>NZ_JAAOJA010000065.1 GCF_013184545.1 Pseudomonas tumuqii | reverse complement strand
ACCTGCCGCTGTTGGTGGATGTCGACACCGGCTTCGGCTCTTCGGCCTTCAACGTGGCGCGTACCGTCAAGTCGATGATCAAGTTCGGCGCCGCGGCGATTCACATCGAGGACCAGGTCGGCGCCAAGCGCTGCGGTCATCGGCCGAACAAGGAGATCGTCACCCTGCAGGAGATGGTCGACCGGATCAAGGCGGCGGTGGATGCGCGTACCGATGACAGCTTCGTGATCATGGCGCGCACCGATGCGCTGGCGGTCGAAGGCCTGAACTCGGCACTGGATCGCGCAGAGGCCTGCATCGAGGCTGGCGCCGACATGATCTTCCCCGAGGCGATCACCGAACTGGCGATGTACAAGACCTTCGCCGACCGCCTCAAGGCGCCGATCCTGGCCAACATCACCGAGTTTGGCGCCACGCCGCTGTACACCACCGAGGAGCTGGCCAGTGTCGACGTGTCCCTGGTGCTCTATCCGCTGTCGGCCTTCCGCGCCATGAACAAGGCGGCCGAGAACGTCTACACCGC
>NZ_JAAOJA010000064.1 GCF_013184545.1 Pseudomonas tumuqii | reverse complement strand
CCTTCTTGGGCATCGCCGCCGACGCTGCCGCTGACGGCGACGTCCGCTGCGGCTTCGGCGGCATTGAGGATGTCATCGCCGGCGATGGCGTCGAGGCTGATGCTGGCCTCGGCGCTGGTGTCGACGCTGTAACCGCGGTCGGCCTCGGCGGTGACGGTGTTGCCGTTGCTGTCGGTGGCGGTGACGCTGGCGTTGACGCTGCTGTTGGTCGCCAGAACGCTGCCCGGCACGTTGATGCTGAAGGTGTTGCCGGCCAGCACTGCGCCGCTGTAGGTCTCGCTGCCGATGGTCAGGGTGACGGTGTCGCCTTCTTGGGCATCGCCGCCGACGCTGCCGCTGACGGCGACGTCCGCGGCGGCTTCGGCGGCATTGAGGATGTCATCGCCGGCGATGGCGTTGAGGCTGATGCTGGCCTCGGCGCTGGTGTCGACGCTGTAACCGCGGTCGGCCTCGGCGGTGACGGTATTGCCGTTGCTGTCGGTGGCGGTGACGCTGGCGTTGACGCTGCTGTTGCTGGCCAGAACGCTGCCCGGC
>NZ_JAAOJA010000063.1 GCF_013184545.1 Pseudomonas tumuqii | reverse complement strand
TTTGGCGCCACGCCGCTGTACACCACCGAGGAGCTGGCCAGTGTCGACGTGTCCCTGGTGCTCTATCCGCTGTCGGCCTTCCGCGCCATGAACAAGGCGGCCGAGAACGTCTACACCGCACTGCGCCGTGACGGCACCCAGAAGAACGTGATCGACACCATGCAGACCCGCATGGAGCTCTACGATCGCATCAACTACCACGCCTTCGAACAGCATCTCGATGCGCTGTTTGCCGCCAAGAAATAAGCCGTGGGCGCATAGCCTGCGCCCCGCTTGCTGCGACAGAACGAATTCAAGAGGCCGGTGATGATGAAAGCCACGCCGCCCTCAGCTTGCGCAGATCGTCAAAACAGACTCCGCCTTCGCGGGGCCCTATCGGGGGAAATACCGTGCTTGAAACCTATCGTAAACACGCAGCAGAACGTGCCTCCCAAGGCCTGCCGCCCCTCGCGCTGACCGCCGAACAAACCGCAGGCCTGATCGAGCTGCTGAAAAACCCGCCAGCAGGCGAAGAAGCTTTCCTGCTCGACCTGATCACCAACCGCGTACCGCCAGGCGTCGACGAAGCC
>NZ_JAAOJA010000062.1 GCF_013184545.1 Pseudomonas tumuqii | reverse complement strand
GATACCTCGCTGCAATGGCTGGGCCCGGACGAATGGCTGCTGATCGTGCCCAGCGGCAGCGAGTTCGCCGTCGAGCAGAAGCTGCGCGCCGCGCTGGACGGTCAGCACGTCGCGGTGGTGAATGTCAGCGGCGGCCAGACCCTGCTCGAACTGAGCGGGCCGAAAGTCCGCGAGATGCTGATGAAGTCGAGCATCTATGACGTCCACCCGAGCAACTTTCCGGTGGGCAAGGCGGTCGGCACCATGTTCGCCAAGTCGCAACTGGTGATCCGCCACACCGGCGAAGACACCTGGGAACTGGTGGTACGGCGCAGCTTCGCCGACTACATCTGGCTGTGGCTGCAGGATGCCAGCGCCGAGTATGGCCTGGCGATCAAGGCCTGAACTGTAGGGTGGACGACGCTTTTTTCGTCCACCGGAGGACACCCAAGGTGGATGGGTGAAGCGTCATCCACCCTACGGGAGGCGCGCACCGATCCACCCTGCGCCCTGATTGGAGAAAACCATGAGCCGCACCCCCGACACCTGGATTCTCACCGCCCACTGCCCGAGCGTGCTCGGCACCGTGGACGCGGTGAC
>NZ_JAAOJA010000061.1 GCF_013184545.1 Pseudomonas tumuqii | reverse complement strand
GCCGGGGTGAGGCCGGTGATGATGACGCCATCGTTCTCGTTGAGGACATTGATGGTGAGCTGGCCCGTGTCGCTATCGCCATCGCCATCGGTGAGGGTGTAGTTGAAGACATCGCTAGCGCTGCCGCCACCGCCCAGAGCGATAAAGTCCGGATCGCTGGTGTTCAGCGCATAGCTGTAACCACCATCGGCCAGCAGCGTGAGGGTGCCATAGGTACCGACGAGTACGGCCGGGGTGACGGCGCCACCGGCGGCCGGGCCGTCGGCACCGAGCACATCGTCCACACCATCGGTGAGGACATTGCCGGTGACCAGCAGATTACTCTCGGAGGCGGTACCGCCCACGTCATCGATGGCAGTAGGCACGTCGTCGACAACGCGGATGCTGAGGATGTCCGAAGCGATGGAACCATCGGCATCGGTGACGACCACGGCGAGGTTGTCGAAGAGGCTGTTCTCGCCAGCCCCACTGGCATGGGTCTCGTTGTCGAGCAACTCGTAGCTGTAGCTGACGCTGCCGCCGAAGGCATCGCCGCTGTAGCCGTTGATGGTCAGGGTATTGCCGAGATCGGTGGTGATGACGATGGGCACGCTGCCGCTATTGGCCAGAGCCGCAAA
>NZ_JAAOJA010000060.1 GCF_013184545.1 Pseudomonas tumuqii | reverse complement strand
GCCTTCTCCAGCTACGTCGCCATGCAGCTCGACACCGCCAAGTTCAGCGAGGACCCGGCCACGCGCAAGCGCGCCGAAGAGCTGGTGGCGCTGCTGACCCCGGTGGCCAAGGCCTTCCTCACCGACATGGCGCTGGAAACCACCGTGCACGGCCAGCAGATCTTCGGTGGCCACGGCTTCATCCGTGAATGGGGCCAGGAGCAGCTGATCCGCGATTGCCGCATCACCCAGATCTACGAAGGCACCAACGGCATCCAGGCCCTCGACCTGGTCGGGCGCAAGGTGGTCGGCAGCGGCGGCGCGCTCTACCAGCACTTCGCCGACGAGATCAAGGCCTTCACCGATTCGGCCGATGCCTCGCTGGGCGAGTTCGTCGAGCCGCTGAAGGGCGCCATCAGCAACCTGGAACTGATGACCGCCGACCTGCTGGAGCGGGCCAAGGTCAACCCCAACGAAGTCGGCGCCGCCTCGGTCGAGTACCTGCACGTATTCGGCTACACCGCCTACGCCTACATGTGGGCGTTGATGGCGCGTACTGCGCTGGCCAAACAGGGCCAGGACGACTTCTACGCCAGCAAGCTGGGCACCGCGCGCTTCTACTTCGCCCGCATCCTGCCGCGCATCCACTCGCTGACCGCCTCGGTCAAGGCCGGCAGCGAGAGCCTGTACCTGCTGGA
>NZ_JAAOJA010000059.1 GCF_013184545.1 Pseudomonas tumuqii | reverse complement strand
ATGAGCAAGACCAACGAATCCCTGATGCAACGCCGCAGCGCCGCCGTCCCGCGCGGCGTCGGCCAGATCCACCCGATCTTCGCCGACAAGGCGCAGAACGCCACGGTCACCGACGTCGAGGGCCGCGAGTTCATCGACTTCGCCGGCGGCATCGCGGTGCTCAACACCGGCCACCTGCACCCGAAAGTCATCGCCGCGGTGCAGGAGCAGCTGACCAGGCTGAGCCACACCTGCTTCCAGGTGCTGGCCTACGAGCCCTACGTCGAGCTGTGCGAGAAGATCAACGCCCGGGTGCCGGGCGACTTCGCCAAGAAGACCCTGCTGGTCACCACCGGCTCCGAAGCGGTGGAGAACGCGGTGAAGATCGCCCGCGCCGCCACCGGCCGTGCCGGGGTGATTGCCTTCACCGGCGGCTACCACGGCCGCACCATGATGACCCTCTCGCTGACCGGCAAGGTCAATCCCTATTCGGCCGGCATGGGCCTGATGCCCGGCGGCGTGTTCCGCGCCCAGTACCCGTGCGAGCTGCACGGGGTCAGCGTCGACGACGCCATCGCCAGCATCGAGCGGGTGTTCAAGAACGACGCCGAGCCGCGCGACATCGCCGCCATCATCATCGAGCCGGTGCAGGGCGAGGGCGGTTTCTACGTCGCGCCGAAAGCCTTTATGCAGCGCCTGCGCGCCCTCTGTGATCAGCACGGCATTCTCCTGATCGCCGACGAAGTGCAGACCGGCGCCGGGCGTACCGGCACCTTCTTCGCCATGGAGCAGATGGGCGTAGCCGCCGACCTGACCACCTTCGCCAA
>NZ_JAAOJA010000058.1 GCF_013184545.1 Pseudomonas tumuqii | reverse complement strand
GCCGAGGCCATTGCCGAGATGGGCCAGTTGGGTTTCATGGGCATGCTGGTGCCGGAAGACTGGGGCGGCGCGCAGACCGGCCACCTGGCCTACGCCATGGCTCTGGAGGAAATCGCCGCCGGCGATGGCGCCTGCTCGACCATCATGAGCGTGCACAACTCTGTCGGCTGCATGCCGATCCTCAAGTACGGCAGCGAAGAGCAGAAACAGCGCTTCCTCCGCCCGCTGGCCGAGGGCGCGATGCTCGGTGCCTTCGCCCTCACCGAACCCCAGGCCGGCTCGGATGCCAGCGTCCTGCGCAGCCGCGCCCGGCGCGACGGCGAGCACTATGTACTGAACGGCAGCAAGCAGTTCATCACCTCCGGCAGCCACGCCGGCATGGTGATCGTCTTCGCCGTGACCGATCCGCAGGCCGGCAAGAAGGGCATCAGCGCCTTCATCGTGCCCACCGATACGCCCGGTTACTCGGTGGTGCGGGTCGAGGACAAGCTCGGCCAGCATGCTTCCGACACCTGCCAGATCCAGCTCGACGAACTGCGCATCCCGGCCAGCCTGCGCTTGGGCGAGGAGGGCGAGGGCTATCGCATCGCCCTGGGCAACCTGGAGGGCGGACGCATCGGCATCGCCGCGCAGGCGGTGGGCATGGCGCGCGCGGCCTTCGAAGCGGCGCGCGACTACGCCCACGAGCGGGTGACCTTCGGCAAGCCGATCATCGAGCACCAGGCAGTGGCCTTTCGTCTGGCCGACATGGCCACCCAGATCGCCGTGGCGCGGCAGATGGTTCATCACGCCGCCAGCCTGCGCGAAGCCGG
>NZ_JAAOJA010000057.1 GCF_013184545.1 Pseudomonas tumuqii | reverse complement strand
GGGCTGCCGGCCATTGTGGTGCGGTAGGAATATATTCATCGAACCGCCGTGTACGTGACCCGTATGCACGGTGGTGTGGGAGGAGAGGCGCCGTGAGGCGTCTCCCTATCCCGATTAGGCCTCGCAGAGAACCAGCCGTGACCGAAGAAGAGTCTCTCCTCGCTGCCATATACGAAGACGTAGAGCTGCACTCGTATGACGCCTCTTGGCCTCAGGCGTTCGAAGTCGAGCGAGATCGCCTCCTGTTTCTGTTCCCAGATACCTTCATAGACGTTCAGCACATTGGAAGCACCGCGGTTCAGGGACTCAGTGCCAAACCGGTCATCGACATTCTTGCCGGCGTTCAGTCCATCACAGTTGCTGAACGACTTGCGCTGCCGTTGTGCCAATCCGGCTACACCACTTCTGCAGAGTTCAACGAGTCCTTGTCAGATCGCAAGTGGTTCATGCGCTGGGCAAACGGGCATCGAACGCATCATCTTCATCTCGTCGTCCATGGCAGTCCCGTCTGGCACGCACGGCTGAGGTTCCGCAATGCGCTACGGTCCAGTCCAGAGCTCGCCGCAAAGTATGCCGCGCTCAAGACTCAGCTCGCCGCGACGCATCCCAACGATCGGGAGGCCTACACCGATGCCAAAGCAGAGTTCGTCCGTGCCATCGTGCGCGGGGCCTAGCCCTTCCATCGAGGGGACGTCCAACATCTGGCTTCGCCAGCTGTCGGCCGCCCCTCATGTCAACCGTTAGGGAAACTCTGAAGAAGACTTCCTGATTTTGGCAAAATACCCGGATTCCACCCGCTGAGTTTTCCGATGAAGCAGATGACCTTCGCCGACGCCGAGTACGCAGGCAAGCGCAAGCAGACC
>NZ_JAAOJA010000056.1 GCF_013184545.1 Pseudomonas tumuqii | reverse complement strand
CCGATCGGGTGACCGAGGGCGCAGGCACCGCCGTGCACGTTGAGCTTGTCGTGGGGGATGTCGAGGTCGCGCATGGCCGCCATCGGCACCACGGCGAAGGCCTCGTTGATCTCGAACAGGTCGACCTGGTTCAGCGCCCAGCCGCTGCGCGCCATCAGGCGTTGCAAGGCACCGACCGGCGCGGTGGCGAACAGGTTCGGCGCCTGGGCGAAGGTGGCATGCCCGCGGATCGCCGCCAGTGGCGTCAGCCCGCGTTTCTCCGCCTCGGACAGGCGCATCAGCAGCAGCGCGGCGGCGCCGTCGGAGATCGAACTGGCATTGGCCGCGGTCACCGTACCGCCCTCGCGGAAGGCCGGCTTGAGGGTCGGGATCTTCTCCGGGCGGGCCTTGGGCGGCTGCTCGTCGCTGTCGATGCGGCGCAGTTCGCGACCGCCCCGGGCCTCGACCGCGGTGATCTCCGCGGCGAAGCGCCCTTCGGCCATGGCCTGCTGCGCACGGGTCAGCGAGGCGATGGCAAAGGCGTCCTGCTGCTCGCGGCTGAAGCCGTAAGCCTGGGCGCAATCCTCGGCAAAAGTGCCCATCAGCCGGCCCTTGTCGTAGGCATCTTCCAGGCCGTCGAGGAACATGTGGTCGAGCACCCGGCCATGGCCCATGCGATAGCCGCTGCGCGCGCGCTCCAGCAGGTAGGGCGCGTTGGACATGCTCTCCATGCCGCCGGCGAGCACCACATTGGCACTGCCGGCGAGCAGCAGGTCATGGCCGAACATCGCCGCCTTCATCCCCGAGCCGCACATCTTGTTCACCGTCGAGCACACCGTGCCCTGCGCCAGGCCCGCGCCCAGCGCCGCCTGGCGCGCCGGGGCCTGGCCCTGGCCGGCCTGCAGCACGCA
>NZ_JAAOJA010000055.1 GCF_013184545.1 Pseudomonas tumuqii | reverse complement strand
TGCTGTAATGGACTCTCCCCGCGCCACAGTTCTATACCGAGAACGGTGGTGACTGAGATTGGGAGTGTCGTGATGAAGCGAATAGCGGTTGATCTGGCCAAGTCCGTTTACCAAGTTGCCGAGAGTGTCCATTCCGGCCAGGTGGTGCAGCGCAAGCGACTGAACCGAGAGGCGTTTAGGCGATATATACAGGAGCAAGCCGACGCGGTCGAGTGGGTGATGGAGGCCTGCGGTACGGCCCATTACTGGGGCCGTGTGGCGCAGTCTCTGGGGCATCGGGTGAAGCTGATCCATCCCCGGTATGTGCGCCCGTATCGCCGCCGCAACAAGACCGACCGCAACGACTGCGATGCGATGCTGGAAGCGGCGCGCTGCAAGGATATCCATCCCGTGCCGGTGAAAACCCACGAGCAGCAACAGCTGCAGCAACTGCACGGGCTGCGCGAGACCTGGAAGAAAAGCCGTACCCAGCGGATCAATCTGTTGCGCGGCATCCTGCGTGAGGCAGGTATCGAAGCCCCGGCATCGACAGCCGCCTTTATCCAGACCGCCCATGAACTGGTTGAGCGTGCCGAGTTAGCGCCCTTGAGGCATCAGCTGCATATAGTCCTGGCGGAAATCAATCTGTACGCGCAGTGCATGGTTGAATGCGAGCAGCAGCTCAAGCGCTGGCACGCCGAGGATGCCGTAGTACGCAAACTCGACGAAGTCAGCGGCATTGGCGTCCTGACGGCCAGCGCTTTGACAGCGGCCGTCGGTAAACCTGAACGCTTTGCAAATGGCCGCCAACTCAGTGCCTGGCTGGGCATGACGCCACGGGAGTTCAGCAGCGGCGACCGACGCAAACTGGGGCACATCAGCCGGCAGGGTAACGTCTATGTCCGCACGTTATTGATCCACGGCTCTCGAGCTGCCTTACTCGCGGCCCAGCGATGCCAGGCGCGCACGCCGGAAAAGCTGACTCAGTTACAACGCTGGGCCGTCGAGACCGCCGCGCGCATTGGGCACAACAAAGCGGCTGTGGCCCTGGCCAACAAACTGGTACGGATCTGCTGGGCGGTGTGGTGCCAT
>NZ_JAAOJA010000054.1 GCF_013184545.1 Pseudomonas tumuqii | reverse complement strand
AAATACGTACTCAAGCCGCGCCACGTGGAGATCCAGGTGTTTGCCGACCAGCACGGCCACTGCCTGTACCTCAACGAACGCGACTGCTCGATCCAGCGCCGCCACCAGAAGGTGGTCGAGGAAGCGCCGGCGCCGGGCCTGACGCCCGAGCTGCGCCGCGCCATGGGCGAGGCCGCGGTCAAGGCCGCCCAGGCCATCGGCTATGTCGGCGCCGGTACCGTGGAATTTTTGCTGGACGAGCGCGGCGACTTCTTCTTCATGGAGATGAACACCCGCCTGCAGGTCGAGCACCCGGTCACCGAGGCGATTACCGGCCTGGATCTGGTGGCCTGGCAGATCCGCGTGGCCCGCGGCGAGCCGCTGCCGCTGACCCAGGCGCAGGTGCCGTTGCTCGGCCACGCCATCGAAGTGCGCCTGTACGCCGAAGACCCGGAGCACGACTTCCTGCCGTCCACCGGCCGCCTGAGCCTGTACCGCGAACCCGCGGCCGGCCCGGGTCGCCGAGTCGACACGGGCGTGGCCGAGGGCGATGAAGTGTCCCCCTTCTACGACCCGATGCTCGGCAAGCTGATTGCCTGGGGCGACAACCGCGAAGAAGCGCGCCTGCGCCTGCTGGCCATGCTCAGTGAAACCTGCATCGGCGGGGTCAAGACCAACCTGGCGTTCCTGCGCCGCGTGCTGGCCCATCCGGCCTTCGCCGACGCCGAGCTGGACACCGGCTTTATCCCGCGCCACGAAGCGCAACTGCTGCCGCCGCCAGGCGAGTTGCCCGCCGCGTTCTGGCAACTGGCCGGCGACGCCTTCGCCCAGAGCGAGCCGCTACGGCGCAAGCACGAGGACTTCCATTCGCCCTGGGCCAGCACCAGTGGCTGGCGCGCCGGCCTGCCCGCCGAGATTGACCTGCACCTGAGCTGCAATGGCGTCACGCACAAGGTGTGCGCCAGCGGCGGCGCCCGCTTGCAGGGCGACACGCTGTTGTGCAGCAGCCCGCTAGACGCCGAGGTTCAGCCAGACGCACTACAACAGCGCCTGCACGCCATCCGCCAGGGCGATACCCTCTACCTGGAATGGCAGGGCGA
>NZ_JAAOJA010000053.1 GCF_013184545.1 Pseudomonas tumuqii | reverse complement strand
TGCGCCTCGACATCGGCATCGCCGAGGTGGTCGAGGATGTCGCAGATCCAGCCGGCCAGCGCGATGCTCTGCGCTTCCTTGAAGCCGCGGGTGGTGATCGCCGGGGTGCCGATGCGCAGGCCGGAGGTGACGAACGGCGACTGCGGGTCGTTCGGCACGGCGTTCTTGTTCACTGTAATGCCGGCACGGCCCAGCGCCGCGTCGGCGTCCTTGCCGGTCAGGCCCTGGCGGATCAGGCTGACCAGGAACAGGTGGTTGTCGGTGCCGCCGGAGACCACGTCATAGCCGCGCTCGATGAACACCTTGGCCATGGCCTGGGCGTTCTTGATCACCTGCGCCTGGTAGTCCTTGAAGCCGGGCTCGAGGGCTTCCTTGAAGCACACCGCCTTGCCGGCGATCACGTGCATCAGCGGGCCGCCCTGGGCGCCGGGGAACACCGCGGCATTGAGTTTCTTCTCGATCTCGGGGTTGCTCTTGGCCAGGATCAGGCCGCCGCGCGGGCCGCGCAGGGTCTTGTGGGTGGTGGTGGTGACCACGTCGGCATAGGGCAGCGGGTTGGGGTACAGGCCGGCGGCGACCAGGCCGGCGACGTGGGCCATGTCGACGAACAGCAGCGCGCCAACCTTGTCGGCGATGGCGCGAAAACGCGGGAAATCCAGGGTCTTGGAGTAGGCGCTGAAGCCGGCGACGATCATCTTCGGCTGGCACTCGACGGCCAGGCGCTCGACTTCGTCGTAATCGATCAGCCCGGTGGCGGTGTCGATGCCGTACTGCACGGCGTTGTACAGCTTGCCGGAAGACGACACCTTGGCGCCGTGGGTCAGGTGGCCGCCGTGGGCCAGGCTCATGCCGAGGATGGTGTCGCCCGGATTGATCAGCGCCAGGTACACGGCGCTGTTGGCCGAGGAGCCGGAGTGCGGCTGGACGTTGGCGTAGTCGGCGCCGAACAGTTGCTTGGCGCGGTCGATGGCCAGCTGCTCGACCACATCGACATGCTCGCAGCCGCCGTAGTAGCGCTTGCCCGGATAGCCTTCGGCGTACTTGTTGGTCAGGCCGCTGCCCTGGGCCTGCATGACCCGCT
>NZ_JAAOJA010000052.1 GCF_013184545.1 Pseudomonas tumuqii | reverse complement strand
CCGCAGACCAGGGTGGCACCGAACAGCGCCTTGAACTCGTCGAAGACTGAGCCGTCGACGATACGGGCGATCACCTCGCGTACATCGAAGGGCTGCTTGGCGTCGGCCGGGATCACCCCGTACAGCTCCTCGGCATCGTGCAGCGGCGCAATCGGTGCGCGGTTGTTCAGTACCCCGAGCTTGCGCCAGTTGAGGTTGGCGATGCTGCGGCGGGCCAGGGCCAGGGCGTGCTCGTCGTTATCGGCGTAGTGGTCGGCCACGCCCGAGGTCTTGCAGTGCACATCGGCGCCGCCCAGCTCCTCGGCGCTGACCACCTCGCCAGTGGCAGCTTTCACCAATGGCGGGCCGGCGAGGAAGATGGTCGCCTGGTTGCGCACCATGATGGCCTCGTCGGCCATGGCCGGCACATAGGCACCGCCGGCGGTGCAGGAGCCCATGACCACGGCGATCTGCGGGATGCCCATGGCGCTCATGTTGGCCTGGTTGAAGAAGATCCGACCGAAGTGCTCGCGGTCGGGGAACACCTCGTCCTGGCGCGGCAGGTTGGCGCCGCCGGAGTCCACCAGGTAGATGCAGGGCAGGCGGTTCTGCAGGGCGATGGCCTGGGCGCGCAGGTGCTTCTTCACGGTCAGCGGGTAGTAACTGCCGCCTTTCACCGTGGCATCGTTGGCCACGATCATGCACTCGACGCCTTCGACCCGGCCGATGCCGGCGATCACCCCGGCGGCGGGGACTTCTTCGCCGTAGACGCCATGGGCCGCCAGTTGGCCGATCTCGAGGAACGGCGAACCGAGATCCAGCAGGCGGTTGATCCGTTCGCGCGGCAGCAGCTTGCCGCGCGAGCAATGCCGATGCTGGGCCTTCTCGCCACCGCCCTCGTGGACGCGGGCGAGCAGGGCGCGCAGCTCGTTGACCTGGGTGAGCATGGCCGCACTGTTGGCGGCGAACTCCGGCGAGCGGGTATTGATCTGGGTGTGCAGGATGGCCATCAGTGACTCCGATACCGTAATCCGTAGGGTGGATGACGTTTTATCCATCCACCGGCTTTGGTGGAAAACGCTTCGCGGTTTTCCACCCTACGC
>NZ_JAAOJA010000051.1 GCF_013184545.1 Pseudomonas tumuqii | reverse complement strand
GGAAACTCTGAAGAAGACTTCCTGATTTTGGCAAAATACCCGGATTCCACCCGCTGAGTTTTCCGATGAAGCAGATGACCTTCGCCGACGCCGAGTACGCAGGCAAGCGCAAGCAGACCCGCAAAGAGTTGTTCCTGATCGAGATGGATCGGGTGGTGCCGTGGAAGGGCTTAATCGCCTTGATCGAGCCGCATTATCCGAAGGGTCAAGGTGGTCGTCCGGCGTATCCGTTGATGGCGATGCTGCGAGTGCACCTGATGCAGAACTGGTTCGGTTACAGCGATCCGGCGATGGAAGAGGCGCTGTACGAAACCACCATCCTGCGCCAGTTTGCTGGGCTGAGCCTGGAGCGCATCCCTGATGAAACCACCATCCTCAACTTCCGTCGCTTGCTGGAGAAACACGAGCTGGCCGCGGGCATCCTGGCCGTGATTAATGGCTACCTGGGCGACCGAGGGTTGTCGCTGCGCCAAGGCACGATTGTCGATGCCACGCTGATCAATGCGCCGAGTTCGACCAAGAACAAGGACGGTAAGCGCGACCCGGAAATGCACCAGACCAAGAAAGGCCAGCAGTACTACTTCGGCATGAAGGCCCATATCGGCGTGGACGTCGAGTCCGGCCTGGTGCACAGCGTGGTGGGCACGGCGGCCAACGTGGCGGATATCACCCAAGTCGACAAGCTGTTGCACGGTGAGGAAAACATGGTGGGAGCCGATGCGGGCTATACCGGTGTCGAAAAGCGTCCGGAGCATGATGGCCGGAAGGTTATTTGGCAGGTGGCGGCACGCCGCAGCACCTACAAGAAACTGGGTAAGCGTAGCGCTCTATACAAAGCCAAACGCAAGATCGAGAAGGCCAAGGCGCAGGTTCGGGCCAAGGTCGAACACCCATTCAGAGTGATCAAGCGCCAGTTCGGTTATGTGAAGACGCGGTTCCGTGGTCTGGCGAAGAACACGGCGCAACTGGTGACACTGTTCGCGCTGTCGAACCTGTGGATGGCGCGCAGACATTTACTGACGAATGCAGGAGAGGTGCGCCTGTAATGCGGGAAATGGCTACCGCGAGGTGCTCGCGGCGGCTAAAAACACAGAAATGAGCGGGTGATCTGAGCGTTTTTGGTCGATTTGCCGCTTTTAAAATCAGCAGCAGCTGAAGTCAGCCAGAAATGCATGGCTACTTCAGAGGATCC
>NZ_JAAOJA010000050.1 GCF_013184545.1 Pseudomonas tumuqii | reverse complement strand
TTTCCCTAGCCTTCGGCTCTGCGAAAACCTGGCTGCCGGACTTTCACCGACATAGTTACGTGCCATGCCCGGCACACACGTTTGGTTAAGGGGCGGGCTTTAGCCCGTCCCAGTGAGCGTAGCGAACGATTTGAACCACTAGTTAGATTATACATCGCCGCCATCGTGAATTTTAAGCGCGCTTGCGATGGCTTTTCTAAGTGTAGTTACTTCTTTAATGTGCTGATTGGGTGATGTTGGACTTTGGTTGAATTTCGCGAGTATTAAATGTTCGCCTTTGGGGCCGCTTAAGTGCAAAGATCTGCCGGCGTAACTTTCGACTTGCGTGTAGATTCTGGAATATTTTGAGAGATCAATTTCCGATTGGCACCGAAATGAATATGGTTTTCTGTATACATATTTTAGTGTTTTACTTTGTGTGTTTATTAATGCTGTAACAGGTTTTGCCAGCATAATGGCGTTTAAAACTACAATTGCTGCGATTGCAATTGTAGTGTTGGCAACCTTTATTGCGACTACAAACAGCATTGCTGAATAAAAGGCCCGTAGAAGCCATTGTCGTGAGTCTGTGGGGAACTCGATGAATTCTTCAGTCATGTGAATAATCTAACGTTTGGTTAAGGGGCGGGCTTTAGCCCGTCCCAGTGAGCAAAGCGAGCGACTTGAACCATATGTTAGGGGGCAACTAGCACCCAAGGCAGTATAGATCGGCATCGATGCTTACTCCTAACGAGGCGATACGAGCTAGGGTTGCTTTAGAAATATGGAACGCAGGTCTTGTGGTTTCGTTGAAGTGCCCTACGCAAACAAGATAAGTTTGGTATTGCTCAGATATTTGTTTGACTGCCTCGCCGTTGCGTTCAAGAAGTGGCAGAAGGGCTTCAATATGAGACTCAATGCAAGTGTTCGATTCAGATAAAGGGCTGTTCAAACACCAACCGCTGTCTGGCCGTGCAGGGTTGTAACGCCCAGGATCACCCTTGCGCCAACTACTGGTTGGTGCACAGCCAAGAGCAGCAGATATTTCCTCAAGCGGAAGGGTTTCTGCCACAACTCTAAAATATGTGTATGCCCGTGGTGCAGAATTCAATGTTGATCCCTAAGGATCCTCTGAAGTAGCCATGCATTTCTGGCTGACTTCAGCTGCTGCTGATTTTAAAAGCGGCAAATCGACCAAAAACGCTCAGATCACCCGCTCATTTCTGTGTTTTTAGCCGCCGCG
>NZ_JAAOJA010000049.1 GCF_013184545.1 Pseudomonas tumuqii | reverse complement strand
ATGTCGCTGATACCGAGAAAGCGCAGCACCAACAGCAGGTACTCTTCATGGGCCTGGCCGCTGGGCTGGCCGGCGTGAATACCGCCTGCGGTGGAAACAATCACCACCTTCTTGCCGCCTGCCAGGCCCTTGGGGCCATTCTCGTCGTAGGCAAAGGTCTTGCCGGCTACGGCCACGCGGTCGATCCAGGCCTTGAGCTGGGTCGGCACGGTGAAGTTGTACATCGGCGCGCCAATAACGATGGCATCGGCGGTGAGAAATTCGTTGAGGGTGCTTTCAGCCAATTCGACTTCATGCTGCTGCGCCGCATCGCGCAGTTCGGCGGAGGTACCGCCGGCCACCAGGCTGGCGGCGGACAGATGACTCAGCGCATCGCTGGCCAGGTCGCGATAACTGATCTGCGCTTCAGGCTCTGCGGCCAACCAGGCGTCGACCACGGCGCGGCTGAGTTGGCGCGAAGCGGAGGAGTCGCCGAGGATGCTGGAATCGAGGTGCAGTAATTTCATGACAATCTCCAAAATGGGATCGCCCCGCGGCGATCAAGATGCTGGAGATACTACCGATGAAAGCAATGGCGGATTAGTCCGCGTAAATGCGATAGTTCGTCCCACTGATAGGACGATAAGCCCATGCATGACCTCAACGACCTGTTCTACTTCGCCAAAGTGGTGGAAGCCGGCGGCTTCGCCGCAGCCGGGCGTACCCTTGGCATTCCCAAATCACGCCTTTCGCGGCGCATTGCCGAGCTGGAAAACCGTCTCGGCGCGCGCCTGCTGCAACGCACCACACGCAAACTGGCGCTGACCGATATCGGCGAACGCTACCTGCGTCACTGCCAGGCCATGCTGCAGGAGGCCGAACAGGCCGAGGAAACCGTGGCCAGCCTGACCAGCGAGCCACGTGGTCGTCTGCGGGTCAGCGCGCCGGGTGGCATCGCCCTGCTATCGGAGCTGGTGGTGAGCTTTCTGACGGTCTACCCCAAGGTGCAGCTGGAGCTGATTCTGACCAATCGGCGCATCGACCTGCTTAACGAAGGCGTGGACGTCGCCTTGCGCGTGCGCAGCGCCGAGGATGAAGACCCAACGCTGATCAGCCGCCGCTTGCGTCCAGCACAAGCTTTCATGGTGGCCGCACCCGCCTTGCTGCGGGACGCCAAGATCAGCACGCCTGAAGACCTCTCAGCGCTGCCTGCCCTGGGTGCCCTGGAGGCGGACCGCAGAATTCACCTGCGCTTGCAGCATGACAG
>NZ_JAAOJA010000048.1 GCF_013184545.1 Pseudomonas tumuqii | reverse complement strand
CCGCCGCGCGAGGTTTCCTTGTACTTGTCGTGCATGTCGGCGCCGGTGTCGCGCATGGTGCGGATCACCCGGTCGAGCGAGATGAAGTGCTGGCCGTCGCCGCGCAGGGCCATCTGCGCGGCGTTGATCGCCTTCACCGCAGCGATCGCGTTGCGCTCGATGCACGGCACCTGGACCAGCCCGCCGACCGGGTCGCAGGTCAGCCCGAGGTTGTGTTCCAGGCCGATCTCGGCGGCGTTCTCCAGCTGCTCCGGGCTGGCGCCGAGGATTTCCGCGAGGCCCGCCGCGGCCATCGCGCAGGCCGAGCCGACCTCGCCCTGGCAGCCGACTTCGGCGCCGGAGATCGAGGCGTTCTTCTTGCACAGGATGCCCACCGCGGCGGCGGCCAGCAGGTAGTCGACCACGTCCGCCTCGCTCACCGCCGGGCTGAAGCGCACGTAGTAATGCAGCACCGCCGGGATGATCCCGGCCGCGCCATTGGTCGGCGCGGTGACCATGCGCCCGCCGGCGGCGTTCTCCTCGTTGACCGCCAGGGCGAACAGGTTGACCCATTCCATCCCGCTGAGGGTCGAGCCGATCACGTTGGGCTTGCTCATTTCCTGCAGGCTGCGGTGCAGCTTGGCCGCGCGGCGCTTGACGTTGAGCCCGCCGGGCAGGATGCCCTCGTGCTTGAGACCCTGCTCGACGCAGTCGCGCATGGCTTGCCACAGGCGCATCAGGCCGCTGCGGATTTCCGCCTCGCTGCGCCAGGCCTGCTCGTTGGCCATCATCAGTTCGGATACGCGCAGGCCGTGCGTGTTGCATAGACGCAACAGCTCCTCGGCGCTGGAGAAGTCGTAGGGCAGCGCGGTGTGATCCTGATCCAGCTGGCCGGTGGCCGCCTGTTCGGCATCGATCACGAAACCGCCGCCGACCGAATAGTAGGTGTCGTCATGCAGCACGCCGCCGTCGGCCGCGAAGGCCGTCAGGGTCATGGCATTGGGGTGATAGGGCAGGTTCTCGTCGAGCAGCAGCATGTCGCGCGCCCAGTCGAAGGCCACCGGCAGGTTGCCGTCGAGCAGCAGCTGGCCGCTGGCGAGCAGCGCCTCGATGCGCGGTTCGATCTGCGCCGGGTCGATCTGATCCGGCCAGTCGCCCATCAGGCCCATGATCACCGCCCGGTCGCTGCCGTGGCCGACGCCGGTGGCCGACAGCGAACCGTACAGGCGCACTTCCACGCGCTGCACCCGCGCCAGCATGCGCCGCTCGCGCAGCGCGCCGAGGAACAGCGCCGCAGCGCGCATCGGGCCGACGGTATGCGAGCTGGATGGCCCGATACCGATCTTGAACA
>NZ_JAAOJA010000047.1 GCF_013184545.1 Pseudomonas tumuqii | reverse complement strand
TCGCCGCCAGCTACCTCGAGCTGCCGCTGGTACAGAACCTGGCGACGCTGAAGACCTTCCTGCGCACCTCACCGCAATGGCTGATCGTGCGTTTCAGCAACCGCCAGGGACTGAGCGCCCAGGTATACAAAGAGTTGCGCAACTGCAGTTACGAGCACTGGCCCACCCTGGCCGACATGGCCGAGGAACGCACCCTGAGCATCGCCAGCTTCCGCCGCCAGCTGCAACGAGAGGGTTTCTCCTTCCAGGAACTGAAAGACGAGGTACGCCGCGCCATCGCCTTCGAGTGCCTGCGCAACACCGACCTGAGCATCACCGCGATCGCCGAGAAGGCCGGCTTCTGCGAGGCCAGTGCGTTTCACCGGGCATTCAAGCAATGGACCGGCGAGAGTCCCGGCCATTACCGGATGAAGTGGCACAGCGGCGAATAGCGGCGCCCACCAGCCTGCCTGTCAAGCAGCTGGGCATCAACCACGCACTTGCGCGAGCACAGCTACGAGTGACGGCCAGGCAGATTGTCGACAATGCTCCGCCCGCTGCGGTCATGAGCAGTTCATCCCCGCGTCCCGTCCTACAGCATCATGACGACCTCATCCCAGGCTACGACCCTTGCACTTGGGCGCTGACATGCAGGCGCTGCAGCACGCCGCCAACCAAGACCGCCCGGTCATCGACATTGTCGACACTTTCTAAAAATAAAATTGACCATGTGCTTTTTTCTGGGTAATTTTCAACACAAATCAGCGATGTGTTGACACTACGACGAATATCGCCATGCCATGAGCCACCATTGATGGCGACTCAGGAACCGTTTTTACGGCGCCGGTGGCGGACTGTTTGCACACTCTTCGGCAAGACTGAACGGCCGCGGCAACCAGATCGGCAAGTTGCGTGCATGCCGTCATGGCATCCGGCGTCGCGTTGCACGAGGCCATTCATCTACACATCACGACGCGATATCGCACGCCATTACCAGGGCATGCAATTCACAACAGCCAAGCCCAGAGGGTGAGTCATGAGTCAGCTTTCCAGCCAGAGCAGTCCCGGCCAGCGTTTTCGCGATGCCGTTGGCGCAGAACATCCCCTGCAGGTCGTCGGCGCGATCAACGCCAACCATGCCTTGCTGGCCCAGCGCGCCGGGTTCAAGGCGATCTACCTGTCCGGTGGCGGCGTGGCGGCGGGCTCCCTCGGTCTGCCGGACCTGGGTATCACCGGGCTGGATGACGTGCTCACCGACGTGCGCCGCATCACCGACGTCTGCAACCTGCCGCTGTTGGTGGATGTCGACACCGGCTTCGGCTCTTCGGCCTTCAACGTGGCGCGTACCGTCAAGTCGATGATCAAGTTCGGCGCCGCGGCGATTCACATCGAGGACCAGGTC
>NZ_JAAOJA010000046.1 GCF_013184545.1 Pseudomonas tumuqii | reverse complement strand
CATCGGCATAGGAGGCGGCCTTCATAGGCCGCTCCCCTGCCACACCACCCGGCATGCGGGTCCGCACCGGGCGGTTCGAGAGATTGAGGTTATGAGAGACGTACTAATCCCAGCCTGTCGAACCATGCAATATTCAGCACACGGTTTAACTCAAAACGGCTATTACGCCACCAGCGATGAGAGTTGCTGGCCACCCTGACTGCCACCTGTCGGCTCGCTCCCAGCGTCCGAAGCTCTCGATACATCTTGGGGCCCCGTTTCCACTGTCTGAGTTGGATTGCTCTTAATCGATGTCGTATCCACTCATCCAGCTTGCGCCAGACCGCAGGTGTTTGCGACAACGTGAAGTAAGCCTTCCAACCCAGAAGATAGGGCCGAAGATTATCTGCGATCTGTTGCAAACTACGACCACACGACCGTCGAGTGAACCAGCGGATACGCTGCTGGAATTGCTTTTGCGCCTTGTAAGAGACTGCGCGCCTGACTTCGCCTCGGGCCGTCCATAACTCATAGCCCAGAAACTTGCGGCCAAACGCACTGACCACCGCACTCTTGCTCTCGTTGACGCTCAAGTGCAGCTTTTCATACAAACGCTTCAGCAAGGCCATTACCCGATGCCCTGCTTTCGTACTGCGAACATACACGTTCGCATCGTCGGCATAGCGCACGAAACAATGACCTCGACGCTCAAGTTCTCGATCCACTTCGTCCAGCAGCACATTCGCCAGTAACGGCGAAAGCGGGCCGCCTTGTGGCGCCCCGCGGCGACTTTCCTCGATCACACCGTTGATCAGCGTCCCCGCACCCAGATAAGTCCGAATCAGTCGGATAACCGCCCGATCCGTGATCCGTTTGCGTAAACGATCAATCAAAATGTCGTGATCAACCCGGTCGAAGAACTTTTCCAGATCTACATCCACCACCACTTTTCGGCCTGAGGATACGTATCGCTGAGCCGCCAAAACGGCGTCCTGCGCACGACGCCCCGGACGAAAGCCGTAGCTGTGCTCACTGAAAGTGGGATCAAGTAATGGCTGCAAAACTTGCAACAACGCTTGTTGAATCAGCCGGTCGGTAACCGTCGGGATACCCAACTCGCGTTCGCCGCCGTCAGGTTTGGGGATTACTACGCGCTTTACCGGACTGGGCCGGTAGGTATCCGAAAGAAGCTGTTCACGAATCCTCGGCCACTGGCTCAACAAATATTCGGCGGTCTGTTCAATGTCCAGGCCGTCGACGCCTGCTACACCCTTGTTGGCCTTGACTCGCTTCCATGCCCGTTTCAGGTTTTCTCTCGCAAAGGCCCGATCCAGCAGCCCTTGCCCTGAGTTGTCGGTTTCATTTTGCGGGCGATTGACCTCGTCGCTGACAGGACTTCTCACGGCTTCACCGCTCGCTATCTCCGTCCGCCCCGCGTTTGGCAGGCATCTGACTTCCGGTCGTTCGCATCAACATGGCCTATAACGCTTTCTCTCGTTCGGCCCTTCGTCAAAAAAGACTACTACGGCCTCTGCTGACTTCTCGCTCCGGCTGGCGCCGTCGCCCTTTCAGGCATGAGGCGAGATCTCCCCAGGTAAGAACGCAATCCTTCACCACACAACCGCCGGATTTACGCAGCCTGATCCTTGACCACAAGAGCTTCGCGGTTTTATGCCCGCTCGCCCTGATCGGCTTCGCCTTCTATCCGATTCTTGTACATCGGCTCATGGCTTCGATCCACGCTTCCTCCCCACACTCGGTCGCCCTCATGCAGTTGCGCTTCACTTCGTTCGCTGTGGTCAGCTTACGGCGGGACTTTCACCCACAAGATTGCGCCCATGCTGGGCGCACA
>NZ_JAAOJA010000045.1 GCF_013184545.1 Pseudomonas tumuqii | reverse complement strand
CGCTGGTGACTTGGAGGTGAAAGTCCTCTACATACCCGGCAAGGGGAAGTGTTAGCCAGAGGCAAGGGTGTCGCGGGTGACTGCGAATCTGAAGGAATCCCGAGGCAAAATGCTGGCCTGACGAACAGGAAGCGGGTGAGGCGGCGCAGCGGGGTAAGGTGGCCAAAATCGCCAAAGCCCAATACTTGCACGGAACGCTGTGACGTAAATCCGACAGGCATAAGCAGGAAGGTCGCGCGAATTACCCTGGGAGATCTGTACGTTTGCCAGTGTGCTACCGAGCGCCGCGAGGCGCCGGGATGAGCGTGCAGAAGTCAGCCGAGGCCGTAGTAAGTGGCGAGTACCGCGCCACCAAGGGCCGAACAGGTTATGCCGCCAGTAGGCGTCAGAGTCTCGTCGAATGTCGAAAAGCAGAAATTTCTCCGAGGGAGAACTGTGACCCCTAGTCCCGGACAGAATCCGCGGGCGACGGCTGGCAGTGCGCAGGCATCGGCGGCGTCTGTGACGTGGACGAACGCGGAGCTGGACACGCTGATGGCGCGGGTGCTTGCACCGGCCAACCTCAAGCGTGCGTATCAACGCGTGGTCAGCAACAAGGGCGCGCCGGGTGCCGATGGCATGACCGTCGACGACTTGGCTGACTACGTGAAACAGTATTGGCCGGGCCTCAAAACTCGGTTGCTGGCCGGTGAGTATCACCCGCAAGGTGTACGCGCCGTCGACATCCCCAAGCCCCAAGGTGGCACCAGACAGCTGGGTATCCCCTGCGTCGTGGATCGCCTGATCCAACAGGCCCTGCTGCAACAGCTCACACCGATCTTCGACCCGCTGTTCTCGGACTACAGCTACGGCTTCCGTCCGGGCAGAAGCGCTCACCAAGCCATCGAAACAGCCCGTGTCCATGTGGCAGCGGGTCACCGCTGGTGTGTGGAACTCGATCTGGAGAAGTTCTTCGATCGGGTCAATCATGATGTGTTGATGGGCCATGTGCAGCGCCAGGTTGAAGACAAGCGGGTGCTCAGGCTCATCCGCCGTTATCTCGAGGCCGGGGTGATGTCGGGCGGTATTGCCAGCCGACGGCAGGAAGGGACGCCGCAAGGCGGCCCGCTGTCGCCGTTGTTGTCGAACATCCTGCTCAACGAACTCGACCAGGAGCTTGCGCGGCGGGGCCATCGCTTCGTGCGTTATGCCGATGATGCGAACATTTATGTGCGTAGCCATCGGGCTGGCGAACGCGTGATGGCCGGTGTCGAGCGCTTCCTGAATCAGAGTCTGAAACTGACTCTGAATCGGGAAAAGAGCCGCGTGGCACGGACTTGGGTCTGCGACTACTTGGGTTATGGGATGAGCTGGCACTTACAGCCGAGGCTGAGAGTGGCAACGATGAGTCTGGATCGCTTACGCGACCGGCTCAGAGACCTGCTGCGTAGAGCGCGGGGTTGCAAGATGGCCACAGTCATCGGGCGAATAAACCCTGTGCTGCGTGGTTGGGCGGGCTACTTCAAGCTGAGCCAGAGCAAACGGCCACTTGAGGAAATTGACGGCTGGGTACGGCATAAACTGCGCTGTGTCATATGGCGCCAATGGAAGCGACCCTCAACGAGGGCGCGCAACCTGATGCGTCTGGGACTCAGCGAAGCACGCGCCTGCAAGTCCGCGTTCAACGGTCGAGGCCCATGGTGGAACTCGGGCGCGCCACATATGAATCAGGCGTTGCCGAAGAAGCTGTGGGATAACCTTGGTCTGGTCTCGATACTGGATACGATAAACCGGCTTAGCTGCATAACCTGAACCGCCGTATACGGAACCGTACGTACGGTGGTGTGAGAGGACGGCGGCTGTGAAGCCGTCTCCTACTCGATTCC
>NZ_JAAOJA010000044.1 GCF_013184545.1 Pseudomonas tumuqii | reverse complement strand
CGCTCACTGGGACGGGCTAAAGCCCGCCCCTTAACCAAACGTGTGTGCCGGGCATGGCACGTAACTATGTCGGTGAAAGTCCGGCAGCCAGGTTTTCGCAGAGCCGAAGGCTAGGGAAACGGCAAGGGCGTCGTCGCGAGGCGGGGTCTGGAGGAAGCCGAACCCAAAACTGCGGGACGATGAACAAGAACCGGATATGAGGCGTGGTGCATCCGGGACGAGCGGGCACGTAACCGCGAAGTCCTCCATCTGCGGCTGGGATGCACTTTGTAAATTCGGCGTTCGCGCAGTGACAGTGACGTGTCTTACCCCGGGAGATCTCTCCGGTGCTTCGCTCGCGAAGCTGGGCGTCGAGCAATCGGCGCTGAATACCGTGGAGAAGTCAGCAGAAGGCATAGTAGGTGGGTGGCCCCACTGAAGGCCGGAACGATGAATGATAAGGGAATCGCCTTGAAGAGAGACGGCAATGCATCTGACCACCAGCCCCGGCTGGCCGCGGCCTCGCCGCGGGATGAAGCCGTCCCTGGATCGAGCGAACTACCCGAGTCAATTCCACCCCAAGCGCTGCTCGCCCGCGTGTTACAGCGTGAGAACCTGCAGCGCGCACTCAAACAAGTACGCCGCAACCAGGGCGCGCCGGGCATCGATGGCATGACCGTCGAGGCCTTGCCCCACTACCTCCAAGACCACTGGCCACGGATCCGCGCACAACTACTGGCGGGCACCTTTTGCCCCCAGCCGGTCAAGCGCGTGGAAATCCCGAAGCCAGATGGCAAGGTTCGCTGCCTGGGTATCCCCACGGTGGTGGACCGTTTCATCCAGCAAGCCATTGCGCAGGTACTGTCGGCGCAATGGGAGCCCCACTTCCACCCGCACAGCTACGGCTTTCGCCCCCAACGCTCGGCGCACCAGGCGCTACGCCATGTGCAGACGAGCATCCGCGACGGCTACGGCTGGGTGGTGGACATCGACCTGGAAGCATTCTTCGATCGGGTCAATCACGACCGGCTGATGGCGAGGCTCAAGCACCGCTGTCAGGACGCCGCACTGCTGCGCCTGATCAACCGCTTCCTCAAGGCTGGCGTGCAACGGGGCGAACGAATCGAAGCCACACCGCTGGGCGTGCCGCAAGGCGGCCCGCTCTCACCGGTACTGGCCAACATCGTATTGGATGAACTGGATTGGGAACTGCAACGGCGCGGCCACCGCTTCGCCCGCTATGCCGACGACTGCAACATCCTGGTCAGAAGCAAGCGCGCGGGAGAACGGGTGATGGCCAGCGTAGAGCGCATGATCAGTGAACGACTGCGGCTCACAGTCAATCCGTTGAAAAGCGCGGTGGATCGCCCAGCCGAACGCACGTTCCTGGGCTTCACGGTCAGCCGCAGAGACGCCCGCCTGAAGGTGGCCGATAAGGCCCTCGAACGGCTCAAGGCGAAAGTGCGCGCACTGACCCGTCGGACACGAGGCCACCGTCTGGACGTTATCGTGACAGAGCTGAGGAAAACCCTGCTTGGATGGAAAGCGTATTTCGGCATTGCCGAAGTGCTGAGCCCTCTGCACGACATCGACAAATGGATACGACGCAAACTACGCTGCTACCTCTGGAAGCAATGGGGACGAGCCGGCTACCGGGAACTGCGCAAGCGCGGTGTAAACGTGCGAGAAGCATGGAACACCAGCAAGTCGGCGCATGGCCCTTGGCGGTTGAGCAACACCCCGGCACTGAGGCTGGCATTACCACTGCGGTACTTCAAGAACCTGGGGCTGCCGGCCATTGTGGTGCGGTAGGAATATATTCATCGAACCGCCGTGTACGTGACCCGTATGCACGGTGGTGTGGGAGGAGAGGCGCCGTGAGGCGTCTCCCTATCCCGATTAGG
>NZ_JAAOJA010000043.1 GCF_013184545.1 Pseudomonas tumuqii | reverse complement strand
GGCGCTCAGTCCCTGGCGGTTGCTGAAACGCACGATCAGCCATTGCGGTGAGGTGCGCAGGAAGGTCTTCAGCGTCGCCAGGTTCTGTACCAGCGGCAGCTCGAGGTAGCTGGCGGCGAATTCGATTTCGCTATGGGCGGCCTCGAAGGTCAGATTCGGTCCCCAGAACAGGTGGTCGTCGCCATGCGCCGGTCGCGGGTGGGTGAATTGCGAGCGGTCGATGGGGATGCGCCGACCCGCCAGCCAGCAGAGCAGGCCAAGCACCACGGTCAGGTAGATTTCCTCGGCGACGCTACGCGCCTGCGGGTCTGGCTGGCGGTTGTGCAAGCGGATCACGGCGCGGTCGCCGCGTACTGACAGGCTGCCGCGGATATCCCGCAAGAACAGGCCGAGGCCGCTCAGGCACTGGCGCAGCGCCTGGCCGAGGTTGTTCGCCTGGATCAGGCCGCGGCAGATCAGGGCAAAGCTGCCCAGCGGCATGCCATGCGAATCATGGCCGAGGAATTCGTCGTCCAGTTCCTCGGCGACGGCCAGCCACAACTTGGCCAGTTGCGTGGCCGCGACCCGCGCCCTCGGGTCGTCCAGCAGTTCTTCGGCAATGCCTGCCTGGTCCAGCAGTTGCGCACGGCGCTGCGGGTTGTCGCGCAGCCCGTAGAGGGCGGCCCGGACGAAATACACGGCCACCGAGTCCTTCTTTTGCATAACGCTCGCTCGCTGCGGGTCAGTTGCCAGGGGTTGCAAAAAGTATCAGTCAAATCGGTAATTTTCGGCATAGGCCGGTGTTCAGCGGCTCCCTAGACTACCCCACGCCTGAGCAGGGCGCCGCCACAGCGCGCGCCGTTCACGCATCAGTTGGATCTCAATGCCACCGGAGTCTCCTATGCCTAACCCCGAAGTCTATATCGTCAGCGCTGTCAGAACTGCAATCGGTTCCTTCGGCGGCACGCTCAAGGATACCCCGCCATGTGAACTGGCCACGACCGCGGTCAGCGCCGCCCTGCAGCGCAGCGGTTGTGCCGCCGAGCGTATCGGTCATGTAGTGATGGGCAATGTCATTCCCACTGAAACGCGAGATGCCTACATTTCCCGGGTGGCCGCGATGAACGCCGGTATCCCCCAGGAAACCCCCGCATTTAATGTCAATCGCCTCTGCGGTTCCGGCCTGCAGGCGATCATCTCGGCGGCGCAGAGCCTGCTGCTGGGCGACTGCGACATCGCCATCGGCGGTGGTGCCGAATCCATGAGCCGCGGTGCCTATTTGCTGCCCGGCGCGCGCTGGGGTGGTCGCATGGGTGACATGCCGGTGGTGGACTACATGCTCGGCATTCTCCACGACCCGTTCCAGCGGATTCACATGGGCATTACCGCCGAGAATATCGCCGAACTGCATGGCATCAGCCGCGCAGAGCAGGACGCCCTGGCGCTGGTCAGTCAGCAGCGTGCGGCGCAAGCGATTGCCGAAGGACGTTTCGCCGGCCAGATCGTGCCGGTCGAAATCAAGACGCGCAAAGGCACGCAGCTGTTCGAGGTCGATGAGCATGTGCGTGGCGACACCTCGATCGAGCAACTGGCGGGCATGAAGACCGCATTCAAGCAGGGCGGCACGGTCACCGCCGGCAACGCCTCGGGACTCAACGACGGCGCGGCGGCGGTAGTCCTGGCCACCGGCGCGGCGGTGCAGGCCGATAACCTGCGCCCGCTGGCCCGTCTGGTCAGCTACGCGCATGCCGGTGTCGACCCTGTGCTGATGGGCTTGGGGCCGATCCCGGCAACCCGCCTGGCCCTGCAACGCGCCGGCCTGAAGGTCGCCGACCTGGATGTGATCGAGGCCAACGAAGCCTTTGCCGCCCAGGCCTGCGCCGTGGCTCGCGAACTCGACTTCGACCCGGCCAAGGTCAACCCGAATGGCTCGGGCATTTCCCTCGGCCACCCGGTCGGTGCCACCGGGGCGATCATTGTCACCAAGGCCATCCACGAACTGCATCG
>NZ_JAAOJA010000042.1 GCF_013184545.1 Pseudomonas tumuqii | reverse complement strand
TCGACCACCTTCTGGTGGCGGCGCTGGATCGAGCAGTCGCGTTCGTTGAGGTACAGGCAGTGGCCGTGCTGGTCGGCAAACACCTGGATCTCCACGTGGCGCGGCTTGAGTACGTATTTCTCGACCAGCATGCGTGAATCGCCGAACGAGGATTGCGCCTCGCGCTGGGCGCTGGCCAGGGCCTCGGCCAGTTCGCTTTCGCGTTCGACCACCTTCATGCCCTTGCCGCCACCGCCGGCGGTGGCCTTGAGCAGTACCGGGTAGCCGATGACGTCGGCGGCGGCGCGGAAGGTCTCGATATCCTGGGCCTCGCCGTGGTAACCGGGCACCAGGGGCACGCCGGCGGCCTCCATCAGCGCCTTGGCGGCGGATTTGCTGCCCATGGCGTCGATGGCGCTGGCGGGCGGGCCGAGGAACAGCAGGCCGGCCTGTTCAATGGCGCGGGCGAAACCGGCGTTCTCCGAGAGGAAGCCATAGCCCGGGTGGATGGCCTGGGCGCCGCTGGCCTTGGCCGCGTTGAGCAGGGCGTCGATACGCAGGTAGCTGTCGGCCGGCTTGGCGCCGCCCAGGTCGATGGCCATGTCCGCCTCGCGCACGTGGCGGGCGTTACGGTCGATGGCGCTGTGCACCGCCACGCTCTTGATGCCCATGGCCTTGGCCGTGCGCATGACGCGGCAGGCGATTTCGCCGCGGTTGGCGATCAGCAGGGTGTCGATGTGCGTGAGGCTCATGCTTGTTGCTCCTGCCAGAGGGATTGGCGTTTATCGAGCCAGCTACCGCACTGAACGGTATGGAGCACTAGATCGCGAGGAATAGTCATTGTTGCTCCTGCCAGCTGGGTTTGCGTTTATCGAGGAACGCGCGCAAGCCTTCCTGGCCTTCGGCGCTGACGCGGATGCGGGCGATGGCGTTTTCGGTGTAACGGCGCAGGGCCGGGGTGAGCACGCCGCTGGCGACTTCCTTGAGCAGGTCCTTGCTCGCCTGCATGGCCTGCGGGCTGTTGAGCAGCAGGTTGGCGACCCAGTCGTTGACGGCGTCGTCCAGCGCCTCGGCCGGGTAGCTCTCGGCAAACAGGCCCAGTTCACGGGCCCGCTCGCCGCTGAAACGCTCGGCGGTCAGGGCATAGCGGCGCGCCGCGCGTTCGCCGATGGCCTGCACGACGAAGGGGCTGATTACCGCCGGGGCCAGGCCGATGCGCACCTCCGACAGGCACAGCTGGGCATCAATGGCACCAATCGCCATGTCGCAGCAACTGATCAGACCCAGGGCACCGCCGAAGGCCGCACCCTGGACCACGGCCAGGGTCGGGATCTTCAGCTGGTAGAGGTTGTGCATCAGCTCGGCCAATTCGCGCGAATCGGCCAGGTTGGCGCTGTAGTCGAGGGTCGCCGCGTGCTGCATCCAGGCCAGGTCGGCGCCGGCGGAGAAGTGCTTGCCGCGGCCACGCAGCAGCAAGAAGCGCAGGGATTTGTCGGTCATCACCGCGTCGAGGGCGAGGATCAGCTCGCGGATCATCGCGGCGTTGAAGGCGTTGTTCTTGTCGGCGCGATTCAGCCAGAGAGTGGCGAAACCGCGTGGGTCTGTTTCCAGTTGGATGGTGCTGAAGTCGGTCATATCGATTCCGTAGGGTGCGCCGTGCGCACCAATACATTGAACAATGGTGTGCGCGGCCTACATGCGGAACACGCCAAAGCTGGTCGGCTCGATCGGCGCATTGAGGCTGGCGGACAGCGCCAAGCCGAGCACCTCGCGGGTCTGCGCCGGGTCTATGACGCCGTCGTCCCATAGCCGTGCGCTGGAGTAGTAGGGGTGACCCTGGCGCTCGTACTGTTCGAGGATCGGCTGCTTGAGTTTGCCCTCGTCCTCGGCGGAGAAGCGCTGCCCGGCGCGTTCGGCCTGTTCGTGCTTGACCTGGACCAGCACGCCGGCGGCCTGTTCGGCGCCCATCACGCCGATCCGCGCGTTCGGCCACATCCACAGGAAGCGTGGATCGTAGGCGCGGCCGCACATGCCGTAGTTGCCTGCGCCGAAGCTGCCGCCGATGATCACGGTGAATTTCGGCACCTTGGCGCAGGCCACCGCGTTGACCAGCTTGGCGCCGTGTTTGGCGATGCCGCCGGCCTCGTACTTCTGCCCGACCATAAAGCCGGTGATGTTCTGCAGGAACAGCAGGGGGATGCCGCGCTGGCAGGCCAGCTCGATGAAATGCGCGCCTTTCTGCGCCGACTCGGCGAACAGGATGCCGTTATTGGCGAGAATGGCGATCGGGTAGCCCTGGATATGCGCAAAGCCGCAGACCAGGGTGGCACCGAACAGCGCCTTGAACTCGTCGAAGACTGAGCCGTCGACGATACGGGCGATCACCTCGCGTACATCGAAGGGCTGCTTGGCGTCGGCCGGGATCACCCC
>NZ_JAAOJA010000041.1 GCF_013184545.1 Pseudomonas tumuqii | reverse complement strand
TCGACCACCTTCTGGTGGCGGCGCTGGATCGAGCAGTCGCGTTCGTTGAGGTACAGGCAGTGGCCGTGCTGGTCGGCAAACACCTGGATCTCCACGTGGCGCGGCTTGAGTACGTATTTTTCGACCAGCATGCGTGAATCGCCGAACGAGGATTGCGCCTCGCGCTGGGCGCTGGCCAGGGCCTCGGCCAGTTCGCTTTCACGCTCGACCACCTTCATGCCCTTGCCGCCACCGCCGGCGGTGGCCTTGAGCAATACCGGGTAGCCGATGACGTCGGCGGCAGTGCGGAAGGTCTCGATATCCTGGGCCTCGCCGTGGTAACCGGGCACCAACGGCACGCCGGCGGCCTCCATCAGCGCCTTGGCGGCGGACTTGCTGCCCATGGCATCGATGGCGCTGGCGGGCGGGCCGAGGAACAGCAAGCCGGCCTGTTCGATGGCGCGGGCAAAACCGGCGTTCTCCGAGAGGAAGCCGTAGCCCGGGTGGATGGCCTGGGCGCCGCTGGCCTTGGCCGCGTTGAGCAGGGCGTCGATGCGCAGGTAGCTGTCGGCCGGCTTGGCGCCGCCCAGGTCGATGGCGATGTCCGCCTCGCGCACGTGGCGGGCATTGGCGTCGATGGCGCTGTGTACCGCCACAGTGGTGATGCCCATGGCCTTGGCCGTGCGCATGACGCGGCAGGCAATTTCGCCGCGGTTGGCGATCAGCAGGGTGTCGATGTGCGTGAGGCTCATGCTTGTTGCTCCTGCCAGAGGGATTGGCGTTTATCGAGCCAGCTGCCGCACTGAACGGTATGGAGCACTAGATCGCGAGGAATAGTCATTGTTGCTCCTGCCAGCTGGGCTTGCGTTTATCGAGGAAGGCGCGCAGGCCTTCCTGGCCTTCGGCGCTGACGCGGATGCGGGCGATGGCGTTTTCGGTGTAACGGCGCAGGGCCGGGGTGAGCACGCCGCTGGCGACTTCCTTGAGCAGGTCCTTGCTCGCCTGCATGGCCTGCGGGCTGTTGAGCAGCAGGTTGGCGACCCAGTCGTTGACGGCGTCGTCCAGCGCCTCGGCCGGGTAGCTCTCGGCAAACAGGCCCAGTTCACGGGCCCGCTCGCCGCTGAAACGCTCGGCGGTCAGGGCATAGCGGCGCGCCGCGCGTTCGCCGATGGCCTGCACGACGAAGGGGCTGATCACCGCCGGGGCCAGGCCGATGCGCACCTCCGACAGGCACAGCTGGGCATCAATGGCACCGATGGCCATGTCGCAGCAACTGATCAGGCCCAGCGCACCGCCGAAGGCCGCGCCCTGGACCACGGCCAGGGTCGGGATCTTCAGCTGGTAGAGGTTGTGCATCAGCTCGGCCAGTTCGCGCGAGTCGGCCAGGTTGGCGGTGTAGTCGAGGGTCGCCGCGCGCTGCATCCAGGCCAGGTCGGCACCGGCGGAGAAGTGCTTGCCACGGCCGCGCAGCAGCAGGAAACGCAGGGATTTGTCGGCCATCACCGCGTCGAGGGCGAGGATCAGCTCGCGGATCATCGCGGCGTTGAAGGCGTTGTTCTTGTCGGCGCGATTCAGCCAGAGAGTGGCGAAACCGCGTGGGTCTGTTTCCAGTTGGATGGTGCTGAAGTCGGTCATATCGATTCCGTAGGGTGCGCCGTGCGCACCATTACATTGAACAATGGTGCGCGCGGCCTACATGCGGAACACGCCAAAAGTAGTCGGCTCGATCGGCGCATTGAGGCTGGCGGACAGCGCCAGGCCGAGCACCTCGCGGGTCTGCGCCGGGTCGATGACACCGTCGTCCCACAGCCGGGCGCTGGAGTAGTAGGGGTGACCCTGGCGCTCGTACTGTTCGAGGATCGGCTGCTTGAGCTTGGCCTCGTCCTCGGCGGAGAAGCGCTGTCCGGCGCGTTCGGCCTGTTCGTGCTTGACCTGGACCAGCACGCCGGCGGCCTGTTCGGCACCCATCACGCCGATCCGCGCGTTCGGCCACATCCACAGGAAACGTGGCTCAAAGGCGCGGCCGCACATGCCGTAGTTGCCGGCGCCGAAGCTGCCGCCGATGATCACGGTGAACTTCGGCACCTTGGCGCAGGCCACGGCGTTGACCAGCTTGGCGCCGTGCTTGGCAATGCCGCCGGCCTCGTACTTCTGCCCGACCATGAAGCCGGTGATGTTCTGCAGGAACAGCAGGGGGATGCCGCGCTGGCAGGCCAGCTCGATGAAATGCGCGCCTTTCTGCGCCGACTCGGCGAACAGAATGCCGTTGTTGGCCAGGATCGCGATCGGGTAGCCCTGGATATGGGCAAAACCGCAGACCAGGGTGGCACCGAACAGCGCCTTGAACTCGTCGAAGACTGAGCCGTCGACGATACGGGCGATCACCTCGCGTACATCGAAGGGCTGCTTGGCGTCGGCCGGGATCACCCC
>NZ_JAAOJA010000040.1 GCF_013184545.1 Pseudomonas tumuqii | reverse complement strand
CGCTGACCGCCGAACAAACCGCAGGCCTGATCGAGCTGCTGAAAAACCCGCCAGCAGGCGAAGAAGCTTTCCTGCTCGACCTGATCACCAACCGCGTACCGCCAGGCGTCGACGAAGCCGCCTACGTCAAGGCCGGTTTCCTCTCTGCCGTTGCCAAAGGCGAAGCCTCCTCCCCGCTGATCAGCAAGCAACACGCCGTCGAACTGCTCGGCACCATGCAGGGCGGCTACAACATCGCCACCCTGGTTGCGCTGCTCGACGACAGCGAACTGGCTGCCGTGACTGCCGAGCAACTGAAGCACACCCTGCTGATGTTCGACGCCTTCCACGACGTCGCGGAAAAAGCCAAGAACGGCAATGTCCACGCCAAGGGCGTGCTGCAGTCCTGGGCCGATGGCGAGTGGTTCAAGAACCGCCCGACCCTGGCCGACAAGATCAGCCTGCGCGTATTCAAGGTCACCGGCGAAACCAACACCGACGACCTGTCCCCGGCGCCCGATGCCTGGTCGCGCCCGGATATCCCGTTGCACGCCCTGGCCATGCTGAAAATGGCCCGCGACGGCATCGTCCCGGATCAGCAAGGCGCCATCGGCCCGATGAAACAGATCGAGCAGATGCGCAACGATGGCTTCCCGATCGCCTACGTCGGTGACGTGGTCGGTACTGGTTCCTCGCGCAAATCCGCCACCAACTCGGTGCTGTGGTTCTTCGGCGACGACATCCCCAATGTGCCGAACAAGCGCGCTGGCGGTTTCTGCTTCGGCAGCAAGATCGCGCCGATCTTCTACAACACCATGGAAGACGCCGGCGCCCTGCCGATCGAGTTCGACGTTTCCAAGCTGAACATGGGCGACGTGATCGACCTGTACCCGCATGCCGGCAAAGTCTGCAAACATGACAGCGAAGAAGTGCTGGCTACCTTCGAAATGAAGACCCCGGTGCTGCTCGACGAAGTCCGTGCCGGCGGCCGTATCCCGCTGATCATCGGTCGCGGTCTGACCGACAAGGCCCGTGCCGAGCTGGGCCTGGGCCCAACCGACCTGTTCAAGCTGCCCGAGCCGCCTGCTGCCAGCAGCAAGGGCTTCACCCTGGCGCAGAAGATGGTCGGCAAGGCGTGCGGTCTGCCGCAAGGTCAAGGCGTGCGCCCTGGCACCTACTGCGAACCGAAGATGACCACCGTCGGCTCCCAGGACACCACCGGCCCGATGACCCGCGACGAGCTGAAAGACCTCGCCTGCCTGGGCTTCTCCGCCGACCTGGTGATGCAGTCGTTCTGCCACACCGCGGCCTATCCAAAGCCAATCGACGTCACCACCCACCACACCCTGCCGGATTTCATCCGCACCCGTGGTGGCGTGTCCCTGCGTCCTGGCGACGGCATTATCCACAGCTGGCTGAACCGCATGCTGCTGCCGGATACCGTCGGTACCGGTGGTGACTCGCACACCCGCTTCCCGATCGGCATCTCCTTCCCGGCCGGTTCCGGCCTGGTCGCCTTCGCCGCTGCCACTGGCGTAATGCCGCTGGACATGCCGGAGTCGGTACTGGTGCGCTTCAAGGGCAAACTGCAACCGGGCATCACCCTGCGTGACCTGGTGCATGCCATCCCTTACTACGCCATCCAGAAGGGCCTATTGACCGTCGAGAAGAAAGGCAAGATCAACGCCTTCTCCGGCCGCATCCTCGAGATCGAAGGCCTCGACGAGCTGACCGTTGAACAGGCTTTCGAGCTGTCCGACGCCTCCGCCGAGCGTTCCGCCGCGGGTTGCACCATCAAGCTGCCGGAAAAGGCCATCGCCGAGTACCTGCGTTCGAACATCACCCTGCTGCGCTGGATGATCAGCGAAGGCTACGGCGATGCGCGCACCATGGAACGTCGCGCCCAGGCGATGGAAGCCTGGCTAGCCGATCCGCAGCTGATGGAAGCCGACCAGGACGCCGAGTACGCCGAAATCATCGAAATCGACCTGGCCGAGATCAACGAGCCGGTGCTCTGCGCACCGAACGACCCGGACGACGCCCGTCTGCTGTCCTCCGTTCAGGGCGAGAAGATCGACGAAGTGTTCATCGGTTCGTGCATGACCAACATCGGTCACTTCCGCGCGGCCGGCAAGTTGCTGGAAAAAGTCGAAGGCACCCTGCCGACTCGTCTGTGGCTGTCGCCGCCGACCAAGATGGACCAGCATCAGCTGACCGAAGAAGGCTACTACGGCATCTACGGCAAGGCCGGCGCGCGCATGGAAATGCCGGGCTGCTCGCTGTGCATGGGTAACCAGGCACGCGTTGAGGCGAACGCCACCGTGGTTTCGACCTCCACTCGTAACTTCCCCAACCGTCTGGGCGATGGTGCCAACGTCTACCTGGCTTCGGCCGAGCTGGCCGCTGTTGCCTCGATCCTCGGTCGCCTGCCGACCGTTGAGGAATACATGGTCTACGCGAAGGAAATCGACACCATGGCAGCGGACGTATACCGCTACCTGAGTTTCGA
>NZ_JAAOJA010000039.1 GCF_013184545.1 Pseudomonas tumuqii | reverse complement strand
AGGAAGGCCTTGGCCACCGGGGTCAGCAGCGCCACCAGCTCTTCGGCGCGCTTGCGCGTGGCCGGGTCCTCGCTGAACTTGGCGGTGTCGAGCTGCATGGCGACGTAGCTGGAGAAGGCACGACCGCCCTCGTTCAGCGCCTTCATGGTCAGCAGCATGCGCCTCACGTCCGGATGGACGATGATCGGGTCGGCGGCCTTGTCCTTGGCCTGCGGGCCGGTCGGTGCGCGGCTCTGGATGCGCTCGCGGGCGTACTCGACGGCGTTCTGGTAGGAGCGCTCGCCCAGGGCCAGGCCCTGGATGCCGACGCCCAGGCGCTCGTAGTTCATCATGGTGAACATCGCCGCCAGGCCCTTGTTCGGTGCATCGACGATCCAGCCAGTGGCACCGTCGAAGTTCATCACGCAGGTGGCCGAGGCCTTGATGCCCATCTTGTGCTCGATCGAGCCGCAGGACAGCGCGTTGCGCTCGCCCAGGCGGCCGTCGGCACCGACCATGAACTTCGGCACCAGGAACAGCGAGATGCCCTTAGGCCCGGCCGGGGCGTCCGGCAGCTTGGCCAGCACCAGGTGGATGATGTTCTCGCTGAGGTCGTGCTCGCCGCCGGTGATGAAGATCTTGGTGCCGCTGATCTTGTAGCTGCCGTCGGCCTGGGGCTCGGCCTTGGTGCGGATGATGCCCAGGTCGGTGCCGGCATGCGGCTCGGTCAGGCACATGGAACCGGCCCAGGTGCCGGCGTACATGTTCGGCAGGTATTTTTCCTTCAGCTCTTCACTGGCGTGGGCGTTGATCGACAGGCAGGCGCCGGCGGTCAGCATCGGGTAGAGGCCGAAGGACAGGTTGGCCGAGTTGACCATCTCTTCCACTTGCGCGGAGATCGCCTTGGGCATGCCCATGCCGCCGAACTGCGGGTCGCCGCCGACGCCGACCCAACCGCCTGCGGCATAGGTCTGGTAGGCCGCCGGGAAACCGGCCGGGGTCTTCACCGCGCCTTCGCTCCAGGAGCAACCTTCCTCGTCGCCGCTGCGATTGAGCGGCGCGATGATGCCGGCAGTGACCTTGCCGGCTTCCTCGAGAATGGCGCTGGCGGTGTCTTCATCCACCACCTCGGCCAGGGCCGGCAACTCGGTCCACAGCTTGGAGACTTCGAATACTTCGTTGAGCACGAAACGCATATCGCGCAGGGGAGCTTGGTAGTCAGACATGATCGAATTACTCAGACAGTGTGCGGGCATTGCGCATGCCCCGATTAATAGAACGGTCAGCCGCGCGGGCTTGCACCAGGGACGCGCAACGTAACTACGGTTGCGCTATCTGCAACCGCTGTCGGTTGCTTGAAAACACCGGACAGAGAGCCGAGGACGATCCCGCCGATCACCTCCTGTCTCTGCGCCGGGGACAAACCAGACTGATCCAGCCAGGCCGGCAGGTTGTTGAGCCAGGCGACGACAGCTTGCACGGTCGCCTTGAGCACCGGCAGCGGGCCTGTAGCGCCGGCCTCCAGCAAGCGCGCCAGGAGCTTCTCCTCATAGCGCCTGCGCAGCTGCTGGATCTGACTCTGGTGCTGCGGCGAGAGGCAGCGATACTCCCGCTCGGCCATCAGGAAATGCAGACCGCGGTGCTCGTGCAGGGCGATATGTGCCCGTAACAGCGCCTGCAGGCGGCCGTGGGCGGCGCCATGGTCGGTGAGCAGGACCGCGTCGAGCAGGTCCTCATAGAGTTCCTCGATCAGCTCGAACAGCAGTTGTTCCTTGCTCTGGAAATGGTGGTACACCGAGCCCGCGCCGATCCCCAGGTGCAGGGCCAGTTCACGCATGCCCACCTCGGCAAAACCGCGCTCGGCGAACAGTTCGAGCGCCTTGCCGCGGATCTGCTCGAGGCGCGAGAGCGGTGCCTCACCTGACTCATCAGGGCATGCTGAGACGAACGATCGCTTGGTATTCATGGCTATACGACTCCCGGAAAAAGCCAGCGGTAGCCCATCCCTGGCAACCGCTGATCAGCTATAGCGGTAAAAGCCATGACCGCTCTTGCGCCCGAGGCGACCGGCTGCCACCAGCTCCTTGAGCAAGGGTGCCGGGCGGTATTTGGGATCGCCGAAACCCTGCTGGAAGGACTGCAGAATCGCCAGCAGGGTATCCAGACCGATCAGGTCCGCCAGCGCCAGCGGCCCCATGGGCTGACCGCAACCCAACTGCATGCCGGTGTCGATATCCTCGGCAGTGGCCAGGCCTTCCTGCAGGGTGAAGATGGCTTCGTTGAGCATCGGCACCAGAATCCGGTTGACCACGAAGCCCGGGCGGTTGCCCGCGCTGATCGCGGTCTTGCCAATGCGCTCGGCGAACGCCAGGGTGCGGGCATGGATAGCCTCGGCGGTTTCCAGCCCGCGAATCACTTCCACCAGCGTCATGAGCGCTACCGGGTTGAAGAAATGCAGGCCGATGAAGCGCTCGGGACGCTGCACCTGGGCGGCCAACTGACTGATCGACAGCGACGAGGTATTGCTGGCGATGATGGCCTCGGCGCTGACCCGCTCACTGATCTGCTTGAGGATGCGCAGCTTCAGGTCCAGGTTCTCGGTAGCCGCCTCGATCACCAGGCCGGCGTCGCTCAGGCTGGCATAGTCGATACTGGTGCTGATGCGCCCCAGTGCGGCAGCGCGCTGCTGCTCGGTCAGCGAGCCCTTGTCCACTTGCCGTCCGAGGCTGCGATCAATGCTCGCCAGCGCCTTGGCCAAGGCGGCTTCGGATATATCCACCAGCGCGACGGACAGCCCTGCAAGGGCACACACCTGGGCAATACCGCTGCCCATGATGCCGCCGCCAATGACACCGATAATCTCGTCGCTCATGGTCGTCTCCCGCCTGCTCAAACACGCTCGAAGATTGCGGCAATGCCCTGGCCGCCGCCGATGCACATGGTCACCAGGGCATAACGGCCCTGGGTGCGATGCAGTTCGTGGATGGCCTTGGTGACAATGATCGCCCCGGTGGCACCGACCGGGTGGCCGAGGGAAATGCCCGAGCCATTCGGGTTGACCTTGGCCGGGTCGAAGTCGAGTTCGCG
>NZ_JAAOJA010000038.1 GCF_013184545.1 Pseudomonas tumuqii | reverse complement strand
ACCACCGCGACGTGCTGACCGTCCAGCGCGGCGCGCAGCTTCTGCTCGACGGCGAACTCGCTGCCGCTGGGCACGATCAGCAGCCATTCGTCCGGGCCCAGCCATTGCAGCGAGGTATCGCCATTGGCCACCAGGGTCAGCGCCACCGGCAGCTCCAGGCCGAGGGCCTGGTGCACGCCGCCGGCGAAGTTGCTGTCACTGGCGTCGCCACGCAGGGTCAGGTGGCCGAGCAGTTTCTTTTCGCGCAGGGTCACCCCGGCGCGACTCTTGCCCTTGCGCGCCAGCTCGTCGAGGCCGGCGTGAAACAGTGGCGACTCGGCATGGCCGGTATCGGGGCGTTGCTGGTAAACGTTGACGTTAGACATTCTGGCGATCCCCTTTCGGGTCATAGAACACGGGACTGACGATTTCGGCTTCGATCACGCTGCCATCCACCAGCGGGGCGAACACCCGCTCGCCGATGCGCTTGAGGCCGCCCTTGACCAGGGCCATGGCGAGCGAATAGTTCAGCGCCGAACTCATGTAGCTGGAGGTGACGTGGCCGACCATGGTCATCGGGATGGCCTGCTTGGGGTCGAACACCAGTTGCGCGCCTTCCGGCAGCACCTTGCTCGGGTCGAGCGGTTTCAGCCCCACCAGTTGCTTGCGCTCTGCCTTGAGGCAGTCCTCGCGGTTCATGCCGCGCCAGCCGATCCAGGAGAACGGCTTGGTCCGGCCGACGCACCAGCCCATGCCGAGGTCGTCCGGGGTGACCGAACCGTCGGTGTCCTGGCCGACGATGATGAAGCCCTTCTCGGCGCGCAGCACGTGCATGGTCTCGGTGCCATAGGGGGTCAGGCCGTGTTTCTTGCCGGCGGCGATGATCTTTTCCCAGACGCCCAGGGCGTAGTCGGCCTGGATGTTGACTTCGTAGCTCAGCTCGCCGGTGAAGGAGATGCGGAACACCCGCGCCGGCACGCCGCCGACAGTGCCTTCCTTCCAGGTCATGAACGGGAAGGCGTCCTTGTCCAGGTCGATGTCGGTGACCTCGGCCAGCAGCTTGCGGCTGTTGGGTCCGGACAGGGTCATGGTCGCCCAGTGGTCAGTGACCGAGGTGAAGTACACCTTGAGCTCCGGCCATTCGGTCTGGTGGTAGATTTCCAGCCATTCCAGCACCCGCGCGGCGCCGCCGGTGGTGGTGGTCATGAGGAAGTGGTTGTCGGCCAGACAGGCGGTCACGCCGTCGTCGAAGACCATGCCGTCTTCCTTGCACATCAGGCCGTAGCGCGCCTTGCCCACGTCCAGCTTGGTCCAGGCGTTGGTGTAGACGCGGTTGAGGAATTCGCGCGCATCCGGGCCCTGGATGTCGATCTTGCCCAGGGTCGAGGCATCCAGGATGCCCACCGCGTTGCGCACCGCCAGGCACTCGCGGGCCACGGCGGCGTGCAGGTCTTCACCGTTTTTCGGGAAGTACCAGGGACGCTTCCACTGGCCGACGTCCTCGAACTCGGCGCCGTTCTGCAGATGCCAGGCCTGCATGGCGGTGTAGCGCTTGGCCTCGAACAGCGGCCCGCAGTTGCGCCCGGCGAGGGCGCCGAAGGTCACCGGGGTGTAGTTCGGGCGGAACATGGTGGTGCCCATTTCGGGGATGCTGATGCCCAGCGAACGGGCGGCGATGGCCAGGCCGTTGATGTTGCCCAGCTTGCCCTGGTCGGTGCCGAAGCCCAGGGCGGTGTAGCGCTTGACGTGCTCGACCGACTCGAAGCCCTCGCGGGTGGCCAGCTCGATGCCGGCCGCGGTGACGTCGTTCTGCAGGTCGACGAACTGCTTGGGCGCGCGCGCCGTAGGCTTGTCGTGGGGCACCTGGAACAGCGCGACGGCCGGCTCCTCATGGCGCTTTTCGACCTTCGGCAGGCTGCTGGCGACCTGCTTGAAACCGGTTTCGGCCGCGGCTGTCGCGCCGGCCTCGAAACCGTCCGCCAGGCTGTCGCCGAGGGCGAAGATGCCGTTGACCGCACCGGCGCACAGGCGTTTCTGCAGGCCTTCGCCGGGCACGAAGGCGAGGATGTCTTCCTGCCAGGTCGGCTTGCCGCCGAGGTGCGAGGCCAGGTGCACCACCGGGCTGTAGCCGCCGGAGCTGACGATCAGGTCGCAGTCGAGCACTTCGCCGGGGCTGACGACCTTGTTGTTTTTCAGGTCGATGGCGCAGATCCGCGCCGCGTTGACCCGCTTGCTGCCACGCGCCTCGACCACCGCACTGCCGGTGAGGATGCGCACGCCACGCTTGCGTGCTTCTTCGACCCAGGCGCCGCGCGGATTGCTCCGCGCATCGGCGACCGCGACCACTTGCTGACCGGCGTCGAGCCAGTCGAGGACCACGCGGTAGGCGTAGTCGTTGGTGGTCGACAGCACCAGCTGGCGGCCCGGCGCCACGCCGTAGCGGCGCACATAGGTGGACACCGCGTCGGCGAGCATGTTGCCCGGCACGTCGTTGTTGGCATACACCAGCGGCCGTTCGTGGGCGCCGGTGGCCAATACCACGCGCTTGGCGCGCACGCGGTGCATGCGCTGGCGCACCTGGCCGAGCGGGGCGACTTCGCCGAGGTGATCGGTGAGGCGCTGGTGAATGGTGAGGAAGTTGTGGTCGTGGTAGCCGTTCACCGTGGCGCGCGGCAGCAGGGTGACTTCCGCCATTGTTTCCAGTTCGGCGATGGCCTTGGCCGCCCAGTCGCTGGCCGGCTTGCCGTCGAGGGTCTCGCGGGTGCTCAGCAGGCTGCCGCCGAACTCTTCCTGCTCGTCGGCGAGAATCACCCGCGCCCCGCTACGCCCGGCGGCCAAGGCGGCGGCCAGACCGGCGGCGCCGCCACCGACCACCAGCACGTCGCAGTGCTGGTTCATGTAGTCGTAGCTGTCCGGGTCGTTCTCCTTCGGCGCACGGCCCAACCCTGCGGCCTTGCGGATGTACTTCTCGTAGGTCAGCCAGAGGTTCTGCGGGTACATGAAGGTCTTGTAGTAGAACCCCGGCGGCATCATCTGTCCGCCGACCTTGCCGAGAATGCCCATCAGGTCGGTGTTGACGCTCGGCCAGCCGTTGGTGCTGGCCGCCACCAGGCCGGCGTACAGGGCCTGCTGGGTGGCGCGCACGTTGGGGATCTGCGCCGCTTCGGTCGAGCCGATCTGCAGCACGGCGTTGGGTTCTTCGGCACCGGCGGCGACGATGCCGCGCGGGCGCGAGTACTTGAAGCTGCGGCCGACGATGTCGACGCCGTTGGCCAGCAGGGCGGCGGCCAGGGTGTCGCCGGCATAGCCCTGGTAGGTCTGGCCGTTGAAGCTGAAGCTCAGCGGCTGGCTGCGGTCGATGCGGCCACCCTGGGAAAGACGATTGACCTGGCTCATGCCGTTACTCCTTGGGCGACGGCCTTCTTCGCGGCGACGCTGGCTTCAGTCACGCCGGGTTTTTCGCCGATCTTGTAGGTTTCGAGGATTTCGTAGGTCACCGTGTGACGGGTGACGTTGAAGTACTGGCGGCAGCCCGCGGCGTGAATCCACAACTCGTGGTGCAGGCCGCGCGGGTTGTCGCGGAAGAACAGGTAGTTGCCCCATTCCTCGTCGGTGCAGGCGTTCGGATCCAGCGGGCGCGGGATGTGGGCCTGGCCCTTGGCGTGGAATTCCTCTTCGGAGCGCAGCTCACCGCAGTGAGGGCAGAAAATATGCAGCATGGTCGGAACCTCCAGAAAACCATCCACCCTCTCCCGTCGGGAGAGGGGGCCAAAATCAGTGTGCGACCCCGGCCGCGCCGTGTTCGTCGATCAGCGCGCCGTTGTGGAAGCGCTCGATGGAGAACGCCTTGGCCAGCGGATGCATCTCGCCCTTGGCCAGGCTGGCGGCGAACACGTGACCCGAACCCGGGGTGGCCTTGAAGCCGCCGGTGCCCCAGCCGCAGTTGAAGAACAGGTTCGGCACCGGGGTCTTGGCGATGATCGGGCAGGCGTCCGGCGTGGTGTCGACGATGCCGCCCCACTGGCGGTTCATGCGCACCCGCGAGAGCACCGGGAACATCTCGACGATGGCTTGCAGGGTGTGCTCGATGGTCGGGTAGGAGCCGCGCTGGCCATAACCGTTGTAGCCGTCGATACCGGCACCGATGACCAGGTCGCCCTTGTCCGACTGGCTGATGTAGCCATGCACCTGGTTGGACATGATCACGCTGTCGATGATCGGCTTGATCGGCTCGGACACCAGCGCCTGCAGCGGGTGTGACTCCAGCGGCAGGCGGAAGCCGGCGAGCTTGGCCATGTGCCCGGAGTTACCGGCGGTGACCACGCCGACGCGCTTGCCGCCGATGAAGCCACGGTTGGTTTCGACGCCGATCACCGCGCCGTTTTCCTTGCGGAAACCGATCACTTCGGTCTGCTGGATCAGGTCGACGCCGAGGGCATCGGCGGCGCGCGCGTAGCCCCAGGCCACGGCATCGTGACGGGCCACGCCGCCGCGGCGTTGCAGGGAGGCGCCCATTACCGGGTAGCGGGTGTTCTTGCTGCAATCGAGGTAGGGAATCAGTTCCTCGACCTGCTTGGCGTTGAGTACTTCGCCGTCGATGCCGTTGAGCCGGTTGGCGCTGACCCGGCGTTCGATGTCGCGCATGTCCTGCAGGGTGTGGCCGAGGTTGAACACGCCACGCTGGGAAAACATGACGTTGTAGTTGAGGTCCTGGGACAGGCCTTCCCACAGCTTCATGGCGTGTTCGTAGAGCTGCGCCGACTCATCCCACAGGTAGTTGGAACGCACGATGGTGGTGTTGCGCGCGGTGTTGCCGCCGCCGAGCCAGCCCTTCTCGATCACCGCGACGTTGCGCACGCCGAATTCCTTGGCCAGGTAATAGGCGGTGGCCAGGCCATGGCCGCCACCGCCGACGATGATCACGTCGTACACCGGCTTGGGCGTCGGCGTGCGCCACATGCGCTGCCAGTTCTCGTGGTGGCTGAAAGAGTGCTTGAGCAGGCCGAAGCCGGAATAACGTTGCATGGGATGCTCCTGAAATCTGGGTATTGCCGTCTCGGTAGGCACCATTTGGTTGGCGGCCCGTAGGGTGGATCACGCTTTACCGATCCACCGATACGCGGTGGAAGGAAACAGCGCCTTCCACCCTACGAATCACCGATAAACCGGGTAATCGGCACACAGCCCGGCGGCCAGGGTGGCGACTTGCGCCTCGACATCGGCATCGCCGAGGTGGTCGAGGATGTCGCAGATCCAGCCGGCCAGCGCGATGCTCTGCGCTTCCTTGAAGCCGCGGGTGGTGATCGCCGGGGTGCCGATGCGCAG
>NZ_JAAOJA010000037.1 GCF_013184545.1 Pseudomonas tumuqii | reverse complement strand
ACCACCGCGACGTGCTGACCGTCCAGCGCGGCGCGCAGCTTCTGCTCGACGGCGAACTCGCTGCCGCTGGGCACGATCAGCAGCCATTCGTCCGGGCCCAGCCATTGCAGCGAGGTATCACCATTGGCCACCAGGGTCAGCGCCACCGGCAGCTCCAGGCCGAGGGCCTGGTGCACGCCGCCGGCGAAGTTGCTGTCACTGGCGTCGCCGCGCAGGGTCAGGTGGCCGAGCAGTTTCTTTTCGCGCAGGCACACCCCGGCGCGGCTGCTCTTGTTCAACGGGGCCTTGCGCGCCAGCTCGTCGAGGCCGGCGTGGAACAGTGGCGACTCGGCGTAGCCGGTGTCGGGGCGTTGTTTGTAGACATTGATTGCGGTCATTTTCTTAACCTGTCGAAATTGTCTGGTTGACCCGTAGGAGCCAGCTTGCTGGCGATCGGCAGTCAGACGGATAAATCGTCGGAATGCCGGACCACTGCACGCTGGCCCCTACGGTTGCGCACTGAGTCTTCAGATGTTCTGCCGCTCGCCTTTCGGATCGAGGAACACCGCGCTGACGATTTCGGCCTCGATCAGCGTGCCATTGGCCAGGGGTGCGAAGACCTTCTCGCCCATGCGTTTGAGGCCGCCCTTGACCAAGGCCAGGGCGAAGCTATAGCCCATGCTGGTGCTGAAGTAGCTGGAGGTAACGTGACCGACCATGCTCATCGGCACCGGCTGCTTGGGGTCGAACACCAGCTGCGTGCCTTCCGGTAGCACCTTGCTCGGGTCGAGCGGTTTCAGCCCCACCAGCTGCTTGCGGTCCTCGCGCACGCAGTCCTGGCGGTTCATGCCGCGCCAGCCGATCCAGGAGAAGGGCTTGGTCCGGCCGACGCACCAGCCCATGTTCAGGTCGTCGGGAGTGACCGAGCCATCGGTGTCCTGGCCGATGATGATGAAGCCCTTCTCGGCACGCAGCACGTGCATGGTCTCGGTGCCGTACGGGGTCAGGTTGTACTGCTTGCCGGCCGCGACGATCTTTTCCATCACGCCCATGGCGTAGTCGGCCTGCACGTTGACCTCGTAGGAGAGCTCGCCGGTGAAGGAGATGCGGAATACCCGCGCCGGCACGCCGCCGACCTTGCCTTCCTTCCAGGTCATGAACGGGAAGGCGTCCTTGCCCAGGTCGATGTCGGTGACCTCGCTCAGCAGCTTGCGGCTGTTGGGTCCGGACAGGGTCATGGTCGCCCAGTGATCGGTGACCGAGGTGAAGTACACCTTGAGCTCCGGCCATTCGGTCTGGTGGTAGATCTCCAGCCATTCCAGCACCCGCGCGGCGCCACCGGTGGTGGTGGTCATGACGAAGTGGTTGTCGGCCAGGCAGGCGGTCACGCCGTCGTCGAAGACCATGCCGTCTTCCTTGCACATCAGGCCGTAGCGCGCCTTGCCCACGTCCAGCTTGGTCCAGGCGTTGGTGTAGACGCGGTTGAGGAACTCGCGCGCGTCCGGGCCCTGGATATCGATCTTGCCCAGGGTCGAGGCATCGAGGATGCCGACGCTGTCGCGCACCGCCTTGCATTCGCGACCGACCGCGGCATGCAGGTCTTCGCCGTTCCTCGGGAAGTACCAGGGGCGCTTCCACTGGCCGACGTCCTCGAACTCGGCGCCATTTTTCAGGTGCCAGCGGTGCAGCGCGGTGTAGCGCACCGGGTCGAACAGCGCGCCGCAGTTGCGCCCGGCCACCGCCCCGAACGTCACCGGGGTGTAGTTCGGGCGGAACATGGTGGTGCCCATCTCGGGGATGCTGATGCCCAGCGAACGGGCGGCGATGGCCAGACCGTTGATGTTGCCCAGCTTGCCCTGGTCGGTGCCGAAGCCCAGGGCGGTGTAGCGCTTGACGTGCTCGACCGACTCGAAGCCCTCGCGGGTGGCCAGCTCGATGCCGGCTGCGGTGACGTCGTTCTGCAGGTCGACGAACTGCTTGGGCGCACGCGCCGTGGGCTTGTCGTGGGGCACCTGGAACAGCGCCAGGCTGGGCTCTTCATGGTGACCGAAGACCTTCGGCAACTCGCCAGCGACGGCGGCGAAGCCAGCTTCGCTGGCGGCCTTGACCCCGGCGGCGCAACCTTCGGCAAGCACCTCGCCGAGGGCGAACACGCCATTTACCGCACCGGCGCAGACCCGCTGCTGGAAGCCCTCGCCGGGGACGAAGGCGAGGATGTCCTGGCGCCACACCGGCTTGCCGCCGAGGTGCGAAGCCAGGTGTACCACCGGGCTGTAGCCGCCGGAGCTGGCCACCAGGTCGCAGTCCAGCCAGTCGCCGGGGCTGATGACCTTGAGCGCCTGCGGATCGATGCGGGCCACTCGCGCCGCGCTGACGCGCTTGCTGCCACGGGTTTCGATGACCGCGCTGCCGGTGATTACGCGCAGGCCCTTGGCCCGTGCTTCCTCGACCCAGGCGCCCTTCGGGTTGGCTCGCGCATCGGCGATGGCCACCACCTGCAAACCGGCTTCCAGCCAGTCCAGGGCCACCCGGTAGGCGTAGTCGTTGGTGGTCGACAGCAGCAGGCGCTTGCCCGGCGCCACGCCATAACGGCGCACGTAGGTGGATACCGCGCCGGCCAGCATGTTGCCCGGCACATCGTTGTTGGCGTACACCAGCGGCCGCTCGTGGGCACCGGTGGCCAGCACCACGCGCTTGGCGCGCACGCGGTGCAGACGCTGACGCACCGCCGCGTGCATGAACGGGCCCAGTTGCCCGGCCTCACCGAGGTGGTCGGTGCGTCGCTCGTGAATGGTCAGGAAGTTGTGGTCGTGGTAGCCGTGTACGGTGGCGCGCGGCAGCAAGGTCACGTGCGCCATGCCAGCCAGTTCGGCGAGGGCCTTGGCCACCCAGTCGCTGGCCGGCTTGCCGTCGAGGGTTTCGCGGCTGTCGAGCAGATGACCACCGAACTCTTCCTGCTCGTCGGCGAGAATCACCCGCGCCCCGCTACGCCCGGCGGCCAAGGCGGCGGCCAGACCGGCGGCGCCGCCACCGACCACCAGCACGTCGCAGTGCTGGTTCATGTAGTCGTAGCTGTCCGGGTCGTTCTCCTTCGGCGCACGGCCCAACCCTGCGGCCTTGCGGATGTACTTCTCGTAGGTCAGCCAGAGGTTCTGCGGGTACATGAAGGTCTTGTAGTAGAACCCCGGCGGCATCATCTGTCCGCCGACCTTGCCGAGAATGCCCATCAGGTCGGTGTTGACGCTCGGCCAGCCGTTGGTGCTGGCCGCCACCAGGCCGGCGTACAGGGCCTGCTGGGTGGCGCGCACGTTGGGGATCTGCGCCGCTTCGGTCGAGCCGATCTGCAGCACGGCGTTGGGTTCTTCGGCACCGGCGGCGACGATGCCGCGCGGGCGCGAGTACTTGAAGCTGCGGCCGACGATGTCGACACCGTTGGCCAGCAGCGCGGCGGCCAGGGTGTCACCGGCGAAACCCTGGTAGGTCTCGCCATTGAAGCTGAAGCTCAGCGGCTGGCTGCGGTCGATGCGCCCGCCCCGGGAAAGACGATTGATCTGGCTCATGCCTTTGCTCCTGCCGTGCGGCTGGTCTGCGGAGCGCTCTTGGCCTTGGCGGTCACGCTCGGCTTCTCGCCGATTTTGTAGGTTTCGAAGATTTCATAGCTGATGGTGTCGCGGGTGACGTTGAAGTACTGGCGACAGCCGGCCGCGTGAATCCACAACTCGTGGTGCAGGCCGCGCGGGTTGTCGCGGAAGAACAGGTAGTCGCCCCACTCCTCGTCGGTGCAGGTGTTCGGCTCCAGTGGACGCGGGATATGCGCCTGGCCGGCGGTGTGGAACTCCTCTTCGGAGCGCAGTTCGCCACAATGGGGACAGAAGATGTTGAGCATTGCGGATTTCTCCTGTTAGTGGGCGACGCCGGCAGCGCCGTGTTCGTCGATCAGGGCGCCGTTGTAGAAACGGTCCATGGCGAAGGGTTGGGCCAGCGGGTGCATCTCGCCTTTGGCCAGGCTGGCGGCGAACACGTGACCGGAACCGGGGGTGGCCTTGAAGCCACCGGTGCCCCAGCCGCAGTTGAAGAACAGGTTCTTCAGCGGGGTCTTGCTGATGATCGGGCAGGCGTCCGGCGTGGTGTCGACGATGCCGCCCCACTGGCGGTTCATGCGTACCCGCGAGAGCACCGGGAACATCTCGACGATGGCCTGCAGGGTGTGCTCGATGGTCGGGTAGGAGCCGCGCTGGCCGTAGCCGACATAACCGTCGATACCGGCGCCGATGACCAGATCGCCCTTGTCAGACTGGCTGATGTAGCCGTGCACGGCGTTGGACATGATCACGCTGTCGATGATCGGTTTGATCGGCTCGGACACCAGCGCCTGCAACGGGTGCGACTCCAGCGGCATGCGGAAGCCGGCGAGTTTGGCCATGTGCCCGGAGTTACCGGCGGTGACCACGCCGACGCGCTTGCCGCCGATGAAGCCGCGGTTGGTTTCGACGCCGATCACCGCGCCGTTTTCCTTGCGAAAACCGATCACCTCGGTCTGCTGGATCAGGTCGACGCCGAGGGCATCGGCGGCGCGCGCATAGCCCCAGGCCACGGCATCGTGGCGGGCCACGCCGCCACGGCGTTGCAGGGAGGCGCCCATCACCGGGTAACGGGTGTTCTTGCTGCAATCGAGGTAGGGAATCAGTTCCTCGACCTGCTTGGCGTTGAGTACTTCGCCGTCGATGCCATTGAGCCGGTTGGCGCTGACCCGGCGTTCGATGTCGCGCATGTCCTGCAGCGAATGACCGAGGTTGAACACCCCGCGCTGGGAGAACATGACGTTGTAGTTGAGGTCCTGGGACAGGCCTTCCCACAGCTTCATGGCGTGTTCGTAGAGGTGCGCCGACTCGTCCCACAGGTAGTTGGAACGCACGATGGTGGTGTTGCGCGCGGTGTTGCCGCCGCCGAGCCAGCCCTTCTCGATCACCGCGACGTTCTTCACGCCGAATTCCTTGGCCAGGTAATAGGCCGTGGCCAGGCCGTGACCGCCGCCGCCGACGATGATTACGTCGTACACCGGCTTGGGCGTCGGGTTGCGCCACATGCGCTGCCAGTTTTCATGGTGGCTGAACGAGTGTTTGAACAGGCCGAAGCCGGAATAACGTTGCATCAGTGGGTACTCCTGATACGAAAAAGCCTAACCGTAGGAGCGGGCCATGCCCGCGAACCCCGTGGATCGCGGGCATGGGACTTGGCGTCCCCCCGCTCCTACAGGATCATTGCGCTCAGCGATAAACCGGGTAATCCGCGCAGAGCCCGGCCGCCAGGGTGGCCACCTGCGCCTCGACATCGGCATCGCCGAGGTGGTCGAGGATGTCGCAGATCCAGCCGGCCAGCGCGATGCTCTGCGCTTCCTTGAAGCCGCGGGTGGTGATCGCCGGGGTGCCGATGCGCAG
>NZ_JAAOJA010000035.1 GCF_013184545.1 Pseudomonas tumuqii | reverse complement strand
TTGATCTGGGTGTGCAGGATGGCCATCAGTGACTCCGATACCGTAATCCGTAGGGTGGATGACGTTTTATCCATCCACCGGCTTTGGTGGAAAACGCTTCGCGGTTTTCCACCCTACGCGGGCAAGCGCCTTATTTGGTCTCGTTGAACAGCTCGCGGCCGATCAGCATGCGCCTGATTTCGCTGGTGCCAGCGCCGATCTCGTAGAGCTTGGCGTCGCGCAGCAGGCGGCCGGTGGGGTATTCGTTGATGTAGCCATTGCCGCCGAGGATCTGGATCGCATCCAGGGCCATCTGGGTGGCGCGCTCGGCGGTATACAGAATCACCCCGGCGGCGTCCTTGCGCGTGGTCTCGCCACGGTCGCAGGCCTGGGCCACGGCATACAGGTAGGCGCGGCTGGCGTTGAGCTGGGTGTACATATCGGCGACCTTGCCCTGGATCAGCTGGAACTCGCCGATGCTCTGGCCGAACTGCTTGCGGTCGTGGATGTAGGGCACGATCACATCCATGCAGGCCTGCATGATCCCGGTCGGGCCGCCGGAGAGCACCACGCGCTCGTAATCCAGACCGCTCATCAGTACCCGCACGCCGCCATTGAGCTGGCCGAGCACGTTCTCTGCCGGCACCTCGACGTCATCGAAGAACAGTTCGCAGGTGTTGGAGCCGCGCATGCCGAGCTTGTCGAACTTGCTGCCGCGGGAGAAACCCTTCCAGTCACGCTCGACGATAAAGGCGCTGATGCCATGCGCGCCCTTGTCCAGATCGGTCTTGGCGTAGATCACGTAGGTGTTGGCGTCCGGGCCGTTGGTGATCCAGGTCTTGCTGCCGTTGAGTACATAGCGGTCGCCCTTCTTGTCGGCGCGCAGCTTCATCGACACCACATCCGAGCCGGCATTCGGCTCGCTCATGGCCAGGGCGCCGACGTGCTCGCCGCTCACCAGCTTGGGCAGGTACCTGGCCTTCTGCTCGGCGGTGCCGTTGCGCTTGATCTGGTTGACGCAGAGGTTGGAGTGGGCGCCGTAGGAGAGGGCGACCGAGGCCGAAGCGCGGCTGATCTCTTCCATGGCGATCACATGGGCCAGGTAGCCGAGGCCGGAACCGCCGTACTCCTCGTCGACGGTGATGCCGAGCAGACCCATGTCGCCGAATTTGCGCCACATGTCCGCCGGGAACAGATTGTCGCTGTCGATGGCGGCCGCGCGCGGGGCCAGCTCACTGGCGACGAAGGCTTGGGTCTGCTCGCGGAGCATGTCGATGGTTTCGCCGAGGGCGAAGTTGAGGGACGGATAGCTCATGGTTCCACCTGTAATATTTGTTCTTAGGTTTAGGCTGTAATGCCTTGTTTCTTATCGGTTTCAGCTAGGGCGTTGAGGCAACGTTCTTCGGCGGTATCCAACTCCAGCTGCATCTGCTGAATGTCCAGCAACTGCTGCTGCAGCTGGTTGCGCCGTTCGGCGATCTTGGCCATGAAGGTTTCCAGCTGCTTGCGGTTGCCGTGCACCGGGTCGTACAGCTCAATCAGCTCCTTGCACTCGGCCAGGGAAAAGCCGATGCGCTTGCCGCGCAGAATCAGCTTCAGTGCGACCTTGTCCTTGCCGCTGTAGATGCGCTCCTGGCCGCGCCGCTCGGGGATGAGCATGCCTTGCTCCTCGTAGAAACGGATGGCGCGGGTGGTGATGTCCAGCTCGCGGGCCAGGTCGGAGATGCTGTAGGTCGCTGCCATGGGCGTCGTCTCGTTGATTTACCTTTACGTTAACGTAAAGCTGAAAAGGCGCGACGTCAACAGGCATTTCGCCAATGTCAGCGAGTTAATCTGATTTCTAGTTTCTGTTTAAACCCTTATTTAATAGGTAGATAGAGAAACAATATAAAGTTGTAGATAAGGAGAGGTGCCGGTGATGGCGACGATCCGACGGTGCTCACGCCCCGCCTGGGAGCCGCGCGGGCAACGGAAGTCGAAGGGGATGGGCGCGGGGAACCGGCTATCAAGGCTGCGGTATGTGCGGCGAGTCGCCAGTGGGCGCCGATCGGCGCAGGAGCATATACAGCCCTAGCGCTGAGACGACGACCAACCCCAGGTCTTCGCTGACACCCAGCGCAAGCGCCGCGGTCGAGCCGATCAGGGCCCATGCCAAGGGCGCCAGCACAACGACTTTGGGCAGGTTGGGGGCCGCCATGAGCAGCAGGCCGAAGGTGAAGAGGGTGGTCGGGCAAGGCAGTCCGAATGTCGGGGACGCCGGGTAGCGATGGCCGATGTAGGCGCCTATAGCCGGATAGACCAGCAGGGCGAATACGATCAGGATCAGGCCGGCAACACTGCGGGCAGACAGGCCTGGCTGGAACTGCAACGCCCCGCGGATGCCACCCTGCCAGGCGAAGGCCATGGCGGTGACCAGCGACACGGCGGCAAAGAAAGGGGCCGCGGGATTAATGCGCCAGAAGAATGCCAGGTGGTAAGCCAGCGCCAGCCAGGTCCAGAGCAACGCCAGCCCCCAGGAAACCAGGCGTCCCGCCCGTCGAGGAGCCCACAGCACGACGGCGAGCATGGCCATGGCGAGGGCGTTCAACGCGACCTGCGCGGGCCACAGGGCAAGGTTGTAGGCCGCGAAGACCTCGAAGAATTGCGCTTGGCTGAATGGCAGATTCATTCCCGCACCCCTCGGCGGCGCTCAGCGACCCGCTGGAGCGCCTTCTCCGGCAGGGTATCCGCTTTTGCGCCGCGGCTGCTATTGCCCCACCGTGCTCTGCTGCCTGTTCAATCACGGTCCGGGGCACCGAGCGGGAAGAGCGAGCGGTAGGGCCGCGCCTCGTTCACCGCCCGGGCGAAGGAAGGCCTCGCCAGCAGCCGCCGCCGATAGGCATGAACGTTCTCGAATCCCGCGTCGATCCGGTGGGTCCAGTCGGCGTAGAACAGTGCCGGTGCGGCCGCGCAGTCGGCGAGGCTGAAGGCGTCACCTGCCGTCCATTCGCGGCCGGCCATCGCCTGGTCGAGCCAGCGGTAGGCGGTCTCGAGCATCGTGCGTGCCTCGCCGACTCCATGGCGGTCGCGCTGCTCTGCCGGGCGCAGGCTGTCGAAGACGATCTTCTGCTGCGGGGTGGAGACGTAGTTGTCGAAGAAACGGTCCATGAAGCGCACCTCGAGGGCAGCGCGCGCATCCGCGGGGAGCAAGCGCACCGGCCCCGGATGCTGGAGGTCCAGGTGCTCGATGATGATGCTCGCTTCGGCCAGCGTGCGGCCGTTGTCCACCAGCACCGGAAAGCGTTTGAGCGGCCACAGCGCTTCCAGCTCCGCGACCGCCTGCGGGTTGTCTGGCGCGAGCAGGCGCCACTCGAACGGGGTGGCGTTCTCGTACAGCGCGATCAGGACTTTCTGGCAGTAGGAAGAAAAGGGGTGGGCATAGAGCTTGATGGTCATCTTCGACTCCTCGATTTGTCGACCTAAGCGGCCTGGAAAGTAATCTGCCGCATGAGCTGGTCGTCTGGGAGAGGGATGAATCGACAGAGGCGGGTCAAAGTGCGTCGTCAGGCAGGTGCTTGTCCATCAGTTGCCGGTAGCGGCCGCTGTCGATCTGCCGCGCCAGCTCGGCGTTGAAGCGCTCGATCAGCTCGGCGCCGCGGGGATAGCGCTTGGACACCAGCAGGTATTCGCGAACCGTGTAGATCGGCTCTGCCAGCATCCGGTAGTTGCGCCGGCTGCCGGCTTCCCGTTCGATCAGGTGCCAGCCCGCATCCTCGCTGAGAAAGATGGCGTCGGCCCGGCGGTTTTCCATCATGCGCACGCAGCTGTCCATCTCGCGCACGGTAATCAGCTCGATCAGCTGCCGCTTGAGGGCCTCCTCGATCGGCGGGAAGAGGTTGTAGCCCAGGGCCGTGCACAAGCCGCAGCCCCTGCAGAGCCTGGGCTGTGGTCGCGCTCGGCAGTGCCGCCACATGCACGAACAGATGCACCGGGCTGCTGCGCAACGGCGCCGAATAGTGCATCTCGCGGGCCCGCTCGGGGTTGAAGCTGTAGGGGAAGGTGGCGCTGAACCTGCCGCTCCGGGTCTTCTGGTAGCCACGCTTCCAGGGCAGGTAAGCGACGCTGACCGGGTAGCCCAGCTGCTGGAAGATGCCACTCACCAGCTCGGTCATCACGCCGCCGTTGGGCAGGCTTTCCCCGCTGTAGGGGGCGAACTCGCCAGTCACCAGGCGAATCTCCTCGGCCCAGCCCGGCGTCCAGCAGGCCAGTAGCAGGGCCAACCCCCATGAGGTTTGTTTCATCCGTCTTGCCAGTGTCGATCGATTGCTCAACTGTTTGCTGCTCCATGTCGTTCTTACCGATCTTCATGCATACAGGCCGGAGGTGCGGGTGTGCATGGCGCTCTACCCATAACTGGTGGCGGTACAAGGCCAGCGTGTGGGCGGGGTGGATGGACGTGCAGCGGAATATGGTCAATGAACGGGGCGTCCACCGTAGTTGATGAGCAGCATGTTGTGCACGGTTATTGATTCGGTTTCGTGTTCGAACGGTAAAAAACTGCGTTGTGCCGACAACCTCAGCTGTACATCGAACGCTAGTTGCTGGCAGTTGGCTTGTCTATCTGCGTGCCGCTCAGCACTGGCCAGGATCGACGGCAGGCAGGGTGGCTTGGGGCCGGCAAACACGCTGGCTGGACCTGGCGCCTTGTCGCGCGCTCGGCCGGAGGTTACCCGGATCGGCACGCTATTCGACCTTCGCGGGACTGGACAGGTAAAAACGCTTACTTTACGTTAACGTCAACGTAAGTTCGGTTTGCGCCGCTGATCCTGTCGCGGCGACGCGCAGCCGGCGGCTCGGCGTCTATCCCACTACAAGCACAAGAAGGGAAAGCCCATGAATCACCTCAGCTACACCCGTGGTCCGCAAGACCAGCCGTTGTTGGCCATGACCATCGGCCAGGCGTTCGATGACACCGTGGCGCGTTTCGCCGGCCGCGAGGCTCTGGTGGTGCGTCATCAGCAGTTGCGTTATAGCTGGAGCGAATTGGCCGAGCAGGTCGACAGCTGCGCACGCGCCCTGCTGGCGCTGGGCGTGCAGGTTGGCGACCGGGTCGGCATCTGGGCGCCGAACTGCGCCGAGTGGTGCATCACTCAATTCGCCAGCGCCAAGGTCGGTGCGATCCTGGTCACTATCAACCCGGCCTATCGCACCAGCGAGCTGGACTACGCCCTGCAGCAGTCCGGCTGCAGCTGGCTGGTCTGCGCCGATGCGTTCAAGACCTCCGACTACCACGCCATGCTGGTGCAGCTGTTGCCGGAGTTGGCGGCCAGTCAGCCGGGCGAGCTGCTCAGCGCGCGCCTGCCGGAGCTGCGCGGGCTGATCAGCCTGGCGCAGCAGGCGCCGGCCGGCTTCCTCTGCTGGCATAAGCTGGCAGGTCTCGCCGCCGGCATCAGCCCGGCGCAACTGGTCGAGCGCCAGGCGCTGCTGCAGTTCGACGAGCCGATCAATATCCAGTACACCTCTGGCACCACCGGTTCGCCCAAGGGCGCGACCCTCAGCCACTACAACATCCTCAATAACGGCTACATGGTCGGCGCGAGCCTCGGCCTGACCGAGCACGACCGCCTGGTGATCCCAGTGCCGCTGTACCACTGCTTCGGCATGGTCATGGGCAATCTCGGCTGCCTGACCCACGGCAGCACCATGATCTACCCGGCGCCGAGTTTCGAGGCGGAGGCCACTCTGTTGGCCGTGGCAAAAGAAAAAGCCACTGCGCTGTATGGCGTGCCGACGATGTTCATCGCCGAACTGGATCACCCAGGGCGCGCCGAGTTCGATCTGTCCAGTCTGCGCACCGGGATCATGGCCGGCGCCACCTGCCCGATCGAGGTGATGAAGCGGGTCATCGACGAGATGCACATGCGCGAGGTGCAGATGGCCTACGGCATGACCGAAACCAGCCCGGTGTCGCTGCAAACTGCCGCCGACGACGACCTGGACGTGCGCGTGACCAGCGTCGGACGCACCCAGCCGCAGCTGGAAAGCAAGATCGTCGACGCCGACGGGCGCATCCTGCCGCGCGGCCAGACCGGCGAGCTGTGTACCCGCGGCTACAGCGTGATGCTCGGCTACTGGAACAACCCACAGGCCACCGCCGAGGCCATCGATCCGGGACGCTGGATGCACAGTGGTGACCTGGCGGTGATGGACGCGCAGGGCTATGTGCGCATCGTCGGCCGGAGCAAGGACATGATCATTCGCGGCGGCGAAAACATCTACCCGCGTGAGATCGAGGAATTCCTGTTCGGCCACCCGGCGGTGGCGGACGTGCAGGTAATCGGCATACCGGATCGCAAGTACGGCGAGGAGATCGCCGTGTGGGTCAAGCTGCACCCCGGCCACGCCTGCGACGCCGATGAGCTGCGCGCCTATTGCAAGGCCAGCATTGCCCACTTCAAGGTGCCGCGCTACGTCAAGTTCGTCGACGAGTTCCCCATGACCGTAACCGGAAAAGTGCAGAAGTTCCGCATGCGCGAAGTCATGCTGGCCGAGCTGGACACGACCGCTGCACAGTAGATTATTGAGGGTGGGCGCTTTGCCGCGACCCGCCCTGACCAGCACCCAGATAAGGAGGAGCTGTTATGACCATGCAACCCGATCCTGTAGTTATCGTCAGCGCCGCGCGCACGCCGATGGGCGCTTTCCTCGGCGACTTCAAGGAGGTTACGGCCGCGCAGTTGGGCGCCGCGGCGATCCGCGCGACCCTCGAGCGCGCCGGTCTGGCAACCGATGCGGTGGACGAGGTGATCATGGGCTGCGTGCTGCAGGCCGGCCAGGGCCAGGCCCCGGCGCGCCAGGCGGCGCTGGGCGCGGGCCTGGCGCAGGGCACGGTGTGCTCGACGGTGAACAAGATGTGCGGCTCGGGGATGAAGGC
>NZ_JAAOJA010000034.1 GCF_013184545.1 Pseudomonas tumuqii | reverse complement strand
GCGCAGATGGCCCTGCGCGGCGACGGCCAGCACTTCATCTCGCTCGACCGGGTGATCCGCACCATGCGCGACACCGGCGCCGACATGCACGACAAGTACAAGGAAACCTCGCGCGGCGGCCTGGCGGTGAGTGCTATCGAGTGTTGAGTCGCGCCGCCACGCCCATCGCCAATCGCGTCAGGTTCCACTCACAGGCCTGTGCCGAGGAGAGCTAAGCATGTCCAGTTACGAGGCGTTGCAGCAGCCCGCAGAGGTCGCCCTGACGGCGATCGGTTTTTTGCTCAGCGACAATTTCAGCCTGATCAGCCTGGCCGCGGTACTCGAGCCTTTGCGCCGCGCCAATCAGTTTTCCGGGCGCAGCCTCTATCGCTGGCAGACCCTGACTACGGACGGGCGTGCCGTGCGCGCCAGCAACGGCATGCTGGTGACTCCGGATGGCGCTGCACAGACGGAGCCGGCGCTGGATGCCTTGATCCTGTGTGGCGCAGAAGGCCTGCGGCGCGACTGCGACCCCGAGCAGATCCGCCTGCTGCAGGATCAGGCGCGGCGCGGCGTGCACCTGGGGGCGCTGGGAAGCGGCAGCTGGGTGTTGGCCAGTGCCGGTCTGTTGCAGGGCTACGAGTGTTGTGTGAGCTGGGACTGTCAGGTGGATATGCGCGAGACGTTTCCCGCGGTCTCACTCAGCCCGCAGCGCTTCGTCCTCGACCGTGATCGCTATACCGCCGCGGGAGGCGCCGCCGGGCTGGAGTTGATGCTGCAACTGATCGGCCGTAGCCACGGTCCTGCACTGGTGGACGCGATCAGCGAAACCCTGGTGCTCGAACAGGTGCGCAGCGAGTCCGGGCCGCCCCATATGTCGTTCCGCCAGGCACTGGGCAGTGCCCAGCCGAAGTTGCAGGAAGCGATAACGCTGATGGAGGCCAATCTCGAAGAGCCCATCGAACTCGATAAGCTGGCACGCTATGTCGAATTGTCGCGGCGCCAGCTCGAGCGGCTGTTCTGCCAATACCTGCGTTGTTCGCCGTCGCGTTATTACCTGAAACTGCGCTTGCTGCAGGCGCGGCAGCTGCTCAGGCAGACGGCCCTGCCGATAGTGGAGGTGGCCAGCAACTGCGGCTTCCTGTCCCCACAGCACTTCTCCAAGTGCTACCGCGAGCACTTCGGCGTGGCGCCGAGCAACGAGCGGCTGAGCAAGTCGCAACGCTGTCGCCTGGCCATGCACTGAGCGTAGTACGAACCGCTGTATCGACAGATGCGACCGAGGGCTTTTGTAGGATGTGGCGGGCCGCGTAGGCTTGAGCGTAGCGATACCCATCAACGATCACCGCATCCGAGCCAAAGTTGACCAAGGCGATCTACCGTGATTGCCGCCCTGCATCTAATGCGGCGCGGTGTTCTCGGTGATGGGTATCGCTACGCTCAACGCCATCCTACGGTTTACCGGCGTCCATCCTGCTCTATGCCACAACGCCCCGTCACGGTTCGCACCGGGCGGGGCTTTTTTGTACCTGGGCCGGCTGCGCTGGAAAGCAACGATCCGCGCATGCATTGCGTAGCGCTTTTCAAGCGGCTTACAACGCTTCGATATATGCCTGGGCAGGCGCAGCGGATCTGACCAACTTCGGGTCGGAAACGTACAAAAATCGGCTGTTTGTATCTGTTGCAATGCTTTCCAACGGCTAACCAGACCGGTGGGCCGAGTCACTGGAAAACAACAAGGATCAACTCCATGCAAATGCCCAAGACGCTCAGAATTCAGAATGGCCAGAAGGTCCAGCCGACCTTCTCCGCCCAGGAATATGCCAACCGCCAGGCCCGGCTGCGTAGCCACATGGCCGCCGAAAACATCGACGCGGCGATCTTCACCTCGTACCACAACATCAACTACTACAGCGATTTCCTGTTCTGCTCGTTCGGCCGCCCCTACGCCCTGGTGGTGACCCAGGACAGCGCCGTGACCATCAGCGCCAATATCGATGGCGGCCAGCCTTGGCGGCGTACCGTCGGCACCGACAACATCGTCTACACCGACTGGCAGCGCGACAACTTCTTCGTCGCTATCCAGCAGGCCCTGCCCAAGGCGCGTCGCATTGGTATCGAGTTCGATCATCTGAACCTGCAGAACCGTGACAAGCTCGCCGCCCGCTACCCGGATGCACAGTTGCTGGATATCGCCGCACCCTGCATGGGCATGCGCCTGATCAAGTCGGTCGAGGAGCATGCAATGATCCGCCACGGCGCGCGTATCGCCGACATCGGCGGTGCCGCGGTGGTCGAAGCCCTGCAGGATCAGGTGCCGGAGTACGAAGTGGCCCTGCACGCCACCCAGGCGATGGTGCGCGAGATCGCCCGCACCTTCCCCGACGTCGAATTGATGGACACCTGGACCTGGTTCCAGTCTGGCATCAACACCGACGGCGCACACAACCCGGTGACCACGCGCAAGGTCAACAAGGGTGACATCCTCAGCCTCAACTGCTTCCCGATGATCGCCGGCTACTACACCGCGCTGGAGCGCACCCTGTTCCTCGACCATTGCTCCGACGCGCACCTGCGCCTGTGGCAGGTCAACGTCGAGGTGCACGAAGCCGGCCTCAAGCTGATCAAGCCGGGCATGCGCTGCAGCGACATCGCCCGCGAGCTGAACGAGATCTTCCTCCAGCACGACCTGCTGCAATACCGCACCTTCGGCTACGGCCACTCGTTCGGCACCCTCAGCCACTACTACGGCCGTGAGGCGGGTCTGGAGTTGCGCGAAGACATCGACACGGTTCTCGAGCCGGGCATGGTGGTGTCCATCGAGCCGATGATAATGCTGCCCGAAGGCTTGCCGGGCGCGGGCGGTTACCGCGAGCACGACATCCTGATCGTCAACGAGCAGGGCGCGGAGAACATCACCAAGTTCCCCTACGGCCCGGAGAAAAACATCATTCGCAAGTGATGCCCGGCCGGTGCCGTGCCCTCCACGCAGGGCGCGGCACGCCACCGCCGTCCGCTCAGGCCAATCGGCCAGGAGGCAATAAGGTGAATAGAGCCAAGTGTTTTAGTCACGTTCCTTTTGCTGCTGACGCGGCTTGCTATCGGTCGCTGGACGGCATGTGGCAACGCGTTCACCCGGCCACTCAACAGCGGCCACTTTCACTCATGAGTGTCACAGTCAAGGAGCGCTGGACGGGCGTCATGTGTGTCGCGCGTGCTGCCTTGGCAGGGGCGCTGGCGGATCACCACAAGGGCAAGCCGTGACCACGTTCAAGGGTGGTGCGCGCCGACCGAATTGCCCGCGGGGTAACCGATTTACCCCTTAAGCATATCGACTGTAGCTGTTTCGTTCTTTCGTTAGCTGTCATTACAAATATAAAAATGAGGCAATGATTATGAATTCCTGGGTACTCACGCTCTTTGTAGCGCTCAACATTCTCATGCTCCTGATCGCGGCCGGAACCTATCTGTGCCGTTCCGCCAAAGAAAAAGCCGGACAAGCGGAGTAAGCACGATGGACTTTTATGAACTGTTCAACTGGGGCCTGCTGATCGTCACCTTCGCGGTAATGATCGGAATCGGCTTTGTCTCCTCGCGCAAAGTCAAGGACAGCGATGAGGGTGGCTTCCTCCTCGCGGGCAGAAGCCTCGGTGCCTTCGTCGGCGCCAGCACCATAGTCGCCACCGGCTTCAGCGGCTGGGGTTTCATGGGGTCGCCGGCGGTGGCTTACGAGTTCGGCGCCATCGAGTTGCTGGGCAACTTCTTCTTCGCCCCGGCGATGATGATCGCGGTGCTGTTCTTCGCCAATCACATGCAGAAACGTGCCCTGCACATGGGCAGCAACACCATTCCCGAGTACATCGGCCAGATTCATGGTGGCGGTGCTGGCGGCCGCTTGCTGCAAGGGGTGGCGGCGGTCATGACGATCATCCTGCTGATGGTGTTCCTAGTCAGCCAGATCAAGGCGGTCGGCATGCTCGGCGCCTCCTGGCTGAACATCGACATGACCAGTAGTGCCTGGCTGATGATCTCGGTGATCATCCTCTACACCATGCTCGGCGGCCTGGCCGCGGTGGCCTGGACCGATACCGTGATGGTCTGCGGCATGGCGGTGGCGGCGGTGGTGATCATGATTCAGATGTTCACCAGCGTCGACTTGGGGATGTGGGAAGCCAACCTCAACAGCATCGACCCGAACCTGCTCAACCCGAGCACGGCGGCGCCCTATGGCGAAAGCAAGGCCTCGGTGTTCCTGGTCTTGCCCTATGCCTTCCTGTTCGCCGCGGTACTGCCGTACATGGCCATTCGCTTCCTGGCATTCCGGCCGAAAGTGAAGATGCACAAGGTCGGCGTGTATGTGGCGATTCTCGGCGGTCTGCTCAGCCTGATCCCGATCGTTGGTCTGTACATGCGCGCCTTCGGCCCGCAACTGGCCGATCCCGACAACGCCATGCCGATGTACCTGCAAACCTTCATGCACCCGGCGCTACAGGGCTTGATCACCCTGTTCATCATCTTCGCCATGAAGTCCACCGCCAACTCTATGCTGCACACGGTGGCGTCGGCGACTTCGCATGACCTGCGCCTGGCGCTGAACAAGCATGCCGAGACGGACTCGCCGCATGCCCTGACCGTCAATCGCATCGCGGTGGTGGCGCTGGGGCTGCTGGGGCTGCTGATGATGATGTATGCGCCGCCGTTCATGCTGTCCTGGCTGGGTATCCTCGGCTCCGGCACCCTGCTGGCGGCGATGATCGGCCCGGTGTTCATCTCCACCTTTTGGCAGGGCAACGTCGCCGGCGCGTTGACGGCCATGCTGGTCGGCTTCTTCACCAGCGGCGGGCTGTTGCTGACCACCGATATCGGCTGGGTCGAGGGGCCGCTGATCGGCTGTCTCGCCTCATCCTTCTGCTATGTGGCGGTGTCCATCCTCACCCGTACCCGGCTGCCGGTGGTGCAGCGCGGACGCTGAGTTCTGATCAGTTGAGCAAGGCCACGGTCTTCCCCAAGTCCGTGGCCTTTTGCTATCCGCGGCCCGCCAATCACTGGCGTCAAGTTTCTACGGGAGTTCAAGCACAATGAGGATAAGCACCAAGGTGGCGATAGCCGCAGCGTTGGTTCTGCTGCTCACCACCAGCCTGTTGTCGCTGACCCAGATCAGCCAGGTGCGCGACACCTTGCGTCAGCAGGTGGAAACCAGCATCAACGAATCGAGCACGGCACTGGCGCGCCAGATCGAGGCCTGGCTGAACGCCAAGTTGCAATTGATCGACATGGCAGCGCAGCAGATAGACCGTAATTTCAGTGACGCGCAGATAGAACAGATTTTCGCTTCCCCCGTGCTTATGGAGCAGTTTCTCTCCATGTTCGGCGGGCTGGAGGCAACTGGCGGAAGAGCGCTCAGCAACGATCCGAGCTGGGAACCTGCGGCCGACTGGGACGCCCGCCAGCGGCCCTGGTATGCCCAGGCGCGTGACGCTTCGCAGGCCGTACTGACCGAACCCTACGCGGTAGCCGGGACGGGTGAAATACTGATATCCGCAGTGGCTCGGGTCAGCGAGGCAGGGGCGTTCAAGGGTGCCTTCGGTGGCGATATCCGCTTGCAGACAGTGGCCGACGCGATCAATACCCTGGATTTCAACGGCGCAGGCTACGCGTTCCTGCTCAGCCGCAGCGGTACCATCATTTCCCACCCGGATACCCAACTAAACGCCAAGCCGTACAGCGAGCTATTCGACGGTCAGAGCCCGCCGCTGGACAAGGCCCTACAGGAGCCCGGCGGCGACAAGAATCTGCTGGTGTCCTTCATCCCGTTGTCCCGTCTCGCGGGCATGGACTGGTACATCGGCGTGGTCCTGGACAAGCGCATCGTCATGGCCGAGGTCGATGCCCTCAGTCAACGTGCCGTGCTCGGCACCCTGCTCGGGGTGATCATCAGCCTGGTGCTGCTGGGGCTGTTGATGAGGCGGCTGCTCAAGCCCCTGGATCAACTCAGTGCCTCGTTGCGCGAGGTCAACAGCGGCCAGGGCGATCTCACGCGTCGCCTGCCAGCGAGCGGCAGCGATGAAATCGCCCAGGTTTCGCGCGAGTTCAACAGTTTTCTGCATTACCTGCAGGGCTTGATCGGCGAGATGATGGGCGGCTCACAGCGAGTGCGTGCGAGCACCTCGCTGACCTCCAGCGAAGCCGAATTGTCCGCCGGTCGTCTGCAGGAGCAGTTGCAGGAACTCGACCAACTGGCCACTGCCATGCAGGAAATGGCGTCCACTGCCGAGGAGGTCGCGCGCAACGCACAAACCGCTGCCCAAACGGCAATCGGCGCCAACCTGGAAACCGACAATGGCGTCGCTGTGGTTGCACGTGCCACCCAGGCGATCAAGCAGTTGGCCGCCGACATGGACGGCACCGGCCAGGCGATCAATCAGTTGGTCAAGCTCAGCCACAACATCGAGTCGATTCTTGCGGTGATCGTCAGTATCGCCGAGCAGACCAACCTGCTAGCCCTCAACGCGGCCATCGAGGCGGCGCGTGCCGGTGAGTCCGGGCGTGGTTTCGCCGTGGTGGCCGACGAGGTGCGTTCGTTGGCCTCGCGTACCCAGCAATCGACCGAGGAAATCCGCCAGATGATCGACCAACTCCAGGATGGGGTGAAACAGGTGGAAGCGCGTATGCAGCAAAGCCGCGACGGTGCCAGCCAGACCGCCGACGATGCCGGCGCTGCCAACCAGGTGCTTGAACGCATCCGCGAGGCGATCGCCCGTATCAACGACATGAACCTGCAGATCGCCACCGCGGCCGAGCAGCAGAGCGCCACCACCGAGGAGATCAACCGCAATACCACCAACATCCGCGACATCAGTCAGCTGATGGCCGCTGGCGCCCAGCAGCAGGTCCGGCAATGTGGGGTAATGGTCGAACAGGTGGCCCAGCAGGATCAGCTGCTGGGGCGTTTCAACGTGTGAGCGTGGTGCGCGGAAAGGGGGGGCGAGCGCTCAGCCCAGAGCGCTCTGCTTGCGTTCGCCGCGCGGCGAGTGGCCGAAGAAGCGGCTGTAGCACTTGGAGAAGTGCGCCGGCGAGGCGAAGCCGCAGGACAGGGCGATGTCGCGCACCTGCGCCTCGCTGCGCAGCAGCAGGTCGCGGGCGCGTTTCAGGCGTAGCTCCAGGTAGTACTGGCTGGGTTTGCGTTCCAGGTATTTGTGGAACAGTCGCTCCAGCTGGCGTACCGACATCTCGTTGAGCTGGGCGAGTTCTTCCAGTTCCAGCGGCTCCTCCAGGTTGGCCTCCATGATCGCGACTATCTGGCTCAGCTTCGGCTGAGTATTGCCGAGCTTCTGCCGCAAGGGCACGCGCTGCTGTTCGCGGGAGCCGCGCATGCGGTCGCAGAGCAGCAGTTCGGCGGCGCGGGTGGCGATCTCCACCCCGTCCGGTTCGCGGGCGATCAGTTGCAGGGTCATGTCCATGGACGCGGTGCCGCCGGAGCAGGTGTAGCGGTCGCGGTCCAGCTCGAACAGCTGATTGGAGATGATGATGCCGGGGAACCTGTCCTTGAGCTGCTCGATGTCTTCCCAGTGGATGGTGCAGCGGTAGCCCTTGAGCAGCTCTGCGCTGGCCAGCAGGTGGCTGCCGGTGCAGATGCCGCCCAGCGGCACATGGTGCTGGGACAACTTGCGCAGCCAGTTGAGCAGGTTGCGGTCGTGCTTGGCCGGGATCGGGTTGGAGCCGACCACGAACAGCGCGTCCAGCTCGGGGGCGTCGCTGATCGAGTGATCCGGCACCACGCACATGCCGTTGCTGGCGCGCACCGGCTCGTGGTCGGCGGCGATCAGCAGGGTGCGGAAGAGGGTGCGTTTGGCGGCCAGGTTGGCCATGCGCAGGGTCTCGATCGCGCAGGCGAAGCCGATCGTGGTGAAGTTGGGGCTCAGCAGGAAACCAAAGGTTTTCACCCGCGCGGCAAGCTGGCTATCGGCCGGTGCCAAGGGGGGCGATGCTGGTGCCATTCTTTCCTCCTCCACTGCAGCCGCTCGCGCTTGCTGGCAGGCCATGGGCCGGCAGCCGGGGCAACTGTGCGTTTTATTGTTGTTGGACGGCAGGGTGACACCTGCGTCGGCTGCAATCTTACACCCATTGCCGAGCGCTTTGATCGGCTCGGGCATGCTCCGCTGCTCCGCCAGCAGACCAGTTTGAACACTTTCGCGTCGGAAATGAGCAAACGGTCGCCAGGTGCATTTCGCACAATCCGCTGCAACAGGCGTTATCCATCCCGCCGCCAGCCGATGCGCACAGCAATGCGTCTGCTGATGACTCCCAAACGGGAGTGGGGTTGGCGCTACGTCCTGATCCATAACAACAGGCGACCCAAGACTGTCGCAGGGAGAATCGAGATGTTCAGCAAACACGACCAGATCCAGGGCTACGACGACGAACTGCTGGCGGCGATGAACGCCGAAGAGGCGCGTCAGGAGCATCACATCGAGCTGATCGCCTCGGAAAACTACTGCAGCCAGCGGGTCATGCAGGCCCAGGGCAGCGGCCTGACCAACAAGTACGCCGAAGGCTATCCGGGCAAGCGCTACTACGGCGGCTGCGAGCATGTCGATGTGGTCGAGCAGCTGGCCATCGAC
>NZ_JAAOJA010000033.1 GCF_013184545.1 Pseudomonas tumuqii | reverse complement strand
GCTGCTTTGCAACCCCTCTTTTTAAGCTAACTTCTTGTTTTACAAGAGGTTTTCCGAGAGGCCTGCGCCGGAAGAGGTGCGCATTATAGGCCCAGCAGAATCCGCGTCAAGGCTTTATTGCAAGTTATTTGCCCCCTACACAGATTGAGCTACAACCCTGTAATGACTGTTGCGGGCTACCGTCATTGCGACCATGACTTTCGCAAGCCTGAGTCAACATAACTGAGTTCCCACTATATATAGGCGTCAAGACGATACTTGGGCTGTCCATTGGCGGACGCCCCCACTCTTGCTTGCAAGAGCTGGCGCTACCTACTGGCGTTCTGTCCGACCAGTGCACGGCGCCGCAGATCGTTGCATGCGCCAACTGGCGAAGCCACTATATAAGGTCAGCAGAATAACCAGCCCCAGGCTAATCGACATCATGCGGCCTCCAGAAACGCGCCGGCCCGCACAAGGCGGGCCGGCATGGCAGTGAAACTCAGTCGTTGACCTGACGCAGATAGGCTGCCGGAGCAGCACCGAGGTTGTTGAGCAGGCGCTCGCTGTACCAGTCGATAAAGTTGACCACCCCGAACTCGTAGGTTTTCGAATACGGCCCAGGCTGATAGGCCGTGGAGTTGATGCCACGCTGATTTTCTTCGGCCAGACGACGATCCTGGTCGTTGGTCGCGTCCCATACCTGGCGCAGGCGCGCCACGTCATAGTCGACGCCTTCCACAGCATCCTTGTGCACCAGCCACTTGGTGGTGACCATGGTTTCCTGGGCGCTGATCGGCCATACGGTGAAGACGATCACGTGGTCGCCCATGCAGTGGTTCCACGAATGCGGCAGGTGAAGGATACGCATGGAGCCGAGGTCAGGGTTCTGGATGCGCCCCATGAGTTTCTTGCTGCCCTGCTTGCCGTCCATGGTCATGGATACGGTGCCCTTGAGCAGCGGCATGCGCACGATGCGGTTACGCAGGCCGAAACTGGCATGGGCATAGGGAATCTTCTCGGCTTCCCACTTGGCCGCGGAATCGGCGACGTGGTCCTTGAATTCCTGGCTGGCACGCGGATCGGTGACGTCGTCCCATTCCAGCAGGGTATTGAGCAATTCCGGATGTGCACCGTTGCAGTGGTAGCACTCGCGGTTGTTTTCCAGGACCAGCTTCCAGTTGGCCTTTTCCACCAAGGTGGACTGCACCGCCACCTTGGTGTTCTCCATGTCGTAGGGCTCCATGTAATGAGCCAGGGTAGCTAGGAAGTCGTCGATTGCCGGCGGATTCTCGGCCAGAGAGATAAAGATGTAGCCGCCAGCAGTCTTGCAGTTGACCGGCTTGAGGCTGTAGTCCTTGAGGTCGAAGTCGGCGCCCATCTCGGTACCGGCGAACAGCAGACGCCCGTCGATCTCGTAGGTCCACTGGTGGTAAGGGCAGACCAGCTTGGCCACCTTGCCCTTGTCGCTGGTACACAGGCGCGAACCGCGGTGGCGACAGACGTTGTGGAAAGCGTGCACCACGCCTTCGGCGCCGCGGATGACGATGATCGGGTTATCGCCGATCTGCAGGGTCAGGTAGTTGCCCTTGGTCGGGATCTCGCAGGTCATACCGGCAATCAGCCATTCCTTGTGAAAGATCTCCTGCATGTCGATCTGGAACAGGCGCTCGTCGCTGTAAAACGGCTGCGGCAACGAGAAGGTGCGCTCGCGGGTCTGCAGCATCTCGGCGGTGGCCTTGCGTGCCGGTTCGAGCGGGTCGCCCAGGCTCAGGGTGGAAGTGACGTCCATCGGTAACTCCTCAATGGCGGCTCGCCGTGCGAGCGCCGCAAAAAGTGGCTGTTTCGGTTGCTACGCAAGGCGGCGTGACTGACCCTCCGCAAGCCGCCTGCCGAATGGCGGTTCTTACGCGGGATCAAGAGGGTCGGACGCTCTTATCCATTTGCTTCGGCTGGAGCTGAGTGTGGCGATGGATGCCGAGCAAACCTTATCCATAGGCGACATGCCCACATCCGTTTCCGACGCGGCAAGCCACGCGCCAGGCGGCAGGTCGCGATAAGCATGTCAATGTCGCTCATGGATAAATGAGCGCACTAACCCTTGCGCACAATCCACCACAATAGGCCAACACCAGGCCGCTGCGCGCGAGATACCGACCATGTCGAACGACTTCCTCAACCCCGTTACCACCCAGACCTGGAGCAATGGCCGCCACCTGGTTCGCTGCGTCAAGGTGATCCAGGAAACCTGGGATGTGCGCACCTTCTGTTTCATGGCCGAACAACCGGTGCTGTTCTTCTTCAAGCCGGGCCAGTTCGTCACCCTGGAACTGGAAATCGACGATCAGCCGGTCATGCGTTCGTACACGATTTCCAGCTCGCCGTCGGTGCCCTACAGTTTCTCCATCTCGATCAAGCGGATGCCCGGCGGCAAGGTCTCCAACTGGCTGCATGACAACCTGCAGGAAGGTCAGGAGTTGGCGGTACACGGTCCGGTCGGGCTGTTCAACGCCATCGACTTTCCGGCCGACAAGGTACTGCTCCTCAGCGGTGGCGTGGGTATTACCCCGGTGATGTCCATGACCCGCTGGTTCTATGACACCAACGCCAACGTCGACATGGTCTTCGTGCACAGCGCCCGCACTCCCAAGGACATCATCTTCCACCGCGAACTTGAGCACATGGCGGCGCGGATCAACAACTTCAGCCTGCACATCATCTGCGAGAAGCATGGCCAGGGCGAGGCCTGGGCTGGCTATCGTGGCTACCTCAACCAGAAGATGCTGGAGTTGATGGCGCCAGACTTCATGGAGCGGGAAATTTTCTGCTGCGGGCCGACGCCCTACATGAACGCGGTCAAGCACCTGCTCGAGAACAATGGCTTCGACATGCAGCATTATCACGAGGAGTCCTTCGGCGCGACACCGCCGGAGGTCCGCGCCGAAGTCAAGGAGCTGGCTGCGGAAGCCGCCGACGCCGACCCCGTGCCCGCTGCCGACCAGCATCAGGTGGCATTCGTCGCCACCGGCAAGAGCATTCGCGTCAATCCGGGCGAGACCGTGCACGCCGCGGCGGCCAAACTCGGCCTGCATATTCCCAAGGCCTGCGGCATGGGCATCTGCGGCACCTGCAAGGTAATGAAGACCGCTGGCGAGGTGAGCATGGAGCATAACGGTGGGATCACCGACGAGGATGTCGCCGAAGGCTATATCCTCTCTTGCTGCAGCGTGCCCCAGGGCGACGTGGTCATCGACTATTGATCGATGCGGCCTTCGGCAAGACGTTTATCTGCCTCTGATCTCACCCCCTGGGTCTCTCAGGGGGTGAGCACCTCCTCAGACCACACCCCATCCGCATCTTTCAGGTACCTGACACGCTCACGCATGCGCTGCCAGCCAGACGGCCAGAACTCGATGCGCTCAGGCTGAAGGCGGAAGGCGCACCAGTTCGGACTGCGTGGCACCGATTCGAAACCCAGGGCCTGTTCAAGCTGGCGCACCTGCCGGCGCGCTTCGCCTTTTTCCGGCGCTGGCGCCCCCTGCGGCAACACCCAGGACGCCAGTTGGGCCTCGCGTGCCCGTTTACGCCAGTAGTTGTCCGAGGTCTCAATGGACTGGCGGATGACCTCGCCTTCCAGCGTCACCTGTTCCTGCAGCTCGCGCCAGAAGAAACACAGTGATGCACGCGGATTGTCGGTGAGCTGCTGGCCCTTGCCGCTCTCGGTGTTGACGAAGAACAGCAGTCCCGCCTCCTCGACCGCAACGATGTAGACCATGCGCACGGACGGATGGGCGTAGCGATCCGCCGTCGCCAACGCGGCAGCATGCGCCTCGTCAACGCCCTGTGCGGTGGCCCGCTCGATCAGCCCCTGCAGTTGCGCCAGGGCTTCTCGATAAATCGCTTCACTGCTCTTCATGCTCGCAAGTCATCCTTTGCCGTGTGCGGATCCGTGAAATGCTTGTCGGGGTAGCCTAACCCAGCGCAGGGTTCACTGCCCGGCCACCTGCGCCACATAGTGGGCCACCGCCTCGATCTGTTCGGCGCTAAGCGATGCGGCAAAGCTTGGCATCACGCCGACACCACCCTGTACCGCCGCCACCACTCGTTCGACGCTTGGCTTGAGCTGATCCAGATCGGGGCCGATGACGCCGCTGGCACCGGCCTCGCGCAGACTGTGGCACAGGCTGCAGGAAGGCTGCGCCAGCTCGGTGAACACCTGCCGACCGAGCGCCAGGCGCGCATCACCCGCCTCCGCCTGCGCCATAGCCAGCAGGCTGGCCAAGGCGAATAGCAACCTCGCCATCAACTCAGACCACCACAAGGCTGACGGAATGATCCTGCCAGCCGTTGTGGCCGTAGCCACTGTCGTTATCCAGGCGCTCCTCGGGCTGCATGGCACCCTGGGCATCGATCGCCCGGCTGGCCAAGGTATAACGACCCGGTTGGAGTTCGGCGCTCAGCACGAATGGCCGCCAGGCGAAGGGCCCCAGATCCGGGCCGACGAAACGCGCCAGCTGCCAGTTCTTGCCAGCGTCCAGGGACACCTCGACACCCTGCACCGCCCTGGCTCCGCCGAAGGCCACGCCCTGAATCAACAGCCGCCCGGCCTTGGCCTGCTGCAGCGGCTGGGTGATCCAGGACTTGACCGGCATCTCCCACAGCGACGGCTGCTCCACCGCGCCCTTCTGGCCAACGGGGCTGACCCGGTAACCCGTAGCCTGGATCTTGGCATCGCTCTGTACGGCGGTGAAAGCCACCTGCTTGACGTACTTGATGTTGTTCACCCCGTAGTAGCCGGGCACCACCAGGCGCAGCGGGCCACCATGGGCCAGGGGCAGTGGCTCGCCGTTCAGCTCCCAGGCGAGGATGGCGTGCTCCAGTGCGCTCAACGGCACCGAGCGTTCGACCATCACGCTCTTCGGATCCAAGCCCTCGGGTAACACCTCACCGCCGGTACCGGTCATGTACTCCAGGCCAGCGTCAATCCCGCCGAGGGCCTCGACCACCGCACTGACCGGCACCCCGCTCCAGAACACGCAGCCAGCCGCACCCACCGTCCACGGGGTGCCGCTCGGCTTATGGGCAAAGAAGCCCCGGCCGTTGCCCGAACACTGCAGCACACTGGCCACGGTTTCGACGCCGAGGTTCTTGAGTTCGCCCAGGGTCATGCTGCGCGGGTTCTTCACACCCTGGAAGGCGACCGTCCAGGCGTCGCGGTCGGCAACGATGGCGGCATCCGGTGCCGGCAGGTTGTTGCGCACGAACAGTTGCTCATTGGAGGTGACGATACTGGTGCCGATCGCCTCGCGCCTGGTTTCCAGGGTGTTGGCGCTATGCACGATCAGCGCCTCGGGATTCTTCCAGTTGACGTAGTCCGGCAGCGGCATCTCAGCCGCCAGGCTGAGCGGGCTGAAGCCGAACAGGCCGGCCGAAGCCACTGCTCCGGCACTGCCCAGTAGCAGTTGCCGACGCTGCAGATTAAAGGTGTCGTTCATGGGGGGCTCCCGGAATATGCGGCGCACGCAACCCGCAGGCAGGAAAACCGGAAGATCTGGGAAAGGGGGCGAGTCGCGCGCGGGTGCTGGATGGAGGGGGACAGGCGCCTGCAGACGGGCGCTCCCCCACAAACCGGAGCATGGGTGCTTTCCTCTCGGTGTCAGCCAGGGTAATTGCCATGGCTAGTTTTGGTCTAGGTTCCCGGCGCCCCCCTGTCAAGGTGAGTGGTCGGTTGCCCCGCTCTGCATGCAGCGCCTGCCCCGGGATAAAGTCCCAGGCTCACCCCGCTATCGCGCGGGATAGAGCGCCGCGACATCGACTGTTATTCGATCCGCGCGGGCACCGCCCGGACAGGCCGGCGGAGCGGATCAAGCCTAGCCTGCAGCCATGGCCATGCGGATATCCGCCGCCAGTTCGCGCAGCCGCTCTTCTTCGGTGTCCCAGGAGCACATGAAACGTGCCCCGCCGGCGCCGATGAAGGTGTAGAAACGCCAGCCCTTGGCACGCAGGTTTTCCAAGGCCGCTTCGGACATCTGCAGGAACACGCCGTTGGCTTCCACCGGGAACATCAGGCTGACCCCCGGCACGTCACTGACCAGTTCGGCGAGCAGGCGCGCGCACTGGTTGGCGTGTCGGGCGTATTTCAACCAGGCGTCGCTCTGCAGCAGGCCGACCCAGGGTGCGGACAGGTAGCGCATCTTCGAGGCTAACTGGCCGGCCTGCTTGCAGCGGTAATCGAAGTCTTCGGCCAGCGCCTTGTTGAAGAACAGGATGGCCTCGCCCACCGCCATGCCGTTCTTGGTGCCGCCGAAGCAGAGCACGTCGACCCCGGCCTTCCAGGTCAGCTCGGCCGGGCTGCAACCGAGAAAGGCGCAGGCGTTGGAGAAGCGCGCGCCGTCCATGTGCAGATTGAGGCCCAGTTCGCGGCAGGTGGTGCTGATCGCGCGGACCTCTTCGGGGCGATAGACCGTGCCGACCTCGGTGGCCTGGGTCAGGGTCACCACCCGCGGTTTCGGGTAGTGGATATCCTGGCGCTTGAGGGCGATCTCGCGGATCGCCGCCGGCGTCAACTTGCCGTCCTCGGTCTGCGCCAGCAGCAGCTTGGAGCCGTTGGAGAAGAACTCCGGGGCGCCACATTCGTCGGTCTCGACGTGAGCGGTGTCCGAGCAGATCACGCTGTGGTAGCTCTGGCACAGCGCCGCCAGGGCCAGGGAGTTGGCCGCGGTGCCGTTGAAGGCGAAGAACACTTCGCAGTCGGTTTCGAACAGTTCGCGGAAATGATCGGCGGCGCGCGCCGTCCACTGGTCGTCGCCATAAGCGCGGTCATGGCCGTGATTGGCCTCGGCCATGGCGGCCCAGGCTTCCGGACAGATGCCGGAATAATTATCGCTGGCGAACTGTTGCGATGAGTCGGACATTGCTCGTTCCTTGTTGTTGGATCATCGGCGCATGGCGCTACTTTACCCTCGCAGCCTGTCGCGGGTAGCACGCTGTGGCGACATCTTGTTCATTCCAGGCGCTGTCCGGCCTGCAGAACGGACCGGCAACTGCACGCAAATGAAAAGGAACTCACGGCAGCAGACGGCCTCACAACTAGGGTCCCGGCAGCGCTTGCCGACGTAATTGACCCGAACAGGAGTCCACCATGAGCTACCGTCATTTGATTGCGCTTTTCCTTCCCCTGGCCTTTGCCCTGCCCGCCACTGCCGCTGGCTGGCCGGCGGGTGCCAAAACCGAGTTCGTCAACGAGTGCGTGGCCAGCGCCCAATCCAGCCACAACAAGGAACAACTGCAAGCCTTCTGCGAATGCGCGGCCGACAAGGTCAGCAGCGAGTTCAGCGAAGCAGAGCTGGAAGCGATGCGTAGCCAGACGCAACCTGACCCGGCGCTGCAGCAGCGCCTGGTTACCGCCTCCAGCAGCTGCAACGCCAAGCTGCAGGGCTGATAGGTGGTGAAAACCCGCTGGCCATAGCGCCAGCGGTGCCCAGCATGTCGTTGGCGGGATGCCGGATGGGCAGCGGTGGCGATCCTGGGTTAACGTCGATCACCAGCCGATGACCTGTGAGCGCCGCCATGCCGACCTCTTCCCCAGCCCTGGCCAGCCGTCCGCGTGATGCCGCGCTGGACCTGCTCAAGTGGCTGGCGCTGCTGAGCATGTTGATCGATCACCTGCGGCATGTCTGGCCGCCGCTGTACGCCGTCTATATTCCCGGCCGCCTGGCCTTTCCACTGTTCTGCCTGGCCATCGCCGCCAACCTGGTGCGGCCGACGGCGCGCCCGCGCCTGCCGGTGCCGTTACGCTATCTCGGCCTGTTGCTGCTGTTCTCGCTGCTTTCCGAGTGGCCGTATCGCCTGTTGGTGCCGGCGCCGCAATCGCTCAATGTGCTGCCGACCCTGGTCCTCGGCCTGCTGATCGCCAGTGGCGTGCAGCAGCCCAGTGGCCAGGCGCGCTGGCTGGCCATCGGCGCCCTGCTGCTGGCCGTGGTCGCCCATCCCTGGCTGATGTTCGGCGTCGCCGGGGCCTTGCTGCCGGCGGCGTTCGTTTATGCATTGAAGCACTCCCATCCAGCCTGGATCTGGCCACTGCTGCTGAGCCTGCTCGCCAACTACTGGCCGCCCTTCTATGTCGATGCGGCGCGCGGCGAGCCCTTTGCCTGGGCGGTGATTCTCAGCTGCGCCCTGGCCCCGCTGTTCGGTCTCTGGCTGCTGCGCCAGCCGCTGCAGATCCGCGTTGCGCCGGTACGCCGCTGGGCCTACCTGTTCTATCCCGGGCACTTTCTGCTGCTCACGGCTGTGCGCGAATACTGGCTGCGCTGACGGCCCCGACTGCGCTGCACGGCACTCGGCCGAGCCGCGGCGAAACATTCGCATTACCGACAGCGACCTGTCGCCGACACGCATGTCGCAAACGCAACCTCCCGTGGCGTACATAGGCATCTGGCTGTTCAGGGCGAGTCATACCATCGGCTCCACATGGGCTCAGTCCCGATTCCGACACAGATGCACCACAGCCTGGTGCCGCAGGAGATCAGCGATGTTCAGCAAACAAGACCAGATCCAGGGCTACGACGACGAACTGCTCAGCGCGATGGACGCCGAGGAGCGCCGCCAGGAGCATCACATCGAGCTGATCGCCTCGGAGAACTACACCAGCAAGCGGGTCATGCAGGCCCAGGGCAGCGGCCTGACCAACAAGTACGCCGAAGGCTATCCGGGCAAGCGCTACTACGGCGGCTGCGAGCATGTCGATGTGGTCGAGCAGCTGGCCATCGAC
>NZ_JAAOJA010000032.1 GCF_013184545.1 Pseudomonas tumuqii | reverse complement strand
TCGACGTCGGTGACCGTGGCGTTCTGCGCCTTGTCGGCGAAGATCGGGTGGATCTGGCCGACGCCGCGCGGGACGGCGGCGCTGCGGCGTTGCATCAGGGATTCGTTGGTCTTGCTCATAAGGTCCTCATTCGCCGTTTAACGTCGGCGTGGTTCAAGGATGTGTCACCGGCAGCAGCTTGGCAGTATTCGATGATCGACTGCCGTAGCGGTCCCGGCCACAGGTATGTCCATATAAAAAGTAGAAGGCGCAACACTCTCGTGCGCCTCTACTGGATTACTTCGCCGGATCAGATGCCCAGGCAGAGGTATTTGATTTCCAGGTAGTCCTCGATGCCGTACTTGGAGCCCTCGCGGCCCAGGCCCGAGGCCTTCATGCCGCCGAACGGCGCCACCTCGGTGGAGATGATCCCGGTATTGACGCCGACGATGCCGTACTCCAGCGCCTCGGCCACACGGAACACGCGGCCGAGGTCGCGGGCATAGAAGTAGGACGCCAGGCCGAACTCGGTGTCGTTGGACATGGCGATCACTTCGGCCTCGTCCTTGAAACGGAACAGCGGCGCCAGCGGACCGAAGGTTTCTTCCTTGGCGACCGCGGCGTGGTTCGGCACGTTGAGCAGGATGGTCGGTTCGAAGAAATTGCCGCCCAGGCTGTTGCCGCCGGCGACCAGCTTGGCGCCCTTGCCGACCGCATCGGCGATATGTTCCTGGACCTTGGCCACGGCCTTGTCGTCGATTAGCGGGCCGGTGGTGATGCCGTCCTCCAGGCCGTTGCCGACCTTCAACTTGGCCACGGCAGCCATCAGCTTCGCGGCGAAGGCGTCGTACACGCCATCCTGCACATAGAGGCGGTTGGCACACACGCAGGTCTGCCCGGCGTTGCGGTACTTGGAGGCGAGGGCGCCTTCCACCGCGGCATCCAGGTCGGCATCGTCGAACACGATGAAGGGTGCGTTGCCGCCCAGCTCCAGCGACACCTTCTTGATGTCCTTGGCGCATTCGGCCATCAACTGGCGACCGATCTCGGTCGAGCCAGTGAACGACAGCTTGCGCACGATCGGATTACTGGTCAGTTCGCCACCGATCTCCGCAGCCGAGCCGGTGACCACGCTGAGCACGCCTTTGGGGATGCCGGCACGGTGCGCCAGTTCGACCAGAGCCAGGGCCGAGAACGGGGTTTGCGACGCCGGCTTGATCACCATGGTGCAGCCGGCAGCCAGCGCCGGGCCTGCCTTGCGGGTGATCATCGCCGCGGGGAAATTCCACGGCGTGATGGCCGCGGTGACGCCGATCGGCTGCTTGATCACCAGGATGCGCTTGTCGGCCTGATGGCCGGGAATGGTGTCGCCATAGACGCGCTTGGCTTCTTCGGCGAACCACTCGATAAAGGAGGCGGCATAGGCAATCTCGCCCCTGGCCTCGGCCAGCGGCTTGCCCTGCTCCAGGGTCATCAGGCGACCGAGATCATCCTGGTTCTCCATCAGCAGCTCGAACCAGCGACGCAGCTTGGTCGCGCGCTCCTTGGCGGTCAGTGCACGCCAGGCCGGCAAGGCGCGGTCGGCCGCTTCGATGGCGCGACGGGTTTCCGCGGCGCCCATTTTCGGCACAGTGCCGATGATTTCATTGGTGGCCGGGTTGTTGACCTTGATAGTCTGACCGCTATCGGCGTCCAGCCAGGTTCCGTCGATATAAGCCTGTTGACGGAACAGCTGGGTGTCTTTCAATTGCATGACATTCTCCTTCATCGCGACACCCAGGCGTCGGACGGTGGTTGTTGGCACGACGGGCAGGCGCCCCTATAAAGATGTTTTAGCAGGCGCGATGCCGCGCTCTATCAATTTTCGGCAATCGGCCTAAACAGGACTGACCCGGACCGCACAGAGTTCCGAACGATTTCAGCAAGAACGTTTGAAATCTCAAACGAATCCTAGGGTCATGAGGGGTAAAGGGCAATAGTCTGTTCGAAAAAATTAACGAACCATCCGATCAGGGGCTGTTCTGCCGATCACTCACGACCAATCCGCTGTTTGCGTGCGCAATCTCACACCAACCGCCAGCATGGACGCCCGCCCGCGAGATGCGTATGATTGCGCCCGCGCTGCACCAGTAGCTCAGCTGGATAGAGTACTGCCCTCCGAAGGCAGTGGTCGTGGGTTCGAATCCCGCCTGGTGCACCAAATAGCTGTTTCAACCTGTCTCTGACAGTCTACGAAACACCCCAAGAAGCCCGCCCCGTGCGGGCTTTCTTGTATCTGGCTGTATCTCCCTGTTTACCCCTATACCTTCCCTTCGTGTATGCCAGCTTGTATGCTGGCTGAAAATTCGAACCGGAGGCATACAGGCATGAAGCGCAGCGAGATAAAACGCCGCCCACTGGCCGACACGACCCTAGCCGGCCTGGAGCCAGAATGTGCGGCCTACAGGGAACATGACGGCCAGGGCCTGTACTTCCGAGTGAAGCCCAACGGCGGCAAGTCCTGGGAACTGCGCTACAAGAAGCCAGACGGTAAGTGGTCATGGCTTGGCCTTGGCAGCTACCCCGAGGTCAGTGGCTTAGGTGCCAGGCAGAAGGCTGCCGATCTGCGCGCCGATGCAGCCGATGGAATCAACCCACTGACCGCCAAGCATGCCCGCAAGGCTTCCGAGCTGGAGGCCGCCAATAGCACCTTTGAGGCACTGGCGCGGGAGTGGATCGAGATCCGCCGCCCGGGCTGGGCAGACAGCACCGCCACCCGCACCATTGGTGCGCTGGAGCTGCATGTCTTCCCAGTGTTCGGCAAGCGCTTGTATGCCGGGATACTGCCCATCGAGTGGATGGAGTTTCTCCAGGGCATGGAGAAGCTGGGCATCATCGAGCAGATGAGCCGGGTGCGCCGATCCTGTAAGGAGATTTACGATCTGGCCCGCGTCACTGGCCGCGCCGTGCATAACCCACTGGAAGGACTGAGCCGCTTCCTGCAATCCAAGCCAGCCGAGAATTATGCCCACGTCACCGCCAAGGAGCTGCCCACCCTCCTGCGGGCTATCAGTGCATACCCTCACGCCCACGATCTGCGCCTTGGTCTGCGCCTGCTGATGCTGACAGGCGTACGCCCCAGTGAACTGCGCGAAGCCCGTTGGGATGAGTTCGACCGCAAGGCCGGGCTGTGGCTGATCCCTGCCGAGCGGATGAAGAAGCGCCGCCCGCATACCGTGCCGCTCTCTCGCCAGGTACTCGATGCCCTGGAGCAGCTGCACAAGATGACCGGGGCTTACCCTCTGCTATTCCCAGGCCGCAATGACCGCACCAAACCGCGTAGCAATATGGCGTTCAATATGGCTCTACGACGCATGGGTTATGCCGGCCGCCAGACCGGCCACGGCTTCCGCCATATTGCCTCCACGACCCTGCGTGAGAACGGCTTCGCCAAGGATCATGTAGAGGCGCAGCTTTCCCACGTTGAAGACGGCGTGTCCGGCGTTTACAACAAGGCCACCTACCTAGAGCAGCGCCGCACAATGATGCAGTGGTATGCCGATCACCTGGACGACCTGGAGAGAGGCAACGTGGTGCAATTTGTCGCCAAGGCATAGTGCAGCTTTCGCGCTTCCATGTGTCCCGTGGACAGATATAGACTCACGCACACTGTGCGGATAGCCAGTGCATAGCAGCTTGCGAAGGCCTACGGGGACGGAATGATGGAAGAGTTGGACTACTGGCGACTGTGTGAGGACTTGAACATTATCCAGGCGGCACTTCTGACGGTCGGAACTGATCCATCGTCGGAACCTGCGTGCTACTGCGAAGATTTGAAAGTCCATGAGCGTCCATATGGATACGAGGCAGCAAAGTCAGCCATTACGAGCGCGCTTCGGCGTGGCTCACTTGAAGGGACAATATCTCAACTTGCTGAATACGATATGAACGGAAACTTCCTAGGGTGGATTGAAGACTCGGTTGACCTCAAGGAGTCGATGGTAAAGGTAGACGCTCTTCGTGAATGGTTGGCCGGTCGAGGGTTTCAATCTGGATTTTTCTTCCCCATCAGAGATGTGGCTCCTATCAGCTATTTGGACCAAAGCAATGCCTGCTATGCGCCTAAACTGGCCGCAGCCATTCGAGCTTGGGAAGCCGTAACCAGCGACCCCGAAAGACTCCGCGGAAAGACACCCAAGGCTGCGCTTTCCAAATGGCTGAACGAACACGCCGCTTCGTATGGACTAATCAAAGATGACGGTATGCCGAACGCAAGTGGCGTAGAAGAGGCGGCTAAACTAGCAAACTGGAAGCCAGAAGGCGGGGCTAGCAAGACGCTTAGTGAGTAACCCTACCACCCACTCAAGCCCTCGCCGGTACTGGCCCTGAGCGACTGACAAGGAGGTGGGCCACCCACCCCACCCCGGCTAACCTACCCACTCTATACCGCCTTCTATGGGGTGGGTTTTCTGCAACCCGCCCAGCTATTCCGCCTGTTCATCGGTGGTCAATCTGTCTCCCGCCATCTAAGGCAATAACGGGAATCAGATATGAAAAAGAAAAACATCCAGCTCATCAAGGCGGCCAGTTGCGTGGCAGGCCTTGCGCAGTTCGACCCCGCCGCCACCATCATTCGTATGCCTGACCTGGAAGCCATCACCGGCTTGGCCAGGCCAACCGTCTACAAGCGCCTTAAAGATGATCCGACGTTCCCCCGCCCGGTCTCGCTGAGCGACAGCAAGTCGCGTGGTGCGCCTGTTGGCTGGGTGCTGGGCGAGGTTCAAGAGTGGGTGCGCAAGCGCATCGCAATGCGTGGGGAGGCCGCATAAATGACGGACAAAAATAAGGCCGACCAATTGGCCAGCCACAAGAAAACGCATATCCATGATACCAGCAGCACCGCGCAACGCAGCCGCTTGCTTGAGCGTCTGCGCTTGCAGCCGGTGGACACCATTACGGCGCGCCGCGAGTTGAACATCTTGATGCCGGCAGCCCGCGTAAAAGAGCTGCGCGACCGTGGCCATGATATTCGCCGCCACCTGATCACCCTGACAGACGATCAAGGTCGCACCCATAACGGCATCGCGCTGTACTTCCTTAGCACCAGCACCAGCACCAGCACCGCTCCCGCCCAAGCCGAGGCTTAACCCATGCAAATTCAAAACGGCGCTAGCCCGCCGACGCCGAAGGCTTGCCAAAATTTGACCCGCCTCCCCCAGTTCACCATCGCGCCTGCCGGCGCTGATCTGTCTCTGTTGCTCGTTTTGGAGGTGCTGCAGTGGATTGCGTAAGCCAATACCGTGATGCCTTGCAATCCGTGTTCGGGCCGCTTGATTGGCTCCCTATACCCGACGGCATCATCCATCGCTTCCACGTTCCTGGCGATAAACCAGGCAGCAAGAACGGCTGGTATGTGCTGTTCGCTGATGGCATTGCGAGCGGCATGTTCGGCTCTTGGAGGGCAGGCGGCTCGCGCACCTGGAGCAGTCGCCAGCCTGCCGATCAGCACGAAGCCCGGCAAATTGCCCTGCGTATCGAGCAGGCCCGTCGCCAGCGTGAGGCCGAGCAGCACCAGCGCCAGCAAGCCACGGCCGAGTATGCCAACCGGGTATGGCGCACCGCTTGCCGCGCCGACCCGGAGCACCCGTATCTGGTCGCCAAGCGTGTGAGGGCATATGGCCTGCGCCAGCTGGGTGACGTACTGCTGGTGCCGTTGTTGTGTGATGGCGTGCTGGTGAATCTGCAACGCATCTACCCGGACGGCTCCAAGCGCTTCTTGAGTGGAGGCATGGTCAAGGGCTGCTGTTCGCTGATCGGCACCATTACCTCCGGCCAGCCGCTTTACATCTGCGAGGGCAGGGCGACGGCCGCGACGATCCACGCCGACACCGGGGCAGCCGTGGCCTGCGCCATGAATGCCGGCAATCTGCTGGAAGTTGGTCAGCGGATGAAGCGCCAGCACCCCGAGGTCGCGCTGATTTTTGCCGGTGATGATGACCGACAAACCGAAGGAAATCCGGGCCGCACCGCTGCCAACAAGGCTGCCGCAGCGCTTGGCGCTGGCGTGGTTATGCCACCCTGGTCGGGCGCAGAGCCGATGGATCTGTCCGACTTTAACGACCTGGCCAACTGGAGGGCGGCGCAATGAGTGAAGCTGATAAAACCTCTGTGCTGGTGCCCACTGCTACCGCCCCAAGGATTACACCAGAACGCCCCTGCTGGGGCGTGTATGAGCATTGGGTGATAAATGAGATAGGCCGCAAACTGCGCCCTGGTGTGTACTGGCATGGCTTCAAGCGCGGCACTGTTGAGGACGAAAACGAAGAAAGCGTCCGCGCCATTGCTGACGATTGGCTGTCCACCCCGGTGACCGTGACAGCACGCACCACCAATACCGACGATGGCAGCGAAGGTAGGTTGTTGCGCCTGCTGACCGACAGCGGCACAAAGCAGTGGATCATTCCCATGGAGGTATTCGGCGGCAGCGGCGAGGACGCCCGGCGGTCGATGTTCAGCATGGGGGCCATCATCGCCCCACGCCGTCGCGGCCAGTTTATGGAGTACCTGCTGGAGCAGCGCCCCACCCAGGTACTCGCCACCACGTCGCGCACCGGCTGGCATCCGTCCGGCGCGTTCGTGTTGCCGCATCGCACTCTTGGCAGTAACACCGTGCGCTATCAGTCCCTCAGCCGCGGCGTAAACCTGTACAGCGCTAGTGGGGATTTGGAGCAGTGGCAAGCTGAGGTCGCCGCCAAGTGTGCAGGCAATCCGGTGCTGACCCTGGCTATCGGCTGCGCATTGGCCGGGCCGCTGTTGAGCCTGGTGGGCGTGGTCGGCGGCGGCGTCCACCTGGTTGGCGACAGCTCCAGCGGCAAGTCGCTGGCGCAGTTGGTGGGGTCGTCGGTGTGGGGTGATCCCGCCGCATTCGCTGCGAGCTGGGATATGACCAAGGGCGGGTTAGAGATCGAGGCCGCGTCCCGCAATGACACCCTGCTGCCGCTGGACGAAATCAAACGGGCTGACCCCAAGCGCGTGCAGGAAATGGCCTACGCACTGGCCAACGGGCAAGGCAAGGGCACCATGACCCGCGAGCGCGAAGCCCGCGCCAAGTTGACCTGGCGCTTGCTGGCGCTCTCCAGTGGTGAACGCTCGCTGTCTGAGCACGCTGCCATTTCGGGCAACGCCGCCCATGCTGGTGCCGAATTGCGCATGGTGGACGTTAACGCAGGCACCCGCACCCACCGCGCATTCGATGAATTGCAATGGCCTGGAGGGTGCCGACTTTCACCGCCTGCTAACCGTTGCCGTGAGCCGCCATCATGGGCACCTGGGCGCGGCATTTGTTGAGCGCTTGCTGGCTGACGATGACCGCCCCAGCCTGCTGCAAGACTTTGCTGGGGTACGCGCCCAGTTCACTGAAGACAACGCACAGGCCGGGCGGGTGGCTGACCGCTTCGCCGTGATCGCCCTGGCAGGTGAGATGGCCATCGGCTACGGCTTGCTGCCATGGACACCGGGTAGCGCCTTGGCAGACTGCCAGCGGCTCTATGGCGAGTGGCTGAGCCGGGTGGGCTGTGGCAATGCCGAGGATCGCCAGATCCTGGCCGGTGTTGTGGACTTCATCGACAAGCACGGCAGCAGCCGCTTCTCCGACGTGAATGACCAGACACCCGATACCAAGGTATTTAACCGCGCCGGGTACTGGGAGCTGATGGGCACCAAGCGCCTGTATCTGTTCAACAAGTCGGGGCTGGTAGAGGCGGCGCACGGGTATGGCCTGAGCCGGGTGGTCAAGGCGCTGGAAGGGGCTGGTGTTCTGACGCGCCGTGATAGCGAGCGGAAAACCAAGAACTACCGCTTGCCCGGCGGCGGCCAAGCTCGCCTTTATGTCCTCGATACAGAAGCCATGGACATCGAAGGCGGCGGCGTATGAACAGCCCCCAGAACTGTGCGCAGGCATCGACAGCACTCACAGGAACCTAAAGCCACTGGCAACGGTGGCAACACCGGCAACGGCCTTGCTGCGCGGGGTTTACAGCCGTTGCCGCCCTGTAAAAAAGTGGCAACGGTGGCAACACAAACCCGTTTTTGAATATTTGCCGGCAGCATCTGCTATTGCCGGGGCTATCACTGTTGCCGGTAGAAAATTAGTGGCAACAAAATTGAAATATCGGTTACGTCTGCAAGCCGCGTATTTCGGAGCTGTTGCCGGTGTTGCCACTGTTGCCGGTATTTTTGAAATCAGTGACACGTTCTTCTGCGCCCTGCCAGAGTTGCCAAGCCGCAAAGGCAGTGTTTTGGATGAACGTAGGCTCTGCCGCCGCAGTGACGGCTATGCGATAAGATCGCTCGGGAAAGCCCCAAGCAAGGCTCGGACACGATTTACCGCGTCCAAATCGCGCACCAATAAGTTACGAACAGCTGCCTCATACTGGGCGCGATTCGTGAAGTTTAGCGCTTTAGCTATGGCATCGAGAGCGGAAGACTCTCGAATTGGATACCTCTGCAAAACACCGACAAAATCGGATGTACTGATCAATGTCTCAATCCGTTCTGCCTCGTTTTGAGCATACTTACCGAAGTCAATTTCAGCGGTACGTTTACCTCCCGCTGCGATCTCACCCTTTTTGGGTAAAAGTGAGAAAACTTCAGCGCGCGCTGACTTTTCAGCAACCCGAGCACTGAGATGGCCTGCGCTATCAGCGATGGCCTTGATGGCATCGATATTTGCTTTCAAGAGTTTTTCCGTCAAATCGCCGCCTACAACAGCGGCAAGCTGCTCACCAGCCAGTTTTTGCACCTCGGGGTGATAGTAGATGGACTCGACCGAATAGACATTCAGCACAATTACGCCTTTGCTTTGTAAGTCTGCGATCCGCTCAGGTTCGGAAGTATCGTTATCCACCAGACCAAACGGCTTTACCCAGTGAAGTTCATCCGCTCCTTTGATACCCGCGACCGCATTCTCCACCTCTCGGCAGCTGGCCTTTGCCACAATCGACGCATTGGGGAACAGGAGGCTGTATAGCGGCTTATCAAGGCTGTGCTCAGCTCCCTCGACAAACACGATTTTCCGACGTTCGCCCAGGATTGTTTGTTTCAGATCGTCGTCAATTCCTCTGCTGCCCTCCAGCAAATCGATATCGTAAGACTCCACCCCGTCGCCCTGGTATGTGCAGGCGCGCGTCAGCAGGACTTTTGAGTCCGGGTTGTCAACTGGAAGTAATGGCTCATGCGTGGACACGATGAAGGCGCAGTCTGGTCTTTCCTTGAGCAGAAGCGTGAGAAGCGGGGATACAATCGAGCGGTGTAGGTGACGCTCCGGCTCATCAATGAGGAGAAGCGCTCCTGCTGGCACGGTGAGCACATTGGCGGCAATAAGAATCGCATTGCGCTCCCCATCGGAAAGTCTGGCGATACTGTAAGGTTTGCTGCCGCTCCGGCTTGCCACAATTTCGTCGTTTGCTTCGATGGACACAATGATGTCGAGATTAGCGAGCCTCAGTAGACGGTTCAAAGTCGAAAACGCACCATCTTTGACGGAGAGCTTGTCTACTTCGTCTCCCTTTTTTGCGTCGACGGCCCGCGTGATCTCGCGGGCACGCACGTTCTCAGAGTTGACTAAATCGTAGATCGCCATCTGAGCGCGCTGCTCCGAGTAGTCATCCATCCAGCGCGAGGTCGTCTGCCGATCATAATGAAACACACTAGTCTCATATTCTGCGCGCTGTCTGCCGGTGAACTCGGGCGATCCAGATCGAAACCACGTCTGACGGTGGGCTGTGATGCGCCGTGCCTTGTCGCTGCTAGCCGATGAAAATGCCTGCATAAGGGTCGATTTCCCCGTGCCATTTGCACCAAGAAGAAATAGCATCTGCCCAATGTTAACCGTTAGCTGTATAGGGCCTGTCGGCTTGCCTGTAGGGATTGTGAATGAGAATGACATGTTATTTATCCGTGACCAGTTGACTATGTTTCCTCATGAAGCAGTCCTCGTTGAACTGCGATTCGGAAGCCCCTGTATCCAGTTAGCAGACTATCCGGTCCGATCCGTATGGACAGCCGCCACCATGATCCAACCTGATCGTAGAGCGGTTGGGGCTGGACAACAAGGCAACCTGCATTCGGTGAGGGTGTGGCCAAAAATGTGAGCGTGCGACAGGGGGGGCTGGTCCAGTTATTGAGCCGGCATTTCGATTTCCAGCGACCTGCATGCAAGGCAACAACCATCCAAGATGCTCAGCAGCGCACGCTTTTTCAGCAGGTACGCAAGGTGAGGTACGCAGCCAGGTACGCACGGAATGTTCGGCGACAGTCCGATTGCTGGCGCTGGAGACTCAATGGACGAACGGGTTAACAAACTGATGGTTAACAGCTCAGTTAACACCCCTACATGCATGTGAGCAGCTATCACATTACCCGCCGCGGATCAGTCCGCACCATGCCCGCCATAAAGAAAACGGGACAGACCTCTACTCAATGGACTGAACATCCCTCCGTGCCTAGCTCATGCTGAGCATTACCACTCGGCCAACTCACTGCGCGAAGCGTAGATGATGGAAGCAACCGAAAGGCGGCAGAGAACCACAGGGAAAGCTCCCCAGAATTAAACCAAAACAGAGGCCAGCAGCCGGCACCGTGTATGCCAGGCTGTATGCCAATAAAATTGTAATTACAGAGAATCCTTTAAATACATATCTTTACATAACAGGTTAGAGGCTCGCCTGGACCAAATAAACGCAAAGGCCCCAGGTGAAAACCTGGGGCCTTTGCGTTTACGGGCGCATATAGCAGGTCGCTTTACTGCACCTGGTCGCCCTTGAGCAGGCTCAACAGCGCATCGGCATCCAGCTTGCCGCTGACCTCGCCACCACCCAACAAACTGTCGGCAAGGTCGCGCTTTTGCCCGTGCAGGGCGACGATCTGTTCTTCGATGGTATGTTCGGTGACCAACCGATAAATCGTCACCGGCCGTTGTTGGCCCATGCGGTGGGCTCGGTCGCTGGCTTGATCCTCCACCGCAGGGTTCCACCAGGGGTCGAGGTGGATCACGTAGTCGGCAGCGGTCAGGTTGAGGCCGGTGCCGCCGGCTTTCAGGCTGATCAGGAAGATCTCGCCGATACCGGCCTGAAAGGCAGCCATGCGTGCCTGGCGCTCTTTCGGCGGTGTGGCGCCATCGAGGTACTGATAGCCGATGCCCTGCTCGTCGAGCCAGCCACGGATGATGCTCAGGTGGTCGACGAACTGGCTGAACACCAGCGCCTTGTGGCGGTTCTCCAGCAGCTCCTCGACGATTTCGGCAAAGGCGGCCAGCTTGCTGCCACTCAGACCACAACCCGGCATGACCAGGCGCGGGTGACAGCAGAAGCGCCGCAGACGGGTGATTTCCGCCAGCACCTGCAGCGACTTGCCCGGCGCCGTGGTGCTCAGGGTATCCAGCGCCTGCTGGCGCAGGGCCTCGTACAGGTGCATCTCTTCGTCGGACAGCGGCACCTTGTAAGTGATCTCAGTGCGCGGCGGCAGTTCGTCGAGCACCTGGCTTTTCAGCCGACGCAAAATGAATGGCTGGATCAGGGCCTTCAACGCCTTGCGCGCGCCCTGCTCGCCACGCTCGATGGGGGTGGAGAAGCGCTGGGCAAAACGTTCCTGGCTGCCGAGCAGACCCGGGTTGATAAAGCGGAACAGGTTCCACAGTTCGCCCAGGTGGTTTTCCACCGGAGTGCCACTGGCGATCAGCTTGAAGTCGGCCTGCAACGTCATCGCCGCTTGCGAGCGTTTGCTCTGCGAGTTCTTGATCGCCTGGGCCTCATCCAGGACCACACTGGTCCAGTGCTGGCTGGCGAACGCCTGGTTGTCCTGCTGCAACAGGCCATAGCTGACGATCACCAGGTCCAACGGCCCAAGGCCATCGAGGTGACGGTTCTGCTGGTAGATGTGCAGCCTGAGCGTCGGTGCGAAGCGCGCGGTTTCCGCCTGCCAGTTGAGCGCCACCGAGGTCGGCGCCACCACCAGTTGCGGCCCGCCCGGTGCCCGGTGCAACAGCAGCGCCAGGGTCTGCACAGTTTTACCCAAGCCCATGTCATCGGCCAGGCAGGCGCCGACGCCCCACTGGGCCAGGCGTGCCAGCCAGTCGAAGCCTTCTCGCTGATAATCTCGCAGTTCGGCCTGCAGGGTGCTCGGCACCTGCGGCTGGAAGTGCTTGAGCGATTCGAGCTTGTCCAGATGCGCTTGCCAGCCGGCATCGGCCTGGAACTCGCCGGCCTCTTGCGCCAGCCCCGCCAACAGCGGCGTGGTCAGCAAATTCAGGCGCAGACCGTCATCGCCGACCCGATCGGCCAGATGGGCCAGTTCGTCCAGACGCTTGCGCAGGCTGTCACTCAGGGCCAGCCAGTCCTGCTCGCCAAGCTTGAGGAAGCGCCCGGTGCTGGATTTGAGCAATTCCAGAAGCTGGCGCAGCTGCAGCACGCGGCCATCGTCCAGCTGCACTTCGCCGTTGAGCACGAACCAGTCGCCCTGCTGCTTGAGCCCGAGCTTGAGCTGGCCCATGCCCGGCCGCGCCTTGATCCGCATGCGCTCGCCTTCCGGCCAGACGCATTGCAGCCAATCACCCTCCAGCGTCTGCAACTCACTCAATACTTGCAGGGCATCCTGCGGCTCGGCCAGTTGCCACTCCTGACCATCGCTGTCGGCCTGGGCGAGTGCCGGACAGGCCTGCAGTACCCGCTGCAACGAGGCGGATTCTGCGTGCAGGTCGCGACTGGCCTGCAGCGCTTTACCGTCCAGCTCGCCGAGTACGTTTTCCAGTCCCTGGCCAGGCTTGAACCAGCTACTGCTGGCCAGCGGTCGCACCAGCAACTGCAAGCGCAGACCGGCCTCCAGCGGCAACAGGTGAGCATACAGGGTGCTGTCGGCGGCGACGCTGTCGAGATGACCAGCCAACTCGGGCAGGTCCGAGTGGATCGGTAATAGTGGCGCTATCGCACCGATGGCCTCGACCAGTTGCGCCTTGGCGGCCTGCGGCACATCCAGGCCGTCACCGACTATATCGGCGATCTGGCGTAACTCACGGCTGATCGGGTAAACCAGCAGGCGCGTCGGCGTCTCCTTGCGCAGCAGCACGCCAGGATTGCCCTGCACACCGCTGGGTTCGAGTTTGAGGTGAATCTGCGTGCCTTGCGACTTGAGCTGCAGACTCACTTGGCCAAGCAGCAGATCGATCCGCACATCCGGCGCATCGGCCCAGAACAAGGCCGGATGCCCGACCAGTCGGGGTAAGGCATGCTCGGCAGACAGCTCGTAGCGCGCCCCGCCATAGTAGTAATCACTACCCAGCTGGATCATGCGAATCGCCTGTTTATCCTGCTCCAGCAGGAAGTCCAGACTGTCGCCGTCCTCGAACAGGCGTTTAAGGGCCACGGCGCGCCCTTTGCTCCAGTGTCCCTTGGGACCGAGCTTCTGCTCGCGTGGCTCGACACTCAACTGATAAGGACTGAAGGTGACGAACCAGGCCAGTCGTGCCGACTTCTGGATCTGCGTAAGGTTCGACTCGGCCTTGCCCGGCCTGAGCAGGGACAGTGCGGTCAAGGCATGCTGCCAGGCTTCCTGGCGCTGATAGAGGCTGACCAGTGGCACCAGGCCGGCCTCCTGGTGCCAGTCCGGCTGGCGCCGCGGCTGGGCAAACTGCTGCTCCAGCAGGGCATCCAGCTCCTCGCCGAGCCAGTGGTAGCCCGCCGCCGCAAGTTTGTCGCGAAAGCCACTGAGCTGCTCATGCCAAACCGGCTCGCGCACCACCTCGGCATCCGCCCAGTACAGCCCCAAGGCCAGCAGCAGGCCATCAAAACCATTGAACGACAACGGCCCGCTAAACTCAGGATCAAGCCGCCGCACACTCGCCTGCTGCTGTTCGACCAGCAGCTGCAGAGCCGGGTAAGCCCGGCCGTAATACTCTTTCAGACCCAGGCCGACCGCCTGTTTGAGCGCCGGGTATAGCTGTTTGTCGGCACAGGCCAACAACAGCAGGCAATAGAAGCCATTGAGTATCGGCGGTAGGTCGACTTTGCGCTTCTTGCTTTGCCGCTTGAGCGCCAGCATCCACTCCTGCATGGCCAGCAAGGCTTGCGGATACTGGCCACGCAACACCTGCAGGATGAACCGCTGCATGAACGCCAGACCATCCGCTCCCAGCGCTTCATACTGCGCCCAGTCGCCACGCCACAGGGCCTGCAACATCAGCTGCAAAGCCAAATCCGGGCCGACCGAAGAGTCCGCAGCCAAGGCCAGCCCCTGTCGATAAGCCTCATCTGCCGGTTGCAGTTGCCAGTTCAGCTGGCCCAGATAGTCCTCCAACAACAGGCTTTTGACCTCATGCTTGAGCGTGGCAAACACCTGCTTGCCCGGCTCATCAGCCAGCAGTTGCTGGCAAGGCGACTCGCCCGTCAGGCTATGGCGCAGCGAACTCGATTGCAGCAAAGCCAGTCCCTGCCGCACGTCTCCTGCCTGTCCGCCCAGGATGGCCAGCCACAGACTCAGCCGCTGACTCGCCTGGCTGGGTATATCCCAGGCACTGCGCGGCGGTGCGATGCTGCTGCGCAGCGCAAGCAACCAGCTGCCTTTGCTGACGTCGTTATTGAGTTGCTGCAGCACCAGATTGCGCCGCTCCGGCGGCAAGCAATAGGGCTGTCCGCCGCCGCCGAGACTGACCCAGTCGAGGCGGTGCAGCATCGCCAGTATCTCGCTCAGCGCCGGGCCGTCCATCGCCCGGGTTGAAGAGCTGCGTACCCCCATCTCGCGCAGCTGCTCGAGCAAAGCGGTTTTATGCTTGCCCGGGAAAGACAGAGCCAGCACATAGAGCACCGCCTTGTAGGCATCCGGCAGGGCAGCAAGCCCGAAAGGGGTCACAGGGGCGGACATCGACAAACTCCAGCCTCAGAAAGAAAAAGTCAGGCGCGAGATATTAACAAACCACTAGGCAGTACCAGCTAAAGACTGCTTGCAGTTATTTTTTCCGTGCGCAAAGACAAACCCCCCACCTGCTTACGCAGATGGGGGGTTTGGAATATAAGCTTGACGATGACCTACTCTCACATGGGGAAACCCCACACTACCATCGGCGATGCATCGTTTCACTACT
>NZ_JAAOJA010000031.1 GCF_013184545.1 Pseudomonas tumuqii | reverse complement strand
CGCGGCGGCTAAAAACACAGAAATGAGCGGGTGATCTGAGCGTTTTTGGTCGATTTGCCGCTTTTAAAATCAGCAGCAGCTGAAGTCAGCCAGAAATGCATGGCTACTTCAGAGGATCCTTAGGTCGTATGCTGCCGATCACGAGCGGCCGGAACCGCCCCCCCTTTGCAGCCCTTCAAGTAACCTACGAAACCAAAGGCGATTCACTTGGAAGGGCGGCCGAGAGCTCTGGTGAGGAAATGGGCGGCGCCCATACAGCTCTTCTGCGTGCGAACGGGTGTTCGACCATCTGACGGCGGATTCGTATCATCTCGGGCACTTGATCCAGGCGACTCTGCATCGCTTCGAGCACTGTTTCATGCTCCCAGCGACTCACTCAGCACTCCGGGCTAGGCGTTCAGTGCTCTTTCAAAGCGCAGCCTTGGCAGTGCAAACCCTGAGTCCGCCGCCAACGCCTCGTACCGTGCGGCCATGAAGGGCCCGAGGGTGGAGAGTACGGCTATCTCGGCAGTCATTTCCGGCAGACCCGCACGAGGCTTGGTCAATCGCCTGTTCACCGATGTCGGCAGCCCGGAGGCGCCCGCATTGCCGGACTACCCGATAACCTACGACGCCGCCAAGGCGCTGCACGCCGCAGCCCTCGCCAAAGGCTGCGACGACTTTGCTGTGCAATGGGCTGGACAGGGTGCGCCTCTGGCGCGCGAGCTGCCGGCAACTGATCTCGTCGCAATCCTTGTACGCGAGATGGCGGCGCAGGATTAATCCGATATCGGCCTGTTTGGCCTTCTTGTCCTACTGGTTTTTCCTGAGGCTAGCAAGGCATTGCTGGCATCGATATTTACCATCATCCTGATGAAGTTCTCTTAAAAAAACTCGGGCGTAACATCGGCTCCGTACCCAGCCAACAACTTCCCGGAGCACACAACTATGAAACCCCAACTTATCCTCGGTTTTGCTTTTTCTGTACTGGCCGCCAATGTTTTTGCGGCTTCCGCTGCTCAACCAGTTGTCGCCGAAGGTGGCGCCGATCGCCTGATCGAGAACCGTGTCGCTGAAGGCGGTGCTGATCGCCTGATCGGGAACCGCGTTGCCGAAGGCGGCGCCGATCGCCTGATCGAGAACCGTGTCGCCGAAGGCGGTGCTGATCGCCTGATCGAGAACCGCATTGCCGAAGGCGGTGCCGATCGCTTGATCGAGAACCGCGTTGCCGAAGGTGGCGCTGATCGACTGATCGAGAACCGTGTCGCCGAAGGTGGCGCTGATCGACTGATCGAGAACCGTGTCGCCGAAGGTGGCGCTGATCGACTGATCGAGAACCGTGTCGCCGAAGGTGGCGCTGATCGACTGATCGAGAACCGTGTCGCCGAAGGTGGCGCTGATCGACTGATCGAGAACCGTGTCGCCGAAGGTGGCGCTGATCGACTGATCGAGAACCGTGTCGCCGAAGGTGGCGCCGATCGTCTGATCGAGAACCGCGTTGCCGAAGGTGGCGCCGATCGTCTGATCGAGAACCGCGTTGCCGAAGGTGGCGCCGATCGTCTGATCGAGAACCGCGTTGCCGAAGGCGGTGCCGATCGACTGATCGAAAACCGCGTCGCCTAAGGTGGTTCCGACTGTCTGATTGAGAGCATCGCATGAGTAGTTCGCAACTGCTGTTAGCACGAAAGCCGGCCCCTTTGGCCGGCTTTTTTCGCATATCGTTTAGACCAATCAGGAGCGAACCTCAAGGCTTCTTGTGAAGGCGCAAGCCCGACTTCACCGACCGGGAAAGATCTGCCGCTATAGAGGTTCCAGCCCTGTTTTGTGCTCCTGCAGAAGTTGCTGGATAACGCCTTCCTGCCTCGCGTAATCCCCTCCCCCACATGCAGATAACGAATACGGCCGTTGGCATCGATAAAGTAATGCGCCGGCCAGTAGTAATTGTTGAAGGCATTCCATACGCGGTACTTGTTGTCGATCGCCACGGGATGGTGAATTTCCAGCCGCCTGATGGCCTGCCGCATGTTGTCGACGATCCGCTCAAATGCATGCTCGGGCGTGTGCCCCTAACCACCAAGCCCTGGTCCGCGTAGTGCCTGGCCCATTGATTGACATAAGGCAGACTGTCGCGGCAGTTGATGCAGTCGTAAGTCCAGAAATCCACCAGCACCTGGTACGTGCTGCCCTTCGGCATCACCTGTGCCGCCGTGGCCAGGCGAATGGACGGGGAACACACTGAGGCGGAATACAGGTCCTCGCGAAAGCGCTCCTCGCCCACCCGCTCGAACTGGCCCTCCTGCAGCACGCGCAGCAGCTTGCTCTGCAACTCCTGGGGAATCCAGGTACCCCTCTCAAACCGAAATGTCGAGCCACGACTTTCCCTCGCAACGGACGCTAAAGCCCGACAGGCTTCCAGGTCATGACCAACGGCAACACAACAGCCGTGAGCACACCGAGCAAGCTCATGCCCAGGGCGGCAAAAGCGGCACATTCTCCTCCTTCGTCAAGCGCTCGTGCAGTGCCGATGGCATGTGCGTTGATACCGTAGCTCAGCCCGCGAGCTGCCGGATGCTCGACCTTAGCCCAGCCCAGCAACAACGGCCCCACGGCCGTGCCTATTACCCCGGTGAGCATCACCGCTACAGCGGCCAGTGGCACGATGCCCCTGAGTTGCTCGGTTACCAGCATGGCGATGGGCATGGTGACAGACTTGCTCGACAGGCTCATCAGCACCGGCACGCTGGCCCCCAAGGCATGGGCGACCAGCAGGGTCAGCACTACCGTCAGCGTTCCGCCGGTCACAACGGTCAGTAGAATGGGCCACAGCAGCAGGCGTATGCGTTTCAGGTTGAGGTACAGCGGCACTGCCAATGCTACGGTCGCCGGGCCGAGCAGCAAAGCGATGGGCGCGGCTCCCTGGCGTGGGCATCGAGGCTGCCGCAGAGCAGAGCGTGCTGCTGCTCTCGGCCATGGTCGACGCCCTGCTGCCGTCGCGCAGCGTCAAGGTTGCCGAGCTGTCCGATCACCTCCTGAAGACCACCAAGCGTCTGCTGACTGAACAGGCGCAGCACACGGGCGCAGAGTAGGCGAAACTCATATTGGCTGTGCACATGGCCTCTATACTCAAATGATCTGTACACGAGCTGGAGTCGAATCGTGCAGGCGACCAATTCTACCAGCCAAGAACACCAGTACCTCAATCGTGCACTCCGCACCTTGAGTGGCTGCAATCGGGCGTTGTTACGCGCCGAGGACGAGGCGTCGTTGCTCCAGGAAATCTGCCGGGTGATCGTCGAGGAAGCCGGTTACCGTTTGGCATGGGTCGGCCGCGCCGAGCACGACGCGACCAAAACGGTCACCCCTATCGCCCATGCCGGGGTCGAGCAAGCGTACGTCGAATCGCTGAACATCTCTTGGGCAGACAACGAACGCGGCCGTGGCACCTCTGGCACGGCGATCCGTACCGGCCGGCTTAGCCTGACTCGCAACCTGCTGACCGACCCGAATACCACGCTCTGGCGCGACGGGGCCATCGCCCACGGTATCGCCTCAGTACTGTCGTTTCCCTTGCGGATCGAAGGTGAGATTTTTGGCGTTCTCGGCATCGGTGCCCCGGAGCCGGACGCCTTCGGCCCACAGGAGGTGGAATTGCTCACCCAAGCAGCCGAGGATCTGATGTTCGGTCTCAAAGCCCTGCGTACCCGCGTCAGGGCCACCGAGGCAGAGGCGACCATCAGGCGCATGGCCTATTTCGATGCACTGACCGGACTGCCGAACCGTCTGCGCCTGCGCGAGCAGTTGGAAGAAGCGATCGCCAGCGCCAAGCAGGAACACTGGGCACTCGGCCTGTTGCAACTGGAGGTCGGCCGCAGCCAGGAGATCAGCGAGGCCCTTGGCTACCGCGAAGGCGACCGCCTGCAGCAAGCCATCGCCGCGCGCCTGGTCCAGGCGGCAGGTCCGGGCAATCCCCTGGCGCGCCTCGGCGAGTGTCAGTACGCGGTGTTGATGCCCAGCGGCGGCGCCGAGCAGGCCTCGCAGCTGGCGCAGAAAATCCTGGTGGCGCTGTACGACCCAATCGACCTGGCCGGGGTGTTCCTCGACGCTCGCGCCAACATCGGCATCGCCCTCTACCCCGGCCACGGCACCGACCCGGACGCCCTGATTCGCCGAGCCGCCAGCGCCATGGAGCAGGCCAAGCGCTCCAGCAGTGGCTATGCGCTGTTCCAGGGCAGCCTCGATCGCGAATGCGCCCAGCACCTGACCCTGATGAGCGAACTGCGCCGGGCGATCGACGGCAACCAACTGCTGCTGCACTACCAGCCGAAGCTGCAGATCGCCACCAATACGGTGTGCGGCAGCGAAGCCCTGGTGCGCTGGCAGCATCCGCAGCACGGCCTGCTACCGCCCAACGACTTCATCAAGTTGGCCGAGAACGCCGGGCTGATCACCCCTCTCACTTACTGGGTGCTCGACGCGGCGCTGGGCCAGAGCTATGCCTGGCATCAGGAAGGCGACCATCGACCGATTTCGGTCAATCTGTCGGCGCACGACCTGCGCGACCCCAAACTGCTCGAACGGATTCGCGGCGCCTTCTCGACATGGGGCGCCGAGCCCAACTGGATCGAGTTCGAACTGACCGAAAGCGCGCTGATGGAAGACCCGGTGGCGGCCCTTGAGACCCTGACCCAGCTGAGAAATCTCGACACCCGCCTGACCATAGACGACTTCGGCACCGGCTACTCCTCGCTGGCCTACCTGCAGAAATTGCCGGTGGACTCGCTGAAGATCGACCAGTCCTTCGTCATTCCCATGCTCAGCGACGACGATGATTCGGCGAAGATCGTGCGTTCCATCGTCGAACTGGCGCACAACCTCGACCTCGAGGTGGTCGCCGAGGGCGTGGAGAACCAGGAAACCCTGAACCGCCTGGGTAACTTCGGCTGCGACATCGCCCAGGGTTTTTCGATCAGCCGACCAATACCCGGGGATAGCTTCCGCGCCTGGGAAGCGCACTCGACGTGGCACTGACTGCTGCCGTCCCGGCCGGCGAAGTACCGCCCCTTCTCGTAGCTAACTCGCTGGCGATCAGTTCCAATAGCGCAATGATCGCCAGCAGTGGGCGCCTACAGATAGCGGCATGCCTGGTCGCGCACATTACCAGAGCGGCAGGCTGTAGCTGACAATGAAGCGGTTCTCGTCGATGTCGCTGCCGAAGTTGCTGCGGGTGATGGCGTTACGCAGCTTCAGGCCGAGGTTCTTCAATGGACCGCTCTGCACTACATAGGCCAGGTCGGTGTTGCGCTCCCAGGTCCTGCCCTCGCCCTGCCCCGCACCGCGGTCGACGTTGTCGCCGGACAGGTAGCGGGTCATAAAAGTCAGGCCGGGCAGCCCCAGGCCGGAGAAATCGTAGTCGTAGCGGAGCTGCCAGGAGCGCTCGTCCTGGTTGCCGAAGTCGTTGACCTGCACCAGGTTGACCAGCGCATTGTCAGAGCCGGCGATATAGGCAAAGCCGGTGTCGCCGCTCAGTTGCTGGTAGCCCGCGGTGAAACCCTGGAGGCCTAGGCGGTAGGTGAACAGCGCGCCGAAAGCGTGGTTGTCGACGTTGCTGCCGCCATCGTCCGTGGAGCGGGCGTAGCGGATATCCGACTTGAAACTGCGCCCCTCGCCCAGCGGCAGTTGGTGCACCAGGTTGACCAGATGCTGCTTATAGATGTCGTCCAGGCCGCCGTAATAGTAACTAGTGGCCAACTGCGTGCTCCACTGGTAGCGGCCGCCGGCGAACAGGAGCTCGTCACTGGTCTTGGTCTGGCCCAGCACGATATTGCGCTTACCTCCGTTGAATACACTCAATTCCTGGTTATCCGAAGAGTCCCGCAGGTTGACCCGGTCGATGCGGCCTAGGTCAAGGTTTAGGCCCTCGATCTCGTTACTGTTGAACCAGGCGCCGCGAAAAGTTTGCGGCAGCAAGCGGCTGTCGTTACGCATCAGGGGCGGTAGCACTGGCTGCAAGGTGCCGAGCTTGAGGGTGCTGTTCGATGCGCGCAGCTTGGCGGTCAGGCCGGCTTCGCCGTATTCGTCCTGGGCACGTTTGGGCGCTTCCCGGTCGCTTTTCAGAATGCCGGTGCCGACCCGGTCCGGGCTGGAATCCAGCTTTATTCCAAGCAGGCCGATGGCATCGACGCCAAACCCGATGGGGCCTTGGGTATAACCGGATTCGAAGCGCAGAATGAAGCCTTGGGCCCACTCTTCGGACTTGCTCTGCACCGCGCCGGCTTGGCGGAAGTCGCGGCTCATGTAGAAATTGCGTGTATCCAGGCTGGCCTTGCTGTCGTCCAGCAGGGCAGCACTGGCCGGGCCAGTAATACCCAGGGCGGTGCCGGCGCAGAGCAGTTGGAAGATGGATTTCGGGTGCCGCTGCATGGGTGCTTCCTCTTGTTATTGATGTTGTTGCGGGTGTGCCCCTCCCTGCCCCGCTGGCGTAGAAGCCGCAGGGTGGGGGGTAATAGGCCGGTTAAGAGTTTCTCGCTAAGCTGCGTTTTCCCGACTGGTCTGCAGTGGCTCTACGCAGCGCTGCCAGGCCTGGCGGCGATACCGACGCCCGCGACTGTCGAGCCAGGGCCGCAGGCTGCTGGCTAGCAGTACCTGTTCAGCCGCAGCGGCGCGAGCCGGCGGTCGCGGTTCGGTTCTTCGAGAGTGATCGCCCTTCAGTCGATTAGCCCCTTCTCCCGTAGATAACGTGCGGTTCCCGGGTGCAGGGGGATAGGGAAGTCGCCCAGCGCGTCCTCGATCGTGATACCACCGAAGCCGGCGCTGGTCGGCCGCTGGCCTTCCCAATAGGCCTTGGTGAAGTCGTAGACCGCTTCTTCATCCTGATCGGCGTGGGTGAACAGCACTTCCGGCGCGGCAAAGGTCATGACCGCCTCCGTCTGGCCCGGATAGCTGTCGGCCGGAATGGTCACGCGCTGCATGGTATTGGCATAAGCCTGGTTGACGGCTTCGAACACCTGGTCGGAGATCGGCAAGATGCGGATGGGCATCGATGCCGCCAGTTGCTCTATCGAACTCGAGGGGAACGGCTGGAAGTTGCAGGTCGCCTCGACAATCCCGTCCTGCAAGGCGTCGTAGCTCTTGCTCGTGGCGATCTCGAACGTCTTGAAATCGTCCAGAGACATACCACTGGCGGCAATGATTGTCTTGTTAGCCCGGTTGGTCGATGTGGCTGCCACGTTGATATTGAGCTTGCGGCCACGCAGGTCGTCGAACGAGCGGATGCTGGAATTGGCCGGTACCACACAGTAGACGGTGGTTGTAGTTACCGGAAACATGCGGCGCAGTTGACCGAAGGCACCCTTCGGCAGTTCGGCGAAACTACCCGTGCCGTTATAGGCCTCGATCAGGTCGGAGAGAAAGGTCAGCCCCGAGTTGGATTGTTTTCCAGAAACCAGGACCAGGTTGTTGTTGTAACCGCCAGAGGTTTGCGCGGATACCGCCAGCGTGTCGCTGCTTTCATTGACTGCGTTGGCAATGGCCGAACCGATGATATAGGGACCGGAGCCCGTGCTCGATGTGGCGATCGCCCAGCGCTGTTGGGCCGATGCATGCAGCGGTGCGACGGTGGCGACAGCTATAGCAGCGGCGATGATCAGGGATAACTTGCTCATTGTCAGAGACCTCTCACTTTTATTGTTGGAATCACACAACCGACAGTTTTCCGTAGCGCAAGCGTGCGACGGCCAGCGCTGCGGCGACCAGGGTCAGACCGATTACAGTCAGGGTGATTTCGCTGGAAACCAGGCATATGGCACCGACCGAGATGATCAAACGTTCTGGAATCGACAGCGTCCAACCGAACCAGCCCTGCAGGGCGCCGGCGAAGGCGACCGTGCCGATCGTCGCGGTCACGACGGCCAGCGCGATATCCGGCCACTCCCCTTGCATCAGCAGTTCCGGACAGTAGACAAACATGAAGGCGATGATGAAGCTGGGCAGGGAATAGACGAACGCGGTCACCGAACTCTTCCACCAACTGGCTTCTGCGATGCTAGCCGCGACTATGGCTACTACAGCCACCGGCGGTGTGGAGCCGGACTTGATCGCGAAGTAGAAGAGGAACAGATGCGCGGCCAGGGTCGAGACCCCTACCGCCTCCAGCGCGGGCGCGACGAACAGCGCGAGCAATACGTAGGCGATCGGCGTGGGCATGCCCATGCCGAGCAAGGTTGCGGTTATGACGCTGAGAATCAGGGTCAGGATCAGACTACCGTGGGTGCCCATGAGGATCAGTTCGGACAGGCGTGGTCCGAGTCCGGTGGTAACCAGCGCCTGCTGGATGAAGCCGATCGCCACGATCAGCGCCACCACGCTGGCAGCACTACGGGCGCCATCGTCGAAAACCTTGACCACCTGCCCCAAAGAGAGCCGGGTCGACTTACGCAGCATGGCCACGATGATCGATGCGATTACGGTGATAACACCGGCATAGGCCGGCGACATGCCCTGCCCCATCAACAGGTAGAACAACAGAATCGGCGGAATCAATAGGTGCCAGCCATCGGCGAAGACCTGGCGGGCATCCGGAATCTGCTCCTTGCTCAGTCCGCCTAACTTCAGCCGGACCGATTCGAAGTGAACCACGGCGAAGATCGCGACAAAGTACAGCAGGGCCGGAATGAGCGCGGCCAGGGCAATGGTCGCGTAAGGGATCCCGGTCATCGCAGCCATGATGAAGGCGCCCGCGCCCATGATGGGAGGGAGGAACTGTGAGCCTTCGGATGCGACGGTTTCGATCGCCGCGGCTTTGTGCGCGGGGATACCGGCCTGCTTCATCAGCGGTATGGTGAAGGTGCCAGTTGTCGCGACGTTGCCGATCGAGGAACCAACCATGGTACCTAGCAGGGCACTGGAAACCACCGCCGATTTTGCCGGTCCGCCAGTACGACGACCGAAAAAGGCGTTGCAGATATCCATGATGAAGCGCCCGGTTTGGGTCTGCGTCATCGAGGCGCTGAGCAGCAGGAACATGAAGATGTAACTGGCCGCCACTTCCAGGCCAAACCCGTAAATGCCCTCTGCGGTATACGCCGTCAGATACAGGAACTGCTCCAACTCCATGCCTGCATGCCCAAGGATGCCCGGCATGGAGCCACCGAAAAGGATGTAGAGGATGCCAACGACGCTCAGCACGAAGAATGCGACACTCTCCCGGCGTGCCGCTTCGAGTACCACCAGCGACAGGATACCGGCCATCACCAGATCGGTGCTAGTCAGGAAAGAGGCGCCCCAGGAAGTGATGATGCGGTCAAGGTTCAGAAACAGGTGGGTGACACTGAGCAAGGTGCCTATAACGCAAACGTAGTTGACAATCCGCTTGCTCCACGAAATCTGCCGATCGGTGCCTTCATCCTTGAGGAAATACAAGACAAACGAGGCGGTAAGGAAAATCGCCAGGTGCACCAGCGTCGTCCGGTAGGGCCCGAAGACCGTTGCATAGACCATGTAAACCGAAAATAGACAGGCAAGAACGCTCAATACATTTTGGAATCTGGGACGCCACCCGACATGCTCTTGAAGTTTGAGGCCTATGGCACTCATGGTGATTTCTCCCGGCAATCGACGTTGCCATTGTTGTTGTTGAAATCGGGTCTCACGTTCGTGTGGGACTGTTCGAGTCGGCGGCGTGCACTCCGTCGAATAATTAATATTTGGCTCTCAGCAGCACGCTGGCTCAACGCATTAATAGTCAATGTTCGCTTTCGTTAAACTCATGCGAAGCGATAGGCGTCAACATTCAGCATGAAAAGGAAGGCGTGGCTTGCTAGGCGAGGCGGGGTCGCCTGGTCCAGTCCATCGCTGACTGAACCCGATCGATCCGCTTCGCCATCAGAGGCTGACCGCGACTCTGGAGTGCTTGGCGAAGCCGTTACCGACGCAGCGCGCAAACGGCACTCGAGCCCTGACAACCGTTGCCCATCAGCGAGTAGCGCAGTGTGTGGCTAACGCCCTGCGAGTCCGCGTAAGTCATCAGGGCAGGCACTACCTGCAGGCATCGGCGATCTCCCTACGGGATATGACGCGGGCAATATCCAACTGCATACCGTATTGGTAGTTCATGAGATTGCCGCACGACTCTGAGCTGGGTCAGGGACTACCGATACGAAGAAAAAGCTTTTTCATTGGTATCACCTCTTGAAAAGGCCCTCGACTCAAGCGTCGAAGTCAGTGGACAGGGCCAGGGATTTCCACTCGTCGACGAAGCGCTGCCGGAGTGGAGTCCGGGCCTGCCCGCACTGCATCTGTACTACCCGAACCGGCGCCGAGTCCCGGCCAAACTGCGCGCTTTGATCGACTTCCTGCGCCGGGAGAACGACCAGACGCTACCGTCCGCTAGGCTGTTCCTGTAGCCCAACACCCGGATGCGGTGAAAATATCGAGCGCCGTCGGAGGCCGCCTCCAGGCGTTCGCGGCAAGGCGCGCTACGTGAAAACCAAGGCTTGGCTGGGGGCGCATGCTGGCGATCAGCGCCGGCAGGAAGCTTCATTGAGCCAGGCGCCACAAGCCACGGCAGCGTCAACCAGGCCAACCCAGGCAAGAACCTACAACGCGGACAGAATCAGGCAAAAAGTCGGCATTTATCAGATAACGCCGATCCATATCCAAAATTAATCTGAACCCATGCAGAGAGAGGGACCAGCCCCCCACTGCAACGGGTACTCAGAGCGACACCTGTCATGCATTGCCCTGACCACCCCGGATACCAACACCTTGATAACCGGAGTCATTGCCATGAAACAGTTCAACACCCTGATCCTCAGCGCCACCCTGATCGCCGCCAGCGCCAACGCTTTTGCCGCCTACAGCCAGCAGGAGCAACAGCTCATCGCAGAGGGCCGCAGCAGCCAACAGCAGCCCACCGTTGCCGAAGACGGCTCCTCCCGCACTCCCGGCATGCGCCAGATCGCCGAAGGCGGTTCCGAGCGTACCCCCGGCATGCGTGTCGCCGAAGACGGTGCCGACCGCACCCCTGGGCTGCGCATCGCCGAAGACGGTGCCGACCGCACCCCCGGCATGCGCATCGCCGAAGACGGTGCCGACCGTACTCCTGGGCTGCGCATCGCCGAAAACGGTGCCGACCGCACCCCTGGGCTGCGCATCGCCGAGGACGGTGCCGACCGCACCCCCGGCATGCGCATCGCCGAAGACGGTGCCGACCGCACCCCCGGTATGCGCATCGCCGAAGACGGTGCCGACCGTACCCCCGGCATGCGCATCGCCGAAAACGGTGCCGACCGCACCCCGGGCATGCAACGCATCGCCTGATATGCCCCCCAACCTCAAGGCCCGGCAGCAGTCGGGCCTTTTGCCGTGTAGCATTCGGTTGCAAGTAACCCCCCGTCCCCGGCTTGCCCTCCCGCCATTGCGCTAAGCTGCCCTTGTTCAGGATGCGAGGTCAGCCGCCATGCCCCAGCCCAGCCTTCAGCCTGCAGTCGATGACATAGCCGACCGCCAGGCCGAACTCGCCGCCATCATCCGCCGCTTCACCCCGGACCTCGGCGTGCAACCCACCGCCATCGGCCCGCTGCATTTCATCCGCAGCGACGCGCCGAGCGATACGCTGCACATGGTGCACAAGCCGGCCCTATGCGTGCTGGCCCAAGGCCGCAAGGAGGTGCGCCTGCATGGCGAGAGCTACTTCTACGACCCGCTCAACTACCTGGTGGTCTCGGTCACCCTGCCGCTCGCCGGCCAAGTGGTCGAAGCCTCACCGGAACAGCCCTACCTATGCGCGCGGATCGACATCGACCCGGCCCAGATCACCCAGTTGATTGCCGACAGCAGCCCCATCGGCGTGCCCGCACCGCCCCCGGGGCGCGGCCTGTTCCTCGACCGGGTCGATAGCTCGCTGCTCGATGCCCTGCTGCGCCTGGTGCGACTGCTGGACACCCCGCAGGACATCCCCATGCTGGCGCCGATGGCGCTGCGCGAGATCTTCTATCGCCTGCTGCGCGGGCAGCAGGGCCAGCGCCTGTACGAGCTCGCCGTGGTCGACAGCCAGGCGCACCGGGTGACCCGGGCCATCGAGTGGATCAACCAGCACTACATCGAGCCGTTGCGCATCGAGGAACTGGCGCAGCGGGTCAACCTTGGCGTCTCGACCCTGCACCACCGCTTCAAGGCAATCACCGCCATGAGCCCACTGCAGTACCAGAAGCAGCTGCGCCTGCAGGAAGCCCGGCGCCTGCTGCTGGCGGAGAGCCTGGAAGTGTCGGCCGCGGCCTTCCGGGTCGGCTACGAAAGCCCGTCGCAGTTCAGCCGCGAGTACAGCCGCCTTTTCGGCGCCTCGCCGTTGAAGGATCTGGCCAAGCTGCGCAGCCTGGCCTGACAGCCCCGCCCGCAAAAACGCCCAGGCCGCCCGAATAGGGCGGCCTGGGCGTTTCCCTGGATGGGGTCAGCGCAGCGGCCGGTCCTTCATCTCCGGCATACGGATATAGACGACCAGGCTGACCAGGCTCACCGCCACCAGGTAGATCCAGAACAGCTGGCCGTAGCCCCAGCCCGACATGGCGGTCATGATGTAGGGCGAGGTGCCGCCGAACAGGGTCACAGACAGCGCATATGGCAGGGCGATACCGGTCACCCGCACCTCGGTCGGGAACTGCTCGGCCATGGTCACCGCCGAGGCCGCGCCGAAACCGGTGAGAATGATCATGGACACGGTCTGCAGCAGCGCCACCTCGACCAGGCCGATGCCCTCGTGGAGCAGGGCAAAGCTCGGCCAGGCCCAGAGCGCCGCGCAGGCGGCGAAGGCGATCAGCACCGGGCGGCGGCCGATGCGGTCAGCCAGCATCCCGGCGAGGGGCATCAGCAGCAGCGAGACGCTGACCGCAATGGCCCCGGCCAGCAAGGTCTCGCGAATCGACATGCCGGTGACCAGGTGCACCTGCGACGGATAGCTCACCATCCACACGTAGTTGAGCAGGTTGCCGGCCATGGCCACGCCGATGACGCGCAGCACGTCCTTACGGTGCTTGGTGAAAATCTCGTGGATCGGACGCTTTTCCACCGCCTTCTTGACCACGCGCGACTTGAACACCTCGGTCTCGCGCACCGACAGGCGAATCCAAAGGGTCACCATGCCCATCAGGGCGGCAATGATGAAGGCCACCCGCCAGCCCCAGTCCTCCAGCGCGGTATCGCTGCCGAGCGAGGCCAACACGAAGCCGAGCAGGAAGGACACCAGGGTGCCGGCATTGATCGCGAACCACTGCCAGGAACCCGCGAAGGCGCGGCGATTGGACGGTGCCGATTCGATCAGGAAGGCCGATGCCGAACCGAACTCGCCGCCGGCGGAGAAGCCCTGGGTCAGTCGCGCCAGCACCAGGATGATCGGCGCGACGATGCCGATGCTCTCGTAGTTGGGGCAGATGCCGATCACCAACGAGGCCAGCGACATCAGCAGGATCGACAGGGTCAGCCCCTTCTTGCGGCCATAACGGTCGGCGAACACACCGAGCACCGCGCCGCCGATCGGGCGCATGAGAAAACCCACCGCGAACACAGCGAGCACCGACAGCAGCGCCGTCAGGCTGTCGCTCGCGGGGAAGAACTGTTTGGCCAGGATCGAGGAAAAGGTCGCGTAGATCACCCAGTCGGTGTACTCGACTATGGTGCCCAGTGTCGCGGCCACGATGGCCTTCTTCTCCGTCCTGTTCAACTTGCGACCCTGGGTCTCCAGGCCGACAGGCGCACTGGATCCAGGCATGAGTTTGTATACCGCACTATTGTCATTGTTCATGGCATTGCTCCCGTGAGCCCATGTTCTTGTTGTCGTTGACGGGAACGATGGCACCGGAACCCATACCGGTGAAGCGAGTTTTCCGCCCCTTTCGATTGATTAGGAATCAACTCAGTCCGTCCAAAGAGTCTTGTGGCGGACTGTCCGCCAAAAGGTCTACCGGCTCCTCCGGGTGACATTTTCTCAATCGACGGTAGACGAAATCTCCCTTGAAACTGCCCTGCTTCAGGGCTGAATCTGCCGTCAATGACCCCGGCTGCGATCAGCAAGAGGCGCACCGCCAAAGGGCCTGGCACATGAACCGAGGAGACTCGAAAATGTTGAAAGTGAACAGTTACATCGGCGGCCACCTGGTGCAGCCCAGCACCGGGCACTATGTCGACAAGATCGACCCGCGCACCGGCGAGAAGATGGGCGAGGTCGCCAACAGCGGCCCACAGGACGTCGAGTTCGCCATCCACAACGCCGACCAGGCGCTGCCGGCCTGGCGCAACATGCGCCCCTCCGAGCGCGGTCGAATCCTGATCGAACTGGCGCGTGTCATCCGGCTCAGCGAGGACCGCCTCGGTGCCCTGGAAAGCGCCGAGACCGGCAAGCCGGGCCGTGAAATGGCCACGCTGATGGACCTCACCGCCCAGTACTTCGAGTTCTACGCCGGTCTGGTCAATGTCATGGATGGCGAAGTTATCAACCAGGGCCCCGACTACCACGTCTACACCCGCCGCGATCCGTTCGGCGTGATCGGCGCGATCCTGCCCTGGAACGCCCCACTGCATCAGGCCGCCCGCGCCATCGCCCCAGCCCTGGCTACCGGCAACACCGTGGTGGCCAAGCCTTCGGAACACACCTCCGCCTCGCTGGTCGGCCTGGCACGCATCGCCGTGGAGGAAGCCGGCGTGCCTGCTGGCGTGTTCAACGTGGTGGTCGGCAAGGGCAGCGTCATCGGCCCGGTCATGGCCCGCCACCCGCTGATGCGCAAGATCTCCTTCACCGGCGGCCTCACCGCCGGCCAGGAACTGGGGCGCATCGCCGCCGAACGCATCCTGCCACTGACCCTGGAGCTGGGCGGCAAGTCCGCCAACATCGTATTCGACGACGCCGACCTGGATGCCGCGGCCAAGGGCGCGACCACCGCCTTCACCTGGAACAGCGGCCAGTGGTGCGCCGCCGGCACCCGCCTGCTGGTGCAGGAAAGCATCCACGACCGCTTCGTCGAGAAACTGCTAGCCGAAGTCGCAGCGCTACGCATCGGCCCGCAGTTCGACGCCACCTCCGGCCCCATCACCACCCACGCCCAGTTCGAGAAGATCCAGAGCTACTTCCAGATCGCCGAGCGCGAGGGCCTGAAACCCGCCATCGGCGGCAAGGTGGCCAGCGGCGCGCAGCTCGGTGGCGGCTGGTACATCGAACCTACCGTCTACACCGGCGTAACCAATGACATGACCCTAGCCAAGGAAGAAATCTTCGGCCCCATCGTCTGCGTGATCCCGTTCAAGGACGAAGCCGATGCCCTGCGCATCGCCAACGACAGCGAGTTCGGCCTGGGTGCTGGCATCTGGAGTCGCGACATCGGCCGCGTGCACCGTGTCGCGGCGAGCCTGGATGCCGGACGCATCGTGGTCAACGAGTACAGCGGCGGTTTCGTGCAGACCCCTTGCGGCGGCTTCAAGCAAAGCGGCTACGGTCGCGAACAAGGCATCGACGCCCTCTCCCACTACACCCAGCTCAAATCGGTGATCATCCGCCTCTGAGTCCTGGCGTCCCTGCCCACCCTCAATGCCCGACGTCGGTATACCTCCGGCGCCGGGCATTTGTGCTGTATAGCGGCCAGCAGACAGGGGGGGCTGGCGAATATGCCTGGCGGCGGTCGACTGCTTTACCGCGAGCACCACGCAAAAGGGGTGGGGTTGGCAAAACTCATGGCACGGGCAGGGATCAGATCCCAGTGATGGTGGTTCGTGATCGTGAGGGGCATACCGCAAACTTCAAGCTGGAGAAGTTGGATGCTGAGCATGTGCGAGCCGCGCTACTGCCGCTGATCGACCGAGGCCGTGCTTTGTAATGATGGAGCCTCGGTCTATGCAAGCTTTGCCCGCATTCAGGGCATTACTCACTATGTCGGCCACTCGCGTCCTGGTCAGCGGGTAAGACAGGGTGCCTTCCACATTCAGAACGTTAATGCATACCACAGCCGCCTGAAGATCTGGATGACTCGTTTTCACGGCGTCGCCACCCGCTACCGTCCGAACTACCTGGGCTGGCGACGCATGCTTGAGCGTTTTCAGCAGCGTATTCAGCCGGTTCACTGTATCCAGGAGGCGGTTGGGCGAACCATGCAACACATGATTGGGACATAACCAACAAAAAGCCCGCTCAATTGAGCGGGCTTTTTGTTGGCAGCGGACAATTATGCGGCGACGAACAACTCCGCGATCTGCACCTGTGCCGCCGTGAAGGCATTGACGCGAGGCTCTTCGCCGTAGGCCAGGCCTTCGGCACGGACGATCTCAATGTCGCTGATACCGAGAAAGCGCAGCACCAACAGCAGGTACTCTTCATGGGCCTGGCCGCTGGGCTGGCCGGCGTGAATACCGCCTGCGGTGGAAACAATCACCACCTTCTTGCCGCC
>NZ_JAAOJA010000030.1 GCF_013184545.1 Pseudomonas tumuqii | reverse complement strand
TTTGGCGCCACGCCGCTGTACACCACCGAGGAGCTGGCCAGTGTCGACGTGTCCCTGGTGCTCTATCCGCTGTCGGCCTTCCGCGCCATGAACAAGGCGGCCGAGAACGTCTACACCGCGCTGCGCTGTGACGGCACCCAGAAGAACGTGATCGACACCATGCAGACCCGCATGGAGCTCTACGATCGCATCAACTACCACGCCTTCGAACAACATCTCGACGCGCTGTTTGCCGCCAAGAAATAACCGGAGCGCGGGCCGCAGCGGCCTGCGCATAACAAGAACTACCCGACCGGATCGGATGAGGAGAGACAAGCGATGAGCTCAACCCCAGAAACCAGCAACCCCGGCTTCAAGCCGAAGAAATCTGTAGCCCTGAGCGGCACCACCGCCGGCAACACCGCGCTGTGCACCGTCGGTCGCAGCGGTAATGACCTGCACTACCGCGGCTATGACATTCTCGATGTCGCCACCACCTGCGAGTTCGAGGAAATCGCTCACCTGCTGGTGCACGGCAAGCTGCCCAACGCCGCCGAGCTGGCGGGTTACAAGGCCAAGCTCAAGTCCCTGCGTGGCGTGCCGGCGGCGCTGAAATCCGCCCTGGAGCAACTTCCGCCGTCCGCCCATCCGATGGATGTGATGCGTACCGGTGTGTCCGTGCTCGGCTGCCTGGCGCCGGAGAAGGACGATCATAATCACCCCGGTGCGCGCGACATCGCCGACAAGCTGATGGCCTCGCTGGGTTCCATGCTGCTGTACTGGTACCACTTCAGCCACAACGGCAAGCGCATCGAGGTGGAAACCGACGACGATTCCATCGGCGGTCACTTCCTCCATCTGCTGCATGGCGAGACGCCGCGCGAGTCCTGGGTGCGGGCCATGCACTGCTCGCTGATCCTCTACGCCGAGCATGAATTCAATGCCTCCACCTTTGCCTCGCGGGTGATCGCCGGCACCGGTTCGGACATGTTCTCCGCCATTGCCGGTGGTATCGGCGCGCTGCGTGGCCCCAAGCATGGTGGTGCCAACGAGGTCGCCTTCGAGATTCAGAAGCGCTACGACAATCCGGACGAAGCCGAGGCCGACATTCGCGCTCGTGTGGAGAAGAAGGAAGTGGTGATCGGTTTCGGCCACCCGGTCTATACCGTGAGCGATCCGCGCAACAAGGTGATCAAGGAAGTCGCCCGCGAACTCTCCACCGAGCAGGGCAACACCAAGATGTTCGACATCGCCGAGCGTCTGGAATCGACCATGTGGGAGATCAAGAAGATGTTCCCCAACCTCGATTGGTTCAGCGCGGTCAGCTATCACATGATGGGCGTGCCGACCGCCATGTTCACCCCGCTGTTCGTCATTGCCCGGACCTCGGGCTGGTCCAGCCATGTCATCGAGCAGCGGATCGACGGCAAGATCATTCGCCCGAGCGCCAACTACGTCGGCCCCGAAGACCTCAAGTTCGTGCCGCTCAAGGATCGCCAATAAGATGAACAGCCAATACCGCAAATCCCTGCCCGGCACCGCGCTGGATTACTTCGATACCCGTGCCGCGGTCGATGCGATCCAGCCGGGAGCCTACGACAAGCTGCCCTACAGCTCACGCGTGCTGGCGGAAAACCTGGTGCGGCGCTGCGACCCGGCCATGCTGACGGCCTCGTTGAGCCAGTTTATCGAGCGCAAGCGCGATCTGGATTTCCCCTGGTACCCGGCGCGCGTGGTCTGTCATGACATCCTCGGCCAGACTGCGCTGGTCGATCTGGCCGGCCTGCGTGACGCCATCGCCGACCAGGGTGGCGACCCGGCCCAGGTCAACCCGGTGGTACCGGTGCAGCTGATCGTCGACCACTCGCTGGCCGTCGAGTGCGGCGGTTTTGATCCGCAGGCGTTCGAGAAGAATCGCGCCATCGAGGATCGTCGCAACGAAGACCGCTTCCACTTCATCAACTGGACCAAGCAGGCGTTCAAGAACGTCGACGTGATCCCGCCGGGTAACGGCATCATGCACCAGATCAACCTGGAGAAGATGTCGCCGGTGATCCAGACCCGTGATGGTGTGGCCTTCCCGGATACCTGTGTCGGTACCGACAGCCACACCCCTCACGTCGATGCCTTGGGCGTGATCGCCATCGGCGTTGGCGGCCTGGAAGCCGAGAACGTCATGCTCGGCCGTGCTTCCTGGATGCGCCTGCCCGACATCATCGGTGTGGAGCTGTCCGGCCGGCCTGCGCCGGGCATTACTGCCACCGACGTGGTGCTGTCGCTGACCGAGTTCCTGCGCAAGGAAAAAGTCGTCGGTGCCTGGCTTGAGTTCTACGGTGAAGGCGCTGCCGCGCTGACCCTGGGCGACCGCGCGACTATTTCCAACATGGCGCCGGAATACGGCGCCACCGCGGCGATGTTCGCCATCGACCAGCAGACCATCGACTACCTCAAGCTCACCGGGCGTGACGACGCGCAGGTCAAGCTGGTCGAGCTGTATGCCAAGACTACCGGCCTGTGGGCTGACAGCCTGGTCAACGCCGAGTATGAGCGTGTGCTCAAGTTCGACCTGTCCAGCGTCGTGCGCACCCTGGCAGGGCCGAGCAATCCGCACCGTCGCCTGCCGGTCGCCGACCTGGCGGCGCGCGGCATCGCCGTCGATCTGGACAAGGCGCGTGCCGAAGAGGCGCAGGGCCTGATGCCGGATGGCGCCGTGATCATCGCGGCCATCACCAGCTGCACCAACACCAGCAACCCGCGCAACGTGATTGCCGCCGGCCTGCTGGCACGCAACGCCAACCAGCTCGGTCTGACCCGCAAGCCCTGGGTGAAGTCCTCGTTGGCGCCCGGCTCCAAGACCGTGTCCATGTATCTGGACGAGGCGGGTCTGACCCAGGATCTGGAGGCGCTCGGCTTCGGTGTGGTGGCCTTCGCCTGCACCACCTGCAACGGCATGTCCGGCGCGCTGGACCCGAAGATTCAGCAGGAAATCATCGAGCGCGATCTGTACGCCACCGCCGTGTTGTCGGGCAACCGCAACTTCGACGGGCGTATCCACCCCTATGCCAAGCAGGCCTTCCTGGCCTCGCCGCCGCTGGTGGTGGCCTATGCCATTGCCGGCACCATGCGCTTCGATATCGAGAAGGATGTGCTGGCGGTGGTCGATGGCAGGGAAATCCGCCTGAAGGACATCTGGCCGAGCGACGAGGAAATCGATGCGGTGGTCAAGGCTGCGGTCAAACCGGAGCAGTTCCGCCAGGTCTACATTCCGATGTTCGCCATCGAGGAAGACTCCGGTCCGAAGGTCTCTCCGCTGTACGACTGGCGGCCGACGTCCACCTACATCCGCCGTCCGCCATACTGGGAAGGCGCGCTGGCCGGCGAGCGTACGCTCAAGGGCATGCGTCCGCTGGCCGTGCTGCCGGACAACATCACCACCGACCACCTGTCGCCGTCCAACGCCATCATGCTGGACAGCGCCGCCGGCGAGTACTTGCACAAGATGGGCCTGCCGGAAGAGGACTTCAATTCCTACGCGACTCATAGGGGGGACCACTTGACTGCGCAACGCGCCACCTTCGCCAACCCACAGCTGGTCAACGAGATGGCCGTGGTCGATGGTCAGGTGCAGAAGGGGTCGCTGACCCGCATCGAGCCGGAAGGCCAGGTGACCCGCATGTGGGAAGCCATCGAGACCTACATGGAGCGCAAGCAACCGCTGATCATCGTTGCCGGTGCCGACTACGGCCAGGGTTCCTCGCGGGACTGGGCGGCCAAGGGCGTGCGTCTGGCCGGCGTGGAAGCCATCGCCGCCGAAGGCTTCGAGCGCATCCACCGCACCAACCTGCTCGGCATGGGCGTGCTGCCACTGGAGTTCAAGCCGGGCACCACCCGCCTGACCCTGGGCATCGATGGCAGCGAAACCTACGACGTGGTTGGCGAGCTGAAGCCGCGTGCCGATCTGACCCTGGTCATCCAGCGCAGGAATGGCGAGCGTGTCGAAGTGCCGATGACCTGCCGCCTGGACAGCGACGAGGAAGTCTCGGTCTACCAGGCCGGCGGCGTGCTGCAGCGCTTCGCCCAGGACTTCCTGGAGTCGACCACGGCCTGATAAGGCCTGGTTTTCCCTGGTCCTGCTCATCGATCCGGTGCGGTCTCCGCCCCGGGTCGATGAGCAACGGGCTACTTTCATCACTCAGCCAGGACAAAATCATGGCTCATCAGCCCCAGATCAAGATTCCCGCCACCTATATCCGTGGCGGCACCAGCAAGGGCGTGTTTTTCCGCCTGCAGGACCTGCCCGAGCGCTGCCAGGTGGCGGGCGAGGCGCGCGACAAGCTGTTCATGCGTGTGATCGGCAGCCCGGACCCCTATGCCGCGCACATCGACGGCATGGGCAGCGCCACCTCCAGTACCAGCAAGTGCGTGATCCTGGCCAAGAGCAGCGTGCCCGAGCATGACGTGGACTACCTCTACGGCCAGGTCTCGATCGACTCGGCCTTCGTCGATTGGTCCGGCAACTGCGGCAACCTGTCTACCGCCGCTGGCGCGTTTGCGATCCACGCCGGACTGATCGATCCGTCGCGCGTCCCGCAGAACGGCACCTGCGTGGTGCGCATCTGGCAGGCCAACATCAAGAAAACCATCATCGCCCATGTCCCGGTGACCGACGGCCAGGTACAGGAAACCGGTGATTTCGAGCTGGATGGCGTGACCTTTCCTGCGGCCGAGATCGTGCTGGAATTCATCGATCCCTCCGATGACGCGGGCGAGGGCGGCTCGATGTTCCCCACCGGCAACCTGGTCGACGATCTCGAGGTGCCCGCTGATGTTGTAAAGGGCGGTACGCTCAAGGCGACCATGATCAACGCCGGTATCCCGACCGTGTTCGTCAATGCCGAGGACATCGGCTACACCGGCAGCGAACTGCGCGAGGCGATCAACACGGATGCCAAGGCACTGGAGATGTTCGAGCAGATCCGCATCGCCGGGGCCCTGCGCATGGGGCTGATCAAGACGCCGGAAGAGGCGGCCAAGCGTCAGCACACGCCGAAGATCGCCTTCGTCGCGGGACCCAAGGGCTACGTCGCCTCCAGCGGCAAGACGATCACCGCCGGCGAGGTCGACCTGCTGGTGCGGGCGTTGTCCATGGGCAAGCTGCATCACGCCATGATGGGCACGGCAGCCGTGGCCATCGGCACCGCCGCGGCGATTCCGGGCACCCTGGTGAATCTGGCGGCTGGCGGCGGTGTGCGCAGCGCGGTGCGCTTCGGTCACCCCTCGGGCACCCTGCGGGTTGGCGCAGAAGCCAGCCAGGTCAACGGCGAATGGACGGTGGTCAAGGCGATCATGAGCCGCAGCGCCCGCATACTGATGGAAGGCTGGGTGCGCGTACCCGGCGATGCGTTCTGAGGTGTGCCGTACCTCCAGATGAAAAAACCGGGAGCCAGGCCCTGGCTCTTTCATTCCTGTCGCAGGGCGGGTGCCCCCAGCGGCAGTCATCCTGTAGGAGCATGCATGGCATGCGATTCGCGGGCATGGAACTAGGCGTCCCCCCTACACCTACACTGGATACGAGGCCACGAAAGGATGCCGTGGCCAACCCCATCAACCTGCTGTCCAGGGAGATCGAAGCATGAGCGCCAATGCCGACCTGAACGTCCGCCCCGACTATGACCAGGTGATCCAGGACGTCGCCGACTATGTCTTGACCTACCGGGTCGAGTCCGCCGAGGCCCTGAATACTGCGCGCAACTGCCTGATGGACACCCTTGGTTGCGGTTTGCTGGCGCTGCGCTTTCCCGAGTGCACCAAGCACCTCGGCCCGCTCGTCGAGGGCACTTTGGTACCGCACGGTGCGCGCGTGCCGGGCACCAGTTTCCGCCTGGATCCGGTCAAGGCGGCCTGGGACATCGGCTGCATCGTGCGCTGGCTGGACTACAACGACACCTGGCTGGCGGCCGAGTGGGGCCATCCGTCGGACAACCTCGGCGGCATTCTCGCCGTAGCCGACCACCTGTCGCAGCAGCGCGTGTCTCAGGGCGAAGCGCCGCTGAGCATGCGCGCGGTTCTGGACGCGATGATCATGGCTCACGAGATCCAGGGTGTGTTCGCCCTGGAAAACTCCTTCAACCGGGTCGGTCTGGATCACGTGTTGCTGGTCAAGCTGGCTTCGGCTGCGGTCTGCGCCAAGCTGATGGGGGCCAACCGCGAGCAACTGCTGTCGGCCATCTCCCAGGTCTTCGTCGATGGCCAGGCGCTGCGTACCTACCGCCATGCGCCGAACGCCGGCAGCCGCAAGTCCTGGGCGGCGGGCGATGCCAGCAGTCGCGGTGTGCGCCTGGCCGATATCGCCATGCGCGGCGAGATGGGCATCCCCGGCGCACTGAGCGCGCCGCAGTGGGGCTTCTACGACGTGCTGTTCAGTCACAGCAACAACGACCTGGCGCTGAAGCCGGTCGAGGCGCGCCAATTCAGTTTTTCGCAGGGTTTCGCCAGCTATGTGATGGAAAACGTGCTGTTCAAGATCAGCTTCCCGGCCGAGTTCCATGCGCAGACCGCCTGCGAAGCGGCAGTGACCCTGCACCCACAGGTCAGGGATCGCCTGCAGCAGATCGACAGGATCGTCATCAGCACCCATGAGTCGGCGATCCGCATCATCTCCAAGGTCGGCAAGCTGGCCAACCCGGCCGATCGCGATCACTGCATCCAGTACATGACCGCCGTGCCGCTGGCCTTCGGCAGCCTGGTGGCCGAGCACTATGAAGACGGTTTTCATGCCGCCAACCCGATCATCGACGAGCTGCGCGAGAAGATGGAAATCGTCGAGGACGCGCGCTACACCCGCGAGTACCTGGAAGCCGACAGGCGTTCGATCGCCAACGCCGTGCAGGTATTTTTCAAGGATGGCACCGTCACCGAGAAGGTCGAGGTCGAGTATCCGCTCGGCCACCGGCGGCGGCGCGCCGAGGGGATCCCGCTACTGGAAGACAAGTTCAAGGCCAACCTAGCAACCCGTTTCAGCGCTCAGCGCAGCGCGCAGATTTTCGCCCTGTGCAAGGATCAGGCGGCGCTTGAAGCCACGCCGGTGCAGCGTTTTATGGATTTGTTCGTGATCTAGCAGGGTAAAGCGGTTTCAGGCTGGAAGATGGCTCGGGCCATGCTGGTGATAACCCCGCACCAGTATCCCCCTGCCTACTTCAGGCGGCGCTCAACGCCTTTTTCCACCAGGATTTTGGCGGAAATCTCTTCCACGGAAAAATAGGTGGAATTGATGAAGTTGATGTTTTCGCGACGGAACAGGTTCTCCACTTCGCGCACCTCGAACTCGCATTGGGCGAAACTGGCGTAGCGGCTGTTGGGCTTGCGTTCATGGCGAATGGCGGTCAGGCGATCGGGGTCGATAGTCAGGCCGAACAGCTTGTCCCTGTGCGTTTTCAGTACGGCAGGCAGCTGCAGACGCTCCATGTCATCTTCGGTCAATGGATAATTTGCGGCACGAATTCCGTATTGCATTGCCATATACAGGCAAGTGGGTGTTTTGCCGCAGCGGGAAACGCCGACCAGGATCAGGTCGGCCTTGTCGTAATAGTGCGTGCGGGCGCCGTCGTCGTTGTCCAGGGCGAAGTTCACTGCCTCGATCCGCTCCATGTAATTGGAGCTGTGCCCGATGGAGTGGGACTTGCCGACCGAGTAGGACGAATGCGAGCTTAATTCCTGCTCGAGAGGGGCAAGAAAGGTCGAGAAAATGTCAATCATGAAGCCTTCGGATTCGGCTAGAACCTCGCGGATTTCCTGGTTGACTATGGTGTCGAAGATGATGGGTCGCGCATCGTCTTTCTCGGCAGCACTGTTGATTTGTTGTACCATTGCGCGCGCTTTTTCCACGCTGTCGATGTACGGTCGCGTGAGTTTGGTGAAGTTGATGGTTTCGAACTGCGCCAATAAGCTCTGACCCAGGGTTTCGGCCGTGATGCCGGTGCCGTCGGAGATGAAAAATGCGCTTCGTTTCATTTGTACCCTGGGCCTTAAGCTGAGGACGATTCTTGGCTATCATGGGCCCGTTTTTGCAGGCCGGAAGTGGCTGCATTGTTACTTATTTTCCAGGGCCCGGCCACAATCGTGCGGACATGCGCCGCCGAATTTCCCAGCCCCTTGAGCTTTTCCAACACCTTAGTGGAGAGATCACCTTGGTAGAGTACGTAGTTTCCCTCGATAAGCTCGGCAATCACGATGTTGAGCACGTAGGGGGCAAGAACGCCTCCCTGGGCGAGATGATCAGCAACCTCGCCGGCGCCGGTGTATCGGTCCCTGGTGGTTTCGCCACTACCGCCCAGGCCTACCGCGACTTTCTCGAGCAGAGCGGCCTGAATGCGCAGATCCATGCGGCGCTGGATGCCCTCGACGTTGACGACGTCAACGCTCTGGCCAAGACCGGCGCGCAAATCCGCCAATGGGTAATGGATGCGCCTTTCCCGGAAAAGCTCGATGCGGAGATCCGCAAGGCATTTGCCAGCATGTCCGGCGGCAATGAGCATATGGCCGTTGCCGTGCGCTCTTCGGCCACCGCGGAAGACCTGCCGGATGCCTCCTTCGCCGGCCAGCAAGAAACCTTCCTGAACATTCGCGGCGTGGACAACGTGATCCGTGCGGCCAAGGAAGTGTTCGCCTCGCTGTTCAACGACCGCGCCATCTCCTACCGCGTGCACCAGGGCTTCGACCACAAGCTGGTGGCCCTGTCTGCCGGCGTGCAGCGCATGGTGCGTTCGGAAACCGGCACCGCCGGGGTCATGTTCACCCTCGACACCGAGTCGGGCTTTCGCGATGTGGTGTTCATCACCGGCGCCTACGGCCTCGGCGAAACCGTGGTGCAGGGGGCGGTCAACCCCGACGAATTCTATGTGCACAAGCAGACCCTCGAGGCCGGGCGTCCGGCGATCCTGCGCCGCAACCTGGGCAGCAAGGCGATCAAGATGGTCTACGGCGACGAAGGCAAGGCCGGTAAGTCGGTCAAGGTGGTCGATGTCGACCGCGCCGAGCGCGCGCGTTTCTGCCTGACCGACGCCGAGGTCAGCGAACTGGCCAAGCAAGCCATGATCATCGAGAAGCACTACGAGCGACCGATGGACATCGAATGGGCCAAAGACGGCGATGACGGCAAGCTGTATATCGTCCAGGCCCGCCCGGAGACGGTGAAGAGCCGCACCAATATCAATGTGATGGAGCGTTACCTGCTCAAGGAAACCGGCACCGTGCTGGTCGAGGGCCGCGCCATTGGCCAGAAAATCGGCGCCGGCAAGGTGCGGGTGATCAACGACATCTCCGAAATGGACAAGGTGCAGGCCGGCGACGTACTGGTTTCCGACATGACCGACCCGGACTGGGAACCGGTCATGAAGCGCGCTAGCGCCATCGTCACCAACCGTGGCGGGCGCACCTGCCACGCGGCGATCATTGCGCGCGAGCTGGGAATCCCGGCAGTTGTCGGTTGCGGCAATGCCACCCATGTGTTGAAAGACGGCCAGGGCGTCACCGTATCCTGCGCCGAGGGCGACACCGGTTTCATCTTCGAGGGCGAGCTGGGTTTCGACATCCGCAAGAACTCGGTCGACGCCATGCCCGATCTGCCGTTCAAGATCATGATGAACGTCGGTAACCCCGATCGCGCCTTCGACTTCGCCCAGCTGCCGAACGCCGGTGTGGGCCTGGCGCGCCTGGAATTCATCATCAACCGCATGATTGGCGTGCACCCCAAGGCGCTGCTGAATTTCGCCGGCTTGCCGCCGGAAATCAAAGACAGCGTGGAGAAGCGCATCGCCGGTTACGACGATCCGGTCGGCTTCTACGTCGAGAAGTTGGTCGAAGGCATCAGCACCCTGGCTGCGGCCTTCTGGCCGAAGAAGGTCATCGTGCGCCTGTCCGACTTCAAGTCCAACGAATACGCCAACCTGATCGGCGGCAAGCTCTACGAGCCGGAAGAAGAAAACCCGATGCTCGGCTTCCGTGGCGCCTCGCGCTACATCAGCGAATCCTTCCGCGATTGCTTCGAGCTGGAATGCCGGGCGATGAAGAAGGTGCGCAATGAGATGGGCCTGACCAACGTCGAGATCATGGTGCCTTTCGTGCGCACCCTCGGCGAAGCCAGTCAGGTGATCGACCTGCTGGCCAGCAATGGCCTCAAGCGCGGCGAGAACGGGCTGCGCATCATCATGATGTGCGAGCTGCCGTCCAACGCGATTCTGGCCGAAGAGTTCCTCGAGTTCTTCGACGGCTTCTCGATTGGTTCCAACGACCTGACCCAGCTGACCCTGGGCCTGGATCGCGACTCCGGCATCGTCGCGCACCTGTTCGATGAGCGTAATCCGGCGGTCAAGAAGCTGCTGAGCAACGCCATCCAGGCCTGTAACAAGGCGGGCAAGTACATCGGCATCTGCGGTCAGGGCCCTTCGGATCATCCGGATCTGGCGCGCTGGCTGATGGAGCAGGGCATCGAAAGCGTGTCGCTGAATCCGGATTCGGTATTGGATACCTGGTTCTTCCTGGCGGAAGGTCAGCCAGCCTGATTTACCGTTAACCTTTAATTCAAGGGCAGGTTAATCCTGCCCTTTTTTGTGTTCAGCACATCCATGTGCTTCACCCCTCCGGGGCTTGCGCGCAAAAACGCTCCTGGCGTTTTTGTGGTCTGCCATCCCGGGCGGCCACCCTTCGGGCCGTCGCTAGCGACGTGAAAATCTGCTCCCGGCAATTTGTTGTACCAGAGCGAAGAAGATGCAAAGCAGCAGTGAGCTTTTCCCCGTCGCCTTGATCAGCGCGGAATTTCGTTTTGACTTGAGCGAGGATGTCTATCGCCTCAAGCCCGGCAACAGCCCTGACGCCAGCGTCGAGTTGGCCCTGACCCGCTTGGGGTTGGCGGGGGATCGAGGTACGCGCGGCGTGCCGGTGATCTTGTTGCACGGCAGTTTTTCCAATCGACGCTTCTGGTACTCGCCCAAGGGGCTCGGTCTCGGTCCTTACCTGGCGCGTGCCGGCTTCGATGTGTGGATCGCCGAAATGCGCGGGCATGGGCTGTCGCTGCGCAACAAGGGGTACCGGCACAACCGCGTCAGCGACTATGTGCGCTACGACTTGCCGGCGATTGCCGACTTCGTTCATGAACAGAATCCGCAAGCGGCCCATTGGATCGGCCATTCGCTGGGTGGTATCACCCTTGCCGGAGCGCTGGGCGGGCACTACCTCGACCAGGATCGAGTCGCGTCGGCGGCGTTGTTCGGCAGCCAGATCAGTCGCACCTACTGGCCGCTGAAGGTGCCGCCCGTGGAGTGGGGCGGACGCGTGCTGCTCAAGCGTTTTTCCGTATTGTCCGGCAGCCGGCTCAAGCGCGGGCCGGAAGATGAGCCGATCGGCCTGGCATTGGAGAGCTTGCGCTGGCATGGTCTGTTTGGTCGCTTTGGCGATACCGAGCGCGATTGGTGGGCGGGTCTGGCCGAGGTGCGGGTTCCGCTATTGTCGGTAGCGGCAGCGGGTGACCGGCAGGATCCGCCGTGGGCCTGCCGCAAGTTGCTCGAGCAGTTCGGTTCACCGCTCAGCGAGTTTCTCTGTCTGGGCAAGGAAAGCGGTTTCGCCAGCGATTTCGGTCATGTCGAGATGCTGGTTAGCAAAGAGGCGCAACTCGAGGTATGGCCGCTGGTGGCGCGTTGGCTGGGCAAGACCCAGGATAGTGTCGGCGAGTTGAAAAGGGCCGCGCTTGAGCGGGGCTAGGGCGTTCCTCCTGAGCAGTGATACCGCTAATATGCTGCCAGGTGGTTGTTCGGTGGTGTTCCGTGCCTGGCACAGTTGCGCGGCTCGTTGCGCAGGAGAACCTGCTGTCCACACCAGGGCACCCTTGCCCAGGGCCACTGTCATAAATCAGGTGCTGCGTTGCGCGGGCCTGGTACCACTGCCTGAGACGTATGCGCTGAGCGTGCCGGCATCGATCTGTGAAAACTGATTTTCAATGTCCAGTCAACCAGGAGCTTTCCCATGCATTACATCACCCCAGATTTGTGTGACGCCTACCCGGAGTTGGTGCAGGTCGTCGAGCCGATGTTCAGCAATTTCGGCGGTCGCGATTCCTTCGGTGGCGAGATCGTCACCATCAAGTGCTTCGAAGACAACTCGCTGGTCAAGGAGCAGGTCGAGCAGCCAGGCAAGGGCAAGGTGATGGTGGTCGACGGCGGTGCCTCCATGCGCCGCGCGCTGCTTGGCGACATGCTCGCGGAAAAAGCCGCGAAGAATGGCTGGGAAGGCCTGGTGATCTATGGTTGCGTGCGCGATGTGGATGTCCTGGCGCAGACCGACCTCGGTATACAGGCGTTGGCCAGCCATCCGATGAAGACCGACAAGCGCGGTATCGGCGACCTCAATGTGGCGGTGACCTTCGGTGGTGTGACTTTCCGCCCGGGCGAGTACCTGTATGCCGACAACAACGGCATCATCATTTCGCCCGCTGCCCTGAAAATGCCGGAATAAGTAATGCCAGGAGTCGGCATGCACGAGCAAGACAACACGCAATGGGGCCTGGTGCATGCTTTTGTCCTGGATGGCGCGGGCGGTGCCCGCGCCATCGCCCAAGGGCAGTTGGCCGACTTCGAACTGGCCGAGCAGGAAAGTCTGTGGCTGCACTGGGATCGCAGTCACCCGCAGACCCAGCGTTGGCTGCGCCGCGAAAGCGGCTTGAGCGAATTCGCCTGCGATTTGCTGCTGGAGGAAAATACCCGGCCGCGCCTGCTGACTCTGCCGGATGAGGCGCTGCTGCTGTTTCTCCGCGGAATCAATCTAAACCCCGGCGCGGAGCCGGAGGACATGGTGTCAGTGCGCATCTTCGCCGCTGCGCGGCGGGTTATTTCCTTGCGCCTGCGCCCATTGCGCGCGACCGAGAACCTGATCGCCGACCTCGCCGCCGGTCGTGGGCCGAAAACTTCGTCGGAGCTGATCCTGATCCTCGCGGACTACCTGACCGACAAGGTCGATGCCCTGGTAGCCGAGTTGTCCGAGCGGGTCGACGAGCAGGAAGAGCTGGTCGATGCCGATGAGCACGCAGTGCCGGATCACGCACAGCTGCTGCAAGTGCGGCGGCGCGCTGCCGGTCTGCGCCGCTTTCTCGCGCCACAGAGTGAAATTTACGCGCAGCTGACGCGCAAGCAGCAGCCCTGGTTCCTCGCCGATGACCCAGGCTATTGGAACGAACTGCATAACCGCCTGACCCGCTACCTGGAAGAGCTGGAGCTCAGTCGCGAGCGGGTCAGCCTGCTGCTGGAGGCGGAAAACCGGCGCATGGATCAGCGGATGAACCGCATCATGTACCGCTTCGCCATCATTACCGGGGTGTTTCTGCCGATGAGCTTCCTCACGGGGCTGCTCGGTATCAATGTCGGCGGCATACCAGGCGCCGAGAATGCCTATGGTTTCCTTATCGCCTGCGTGATCATGCTGGTGGTCGCCCTTGCTCAGTGGTGGTTGCTACGCCGTTTGCGCTGGGCCTGATGTGACTTGCCCCGAGTTGGTCTCGTCTAGCCGAGACGTCCTGTGAGGTGCGTCATGCACGATCCATTTGAAGAATCCCTGCGCGATATGCTCAAGTCCGGCGCGTCCAATCACGACGACGACGCTTGTCTGCACCGCGTATTGAAGACTGCCAACCGCCAAGTCGGCGCGGGTGACCTGTTCGCGCTCATGGGCCATTGGCTCGGTGCATTGATGATCGCCCTGAACAGCGGCTCGCCCCATGTTGCACCGGTCTCCCGTCGCAACGCCTGCGCAGGATCCACTAACTCCTCTCGTTCTACTGATAAGGCTGACTGAAATGGAACTCGATCCCTGGACTCAAAGCCTGATAGCCGCGATGACTGCGCTCTGGACCAAGGTGGCCGGCTTCATTCCGAACCTGTTCGTGGCATTGATCCTGGTGCTGCTCGGCTTCGTCGTGGCCAAGCTGCTCGACACCTTGCTGTCCAAATTGCTCGGCAAGATCGGCCTGGATCGCTTGATGGCGGGCACCGGGCTGACCAAGCTGCTCGGCCGTGGCGGTATCCAGGTGCCGGTTTCGACCTTGATCGGCAAGATCGTCTATTGGTTCGTGCTGTTGATTTTTCTGGTGTCGGCGGCTGAGTCGCTTGGCCTGGAGCGGGTTTCCGCAACCCTTGACGTGCTCGCGCTGTATCTGCCCAAGGTCTTCGGTGCCGCTTTGGTCCTGCTGGCCGGCGTGCTGCTGGCACAGTTGGTCAGCGGGCTGGTGCGCGGCGCAGCCGAAGGTGTCGGCCTGGATTATGCCCATGGCCTGGGGCGTATTGCGCAAGGTCTGGTGATCATCATCAGCATCTCGGTGGCTATCGGTCAGCTGGAGGTCAAGACCGACCTGCTGAACAATGTCATCGCCATCGTACTTATTTCGGTAGGCCTGGCTGCAGCGCTGGCTCTCGGATTGGGTAGCCGGGAAATCGCCGGGCAAATTCTGGCCGGGATTTATGTGCGCGAGTTGTACCAGGTTGGGCAGCAAGTCCAGATCGGTGAGGTCGAAGGGCAGATCGAGGAGATAGGCACGGTCAAGACTACTCTGTTAACCGATGCTGGCGAGTTGGTCTCGGTGGCTAATCGCACCCTGCTCGAGCAGCGGGTGAGCAGTCGCTAACGCATCATTCCTGCTAATGTATGCCGCCAACCCAGCGCCTGATGCATTAGGCGTTGGCAGCCTCCGTCCCGACTGTCGGCCTGACTCGTTTTGAATAAAGCCCAACCGATGTCCTTGCGCTATGACCCCCGCGAACTCTCGGATGAGGAACTCGTTGCGCGCGCGCATGGCGAGCTTTTTCACGTTACGCGCGCTTATGAAGAGCTGATGCGTCGTTACCAGCGCACCTTGTTCAACGTCTGCGCACGTTACTTGGGGAGCGAGCGCGACGCCGACGATGTTTGTCAAGAGGTCATGCTCAAGGTTCTTTATGGTTTGAAGAACTTCGAAGGCAAGTCGAAGTTTAAAACCTGGCTGTACAGCATTACCTATAACGAATGTATCACCCAGTACCGTAAAGAACGGCGCAAGCGTCGCCTGATGGATGCGTTAAGCTTGGATCCATTGGAAGAGGCGTCTGAAGAAAAGATGCCTAAAGTTGAAGACCGTGGTGGTCTGGACCGTTGGCTGGTGCATGTCAATCCAATCGACCGAGAAATTCTGGTGCTACGTTTTGTCGCAGAGCTGGAGTTTCAAGAGATTGCCGACATCATGCACATGGGCCTGAGTGCCACTAAAATGCGCTATAAGCGCGCGCTCGACCGCTTGCGCGAAAAATTTTCGGGCAGCCTTGAAACTTAAATATATACAAGGGCTCTAACACTCCGAGTAATTCTGTTAGAATTGCTCTTTGGTTGTCTTGTTTGTCAGACAACTTACTGGCCACCAAGATGGGGATTTACGGATGAAATTTAAAAACACTTTAGGCGTTGTCATTAGCTCTGTGCTGGCGTCTTCTTCTTTTAGCGTTCTGGCTCAAGGCCAAGGCGCTGTTGAAGCGGAAGTTTTCGGCAAGCGCGCCTTTATGGAAAGCAATCGCGAAGTTACCGACGGCAACCTGTTCGGTGGCAGCATCGGTTACTTCCTGACCGATGACGTTTCCTTGAACCTGTCGCATGGCGTGTACCGCAGCATTCGCTCCCAGGACACCCTGCCGGGTTCCACCCATGGTCGCGAGCAAATTGACGGTCACCTGAGCACCGTCGAAGCGCTGTACCACTTCGGTACTCCTGCTGCGCAAAGCCTGCGTCCATACGTTTCCGCTGGTTTCGGCCATCAGGATCTGGACAACACCTTCACCCGTGGCGATGACAAGACTACCTTCGCAATGGTCGGCGCCGGTGCCAAGTACTACTTCACCGAAATGTTCTTCGCCAAAGCCGGTGTCGATGTCCTGCATAGCCTGGACACCGAGAACACCGAGTGGCAGGCAGGCGTTGGTGTCGGCTTGAACTTCGGTGGCGGCAGCGAGCCGGTTGCCCAGGTTGAAGAAGCCGCTCCAGAGCCAATGCCTGAGCCGGCTCCGGTTGCTGAAGAGCCAGCCCAGGTTGTGCGCGTTGAGCTGGACGTGAAGTTCGACTTCGACAAGGCCCAAGTCAAAGAAGAAAGCTATGGCGATATCAAGAACCTGGCTGATTTCATGAAGCAGTACCCGCAGACCAGCACCACTGTTGAAGGTCACACTGACTCCGTCGGTACTGATACCTACAACCAGCAGCTGTCCGAAAAGCGTGCGAGCGCTGTGCGTGAAGTTCTGGTCAACCAGTACGGTGTTGAAGGTGAGCGTGTAAACGCCGCTGGTTATGGCGAAACTCAGCCGGTTGCCGACAACGCAACCGAGTCGGGCCGTGCCATCAACCGTCGTGTTGAAGCTCAAGTAGAAGCTGAAGTCCAGTAACAGGTCTTAAGCTGCTAGGAAAAACCCGGCTTCGGCCGGGTTTTTCTTTGGTGCGCCAGGCATGGCGCGTTGCGCGTAAGCGCAACCAGTTTGGCTGTGGTGGCCGCGCTGGTGACTTGGAGGTGAAAGTCCTCTACATACCCGGCAAGGGGAAGTGTTAGCCAGAGGCAAGGGTGTCGCGGGTGACTGCGAATCTGAAGGAAGCCCGAGGCAAAATGCTGGCCT
>NZ_JAAOJA010000029.1 GCF_013184545.1 Pseudomonas tumuqii | reverse complement strand
GACGACTTCTACGCCAGCAAGCTGGGCACCGCGCGCTTCTACTTCGCCCGCATCCTGCCGCGCATCCACTCGCTGACCGCCTCGGTCAAGGCCGGCAGCGAGAGCCTGTACCTGCTGGACGCGGCGCAGTTCTGATCGCCCCAAGCCCGGGCCACAGGCCTGGGCAAACATCGGGTCGCGCCATGCCTGTCGTCGTACGCACTGCGCGCCGATCCGTCACTCAAACTACCAATAAGAACCAGGCAGACCTCACCATGCTGAAGACAAAAATAATTACCCCCGCACAAGGTGCCCACAGTAACCCCTTGCTGATCAAGAGCCTGCTGCTGTCGGGCGTGCGCTACGAAGCCGAGCAGGAGATCGTCTACGCCGACAAGTTGCGTTACAGCTATCGCACCCTCAACGAGCGTATCCGCCGGTTGGCCAATACCCTGACGGCTGCAGGGATCAAGGCCGGCGACACCGTGGCGATACTGGATTGGGACAGCCACCGCTACCTGGAATGCTTCTTCGCCGTGCCGATGATTGGCGCGGTGCTGCATACGGTGAACATCCGTCTGTCGCCGGAGCAGGTGCTCTACACCATGAACCACGCCGAGGATGACCTGGTGCTGGTGCATGATGACTTCCTGCCGCTGCTCGAGCAGATCCAGGGTGAGCTGACCACCGTCAAGGGCTATGTCCAGCTCAGTGACGACGGCGCACGCGCTACCGCACTGCCGGTACTGGGGGAATATGAGCAGCTGCTCTCCCAGGCGGCCGCCACTTACGACTTCCCCGACTTCGACGAGAACTCGGTGGCCACCACCTTCTACACCACCGGCACCACCGGCAACCCGAAAGGCGTGTATTTCACCCACCGCCAGTTGGTGCTGCACACCCTGAATGCAGTCGGCACGCTGGGCGTGTACCAGGGCGCACCGCTGCTACGTTCCGACGATGTCTACATGCCCATCACGCCGATGTTTCATGTGCATGCCTGGGGCGTGCCCTATGTGGCGACCCTGATGGGGATCAAACAGGTCTACCCCGGCCGCTACGAACCCAACAGCCTGGTCAGGCTCTATCGCGAAGAAAAGGTCAGCTTTTCCCACTGCGTACCGACCATCCTGCAGATGATCCTGGGCTGCGCCGAAGCGGCACAGACCGATTTCAGCGGCTGGAAAATGCTTTTGGGCGGCAGCGCCCTGACCCTGGGCGTAGCCGCCCAGGCGGCAGCCAGAGGGATGCTGGTGCACAGCGGCTACGGCATGTCCGAGACCTGCCCGCTGCTCTGCGTCACCTACCTGCGTACGGCGGAACTGCAGCAGCCGATGGACGCGCAGCTGGCCGTACGGATCAAGACCGGGGTGCCGGTGCCAATGGTCGATCTGCGCATCATCGATGCCAGCGGTAATCAGGTGGCTCACGATGGTGTGTCGCAGGGCGAGGTTGTGGTGCGTGCGCCCTGGTTGACCCAGGGCTATCTAAACGAGCCCGAGAAGGGCGCCGAGCTGTGGGAAGATGGCTGGCTGCATACGGGCGACATCGCCTCGATCGACCCCCGCGGCGGGGTGGAAATCAAGGACCGAATCAAGGACGTGATCAAGACCGGTGGCGAGTGGATCAGCTCGCTGGAACTGGAGAACCTGATCAGTGAGCACCCGGCCGTGGCTTCTGTCGCCGTAGTGGGGATTCCCGATGATCAGTGGGGCGAGCGGCCGATGGCCCTGGTGGTTTGTCAGCCGGGCCAGGCAGTCGAGCAGAAGATCATTGAGGTTCACCTGCAGCAGTTTGTCGACAGTGGCCACATCAACAAGTGGGCGATCCCCAAGCAGATCAAGTTCGTGGCGGACATCCCGAAAACCAGCGTCGGCAAGATCAACAAAAAGCTCATCCGCGAAAACGAGTTGGCGCAGGGCGCTCTGAAATAGGCCTACGATAACTCCGGCATGACCTGATGGATTCTCAGGTTGCTCGGCCGTGAGCGGTTGCTTCATCCAGGAACCAGGGCTTGCCCTGGTTCCTGCCAATCGGGGCACGCAGTTTATCGCTTAACGGGGTGCCACCGAGACGGGGGCAAGAACATATTCCGGGCGGAACAACGCCCATAAAAAAGCCGATCCTTATGGGATCGGCTTAATTAGCCTTGGAGGGCTATTACTTGCGGCTGGCTTTTTCCAGCATACGCAGAGCGCGCTCATTGGCTTCGTCAGCAGTTTGCTGAGCCTTCTGAGCAGCTGCCATAGCTTCATCAGCCTTGCGATAGGCTTCATCGGCACGGGCTTGAGCGCGAGCAGCAGCGTCTTCGGTAGCGGTCAGACGTGCTTCAGTTTCTTTGGACATGCTGCTGCAACCGGTAGCCAGAACTGCGGCCAAAGCCAGAGCAGAGAATTTCAGAACGTTGTTCATCGTGTTCCCCTTGAGGTGGAATTTTCCATAAAAGCAATTTCCAAACAGTAGGAAATTAGCCGGCGTACATACTACCCATAACTTTTAGTAAGTAAATGTAGGCGGTGCAAGCGCAGCATGTTTTTTTTCATCTTGGCTAAGGACACGGCGGTAAGTTGTGCCGCTTTGTATGAAAAACATACAGTTTTCGTTGTTTCTGCTGTGTCGCAGAGTTTACTGCTATAAAACGCCGGCCTGCATAGGCCACCTGGGCCGAGTGTTTCATAAGCGCGGCAGCGGCTTCGCGTGCTGTTCGGTCAAGGCGCTCTGTTGCTTCGTTTGTCGCACGCAGGGTGCCAGATAAGCTCTGCGAACGGTCTCTCGAGGCTGGATTCCCAGGGTTTTATTGGGCTATACAATGCCGTTCGCCGGGCCTGAGTGAACGGTATCTCGGCAGGCCCAGGCTTGCGAGGGCAAGCCATGCGCTACGGTTTTTGAAGGCGATCTGACAAGTACAAAAATAACGGAGAATTACACATGCTCGGGAATGCAGGGTTGTTGGCTGGCTTGGCCTTATTGATTTTTATGGCATTGCGCGGGGTGAATATATTCATTGCGGCCTTGCTCTGCGCACTGGTGGTGGCGCTGAGCAATGGCTTGCAGGCGCCAAAGGCGCTACTCGAGTATTTCCCGTTCGGCCCCTTGGGCGCCTTCACCTTTGCCGGCAAGTTCTTCGTGTTGTTTCTTTGCGGCGCCATATTCGGCAAGGTCATGGCCGCAAGCCAGGCGGCCAGCAGTATCGCTCAGGCGATAACGCGCAGTCTCGGCATTAGCCGGACTCTGTGGGTGACCATGCTGGTCTGTGCATTGCTGACCTATGGCGGGGTGGTGGTGTTCGTGGTGATCTTTACCATGTACCCGCTGGGCATCAGCTTGATGCGTGAGGCCAACCTGCCCAAGCGTCTATTCTGCGCGGCCACTGCCTTGGGCGCCGGTACTTTCACCATGACTGCGATGCCGGGCACGCCCTCGATTCACAATGTCATCGCCGCCAGCGCCTTGGGCACCGACCTGTTTGCCGGGGCCTGGATTGGGGTGGCCGCGAGCGTGTTGATGATTGCGCTGGGCATGGCTTATGTTCAGCGTGAATGGCGCCTGGCGCGCGAGCGCGGTGAGGGTTTTGAGGCCAATGCGCAGGATTTGCGCATGGAACAGTTGGCCAGTGCGCCGGGTTCCGGGCCGCACTGGGGTTTGGCTGTGCTGCCTATCCTGGTGGTGCTGGGCATCATCATGCTGCCGCGCTTGTTGCTGTTGAGTGGCGCGATCGCCCCTGAACAAGGCTGGTTGGGTCCGTTGCTGGGCTTCAGTCAACAGCAGCCTATTCTCTGGCCGAGCCTGGCGCTGGTGATCGCCACCGGGGTTGCGGTCATGCTGTTCGCGGGCTTGCGGCGCAATACGCTAGTGTTGCTCGGGCAGGGCGCCGACGATGCGATCATGCCGCTGCTGAACACAGCGGCGGTGATTGGCTTTGGTGGCGTGGTCACCCAGACACCTGGCTTCGCCCAGTTTTCCCAGTGGATTCTGACGGTTGACTTGCCGCCGCTGTTGTCGATTTTTGCCTCGGTCAGCGTGGTTTCCGGGATTGTCGGCTCCTCCTCCGGCGGCTTGCAGATATTCATGCAGACCCTGGCGCCCAAATACCTGGAAATGGGCGTCGAGCCCGAAGTCCTTCACCGTATAGCCACTATTGCCTCGGGCGGGTTTGACTCGCTGCCACACTGCGGAGCAGTGATTGCCATGCTGATGATCATGGGCTTGACCCACAAGCAGGCTTACAAGGATCTTTTCGTCGTGACGGTATTGATTCCGGTGGTCGCGGTGCTGTGCAGCATCGCTTTCTTGAGTGTGTTCTAGGCAGGCGAAGTCAAGAGTGGCCGGCATGCCGGCGTGGGTCTGCGCCTTCGCCTGAACATGCAGTCCGGGGCTGGCGGCAGCGATCAATGCGGGCGATTGCGACTGCAAGTGCGATGATGGCGCAATGCCAAGGTCGCTTCGCCCGAAAAATATCGCTAAGGTGCGGGTATGGTTTGCAGGTTATTTCAGAGGAGTTGCGATGAGCGAGGCGTTGTCCATTCACCATGACCTCAAGGGTCACCAGTTCGAGACCACAGTGGATGGTGATCGTGCGTACCTGGCCTATATGGATCTGGGCAAGCAGACCTTGGATATCTACCGTACCTTCGTGCCGAACTCGTTGCGCGGTCGTGGTATCGCCGCCGCCTTGACCGAGCATGCCTTGCAGTACGCTGAACGCATGGATTACACGGTGATTCCCTCTTGCTCCTACGTCGAACGTTATATGGAGCGTCGCCAGCGCCATAGCGCCAGAGGCTGACCCAAAGGCTTACAAAAACGCCGGGCATTGCCCGGCGTTTTTATGTGTGTGGCGTCTAGCCGCGGTGGCGCTTGGGCAGTACATCCTTGAGTTTGGCGTGCATGCTGCGCAGGGTTTTTTCGGTGCTATCCCAGTCGATGCAGGCATCGGTGACGGATACGCCGTATTTCAACTGGTTGAGGTCTTTCGGTATCGACTGGTTGCCCCAGCCCAGATGGCTCTCGACCATCAGGCCAACGATCGACTGGTTGCCTTCGAGGATCTGGTTGGCAATGTTGTCCATTACCAGGGGTTGTAGCGCCGGATCCTTGTTCGAGTTGGCATGGCTGCAATCGACCATGATGTTCGGACGGATGCCGGCCTTGGTCAGTTCCTGCTCGCAAACGGCAACGCTGACCGAGTCATAGTTCGGCTTGCCGTTGCCGCCGCGCAGCACCACGTGACCGTAGGCATTACCCTTGGTGGTGACGATGGACACGCCACCTTCCTGATTGATGCCGAGGAAGCGGTGCGGGCTGGAAACCGATTGCAGCGCGTTGATCGCCACGGTCAGGCCGCCGTCGGTGCCGTTCTTGAAGCCAACCGCCGAGGACAGGCCAGAGGCCATTTCGCGGTGGGTTTGCGATTCAGTGGTGCGTGCGCCGATGGCCGACCAGCTGATCAGATCCTGCAAATATTGCGGTGAGATCGGATCGAGTGCCTCGGTAGCGGTCGGCAGGCCCATTTCCGCCAGGTCGAGCAGCAACTGGCGGCCGATGTGCAAGCCGTCCTGAATCTTGAATGAGTCGTCCAGGTAGGGGTCGTTGATCAGTCCTTTCCAACCCACCGTGGTGCGCGGCTTTTCAAAGTACACGCGCATCACCAGATACAGGCTGTCCGACACTTCTGCTGCAAGCGCCTTGAGGCGTTCGGCGTATTCGTGGGCGGCTTTGATGTCGTGAATCGAGCAGGGGCCGACTACCACGAACAAGCGATGGTCTTTACCATCGAGGATGTCGCGAATCACCTGGCGGCCAGTGGCGACAGTGTGCAGCGCGGCATCGCTCAGCGGAATTTCGCGCTTTAACTGATCGGGCGTGATCAGGGTTTCGTTGGAGGCAACGTTAAGGTCATTGATCGGTAAGTCAGCCATCGTGCTTTTCATCAGGTCAGGGTCGTCAGGTCACGGGTGCCGGCCGCCAGCGATCCCCGTGTGGCGGAGCACAGCATTTATGAGCACAGCGGGGATGCAGAACCTTAGCGCGTTACGGGCGGGCTAGACAATGGGTCTAAGGTCGTTAACCGGAACGAAGCAGGGATTACAGGCTTGCGTTGGAGAACTCGGCGGCGTGATGGGCGATCCATTCCTGGGCGATGCCCTCGATCGCCAGATGTTCGCCCAGCTCCAGTTCACGTTGCTGGCGGTAATGTTCGATCTGACAGACCTGTTCGACCATGCGTGCGCGAAATAGCGTGTCTTCGTCGATAAAGGCGATGCCCACCAGGTAATCGTTGGGCTGTTTGCGGCACCAGGCTACTACCCCGGGGTAGCGTGCCTGCTCGCCAAGCAGCGGAATGCGCAGCTCTACCGCAGTGCCACGGCGAAAACCGCATCTGCAGTTGCACGCCACTCCGCCGAGGCTGATATTGTTCAGCCGTTGTTTGGGGATAAAGGTTTGTTTGCGGAGCACCAACTCCACTGGCATATCGCTGGGGTGACGCAGAAAACGGCGCATGGCAACCGACTCCCTCTGCCAACAATTTGACATCGTTTTAATCAGTATAGTGACTGAACTGTAACTGACTGACTTTAATGCGGATCGCTGCTAAGAAGGCGCCCGCCCAGGTCGTTGTCTCCCGCCCACATCAAGCTGTCTCGCATGGCGGCCGATCAATACAGACACCGAGGTGAGCATGAGCAAGGGAATGGGCGACAAGCTGGTGTTGGCGATTTCCTCGCGGGCGCTGTTCGACCTGCGCGAGAGTCACCGCGTGTATGAGGGGGAGGGGGTTGAGGCCTATCGTCGCTATCAGATCGAACATGAGGACGAAATCCTCATGCCCGGTGACGCTTTCCCTCTGGTCGAGAAGCTGCTGGGGTTGAACAGCGCATTGGGTCAGGCGCGGGTCGAAGTTATTCTGGTGTCGCGCAACAGCGCCGATACCGGGTTGCGTGCGTTCAATTCGATCCAGCACTACGGCCTGGGCATCTCGCGCGCGGCCTTTGTCGGCGGTCGCAGCCCCGATCCCTATCTGGCGGCATTCGGCTGCCATCTGTTTCTCTCGACTCACGCCGAAGATGTACGCAGTGCGCTGCGCTCGGGGTTTGGCGCGGCCACCATTCTCTCCGGTGGGGCGCGGCGGGCCGCGAGCAATGAGCTGCGCATCGCTTTCGACGGCGATGCCGTGCTGTTTTCCGACGAGTCCGAGCGGGTCTATCAGCAGGGCGGCCTGGAAGCCTTCCAGAGCCACGAACGTGAGTCGGCTCGCGAGTTGCTTGGCGGTGGACCCTTCAAGCCCTTCCTGGCGGCGCTGCACCTCCTGCAGCAGGAGTTTCCCGAGGAGGCCTGCCCGATTCGCACGGCCCTGGTCACTGCCCGCTCGGCGCCGGCCCATGAGCGGGTGATCCGCACCTTGCGCGAGTGGAATATTCGCCTGGATGAGTCGTTCTTTCTGGGCGGACTGGAGAAGGCGGCAATTCTCGAAACCTTTGGTGCCGACGTCTTCTTCGACGACCAGGCGGGGCACTGCGAGAAAGCCCGCGAGGTCGTTGCCACCGGGCATGTACCGCATGGCGTGAGTAACGAGCCGCAACGCTAGCAGTCTGGCATTTTTCGCGTTGTCTGGCTGCGCAGGCCTGAATACGGCGGCCGCACCCAGCGGCATCCAGGCCCTGTGCATATAATCATTCGTCCTGAATGACTGCAGTTTTGTTGACTTGCAGATGGCACTGCTAAGCTCAAGTTAGGCCTGCCAGCTAGGCAGTCGAGGAGACCGCATGATTCGCTCGATTCTCTATGCTACCGATCTGGGTCTTTATGCCCCCTATGTCTTGCAGCATGCCCTGGCGCTGACCCGTGCGTTCAATGCCAGCCTGTATGTCGTGCATGCGGTGGAGCCAATGGGCTTGTTTGCCGAGTCGGTGCTGCAAACCTATCTGGATGAAGAGCGTCTCAAGGAGCTGCGCAGCAAAGGCCTGAGTACGGTTATGGCGAGTATCGAGCAACGGGTCCTGGAGGGATTTCGTGATGAGCTTGGCGAGTCCCAGCATGAACTCGAGGTGATCCGTGCGGTGCAGGTGGTGCAGGGTGATCCGCCCCTGGTGATTCTCGAGGAGGCGCAGAAACGTGGGGTGGATTTGCTGGTCGTCGGCAGTCATAGCCATGGCGCCGGCCTGGATATCCCGTTGGGGCGCACGGCCGCGCGCCTGGTGCAGTTGTCCGAAGTTCCGGTGTACCTGGTGCCGATGCTGCAGCACCGAGCCCGTGGGGAGGCCTGAGGGCTTTTTTAATATTTCAAAGAATAATCGGCACGACCAAATAAAATCATCTAGATTTAATAGTTAAACAATATATATGGTTATATGACGCCGCCGGCCACTGGACGGCTGCTTATTCTGCTTTGAGGGATTTTTATGAAGCTCCAGCAATTGCGCTACATCTGGGAAGTTGCGCATCACGACCTCAACGTTTCGGCTACCGCGCAAAGCCTCTATACCTCGCAGCCGGGCATCAGCAAGCAGATCCGTTTACTCGAAGACGAATTGGGCGTGGAGGTCTTCGCTCGCAGCGGCAAGCACCTGACCCGGGTTACCCCGGCGGGCGAGCGGATCATCACCACAGCCGGAGAAATCCTGCGCAAGGTCGAAAGCATCAAACAGATCGCCCAGGAATTCTCCAACGAGAAAAAGGGCACCTTGTCCATTGCCACTACCCACACCCAGGCGCGCTATGCCTTGCCGCCGGTGATCAGTGCATTCATCAAGCAATACCCGGACGTTGCCCTGCACATGCATCAGGGCACACCGATGCAGATCGCCGAAATGGCCGCCGATGGCACTGTGGATTTCGCCATCGCCACCGAGGGGCTGGAGTTGTTCAATGATCTGGTGATGATGCCGTGCTACCGCTGGAACCGCTGCGTGGTAGTGCCTCAGGGACACCCGTTGAGCAAGCTGCCGAAGCTGACGCTGGAAGCTCTGGCGGAACACTCGATCGTTACTTATGTCTTCGGCTTCACTGGCCGTTCCAAGCTGGACGAGGCCTTCAGTCATCGCGGCCTGACGCCCAAGGTGGTCTTCACTGCGGCCGACGCCGACGTGATCAAAACCTATGTGCGCCTGGGCCTGGGAGTGGGCATCGTGGCCAAGATGGCGGTGGACGCCACCCTCGATCCCGATCTGGTGGTGCTCGATGCCAGCGACCTGTTCGAGTCCAGTGTGACCAAGATAGGCTTTCGCCGCGGCACTTTCCTGCGTGGATTCATGTGCGATTTCATCGAAAAATTTGCCCCGCACCTGACCCGCGATGTGCTGGCCAAGGCGGTGCAGTGTCACAACAAGTCCGAGCTGGAAGAGCTGTTCCACGATGTCGAGTTGCCGACTTATTGAGTGACTTGCGAGCATGAAACACCCGGCCAAGTGCCGGGTGTTTCATGCTCGAGGATGTCAGCTCTTCGCGATCAGGTTGCCGGCGTGCAAGCCGCACTCCTTCTGCGTGGCTTCCTCCCACCACCAGCGGCCTTCGCGCTCGTGCTGATTGGGCAGTACCGGGCGGGTGCACGGCTCGCAGCCGATGCTGATGAAGCCGCGCTCATGCAGGCTGTTGTAGGGGATTTCCAGCATGCGGATATAGGCCCAGATGTCTTCGCTGCTCATCTGCGCCAGCGGGTTGAACTTGTACAGGGTGTTTTCCGGGGTGGAGAAGGCCGTGTCGATTTCCACCACCGCGACCTGGCTGCGGGTGCCGGGGCTCTGATCGCGGCGCTGGCCGGTGGCCCAGGCCTTGACCGTGGCCAGCTTGCGCCGCAGCGGGGCGGTCTTGCGAATACCGCAGCATTCGCTGTGGCCGTCCTTGTAGAAGCTGAACAAACCTTTTTCCTTGACCAGTGCCTCTAGCGCCGTCGCGTCGGGGGCGAGTACGTCGATGGCGATGCCGTAGTGCTCGCGCACCTGCTCGATGAAGCGGTAGGTCTCCGGGTGCAGGCGGCCGGTATCGAGGCTGAAGACCTTGACGTTTTTATTCAGCTTCCAGGCCATGTCCACCAGCACCACATCCTCGGCGCCGCTGAAGGAGAGCCACAGTTCATCGCCAAAGTGCTCGAAGGCAAGTTTGAGAATGTCCTGGGGCGACTTGCTGGCGTAGGTTACGGCCAGTTCGGCTACATCGAATGGGTGGCTCATCGGGCTGGATTCCTGGTTGAGGTGGCGCTGAGAGGGGCCGCCCCAGGCTGCGACGCCTGGCTTGTGGGCGCCCTCGGACGCTCTGTGCGCCGATGGTAGCAAAAAGGTGTTATATCGCTAAATAACCAAGTACAAGGGAGACCATCCTGTTTGGGTATAAGCCTTGCGTTGCGCCGCCTCCGGCGAGCCGCTAGAGTGCCGCCTTCTTTCAAGCCCAATCTAGGAGTGTCCCGTGGAAATCGCTTGTCTCGACCTGGAAGGTGTTCTGGTCCCGGAGATCTGGATCGCCTTCGCGGAAAAAACCGGCATCGAATCGCTGAAAGCGACCACCCGGGATATTCCGGATTACGACGTGCTGATGCAGCAGCGCCTGCGCATTCTCGATGAGCATGGCCTGAAGCTGAACGACATCCAGCAAGTCATCGCCACCCTCAAGCCGCTGGACGGCGCGGTGGAGTTCGTCGACTGGCTGCGTGAGCGCTTTCAGGTGGTGATTCTCTCGGACACCTTCTACGAGTTCTCCCAGCCGCTGATGCGTCAGCTGGGTTTCCCGACGCTGCTGTGCCACAAGCTGGTCACCGACGAAAATGATCGGGTGGTGAGCTACCAGCTGCGCCAGAAGGATCCCAAGCGGCAGTCGGTGATTGCGCTCAAGAGTCTCTACTACCGGGTGCTCGCCGCAGGCGACTCGTACAACGACACCAGCATGCTCAGCGAGGCCCATGCGGGCATCCTGTTCCATGCGCCGGAAAACGTGATTCGCGAGTTTCCGCAGTTCCCGGCCGTGCACACCTATGAAGACCTCAAGCGCGAGTTCATCAAGGCATCCAATCGCGACCTGAGCCTGTAACCGCAGCGGCGAGTCTGCAAGAGTCGGGCGAAGGCGTTTGACGGTTGTCACGTCGTTCCGAGACTCGCTTGCGGCTTGCCGCTACATCCCCTCCAGCGTTTCCAGCAAGACCTTCACCTTGGTGATGGACTCCTGGTATTCCGCCTGCCAGTCGGAGTCGGCGACTATGCCGCCGCCGCCCCAGCAACTGATCTGCCCGTCCTTGGCCAGCAGGCTGCGGATGGCAATCGAGCTGTCCAGCTCGCCACGCACGTCCAGATACAGCAACGAGCCGCAATAGAGTGCGCGGCGTGTGGGCTCCAGTTCGTCGATGATCTGCATGGCGCGGATTTTCGGCGCGCCGGTAATCGAGCCGCCGGGGAAGCTGCCGGCGATGAGATCCAGGGCATCTTTGCCTGGTGCCAGTTCGCCCGTCACCGCGCTGACCAGGTGGTGCACGTTGGGATAGCTCTCCAGGGCGAACAGTTCCGGCACGTGCACCGAACCGATCGCGCAACTGCGGCCGAGATCGTTGCGCAGCAGATCGACGATCATCAGGTTCTCGGCACGATCCTTCAGGCTGGCCAGGAGCATTGCGGCTTGCGCGGCATCCTGCTCGGGGTCGCTGTGGCGTGGGCGTGTGCCCTTGATCGGACGGGTCTCTACATGACCTTCGCTGACGCGCAGGAAGCGCTCGGGCGACAGGCTGATGATTGCGCCGTTATCCGCCAGGGTCAGGTAGCCGGCGAAGGGGGTGGGGCAGGCGGCACGCAAGGCGCGATAAGCCGTCCAGGGATCGCCCTGGTAGTGGCTGCGAAAGCGTTGGGCAAAATTCACCTGGTAACAGTCGCCGGCCTGGATGTAGGCCTGGATGCGTTCGATGGCATGGCAATACTCGCGCTCATCGATATCAGCCTTGAATGCCCCGGTCAGCCTGAAGGGCGTCGGCGTCGGCGTTTGTGGCATATCGAACAGCTCGATCAAGCCTTGTCGTTGTTCATTGCTCAGGGTTGGATGAAACATCAGCTGGCTGGTGCCCAGATGATGGTCGGTGATCAGGGCCCAGGCATACAGGCCAAGCTGCGCATCGGCCAAGCCCAGGTCGTCGCGTGCCTGTTCGGGCATGGTTTCCAGGCGCCGGCCGAAGTCGTAGCCCAGGTAGCCAATCAAGCCGCCGACGAAGGGCAGTGGGCAGTCGTCAGGTGCTTTGGCCTCGCCCAGCGCCGCCAGACTGGCGCGCAGGCGCTGGAGGAAGTCATTGGCCGGTTCGTCAGGTGTCGGGATCAGCTCGGCCGTTGGCCAGGCACTGATCAGGTCATAGCGTCCACGCTCGGCGGCCGGACGGCCGGCATCCAGCAGCACCGCTCCTGGAGCGTGACAGACGACACTGAAGTAGATGGCCGGGTCGGCACGATAGGGCAGGGCGTGTACAAGGCAAGTAGGCATGCGAGGCTTTCAGAGGCGCGCGGCAGGCGATTGTAGAACGCCGGTCAGATTCATCCTAGCGCTTCTGTCTGGGCGCGGTGCGCAGACGAGTTGCCAAGGTCCTGTTCATCATGGGCCGGCACTGCAGTTGGAGCGACATGCTCGTGGCGGAGGGCGACGGTGTCTGCGGCACTGAGTCCAATGCATAAACCGGCTACAAAAATGCCGCGCACTTCGCTCGAGTGGGCGGCATTTCGGATCGTTTTCGGGCTTTATTGCTGCGGGCTGTCTGGTTTAGCGTCCGTGGCATGAAAGCCCTGCAGGTTGTTGCTTCAGATCTCTGCTTTGGGGACGTGGCCAAACAGCTCCTGAGCGAAGCGCACGCGTTCCTCCGGCGTCTCGGTGATGCCTTTCTTCGCCAGTTCGGCCAGGCGCGCTTCCACGGCATGAGTGCGGTGGGTGAGGCCACAGTCGTTGGCGATCTGGATGTTCAGGCCTGGGCGCGCGTTGAGCTCGAGAATCAGCGGACCTTTCTCCTGGTCGAGGACCATGTCCACGCCGATATAGCCAAGGCCGCACAGTTCATAGCAACCGGCGGCCAGCTTCATGAAACCATTCCAGTTGGGCAGCTGTACGCCGTCTACCGAATTGGTGGTGTCCGGGTGCTTGCTGATCTTGTTGTTCAGCCAGGTGCCGCGCAGGGTCACCCCGGTCGCCAGATCCACACCCACACCGATCGCGCCCTGGTGCAGGTTGGCCTTGCCGCCGGACTGGCGGGTCGGCAAGCGCAGCATGGCCATCACCGGGTAGCCCATCAGCACGATGATGCGGATATCCGGTACACCTTCGTAGCTGATGCTCTTGAAGATGGGGTCAGGGGTGACGCGGTATTCGATCAGTGCGCGGTCACGGTGACCACCCAGCGAGTACAGGCCGGTGAGGATGCTGGAGATCTGATGTTCGATTTCTTCATGGCTGATGATCTTGCCGGAAACCGTTCGATAGCGGTCCTCGAAACGGTCGGCAATGACCAGGATACCGTCACCGCCAGCGCCTTGCGCTGGCTTGACCACGAAGTCCGGCCGCTCGCCAATGATCTCGCGCAGCTTGTCGATGCCTTTTTCGGTCTCGATCACTCCATACATTTCCGGCACATCGATGCCGGCTGCGATGGCGCGTTCCTTGGTGATGATCTTGTCATCGACGATCGGATAGAGATTGCGCTTGTTGTACTTCAGCACGTAGTCCGCATTGCGACGGTTGATGCCCATGATGCCTTTGGCTTCAAGGGCCTTCCATGTTTTCCAGAGACCTAGCATGGCTCAATCCTTCAGGAAGGCTTTGAAGCGGAAAAGTTCGGTCAGGCGGTAGCCGCGGTAGCGGCCCATCGCCAGCATGAAACCCACCAGGATCATCAACACGGCCGGGAAGGTGAAGACGAAGTAGGTCAGCTGCGGCACGCTCATCAACAGGTGAGACAGGGTCGCGGCTACCAGGGTGCCAATGGCGACCTTGAAGGCATGACCACCACCACGTTCTTCCCAGGTGATCGACAGGCGCTCGATGGTCATGGTCAGGATCACCATCGGGAACAGTGCCACCGAGAGGCCGCGCTCGAGGCCGAGCTTATGGCTGAACAGGCTGATTGCGGCGATCAGTACCACCACGAAGGTCAGGACCACCGACAGCCTGGGCAGCATCTGCAGTTTCAGGTGTTCGAGGTAGGAGCGCAGTGACAGGCCCAGGGCAGTAATGATGGTGAACAGGATGATGCCGAAGCCCAGTTGGGTTTCACGGAAGGCCAGGGCGATCAGCACTGGCGTGAAGGTGCCCAGGGTCTGCAGGCCACCGAGGTTGCGCAGGATCAGGATCACCAGCACGCCGATCGGGATCACCAGCATGATCTGGAAGGTCTGTTGGGTGGAGAGCGGCAGGCCGTACATCGAGTACTCGAGGAAGTCGGCGTCAGTGTTCTCGTCGGTCAATTTGGCCAGGCGGATGGCATTCATCTCGCTGTTGCTCAGGGTGAAGCTGACTTGCGCTTGCTTGCCGCCTTCGAGCTTGATCAGGTTGTCATCGCCGATCCACCAGACCAGGCGGTCGGATGGCAAGCCTTGTTGACCGGTCTCCGGGTTGAAGTAGAGCCATTTTTCACCGTTGAAGCTGCGCAGCCACAGTTCAGGGCTTTGCTGAATCTCGGCCGCCAGGCGGATGGTGTGCACGCGCTCCATCGGCACATGGGCGATGGACAGCAGCAGTTCGATGGCGTCGGCTTTGTTCGGTGTCGAGGCGTCGCCGGCCAGCAGCAGTTTGACGTTGTCGTCGCTGACGTTGTTGACCCGTTTGATGGTCTCGCTGATGAAGGTCTCGACGTCCGCCGAGTGTTGGCGGATCGGTGCGAGCAGGGCTTCGGCGGCAATTTTCTCGGCACCTTCCACTGGGATGCTGTCGCGGAAGATCGGTCCCTCGCTCTTGGCTTGTTCGCCGCTATAGCGTTTGGTCAATACCAGGCGGTAATAGAGGGTTTGCTTGCCGCTGGCGCGCCGGGCAGACCAGGTAACCTTGCGATTGCCATCGGCGCGGTTGATGCTCACCCCATAATTATTGGAGATGAAGCTCTCGTTGAGGCTGACGTAATCCTGGTTCAGTGGTGGCACGAACATCTGCAGCTTGACCGGCTCACGTGGGCTGGCCTGGAACTCGACTCTGGCGTCGATGTTCCACAGGTCATCGGTTTCATCTTCGGTCAACGGAATGCCGAGGATGAAGATCTGGTAGGCCGTAATCAGAATGCCCAGGCCCACCAATAGCGTGATCAGGACTTTCAGATGCAGGTTAAGAGAGCGCATGGGCATTACTCATTAGGGGTGGCGCCAAGGTTTGCGTCAGGGGGACAGCCAGGTTTCCCTGCTGCGTATTTAAGACTTGGGTCGACCAGTGCGCTGAAGCGTTTTAGCGCTTCGGAGCCGATCAATAGCGGGTATTGGAATGCACTACGGTCGGTCAAGTTCACTTCGATCGTGCGCAGGGCTTGGCCCATACAGATATCCAATTCGATTACCGGGCGTGCGGTATAGGTTTTTTCTGCCTCGGGATCATAGTCGCCTGCGCGCCGTTTGATTTTACTGATCCGTGCCAGCGGGCGCTCTATCGGGTGGGCATGGGCATCGTCGATCGCCAGGTAGAAGCGCACCCAGGGTTCGCCCTCGCGTTTGAAGCGCTGGATGTCACGCGCGCTCAAGGACGCTGTTTTGGCGCCGGTATCCAGTTTGGCCGGCACTTGCAGACCGAGGTTGAACAGCATTGCGTATTCATTCAGGCCATATACGGCCTTCTCTGTGGCGGCTAGACCCAGGCCAGGCAGTGATAGCAGGCAGAACAGCAGGGCGAAGGGCTTGAGTCTCATAAGTCCTATTAGGTATAGCGCGGTCGTCGGATAACAGGACCGGCGGGCGAGGCGGCATGGCCACTGCGCCTGGTTTGAACTCTAGCGGGCATGGCAGCAAAGCTAGGCCAGGCGCAAGTGGGCGGCATTCTATCACGGGGGTTTTGCTGCTGCGACAGACGCTTATAGGCGTTTATGCAAGAAAAGCGGGCAGATCAGAACTTTTTGTTCTTCGGTAGATTGTCGACAGTATAGGTTGATTGTTTGACAGGAATGCCGTTGTAGGGTAATTTTTTGGCAAATCTAACAGGTAGTGTCGACAATATGCCCGATGCCATTGAGTTGCCCCGTATCGTTCAGGATGATTCGGAAACGTTGTCCGAGCATGTTTTTCGCCGCATTCAGGCTGCCATCGTCAAAGGCGAGATCGCACCAGGCAGCAAGATTTCCGAGCCGGAGCTTGCGCGTACCTATGGCATCAGTCGCGGGCCGCTGCGCGAGGCGATTCACCGCCTGGAAGGTCAGCGTCTGTTAGTGCGCATCCCCCATGTGGGCGCACGGGTGGTGTCGCTCGATCACGCCGAGCTGATCGAGCTCTATGAGATCCGCGAGTCGCTGGAGGGCATGGCCTGCCGCCTGGCCGCCGAGCGCATGAGCCAGGCGGAAATCGATGACCTGCGCCGGGTGCTCGATCTGCATGAGCAGGATGCGGCCTTCAAGGCGGGCGTCGGCTACTACCAGCAGGAAGGCGATTTCGATTTCCACTATCGGATCATTCAGGGCAGCGGCAACCGCACCCTGGTGCAGATGCTCTGCGGTGAGCTGTATCAACTGGTGCGCATGTACCGCCTGCAGTTCTCTGCCACACCGAACCGCCCTCGTCAGGCGTTCGCCGAACACCATCGCATTCTCGACGCCATCGCCGAGCGCGATGGCGAACTCGCAGAGTTGCTGATGCGCCGTCACATCGGCGCATCCAAACGTAATATCGAGCGCCACTACACCATGAACATGGGGCAGGGCGCGCCAACCAAGACAGCCAAACCCCGAGGTGAGTCATGAGTCAGCTTTCCAGCCAGAGCAGTCCCGGCCAGCGTTTTCGCGATGCCGTTGACGCAGAACATCCCCTGCAGGTCGTCGGCGCGATCAACGCCAACCACGCCTTGCTGGCCCAGCGCGCCGGGTTCAAGGCGATCTACCTGTCCGGCGGCGGCGTGGCGGCGGGCTCCCTCGGTCTGCCGGACCTGGGCATCACCGGGCTGGATGACGTACTCACCGACGTGCGCCGCATCACCGACGTCTGCGACCTGCCGCTGTTGGTGGATGTCGACACCGGCTTCGGCTCTTCGGCCTTCAACGTGGCGCGTACCGTCAAGTCGATGATCAAGTTCGGCGCCGCGGCGATTCACATCGAGGACCAGGTC
>NZ_JAAOJA010000028.1 GCF_013184545.1 Pseudomonas tumuqii | reverse complement strand
GGGAGGCGCGCACCGATCCACCCTGCGCCCTGATTGGAGAAAACCATGAGCCGCACCCCCGACACCTGGATTCTCACCGCCCACTGCCCGAGCGTGCTCGGCACCGTGGACGCGGTGACACGCTTCCTGTTCGAGCAGCGCTGCTACGTCACCGAGCACCACTCGTTCGATGACCGACTGTCCGCGCGCTTCTTCATCCGCGTCGAGTTCCGCCAGCCCGACGGCTTCGACGAGCAGGCCTTTCGCGCCGGCCTCGACGAGCGCCTGGCGCCCTTCGCCATGCACACCGAACTGACCCCGCCGGGCTACCGGGCCAAGGTGGTGCTGATGGTGAGCAAGGCCGACCACTGCCTCAACGATCTGCTCTATCGCCAGCGCATCGGCCACCTGGCCATGGACGTGGTGGCGGTGGTCTCCAACCACCCGGACCTGGAACCGCTGGCGCGCTGGCACGGCATTCCCTACTACCATTTCCCCCTCGACCCGCGCGACAAGCCGGCGCAGGAGCGCAGGGTCATGCAGGTGATCGAGGACACAGGCGCCGAGCTGGTGGTCCTCGCCCGCTATATGCAGGTGCTCTCGCCCGAGCTGTGCCGCCGGCTGGACGGCTGGGCGATCAACATCCACCACTCGCTGCTGCCCGGTTTCAAGGGCGCCAAGCCCTACCACCAGGCGTACCAGAAAGGCGTCAAGCTGGTCGGCGCCACCGCCCACTACATCAACAACGACCTCGACGAGGGGCCGATCATCGCTCAGGGCGTGGAGTCGGTGGACCACGCCCACTACCCCGAAGACCTGGTCGCCAAGGGCCGCGACATCGAGTGCCAGACCCTGGCCAAGGCGATCGCCTACCACCTCGAGCGGCGGGTGTTCCTCAACGCCAACCGCACGGTGGTGCTGCACGCCTAGACCGTAGGGTGCGCGGTGCGCACCGATGATGAAACGCAATGCTGGTGCGCGCAGCCTAGTCGGCCCCGCGCACCCCACTTTTCGGCGCAGTGCCTTGCCCGTTTTTTCGGCGCTGCTCCGCAACAGGCACAAGCTCCAGTGCAGGGCCGCGTGGCCGTTGGTCGCGCCTTTGTATCCACAACAGCAATGTTTATAAAAACAAAGGAGAACATCCAATGTCAGGTAATCGTGGCGTCGTCTATCTCGGCGCAGGCAAGGTCGAAGTACAGAAGATCGACTATCCGAAAATGCAGGATCCGCGCGGCAGGAAGATCGAGCACGGGGTGATCTTGCGCGTGGTGTCGACCAACATCTGCGGCTCCGACCAGCACATGGTGCGCGGCCGCACCACCGCCCAAACCGGCCTGGTACTGGGCCATGAAATCACCGGCGAAGTGATCGAGAAGGGTCGCGACGTCGAGAACCTGCAGATCGGCGACCTGGTCTCGGTGCCGTTCAACGTCGCCTGCGGCCGCTGCCGTTCGTGCAAGGAACAACACACCGGGGTCTGCCTGTCGGTCAACCCGGCGCGTCCCGGCGGCGCCTACGGCTACGTCGACATGGGCGACTGGACCGGCGGCCAGGCCGAATACGCCATGGTGCCCTACGCCGACTTCAACCTGCTCAAGCTGCCGGACCGCGACAAGGCGATGGAGAAGATCCGCGACCTGACCTGCCTGTCCGACATCCTGCCGACCGGCTACCACGGCGCGGTGACCGCCGGGGTCGGCCCGGGCAGCACCGTGTACATCGCCGGCGCCGGTCCGGTCGGCCTGGCGGCTGCCGCCTCGGCACGCCTGCTCGGCGCCGCGGTGGTGATTGTCGGCGACGTCAACCCGGTGCGCCTGGCGCATGCCAAGGCGGTCGGCTTCGAGATCGCCGACCTGTCCCTGGATACTCCGTTGCACGAACAGATCGCCGCCCTGCTCGGTGAGCCGGAAGTCGATTGCGCGGTCGATGCGGTGGGCTTCGAGGCCCGCGGCCATGGCCATGCCGGCGTGCAGCACGAGGCCCCGGCCACCGTGCTCAACTCGCTGATGGGCGTGGTGCGGGTCGCCGGCAAGATCGGCATCCCCGGCCTCTACGTCACCGAGGACCCGGGCGCGGTCGACGCGGCGGCGAAGATGGGCAGCCTGAGCATCCGCTTCGGCCTCGGCTGGGCCAAGTCGCACAGCTTCCACACCGGCCAGACCCCGGTGATGAAGTACAACCGCCAGCTGATGCAGGCGATCATGTGGGACCGGATCAACATCGCCGAAGTGGTCGGCGTGCAGGTCATCAGCCTGGACGACGCACCCAAGGGCTACGGCGAGTTCGATGCCGGGGTGCCGAAGAAATTCGTCATCGATCCGCACAAGCTGTTCAGCGCCGCCTGAAACCAACGCCTAACCTGGGCCGCCCCCGCGTGTGGGCGGCGCCAGTCTTTCGGGAGCCCTGTGGCTCCTTTTTTTATGGCTGGATTCCAGTGACGTGGTGCATGGCGCAACTCCTTGTAGGAGCGGCCGGGCGGCGCTCCTACGTATGGGGTGTTTTATCGTTTGCACGCTCTGCATGGAGTGATCGAAGTCTGTAGGAGCCAGCTTGCTGGCGATTCACGGCGACGAAAAGCATCGCCGGAATGCCGGACCGGGCACACGCGCGCCAGCGAAGAGCGTCAGCGTTGCAAGACCCGGATCCGCGACAACAGTTCGTCGCGGTCGATATAGCAGCCCTGGAAATGCCGCGCGCCGCTGGCCGGGTCGAACTCGCGGCGGGCGTGCAGGGTGCGGCGGTTGTCGAAGCACCACATCTGCCCCGCCTCCAGCCGGCATACCAGCTGGAAACGCGGCTGGCGGGTCAGGCCGATGAAGTGCCGGTAGGCGCGATACAGCTCGCTCATGCGCTGCGCCGGCGCGTCGAAGGGGCCGCGCAGGAAGTTGGCGATGCGGATCTCGCTGACGTTGCCCAGCGCATCCAGGGCGATCAGCGGCGCCAGGCAGCGGTAATCGCTGCGGCGGTCCTTGTTGCGGAACTCGATCGGCAGTTCGCACAGGCTGCGGAAGTCCTCCGGCGCCTCACGGCGCAACGCCTCGGCCACGGCGAAGCCATCGACGAAGACGCTCGCGCCGCCGCGGGCATCGTTGACCAGGCAGTGGAGGAACTGCAGCCCCGGCTGCAACTCGCGGGTCGGTAGGTCGGTGTGCAGCGGCAGGTTGAAGGCGGTGTAGGCGTTGCTGTCAGCATCGGCCTTGGACTGCACGTTGAATAGCACGCCGAAGTTGCTCTCGCGGATAAAGGCAATCCGCCGGGCGATGCCCTGCAGGCTGTCGACCGCGGTGGGCATGCCGGTGACCTGGCTGATGCCGAGATCGCGCAGGGCCAGCAGCCACTGCAGCAGGGCCTGATCGTCGTGCATCAGCGTCGGGTAGTCGAATACCGGCAACTGCTGGTTCATCTCCGCCTGCCACAGCCGACGGCTGCGCTGCTGTGCCAGACGCTCGGCCCGCGAGTCGTCGTCATAGGCGTGGGCGCGCAGCCAGCCGGGGTGATAGCGGCTGCGGTGGCCGCCCTGCCAGTCGATGTCCAGGTAACCGTCGGCGGCGATGGCGACCGCGAGCGGGGCGATGTCGGCGGCAACATCGACGATTTCCAGCAGCTGTTCGCGGGTCACGCTGTACACGCACTCGGCGCAGGGACAGTTGTCGCGCAGCCACTGATGATGGAAGGGGCTGAGACGGTCGTCGCTCCAGCGGAGCTCGAGCAAGTCGGGATGGCGCGCGAATTCGAGCAGGTCGGCGACCTGCGGATAGCTGCGGTAGTCGGCGATGGGGTTATGCACGGCACTCATGGGTGGTCTCCTGTGGTTCTGGTCAATCAGCCCGGCAAGGCGATCACCCGCCCGACCCAGGCGGGCGGCGGCAGGCCGCGATGCGCCTCGCCCAGCGCCAGGACCCGCGCCAACACCTGCTCGTCGAACGGCGCCGAGCGCGCGCTACGGCTGTCGATGTTCATCAGCATCTGCTCGCTGGCCGCCAGCAGCTGCTCGCCGCCCGGGTAATAGAGGCCGTGGTGGATATGCAGGCGCTTGCGGTCATGGGCCAACAGCTGGGTGCGCACCTCGACCTCGGCGCCGAGCTTGACCTCGGCCAGGTAGTTGAGGTGGCACTCCAGGGTGTACAGGGTGTGCCCCGTGCGCGCGCGCCCGGCCTCGTCGAGGCCGAGCCGGTCCATCAGCGCGTCGCTGGCATAGCTGAAGATCAGCAGGTAGAAGGCATCACGCAGGTGGCCGTTGTAGTCGACCCACTCGGGCTGGATGGCGGTGCGGTAGGGGGTGAGCATGGCGGGGTTGTCCTTTGTCTCGCGGTGTGGTGCCGGGTTGTGGGAGGGGCTTTAGCCGCGACACATTTGCTGTCGCACCGACCCCGTCGCGGCTAAAGCCTCTCCCACAGAGCGTCTGCGCTCAGCCTACTCGGCGAAGGCGAAACCGTGCTTCAGCTTGGTCTCGCGGATCGCCCCGAGCACCGCCAGCAGGCAGTCGTCGCGGTAGCGTTCCAGCTCGGCGATGCTGCGCTCGCCCTGCTGGGCGCTGGTGCCTTCGACCACCTGGTCGATCAGCTCCTCGGTCAGTTCCGGCGCCTGCAGGTAGGTCCAGGGCAGTTGCAGGGCCGGGCCGAACTGGGCCATGAAGTGGCGCATGCCGGCATCGCCGCCGGCCAGGGTGTAGGTCAGGAAGCTGCCCATGAACGACCAGCGCAGACCGGCGCCGAAACGGATCGCATCGTCGATCTCGCCGGTGGTCGCCACGCCGTCGTTGACCAGGTGCAGCGCCTCGCGCCAGAGCGCTTCGAGCAGGCGATCGGCGATGAAACCCGGCACTTCCTTGCGCACATGCAGCGGACGCATGCCCAGCGACTCGTAGACCTGGATCGCCGCCTGCACCGCCGCCGGCGCGGTCTTGGCGCCGCCGACCACTTCCACCAGCGGCAGCAGGTAGACCGGGTTGAACGGGTGGCCGACCACGCAGCGCTCGGGGTGCACGGCGTCGGCGTAGAACTCGCTGGGCAGCAGGCCCGAGGTGCTCGAACCGATCAGCACATCGGGGCGCGCCGCGGCGCTGATTTTGGCGTGCAGATCGAGTTTGAGCTCGAGACGTTCCGGCGCGCTTTCCTGGATAAAGTCGGCGTTCTCCACGCATTCCTCGATGCTGGCGACGAAGCGCAGCCGCTCCTGCGCGGCGCCGGGCGTCAGGCCCTGCTGCTGCAGGGCCGGCCAGGCATTGGCGATGCGCGTGCGCAGCGCCGCCTCGGCGCCGGCTGCCGGGTCCCAGGCGATCACGTCGAGGCCATGGGCCAGGGCGCGGGCGATCCAGCCGGCGCCGATCACGCCGGTGCCGAGGGCGGCGAAGGTTTTCAGTTCGGTGACGAAGGGCATGGTGGCTCCTGCTTGAATATTTCGTGTGGCATGGGTGGTGTGACGGCGACCCAGTTCAAGCGCAAAAGCGTCGCGGCTAAAGCCCCTCCCACGGATTTGCGCTGCTCTTGTGGGAGGGGCCGGGCGGCGTTCCGCTTTAGCCGCGAGCTTTGAGCTTCATCTTTTCGCGGCCCTCGGCTGGGGTCAGGGCGCGACCACCGAGGCGCTGGATGATCTCGACAGCACGCTCGACCAGTTGCGCGTTGGTGGCATACACACCGCGGTCCAGCCAGATGTTGTCTTCCAGGCCGACTCGCACATGGCCACCGAGGAGCATGGCCTGGGCGACCATCGGCATCTGCATGCGGCCGATGCCGAAGCCGGCCCAGGTGGCGCCCGTCGGCAGGTTGTCGGCCATGGCCTTCATGGTCGTGGTGTCGGCCGGCGCGCCCCAGGGGATGCCCAGGCAGATCTGGAACAGCGGGTCGTCGAGCAGGCCTTCCTTGAGCATCTGCTTGGCGAACCACAGGTGACCGGTATCGAAGATCTCCAGCTCGGCCTTGACGCCCAGCTCGGTGATGCGCTTGGCGCCGGCCCGCAGCTGCGCCGGCGTGGAGACGTAGATGAAATCGCCGTCGCCGAAATTCAGGGTGCCGCAGTCCAGGGTGCAGATTTCCGGCAGCAGCGCCTCGATGTGCTTGAGCCGCTCCAGCGGGCCGACCAGGTCGGTGCCGGCGCCGAACTCCAGCGGTTGCTCGCCGCGGCCGATTTCCAGGTCGCCGCCCATGCCGGCGGTGAGGTTGATGATCACGTCGGTGTCGCTCTCGCGAATCCGCTCGACCAGTTCGCGGTACAGCGCCACGTCGCGGCTCGGTTTGCCGGTGTTGGGGTCGCGCACATGGCAGTGGGCGACGGTGGCGCCGGCCTTGGCCGCTTCGATCGCGGCGGCGGCGATCTGCTTGGGAGTGACCGGGATGGCCGGGTGCCTGCCGACGGTATCGCCGGCGCCGGTCACCGCACAGGTGACGATGACTTCGTAATTCACGGTTAGGGTTCCTTGGTTCAGGCGAGCGGAAGCCGTGCGCGGCGAACCGCGCAGGCGCTTTAACAGGTTTACTTGAGTGCGGCGATGGCCGCGTCGGCGCTAGAACTGCCGTCGAAGGTGGTGACCCCGGCCAGCCAAGCCTGGACCACTTCGGGGTTGGCCTTGAGCCAGGCGCGAGCGACCTGGTCCGGCGCCTCGCGGGCCATGATCGGCTGCATCAGCTCGGCTTCCTGGGCGCTGGTGAAACGCAGGCCGCTGAGCAGGCGATCGGCGTTCGGGCAACGCTGGGCGAAGTCCGGGGCGGTGACGGTGGAGACGGTGGCGGCGCCGTCGTTCGGACCGAACACCTCCTCGCTGCCGGTCAGGTAAGTGATCGGCATCTGGATATTCATCGGGTGCGGCTTCCAGCCGAAGAACACCACTGGCTTGTTGTTCTTCACCGCGCGCGTGACCGCGGTGAGCATGGCCGCCTCGCTGGACTCGATCAGCTTGAAGCCGCCGAGGCCGAACTGATTGCTGTCGATCATCTTCTGGATTGCGGTATTGGCCCCGGAGCCGGCTTCGATGCCGTAGATCTTGCCATCCAGCTGCTCCTTGAAGCGGGCGATGTCGGCGAAGGTTTTCAGCCCCGCTTCGGCGCTGTAGGTCGGCACCGCGAGCACCGCTACCGCGTCATTCAGCGAGGGTTCGGCCGCCACCCGCACCGCCCCCTTGGCCAGGAAAGGCTTGATGTTGTCGTCCATGATCGGCTTCCAGTAGCCGAGGAAGACGTCGATCTGCTGCTTCTGGATACCGGCGAAGATGATCTGCTGCGACGCCTGGGTCTGGGTGGTTTCATAGCCCAGGCCTTCGAGCAGCTCGGCGGCGACCGCGGTGGTGGCGACCACGTCGGTCCAGCCGACCACGCCGATACGGACCTTCTGGCAACTGGCGTCTTCGCCGGCCAGCAGGGTGGAACTGAACAGCGTGAGTAAACAGCCAGCGGCGAGTGCGTTGAGACGTTTCATGGATGCTCCCAGCCTTACGGTTGATTTGATTATTGTGATGGAGCCTGGCGGCTCCCTCCGTACTCAGAGGTTGTGCAACTATCGAGCGCCGGGCGCCCGATGTGGCCAGATTACGCAGCGCTGTTGGGCAAAAAACGAACTATAACGACTAGCTGTTGAACAGAAGCGACCAGTTGGCTTGCACGGGCGCGCGTCGTGCCTTGTAGTACGGCGATGTGCAAATCGTAGGAGCGGGAGCACCCGCGGAGCGCCAACCATGCCCCAGACCCTGTGCTTTCTCCTGCTGCCCGGTTTCTCCATGATGGGCCTGATGGCGGCCATCGAGCCGCTGCGCGTGGCCAATCGCTTTCGCGGCGAGCTGTACCGCTGGCGCCTGCTCAGCCTGGATGGCGCCGCGGTGGCGGCGAGCAACGGCATGTCGCTCAACGTCGACGCCGCGCTGGAGCTGCCGGCCACTGGCGCCAGCCTGTTCGTGGTCGCCGGCTTCGAGCCGCTGGCCAGTTTCGACGCGCGCCTGGCGCACTGGCTGCACCGGCTCGAGCGCGAAGGCGTGCTGCTCGGCGGCATCGATACCGGCAGCTTCGTCCTCGCCGAAGCCGGCCTGTTCGGCCAGCAGCGCCTGACCCTGCACTGGGAAGCCATCGAGGCCTTCCAGGAACGTTACCCACGCCTGGCGGTGACCCAGGAACTGTTCGAGATCGACGGCAAGCGCATCACCAGCGCCGGCGGCACCGCCAGCCTCGACCTGATGCTCACCCTGATCGGCCGCGATCACGGCGAGGAACTGGCGCTGGCGGTGTCCGAGCAGTTCGTCCTCGGCCGCATCCGCTCGCGCCAGGACCATCAGCGCATGCAGATCGCCAGCCGCTATGACGTGCACAACAAGAAGCTGGTGCAGGTGATCGGCGAGATGCAGCGCCACAGCGAGCAGCCGCTCGGCTCCCGGCAACTGGCCGAGCTGGTCAACGTCACCCCGCGCCAGCTGGAACGCCTGTTCCGTCAGCACCTGCACGAGACCCCGTCGAACTTCTACCTCGCCCTGCGCCTGGACAAGGCGCGCCAGCTGTTGCGCCAGACCGACATGAGCGTGCTGGAGGTCGGCCTGGCCTGCGGCTTCGAGTCCGCCTCGTATTTCTCCCGCTGCTACCGCAGCCGCTTCGCCAGCAGCCCCAGCCAGGACCGCCACGAGCATCCGGCGGCCAGCGCCTGACACGCCCGGCCGACGGCTTATCCGTTCGCGACCTGTTCTTGACGCTTTCGGCAATACCCCGGTCGCTTTTGCACCCGGTCGCTGCGCCCCCCAGGGATATGCTCCCCACAAAGCGCCAACAACGGGTTTGGCGACAGCAGACAAAGGGGACAGCCTGATGAGCCCAGCAGAAGTACACGCCGACAGCATCGTCATCGACGGTCTGATCATCGCCAAGTGGAACCGCGAACTGTTCGAAGACATGCGCAAGGGCGGCCTGACCGCGGCCAACTGCACGGTGTCGGTATGGGAAGGGTTCCAGGCCACGGTCAACAACATCGCCGCCAGCCAGAAACTGATTCGCGACAACAGCGACCTGGTGATCCCGGTACGCAGCACCGCCGATATCCGCAAGGCCAAGGAGCAGGGCAAGACCGGCATCCTCTTCGGCTTCCAGAACGCCCATGCCTTCGAGGACCAGATCGGCTATGTCGAGGTGTTCAAGCAGCTCGGCGTGGGCATCGTGCAGATGTGCTACAACACCCAGAACCTGGTCGGCACCGGCTGCTACGAGCGCGACGGCGGCCTGTCTGGCTTCGGCCGCGAGATCGTCGCCGAGATGAACCGGGTCGGCATCATGTGCGACCTGTCCCACGTCGGCAGCAAGACCAGCGAGGAAGTCATCCTCGAATCGCAGAAGCCTGTGTGCTACTCGCACTGCCTGCCGTCCGGCCTGAAAGAACACCCGCGCAACAAGTCCGACGAGGAGCTGAAGTTCATCGCCGATAACGGCGGCTTCGTCGGCGTGACCATGTTCGCGCCCTTCCTGGCCAAGGGCATCGACTCGACCATCGACGACTACGCCGAGGCCATCGAGTACGTGATGAATATCGTCGGCGAGGATGCCATCGGCATCGGCACCGACTTCACCCAGGGCCATGGCCAGGACTTCTTCGAGTGGCTGACCCACGACAAGGGCTACGCCCGGCGCCTGACCAGCTTCGGCAAGATCGTCAACCCGCTGGGCATCCGCACCGTCGGCGAATTCCCCAACCTCACCGAGACCCTGCTCAAGCGCGGCATGCCCGAGCGCGTGGTGCGCAAGGTCATGGGCGAGAACTGGGTACGCGTCCTGGCCGACGTCTGGGGCGAGTAAAGCAAACACCGTCGTAGGGTGGGTTAGCCGCGCAGCGGCGTAACCCACCATGGCAGCCAAGCCGATAGACCGCTCGTGGGTTACGCCTTCGGCTAACCCACCCTACGAAGCGCCAAGCGCAAACCACGAATTCTGGAGTACTGAACACATGGCCACCCACGCCCCCGAAATGCCCATCCTGGTCGACGACGAAACCGGCGTCTGGACCACCGACGCCCTGCCGATGCTCTACGTACCGCGGCATTTCTTCGTCAACAACCACATCGGCATCGAGGAGGTGCTGGGCGCCGAGGCCTATGCCGAGATCCTCTACAAGGCCGGCTACAAGTCCGCCTGGCACTGGTGCGAGAAAGAAGCCGAGTGCCACGGCCTGGTCGGCGTCGAGGTGTTCGAGCACTACATGAAGCGCCTGTCGCAACGCGGCTGGGGCCTGTTCAAGACCCTGGCGATCGACCTCGACAGCGGCACCTGCGAGGTGCGCCTGGATCATTCCGCCTTCGTCTACGTCTACGGCAAGTGCGGGCGCATGGTCGACTACATGTTCACCGGCTGGTTCGCCGGCGCCATGGATCAGATTCTCGCCGCCAAGGGCAGCCCGTTGCGCACCGTGGCCGAACAGGTCTACGGCGCCTCGCAGGAAGGCCACGACCATGGCCTGTTCCGCGTCCAACCACTCTAAAAACAGAGGTCTGTGGGAGGGGCTTTAGCCGCGACAGCATCGCCGCTAAAGCGCCTCCCACAATCCTAAGCTCCGTGAGGATTGCCGCAATGGCTTTCGAAGCAATGTTCCAGCCGATCCAGATCGGCAAACTGACCATCCGCAACCGCGTGCTCAGCACCGCGCACGCCGAGGTCTATGCCACCGACGGCGGCATGACCACCGAGCGTTACGTCAAGTACTACGAAGAGAAGGCCAAGGGCGGCATCGGCCTGGCGATCTGCGGCGGCTCCTCGGTGGTGGCCATCGACAGCCCGCAGGAGTGGTGGAGTTCGGTCAACCTGTCCACCGACCGGATCATCCCGCACTTCCAGAACCTGGCCGACGCCATGCACAAGCATGGCGCCAAGATCATGATCCAGATTACCCACATGGGCCGCCGCTCGCGCTGGGATGGCTTCAACTGGCCGACCCTGATGTCGCCGTCCGGCGTGCGTGAGCCGGTGCACCGCGCCACCTGCAAGACCATCGAGCCGGAGGAAATCTGGCGGGTGATCGGCAACTACGCCCAGGCCGCGCGCCGGGCCAAGGAAGGTGGCCTGGATGGCGTCGAGCTGTCCGCCGTGCACCAGCACATGATCGACCAGTTCTGGTCGCCGCGAGTGAACAAGCGCACCGACGAATGGGGCGGCAGCTTCGAGGGGCGGATGAAGTTCGGCCTGGAAGTGCTGAAAGCCGTGCGCAAGGAAGTCGGCGACGACTTCTGCGTGGGCATGCGCATCTGCGGCGACGAGTTCCACCCGGATGGCCTGTCCCACGAGGACATGAAACAGATCGCCAAGTACTACGACGACACCGGCATGCTCGACTTTCTCGGCGTGGTCGGCTCGGGCTGCGACACCCACAACACCCTGGCCAACGTCATCCCCAACATGAGCTACCCGCCGGAGCCGTTCCTCCATCTGGCGGCCGGGATCAAGGAAGTGGTCAAGGTGCCGGTGCTGCACGCGCAGAACATCAAGGACCCGAACCAGGCCACGCGCATCCTCGAAGGCGGCTACGTCGACATGGTCGGCATGACCCGCGCGCACATCGCCGACCCGCACCTGATCGCCAAGATCAAGATGGGCCAGGTCGACCAGATCAAGCAGTGCGTCGGCGCCAACTACTGCATCGACCGCCAGTACCAGGGCCTGGACGTGCTCTGTATCCAGAACGCCGCGACCTCCCGTGAGTACATGGGCCTGCCGCACATCATCGAAAAATCCACCGGACCGAAACGCAAGGTGGTGATCGTCGGCGGTGGCCCGGCCGGCATGGAGGCGGCGCGCGTGGCCGCCGAGCGTGGCCATGACGTGACCCTGTTCGAGAAGAAGGACAGCCTCGGCGGACAGATCAGCCTCGCCGCCAAGGCGCCGCAGCGCGACCAGATGGCCGGCATCACCCGCTGGTTCCAGCTGGAGATCGCCCGCCTCGGCGTCGACCTGCGCCTGGGTACCGGCGCCAATGTCGAGACCATCATGGACCTGCGCCCGGACATCGTGGTGCTGGCCAACGGCGGCCATCCGTTCATCGAGCAGAACGAACACTGGGGCGCGGCCGAAGGCCTGGTGGTCAGCAGCTGGGACATCCTCGACGGCACGGTGACGCCGGGCAACAACGTGCTGGTGTACGACACCATCTGCGAATTCACCGGTATGTCGGTGGCCGACTTCATCGCCGAGAAAGGCGCCAAGGTTGAGATCGTCACCGACGACATCAAGCCGGGCGTGGCCATCGGCGGCACCAGCTTCCCGACCTACTACCGCAGCCTGTACCCCAAGGAAGTGATCATGACCGGCGACCTGATGCTGGAAAAGGTCTACCGCGAGGGCGACAAGCTGGTGGCGGTGCTGGAGAACGAATACACCGGCGCCAAGGAAGAGCGGGTGGTCGATCAGGTGGTGGTGGAAAACGGCGTGCGTCCGGACGAGAGCCTGTATTACGCGCTCAAGGAAGGCTCGCGCAACAAGGGCCAGATCGACGTCGAAGCGCTGTTCGCGATCAAGCCGCAGCCCTGCCTTGCAGAGAGCGGAGCTGGCTATCTGCTGTTCCGTATCGGCGACTGCGTGGCCCAGCGCAACACCCATGCGGCGATCTACGACGCGTTGCGCCTGTGCAAGGACTTCTGATCTAAACGCTGAACCCTGTAGGAGCGAGCTTGCTCGCGATGGCTGACTGACACTCAACATCGTCGTCGACGCTTACACCGCTATCGCGAGCAAGATCGCTCCTACATAGGCCTCGGTCAGTCTGCGCCTTTTGAGTTTCGATGAGTTCGGTAGGAGCCATCATGTTGAACACCTTACTCCCCATTCTGCTGTTCGCCGCCCTCGGCCTGGCCGTGCTCGGCGCCGGCAAGCGCTTCCTGATGTGGCGCCGCGGCCGGCCGTCGAAGGTCGACTGGCTCGGCGGCCTGCTGGCCATGCCGCGCCGCTACCTGGTCGACCTGCACCATGTGGTCGAGCGCGACAAATACATGTCCAGGACCCACGTCGCCACCGCCGGCGGCTTCGTCCTGGCGGCGCTGCTGGCGATCGTCGTGCATGGTTTCGGCCTGCACAACCGCATCCTCGGCTTCGCCCTGTTGGCGGCCTGTGGGCTGATGTTCGTGGGTGCACTGTTCGTCGCCAAACGTCGGCGCAATCCGCCCACAAGGCTGTCGAAAGGCCCGTGGATGCGCCTGCCGAAAAGCCTGCTGATGTTCTCGGTGAGCTTCTTTATCGCCACCCTGCCGGTGGCCGGGATCCTGCCGGCCGACTTCGGCGGTTGGCTGCTCGCCGCGGTGCTCGCCATCGGCGTGGCCTGGGGCGTATCCGAGCTGTTCTTCGGCATGACCTGGGGCGGGCCGATGAAGCACGCCTTCGCCGGCGCCCTGCACCTGGCCTGGCACCGCCGCAGCGAACGCTTCGGCGGCGGTCGCTCGACCGGGCTCAAGGCCCTGGACCTGAACGATCCAAAAGCGCCGCTGGGGGTGGAAAAACCCAGCGATTTCACCTGGAACCAGTTGCTCGGCTTCGACGCCTGCGTGCAGTGCGGCAAGTGCGAGGCGGCCTGCCCGGCCTTCGCCGCCGGCCAGCCACTGAATCCGAAGAAGCTGATCCAGGACATGGTGGTCGGCCTCGCCGGTGGCACTGACGCCAAGTTCGCCGGTTCGCCCTACCCTGGCAAAGCCATCGGCGAACACAGCGGCGGCCCGCACCTGCCGATCGTCAACCTGAACGGCAAGGCCCTGGTCGATGCCGAGACGCTGTGGTCGTGCACCACCTGCCGCGCCTGCGTCGAGGAATGCCCGATGATGATCGAGCATGTCGACGCCATCGTCGACATGCGCCGCCACCTGACCCTGGAGAAAGGCGCGACGCCGAACAAGGGCGCCGAGGTGCTGGACAACCTGATCGCCACCGACAACCCCGGCGGCTTCGCCCCCGGCGGCCGGCTGAACTGGGCGGCCGACCTCAACCTGCCGCTGCTCAGCGACAAGCAGAACGTCGACGTGCTGTTCTGGGTCGGCGACGGCGCCTTCGACATGCGCAATCAGAGAACCTTGAGAGCCTTTGTCAAAGTGCTGAAGGCGGCCAAGGTCGACTTCGCCGTGCTTGGCCTGGAGGAACGCGACAGCGGCGACGTGGCCCGCCGCCTGGGCGACGAGGCGACCTTCCAGCTACTGGCCAAACGCAACATCGCCACCCTGGGCAAATACAGCTTCAACAAGATCGTGTCCTGCGATCCGCACAGCTTCCACGTGCTGAAGAACGAGTACGGCGAACTCGGCGGCCACTACCAGGTGCTGCACCACAGCACCTATATGAACGAACTGATCACCTCGCAGAAGTTGAACCTCGGCAAGCACAAGGGCGGTTCGGTCACCTACCACGACCCTTGCTACCTGGGCCGCTACAACGGCGAGTACGAAGCGCCACGCAACGTGCTCAACGCCATCGGCATCGAAGTGAAGGAAATGGAGCGTTCCGGCTTTCGCTCTCGCTGCTGCGGCGGTGGCGGCGGCGCGCCGATCACCGACATCCCCGGCAAGCAGCGGATCCCCGACATGCGCATGCTCGACATCAAGGAGACCGGTGCCGAACTGGTGGCCGTGGGCTGCCCGCAGTGCACCGCGATGCTCGAAGGCGTGGTCGAACCGCGCCCGCAGATCAAGGACATCGCCGAACTGGTGGCCGACGTGCTGATCGAGGCGCCGCCCGAAGCAAAAAAGCCCACGCCGGCCAAGCGTGAAATGGCGGAGGTGCAGTGATGAACGGGAGACCACTATCTGTAGGCGCGCAGGGGGGCGCCCAGCCCTTGCTGGCGATCGATAGCTGGATCGCCAGCAAGCTGGCTCCTACTAAAAGCAGTCCGGAGGCCCACCCATGAGCGACATCATCCGCCGCGACCCGCGTGCCGAATGGATCGCACGCAACCGCCTGCACCCGCTGCATGCGGCGATGCAGACGGCCGCAACCAGCTGGATGGGGCCCAATGGCCTGATCCGCAAGAACCCGCACGCGGTCGGCTTCATCGGCCCCAACGGCATCAAGCGCATCGATCGCTCCGGCGCCGAACAGGGCGGCAGCCAGAAGCGCAGCGCCGCCAGCAGCGTGGTGCAACTGCCGCTGCATGTGATCGAGCAACCGGCGTTCTATATCGCCGTGGTGCCGGACCTGGTCGGCGGCCGCCTGAGCAGCCACGACAAGGACCTGCTCGGCCTGGCCAACAAGCTGGCCGGCAGCGAGGGCGCCGTGGTCGCCGTGGTGTTCGGCGAGCACAAGGAAAATGCCTTCGACACGGCCGGCGTCGACCGCCTGCTGCACCTCGACGGCGTGCTGTTCGATGGCTATGCCCCCGAGCAACGGGTACTGGCCTTGAGCGCGGTGGAAAGCCAACTGGCACCGCGCCACTGGCTGCTGCCGGACAGCCGCACCGGAGGTGGCGAACTCGGCCGCCGGCTGGCTGCCAAGCTCGGCGAACGCCCGGCCACGCGGGTCTGGCAGGTCAGCGAGGGCCAATGCATCGGCCGCGCCGGTGCCGGCCGCGCAGACCTGGTGCGTCGCGCGCCGCGGCTGATCCTGGCCGCCGTCGAGTGCGCCGAGCCGGTCAGCGATACGCGTCACGAGGTGCGTCCGCTCGCGTTGCAGAACCAGATCGCGCGCAACCTGCCGCGCATCGAGGATCTCGGCGCCGTGGCCGTCGACCCGGCGTCGATCCCCATGGCCGAAGCGGAGTTCATCCTCTCCGGCGGCAACGGGGTCAAGGACTGGGTCCTGTTCCACCGCGCCGCCGTCGCCCTCGGCGCCACCGAAGGCGCCTCGCGGGTGGCGGTGGACGATGGCTTCATGACCCGCGACCGTCAGGTCGGCGCGTCCGGCATCTGGGTCACCGCGCGGGTCTACCTGGCCGTCGGCATCTCCGGGGCGATCCAGCATCTGCAAGGCATCGGCGCCTGCGACAAGGTGATCGCGATCAACCTGGACCCGGGCTGCGACATGATCAAACGCGCCGACCTGTCGGTGATCGGCGACTCGGCGGCGATCCTCGCCGCGCTGATCGAGCGGGTCGCCGCCTACCGCCAGGCGGGAGAACGCGATGCGGCATAAGACCTGTGTACCTCGGATGCACTCCGGGGCCCTCAACACCGATCCCCGGATTGCATCCGGGCTACGGGTGAACCATGACTGATCTGAACATCATCACCCTGGTCTCGGTCGGCGCCCACCCGACCTCCGGCCGCGCCCGTCGCGCCGAGCAGGACGCGCGCGCGGTCGAACTGGGCCTGCGCCTGGCCGGCGACAAGCTGCAGCTGCTGCACGCCGGCGACCCGCAGGAAGAGGCGCTGCGCGCCTACCTGGGCATGGGCCTGGGCGAGATGGCGGTGCTCGAACAGCCGCCTGGCGCCGATGCCCTGCCGGCACTCACCGACTATCTACGGCATGCCGGCGCCCAACTGGTGCTGACCGGCAGCCAGGCGGAAACCGGCGAAGGCTCCGGCATGCTGCCTTTTCTGCTCGCCGAACAGCTCGGCTGGCCACTGGTAGTCGGCCTGGCCGAGGTGGAGAAGATCGAGAATGGCCTGGCCCAGGTGCTGCAAGCCCTGCCCCGCGGTCAGCGCCGCCGCCTGAAGGTGCGTCTGCCGTTTATCGCCAGCGTCGACAACGCCGCGCCGGCGGCCCGCCAGAGCGCTTTCGGCCCGGCCCGGCGTGGCCAGTTGCAGGCGTGCGAGGTGGCCATCGTCGACGACAGCCTGCTCGCCGAGGCGCAGTTGCAAGCGGCGCGACCGCGACCGAAACGGCTCAAGGTGATCAAGGCCAAGACCGGCGCCGAGCGCATGAAGGCGGCCACGGCCAAGGCGGCCGGCGGAGGCGGTCAGGTGCTCAAGGAGGTCTCGCCGCAGGCCGGCGCCGAGGCTATCTTCAAGTTATTGGTCGAGGAAGGCGTGCTGCGTTAAGCCATTGCCGCCACGACCTGAAATACCCAGGATGGGTTGAGCCCGCAGTGCTACCCATGCCGAACCGACGCCGCACCAACGGAGAACTGAACCATGATGCATGCCGACCTGATCGACCAAGAGGATTTCCGTGAGCGCCTGGTCGCCCTGGGCTTCCCCATCCCGCCAGGCGCCAGCGCCGAGCAGGCCTGCGAACAGGCCGTGAGCGGCCTGAGCCCGGAGCGGGCGCTGGTCTTGCGCCGGCTGATCGAGGACCTGCTGGGCGGCAGCGCCACCCTGCTGCCGGCCGTGCGCGAGGCCATCTCGCGCACCCTGCTGCCGGCGCTGGTGCCGCGCTGAGTCGAATTCGCAGGCCATGCAAAAGGGGCGCTCATAGCGCCCCTTTTGCTTTTCAGCACATGCCACATAGGTCGCCCGCTTGCAATCCGGGACATGCCCCGCCGCGGTCGCGGATATCATTGGCTACGCGGCGGTGCCGGTGCGCGCGGCGCACCCTACCCGATGCGACCGGAATGACGGGGTGCGCCGTGCGCAGCAATCGCCTCGCGCACAGGCGCCCGCTGGTTATGCCTGTCCCCTACAGGCGCACGCTGGCGAAGGTCGACTCGCCCTGGGCGCGGGTCAGGGCCGCCATGGCGCTGGACGAGGATGGCCGCATCAGGTCTTCCGGCAGCGGCACTAGCCCGACCACGTTGCCCGAGCTTTGCCCGGAACGCTCGTCGCGCGGCGGGATGCCGAAGTATTCGCGGTAGCACTTGGAGAAGTGCGGGGTGGAGACGAAACCGCACACCGAGGCCACTTCGATGATCGACATCGAGGTCTGCTTGAGCAGCTGGCGTGCGCGGATCAGGCGCAGTTTCAGGTAGTAACGCGACGGCGAGCAGTGCAGGTATTTCTGGAACAGTCGCTCCAGCTGGCGACGCGAGACGTCGACGTAGCAGGCCAGCTGGTCGAGGTCGATCGGCTCCTCCAGGTTGGCCTCCATCAGCGCGACTATTTCCTGCAGCTTCGGCTGGTTGGTGCCGAGCATGTGCTTGAGCGGCACGCGCTGGTGATCCTGCTCATTACGGATGCGCTCGTAGATGAACATCTCGGAGATCCCGGCCGCCAGCTCGCGACCATGCTCGCGACCGATCAGGTGCAGCATCATGTCCATCGGCGCGGTGCCGCCGGACGAGGTATTGCGGTTGTGGTCGATGGAAAACAACCGGGTGGTCACGGCCGCACGCGGGAAGGCTTCCTGCATCGAGGCCAGGCATTCCCAATGCACGCTGCAGTCGTGGCCATCGAGCAGGCCGGCCTTGGCCAGGGCCCAACTGCCGGTGCACACGGCACCCATTTGCCGACCTTGACGCGCCTGCACCTGCAGCCAGTGCAGGTGCTCGCGGGTGACGCTGTGCTGAATGTCCACCCCGCCGCAGACGATCACCGCGTCCAGCGCCGGCGCATTGCTCAGGCCGGCGTCCGGGGTGATCTGCAGACCGTCGCTGGCGAACACCGGCTGGCCGTTCTGGGTCAGGGTGTGCCAGCGGTAGAGTTCCTTGCCGGAGAGCTGGTTGGCCATGCGCAGGGGCTCGACTGCCGACGCCAATGAAATCAGGGTGAAGTTGTCCAGCAGCAGAAAACCGATGGACTGGGGAACACGGTTCTGGGGCTGCGCCCCTGGAGTGAACTGCGACATGAATCAAACCCTCACGCTAAAGCACGGTGTTGAGCCGCCGCTCATGGCGAGGCTCTATTTTTGTGGTTCTGGCAAACGACAACCCCAGATTGGCCTGAATAACAACGCAAAGGTCGTGCCTAAACTGTTTGAACGTTCAATATAAATACAAGGATTTATCCAAGGCCCGTGCCACAGGGCTTTTGCAGGAGCGACAGAAGCATTCTGTTTGCGACCGCGAGCACCCGGGGGACGGGCCTCATGAGCATTTCGGTAGCACTCGCCGAAACCCTCGCTGTCACCTCGTTACGTGCGGAAATGACCGGCGTAACCACGCAGTAACAGACCGCCTGACCGGGCGGTCACGGTGGCCTCTGCGCACGTCCGGGCGGACGCGCACCAAAAGTTGGCAAGCGCCCCGGACAGGGGCGCGAGTGGGGCGGTCATGGCCGCTATCGACCTCGCCTCAACCAGCATGCCGAGCAGCATCACTCAGCATTCGATGGCACTCACCGCCAGACCGCCGCGCGAGGTTTCCTTGTACTTGTCGTGCATGTCGGCGCCGGTGTCGCGCATGGTGCGGATCACCCGGTCGAGCGAGATGAAGTGCTGGCCGTCGCCGCGCAGGGCCATCTGCGC
>NZ_JAAOJA010000027.1 GCF_013184545.1 Pseudomonas tumuqii | reverse complement strand
GCTGCTTTGCAACCCCTCTTTTTAAGCTAACTTCTTGTTTTACAAGAGGTTTTCCGAGAGGCCTGCGCCGGAAGAGGTGCGCATTATAGGCCCAGCAGAATCCGCGTCAAGGCTTTATTCAGCCTTTAGCGTAATGCGTGCAAAAGCCTTCTTGCCCGCCTGGCAGACGTGGGTTGCGCCCTGCTTATATATAAAGGAACGATCCACCACCTCTCCATCTACTCGAACACCACCGGAACCCAGCAAGTCACGCGCCATGGCAGCGTTCTTGACCAGGCCAGCCCTGTTCAACAAAGCCGCGATAGGCATATCCTCATCTGAAATCAATTCAATTTCCGGCAAGTCTTCCGGCAGCTCACCCTCGCGCATGCGGTTACCCGCCGAACGATGGGCGCTCGCCGCCGCCTCTTCTCCATGAAAGCGCGCCACTATCTCCTCAGCCAGCTTGATCTTGATATCACGCGGATTGGCGCCACTCTCGACGTCGAGCTTAAACTGAGCGATCTCCTCCATTGAGCGGAAGCTGAGCAACTCGAAGTAACGCCACATCAGCACATCAGGGATAGACACCAGCTTGCCATACATCACACCCGGGGCTTCCTGTATGCCTACATAATTGCCCAGTGATTTGGACATCTTCTTGACGCCGTCCAACCCCTCCAACAACGGCATGGTGACAATGCACTGTGACACCTGGCCATAGGAGCGCTGCAATTCACGCCCCATCAGCAGATTGAATTTCTGATCGGTCCCACCCAGCTCGACATCAGCGCGCAAAGCAACAGAGTCATAGCCCTGCACTAACGGGTAGAGAAACTCGTGGATGGCAATAGGTTGGTTGGTCAAGTAGCGCTTGCTGAAATCGTCGCGTTCGAGCATCCGCGCAACTGTGTATTGCGAAGCCAGCCTGATGAAGTCGGCGGGGGTCAGCTGATCCATCCAGGTGGAGTTGAACGCCACCTCGGTTTTTGCCGGATCCAGGATCTTGAACACCTGGGCCTTATAGGTCTCGGCATTCGCCAGCACCTGGTCGCGCGTCAAAGGTGGCCGGGTCGCACTCTTGCCACTCGGATCACCAATCATTCCGGTAAAGTCGCCGATCAGAAAAATCACCTGATGGCCCAACTCCTGAAACTGCCGCAGCTTATTGATAAGCACGGTATGCCCGAGGTGGAGATCCGGTGCCGTCGGGTCGAAGCCCGCCTTGATACGTAGCGGCTGACCACGCTTGAGTTTCTCCACCAGCTCAGACTCAACCAAAACCTCTTCCGCACCACGCTTGATCAGCGCCAGCTGCTCTTCGACCGACTTCATGACAGGACTCACGACCACACAAAATGAAAGGGAACCAACCATACAAGATCACGGACAAATAACAAGTTTTGCCCTGAAGCTCGCACATCCGCGCCTGCCGTCGCCCTTTTGGGGTTGCCTCACAGACATTTTGGTTATATTTTATACAATTAATGCATATTCATCATGCCCTTCATCTTTTCTTTTCACTTATTCAAAGTCAAAGCCACCTATGACCTCTATAAGCAAAGCGCCCCCGCTGTACCCAAAAACTCACATTCTGGCTGCAAGCGGTATAGCGGCCCTGCTCAGCCTGACCTTGCTGGTCTTCCCTTCACGCGAAGTCGAAGCGAAAAAAACCTACCTCAGCCTCGAGCTCGACAATGGCTCGGAGCTTGTTTTGCGGGAAAAGAATGACCTGCATCCTGATGGCCTCAACGGAGATCAGGACATTTCGCCCTTTGCCAAAATCGGGCAGCCTTCGAACACTAGCAATAGCGCCGAGCAAAGCATTGAAGCCGACGACAGCACCCGCCCGAACACCGAAACAGCCGACGCCACTCCAGTCGAGCCCAATCATAAGACTGTCAGGGTTGCCAATGGAGATACGCTCTCCACGATTTTTGCCGATGTAGGCCTGCCCGCCACCAGCCTTCACGAGGCTTTGAGCAGCAGCAAGGAAGCCAAGCAGTTCAGCCGTCTGAAAGTTGGCCAGGCACTGGAGTTCCAGCTATCGGCCGACGGTCAACTCGAGAGCCTGAAGAGCACGCTCAGCGACCTCGAAAGCATCAGCCTCAACAAGAATGAAAAGGGTTTTACCTTCAAGCGCGACATCATCAAACCGGACGTCAAAACCACCTATGCTCGCGGCGTAATCAACAGCTCGCTGTTCTTGTCAGCGAAACGCGCCGGCCTCTCCCATGGACTGACCATGGACCTGGCAAACGTTTTTGGCTACGACATCGACTTCGCCATGGATATTCGTGATGGCGACGAGTTCGAGCTGGTGTATGAAGAGAAAGTGGCCAACAACAAGCATGTCGGCACAGGCAACATCCTCTCCGCCCGCTTCACCAACCGCGGCAAGACCTTTACCGCAGTGCGCTACACCGACAAACAAGGCAATACCAGCTACTACAGCGCAGACGGCACCAGCATGCGCAAGGCCTTCATCCGTACCCCTGTAGATTTTGCCCGCATCAGCTCACGCTTCTCCAACGGCCGGCGCCATCCGATCCTGAACAAAATCCGCGCGCACAAGGGCGTCGATTACGCCGCAGCCCGCGGTACACCAATCAAAGCCGCTGGAGATGGCAAGATTGCCCTCGCCGGACGCAAAGGCGGCTACGGCAATACCGTTGTCATCCAGCATGGCAGTCGCTACCGCACCCTCTATGCCCACATGCAGGGCTTCGCCAAAGGCATCCGCACCGGCGGCAACGTCAAGCAGGGTCAGATCATCGGCTACATCGGTACTACCGGCCTTTCCACCGGACCACACCTGCATTACGAATTTCAGGTCAACGGCACCCACGTCGATCCTCTGAGCCAAAAGCTGCCAATGGCCGACCCTATTGCCCGCAATGAAAAGCAGCGCTTCATGCAACTGAGCACGCCCTTGATGGCACGCATGGATCAGGAAAAAACCACCCTGCTCGCCCTCAACAAGCGCTAAGGCAGATGCCGCTCTATCTGGGGGTGATGTCCGGTACCAGCCTTGATGGCCTGGACATCGCCCTGATCGAGCAGAGCGAAAAGACCACTCTGCTCGCCACCCATTACCTGCCCATGCCGGCAGAACTGCGTGCTGAACTTTTGGCTCTGTGCGCACCGGGCCCGGACGAAATGGCGCGTGCCGCCATGGCTGAGCAGTACTGGGTGAGGCTAGCTGCTCAGGGCATACATACGTTACTGCAACAACAAGAACTCAGCCCCTCATCAATCCGAGCAATCGGCAGCCACGGCCAAACCATTCGCCATGAGCCAGCCCGCGGATTCACTATCCAGATTGGCAACCCCGCCCTACTTGCCGAACTGACCGGCATCAGCGTAGTGAGCGACTTTCGCCGCCGTGATGTCGCCGCTGGAGGACAAGGCGCACCACTGGTGCCGGCGTTCCACGAAGCCTTATTTGGCGAGCAACGCAGCTATCGCGCGGTCTTGAATGTCGGTGGGTTCAGCAACCTCAGCCTACTCGCCCCCGATCAACCTGTGCGCGGCTTCGATTGCGGCCCTGGCAATGTCCTCATGGATGCCTGGATCCAACGCCAACGCGGCGACAGTTATGACCGCGACGGCGCCTGGGCGGCCAGCGGCAAGGTGCAGCCCGAACTACTCGAAGCCTTGCTCAGTGACCACTTCTTCAACACCCAGGGACCAAAGAGTACCGGCCGCGAGCTGTTCAATCTGGACTGGCTCGACCAGCACTTGGGCAAGCAACTTCCCTATGCCGAGGCAGACGTACAAGCAACATTGCTGGAACTGACGGTAATCAGTATCACCAAGGCCCTGCTCAGCGCCCAACGCGAGACTGAAGAACTGCTGGTCTGCGGTGGTGGCGCCCATAACCGCATGCTGATGACACGCCTGGCCGCGCTGCTCCCAGGCTGCGCAGTCAACAGTACGCAGATCCATGGCGTGCCTGCCGACTGGGTGGAAGCCATGGCGTTCGCCTGGTTGGCACATTGCTGCCTGGAAGGGATACCCGCCAATCGGCCGAGCGTGACCGGCGCCAACGGGCTACGGGTGCTTGGCGCTATCTACCCCGCCTGACACCGACTTACCCAGCACGAAAACGACAACGCCGCACACTTGGCACGGCGTCAATCTTCAGCGTCTAGGTGGTCAGATCGAGAAGGACGAGCCACAGCCACAGGTGGTGGTCGCGTTGGGGTTCTTGATCACGAAGCGCGAGCCTTCCAGGCCTTCCTGGTAATCCACTTCGGCGCCCGCCAGGTACTGGAAGCTCATCGGATCTACGACCAGGCTCACCCCTTCGCGCTCGACAATGGTGTCGTCATCGGCGACTTCTTCATCGAAGGTGAAGCCATACTGGAAGCCCGAACAGCCGCCGCCCGTAACGAACACGCGCAACTTCAGGCGAGGATTACCCTCTTCATCGACCAGGCTCTTCACCTTGCTCGCCGCGCCCTGCGTGAATAGCAAAGCTGTGGGGGTGAAGGTTTCGACGCTCATGCTGACTATCTCCCGGCGCTAGACGCCATACTGCGTTGAGGCCCTGCATTATCCACTTACCCTACAAAAGCGGTCAACTATTCTGCAGTAACCAGATTCTCCGGCAACTCCAATGGCCGGGGCTGCTCTTTGAGTGGACGCAAGCCCCCCTCGATCTGTGCCCCCATGGCCATTTCCATCAATCCGTAATACAGGGTGCCGCACACCCGCGCGCGACTGCCCAACTCAAGGTGCTCGCTGGCATAGACATCGCCGATTACTTCACCGTCGATCATTATGCGCGGGGCGCGGATCTCACCTTCAACCTGCCCCTCGGCACTGACTCTAACCATGCCATCACTGGTCTGCAGATCGCCATAGACCCGGCCATCGACCTGTACCGCCCCATGAAAGCGTAGGTCTCCGTTGAGTTCCGCCCCGGCGGCAATCAGGCTGGTCTTGCCCGTAAAACGCTGCAGGTCGGTCTTGCGTTTGTCTTTATTCCACATGGAAAGCTGTCACTCCTGGTCGATCCACTTGAATGTCCGCTCCAACGGCTTTTCACCTTTGACCTCGGCACGCACCCTGATCTGCTGCGGGGCAAAGCCGTCGGGCAACTTCAGCTCGGCGAAGCGTCCAGCTTCAGGAATCGCCTGGAAATGCTTGAAGGCAAAGGGAATCACCTGACCCCTGAACTGATCGGGCAAGTCTTGCGTCAGTGTGGCCAGCTGCAAGCTGACCGCCTTCCCCCCCTGACGCCCTTCCACGGTAACCACCAACTGACCCTCAAGCGGCTTGACATCCTTGCCCACCCGGCTGAGCAGTATTTTGTAGCGGAAGTGCATCGGCCTGTCCGTGGCCTGCAACTCAAAGGCGCGAATGCGTAATCCTTCCCGACGACTGGCTGGCGCCAGCACGCCTTTGTAGAACGCCAGGTCTTGCTGCTGCTTGAAGATCTGCTCTTCAAGCAGCTTGATGGTCAACCGGCTCTGTTCGTTGGCCTGCTGTGCGACTTTTTCGCCACTGCTGACCACAATCAGGCGTTGGCGCAGCTGATCCAGCTCCTGCTCCAGCGCGATCAAGCGCTCCTGCATCGGTTGGTGCTCCACCTCGATCGACTGGGTCACGCGCAACTGCCACCAGATTCCGCCATAGAATGCGGCGGGAATAGCCAGGAGCAACAACAGCAGCAGCAGTCGCATGCGACCGGCACGACGCGGGTCACTGGGGCGGACTTCCCAGCCGGCCATCAGGGCAGCATGGCTGCGTGCGACAGCCCCAGGCGCTCGTCAAGCCCGAAGAGAATGTTCATGTTCTGCACTGCCTGGCCGGAAGCCCCTTTGACCAGGTTATCGATCACCGACAGCACTACCACCAGGTCGCCATCTTGCGGACGGTGCACGGCCATGCGACAAACGTTGGCCCCCCGCACGCTGCGGGTTTCCGGGTGACTGCCGGCCGGCATCACGTCGACGAACGGCTCGTTGGCATAACGCTGCTCGAACAGCGCCTGCAGGTCGACCGAGAGGTCCGCCACGGTCGCATACAAGGTCGCATGGATGCCGCGAATCATCGGGGTCAGGTGCGGCACGAAGGTCAGCCCCACCGCGGAGCCAGCCGCACGCCGCAAACCCTGGCAAATTTCCGGCAGATGACGATGCCCCTTGACGCCGTAGGCCTTCATGCTCTCGCCGGCCTCGCTGAACAGCGAACCGACGCTGGCACCGCGCCCGGCGCCGCTGACCCCGGACTTGCAGTCGGCGATCAACCGCGAAGTATCGGCCAGACCGGCTTCCAGCAGCGGGATGAAGCCCAACTGTGCGGCGGTCGGGTAGCAACCGGGCACGGCGATCAGGCGCGCCTGCTTGATCGCTTCGCGGTTGACCTCCGGCAAGCCATAGACCGCCTCCGGCAGCAGATCCGGCGCGCCATGGGGCTGGCCATACCACTTGCCCCACTCTTCGGCGTCTTGCAGACGAAAGTCGGCGGACAGGTCGATCACCTTGGTGCCGGCCGCCAGCAATTCGCCGGCCAGGGCATGGGCGACGCCATGCGGAGTGGCGAAGAACACCACGTCGCAGGCCCCCAGGGTCGCGACATCCGGGACGCTGAAGACCAGGTCGGGGTAGTGACCGCGCAGGTTCGGGTACATCTCGTCGACGCGCAAGCCCGCCTCCGAGCGCGACGTGATGACTGCAACTTGCGCCTGTGGGTGCTGCGCCAACAAGCGCAACAACTCCACACCGGTGTAGCCCGTGCCGCCGACGATACCGACCTTGACCATCACTTGCCCCTTGCAAAAAGCCATTGGAAAGCCGTCGATGATAAGGCCGTAACCGCCAACGGCCAACCGCGCAGATGACGTATCGGGCAGCGGCCACTACTATCGGGGCACTTTTCTCGCGCTGGAGTCGGACAATGCTCTATCTGTGGCTCAAAGCCCTGCACATCATCGCCATGGTCTGCTGGTTCGCCGGGCTGTTCTACCTGCCACGCCTGTTTGTTTACCACGCCATGAGCGAAGACGACACCAGTCGCGAGCGGTTCTGCGTGATGGAGCGCAAGCTGTACCGCGGCATCATGCTGCCGTCGATGATCGCCACCCTGATTTTCGGTGTCTGGTTGATCAGCCTCAATCCCGACTACTACTTCAGCCAGGGCTGGATGCACGCCAAACTCAGCCTGGTGGTCCTGCTGATCGGCTATCAGCACCTCTGCGGCGCCCAGCTCAAACGCTTCGCCCGTGGCGAGAACCGGCACAGCCATGTGTTCTACCGCTGGTTCAATGAGGCTCCGGTGCTGGCCTTGCTCGCGGTCGTCATTCTGGTTGTGGTCAAACCCTTCTGAACCTGCCCAAGGAGTCCGTATGAGCCTGCCCGCCCTGCTCGAACAACGCCTGCGCCTGCCCGTGGTGGCCGCCCCCATGTTCCTGGTGTCCAACCCGCAACTGGTTCTCGCCTGTTGCCGTAACGGCATCGTGGGCAGTTTTCCCGCGCTCAACCAGCGCGACAGCGGCGCCTTCAAAACCTGGCTGGAAGAGATCGAAGCCGGTCTGCAGGCCGAGTCCGCGCCCTATGCGGTCAACCTGATCGTGCATGGCAGCAATCCGCGCCTGCAGGCCGATCTGGCCATCTGCATCGAACAGCGCGTGCCGATCGTCATCACCAGCCTCGGCGCGGCCAAGGAAGTGGTCGATGCAGTACACAGCTACGGTGGCCTGGTATTCCACGACGTGACCACCCGCCGCCATGCGGAGAAAGCCGCACAAGCCGGGGTCGATGGCCTGATCGCAGTCGCTGCGGGCGCCGGCGGCCATGCCGGCACCTGGAGTCCCTTTGCCCTGATTGCGGAAATCCGCCAGTTCTTCGACAAGACCCTGCTGCTTGCCGGCTGCCTCAATCACGGCCATGAAATTCTCGCCGCACAATTGCTCGGCGCCGACCTGGCCTACCTCGGCACCCGTTTTATCGCCACTCGGGAGAACAACGCTCCGGCGGCTTACAAGCAGATGATTCTGGACGCCCAGGCTGCCGACATCATCCACACCCCGGCGGTATCCGGCGTGCCGGCCAGCTTCATGCGCCAGAGCCTGAAACTGGCCGGCTACGACCTCCAGCAGCTGCAAAACAAGGGCGAGATCAACTACGGCGAAAAACTCAAGCCGATCAGCGACGAGGCCAAGGCCTGGAAAACCGTGTGGTCGGCCGGCCAGGGTGTAGGCACCATCGCCGATCTGCCAAGCGTCGATGCACTGGTGGCACGCCTGGATCGCGAATACCGAGAGGCGCAACATCGGGCCCAACTGCTGCAGCAACGTTGGCCGCGCTGAAGCGGCAACGCCGACCGAATCCGAGAACCGTCTAGCGACAGCCTTGGCGCATACCTGGCCGAAGCCGACATGCCTGTCCACTGTAGAGCGGCCGCTGGCCGACCGCTCCGTATCGCCGCAAGCCCCGGTCACAACTGACTCTTGGAGCGCAAGCGGCCCGCTCACTCAGTTCCCTGAAGCTCACCGGAGCAGTTTCAGCAGGCTATGCCGACTAAACAGCTGACCTCTTGTCGGCAGTTAGATGGGGCGCGCCAACCTGTGAAGCAACCAGCATATTTGTGCTCTAGGCTGCTTGTTCAGAGGCCTGCAGGCCCGCTAGGCTGTAGTGGCCATTCACCCATAGCGCCGACAAGGAAGCTCGCATGACCCAAGCCCGTTTCAAGATTGTCTTCAATGGCGAACTGATGCCTGAGGTGGCGCTGGAAACCGCCAAAGACAACCTTGCCCGCCTGTTCAAAAGTGACCACACACGGATTAATGCGTTATTCAGTGGCAGCACTGTCGCCATCAAGCGCAACTTGCCCGAAAGCGAGGCCGACCAATACCTCACGGCCCTGCACCGCGCGGGGGCCAAGGCCCGCAAGGAGCCGGAGCCGGGCGCCAGCCTGAGCCTGGTCGACACCGACGATCACCGCCTCACCGCGAGTACTGACAAAACGGCAAGCGCCACCAGCGACGAGATGACCTGCCCCAAGTGCGGCCACCGGCAAGCCAAGGCCGCGGAGTGCTCGGCCTGCGGCATCATCATCGAGAAATTTATCGCCCGTCAGGCTGCGCTCTCCGAGAGCACGCAAACTGTCCAGCCTCAGCAGCCCGGCGACCTCGGCAAAGCCGCCAATACCCCCTACGCGACACCTCTGGCGACAGTGGCAGAAGCCCTGCCGGAATTCGGCGAGCTCGAGGTATTCAGCATCGAAGGACGCATCGGCCGCCTGCGCTATCTGGCCTGGTCGCTGGTGCTGATGCTGGCGGCGCTGGCCCTGCTCGGCGTGGCCAGCATGGGCCTGGCCATTTCCGAAATAGTCGGTTCCGTATTGATCGCGCTGGTCGGCATCGGCATGGCGGTGGTCAGCGTGCAGATCGGCGTGCAGCGCCTGCATGACATCGGCTGGTCCGGCTGGCTCTGGCTGATCAACCTGGTACCGATCGTCGGTAGCGTCTTCGCCCTGTTGCTGCTGATCATTCCTGGCACAACCGGAGCGAATCGCTACGGCCCGCCAGCACCGCCTAACAGCCGCGCGGTCAAGCTACTGGCCTGGCTCTGGCTACTGGTCCCGGTACTCGGCATCCTGGCAGCCATCACCCTGCCCGCCTATCAGGACTATGTGAACCGCGCAGGCCTCTGACGCGTAGCGCAACCCTCACGGGGCCGCAGGCCAGGCCCGCCCCTCACGGAGAAACTCCATGCCCCGTTACGCCCTCATCACCGGCGCCTCCAGCGGTATCGGCCTGGCCCTGGCCGAAGCCCTGGCACGCCGCGGGCGTAGCCTGATCCTGGTCGCACGGCAACGCGATGCGCTGGACAGCATTGCCTGCGAACTGACTCAGCGCTTTGCCGTGGAAGTCCTGTTCCGCGTCTGCGACCTCGGCGAGCCGCTGCAAATCTCCGGCCTGCTGCATGAACTGGAACAGAGCGAGCTGTCCATCGACCTGCTGATCAACAGCGCCGGGGTGGGCACTCGCGGTGCCTTCGTCGCGCAGGACTGGCGCGGCGAGCAGCAACTGATTGAGGTGAACGTCCTCGCGCTCGCCCGCCTCTGCCATGCGCTCGGCACGGTGATGGCCGGACAGGGCAGCGGGCAGATCCTCAATGTCGCTTCGCTGGCGGGATTTCACCCCGGCCCATGGATGAGCAACTACCACGCAAGCAAGGCTTACGTTCTGCACTTCTCCGAAGGCCTGCGGGAAGAACTCAAGGAATACGGCGTCAACGTGTCGGTGCTCTGCCCGGGGCCGATGCGCAGTGCATACTTCTGCTCGGCACAGATGGACAGCACGCAGGCAGAACACGACAGGCGGGTGATGAGCGCCGAGGAGGTGGCACTGATCACGCTCAAGGCGCTGGAGAAAAACCGCGCGATCATCATTCCCGGCTGGCGCAACCGGCTACGGGCCATGGCGCCACGCCTGGCGCCGCGCTGGCTGGTGCGCAAGGTCGCGGCGCGCCTTAACCGGCCGCTCAGCCGCAGCTGATCAGGCCAGGACCGTACGACCCTGGGCCCAGGCCCGCAAGGCGTTGAGGTCTTCGGCCATCACCACCGACAAGGGTGCCGTGCTGTGGATAGCGTGCAGCAGCAAGGCCTGATCGACCGCCTGTTGTTGCGCCTGGGCGGCATACAGGGCGCTGACCACGACCTGTTCGATCTCTGCCCCGGAAAACCCGGCGCTGGCGAGCGCCAGCAGGTGCAGATCGAACCCGGCGGGTTCCAGCTCGCGCCGCACCAGATGAATGCGGAAGATCTCCGCGCGCACAGCCTGATCGGGCAAGTCGACGAAGAACAGCTCATCGAAACGCCCCTTGCGCACCAGTTCCGGCGGCAGACGGTCGATCGCGTTGGCGGTCGCCACCATGAATACCGGCGCCTTGCGCTCGGCCATCCAGGTCAGCAGGGTGCCGAGCACCCGCTGGCTGACGCCGCCGTCATGCTCGCCGCTGGCCAGGCCTTTCTCGATCTCGTCGATCCACAGCACACAGGGCGCCATCTGCTCGGCCAGGCTCAAGGCCTCACGCAGGTTGCGCTCGGTCTCGCCGAAGAACTTGTTGTACAGGCAGGCAAAGTCCAGGCGCAGCAGGGGCAAGCCCCACAAGCCGGCCACGGCCTTGGCGGCCAGGCTCTTGCCGCCGCCCTGCACACCGACCAGCAGCATGCCCTTGGGCAGGTCGCTGCCCTTGCCGTCGAGAAAGATGCCCTGGCGCTCGGCCAGCCAGCGCTTCAGGTTGCTCAAGCCGCCGACCTCGGCGAAGCGGGCGGTGTCGTACTCGAAGCTCAGCACCCCCTCGAGATCCAGTAGCTGGAACTTGGTCTTGTTCAGTTCCGGCAAATCCTCCTGGGTAATAGCGCCGTCATCGCAGATCACATTGCGCGCCAGCACCCGCGCTTCGCCATGACTCAAGCCGCGCAGGTTCTTCACCACCTGCTGCAAGGTACGATTATCGGTGCGCACCCGGGCATTGCGATTGCGCTCGCTCCAGCGGCTGGCTTCCTCGCGCACGATCGCCAGCAACTCGTCTTCCGCCGGCAGTGCCAGGCTGAAGCGCGCGGCAAAGCGTTGCACCTCCGCCGGCAGCTTGCAGGCATGGGAGACCAGTACCAGGGTGGGCGCCTGTGGCGTATCGCGCATGGCGATTTCCTTGAGCAGGCGCACCAGCCTGGGGTTGTCGGCGAGGAACGGATGCAGGTCGCACAGCACATACAGATTCGCCTGCGGATCGGCCTTGATCAGCCGCAACGCGGCCTCCGGCTCCTGGCTCGCGCCTTCGCCCAGCGGCTCACCGCCGAAGCCCAGGCGCAGGCCTTCGGTCACCGACCAGGTGTGCAAGCCGAGGCCACGCTTGACCGCCAGACCGGTCAGCGTTTCCAGTACGCGCGGCTCATCCCAGGACTCGATGAGGATCAGCTTGACCCTGGAGTCGAGCACCAGGCCCAGATCATGGATATCGTTCTTCACACCCGCTCCTTGTGGCGGTCAGCTGGCCGGGATCGACCCAGCCCGCTAGACTCGAGCCTCATTCAACAGGCCAGGAGACTGTGCCATGGACTGTCTGTTCTGCAAGATCGTCGCCGGGGAAATACCCGCGCGCAAGCTTTATGAAGACGATCAGGTGTTCGCCTTTCACGATATCGGCCCCAAGGCCCCGGTGCATTTCCTGGTGATCCCGAAAAAGCACATTCACACCCTCAACGACCTTGGCGAAGACGACAAGGCCCTGGCCGGGCACATGCTCTATACCGCTCAGCGCCTGGCCAAGGAACAAGGCTGTGAACAAGGCTTTCGCATGGTGATGAACTGCAATGAATTGGGCGGGCAAACCGTTTACCACATCCATATGCATGTCCTCGGTCAACGGCAGATGACCTGGCCGCCGGGTTGAACGACGCTCCCCGCCCAGTCGAACGGCCCTGACGCCGGTCAAGCCGCGGCATATCGATTGGAGTAAACTTGCCACTCTTTTTTCGCCGGAGGTGCCCGATGGCCTGCGAACGTCACTACTCCCCCGTCGACCGCCTGTTCCTGCAAGCGGACGCGGCTCTGCGCACCCTGCTGCCCTTCAGCGGCCAGCCCAGCCGCCCCTCGCCAGCCATCGTGCAGGCGGAGAGCGAGCTGGATGAACCGACCGCGCGGCATGTCGCCGGCCTGATGCGCATCAACCACACTGGCGAGGTATGCGCCCAGGCGCTGTACCAGGGCCAGGCGCTGACCGCCAAGCTGCCGAACGTGCGAGCCGCCATGGAGCATGCCGCCGATGAGGAAATCGATCATCTGGCCTGGTGCGAGCAACGTATCCGCCAGCTGGGCAGCCACCCGAGTGTGCTCAACCCGCTGTTTTATGGCCTGTCATTTGGTGTCGGCGCCGTGGCCGGCCTGATCAGCGACAAGATCAGCCTGGGCTTTGTCGCCGCCACCGAAGATCAGGTGGTCAAACACCTGGACGACCACCTGCAACAGCTGCCAGCCAACGACGACAAGTCACGGGCGATACTCGAGCAGATGCGCCTCGATGAAGAGCGCCATGCCACCAGTGCCCTGGAGGCCGGCGGCCTGCGTTTCCCGACTCCGGTAAAATTCGGCATGACGCTGCTGTCCAAGGTCATGACCAAAAGCGCCTATAGGCTCTAGCCGCAAGCAGGTTGCTGGCAAGCACAAAGGGCGCCGCTGGCGCCCTTTGTGCTTGCCACTGGTAACTTATGGCTTGACGCTCATGCTTGTTCAGCCAATTCGACGATCTCGTAGTCGTGGGTGATCTCAACCCCGGCGCGACCGAGCATGATCGAGGCCGAGCAATACTTCTCCGCCGACAGCTCCACCGCACGCTTGACCTGGGCCTCTTTCAAGCCTCGGCCCTTGACCACGAAATGCAGGTGGATCTTGGTGAACACCTTGGGTTCCTCGGTGGCCCGCTCGGCCTCGAGAAAGGCCTCACAACTCTCTACCGGCTGTCGGGATTTTTTCAGGATGCTGACCACATCGAAGTTGCTGCATCCGCCCAGACCGATCAGCAGCATCTCCATCGGGCGCACACCCAGGTTACGGCCACCGCTCTCCGGTGGGCCGTCCATCACCACCGCGTGACCACTGCCCGACTCGCCGATAAACAGGGCTTCGCCGGCCCATTGAATGCGCGCTTTCATTACCAAGCCTCCGCTGTTAAAAAGGGACGCAGCTTAGCACAGCCCTTTTCGCGGCCCGACTTCGGCCTTCTGGGCGGAAGTTCCGCGGCTAGATGTTAGCCATGTCGCAAAATCGACCCAGGCCTTGGCGTGTTTGTTAAGCTGACGCCGGATTACTGGCACACTGGGCTAGATAACTATAAGAAATTGCCTGTCAGACAAAGGCTTACCTTTTTATTTTCGGGACTCGGGCATGGTCGCAATTACCCTTACACCTAAAATCAAGAATCTCGACAAACTCCTCGCACATTGTCACCGTCGGCGCTATACGGCAAAAAGCACCATCATCTACGCGGGTGATCGCTGCGAAACCCTGTTCTTCATCGTCAAAGGCTCGGTCACCATCCTCATCGAGGACGACGATGGCCGCGAAATGATCATCGCCTACCTCAACCCCGGGGACTTCTTCGGCGAGATGGGTCTGTTCGACAAGGACGGCGCGGAGAAAGAACGCAGTGCCTGGGTGCGCGCCAAGACCGAATGCGAAGTGGCTGAACTCAGCTACGCCAAGTTCCGCGAACTGACCCAGCAAGACCCGGACATCCTCTACGCCCTCGGCAGCCAGATGGCCGAACGCCTGCGCAACACCACGCGCAAGGTCGGCGACCTGGCGTTTCTCGATGTCACCGGCCGCGTCGCGCGCACCCTGCTCGACCTGTGCAAACAGCCGGACGCCATGACCCACCCGGACGGCATGCAGATCAAGATCACCCGCCAGGAAATCGGCCGCATCGTCGGCTGCTCGCGCGAGATGGTCGGCCGCGTGCTCAAGGCCCTGGAAGAGCAAGGCCTGGTCAACGTCAAAGGCAAAACCATGGTGGTGTTCGGCACCCGCTGAAATCGCCAGGTATGAAAAAGCCGGCGCATGCGCCGGCTTTTTAGTATCCGCCGAAATCAGTCCACATCGGGACTGGCGATCACCCGCTTGCGCTCGGGAAAGAACAAGCGCTCCAGTTCGGCGCCCGGGTTGTCGGCGCGCATAAAGGCTTCGCCGACCAGAAAAGCGTACACCTCGCTGATTTCCATCAGTTCGACATCGGCGCGGTTGAGAATGCCGCTCTCGGTCACCACCAGACGGTCGCGCGGAATTCGCGGCAGCAGATCCAGGGTGGTCTCCAGGTTGAGTTCGAAGGTATGCAGGTTACGGTTGTTGATCCCCACCAGCGGGGTATCCAGGGTATTCAACGCCCGCTCCAGCTCCTCGCCATCGTGCACCTCGACCAGCACATCGAGATCGAAGGCCTTGGCGGTCGCCGCCAGTTCGGCCATCTGCGCATCGGACAGTGCCGCCACGATCAACAGCACGCAATCGGCGCCCAGGGCGCGGGACTCGACGATCTGGTAGGGATCGATCATGAAATCCTTGCGGATCACCGGCAGCGAACAGGCGTTGCGCGCTTCCTGCAGGTAGAGGTCGGCGCCCTGGAAGAAATCCTGGTCAGTCAGCACCGACAGACAGGTCGCGCCACCGGCCTGGTAACTGCGGGCGATGTCCGCCGGGACGAAGAACTCACGCAGCACGCCCTTGCTCGGCGAAGCCTTCTTGATCTCGGCGATCACCGCCGGCTGCTTGCGTTTGGCCTGTTCCTGCAAGGCTCGGGCAAAGCCACGCGGGGTATCGGCGGCACGGGCTTGCTGCTCGACTTCCTCGAGGCCGACGATGGCACGACGTTCGGCCACTTCTTCGGCCTTGCGGGCAAGGATCTTCTCCAGAATGGTTGGAATGCTCACCCTTGATTCTCCTGCTTGAATACCGCGGTAAAGGACACCAGTTCCTGCAGCTTCTCCCAGGCCAGCCCGGTATGCAGCGCATCATGGGCCAGTTGTACACCTTCTTTCAGGCTGCTGGCCAGATCGGCGGCATACAGCGCCGCCCCGGCATTCAGCACGATCATGTCGGCCGCCTTCTGGCCCTGCTCGCCCTTGCGCTTGGTCAGTGCATCACGGATCAGGGCCAGCGATTGTTCGGCGTCGTCGACGGTCAAGCCGATCAGGCTCTGGCTCTTGATGCCGAAATCTTCCGGCTGGATGCTGTACTCGCTGACCACGCCGTCTTTCAGTTCGGCGACGAAGGTCGGTGCCGCCAGGCTGATCTCGTCCAGACCATCCTGGGCATGCACCACCAGCACATGCTCACTGCCCAGGCGCTGCAGCACTTCGGCCAGCGGCCGGCACAGCGCCTTGCTGAACACCCCCAGCACCTGATGCTTGACCCCGGCCGGATTGGTCATCGGCCCGAGCATATTGAAGATGGTGCGCAGGCCCAGTTCACGACGCGGGCCGATGGCGTACTTCATCGCGCCATGGTGGGCCGGGGCGAACATGAAGCCGACCCCCACGCTCTCGACGCAACGCGCCACCTGCTCCGGGGTGAGATTGAGGTTGACCCCGGCGGCCTCGAGCAGATCGGCGCTGCCGCTCTTGCCCGAGACCGCGCGGTTGCCGTGCTTGGCCACCTGCCCCCCGGCCGCGGCGACGACGAAGGCCGCCGCGGTGGAGACGTTGAAGATATTCATGCCGTCGCCACCGGTGCCACAGGTGTCGACCAGGTGCTCGGCGTCGATCCGCACCGGCGCGGCCAGCTCGCGCATGAGCTGCGCGGCACCGACGATCTCGTCGATGGTCTCGCTCTTCATGCGCAGGCCCATGAGGAAGGCGCCGACCTGTGCGTCGGTGCACTGGCCGGTCATGATCTCGCGCATCACATCCTGCATTTCTGCAGTGCTCAGGTCGAGCTGACTGACGACCCGGTTGAGGGCTTCCTTGATGTTCATGCGCGCACGCCTCCATGTTGTTTGAGGAAGTTGGCAAAGAGCTCGTGGCCCTGCTCGGTGAGAATGGACTCCGGGTGGAACTGCACCCCCTCGATATTCAACGTCTTGTGCCGCAGGCCCATGATTTCATCGACCGCGCCATCGTCGAATTGGGTCCAGGCGGTGACTTGCAGAACGTCCGGCAGGGTTTCGCGCTTGACCACCAGGGAATGATAGCGGGTCACCGTCAGCGGGTTGTTGAGGCCGGCGAACACCCCGCCATTTTCGTGGAACACCGGGCTGGTCTTGCCGTGCATCACCTGGCGCGCGCGCACCACATCGCCGCCGAAGGCCTGGCCGATGCTCTGGTGACCCAGGCAGACGCCGAGGATCGGCAGCTGGCCGGCAAAGTGCTGGATTACCGCCAGCGACACGCCGGCCTCGTTGGGCGTACAGGGCCCGGGCGAAACGACGATGCGCTCGGGCTGCAGGGCGGCGATCTCGGCCACACTCAGCTCGTCGTTGCGGATCACCTTGACCTCCGCGCCCAACTCGCCGAGGTACTGCACCACGTTGTAGGTAAAGGAGTCGTAGTTATCGATCATCAGCAGCATGGCAGGACTCCTCAGCGCGGGTTCTGGTCGGGGACGGTTTGTTCGGCAAGCGCGACGGCACGGAACATGGCGCGACGCTTGTTCAGGGTTTCTTCCCACTCCAGCGCCGGTACCGAGTCGGCGACGATGCCGGCGCCGGCCTGCACATGCAGTTCGCCGTCCTTGATCACCGCGGTGCGGATGGCGATGGCGGTGTCCATGTTGCCGTTCCACGCCAGGTAGCCAACGGCGCCGCCGTAGACGCCACGCTTGACCGGCTCCAGTTCGTCGATGATTTCCATCGCGCGAATCTTCGGCGCCCCGGACAGGGTGCCGGCCGGCAGGATCGCCCGTAGCGCGTCCATCGCGGTCAGGCCTTCCTTGAGCTGGCCGGTGACGTTGGAGACGATGTGCATGACGTTGGAATAGCGCTCGATCACCATCTTCTCGGTGAGCTTGACCGAGCCGGTGCTGGCGACCCGGCCGACGTCGTTGCGCCCCAGATCGATCAGCATCAGGTGTTCGGCGAGCTCCTTGGCGTCCGCCAGCAGATCCTGCTCCAGTGCCAGATCGGCCTCCTCGTTGGCGCCGCGCGGGCGGGTGCCGGCGATCGGGCGCACTGTGACCAGGCCGTCCTCGAGACGCACCAGCACTTCCGGCGAGCTGCCGACCACATGGAAGTCGCCGAAGTTGAAGAAGTACATGTAGGGCGTCGGGTTGATGCAGCGCAGCGCCCGGTACAGGTCGATAGGTGCAGCCTTGAACGGGATCGACATGCGCTGGGAGATCACCACCTGCATGCAGTCGCCGGCGAGGATGTACTCCTTGATCGCCTTGACCGAGCGCTCGTAATCGTCGCGGCTGAAGCTGGAGCGGAATGCCGGCTCGGCAGCGGGCGGAGCATTCAGGTCGACGCCCAGGCGCGGGGTGATGGGCTGGCGCAGCTTGAGCAGGATCGCCTGCAGGCGTGCCTGGCCCTGTTCCAGCGCCCCCTCCTCGGCCGGGTCGGCGAGGACGATGGCGTGCATCTTGCCGGCCAGGTTGTCGAACACCACCACGGCGTCGGACACCATCAGCAGGATATCCGGGGTGCCCAGCGGGTCGGGATGGCTCCCGGCCGCCAGCTTCGGCTCGACGTAACGCACGCTGTCGTAGCCGAAGTAGCCGACCAGGCCGCCATTGAAACGCGGCAGCCCGGACAGGGTCGGCACCCGGTAGCGTGCCTGGAACTGCTCGACGAAGGCCAGCGGGTCGGCACATTCGTGGCGTTCGACCTCGACACCATCGACGCTGATGCTCACGCGGTGACCATAGGCGCGCAGCACGGTGCGCGCCGGCAGGCCGATAATCGAGTAACGGCCCCATTTCTCGCCACCCTGGACCGACTCCAGCAGGTAGCTGTTGGCCTCATCGGCCAGCTTCAGGTAGATCGACAGCGGCGTGTCGAAGTCGACCAGGGTTTCATAGGCAAGCGGAATGCGGTTATAGCCGGCAGCGGCTAAACGCAGGAATTCTTCGCGGGTCATATCAGCCTCGTGGCTTGAGGGTAAATCGGTCGTGTGCAAACGCGCCGTCTTTGCGGCCAAGATCAGGTCAGAGGCGCCAGCGCCAACGGGCCAGGGCCTTGATGATTTTCATACCGGTTCTTGCGGACCAGCGCGTGCAGGTAACCACCACGGAGCTCTCTTAGGCAGGAGTAAAGTCTGGCAACACTAGCGCAGCCGCCAGACCTAAGCAACCCGGCCCGCGCGGCTTAGCCGGCAACCAGCAGCTGGCGCAAATCATCCAGCACGCGCAGCGGGCCCTCTTCGGCGATCGGGCGACCGTGGTTGTAGCCGTAACTCAGCGCCACGCAAGGCACACCGGCTGCCTTGGCCGCCAGCACGTCATTGCGCGAATCGCCGATAAACAGCGCCTGCTGCGCCTCGACCCGGGCCAGCTGCAGGACATGCAGCAGCGCGGCCGGGTCGGGCTTCTGCTGGGGCAGGGTGTCGCCGCCGATGATCCAGCGGAAATAGCTGCCCAGGCCCTTGTCATCCAGCAGCGGCGCGACGAAGCGCTCCGGCTTGTTGGTGATGATCGCCATCTCGACCTGTTGCGCGCGCAGCCAGTCGAGGGTTGCCAGCACGCCCGGATAAACCCGGGTCAGGCTGTGGTCCTCGGCATAGGCCTGCATGAACAGTTCGAGCGCCTGTTCACCGTCGGCATCGTCGATATGCTCGTGCTGCAGTCCACCGGCCAGGGCGCGACGCACCAGCACCCGCGCCCCATTGCCGACCCAGTCGCGCACCTGCTCGATCCCGGCCGCCGGCTGCCCGAGCTGGAGCAGGCTCTTGTCCACCGCCGCAGCCAGATCCGGCACCGAATCGACCAGGGTGCCGTCCAGGTCGAACATCACCAGGCGTGGCAATTCGCCCTGAAACAGCTCGCGCAGCATGCTCACCCGCGCACCTGGGCCAGCTCGGCACGCATGGCGTCGATCACGACCTTATAGTCCGGCTGGCCGAAGATCGCCGAGCCGGCAACGAAGGTGTCGGCCCCGGCGGCAGCGATCTCGCGAATGTTCTGCACATTGACCCCGCCGTCGATCTCCAGGCGGATGTCGCGGCCGCTGGCGTCGATCAGGGCACGCGCCTCACGCAGCTTGTCGAGGGTGCCGGGGATGAATTTCTGCCCGCCGAAGCCCGGGTTGACGCTCATCAGCAGGATCATGTCGACCTTGTCCAGCACGTGCTTGAGCACCTCCAGCGGGGTGGCCGGGTTGAACACCAGGCCGGCCTTGCAACCGCCCGCCTTGATCAGCTGCAGGGAACGGTCGACATGCTCGCTGGCCTCCGGGTGGAAGGTGATGTAGCTGGCGCCGGCCTCGATGAAGTCGCCGATGATGCGGTCCACCGGCTTGACCATCAGGTGGGCGTCGATCGGCGCGCTGATGCCGTACTTGCGCAGCGCCGCGCAGACCATCGGGCCGATGGTCAGGTTGGGCACATAGTGGTTGTCCATCACATCGAAGTGCACGATGTCGGCACCCGCGGCGAGCACCTTGTCCACTTCCTCGCCCAGGCGGGCAAAATCGGCGGAGAGGATCGACGGGGCGATGGCGAAGGGTTGCATGGCGCACCTCGGTGGCATTCACGAAAGTGGCGCATTGTACCCGAGCGAAACTGCCGCCGCCGCTAGGACGATAGTCGGCTGCCCGCTCAGCAGAGCGGTGTAGGGTGGATGACGCTTTTTTCATCCACCATCGCAGTTGGTGGATAGGTGAAGCGTCAGCTACGCGCCCCGATCCACCCTACGAGGTCGCGGATAAAAGAAAACCCGCCGCAGCGGGTTTCCATACAACAGTTGCGCTTACGCCAATTCGTCGAAGCACTCGGCGATGATCGCCAGGCCCTTGTCGAGCAGGGCGTCTTCGGCGGTCAGCGGCACCAGCACCCGCAGCACGTTGCCGTAGGTCCCGCAGGACAGCAGGATCAGGCCCTTGTCGCGGGCCCTGGCGACGATCTGACCGGTGAGGGCGGCATTCGGTTTGTGCAGATCGCCGTCCTCGCACAGCTCCATGGCGATCATCGCACCGAGGGCGCGCACCTCGCCGATCGCCTTGTGCCTGGCCTGGATGGCCTTGAGGCCGCTGACCAGCCGCTCGCCGACCGCCTTGCAGCGTTCCAGCAGATTTTCCTCCTCGAACACCTGGATCACCGCCAGCGCCGCGGCGCAGGCGATCGGGCTGCCGGCGTAGGTGCCGCCCAGGCCGCCCGGGGCGATGGCGTCCATATACTCGGCCTTGCCGCACACACCGGCCACCGGGAAACCGCCGGCGATGGACTTGGCGAAGGTGGTCAGGTCGGCGGCTACGCCCATCTGCTCCATGGCGAAGAAGGTGCCGGTACGCCCGGCGCCGGTCTGCACCTCGTCGGCGATCAGGAGAATGCCGTGCTGATCACA
>NZ_JAAOJA010000026.1 GCF_013184545.1 Pseudomonas tumuqii | reverse complement strand
TTGATCTGGGTGTGCAGGATGGCCATCAGTGACTCCGATACCGTAATCCGTAGGGTGGATGACGTTTTATCCATCCACCGGCTTTGGTGGAAAACGCTTCGCGGTTTTCCACCCTACGCAGGCAAGCGCCTTATTTGGTTTCGTTGAACAGCTCGCGGCCGATCAGCATGCGCCTGATTTCGCTGGTGCCGGCGCCGATTTCATAGAGCTTGGCGTCGCGCAGCAGGCGGCCGGTGGGGAACTCATTGATATAGCCGTTGCCGCCGAGGATCTGGATCGCCTCCAGGGCCATCTGGGTGGCACGCTCGGCGCTGTAGAGGATCACCCCGGCGGCGTCCTTGCGGTTGGTCTCGCCACGGTCGCAGGCCTGGGCCACGGCATACAGGTAGGCGCGGCTGGCGTTGAGCTGGGTGTACATGTCGGCGACCTTGCCCTGGATCAGCTGGAATTCGCCGATGCTCTGGCCGAACTGCTTGCGGTCGTGGATATAGGGCACCACCACGTCCATGCAGGCCTGCATGATCCCGATCGGCCCGCCGGCGAGGACAACGCGTTCGTAGTCGAGACCGCTCATCAGCACCTTCACGCCGCCGTTTTCCTTGCCGAGGATGTTCTCTTCCGGCACCTCGACGTCATCGAAAAACAGCTCGCAGGTGTTGGAACCGCGCATGCCGAGCTTGTCGAACTTGCTGCCACGGGAAAAACCCTTCCAGTCACGCTCGACGATAAAGGCGCTGATGCCATGCGCACCCTTGTCCAGGTCGGTCTTGGCGTAGATCACGTAGGTGTTGGCATCCGGGCCGTTGGTGATCCAGGTCTTGCTGCCGTTGAGCACATAGCGGTCGCCGCGGCGTTCGGCGCGCAGTTTCATCGATACCACGTCGGACCCGGCGTTCGGCTCGCTCATGGCCAAGGCGCCAACGTGCTCGCCGCTCACCAGCTTGGGCAGGTACCTGGCTTTCTGCTCGGCGCTGCCGTTGCGGTTGATCTGGTTGACGCACAGGTTGGAATGGGCGCCATAGGACAGGCCGACCGAAGCCGAAGCGCGGCTGATCTCCTCGATGGCGACCACGTGGGCCAGGTAGCCGAGGCCGGCGCCGCCGTATTCCTCGGAGACGGTGACGCCGAGCAGGCCCATGTCACCGAACTTCTTCCACATGTCGGCAGGGAACAGGTTGTCGCTGTCGATGGCGGCGGCGCGCGGTGCCAGTTCCGCAGCGACGAAGGCCTGAACCTGATCGCGGAGCATGTCGATGGTTTCGCCGAGGGCAAAGTTGAGGGACGGATAGCTCATGGGGGCACCTTGTTGTCGTTGTCGTGGCAGGTTTGGGTGGAGGCTTGTCAGCCTGCATACCTTTACGTTAACGTAAAGCTGGCTTAGCGCGCTGTCAAGTCTCTGATAGCGGGCGCAGCCCGGACGCCAGACCTCAGAACAAGCAAAAGAATCGAGGAACTCATGATTTCACCTAGTTACACACGCGGATTGCAGGACAAGCCCCTGTTGGCCATGACCATAGGTGCGGCGTTCGATCAGACGGTGGCGCGTTTCGCCGAGCGCGAGGCACTCGTCGTTCGTCATCAACACCTACGTTATAGCTGGGGCGAGCTGGGTGAGGCGGTGGATCGCTGTGCCCGTGCCTTGTTGGCCATCGGCATGCAGCCTGGCGAGCGCCTCGGCATCTGGGCGCCGAACTGTGCCCAGTGGTGCATCGCCCAGTTCGCCAGCGCCAAGGTTGGCGTGGTGCTGGTCAATATCAACCCGGCCTACCGCCTCAGCGAACTCGAGTATGCGCTCAAGCACTCCGGCTGCCGCTGGCTGATCTGCGCCGATGCGTTCAAGAGCAGCGACTACCACGCGATGCTCGGTGAACTGTTGCCGGAGCTCGCCGGTTGCGCCGTCGGTGCACTGCAAAGCCGTCTGCTACCCGAGTTGCGTGGGGTGATCAGCCTCGGCCAGCAACCGGCCGTCGGTATGTTCGACTGGTCGGTGTTCCTGGCCCGGGGTGATGAGGTCGGCCCAGAGCAGTTGCGCGCCTGCAGTGCCCAGCTGCAGTTCGACGACCCGATCAACATTCAGTACACCTCGGGCACCACCGGCTTCCCCAAGGGCGCAACCCTCAGTCACTACAACATCCTCAACAACGGCTATATGGTCGGCGAGAGCCTGGGCTTGACCGAGCATGATCGCCTGGTGATCCCGGTGCCGCTGTACCACTGCTTCGGCATGGTCATGGGCAACCTCGGCTGCCTGACCCATGGCAGCACCATGATCTACCCGGGTGCCGCCTTCGAGCCGCTGGCCACGCTGCAGGCGGTGGCCGAGGAGCGGGCCACGGTGCTCTACGGCGTGCCCACCATGTTCATCGCCGAGCTGGATCTGCCGGAGCGCGCCGGCCTGGACTTGTCCAGCCTGCGCAGCGGGATCATGGCCGGCGCCACCTGCCCGATCGAGGTGATGAAACGGGTGATCGGCGAGATGCACATGGCCGAGGTGCAGATCGCCTACGGCATGACCGAGACCAGTCCGGTGTCGACCCAGACGGACGCCGATGACGATCTGCAGTGTCGGGTCAGCAGTGTCGGCCGGACCCAGCCGCATCTGGAGAGCAAGGTGATCGACGAGCAGGGACGCATCGTTCCGCGCGGGCAGGTCGGCGAGCTGTGCACCCGCGGCTACAGCGTGATGCTCGGTTACTGGAACAACCCGGCGGCCACCGCCGAGGCCCTCGACCCGGCGCGCTGGATGCATACCGGCGACCTGGCGGTGATGAACGAACAGGGCTACCTGAGCATTGTCGGGCGCAACAAGGACATGATCATCCGCGGTGGCGAGAACGTCTATCCACGCGAGATTGAGGAGTTCCTGTTCAAACATCCGGCGGTGGCCGACGTGCAGGTGGTGGGCATTCCCGACGACAAGTACGGCGAGGAGATCGTCGCCTGGGTCAAGTGCCACCCGGGCCACCAGGCGGCTGCGGCGGAACTGGCCGAGTTTTGCAAGGGACGAATCGCCCATTTCAAGGTGCCGCGCCACTTCCTCCTGGTCGACGAGTTCCCCATGACGGTGACCGGCAAGGTGCAGAAGTTTCGCATGCGCGAGCTCAGCATCGAGCAGCTGGCACTCACCGCGAAACCCTAGGTTTTGGCACCTGCGGCGTCTGTGGACCGGGCGCCGCCTCAGATAGTGGAGTATCCGATGTCCCCGCAGATCAGCCGCTTTGCGCTTCCCGAAAACCTCGAACAATTACCTGACGACCTGCGCCAGCGGATACTCGCGGTGCAGGAGAAGGCCGGCTTCGTGCCCCATGTGTTCCTCATGCTGGCCCACCGTCCGGACGAGTTTCGCGCCTTCTTCGCCTACCACGACGCCCTGATGGAGCGCGAGTCCGACAGCCTGACGCCGGCGGAAAAGGAGATGATCGTGGTCGCCACCAGTGCCCGCCACGGCTGCCTGTACTGCGTGGTGGCGCATGGCGCGGTGTTGCGCATCTACAGCAAGGATCCGCTGCTAGCCGACCAGGTGGCGGTCAACCACCGCACGGCGCCGATCGGTGAGCGCCAGCGCCTGATGCTGGATTTTGCCTTTCACGTCGGCCTCGAGCGTGGCGGCCTGGATGGCGACTGGCAGGCACGCCTGCAGGCAGTCGGTTTCAGTCTCGATGATGTCTGGGATATCGGCGCCATCACCGCCTTCTTCAGCCTGTCCAACCGTCTGGTGTCGCTGGCGGGCACGCCACCCAATACAGAGTTTTATCTGATGGGCCGCGTGCCCAGGGCGGCGCGTTGAAACTGCGCCTACTGCAGCGCAAGCTCTCCTGGCCATGCCGCGGGAGCCGTCTCTCCATTGCGCGTTCAGGGACGTGGGCAGAGCTGTGCGCGGCGGGTGCGACGGCTCCAGAGGATGAGGCATTTATGCATAACACACCTGATTTTTTGCTCGTTATTATTTTATGAACGCCTGCCTATACTCGACTTCAGCGGTTTGACCGAGGGAAGCGGGCAAACAAAGTCTGACATCCTTCAGGCGAGTCTCGCGGTTTCAATCGGATAGGAACTAGTCAGTCGGAATTAGACTTTCGTATAGTGTTAGCGTTTACGTAAACGTAATAGTGTCAGCAGCGCCATAACCAATAACAACAAGCAAGGTTAGAGGGCTCCACATGTCACCCGAATTCGTTTTGGAAACGCGCGGATTGACCAAGGAATTTCGCGGCTTCACCGCGGTGGACTCGGTCGATCTTCGTGTGCAGAAGGGGCATATCCATGCCTTGATCGGACCCAACGGGGCCGGCAAGACCACGGTGTTCAACCTGCTCAGCAAGTTCCTCGCGCCCACTAGCGGCGAAATTATTTATCAGGGCAAACCCATCACCGGCCTGCAGCCGAACCAGATCGCCCGTCTCGGTCTGGTGCGCTCCTTCCAGATTTCCGCGGTATTCGGTCACATGAGTGTGATGGAGAACGTGCGCGTGGCCCTGCAGCGCAAGCTGGGCAACTCCTTTCACTTCTGGAAGTCCGAGCGCAGCCTCGAGGCCCTCAACGAGCGCGCCTTGCAGATGCTCGACGAGGTGGGCCTGCTCGAATTCGCGGACACCCTGACCATCGAGCTGCCGTATGGCCGCAAGCGCGCGCTGGAGCTGGCCACCACCCTGGCACTGGACCCGGCCGTGCTGCTGCTGGACGAGCCGACCCAGGGCATGGGCGGCGAGGACGTGGAAATGGTCATCGGCCTGGTACGCCGCGCCGCAGTGGGGCGCACGGTGCTGATGGTCGAGCACAACCTCAGTGTGGTCAGTCAGTTGTGCGACCGCATCACCGTGCTGGCCCGCGGCGCGATCCTCGCCGAAGGCGACTACGCCAGCGTGTCCGCCAACCCCCTGGTGCGCGAGGCCTACCTGGGCAGCGAAGCGGCCGTCATCGAGGAGGCCGGCGCATGAGCAGCCAGCATAGCCCGGATTACGAGCAACTGCGGGTCAACGACCTGCATGCCTTCTACGGCGAGTCGCACATTCTGCATGGCATCGACCTGCTGGTGCGCCGCGGCGAACTGGTGACCCTGCTCGGGCGCAACGGCTCGGGCCGCTCCACCACCCTGCGCGCCATCATGAACATGGTGGGCCGGCGCACCGGTTCGATCGTGATCAACGGCAACGAGACCCTTGGTATCGCCGCGCACCTGATCCCGCGCCTGGGCGTTGGCTTCTGCCCGGAAGAACGCGGCATCTTCGCCAGTCTCAACGTCGAGGAGAACCTGCTGCTGCCGCCCATGGTGCGCAGCGGCGGCATGAGCCTCGATGACATCTACGAGATGTTCCCCAACCTCTACGAGCGGCGTTTCAGCCAGGGCACCCGGCTGTCCGGCGGCGAGCAGCAGATGCTGGCCATGGCGCGCATCCTGCGAACCGGCGCCAATCTGTTGCTGCTCGACGAGATCACCGAGGGCCTGGCTCCGGTGATTGTGCAGAAACTCGCCGAGGTGCTGATCAAGCTCAAGAACAAGGGCCTGACCATCGTATTGGTGGAGCAGAACTTCCGCTTCGCCGCACCCTTGGCAGATCGGCATTACCTGATGGATCACGGCCAGATTGTCGAGGAAATCAGCGCCGCCGAGCTGTCGTCCAAGCAGGAACTGCTGCACCGCTGTCTAGGCGTCTAAACCCAGTTCCACCCCTCGAAACATGCAGTACGGCGAGGCCCAGGCCCGCCGTGTCGGGGTTGCTTTGCCCGGTACAACAACAATAACTGTGGAAGGTAACGAGATGAATCTGTTCCAGAAGACTGCAAGCACCATCCTCGCCACCAGCCTGATTGCCAGCGCCGCCCAGGCGCAGCTCAGCGACGACGAAATTCGTATCGGCTACCTGGCCGATATGTCCGGTACCTACCGCGATCTTTCCGGGCCGGGTGGCCTGGAAGCGCTGCAGATGGCGGTCGAGGACTTCGGCGGCCAGATCGATGGCAAGAAGATCGTGATTTTCAGCGCCGACGACCTGAACAAACCGGATGTCGGCGCCAGTACCGTGCGGCAGTGGGTCGATGAGCGCAACGTCGACATGGTCACCGGCCTGGTCGCCTCTTCGGTGGTGCTGGCGGCGAGCCAGGTGGTGGAACAAGCCGGCAAGCTGGCGCTGATTTCCGGCGCCGCGGCCTCCAGTATTACCAACGAATACTGCTCGCCCAACCACATCCACTGGACCTACGACTCCTATGCGCTGGCCAACGGTACGGCCAAGGCGGTATTGGCCAACGGCGGCAAGAGCTGGTTCATCCTGACCGCCGACTATGCCTTCGGCCATGCCATGGAAGCCGACATCACCAAGGTGGTCAAGGCCGATGGCGGCTCTGTGCTGGGCACAGTACGCCATCCATTCCCGAGCAGTGACTTTTCCTCCTACATCCTCCAGGCCCAGGGCTCCGGTGCCGATGTGATCGCCCTGGCCAACGCCGGTGCCGACACGGTCAATTCACTGATGACCGCCAGCCAGTTCGGCGTTACCCAGTCCGGGCAGAAGCTGGCCGGTATGGTGGTGTTCCTCAACGACATTCATGCCATGGGCCTGGACGTGACCCAGGGTCTGATGCTGACCACCGGCTGGTACTGGGACCTCAACGAGGAAACCCGCGCCTGGTCCAAGCGCTACGAGGACCGCTTCGGCAGCAAGCCAGGCATGGTGCCGGCGGGTATCTACTCGGCGACCCTGCATTACCTGAACGCGGTCAAGGCCAGCGGCAGCGACGAGGCGCAGGCGGTGCGGACGCAGATGATGGCGACTCCAGTCAACGACATGTTTGCCAAGAACGGCAAGATCCGCGCCGATGGCCGCATGGTCCACGACATGTATTTGGCCCAGGTCAAGACCCCGGCCGAGTCGAAAGGGGAGTGGGACCTGTACAAGATCGTGCGCACCATCCCGGGCGACGAGGCCTTCCGCCCGCTGGCCGCGAGCCAATGCAAGCTGCTGTCGCAGAACTGATCAGCAATTAACCCCAGCTCGCCACCCGGCTGCCAGCAGTCGGGTGTCACTGACTTTCAGCGGGTGGTAACTCATGACTATGGTATTCGGCATACCGCTGGGCGTACTGCTCGGCCAGCTGCTGCTCGGGCTGATCAACGGCGCTTTCTATGCCTTGCTCAGCCTGGGCCTGGCGATCATCTTCGGTCTACTGCGGATCATCAACTTCGCCCATGGCGCCCAATACATGTTGGGGGCTTTCGCCGCCGTGCTCGGCCTCAACTACCTGGGCCTCAACTATTGGGTGGCGCTGATTGTGGCGCCGCTGCTGGTCGGTGCACTCGGGATGCTGATAGAGCGTGGCCTGCTGCGCCGGATCGCCGGCGAGGATCACCTCTACGGCCTGTTGTTGACCTTCGGTCTGGCGCTGATCGTCGAGGGCTGCTTCGTCAAGTTGTTCGGCGTTTCCGGTGCGTCCTACCCGATGCCCGAGCTGCTCAAGGGCGGTTACAACCTCGGCTTCATGTTCCTACCCACCTACCGCGCCTGGGTCGTAGTGGCAGCGTTGGTGGTGTGCCTGCTCACCTGGTACATGATCGAGCGCACCCGACTGGGCTCCTACCTGCGTGCCGGTACCGAAAACCCCAAGCTGATGCAGGCCTTCGGCATCAACGTGCCGCTGCTTATCACTCTGACCTACGGCTACGGCGCGGCGCTCGCAGCGTTCGCCGGGGTGCTGGCCGCGCCTATCTACTCGGTCACCCCGACCATGGGCGCCAACCTGCTGATCGTGGTGTTCGCTGTGGTGGTGATTGGTGGGATGGGGTCGATCATGGGCGCCATCGTCACCGGCCTGGCCATGGGCTTGATTGAGGGGCTGACCAAGGTGATCTATCCAGAAGCGGCTAACACCATCGTGTTCCTGGTGATGGTACTGGTACTGCTGGTTCGTCCCGCGGGACTGTTCGGGAAGGAGACATAAGCATGACGAATCTGCACATCAAGCAGGACAGCCCGGTTCTGCCACCGCAAGTGGTACGTGAGCGGCAGCAGGCGGCGCAGCGGCGCAAGCTGTGGTTCTACCTGGCGCTGTTCGGCGTCGCGCTGGTCGCGCCCCTGGCGGTGTACCCGATCTTTCTGATGAAACTGCTGTGCTTCGCCTTGTTCGCCTGCGCCTTCAACCTGTTGCTCGGTTATGCCGGCTTGCTGTCCTTCGGTCATGCCGCCTTTTTCGCCACTGGCGGCTATATCACCGGCTACTTGCTCAGCGAGTACAGCGGGCTGGGCACCGAACTGGGAATACTCGCCGGCACCCTGGCGTCCGCGGTGCTCGGCTTGCTGTTCGGCCTGCTGGCGATTCGTCGCCAGGGTATCTACTTCGCCATGATCACCCTGGCGCTGGCGCAACTGGTGTTCTTCATCTTTGTCCAGGCGCCCTTCACCGGCGGCGAGAACGGCCTGCAGGGCGTACCGCGTGGGCAGTTGCTCGGGCTGTTCGATCTGAACGACAACCTGACCCTGTACTACTTCGTCCTCGCGGTATTCATCGTTGGCTTCGCCGTCATTCAGCGCACCATTCACTCGCCCTATGGCCAGGTGCTCAAGGCGATCCGCGAGAACGAGCCGCGGGCCATTTCCCTGGGCTACAACGTCGACGCGCACAAGCTGCTGGCCTTCGTTATTTCCGCCACCTTGACCGGCCTGGCGGGCTCGACCAAGACCGTGGTGTTCCAGCTGGCCTCGTTGACTGACGCGCACTGGCACATGTCCGGTGAGGTGATCCTGATGACCCTGCTCGGCGGCGTCGGCACCGTGCTCGGGCCAGTGGTCGGCGCCAGCGTGGTGGTCACCCTGCAGAGCTACCTGTCCAACGGCCCATTGGGCGAGTGGGTACATGTGATCCTCGGGGTGATATTCGTTACCTGCGTGTTGCTGTTCCGGGTCGGCATCGTCGGTTGGGTGCTGAAACTGGCAAAGCGCAACTTCTAAAGCAAGCCTCCTGCTGTCTGTTCAAGGTGCGGATCGTGATCCGCGCTGGGGGGCTGTTTGCCTGTTTTTTGCTCTGCCGAGTCGTCGGCAGGGTTGTCTAGAACCCATGGGAAACCCTGTGGGGAACTGGCCGGTTGTGCCGGCCTTCGCCGGGTATTGCGCCGCAGTGGGCTGTTTGGGGTTGGTGCATTACCCACCTACAAGAAGAGAGACCTATGTACGTATTTAGACCTACCCAAGTATTCATGCTGTCCGGCTTTGCCGCGGCCATCGGTGTTTGCGCACCGGCCTCGGCCGCGCTGATAGCCGACAGCAAGGCCGTGCTGGATACCCGCAACTTCTACATGAACCGCGACTTCCGTCAGGACGGTGCCACCCAGGCCAAGGCGGAGGAATGGGCCCAGGGCTTCATGCTGCGCGTCGAGTCCGGCTACACCGAGGGCCCGATCGGGGTCGGGTTCGACGCCATCGGCCTGCTCGGGGTCAAGCTCGACTCCAGCCCGGACCGGGTTGGCACCGGCATCCTCAAGAGCGACCGCGAGGCGCCCAAGCGCGCCCAGGACGAGTACGGCGAGGCCGGCCTCACCGCCAAGCTGCGCGCCTCCAACAGCACCCTCAAGCTCGGGACCCTGCAGCCGGTGTTGCCGGCGCTGATGCGCAACGACAGCCGTCTGCTGCCGCAGACCTTCCGCGGCGCCTGGCTCAGCAGCAACGAGGTGGAGGGCCTGAGTCTGGACCTCGGCCGCATCGACCGGGTCAACCAGCGCGACTCCTCGGATAACCAGGAAATGACCGTGTTCAACGGCGGCAAGCGCAATATCGTCCTGGGCAGCGCCAAGACCAGCGACGAGTTCCTCTTCGCCGGCGGCCGCTACCAGTGGACCCCCGAGCTCGCCACCAGCTACTACTACGGCGGCCTGGACGGCATCTACCAGCAGCACCTGGTCAACCTGGTACACCAGCTGCCGCTGGGCGAGGGCCGCAGCTTCAAGTCGGACATCCGCTACGCCCGCTCCAGCGACGACGGCGGCAGCAACGTCGACAACGACGCTTTCGGCGCGCTGTTCACCTACCGTCTGGGCGGCCACGGTTTTACCGCCGGCTACCAGCACCTCTCCGGCGACACCGGCTTCGCCTACATCGCCGGCTCGGACAACGCGCTGGTCAACCTGGTGCAGATCAACGACTTCGGCAACCAGGACGAGCGCTCCTGGCAGGCGCGCTACGACTACGACTTCGCCACTATCGGGGTGCCTGGGCTGAGCCTGATGACCCGCTACCTGTCCGGCGATAACGTCGACCGTGGCGCCGGGTTGAGCGAGGGCAAGACCTGGGAGCGCAACACCGATATCGCCTACGTGGTGCAGAGCGGCCCGCTGAAAAACGTCGGCCTGCGTCTGCGCAACGCCACCACCCGTAGCAACTTCGGCAGCAACCTGGACGAGAACCGCTTTATCGTCAGCTATAGCTTGCCGCTCTGGTAAGCCCGGGCTAACCGCTCAATCCGATTGCTCTCCGGTGTGAAGTTTGCCGGGCCCTGGTGGCCCGGCTTTTTTTATCCTCCGTTACGCGCTGCGTAGGTGCTAGCGAATACCGACAGATCATTGCCATCGCCTGCCTGTATCTGGCCGCCTGACTCTGGCGAGTTGTGGCGTTGACGTTAACGTAATGAGTTGTTAGCGTTCCAAGGCTAATAGCCATGAACCCATGTCACGGGAGCCTCTGTGCGGAATGGCTCGTGGACAATCGACCAAGGATCAAGCATGACCGCCAAGACCTATAGCATTTCCGAACTGGCGCGCGAGTTGGATGTGACCACCCGGACCATTCGCTTCTATGAAGAGCAGGGCATGCTGATACCGACCCGTCGCGGCCAGGAGCGGATCTTTACGGCCAAGGACAGGGTCGCGCTAAAGCTGATTCTGCGCGGCAAGCGCATTGGCTTCTCCCTGGCCGAATGCAAGACCCTGATCGAGCTGTACGACCCGCAGGGCGACAACCGTAATCAGCTCGAGATCATGCTGGGCAAGATCGCCGAACGGCGGCTGCAGCTGGAGCAACAGTTGCTCGATATCGAGCAGATGCAGCTGGAGCTGGACACGGCCGAAGAGCGTTGCCGCGCCGCCTTGCAGGGAGTCCCCGAGACGCAATGACGCTCAGCGTTACTGCCTCTTAATCCTGGGTGGCCCGCAACGCGCCGCGCAGCGCGCTCAGCACCATGTCGCGCAGCAACTCGTGGCGTGCCGCCGGGTTCATCTCGGGCGCCTCGACCCAGGCCGGTAACTGGTTGAGCAGGGCCAGGATGCCGCTCAATGCGGCGCGGCGGCTGTTGCCGACCGGCTGCCCGGTGAAGTGTTCCACGCTTTCCAGCAGCTGCTGTTCATAGCGAGCACGAAGCTCGCGGATGTGCGCCTGCTGTTCGCCGGCCAGGCAGTGGCTGTCGTATTCGGCAAGACGAAAATGCGCGCCCATGCTCGCGTGCAACCGCAGGTGCGCCTCAAACAGGCCATGCAGCCGTTCGGCGGGCGTGGCAGCGCGCCGTTGCAGCTGGCGGGCACCGTGCAGCAGTTGTTCGTAGAGCTCCTCGATCAGCTCGAACAGCAGCGCCTCCTTGCTCTCGATGTGGTTGTAGATCGAACCGGGCCTGATGCCCAGGTAATCGGCCAGCTCGCGCATGCTGACCCGGCTGAAGCCGCGCTCGGCGAACAGGCGCAGGGCTTGGTTACGGGTGTCCAGATAGCGTGAGGGATCAGGGGTGTGCAGGGTGGCGGGCATGGCAGTATCAGGCTGTGGAGGGACGAGCGCCGAGCATGGCGCCCTGGGCGGGGAAAACCCAGGTCACCAGCGTTCAGTCGGCCTGAGCGGTTTGGCCAATGGGCGTTTACAGCGGGTAGTGCATCAGTTCACGGGCGATCAGCAGGCGCTGGATCTCGCTGGAGCCTTCGTAGATCTGGGTGATGCGTGCGTCGCGGTAGTAGCGCTCCACCGGGTAGTCCTCCAGATAGCCGTAGCCGCCATGGATCTGCAGTGCCTTGGAGCACACGAGCTCGGCCATCTCCGAGGCGAACAGCTTGGCCTGTGAGGCCTCCGACAGGCAGGCATGGCCGGCGCTCTTCAGGCGTGCCGCATGCAGGATCAGCAGGCGCGCAGCGTTGAGCTGGGTGTGCATGTCGGCGAGCATGTTGGCGATGCTCTGATGCTCAGCGATCGGCTTGCCGAACTGGATGCGCTCGCGGGCATAACCCAGGGCGGCCTCGAAGGCGGCACGGGCGATGCCCAGGGCCTGGGCGGCGATACCGATGCGGCCGCCTTCCAGGTTGGACAGGGCAATGGCCAGGCCCTTGCCACGCTCGCCGAGCAGGTCGGCCTCGGCGATGGTGCAGTCATTCAGGGTGACTGCGCAGGTATCGGAGGCCTTGATGCCCATCTTGTGTTCGCTACGCTCGACGACGAATCCAGGATTGTCGGTCGGCACCAGGAAGGCCGACAGGCCCTTCTTGCCCAGCTGCGGGTCGGTGATGGCGAAGACGATGGCCAGCTTGGCGCGCTTGCCGTTGCTGACGAATTGCTTGGCACCGTTGAGTACCCAGTGGCCGTCGCGCAGTTCGGCGCGGGTGCGCAGGTTGTGTGCTTCGGAGCCGGCCTGTGGCTCGGTCAGGCAGAAGCAGCCGATCGCCTGGCCGCTGGCCAGCAGCGGCAACCAGCTGTCTCGCTGCGTCGGGCTGCCGTATTTCAGAAGAGGGCCGCAGCCCACTGAATTGTGGATGCTCATCAATGCGCCAAGGGCGCCGTCGCCGGCCGAGATTTCTTCCACGGCCAGGGCGTAGGCCACGTAGTCGGTGTAGCTGCCACCCCAGGTATCCGGTACCACCATGCCGAGCAGGCCCAGTTCACCCATCTGCGCCACCACGGCGTCATCGATCCAGCCGGCCTTCTCCCAGGCCTGGGCATGCGGGCTGACTTCGCTGCGGACAAAGTCGCGGGCCATGTCGCGGATCATGCGTTGTTCTTCGGTCAATTGGCTGTCGTGCATTGCAGTGGTTTCCTCTGTTCTGGCCGCGCCATTCAGGCACTCTTCAGGGGGTTGCTGGCTGCGGGGTGGAAGCCGTTGAAGAAGGCCTGCACCCGCTGCGGGTCGAGTTCGGCCAGGGTCGCTGGGTTCCAGCGCGGAGCCTTGTCCTTGTCGATGATCAGCGCCCGGATGCCTTCGATCAGGTCGCCGCGTTCGAACCATTGGTAGTCCAGGTGCAGTTCCTGAGCGAAGCAGTCGGCCAGCGGTAGGTGTTTACCGCGCTGCAGCAGCTCCAGGGTCACCGCCATGGCGAGCGGCGAGCGGCTGTCCAGCACCTGCACGGTGTCTTGAGCCCAGGCCTGCAGCTCAGGGCGGTTCTCGCTGAGCAGGGCGGCGCGGATCGCCGGCAGGTCGGGCAGGGCGAAGTAATCGTCGATGGCTTGGCGCAGGACCTTGAGCTTGCCACCGGGCAGTTCGCTGCAGGTCATGCTGTTGAGCACCTGCTGCAAGTTCTCCAGCGGTGCTGCCGACCAGCTCAGGTTGTCCAGCGCCTGGTCGAGCTCGGCCAGCCGTTCGCTGGCCAGACAATGGTCGGCCAGCCCAGCGTAGAGCGCGTCGGCGGCGCCGACCTGGAGGCCGGTGAGGCCCAGGTAGAAGCCCAGTTGACCGGGCAGCCGGGGCAGGAAATAACTGCCGCCGACATCCGGGAAGAAGCCGATGCTGACTTCCGGCATGCCCATCTTCACCCGCTCGCTGACCACCCGCAGGGCAGCCGCCTGGGCCAGGCCCATGCCGCCGCCGAGGACGAAACCATCGAGTAGCGCCAGCACCGGCTTGGGGTAATCATGCAGATACTGGTCGAGGGCGTATTCCTCCTCGAGAAACAGCTCGTGATGATTGCTGCCCGAGGCGTAGCTGTCGTACAGCATGCGAATATCGCCGCCGGCGCAGAAGGCCTTTTCACCATTGCCACGCAGGACCACGGCGAGCACCTCGGGATCCTGCTCCCAGGCATGCAGGTGCTGCAGGAGCAGGCGCACCATGGGCAGGGTCAGGGTGTTGAGGGCGCTCGGCCGGTTGAGGGTCAGGTGGCCGATGCGGTTGCGCACCTCGGCCAGAACCACAGCTTCAGCGCCGCTCATGCCTCGGTGTCCCGCCGGTACAGCTTGATGATGGCGGAGAAATCCAGGCCGCCATTACCCTGCTGGCTGAAGCTCTGGTACAGCTGCTGGGCGGCGGCGCCGAGCAGTACTGGCTGGCGCGCGTGCTTGGCCGCTTCGGTCGCCAGGCCGAGGTCCTTGAGCATCAGGTCGGTGCCGAATCCGCCACTGTAGCCACGCGAGGCCGGGGCGTTTTCCAGCACGCCGGGGAACGGGTTGTTGATCTCCGAGCTCCAGCAACGGCCGCTGGAGGTGTTGATGATGCCGGCCAGCACCTTGGCGTCCATGCCCAGGGACACGCCCAGGGCCATGGCTTCGGCGACGCCGATCATGGAGATGCCGAGCAGCATGTTGTTGGCAATCTTGGCCACCTGGCCGTTGCCGCTGTCGCCGCAGTGGACGAGGTTCTTGCCCATGGCCGAGAGAATTGGCCCGGCCTGGTCGAACGCACTGGCCGGACCTCCGACCATAAAGGTCAGGGTGCCAGCCGCGGCGCCAGCGGTGCCGCCGGAAACCGGCGCATCGAGCATGGGGTTGCCTTGGGCGAGGGCCTGGGTGGCCACTTCACGGGCACTGAGCGGGTCGATGGTCGAACAGTCGATCAACAGCACGCCTTGGCCGACGTGCGCCAGCAGGCCATCTTTGCCCTGGTAAACCTGTTTCACCTGAGCCGCCGCCGGCAGCATGGTGACGATCGCCTCGACGCGGGCCTGGGCCACCGCCGCCGGGGAGGTGGCACTCGTGGCGCCGGCCTCGACAAGCGCGGCGACAGCTTGGGCGCTGGGGTCGAATACGGTGACGCGGTGGCCAGCCTTGAGCAGGTTGCAGGCCATTGGGCCGCCCATGTTGCCAAGACCAAGAAAGCCGATATGCATGGTGGATACCTCTGTAATTAGGGAGGGGGCTCAGCGGTGCTGAAACTGCGGTTGGCGTTTTTCCACGAAGGCGCGCATGCCTTCCTTCTGGTCGTGACTGGCGAACAGCGAATGGAACACCCGACGCTCGAAGCGCACACCCTCGCTGAGACCGAGCTCGAAGGCACGGTTGACGCATTCTTTGACCAGCATGCTGGCCGGCAGCGATTTAGCGGCAATACCTTGGGCCACCTTCAGGGTCTGTTCTAGCAGCTCGGCGGCGGGGAAAACCTGGGCTACCAGGCCGGCACGCTCGGCTTCTGCTGCGCCCAGTTGGCGGCCGGTGAGGCACAGTTCCATGGCCTTGGCCTTGCCCAGGGCATGGGTCAAGCGTTGGGTGCCACCGATGCCGGGGGTCACGCCCAGGCTCAGCTCAGGCAAACCGAAGCGGGCGCTGTCGGCGGCGTAGATGAAGTCGCACATCAGGGCCAGCTCGCAACCACCGCCCAGGGCGTAGCCGGCGACCGCAGCAATCAGCGGTTTGCGCCGGTTGCCGATGCGATCGGCGGCGGCGAAGAAGTCGTCGAGATAGATTGACGGGTAGTCCTTGTCGACCATCTCCTTGATGTCGGCGCCAGCGGCGAACGCCTTGGCCGAACCGGTGATGACCATACAACCGACCTCTGGGTCGGCTTCCAGGCGGTCGAGGACCAGGTTGAGTTCGCTGATCAGCTGGCTGTTCAGCGCATTGAGCGCTTGCGGTCGGTTGAGGGTGATCAGGCCGACCCGTTCGCGCACCTCAACCAGCAGGGTTTGATAGTCCATGGCGATGTCTCCCAGGGGGGGCCGGCGCAAGGCCGGCCCGGCAGCCTTACTTGAGGGTGATGGTGGTGTTGACCACGGCGCTGCTGTCGTCCTCGTCGAACCAGCGCTGGGTGACCGTCTTGGTCTGGGTGTAGAAGGTCACCACTTGCTTGCCGTAGGGGCCCAGGTCGCCAAGCTTTGAACCGCGCGAGCCGGAGAAGGAGAACAGCGGGACCGGTACCGGAATCGGTACGTTGATCCCCACCTGACCGACGTCGATTTCTTCCTGGAAGTGCCGGGCGGCGGCGCCGGAGCGGGTGAACAGCGCGGTGCCGTTGCCGTTCGGGTTGGCGTTGATCAGCTCGATTGCCTCGTTGAGGTTGGCGGCGTGCATGATGCAGAGCACCGGGCCGAAGATTTCTTCACGGTACACCGACATTTGCGCCGTGACGCCGGAGAAGATGGTCGGGCCGACGAAGTTGCCGTCCTGGTAGCCAGGCACGCTCGGGTTGCGTCCATCCAGTTCGAGCTTGGCGCCTTCTTCGATGCCGCTGGCGATCAGGCCGTTTACCCGGTCCAGGGCCGCGCAGGAGATCACCGGGCCGATATCGGTGCCAGGCTCGGTGCCGCCATTGATCTTGAGGGTCTTGGTCCGCTCGATCAGGTCCGGCAACCAGGCCTGCGCCTCACCCACCAGGATCACCACCGGCAGGGCCATGCAGCGCTGACCGGCGGCGCCGAAGGAGGCGCCGAGCAGGTTGTTCAGGGTCTGCTGCTTGTTCGCGTCCGGCAGCACGATGGCGTGGTTCTTCGCACCCATCATGCACTGCGCGCGCTTGCCGTTGGCGGTGGCGCGGTTGTAGACGTGGGTGCCGACCTTGGTCGAGCCGACGAAGGACACTGCCTTGATGTCCGGGTGATCGCAGATCAGGTTGACCGCCTCGACGCCACCGTGGATGACGTTGAGCACGCCCGGCGGAACCCCGGCTTCCATGGCCAGTTCGGCCAGGCGCATGGTCACCATCGGGTCCTGCTCGGACGGCTTGAGCACAAAGGTGTTGCCGGTGGCGATGGCCATCGGGAACATCCACAGCGGGATCATCGCCGGGAAATTGAACGGGGTGATGCCGGCGCACACGCCCAGTGGCTGCATCAGGGTGTAGGTGTCGACGCCACTGGCGACGTTGTTGGCCAGTTCACCCATCTGCAGGTTGCCGATGCTGGCAGCGTGCTCGACCACTTCCAAGCCGCGGAACACGTCGCCCTCGGCGTCCGGCAAGGTCTTGCCCTGCTCGGCAGTGAGCAGTGCAGCCAGCTCCTTGATGTTCTCGCGAATCAGTTGCTGGTACTTGAGGAAGATCCGCGCACGCGCGCCGATCGGGGTCTTGCGCCAGGTCTTGAAGGCTTCGGCGGCGCTGGCCACGGCGGCGTTCATTTCCTCGGCAGTGGCGAAGGGGACACGGGCCAGCACTTCCTGGGTGGCCGGGTTGACCACGTCGCGCCATTGGGTGGTCTTGGATTCGACGAATTCGCCGTCGATGAGCAGTTTGACGCTGGGAACTGTGGAAGAGGTCATTTTCTGGTCCTGTCTGCTGTCGTAGGTCGAGTGCGCCCCCTCGGCACTGTTGGCCGAGTGGGCGGGGGAGTGGTTGGCTGGGCCGACGCGCCGGCCCGGATTCAGCCCTTGAGCTGCGGGAAGTCTTCTTCGAAGTGTTCCTGCGGCCCACGGCTGTCGCTCTGACGGCGCTGCAGTTCCATCTGGCGCAGTTCCACCCGACGGATCTTTCCGGAGATGGTCTTGGGCAGTTCGCTGACGAATTCGATGCGCCGCACCCGCTTGTAGGGCGCCAGGTGCTCGCGGGCGAAGGCGAGGATGTGCTCTGCCAGTTCGGTACTGCCTGGCTGGTCGTGGGCCAGGATCAGGAACGCCTTGGGCACCGCCAGGCGCACCGGATCCGGGCTGGGCACCACGGCCACTTCCATCACCGCCGGGTGTTCGATCAGCGCGCTCTCCAACTCGAAGGGGCTGATGCGGTAGTCGGAGGCCTTGAACACATCATCGGCGCGGCCGACGAAGGTGATGTAGCCGTCGGTGTCGATGGCCGCGGTGTCGCCGGTACGGTAGAAACCGTCACGCATCACCTCGGCGGTCTTCTCCGGGCTGTCTTCGTAACCGAGCATCAGGCCCAGCGGATGGGAGTCCAGGGGCAGGGCGACTTCGCCTTCGTTGGCAGGCTGGCCATCCGGGTCGAGCATGCACACGCTGTAGCCGGGCAACGGACGGCCCATGGAGCCGGGTTTGAGCGGCTGGCCGGGGGTGTTGCCAACCAGCGCGGTGGTTTCCGACTGGCCGAAACCGTCCCGCAACGGCAGGCCCCAGGCCTCCTGGATTTGCTCGATGATCTCCGGGTTGAGCGGCTCGCCGGCACCGACCAGTTCGCGCAGGCGCAGGCGCTCGCGGCAGCCGGCCAGGTCTTCCTGGATCAGCATGCGCCACACCGTGGGCGGCGCGCACAGGCTGGTGATGCCGTAGCGCTCCAGCACCTCGAGCAGCGTCGGGGCACTGAAGCGCGGAGTGTTATGGATGAACACACAGGCGCCGGCGTTCCACGGGGCGAAGAAGCAGCTCCAGGCATGCTTGGCCCAGCCCGGCGAGGAAATGTTCAGGTGCAGGTCGCCCGGCTGCAGGCCAATCCAGTACATGGTGGACAGATGGCCAACCGGGTAGCTCTGGTGACTGTGCAGAACCATCTTCGGCTTGCTGGTAGTGCCGGAGGTAAAATACAGCAGCAACGGGTCACTGGCCTTGGTGAGGTCATCGGCGTGGAACTGGCTGGTATAGTCGGCGGCGCTGGCGTGATTGATCCAGCCGCTGACTGCCTCACCGACACAGATGCGTGTGCAGCCCAGGGCTTGCTCATCGAACTTGTCGGTATGGTTGCTGCCCACCACCAGGTGGCGCACGCCACCGCGCTCGATACGGTCGCGCAGATCATCGGCGGTGAGCAGGGCGGTGGCCGGGATCACCACGGCGCCGAGCTTGAAGGCTGCGAGCATGGTTTCCCACAGGGCGATATGGTTGCCCAGCATTAACAGGATGCGCTCGCCGCGGCGCACGCCCAGCTCGCGCAGGTGATTGGCCACGCGATTGGAACGCTCGGCCAGTTCGGCGAAGCTGTAGCGCTGCTCGCTGCCGTCTTCCTCGACAATCCACAGCGCCGGGGCCTGGTTGCCCGCGGCCATGGTGTCGAAATAGTCCAGCGCCCAGTTGAAGGTGTCGAGCTGCGGCCAGCGGAAATCGCGCACGGCAGTGGCATAGTCGCTGCGGTTGGCCAGCAGGAAGTCGCGGGCAGCGAGGAAGGGTAGGCAGTTGCTGTTCATGGTTCCGGCCCTGTCTTGTAGTTGTGGGGGTACGGTGCAATCAAGCTTGTGGTTCGAGTATAGATAGGCGTTTGCACCATAAGAAGGTGCAAAAAATCCGGATAGATATGCAAAAATATCTTAGTTGTGCGAAGGCCTCCGGCGTTACGAGGCGCGGGCCAAAGCGCTTAGTGCCTTCAGCACGCACTTGGCCTCGGGTGGCTGGTCACGGCACGAGTCGTGGCGTATACCTATGCGGCATTACGTCAGGCATAAAACAAAAACACGGACCGATATGCAAAAAGGCACGATGGGCGACAAGCTCAACTGGGATGACCTGCGCTTCTTTCTCGAAGTGGCGCGTACCCGCACCGCCAGCGCCGCCGCGCGCCGCCTGGGGGTGGACTACACCACGGTGTCGCGCCGCATCCGCACTCTGGAGCAGAGCCTCGGGGCCCTGTTGTTCGAGAAATCGCGCTCGACCGGCTTTGTCCTGACCGTGGAGGGCCAGCGCCTGCTGGGCTACGCGGAAACCCTGGAAAGCACCTTGCTGGCTGCCTGCGAGCAGGTCTCCGGCACCAGTCTGGCGCTCTCCGGACACCTGCGCATCGCCAGCACCGAAGCCTTCGGCTGCTGTTTCGTCAGCGCGCAGATGAGCGGCTTTGTCGAACGCTACCCGCATATCGCCCTGGACATCCTGCCGGTGCCGCACTTCGTCAGCCTGTCGCGTCGCGAGGCGGATATCGCCATCACCCTGGAGCGCCCGGAGCGCGGACCCTACGTCTGCTCCAAGCTATGCGACTATCGCCTGCGCATTTACGCCACGCCCGGCTACCTGGCCGGCCATGCGCCGATCCACACGCGCGAGGACCTGGCTGAGCACCCCTTCGTCACCTACGTCGACGACCTGGCCTTCAGTTCCAAGCTGTTCTACCTCAACGATATGGTGCCCGGCGCCACCAGCCACCTGCGCAGTACCAGCGTTATCGCCCAGTACCATGCGGTCCTGCAGGGGCGGGCCATGGCCATTCTGCCGAGCTTCCTGGCCGGGCCGGATCCGCGCCTGTGCGAGGTCTTGCCCGACCAGGTCGACGTCATCCGCCAGTTCTGGCTGTCCTACAGCGAGGACCTGCGCAAGCTAAAGCGCGTCACCATGGCCGCCGAGTACCTGCGCGCCTGCGCTGACCTCAACCGCCCGCTGCTGATGGGCGAGGCCGCGGAGATGCTGTACCTGCCGGCCGACTGACGCCGCGAGCGTTTGCCGTCGCGCTGCCAGGTCGCATAGGCGGCGAATCGGTGAGCGGGCTATCCGACTTATTGGTCACTGGACAGCCGAGAGCGGAATGCTTACGTTTGCGTAAAGGTAAGTTTGGCGGTTGTGTGACTGTTGCACCGGGGCCCGCCAGGGGGCCGTCTATCCCATTACAAGCACAAGAAGGGAAAGTCATGAATCACCTGAGTTACAGCCGAGGCCACCAGGGTAAACCCTTGCTGGCCATGACCATCGGCCAGGCCTTCGATGCCACCGTGGCCCGCTTCGCCGAGCGCGAGGCCCTGGTGGTGCGTCACCAGCAACTGCGTTACAGCTGGAGCGAATTGGCCGGAGAGGTCGACGCCTGTGCGCGGGCCTTGCTGGCGCTGGGCGTCGAGGTGGGCGACCGGGTCGGTATTTGGGCGCCGAACTGCGCCGAGTGGTGCATCACCCAGTTCTCCAGCGCCAAGGTCGGCGCGATCCTGGTCAACATCAACCCGGCCTACCGCGGCAGCGAGTTGGAGTACGCGCTGCAGCAGTCCGGCTGCCGCTGGCTGATCTGCGCCGACGCGTTTAAGACCTCCGACTACCATGCCATGTTGGTGGATCTGCTGCCGGAACTGGCCGCCAGCCAGCCGGGTGCCTTGCACAGCGCGCGCCTGCCCGAGCTGCGCGGGGTGATCAGCCTGGCCAGCCGGGCGCCGGCCGGTTTCCTCTGCTGGCAGGAACTGGCGGGCCTGACTGCCAGGGTCGCTCCCGAGCAGTTGGCCGCGCGCCAAGCGCTGCTGCAGTTCGACGACCCGATCAACATTCAGTACACCTCGGGCACCACCGGCTCGCCCAAGGGCGCGACCCTCAGTCACTACAACATCCTCAACAACGGCTACATGGTCGGCGAGAGCCTGGGCTTGACCGAGCATGATCGCCTGGTGATCGCGGTGCCGCTGTACCACTGCTTCGGCATGGTCATGGGCAACCTCGGCTGCCTGACCCACGGAAGCACTATGATCTATCCGGGCGCCGCCTTCGACCCGCTGGCGACCCTGCAGGCGGTAGCGGAGGAGAAGGCCACCGCGCTCTATGGTGTACCCACCATGTTTATTGCCGAACTCGACCTGCCGGACCGTGCCAGTTTGGATTTGTCCAGTCTGCGCACCGGAATCATGGCCGGCGCCACCTGTCCGATTGAGGTGATGAAACGGGTAATCAGTGATCTGCACATGTCCGAAGTGCAGATCGCCTACGGCATGACCGAGACCAGCCCCGTGTCCACCCAAACCGCGGCAGACGACGACCTCGAACGACGCGTCAGCAGTGTGGGCCGCACCCAGCCGCACCTGGAGAGCAAGGTGGTTGACGAGCAAGGCCGCATCGTCCCGCGCGGGCAGATCGGCGAGCTGTGCACCCGCGGCTACAGCGTGATGCTGGGCTACTGGAACAACCCCGAAGCGACCCGTGAGGCTCTGGACAGCGCACGTTGGATGCACACTGGCGACCTGGCAGTGATGGACGAGGAGGGTTACCTGAGCATCGTCGGGCGCAACAAGGACATGATCATCCGCGGTGGCGAGAACATCTATCCGCGTGAGATCGAGGAGTTCCTGTTCATTCATCCGGCGGTGGCCGACGTGCAGGTGGTGGGCATTCCCGACGCCAAGTACGGCGAGGAGATCGTCGCCTGGGTGCAACTGCATCCGGGCCACGCCTGCGACGCCGAGACGCTACGCGCCTACTGCAAGGCCCACATCGCCCGCTTCAAGGTGCCGTGCTACTTCAAGTTCGTCGACGAGTTCCCCATGACCGTGACCGGCAAGGTGCAGAAGTTCCGCATGCGTGAACTGATGCTGGCGGAGCTGGAACAGGGCGCCAGCTGATGGCGCCGGGCGTGGAGTGGGCATGACGGCGACTGCGGTCGAGAAGGGCACCATCTCCGTGCGCCTGGTCGGCGAGGCCCTGCAGCAATGGCGCGCTCTTGGTCAGGACTGCGATGTGCTGCTGACCCAGGCCGGGATCGCCTCGGAATTGCTCAACAAGCCTTATGCGCGAGTGTCCGCGCAGGCCTATGCACGGCTGTGGCTGGCGCTGGCCAAGGCGATGGACGACGAGTTCTTCGGCATGAACCCGCGGCGGATGAAGTCCGGCAGCTACGCTTTCATGGCCCGCGCCGCATCGCGCGAGCCGAATCTGGGCGCGGCCCTGGATACTGCGCTGGCATTTCTCGGCCTGGTGTTCGATGGCCTGACACCCCGCCTGGAGCGCCAAGGCGGGATGGCGGCGATCGTCATCGACGAGCCTGCGGGGCATGCCTGCCGCGCCTTCGGCTGTTTCACCCTGTGGATGATCGTACATGGCCTGGCCTGTTGGCTGGCGGGACGACGTATCCCGGTACTCGCGGTCGAGCTGCACTGTCAGGCGCCGGACTATCTCGAAGATTACCGGGTGATGTTCAGTAGCAACCTGCGCTTCGCCCGGCCGCGAAGTCGCCTGCTGTTCAATGCCGAGTGCCTGGAGCAGCCGCTGCGCCGCAGCGAGCGCGAGCTCAAGCGCTTCCTCGCCGGCGCGCCGGCCAACATCCTGGTGCGTTACCGTGATCCGCGCAGCCATGCGGCGCGGATCAAGATCTACCTGCGCAGCCTCAAGGTCGAGCGCTGGCCTGATTTCGAGGCGCTCTCCAGCCACTTCTTCATGGCGCCCTCGACCCTGCGGCGCAAGTTGGCCCTGGAAGGCCAGTCTTTCCAAGGGCTCAAGGACCAGGTGCGGCGCGACCAGGCCATCGCCCGGTTGGACAGCGGCGAGGGCAACTTCACCGAGCTGGCCTTCGAGCTGGGTTTTGCCGACAGCAGTGCCTTCTACAAGGCGTTCAAGAAGTGGACCGGCACCACCCCGGGGCAGTACCGCGCGCTGATGCATCCCGAGCAGCAGCCCCCGGTCTGAGAGGTTGTCCAAATCGCTCAGGCCAATAGACGTCTGTCGACATTGTCGCCGCCAGCTTGCGCCGCGACTATTCAGGGACAACAACAAACCGAGAGTCACCGACATGCAGGATTACCTGAGCGCTGCCCGCGACTTCGATCTGCCCAGAACGGTCGCCACCACCCTGGCGGGTTCCCTCGACGCCCTCAACGCCTGTGTCGAATGCTGCGACCGGCATGCCTTGCCGGGGCGCATCGCCCTGTTCTGGGAAGGCCGCGACGGCAGCAGCGCCAGCTACACCTTCTGCGAGCTACAGGAGCAGGCGGCGCGTTTCGCCAACTTCCTCCGGGCTCAGGGCGTGCGTCCCGGCGATTGCGTGGCGGGCATGCTGCCGCGCAATGTCGAGCTGTTGATCACCATCCTCGGGACCTGGCGCTTGGGCGCGGTTTACCAGCCGCTTTTCACCGCGTTCGGCCCCAAGGCCATCGAGCACCGGTTGCAGGGTTCCGGTGCCAAGGTTGTGGTGACCGATGGGGCCAATCGCGGCAAACTCGACGAGGTCGAGGGTACGCCGCTGCTCGTCACCGTCGCTGGCGCCAAGGGCCAGGGCATCCAGCGCGGTGATTTCAGTTTCTGGGCCGAGTTGGAGCGCCATTCGGCCGAGTTCGAACCGGTGCTGCGCTCGGCCGACGATCCCTTCCTGATGATGTTCACCTCCGGTACCACCGGGCTGGCCAAGCCGGTGCCGGTGCCGCTCAAGGCGATCCTGGCCTTCGTCGGCTATATGCGCGAGGCGGTCGACCTGCGCCCCGAAGACGCATTCTGGAACCTGGCCGATCCCGGCTGGGCCTATGGCCTCTACTATGCAGTGACCGGTCCGTTGGCCATGGGCCACCCGACCACTTTCTACGAAGGGTCGTTCACGGTGGAGAGCACCTGCCGGATCATCCGCAAGTACGGCATCAGCAACCTGGCCGGTTCGCCCACTGCCTTCCGCATGCTGCTGGCCGCCAAGCCGCAGGTCGAGCCGGTGCTCCGCGGGCGCCTGCGAGCGGTCAGCAGCGCCGGCGAGCCGCTGAGCCCGGAGGTGATCCGCTGGTTCGCCGACGGCCTGGACACCTGCATCCACGACCACTACGGCCAGACCGAACTGGGTATGGTGCTGTGCAATCATCATGCACTGGCCCACCCGGTACGTATCGGCGCTGCTGGTTTCGCCATTCCCGGGCACCGCGTGGTGGTGCTGGACGAACAGAATCGCGAGCTGCCGCCCGGCCAACCGGGCATCCTCGCGCTGGACCGGCCGCGTTCGCCATTGTTCTGGTTCCCCGGTTATCAGGGGATGCCGACCAAGGCTTTCGTCGGCGACTACTACCTCAGTGGCGACACCGTCGAACTGAACGAGGACGGCAGCATCAGCTTCGTCGGTCGCAGCGATGACGTGATCACCACCTCCGGCTACCGGGTCGGCCCGTTCGACGTGGAGAGCGCGCTGATCGAGCACCCGGCGGTGATCGAGGCGGCGGTGATCGGCAAGCCGGATCCGGAGCGCACCGAGCTGGTCAAGGCCTTCGTGGTCCTGCAGCCTCAGTTTCGCGCCGACGCTGCATTGGCCGAGGAGCTCAAGCAGCATGTGCGCAAGCGCCTGTCGGCGCATGCCTACCCGCGCGAGGTCGAGTTCGTCGACGAACTGCCGAAGACCCCCAGCGGCAAGATCCAGCGCTTTCTCTTGCGCAACCAGGAAATTGCCAAGGCCCAGGCGGCCGCCCGCTGAATAAGGAACCGCAAGCATGCGTATCGAAGACCGAGTGTTTCTCCTGACCGGCGCCAGTTCCGGCCTGGGCCTGGCCACCGCCCGTACTCTGGTCGGGCAGGGCGCCAAGGTGCTGCTGGCCGACATCAACGCCGAGGCCGGCGAGGCGCGGGCCGCTGAACTAGGCGCCCAGGCGCGCTTCGTGCAGACCGACATCACTCGCGAAGAGGACGGCCGCCGTGCGGTGGCTGTGGCGCTGCAGGCCTTTGGCGGCCTGCACGGGCTGGTCAACTGTGCCGGCGTGGCGCCGGCGGAGAAGGTCCTGGGGCGCAATGGCGCCCATGGCCTGGACAGCTTCAGCAGGGTGATCCAGATCAACCTGATCGGCAGCTTCAACATGCTGCGCCTGGCCGCCGAGGCCATGGCCCAGGGCGAGCCGAACGAGGATGGCGAGCGTGGGGTGATCGTCAACACCGCCTCGGTCGCCGCCTTCGACGGGCAGATGGGCCAAGCCGCCTATGCCGCCTCCAAGGGCGGCGTGGCCGCCCTGACCCTGCCGGCGGCGCGCGACCTGGCGCGTTCGGGGATCCGCGTGATGTGCATTGCCCCGGGCATCTTCGAGACGCCGATGATGGCCAGCATGCCGCAGGAGGTGCGCGACTCCCTGGCCGCCAACGTGCCATTCCCGCCGCGCCTGGGCCGCCCGGACGAATACGCCGCGCTGGTGCGGCACATCATCGAGAACCCCATGCTCAATGGCGAGGTCATCCGCCTGGATGGCGCCTTGCGTATGGCGGCGAAATAAAACGGTCCAACTAAGGTAAGGGCTCGATAGTTATCGGGCCATAGACAGATCGGGTAACGCGCAGCGAAACCCGGCGATGAGGGCAACAAAGATGAGCAATCAACAGGATCCGGTAGTCATCGTCAGCGCCGCGCGCACGCCCATGGGCGCTTTCCTTGGCGACTTCAAGGACGTTACGGCAGCGCAGTTGGGCGCCGCGGCGATCCGCGCGACCCTCGAGCGCGCCGGTCTGGCAACCGATGCGGTGGACGAGGTGATCATGGGTTGCGTGCTGCAGGCCGGCCAGGGCCAGGCCCCGGCGCGCCAGGCGGCGCTGGGCGCGGGCCTGGCGCAGGGCACGGTGTGCTCGACGGTGAACAAGATGTGCGGCTCGGGGATGAAGGC
>NZ_JAAOJA010000025.1 GCF_013184545.1 Pseudomonas tumuqii | reverse complement strand
GGTCTGCTTGCGCTTGCCTGCGTACTCGGCGTCGGCGAAGGTCATCTGCTTCATCGGAAAACTCAGCGGGTGGAATCCGGGTATTTTGCCAAAATCAGGAAGTCTTCTTCAGAGTTTCCTTGGGTTTTTCTGTCAATAGGGATATTGATATTGCCTATTTCAATTTTCTTTCTAAGAAAAGCACGATCAATCTGAATTATTCTATATTTTTAGACACTCGTTTTCATATGGTCGCCAAAATGGTGAATAGTGATTTACCCACCTAGACCACTACACCCTTTTGCTAAGCCCGCTTAGAAAACACAAATGCGCTGAAGGGGCTGAAGGGGCTGAAGGGAGTAATGAAATATGAATAAATACCTAGAGACTATTATGAAGGATGGATTTGTATTGGTGTATTTATTTTGCTCCACAATATTCGCTATTGCGGCCGAATTTTGCATGGACTTGAATCCAGTCCTTGGGGACTTTGTGATAACAATTGTACCTGGAATTGAAAAGATTGCCGGAATGACAAAATATAAGTGCCAAACCGAATCGATGCATAAAATTTTTTGGATGTTAATACTTCCAGCGTCCATCGCATTCGCCCCTTTAATCCTAAAAATATTGCACTTTAAAAAACTCAGAGCGGGTGGCAGTTTGTTTTGTTTTGCCTTGTCCCTGGCTGGAATGGCGTTTATTTACTCAGGAGTGGAGAATCCGGGTAATGGAGTCTACATGAGAGGCTTTTCAGAAAGCATTATTATAAATTTTATGCTTAATTCTCTAATGCTATCGCTGCCTTTATATATGGCCTTCTATTTCATATCTGAAGCGTTCACTAATAGAAGATAAAAATATCTGAGCAAACAAACCAAGAGTCAAGCACTCAAGAGTAAAATGGGCGAATTTATTTATAAGTATAGACCGGCTGCTTTTGGCCCAGGCCGTGTAAAAACGCAGACACCGTTATGAAGTCTGCGTTGCTACGTAAAATCTGCCAGCGTTTGGTTGGTCAGCAGCCCTAAAATTTGCATAGGAACGCGTATTTCGTTGCGATTCTGACTGTCAAGCTCGCTCTAAAACGTTTTGACACAGCTTGGGCCGTTTCCAGCCATTCGCAACCGCCAGTTACCGTCCCAATAGCGGGCCTTTATTAAAGAAAGACCCGCAACTTTTGATCCTTTATTTATTCCACGCGCGTCCCCGCCAACGGCAATCAAGCCGTCAGCGGCTTGTCGTCTCAGGCCGGCAGCGCTTCGCTCCACAGGCTGACGCTGAGCCGGTGCTGGGCGCCGGGAGCGAGCAGGATGTGATCGTCGAGGACGTTGGCGTGTTCGATACAGAGCATGCCTTGCCAGGCGTCTTCGGCGAATTGCGAGAGGCGCCGGGCCTTGTCGATCCAGGGGTTCCACAGTACGGCCGAGCGTGAGCCGCTGCTGCGTAGCTGGATGCGCCGCTGCCAGGCGGGGTCGACGATGCTCAGTTGCGCCGGGGTATTCAGGTAGATGCGGTCGGTTTCGCCGTGAAAGCTCAGGGTGTCGCTCTGTTGCCGCTCCAGCCAGTTGTCCAGGGTGTCGATGTAGCTGCAGCCCCGCAGTCCCTCGACGCGCACCTGGCGAATATCGCTGACGGCGAAGTAGCTGTGCAGGGCCTGGCTGAAGGCCAGGGGCGTGTCGCCGAGGTTGCGCGTCTCGAGTTCGAGGTGCAGCTGCTCGTCGAGGCGGATGCGCAGCTTCAGCTCGGCGGCATGCGGCCATTCCGGCTGCGGCTGCTCGACACTGTTGAAGACGAATTCGAGGACCACGCTGTGGTCCTGGCTATCGATGCCGAGTAGCTGCCAGTCGAGCGCCCGTACCAGGCCGTGGGCCGGCACCAGGCTGCCGCCCTGATACATCGCCTGGATTGCCTGCGGGTTGCGCCGCAGGTCGCCGAACCAGGGCCAGCACACCGGCACCCCGCCGCGCACGCCCTGGCCTTGCTCGAATTCGGCCTGTTCGCTGAGCCAGATCAGCGGCTGCTCGCCATCGCGTTGGTAGCTGAGGATCTGCGCGCCCTGTTGCGCGACCAGCAGTTCGGCGTTGGCGGTGCGCACACGCCAACAGGCCAGTTGGTTCATTTCCACCCGCTCGACCAGCGGGCGTTGTTCGGCTCCGATCATGACTGCGTTCCTCAATGGCTCTGTGAGAGCTTGTGAAAATGCTCTCGTCTACTGCGGCCGCCTCCAAACGCCCGCTGCGGCGTTGCGTTACGTGAAAAGCAGGGTCATTTAGCTCACTAAACTCCCCCTCCTTTTCACGTAGCGCGCCTTGCCGCGAACGCCTGGAGACGGCCTCGCTACGTCGCTCGATATTTTCACAACCTCTTATAGAAAGTGTGAACCGCTGTGCCGGCAAAGGCCAGACACAGCAGTTCACTGACTTGGCGCATTGTTGCCCGGTTCCCTCTGGCCTAGGCTGAACCCGAGCAAAGGGAGGCTGCGATGCGCAAGATGTTGATGGCTGTGCCGCTGTTGTTGGCGCTGGCGGCGGCGTTCTGGTGGTGGAGTCGACCGCAGCCGCTGCCGGTGCGTCTGGTCACGGTGGAGCGCGGTCCGGTCGAGACCCTGGTGGCCAATACCCGCGCCGGTACGCTCAAGGCCTGCCGGCGTACCCAACTGTCGTTCAACCTGGGCGCCCAGGTCAGCGAGCGCCTGGTCGAGGAGGGCCAGCGGGTCGCGGCCGGCCAGGTGTTGATGCGCCTGCGCCAGGACGAATTGCAGGCCCGCGTGCGCGAGGTCGAGGCGCGCCTGGAGGGGTTGGGCAACCAGCGTCAGCAGCGTTGCCTGCAGGCGGATCTGGAACACCGCGACCACCAGCGTCTGGCGCGCCTGCAAGAGCGGCAGTTGGTGGCGGCGGACCGGGTCGATCAGAGCGCCACCCGCGCGCGGCTGTCGGCGCTGGCCTGCAGCGCCGCCGCCATGGCGATCCGCGAGACCGAGGCGAACCTGGCCCTGCAGCGCGCGCTGCTCGATCAGGCCACCCTGCGCGCGCCCTTCGCCGGGATCATCGCCGAGATCAACGGCGAGGTCGGCGAGTTCGTCACCCCTTCGCCACCGGGCATTCCGACGCCGCCGGCGGTGGACCTGATCGATGACAGCTGCCTGTATGTCGAGGCGCCGATCGACGAGGTGGATGCGGCGCGGGTCGAGCCCGGCATGCCGGTGCGGATCAGCCTGGACGCCTTTCGCGGCGAGCATTTCGCGGGCCAGGTCAGCCGCATCGCACCCTTCGTCCGCGACCTCGAACGCCAGGCGCGTACCGTCGATGTGGAGGCGCGTTTTGACCCGGTGCCGGTCGATCTGGCGCTGCTGACCGGCTACAGCGCCGACGTCGAAGTGCTCATCGAGCAGCGCCCGCAGGCCTTGCGCATTCCGACCGAAAGTCTGCTGGAAGGGCGCCGGGTGCTGCGCTATGACGCCGCGGCCGGGGTGCTGCGCGAGGTGCGTTTGCGCACCGGGCTGGCCAACTGGCGCTGGACCGAGGTGCTCGATGGGCTGGCCGAGGGCGAGCGGATTCTCGCCAGCCTGGAGCAGGATGGCCTGGCCGATGGGGTGGCGGTGATTGCCGAGGATGAGACCGCGCCATGATCCGCCTAAGCGGGGTCAGCCGCTGCTTCGTCCTCGGCGATCAGCAGGTCAAGGGCCTGGACCAGGTCGATCTGCAGGTCAGCCCCGGCGAGTACCTGGCGGTGATGGGGCCGTCCGGCTCGGGCAAGTCGACCCTGCTGAATATCCTCGGCCTGCTGGATGCGCCCGACAGCGGCGAGTACTGGCTGAACGGCGAGGCCACCGCGGCGCTCGACGAGAACCGCCGCGCCGAACTGCGCAGCCGCCATATCGGCTTCGTCTTCCAGTCCTATCATTTGATCCCGCGCCTGACCGCCCTGGAGAACATCGAGCTGCCGATGCTCCTGGCCGGTATCGAGCCGGCCGAACGCCACCGGCGCAGCGCGCGCCTGATCGAGCGGCTGAACCTCGGCGATCGGGTCAAGCATCGCCCGGCCGAGCTGTCCGGCGGCCAGCGTCAGCGCGTGGCCATCGCCCGCGCCATGGTCATGCAGCCGGCGCTGCTGCTGGCGGACGAACCTACCGGCAACCTCGACAGCCATTCCGGCACCGAGGTGGTGGCGCTGCTCGAGGAACTCAACGGCGAGGGCCTGACCCTGCTGGTGGTGACCCACGACCCGGCCATCGGCGGCCGGGCGCGGCGGCGCCTGAGCATGTGCGACGGCCAGATCATCGACGACATCCAGCAGGGTCCGGGCGATGCGCGCGGCTGACGGCCTGGGGCTGATGCTCGGCGCCCTGCGCGGCCACCGCTCGCGCAGCCTGATGCTGCTGTTGGCCATGGCCATCGGCGTAGTCGCGGTGAACTTGCTCACTGGCCTGGCCGAGGGCGCGCGGCAGTTCGTCATCGGCGAGTTCTCCCTGCTCGGGCGCAACACCCTGATCGTGCTGCCGGGGCGCAAGGAAACCAGCGGCGGCATGCCGCCGCTGACCGGCCTGGCCACCCGCGACCTGACCCTGGGCGACGCCGAGGCCATCGGCCGCTTGCCCAGCGTACGGCGAGTCGCGCCGCTGCAGGCCGGACAGGTCGAGGTCAGCGTCGGCAACCGGGTGCGCGAGGCCTTCACCCTGGGCACCAGCCACGAATTCTTCGCCATCCGCCAGCTCGACGTGGCGCAGGGGCAGATCCTGCCGGCGCTGCCCCTGGACCAGGCCGAGGCGGTCTGCGTGATCGGCTTCACCCTCAGGCGCGAGTTGTTCGGCAGCGGGCCGGCCCTGGGCGAGTGGCTGCGCGCCGGCGACCGGCGTTTCCGGGTGGTGGGCATTCTCGGCGAGCGCGGCGAATCACTGGGCATGGACTTCGGCGAGATGCTGATCATCCCGGTGGCCAGCGCCCAGGTGCTGTTCAACCGCGAGGGGTTGTTCCGGGTGTTCGCCGAACTGCGCGGGCCGCACTTTCTCGCCAGCGGCAAGCGGCAGATCCTCGAGACCATCAGCGCCCGCCACGAGGGCAAGGAGGACGTCACCCTGATCAGCCAGGACTCGATGCTGGCGGCGTTCGACGGCATTCTCGACGTCCTCAGCCTGGCCCTGGCCGGGATCGCCGCGATCAGCCTGCTGGTGGCCGGCATCCTGATCATGAACGTGACCTGGATCGCGGTGAACCAGCGCACCGCCGAGATCGGCCTGCTCAAGGCCCTGGGCGCGCGCCCGGCGCAGGTGCGCGCGTTGTTCGTCGGCGAGGCGGCGCTGCTGGCCCTGGCCGGCGGCCTGATCGGCCTGGGCCTGAGCGAGGCGCTGCTCTGGTTCGGCCGCCAGTTGTGGGAAATTCCCCTGCAGACGCCGGTGTGGGCTCGCTTCGGTTCGCTGCTGTTGGCGCTGCTCGCCGCCTTGCTGTTCGCCTGGCTGCCGGCCAGCCAGGCGGCGCGCATGGAGCCGCTGGCGGCATTGCGCCCGCCGGGGGCACGGGCATGAGCAGGAGACCCCATGGTGCGCGCGGCGCACCCTACGGGTCGGGCGCGCGGTCCGAGGTGAACCGCCGCACATCTTGCGTAGGAGCGGTGGGAGACACCTTGTCCCATGCCCGCGAACATCAGGCGGCACAAAAGCATCGCGGGCACCGTCCCCCATCGTTCCTGCAGGCGTCCGAGGCGTGGGAGGCTGCCGGGCGCGCGCAGATAAGATGCCATGGTGCGCGCGGCCTGGGCGGCCCCGCGACACCCTACGGGGTTGGGGCGCGGTTCGGGGTAGGGTGCGCCGTGCGCACCAATAACCCGTGCATAAGGGCACGGGCATGATGCGCTGGCAGGATGGCCTCCAGCTCACGGCCACGACCCTGACCAGCCGGCCGTTGCGCAGCCTGCTGACCCTGCTCGGGGTGGCCATCGGCATCGCGGCGGTGGCGCTGCTCACCGCCATCGGCGAAGGCATGCGGGTCTATGTGCTGGATAACTTCTCGCAGTTCGGCACGCGGATCATCGCCGTGCATCCGGGCAAGACCCAGACCGGCGGCCTCGGCGGCATTCTCAGCAGCGTGCGTCCGTTGAGCCTGAGCGATGCCGATGCCCTGGGTCGCCTGGCGCATGTCGAGGCGGTGGTGCCGATCATCCAGGGCAGTGGCGACATCCAGCACGGGGTGATGAGCCGCAACAGCGACATCATCGGCAGCGGTCACCAGTTGGCCGAGGCCTGGCGTTTTCGCCTGGCCCTCGGCCAGTTCCTGCCGCCGGCCCGCGACGGCCGCTCGCCACCCTTTGCGGTACTCGGCCACAAGCTGCGTCAGGAGCTGTTCGGCGAGGCCAGTCCGCTGGGCGAGGCGATCCGGGTCGGCGGCGTGCGCTTCCGGGTGATCGGGGTGATCGAGGAGAAGGGCCAGCTGCTCGGCTTCGACCTCGACGACATCGCCTACATCCCGGTGGACTGGGCGCAGAGCCTGTTCAACCGTGACGGCCTGATGGAGATCAATGTGATGTTCACCGCCGGCACCAGTTCGCGGCAGCTGAGCGGGCGGATTCGCCAGGTGTTGATCGAGCGCCATGGTGTCGAAGATTTCAGCCTGACTACCCAGGACGACATGCTCGCCAGCCTCGACCGCATCCTCGGCACCCTGACCCTCGCCGTCGCCGCCCTCGGTGGCATCTCGCTGCTGGTGGGAGCGGTGGGCATTCTCACCATCATGACCACCACGGTCGGCGAGCGCACCGCCGAGATCGGCTTGCTGCGCGCCCTCGGCGCCACGCCGCGGCAGGTGCTGGGGCTGTTTCTCGCCGAAGCGGCGCTGCTGTCGTTGGCCGGCGGGGTGCTCGGCCTGCTGCTGATGGCGCTGCTGCTGGCGGTTCTCCATCTGAGCCTGCCCGGCCTGCCGCTGGACCTCGCGCCCGGCTTCCTGCTGCTGGCGTTGCTGCTGTCGGCGATCATCGGCCTGTTCGCCGGCATCGCCCCGGCACGCCGCGCGGCACGCCTGCATCCGGTGGATGCGCTGCGCACTGAATAGCCTCGCCGTCGATCTGCCTTACCCGGAGGCAATCCGACAGCCCGCAAGTCAGCGTCTATAGTGAAGCATGTCGCAAAATTGAAACGGATCATGCTGGGCGTTGAGCGATCACGAGGGAGTCGTGTGCAGTAGGTCGAGCCCGAGGCTGGAACACTATGCTTGCCGCACAAGGTGACGTATTGCCTGTTGAATCGCTCAATCTCGGGCTGGCCCTGGTCAAGGCCGGGCGCTTGACCGAGGCTGACTACAACCGCGTCCTGCGCATGCAGGCCGGGCAGGTCGAGGGGCAATCCCTGGCGACCCTGCTCAACCGCCTGGGCCTGGTTTCCGAACAGGATATCGCCCAGCAGCTGTCGCAGTTGCTGGGCCTGCCGCGGGTCGCAGCCAGCGACTTTCCCACGGCACCGTTGCTGGCCGAGCGCCTGTCCTATCGCTTCCTCAAGGAATGCCGCGCCCTGCCGCTGGAGTTCGACGACGGCCAGTTGCTGGTGGCCATGGCCGATCCGCAGGATCATTTCGTGCTGGATGCGTTGACCCTGGCCTGCGGCTGCCGGATCGTCCCGCGGGTGGCGCTCGGCTCGGAAATCGATACCGCTATCGAGCGCATGCATGGCCAGGGCCAGAGCCAGATGGGCGACATCCTCTCGCGGGTCGAGCCGTCCGAGCAGGAGTCGGTGGAGGACGTCGAACAGCTGCGCGACCGCGCCAGCGAGGCGCCGGTGATCCGCCTGGTCAACCTGATCATCCAGCGCGCGGTGGAGCTGCGTGCCTCGGACATCCATGTCGAACCCTTCGAGAGTCGGCTCAAGGTTCGCTACCGGGTCGACGGCGTGCTGCAGGAAACCGAGGCGCCGCCGGTGCACCTGTCGCCGGCGGTGATCTCGCGGATCAAGCTGATGGCGCGGCTGAACATCGCCGAGCGGCGCCTGCCGCAGGACGGCCGGATCGAGATGCGCATCCAGGGCAACGACCTCGATATCCGCGTCTCCACGGTGCCGACCATGCACGGCGAGAGCGTGGTGCTGCGCCTGCTCAACCGCGAGAGCGTGGTGCTCGACTTCGCCGCCCTGGGGTTCAGCGCCCAGCCGCTGCAGCGCCTGCAGAGCGTGCTGAAGATTCCCCACGGCGTGCTGCTGGTCACCGGGCCCACCGGCAGCGGCAAGACCACCACCCTGTACACCGCGCTGAACACCCTCAATACCAGCGAGAGCAAGCTGATCACCGTCGAGGACCCGGTCGAGTACCAGCTCGAGGGGGTCAACCAGATCCAGATCAAGCCGGCCATCGGCCTGACCTTCGCCAATGCCCTGCGCTCGATCGTGCGCCAGGACCCGGACGTGATCATGGTCGGCGAGATGCGCGACCTGGAAACTGCGCGCATCTGCATCCAGTCGGCGCTGACCGGCCACCTGGTGCTCTCCACCCTGCACACCAACGATGCGCCGAGCAGCATCACCCGCCTGCTGGAGATGGGCGTCGAAGACTACCTGCTGACCTCGACCCTGAATGCGGTGCTGGCCCAGCGCCTGGTGCGCATGCTCTGTACCGCGTGCCGCGAGCCCTACCAGCCGCTGGCGGAAATGCTCCGCGAGTTGCGCCTGGATCGCCTGGCCGGCGAGCGGCCGGTGACGCTCTATCGGGCCAAGGGCTGCAGTGCCTGCAATGGCACCGGTTACCACGGCCGCATCGCCATCATCGAAGTGCTGACCATGAGCGATGCCATCCGCAGCCTGATCCTCACCCATGCCGACGCCGGGGCGCTGCGTCAGGTGGCGCGCGAGGAAGGCATGCTGAGCATGTACGAGGACGGTTGCCTGAAGGCGCTGGACGGCACCACCAACATCGAAGAAGTGCTGCGCGTCACGCAGGAGGGTTGAGCGTGCCACTCTTTTACTACCGCGCGGTAACCGACAACGGCGAGATTCAGCAGGGCCAGCTCGAGGTCGCCGACGAACAGGCGGTGCTCGACCAGTTGCGCACGCGTGGCTTGATCCCGCTGGAAATCGGCACCCGGCGTGGCTGGCAGAACTGGTTGCAGTTCGACTTCAACGACCTGTTGCGCCATTCGCGGAGCAAGAAGCTGGTGATCCTGTTCACCCAGCACCTGGCCTCGCTGCTGCAATCGGGCGTGCCGCTGGATCGCTCGCTGGAAATCATGCTGCGGGTCAGTGTCGATCCGCTGGCGCAACAACTGATCACCCCGATTCAGGAAGGGGTGCGTCGCGGGGTCAGCCTGTCGCGCATCCTTGGCGAACGCCCGGAACTGTTTTCCGGCTTCTATATCAGCATGGTGCAGGCCTCGGAAGTGGGCGGCGACCTGGCCGCCGGCCTGAGCAACCTGGCCTATTACCTGGAGCGCAGCAAGTCGCTACGCGACCGTCTGGTGTCGGCGCTGATCTACCCGGTGATCCTGCTGCTGGTCTCGGTGAGTTCGCTGCTGGTGATCCTCACCTATGTGATTCCCCAGTTTCGCCAATTGTTCGACGACATGGGCGCGGCGCTGCCGTTGTCGACCCAGATCGTCATCGGCGTGGCCGAGCTGTTGCGCAGCTCGGCCGGCTGGATGGCGCTGGCCGTGATCGTGGCGGTCTGGGGCTGGCGGCGCCTGCTCAAACAGCCGGTTTACCGCCTGCAATGGGATCGTCTGGTGTTGCGTGTGCCGCTGTTCGGCGCGCTGCGCCAGCGCATCGAAACCGCGCGCTTCGCCCGCAGCCTGGGCACCCTGTTGACGGGCGGGGTGGCCTTGCTGCAGGCGCTGGGCATTGCCCGCCAGACCCTGAGCAACCAGTTGATGGTGGAACAGGTCGGCATCGCCACCGAGAGCCTGAAACAGGGCCGCCAACTGGCGGCGCCGCTGCTGGCCTCCGGGGTGTTTCCGGTGCTGGCGTTGCAAATGATCCAGGTGGGCGAGGAGACCGGACATCTCGACGAGATGCTGCTGAAGGTCGCGGATACCTATGACCGCGAAGTCGAGGTCTCCATTGCGCGCCTGTTGGCGGTACTGGAACCGGCATTGATTGTCGGTCTCGGCCTGCTGATCGCCGGCATCATCCTGTCGGTGCTGGTAGCCATCATGAGCATTACCGAAATACCGATTTGACCAGGGAGAAACCCATGCACAGTCGAAGCAGACCTAGATTCTCATTGTTCACCCATGCAGACAGGCGCAGTGCCGGTTTTACCCTGCTGGAAATCCTCGTGGTCCTGGTGATTCTCGGCCTGATGGCCAGTCTGGTGGGGCCGCAGGTGTTCAAGCAGTTGAGCGGCTCGAAGACCAAGGCCGCCGCGCTGCAGATCCAGGAGCTGAGTTCGGCCCTGGACCTCTACCGCCTGGAGCTGGGCCGCTATCCCAGCAGCGACCAGGGGCTCGACGCGCTGATCACCAAGCCGCGTAACGTCGACGGCTGGAATGGGCCGTACCTGAAGAAAAACGTGATTCGCAAGGACCCCTGGGGCAACGACTTTCAATACCGGGCGCCAGGGCAGTACGGCGACTTCGACCTGTGGAGCCTGGGGGCCGATAACCGCGAGGGGGGCGACGGAGAGGATCGCGATGTGCGCAGCTGGGAGTAGCAGGCTGCGCGGCTTCACCCTGATGGAGCTGCTGGTGGTGCTGGTGATCGCCAGCCTGGCGATCAGCATGGTCGGGCCGGCTTTCCAGCGCCTGCTGCCGGGCCTCACCCTGGAGGCCGAGAGCCGCAAGCTGGCGGGGCTGCTGCGCCACGCACGCAGCCAGGCGATTCTCAGTGGAGTCCCGGTGGCGATCAGCCAGGATGCCGAGAGCGGCGGCCTGCGTCTGAGCTACCGTGAGCAACCCTATATGGTGCCCGAGCACTTCAGCCTGGCGCTCGAGGCCGGGCCCGGTGCCAGTGACAGTGACATGGCAATGGGCACGGCGCAGATCCTGTTCTACCCGCGCGGCGACTCGTCCGGCGGCAGCCTCAGCCTGGCCCTGGACGATGGCCGCAGCGAGGCGGTGAGTGTCGACTGGCTGAGCGGGCGGGTGCAGCGCGGCCTGTTGGAGGAAGCGCCGCCGCTCGAGCAGGAAAAGGATCAAGAGCAAGAGCAAGAGCAGCCACTGGAGGACGAACGTGAGGCGGATGACTAGTTCGCGCGGCTTCACCCTGCTGGAAGTGCTGGTGGCGTTCCTCATCCTCAGCCTGAGCATGAGCGTGCTGATGCGCATCGTCTCGCAGTCATTGAACTCCCTGGGCACCGCCGACCATCACCAGGTCGCTTTGCAACTGGCCGAGTCCAAGCTGGCGGAGGTACTGATCCACCTCGACGGCAGCAGCGAGGGCAAGGATGGGGGGCGCCTGGACAGCCGCTACGACTGGGAAAGCGAGATCGAGCCCTATCAATTCGACAATCAGGAACCCGGCATGCGCTACAGCGTCACGCCCCTGTTGATCCGCGTCTCGGTCAGCTGGGGTAGGCGCCCGGCCGAACGGGTCAGCCTGAGTACCATCCGCCTGCTGCAGGAAACGCCATGATGCGCCCGCTGCAGGGGTTCACCCTGGTCGAGCTGCTGGTGGCGATGATGCTCGCCAGCCTGGTGGCGATGCTGGCCTACGGTGGCCTGCATGTCGCCCTGCGCAGCTGGAATAGCGCCGAATTGCGTCAGCAGGAAATGGAGCGCAGCTACCTGACCCAGTCCCTGCTGCGCCGCCTGCTGGAAAGCCCCCAGGAGGTCTCGGTGCTCGACGACGAGGGCATGCAGCAGCTGGCCTTCTTCGGTGACGAGGAGCAGGTCATTTTTGTCGCCTATCTGCCGGCGCTGGACAACAGCGAGCAGCTGTACTGGGTGCATCTGGTGCAGGACAAGCAGATCACGGCCAAAGGCCTGGCCTGGCAGCTGGAGCTGCGTTACATGCCCTTTGTGGAGATGGAAGAGCTCAACTGGACCTTCTTGGCCGATACCCTGGCCAGTGATGGCGGGCGCAAGGTGCTGGTCGAGGGGCTGCCCAGGGCATGGAGCTTCGCCTACCTGGAGCGCCGCGCCGACGGCGAGCTGGACTGGCAGAGCCAATGGCAGCAGCGCTCCGGCTTGCCGGTGCTGTTGCGCCTGACCCCGCCACGACGGCGCAAGAGTGACGTGGCAGAACTGCTGGTCGCGCCGAGGGACATGGCCTATGCCATCTTCAGGAGCCGTTGAGGCCCGCCGGGGCGCAAGCGGAGTGGCGCTGGTCGGCGTGCTCTGGCTGCTGGTGCTGCTGTCGCTGATCGCCCTCAACCTGTCGACCGGCAGCCGCACCGAGCTGCAACTGGCGGGCAACGCGCGCCTGGCCGCCAGCGCCCGGCATGTCGCCGAGGCCGGCGTCAACTGGGGTGTATGGAGCCTGTTGCAGACCAACACCGCCGGCTGGCTGGCCGATGGCAGCGTGCGCAGCCTGGAGCTGGATGGCATCAGTGTCGCGGTGGCGCTGTTCGACGAGCAGGGCAAGATCGACCTGAACGAGGCCGACCTGCAGCTGTTGGCGGGGCTGTTCGAATCGGTGGGGCTGGACGAGAAGGCGGCGCTGGCCCAGGCCGAAGTCATTCTCGACTGGCGCGATGAGGACGACCTGCTGCGCCCGACGGGTGCCGAAGAGGAGCAATACCGCGTGGCTGGGCTGCTGGGACCGGCCAACCAGCCGTTCGAGAAACTGGAGGACCTGCGTCAGGTGCTGGGCATGAGCGAGGCGCTTTACCAGCAGGTATTGCCGGCGTTGACCCTGTATTCGAACAAGGCCGAGGTCAACCCCATGGTGGCGCCGCGCGAGGTGTTGCTGGCGCTGCCGGGGATCCGCCCAGAGAGCATCGAGAGCTATATCGAGGAGCGCCGGCGCAACTACGCCGTGGGCGAGCGGCCGCCGCTGCTGACCGGCGTGGATCCGTTATTGCTGTCTCCCAATGCGCCGGGCGTCAACTACTCTATCGTTACGGATACAGCAGTGGGACCGGGTGTAAAGATCCGGCAACAGCTGCTGGTACGCCGGCGTGGCATTGGCCGTATACAGGGTGTCCAGGTGCTACAGAACAGTCTCCAGCAGTGAGGTCCTGTTGCTGCTGAAGCGTCCTTGAACAAAGGGACAATCAATGAACAACCGTTTGCAAGCGGCGACGGACTCCCTGATCGCCTTGGCGCAGCGCTTCTGGCAATGGTGGAGCCAGGAGTTGCTCGGCCTTGTTCCAGAGCGCTGGCGCGATCGCCTGCGGCGGCGCGGCAATCTCTTGTTCATCATCTTGCGCGAGGGCCAGTGCAGTCTCGATTTTGGCAGCTTCAGCCAGCGCGAGACGTTGGTCGACGGCGCCTTGAGTACCGAGGGCGAGTTGCCGCCGGAGCTGCTCGAGGTGCTACTCGAGCGCCTGGGTACGGCGGCCAAGGTGATCCTGCTGCTCCCGCCGCAACAGGTCTTGCGCAAGGTGCTCAGCCTGCCGGCTGCCACCGAGGCCGGGCTGGGCAACGTGCTGCGCTTCGAGATGGATCGGCACACCCCGTTTACCGGCGAGCAGGTGTACTTCGGCTTCCGCATTCTCGAGCGTGACCGCCGCCATCAGCGTTTGCAGGTGGAACTGCAGGTGGTGCTGCGCGAGTACCTGGATGAACTGCTCCAGCGCTTCGACAGCCTCGGCGTGCACCCTGCGCTGGTCACCCTGGACGAGGGCGCGGGACGCGGCAGTGGCCAGGCGATCAACCTGCTGCCGGGAGGCCGGCAGCGCAGCCGCGGCAGCCGCTTGCGCGGTAATCGCCGGCTGCAGATCGCGGCAGGGCTCGCGCTGGTCGCGCTGGCGGTGTTCCCACTGCTGCAACAGCAGCAGCGCGCCGAACGCCTGGCTGCCGAACTGGATGCGCCCAAGGCGGCGGCCGAGCGCGCCGCCGCGGTGCGCGCCGAACTGGAGCAACTGGAGGCGGGGCGGCGTTACTTGAGCGAGCAGCAGGCCCATGCCGGCGAGGTGCTGGGCATGCTCAAGGAGCTGACCACCCTGCTGCCGGACACCACCTGGCTCAGTCGCTTCGAGCTGAGCGGCGAGCGGGTGCGCCTGGAGGGTGAGTCCGGCGAGGCCTCGGCATTGATCGGGCTGCTCGAACAATCCAAGACCCTGCAGAACGTCAGCTACGCTTCGCCGATCACCAGCAACCCACGTACCCAGAAAGATCGTTTCAGCCTGATCGCCGAGCGCCGCCCTGCGCAGGAGGCCCCATGATCCCGCTGCGCCTGCGCCAGTTGCTCGCCGTGCTGATCCTGCTGGCCGCGGTCAGCCTGCTGCTGTGGCTGGTGATCGGTCCCTTGCTCAGCCGGTTCCAGTCCGATGAGGAGATTATCGCCGGCCTGCAGCAGCGGCTGCAGGTCTATCAACGGCTGGTCGCCGAGCTGCCCGCCCAGGAGGCGCGGCTGGCTGAACTCAAGCGCAGCGACCCGGTTACCCGCCTGGTGTTCGCCGAGACCCGCCCGGCGCTGGCCAGCGCCGAGCTGCAACAGCAGATCGGTCAACTGATCGGTGAGATTGGCGCCCAGGTGATCAGTACCCAGATTCTCAGCCTGGAGGAGACCGAGGCGCCGTTGCCGGCAGTGGGCATCAAGGTGCACCTGCGCGGCGAAACCGAGCAGTTGGTGCGCCTGCTGCATGAGCTGGCGAATCACCAGCCGCTGCTGCTGGTGGAAAACATCGTGGTGCTCAGCAACCCGCGGGTCGACATGCAGCGCATCCGCCAGGCGGCGGATCTCAAGGCCGTACCGTCGCTGGATATCACCTTCGACCTGAGGGGCTTTATTGCCCGCGGGGAGGTGCAATGAAAGCGCTGCTGCACTTGCTGCATACGCACTGGCGACTGGCCGTGCTGGTGCTGATCGTCCTCCTGCTTCTGCCGGCCGTGGTGGCGGCGCTGATGGCTGCCGATGAGGTGCCGCAGCCCGCCGTAACAACACCCGTCGAGGAAGCGAGTGAGCCCGCCAGCGCACCTGCCAGTGAGCCGGCCAGCGTGCCGGCAGTGGAGCCCGGCGCCGAGTTCGTCGCCGAGCCGGCGGGCGAAGCGCTGCCGCTCGACGAGTACCGGGAGATGATCGAGCGCCCCCTGTTCAGCAACACCCGTCGGCCACCGGTGCTCAAGGATGAACCGCAGGCCAACCTCGACAGCGAGCAGTTGCGCGAGGCCTGGCGCCTGAGTGGTATCGCCATGCAGCAAGGTCGCCAGCTGGCCAGCTTCAGCGAGCGCCAGGGCGAGCAGCGCCTGTTGCTGGAGCAGGGCATGGTGCTGGCTGACGAATGGCGGCTGGAATTCATCGGCAGCGATCATGTGCTGCTCAGCAATGGCGCCAGCGAGGTGCGCATGCCGCTGCGCGAGCCGGTCGTCGCCGCCGAGGCGGATGAAGACTCGGCCGAGAAAGACAAGAAGCAGAAGCAGAAGCAGAAGAAGCAGAAAAAGCCGGGTAAACCGGCTGCCCCCACGGACAAGACAGCCCCCCCAGCGGACACCCCGGCACCTGCCGAGCCGGCCCAGCAGGGGTAGAGGAGAATCCAGATGAAGATGCTCAGGATCGTGGCTCGCCCATTCCAGCTCTGCAGCTATCTGCTGCTGGCGGCTTGCGCGACGACTCCGGGAGGCGATCGGGCCACCTTCGACAATCCCTGGGGGAAAAGGACCGAGCAGGCCGAGACACCGCCGCCCAGCAGCGTGCGGCAGCCGCGTTCCGCGGAACGACCGCTGGTCCACGCGCCGGCGGAGCAGCCCGTTGCCGCCATCCCGGCGGCCCGCGCCGAGATCTACCGCGGCTCCGGCAACATGGTCGATCTCGGCGGCATGACCCGGCAAACGCCGGATCAGGAAGGCGAGATCACCCTGAATTTCCAGCAGATGGAAATCGCCGAGGTGGTCAAGATCATCCTCGGCGAGATCCTCGGCCTGAACTACGTGCTGGACCCCAACGTCAGCGGCACGGTCAGCCTGCAGACCAGCCGGCCGCTGACCCGCGAGGCGTTGCTGCCGACCCTGGAGGCGTTGTTGCAGGTCAATGGCGCGGTGCTGGTCAAGTCGCAGAATTTCTACGAAGTGGTGCCCATCGAGTCCGCGCCATCGAGCGCCCTGGTGCCCCGGCTGAATCCGGTGGAGGCGCGCGGCTACCAGCTGCTGGTCATCCCCTTGCGCTACATTTCTGCTGGCGAGTTACTGAAGATTCTCGAGCCGCTGAAGCCGGTCAAGGGCCTGATGCAGGTCGACGAGACGCGCAACCTGCTGCTGGTTGCCGGCACCCAGGAGGAACTCAACAACATCCGCGATACCGTGCAGGTGTTCGATGTCGATCAGTTGCGCGGCATGTCGGTCGGCCTGTTTCGCATGCAGGCGGTGGAGGCGCAGGTGATGCTCAAGGAGCTGGAGGCCATCTTCGGCGACTCCGCCGGCGGGCCGTTGGCGGGCATGGTGCGCTTCCTGCCGATCGAGCGACTCAACGGGCTGCTGGTGATCACCCCCCAGGCCAAGTACCTGGAGGATGCCCGTGCCTGGGTCGAACGCCTGGATCGTGCGGAGGGCGGCCAGGGCGTGAGCATGCATGTCTATCATGTGCAGCACGGCAAGGCGGAAACCATCGCGGATATCCTCACCCAGCTGTTCGAGGGGCGTAGCACGAGCGAGGATGAGCCGCAGGACGGTGGGCAGTTGAACCGCGTTGGCGAACCACAACCCTCGACCACTGCGGCGGCCGATGGCGAGACCGAAGTCGAGGTCGGCCGCGAGCCTGTGCTGATCGGCCCGGACGGCCTGGGTGCCAGCCTGGAAGTGGGCGAAGTCAGCATCATCGCCGATGACGAGACCAACACCCTGCTGGTGATGGCCACGCCCAGCGATTACGAGCGGGTTCTGCAGGCGATCCAGCGCCTCGATGTGCTGTCGCTGCAGGTGCTGGTGGAAGCCACCATCGTCGAGGTCACCCTGGAGGATGAGCTGCGCTATGGCCTGCAGTGGTTCTTCAAGAGCTCGATCGACAGCAAGAACGTGCGTGGCACCCTCGGTCGCTTCCCCCTGGTCACGCCGACCGATCTGACCCCTACCGGCTCGCTGAGTGTGTTCGATGCGGCCGGTGCGCGGGTGCTGCTCGACCTGCTGGCCAAAGACTCGAAGATCAATGTGATTTCCTCGCCGACCCTGATGGTGCTGGACAACCGCGCCGCGACCATTCGGGTCGGTGATCGGGTGCCGATCCGCACTTCGGAAACCACCGATACCGGCGGGGCGGTCACCGACCCCGATACCGGTGTTTCCGCACTGGTCACCAGCACCATCCAGTATCAGGACACCGGGGTGCTGCTAGAGGTGAAGCCACGGATCAATGCGGGCGGCATGATCTCCATGGAGATCACCCAGGAAGTCAACGATGTCAAACCGACCACCACCTCCGGTATCGACTCGCCAACCATCACCCAGCGCCGGATCAATACCAACGTGGCAGTGCAGAGTGGCGAGACCCTGGTGCTTGGTGGGCTGATCCAGGAGAACAACAGCCGCACCAACGAGGGCCTGCCTTACCTGCGCCACATTCCCGTGCTCGGTTGGGCCTTTGGCAGCCAGGGCAAGCAGGTCCAGCGCACCGAACTGGTGGTGCTGATCACCCCGACCGCGGTCACCAGTACCAATGAAGCCAACGACGTCACCCAGGAGTATCGCAACAAGCTGAAGGGCGTGACCTTGCCGCAGGATGCCTGGCAGGTCCAGGGACGTCAGTTCGAATAGGTGCCGGCGCGCGGGCGCAAGCCCATGGCGATGTCCTGGTTATGTGTTGCACGGAGCCGATGCTCTTCGTAGGAGCCAGCTTGCTGGCGATGCAGCCTCGTAGCCCGGATGAAATCCGGGGATTTGTATGGTTATGTCCCGGTTTTGTGTTGCACGGAGCCGAAGCTCTAGTAGGAGCCAGGGGGACGCCCAGTCCTTGCTGGCGATCCAGCTCACATTTAGATGGTTACCCCGCTCGGGACGCTCTGCGTCCACCGTGCCGAGACGCGGAGCGTGTCTGGCTGCATGCCCACGCGGACGGTTCGACGCCTCGATGCGGGAACGATCAAACACAACATTTGCCAGGCACCAACCCGCGTTTTCCGGCATTCGTCATCACCCGTGATCGGCACCTGTGTCGCCGCCTGTACAACCGCAACGGCCCCTGTGGGCGGTCAAGTACCTGATATCAATGGAGTTCGGTTTCAGTTCCTGGCCAAGGTCGGGGGCATGCTGTCAATCTGCCTTAACAATCCTCTCTGCAATTGTCTCCCTGGTGATGCAATAACACCGTGGTCTATCTGCGCATGATAAAAAAATCAATATAAAACATATAGTTATAAGTATGGCACGGGAATTGATTGCCTAAGCGGCGAGGAGAGTCGGCGGTCCTCCGGAGAGGGATTTCGATGGCATCGTGTGGCTGTAATCAAAATTATCGAAGTCCGCTAGCACCCTGCACATAGGCACAGCTTCCCCATCGGCATAAGGGCCATGCCCGGCGCCGGCGCTATTCCTTGCGTTATCAAGGGGCGGTTGAACACCGCAGTCTCTTTCACACTTGAGAGGCTGAGGTGAAGGAGCAGACAGATGAGTACGAAATACTTGATGAAGAAGCTGCCGAGTTGTCTACTCGGCGCGATCTTAGCGGCTGGCATCGCCAGCTCGGCGGTGGTTAACGCCGTGGATGGCATCGGCGACAACGACCTCAACCTGTTCGAACTGGAGGGCAATACCCTCGTCGATGGCGCCGGTCCCGCCACGGACTGGGACGACCTGCACAGCGGCGTCACTCCGGACAATATGATCACCTTCACCGGCGTGCTGCCCGACCCGGCGCCGCAGACCATCTTCTGGAAGGGCGGCTCCAAGGACGTCAGCGACGTGTCCGAGTGGTGGTACAAGCAGGGCAGCGTCTCCGACAAGAGCAATATCACCAACGCCTATGCCGCGGCCTTCAGCGCCCCGGCGGATGTCTGCGTCACCAGTGTGAGCGACAACACCGTGGTGGACTGCGCCACCGCGGGCTCGGTGCCGTTGCACGAGGAGGGCGACCTGATCGTCTACTTCGGCATGGATCGCTTCGCCAACAGCGGCGACACCTTCGGCGGCTTCTGGTTCTTCCAGAACCCCGACGTCGGCGTACCCAACCCAGGAGGCCAGGGTCCGTTCGCCGGCAGCCATGTGGCGGCTACCGCTGACGACCCCGGCGACGTGCTGGTGCTGGTGGAATATCCCCAGGCCTCCGGATCCACGCCTGAGATCAAGGTCTACGAATGGGACCCAAACCAGGTACGCGGACCCAATATCGCCCCCAACCTGCACTTGGTCTACAGCGCCAGCCAGGCCGAGTGCGACAGCACCGACAACCTCGGCAAGCTGGCCTGCGCCAAGGTCAACCTGGTGACCCTGGACAACCCGCCCTGGGACTACACGCCCAAGGGCGGTAACGCTGACAGCGACATGCCGACCCAAACCTTCTTCGAGGGTGGCATCAACCTGACCGGCATTCTCGGCAGCACCCCGTGCATTTCCGCCTTCCTGGCCGAGACCCGTTCCTCCCGTTCGGAAACCGCCAGTTTGGAAGACTTCGCCTTCGGCGGCTTCGATGCCTGCGGTGCCTCCGTCAGCAAGTCCTGCGAGTCGGAGATCAGCGATAACGGCGACACGGTGACCGTCACCTTCTACGGCGAAGTCAGCAACACTGGCTTGCCGCTGGATATCGAACTGGAGGATTTGGTATTCGAGACCGGTGGTCCAGATGATGAGGGCACCCCAGGACTCACGACCTTCACCAAGGTGTGCGTCGATACCAATGACAACCTCAGATGCGACGTGGAGGCCAATATCGCTAGTTTCACCCCCGGCGGCATCGGCGACAAAGCCATCTTTAGCCTGGACGGCGGCCAGACGGTGGTCTACGAGGGTTACTACGAGTTGACCTCGTTCACCGAGGAAACCCCGTTCACCGATAAAGTGATCATGAGCTTCTTCGACCCCGGCACTGGGCAGCTAATCGCCACGGAGGAGGCGATATCGGTGGAATGCCCGCCCACTGGCGATCCGAGCATCTTAGTGACCAAGACCTGCGCGGCAAGCGTTATCGACGGCGGCAGCCTGATCCAGCGCATCATCGAAGGCACTGTGCTGAACGATGGCAACGTCAAGCTGGAAGATGTGACCCTGAGCGACACCGTCCTCGATACCGCCGGTTTCGAGGTGGTAGTGGATGTAAACGAAAATGGTTTCGTCGATCCTGGTGAAACCGCATTCGAGTTGGGCGTCGACGACCTGCAGCCCGGTGTGCAACTGGCCTACAAGTTCACCTTCGACAACGAAGAGTTGAACCACAGCAACATCATCACCGCCAGCGGCAGCAACGTCTTCGACGACGTGACCGTCGATGACGATGCTGAGGTAACCGGGTGCTCACCGACGTTTGTGCAAGGACTGCAAATCACCAAGGCCTGCGACCCGGCAGACGCTGGCGTCAGCCTGAAGCTGGTGAACGGCGTACTGGTGGTTGAAGTGAGCAATGTTATCGAGGTAGAGAACGTCGGCGAAGGCGGCGTAGGGGAAGCCCTGACGGTGACAGTCAGCGACGACCAGGTGGATCAACTGGTCTGGGTGGATGAGGGCGGCCCAGCGTTCGACTGCTTGGCAGGCAACAGCTGCACCGGCACGCTGAAATTCGGCGAAAGTGCGAAATTCGAGCAGAGCTACAGGCCGGATCTTGGCCTTGCCGAGGGCGCCAGCCTGCCGTTGAACGACAGCAGCCTGATCTTCAGCAACACCGCAACGGCCGAGGGCGTGGGGGTGCTTTCGGGAAACTCGGCTGACACCGAGACAGATACCGCCGAGTGTCCGCTTTGCCCGGCGCCTAGCAACTAACCAGGCGAGGCCCACAGAGGGGGGGCCTGCCAAATCCAGAGAGGGGCGCCTAAGGGCGCCCCTTGCTTTTATGCATCGACCCGCCCTACACGAATTAGCGCTGGCCTTTGCCTCCACCGCTGCCACCGCTGGATTGCAGGCTGATGGTGACGGAGGCGCTGGCCGTGCTCTGGCCGTCGCCGATGCTGTAGGCGAACTGGTCACTGCTCTTGAAGCCCTTGGCCGGGGTATAGGTCAGGGTACCGTTGCTGTTCAGCTTGACCGAACCCTTGGCGCCCTGGTTGAAGGTGACGATGCTCAGGGCATCGCCGTCGGCATCGCTGTCGTTGGCCAGTACGGCGATGGTGATGGGGGCGATGCTGCTCAGGCTGACCGAGTCATCCACCGCTGTAGGCGCGCTGTTGCTGGCCGCTATAGGGTTGTCTACCACGAAGCTGGCGCTAGTGCTGGCGCTGGTGTTATTGGCAGTGGCACTGACGTCGACGCTATAAAAGCCATCACTGGCAGTGCTTGGTGCGGTGACGTTGAGGGTCGCACTGGCGCTGGCGCCGGCGGCCAAACTCAGGCTGCTGGGCAGGCTGGCGTTCCAGCCGCTGGGCAGGCTGGCGCTTAGGCTGAAATTGCTGCTGGCACAGGTGGCGCCATCCATGTTGGTGACCGTGACCGAATAACTGAAGCTGCTACCCGCTGGCAGCCAGGTGCTCTGGCCCGGGGTCATGCTGACGATGGGGTCGTTGTGGGTGCAGATGGGCGCGCTGCCGCCGCTGAAGTCGACACTGACCAGTGCCTGGCTGGCATCGGTCCACTCGGTGGTAATGGCCACGCCGCTGTCCGGGTCATGGAAAACCTGGCCTCCGACCAGCGCCGCGTCACGCATGTCTACGCTGGTGGTGCCCGGCGTCATGTCGAGCAAATAGCCGTGACCCAGTTCCGGTGACGCCTGGCGAACCGTGACGCCATTGAAGACGTTGTCGCTGTAGACAAGGCCACGGTCAGTCAGTTGGGCGTCGAAACCAATCGGCTGGCGGAATTCGACGTAATAAAAATTTTGTTTGCCGCTGGAAGGGTCGATGCCCTTGGGGATTCTAAGCGTCTTGGCCGCGTTGGTGGCCTTGGCATTGGGTTCGAGATAGAAGCTGCCGGCGCTGCTCACATCCAGCAGATTGCCGCTGCCGAACCAACCGAGACGTTCCTTGCTGAAGCCATTGAAGTGACCGACCGTACCGGAGTAGCCCATGATGTCCAGGGTATCGCCGTACTCCTGGACGACGCAGCTGGTGCCGAGGGTGGTGGTGCCACAATCCTGGGCGTGGGCGTGATGCAGGCCCACGTTATGGCCCAGCTCGTGGGCCAGGGTGCGCAGGGTCAAGCTGCCGTTGATCCAGGCGCTGGACGGCCAGGCACCCACCTGGGCCATGCCGGAGTAGCCGCAGGCACTGATCGGCGGGAAGGCAAAAATAAAGCGGTCGTACTGGGCCAGATTGTAGCCGGCGGCCTGCGCCGCCTCCTTAGCGTAGCGAGAGATGTCAGACCCATTGCAGTTGGTGCTGCTGAGCGGCAGGGTGTACCAGCCGGCGACGCTGCCGGTCAGCCAGGTCTGCTGGCTGGAGTTCTCTTTGAAGAAATCGCTGACGCTGCCAAAGACCATGCTCTCGACCTGGCTGAGGGTCCAGGGCTTGTTGCTCGGTGCATCCTGGAAGTTGACCAGGATCGCCAGGGTGCGCTGGGCGCCCAGGGTATTGGGCAGGTCGTAGGCCAGGCCGTCGCTGCTGGTGGTGCCGGTCGCGCCATCGGCGAGCAGGATCAGGCCGTTCTCGTCATCGCTGAGGGCGATATCGCCCTGAGTGAAACTGCTTGTTGTCGCCGCACTTTCCAGCAGCCAGCCTTGGGCGCGGACTTGCAGGCCGCTGCGCCACTGCCGCTGCGGCTGGGCGAAGTGCAGTTCGAAGCGTTCGCCAAAGGGCGTCTTCAGGACATGCCGCAGCTTGGCAGAGCCATCCGGGTAATCCTCATAGAGCACTTCCAGCTCGCCTTCCAACTCCAGCCGCTGCTCCAGTTTGGCCACGACTTCGGGCGGCAGGCCACGCTGTTTGTCTACCGGAATGGCGACACGCAGCACCTCTGCCGGGTGGCTCTGCATCAGTTCGTCGAGCAATTGTCGGCGCTGCTCGGCTTGCCCCAGTAGTTGCTGGTGCAGTTGCGCACGCTCGCTGGCAGGGGCTTTCAGCCAACGTTTGTGCAGGGTGAGCAGCTCCAGCGTTTGAGCGCTGGCGGATTCTCGTGCGGCCTGAGCCGTGCTGGCATTACCGGACTGTGACTGTATGTGAGCGGCGTGTGTATTCGCGAGCAGAGTGCTGGGGGCGAGGTTGCAGAGGGTGACAACGGCCAGCGGCAGGGCAAAACGATACAGGCGCGCGAAAGGGCGAATCATGAGAATCCTCGCTTGGGTAACAGCGAAAGATCCTCTTCACGGCACATCCGTGCGTGACGAAGCCCTCCTTCGGCAGTTCGGCGATCCGCAAGGGACCCGTAACTTTGCGTCGCCCGATTACTCGGGTTTTGCCTTTATCGGGAGAGGAGCTTTCAGTGTTGCGGTTGCATACAGAGCGAAACGGTTTGTCCCGCCAGGCTATTTCATCGGTGAACAGAAGCTGTTCAGATTCTGGTCACCTGTTAAGGCGGCGGGACTTTATCACGGTGTTTGTGCGTTTTTTATACAGATCAGTCATAAGAAAAATACCGTTCTGTGTATCTGCCGGGATGCCCCGGCAGAAGCCCTGATCTAGGGCTTCCCGGCTCTAGGACGGGGGTGCGCTGAGGAGAGTTGAGGCGACCAGCGGCTGCTCGGCAGGCCTACCCCCATGTGACGTTGCACCCCCGTAACAATTACGGCGAAAAGCCATGATTCGCTCAAGCCGCATGGTTCATGGGCTGCAGCAAAATTCTCCGCCCGTGCACGGCAATCGCTGTATCAGGCGCGGCACAACTATGGCCCGCAACCGCTCAAGTACGCGGCGGCGACTCTTTCGATGCCCAGTTATTTATATAAAACCTATGTAAATCATATTGTTGTAGTTATGGCGCGGTAATTGAATGCTTGTTGTCGAGGAGATCCTTGGGTCTCCGGTTCGGTATCCCTGACAGCACTGTCGTCGTTCGGAACCGATGCTAAATGCACCTTTCGCCCCGGGGCTGCGTACTCCACGAAGCCCACGCCAGGTCAGGACACCGGGCTGGCAGCGATAAAGGTCTCAACGTTCTTGGCCGCAAGGAGCGCAGAGCAAGGGCGAGGGAGCATGGTTATGTTCACGCGCAATCTTCTACGAACGCTGCCGCGCTACTTGCTGGCCGCGGCATTGGCGGCGGGAGTCGCGACCACGGGCCTGTATGCCGTGGATGGCAACCCGCCAGGACTCTTCGAACTGGATGGCAACACGGTTGACGCTGCCGGCGGTGGCGATGACTGGGGCAGCCTGTTTTCGGGCGACCAACTGGGCACCCCGGCCGCCTTCACCGGCATCCTCGCCGACCCGGCGCCCCTGACCATCTTTACCCAGGGCGGTTCGAAGGACATCAACGATGTCACCGAATGGCGCTATACGGACGGCTCGGTGCCGGATAAGGACGACATCACCAACGCCTATGCGGCTGCCTACACGGTGCCGGCTGGCGCGGGCGACAGCCTGAATGATGAGGGCGACCTGATCATCTACTTCGGCCTGGATCGCTTCGCCAACAACGGCGACGCCTTCGCCGGCTTCTGGTTCTTCCAGGACGCTGTCGGCCTGGGGCCGAATAAGCAGTTCATCGGCGAGCACGTCGAGGGGGACCTGCTGGTCCTGGTGGAGTATCCCCAGGGCGCCAACGCGGTGCCGGAGATCAAGGTCTACCAATGGGTGACTAGCGGCGGCGACGTCTCGGAAAACCTGCAGCATGTCTTCACCACCAGCGCCCAGTGCGATGGTGCTGGTGACAAGCTCGCTTGCGCCATCACCAACCACGACAACCTGGGCGGCGAACCGGCCTGGCCTTACACGCCGAAGAACGGCTTCGCGGGGATTCCCTTCGAGAGCTTCTACGAGGGCGGCATCAACGTGTCCAAGCTGATTGGCGGCGATGTGCCCTGCTTCAGCAGCTTCCTCGCCGAGACCCGCAGTTCGCGTTCGGAAACCGCACAGTTGAAGGACTTCGTATTGGGTGACTTCGACCTCTGTGCCATCTCCGTGACCAAGGAGTGTACGGCCGCGGTGGACGGTACGGATGGTGGCAACAGCATCCTGGTCAACTTCGAGGGTGTGGTGACCAACGACGGCGGCCTGGACCTGCACGATGTCACCGTGACCGATGACATGGGTACTCCGGGCGATACCGGCGACGATGTGATCGTCTTCGGTCCGGCCGACCTGGCCGCAGGTGAGTCGCAGCCGTACAACGGCAGCTACAGCACCACGGCGATTCCGGCGGAAGATACGGTGACCGCCGTAGGTCATCGCAACGGCACTAGCGTGACGGCTACGGCCGATGCCTCCTGCTCGCCGGATCTCGAGCCTGCGATTGCCGTGGACAAGGTCTGCACCGCCAATATCAACGGAGACGGTACGGGTATCGACGTGCTGTTCAACGGCAGCGTGACCAACACCGGTAACGTGGCACTGGAAGATGTCACAGTGGTGGACGACCAGGGTACGGCCGATCCGGCGGATGATGTGACCGTACTCGGTCCGATCACCCTGAATGCCGGCGAGTCGGCGCCATACAGCGGTGGTTTCAGCGTCAGTGGCACGAACAGCTCGACCGACAACGTCACCGCGACTGGTGTGGATGTGCTGAGCGGTTCGCCGGTTGAGGCTAGCGCCCAAGCCAGCTGCGCGGCGGATGTCTTGCCTGCGATTGCCGTGGACAAGGTCTGCGCCGCGGACATCAATGCCGGTGGTACCGGTATCGATGTGCAGTTCAGCGGTTTGGTGAGCAACACCGGTAACGTCACCCTGGAGAATGTCACTGTAACGGACGACAGCGGCACTGCCGATCCGGCGGACGACGTCATCGTGTTCGGTCCGGCCATCCTGGCCCCCGGTGAGTCGCAGCCTTACAACGGAAGCTTCGGCGCCAGTGGTTCCAGCTCGACCGACACCGTCACCGCAGTGGGCAGTGATGTGCTGACCCAGAGCCCGGTGGATGCCTCCGCCTCGGCCACCTGCGCAGCCGATGTATTGCCGGCAATCGATGTCACCAAGCAGTGCACAGACGCTCCGGCCTTTGGCCAGGCGATCCTGTTCGACGGCACGGTGACCAACAACGGCAATGTGGCGCTGCTCGGTGTCACTGTGGTGGATGACAACGGCACGCCAGCCGATCCTTCGGACGACGTGACCTTCAACCTCGGTGATCTGGCTCCGGGAGCTTCGGTCAACTACAACGGCAGCTACACACCGTCGGTGGCCGGCTTCTACACCAATACCGTGGTCGCCAGCGCCAGCGATGCCGTGGAAAGCTCGCCGGTCTCGGCCACTGCCAGCGCTACTTGCGAGGTTCCGCCGCCGCCTGACTTCGAAGGCTGCACTCCGGGCTTCTGGAAGAACAGCACGGGAAGCTGGGCTCCAACCGGCTACAGCCCGAACCAGCTGCTCACCTCGGTGTTCAGTCTGCCTAATGGTCAGATCAACAACCAACTGGGAGACGACACCCTGCTCGAAGCATTGGACTACGGTGGTGGCGACAACCTGGTCGGTGCTGCGCAGATCCTGCTGCGCGCCGCGGTGGCCTCGTTGCTCAATGCCGCTCACCCGGATGTGGACTTCCCGCGGACAACGGCGGAGATAATCGCCGACGTCAATGCGGCGCTGGCCACCAAGGACCGGGCGACTATCCTGGCGTTGGCATCGGCACTGGATGCCGATAACAACCTGGGTTGCGACCTGGCTAACGATAACTCGTTCTAACCAGCAACCCGCCTGGCGTCAGGATGACGCCAGGCGGACAAACCTAAAACGCAGGGCATGGCCCTGCGTTTTTTTATGTGCGCCCAGCATGGGCGCAATCTTGTGGGTGAAAGTCCCGCCGTAAGCTGACCACAGCGAACGAAGTGAAGCGCAACTGCATGAGGGCGACCGAGTGTGGGGAGGAAGCGTGGATCG
>NZ_JAAOJA010000024.1 GCF_013184545.1 Pseudomonas tumuqii | reverse complement strand
GTCTCGATACTGGATACGATAAACCGGCTTAGCTGCATAACCTGAACCGCCGTATACGGAACCGTACGTACGGTGGTGTGAGAGGACGGCGGCTGTGAAGCCGTCTCCTACTCGATTCCAGAAAAAAGCCCGGCGCAGGCCGGGCAAGAAAAACTCGCAGGGCTCAGGCAATCGCGGCGATGGCTTGTGCTTGGTGTCCGCCGGCGACTTCACCAATCACCAGGATGGCCGGGCTTTTCAGCTGAAAGGCCAGGGCATCGTGTTGCATCGCCGCCAGTGAACTGCGGCATTCGCGCTGGTGCGGCAGCGAGGCGTTCTCGATCATCGCCACCGGCATGTCGGCGCACATGCCGCCGGCCAGCAGGCTATCGCGGATGTCCGCCAGCTTGGCCACTCCCATATACACCACAAGGGTGGTGCCCCCCTGAGCCAGGGCTTGCCAGTTGAGCGTGCTGTCGTCCTGGGTGTGGGCGGTGACCAGGGTCACGCCACGGGCAACGCCGCGCAGGGTCAGGGGGATGCCGCAGTTGGTGGCGCCGGCCAGGCCCGCGGTGATGCCATTGACCATCTCCACTTCGATACCGTGCTGCTGCAGCCAGTCGACCTCTTCGCTGCCACGGCCGAAAATGCACGGATCGCCGCCCTTCAGGCGTACCACGCACTTGCCCTGGCGCGCATAGCGCAACATCAGGCGATGGATAAAGGCCTGCGGTGTCGAGCGGCAGCCACCGCGCTTGCCCACCGGGACTATGCGTGCGGTTGGGCAGTGTTCCAGCACCGCCGGGTTGACCAGGTCGTCGATCATCACGATCTCCGCCTGACGCAACGCTTTTACCGCCTTGAGCGTCAACAGCTCCGGGTCACCCGGGCCGGCGCCTACCAGCCAGACTTTTGCGCTCATATCAGATTCCTCGTCGTAGGGTGCGTCGTGCGCACCGGTGTTTCAGGTTGGTGCGCATGGCCTGGACGGCCCCACGCACCCTACGCTTATGCGTTTAGCACTACGGGCGGGTTGGCCAGCAGTCGTCTGATTTCCGGTACGCAAGAACCACAGCTGGTGCCGCATTTCAGCTCCTGCTTCAGTCCATCGAGGTCGAGGCCCCGGCTAATGCCGCTGCACACGGCTTCTTCGCTGACGTTCAGGCAGTTGCACAGGGTCTTGCCGGGCTTCTTGCCCGCGGCAGCACCCGGTGGGGTGGACAGTGGCGCCAGGAGCCAGCGGCGCAGGTCGGCATCGGCCTGGCCTTCGCTCCACAGACTCTTCAGCCAGTCGCGGGCCGCGGTCTCGCCGGCCAGGCGGATGGCGGTGATGCGGCCGTCCTCGATGCGTACCCGTTTGCCAACCGCCCGGCGTGGGTCGTCGTAGGCCAGTACTGGCCCTTCGTGCAGGCCCAGCAATTGATCGATCTGTGCCAGCAGTTCGGCCTCGGGCGCTACCGCGCTTGCCGCACGGATGACCAGGGCCGGGCGCTCACGGCCAGTGAGGCTGAGGTTGGCGTAGGCGAAGGACTCGAACAGCGGGCGCAATGCCTCGAAACGCTTCTGCACGTCGCCTTCGACCAGGGCGAACAACTGCCAGGGCAGATCGACCTTTTCCACCTGGATGCCGGCGTGCTTGAGCTCGGGCTGCTTGGACAGCGGGTCGAAGGCCGGCAGGGTCAGCACGTTGGTGCCCAGGCCCTTGAGAAAGCGGTTGCCCCAGTGCATGGGCAGATAGGCCTGACCGGAGCGAATCGCCTCGTCGGCCTGTACCTGCACAATCAGGCTACCGCGGCGGCTGCGCACCTTGACCAGGTCGCCGGCTTGCAGGCGCAGGCGCCGCAGTTCGTCCGGGTGCAGGCTGAGCGCTGCCTCTTCGACATGGCCGAACAGGCGAGCGGCGGTGCCGGTGCGGCTCATGCCGTGCCACTGATCGCGCAGGCGGCCGGTATTGAGGGTCAGGGTAAAGCGGGCGTCGCGTTTTTCCTTGGGTGCCCGATAGGGGTCGGCATGAAACCGCGCGCGGCCGTTCTCGGTGGGGAACCGGCTGTCGCCATACAGGCGTTCGGTGCCCTGGGTAGCGCCGGCCGGGAACGGCCATTGCTGGGGACCTTGGTTGTCCAGAATCGCGTAGCTGAGCCCCGAGAGATCGAGGTCGCGCTTGGCGGTCAGGTGTTTGTACTCTTCGAACAGTGCTTGCGGGTTGTCGAAGTCGAACAGGCTGGGCAGGCCGGGGCGCAGCAGTTTTTCCAGGCGACGGGCGAAATCACTGGTGATCGCCCAATCCGGCCGCGCCTCTGCGGGTGCTGGCACGGCGCGGCGCACATGGCTGACGCGACGCTCGGAGTTGGTCACCGTACCTTCCTTCTCGCCCCAGCTGGCGGCGGGCAGCAGCAGGTCGGCGTAGTGGCAGGTCTCGGTGGTGAAGAAGGCTTCCTGCACCACCACGAACGGGCAGGTGGCCAGCGCTTCATGCACCTTGTTCTGGTCGGGCAGCGATTGCGCCGGGTTGGTGCAGGCGATCCACAGGGCCTTGATCTTGCCGACCCGCACCGCTTCGAACAGCTCGATGGCGGTCAGGCCGGTGCTGTCCGGCAGGGCGTCGACGCCCCAGTGCCGGGCGACTTCGGCACGGTGCTGCGGGTTGGCGGCATCGCGATGGCCCGGCAGCAGGTTGGATAGACTGCCGGTTTCGCGACCGCCCATGGCATTCGGTTGGCCGGTCAGGGAGAAGGGGCCTGCGCCCGGCTTGCCGATCTGCCCGGTGGCCAGGTGCAGGTTGATCAGCGCGCTGTTCTTGGCGCTGCCGCTGCTCGACTGGTTGAGGCCCATGCACCAGAGCGAGAGGAAGCTCGGCGCGCTGCCGATCATTCGCGCGCACTGCTGCAGGCTGTCCTGGCTGATGCCGCACAACTCGCTGACCATCTGCGGGCTGTAGTCGCGCACCAGGGTTTTCAAGGCATCGAAGCCCTGGGTGTGGGCGTCGATATAGGCGCGGTCGATCCAGCCTTCCCACATCAGGATATGCAGGATGCCATGGAACAGCGCGACATCGCTGCCCGGAATTATCGGCAGGTGCAGGTCGGCCAGGTCGCAGGTGTCGGTGCGTCGCGGGTCGATGACGATGATCTGCATGTCCGGGCGCTTGGCCTTGGCTTCTTCCAGGCGGCGGAACAGCACCGGGTGGGCGAAGGCCATGTTGCTGCCGGCGATCAGTACGCAGTCACTCTGCTCGATGTCCTCGTAGTTGCACGGCGGCGCATCAGCGCCGAGGCTGCGCTTGTAGCCGACCACGGCCGACGACATGCACAGGCGCGAGTTGCTGTCGATATTGTTGGTGCCGACCAGGGCGCGGGCCAGCTTGTTGAAGGCGTAGTAGTCCTCGGTCAGCAGCTGGCCGGAGATGTAGAAGGCGACGCTGTCCGGGCCATGTTCGCGGATGGTCTCGGCGAAGACGTTGGCGGCGTGATCCAGGGCGCTGTCCCAGTCCGTGCGCGAACGCGCCAGGCCTTTGCCCAGGCGCAGCTCGGGGTAGAGCGCGCGGGCGTCGAGATCGCCGGTCAGGTGCAGGGTCGAACCCTTGCTGCACAGCTTGCCGAAATTGGCCGGGTGCTCGGGATCGCCCTGGACGCCGAGGATCTTCTCGTCATCGTGTTCGATCAGCACGCCACAGCCCACGCCGCAATAGCAGCAGGTGGAGGCGGTGATCTGATGGGATTGGGTCATGGCGTCATCTCTCTGCGGTAATCCTGTAGGCCGCACCGTGCGGGGCGCGGCCTACCAATGACCTATCGGGCACATTCGGTGGCGGTATTCAGGGTCAGCAGCACGCGGCCGTTCTCGACCTTGGCTTCATGCCGGTGCGCGCAACCGACGTCCGGCGCCACCGCTTGGCCGGAATCGAGCTCGATCTGCCAGTTATGCAGCGGGCAGGCCACGCGCTTGCCATAGACCAGGCCTTGGGATAGCGGCCCACCCTTGTGCGGGCAGCGGTCGTCGAGGGCGAACACCTCATCGGTCGAGGTGCGGAAGATCGCGATGTCGCCCTTGGGCCCGGCGACTATGCGCGAACCCAGCGGGTTGATTTCTTCCAGGGCGCAGATATCCAGCCAGCTCATGCTTGCACCTCCAGATCGCGCAGGGCGATGCGGTCGAATTCTTTCTTCAGTTGCGGTTTGGCCAGCTGTTCTTTCCACGGGTCCTGCTCGAAGGACAGCGAGAACAACAGGCGAGCGTGCAGTGCCTTGCGCTTCTCGGCATTTTCCAGCACGGCTTTCTTGATGTGCTCCATGCCCACGCGCTGCATGTAGTGCACGGTGCGTTCGAGGTAGAAGGCTTCCTCGCGGTAGAGCTGGAGGAAGGCCAGGCTGTATTCCATGACCTCTTCGGCGCTCTTGAGCTTGACGAAGAACTCGCCGGCCTCGGTCTTGATCCCGCCGTTGCCGCCGATATAGAGCTCCCAGCCGGAGTCGACGCCGATGATGCCGACGTCCTTGATCCCGGATTCGGCACAGTTGCGCGGGCACCCGGAGACCGCCAGCTTGACCTTGTGCGGCGACCACATGTTGAACAGCGCGTGTTCCAGGTCGATGCCCATCTGCGTCGAGTTCTGCGTGCCGAAGCGGCAGAACTCGCTGCCGACGCAGGTCTTCACGGTACGGATGGATTTGCCGTAGGCATGGCCGGACGGCATGTCGAGGTCCTTCCACACGCCCGGCAGGTCGTCCTTCTTGATCCCCAGCAGGTCGATGCGCTGGCCGCCGGTGACCTTGACCATCGGCACCTTGTACTTGTCGGCGACATCGGCGATGCGACGCAGCTCGGCGGCGTTGGTCACGCCGCCCCACATCCGCGGAATAACGGAGTAGGTGCCGTCCTTCTGGATGTTGGCGTGGGCGCGCTCGTTGATGAAGCGCGACTGCGGGTCGTCCTTGGCTTCACCCGGCCAGGTGGAAATCAGGTAGTAATTCAGGGCCGGACGGCAGGTGGCGCAGCCGTTCGGTGTGCTCCAGTTGAGGAAGGTCATGGTCGCCGGGATGCTGGTCAGGTGCTCTTCGCGGATGGCCTTGCGGATCTGCCCATGGTTGAGGTCGCTGCATCCGCAGATGGCTTTCTCGCTCTTCGGCTTCACATCTGCCGCGCCGCCCACGGTGTTGATCAGAATCTGCTCGACCAGGCCGGCGCAGGAGCCGCAGGAGCTGGCGGCTTTGGTGTGTTTCTTCACGTCGTCGACGCTGAACAGGCCGTTCTCCTGGATGGCTTTGACGATGGTGCCCTTGCACACGCCGTTGCAGCCGCACACTTCCATGTCGTCGGGCATGCTGGCGGCGCTGCTCTGGCCCTGGTGGCCGGCGTCGCCAATGGCATTTTCGCCGAACATCAGGTGATCGCGGATCTCGCTGACGTTGTGGTTCTCGCGGATCTGCCGGAAGTACCAGCCGCCGTCGGCGGTGTCGCCATACAGGCAGGCGCCGACCAGCACGTCATCCTTGATCACCAGCTTCTTGTACACGCCGCCGATGGGGTCGGACAGGGTGATGGTCTCGGTGCCTTCGGCGCCCATGAATTCGCCGGCGGAGAACAGGTCGATGCCGGTGACCTTCAGTTTGGTCGAGGTCACCGAGCCCTGGTAGCGGGCGAAGCCGAGCTGGGCCAGGTGGTTGGCACAGACCTTGGCCTGTTCGAACAGCGGCGCCACCAGGCCGTAGGCGATACCGCGGTGGCTGGCGCATTCGCCGATCGCGTAGACCCGCGGGTCGAAGGTCTGCATGGTGTCGTTGACCAGGATGCCGCGGTTGCAGGCGATCCCGGACTGTTCCGCCAGGTCGCTGTTGGGGCGGATGCCGGCGGCCATCACCACCAGGTCGGCGGGAATCACCTCGCCGTCCTTGAACTTCACCGCGCAGACCCGGCCTTCGCCGTTGTCCAGCAGCTCGGCGGTGTGCTTGGGCAGGAGGAACTTCAGGCCGCGGTCTTCCAGGGACTTCTGCAGCAGGCGGCCGGCGGTGACATCGAGCTGACGCTCGAGCAACCAGTCGCCGATGTGCACCACGGTCACGTCCATGCCGCGCAGCTTGAGGCCGTTGGCCGCCTCCAGGCCGAGCAGGCCGCCACCGATGACCACCGCATGCTTATGGGTCTTGGCGGTGTCCATCATCATCTGGGTGTCGGCGATATCGCGGTAGCCGATCACGCCCTGCAGGTCCTTTCCCGGAATCGGCAGGATAAAGGGGTTGGAGCCGGTGGCGATGAGCAGGCGATCATATTCGGCCTCGCTGCCGTCATCGGCCACGACTACGCGGGCCTTGCGGTCGATCTTGACCACTTTGCGGCCGAGCAGCAGCTTGATGCCGTTGTCGACGTACCAGTTGAGGTCGTTGAGCACGATCTCTTCGAAGGTCTGCTCGCCGGCCAATACCGGGGAAAGCAGGATGCGGTTGTAGTTCGGGTGCGGTTCGGCGCCGAATACCGTGATGTCGTAGAGATCGGGAGCGAGCTTGATCAGCTCTTCGAGGGTACGCACTCCGGCCATGCCATTACCGATCATTACCAGCTTGAGTTTTTTCATGGTTCCTCACCGTCACGCATAACCGGAAAACAAAAAAGGCGTCCCGCTAGTCACCTAGCGAGGACGCCTTTGTCCAAGTCCCGTTCTCTCGGGAAGTGCCGCCTTCAACGTTGAAGGCCGCACTTTATTTAAATGTGCAAATATCAATGCAGGGCTTATGCCAACTTGGAAAATGCCTGAATATTCGCGGGTTAGAGTCATTTCTCGCTGCCGTGCCGGTGTTGCATTGCACCTGTATAAGGCGTGTTGCGCTGTTCTGGTGCGCTGGCACGGTCACTTCAGCAGTAGTACCAGCAGAGCCAGGTTCACGAGCAGGGACACCAGGGCCACGGTGCGCCAGACTTTCACCGGCTCGCGCTCGAGCAATGGACGCGGCCTGCTGCTCAGTGACTGGCGTTCGCCCTGTTCCAGGGCCAGCAACCACTCCTCGGTGGTCTCGTAGCGATGCTTGGGGTCGGCGCTGACGGCGCGACTGAGGCTCTCGTCGATCCAGTTCGGCAAGTCGGGGCGATAGCGGCTGGCCGGCGTCGGGTTACCGAAACGTGGATGCTGGAAGGCCTCGATCTCGCCATAGGGATAGTGGCCGGTGAGCAGGTGATAGAGCGTCACGCCCGCGGCATAGAGATCTTGTTGGGCGCTGGGCGCGACGCCGGCAAACGCCTCCGGGGCAATGTAGCTGGGGGTGCCAGGCAGGTCATTGGCTTCATCGCGGGACAGGCCGGGGCAGTAGGCCAGACCGAAATCCAGCACGCGCAGTTCGCCGTCGTCACCCCACAACAGGTTTTCCGGCTTGATATCGCGGTGCAGGATGTTGCGTCGGTGCAGCATGCCCAGGGCTCTGACCAGGCGCGGGGCGAGATCCAGCCACTCGGGCAGGCCAAGGGGGCCGGACAGGCGAAACTGTTCGGCCAGGGTCTGCCCGGCGTATTCGCGCTGCACGTAGTACAGGTGCTGGCGTTGCGGCAGGGGATGGACTTCGGCGAAGTAGCGCCCGGCCACTCGGCGCAGGAACCATTCCTCGAGCAGCAGGGCAGGGCCGGCTTGCGGTTCGTCGGCGCGGTTGGCGGGCAGGGTCTTCAATAGCCAGCGGCGCGCCTGGCCATCACGTACGCGGTAGATCAGCGACTGGCGCGACTCGGCCAGCAAGCGCTCGACCTGCCAGCCTTCGAAGTCCTGATCTTCGCGCAGCTTGGGCGGCAAGGGCCAATGCGCAAGTTGCGCCAGGGTATCGGCCAGGGCACTTTTCGGCAGGCCTTCGATCTGCACCAGCAAGGCGCTGGCATTGTCCTGACTGCCGGCCAGGTGGGCGGCACTGACCAGTGCGCGGGCGGCGGCAGCGGGGTCGGGCTCATCGTGCAGGATGCGCTGGATGCCCGGGTCGCCGAGTGTAGCCCAGACGCCATCGCTGACCATCAGGAAACTCTCGCCCTCGCGCAACTCACCGTCCTGGTAGTCGACTACCAGGTGCTGATCCAGGCCCATGGCGCGTTTGAGCACATGCTGCATGCCCTGTTGTTCCCACACGTGGTCTTCGCTGATGCGCTCGAGTTGGCCGCCGTGCCAGCGGTAGGCGCGGCAGTCGCCGACATGCGCCAGGGTGAAGCGTCGGCCGCGCAGGACCAGGGCGGTGAGGGTGGTCAGCAGCGGCTGGCCGCCCCCATTGGCTTGCAGCCAGCGGTTGTGTGCGACCAGCAGGCGATCCAGCGATTGCGCCACCGCCCAGGTTTCCGGGGTGGAGTAGTAGTCCAGGGCCAGCGCTTGCAGGGTCGCCCGAGCGGCCAGGCCGCCGTCGGCACATTGGCTGACACCGTCGGCCAGGGCGAACAGATAGCCTTTGCTCGCTGCCAGGGACGGGGTCGGGGTCACCACGCGAATGGCGTCCTGGTTCTCTGGGCGCGGGCCGATGGCGCTGGCTTCGCCGAAGGTGAGTTGCAGGGCCATGGCGGCATTTCCTGAAAGGATGGGTTGAGGCAAAGGCGGGGCCGGGGCATGGCTGCAGGGTTGGCCGTTGCCGGTTTCACCCATCGTTCCTGACCAGTGCGATTCAACTCTGCCAGTCAGCCCCGCCTTTGCCTCAACCCTCCGTTGATTGGTGGTGCGCGGATAAGCGACAGCTGGCTGGCGATCAGGTCGCCAGCCAGCTGTCGCTTATGCAGTCTCCATCAAACGCGGGCGGCGGTCACTGCGGCCGAGCCCCAGGTGGTGCGCCAGCGACGTTTGACGCTATACAGGCCGAACCAGGCCAGTACGCCGAGGCTGGCAAAAAACCACAGTGCCAACTGGTAGTCGCCGGTCTGTTGCTTGATCGCCCCCAGGCCTGCGGCCAGGAGGAAGCCGCCGATACCGCCGGCCATGCCGATCAAGCCGGTCATCACGCCAATCTCCCGACGAAAGCGCTGCGGCACCAACTGGAACACCGCGCCATTGCCCGCACCCAGGCCGAGCATGGCGGTGACGAACAGGGCCAGTGCAGCGGTGGAGCTGGACAGGTTGAAGCCGACGGCGGCGATGCTCAGCGAGGCGAGGGTGTACATCACCAGCAACGAGCGGATGCCGCCGATGCGGTCGGCCAGGGCGCCACCCAGTGGGCGCATCAGGCTGCCGGCGCAGACGCAGGCGGCCGTGTAGTAGCCGGCGGTCACCGGGTTGAGGCCGTACTGATCGCTGAAATAGCCGGGCAGCGCACTGGCCAGGCCGATAAAACCGCCGAAGGTGACACTGTAGAAGAACATGAACCACCAGCTGTCGCGGTCACCCAGCGCTCGCAGGTAGTCGGCCGCGGCTTTCGGCTTGGGACGCTCGGGGGAGTTCTTGGCCATGAAGGCGAAGATCAGCAGGGTGAGCAGCAGCGGGATCAGGGCCCAGCCGAACACGTTCTGCCAGCCGAACAAGGCTGCCAGGCCGGGGGCGAACAGGGCGGCCAATACGGTGCCGGAGTTGCCCGCACCGGCAATGCCCATGGCCTTGCCCTGGTGCTGCGGCGGGTACCACTGCGAGGCCAGCGGCAGGGCCACGGCAAAGGCGGCGCCGGCAAAGCCGAGGAACAGGCCGAACAACAAGGCTTGTTCGTAGCTTTGAATGCCGATCTGCCAGGCGCAGAACAGCGCCACTATGACTATCACCTGGCCAATCAGGCCGGCGGCTTTGGGTGACAGCCGGTCGGCCAGAAAGCCCATCAGCAGGCGCAGTACGGCGCCTGCCAGAATCGGCGTGGCGACCATCAGGCCGCGCTGTTGGGCGGTCAGGTCGAGATCGGTGGCGATCTGCACGGCCAAGGGGCCGAGGAGGTACCAGACCATGAAACTCAAGTCGAAATAGAGGAAGGCGGCAAACAACGTCGGTGTATGGCCGGCTTTCCAGAAACTGTTATTCATCGAACACCTCGTCAGCAAAAAAGGGTCCCGGTCAGTTGCGATTCGTCGTGGTCGTGGACACGGCGAGCGCAACCGACCGGGGAGGCGATGCACTTGTGGTGCAAGGCCCTGCGGCCGAGGCCACAGCTGGGTTGAGAGAGTGACAAGCAGAACCTCTGGATCGCAGAGGAGCCACCATCCCCAGGCGTTGGGGGCAGAAACTAAAAAACGCCGCGTCACCGTTCGCTTTTGGGCGAGGGTGAGGCGACGTCTTTGTCGTTCATGAGGGCAGCCGCCATTGGCTGCCTATGGCAATGCCAAAGCAAGAGCTGAGCCAACACCGTGGTTTGGCGGTTTTCGGCGGATGTACAGCGATTGCATCGACCTTTTTGTGATGCAAAACGGGGCGCAGTACCTGTTTGTGCGCCGAGATGGGGCGAGTTGGTGGGGCGCAGCGGGGCGGCGGAATGCGCGCTCAGTTCTTGGGAAACGCCAGCGTGGGACCATCGGTCAGGAAGTCCGTTCGCCGCGGTAATGGCCTGAATCGCTGGCGCGGGCTCTACACAGAGTGTTGGTGACTTATTTTTGAATTTCAGGCTTGACTTTTGCTGATTCGCTGAATTTTCACGGTGCTATACTTCAATTTGATCGAAAAACAGGGGCCGTTCACAGAGGCAGGGTTCCTCCTGTAACTGTCGGCTAATAGCAGCAGGTGGTGGACTGCAGCTAAGTGAGATGGGAGGTACGTCATGAATCGGCACTACTACACCAGTGACAATCTCGACGATCTTGAAACCGTTGAGCAGGAGTTGGAGGCGAAGGGCATCAGCACCGAGCAGATTCATGTGCTCAGCGAAAAGGATGCCGATGTTGAGCGACATCATCTGCATGACGTGCCCTCGTTCATGAAGCAGGATGTCGTCCACTCTGGGGAGATTGGTGCCGCCGTCGGTGTGGTACTTGCCATACTGGTGCTCGGTGGCGCCTATCTGCTGGGCTGGACCGCAACCGCTGCGGGATGGGTGCCCTTTATCTTCCTGGCGATAGTGCTGCTGGGTTTCTGTACCTGGGAAGGTGGCTTTTTCGGTATCCAGGTGCCGAATGCCCACTTCCGCCGCTTCAGGAAGAATCTACAAGAAGGCAAGCACGTCTTTTTCGTCGATGTCGAGCCGGAGCAGGAAGTCGTGCTGGAGCAGGTGGTCAACCATCATCCGACACTGAAGGTTGCCGGAACGGGAGAGGCCGCCCCGCACTGGATCGTGGCCTGGCTGCACAGATGGCATCAGTTCAAACGAACGATCTAGCAACGAGTGCACAGATCGCTACTGCGGGATCATCAAGGTGATTCCGCGGTTATGCCCTGGCCAAAGAAGATCACCCGGCTGAGGAAAATGTAGTCCGCCTCGCTGACCATGAGCCCCACCAGCACCAGCAGGCACAAGGGTGGCACCAGAATGGCGTAGACCATGGCCAGGCGCTCCCAGGCCATGTGCATGAAGATGGCAACGATCAAGCCGGCTTTCAGCAGCATGAAGGTGATGATCAGCGACCACCTGAGATAACCGGCGAAGTGGAAGTAGTCGACCAGGTAGGACAGGGTGCTGAGGACGAATAGCAGCCCCCAGATCTTCAGGTACAGGCTGATCGGATGCTGTTGTCCGGTGTGCGTCATGGCCAGTGCTCCTCTGCAGCGCTAACAGGGTCAAGCGTTACCACAGATAGAAGAAAGCGAAGATAAACACCCACACCAGGTCGACGAAGTGCCAGTACAGCCCGGCTATCTCGACGTTCTGGTAGTTGCCGGAGCGCTCGAAGTCCCCGCGCAAGACTTTCCACGCGACGATGCACAGGTAGAGCACGCCGATCGACACGTGCAGGCCGTGGAACCCGGTGATCATGAAAAAGCTCGCGCCAAATTGCGCGGCGCCCATGGGGTTGCCCCAGGGGCGCACGCCTTCGGCGATCAGCTTGCTCCATTCGAACGCCTGCATGCTGACGAAGGCCGCGCCGCAAAAGGCGGTGGCCAGCATCAGGGCGGCAGTCCTGCCGCGGTTGCGGCGGTAGGCGTAGTTGACCGCCATGGCCATGGTGCCGCTGCTGCTGATCAGCACGAAGGTCATGATGGCGATCAGGATCAGCGGGATGTGGTTGCCGGCGATGGTCAGGGCGAAGACTTCGCTGGTGTTCGGCCAGGGCTCGGTGGCGCTGATGCGCACCGCCATATAGCCGGTCAGGAAGCAGGTGAAGATAAAGGTGTCGCTGAGCAGGAATATCCACATCATCGCCTTGCCCCATGGCACCTGCTTGAACGCATCCTTGTCCGACGACCAGTCGCGGGCGATGCCCTGCCAGCCTGCGGCCGACGCATCGGGTGCAAGCGCCGGGCGATCTGCGGGTGTTGCTGAGTGCGCTGCCATGGCTTCACCTCAGGCCGCAGAATGCGGCGATGGCCTCATAGGTTTGCGGTGTACTGGTCAGCAGGGCGAAGAGCAGCAGCCAAAGTCCCAGCAGGTAATGCCAGTAGATGGCGCAGAGTTCGACGCTGCTGGCGAGCCGTGCCAGGGGCGCGTGCCGCAGGAACTTGCCCAGGGTTCTGCCCCAGGCCAGCAGGCCGCCCAGCAGATGCAGGCCGTGCAGGCCGGTGAGCAGGTAGAAGAAGCTGTTGGCCGGGTTGCTGGAGACGAAATAGCCCCAAGCGGCGAACCGCTGCCAGACCCAGAGTTGGCCGAGCAGGAAGACGATCGCCAGCACCCCTCCCAGGGCGAAGCCGGCCAGCGTCGCCTGCGCGTTACCTCGGCGGGCGGCCATGCGGGCCCACTGCAGGGCGATGCTGGCGCCTATCAGCGCGGTGGTATTCAGCCAGAGCGCGCCGGTGTGGGCCAGGGGCGCCAGCGGCTCGGTCAGCGGCTGCCAGTCGGGCACCTGGGCGCGGATGATGAAGGCGATCAGGAACAGCAGGAAGAGCGAACTGACCACCACGAGAAACAGGCGCAGGCCGACTTTCGCGGTGTGCGCCCTGTCCATTCCGGCGGGGCTGGGGATACCCGCGGCGGGATGCCAGCTGCCACTGGGGTCGATGCTGTCGGTGTTTCTCAAGAGCAGCCGGTTCATGGTTGTTCACCCATCGGTGCGGTCTCGGCGCCGCCTCGCCTCATCCGCTCAAGGTCCTCGGCGGACACTGTCTGCGGGACAAAATCCTGCTCGATCCCCGGCACGCTGTAGTCATAGGCCCAGCGGTGCACCACCGGCAGCTTGGCGCCCCAGTTGCCATGTACCGGCGGGGTCTGCGGCGTCTGCCATTCCAGGCTGGTGGCTTTCCAGGGATTGCCGCCGGCGGGTTTGCCGTTGAAGGCGCTCCAGAACAGGTTGAACAGGAACAGCAACTGGGCCACGCCGACCGTCAGGGCGGCCACGGTGATGAAGGCGTTGAGGTCCTGCGCCGACTGCGGAATGAAGGCGTAGTCCTCGTAGGCGTAGTAGCGCCGCGGCATGCCGAGGAAGCCCAGGTAGTGCATGGGGAAGTAGATGGCGTAGGTGCCGAGGAAGGTGATCCAGAAGTGCAGCTTGCCCAGGCGTTCATTCATCATCCGCCCGGTTATTTTCGGGTACCAATGGTAGATGGCGCCGAACACCACCAGGATCGGCGCGACGCCCATGACCATGTGGAAGTGGGCGACGACGAAATAGGTGTCCGACAGCGGGATGTCGACGATCACGTTGCCGAGGAACAGTCCGGTCAGGCCGCCGACCAGGAAGGTGAGGATAAAGGCCAGGGCGAACAGCATGGGCACGGTCAGGTGGATGTCGCCCTGCCACAGGGTCAGCACCCAGTTGTAGACCTTCAGCGCGGTCGGCACCGCGATGATCAGGGTGGTGGTGGCGAAGAAGAAGCCGAAGTAGGGGTTCATGCCGCTGACGTACATGTGGTGCGCCCAGACCACGAAACTGAGCACGCCGATGGCGACGATCGCCCAGACCATCATGCGGTAGCCGAAGATATTCTTCCGTGCATGGGTGCTGATCAGGTCGGAGACCAGGCCGAAGGCGGGCAGGGCGACGATATAGACCTCCGGGTGGCCGAAGAACCAGAACAGGTGCTGGAACAGGATCGGGCTGCCGCCCTGGTGCTCCAGCGACTGGCCCATCGAGATGATCGCCGGCATGAAGAAGCTGGTGCCCAGCAGCTTGTCGAACAGCATCATCACCGCGCTGACGAACAACGCCGGGAAGGCCAGCAGGGCCAGGATCGAGGCCATGAAGATGCCCCAGACCGACAGCGGCATGCGCATCAGGGTCATGCCGTGGGTGCGTGCCTGCAGCACCGTGGTCACGTAGTTCAAGCCGCCCATGGTGGCGGCGACGATGAACACCGCCAGGGACACCAGCATCAGCACGATGCCCCATTCGGTGCCCGGGGTGCCCTGGGTGATCGACTGCGGTGGGTAGAGCGTCCAGCCCGCGCCTGTGGGACCGCCGGGGGCGAAGAAGCTGGCGAGCAGGATCACCACCGAGAGCAGGTAGAACCAGTAGCTGAGCATGTTGACGTAGGGGAAGACCATATCGCGCGACCCCACCATCAGCGGGATCAGGTAGTTGCCGAAGCCGCCGAGGAACAGGGCGGTCAGCAGGTAGATGACCATGATCATGCCGTGCATGGTCATCGCCTGATAATAGGCGCCGGCGTCCATGAACTCGATGCTGCCGGGGAAACCCAGCTGCATGCGCATCAGGCCGGACAAGACCAGGGCGATCAGGCCGACGAAGATAGCCGTCAAGGAATACTGAATGGCTATGACCTTGTGGTCCTGGCTCCAGATATAACGGGTCAGGAAGCTCTTGGGTTCATGTAGAGCCTCTGTTTCGACCTGTTCCGCGTAGGCCATCACGTCATCCTCCGGGTGAGGGTTGAGTGCATATTGACGGCTTAGGGTGCTGCTCCCGGTGTGCTGTCGCCTTCGCCGGCGGTCGACCTGATCAACGCGACCAAGGCGTCGAGTTCGTCATCCGTCAGCTCGAAGGCCGGCATGACCGGGGTAAACCCCTGGGCGATCACCGCGCCGGGATCGCGAATGGACTCCTTGAGATAGGCCTCATCGACCTCCCGCGGGGTGCCGTCGGCCCCGCTTTGGGTCTTGCCATACAGGCCCAGCCAAGTCGGCCCGACGCCCGGCTTGCCATCGAGGCTGTGGCAGGTCAGGCAACCGAGGGAGCTGGCCAGTTGCCGGCCCTGCGCCGCCAGGTCACCGGAGGTTGCCGCCGCGCCGGCCGGAGCCTGTTCGTCTGGCGGCGCGCCACTGAGCGACTTGATCAGGGTGAGCAGCGCATCCAGCTCTTCCTGATTGAAAGTGTAGGGCACCATGACCGGCGGGTAGCCTTGCACCAGCTTGGCCTTGGGCTCGCGGATCGATTCGATCAGGTAGGCCTCGTCGACCTGTACGCTGCTGCCGTCGGCAAGCTGCTCGGTGCGGCCATATAGATCCTTCCAGCTCGGGCCGAGGCTGGCACTGCCATCCAGGCTGTGGCAGGCCAGGCAGCCGGAGTTCTGTGCCAACTGGCGGCCGTGCTCCAGCACGCTTTCACGGCTGGGTTTGGCGGCGCTATGCAGGGTCTGGGCAAAGGTCGGCTGGCTGTTCAGCCACTGCTCGAAGGCCGCGGGTTCCTCGACGATCATGTTGCCGCGCATATTGTAATGGGCCAGGCCGCAGTACTCGGCGCACAGCACGTCATAGCTGCCGAGCTTGGTCGGGGTGAACCAGAAGTAGGAGACCATGCCGGGCACCATGTCCATCTTGCTGCGGATCTGCGGGACATAGAAATTGTGCAGCACGTCCTTGGAGCGCAGCAGCACCTTCACCGGTTGATCGAGCGGCAGATGCACTTGATTGTTGCGGATCAGCACATCGTCCTGCCCAGATGGGTCGTTGGGGTCGAGGCCGAGGGGGTTGGCGTTGCTGATCCATTTCACATCCGACTTGCCCAGCTTGCGATCCTGGCCGGGAAAGCGAAAGGCCCACTGCCACTGCTGGGCGACCACTTCCAGTTCGTGGGCGTCTGCCGGCACCCGGACGAAGTCGTGGTAAACCACCAGGCCTGGGGCCAGCAGGCCGATGATGCCGACACTGGTGATACCGATCAGCCACCATTCCAGCTTCTTGTTTTCGGGCTGATAGGCCGCCCGGCGTCCTTCTTTATGGCGGTAACGAATGATCGCCAGCACCATGAACAGGCTGACGGCGACGAAGAAGATGCCGGTGATGAGCAGGGTGATAAACAGTGCGGCGTCTATCGAACCCCAGTTGGAGGCTGCCGCCGTTGCCTGCCAAGGGCTCAGTACATGGAACAGTACCGATGCCACAACGATTAGCACCAAGACAATTGCAAATACCATGTGTTTTGCATCCTGTTCCTGTCGCGCACTGGCCACACAAACATCCTGCCAAACAGCAAGGTCGAATAGATCGTCAATTCGGCCAGCAATTCATCCCGCATCGCGCCTGGCCCTGTTAGCAGGCCGGCGCGAAACGCTGGAGGAAGTATAGGGGAGGAAAACTGTCGCTGCCCGAGTCGACAGCAGCTGGGCCAGGCGAAGGCTCGTCGGTCGGGCGGATTGGCCCTCTGCCAGTGCAGCGCCTATAAGTTAAGGCGTAATCCTGACTCGGCAATGCAATCGACTGTGTCACGGAGGGCCAAGACGATGTCCGCCAATCCCTTGCTCGAGATGATCGGCAACACGCCGATCCTGCCACTGACCCACCTCGACACTGGGCCGTGCCAGCTGTTCGTCAAGCTGGAAAACCAGAACCCCGGCGGCTCGATCAAGGACCGCATCGCCCTGACCATGATCGAGGCCGCCGAAGCCAGCGGCCAGCTGCAGCCCGGCGGCACCATCATCGAGGCCACCGCCGGTAACACCGGCCTGGGCCTGGCCCTGGTGGCCGCGCAGAAGGGCTACCACATGCTGCTGGTGGTGCCGGACAAGATGAGCCGCGAGAAGATCTTCCACCTCAAGGCCCTCGGCGCCGAGGTGCGCCTGACCCGCTCCGATGTCGGCAAGGGCCACCCCGATTACTACCAGGACCTGGCGCGCAGCATCGCCGCGCAGATGCCGGGCGCCTTCTACATCGACCAGTTCAACAACCCGGCCAATGCCTGGGCCCACGAGAGCGGCACCGGCCCGGAAATCTGGCGGCAGATGGAGCAGCGCGTGGATGCGGTGGTGGTCGGCGTCGGCTCGGGCGGCACCCTCGGCGGCCTGACCCATTTCTTCCAGAAGGTGGCGCCCCAGGTCGAGATGGTCCTGGCCGACCCGGCAGGTTCGGTGCTGGCCGACTACGTGGAGACCGGCCAGTTCGGCGAGGCCGGCAGCTGGCTGGTGGAGGGCATCGGCGAGGACTTCGTGCCGGCCATCGCCGACTTCGCCCTGGTCAAGCGCGCCTACCGCATCGACGACGCCGAGAGCCTGCACACCGCGCGCCTGCTGCTCAAGGAGGAGGGCGTGCTGGCCGGCTCCTCGTCCGGCACCCTGCTGGCCGCGGCCTTGCGCTACTGCCGCGAGCAGACCACGCCCAAGCGGGTGCTGACCTTCGTCTGCGACAGCGGCAACAAGTACCTGTCGAAAATGTTCAACGACTACTGGATGATCGACCAGGGCCTGATTGAACGGCCCAAGCAAGGCAACCTGCGCGACCTGATTGCCCGGCGCTACGAGGAAGGCACCACCGTCACCTGCAAGCCCGACGAGACCCTGGCGGCGGTGTACGGGCGCATGCGCTTCCACGACATCGACCAAGTGCCGGTGATGGAGGGCGACCATGTGGTCGGCTTGATCGACGAGTGGGATCTGCTGCGCGCGGTGAAGGATGCGCCGGCGCATTTCCAGCTGCCGGTGCGCGAGGCGATGGTCAGCAAGTTGCAGACCCTCGACCCGGACGTGCCGCTGGAGCGCCTGCTGCAGACCTTCGACGAGGGCCATGTGGCGTTGATCGTCGAACAGGGCCGTTTCCTCGGCCTGATCACCAAGAGCGATGTGCTCAACCTCTGGCGTCGCACCCTGCGCTAGGAGGGCTTGGCGAGCCCTCTGTAGGAGCCAGGGGGACGTCCCAGTCCTTGCTGGCGATTAGCTCGTAGGATGGGTCGGGCCGCGTAGGTTGAGCGCAGAGATACCCATGCTGTTGGTGGGGCCGACACGGATGCCAAGGCAATTGACGCGCCGCTGCGTGGCGAACCGCTCTATGAGCAAGCTGGCCGAAGCACCGCCAGTGAACAGGCAGAACCTCTACGGGAGTCGCAACATGAGCGAATTCGAAACCCTCACCGTGCACGCCGGTTACGAGCCGGACTGGACCGGTGCGGTGATGCCGCCGATCTACGCCACCTCGACCTTCCGTCAGCAGTCGCCGGGGGTGCATGCCGGCTACGAGTACGGGCGCAGCCAGAACCCCACGCGCCAGGCGCTGGAACGGGCCATTGCCGAGCTGGAGGGTGGCGCCCACGGCTATGCCTTTTCATCCGGCCTGGCGGCCTGCGCCACGGTGCTGGAACTGCTACCGGCGAACAGCCACATAGTCGCGGTGGACGACCTCTACGGCGGTACCTACCGCCTGTTCGAGCGGGTGCGCAAGCCCAGCGCCGGCCTGCAGGTCAGCTATGTGCCGGCGGACGCCGATGCCGCCAGCCTGGCCGCCGCACTCAGGCCCGAGACGCGGATGATCTGGGTCGAGACCCCGACCAATCCCACCCTGAAACTCTGCGACCTGGCTCAGGTCGGCCAGCTCGGTCGCGCCCGCGGCATCCTCACCGTGGCCGACAACACCTTCGCCTCGCCGTACCTGCAGCGGCCGCTGGAACACGGCTTCGACATCGTCGTGCATTCGGCGACCAAGTACCTCAACGGCCATTCCGACGTGATCGCCGGGCTGGTGGCCATTGCCGACCGCGCGGAACTGGCCGAGCAGTTGAGCTTCCTGCAGAACTCGGTGGGCAGCATCCTCGATCCGTTCTCCAGCTTCCTCTGCCTGCGTGGCATGCGCACCCTGGCCCTGCGCCTGCAACGTCACGTCGTCAACGCCGGCGAGCTGGCCGCCTGGCTGGAGCAGCAACCACAGGTGGCGTCGGTGCTCTACCCTGGCCTGGGCAGCCATCCCCAGCACGAGCTGGCGGTACGGCAGATGCGCGGCTTTGGCGGCCTGATCAGCCTGTACCTGGCCAGCGACGCTGAAGGCACCCGGCGCTTCCTCGAAGCCACCCAGCTGTTCACCCTGGCCGAGAGCCTGGGCGGGGTGGAAAGCCTGATCAGCCAACCGGCCAAGATGACCCACGCCTCGATTCCCGCCGAACGCCGGGCACAGCTCGGCATCAGCGACAATCTGGTGCGGCTGTCGGTGGGCATCGAGCATGTTGAGGATCTGCGCCGCGATCTGCAGCAGGGGTTGGCGGCCATCGCGCCTTGACCACGACCGCATGGCGCCTCACGGCGCTGTCTGGTGCGCGGCTGGCTATAGTTTTCATATGGTTTTCCTTAGCGGGGCAGCGGCGCCAAGCGGGTGCCAATGCCCGTTCGACAAGGAGTAACGGCCATGACCGTAACGGCCATGATGACGCTCAGTTCCGCCGCTTTTCCTGACCAGGGCGCGATCCCATCGCGCTATACCTGCGAGGGTCAGGATATTTCCCCGCCGCTGGCGTGGAGCGGTGTGCCACCGGGCAGCGAGAGCCTGGTGCTGATCGTCGACGACCCGGACGCGCCGGACCCGGACGCGCCCAAGATCACCTGGGTGCACTGGCTACTGTACAACCTGCCGCCGGCCACCCGCGAGCTGGCGGAAGACCTGCACACGCTGCCGCCCGGCACCCTGCAGGGCCGCAACGACTGGCGCAGGACCGGCTACGGCGGGCCCTGTCCGCCGATCGGCAGCCACCGCTATTTTCACAAGCTCTATGCGCTGGACTGCGTTCTGCCGGATCTCGGCCGGCCGACCAAGGCCCAGCTCGAAGGCGCCATGCAGGGCCATGTCCTGGCTAAGGCCGAGTTGATCGGGACCTACCGCAAGAAGCGCGGCTGAGTGCTTGTGCAAATACTCCTGCCTACTGCGACCGCCTGCAGACGCCCGCTGCTGAGGTAGCGCGCCTTGCCGCGAACGCCTGGAGACGTTCTCGCTACGGTGCTCGATATTTTCACAACCGCTGAGCACACGCCTGGCAGGCCGGTTTGCCGGGTGAGTCAGCCCGCATCCTGCATTCGCAGGCAGCGCGCCAGTAGCGCGGCCGGGTCGCTCAGCGGGGCGCTGCAGGTTTGCCGGTGGCAGACATGGGCGCTGGCCTGGCCAGCGCTGGCGGGGCGGTCCGCAGCGCGGGGTACGTCTGCGGCCAGGGCCAGGACGCGGGCCGGCAGGTAGTGGCGCCGCAGATCCTCGAGCAGGGCGTTGGCGGCGTCGCGTCCGCCGTCGACCATGACGCTCAGCGGGCCGCGTTGGGCGAACTCCTGCGCCGCCAACAGGTGGGCGAAGGCGAAGGGGTCCGCGGCGGCCGCGCCGCGGTACATCGCCAGCACCTGTTCGGCGTGCTCGCGGTAGGCCGCGCGGCCATTCAGTTCGAACAGCCGCAGCAAGGCGAACACGCTGCTCGAGGTGCCCGAGGGCCAGGCGTTGTCGCGCGCGGCGCGCGGCCGCCGGATCAGCCGTTCGCCGCTGGCCGGGGTGAAGTAGAAGCCGTCGTCCCAGAACTGCGTGAGGATCAGCTCGACCAGTTGGTTGGCGCGCTCGAGATAGCGCGGCTCGAGACAGCTCTCGTAGAGGTCGAGCAGGGCGTTGGCGAGACCGGCGTAGTCGTCGAGAAAGCCCGCCACCTTGGCCGTGCTGTCGCGCCAGGCGCGGTACAGGCCGCCCTCGGCGCTGCTGAGGTGCTGCTGGAGGAAGTCGGCGGCGCGCCGCGCGGCGTCCAGGTGCTCGGCGTTGCCGCTGGCCTGGTAGGCTGCGCAGAGGCCCTGGATCATCAGCGCGTTCCAGCTGGTGAGGATGTTCTCGTCGCGCGCCGGCCGCACGCGCCGCGCCCGCGCCGCCAGCAACCTGGCCCGCAGCGGCGCCAGGCGCGCCTGCTCCTCGGCAGCGAGGTGGGCGGCACGCTGCAGCACCGTGCGGCCCTGCTCGAAGTTGCCGGCCGCGCTGACGCCGTAGGCGCGGCAGGCCAGGGCGGCGTCCGCCGGGCCGAGCTCGGCCTCGACCTGCGCCGGGGTCCACAGGTAGAACTTGCCTTCCTCGCCCTCGCTGTCGGCGTCCTCGCCGGCGTAGAAACCGCCCTCGGGATGGCTCAGGTCGCGACGGACGTAGTCGATGGTCTCCTCGAACACCTGGCGCCAGGCGGGCTTGCCGCTGGCGCGATAGGCGTCGGCATAGAGTTTCACCAGCAGGCCGTTGTCATAGAGCATCTTCTCGAAGTGCGGCACGCTCCAGCGCCGATCCACGCAGTAGCGGGCGAAGCCGCCGCCCAGTTGGTCATAGAGCCCGCCGGCCGCCATCTGCTCGAGGGTCAGGTCGAGGGCCTGTGTCAGGGCCGGCTCGTCCAGGCGCCGGGACAGGCGCAGGACCAGGTCGTAGCACAGCGGGTTGGGGAACTTCGGTGCCTGGTCCAGGCCGCCGTACAGCGGGTCGCTGTGCGCGGCGAACTGCCGCGCGGCCAGTGCCGGCAGGTCCTCCTGCGCCGGTGCCTGCCCCGCCAGCAGGCGCGCCTCGAGGGTTCGGTAACCCTGGAGAAACTGTCCGGCCTGGTGCCGTAACGCCGCGGGCTGCTGTTGCCAGGCCTCACCCAACTCGCGCACGACCCGGGCCAGGCCGGGGCGGCCGTAGCCGTCCTCGGGCGGGAAATAGGTGCCGGCGAAGAAGGGTTCGCCCTGCGGGGTGAGGAACACTGTCAACGGCCAGCCACCGCCCTGGCCGAGCATCTGCAGCGCGCCTTGATAGAGTTCGTCGAGGTCGGGGCGCTCCTGGCGGTCGACCTTGATGTTGATGAAGTACTGGTTCATCAGGCGGGCGATGTCCGGATTGGCGAACGACTCGTGGGCCATCACATGGCACCAGTGGCAGGCGGCATAGCCCACCGACAGCAGGATCGGCTTGTCCTCCTTGCGCGCCCGGCGCAAGGCCGCCTCGCCCCAGGGGTACCAGTCGACCGGGTTCTCCGCGTGCTGGCGCAGATAGGGCGAGTTTTCCTCGGCCAGTCGATTGCTCATGACGGCTTCCTCACTCTTGGTTCTTCACAGTAGGCCCCTCATAACAGGCCGAGCTGCAGGCGCGCCGCCTCGGACATGCGGCTCTGGTCCCAGGGTGGCTCCCAGACCAGCTCGACCTCGACCTGGCTGACCCCGGAGAGCGTCTGCACCTTGGCCCGCGCCTCCTCCTTGAGCACGTCGCCCATGCCGCAGCCGGGCGCAGTCATCGACATCTTGATGCTCACCCGCTGGCTGCCGTCCTCGAGCGGCTGGGCCTGGCACTGGTAGATCAGCCCGAGGTCGACCACGTTGATCGGGATTTCCGGGTCGTAGACGCTGCGCAGCAGGGCGAACACCTGGTCGAGGTCGAAGGCGCCGGCCGCCACCGGCTCGGTCGTCGGCAGCGGTTGCAGGCCGAGGGCGTCGGCATCCTCGGCGGCGATCCGTGCCAGCTGGCCATTGGCGGTTCTCACCGTGAAGCTGCCGCCGAGCGCCTGGGTCACCGTCACGGCCTCGCCCTGGGCCAGGCGCAGCGGCTCGCCGCGCGGAATCAGGGTGGCCGCGCAGTCGCGCCTGAGCGCGATCTGCTGGGCGCGCCCCGGCTGGTTGGGATTGTCGAAGCGCAAGCCGGCGCCGTGCAGATCCTGGACGAAGTCGATGCGCAGGCCATCGGCGCGCCGCGCGCTCGACGGATCGAGGAGCAGGGTGATGCCGTCCAGCTCGACGACGATATCGTCCTCGGCGCCGGGCTCGAACAGCAGTTCATGGGCGAAGTGCGGGTCGATCTTCAGCCGCAGCCAACTCCCGCCACCCTGGGCCAGGGCGTCGGCCAAGGTGTGCCGGGCCGCCTCGCTGAGGCGAATCTGCGGGTTCGGGCGTTCGCTGGTCATGGCTTACTCCGTGGAGACAGGCGCAGCGTCGCCGGCGAGGGCGCTGCGCAGGGTGTGCCAGGCCAGGGCGGCGCACTTGACCCGCAGCGGAAACTCCCAGACCCCGGCCAGCACCGCCAGCTTGCCGAGCGTCTCCGGGGCCACCTGACTGCCCGGGCCCTCGGTGAGCAGCGCATGCACGCGGACGAACAGTTCCAGCGCCTGCTCCTGGCGCATGCCCTTGACCGCCAGGGTCAGCAGGGAGGCCGAGGCCTGGGAAATGGCGCAGCCTTGCCCCTGGAAGGCGATGTCCTCGATCACCCCGTCGGCGAGCTTCAGCTCGAGCCTGAGCTGGTCGCCGCACAGCGGGTTGAAGCCCTCCGCCGAACGGCTGGGGGCCTCGAGCCGGCGGAAATTGCGCGGCCGCTTGCCGTGATCGACGATCACCTCCTGGTACAGCTCGCGCAGTGGGTCGCTCATCGGAACACCTCCTGCACCTTGGCCAGGCCGGCCAGCAGCGCATCGATGTCCTGCTCGTTGCTGTAGCAGCCGAGCGAGGCGCGGGCGGTGGCGGCCAGGCCGTAGCGTTGCATCAGCGGCTGGGCGCAATGATGGCCGGTGCGGATGGCGATGCCCTCGCGGTCGAGGATGGTGCCGATATCGTGCGGGTGGATGCCGTCGAGGACGAACGAGAGCACGCCGATCTTGTCCGCCGCGGTGCCGATCAGGCGCAGCCCGGGCACCGCCGCCAGCGCCTGCTGGGCGTAGGCCAGCACGGCCTGCTCGTGCCCGGCCAGGGCGTCTGCGTCGAGTCCGCCGAGGAAGTCGATCGCCGCGCCCAGGCCGATCGCGCCGACCATGTTCGGCGTGCCGGCCTCGAAGCGGTACGGCGGCTTGTTGTACAGGGTCTTGTCGAAGCTGACCGAGAGGATCATGTCGCCGCCGCCCTGGTAGGGCGGCATCGCCTCGAGCAGCTCGCGGCGGCCGTAGAGCGCACCGATGCCGGTGGGGCCATACATCTTGTGCCCCGACAGGGCGTAGAAGTCGCAGCCCAGGGCGCGCACGTCGACCTTCAGGTGCGGGGCCGCCTGGGCGCCGTCGACCAGTACCGGCGTACCCCGGGCGTGGGCGAGCTGGACGATGCGGCGGATCGGGTTGACGGTGCCGAGCACGTTCGAGACATGGGTGATGGCCACCAGCTTGGTCCTCGGCCCGATCAACCGTTCCAGCTCGTCGAGCAGCAGCTCGCCGGCGTCGTCGATCGGCGCCACCAGCAGCCGGGCGCCGCTCTGCTCGCAGAGCATCTGCCAGGGCACGATGTTGGAGTGGTGCTCCATGGCGCTGATCAGCACCTCGTCGCCCGCGCGGACATGCACCTTGCCATAGGTTTGCGCCACCAGATTGACCGCCTCGGTGGTGCCGCGGACGAAGACGATCTCCTCGACATGTTCGGCGTTGAGGAAACGCTGGACCTTGGCCCGCGCCTGCTCGTAGGCCTCGGTGGCGCGCAGCGAGAGGTAGTGCACGCCACGGTGGACATTGGCGTTCTCCTCGAGGAAGAAGCGCGACATGGCGTCGATCACCGCCTGCGGCTTCTGGCTGGTGGCGGCGCTATCGAGGTAGACCAGCGGCTTGCCGTAGATGCGTTGGGCGAGGATCGGGAAGGCTTGGCGCAAGCGTTCGACCTGGTACGGCTCGAAGCGCTTCGCCAGGGGCTGCAGGCGGCTCGCGCGGGGGTTCATGGCGTCCCCTCCAGGCTGTGCAACTGCGCGGCGACCAGGCGTTCCACCTGGCTGCGCAGCGGCGCCAGGCGGATCGCTTCGAGCATCTCGCCGACGAAGGCGTAGGTCAGCAGCGCGCGCGCGGCCGGTTCGTCCAGCCCGCGCGCGCGCAGGTAGAAGATCGTCTGTCGATCCAGTTGGCCGACGGCGGCGCCATGGGCGCACTTGACGTCATCGGCGAAGATCTCCAGGCGCGGCTGGGCGTTGGCCTGGGCCGTCGCCGACAGCAGCAGGTTCTTGATGGTCTGGCTGGCATCGGTCTTGATCGCGCCCGGGCGCACGATGATCCGGCCGTCGAAGACCCCGTGCCCGCGGCCGCCGATCACCCCCTTGTAGCGCTCGCGGCTGGTGCAGTACGGCGCCAGGTGCTCGATGCAGGTCTGGTTGTCCAGGTGCTGCTCGCCGCCGGGCAGGTACAGGCCGTCCAGGGCCACCTGGGCGCCGGGGCCCTCGAGCGCGACCCGCACCTCGTGGCGAGCGATGGCCCCGCCACAGGCCGTCAGGTGCGCGCTGAAGCGGCTGTCCCGGGCCTGGCGCACGTCCAGGCGGGTAAGATGGAAAGCGCTGCGGCTGGCGTCCTGCAGGCTGTAGTGCTCGAGCGCTGCGCCGGCCTCGAGCACGACCTGGCTCAGCGCGTTGCTCAGGTAGACCCCGGCGTCGCTGGCCACATGGCTTTCCACCAGGCTTGCACGGCTGCCGGCGCCGAGCTGGATCAGGCTGCGCGGATGCGCCGCCAGCGGCGTGGCGCCCGGATCGGCGAGGAACACCAGGTGGATCGGTCGCTCGAGCGTGCAGTGGGCGGGGATCTGCAGCACGGCGCCGTCCTCGCCGAGGGCGGCGTTGAGCGCGCCGAAGGCATGCGGTGCGACCTGCAGGGCGCGCGCCAACAGGGGCTCGAGGGCCGCGCGCTGTGCCTCCGGCAAGGCCGCCAGGTTGCTCAGGCGCACGCCCGCGGGCAGCCCCGCCAGCGACGAGAGCCGCGCGCTGAAATGGCCATTGACGAACACCAGCCGCGGGCCGCCGTAGTCGCCGACCCATTGCGCCAGGCGGGCGGCGGACAGACGCTGGCTCGGCGGCGGCGCGGCCGCCTGGAACGGCACCGCCAGGATGGGCGCGACCCGAGTGTACTTCCAGGCTTCGTCCTTGGCCGTGGGAAAGCCGTGGTCGGCCAGCCATTGCCAGGCCGCATCGCGCACCTGTCGGCGCCAGGCGGGTTGGCGAGCCGGCTCAGCGGCCTGCAGGCCTGTCAGCAGGGGCACCTGGGCGGCACTGTTCATGACCCTTCCCCGGGCGCCGGCGGCGCTTCGAAGTGGGCATAGCCGTGCCGCTCCAGTTCGACGGCCAGGGCCTTGTCGCCGGACTGCACGATCCGCCCGTTGGCCATGACGTGGACGTAGTCGGGCACTATGTAGTCGAGCAGGCGCTGGTAGTGGGTGATCAGCAGCAGCGCCCGATCCGCGCCGCGCAAGGCGTTGACCCCGGCGGCGACGCTGCGCAGGGCATCGATGTCGAGACCCGAGTCGGTCTCGTCGAGGATCGCCAGGCTGGGTTGCAGAATTGCCATCTGGAAGATTTCGTTGCGCTTCTTCTCGCCACCGGAGAAGCCCTCGTTGACCGCGCGGTTCATCAGCTCCGGGTCCATCTCGAGCAGTTGCATGCGTTCCTTGGCCAGGGCAAGGAAGTCCATCGCGTCCAGTTCCTCGAGCCCGCGCTGCTTGCGCACGGCGTTCAGGGCCGTGCGCAGGAAGTACAGGTTGCCGACCCCCGGGATCTCCACCGGGTACTGGAAGGCGAGGAAGATGCCGGCGACCGCGCGCGCTTCCGCCGGCATGGCAAGCAGGTCCTCGCCCCGGTAGCGCACCACGCCGCTGACCTGATAGCTCGGGTTACCGGCGAGCACCTGGGCCAGGGTGCTCTTGCCCGAGCCGTTCGGCCCCATGATCGCGTGCACCTCGCCAGCCCCGATGCGCAGGCTGATGCCGCGCAGGATCTCGTGCCCCTCGACGCTGGCATGCAGGTCTTCGATCTCCAGCATGCGCCACCTCCGGTCTCAACCGACGCAGCCTTCCAGGCTGACGCCGAGCAGTTTCTGCGCCTCCACCGCGAACTCCATCGGCAGTTCCTTGAACACCTCGCGGCAGAAGCCGTTGACGATCATCGGCACCGCGTCCTCCTCGCGGATGCCGCGCTGGCGGCAGTAGAACAGCTGCTCGTCGCCGATCTTCGAGGTCGAGGCTTCGTGTTCGACCCGGGCGCTGGGGTTCTTCACCTCGACATAGGGGAAGGTGTGCGCGCCGCACTGGTTGCCCAGCAGCAGCGAGTCGCACTGGCTATGGTTGCGCGCGCCGCTCGCCGCCTTCTGCACCTTGACCAGGCCGCGGTAGGTGTTCTGCCCGTGGCCGGCGGAAATGCCCTTGGACAGGATGGTGCTGCGGGTGTTGCGGCCGATGTGGATCATCTTGGTGCCGGTGTCGGCCTGCTGGTAGTTGGCGGTCAGGGCGACCGAGTAGAACTCGCCGACCGAGTCGTCACCCTGCAGGATCACCCCCGGGTACTTCCAGGTGATGGCCGAGCCGGTCTCGACCTGGGTCCAGGAGATCTTCGAGCGCGCGCCGGCACACTTGCCGCGCTTGGTGACGAAGTTGTAGATGCCGCCGCGCCCTTCGGCGTCGCCCGGGTACCAGTTCTGCACGGTGGCGTACTTGATCTGCGCGTCATCCAGGGCGATCAGCTCGACCACCGCCGCGTGCAGCTGGTTGTTGTCGCGCATCGGCGCGGTGCAACCCTCAAGGTAGCTGACGTAGGCGCCTTCCTCGGCGACGATCAGGGTGCGCTCGAACTGGCCGGTATCGGCGGCGTTGATGCGGAAGTAGGTCGACAGCTCCATCGGGCAGCGCACGCCCTTGGGCACATAGCAGAAGGAGCCGTCGGAAAACACCGCCGAGTTCAGGGTGGCGAAGAAGTTGTCGCTGTAGGGCACCACCGACCCCAGGTATCGGCGCACCAGCTCGGGATGCTGCTGCACCGCCTCGGCGAAGGAACAGAAGATCACCCCGACCTCGGCCAGCTTGCGCTTGAAGGTGGTCGCCACCGAGACGGAATCGACCACCGCATCCACCGCAACGCCAGTCAGGCGCTCCTGCTCGGCCAGCGAGATACCGAGCTTGGCGAACATCGTGCGCAGCTCGGGGTCGACCTCGTCAAGGCTCTTGGGTCCCGGGGTTTTTGGCTTGGGTGCCGAGTAGTAGACGATGTCCTGGTAGTCGATGGGCGCGTAGTGGACGTTCTGCCAGGTCGGCTCGCGCATCGTCAGCCAGTGGCGGAAGGCCTTCAGGCGCCAGTCGAGCAGCCACTGGGGCTCGTGCTTCTTCGCCGAGATCAGGCGGATGACCTGCTCGTCGAGGCCGCGCGGCAGAGCGTCGCTCGGCAGGTCGCTGACGAAGCCGTACTTGTACGCCCGGCGGCTGAGTTCGCGGATCTTGGCATTATCGGTGCTCATCGTTGCCTCCTCATGCTGCTGGCAACTGCCTTCAACTATACCCCTTCGGCCCATACCCCCTTAGACCGGTTTGGCAAGAATGTTCTTTACAAAGTATAGATACTCAGAAGTTGTGAAAATATCGAGTGAGGACATCAAGGATCGGGCCGGCGCAACAGGATGTCGTCACCGTCCACGCGCACCTCGAAGCGCTCGACGCAATAGGCCGAATCGGTGAGGCACTCGCCGCTGCTGACGTCGAACTCGTAGGCGTGCACGGGGCAGGTCACCACGCTGCCGCACAGGCTGCCTTCGCCCAGCGGACCGTCCTCGTGCGGGCAGTCGTTGTGGATGGCATAGTACTGGCCGTCGACGTTGAACAGGGCGACCGGCGTCGCCCCTAGGTACAGGGTGGTACCGGTGCCGAGGGCGATGTCGCCCACCCGGGCGACCTTGACGAATTCACTCATGGCGTTCCTCCGCATCGTGACCGCTCGGCGCATACCGGCCCGGCGCGACCCTTGGCTGGACGAGCAAGTCTGGATTGCCAATAATTTACTGTACAAAGTTTACAAACTTGCAGGAAGGACGGCGCGATGGACGTTGCCAGCAGCAAGACCGAGCTGCCCGCTTCCGCACGGGAACGCGTTCTGTTCCTGCTCAAGCGGGACGGCCCGCAAGCCGTGGCACGGCTCGCCCTGCAGTTGGGCGTGAGTAGCATGGCGGTGCGCCAGCAGTTGGCCCTGCTGAGTGGCGAGGGCCTGGTCGCGTTCAGCGACGAGCCGCGCCGGATTGGCCGGCCGGCGCGGGTCTGGCGGCTGACGGCCAAGGCTGATGCGCGTTTCCCCGATCGGCACGGTGCCCTCGCGGTCGACCTGCTGCAGGGCGTACAGAGCGCCTTCGGCGAGGCCGGTTTGCAGCGCCTGACCGATGGCTGGACGCGCAAGCAGCTGGCGGCCTACCGCGCACAGATGCCCGCGGCGGACCTGCCGCTGGCACAGCGGGTCGCCGCGCTGGTACGCATCCGCAGCGCGGAAGGCTTCATGGCTGAGTGCCGGCCGGCCGAGGATGGCGTGCTGGAGTTGGTGGAAAACCACTGCGCGATCGCCCAGGCGGCGACCTTGTGCCAGCGGCTCTGCGGCGGCGAGCTGGCGCTGTTTCGCGAGTTGCTCGGCGAGGGGGTCAGGGTCGAGCGCGGCGAACACCTGCTGGCGGGGGACCGGCGCTGCACCTACCGCATCTTCACCCGCAGCGACACGCTCCCGTAGGCGCGGTTCCCCCGTCTTCGACGCAGCGCTGTCGCGCAGCAAACTGGGTGCTCAAGGGTCGAGACCGTAGGATGGGTCGGGCCGCGTAGGTTAGGCGCTCACAAATTGACCTGCTGCCAGCAGAATAAAGGCGCCGTAACCCATCATCGATATTCGCCCTGCCAACGGGTACAGGCATAAACCGCCCGATGGGTATCGCTGCGCTCAACCCATCCTACGGATGAGTTGCGCCGGCATTTGCAGTCCGACTTAATTAATTTTTACATGTAAAAAACAATGAGTTATTTATTGTTTGATGAGAGCCAGTTGACCTTGGGGAACTTGCTGCTGAACACCGTCGGCATCGCCACTACCTTGCCGAGCTTGTAGTCGAAGAACACGAAGCCCGACTTGGCCATCGCCACCAGGCTGCCATCGGCCGGACGGGTGATGCGGAAGGTGATGTCGCCACCGTATTTGTTGAAGTCCATCACGCCGACCTCGAACAGCAATTGATCGCGCGCATGCGCTTCCGTGCGGTAGGTGGTGGCGAGGTCGGTGACGATGATGCCGGTGCCATCTCCGCGGGTTTCGTAAATGCCGAATTCGAACAGGAAGCGCGCCCGTGCCTCGGAGATCATCGAGATCATCGAGTCGTTACCCAGGTGGTTGGACGCATTGATGTCGGTCACGCGCACAGTCAGGTGGGTGCTGTAGCAGTATTGGTCTTCGGGGAACTCGAGTTTTAGGCGGGCCATGGGCAGGTCTCGTGCAGGCGGGATAGGGCGGTGCAATTGTACGTGGGCTTTTGTCGATTTTGCGCTATCGGCCCGGTGAATGATGCCCCGCCCACCCTGGCTATCCGCTCGCCCTCAGCGGTGCTGGGTGTTCACATGATAGAAGGTCACCCGCCCGCCTTCATTGGATGGGCCGTAATTGTCCTGGATATAGGCGCCGGCCTTGAAGTACAGCTGTTCCTTGCTCCAGTACGCGCTCAATTGCTGATAAAGCGAGCCGTTGTCACCCTCGCTGCTCTGGACGCTGACACCCAGCTTGCCGCTCGGCGTGATGCGCAGTTTATAGCTGAAGCGCTCGTTCAGCTGGATGTCCTCGGCCAGCAGAATGTTCTGTACGTAATCATCGCCCGGGCGTTTGCGCAGCAACAGTTCCAAGCGGCCGACGCCGCTGCGGTAGTGGTATTGCAGTTTGGCCAGCGGATCATTGTTGCTGCCGGGTTCGTCCTTGCTGTGGATCTGGCCGATGACGATCTTGTTCTGGCTCGGTACCTGGTTGATCGTCAGCACCGCGTTCAGGTAGTTGTCGGCGCTGTAGTAGTACCAGTTGTTCAGCGTGCCGTCGGCCTGGGTTTCGCGCAGCTCGCTGCGCGGGTAGATGGCATCAGCGGTATGCGAACCGTCGACCGGCACCCAGAAGGTGACACTGCCGTCGCCATTGCGGCGGAAGTACTGGCTGTCATATCCGTTGTTCAGGCGTGGGGTTTCGATGGTGGTGGGAGATGGGTCGGTGGGAACCGAGAGGTTCCAAGTGGTGAGATCAAGCACGACTGATCCTTAATAGTCTTGAAAATCTGTGAATGGCTTGGCTTCGGCGGCCGCCAGCGCAGTAAGTTCAATCGGATCGGGAATTTCTCAACCGGGCTGCCGGGATTGCTCGCGCCTGTGCGGCTGATTTATCAGGATTTATCGGCCTTCGGCGCAGCCTGGAGCAGGGGCAAGCCCGCTGCAATCCGCACCCTGGTGTGCGGGTTGCAACGGGCTCATGGCGGCACCGCTCAAGCCGCCGGGCGCTGCTGCTTCTGGTAGAGGAATTCCAGTACGGCGGCGCGGTATTCGTGATAGCGCGCGTCATGCGCCAAGGCGATGCGCTCGCGCGGGCGTTGCAGGTCCACGCGCAGAATCTCGCCGACGCTGGCCGCCGGGCCGTTGCTCATCATGACGATGCGATCGGACAGCAGCACGGCTTCGTCGACATCGTGGGTGATCATGATCACCGTATTGCCGAGGTCGGCATGGATCTCCATCAGCGAGTCCTGCAGGTGGGCACGGGTCAAGGCGTCGAGGGCGCCGAAGGGCTCATCCATCAACAGCACCTTGGGTTGCATGGCCAGCGCGCGGGCGATGCCGATGCGCTGTTTCATGCCGCCGGAAATCTCACTGGGGCGCTTGTCGCGCGCGTGGCTCATGTGCACCAGTTCCAGGTTGTAGTCGATCCATTCGCGCATTTCCCCGCGCGATTTCTTGCCCTGGAATACCTGGCGCACGGCCAGCTCAATGTTCTGGTAGCAGCTCAGCCAGGGCAGCAGGCTGTGGTTCTGGAACACCACCGCACGTTCCGGGCCTGGCGAATTGACCTCGCGGCTGTCGAGGATCACGCCGCCGGTGCTGGCCTGGTAGAGGCCGGCGACGATATTCAGCACGGTCGATTTGCCGCAGCCGGAATGGCCGATCAAGGACACGAACTCGCCCTTGTCGATTTTCAGGTTGACGTTCTGTAGGGCGCAGTACAGGCCCTTGTCGGTGGGAAAGCTGATGCCGACGCCGGTCAGTTCAAGGTGTGGATGGTTCATGGCGAGCTCCTGAAATTGGCGATTAACGCAGGTCGGCATTCTTGTCCCAGCTGACGTAGCGCTGGAGCATGAGCATGAGACGGTCGAGGACGAAGCCGAGCAGGCCGATGGCGATTACCGCGACCATGATCCGTCCCAGCGAGTTGGAGCTGCCGTTCTGGAACTCGTCCCAGATGAATTTGCCCAGGCCGGGGTTCTGCGCCAGCATTTCCGCGGCGATCAGGACCATCCAGCCGGTGGCCAGGGACAGGCGCAGGCCGGTGAAGATCATCGGAATGGCCGCCGGCAGGACGATTCGGCGTACATGGCTGAGCGGTGACAGGCTAAGCACGCGACTGACGTTCTGCAGGTCCTTGTCCAGGTTGGCCACCCCCACGGTGGTGTTGATCACGGTAGGCCACAGGCAGCACAGCGCCACGGTTACCGCCGAAGTGACGAAAGATTTGGCGAACAGTGGATCGCTGCTGGTATAGACGGCGCTGACCACCATGGTCACCAGCGGCAGCCAGGCCAGCGGTGAAACCGGCTTGAAGATCTGGATCAGCGGGTTGACCGCGTTGTAGATCGGCTTGCTCAGGCCGCACACGATGCCCAGCGGGATGGCCAGTAGCGAAGCGATGAAAAAGCCGGTCATGACCGTGTACAGGCTGGTGAAGATCTGTTTGAAGAACGTCGGCTTGCCGGTGTATGGGCGAACGCTGATTTTGGCTGCAGGGTCCTTGGCCAGTTTCTCGGCATTGCGTATTTCCTGGCGCTCGAAGAAGGCATCGGCGCGTTTCTGCTCGCGCAGGTGCTCATCGACCAGGGCGCCGAACTGGCTGGCCACCTGGGTCGGGCCAGGGAATTTACCGAGACTGGTGTCAATGCTGCCGGCAATCATCTGCCAGAACAGCAGGAAGGCGAGGATGCCGAACATGGGCATCAGCACGCGGGGTAACCAGCGTTTGAGGGCCAGGCTACGAGCGGATTTCAGCGTGTCTTGAATGGGCTGGGCGACGGCGGGGTTGCTCATCGTCTTGTCCTCGAAGCAGAGGGGGGCCGGAGTGTCCGGCCCCCAGGGCATATAGATGCGTTACAGAACGGAGTCGGCTTTCAGACCAATCTTGAATTGGTTGATGTACTCGTTCGGCTTGCGCCCGTCATAGGTCACGCCATCGATGAACTCGTTGGAGGGGGCACGGAAACCCTCTTCGTTGGCCGGAGGGAAGTCTTCGGCCTTGGCCTTGCCTTCCGCGACCAGTTCGCTGGCAGCACTCTGGTACACCGCCGGCAAGTAGACCTGCTTGGCGGTATCCAGGTACCAGCTGTCCGGCTTGGCTTCGCCGATCTGGCCCCAGCGACGCATCTGGGTCAGGTACCAGATGGCGTCGGAGTAGTAGGGGTAGGTCGCGTTATAGCGGAAGAACACGTTGAAATCCGGTACTTCGCGCTTGTCCCCCTTCTCGTACTCGAAGGTGCCGGTCATCGAGTTGGCGAGTACCTTGGCATCGGCGCCAACGTATTCGGGGCGCGAGAGGATCTCCACGGCTTCCTGGCGGTTGGCGTTGTCGTTTTCATCCAGCCACATGCCGGCGCGGATCAGCGCCTTGACCAGGCGCTTGTGGGTTTCCGGGTTGGCGTCGGCCCAGGCTTTCGATACGCCAAGGACCTTCTCGGGATTGTTCTTCCAGATTTCGTAGTCGGTGATCACCGGCACGCCGATGCCCTTGAACACGGCAGCCTGGTTCCAGGGCTCGCCTACGCTGTAACCGTCAATGGTGCCGGCCTCGAGCGTGGCCGGCATTTGCGGTGGCGGGGTTACCGAGAGCAGGGCATCGGCGTTGAGGGTGCCAGTAATGTCGCCCCTGGCCGGTGCGTAGTAGCCGGGGTTGATGCCGCCGGCGGCCAGCCAGTAGCGCAATTCATAGTTGTGGGTGGACACCGGGAAGACCATGCCCAGGTTGAAGGGCTTGCCCTTGGCCTTGTACTGCTCGATCACCGGCTTGAGTGCATCGGCCTTGATCGGGTGCACCGGCTTGCCGTTTTCCATCGGCACGTGCTTCTTCATTTCCTCCCAGACGGCATTGGACATGGTGATGCCATTACCGTTGAGGTCCATGGAGAAGGCAGTGACTACCTCGGCCTTGGTGCCGAAGCCGATGGTGGCCCCCAGGGGTTGGCCGGCGAGCATGTGCGCGCCGTCCAGCTCGCCGGTGATCACCCGGTCCAGCAGGACTTTCCAGTTGGCCTGGGCTTCCAGGGTGACGTACAGGCCCTCATCCTCGAAGAAGCCTTTCTCGTAGGCAATCGCCAGTGGCGCCATGTCGGTCAGCTTGATGAAACCCAGCTTGAGTTCTTCCTTTTCTGGATCGGCGGCGATGGCGATCTGCATGCTCAACGGCGTGAGCAGCATGACGGCGGCGCAGCCGAGGCCGGTCAGGGTCTTTTTCATCAAGGAGCGGCGGGCGGTGGAGTTACACATGGTGGTTCCTCAGTTCTCGGAAACGAAAAAAAAGACGTCAATGGACAACTCTGCCAGCTAGGGCAGGGTGCCTTTGACGTCTTTGTCTATTCGTCTCGATCACCGCCGTTGGCGATCCGAAGACGGGTGTTAGGTCTTGACGGGATATAAGCAAAGGGCTTGCCAGGTTTGCTGAAGCGACGGGCGTGGTGGCTCGCCCGTCGCTGTTGCGGCGCCTCGACTGGTTCTAGAATGCTGATTATTAATATTTATATATTAGATAGTTAAAGCTAATAGTTAACTCATAATATAGTTTATAAATTCAGCGCTCGCTGAAGACCAAACGGTAAGGGTGTCTGCCTGTTTGCAGGATTTTGATCCAATGGCGGGCGCACTGAAGGAGCAATGAGCGCTTTTGGTTCGTTTTTCACGCGCCCTGGTCAGCAGCGTTAAAGGCGTGGTGGAGGCTTGTCCGTTATCTACGGTTGTCGGGAACGGGCGCCTTGTGGGAGGGGGCTAGTCCGCGAATGGATATTGGCTCGGCCGCCGGTTCGCGGCCAAGGCCCCGGGTGGCGGTGTTTGCTGCTCTTGAAGGGCCGAGCTTGGCGCTGGATCGAGAGCTTGTGAAAATCGCCCACCTACAGCGCCCTCCAAGCGCCCGCTGCGGCGTTGCACTCGATAGTTTCACCGCCCGAGCATTACGGCACTGCGCACTACACCGCAGCCTGTGTGCTCGCGCCTGTGCTGTCATGACGCTGCGGTTTACGAACGGCAGGCTTCATCTGCGCCTCCTCGACAAACTCCTTGAGCCACTTCAGTACATCGACCGCATCCCAGCGCGCCGGGTCGAACATGGCGTAGGCAAGGCCCTGATAGCCCACCACGTCGAGCTGCTTGTGATAGCCGGCGCGTTGCAGCAGTGCCTCGATTTCGGCGAAGCAGGTGTTGAAGTGCACGCGGGTGAAAGGGGTTCGGCCCTCGGTGACGATGCCCTCCAGGTGCAGTTCGGCGACGGTGGCGCGAACTTTGTCCAGGTGCATCCGGTTCACGCTGTGTTTCAGTTGCAAGACGTCCAGCATCGTTGTGCTCCCGATTAACGCGGTGGATTGGCCAGGTGTCCGTGTCCAGCAGACCTGGCGAGATAGCTACAACAAGGATAGTCGAAAAATACTGTACAAATAAACAGTATTCGACAATAGTAAAGCCAGACCCTTCTGGGTATTCACTCGATCACCCCTCGCCAGTCGCTTGCACAGCCACTGACCGTCGGGACTGCAGAGGAGCAACTAGTAATGCAACAGATGCTGATGACAATTGTGCTGTTGGGGCTGCTGGCAGGCTGTGCCCAGCCGCAGGTCGAGCAACCCAAGGCCAACGGCTCTTATCTGGTGATTGAAAACAGCCAGGCATGGGCGGTGCTGGTCTCGGATGGCAAGCGGGTGGAGGAGCGTGGCACCGTGGTGGATGTGATCAAGCTGCCGAGTCAGCATTCTGCAGTTGCCGCCAGCTATGTGATCGAAACGGCCAACTGCGGCCGGGTGCAATGGCTGACCGAGCGCGCCGATGATGCGGACGGCGGCACCACCCTGATGGCGCTGCACGACAACCAGCAACTGGGCGATGCCGGCTGTGTGATTGGCAATGAGCTGACACGGGTGTGGACGGTGCTGGATTATTCGGGGTGATGCGCAGGCGGGTTTGCCAGGTGCGTGCTCGCGGAAAAGCGTTTTGCGAGCACGCGCCCAAGGTGACAGCGTGCTTAGCTAGGTGGGGCCTTGCGCGGTTTGCTCGGCACTGGCGCTTGAATCAAGCCGTCGGCCCGGAACATCGCCTTGATCCCGCGTACGGCCTGGCGAATGCGATCCTGGTTCTCGATCAGGGCAAAGCGCACATGGTCATCGCCATAATCGCCAAAGCCGACGCCGGGTGACACGCACACCTTGGCATCCAGCAGCAGTTTCTTGGCGAACTCCAACGAGCCAAGTCCCGCGTAGGCTTCGGGAATCTTGGCCCAGACGTACATCGAGGCTTTCGGGTTCACCACCATCCAGCCGATCTCGTGCAGCCCTTTGACCAGCACATTGCGGCGCTGGCGATATTGTTCGGCAATATCGCGCACGCACTGCTGGTCGCCCTCCAGCGCCGCGATGGCGGCGACTTGCAGCGGCGTGAAGGTGCCGTAGTCGTGGTAGCTCTTGATCCGCGCCAGGGCGTTGACCAGCTCCTTGTTGCCAACCATGAAGCCGATGCGCCAGCCGGCCATGTTGTAGCTCTTCGACAGGGTGAAGAACTCCACGGCAATGTCCTTGGCTCCCGGTACCTGCATGATCGACGGAGCCTTCCAGCCGTCATAGACGATATCGGCATAGGCCAGGTCATGAATCACCAGCACGTCATACTGCTTGGCCAGGGCCACCACGCGCTCGAAGAAGTCCAGCTCCACGCACTGGGCAGTGGGGTTGGAAGGGAAGCCGAGGATCATCATCTTCGGCTTGGGGATCGACTCGCGAATAGCCCGTTCCAGTTCGGCAAAGAAGTCCACGCCGGGTACCAACGGCACCGAGCGCACCTGGGCGCCGGCAATCACTGCGCCATAGATGTGGATCGGGTAGCTGGGGTTGGGCACCAGCACGGTGTCGCCGTGGTCCAGGGTGGCGAGCATCAGGTGCGCCAGGCCTTCTTTGGAGCCGATGGTGACGATGGCTTCGCTTTCCGGGTCGATCTCGACCTGGTAGCGATCCTGGTACCAGCGCGAGATGGCGCGGCGCAGACGCGGGATGCCACGCGACGTGGAGTAGCCATGGGTATCTTCGCGCTGGGCGACCTGCACCAGCTTCTCGACGATATGCGGCGGTGTTGGTCCGTCGGGGTTACCCATGCTGAAGTCGATGATGTCCTCGCCACGGCGGCGGGCGGCCATCTTCAGTTCGGCCGTGATGTTGAATACGTAAGGCGGGAGTCGATCGATGCGCGCAAAGCGGCGCGAAGCTTGGTCAGCCATGCTTTCCTCGGAAACGTAAGCGCCCGGAACCGTCCGAGCGACGTTGGCCACTGCGGTGGCCAGGTGGCAACATACGCCGCCCGCATGAGCTTGTCGAGGCTGGCTCCGCAGGCGGTGCATGGGTGCAGGCATGCCGCTCAGGGCTGTACCAGGATGGCAAAGCTCTTGGCCAGGTTGTTGCCGTTGGCATCGCGTACTCGGGCCATGAAGCTATGCAGCGTCGATGCTTGATCGGCGTCGGCAATGCCCGCGAGTTCGCCGTTCGGGCTGAGGCTCAGGCCACCGGGTGGATGACCGCTGACCAGGCTCCAGGTGCTTCCACCTAGACCGCCTTCGGCTTGCAGAGTGTTCAGATAGGGCTGTCCGACCCGAGCATTTGGCAGCGCGGCCTTGCTGGTGATGGCGAGGCCGGCGGCTGGGTGGCTGGTCGCCAGGCGGTAGAACTTGACCCGAGCGCCTTCGTCGGGATCGTCGCTGGCGCTGTGCAAGTACGCGCCGGCCTTGAAGTAGAAGGTATCCTCATCCCAGGCGGGGTCGATTGCCATCTCGGCGATTGGGCCGCTGTTGACCTGAACGGAGGCCACGCCCGCGTCGATCTGGATCTGGTAGACGAAGGCCTGGCCCAGCTTGATGCCACTGGCCAGCACCTGTTTGTTGAACGGTGTTCCCTGGGTCGGCAGGGTCTGCAGTTTGGCGATGACCTGGCCGCTCTGGCTGGCGAAGTCATAGTGGTAATAGACCAGTACCAGAGGTGGAAACACCAGGCCGTGCACTTGGCCGATGATCACCACGCCGTCGCCTGGAACCTGGGCAACGCGCAGCTGAGCCTCGAGGATAGACGTTGCACCGATCTGCCAGTTCACCCGCGAATTGCCGGGCTCGATCATCTCGCGCAATTCACTGCGTGGTTTTGGCGAGCCGCCACCGGCCAGGCCGTTGACGGGGGTCCAGAACGTCATGGCACCATCTGTATCGGTATAGAACCATGCCGAGGAATAGCCGGATGGACCGCTGAGAACGCTCGGGGAAACTGTCAGGGGAATGTCGGCGGGGCCCTGTTCGGCGGCGGCCGGCACGGTGATATTCCAGTTTTCCAGGGCGAAGTTCCCGCCGGGCGGCAGGGTCGGGTCGAGCGCGGCGGCGACCGGTTGAATGCTCAGGCTGGCGAGCAGCGCCGCCATCTGGCACCGGCCGGGCGGCAGGCTCAACCGTTGCAGGCATTTCGTGGTGTTGCACATGGTTTGAGTCCTCTTGCCGATAATGGTCGAGGAGATTCATACCTCGCAGTCGAAAGACTGCCGCGTGGCAACTGCTGAAGCTCGTTCCTGAGTTGCGGTAGCCTGCCAATCAAGCCAGTTTCATACCAGTTTCATGACGGCTGGCTGATCGAGATCTGCTTGCCGATGGGCGGCATGGTGCATGGATTTTTTGAGGGGGCGTAGAGCGAGGCACCCGGGGGGCGGGTGCCGCAAGATGGATGCTCGTGCTCGGCTTACTCGCCGAGCATGTCGTGCATGGCGATGATCTGTTCGGCGACCTGCAGCAGTTTTTGCTGCCGGCTCATGGCTTGGCGGCGCATCAGGGTGTAGGCCTCTTCTTCGTTGCAGTTTTTCATCTTCATCAGCAGGCCTTTGGCCAGTTCGATGCGTTTGCGCTCGGCCAGCTGGGCGTCGCGGGCCTGCAACTGTGCGCGTAGCGCCTGATCACTCTCGAAACGGGCCATGGCTACATCGAGTATCGGTTGCAGGCGTTGGGCGTGGATGCCTTCGACGATATAGGCACTGACGCCGGACTGAATGGCCTGGCGCATTACCCCCGGGTCGTGTTCGTCGGTGAACATGACGATCGGACGCGGTTGGTCGCGGCTGACCAGGACCACTTGCTCCATCACGTCGCGGCTGGGGGATTCGGTGTCGATCAGGATCACGTCGGGGCGTACGGCCTCGACGCGTTCGGGCAGGTCGATGGTCAGCCCGGATTCGTCTATCACCTCGAAGCCGGCTTCGATCAGCGCGGCTTTCAGGCGACCGACCTTCTTCGGGGTGTCGTTGATCAATAGGATGCGCAGCATGGGTGTGGCTCTCTGGGCAATTACAGGGCGACAGCGTCGCTGTCGGCCAAGGCGTGGAGGGTAAAGCTGCGGGCATAGCCCACCGGATCTGAGCCATCCCAGGTCTTGCCATCGAGCAGCGTGGCGCTGCGCTGTTCGGCCGGTACCCTGATATTCAAAGCCTCCGCCGCTTGGCGGTAGAGGTCAAGCTGTTGCACTTGGCGGGCGATACCCTGGTAATCGGGATCGTCACGCAGCAGGCCCCAGCGGCGGAACTGGGTCATGAACCACATACCATCGGAGATGTAGGGCATGTTGACTGCGCCGTCAGCGTGAAAGCGCAGCGGGTGCGGGTCCAGCCAGGCATGGCCAAGACCATCCTGATACTGACCGAGAAAACGCGGCTGGATGGCGCTCAGTGGTGCATCGACATAATCGCTGCCGCTGAGAAATTTCGCAGTGCTGCGCTTGTTTTCTTCATTTTCGTCGATGAAACGGCTGGCTTCCAATACGGCCATCACCAGGGCGCGGGCGGTATTGGGATGTTGCTCGACAAAGGCGCGGGTGCAGCCGAGCACCTTTTCCGGGTGATCCGGCCAGATCGACTGGGTCGTGGCCAGGGTAAACCCGAGATTTTCATCGACCGCCTGGGCGCACCAAGGCTCGCCCGCGCAGAAACCGTCGATGCGCCGGGCTTTGAGGTGAGCGACCATTTGTGGCGGTGGCACCACCACGCTGTCGACATCTTCAAGGGGGTGAATGCCCTGACTGGCCAGCCAGTAATAAAGCCACATGGCGTGGGTGCCGGTGGGCAGGGTCTGAGCGAAGGTCAGTCTTGCGCCCTTTTGGTGCGCGCGCAGATTTAGTGCGTCGCTTGTGGTCACGCCAGCGAATTGCAGGGCATGCGACAGGTTGATGCTCTGGCCGTTTTGGTTCAGGCCCATCAACACCGCCATGTCGGTGGCCGGCGCGCCGCCAAGGCCGAGTTGTACGCCATAGATCAGGCCATAGAGGCTGTGTGCAGCATCGAGTTCACCGCTGAGCAGTTTGTCGCGCAGGCTAGCCCAAGATGCTTGGCGTTGCAGGTTGATGGTTAACCCATATTTCTCGGCGAAGCCCTGAGTGGCGGCGACAATCACCGATGCGGCATCGGTCAGGGCCATAAAACCCAGGTTCAGCACACGCTTTTCCGGTATATCGCTACCGGCAGCCCATGCCTGTGTATCGATACGGCTGTTTTTATGCTCGCTCATGGCGCTTTTCCCAGATCAACACAAAAAGGTGCCGCACCAATGGCTGCATGACTCAGCGATTGGAGCGACACCATTGTCTATTAAGCCGATTCCGCCGTTGGAAGGGCTCTGCTGCTTGGGATTAAGCAAGTGGTATGCCAGTGCGCAACCTGTGTCGGCGGAATCATGAGTGGCGCACGGTAATGGTGTGGAAGAGCTGAACGGTGGTGAAAAAACGTTCGCCTACAACGACCACCCTCAAGCGCACGCTGCTGGGGCTGCGCTCGATATTTTCACAAGCGTTGAGCAAGCCTCGCTTCAGCGCTCGAGCATCTGTTTGACGTTGCTTTGTGGGATCTGCTGCTTGCGGCCCTCGCTGTCGGTGAACTCGATCATGCCGGTGTCTTTATCCAGCTGGGGCTTGCCATCGCTGGTCAACATCTGGCCATCGGTGGTGGTGATGATGTATTCGCTGCTGCAGCCTGCCAGGGTGAAGGCGCACAGAGCCGCGATTAGCCAGTTTTTCATGAATTTCTCCTGATGCTGTAAATGCGTCCGCTGATATTCCTATTGAAAAGGTAGCTGCTGGACATTCACCTGCAAGCGCTTCAGAAAAGAAAAAGCCCCGCACTGGGCGGGGCTCTTCTTCACGCGGGGTTACGTTTAGGCTTGCACGACCGGGATGTTGGCGTTCGCTGCCGCTTCACGGAACTCGGCGATCTGATCGAAACTCAGGTAGCGGTATACGTCCGCTGCCATGGTGTCGATTTCCTTCGCGTAGACCATGTATTCCTCAACGGTCGGCAGGCGACCGAGGATCGAGGCAACAGCGGCCAGCTCGGC
>NZ_JAAOJA010000023.1 GCF_013184545.1 Pseudomonas tumuqii | reverse complement strand
GTCTCGATACTGGATACGATAAACCGGCTTAGCTGCATAACCTGAACCGCCGTATACGGAACCGTACGTACGGTGGTGTGAGAGGACGGCGGCTGTGAAGCCGTCTCCTACTCGATTCCGCGGCATCGCTGGTCGATTTTTTTGCGCTGTCGGGATAAGCCCGTAGCCCATGGGAGCGCCGGCCAGCGCGGCGCTTTCTATGATCGAGACATGCCCTGAATCCGGCGCCTCGCCGCCGGACTCCGATGCCGCCTGGGAGCGATCACTCATGAAAGACACGCAGCACCAAGTCACCCTGAACTTCGCCGACGGCGTCAGCCGTAGCTTCAGCGTCGCCGCCGACACCAGCATCCTCGATGCGGCGCTGGCTGCCGACGTACCGCTGCTCTATCAGTGCCGCTCCGGCAGCTGCTCGAGCTGCATCGCCCAGCTCGCCGAAGGCGAGGCCAACACCCGTCCCGGCGCCAGCTCGACCCTGTTGGCCAGTGAGTACGCCGCCGGCCAGCGTCTGCTGTGCCTGTGCCAGGCGCAGTCGGACTGCACCTTCGAGCTCGGTTACGGCAGCGAGGTCGGCTCCAGCCAGGCCCGTGAAGCGCACGCCTTCGTGGATTCGGTCGAGCGCATCGCCAGCAACGTGATGCGTCTGACCCTGGAACTGGCCGACGGCGACTGGCTGGAGTTCCGCCCCGGCCAGTTCATGCAGATCGAAGTGCCCGACTACGGTGTGCTGCGCAGCTACTCGCCGTCGAGCACCGCGGTCGACCTGCCCAAGCTGCAGTTCCTGATCCGCCTGCTGCCGGGCGGGGCCATGTCCAGCTACCTGGAAGAGCAGGCCGCCAGCGACGAGGTGCTGACCCTGAGCGGTCCTTACGGGGCCTTCTTCCTGCGCGAGGAAAAGCGCCGTGCGCCGCATATCTTCGTCGCCGGTGGCACCGGCCTGGCGCCGATCCTGTCGATGATCGATGCCCTGCGCCAGGGCAGCGGGCGCAAGCCGCCGATGCTGCTCAGCTTCGGTTGTGCGGTGCCGGATGCGCTGTTCTGCCTCGACGACATCGAACTGCGCCAGCAATGGCTGCCGAGCCTGGAGGCGCGCATCTGCGTCGACCGCGAGCCGCGTGCCGGCCTGCACCACGGCAGCCCGGTCAGCGCGCTGCGCGAGGGCGATGTCAGCGCCGACACGGTCGCCTACCTGTGCGGCCCGCAACCGATGATCGACGCCGCCACCGCGCGGCTGATCGAGCTGGGTGCCGACCCCGCGAACATCTTCGCCGAACAGTTTGTGGCCAGTCATTAAGGAGCCGCCATGCACGCCACCACCCCCGTCGCCTTCTCCGCCGAGCAGATGAAATGGTACGAACAGGCCTGCGCCCGGATCGACCCGGAACGTCTGCAGCAGCTGCTGTACGCCATCACCGACATCCATAGCCCGACCGGCGCCGCCCGCGCCGCCAGCGAGCACATGGTCAAGCACCTCGACAGCATTGGCATGCGCGCCCGCTACCAGCCGATGAGCTTCACCAGCGGCAACGTCCTGGCCGAAGTGCGCGGCAGCGGTGGTGGCGCCAGTGTGCTGCTGTATGCGCCGATCGACACCCACCTGGAGCTGGACGAGGCGGAAAAGATCCTCACCGGCGAGGCCGACGAGGCAGACATGCAGCGCTCGGCGCAGCTGGTCGACGACTGGGTGTTCGGCCTCGGCGCCTCCAACCCCAAGGCGATGGTCGCCACCCTGACCGAGGTGGCCACCGCGCTGATCGAGGCCGAAGTGCCGCTGATCGGCGACCTGCTGGTCGGCATGGCCGACGGCGGCATGCCGGTGGACGTCTCCGCCCGCGGTCACGCGGGGATGTCCAACGGTGTGACGCACCTGCTCAACCGCGGCGGTTCGCCGGATTTCGCCATCGTCATGAAGCCGTGGAACTGGGTCTACCACGAGGAGCCGGGCATGGGCTGGTTCAAGCTGCGGGTGCACGGCACCCTCGGCTATGCCGGCGTACCGCGCGGCACCCCCGGTTTCCGCAGCTCGGTGGTGCCGGCGGCGACGGTGATCCAGGAGCTCGAGCAGTGGATCATCGCCTACGCCGAGCGCAACGCCTCCGGGCAGGTCAAGCCGCATGGCTGGATCGCCGGGGTACGCGGCGGCGACCCGGAACGACCGGCCTTTCCCTCGGCGGTCACCGAGATCTTCTTCGACGTGCGCATCAGCCCGCGCACCAGCCCGGCTGGGGTCAAGGCGCAGTTCGCCGCCTTCGTCCGCGAGCTGCAGGCACGGCGCCCCGAGCTGGTCCTCGACTGGGAGATGTACGGCTCGGTCGCCGGCGGCAGTACCGACCCGCAGAACTGGATCATCCAGTCCTGCCGACGTGGCTGGGAGCACATCGAACACCGCGATCACGGCGAGGCCGAGCTGCTCGGCGGCCAGACCGACGGCGCCGCGTTGCGCCGCCTGGGCATCCCCACCGCACGGATCGGCTGGCCGTGGCCGGCGCAGGGCGCGCCGCTGCCGGTGGCCGAGGGTCTGGGCGGGATGGGCGCGACCTACATTCCCGACCTGCTGCCGTGCGCGAAGAAGATCATGTACGCGCTGATCGACACCCTGACCCGCCCGCGCCACGAGCTGGGCCTCCAGCCCGGAGAGACGTCATGAGCAAGCGTATCAAGATGATCTTCCCGGTGCCGATGAGCGAGGCGACCCGCCCGTTGGTGGAGTCGCAGCTGCCGCCGGGGCTGGTCCGCCCGGACATCGAGGTCAGCTTCGTCGGTGCCGGCCGGGTGCTGAGCCTGGCGGACAGTTACTACGACATGGCGATCATGGAGCAGGCGGTGATCGAGGCCGGGATCAAGGCAGAGGAGGAGGGCTTCGATGCGGTGTGCATCAACACCGTCAGCGACTCCGGGCTAGCCGCGCTGCGTTCGCGGCTGAGCATCCCGGTGCTGGCGCCGGGGCAGGGGGCCTTCCACTTAGCCAGCATGCTCGGCCACAAGTTCAGCATCCTGACCATGTGGCCGCGCTGGTTCCCGCTGTACCGCAAGACCCTCAAGGAGTACGGCCTGGAGTCGCGCCTGGCGTCGATCCGCTCGATCGACGTGCGTCCCGACAGCGAGGCGCTGCTGCAGGGCAAGGAGGAGGTGGTGTTCGGCAGATTGCTCGAAGAAGCGCAACGGGCCATCGCCGAGGACGGGGCCGACGTGATCGTGCTCGGCTCCACCACCATGCACCAGTCGCATGCCTTCCTCGCCGAGCACCTGCCGGTGCCGGTGCTCAACCCCGGGGTGGTCGCCTACAAGCTCTGCGAGCTGTTTCTCGATCTGGGCCTCGCCCACAGCAAGTTCGCCTACCCGAGCCCCGAGACGCTCAAGGACGCGTCCTTCGCCTTCGACTCAACCTGTTCCGTCGGGAGTCACCCATGAAACTGCCCCTGTTCGCGCAGGCCGCCTGCGCCACCGACCTGACCATCGCCGAGGCCATGAGCGCGTTCCTCGCGGGCCGCCTGAGCAGCCGCCTGCTGGTACAGGCCTGTCTTGAACGCGCCGAGGCCGGACGCGAGCTGAACGCCTTCGTCACCCTCGACGCCGCGGGCGCCATGGCCGCCGCCGATGCCGCCGACGCCGCGCGTCGCGCCGGGGAGCCGCTCGGTCCGCTGAGTGGCATCCCCATCGTGGTCAAGGACAACATTCACGCCGCCGGCCTGCCGGCGACCGCCGGCACCCCGGCGCTGGCCGACTTTGTGCCGGCCGCGGACGCCCCGACCCTGCGCAAGCTGCGCGAGGCCGGCGCCATCGTGCTGGGCAAGACCCACATGCACGAGCTGGCCTTCGGTGGCACCGGCTACAACCCGGCGTTCAACAGCGGCGAGCTGACCGGCGTGCGCAACCCCTACGACGCCTCGCGCATCGCCGGCGGCTCGTCGTCCGGCAGCGCGGTGGCGCTAGGCGGGCGCATGGCCCTGGCGGCGCTGGGCACCGATACCGGCGGCTCGATGCGCATCCCCTGCGCGCTGAACGGCTGCGCCTCGCTGCGCCCCAGCCACGGCCGCTATTCGGACCGCGGGGTGATCCCCATCGCGCCCAGCCGCGACACCGTCGGCCCGATGGCCCTGTGCATGGCCGACGTCGCCCTGCTCGATGGCCTGATCAGTGGCGAGTGCGCGCTGCCGCCGGTGACCCTGGCCGGCCTGCGCCTGGGCATCGCGCCGGGCTTCTGGAGCAACCTGGACGCCGACACCCGCGCGGTCGCCGAGGCGGCGCTGGACAAGCTGCGCGTGGCCGGGGTGACCCTGGTGGACGTCGCCGAGGCGCGCCTGCAGGAACTCACCCGGCCGATCGGCCTGCTGGTGGTGATCCACGAGGCCCGCGCGGCGATGGAGGCCTGGCTGCGCGAGCAGGGCCCGGGGATCGGCATCGACGAACTGGCCCGCGGCATCGTCAGCCCGGATGTGCGGGCGATCTACGAGCAGCTGGTGCTGCCGAACAAGGTGCCGAGCGCCGACGGTCTGGTCGACTCGGCGCCGCTGTACGCGGCGGCTATGGCCGACGGGCGTCCGGCACTGCAGGCGCACTATGCCGAGCTGTTCGAGCGCCACGTGCTGGATGCCTTCGTCTTCCCGACCACGTCGGTGGTAGCGCCGCTGGCCGGTCCCGAAGTCAACGAGCCAGCCTGCTTCGAGCGGCTGATCCAGAACACCGAACCGTCCGCCAGCGCCGGCCTGCCGGGCATCCAGCTGCCGGCCGGCCTTGGCGCCGCCAGCGGCCTGCCGGTCGGCCTGGAGCTGGACGGCCCGCAGGGCAGCGACCGCCGCCTGCTGGCCATCGGCGTCGCCCTGGAAGCGGTACTGGGGCGTATCCCCCGTGCTTGAGGTTGTTGAGCGCGGGGCTGTCCCGCGCGCCATGAGGATTACTGCATGAATATGGATTACCAGTTGGAAGGTCGGGTGGTCATCGTCACCGGTGGCGGCAGCGGCATGGGTCGCGATGCCAGTCTGGCGCTGGCCCGTGCCGGCGCCCGCGTGGTGATCGGCAACCGCAATGAGCAGGCCGGCCTGGCGGTGATCGAGGAGATCGTTGCGGCCGGCGGCCAGGCGGCGTTCCGCGCCACCGACGTGTCGAATCCCTCCGACTGCGAGGCGCTGGTCGCACTGGCCATGCATGCCTTTGGCCGCCTGGACGGCGCCTTTAACAACGCCGGCCTGCAGCGCGCCTTCAACGACGTGCACGAGACGCCGGACGAGGACTTCTCCGAGGTCATCGACATCAACCTCAAGGGCGTCCTGTACATGATGAAGTACGAGATTGCCGCCATGCTGCAGAGCGGCGGCGGGGCTATCGTCAACAACGCCTCGATCTTCGGCCTCAAGGCCATGCCGCACACCGCCTACTACGTGGCCGCCAAGCACGGCATCGTCGGCGCCACCCGCGCCGCCGCGCTGGACTATGCGACCCGCGGCATCCGCATCAACGCCGTCTGCCCCGGGCCGATCAAGACGCCGAGCTTCGACCGGGTGACCGGTGGCGACGACCACCTGTACGACGACGGCGTACCGATGCGGCGCATCGGCCGTCCCGAGGAGGTCAGCGCCGCTCTGCTGTGGCTGCTCTCGGAGCAGGCCTCCTACGTCACCGGCACCAGCATCTCGGTGGATGGCGGGATGTCCGCCGAATAGTTGCCGGCTGCCGTGCGCCCGGCGCGCGGCGCGCGGCGCGCGGCGGCCATGTAGAGGAGAACAACGAATGATCAAGGCATTGAGCTACGTGGTGGTGCAGACCCCGCATTTGCCGGAGTGGCTGCGGATGGCCGCTGAGCACATCGGCATGCAGGTCGAGAGCGTGCAGCCGGGCGAGTGCGCTCGGCTGCGTGTGGACGAGAAGGTGCAGCGCTTCGTGCTGCAGGCCGTCGACGGCGAGTCCTCGATGGTCATGGGTCTGGAGGCCCGCGATGCGGCCGCCTTCGAGCAGGCACGCCAGGCGCTGCAGGCCGCCGGCTACGAAGTGCTGCCGGGCAGCGGCGAGGAAATCGCCCTGCGTGGCGTCGCCGACCTGTTCCACTTCAACGATCCGGATGGCTGCCGCGTCGAGGTCGCCCACGGCCTGCAGGACGCCGCCACGCCCTTCGTGCCCGGCCGCCCGCTGGGCGGCTTCCGCACCGGCGACATGGGGCTCGGCCACGTCGCCTTCATCACCCCCAATTTCGAGGCAATGTGCCGCCTCTACAAGGAGGTGCTGCAGTTCAAGGTCAGCGACTACACCAGCGCGCCGTTCCGGGTCGAGTTCCTCCACGTCAACCCGCGCCACCACACCCTGGGCATCGCCTACACCGGCGGGCCGCGCAAGCTCTATCACCTGATGCTCGAGTACAACGACTTCGACGACCTCGGCCGTGCCCACGACATGGCGCTGGAGAATCCCGACTCCATCGGCGTCACCCTCGGCCGCCACATCAACGACCACGTGACCTCGTTCTACCTGAAGAACCCCGACGGCTGGATGCTCGAGCTGGGCTGGGCGGCGCGCACCATCGGCCCCGACTGGCAGGTCGAGGAACTCTCCGGGATGAGCCTGTGGGGCCACGACCGCACCTGGCTGCCGGCCGACAAGCGCGAGCACGCCCGGCAGATTCTCAAGGACCTCTCCCGCCGCGGCCTGCGCGCCCCGGTGGTGACCAACTCGCAAACCGCACAGGTGAAGCAATGACTACAGGCAATTCTGCGGCCTCCCCGGAGGTGGCCAACACCCTCCAGGTCGGCGACTGCACGATCAACTATCACGACCGCGGCGAGGGTGAAGCCGTCCTGCTGATCCACGGATCGGGACCCGGCGTCACCGCCTGGGCCAACTGGCGCGGGGTGATCCCGGCGCTCTCCGAAAAGACCCGGGTGATCGCCCCGGACATGCTCGGCTTCGGCTATACCCGCTGTCCGATGGAGCGCCCGCTCGATCCGGACGCCTGGGTGGCGCAGCTGGTTGGCCTGCTCGACGCGCTGGACATCGAGACCGTCTCGATGGTCGGCAACTCCTTTGGCGGCGCCATCTCCCTGGCCTTCGCCCTGCGCCATCCCGAGCGGGTGCACCGACTGGTGCTGATGGGCTCGGCGGGCCTGTCCTTCCCGCTCACCGAGGGCCTCGACAAGGTCTGGGGCTACCAGCCGTCGCTGGCGGCGATGCGCGAGCTGATGCAGGTGTTCGCCTTCGACCACAGCATCATCACCGACGACCTGGTGCGCATGCGCTACGAGGCGAGCATCCGCGACGACGTGCAGACCCGCTTCGCCCGGTTGTTCCCGGCACCACGTCAGCAGGGTATCGAGCTGCTCGCGGTGGACGAGACGGCGCTGCGCCAGTTGTCGCAGCCGACCCTGATCATCCACGGCCGCGATGACCAGGTGATTCCCCTGGAGGTCTCCGAACGCCTACTGCGGCTGATTCCACATGCACAGCTACATGTGTTCGGCGAGTGTGGCCATTGGGTACAAATCGAGCAGGCCGCGGCCTTCACCCGCCTGCTCAGCGATTTTCTGGGCAATAACGAGAACGAGGTAGCGGCATGAACCAAGACAGCATACGTGGACGCTGGAACATCTTGTCCTGGGAGCAGGTATACGACGACGGCCGGGTGCTCCACCCGATGGGTACCGAACTGGAAGGCTTCATCGAATACAGTAGCTACGGCATGTTCTGCGTGATAGCCAAGAAAGGCCGCCCACCTTTCAGCAGCGGCGGCCAATGGTCGGCCAGCGATGCCGAGAAGGCCGGCGCCTATGGCAGCTACCTGACCTATGCGGGCGACTACGAGGTACAGGGCAACGTCATCCAGCACCACGTGCGCCACAGCCTGTTTCCCAACTGGGTGGGCGGTTCGCAGCAGCGAGTAGCGATCCTGGAGGGCGACGTTGTGGCCCTGACTGCACGCCTCGAAGAAGGCACCTCGGAGGCGCGTACCGCCAGGCTGGTTTGGCAGCGAGCCATGCCCAGCTGACGTGGCGACGGCGCTATCCGCGCTCGCTACAGTGTGGGCTGAAGTGGCGGAGCGTCGTGCTGCGCACGGATGCCATATAAAACAAAGACCCCAGGTGTAAGCGCCTGGGGTCTTTGTTTTATATGGTGCACCGGGGGGAGTTTTAATTAGTTTCTTAACATGTTGTTATGTAAGGAATTAGTGATTAAGTTTTTTTAATATGCCCCCAGAAATGCCCCCGCGTAATATTCTCGATAAACGGTCGTTTAGGGAGTTGAACTGGCATCCACATATGCAGTTTCGTGGACTGCTCAAGGTCTTGTGTGCCCTGTAGGTGACGGTGTTTGGGTGACTGATAATCGCCTCGGTCGGGGTGGCTGTTGGCCTCGGGCACTAGCAGCGCACACTCTTGCGGCGCGGATGAAACTGCAGAACCTTGCGGTTCGCGGAGTTTGCTCGCCGGCGCGCGGGCATTTTCGATGTTCGCGGATGGCTAATAGCCGTCTAGCTTGCGTTGGCTGCCAGGCGGTCGAGCGCCTGGACGGTGTTGCGCAGGTAACGCTCGACCGCGCTAGGCGCCCCGAGTCTTCATTGAGCGTGCATCGGGATCGGTCAGGGAGATCTGTTTATCCGGTGTTTGGTTGAGCTGAACCTCGATTTCCTTGAGCTCCTGCAGCTCAGCTTTCAAGGTTGCGATCTTGTCGTGGAGGCGTTCGGCTTTGACCTGCGCCACGGGAAGAATGAGCCAGAGGGGCAGTTGACCCGCGGCGTTGAAGCCAAGGCTGTGTCGCTTGGTTGGCAGATGGTCAATCGGCAGCAGTGAGGCCCGATTGGCGACGAATCAGCCAGAGGCAATAAATCAGCAGGATCACCCCCGCGCCAACCAAGGCTGCCGGGCCGCCCACTTGCGCGGCCAGTAGCCCGGCGAGCAAACCGCCGATGGCATCGAAGCCGAAACGGGTGGAGGTATAGAGCGAGACCACGCGTCCGCGCAGGCCTTCGGGGGTTTGCCCCTGCAGCAGGATATTGGTGCCGATATTGCTGGTGGAAATACCGAAACCAAGCACCAGCATGGCGAGCAACGATAGCGGCAGCGAGGTGCTGAGCGCGAAGGTCAGCAGGGCCGCGGCGCTGATGAGCGCGGCGCAGACGATGAGCCGGCTCAGCTCCTCCTGGCCCCTGTGCACGGACAAAAATACCGCGGCCAACAGCGCGCCGCAGCCGGCGGCGCCCCACAGCCAGCCCAACAGGCTGGCCTGGCCGGCGAACACATCCTTGGCGAATACCGGGAGCAATACCGCGTAGCTGGAGGCGGTGAGGTTGATCACCAGCACGCTGATCAGCATCAGGCGCACCTGGCGGTTGTCCTTCACATAGTCTAGCCCGGCACCGAATACGCTGCGCAGCGATCCTTGCTCCCGTGCCGAGGGTTCGATGCGGATGAGCAGCAGGCCGGCCAGCAAGCCCAGGTAGGACAGGGCGTTCAGGGCGAAACAGGTCGCCTCGCCGGTCATCCCCAGCAGCAGGCCGGCCAGCGGCGGGCCGATGAAACGCGAGGCGTTGATCAGCATGGCGTTCAGCGCGAGCGCGTTGGACAGATCCTCTCGCTTGTCGACGAAGCGGCTCAGTAGCGATTGGCGTAACGGGGTATCCAGTGCATTGAGCACGCCGAGCAGGGCCGAGCAGGCGATGATCGACGCCGGGTCGATGAGCTCGGTTGCGCTAAGCACAGCCAGCACGGCGGCCTGCAGCCCGAGCAGGCCCTGGGTCAGCATCAGCAATCGGCGTTTGTCGTGGCGGTCGATCCAGGCGCCGGCCAGCGGCCCCAGCAGCAACTGCGGCACCAGCGCGACGAAGGTGGTGACGCCGAGCAGCGAGGCGGACCCGGTCAGCCGATAGATCAGCCAGGCCAGGGCCACCTGCTGCACCCAGGAGCCCAGGGTCGAAATGGCGTGGCCGATGAAATATAGGCGAAAGTTGCGGTGCTTGAGCGCCCGGATCGCCGGTGGCCAGCCGGCCGAGTGGGAAATGGAATCGTGCACGCTAGGTTCGACGCCAGAAATAGGGGGGGTCCTGCGGCAACGGGGGATTTGTTAAGCGCCGGTCAAGCACCTGCGGCTTTTCCGGTGCGGCGCAACCTGCGTTGCAGGCTGCAAGTCATGAAGAAGAGCCGCGCCCGTATCGGCAGATAAAGGCGCAACTTCTCCGTGCAGATGACCGCAAGCGAATCGTCTGGATCAGTTAGGCCGGTTCGAAGCAATAAACCGCCAACTTATTGCCATCGAGGTCGCGGGCATAGGCGGCATAGGCATTGGCTGCCCAACCACGCGGTCCCGGCTGCCCCTCGTCCTTGGCGCCCAAGCCCAGAGCGACTTCGTGGAACGCATGGACAGCGGCACGGCTCGGCGCCTGGAAGCTGACGGTAACGCCGTTGCCGACAGTAGCCGGTGCGCCGTCGGCGGGTTTGAGGACGAAGAACGCAGGGGCGTCGTAACCCCAGATCGAGCCATTGTCATTCAGGTCGGCGATGCGTTTGTAATCCAGTTCGGCCAACACCTTGTCGTAGAACTCGCGGGCCTTGGAGAGGTCATTGGTGCCAACGCTAACGTGGGTATAGATAGACATATTCTTCTCGGTTTAGTGAGTGGCGGGCACGCGCCCGGTGAATGCAGGCCGATTCGGGTCGGCAGGCAAAGTCAGAAATGAATGACGGTGCGGATGCTTTGCCCGGTATGCATCAGCTCGAAGGCCTGGTTGATGTCTTCCAGCGGCATGCGGTGAGTGATGAAGGTGTCGAGAGGGATTTCGCCCTGCTGCGCCTTTGCCACATAGCCGGGCAGTTCGGTGCGGCCCTTGACGCCGCCGAAGGCACTGCCGCGCCAGACGCGGCCGGTGACCAGTTGAAAGGGCCGCGTGCTGATCTCGGCACCGGCGGGGGCGACGCCGATGATGGTCGACTCGCCCCAGCCCTTGTGGCAGCACTCCAGGGCCGCGCGCATCAGCTGCACGTTGCCGATGCACTCGAAGCTGTAGTCCACACCGCCGTCGGTCAGCTCGACTATGACGTCCTGGATCGGGCGGGCGTGCTCCTTCGGGTTGAGGAACTCGGTGGCGCCCAGTTCGCGGGCCACCTCGAACTTGGCCGGGTTGATGTCGATGGCGATGATCCGCGAGGCCTTGGCCATCTTGGCGCCGATGATCGCCGCCAAACCGATGCCGCCCAGGCCGAAGATCGCCACCGTGGCGCCCTCGCTGACTTTGGCGGTGTTGAGCACCGCACCGATGCCGGTGGTCACCCCGCAACCGAGCAGGCAGACCTTGTCCAGCGGCGCTTCCTTGGGGATCTTGGCCAGGGATATCTCCGGCAACACGGTGTACTCGGAGAAGGTCGAGCAGCCCATGTAGTGGTAGATCGGCTGGCCGTTGTAGGAGAAGCGCGTGGTGCCGTCCGGCATCAGGCCCTTGCTCTGGGTGACCCGAACCGCCTGGCACAGGTTGGTCTTGCCGGATGTGCAGAACTTGCAGGTGCGGCATTCGGCCGTGTACAGGGGAATGACGTGGTCGCCGACGGCCAGCGAGGTGACACCTTCTCCGACCGCTTCGACAATGCCGCCGCCTTCATGCCCGAGGACGCAGGGGAACACGCCCTCGCTGTCCTGTCCGGAGAGCGTATAGGCGTCGGTATGGCAGACACCGGTGGCGACGATGCGCACCCGTACCTCGCCGGCCCGGGGCGGCGCCACGTCTATCTCGACGATCTGCAGCGGTTGGTTGGGCGCGAACGCGACGGCGGCGCGTGACTTGATCATGAGCAACTCCCAGATATGAAGGACAGCTTGTGTGAGGGCAAAAAAACTGCATGGGCACCCGTTGCCGGGGCGCCGAGCGAGAGCCGGCTGCCGGGGCCCACCAGCCGCTAGCCGGCCACCGACAGCAGGGCCGCGACGGCCCAGAAAACCATGAACTCGGGGCCTTGCTTCTGCCAGCGCCAGTTGAAGCCATTGATCTTGATCACCGCATAACTGGCCCCCGCGAGCACGCCCGCGGCGAGAGCGGCAGCGACCTGCGGGTAGATGTTGAACACCAGGCCCAGGCCGGCGATCACTTCGACGACGATGGTCAGCACCACGAAGGCCCGTGCCGGGTGCAAGCCGGCCTTGGCGAAAGTCTGCGAGGCCGGCCCCAGGTTGCGGATCTTGCCGATGCAGTGGGGCAGGAACCAGACGCCGCACAGCACGCGCAGCACGGCCAGGGGATCAAGACTCAGCGCCTCCATTACAGGGCCTCCGCGGCGTGCACGGCCTGCGTTGCGCGTTGCGCCCAGCTACCATCCCAACCCCGGCGGGCACTGTCCTGCGCGGCGGCGTCGAGCAGCCCGGCCTTGACCATCAGCTCCAGCGACTTGTCCAGGGCGGCGGACGGGATCTCCAGCGAGCGGGCAAACGCCGACTTGTCACGCATGTAGTCGAGCGCCCGCTTCGCGTAGGCCGCGTCCGACTGGGTCACCTCCATCATGATCGGCACCAGCATCGCGTCGTTGCTCTCGTCGTAGACCAGCGCGGTGGCCTCGGCCAGTGCGCGCAGCAGGGCCAACACCGCGACCTCGTGGGCCTGCACCCACTCCAGCCGGCCGAGCAGGGCGGTGAAGGCGATCTCAGGCAGGTAGTCGCTGACCTCGCCGAGGTCGCTGTAGCCTGCGTCGATGGCCAGGAAGTTGAATGGCGGCGGCTGCACGGCGGCATCGATGCTACCGTCCTGCAACGCCTTCCAGCGGGCCTGGTGAACGCCAGCCAGGGAGAACGAGTAGTCCTGGGGGTATTGCAAGCCATGTTGGGCGAGCATTTCGCGGGTGTAGATGGCCGTACCTTCGGTGAGCGACGAGGTTCCGAGCACGGTCCCCTTCAGATCCTCGATGCGCTCTATGCCCGCGCGCGCCACCAGGGTCAGCGGCAAGCAGTTGCAGTTGGCCGCGATCAGCCGCAGGCTGCCGCATGCGGCGGCATCGGCCAGCACCCCTTCGGGGGGCGAGATGGCCAGATCGGCTTCGCCGCTGCGCACGGCGGCCGTCGCCTTGTCCACGCTGCCCAGGCGGCAGAGTTCCACCGCCAGGCCGTGGCGTTCGAAGATGCCGCGTTCACGCGCGACGAATACGGGCAGCCAGTTGAAGCCGAGGGCGCCGCCCGCGAGTTTGAGGGGGCTGAGTGAGGCTGTGGGTTGCAGGGTCATAGCAGTCTTCCTGAAGTCGGGTTCGATAGACGAGAGGGCAGGGCTCAGAGATCGAGCACCAGCAGTGGCGAGCGCGCTCTGGAACAGCACGGGGTGAAGCAGTCGTTGGCCGAGCGCTCCCGCTCGGTGAGGTAGCTGTCGCGGTGGTCGGGCTGGCCCTCGAGCACGCGGGTCACGCAGGTCCCGCAAACGCCCTGTTCGCACGACACCGGGATCTCGATCCCGTGCTCGTTCAGCACCTCGATCACGTTGCGCCCGGTCGGCACCGTGTGGATGGCGCCGCCGTGGCCGATCTGGATCTGGAACGCTCCGTCTTCCGCGTCCTGGCTGCGGACGGGGGCGGCGAAGTATTCACGGTGCAGTTGCTCTTCCGGCCAGCCGGCCTGGCGCGCTCCGTCCAGCACCCAGTCCATGAAGCCGCCGGGGCCGCAGACATAGATATGGGTGCCCGGCGTGACCGGCCCCAGGGCCTGATCCAGCACCAGCTTCTGCTCGGGCGCGCCATCGTCCAGGTGCAAGTGCACCTGCGCCGCCAGCGCTTCCTGGCGCAGCCGGTTGGCGAACGCCATGCGTCCGGCCGAGCGGGCCCCGTAGTGCAGGACGAAGTCCGCGCCGCGGGCGGCCAGATGCTCGGCCATCGCCAGCAAGGGGGTAATACCGATACCGCCGGCCAGCAGCAGCGAACGCTGTGCGTCGCCCTGCAGCGGGAAATGGTTGCGCGGGGCACCAATGCGCAGTCGATCGCCGACCTGCAGCCTGTGCACCGCCGCCGAACCTCCGCGCGAGGCCGGCTCCAGCAGCACCGCGATCAGGTAGCGGCCCAGCTGATCCGCCCCCGGGCACAGCGAATACTGGCGGATCAGACCGTTGGGCAAATGCACATCGATGTGCGCTCCGGGCTCAAAGGGCGGCAGCGCTGAGCCGTCCACGGCCGTCAGCTCGAAGCTGCAGATGTCCTCGGCTTCGCTGCGCCGCTGGCTGACCAGCACATCGATCATGACGCCACCTGCTGCTCGATGAGCTGCTGCAACACCCGCCGTGCGCGCAGCGAAGCCGAGTCCGTGGGCAGTAGCACGGGCTTGAGCGCCTCCTGCGGTTGGCCGCCCATGTGCACCGACTGGGCTTCGATCATCGGCCCGTCTTCGGTCTCGAAGGCCGCCTGCAGGCTGGCCTGCAGCTTGGTGGAGAATTCCTGATCCGCAAGCTTGAAGTCGCGCCCCCACTTCCAGAAGTAGTGGCTGGTGTGCGCCGTCTCCGGGGTGATCAGGTGGGCCTGATAGGAGCGTGGCCCTGCCTCGGGCGGTTGCCCGGGGCGGGTGACCCCGATCTCCAGGCGCAGGGTCGAAGGTGCTTCCCATTTGACCAGGGACAGGTGATCTACATGGGTCGGCGCATCGTCGCCGTAGGCGAAGGCAAACAGCCCGCTGATCGGCTCACTCGGGCGCCAGTTGCGCGCCACCACCGTGTTGCCCTGCTGCTCCATCGAATATTGGGTGCGCCGGTTGAAGCCCTCGGTGGCCAGGTACGGGTGCAGGAACTCGGCATGGCTGAGGTCGAGCAGGTTGTCGGCGATGAGCTGGTACTCGCCTTTGACCAGGATGTAGCCCTCTACGCAGGTGTAGCGTTCACTGTCGTCGAACTCCGGCCAGCGCCGCAGCTTGGACTCGTCGGCGGGTTGGTCACCCCACCACAGCCACACGATGCCATCGCGCTCCAGCAGCGGATAGCTGCGCGCGCAGGCCGCCTTGGGGATCTTGCCCTCGCCTATGGGGTTGTGCACGCAGGCGCCCTGTGGGTCGAAGCGCAGACCGTGGTAGGGACAGCGCAAGTCATCGCCAAACACTTCGCCCTTGTGCAGCGGCGCGAAGCGGTGCGGGCAGCGGTCGTGCAACGCCGCCGCGCGGCCTGACGCGCCACGGTACAGCGCCACCGGCTCACCGAGCAGGGTGCGCAACAGCGGCGTGGTGCTCAGCTCGGCGCTAAAGGCGGCTGCATACCACGTATTGGACAGATAGACGGGGGAGGTCATCGCGTTTGTCTCCTTATTTTTATGCACAAAAACAAACATCATGCACAAGTTATCATAAAACACATACCAGGGAAGCGCATCTTGCGCGGAATCCATATGCATTGTAGTATTCGCATACCAGATAGAATGTCAATTGTTTTTCGCTTGCCACTACCCGGTCCTCGACCTCCAAAACAACAAGCAAGGAGACACCCCATGAGCCATCCAACGATGCGCGCTGCCCGCATGCACTCTGTCGGTACCCCGATGACCATCGACACCGTTCCGCGCCCTGCACCCCAGGCCACCGACGTGCTGGTGCAGGTAAAGGCCTGCGGCATGGTGCCCAACCTGGGCAATGTGCTGGCCAACTGGCCGACTTGGTGCCCGCATTTGCCGCAGCCCGAGCTGCCGGCGGTATTCGGTCTGGATCCCACCGGGGTGATCGTCGAAGTCGGCGCGCAAGTGGTCGGCCTCAAGTCGGGCGACCGGGTCTATGTGAGCCCGGTGCGTGCCTGCGGTTCGTGCCCGGCCTGCCTGTCGGACAACCGCGTGGCCTGCGATTACTTCGTGTTCAACGGCTACTTCGGCTTCTCCAAGGACAAGTCGCAAACCATCTACGACCTCTATCCGCACGGCGGCTTTTGCGAATACATGGCGGCGCCGCAGCACGCCATCGTCAAACTGGCCGACAGCATCTCGTTCGAGGAAGCGGCTCGGCTCGGCTATCTGGGTACCGGCTACGCGGCGCTGCGCAAGTGCGGCCCCCTGGCCGGCAAGTCGCTGATCATCAATGGCATCTCGGGCACCCTGGGGCTGGGCATCACGCTGTTCGCCCTGGCCATGGGCGCGAGCCGCATCCTCGGTACCGGGCGCAACCGCGCGCTGCTCGAGCGGGTGAAGGCCCTGGCACCGCAGCGCATAGAGGTGTTCTCCACCGACGACGGCTCGATCGCCGAGTGGGCCCGCAACCGCACCGGCGGTCGCGGCGCGCATTTCATGGTGGATGCCCTGGGCGCGGCCGTCTCCCTGGAGGTGTTCGATGACGCCATGCACGGGGTGGCACGCGGCGGCACCATCGTCAACGTGGGTGGCACGGTGGGCAAACTGCCGATCGATATGAAGTGGCTGATGGACAACTCGATGAAGCTCATCGGCTCGGCCTGGTTCACCTCCGCCGAGGGTTACGATATGGTCGAGATGATCCGCTCGAAGACCATCGATCTGTCCATCCTCGAACACGAAGTCGCGCGCTTGGAGGACATCAATCAGGCGATTTCCGGCCTCGGCGCCCGCCACGGCGGCTTCAGCAACTATGTGATCGTGCCCTGAGGCGTGGATCATTGCGTGCAAGCGATCCCCAGTGGCAATCAGCACCTGCGTACTGAGGAGTCGGTCGTCACCGGTCTCCTCGGTGGCCGCTACGACGTTCTCGGGATCGGCGGCTGCAACTGGCGCTGGCAGAAGCACGGCCCGGAACACATGCTTTTCTGGGCGACGGCCTGCGTCCTTTCGGTACTGGGTTGAAATGATTAAGATGCGCCGGGTGCCAGTCGCCTGGCGCGAATTCCCGCGCTGCGGCGTGGGTATCCAAGTGCAATCCAAGGAGGAAGCGGGTGGCTCGCCTATCCAGAGAAGAAAGCCGTGCGGTGACTAGGGCGAAACTGCTGGAGTCGGCGCGCGCAGTAGTGGCGCGCGAAGGCTATGAGAGCGCCTCCGTCGACCGTATCGCCGAAGAGGCGGGTTTCAGCAAGGGTGCTTTTTACTCCAATTTCAACAGCAAGGAAGAGATCATCCTCGAGTTGCTGGAGACTCATTCGCTGCAGGACGTGAAGGAAATCGCCGAACTGCTCGGCGAGGAGACGGATCCGCAGGCGATGATCGAGATCATCAGCGACTGGGCTTTGATGCGTTCGACCGATCCCAGTTGGGGCCTGCTTGCGCTCGAACTGTTCCGCCGCGCGCGCCGCGACGCCACCTTTGGCGACCGCCACGCCACCCTGTTCCGGACCCAATGGCAGCGCCTCGGCGAGATCCTCTTGCAGATGTTCCCAGAGGGCGCAGCGCCCGCGGATCCGGAAACCCTGGGCGGCCTCGTTTTCGAGCTGACCTATGGTGCCGCCGCCAGTTTCAAGGCCGGGCCGACCGCCGGCGACCTAGTCAGGCTGGCCCTGACCGCGCTGCTGCGCGCCTATGGCGCACTGCCACAGAGCGTTAAGCCCTCTGCCTAGCGACATGCCCTGATTGCCTTCGCCACTGCCCACCAGTGGCACTGCGGGATCGGCACGCTGCGACCACGGCCGCAGTGCCGACCTAGCGCTATGTCGCGTTAGAGCCCGCGGGCCCTGAGCTGCGCATCCAGGCGCGGATACACTCGCCGCGCATTTGCTTCGAAGACCTGGTGCTTGTCCTGCGGCGAGATGGCGAGCGCATCGATATAGCGCCGGGTGTCGTCGAAATGGTGGCCGGTCTCGGGGTCGAGGCCGCGCACCGCACCGATCATCTCCGAGCCGAACAGGATGTTGTCGATGTCGATCACCTCGAACAGCAGATCGATGCCCGGCTGGTGGTAGACGCAGGTGTCGAAGAACACATTCTTCATCACGTGGCCGGTCAGGGGTGGCTTGCTCAGCATGTCGGCCAGCCCGCGGTAGCGACCCCAGTGGTAGGGCACGGCGCCGCCGCCATGGGGAATGATCAGGCGCAACTCGGGAAAGTCGCTGAACAGGTCGCCCTGCAGCAACTGCATGAAGGCCGTGGTGTCGGCGTTGATGTAATGCGCGCCCGTGGTGTGGAAGCAGGCGTTGCATGAGCCGGAAACGTGGATCATCGCCGGCACATCGAGTTCGATCATCTTCTCGAAGAGGGGATACCAGGCGCGATCGGTCAGCGGTGGCGCGGTCCAGTGGCCTCCCGACGGGTCGGGGTTGAGGTTGCAGCCGACGAAGCCCAATTCCTTGACGCAGCGCTCCAGCTCGTGGATCGAGTGGGCGATGGGCACGCCCGGAGACTGCGGCAACTGGCAGACACCGAAGAAGTGCTGGGGAAACAGAGCGACTATCCGCGCGATCAGGTCGTTGCTGGCGCGCGTCCAGGCCAGGCTGATGCTCTCGTCGCCGACATGGTGGCCCATGCCGGCGGCGCGGGGCGAAAACACTGTCATGTCGATGCCGCGCTGTTGCAGCAGGCGTAGCTGGTTGTCTTCGATCGAGGCGCGAATCTCGTCGTCGCCGATCCCCGGGTAGAGGGGCGGCGTCCCCGCCCGGTCCTGGGCGTAGCGGACTTGCGCCTGGCGAAAGGCATGATGCTGTTGCGGTTCGGTCGTGTAGTGGCAGTGGCAGTCGATGATCATGGGTGCTCTCTTCGTCTGGTGCTCGGCAATTCGCAGTGTTCTTGCTAGCAGGCGCCCCGGGGCGGCCTGCGCCCTGAAAGGCCTGCCCGCAGCGGGCATCGCGTGCTGGTGAGATATTGACATACCTGAAGGTATCTGAATACCTTTAAGTATCAGTTCGAGGTTCGGGATTGTCAACGGCCGCGCGAGTTCCGCGCGCAAGGCGGGCGGCGCGGCCACATAGATCGATAAAACTATGGAGTAAGCCGCTAATGAGTCGAGTTCACCGCTACCGAGTCACTCTCGCGCCGCTGCTGGAGGCGGCGAGCGATGACGGCGAAGCCGCGCCGGCGCTGGTATTCACCCATCACAACCATGACGACCTGGTGCAGATCGCCGAGCGAGTTCGCCAGGCGAGCGGTCTCGATGCGGATTCGGCCGCCGCCACTGCGGTGGGCTTGAAGCTGCTCGGCGGGGTCATGCTCAGCGAGCGTGACAACCCGCTGTTCGACGGTCTGCGCCAGCCGCTGCGCGAGTTCATTCAGACACTGAAGGCGTTGAGCAAGCGCGGCTGACGGCCGAGCGCGCAGGGGCAGGGAATGGTCTTGGGTGAAAATATACTAAGTGGTACTTGAATACTTTATGGTCTGTTAATACTATCGGTAGCAGATGCCGCGACAGGTCTACGCAATGAATGCCGAGCCTGGCATCTGGCTCGGCAGCTCCGACGCAGCTTGCGTCGGCCACGGCCAATATAAAGCCGGGACGACTCCATTCACCCGTCTCTGGCCCAACAACAGGAAGCATGCAATGGCAATCGTAGTGACGAACGTGCGTCGAACGGACGAGCGGCTAGTGCTCGGTCTCGGCGAATTGGGTGTGGCCACCGTGCATGAGGCGCAGGGCCGCAGAGGGCTGCTGGCTTCTCACCTGCGGCCTATCTATCGCTCGGCGAAGATCGCCGGCAACGCCCTGACCTGCGAAGTCGCGCCGGGGGACAACTGGATGATCCACGTGGCGGTCGAGCAGGCCCGGCCTGGCGACATCCTGATCGTCGTGCCGACTTCGCCCTGCGAGGACGGCTATTTCGGCGATCTGCTCGGCGCCGCATGCAAGGCGCGCGGCGTGCGGGGGCTGGTGATCGATGCCGGGGTGCGCGATGTCGCCACCCTCACCGAGATGGGTTTCCCGGTCTGGTCGAAGGCGATCTCGGCGCAAGGGACGGTCAAGGAAACCTTGGCCAACGTCCAGGTTCCGGTGGTCTGTGGCGGGGTGTTGATTCATCCCGGGGACGTGATAGTCGCCGATGACGACGGGGTCTGTGTCGTGCCGCATGCCCAGGCCGAGCGCGTGCTGGGCATCGCGCGGTTGCGCGAGGCCGACGAAGGCGAAAAGCGCCGTCGCTACGAGGCTGGCGAGCTCAGCCTCGACCTGAACGACATGCGCCCGCGCTTGGCGCAGAAGGGTTTGAAGTATGTCGTGTTCGGTTCCGAAGGATAGAGCGCAGAGGGATTTGCTCGGTCTGCATTTGTTCACCTTTTCCCAACCTCTCGGAGATGCATTGATGGATGCCTTTAAATCACCCCTGATGCTGGCCGGTCGCATGCTGCTGGCGCTGCTGTTTCTCCTGGCAGGGATCGACAAGCTGGCGGACATCGCCGGCACCGCGGGCTATATCGCCAGCGTCGGGTTGCCGGCGGCGACCCCCTTGGCCGTGCTGTCCGGCGTTTTCGAAGTTCTCGCCGCCCTGGCCCTTGCCGTGGGTTGGCAGGCGCGCTGGGCGGCGCTGAGTTTGGCGCTGTTCACCCTGCTGACCAACGTGCTGTTCCATAACTATTGGGCGTTACCGGACGCTGAGGTGTACATGGCGCAGATCAAGTTCATGAAGAACCTCTCCATCGTCGGCGGCATGCTGGTCGTTGCTGCGCTCGGCGCGGGGCCGCTGAGCCTGGATGCGCGGCGTGCCAGTTCGCCCTAAGGGGCGCGGGCTGACGCCATGCGCCTCCCGCGCGCGAAGCCTGGAATGACTGCCGGCGTACCCCAACCTCGGCGGCTGGAGGCGGTCGCGTAGCCGCCCCCATGCTGCCGCGGGTACTCACCCGACTTCGATTTCGATTGGTACGCCGGACCAGTGCATTTGCCTGTGGCTGATGCTGCTCGACCGGCGCGGTCGAGTCTTGCCCATTCCCTGGCTACAGAAGCGCCCAGGTGCTCCCTCGGCTCGCTGCCGTGCGGTGAGCCAAACCGGCTGCTTGGTCAGTCGGCCTCATGGGCCCTCGTCTCCACGGAGTTTTTTCGCTTGACTTCGTTGGGAAGCGGGAATACTTTTTGTGCATAAAAGATATTTAAAGGCACAAATATAAAAATGATGCACAAAATAAAGGCTCGTACGAACCGCCTTGCCACCTGCATCCGAGGACACCTGTCATGCGTATGAAGCCCGAACTGGAGTTGAGCGAAGTGGACGGCATGTTGGCCGCCGCCGAGGAAGAAGCGCTGCGCAACGGCTGGGCTGTCTCCATCGCGATCGTCGATGACGGCGGGTATTTGCTGGCTTTCCGCCGGTTAGCCGGCGCCTCCAAATCCTCGACGCAAATCGCCGTCGACAAGGCTCGCAGCGCGGCCATCACGCGGCGGCCCACGCGTTTCTTCGAAGACATGCTGGCCTCCGGTCGCACGGGCGCCGCCTCGTTGGCCGGGGTCATCCCAATGGTCGGTGGGCTGCCGGCCCTGTTCGAAGGCCAGGTCGTAGGCGCCATCGCCGTCAGCGGTGTGAAGGGCGAGTTCGACGAGCAAATCGCCGAGGCCGGCCTGGCTTTTCTCTATCGATGTGAAGGTCGCTGACCCCGCACCGCTCCCCACCTGAACGCAGCAAGAGGAATCCAGCTACCCGTACCCCCGCTATTGCGTGCCGCGGCACGATGCAGACCAGCTGTCACAACAACAAAAAAACAGAAGAGGTTTCCATGAAAACGCAGCAAAAACTCCGGGTCCGCTCGGGAACGCCTCCGTACCGGCTCAGCGCCATTGGCGCGACTGTGGCCCTGTGCACGTCGCTCAATGCCTATGCATTTCAGCTCGACACGGGCGTCGAGGACCTCTCGGCGAGTTGGGACAACACCCTCAAGTACAGCAGCGCCTTTCGCGTCAAAGGCCGCGAGGACAATATCGCTGCGGGTCCGGGCACCTCGTATCCGAGCCTCAACAACGACGACGGTGACCGCAATTTCAGCAGCGGCCTGATCTCCAATCGTCTGGATCTGCTCTCCGAGCTGGACATCAAGTACCAGGAGGTCGGCGCCCGTATCAGTGGCGCGGCCTGGTACGACACGGTCTACAACGAGGACAACGACAACGATTCACCGGCCACCGCCAACCAGCTCAGCGTGCGCCACGACCAGTTCACCAAGGACACCGAGAAGCTGCACGGGCGCAAGGGCGAACTGCTCGATGCCTTCGTCTATGGCGCCCGCGATATCGGCTCGACGCGTCTGTCGGCTCGGCTGGGGCAGTTCAATCAGATCTATGGCGAAAGCCTGTTCTTCGGTGCCAACGGCATCGCCAACGCCCAGTCGACCGTCGACCTGATCAAACTGCAATCGGTGCCCGGCTCGCAGTTCAAGGAAATCCTCATGCCGACCGAGCAGGCCTCGCTCAACTGGCAGCTGAGCGACACCGTCAGTGTCGGCGCCTACTACCAGTTCGAGTGGAACAAGACCCGTCTCCCGGGCGCCGGCAGCTATTTCAGCAACGGCGATTTCGTCGGCGATGGTGCCGAATCCGTGTTCATGGGCCCTTGGCAGCTGGTTCGCGGCGACGACATCGATGCCCGCGATTCCGGCCAGTTCGGTGCCCAGGTCAAGTTCAGCATTGAGGACTGGGAGTTCGGTCTCTATGCCGCCAAATACCATGACAAGACCCCGATCTTCTACTTCCGCCCTGCTGCGTTGATTCCGGGTGCCGACGACAGCTACGTGAATGTCTACGCCGAGGACATCAAGGTCTTTGGTGCCAGCTTCAGCACCGTCATCGGCGAGGCCAACGTCGCCGGTGAAGTATCGATGCGTGTCGATACGCCGTTGACCGCGACCGGTGGGGTGGTGGTGACCGGTATGGACGCCGACAACCACTCGAATCCTGCTTACCCGATCGGCAACTCACTGCATGCCCAGGTGTCGATGATCAACCTGTATGGCGGTTCCAGCCTGTGGGATGCCGCGGCTCTGGTGGGCGAACTGGCGTTCAACCGGCGCCTGAGCGTCAAGGAAAACGCCGACCACCTCGATCCCAACGCCACGCGCGACGCCTACTCGCTGCGTTTCACCTTCGAACCGCAGTATTTCCAGGTGATGCCCAGCGTCGATCTGCAGGTGCCAATTACCGTCGGCTACACCCCTTACGGTCGCTCGTCAGTAACCCCGCTGGCGTTCAGCCCCGAGCACGGCGGCGACTTCACCATCGGCCTCAAGGCCGATTACCAGAAACTCTGGTACGCCTCGCTCAGCTACACCAATTTCTTCGGCGATGGCGCCCCGATCATCGATGCCGAGAACCACTACACCTACAAGCAGACGCTCAAGGATCGCGATTTCATCGCCTTCTCGGTCCAGCGCACTTTCTAGTTCCAGCCTTGCTGAGGAAAACAATAATGAACAAGCACGCATTAGTCGTCGCGGCGACCCTCACCCTCGGCCTGGCGATCAGCCAGGCCCAGGCCGCTGTTTCCGCCGACCAAGCCAATGCCCTGAAAGGCATCTTGACCCCCCTGGGGGCTGAGCAGGCCGGCAATAGCGACGGCAGCATCCCGGCCTGGACCGGCGGACTGACCGGCGAGGTGGCCGGCGCCAAGTTCGGCGATGTGCCGGCCGATCCCTTCCCCGGCGAGAAGCCGCTGTTGCAGATCACCGCCAAGAACGCCGCGCAGTACGCCGACAAGTTGAGCGAAGGCACCCTGGCGCTGCTGGACAAATATCCCGACAGCTTCCGCCTGGATATCTATCCGACCCATCGCAGCGCCGCGGCTCCCCAGAGTGTTTACGACAAGACCTTCGCCAATGCCACCAACTGCAAGCTGACCGAGGGTGGCCTGTCCGTCGAAGGCTGCTACGGTGGTATTCCGTTCCCGATTCCGCAGGACGGCAACGAAGTGCTGTGGAACTTCCTGCTGCGCGTCGAAGCCGAGTCGATCGAGATGGGTTACATCAACATGATCGGCAACTCGGACGGCTCACGCACCCTGGCCAGCCGCGGCGTGGAGAACTGGCAATACCCTTACTACTACCAGGATGGCAGCCTCGACAAATGGTCCGGGCAGTACGCCAAGCTGCGCTTTCTGACCAGCGAGCCGCCGTTCAAGGCCGGCGAATCCCTGGTCACCCATGACGGCATCGATCCGCAGAACCCGCGCGAAGCCTGGCAGTACCTGGTCGGCCAGCGCCGCGTGCGCCGCGCCCCGACCGTTGGCTACGACACCCCGGACTTCGTTGCCTCCGGGGCCAACTACTTCGACGAAGTGCATGGCTTCATCGGCCACCCCGACCGCTACCAGTGGAAGTTGGTGGGCAAGAAGGAAATGTACATTCCTTACAACCTCAACAAGTTCCACGCCGAGAAGCGCGACGACGTCTACACCGAGAATGTCCTCAACGCCGACAAGATGCGCTGGGAGTTGCACCGGGTCTGGGAGGTCGAGGCCACGGTCGCACCGGGCAAACGCCATGCGGTGCCCAAGCGTCGCTTCTTTATCGACGAGGACAGCTGGACCATTTCCCTGGTGGATGGCTACGACGCCGAAGGCAAGCTCTGGCGGGTGATCCAAACCCTGCCGTTCGCGGTGCCGAAGATTCCCGCCGTGGTGGTCAAGCCGGTGGTCATCTACAACCTGCAGGCCAACACCTACAGCGTGGTTCAGGGGCTTAACGGCGAAAGCTACAAGGTCATCCCTCGCAAGTCGGAAAACTTCTTCACCGGTAACGCGGTGGCGTCCGGTTCGGTCCGCTAAGCGTCAGGCGCAGAAGGAAAGGCGCGCTCACCCGCGCCTCTCTCCTTTCGATTTTCGAGGTAGACAGTCATGCCAATACGCGCACATAGATTTTCGCAATGGCGCACCTTCAGGTGGGCGATTCTGTTCGCGCTCGGCCTGAACGCCTGCTTGGTCGGCCAGGCGGCAAGCGGTGCCGAAGTGAATACCCAACTGTTCCAACAGCCGTCGCTGCCCAGCGCATTGGCTAGCGAGTCGCTCATGCTCGATGTGGCGCTGGCTGGCCAGCGGCTGGTCGCCGTGGGCGAACGCGGCTTCATCCTGCTTTCCGAGGATGAGGGGCAGTCATGGCGGCAGGTGCCTTCGCCGGTGAGCGTGACCCTGACCCGCGTAGTCTTCCCCAGCGCCACCCAGGGCTGGGCGGTTGGCCACGCCGGCGTGGTCCTGCATTCGTCTGACGGCGGCCTGAGCTGGAGCAAACAACTGGATGGCGAACAGGCCGCGCGCCTGGAGCTCGAGGCGGCGCAGCACGCGCATAGCACCCAGCCCAGCGAGCAGAGCCAGCAGCGAGTCGAGGCGGCGCAACTGCTGTTCGAGGAAGGCCCGGACAAGCCTTTCCTGGCCGTGCATTTCTTCGACGAGCAGCAGGGCGTGATCCTCGGCGCCTACGGGCTGGCCTTCGCCACCGCCGATGGCGGCGCCAGTTGGCAGTCGATCCGCGAGCGGCTCGACAACCCCTCCGCCATGCATCTCTACGATATCCACGAACTGGCCGGCGAGCTGTTCATCGCCGGCGAACAGGGCTTGCTGCTGCGCTCGGTCGACCACGGCCTGCACTTCGCCGCCTTGGAATCGCCAGCCAACGGCACCCTGTTCGGCCTGCTTGCCACCGACGCCCAGGGCCTGCTGGCGTTCGGCCTGCGCGGCAAGACCTACCTGTCCGAAGACCACGGCGACAGCTGGCGCACGGTGCCCAACAGCCTGCCGGTGACCCTGACCGCCGGCGCCCGTCTGGCCGATGGCAGCCTGATGCTGGTCGACGAATCCGGCCGCACGCTGCTCAGCCGTGATCACGGCCACAGTTTCGTCGCTTCCATCCTGGCCAAGCCGGCCTACCTGACCGGGCTGACCAGCAGCGCTGACGGCCAGGTGATTCTCGCCAGTAACCATGGCCTTGCCCGCCTAGCCGATTCATCCGCCCAACGGAGCCCAGGCAGTGAACAGTAAAGTGACGCATCACCAGCCTGAGACCGAAAGCACCCTGTTGCCTTTCGACAAGAATTCCGGAGGCCTGGTCGAACGCCTGTTGTTCAACCATCGTGGCCTCGTGGTCGCCCTGTGCCTGATCGTCAGCCTGCTGCTCGGCATCCAGGCCACCGGCCTGCACCTGAATGCCGCCTTCGAGAAGATGATTCCGATCGGCCATCCGTTTATCGAGAACTACTTCAAGTACCGCGGCCAGCTCGGCGAGGGCGGCAATACCCTGCGCCTGGCGGTGCGCGCCAGCGAAGGCACGATCTACGACGCCGACTACCTGGATACGGTGAAGAAGATCAGCGACGAGCTGTTTCTGCTCAACGGCGTGGACCGCCCCTATATGAAGTCGCTGTGGACCCCGGCCACCCGCTGGATCGGCGTCACCGAAGAGGGTTTCGATGGCGGCCCGGTGATCCCGGACGACTATGACGGCTCGCCGGCCAGCATCGATCAGGTCCGGCAGAATATCGAGCGCTCCGGTGAGATCGGCCGTCTGGTAGCGAGCAATATGCGCTCCAGCGTGATCCTTCTGCCGCTGCAGGACAGCAGCGCCCAGGGCGGAACGCAGCTCGACTATCAGGTACTGTCCAGTCAGCTCGAACAGATCCGTCAGAAGTACCAGAGCGACAGGATTCAGATCCACATCACCGGCTTCGCCAAGGTGGTCGGCGACCTGATCGACGGGCTGCAATTGATGCAGCTGTTCTTTGTCTTCACCCTGGTGATCTGTGGCCTGGTCCTGCTCTGGTACACCCGCTGCGTGCGCAGCACCCTGCTGGTGCTGGCCTGCTCGTTGATCGCGGTGATCTGGCTACTCGGCCTGCTGCCGCTGCTCGGTTACCAGTTGGGGCCCTATTCGATCCTGGTGCCGTTCCTGGTCTTCGCCATCGGCCTGAGCCATGGCGCGCAGAAAATGAACGGCATCATGCAGGACATCGGCCGCGGCGCGGACAAACTGGTGGCCGCGCGCTTCACCTTCCGCCGCCTGTTTCTCACCGGTCTGATGGCCCTGGTGGCCGATGCGGTAGGTTTCGCGGTGCTGATGATCATCAACATCCCGGTCATCCAGGACCTGGCCATCACCGCGACCATGGGCGTGATGGTGTTGGTGCTGACCAACCTGGTGCTGCTGCCGATTCTGTTGTCCTACACCGGGGTCAGCAAAAGTGCGGCCCGGCGCGAAGCGGAAGCCGAACGCCTGGCCATGAGCGACCTGCAGCACCGCCGCCACCCGCTGTGGGCGCTGCTGGACCGCTTCACCGAGCGCAAATGGGCGCGTAGCGCGGTAATCCTCGCCGCCATCCTCGGTGCCGCGGGGTTCGCCATCAGCCTCAACGTCAAGGTCGGCGACCTCAACCCCGGCGCACCGGAGCTGCGTGAAGACTCACGCTACAACCGCGACAACGCCTTCATGGTCAGCAACTATTCCTCGAGCAGCGACAAGTACGTGGTGATGGTCAAGACCCCGCAGTACTACTGCGCGAACTACGAGACCCTGGTCAAGGTCGATGCCCTGGAAGCGCAGTTGCAGCAACTGCCCGGCGTGGTCTCCACCAGTTCGCTGGCGGCGTTGAGCAAGCAGGCCGCCGCCGGGATGAACGAGGGCAGCCTGACCTGGTACGAGATCCCGCGGAACCAGGGCCTGCTGAACGCCATCATCACCCGTGCGCCACGCGAGCTGTTCAACCAGAACTGCGACCTGCTGACCATCAATGTGTTTCTTTCTGACCATAAGGCCGACACCCTCAGCCGGGTGGTTGCGGCGGTGGACAGCTTCGCTGCGGCCAACAACACCGACAGCCTGCAGTTCATGTCCGCCGCCGGCAACGCCGGGATCGAGGCCGCCACCAATATCGTGGTCAAGCGCGCCAACCTGCAGATGCTGCTGATGGTCTACCTGGCCGTGATCACCCTGTGCTACATCACCTTCCGCTCCTGGCGCGCGGTGATCTGCACCGTGCTGCCGCTGATGCTGACCTCGATTCTCTGCGAGGCACTGATGGTCGGGCTGGACATCGGCCTCAAGGTCGCGACCCTGCCGGTGATCGCCCTGGGTGTGGGCATCGGCGTCGACTACTCGCTGTATATCCTCAGCATCACCCTGGCCAACCTGCGCCTGGGCACCTCGTTGTCTAACGCCTATTACAAGGCGCTGCTGTCCACCGGCAAGGTGGTGGTGCTGACCGGTGTGACCCTGGGCATAGCAGTGGCGACCTGGGCGCTGTCGCCCATCAAGTTCCAGGCCGACATGGGCATCCTGCTGGCCTTCATGTTCATCTGGAACATGCTCGGCGCGCTGATTCTGACCCCCGCACTGGCCAGGCTGCTATTGCCTGCATCCGCTCCGTCCCTGCAACCGGCAACGAGGTGATAGCTGCCATGCGCCATTCCGTGACTCTGGATACTTTCAAGGCAATTCTCGGTTTATCCGTAGTGGCCAGCCTCGTCGGCACCATCAGTGCCCTGCTGATCGACGTGCCGGTCTGGGCCACCTTCATCGGCTGGATTGCCTTCTTCAGCCGCGGCATCACTGCACGCGACGGGGCGATCAACCTGACCTGCGTGCTCATCGGCCTGCTCATCGGTATGGCGGCTGCCTATGCCAGTGCGGCGCTGACGCCCTATCTGGGCGCCTGGACTATCGCCCCGGTGGTGCTGATCGCGACCTTTATGCTGCTGTCCCTGGGACTGCTGCCGGTAATCAACAACTTGACGGGCTTTTTCCTGGGGCTGGTCTGTTACTTCGCCTCGCACCTGCCACCGACGCTAGGCACCTTTATCGAGCTGGCCACGGCAGGGGCGCTGGGTGTGCTGGGCGCGCTGATAGCCAGCCTGGTGCAGAAACGCTTGAGTAGGCCAAAACGGCCAACCGCAGAGGTCTCGATCAGCCAGCCTTGAGCTATTCGACACCGTGCTCCTTAGTCAAAGGCCACAAGCCGGCGACCTATGCCGCCACTTTGTTGGCGGCTTTTTTATGTCCTGCACGGCTAGCCTGCAATGGCCGCCTGCAGCAAGCCGGCGCATCTGTGCCACCAAGACCTGCAGGGGTAGGGCTCCTGGCTCGCGCAGCGGTCCTGGGGGCGGGGTCGTGTAGCCATCATGGAGAACGACAATGAAAACGACACGCTTGCAACCCAGGCAGCTTTCCATCGGCACCCTGTTGGCGCTGGGCTTCAGCCTGCTCTGCGGCTTGACCCTGTTGCTGGCCGCTACGGCAGTCTTCAGCCTGCAGTCGGTATTGAGCGGCGAAGCCAGGCTGGCAGCGATCACCGCGACCCATGCGGACATCCTCAAGGCCCGGGTTGCCGAAAAGGCCTATCAGGTCGGCGGGCAGGCGGCAGACCAGGATCGGGTGCTGACCACCATGCAGGCGGTCCAGGCATCCCTCGACCCGTCGCTGGACGGCTCGCCGCGTCTGGCCCAGGCCAGCCGGGATTACTTGGCGCAGTTTGAGAAGCTGGCGGCCACCCACAGTCGAGCCGGCGCGACGCGCGTGAGCATGGACGCCCAGGCCGAGGTGGTGCGGAGCGAATTCGAAGTGGTCGAACAGGACCTCATCGAAGCACTGGCGGCGGCGTTGGCCGAGGGCACGGCCAACGACAGAGCGGTTGCCCTGGCCGACAGCGCGATCGCCCTGATGCGCAAGTTGATGGCGGTGCGCACCAGCGAGCGGGCGTTCGGCCTGCAGCCGAGCCAGGCCCACTATGAGCAGTGGCGGCTGCTTACCGGTGACCTGAACTCCTCGGCCCAGGCGCTGGCCGCCGGTGCCGCCGAGCAGCAGCGCGCGGCCCTGGAGTCGGCGATGCAGGCGCTCGCGCAGTACCGCCAGGCGTTCGACGAGTTTCGCGCCAGCAGTGTGCTGAACCTGCAATCCGAGTCGGCGATGGATACGATTGCCGAGCAGATGCTCAGCGAATCCGATGCCTTGCAGCAGGGCATAGTCGCCGCTCAGCAGCGCCGGAATCAATGGGCCTACTACGCCTTGCTCGGCATGACCCTGGTCGCCGTACTGCTGAGTGCGGGTGCCGCCGTGGTCATCCGCCGGCAGATAGTCGCGCCGCTGCGCTACACCGTCAGCGTGGTGAGCCGGGTCGCCCACGGGCAACTGACCCTGGATGTGCAACACGTCCGTAAGGACGAGCTGGGTCAGGTCATGCAGGCTATGCAGCAGATGACTGGGAACCTGCATGGCATCGTCGGCAAGATCGAGGGCGGCACCCGCCAGCTCAACCAGGCTACCGGCAACCTGACCCGCATCACCGACGCAGCAGCCGAGCGGGCGCAGGCCCAATCGCTGGAGACCGACAGGACCGCGACGGCGATGCTGCAGATGAATGCCACCCTGGGGGACGTGGCGCGCAGCACCGAGCAGACGTTGCAGGCAGCGCGCTCCGCCAAGGAGGGTTCGGCGGCGGGAAGCCGCGATGTGCTGGCGGTGGTGCAGCAGATCCAGCAGCTTTCCGGGCAGATGGAAGAGGCGAGCCTGGGCATGCGCAGCCTGGATGAACAGAGCCTGCGCATCAGCCGGGTGCTGGAGGTGATCCGCGGCCTGGCCGAGCAGACCAACCTGTTGGCCCTGAATGCCGCGATCGAGGCGGCCAGGGCCGGCGAGCAGGGCCGGGGCTTTTCCGTGGTGGCGGACGAGGTGCGCCAGCTCGCCAACCGCACCCAGGCATCCGCCAGCGAGATCGGCGGCATGATCGAAGCGCTGCAGCACGAGAGCAAGGACGCGCTCGGCAAGATCGGCCGGGCGCGTGAGCAGTCGCTACACGCCCAGGCGCTGTCCAGCCAGGCCTGGGCGGCCTTGAGCCAGGTGGCCGAGGATGTGGCGACCATGTACGCGATGAACCAGCATATCGCCGCCGCTACCGAACAACAGTGCCAGGTGGCCGAGGCGGTGAGCCGCAGCATGGTCAATGTGCGTGACAGCACGGAGCAGAACCATGCCTGCAATCAGCAGCTGATAGCCGCCAGTGACGATCTGGTGCGGTTGGGCCAGGAGTTACAACTGATCCTCAACTATTTCAGCTTGACTTGAGAGGCTTGACCAGCAGATCAAGGCTAAATTGCACAAAGCTTGTTTTGCGCATAAAATACAAGTTAATGCAATATTGGGGCGGAAAAAATCCATGCTCAACTCACAAGGCGGTTCACTGATCGATGTAGCGTTGCAGCAGATGAAGAAGTCGATCATCTGCTGTGACTTGGCGCCTGGGGAAAAACTCAAGGTGGCCGAGCTGTCCAAGTCTTATGGTCTGAGCAGCTCGCCGATTCGCGAAGCACTCAACCGCCTGGCCCAGGAAGGGATAGTCGAGGCCAACGAGAACAAGGGCTTTCGGGTTACGGAATTGTCGATGGACGACTTCCGCGAGATCACCCGTCTGCGCTGCCTGCTGGAAAGCGAGGCGCTGGCCGATGCCATCGCGCATGGCGACGATGCCTGGGAGGCCAACGTACTCGGCGCCTTCCATCGCCTGGGCTTGATCGAAAAGAAGCTCGGCAAGGTGGCCGTGGTGCTGGACGACGATTGGGCGCAGCGGCACAAGGCGTACCACTTCGCGCTGTTTTCCGCCTGTCCGTCCACACTGTTGCTGCGCATGATCGATTCGTTGTTCGATCGCGCCGAGCGCTATCGGCGCTTCTCTGCGTTGCATCGTACCGGCGAGCGGCGTAAGGGCGACGAGCATAAGCAGCTGATGGAGGCGGCCCTGGCCCGCGATACGGTGAAGGCAGTCGATCTGCTCAAGCGCCATATCAATGGCACCTTGATGCACACGGGCGAGGTGCTTTCCAGGCAGCATTCGACGCTGCAATAGGGCAAACCCCAGGCTTTCCTGGAGCGGCTTGCGGACCAGTCGCCTGCCGCGCCGCGGGTAGCGGCGAGCAGGGGCTGGGTGATGTCGAGGTTAAGGGCATGACGTCGCCGTCAGCAGCCTTGGGAATTCCGCCATCACCTTGTGAGTGAGGGCGGCCGCCGCAGGCCTGAGCCTGCAGCTTGGGGGATAAAAAAAACGTAACCTGCAGCCGAAGACGGAAGGCTGCAGGTTACGTAAACGCTCAACCGTTCAGCGCTTCCAGGCAACGCTCTAAAAGGGCCAGCGCGCCTTCGCAGGTGCGGGCGCCACCGAACACGTAATGATCGGGGCGCACGATAACCACCTTGCAGTCCCGCTCGTTCATCCACTGCGCCAGAATCCCATCCAGCTCGTGGTAGTGATCCGCATCGTCGCTGGGCGTCGGCCACTCGGCGCTCAGGCGCACCACCTTGAAGGGCAGTTGGCTGCCCTCCAGGCGCTGGCGAACCTGTTTCAGCAGCGGCCCTGCGTCGACATCCGCCGCGATCACCAGACGCAGGCTTTGCCCGGTGAAACTGTCCAGCAAGCCGGTCACACCCTCGCGATTGATGACCTTCGGCTGCGGAAACAGCTCGCCTGCTGGCGCCCGATCGTCGATCAGACCGTTCTTCAGGCCGGGGATCAGCGACTGGCGAATGGTGCTCCCAGGCGTGCCGTTCATGTTCCGCAGCAGGTGCGCGTCGCGCTCGGCGGCCTTGAGCGGATCGCGTTCGCAGATGATCAAGCCAAACTCCTTGGCCGCCTCGGTGGTCTGGCGTACGTGCGGCGCACGCTCCTGTTGATAGGTGTCGAGCAGCCTGGGGCCGGCGAGGCCTCGGCGCACCAGCGCCAGCTTCCAGATCAAGCCCAGCGCATCGCGGATACCCTGGCACATCCCTTGCGCCAGGAACGGCGGGGTCATATGCGCGGCATCGCCGAGAAAGAAGATTCGTTCGCTGCGCCACTGCTCAAGAATCAGCGCGTGGAAGCGGTAGGTCGAGGCGCGCCAGATGTCGTAGTCGTCGGCGTCCAGCCAGCGCGAGATCAGCTGCTTGATCGATTCCGGGCGAGCGATGTCGGCCGGGGTTTCGCTGGGGTTGATCATGAACTCCCAGCGCCGGTGGCGGCCCGGCCCGACCACGTAGGTGCTGGGCCGCTCGACTTCGCAGTACTGCACGTTGGTGCTCGGCAGCGATTCGCCGGCCCCTTCCTTGAGCAGCACGTCGACCACCAGCCAGGGTTCGTCGAACACCAGGTCTTCCATGCGCAGGTTCAAACTCGAGCGAATAGGGCTGCTGCCGCCGTCGCAGGCCAGCACATAGCCGGCGCTGACGGTGCGCAACTCGCCGTGGCGGTCGCGAACTTGCACCTGGGCCAGCTCGCCCTGGGTCTCGATGGCCAGCACTTCGCTGCCGAGTTCGACCGTTACCTGGTCAAACGAGGCGATATTGGCACGCAGTTCGCGTTCGACCGGCGGCTGCGAGAATACATAGTTAGGCGCCCAGCCCAGCGCATGGGGTGGTTTGGCCGCGTCGATGCGTTTGATCAGCTGCGACTGGCTGGTGAGGTAGTGCGAGGCCCGGTAGGGCATCACATAGGGCAGGATCGCCTCGGCCAGGCCGATGTTGGCGAAGGCGCGCATCACCTCATGGTCGAAGCCCATGGCGCGCGGGTTTTCGTAGACACTCTCGGCCTTGTCCAGCGCCAGGGTCTGCAGCCCCCACAGGCCGGCAAGGTTGGCCGCCATGGCGCCCACGGGGCCCATGCCCACTATGATCAGATCGTAATCCATAGCCATCTCCGTCTTGTTGTTGTAGCGCCCCGCTGCAGGTGCGGGGGCGTAGATGTTCGGTTGACGCTTCACGCCTGGGTATACACGGTCTTGACCGTGGTGAAGAACTCGGCGGCGTAGCGTCCCTGTTCCCGCGAGCCGTAGCTCGACTCCTTGGCTCCGCCGAAGGGCACGTGATAGTCCACACCGGCGGTTGGCGTGTTGATCATCACCATGCCGCTGTGCATGTGCCGCTTGAAGTGCGACGCGTACTTCAGCGAGGTGGTGCAGACCCCCGCGGACAGGCCATAGGGGCTGGCATTGGCCAGTTGCAGGGCGTGCTCGTAGTCGTCGGCGGGAATGGCGCAGGCGATCGGCCCGAAGATTTCTTCCTGGGCGATGCGCATCTGCACCTCGGCGTCGACGAACAGCGCCGGGCTCATGAAGTAGCCCTGGGTATCGCGCTGCAACGGGCGACCGCCATGGGCCAGCACGGCGCCCTCGCTCAGGCCGATGTCGACGTAGGCGAGGTTCTGCTCGTATTGGCCCTGCTCGGCGACCGGGCCGATCTGCGTGTCGGCATGCAGCGCATGGCCGACCTGCAAGGTCTGCAAGCGCGCCTGCACGCCTTCGCAAAAGCGCCAGTAGATGCCTTTCTCGACGATGAAACGCGACGAGGCGGTGCAGCGTTGCCCGGTCGAGAAGTAGGCGCCTTGCACCGCGCATTCAATGGCCTGCGCCAGGTCCGCGTCGTTCAGCACCACCAGCGGATTCTTGCCGCCCATCTCCAGTTGCAGCTTGGCGAAGCGGGCGCCGGCGGTGTGCAGGATCTGCCGACCGGTATCCGACGAGCCGGTGAAGCTCAGCGCCTTGACCCGCGGCGATTCGACCAGGGTCTGGCCGACCACGCTGCCGCGGCCCATGACCAGGTTGAAGGTGCCATCGGGCAGCCCGGCGCGGTGGATGATCTCGCTCAGCGCCCAGGCCGAGCCGGGCACCAGGTCGGCCGGTTTGAACACCACGGCGTTGCCATAGGCCAGCGCCGGGGCGATCTTCCAGGCCGGAATCGCGATGGGAAAATTCCATGGCGCGATGATGCCGATGACGCCCACCGGTTGGCGCAGCACATCGACTTCGATCCCCGGCCGGATGGAATCCAGGTGCTCGCCCTGAATGCGCAGCGCCTCGCCGGCGAAGAACTTGAATATCTGCCCGGCGCGAACCACTTCTCCGATCCCTTCCGCCACGGTCTTGCCTTCCTCGCGGGCCAGCAGGGTGCCCAGCTCCTGGCGCCGCAGAAGGATTTCGCTGCCGATGAAGTCGAGTGCGTCGGCCCGTTGCTGCGGGCTTTTCGCCGCCCACTGCGGTTGCGCCGATTCGGCGGCGGTGATGGCTGTCTGGGTATCTCCGGTGGATGCCTGGGCATACAGGCCGACCAGATCGGTTGTGTCCGAAGGGCTGAGATTTTCCCGAACGCCGATGCCGTCCAGCCATTGCCCCGCAATTAGATTCTTATGCATATCGTCATACGTACCCGCATGTTCGCGCGGCCCGCAAAGCGCGGGCCGCGCTGAGGTGGACTACCAACGAACGCGTTGCTCGGCGATCCGCTCGGCTATCGACTGCATCCACTCGGCGCGGGTCTGGAAGCCCGGACGGCGGTGGCACATGGCTTCGGTCGTGGCCAGGATGGCTTCGGCGCTCATCTCCAGGTCGAGGGGTTCGCGGCACGGTTGGTTGGTATAGAAGGGCGAGTCGACGTACATCTCGATCGGGTTGCCTTCCGGGTCCTTGAAATACATCGACCAGGCATTGCCGTGGTCGACCTGCTCGATGCCTTCGATGCCGTTTTCCTTGGCGAAGCGGTAGTAGCTTTTCAGGTCGTCGATGGAATCGAGCAGGAACGACAGCTGGTTGATCGGGTTGAACGGCAGGTCGTGCGGTTTGCCGTCGAACAGCACCACCTGATGGTGAACCTCGGGGTTCTGGGTCAGGAAGAACAGGCGGTGGCCGCTCGACGCGACCCCTTTGTCGCTGACGATGAAGCCAAGTTTCTGGCAGTAGAAGTCGACCATCATGTCGAGGTCTTCGCAGAAGGTGCCGGTGTGGGTGAAGTTGATTCTGGGCAGAGTCGCCATGCGGGTGAATCCTCGCTTTATGGTTGTTCGGGAGGAAGCAATCAGGCTTCGTCGATGACCGGGTTGGACAGGGTGCCTATCTGCGAGATGACCACCTCGAAAGTATCGCCCGGCTTGAGAAATATTGGCGGGTTGCGCTTGAAGCCGATACCGCTCGGGGTGCCGGTGGCCAGGATGTCGCCCGGGTGCCAGGTCAGCGCCTTGGAGACGTAGGAAATCAGGGTGGGAATGTCGAACGCCAGTTCCGACAGGGTGCCTTCCTGCATCTGTTCGCCATTGAGCACGCCGGTCACGCGCAGCTCGCGGTAGTCGGCGATCTCGTCGGCGGTCACCAGCCAGGGGCCGAGGGCACCGGTGCTGCGGAAGGTCTTGCCCATGCCGTATTGGTGAGTGTGGAACTGCCAGTCGCGCACGCTGGCATCGTTGAAGCAGGTATAGCCGGCGACGTGGGCCATGGCGTCTTCCGGCGCGATATGGGCGCCGCCCTTGCCGATCACCACAGCCAGCTCGGCCTCGAAATCGAACTCCTTGGAGACGACAGGCCGCAGCAACGGGGCATTGTGGGCCAGCAGGGTTTCGGCGAAGCGTTGGAAGATCACCGGATGCTCGCCGACCTTACGGCCCGCTTCTGCGGCGTGGGCGACATAGTTGATGCCCACGCAGATGATCTTGCCGGGAGAGGGAATCACCGGCTCCAGCTGCACGTCGCCGAAGGCATAGTCGGCTGACGCGCTGGCGGCATAGACCTTGGCCTGCTCCAGCAGACTTGGGTCGGCCAGCAGTGCGGCCAGGTTGCTGGCGGCAGGGAAGGGCTTGCCCAGGTCGACGACCTGGTCTGCGACTACTGCGCCGAAGCTCGGCTTGCCGTCTTTGCGGTACGAAATCAGCTTCATTGTTGCTCTCCTTCTTTTTGTGCACAAAAACTAAGTTCTTGCACAGTAACTCATAAAATGCATACTAGGGAAGCCCGCAGAAAAAAATCTCTTAGCGAGCGGGCCTAGCAGGAGAGCAAGCATGTCACTGGTGAAAATCCGCAAATTCAAACTCGACGTGGAGCAGGTGCTGCACGAAGGCGGCCCGGTTGCGGCGACCCCGTTGAGGATCGCGGTGGCGACGGCAATCGTGGAAAACCCCTATGCGGACAAATACGTCGAAGATTTGCTGCCCTTCATGGAGGAGCTGCGCGCCTTGGGCGCCGAGCTGTCCAGCCGCTTGATCGTCGCGCTCGGCGGTGCCGATAAGGTGCAGGCGTATGGTAAAGGGGCGATTGTTGGCGAGGATGGTGAACTGGAGCATGGTGCGGTCTGGCACGAAGCCGGCGGTTGGGCCATGCGTGAAGCGCTGGGTAATCCGAAGGCCATCGTCCCTGCCGCCAAGACCATCGCCGGTTGTGGTTCCCGGGTGATGATTCCCCTGGGCCATATCCAGGCCGCCTATGTGCGCAGCCACTTCGGTGTAGCCGAGATGAGCGTATGGGATGGGCCGCGCCGCAACGAAATCGCCTTCGGCCTGGCGATGGCCACCGGCGGCCGCATCCATGCTCGGCTGGGCGGCTTGGCTGCCGAGCAGATCAAGGGCGAGGATGGCTTGCGTTAACCCGCGTGGCGGATACCGAAAAAGCTCGGTCAACCACGATCGACATGACACAAGCCGCTAGATGACAAAAACAAGAGTGTTGGAGACAGCGATGACTACAAAAATGATGCGTGCTGCGCGGATGTACGAAGGCGGTAAGCCGATGGTGATCGAACAGGTTGCGGTTCCTGCGATCCGTCCGACCGAGGTACTGGTCAAGGTGAAGGCCTGCGGCATCGTGCCCAATCTGCACAATATCCTCACCAACTGGGTCAGTTGGTTCCCCAATCTGCCCCTGCCGAAGTTGCCGGCTATCTTCGGCCTGGATCCGGCGGGTGTGGTCGAGGCAGTCGGCGAGCAGGTCTATGACTTCAAGCCGGGCGATCGGGTTTACGTCAACCCGGCGCGTTACTGCGGCTCCTGCCGCGCCTGCCGGTCGGGCAACACCACGGGCTGTTCGGCCTACACGTTCAACGGCTATTTCGGCTTCACTCCGCGTAGTCCGCGCATGTTCGAGGACTACCCGTACGGTGGCTTGTGCGAATACATGCCCGCCCCGCAATACAGCCTGGTCAAGCTGCCCGATTGCCTGAGCTTCGAGACTGCCGCACGCTTGGGCTACCTGGGTACTGCCTACCGCGCTCTGCTCAAGGCAAAAGTCGGCCCCGGCAGCACCATCCTGATCAATGGCATCAGCGGCACGCTCGGCCTTGGTGCCGTCGCCCTGGCGCTGGCGATGGGGGCGCGGAAGATTCTCGGTACGGCGCGTAACGAAGCGCTGTTCCAGCGAGTTAAAGACTTGGCCGCGCCCGGTCGCATAGAGATCCATACCCTGGGCAACGGTTCTACGCACGAATGGGTCGATCGCGTCACCAATGGCGAAGGCCTGGATGTGATCATCGACGCGCTGGGCCCGGGTGCACCAGCTTCCAGCCTGATAGACGCTTTGCGTGGCCTGCATCGTGGTGGGTGCCTGGTCAACATTGGTGCTGTCGCTGGTGAAGTGCCGTTGGATCTTCACTGGATAATGGATAACGACATTCAAGTCAGTGGTTCAGCATGGTTCACCGCCGGCCAAGGCCAGGAAATGGCCGACATGGTCGAGTCGGGCGTACTCGACCTGTCGTTCTTCGAGCACAGCGTCTTCCCCCTCGAGGAGGTCAACCAGGCCATCAGCGGCATTGAGAACCGTCACGGCGGCTTCGGTAACTTCGTCATCTGCCCGTAAAACCAGGCGTGAGCGGCGTGCACCCGCCGCCGCTCACGCAATCCATACCGTCGCAGGCGACGGAACGATTCCAGCATCCGGAGATTGCCCGATGCAAGTACGCAGGATAGTCACGGGACACGATAGCCAGGGACAGGCCATATTTATTTCCGATGGCGCGGCTCCCCGCGCCACTGATTTTGCCGATATCCCTGGGCATGGCATGGCCCAACTCTGGACCACGCCCGACCAACCGCGGTTGTCCGAAGCACCTGAAGACCTGACCCGGTTGCAGGGCTCGTTGATCCCCGGCGTCGGTGGCACCTCGCTGCTGGCGGTGAGTTTTCCGCCCGACAGCGTGATGGCCGCGCCGCTGGACCCGCAGCGCGCCTTCGAGCAGATGGCGGCCGCACTACCTGGGCTGTTCGAGTGTTTCGAGGCCGATCACCCCGGCATGCACAAGACGCCGACCATCGACTACGGCGTGTTGCTCGAAGGCGAGCTGTGGCTGGAACTCGACAACGGCGAGCAGCGCCTGGTCCGTGCCGGCGATGTGGTGATCCAGAACGGCACCCGGCATGCCTGGCGCAACAAATCCGAGCAGCCGGCCAAGGCAATCTTCTTCATGCTCGGGGCCAGCAACAGCTAGTACACGCTCCCGGAATTCCCTTTTCGACCTCCGCGCCGCCGCGTCTGCGCGCCACCCGCGTGCCTGAGCTGCGCCCAGTGAGATATGCAATGAACGACGTAGTAATAGTTTGCGCCTCGCGCACCGCCATTGGTCGCTTCCAGGGTGCATTGGCCGGCGTCTGCGCCGTCGATCTGGGCGCCGCGGTGATCCGCCGCTTGCTCGACAGCACAGGGCTGGCCCCGCATGAGGTCAATGAAGTGATCATGGGCCAGGTACTGACAGCCGGCGCGGGACAGAACCCGGCGCGGCAAACCGCGATCAAGGCCGGGCTGCCCTACACGGTGCCGGCCCTCACCATCAACAAGGTCTGCGGTTCGGGGTTGGAGGCGATCCATCTGGCGGCACAGGCGATTCGCTGCGGCGATGCCGAGGTGATGATCGCCGGCGGCCAGGAATCCATGAGCCAGGCCCCGTATGTGCTGGCGCAGGCCCGGCAGGGCTTGCGCATGGGCCACAACAACCTGCTCGACAGCATGCTGCATGACGGCCTCTGGGATGCGTTCAACGATTACCACATGGGCATCACCGCGGAGAACCTGGCCGAGCAATATGGCGTTACCCGCGAGCAGCAGGATGCCTATGCCCTGCGCTCCCAGCAGCGCGCCAGCTCGGCGCGCGATGCCGGCCGCTTCGCCGCCGAGATCACCCCGCTGCTCGTGCCGCAGCGGGGCGGTGAAACACTGCGGATCGATAGCGACGAGCAACCCGCGCCCGGCACCAGCGCGCAGGCCCTGGCGCGGCTCAAACCGGCGTTCAAGACGGACGGTAGCGTCACCGCGGGCAATGCCTCGGCGCTGAACGACGGTGCGGCCGCCGTGATGCTGATGAGCGAAGGCAAGGCCGAGGCCCTGGGCCTGCCGATCATGGCGCGGATCAAGGCCTATGCCAGCGCCGGTGTGGACCCGTCGGTGATGGGGATCGGTCCGGTGTTCGCCACCGATCTGTGCCTTCGCAAGGCTGGCTGGACCCTGGATCAGTTGGATCTGGTCGAAGCCAATGAAGCCTTCGCCGTGCAGGCACTGGTGGTTGGCCGGGAGTTGGGCTGGGACACCGACCGGGTCAACGTCAACGGTGGCGCCATCGCCCTCGGCCACCCGTTGGGTGCGTCGGGCTGCCGGATACTGGTCAGCCTGCTCTATGAAATGCAGCGACGTAACGCCCGCAAGGCATTGGCGACGCTATGCATCGGCGGCGGTCAGGGCGTGGCCCTGGCCCTGCAGCGCGACTGAACGAGCAGAGGAATCAAAGCATGGCCGTAGCGGTAAATATCCTGGGGTTATCCGGTAGCTTGCGCAGGGACTCGGCCCATAGCGCGGTGCTGCGTACGGTGGCCGAACAGCTTCCGGTAAATGTGGCATTGACGCTGCACGAGTTGCATGAGGTGCCGCCCTATAACGAAGACCTCGACGGAGACATGCCGCCCGCCGCTGTGCTGGCGCTGCGCGAGGCGGTGCGCCACGCCGACGCCGTGCTGATCGGCTCGCCGGAGTACAACCATGGCATGTCGGGGGTACTGAAAAACGCCTTGGACTGGATTTCCCGACCTCACGGCAAGTCTTCGCTGACCGGCAAACCGGTGCTGACCTTCACCGCATCCCCGGCCTTCACCGGCGGCGTGCGGGCACACCAGCAACTGAATGAAACGCTGAATGCCATTCAGGCCATCCAGGTCGTTTACCCGCAGATCGTGATCGGCAGCGTCGCCGGCAAAATAAAAGACGGTCGCCTGGTCGACGAAGCGGCCATCGCGTTCCTCATGGGCGGGGTCAGACGGCTGCTGCAACTGGTCGAAAACCGGTCTGCGTAACAGGCCAGCCACAATCCTGGTGACGAGGTTGGCTGGTTCGCCCTGCGACCGCCTCGGCAGCAGCGGAATCCCTGGGCACGTCCACTGAGTCGCTGTCCGGCCGCAAGGCCGGCCTGGACCTTTCTCATCAGACAAGGAGGACTGAATCATGCAAACAATGCTGAAGTGTTTCCTGGCGCTTGCCCTGTTGGCCCACGCAACTGGTTCCTCGGCCGCTTTCTCCGCGCAGGATCAGCAACGCCTGCACAGCCAGACAAGCCTGCTGGCGATCGAGGCACTGAGCTATTTCGATACCGACCCGCGCGCCGCGACTCTGCCGGACTCAAGTCTGCTGGAGGCAATGGGCGAAACCCAACGCAAGCTCAGGGACGCGGCGGTGAAATCCACCCTGCCGGCGACCCTCGCCGCTCCACTGGTGGGCATGGATGCCAGCCTGGATGAACTGCTGGGCCTGTCCCGCGACCAGGCCAGCCGTTATGCCCCACTGCTGATCAGCCTGCTGGACCAGCGTGCGCAGCTGACCCGGCAGATCGATGGCGCCGCCATGGGGCAACCAGTCTCGCCAATGGCGCGGGCGCTGAACCGCCAGAGCCGGCGTATCAACGAAATCCTCCTGCTTGCCCTGGCGCGCGATGCAGTGGTGCTGAATCAGCACTCCATGGCCCACCAGCAGACCGGGTTGAGTCCCCAGGACCAGGCGATCGAACAGGGTTTCGAGCAACTCGAGGAACTCTTGCCGACCAGCGAGGCGGAGCAGTTGCAGCACCAGCGCCTGGCTTATCGCTTCGTCCGCCCCAAGCTGCTGCAACCCGGCGCGCTGCAAAAGACCGCCGCCGCCAGCCGCTACATCACCGGCATCGTCACCTGGCTGGACCAGCAGGCCATGCGGGCAGACCGCTGAGCGCCCGGTAAGGGCTTTTCGCCGGTAACCTCGAAGCCTCCCGGGTGCAATGCAGACGCAGCGCCTGCCATGACGCTTAACTCGGATCGGCATACGCAAACCCGCCGTGAACGCTTTCTGATCGAAATGGATCAGGTCGTGCCGTGGAAAGGCTTGATTGCGTTAATTGAACCTCATTACCCGAAGGGTGAAGGTGGACGGCCGCCATACCCGTTGATGGCGATCTTGCGTATGCACCTGATGCAGAACTGGTTTGGCTATAGCGATCCGGAGATGGAAGAGTCGCTCTACGAGACTACGATTTTGCGCCACTTTGCCGGTCTGTGCCTGGAGTGTTGCCGCCGACGCATTATTGACCCGGGTGCCGACGCTATGCTGACCCAGCACCGCAGTCTGAAAAGCGAAATGCAACAACGAGTTCGGCGTTCGAAACAGGGTCAATGAAATTCCGGTACGTGGGTCAAAAGTGCATCGGCTGCAACATGGTTGATTCAACTGCCCTCCCAGCGCCGCTGGATAATCGACAGCCGCAGGCTACGGATGGTTGCATGATGTGCCACTGCATAGTGGCACGCAGCTGCGGGCGTTGCCCTGCCAGCTGACGTCAGCTCTTCTCCGGCGATGGCCCGACTTGCGGAAGATTCAGGCTGTTCCAGTCCGTGACGTGCAGCAGCACGTCGCTCAGGGCCTGGGCCGCAGTCGACAGCTCGTGCCCGGCCAGGCGTAGCAGGCCGACGCGGCGTTCCACCCGCGGCTCGGATAGAGCGATGCAACGAGCGCCGAGCTCTTGCATCTGCTGGATGCACAGGCTCGGCACTGCGCTCACGCCGAGGCCCTGGGCGACCATGCGGCCGACGGTCACCAGTTGGTGGCTCTCAAATGCCACCTGCAGTTTGCCATGCTGGGCAGCGATGCTTTCCTCCAGCAGCAGGCGCACCGCCGACGGGCGCTGCAAGGTGATGAAACTCTCTTTCAGCAGCTCTGCCCAGCTCACTTCGAGCGACTCGGCCAGAGGACAGTCAGCGGGCACCACCGCGACAAAACGGTCGGCATAGAAGGGAATAAAGTCCAGGCCATCGAGGGACTCCGGCTCGAAGGCAATGCCCAGCTCGACTCGGCGGTTGCGCAGCATCTCCAGCACTTGCTCGTTGATTACGTCATGCACCGCCACATTGACCTTCGGGTGCCGCGTACGAAACGCCTTGAGAGCAACTGGCAGCAGGTTGCCGGCGAAGGAGGGCATGGCGGCGATGGCAACCTTGCCCAGCTGCAGGGTGAAATGCTGACGCAGCAATTCCTCAGTGTTGTCCCAGTCGGCCAGCAGGCGTCGGGCGATCGGCAGCAGGAGTTCGCCTTCCGGAGTCAGGTTGACACTGCGGGTGGTACGCACCAGCAACGGGCCGCCGAGGGATTCCTCCAGGTTCTTGATCGCCAGGCTCAGCGCCGGTTGGGACAGATGCAGACGCGCGCACGCCTGGACGAAGCTCAGGCTCTGCGCCACGGCAAGGAAGGCCCGCAATTGCTTGATGGTCATTGGTTTGTTTTTCTGATTAATGGCTTATAAAAACAAACTTAACAAATCAGTCCGTGGCGGTGAAGCTCTCACTTGCTTTCTGGCGGCACGGCTGCCGAACCGACAATTACAAGAGGCGCAGCGATATGAGTGGACTCGACAAGCGGGTAGGCAGTTACGCAGAGGCCCTGGCCGGCCTGACCGACAACATGACCGTGCTGGCCGGCGGCTTTGGCCTGTGCGGCATTCCGGAGAACTTGATTGCCGAAATCCGCCGCCTCGGCGTGTGCGGCCTGACCGTGGTCTCGAACAACTGCGGGGTCGATGGTTTCGGTCTCGGCGTGCTGCTGGAGGATCGCCAGATCCGCAAGATGATCGCCTCCTATGTAGGCGAGAACGCCCTGTTCGAGCGGCAATTGCTCAATGGCGAACTGGAGGTCGAACTCACTCCGCAAGGCACCCTGGCGGAGAAGCTGCGTGCCGGTGGCGCCGGTATCCCGGCCTTCTTCACCGCAACCGGCTACGGCACCCCGGTCGCCGAAGGCAAGGAAGCGCGCGAAATCAATGGCCGCCATTACATCCTGGAACCGGCCATCACCGGCGACTTCGCCATCGTCAAAGGCTGGAAGGCCGACCACTTCGGCAACGTGATCTATCGCCACACCGCGCAGAACTTCAACCCTATGGTGGCCACCGCAGGGCGCATCACCGTGGTCGAGGTGGAGGAAATCGTCGAACCCGGCGAACTCGATCCGGCACACATCCACACCCCGGGTATCTACGTCGATCGCATCATCCAGGGCAGTTTCGAGAAGCGCATCGAGAAACGCACCCAGCGCGCCTGATCAGACAACAACAAGAGGATTTCCCCATGGCACTTACCCGCGAACAGATGGCTCAGCGTGTGGCGCGTGAATTGAAAGATGGTTACTACGTCAACCTGGGCATCGGCATCCCGACCCTGGTGGCCAACTACGTGCCGGACGGCATCGACGTGATGCTGCAATCGGAAAACGGCCTGCTCGGCATGGGCGCTTTCCCTACCGAGGATGAGCTGGACGCCGACATGATCAACGCCGGCAAGCAGACGGTGACCGCGCGTAAAGGTGCGTCGATTTTCTCCTCGGCCGAATCCTTCGCCATGATCCGCGGTGGCCACGTCGATCTCACCGTGCTCGGTGCCTTCGAGGTGGACGCCAACGGCAACATCGCCTCCTGGATGATCCCCGGTAAGTTGATCAAGGGCATGGGCGGCGCCATGGACCTGGTCGCCGGTGCCGACAACATCATCGTGACCATGACCCACGCCTCCAAGGATGGCGAGTCCAAGCTGCTGAGACACTGCAGCCTGCCGCTCACCGGCTGCGGCTGCATCCGCAAGGTGCTGACCGACCTGGCTTACCTGGAGATCGACAATGGCAGCTTTATCCTGCGTGAGCGCGCGCCGGGCGTGAGCATCGAGGAGATCGTCGCCAAGACCGCAGGCCCGTTGATCGTGCCGGACGATGTCACCGAAATGACTTTCTGAGTACCTCCCCGCCCCGCAGGTTGCCACCACGCATGGCGGCCTGCGGGGCGGTTTTTTTATTTGTAGATGGGGCGGGCGGCGCTCCGCGAGCGCAGCGATACCCATCGTTTGGCGCTGCCCCGAACGGCATCGCCGCAACTCGCAGGAGTAAAACCATGCAAGAAGTCGTCATAGTCGCCGCCACCCGCACCGCTGTCGGCAGTTTCCAGGGTTCGCTGGCGAACATTCCGGCCCCCGAACTGGGCGCCGCGGTGATTCGCCGCCTGCTGGAACAAACCGGCCTGAACGGCGCCGAGGTCGACGAAGTGATCCTCGGCCAGGTGCTCACCGCCGGCAGCGGGCAGAACCCGGCACGCCAGGCGGCGATCCTCGCCGGCCTGCCCCATGCGGTACCGGCGCTGACCCTCAACAAAGTCTGCGGCTCCGGGTTGAAAGCCCTGCACCTGGGCGCCCAGGCGATCCGCTGCGGCGATGCCGAGGTGATCATCGCCGGCGGTATGGAGAACATGAGTCTGGCCCCCTACGTGATGCCAGGTGCACGTACCGGCCTGCGCATGGGCCACGCCAAGCTGGTCGACACGATAATCAGCGACGGCCTGTGGGACGCCTTCAACGACTACCACATGGGCATCACCGCCGAGAACCTGGTGGACAAGTACGCCATCAGCCGCAAAGAGCAGGATGCCTTCGCCGCCGCCTCGCAGCAGAAAGCCTGCGCCGCCATCGAAGCCGGGCGCTTCGCCGACGAAATCACTCCGATCCTGATCCCGCAGCGCAAGGGCGAACCCCTGATCTTTGCCACCGACGAACAACCGCGCGCCGACACCAGCGTCGAGTCGCTGGGCAAGCTCAAGCCAGTGTTCAAGAAAGACGGCAGCGTCACCGCCGGCAACGCCTCCAGCCTCAACGACGGCGCCGCCGCGGTGCTGTTGATGAGCGCGGAGAAAGCCCAGGCCCTCGGCCTGCCGGTGCTGGCGCGCATCGCCGCTTACGCCAATGCCGGCGTCGATCCGGCGATCATGGGCATCGGCCCGGTCTCCGCCACCCAGCGCTGCCTAGCCAAGGCCGGCTGGCGCATCGAGCAACTGGACCTGATCGAGGCCAACGAAGCCTTCGCCGCCCAGGCCCTGGCCCTGGCCGTCGGCAAGGAACTGCAGTGGGATGCCCGCAAGGTCAACGTCAACGGTGGCGCAATCGCCATCGGCCACCCTATTGGCGGCTCCGGCTGCCGGATTCTGGTGACCCTGCTGCACGAGATGATCAAGCGTGATGCCAAGAAGGGCCTGGCCACTCTGTGCATCGGCGGTGGTCAGGGCGTGGCCCTGGCGATTGAACGCTAACGCTGTGTAGGGCGCGCCAGGCGCACCAATCCAGGGTGTGTGTGCAGCACTCTGGGAAAAATGCCGGCCAAAGCGCCGGCATTTTTCTGCTCATCAGCAAGAACAATTGGTTACGGGACACAAAAAAGCCGCGGTGTTAGGTCACTGCGGCCTGGGGCTGGCTGTGGTTAGGCAAGTGCCTGGGTCAAGCGGGCGCGGGCCACCCGCGAGCCGTTGGGCTTGTCTAGCACCGCGCAGATGCGCGCACCGGCCTGGATCAGCAGATCCATATCGATACCGGTGCTGATGCCCAGGCCGTTGAGCAGATACAGCACATCTTCGGTCGCTACATTGCCGGTGGCGCCCTTGGCATAGGGGCAGCCGCCGAGGCCGGCGACCGAGCTGTCGAACACCTCGATGCCTTCCAGCAGGCTGGCGTAGATATTGGCCAAGGCCTGGCCGTAGGTGTCGTGGAAATGCCCGGCCAGCTTGTCGCGCGGTACCTTGCTGCCGACTACTTCGATCAAGCGCCGGGTTTCACCGGCGGTGCCGGCGCCGATGGTGTCGCCGAGGGAGATCTCGTAGCAGCCCATGTTGTAAAGCTCGCGGGCCACATCCGCCACTTGGGCGGCGGCGATGGTGCCCTCGTAAGGACAGCCGAGTACGCAGGACACGTAGCCGCGTACGCGAAGGCCCTGCTGCTTGGCGGCTTCCATCAATGGCAGGAAGCGCTCGAGGCTTTCGGCAATCGAGCAGTTGATGTTCTTCTGCGAGAAGGACTCGGAGGCGGCGGCGAATACCGCCACCTCCTTGAATCCGGCCTGCAGTGCCGCTTCGAAGCCCTTGAGGTTGGGGGTCAGGGCGGCGTAGCTGACGCCGGGCAGCTGCTGGATCTGGGCGAAGACCTCGGCACTGCCGGCCATCTGTGGCACCCACTTGGGCGAGACGAAGCTGCCGACTTCGATATAGCGCAAACCGGCGGCGGACAGGTCGTCGACCAGGCGCACCTTGTCGGCCACGCTGATCGGCTGTTTCTCGTTCTGCAGGCCGTCGCGCGGCCCGACTTCGACCAGGCGCACGTGTTGAGGCAAATTCATTTGGCGTCTCCTCGGCATTTGGGGGAGCAATAGTGCGCACAGCGCACCCTACGATTTAGTGCGGTGCACAGAATGTCATGATCGCACCGAACATCGCGGTCAGGCCTCTTCCAGCTCGACCAGCACGGCGCCTTCGCCGACCATCTCGCCTTCACTGCAATACAGCGCCTTGACCGTGCCGGCATGCGGCGCGCGGATGCTGTGCTCCATCTTCATCGCTTCCAGCACCACCAGGGCGGTTCCGGCCTCGACCTGTTGGCCGGCTTCGACCAGTACGCGGACGATGCTGCCGTTCATCGGCGCGGTCAGGCCGCCGTGATGGCTGTGGCTGGCTTCGACGGCGGCGATCGGGTCGAGTTGGCTGACGGCGTGCAGTTCGCCCTGCCATTCCAGGTAGAGGGTATCGCCCTGGCGGATGGCGTGCAGGCGCTGTTGTAGTGCGTCTGGCTGAACCTCGGCGTCTAGCGGGCTGCTGCACAACAGCGTGTCGCCCTG
>NZ_JAAOJA010000022.1 GCF_013184545.1 Pseudomonas tumuqii | reverse complement strand
GACAGGCTGGGATTAGTACGTCTCTCATAACCTCAATCTCTCGAACCGCCCGGTGCGGACCCGCATGCCGGGTGGTGTGGCAGGGGAGCGGCCTATGAAGGCCGCCTCCTATGCCGATGAGGGGCATGTAAGCCATCGCTTACACAACGTGTAAGTGATTAAGGGAAAGAATGGCAGGCAAGTCGCCGGTTGAGTCTAAGGGTTTAATTTAACTTACTGATTAATATGATTATTTTATTTTATGCTGCCAAGTGTTGTGTTTTTTCAGGTATTTGGCGGGCTTGTGGCAAAGCAGGGAAACGCTAGTATTACACCTGTGCCTAGGGACTGGCGCAGGCCGCAACGGATAGTGGTCAGGACAATCGCAGGACGCGATTTCATCAGGATGATGAGCAGGGAATACAGGGAGTAGGGACAAAAGAGTGGGCGGGTAATACCGCCCCTTTTTTTTGCCTGCAAGAAAGCAAAAGACCCGCGCAAGGCGGGTCTTTTAGTGAACGCCGGTCGAGTCTTAGCGTTCCAGGTGTTGCAGCTTGTCTTTTACGCCATCCCACTCTTCAGCATCAGGCAGCGCTTCTTTCTTCTCGGTGATGTTTGGCCAGACTTCAGCCAGGTCGGCATTGAGCTCGATATATTCCTGCTGATCTTCCGGCACTTCGTCTTCGGAGAAGATCGCTTGAGCCGGGCATTCCGGTTCGCAGAGTGCGCAGTCGATGCACTCGTCCGGGTGGATCACCAGGAAGTTCGGGCCTTCGTAGAAGCAGTCCACCGGACAGACTTCCACGCAGTCGGTGTACTTGCACTTGATGCAGTTGTCGGTGACGACGAAGGTCATTTCTAATTCTCTCCTCAGGCTACGGCGCGGGGACTGTTTTCCATAAACAGCCCCTCGGCTCGGGAAACTATGACTGCGACGCCAGGCTAGTAGGCCGCAGCATCCCAAAGCGCGCGCGATTCTAACAGCTTGCGCGCGCGGGCGTTAGACTCGCGCTTTCCATGTATATAACAGTTCCAACGCTTTGCGCGGAGTCAGATCATCCGGGTTGATCTTGAATAATTCCTCCAGCACCGGGTGCGGCAGGCTGGCAAACATATCGCTTTGCAGCGGAGCCGCCTGCTGGCCGGAGTCGTTGCGTGGCAAATCATGGGGCAGGCTGGTGGTTTCCAGGCGTGCCAGATGTTCGCGGGCGCGCAGAATCACTTCGCCGGGGACGCCGGCCAGTTGCGCTACAGCTAAACCATAGCTCTGGCTGGCCGGGCCGGGCAGTACATGGTGCAAAAAGACGATGCGTTCATTGTGCTCGGTGGCATTGAGGTGCACGTTGGCCACCAGCGGTTCGCTCTCCGGCAGTACCGTGAGTTCGAAGTAGTGGGTGGCAAACAGCGTGTAGGCGCGCAGTTTGGCTAGTTGCTCGGCGGCCGCCCAGGCCAGCGACAAACCATCGAAGGTGCTGGTGCCGCGCCCCACCTCGTCCATCAGTACCAGGCTGCTTGCTGTGGCGTTGTGCAGGATATTCGCGGTTTCGCTCATCTCCACCATAAAGGTCGAGCGACCGCCGGCCAGGTCGTCGGAAGAGCCGATGCGGGTGAAGATGCGGTCGACCAGCGACAGCTCGCAGCTTTTCGCCGGGACGAAGCTGCCGATATGGGCGAGCAGCACGATCAGCGCGGTCTGACGCATATAGGTGGATTTACCGCCCATGTTCGGCCCGGTGATGATCAGCATGCGGGTGTCATCGTCCAGGCTCAGGTCGTTGGCCACGAATGGAGTGGTCAGCACCTGCTCGACCACCGGATGACGGCCCTGCTCGATGCGCATGCAGGGTTCGTCGGCGAAGCGTGGACGGTTGAGATCGAGATTCAGTGCGCGCTCGCCCAGGTTGCTCAGCACGTCCAGCTCGGCCAGGGCCGCGGCGCTGTCCTGCAGCGGGCCGAGGTGACTGATCAGGCGTTCCAGCAGTTCCTCATAGAGGATCTTTTCCCGGGCCAGGGCACGGCTCTTGGCCGACAGGGCCTTGTCCTCGAACTCCTTGAGTTCGGGGGTGATGAAGCGTTCCGCACCTTTCAGGGTCTGGCGGCGGATATAGTCGGCCGGGGCCGATTCGGCCTGCTTGCTCGGCAGTTCGATAAAGTAGCCATGCACGCGGTTGTAGCCGACCTTGAGGTTGGCCAGGCCGGTGCGGGCTTTCTCGCGCACTTCCAGGTCCATCAGGTACTGACCGGCGTTTTCGCTGAGCGATTGCAGCTCGTCCAGCTCGACGTCGTAGCCGGTCTTGAGCACGCCGCCATCGCGGATCACCGCGGGCGGGTTGTCGATAATGGCGCGGGCCAGCAACTCGGCCAGCTCCGGGTAGGTGCCGACTATGCCGGCCAGGTCAGCCAGGTGCGGCGAGTCGAGGTCGGTCATGGCCTGTTGCAACTCGGGCAGGGCCGCCAGGGCGTCGCGCAGGCGCGCCAGATCCCGCGGCCTGGCGTTGCGCAAGCCGATCCGCGCGAGGATACGCTCCAGATCGCCGATTTCCTTGAGTTGTGGCTGCAGGGTCTCGAAGCGGTAGCGTTCCAGCAGACAGGCGATCGACTCCTGGCGCGCTTCCAATATCGTGCGGTCGCGCAGCGGGCGGTTCAACCAGCGGCTGAGCAGGCGACTGCCCATGGCGGTCTGGCAGCGGTCGACCACCGATTGCAGGGTGTTTTCACGGCCGCCAGCGAGGTTGATGTCCAGCTCCAGGTTACGTCGGCTGGCGCCGTCAAGAATCACCGTATCGTCGAGACGCTCGTGGCGCAGGCTGCGCAAGTGCGGCAGGGCGGTGCGCTGGGTCTCTTTGGCATAGGCCAGCAGGCAGCCGGCGGCGCCGATGGCCAGGCTCAGGTTCTCGCAGCCGAAGCCTTTCAGGTCCTGGGTGGCGAACTGCTGGCAAAGGCTCTTGTGCGCACTGTCGCGCTCGAAATCCCAGGGCGCACGGCGGCGCACACCGCGGCGTTTTTCTGCCGGCAGGCCCTGCGGCCAGTCGTCGGGAATCAGCAACTCGACCGGATTGAGGCGCTCCAGTTCGGCCAGCAGGTTCTCCCAGCCTTTGATTTCCAGCACGCTGAAGCGGCCGCTGGTGATGTCCAGCACCGCCAGGCCGAACAGCCGTTCGTCGCCGAGTACGGCGGCCAGCAAGTTGTCGCGCCGCTCGTCGAGCAGGGCTTCGTCGCTGACTGTACCCGGGGTGATGATGCGCACCACCTGGCGTTCCACCGGGCCTTTGCTGGTGGCCGGGTCGCCGATCTGCTCACAGATGACCACCGACTCGCCGAGCCTGACCAGTTTGCCGAGGTAGCCTTCGGCGGCGTGGTAGGGAATCCCGCACATGGGGATGGCCTGGCCGGCCGACTGGCCGCGGGCGGTGAGGGTGATATCCAGCAGCTTGGCGGCCTTTTTCGCGTCCTCGTAGAAGATCTCGTAGAAGTCGCCCATGCGGTAGAACATCAGCTGATCCGGGTGCTGGTTCTTCAGCCTCCAGTACTGTTGCATCATCGGCGTGTGAGAACTGAGGTCGCTGTGGCTCATCGTTTTAACTGTCCGGCTGAATCGCAAAAGCGCCTAGTGTACGGTATCCCCCTGGCAGGCTTTAACCCCGGAGTGCAGATGATCGTCAATGAGCAGGAGCTGGCCCGTTTGGCGGCCGAATTGGGGCGCCGGTTGCAGGCGCAAGGCGCGCAGGTGAGTACTGCCGAGTCTTGTACCGGCGGCGGTATCGCCGAGGCGATTACCCGAATCCCCGGCAGTTCGGCCTGGTTCGAGGCCGGTTATGTCACCTATTCCGATGGACAGAAGAGCAAGCAGTTGGCAGTGCCCGAGGCGTTGTTCGCCGCGGTGGGGGCGGTCAGTCGCGAGGTGGTCGAGGCCATGGTCCGTGGCGCCCAGGCGCACAGCGGGGCGCGTTATGCCGTAGCGGTCAGTGGCGTGGCGGGGCCGGATGGCGGTTCGGCGGAGACGCCGGTGGGTACCGTGTGGCTGGCCTGGGGTGACGGCGAGCGGCTGTTCAGTGCGCGTCGGCAGTTCGTCGGCGATCGCGGCGAAGTTCGCCGACAAACGGTCGAGGCCGCGCTGGAAGGGCTGCTGCGCGTGATTGCGCAAGAAAATCCAAATGCAGGGTAGGCGAGCGCCTTGCCCTGTGGAATAATACTGTCTACTTATACAGTTGTTAGTGGCCGCTAGCAGGCCCTTCTTTATTACGTGAGGACTTCAATGGACGAGAATAAGAAGCGCGCCTTGGCGGCAGCCCTGGGCCAGATCGAAAAGCAATTCGGCAAGGGTGCGGTAATGCGCATGGGCGATCACGATCGCCAGGCGATTCCGGCCATTTCCACCGGCTCGCTCGGTCTGGACATCGCCCTGGGCATTGGCGGTCTGCCGAAAGGCCGAATCGTCGAGATATACGGCCCCGAGTCTTCCGGTAAAACCACCCTGACCCTGTCAGTGATCGCCGAGGCGCAGAAGCTCGGCGCCACTTGCGCCTTCGTCGATGCCGAGCATGCTCTGGATCCCGAATACGCCGGCAAGCTGGGGGTGAATGTCGATGACCTGCTGGTATCGCAACCGGATACCGGCGAGCAGGCACTGGAAATCACCGACATGCTGGTGCGTTCCAATGCCGTCGACGTGATCGTCATCGACTCGGTGGCGGCCCTGGTGCCGAAGGCCGAAATCGAAGGCGAGATGGGCGACATGCACGTGGGCCTGCAGGCTCGCCTGATGTCCCAGGCGCTGCGCAAGATCACCGGCAACATCAAGAATGCCAATTGCCTGGTGATCTTCATCAACCAGATCCGCATGAAGATCGGCGTGATGTTCGGCAGCCCGGAAACCACTACCGGCGGTAACGCCCTGAAGTTCTATGCCTCGGTGCGTCTGGATATTCGCCGCACCGGTGCGGTGAAAGAGGGTGATGAAGTGGTCGGCAGCGAAACCCGGGTCAAGGTCGTGAAAAACAAGGTGGCGCCGCCGTTCCGTCAGGCCGAATTTCAGATCCTCTACGGCAAGGGCATCTACCGCAATGGCGAGGTTATCGACCTCGGCGTGCTACACGGCCTGCTGGAAAAATCCGGTGCCTGGTATAGCTATCAGGGCAACAAAATCGGTCAGGGCAAGGCCAACTCGGCCAAGTACCTGGAAGACAATCCTGAAGTGGCACGCACCATCGAGGGCCTGATCCGCGAGAAACTGCTGGTAGTCAGCCCGCCGGTCAAGGCTGGCGCAGGCGATCTGGCCACCGCCGAGGCCTGATTCGTAGAGTATGTCTGTCGTACTGGATAACCTCGTCGCGGTGCGCCGAGCGGCCATGGATCTACTGGCGCGTCGCGAGCATGGGCGCGTCGAGTTGACCCGCAAGTTGCGTCAGCGTGGCGCCCCGGTTGAACTGATCGACACAGCCCTCGAGCGCCTGGCGCAAGAGGGTTTGTTATCCGAAGCGCGTTATCTGGAAAGCTTTGTCGGCTATCGTGCGCGCGCCGGTTATGGGCCCTTGCGCATTCGTGAAGAGCTGATCCAGCGCGGCTTGTCGCGGGCCGCTGTCGAGCAAGCACTGCGCGACAGCGGCATCGATTGGCGTGAGCAACTGGAGCAAACCTGGCGCCGCAAGTTCGCCGGTCAACTGCCGGGCGATGTCCGTGAACGTGCCCAGCAGGGCCGCTTCCTCAGTTATCGCGGTTACCCACTGGATCTGATCGACCGCTTGTTGCGCGGCATCGATCTGGACTGAAACGCCCCTTGAACCCGGAGCCTGTGCTCCGGGTTTTCTGTTTATCGGCGGCGGTTATGTGCACTGCTTTGTTGGCGCTACGCGTTACGCAAAGCTGACCTCGTTTGCCAACCGTACTCAGCTTGGCTGTTCCCAATGCTGCGGCTGGTTGATCAAATTCAGCAATTCGCGCAAGCGGCCGTGGTCGCGGCTATTGAAGGCGAATGCCAGGCGAGTCAGATGGCAGAGTTCCGGCTCGTCCTGCTCGGACTCGCAATAAGCTTGCTGGTGGAAACCACCGCTCTTGCACAGGTCGATGAACTCGATGTTCAGCTGCTGCATGGCCGCTTCATTGAGCATGTAGTTGAGGCGGATCACATAGCGATCCTTGAGCCAGCGACTGGAGTGGTAATTGCGATAGAACTGCGCGATTTCATCGGCCGCCTCTGTGGCGCTGTGGACCAGGCGCACCAGATGCAGATCGCTGGGCAGGATATAGCGGTTACCCACCAGCTGTTTGTCGATAAAGGCCATGGCATCTTCCCAAAAACTGCCCCCCGGTTGATCGAGCAGTACCACGGGCACCAGTGGACTCTTGCCGGTTTGAATCAGGGTCAGCACTTCCAGCGCTTCATCCAGCGTGCCGAAGCCGCCAGGGCAGAGCACCAGGCCATCCGCTTCCTTGACGAAGAACAGCTTGCGCAGGAAGAAGAAGTGGAACGACAGCAGGTTGCTGGTGCCATGCACGGTGGCATTGGCCCCTTGTTCAAAGGGCAGGGTGATATTGAAACCCAGGCTGTTTTCCAGGCCGGCGCCTTCATGGGCGGCGGCCATGATGCCGCCACCGGCACCGGTAACCACCATCAAGTCGTGTCGCGCCAGGGTGGCGCCGAGTTCGCGGGCCAAGGCATACAACGGGTGATTGGGCGGCGTACGCGCCGAGCCGAATACGGTAACCTTGCGCCGCCGTTTGAACTGCTCCAGTGAGCTGAAGGCGTGCTCCATTTCACGCAGGGTTTGCAGCATGATCTTGGCGTCCCAACGATTGCGGTCGGCCTGGGCCATGCGAATCACCGTAATCAGCATGTCGCGATACAGCGGCAGGTTCGGGCTGTCGCCAGGGGCGACCAGGGTTACCAGCTCGTCGACTTTGTCGGCGAGGTCGATGCCGCTGGTCTGGAAGTGGCGGGATAAATAATCATCCGGTTCGTAAGGCATTCGACTTCTCCTTTCAGGATGCCGGCCGGATTCTTTCGCTACTGTGAAAGCCCGACCCTCTTCAGAGTATGGCTCGGGCTTGTGCTTTGGCGGGCTAAATACCTGATCAGATTGCAGAAAATATCCGTTTTGGGCGGGCGTCAGTGACGGATTCGGCTGGCCCGCTGCTGGATCCCGAGCCGGTTCGCCAGCATGAAGGCCGAGAGGGGTGAAAAACTCTCGCCTGCTGCTGCGGCCGTCTCCAGACGCCCTAGGCTGCGACCCATTACCTTAGTCAGTCCGCGATCCGTAGGGGGGCACTCGCCCTAGACAGCCCCGCGCCTGCAATCCTTGGGGATTGCACCGGTTCGGCTTGCTGCAGTCGTCCCGCATTGCTCAGATGGCGATCTGTTCGCCTGGCTCGGGAATGCTGGCAATCCAGTTGAGGCGCTCGCGCAGGGCTTGTTGCAGCACCTGCATTTTCTCCAGCTCGCCATGCACCAGATACAGCTCGGGGTGATGGTCGAAATGACTGACCCAGTCGAGTAACTGCGACTGTCCGGCATGGGCGGAGAAACCACCGAGGGTGTGGATCTGCGCTTTGACCGCGATGCGTTGGTGGAGCATTTTCACCGTGCTGGCGCCGTCGACTATGGCGCGCCCCGGGGTGCCTCTGGCCTGGAAGCCGGGGAACACCACATGGCAATTCTCGCGCCAGAGGTTGTGCTTGAAGTGGTGGGCGATGCGTCCGCCGGTGCACATGCCACTACCGGCGATGATGATGGCGCCGCTCTTGACCCGGTTGATCGCCATGGACTCCTCCGGCGTCGGCGTGCAGCGCAGTATCGGCAGCCAGTCCTCGATGCGCCTGGCGGGTTTGTCCGCGATGGCCGCATGATCGTCCGGGTCGAACAGGTGTTGAAAGCGCGAATAGATGGCGTTGGCTCGAATGGCCATCGGGCTGTCGAGAAACACCGCCTGCTGCGGCAGTCGGCCTTCCTGGTAGAAACGCCCGAGGTAGTAGATCAGGTCCTGGGTACGGCCCACGGCGAAGGCCGGAATCAGTACGTTGCCGCCGTCGCGATGGGCCTGCTGGAGAATCTCGGCCAGCTCATCCAGGGTGTCGTCACTGCAGCGGTGATCGCGATCGCCGTAAGTGGATTCCAGTAGCACCAGATCGGCGCGATCGAGCGTAGTCGGGGCGTGCATCAGCGGTGAGCAGGTGTTGCCGAGGTCGCCGGAAAACACCAGGCGACGGGTCAGGTGATGATCCTGCACCTGCAGTTCGACGATTGCCGAGCCAAGGATATGCCCGGCATCGTGAAAGGTTACCTGTACGCCCTTGGCCACTTCGATTGGCTCGCCATAGGCCTGCGGGCGTCGTTGCTTGAGTGCCTGCTCGGCATCCTCGGTGGTGTACAGCGGGCTGAGCGGCGGCTTGCCCAGGCGCGCACGCCACTTGTTCTCCCACTCGGTATCCTTTTCCTGGATCTGCGCCGCATCCAGCAGCATCAGTTCCATCAGTTCACAACTGGCGTCGGTGGCGAAGATCGGCCCGCGATAACCGGCCCCGGCCAGTTTGGGCAGCAGGCCGCTATGGTCGATATGGGCGTGGGAAATCACCACGGCATCCAGGCTCAGAGGGTCGAAGGGGAAGGGCGCGCGGTTGCCTTCCTCCTCTTCACGGCGCCCCTGGCGCATGCCGCACTCCAGCAGCACTTTGGCGCCATCGCGGCTTTCGATCAGGTAGCAGGAACCGGTGACTTGCTGGATGGCGCCAAGGAAACTGAGCAGAGCCATGTGGGAAATCCTTGATGAGGGTGAATGACCACAGAGTGCCGCGAATGACGGCTAGCGGCCTTGATGCATATCAGGGTGTCGGCTGCTCTGGTTGTCCTAGACTGTGCGAAAACACCGGGAGAGCGCCCATGTCGCAACTATTGCCGAGTGCCAGCGAACTGGCCGCACATGCCCTGGTCGAGCCCGGCTTCGCCGCTTGGCAGCAGGGCTACGGCCCTGTAGAGCATAGTTCAGAGACCCGTGCGGCGGTCTTTCGAATGGCCCATCAATTGGTCCAGGCCGGTCAGCAGCCTGACCTGGCCAGCGTCTATGCCCTGCTGCGCGCATTGGACCGGCTGAACGCCGCCGGGTTATGGCTGGTGGTGCACATGACCTATGCCAGGCGCGTGCGCCTGGACGGTATGGCCCTGGAACCTGACGACTTCAAGGTAAAGCCCGAGGGACACACCGGTGGCGCCTTGAACATGGTGCCCGCCTATGCCGCCTACCTGGCGTTGAATGCCCTGACGGGGGAAACCCGTGGCTGGCTGATGGGCCAGGGCCACTGTGTGGCGGCGGTCGAGGCGCTGAATCTGCTGACCGCCAACCAGCACCCCGAACAGGCTGCGCGCTACAGCTGCGATGAAGGTGGCATGAGCCGGCTGGTGGCGGATTTCTACAGCTATGCCCAGGCGCCCGATGGCGCGCCGGGAGTGCCCCTGGGCAGTCACGTCAATCCGCATACCGCTGGCGGTATCGCCGAAGGGGGCTACCTCGGCTTTGCCGAGTTGCAGTACTGCCACTTGCCTTTGCCCGGTGAAAAGCTGGTGGCCTTCCTCTCGGATGGCGCGGCCGAAGAGCAGCGTGGCAGCGATTGGATGCCGCGCTGGTGGCGGGCGCAAGACTGCGGTGTGGCGCTACCGGTGATGATCGCCAACGGCAGGCGTATCGAACAACGCACCGAGCTGGGTACGCAGGCGGGGCTGGAAGGATTTCGTCAGCACCTGCGCCACTGCGGATTCGATCCGATCAGCTTCGATGGGCGCGATCCGGCGGCTTTCGTCTGCGCCCTGTGGCAGATGGAGCAGCGTCTGGGGCATCGGGTTGCCGAGTTGCACAGTGGCATCCTGCATTATCCGTTGCCGATGCCTTACGCGATCGCCGAAACCGAGAAAGGCTTCGGCTTCTATGGCGCCGGCAGCAACGCCGCGCACAACCTGCCGCTGCCGGCCAATCCACATCACGACGACGCCGCGCGTGCGCTGTTCAATCGGCATGCTGCCGGCCTGTGGGTGGCGCCTGACGAATTGGCCCAGGCCTGCGCGCAATTCCGTTGCGCGCACGGCGAGCGTGCGCTGGAGCGCGACCATCCGTTGGCGTTACGCCAGCCCGTGGCGCTGCAACTGCCCGAACTGCACTACCACGGGCAAAGCTGCTCGCCGATGTCGGCGCTGGACCGCTTCTTCGTCGAGCTGGTGCAGGCTAATCCGCAGCTGCGCCCGCGGGTGGGTAATCCGGATGAGCTGGCCAGTAATCGCCTGGAAGGCGTTCTGCATGCCCTCAAGCACCGGGTCTGTGTGCCTGAAAGCGAGTTGGAAGCAGTGGATGGCGCGATTATTACCGTGCTCAACGAGGAGGCGGTGGTGTCTGCCTGCCTGGCCAATCAAGGCGGCCTGAACCTGGTGGCGAGTTATGAAGCCTTCTGCGTGAAGATGCTCGGCGCGGTGCGCCAGACCCTGATCTTCGCCAGGCAGCAGAAGGAAGTGGGGCGTCCTGCCGGCTGGCTTGGCTGGCCGCTGGTGGCGACTTCGCATACCTGGGAGAACGGCAAGAACCAGCAATCGCACCAGGACACCAGTTTCTGCGAGGCGCTGCTCGGCGAGATGAACGACATGCTGCGGGTGCTGTTTCCGGCCGACCATAACTCATTGCTGGCCCTGCTGCCGGCGGTCTACCAGGCGCGCGGGCAGCTGGCTTGTATCGTCAGCCCCAAGCGCGAACGCCCGGCTCAGTTCGATCAACAGCAGGCCGAACAACTGGCCCGTGATGGTGCCCTCCTGCTGGACCAGCACGATGGCGCCGACCCCGTGCTGCTGATCGCCACCGGCGCTTATCAGTTGAGCGAGATGCGCCGTGCGGCGGTGCGCCTGAGTGCGAAGAAATGCGCCTGGCGCCTGATTTACCTGCAGGAACCGGGGCGCTTTCGTGAGCCGCGGGATCACTGGGAAGCACAAGTCGTGGCGCCGGCCGCACTCCGCACTGCGTTATTCCCTGCGCGGTATCCGCGCCGCGTGCTGCTGACCCATATGCGCCCGGAAGTGGCGCGTGGGCATCTCTGGCCGATCCTCGGCGATGCCCGCAACAACCGGGTGCTGGGTTACCGCAACCGCGGTGGCACCCTGGATGAGGCGGGCATGCTGTTCGCCAATCAGGCGACCTGGGCGCACGTGTTGCAAGCAGTAGCAGAGCTGTTGGGTATCCCCGCCCAGAAGCTCTTGAGTCGCGAGGAGCGGGCTGCGCTGGCCGGCAAGGGCAAGCCCGAATGCCTGCGCTAGAACCGCCCGGCAGAGAGCAGGATATTAAGCGACTGGGTGGTCCGCAGCGGGGTGCGGGTGATCGGCGCGACAGGGGAACGCCGATCCCATGCACGTGCGCGACCGACGCATGACCTATTGGCCGCAGTCGCTGTTACTGAAGCGCTCGCTGACGATCGGACGATTGGTCTTGTACTCGCTGAATTCGTAACGCAGGACGGCGCCACGCGCCAATAACTGGCGATAGCCCTGGTTGCGGCACACGCTGTTGGCCAACTGCGCGCGCACGCTGTCCGGGTTGCCGCGCATCTGTGCGGCGTGGTCGGGGCGCACGCTCAGGTGATTGACCAGTTCATTGCCTTTGACGCTATAACCTTGATCGAGAATATCCTCGTTGATCGCCCGTGGCGTGCCAACGCTGCTTTCCTGGGCGACTCGTTCAAGGGTCTTGCTCAGCTCGAAATCGTTCAGCGATGCGGCCTGAGCGAGCACGGGTAGGCTAAGGGCGAGGATTACGGCGATCAGGCGCGGCATGGGGGGTCTCCAGAGTCAGTTCGAACCCTTCGACAGGCATCAGCCTGCAGAGGTTCAGCAGGCGACTATCTTACTTGGCTGGCGGGGTTTACCCCACCTGCAATAGTGGTGGCTTTGTTAGACTGGCGGGCTTACCGCCCCAGGATCCAACATGCCGTCCATTTCTCGCTGCGGAACGCTTTGCCCATGAGCCATGCCGTCGCGCGTTTGCGCTCCGCGCGCATTGCGCGTAGTGAAAAACCCTTCCTGGCCCGCGGCTCCAAGGCCGTGCGTTGCCAGCGTTGCCGACTCGCCCTGAGCCATTGCCTGTGCGCCTGGCGTCCGCAGATCGAGGCCAGGTCGGGTGTGTGCCTGCTGATGCATGATGTCGAGGCGCTCAAGCCGAGCAATACCGGTTGGCTGATTGCCGATGTAGTGGCCGACACCTCGGCCTTCGGCTGGTTGCGCACCGCGGTTGAACCGGCCTTGCCGGCGCTGCTGAGCGATCCGCAGTGGCAGCCCTATTTGGTATTTCCCGGTGAATACGCCGGGCCTGAGCGGGTGGTCAGTGAGGTGCAGCATGCGCCTGGCAAGCGGCCACTGTTCATTCTGCTCGATGCGACCTGGACCGAGGCGCGCAAGATGTTCCGCAAAAGCCCCTACCTCGACAGCTTGCCGGTGCTCAGCCTGCAGCCCGAGCAGTTGTCGCGTTACCGTCTGCGTCGATCCACGCGCGACGATCACCTGTGTACCGCCGAGGTGGCGGCGCTCTGTCTGGAATTGGCCGGCGATCAGCGCGCCGCCGACGCGCTGAATGCCTATCTGGATGTCTTCAGCCAGCACTACCTGGCGGCTAAAGCTCCACGCGCGGTTGATCTGGACGACGCCCTGCATCAGCATTTGCGGCTGTTTCTGTGAGCAGTTGGCTGGGGTTTTTCGGCCATAGTTGCGCCAGCAGCATGCCGGCGAGCATCAGCGCACAGCCGAAATAACCACGCAGGTGCAGCGCTTCGCCCAGTAGCCAGGCGCCTGCAATGGCGGCAAACACGGCTTCCAGCGAGAGGATGATCGCGGCATGCGAGGCGATCGCATGCTTTTGCGCCACCACCTGCAGGGTAAAGCCGATCGCCACGCCGAACAGCCCGCCATACAGAATCGCTGGCCCGGCGGCGATGATCGCGTCGAGGCGGATGTCCTCGAAGATCAGCGCCAGCAGCAGGCTGATCAGCGCACAGGTGGCGAACTGCACCACGGCCAGACGCAAAGGGTCATGCCGTCTGGCGAACACCCCGACCAGCAGCACATGCACGGCCCAGACCAAGGCTCCGGCCAATTGCAGCCAGTCGCCGGAAGCAACCTGAAAGCCTTCGCCAACGCTGAGCAGGAACATACCGACCACCGCCAGCGAGGCGCCCAGCCAGATGCCCAGCCCCGTCTTGTGGCCGAGCAACAGGCCGAGCAGGGGCACGATGATCACGTACAGGCCGGTGATGAATCCGGCGTTGGTGACACTGGTGAAGAGCAAACCGACCTGCTGCAGATTGATCCCCAGGGCCAGTGCCAGGCCCATCAGGCCGCCACCCAGCAGCAGATGGCGGTTCAGCGGCGCGGTGGGCGTGCTGCGCGAGCGGCGCTCGAGTAGCGGTAGCAGCGGCAGCAGAATCAACACCGCCAGGGCAAAACGCAGACCGCTGTAGAGCAGTGGTCCTATCGAGTCCATGCCCAGGCGCTGGGCGACGAAGGCCGAGCCCCAGATCATGGCCGTCAGCAGCATCAAAAGGTCGGCGCGCAGGGCCTGGCTTCGCATAAAACAGCCTCGTTGGGAAAAAGGGCAGACTGTGCCGCAAAGCAACGCGCTTGACCACTCCGAGATCGCTCGGCATGCTGGGCGCCGTCCTAGGCGCATTTGCGGTTGCCCGTGTACTATGCGCGGCTAAATCGAGTGGCCTGTCATGTTTCAGTCGACAGGCCAGCGCTAGCGGTACCCACATAACAAGAACAGGATCTGCAATGGCCGCTTATGAAATCCTGATTGCCGACGATCATCCGCTTTTTCGCAGTGCACTGCAGCAGGCGCTGACCCTGGGTCTTGGCCCGCAGGTGAGGCTGGTAGAGGCTGCCAGCATCGCCGAGTTGGAAGCCTGCCTATCGGGAAAAGCAGATTGGGATCTGGTTCTGCTCGACCTCAACATGCCCGGTGCCTATGGTTTTTCCGGTCTGGTGCTGCTGCGCGGGCAATACCCGCAGGTGCCGGTGGTGATGGTCTCGGCGCAGGAAGAGGCGGCCGTGGTGGCGCGGGCCCGCGAGTTTGGTGCCAGTGGCTTTATTCCCAAGTCCAGCTCCCTGGAGAGCATCCAGCAAGCCGTACAAGTGGTGCTCGATGGCGATACCTGGTGGCCGGAGCAAACCGAGGAGGCCGCCCAGGTCTCTGCCGAGGCCAAGGCCGCCAGCGCCGGCCTGGCCAGCCTGACTCCGCAGCAGTTTCGCGTGCTGACCATGGTCTGCGACGGCCTGCTGAACAAGCAGATCGCCTACGAGTTGAGCGTTTCCGAGGCAACGGTAAAGGCGCATGTCACGGCGATTTTCCGCAAGCTCGGCGTACGTACCCGCACCCAGGCGGCGCTGTTGTTGCAGCAGATGGAATCGATCCCCAGCAATTGACGCGCGCTTGATGCGCGTTACTCGGCAGGGTGGCGTCGGTTTGCGTGTGCCGGTCTAGCGTTCTCGTGGCGGCCGGCCTTTTATAGTGTGGATAACCTTCTTATGTCGCCATTCAAGGGCCAGACTGGCCTTAAGCGTATCGTTAATGCTGCGGGCTATTCGCTGGCGGGTTTGCGTGTCGCGATTGCTGGCGAAGCCGCATTTCGTCAGTTGATGTTGCTCAACCTGGTGTTGATTCCGTTGGCGTTCTACAGCGACGTCAGTCGGGGCGAGCGCGCCCTGATGGTCGGTGTCTGCCTGTTGGCGTTGATCGTCGAACTGCTCAATTCGGCGCTGGAGGCGGCGGTCGATCGGATTTCCCTGGAGCTGCATCCCTTGTCGAAAAACGCCAAGGACATGGGCAGCGCCGCGCAACTCGTGTCCCTGGCGCTGATCGCCAGTGTCTGGGCGGTGATCCTGCTGGGTTAATCGGTGGTGAATCGGTCACTGCTGGCAGTGCCCGCCACGTCGTGCGATCAGGCAATGTTCGGCAGCACTATCTCATCGCTGCGCTTGACCCCGGCAGTCAGCGCCCGGCATAGCTCGATGAATTCGCGCATGGCAGCCGTCTGGTACTTCTGTTTGTGCCAGATGAAGTAGAACTGCCGGCGCAGATCCAGTTCGGGCGTTTCCACCGCCACCAGGCTGCCACGGCGAAAGGCATCGCGCAGGGCCAGGCGTGAGATGCAGCCAATGCCCAGGCCCGACTCCACCGCGCGCTTGATCGCCTCGGTATGTTCCAGCTCCAGGCGCACGTTCAACGAGCGCGGATGATGACGCATCGCCTGATCGAAGGTCAGGCGCGTGCCTGAGCCCTGTTCACGGAGGATCCAGGCTTCCTGGGTCAACTCGTCCAGGCTGGCTGCGCCGCGCTTGGCCAGGGCATGCTGCGGGGCGCAGAACACCACCAGTTCGTCCTTGACCCAGGGTTGCACCTCGATATCCGGGTGCTGGCAGTCGCCCTCGATCAGGCCCATGTCCAGCTCATAATGGGCGATCTGCTGCACCACATAGGCGGTGTTGTGTACCTGCAATTTCACTCGGCATTCGGGATGGCGCTGCATGAAACTGCCGATCAACAGGGTGGCCAGGTAGTTGCCCACCGTCAGGGTGGCGCCGACATTCAACGAACCGAAACCACTCTTGCCGGCCAACAGGCGCTCGATTTCCTTGGCCTGCTCGAGCAGGGCCAGCGCCTGGGGCAATAACTGCGAGCCCAGGGCATTGAGGACCAGACGCTTGCCAGCGCGATCGAATAGTTGACAGTCGGTTTGCCGCTCCAATTCACTGAGCGAAGTGCTGGCCGCCGATTGCGACAAGGCCAGCGAGTCGGCCGCGCGGGAGACGCTTTCCTGCTGGGCCACGGCGACGAATACCTGGAGCTGTCTTAGGGTAAATCGCATATCTATATAACCGATAACCTATATCTTGATTATTCACTTAACAGATATTCTGCCCGCGTCTAGAATCCGCTGCAACCGCCATTGCCCGTGATCTTGAGGACCTAGCATGAGCAACCTGAACGTCGAGCGTGTACTCAGTGTTCACCACTGGAACGACACCTTATTCAGCTTCAAGACCACCCGCGATCCGGGCTTGCGCTTCGAGAATGGCCAGTTCGTGATGATCGGCCTGCAGCAGGATAACGGTCGGCCGCTGATGCGCGCCTATTCCATCGCCAGCCCGAACTACGAAGAGCACCTGGAGTTCTTCAGCATCAAGGTGCAGGACGGTCCACTGACTTCGCAGTTGCAGCACCTCAAGCCCGGCGATGAGCTGGTGGTCAGCCGCAAGCCCACCGGCACCCTGGTACTCGACGACCTGTTGCCCGGCAAGCACCTGTACCTGCTCAGCACCGGCACTGGCCTGGCGCCTTTCATGAGCGTGATCCAGGACCCGGAAACCTACGAGCGCTACGAGAAAGTGGTGCTGGTGCATGGCGTGCGTTACGTCAACGAAGTGGCTTACCGCGAGTTCATCACCGAGCACCTGCCGCAGAACGAATACTTCGGCGATGCCTTGAAGGACAAGCTGATCTACTACCCGACCGTGACCCGCGAAGAGTTCGAGAACCAGGGCCGCCTGACCGACCTGATGCGCAGTGGCAAGCTGTTCCGCGATATCGGCCTGCCGCCGATCAACCCGCAGGACGACCGCGCGATGATCTGTGGCAGCCCGAGCATGCTCGACGAAACCGCCGCGGTGCTCGACAGCTTCGGCCTGAAGATCTCCCCCCGCATGGGCGAGCCGGGCGACTACCTGATCGAGCGCGCCTTCGTCGAGAAGTAGGCTCCAGGGTTTTCTGCCAAGGCTTGGCGCAAGTGCAATCCCGTTCTCTTGACTCAAGTGAACGGGATTTTTTCTGCGCGGATGCAATTCGGGGAGACACCCAGCGCCGACTTATTGCTCGCGGATGGCATCCGGGCTACGCGTTGCACGGCTGGCTGATGTCACTCACCTGTTGAGTCCGCCGCTGGAGCAATCACCCGGGCAAAAGCCTTCAGCGGGGGCTTGGTTCGAGCATGATCTGAAAGCAGTTGCCGCCGCTTTTCTTCGCCACGTACATGGCGTTGTCGGCATGACTGAGCAACTGGTGCGCATCATCACCATGCTGCGGATAGAACGCCACCCCGATGCTCGGCAGAACCCGGTGAGCCTGACCATTGAGGTCGAATGGCTGGTTGAGCGCCAAGCGGATTTTCTCGGCGACCAGCAAGGCATGATCCGGCGATTGGAAGTCCTCGAGCAGCACCACGAATTCGTCGCCGCCCAGGCGTGCGACCGTATCCGATTCGCGAATGCATTGCTTGAGGCGATTAGCAACCATCTGCAGCAGTAGATCGCCGATGGCGTGACCGAAGGTATCGTTGACCTGCTTGAACTTGTCCAGATCGAGGAATAGCAGCGACAGTTGCGTGTGCTCCCGGCGTGCCCTGGTCAGTGCGGTATGCAGGCGGTCATGGAGCAGCGCGCGGTTAGGCAGGCGGGTCAGTTGGTCATATTGGGCCATGAACTGCAGGCGACTGAGCATCTGCTGGCGTTCGATGGCCGACGCCACCTGGGTCGAGACGAATTGCAGCAGCTCTTTGTCCCTGTCGGTGTAACGCGCCCCATGGGTATAGCTCTGGACTACCAGGGCGCCAATGGTGCCGTTGTGCGAGGTGAGCGGCACGCCCAGCCAGTACAGTGAAGCGCAGTCGATCGCCTGCACATGCTCGGGCAATGTCGTCAGCGTTTCTGGCGAGAGCAGCAAGGTCTGTCCGGTGCGGATGATTTCGGCGCTGAGTGTAGCCGCGTCGCGCTTGTGCGGAGCCGGTGCCGGATGGTGCTCATCGATATGGTAGGGAAAGCTCAGCTGGTCATTCTGCTCATCGTAAAGGGCCACGGAGAAGTTGATGGCCGGTAACAGTTCGCCGACGATCGAATGAATTTTCTCGAACAGACCGGGTAGGTCCTTGGTCAGGTGCGCCGCTTCGGATATGGCATAGAGCGCCGCTTGCATCGTCTCGCTGTGTTTGCGTTCGCTGATGTCGTGGGCCACGGCAATCCGCAGTTGATCGTCCGCCGACCAGCGTGCCGACCACATGATGTGAACGATCTGCCCATCCTTGCGGATATAGCGATTTTCAAAGCTGGGTTTGCTGGTGCCTGCCATGATGTCGCTGGCCGTTTGCAGAGTCCTGGCGCGGTCTTCCGGCACTACCAGTTCGATCATGTTCCTGCCGACCATTTCCTCGGCCGTATAGCCAAAGATCCGCTCGCAGGCCGCACTGACAAAAACGAAGCGGCCCTCCTTGTCGACCACACAGATGGCATCGAGCAGAAGGTCGACAAGGTCGCCTGATGGCACGTAAGACTGTTTTTTCATAAGGTAAATTATGGATTCTCGGGACTGGCCATGACCTGCGGGGGAGTGTGGCGATGTGCCGAAAGGTGCTGCCCACGAGTCAACTTTAGCCGCAGCCCAGGCACTGCGGAAGCAATACTTCAATCAAAATGTGTAGTGGTCGCGCGCAGGCGGGTAACTATTCTGTTTGGCTTTCGGCTGGCCCGTTCAGGCCGCCACCACGTCCAGCACACAGATCTTGCCCGGCTCAGGATAGTGCCAGCGCACATCGACATCCCAGAAGCGCGCGCCATAGCGCCGTTCGGGCGCTGGTACCTGATAGGCCGGGCGCGGATCCTGGGCCAGGCATTGCTCGATCAGCTCGATCAGCGGCTGGTCCAGGCGCAGGCCATGGCTGCGCGCCTGGCCGAGGGCGCCGTCCAGCCAGTGCACCTCGATCAGCCGCGGAGCAGCGTCGGCGATGCGGTTATAGGCGCTCGCGACGCTGTCGGCATAGGGCACATAGGGTTTGATATCCAGCACCGGGGTGCCGTCGAGCAAATCGATCCCCGACAGCCAGAGTCTGCCCGGCTCTACCGCGTCCAGCTTGACCACCGATTGACCGATGCCGTTGGGGCGGTGGGTGGCGCGGCTGGCGAACACCCCCACCGATTTATTCCCACCCAGGCGCGGTGGGCGCACTTTCAAACGTGGCCGGTCTTCCAGGGCCTGGTGAAACAGGAACAGCAGCCAGACATGGCTGACCTGCTCCAGGCCCTGCACCGCTTCGCCAGTATCGAAGGGAGCGACCAGCTCCAGCACGCCACGGGCAGCCGGTGCCAACTGTGGCTGACGGGGAATGGCGAACTTCTCCTTGAAGCAGGAGCGGACAAAACCGATGGGTGAGACGGAGTAGGGCATGGGGGCGACGGTCAGCAGTGGCGGGGGCTCATCTTACCTGCAATGCGCGGCGCTCTTAAGCAGTCGTTAGGGTCTGTTGCCGTTTCGTCGCGAGCCGCGCCGAAACGGCAACAGACCCTAGCCCAGCAGCAGCCACAGGCTCCAGCCGAGCAACAACAAACCGCAGATACGGCTGAGCCAGAGCCCCTGCGGCAGATTTTTCTCCAGCAGGATGAAGGCGCCGATCACTGCCACCCAGAGCAGGTTCATCACGCCGACCACGAACAGCAGGCCCATCAGGGCCCAGCAGCAGCCCAGGCAGTAAGCGCCATGGGCCAGGCCCATGCGCCAGCCGCCGAGCACGCCGGGGCGCCAGTAGCCGAGCAGAAAATGCAGCGGCCCGCGGCAATGCTCGAGGCAGACCGCCTTGCTTGGCAGCCACTGGTAGACGCCTGCGACCAGCAGCAGGCCGGCGCCCAGCGCGGTACTGCTGCTGCGCATCCCCGGGCTGAGCAGGGCGAGCTGCTCGAGCGCCCATTGCAGCGCCGTGGCGCCCAGGGCGAAGCCGGTCCAGACCAGGCCATAGGCGCTGCAGAACAGCAGCAGGGCCAGGTGTCGCTGTGGCGCCGGCATGCGCTTGCGCAGCATCTGCTGGTAGATCAGCAGCATGGGCAGGGCGCTGGGCAGCATCATGCCGACCATCATCACCGCCCACATGGCGAACATCAGCAGCGCATCGGTCAGGCTCCAGGGCATGAGCATGCCGGCCATCGCCGCATCGGCCATGCCGCCAGGCGCACTCATGTCGCGGGCCATTTGCAGCAGCATCAGCCAGGCCAGGGCGGTCAGCGCGAGCAGGCAGAGCAGGAACAGCACCTGCTCGCCTGTCAGGCGCTTGCCCTGCGTCGCGGCCTGAAGTTCTGCCATCTTTACGGCTCTATGCCATGGCCGGTGAAGTGCACGTGGGCGAGGTGGCTATGGCTGCCCTGGGATTGCAGTTTGAGGGCTGAATGAGTCTGGTAGCTGCCGCTGGCTACTTCGGCCTCGAGGAACTCGAAACCGTCGGGCAGGGACAGGCGGACTCGATGAGGCGAGCCGTCGATCGGGCTGCGGATCGGCTCGCCGCTGGCCTGCAGCACGCCTGGAATGTCCAGGTGCGCCAGGCGCTGATCGACATCGATGGACAGGGCGATGGGCACGAACTGCGGTTCGAACACTTCACTCATGGTGGTGCTGAACACCTGAAACACGTTGGCTCCGGGGTCACTCTCCAGGCCGGAGAGGATGGTCAGCAGTGCCTGGCGTTGCGCGTCGTCGGCGCGTTCATCGATGAACACCTGACAACTGCCGTTGCCCTCATGGATGGCGCCTGGCCAGGCGAAGGTGGCGGCCCAGCACAGGCCATCCAGCGCCACCTGATTGAAATACCCGTGTTCCACTTGCATCGACGCCACCGCCTGGCAGTGGCCATGGGTTGGTGGTGCATCGAATTGACAGGGGCAGCCCCAATTGCAGTTGCAGGCAATGAATTCGACGCCCTGCATGCGCCATTCGGCGATGGCCATGATCAACCTCCTTCACCTGGCTGGTGAAACGAAAGCTGCGGTTACCCCCATCCCTCCATTAATTAACGCTAGCAGGGCGCGCGCATCGGGCAGGGGCTGCCGACCAAAGGTCGGGCTCGGCCGTGGGCACTGGTCAGAGGTGGAAGCCACCGTCGATAGGGATGATGGTGCCGGTCATGTAGGCGCCGGCGGTGCTGGCCAGGCTGATTGCCAGGGCGGCCATTTCCTCTTCGCGGCCCCAGCGTTTCATCGGGATCAGCGCGGTGTCTTCGGCCAGGGCCTGTTCGTCCTGGGCGATGAACTGGGTCATCTTGCTCGGAAAGCGCCCCGGCGCGATCACGTTGACGTTGATGTGCTGGCCGACCAGTTCGCGGGCGAGCATGCGCGACAGCTGATGCAGCGCGGCCTTGCTCGGGCCATAGGCATAGGCGTCTTCGCCATGGGAGGTGATGCCGGCTACCGAGCCGATATTGATCACCCGCGCCGGATTGGCCGCCGAACCGGCCTTGCGCAGCAGCGGCAGCAACTGCTGGATGCAGCTGAACACCGAGGTCACGTTGAGTTGCATGACCTTCTCCCAGCCCTTGGCCGGGTAAGACTCGAGCGGCGCACCCCAGGTGGTGCCGGCATTGTTGACCAGGATATCCAGTTGGCCGATTTCGCCGGCCAGCTGCGCGGCCAGCGCCTGCACGCCTTCCTCGCTGGCCAGGTTGGCGGCCATGCCATGGCAAGTGCCGAAGGCCGAGAGTTCGGCGGCGGTTTGTGCGCAGGCCTCGCCGTCACGGGCACAGACGTAGACAGTCGCGCCGGCTTCGAGGAAGGCTTTGGCGATCATCTTGCCAATGCCGCGAGTGCCACCGGTGACCAGGGCGGTGCGGCCTTGCAAAGAGAAGTAGGGGTGCATGGCGAATCCTCTTGGGGGATGAATGCCACTAGCCTAATCGCCTGCCTGCCGCGCGGCAGGCATTATTGCGCCTGGGAATGCAGCGCCATGAGCCATGCAGGTACGGTTTAGCCGCGCACGCGCAGGGTCAGGCCCTTGAGGAAGTTGCGCAGGAACTGATCGCCGCAGGTGCGGTAGTTGCTGTGGCCGAACTTGCGGAACAGCGCGCTCATCTCGGGTTTCGACACCGGGCAGTCGACGCTCTGCATGATCGCGTGCATGTCGTCTTCCTTCAGTTCGAAGGCGACCCGCAGCTTTTTCAGCACCATGTTGTTGGTCACCGGCAGCTCGAACGGCTGGGCCGGACGGCTTTCGTCCTTGCCGCGCTTGAAGTACACCAGGCCATCGAGAAAATGCGCCATCAGCTCATCGTCGCAGGCCACGAAGCCTTCCTCATCCTCCTTTTTCAGCAGGGCGTCGAGTGTTTCCAGCTCGACCTCCTTGCCGCTGAGTTGAATGATTTCGGTCATCTGCACATCGTTGACGTCGAGCGTGTAGCGCAGGCTGCGCAGTACATCGTTATTGAGCATGGGGGTGTCCTGAAAAGGGCTGGCGCCTGAGAGGCGCCAGCTGGAGAAAAGTTAGAAGCGCTCTTTGCCGGCGAGATAGCGCCATTGGCCGGGCTGGACCTTGGCCATGGGCACGCCGCCGATGCGGATGCGCTTCATGCCCAGTACCTTGAGGTCGACACTGTTGCACATGAAGACGATCTGCCCGGGCTGCGGGTTCTTCAAGGCGAAGCGCAGGCGGGTTTCGTTCTGCCAGCTGACCTTGCACGGCGGCAGGGCGGTGCCGTTGAAGCTCAGGCCATGGTTCAGGCGTTTCAGCTGGCTGTTACTGAGCGTGCCGAGCACCTCGACCACGTATTCCTGTTCCAGCTTGGCCTGATCTTCCTTGAGCTTGCGCTCGATACGCCAGTCCTGGGTCAGCACGTGCAGGCCATCGGCGCCGGCCTGCAGGGGCAGGCAGGTGACCAGGCGGGCGAAGTGGCTTTTCAGCGGGCGGATGCCGGAGTTGTCGTCCGGCCACTGGCTGGCCGGACCGACCGACTCGACCGCGCGATCCGGGAAATGCCCGGAGGGCACATGCAGCAGCAGGGTGACTGGTTCGACCGGCGCCAGTACGGCGTCCGGCAGCAGTTCGACGCGCTGCGCCTCGACCTTGAACTGCGGCTCTTGCACCACCACGCCGTCGACCGTCACCCAGCCGCCCTCGATATACAGCTCGGCCTCGCGGCGCGAGCAGCCGACCAGTTCGATCAGGCGTTTGGACAGGCGTATCGGGTCGGTCATGGAAAGAGTCGTCGGCAAAAAAGGGCAACCATTGTAACTGGCCAGGGACGCGATGCACGGATCATTGGGCGAACGGCGCAGATAAAAAAACCGCTCCGAGGAGCGGTTTCAATAAGGCGGATATTTTTAGCCGCCCAGGTAGGCGTCGCGCACCTTCGGATCGTTGAGCAAGTCATGCCCGCTGCCCTGCATGACGATCCGGCCGTTCTCCAGTACATAGCCGCGGTCGGCCAGCTTGAGCGCCTGGTTGGCGTTCTGCTCGACCAGGAACACGGTCACACCGTCCGCGCGCAGCTGTTCGATGATGCTGAAGATCTGCTGGATGATGATCGGCGCCAGCCCCAGCGACGGCTCGTCGAGCAGCAGCAGCTTGGGCTTGCTCATCAGCGCGCGGCCGATGGCGAGCATCTGCTGTTCGCCGCCGGACATGGTGCCGGCGCGCTGGGTCAGGCGTTCCTGCAGGCGCGGGAACAGCTGCAGAACCTTGTCCAGTTGCTCCTGGAATTCGCCCTTGGCGGTGAAGAAACCGCCCATCACCAGATTTTCCTCCACGGTCAGGCGGGAGAATACCCGGCGGCCTTCCGGGACCACGGCAATGCTCTTGCGCATGATGTCCGGGGTGTTCTGGCCGATCAGCTCTTCGCCCTGGTAGCGGATGCTGCCGCTGCTCGCCTGCGGTGAACCGCACAGGGTCATCAGCAGGGTCGACTTGCCGGCGCCGTTGGCGCCGATCAGGGTGACGATCTCGCCCTGGCGCACCTCGACGCTGACGTCGTGGAGGGCCTGGATCTTGCCGTAGAAGGTGGAAACCTTGTCGAAATACAGCATCAAGCTTCCCCCAGGTAGGCTTTGATCACGTCCGGGTTGGCGCGGATCTGCTCCGGCGTTCCTTCGGCCAGGGGCGTGCCCTGGTTGATCACGTAGATATGGTCGGAAATGCTCATGACCAGCTTCATGTCGTGTTCGATCAACAATACGGTGACGTCATGTTCATCGCGCAGCATGCGGATCAGGGCCTTGAGGTCGTCGGTTTCCCGCGGGTTGAGGCCGGCGGCCGGCTCGTCGAGCATGAGGATGCGCGGTCGCGTCATCATGCAGCGGGCAATCTCCAGGCGGCGCTGCTGGCCGTAGGCGAGGGTGCCAGCCGTGCGGTTGGCGAAGTCGGTCAGGTTGACCTGCTCCAGCCAGTGCGCGGCGTAATCCATGGCTTCGCGTTCGCTCTTGCGAAACGCCGGGGTCTTCAACAGGCCGGCGAAGAAGTTGGTGTTGAGGTGGCGGTGCTGGGCCACCAGCAGGTTTTCCACCACGGTCATTTCCTTGAATAAGCGCACGTTCTGGAAGGTCCGCACCACACCCTTGCGGGCGATCTTGTGGCCTGGCAGGCCCTCGATCTGCTCGCCATCGAGGCGAATATTGCCGCTGGTCGGCTGGTAGAAGCCGGTCAGGCAGTTGAACACCGTGGTCTTGCCGGCACCGTTCGGACCGATCATCGACACCACTTGTTTTTCATTGACGGTCAGCCCCACCCCGTTGACGGCCAACAGGCCACCGAAGCGCATGGACAGGCCGCTTACTTCCAGAATAGGCCGGCTCATTGTTTCAACTCCAGGTGGGGACGCTGCATGGGTAGCAGGCCTTGCGGACGCCAGATCATCATCAGCACCATCAGGGCGCCGAACATCAGCATGCGGTATTCGTTGAACTCCCGCGCCAGTTCCGGCAACAGGATCATCACGATGGCCGCCAGGATGATCCCCAGCTGCGAGCCCATGCCGCCCAGCACGACGATAGCGAGAATGATCGCCGACTCGATGAAGGTGAAGGATTGTGGGCTGACCAGACCTTGGCGCGCGGCGAAGAAGCTGCCGGCGAAACCGGCGAAGCAGGCGCCCAGGGTGAAGGCCGAGAGCTTGATGATGGTGGGGTTCATGCCCAGCGCGCGGCAGACGATCTCGTCCTCGCGCAGGGCTTCCCAGGCGCGGCCGAGCGGCATGCGCAGCAGGCGGTTGATCACGAACAGGGTCAGCAGCACCAGCACCAGGGCGATCAGGTAGAGGAAGATCACCTTGTTGATCGAGGCGTAGGCCACGCCGAAATACTCGTGGAAGGTCTGCATGCCCTCGGCGGCCTTGCGGTCGAAGGACAGGCCGAACAGGGTCGGCTTGGGGATCGAGCCGATGCCGTTGGGGCCGCCGGTCAGCCAGGTCATGTTGTTCAGCAGGATGCGGATGATCTCGCCGAAACCCAGGGTGACGATGGCCAGGTAGTCGCCGCGCAGGCGCAGCACCGGGAAGCCCAGGATAAAGCCGAAGAACGCGGACATCAGACCGGCGATCGGCAGGCAGATCCAGAAGCTCAGGCCGAAGTAGTGCGCCAGCAGCGCGTAGCTGTAAGCGCCGACGGCGTAGAAGGCCACGTAACCGAGGTCGAGCAAGCCGGCCAGACCGACCACGATGTTCAGGCCGAGGCCGAGCATCACGTAGATCAGGATCAAGGTGGCGATGTCCACCGCGCCGCGGCTGCCAAAGAACGGCCAGGCCAGGGCCACGATGATCAGTCCGATGATCACCCAGCGCTGGGTCGAGGGCAGGGTGAGGAAGTTGCTGGCCTGACTCGGCATACTCGGCAACTTCGGTGCATGGCCCCAGGCGGCGCTTAGTTGGGTGCGGAACAATTGCCAGAAGAACATGGCAATTGAGCAGCCGAGTATGGTCCAGAGCGCGGCCGGGCTGGCGCCTTGCACTTCCAGTTTGATGCCCACGGTGGAGAGCTTCAGGCCCATTACCGGATAGGCCACGGCCAGTACCAGCAGGGCGCTGAAGATGGCTGTCTTGAAGTTATTCTTGATCGAGGTGCTCATACTTTCTCAACCTCCGGACGACCCAGGATGCCGGTCGGGCGGAACAGCAGCACCAGCACCAGCAGGCTGAAAGCCACCACGTCCTTGTACTGATCGCCAAAGATGTCGGCGCCGAAGGCTTCGGCCACGCCGAGCACCAGGCCGCCCAATACTGCGCCGGGGATGCTGCCGATGCCGCCCAGTACCGCTGCGGTGAAGGCCTTGATCCCGGCAAGGAAGCCCAGGTGCGGGTTGATCACACCGTACTGCATGCCCAGCAGCACCGCGGCCACGGCCGCCAGGGCGGCGCCGATGACGAAGGTCAGGCTAATGATGTTGTTGGTGTTGATGCCCAGCAGGTTGGCCATCTTCAGGTCTTCGGCGCTGGCCCGGCAGGCCCGGCCGAGGCGCGAACGGGAGATGAACAGGGTCAGGCCGACCATCGCCAGGAAGGTAACGACGAAGATCAGCACCTGCATATAGGAAATGACCACGCCGTTCATGGCGCTTTCACCGAACACGAAGTTGCCCGGTAGCGGGTTGGGGATGGCTTTGTCCTTGGAGTCCTGGGACAGCAACACGAGGTTCTGCAGGAAGATCGACATGCCGATCGCCGAGATCAGCGGGATCAAGCGGTTGCCGCCGCGCAGAGGGCGATAGGCGACCCGTTCGATGCTGTAACCGTAGGCGCTGGCGACGATGATGCTGGCGGCGAAGCCCGCGATCATCATCAGGGGCAAGCTGTCCAGGCCGAACATGGCCAGGCCGGCGATAACTATGAAGACTACATACGAGCCAATCATGTAAACCTCGCCATGGGCGAAGTTGATCATGCCGATGATGCCGTAGACCATGGTGTAGCCAATGGCAATCAGGGCATAGGTACTGCCAACGGTCAGACCGTTAACCAGCTGTTGCAGGTAGTGATACAGATCAGGCATTGCCTAACTCCTGGGTCGTCACGCACGTCAGCGCTTGTGGCGCAGGGTGAGACCGGAATTCTTCTAATAAACAAAACCCACTGCGGTTGCAGTGGGCTTTGGGTTCAGGCGGGAAGCCGCTTTATCAGTTGAGCGGCGCTTCGGTCTTGGTGCCGTCCTGGTGCCATTCGTAGACCACGAAGCTGAAGTCCTTCAGGTCGCCCTTTTCGTCGAAGCTGAGGACGCCGGTTGGCGTGTCGAAGCTGTTGGCACGCAGGGCTGCGGCCACCTTGTCGGTGTCGGTACTGCCGGCTTTTTCGATGCCTTCGGCGATTACCTGCACGGCCGCATAGGCCGGGAATACGAACGGGCCGCTGGAGTCTTCGTTCTTGGCTTTGAACGCCTCGACCAGCGCCTGGTTGCGTGGATCCTGGTCGAACGACTTCGGCAGGGTCACCAGCAGGCCTTCGGAAGCCGGGCCGGCGATGGCCGAGATTTCCTTGTTACCCACACCTTCCGGGCCCATGAACTTGGCGCTCAGGCCTTTTTCAGCCGACTGACGCAGCAGCAGGCCCAGTTCCGGGTGGTAGCCGCCGTAGTAGACGAAATCCACACCGGCTTGCTTGAGCTTGGCGATCATCGCGGAGAAATCCTTGTCGCCGGCGTTGATGCCTTCGAACAGGGCGACCTTGGTGCCTTTGGCTTCCAGGGTCTGCTTGACCGCGGTGGCGATGCCTTCGCCGTACTGTTGCTTGTCATGGATGACAGCTACAGCTTTTGGCTTGACGTGGTCGGCAATGAAGTTGCCGGCGGTCGGGCCTTGCAGGCTGTCCAGGCCGATGGTGCGGAACACCAGTTCGTAACCGCGAGCGGTGATGTCCGGGCTGGTGGACGCCGGGCTGATCATCAGGATGCCTTCGTCTTCATAGATGTCGGACGCCGGCTGAGTGGAGCTGGAGCAGAGGTGGCCGATCACGAATTTCACTTCGTCGTTAACGATCTTGTTGGCCACGGCCACGGCTTGTTTCGGATCGCAGGCATCGTCGTAGACCACGCCTTCGAGCATGGCGCCGTTGACGCCACCAGCCTTGTTGATCTGCTCGATGGCCATCTTGGCGCCGATGAATTGCATCTCGCCATATTGTGCGACTGCGCCCGTTACCGGACCTGCCATGCCGATCTTGATGGTGTCAGCCGCTAGCGAGTAGCTGGCAACGCCGGCCATGGCCATGGCGGCAAACAGTTTGGATATCTGCTTAGTAGCCTTGTTCATAGTGCTCCACTCTTATTGATTTTCGTTGTGTAGTTCTGGCAGCCAAAGTTGCATAACCGGATGGTTTCATCCGCTTATACCCCCGGCAACTTTACCGCTGCAGTGTAGAGCGCCGCTTTGCGGCTTGAAAGCCGGCCGCTGACGGCAAAGCATGCGGATGTCGCTTAATTGCAATAAACGTATAGAAAAACGGCGTGATTTGCCTGCGTCCGACAGCTTCCGGCGGACTTGCCTGGTGCTTGCTCGGCGCTATCATGTTGCCCGAGCAAAACTCGGACTACTTCTGCGGACAAACCATGACTGAACAACCTAGCACCCTCTATGCCAAGCTGCTTGGAGAAACTGCGCCAATCACCTGGCAAGAATTACAACCTTTCTTCGCCCGCGGCGCGTTGCTGTGGGTGCAGGGCGAGCAAGATCTGGTTGCAGTGGCGCAAGCCGTGGCCGAAAACGATCAGGGCAAAGTGGCTACCTGGCTGCAGGCCGAAGTGCTGAGCAAGGTCGATGAGGTGTGTGCGCAGGACTTGTTGGCGCGCGATCCCAAGCTCTGGGCTGTGGTGGTGGCACCCTGGGTGCTGGTGCAGGAGCGCGCCGGGGAAACGAGACCAATCTGATCCGGCAAACCGCTGGCCGCTTTTTTAACCGGACTAGCGGTGCTGAGCTATGCTCGAAAGGGACTTTATAGTGGGAGTGTCGTTATGTTCGAACCCGGCCATCTTCACATCACCAGTCCCGGCATAGCCGATCAACTCGCGTTCAGCGTCGATCTCTATTACGAGGTGCGCAGGGATCCCGCCGAAGGGCCGATGCTGCACATGCGCATGGTTGGCGATCTGGCAGGCAAGACCTTCGAGGAGCAATTTGAACTGCACCGCGATACCGCCTTTAATTTTGCCAGCGTTGCTACCCGTATTGCGCGTAAGCACGGTTTCCCGACCAACTCCAGCTTAGTCATGCGTAACCATCAGGAATACGACGAGATGTTCGCCGATATTCGGGCCAAATTGGGGGTCAATATTGGCGATCCGATCGACCTCGATCACCTGGAGAAGGATGGGCTGTAAGCCTGTCGATTGCGCCGATCAGTACACACTCCGTCCTTAGTTCGCCATTCCAGTGCTGCTAGTCCACGGCCAGCGCCAGCGCGCCGGATGCTGCGCGACCCTACGCGCTGACCCAGCGTTGACGCGCCCAGCCGCTGAAGGCGTCGACCGCCAGCACCAGGATCAGCATCGCCAGGATCACCGTCGCCGCCTGGGCTTCCTGGAACAGGCTGAGGCTGACGTAGAGCATCTGTCCCAGGCCGCCGGCACCGACAAAGCCGAGCACGCTGGCCATGCGGATATTGTTTTCCCAGCGGTACAACGAATAGGCGATCAGCTGCGGCCAGACCGCCGGCAGGGTGCCGTAGCAGAACGCCGCCACATGCCCGCCACCGCTCAGGCGAATCGCCTCGGCCGGTTCGTTCGGGGTGTTCTCCAGGGCCTCGGCGAACAGGCGACCGAGCACTCCGGTGGTGTGCAGGGCCAGGGCCAGGGTGCCGGCATTCGGTCCGAGGCCGGCGGCCAGCACCACCAGGGCCGCCCACACCAGTTCCGGGATCGCGCGCAGGGCATTCAGGAGAAAGCGTGAGCCACTCAGGGCCAGCCAGCCAAAGCGCCCGGACGCCGGCAAGGCCAGGAGCAGGCCGAGCAGGGCGGCCAGCAGGGTGCCGATGGCCGACATGGCCAGGGTCTCCAGCGCGCCATGGCCGATGGCCCGCACGTGCGGCGGCGAAAAATCCGGGCTGAAGAAGCTGCTGGCGTAGCGGCCCATTTGCCTCAGGCTGTCGCCACTGACCAGGGCGCCCAGGTCGATGCCCAGGAAACTGAAGGACGCAAGCACCGCCGCCAGCAAGGCCAGCAGCAGGGCATAGTTGCCCAGGCGCTTGTCCGCAGGCGGCTTCATAGCAGCCTCGCGCGCAGCAGGCGGCTGAGTTGGTCGGCGAGCAGCACCAGCAACAGGAAGGTCAGCAGCATGCTGGCCACCTCGCCGCCGGCGAACATGCGCATCGACAGGTCGATCTGCTGGCCCAGGCCGCCTGCGCCGACGAAGCCCATCACCACCGAGGCGCGGATGGCGCATTCCCAGCGGTACACCGTATAGGAGAGCATTTCTGCGCCAGCATTGGGCAGTACCCCGTAGGCAAAGGCGGCCAGGCGTGGGCTGCCGGCAACCAGCAGGGCGCGGCTCGGACGCGGATCGACCGACTCGAAGATCTCCGCATAGACCTTGCCGAGCATGCCGCTGTAGGTGATGGCGATGGCCAGCACCCCGGCCGTCGGGCCGAGACCCACGGCGCGCACGAACAGCAGCGCCCAGACGATTTCCGGCACGCTACGCAGGACGATCAGCAGGCCGCGCACCGGCCAGCGCAGTGCCTGTGCCCACCAGGCCGGGCGTCCGCCACGGTGGACGGCGGAGAGTGACAGCGCACGGCTGGCCAGCAGGCCGCCGGGAATGGCGATCAGCAGGGCCAGGGCCATGCCGGCGGTGGCGATGGCCAGGGTTTCCAGGGTGGCGCGAGCGAGCAACCGGAGGAACTCGCGATCATGCGCCAGCGGCCAGAAGTCGACGAGAAAGCGGCCCATATTGGTCGCGTTGCGCTCATCGAACAGCACCACCAGGTTCAGCTCGCTGAGCGTCAGGCCCGGCCACAACAGCAGCACCGCCAGCAGGGTCAGGACCAGGCGCGGCAAGGCTGCCGGGTCGCGCAGTACGGGGTTCAGCATCGCGGGATCTGCACGCTCACAGGTGCCGGCGCCGCCGAGGTGGGCACGGCTGGCAATTGTTCGTTGGCATACAGCGCATCCAGTGCGTTGGCGCCGATTGCCTCGGGCGGCAGGTCGAAGATGATGCGCCCCTCGCGCACGCCAATGATCCGCGGGAAATGCGCCAGGGCCAACTCCACCGCATGCAGGCTGGCCAGTAGGGTCATGCCGCGCCGGCTGACTTCCTCATTGAGTACGCTCAGGGTATGGCCGGCGAGCACCGGATCCATGGCCGACACGGGTTCGTCGGCAAGGATCAGTTCCGGCGCCTGATAGAGCACCCGGGCGATGCCGACCCGTTGCAACTGGCCACCGGACAGCTGGTCGCAGCGCTCGAACAGCTTGTCCGCCAGGTCCAGGCGACTGAGGGCCGCCTGGGCGCCGGGGATATCCAGCGGGTGCAGCAGGCTGAGCAGGCTCTTGCCCAGCGACCACTGGCCGAGCTTGCCGGCTAGTACCGCGGTGACCACGCGCTGGCGCGGCGGCAAGGGCGGCGCCTGATGGATCAGGCCGATCCGCGCACGCAATTTCTGCCGCTGGCGCGCGCCGAGCTGCCAAGGCTGCTGGCCGAGCAGGTGGATCTGTCCGCTGCTGGGTTGCAGGTTGCTGGCGAGCAGGCGCAGCAGGCTGGTTTTGCCCGCGCCCGATGGGCCGATGATGGCCACCCGCTCGCCGATCTTGACCTGTAGATCGACCTCGCTGAGCGCCACCTGACCGTTGGCGTGGGTCAGGCCCACGCCGCTGAGGCTGACACTCACTTCAACAGGCCGGCCGCTTGGGCTGCTTCCTCGATACCCTGGTAATTTTCTGCCTTGGTCGGGATAAAGCGGCTGGCGGCTTGCAGGTCGAGGATCGCCTTGTGTTCCGGGTTGGCCGGGTCGAGGGCGAGGAACGCCGCCTGGATCTTGTCGCGCACGACCGGGTCGAGGGTGCCGCGCACTGTCCAGTTGTAATCGAAGTAGGGCGGGGTGGTGGCGATTACCTTGACCTTGTCGGTGTCGACCTTGCCGGCGGCGACCAGTTTGTCCCACACCGAGGCGTTGAGTACGCCGCCGTCGGCCTTGCCCGCCTGGACCCAGGCCGCGGTGGCGTCATGTGCACCGGAGTAGGCGATGCGGCTGAAGAACTGTTCCGGCTCGATCCCGTCCTGCAGCATGAAGTAGCGTGGCATCAGGCTGCCGGAGGTGGACGACACCGAGCCGAAGGCGAAGGTCTTGCCTTTCAGGTCTTGCAGCGATTGCACGGCCGGATCGGCGCTGATGATCTTGCTGGTGAATTTTGCATCTTCGGCGCGTTGCACCAACGGAATGGCAGCGTGCGCAGCATCGCCGGTTTTCAGCCGCGCCTGGACGAAGGTGAAGCCGCCCAGCCAGGCCAGGTCGATACGATCGGCGGCGAGGGCTTCGACCACGGCGGCATAGTCGGATACCGGGACGAACTCGACCTGCATGTCCAGTTGCTGTTCGAGGTAGGCGCCAAGCGGCTTGAACTTGCGCAGCAGCTCGGTGGGGGCTTCATCGGGGATGGCCGAGACGCGCAATACATCGGCGGCTTGGGCGAATACGGCGGAAAAACACAAGGCAAGGCCGGCGGCCAGCGCAAAGGGACGCTTCAACATGGGGGTTCTCCGGTTCAATAGCGGGGAAAGCCGGCGAAGTATAAAGGGAATCACGCGCTTGTGGTTGGGCGGGCGAAGCCCTCTGTTCGGATTGCCGCGGCGGTGTCTGCCTTACACCCCGGTGGGTTACGCGGCGTGCCCGGTTCGTGCCCGGTTCGCTGCAGACGTTTCGCGCCGCTAGCCCGTCCCACCCTACGTTAAGATATCCATCACCTTTGAGCTGGAGTCGCATTATGTCGGCATCGATGACCACCTCCCTTCCGGCCCTGGCTTTCGCCGGCATCGGCCTGATGGGCCTGCCCATGACCCGGCGCCTGCTGGCCGCGGGCTATCCCCTGAGCGTGTGGAACCGTTCGCCGGACAAGTGCCTGCCGTTGCTCGAGCTGGGGGCGCAGCGTGCGCAAACCCCGGCCGAGTTGTGCACCGATGCCGGCATCGTGATGCTCTGCCTGGCCAATACCGAGGTGGTGCGTGAGGTGGTGTTCGGCTCCGGCGGTATCGTCGAGGGCGCCCGCCCCGGGCAACTGCTGGTGGATTTCTCCAGTCTGGAACCGGCGGCGACCCGCGCGATGGCCGCCGAACTGGAGCAGCGCTGTGGCATGCGCTGGGTCGATGCGCCTGTGTCCGGCGGCACGCCAGGCGCCGAGGCCGGCAGCCTGGCAATCATGGCCGGCGGGCGCGAGGAGGATGTCGAACGGGCGCGACCGATCCTCGCCCACCTGGGTCAGCGCCTGACCCGCATGGGCGATGTCGGTGCCGGTCAGGTGACCAAGTTGTGCAACCAGATGATCGTCGCCTGCAACACGCTGGTGATTGCCGAGGTGGTGGCCCTGGCGGAGCGGGCCGGGGTCGATGCCAGCCTGCTCGCGCCGGCCTTGGCCGGTGGTTTTGCCGATTCCAAACAGCTGCAGATCCTCGCCCCGCAAATGGCCAGCAGCCAGTTCGAACCGATCAAATGGCATGTGCGCACCTTGCTCAAGGATCTCGACAGCGCGGTCAAACTGTCCCGCGAGATCGGTTCGGCCACACCACTCAGCGGCCTGGCGGCACAGTTGATGCGCCTGCACGGCAGCCAGGGCAATCTGCAGCGCGACCCGGCCACGCTGGTGCAACTGTATCGGGAGGGCGAGGCATGAAAATCGCCGCCAACCTGTCGCTGTTGTTCACTGAGCTGCCGTTGCGCGAGCGGGTGGTGGCGGCCGCCGCAGCGGGCTTCGATGGGGTGGAGATCCAGTTTCCCTACGAGCTGGCGGCGATTCGCCTGAAGGAGGCACTGGAGGCCGCGGGTATGCCGCTGGTGCTGATCAATCTGCCGGCTGGCGACCTGCTCGACGGCGGCGCCGGTCTGGCGGCGGTGCCGGCGCGCCAGGCCGAGTTCGATGCGGCACTGCAGGAGGCGCTGACCTATGCGGCGATGGTGCGTCCGGCCTGCGTCAATGTGCTGCCCGGGCGCCTGGCCGAGGGGGTAAGCCGAGAACGGGCGTTGGCGACCCTGGCCGCCAATCTGCACAAGAGCGCCGAGGCTTTTCGGGTGCTGGGGATCCGCGTGCTGGTGGAGGCGATCAACCCGCTGGACATGCCGGGCTTTTTGATCAACACCCCGGAACAGCTCGATGAGTTGTTGCGCAGGGTCGGGCACCCCAATCTGGCGGCCCAGTACGACCTCTATCACATGGCGCGCCAAGGCGTGGACCTGCTGGCAGGCATCGCGTTATTGGTCGGGCGCATCGGCCATGTGCAGTTCGCCGATTGCCCCGGGCGCGGGGCGCCGGGAACCGGTCAGCTCGAGTTTGCTCCAGCCCTGGCGGCGCTCGAACGCAGCGGCTATCGGGGCTGGCTGGGCGCCGAGTACCTGCCGGGCGAGGCGGGTACGCAGGCGGGGCTGGGCTGGCTGGCCAGCTGGCGCAACGCCGGCTAGCCCGTTACACCAGGGGCAGGATGGCGCAGGGAGAAAAGCGTTCGACCCGGTTGCGCCCCAACTTCTTGGCGCGATAGAGCATCAGGTCGGCGCAGTGCACCAGCTCGCCCAGGCCTTGTCCGGGCTGCCACTGCGCCACGCCGAAGCTGCCGGTAACGCCGATGGTGCCGGTCAGCGGTTCGGCGGCGAGCAGGCCGCGGAGCTTTTCCGCGATCAGGCAGGCCTGGTCGAGGTCGGTGTGCGGCATGAGGATGATGAATTCCTCGCCGCCCCAGCGGCACAGGCTGTCGGAGTCGCGCAGGTGGCTCTTGATCCGGTGCGCCACGCCAGTGAGGACGCAGTCGCCGACGTCGTGACCATACTGGTCGTTGACCGACTTGAAGCGGTCGATATCGAGAAATACCAGGGCCAGGGGGAAATCATAGCGCTCGGCCCGCTTGATTTCGTTGTGCGCCAACTCCTCGATCTTCAGGCGCGACCATTGTCCGGTCAGGCGATCGGTATTGGCCAGGCGCTCCAGTTGCAGGTTGCTGCTGCGCAGTTCCTGCTCGGCCTGTTGCCGGCGCTTGACCTCCAGGCGCAGCTTGCGAGTCAGGCGGGCAAAGCGCAACGCCACGGCGCCCAGCAGCAGCAGGGCTAGCAAAGCCCCGCCAAGCACCTGGTAAAGCAGGCTGTGATCGGTTGCAACCTTGCGCTTGTAGATGAAACCGTCCAGTTCGATCGGTCCATCGGCCATACCCAGATCCAGGTAGCTTTGCGCAATGGCGTGCCAGCGCCCCGGGTTCATGTGCCCCAGTTGCACCAGCTCCGGCATGATCAGCTTGTGCAATTCTTCGGCTTCGAAACGCAGATGTTCCAGGCTCTTGTCGGGGGCATAGCGTTGATGGATCAGCTGTACGCTTTCCTCGATGTGTTCCAGGGCGTATTGCCAGCCCTTGAGGCTGGCCTGGATGAAGGCCTCGACCTGTGCGGGACGCTGTTGCAGCAGGACTTCGCTAGTGGTCAGCACGTCACTGTAGAAGTTGACCCCGTATTCGCGCGGCTTGATCAACCGGTAGGGCAGCTGCTGTTGTTGCAGCCAGAACAGCTCGTTGGAAATGTAACCGTTGTAGGCGTCGGTGTTGCCGTCGATCAGATCTTGCGGGTCGAAGCTGGTCTGTTGCAGCTGCAGGCGGTCTTGATCGACGCCTTCACGGGCCAGGGTGACAAGCAGTTCGGCGTTTTCCGGTGCCGGCATCAGCATTACCCGCTTGCCTGCCAGGTCGTGGGGCGTGTAGATGTCCGAGTCGGCGCGCACTATCCACACGATTGGCGAACTCTGCATGATCGCCGCCAGCGCCACCACCGGCCGGCCCTGCAAGCGCGCGATGACCAGGCCGCTGTTGGCAATGGCAAAATCGGCATTCCCTTCGAGCAGGAGGTCTATCGGCTTCGGCGTGCCGGGCCCGCCTGGGCGGATTTCCACCTCCAGCCCGGCCTGCGCATAGAAGCCTTTTTCCTGGGCCATGTAGTAGCCGGCGAACTGGAACTGATGCAGCCAGCGCAGTTGCAGGCGGATTTTTTCTGCGGCCATGGTCTCGGCCAGGCACAGCAACTGCACCAGCAACAGGCCGAGGCCTAAGCGTAGCGAAGTGTTGCCCCGCTTGCCGGGTGGTGTGTGAACGGGTAGGGGCATGGCGACCTGCCGTTGACTCAGCGTCTATACAGCCTTGTACAACCATCGACAGGGTATGCGGTCACGACAACGGCCCTAGCAGTCGTAGACCACGCTCGCGTCGATTATCGGTGTCGCCGATCATGGGTGAAGGATATGGCGATCTGGCATCAGTATAGTGAGTCTGTGCATAAGGCAAGTGCATGGCCGCGGACCGGCATGCTCGGCGGCAGGTTCTTGCTGACCAGCGGCTCTGCTCGGCAGCAGAGCCTTCGGTTGCGATGTGCCAAGCATCGCAGCCGAAGGGTGTGTTAGCCGGCTACCGGGCGGGGCGGCTGCGACAGGGGAAGCCTGGCCTGCGTGACTGGCAAACGGGCTGGCTGCTGTATGGACTGGCCAAAGGCATGTCGCCACAAGGGGTGCAGCTCGGCCTGTTCCCAGAGCAGCGCGTGCAGGCGGCTGAGCACCACGGGATCACTCAACAAGGCCAGTTTGCTGGGGCCGTCGAGCTTTTTCGGGCCGTTTTTCAGCGCATGTTGCAACAAGCGCTGGCGGGCCGTTTCGAGGCGTGACGAATCGCCATGACGAGCGGTTGCCATGGCGCACGCCAGGGCGTTGGGGAACGGCTGCAGGACTGCGGCGATAAATCCCTGGTGCAGGGCATGCTCGCGGTTGTGCCTGGCGTAGGCATAGGTGGACACCAGTTCCTGGGGCGGATTCGACTCTTCGGGGATCAGGAACAGCTGGTTGCGTCGGGCACTCAGGCCCAGGCTCAGGCGGCTGGAAATCACCGAAACCGGGATCGACACCATCAGCGACACCACGATCGGCGCCAGCCACCAGAGGAACACCGGGTCGAGCCAGGCGACCCCGGCAGTCCAGAAGATACCCAGCAGGGTTTGCCAGCCGTGCCGACGTACGCCGTCGCCCCAGGTGGTTATGCCATCGTCACGTTGGGGTGAGTTCCATTGCACCGACCAGCCGAGAAAGGCAGCGGTGACGAAGCGGGTGTGGAACAGCATTCTGACCGGCGCCAGCAGTACCGAGAAGAGCATTTCCAGGAGCATGCTGAGGCTGACCTTGAACGCGCCGCCATAGGCGTGCGCACCCTTGACCCAGATCAGCAGGACGCTGAGCAGTTTGGGCAGGAACAGCAAGGTCAGGGTGGTGGAGAACAGGGCAATGGCTTGATCTGGATTCCAGTGCGGCCAGATCGGGAACAACTGGCCGGGCACCAGGAAATACTGGGGCTCCAGCAGGGTGTGGGTCGCCAGCAACGCGGTGGAGAGCAGCAGGAAGAGGAACCACAGCGGTGCCGACAGGTAGGACATCACCCCGGTGAGGAACACCGCACGGTGCACCGGGTGCATGCCCTTGACCAGGAACAGGCGGAAATTCATCAGGTTGCCATGGCACCAGCGGCGATCGCGTTCCAGCTCGTCGATCAGGTTGGGCGGCAGTTCCTCATAGCTGCCGGGTACATCGTAGGCGATCCAGACACCCCAACCGGCGCGCCGCATCAGTGACGCTTCGACGAAGTCGTGGGACATGATCGCGCCAGCGAATGCGCCCTTGCCCGGCAGCGGCGCCAGGGCGCAGTGGTCGATGAAAGGCTGTACGCGGATGATCGCGTTGTGCCCCCAGTAGTGCGATTCGCCGAGTTGCCAGAAGTGCAGGCCGGCGGTGAACAGCGGGCCGTAGGCGCGGGTGGCGAATTGTTGCAGGCGTGCATACAGGGTATTCATGCCGGCGGACTTCGGTGCGGTCTGGATAATCCCGGCCTGGGGATTGTTTTCCATCAGGCGCACCAGGCAGGTCAGGCTTTCGCCGCTCATGACGCTGTCGGCATCGAGGACCACCATGTAGCGGTAGTTGCTGCCCCAGCGGCGGCAAAAATCGTCGATATTGCCGCTTTTGCGTTTGACCCGGCGGCGCCGGCGCCGGTAGAAGATCCGGCCGAAGCCTTTGCAGGCCTGGCACAGTTCCAGCCAGGCGCTCTGCTCGGCGGCGGCGATGTCGGCGTCGCCGGTATCGCTGAGCACGAAGAAATCGAAGCGATCGAGATCGCCGGTGGCGGCCACCGACTCATAGGTTGCGCGCAACCCGGCGAAGACCCGCGGCACGTCCTCGTTGCAGATCGGCATGATGATCGCGGTCCGCGCTTCGGCAGGGATCGGCTGATCACCCGCGTGCGCGCCGGAAATCCCGTACCGGTCATAGCCGCGCAGCAGCTCCCAGAAGCCCATCAGGGCGGTCCAGAAACCGGCGGAAACCCAGCAGAACAGGATGGAGAACAGCACCAGGATGCTGCCCTGCACCAGGTAAGGCAGAACCTGGATGAAACTCTGCTGCAGGCTCTGCTGCATGATTTCCTGCAGGTCGATCAGGATCCAGCCCTGATAGGGCAGGATGCTGTTCATGTACCAGGTCGCCACTGCGGTTTGTCCGAGCATCAACAGCAGCAGGACCAGCCGGCGGTGCGAGCCAACCTGGCGCCAGGGGGCGGGTTCCAGCTGCTGCCGCGGCGGCGGCGGCGGGCTTTTCCTGCCGAGCAGTTTGCGCCAGGCACGTACCAGGATATTGGTGCGCCAGGCCTCGGGGGTCACATGGCTGCGGTGCAGGGGCGGGGTAGCCTCGATGCGCGGCCGGCCAGCGGCATCTTCGCCGAGGACACCGATGTCAGCCAGGTTGGTTCCGGCGCCAAGTTGCAGGCGGCGTGTCGCGGACTGGCAGACGGCTTCGGCCGTGCTCGGCGCCGGCTGGCCGGACAGACGCCGGTGCAGGTCGGCGAAGCTCTCGGCCTGGGCCAGCGCCTCTCGCTCTGCGTCAGGCAGTGACAATTCTGCCAGGTAGGCGTCCAGCTCTGGCTGGTGCAGGGGGGCGGCGCTCTGCTCGTTCATCGACTGATAGCCGTGTGGGCGGGTAATTGATAACTCCAGGTTTCACTCAGCGGCTGGTCGCCATTGATCAGCGCCGCGCGCATCTCCACCGGCTGCTCGGGGTTTTTGACCTTGATCCGCAAGGTCAGGCGCCAGCCACGGGTGGCGGGGTTATAACGCAGGTTGTTCTCCATCAGCTTAGCATTGTCGCCGACGCTGACTTGCGAACTCGGTGCGGCATCTTTCGCCAACTTGGTCAGTGCGGGGCCTTCGAAGTCGATCAGCATGGCGATACTGTCGTCCAGTTGGCGGATCAGGTTGGCCTGCTTGTCTTCACCCGGCGCGCGCAGGGTCTGGGCGACCCAGGCGTTGTCCGGCTGATGCAGCGCTGGTTCGTCACGGGTCCAGTGCATGCGGTAGGCAAATTCCAGGGGTTGGCCTTTTTCGGGCAGTTTATCCGGCGCCCAGAATGCCACTATGTTGTCGTTGGTCTCGTCCTGGGTGGGGATTTCCACCAGCTTTATCCGGCCTTTGCCCCAGTCACCCCTGGGTTCGATCCAGGCGCTAGGGCGCAGGTCGTAACGGTCGTCGAGGTCTTCGTAGCGGGAGAACTCCCGACCGCGTTGCAGCAAGCCGAAGCCTCTCGGGTTTTCCACCTGCCAGCTGCTGACGGCCAGGTGTTTTGGATTGTTCAGCGGTCGCCAGAGCCACTCGCCATTGCCGGCATGGATCGCCAGGCCGTTGGAGTCATGCAGGGCCGGCCGGAAACTGTGCTGCCTGGGGGGCTGTTTCGGGTCGAACAGGAACATGCTGGTCAGCGATGCCAGACCAAGTTCGTCGACTGCGTCGCGCAGGTACACGCGGGCTTGTACATCCACCAGTGCATCCTTGCCCGGGCGCAGGATGAAACGGTAGGCGCCGGTCGCGCGCGGTGAGTCGAGCAGGGCGAAAATCACCAGGTGCTTGTCCTGCGGCCTCGGCCGTTCGATCCAGAACTCGCGGAAATAGGGAAACTCCTCGCCACTGGGCAGTGCGGTGTCGATGTTCAGGCCGCGCGCCGACAAACCGTACACCTGTCCTTTGCCGATCACTCGGAAGTAGCTGGCACCGAGCATGCTCATGATCTCGTCTTGCTTGCCCTTCTGGTTGATCGGGTACATCACCCGAAAACCGGCATAGCCGAGATTCTTGGTCGCTTGCTGGTCGAGTTTCAGGTCACCGAAATTAAAGCGTTCGGGGTCGTACTTGATTTCCTTGACCGTGGTGCTGGTGATCTCGTTGATCTTCACCGGTGTATTGAAGTGCATGCCCTGGTGATAAAAGCTCAGTTTGAACGGCGTATCGCGCTCGCTCCACTCGAACGCTTCAGGACGCGGTTGGATTTTCTGATAATCGGCGAAGGCCATCTCGCTGAATTGGGCAGGCAGATTGCTGGCCGGTGCACTGTAGCCTTTTTCGCCGAGAGCCTTGGCCTTGGCAGCCACGTCATCCAGCGAGAACGCCTGTACTTGAGCGGCGCAGAGCAGCAAGGCGATAGAGGCCAAATGGAGGAGGGGGGAGAGGATGCCGTGAGGGGAAGAAAGTTTGACGATTTTCAATGACACGGATTCACCAGACGAAGCAAGAAAGATAGAGCGGCCCAGTTGAACCGGGTACTGATTTTCCGACCATGTTATCCGTAAATGATTCCTCTTTGCTGGGGGATCTTTACTGGACAGATATCGGCAGGCGCCTGAGTAGCCACCTGCGTGCCGGGACTACTGCATTTTCTTGCGCCCAGACGCACAAAGCAATCGTCAACAGCAGAAACAGTGGGTAGAACCACAGTGACAGCGCTTGCTCACCGGCTTGCTGGGCACAGCTGGTCCAGCGCTCGAAACACTGTGCTGAGGCAACGCCGAGGAGCTTTTCCGAGCGGGAAAACATAATGAAAATCGGCACGTGCAGGACAAACAGCGGGAGCGATGCGGCACCCAGACGCTGTGACCAGTGGATCAGGCGCTCGCTGTCTGGCGTGGCTATCAGGGCACACAGATAGACCAGGGCCAGTTGCGCGGGCAGCAGCAAGCCGTTGTGCAGCAGGAAGTACCAGTACTGTTCACCTTTCAGCAGCCAGATCGCTGCGCCGAAGCACAGCAGGCTGAAGCCGCCAAGCAGCAGCTTGGCCCTCAGCTGTGGCTGGTAGCCGTTGTCGCGCAGCTGGCGGAACAGCCCGTACAACAGAATGCCAGCGAGAAACTCTGGCAGGCGCAGCAGGGGCATGCGGTGCAGTATGCCGGTGTAGGGCATGCCGTATTCCTGGCTCTGGATCACCCAGAGCGGTGGCAGCAGGTAGATCAGGGTGATGGCGACCAACCACCAGCCCTTGTGGCGTGTGCGCATCAGCCGCGGTGCCAGCAGGGGAAAGGTCAGGTAGAAGAAAAACAACGTGGAAATCGACCATAGCGGCGCATTGAACGTCAGGTAATAAGGATTCCAGGCTTGCAGCATGAGCAATTGCAAGCCGGAGTTGAGCAGCAGTTCGCCATTGCTCATGAAGTGCTCAAGAGTCTCCCGGGATGCGCCGGCCATGTCTGCGTTGGTGTCATAAATCACGAAGCGGATGCTGGCCTTGCTGTCATCGGGAGGGATACCGAGGCTGCTGATGATGAACAGCACGCCGATCGTCAGCAGCAGAGAAAACAGGTGCAGCGGATAGAGGTTGGCGAAACGCCTGCTCCAGAAGCTGCGGGCTGGTTCGCGCAATTGCCCTTGGCGGCAGTACACATGAGCCAGCAGGAAGCCGGACAGCACGAAGAAGCTGCTGGTGGCAAAGAATCCGACCCCGGTCAGATCCGCCAGCCAGGACGGTTTTTGTTCATCCGGATAGCTATGCAGGGTGTGGAAAACCACCACATAGATGCCAAGCAGAAAGCGTAACCACTCCAGGCCGATGAAATGTTCCTTGTCGATGCGAGCCACTCTGATCTCCTGTGATTGAACTGTCCCCATCCCCCGGGGAGGGATCGCCATGGGTGGCCTGGACGGCGCCGGCACTCCCTTGGATGGAGCACAAGAGGGGCGCGCACAGGTGCGCGCGGCCAAACCTGAACACGTTCGACAGGTTTAATCGGCTTTTGATCGGTGGGTTGCTGGTGCCGGGGACTTCGATCTGTGCGATTCACTGACATCAACACTACAAATAGTCACAGACAGCGCGGATCGCAGGCTCTAGATTCGATTGCCTGGCGGTCACTGCCAAGTACGTTCGTGCCCCCGTGGTGTATCGCGGCCATAACAATAATCAGAGATGGATTCCATGCAGCAGTCTCAACAAGCGGCGAACGCCTGGCGCATTCTGTTCCTGCTATTTCTCGCCAACCTGTTCAACTTCTTCGACCGCACCATTCCGGCCATCATCATCGAGCCGATTCGCCTGGAATGGAGCCTCAGCGACTTTCAGCTGGGTTTGATCGGCACCGCCTTCACCATCGTCTATGCCATCGCCGGCGTGCCGCTGGGGCGCATGTCCGACACCGGCGCGCGGCGCAAGATCATGGGCTGGGGTTTGGTGGTATGGAGCGGCTTGACCGCGGTCAACGGCCTGGCCTGGAACTTCTGGAGCTTCCTGCTGATACGCATGGGCGTCGGCATCGGCGAAGCCAGCTATGCGCCGGCGGCCAACTCGCTGATCGGCGATCTGTTTCCGCCGCACAAACGCGCCCGGGCCATGGGCATCTTCATGCTCGGCCTACCCCTGGGCCTGCTGCTGGCGTTCTTCACCATCGGCGCCATGGTCGAGGCCTTCGACAGCTGGCGCGCGCCGTTCTTCATCGCCGCCGTGCCGGGGATGATCCTCGCGCTGTTCATGTTCTTCATCAAGGAGCCCAAGCGCGGTGCGGCGGAAGCCGTGCAGGTGGCGAGCAGCGCGGTGGACAAGCCGCTGCGCAAGGTGCTGGCGATCCGCACCTTCTGGTGGCTGGTGCTCGCCGGCCTGGCCTTCAACTTCGCCACCTACGCCTGCAACTCCTTCATGGTGCCGATGCTGCAGCGTTATTTCCTCCTGCCGCTGGGGCAGGCGGCAGTGGCCACCGGGGTGATCGTCGGCGTGACCGGCCTGTTTGGCCTGACGCTGGGTGGCTGGATGGCCGATCGTATTCATCAGCATTCGGCCACCGGACGCCTGTTGTTCGCTGCCGTGAGCATGCTGATCGCCGCCGCAGCCACCGCCTATGCGTTATTGGCCGGGCGCATCGAGGTCGGCGTGTTCGTTGCGGTCTTCAGCGTCGGCTGGCTGTTCGCCTACAACTTCTACACCTGCGTCTACACGGCGCTGCAGGATGTGGTCGAGCCGCGCCTGCGTGCCACGGCCATGGCGCTGTTCTTCGCCGGTCTGTACCTGCTCGGCGGCGGCCTCGGCCCCATTGCGGTGGGCCTGCTGTCCGATCATTTCTCCCAGGCGGCGATGCTCGCCGCTGGCGCCAGCGAGATGAGCGAAACCTTCAAGGCGGTGGGGCTGCATGATGCGATGCTGCTGATCCCGGTGGCGCTGTTTCTCACCATGCTGGCGCTGCTGCAGGCCTCGCGCTGTTTTGTCGCCGACTCTGCGCGCATGCGCAGCGGCATGGCCGAGGCGGTGCCGGCGTAATGCGGGAGGGGCCGGGCGGCGCTCCGCTTTAGCCGCGACAAGCCAGAGGCGCGTCGGATCGCGGCTGATGCCCCTCCCACAGCCCGTCACCCTGAACTGACAAGGCCCGCAATTGCGGGCCTTGTCAGTTCAGGGGCTGGCCTCAGCCGGCGACCAGTACCCTGATCGCTTCCAGGCGCAGCGCGGCTTTGTCGAGCAGGGCCAGGCCCTGCTCGCGCTGCTGGCGCAGGGCGGTGAGTTCGCTGTCGCGCACGCTCGGGTTGACCGCTTGCAGGGCCGTCAGGCGCGCCAGTTCCTCTTCGGTGTCGGCGGCCAGGCGGCGCTTGGCCTCCGCTACCCGCTCCAGGTGGCGCGGCGCGACCTTGTCTTCGCCGGCATTGATCAACGGGTTGAGGGTATCGCGCTGGGCCTGGACGAACTTGTTGGCGCTGGCGCGCGGCACGCTTTCCAGTTGGTCGTTCAAGGTCTCGAACGCCACCTTGTGGGCCAGGTCGTTGCCGCTGCTGTCGAGCAGGCAGCGCAGCGCCGCCGGCGGCAGGTAGCGCCCCAGTTGCAGGGCGCGCGGAGCCACCACTTCGCTGACATACAGCAGTTCGAGCAGTACGGTGCCGGGTTTCAGGGCCTTGTTCTTGATCAGCGCCACCCCGGTGTTGCCCATCGAGCCGGTACGCACCAGGTCCATGCCGCCTTGCACCATCGGGTGTTCCCAGGTGAGGAACTGCATGTCCTCGCGGGCCAGGGCCAGGTCGCGGTCGTAGGTGATGGTCACGCCCTCGTCGTCGCCGAGCGGGAAGCTGGCATCCAGCATCTTCTCGCTGGGGCGCAGGATCAGGGCGTTGTCCGAATGGTCCTCGCTGTCGATGCCGAAGGCGTCGAACAACTGCTCCATATAGATAGGCAGGGCGAACTGGTCGTCCTGTTCGAGGATGGCCTCGACCAGCGCCTCGCCCTCACCGGCACCGCCGGAATTGAGCTCGAGCAGACGGTCGCGGCCGGCGTGCAGTTCGCCTTCCAGCCGCTCGCGTTCGCCACGGGCCTCATCCACCAGGCTCTGCCATTCGCCGTCGTCGCCGCTTTCCAGCAGCGGCAGCAGGCGCGTGCCGAACTGGTGCTGCAGGGCGTTGCCGGTCGGGCAGGTGGCGAGGAAGGCATTCAGCGCCTGGTGATACCACTGGAACAGGCGTTCCTGCGGGCTGTTCTCCAAGTAGGGCACATGCAACTGGATGCGGTGCTTCTGGCCGATCCGGTCGAGGCGGCCGATGCGCTGCTCGAGCAGGTCCGGGTGGCTCGGCAGATCGAACAGCACCAGGTGGTGGGCGAACTGGAAGTTGCGGCCTTCACTGCCGATCTCCGAGCAGATCAGCACCTGGGCGCCGAATTCCTCGTCGGCAAAGTAGGCGGCGGCGCGGTCGCGTTCGAGGATGTTCATGCCTTCGTGGAACACGGTGGCGGCGATGCCCTTGCGCACGCGCAGGGCGTCTTCCAGGTCCATGGCGGTTTCGGCGTGGGCGCAGATCACCAGCACCTTGACCCGCTTGAGCATCTTCAGGGTGTCGATCAGCCATTCGACGCGCGGATCGAAACGCCACCAGCGCTGTTCCTCGTCGACGTCGGCCTGGGCCTGGTAGCTGACTTCCGGGTACAGGTCCGGGTGCTCGCCGACCGGCAGCTCCAGGTACAGGTCCGGGCTGGGCAGCGGGTAGGCATGCAGTTCGCGTTCGGGGAAACCCTGCACCGCGGCGCGGGTGTTGCGAAACAGCAGGCGGCCGGTACCGTGGCGGTCGAGCAACTCGCGCACCAGGCGCGCCGCGGCTTCGCTATCGCCATCGCTGACGGCGCCGAGCAGGGCCTCGCCCTCGGCACCGAGGAAATCATGGATGGTCTTATGCGCGGCGGGCGACAAACGGCCCTGATCGAGCAGTTCCTGCACCGCCTCGGCGACCGGCTTGTAGTTGGCGCTCTCGGCGCGGAAGGCGGCGAGATCATGGAAACGATGCGGGTCGAGCAGGCGCAGGCGGGCGAAGTGGCTGTCCTGGCCGAGCTGTTCCGGGGTGGCGGTGAGCAGCAGCACGCCGGGAATCACTTCGGCAAGCTGATCGACCAGGCTGTATTCCACGCTGGCGTGCTCCGGGTGCCAGACCAGGTGATGGGCCTCGTCGACCACCAGCAGGTCCCAGTCGGCGGCAAACAGCGCGTCCTGGGCTCGCTCGTCTTCGCACAACCATTCCAGGGCGACCAGCGCCAACTGGCAATCCTCGAAGGGATTGCTGGCATCGCTCTCGATAAAACGTTCGGCGTCGAACAGCGCCACATCCAGGTTGAAGCGCCGGCGCATTTCCACCAGCCACTGGTGCTGGAGGTTTTCCGGCACCAGGATCAGCACGCGACTGGCGCGCCCGGAGAGCAACTGGCGATGGATCACCAGGCCGGCTTCGATGGTCTTGCCCAGGCCCACTTCGTCGGCCAGCAATACCCGCGGGGCGATGCGGTCGGCGACTTCGCGGGCGATGTGCAACTGATGCGCGATCGGTTGTGCACGCACACCGCCCAGGCCCCAGAGCGAGGACTGCAACTGCTTGCTGGTGAACTCCAGGGTGCGGTAGCGCAGGGCGAACCAGGCCAGCGGGTCGATCTGGCCGGCGAACAGGCGGTCGCTGGCCAGACGGAACTGAATGAAGTTGGACAGCTGGGTTTCCGGCAGGGTGACGCTCTGGCTCTGTCCGTTGAGGCCGTGGTAAACCAGCAGGCCGTCGACGTCATCGACTTCCTGGACGGTCAGCTTCCAGCCTTCGAAGTGGGTGATCTCGTCGCCCGGGGAGAAACGCACGCGGGTCAGCGGTGCATTGTTCGCAGCATACTGGCGGGTTTCGCCAGTGGCCGGGTAGAGCACGGTGAGCATCCGGCCGTCCTGTATGAGGATGGTGCCCAAGCCCAACTCCGCTTCGCTGTCACTGATCCAGCGTTGCCCCGGTTCATACTGCGCCATGCCTGTCTCCTGCGTGAAAAAGCCGACTATGGTAACGGAACGCCAAGCCAAGGCCAAAGACGCAATGCTGCTTAACTGGTACTTATTAGCTGTTACTTGAGTCGAAAGTGTAGCGAGGCCGTGCTCAAGTCGGCGTCCGGGTGGCCGACAGCCTGACCAAAGGAGGACTGAATAAAGTGCTACCGCCAATTCCGCACGGCATGGCGCCGGTCACCGTCCAGCAGGACGTGATCAAGCCCAGGCCCGATATCCCGCCGGTTACGCCGGCCGCCGCCAGCGCCAAGGAAAGTGGCGTGAGCCTGGATAAGCGCCACCCCCAGGAGGCGGCCGAGTTGTTGCGCGAGGAGCAGCGCCGGCGCCAGCGGCGTGGCTACAGCGCCGAGGAACTGGCCGAAGGCGACGTGGCCGAGGCCGATGAGGCGGTAATCGACGAACTCCCCCGGCAAGGTCTGTGGGTGGATGTGGAAGTCTGAGCGGCGCACACTATGCGCTGGATAACCAAGCCCGATTGCCCGTGAGCCTATTCCCCGATACCGATGTGCAACTGGCCGACGCCGAGCTGGACTTCAAGCCGCACTGGCTGGAGCAGGCCACGGCGGATCGCTGGCTTGCGCAGCTGCTCGAGCAGACGCCCTGGCAGCAGCCGCAGGTGCGGCTTTACGGTCGCCAGCACCCGGTGCCGCGGCTGGTCGCCTGGTATGGCGATGCCGCGGCCAGCTACCGCTATTCCGGCCTGACCCATCAACCGCTGCCCTGGACGCCCCTGCTCGCGGAGATTCGCGCCCGGCTGGTGGCGGCGGTCGGGCAGCCGCTCAACGGCGTATTGCTCAACTATTACCGCGACGGCCAGGACTCCATGGGCTGGCACAGCGACGACGAGGCCGAGCTGGGTGCCAATCCGCTGATCGCTTCGCTCAACCTGGGCGCGACCCGGCGTTTCGATTTACGGCGCAAGGGGCACAGCCGCATCGAGCACTCCCTGGCGCTCAATCACGGTTCGCTGCTGGTCATGGGCGGGCCAACCCAGCATTATTGGCAGCATCAAGTGGCGAAGACGCGCAGCCCATGCGCGCCACGCCTGAATCTGACGTTTCGTTTAATCCGGTCGCCATCATGAGCAACGACGACAAGCTGATCGACTTCAGCGCCGAGCGCGGCAAGCGCATCCACGACCTGCATGACAAGAAGCTCGACGAGATGCGTCAGGCATTCGAGCAGGCGCTGCCCCTGCCCAAGGGCAAGAAGAGCAGCAAGAGCAAGCCGAAAAAGCGCTAGCCAGGCCTGACTCAGCGGTTGTGAGCCTGTCGAGCGCCGTCGCGAGGGCGCAGCGACAGCCGGCCAGCTTTTGTGCCGTGCCGATAAACCATGGTGCACTGCCGCCGGAGACGGTCGCAGCAGGTGCGCGTTGTTTTACCCGCTTTTCGCGCAGTCCATAAAGGCGATGTCGCCTTGTGCCACGCCTGTCCATTCGCCCCGTTCGGGGCCTATTCGTTGATCTGGATCAGTATCCGCTGCCATGCGCAGCGGGCCTCTGCGCCCCCTTGACTTGGATCAATGAACCGCCCCGCAGCCCTGATAACTTGCAGCCATCCCCAACAGCCCAAGAGGGCTACCGCAGGAGGCAATCATGTTTATCGATGTTGTAGTTCTCGCCGGAGTCGGCACCGTCGGTTTGATGGTCGCATTCTTCGTAGGTGTTGGTTATTTCATCTGGAAAGACTCACACAAGCGCAAGGCGCCCTGAGTCTTTCCAGAACCACGGGCACGCAAGGCAATTTGGGCGACTTCGGTCGCCCTTTTTTTATGTGCGCCCAGCATGGGCGCAATCTTGTGGGTGAAAGTCCCGCCGTAAGCTGACCACAGCGAACGAAGTGAAGCGCAACTGCATGAGGGCGACCGAGTGTGGGGAGGAAGCGTGGATCG
>NZ_JAAOJA010000021.1 GCF_013184545.1 Pseudomonas tumuqii | reverse complement strand
AGGAAGGCCTTGGCCACCGGGGTCAGCAGCGCCACCAGCTCTTCGGCGCGCTTGCGCGTGGCCGGGTCCTCGCTGAACTTGGCGGTGTCGAGCTGCATGGCGACGTAGCTGGAGAAGGCGCGACCGCCTTCGTTCAGCGCCTTCATGGTCAGCAGCATGCGCCGCACGTCCGGGTGCACGATGATCGGGTCGGCGGCCTTGTCCTTGGCCTGCGGGCCGGTCGGCGCGCGGCTCTGGATGCGCTCGCGGGCGTACTCGACGGCGTTCTGGTAGGAACGCTCGCCCAGGGCCAGGCCCTGGATGCCGACGCCCAGGCGCTCGTAGTTCATCATGGTGAACATCGCCGCCAGGCCCTTGTTCGGCGCATCGACGATCCAGCCAGTGGCACCGTCGAAGTTCATCACGCAGGTGGCCGAGGCCTTGATGCCCATCTTGTGCTCGATCGAGCCACAGGACAGCGCATTGCGCTCGCCCAGGCGGCCGTCGGCGCCGACCATGAACTTGGGCACCAGGAACAGCGAGATGCCCTTGGGCCCGGCCGGCGCGTCGGGCAGCTTGGCCAGCACCAGGTGGATGATGTTCTCGCTCAGGTCGTGCTCGCCGCCGGTGATGAAGATCTTGGTGCCGCTGATCTTGTAGCTGCCGTCGGCCTGGGGCTCGGCCTTGGTGCGGATTATCCCTAAGTCGGTGCCGGCGTGCGGCTCGGTCAGGCACATGGAACCGGCCCAGGTGCCGGCGTACATGTTCGGCAGGTATTTTTCCTTCAGCTCTTCACTGGCGTGGGCGTTGAGCGACAGGCAGGCGCCGGCGGTCAGCATCGGGTACAGGCCGAACGACAGGTTGGCCGAGTTGACCATCTCTTCCACTTGCGCGGAGATCGCCTTGGGCATGCCCATGCCGCCGAACTGCGGGTCGCCGCCGACACCGACCCAACCGCCTGCGGCGTAGGTCTGGTAGGCCTCGGGGAAACCGGCCGGGGTCTTCACCGCGCCGTTGTCCCAGGCACAGCCTTCCTCGTCGCCGCTGCGATTGAGCGGTGCGATGATGCCGGCGGTGACCTTGCCGGCTTCCTCGAGAATGGCGCTGGCGGTGTCTTCATCCACCACCTCGGCCAGGGCCGGCAACTGGGTCCACAGCTTGGAGACTTCGAATACTTCGTTGAGCACGAAGCGCATGTCGCGCAGGGGGGCTTGGTAGTCAGCCATGGAAAATCCTCGAACGAAGCAACAGGGTTAAATCAAGCTTTGGAGTTTAACCGAGCAACATTTCAGACACATAGGGTCGTGTTGTGACCGACAGGTCTCCTATTGATTGCCAACTCACAGATGGCAAAAGCCCGCCAACTGGCGGGCTTTTTCCGGACGTCAAGCGTCGATCAGACGCCGAAATGCTCGGCCGGCAGGCTCATCATGCACTCGCTGCCGGCCTCGGCCGCAGCCAGGTGGGCGGCGGTACGCGGCAGCAGGCGCTTGAAGTAGAACGCGCAGGTGGCCAGCTTGGCCTGGTAGAAGGCCGCCTCGCCGGCGCCCGCGTCGAGCTTGTCCTGGGCGACCACGGCCATGCGCAGCCAGAAGTAGGCCAGGATGATGTAGCCGGAATACATCAGGTAATCCACCGACGCGGCGCCGACCTCGTCGGGATTCTTCAGCGCCGCCAGGCCGATCTTCTGGGTCAGCTCGCCCCACTGCTGGTTCAGGCTCGCCAACTGCGCCACGTAGCCCTTGAGCTGCGGGTGCTCGGCCTGGGCCGCGCAGAACTGGTGGACGATCTTGGTGAAGCCGCGCAGCAGCTTGCCCTGGCTGCCGAGCACCTTGCGCCCGAGCAGGTCGAGGGCCTGGATACCATTGGTGCCTTCGTAGATCGGCGCGATGCGGCAATCGCGGACCAGCTGCTCCATGCCCCACTCGCGGATATAGCCATGGCCGCCGAAGATCTGCATGCCGTGGTTGGTCACCTCCAGGCCGGTGTCGGTCATGAAGGCCTTGCAGATCGGGGTGAGCAAGGCCAGCAGGTTTTCCGCATCAAGGCGCTGCTCGGCGCTGGTGCCGAGGTGAGCCACATCGAGCAGCTGCGCGGTGAAGTAGGCCAGGGCACGGTTGCCCTCGTTGAACGCCTTCATGGTCAGCAGCATGCGCCGTACATCGGGGTGCACGATGATCGGGTCGGCCGGCTTGTCCGGCGCCTTCGGCCCGGTCAGGGCGCGCATCTGCAGGCGCTCGTTGGCGTACTTGAGCGCGCCCTGGTAGCTGGCCTCACCGAGACACAGGCCCTGCATGCCGGTACCCAGGCGGGCATGGTTCATCATGGTGAACATGCAGTTGAGGCCCTTGTTGGCCTCGCCGATCAGGTAGCCGGTGGCGCCGTCGAAGTTGATCACGCAGGTGGCCGAGGCCTTGATGCCCATCTTGTGCTCGATCGAGCCGCAGGACACTGCATTGCGCTCGCCCACCGCGCCATCGCCGGCGGGAAGGAACTTGGGCACGATAAACAGCGAGATGCCCTTGGTCCCGGCCGGCGCGTCCGGCAGTTTGGCCAGCACCAGATGGACGATGTTTTCGCTCATGTCGTGCTCGCCGGCGGAGATGAAGATCTTGCTGCCGCTGACCGCATAGCTGCCGTCGGCCTGGGGCACGGCGCGGGTCTTGATGATGCCCAGGTCGGTGCCGCAATGGGCTTCGGTCAGGCACATGGTGCCGGTCCAGCGGCCTTCGGTCATCCGGGTCAGGTAGGTCTGCTTCTGCTCTTCCGTGCCGTGGGCATGGATCGCCGACATCGCGCCCTGGGTCAGACCCGGGTACATGCCCCAGGAGGTGTTGCTGGCAGCGACCATCTCACTGATCAGCAAACCGAGCGAGTGCGGCAGCCCCTGACCGCCGTAAGCCGGGTCGGCGGCCAGGCTCATCCAGCCGCCCTCGCCGTACCGGGCGAAGGCTTCCTTGAAGCCCTTGGGCGTGGTCACCACACCATTGTCGAACTGGCATTCTTCTTCGTCGCCGGAACGGTTGAGTGGCGCCAGCACCTGCTCGCAGAACTTGGCACCTTCCTCGAGAATCGCACCGACCATGTCCGGGGTCGCATCGGCGGCGCCAAGCGCGGCGTAGCTGGTGGGAAAGTCGAAGACTTCGTCGATCAAAAAGCGCGTATCGCGCAGAGGGGCCTTGTACTCGGGCATGGTCGTTCTCCGTCAGGCAGGCGCGCAAGGCGCGGGTCGATAACCCCTACGCTACTGCCGAAGCGGGCGGCTCCACAACAACCGTACGCCCGCTGAATGCGCCGTCATAAACAGCCGGTACGCGGCCAGCGGGAGACGCTGGCTGCACGTGCCTGAGTAAGGTGTTGCGCGTATGCAGGCTGGCGCATGTCGATGCGGCGGGGCGAGACTCGCTCCAGCCGAGCAGCGCTAAATCGGGGCCGCGGTGGGCTGAAGCCCCCAGACGAAAAAAAGCCGCTACCCCGAGAGGTAGCGGCTTTTCCAGGCGGAATCGCGGTAGGGCTTAGTAGCCCAGGGCGAAGTCGTCTTCGTGCATGTCCATCAGGTTGCCGGCGCCGGACAACATGCTGGCCACGTGGCTGCGGGTACGCGGCAGGATGCGCGCGTAGTAGAACCGTGCAGTCTGCAGCTTGGCCTTGTAGAAGGCTTCGTCGGCAGTACCGGCAGCGATCTTCTCGGCCGCCAGGCGCGCCATGTCGGCCCAGAAATAGGCCAGGCAGACGTAACCGGAGTACATCAGGTAGTCCACCGACGCCGCGCCGACTTCTTCGCGATCCTTCATCGCCGCCATGCCGACCTTCATGGTCAGCTCGCCCCATTCCTTGTTCAACTGGGCCAAGGGCTCGACGAAGGCCTTGACCGCCTCGTTGCCTTCATTGGCCTGGCAGAACTTGTGCACGATCTTGGTGAAGCCTTTCAGTGCTTCGCCCTGGGTCTGCAGCACCTTGCGCCCGAGCAGGTCGAGGGCCTGGATGCCGGTGGTGCCTTCGTACAGCATGGAAATGCGGCTGTCGCGCACGTTCTGCTCCATGCCCCACTCGGCGATAAAGCCGTGGCCGCCATAGATCTGCACGCCGTGGTTGGCCGCTTCGAAGCCGACTTCGGTCATGAACGCCTTGGCGATCGGAGTGAGGAAGGCCAGCAGTGCGTCGGCCTGCTTCTTCTCGGCTTCGTCCTGGCTGTACTTGACGATGTCGACCTGCTTGGCGGTGAAGTAGACCATGGCGCGATTGCCTTCGGCGAAGGCCTTCATGGTCAGCAGCATGCGCCGTACGTCGGGGTGCACGATGATCGGGTCGGCGGCCTTGTCCGGCGCTTTCGGGCCAGTCAGGGAACGCATCTGCAGGCGCTCGCGAGCGTATTTCAGGCCACCCTGGAAGCCGATCTCGGCGTGGGCCAGGCCTTGCAGCGCGGTACCCAGGCGGGCAGTGTTCATAAAGGTGAACATGCAGTTCAGGCCTTTGTTCGCCGGGCCGATCAGGTAACCGGTAGCGCCGTCGAAGTTCATCACGCAGGTGGCGTTGCCGTGGATGCCCATCTTGTGTTCGAGCGAACCACAGGACACGGCATTGCGCTCACCGGCTGCGCCATCGGCGTTCGGCAGGAACTTGGGCACGATGAACAGCGAGATGCCCTTGGTGCCCTGCGGTGCATCGGGCAGGCGGGCCAGCACGATATGGACGATGTTGTCGGCCATGTCATGTTCGCCAGCGGAAATGAAGATCTTGGTGCCGGAAACCTTGTAGCTGCCATCGGCCTGGGGCTCGGCCTTGGTGCGCAGCATGCCCAGGTCGGTACCGCAATGCGGCTCGGTCAGGCACATGGTGCCGGTCCACTCGCCGGAGACCAGCTTGGTCAGGTAAGCATGCTTCTGCTCGTCGGTGCCGTGCTCGGCAATGGTGTTCATCGCGCCATGGGACAGGCCGGGGTACATGCCCCAGGACCAGTTGGCGGTACCGACCATTTCGCTGACCACCAGACCCAGCGACTCCGGCAGGCCCTGGCCGCCGTGGTCGACGTCATGCGCCAGGCTTGGCCAGCCGCCCTCGACGAACTGCTTGTAGGCTTCCTTGAAGCCGGTCGGGGTCTTAACGCCGGACTCGCTCCAGGTGCAACCTTCGGTGTCACCCACACGGTTCAGCGGTGCCAGCACCTGCTCACAGAACTTGGCGCCCTCTTCGAGGATGGCGTCGACCATGTCCGGGGTAGCATCTTGGCAGCCAGGCAGGCTCTGATAATGCGCTTCATAGCCGAGCAGTTCGTCGCGGACGAAGCGAATATCACGCAAGGGGGCCTTGTAGTCAGGCATAGCGGTTAACCTCTGCGGTGGACTCTTAGTGTGTTTGGGTGACCGAATAAGCGGTCGTTTGGAGGATCGCTCCCGACTGCCTGGCAACGTCTTGACCGCCAAGCAATCAAACAACTGTTTGAAACATACGTTTACGCCCCCGCCTTGTCAAGCGCCGCGGGACCGGCGATCGGAGGTTGGGCAAATACCAAGCGCCGTTGCCGGGCCGCCTCCGGGCGTTCGCGATCAGGCGCAGCACGTGGGACGGTCCAGTCGGCGTTCCGTTCCATTCGCAGCGACAACCCGCCAGCGTTGTGCGGCGCCGGGCAACCATGGTGCACTGCCTGCGGCGAGTGACACCCTGCGGGTCGCGGATCACTCGAGGAAATTGGTTGGAGCCAGGGCGCCTGGAGCCGGTCGCAGTGGACGAGCGTTTTTCGCAACCGCTCAGCCCAGCAGGTCGATCAGCGGCGCAGAGTCCGGCAATGCGGCGGTGCGCCGATACAGATCGAGATCGGCTGCAGACGAATGCGACGATTGGCGTGACGCCTCAGGATCGTCGCCGCGCGACGCAGGCTCGGCCGCCTCGCTCGGTTGTGCGCGCTCGGCTGGCCCTGCTGCGGTTTCACCGAGTCGCAGTTCGGCCAGTTCGACACGCGCCTGCACCATCTGTGCCTGGGCTTGCGCCGCTATATGCAGATCCTGGGCGGAGGGTTCGGCCGGCGCCAGGGCCGCGCGCACGATGATCTCCATCTTGCTCAGGGTGGCTTGCGGATCGTTCGCCACGGCGCTGGTGTCGATACTGACCTCACCCGCTACGGCATAGCGCTGGCCATCCGGGCCGTGCGTGTAGGTGTAGCTCGGGGCGCCGGCATAGCTGCCGCCGACCGCCGCATGGGCCTGTTCGTGGGCGCGCACGTCGCGGTCGCGAGTGGCCAGTTCGGCGATTTCCAGTTGCTCGAGGCGCTGTTGCTGTGGGCTGGTTTCGGCCTTGTCCTGCTTGCCAGCGGACTGGGTCGAGGATTCGGAGGACCGATCCGCCTCTTCGCGGGCAGACGCGGCTCGTGCATCGTTGGGGGCGGGGGAAGGCCTGGCAGGCGCCAGGGCGGCGCGGGTCAGGGCCGAGGCGGCCGACGCAACCGGCCGAACCGGCAGTGACGACGCTGCAGGCGCAAGATAGCTTGATACCGCGCCGATCTGCATGCCGTACCTCCTTGTCGCGCATGTGTTGTAGCCCGCGTCAGCGACCGGGGACCCTCAGGCCTTGGTATCGATCAGCGTGCCCAGTACTTCGTCGGCGGTACGCACCACGCGCGCACCGGCTTGCGCCTCGTGCTGGCCTACACGCAACGCCACCAGGCTCTCAGCCAGGTCCGCACGGCCTTGTCCGGCCGCCTCGGGCGCTGGATTGACTTGATTCGGCGCGGGCGTCTGCGCCGACTGTGACGGCGCGGCGACGGTACTGCTGGCGATCTCGGCGGCGGCCTGATCGACGCGGCGTTGCCCCGACTGAATGGTGCTGATGCCTGAACTGAAGGCGTTAGCGGAGATTTCCATAAACCAGCTCCCGCAGGTGAACTCCATCGATGCCCTGCATTGAAGCAGAAAATGCGCCTGACACGTACTGGCAAACGGCTATGGCGGGTGACGTGCTTATAGCTCCAGCCCCAGCAGCGCCAGATCGAGACGCTCCGCCACCGCCGCCGGCGTCGCCTTCGCCAGGCGCGGCACCCGCCCCAGACAAGGCGCCGGCAAGCGCTCGGCGAGGGTCGCCAGGTTCTCCTCCAGACGCGACGTCTTGGGATCGACCACGTTGGCCACCCAGCCGGCCAGGGTCAGGCCGTCGCGGGCAATCGCCTCGGCGGTCAGCACGGCGTGATTGATGCAACCCAGGCGCACCCCGACCACCAGAATCACCGGCAGATCCAGGCTGATCGCCAGATCCGACAACGCGGCCTGACCGGCCAGCGGCACGCGCCAGCCGCCAGCGCCTTCGACCACGGTGAAATCCGCGCCCTTGTCGAGAATCGCCTGCACCGGCCCGCGCAGCGCGTCCAGATCCAGCAGCACGCCGGCCTCGCGCGCCGCCAGATGCGGGGCGATAGCGGGGGCAAAGGCCAGTGGATTGACCTCCTCGTAGCGCAGCGCCAGGCTGCATTCGCCAAGCAGGGCCAGGGCGTCGCCGTTGCGCAGGCCGGCGGGCGTCTTGCTGCAACCGGAGGCTACCGGTTTGGCGGCGGCAGTCGACAGCCCGGCCATGCGCGCGGCATGCAGCAAGCCGGCGGCAATAGTGGTCTTGCCGACTTCGGTGTCGGTGCCGGTGACGAAGAAGGCTGCAGTCATCTCAATTCTCTTTGCGCAAAATGCCGTAGACCACCTGATAGCTCGCCGGCAGTCCTTGCGCCTGGCGGAATCGCTCGTAGCCGGCAAGCAGTGCCAGCATGCGCGCCCGCCCGGTGAGGCCGCCCGGGCGACCGAGGTTGAGGTTGTGCGCGCCCAATGCCTTGAGTTCATGGGTCAGACTGCGCAGATCGGGGTAGTGCAGCACCTCGGCCTGGGTTTCCAGGCTGAGCACCTGCAGGCCGCTGCCCGCGCAGAGCTGCCGGTAATCGCCGAAGCGGCGGAAGCGGTTGACGTGGACGAAGCCGTCCACCGCCTGCCAACTATCGCGTAATTCCTGCAGGGTACCGACGCACAGGCTGCTGAAGGCCAGCACCCCGCCCGGGCGCAATACCCGCCGGGCTTCGCCGAGCACCGCGGCAAAGTCCGCACACCATTGCAACGCCAGGCTGGAAAACAGCAGGTCGCAGGACGCGTCGCGCAGCGGCAGACGCTCGGCATCGCCGACGACAAACTGCTGCGCGCCGCCCAATGGCCGGGCGTGGCGCAGCATGCCCTCGGCAATATCCAGGGCCACACCCTCGGCGGCGCCGTAGCGCTCGCCCAGGGCACGACTGAAATGGCCGGTGCCACAGCCCAGGTCGAGCCAGCGTTGCGGGCTCGGAGTGGCCGGCAAGCGCGCCAGCAACGCGCTGCCGACCTTGCGCTGCAGGGCCGCGACGCTGTCGTAGCTGTCGGCCGCGCGGGAAAAGGACGCCGCCACCTGGCGCTTGTCCGGCAGGCCGCCGGTTTGAAACAGCTCGCTCATGTCCAGACCTCGGCGTAGGGTGCGCCGTGCGCACCATAGATCCGACGCCATTGGTGCGCACAGCGCACCCTACGGGTTGCGTCAATCATCGCCGGCCTCGTGCAGGAAAGCCTGGATCGCCGCCGCCACTTCATGGGGACGCTCCAACGGAAAGGCGTGGCTGGCCGCGTCGATCAGGCCGACCTCGACATCCGCCAGCAACGCCAGCAGCGCGGCCGCCACTGCGGGCGGCACCAGCGCATCGCCGCCGGCAAACAGATGCAGTTGCGGGCCGACAAAGTCCTGCAAGGCGCCGCGGGTATCCAGCGCAGCCAGCACATCCAGCCCGGCCAGCAGACTCTCTGCATGAACCTGCGGCGCCGCGCCCAGCAGCAGTCGCGACAGCCCGCGCGGATCCGCCGCCCCCTGGGTGCAGAGCAGGGCAAAACGCTTCAGGGTGGCACGTGCATCGGCCGCGCAGCCCTGACGAAATACGCCGAAGGTCTCAACCGCCATCGCGCTGGGCCAGGTCGGCTCGGCGACGAAACACAGATTGCTGGCCAGGGTCAGCAGGCCGGCGCAGCGCTCGCCGCGCCGCGCCGCCAGTTCGCTGGCGAGCATGCCACCGAGCGACCAGCCACCGAGCCAGGCGTCCTGGGGCAGATTCGCATCGAGTTCGTCCAGCCAGTCGGCGGGGTCGCTGGAATCCAGCAACGGCAAGGGCTCGATCTCGACCCGCAGGCGCGCGTCGAGTCCGCGCAGGGCGTCGGCCAGCGGTTCCAGCGGGGCACTGCCAAGGCCCCAGCCGGGCAGCAGAATCAGGTGGTCACGCATCGCTGCTCTCCAGTAGCGGCCAGCACTCGGCCAAGGCCTCCAGCAGCAGTTCGAGCTGGGCACTGCTGTGCGCCGCCGACAGGGTGACGCGCAGGCGCGCACTGCCGACCGGCACCGTCGGCGGACGAATCGCGGTGACCAGCAAGCCGCGCTCGCGCAGCAGTTGCGACAAGCGCATGGCCCGAGCGCTGTCACCGATCAGGATCGGCTGGATCGGCGTGGCGCTGTCCATCAACTCCAGACCAATCGCCCGGGCACCTTCACGGAAGCGTTTGATCAGCGCATTCAAGTGCACGCGCCGCCAATCCTCGCTGCGCAGCAATTCCAGGCTCTTCAGGGTGGCGCAGGCCAGGGCCGGCGGCTGGCTGGTGGTGTAGATATACGGCCGGGCGAACTGCACCAGGGTTTCGATCAGTTCTTCACTGCCGACGACGAAGGCGCCGGCGGTGCCGAAGGCCTTGCCCAGGGTGCCAACCAGTACCTGCACGTCATCCGCGCCCAGGCCGAAATGCTCGACGATGCCGCCGCCCGTGGCGCCCAGCGGGCCGAAACCGTGGGCGTCGTCGACCATCACCCAGGCCCCCTTGGCCTTGGCCACCGCACACAGCGCCGGCAGGTCGGCCAGATCGCCGTCCATGCTGAACACGCCGTCGGTCACCACCAGGGTATTGCCGCCGGCCTTGTCCAGGCGGTTGGCCAAGCTGGCGGCATCGTTGTGCAGATAGCGCGAGAAGCGCGCACCGCTGAGCAAACCGGCATCCAGCAGGGAGGCGTGATTGAGGCGGTCTTCCAGCACCGTATCACCCTGGCCCAGCAGCGCGGTGACCGCGCCGAGGTTGGCCATGTAGCCGGTGGAAAACAGCAGCGCTCGCGGCCGCCCGGTGAATTCGGCCAGGGCCTCCTCCAGCTCGTGGTGGGGAGTGCTGTGACCGATCACCAGGTGCGAGGCGCCGCCGCCGACCCCCCAGCGCAGCGCGCCGGCGCGCCACGCCTCGATCACCTGCGGGTGATTGGCCAGGCCGAGGTAGTCGTTGGAGCAGAAGGCCAACAGCTCGCGGCCGTCGACCTTGACCAGCGGCCCTTGTGGCGAGTCGAGCAAGGGCCGCTGCCGGTAGAGACTGGCGGCGCGGCGTTCGGCGAGGCGAGTGGCGAGATCGAAGCTCATGGCAGCCCGGTTGGCTTTTGTAGGAGCGAGCTTGCTCGCGATCAACGGCAAGCGAGATCGCCAGCAAGCTGGCTCCTACAGGTTTGAAAGGGTTAGACCGCGGCGTTATAGAACAAGCTGGAATCACGCTGCTCGGCCAGGGCTTGCTCGATCGCCGCCTGATGCACTTCGTCGGCGTGCTCTTCGCGCTCTTCCGGCTTGATGCCGAGACGGGCGAACAACTGCATGTCCTTGCCGGCCTGGGGGTTGGCGGTGGTCAGCAGCTTCTCGCCGTAGAAGATCGAGTTGGCGCCGGCGAAGAAGGCCAGGGCCTGCATCTGCTCGTTCATCGCCTCGCGGCCGGCGGACAGGCGCACATGCGATTGCGGCATCATGATCCGCGCCACGGCGAGCATGCGGATGAAGTCGAAGGGGTCGACATCCTGCTCGTCGGCCAGCGGCGTGCCCTTGACCTTGACCAGCATGTTGATCGGCACCGACTCGGGATGCTCCGGCAGGTTGGCCAGTTGGATCAGCAGGCCGGCGCGGTCGTCCAGCGACTCGCCCATGCCGAGAATGCCGCCGGAGCAGATCTTCATCCCCGCATCGCGCACGTAGGCCAGGGTTTCCAGGCGCTCGGCGTAGGTGCGGGTGGTGATGATGTTGCCGTAGAACTCCGGCGAGGTGTCCAGGTTGTGGTTGTAGTAATCGAGGCCGGCCTCGGCCAGAGCCGCGGTCTGCTCCTTGTCGAGCTTGCCCAGGGTCATGCAGGTTTCCAGGCCCATGGCGCGCACGCCTTTGACCATCTGCAGCACGTAGGGCATGTCCTTGGCCGACGGGTGCTTCCAGGCCGCGCCCATGCAGAAGCGGGTGGAACCGATGGCCTTGGCCTCGGCGGCTGCCTCCAGCACCTTCTGCACTTCCAGCAGTTTTTCCTTTTCCAGGCCGGTGTTGTAGTGGCCGGACTGCGGGCAGTACTTGCAATCTTCCGGGCAGGCGCCGGTCTTGATCGACAGCAGGGTCGAGACCTGCACGCGGTTGGCATCGAAATGCGCGCGGTGCACAGTCTGCGCCTGGAACAATAGGTCGTTGAAGGGTTGTTCGAAGAGCGCCTTGACCTCGGTGAGGGTCCAATCGTGACGCAAGTGGGCAGCGGTGGTGGCGCTCATTGGTGATTCCTTGTTAGTTGTAGCGGCTGCTAAAGTCAGCCAGCACGACACGGATGTCCGGCATATTTAAGGAAGCCTTATGCGCTGTCAACCAGATGAGCAACTACAGGTTTACAACTGGTTAAAAATCAAACAACTCTGTCTGCTCTGCGACGAGCCTGCCGACAGCGCACACAGCCTCTGCGTCAGCTGTGAAAGCGAACTGCCGTGGCTCGGCGCCCGCTGCCAGGTCTGCGCTCTGCCGCTGCCGCACGCCGGCCTGACCTGCGGCGGCTGTCTGCGACGGGCACCACGCTTCGACCGGGTCGAGGCGCCCTGGCGCTACGCCTTCCCCGTCGACAACCTGATCACCCGCTTCAAGCATCAGGCCAAGTGGCCACTGGGACGTCTGCTCGGCGAGCTGTTGTCACACCACCTGCTGCATGCCTTCGACGAAGGCCTGGCCAGGCCCGACCTGCTGCTGCCCGTGCCGCTGGCCGAGCGCCGGCAACGCCAGCGCGGCTTCAACCAGGCGGCGCTGCTCGCCCAGTGGCTGAGCGAACAGTTGCAGTTGCCGTTGCAGCACCACTGGCTGCAACGGGTTATCGACACCCCGGCGCAGCAGCAACTGGACGCCGCCACCCGCAAACGCAACCTGCGCCGCGCCTTTGCCCTGGCGCCTGCGAGCGCCGTCAGCGGCCTGCACCTGGCCCTGGTCGACGACGTGCTAACCACCGGCGCCACCGCCGAGAGCCTGGCGCGGCTGCTGAAACAGGCCGGCGCGGCACGGGTCGACATCTATTGCCTGGCGCGCACACCGAAACCCGGGGACTGACGCAGACTCGGCCACTCCCCCCGGATTGCATCCAGGCGACGGGGCTACGCTGATCGCCGCGTAGGGTCGGCAGCAGCCACCCGGCCATGCAGAAGCGCTACACTCTTCGGCCCAGAGACCGGAGCCGACCATGTCCCACCCATTTGCCGCACTGACCCCCGACCTGGTGCTGGATGCCGTGGAAAGCATTGGCTACCTCAGCGATGCCCGCATATTGGCGCTCAACAGCTACGAGAACCGCGTCTACCAGGTGGGCATCGAGGACGAAACGCCGCTGATCGCCAAGTTCTACCGGCCGCAACGCTGGACCGACGCGGCGATTCGCGAGGAGCACAGCTTCACCTTCGAACTGGCCGAGTGCGAGGTGCCGGTGGTGGCGCCGCTGGTGCGCGACGGCGAAACCCTGTTCGAGCACGCCGGTTTCCGCTTCACCCTGTTCCCGCGCCGCGGCGGCCGCGCGCCGGAGCCGGGCAATCTGGAGCAACTCTATCGCCTCGGCCAGTTGCTCGGCCGCCTGCATGCGGTCGGTTCGCTGCGACCCTTCGTCCACCGGGAAAGCCTGCAGGTGGAGAACTTCGGCCACGCCTCGCTGGCCACCCTGCTCGAGGGCAACTTCATTCCGCGCAGCCTGCTGCCGGCTTACGAGTCGGTGGCCCGCGACCTGCTCAAACGCCTCGATGCCCTGTTCGCCAACAACCCGGTGCAGGCGATCCGTCTGCATGGCGACTGCCACCCCGGCAACCTGCTGTGCCGCGACGACACCTTCCATATGGTCGACCTCGACGACTGCCGCATGGGTCCCGCCGTGCAGGACCTGTGGATGATGCTGGCCGGCGAACGCCATGAACGCCTCAGCCAGCTGTCCGAGCTGATGGACGGTTACCAGGAGTTCCACGATTTCAACCCGCGCGAACTGCCGCTGATCGAGGGCCTGCGTTCCCTGCGCCTGATGCACTACAGCGCCTGGCTGGCACGCCGCTGGGACGACCCGGCGTTCCCCCACAGCTTCCCCTGGTTCGGCACCGAACGTTATTGGGGCGAACAGGTGCTGGTGCTGCGCGAGCAATTGGCCGCGCTGGACGAGGAGCCGCTCAGGCTGTTCTGAGCAGCCGCGCCCTGTAGGAGCCAGCTTGCTGCGGTCCGACGTCTCGGCGATCCGGGACGCCGCAGGAGTCTCGTCGGAGTGCCGAACCACAGCAAGGACTTGGCGTCCTCCGATTCCTACAGGTAAACCCTGAGACGTCGGCGCGCTGTAACGCCTTTCTTACGCAAGTCCACTTTTCTCCTGGCAGAAAAAACCTGAGCATGCAGACAAGTGTCGAGCGTCGCGACTAGAATCCACGGCCTTCGTTACCGCCCAAGCAAGGATTCTGCATGGCCACCGCCAACCCGCGCCGCGGGTACATTCTCGGCCTGACCGCCTACATCATCTGGGGCCTGTTCCCGCTGTATTTCAAAGCCATCCAGAACGTCCCCGCGCTGGAAATCATCGTCCACCGTGCGCTCTGGTCGGCAGTCTTCGGCGCTGCGCTGTTGCTGGTGTGGAAACACCCGGGCTGGCTGCGCGAGCTGCATGACAATCCCAAACGCCTGGCCGTACTGGCGCTCTGTGGCCTGCTGATCGCCAGCAACTGGCTGGTGTATGTCTGGGCAGTGAACAACGAGCGCATGCTCGAAGCCGCACTCGGCTACTACATCAACCCTCTGGTCAATGTGCTGCTCGGCATGCTGCTGCTCGGCGAACGCCTGCGCCGCCTGCAATGGCTGGCAGTCGGCCTGGCCGCCGTGGGCGTCGCGCAGCAGGTGTGGCAGGTCGGCAGCCTGCCCTGGGTGTCGCTGGTGCTGGCGCTGACCTTCGGCTTCTACGGTCTGATCCGCAAACAGGCACCGGTCGCCGCGCTGCCCGGCCTGGTGGTGGAAACCTGGCTGCTGTTGCCATTGGCGATCGGCTGGCTGCTCTGGCACCCGGCGGCGATGAGCAGCCAGGGCGAATTCTGGAGTACGCCCGAAGCCCTCTGGTTGATCGCGGCCGGGCCCATCACCCTGATCCCGCTGGTGTGCTTCAACGCCGCCGCGCGCCACCTGCCCTACACCACCCTGGGCTTTCTGCAATACATCGCACCGACCCTGGTGCTGGTTCTGGCGGTAGCGGTGTTCGGCGAGCGTTTCGACCCGAGCAAGCTGCTGGCCTTTATCTGCATCTGGGCCGGCCTGGCGCTCTACAGCGTCGATGCCTGGCTGACCCTGCGCAAGCGCGGGCAAGCCTGACCCCGCAGGAGCGGGGGGACGCCGAGTCCCCCCGCTCCTATAGCGGCGCTGCACTGTACAAAAAACGCTCAGCCACCTGCATGCCGCGTCAATCCTGGGCTGCAGCCATCCATCCCGACCTTATCCACAGAAGCATCCCCGGCCTGTGTGCACAAGTTATTGAAATAGCTGCTTTTTTAACCAGCACCCGGAGAGCCGCGGGGCTCTAGCCAGAGCGCCGGGGTTCCCCAGCTTATCCACAGCGATACCCACGCCAGCCGTGGATATGTGCACAACGCCGCCCTCTCAGGCATCGGTGCGCAGGTTGAGCTCCACCATCAGGTCGTCGGCGAGGGTTTCCAGCTTGGCCTGCAACACATCGAGGGATAATTCCAGCGGCACCGCCAACTGCGCTTCGGCGTGGAACAGCAACTCGCTACTCATCGGTGCCGGTGCCACTTCGGTGATCAGGCTTTCCAGATTGACCCCGTGCTCGGCGAGCAAGCGGGTGATGTCGCGGATGATGCCCGGACGATCATTGCCGACCAGCTCGAGATGAATCGACTTCCAGTTGCCAGAGGGTTCGGCGCCGCCTTGCTCCAATAGCACGCGAATACCCTCGACGCTCAGGCCCTGCAGCGCCTCGACCAGTTCGGCGTGGGCCTTGGCCGGCACCGCAACGCGCAGGATCCCGGCGAACTGTCCGGCCATGCGCGACATGCGACTTTCCAGCCAGTTGCCGCCGTGGTCGGCCACGCACTGGGCGAGCCGCTCGACCAGCCCGGGTTGATCCTTGGCGATGACCGTTAGTACCAGATGATCCATGGCAAGCCTCTCGTTAATGTTCAGCAGTCAGGTAATGGCGAGCCGGGCGCACGACAGCGGCTCCGCGTTCAGTCGTCGTCTGGCGGCAAGGCCAACCAGTAGGTGTGGAACAGCTCGTCGCGCACATAGCCGAGCCGCTCGTACAACGCCTGCCCGACCAGATTGCTCTTCGCCGTCTGCAACTGCAAACCGCAGGCGCCAGTGGTTTCGGCGTGAGCGCGGGCGGTGTTCATCAGCGCTTCGCCAACCCCCTGACGCCTGGCGGCCTCGAGCACATAGAGGTCGCTCAACAGCCAGGCCGGCTGCAGCGCCAGCGAAGCCTGAAACGGGTAGAGCTGGACGAAGCCCAGCGCCCCCCCCTGCGCGTCACGCGCCAGAAACAGCTGGGAGTCACCGCTACTCAGGCGCGCCGCCAGAAAAACGCGGATCGCCGCCAGCGGTTTGTCTTCTTGATAAAACTGCAGGTAGCCGGCAAACAACTGAACCAGATCGTCGAGATCGGCCGGGCTGGCCGCGTGTATGCGCATCGTTTCACTCCTCCGCTAACCCACATGGAACTCCATCGCAGCAGGCGTAGTTCTTAGCCGCGGTATCGATACCGTCGTCGCAGTATAGGCAGCCCGACCAACAGCCGCCGAGCAGCCCACGTATTTTTTGTGTACCGTTTTAATTATTTCATGGAACAATAATTGGCTATTTTGAGAACACAAAATCCTCTCCGTGACTGCAAGGCGTCTCTTGGTCGTACAACGACGCGCACCCACTGATTTTCCAGGAATCTTGATGTAGTATGCCGCGCCTTGGACTACAAGACTTTTTTCCCCGGTCCGAAGCGGCTATCGAGTAGAGCTGAAGAGCTGAGCAGAGTGAGGCAAGTGATGACTGAACGCGTTCAAGTGGGTGGCCTGCAGGTCGCCAAAGTGCTGTTCGACTTCGTGAACAACGAAGCCATCCCCGGTACCGGCATCGCTGCCGACAAGTTCTGGACCGGCTTTGAGGCCGTGATCAACGAACTGGCCCCGAAAAACCGTGCCCTGCTCGCCAAGCGCGACCAGATCCAGGCGCAGATCGACGCCTGGCACCAGGCCCGCGCCGGTCAGACCTTCGATGCCGTGGCCTACAAGGCCTTCCTCGAGGAAATCGGCTACCTGCTGCCGCAGCCGGCTGACTTCCAGGCCAGCACCGAGAACGTCGACGAAGAAATCGCCCGTCTGGCCGGCCCGCAGCTGGTAGTGCCGGTGATGAACGCGCGCTTCGCCCTCAACGCCTCCAACGCCCGCTGGGGCTCGCTGTACGATGCCCTCTACGGCACCGACGCGATCAGCGAAGCAGGCGGTGCCGAGAAAGGCAAGGGCTACAACAAGGTGCGCGGTGACAAGGTCATCGCCTTCGCCCGCGCCTTTCTCGACCAGGCTGCACCGCTGGCCGCCGGCTCCCATGTCGACGCCACCGGCTACCGCATCGAAGCCGGCAAACTGCTGGTCAGCCTCAAGGGCGGCAGCAACAGCGGCCTGCTCGACGACAGCCAGCTGGCCGGTTTCCAGGGCGACGCCCAGGCGCCGATCGCCGTGCTGCTCAAGCACAACGGCCTGCACTTCGAAATCCAGATCGACGCCAGCACCCCGGTCGGCCAGACCGATCCGGCCGGAGTCAAGGACCTGCTGATGGAAGCGGCGCTGACCACCATCATGGACTGCGAAGACTCGATCGCCGCGGTCGATGCCGACGACAAGGTGGTGGTCTACCGCAACTGGCTGGGCCTGATGAAAGGCGACCTGGCCGAGAGCGTGTCCAAGGGCGGCGAGACCTTCACCCGCACCATGAACCCGGACCGGGTCTACACCCAGGCCGACGGCGGCGAGCTGACCCTGCACGGGCGCAGCCTGCTGTTCATCCGCAACGTCGGCCACCTGATGACCATCGACGCCATCGTCGACAGCCAGGGCTTCGAGGTTCCGGAAGGCATCATGGACGGGGTGCTGACCAGCCTGATCGCCATCCACAACCTGAATGGCAACACTAGCCGCAAGAACACCCGCACCGGCTCGATCTACATCGTCAAACCGAAGATGCACGGCCCGGAAGAAGTCGCCTTCACCAGCGAACTGTTTGGCCGCGTCGAGGACGTCCTCGGCCTGCCGCGCAACACCCTGAAAGTCGGCATCATGGACGAAGAGCGGCGCACCACGGTCAACCTCAAGGCCTGCATCAAGGCGGCGTCCGAGCGCGTGGTGTTCATCAACACCGGCTTCCTCGACCGCACCGGCGACGAGATCCACACCTCGATGGAAGCCGGCGCCATGGTGCGCAAGGCCGCTATGAAGAGCCAGAAGTGGATCGCCGCCTACGAAGACAACAACGTCGACGTCGGCCTGGCCTGCGGCCTGCAGGGCCGCGCGCAGATCGGCAAGGGCATGTGGGCCATGCCCGACCTGATGGCGGCGATGCTCGAGCAGAAGATCGCCCACCCGCTGGCCGGCGCCAACACCGCCTGGGTCCCCTCGCCGACCGCGGCCGCCCTGCACGTGCTGCACTACCACCAGGTCGACGTGTTCGCCCGCCAGGCCGAACTGGCCAAGCGTGCGCCGGCGTCGCTGGACGACATCCTGAGCATCCCGCTGGCCGCCGACACCAACTGGACGCCCGAGGAAATCCAGAACGAACTGGACAACAACTCGCAGGGCATCCTCGGCTACGTGGTGCGCTGGATCGACCAGGGCGTCGGCTGCTCCAAGGTACCGGACATCAACGACATCGGCCTGATGGAAGACCGCGCCACCCTGCGCATCTCCAGCCAGCACATGGCCAACTGGCTACGCCATGGCGTGGTCACCCAGGAACAGGTGGTCGAGAGCCTCAAGCGCATGGCCCCGGTGGTCGATCGGCAGAACGCCGGCGACCCGCTGTACCGCCCGCTGGCGCCGGACTTCGACAGCAACATCGCCTTCCAGGCGGCCCTGGAGCTGGTGGTCGAAGGCGGCAAGCAGCCCAACGGCTACACCGAGCCGGTGCTGCACCGCCGTCGCCGCGAGTTCAAGCTGAAGAACGGCCTGTAACTCGCCGCCGCAACACCGAGAAACCGCCCTCCTGGGCGGTTTTTTTATGGCTGTACCCGCTCCGTGTTGGGCGCAACACATAACGGTCACATCGTCTTTTTCATGCCCGCTCACCAGCCTTCTAGACTTACGTCCAATGGGCACCCTGGCCGTTGCGGCAGACCATAGTCATTCACAGTTGCTTCGAGGCCGCGCGGCATGAGCAAATCGGACGCTTACACCCAGGCGGGCAAGACAGCGGTGTTGCAGAACATCCACGGCACCGTGGAGTTCCTGCAGAAATATCCCCCGTTCAACCAGATGGACATGGCCCACCTGGCCTACCTGGTGGAAAACTGCCAGATGCGCTTCTACAGCGCGGGCGAGACCATCATCAAGCCGACTGATGGCCCGGTCGAATACTTCTACATCGTCAAGCAGGGCCATGTGCATGGCGAGCGTCCGCACTCGGCCAAGCGCGGCACGGAAACCACCTTCGAAATCACCAGCGGCGAATGCTTCCCGCTGGCGGCGCTGATTGGCGAGCGCGCCACCCGCACCGAACACCTGGCGGCCGAGGACACCTTCTGCCTGCTGCTGAACAAGCCGGCCTTCGTCAAGCTGTTCTCGCTGTCCAACCCGTTTCGCGACTTCGCCCTGCGCGGGGTCAGCAGCCTGCTCGACCAGGTCAACCAGCAGGTACAGATGCGTGCGGTGGAAAGCCTCGGCGCGCAGTACTCGCTGGACAGCCGCCTGGGTGAACTGGCCATGCGCCAGCCGATCAGCTGCCCGCCGGCCACGCCACTACGCAAGGCCGTGCAGTTGATGCACGAGCAGCACGTCGGCTGCATCGTCATCGTCGATCCGGCGCTCAAACCCCTGGGCATCTTCACCCTGCGCGACCTGCGCCGGGTGATCGCCGACGGCAGCTCGCTGGATCAGCCGATCGACAGCCTGATGACGCTCGAGCCCTTCTACCTGCCGCCCGACGCCAGCGCCTTCGAGGCGGCAATCGCCATGACCGAGCGGCATATTGCCCACATTTGCCTGGTCGAACACGAGCGCCTGTGCGGCGTGGTTTCCGAGCGCGACCTGTTCTCCCTGCAGCGGGTCGACCTGGTCCATCTGGCCCGCACCATCCGTCATGCCGGCACGGTCGAGACCCTGGCCGCATTGCGCAGCGACATCCAGCAACTGGTCGAGCGCATGCTCGCCCATGGCGCCAGCTCGACCCAGATCACCCACATCATCACCCTGTTCAACGACCACACCGTGTGCCGGGTGATCGAGCTGACCCTGGAAGACCTCGGCGACCCCGGCGTGCCCTTCACCTGGCTGTGCTTCGGCAGCGAGGGCCGCCGCGAACAGACCCTGCACACCGACCAGGACAACGGCATCCTGTTCGAAGCCGCCGACTCGGTGACCGCCGCCGACATGCGCCGACGCCTGCTGCCGCTGGCCGTCGAGATCAACCAGCGCCTGGCCCAATGCGGTTTCACCCTGTGCAAGGGCAACATCATGGCCGGCAACCCGGAACTGTGCCTGTCACGCCATGAGTGGACGCGGCGCTTCAACAGTTTTATCGATGAAGCGACCCCGGAGAACCTGCTCAAATCGAGCATCTACTTCGACCTGCGGGTGGTCTGGGGCGATGCCCACGGCTGTGACCTGGTGCGCCAGGGTCTGCTCAAGCAGGTCGCCAACAACAGCCTGTTCCAACGCATGATGGCCGAGAATGCCCTGCGCCAGCGCCCGCCGGTTGGACGTTTCCGCGATTTCGTGGTGGCCCGCAAGGGCGCCGAGAAAGACACCCTCGACCTCAAGGTGCAAGGCCTGACCCCCTTCGTCGATGGCGCCCGCCTGCTGGCCCTGGCCCATGGCGTCGAGACCTGCAACACCCTGGAGCGCCTGCGCGAGCTGATCGCCAAGGGCGTGATCGAAACGCTCGACGGCGCGGCCTATGAAGAGGCCTACCACTTCATCCAGCAGACACGCATGCAGCAACATCAGCTGCAAGCCAAGCAGGGGCGGCCCTACTCCAACCGGATCGATCCCGACAGCCTCAACCAGCTGGACCGACGCATCCTGCGCGAAGCCTTTCGCCAGGCCCAGCGCCTGCAAAGCAGCCTGGCGCTGAGGTACCAGCTATGAGTCAGTTCACCTGGTTCACTGGCCGCGGCCCCGCCCTGCTCGAAGCGCAACTGGATCGGCGCATCGGCCTGGCCGCGCCGGCCAGCCTCGATCACCGGCCGCTGGGCGAGCAGCGCCTGGTGGTGCTCGACCTGGAAACCAGCGGCTTCGACATGAAGCGCGACCAGTTGCTGTCGATTGGCGCGGTGGTGATCGAACGGGGCGCCATCGACCTTGGCCAGCAGTTCGAATGCACCTTGCAACGCCTCGACCACAAGGTCGGCCCCAGCGTGCTGATCCACGGCCTGGCGCCCAGCCAGATCGCCGCCGGCAGCGAGCCGGCCGAAGCCTTGCTGGCCTTTATGGAGTTCGTCGGCGACAGCCCGCTGCTGGCCTTCCACGCCGGTTTCGACCAGCGCATGCTCGCGCGCGCCCTCAAGCAGAGCCTGGGCTACAGCCTGCGCCACCGCTTCTTCGATGTCGCCGAACTGGCGCCGCTGCTCTGCCCGCAGGCGAAGATCCCGCGCGGCGGCCTGGACGACTGGACCCGCTACTTCGGCCTCCAGGCGCAGCAGCGCCATCACGCCAGCGCCGACGCACTGGTCACCGCCGAGCTGGCGTTGATCCTGTTCAGCCGTGCCCGCCGTCAGCAACTCGACAGCTTGCAGGCACTGGAACAACGCCTGGCGGGCTGGCGCAGGCGGCAGAAAGTCCATTTGATTTGACTTCGACCACCATCGGCGCGCGACACGCCCGGCGGTGGGCGCCCCCGGACCGGACCAAGGAGCGGTTGCGAACAAACTGTGGTTGACCGCCTGTTGGCAGGCGCGTTAACCAAGCCGTTCAGTGCCGGCACTGAGAAGCTCTCGCCTACCGCGACCGCCTCGCGACGCTGCTCGATATTTTCACAATCTCTGCGCCTCCTGGTTGTTTTGGGGGCTATTGCTGCGACTAAGACTATGGTCTCCATCAAGACTATGGTCGTCTGTCGCCCGGACATGGGCGCAGTAGAGTTGCCGCACCAGCAATCCATGCGCTGCGGAGGACAACAAAATGAGCAACGACAGCATTTACCGGCAGATTGAAAAAAGTCCGCGCTTTAAAGAACTGGTATCCAAACGCGAGCGATTCGCCTGGATACTCTCAGCCATCATGCTCGGCCTGTATGTGGCCTTCATCCTGGTCATCGCCTTTGATCCGCAGCTGTTCGGCAAGCCGATCAGCCCGGACTCGGTCATCACCTGGGGGATTCCAGTGGGGGTGGGGCTGATCCTCTCGGCCTTCATCCTGACCGGTATTTACGTCTACCGCGCCAACGGCGAATTCGACGGTCTGAACCAAGCCATTCTGGATGAGGTGCAAAAATGATTGCGCGTCTTCTTGCCACCCTGGGACTGTTCGCCTTCGCTCCGGCCCTATGGGCCGCCGAAGCGCTGACCGGCGCCGTGCAACGCCAGCCGCTGAACGTGTCCGCCGTCGTGATGTTCCTGGTCTTCGTCGGCGCGACGCTGTGCATCACCTACTGGGCCTCCAAGCGTAATACCTCCACCTCCGATTTCTACACCGCCGGCGGCAAAATCTCGGGCTTCCAGAACGGCCTGGCAATTGCCGGCGACTACATGTCGGCGGCGTCTTTCCTGGGTATTTCCGCCCTGGTGTTCACCTCTGGCTACGACGGCCTGATCTACTCGATCGGCTTCCTGGTCGGCTGGCCGATCATCCTGTTCCTGATTGCGGAGCGCCTGCGCAACCTCGGCAAGTACACCTTCGCCGACGTGGCCTCGTACCGCCTGAAGCAGAGAGAAGTCCGCACCCTGTCCGCCAGCGGTTCATTGGTGGTGGTGGCGTTCTACCTGATCGCGCAAATGGTCGGTGCCGGTAAGCTGGTCCAACTGCTGTTCGGCCTCGACTACCACGTCGCGGTGATCCTGGTCGGTATCCTGATGGTGCTCTACGTGCTGTTCGGCGGCATGCTGGCGACTACCTGGGTGCAGATCATCAAAGCCGCGCTGCTGCTCTCCGGCGCCTCGTTCATGGCCTTTATGGTGATGAAGCACGTCAACTTCGACTTCGGCACCCTGTTCTCCGAAGCGGTCAGGGTGCATGAAAAGGGCTTGGCGATCATGAGCCCCGGCGGCCTGGTGAAAGACCCGATCTCCGCCATCTCCCTGGGCCTGGCGCTGATGTTCGGGACTGCCGGCCTGCCGCACATCCTGATGCGCTTCTTCACCGTGAGCGACGCCAAAGAAGCCCGCAAGAGCGTGTTCTATGCGACCGGCTTTATCGGCTACTTCTACATCCTGACCTTCATCATCGGCTTCGGCGCGATCCTGCTGGTCAGCACCAATCCGGTGTTCAAGGATGAGGCTGGCGCTCTGCTGGGCGGCAACAACATGGCCGCGGTGCACCTGGCCAATGCCGTCGGTGGCAGCCTGTTCCTCGGTTTCATCTCGGCAGTGGCCTTCGCCACCATCCTCGCGGTGGTTGCCGGCCTGACCTTGGCCGGTGCCTCGGCGGTGTCGCATGACATCTACGCCAGCGTGATCAAGAAGGGCAAAGTCAACGAGAAGGATGAACTGCGCGTTTCGAAGATCACCACCGTAGCCCTCGGCGTACTCGCCATCGGCCTGGGTATCGCGTTCGAGAAGCAGAACATCGCCTTCATGGTCGGCCTGGCGTTCTCGATTGCCGCCAGCTGCAACTTCCCGGTGCTGTTCCTCAGCATGTACTGGAAGAACCTGACCACCCGTGGCGCCATGATCGGCGGCTGGCTGGGCCTGGGGACCGCAGTGGCGCTGATGATCCTTGGCCCAACCGTATGGGTACAGGTACTGGGTAATGCCCAAGCCATCTTCCCATACGAGTATCCGGCGCTGTTCTCGATGATCGTGGCCTTTGCCAGCATCTGGTTCTTCTCCATCACCGACAAGTCCACTTCGGCTGTCGATGAGCGTGCACGCTTCCTGCCGCAATTCGTCCGCTCACAAACTGGCCTGGGTGCCAGCGGTGCGGCGAACCACTAAGCAACAGCCTTCGCAATGATCTGGGCAGCCTTCGGGCTGCCCTTTTTTGTGCGCGCAAGATACCTCGCCCGCCATGCCTTCGCCTGCAGGGCCGTTGCCGGCACAACGGTCGACGGGTCGCGGGGCGCCTTGGCGGGAATGCCTTGGACTATCTGCGGCCGACGCGGGCCCGCTACAGCCACAGTTACAGATCGCGCATCAACAAGCCGTACTCCAATTGCACCTCGGCCGGCAGCGCCAGGTAGACCACATGGCCGTCGCCCGGCGCCACGCCGATCGCCTGGCCCTGGCGATTCTCCAGGGCATCCAGGCGCAGGCGCAGGTTGCCCTGGGGCGTCATCAGCTCCAGGCCATCGCCCACGGCGAAGCGGTTCTTCACCCGCACTTCGGCCAGCTCGCCGCGTCGTTCGCCGGTCAGCTCGCCGACGAACTGCTGCTGTTCGGAAACCGAGCTGCCGCGCTCGTAATTCTGGTATTCGTCATGCACGTGGCGGCGCAGAAAGCCCTCGGTGTAGCCGCGATGGGCCAGGGATTCCAGGGTGCCCAACAACGACTTGTCGAACGGCCGCCCGGCCACGGCATCGTCGATCGCCTTGCGGTACACCTGGGCGGTGCGCGCCACGTAGTAGTGGGATTTGGTCCGGCCCTCGATCTTCAGCGAGTGCACGCCCATCTGCACCAGGCGCTCGACGTGCTGCACCGCGCGCAGGTCCTTGGAGTTCATGATGTAGGTGCCATGCTCGTCCTCGTAGGCGGCCATCTGCTCGCCGGGACGGCTGGCGTCTTCGAGGAGGAACAGCTGATCGGTAGGGGCGCCGGCGCCCAGGGTCGGCTCGACGACGCGCACGATGTCGCCCAGCTCGTTCTCCTGCGCGGTTTCGGCCTGGTACTGCCAGCGGCAGGCGTTGGTGCAGCTGCCCTGGTTGGGGTCGCGCTTGTTGATGTAGCCGGACAGCAGGCAGCGCCCGGAATAGGCCATGCACAGCGCGCCGTGGACGAACACTTCCAGCTGCATCCCCGGCGCGTTGTCCTTGATCTCGCCGATCTCTTCCAGCGACAGTTCGCGCGACAGGATCACCCTGGAGAGCCCCTGCTGCTGCCAGAACTTGACGCTGGCCCAGTTCACCGCATTGGCCTGCACCGAGAGGTGGATCGGCATCTGCGGGAAGTGTTCGCGCACCAGCATGATCAGGCCGGGGTCGGACATGATCAGCGCGTCCGGGGCCATCTCGATCACCGGCTGCAGGTCCCTGAGGAAGGTCTTCAGCTTGGCGTTGTGCGGCGCGATATTGACCACCACGTAGAACTGCTTGCCCTGGGCATGGGCCTCGGCGATACCCAAGGCCAGGTTGGCATGGTCGAACTCGTTGTTGCGCACCCGCAGGCTGTAGCGCGGCTGCCCGGCATAGACCGCATCGGCGCCGTAGGCGAAGGCGTAGCGCATGTTCTTCAGGGTGCCGGCCGGGGACAGCAGTTCGGGGTAACGGGGTGAAGAGGCCATATGCCGCGCACTCGAAAATCCAGGGGGTCGCGATTCTAGGGGCGCAGCGGCCGCTCGGCCTTGATCTGCATCTATAAAAAGCCGGAATCCTGCAGACAGCAAAACGCCCCGTTTCCGGGGCGTTGTGTTTAGCGCCTTAGCACTCAGTGATCGATCGCAGCACCTGCACCACGGGGGATGCGGATGTCTTCGATGATGTGCTGGATATGCTCCGGCGGTGCAGCGGTGACCTTGGCGACAAGCACTGCAACGGCGAAGTTGAGGAGCATGCCCAGGGTGCCGATGCCCTCGGCGGAGACGCCGAGCCACCAGTGTTCAGCGTTATCTATCGCTGGATTGACGAACTTGAAGTAGACGATGTAGCTGAAGGTGAAGGCCAGACCGACCACCATGCCGGCAATTGCGCCTTCCTTGTTCATCTTCTTGGAGAAAATCCCCATGACGATGGCCGGGAAGAACGAGGCCGCAGCCAGGCCGAAGGCGAACGCCACCACCTGCGCCACGAAGGCCGGCGGATAGATCCCGAACAACCCCGCCACCACTACTGCCACACCAGCGGCGCAGCGTGCAGCCAACAGCTCCTGTTTCTCGCCGATATTCGGCATCAGGCTGCTCTTGAGCAAGTCATGCGAGATCGACGTGGAGATCACCAACAGCAAACCGGCAGCAGTCGACAGTGCAGCCGCCAGACCACCGGCAGCGATCAGGGCGATTACCCAACCTGGCAGGTTGGCGATTTCCGGGTTGGCCAGCACCATGATGTCGCGGTCCACGTACAGCTCGGTGGCAGCCGGAGTCGCGGCGTTGGTTACCACGCGCTCACCGCTTACCCCTTTCTCGGCGGAGAAGGTTGGCGCACCCACGAATGGAGCACCTGGGCCGTACTGGATCTTGCCGTCACCGTTCTTGTCCATCCAGGCGATCAGGCCTGATTTTTCCCAGTTCTTAACCCACTGCGGCGCTTCGGTGTAGCTGGTGTCCGGAATGCTGCTGAGCAGGTTGATCCGGGCAAAGGCGGCGATAGCCGGAGCAGTGGTGTAGAGGATGGCGATGAACAGCAGGGCATAACCGGCAGACAGACGCGCTGCACGCACGGTCGGGGTGGTGAAGAAGCGCACGATCACGTGCGGCAGACCGGCAGTACCGACCATCAACGCCATGGTGATGAAGAACACGTCGATAGTCGACTTGCTGCCATCGGTGTAGGTGTTGAAGCCCAGTTCGGTGCTCAGGCCATTCAGGCGCTCGAGTACCGACTGGTTGGTGCCGATCACGTCGCTACCGAAGCCCAGCTGCGGGATCGGGTTGCCGGTGATCATCATCGAGATGTAGATCGCCGGTACCATGTAGGCAAAGATCATCACGCAGTACTGCGCCACCTGGGTGTAGGTGATGCCCTTCATGCCGCCAAGCACGGAGTAGAAGAACACGATGCACATGCCGATCACTACGCCGGTATTGATGTCCACTTCCAGGTAACGGGAGAAGACGATACCAACGCCGCGCATCTGCCCGGCCACGTAGGTGAAGGAGATGAAGATCACGCATACCACGGCAACCAGGCGGGCTGTCTGCGAGTAGTAACGCTCGCCGATGAAGTCCGGCACGGTGAACTTGCCGAATTTGCGCAGGTAGGGTGCCAGGCACATCGCCAGCAGCACATAACCGCCGGTCCAGCCCATCAGGTACACGCTACCGTCGAGGCCGACGAAGGAGATGATCCCCGCCATGGAGATGAACGAGGCGGCCGACATCCAGTCAGCCCCTGTCGCCATACCGTTGGCGATCGGGTGCACGCCCTTGCTGGCGATGTAGTACTCGCTGGTGGAACCGGCACGGGTATAGAGCGCGATGCCGATATACAGCGCAAACGTCGCGCCGACAAACAGATAGATCAGAGTCTGGGTATCCATGCTCGGCGCCTTATTCTTCGTGGACGTCGTGTTTGCGGTCGTACTGATTCATCTTCCAGACATAGAAGAAAATCATCGCCACGAACACATAGATTGACCCCTGCTGGGCAAACCAGAAGCCCAGAGGGAACCCGAAGAACTGGATATGGTTAAGCTGATCGACAAACAGAATCCCTGCGCCGAATGACACTGCGAACCAGATGGCCAGCAGGATCAACATCAGTCGCAGGTTATCTTTCCAGTAGGCCTTGGCGGCCTCTTGCTTAGATACGGACATGTGAGGAGCTCCTCGTTTTTGTTGTTTTGACCCTTGCAAGTTAGCAGTCCCAGTGGCGACCGCCAGTGAGACTTTGGTCGAGTGCCCGCGCCCTGCCACTTGCAGACGGCGGGCGAGCCCCCATTGGCGCGACATTCAGGCACAAAATCCGCGCAGCCGGGCCCGCCCGCCCCGACCAAGGTCGAATGCGCGGCAGCCGCTCAAGTCCGGGATTCGCAGGCAAATCGGCGGTTGCCGTCGAGGTTGTGCCCGCAAGCGGTAACCTTCGCCCGGTTTTCGGGTCCATAGCGCTATGCACCTCTGTTTCGGGAGCCTGCCATGAACCGTCCCATCACCCTCGGCCTGATCGTCCTGCTCAGCCTCTGCGCCAGCGCGCTACAGGCCGCGCAGGTGCAGTACTACCCACTGCCGGCGGGCGCCGGCCCGCATGACGTGGCACCGGCCGCGGATGGTCGGGTCTGGTACACCGCGCAACGCCAGGGCGCACTGGGCCGCCTCGACCCGCAAAACGGGGCGACCGAACAGGTGCCGCTGGGCCCGGGTTCGGCGCCGCATGGGGTAATCGTCGATGGCCAGGGGGCGGCCTGGGTCACCGACAGCGGACTCAACGCCATCGTCCGCGTCGATGGCAGCAGCCTCGCCATCGAGGTCTTTCCCCTGCCGGCCAGCGCGTCCCGGGCCAACCTGAATACCGCCGTGTTCGATCCGCAAGGGCGCCTCTGGTTTACCGGGCAGAACGGCTTCTACGGGCGCCTCGCCCCGGCCACCCGGCAGATCGAGGTCTGGCCGGCGCCGCTCGGGCGCGGCCCCTATGGCATCGCCGCGACCCCGGACGGCAGCATCTGGTACGCCTCGTTGGCCGGCAACCATATCGCCCGCATCGATCCCGCCAGCGGCGTGGCCACCGTGATTCAGCCGCCCACCGAGCGCCAGGGTGCGCGGCGGATCGGCAGCGACTCGCACGGCCGCCTGTGGATCAGCGAGTGGAACAGCGGCCAGGTCAGTCGCTACGACCCCGCCGCCCGGCAATGGCAGAGCTGGCCGTTGCCAGGCGACAACCCGCGGGCCTATTCGGTATATGTCGATGAGCGGGATCAGGTCTGGCTGACGGATTTCGCGGCCAATGCCATCGTGCTTTTCGATCCGCTCCGGGAACGCTTCCAGAGCTTCCCCAGCGACCGGCCCGACGCCAACGTACGGCAGATGCTCGGCCGCCCCGGCGAAGCCTGGGGAGCCGAGTCGGGTACCGACAGGCTGGTGGTGATTCGTTACTGAGCCATGCAGTCGCAGAGCGAACGCAGTAGGCTTGCAAGGATCGCGATCGATAGCCTGTCAAGGAGGCCGCATGTCCAGCCCAAGCATGACCCTGTTCCACTCGCCCACCTCACCCTTCGTGCGCAAGGTCATGGTCCTGCTGCACGAGACCGGCCAGCTCGACCGGGTCGCCCTGCAGGAGGTGCAACTGAGCCCGACCAGCCCGAGCGCGGCGGTAAATGCACAGAACCCGGCCGGCAAGATTCCGGCGTTGCGCCTGGCCGACGGCAGCGTGCTGCACGACAGCCGGGTGATTCTCGATTACCTCGACCAGCAACACGTCGGCGACCCGCTGATCCCGTTGCAGGGGCCGGCGCGCTGGCGCCGCCTGACCCTCGCCTCGCTGGCCGATGCGATGCTCGATGCGGCGATACTGATCCGTTACGAGACCTTCCTGCGCCCCGAAGAAAAGCGCTGGGACGACTGGTTGACCGCCCAGCAGGAGAAGATCGAACGCGCCCTGGCGCAACTGGAAGCCGAAGCCATCGCCGAACTGGCCTGCCACTTCGATATCGCCGCGATCGGTGTCGCCTGCGCCCTCGGCTACCTGGATTTTCGCCAGCCCGAATCCAACTGGCGGCAGCGCTATCCGCAACTGGCCGACTGGTATGCCGAGGTCAGCCAGCGACCGTCGCTGCTGGCCACCCAGCCGCCGGTTTAAGCCCGGCGGCGGGCCATTCTTCGTAGGAGCCAGCTTGCTGGCGATCCGGGCGTGCAAACAGCATAAAAGCATCGTCGGAGTGCCGAACCACAGCAAGCTGGCTCCCTACCCAGTGCGCGGCGGGCCACCGTCTACCAGCGTTTTTCCCGACGCCTGCCCAGCTCCCTGCGCCGGGGCGAACAACCGGGCGATCCGTCGCGCCAGCAGATGCCCGGCACGCGCCTCCTCGCGCAAGCCGATATGCCCGCTCATCGCCAGTACCACCAGCGAAAGAAGCCACCGGCCAGCAGCAGAGCGACCTGCCCGAGTCCCGCGCACAGACTGAGAAAGGACTGCAGCGCAGGGTTCTGCGGGGCGTCTGCCAGGCCGGTCAGCGCGCGCCAGAACGTCTCGGGCAGCACGATCAGGCTCAACTGCGCCAAGGGTTTGCCCGACAGCAGCAGGCCCTCGATCAGGTTGAACTGACCGGCGAACATCAGCCCCAGCAGCATCAGTACGGCGACCACCAGGCCCAAAGCCAGACAGGCAGAAAAGCGCACGAATAATCGCATCATGCTTGGCTCCCCGGAGTGGCACAGCCAGGGCTGGACGACGGGCTCTTACCGACGCCGTACCAGTCGAGCTTGCGGGTCAGCACCATCACGCCAGCCAGCACCCCGAAGACCAGCAGCGAGCCCATCAGCAGGGCATAGTCCTCGGCGCCGAGCAGGGCGAACAGCAGGCCATAGAGCGCCGCCAGCAGCCCCCCGAAAGCCCCGCCGCGCAACCAGCTGTGCAGCACATGGCTGATGTAGAAACCGATCAGGGACACGCAGGCCAGCGCCGAAATGGCGTAAGCCCTGGCGAAGCTCAGGTGCTCGGACAGCGACAGCAACAGCAGATAGAACAGCGCCAGAGCCATGCCCACCAGGGCGTACTGCACCGGGTGCACCGCCATGCGCTTGAGCACTTCGAACAGGAAGAACACGGCGAAGGTCAGGCCGATGAACAACAGGGCATATTTGATCGCCCGCTCGGTCTTCAGGTACTGGTCCACCGGGTCGACAAAGCTCACGCCGAAGTTACGCGCCGCCAGCCCCTGACAACTGTCCTTGTGCACGCAATCCTGCAGCGCTTCCTGCAGATTGGTGGCGAAGAAGCTGGTTTGCCAATGCGCCTTGAAGCCCTGGGCCGACACCTCGCGGCTGCTCGGCAGGTACTCGCCGACAAAGCTCGGGTGCGGCCAGTCGGCGCTCAGCTCGACCCTGCTGTCGCGGCCCACCGGAGTGATGCTCAGCTGCTCGGTGCCCTGCAGCTTGAGGTCGAAGGCGAACTCCAGCAATTGCCCGCCCTGGCTATCCAGCGCCGGCAAAGGCGCATGCACACCGGCACCGAAACGCGGGTCGCCACTGCCCGGAGCGAAGCCCAGGGTCGTGCCATTCAGGCGCAATTGCAGGTCATTGCCGATGCCACGGATATCGCTGATACCTACCGCCAGGAACGGCGTGTCGAAGCGATACAGCCCCAGCTCATCGCCCAGGCCCAGGCGCGCCGGTAGCTTGAAGGCGCCGCTGATCTGGTTATCGCTGCGGTACAACAACGCCTTGTAAATGCCCCGCGCGCGCTCCTCGGTGCTCACCTGGCCATTGAGCACGAAACGCTCCGGCAGAAAGTACAGGCGCCCGCTATATTGCTGCTCCTGCAGATAACGCACACCGGTCTTGGCGTGGGTTTTCCACTCCTGCCAGACCTTGGTGTAGGGCTGGACCAGGACAGGTCCGGTGATCTGCTGGCGATAACTGGAACTGCGGGCGATGTCCTGCAATACCGCCTCGCGCTGATACTGCCGCTCGCTGACCAGCCCGCCGATCATCGATAGGGGGATCAGCAACAGCAGGATCAGCAAGGCGATGGTGCCCAGCTTGAAACCCAGGATACGGTTCATGGTGCACGCTCCGATGCGGTTAAGGTGAGGGAGAGTCTGGGCAGTCCGCATGGTGGTTTTATGCAGGGCAGATGGAGACTCGATGGAGAGTCCGGGCAACGGGCCCAGGCGCCCGTGGACAGCGACCGGCTAACGGGTTAGCTTGCCGTGACTCCCCAGCCAGCAAGGATGACCGGCCGATGAACCCAGACAACCCCTGCGCCACGCCCAAGCCGCCGTACTGGAGGCCCAGGCCATGACCTTGAGTATTCGTCCGCAAAGCCACGCGGATAGCGCCGGCATCGAGGCGCTGACCCGCGCCGCCTTCCTGCATGCAGCGCATAGCAGCCATAGCGAGCAGTACATCGTCGAGGCCCTGCGCCGCGTTGGCCAGCTGACGGTTTCCCTGATGGCCGAACAGGCTGGCGTGGTTCTGGGGGAACCGACCTATTACGGGCACTTCGGCCTCAAGGCCGAACCCGACCTGCGGCTGGAGGCTGTGCCGCCGCAGTACTTTATGGCGCAGGCCTTCGGCACCGCCCTGCCCCGGGCCACCGTCACCTACCACCCAGCCTTCAATGTCCAGGGCTGAGCCCTTGAGGAACCCGCATGTCCCACTCTGACTATGGCGCCGAAGTGCTCTGGCAACGCGGCGAACAGAACTTTCTCGACAACCGCTACAGCAGAAGGCACCTGCTGCGCTTCGATGGCGGCGTGGAAGTGGCGGGCTCCTCATCGCCCCATGTGGTGCCCGTACCGTTTTCGGATGCGGCGGCGGTGGACCCGGAAGAGGCCTTCGTCGCCTCGCTGTCCAGCTGCCATATGCTCTGGTTTCTCGCCATCGCCGGCAAACAGGGCTTTTGCGTAGATCGCTACCACGATCAGGCGCGCGGCCAGATGAGCGCCAATGCCGCCGGCAAGCTGTTTATCGCCCGGGTCACCCCGCGCCCCGCCGTGCAGTTCTCCGGCACGTGCCTGCCCAGCCGCGAGCAGATCGCGCAGATGCATCACCAGGCCCACGAGGAATGCTTTATCGCCAACTCGGTACGGACCGAAGTGCGCTGCGAGCCGCGCCATGACGAAGCCGGCGGATCTTGAGACGAGCTCAAGCCGCCAGCAGGGTCAAACTGACCGGCTAGAAACGCAGGTTGAAGTTGCCGCCGAAGATGCCGACCAGACCGATCACGATCAGATAGATGGCCACGATGTAATTCAGCAGGCGCGGCACCAGCAGAATCAGGATGCCGGCGATCAGGGAAATCAGGGGAGTCAGGGCGAGGTTCATGGCGTTTTTCCTGGCGAGTAATTCAACGGGTTGTTTATGCCTCACGCTCAGTATGGACGCTAAGCCTCGACACAACTGCAATGCCCGCTACCCGACTGCTAAATTGCCTGGCCGACTTTAACAGCCTGTTAACCCTCGACTTGCTTAAGGACCCGCATGAGCACCTGCACCCTGCTGACCTCACTATTTCAGTACAAAGCCTGGGCCAACCATGAGTTGTTCGCCGAGTTGCAGCGGCTTGATCCCGAGACTCATCGGAGCGAACTGCAAGCCGCCCTGCGTATCCTCAATCACATTTATGTGGTCGACCGCATCTTCGTCGCCAACCTGCAGGGCCTGCAGCACGGCTACAGCGCCAGCAATACCGCCGAGACGCCGACACTCGATGCGCTCTACCAGGCGGTGCAGGCCACCGACCGCTGGTATCTGGACTACGTGGCGGGATTAAGCGCCGAACAGTTGCGCGAGCGCATCGCCTTCGGCTTTGTCGACGGCGATGCCGGCTGCATGAGCCGCGAAGAGATGCTGGCGCATATCGTCAGCCACGGTGGCTACCACCGCGGCGCGGTGGGCCGGATCATGGCGCAGCTGTCGATTGCGCCGCCGCGGGATATCTACACGCGTTTCCTGCATCAGCGCGAGCCCGAGCGCCGCCACGCGCGCTGAGCGGCGGTGGGGCGGCCCGACGGTGGTTATTCGCCGCGGATGTACTGCTCCAGTTGCTGGATCAGGTCGGCCTGTTCGGCGATGGTGTGTTTGACCAGGTCACCGATCGACAGCAGGCCGATCAGCTCGCCTTCGGCCAAGACCGGCAAATGGCGCAGATGGCGGTCGGTCATCAGTTGCATGCAAAACTGCATGCTGTCCCGCGGCCCCACCGTGATTACCTCGGCGGTCATGATTTCGCTGACCTTGGCGCTAAACGCCGAGCGCTGCAGCAATTCGACCTTGCGCGCGTAATCACGCTCGCTGACGATCCCCACCAGGCGGCCCTTCTCCAGCACCAGCAGCGCACCTATGCCCTTCTCGGCCAGCAGCTTGACCGCCTCGAGCACCGTGGTATCGGGGCTGACGCTATAAACGGCGGCATGCGGCTTGACTCTGAGTATCTCGGCGACTGTTTTCATGCAGTGGCTCCCTGTCCGGTGTTCTTGCAATTGAGAATAACGCGCAGGCCGGCTGCCTTGAAGATAGTAGCCAGCCCGCCAAGAGGATCAGAGCACCTAGGCGACGCCGATGCAACTAGCGTTACCGGCGGCAAACGATAGTTTAGATGGCGCCGCGGGCCGGCAGGCGCAGGCTGGCCTGTACGCCGCCCTCGACATTGCCGACGCTCAGCTCACCGCCATGCAGCTGCACCACCTCCTGCACGAAGTTCAGGCCCAAACCGGTGCTTTTGCGCCCGCTGCCGGGGCGCGGCAGGGAGTAGAAGCGCTCGCACAGGCGGGCCAGGGCGTAGTCGGGAATCGGCTCGCCCTGGTTGAACAGCAGCAGCTCGATCTGGCTGCCCGTGGCCTTGGCACTGAAGCGGATCGCCCCGCCAAGCGGGGTGAAGTCGAGGGCGTTGTCCAGCAGGTTGGCCAGGGCCTGGCGCAGCAGGAAGGCCTCGCCGCGGACACATAGCTCGGCATCGATCAGGTTGTCGATGCGCAAGCCCGCCGCCTCGATACGCGCCATCTGCGCCTGCAGCAGGGCCTCGACCAGCGCCCGCAGCGGCACCGCCACCTGCTCTTCCAGGCCCTGGCGCTGCTCCACCTGGGCCAGGTGCAGCAGGCGTTCGATCAGTTGCTGGATGCGCGCGCTCTCCTGGCCGATATTGGCGACGAAGCGCTGGCGCTGCTCGCCCGGCATCTCGCCGTCGAGCAGTTCGGCGGCGCCGCGGATGGCCGCCAGGGGACTTTTCAGTTCGTGGGTCACGGGTGTGCACATAGCGCTCGACATAGGCCTTGCCTTCCAGCTCGGTGCGCATGCGTTCGATGGCCTGGGCCAGTTGCGCCAGCTCACCACCGCGCACGCTGGGCAACTCGGCGCGCTCGCCGGCGCTGACCGCCTGGGCATAGCGGGTCAGCTTGCGCAGCGCGGCGCTGAGCCACCAGGACAGCAGTGCGCCGATCAACAAGCCGAGCACGATCAGACCGCCGCCGAGCCAGGCCAGACGCTGCTCGGAACGCTCGATATAGGGCTGCAGGGTGCGGTTGGGCTTGGCCACCGAGACCACGCCGATGATCCGTTCGCCATCCATGATCGGCGCGGCCACGTACATCACCGAGGAGTCGGGATCGTTCGGGTCTTCCCGGGTCGAGCGCGCGCCGTATTCGCCGCGCAGGGTCAGCAGCACGTCGTTCCAGCGCGAGTAGTCCTGGCCCACCGCCGCCCCCGTGGAGTCGAGCAGGACCCTGCCCTTGGCGTCGGTGACGTAGATGCGGTGGTTGACCCGGGTCTTTTCCACGCCCCAGATGCTCGCCCGGGGCTGGCGCTGGCCGTAGGCCTGGAGCAACCCGGGCAGGCGGCCCTGCTGCAGGCTGCCGGCCTTGACCTCGTCGCGGAGGATTTCCGCCAGCAGGTTGGCGGTGTCGACCAGGGTTTCCTCGGTGGACTGGCGCACGCCGGGGCGGATCTCTTCCATCACCGTGCTCAGCACGAACCAGCCGGCCAGGCCGACGAAGAGGAAATAGACCAGGAAGATGCGCACGCCCAATGGCATCAGGCATGCCTCGGCGAATAGCTGTAGCCCAGGCCGCGGTGGGTCTGGATCGGCTCGGCTGCGGCGGCCACCTGGCGCAGCTTGGCGCGCAGGCTCTTGATATGGCTGTCGATGCTGCGTTCGTACCCGGCGTCGGCCGCCACGCCGAGGGCATCGAGCAGCTGCTCGCGGCTGAACACCCTTTCGGGCTGGCCGTGCAGCGTCTGCAGCAGGCGGAATTCGTGGCGAGTCAGGCTGAGCAACTGACCGTGATAGTGGGCCTGATAGCGTTGCCCGTCGATGCGCAGCGTCGCCGCGACGGCGGGCCGGCCCTCGCCAGCGAGCGGACGCGGGGCCGTGCGCTTGAGGATGGCCTTGACCCGCGCGGCTACTTCGCGCGGGCTAAAGGGCTTGACCACATAGTCGTCGGCGCCGATCTCCAGGCCCACCACCCGGTCGATCTCCTCGCTACGGGCGGTGAGGAAGATCACCGGCACCTCGGAAAAACGCCGCAAGCGCTTGCAGACTTCGAAACCGCCAATATCCGGCAGGCCGACATCGAGAATCACCAGGTCGAACGGCTCGCCCGCCAACCGCTCCAGCGCCACGCCGCCCAGGCCCAACCAGCAGGTGGTGAAACCCTCGGCCTGCAGGGCGTAGACCAGGGTGTCGGCAATCGCGGCTTCATCTTCGACGATCAGAATGTACGGCATGGGCGTCCTGCACACGGGCGGTCACGGCCGGCAGCCTGCGACAGGGCGGGCGTAGCGTCAAGCCGTACAGGGAATGGCGCATGCAATAGTCGAGATACAAGGGTGGGTTAGCGGCGCAAGCCACTGGACCTGTGGCCTGCGCGCAAGCCGAGCGCCGCGTAACCCACCAACGCGATGGCATGTCATGCGCAATGGTGGGTTACGCCGCGTTCATATCCGCGTAACCCGTAACATCCGGACATGCGCCTAACCCGACAGCATGGGTATCGCTGCGCTCAACCTGCGCGGCCCGACCCATCCTACGAAAGCCCTTTAGCGGGCCTTCAACCCAACCGGAAGCGCCCGGTATTCTGCGCCAGCATCTGGCTGCCGCGGCGCAGCTGCTCGGCGGCATCGCTCACCGCCTGGGCGCCGTCGAGCATGGCGCTGGCGCCCTGATCGACCTGCTGGATATTGCCGCTGACTTCGTCCGCAGTGGCGGCCTGCTGTTCGGCGGCGGTGGCGATCTGCGCCAGGCGGTCGCTGACCCGCTGCACCGACTCGACGATCCCGGCCAGGTCCTCGCCCATGGCCAGCACGCTGCCGACATCGCCCTCGGCCTGACGCACGGCCTCCTCCATCAGGCTGACGGACTGGCCGACCACCCGGTGCAGGTCGGCGACGGTCTGGGCGATTTCCGCGGTGGAGTTCTGCGTGCGTTGCGACAGCGAACGCACCTCGTCGGCGACCACGGCGAAGCCGCGACCCTGCTCGCCGGCACGCGCGGCCTCGATGGCGGCGTTGAGCGCCAGCAGGTTGGTCTGTTCGGCGATGCCCTTGATCACATCGACCACCCGGGTGATCTGCTCGGTTTGCATGCGCAGTTGCTGCAGGGTCGAGGCGCTGTCGCCCAGGCGGCTGCTGAGCTGACGCATGCTGGCGCTGGTGCGCACGCTACGCTGGTTGCTCTGGTTGGCGATCTCGCGGGTCTGCCCGGCTTCCACCGCGGCCTCCTCGCAGCTTTGCGCCACGCTTTGCGCGGTGGCGGCCATCTGCGTGGCGGCGGTGGCGATCTGGCTCATCTGCCCCTGCTGCTGCTCCACCGCCGTCAGCGCGCTCTGCGCCTGGCTGCTGAGCAACTGCACGGTGCCGTCGAGGCTCTGGCTTTCCTGATCGACACCCTGCAGCGAACCGCGCAACTGGGCGACCGCGGCATTCAGCGCGGTGGCGATGCTCGCCAGATCGTCTGCGCCATGCACTTGCATGTGCACGCGCAAGTCGCCGTCACGCAGGCCCTGCGCGGCCTCGATGATGCCGGCGGTGCTGCGCCGAATCGAGGCATTCAGGCAGAACAGCACGTAGAGCGCCAACAGGGTCAGTACGCCGAACACGGTGATCACCTGCCACATATCGCGCTGCGCCTGCTGGCGGTAGTCGCCCAGGCTCTGGGCGAACTGCTGGTACAACGCCTGCTGCAGACCCGCCAACTGCGCCTGCAAGGCGTCTACCCGCTCGATGAACTGTTGCGGACTCAAGGCCATGGGGCTGGCCTCGAACATGTCGCGATCGATCTCGCGCAGAAAGGTGTCGAAAGCTTGCTCGGCCTCGACGAATGACGCCTGCAAATCGCCCATCGACGCCTGCGCGGTCTGCTGGCCAATGGTGGCGCGCGCCTTGACCAACTGGCCGCGCGACTCGTCCAGGCTGCGGCGCAAATCGCGGATCAGGACGCGGCTTTGCAGGGTGAAATGCGCCGAGAACACCGCCCCATAACCCTGGCTGGCGAAGCTGCCGAGGCGCTCCTGCAAACGTGGCAGGGTGAAGGTCAGCTGCTCCATCATCAGGTAGGTGTCGAGGTTCGGATCGAGGATCAAACCGCTGTCGGTGGCCACCTGCTCCCGCAGCGCCATCAGGTGCAACAGGGTCTTTTGGTAACGCTCCAGGGCATCCGGTAGCGCCATCTTGCCCAGCGCCGCCACACTCAGCTCGGCGCGCAGCGCTTGCAACCCCGCCAATTGCTCACGTGCCTGAGTGCTCGACGGGGCACTCGCCAGCTGCGTCGCGGCCTGCTCCAGCGCCTGATCGAGACCGCTCGCGCGTTGTTCCAGCAGCGCCTCGGCCGGTTTATCGGTGCCCTTCCAGCGCGCCAGCAAGGTGCGCTGGGCGATCACCTCACGCTGCACCGAACCCAGCGCCTGCACCCCGTGCATGCCTTGTAGCTCATGGTCGATCAGCGTCAGGCGGGCCAGGTGATCGCTAGTGATCACCCACAGCGCATAGCCCAGCGGAAGGACGAACAATACAAACAGCAGCTGAAATTTACGCGCGAAGCTGAAACGCTCCAATACGCGCACACCCGGCTTGAGTACTCCAGTCATAACGACACCTCAACGAGTCCATTCACACCTGGCAGCAGGTGTGGCAAAGAACGTCATCTAGCAAGAATTACGCCGGGCTACTCTCAGGTCAGGCAAGCAGCGCGGACGGCTGCTTGCAGCATAGGTCAATAACGTTTCAGCACTGCGGCTGATTGGCGGTGTAGCGCTGCGCCGGATTGATCGCCACGCCGAAATCACGCAAGGCGCTGGTGCCGATCAACAACGGATAATCGAAGTGACTGCGATCGGTGAGGTTGACCTCGACGGTGCGCAGCTGGTTACCCAGGCAGAGTTGCATATCGACCACCGGACGCTTGGCCAGCGCCGGGCTGCTAGCCGATCCCTGCTCTTCGGCGCGGCTCTTGATTTCGCTGATGCGGGTCAGGCGCTGCTCGAACAGGGTGTCGTCGGCATTCTCGGTGGCCAGACGGAAACGCACCCAATCCTCACCGTCGCGCTGGAACTGCTCGATATCCTTGGCCGACAGCGAGGCGGTCACCGCGCCGGTGTCCATCTTGGCTTTCAGGGTTTGCCCGACTTGCGGCAATTCGATGTATTCGTAGCGCCCGTAGAGCGCCGGTTGATTGGCCATCGCCGGCAAAGCGACCAGGGCCAATAGTGCAGCAACAATCTTCATAACCTGTCAGTGCTCCGTAAAAACGTCAGGAACTCCGACCGGCTCGGCGGCGGATGGTTCGACCGGATGTCGGTCGGCGCTACGCTCAGAGCTTGTGAAAAAACGCTCCGTTATCTGGCGGGCAAGCCCGTCCACAACTCATCCAGGTGGCGAAACCCCCAGTCGGCGGCGGACTCGCGGCTGAGGATCTTGTCGCGACCGACCCACTCGGCCAGGTCGACTATTTCCTCGGCAATCGGCGCTTTCGACTGGGCCGAGAAGAACACCTTGACCCTGGGCATCAGCAACGAAGTGGCGTGTTGCTCCAGCACCACACCGAGGCGGCCGCTCTGCAGGCGCACCAGCGAACCGGTCGGGTAGATACCGACGGCCCGGACAAACGACTGGAACACCCGCTCATCGAAATGCCCCTTGCTCCACTCCGCCATCTTGTGGATCGACTCGGCCGGCCCCCACCCAGCCTTGTACGGACGGTTCGAGGTAATCGCGTCATACACGTCGCAGACCGCGCCCATGCGGGCGAACAGACTGATCTGCTCACCGGCCAGGTGATGTGGATAGCCGCTACCGTCAATCTTTTCGTGATGATGCAGGCACACGTCCAGCACCAGCGCGCTGACCTGGCGGCTGTCGAGCAGAATCCGCACGCCCTCCCTGGGATGGCGGCGCATGGTGGCGAACTCGCTGTCGCTCAATTTGCTTGGCTTGTTCAGCAGGGCCAACGGAATGCGCATCTTGCCGATGTCATGCAGCAACCCGGCCATCCCCGCCTCGCGCACCTCGTCCTCGGCCAGGTCGAGTTGGCGCGCCAGGGCGATCATCAGCGCGCAGACCGCGACCGAATGCATATAGGTGTATTCGTCGGCGTGCTTGAGCCGGGCCAGGCTGATCAGGGCATGTGGCTGGCGCAATGCCGAGGCGGCAATGTCATCGACCAATTCGGCCACATGGGCGACGTCAATCGCCCGGCCCATGCGGGCATCGCCGAACATCTGCATCACCGCCTTCTTGGCGCTGTCGCAGAGCTTGGCGGCACGGGCGACTTCCTCCTCCAGCGCGGCGCGCTTGCCTTGCACCACAGGTACGACCGCGAGCAATACCGCTGCGGTTTCCTCCGCCACCTGCTCGACCGTTTGCCCGCTCGGCAGATCCAGGCCCTTGCTGGTGTCGATCCACAACTCGCGGATGCCACTGTCGCGAAGGCGCTGCAGATCCTTGGGGTTGCTCAGGAGAAAGCGAGTCTTCCAGAACGGATGCTCCATCCATGAACCGCACAGCTCATGGATGTACATACCCTCGAGCAACTCGGTGACGGAAATGCGCTTAAGCACGGCGGTGACCATGACGGCAATGAATGAACCCGCTAAGCATAAGCCATCCACGACAGTGGCATACTGACATCATTCGGCTATTTTTCCTCCACCCACGCGCTCAGCGGCCGTGAAAATACCGAGCGCCGCCACGCGGCCGCCTCCGGGCGCTCGCAGCGCAACTCCGCAGCGGACGTCTGGAGGCATCGCAGCAGGCGAGCGTTTTCCGCAAGTTCTCGGCTTGGAGCCCAGGCCATGCCTGCCTATCATGGCCGCTGCCCGCGCACCACAAGGAGTACCCATGCGCCACCTGCTGACCGGACTGAGCGTCACCCTGCTGTTGCTGCTCAACACCCTGAGCCTGATCGGCCCGCTGCTGCTGATCGCCCTGGGCAAGTTCCTCCTGCCCGGCAAGGCCCTGAAGGCCGCCAGTTCGCGCGGGGTGATGTGGGTGGCGGAAACTTGGGCCGAGCTGAACAAGCTGATCTTCGCCGGCCTGCTGCCGACCGTCTGGGACATCCGCGGCGGCGCCGAACTGCGCCAGGACACCTCCTACCTGGTGATCAGCAACCACCAGTCCTGGGTGGATATCCCGGCCCTGATCCAGGCGTTCAACCGCAAGGCGCCCTATTTCAAGTTCTTCCTCAAGCGCCAGCTGATCTGGGTGCCGTTGCTCGGCCTGGCCTTCTGGGCCCTGGATTACCCGTTCATGAAGCGCTACTCCAAGGCGTTCCTGACCAGGCACCCGGAGCGGGCAGGCGAAGACCTGACCATCACCCGGCGTGCCTGCGAGAAGTTCAAGGAGCTGCCGGTGACCGTGGTCAACTACCTCGAGGGCACCCGTTTCACCCCGGCCAAGCACGCCGCGCAAGGCTCGCCCTACCGCTACCTGCTCAAGCCCAAGGCCGGCGGCGTGGCCTTCGTCCTCGCCGCGCTGGGCGAGCAACTGGATGCGCTGCTGGACGTCACCCTGGTCTACCCGAGCGAGCAGATCCCCGGTTTCTGGGATCTGCTCTGCGGCCGGGTGCCGAAAGTCATCATCGATATCCAGACCCACGCCCTCGACCCGGCGCTGTGGCAGGGTGATTACCAGAACGATGCACAGTTCCGCGACTTCCTGCAGGGCTGGGTCAGCCGCCTGTGGCAAGCCAAGGACGCGCGCATCGGCGCCCTGCGCGCCGAACTGCACGGCCCCGCGAGCGGTTGAGGCGACGCTGCCCCCGGTCGCACCAGCAGTAACGCCGGCGTCGCCGCCTGCTACACTGCGCGTCATTTCGATTTGCAGGCCTGAACCGTGACCAACACCGCTTTCTCCTCACTGCCGCTGTCCGCCTCCATGCTGGCGAACCTCGAGTCGCTCGGTTACACCGCGATGACGCCGATTCAAGCGCAGAGCCTGCCGGTGATGCTCAAGGGCATGGACCTGATCGCCCAGGCCAAGACCGGCAGCGGCAAGACCGCCGCCTTCGGCATCGGCCTGCTCAACCCGCTCAATCCGCGCTACTTCGGCTGCCAGGCGCTGGTCATGTGCCCGACCCGCGAACTGGCCGACCAGGTGGCCAAGGAAATCCGCCGCCTGGCCCGCGGCGCCGACAACATCAAGGTGCTGACCCTGTGTGGCGGCGTGCCTTTCGGCCCGCAGATCGGCTCGCTGGAGCACGGCGCGCAGATCATCGTCGGCACCCCGGGACGCATCCAGCAGCACCTGGCCAAGGGCACCCTGAAGCTCGACGGCCTCAACACCCTGGTGCTCGACGAAGCCGACCGCATGCTCGACATGGGCTTCTACGACAGCATCGCCGACATCATCGGCCAGACCCCGAGCAAGCGGCAGACCCTGCTGTTCTCCGCCACCTACCCGGCCGGCATCAAGCAGTTGTCCGCGGCCTTCATGCGCAACCCGCAGCAGGTCAAGGCCGAGGCCATGCACGACGACGCGCAGATCGAGCAGCGTTTCTACGAGATCGCCCCGGAGCAGCGCATGGACGCGGTGGTCAAGCTGCTCGCCAGCTTCCGTCCCGAATCCTGCGTAGCCTTCTGCTTCACCAAGCAGCAGTGCCAGGAAGTGGTCGATCATCTCGCCGCCAACGGCATTTCCGCCGCGGCGCTGAATGGCGACCTGGAACAACGCGACCGCGACCAGGTGCTGGCGATGTTCGCCAACCGCAGCCTGTCGGTACTGGTGGCCACCGATGTCGCCGCCCGCGGCCTGGACATCGACGCCCTGGACATGGTGATCAACGTCGAACTGGCGCGCGACTCGGAAATCCACATCCACCGCGTCGGTCGCACCGGCCGCGCCGGCGAGAAAGGCATGGCCATGAGCCTGGTCGCCCCAGCCGAAGGCCATCGCGCCCAGGCCATCGAGACCCTGCAGAAGAGCCCGCTCAACTGGCACCCGCTGAACAGCCTCAAGGCCAAGGCCGGCGAACCCCTGCAACCGCCGATGATCACCCTGTGCATCAGCGGCGGACGCAAGGACAAAGTCCGCCCCGGCGACATCCTCGGCGCCCTCACCGGCGATGCCGGCATCCCCGGCAGCCAAGTCGGCAAGATCGCCATCTTCGACTTCCAGGCCTATGTCGCAGTCGAACGCAGCATGGCCCAACAGGCCCTGAAACGCCTGAGCGAAGGCAAGATCAAAGGCCGCACACTGCGCGTGCGCTCGCTGTAAGGCACTCGCCACGCCACGCCGTGGCGATACCCGCACACCTGTAGGAGGCCCGACCCCGGGGCGCTGCTCTTGCCTTTGCTCCCGGCCCCAAAGCAGCAGCCCTGCGGCCTGCATTCGCCGCGGGGCGCGCCTCCCACAAGAGCCCGGCGATACCCACGTACCTGTAGGAGGCCCGACCTCGGGGCGATGCTCTTGCCGTTGCTCCCTGATCCAGTAACCCGCTGCCCCACCGCTCCGCTTGTCGCATACCCCGTCCCTGGGCAATCATGATGCCTGCGGTCGGTTGTCGCCGGCATCCTCCAGCCCCGCTTAGCGCGGGTGCCCAACACAGGAGCCGCCATATGTTCGAGGCCTTCGCCACACTCAAGCAGCACTTCGCCGCCCTGCACAGCGACGCCGAGCACTGGTCGCTGCGCTATGTGCGCGAAGACCACCAGCACCTGGCGATGCGCAAGCTGGTGGCCGAACCGCCGCGCTTCAGCCGTGACCAGGGCGCGATGCTCAGTGTGCGAGTCGCCGGGGTCGAGGCCTACGCGGCGACCAGCGACCTGTCGCGCCAGGGCCTGCAGGCCGCGCTGCAGCGGGCTACCGCGCTGGCCCGGCGGATCGCCCCGCAGGCCTTGCTCGAGCTGCAGGCACTGGCGCCCTCCAGCGAACGCGGCGAGTATCGCTCGCCCGGCCTGGAGGACGATTTCCCCTCGCTCGCCGCCTGCTACCAGTTGCTCGCCGCCGAGTCCGCCGCCGTACCCAGCGACCCGCGCCTGGTCAATTGGCGGGTCGCCCTCGACCTGACCCAGGTCGAGCAGCTCTACCTCAACAACAGCGGCGCCGAGTTGCGCCAGGCCCAGCGTTTCGTCTATCCGCACCTCAGCGTCACCGCCTACGACGGCCAGGACAGCCAGACCCGCAACCTCGGCGGCGCCCACCTCGGCCAGCAGGGCGGCGCCGGGGTGATCGAGCGCCTGGGCCTGATCGGCGCCGCACCGCAGGTCGCCGACCAGGCCCTGCAACTGCTGCTGGCGCCCAATGCGCCGACTGGCCCGCGCGACCTGTTGCTGATGCCGGACCAGATGATCCTGCAACTGCACGAATCCATCGGCCACCCGCTGGAGCTGGACCGCATCCTCGGCGACGAGCGCAACTTCGCCGGCACCAGCTTCGTCAAGACCGGTGACTTCGGCCAGCTGCAATACGGCTCCAGCCTGCTCAACGTGACCTTCGACCCGCACATCCCCGAGGAGCTGGCCAGCTACGCCCACGACGACGACGGCAGCCCGGCCAGCCGCGAGTACCTGATCCGCGACGGCCTGCTGCTGCGCCCCCTCGGTGGGGCGCTGTCGCAGTGGCGCAGCGGCCTGGGGGGCGTGGCCAGCAGCCGCGCCAGCAGCTGGAACCGTCCGCCGATCGACCGCATGGCCAACCTCAATATCGAACCGGGCGAACAGAATCTTCAGCAACTGATCGGCGGCATCGAGCACGGCATCCTGATGGCCAGCAACCGTTCCTGGTCGATCGACGACGCGCGCAACAAATTCCAGTTCGGCTGCGAATGGGGCCAGCTGATCGAGCACGGCCAACTGCGTGGCGTGGTCAAGAACCCCAACTACCGCGGCATCTCCAGCCAGTTCTGGCGCTCGCTCGCGGCCGTCGGCGACGCCAGCACCCGCGAGGTGCTCGGAACCCCGCACTGCGGCAAGGGCGAACCGAACCAGGTGGTGCGGGTCGGCCACGCCACCCCGGCCTGCGTATTCAGCCAGGTCGACGTATTCGGCGGAGCAGCCTGATGAGTCCCCTCAGCCAGTTCGAAGCCCTGGCCGCATGGCTGCGCGGCGCCCTGGGCGCCGGCGAAGAATTCAGCCTCGGCTACAGCGCCGAGTCCTCCGAGTTCATCCGCTTCAACCAGGGCAAGGTGCGCCAGGCCGGCCATGTGCAGCAGGCCAGCCTGACCCTGCAACTGATCCGCGACGGCCGCCATGCCGAGTTGCAGGTCACCCTCGGCGGCGCGGTGCAGGTCGACCGCCAGCGCCTGGCCGACGCCCTGACGCAGCTGCGCCAGACCCTGCCGCTGCTGCCGGCCGATCCTTACCTGCAGCTCAACCGCGAGGCCTGGCACAGTCGGGTGCTGCAACTCCAGCCGCTGCCGGACAGCGCCGCGGTGGTCGAGCAGATCGGCCAGGCCGCGCACGGCCTGGATCTGGTCGGCTTCTACGCCGCCGGCCCGCTCAGCCGCGGCTTCGCCAGCTCCAGCGGTGCCTTCGGCTGGCACCAGGCGAGCAGCTTCAACTTCGACTGGAGCCTGTTCCACGCCAACGGCCAGGCCGTCAAGGCGCAGTACGCCGGCCAGACCTGGCAGGCCGAGGCCTTCGCCCGGCGCATGCAGCTGGCGCGCGAACAACTGGCCTACCTCGGCCGGCCGCTGCGCACCCTGGCGCCCGGCCGCTACCGCGCCTACCTGGCGCCCGCCGCCCTGCAGGAAATCATCGAACTGCTCGGCTGGGGCGGCTTCTCCGCCCAGGCCCTGGCCGACAAGGACAGCCCGCTGCAACGCCTGCACGCCGGCGCCGCCAGCCTCAGCCCGTTGCTGCACCTGCAGGAACAGGTCAGCGCCTCACTGGCCCCGCCCTTCTCCAGCGAAGGCTACCCGCGCCGCGACCTGCAGCTGATCCGCGCCGGCCAGCCCGGCGAGCAACTGGTCAGCGCCCGCAGCGCCGCCGAATACGGCCTGCCGGCCAACGGCGCCAGCCCCTGGGAAAGCCCGCAAGCGCTGGCCATGGCCGCCGGCAGCCTGGAGCAGGAGGAGATCCTCGCCCGCCTCGGCAGCGGCCTGTACATCGGCAACCTCTGGTACCTCAACTACTCCGACCGCCCGGCCGCACGCCTGACCGGCATGACCCGCTTCGCCACCTTCTGGGTCGAGGACGGCAAGCTGCAGGCGCCACTCGCCAGCATGCGTTTCGACGACAGCCTCTACGACCTGCTCGGCAGCCAGCTCGAAGCCCTGACCCGCGAGCGCGAGCTGAGCCTGTCCACCAGCACCTACCGGCAGCGCCACAACGGCTCGACCTTGCTCCCCGGCGCCCTGCTCCGGCGCCTGACTTTGACGCTGTAGCCTGCTGCCTCGCGCTAATCGTTGCCCTGGCCACCCCTCCTGCTCGCCGATGCGTGGCCGAACCTGTAGGAACCAGCTTGCTGGCGATTCACCAAGAGGCAGCAGGCAAGTCCCTTTAACAGGGAGTCTTCAACAGCCCACTACAGCCCATGCTGCTGGAGAATCGCCGCATAACTGCCATCGGCGCGCATGGCGGCGATGGCCCGGTTGAACGCCTCGGCGATCGCCTGATGCTGCGGATGGCTGCGGCGGATCAGGATATGCAGGCCGTTCTCGCTCAACGGCCGCGGCAGAAACTCCAGCTCATCGCGGATGCCGCTCAACTCGCGGGCCAGGTGATAACGGGCGACGAACTCGTCCTCCAGGGTCAACTCGACCCGCTTGGCCTGCAGCATGCGCGCGGCGCTGGCGAAACTGCCGACACCCACCTTGCGCAGCCGCGGGTCACTGTTGAACTCGGCGGAATAGGCATAGCCACGCACCACCGCGATGCGCTGGGGATACAGATCGGCCAGTTGCTCGAACTGGATGGCGCTGCCCTTGCGCCGCAGCAGGCGGATGCGATTGAGCAGAAAAGGCGCGGAAAAGTAACCGTAGCTGGCGCGCTCCTCGCTGTACCAGGCATTGATCAGCACATCGTAGTCGCTGCGCTGCAAGCCCCGCACCGCTCGCTCCCAGGGCACCTGCGCATACTCCGTGGCATAACCGGCACGGCCCAGCGCACTGCTCACCAGATCGGACGCCACCCCGTTATTCAGCAGGGTCTGGTCAGTGAACGGCGGCCAGGGGTCGGCCACCAGACGCAGGGTATCGGCCGCCACACCCAGCGGCAGCAACACAAGCGACAAGCACAACGCACGCAATCCATTCATGACGGGCTGTCCACAAGGCAACGATTGCAGACTGGTCATCCCGCCGCCCGGCGGGTCTGCCAGCCCTATTGGTTATCGCCGTACTGAACCACCCCGGGGGCGGAGCCGGGGATAACCATCAACTGGTATACCGGCTGCACACAGGGCAGGAGAAAGACGGATTGCTGCTTATACGACAAATGCTATAAGGTCAAAACACCTTAGCTGGCCCGGTGCCATCCTGCTCACCCGCCGTTACCAAAGGGAGCTTGGTATGCGTTGCCCATCACCCGAATGGCCCAGGCTTACCACAGCAGCGCCCCACGATAACGCCCCTGTTCGGCGTTGCGCAGTGTTTTCGCGGCACGCCAACGGGAAACTGGTCAGACAGCGCTTATCCACAGCGTATCGGTTACGTGAAATCACGGGACCATGCAATCACCTACTGTTTACTGCCATTACAGGTAATGGATTGATCTTTAAGGATTTTATGAAAGGCGTCGTTCGCTTGCGGGTGGACTTATCTAGAACTCTTCGTTATTCGATAACAAAGAATTACGTCTATTTACTGCTAGTGGATCACCGTCATGCCAATCACACATAAAAATACATTTATCCTGATCACTGCAGTAGCAGTGTATTTAACATCCATGTTTTTACCGGCACTTTATACGGAGTTTGTTTATAACTACACTGGCGATCCTTTGATAGAGAAAAATGCTCCATATTATGGATGGAAAATCTTGATACTAGGCTGGGCGGGAATTTTTGACTACGCAGTAGCTTGGTACGCAAATCCTGCATTTATTGCAACAATAATTTTATATATAAATAATCAACCTACCTGCATCACATCCGCCAAAATCGCTCTTGCGCTGGCAGTAACATCGTTACTTTACAGAAATATCTGGAGCGAGGACGGCACACCTGAACATATCGCTAATTACGGTCCAGCGTTCTACTTGTGGTTATCATCATTTATTCTAATACTTCTCGCAGCCACACGAAAATTCAGATGAAAAACATTGCGTCGTTACAATCCAGAACATTCACACTGCTAACAAAGTGCTGAAGACGCTCATTTCATTCATTGGGACCGCCGAAGCCGGCCCCTTAGCTTAATCGTTAGGGTATTTATGTTCATTGGTCATTTACCAGCAGGGTATGTTGCCGCGAAATTGCTGCTTAAGCAGTTTGCAGACACAGGCGTTCCAACAAAACTCTTTGTCTTGGTAGGAGTGCTTGGCGCAACCGCACCAGACCTCGACATGTTCTATTTTTACTTAATTGACAATAGACAGAACCACCATCACACATACTGGCCACACTATCCAGCCCTATGGCTTGCTATGCTTGCAGCCTCGAGTATCTGGTTCAGATTCGCATACAAGAAATCAGGCGCAGCACTCGCGTTAATTTTTTCAATCAACGGTTTCATTCACATGTTGCTCGACTCAATAGTAGGTGACATCTGGTGGTTTGCTCCGGCAATAGATCAGCCCTATGCTCTTTTCACCGTTGAGGCTATGTATAAACCTTGGTGGCTAAACTTCATTTTGCATTGGTCGTTCGCCCTAGAAATACTGGCATTTTCTTGGGCTATTTATTTATGGCGCTCCAAGCCCGCCCCCTAAGAATGCGTATATGGACTCTCCCCACAAGTAGTGAGTAAAGCCTTTCTTTTGCATCTGTCGTCAGCGCGGTTGCATGCGTATATCCGGCCTGTTTTGGGCTTTATCGCCCTGGCCATTCTG
>NZ_JAAOJA010000020.1 GCF_013184545.1 Pseudomonas tumuqii | reverse complement strand
GGGCTGCCGGCCATTGTGGTGCGGTAGGAATATATTCATCGAACCGCCGTGTACGTGACCCGTATGCACGGTGGTGTGGGAGGAGAGGCGCCGTGAGGCGTCTCCCTATCCCGATTAGGTACTTGGAGAATCCTTTGAACAGTAGTCAGATTTTTTGGTGGCGCTTACTCGTTGCAGCCACGGCGGGCCTTATGCTGTTCGGGCTAATTCTTGTCATCATGCCAAGCTTCACGCTGCAAAGTTTCAGCCTGCTGGTTTATGCATCTACCGCACATCTAAATACATTTGGCCCTGAGGCTATGGCTTATATCAGCCTTGTCCATGCAGTGTTGGGCTCTGTCATGTTCGGCTGGGGAGTCGCACTTATGTTTCTCGCGCTTGGCCCAGTTCGTAGAGGTTCCAAAGACGCATGGCGCATGTTCGTTGTCTCGCTTATCGCTTGGTTCATCCCAGACACCGCATATTCATTGCTTTCTGGCTTTTGGCAAAACGCGGTTCTAAATACAGGATTTGCTCTCATGTTTGCAATTCCGCTCACCGTATTACGGTCATTCGCAACGCATGAGCGCACCTAACAATGCGTATATGGACTCTCGCTTCGCTCACTGAGACGGGCTAAAGCCCGCTCCTTAACCAAACGTTATGCCCAGAGGTGAAAGTGCAAGAGGCAACAATCACTCAGACACCTGAGCGCTTATTGGTAGGTGACCTTGCGTCTCTAGGAAAAAATAAATTGAACGCCATGCTGAGAGGGTTATTGGCATATGAAATGCGCGCTCATCTCAACTCTGAGCATCAGATCCTTCACCCTTACCTAGAACGACTTCAATCTAGACGTTTTGAAGTTGCCAAGCGCTTTGTAGAGCTAGGCGGCGTAGTAAGCCCTGTAGTTCTCTCAGGTTCACTGCCGGAATGGCATGCAGAAGAGCGGCCTCCAGTTGCAAGTCTGGTCAAAACCAAAGGGCATCAGCTATACAGTGCATAACAAATCGCTCACTTCGTTCGCTGGGACCGGTTAAAGCCGGCCTCTTAACCAAACGTTATGCGACATCACAGGGAAAGTACAATGACCAATACTGAGAAATTCAAACAATATCTAAATAAATATTCCGAGAAAGACTTAGAGTCTATATCAGCAATGTTTGCTGATGAGATATTGCTGAGAGATTGGAAAATATCCGTCAACGGCAAAGCCAATGCTGTCGCTGAAACGAAGAATAATTTTAAAAACGCAGGCACAATTGAAATTGAGGTTTTAAGCTGCTTGACCAGCAACAATTCTGTTGCAGGAGAGCTAAAAATAATTGTTGATCAAAAAGAAACTCTCTATGTCGTTGATGTACTGACCTTTAATGAGAAAGGGCTTATTTCATCAATAAGAGCCTATGTTGGCCGAGAAGACTAATCAATGGGCAGTAGTCGCTTAACAAACCAAAGCAGTTTGACTTTTTACTCGCGGCGCTCGCAAAAACCCCAGCATTAAGGGGACGCCATAATAAAAATACATCACTCCGCCCCTCTTTTACTTCCGCGTTCGCACAACCCAGCGCGCCACGGGACGCGCCGTAAACGGCGCGCCCCTGAGCTTTGACGTTGGGCGGCACCCCATTCCGGCTACGATGAGTGCACTAGACGCGAATCCTCGGGCGCCTCGTTGCGGTCGTCCAGGCCGTAGTCCCGGATGACCGTGGCGACGCGGAGCCGGTAGTCGGCAAAGATAACCTCTCGACCGGCCTTCTGGGTGGACCGGTGAGGTTCGAAGTTCCGCCATTGCCTCACGGTTTCTTCATCCCGCCAGAACGAGAGCGAAAGAATTTTTCCTGGATTGGTGAGGCTTTCGAAGCGTTCTATCGACAGGAAGCCGTCGATCTCCTCCAGGTGCGGGCGCAGCGCGCTTGCGGCGTCGAGGTAGTCCTGTCTGCGCTCTGCATGCGGCAGTACCTCGAAAATGACTGCGATCATGTCAGGCCTCCCTCGGGCAAAGGAGCCACGCCGAGCGTGCCCTCCACCACCTCCACGAAGCTTCGTTCCTCTTTGAGGATGAACCGGCGCTCTTGGGCCATGGTGAAGTTCTGGCGCCCGTCCTTGTCGGACTTCAAGCGGGCACGGTACGCCTCGTAGGCAGCCAAACTGTCGAACGCGATTAACCCCCAGGCGACATTGTTCGTTCCCTCGTGGGGCAGGAAATAGCCCAACAGGTGACCGCCGCACCTCGGGATGATGCGACCCCAGTTTTCGGCGTACTCATTGAATGCATCGCGCTGGAAGGGATCGATCTCGTATCGGATAACGCAGGTGATGCCCATGTGCATATCTCCTTTGAACGGGTAGTGGGCACGTTAGCGCTTTGCCGACCACGGGTGGTTCGACTAGGATCGAACCATGAGTGAAGGTCCTAACATCGTGCGCGTCGCGGCGCTTATCGGCGATAACGCTCGGGCGGAGGTTCTCTCCGCCCTGATGTCGGGTGGCGCGCTGACCGCTACCGAACTGGCGGACATGGCCGGTGTCACCAAGCAGACCATCAGTTTTCACCTCGGCAAGCTGCTGGAAGCAGGGCTGCTCAAGGTCGACCAACAAGGCCGTCACCGCTACTTCCGGCTTGCCGGGCAGGATGTCGCGCACGTCCTCGAGTCGCTGATGGGCATGGCTGGCCGAAGCGAAGGTGTGCGCCCGCGGACCGGCCCGCGCGACCCTGCCCTGCGCAAGGCGCGCATCTGTTACGACCACCTTGCCGGCGAGTTGGGTGTGCTGGCGTACGAGGAGATGCTGCGACAGGGCGTGTTCGAAACTCGCCAGGAAGGACCATGGCTCACTGAACATGGGCGGCTATGGTTTCGCCGTTTGGGCATCGATACGGACGCGGTTACTTGTTCAAGGCGGTCGTTTTGCAGGGCATGTCTCGATTGGAGCGAGCGCAGGCATCACCTGGCAGGTGCGCTTGGGGCTGCGCTCCTGGCACGAATTCAGGAACTCGGCTGGGCGAAACGGGCAAGGGATTCCCGCGCCATCGTATTCAGCGACCGGGGTGAGGCGTCGCTGCTGGCCACGCTCAGCTCGCGGAGTACTCCATCCGAGCCCTCCCAACAAAGCGCCGCAACCGACACTGGGAACGGCCGCAGGATCGGACCCACGTAACCGCTTGAGTCGGAAGAAAAACATCGCAAGTTAATGGCCAAATAATCGCTTAGACAGCCCTTTTTGGCATCAAAACTTGTGCTTTAAGGGGAAGGGATGCCGCGTGCTGATCCTTTCTTGCTGCCGGGTTGGTACTGGCGGTGATGAGGCTATCGGTCAGGTGAGCCTGGGGCGCGCTACAACAGCCATTGCGCCCCCGTAATGGACCGTTTGAAGGCCGATATCGCACTCTCGCTGGAGCGTTTCGCCATCCTCCACGCATCAGCGCGGCCCCTCATCGCTTCCGGGCGGTTGGGCATTCTGGCGGTCCAGCAGCAGGGGCAGCACATGCAGAATCAGGAGTGCCAACACGGTGGCCACTATCGCCGTGCCCCCACGACCGAGGCCGACCGTGACGCCGATCGCGGTCGCCAGCCAAAGACCGCCAGCAGTGGTCAGGCCCTGGACGCCGGCAATGTCACGGCCCTTGAGAATGGTGCCGGCGCAGATGAAGCCAATACCGGCGGCAATGCCCTGAATCACCCGGCTGACAGCCGCGTCGCTGGCGCCGTCTTGCTCGATGGCCATGACGAACAGCGCCGTACCCATGGTGACCAGCATGTGCGTGCGGACACCCGCGGCCTTGCCTGCTACCTCGCGTTCGAACCCCAATAGCCCGCCGAGTACAACCGCCAGTACCAGGCGCATGCTGGTGCGGGTGATTGCTTCAAGCTGGCTGAAGTCGGAAAACTCCGCTGACAGCGTCGCGATGACTCGCTCGATCAATTCCATGGGCGAAGGCTCCTGACATCACACACATTGAATGGGCGCTCGATCCTGCCCGGGGCTGTTTGCCTCGGGCCGAAATCACCTGTCAGCCGGCTTCGTCCACCGGCTATGGCGCCCTGGTTTTGCTGCTGCATCGGCGTACTTGCGCTGATCGAGATAAGCGCTTTGTTCTTAATTGTGAGCGGGCCGTAAACGGATAAGTTCGTTTTTCGTGCACAGGCTCCAGCGTATTTTCCATTCATCCGGACGCCTGAACCATCCAGTCGCGGAGCACTCCAGTCGGTATATGGCCGCCAGTTTTTCCGGATTCCGGCGGCATTGATGGAGGTACGCCCCATGCCACGAGGAAGCAAAGACAAATACACCGACAAGCAGAAGCGCAAGGCCGAGCACATCGCGCAGAGCTACGAGGCCCAAGGGGTTTCCGAGCAGGAAGCCGAGGCCCGCGCCTGGGCTACGGTAAACAAGCAATCCGGCGGCGGCGAACGCGCCGGAGGGTCAGGGCAACAGACCCCGACGGCGGCCAAGCAAGCTGCACGCGAATCGTCCGCTCGGCGAGCGCTGGCGACGCGCCGAGGGATACCACGGCCGGGCTCGAAACTGGAGTCGATGACCAAGCAGGAGCTCATGGACTTGGCGCGCAAACGGAATATTGCCGGCCGCTCGACCATGCGCAAACAAGAGCTCATCGAAGCGCTACGTAAACCTTCCTGAGAGCCGATGTCCGATCCAGACCGGAACCTGACCGGCATGGCGGCATCCACCTGACCCCGATCAGTCTTCGCGGGCGCACCAGTGCGCGCTCGCCAGCCCGCGGGGAGCTATAACTTAAAGTGACTGTCTACCCGTTATTGCGCGGACAGCGCGGTCTGCATCGCGCGTCGAGAAGGCGGCAGTAACCCGGCAAGGCTGGCCGGCCTGCGGAGGGGCCATGCACAGACCCAATATCAAGGCTCAGCGCCTGACGGCCCTGTTCATCCTGGGCGCGGCGCTGTTCAACTACCCGTTGCTGGCGCTGTTCAACCGGCCCGACTGGGTGTTGGGCGTACCGATCCTGTATGCCTACGTGTTTGCCGCCTGGTTGCTGTTGATTGCCCTGCTGGCCCTGGTGATCGAGAAGAAATAGCGGCCGTGCGCTGTCGCCCTGTTTTGCGTCCAGTCGAAGCGGAGGGCCGAGTATTGCCTGCCTGGGTTATCGCCGTCACGGCCTGCGCCTATCTTGGCCTGCTGTTCGCCATCGCCTATCACGGCGACCGGGCGGCGGCCGCCGGGCGCAGCCTGATCGCCAACCCCTATGTCTATTCGCTGTCACTGGCGGTCTATGCCACCGCCTGGACCTTCTACGGCAGCGTCGGCCGCGCCGCCAGCAGCGGCATCGGTTTCCTGCCGATCTACCTCGGGCCGACGGTGATGGCGGCGCTGTGGTGGATCGTGTTGCGCAAGATCATCCGTATCGCCAAGGACAATCGCCTCACCTCGCTGGCCGACTTCATCTCCTCGCGCTATGGCAAGAGCGCGGCGCTGGCCGGGCTGGTGACGGTGATCGCGCTGGTCGGGGTGACGCCTTACATCTCGCTGCAACTGAAGGCGATTTCCACCAGCTTCGACGTGCTGCGCGGCTATCCGGCGATCCTGTCGACGGCGCAGCCGGCGGCGAGTTCGATCCTCGACGACACTGGGTTCTACGTGGCCTTGATCCTGGCGGCCTTCACCATCGTGTTCGGCACCCGCCATCTGGACGCCGCGGAACGCCATGAGGGCATGGTGGCGGCGATCGCCTTCGAGTCGCTGGTCAAGCTGCTGGCCTTCCTGGCCGTCGGCGTCTTCGTCACCTATGGCCTGTACGACGGCTTCGCCGATCTGTTCGCCCAGGCGGCGCAGGCGCCGGAAATCGCCGCGGTGTTCACCATCGGCGGCGGCTCGACCGACGTCTACCACAGCTGGGCCTCGCTGTTCTCGCTGGCGTTCCTGTCGATGCTGGCGATCATGTTCCTGCCCCGCCAGTTCCAGGTGGCGGTGGTCGAGAACGTCGACGAGGCGCACCTGAACAAGGCGATCTGGCTGTTTCCGCTGTACCTGTTGCTGTTCAATATCTTCGTCCTGCCGATCGCCTTCGGCGGCCAGCTGCACTTCGCCGGCGCGGCCGATCCGGACACCTTCGTGCTGATCCTGCCGCTGTCCGAGCAGCAGCAGGCGCTGGCCCTGCTGGTGTTCCTCGGCGGTTTCTCCGCCGCCACCGGGATGGTGATCGTCGAGACGATCGCCTTGTCGATCATGGCCTGCAATGACCTGGTGATGCCCATCCTGCTGCGCATCAAGGTCTTGCGCCTGGCCGAGCGCGAGGACCTGTCCGGCCTGCTGCTGGCCATCCGTCGCGGCACCATCGTGCTCGAACTGCTGCTCGGCTATGCCTATTACCGGCTGGCGGGGGAAGCCTATGCGCTGGTGTCCATCGGCCTGATTTCGTTTGCCGCGGTGGCCCAGTTCGCCCCGGCGCTGCTCGGCGGCATCTACTGGAAAGGCGGTACCCGGGCCGGGGCCCTGGCCGGGCTCGGCGGCGGTTTCCTGGTGTGGGCCTACACCCTGGTGCTGCCCGCCTTCGCCCGCTCCGGCTGGCTGCCGATGGAGCTGCTCGAGCAGGGGCCATTCGGCATCGAGTTGCTGCGCCCGCAGAGCCTGTTCGGCCTGGGCGACCTGGACGAGATCACCCATGCGATGCTGTGGAGCATGTTCGCCAACATCGGCGCCTACCTGGCCGTATCGGTACTCAGCGATCAGAACGAGCTCGAGCGAACCCAGGCCACCCTGTTCGTCGACGTGTTCAAGCACGACCGCGGCGCGGAGCGCGCGTGGCGGGTCAGCGGCTCGCTGGCGGATCTGCACGCGCTGCTGGCGCGCTTTCTCGGCGCCGACAAGGCCAGGGAAGCCTTGACCGCCTATGCCCGAAGGAACCATGAACTGGACTGGCCGCGCGAGATCGACGCCCAGCTGGCGCGCTACGTCGAGGAACAGTTGGCCGGGGTGATAGGCGCGGCATCGGCGCGGGTCATGCTCGCCTCGGTGGTCGAGACGCAACTGTTGCGCGACAGCCTGACCGGTTTGCCGAACCGGGCGCTGCTGCTCAGCCGCCTGGGCGATGCGCTGGACCGCAGCAAGCTGGAGCCCGCTCACGGCTTCGCCCTGCTGTACCTCAGCCTGGACCGCTTCAAGGTCATCACCGACAGCCTCGGCAGCACCGCGGGCGACGAGCTGTTGATCGCCGTCGCGCAACGCCTCGGCGCCGGTCTGGGCCCGGGCACCACCCTCGCCCACCTGAGCGGCCAGGATTTCGCCATCCTGCTCGACGAGGTGCAGGACGCGAGCGAGGCGACGCGCTTCGCCGATCAGTTGCATGTTGCCCTGGCGCCTGGCTTCAACGTCGAGGGGCGCGAGGTATTCAGCACCGCCAGCATCGGGGTGATCGCCGTCGCCAGGGCGGCCTATGTCGACCCGAACGACGTGCTGCGCGATGCCGAAACGGCCAACCATCGGGCACTGGAGAAAGGCGGGGGGTACAGCGAGCTGTTTGCCGCGGACCTGCGCGAGCGGGTGGTCGCCCTGCTCGACATGGAAACCGAGCTGCGCCAGGCGGTGCTCACGGGCCAGGAGTTCCTGGTGTTCTACCAGCCCATCGTCGAGCTGCGCAGCGGCACCCTGAGCGGTTTCGAGGCGCTGGTGCGCATGCGCCGACCGGACGGCAGCCTGGTTCCGCCCGGCGAGTTCATCCCGCTGACCGAGGAAACCGGCCTGATCGTGCATATCGGCCGCAATGTGCTGATCGAGGCGTGCCGGCAGATGCGCGCCTGGCAGCTGAGTTACCCGGAGCATCCGCCGCTGCAGGTGAGCGTGAACCTGGCCGGGCGCCAGTTCATCCAGCCCGACCTGACGGCGCAGATCGAGGCGGCCCTGCAGGAATCCGGCCTGGACAGCCGCAGCCTCAAGCTGGAGGTCACCGAGACGTTGATCATGGCGCACGCCGAGGCGGCGGCGACGGTGCTGGAGCAGTTGCGCGGCCTGGGCGTCAAGTTGCTGATGGACGATTTCGGCACCGGCTATTCATCGCTGTCCTATCTGCATCGCTTCCCGGTCAACACCCTGAAGATCGACGCCTCCTTCGTGCGGCGCATGGACGTGGATCGCAAGGAAGCGGACATCATCCAGACCATCGTCACCCTCGGCCACAGCCTGGGCATGGACCTGATCGCCGAAGGCATCGAGAACCAGGAGCAACGGGCCCAGTTGCAGGCGCTGGGCGTCGAATATGGCCAAGGCTATTACTTCGCCCAGCCGTTGGCGGCCAGCGCCGCCGAGCAGCTGATCGCCAGCAGGCGGCGCTGGTAAGCAGGGCCGCGAGCCCCGCCCTTCAGGCCTCGCCGAGCAGGATCTCCACCGCGGCCTGCTGCGACAGGAGCAGCGACGGCGTCATGCCGAACAGGTCGCGGAAGCTGTTGGAGAAATGCGCGGAATCGCTGAAGCCGGTGGCATGCGCCGCTTCGGTCAGGGAGGCCCCGCCCAGGCACAGCCTGATCGCCTCGCGGATCGCCCGCCACAGGCGATATCGCCGAATCGGCACGCCGACCTGCTCGGCGAACAGGTGAGCCAACCGGCTCGGCGACAGGGCAACGGCATTGGCCAGGCGCTCCACCCGGATCTTCTGCGCAGGCTCCTTGCCGATCAGCTCGAGAACCCTGGCCACGCGCGGGTCGATCTCCCGGCGGGCCAGGGTTCTGCCCAGAAACGCCTCGACTATCCGGGTGCACAGCTCGGGGGCGGTCGCCATGGCACTTTTCCCGGCGTGAAACAGGCGCAACGCCTGGAGCAATTCCTGCGGCACGGCCACGCTGCGCCCGACTTCGATGCCGCCCGCCGACTGCGCTTGCAGAATGACCCGGTAATCGGCGCTTTCCACATCCAGGAACAGGTTGGCGACGGCTACCCCGCCACTGTCGAACTCGTGCTCGGCATCGGGGCGAATGATGACGCCCCGGTACTCCTGCCAGGCGCCCTGCTCCAGGCGCATGCGAAAGGGCTGGGCCAGGGCCACGCTGATCTGCACGGCGTGATGCCTGTGCCGGCTGGCTGTGGTCGCGCCGACGAACAGCGCCTGCCGCGCGCCCACGTACAGCCTCGATGGGCTATTGCTTGTCACATTCCCTCCCTGCCTGCTGAACCTCAGCAGCTTTTTACAAGCCGGTGCCCGGCGAACCGGACATGCTGGTGGCCAGTACGGTTTGCAGGCCGACTCAAGTTCGCAGGCCTGAGAGGCCCGACCTCGGGGCGATGCCTCTGCCCTGCACAAACCTGGCAGCCCGGCGGGCTGCATTCGCCGCGGAAACGAATTAACAACATACGAGCATCGACCATGAAGCACTTCAATAGACAGGCATTCGATAACGAAGTACGGGGCGCGCGCGGCGCACTGGCGAAGCAGGACTATGCCAGCGCTTACCGGCATGTGGAACGGGCGCACATCATCGGCCAGAGTTACGTGTGGCCGCATACCCATAGCCACCTGCTGTTCCTGCTGATCGGCTATAGACGCCGCGACTACCGGGAAATACTCGGCCAGCTGGCGCGCATTCCGCTGGGCATGCTCGGCTCGGCCCTGGGCCGGGTGCCGGTCGGCAACAGCGGCGGGGCCAATGTGAGCATGTTCAAGCGGATGCCGATTCCCGCCGACTTGCAGGCGCAGCTCGAGCGGCAATAGACATCAGCCGCTTGGTTCATAGAGCAGGGTGCCGGGCCCGGACTCTCTATGACGTGGTCAAGGCGCGCTGGGCAGATCGTGTCCGAGTACGTGGAGATAGCGCGAATGGGTAGCAGCGGTCGGCAATAGGTTGAACAAATGCGCTTCCTGTGACGCTCGTTGGTTTGCCTAAAGACCAATCGCCACTCACAACGCACCTGGCTCGGTTATTCCGATGGTGACATGCACTCAACGCTGAGAACGCTGAGATTGAACGGCGAGCCGGTTTTTTCTCCAGGGGCTATGCGCTTACGCGCCGACTCAAGCTCCGCATAGGCTTGAACGAAAAGATCCACCGCTGCGGAGATCCGGCATTCATCCGCAGGCGTGACGATACTGGAATCGAGACTACCAACCGCCAGCAACAGGAACTGGGCGGAGGCTTGCGTGGGGTCGTTGCAGCGGGGGCATTGGGACAATGCCTTTTGCAGATGCGCACGGTACGGGTGATGGCGTTGACGCCAGCGTTTCTGCGGCACCCAGTTAGATCGCATGAATATGCGTGTGAGTGCATGGGAAGCCGGATGGGTGGCTTGCAGAAGCAGTTCCCGTGCAACTTCTTCCAAATGCGCGCGCAAATCTCCTTCCACGGCGTCCGCCAGCGCCGGCTCTGGCAGCTCCTCCATCCAATACTCGACAACGGCCCGAAATAGCTCGGCCTTGTTTCCGAAATGCGCATAGAGGGTCGCCTTGGTCACGCCCGCGGCATCTGCGATCAACTGCATGTTGGCAAGGTCGTGGCCGAGCGCCGCGAATACATCGCTCGCTGCCCACAACATTTCCCTCTGGCGTTTGCCACGACGGGAGTCTTCCCGTGGCAGCAGACTCATGGCAAAGACTCCCAACGGCGAAACAGCAGGCTGGCATTGACGCCGCCAAAGCCGAACCCGTTCGACAGAGCGTACTGGATCGGCATTGGCCGCGCGCTCAGGCCAACCAGATCGAGGCCATCGGCCGCCTCGTCGGGATTGATGAGGTTCAGCGTGGGCGGAACGACCTGATCGCGTAGCGCCAGAATGGTGAAGATGGCCTCGATCCCGCCTGCGGCGCCCAGTAGATGGCCGGTACTGGATTTGGTCGATGTGATAGCAACGCCCGACCCGGCCCCGAAAACGGCTCGAATGGCGGCCAGCTCGCCGCGGTCGCCAACTTGCGTGGAGGTCGCATGGGCATTGATGTGCTGCACATCGCCCGAAGCAACACCGGCCTGGCGCAACGCCTGCTCCATTGCGCGTCGAGCGCCGCTGCCATCCTCCGGGCCGGCGGTCAGGTGATAGGCATCGGCGCTGGTGCCGTAACCGACCAGCTCCGCCAGTGGCCGTGCGCCGCGGGCCAGCGCATGCTCCAGCGACTCGATCACCAACAGGCCGGCGCCCTCGGCCATGACGAAACCATCCCGCTCGCGGTCGAACGGGCGCGACGCTTGCTGGGGGTGGTCGTTGAATCCAGTGGACAACGCTCGCGCCGCTGCAAAGCTGCCGAGCGTGACGCGATGGATCGCCGCCTCGGTCCCGCCGCACACGGCAATATCCGCCTCGCCGCTACGGATCAGTCGGGCCGCATCACCGATGGCTTGCGCCCCGGCCGCGCAGGCGGTCACCGGTGCCCCGAGCGGCCCCTTGAAGCCGTGCCGGATAGAGACGTGCCCGGCCGCCATATTGGCGAGAAACGAAGGCGCGGTGAATGGCGAGAGCCGGCGCGGCCCGCGTTCGTCCGTGGTGCGCACGGCCTCGGCGATGGCGCCGAACCCACCGACACCGGAGGCAATGATGGTCGCGGTGCGCTGCCGCTGCTGCTCGTCTGCCGGCTGCCAGGCCGCCTGCGCCAGGGCTTCCTGAGCGGCAGCGAGGGCAAACTCGATGAAGCGATCCATCTTCTTGCGCTCCTTGGCGGTGACGATTCGCTCCGGGTCGTAGCCCGCTTGCGGATCTTCCTCCAAGCTGGGCACCCGCCCGCCTACGGCGCAGCCGGTGCCGTCGGCCAGATCGGCAGGCAGCGCACGGATGCCGGACTGTCCCGCCAACAGGCGGGACCAGACCGTTTCGGTGCCGCAGCCCAATGGCCCAACAACACCGGTCCCCGTCACTACGATCCGAACAGTGTTTTCTCTATTCGTCGCCATATCTCATTCCTCAAAAAATGCTTATGGGTTGGAATCCAAAAGGGTTTTCAGCCCAGCCCGAAAGTTTTGCGCAAATTCGCATCGACGGGGCCTGCCGGCATAAAGCGGCGCAATTTACTCAACAATGACGCCTGGCCAGCAGGTGTGCGCCGCATAGACCATTTACCCAGCGCCGCGTCGACAATGGTGGTGGCCACGCTCGCAGGGTCAGGGGCACTTTTGACGCTATCGACCACGGCGCGTGATGAAAGACCGCGCTCGCGGTCATAGGCGGCGATGGTTGCACCTGCTTGAGGCGCATTGATGTCCAGGTTGGTCCTGGTGAAGGACGGCTCGACCAGCGTTACGCGGATGCCGAACTGGCGCACCTCGTGATCCAGGGTTTCAGACAGCCCCTCCACGGCATGCTTGGAAGCCGAATAGAGCCCCATATAGGGTGCCGGAAGAAAGCCGAGCACCGAACTGACGTTGACGATCCTTCCGCTACGCTGTGCTCGCATGTGCGGGAGTACCGCCTGAACCGTGCGCAGAATACTGAAGACATTGGTATCGAACAGCGCTACAGCCTCGGCAGATGTTGTTTCCTCCACCGCGCCGATCAGGGTCGTGCCCGCGTTATTGACGAGTACGTCGATACGCTTGGCCCGGTCGATAATGGATTGGATGCCAAGGCGAACGGAGGCCTCCTCGCGAACATCCATCTCGACCAACTCGACACCGGCTAGTGGGCTGGCTTGGGCAATGCTGCGTACGCTGCCGAATACTCGGCAACCGCGTTTGGCAAATTGCTCCGCGGCGGCACGACCGATGCCCGATGACACGCCGGTAACCAGGACAACTGTTGAATTCGTCATAGCAGTTTCTCTCGACTTGGATGAATTGAAGGCGGCAGGGTCTGCCCGCCGCAGGTGCCTGTTTATGCGGGCTGCGCCTCCATAATCCGGCTATGGTTGACGGGCCTGATCCCGAACCAGATGGCGTACATGGCCGGCAGGAACACCAGGGTCAGCACGGTTCCCGCCAGGGTGCCGCCGATCAGGGTGTAGGCGAGCGTTCCCCAGAACACCGAATGGGTCAGCGGGATAAAGGCCAGGATCGCTGCCAGCGCGGTGAGGATCACCGGCCGGGCGCGCTGTACGGTGGCCTCGACCACCGCACGGAACGGGTCCAATCCCGCCTGCTCGTTATGGCGGATCTGCCCGATCAGGATCAGCGTGTTGCGCATCAGGATGCCGGATAGCGCAATCAGACCGACCAGCGCATTGATGCCGAATGGCTGCTGAAACAGGATCAGCGTCGGCACTACACCGATCAGCCCCAGCGGGCTGGTGAGAAAGACCATGACCATCGCCGAGATCGAGCGCACCTGCAAAATAAGGATGATCAGGGTGATTGCCAGCATGATCGGGAACAGCGGCAACATCGCCACCATCGCCTTGCCTGACTCCTCGATGGAGCCCGCCTGCTCGATGCGATAGCCGCTCGGCAGTTTCGCCATGATGGGCTGAAGCTGCCGGGTGATGGCCGTCGATACATCCGGCGGCTGCAGGCCCTCGGCGATGTCGCCGCGCACGGTGATGGTCGGCACGCGGTCGCGCCGACGCATGATCGGTTCCTCCATGCGCACATCGATCTCGCCGACCTGCGACAGCGGGATGCGCTGCCCGTTGCTGCCCGCCAGGGTGAAGTCCATGACCCTGGCCGGATCGAAGCGCGTGTCCCCGGCCGAACGGGCCATCACCTGCACCGTGCGGATGTCCTCACGTACGGCGGTGACGGGTACGCCGCTGAGCAGGAACTGCAGTTGCTGCGCCACGGCGCTGGAGGACAGCCCCACGGCCTGCAGGCGATCCTGTTGCAGGCTGAAGTGCAGCGTGGGTACGCGCGTGCCCCAGTCGGTGTTGACCGTGCGCATCATCGGGCTGGCATCCATGACCTGCTGCACGTCGGCGGCAATTTCACGCAATTTATCCGGGGCCGGGCCGGTGACCCGGTAGGCGACCGGGAACGGCGAATACGGACCGAACACCAGTTGGGTGACACGCACGCGCGCCTCGGCAGCGAGGCCCTCGGCAATTGCCTGGCGCAGCCGATGTTTCAACGCCTCGCGCTCTTCCTGGTTGTCCGTACGCACCACGATCTTGGCGAATGACGGATCAGGCAGTTCCGGCCCCATTGCCATGTAGAAGCGTGGCGCGCCCTGGCCGACGTAAGCCGTGACGATCCTGGCCTCTTCCTGCTCGGCCAGCCAGGCCTCGACCTTCTCCGTGGCGGCGCTGGTCTGGGCGATCGAGGTGCCGTAGGGCATCTGCACCTCGACCAGCACTTCGGGGCGGTCGGAGATCGGAAAGAACTGCTTCTTGACCAAGCCCATGCCGAGTATGGCCACCACGAACAGGCCAACCACCGAGCCGGCGACCAGCCACTTGCGGGCGATGACCCGCGCCAGCAGCCGACGCAAGCGGTTGTAGCGTGGCGTATCGTAGAGGGCGTCGTGGCCGCCTTCGACCTTCTTGCCCCCTTCGACTTTTTTGACGGCAGGCAGCAGCTTGACGCCGAAGTAGGGCGTAAACAGCACGGCGACCAGCCACGAGGCGATCAAGGCAACGCCGACGATCCAGAACATGTTGCTGGTGTATTCACCCGCAGTGGAGCGGGCGAAGCCATTGGGCATAAAGCCGACTGCCGTGACCAGGGTGCCCGACAGCATTGGCGCGGCGGTGTGGCTCCAGGCATACGCGGAAGCTTTGACGCGGCTGTAACCCTCCTCCATCTTCACCACCATCATTTCGATGGCGATGATGGCGTCGTCCACCAGCAGGCCCAGCGCCAGGATCAGGGAACCCAGGGTGATGCGGTCGAAGTTCTTGCCGGTCGCGGCCATCACCACGAACACCATCGCCAGGGTCAGCGGCACGGCCGCGGCGACCACGACGCCCACGCGCCAGCCCATGCTGAGAAAGCTCACCAACATGACCACCAGCAGCGCGACGAAGAACTTGACCATAAATTCATCGACCGCCGCGCTGATGTTGACGGCCTGATCGGTGACCTTGCTCAGGCTCATGCCCAGCGGCAGCTCGGCGTTGATCGCACTCACCTCGCTGTCCAGCGCCTGGCCCAGGTCGAGGCCGTTCCAGCCATCGCGCATGATGATGCCCAGCAGCAGGGCAGGTTCGCCGCCATTGCGGATCAGAAACGTCGCTGGGTCTTCATAGCCGCGCTTGACGGTGGCGATGTCCGACAGCTTCAGCGTGCGCCCCTGCGCCACCACCGGGGTGTCGCGGATTTTCTGCAATTCGTCGAACGCGCCGTCCAGGCGAATAAACACCTGCGGCCCCTTGGTTTCTACGGAGCCCGCCGGGGTCAGGACATTCTGGCCATTGAGCGCGGCAAACACCTCCTGCGGGCCGATCCCCAGCGTCGCCAGACGTTCATGGGAAAGCTCGACAAAGATGCGCTCGGGCTGCTCGCCAACAATATTGACCTTCTTCACGCCCGGCACATGCAACAGCCGCTGGCGCAGCCTCTCCGCGTCGCGTACCAGCAAGCGCTGCGGTTCGCCCTTGGCCTTGAGCGCGAACAGGGCAAAGGTGACATCCGAGTATTCGTCGTTGACCATCGGCCCGATCACGCCAGCCGGCAGCTCCTTCGCCTCGTCGCTGACCTTCTTGCGCGCCTGATAGAACTGCTCCGGCACCTGCGCAGGCGGCGTGGTGTCGAGCAGGCTCAACGTCGTGAAGGCCAGCCCAGGTCTGGTGTAGGTCTCGGAGCGGTCGTACCAGCGCAGCTCCTGCAGACGCTTCTCGATCTTCTCGGCGACCTGATCCTGCATTTCCTGGGCGGTGGCACCAGGCCAGGCGGTGACGATGGTCATCACCTTGACTGTGAACGCGGGGTCCTCCGCCCTCCCCAACTGGAAGAACGCGATAAGCCCGGCAAGCGAGATCAAACAGACCAGGAACAGCGTGATGGAGCGCTCGCGTACGGCGAGCGCTGACAGGTTGAAACGACCTTCGCTCATGGGCGGACTCCCTCGACCGCCGCTACGGCGACTTCGCCGGCCACCCGCACCTGCAGGCCTTCGCGTAGCAAGTGCACGCCGAGCGCAACTATCCGCTCGCCTTGCTTGAGCTGAGCGCTGATGTGCGCGTGTTCATCATCGAGGTTCTGGACCACCACCGGCTGCCAATGAACCTGCGCCGGCTCGCCCTGGATAACCCATACGCCGGGGCCCTTGCCCGCGTCGTACAGCGCGCCGATCGGCACCTGCAAGCCGTCTTGCGCGGAGGAGTGCCCGTTCGGGATCTGCAGGGTGACCGTGGTACCCAAGGGCGCGTTGGCCAACTCCCCTTCCAGCACATAGCGCGCCTCAAAGGTGCGGGTCAGTCGATCTGCGGCATCCGAGAGCTGCCGCAGCTTGGCCGGGACGGTAACGGCTCCATTACCGAAGAGCATGGCCTGCGCGGCGGAGCCGATCGCCGGGCGCAGGGTTTCCGGCAACTGGATAAGCGCTTCACGGGGGCCGGCATGCGCCAAGCGCACCACGACTTGGCCGGCATTGACGACTTGGCCGGGCTCGACCAGCGTATCCATGACAATGCCATCGGCATCCGCCAGCAACTCGGCATAGCGGGTCGCATTAAGGGCAACTTCCGCCTGGGCCTGGGCCGCACGGAGCTGGGACCTGGCAGCATCCGCCGCGGCCTTGAACTGATCGTAGGCCGACGCCGATATCGCGCCGGTTCCGCGCAGCTCGCGATAGCGGGCTTCATCATCGCCCGTTTGCTGCGCCCGCGCTCGCGCAGCGGCGACCGCTTCGCGCTGCGCATGCGCGGCAAGCTTCAGATCGACGGGATCGATACGCATGAGTGCCTGACCGCGCTTGACGGTCTGCCCCGTATCCACAAGCCGCTCCAGCACCTTGCCGGCGACGCGAAAGCCCAGGTCACTCTGGACTCGCGCCGCTACGGTCCCGGTGAAGGAACGTGACGCCGGGATTGCCTCTTGCACGATAGCGGCACGCACCAGCGGCGCTTCAGTGCGTGGATCGGTTTGCGCTTTCTCGCCGCAAGCGACCAACGCAAACGGCAATACGCAGATGAGGGTAGGTAAAACGAAGCGACGCCGGAGCATGAGAGTCCCATATACGAAATGATCGGGGATCTCACTTTGACTCTAGTGACTAATTTAGTCAATAGTCACAATAGCAATAGTGTTACGGCGACAGGCTGCGCAGTACCAGGCTGGACAGTTGCGCAGGGGCCTCGTCGATGTAGTCGAAGCCATGCTGCAACAGCAGCGGGTTGAGGTAAGGGCGCATGACCAGATAGATCGCCATCACGGTTTCATCGAGGGGCGTCTTGCGTTCGAAGTCCCCGCGTTGCCGACCTGCCTGCAGGATGTCCAGCAGCAACTCGCGGATGCGCCCCTCATAAGCAAGCGTCGCCTGCCAGCGCTCGGTCGCCGCCGAAGCGGCAATCTCGTAGAGCTTGCGATCCTGGGAAAACAGACGAAGGCTGGCCATCACGACAGCCCTGAACATCCGCCGCAGCTGCTCCGGCGGGCGATCGGCCTCATCGACGGCCGCTCTGATCTCGGCCTCGATCTGGCTCAGGCAGTTCGCGCAGATCATCTCGCCAATGGCCTGCTTGGACTCGAAGAACTTGTAGATGTAGGCCTTGGAAAAGCCGATGGCTTTGGCGAGATCGGAGACGGCCGTCTTCTCGTAGCCATACCGGCTGAAGTGCTCGGTAGCGGCGGCAACGATCTGATCGCGCACCTCGTGGTCGGCCGGGCCGCGAACTGGAACCGACTTGGTGACTTTTGTGCTCATGGTTTACAGCCTACTGGCAATCTTAAAGGTGGACAGCAAGTGACCAATATGTATTATGGTCACAAATGATGAATAACGCATCTTTGGAGGATGACGCCATGAAATCGATACTGGGCATGACGGCACTGGCTGCGCTGATGATGGGCGCTGCTGTGACTACGGTACAAGCCGAAGGTAGCAGTGGACGGCAGCTGGACTACCGCCTGCAGCCAGAGGCACTGGTGAGTGATCGCGCCAGCCAGGACTCCGCTGAGCGCTTTGCGCAGCTGATCGAGAAGCGGCCCAGCGCCGCGGGCAATGCGATCGTGCAACAGGAGCGGCGGCTCGAAAAGTCGGAGCCCGAGATTCTGAGGGACAGGGCACTCTACGGTAGCTCCCGCAACCAGGGCTCCAGTCAGCGCGTTGTGCGGACGCCCGAGGAGCAGCCTGCAGCTGCCGGCCCTGCGCAATGGGCCGAAAGGTCGGAGCCCGGCATTCTGAGGCAGAGGGTGCTCTACGGTAGCTCCAGCAACCTGGGCTCCAGTCAGCGCCTTGCACGGATGCTCGAGGAGCAACCTGCTGCCGGCCCCGCACAACGAGCCGAAAGGTCGGAACCCGACATTCTGAGGCAGAGGGTGCTCTACCGCCCCCTTTGAGGGCGTACGCGTTGCGCGCTGAAGTATCGGGGGAGATGCCAACGTCCCAGGTATCCCCCCCGAGCACAAGGAGGTACCGCCTTCGTGCGTCCCGTGTCCACCCGGCCGGCCAGAGTCTTCGAGGCCCACTCAAGTCCCTGCCGGCCGTCACTTGTGGATGCGGCCATTGCCGATAGGGATTGCCGTCCGAGCGATGGCGACACGCACCAGCGGCGCGTCGGTGCGCGAATCGGTTTGTGTTCTTCGCCGCAAGCGACCAACGCAAATGGCACTACGCAGATGAGGGTAGGTAAAACGAAACGACGCCGGAGCATGAGAGCCCCATAGACGAAATGATCGGGGCTCTCACTTTGACTTTAGTGACCAATACATAAAATAGTCACAATAACAATAGTGTTACGGCGACAGGCTGCGCAGCACCAGACTGGACAGTTGCGCAGGGGCCTCGTCGATGTAGTCGAAGCCATGCTGCAAGAGCAGCGGGTTGATATAGGGCCGAATGACCAGATAGATCGCCATCACGGTTTCATCGAGAGGCGTCTTGCGCTCGAAGTCCCCGCTTTGCCGACCTGCCTGCAGAATGTCCTGCAGCAATTCGCGGATGCGCCCTTCATAAGCAAGCGTCGCCTGCCAGCGCTCGGTAGCCGCCGAGGTAGCAATTTCGTAGAGCTTGCGATCCTGGGAAAACAGACGAAGGCTGGCCTCTACGACCGACTTGAACATCCGCCGCAGCTTCTCTGGCGGGTGGTCGGCTTCATCGACGGCCGCCCTGACATCAGCCTCGATCTGGCTCAGACAGTTCGCGCATATCAACTCGCCAATGGCCTGCTTGGACTCGAAGAACTTGTAGATGTAGGCCTTGGAAAAGCCGATGGCTTTGGCGAGATCGGAGACAGTCGTCTTCTCGTAGCCATACCGGCTGAAGTGCTCGGTAGCGGCGGCAACGATCTGATCGCGCACATCGTGATCGGCCGGGCCGCGGGCCGAACCTGAATTAGCGTCTGTTTTGCTCATGATTTACATGCCTACTGCCAATATTTAAAGTGGACAACAAGTGACCAATACGCATTATGGTCACAAACAGTCTGTTTATCATACCCCGTTCCGGAAGAAGCCCATGCCAACCAAGCGCATCCTTGCCGTGCTCATCAGCGCCAGCCTTTCGGCAGGCTGCGCCGTCGGTCCCAACTACGCTCGACCCGACACGCCCCTGCCGGAGCGATACCTGGGTCGAGCGGCAGTCGATCAACGGCATGCCACTGCCAATGCCGATCTCATCGCCTGGTGGACAGGTTTCGGCGACCCGCAACTGACTCGCTTCGTAACCCTTGCGCTGGAGCAGAACCTCGACCTGTCACAGGCGGCTGCCCGTGTCGCTCAGGCGCGTGCGGGACTCGGGGCGGCACATGCCGCCTTGTTGCCCGCGGGCAACATCAGCGGTCAAGCAGCCAGGGCCTACCAGTCGGTTGAAACGCCGCTGGGACAAGTGCTGAACTCGACGCCCGATTTCGACCGTTACGGTAACGCCTATGAAGCCAATCTTGGCGCGAGCTGGGAACTGGACCTGTTCGGTGGCCTGCGCCGTGGACGCGAAGCGGCGTTGGCCGAGTACCAGGCTACGGACGCAGGTGCGAGCGCAACACGATTGGCTGTGGCGGCGCAGACCGCAGACATTTACATCCGCATCCGAGGGCTGCAAGCCCGTCTCGATATTGCACACAAGCAGGTACAGACCCAGCAGGAGTTACTGGCGAGGGTCAATCTTCTTTATGGCAAGGGGTTGGCTGCCGAACTCCAGTTACATCAGGCTGAAGGGGCACTCGCCCAGGTTCAGGCATCCGTCTCCGTCCTCGATACGGCCCTGTCTTCGGCCATGAACGCGCTGGATGTGATACTAGGCTCGTCGCCCGGCACACATCGGATGGAACTTGCCGAGGTCGTCGCCATACCGGCTGCGCCGCAGATCGCGGCCACGGGATCGCCGGGCGACTTGCTCAGACGCCGGCCCGATTTGATTGCGGCCGAGCGCCAACTGGCCGCATCCAACGCACGAATCGGCGTCGCCATCGCCGAGTATTACCCCAAGCTCTCCTTGAGTGGACTGATCGGCAGCGCGACATCGGTGTCCAGCGGCAACCTGTTCGGTAACGGTGCCGGTCAGGCCGCCGGCGTGCTGGGCCTGCGCTGGCGTCTGTTCGATTTCGCTCGCATCGACGCGCAGATCGACCTGGCCAAGGGCCAGGAGGCCGAGATGCTGGCGGCCTATCGACTGGCCGTGCTGCGTGCTACCGAGGATGTGGAAAACGCCTTCTCAGCCTTGGTCAAACGCGAGGAACAGGCGACTCTGCTTGCCAGGGGGGTAGACTCGCTCGGGCACGCGCGAGGCGCTTCGTTTGCGGCCTATCAGCAAGGGGTCGTCAGCCTGATTGAAGTCCTGAAAGCCGACGAAGACTTGCTGCATGCTGCCGATACGCGAGCACAGGCGCAGACGGAATCTGCACGCGCAGCAGTCGCCGCCTTCAAGGCGCTCGGTGGCGGTTGGCAACCCCGCGAATCCGATGCGGTAGCAACGAGATAGATCGTGTCCCAGTTATGTGTTGCGCGCCTGCTCAGCTGCTCAGATTACCCTCTCGCCCCTCTTGCCCTTAGGAGGGAGAGGAGCAAACCGCGCCATCTGTAGGAATTGCCGCATGCAACAGGTAACTGGGACATGGCCTAAAAAACCACCTTCGATCAGTGCGCGAGGACAACCAATGCGTCACTCCCATGACTCAAAGTACGTCCCGGCGCTGGGTTTCCACTGGCTCACTCCCTGCTACGACGCGGTGGTCGGCGCCACCACGCGGGAGCGCCGGTTCAAGCACGCGCTTATCCGCCAGGCCAACGTCGAGGCGGGCCAGCGGGTGCTGGATCTCGCCTGTGGCACCGGCACCCTGGCCATCTGGCTCAAGCAGGCTTGCCCGGGCGCGCAGGTGGTCGGGGTCGATGGCGATTCGGCGGTCCTGTTGCGGGCCGGGCGCAAGGCGCAGCGAGCCGCGGTTGCGCTGCAGTTCGACGAGGCGCTGTCCTATGCGCTGCCCTATCCGCCGGTCTGCTTCGACCGGGTCCTCTCGAGCCTGTTCTTCCACCACCTGTGCTGGGCAGACAAGCAGCGCACGGCGCAAGAGGCTTTCCGGGTGCTCCGGCCTGGCGGGCAGTTGCATGTGGCCGACTGGGGCAAGGCCGGCAATGGGGCGATGCGTGGCCTATTCTTGGCGATCCAGCTCCTGGATGGATTCGGCAACACCCAAGACAACGTCGCGGGCCGGTTGATCGAGCTGTTTGAAAATGCCGGCTTCGTCGAGGTTTCGCAACGGCAAAGCTTCAGCACCCTGTTCGGCACCCTGGCGCTCTACAGCGCCCGCAAACCCGACTGAAAACGCGCATAGACGCTCCTACCAGCGGTGACCAGCCATGACAGCAGCACAGAACAAGCAACTCCTGCAGAACGTCTTCGCCGAGACCGCCAAGGGCAATGGCCGCCCCTTTGTCCAGGCATTGGCCGACGAGGTGAGCTGGACGATCATCGGCTCCACCGCCTGGTCAAAGACTTACCGGGGCAAGCAGACGGTGCTCGACGAACTGCTCGGCCCGTTGAACGCACAACTGGCCGACGGCAACCGGATCACGGCGCATCGCTTGATCGCCGAAGACGACTGCGTGGTGGTCGAGGCGCGCGGGCACAACCTCACCAAGGCCGGTGATCCGTACCAAAATAGCTATTGTTGGATCTTCCGCCTGGTCGACGGCCAGGTGGTCGAACTGACCGAATACGCCGACACCGCGCTGATCGACGCGGTGTTGCAACCGCCGCCTCGAGGCGCCTAACAGGCTGGGCAAGGAGACAGCCTGCGGGGACGCCTCGGTGGGTCTGGCTCGATTGGCAAGGAGGGTCCTGGCATGAACGTGCAACTGAACCACACCATCGTCTGGTGCCGCGATAAGCAGAAGTCGGCAGCCTTCCTCACCGAGATCCTCGGCCTGCCCGCCGCCGTCCCGTTCGGGGCGATGCTGGTGGTGCCGCTGAGCAACGGCGTCTCAGTCGACTTCTACCAGCAGGACGGCAAGATTTCCTCCCAGCACTATGCCTTCCTGACCAGCGAGGCGGAGTTCGAGCAGATCTTCGCCCGCATCCGCGCACGCGGGCTCGAATACTGGGCCGATCCCGGCAAACAAAGCGCCGGCGAAATCAACCAGCACTTCGGTGGCCGCGGGGTGTATTTCGAGGATCCCGACGGCCACCTGCTCGAGGTCATCACCCGGCCTTACCAGATCGACGGCATCTGACCGGCGCACTTCGCCTCAGGGGGCGATGGCCGGGTCGCGGGCGAACTCCTCTGCCAGGTAGTCGACGAAGGCGCGCACCCGCGCCGACTGCCGGCGATTGGCCGGCGACAACGCATGAATGGGCAGCGGCTCAGGGCTGTAGTCGCCGAGGATGGCCACGACGCGCCCGGCCGCGAGGTCTGCGCCGAACAGCCACAGCGGTGACAGCGAGATGCCCAGCCCCGCCAGGACCATTTCGCGGATGGCCTCCGAACTGTTGCTGCGCGCATTGCCGTTGACCAGCAGGGTCTGGCGCTGCTCGCCGCGACTGTAGGTCCAGGCGTTGGCGCTGGCCAGCTGGGTGAAGACCAGGCAGTTGTGCCGGCTCAGCTCGGCCGGCTCGCGAGGTTCGCCATGCCGGGCCAGGTAGTCCGGGGCCGCCAGGGTGACCCGCCGGGCGCTGCCGAGCGCACGGCCGAGCAGGCCACTGTCGCGCAGCTCGCCGATGCGCAGGGCGACGTCCACGCCTTCGCTGACCAGGTCTTCGTTGCGGTCGCTGAGCTGCAGGTCGATGCTCACGGCCGGGTAGCGGGCGAGAAAGCCCGCGAGCCGCGGGGCGATCTGGGTGCGCCCGAAACTCACCGACGAGGCGACCCGCAGCGGCCCGGCCACCAGCTCGCGCCCACTCTGGAAACTGTGTTCCGCGGCATCCACCGCGGCGAGGATCTGCCGGCACTCGTCGTAGTAGCGCCGCCCCTCGTCGGTCAACGACAGCCGCCGCGTGGTGCGGGCGATCAGCTTGCCGCCCAGGGCCGTCTCCAGCGCACGGATCTGCTTGCTGATGTTCGGCTGGCTGCTGTTCAGCTCGCGCGCCACGGCGGAAAAGCTGCCGCGCTCCACCACCCGAACGAACACCGCCATGGCATTGAGCTTGTCCATCGGCGCCTCGATTCATGCCAATCAGGAATTGACACTATACCTATTCGGCTTCTTATCGGAATGAGTTGGCTGACCAACAATCCCGCCATCGCCAGGCAGCGCCGACAGCGCGCCGCGGCCAGCGCGACAGCGGCGCAAGCCGGCTCGTCGCCCCACTCATCAGCCACCGAGAGGCACCCGATCATGACCATGCGCGCCCTGTTCGTCGACCACACCAACGCCCCCTTCCGCCTGGCCCAGGTGCCACGCCCGCAACCCGCCGCCGGCCAGGTGCTGGTGCGCATCCTGGCCAGCGGGGTGAACCCGTTGGACACCAAGATCCGCGCCGGCCAGGGCGCCCACGCCAAACAGCCCCTGCCGGCCGTGCTGGGCCTGGACCTGGCCGGCGTGGTCGAGGCGGTCGGCGCCGGCGTCCACGCCTTCGCGGTCGGCGACGAGGTCTACGGCATGGCCACCGGCATCGGCGGCCAGCAGGGTTCGCTGGCCGAGTTCGCCGCGGTGGACGCCGACCTGCTGGCGAAGAAGCCGGGCAACCTGAGCATGCGCGAGGCCGCGGCCCTGCCCCTGATCGTCATCACCGCCTGGGAGGGCCTGGTCGACCGCGGCCGGGTCGGCCCCGGGCAGAAGGTCCTGGTGCAGGGCGGCGCCGGCGGTGTCGGGCATGTCGCCATCCAGATCGCCCGCGCCTTCGGCGCCGAGGTGTTCGCCACCGGCTCGGCGCAGCGGCGGCAGACCATCGAGAGCCTGGGCGCCACCGCGATCGACTACCGCAGCAGCAGCGTCGCGGACTATGTGGCGCAGTACACCGATGGCGAGGGCTTCGACCTGATCTACGACACCGTGGGCGGCGCCACCCTCGACGCCTCCTTCGCCGCCGCACGCCTCTACAGCGGCCATGTGGTGAGCTGCATGGGCCGGGGCGAGCACCAGCTGGCGCCGCTGTCGTTCCGCGCGGCCACCTACTCCGGGGTGTTCACCCTGTTGCCGCTGCTGACCGGCAAGGGCCGTCAGCACCATGGGCAGATCCTCGCCGAGGCCGGCGCCCTGGTCGAGGCCGGCCAGCTACGCGTGCTGCTGGACCCGCGCCGCTTCACCCTGGACACGGTGGACGAGGCCCACCGACTGGTGGCAGACGGCAGCGCGCAGGGCAAAGTGGTGATCGAGATCGCCGGCTAAGGGGCGTCTCAGAATAAGCTCGAGCCTCTGTCCATGGAGCGCCAGCGGCCTTGTAGGAGCCAGCTTGCTGGCGATCCGGCCCCCCGGCGATATTTGCCGATCAAAAGCATCGCTAGCAAGCTAGCTCCTACACAGTTTGCTGCGCGACAGCGCGGCGACGAAAACGTGGCGGCCCCTCCTTCAAGAGCGCTACCCGGACAATTTCGCCAGGGCTCGGGTAGACACACCAAGCGCCTCAGCCAGCAATGCGCACGCCGCGCCCTACCTGCCCGCAGGCAGCCGCGCGTGGCTTCGGCCGCGCGCTCGCTGCCAAAGCTCGCGCCACCACAAGGCCAGCAGCACCACCGCGCACATGCTGGCGAAGGCCAGCCAGGCGTTGGGCCACAGCAGCGGCATGCCGAACAGGATCAGGCTGTCGTTGCCGCCGGGCACCAGGACCGCGCCCGCGCCCATCAGCAGGCCGCCGCAGAAGCAGCGCACCATCGTGACCAGGCTGGGCCAGCGCTGTTGCCAGAGCCCGGCCGCCCAGCCGCCGTACAGCGCACCGGCGAACATCGCCGGCAGCAGCCAGCCACGCAGGCCCAGTTGCATGAAGCGGCCGCTCGCCAGTTCCGCCAGCACATCGGTATAGGCCCAGGCGCCGACATTGACGAACAGCAGCAGGAACACCAGGCCGATGACCAGGGTGGCCTGGTGCGGCGACCAGACGCGTCGACCCAGGCGCCAGTGCCCGGCAGCGCGCCACACCAGCCAGGCCAGGCGCGTCAGCAGCGCCGCGACGACCAGCAGCCCCCAGCCCATGGGAATCGCCTGCAACCACACCGGCAGCGCCTGCGGCATGGCCGCCGCGACGCCGGCCCAGCGCTCCAGCAGCGCGTAGCCCAGCAGGAAGCCCGGCGGCGTGGCCAGCCAGGCCCACTGCCCGGAACCGATCCGTGCCACCACGGCGAAGGCGCAGCCGCCGTTGATCAAGGCGCCCAGCCCGAGCAAGGCCCCGCCGACTGCGGCGTGCCAGTGCAACGGATAACCCATCGGCAATTGCGGCAGGCGACCCAGCGCTCGCAGCAGGACGAACCCGCCGAGCACCCACAACGAGGCCTCCAGCAACGCCCGCAGCCGCGTCCAGCGGCGCTGCTGCACCACTTCCTCCAGGGCCGCCACCGTGCAGGTGCCGCCGCGCTGGATGGCATACCCCATCAATAGCGCCAATGCCACACAGGCCACGCCACTCATGCTTTGCACTCCCTTCCGGTATTGGCAGCCGCGCCTCGGCCAGGTTGCCGGCGGACCGGGATCATCCGCCGACCAGGCTTCAGCCTATTGGATCGCCAACCGATCGCGGTATTACAGCGTCGATCTTCAGGACGGCGAAGCCTCGCCATCACCCAGGCTGATAGTGCTTGAGACCCGCCCCCGCCCCGCCGCACGCTCCGGCTTATCCAACGAGGAGAAAAATCCATGAGCGCCTACCGCACCCTGACCCGGCATGACCACGACGGCGTGGCCAGCATCACCTTCGACCACCCGCCAATCAACCTGGTCGACCGCGAGGTGGTCATCGATCTGCTCAACCTGGCCAAGGCCCTGGAAAGCGATGCGCAGACCCGCGTGGTGATCTTCCGCAGCGCCAACCCGGAGTTCTTCCTGGCCCATTACGACCTCGGCAGTCAGCTCGGCCAGCCCGCGCCGGCATTGCCGGAAGGCCAGGCCAGTTTGCTCAGCGCCTTGTTCGGCCGCTACAGCCGCCTGCCGCAGGTGACCATCGGCGAGTTGCGCGGTCGCGCCCGCGGGGCCGGCAGCGAGTTCCTGCTGGCGCTGGATATGCGCTTCGCTTCCCGTGAGCGGGGTGTGCTGGGCCAGCCGGAAGTCGCGGTCGGCCTATTGCCGGGTGCCGGCGGCACGGTGCGCCTGGCACAACTGCTCGGCCGCGGCCGCGCGCTGGAAGTGTGCCTGGGCGGCGCCGACTTCGATGCCGACACCGCCGAGCGCTACAGCTGGATCAACCGCGCCGTGCCAGATGCCGAGCTGGAGGGCTTTATCTCGGCGCAGGCGCGGCGCATCGCCAGTTTCCCGGCCGCCGGTATCGCCCACATCAAGGCCCTAGTGGACAGCATCAGCGCCGCCGATGGCGCGGCGCTGGTGGAGGAATCGCAGCGTTTCGCCGCCGACATGGCGGCGCCCGACACCCTCGACCGCGTGCAATGGCTGATGGCCAATGGCGGCCAGACCGATGGCGCCATGGAGCGCGACCTCGGCACGCTGCTGGCGCGTTACCCGCAGATGCTTGAGCGGGTCGATTAGCCCGTCAGCCGGTCCCTGGTCGCCTAGGCCGGCTTGAACACCCGGTACAGGCGCCCCAGCGCCGTGACGCCGACCAGCACCAACGCGCCGGCCAGCACGCCCAGCAGCATGTCCAGCAGGGTCGGGGTAATCGCCGCCAGCGCCGCGCCGAGCGCGGGCACGGCTTGCAGGCCGTGGGCGAAGCCTTCGATCAGCCTGTGAGCGGCCGGGATGCCGTGGCTGAGGATGCCGCCGCCGACCATGAACATGGCCACGGTGCCGATCACCGACAGGCTCTTCATCAGATAGGGCGCGGCGCTGAGGATGCCGGCACCGAGGCCGCGCTGCAGGCGCCCGCCCAGGCCGCTGCCGGTGCGCTGGGAGAGGTACAGGCCGCCGTCGTCGAGCTTGACGATGCCAGCCACCAGCCCGTAGACGCCGACGGTCATCAGCAGGGCGATGCCGGCGAGCACGGCGAGCTGGGTGCCCAGCGCCTGGCCGGTCACGGTGCCGAGGCTGATGACGATGATTTCCGCCGAGAGAATGAAGTCGGTGCGCACCGCGCCCTTGATCTTGTCGCGCTCGAAGGCGACCAGGTCGACCGCCGGGTTGACCAGCGCGGCCGTCAGCTCGGCCTTATGTTGCTGCTCCTCGTCCTGGCTGTGCAGCAGCTTGTGCGCCAGTTTCTCGAAGCCTTCGTAACAGAGAAAAGCGCCACCGAGCATCAGCAGCGGCGTGACCGCCCAGGGCGCCAGCAGGCTGACGACCAGCGCTGCCGGCACCAGGATCAGCTTGTTCAGCAACGAGCCCTTGGCCACCGCCCAGACCACCGGCAGTTCGCGCTCGGCCTTGACCCCCGCGACCTGCTGGGCGTTGAGGGCCAGGTCGTCGCCGAGCACGCCGGCGGTCTTCTTCGCCGCGACCTTGGTCATCAGCGCCACGTCGTCGAGCATGCTGGCGATATCGTCAAGCAGGGCTAACAGGCTGGTTCCGGCCACGGGTGTTTTCCTCGACAAGCAGATTCTGGAGGGCGCGCTCGCTGTCAGCGCCCAGTTACGGGCAGGCATAGTAAATCAGCTCTGCAGGCTGGCGGGGAATGGCCGATAGGCAAAACCGGTCGATCATGGCTGGACGGTGGCGGCAAGCACCATGCGTCGACAGTTCGGCAAGGGCTTGCTGTGAACGTATCGAACGCCGTCGCGAGGCCGCCTCCAGGCGTTCGCGGCACGGCGCGCTGCGTGAAAAATGGGGGCGTTCAGTGAGCTAAATGACCCAACTTTTCAAGCAGCGCAACACCGCAACGGGCGTATGACCGACCCTCACCGTCGCCCGCCATGTCGCCAGGCATGCCTACCGCACCTGGCGGCTGAGTCTCTGCTCCTGATCCAGACTGATTGCCGGGGCATCCGCTTGCCGACTGGACGCCTCCTTGATGTAACTGACGGCCTGAGTCGTCGGAACCTCCAGATGCGCGGTATGGCTATAAGGCCAGGAGTGGATGGCGCCATCCAGGACCTGATTGTGCGGTGGCGACGCCAGTTCCTCGAGGTGGCTGATGATGTCGTCGGGTTTGAGCACCAGCACGTCAGAGTTCAGGCTGTCGAGAATGTTTTCCGCCGTGTTACCGAGCAAGGCTCCAGACAGGCCACTGCGGGCGACGCTGCCAATCACGGTAAGTGTCACCCGCAGCCGCTCGGCGATAGACGGTATCAGCTCTTCGGCCGGACCTTCTTCGATATGCAGGCGTTCGTCGCCGACCTAGTATTCGGCTTGCAGCGCCCTGCAGTGCTCCAGGTACATCGCGTGGATGCTCTCCCTGAGGTGGTAGACGGGATCGGCAGATAACAGTTCGGCACAGGGGTGAGCGGACATGATGTGCAGGGTGCCGCCAATCATCTGGGCAATGTCGTAGCCATGTCCGACAATACCGGCATGCAGAACCCGGTGATTGACATCGCTATTACCAGCGTCGATGGCCGCGAGAATCACACCGCCCTGCCAGGACTCGGTACTTTTGACGATCAACACCGGGCAGGGACAGAAACGCAACAGCTTCCAGTCTTCGGAAGGGAGAAAAGTCTTGAGCAAGGGGTTATCGGGCAAATGTTGCTTGATCACCAGGCCGCATTCCTGCTCCTGTTGCACGGCGATGATGGTCTTGTGCAGGCTGTCCTTCCAGGCCTGCTGTGAGCTGACGCTGAAACCTTTCTGGCGCAGGGAATCCTCGGTTGCCTGCAGATCCGATGATGAGTGGTTTTTCTTGTTACATGCCAGCAAGTGCAAGTGCGATGAGGTAGCACTGGCGATCAGCGTGGCTCTATCAAGCAGTAGAGAGTCAGGCTGCTGTGCATCCATCACCACTAGCGTGTTGCGAATGGTTTGCATAACTAGCGTCCTATGCGTGGGTACGATAGGAAGCGGCTGCGTCTTTGAACACAGGCAAGCGACAGCTGAAATCGGACTCTGCTGACTCAGATCGCTACAAATTGACGATTACTTCGAGTTGGCCCAGACAATCGAGCTACTGCTGCTGATCGCTGCTGCAATTATTAAAACGGCCTCTTCACCTAAGCGGTACAGAGAAGTTGGTCATGAGCAATGAGATGAGCAAACCCTGGTTCATCGACCTGGCCAGCGTCGCGACGAAAGAACGCGCGCAGTGGAGAAAACGCCATACGAAAAGGGATTCATCGACGACATACCATCACCACTCATAGGAACACACCAAGCAGCTGGCGAACTGCCTTCGAGTGATGCTGGATATTCATCCTTTTGTTTCGACGTTTCTGAACTATTCCCCAGTAATACAGGCCAGACTTCAGTTCGTTCAACTCAAAACAAATTGTGAGCGCTGCATCAACGCCTGCCAAGGCCGCTAGTCGTCTGGATTAAGCCAATTCGCGCTTATCTCAGTACCAACTCGGTATATCCAATGCCGGAGACCATCAGCGGCCGCAGGAACGAGCAGGGTTGAGCTCAGGAACGATCCCCCCAACCGACAGTCATGTGAGCCCCGCAATTAGACGAGTCACCCGCCGCGCCAGCCATCAGGGCGTGGCCAGCCGGATATCGAAGCCGCTCTTGGCCTCGCTGACGATACGCAGGTGCTGGCTTTCGCCTGCCACCACGGGTACCGCCAGCTCGCGGCGCAGTCGGCCTTTGCCGCAGAGGGTGTCGTCGGCCTGGTCGATGCCGATGCCGACCACCCGCTTACCTGGCGGCACATGCAAGCGCGCCTCTTCGCCGATACCGATGCGCGCCGCCACCTGACGGTCGACCAGCAGCGCCACATAGCAGCCGCCGCCGAGCATGCCAAGGTCGCGGTTGACCACGATCAGTCCGCTGCCCGCCACCGGCTGCTGGTAGGCCAGCAAACGCTCGGCAGGCACCGCGGTGACTTTTTCCGGGGCGGCCTGAAAGGATGAACAACCGACCAACGCCAGCAAGGGCAGTACTGCACAAATCAATCGCATGGGAATCCTTCACGGGTGGATTATCGAAGTACTGACACCGGCTCAGTATTGACGGTGCGGCGGCCGCGCTCAAGTAAAGCAGTCGGCGCCGGGAGTGGGTTGGTATTCGTGGTGATGGGTATCGCTGCGCTCAAACCTACGCGGCCCGCGCCATCCTACGGTACAGGCTGTGCGCCCAGATTTGCCGCGTGGCCGCTGGCCGGACTCGGCCTCCCATCCCCTGCTCGTTGCAAAGCGCGCGCCGCGCTGATATCTGTATATGCAAACAGTATCCGGTTTCCCCATGCAGCCTCAGCTCGACCCCAGCCTGTATTACCTGTGCAACTTCCATAAAGCCCTGGCCTGGTTGCGGGAGCGTCACCACGACCTGCTGCTGGCCGAGGAGCAGGCGTTCCTGCGCCGTTTCGGCGAACTGGCGCTGCCCAGCCAGGCCCTCCTGGTGCGCATGATCATGCGCAAGGGCGCGCATTTTCGCGCCAGCAAGCTGGCCTACGCGGAGATCGGTTGCCCGCGGCAGGCCGCCCAGGCGTTGCTCGACGCCGGCTGGATCCGGCATGACGCCGAGCTTTCGCTGGCGGAGCTGTTCGACCTGCTGCGCAAGGAGGAACTGCTCGAGGCCTTCGCCGCGCGCGCGCACAAGGCCTTGAAGAAACCCGAACTGCTCGCGCAACTGGCCACCGAGCACAGCCAGCCGCGCCCCTTCGCCGCCTGGTGCCCAGGGCTGGACGAGCAGGTGTACAGCCTGGCCATCGATCCGCTCTGCGAACGCCTGCGCCTGATGTTTTTCGGCAACCTGCAGCAGGACTGGTCGGAGTTCGTCCTCGCCGATCTCGGCATCTTCCGCTACGAGCCGGTCGCCTTGAGTGCCGACTCCCGGGTATTCCGCCGGCGCGCGGAGGTGGACTGCTACCTGGCGCTGCAACGCTGCCGCGAGCGTGGCGAGGCCGGCGAGCCGATCGCCGCGGTGCTGCAACAGATCGCCACGCTGGACTGCGCCACGCCCTTTCTCGCCATGCGCCGGGCCAAGCTGCTGTTTCGCCTGGGCCAGCAGCTGGAGCGCGCCGGCGAGCTGGAAAGCGCCCTGGCCTGCTATGCCGATTGCCCGGGTGCCGGCGCCCGCCTGCGCCGCATCCGCGTGCTGGAACGCCTGGGCCGCGCCGCCGAAGCCCATGCCCTGGCCAGCCAGGCGGCTGCGGCGCCGGAAAACGAGGCCGAGGCGCAGGGGCTGGAGCGCATGCTGCCGCGCCTCGGCCGCCAGCTCGGTCTGGCACAAGCGCCCAAACCGAAAACGCCCGCGCCGGCCCGCCTCGACCTGCGCCTGCCGCGACCCGCCGCGCACAGCGTCGAATACGGGGTCAAGCTGCATCTGAGCGAGCCCGACGCGCCGGTGCACTATGTCGAGAACAGCCTGATCTGCAGCCTGTTCGGCCTGCTCTGCTGGCCGGCGATCTTCGCCCCGCTGCCGGGCGCCTTCTTCCACCCGTTCCAGAGCGGCCCGCTGGATCTGCTCAGCCCCGACTTCCAGGCGCGCCGCGCCGACCTGTTCGGCGCCTGCCTGGCGCAGCTGGATTCGGACGCTTACAAGAGCACTATCCGCCAGACCTATGCCGACAAGTACGGCATCCAGTCGCCCTTCGTGTTCTGGAACGCGCTCGACCAAGAGCTGCTGGAACAGGCCCTCGACTGCCTGCCGGCGGCGCACCTGCGGGCCTGGTTCCGGCGCCTGCTGGGCGATATCCGGACCAACCGCGCCGGCATGCCCGACCTGATCCAGTTCTGGCCGGCGCAGCGGCGCTACCGGATGATCGAGGTCAAGGGCCCCGGTGACCGCCTGCAGGACAACCAGCGGCGCTGGCTGGCGTTCTGCGCCGAGCACGGCATGCCGGTGGACGTCTGCTACGTGCAGTGGGCCGACGCATGAGCCAGCAGCTCGTCAACTACCAGGTCGCGGTGCGCGCGCTGTGCGAATTCACCGCCAAGGTCGGCGACCTGGATCTGCGCTTCACCCCCTCGCCGACCGCCCAGGAAGGCATGACCGGCCACGCCATCGTGGTCGCCCGGCGCGGCCCGGGTTACCAGGCGGAGCTGCCGCTCGCCGGCGACTACCAGGGCCTGCAGGTGCGCGGCCGGACCGACGGCTACGACCCGGACGACAACCGCCTGGAAGAGATCAAGACCCATCGCGGCGACATCGCCCGTATCCCGGAGAACCACCGGCTGCTGCATTGGGCCCAGGCCAAGGTCTACGGCTGGTTGCTGTGCCAGCAGCGCGGGCTGGCCGAGATCGACCTGGCGGTGGTCTATTTCAACGTCCTCAGCCAGCACGAAACCGCCTTTCATCAGCGCTGCGGTGCCGATGAACTGCGCGCGTTCTTCGAGCTGCAGTGCAGCCGGTTCATCGCCTGGGCCGAACGCGAGCGCGCGCATCGCCAGCTGCGCAACCAGGCGCTGGAGCGCCTGCGCTTTCCCCACCCGCAGTTTCGCAGCGGCCAGCGCCAGCTGGCCGAGTCGGTGTACCGCGCCGCCCGCGACGGCCACAGCCTGATGGCCCAGGCCACCACCGGCATCGGCAAGACCCTCGGCACCCTGTTTCCGCAGCTCAAGGCCTTTCCCGAGCAGGCGCTGGACCGCCTGTTCTTCCTCACCGCCAAGACCCCCGGCCGGCGCCTGGCGCTGGACGCCCTGGCGACCCTGCGCAGCCAGGAAGTCGCGATGCCGCTACGGGTGCTCGAACACGTCGCCCGCGACAAGGCCTGCGAACACCCGGACAAAGCCTGCCACGGCGACTCCTGCCCGCTGGCCAAGGGCTTCTACGACCGCCTGCCGGCCGCGCGCCAGGCCGCGCTGGAGCGCCAGTGGCTGAACCAGGACAGCGTGCGCGAAACCGCGCTGGCGCATCAAATCTGCCCCTACTACCTGAGCCAGGAACTGTGCCGCTGGGCCGACGTGGTGGTCTGCGACTACAACTACTACTTCGACATGGGCGGCCTGCTGCACGGCCTGACCCTGCTCAACGAGTGGCGCGTGACCCTGCTGGTGGACGAGGCGCACAACCTGATCGAGCGCGGCCGCGGCATGTACACCGCCGAACTCGAGCAGACCCGCTTCGAGGCCCTGAGACGCATCGCCCCGCCGGTGATGAAGGGCCCGCTGGAGCGGGTCAACCGCCACTGGCAGCAACTGCAGCGCGACCAGGAAGCGGCCTATCAGGTCTACCCCGCCGCCCCGGACCTGTTCATCATGGCCCTGCACAAGGCCGTCAGTACCCTCACCGACCACCTCACCGACCAGCCGGCGGGCAATGCCGCCGAGCTGCTGCACTTCTACCTGGACGCCATGCTGTTCTGCCGCCTCGCCGAGGCCTTCGGCAGCCATTCGCTGTTCGACATCAGCCGCGCCGACAGCCCCGGCGGGCCAGCGACCTCGACCCTGTGCATCCGCAATATAGTGCCGGCGCCCTTCCTCGCCCCGCGCTTCGCCGCTGCCCACAGCTGCACCCTGTTCTCCGCGACCCTGAGCCCCGCGCACTACTACGCCGACCTGCTCGGCCTGCCGCAGCAGACGCCGTGGATCGATGTCGAGTCGCCGTTCAGCGCCGAGCAGTTGCAGGTGCAGGCGGTCAGCAACCTGTCCACCCGCTTCGCCCACCGCGACTACTCGCTGGCGCCGATCGCCGCGCTGATGGCGCGCCAGTTCGCCGAGCGGCCGGGCAACTACCTGGCCTTCTTCAGCAGCTACGCCTACCTGCGCCTGGTGCTGGATGAATTCCGCGCTGCCCACCCGCAGATCCCGATCTGGGAGCAATCCAGGCAGATGGACGAAGGCCAGCGCCAGGCCTTTCTCGACCGTTTCAGCAGCACCAGCCAGGGCATCGGCTTCGCCGTGCTCGGCGGCGCGTTCGGCGAAGGCATCGACCTGCCCGGCGAGCGCCTGATCGGCGCCTTCATCGCCACCCTCGGCCTGCCGCAGATCAACCCGGTCAACGAGGAAATCAAGCAGCGCATGCAGGGCATGTTCGGCAATCACCTGGGCTACGACTACACCTACCTCTACCCCGGCCTGCAGAAAGTCGTGCAGGCCGCCGGCCGGGTGATCCGCACCCAGGACGACCAGGGCGTGGTCTACCTGATCGACGACCGCTTCAACCAACCCGCCATCCGCCGCCTGCTGCCGACCTGGTGGACAGTCGAACGCTGCCGTCTGCCGCTGCTGAGCGAGCCTAGCCTCTAGCAGGCTTGTAGGACGGCCCGTTCGGAGCGTAGGGCGGCCCGGGACGCCGGCCGCTCGTAGCGAAGCGACAGCCCGCCAGCTTTTGTGCCGTGCCGAGAAACCATGGTGCACTGCCTGCCTGCGGCGAGTGACCCTACGGATTGCCAGTTGCAGCAGGTCGCCGTGCAGCCTCAGCCGCGAAGACGCTGCACCAGCCGCGCCTGCAGCTGTTGCAGCTCGCCCGGGTCGGCCTTGCTGCTGGCGTGGACGCCCAGGCCCTGCCCGGCGAAGCGCGGGACTATGTGCATATGGATGTGGAATACCGTCTGCCCGGCCGGAGCACCGTTGAATTGCGCCACCTGCACGCCCTCCGGCTGCAGTTCGTCCACCAGTACCCGGGTCAGGTGCTGGGTCACCCGCATCAGCTTGCATAGCTCGTCCGCATCGATGTCGAGGATATTGCGCGCCGCCGCGCGCTTGGGGATCACCAGGGTATGGCCGTAGGACTGCGGAAACAGGTCGAGGAAGGCGAGCACGTCGTCGTCTTCGTACAGCTTGTAGCAGGGGGCCTCGCCACGAATGATCTGGGCAAAGATGTTCTGCGGGTCGTAATCGCCATGCAGGCTCATCGGGGTTCTCCGTTTACGGTGGTCGATGGGGCTGAACCATACCGGCTCGCGCTGACGCAGGGAACCATGGCAAGCCGTCCATCAACCGAGTTGATGCCCACTAGTGCGACTATCGATTTTCACGCAGGGGCCGATAGTGGTCTTATCCCTCCGGCAAGGCCCAGCTTCAGCGTCCGATGCAGCGACCCGCCCTCCGCACCCCGAGCGGCACACTGGCTGCCGGCGCCCGCGGGCCGCCGCCATAACGCCCGACCGGCGCCAGCTAGTGCGCCTGGCCCGGGCTTTTCCCACCATCTGATGATTGGAAGCACTATGACCGACCTCTCCGCCTACCCCATCACCCGCAAATGGCCCGCCCAGCACCCCGAGCGTCTGCAGCTCTATTCGCTGCCCACGCCCAATGGGGTCAAGGTGTCGATCATGCTGGAAGAAACCGGCCTGGCCTACGAGCCGCACCTGGTCAGCTTCGAGCGCAACGAGCAACTGTCGCCGGAGTTCCTCTCGCTCAACCCGAACAACAAGATCCCCGCCATCCTCGACCCCAACGGCCCGGACGGCCATCCGCTGGCGCTGTTCGAGTCCGGCGCGATCCTGCTGTATCTGGCAGAGAAGACCGGCCAGCTGATCCCCGAAGACGCCGCCGGTCGCTACGAAACCATCCAGTGGCTGATGTTCCAGATGGGCGGCATCGGCCCGATGTTCGGCCAGCTCGGCTTCTTCCACAAATTCGCCGGCAAGGACTACGAGGACAAGCGCCCGCGCGACCGCTACGTCGAGGAGTCCAGGCGCCTGCTCGGCGTGCTCGAGCAGCGCCTGAGCGGCCGCCAGTGGATCATGGGCGACAGCTACAGCATCGCCGACATCGCCATCTGGCCCTGGGTACGCAACCTGATCGGTTTCTACGACGCCAGCGAGTTGGTGCAAATCGAGCGTTTCCCCCAGGTCACCCGCGTGCTGGACGCCTTCCTCTCGCGCCCGGCGGTAATCCGCGGGCTGGCCATTCCTCAGCGCGACTGAACGCCGCGTTACCCATCACGCAAAACATCAAGCTCCGCCTTGCCACAGGTAGGGCGGGTGCAACCCGCCACAAGCCAGTTGGCATCCATGCCAAACGCCCCACTGCGCACCTCCACTCGGCCTCCTGACGGGATCGGGGACCGCGTTGCCTGGGCGATCGGCAGCCCCTCCCCTTTGGCCTCCGCCGATTTCGGCTCGCGGCGCGGATAAAGCGGTCCTCACGCGTTGTCGTATGGCCAGATAGGCTGGCGGCTTCGATCGAATGGCGATCAAGCGCAACGCCCAGCCGGTGTCTTCTAGTGCGGAGGTGGTGAGATGAGTGTGAAGCCCATGCTGGGCCTGTGGCTGCTGTGCGCAATGGCCCCCGCCTGGCTGAGCCCGGCGGCGGCCGACCATCGCTACGAGGATGACGAATGGGAGGAGGAGTACTGGGATGGGCCGTGCCGGGTCAAGATCGAGTCCGACGACGGCGAGTACAAGGAAGAGGTCAAATGCCCGCACGGCTATGGCGCCAGCTGGCGTGGTGGCGAGTGGCAGGACGAGTTCTGGGACGGCGGCTGCAAGGTCAAGATCGAGGCCAAGCACGACGAGTACAAGAAGGAGGTCAAGTGCGATGACGATGATTGATCGCTATCGGCAGCGCGGCCACTATCGCTTCGCGGCCATGGGACTGGGCGTCCCCGCCGCTCCTACGTCTGGGCGGTGCCTTATTCGCTCAGCTCTTCGGCCCGCGCCGGCGCCTCGCTCTTCTTCCCCAGCGTCCAACCGAGCGTCATGCCCGCGGCAGCGAGCAGGATGGCGGCGATACCGACCAGCTGGATCGGCTGCAGGCGATGGTCGAAGGCCAGGTAGTCGACCAGGATCGCGACGATCGGGTAGATGAAGGACAGCGCCCCGGTCAGGTGGGTCGGCAGTTTCTGGATCGCGCCGTACAACAGGATGTACACCAGCCCGGTGTGCACCACGCCGAGAGTCAGCAGCGTGGCCCAGGTACCGCTATCGCTGGGCAGCTGCGCCAGGTTGGCGAAGGGCGCCAGCATCAGGCTGCCGACGCAGACCTGGATCAGGGCGATCAGGTGCGGCGGCGTGCCGTCGAGCTTCTTGGCGATGATCGCCGCCAGCGCATAGAAGAAGGCCGCGCCCAGGGCTAGGAGGACGCCGCCCAGGTGGTCGCTGCCGACGTAACCCGCACTGGGCTTGGCCTGGACGATCAGCAGCATGCCGATGAAGGCCAGGCCGAGCCACATGAGCTTGGTCAGGGTCAGGCGCTCGGCGAAGAACAGCGCACCGAGCCCCACCAGAATGAACGGCTGGGTGTTGTAGACCGCCGTGGCGATGGCGATCGAGGCGCGCGAATAGGCGGCGAACAGCAGCAGCCAGTTGAGCACGATGGCCACCCCGCCCAGCGCGGCGAATACCAGCAGGCGCGGTGTGAGGGTGCCGCGCAGCTTGCCCAGTGCGGCACATACGACCAGGAGCACCGGCGCGCCGATCACGCAGCGCCAGAACACCACGTCCAGCACCGGTTGGCCGGAGAGCACGACGAAGCCGCCGATGGTTCCGGAAATCATCATTGCCGCGCTCATCTCGAGCGTGCCGCGTGTCCTGTTGTTCATGGTGCCCCTCCGCCAGTGGTCAGAGGCTAAAATATTATGTGGCGGCGCCTATTTACATAGCTTGAAAAAGGCATATAGCTAGATAAACCTTATTATCTAAGTCATGCCGGCGGATTTCATGAGAAACGAAAAATGATCGACGAGATCGACCAGAACATCCTCGAAGCGCTGTTGCAGGACTCACGGGTTTCCCTCAAGGAACTGGCCCGCCGGGTCGGCCTTTCAGCGCCCAGCGTTGCGGAGCGAGTGCGCCGCCTCGAAGAGCGCGGGGTGATTCGCGGCTTCACCATCGAGATCGACCCCAAGGCGCTCGGCTACCAGTTGCAGGCCATCGTCCGGGTCAAGCCGCTGCCGGGCATGCTGCATGTGGTGCAGAAGCTGATCGAGGACACCGCCGAATTCTGCGAGTGCGACAAGGTCACCGGCGACGACTGCTTCGTGGTGCGCCTGCACGTGCGCTCGATCGACCAGCTCGACCATATCCTCGACCGCATCGCCGACAAGGCGCAGACCAGCACGGCGATCGTCAAGTCGCAACCGATCAAGCGCCGCCCGCCGGGTATCGGCCAGCGCAAAGAGACGCCCGGGCGAGTGTCGTGAATGGCACGAGCCGTAGGGTGCGCCGTGCGCACCAGCTTCCGATCGCGGTGAACGCCTCGGTGCGCACGACCTAGGCGGCCCCGCGCACCCTACGATTTCGATCGATCAGCCCTCGACCTGGCTCCACTGCTTGCTCAGGCGCTTGTCCGACACCGCCAGCTTCGTCCCCAACTGCTGGGCGAACAGCGACACCCGGTACTCCTCGAGCATCCAGCGATACAGGCTGAGCTGCGGATCGCGCTTGCCTTCCTGGCGGTGCTTGCCCAGGCGCGCCTGGTACTGCTCCCAGTAGCCGGCCAGCTCGCCGCTCCAGACCCGGTCGCGCTGCAGCTGGGCGCCGATCTTGTCCAGGCGCTGTTCGATGGCTTTCAGGTACCTGGGCAGTTCCTTCAGCCATTCGCCCGGGGTTTCGCGGACGAAGCCAGGGTAGACCAGGTTGCTCAGCTGCAGCTTGATGTCGTTCAGGGCGATGGCCTGGGCCAGGTCGATCTTGCCCTTGAAGCGCTTCTGCAGGCCGTGCCAGAGCTTGAGGATTTCCAGGCACAGCTTGGCCAGGCGCTCGGCGTGACTGCTCCAGTCGCCGCGTTTGCGCTCGGCCAGGGCCGCCAGGGCGGCGCCGTCGCGGGGCAGCGTGGCTTCGCCGTCGAGGATGCAGCTGTCCAGGCTGGCCAGCAGGATGTCCTCGACCAGCGCCTCGACCCGACCCAGCTCGCGATGCAGCAGGCTCAGTTCGGTCAGCCCCGGCAACTTGCCACGGAGGAATTTGGCTTGTTCGGCCAACTGCTGCAGCAATAGACGCTGCAGGGCGCGGCGGTGCTGGAATTCGGCTTCGGCCTGGGTCGGGAAGCGACCTTCCTTGACCACTCCGGCCTCCTCCACCAGCGCCGGATAGACCGTCAGCGACAGGCCGGCGATCTGCTGCTGGGTTTTCTCGGCCACGGCGACGAAGGCCTTGGCCTCGACCGACCGCTGGCTCTTCTCGGTCTGCGGCAAGGCCAGCGCGGCCTGGCTGGCCTCACTGAAACGCGCGCACAGTTCGGCCAGATCGCGGCCTTCGCCGAGCAGCTTGCCGTGCGTGTCGACCACTTCCAGATTCATCTTCAGGTGGCTGTCGAGCTGCGCTTCGGCCTCGGCCCAGGCCTCGTCGCTCACCCGTACCCCGGTCATGCGCTGCAGTTCGCGGCCCAGGGCGGCGGGCAGGCTGCCCTCGCCGACACTCAGCTTGCTCAGCGCGGCGCCGACGAAATCCGGCACCGGTACGAAGTTCTTGCGCAGGGCCTTGGGCAGGTTGCGCACCAGGGCGATGCATTTGGCTTCCAGCAGGCCGGGCACCAGCCATTGCAGGCGCTCGGCCGGCAGTTGCGGCAGCAGCGGCGCCGGCACGCGCAGGGTGACGCCGTCGCGCGGGTGGTTGGGTTCGAAGTGGTAGCTCAGCGGCAGGCTCAGTTCGCCCAGGCGCAGGCTGTCCGGGTACTGCGCGGCGGTGATTTCCTTGGCGTCGCGGGCCAGCACGTCTTCCTCGCGCATGATCAGCAGCTGCGGGTCTTTCTGGCTCTCGAGCTTGTACCAGCTGTCGAAGGTCGCGGCCTGGTGGATCTCGGCCGGCAGGCGCGCCTCGTAGTAGGCGAACAGGGTTTCCTCGTCGGCGAGGATGTCGCGCCGGCGCGCCTTGGCTTCCAGCTCGTCGAGCTGTTCCAGCAGCTTGCGGTTGGCGCTCAGGCATTTGGCCCGCGAGAGGATTTCGCCGCCGACCAGGCCCTCGCGGATAAACAGCTCGCGCGATACCACTGGGTCGATGGGGCCGTAATGCACCGGCCGGCGACCAACCACGATCAGGCCGTAGAGGCTGATCTGCTCGTAGGCCACCACCTGACCGCGCTTCTTCTCCCAGTGCGGCTCGAGGTGGTTCTTCTTGATCAGGTGCGGCGCCAGCGGCTCGATCCAGTCCGGCTCGATCTTCGCCACCATGCGCGCGAACAGTTTGGTGGTCTCGACCAGTTCGGAAGCCATGATCCAGGTGGGCTTCTTGCGCCCGATCACGCTCGAGGGATGCACCCAGAAGCGCCGCTGGCGCGCGCCGAGGTAGTCGCCGTCTTCGGTCTTCTGGCCGATCTGGCTGAGCAGCCCGGAGAGGATCGCCTTGTGCACCGCGGCGTAGCCCTTGGCACGCTGCGCGGCTTCGTCTGTTTCTGCAGATTTGCCACTAGCCTGCTTTTCGTAGGAGCCAGCTTGCTGGCGATCCTTGGATATCGCGGTTTGACCTGCAGATCGCTGATCGCGAGCAAGCTCGCTCCTACCCTGTCCGCTGTTACCTTCGGCAAGTCTCAGCTCACGGGCGATCAGCACCAGCTGGCGGTGCGCATCGCGCCATTCGCGCAGGCGCAGGTAATTGAGGAAGTTCTTCCGGCACCAGCTGCGCAACGCGCCGGAACCCAGGGCCTGGCGCTGTTCCTCGAAGCCGCGCCACAGGTTGATCAGCGCGGCGAAGTCGGAATCGACGTCCTTCCACTGCGCGTGGGCCTGATCCGCGGCCTGCTGGCGGTCCGAGGGTCGCTCGCGCGGGTCCTGCACCGACAGGCTGCTGGCGATGATCAGCACTTCCTCGAGGCTGCCTTGGCTGGCGCCTTCCAGGACCATGCGGCCCAGTCGCGGGTCGACCGGCAGGCGCGCCAGCTGGCGGCCCAACGGCGTGAGCTGACCTTCGCGGCTGACCGCCGAGAGCTCCTGCAACAGGTTGAAGCCGTCGCTGATGGCCTTGCCGTCCGGCGGCTCGATAAAGGGGAAGTCCTCGATCTCGCCCAGGCGCAGGTGGAGCATCTGCAGGATCACCGCCGCCAGGTTGGTACGCAGGATCTCCGGATCGGTGAAGGCCGGCCGACCGTTGAAGTCGTCCTCGCTGTACAGGCGCACGCAGATGCCCGCCTCGACCCGCCCGCAGCGGCCCTTGCGCTGGTTGGCGCTGGCCTGGGACACGGCTTCGATGGGCAGGCGCTGGACCTTGGCGCGGTAGCTGTAGCGGCTGATCCGCGCGGTGCCGCTGTCGATCACATAGCGGATGCCCGGCACGGTCAGCGAGGTCTCGGCGACGTTGGTGGCCAGGACGATCTTGCGCGCGCCCATGGGCGCGAAGATCTTCTGCTGCTCGGCCGGGCTCAGGCGCGCATACAGCGGCAGCACTTCGGTGAACCTCAGGTTGGCCTTGCGCAGCACCTCGGCGCAGTCGCGGATCTCGCGCTCGCCGGGGAGGAACACCAGCACATCGCCGGGGCGCTTGCCGTCGGCTTTCTCGAAGGCGGCGATCTCGTCGAGGCTGGCGAGAATCGCCTGATCGACCGACAGGTCATCCTCGACCCGGTTGCCGTCCTCGTCCTGCTCGGCCGTCAGCGGCCGGTACCAGGTGTCAACCGGGTAGGTGCGCCCGGACACCTCGACGATGGGCGCGCCGCCGAAGTGCTCGGAGAAGCGCTGCAGGTCGATGGTCGCCGAGGTGATGATCAGCTTGAGGTCGGGGCGGCGCACCAGCAGGGTTTTCAGGTAACCGAGGAGGAAGTCGATGTTCAGGCTGCGTTCGTGGGCTTCGTCGACGATCAGGGTGTCGTACTTTTCCAGGTAGCGGTCGTGCTGGGTCTCGGCCAGCAGGATGCCGTCGGTCATCAGCTTGATCAGGCTGCGCTCGCTGCTCTGATCCTCGAAGCGCACCTGATAGCCGACCAGTTCACCCAGCTTTGTGCCGATCTCCTCCGCCACCCGGGTGGCCACGCTGCGCGCGGCCAGACGCCGCGGCTGGGTGTGGCCGATCAGACCATGCACGCCGCGGCCCAGCTCCAGGCAGATCTTCGGCAACTGGGTGGTCTTGCCCGAACCGGTCTCGCCGGCAATCACCACCACCTGGTGTTTGGCGATGGCGGCCTTGATCTCGTCGCGCTTGGCGGCGATCGGCAGGGCATCGTCGTAGCGCATGACCGGCACGCTGAGACGGCGCACCTCGACCTTGGCCACGGAGGCCTGGAAGCGCTCCAGCCACTGCGCCAGCCTGGCCTGGTCCACCGGACTCTGCTTGAGCAGCTCAAGCAACTGGCGGCGCAGGCGATGACGATCGGCCAGCAGGGCCTGGTCGAGGTTTTTCAGCAGGTGGTCGGTGGCGGTAATCGGATCGGTCATCAGGCAGCTTGGGCGTTGGCGGCAAAGGGCGCGATTGTCGCAGATTTGCAGGACGGAAAACGACCGCACACGACTGGGGGAGGGGCTTTAGCCGCGAATTCATCTGTCTCGCGGCTAAAACCCCTGCCACAGGCCTAGCCCAGAAACGAGCAAGCCCCGCACGGGGCGGGGCTTGGACTGGGCAGCGGGCGCTTACTTCTTGGCCTGTTTCTTCAGCTCTTCGTCGCGCAGTTCGCGGCGCAGGATCTTGCCGACGTTGGTGGTCGGCAGCGCATCGCGGAACTCCACGGCCTTCGGCACCTTGTAGCCGGTGACGTTGGCGCGCATGTGCTGCATGACCTGTTCCTTGGTCAGGTTCACGCCCGGCTTGGCGACCACGAACAGCTTGATCGCTTCACCGGATTTCTCGTCCGGGATGCCGATGGCCGCGCACTGCAGCACGCCCGGCAGGGTTGCCAGCACGTCTTCCAGCTCGTTGGGGTAGACGTTGAAGCCGGACACCAGAATCATGTCCTTCTTGCGGTCGACGATGCGCATGTAGCCATCTTCCTGGATCACCGCGATGTCGCCGGTCTTCAACCAGCCATCGGCGTCGAGGATTTCGTCGGTGGCGTCCTGGCGCTGCCAGTAGCCCTTCATCACCTGCGGGCCCTTGACGCACAACTCGCCGATGGCGCCGAGCGGCAACTCGTTGCCCTCGTCGTCGATGACCTTGCACCGAGTCGAGGGCACCGGGATGCCGATGGTGCCCAACTGGATGTTCTGGATCGGGTTGACCGAGGCCACCGGGCTGGTTTCGGTCATGCCGAAACCTTCGCAAATCGGGCTGCCGGTCACCTGGGTCCAGCGCTCGGCGGTGGCCAATTGCAGGGCCATGCCGCCGGAAAGGGTAATTTTCAGAGCCGAGAAGTCGAGTTTCTGGAAGTCCTCGTTGTTGCACAGGGCAACGAACAGCGTGTTGAGGCCGACGAAACCGCTGAACTTGTAACGAGCCAGGTCCTTGACCATGCCCGGCAGGTCGCGCGGGTTGGTGATCAGCACGTTGTGGTTGCCGATCAGCATCATGGCCATGCAATGGAAGGTGAAGGCGTAGATGTGGTAGAGCGGCAGCGGCGCGATCAGGATTTCGCTGCCTTCATTCATGTTCGACGCCATCATGGCGCGGGACTGCAGCATGTTGGCGATCAGGTTGCGGTGGGTCAGCATCGCGCCCTTGGCCACCCCGGTGGTGCCGCCGGTATACTGCAGCACGGCGATCTCGCCGCTGGCCGGATTGGCTTCCCTGACCGCTTTGCCGCGGCCTTTGCTCAGGGCTTCGGTGAACTTGAGCGCGTGCGGCAGGTTGTAGGCCGGCACCATCTTCTTCACGTACTTGATCACGCTGTTGACCAGCAGGCGCTTGAGCGGCGGCAGCATGTCGCCGACTTCAGTGATGATGACCGTCTTGATCCCGGTCTTGGGCAGCACTTGCTCGACCAGATGGGCCATGTTGGCCAGGCTGACCAGGGCCTTGGCGCCGGAATCGTTGAACTGATGTTCCATTTCCCGCGCGGTGTACAGCGGGTTGGTGTTGACCACGATCAGACCGGCGCGGATGGCGCCAAATACGACAACCGGGTATTGCAGGACGTTGGGCAACTGTACGGCGATGCGGTCACCGGGCTGCAGGTCGGTGTGCTGTTGCAGGTAGGCGGCGAAGGCACCGGACAACTCATACAGCTCGCCGTAGGTGATGGTCTTGCCGAGGTTGCTGAAGGCCGGCTTGTCGGCGAAACGCTGGCAGGACTGTTTCAGTACCGCCTGGATATTCGGGTACTGGTCGGGATCGATTTCGGCAGCAATCCCAACGGGATACTTGTCCTTCCAAAAGTTTTCGTTCATGGAAGCCCACTCCTAAGCAACAGCTGATCTTCACCGCGCGGAGGCGGTTGTTTATTGTGTGTTTGTTGTCTTTTCGGCCTGGCAGACGGCCAAAAAGCGGGCCGAGAGTAGCAGCTTTGCCTGGGAGCGCCTAGCACCAAACACTGCCTAGCCAGTATCGAAAGAGACTAACAATTATATTTTGGTCATTTTTCGAACACGCCACTCAAGCACTCGCAGCGCTTGTAGGACAAGGTTTGCAGCACCTGGGCCGCAACCTGGACGAGAACGCAGCCGGATCAAATCCGGGATTCGGCGAAGTAACCGGAGATCGGCCCCGGATTGCATCCGGACTACGGCGCCGAGCCTACTCGGCGCCGCCCCGACCTAGGCGATATCACGCAACTCGCGACGGAGGATCTTGCCCACCGGGGTCATCGGCAGGGAGTCGCGGAAGACGATGTGCTTGGGCACCTTGTAGCCTGTGAAATTTTCCCGGCAGTAGGCCTTGAGTTCCTCGGCACTGAGGCCACCAGTACGGGCGACGACGAACAGCTTGACCGCCTCGCCGGATTTCTCGTCGGGCACGCCGATCGCCGCACAGCTGGCGACTTGCGGGTGGGCCATGACCACGTCCTCGATCTCGTTGGGGTACACGTTGAAGCCGGAGACGATGATCATGTCCTTCTTGCGGTCGACGATGCGCACGAAACCGTCCGGGTCGATCACCGCGATATCGCCGGTCTTGAACCAGCCCTCGGCGTCCAGCACCTCGCTGGTAGCCTCTTCGCGCTGCCAGTAACCCTTCATTACCTGCGGCCCCTTGATGCACAGCTCGCCGCGCTCGCCCAGAGGTTGCTCGTTGCCGTCGTCGTCGATGACCTTGAACGCCGTACCCGGCACCGGAATGCCGACCGTACCCAGGCGGGATTTTTCACCATAAGGGTTGGTGCTGGCGACCGGCGCCGTTTCGGTCAGGCCATAGCCCTCGACCACGGAGCAGCCGGTGATGGCCTGCCAGCGTTCGGCAGTGGCCTTGACCAGGGCGGTGCCGCCGGAGTTGGTGACCTTGAGCTTGGAGAAGTCGAGGTTGTTGAACTCGGGATGGTCCATCAGGGCGACGAACAGGGTGTTGAGGCCCAGCAGCGCGGAGAACTGCCACTTGCCCAGCTCCTTGATGAAGCCGGCGACGTCGCGCGGATTGGTGATCAGCACGTTGTGATTGCCGTTGACCATCATGCACATGCAGTTCGCGGTAAAGGCATAGATATGGTACAGCGGCAGCGGCGCGATCATGATTTCCTGGCCCTGCTTCATCAGCGGGGCGCCGTCGCTGCCATGCTGCGACAGGCAGGCATCGACCTGCAGCATATTGGCCACCAGGTTGCCGTGGGTCAGCATGGCGCCCTTGGCCACGCCCGTGGTGCCGCCGGTGTACTGCAGCACGGCGATATCGTCGTGGCCGACCTTGACCGGCTTGACCCCATGGCCGTGACCCTGTTTGAGCACCGCCTTGAACGGCACCGCCTGGGGCAGGTGGTAGTCCGGCACCACCTTCTTGACCTTCTTCGCCAGGGTATTGACCAGCCAGCCCTTGAGGCTCGGCTGCAGGTCGCCCAGCCTGGCTTCGATCAGGTAGTCGATCTCGGTATCCGCCACCACGTCCTGCACCAGCTTGCCGAACATGTTCAGGTAGACCAGGGCGCGCACGCCGGCGTCCTTGAACTGGTGGCGCATCTCGCGGGCGGTGTACAGCGGATTGGTGTTGACCACGATCAGCCCGGCGCGCATGGCGCCGAACACGGCGATCGGGTATTGCAGGACGTTGGGCATCTGCACGGCGATGCGCTCGCCGGGCTTGAGGTCGGTATGCTTTTGCAGGTAACTGGCGAAGGCGCCGGACAGGCGATCCAGCTCGGCGTAGGTCAGGGTCACGCCCATATTGCTGAAAGCCGGGCGGTCGGCGAATTTCTTGCACGAGCGCTCGAACACCTCGATCACCGACTTGTAGGCACCCAGGTCGATGTCATTGGGTACGCCGGCCGGGCGTTTGTCGCTCCAGAAATCAGGCTGCATTATTTTTATCCTCTTGCCCTGGAAGTGTCTGCCCCGCGGAACTCACCATGGCATAAGGCGCCACGGTGGCCGGCAGGGGGTGAGCGGACGTTAGCAGCTCCGGCCCGTAGCGCAAATACTTGCGGGGCGTCATTGACAGCGTGAATCTTCTATCACGCCATTCGGCTGGGAAAAGCCGGCGTGCAAGCTCTACAATGCCGCACTCTCGCAGGCCGAAGGATTCGCCATGCAGCACAATGCTTTCTGGCTCAATAGCAGCGATGCCGCACCGCTCTATGTGAACCGCTGGTTCGCCGAACAGCCGCCGAAAGCGGTGGTGATGGTGGCCCATGGCATGGCCGAACACAGTGGACGCTATGCGCGCCTGGGCGCCGCCCTGGTCGCTGCGGGCTTCGAACTCTATGCCCACGACCAGCGCGGCCACGGCAGGACGGCCGAGCACGGCCGCCTCGGCCACTACGCCGACGCCAACGGCTGGAACCTGGTGGTGGGCGATCTGGCCTGCCTCAACCACCATATTCGCCAACAGCACCCGCAGGCGCCGATCTTCCTGCTGGGCCACAGCATGGGCAGCTACATCGGCCAGGCCTACCTGATGCAGCACAGCTGCAGCCTGCAGGGGGCGATTCTGTCCGGTTCCAACTACCAGCCCCTGGCGCTGTACCGCATGGCCAGGCTGATTGCCCGGTTCGAGCGCTGGCGCCAGGGGCCGACCGGGCAAAGTGCCCTGATCGAGTTGATTTCCTTCGGCTCGTTCAACAAAGCCTTCAAGCCCAACCGCACCCGCTTCGACTGGCTGAGCCGCGACCCTGTCGAGGTGGATGCCTACATCAACGACCCGCTCTGCGGTTTCCGCTGCAGCAACCAGCTATGGCTCGACCTGCTCGGCGGCCTGCTGCAGATCACCCCGCCGCGCAACCTGGCGCAGATCGACTGCAACCTGCCATTGCTGGTGATCGGCGGTGCCTGCGACCCGGTCAGCGACGGCAAGCGCCTGGCCGACCTGGCCAATGCCCTGCGCGCGGCCGGCCACACCCAGGTGCAGTTGAAGATATATCTGGATGCTCGCCACGAGCTGCTTAACGAGAGTAACCGCGACGACGTCACCACCGACTTGATCGACTGGCTGGAACAGGCCCTGAGCCATCCCCGCCAGTTTCACCCACAGCCCCAGGAGAAACACCCATGAGTCAAAGCAGCAACACGCCTTACGACGCTCTCGAAGTAGGCCAGACCGCCAGCTACAGCAAGACCGTCGAAGAGCGCGACATCCAGCTGTTCGCCGCAGTCTCCGGCGACCGCAACCCGGTGCACCTGGATGCCGAGTACGCCGCCACCACCATGTTCAAGCAGCGCATCGCCCACGGCATGTTCAGCGGCGCCCTGATCAGCGCGGCAGTGGCCTGCGAACTGCCCGGCCCCGGCACCATCTACCTGGGCCAGCAAATGCGCTTCACCGCGCCGGTAAAGCTCGGCGACACCCTCACCGTACGCCTGGAAATCCTCGAGAAGCTGCCTAAGTTCCGCGTGCGCGTCGCCACCCGGGTGTTCAACCAGAACGACGAGCTGGTGGTCGACGGTGAGGCGGAAATCCTCGCTCCGCGCAAACAACAGACCGTGGAACTGACCGAACTGCCGCCAATTACCATCGGTTGAGATCTTGCCCGGAGGCGATATCCGTCTCCGCAGATGCCAGGCACCATGATGGGGTGGGCTGCAGCGGATCGCCGCCCGGCCCACCCCACCCAACAGCCCATCCGGCCCTGACCGCCGGCAAGCACAGCCCCGTTTCGGGCCGCCCCCACTGCTTCACTGGAGAACTCCATGTCCCTGTCCATGTACCAGGCATCCGTGCCGGTGTTTATCCGCCAACTCGGCAACCTCTCGACCATCCTCGGCCTTGCCGCCATCGACGCCGAGACCCGCAAGATCGACCCCAGCGTATTGCTCAATGCCCGCCTGGCGCCGGATATGTTCCCGCTGAGCCGTCAGGTACAGATCGCCTGCGACGGCGCCTCGGCCGGCACCGCGCTACTGGCCGGTATCGATGCCCCCAGCTACGCCGATGACGAAACCAGCTTCGCCGAACTGCAGGCGCGCATCGCCCAGGTCCAGGCCTTCCTGCAAGGCATCGGCGCCGCGCAGCTCGACGGCAGCGAAGAGCGCACCGTGACCCTCTCGCGCCGCGGCAAGGACACCCACTTCCAGGGCCAGGCCTTCCTGCTCGATCACGTGCTGCCGAACTTCTATTTCCACGTCACCACCGCCTACGCCATCCTGCGCCATAACGGTGTGGCCATCGGCAAGCGCGACTTCCTCGGCACCCGCTGAGCACCGGCGGCGCTTATTCGCGCGCATCGGCATAGGAGGCGGCCTTCATAGGCCGCTCCCCTGCCACACCACCCGGCATGCGGGTCCGCACCGGGCGGTTCGAGAGATTGAGGTTATGAGAGACGTACTAATCCCAGCCTGTC
>NZ_JAAOJA010000019.1 GCF_013184545.1 Pseudomonas tumuqii | reverse complement strand
AAAAGCTGACTCAGTTACAACGCTGGGCCGTCGAGACCGCCGCGCGCATTGGGCACAACAAAGCGGCTGTGGCCCTGGCCAACAAACTGGTACGGATCTGCTGGGCGGTGTGGTGCCATATACGCATTGTTATATTTCAATGGCGAGGTAGGCTTTCCTGACTGTTTCTTCACCGTAGATTCTTTCTAGTCTTCTAACGGTAAAGTGGCCACGGCTTATACCTTGGAAGTGGTCTATGAACAAAGTGTTAATAATTGCACCTCCTGCCGCCCCAATTATTGGCACCAGTTGGGCCATAGCCTTTTCTGAAACTTGGATGTTGAATCGTGCAGCAATTTTGGCTATGAAACTCAACAGTGCTGGTATTTTTTCAGCAATGGCTTCGCCAGCTTGTTTTCCTGCAAGATGAGATGCGGCTTCAGTAACAAGGCTAGCGAGAGACGCGCGGACAGCGTAGTAACCTGATTCAGCAGCATCATCTGACTTTGAGTTTCCACCTAATGAGAAGACGGACAAGCATTGTAGGCGGACTTCCGCATCAGTAATTTTCTCCCCGTTGGCTCTGGCAATATCTGCAATTGAGCGAAGCATTACTGTAGTAGAGATCGGCAGCTCAATTGCAATTGCAGATAAACCAAATGCTCCGCCGATAGCGCCCGTTGCGGCAACGGTAGCCATGTGAAGCTTCGGATAAGAGTCTGCGGACTCTGAGTCCATTGTATTGGTTGCCCACTCAAGTGACTTGCTTAAAGAGGAGTTCGTGGCTTTGGCAATTTTTTCTTGCCAGCCATCAGGTAAGCACTCAATGCCTTTTTCAATTGGCGTGCCAATAAGGTCGGTGGCTTTAATTATGAATGATGTTTTTTCAAGAAGAATTTTTGACTCTTTGAGTTCGGCTATATGGTTTTCTGGTATCTGCACAAAATTTATCCTTGGAATATAACAGTGATTAGATGGAGTTCTTCGTTAATCCGATGGTAGTGAATTCCGCATAAGCACGCGCCAATTTTGAATTCTGAAAACGATAAAACCTTACAAATCAAAAATTTACGGCAGTTCGTCAGGTGTTTTCCTGTATTCGCTTGACTTCCGCATTCTGCTCTACCATTACCACTGTATGAAAAACAGTAGTCGAAAGCCGACATGGGCAGTTCAACCTCCAAGCCGCTCCTGCACGAGCAGTTGCGTGCGGTGAATCGTTTGCGTCATTACAGCGTGGTACGGACGCAGTAACAGCCACTCTATTGGTATTGAATTCGCGACTTCATTCGTTGCCAGCCGTTGAGTTGAGCGGGGTCGATACTCATGCCTGGCTCGGGGTGGTCGAGGCGGCCGGTCTGCGGATAAAGGCTATCGACTGCGGCAGGCACGCTACCGCCCTCCCCTGCGCGCAACGGGGCTGGCGACTGCATGGCTAAAAAGACAGGGAGCAACGGCGGTCCTTGCCGGATAGGCGGGGTTGGCTGGCATTCCCTTGGATTGGCCGAGCATAGTGCAGTGTGCCGTTCGAGCCAAGCCAGGGCTCCTGCGGCCTGGCAACGCACACCCGGGCTGTGGCTGAGACGCCGAGCGTCTCGGGCTGCATGGCCACGCGGACGGTTCGACGCCTCGACGTGGGGACGATCAAGCCTGACATGGATCATGGGTTGCCCAAATTCCGGCAATCCGCCTGGGGGGACGTGGGTGATTTGAGCCTGGCTTCGCGGGTGTGGCCTGCTCCTGAGCTCGCATCTGCAGGCAGTCACGCGGGCAAGCTTCGCGGGCATGGCCCGCTCCTACGTGCGTATCTGTGGCCAGATGCGCGGACAAGAACAAGCACCCGACGCCGGGCAGCGTTTCCTCAAGACGTTCTCAGCACGGGAGCCTTCAGCGGCTGGGCGATCCAGGTCTCGAAGGCCTCGGCCGGCAGCGGTCGGCTGATCAGGTGGCCCTGGGCGGTGTCGCATTGCCAGCGTTCGAGCAAGCGCAGGCTGCAGGCCAGCTCGACGCCCTCGGCGACCACCTTGAGACCCAGGCTGTGGCTCATCTCGATGGTCGAGCGGACGATCACCGCGTCTTCGCTGGCGTCATCGAGGTCGCGGATGAAGGACTGGTCGATTTTCAGCTCCTGCACCGGCATGCGTTTGAGCTGGGTCAGCGAGGAGTAGCCGGTGCCGAAATCGTCCACCGACAGGCTGATGCCGAGATCGCGCAGGCCATGCAGCACCTGCAACGCCAGCGTGGGATTGACCATCACCCCGCTCTCGGTGATCTCGAATATCAGTTGTTCGGCCGGCACCTGGTAGCGCCTCAGCAATTGGCCGACACGGGTCGGCAGCTTGGGATCGATCAGGTCCTCGGTGGAGATATTCAGCGACAGCTGCACGCGCAGGCCACGGCCATTCCACTCGCACAACTGGCGTAGCGACTCTTCGATCATCCAGGCGGTGAGGCTCTGGATGCTACCGGTGCGCTCGGCCAGGGGAATGAACTCGCCCGGCGCAAGCATGCCCAGCTGCGGATGCTGCCAGCGCAGCAGGGCTTCGGCCTGGCGCACCTGGCCGGCGGCGATATCCAGCTTGGGCTGGTAGTGCAGGAGCAATTCGGCGTTGTCGGGGGCCAGGCGCAGGTCGCGGATCAGGCGAATCTGCCGCTGGTGTGCGGCGTCGCGGCCACGCTCGTACATCTGCAGGCGGCCGGGCAGTTGCGCGGCGTCCTGCATGGCGATGCTGGCGCGGCGCAGCAGATCATCCGCGGTTTCGCCATCGGCCGGGTAGGCGGCGATGCCGACACAGCAATCCAGCACGACCTCCTGATTGCCGATGCGCAAGGGCTGGCTGAGCAATTGCTGCAAGCGGTCGCCGACCACTATGGCGCTGTCGCCGTCGCTGTTTTCCAGCAACAGCAGCAGCTCGCTGGTCATCAGCTGAGCCAGGCTGTCGCCGGGGCGCAGGCTGGCTTGCAGGCGTTGACTGAGCTGCTGCAGGGCCAGGTCGCTGGCGCCCGGCCCGCAACTGTCGTTGAGCGCACGCAAGTTGCCGACGCCGACATACAGCAGCGCCGTTGGCCGCTCGGCGGCAATCGCACTGCCGAGCCGCTCCAGCGCCAGGGTGCGGTTGGGCAGGCCGGTCAGCGCATCATGCAGGGCGTTGTGCGCCAGTTGCCGCTCACGTTCGGCAATGCCCTGTTGCATGTGGTGAAACGCCTTGGCCAGGCTGCCCAGCTCATCGCTGCGGTGCAGTTCGAGGGGCATCTGATAATCGCCCTGGCCCACCCGCTCGGCCACGGCCGCCAGGCGTTGTACCGGCCTGGAGATGGTGCGCGCCAGCAGCAAGGCACCGCCCAGCGAGGCCAGCAGTGCGGCCAGGGCGATCAACAGGATATTGCGATCCAGCGGGGCGAAGGCCTGCTGCGCCTGGGTCATGGATTTGTGCAGCAGGGCCTGGACCTGAAAGCCATCGCCACTGGCGAGTACCAGGCGCTGAGCCAGATAGCGCTCTGCGCCGATCAGCAGCAGAGCGTCGGCAGCGACGGCCTCAGCCGCCATGTCGTCCTGCAGCAACGCCTGCGTCGAGGCGGGCAAGGTACTGATCCAGATTGCCGGCAGGTCATCCTGGCTGGCAACCAGGGTCAGCTCGAGCATGGTCAGTTCACGCAGCTCACGGGCGAAGGCCTGGTCGACGCGGAAGCCCATCATCACCCGCGCGATCGGCAGGGGCGCGCTGACCGTGGCCTGCACCAAGAGGTAGATGCTGTTGCCGATCGGCAGCAGGAATATCTGCCCGCCTGCGCGCTGTTGCGCCACCACCTGGGCACTCAGGCGCGCGGCGGTCTGCCCGCTGATCAACGGGTCGGTACTCAGTTCAAGACTGCCATCGAGGCCGAGCATCATCACCGCGTCGGCATTGATCCGGGCGCCATGATTGGCCAGCGCCGAGCGAATGGTGGCGCGATCGCCACCGGCCACCGCCGTCTTGAAAGCGAAGTCAGCGGCCAGCACCTGCACCGCGTCGTGCAATTGCCGGCCGCGCACAGCGAGCAGTTGCTCGAACACCCGCGTGCCGACATCCAGCTGCTCCCGCGCCTGGCTGCGCACGGCCGCGTTGGTGGCGGCCTGCACGGCGAAATACAGCGCGCCGACCACCACCAGCAACAGCAGGATCAGCACACTGGCGATGCGCGCCTGAAAACTACTGGGCAGCATCGCGCGTCGCGCTGTTCAAGGCATCGGCAAAGGCGCTCGATGGCGCCAGCGGCGCGACTGCGGCGGGTGCCTGCATGGCGGGAACCTGCGAGTGCCACAGGCTGACGGCCCACAGCGCCGGGCTGATCGAGCAGAGCTTGCCCGGCAAGGCGGCGCGCAATGGATCGAGGAAAAGTCTGCTCATGCGATCACTCCTGCACGGCGCCAAGCGCACCGCGATAGAAAGACTCGCCTCCCTGGCAACTCGTAGATCGAATGCGCCTAAGACTAGCCGGGCACAGGCAGAAGAGCACGCAATAGCGCGGGAGAACCCCGCGGGAACTGCTAGGTTACTGGGCGGCGCGCACCCGCTTGGGAGTCAGGCCGAGGTAGCGGCGCATGGCGGTGGTCAGTGCGCTCTGGCTGGAAAAGCCACATTCCTCGGCGATGCGGATCAATGGCAGACCGCTCTCGCGCAACAGCCGGGAAGCGCTGTCGAGGCGGGTCTTCAGCAGGTATTGATGGGGGGTCAGGCCGACGCTGTCCTTGAACTGCGCATGAAAATGGCTCGGGCTGAGACAGGCGACCTGGGCCAGCTCGGCAACGCTGATGCGCCGCGCCAGGTGCTCGACGATGTAGCCGTCCAGCCGTTCCAGATCGAGTGCCCCCGGCACCCTACCGGCTTGCTCGCCGAACAGGCGCAGATGCAGCGCGCGCAGCAGCACGCCACCGAGGGCGCGCGCCAGCAGCGGGTCGCTGCCGTAGCGCTCCAGTTCGGCACCGGCGTAGCTCAGCAGGTTCTGGAAGTCGGCGTCCAGTTGCGGGTAACGCGGCGTCTCGAACAGATGGGTCAGCAGGGCCAGGTCTTCGCTGGAGGTGTCCTGCTCATCCAGGTCGATGATCAGCATGCGGTTGTCACCCATGCCGGCAAACTGGTGATCGGCATCGCCAGGCACCAGACAGGCGCGCATGCGACACACTTCACCGCCACGGCCGTTGACTTCGAACTCCGCACGACCGGTCAGCGACAGCACCAACTGGTGGTGATCGTGGGTGTGTTCATGGGCCTGGTCATCCAGGCGCAGCAGGCGCGCTTTGAGCATTGCAACGACAATTCCGCAGACGTGTACTGGCACTTTAACCAGTTGTGCGGGCCGCCGTCACCCCCTGCGACCAGCGGCTGGCCGGCACCTGCGACCCGTTGCAGCACAAGCGGCCCGCTCGCGCACCAAAACGGCCGACACGCCCCTCGTCCGCACAAAAATAGCGCACCAATCCTGGCCAATGACCGGACACGACTGCGCCCGCGCCTGGTTTTCCAGCAACTGGCAGGAGAGTTGCTAGCACTCCCCTAATGCACTTCGTGCCCATCCAGGATTCGCCCCATGGAACTCAGCATCGCCCTGGCCTTGGCCGCGGGCCTGTTTCTGCTCGGCCAGTGGCTCAGCCAGCGCGCCACTCGACGCCACCGGCAGGCACTCGGCCAGCTGCAAAGCACCACCCTGCTGCGCACCCTCGAATTGCTGCAGACCTTGCAGAAGCACCGCGGCCTGGGCGCGCAGCAGGACATCGTCAGCGTCAGCCAGCGCAACGCCCTGGCCCGCCAGCTCGACCAGCTCTGGCTGAACTGGCCGGGCCCCAGCCTGCAACTGCCGCCATTGCAGCAGGACTGGCCGCAGCTGCGGCGCAATCCGGCCGACTTCGAGGCCCACAGCCGGATGATCGAAGCCCTGCTGACGGTCATCGAGCAACTCGAGGAGCGCCTGTGCCTGCACGACTCGCCGGCACTGCATGGCCTGGGACCGGCATTCCGCCACCTGGAAGACCTGGCGCGCCTGCGTGGCCTGGCGATGCGCGCGGCCAACTACAACCAGTGTCCAGCCGGGCTGCAGCTGCAGATGCGCGAGCTGTGCCAGCAGCTCGACGAGCCCGCCCACACGGAACCCCTGCACAGCCTGCTGCAACGTCTGCAGCGGGAGCTGATAGACGCCAGCCAGACGCGTCTGGCACCCAACGATTACTTTGCCCTGCTCACCCCGCTGATCGACGCTCGCTTGAACGACTTGCGCCATGCTCTCGAGAACCGCATTGCACCGAGCTGATTGAAAAGCGCCATGCGTTGCCCCATGTAGCACTTAACGTGCAACTACAGGTGCCGCATGAACGAGCCACAGGACATCGAAATCGTCGCTGAACAAGCCAGCGAACCCGAGCACGACCGCCGCAGCGACCATGGTCTGGCGTTGCCCGACCAGCAGTTACCGGACAAGCTGTATGTGATCCCGATTCACAACCGGCCGTTCTTTCCCGCCCAGGTGCTGCCGGTAATCGTCAACCAGGATCCCTGGGGCAAGACCCTGGAACGCGTCGCCAATACCGCGCACAAATGCCTGGCGCTGTTCTTCATGGACAACCCTCCGGTGGACGGCGCCAGCTTCGACCCCGACCGCCTGCCCGAACACGGCACCCTGGTGCGGATCCACCACGCCACCGAGGAAGGCGGCAAACTGCAATTCGTCGCCCAGGGCCTGACCCGCGTGCGCATCCGCGGCTGGCTCAGCCGCAAGCCGCCTTACCTGGCGGAAGTCGAATACCCGAAAAGCCCGGCCGACCCGCGCGACGAGGTCAAGGCCTACGGCATGGCGCTGATCAATGCGATCAAGGAGCTGTTGCCGCTCAACCCGCTGTACAGCGAAGAACTGAAGAATTACCTCAACCGCTTCAGCCCCAACGACCCCTCGCCGCTGACCGATTTCGCCGCCGCCCTGACCAGCGCCCCCGGCAAGGAATTGCAGGAAGTGCTGGATACCGTGCCGATGCTCAAGCGCATGGAGAAAGTCCTGCCGCTGCTGCGCAAGGAAGTGGAAGTCGGGCGCCTGCAGAAAGAACTGTCGGCGGAGGTCAATCGACAGATCGGCGATCGCCAGCGCGAGTTCTTCCTCAAGGAGCAGCTGAAAATCATTCAGCAGGAACTGGGCCTGAGCAAGGACGACCGCAGCGCCGACATCGAACAGTTCGAGCTGCGCCTGGAGGGCAAGACCCTGCCCGAACAGGCGCGCAAACGCATTGACGAAGAACTCAACAAACTATCGATCCTCGAAACCGGTTCGCCCGAATACGCGGTCACCCGTAACTACCTGGACTGGGCCACCGTGCTGCCCTGGGGCGTGTTCGGCAAGGACAAGCTCGACCTCAAGCACGCGCGCCAGGTGCTCGACCAGCACCACGCGGGGATGGACGACATCAAGGAGCGGATCACCGAGTTTCTCGCCGTCGGCGCCTTCAAGGGCGAGATCGCCGGCTCCATCGTCTTGCTGGTCGGCCCGCCCGGCGTCGGCAAGACCAGCATCGGCAAGTCGATCGCCGAATCCCTCGGCCGGCCGTTCTATCGTTTCAGCGTCGGCGGCATGCGCGACGAGGCGGAGATCAAGGGCCACCGGCGCACCTATATCGGCGCCCTGCCCGGCAAACTGGTGCAGGCGCTGAAAGAGGTCGAGGTGATGAACCCGGTGATCATGCTCGACGAGATCGACAAGCTCAGCAGCAGCTACCAGGGCGACCCGGCCTCGGCGCTGCTGGAGACCCTCGACCCGGAGCAGAACGTCGCATTCCTCGACCACTATCTGGATCTGCGCCTGGACCTGTCCAAGGTGCTGTTCATCTGCACCGCCAACACCCTGGACTCGATCCCCGGCCCCCTGCTCGACCGCATGGAGGTGATCCGCCTGTCCGGCTACATCGCCGAAGAGAAACTGCAGATCGCCAAGCGCCACCTGTGGCCCAAGCAGCTGGCCAAGGCCGGCGTACCGAAGAATCGCCTGGCCATCAGCGATGCCGCCTTGCAGGCGCTGATCGAGGGCTACGCCCGGGAAGCCGGGGTACGCCAGCTGGAAAAACAGCTCGGCAAGCTGGTGCGCAAGGCGGTGGTCAAGCTGCTCGACGACCCCGCCAGCAAGGTCAGGATCGGCCCCAAGGATCTGGAAGCCTACCTCGGCATGCCGGTGTTCCGCCGCGAGCAGGTGCTGTCCGGGGTCGGCGTGATCACCGGCCTGGCCTGGACCAGCATGGGTGGCGCGACCCTGCCGATCGAGGCGACGCGCATCCACACCCTCAATCGCGGTTTCAAGCTCACCGGCCAACTGGGCGAGGTGATGAAGGAGTCGGCGGAAATCGCCCACAGCTACATCAGCTCGCACCTCAAGCAGTTCGGCGGCGACCCGGGCTTCTTCGACCAGGCCTTCGTCCACCTGCATGTCCCCGAAGGCGCCACACCCAAGGACGGCCCCAGTGCCGGGGTGACCATGGCCAGCGCCCTGCTCTCGATCGCGCGCAACCAGGCGCCGAAAAAAGGCGTGGCCATGACCGGCGAACTGACCCTCACCGGCAAGGTCCTGCCGATTGGCGGGGTGCGCGAGAAAGTCATAGCCGCGCGCCGGCAGAAGATCTTCGAGCTGATCCTGCCGGAAGCCAACCGCGGCTCCTACGAGGAACTGCCGGACTACCTCAAGCAAGGCCTGACCGTGCACTTCGCCAAACGCTACAGCGATGTGGCCAAGGTGTTGTTCGACTAGCCGCTGAACCCGTAGCCCGGATTGCATCCGGGCTACGGGACGGCAAAAAGCATCGCGGGCATGGCCCGCTCCTACGAGTTCTACGTCCTGCGAGACTTGTGCATAAACATAGGATCTGCAAAAGCCCTCGGCGGCTTACGCCTTGCCCTGCACAGCGGCTATGCTGGCAGGCGTTTGCCGACCCCAGGAGTTCACCATGCCTACCGCCTACCGCCTGCTGCTGCCGCTCGGCCTCGCCCTGTTGAGCGCCTGCGCCCACCAACCCGGCAGCCTGACCGTGCAAGAGCAAAGCCAGTGCCCGCTAAGCCTGCGCAGCGGCCAGCAGGTGATCCTGACCCTGCCGAGCAACCCCACTACCGGTTTCCGCTGGGTGCTGCGCGACGGCGCCAGCAGCCTGCTCGAAAGCCTCGGCCCCGAGGTCTACAGCAACCCGGAAGACGCCGGACTGATCGGCAGTGCCGGCCAGTCGACCTGGCGTTTCCAGGCCAGACAGGCAGGCGCAGGCCACCTGCTGCTGACCTATCAGCGCCCCTGGGAAACCGAGGTCGCCCCGGCAAAAACCTTCGACTGTCCGATCCGGGTCAAGTAAGGCGGGTCGCGGCACCGCCCTGGGCTGGGCGTTGTCGAGGAGCCTGGCGCCACAGCCGCTCGGAGGTTGTGAAACTATCGAGCGCCGTAGTCAGACCGCCTCCAGGCGTTCACGTAGCGCAACGCCGCAGCGGGCGCGTGGGGGCGATCGCAGTAGACGAGAGTTTTTTCACAACCTCTCAACCTGTAACAACACCCGCTCGGCTGTTAGGCAAACGAAACAGCGAATCCCGACTAAATTAACTGTATGGCGTGACGGTATCCGACTTGTGGGAGGACGACATGGCGACCCGCTGGCGTGAGACTTTGGTAGTCGTGGCTTTGATCGGTTTGAGTGGCTGCGGCAGTCTGCTACCCAGCGAACGAGCTGAAGTGCAGTCACCATTCATCGATTACCTGGATGCGGAAATGCGCTATTCCCAGGCGGTCAACGGCATGACCAGTCGCGCCGAGCTGTTCTCCCTGGGCTTTGACCCGCTGACCCAGGGCAACGGCAAAATGCTCTCGTTCATCGACGTACGGCTGATGTTCGTGCAGCCGAACATCCCCATCGACTACCTGCCGGACGGCCTAGTGCAATGCCTGGAGGCCAAGGATCGCTGCATCGGCTATGCCTTCGAATTCACCAAGAGCGATACCCAGCGGGTCGGCAGTTTCTGGGCCGACGTGTTCAACTTCCGCAAACAGCGGGCGATGCAGGGCTGGTCGTTCCGCGCGGTGTTCGTACTGGTCGACGACACCCTGGTGCACAAGGTCAGCAACGGCGAGCCGAACATTCGTCATTTCGAAGTCAAACGCAACCCGTTGGGCCCGCTGCAGGGCGCCGGTGAGTATTTCTCCGATCAGTTGAAGTAAGCGCGGTTCGCCTGGACGCCGCTCAGGGCTGAGAGTATCGAAGCCCTGGGCGGCAGGGCGGCCACCCCCTCCTCCCTATGCTGCGCACCAATTTTCCCTGGGGAAGAAGGACACAAGGGCGTCGTCGCTGCGCGACTTTCACGCTAAAATCGCCGGCTTTCTCGACCTTGCGCGGAATCACCGTGAAAAAACAGCCCGACCGTCTTTTCGCCCAGCCCCTGGCCCAGGTGCCGGACTTCGCCTTCAACGAGGACGTGGTGCGGGTGTTCCCGGACATGATCAAGCGCTCGGTGCCCGGTTACCCGACCATCGTCGAGAACATCGGCGTACTCGCCGGCCAGTTCGCCCAGCCGCACAGCGTGCTCTATGACCTCGGCAGCTCCCTCGGCGCGGTGACCCAGGCCCTGCGCCGCCACGTACAGGTCGAAGACTGCCGGGTGATCGCGGTGGACAATTCCAGCGCCATGGTCGAGCGCTGCCGCGAATACCTGCATGCCCAGGATTCGATGTTCCAGGAGCTGTTGCCGGTCGAAGTGATCGAGGCCGATATTCTCAGCCTGGAGTTTCAGCCGACCTCCCTGGTGGCGCTGAATTTCACCCTGCAATTCATCCAGCCCGAACAGCGCCTGGCTCTGCTCACACGCATTCGCCAGGCCCTGCTGCCCGGCGGCGCCTTGATCCTCTCGGAGAAACTGCGCTTCGAAGATCAAGCACAACACGACCTGCTCGGCGACCTGCACATCGCCTTCAAGCGCGCCAACGGCTACAGCGAACTGGAAATCGCCCAGAAACGCAGCGCCATCGAGAAGGTCATGCTCCCGGACAGCCTGGAGCAACACCGCGAACGCCTGCTGGCCGCCGGTTTCAGCAAGGTGGTGCCCTGGTTCCAGTGCCTCAACTTCGCCTCCCTGATTGCCCTGCCATGATCAACCGCCTCGACCTCGACGCCCTGCAAGCTGCGCTGGCGGGCACCCCGCTGCAAGACTGGGCCGCCGGCCTGCCCGGCCAGATCGACGCCAAACTGGCCATCGGTCATGGCGACCTGCAACGCTGGTACGGCGCCGTGCAGGCCTTGCCTGTGCTGAACGTCGAACAACTGGAGCTGTCGACTGCCTTCACCTTCGGCGGTGCCTGCGATGAAAGCAGCCGCGGCGCACTGAAAAGCGCGCTGCAAGGCTTGATCCCCTGGCGCAAAGGCCCCTTCGAGCTGTTCGGCGTGCAGGTGGATACGGAATGGCGCTCAGACTGGAAGTGGCAGCGCGTGGCGCCCTACCTCGACCTGGCCGGCAAGCGCGTGCTGGATGTCGGTTGCGGCAACGGCTACTACATGTGGCGCATGCTCGGCGCCGGTGCCGACAGCGTGGTCGGCATCGATCCCAACTGGCTGTTCCTTTGCCAGTTCCTGGCGATCAAGAACTACCTGCCTGACCTGCCGGCCTGGCACCTGCCGCTGGCCTTCGAAGAACTGCCAGGCAAGCTGCAGGGCTTCGATACCGTGTTTTCCATGGGCGTGCTCTACCACCGGCGCTCGCCGATCGACCACCTGCTGGATCTCAAGGATTGCCTGGTCAAGGGCGGCGAACTGGTGCTGGAAACCCTGGTGGTGGAAGGCGATGTCCAGCAGGTGCTGGTACCCGAAGACCGCTACGCACAGATGCGCAACGTCTGGTTCCTGCCCTCGGTGCCGGCGCTGGAACTGTGGCTGCGGCGTGCCGGCTTCGTCGATGTGCGCTGCGTGGATGTCAACACCACCTCGCTGCAGGAGCAGCGCGCCACCGAGTGGATGCGCTTCCAGTCGCTGCCGGAATTCCTCGACCCGGCCGACCACAGCCGCACCCTCGAAGGCCTGCCGGCGCCAACTCGCGCCGTGCTGGTGGCGCGCAAGCCCTGACCACTGCCACTGCCATAACCCTGTAGGAGCAGGCCACGCCTGCGACATATGGTTCGCGGCCATGGGCCGCTCCTACAGGCGTTCCGGCGATCAGATCCGTAGCCCGGATGAAATCCGGGGGCTAGCAACGATTTCCCCGGATTGCATCCGGGCGACCTGGCTGAATACATCCCCGTAGGAGCGGGCCATGCCCGCGATATGCGGTTCGCGGGCATGGAACGAGGCCGCCCCCGCGCCTACAGGGTTATGCGTTCAGTCGCGCCCTGCCGCCGCGACTATCAGCGCCTTCATCTCCACCACCGCCTGCTTGAAGCCGACGAACAGGGCATGGGCGACTAGGGCGTGGCCGATGTTCAGTTCGTTGATCCCGGGGATCGCCGCCACCGCCTCGACGTTGTGGTAATGCAGGCCGTGGCCGGCATTGACGATCAGGCCATGGGCCAGGCCGCAGGCCACGCCGTCGCGAATCCGCGCCAGCTCCTTGGCCGTTTCGACCGGCGTACGGGCATCGGCATAGCGCCCGGTGTGCAGTTCGATCGCCGGTGCACCGACGCGCTTGGAGGCTTCGATCTGCCGCGCGTCCGGGTCGATGAACAGCGAGACTTCGCAGCCGATCCGGCTCAGGCGCTCAACCGCGGCGCGAATCCGTGCTTCTTGCCCGGCCACGTCCAGGCCGCCCTCGGTGGTCAGCTCCTGGCGGGTTTCCGGCACCAGGCAGACGTGCTCGGGACGAATGCTTTCGGCGAAAGCGAGCATCTCTTCGGTGACGCCCATCTCGAAGTTCATCCGCGTCTGCATGACCTCCCTGAGCACCCGCACGTCACGCTCCTGGATGTGCCGACGGTCTTCGCGCAGGTGCACGGTGATGCCATCGGCACCCGCCTCCTCGGCGTCCAGCGCGGCCTTGACCGGATCCGGGTAGCGCGTACCGCGGGCCTGGCGCAGGGTCGCCACATGGTCGATGTTCACACCCAGCAGAATACGGTTGGCGTCAGTCACGTGGTGGCTCCTTGAGCGTCATGAACAGTTCGCGGCTGACCAGCGGTCGACCGCCTAAATGGGGTGCCAGGGCCTGGCGCATCAGGCGCTTGGCCGCGGCCAGGGCGCCCGCGGCGCTCCAGTCGGCCTCGGCCATGGCGAGTAATTCGCTGCCATGGAACACGCCCGGCTGCAACTGGCCGACCGCTTCCAGGCCGGCATCCGCTTGCAGGCGATAGAGGCCCGCAGCGACGATCGGCTGGCCAAGCCGATCCACATCCAGGGCGAAACCATAGCCCAGCTCATCGAGCAAACGCCATTCAAAAGAACGCAGCAAGGGCTCCAGCGCACGGCCCTGGGCCAGCGCCAGCACGGTCATGGCGTAGTGGTCGAAAGTCGCCGGGTGCGGATCTTGCTCCGGCAGCAGGCGGATCAGCAGTTCGTTCAGATAGAGGCCACTGAACAGCGCCTCGCCGTGCAACAGGTTGGGGATGCCGGCGGCTTCGAGGCAACTGACGTTCTTCAGCTCGCCGCGCCCGCGAAACTCCACTTCCAGCGGCACGAACGGACGCGTCAGGCTGCCGGCCTTGCCCCGCGCGCCGCGCATCACCGCACGCAGACGACCTTGCGGAGTGAGGAAGTCCACCAGCGCACTGCTCTCGCGGTAAGCACGGCTGTGCAGAACATAGGCTGGCTGAGAGGTCATGGATTATTGACTGCTACGTTCCGTAGGATGGGTTAGCCGCCAGCACTACACCCGAATCAAGGCAGCGTTTCTGCGTGCGGCGTAACCCATCAATGCATTGTGCCTGCCGATGCCGTGTTGGGTTACGCGGCGTCTTATGCCGTTGTGTTTATCCGATAAGTGAGTGCGCCGCTAACCCAACCTACGAACTGGCTGTGCCCTTGCAATGGCGGGCGCCGGAATGCGCCCAGCCGCGGCTCAAATATTGTCGTAACCCAAGGAGCGCAAGGCGCGCTCGTCGTCCGACCAACCACCTTTGACCTTGACCCAGAGGTTGAGCATGACCTTGGAGTCGAACATCACTTCCATGTCCTTGCGCGCCTCCTGACCGATGCGCTTGATCCGCTCGCCCTTCTCGCCAATGATGATTTTCTTCTGGCCGTCGCGCTCGACCAGAATCAGCGCATGGATATGCAGGATACGGCCGTCGCGCTTGAACTCTTCGATTTCCACGGTGATCTGGTAAGGCAGCTCGGCGCCCAGCTGGCGCATGATCTTCTCGCGCACCAGCTCGGCGGCGAAGAAACGGCTGGAGCGGTCGGTGACCTGGTCTTCCGGGAAGAAGTGCACGCCCTCGGGCAGACGCTCACCCACCAGCTTTTCCAGGGTATCGAGGTTATGCCCGTGCTGGGCGGAGACTGGCACGATCTCGGCATTGGGCAACTGGGTCGCCAGCCACTCCAGGTGTGGCATCAGATCGGCCTTGTCGTCGAGGCGGTCGGTCTTGTTGATCGCCAGGATCACCGGGCCCTGCACGTACTGTATGCGCTCGAGAACCAGCTGATCCTCGTCGGTCCAGCGGGTGCGGTCGACCACGAAGATCACCACGTCGACGTCTTTCAGCGCCGACGAGGCATTCTTGTTCATGTAGCGGTTGAGGGCTTTCTCGTTGTTCTTGTGCAGGCCGGGGGTATCCACATAGATCGCCTGCACGGCGCCTTCGGTCTTGATCCCGAGCATGTTGTGCCGGGTGGTCTGCGGCTTGCGCGAGGTGATTGCCAGCTTCTGCCCGAGGATGTGGTTGAGCAGGGTCGACTTACCCACGTTGGGCCGGCCAACAATGGCGACATAGCCACAGCGTGTAACGGGTGTATCAGTCATGCCCATTCTCCACCCCGAGGGCAATCAAGGCAGCGGCTGCAGCGACCTGTTCGGCGATGCGACGGCTGGCACCCTGGCCCAGGGTCTTGTCATTCAGTAAGGAAATCTGGCATTCGACGACGAATGTCCGGCAATGCGGATCGCCCTGGATATCCACCACGTCATAGCGCGGCAGCTCGCAGGCCCGCGATTGCAGGAATTCCTGCAAGCGGGTTTTCGGATCCTTGTTGGTATCGACCAGGGTCAGACCTTGCAGTTCATTGGTCAGCCAGGCGACCACGCGCTCGCGCGCCGCGTCCATCCCGGCATCCAGGTAGATGGCGCCGATCAGCGCTTCGAGGGCATCGGCGAGGATCGATTCACGGCGGAAGCCGCCGCTTTTCAACTCGCCCGAGCCGAGCCGCAGGTAGTCACCGAGATCGAAGCCGCGGGCCAGGATGGCCAGGGTTTCGCCCTTGACCAGGCGCGCGCGCAAACGTGACAACTGACCTTCGCGCGCCAGCGGGAAGCGCTCGAACAGCGCCTCGCCGGCAACGAAGTTGAGAATGGCGTCACCGAGGAATTCCAGGCGCTCATTGTTGCGCCCGGCAAAACTGCGGTGGGTCAGCGCCAGCACCATCAGGTCCTGATCTTTGAAGGTATAGCCGAGCTGGCGCTCGAGACGAGCTAACGAAGCACTCACGGCATGCGCACGCGATATTCTTTGTCGAACCGGACCACCAGATCGAGGTTCTCGATCAGCGGCTCGCGCCTTTCATACTTCAGATGAGCACGAAACTCATTGTTCTCGATTTTCACTTTCAATGCTTCTTTCAGATTCAGGTCGCGAATGCTGTTGACCTCCATGCCCTTGCCGACATGGCCATAGAAAGCGCCGACCGAACGGATATCCATGGTCTGGTCATCTTCCACCGAGGTGATGATTTTATCCATCGACATATAGTCGAGGTAATGCGGCAGCATCTTGAATGCCGTACTGGCGAAGAACGCCACGACCGCCAACACCATCAGCCAGCTCAGTATCGACAAGCCTTTCTGCGAACGCGCAAATGTCATGTTTGCCCCCAAATTCGATCAATGTAAATGCCCGGTGGGCCAAGACTATATATAGCCTGCGGCGCCGTATTGAACAGCGCCGCAAAATCGGCGAAACGTCAGTGAATCAAACCGACGCGGGAGAAGTTCGGCAGGTTGCGCAGTTTCGGGTCAGGCCAGCTCATCCAGACGGCGAACGCTTTGCCGACGATATTCTGGTCCGGCACCATGCCCAGCAAAGGCTTTGGAATGGCCGGATCGTTCCAGTAACGGCTGTCGTTGGAGTTGTCGCGGTTGTCGCCCATCATGAAGTAATGCCCTTGTGGCACCACCCACTCGCGCCCAGGCTCAGCCCGATAACGATTCATTTCCTTGCGGATCATATGTTCGGCCGCGCCCAGGCGCTCCTCATAGAGAGCCACGCTACCGAGGCTGCCTGGCTCTTCGCCGAGCAACTGCTGGGCGACCGGCTGACCGTTGACGAACAGGCGCTTGTCGCTGCTGTAGCGGATCTGATCACCAGCCAGGCCCACCACACGCTTGATGTAGTTGATGTTCGGGTCGCTCGGGTAACGGAACACCATGACATCGCCACGCTGCGGGTTGTCCACCTCGATGATCTTGGTGTCCAGCACCGGCAGGCGAATACCGTAGGCGAACTTGTTGACCAGGATGAAATCGCCCACTTCCAGGGTTGGCTTCATCGAGCCGGACGGAATCTGGAACGGCTCGACCAGAAAGGAACGCAGCACCAGCACGATCGCCAGCACCGGGAAGAACGATTTACCGTACTCCACCAGCAATGGCTCTTTGTTCAGGCGCTCGACTACCGCCTCGTCAGGCTGATTGACCTGACCCTGGTAGTTGGCAATGGCCGTACGCCGGCGCGGGGCCAGAAAGAGCAGATCGAACAGCGCCAGCGCACCACAAACGGCGACGGCGATTACCAGCAACAGCGGGAAATTTAGCGACATAGGACCTAACTATCCAACCTGAGCACAGCAAGGAAGGCTTCTTGTGGAATTTCCACGTTGCCGACCTGCTTCATCCTTTTCTTACCGGCCTTCTGCTTTTCCAACAGCTTGCGTTTACGGCTCACGTCACCACCGTAACACTTGGCCAGCACGTTCTTTCTGAGCGCCTTGACAGTGGTTCGCGCGACAATCTGCCCGCCAATGGCGGCCTGGATCGCCACATCGAACATCTGCCGCGGAATCAGCTCTTTCATCTTCTCGGTCAACGCACGCCCTTTGTAGTGCGCGTTGTCACGGTGCACGATCAACGCCAGGGCGTCGACTTTTTCACCATTGATCAATACGTCCAGCTTGACCAGATTGGCCGACTGATAACGATCGAAGTGATAGTCCAGCGACGCATAACCACGGCTGGTCGACTTCAGGCGGTCGAAGAAGTCCAGGACCACTTCGTTCATCGGCAGGTCGTAGGTCACCTGTACTTGCGAGCCGAGAAACAGCATGTCGTGCTGGATGCCACGCTTCTCGATGCACAGGGTGATGACGTTGCCCAGGTGCTCCTGCGGCACCAGGATATTGGCCCGCACGATCGGCTCGCGCATGTCTTCGATGGTCGACAGGTCGGGCAGCTTGGACGGGTTATCGACGTAAACCGTTTCACCGGTCTTGAGCAGCAACTCGAAAATAACCGTCGGCGCTGTGGTGATCAGATCCAGGTCGTACTCGCGCTCCAGGCGCTCCTGGATGATCTCCATGTGCAGCATGCCGAGGAAGCCGCAACGGAAACCGAAGCCCAGGGCATCGGAGCTTTCCGGGGTGTACTGCAAGGATGAGTCGTTCAGCGTGAGCTTTTGCAGGGCCTCGCGGAAATCCTCGAAGTCGTCGGAACTGACCGGAAACAGGCCGGCATAAACCTGCGGCTGGATGCGCTTGAAGCCTGGCAGCATGTCGACGTCGGGGGTGGAGCTCAAGGTCAGGGTATCGCCCACTGGCGCACCGTGAATGTCCTTGATGCCGGCAATGATGAAACCTACTTCGCCGGCCTTGAGGTCAACCGTGGCGCAGTGCTTGGGGTTGAAGACGCCGACACTGTCGACCAGGTGAATCTTGCCGGTGGATTTCACCAGCACCTTGTCACCCTTCTTGATCCGCCCGTGACGCACGCGCACCAGGGAAACCACCCCCAGGTAGTTGTCGAACCAGGAGTCGATGATCAACGCCTGCAAGGGCGCCTCGATATCGCCGGTCGGTGCGGGAATGGTGTGCACCAGACGCTCGAGCACTTCGTCGACACCCAGGCCGGTCTTGGCGCTGCAGGTCACGGCATCGGTGGCGTCGATGCCGATGATTTTCTCGATTTCTTCCTTGACCCGATCCGGATCGGCCTGCGGCAGGTCGATCTTGTTCAGCACCGGCATGACCTCGAGGCCTTGCTCGATGGCGGTGTAGCAGTTGGCGACCGATTGCGCCTCGACGCCCTGACCGGCATCGACCACCAGCAGCGCGCCTTCACAGGCCGCCAGGGAACGGCTGACTTCATAGGTGAAGTCGACGTGGCCGGGCGTGTCGATGAAGTTCAACTGGTAGGTCTTGCCGTCGCGCGCCTTGTAATACAGGGTCACGCTGTGCGCCTTGATGGTAATCCCGCGCTCACGCTCAAGGTCCATGGAATCCAGGACCTGGGCTTCCATTTCACGCTCGGCCAGGCCGCCACACATCTGGATAAAGCGATCGGCCAGGGTGGACTTGCCATGATCGATGTGGGCGATGATGGAGAAATTGCGGATATGACTCAGGTCACTCACAGGACAACACTCGAAAAGGTCGCAGGCGACAGCCCGCCGAAAATAGCCGTGAAGTGTACCCGATTGGCGCCGCAGCCGTCACGCCCAGGCGCCAATCGGCAGACATGAAGAAGGGCGATCTAAATCGCCCTTCTTCAGCATTGCCTGGCGTACCCCGCCCCGTGCCAAGCCCGAGAGCCGCATGAGCGACGCAGAGTCAACCGGCGACCCGCGCCGACCTCACTCCGCCAACTTGAAGGTGATGAAGCTAGCACGCCCCTGGCGCAGCACGCGCATGGAAACGGAACGGTTCTTCGGCAACTCCTGCGCCACCTGGGTAAAGGTTTTCGCCGAGTCGATGGCCTGATTATTCAAATGGGTGATCACATCGCCCGGACGCAAGCCGATCAGCGCGGCAGGACCCTCGAGAACCTCGCTGATCACCACGCCGCCTTGCAGGTCGAGACTTTTCTTCTGCTCGGCGGTCAATTCGACCACCTTGACTCCGAGGCGGTTGCTGCTGCGCTCCACACCCGGCAACGTCGCACCGGCCAAGGCCTCACCGTCTTCCGGCAAAGCACCGATGGTCAACTTGAGCTTCTTGCGCGAACCGTCACGCACCACATCCAGCTCGGCCGTGCTGCCAGGCTTCAGGCGACCCACCAGATGCGGCAGATCCCCCGACATGACGATCGGTGCGCCATCTATGCTGAGAATCACATCGCCGACCTGCAAGCCACCCTTGGCCGCCGGACCACCTTCCAGCACCTGGGCCACCAGCGCACCCGCCGGTTTATCCAGACCGAATGACTCGGCCAGATCCTTGTTCACTTCCTGAATTACCACACCCAACCAGCCGCGACTGACCTTGCCCTCGGCCTTCAACTGCTCGGCCACATCCAGGGCCACACTCATCGGAATGGCAAAGGACAGGCCCATGAAGCCACCGGAGCGGGTGAATATCTGCGAGTTGATACCCACCACCTCACCTGCCAGGTTGAACAGCGGGCCGCCGGAGTTACCCGGATTGATCGCCACATCGGTCTGGATGAACGGCACATAGCTTTCATTCGGCAGACTGCGGCCCTTGGCGCTGACGATACCGGCAGTCACCGAATGGTCGAAGCCGAAGGGCGAGCCGATCGCCAGCACCCATTCGCCGACTTTCAGGTCTTCGGACTTGCCCAGCCTGACCGTCGGCAGATTGCTGCCTTCGATCTTCAGCAGGGCCACATCGCTACGCGGATCGGCGCCAATCAGCTTGGCTTCCAGCTCGCTGCGATCGGGCAGACGCACGATGATTTCATCGGCACCGGCGACCACATGGTTATTGGTCAGCACATAACCATCGGCCGAGATAATGAAGCCGGAACCCAGCGACTGCGCCTCACGCTGACGACCACCGTTCGGCGCGGGCGGAACCCGAGGGATATTGCGTTCGAAGAATTCGCGAAAGATCGGTGGCAGGCCTTCAAGATCGGGGATGGCCAATTCGCCAGCACCGGCCACACGCTCCGGGATTTTCTGCCGGGTGCTGATATTGACTACCGCTGGCGCGGCCTCTTCGACCAACTCGGTAAAGTCCGGCAACTGTGCCTGGGCAACCACCGCCTGACCCAAGAGCAGCACAGCGAGCAAAGCTGAGAAAGACCATTTCAAGTTAGGCATCGATTTAAAACTCCCCATCGAAAACGAGCAAAAAGCTCAAAACGCGGCAGCGGAGCCGGCGAGCAAGGCACGCACGACTACCGGCTGCAAGGCCGGATCATCGGCCGTGCGGCTACTGCGCCAGCGCACCACCGACCAGGCCACGAACAAGCCGACAAAGGCAGACAGGATCACCCAGGGCTCACTCAAGGCCAACTGCTCGGCCAGTAATGCCGCGCTGAACAAGCCGATCAAAGGCAGCAGATAAACCAGTAATGAGCCGCGCACCAGCAATTCCTCGCGCACGCCAATCACCACCGCATCGCCCACGTTCAACTGCAGATCACAGAGCGCACGGACATAGCCCCGACGCCCACTGGCGCCCAACTTGTCGAGCACGCCATGACCGCAGCCGGCACTCACCGAGCAGCTGGAACAGGTACTTTTGCGCAGAGTCTCGACCCAGACAGCGCCTGGTTCGACAGCCACGACTCGCCCCTGCTCTTCGATCATTGTATAGCCTGCCCCTCTATGGCGCGCATCGACAAGGCAACGCGCTCTGCCGTGCCCAGCGGAATTTCACCGACTACCGTCACCATCACATCGCCATCAGCGGTCGCCAGACGCCGCGAAACCGCTGCAGTCGGGCCAATCTGACTGCGCGCATCCTCGACCATGACGCCACGCAAGGGCTCGACGAACACCGAAAAACGCGCCAAGCCATCGAAATAGACCAGGCTGGCGACTTGTTCATTGGACGCTGGGCTGCGACGTTCGGCCACCCGACTCAAGGTGAAACCTGGCGGCAACCAGTCGGAGCGCCAGGCCTCGACAACCTCCGCTGCCGCCTTGCTGGCGGTTACCGGCTGACAACCCGTGCCAGACTGCAGCTCCTGGTCAGTAGGAAGCGTGCCGACATCGAGCTGGGTGAATTGAAAGCGTTCGAGCAACTGCCCCTTGTCATTCAACAACAGGGACTTCAGCGGCAGAGCGCTTTCCTGATCCAGGTGCAACTCAACGCCATAGCGATGCTGGTCGCGCGGCGACAGCGCCAGCACCACAGCCGCACGCCCCGCCACACGTGACTCGCCGATGATCCGCAGATCATAGGACTCAAGCAATCGCTGGCTATCCAGGTCGTGCGCTGACCACGCTTGCTGGTCGTCGAGCTGATCGGCCAAGGTACCGCTCACGCACTCTGTGCTGCCATCGACACGCAGCACTTCCTGCTCGACCCCGTCCAACTGCATCAATCGCTCGCGCACCACGCCCGTCTCATCCACCCGATGCCAAATACGGTGGGTAGAGAAGCTGCCGTTACGCTCATAAACGAATGTGCCCTGGAAGCTTTGACTTTGGCCAGCATCAGCCAATCGTTCAAGCCAATCTTGCGCCTCGGCAGCAACAACGGGCAATGCAAGCCAACCACCGAACAACAAACAGATGACGGGAATAAAGCGCATGCGCCTCCTTAGCGGCTTTCCAGGCTTGCAGCACGCGCATAAGGCAGCGCGCTTTCATTGGCATTCATGGCTGCTTGCTGAGCATGCTGGCGCAAATAAGCCGGCAGACGCTGATCATGCCAGCCGGGCGTGGCCTCACTGGCGGTTTCAGCCTCGCCTTGTTGCTCACTTGCAGTACTGAAACCCGCCAGCATGGCTGGACTTTGCGCTTGCGGAGCGCTCATGGCCGGCTGAGCAGCTTGCTGCGCCAACTGTGTACTGGCAACTTCGTCCTGATTGTACAAACGCACACCCGCCAGCACGGCAACCGTAACAGAAGCGGCTACGGCAAAACGACCGACTGAACGCCATGGACCGCGAACGACGGTCTTGCTCTGCACCGGCAAGTCTTCGTCGGCCAGCGCCGCAGACACAGCAGCAGCAATATCCAGACGCGGTTCCAGCAACTCCTTGTGCATGACTGCACGAGCGATCTGATAACGCGACCAGGTTGCACGCAGTTCGGCATCGTCGCTCGCACTGAGCACGCGCCGCAGTTCCATTTCATCCGCTTCGTTATCCATAACCGCGGACAGCGATTCCTGCAGGGCTTCACGACTCATGGCGGTTCCTCTCTTGGCTGTCGCCGCTGTCTTAACTGTCCTGCAACAGGGGTTGCAAGGACTTGTCTACGGCCTCACGAGCCCGAAAGATCCGAGACCGCACAGTGCCGACCGGACACTGCATCACGCTTGCAATGTCCTCGTAACTCAGACCATCAAATTCGCGCAAGGTTAGGGCAGTGCGCAAATCTTCTGGCAATTGCTGGATGGCCCGATGCACGGTGGCTTCGATTTCATCCCGCAGCAACGCCCGCTCTGGCGACTCGATATCCTTGAGGGCGTGATCGCCATCATAGAACTCCGCATCCTCAGCACTGACATCGCTCTCTGGCGGTCGCCGACCACGCGACACCAGATGATTCTTCGCCGTATTGATGGCAATGCGGTACAGCCACGTATAGAACGCACTGTCACCGCGAAAATTCCCCAGCGCTCGATAAGCCTTGACGAAGGCTTCCTGCGCCACGTCTTGCGCTTCATGGGTGTCATGCACGAATCGCACGATCAACCCAAGAATCTTGTGCTGGTACTTTAGTACCAACAAATCGAATGCACGTTTATCACCACGCTGCACGCGCTCGACCAGCTGCTGATCTTCTTCCTGAGCTAGCATCAACACTCCTCATTGAGTCCGAAGGAGTGCAGCGCGAACCAATCAATCGACTTGCCAAGATAGACCCGGACGTTGCGCAAAAGTTCTCCCCTCCAAACAAGCTTCCTGCAGAACGCTTTATGTCCTGCACGGAGTGACGCAGCACGGCCTGCAAGCCCTGCTGCGCAAATAGTCTTAGACCACTCATCTGCCGGCGAATGAAAGCCTTTGAAAGCCTTCAACGCACCCCGTCAAATAAGCACTGTCCTCTGCGGGCGACCTTTTATGGAACCTGAAAGACTAAGAAAGTTCCTCAGTACCGCAGTAGGTCATAAGCCGGCTATTGTGCCGCTCCCCCCCTCTATATACTAGGGGCCGCTTACTTGCGGAATCACGACATGAGCCAACACTACCAACACGACGTTCTGGTCATCGGCAGCGGCGCCGCCGGCCTGACTCTGGCGCTGACGCTGCCCGAGCACCTGCGCATTGCCGTACTGAGCAAGGGCAATCTGGCCAATGGCTCGACCTACTGGGCCCAGGGTGGCGTGGCAGCGGTACTGGACGACATGGATACCGTCGAGTCGCATGTCGACGATACCCTCAATGCCGGTGCCGGCCTGTGTCGCGAAGACGCGGTGCGCTTCACCGTGGAGCATAGCCGAGAAGCGATTCAATGGCTGATCGATCAGGGCGTGCCCTTCACCCGCGATGATCAGACCGCCCGCGAAGACGGCGGCTTCGAGTTTCACCTGACCCGCGAAGGCGGTCACAGCCACCGCCGCATCATCCACGCCGCCGACGCCACCGGCGCGGCGATCTTCAAGACTCTGCTCGAGCAGGCCAAGCGGCGGGCCAACATCGAAATGCTCGAGCAGCGCGTGGCGGTTGACCTGATAACCGAACGCAAACTCGACCTGGCTGGCGAACGCTGCCTGGGCGCCTATGTGCTCAATCGTGCCAGCGGCGAGGTTGACACCTATGGCGCGCGCTTCGTCATCCTCGCCACCGGCGGCGCGGCCAAGGTGTATCTGTACACCAGCAACCCGGACGGCGCCTGCGGCGACGGCATCGCCATGGCCTGGCGCGCCGGCTGCCGGGTCGGCAACCTGGAGTTCAACCAGTTCCACCCGACCTGCCTGTACCACCCGCAGGCCAAAAGCTTTCTGATCACCGAAGCCCTGCGCGGCGAAGGCGCGCTGCTCAAGCTGCCCAACGGACAGCGCTTCATGCAGCGCTTCGATGCACGCGCCGAACTGGCGCCGCGCGACATCGTAGCCCGCGCCATCGACCACGAGATGAAGCGCCTCGGCGTGGATTGCGTGTATCTGGACATCAGCCACAAGCCGGCCGATTTCATCAAGGCGCACTTCCCCACCGTCTATGAGCGCTGCCTCGACTTCGGCATCGACATCACCCGCGAGCCAATCCCGGTGGTGCCGGCCGCGCATTACACCTGTGGCGGCGTGCTCGTCGACCAGAGCGGACACACCGATGTACCGGGCCTGTACGCCATCGGCGAAACCAGTTTTACCGGCCTGCACGGCGCCAACCGCATGGCCAGCAACTCGCTGCTGGAATGTTTCGTCTACGCTCGCTCGGCGGCCGCCGACATCATCCAGAAGCTGGATGAAGTGAGTGCGCCGACCAACCTGCCGACCTGGGACGCCAGCCAGGTAACCGACTCGGATGAAGACGTGATCATCGCGCACAACTGGGATGAGCTGCGGCGCTTCATGTGGGACTACGTCGGCATCGTGCGCACCAACAAGCGCCTGCAACGCGCCGAACACCGGGTGCGCCTGCTCCTCGACGAGATCGACGAGTTCTACAGCAACTATAAAGTGAGCCGTGACCTGATCGAACTGAGGAACCTGGCGCAGGTGGCCGAACTGATGATCCGCTCGGCCATGGAACGCAAGGAGTCGCGCGGTCTGCACTACACCCTGGACTACCCGCAGCAGCTGCCCGAGGCCAAAGACACTATTCTGCAGCCACCCACCTACGGCGACTGAATTTCAGGCGCACACGCAAGCGCCTGTGCATATCCCGCAGCATGGCATCATGCGGGATGCACAGGCCGCGCACCCGGCGCTCGCCCGCCAGGCGAAAGCGCAGCACCACGACCAGCGGCAAAGCCAGGCTGTCGGGGCGCAACTGGATGACCTGCCAGCCGCCAGAAGCACTCCACAACTGCCAGCCAGCGGCCGTGCAGCGCAGCCCGCTGAACGCCTGCGGCGCACTCAGCAGGATATGCCGCGGCAAGACCCAGGTGGCATGCCCCAGACACAGGGCGACGCCCAGTGCCAGCGCCCACCACGGAATCTCGACCAGCGCCAAGCTGAGCAGCGCTAGCGCCTGAAGCACCCCATAGAGCAGCAGCAAGCGCCGCGACGGCTGCCAGCGGCACTCGAAGCTGTCACTTGGGCTGGACACGGTCCAGAATCATGCGAACCATGCGCTGCAAGTCGGCATCCTCAGGTTCGGCACGCTGCATGAACCAGCCGAACATATCCTGATCCTCACACTCGAGCAGCTTGCGGTAACGCTCGCGATCTTCGGCATCCAGGGTTGGATAGACCTCCCTGACGAATGGCACCAGCAGTACATCCAGTTCCAGCATGCCGCGGCGGCTGTGCCAGTAAAGGCGATTGAGTTCTGTCGAATCGACCATGGAGCGGTTCCTTGATAGAGCCTGGCGGGAAGAAAGCGCCGCAGTATAACAGTCGGCCGCAAGACGGGTGGCCACCCCCTGCAAGCCAACCCACGGCGGCTCGCCTTCAAGCTTTTTCCTGGCTTTTATGCAAAGCCAGTAGCTTGAGGCTTGTGGCTGCTTTTATGATGACGCCCCTAACTTTCATCCAGCGATTGTTTATCCCTATGGCCGATTCCGCGTTTTTCTCCACCCTCAGCCACGAAGGCGTGCTCGCCGTTCGCGGTTCTGATGCGAGCAAATTCCTCCAGGGCCAACTGACCTGCAACCTCAATTACCTGAGCGATGTCAGCTCCAGCCTCGGTGCCCGCTGCACCCCGAAAGGCCGCATGCTGTCGAGTTTCCGGATTGTCAGCGTGGCCGACGGCTTCCTCCTGGCAATGGCCCGTGAGCTGATCGAGCCGCAACTGCTCGAGCTGCAGAAATACGCCGTATTCAGCAAGTCCAAGCTGATCGACGAAAGCGCCGACTGGGTACGTTTCGGCCTGCATGACGGCGACGCCGCACTGGCCAGCCTCGGCCTCGACCTACCCCGCCATGCCGACAGCGTGGCGCGCGCCAACGACCTGCTGGCGCTGCGCCTGAGCGATGGCCGCGCCGAACTCTGGGCGCCGGCCAGCCAAGCCGAGAACCTGCACGCCCAGCTGGCCGCACAGCTGGCGCACGCCCCCCTGAATCAATGGCTACTGGCCCAGGTGCGCGCCGGCATCGGCCAGGTGCTGGGCCCCACCCGCGAGCTGTTCATCCCGCAAATGCTCAACCTGCAGGCATTGGGCGGCGTCAGTTTCAAGAAGGGCTGCTACACCGGCCAGGAAATCGTTGCGCGCATGCAGTACCTCGGCAAGCTCAAGCGCCACCTGTATCGCCTGGCGGTGGACGGCGAGCAACTTCCCGCACCGGCCATCGAACTGTTCTCTCCCGAGCGCAGCGGCAGCGTCGGCGAAGTGGTGCTTGCCGCGCAAAGCGACAGCGGTTTCGAGCTGCTCGCGGTCTTGCTCGAGGACGCGGTCAGCGACGGACGCATTCACCTCGGTACGCCGCACGGCCTGCCGCTCAGGCTGCTCGATTTGCCCTACACCCTGGATAGCAACCGCGAAATCCTGCGCTAACCACACTGCACCTGCAGCCGATTACCGAAGAGACCCGCCCCATGAGCAAGCTTGCCGAAAAAGTCCAACAGGAACTGATCAAGGCCATCGACAACGATGATCTGGTACTGCCTACCCTGCCGGAAGTTGCATTGAAGGTCCGTGAAGCGGCAGAAAACCCGGATATCGGCATTCCGCAGATCAGCAAGGTCATCGGCAACGATGCGGCGCTGACCGCCCGCATCATCAAGGTGGTGAACAGCCCATTGCTGCGCACCAACAAGGAAATCACCGACCTGCAGATGGCCGTCAGCCGCCTGGGCATCAACTACACCTGCAACCTGGCCACCGGTTTGGCGATGGAACAGATGTTCCAGGCCACCTCGGACGTGGTCGACCGCAAGATGCGCGAGGTCTGGAACAAAAGCACGGAAATCGCCGGGATCTGTCACGTACTGTGCAAGCACTACACCCGCCTGATGCCGGATCAGGCGACCCTCGCCGGCCTGGTGCACCAGATCGGCGTGCTGCCGATCCTCACCTATGCCGAAGACCACAACGAGCTGCTGTCCGACTCGATCAGCCTCAACCACGTCATCGAGCAGATTCACCCGATGATCGGCGACAAGATTCTGCGCACCTGGGACTTCCCCGAACTGATCGCCATGGTGCCGAGCCAACACCTGGACTTCACCCGCGACAGTGCCAAGGTCGACTACGTCGACATCGTCCAGGTCGCCATCCTGCAGAGCTACCTGGGCAGCCAACACCCCTATACCCAACTGGACTGGAGCCAGATTCCGGCATTCCGCAAGCTGGGCCTGGATCCGAGCCAGAACCTGAATGACGACGAAGACCTCTCCGCCGCCATGGAAGCGGCCATGGGCATGCTGCAGTAAAACGCAGATTCATGGGGTGGCTTGCGGGCCGCCTGGGCTAGCGGCGCCACGCCAGGGCAAGGTCACCGGCAACTCTTCTCAGACGGGTGTGAACATCGCGCGTTTTTCACACCCTCTCAGCCAGCCTCGACGGCAAACTCGACGCGCACCAGCAACCCCTGCGGCTGTACCTGGTGCAGGCTGATGCGCGCTTGATGGGCGCGACAGATCTCGCCGACGATCGCCAGGCCCAGGCCGGCGCCCGAGCCCTGCACGCCGCGTCGATAGAAACGCTCGAAGACCTTCTCACGCTCCTCCGCGGGGATCCCCGGGCCATCGTCCTGGACCTCCAGAATGCCTGGCGTCAGCACCCGCAGGATCACATTGCCTCCGGCCGGGGTATGCGCCAGGGCGTTATCCACCAGGTTGCACAACAGTTCATTGAGCAGGGTCGGCTCGCCGCGCAGCCACACCGGCTGTTCGGCCTCCAGCGCCAGGGCGATCCCGCGCGCATGGGCCAGGGGCGCCAAAGCCAGGCCCAGCTCACGGGCCAACTGGCTGAGATCCAGCTGTTGTGCACCGCCCTCGGCAATCGCCCGCGCCCCGCTTTCGATGCGCGCCAACGAAAGTAGTTGATTGGCCAGCTGAGCCAGCCGGTCGGTGTTCTGCGCCGCCTCTTCCAGGGTGCTGCGCCAGGCGGCCGGCTCCTGCGCGCGCAGGCCCAGCTCGACCCGCGCCTTGAGCGCCGCCAGGGGCGTGCGCAGCTCGTGGGCGGCATCGGCGATGAACTGCGACTGACGCTCGAACAGGCCGCGCAGACGGTCGTTGAACTGATTCAAGGCATTCACCAGCGGGCGCAGCTCACGCGGCAAGCCGCCATCCGGCAGCGGACGTAGGTCGTCGCTGGCGCGCTCGGCCACGGTCCGCCGCAACAGTTCCAGGGGGCGCAGCGCGGCACTCACCGCCAGCCACACCAGCAGCAGTGCGCTGAGCGCCAGCAAGCCCATGCGCCACAGCGTGCCGACCAGCAATTCACGGGTCATGCGCTCGCGCGCGCCCAGGGTCTCGGCCACCCGGATCTCGGCGATACCATTAAGCAGGGGCTCGCTGACCGGTTGCAGCAGACTGACCACCCGCACGCCCTGAGCGCGGTAGAAGCCGTCATAGAAACGCGCCAGCGCCGGGTAATCGTCGGTGCGCGGAGTGCCCGCAGGCGCAGCCGGCAGGTCTTCGTAACCGGACACCAGCTCCCCGCGCAGATCCAGCACCTGGTAGTAGATGCGCCCGGCGCTGTCATAGGCGAAGGTGTCCAGGGCGACATAGGGCACATTGGCCTTGAGCCTGCCGTCATCGGCATACAGGCCCTGGGCAATCGCTCGCGCCGACGCCAGCAGGGTGCGGTCATAGGCGGTATCGGCGGCGCGCCGGGCACTCCAGTAGGCACTCAGACTGCTGACGACCAGGATCAACGCCAGCAACAGCGCCAGACGCCGCAGCAGCCGCCCGCGCAGACTGCCGATTTCAGCCATCGGGCGCCTCCAACCCTCAGTCACCGACTGCCTCCAACAAATAACCCAGGCCACGGAAGGTGACGATGCGCACGCCGCTGCCCTCGAGCTTCTTGCGCAGGCGATGGACGTAGATCTCGATCGAGTCGGCGCTGGCCTCCTCGTCCAGGCCGAACACCTGGGCCGCCAGTTGCTCCTTGCTCATCACCCGCCCCGGGCGGGCAATCATGGCCTCCAGCACCGCCTGCTCGCGGGAGGTCAGGCTGAGGCTTTCACCCCGCGCACTGAAGCGCCGGGTAGCCAGGTCGTAGACCAGTTCGCCACAGCGCTGCTGCTGCTCGCCGCCCAGTACGCTGCGCCGTAGCAGCGCCTTGACCCGCGCCTCCAGCTCGCTCAATTCGAAGGGTTTGGCCAGGTAATCATCGGCACCGAGGTTGAGGCCATGCACGCGATCCTTGACCTCGCCACGGGCGGTCAGCATCAGTACCGGCAGGGTCTTGCCGCGCGCGCGCAGACGCGCCAGCACCTGGAAACCATCGAGACGCGGCAGGCCGATATCGAGAATCGCCAGGGCGTATTCCTCGCTGGCCAGGGCTAGGTCGGCGGCCACCCCGTCGTGCAGCACGTCCACCGTCCAGCCTGCGCCTTTGAGGGCCTGAGCCACGCTTGCCGCCAGTTGCGGATGGTCTTCGACCAGCAGAATTCGCACCGCCACCTCCCTCCAGATCCGAGTCAACAACGGCTACTGGCCACGCAGCCCGCGGCGCAGTTTACAGGCGCGAGGCGCCCTGTGAATGGCCTAAATGCCCGCGACCGGCCGCCACGGCAAAACTTTGTGGCCTGCCATCCCTGGCGTCCACCCTGCGGGCCGTCGCAGGCGACGTCCAAAAACGCTCCAGGCGTTTTTTTCAGCGTTGAAAGCTTGGCGAAAGCTTGACCCCATAGGATCAGTCCCAGGTGGCTCGATCCACCTACCTGAACGGTCCGCACAGTGGTGTGCAGCCGTGACAAAAACAACAATGGAGACCACACGATGCCCATCGCATCCCGTCAGGCACTGCTGCCTGTGAACCTGCTTAGCCTAGCCGTAACCGCGGCGCTGCTCGCCCCTGCTGCCCAGGCGGCTTTTGTCGAAGACAGCACAGCCAGCCTGACCACCACCAATATCTACCTGAATCGTGATTTTCGCGAAGGCAATGGCCAGAACAAGCGCGAAGAATGGGGCCAGGGCTTCTGGCTCGACGTCCAGTCCGGCTACACCGAAGGCCCGGTCGGCTTCGGCCTCGACGCCCTGGGTCTGCTCGGCGTCAAGCTGGACTCCGGCGGCGGGCGCACCGGCACCGACCTGCTGCCGGTACAGGACGACGGCGGCACCCCGGACGAATTCAGCCGCCTGGGCCTGACCGCCAAGGTCAAGGCCTCCAACACCGAACTGCGCTACGGCTCGCACATCCCCGAACTGCCGGTGGTCAAGGCCAGCGACAGCCGCCTGCTGCCCCAAGTGTTCGAAGGCGGCCTGCTGACATCCTCGGAACTGGATGGCCTGACCTTCACCGGCGGGCGCCTGGACAAGGTCATCGACCGTGCCTCGACCAACTCCGAGGACCTGGTACTCAACAGCAAGAACCGCCGTTTCCCCGGCGGCATCAGTGCCGATCAGCTGGACCTGGCCGGCCTCGACTACCAGTTCAACTCGAACCTGAAAGGCCGCTACTTCTATGCCGAGCTCGACGACATCTACCGGCAGAACTTCTTCAACCTGCTCGCCAGCTACCCAATGGGCGGCGGCACCCTGGCTGCCGATTTGCGCCTGATGCTCAGTGACGACACCGGCGCGGCGAATGCCGGCGAGGTCGACAACCGCGCACTGAACGGCATGCTCAGCTACGCCCACAGTGGCCACAAGGTCAGCCTCGCCTACCAGAAAATGAGCGGTGACACCGGCTACGCCTATATCGACGGCAGCGACCCCTACCTGGTCAACTTCGTGCAGATCAATGACTTCGCCAACGCCGACGAGCGCTCCTGGCAGGCCCGCTACGACTACAACTTCGCCAGCCTCGGCCTGCCCGGCCTGAGCTTCCTCACCCGCTACGTCAGCGGCGACGATGCGCAGATTGCCGGCAGCAACGCCACCGGCGGCGAATGGGAACGCGACATCGAACTCAAGTACGTGGTCCAGAGCGGTGCCCTGAAAGATGTCTACGTGCGCCTGCGCAACGCCAGCTTCCACTCCGACTTCGCCCGCGATGCAGACGAGAACCGCGTGATCGTCGGCTACACACTGCCGATTTGGTAATCCACAATAAGAACCGAGAGGATTCAACCATGAAAACTGCCTTTACCCGTATCGCCCTGGCCACCGCCTGCCTGGCCTTCGCCGGCCAACTGCTGGCCGCGGAACCCAAGCGCCCCGAGTGCATCGCGCCGGCCAAGCCCGGTGGCGGCTTCGACCTGACCTGCAAGCTGGCGCAGACTGGCTTGAAAGACAGCGGCCTGCTGAAAGCACCGATGCGCGTCACCTACATGCCCGGCGGTGTCGGCGCGGTGGCCTATAACGCGGTGATCGCCCAGCGCGCCGATGACCCAGGCACCATTGTCGCCTTCTCCAGCGGCTCGCTGCTCAATCTGGCCCAGGGCAAGTTCGGTCGTTACGACGAAACTGGCGTGCGCTGGCTCGCGGCGGTGGGTACCGACTACGGCGCCATCACCGTGCGCGCCGACTCGCCTTACCAGACGCTCACCGACCTGGTCGAGGCGTTGAAGAAAGACCCGTCCAGCATCGTTTTCGGCGCCGGCGCCACCATCGGCGGTCAGGACTGGATGCAGACCGCACTGATCGCCCGCCTGGCCGGCATCGATCCGAAGAACCTGCGTTACGTCGCCTTCGAGGGCGGCGGCGAAACCCTCACCGCCATGCTCGGCGGCCACGTGCAGGTGACCAGCAGCGGCCTGGGTGAAGTCACCCCGCAACTGGAAGCGAAAAAGGTGCGCATCCTCGCGGTACTCTCCGATGAGCGCCTGCCGGGCAAGCTGGCCGAGATCCCGACCGCCAAGGAGCAGGGCTACGACATCAGCTGGCCGGTAATCCGCGGCTTCTATGTCGGCCCCGAGGTGAGCGACGAGCAGTACAACTGGTGGAAACAGCAGTTCGACACCATGCTCGCCAGCGAGGATTTCGCCAAGCTGCGTGAACAACGCGACCTGCTGCCGCTGTCGGTGACTGGCGACGAGCTGCAAGCCCTGGTCTTCAAGCAAGTCGAAGAATACAAGGTGCTGGCCGATGCCTTCGGCCTGATGCAGGAATAAAACGCCACCGGTGCTTTGTGCAGGAGCCAGGGGGGACGCCTAGTCCTTGCTGGCGCCTGCACATGCCAGGTCTTGAGCTCCCCGAGCCAATTCCCCCTCATGCCTTCTGAGGTAACCCGCCATGTACGTCCGCCTGTTCGCTGCGCTCTGGCTGCTTTTCTGCGCCGTGCTCGCAGTCCTTGCCTGGGGTTTCCAGGCGCCCTTCGCCTACGACCCGGTCGGCCCCCGCGCCTACCCCCTGTTGCTGCTGGTCTTGATGGCCGCCGGCTCGCTGTGGCTGCTGGTCAAGCCAGGCTTGACCGATCAGAAACTGGACAGCTCCAGCGCCTTGCGCTCGGTACTGTGCATGCTGACCCTGCTGGCCTACGCCCTGCTGTTCGAATCCCTGGGGTTCATCATCAGCACCGCCCTGGCCACCTTCACCCTCGGTCTGCTGTTCACCGGCCGCCTGCTGCCCTGCGCCCTCAGCGGCGTGCTGATGGGCGTGCTGCTCTATGGCCTATTCGATTACCTGTTGGACGTGCCGCTGCCGCTGGGCCTGTTCGAAGCCTTTGTGGAGAGCTGAAAAATGGAAACGCTGAATTTCTTGATGCAGGGCTTCGAGGTCGCCACCCGGCCGGAAAACCTGCTGGTCGCCCTGTTCGGCGCCTTCGTAGGCACCATCGTCGGCCTGCTGCCGGGCCTGGGACCGATCAACGGCGTGGCACTGCTGCTGCCGCTGGCCTTCGCCCTCGGCCTGCCGCCGGAAACCGCCCTGATCCTGCTGGCCGCCGTGTACCTCGGCTGCGAATACGGCGGACGTATCTCGGCCATTCTGCTTAACGTGCCGGGCGACGCCGCCGCGGTGATGACCACCCTCGACGGCTACCCGCTGGCGCGTCAGGGCAAGGCCGGGATCGCCCTGTCGCTATCGGCGGTCAGCTCCTTTATCGGCAGCATGATCGCCACCTGCGGCGTGGTGCTGTTCGCTCCGCTACTGGCGAAATGGGCGGTGGCCTTTGGTCCTGCCGAATACTTCGTGCTGATGATCTTCGCCATCGCCTGCCTCGGCGGCATGGTCGGCGACAAACCGGTCAAGACCCTGATGGCGGCCCTGATCGGCCTGGCCCTGGCCACGGTCGGCGTGGATTCGACCACCGGCGTGTACCGTTTCACCTTCGGCAGCGTCAGCCTGTCCGACGGCATCCAGTTCATCATCGTGGTGATCGGCTTCTTCAGCGTCAGCGAAGTGCTGTTGATGCTGGAAAATACCCACAGCGGGCAGAAAGCGGTGAAAACCGGTGGCCGCCTGCTGTTCAACTTCAAGGAATTCTGCTTCACCTTCTGGACCATGGTGCGCAGCTCGCTCGCCGGCTTCGTCATCGGCGTACTGCCGGGCGCCGGCGCGACCATCGCCAGCGCCATGACCTACATGAGCGAAAAGCGCCTGGCGGGTAGCTCGGGCAAGTTCGGCGAAGGCGACCTGCGCGGCCTGGCCGCCCCGGAAGCGGCCAACAACGCCTCGGCCTGCGGCTCGCTGATCCCCATGCTGACCCTCGGCGTCCCAGGTTCGGGCACCACCGCGGTGATGATCGGCGCCCTGACCCTGTACAACATCACCCCCGGCCCGCTGTTGTTCGAACAGCAGCCGGACGTGGTCTGGGGCCTGATCGCCTCGCTGTTCATCGGCAACGTGATCCTGCTGGTGATGAACATCCCGCTGGTCGGCCTGTTCGCCCGCATGCTCAGCGTACCCAACTGGGTGCTGGTGCCGGCGATCACCGCGATCAGCATGGTCGGCGTCTATGCGGTGCACAGCACCACCTTCGACCTGGTGCTGATGATCGGCCTCGGCGTGTTCGGTTACATCCTGCGCAAGCTGGAATTCCCGTTGTCGGCACTGATCCTCGGCTTCGTCCTCGGCGAGCTGATGGAAGACAACCTGCGCCGTGCCCTGTCGATCTCGGCGGGTGACCTGAACATCCTCTGGAGCAGCCCGATCAGCCTGGTCCTGTGGGCGTTGACCGCACTGATGCTGGGCATGCCGGCCCTGCGCTGGTGGCGTGCACGGCGCACCGCCCAGGTCGCCAATGCCTAAGCCCTCCGCCCTGGCCCAGTGGCGCCGCTACTGGGCCACGCCGCTGATCGGCCTGATCGGCGGCTACCTGGCCAGCCTGATCGGCTGGCCTTTGCCGTGGATCATCGGCTCGCTGCTGGCAGTCATCGCTGCACGCTGCAGCGGCTGGCTGGTCACGGAGCTACCCGGCGGCCGCAAAACCGGACAATGGCTGGTCGCCAGCGGCATCGGCCTGCACTTCACCAGCGAGGTGATGGGCGAGCTGCTCGGCCATTTCGGCGTGATCCTGGCTGGCGCCCTGGCGACCCTGCTGCTCAGCCTGATCGGCATCGCCCTGCTGCGCCGCGCCGGGGTCGACCGGGCGACCGCGTTCTTTGCCAGCATGCCGGGCGGCGCCAGCGAGATGGTCAACCTGGCGCAACGCCACGACGCCCAAATCGCCCGCGTCGCGGCGGCGCACAGCCTGCGCCTGTTGCTGGTGGTGCTGCTGGTTCCGGCCATCTTCACCTGGAGCCTGCCCCCCATCGAACCGCCACCCGCGGCGGCGGTGGACGGACTCTGGCTGGCCATCCTGTTGCCGGCCGGCGCGCTGCTGGCACTGCTGTGGGGCAAACTCAAGCAACCCAACCCCTGGATGCTCGGCCCACTGACGGTGTGCGCCGTCGCCAGCGTCAGCTTCGACCTGCACATCGGTTTGCCGAACGGCCTGGGCCAGGTTGGCCAGTGGCTGATCGGCTGCGCCCTGGGCTGCCACTTCGACCGCGCCTTCTTTCGCAGTGCGCCGGCCTTTCTCGCGCGCATCCTGCTGTTCACCCTGCTCGCCATGCTCAGCGCCGCGCTGCTGGCCAAAGGCCTCGGCTGGCTGGCCAGCGAAGACCAGACCTCGCTGATGCTCGGCATGATGCCCGGCGGCATCACCGAACTGTGCCTGACCGCCGAAGCCCTGCACCTGTCGGTGGCGCTGGTCACTGCGCTGCAGGTGCTGCGGCTGTTCCTGGTGATGTTCCTGGCCGAGCCGTTGTTCAGGCTGTGGCAACGTATCTAGCAGCCCTACGCAGATTTCGACCACGTTTAGCCCGCCTCGCGCGGGCTCTTTTTTGCCGAATATTTCAATTCCGACGCGACACCCCTACCTTGGCCTACCCTGCAGTTTCCTCCTCGACTCGTTGAGGCCAACCACATGACGCTGCCCCGCCGGCCCCTGAGCAAAAACCTGCTCCTGCTGATCGCCCTCAGCGTGCTGCTGGCCGCCTGCAGTCGGGTCGGTCTGGCCTATCGCAACCTCGACTGGCTGATCCCCTGGCGGTTGAACGATTACCTGAGTCTGAACCGCGAACAGCAGGCCTGGCTCAAGCCGCGCCTGCAGAGCCACCTGGAGTGGCACTGCAGCAGCGAATTGCCGCGCTATGTCGACTGGCTGCAACGCAGCGAAGCGCTGCTCGAGCAGGCACACCCTAGCGCCAGCCAACTGAGCGCGCAGTTCGCCGAGCTGGATGGAGCATTCAAGCGCATCACCGGCGAAATCACCCCGACCGCCATCGAGCTGTTGCAAAGCCTCAACCCCGGACAAGTCGCCGAGCTGTATGCCGCCATGGATGAAGACGACCGGGAGGCTCGTCAGGACTTTCTCGAACCGCCCCTGGCGACCCAGATCAGCCGCCGCGCCACACGCATGCAACAACGCCTGCGCCCCTGGCTCGGTCGGCTGAATGCCGCACAGCAGGCCCGTATCGCTGAGTGGGCGCAGGCGCTGGGCGAGCAGAATCGTCTGTGGCTGGACAACCGCCTGCGCTGGCAAACCGAATTTCGCGCGGTGCTCGATGCACGGCGCAGTGCCGACTTCCCCGCGCGCTTGACGCGTTTGCTGCAGGAGCGTGAAAGCGCCTACGACGCCGACTACCGCGCCGCCTACGCACGCTCACGGCAAGCGCTGGCCGAGCTGTTCAGCGACCTGCTGGGAAGCGCCGACAGCAACCAGCGCGAACGCCTGACCGCGCGCCTGCGCGATCTGCGCCGCGACCTTGCCCGGCTGGCCTGTACGCCGCCCGCTAGAGTGGCGGCAGCCGCCAGTCGATAGGCGTCATGCCGTGCTGCACGAGGAACTTGTTGCAGCGGCTGAAATGACCGTTGCCGATAAAACCGCGATGGGCCGACAGCGGCGAGGGATGCGGCGAACACAGCACCAGGTGTTTGCTCGGGTCGATCAGGCGTGCCTTGCTCTGCGCATGCTTGCCCCAGAGCAGAAAAACCAGGTGCTCACGCTGCTGACTGACCACCTCGATCACCCGGTCGGTAAATCCCCCCCAGCCCTTGTCCGCATGGGAGCCGGCAATGCCGCGCTCGACCGTCAACGAGGTGTTGAGCAATAGCACGCCCTGCTCGGCCCAGTGCTGCAGGCAACCGTGCGCGGCGATGTCGATATTCAGGTCGCGCTTCAGTTCCTTGTAGATATTCAGCAACGACGGCGGCGTGGCTACCCCCGGCTGCACCGAGAAGCACAGGCCATGGGCCTGCTCCGGGCCGTGGTAGGGATCCTGACCGATGATCACCACCTTGACCCGCTCCAGCGGCGTGGAGTTGAGCGCATTGAAGATCAGCGCACCCGGCGGATAGACCTCCTTGCCGGCGGCCTTCTCCTGGCGCAGGAAATCGGCCAGCGCCTGCATATAGGGCTTGGCGAACTCCTCGCGCAGGGCCTCTTTCCAGCCCGCTTCGAGCTTGATGTTATCGGCGGCGGTCATGCCTGATTCCTGAGCGTACGAACGGAAACGGCACGCTAGAGAAGCGCCAGGCGCAAGTCAAGACAAGCCTTGATGGGCTGCTATCACCGGCCTGGATGCAGATTGCCGGATCACCCATGGCGACCAAGACTGAGGTTCCACTCAGGAGAAATGCCATGGACATGCCCGCCGCCCTGACCCGCGAATGCCTGGAACAGGCCCTTGAGCAGTCGCCGTTCGCCCAGATGATCGGCTTCGTCTTGACCGGCTTCGCCCCCGGGCGCATCGAAATGACGGTGCTGCCACGTCAGCAACTGACCCAGCACCACGGCTTCGTCCACGGCGCGGTGGTCGGTTTCATGATCGACAGCGCCTGCGCCTGGGCGGCGGCCAGCCTGGTCGGCGATGTGGTGACCAGCGAGTACAAGGTCAACCTGCTGGCCCCGGCGATCGGCGACCAGTTGATCTGCCGCAGCGAAGTGATCAAGGCCGGCCAGCGCCAGGTGGTGGCCCGCGCCGATGTCTTCGCCCTGCGCGACGGCCAGGAAAAGATCATCGCCACCGGCCTGGCGACCATCGCCCGGGTATGACGGTCTCCCGTAGGAGCGGGGGGGCGGGGGGGCGCCTACATCCCCCTGACGTCCGCTAGCCCTGGTGCAGCGCCCGGTAATGACTGGGCGCCATGCCCACCACTTTGCGGAACAGCCGCGAGAAGTAGTAGACGTCCTCGTAGCCCAGCTGCTCGGCGACCTGGCGGATGCCCTGCTGGCCCTCGTCGAGCAGGCGGCAGGCGTGGGCCATCTTCAGCTGGATGAAATCCTGGATAGGCGCGTGGCCGGTCAGGGCGCGGTAGGTCTTGGCGAAGTGAAAACGCGACAACTTGAACTGCGCCGCCAGTTCGTCGAGGTTGAGCGAACCGTGCAGGTGGGCACGCATCACCGCCTGCACCGCGTCGACGTCCAGCACCCGCCCCGATTTCAACGTGGCCCGTGCCGGCAGCACCGCCAGGGAGGCCAGCAGCGACTGCAACTGATGGGCGGCATAGATGAAGTGCGCCAGGTTCAGGCCCTGCTTGCGCAGATTGAGCAGTGCATCGAACTCGGCCAGCAGGCGCGGTTGCACGCCGATGCGCCAGATCGGCCCCTTGCCCAACGGGCGCAAGAACTCCGCCGCCAGTTCGCCATCGAAGTGCACCCAGTACAGCGTCCAGGGCTTGCCGGGATCGGCGCCATAGGCATGGGGAATGCCCTTGGGCAACAGCAGCAGATCGCCACCAGCAACAGCGATTCGTCCATCCAAGGTCTCCAGCCAGCCCTGACCGGCGCGGCAATAGATCAGCAGATAATCGTCCGGTAGCGGCCGATTCATGCGATGCCCGCCCGCCTCAGGATAGAACCCCAGCGCCAGCGGATAGCAGCCTGAAGCCAGTGGATGACGGCTCAGGATGCGGCGCAGGCGCGGCGGGGTGATAAAGCGCACGCCGTTGGCCGGCAATGGCCAGTTCGATGTTTCAACCCTATCGTTCATGCGCTCTCCGATAACTCAACAACAAGATCGTCCATCCATTGACCAAGATCGTCAATCCACAAGCGCGCGTGACCCGGCTATAACACTAAACAACGACAGGGCCTGTCCCGGGCCGAAAGTGGAGAATGCGATGAGCAAGGCAATCCCGCAGTTGATCGACGGTGAATGGCACGAAAGCCGCGCCCGCGAATTCATCGAAGTCACCGACCCGGCGACCCAGGAAGTGCTGGCGCTGGCGCCGAAGGCCACCGCTGAGGAAATCGAGGCGGCCATCGCCAGTGCCAAGGCAGCCTTCCTCACCTGGCGCGAAGTGCCGGTGTCCGATCGCGCACGGCTGATGCTGCGTTATCAGCACCTGCTCAAGGAACACCACGACGAACTGGCGGAAATCCTCGCCAAGGAAACCGGCAAGACCCTGGCCGACGCCAAGGGCGATATCTGGCGCGGCATCGAGGTGGTTGAGCAGGCGGCCAATATCGCCAGTCTGATGATGGGCGAGACCATGGAGAACGTGGCCACGGGCATCGACACCGCCAGCTGGATCCAGCCTCTCGGCGTCTGCGTCGGCATCACCCCGTTCAACTTCCCGGCGATGATTCCGCTGTGGATGTTTCCCCTGGCCATCGCCGCCGGTAACACCTTTATCCTCAAGCCGTCCGAACAGGACCCCATGACCCCCAACCGCCTGGCCGAGCTGTTTATCGAGGCCGGCGCGCCCAAGGGCGTGCTGCAGGTGCTGCACGGCGCCCGTGAGGTGGTCGACAGCCTGCTCACCCACCCGGATATCCGCGCCATCTCCTTCGTCGGTTCGGTGCCGGTCGGCCAGCACATCTACCGCACCGGCACCGCCCACCTGAAGCGCGTGCAGGCCTTCGCCGGGGCCAAGAACCATATGGTGATCATGCCCGACGCCAATAAACAGCAGGTGTTGAGCAACCTGGTCGGCGCCAGTTGCGGCGCGGCCGGGCAGCGCTGCATGGCGATCAGCGTGGCGGTGTTCGTCGGCGAATCGAAACAGTGGATAAACGAACTGCAAGCGCAGATGGCCGAGTTGCAACCCGGTTACTGGATCGACGACCACGCCGCCTTCGGCCCGCTGATCAGCCAGCAGGCCAAGCAACGGGTGCTGCGCCTGATCGCCGAAGGCAAGGCGGAAGGCGCCGAGTGCCTGCTCGACGGCTCGCACTGCACGGTGGAGGGCTTCCCGTACGGCAACTGGCTCGGCCCGACCCTGTTCCGTGGGGTGACAACCAGGATGGGCTTGTACCGCGAAGAGATCTTCGGCCCGGTGCTGGTGTGCATGGAGGTCGACAGCCTGGAAGAGGCGATTGCCCTGGTCAACGCCAGCCCCTACGGCAACGGCACCTCGATCTTCACCCGCTCCGGCGGCGCCGCCCGGCATTACCAGCACGCGGTGGAAGTCGGCCAGGTGGGCATCAACGTGCCGGTGCCGGTACCGCTGCCGTTCTTCTCCTTCACCGGCTGGAAAGGCTCGTTCTACGGCGACCTGCACGCCTATGGCAAACAGGGCGTGCGCTTCTATACCGAAACCAAGACGGTCACCACACGCTGGTTCGATGAAGATGCCATCGCCGGAGCGAACATGACCATTCAGTTGAAATGAGAACGGCGTAGGGGCTGTTAGACCAATAGACGATCTCGACAATTAGTCTAACCGCGTAAAAAGTTCTCCTGATCCCAACAACAAGAATAAGGAGAGCTGCCATGCAACGACTGACTACCACTCTGGCCCTGTGGGCCGGGTTAACCGCCTGTGCGCAGGCCGCCGAGCCGATCACCCTCGGCCTCAACTACCCGCGCACCGGCCCCTATAAGGAAGAAGGATTGGCCCAGATGCGCGGCGCCTTGCTGGCCATCGACGAGCTCAACGCCCAGGGCGGGGTGCTCGGCCGCTCGTTGCGCCTGTCCAGCCGGGATACCGCCTCGCGTCCGGCCAAGGCCGAGCGCAATGTCGACAAGCTGGCCAGCGAGGGCGCGGCCATGCTGTTCGGCGGTTCCTCCAGTGCGGTGGCGATCGCCTCCGGCCAGCGCGCGGCCAAGCACGGCCTGCTGTATTTCGGCACCCTCACCTATTCCAACGACACCACCGGCAAGAATGCCCACCGCTACATGTTCCGCGAGTGCAACAACGCCTGGATGAGCGCTCGGGTGCTCGGCCAGTACCTGAACAAGCACCTGCCGGATCAACGCTATTTCTACGTGACCTCCGACTACACCTGGGGCCATACCACCGAAGACTCGCTACGCCAGACCACCGGCAGCACGGATACCGGCAACCATCCCGGCCTCAAGGTGCCCTTCCCTGGCGCGCGCCTGGCCGATTACATGGATGTGCTGAGCCAGGCCGCAGCGAGCAACGCGGAGGTGCTGGCACTGGTGCTGTTCGGCGAAGACCTGGTGCGGGCCATGCGCATCGCCAAGGATCTCGGGCTGACCGAGCGCATGCAGATAGTCGCGCCCAACCTGACCCAAAGCATGGTCGAACAAGCCGGCCCCGGCCTGATGGAAGGGGTGCTCGGCACCGAGCCGTGGACCTGGCGCGTGCCTAAAATGGAGAAATCCGCCCAGGGTGAAGCCTTCGTCAAAGCCTTCAGCGAGCGCTATGCGATGTACCCGTCCAGTTCCGCTGCCTCGGCCTACAGCATCGTCTATCAATGGGCCGATGCCGCACAGCGGGCCAAGAGCCTGGACAGCGAAGCCTTGATCAAGGCCCTGGAAGGTCACCGCTACCAGCTACTCAAGGGCCCGCAAGAGTGGCGTGCCTTCGATCACCAGAACCTGCAGACGGTGTATGCCGTCAAAGTGAAGACTCGCGCCGAAGTGCTCAAGGATCCACTGAAACAGGATTACTTTGAAATCGTCGATCGCCTCGACGCCAGCCAGGCGGCGCCCAGCCTGGCCGAATGGCAGGCCGAGCGACGCGCCGCCGGGCAACCCCTGACCCTGCAATGAGGACTTATGGATTTCGAACTCAGCGATGAACAACGCCTGCTGGTCGACAGCGCCCGCGCTTTCGCCAGTCGCGAACTGGCGCCCCACGCCGCCGACTGGGACCGCGACCACCACTTCCCGCTGGAGGTGATCAAACAGGCCGCCGAACAGGGCTATCTGGCCCTGTACCTCAAGGAAGACGACGGCGGCCTGGGCCTGTCACGGCTGTCGGCCGCGCTGATTTTCGAGCAACTGGCCGCCGGCTGTGTGGCCACCACGGCCTTCATGACCATCCACAACATGGCGACCTGGATGCTCGCCTCCTTCGCCGAGCAGACGCTCAAGGACCAGTGGCTGCCCGGCCTGGTCAGTGGCGAACTGCTTGCCTCCTACTGCCTGACCGAGCCGGATGCCGGTTCCGACGCCGCGCACCTGCGCACCCGCGCCAGACGTGACGGTGACGACTACCTGATCGACGGCAGCAAGTGCTTTATCTCCGGCGCCGGTGCGACCGACGTGCTGATCGTCATGGCACGTAGCGGCGAGGACAGCGGCGCCAAGGGGATTTCCTGCTTCCTGGTGCCGGCCGACGCCGCCGGGGTGAAATACGGCCGCAACGAACTGAAGATGGGCTGGTGCGCCCAGCCGACCCGCACCATCACCTTCGAGGCCGTGCGCATCCCCGCCGGCAACCGCATCGGCCCAGAGGGCCAGGGCTTCGTCTACGCCATGCAGGGCCTGGACGGCGGCCGCATCAACATCGCCAGTTGTTCGCTCGGTGCGGCCCAGGCGGCGCTGGAACAATCGCTGCGCTACGTGGAGGAACGCAAACAGTTCGGCAAGCCACTCAGTGAGTTCCAAGCCCTGCAATTCAAGTTGGCCGACATGCTCACCGACCTCACCGCCAGCCGGCAGATGGTACGCCTGGCCGCGCACAAGCTGGATCAGGGCCACGGCGAGGCCAGCCTGTACTGCGCCATGGCCAAGCGCTTCGCCACCGATCACTGTTTTACCCTGTGCAACGAGGCCCTGCAGCTGCATGGCGGCTATGGTTACCTGAACGACTACCCGCTGGAACGCTGGGTGCGCGACAGCCGCGTGCACCAGATTCTCGAAGGCACCAACGAAATCATGCGGGTGATCATCGCCCGCCGCCTGCTTGAGCAGGGCGGCATGCTTGATCGCTTGCTGTAGCTTTTATCCCCTCTCCCCTCCGGGGAGAGGGTTAGGGAGAGGGGAACACGCACCACCCTCACCCTACGCGGGCCGCCCCAGCCCCTCTCCCAGAGGGAGAGGGGCGCACAATCTACGAGGACTTTTATGAGCCACGCCATCGAACCCTACCATCCCGGTGTCTTCGACCTGACCCACAAGATCACCGTGGAAAAGCACGGCCACACCGCGCTGATCACCATCAATCACCCGCCGGCCAACACCTGGGACCGCGACTCGTTGATCGGCCTCAAGCAACTGATCGAGCACCTCAACCACGATGACGACATCTACGCCCTGGTGGTGACCGGCCAGGGCGGCAAGTTCTTCAGCGCCGGTGCCGACCTCAACCTGTTCGCCGATGGCGACAAGGCCCGCGCCCGTGAAATGGCCCGGCGCTTCGGCGAAGCCTTCGAGGCGCTGCGCGATTTTCGTGGGGTGTCGATCGCCGCGATCAACGGCTATGCCATGGGCGGCGGCCTGGAATGCGCCCTGGCCTGCGACCTGCGCATCGCCGAACGCCAGGCGCAGATGGCCCTGCCGGAAGCCGCGGTGGGCCTGCTGCCCTGCGCCGGCGGCACCCAACACCTGGCCTGGCTGGTCGGCGAAGGCTGGGCCAAGCGCATGATCCTCTGCGGTGAGCGCATCGATGCCGAAACCGCCCTGCGCATCGGTCTGGTCGAACAGGTGGTCGACAGCGGCGAGGCGCGCGGCCATGCCCTGCTGCTGGCGGCCAAAGTCGCGCAGCAGAGCCCGGTGGCGGTACGCACCATCAAACCGCTGATCCAGGGCGCCCGCGAGCGCAGCCCGAATACCTGGCTGAGCGAAGAACGCGAGCGCTTCATCGACCTGTTCGACGCCGACGACACCCGCGAAGGGGTGAACGCCTTCCTGGAAAAACGCACGCCACAGTGGCGCAATAAGTAAGCCGATTCCCGCAGGGTGCGCCGTGCGCACCAGGAACCCGCACCATGAATGTGATTTTCGAAGAACACCACAGCCTGCATGGCTTTCGCATCGGCATCGCCAGCCTGGATGCCGAAAAAAGCCTGAACGCCCTGACCTTGCCGATGATCGAGGCCTTGAATGCAAAGCTCGCGGCCTGGGCAGATGACCCGGCCATCGCCTGCGTACTGCTGCGCGGCAACGGCGCGAAAGCCTTCTGCGCCGGCGGTGACGTGGTGCAACTGGTGCAGCAGTGCCGCCAACACCCGGGCGAAGTACCGCCCCTGGCGCGGCGCTTCTTCGCCGACGAATACCGCCTCGACCATCGCATCCACAGCTACCCGAAGCCCCTGATCTGCTGGGCTCACGGCCATGTGCTGGGCGGCGGCATGGGCCTGATGCAGGGCGCCGGCCTGCGCATCGTCACCCCATCGAGTCGCCTGGGTATGCCGGAAATCAATATCGGCCTGTATCCGGATGTCGGCGGCAGCTGGTTCCTCGCCCGCCTGCCGGGCAAGCTCGGGCTGTTCCTCGGCCTCACCGCCAGCAGCATCAACGCCCGCGACGCCCTGGACCTGGACCTGGCCGACCGTTTCCTCCTCGACAGCCAGCAGGACGCCCTGCTCGAAGGCCTGGTGCAATTGAACTGGCTGGAACAACCGCAGCGGCAACTGCACAGCCTGCTCAAGGCGCTGGAACACGAGGCCCGCGGCGAACTGCCGGACGCCCAATGGCTACCGCGCCGCACACGCATCGACGAAGTGCTCGACCAGGCCGACCTGCCCAGCGCCTGGCGCGCCCTCACCGCCCTGCACAACGACAGCGACTTGCTGCTGGCGCGTGCAGCCAAGACCCTGGCCGGCGGCTGCCCGCTGAGCGCGCACCTGGTCTGGCAGCAGATCGCCCGCGCCCGACAGCTGTCGGTGGCCCAGGTATTCCAGATGGAGTACGCCATGAGCCTGAATTGCTGCCGCCACCCGGAACTCCCCGAAGGGGTCCGCGCACGCCTGATCGACAAGGACCAAACCCCTCACTGGCACTGGCCGGATGTGGCGAGCATCCCCGCGGAGGTGATCGAGTCGCACTTCGAGGCCACCTGGGAAGGCGCGCATCCACTGGCGGATTTGTAACCGGCTGTAGGGTGCGCGGGGCCACCTAGACCGTGCGCACCACCCAATGGAAGCCCGGTGCGCACGGCGCACCCTACGAGGAGAACAGTAACCATGTCCCAGATCGCATTCATCGGCCTCGGCCATATGGGCCTGCCCATGGCCCGCAACCTGCTCAGGGCCGGCTTCAAGCTCAAAGTCTTCGACCTGGTGCAAGCTGCCATCGACGAACTGGCCAAGGAAGGGGCGCAAGCCGCCAGCAGTGCCACCGACGCCGTACAAGGCGCCGATGTGGTGATCAGCATGCTGCCGGCCAGCCGGCATGTCGAAGGCCTGTACCTGGGCGACGGCGGCCTGTTCAACCTGCTCGCACCCGGCACCCTGGTGCTGGAGTGCTCGACCATCGCCCCGGAGTCGGCGCGCAAGGTGCATAAGGCCGCCGCCGACCACGCCATCGAACTGCTCGATGCGCCGGTTTCCGGCGGTACCGCCGGCGCCGCCGCCGGCACCCTGACCTTCATGATCGGCGGTCAGGCCAGCACCCTGGAAAAAGCCCGTCCATTCTTCGCCGCCATGGGCAGCAACATCTTCCACGCCGGCCCCGATGGCGCCGGCCAAGTGGCCAAGGTGTGCAACAACCAGGTCCTCGCGGTACAGATGATCGCCACCGCCGAAGCCATGGCCCTGGGCGTGGCTAACGGCCTGGAACCGGCCGTGCTGGCCGAGATCATGCGCCAGAGTTCCGGCGGCAACTGGACCCTGGAAAAATACAACCCCTGGCCCGGCGTGATGGAGAACGCCCCGGCCTCCAAGGGCTATACGGGAGGGTTCATGGCCGAGCTGATGGCCAAGGACCTCGGCCTGGCCCAGGAGGCCGCGCAGGTCACCGGCAGCAGCACGCCGATGGGCGCCCTGGCCCTGCAGCTGTATCGCCTGCTGCTCAAGCAGGGCAAGGGCCAGCAGGATTTCTCGGTGGTGCAGCAGTTGTTTGTCGAATAGGGGCAACAAGCCAACGGCGGGTTGCACCCGCCCTACTTGCTGACGGCAAGCACACCGAACTGATCCGGCGGGAGGGACCTTGGCCGCGAAGACTGCGTGGGCTGAAATGCCCCATCGCGGATGAATCCGCGCCTACAGTACCCCCGGATGCAATCCGGGAAAATCCATCGCCTGCCAAATCGCTCCCGGATTGCATCCATATATGGACTGTAGGAGCGGGCCATGCCCGCGAAGAAGCCTATCGCAGGCGTGGGACTGGGCGTCGCCCTCGCTCCTACACCAGCAACGCCGTCACCGCTCGCGCAACGCCTCGGCACGGGCGCGGATGATCGGTTTGAGCAGGTAACTGAGCACGCTTTTCTTGCCGGTGATGATGTCGACCGAGGCGACCATGCCGGGAATGATCAGCAGAGGATGCTCTTCGCTGCCCAGGTGGCTCTTGTTGGTGCGCAACTTGATCACGTAGAAGCTGTTGCCATCATCGTCGGTCACGGTGTCCGCGCCGATCTGCTCCAGCTCGGCCTTGAGCCCACCGTAGATGGTGTAGTCATAGGCGGTGAACTTGACCATGGCCTCCTGCCCCGGATGGAGGAAGGCGATGTCCTGCGGGCGGATGCGCGCCTCCACCAGCAGGTTCTCGCCCAGCGGCACGATCTCCACCAGGTCGCTGCCCGGCTGGATCACCCCGCCGATGGTGTTGACCAGCAGCTGTTTGACGATACCGCGCACCGGTGAGGTGACCAGGGTGCGGTTGACCCGATCTTCCAGCGCCTTGCCAGTCGACTGGATCTTGCTCAGATCGGTGCGCGCCTCATTCAATTGGGTCAGCGCATCGCTGCGAAAACGCCCGCGGGTCTCGTCGATCTTGCGCTCGACTTCCTTGATCGCGGACTCGGCACGCGGCATCGCCAGGGTGGTGGCCTGTAACTGGCCGCGGCTCTCCACCTCGGCGCGCTTCAAGCGCAGCACTTCAACCGGGGAAATCGCCCCCTCGGCCACCAGCGGCTCGGACATGCGAATTTCCTGGCGCAACAGATCCAGGCTGTTGCGAAACTGGTTCTGCTTGGAAGCAAACTCGCGCAACTCCTGACGACGCTGGGTCAGTTGCTCTTCCAGTCCGGCGACCTCGTCCAGCAGCTGCTGGCGTCGACTGTTGAACAACTGCTCCTCGTTGTCGGCCTGACGCGGTACCTTCTCGCGCACTTCGTCGGCCACCACCAACTCGCGACCCTGGACTTCCGCACTGAGGCGCTCGACCCGCAGCAGCAGGGCCAGGCGATCGGCCTCGGTCTCGCCGACGTTGGAAGCAAAACGGGTGTCATCCAGGCGCAGCAACGGATCGCCGATATTGACGATCTGCCCCTCGCGGACGAACAGTTCGGAAACGATACCGCCTTCCAGGTTCTGGATTTTCTGCAGGCGCGAGGAAGGAATCGCCTTGCCATCGCCACGGGTCACCTCGTCGACCACGGCGAAATGCGCCCACAGCAGACAGAAGGCCACGAATGCGATCAGGCCCCAGATGGTCAGGCGGATGACCCTGGGCGCATCCTCGATCAGCGCCTTGCTGACTTCCGGCAGGGGTTCGTCGCCCATGCCGTCGTGGCTACCGAAATACGCGGCAACGGCCTGGCGCAGGCTCTTCTTCGGCGGTTTAGCTGACACTGATCTGCCCCTTCTTCAGCGCTTCCATCACGCTACCTTTTGGCCCGTCGGCGATGATCTGCCCGCGGTCGACGATGATCAGGCGGTCAACCAGGCTGAGCATGGAGGCACGGTGGGTCACCAGCAGCAGGGTCTTGCTGCCGATCACTGCCGCCAAACGCTGCTTGAGGCGCTCTTCGCCGGTGTTGTCCATGGCGCTGGTCGGCTCGTCGAACAGCAGGATTTGCGGGTCGAGCAACAGCGCCCGGGCCAGGGCCACGTTCTGTCGCTGTCCGCCGGAAAGATTCTGCCCACGCTCGCCGACCTGCAGTTCGTAGCCCTTGGGATGCAGGCGCACGAACTCATGCACCCCGGCCAGCTCGGAGGCCTGCAAGACCAGCTCATCCTCCACGTAGCGCGCGCCCACCGCCAGGTTGTCGCGCAGCGTGCCGGAAAACAGCTGGATATCCTGGGGCACGTAGCCGATGTTGTGGCGCAGATCGCTGACATCCAGCTGGCGCACATCGACGCCATCGACCAGCAGGCTGCCGGCATCCGGCTGGTACAGGCCGACGATCAGCTTGGCCAGCGAACTCTTGCCCGAGCCGCTGCGGCCGATGATGCCGATCTTCTCGCCGGGGCGCACCACCAGGTTGATGTTCTGCAAGGCGGCCTGCTGCTGGTCCGGATAATGGAAATCCAGCTGGCGGAACTCGATGGCGCCCTGCAAGGCCTGACGCTTGAGCGGACGCTCCTCTTCCTGACGCTCCTGCGGCAGGCTCATCATCTGGTTGACCGATTCGAGGGTGACGCGCGCCTGCTGGTAACGGGTCAGCAGGCCGGATAATTGGGTCAGCGGGCCGAGCGCACGACTGCTGAGCATGTAGCAGGCAATCAGGCCACCCATGCTCAGCTTGCCGTCGATGATCTGGTAAACACCGAAGACGATCACGATTACGCCAGCCAGTTGCTGCAGCAGCATGGTCGCATTCATCGCCAGACTGGAGAGCATGCGCGCGCGCAACTCCAGGCGACTGAGGGTGCCGATGGTCTGCTCCCACAGATACTGGCGCTCGCTCTCGGCATTATTGACCTTGACCGCATCCAGTCCGGCGAGGCTCTCGATCAGGCTCGACTGCCGTTCGGCGGCCAGCGCCATGGTGCGCTCCATGGTTTCCGCCAGGGGTCGCTGCAACGCCCAGCCGATCAGGGCGACCAGTGGAAAGGCCAATACCGGTATCCACACCAGGTGGCCGCCGATCATCGCGATGACCGCCAGAATCAACAGGGTAAACGGCAGATCGATGACACTGGCCAGGGTCAGCGAGGCGAGGAAATCGCGCAGACTCTGAAATTCGTGGATGTTCTGGGCGAAACTGCCGACCCGTGCCGGACGGAACTTCATGGCCATGCCGACGACACGCTCGAACAGCGTCGCCGAAATGATCAGATCGGTCTTCTTGCCCGCCAGATCCAGGCACAGACCGCGCAAGGTCTTCAGCAGCAGATCGAACAGATACACACCACAGATACCGATCGCCAGCACCCAGAGCGTGGCTTCCGCCTGGTTGGGCACCACCCGATCGTAGACATTCATGACGAACAGCGGCGTGGCCAGACCGATCAGGCTGATCAGGAAACTGGCCGCGATGGCGTCTATATAGAGCCAGCGGGAGCGTTTGAGGGTGTCGCGAAACCAGGAAGTCGCCCGCGGAATCAGCTCGCCGCGATTGAAGTCGAACTTGTGCAGCGGCTGGGCAAAGAACACCTGGCCACTGTAATCCTCCGCCAGCATCTCGGCACTGACGAGAACCTCACCACCCTCGCTCTCGCTGGGCATGACCCGCGCACGGCCCTGCTCGTCCCAACCGAGCAATACCGCGCTGCGCCCTTCGCGCAGCAACAGCAGAGCAGGCATGGCCAAGGAGGGGATCTTGTCCAGGCCGCGACGCAACCAGCGTCCTTGCAGACCGGCGCGAGCCGCCGCACGGGGCAGTAAATCGACACTCAGACGCTGCTCGGGCAATGGTAAGCCGGCCGTGAGCATGGCGCGGCTGACCGACTTCTGGTGCAAGCTGCACAGTGACAGCAGGCTGTCGAGCAGTGGATCATCGTAGCGATCGCGCGGATCGCTACGGGTCGGGGCCTGGCTGAGGTCTACTGCCACAAAGATTCACTCATGCAAGGAGAAAAGCCGCTCTCAGAGGTTGTGAAACTATCGAGCGCCGTCGCGACGGCTGTCTCCAGGCGCCCGCAGCAGAGGGAAGTTTTTTCACAACCGGTCAGTTCAGGCCCGGCAGTGTCGCCTTGGCCTTCACCACATCCAGCGGTGCCGCAGCCATGGGTGCAACTACACCTTGGCTTTGCAGCAGGGAGCCCATGGTCGCCTTGATCCGGTATTGAGTAAACAGTTCCGTGTAGCGAACCTCTTCCATGCGGCGCGCAGCGGTGAACAGTTCGTTCTCGCTGTCGAGCAGGTCGAGCAAGGTCCGCTCGCCCAGGCCGAACTGTTTCTGGTAGGAATCGCGCACCCGGCTGCTGTAGTCGACATATTGCTGAGCGATCGGCAGTTGCTGACGCGAATTCTCCAGGGCATTCCACGCCAGGCCGAGGTCTTCGGTCAGTACGCGCAAGGCGTTGTTGCGAATATCCATGGCCTGGTTGACCTGGTGCGCCTTGGACTGCAGGTCGGCCTTGTTGCTACCGCCGGCGAACAGGTTGTAGCGCATGCGCAGCATCGCCTGCCATTCATTGCTGTGGCCAGGCACGCCGTCGATATTGTTGTCGACACCCTGCGACAGCTCGGCGTCGAAACGCGGGTAGAACGTCGATTTGGACGCTTCATACTGCTGCTCGCTGGCCTGGACATCGGACTCGGCCGAACTCAGAAACGGGTTATTCGCCAGCAATTCCTCACGGGCGGCCTGCAGGTTTTCCGGCAAACGACCCGGCAACCCTTGCGGCATGCTCAGCTCGCTGGGGTCGCGACCAACCACACTGTAATAATTGACCTGCGCATCGGCCAGATTGGTCTGTTCGGTGATCAGATTGTTACGCGCCTGCGCCAGACGCGCCTCGGCCTGATCGAGATCGGCCATGCGCCCCACTCCGCGCTCGCTGCGCAGGGAGATCTGATCGTAAATGCGCTCGTGACTACGCAGATTATCCTCCGCCAGCCGGACCATGTCGCGACGCTTGAGCACTTCCAGATAGACCTCCGCCACGGTCAACGCGGTACGTTCGGACGTGCCCAGCAGTTCATAGGCACGGGCATTCACGGTAGCCCGCTGACGCCCGACTTCGCTGCTGGTGGCAAAACCATCGAACAGCATCTGCTGCAAACGCAGGCTCGACTCGCCGCGAGTCAGGGTTTTGTATTCGTGCCCCTCTACAGCACGCGTGCCCGGGCTATCGGTGCCTTCACGACCATAACCGGCAAGCAGGTCGACCTGCGGCAGATAACCGCCCTTGGCGGCTTTCATCTGCTCCTCAACCGACAGGCGTGCATTGATCCCCGCCTGGATTTCCGGATGCACCTCAAGAGCGCTCTGCATGGCTTGGTTAAGGGTTTGGCCGTTGGCCGACAAGGAGATCGCCAGAGCAAGGGGAAGAAGGGCTAAAAAACGCATTGGAGGTTAGATTCCTTTCAAGGCTGAGGAGCAGAAGGCATACAAAATAAGAGGGCGAATCACTGCAGACGACCCAGTCAACGAGACCACCCATCCACCTTTTGCAGGTCGCGGATCCGGTGTGAATAACTAGATCAATATCAAAGTGACATCAACGATAGTGAGTGTGTATTATCGCGAAAGAGCGGTCAATAGTTTGGCATATCGCCGAGCCAATTGGGAGCAAAGACAAGTTATTGTCGTCAAATATATGACGGTCAGTCTTTGCGTCTACCTTGGCCCAGGTCACATAAATTCAAGGATCACACCACGCCCTGCGCGTCTGGAGCTTAAGCATGAGCAATTTCGTCGCTGTCATTAAAAGTCTTGTGGGCCAGGTATTCGTTGTCTCCCTCGACGGCCTCAAGCGGCAAGTGTTCGAAGGCGAGCGCTTGTTCCAGGGCGACCAGGTGGTGACCGCGTCGGGCGGCTCGGCAACACTCGAACTGGCTAATGGCGATGCGATCGATATTGCGGCCAATGGCAATTGGCAAACGGAAGGGGATCAAGCTGCAGAGCCAGCGCAGGCGGCGCAAGCGCCCGCCTCCGAACTGGAACAAGCCATCGCCGCCGGCTTCGACCCAACCGCCGACCTCGAACCGACCGCCGCAGGCCCGGGCGCTGCCGGTGGCGCAGGTGGTGCGGCCGGTGGTGGTCACAGCTTCGTGATGCTGGATGAAACAGCTCAGCAGCTCGATCCGACTGTTGGGTTTGAAACCGAGGGACTGGGGTTGGCTGCGGCCACACCCGTAGAGGAACAAGCTCCAGAACCTATTGAGGCTCTCGAGACTGCCAACACTACCCCGCCAGTGGTCAGCATCAGCATTGACCCGATCACCGACGACAACATTCTCAACGCACAGGAACTGCTTGGTGACATGCTCACCATTACCGGTACTGTCGGCGGCGATGCCAAGTTGGGTGACACCATTACTCTCAATGTTGGAGGCAGCCTGTATAACGGCACCGTCATCCAGCGCCCTGATAGCTCTTTGGGTTTTGAGATAGAGGTAGGCACAGGCGACCTGCGTGAGGCCAGCAGTATCACTGCGACCATCAGCAGCACTGATGCCGCAGGCAATACAGGCACAGCAACGGTTGAGCGTGGGTATGACGTTGACACCACCGCCAACATCACTGTCAGCCTCGATGACGTGAACAGCGCCAACGTCGCCAACGCACTGATCTCCGGCACCTCCGATGTCGGCGCTGGCCGCACCGTGACCCTGGTCATCACCGATGCCAATGGCGACACCGTTACCACCACCGCCACCACCGATGCCGATGGCAACTACAGCATCACCGAAGACCTCAGCAGCCTGGCGGATGGCAACCTGACCGTCGACGCCAGCGTCACCGACGCGGCCGGCAACCCGGCCACCGCCACCGATGCCACCAGCCTGCTCGACACCAGCGCCGAAGCCACCATCAGCCTCAATGCCATCGCCGGCGATGACATCCTCAATGCCAACGAACTGGGTGGCGATATCGTCCAGATCACCGGCAGCGTCGGCGGCGATGCCAAGGCCGGCGATACCGTCACCCTGACTTTGGGCAGCACTACCTACAGCGGCCCGGTCATCGAGCTTGCCGACGGCACCCTGGGCTTTGCCATCAACGTCGGCACCGGCGATCTGCGTGACAACACCCAGATCGAGGCCAGCGTCACCGCCACCGACAGCAACGGCAATACCGTCACCGCCGAGGCCGACCGCGGTTACAGCGTCGACACCAGCGCCGCAGCCAGCATCAGCCTCGACGCCATCGCCGGCGATGACATCCTCAATGCCGCCGAAGCCGCAGCGGACGTCGCCGTCAGCGGCAGCGTCGGCGGCGATGCCCAAGAAGG
>NZ_JAAOJA010000018.1 GCF_013184545.1 Pseudomonas tumuqii | reverse complement strand
CGCGGCGGCTAAAAACACAGAAATGAGCGGGTGATCTGAGCGTTTTTGGTCGATTTGCCGCTTTTAAAATCAGCAGCAGCTGAAGTCAGCCAGAAATGCATGGCTACTTCAGAGGATCCCTAATGCTCGATTGCATCCGCCTACTGATTGACCGATGGCAGTGTAATCAACCAGTGCGTGCCCCGAGTTGAGCTTCGGATATCCAGACACTATAGATAGAGAGTTCGCACCATTGCTGCAGGTGGTAACGGACAGAGAACGGCCAAAAGCGGTCTTACTCGGTATAGTTCTAGCCCGCACTCTCATCACTAATTCACCCTCAACGATTCAAGGTCTGCAAAAGTGAGGAGAGTACATTCATCTTTGTGTCGACCTGCTACATGCTGCATCGGAACCGGGTTCCTGAAAACCAGATGACTCTCAATTCTACTGCTGCTATCTACACCAAGAAAATTGCAAACTTCGACTTGATGAGCCCTAAGCACTTCGACACGGTCTAAGTGCTTGCGAAGCAGATCAGGCTTACCGTTAGGCTTAACCTCTCCTGCGAAGTCCGTGAGTTGCTCTGCTATCTCGCCGTGAGTCTTGCGAAACTGCAAGTCCTTGCACTCCATCACTAGAATCCGATGGGTTACAGGATCCCAAGCGAGCACATCGACGTCGCCATAGTTTCGATCGAGCGCTTTACGTAGGATCTTGGTGAGGGTGACCTCTGTTTGAGTTTCCCAGCCGAGCCCCCCCATTTTTTGAGCAACCTCTAAGTTGAATCCCATGCCTTCACGCTGGCGAGCGTGCCCAGCATATTTGCGCATGGCAGGTCCGAGATGACGATCGGGATATGAGCCGTAGAAGTAGTTCCCAACGGTATAGGCAAAACCTTCGCGCAATAGGCCCGGAGCTATCAAAATGTCGGGATCCTCGTCGGAGGACAGTTGCAATAGGGGACGACGCAACGCACTCAACCGACGGCGAAAACGCCATGCTGCGATGTCCTTTTCATCGTAGCCTTCGGGCAAATCTCTCCATGAAGAGCGAGGAAGTAAGCTGAACGCGGCTACGATCTTGGCCCCAATGACAACATCATCAGCCATAGCCTCTAGGGCACTGCGGCGGACGGTAATAATTGGTTGTTTGAGTTCGATAGCCCAGTCCTCCACAGCATCGAGAAAGCGCCTGATGGCGTCTAGCTCTACACCAAAATCCTCGTACCAAGCATTGACGAATTTCGCTTCCAGTTGGTCTTGTGCTTTGGAGTTGACGTTTGGCATCTGTAGGTTTCTCTCGTACCGGCGGGCTGACGCCATGAAACGAACCTCACTTGATGCACTGCTAAAACCATCCAGTACTGTGTCGATGAAATCGTGATTCGCGTGAACATCTCCCAGTGGCTGAACGATCAATCGAGGCTCAAGAAATCCCCAGTGTGCGAGGTCAGACCAGCCACCGAAGTGGTAAATCTGAGAAGCCTTTGCCATAAACAGGGTGAGATCCAATTCACCTAAAGCCAGGCCTTCCTCCGCTGAGCACTCACAGATGGCCATCTCGAGGAGTGTCCGACTGCATTGAAAGACTGCATTTAACTTCATCTCGTGATCTCGCATTGGACCGAGTGCAGCTACGGGATCTTTTCGCAGCGCCAGCACTGCCGCAGAGGTTCTATGCCAATGATCTCTGGATGCGCCTGCAACTTCATGGTTAATTAGTAAGGTTGATAGAACGCTTTCCCGATTAAAGGCTCGCAACTGTTCGCAGAGCTCATCCTCCAAGCACCGCACAAGGCTGTTGAGGAAGATGATGCACTGCTCTTTGCCTTCGATGAGTCCACCTAAAGCACGATCACGAACCTTCCAGCCGAGACCGAGCTTGGTCGCCCCGTCCTCATAGCTGCCAATGACAATGGGTTCCTTATTTCTGAACTCTGGGATGAAGTCTCGGAACTCCCGTGCAGCGAATGCATGCGACTGACGTGCTTGAGCGTTAAGGACGATACTGTGGAGCAATTGTTCGTGGTCGATAGAACTCTGTTTTGCAAGCTGCGCTACCCCTCGAATGAAAGATAAGACGAGCGCGGCCTCCGCGACGTTGTCTGGATTGAAGATGGCCAAGTCAAACTTAGGGCCAATGGTGAGCTCAACAATTCGAGCTTCGGTATTGACAGCCAAGCTAATCGCTCCCTCGGCATCACTGGCAGTTCCCCCAGGCTGGCTCGGATCAAGTTCGCTTGGAGGCTCAACAAAGACACATCGCCACAGGATCGGCCCATCCCCTAGAAGCTTCCCGAATGCCACTTCGAAATGCGGCACAGCGCGCGCGCACCATGTGCCCAACATCCGCCATCGATCAAAGCTGCTAGTCGAAGCGTCGCCCACTGGCGAGGTAATCTCGAACCACCACGTGCGTGCCTCTGTCGTGCAGGCCCCTAAGATCCCAGATCGACCATGGTCATCCAGACAACCGTAGACAGGTTGCTGCTTGTCCTCCTCGAATAAGGTTCGCCCCTCTGTTTGGACAGTGAGCCATGTGCTGTCAATGTACTGAGCCACATGAAAGTCCCATGTAGTGAGTACTTCATGACGCAGATCCAGTAAGGCATTCTGCTGGATGGCAAGGTGTAGTGGCTGTTCGACCGCCTCTGCTGGGATATCACCGTGAGGAACAAGATGTCCATCTAGTGAGTTAGTCCAAGCAACAAGATTGAGTAGGCCGTTCATGTTTTGCAGCCACACCCCCATATCGCATAGCTGCTTTTGCATTTTGAAGAGCCGCCACAACTGCAGCGGCTTCATGTCTTTGGACCAGCTCAGGGTACAAAAATCGGCAATACTGATGTGTGCGGTTTCCCAGCGGTCTCGCTTAGGTAGGGGTATCAAGGCAGCGCCCCGGCCCACCCCGCAAACAACCACCAACGCTACTCCATCGCGAAAGTCGTCGTGTACAGCGCAATCGTTCTGCATCGCTGTCACTGTGCGAGAGATCTCATGTTGGATGTCCTGGGTGCTCATGGAAAAACCACCGAAGCTGTCTTCTTCAAAGCCCTCAAGCGAGTCGAGAACAAAAGCCAGGATCAGGTAACGCCCCTCATCGACTCGCATAGAGGTACAGCACATTGACCCCCAAGGTGCATGGAAGAATGGGTATGGCTCAGGACTGTGGCCGAGCATTGGATTGTGCTGCAGCTGCAGCGAGTACTCGCGCCCCAGGTGGTGCAGTAGAGGTTGGCGATTCTTACCAGAGCCTAGTCGCTCGATAAAGTAACGACGGATAGCTGGCGAAACCGCAGTCGGAAGGACTACGAATAGCTTCTGCTCAAGAAAAGCAAGAGGACGACGCTCTAGGTCTGTGTGACTGATCGACTGAGAGAGAAGCGACGAGCGACTGGCACCGTCAAAGACAAATGGTGCCAAGCTGTCAACGTCGACACCAGCGTCCGCAAGCTCTGTCAAGCTGAACTGGACAAGACCTCTAAGCTCGCTAGCACGCCGTGCTAGGGCGTTAGGAAGCACTTTGGAGCGCGACTCGCCTCCAAGAGCGTTGCGCTTTAAACCGGCGCGCCGGCACACGAGATCAGACAGTTTTAGTAACGAGTGAACTGAATCAGCAATATCGCTAAAAAAAGGGCCTTCGGGCAGAGTGTCAACAAGGTTCACAAACCGCTGAAGGTAAAAGGTACTTCCTTCCCAGACACCCTCCAAAACGAGGTAGTTTCCCCTCTTAGACGCTATGTTTCCAACGAAGATGTCCTCGGGTGGATCCTCAAGGTTCCCATAAGAATTACCCACTACCGCAAAACCTTGCGTGAGTATTTCGCCTGTGCCCGCTCGCGGCCCATTTCCAAACGCAATGCTGAGGTGAACCAGAACTTCGAGTCTTAGGCAGCTAGTCTGAAGAGACGGTTGCGTTAGGAGCCCGCCAAACGATGCGGCTAGCTTGACCGGATGGAATCTACGGATATCGCGTACCAGTCTGTTGCAATTCTGGGCAATATTGCCAACGTGAACACACGAGCCGGCCGCTGCCATCGCGAGAGCTATCGACACCATATCTTCCATATCATCGACTTCAACGTCTTCTGACATAAATTCATCTCGCTCTGGAGTCGAGTATCGGCCATGCGCCACAGGTTCTGCACCGTTGAACTAGAACAGGATTTAGCCCCTAGCTTTGGCTGTTTCTTTCGAGCGCTTATCTAAAGCACTCCTCCATGCCGCCAGCCTCTCGATATCCGCCTCTAATTCGTCAGGTTCTGGAATAGGAAGCCTTCCAACGGGCGTTGCCGCGTCATGCTCGAACTTGGAGCTTTTGGACATACCGCTGTCTACCTCCCGATAATCATCGTCGGTGACAACGACCAACTTCAGGCGCTGTGTCGATACTCCCTCGCCGAACCGCTGGACCGCTCCGTTCAACAGCACCTCCTCAACACACCTCTCCCAAGCAAGGCGTAAACGACCGTAGCAAGCTGCAGTCAAGCGTCGATGCTCATCTTCATCCCCACTCTTGTGCATTCTGCGAACCTCCACCAGCTCTTGTCGGAGTCTTGCCAGCCGGTCCTTGGTACCCATGACGTCGAATGGCAGATCCTGCGAGTGCACACCATATCCCTGTGCGGTACGGCGTATATAGTTCTTGGTCAGCTGGGCCCCAAGCTCCTCGACCTTCTGCTCCAAAATGCAAAGGAAGTAGATGTCGTGAGTAAAGACAATCACCTGCCGGGTGAGCGCTTCCAAAGCCAAGCGCTCTGCTACCTCCCAGCGGCGTCGGTGATCTAGCGATGACACTGGATCATCCAAGACTATTCCACCACGCCCTTTGCCAAGCTTTATCTCCGCAAGGAAGGATGCGATGGCAATAGCACGCTGCTCCCCTTCACTGAGAATGGCAGCAGGAGTACCTCCGCCGGGCAATTGCAAGACCAGCTTAAATTGGGTCTTACCCCCTGGAGACTCTGGCTTCATCACAATCTGAAGCTGATGCACCTTTAGGCGTTTGAGTTCGTCGTTGAGAGCGTCCGCCAGTTCCTGGCTGGCTGTTGTCCGCGAAAGGTCTGTGGATTTTCTGGAAATGGCTCGAGTGTCAAAACCATCCATGCACAGTTGAAGCTTGCGACTGGCCTCATGCTTGGCAATCGCCTCCAAAACAGCGGCCTTGCTCTCGCCCAGACGTATCCGTGCATCAAGCTCTCGCTTCTCCGCCGTCATTTGGGCCCGGACCTTCTCGTCGGCTGTAGCATCCAGCGCTTTGGCCTGATTCAGTAAGCCTTCGATCACACTGGTCAAACCGGGGCATGGGTCGGCCGGTAATGCCAATATTTCTTCCCACTTAAGCTCACCCGCAGCGGCCTGCAGAATCGAAGTCTGGCGGGTGTTCAGACATTTCTGCATCGACGAACAGTCTGCAGCGAGCTCTGGAATGAGCTCGGTCAACTCTTCCACCAGGCCATCACGAAACATTACATCTAGGGCAGCCTTTTGAACTGCCCTGTAGGCCGTGGCTGCAGTGTCACGAGCATCCTTCGCGGCCTTTTCGGCAGCCTGCTTGATAAACGTATCAAAGCGAACTAGGCGCGCAGCACCTTCCTGGCCAAGGCGGTTCTGGCAGAGAGGGCATGCAGAGTCTTCAGGAACTTCTGGAAACTCATGACCAGGATGACTCACTTGGGCGAAAACCCTGGCCGCGTCAAACAGCGCCTTCCATTCTTCACCTCCCGTGCCAGCAAGTTGACCTGGGGTTTGTTTGAACTCTGTAGCAGCCAACTCTGCTGCGGCTTTAGCCGTTTTCGAGTTTTCAATAAGCTGTCTGAGCTGATCGACTGCCTGATCGTCGATCAATGCAATCGATGCAGCCAAGCGAGCCTTCAGCCCCGAGAAGCGTGTTGCCTTTTGGCGTAACGCTTGTGCTTTTTGCTTCGGATCCGCCTCGGCGAGGGTTTGAGTCAACAGGATCAGTTGATCCAGTTCGGCTTGGCTGAGCGTGGCCAAAGCGTCTATTTGCTCAGGGGTGGTCGTGGTCGGGATGCCGAGTAATGCGTCGGCGACCTGCGTTTGATCTTTCGTAAGGGCCGCATACGCTACGTCACTAGGGGCATTCGCCGCCTTCTCTTGGGTAGCACGTGCCTTAAGCTTGTTACATGCGCCGGCTAACCCCTCCAAGATATCCAACCCGTATGGCGCGTAAGCGAAGTCCCCATGGTTATCAATGTAGGCACGAGCGCAATGGGTATCGAAGATGGCAATGTCCGAAAGCGGCTCGGGTGCAACGGCACCGTATTGCCAGGGAAGATCGATAGCCACGCCGTCGATTACAGTTTCGAACACGGCTTGGGCGACGCCGGCAGCCTTGGGGTCAAGGTTGGCGTTCGGAAGAATCGGCTCACGCCGATCGCGCGCGCGGCACGCATGTTTGAATACCCTGGAGTAACCGGACTTGCCTGCGCCGTTCTCGCCATAAATCACGGTCAGGCCTGTCAAAGAGATGGGGACATTTCCCCCGTTAGCCAAGGCATTTACGTTCACAAGTTGCTTAACCGCAGCCAACTGCACAAGCCGTGCTGGATCGGCAGGCTGAGCTATCAGTGCGTCCTCAAGCTTCTTGGGAATTCGGCCCTCTGGGTCTGGTATCCCCGTTTCAGCCTTGGCTAATGCATATAGGTCGTCAAGATCGGCGGCACTGAGCATACGATCTTGGAAGAGGCGAGCAATTGTATCTTGCTGCCAAGCAGGGAGTCCCTTAGACCACGCGTGGATTTCCTGAATAATCGTCACCTACCTCCTCCTTGGCGTAGTACCACCCACCACACCTATGAACATACCTGAAAGTGGCAATTTGCCTTCAGTATGTCTAGCAGACAAAAGCGAATCAGGGTGAAGGTGGTAGAAGAATTTTCGAATTAGACTATCCGCATTTGGCTGGTTGTTGCCCGTCGTGGCCGGCAGCTGTGGATCGACTCCAGCCCGTCAAAATGCCGTGCCCCTGCCCCAGAAAGACGCTCTACGGCGCGTATCTGCCGTGGCCTGTCCTTGCGACGCACAACAGATCCAACGCTCTCCATGAACAAGAACCGAGCGCAAAAAAAACCGCCCCGAAGGGCGGAAAATGGAGCGGGCTTGTGACCCACTATGGAGTAGTCGTCAGCGAATACCTGGCCTGTGCAGCACGGCTGCTTTGTTCAGCATCGCTGGCGCTGGACTTACGGAGTGCGCCGTCAGGCAGCGACGGCTCACTCCCTGCAGATGCGCAATTCGATCAGCGGGCCAGCGCAAGGGACCCGGACGCCCTCGCCCCTGCACGCTCCAGCGCGCCATAGGCGTAGTACTGCTGAACGATCTGGATACCCCAGACGGTCAGGGCGAAGATCATGAACACCATCTGGTCGTCGTCCCCCGGGATCGGGAAGAAGTCATAGACCACCGCGATACCCAAAGCCGCCGCCGCCACCAGGGTATTGAGCAGGGCATGCAGGTGTTCGCCGGCACGCAGCAGTCGCCAGCTGAAATAGACGAGAAAGACCGTGTAGCAGCACCACATGAACAGGTAGAAATACGGCAGCGGCCCCTTAACGAAGTCGGCCAGCACCAGCACGAAGGTGGCAGCAAAGGTGACGGCGAATATCACGATGTCCTTGGCAACCGACGGCTTATAATTATGGGTGACCGCCATCAGGCCAAGCACGGCCACGATTGGCACCCCGAAAGCACGGGAAAAAGCATCGAGGAAGAAGGAGATGCTGTAGCTAGGCTCAAACCCCGTCAGCAGGAAGAACAGAAGATTCGCAGCGGAGAAGGCGACGATCAGCCACTCAAAACCGAGCAAATAGTTCTTCCGCACCCGCACATATTTGAGTCCGTACACCACGCCGCAAACGATCAAGAAGACGCTGGAAAGCAACGCAAGAACTTCCTTAATTTCCATAGCAATAGCCTCTATCAAATACTGAATCGATGGATCACTTCACCACCGGGGGAAGCGCTGCGAGGTAGTGGGCCAGTGCCTGCCGATCGCCCTCGGATAAGCTCGCGCTGATCGCCGCCATAGCGCCGGTCGGGTCCTGGCGTCGCCCCTGGGCAAAGGCATCCAGCTGCGCCAGCAGGTAGTCGTGCCCCTGCCCCGCCAGACGCGGGAACTGGTCATGACCCAGCAAGCCTTCGCCATGACAGGCGGCGCAGCCGCCGTTCGCCGCCAGCTTCTCGCCCTTTTCCCGCAGCGCGGGATCAGGCTTGAAGGAGCGGTTTTCCGTGGCAGATTGCTTGGCGAAATACTCCGACAGCTGCTCGATCTCGGCCTCGGACAGACTCATCGCAAGGGGGCCCATGTTCGGGTTGGCCCGTTCGCCACTGGCGAAGCGCTTGAGCTGAGCCGCCAGGTAAGACGCCGGCTGGCCCGCCAGGGTCGGATAACCCTGGTGTTGCGAGTGCCCTTGGGCACCATGGCAACCGATACAGGCGTCGCTCAGGCGTGGCCACGGCCCGCCATCGGTCTGCTTGGCCTCGCTGGAGGTCTCGATATGGCCCATCAGGCGATAGAGATCGAGACCATCGCGGCCGTAAACCGCCAGCAGCACCGCAACGACGGTAACGACACCCAGTACTATCAATTTCTTCATCTTCTCGCCTCCTATGCCCGACGCAGGGCGTTGAGCGCCTGCAGAGCACTCTGGTGCCCCGAGCGCACGGCACCGTCCATGTAGCCAGCCCAGATGTCGGCGGTTTCGGTACCGGACCAGATCAGCTTGCCGCAGGGGGGCCGCAGGGCCTCGCCATGGGTGGTCCAGAATCCCGGGGGGATAGCCGAGACGCAGGTGAGCGACCAGGGATCGTCGCGCCCCCAGTCCTGGTCGTGGTAGGCCACCGGCTGCAGCGCTTGGTCGCCCCAGGCGCGCGCGTAGAGCTCCATGAGCCTCTGCTTCGCCGTTGCGGGATCGGAGGACAGGTTGGCGTTGGAGATAAAGGCATTGATGATGCCCACCTCGCCATTGGGCGGCGAGTTGTCCCAGGCCCAGATAACCGGGCCGTTCATTTGAAAGATGTGCCCGTTAAGTCCTTTTTCCCGCCAGAACGGGCGGGCATATACCATGGCCGTCTTGCGCGCCGGCGAGTGTGCGGGCCAGGCACGTTGTAGCGCGGCACGGGCCGCTGGCAGAGCCGGCTCGAACTGCACCTGGTTGCACAGCGCGGGATGGATGGCCACGATGACCTGACGCGCACGCACCAGTCCCTGGTCCGTGTGCAGCGTGACGATCTCGCCATCCCAGCCGGAAATTTTGCGCACCGGGCACTGCAAGCGCAGCTTGTCAGCCAGTTGCTCGGCCATCTTGCTGCTAAGAACCTGCGAGCCGCCGACGAAGCGAGTGCCTTGGGCGCTGTCCTTGATCGAATCGAGCTTCTCGTAGTCGCAGTTCGCCGAATTGATCATGGACAGATAATGCAGCAGCCCCATTTTGGCCGGGCTTGCCCCACCGGTAAGTGTCAGGGCGGCATCCCAGCCCGATCGTTCCTCGGGTTTGATGTTTTGCGTGGCCAGCCAGTCGCCGACCGAGAGCTTGTCCCACTCTGCAGCCTTCGGCGATTTCCAGGGTGCCCCCGAAGGCACATCACGGGACATCTCGCTCAGCTTGTGCGCGACGCTCATGTCAGTGCCGAAGGTGCCCTCGAGATCGATCTCCAGCCGTCCCTCCCCGCCCATGATGACCGTGCGCCCTTCGTGGAATTGCGGGAAGGTGCCTACTTCCAGCTGCCGCGCGAGATCCTCCACGGCAGTCTGGCCCGGCCCGATCCATTGCCCTCCGACCTCCGAAACATTTCCGTCTCCCAGCTCGTAGTTGAGGGTTCGCCCGCCGACCCTGTCCCTGGCCTCCAAGACCACGAAGGACTGGTTACCAGCCAACTGCAGATCCCGGGCGGCGGTCAGGCCGGCCAGACCACCGCCGATGATGGCCACATCGACAACGCCGCTCGCCTGGTCGGGGTCTTCACTGGCATTGGCCAGCCCCACTTTCAGGCCGAGGCCGCCAACAGCCACAGTGGCACCTGCGAGTTTCAACAATTGCCTGCGCCTCGAATCAAGGCTGGTTTCAACGCTGGGCTTCTTGGACATGCTGAGCGCCTCTCGTAGTTGTTAGGGAAGTTGGTTGGCCAGCAGGAATTTCGGCCCACGCAGCAGTTGCGCGCCGAACATCATCAGCCACAGGGGAAATATCAGGACGACCACGACCAGCAGCAGATTGGTCAGCACCGCCAGGCTCTGAAAAAAGCCGGAGACGAAGAACAGCCCGAAACACCAGCCGACGATGCTCAACGGCCACAGGATGGATTTGCCCCAGCCTGCTTCCTTGAGCTGCTTGCCAACGATCAGGCCCCAGAACAGCACGACGGGTCCCTCGCACCACCACAGGCCCTTCTGACTGCCGGTGGCGATGCTGGTCCAGGCGGCTTCGGCGGCGGCCTTTGCGGCGTCACCCCCTTCGGCATGCAGGCTGGCGAGCGGGTTGAGCACCGCCAACTGCAGGCTGGCACCGGCAACCCCCAGGATGACGTAGACAACGATGGCCAGGACCGCCATGTCCCCCAGGGCTCCTGCCCTGTCGCGGAAACTGGCCCAGAAGTAACCGCCGATGATCAGCAGCGGCAGATAGAAGCCGAGGACGTCCGCCAGCATCGACCAGCGGAAGAACTCACGCACCTGCGCCGACGCGGTCAACATGTAGGCACCTTGCAGGGACAGATTCATATCGCCCTGGGTGACCAGCAACATAAAGGCGACATTTAGATAGGCGAAGATCCCACCCAGGATTGCGGCCCAGGCCGTGAGCTGCACGACCTCTTTCGAGTTGGCATTCATATATTCAGGTTCCAAAGAAATGATCGAAGTTGGACGGCACCTGTCGCTCAATCCGCGGCGCGACGCACCCTACTGTTCGTCCATCCGTCCATCCGGTTTGCCGCCCCGAGGGCGAGCTTGACGGCGCACCACTGCAGGGGTTCGGGCAGCGTGGACGGCGTCTTGTGGCGCAACGCGGCCAGCAGCGGATGCTCGATGCCGCCAATCCGCTCGGCGAGTAGCTGCCCCATCAGCGATTGGCTGGCGACGCCATGCCCCGAACAGCCGGCGGTATACAGCACGTTGTTGTGGGTGCCGGTCTCGCCAACCACCGGCAAAGCGTCGTAGGCCATGCTGACGTAGCCACTCCAGGTCGAGCGGATACCCAGCCCGCGCAGGGTTGGAAAGCGCTCGTCCAGCGCCGTGGCCAGGGCGCGATAAGCGGCCTGGTCCGGCTTATTCGGCGTCTGCGCGCCATAGGCATAGTCGAGTCGTTTGGTCGTGATCACCAGCGAGTTGCGGGCCGTCAGGCGATGGCTCTCCATCGTCCAGTGCGCGGTGATCAGGCCTTCCCTTCCCGGCCACCCCAGCGTCGCCAGCTGAGCCGGGGAAAGCGGCTCGGTCTCGATCGCCGAGACGCGCAGCGGCACAACCTTGTCCTTGAGCAGGCCGAGCTGCGGGGTATAGGCGTTGGTGGCGAGCACCAGAAATGGCGCGCTGGCAAAGCCCCGCCGGGTCATGCAGCGGATGGTCTGTCCTTCGCTGTACGACATCAGCGGCGTGTTCTCGTACAGCTTCACGCCGGCCTGGAGCGCCGCGCGACGCAGTCCCAGCACATACTTGCCAGGGTCCAGGGTGCCGCCATGCTGCTGGGCATAACCGAACAGAAACGCCGGCGGTATTCCGCGCGCGCGCATCTCGGCAGGGTCCAGGAACTGCGTCTGGGAGCCAAGCTCGAGGCCGAGCTGCATGGCCTTGCGGATTTTCTTCTCCTGCGAGGGATGCACAGCCACGCGGATGTTGCCCGAGCGGTTGTAGTCGCAGTCGATGCCGAGCTCGTCGAGCCTACGCTCCACGTAGCTGACGCCCTCGTCGTAGAAGCTGACGATCTTCCTCGCCTGTTCGATGCCGACACGCTTGAGGAAGAACTCGAATTCGATTCCCAGGCTGCCACCGAGGTAGCCGGCATTGCGCCCACTGGCACCGAACCCGGCAAATTCCTGCTCGAGCACTATCACCTTGGCACCGAGAGCCGTCAGCTCCAACGCGGTGGACAAGCCGGCGAAGCCGGCACCGACCACTATCACATCGGCGCTGACATCGCTCTCCAGCTCCGGCTGCAGGTCAGCCGGCTTATCCAGCCAGCCGCCGTGGCGACGAAATTGCCCGACTTCACTGCTGGTCCTGTTCTTCGTGCCGCGACGGAATGCTGGCATGGCAAGTGCTCCTATCGGCTCAGAATGTGAACGGCCACGGCACCTTCCTCGACGCCGATCAGACCACCACCATTCTCCTGGATCGCATGGCGCGCGCCCTCGACCTGGCGGGCCCCGGCTTCGCCGCGCAACTGGGTGGTCAGCTCGAAGAGCTGGCCGATACCGGTCGCACCGAGTGGGTGGCCCTTGGATTCCAGGCCGCCGGAAGGGTTGATCGGAATCCGCCCGCCCACGGTGAAATCACCGCGCTCGGCGCACACACCGCCCAACCCCATCGGTGCCAGGCCGAGGTTTTCCGCCTGGATGATCTCGCCCATGGCCGAGGCGTCGTGGACCTCGGCGACATGCATGTCCTGCGGGCCGAGGCCGGCTATCTCGTAGGCCTGCAGCGCGGCCAGATGGCTGACGTGCTTGTCCGTCTCATCCATGCTGCGCAGGGTGAAGCTGCGAATCACGCTGGCGGCGATGCGCACGCAGCGCTTGGGATCGGCACCGATGCGCTTGAGGCCCGCCTCGGTGCAGATGATCGCCGCGGCGGCACCGTCGGTCATGGGGGCGCACATCGGCAGGGTGATCGGATAGGTGATCGGCGGTGCCGCCAGCACTTCTTCGATGGTGAAAGGCTTGCGGAACTGCGAATAGGGGTTGTGCACCGAGTGGTTGTGGTTCTTCGCGCACACCGCCGCGATCTGCCGCTGGGTGGTGCCGTAGGTCTTCATGTGCCAGCGGCAGAAGCCTGCGTAGATGGACATGAAACGACTGTACGGACGATCAGACTCCGAGCCGGGCGGCGCAACGATGCCATCGCCCATCTTCGACAGGGTGGCGAAGTTTTCCTCGGCGCGGGCGACGTCCCAACCGGCCTCGAACAGGGCAAAGGACTTCGCCTTGTCGGCTACCACCATCTTTTCGCAGCCCAGGGCCAGTGCGACATCGGTGGCACCGGCGCGCAGGCTCTGCACCGCCAGGTGCACCGCGGTGCTACCCGAGGCGCAGGCGTTCTCGACGTTGTAGGCCGGCACCCCTTCGATGCCGATCTTGCTCATGATCACCTGCCCCGGAATGGACAGCTGGCCCTGCAGCGCGCCGTTGGTGATGCCGGCATAGAAAACCGCGCCGATATCGGCGCGCTGGGCACCGGCATCCGCCAGCGCGCCGTTGAGCGCCTCCAGGGCCAGATCCTGGAGGCTGCGATCCGGATGACGACCGAACTCGGTCATCGCAATGCCGGCAATATAGATGGATTCCATCAGAATACTCCTCGACTTCAGATTTGCCGGCTGGCACCTTGCCAGTAGCGGGCACGCAGGTCCTTCTTCAGCACCTTGCCCACAGGGCTACGGGGCAGGGACTCGACGACGTCGATCGATTTCGGTGCCTTCACCGAGCCCAGCGTGTCCTTGCACAGGGCAATCAGCACCTCGACGTCGATGCTCTGGCCCTCGTTCAGCTCGATGACCGCCTTGACCGCCTCGCCCCACTTCTCGTCCGGCACGCCGATCACCGCGCAGTCGCGCACCGCGGGATGGCCCCAGAGCACTTGCTCGACCTCGCTCGGATAGACGTTGAAGCCGCCCGAGATGATCATGTCCTTCTTGCGGTCGGTGATATGCAGGTAGCCATCGGCATCGAGGTGACCGATGTCGCCGGTGTGCAGATAACCGTCGATGATGGTCTCGGCAGTCTTCTGCGGGTCCTTGTAGTAGCCCTTCATGATCAGGTCGCCGCGCACGCAGATCTCGCCGGTTTCACCCTGGGCGAGAACCTGGTTGTCGTCGTTCATGATCTCGACCCGGATCAGCGGGTTGGGCCGGCCGACGGAGGACAGCCGCTCATCACTGGCCACTTCACCGTCGATGAAGTGCTCTCCCGGCGTTAGATGGGCGATGGCCCCAGGTGCCTCGGTTTGCCCATAGCCTTCCATCATGATCGGCCCGAACACCTCGATCGCCTGACGCAGCTTCTCCACCGACATTGGCGCGGCACCGTAGAGGAAGTAGCGCAGCGAGGAGAAGTCGACCTTCTTGTTCAGATCAGGAATGTCCAGCAGCCGATAGATAACGGTCGGCGGCAGGAAAAACTCCGTCACCCTGTAGGTGGGAATGGCGGCCAGCAGCAGCTGCGGCTCCGGCTTGGTGATCACCACCACGGTGCCGCCCCTGGCCGTGCAGGGCATGGACAGCAGGCCGGCGGTATGGGTCATCGGTGCCGCGGCCAGGTTGACCGGCTTGACGCCCGCCGGATACACCATGTTGATCATGACGTGCGCGAAGCTGGTCTGCACGCTGCGGTGGGTATTCATCACGCCCTTGGGCAGGCCCGTGGTGCCGCCGGTGGGACCGAGCCAGATCACGTCGTCCGGATCGACGATCACCCGTGGATCGGTAACCGGCAGCCCGGCAACGAAGCCTTGCAGCGACTCTGCACCCTCCACCTCGCCGTCGATGCAGACCCATTGGCGGATCTTCGGTAATTGCGGGCGCAGGGCGGCAAGCACCTCGGCAAACTCGCGCTGGAAGAACAGTACCTCGCAGTCGAAGGTGTCCAGCACATAGCGGTTTTCCTCGGGCGCGTTGCGCGCGCCCACCGGGATCCAGCACAGGTTTGCGCGCCACAGGCCCAACGCACAGAGCCAGGCAGTCACATCGTTGGCCGCCCAGACTGCACCCTTGGTCCCGGACGCGAATCCCTTCGCCAGCAATGCGTTGGCGATGCGGCAGGACATTTCCCCCGCCTCGGTAAAGCTGGTGACCGCACCGTCCTGAATATAGGCGGCACCGCGCGGATTGATCCGCCAGCCGCGGTCGAAGAAATCAATGATTGCCATCTTGGTCACTTCACAGTTGGGTGATGGTTGCGCGGGCCAGGCCACGCTGCTCGAGGAAGCCGAGCATGTAGCGGTGGCCGAAGGCCTTGGACGACGAGGCGAAGCCGACTTTGGCGACGTCGTTGTCCAACAGCTTGACCACTGCAGCAGCGTGCAGGGCACCGGTGGCAATGTAAGGCGTGATGCCATGTACGGTGGCACGCACAGCTGCCAGTCGGCCGCGGCCGATGGCAAAGTCGACACTGCGTTGGAGGTTGCCGCGCTCACGCGGAGGCATGACCGGGGTGGTGGAATCCACCAGACTCTGGATCACCGCATCCTGCTGTTCCCTCGGCAGGTGCTTGTACTCGGCCTCCCACTTCTCGCCCAGCCCATGCACGGTTTGCATCACATTGTTGTCGTAGAAACCCACGCAAGAGATGCAGCTACGCACACGCGCATCATTCTCGAAGTAGACAGGCAGCGAGGTACCGCCCCAGGGCAGACAGAACACCGATTGCAGGAAGTCAGGCGACACGACATTGAAGCTGGCACGCGGGTCGTGCGGAACCAGGCTGTTCTCCCACAGGTAATTGGACTCCTGGCGATAGGTTTCGAAAATGGTCGCCGCAGACCCCACGGATACACCCGCTCCACCACGGGGGCCGCGGGTCAGGGTGGCGGTTTCCAGGGCATCGATGCCCTGAGTTTCCAGAGCCAGCTCGGCCGCGATCTCGGCGAAGGTGTACATGTAGGCCACAGAAGACGACAGCAACAGACCGGCCTGACGGAACTGCTCACCGAACTGATCGCGCAGGGCACGGATATGCTGCTGCTCGCCGGCCGGATCCAGGTAGTGGCAGCCGGCTTTCAGCGCTGCCTCGACAGTAACCAGGCCAAAGTTGGCGAACGGGCCGACCGTGCTGCAGACAACGCGGGCACCCTTGAACACCTTGATCAGGGCTTCAACCTCGTGCGGGCACTCGACCAGTTCATAGGTGGCCGACTCCAGATTCACGACGCGTTGCGCCATCATCTCTTTGGCGCGAGCCGCATTGCGCGCCACGGCAGTGAAGGGAATGCCCTGGTCGATCAGCCAATCCATGATCAGCATGCCGGTGTAGCCACTGGCGCCATAGACAACGACAGGATATTTGGCCATTTCGAGTACCTCGTTTTGTTCTTGGATGGTGTCTGGTGGAGTGGGTGGATCAGTTCTGCGACCAGCCTTCGGCGAAGAGCTGCTGGGCCAACAGCCCAAGACGCATGGTCAGGATGCGGTTCTCGCCGTCCTCGATCAGGGCGGACTGGGTGTCGCGCAGCAGCTTCTCGATCGGGTATTCGAGGGTGGTGCCGTTGCCACCGAACAGGCGGAAGGCTTCCTGGACCACGGCCAGCGCCTCCTCGGTAACCGTGACCTTGGCCGAGGCGGTGGCGTACGGATGGGTCTGCGGCGACAGCCGAGCGAAGCTCAGCGAGCGGCGGGCGACGGCGCGGGCAGTTTCGACGCGGCGCAGCATTTCGCCCAGGCGCAGGCGGGTCATCTGGTGGTCGATCAGCATGCGGCCGCCCTGCCGGCGCTCATGGCAGTACTGCAGTGCCAGCTCGAAGGCGGCACGGGCGACGCCGGTGAAGACCTGGCTCATGTGGGTACCGGCATAGGACCAGGAGGAGCTGACGGCACCGTAGTAGCCGTCCTTCTCGGCGATGGCGAAGCGCCGCGGCACGCGCACGTCGTCGAAGTAGATTTCGCCCTGGGGCAGCGAACGCTGGCCGATCTTCTCCAGCGGCTTGCCCTTGGAGACCCCCTTGATATCCAGCGGCACTATCACCGCGATACCGTTGGGCAGGCCGTCTTTGGCGTAGAAGCCGTCACCGTAGTCGGCGCACATCAGACCGAAGGCCACCTGCGCCACCGCGCCATTGGACACCCAGGCCGAACTCTGGCCGTTGATGATGATCTCGTCACCGACCACCTTGGCAGTCAGGTTGCCGATATTGGCCGGCGTGCCCGCAGGCCAGTCGCGGGCGATATCGAGCAGCTGGTTGTCGCTGCCGCGATCGGGCTGGGTCGCCATCCAGCAACCGATACGGCCCTGGCACAGCTCAATCAGTTCGGCGTTGCCGGCGGCCACCGCCATCTGCAGCGGGAAGCCGGCGCAACCGAGCGACACGGCGAGACCTGAATCGCCCCAGCCCAGCTCCTCGCCGATCATGGATTCGATGCGCACCGCCATCTCCGGCGGTAGCTCCGCCAACAGTGCCGGGTCCAACCCCAGCTTGGCGAACTCAGCGAACAGCGAGTAGTACGGCGATCCCGGCGCGGCGACCTGCTCGGCGCTCATCCGATCCAGTTCGCGCCCCAGCGGGCGCAACACTTCCTTGGCGAAGCGGTGTACCGAGGCCTGAATGGCCGCCTCCTCTTCAGTCAGCGGTGTTTCGAAGCCGGACAGCCCGGCAGCCGGCAGAGTCAGGGTGGGCTTGAGGGTAATCATCTGACGCACCTCCTAGAGGCGTTTTGTTGTTTCGTCACACTCTAACCATGCCCTCAAATTTACGCAACACTTGTTATGCAAATCTTTTGTTATGTTAATTGCTCTGGATGTAACCCTTTATGCGGCGAAGGTTCCGCGTGGTCAGCAGATGCCCGGTCCGGCGGACGCCGGCAGGGTTTGGCTGCTCGCGGCCAGGTGCGCGAGCGGGACGACAGCGTGCAGCGCTAGCCGCGCGGAGCGACTGGCGTCGATAGTTTGTTGGGGGGGATCAGCGGACAGGCACACAGGTGCAGGGATCTGCCGAGGGCGCGCGGCCTCAGTCGCCGGCGATAGCCATGCTCAATCCTGGCTCGCCGTCCGCGCGGCGCGGTAGCGGCCGGGACTCATGCCGGTCCATTGGCGGAAGGCCCGGTGAAACGCGCTGGGCTCCTGAAAGCCGCAGCGAATGGCAATCTCGGAGATGCTCAAGCTTTCTTCGTTGAGGTAGTCGAAGGCCAGTGCCTTGCGCACCTCGTGCTTGAGCGCCTGATAGGAGAAGCCCTCGCGCTCCAGTTGCCGGCGAAACGCCGACTCGCTCATGGCCACGTCCAGCGCCATCTGGGTCTGTGACGGCCAGTCCAGCTCGGGGGAGGCCTTCAGGCGGCGATAGACATCGGCGGAGAGTCCTGAGCGGTTGCGAAAACGCACCACCACCCCTTCCGGCGCATGGCGCAGGAACTGCTTGAGGCTGGCGAAGTTGCGCACCGTCGGCAGGGACAGCTGGGCGGAGCTGAACTCCACTTCGGTGCGTGGTGCATCGAACTCGATCCAGGGCCCCCAAAGCAGCGGGTCGGCACCATGAGGCGGCTGCGGATGGCCGAACTGAGTGTGATCCAGATTGATCCGGCGTCCCACCAGCCAGCAGGCCACGCCGATCACCATGCTCAGGTAGATCTCTTCGGCGACGCTTCGTATGGCCTGATCCGTGATGCGGGTCTGCAGCACGATGGCAGCACGATTGCCACGCAGCTCCAGGTGCGCACGGATATCGCGCAGGAACAGATTGAAGCCGGACAGGCACTGGCGCAGCGCTCGCCCCAGATCCGGTTCGTGCAACAGGCTGCGGCAGATGATGGCGAAGGTACCGCGGGGCATCCCCCCCGAATCGAAGGCGAAGAACTCGTCCCCCAGTTCCTCGGTAAGCAGCAGCCACAGTCGCGTGACTGCCTCGGCCGGTACCCGCTGCGACGGCTCGTCGAGCCAGGCCGGCTCGATGCCGGCCTGGCGCAGCAGAGCCTCGGCGCGCTGCGGTGCATGCGCCAATCGGTGCATGGCCGCCTTGACGAAATAGGCGGCCACCGAGTCCCCTTTGCGGATGGCTCGCTCGTCAGAGCGGCCCGTATTAGCAGTTTCCATAACACATGATATGTCCAAATCCGTCAGCCGCGCCTGCGCAATTCTGGCATAGGAGGCGGCCCCCTCACGCCCTAGACTCCCGGCCATTGAGCTATCGAACCAGGAGCGTCTCGGATGAACATACCCGAAGTTTTCGTAGTCAGCGCGGTACGCACCGCCATCGGCACCTACGGTGGCACCCTCAAGGACACCCCACCGGCACAACTCGCCACGCAGGTCAGTCGCGCCGCCCTCGAGCGGGCGAACTGCGATCCGCAGCTGGTCGAACACGTCGTATTCGGCCACGTCATTCCGACCACGCCCAAAGACGCCTACATCAGTCGAGTGGCAGCCCTGCAAGCTGGCATTCCCAAGGAAGCACCGGCATTCACGGTCAACCGCTTGTGCGGCTCGGGCCTGCAGGCCATCGTCAGTGCCGCCCAGGGCCTGCTGCTCGGCGATTCGCGTATTGCCCTCGCTGGTGGTGCCGAATGCATGAGTCAGGGCGGCTACCTGGTGCCCAGTGCTCGCTGGGGTGCGCGCATGGGCGATAGCAAGATGCTCGACTACATGCTCGGTGCCCTGCAGGACCCACTGCACGGCATCCACATGGGGATCACCGCGGAGAACATCGCCAAGCTGCATGGCATCAGCCGCGAGGATCAGGATGCTCTGGCCCTGCAAAGCCAGCAGCGCGCGGTCCGCGCCATCACCGAGGGGCGCTTCGCCGGGCAGATCGTGCCGGTGGAAATCCAGACCCGCAAAGGCGTCACCCGGTTCGAGGTCGACGAGCACGTGCGCGGCGACGTGACCCTGGAACAGCTGGCGAAGATGAAACCGGCCTTCAGCGAAGGCGGCAGCGTCACGGCTGGCAACGCCTCGGGCCTCAACGACGGTGCCAGCGCCCTGCTACTGGCCAGCGGCGAGGCGGTACGGGAACAGCACCTGCAGCCCATGGCCCGCCTGGTGGCATACGCCCACGCGGGTGTCGAACCCACCCTGATGGGTCTCGGCCCCATCCCCGCGACGCGTCTGGCGCTGCAACGCGCCGGCCTGAGCGTGGCCGACCTCGACGTGATCGAGTCCAACGAAGCCTTCGCCGCCCAGGCCTGCGCGGTCTCCCGCGAGCTCGGCTTCGACCCGGAAAAGGTCAACCCCAACGGCTCGGGAATTTCCCTGGGCCACCCGGTGGGGGCCTCCGGTGCCATCATCGCCACCAAGGCGATCCATGAACTGCACCGGATCAAGGGCCGCTATGCGCTGGCCACCATGTGCATCGGTGGCGGCCAGGGCATCGCCGTCATCTTCGAACGCGTCTGAGAGGTAGCGGTCGGGAAACGCCAGAACCCAACCCACGACAAGGGTTCTGCGCACCCGACCGCCCTCTTCGGCGCGCCTTGTCAGCACCGTCGCGACACTCCGGTCCCGAACACTGCCTTTGAGGGGTTGCAACATGAACACAGCCACGTGCCTGGCACCCATCTCGCGCACCGGCAGTACCGGCTCGCGCTTCGAGCGCAACCGCCCCAGGGCCCTGGAACTGTTTGCCCAACGCGGCTTCGCCCAGGTCAGCCTGCGGGAACTGGCCAGCCACCTCGAACTGACCGCCGGCTCGCTCTATAACCACTGTTCCAGCAAGGAGGAGCTGCTCCAGGAGTTCATCGAGGAGCACTACATGGCGCTGCTGTCGCTGTTCGACCGTCGACACCAGCGCGAGTCGGCCGGTGCGACCCTGCAGGCGGTGATCCAGCGACTGATAGCGCTCCATGAATCCCACCCCCTGCACTTCCAGCTGGCAGTCCGCGACGCTGGCTGCCTCAAGCCGAGCCAACGGCAGTACATCGATCGGCTGCGCCAGCAGGTGCAGCACAAGCTCCATGCGCTGCTCAGTAGCGCCGGCTGCATCAGCTCAGGGCAGACCAACGTTGCGGCCTTGGAGCTGCTCGAGCACTTGCCACTGTGGCTCTCGCGCTACCCGCTGAGCGAACGGCAGCGCTGCGAGACCCTGGTGCGCCTGCTGACGGCCACCACCCCCTTGTCGACTTTGGAGATCCGACCATGAGTAACTACCAGGCACCGCTGCGCGATATCCACTTCCTCCTCACTGAGGTTTTCGACGTCGGCACCCAATGGGCTGCCCTGCCAGGGCTCGCCAACAGCCTGGACATGGACACCGCCCAAGCCATCCTCGAGGAAGCCGGTAAGGTCACCGCTGGGATCGTCGCACCGCTCAACCGCAGCGGCGACGAGCAAGGCTGCGCCTGGAGCGACGGCGTGGTCACGACCCCGGCCGGTTTCCCCGAGGCCTACCGGACCTACGCCGAGGGTGGCTGGGTCGGCGTGGGCGGCTCGCCGGAGTTCGGTGGCATGGGCATGCCCAAGGTGATCGGTGCCCAGGTCGAGGAAATGGTCAACTCGGCCAACCTGTCCTTCGGCCTGTACCCGATGCTGACCGCCGGTGCCTGCCTGTCGATCCTCAACCACGCCAGCGAAGCGCTGAAGACGCAGTACCTGCCGAACATGTACGAAGGCATCTGGGCCGGGTCCATGTGCCTGACCGAGCCGCACGCCGGCACCGATCTGGGCATCATCCGCACCAAGGCCGAACCCCAGACCGACGGCAGCTACAAGGTCAGCGGCACCAAGATCTTTATCACTGGCGGCGAGCACGACCTGACCGAGAACATCATCCACCTGGTGCTGGCCAAGCTGCCGGACGCGCCGGCCGGGCCCAAGGGCATCTCGCTGTTTATCGTGCCCAAGGTGATGGTCAATGCCGACGGCTCGCTGGGCGAACGCAATGCGGTTTCCTGTGGTTCCATCGAGCACAAGATGGGCATCAAGGCCTCGGCCACCTGCGTGATGAACTTCGACGGAGCCACCGGCTACCTAGTCGGCGAAGTGAACAAAGGCCTGGCGGCCATGTTCACCATGATGAACTACGAGCGCCTGGGCGTCGGCATCCAGGGTCTGGCCCTGGGCGAACGCAGCTACCAGAGCGCCGTCGAATACGCCCGCGAGCGGATCCAGGGCCGCGCCCCGAACGGTCCCGTGGCCCAGGACAAGGCGGCCGACCCGATCATCGTCCACCCGGACGTGCGCCGCATGCTGCTGACCATGAAGGCACTGAACGAGGGCGGCCGCGCCTTCTCCAGCTACGTCGCCATGCAGCTCGACATCGCCAAGTACAGCGAAGACGCCGCCGTCGCCAAGCGCGCCGAGAAGCTGGTCGCCCTGCTCACCCCGGTGGCCAAGGCCTTCCTCACCGACATGGGCCTGGAAACCACCGTGCACGGCCAGCAGATCTTCGGCGGCCACGGCTATATCCGCGAGTGGGGCCAGGAGCAGCTGATCCGCGACTGCCGCATCACCCAGATCTACGAAGGCACCAACGGCATTCAGGCGTTGGACCTACTGGGACGCAAGGTTCTCGCCGATGGCGGCAAGGCGCTGGACGAGTTCCTCACGGAAGTCCGTCTCTACGCCGATGAGCCCGGCGTTGAGCATCGCGATGCGCTGCTGGATGCCGTGCAACAGCTCGAGGAGTCCAGCGACTGGGTACGAGACCAAGCCGAGCAGGACTCTCGCCTGGTGGGTGCCGCCTCGGTGGAGTACCTGCACCTGTTCGGTTACGTCGCCTATGCCTACGTCTGGTCGCGAATGGCCAGCGCGGCAAAGGCCAAACATGCCTCAGACCCGAGCTTCTACTCGGCGAAACAGGCCACCGCACGCTTCTTCTTCAAGCGCATTCTTCCGCGTATCGAAGGCTTGATCGCTTGCATGCGCGGCGGCGCTGACAACCTCTACGAACTGACTGCGGATCAGTTCTAGCCCCCTCTCCAACGGGGCCGGCTCACCCTGCCCCGCGACCACGTTGAGCGTTCGCGCGGCGTAAGCCGCGCTTTTTTATGGCCTGCCATCTCTGGCGGCCATCCTTCGGGCCGTCGCAAGCGACGTTAAATATGGCTCTCGGCCTTTTTTTATTCATCCACCCGGAAGACAAGGTGCCATGCCGAGTAATCGCCGACATGCCGTCCCGACTCCACGGCTACACTAATAGCAGAGCCTGGTTAGCCCTCCCTGCGCGCACTGGCTGCCTGGCAGCAGTACGGCAGGAACCTCCCACTAGCGCGCCGATACTTGTCCGATGGAGGAGCCGATGATGGCAGCTGTTCAGCTTCGTGCTATCCGCGCGCCCTTGCCCGCCGCGGAACTCGACAGCTGCATCAAGCTGGCGGCGATCGCCTGCCAGGTGCCAATGGTCATGCTGACTTTTCCAAGCAAAGACGGTGACTGGTGCGGCGCGATGCTGGGCATGGGCAATGGCGAGATACCCTGGAAAGGTTCGTTGAGCGTCATCGTAGACGCCGCCAACGAACGGGTTCAGGTCGCGGATGCCTCGACCAGCGAGCCCCTGCGCCACTGCGACCTGGTGGCCGGGCCGCCTTACATCAAGTGCTTCGCCGGCGTTCCCATTGCACCGGCGGGAGGCGACGTAATCGGCGTACTGGCGGTCGCTGACACCCTCCCCAAGGCCCTCGACGCCTCGCAGCTCGAGGCCCTCGACTTGCTGGCCCGGCAAATCGCCGGCTCGATTGAGCAGTGGACCGGTCGGCGTGAGCTGGCGGACCGGCTCGCCCAGGAATTGGCCGAGATTGATGACCTGCGCGAGAGTCAGCGCACCCTGCAGACCCTGATAGGCAATCTCCCTGGTGTGGCGTATCGCTGTCGCAGCGATCTTTCCTGGCACCTCGAAATGGTCAGCGAAGGCTGCCTGCAGCTCACCGGATATGCCGCCAGCGATCTGATCGAAGGGCGGGTCAAGATGGCGGACATCATTCACCCAGGCGACCTTCCCGCGCTCCGCCGTGGGGTCACCCGGGCCTTGAAGAAACGACAACCCTACCAGTCTACCTACAGAATCCAGACGCCAGCAGGCCAGACCAAATGGGTCTGGGACAAAGGATGCGGCGTCTACTCCGCAGATGGGAAAGTGCTGGCCCTGGAAGGCTTTATCTCCGACATCAGCGAGCTCAAGTGCGCCGAAGAGCGCATATGGAAAATGGCCTACTTCGACGAACTTACGGGCCTGCCCAATCGACTCTCCATGCGCGAGGCCCTGAGCGCCGCCATTGCCCGATCGGGCGACTCACACGCCCCGCTGGCCCTATTGCATGTGGAGGTCGACAACTTCAGGGAAGTCAACGAAACCCTCGGCTACCGCGAAGGCGACCGGCTCCTGCAAGCGCTCGCGGACAGGCTGCGAGAGCGAGGCGAGCCGATGGAAACGCTGGCCCGGATCGCCGAATCTTCCTTTGCCCTGCTGCTGCCGGGTAAGGATGCCAGTCACGCGATGCAAATAGCGCACAACGTAGCGCAGACGCTCACTGCCCCCCTGGCCCTGGACGATCTGCTGGTCCACAGCGACTGCAGCATCGGCATCACGCTGTTCCCCGGACATGGCAACGACCCCGATGCCCTGATGCGCCGGGCGAATATCGCACGCTACGGCACCAAGCGCGGAGCGGAAAAAGTGGCGATATACGCCGGCTCGCTGGATAGCGAAAACGCCCAGCGGCTGGCCCTGATGACCGATCTGCGGCGCGCCATCGAGCGAGACGAACTGCGCCTGCTGTTTCAACCCAAGCTGCGCATGAGCTCGAAGCGGGTCAGCGGCGTGGAAGCCCTGGTGCGCTGGGAACATCCCGAACGAGGCCTGATCAGCCCCAGCCAGTTCATCACCTTCGCGGAGGGCGCGGGTCTGATCACCAGGCTGACGTACTGGGTATTGGCCGCCGCGGTCCGGGAAAGCCACCTGTGGCATGACGCGGGTCGGGCCGTTCCTATTGCGATCAATCTGTCCCCCCACGACATCCGCGACCCGCAGCTCATTGAGCAGATCTCGCGTGCACTGCAAACCTGGGGAGGCACCCCGGACTGGATTCAGTTCGAGCTGACCGAGAGCTGCATCATGGAAGACCTGGCGGCCGCCCGGCAGGTCCTCGTGCAGTTGCGCGAGGCAGGCTTCAAGATATTCATCGATGACTTCGGTACGGGCTACTCCTCCCTGTCCTATCTGAGAAAACTGCCGGTGGACTACATCAAGATCGATCAATCCTTCGTCAGTGGCCTGGGCAGGGACAAGGAGTCGGCTGCCATAGTCAAGTCGATCATCGAACTGGCCCATAGTCTGAGTATCGAGGTGGTCGCCGAAGGGGTGGAGTCGACCGAGGCCATGGACATGCTTTCCGGCTGGGGCTGCGAGGAGGCCCAAGGCTACTGCATCAGCAAGCCGATCTCGGGACGCGACTTCCAGTCCTGGAGTCGCGCCTTTGCCTGAGCCTGCCCCCTAGACCGTTCTGGCGGTCAACATTTCCTGAATCTTCTGGGTGGCCTCGCGGGTCCTGCCGGCGAGCTTCTTCACCTCGTCGGCCACCACGGCGAAGCCACGGCCCTGTTCGCCGGCGCGGGCCGCCTCGATCGCCGCATTGAGCGCGAGCAGGTTGGTCTGGTCGGCGATACCCTTGATAACACTCACCACCTGCGAAATCTGCTCGTAGGAAGTCTGCATGCCTGCCAGTTCGCGTGCGCGAATGGTCGCCGCGAGCCGCTCGTCCGAGATGTCACGCACGGCACCGATAATCCGGCAGAGCTTGCCATCGCGGTCGAGGACACCCTGGCCGCGCTCGCGGAACCACAGCTCGCCCCGGCTCTTGTGTTTCATCCGGTACTCGACCGTATAGGGCGAAGAAATATCGCCGGCCTGCAAGTACTTGGTAAACGCCGCCACAACCCGGTTCAGATCATCCGGATTGACGATCGAGTAATAGCCTTCCAGGTCGTTCTGGAAGTCCCGCTCCGAGTAGCCCAGCAGATCGCGAAACTGCTGCGACCAGCGCAGCTGGTTGTCCGGGTGAGCCGGGTCCCCATCGACGATGACCAGTTCCCAGCAAACCTCCGTCAGCAGGTTCCGGGTCACCTCCCAGACCTCTTCCCGCTCTGTGCACGCGGCCAGTCGTTCATCCAAGGCAAGCCGCTTGTGCCGGCCGTCTTCGATTTCACCCCGCAGGTGCCCCAACTCGTCTCGGGCGCTCTGCAGACACTCGTGCAACTCACGGACCAGGGCACTCTCCTCATCGAGTGGAGTCGTCACTGCAGCGGCCTCGGCCTGACGACCAAACCAGCGCTCCAGGTTAGCGAAGCTATCGAGCAGCTCGGGATAGCGACCGATCAGGTCGCACCGGTATGACGCCTGGTCCGACTGGCCGTTCAACAATGACGATATTTTCAGGCTGACTTCCTCAGCCAATCGCTTCAGTTTTCTTCCGGCAAACATAAGCCTTCCTCTCTGTACACAGTCGCAAAAAACTTCCGGGAGAAGTTTTTGACGTCGCCTCGCAACGGCCCGAAGGGTGGTCGCCAGGGATGGCGGGCCACAAAAAAGGAGCCGAGCGTCGAATGACGGCAAGGCCCCTGAAAAGGGTTCAACAATAGGCTGGCGGGTCGCGGCGCGGCCGTCGCCGGCAACAGCGGTAGCTAGCCCGTCACTGGCCCGATGCAGCTATCACGCCGCGACGGGAGAACAAGACGGGCCGAGCACCGTCAGCGAGCAGAGCGGCGGTCAGCGAGACCCCATCCACGGTGTCTTGGCGCTGGAATGAGCGGCCCCCATCGCGGCTATGTACCAGCAAGCCATCGAGGCCGGCGACCAGCACCTGACGCCCCGCGGCGACTATGGCGGTGACCGAGCTCTTGCTCTGCAGCGGCACACGCTGCCAACTGCGCCCGTCTGCCGAGCCGTGCAGCAGCGTGCCGCGCTGGCCACCGACCAGCAGCGAGCCATCAGCCAGCGCCGCGCCCGACCACAGGGTGCCCTCATAGCCGGTGTCCAGGTAACGCCAGCTCCTGCCGAAGTCGCCGGAATGCAGCACCTGGCCGCGTTCGGCGGTGGCATACAGGCCGCCCTTGGCGTCGGCGAACAACCCCATCAGATTGAGGTCGGCCCGGCCATAGCCTGGCGGAGCGTCCAGCGCCTGCTCGCGCCAGGTCTTTCCGCCATCATCGGTGGTCAGCAGCAACGACCAGAGGCCTACGGCAACGCCCCGCTGGGCATTGAAGAAGTGCACGGCAAACAACGGGCGGTCTTCTTCGCTGGACAGCCGCTGGATCTGCCAGGAGTCGCCGCCGTCACTGCTGGCCAGGATCGCCCCCCAGTGACCGACCGCCCAGCCATGCTGCGCGTCGGCGAAACTGACGCCGGTCAGCGGCGTGGAAACCGGCACCGAGCGGGCCTGACGAAAGCTCTTGCCCTGGTCGTCGGACAGCAACACCACGCCATGGTCGCCCACGGCCACCAGACGCTCCCCCGCCCATGCGGCATCGAGCATGGCCGCCGCGCTGGCATGGCTCGCCATGACAGCGCGCTCGGCCCGCAGCGGTTCTGCCTGCAGAGCGGCTAATGGCAGTGCCGCCGCGAGCAGCGCGCCCATCAAGAAAATCGCGTATCGCATCTAGTCTCTCCTCAATGCGCCAGGGCGCCGATCATGCGCACCGGGCGCTTGCGCGGGAACACCCGCTCCAGCCAGACGGCGAAGGCCGGCAGCACGGTCATGGCCATGACCATGTTGACCATGAACATGAAGGCCAACAGCTTGCCCATGTCGGCCTGGAACTTGAGCTCGGAGAACGCCCAGGTAGCCACCCCGATGGCCAGGGTGATGGCGGTGAAGATGGTCGCCACGCCTACCTCGAGCAGCGCATGCTCTACGGCCTTGACGATCGGCTGACCATTGGCTTGGTGAAATTGCAGGCGGTTGTAGATGTAGAAGGCGTAATCGACACCGATACCCACTGCCAGCACCATCACCGGCAGCGTCGCGATGGTCAGGCCGATCTGCAGTTCCTTCATGAACCAGTAGCCGATGAAGGTGCCGATGGTCAGCGGCAGGCAGCACACCAGCACGGCGCGCAGATCACGGTAGACGGCGAACACCAGCAGCGCGATGGCGGCGTAGACGTACAGCAGCATCGGCGTCTCGCTCTTTTCCACCTCCTCGTTGATGGCCGCCAGCACGCCGGCATTGCCCGATGCCAGACGCACCGAGACGCCCGGCATGGGGAACTCGGCGCGAAACGCCTTGGCCGCCTCGAGCACGCGGTTGATGGTGGTCGCCTTGTGGTCCGCCAGGTACAGGTGCACGGCAGTCATGCTGCAGTCGGCGCGCATGATGCCCGAGATACGCGCAACCTCGGTGGCCAGCGAGGAGTAGTTCATAGTATCGATGGGGACCGCGCTCATCTTCGGATTCCCCTCGTTGTAACCCTCGTTGAACTGGCGCATGCCGCTGGAGAAGGAGGAGACCGACAGCACCCCGGGAACGCCCTGCATGGCCCAGACGAAACGATCCTGGTACTGCCCCAGGGCCACGTTCTCGCAGGCACCGGTGACCTCACCGGACTCATCCGGTGCGATCTCGAAGACCACGCTGAGCCAGTCCAGACCGATGTCGTAGCTAGCGGCGATGGACACCGCATCACGGTTGAAGCGAGCGTCCTCGCGCAGTTCTGGCGCACCGGCCTGCAGCGTACCGACGACCCGGTCATGGCTCTGCCAGATCGCCGCGACAAACACCAGCAGGGCGACGCCGAGCACCAGCAGGGCATTGCGCCACTCGGCGAGCCGCGCCAGCCCATGCAGCCAGCGTGCACGGCGCTCGCGGGAGACCTCCTCGGCCTTGGCATAGCTAGCGTCAATGCTCAGCATCGACGCCACCAGCGGCAGCATCACCAGGTTGGTGACAATCTTGTAGGCCACGCCAAGCGATGCGGTAATGGCCAGTTCACGCACCATCGGGATCGGGATCAGCAGCAAGGTCACGAAGGATACGAAGGCCGTTACCAACGCCAGGGTGCCCGGAATCAGCAGGCCGCTGAAACTGGAGCGCGCCGCCTCCTCGGCGCTCTTGCCGCAGGCGATTTCCCGCACGATGTAGTTGATCTGCTGCACACCATGGGACACGCCAATGGCGAACACCAGGAAGGGTACCAGCACGGCGAGCGGGTCGAGGCCGTAGCCGAGCAGGCGCAGGCTGCCGAACTGCCAGACCAGCGAGGTCAGCGAGCAGCCGAGCGCCAGCAGGGTGAAGCGCACAGAATGGCAGTACCAGTAGACCGCCGCGGCGGTCAGCAGCAGCGCCAGCAGGCAGAACTCCAGCACGGCCGACGCGCCATCGGCGATGTCGCCGATCTGCTTGGCGAAACCGATGATCTGGATCTCGAACGCGTCGTCCTCGAACTGCGCCCTAATCTGCTGCTCCAGGACCTGGTTGTAGGCCACGTAGTCCAGCTGCCCGCCACTGGCGTCGAGCTCGTTGAGCTCGGCGGTGATCATCGCACTGCTTTGATCGCGCGCGACCAGGGTGCCGACGAAGCCGCCCTGGGCCGTGGAGTTGGCGATCTTGTCGATGATCGCCTGGTCGAGACGCTCGGGCGTCACGGTGCCGGGGATCAACGGATCGGCGCGAAAGCCCTCCTCGGTAATCTCGTTGACGAAAGAATTGGGCGTCCACAACGACTGCACACTGCTGCGCGAGACCCCCGGCAGGAAGGTCACGGCCTGGGTCACGTCGTACAGCCGCTTGAGCCCGGCCACGTTCCAGATCGAGCCCTCTCGGGCCTTGACCACAATAGTCAGGCGATTCGCCCCGATCAGATCGTTGCGGTAGGTCTGGAAGGTATCGACGTATTCGTGGCCTATCGGCAACTGTTTCTCGAAGCCGGCGTCCATGCGCAGTTGCACGGCAAACCAGGCCATGCCCAGGGTGAAGAGGGCGAGCAGCACCAGCACTAGCCGGCGCTGGCGGAACAGCCAGCCCTCCAGGCGTGGCAGCACGCCACGCCCCCCCTTGTCGGACTTATCTACTACAGGAGTATTCACAACATGCCTCACAGAGAGTGCGAAATCGCCAGGCCGACATAGTCACGATCATGCAGCAACTGATCGTAAGGGGTATCGCCATCGTTGAACTTCGCGTAGTTCAGGGTGACTTGCCAGGTGCCCGGGTTGCGCACGAGATTCAGATACAGATTCATCGCGCTGGCATCCCGACCATAGGTCGAGTAAATCGACGGCGTGCGACCGTTGCCCAGGGAGCGCTGGTAGTAGATACCCGGCGTCACCGTCCAGCCCGGGATCAGGGTGCTGTCATAGCTCAGGCTGAAGTCGAGATGAATCCCCGAGGAGGTCGCGTCGCCGTGGCCCTTGGGTGGGAACTTCGACATATCCTCGGTCCAGGTGTTGGCCCCCGGGGCGACCAGCTCGCCGTCGTAGCTGTCGTGCAGCCCCGGATACTTCACCAGCACCAGTTCCGACAGGAAGGTACCGGTGCTGGCCCCGGTGAAGTCGAGGAAGTCCGCGGAGTTGGCGTTGGTCAGGCTGTAGATACCGGTCAGGTGCCACTGGAATTTCTTGGTGTCCTTCCAGCACTCCCCTCCCCGTCCCGAACAAGGCGCAGGGCCAAATGCGAGGCCGGGCAAGGGGTTGAGTGGTACCGCCTCCTTGGGTCGATAGGACAGCTCGGTACCCACGGCCCAGTCGCCAACCGGCAGGTTGGCACTGATGCCGTAGAGCATGCGGTCTTCCGGGTAGACCCAGGTGGGCGCGAAGGTAGCCTGGTTGTAGCGCGCTTGCGGCAGCTTGTCGTGATAGCGCATCACGTAGAAGCCGTAGTTGACGTCGCTATCTTCCGGCTGCCAACGCACCGAGAGCCCCCATTGACCGCTGTCACGGGCATCCTTGTCGTCATAGCCGTAGGCTTCCATACCCTCGCCGATCACGTTGTAGGTCGACCAGTAGCTGCCCACCGGTGGCAGTTCGCTCTTGTTCCAGGCGAACTGGTAGTAGGCCTCGACGTTCACGCCGTAACCGAGCCCCGTGGCGACGCTGAGCATCGGGGCCGGCAGCACGGCTTCCTTGAGCTGCACCCCCGGGCTCGAGAGCGCCTGGAAGTCATAGGCGTTGGTGGCATTGACGCCACCAATGGCGAACAGACTCTCGCCCCAGTTGATCACCTGGTTACCCAGGCGCGCCCGCACCCGATGATCCGCCACATCGAAGCTCTTGCTCACCCACAGATCGAGCAGGCGCGCCTTGAACTTCAGTTCGTCACGCGCATCATCGGTCAGCCCGTCGCTACCGATATCCGAGCCCATGGATTGCCAGAATTGCGTTTCGGCACCCAGCGCCCCCGTGGTGTGGGTGGCGGCGAAGTCACGCTTCCAGGTGCCGCGTGCCATGAAGGTGAAGTCCTTGGGGAACTTCAACACCAGCTCGTGAACGCCCTTGAGGTAGTTGGTGAACAGGTCACCCTTGTCATAGTTCAGGTTGCCCTGATCGCCGATACCGGAGACGGTCGGATCGAGACATCCACCAGGAGCGCCGTGCCCGGTCGCACCGGCATTGATCAGATCGCACCCGGCAGACTGGGTGCGCACCCCCATGCCCCAGCCAATGGTGGAATCGAACGAACCGCGGATATTCTCCGTCTCGAAGGTGAAGCCCATGGCCAGCGGTGCTGTGCACGCAATGACCAGACCTGATGCTTTAGAAATTATTCTTTTCATGTCGGCTCCCGAAGTTCGCAATTAGCGTTCGCTGATGGTCCGCAGGTTGTCGGAGGTGTAGAAGTCGCGCTTCATACGCGGGCTTCCCTCACTCTCGGTTAACCAGCGATGATCCTTCTTGCCCACGCCGATGGAGGTCATGTCGTACAGGTAGCGCCCATCGACGAGGTTGTACTGGACCTGGGCCGCGACATCACAACCGCCGGTCTCGTAGGTCGGGATCAGGTAACCTTCACGCACCTTCCAGATCTGCCCTTGCTTGTCGTAGTCGACGGCCAGCAGACCATTCCAGCTGTCTTCATCGATGTAGAAGACCCGCTTCGGTGCCTGGTGACGCATGCCCTGACGCACCGTGGCCTCGACGACCCAGACACGATGTTGCTCGTAGCGACGGTATTCGGGCGCGAAGTAATCAGGCTGAGCCACATCCTCGATCTTGGCCGAGGTGTCATAGGCCCCGAAGGCGTTGTAGGGCACGATCAGCTCCTGCTTGCCGATCAGTTTCCAGTCGAAGCGATCCAGGGGACCATAGAAGATGTTCGACTCATCGATGGTGTACTGGTTGTCGAGACCGATCTGTGGCGCGTCGTAGGAGTAGGCGGGCATACGACGTACACGACGCTGACCGGGGAAGTAATAGAAGGTGGAGGTCTCCTCACCGGCTTTGGTGTTCAGCACACCGGCCTGTCCAGCCAGGGACACCGGTTCGTAGTAGCTGAAGTAGGTGGCGGTTTCCAGCCGGTCATAGGACGAGAACAGCGCGCTGCCCTTCTCCCCCCACGGCGTGTACATGTTCCAGTCCAGCGAGGTACGCAGCCAGTCACCACCGGCCTTGCGCGGCGAGATGCCAGAGATCGTCTTGGCCATGACGAAGCCGACGCCGCGGTAATGCATCTTCATGTTCCACATCACCTGCGCACCGGTAGTGGGCATGGGGAAGGGAATTCCCGGTACATGAGCGTCCTGCAGGGCCAGGCCATCGCCGTCCAGGGTGGCGAAGCCAACATTCTTCTTGGTGTTCTCGGCGACGAAATCCGGCACGCCACAGCTGCGGCGGGTGGGGTAAACGTCCATGCGGAAGCCCGGCAGCTTGTTGAACAGTTCCAGCTGGGCGGGCGACAGCTTGCTCGCATACTGCGAGACATTGCTGGCATCGATGCTGTAGAGCGGCTTGTCGTCCTTGAACTTCCAGTGCTGGCCACGCACCTCACCGTAGGTCCAGTCCCCACCCTGCGGGCCGGGTGGAGTCCAGGCCGGAATTGCCCCATCGGTGCTTGCCGCAACCTCGCCGCCCAACGGAGTCAGCTCGGTACCTAGCAGAGCAGGATCCTGCTCTGCAGCTTGAACCGTACAAATGGCGGCAGACGCCGCCAATGCCACAACCAGATGCCTTGCGCCACTGAAGGTGGAGATACCGAGGAGCGAGCGCTCAATTACTTCATTCATTGGAAAGTCCTCATGGGGCTTTAACCGGCGACCCGAGCTTCCTGGCGGGGAGAATCGGGCTGTGCCACACTTTTAGTCAATTGACTTGATCACTTGACCAAGTCAATTGATCAAAGCAAAACACATGCCACCCCTAAAATCTATTATGAATCCTTTAATTTCAATGACTTATGATATTTAAGCGGCTTCGATGGCGATACTCAAATACCCAGTACGCACCATCCTAGTCAGCAAGGCGCACCAATCTGTGTATTTACGAAACAAACGTTATGTTTATTCAGGCGGTACTCGCGTCTTTCCGACCTGCACGCATACCAGCCGGGAGGACGAGCGCAAAAATTGATACGCCTCGACCCATTACTCGCGGATGCCGATGCGGTAGCATCCGCCAGCGTTGACGTCGAGCCCCATGAAGACAGTTAAGCAGGTAGTCAAAGGAGATCAGATAGCTATGGCCAGAATGGGCGCTGAATTGCGCAGACAGGACTTCGTAGAGGCGGCCGTCAAGGTGATTGCCGAGCATGGCGTTGCCAATGCCACGACTCGGCGCATCGCGGCGGCCGCGGATTGTCCTCTGGCAACGCTGCACTACGTGTTCCGCACTAAGGACGAGCTGTTCTATGCGGTCTACGAGTCGCTGTTCACCCTGCCCCATCAGGCACTGGAGCATGTGGCAGCCGGTTCAACCGCAGCCGATAGCGCGGCGGAGATGCTGCGCCATCTGATTACCTGGTTTACCGCGCATCCTGAACTGGCCAAGGCGCAAACCGAGCTCTTCTACTGGACGCTGCGTAACAATCCCGAGATGGCGAGCAAGATCTTCGCGGTTGCCTCCGAGGCCATCGAGCGCGAGCTCGAACGGGCCATCGGCAGCCAACTCGACCCAGCGTTCCTGCAATCGACCAGCCGCCTGCTCATTCAACTGGTCGACGGACTGATCATCGCCTGGGCCGCTCATAGGGACTCGGCGCGGCTCAAGAGCGAAACCGAGACGGCCTGCCAGGCGCTGAAGCTGTTCGTGGCGAACCGCTGATCGCTGATCGCTGCGCCGACGCCCTTACCGCCCGGTTCGGCCGATTCGGCCGGGGGTTTGCAGCCCCCGAGTGGCAGCGCAATACGCCTTACAAGCGCGACCGAGATATGACCTGCAGGGCCGCCTGCTCCAGCAGCCGGTTCATCTGGATGAACTCGGCGAAGCGCGGGTCCCGCGTCTGGCCATGGTAAAAGCGGTAGTAGATCTGCTGGACGATGCCGGCCAGGCGGAACAGGCCGTAGGTGTAGTAATAGTCCAGGTTGTCGATCGCAGGCAGCCCGGCGCGCTCGGCGTAGTAGTCGGCAAACGCCTGGCGGCTCAGCATGCCCGGGGCGTTGCTCGGCTGGCGGCGGATCGACTGCATGGGCTGCGAGTCGCCCGCCTCGATCCAGTAGGCCAGGGTATTGCCCAGGTCCATCAGCGGGTCGCCGATGGTGGTCAGTTCCCAGTCCAGCACGCCGATGATCTGCATCGGGTTGCTGGGGTCGAGGATCACGTTGTCGAAGCGGTAGTCGTTATGCACGATGCCCGGCTTGTGATGGTCGGCCGGCATCTTGTCGCGCAGCCAGGCCTTGGCCGGCTCCCAGGTCGGCGCGTCAGGCGTCAGGGCCTTCTCGTAACGGCTGATCCAACCGCCGATCTGACGCTCCACGTAGCCCTCCGGCTTGCCCAGGTCACCGAGACCGCAGGCCCGGTAATCGACGCTGTGCAACTCCACAAGCTTGTCGATAAAGCTCTTGCACAGCGTGCGGGTCTGCTCGGGGCTGAAGTTCAGCTCGGTCGGCATGTCCGAGCGCAGGATGATGCCCTTGACCCGCTCCATCACGTAGAACTCGGCACCGATCACCGACTCGTCGGTGCAGTGCACATAGGCCTTGGGGCAGTACGGAAAACCGATGTTGAGCTGATTGAGGATGCGGTACTCGCGGCCCATGTCATGCGCCGACTTGGCCTTGTGGCCGAACGGCGGGCGGCGCAGGACGAACTCCTGCTCGGGGTATTCGAGCAGATAGGTCAGGTTCGAGGCACCGCCGGGGAACTGGCTGATCCTGGCTTCGCCGCTAAGGCCGGGGATGTGGGCCTTGAGGTAGGCGTCGATGACGGCGGCGTCGAGTTCTTCGCCCGTGCGGATACCAATGCTTTGGTCTGTCAGCGTCATGCTCGTCTCATCTGTTGCGGGTTGTTGAACTGGATGACCTCTCGAATCGATGCGGCGGCCTACCGGCCGCCGAGACGGAGGACTCATGGCGCTCGATAGATCAGCGCATAGAACACCGGCAGCACCACCATGGTGAGGACGGTCGCAAACAACAATCCGCCGATGATGGTAATGGCCATGGATACGAAGAAGGCATCGAAAACCAAGGGAATCATGCCGAGCGCCGTCGTCAGCGCGGCCATCGCCACCGGGCGCAGGCGGCTCGCCCCGGCATCGATGATCGCCGGCAACAGCTCCTTGCCTTCGTCGCACTCCAGATCGATCTGTTCGATCAACACGATGGCGTTCTTGATCAGCATGCCGATCAGGCTGAGGAAACCGAGCAAGGCCATGAAACCGAAGGGCTGCCCGGTGAGCAGAAGGCCGGCGGTCACGCCGATCAGGGCCAGCGGGACGCACAGCCAGATCACCAGGGGCTGGCGCAGCGTGTTGAACATCATGATGGTGATCAGCACCATGACCGCGATAAACACCGGGATGGTCGCGGCAAGACCGGCCTGGGCCTTGCCGGCGTCCTCGTACTCCCCGCCCCACTCCAGGCTGTAGCCGGACGGCAGCGGCAAGGCTTCGACCTGCGGGCGCAGCCGCGAGAACAGGTCGTTCGCATTGCCTTGCCTCGGGTCGGCGTAGACGGTGAGCGTGCGCTTGCGGTCGCGCCGATGGATCAACTCGTCCTCGAAGGTGGTTTCGAACGATCGCACCACCTGCTGCAAGGGGATCATCTTCTGCGCCACCGGGCTCCAGATCTGCAGATTCGCCAGGCCATCGATGTCGTTACGCGACGCTTCGTCGACGCGCACTATGATCGGCAGCAGCAAGTCCGCCTCGCGATGGACGCCCGCGGTCACGCCCTGGAAACCTTCCCGGATCGCCGCCGCCACCATGGCACGGGTGATGCCGTTGACGTTGGCCTGTTCCTCGGCCAGATTCGCTCGCACCAGTTTCACCCGCTGCCGCCAATCGGTGCGCACCGCCTTGGCGTCGGGATCTTGCCGAAAGATCTGCTGCACCTGGTCGCCGAGCCGACGCAGCTCATCCGGGTCGGGGCCGCTGAGCCGCGCCTGAATCTTGCCGCTCACCCCCGTGCCGAGTTCGAACGGCGAGGCATAGGCCAGCGCATCCGGGAAGCGGGAGGCGAGTTCGGTCTCGACTTTCGCCATGAGGTCGGCGATGACGCGGTGATCGTCCACGCTGACCAGAAACTGCGCGTAAGCCGGGTTGGGCTGTTCCGGCTGGTAGGTGAGCAGGAAGCGCAGCGCGCCCTCGCCCAGGGTGGTGGTCACGTGCGTGACCCCGTCCTGCTCGAGCAGCAAGCGCTCGACCCGCTCGGCTTCGGCGCGCGTGGCGTCTATATGCGAGCCCTGGGGAAGCCAGTAATCCACCATGAACTGGGGGCGTGTCGAGCTGGGGAAGAAGCTCTGCTCGACCAAGGTAAAGCCCCACAGGGAGACGGCGAACAGGCCGGCCACGCTTGCCGTGCTCAGATAGCGGTGCCTGATACAGGCACGCAGCAAGTCCTTGTAACGACGGTAGAAACCGCCGCTGTAGGGATCCGCATCCACCTGATCGGTCGTCGGCGCTTTCAGGAACATGACGCAGAGCAGCGGCGTCACCGTGACCGCCGTCACCCAACTCAGCAGCAACGAGACCGTCACCACCTGGAACAGCGAGCGACAGAACTCGCCGGTGGCGTCGTTCGAGGTACCGATCGCGGCAAAGGCCAGGATCGCGATCAGGGTGGCACCGAGCAGCGGCCAGGCCGATTGCTTGACGACGGTGGAAGCCGCCCGTTCGGCACTCTCACCCTTCTGCATGCGGATGAGCACGCCGTCGACCACCACGATGGCATTGTCGACCAGCATGCCCAACGCGATGATCAACGCGCCCAGCGAGATACGCTCGAGCGCAACGCCCATCGGTTCGAGAAACAGGAATGAACCGGCGATGGTCAACAGCAGCACGAAGCCGATCAGCAGCCCGCTACGCAGGCCCATGAACAGCAGCAGTACCGCAACGACGATGGCAACCGCCTCCAGCAAGCTCTCGACGAAACCCGAGATGGCGGTGGTGACGGCCTCCGACTGCAGAGACACGATGCCAAACTCCATACCGACCGGGCGCTGCCCCTCGAGCTCCGCCATGCGTGTCTGAAGCGCCTCGCCCATGGTCACCACGTTGCCGCCGGAGACCGTGGAAATGCCGAGGCCGATACCGGTCCGACCGTCGAAGCGGATCTCGGCGGCGCTTGGCTCCACATAGCCGCGGCGGACGCTGGCGAGGTCACGCAGATGGAACTGCCGGCCGTCACCGCCATGGATCAGCAGCGCTTCGAAATCTCCGACCGAACTGAGCCCACCGGATGGTGCCAGGGTGACGAAGGCCGAGCCCACTCGCGCTCGACCGGCATCCGCCGTCACACCTTTCTGCCGCAATTCCTCGACGATGGCGGCAGGCGCAAGACCCAGCTGCGACAGACGATCGCTGTTGAACTCGACGAAGATGGCCTCGCGGCGCTCGCCGAAGGTGGTGATCTTGCCGACATCCTGCACCAGCAGCAGCTCGCGCCGTAGCCCATCGACGTAGTCCTTGAGCTCGGCATAGCTGTAGCCGTCGCCGGTGACCGCCAGGAACACGCTGTAGACGTCGCCGTAGTCATCGAGCACGATCGACGGCCCGGCACCAGGCGGCAATTCGCGCTGCACATCGCCGATCTTGCGCCGCAGCTCATCCCAAACCTGGGGCAAGCTCTCGCGGTCGTAGTTGTCCTTCACGGTAACGGTCAGCGTCGAAAGCCCACGCTCGGACTTCGAGCGTACGCGCTCCAGCTGCCCGAGCTGCTGCACGGCTTTCTCCAGTCGGTCGCTGACCTCCTGCTCCACCTCCAGGGCCGAAGCACCCGCGTAGGGCGTGATGACCAGCGCCTCCTTGATGGTGAATTCCGGGTCTTCGAGGCGGCTCATGCCGTCATAGGTCAATAGGCCGGCGACGAGCATCGCCCCGGTGAGTACCAGGGTGACTACGCGTTTCCTGATGGCGACGGCGGCGATATCCATCGGCTCAATCCTCCAATGCGTGCACGGGGAAGCCGTCGCTGAGCGTGTGCACCCCCGAAACCGCGATACGGTCGCCAACTTTCAGCCCTGAAGTCACCAGGACGCTGTCGCCGCTAAGCGCTCCCAGCGTCACGGGGTGTTGCTTCACCGTGCCGCTCTGCGCATCGAAGAGCCAGACGAAGGGTGTATTGTCGGGCGCGGCGACGACCGCATCGGCGGGAATGTGCAAGCCTTCCGCTGCGATCTCCGCCGGCAGGTCGTAGGCTACGTGCCCGGTCATCCCGGGGCTGACGCTGCTGCCGGGCGGCGGTTCGAAGCCGACGGTGACGCGAAACGTGCGGGTCACCGGGTCGGCCATGCTGGCGAAAGCGGTGATCCGCGCCACAATCGGTTGATCGGGCAGCGAGCTCAGCACCACGCGGATCTGTGAGTTGATCTCCTCGATATCCGCAGCCGAGTCGACCCGCTGCGAACGAACCCAGAGCGCTTCGGGAACCTGGACACGCATCTCCATGGCATCGTCGCTTTGCACTATCAGTACCGGCTGCTTGGCCTGCACGTTGGCGAAGTCTTCCACCAGCTTGCGCGCGACCCGTCCGACAAAGGGCGCGCGCAGCACCGTGTCCTCGATGGCCTTGTTGGCCTGGCGCAGGTTCGCTTCGGCCACCGCCAGGTTGCGCCGGGCACGATCCAGCTCCTGCGCCGCCACGGCCCTTGCCTTGAACGCCGCCTCGTAACGGTTGAGCTCCACCTGCGCGGCGTTGCGTTCCGCTCGCGCTCGGTCCCGCTCCGCCTCGTAGTCTCTGGGGTCGAGTCGTGCCAGCACGGTACCGGCCTCGACTCGCTGCCCCTCGGTGACCGGAATATCGATGATCCGACCGGAGACCTCGAAGGCCATATCCGATTGCTTGACCGCCGAAACGCTACCGGGAAAACGCAGCGTTCGCCCGATCCCGGTTTCACCCAGCGTAAGCAGCTTTACCGGTCGAGAGACAGGTTTGACCGCTTCCTGCTCCTGCTCACCACAGCCGGCGAGCGCCAGAGCAATCATCGAAAGCGCCGCCGCCCCTATCAGCCGATAGATTCGTTTCATGTATGTCTCTCCCACAACTCTGCATATCCCAAATTCAACGCTGGTTCCTGGTCGGCGGTGCTGCCTCTTAGGCCGCCTTGGCCTGGTCCTACTCACAGGCTGCTGAGCAAATGACCGCCATCGACCGCCAGGATGCTGCCGGTCATGAACGCGCCGGCCTCACTGGCCAGGAGCAAGAACGGCCCTTCCAGCTCCTCCAGCTCGCCCAGCCGGCGCATGGGCACCATGGCGCGGATGTAGCCATCGCCCTCGTCGCCCGCGAAGAAGGCTTCGTTCATCTCGGTCTTGAAATAGCCCGGGGCGATGGCGTTGACCCGGATGCCGAAGCGCGCCAGCTCCAGTGCCAGCGACTTGGTCAGTTGCACCACGCCGGCCTTGGCCGCGCAGTAGTGGCTGTAGCCGGTACCAACGCGCAGGCCGAGGATCGAGGCGACGTTGACGATGCTGCCGCCGCGCCCGGCCTGAGCAAGGCGCTGTGCGGCAACCTGGGCCACGCGCCAGACGCCATCGAGGTTGGTCGACAACATGGCGCGCCAGTCCTCTTCGCTGATCTCCAGCGGGCGCTGGCCATTGCCGATGCCGGCGTTGTTGAGCACTACCTCGACCACGCCGAAGTGCGCCTCGGCGGCGTCGAAGGCTGCCTCCACACTGGCCCGGTCGGTGACATCGAGAACCACCGACAGCGCCTGACCGCCCTGCGCTTCGATCTCGGCAGCGAGCTGTGCGAGCCGCTCGATGCGCCGCGCCGCCAGTACCACGCAGGCACCGGTACGAGCCGCCAGCCGCGCTAGGTGCGCACCGATGCCGCTAGAGGCACCGGTAATCAGCACCACGCGATTGGCGAGGGAGAAGTTCTGGGCGTAATCGTGACTCATCGGTAGACCTCGGACAGTATGCAAAGCGTCTTGCGCCGGCAGCCGGCGTATCGACTGGCTGGCCGGGCTCGGCGGATTGACGTGATAGAGAGCGGCACGGCCACCATGAGGTGCCGGATGCCGGTCATTGAGAAAATGGCGCTTAGCGAAATCGCCCAGGAAACTGCATGTCTGCCCTGGTCGCGCGACTCACAGCCGTTCGATTCGGTTGCGCCCGGCGGCCACCAGACGCTCCAGCAGTGACGCCGGGCGGAACCATATCTCCCCGTACTCGCCAAGCGCACGGCGATGGTGCTGGATGCCGCTCAGGATCTTGTCCAGGCCCAGATGCTCGGCGTAGTGCATGGGCCCGCCGAGGTGGGCGGGGAAGCCATAGCCGTTGATCCACACCAGATCGATATCGCTGGCGCGCAGGGCGATACCCTCGTCCAGCAACTGGATGCCCTCGTTGATCAGCATGAACAGGCAACGATCATGGATCTCCTGGTCGCTAATGCTGCGTCGACTCACATTCAGATCTGCGGCCAGGCGCTCGGACAGCGCGACCACTTCACCATCCTCTTGCCGGTTACGCCCCTCGTAGAGGTAAAAACCCCTCCCCGACTTCTGCCCATAGCGACCCATGGCATACAGCTCGTCCCCAAGACGGCAGTAGCTGTCGTCGTGCGCGGTGGCGGTGCGATTCGAGTCGCGAATCAGGAAGCTCACGTCAATTCCGGCCAGATCCAGCATGCTGAACACACCCATGTTCAGGTCCAGGCCGGTCAGCACGCCATCTACCTGCGTCGGCGTTGCCCCCTCCAGCACCAGGCGGTGAGCCTCGCGGGCATAGGGTTCGAGCATGCGATTGCCGATGAAGCCGAAGCAGACGCCAGACAGTACCGGCAGCTTGCCGATACGCTTGGCGATCTTCATGGTGGTCGCCACGACCTCTGGCGCGGTAGCGCAACCACGCACGACTTCCAACAGGCGCATGACGTTCGCCGGACTGAAGAAGTGCAGACCGATCACGTCCTGCGGGCGCGAGACGGCCGCCGCGATCGCGTCGACGTCCAGCGACGAGGTGTTGGTGGCCAGGATGACACCCGGTTTGCAGACCTCGTCCAGGGAGCGGAACACCTGCTGCTTGATCTCCATCTTCTCGACCACGGCCTCGATGACCAGATCAGCATCCGACAGGTCGCCGTAGTCGAGGGTACCGAACAGCAGCTCCATGCGCTGTTCCAGTTGTTGGGCGGTCAGCGTTCTGCGCTTGACGCTGGCCTCATAGTTCTTGCGGATCTGCATCAAGCCATGATCCAGCGCCGCTCCACTGAGTTCGAGCAGAACCACGGGAATACCGGCGCTGGCAAAGCTCATGGCGATGCCGCCGCCCATGGTGCCGGCACCGATCACCGCGACCTTCTCGATCTTGCGCAACGGCAGATCCGACTCGATGCCCGGGATGCACGCCGCCTCGCGCTCGGCGAAGAACACGTGGCGCAGCGCCTTGGACTGACGGGAGGCCTCGGCCTGCTTGAACAACGCCAGCTCGCGCGCCAGCCCCTCCTCCAGCGGTAACAGGCAGGCAGACTCGAGCGCGGAGACCACCAAGCGGGGTGCCAGACGGCTCTTCCAGCGAGACTCATGCTCGGCACGGTAGCGCGTGATGAAATCATCAGGCAGCCCCTCGGCCGGCTCGGGCCAGACCTCTGCCGGCCGCGCCGGGGCGGAGCAACTGATCAGCTCATAAGCGTAGGCGCGCGCCTCATCCAATAACTGGTCGGCACCACTGGCTATGCGGTCGAGAATACCCAGTATGCGAGCGCGTTCAGCACCTATCTGCTCACCCGAAAGAATCAGATTCAGCGCCGACTCGGCACCAATCAGCCTTGGTAGGCGCTGGGTGCCACCGGCACCGGGCAGCAGACCCAAGTGGATTTCCGACAAACCAATGCGGGTGCCCGGCTCAGCAATCCGATATCCGCAGGCCAGGGCCAGCTCCAGGCCGCCACCAAGGGCCAGTTGGCCGATGGCGGCCACCAATGGCTTGTGGATCTCGGTCAGGCGTACCAGCGTGCTGGGCAGATCCGGCTCGGCGAGGGAGATGTCAGTGCCGAGCTCGGTAATATCGGCACCGGCGCTAAACAGGCCGTGCACACCGTAAAGTATGATCGCCTGTACCCTGGAGTCAGCTGCAGCACGCTCGCAGGCCTCGGAAATGGCCGCTCGCATCGACTGGTCCAGGGCGTTGACCGGTGCACGGTCAAGGCCGATCAGGGCCAGGCCGTCGTCGAGACGGTAGTGAATCAGGTCGCTCATTCGAGATCCTTGGATAGCGCGCCCGGCTATCGCGCCTGGCAGGTTGCATGGCAAAAAAACAGTCGATCACATGCTCAAGGCATGAGAGCCGAACAAGCCGGACACCATGGCGGCACCTGCGTCGTCAAAAATGTCGGAACAGGTCGCCGAAGCTGGCAATCGGATACGCCGGCTGGGGCTTGGCGGCGCTCATCCTGGCCGGGAACTCACAGGAGTAGATGGCACCCGCCAGCAGGGCCACGCTCAGACAGGCGAAGAAGACTCGACGCATGGCGAACCTCCGTCGTTCGGCCGCAGCCAAACGCAGTGTCTTTTATTGTTAGATGGCGAAATTTTGACCAGACCCCAGGGTTGGCGCTTTGCAGATCACGCCATAAAATATTCAAATCATGTCAATGCCGCGCAGCCGGTCAAGGGCCTTGCTGTAGGATCACGACAATGCGCGTTCAGCGGCCCTGTGCTTCACCCTATCAATCGTGAGGATATTCGCGATGGCGTCCTTCGTCCATGGAATCGCCCTGCTGGGCTTTGAAGACTTCGCGCTCGCCCAAGGGCTGGATCCACACGCCACCCTGGCCGAGATCGGCTTACCCGGCGACGCCCAGGATGGCGTGATCTCCGGCGTACAATTCAACGCCCTGCTGGAGCTGTGCGCGCGGCGCTCGGCCAACCCTCTGTTTGGCCTGCAGTTTGGCCTGCAACAGGGCGCGCAGGCCTTGGGCAACCTGTGGTACGCGATCCAGAATGCCGGCTCGGTGGGCGAAGCACTGCAGGCCCTGATGCAGTACCTCCATGTCCACAGCAATGGCGCGCAGCTCCAGCTCGAGCGTCACGGCGGATACGCAAGGCTCCTTTACGAGGTGACGGACGGGGAAGCCCACTCGGTCAGTCAGACCGTGGAGCTGGCCATGGGGATAAGCGCCCATCTGATGCAAAGTCTGCTGCAGCACGCCTGGAAACCGCGTGGATTACTGCTCAGGCATTCGCCCGGCGCAGAGCCCGGCACCTACCGCCGCCTGCTGGGAATCACGCCCAGCTTCGACAGCCCGGTCAATGCCTGGGTATTCGACGAGACGCTGCTGGATATCCCGCTTAGTGCCGCGGACAAGAGGCTCTGCCAACTGGCTCAGAGCCATCTCGAAGAACTGGCCAGGATCACTCTGCAGGAGCTGCCCAGCTATGTGCAGAAGCTGCTGCGCACCTGGCTTCCCAGTGGCCAGGTGACCATCGAGCAGGTTGCCGAACACATGAAGCTCAGCCCCCGCTCCCTTCAACGCTATCTCCGGGCGGAAAACACCAGTTTTCAGACGTTGCTGGACGACACGCGACAGGCGCTGGCCGCGCGCTACCTACGCGACTCGTCCCTCAGTCTGACGCGGCTTGCCGGACTCCTGGGCTACGCCGATCTCAGCACGTTCTCCCGAGCCTTCAGGCGCTGGAACGGCATCAGCCCACAGCAGTGGAAGCGCCACCAGCTGTCCGCACCGACCGCCCCGCGCTCGCCGGCACGCCCAGCCGCCGGCCCATCCGCTTGAGCGGTGCCAGGCCGCCTCGACGAGTACCCAACCATGTCCTTCAACCCTTTCGTCCGCGCCCTCAGCCTCATCGGCTTTGCCGAGTTCGCCATCCAGCAAGGGCTCAATCCGGCGGACATGCTGCGTCGTGCAGCGCTGCCCCAGGAGAGCCTGAAGCGGCCTGACGGCATCATTGCCTTCCGGCGCTACTGCGCGCTGCTGGATATCTGCCAACAACAGTCGGGCAACGCCTTATTTGGCTTGCAGCTAGGGCTCTTTCAGGGCGTCAATGCCTTCGGCGAACTGCTCTATCTGATTCGAAATGCGCGAACAGTCGGCGACGCCCTTGACGAGCTTCGGGCCAACTACGCCCTGTACAACGGTGCGGCAGACATAGGCTTCGACATCGACGGCGACACCACCACCCTCAGCTACCGGGTGAACGACCTCGACATGCTCGGCCTGCCGCAGGCCGAGGAACTGGCTTGCGGTGTCGGTGTGCAGTTGTTGCGTGCCCTGCTGGGCGATGGTTGGCAGCCCGGGGCTATCCTGCTACGGCACCCCGCTCTGCAGGACGAGGCGAGCTATCGGCAAGCGCTCGGTTTTCTGCCCACCTTTTCGGCGCACTGCAGTGGCCTTCAATTTGCGACCGCTGCACTCTCGTTGCCGCTCAGCGCCGCCGATATCAGGCTGCACCAACTGATCGTCGAGCACATGAAGAAAATGGAGCGCCTGTCGGCTGACGACCTGCCCAGCTACGTCAGGCAACTACTCCGCCATCTGCTGCCCAGCGGCCGCGCTACCGTCGAGAAAGTCGCTGACTGCATGGCCCTTAATACCCGCACCTTGCAGCGCCGCCTGACCCAGGAAGGCACTTCCTTCCAGCAACTGCTCGATGAAACACGCCAGGACATGGCCTGCGGCTACCTCGAAGACCCGTTCATCAGCATGACGCAAATGTCAGGGCTACTGGGGTACTCAAACCAGAGTGGATTCTGTCGAGCATTCAACCGCTGGTTTCAGATCACTCCACTTGAGTGGCAAAAGCGCCACTGCCCCAACAGGCAGCCACGCCTGCTGCGCGACTCCCGCTTGAATGCTCTGCATAGACGAACCGAAAGCGACGATTAATAGGGGCTAGGTTCCGCAGGTGATGAGCCACTGGGGGCCAGCCCCTCCGTAATCCTTTTGGTGCAAACGACGATATCTTTAAGCGTTTTGCTGATCGCGTAGCCGCGGCTTGGATACGTCAACCGCCCGATCACCGGAGCCCTCCGTCTCAAAGAATGTTCGCCAACGAAGGCGGCTTGTGGCCAGGCACCTGAGCCACTTACTCCTTGACCTATCCAGCCAGTTCAACTCCCCTATCAGGAGTTGAACTGATACCAAAGCGTGTATAGCCCCACTCCACCGCAACACGATTACCTCAAAAACAGCGATCTTTTTTGTTACGCTCTTGACGCTCAAAAAAATGCGTCTATGTTTGAGCACTGAGATAGCCAGACAGCATGAGGCCTGCGCCTAGTGTCGGCTTGAACCCCTTGATGGACGCTGCTCGATTCGACAAGTTAGGTCGGATCCCCCCGGCTCCACCATTTAGTCTTCCCAGGAAGACCCAGGAAAGCCGTAAAGCCTAGAGAAATCAAAGCTTTACGGCTTTTTTATTGCCCACGTCTTCCCACCTGATCCCAGGGCATCCCACGCTTGACGGGGGCATATATGGGGGCATAAAACGCTCATCAGCTCGCTCGGAGAGGATGTGCCCCCAATGCCCCTGAAAGACACCAACTGCCGCAACGCCAAGCCCCAAGACAAGCCATACCGCCTGTACGACGAACAGGGTTTGTACCTGGAAGTGCAGTCCAGCGGTGGCCGTTACTGGCGTTTGAAGTACCGCTTTCTGGGAAAGGAAAAACGCCTGGCTCTTGGTGTTTACCCAGAAGTCGGCTTGCAGGAAGCCCGCCGCAAACGTGATGACGCTCGTGCTCAGCTTGCGGGCGGCCAAGACCCTTCGCTGCAAAGGCGCATGGCCAGAGTGGTCAGCCAGCTCGATCACCAACACACCTTTGAATCGGTTGCCACGCAATGGCTCAGTATTCGCGAGTCCTCCTGGGACCCGGAGTACACCCGAACTGTTCGCCAGCGCCTTGAGCTCAATGCCTACCCCTGGTTGGGAAAGCTACCCATCAGCAGCATTAGCACGCCCATGCTGGTCGAAAATCTGCAACGCATCATCAAGCGCGGTGCCCGCGAGACAGCGCGTCGTGTTGCTCAGATCTACAAGCAAATTTTCGAGTTCGCCGAGGCTGCCGGCATTACGCCTTCCAACCAGATTGGGAATTTGTCGCGCACGCTCCCAGCCAAGCGGGTGAAACATTTTGCTGCCGTGACCGATCCTGAAAAACTTGGCGCACTGTTGAACGCACTGGATAGCTACACCGGAACCCTGCCTGTTTGTTGCGCGTTGAAACTGGCCCCTTTGCTGTTCTGCAGGCCCGGAGATCTTCGACACATGGAGTGGCTGGAGGTCGACCTTGATGCAGGCGAGTGGTTGATTCCTGGCCACAAAATGAAAGGGCTTACTACCACCAAACAGGATCGGCCAGATCACCTGGTTCCGCTCAGCCGGCAAGCCGTCGCCATTCTGCGCGATCTAAAACCACTGACTGGCAGGCACCGGTATGTCTTCCCATCGGCCCGAGGAGGTGACCGACCGATGTCCAACAATGCCGTCCTCAGCGCCTTACGCCGAATGGACATCAGCGGCGACGAGATGACCGGGCACGGCTTTCGCGCAACAGCAAGAACCATTGGCGCCGAGATTCTGGGGTTTCGCATCGAGCTACTCGAACATCAGCTGGCTCATACCGTAAAGAGTCCGCTGGGCCGGGCATACGACCGAACTAGCTACTTGGTGGAACGACGCGAAATGATGCAGGTTTGGGCAAACTACCTAGACTCACTCAAATTCAAAGCTTCGTCAGAGACCAGCCGCTCAAGGTAATTTTTACTTAGCAGTTGCAATGCTAGGTCTAAGTCTGGTAAAAAAATTCATCTCATAGGATTTTATTGGATTCTAAGGGATCGCCGAACAGGCACTCTACGTTCACCCATTTGCCTTGCCGAATGGGTTTAGCAAACGCCTCAGGGCTATTTGCGATACCTAAGCACAGATCCGTCAGGTATCTGCGCACTATCAAAAAGCTACAGTGACGCTACAAATCCGTCCTGTATCTGTCGGGTCTCCTCCCATCCGTTCCCAAACACTCGCGTCAGTCAGAATGCGACTTCCGCAGGCAATAAAACTCAGAATTCTCGCTTATGACGGTGCCTAGCTAGCGCTCGGCTTTGCGCAGAAAACCCTGAGTCGCCAACCCAATTATTCATTCCGCACTTCTGCCCTTGAGGCCAGCAGGAGTGCTATCGCGTGAGAACAACAGATGGCAATGCATAGCACTACGCCCGGCGACCTACCTGTTGAAGCGCGCATGCCGCTCAATATTGCCGGGCGCAAAGTCCGCAATATGCTGTTCAAGGACCTTTGTGAAACCGGTGACGCCTTGATAGTCACCGGGTATAGCGGGCTTGATCAGCTCATCCAGTTGATCAACCAGCGCGGGGAGGACAAAGGCCTGTTGCGCCTCTTGCTCGGCTCGGAGCCCAGTCAGAGTCGGCAGCAAGGCTACTTGCTGAAACAACAGAATTTCGATGCGGAGGTCCGCTCCTATTGGCTGGCGCGCGGGATCTCGGTGCGCCTCAGCGCCCAATTGATCCGCTGTGCTGAGTTAATTCGTGGTGGCTACGTACAGGTGCGCTACCCCGCGGGCCGGCACCGGGTACATGCCAAGATGTATTGCACCGAAGGGGCTGTAACGCTTGGCTCAAGCAATTTCACTGACCCCGGCTTGAACTATCAGGATGAGGCAAATGCTCGTTTTCACGTTGGCGAGAAAGCGCGCGTTCGTGAAGTCTGGACGGTCGCTGAACACTTCTGGGCTAGCGGAGTCGACGCTAATGCCGAGCTTGTGGCTTTGCTGGAGCAGCTGCTCAAGTTTGTCGATTGGGATGAGGCGCTAGCCCGGGCCTGCGCCGAGTTGTTGGAAGGCGAATGGGCGGCTAGCTATCTGCGGAGCTTGGAAGCCTATCAAGGTGTGAGCCTGTGGCCCTCGCAAAAGAAAGGTATTGGCCAGGCGCTGTATTTGTTGGAGACCGTTGGTGGCGTGTTGGTAGCTGATGCCACTGGCTCAGGTAAAACCCGTATGGGGGCTCACCTGCTGCGTGCGGTACATGACCGCAATTGGTCATCGGCGCGCTCACACAAAGGCTCAATGCTGTTGGTATGCCCGCCCTTGGTTGCGCCCAGCTGGGAACGTGAGCGAGCCAACTGTGGCTTTAGCATGGAAGTGGCATCCCATGGGCTACTCAGCCACTTGGACAAAAAACAAACTGACACGGCCTTGGCTGTGCAGTTGGCCAGCGCTCAAACCCTGGCTGTCGATGAGGCGCACATCTTACCTGCCATCAATAAGAACAATGAGAGGTGTTAACGATGCAATCGAAAAGACAGGCCTGCAAGTCGTCCTGGGCCTTTGCTTTGCTACCGCTGGGTCTACTGCCTTCCCTGGGGCAGGCAATGGACTATGGCAATGACGAGTTTGGTTTCAGTCTGGGCGGTTATGTCAGGGGCTGGTCGTCCTTCAATCTGAAGGACGCGCCGGAAATGCGTTCGAGCCGGTGCCCGCGTTGCAGGCGGCCATGATGGCCAAGGTCACTGCTACCGAGCATGCCTTTGAGGTCGCCAGTGATGCTATCCAGATGTTTGGCGGCAATGGCCTGACCTGCGAGTACCCGGTGGAGAAGATCTTCCGCGATGCCCGTGCCTCGATGATTGAGGACGGCTGTAACCAGGTACTTGCGATCAAAGGCGGCTACAGCCTGATTAACCCGGAGTGGTTGTGATGAGTGGGAACATTAATGAGGAGCTGGATCAGCAATTGATCCGCAACGCTCGACAGAATGCCTATGTAATTGGTGTAGGTATGACCCGCTTCGGCAAACACTTGGGTCGCAGCCTGAACAGTCTGGCGCGCGAGGCGATCAAGCAGGCATTGGACGATGCTGGTATCGAGGCTGGACAGCTTAACGCCGCTTGGATGGGCACTGGTGCTGCACCGGTCATTACCGGTCAGGTGTGTATCGCCGGGCAATCGGTACTGCGTGGGCTGGGTGTCGGGCGAATTCCAGTTGTCAACGTGGAGAACGCCTGCGCGACGGCTTCCACTGCCTTCCAGCAGGCTTGCACCATGGTGACTCACGGGCTCTACGATATTGTGCTCGCCGCTGGGTTTGAGAAGCTCTATCACGACGACAAGGCGCGTACTTTCTCGGTGTTTGATGGTTGCGTGGATGTGGATGAACAGGATGCCGTATGGAGCTTCCTGCGCGATGGTGTCAGTCGCTCCGGTGCGCAGGTCGACCTGGCTCAGGCCGGCAAGGATCGTTCGCTGTTCATGGACATCTACGCCACTTGGGCGCGCGATTAGTGGTCTGGGACATGGTGTGTCGAAAAGCAGACAGTCGGATTGTTCCGACTCGAGACGACGACGCAACCACCCGTGGCCTGGCAGCGTCGGTACGCCGTCGCGTGCGAAGGATGTCCAAGCATCTCCCATCGCCTGAGACAACGCGACTCGGCCGGACCGGTTGAATGGCGTATTGACGCCGAAGATGTCGAGCTCGCCCACTGTGTCGCGGAAGACGAAGGCCATCTCCATGCCGTGCGCGGCGCCGAGCAGCAGGTCAGGGCGAATAAAGGGTATGGCAGGGGCTTCGTCCCAATCGAAACGGTAGATCCATACGTCGACGTGTCCGCCTGCCAGCATCGCGTCGGCCGGGGCGTCGATATGCAGCGCCCTCCAAGCATTTGACATGTACTCCGCCTCGACAAGGTAGGCGCGCCGGTCCCGCAGCATCGGCAGCTTGCCCAGCAGCATGCGCGAGTGCTCAGGCTTGTCAGCTATGAAAGCTTTGTACTCATCGCGGTTGCTACCCAGGATGACCGGCACGCGGTTCCAGTGGCCAGAGGCGAAGACCTCGGTCAGCGGTTTGCGCGGTATTACCACACCGTCACGCACTGGGCGCGGTGCCAAGTAGATACCCACACTGCCGGGGGTGAAGACGCTCAGCAGCCGGGCCGGACTGAGCGAGCGCAGAAAGGCCGCAACGTCTGCCGCTGACAGAGTGGCGAGATGCTTCTTCGCGGCTTCGCGATCGCTGGCCAAGCCCTCTGCGACGCACAGCCGCGCCGTGACTTCGAGGGCACTGTCGCGATGGCCGGGTTGCGGGGCGTCGCGCCAATTCACCGCCTCCTCGACGCTGAAGGTCTCGGTCACCGGCGACTGCGCGATCGCGCGATGGAACAGGCCTTGGGCCAACGGGCTCGCCAACAGGGTCAACACATTTTGCCCGCCAGCGGATTCTCCGAAAATCGTCACGCAGTTGGGGTCACCACCAAAAGCAGCGATGTTGTCTCGCACCCAGCGCAATGCGGCAATCAGGTCGAGGGTGCCGAAGTTCCCCGAGCGTTCCTCGGGTGTAGCATCGTCGTCCTCAAGCAAGGCCGGGTGGGTGAACCAGCCCAGCACGCCGAGCCGGTAGTTGACTGTGACGACGATCAGGCCATCGTGACTCGCGTAATTGCGCGCCGCGTCGTAGGTGGCCGACGTGCCCACGCTGTTGCCGCCACCGTGGGCCCATACCATTACCGGGCGGCGCTGGCCGGCCCCCGGCACAGCGCGTGGCTCGAACGCAGGCGAGAAAATGTTGAGAGTGAGGCAGTTCTCGTCACCCACGATCCGACCTCGTTCCCGCGCCGACGCACCAGCGAGCAGATCGGCATATTGCGGCGCCAGCGCCCCATGGGTGCTGGCCTCGAATACACCACTCCACGGCATGGCAGGACGCGGCGCACGCCAACGCAGGTTTCCGATGGGCGCCCTGGCATAGGGAATACCTCGCCAAGCGTGGATGTCACCCGGCTCGCGCGTGCCGATGACCTCGCCACCGGTCACGTGGCGCCTGGACGCAGCATCGAGCATGCGCTGTGGCGCCTTCATGCGTGTGCCTTGACAATGCCATTGCCTTCCGCGACCAGGCGCAGCTTGCGTCCGTTGATGCCACCCTGCACATTGATCTCGTCAACCTTCAATGTTGTCTCCTTCCTTAACGTTTCTGTTGACTCTTGCTGACCTCAACCATCTATCGCGTCACGCATTGGCCAATGTGCGACATGACGAGTCTCAATTCATGGCGAGTTGCAATGGCTCAGAATTGGTTAAGAGCAATACTCTTTCAAAGTGTTGGCATCGACGCCTCCGACACCCGCCCTCTCACCAAGACGGTCAGCGCGATTGGGCAGGCAAGGCCCGATGGCCAAGCATCGGGAACGTAGTAGCCATCATGGCGCCCCGATGGCGCCTGAACATCCCCCCAGGGCAGGTAATAGGCGGGGAGTCCCTGGGACCTCGACTATGCGCCTCCGTTCATCATTTCCTTGGCCTGCCGGGTCGCTTCGGTGGTGCGGATGGCCAGGGTGCGCACTTCGTCCGCCACTACGGCGAAACCCCGGCCCCGTTCTTCCGCCCGTGCGGCTTCGATGGCGGCGTTGAGCGCAAGCAGGTTGGTCTGCGTCGCGATCCCCTGAATCGAGGTCACGATCGCCCCGAGCTTCTTCAGGCTATCCTGCAGCGCCTCATGCTGAAGGACCTGCGCTCGCCGCAACTCGCTTTCCTCGTGCTCGCCCTCTATGTCGACCAGCGAGCCCATCACACGCAAGGGCGTGCCGTCAGCGTCCCGCTGCGCCAGCCCGCGAGCGCGAAACCAGTGGTAATTCCCGTTCTTGAGCTGGAACCTGTAGGTCAGTTCGAGGGGGGCATCAGCCTTGTGATCGGTCATATAGGCGGCGAAAGCGCTCACAGTACGCGGCTGGTCACTGGGGTGCAGACGCGATGCCCAACTGCTCAGCTCCCTCGGGAAGTCCTCGCCGCCATCGAAGCCCAGTACGCGCAGAAATTGAGGAGACCACCACACCTTGTTGTGTGGGTGGACCGGGTCACCGGCGACGACTTCCATATCCCAGAGCGCATCGTGGATAGTTTCGAGGGTGAGCTGAAAACGGAGCATGCTGGTATCCAGCATGGCGGACTGCTGTCTGCCAACCTCGATATCCCGCAGTGCACACAGCAAATGACTGGGCCTGCCACGCCCATCACGGGTGATCCCGTAGCGCGCCAAAAACCAGCGATACTCGCCGGAAGCCACTTCCAGGCGATGCTCCAGCTGATAGCAACCCGTTCCCGTGCCGCCCTTCACATAGGCGAACATTCCCTGTCGCAGGGTCTGCCGGTCATCCGGATGCAGGCGCTCGAACCAGCCGTCCAACCGGGCTGGCGCGTAGTGCCCGAACAAGGCCCGCAACCTGGACGAGAGAACCAGTTCGCTATTCATATCCGGCAGATGACCCTCAGACATCGATATTTCCCAGAAGCCTTCATCGATGCAGGACTCCAGCCGATCGAAGCGTTCCTGCGCGAGTCGGTGAAGGGATTGCAAGCCGACGTTGCTCATTTCGAGGCGGTGCTGTTCGAACACACCTAGCGCATTCATCTGCTCGAGTTCGGTCAAGCGTTGCTGCACGTGTCGCAGCGCCACCTCCGCCTGCTGGGCGAGTTGCCGGTTGGACATCGCAAGAGGGCACGCGACCTCGCCCTTCATCCGCTCGATGGCCAACTGTGTGCCCAGGAATACACTGTCCAGGTTGCAGGCAAGCGTGTGGTGCCACTGCGCCAGCGTCATCTGCTCAACATCGCAGAACGTCCCCACGCCCGCGTTGTTGGCCAATACATCGAGCCCACCGAACCGTGGTCGCCGGACGAAAACCTAAAGAATGACCCAAGTTCAAGTGGGTCAATACCGTTCTCGGCAACCTCAAAACAAGCTTGAGTGGGAGTCACCATGCATTCAACTTCAGTAAATATGCAGCCCGATATCTGGGCGCATTTGCGTACCGATTTAACCGACGCTTCGACCTGAATACGTTGCATGCGCGACTACCTGCACTCCACAACCCTTGCGGGTGGTTCGCACGGCTGAGCATCATTGCTAATCAGGAGGATTTTTGACATGCACCTAGTCGGATGCCTACCGGGCTGGAGCCGGTGTGATATGCACAGCGCGGCAACTAAGACTATTTAGTTAGGCATTTAGCTCGGGGCTGACGCGTGGGCCAAAAAGAGGTGTCATGGGAGCAGGTTTCCTTTGATCGGGACCCCGCAGTGTTGGGCCGCTGGAGGCGCACCAACAGATGCGAAACGATCTTCGACTTCTGCCAATACGCCCTGGGTTAGCTTTCAGTCAGCACCAACGTAGGCAAGGATTTTGACCCTGAACGCAATTTAAATGCGTGCTTATAACGGTCTCTTGCGCCTAGCCGGGAAGAACGAAAGTACATTCGAGAAATGAATACAACTTACATGCTGCGCGCAATCACCAACCGCTGCACATCGCTGGTGCCTTCGTAGATCTGGCACACGCGCACGTCGCGGTAGATCCGCTCCAGCGGAAAGTCCTTGAGGTAGCCGTAGCCACCCAGGGTCTGCAGCGCCGCCGAACAGACCCGCTCGGCCATCTCCGAGGCGAACAGCTTGGCCATCGAGGCCTCGGTCAGGCAGGCCATACCGGCTTCGCGCAGGCTGGCGGCGTGATGAACCATCTGCCGCGCCACGGCGATCTGGGTGGCCATGTCGGCCAGACGAAAGGCCACTGCCTGGTGCTCGATGATCGGCTTGCCGAAGGT
>NZ_JAAOJA010000017.1 GCF_013184545.1 Pseudomonas tumuqii | reverse complement strand
CGCGGCGGCTAAAAACACAGAAATGAGCGGGTGATCTGAGCGTTTTTGGTCGATTTGCCGCTTTTAAAATCAGCAGCAGCTGAAGTCAGCCAGAAATGCATGGCTACTTCAGAGGATCCCTAGCACCCTTATCAAACGGACACCTCGTTATGTGTCAGCCGCTCAGCGCGGCGGCCTTGCAGGTAATTACCGTATCGAACGGCATAAAATTCTACGAGGCTTAGCTTGGCGCATAACCGTCAAATAGCAAACGTCAAAGAAACCATATTGCTGATTCGATTGAAATAGTTGGCGGAAGCGGTGAGATTCGAACTCACGGAAGAGTCTCCCCTTCGACGGTTTTCAAGACCGTTGCATTCAACCGCTCTGCCACGCTTCCGGCGTTTGTGCGGGCGGCAATCTTACCGGAACGCAACACACTGTCAAACTCTCCGGGTTGGCTGAGGCCAGGGCTCTGTTATTATCGACCTCGACTTTGGTCACGGAACCATTAGCCTCTACAGGAGTGTCGCCATGCACGAACAAGATTACGCACTCAGTCACGCCCAGGTTGAGCAGCAAGAAGTCAGCCGCGTACTGCGCAATACTTACGGCCTGCTGGCCATCACCCTGGCCTTCAGCGGCCTGGTCGCCTTCATGGCGCAGCGCGCCAATGTGCCTTACCCCAACTTTTTCGTGGTGCTGATCGGCTTCTACGGCCTCTTCTTCCTCACCGCCAAACTGCGGGACTCGTCCTGGGGCCTGCTCTCCACCCTCGCCCTGACCGGTTTCATGGGTTACACCCTGGGGCCGATCCTCAACCGCTACCTGGGCATGGCCAACGGCGCCGAAGTGGTCAGCTCGGCCTTCACCATGACGGCGCTGGTTTTCTGTGGTCTGTCCGCCTACGTGCTGATTTCGCGCAAGGACATGAGCTTCCTCAGCGGCTTCATCACCGCGGGCTTCTTCGTCCTGATCGGCGCCATGGTGGCAGGGTTCTTCTTCCAGATCAGCGGCCTGCAACTGGCGATCAGCGCCGGTTTCGTGCTGTTTTCCTCGGCCTGCATCCTGTTCCAGACCAGCGCCATCATCCACGGTGGCGAGCGCAACTACATCATGGCGACCATCAGTCTGTATGTATCGATCTACAACCTGTTCATCAGCCTGCTGCAGATCATGGGCATCATGGGCAGCGACGACTGATCCTCGAGTTGCACCCGAAGCCCGCTTCGGCGGGCTTTTTCATGTCTGCGGCGAGCATCTTGCGCGCTCACGCTTTATCATTGGGCTAGATTTCCCTGCCGGCTTCTCTATGAAATTCGCCATCGCCCTCTTCGCCCCACCGCATGCGCCCTCCTCCCGGCGCGCCCTGCGTTTTGTTCAGGCAGCCCTGGCTGGTGGCCATCAGATCGTGCGGCTGTTCTTCTATCAGGATGCGGTGCACAACGCCTCGAGCAATGTGGTCAGCGCCCAGGATGAGCTGGATATCCCTGCCGAATGGCGCGAACTGGTACGCCAGCAGCAGCTCGATGGCGTTGTCTGCATTGCCGCAGCGCTACGCCGCGGCATCCTCAATGAGCAGGAAGCGCAACGCTATCAGCGCAGCGCCGGCAATCTGGATGCGCCCTGGGATCTTTCCGGACTGGGCCAGCTGCATGAGGCCGCGCAAACAGCTGATCGCCTGATCTGCTTCGGAGGGCCTTGAATTGAGTAAATCCTTGCTGATCATCAACCGCCAGTCGCCCTGGTCCGGGCCCAGCGCCCGCGAAGCGCTGGATATTGCCCTGGCTGGCGGCGCGTTCGACCTGCCCCTCGGCATGCTGTTTCTCGACGACGGCGTGTTCCAGTTGGCGCCGGCGCAACAGCCCTCCGCCCTGCAGCAGAAAGACCTGGGTGCCAACCTGCAGGCGTTGCCGCTGTTCGGCGTGGAGTCGCTGTATGCCTCGGCGCGCAGTCTGCAGGAGCGCGGCCTGGAGCAACAGACGCTGACGCTGGCGGCCGAGGTGCTGGAGGATGCCGCCCTGATCGCGCTTATCGACCGTTACGACCAGGTGATCACCCTCTGATGGCTACCTTGCATGTGTTATCCCATTCACCGTTCAGCGACAGCCGGCTGAGCAGCTGCCTGCGCCTGCTCGGCCCTGCCGACGGTCTGTTGCTCTGCGGCGATGCGGTATATGCCCTGCAACCCGGCACTGCACAGCGCCAGGCCCTGGACCTGATGCCGACCGCTATCGGCCTGTTCGCCCTCGACGAAGACCTCTGCGCGCGCGCCCTCGCCGCGCCGACGCGGATCCAGGTGGTCGACTACCCGGGGTTCGTCGAACTCAGTTGCCGCTTCGACAAGGTCAACAGCTGGCTATGAAGCATTTGAGCGTTGCCGGCCGGCGCATCGAGCTGGACAAGGATGGCTACCTGACTACCCTGGCCGATTGGTCGGAACCGGTGGCCGAGGCCCTGGCGCAACAGGAACAACTGACCCTGTCCGCCGAGCACTGGCAGATCCTGCGCTTGCTGCGGGCCTTCTACGCCGAGTTCCAGCTGTCGCCAGCCAACCGGCCGCTGATCAAATACGTGGCGCTCAAGCTAGGCCCGGAAAAAGGCAATAGCCTGCACCTCAATCTGCTGTTCAAAGGCGCTCCCGCCAAACTCGCCGCCAAGCTGGCGGGCCTGCCCAAACCGACGAATTGCCTATGAACCTTGTCACCCCAGCGGAACACCCTTTTGCCCAATTCGTGCGCATCCTCGGCAAAGGCAAGCGCGGCGCGCGCAACCTGAGCCGCGAAGAAGCCCGCGAAGCCATGGGCATGTTGCTCGACGGCAAGGCCGAGGACACCCAGCTCGGCGCCTTCCTGATGCTGCTCAGACACAAAGAGGAAAGTGCCGAGGAGATGGCCGGCTTTGCCGAGGCGGTGCGCGAGCGCCTGCAGGCGCCGGCCATTGCGGTCGACCTGGACTGGCCCAGCTATGCCGGCAAGAAACGTCATCTGCCCTGGTTCCTCCTCGCCGCCAAGGCCCTGGCCAACAGCGGAGTGCGCATCCTCCTGCATGGCGGTGGCGCGCACACCGCCGGGCGGCTGTACAGCGAGCAAGTGATCGGGCTCCTGCAGATCCCGCTGTGCCGCAACTGGAGCGAGGTGAAGCGCGCCTTGCAGGACCAGCACCTGGCGTTTATCCCGCTGGGCGACTGGATGCCGCAACTGCAACGGATGATCGACCTGCGCAACATCCTCGGCTTGCGTTCGCCGATCCACTCGCTGACCCGCATTCTCAACCCGCTCGCGGCGCGCTGTGGCTTGCAGAGCATCTTTCACCCCGGTTACCAGGCGGTGCACCGCGAAGCCAGCCAATTGCTCGGCGACACCGCACTGGTGATCAAGGGCGAAGGTGGCGAGGTGGAAATCAATCCGGACGCCACCAGCCATCTCTATGGCACGGCCAACGGCGAGAACTGGGACGAAGACTGGCCGCCGTTGTCGGCGCAGCGCCACGTCAAGCCCGAGTCGCTCGAGCCTGAGCACCTGCTGACGTTCTGGCGCGGCGAAGTCGAAGACGCCTACGGCAGGCTTGCGGTGTTGAGCAGCATGGCCGTGGCTCTGCGTGGTCTGGGCATTCCCCGTGAAGAGGCGTTCAAGCAGGCGCAGCAGCGCTGGGACGCACGAAACATATCGAGCTAGTCGATTTTTAGAGGCAGCTTTTTCTACCTTTCAATCGAACCACCGCCGTTAGACTGAACGCCTGAGCCGTAAAGCCAAAGGAGTCGGGTAATGGGTTTGTTGATTGAAGGAAGCTGGCATGACCAGTGGTACGACACGGCCGCTGACGGCCGCTTCAAGCGCGAAGATGCCCAGCGGCGTCACTGGGTCACCGCCGACGGCAGCCCCGGGCCAAGCGGCGAAGGCGGCTTCAAGGCGCAAGCCGGTCGCTATCACTTGTATGTTTCCCTCGCCTGCCCCTGGGCCCATCGCACCCTGATCCTGCGTCAGCTCAAGGGCTTGCAGGATCTGGTCGATGTGTCGGTGGTCAGCTGGCTGATGCTCGACGATGGCTGGACCTTTGACCCGGCCCATGGCTCCACGGGTGATGCGTTGAACGGTCTGGACTTCCTGCATCAGCGCTACACCGCCGATGATGTCCGCTACAGTGGCCGGGTGACCGTGCCGATGTTGTGGGACAAACAGCAACAGCGCATCGTCAGCAATGAGTCAGCGGAAATCATCCGCATGTTCAACTCGGCTTTCGACGGGCTGACGGGCAACTGCCTGGATTTCTATCCCGAAGCGCTGCGCGGCGAGATCGACGTACTCAATCAACGCATCTATCCAGCGGTCAACAATGGCGTGTACCGTGCCGGTTTCGCCACCACCCAGGCCGCCTACGAGGAAGCCTTCGCCGAGCTATTCGGCGAACTGGATTGGCTGGATGCACGTCTCGGCGAGCAGCGCTACCTGGCTGGCGAATACCTCAGCGAAGCCGATTGGCGCCTGTTCACCACCCTGATTCGCTTCGATGCGGTGTACTACGGGCACTTCAAGTGCAACCTGCGGCGCATCGAGGACTACCCGCACCTGTCCAACTGGTTGCGCGAGCTGTACCAGTGGCCCGGGGTGGCGGCGACGGTGGATTTCGAACACATCAAGGGCCATTACTACGCCAGCCATCGCACCATCAACCCGACCGGCATAGTGCCCAAGGGCCCGGCGCTGGACTTGTCCCGCGAACATGACCGCGCGCGCTTGCCGGGCCAGGGCGTCTTTGCATGGTAAGAGCAGCGCTCCGATGAGGACGGGGCGGCCGCCCCTGCAGGGCTCGCTTCAAACCTCAGCCTGAGCGCCTTCGAACCAAGCCAGCTTGTCGCGCAGCTGCACCACTTCACCGACTATGACCAGGGTCGGCGCATGGACCTGATGCTCGGCGACCAATTCCGGCAGGTTTGCCAGGGTGCCGGTGAACACCCGCTGATTGCGCGTGGTGCCCTGCTGAATCAGCGCCGCGGGGGTGCTGGCGGCACGGCCATGGGCGATCAATTGCTGGCAAATCAGCGGCAAGCCGACCAGGCCCATGTAGAACACCAGGGTCTGGCTGGGCGCCGCTAGTTCCGCCCAAGGCAGGTCGCAGCTACCGTCCTTGAGATGGCCGGTGACGAAGCGTACCGACTGCGCATGATCGCGGTGGGTCAGCGGAATCCCCGCATAAGCCGCGCAGCCACTGGCCGCGGTGATGCCGGGCACCACCTGGAAGGGAATACCGTGGGCCGCCAGCTCCTCGATCTCCTCGCCGCCACGGCCGAAGATAAACGGGTCGCCGCCTTTCAGGCGCAACACCCGCTTACCCTCCTTGGCCAAGCTGACCAGGCGTTGATTGATCTGATCCTGCGGCACGGCATGCGCCGCGCGCTGCTTGCCGACATAGATGCGCTCGGCATCGCGGCGGCACAGCTCGATGATCGCCGGAGCGACCAGGCGATCGTAGAGCACCACATCGGCTTGCTGCATCAGGCGCAGGGCGCGGAACGTCAGCAGGTCCGGGTCGCCCGGGCCGGCACCGACCAGGTACACCTCACCCAAGGCGCGTGGCGCAGCACCGGCAACTTTCGCCTCGAGCAGGCGTTCGCCCTCATGCAGTTTGCCGGCGAACACGCTCTCGGCAATTTGCCCCTGGAATACGTCCTCCCAGAACACCCGGCGTTGCTGGACATCGGGGAACAGGCCTTTGACTTGCGCACGGAATTTCTTCGCCAACCCGGCCAACTGGCCATAGGTCGCCGGAATCCAGGTTTCGATCTTAGCCCGAATCAAGCGTGCCAATACCGGCGCATCGCCGCCACTGGTGACGGCGACGATCAGTGGCGAGCGGTCGACGATAGCCGGGAAGATCACGCTGCACAGCTTGGGTGCATCGACAACATTGACCGGAATCCCCAGCGCCTGGGCCTGGGCGGATATTTGCGCATTGAGCGGTTCGTCGTCGGTGGCGGCGATGATCAACACCACGCCGCTCAAGTCGGCGGGCTGGTAGTTGCGCAGCAGTACCTCGCCTGCGCCCTGGACGACCAGTGCGCGCAGCTCGTCGCGCACCTCGGGCGCCACGACCCGCAATCTGGCGCCGGCATCGGCCAGCAGACGCGATTTGCGCAAGGCCACTTCGCCGCCACCGACCACCAGTACCAGACGATCCTGCAATTTATGGAACAGCGGAAGAAAGTCCATGAGCGTGATCCGGATGAGTGACAGTGGCTTGCCGGTAGGGTGGGCTTCAGCCCCCCCTACCGGGTGGCGCTTTAACCGATGACTTCGATGCCGCCCATATAGGGTTTGAGCACCTCGGGCACCCGAATGCTGCCATCGGCCTGTTGGTAATTCTCCAGCACCGCCACCAGGGTACGGCCCACCGCCAGGCCGGAACCGTTGAGGGTGTGCAGCAGCTCCGGCTTGCCGGTTTCCGGGTTGCGATAGCGAGCCTGCATACGCCGCGCCTGGAAGTCGCCGCAATTGGAGCAGGAGGAAATCTCGCGGTACTTGTCCTGGCTCGGCACCCAGACTTCCAGATCGTAGGTCTTGGTCGCGCTGAAGCCCATGTCGCCGGTACAGAGGGCGAGCACGCGGTATGGTAGCTCGAGCAGTTGCAGGACCTTTTCGGCGTTGCCGGTTAGTTCTTCCAGGGCCTGGTAAGAAGTGCCCGGCTCGACGACCTGCACCATCTCGACCTTGTCGAACTGATGCTGGCGGATCATCCCGCGGGTGTCGCGGCCGGACGAACCGGCTTCGCTGCGGAAGCACGGGGTGTGGGCCACCAGCTTCAGTGGCAATTGCCTGGCATCGAGAATTTCGCCCGCAACGATATTGGTCAGCGACACTTCGGCGGTCGGAATCAGGTACAGGTCGGCCTCGTTCTCGCGACTGATCTTGAACAGGTCTTCCTCGAACTTGGGCAACTGGCCGGTGCCTTGCAACGCCGACGCCTGGACCAGATAAGGCGTGTAAGCCTCTTCGTAGCCATGTTCGCTGGTGTGCAGATTGAGCATGAACTGGGCCAGGGCGCGATGCAGGCGAGCAATCGGCCCGCGCAACAGGGCGAAACGCGCACCGGACAGCTTGGCGGCAGTTTCGAAATCCAGCCAGCCGTGTTGTTCGCCCAGGCTGACGTGATCCTGGATGGCGAAATCGAAGGCCTTGGGCGTACCCCAGCGGCGCACTTCGACGTTGCCGTCTTCATCGTCGCCAACCGGCACCGACTCGTGTGGCAGGTTGGGCATGTTCAGCAGCAGGCTGTCCAGCTCGAGCTGGATGGCATCCAGCTCCTGTTTGCCTTGCTCCAGCTCGCTGCCCATGCGGTCGACATCCGCCAGCAGCGGCGCGATGTCTTCTCCGCGCTGCTTGGCCTGGCCAATGGTCTTGGAGCGGCTGTTACGCTCGGCTTGCAACTGTTCTGTGCGGGTCTGCACGGTCTTGCGCTGAACTTCCAGCGCTTCAAAACGCGCCACATCCAGTTGAAAGCCGCGGGTGGCAAGGCGCTGCGCCACATCGTGGAGTTGGCTGCGCACCAGTTTGGAGTCGAGCATGTCAGGTTCTCGTCGATCAGAGTTTGGTGAATGATAAGCCAGCCCAGGTCGCGAGCAGGCCACCCAACACGCTCAGCGCCACGTAGCCGAAGGCCATTGGCGCCTGGCCGCTGTCCAGCAGGCGCAGGGTGTCGAGGGAAAAGGATGAAAAGGTGGTGAGGCCGCCCAGAAAGCCGACGATCAGGCCGGCGCGCAACTCCAGCGGTATTTCCGGGCGCAGCAGAAACAGCCCATACAGGTAACCGATCAGCAGGCAGCCGAGGATGTTTACCGCCAGGGTGGCGGTGTAGAAATATTGCGGCCAGTTTGCGTTGATCCAGTTACCCGTGGCAAAGCGCAACAGGGTTCCGCACGCCCCGCCGGCAGCCACCGCGAAAACGACCGCGATCATGGTTTTCTCCGCTTGCGCGGGCTGGCCGCATCCTGGCTGGCCAGATGGGCCAGTTTGTCGCGAATTTTCTGCTCGAGGCCGCGCGGCACCGGCTGATAGTACTGACGCGCCGGCAGTTGCTCGGGGAAGTAGTCTTCACCGGCGGCGTAGGCATCCGGCTCGTCATGGGCATAGCGGTATTCATCGCCGTAGCCCAGTTCTTTCATCAGCTTGGTCGGCGCGTTGCGCAGGTGCAGCGGGACTTCCAGGGAACCATGCTCGGCGGCATCGCGCATCGCCGCCTTGAACGCGCTATACACCGCGTTGCTTTTCGGCGCGCAGGCCAGGTAAACGATGGCCTGGGCCACGGCCAGCTCGCCTTCGGGGCTGCCCAGGCGCTCTTGCACGTCCCAGGCATTGAGGCACAGCGTCAGTGCGCGCGGGTCGGCGTTGCCGATGTCTTCGCTGGCCATGCGCACGACCCGGCGGGCGATGTACAGCGGATCGCAGCCGCCATCGAGCATGCGGGCGAACCAATAGAGGGCGCCATCCGGGCTCGATCCGCGCACCGACTTGTGCAGTGCGGAAATCTGGTCGTAGAAGGCTTCGCCACCCTTGTCGAAGCGCCTGCGGCTGTCGCCGAGCAGATCCAGCAACAGTTCGCTGCTGATGGTGCCGCCGTCCTCGGCCAGATCCGCGGCGTTCTCCAGAAAATTCAGCAAGCGCCGGCCATCGCCGTCGGCGGCGGCCAGGAGAATCTTGAAGCTTTCTTCCGGCAGGCTGAGCTGTCGTTCGCCGAGGCCTTTTGGATCAGCCAGGGCGCGGGTTGCCAGCTTGCGCAGCGCCTCTTCATCGAGGCTTTTCAGGACATAGACGCGGGCTCGCGAAAGCAGCGCGTTATTCAGCTCGAACGAGGGGTTTTCGGTGGTGGCACCGATGAAGATCAGGGTGCCGTCTTCCACATAGGGCAGAAAGGCATCCTGCTGCGACTTGTTGAAGCGATGCACCTCGTCGACGAACAGGATGGTCCGGCGGCCGTACTGGGCGGCGTGCTGTTGCGCGACCTCGACCGCCTGACGGATTTCCTTCACGCCGGAGAGCACCGCGGAAATCGTCTCGAAGTGGGCATCGGTGACCTGGGCCAGCAAGCGCGCCAGGGTGGTCTTGCCCACACCCGGCGGCCCCCAGAAGATCATCGAGTGCAGCGCACCCTGCTCCAGCGCTTCGCGCAGCGGCTTGCCGCGTGCCAGCAGATGCTCCTGGCCGACGTACTCGTCCAGGCTGGCAGCACGCAAGCGCGCGGCCAGGGGCTGGGCGATGGGAGCATTACGAAACAGATCCATGGCGGCGGGCTACGACCTCTTACTCTTGAATGACATCCGCGCCTTCGGGAATCTCGAAGCTGAACAGGCTGTCGTCCACGGCTTCATTCATCTTCACGCTGAGGAACAGAATATTGGTGCGCTGGCCGATGCTGTCGATCAGCTGCATATCATTCAACACGCCGCTGCGAAACGACAGACGCAGGCTGTCGAACAGCGTGTCCTTGGACTTCGGCTTGAGCATGAAGTCGACCACGTTGCCGCCTTCCTTGTGGCTGATCGCGAAATTCTCGCGAATCTCGGATACGTCGCCAGACAATAGCAATGCCGGGGTATGGGTCAGGCGCTTGTCGAGGGTCTGAATGGTGACCTGCTCCAGGTCCGGGTCATACAGCCAGACCTTCTCGCCGTTGGACACCAGCAACTGCTCCATAGGTGCGTCGGTGTGCCAGCGAAACAGCCCCGGACGCTTGAGCACAAGCTGACCTGCGGTTTCCTGCAACTGCGTGCCACTGCCATCCAGGGTCAGCTGCGAGAAGCGCGCGCTGATCGTTTGCGCCTGGCTGAGCAATACGGTCAGACGCTGTGCAGACGCATCCTCGTCCGCCAGGGCGGAAACGCTGGAAATGCTTAAAGCTGCCAGCAACAGCATACGAATCAGGCGCATGAAACTCCTTATCACATTGATTTCTGGGCGTTAGTCACGAGTTGGACTTGGCGCGATCACTTCGCGCGAGCCATTGGTGCTCATCGAGGTCACCACGCCTGCCATTTCCATCGCTTCGATCATCCGCGCTGCCCGGTTGTAGCCGATCTTCAATTTGCGCTGCACAGCGGAAATCGAGGCCCGCCGGCTTTCGGTGACGAAACGCACGGCTTCGTCATACAGCGGATCTTCTTCACTGCCTTCGCCGCCCCCTTCACTGCTGCCATCGAAGCCACTGCCGGACTCTTCGACGCCCGCCAGAATGTCTTCGATATAGTCCGGTGTGCCGCGCAACTTCCAGGCCTCGACCACACGGTGGACCTCTTCGTCAGAAACGAAGGCGCCGTGCACACGAATCGGCAAGCCGGTGCCGGGTGGCAGGTAGAGCATGTCGCCGTGGCCGAGCAACTGTTCGGCGCCACCCTGGTCGAGAATGGTCCGCGAATCGATCTTGCTCGATACCTGGAAGGCCATGCGCGTCGGGATGTTGGCCTTGATCAGGCCGGTGATCACATCCACCGACGGCCGCTGGGTGGCGAGAATCAGGTGGATGCCGGCGGCGCGAGCCTTCTGCGCGATCCGGGCGATCAACTCTTCGACCTTCTTGCCGACAATCATCATCATGTCGGCAAACTCGTCCACCACCACCACGATGGTCGGCAGGGTTTTCAGCAGCGGCGCCTCGTCGTGCATGCTTTCGCGCTTGTACAACGGATCGGCCAGGGGCTCGCCCGCCTCCTCGGCTTCCCTGACCTTGCGGTTGAAGCCGGCCAGGTTGCGCACGCCCATCTTCGACATGAGCTTATAACGCCGCTCCATTTCGGCGACGCTCCAGCGCAGGGCGTTAGCCGCCTCCTTCATGTCGGTGACTACCGGGCAAAGCAGGTGCGGAATGCCCTCGTAGATCGACAGTTCGAGCATTTTCGGGTCGATCATGATCAAGCGCGCCTCTTCCGGCGTGGACTTGAACAGGATCGACAGGATCATCGCGTTGACCCCGACCGACTTACCCGAGCCGGTGGTACCGGCGACCAGCAAGTGGGGCATTTTCGCCAGGTCGGTGATCACCGGGCGGCCGCCGATGTCGTGGCCGAGGGCCAGGGTAACCGGGGACTTGGCGTCATCGTACTCGGGCGACGACAGCACCTCGGAAAAACGCACGATCTGTCGGTCCTCGTTGGGCACCTCGATGCCCACGGTGGTTTTGCCGGGAATCACTTCGACCACACGCACGCTGATGATCGCCATCGAGCGTGCCAGGTCCTTGGCCAACCCGGAAATACGGCTGACCTTGACCCCGGCGGCGAGCTGGATCTCGAAACGGGTGATCACCGGGCCCGGATGCACCGACTCGACCATGACCTCGACGCCAAATTCCTTGAGCTTGATCTCGAGCAGCCGCGACATGGCCTCCAGCGATTCGGGGGAGAACTTCTTCTGCTTCTTCTCGGCGACATCGAGAATGGAAATCGGCGGTAAAGTGCCTTCGACGGCGCTGTCGACGAACAGCGGCGCCTGCTTTTCTTTCTGTACGCGCTTGCTCGCTTCGGCGGCCTTTGGCTCCGCCGGCGGGGTAATCACAGGCGCGGTGCGGCTTTCCCGGGCGCTCATGTGCTTAGTCAGCGCTTCCTCGCGCTCAAGCAGGCGCTCTTTGACTTTGGCCTGTTCGCGGCGGTCGTGCACCATCGGCGCCGCCACTTCGCTGACCCGCTCGTCGACTTCGCGCAACTGGGCGACCAGTTGCTTGCGCTCGGTACGGGCATTCCACCAGCGATTGACCAGGCTCTGGATCAGCTCGAGAAGATCCAGGGTGATCTTGCCGGTAAGGTCCATGACCTTGAACCAGGACAGGTCAGTGAACACGGTCAAGCCAAACAGGAACAGCGCAATGAACAGCAAGGTGCTGCCCTGCACGTTCAATACATCTTCGGCCAATTGACCGAGACTCTCGCCCAATGCCCCGCCAGCTGCGGCCGGCATGCTGGTACTCGCGTCAAAATGAATATCGGCCAGCGTTGCCCCGGACAGCACCAGGAACACCAGGCCGATCAATCGCCAGGAAAACAGCCAGCCACTCCACTGCCAGGGTTGGTGGCGGTCGCGGAACACCTGCAAGGTCTTGACCCCAAGCAACAGGGGGAACACATAAGCGAAATAGCCCAAGGCCATGAACAGGATATCGGCGAACCAGGCGCCAGCACGACCGGCAGCATTCTGCACCTGATCGATATTGCTGGTATGCGTCCAGCCCGGATCGGCGGGATCATAGGTCAGCAACGCCATCCACAGATAAAGGCAGAGTGCACCGAGCGCAATCAAGGCGCCCTCTTTCAACCTGTAAGGCAATTGCTGACGCCAGACTGGAGTCTGGGCTGTAGGGCTCGAATTCTTCAAAACGCATCTATTCCTGCGCCAGCGGCGCGCCGAATAATCGGTTAACGGCAAAAAACTGTGACTATTGTACGGATTTACCCGGTTGATGCCACGCCAGGCAGCGGGGTGGCAACCAGCCTGGGCTAAGCCCTCTGCGGCCGGCTCCCGTTCGCCCCCTGCTTCGGTGTAGCATAGCCGGCAACATATTTACGTGCGGCTCAATTGGAGCATGCATTCTCTTTTGTGACAAAGGCTTATGAGGTGTTTCTATGAGCGAAGTCAAGCATTCACGCCTGATCATCCTGGGTTCCGGCCCTGCCGGTTACGCTGCGGCGGTATACGCCGCCCGCGCCAACCTCAAGCCCGTGGTGATCACCGGCATCCAGCCCGGCGGCCAACTTACCACTACCACCGAAGTGGACAACTGGCCAGGTGACGTCGAAGGCTTGACCGGTCCCGCGCTCATGGAACGCATGCAAAAACATGCCGAGCGCTTCGACACCGAGATCATTTATGACCATATTCACACGGCCGAGTTGCAGCAGCGCCCCTTTATCCTCAAAGGCGACAGCGGCACCTACAGCTGCGATGCACTGATCATCGCCACCGGCGCCTCGGCGCAGTACCTCGGCCTGCCGTCAGAAGAAGCCTTTGCCGGCAAAGGTGTCTCTGCCTGCGCCACCTGCGACGGTTTCTTCTACCGCAATCAAATAGTCGCGGTGATTGGTGGCGGCAACACCGCCGTCGAGGAAGCGCTGTACCTGGCCAATATCGCCAAGGAAGTGCACCTGGTTCACCGGCGCGACAAGCTGCGCTCGGAAAAGATCTTGCAAGACAAGCTGTTCGACAAGGCAGCCAACGGCAACGTCCACCTGCACTGGAATCACGCCCTCGACGAAGTGCTGGGCGATGCCAGCGGCGTCACTGGCGTACGCCTGAAAGACACCACCAATGGCGCAGCCAAGGAGCTAGCGCTGACTGGCGTGTTCATCGCCATCGGCCACAAGCCCAATACCGATCTGTTCCAGGGCCAACTGGAAATGCGCGAGGGTTATCTGTTGATCAAGGGCGGCAGCGAAGGCAATGCCACTGCGACCAGTATCGAGGGGGTGTTTGCCGCCGGCGACGTGGCCGACCATGTGTACCGCCAGGCAATTACCTCTGCCGGGGCCGGTTGCATGGCTGCACTGGATGTCGAAAAATTCCTCGACGACAATTGATCGGCCCAAGCCCCGGGCCGCGCGGCAGGCAGTCAGTTCAGCTGGCTACTCGGATGACTGAGACTCTGATAACAGGCACTGCAATAAGTCATGGCAGACCATGGCCTGGAGCAGCAACGCTGTTTCAGGCCTCAGGCCTCAGGCGTCGCAAGTGGCCAGCCAACCCGGCCCGCCCTCCTCTTCTTGCGGTTTCCTTGAATGCTGACCTGGTTGCAACGCGACTCCCTGAGCTTCCCGCCATTGAGCAAAGCCCTGCGCGAGCCCAACGGCTTGCTTGCCGCCGGCGGTGATTTGAGTGCCGAACGTCTGATCGCGGCCTACCGCCATGGTTGCTTCCCCTGGTATCAGGACAATCAGCCGATTCTCTGGTGGTCGCCGGATCCGCGCACGGTGCTCTTCCCTGATGAGCTGCATGTCTCGCGCAGCCTGGCCAAGGTGCTGCGCCAGGCACGTTACCAGGTGACCTTCGATCAAGCCTTTGCCACGGTGATCCAGGCCTGCGCAGCGCCACGCGACTACGCCGACGGCACCTGGATCACTACCCCAATGCAGCACGCCTACCTTGAACTGCATCGCCGCGGCATTGCCCATTCGGTCGAAGTCTGGCGCAACGGCGAACTGGTCGGCGGGCTATACGGGCTGGCAATGGGCCAGCTGTTTTTCGGCGAATCCATGTTCAGTCACGCCGATAACGCGTCGAAAGTCGGCTTTGTCACCCTGGTCGAGCACCTCAATGCCTGGGGCTTCGTACTCATCGACTGCCAGATGCCCACGCAACACCTGCACAGCTTGGGCGCCAGGCCAATTGCCCGGGCAGATTTCGCTGACTACCTGAAGCGTCACATCGACCAACCCAGCAAGGCGTCCTGGACCGCCTAGGCGAGTACCGCAGGGTGGCTTACACTTGTTCAAGGCATTACCCGAGAGTCGATCATGACCGAGCTGGCCCGCCTGAAGTTTTATGCCACCCAGCCTCATCCGTGCAGCTATCTGCCTGAAGAGCAGGCCACCACCCTGTTCCTCGATCCCAGCCAGCCAATGGATGTGGATGTCTATGCCGAGCTTTCGGAAATGGGCTTTCGCCGTAGTGGCGACCACCTCTACCGGCCCCACTGCCAACGCTGCTCGGCCTGTGTGCCCGCGCGCATTCCCGTTACCCAGTTCAAGCCCAATCGTCAGCAGCGGCGTATTTTCAAACGCAATCTCGACATCCAGGTCCGTGCAGTGCGCCCGGCGTTCACCGAGGAGTACTACAGCCTTTATGTGCGCTATATCGAGCAACGTCATGCCGATGGCGACATGTACCCACCGAATCGCGAGCAGTTCTCCACCTTCCTGGTACGCGACCTGCCGTTTGCGCGCTTCTACGAGTTTCGCCAGCACGGCCGACTGCTGGCGGTCGCGGTCACTGATGTGCTGCCCAATGGACTTTCTGCGGTTTACACCTTCTACGAGCCCGGCGAAGAACGCCGCAGCCTCGGACGCTTCGCCATACTCTGGCAAATCAAGGAATCAGCGCGTCTTGGACTACATGCCCTGTACCTCGGCTATTGGATCAAGAACTGTCGAAAAATGAGCTACAAGACGCAATACCGCCCAATTGAACTGTTCGTTAACCAGCGTTGGATCACTCTCACCTGAAGTCGCTTGGCGTGCGCCCTCCTTTTCGGGCACAATGCACGCCGCTTTTGCCTGGAGCCAGTTGCGCCGGGCCATGGTCATACTTTGGATACCGAGGGCTTTACTGCATGTCGAAAGAAGACAGCTTCGAAATGGAAGGCACTGTCGTCGACACCCTGCCCAACACCATGTTCCGCGTGGAGTTGGAAAACGGGCACGTCGTTACCGCGCACATCTCCGGAAAGATGCGCAAAAACTATATCCGCATTCTGACTGGCGACAAGGTTCGCGTAGAACTGACGCCTTACGACCTGAGCAAAGGTCGTATCACCTACCGCGCCCGCTGACAGGTCATTGAAAAACGCTGCAATCGACCACAGGCAATACACGGGCAGTTACAAGCACAAGGTAAAACGCGCCTGACTTGATTCCAGGAGCCTGCCGGACTTGAGATTGAACTTCAGCTTAAGTCCGACAGCCTCCAGGATGAAGTGAGTCAAACAGATCGAGACCTTCGCTTTTTGTTTCACTGACTTGCCAAACGCCCCTGCCAATCAGCCTATGCCTCCTGGCACGCGGCTTTTCAAGACCTGATCAAATCAGGCGCTCACAAAAATGCCCGGCAATGCCGGGCGTTTTTGTGAGCGCTATTGAGCCAATGCCGCAAAGCGATCTCAGGCCATCTCCACCGTGGTTTCGAATTCGAAGGTCAATTCGTCACCACTGAGATCGATATGGGCCACGCCGCCGTGCTCGGCCAGTTCTCCAAACAGGATCTGCTCTGCCAAGGGCCGCTTGATCTTTTCCTGAATCAAGCGCGCCATGGGTCTGGCCCCCATCTGCACATCGTAGCCCTTCTCGGCCAACCAGCCGCGTGCAGCATCACTGACTTCGAGCATCACATGCTTGTCTTCAAGCTGCGCCTGCAGTTCGGTGAGGAACTTGTCGACAATGCTCTTGATCACCTCATGACTCAGGCGGCCGAACTGGATAATGGTATCCAGGCGATTGCGGAACTCCGGGGTGAAGCTCTTCTTGATCACTTCCATGGCGTCGGACGCATGGTCCTGATAGGTGAAGCCTATGGAAGCCCGCGCCGCGGTTTCCGCCCCGGCATTGGTGGTCATGATCAGAATCACGTTACGGAAATCAGCCTTGCGCCCATTGTTGTCGGTCAGGGTGCCGTGATCCATCACCTGCAGCAGCAGGTTGAAGACTTCCGGATGAGCCTTCTCGATTTCATCGAGCAGCAACACGCAATGCGGGGTCTTGGTGATGGCCTCGGTCAGCAAGCCACCCTGATCAAAACCGACATAGCCTGGCGGCGCACCGATCAGTCGGGAAACCGTATGCCGCTCCATGTACTCGGACATGTCGAAACGCACCAACTCTACGCCCAGCGCCTTGGACAACTGGCGAGCCGCTTCGGTTTTACCGACCCCGGTAGGGCCGGCAAAGAGGAATGAGCCCACAGGCTTGTCTGGCGCCTTGAGCCCGGCGCGCGACAGTTTGATCGCCGTAGACAGGGAGTCAATGGCCGGCTCCTGACCGAACACCGTGAGCTTGAGATCGCGCTCCAGGTTGCGCAGCAGTTCCTTGTCCGAACTGCTGACGTGTTTTGGCGGAATGCGTGCAATTTTTGCCACGATATCCTCGACCTGCGCCACTTCGATGCGCTTGACCCGCTTCTCCACAGGCTGCAGGCGCTGATAGGCGCCTGCCTCGTCGATTACATCGATGGCCTTGTCCGGCATATGCCGATCATTGATATAGCGCGCAGCAAGCTCGGCCGCAGCGCGCAGTGCCTCATCGCTGTACTCGATGCTGTGATGTTGCTCGAAACGCCCCTTGAGGCCTTTGAGAATGCCATAGGTGTCATCCACCGAGGGCTCGCTGACATCGACCTTCTGAAAGCGCCGCGCCAGGGCACGATCCTTCTCGAATATGCCGCGAAATTCCTGGAAGGTGGTCGAGCCAATGCAGCGGATCTCGCCCGAAGACAGCATCGGCTTGAGCAGGTTGGAAGCATCCATCACCCCGCCAGATGCGGCCCCCGCACCAATTATGGTGTGGATCTCGTCGATGAACAGGATCGCGTGCGGGCGCTTGCGCAGCTCGTTGAGCAGCGCCTTGAGGCGTTTCTCGAAATCGCCACGGTACTTGGTGCCGGCCAGCAAGGCCCCCAGATCCAAGGAATAGACCACGCTGGTAGCCAGCAGATCGGGCACCTGATTGTCGACAATACGTTTGGCCAGGCCCTCGGCGATAGCGGTCTTGCCCACACCGGCTTCGCCTACCAGCAGCGGATTGTTCTTGCGCCGACGCGCCAGAATCTGCGCGACCCGCTCGACTTCCAGCTCTCGACCGACCAAAGGATCGATCCGCCCTTGGCGGGCCAGCTCATTGAGGTTGCTGGTGTAGGCATCCAGAGGATTGCCTGAAGCCGAAGACTCGCCACCCTCTTCGTCCTGCATTTCCTGCTCGCTTTCTGTATGACCGCCATGCCCTGGCACTTTGGAAATGCCGTGAGCGATGAAATTGACCACATCGATGCGCGCAACACTCTGTTGCTTGAGCAGGAACACCGCCTGACTTTCCTGCTCGCTGAAGATCGCAACCAACACGTTGGCGCCAGTCACTTCTCGCTTGCCGGAGCTTTGCACATGAAATACAGCGCGCTGCAGTACCCGCTGAAAGCCTAGGGTCGGCTGAGTTTCACGTTCTTCGTCATGCTGTGGAATCAGTGGGGTGGTGGAATCGATGAACTCCTGAAGGTCGTGACGCAATTTGTCGAGGTTGGCACCGCATGCGCGCAATACGCTGGCGGCCGCCTCGTTATCCAATAAAGCCAGAAGGAGGTGCTCAACCGTCATGAATTCATGACGCTTGGTGCGAGCCTCCTTGAAGGCCAGATTGAGGGTGACTTCGAGCTCTCGATTTAACATGGCTTCACCTCGTGCCCAAGCGGCCGGCGTTAACCGTCCTTCTCTATCTCACAGAGTAGCGGATGCTGGCTTTCTCTAGCGTACTGATTAACCTGCATTGCCTTGGTTTCGGCGATGTCGCGGGTAAACACTCCGCAAACTGCTCGCCCCTCTGTGTGGACGGTCAGCATGATCTTGGTCGCCAGCTCCCGATTTAAGTTGAAAAACACCTCGAGCACTTCGACCACGAAATCCATCGGTGTGTAGTCATCATTGAATATGACCACCTTATACAGCGGTGGTGCCTGCAGCGCGGGCTTGGATTCCTGCACGGCAAGGCCGGTGGAATCGTCCTCATGCGTTGCCGGACGGTCCTGATTGAATGTTAGTCGAATCTGGCTACTTGCATGCATGCTGGAATAAAGGTTCTTGGCTGGGCGAGTACGGATGATAGATGGAGTTTGACCGGCTTCTCAGGCAGTTTCAGCATCGCCTTGACTAACGGCAAAACGGTGTTACAAACAATGAATACCCACTTGTGTAGGTATGAGGGATTCCGCGCCCTCGCCCAAGCCAGTTATTCGCGCGCGGGATCAGAAGTGGATGATACTCCAGTGGTGGAGTTCTTTGCAGAGGGATATCAGCATGCTTAGCGGTAAGGTCAAGTGGTTCAATAACGCCAAGGGCTATGGGTTCATTCTGGCTGACGGTCGAGACGAGGATCTATTCGCTCATTACTCGGCGATTCAGATGGACGGTTACAAAACCCTGAAAGCCGGTCAGGCTGTGAGCTTCGATATCATCCAAGGCCCTAAAGGGCTCCACGCCGTGAACATCAGCGCGCTTTCGGCCACCACCGAAGCACTTGCCGCTGCAAGCCAGCCCCACGGCAATACAGTTGATGCCTGAGTAGCAGGATGACTGGTTACCCAAAATAAAAAAGACCGGTCATTGACCGGCCTTTTTCTTACCGCTGATCAGCTCACATGTGAGAGATCATGGCGTCGCCAAACTGCGAGCAGGACAGCAACTTGGCACCTTCCATCAGGCGCTCGAAGTCATAGGTCACGGTCTTGGCCGAGATAGCACCGTTGGTGCCCTTGATGATCAAGTCCGCGGCCTCGACCCAGCCCATGTGGCGCAACATCATTTCGGCAGACAGGATCAGCGAACCCGGGTTCACCTGGTCCTTGCCAGCGTATTTCGGCGCAGTGCCGTGGGTTGCCTCGAACATGGCAATGCTGTCGGACAGGTTGGCGCCAGGCGCAATACCAATACCGCCAACTTCGGCCGCCAGGGCGTCGGACAGATAATCACCGTTCAGGTTGAGGGTCGCGATTACATCGTATTCAGCCGGCCGCAGGAGGATCTGCTGCAGCATGGCGTCGGCGATAGCGTCCTTGACGATGACGTTCTTGCCAGTTCTCGGGTTCTTGAACTGCATCCAGGGACCACCATCGAGCAGGGTTGCACCAAACTCTTCAGCGGCAATTTCGTAGGCCCATTCCTTGAAGGCACCTTCGGTGAACTTCATGATATTGCCCTTGTGCACAATGGTCAGCGAGTCGCGGTCATTATCGACCACATACTGCAGGGCCTTGCGCGCCAGGCGCTTGGTGCCTTCTTTGGAAACCGGCTTGATACCGATACCGCAATCCTGGTCAAAACGGATCTTGGTGACACCCATTTCTTCCTTGAGAAACTTGATGACCTTGTTCGCTTCAGGCGAACCGGCTTTCCACTCGATCCCGGCATAAATATCTTCGGAGTTTTCCCGGAAGATGGTCATGTCGACGTCGCCAGGCTTCTTCACCGGGCTAGGCACGCCTTCGAACCAGCGCACCGGACGCAGGCAAACGTACAGATCCAGCTGCTGGCGCAGGGCCACGTTGAGGGAGCGGATGCCACCACCGACCGGGGTGGTCAGCGGCCCCTTGATGGAAACGACGTAGTCTTTGACGGCGTCCAGGGTTTCCTGGGGCAACCAGGTGTCCTGGTCATACACCTGAGTCGCTTTCTCGCCTGCGTAAACTTCCATCCAGGAAATCTTGCGCTTGCCGCCGTAGGCTTTTTCGACGGCCGCATCGACGACCTTGATCATCACCGGGCTAATATCGACACCGATGCCGTCACCCTCAATGTAAGGGATGATCGGGTTGTTCGGTACGTTAAGCGACATATCGGCATTGACGGTGATTTTGTCACCGGTTGCTGGCACCTGGATCTTTTGGTATCCCATGCTGGACTCCGCTTTGTGGTTAGAAATCATATCTCTCCCGAGCGTAACCCACTTGAATCGGGCGAGACTACCTGTTCCTTCGTCTATAGACACAAGGGCATTCTTCAGCACCTTAGTGCAATGGTATACTGCGCGCCGTGACTAACGAGTCATAGGGGATTGCCTGTCTTGAACGAGACAGCCAGCCCTTGAACCGGTCGAGTTGCTACCGCAACTCAACCGTTCAACTGCTCAACGCTCTACTGGTGCATCCCACATCATTGCGGCAAATCCTCGACTTTCGGCTCATTGACGACTTTGAGCGAACGCGCCTACATGCGCATCTCGAGATTCTGTGCTCGCTTAGCAAAGAAGAGAGTTAATCCTAAATGTCCAACCGTTCGAAGATCGTCTACACCTTCACCGACGAAGCTCCAGCCCTTGCCACCTATTCACTTCTGCCAATTGTAGAAGCTTTCGCTGCATCCGCTGACATAGCCGTCGAAACCAGCGACATCTCTCTTGCAGGGCGTATTCTTGCAAGCTTTGCCAAGCATCTGGACGCCGACAAGCGAGTCCAGGACGACCTCGCCAAACTGGCTGATCTGGCCACCATGCCAGAAGCCAATATCATCAAGCTGCCCAATATCAGCGCCTCGGTACCGCAACTCAAAGGCGCCATCGCCGAGCTGCAGGCCCAGGGTTACAACATCCCCGATTTCCCGGAAGACCCGCAGACCGAGGCGGAAAAACAAGCCCGCACGCGTTACAGCAAGATCCTCGGCAGCGCCGTGAACCCGGTCCTGCGTGAAGGCAACTCAGACCGTCGCGCACCCGCCGCAGTCAAAGCCTTCGCCCGCAAGCACCCACACTCGATGGGCAAGTGGAGCATGGCCTCCCAGTCCCACGCCGACTACATGCGCGGCGGCGACTTCTTCTCCAGCGAACAGTCGATCACCATGGATAAAGCCGGTGACGTGCGCATCGAGTTCGTCGACAAGAACGGCAAGGTCGAAGTGAAGAAGCAACTCGCCCTGCAGGAAGGCGAAGTCTTCGACAGCATGTTCATGAGCTGCAAGAAGCTGCGCGACTTCTTCGAGAAGACCCTGCAGGACTGCAAGGAAACCGGCGTCATGTGGTCGCTGCACGTCAAGGCGACCATGATGAAGGTGTCCCACCCGATCGTCTTCGGCCACGCCGTCAGCGTCTACTACAAGGACGTGTTCGACAAATACGGTGAGCTGTTCAAGGAACTGGGCGTCAACCCGAACAACGGCATCAGCAGCGTCTACGACAAGATCAAATCCCTGCCCATCTCGCAGCAGGAAGAGATCCTCCATGACATCCACGCCTGCTACAGCGGTCGTCCGGAAATGGCCATGGTCGACTCGGTCAAGGGCATCACCAACCTGCACATCCCTAGCGACGTGATCGTCGATGCCTCGATGCCGGCGATGATCCGCAGCTCCGGACAGATGTGGGGCAAGGACGGCAAGCTGAAAGACACCAAGGCGGTGATGCCGGAAAGCACCTACGCCCGTATCTATCAGGAAATGATCAACTTCTGCAAAACCAACGGCGCATTCGACCCGACCACCATGGGCAGCGTGCCGAACGTCGGCCTGATGGCGCAGCAAGCCGAAGAGTATGGCTCCCACGACAAGACCTTCGAAGTGACTGCCGATGGCACCATGCGCGTGGTTCTGGCCGACGGCAGCGTACTGATGCAGCACGAAGTCGAAGCCGGCGACATCTGGCGCGCCTGCCAGACCAAGGACGCGGCAATTCGCGACTGGGTCAAGCTGGCCGTTACCCGCGCCCGCCAATCCAACACCCCGACTATCTTCTGGCTCGACCCGGAGCGCGCTCACGATCAACAGTTGCAGAAGAAGGTTGAAGCCTATCTGCAGGAATATGACCTGAGCGGCCTGGATATTCGCCTCATGGGTTACAACGAAGCCATCCGCATCAGCATGGAGCGCCTGATTCGCGGCCAGGACACCATCTCGGTGACCGGCAACGTACTGCGCGACTACCTGACCGACCTGTTCCCGATCATGGAACTGGGCACTTCAGCCAAGATGCTCTCCATCGTGCCACTGATGGCGGGCGGCGGCATGTATGAAACCGGCGCCGGTGGTTCGGCACCGAAACACGTGCAACAGCTGATCGAAGAGAACCACCTGCGCTGGGACTCGCTCGGCGAGTTTCTGGCTATCGCAGTGTCTCTGGAAGAGACCGGCATCAAGAACGACAACCAGCGCGCCAAGCTGTTGGGTAAAACCCTGGATGCCGCCACCGGCAAGCTGCTCGACAACAACAAGTCGCCGTCGCGCAAAACCGGTGAACTGGACAACCGTGGCAGCCACTTCTACCTGGCGATGTACTGGGCCCAGGAGCTGGCTGCGCAGACTGAAGACGCCGCGTTGCAAGCGCACTTCAGCCCGCTGGCGAAAACCCTGACCGACAATGAAGCAACCATCCTTGCCGAACTCAGCGCCGTGCAAGGCTCGCCGGTGGACATCGCCGGCTACTACCGCTCGAGCCCGGAGCTGACCCGTAAAGTCATGCGTCCGAGCGCAACCTTAAACGCCGCGATCGCTTCGCTGCTGTAAGGCGTAACACCTGGCGCTTGAGCGCGCCGCATGACCAGAAGCCCCGGCCAAGTGCCGGGGTTTCTGCTTGTGCGCCCAGGTACAGCAGATGCAGAGCATGGCGGACCACCGACCAGCGACTGCTTATGATCGACCCACTCCTAGAGGGCACACACATGGATTGGCACCCCCACATCACCGTTGCCACTGTCGTCGAAAACCAGGGCCGCTTTCTCCTCGTCGAAGAGCTCAAGGGCGGGCGTCTGGTACTCAATCAACCCGCCGGCCATCTTGAGGCCAACGAAACCCTGCGCGAGGCAGCGGTGCGCGAGACACTCGAAGAAACCGGCTGGGATGTCGAACTCACCGGCATCGTCGGTGTTTATCTGTATACCGCGCCGAGCAATGGGGTGACCTATCAGCGCATCTGTTTTGTCGCCAAACCGTTGCGCCATCATCCGCAACGCAACCTGGACAGCGGCATCGTCGGCGCGCCATGGTTGACCCGTGATGAAGTGTCCAGCCAGCCAGAACGCTGGCGCAGCGAGCTGGTCCTGCGCTGCATTGACGACTACCTCGCCGGCCCGCTGCATGACCTGGAGCTGATCCGTGATTGAATACCGCCTTAGCCTTGGCACCGCCAGCCTGTTAGAATTTCGTCTTTTGTGCAGACACCCCCATGCGTGATCCAGCCCTCCCTAGCCCAGAACAGCAACGCGTCATAGTCGGCATGTCCGGTGGCGTGGACTCCTCCGTCTCTGCCCTGCTGCTGCTCGAACAGGGTTATCAGGTCGAAGGCCTGTTCATGAAGAACTGGGACGAAGACGACGGCACCGAATACTGCACCGCCATGGATGACCTGGCCGACGCCCAGGCCGTGTGCGACAAGATCGGCATCAAACTGCACACTGCCAACTTCGCCGCGGAGTATTGGGACAACGTGTTCGAGCATTTTCTTGCCGAATACAAGGCCGGGCGCACGCCCAACCCGGACATCCTGTGCAACCGCGAAATCAAGTTCAAAGCCTTCCTCGACTATGCCCTGGCGCTTGGCGCCGACCTGATCGCCACCGGCCACTATGTGCGCCGCCGCGATCGCGATGGCCGCACCGAACTGCTCAAGGGCCTGGATCCGAACAAGGACCAGAGCTACTTCCTGCATGCCGTCGGTGGCGAGCAGATCGCCAAGACCCTGTTCCCCGTAGGTGAACTGGAAAAGCCGGCAGTGCGCGCCATCGCCGAGAAGCACCAGTTGGCCACGGCGAAGAAGAAAGACTCGACCGGCATCTGCTTTATCGGCGAGCGGCGCTTCAGCGACTTTCTCAAGCAGTATCTGCCGGCCCAACCCGGCGATATTGAAACCACTGAAGGCGAGGTGATCGGCCGCCACCATGGCTTGATGTACCACACCATTGGCCAGCGCCAGGGCCTGGGCATCGGCGGCTTGAAAGACGCCAGCGACGAGCCCTGGTACGTGCTGCAAAAAGACCTGGAACGCAATGTGCTGGTGGTCGGTCAGGGCAACGATCACCCCTGGCTGTTTTCCAGCGCCCTGCTCGCTTCCGAGATTTATTGGGTCAACCCGATCGAACTCAACCAACCACGCCGGCTGACGGCCAAGGTGCGCTACCGCCAAGGCGATCAAGCCTGCATCCTGGAAAAAACCGCCAACGGCTATCGCGCCAGTTTTGCCATGCCGCAACGCGCGGTCACGCCCGGCCAGTCAGTGGTGTTCTATGACGGCGAAATCTGCCTCGGCGGCGGCGTGATCGAAATAGCAGAACCCTGGAGCAGCAAGGATAAGCATCCATGAGTCCAATGCAGGAACAACTGGTCGCCCTGGGTGCGGTTTTCGAAGCAGCGGTGCTGGTCGACAAGCTGGCCAAGACAGGACAGGTTGGCGAGCCAGGACTGGCATGCATGCTGGGCAGCCTGCTGGTGCGCGATCCCAAGAGCACCCTGGACGTGTACGGCGGTGACGACCTCAACCTGCGCGAAGGGTATCGCGCCCTGATCGGCGCCCTGGAGCGCGACCCGGCCAGCCTGCAGCGCGAACCGCTGCGCTACGCCCTGGCCCTGCTCGGGCTGGAAAGGCAACTGGCCAAGCGCGACGACATGCTGCAGGTCATGGGCAGCCGCCTGGACCAGATCCAGAACCAGGTCGGTCACTTCGGTCTGGTGCATGACAACGTCATTGCCGCCTGCGGCAGTCTCTACGAGGACACCATCAGTACCTTCCGCCAGCGCATCCAGGTACAGGGCGACATGCGCCATCTGCAACAACCGAGCAACGCCTCGAAGATTCGCGCCCTGTTGCTCGCCGGCATCCGCTCGGCACGGCTGTGGCGTCAGCTGGGTGGCCACCGCTGGCAACTGGTGTTCAGCCGCGGCAAGCTGCTCAAGGACCTCTATCCGCTGTTGCGCGGTTAACCGTGACCACCCGCATGGTCAAACCCATGCAGGGTGCCGCGCTGCTGGCGCTATCGGCGCTGCTGTTCTCGCTGATGGGCGTCGGCGTGCGCGAAGTCTCCGCCAGCGTCAATAACGAGTCGGTGGTGTTCTTTCGCAACCTGGTCGGCGTGCTGTTCTTCCTGCCGTTGATCCTGCTCAAGGGCGTGGCCCCGCTTAAAACCACGCGCCTCAAGGCGCATCTCTGGCGCACCGGCTATGGCCTGGCGGCGATGTACTGCTTCTTCTACGCGCTGGCCCACCTGCCCCTGGCCGACGCCATGCTGTTCACCTACTCGGCCCCGCTGTTCACGCCACTGATCGCCTGGTGGTGGCTGAAGGAGCCGCTGAGCAAACGCATCCTGCTGACGACCGGCATCGGCCTGCTCGGCGTGCTGCTGGTGGCCAAGCCCTCGAGCGCCTTGCTCAGTGGCAATACCCTGATCGGCATGGCGGCCAGTGTTCTGGCGGCATTTGCCTTTGTCTCCATCCGCGAGATGAGCGATACCGAGCCCGCTTATCGCATCGTGTTCTATTTTTCGCTGTTCAGCGCGCTGGCCTCCGCAATCCCGCTGACCTGGGCCTGGCAACCCTTGAGCAATCATGAGCTGAGCCTGTTGCTGGCAATCGGCCTGCTCGCCACCATCAGCCAGATCATCATGTCCAAGGCCTACGGCATGGCGCCGCCCGGCCTGATCGGGCCCTTTGCCTACCTGGCCATCGTCTTTGCCGGCGTGATCGCCTGGTTGCGCTGGGGCGAAACCCCGGATCTGACCTTGCTGATCGGTGCCGCCCTGATTTTTGCCTCCAGCCTGCTGTCGATTGCCCGACGCAGCCGCTGAACGGCTATCGAGCAAACGCGGCCAGAGCGGCGATTTAATGTATGATATGCGCCCTTTTCGTCAGCCGATTGTCCGAGAACGCCCTCTTATGCAGCTTTCCTCGCTCACCGCGGTTTCCCCCGTTGATGGCCGCTATGCCGGCAGAACCAGCGCCCTGCGCCCAATTTTCAGCGAATACGGCCTGATCCGCTTTCGCGTCCTGGTTGAAGTGCGTTGGTTGCAGCGCCTGGCCGCCCACGAAGGCATCGGCGAAGTCCCAGCCTTCTCGGCCGAAGCCCAGGCCGTACTCAATCAACTGGCGGACAACTTCGCCATCGAGCACGCCGAGCGTGTGAAAGAAATAGAGCGCACCACCAACCACGACGTCAAGGCCGTGGAATACCTGCTCAAGGAACAGGCCGCCAAGCTGCCGGAGCTGGATAACGTCAGCGAGTTCATCCACTTCGCCTGCACCAGCGAGGACATCAACAACCTGTCCCACGCCCTGATGCTGCGTGAAGGCCGCGATAACGTCCTGTTACCGCTGATGCGCCAGACTGCCGAAACCATCCGTGAACTGGCGGTGAAATTCGCCGACGTGCCGATGCTCTCGCGCACCCACGGCCAGCCCGCCTCGCCGACCACCCTGGGCAAGGAACTGGCCAACGTGGTCTATCGCCTCGAGCGGCAGATCACCCAGGTCGCGGCCGTACCGCTGCTGGGCAAGATCAACGGCGCCGTGGGCAACTACAACGCGCACCTGTCGGCCTACCCGCAGGTCGACTGGGAAGCCAACGCCCGCGCCTTTATCGAAGTAGACCTGGGCCTGCAGTTCAACCCCTACACCACGCAGATCGAGCCACACGATTACATCGCCGAGCTGTTCGACGCCATCGCCCGCTTCAACACCATCCTGATCGACTTCGATCGCGATATCTGGGGCTACATCTCCCTCGGCTACTTCAAACAGCGCACCATCGCCGGCGAAATCGGCTCCTCGACCATGCCGCACAAGGTCAACCCGATCGACTTCGAAAACTCCGAAGGCAACCTCGGCATCGCCAATGCACTGTTCCAGCACCTGGCCAGCAAGCTGCCGATCTCGCGCTGGCAGCGCGACCTGACCGACTCCACCGTGTTGCGCAACCTGGGTGTCGGCTTCGCCCATAGCGTGATCGCCTATGAAGCAAGTCTCAAGGGAATCAGCAAGTTGGAGCTGAACGCTCAACGTATTGCTGATGATCTGGATGCCTGCTGGGAAGTGCTGGCCGAGCCGATCCAGACCGTCATGCGCCGCTACGCCATCGAAAACCCCTACGAGAAGCTGAAAGAGCTGACTCGCGGCAAGGGCATCAGCGCCGAAGCGCTGCAGACCTTCATCGACGGCCTGGATATGCCGGCCGCGGCCAAAGCCGAACTGAAGTTGCTGACACCAGCCAACTACATCGGCAATGCGGCCGCTCAGGCCAAGCGCATTTAACCGATCGAGTCCTTTGCACGCCCGGCAGTGCCGGGCGTTTTTATTTTTGGGCTTTTATTTATTTCAAGGGCTTAACGATGAATCCTGATACTCCACTGCAGTTGTTGGGTGGCCTTACGGCCCGTGAATTCCTGCGCGACTACTGGCAGAAGAAACCTCTGTTGGTACGCCAGGCCATGCCCGGCTTTGAGAGCCCGATCTCGCCGGACGAGCTGGCCGGCCTGGCCCTGGAGGAGGAAATCGAGTCGCGCCTGGTCATCGAACACGGCGAGCGCCCATGGGAGTTGCGCCGCGGCCCGTTCGCCGAAGATGCCTTCGCCCAACTGCCGGAACGCGACTGGACCCTGCTGGTGCAAGCCGTCGACCAGTTCGTCCCGGAAGTGGCCGAACTGCTCGAGGAATTCAAGTTTCTGCCCAAGTGGCGCATCGACGACGTGATGATCAGCTTTGCCGCACCTGGCGGCGGTGTCGGTCCGCACTTCGACAATTACGATGTGTTCCTGCTGCAGGGCTACGGCAAACGCCGCTGGCAGGTCGGCCAGATGTGCAACTCCGAGAGCCCGCTGTTGCCACACGCGGATCTGAAGATCCTTGCCGAATTCGCTAAAACTGAAGAATGGGTACTGGAACCCGGCGACATGCTCTATCTGCCGCCGCTCCTGGCCCACTGTGGTACCGCTGAGGATGATTGTATGACTTATTCCGTAGGCTTCCGTGCGCCTAGCGCCGCCGAAGTACTGACCCATTTCACCGACTTTCTCGGCCAGTTCCTGCCGGATGAGGACCGTTATAGCGACGCCGATGCGCAGCCGACCAGCGATCCGCACCAGATCCAGCGCGACGCCCTGGATCGTTTGAAAGCCCTGCTCAATGAACACATGAGCGATGAGCGCCTGCTGATGACCTGGTTCGGCCAGTTCATGACCGAACCGCGCTACCCCGAACTGATCGCCGGCATCGAGATCGACGAACCGGCCTTCCTCGGCAGCCTGGAAGCTGGCGCCGTGCTGATCCGCAACCCCAGCGCACGCCTGGCCTGGTCCGAAGTGGGCGAAGACCTGGTGCTGTTCGCCAGTGGCCAGAGCCGCTTGCTGTCTGCCAGCCAGCGCGAGCTGCTGAAGCTGATCTGCTCGGCCGACGCGCTGCATATCGACAACCTCGGTTCATGGCTGGCCGATGACGAGGGGCGTAATCTGCTTCTGGAGCTGGCCAAACAGGGCAGTCTGGAGTTTGCCGATGAATAGCATCCACGTGCGCCTGGCCGATTGGCAAAAGGACAACGCCGAGCTGCGGCGCATTCGCGAGACGGTGTTCATTGCCGAGCAAGCGGTGCCGCCGGAACTCGAATGGGATGCCGAAGATGTCGAGGCCTTGCATTTTCTCGCCTACGAGGGCGATTACCCGATCGGTACCGCGCGCCTGCTGCCGGACGGGCATATCGGTCGGGTTTCGGTGCTCAAGGACTGGCGTGGCCTGAAAGTCGGCGATGCACTGTTGCGCGCGGTGATCGCGGAAGCGGAAAAGCGTGGCCTGCAGCAACAAATGCTCAGCGCCCAGGTGCAGGCCACGCCTTTCTATGAAAGGCTTGGCTTTGCCATTGTCAGCGGCGAATACCTCGACGCCGGCATTCCCCATGTGGATATGGTGCGCCACAGCCAATAGCCGCGAGGTCAGGATGAACCCAGACGCCCCATCAGACGCAACCGAGAGCCACGAGCCAGCAGAGCTTCCCGCCATCGAGTTTCAGTCGCCGGGGCGTTTTGCCGTGCGCAATCCCGAACCGACCCCGGGCGAGAACCCACAGGCAGAACCGGCGCCGTTCATCCTCGGCGAGCACCTGGCGCTGGAGCGCTTCGATCAGCCGGAGATGGCCCGCGCCCATGCACTGGCCATGTTCCTGCAAGCCCAGCGCAGCCTGTGCATCTATAGCGCCGACCTCGACCCCTGGCTGTATCACCACAGCAGCATCCAGGAGGCCTGCACCCGCTTCCTCCTGGCCAGCCCGCAGAACCACCTGCGCATCCTGGTCAAAGACATCAGCCGCGCGGTCAAACAGGGCCACCGCCTGCTTGGCTTGTCGCGCCGACTGTCGAGCAACCTGCATATTCGCCAGCTGCACCCGGACTACCCCAATGAGGAAGTGGCCTTTTTACTGGCCGATGACCGCGGCTTGCTGCTGCGCCCCGAACCCGAACAATTCGCCGGCTATGCGCTGTACCAGGATCCCGCCCGCGTGCGCTTGCGCCAGGCACAATTCGATCAGGCCTGGCAGACCAGCATCACCGCCCCCGATGTAAGGAGTTTCCTGCTATGAGTGCGCGTACCCTGCTCGCGGGCCTGCTGCTCAGCATCGCCCTGCCCCTCTGTGCGGCCACCGAGGTCATCCCACTGAATTACCGCACCGCCGATGATGTGCTGCCGCTGGTGCAGTCGTTGCTGGGCAACGATGGACGCGTCAATGCCTATGGCAACCAGTTGATCGTCAACGCCACGCCGGTCAAGATCGCGGAAATCCGCCAATTGCTCGAGCAACTGGACACCCGTCCACGGCGCTTGCTGATCAGCGTCGACAGTTCGGAGTCCAGCTACCAGAGCGACCGCGGCTATCGCGCCGACGGCACCATAAGTACCGACGATGCCCAGGTGCAGATTGGCCGGGGCGAAATCAACGGTCGCGACCAGGTGCGCATCATCAACCGCACTACCGACAGCCGTGGCGGCGGCACCCAGCAGGTACAAGCCACCGAGGGCTACCCGGCGCTGATCCAGGTCGGCCAGAGCGTGCCCCTCAGTTCGACTCACCGCGATTCCTACGGCCAGGCCTACAGCAGCACCGAATACCGCGACGTCACCCGCGGTTTCTACGTGACCGCCAGCCTCACGGGCGAAATCGTGCACATCAATATCAGCAGCAATCGCGACCGCCTGAGCTCATCGCAACCCGGGGTGATCGACATCCAGAGCACCGATACCCGGGTCAGCGGCCGGCTTGGGGAATGGATCAGCATCGGCAGCGTCAACCAGCAGAGCCAGGCCGAGCAAGGTGACGTCCTGCGGCAGCGTTCGACCCAGGGCCGTGAGGACATGACCCTGCGGGTCAAGGTCGAGATCGTCGATTAAAACTGACTCGCCGGTCGTCGCAATACTTATGTAGTAGTCGTGAAAAAGCACTACAAAACGTTTGACGAACACTTTTAGCAGAGGCATCATGGCCTCGCTCCCGCTAATCAGGGGCCCTGGAAAGGGTCTCCGGGTCGTGTTCCAGCTTACCGCCAGAGCCGATTCGTGTTGTAAAGCCCACAAGGCAGTTCGACGAGATTGCGACTGGAACGAAGTTGTCCTGAGGGACGGGGAAGCGCTTCAACGTAGCAGCCAGCAGACAGTTACAGCCTACTGAGTCGTCCAACGGCATCCACGAGCCGGTAAACGCCAAATGACCCGTTCATTTGCAGCAGCTGTAGTCAAACGCACTGTTCGTTTCGTCCCCCCTCCTCCCGGCTGCAACTGCGCCCTGGTCACTCTCTCTCGTACTGTTGTGAGCCCCGCAACCATGACCCTCACAGGTTTTGAGTGGGAAAGTCGGTGCTCAACCAAACACATACATTGAAGGATTGACCATGTCCGCTTATCAAAACGATATCAAGGCAGTAGCCGCTCTTAAAGAGACCAACGGCAACAGCTGGAGCGCTATCAACCCGGAGTCCGTGGCCCGCATGCGCGCCCAGAACCGCTTCAAGACCGGTCTGGAAATCGCCCAATACACCGCCGACATCATGCGCAAGGACATGGCCGAGTACGATGCCGACTCTTCCGTCTACACCCAGTCCCTGGGCTGCTGGCATGGGTTCATCGGTCAGCAGAAGATGATCTCCATCAAGAAGCACCTGAAGACCACCGACAAGCGCTACCTTTACCTGTCCGGCTGGATGGTTGCCGCCCTGCGTTCCGAGTTCGGCCCGCTGCCGGACCAGTCGATGCATGAGAAGACTGCAGTCTCCGACCTGATCGAAGAGCTGTATACCTTCCTGCGCCAGGCCGACTCGCGCGAACTGGACCTGCTGTTCACCGCCCTGGACGCTGCCCGCGCCGCCGGCGACAGCGCCAAGGCCGCTGACATCCAGAACCAGATCGACAACTACGAAACCCACATCGTACCGATCATCGCCGACATCGACGCCGGTTTCGGCAACCCGGAAGCCACCTACCTGTTGGCCAAGCGCATGATCGAAGCAGGCGCCTGCTGCATTCAGATCGAGAACCAGGTTTCCGACGAGAAGCAGTGCGGCCACCAGGACGGTAAAGTGACCGTTCCGCACGCCGACTTCCTCGCCAAGATCGCTGCCGTTCGTTACGCCTTCCTCGAACTGGGAATCGACAACGGCGTGATCGTTGCTCGTACCGACTCCCTGGGTGCCGGCCTGACCAAGCAAATCGCCGTAACCAACGAGCCGGGTGATCTGGGCGACCAGTACAACGCCTTCCTCGACTGCGATGAAGTCTCCACTGCCGACCTGAAAAACGGCGACGTGGTACTCAACCGCGAAGGCAAGCTGCTGCGTCCCAAGCGTCTGCCAAGCAATCTGTTCCAGTTCCGCAAGGGCACTGGTGAAGCGCGCTGCGTACTGGACAGCATCACCTCGCTGCAGAACGGTGCCGACCTGTTGTGGATCGAAACCGAGAAGCCGCACGTCGGTCAGATCGCCGAAATGGTTAACGAGATCCGCAAAGTGATCCCGAACGCCAAACTGGTTTACAACAACAGCCCGTCGTTCAACTGGACCCTGAACTTCCGTCAGCAGATGTTCGACATCATGGCCGGCGAAGGCAAAGACGTTTCTGCCTACGATCGCGCCAAGCTGATGAGCGTCGACTACGACGAAACCGAACTGGCTCTGCGTGCCGACGAAATGATCCGCACCTTCCAGCGTGATGGTTCGGCTCAAGCCGGCATCTTCCACCACCTGATCACCCTGCCGACCTACCACACCGCCGCGCTGTCCACCGACAACCTGGCCAAGGGTTACTTCGCAGAAGAAGGCATGCTGGCCTACGTCAAAGGTGTTCAGCGTCAGGAACTGCGTCAGGGCATCGCCTGCGTCAAGCACCAGAACATGGCTGGCTCCGACATCGGCGACAACCATAAAGAGTACTTCGCTGGCGAAGCGGCTCTGAAAGCAAGCGGTAAAGACAACACCATGAACCAGTTCGGCTAAGCGCCACTGCTTCACTCGGTCAGGACTTCGCGTGCTGACCGAGCCCGCGACAAGAAAACCCCGGCAGCGATGCCGGGGTTTTTTATTTTTCCGCGCGCCATTGCGTACTCCACCCAGGCGCAAATGCTCCTTGGCGCCACAGGTCGGCAGCGGATTGCTTGCCGGTTTTGTGTACTGCGCCGCAGCCATTGTCACTGTTCTGTCGTTTTGCTCGGATAGCGTCATGGCTCCGTCGACCAGCCTCCAAGGAGCCGCTCCATGAGCCATGCAGATGACCACGCCGTGCTATTCGGCAGTGGCGATGAATTACCCAGCAATCATTCCAGCAACCCGCATCTCAACGAACTGATCGGCAACGGCCTGAGACGCCGACAGCTTTTGGCCGGCGGTGCCGCGCTGGGCACCCTGGCGTTTCTCGGCGGGACTCTTCCCGCGGCGGCCGAGGCCGCAGAGGCTGCCGGCAGAGGCCCGGCGGACTTCCCCTTCAAACGCCGGAGCAAGCTGCCATTCGCGCCTGTGGCCGTGACCCGTGCCGATAGCATCAGCGTTCCCACCGGTTATAGAGCCGTTCCATTCATTCCTTGGGGCACCCCGATCAGCGGCAGTTACCCGGCGTTCATGGAGGATGCCAGCAACAGCGCCGAAGATCAGGCGCAGCAAACCGGCATGCACCACGACGGCATGCATTTCTTCCCGATCGATGCCCAGAGCGGCAAGGGTCGTACCAGTGACCACGGCCTGCTGGTACTCAACCACGAATATATCGATGCCGGCCTGATCCACCCCAACGGGCCGAGCGTGGTGGATGGCAAGCGCATCAGCGCCGAGGAAGTGCGCAAGGAAATCAACGCCCATGGCGTCTCGGTGGTGGAGATCCGCCGCAACCTGCAGGGCGCTTGGGAAGTCCTTCCCAGCGCGCGCAATCGCCGCATCACCGCCGCCACGCCCATGCAGATCCGCGGTCCGGCCCGCGGCCACGTCCTGTTGCAGACCCGCTATAGCCCGGAAGGTACAGCGACCCGCGGGACGCAGAACAACTGTTCCCATGGTGTCACCCCCTGGGGCACCTACCTGACCTGCGAAGAGAACTGGGCCGGCTACTTCGCCTCAAGCGACGGCGAACTACCGCGAGAGCTGAGCCGCTATGGCCTGCGCAGCAGCAGTCGCTATGGTTGGGAGACCCTGCCGGACGACGAATTCGTGCGTTTCGATGCCACGCGCAAGGGCGCAAGCGCCAGCGACGATTACCGCAACGAACCCAACCACTTCGGCTGGATCGTTGAAGTCGATCCCTTCGCCCCGGAGTCGGTACCGGTCAAGCACACCGCCCTCGGCCGCTTCGCCCACGAAGGCCTGGTATTCGCCCCTGTTAAAGCGGGCCAGCCGGTAGTCTGTTACTCCGGCGACGACGCGCAGAACGAGTACATCTACAAGTACGTCAGCCGCGACAAATACCGATCCGGCCGTAGCGACGGCCGCCTGCTGGACGTCGGTACCCTGTACGTCGCCCGCTTCGCCGCCGACGGCACGGGCGAGTGGCTGGCCCTGGATATCCAGGACCCAGCCTTCCAGAATGCCTGCTCGGCCGCAGGCGTGAGCTTCGCCGATCAAGGGGAAGTGCTGATCAACACCCGCCTGGCCGCCGATGTCGTCGGCGCCACCAAGATGGACCGGCCCGAATGGGGCGCGGCCCACCCGGACACCGGCGAAATCTATTTCACCCTGACCAACAACAGCTCGCGCAGCGAGGCGGATGCCGCCAACCCGCGTGCGGCCAACGCCTATGGCCACATCATCCGCTGGCGCGAACTGAGCGCAGACCACGCCGGGCGGCGCTTCACCTGGAGCCTGTTCCTCCTGGCCGGCCCGGAAAACGACAGCGTCGGCCCCAACGGCCAGTCGCTGAGCGCCGACAACCGCCTGGCCAGTCCGGACGGCCTGTGGTTCGACGACGAGGGTCGCCTGTGGATCCAGACCGACATGAGCGGTAGCCAGCTCAGCGCTGGCCCGTTTGGCAACAACCAGATGCTGGTTGCCGATCCTCGTTCGGGAGAACTCAAGCGCTTCCTGGTCGGCCCGCTCGGTTGCGAAGTCACCGGCATCAGCGCCACCCCGGACTTCAAGACCCTGTTTGTGAATATCCAGCATCCCGGCGAAGGTTCGACAGCGGACAACCTGCTCGGCACCTGGCCGGACGGTCCGGGCAAACGGCCACGCTCCTCGACCGTGATCGTCAGCCGCGAAGACGGCCGACGCCTGCTGTAACCGACAAGGCATAGCCCGCCCATACGACCGGCCAGTCCTGGCCGGTCATTTTCCCCATGACAAAACGAGACCGCCCCATTCGAGCGCATGGAGCAGCGCATGCAGGCGTGATGGTCACGTCGAACACCCGCAATCGCCAGCAATGCCTATTCGGCAATGGCCGCTTCCTGCTTCGCCAACTGAGGGTGCGCGAGGGCGGAAATGGCCCTGGCAGCACAAGTCTGTCGCTTCATATGAGCGATCAAGGTATTCGGGGCGCGCCAAGGGGTCGAGTTGATGGACTGAAAAGTCCTTTTGGCCTTTCGTCCGCACAAAAGCAAACGCCCCGAACGAGTCGGGGCGTTTTCACACGGTCTGTTGTCGCGGCGTTTTTATCCTCGACAAATATCAGAAACGCTCGATATCCGCTTGGGCTTCCAATTGCTTGCGGAATGCCGCGAAGTCCTGCTGACCAATGCGCGAGGCGAGGAAACGGCTGTACGTGGCCTTCTCTTCATCCGCCACTGGCGCTTCAGGCTCGCTCACGCCATTCAAGCGCACCACCACGAAATCACCATTGTTCAGAGTGACTCCGGCAAACGTCGACTGACCAGCAGCGCTCGGCTTGGGCATGCGGAACAACGTCTGCAGCACGGCGGGTTCGACCCCCTCCTGACTGCGCGTAGCCGCTTCAACCACTTCCCAGGACTGCTTCGCCCCAGCCTGTTCAACCGGCGTCTTGCCATCGATCAAGGCTGCCAGAAGCGCCTCGCCCTCAGCCTTGGCAGCCTCAGTGGCACGGACCCTGGTCAGCTGTTCACGAATGCCTTCTTCAACCTGTTCGAGGGCCAGTTGCTCAGGCTTCCTGTGTTCCTTGACGCGCAGCACAACCACCGTATCAGGGTCGAGTTCGATGGCGCTGCTGTTACTACCATCCTCCAGTACCTCGGCACTGAATGCAGCCTGAATCACCTGACGGTTGGCGGTCAGCCCCTCGCCACCCTCACGCCCAAAGGCTTCGGTGGTTTTGATCTCCAGCCCCAGTTCCTGAGCCGGCTGAGCCAGATCCGACGCTTCGAACGCGGCATCTTCAAGCTGCTTGCTGATCTCGACAAAGCGCTGTTCGAGTTTGCGTGTTTTCAGGTCACGCACCAGCTTGTCTTGCAAGCTGGCGAAGCTCGGCACCTCTGGAGCCTGAACAGCCAACAGCTTGATCAGGTGCCAGCCAAATTCACTGCGTACCGGCGCCGAAACCTGGCCTTCGCTCAAGGCATACAAGGCTTCTTCAAAGGCCGGATCGTAGACGCCCGGGCCGGCATAACCAAGATCACCACCATTGGCAGCAGAACCCGGATCGTCGGAGAACTCCTTGGCCAGCGCAGCAAAATCTTCGCCTTGCTGTAGGCGTTTCTGGGCTTCGTCAATTTTGGCCTTGGCCTGCTTATCGTCGAGCGAGTCGCTTACCTCGACCAGGATATGTGCAGCCTGGCGCTGCTCGGCCAGATTGGCAATTTCGCTTTCGTAAGCGCTCTGCAGATCTTCATCACTGACTTCAACCTGATCGAAGAATGCATCCTTCTTCAGTTCGACATATTCCAGCACGACCTGCTCAGGACTCATGAACTGGCTGGCCTGTGAGTCGTAGTAGGCCTTGATGTCGTCATCACTGAGCTGAACCGCATCGCTATCGGCCTTGAGGGTCAGGGTCGCGAAGTCACGAGTCTGCTTTTCCAGCCGCGCGAAAGCAGTTACTTCAGCATCGGTCACGAAGGCACTGCCGGACAGGCCCGCGCGCAACTGGCCGATCAGCATTTCCTGCTCGAGCATCTGGCGGAACTGCATGCGCGAATAGCCGAGCTGGCGGATTACCTGATCGAAGCGACTGGCATCGAACTTGCCGTCCACCAGAAACTCGGGCGTTTGCAGAATCAGCTGATCGAGTGCCTGCGGGGAAAGGGCGAATTTGGCATCGGTTGCGCCCTGCAGCAATAAAGTGCGCTCGATCAAACCCTTCAATGCCGCTTCGCGCAGCAATTTCTCATCCAGCAAGGACGCATCGAAATCACGCCCAAGCTGCTGCAACAGCTGACGCCGCTGCATTTCGACGGCCTGGCCGAGGTCATTGATCGTGATTTTATCGCCGTTGACTTCAGCGGCATTCTGGCTGTTGCTGGTACTGGTGAAAATGGCTTCGACACCGGTCAGCGCAAGCAGTACCACGATGAGACCGATAATGGTTTTGGCAATCCAACCCTGTGAATTGTCCCTGATATTCTGCAGCATGCTTCCCCCAGAACGACTGCACAAGAATAAGCAGTCGTGCAGTGTGGGTAAAATCCGGATAGAAGAAAGGCGCATCCGAGGATGCGCCTTCTCGTAACTGGCGGAGCGGACGGGACTCGAACCCGCGACCCCCGGCGTGACAGGCCGGTATTCTAACCGACTGAACTACCGCTCCGCTGCCAGATCAGCGATTAAGCCGACCTGGGGCAATGCCTTAAAGACGCTTAGTTGACGGCGTCTTTAAGTGCCTTACCGGCTTTGAAACCTGGAATCTTGGCAGCAGCGATGCTGATCGGCTTGCCAGTTTGCGGATTGCGACCAGTGCGCGCAGCGCGATCTTTGACAGCAAATGTACCGAAACCAACCAGCACAACGGAATCACCAGCCTTCAGAGCGCCAGTGACAGATTCAATCACTGCATCCAGCGCACGGCCAGCAACAGCTTTCGGGATATCAGCAGATGCAGCGATGGCATCGATCAGTTCCGACTTGTTCACTCTAAGTCCCCTTAATTTCTGATGAGTTTGTTTCTTGATTTTTAGTGTAAGCAAAACGAGTGCTGGATGGTCTTCCGACACAATAAGAGCCGCTTTATAACAAGGGCTCTAAAATTGTGTCAAGGAAGCCTCCCAACTAATGCGTGCTAATTCGCTCCTTGGAATCAGTCTCGCGCTTGTCATCCTTTGCAACCAGCTCAGGAGCCGCATCAGGCAAGGGCTCCGGCGCGTATTGCAGCGCAATTTGCAGGACCTCGTCAATCCATTTAACCGGTTTAATCTGCAAGTCCTGCTTAATGTTCTCCGGAATCTCTTTCAAATCGCGCACATTCTCTTCCGGAATGATCACGGTTTTGATTCCACCCCGATGCGCAGCCAGTAGCTTTTCCTTCAAACCACCGATGGCCAACACCTGGCCACGCAGGGTGATTTCTCCGGTCATTGCCACATCTGCGCGCACCGGTATCTGAGTCAAGGCCGAGACCAGCGCCGTGCACATGCCTACGCCTGCGCTAGGGCCGTCTTTCGGGGTTGCGCCCTCCGGCATATGGATATGGATGTCGCGCTTCTCGTAGAAGTCCAGAGGGACCCCCAGGCTCTTCGCCCGACTACGCACCACGGTCTGCGCTGCAGTAATGGATTCAAGCATCACATCGCCCAGCGAACCGGTCTTGATCAACTGCCCCTTGCCCGGCACCACTGCGGCCTCGATGGTCAGCAACTCGCCTCCCACCTGAGTCCAGGCCAGCCCGGTCACCTGTCCGATCTGATCTTGCAGTTCTGCCAAGCCATAACGGTGCTTGTGCACACCGAGGAAATGCTCCAGCGAGTCCGCCGTCACCAACACCTCAAAGCGTTTTTCAAGGCTGTGCTCTTTCACCGCCTTGCGGCAGACCTTGGCAATCTGCCGCTCCAGGCTGCGCACACCGGCTTCGCGAGTGTAGTAGCGAATGATGTCGCGAATGGCTTCCCGCTCGAACGTGAGCTCGCCCTTTTTCAGGCCATTGGCCTGGATCTGCTTGGGTGCCAGGTACTTGATGGCAATGTTGATCTTCTCGTCTTCCGTATACCCGGGAAGACGGATCACCTCCATACGATCGAGCAAGGCTGCCGGAATATTCATGGAGTTGGCGGTACAGAGAAACATCACATCGGAAAGGTCGTAGTCGACCTCCAGATAGTGATCATTGAAATTGTGGTTCTGCTCCGGATCGAGTACCTCAAGCAGCGCGGAAGCCGGATCACCGCGCATGTCCTGGCCCATCTTGTCGATTTCATCGAGCAGGAACAGCGGATTACGCACGCCTACTTTGGTCATTTTCTGGATCAGACGACCTGGCATCGAACCGATGTAGGTGCGACGGTGGCCACGAATTTCGGCCTCATCGCGCACACCGCCAAGCGCCATGCGCACGAACTTGCGGTTGGTGGCGTGAGCAATGGACTCTGCCAGCGAGGTCTTGCCCACACCCGGCGGCCCGACCAGGCACAGCACCGGCCCCTTGATCTTCTTCACGCGCTTCTGCACGGCGAGGTACTCGAGGATACGATCCTTGACCTCATCCAGACCGTAGTGATCGGCATCCAGGATCGCTTCGGCACGCGCCAGATCCAGGCGCACCTTGCTCCGCGCGGTCCATGGCACATTCACCAGCCAGTCGATATAGGAGCGCACCACCGTGGCTTCTGCCGACATCGGTGACATTTGCTTGAGCTTGTTCAGTTCGGTCTGAGCCTTGCCGTAGGCCTCTTTGCTCAACCCGCCGTTCTCGATGCGCTTTTTCAGCTCATCGAGCTCATTGTGACCTTCCTCGCTGTCGCCGAGCTCTTTCTGAATGGCCTTCATCTGCTCATTCAGGTAGTACTCGCGCTGGCTGCGCTCCATCTGCTTCTTGACCCGGCCACGAATGCGCTTCTCGACCTGCAACAGATCGATCTCGGCATCCAGCAGGGCAAGCACATGCTCGACCCGCGCAGACAAATCGGTGATTTCCAGGATTTCCTGCTTCTGTTCGATTTTCAGCGCCATGTGTGCAGCCATGGTGTCGACCAGGCGGCTCGGCTCATCGATGCTGTTGAGCGAGGACAACACCTCTGGCGGAACCTTCTTGCCCAGCTGCACGTATTGCTCGAATTGACTGAGCAGGCTGCGCACAAACACCTCGGACTCGCGCCCTGGCGCATCGACCTCGTCGATCAACTGCACTTCGGCGCGACAGTGGCCATCCACTTCGATAAACCGTTCGACTTCCCCGCGCTGCTCGCCCTCGACCAGCACCTTTACGGTGCCATCAGGCAGCTTCAGCAATTGCAATACCGTCGCAACGGTACCGACACGGTAGAGCTCTTCTTCACCGGGATCATCGTCTGCAGGATTCTTCTGGGCGATGAGCAAAATCTGCTTCTCGCCGGTCATCGCTGCCTCCAGGGCCTCGATGGATTTCTCGCGTCCGACGAACAACGGGATGACCATGTGCGGATAGACCACGACATCGCGTAGCGGAAGGAGAGGCAATTCGATGGTTGTCTTCATGATTTTTGGCTCTACAGCGGCCCATTAGGCCTTAAATAGATGGGGTAACCCTTAACCCTAAGATGGGGGTAGCCCCAGCAAAAAACAAGCGTTTCGGCTGCAAAAGCAAAGGGGCCCGCAGGCCCCTTGCTTTCAACATGTAACAGACGGACTCAGGCGTCAGGTGCAGCCTTGGCAGCAGGCTCGCTGTTCTCGTAAATCAACAGGGGCTTGGACGAACCATCGACAACACTCTCGTCGATAACCACCTTGCTGACCTCCGACTGCGAGGGAATCTCATACATGGTGTCGAGCAGAATACCCTCGAGGATTGAGCGCAGCCCGCGGGCACCGGTCTTGCGCTCCAAGGCCTTGCGTGCAACGGAGCGCAATGCATCAGGCCGGAACTCCAGATCGACACCTTCCATCTCGAAAAGCTTGGCGTATTGCTTGGTCAGGGCATTCTTCGGCTCGGTCAGAATCTGCATAAGCGCAGCTTCATCCAGCTCGTCGAGGGTTGCGATAACCGGCAAGCGACCGACGAATTCCGGAATCAGACCGAACTTGACCAGATCGTCCGGCTCGACCGCCCGTAGCGACTCACCGATCTTCTTACCCAGATCCTTGCTGCGAACCTCGGCATTGAAACCGATACCGCCCTTGGTCGAACGGCCCTGGATAACTTTTTCCAACCCGGAGAAAGCCCCGCCGCAGATAAACAGGATATTGCGCGTATCGACCTGCAGGAACTCCTGCTGTGGATGCTTGCGCCCCCCTTGCGGTGGAACCGAAGCCACGGTGCCCTCGATCAGCTTCAGCAGCGCCTGCTGTACGCCTTCGCCCGATACGTCGCGGGTGATCGAAGGGTTGTCGGACTTGCGCGAAATCTTGTCGATTTCGTCGATATAGACAATGCCCATCTGGGCCTTTTCCACATCGTAATCGCATTTCTGCAGCAGCTTCTGGATGATGTTCTCGACATCTTCCCCCACATAACCAGCTTCGGTCAGTGTGGTGGCGTCAGCGATGGTGAACGGAACATTAAGCAAGCGCGCCAGGGTTTCGGCCAGCAGGGTTTTACCTGAACCGGTCGGACCGATCAGCAGGATATTGCTCTTGCCCAGCTCGACATCGTCCTTCTTTTCGCGCTGATTAAGACGCTTGTAGTGGTTGTAAACCGCCACCGCCAGGACTTTCTTCGCCCGCTCCTGACCAATCACATACTGATCGAGGATGGTGCTGATTTCCTTTGGCGCAGGCAGCTTGTGTGCGCTGCTTTCGGCCTGGGCTTCCTGCACCTCCTCGCGGATGATGTCGTTGCACAGGTCGACGCACTCGTCGCAGATAAAGACCGAGGGGCCGGCAATCAATTTGCGCACTTCATGCTGGCTTTTGCCGCAGAAGGAGCAATAAAGCAGCTTGCCGTTGTCCTCGCCATTGCGGGTGTCAGTCATTCGATCAATCCAATACGGTAGGCTTGAAAAACAAGATGGAGGCAAATGCGAGCATTTTCAAGCCCGCAATGCGACCGACTGCATGCCGGTCGCGCATGATCGGCGCTAATTAGCTGGAAGCCAGGCGCTTATCGAGAACCTTGTCGATAAGACCATAGGCAACCGCCGTTTCACCGCTCATGAAATTGTCGCGATCGGTATCACGGGCAATCACATCCAGCGGCTGGCCGGTGTGAGCAGCCAGCACGTTGTTCAGGCGATCACGAATGGTCAGGATTTCGCGAGCATGAATCTCGATATCCGAGGCCTGCCCCTGAAAACCACCCAACGGCTGATGGATCATCATCCGCGAGTGCGGCAGGCAGAAACGCTTGCCGGCAGCACCAGCAGTGAGCAGCAAGGCACCCATGCTGCACGCCTGACCGATGCAGATAGTCGACACATCCGGTCGAATGAACTGCATGGTGTCGTAGATCGACATGCCTGCGGTCACCGAACCACCTGGCGAGTTGATATACAGATGGATGTCCTTGTCCGGGTTTTCCGCTTCCAGGAACAACAGCTGCGCAGCTACCAGATTGGCCATGTAGTCTTCGACCGGGCCAATCAGAAAGATCACGCGCTCCTTGAGCAGGCGCGAGTAGATGTCATAGGCGCGCTCACCGCGGGCCGTCTGTTCGATGACCATGGGCACCAAGCCGCCAGCGGCCTGGATGTCTGGCATTTGTTGCATAAAAGGATTGCGGGACATTTCTTGCACTCGCTCCCTAACAGTCATGTATCAAATACGCATAAGCCAGCACGTTGGCTGGCTTATGGTGTGCTCGAACGAGGTAAAGAAATCAGGCGGCTTGCGGAGCTTCCACCGGCTTGACAGCTTCTTCGTAAGAGACCGCTTTATCGGTCACATTAGCCTTCTGCAAAACAGTATCTACAACTTGCTCTTCCAGCACAACCGAACGGACTTCGTTCATTTGCTGGTCGTTTTTGTAGTACCAGGCCACAACCTGCTCAGGCTCTTGGTAAGCCGAGGCCATTTCCTGAATCATCTCGCGTACACGAGCATCATCAGGCTTGAGCTCGAACTGCTTGACCACTTCGGCAACGATCAGACCCAGCACAACGCGACGCTTGGCCTGTTCTTCGAACAGCTCCGCCGGCAGTTGTTCGGGCTTGATGTTGCCACCGAACTGCTGCACAGCCTGCACGCGCAGACGATTGACTTCGTTGCCGATCAGCGACTTGGGCACTTCGATCGGATTGGCAGCCAGCAGACCGTCCATCACCTGGTTCTTCACCTTGGACTTGATGGCCTGACGCAGCTCGCGCTCCATGTTCTTGCGCACTTCAGCGCGGAAGCCTTCCAGACCGCCGTCCTTGACACCGAACTGGGCGAAGAACTCGTCGTTGAGCTCAGGCAACTGGGGTGCGGAAACGCTGTTCACGGTAACCGTGAACTCGGCAGTTTTACCGGCCAGATCGAGATTCTGGTAATCCTCAGGGAATACCGGATTGATCACCCGCACATCACCGGCCTTGGCGCCGACCAGGGCATCTTCGAAGCCGGGGATCATGCGCCCGGAGCCCAGCACCAACTGAGAACCGGTGGCCGAGCCACCAGCGAAGGCTTCACCGTCGATCTTGCCAGCGAAATCGATATTCAGCTGGTCGCCATTTTCGGCAGCACGCTCGACCACCTCGAAGCGGGTGTTCTGCTTGCGCAGAATTTCCAGCATGTTGTCCAGATCGGCATCAGCCACATCGGCCTGAAGGCGCTCGATGGCAATGGTTTCGAGGCCAGCCACCTGGAATTCCGGGAAGACTTCGAAGATCGCGACGTACTCCAGGTCCTTGCCCTTCTCGAAGGTTTTCGGCTCGACGGCCGGAGAACCCGCCGGATTGAGCTTCTGCTCGACCACGGCCTCATAGAAGGTAGCCTGAATCAGGTCGCCCAGGGCTTCCTGACGAGCGGCGTCTTCGTAGCGCTGACGAATGACGCTCATCGGCACCTTGCCAGGACGGAAGCCGGCAACTTTAGCCTTGCGGGCAGTCTGCTGCAGACGCTTGTTGACTTCAGTCTCGATGCGCTCGACGGGAACGCCGACGGTCATGCGACGCTCAAGAGCAGAAGTGCTTTCAACAGAAACTTGCATGGGTATTCCTCGTTGCACAGACATAGGCCGGCCGTTTACCGGCCCCGAATCAAGGGCATGCATTCTAGAGGGTCAATTTGCAGAAGTCACCCTAGATGCTAGCGGCAAACGGGAGGGAGCTAAAAGATGGTGCGGACGGAGAGACTCGAACTCTCACACCTTGCGGCGCTGGAACCTAAATCCAGTGTGTCTACCAATTCCACCACGTCCGCGTGGTAAGGCTTTCAAACAAAAACGCCAGGCTTTTGACCTGGCGCCTTTTAATATGGGGTGGACGATGGGGATCGAACCCACGACAACAGGAGTCACAATCCTGCGCTCTACCAACTGAGCTACGCCCACCATATTGCATTTACTTGCGCCAAAGCTGCCAAATGGCACGCCCGGCAGGACTCGAACCTGCGACCATCCGCTTAGAAGGCGGATGCTCTATCCAGCTGAGCTACGGGCGCCTATCCATCTGCAAGAGCAGACTTAAAGCTTTCGGCTGCAGCAGAAACCTTGCGACCCCTGCGTTTGCCGTCTTACCCAGCGACTGGCTGTGCTCGACAAGCGGGGCGAATGTTATAGAGGCGTCGATAACACGTCAACAGGGAAATATAAAAAAATTCAGCTATATAAAGGAGTTACGCGAAAACTCTCGCACGCGCCTTTGCCCTGGGGTTTCGCCATGCGAGAATGCGCCTCCTTTTTCAATCCTTTCCAATGGTTAACCAAGCGCAATGACCGCACAACTGATCGATGGCAAAGCGATCGCCGCCAGCCTCCGCCAGCAGATCGCCAAACGGGTCGCCGAAAGGCGCCAGCAAGGTCTGCGAGCGCCCGGCCTCGCGGTGATTCTGGTCGGCAGCGATCCTGCCTCTCAGGTCTACGTCTCGCACAAACGCAAAGACTGCGAAGAGGTCGGCTTCGTTTCCCAGGCTTACGACCTTTCCGCCAGCACCAGCCAGAGCGAGCTTCTGGCGCTGATCGAACGCTTGAACGATGACCCGAGCATTGACGGCATCCTGGTGCAGCTGCCGCTGCCGGAAAGCCTGGATGCGTCTTTATTGCTCGAGCATATCCGCCCGGATAAAGATGTCGACGGCTTCCATCCCTACAACATCGGCCGCCTGGCCCAGCGCATGCCGCTGCTGCGCCCCTGCACACCCAAAGGCATCATGACCCTGCTGCACAGCACCGGGGTGGATCTGTATGGCCTGCATGCCGTGGTGGTCGGGGCTTCGAATATCGTTGGCCGCCCCATGGCCATGGAACTGCTGCTGGCCGGTTGCACCGTCACCATCACCCATCGTTTCACCAAGAACCTGGCCAGCCATGTGGCACAGGCCGATATCGTCGTGGTGGCCGCCGGCAAACCAGGCCTGGTCAAGGGCGAGTGGATCAAGCCGGGTGCCATCGTCATCGATGTCGGGATCAACCGCCAGGCGGACGGCAAGCTGATCGGCGACGTGGAGTATGACGCAGCCCTGCCCCGCGCCGGCTGGATCACGCCGGTACCCGGCGGCGTTGGCCCCATGACCCGTGCCTGCCTGCTGGAAAACACCCTGCACGCGGCCGAGCACCTGCACAAGTAACGTGCTCGGCGGTCATGAAAAACGGCACCCGAGGGTGCCGTTTTTTATTACCTGTTAACTATCAATCACGCGCCTGTTCCCAGGACTTGAGCAGCTCGTTGTAATTGATGGTTTCGCCCTTGGGCTTTTCGTTGGCCAGTTTCGGCTTGGGTGCGCCTGGCTGATCCAACCAGTACTGCGGGTCTTTTGCCTCATTCAGCTTGGGACCGCACTCACCCAGCACGCCGGCGCGCTCCAGGCGACCGAGCATGGTGTCCTGGGCTGCCGCCAGACCGTCCAGCGCTTCTTGCGGCGACTTGTCGCCACTGGCCGCCTCGGCAATGAACTGCCACCACAGCTGGGCCAAACGCGGGTAGTCCGGTACGTTGGTGCCGGTCGGCGTCCACTGCACCCGTGCCGGGCTGCGGTAGAACTCCACCAGACCACCGAGCTTCGGCGCGGCGTCGGTCATGGCTTGTGAGTTGATATCCGACTCGCGAATCGGCGTCAGGCCAACCAGGGTCTTCTTCAGCGACACGGTCTTGGAGGTCACGAACTGGGCGTACAGCCAGGCCGCCAGGCGCTGCTTGTCCGGGGTGGACTTGAGGAAGGTCCAGGAACCGGCGTCCTGGTAGCCCAGCTTCATGCCCTCTTCCCAGTACGGCCCCTTCGGCGACGGGGCCATGCGCCACTTCGGCGTACCGTCCTCGTTGACCACCGGCAAGCCCGGCTTGGTCATGTCGGCGGTAAAGGCGGTGTACCAGAAGATCTGCTGGGCGATGCTGCCTTGCGCCGGCACCGGGCCGGATTCGGAGAAGGTCATGCCCTGGGCTTCCGGCGGCGCGTATTGGCGCATCCAGTCGACGTACTTGGTGGTGGCATAGACCGCCGCCGGGCCATTGGTATCGCCGCCGCGGGCAACGCTGGAACCGACCGGACGGCAACCCTCGACCCGGATACCCCACTCGTCCACCGGTAGGCCGTTGGGCAGGCCCTTGTCGCCGCCACCGGCCATGGAAAACCAGGCATCGGTGAAGCGCCAGCCCAGGGACGGATCCTTCTTGCCGTAATCCATATGTCCATAGACGCGCTGGCCGTCGATTTCCTTGACCTTCTCGGAGAAGAACTCGGCGATGTCTTCATAGGCCGACCAGTTGACCGGCACACCCAGCTCGTAACCATAGATGTCCTTGAATTTGGTCTTGAGCTCCGGGCGCTCGAACCAGTCGGCGCGGAACCAGTAGAGGTTGGCGAACTGCTGGTCGGGCAGCTGATACAGCTTGCCATCCGGCCCGGTGGTGAACGCCAGGCCGATGAAATCTTCCAGGTCCAGGGTCGGCGAGGTGAAATCCTTGCCGTCGCCGGCCATCATGTCGGTCAGCGGCACGGCCTTGCCGTAGCGGAAGTGGGTGCCGATCAGATCCGAGTCGTTGATATAGCCGTCATAGATATTCTTGTCCGATTGCATCTGGGTTTGCAGCTTCTCGACCACATCGCCTTCTTGCATCAGGTCGTGCTTGAGCTTGATCCCGGTGATTTCGCTGAAGGCCTTGGCCAGCACCTTGGACTCGTACTCGTGGGTGGCGATGGTTTCCGAAGCGACGCTAATATCCATGCCGCGGAACGGCTCCGCCGCCTTGATGAACCACTTCAGTTCCTCGAGCTGTTGCTCGGCGGTCAAGGTCGAGGGGCTGAACTCATCGGCAATCCATTTCTTTGCCGCCTCCTCATAGGCATCCGCCCAGGCCGCGCCGCTCAATCCGGACAACGTCAGCAAGGCAGCCAGCGCCATGCTATGTCGGGTTTTGTTGTTATTGTCGAACATAGAGACCTCCATCTCAGGGTTTGGGGTGAGGCAAGCGGGAAACGGCCGCGCCCAGCCAGCGGGCGCGCCGCAAGACAGCCCGGCTTAGCCCCAACGCATCACTGCAAACAGCCAGAACAGGGACAGCACCGAGGCTATCCAGACACTCCAATCGGTCGTGCCCACCACCAGCAGGTGCAGGTAGGCGCTTCCCAGCAGACCGATAAACAGCCGATCACCACGGGTGGTGCTGATCGGCAAGAAGCCTTTGCGCTCGATGCACGGGGAGCGCAGTTCCCATACGGTCATACCCGCCAGAATCGTCGCGATAGCGCCGAAGAACAGCGCAGTGGGTAGAGTCCAAGCCATCCAATCCATAATCTTTGCTCCTTAGACCCGGCCCAGGGCGAAGCCCTTGGCCACGTGGTTGCGGACGAACCAGATCACCAGCATGCCCGGCAGGATGGTCAACACGCCGGCAGCGGCCAGCACCCCCCAGTCGATACCGGAAGCCGAAACGGTGCGGGTCATCACCGCGGCGATGGGTTTGGCGTTGACCGAGGTCAGGGTGCGCGCCAGCAGCAGCTCGACCCAGGAGAACATGAAGCAGAAGAAGGCGGTGACACCGATGCCCGAGCCGATCAGCGGGATGAAAATCTTGACGAAGAATTTCGGGAAGCTGTAGCCGTCGATATAGGCGGTTTCGTCGATTTCCTTCGGCACCCCGGACATGAAACCCTCGAGAATCCACACCGCCAGCGGCACGTTGAACAGGCAGTGCGCCAGGGCCACGGCGATATGGGTATCGAACAGGCCGATCGAGGAATACAGCTGGAAGAACGGCAGCAGGAACACCGCCGGCGGCGCCATGCGGTTGGTCAGCAGCCAGAAGAACAGGTGCTTGTCGCCGAGGAAGCGGTAGCGCGAGAAGGCATAGGCCGCCGGCAGCGCCACCGTCAGGGAGATCAGGGTGTTCAAGGTCACGTAGTACAGCGAGTTGAGGTAGCCCTCGTACCAACTCGGGTCGGTGAAGATCACCTTGTAGTTGGCCAGGGTGAAGCTGCGCGGCCACATGCTCAGGCCACCGAGGATCTCGGTGTTGCTCTTGAACGACATGTTCAGCAGCCAATAGATGGGCACCAGCAGGAACAGGACGTAGAGCCCCAGCACCACTTTTTTACGTAGGGTCATGGTCGGCCTCAGCGGGTCTTGTCGTTATGGGTCATGGCGGTATAGAACAGCCAGGACACCAACAGGATGATCAGGAAGTACACCAGGGAGAACGCCGCCGCCGGGCCCAGGTCGAATTGGCCGATGGCCATCTGCGTCAGGGTCTGGCTGAGGAAGGTGGTGGCGTTGCCCGGCCCGCCACCGGTGAGGACGAAGGGCTCGGTGTAGATCATGAAGCTGTCCATGAAGCGCAGCATCACCGCGATCAACAGCACGCTTTTCAGCTTGGGCAACTGGATATGCCGGAACACCGCCCAGGCCGAGGCGCGGTCGATGCGCGCCGCCTGGTAATACACATCGGGAATCGCCCGCAGCCCGGAATAGCAGAGCAGCGCCACTAGCGAGGTCCAGTGCCAGACGTCCATGATCAGCACCGTGACCCAGGCATCCCCCGTATCGGAGGCATAGTTGTAGGCGATGCCGAGTTCATTCAGTGTCCAGCCCATCAGGCCGATGTCGGCGCGGCCGAAGATCTGCCAGATGGTGCCGACCACGTTCCACGGGATCAGCAAGGGAATTGCCATGACGATCAGCACCAGCGAGGCCATGCGCCCCTTGGTCGGCATGCACAGGGCGATGGCGATGCCCAGGGGAATTTCGATCAGCAGCACGCAGCCGGAAAATATGAACTGGCGCAGCAACGAGTCATGCAGGCGCGTGTCCTGCAGCACCTGCTTGTACCAGTCGACCCCGACGAAATAGCGCGTCGAATGGTCGAAGATGTCCTGCACCGAGTAGTTGACCACCGTCATCATCGGCACGATGGCGCTGAACGCCACCAGCAGAAACACCGGCAATACCAGCCACCAGGCCTTGTTGTTCTGCACCTTCATGGCTGCACCTCCGATGACTGCGACTGAGGTTGCGCCGGTAACACTTCCACCAGGTATTCGTCGGCATAGAGCATCAGCCACTGCGCCGGGAAGCTCAGATAAACCTGCTGCTGCGGCACCGGCTGGTCCTCCTGCAGGCGCACCTTGAGCAACTGCCCGTCCAGGCGCAGGGTGAGGATCTTGTAAGTGCCCAGGTCTTCGAGATGCACCACTTCGCCGCACAAGGCGTCTTCGTTGAAGCCCTCCCAGACGTGGACGAACTCGGGGCGAATGCCCACTTTCAGGGACGTCCACTGCAGCTCGTCGAGGCGCTGATTCAGCGCCGGTGACAGCGGCAGCACGGTATCGGCGAAACGCACCCCGCCCTCGCAACGGCTGACCTCGATCAGATTCATCCCCGGGCTGCCGATGAAGTAGCCGACGAAGGTGTGGCTGGGCCGCTCGAACAGCTCGCGTGGGGTGCCGAACTGGACGATCTGGCCGCCGTACATCACCGCGATCTTGTCGGCGAAGGTCGAGGCCTCCAGCTGATCGTGGGTGACGTAAACCATGGTGATATTGAACTGCTCGTGGATCTGCTTGAGCTTGCGCCGCAGCTTCCACTTCAGGTGCGGGTCGATCACCGTCAGCGGCTCGTCGAAGAGGATCGCCGACACATCGTCACGCACCAGGCCGCGGCCCATGGAGACCTTCTGCTTCTCGTCGGCGGTGAGGTTGCTAGCCCTCTTGCGCAACAGCGGGTGCAGCTCCAGCACCTCGGCGATCTCGTTGACCTTGGCCAGGATCCTGGCCTCGTTCATGCCCTGATTACGCAGCGGAAACGCCAGGTTGTCGAACACCGTCATGGTGTCGTAGACCACCGGAAACTGGAAAACCTGGGCGATATTGCGCTGCTCGGGGTGCAGGTGGTTGACCACCTTGCCGTCGAACTGCACCTCGCCATGGGAGGGGCTGAGCAAGCCGGAAATGATATTGAGCAGGGTCGACTTGCCGCAGCCGGACGGGCCGAGCAAGGCATAGGCACCGCCTTGTGCCCAGACATGGTTCATCTCGCGGATCGCATAATCCCCATCACCGTTGGGTGCGCGGCTGTAGCTGTGCGCCAGGTTGTGCAAGCGTATCTCGGCCATCAGGCGCTCCTCGCTAAACGGCGGCTCGGCGCCTGGATCAAGCGGCCATTGGCCTCGAAGACGAACAGTTTGTGGGTCGGGATATAGATGAGGATCGGCGTATCCACGTCGTACTCGTGCACGCCCGGCAGGTGCAGCACCAGCACGAACTGCTCGTTGCGCACATGCAGAAAGGTTTCCGAGCCGCTGATTTCCGCCAGCTCGACGGTCACCGCCAGCTCCAGGTCGTCGTCGTTGGATGGCACCAGGCCGATATGGCTGGGACGCACGCCGAAGCGATACTCGCCTTCGGCGATGCTTTTCAGATCGGAGTTGAGCGGAAAATGCACGGCGTCGGCGAAGCTCACTTCAGCGGCGCCGATGCGCCCCGGCATCAGGTTGATCGCCGGCTCCGAGAACAATTCGGCGGCCAGCACCTGCTGCGGCTGGTGATAGACCTCGGCGGTCCTGCCGCTCTGCACCACCCGCCCCTCGTGCAGGATGGTGGTGGTGCCGCCCAGGGCCAGGGCCTCGTTCGGCTCGGTGGTGGCGTAGATGGCGATGGTATGACGCGCGGCGAACAGTTCGCGCATCTCCTGGCGCAGCTCTTCGCGCAGCTTGTAATCGAGGTTGACCAGCGGCTCGTCGAACAGAATCAGCGAGGCATCCTTGACCAAGGCGCGGGCCATGGCCGTACGCTGCTGCTGGCCGCCGGACAGCTCCAGTGGATGGCGCTGGAGCAAGGCCTCGATGCGCAGCATCTTCGCCGTGGCATGCACCTTTTCCAGAATCTCGGCTTTGCTCACCCCGGCTTGGCGCAGCGGCGAGGCGATGTTCTCGAACACCGTCAGGGTCGGGTAATTGATGAACTGCTGGTAAACCATGGAGACGTTGCGCTGACGTACCGAGACATTGGTCATGTCCGCGCCATTCATCAGGATGCGCCCGCTGCTCGGCTTGTCCAGGCCAGCCATCAAGCGCATCAGGCTGGTCTTGCCGGACAGGGTGCGGCCGAGCAACACATTGAAGGAACCGGGTTCGAAACTCAGGCAGGCGTCGTCGATGTGCACCTGCTGATCGATGATGCGCGTGACATGCTCAAGCGTAAGTGACATGGGCCGTCCTATTTTCTTGTTATTTGCTTTCTAGCTGTCCAGTGACAAGGCGAGTTTCGTGCCAAGCACCTAATAAAAACCTAATAGACTGATTTATATATGATTTATTGAATTACCCAGTTCACACAATTTTCGTAAATGAACAATTTTGCACAGTCGATCATGAACAACTGAACAGTCGAAGCGTTGACTTTGAACAGCCATAGGCGACACTGGCTACGGCCCGACAGAGAGCGAGCCCCCATAACAACAAGACCACTGCGAGACCTTCGTCATGGCTGAAGCTGCCAGTGCCCTGCCCCACGAGACCATCATTCAGGACTCCTGGTCGCGTTGCCGCGACTTCGGCCTGACTCACCAGAGCACGCCCATCTTCACCCAGCCCAGCCCAGGCGAAGTCTCTGCCCTGCTGGAAAGCCAGCACGCCCTGGTGCACACCACCCATAAGGAAGTGCTGCCCTACTACGGCAACATCCTGGCCAATTCCAATTGCCTGATCATGCTCGCCGACAAGCAGGGCCAGGTACTGCAGTCCTGGGGCGACCAACGCTTCATCGAGCCCAGTCGTGCGCCCGGCTTCGTCGCCGGGGCCAGCTGGCTGGAGCGCTACACCGGCACCAATGCCATAGGCACCGCCCTGAGCTGCGCCCAGCCGGTGCATATCCAGCACGATGAACACTTCCTCAAGGCCAACCGTTTCATGACCGGCTCGGCCTCGCCGATCTTCGACGAACAGCGGCAGATGATCGCGGTGCTGGACGTCTCCAGCGACAGCTACCTGCCGCCCTCCCACACCCTGGGCATGGTCAAGATGATGAGCCAGTCGGTGGAAAATCGCCTGATCCTCAACCTGTTCCAGCAGCGCTACTTCCAGCTCAGCTTCAATACCAGCCTGGACAACCTCGACAGCCCCTGGGCCGGGCTGCTGATTTTCGATGACCAAGGCCAGGTGGTCTCGGCCAACCGCCGCGCCGACAGCCTGCTCGGCGTCGGCCTGGCGCGGGTGAATATCGAAAGCCTGTTCGATGCGCCCCTGCAACACTTGCTCAATCAACCCGAAGCCCTGCCCTTCAATCTGCGCGCCGGTGGCCGTTTCCGCTTCCACGCCCAGGTCAAACGCCCGCATCAGCCGACACCGATCCAGGCCAGGGATTTCCGTCCGCCCGTCGAGCCCGAAGACAACAGCAAAGGCTTTACCCTGGCCTCGATCAACCTCGGCGACCCACGAGTCGATAAAGCCGTGCGCCAGGCCGAACGCCTGCTGGAAAAAGACATTCCGATCCTGGTCCACGGCGAAACCGGCGTCGGCAAGGAGGTGTTCGTCAAAGCCCTGCACCACGCCAGCTCCCGCGCCAAACACGCACTGATCGCAGTCAACTGCGCGGCCATCCCCGCCGAACTGGTGGAATCCGAACTGTTCGGCTACGAGAAAGGCGCCTTCACCGGCGCCAACCAGAAAGGCAGCGTCGGCCTGATTCGCAAGGCCCACAAAGGCACGCTGTTTCTCGATGAAATCGGCGACATGCCGCTACGCGTGCAAGCCCGCTTGCTGCGGGTATTGCAGGAACGCTGCGTGCAACCGCTGGGCAGCAGCGAACTCTACCCGGTGGATATCCGCCTGATCTCCGCCACCAACCGCTCCCTGCGCCACGACGTCGATGCCGGCCTGTTCCGCCAGGACCTCTATTACCGCATCAGTGGCCTCAACCTGGAACTGCCGCCGCTGCGCGAACGCACCGACAAAGCCGCCATGGTGCAACGCATCTGGGAATACCAACGCGAACCCCAGCAATGGGCCAAGCCCAGCGCCGAGGTGATGCAACTGTTCGAACGCCACCCCTGGCCCGGCAACCTGCGCCAACTGAGCAGCGTGCTGCAGATCGCCCTGGCCATGGCCGACGACCAGCCGATTCAACCGGAGCATCTGCCGGATGATTTTTTCGCCGATCTACAGGATGAGAACACCAGGGAGTCGGTGCATGGCCAACCGCTGCAGACAGGCTTATTGACCGCCGGCGATGATGACCTGGCGAGCCAGTACCAGGCGTGTGGCGGAAATATTTCGCACCTGGCTCGAATTCTTGGAGTGAGCCGGAATACGCTTTACAAGCGCTTGAGAGCGCAGGGTTTGAAGGTGTGACACGCAGCGTTCATGCACGGCAAGCGCGGATACGACGCTTAAGCGACGGATTAACAGCAACCGCCAACAACGCATCGCGCCCAAGGGTCTTCAGCGGCGGCAATGGATCTATAACCGTCGACGGCTGTCGAACTCAGTAACCCACCAACAGCTCGCGCCTGACCTTCTGTTTCCAGTCGTTAGCCAGCAGCTGCTGGCACTCACTGCAACCACCGAACTGTTCTGACTGCTGTACCCTTCGTCGCCGTCTTCATGAGTCAAAACGCCCCGATGAGTCTTACCCCCCGCCTTACAGCCGCCACGTCACGAGCATTGGCATGGTGTTGCCCTGCGCCCCGCAAACTGCGTCCATGGGGCGGCGTGATTGTCGCGCTGGTGCTGCTGAGTGCCTGCGTCAGCGCGCCACCGCCCCAGCCATCACCCGGAATTGCGCCGATACGCTTTTTGCTGAGCTTCGACGACGGCCCGAGCGGGAGCCTGGGGGTCAACCCGACCCGGCAGATTCTCGACGCCCTGGCGGACAACCCCGTCCAGCCCGGGATCAAGGCGCTGTTCTTTATCCAGACGCGCGCGCCCTACGCCGGCGGCAGCGCTCAGGGGCAGGCGCTGTTGCGTCGGCAGCAGAAAGACGGCCACTTGCTGGGTTTTCACACCGCCACCCCCAGGCACGCCAATCACCGCTTCCTCAGCCCGACCGAGCTGGAGCAGTCGCTACGCGATGGCGTGGCCGACCTCAGTGCCGTCAGCGGCAAGCCGCCGCGCCTGGTACGGCCACCGTTCTGGAATTACAACCAACGCACCTTCGCCGCCTATCGGGCCCATGGCCTGCATTTGCTGCTGACCGACCTGAGTGCCAACGATGGCAAGACCTGGGGCATCAACGGCAGCCTGCGCCGGCGCAGCAACCTGCGCACCCAACTGGCACTGATAGCGACACAGATCCAAGCCAGCAGCATGCCTGTGGTGGATGGCGTCATCCCGGTGGTCGTGACCTTCCATGACCTCAACCCCTACACCGCACGGCATATGCAGGAGTACCTGCAGATTCTCCTGGATGTGGCCGCGGACGTGGGACTGGCCACCGCGACCAAGCCGTTCTACGACCAGCGCGACGCTCTCGAACACGCGGCGCTGAAGCGCACCCTGGGCGACCCGCTGCAGTATGCCCGCCTGCCTGGCGTGTGGAACTGGCTATGGAATTGAGCGACGCAACGGCTATCGCTTCGTTCAATCAATAGACCTGCGAAAAACAACCAGGCCGCCCGAAAGCGGCCCGCCAAACAGCGGACCGACCCGAGCCCTTCTAGCATGCATGCCGCGAGACTGGCAGCGACGTGCAGGCCGTCGAGTACGCGGCTGGTGCTGCGTCCACCGCCGAGCGGTCGCCACGCGCCTTCCGCTGCATCCTATAGTTATAAAGATGTCATTGATGCGTTATCGATGCCGTCCATACAGCCTAACGGAGGCCATGATGAAATCTTCTATGCGAATTCTCATCGCTGCGGGCGCCCTTCTTGCCACCGCCTCGACACCGCTGGTACAGGCTGATACCGGTTCCGACTGGTTCGATGCCGAGGTTGCCCAGGTGCAGCATCGCGTCGCTTCGCGCAACCAGCTCGACGATGACCTGGTGCTATCGCAAATCGCCCTGGGCTATGCCGTACCGGAGTCGCTTCACCCGCAGAGCAAGACCATGCTGGCGCGCTCGAATGACGACGCTTTCGACACGGTCCTGAAATACCTGCAAGGCACGATGGAGATGTATGCGGCAGTTGATTAAGGCGCCTTGATTACCGCTTCCTGAACATGGAAAAGGCCGCATTGCGGCCTTTTTCAATTTCCCCGTCGCCTATTCAGCCAAGCGCCAGGTGGTGCCACCCTTGCCGTCTTCCAGCACCACGCCCATGGCGCTTAGCTGATCGCGGATACGGTCGGACTCGCCCCAGTTCTTCTCGGCGCGGGCTTGCAGGCGTGCGGCGATCAGCGCCTCAACCTCGGCGGCATCGACCTTGCCGGCGGCACCGGCCTGAAGGAAAGCCTCGGGTTCGAGTTGCAACACGCCGAGCACCCCGGCCAGTTCCTTCAGGCGTGCCGCCAGGCCGGCGGCGGCCTGCAGATCGCTTTCGCGCAGACGGTTGATCTCGCGGGCCAGTTCGAACAACACGGCGCAGGCCTCCGGCGAATTGAAGTCGTCGTCCATGGCCGCACCGAAACGCTCGACGAAGGCTTCGCCACCGGCAGCAGGCACTGCTGGCAACCCCTTAAGCGCATTGTAGAAACGCTCTAGGGCGCCCTTGGCTTCCTTGAGGCTGTCTTCCGAGTAGTTGATCGGGCTGCGGTAGTGGCTGGACACCAGCAGGTAGCGCACCACTTCCGGGTGGTACTTCTCCAGCACCTCGCGGATGGTGAAGAAATTGCCCAGACTCTTGGACATCTTCTCGCCATCCACCCGTACCGCGCCGGCGTGCATCCAGGCGTTGGCGTAGAGCTTGCCGGTGGCCGCCTCGCTCTGCGCGATCTCGTTTTCGTGGTGGGGGAACACCAGATCCGGGCCGCCGCCATGAATGTCGAAGGTCTCGCCCAGGCAGCAGGTGGACATCACCGAGCACTCGATGTGCCAGCCCGGCCGGCCCGCGCCCCAGGGCGACGGCCAGCTCGGCTCGCCGGGCTTGACGCCCTTCCACAGGACGAAATCCAGCGGATCCTGCTTGGCTTCGTCGACTTCGATGCGTGCACCGACTTTCAGGTCTTCGATCTTCTTGCGCGACAGCTTGCCATAGCCGACGAACTTGCCGACCCGGTAATACACGTCGCCATTGCCCGGCGCGTAGGCGAAGCCCTTGTCGATCAGGGTCTGGATCATCGCGTGCATGCCGGCGATGTGCTCGGTGGCACGCGGCTCCTGATCCGGACGCAGCACATTCAGGCGCGCCTCATCCTCGTGCATCGCGGCGATCATGCGCTCGACCAGGGCCTCGAACGGCTCGCCATTGTCGTTGGCGCGCCTGATGATCTTGTCGTCGATGTCGGTGATATTGCGCACATAGGTCACCTCATAGCCGCGATGGCGCAGCCAGCGGGTCACCACATCGAACGCCACCATCACCCGCGCATGACCGATATGACAGAAGTCGTAAACCGTCATGCCGCACACGTAGATGCGCACCTGGTTGTCCAGCAGCGGTTTGAAGACGTCTTTGCTTTTGGTCAGCGTGTTGTAGATCGAGAGCATCGGGAATCCTTGGAAACCACGGGCCGGCGTACCGGCCCGGTTCTAATCAGAGCGCCTGGGCTTTAGGCCCAGGAGTCGCGCAGAGTCACGGTCCGGTTGAACACCGGGGCACCGGGCTTGCTGTCCTTGATGTCGGCGCAGAAGTAGCCTTCACGCTCGAACTGGAAGCGCTCCTCAGGCTGGGCCTGGGCCAGCGACGGCTCGGCGCGACAGCCCTTGAGTACCACCAGCGACTCGGGATTGATGTTGTCGAGGAAGCTGCTGCCCTCTTCTGCTTTTTCCGGGGTCGGCGAGCGGAACAGGCGGTCGTACAAGCGCACTTCGCACTCGATGCTGGCAGCGGCCGGCACCCAATGGATCACGCCCTTGACCTTGCGCCCCTCCGGGTTCTTGCCCAGGGTATTTTCGTCGTAGCTGCAGCGCAGTTCGACGATATTGCCCGCGGCGTCCTTGATGGCCTCGTCGGCACGGATCACGTAGCTGCCACGCAAGCGGGCTTCGCCACCGGGAATCAGGCGCTTGAAACCGGCAGGCGGGACTTCCTCGAAGTCGCCGGCGTCGATATAGATCTCGCGGGCAAACGGCAACTGACGTACGCCCATGTCCTGCTTGGGATGGCGCGCCAGCTCGAGATTTTCCACCTGACCTTCGGGGTAATTGGTGATCACTACTTTCAGCGGGCGCAATACGCACATGGCTCGCGAGGCAGAGGCATCGAGGTCTTCGCGAATGGCGAATTCGAGCATGCCGATATCCACCAGGCCGCCAGCGCGATTGACGCCGACCATGTCGCAGAAGGTCCGAATCGAACCCGGGGTGTAGCCGCGACGACGATAACCGCTGAGGGTCGACATGCGCGGGTCGTCCCAACCCTGCACATGGCCCTCATCGACCAACTGCTTGAGCCGGCGCTTGCTGGTGATGGTGTAGTTCAGGTTGAGACGGGCGAACTCGTACTGACGCGGCTTGGCCGGCACCGGCAGATTGTCGAGGAACCACTCGTAGAGCGGGCGATGATCCTCGAACTCCAGGGTGCAGATCGAGTGGGTAATACCCTCGATGGCGTCCGACTGGCCATGGGTAAAGTCATAGCTCGGGTAGATGCACCACTTGTCACCGGTCTGATGGTGATGGGCATGGCGGATGCGGTAGAGAATCGGATCGCGCAGGTTCATGTTCGGCGAGGCCATGTCGATTTTCGCGCGCAGGGCACGCGCGCCATCGGGGAATTCGCCGGCCTTCATGCGGGCGAACAGCTCGAGGTTCTCCTCCACCGAGCGCTCGCGGAACGGGCTGTTCTTGCCCGGCTCGGTCAGATTGCCGCGGTACTGGCGCGCCTCATCGGGCGACAGGTCACAGACGTAGGCCTTGCCGGCCTTGATCAGCTCGACGGCCCAGTCATGTAACTGGTCGAAATAGTTGGAGGCGTAACGCTCCTCGCCGGCCCACTGGAAGCCCAGCCACTGCACGTCGCTCTTGATCGCGTCGATGTATTCCTGGTCTTCCTTGGCCGGGTTGGTGTCGTCGAAGCGCAGGTTGCACTCGCCGCCAAACTCCTTGGCCAGGCCGAAGTTCAGGCAGATCGACTTGGCATGGCCGATATGCAGGTAGCCGTTGGGCTCCGGCGGGAAACGGGTGATGATTTTCGTGTGCTTGCCGGCGTCCAGATCGGCCTGGACGATGGGACGAAGAAAGTTCGAAGCGGCGACAATCTCTGGCTTGCTCATGGGGTCCTTGATCATGCAGGTGCGCGGCACAGGGTAGGCCGACTTATAGTCGGGTAGCCCCGGATCATTACTGATCCAAGGCCCCCTAAGAACCGTACGTGCGAGTTTCCCCGCATACGGCTCAAGTTTACGTGAAGCCAGCCGAGGCTGGCCGGCAACAATGTGCGCGCGATCTTACCATTACAGACCGCTAAATCGCAGAGTCACCTTAAGTTGTTGGCTATGCGCCAGCGCATGGCAGTTAGGATGAAGCAGCACACGATTGCTCAGATTGTCCGATCCGCCGTCCACTCGCCTGATGACGTGGTGGTCGTGCCAACCGGTTTCCTTGCTGATCGCTTGACCACAATGGGCACAGAGACCCTTCTGCCTGCGAAAGATGCTGAGAATCTGTCCCCGATAACGCAGCTTGTGCTGCATCCGTTGAACTCTCAGCGCCTCCCACTTCAGTTCGTGCTGGGCATCATAGGGCTGATATTCACCCGGCAGACGCTTGTGACGCACGATTGCAGTTTCCGCTAGCTTGTACAGCTGACGGTACTGCTTTTCTCCCTTGCCATCCTTGTAGGGATGCGCAAACACCCAGTTCCGACCGCCTACAGATTGGAAGTATCGCTTCCGAATCCAATCAGCGGACTTCTTCGGATGCCTGCGCTTCGCCCACCTCCAGAGTCGCCAGAAAATGAGGCTATCCAGCTTGCTGAAGGTTTGCTTTGCCACGACTGGCGAGTGGTATTGCGACCACCCTTTCAGTACCGGGTTCAGTTGACCGATTAACGCTTCCTGCGTCATGGCCCCGCTGTTTTTGATGATCTCCCGCACTTTCCGATAAAACGCCGAGACGTTCTTCTTCGATGGTTTGATCAGCAGCTTGGCCTTCCTGTAAGGGGATTTCGGCACATATTTCCTGAAATTCCACCCGAGAAAATCAAAGCCTATCGTGATACTGGTGATCCGCGTTTTCTCCTGAGACAGCGCAACCCCTCGTACAGACAGGAATTGTTCCACCCAAGGTTTGATCTCGGCGTCCAGAAACTCTTTCGAGTCAGCCAGAATCACGAAATCATCCGCATAGCGCACCACATGGACTTTTCTTTTCTTGGCGACCCCTATGCCCAACTTCTTGGCCAAATAGGCTTTGAGTTGAGTTTCGAGGCCATTCAAGGTGGCATTGGCCAAGCAGGGAGAAATGATTCCTCCCTGTGGTGTCCCGGCCTCCGTAGCCGTGAGTTGTCGCCGGTCGACTACCCCGGCTTTCAACCATTTGCGCAGCACCGTCCTGTCCATGCAGACGTTTTGGCACAGCCACTCATGATTGATGTTGTCGAAGAACCCTTTGATATCCCCTTCCAGAATCCATACTGCCGCTGTTTGTGGCGCCAGCAGGTGGAACAGTTCAACCATCGCATCAGCGGTCGACCGGTCTGGGCGGAAGCCATAACTTTTCGGGTCGCTGGTGCTTTCTACGACAGGTTCTAGTGCTTGAAGAAACAATGCCTGCATGGCCCGATCCAACATCGTCGGGATGCCCAGCGGGCGTTTCTCCTGCTTACCAGGTTTCGGTATCCATACCCGCCGTAGCGGTTTGGGCCGGTAACCTCGCTGTTTCGACAGACTTCCCACGGCACGGAGCTTGGCCTGGGGCGACCCCCAGGTTTCTCCGTCGACTCCCGGTGTCTTGCGACCCCGGTTTTCCGTGACTCGCCTTACAGCCAAACAGCGGCCATAAAACGAGTGGGTCAGCATCCGTTGCAGGCGTTTAACCCTGCGCCAGTTACCTTCCCCTGTTGCCTGCGCAATCTTTAGCTGCGTTTTCCGAACAGAACACTGAATGACGGCCCAATCGAGATCGTGCCAATTCAGTGCTGTGCTGGAGGGCGCAGCCGTAACCAGTAGATCTGGTTGCGTTTTCATACAGTCCTCCCGAGGTCATACGACAGTCGGGACGGACTACTCCCCTAGGGGTCGTAATCCACCCCTAGGGTCGCTTTGTTTTCGCTGGAATCAGCGGCTCATCATGCGCTCGTAAACCAGATGCACGTCAGCCAGAGTTGCCTCTGCCGGTAATGTTTCAACCGGTATGCCATCCACTACAGACAGCCGTTCGCTTTTTACATCCTCCTATTCCCCACACTCATCAGCGCCCCTTGCGGTTTGCCTGCCTTGCCTGTGTCACCAGCAAGGCGAGTGGTCGGGATTGCCACGTTCCCCGAATCACATCAATTCCCCGTGTAGGCTTCGTCTTTCCCCCGGCAGCTGTTGAGGTACCGCATCACATACTTTGACTGTGATGACCAACTGCATTGCCATTTTGGCTAGGGCCAATAATTGCCGTAGGCCCATCGATAGTTACGAAGGTTCAGCCGACGATTCACATGTGTTAGCCATGCGGGTTAGGTCACTAGCCTCCATACATCCGTGCAATTCGGACGTATCACACACGCCGTCACCGGAGCGAATTTCTCGCATGGAGAGGAGACATTGTTAATCGAGCTTCACACCCCGGGGTTGGCCCCCGACGCATGCCGATCTAGTGAACTGATGGGTACACATCAGGCTCGGTACTCCCTAGACAAGCAGAGCTGAGCAATGCGATTCGGAACTTGCGTTCCGTGCTTGGTCAATGCATCTCCCACGTCTCACGACGGTGGCGAAGGGCTCAAATAGCCAACGCCAAGAAGATGAAAACGCACCCAAGGGGGCGGATTCACCCTCTTAGCTTGACATATTTGGTAACAATCCAATCAGGCTGGACTGCCACCTACCTCTCTATTTGTGTCGATCACTGCACCCTTTCGGACCGAATCGAACACATTTTTTTGTCCGCTCTATAGATACAAGAATGTATCCATGAACGGCACAGTGCTAGGAAAGCCCAGCTGCATTGACTGCATTTCAGGCTTCAAACCCCTTGATAGCAAGGGGTTTAGGTGCCAAGGCGCAGTGGCCAGACCAAGCACAACACGTACACACGTGTCGCACCAAAGCGCTTATCATAGCCGAAGCTGTCAACCCCCTGACAGGCCCACGAGCCCGTTCTCTATCCACCGCGCACCGCTAACGCAGTGTCAATATTGAGCAGGCCGCTGGATTTCTCGACAGAGCGATTACCTACATGATCAAGCTGCACACCAACCACGGCGTCATCACCCTCAAGCTGTTCGAAGACAAAGCCCCGGAAACCGTGGCCAACTTCAAGCAATACGTGAAGGAAGGTCATTACGACGGCACCATCTTCCACCGCGTGATCAGCAACTTCATGGTGCAAGGCGGCGGTTTCGAGCCAGGCATGAAGCAGAAAGCCACCCGCGCAACCATCAAGAACGAAGCCAACAATGGCCTGGCCAACAAGATCGGCACCGTGGCCATGGCCCGTACCATGGAGCCGCATTCGGCCTCCGCGCAGTTCTTCATCAACGTCGCCGACAACAGCTTCCTCAATCACAGCGCACCGACCGTTCAGGGCTGGGGCTATGCGGTCTTCGGTGAAGTGGTCGAAGGCATGGACGTGGTCGACGCCATCAAAAGCGTTGCCACCACCATGAAGTCCGGCCACCAGGACGTGCCGGTCGACGACGTCATCATCGAGAAGGCCGAGATCGTCGAGTGATCCTGCTGATCTCCGACCTGCATCTTGAACAGGAGCGCCCGGACATCAGCCGGGCGTTTCTGCATTTTCTGGAGAGCCGTGCAAGCGAAGCCGAGGCGCTGTATATCCTTGGCGACTTCTTCGAGGTGTGGATCGGCGACGACGCCATCAGCCCCTTTCAACGCAGCATTGCCCAAGCCCTGCGTCAGCTCAGTGACAACGGTACGCGCATCTACCTGATGCACGGCAATCGCGACTTCATGATTGGCCAGGCCTTTTGCCGAGAGGCCGGCTGCACCCTGCTGCGCGACCCCAGCCTGGTCGAACTCGGCGGGGAGAAAGTCCTGTTGATGCACGGCGACAGCCTGTGCACCCAGGATGAGGCCTATATGCGCCTGCGTCGCTGGCTGCGCAACCCGCTGTCGCTGTTCATCCTGCGCAACCTGCCGCTGAGCACCCGCCGCAAGCTGGCGCGCAAGCTGCGCAAGGAAAGCCGCGAGCAAACCCGCATGAAAGCCAGCGGCATCGTCGACGTCACCCCGGCAGAGGTGCCACGGATCATGGCCGCCCACGGCGTGCGCACGCTGATTCACGGCCACACTCACCGCCCCGCGGTACATCAACTGCAAGTGGCAGGTCAGCCCGCCCGACGGATTGTCCTGGGTGACTGGGACAGCCAAGGCTGGGCCTTGCAGGTCGACGACCAGGGCTTTCGCCAGGCGCCGTTCGAACTGTCCGATCGATAGAAACCTGGGACCTGGACACAAAAAACGCCCCTCGGGGCGTTTTTTCGTTCAGTCGGCCGCCGCACCGCTGTGGAAGCGAAACTCAGCGTCCGGGGTGAGAATGGCATCTCGCTCGACCTCGGCGAAATAGGCCACCCGCTCATCGATCGGCCCGCTCGCATAATCGCGAGCCATTTTCAGGTAGCCCTGATAATGCCGCGCCTCGGACTTGAGCAGCGAGCGATAGAACTGCCCCAACTCCTCATCGAGATGCGGCGCCAGGCGAGCGAACCGCTCACAGGAGCGCGCTTCGATAAAAGCCCCGACGATCAGGGTATCCACCAGCTTGTGTGGCTCACTGCTGCGCATGTGCTTGTGCAGACGCTGGGCATACAGGGCAGCACTGACCGGACGATAGGCGATCCCACGCTTCTTCATCAGCGCTGCGACCTGCTCGAAATGACGCAGTTCCTCACGGGCCAAACGCGACAAGTTATATTGCAAATCGGCCTTTTCGATATAGCGAAAAAGCAGGGTCAAAGCCGTTGAGGCGGCTTTCTTCTCACAATTGGCGTGATCTATCAGCATCACGTCCTGATTCTGCAAGGCTTGGGCAATCCAGGCGTCAGGCGTTGGGCACAACAGGAAGGCTTCAATTTCAGGTAACAGTTGCATAAGCTCACGAGATCCAATGGCAGCCTCGTCTGAAGGGCTGGGCCGGCCATTATACGAATGAAGCGGCGCGCGACCAGCCGGTCAGTTGATACCGGTCAACAGCACTGTGCTGTTGCCGCATCTATGCTGTACCTATAGTTAGGTGTTACGAGTCACAACCCACTTCGGACGGAGACGAGCATGCAAGCCATTCGCAACATTTTAGTCGTCATGGAACCAGAGCGACCCGAAGGCTTGGCACTCAAGCGGGCCAAATTGATCGCTGGCGTGACCCAGTCGCACCTGCACTTGCTGGTCTGCGGCAAGAAGCATGACCACTCAGCCTATCTGCGTGACCTGTGCGCCACGCTCGACAAGGAGGGGTACAGCACTTCCAGCCAGCAGGCTTGGCATGAAAACCTGCACCAGACCATCATCACCGTGCAGCAGGCCGAAGGCTGTGGCTTGGTGATCAAGCAGCACTTTCCCGACAATCCGCTGAAAAAGGCCCTGCTCACCCCGGACGACTGGAAGCTGCTGCGCTATTGCCCGGCCCCGGTGCTGATGGTGAAAACCGACAAGCCCTGGGCTGGCGGCACCATCCTCGCGGCGGTCGATGTCGGTAACGCCGACGGTGAGCACCGCACCCTGCACGACAGCATCGTCAACCACGGCTATGACATTGCCGCCCTGGCCAAGGCCAACCTGCATGTAATCAGCGCCCACCCCGCGCCAATGCTGTCGGCCGCAGACCCGACCTTCCAGCTGAAAGAAACCATCGAGGCGCGCTACCGCAATGAGTGCAAGGCCTTCCAGGCCGAATACGACATCGCCGAGGAGCGTCTGCATATCGCCGAAGGCCCGGCAGACGTGCTGATTCCACAAGTCGCCCACCAGTTGAATGCCGCAGTCACCGTAATCGGCACCGTGGCCCGCACCGGCCTGTCCGGGGCGCTGATCGGCAATACTGCCGAGGTGATCCTCGACGCGCTGGATTGCGACGTACTGGTACTCAAGCCCGACGACATCATCGCCCACCTCGAGGAACTGGTGGCACAGCACTGAGAAAGACTGAGCATTGCTCGCCTCACATGGACAAGGCCACCAACTCCGGTGGCCTTGTCCTATCTGCCCTGCGCATCAATCGCGCGCCTGCAGACCTTCCAGGAGAAATTTCGGGGCGATATAACGCTCGTAGTGCGCCTCGGAGAGCAGGAAAAATTCGCGATCGATGGCATCACGCAGTTCGGGAAGGGTCCAGTCGCGAAACTCGGGCAGCAACACCATGCCATAGGCTTCCAGCTGGTTGATTGCCCGTGCGCCGCGGGCAATCAGTTGGTAAGCCCAGCAATAAGGCGACTGCTGCGGCACGAAACGAATTTTCCGTTGCTCCAACTGACTGCGCAGGCGCGCACCATCGAAGACTTCCAGCTTGGCCGTCATCACCTGCACCAACAACACCTCGAGGCGCAGCCAGACTGCGTATTTCTCCTCGTCGTTATAACTGTTCCAGTTGATCACTTCATGGTGAAAGCGCTTGCAGCCACGGCACACCAAGTCACCGTAGACAGTGGAGCAAAGGCCGACACACGGGGTTTTGATACGCTGGTTGGACATGGCTAGGCGGGATACATGCTGGCGGAAAGGCAGGCATGTTAGCCCTTTGTCTAAGTCAGTTCATCTCTGTCGACAGACCGGATGAAAACTACCGCGCACCTGGCTGCAGCATGGATAAAAGACCGGTTACTTACTTTAACCGCAGGGAAACCATGCTTTTCACCGACGTTCTCTACATCTACCCCTTTAGCAGACAAGCTATTTACCCAACCTGCTCGCCGCGGGGCTTTAGCTTAACTTTATCCAAGCTTTCCAGTAGAATCGGCCCGCCTTTTATAGGCGCCAATGTCCGTTGGAAGCTGTTTTCAAAGCGTCACGAGCACAGTAGATCCTGCAGGTACGATGTTGACGCAGGCCCTTGGAACACCCTTTCAAGTGCCTGCGCCAGCCCTCATCAAGCCGTCCTGCCGGCGTAAAACTTTGAAAACAGCTTCTGCAAGAAACCTCTGAAACCTCGGCTGAGGGGCCCATAAAGCCGCGAAGCGCCTGGTTCAGGGTTTTCTGGATCGCGTCCCGGACAACCCTTTGGGACCACTGATGAGGGTAATAACTGTGCTTGAAGCCTATCGCATACACGTAGCAGAGCGTGCCGCTCAGGGTATCGTGCCCCAGCCGCTGACCGCCGAACAAACCGCAGGCCTGATCGAGCTGCTGAAAAACCCGCCAGCAGGCGAAGAAGCTTTCCTGCTCGACCTGATCACCAACCGCGTACCGCCAGGCGTCGACGAAGCC
>NZ_JAAOJA010000016.1 GCF_013184545.1 Pseudomonas tumuqii | reverse complement strand
GGGAGGCGCGCACCGATCCACCCTGCGCCCTGATTGGAGAAAACCATGAGCCGCACCCCCGACACCTGGATTCTCACCGCCCACTGCCCGAGCGTGCTCGGCACCGTGGACGCGGTGACGCGCTTCCTGTTCGAGCAGCGCTGCTACGTCACCGAGCACCACTCGTTCGATGACCGGCTGTCCGCGCGCTTCTTCATCCGCGTCGAGTTCCGCCAGCCCGACGGCTTCGACGAGCCGGCCTTCCGCGCCGGCCTCGACGAGCGCCTGGCGCCCTTCGCCATGCACACCGAACTGACCCCGCCGGGCTACCGGGCCAAGGTGGTGCTGATGGTGAGCAAGGCCGACCATTGCCTCAACGATTTGCTCTATCGCCAACGCATCGGCCACCTGGCCATGGACGTGGTGGCGGTGGTGTCCAACCACCCGGACCTGGAACCGCTGGCGCGCTGGCACGGCATTCCCTATTACCACTTCCCCCTCGACCCGCACGACAAGCCTTCGCAGGAGCGCAAGGTCATCCAGGTGATCGAGGAGACCGGCGCCGAACTGGTGGTGCTCGCCCGCTACATGCAGGTGCTCTCGCCGGAGCTGTGTCGCCGGCTGGACGGCTGGGCGATCAATATCCACCACTCGCTGCTGCCCGGATTCAAGGGCGCCAAGCCCTATCACCAGGCCTACCAGAAGGGGGTCAAGCTGGTCGGCGCCACCGCCCACTACATCAACAACGACCTCGACGAGGGGCCGATCATCGCCCAGGGTGTGGAGTCGGTGGACCATGCCCACTACCCCGAAGACCTGGTCGCCAAGGGCCGCGATATCGAGTGCCAGACCCTGGCCAAGGCGATCGCCTACCACCTCGAACGGCGGGTGTTCCTCAACGCCAACCGCACCGTGGTGCTGCACGCCTGAATCCTCGGGTGCGCGGGGCGCAGCGAAATCTTCGATTCAACAGCGGTGCGCAGAGCGCACCCTACTTACTGGCGGACACCCCGGCGCGGACCTCGCTGGCGGTGCAGCCGAAGTGCTGGCGAAAGCTGCGCGTGAACTGCGCTTGGTCGCTGAAACCCCAGTGCAGCGCCAGTTCGCCAATCGACAGGTGGCAGTGCGGGTCGTGCAGGCGCCGGTTGATGGCTTCCAGGCGCTGCAGGCGGATCCATTCGCCGAGGCTGTAGGGGGTGCTGGTGAACAGCTTGTGCAGATAGCGCACCGACAGGCCGCAGGCGGCGGCGACCTGCTGCGGGGTCAGGTCGGACGAGCACAGGTGTTGCTCGACATAGTGCTCGATGCGCTGCAGGTGCAGGGCGGCCAGGTTCGAGCTTTCGCTGTTGAGTACCCGTTCGTCCTGGCGCAGGGCCATCAGCAGGGTCGACAGGGCCTGTTCCAGCAGCATGTGGCGGGCGGCCTGGTCGCACTCGTCGAAGCGCGCCGCGCACATCGCCAACTGGTCGACGAAGATCCGCCCGAGGCTGCGCCTGGCATCGAAGCAGAAGCGCGTATAGCGCTCGGCGCCGCGCAACTGGCCATGCAGGGCGCGTTCGGGCAGCTTGAAAACCCAGAGGTCGTTGTCGCTGGCGTAGTGGAAACGGTAGGGCGCATCGCCGCGCTCGAAGATGAAGCCTCCGGGCTGGCAGTGCAGTTCGCGGCCGTCCTGCTCGAAATGTACTTCGGCACGGCGTGGCACCGTGACCAGGTAGCAGGCTTCGCGGTCGTCGCTGACCTGGGCCTTGCTGCGCGAGTAGCCGAGCTGGCTCGAGCGCAGGCGCGACAAGGTCAGGGAGGTGCTGTTGGTTTCCCAGATCTGCAGGCTGCCGCTGAAACTGGCGTTGGGGGCGAATTCCAGCGACAGCGGGAAATAGGTGCTGCCGATCGCTTCGGCCCAGCGCGGTTGGCGTTCACTGTCGGGCCAATAGCGGGTGGAGAGTTGGTGTGCCATGGCCGGTCCTCGTATGTTGTTATTGTGAGGACGGCGCCGATCAGTAGAACTGCCGGCGCCGCTGTTTTGCCATCATTTGCCAATGTTTACCAAGGGTCAATCACCGGGTGTCAGCCGGTAGGTGGCCGAGGGCGACAGGGTGGCTTGCCAGCCTGGTGGCACGACGATGTTGGTGGTCGCTTCCTCGATCACGCAGGGGCCCTGGATGGTCTGCCCGGCCTGCAACCGGTCGCCGTTGTACACCGGGGTGTCCTGCCAGTCGTCCTGGGCGCTGAACAGCATCGGCCGATGACCGACCGGGCTGGCCGCGCACGGTTCGGCCGGGATGACCAGCTCCGGCATGGGGGGCCGTTGCAGGCGGGCGATCACCGAGCACTCGAGGTTGACCAGCTCGATCGGGCTGTCCGGTTCGCTGTAGGAGAACAGCGCCTTGTGCCGCTGGTGGAAGGCTTCGCGCAGCGCCGCCAGGCTGCTGCGGTCGAGTTGCTCGCAGCTCAGCTCGACGTTGCACTCGTGGATCTGCCCCAGGTAGCGGATCTCCAGGTTGTACTGGCAGTCGACCCGGTTGCCGGTGCTGAAGCCGTCGTCGCGCAGGTTGGCCATGCCGCGCTCGCGCAGGTCGTGCAGGGCCAGGTTGAGCTGCTCGAGGTCGACGTGCTGATCATCCAGGCGCATCGGCAGGGTGGTCAGCTGGTCGTAGCGGATGTCCGAGAGGATCTGGCCGAAGGCGCACAAACCGGACGCCACCTTGGGGATCAGCACCACCTTGCTGCCGATTTCCTCGGCCAGGCGCATCACGTGCATGCCCGCCGCGCCACCTGCGCCGATCAGGGCGAAGTCGCGCGGGTCATAGCCGCGCTCCACCGATACCCGGCGGATGCCGCTGACCATGTTCAGGTTGACCAGGGTGATGATGCCGATCGCCGCACGCTCGACGCTGATGCCCAGCGGTTCGGCGATCTTGCTCCGGATCGCGTTGATCGCGGCCTGGCGGTCGAGGCGGATGCTGCCACCGAGCAGGGCGCCGTCGGCCAGGTAGCCGAGCGCCAAGTTGGCGTCGGTCACGGTTGGTTCGCTGCCGCCCTTGCCGTAGCACACCGGGCCGGGCGTGGCGCCGGCGCTGCGTGGGCCGACCTGGAGCATGCCGAAATCGTCGAGGTGGGCGATCGAACCGCCGCCGGCGCCGAGGGTTTCCACCTGGATCATCGGCACACCGATGCGGTAGCGCAGGAAGTCGCTGTCCTTGCTGAAATTGGTGCGCCCGCCCTTGCTCAGGGTGATGTCGAACGAGGTGCCGCCCATGTCGACGGTGATCACGTTGTCGATGCCGAAGGGTTGCGCCACGCACAGGCCGGCCTGCGGTGCCGAGGCGGGCCCGGAGTTGATCGCATTGACCGCGCGCTCGCGCATCACGGCACCGGGCGCCAGGCCGCCGTTGGACTGGAAGTAGCGGGTCGGTTGCTGCGCGCCCAGCTCCTCGAACAGCGCGTCGATGCGCTCGATATAGCGGCCCATCACCGGGCTCAGGTAGGCGTTGACCACGGTGGTGGAGGTGCGGGTGTATTCGCGGATCTGCGGGAACACCTCGTGGCCGCTGCAGACGAACACGTCCGGCAGGGCGGCGCGGACCATCTGCATGGCGCGCTGTTCGTGGCTCGGGTTGCGCACCGACCAGACGAAGGAGATCGCCACCGCCTGCACCTGTTGCTCACGGAAGTAGTCGATGGCGGCCAGGATCGCCGCCTCGTCCAGCGCGCTGTACTCGCGGCCGTCGCTGAGCACGCGCCCGCCGATCGGCCGGCGCAGGTGGCGCGGCACCAGCATGTACGCCGGCGGATAGGTGGCGTCGTAGCGGTGGCCGTCTTCCTTGTGGCCGAGGCGGATTTCCAGGCTGTCCTCGTGGCCATCGGTGCACAGCAGGCCGACCTTGACCCCGGTCTTTTCGATCAGTGCGTTGAGCGCCACCGTGGTGCCGTTGATGCACAGGTCGCAGTCGGCAATGATCTCAGCCGGGCTGCGGCCGATGGCATCGGCGATCTGCGCCAGGCCGTTGCGGATCGCCAGGGTGCCGTCATGCGGGGTGGATGGCGCCTTGAACAGCTGCACGTTGCCGTTGCGGTCGGCGAGAATGAAATCGGTGAAAGTGCCGCCGGCGTCGATGCCCAGGCGATATTGTTGCTTAGTCATGCTCTGATCCTCTGCTGTGCTCAATGCGCGGCGCGCTGGGCGCGGGTGGCGGCTTCGTCAAGTTGGCCCTGGCCGTCGATGACCACGCCGTATTCCAGGCGCGCGCCTTCGCGCGAAACCAGGCCGTTGCGCACATCGGCCAGCACGGCGGCCAGCGGCCGGCGCAGCGGGTCGCCGTAGCCACCGCCACCCGGATTGACGTTGATCACCCGTTCGCCCGGCTGGGCGGTCAGCAGGGTGTTCTGGATGTAGTGGCTTTCCTCGCCGTCGGCATGCCGGTGGATCAGGCGGCCGAGCTTGGGCTCGAGCAGCACGTTGTTCGCCCCGGCCGCGCCGGCGGTCGGCAGCTGGCGGCCTTCGCCGAAACCGACCACGGTCATGGCATGCTCGAGCGGTTCGATTTCCAGGCGGGTGCCGGAACCGCCGCGGAATTCGCCGGCGCCGCCACTGTCGGCCATCAGGCTGTAGCGGTGGATCAGGATCGGGTAGGAGTACTCCAGCAGCTCGATATCGCCGGACATCAGCGCGCCGAAGCAGCACAGCGGGCCGCAGGCCGGCCAACCGTCCATGGCCTGGTTGGCGCCGGCGCCGGAGATGATCGAGGCGAGCACCATGGTCACGTATTCGTCATTGCCGTTGCGCGGGTCGTGGCCGGCGATGTTGATCCCGCTGGCATGCCCCCAGGAAGCGGTCACCCGCTCCGGTGCGGCCTGTTCCAGGGCCAGGCGTACGGCGTCGGCGAGGGTTTCCATCGGCGTGGTGGTGCTGTTGACGTGCGGCGCCGGTTCCTGGGCATTGCACAGCGTGCCGGGTGGGCCGAGGTCGACACTGATGCAGCGGTACAGGCCTTCGTTATAGGGCGGCGGCACCTGGGCGAACATCATCAGGCCGAGGTAGACGCCGGAGATCGAATTGCCCTCGTAGGAGTTGATGAAGTAGGGCACCTGCGGCGGGCTCTCGATCAGCACATGGGCTTGGTCGCCACGGATTTCCACCCGCGCGGTGATTGACAGTTCGCCCAGGCCGTGGCCGGAGTCTTCGAGTACCGCGGTACCCGAGTAGCAGCCGTCCGGTACCTCGCGCAGCAGGGCGCGCATGTGGCGGTCGGCCATGTCCTTGAGTTCGCCGATGCAGGCGCGCACCTGCTCGACGCCATAGCGCTCGAGCAGCTCGATCAGGTGACGCTCGCCGACACTGCAGGCGCCGTACTGGGCATTCAGGTCGCCTTCCTGGTAGGCGCGGGCGCGCATGTTGGTCAGCAGCAGGTTGACCACGTCCTCGCGGCGCTTGCCCTGGGCCCACAGCTTGACCGGCGGGATGCGCAGGCCTTCGGCATAGATTTCCTTGGCATCCGGGTTATAGCCGGCCGGCACCGGGCCGCCGATATCGGTGAGGTGGCCCTTGCAGACGGTCCAGAACACCAGTTCACCCTGGTAGAACACCGGCTTGTACATGCAGCAGTCGAGGATGTGGCTGCCCTTGTAGGCCGGGTCGTTGTGATAGATGACGTCGCCCTCGGCGATGTCATCGCCGAAGAAGCCGGCCACGCATTTCATCGCCGGGATCAGCGAGCCGAGGTGGATCGGGATGTCCTGGCCTTGCAGGATCATTTCCGGGAGATGGTCGAAGAGGGCGTTGGAATAGTCGTGGGCGAGGTTGAACACGCTCGAACGACTGGTCTTTTCCAGCGTCAGGGTCATTTCTCGCTGGGCGGTTTCGAGCGCGCCGCGCACGACTGCCAGGGTGATCGGATCTACTGTGTTCATGGGTCACCACAAATCTTGTTTTTGTCCGGGTGAGGGCCGTGACGGATGTCTTGCCCACGTCACTAAAGCTACGCGCCGGCCTGGCGCCTGGCTTGTCGCCGGATGCACCGTTTATTGGCGTGCAGTGCACTGTCCGCGCGAGATCAGACGGCGGCCCGGGTGGGACGTTCTCCTGCAAACGCTGCCTGGCGTATAGCCGGTTCGGGTAGGGTGCGTCGCGCGCACCGCTGACAGCCCGCACGGCGGCGTCACCCCATCCGAGCTGGGTCAAGGTCATAAAAAAGGCCAGCACGAGGCTGGCCAAGACAGGAACGTGAGCATTCGTCCTGTGGGATGTCCTTAGAAGTAGTAACCGATGTTGGTGTACAGCTGGTTCTCCCAGCGGTCGCTGCCGCCGGCTCCCAGGCTCTGGGTGTAGCTACCGCCGCCGATATAGGGGTCGTGCTTGCCGTGCAGCCATTCGACGGCGATCCACAGGTCTTTCAGCGAGAAGGAGGTGCCGAGGATGAAGCGCTGGGAATCCTCGAAACTGGACTCGTCCTTGTCGAACAGGCTGTAGTTGCCATAGACCTTGACCCCGGAGAACCAGCCGAAGGTGCCGGCGATGTCGTAGCTGAGGTCGGCCACGTACAGATCGCCCTTGGCCGCGACGTTGAAGGTGCCGTCGAAACTGCCGAAGCTGACCAGTTCGTCGCTGCCGGGGTTTTCCGGCGTCATCTCCTGGCGGGTGGCCTGCAGTTGCACGCCCCAGGGGCCGTTCTTGCCCAGGTAGTGCACGGCCAGGGCGTTGCGTCGGCCGCTGTCGCCGGTGTCCTGGTTTTCCAGCGACGAGGTCAGCAGCGAGGCGCCGATCTCCGATTGCCAGGCGCCGAACTTGAGGTTGCGCGCCAGACGTCCGACCAGGATGTCGCGCTCGTGGTTGTCGCTGCCATCGACCACATAGTCGTCGGCGGTGGCGACGCTGGTGGCATAGGTCCGGCCGCCGCGGCTGGTGCCCTGGCCCTGGTCGGCGGGGCGCAGGTAGTAGCCGAGCTGGAGGTTCCAGTCACCCTGCTGCTGGATGTATTTGACGCCCAGATCCTGGATGTCTTCGAGGCCGATGACGTTGCCCAGCGACTCGAAGAAGGTGCTGCCGAAGTAAGGCTGCAGGCCAAAGGGGATCTTGTTCAGACCGACCTGGAGCTGGCGCGACTCGTCGAACTTGTAGCCGATCCAGGCGTATTCGGCGAAGGAGATATCGCCGATCTTGTCGGTGTAGTCGTAGGGGTAGGCATCGCCGTAGAAGCGGTACTTGGCCGCACCTATCCAGCTGTCGGAGTTGTAGCTGGCGGTGAGGAAGGCGGTATCGAAGCCGAGTTCCTCGATGTCGCGGTCGGGGTCGTAGTCGACGCGCGCCCGCACCGCGCCGCCGATGTCGAGGCTGTCGTTGATCGCGACCGCGGCGGCTGGCATGGCGATGGCGGCCAGCAGCGGCAGGGCGCCGAGGGCGGGTAGGGTGCGGCGGTTGAACAGGTTCATGGAGCTACTCCGTTGCATTATCGGTCTTGTTTTTTTGCAGCGCAGCGCCAAGCCGCGGCGGGTTGCCGAGGCTTGCGCTGAATCGGTGAGTTCGCTGCCGCGAGCGGCCAGGGCAAGCCCCGGCGGCTATGGACGAGCGTGGTGTCAGCTGCAGCTGGCGCGGATGAACCAGCTGCGTTTGGCGTTGCCCAGCAGCAGCCAATAGGCGCCGAAGGCGCTGATAAAGGTCACCGGCGCCGAGTAGGACGCCAGCGCCGCACCGTCGACGTTGAGCAGGACGATGCCCAGACCGGCGGCGAAGAACCAGGCGGTCAGGCCGCAGGGGTTGAACGAGGTGACGCGATCCGGCTGGTACTCCAGCTTGCCGTCGAACAGCTGGTCGTACTTCGGCGAGAAGATGTGGGCCAGGGCGATCGCCACCCAGGCCACCACGAAGATGCTCTGGTAGGCCAGGGCTTGCAGGATGTAGCTGAACACGTTGAGCAGCATCAGGGCGTACACCACCATGCCGACCACCACGGCCCAGACCATGTAAGGCACGCCGGCCAGGCCAAAGCGGCTGAAGAAGGCCTGCATGTTGCTGGCCGCCATGAAGAAGTTGGCGGTGTTGATGCGGGTCTGGCTGACCCAGACGAACAGCAGGCCCCAGATGCCCATCAGCTCGACGATGGCGAGCACCACCGAGACTTCCGAGAGACCGCCCTGGGTCGGGATGGTCGCGGCGAGGAAGATGCCGACCAGGCCGTTGATCAGGAAGGTGAAGATGTAGAACGGCAGGCCGAAGTTGAAGCTGGCGTGGTAGCCGGCATCTTCCTGGCGGCCGAAGCGGGCGTAGTCCCAGGTGTACATCATGAGAATCCAGACGCCCATGAAGTAGGTGAAACAGTCCCACCAGCCATTGCTCACCGGCCCGCTCTCAGGCCCCATTTCCAGCCAGGCGGAGCTGTAGCCGTATTTGCCGACCGCCATCACCACCACGGCGATCAGGCCGAGCAGGTAGAGCGGCAGCAGCACGCCGTTGAACTTGTCCAGCCAGGTCTGCACGCTGCCGAACACCAGCGGCACGCTGTACAGCACCACCAGCAGGTAGGCCTGGTTGAGCGTGAGGCCGGACACATAGTTGTGGATGGCGATGGCGATCACCGAGCCTTCGAACACGCTGTAGTAGATCGCGGTGGCGAAGAAGATCAGGGTGGCCAGTGCCGCACCGGTGCGGCCGAACAGCACGCGGGAGAACAGGGCGACCGACAGCCCGGTCTTGATCGCATAACGGGCGATGACGCCGTTGATGGCCGCATAGGTGACGACGGACAGCAGCAGGCCGATGATGGCGTTCTGCGTGCCGAAGTTCATCGCCAGAGTGGCGGACACCACCAGCCAGAACATGGCGCTGCAGATGGCCCACCAGGCCATGGTCAGCGAACCTTTGCTCATGCGTTGATTGTCGGGAACCGCCACTAGGGCGCAGTCGGCGCTGTCGCCGTGCTTCTTGATATTTCCGGCCATGACTCTTCTCTTGTTGTTGTGCGAGGGGGTGGAGTCATGATGGTAAGCAGGCGGGTGGATAAAGAATTGCTGCTGGCGGCCCTGTCTTTTGTCATCCAGTGAACTGGGTGGGGCGCCGCGCGGCGTGCCGGAAAAACCCTAGGGTGCGCTATGCGCACCAGAGTGAAAGGAGCAAGTGCGTAGCCAGGATTGCATCCGGGCTACAAAAAAATGCTGCTCACCTGATTAAGTGAACAGCATTGCAGGTAAGCCCGTGATCAGGACCGGGGTCGGCTCAGATACCGAGGCACAGGTACTTCAGTTCGAGGTAGTCCTCGATGCCGTACTTGGAGCCCTCGCGGCCCAGGCCGGACGCCTTGACCCCGCCGAACGGAGCCACTTCGGTGGAGATCACCCCGGTGTTGATGCCGACCATGCCGTACTCCAGCGCCTCCGCCACACGGAACACGCGGCCGAGGTCGCGAGCGTAGAAGTAGGAGGCCAGGCCGAATTCGGTGTCGTTGGCCATGGCGATGACGTCGGCCTCGTCCTGGAAGCGGAACAGCGGCGCCAGCGGGCCGAAGGTCTCTTCCTTGGCGACCGCGGCATGGTTCGGCACGTCGACCAGGATGGTCGGCTCGAAGAAGCTGCCGCCGAGACTGTGCGGCTTGCCGCCGGCCACCAGCTTGGCGCCTTTGCCGAGGGCGTCGGCGATGTGTTCCTGGACCTTGGCCACCGCCTTGGCGTCGATCAGCGGGCCGGTGGTGGTGCCGTGTTCCAGGCCGTTGCCGATCTTCAGCTTGGCCACGGCGGCTATCAGCTTGTCGACGAAGGCGTCGTACACCCCGTCCTGGATATACAGGCGGTTGGCGCACACGCAGGTCTGGCCGTTGTTGCGGTACTTGGAGATCAGCGCGCCTTCCACGGCGGCATCCAGGTCGGCGTCGTCGAAGACGATGAACGGCGCGTTGCCGCCCAGCTCCAGCGACACCTTCTTGATGTCCTGGGCGCACTCGGCCATCAGCTGGCGACCGATCTCGGTGGAGCCGGTAAAGGTCAGCTTGCGCACGATCGGGTTGCCGGTCAGCTCGCCGCCGACCTCGCCGGCGCTGCCGGTGACCACGCTGAACACGCCAGGCGGAATCCCGGCCTTTTCCGCAAGAGTCGCCAGGGCCAGGGCGGAGTAGGGGGTCTGCGAAGCCGGCTTGAGCACCATGGTGCAGCCGGCAGCCAGGGCCGGGCCGGCCTTGCGGGTGATCATCGCCGAGGGGAAGTTCCACGGGGTGATCGCCGCGGTGACGCCGATCGGCTGCTTGAGCACGATGATGCGCTTGTCCGGCTGGTGGCCGGGAATGGTGTCGCCATAGATGCGCTTGGCTTCTTCGGCGAACCACTCGAGGAAGGAGGCGGCGTAGGCGATTTCGCCCTTGGCTTCACTCAGCGGCTTGCCCTGTTCGATGGTCATCAGGCGGCCGAGGTCGTCCTGGTTTTCCATCATCAGCTCGAACCAGCGGCGCAGCTTGCTCGCCCGTTCCTTGGCGGTCAGCGCGCTCCAGGCCGGCAGGGCGCGCTCGGCGGCCTCGATGGCGCGGCGGGTTTCCGCGCGGCCCATCTTCGGTACCGAACCGATGATCTCGCCGCTGGCCGGGTTATTCACGGCGATGGTCTGGCCGCTGTCCGCGTCGAGCCAAACGCCGTCAATATAGGCTTGCTGGCGGAACAGGTGGGCGTTTTTGAGTTGCATGGCGGGCTCCGGTAGTCGGTGGCTGCGGTCTATTGTTGTAGTCGCTTCGATAGGCAGGCCATCGGCCTGCCCGGGTTCAGCCAACCCATCTGCTGGTGTCGTCGAGGGACCTGGCGAAGCGCTGCAGGATCAGGCCGATCTCCGCTTCGCTGACGATCAGCGGCGGGCAGAAGGCCACGGCATCGCCCATGGCGCGGGTGATCATGCCGTGCTCCTGGGCCCGGGCGGCCATGTGCCGACCGAGGGTGCCGAGGCTCTGGTGCGGCGCCTTGGTGGCGCGATCGCCTACCAGTTCGACCGCGGCGATCAGGCCGCAGCCGCGAACCTCGCCGACCAGCGGGTGGTCGGCAAACTGCTGCAGGCCGGCGTGCAGCAACTGGCCCATCTGCGCGGCGTGCTCGACCAGGCGCTCCTCCTCGATGATCTTGAGGTTTTCCAGGGCCACGGCGGTGGCCACCGGATGGCCGCTGCCGGTGAAGCCGTGGCCGAGGGTGCCGAGGCTCTGGCTCTGGTCGGCGATGCCCTGGAACACCCGGTCGTTGATCAGGATCGCGGCGATCGGCTGGTAGGACGACGACAGCTGCTTGGACAGCACCATGATGTCCGGCTGGATGCCGAAGGTCTGGCTGCCGAACATCTGCCCGGTCCTGCCGAAGCCGCAGATGACTTCGTCGGCGACCACCAGGATGTCGTGGCGGCGGCAGACCCGCTGGATCTTCTCCCAGTAGGTGCGCGGCGGCACTATCACGCCGCCGGCGCCCATCAACGGTTCACCAATGAAGGCGGCGATGGTCTCCGGGCCTTCGGCGAGGATCTTCTGCTCCAGTTCGGCGGCCAGGCGGTCGGCGAACTGCTCCTCGCTCTCGCCTGGCTGGGCACAGCGGTAATGGTGCGGGCAGCCGACATGCAGGAAGCCCGGCAGCGGCAGGTCGAAGCCGCGCTGGTTGCCGGGCAGGCCGGTCAGGCTGGCGCTGGCCACGGTGATGCCGTGGTAGCCGTTGACCCGGCTGATGAACTTCTTCTTGGCCGGTTTGCCGAGGGCGTTGTTCAGGTACCAGACCATCTTGACCACGGTGTCGTTGGCTTCGGAGCCGGAGTTGGTGAAGAACACCTTGCTCATCGGCACCGGCGCCATCTCGATCAGTTTCTCGGCCAGCTCGATGCTCGGACGGTGCGACTTGTGGCTGAACAGGTGATAGAACGGCAGGGTGCGCAGTTGCTGCTCGGCGGCGGCGATCAGGCGCTGGTTGCTGAAGCCCAGCGCCGCGCTCCACAGGCCGGACATGGCCTCGATGTAGCCCTTGCCCTGGTCGTCATACACATAGATGCCTTCGCCGCGCTCGATGATAAGCGGGCCGACTTCCTGGTGCAGGCGGGCATTGGTGTAGGGGTGCAGTTGGTACTGGATGTCTTTTTCCGGCAACGAGGAAACTGGCTGGTTCATGGCACGCTCTCGAGGTGAGTGGTCAGGCGCGGCTGGCCTGGCGATCAAATGGATTGGGGTGAGTGCCCGCGGACAGGCGCATGAGCCACAGGCTACGTGGCGGCAGGGGCGCCTGGATTGTCGCTGGGTGCATTGCTTTTTCGCTCCTGGCGTACTGCCGTTCTAGGCGTGTGCCGCTGCCTCTTGCCGGGTTTTGTTGAAGCCCGGCAGGGCCAGCAGTTGCGCGTCGACCTGTTCGATGATGTAGGCGCCGATCGGCAACGCCGAGGTCGCCGCCGGCGACGGGGCGTTGCAGACGTTGACGCTGCGCCGGGTGTTGCGGAACAGGAAGTCCTCGATCAGCTTGCCGTCCCTGGACACCGCCTGGGCGCGCACCCCGGCCGGGTAGGGCTGCAGGTCCTTGACGGTGAGGCTGGGGCAGTACTTGCGCACTTGCTGCAGATAGCCGCGCTTGAACAGCGAGTTCTTCATCTCGCTCAGGCCGGGACGCAGGTTGTCGCGCAGCACCTTGCGGATGCCCGGGTCGCCGAGCATGGCCAGGGTGTCGGCCAGGGAGAAATCGCGCTTGCGATAGCCCTCGCGCTTGAGTGCCAGCACCGCGTTCGGGCCAACGGTGACGCTGCCGTCGATCATGCGGGTCAGGTGCACGCCGAGGAACGGCATGGACGGGTCCGGGATCGGGTAGATCAGGTGGTTGACGATGCGGTTGTGCTGTTCCGGCAGGCGATAGTATTCGCCGCGGAAGGGGCAGATGCTGAAACCCGGGTCGAGCCCGAGCAGGCGCACCATGCGGTCGGCCATCAGCCCCGAGCAGGTGATCATCAACCGGCAGCTGAAATCGCCCGCCGCGGTCTGCACCAGCATTTCCGTGGGGCGCTCCTGCAGGCCGACGACCTCGCTGGCATAGCGGATTTCACCGCCGCGCTGCTGGAACTCGCGGGCCATGGCGGCGGTGACTTCGGCGTAGTCGACGATGCCGCTGGAGGGCACGAATATGCCGCCGATGCCGCTGATGTTCGGCTCGCGTTCGCGCAATTCGCCGGCACTCAGCCAGTGCCGCTCCAGGCCATTGGCCGCGGTGCGTTGCCACAGCGCCTGCATGCGCTGCATTTCCAGTTCGTTGGTCGCCACCAGCAGCTTGCCGCAGGCGTCGTAGCGAATCCCCTGCTGATCGCAGAAGGCCTTGGTTGCGCGGTTGCCCTCCAGGCAGAACCTGGATTTCAGGCTGCCCGGCGTGTAATACACGCCGGCGTGGATTACGCCGCTGTTGTGGCCGGTCTGGTGCATGGCCGGCGCCGTTTCCTTCTCCAGCAGCAGCATGCGGCTGTCGGGATAGGCCTGGATCAGCTGCATGGCGGTGGACATGCCGATGATGCCGCCGCCGATGATGATGAAGTCGTACATGCCGTTGCCTGCGATCTTGGGGTGGATGCGCGAGAGCGCCGGCCTTGCAGTCGGCAGGCTCTCGACAGGGGAGCGGAGTGACGGGCGCCGATTCACTGGCGCGGGTTGCGCAGCACCTTGGCGTGAGTGAAGTAGCCGCGCTGGCGCATCAGTTCCCGGCGCAGGCCGGGGTGGGCGGTGAAGCGGTCCCGGCCGTGCAGCCAGAAGTGATTGTTGATCAGCAGGAAGCTGCCCACTGGCACCGGGACTGACAGCTTGTGCTGGCTGGTTTCCAGCGATTCGCACAGATCGGTCAGCCAGTTGCCTTCCTCGAAGTTGCGCGGCTGCACGAACTGATCGATGTAGCTGATGATCGGCCGGCCCTGGTTGTCGGTGTCGAACACCGCATGGAACACGTCCTTGTCGACCTTCTTGCTCGGCGGCGCGGTCCAGCGCATGTCGCGCCGCGCCAGCGGGTGGCTGTTGAAGGCCTGCAGCTGCTCCCAGTCATCCAGGTGCAGCAGCAGGGAATTGCCGCCCTCCATGTGCTGCTCGTCGATCTTCATCATCAGCACGTAGTCGGTGTCCTGCTCGACGAAGGTGCCGTCGGTGTGCAGTTCCATCACCCGGTGCGGCTGGCGCAGGTAGCTGTCGGAATTATCGACGTTCTCCACCACGAAACGTGCGTAGTACTGGCCGCTCATGGCGTCGTAGTTGGAACGGCCAAACAGGTGGGCCACGGCCGTGGCCAGTTTCACCATGTCGTCGGCCTGTTCCACGCTATTCAGGCCGTACGGGGTGATCAGCAAGCCACCGCTGTCGCGATCGACCAGGGTGTTGATCAGCACCGGCTGCAGGGTGCCTTCGCACAGCTCGTCGAGCAGCTTGGCCGCGCGAAAGCGCAGGAACGACTTGTATTCCAGGGCCTGCACCGGCCATTCGGCCATGGCCGCGAGAAAGGCCTCGACCGTGGTGTGGCTGAAGGTCAGTTGCAGCAGGCGCGGCGAGTATTGGCTCGGGCCGAGGGTGAAACCCTTGAGCTCCTGCGGCAGCGGGACAACTAGATCTTTGACGGGAATAAAGCTGGTCATGGCGATTCTCCTGGGCGGGGAGTGCAGCGGTGTGGATGACGTAATGTCGATTAAGATTGAAAATATCGACATTTTTAAAATGTGTCAATAAAAGTGTGCCTTACGGATGCAAGCAGTTCTTGTCGATTGATTCGGTATGATGGCGGCGTATGCCAAAGGGGCTGTTCAGATGGAAGCACCAGTTTTTCGGGAAAACTTCGCCGTGCGTGGCTATGACGTGCTCAAGCGGGACATCATTCGCGGGCTGTTCAAACCCGGCGAGAAACTGCTGATGAGCGGGTTGAAGGAGCGCTACGGACTGGGCGTCGGGCCGTTGCGCGAGGCGTTGTCACAACTGGTGGCGGAGCGCCTGGTGGTCGCCATCAGCCAGCGCGGCTATCGGGTCGCGGCCATGTCGCTGAGCGAGTTGGCGGATATCTACGACGCCCGCGCCAACCTCGAGGCTATGCTCCTGACCCTGGCGATCGAGCGCGGTGACGACAGCTGGGAAGCGGAAATCCTCGCCCGCGCGCACACTCTGGGCAAGGTCGTCGAGGTGCGCAACGCCGAAGAAATGCTCAGCCTCTGGGATGCCCGACACAAGGCCTTCCACGAGGCCATCGTGGCGGGTTGTGGCTCGCCGCACCTGTTGCAGGTGCGTGCATCGTTGTTCGATCAGGCCGAGCGCTATCGCCACCTCTGGTTGCAGCACACGGTGTTTTCCGAACAGGCATTGCAGGCCAAGCGGCATGAGCATGCGGTGCTGGTCGAGGCGATCCTGGCGCGCGATGCCGAGCGGGCCAGCCGCATCATGCGCGAGCACCTGCTCGGGCCGGTGCCGATCATCAGTGAGCTGATGCAGGCGCAGGGGCTGTCGGGTTGAGAGCTGGTGAAAAAACGCTCGCCTGCTGCGAACGCTCCCAGGTGCTCGCTGCTGGCGTCTCGATCAAGCGCCGTCGTTAGCGGACGCTGGCGCCGAGTTCGCGCGAGATGCCGCGGGCGCACTGCTGCAGCGCCTCGCGGTAGCTGTCGCGGGCGGCGCTGTTGTCCATCACCGCTTCCGGGCCGGACAGGTTGATGGCGGCCACCACGGCGCCGAGGTGGTTGTGGATGGCGCAGGCGATGGCGGTCGAGTAGTCCGAGCGGTGCAGCACCCAGCCACGCTCGCGGTCGCCTTTGATGAGCTGGCGCAGTTCGGGCAGGGTCTTGGGCGCGGGCGGTGGATAGTCGTCGAGGCGCACATGCTGGTAGAGGCTGTCCAGCTCCGTCTCGCTCAGGCCGGTGAGCAGCATCCGGCCCATGGCCGTGCAGTGGCAGGGAATGCGCGTGCCGATGGGGATGTTCACCGACAGCCGTTGGGCGGCGAAGGCGCGGTACAGGTAGAGGCTGTCGGTCTGTTCGCGGATCGACAGGTGGCAGGACAGCGAGGTGCGGTCGCGCAGGGCATTCAGGTAGGGCAGGCCGACATCGACCAGGTCGCGGCTGGTCAGGTAGCTGAAGCCGTCGCTGACCACCTGCGGCCCCAGTTCGTAGCAGTTCTTGCCGAGTTTGCGCAGGTAGCCCATCTCGCACAGGGTGTGGACGATGCGGTAGATGGCCGACACGCTGACGTCGAGCTGCTCGGCGATCTCGCCCATGCCCAGGGTGCGTTGCCGGGCGCCGAACATCTGCAGGATGCTTAGGCCGCGCTGCAGGGCGGGGACCATGTAGTCGTGTTCGCCGGTGGTCATGCTTGGGCTCCTTGGAGGCTGGTTGGGCGGACACTGCGCTGCATGTCCGCCACTCGGGGAGGCGCTGGGTCGCTCACAGCAGCCCGTCGACTCCCGCCGGTTTGCCGCCGAACTCGGCCATGGCGTCGAGCAGGGCGTCCCAGAAGTAGTTGGCCGAGGCGCGGTCGCAGAGGATCTGCAGGCACGGCAGCTCGCCTTCGGCCAGGTTGATGAGGATGACGTTGATCCGCGCCGCCGAGGTTTGCGCCACCGCACCGGGCGGGAAGGCTTGCGCGCGCAGGTCGACGCCGCACAGCTTGGCCATCACCTCGGCGCAGTGGGCGCCGGTCAGCAGCAACCAGGCATGGCTGTCCTGGCGCGGCAGTAGGTAGTTGGCCGTCGCGCCGAACTGCCAGGCACGCTCTTCCTCGGCGATGCGCCCGCCAGCGTCGTGCAGGCTGCCGAGCAGCAGGTACTCGTTCTGCGACAGCCGTGCGACCCGGCTGCCATCGGTCTGGGTCAGCGCCTGGTTGGGCGCCTGCGGCAACTGGTAGCCGCGCTGGCGCAGGTAGTCGGCGCTGTGGGCGCCGCGAAAGCCGACGCGCGCCAGGTTGCTCAGGTCGAGCAGGGCGCAGCGCTGCAGTTGCGCGCGCTGGTCATCCGCGCCGTAGCGGGCGACGATCACAGCGTTACCCAGCCCGCCGAGGGTTGCCCCCGCGTGGCGGTGGGATAGCGGGCTGCGTTCGCGAAAATCCCGGGCTTGCAGAGTGGCCATGATCAAAGCTCCTGACGTTTGGTTGCGGGGTCGTAGAACGGCAGCCTGACCACCGTGGCGTGGACCATCTCGCCGCCTTCGACGCGGATCGGGATCTGCCCGCCCGGCGTGGCCTGGTCGGCGGCGCAGTAGGCCAGGCCGATGATCTGGTCGACGGTCTGCGAGTATTCGCAGGAGGTCACGTTGCCGCTGATGTCGCCGCCCTTGAGTACCAGATGGCCTTCCAGCGGTTTGCTGGAGCCGGCCGGCAGGCTGAAACCGACCAGCTTGCGCTTGAGCGGCTGGGCCTCGAGGATGGCCATCGAGCGTTTACCGACGAAGAACGGCTTGTTGCGCGCGATCGCCCAGCCCATGTCGATCTCGGCCGGGTGGGTCATGCCGTCGGTGTCCTGGCTGATGATCACGTGGCCTTTTTCCAGGCGTAGCAGGCGCTGGGTTTCCACGCCGAACGGGCGGATGTCGAAGTCCTTGCCGGCGTCCATCAGCGCATCCCAGAGTGCTTCGCCGTAGCGTGCCGGGACGTGGATCTCGTAGCCCAGTTCGCCGACGAAGCCGACCCGCAGCAGGCGCGCTTGAATCCCGGCCACCGTACCCAGGCGCACGCCGAGGTAGGGGAAGCCCGCGGCCGACAGGTCGACATCGCTGCACAGCTTGGCCAGCACCTGGCGCGAGTCCGGCCCGGCCAGATTGACCGCGGCCAGGGCCGCGGTGACGTTGGTGATGTCGACGTCGAGGCGCCACTGCGCGTTCCACTTGAGCATCTGCTGGTAGATGCGGTCGACGCCGCTGGTGGTGGCCGAGACGTAGAAATGCTGGTCGGCGAAGCGGGCGCAGACGCCGTCGTCGATCACCACGCCGTCTTCTGCGGTCATCAGCGCGTAGCGCGAGCGACCCACGGGTTGCTTGAGGAAGGCGAAGGTGTAGAGGCGATTGAGCAGTTCCGCCGCATCCGGGCCGCGCACGTCGAGACCGCCGAGGGTGGAGACGTCGATCAGGCCGACCTTTTCGCGCACATGGCGCGCCTCGGCCTGCATGCAGGCGTCACGCTCTGCGGCCTTGCCATAGAACGCCGGGCGCTGCCAGATGCCCGCGGGCATCATCTTGGCCCCGGCTTCGAGGTGGCGCTGGTGCATGGGCGTCTGCCGCGCCGGGTCGAAGCCGCGACCGGCTACGTGGGCGAGTTTTTCCGCGACGAAGGGCGGGCGGGAGGTGGTCACCCCGGTTTCGCTGACACTGCGGCCGGTGGCCTGGGCCACCAGGCGCGCGGTCGACAGGGCCGAATGGCGGCCTTGGGACGGGCCCATGCCGACCGTGGAAAAGCGCTTGACCAGTTGCACGTCACGGTAGCCGTGGCGGGTCGCGTTGATGATGTCGCGCACCTGCAGGTCTTCGTCGAAGTCGACGAACTCCTTGCCTTTGGGGTGCGGGAAGATCGGCCAGTCGAAATTGACCCTGGGCTCGGCGAGCCGCTCGCTGCTGCCTTCAGCCGCCGCCAGGCCCAGGCGGCTGACGGCGTTGGCCGCCGCCTGACGCGCGTCGCTGAGTACGTTGGCGAGCAGATGCTGGCCATTCACCGAACCGGCCACGCCGAGGTTGTCCGGCAGGCCGGTGAGGGCGAAGGCGGCCTCGCGGTCGTCGTAGCTGAGCTTGCCACCGGCCTGGCATAGCAACTGGTAGACCGGCATGTAGCCGGCGGACATGCACAGCAGGTCGCAGTCGATCCGCTGGCTGGTGGCGTCCACCTGGCCCTGGCCGACGATCCGGCGCACCTCCACGCCGCTGATGTGGCGCATGCCTTTGCCGTGCAACGCTTCATACACGGTGCTGCCGCTGTGGCAGGCAATGCCGCGGCTCTGCAGGGCGGTGATCAGTGCGCCATTGCCCGGTTGCGCGCGCATGTCGAGCAGCGCGGCGACAGTCACGCCCTGCTCATGCAGGTCGAGGGCGGCCAGGTAGCCGTCGTCGTTGCCGGTCAGCACCACCGCGCGCTGGCCGGGTTTGACCGCGTAGAGTTTCATCAGGCGCTGGGCGGCGCTGGTCAGCATGATCCCGGGCAGGTCGTTGTTGCGAAACACCACCGGCTGGTCGAAGGCGCCAGCGGCGACGATGCACTGCCTGGCGCGCACCTTGTACAGGCGATTGCCCTGAATCACCGGCAGGAAGTTGTCGGTGAACCAGGCGTTGCAGGTGGCCTCGCTGAGGACACGGATGTTGGCGTGGCTCGCGACGGCCTCGAGCAGCTCGCGGCCCAGCCGTTGCGCCTGGTCGCCGTCGATGTCGAAGCGCGCCCAGTTCAGTGCGCCGCCGAGCAGCGCCTGTTGCTCGATCAGCAGCACCTTGGCCCCGGCATTGGCGGCGCTCAGTGCGGCTTGCAGGCCGGCCGGGCCGGCGCCGATGACGGCAACGTCGGTGAACAGAAACGCCTTGTCGTGGTACTGCGGCTGGAAGTGCAGATCGAGCACGCCGAGGCCGGCTTTCTTGCGAATCAGCGGCTCCCAGACTTTCCACATGCCCTTGGGCTTGTAGAACGAGCGGTAATAGAAGCCGACCGGCATGAACTTGGCGAAGTGGCCGAGCAGCGCATCGCGGTCCTTGTCCAGCGAGCCGGAAAAATTCTGCCCGCTGACGCTGAGGCCGTGGCTGAGCGGGTGCATGTCGGCCAGCACATTGGGTTCGCTGGGCAACTGCACCAGGGTGTTGGCGTCCTGTCCGGCCATGCTCAACGGGCCGCGCGGACGGTGGTACTTGAACGAGCGCGAAAGCAACCAGCGGCCGTTGGCAAGCAGGGCGCTGGCGATGCTGTCGCCCTGGAAACCCTGGTAGGGCTGACCATCGAATTCGAAGGTGAGCGGCTGATCGCGCTCGATCAGCAAGCCCATGGGCGCGGGCAGACGGCTGAGCGAAGTCATACGCTGGCCTCCTCAAGTGTGGCCGGCGCGGCGAAGTCGACGCGCTGGTTGAAGAGTTCTTTGGGGTCGAAGGTGCGGATGATCTCGTCGGTGACCGTGTGGCGTTCGGCGAGGAACCAGTAGCTGGAGGCGTTGTGCAGCCACCACTCGGTGACCACGCCGGCACGGTTGTCGCTGTTGAATACGTAGGCGGCCCATTCGGCATCGCTGCACAGGGTCGGGGCGGGCATCTGCTTGAGTTCGCCGCCGTAGCTGAACTCGCTGATGTTGCGGGGGCCGTTCAGGGGGCAGGGCATGATCTTCATTGCGCGTTCCTCAGTGACTGGCCGCCGTGGCGCCCATCTCGTTGACCTGCTGGAAGGTCGAGAAGCGTTCCAGGGCGAACGGCTTGATCAGGTCGGGGGTCTTGCCGCCGCTGGCGACCAGCTCGGCCATGGTCTTGCCGCAGATCGGCGTGGCCTTGAAGCCCCAGGTGCCCCAGCCGGCGTCGAGGTAATAGTTGTCCACCGGCGACAGGCCCATGATCGGGCTGTAGTCCGGGGTCATGTCGGTGATCCCGGCCCATTGGCGCATCAGCCGCGCGTTGGCCAGGAAGGGGAACATCTCGATGGCGTGGGCCAGCAGGCTTTCCTTGAGTTCCAGGGTCGAGCGGGTGTTGTACAGCGGGTAGGGGTCGGAGCCGCCGCCGAAGACCATTTCGCCACGGCTGGTCTGTTGCACGTAGCAATGCAGCGCGCTGGAACTCACCAGCGGGTCGAGGAACGGCTTGAATGGCTGGGTGACCATGGCCTGCAGCGGGTAGCTGTGGATCGGCGCACGAATCCCGGCCTTGGCCATCAGCAGCGAGCTGTGACCGGCGATGGCCTGCACCGCGCAGGCGCATTTCAGCGTGCCGCGGTTGGTCTTCACCGCGGCGATCTTGCCGTGCTCGACCACCAGGTCCTGCACCTCGGTGAGCTGGTGGATCTCCACGCCGAGCTTGGCGGCCTGCTTGGCGTAGCCCCAGGCCACGGCGTCATGCCGCGCGGTGGCGCCGTCGATGTGCCAGAGGCCGGCGATTACCGGCAGGTGGCCGGGGTCGAGATTGAGGCTCGGCACCAGTTCGCGGATCTGCTGGCGGTCGAGCATCTCGGTACGCCCGCCGAAGTGCTTGTTCACCTCGGCGCGCTGGCGGAAGGCGCGCACCGTGGCATCCGTGTGGGCCAGGGTCAGCTGGCCGCGCTCGGAGTACATAATGTTGAAATCGAATTCGTTGGAGAGGTTCTGGAACAGCTTCACCGACTCGCTGTAGAAGCGCACCCCTTCGCTGGTCAGGTAGTTGGAGCGGATCACCGCGGTGTTGCGCGCGGTGTTGCCGCTGCCCAGGTAGGACTTCTCCAGCACCGCGACGTTGGTGATGCCGTGGTACTTGGCCAGGTAATAGGCGGTGGCCAGGCCATGGCCGCCACCGCCGATGATGACCACGTCATAGCTCGACTTGAGTTCGCGCGGCGGCGGCAGATCGACCTCCACCGGGTAGTCGGACGACAGGCCGTATTTCAGCAGGTTGTAAGGCATGCGGCCTCCTGGTGGGCGTGGGACGCGAGAGGTTGACGGGGGCCGCCTGGCCCCGGCTGCAGCGCACAGGCGGTGTTCACCGGAAGATCACCGTCTTGTCGTGGTTGAGGAACACCCGGTGCTCGGTGTGGTACTTGACTGCCTTGGACAGCGCGACGGTTTCGGTATCGCGGCCGATGGCGACCAGGTCATCCGGCAGGTAGCTGTGATCCACGCGCTGGATTTCCTGCTCGATGATCGGGCCTTCGTCGAGGTCGCCGGTGACATAGTGGGCCGTCGCGCCGATCAGCTTGACGCCGCGCTCGTAGGCCTGGTGATAGGGCTTGGCACCCTTGAAGCCGGGCAGGAAGGAATGGTGGATGTTGATGGCGCGCCCCGAGAGTTTCTTGCACAGGTCATCGGAGAGGATCTGCATGTAGCGCGCCAACACCACCAGTTCGGTGCCGGTCTCCTCGACGATGCGCAACAGCTCGGCTTCCTGCTGCGCCTTGCTGTCCTTGGTCACCGGCAGGTAGATGAAGCGAATGCCCATGCGCTCGGCCATCGGGCGCAGGTCCAGGTGGTTGGACACCACGGCGGTGATCTGCATGTGCATCTCGCCTTTCTGGAAGCGGTAGAGCAGGTCGGACAGGCAGTGATCGTATTTGCTCACCATCAGCAGCACGCGCATCGGCGTGACCGTGCTGTGCAGCTCCCAGTCCATGTCGAAGCCTTCGGCGACCGGCATGAAGCCCTGTTCGACTTCGGCGATGTCACCATGCACGCCGGAGTTGAAGCGAAACACCGCGCGCATGAAGAAGCGCCCGCTGAACTCGTCGTCGAATTGCGCCATCTCGCTGATGTAGCACTTCTGTTCGGCCAGGAAGGTACTGACCGCGGCAACGATGCCCGAGGTCGCCGGGCAACTGATCTTGATGATGTATTGGTTCGGGGCGTGGTGCATGGCGTCCTCGTCGGGAATCGGGGGCGGTTTTTCTCGCTGGCAAAAGAGAAATTCATCCGCGAATAAAATTAACCAAAAGGAATATATATTTCTTGTGGGGATTTTTATAAGCGAATGAAAGTCGCGCGTCTATACCTGTGGGGAATTATTTTGTCCTGCTGGGAATGTTTTTCAACGGCCTGCTACAGGCGGCTGAACCGAAAAGGAGTGGGGTCGACCAGCGGCGTATCGCCGAGCAGCAGGTCGGCGGCCAGGCGCCCGGCACCCGGCGCGATGCCGAAGCCGTGGCCGGAATAACCGGTGGAGAGGAACAGGCCGGGCAGTTGCTCGACCGGGCCGATCACCGGGATGGCGTCCGGGGTGACGTCCATGACCCCGGCCCAGCTCTGCGCCACGCGCAGCGTGCGGAAGAAGGGCAAGACCCGGCCCAGCTCCTCGCGCGCCTCGGCGAGAATCGCCAGGCTCGGTTGCGGGTCGAGCACCCGGCACTGTTCGAAGGGGCTGGGTCGATCCAGCGCCCAGCGGCTGGGTTGGCGCAGTTCATCGATAAAGGAGCGGTCCAGGCGCAGGCGCAGCTCGCGGTACTGTTTGCCCAGGGCCGGCAGGAAGTCGGCGAAGTAGCGCAGGCTGTCCGGGGTGATCGGCGCCAGGTTGCCATTGCGCTGGGCGATGGTGTAGCCGCCGTCCTGGCGCTTGCGCACGGCGAAGCGGCTGGCGCCCACGGCAAGCTCGGGGCCGCCGGGCATCGGCTCGCTGCGCAGCACCGAGGCCACGACCTTCAGTTGCGGCAGGCGAATGCCCAAGTTGCGGCAGAACAGCGAGGACCAGGCGCCGCCGGCCAGTACCACCTGGCTGCAGCGCAGCCGGCCGTGCTCGGTGATAACCCCGCTCACCCGGCCGGCCTCGATGTCCAGGCCCCGTACCGCGCAGCGGGTGATCAGCTTGGCGCCCAGGCGCTGGGCGGCGCGGGCAATCACGACGCTGGCGCGCTGCGGCTCGGCGCGGCCATCCAGCGCGGCGTGCAGGGCGCCCGCCCAGCCGGCGCGGGCCGCGTCTGGCAGCACGCCGGCCAGCTCGCGCCGTTCCAGCAAGCGGGCTTGGGCGCCATAGTGGCGCGCGCCCTCCAGCCAGTCGGCTTGCTGCTGCAGCTGGCGCGGGTTTTCACAGGCGTAGAGGATGCCGCTGCGCTGAAAACCCAGGCCTTCGCCCATTTCCTCCTGCCAGCGTTGCCAGATCTGCAGGCTGGCCAGTGCCAGGGGGATTTCCGCCAGGTCACGGCCCATGCTGCGGCACCAGCCCCAGTTGCGCGAGGACTGCTCGGCGGCGATCTCGCCCTTTTCCAGCAGGGTGACCGGGATGCCGCGGGTGGCCAGCCAGTAGGCGGTCGCCACGCCGATGATGCCGCCGCCGATGATGGCGACTTCGCTCTGCGCGGGCAGCGTTGATGAAGGGTCCAGGCGTTCGATCTGCGGGTACATGGTGCGGCTCTCCGGGCGATTGGTTCAGGCGCAAGCCTGGCGCCGGCGATGGGGCGCGCAACTTGCATCGGCGCCGCTCATGGATGTTTATCAACAGGTGAGAAAAACATGACGAGCCGTATCGGCATCGGTGGCACCCAGAGCCTGGAACGCGCCTTTCAGTTGCTGCGCGTGCTGGCCGCGGCTGGCGCGCAGGGCGCCGATCCGGGCGAGCTGGCCGTCGCCTGTGGCTGTTCGCGGCCCACCCTCTACCGCCTGTTGCAGGCGTTGCGCCGCCAGGGCTTTGTCCGCCCTGGCCAGCGGCGCGGGCGTTATGAACTGGGTTACGAGTTGTTTGCCCTGGGGGCTCAGGCGGCTAATGCCGGCGGGCTGCGCGAGCTGGCGCGGCCGGCGTTGCTGCGCCTGGCACAGCGCTTTGGCGACAGTTTCTTCCTGCTGGTGCCGGACGGTTACCACGTCCTGTGCCTGGACTTGCTCGCCGGCAACCAGCCGGTGCAGAGCTACAGCGCGGCGGTAGGCGGGCGCATTCCCATGGGTGTGGGGCAGGCCTCGCAGGTGCTGCTGGCACACCTGCCGCGCGCCGCGCGCAACGAAATTCTGCAGCACAACCAGGCGGTGTTGCGCCTGGATTACGGGCTGGATGCCGAGCTGATTGCGGCGAGCCTGGACAGCGTGCGCCGGTTGGGCTTTGCCAGCGGTCTGGCCGACCGCCGCCTGCCGGGTTACACCGGCCTGGCGGTGGCGATTGTCGATGCCGGCGGGCAGGTGCTCGGCGCATTCAGTTGCGCCCTGGCGCGACCGCGCATGACCGAGGCGCGGCGCCAGGCACTGGCCGTCGCCATGCAGGACGAAGTGCGCAGCCTGCTGACGCGCTGCGCGGCTGGCTAAAGCGCTGTGCGCGCCTATTCCTTGCCGTAGTTCATGATCGACAGCAGGCGGATCGGCACCTGCACCAGTTTTTCCGGGCCATGCGGTACTTCGCCGTCGAAGGTCAGGCTGTCGCCAGGGGTCATGCTGTAGAGCTGATCGCCATGGCGGTAGACCAGTTCGCCTTCGAGCAGGTGGAGGAACTCGGTGCCGGGGTGCGAGAAGGTGGGGAATTCCTCGCTGGCGTCATCCATGGTCACCATATAGGCCTCGAAGGTCTTCTTCGGGCCACGGGTGTGGTTGAGCAGGTGATAGGTGTGGCCCTTGTCGGTGCCGCGGCGCACCACCTCCAAGCCTTCATCGGCCTTGACCAGCAGGGCGCCGCTGCCTTGTTGATCGTACTGGCTGAACAGCTTGGACATCGGCATGCCGAGCACGTCGCACAGGCGGCTCAGGGTATCCAGGCTGGTCGACACCTGGGCATTTTCGATCTTGCTGAGCATGCCCTGGCTGATGTTGGCGATGCGGGCCACATCGGCAATCTTCAGTTCCTGGGCCTGCCGCTGGCGACGGATCTGCATGCCCAGATACTGCTCGAGTTTGAGGCGTGGATGCACTTCGTCAGTCTTGCGCATGTTGCGTTGCACCTTATAGGTTCAGGAATAAAAATTTCGCACCAGTAATGTGCGAGAGTTTTCCCCGGAATACTCAGATATTCCGCGCATGAAACCATTTTTCTCCTGTGAATAGAAGCAACCCGCGTTTTTGCTGGCGTGGCGCTCTGTCAGGGGCAGGTTGGCAAGTTGTTTGCATTTCTTTTGGGGAAAGTAAAATTCCCACGCGGAATATAAAGCGACCCACCAGGAGGCAGGCCATGTTGCCTAGCGAGACTCAGCGAATCATCGATCAGCACGCTATCAAATATGTGCTGGCCCAGTTTGTCGACATTCATGGCGCCGCCAAAACCAAGTCGGTGCCGGTCAGCGGTCTGCAAGCCGTGGCCGAGGCGGGCGCCGGCTTTGCCGGTTTCGCCATCTGGGGCATGGGCATGCAGCCCCACGGCCCGGACTTCATGGCGCGCGGCGATCTCTCGACGCTGATCCCGGTGCCCTGGCAGCCGGGCTACGGGCGGGTGGTGTGTGTGGGTCATGTGAATGGCCAGCCGCATCCGTATGACAGCCGTTACGTGCTGCAGCAGCAGGTGCAGCGCCTGAGCGATCGCGGCTGGACCCTGAATACCGGCCTGGAGCCGGAATTCAGCCTGTTTCGCCGCGATGCCGACGGCAAGCTCAAGCCGGTGGATGCCAGCGACAAGCTGGAGAAGCCTTGCTACGACTACAAGGGCCTGTCGCGTTCGCGCGAGTTTCTCGAGCGCCTGACCGAGTCCCTGCAGCCGGTGGGGTTCGACATCTACCAGATCGACCACGAAGACGCCTGCGGCCAGTTCGAGATCAACTACACCTACAGCGACGCGCTGGAATCGGCCGACCGCTTCACCTTCTTCCGCATGGCCGCCGGCGAGATCGCCAACGACCTGGGCATGATCTGCTCGTTCATGCCCAAGCCGGACCCCAAACGGGCCGGCAACGGCATGCATTTCCATCTGTCGATCGCCAGCGCCAGCAGCAACAACCTGTTCTTTGATGCCAGCGACCCGAGCGGCATGGGCTTGTCGAAACTGGCCTATCACTTCCTCGCCGGCCTGCTGGCGCACGGTCCGGCGCTGTGCGCCTTCGCCGCGCCGACGGTGAATTCCTACAAGCGTCTGGTGGTGGGCCGCTCGCTATCCGGCGCGACCTGGGCACCTGCCTTCATTGCCTATGGCGACAACAATCGCTCGGCGATGCTGCGCATCCCCTACGGGCGTATCGAGTTCCGCCTGCCGGATGCCGGCTGCAATCCCTACCTGGTCAGCGCCGCGATCATCGCCGCCGGCCTCGATGGCATCGACCGTCAGCTCGATCCGGGCCAGGCCTGCAACGAAAACCTCTACAGCCTGAGCCTGGAAGAGATCGCCGCGCGCGGCATCCAGACCCTGCCACAGAGCCTCAAGGAAGCCTGCGATGCGCTGGAGGCCGACCCGCTGTTTGGCGAGGTGCTCGGCCCGCAGATCGTCGACGAGTTCATCAAGCTCAAGCGCATGGAGTGGGTCGAGTACAGCCGCCACGTCAGCGACTGGGAAATCGAGCGTTACACCGAATTTTTCTGATTTTGCGCTGCCCGCCAGGCCGCGGGCAATCGCCAACACCCTTAGGTTTCAGGAGTTACCAACATGTGTGGAATCGTAGGTCTGTACCTGAAGAACCCGGCGCTGGAATCCCAGCTCGGCAAGCTCTTCGAACCCATGCTGCTGGCCATGACCGATCGCGGTCCGGACAGCGCCGGCTTCGCCATCTACGGCGACGAAGTGCGCGCCGGCTGGATCAAGCTGACCCTGCAGAGCGCCAGCAGCGACTATGACTGGAAAGCCCTGATGGGCGAGCTGGAAGGCTGCCTCGGCTGCTCGCTGGACTGGTTGCAGAACGCCAGCGCCGCGGTGCTGAAGACCAATGCCGGCGAAGCCGCGGTGCGCGCCGCGCTGCTCGAACTGGCCCCCGGCGTGCGGGTCATGAGCGTCGGCCAGAGCATCGAGATTCTCAAGGGCATGGGCCTGCCGCAGGACATTGCGCAGCGCTTCTCCCTGGCCAAGATGCAGGGCAGCCACATCATCGGCCACACCCGCATGGCCACCGAAAGCGCGGTGACCATGGAAGGCAGCCACCCGTTCTCCACCGGCATGGACCTGTGCCTGGTGCACAACGGCTCGCTGTCCAACCACTTCCGCCTGCGCCAGGAACTGCGCCGCCACGGCATCGAGTTCGAGACCGACAACGACACCGAAGTGGCCGCCGGCTACCTGACCTGGCGCCTGCGCCAAGGCGACAGCCTCAAGGCGGCGCTGGATCACGCCCTGGAAGACCTCGATGGCTTCTTCACCTTCGCCATCGGCACCCGTGACGGCTTCGCGGTGATCCGCGATCCGATCGCCTGCAAGCCGGCAATTCTGGCCGAAACCGACGACTACGTGGCCATGGCGTCCGAGTACCAGGCGCTGGCCAGTCTGCCGGGTATCGACAACGCCAGGGTCTGGGAGCCGGAGCCGGCCACCATGTACATCTGGGAACGCCAGTCCGCCTGAGGAGCGCACACCATGAAAACCATCGACCTTTCCAGCGCCAGCGTGCGCGATTTCAATCAGGCGCTGCACGACCAGGCCAGGCAGCTCGACGAGCGCGAGTGGCTGGTCAGCAACAGCGGCGGCAAGCACAACCTGGCCGTGGGCGTGAACCAGGCCCTCGACATCGTCATCCAGGGCCACGCCGGCTACTACTGCGCCGGGATGAACCAGCAGGCCAACATCACCGTGCACGGCAACGTCGGCGTCGGCGTGGCGGAAAACATGATGTCCGGCAGCGTGCGGATCAAGGGCAGCGCCTCCCAGGCCGCCGGTGCCACCGCCCATGGCGGCCTGCTGGTGATCGAGGGCGATGCCGGCGCGCGCTGCGGCATCTCCATGAAGGGCGTCGACATCGTGGTCGGCGGCAGCATCGGCCACATGAGCTGCTTCATGGGCCAGGCCGGCCGCCTGGTGGTCTGCGGCGATGCCGGCGACGCGCTGGGCGATTCGCTCTACGAGACGCGCATCTACGTCAAGGGCACGGTCAAGTCGCTGGGTTCGGATTGCATCGAGAAGGAGATGCGTGCCGAGCACCTCGAGGAACTCGCCGAGTTGCTCGATCAGGCCGGCTTCGCCGCCGACCCGGCGAGCTTCAAGCGCTACGGCTCGGCCCGCCAGTTGTACAACTTCAAAGTCGATAACGCGTCCGCGTACTGAGGATCACACCATGAGCGAGAAACAACCCCCGGTCCTGCGCGAGTCCGCGACCTTCGACCGCCTGACCATCCAGGAAATCCAGCGCGCCGCGGAAACCGGCATCTACGACATCCGCGGTGGCGGCACCAAGCGCAAGGTGCCGCATTTCGACGACCTGCTGCTGCTCGGCGCGTCCATGTCGCGCTACCCGCTGGAAGGCTACCGCGAGAAGTGCGGCACCGACGTGATCCTCGGCAACCGCTTCGCCAAGAAGCCAATCCACCTGAAGATCCCGGTGACCATCGCCGGCATGAGTTTCGGTGCGCTCTCGGCCAACGCCAAGGAAGCCCTCGGCCGCGGCGCGACCATCGCCGGCACCAGCACCACCACCGGCGATGGCGGCATGACCCCGGAGGAGCGCGGCCAGTCGCAGCACCTGGTCTACCAATACCTGCCGTCGCGCTACGGCATGAACCCGGACGACCTGCGCAAGGCCGACGCCATCGAGATCGTCCTCGGCCAGGGCGCCAAGCCGGGCGGCGGCGGCATGCTGCTGGGCATGAAGGTCACCGAGCGGGTGGCGGGCATGCGCACCCTGCCGATCGGCGTCGACCAGCGCAGTGCCTGCCGTCACCCGGACTGGACCGGCCCGGACGACCTGGCGATCAAGATCGCCGAGATCCGCGAGATCACCGACTGGGAAAAACCGATCTACGTGAAGATCGGCGCCAGCCGTCCGTATTACGACGTCAAGCTGGCGGTCAAGGCCGGCGCCGACGTGATCGTGCTCGACGGCATGCAGGGCGGCACCGCGGCGACCCAGGAAGTGTTCATCGAGCACGTCGGCATCCCGATTCTCTGCGCCATTCCGCAGGCCGTGCAGGCGCTGCAGGAGATGGACATGCACCGCAAGGTGCAACTGATCGTCTCCGGCGGCATCCGCACCGGCGCCGACGTGGCCAAGGCCATGGCCATGGGCGCCGACGCGGTGGCGATCGGCACCGCCGCGCTGATCGCCCTCGGCGACAACCACCCGCGCCTCGACGACGAGTTGAAGAAGCTCGGCTCCGCCGCCGGCTTCTACGACGACTGGCAGAACGGCAGGGACCCGGCCGGCATCACCACCCAGGACCCGGAACTGGCCAAGCGCCTGGATCCGATCGAGGGCGGTCGGCGGTTGGCCAACTACCTGCGCGTGCTGGTGCTGGAGGCACAGACCATGGCCCGCGCCTGCGGCAAGTCGCACCTGCTCAATCTCGATCCCGAGGATCTGGTGGCGTTGACCGTCGAATCCGCTGCCATGGCCCGCGTGCCATTGGCCGGTACCCGCTGGGTGCCGGGGCAGGGCTACTAGCATGGCGGCGACCAGTGTTGAGTGTCCGCTTGAACACGCCAGTGCGCGCCTGCTCGATGGCCGCGGCCTGGCGCTGCAGGTGCGCGCCCGGGTGGCCGCCGAGGTAGCCGAGCATATTGCCCATGGTGGCCTGGTGCCCGGCCTGGCCGTGGTGCTGGTCGGCGAGGATCCGGCTTCGCAGGTTTACGTGCGGCACAAGATCACGGCCTGTGAGGAGGCGGGCATTCGCTCCTTCAGCAATCGTCTGTCCGCGCAGACCTCGGAAGCCGAGCTGTTGGCGCTGATCGACCGGCTCAATCAGGATCCGCTGGTGCACGGGATTCTCGTGCAGCTGCCGCTGCCCGCGCAGATCAATGTGCAGCGCGTGCTGGCGCGGATTCAGCCGGGCAAGGACGTCGACGGTTTCCACCCGGAGAACCTCGGTCGCCTGGCGGCCGGTTTTCCGGCGTTGCGCCCGTGCACGCCGAAAGGCTGCATGCGTCTGCTCGGCAGTGCGCAGATCGACTGCCGCGGCAAGCTGGCGGTGGTGATCGGTGCCTCGACCATCGTCGGTCGGCCGATGGCGCTCGAGCTGTTGCGCGCCGAGGCGACCGTGGTGGTGGCGCACAAGAAGACCCGGGATCTGCCGAGCCTGGTGCGTCAGGCCGACATCCTGGTGGTCGCCACCGGGGTGCCGGGGCTGGTCAAGGGCGAGTGGATCAAGCCCGGCGCGGTGGTGCTGGATGTCGGCATCAACCGCCTGGCCGACGGCACGCTGACCGGCGACGTGTGCTTTGCCGAGGCACGCACCCGCGCCAGCTGGATTACCCCGGTGCCCGGTGGCGTCGGCCCAATGACCATCGCCTGCCTGCTGGAGAACACCCTGGAGGCGGCGCAAAACGGCTGCTTCGCTGCTGTCTAGGGCCGTGGTCCGGGGGCACTGATCAAGGCGCTTGGCGATTTCAGCGGCGCATAGCCGAGCGCCGTAGTTTTTCAGCGGCCTGCTCGCAAACAGTGGGGGCAATCGACGCCGGGCTCTTGCCCGGCGTTTTGCCTTGTCTGCGGCGGTTGGCGGCACCTGGCCGGTTCATCCGGCTGCGCCGTTACGGCGCGGCACCCGGTGGCGTGAGCGGCTTTTGTGCAGGGTTTTGCCGCGGTGGTGCGCGCTACAACGCGCTACGCAGTAGTCTTTAAAAAGAACCCTTGTAAATCAGCCAGTTAAAAATTTATGGCACATTCCATGCTTTCTTTTAAGGAACAAATTGTTCCTGTTGGGAATTAATCGACAGGAAAATTGCTTCTCCATCGATGAATTGGCGCGTTGCACAGGAGGCTTTTTCATGAGTACGCAAGCGGTGCATCCGCTGTTCAGTACACCGGTCTACCAACGCCTGCCGCATGAGCTGCCGGCGACTCGGCGGCTGCTGGTCAGCCAATCCCTCGAACAGGCGGCGGTCGATGCACTGCTCGCTGCCTTGCAGGCCCACGCCGAACCCTTGCAGGTGCTGGCGCTGGGCGACAGTTGCGGGGCAGGCGAGGGACGTGAGCTGTTCGCCGCGCAGGCGCCACTCGAGCAGCGCCTGCGCGCGCTGCTGCGCGCCGCGCCAGTCGGCACCCGCCTGTACCTGTGCGGCGATGAGTCGTTCATCTGGCAGTGCTGCGAGGTCGCACGCCAGGCCGGGCTGCAGGGCGAGGAGGTCGAGCTGTTCCGCCTCGGCGCGCGGCGCCGGCTGTACTGCGTGCACTGTTTCAGCCTGCAGGACATCGCCGCTGACGCCGAGGTGGCCTGCGCGTGCTGCGGCGTGCGCTTGCTGGTGCGTGCGCATTTTTCCCAGCGACTCGGCGCCTACATGGGCGTTTGCGTCGATCCAAACAACCTGCGTGGGGAGGCTCGGCCATGAGCGCAGCGATTGAAGTGCGGGTTGCCGCCGTGCGCCAGCTGACGCCGGTGGTGCGCGAGTTCACCTTCGAGGCGGTGCAGGGGCAGTTGCCCGGTTTCTCCTCCGGCAGCCATGTGGTGGTGCATATGCCGCTCGGCGAGCGCAGCCTGCGCAACGCCTATTCGTTGCTCGGCGACCCGGCCGACCGCCAGCGCTACCGCATCGCCGTGCGCCTGCAGGACGAGTCGCGCGGCGGCTCGCGTTTCATGCACGAGCAGGTCAAGGTGGGCGATCGCCTGCAGCTGTCGCCGCCGGCCAACCTGTTCGCGCCCAGTTCGCAGGCGCGTCACCACCTGTTGTTTGCCGGCGGTATCGGCATCACCCCGTTCCTTTCCTATTTGCCGGAACTGCAGGGGCGCGCCGCCAGCTTCAGCCTGCACTACGCGTTCCGCGGCGGTCTCACCGATGCTTACCTGGACAACCTGCAAGCCAGCCTGGGGGCGCGACTGCACAGCTATGACGCCGAGGCCGGCAGCTTTCTCGACCTCGCTGCGCTGCTCGGCGACCAGCCACTGGGCACCCACGTTTATGTCTGCGGCCCGCAGAGCCTGATTGCCGCGGTGCGCGAGCAGGCGGCGCAACTCGGCTGGCCGGCCAGCCGGGTGCACTGGGAGGTGTTCGCCGCGCCCGAGCCTGGCCAGCCATTCGTCGTGCAGCTGGCGCGCAGTGGCCGGGCGATTGAGGTGGGCGGCGATTTCAGCCTGCTCGAAGCCCTCGAACAGGCCGGCGTCGAAGTGCCCAGCCTGTGTCGCGGCGGCGTCTGCGGCCAATGCGCCACCGCGTACCTGGACGGCGCGGTGGAGCACCGTGACGCCTTCCTGTCCGCTGCCGAGCGCAGCACCACCCTCATGCCCTGTGTCTCGCGTGGCCGTTGCGGCAGCGCGCTGTTGCTCGACCTCTAGGAGTTCGCCATGCCTGTCACCTTCAAGCCGCTGGAAAGCTACCGCGACGATTTCAGCTACCGCAACAGTGCGCAGGCGATTCGCCGCTTTCCCTTTCCGTTCCCCGAAGACAGCTACATGTACTCGGTGAATATCGAGCCGGCCACGCCGCGTGAACCGGGCTCGATCTTCGCCCACTGGTTCGACATCGACGAGCACTACCTGTCCGAGATGGCCGAGCGCGGCATCGTGCTGGAGAAGGACCCCGAGCGTTGCCTGGTGATGCCGCACATGGCGCCGGCCGCCTGGGACACCCTGGAAATGCTGATGGAGCACCTGGCCGCCGACTACCCCGAGCACTTCGAATTGCAGCGCGATGGCGACCAGTGGCGGTGGGTCAACCGCCCGCTGGGTATCGAGCAGCGCTTCACCTTCGGCGATCCGGCGAGCCTGCCGTGCGAGCCGCTGGAGTACATCACCCGCCAGGCGCAGGGCGATTTCGCCCTGCTCGATCAGCGCGACGGCAACCTGTTCATGGACGCCGGCATGGTCACCTGCCCGGCCGACTGGTCGATCAAGTTCGACGCCGGCATGAGCTTCACCCAGTGGCATGCGCCGGTGCCCATGGCCCATCAGCTGGGGGTGTTCGAACGGGCGCTGAAGTACCTGCTGAACATTCAGGTCGATCACCCGGTACGCCGCCTGAACTGGACCATGACCGTCAATCCGCGCATGGACACCTCATCGGAAACCTTCCACGAGTGGGGTCACGAGCGCAGCCAGGTCACCGCGGCAAATGTCGCGCGCATGGTCCATCTGCGTGTCGAGCTGCAGTTCATGCCGCGCCTGCCGCGCAGCAACGCGCTGCTGTTTGGCATCCGCACCTACCTGATCAGCCTCGAGGAACTGGCCAGCAATCCGGCCTGGGCCTGCCGCCTGCATCGCGTGCTGCGCGACCTGCCCGATGCCATCACCGACTACAAGGGCCTGACCCTCTACCGGCAGACCGTGGTCGACTGGCTCAGCCAGTACGACCCCGAAGTCGTCGCCGCCTGATTCGTCTGGCGCGCGGCCAGCGGGCGGCGCGCCTCCACACTGTCAAAGGAGAACTACATGGCCAATTCCTGGCGCATTTCCGCCCTTGCCGAACGGCATCGGGCACTGGGTTCCAAGCTCGAAGACTGGAACGGCATGGGCACCGCCTGGACCTACACCGCGGTCGACCTGGCCGACGCCCATGAGGCGATCCGCACCCGCGCCGGCCTGATGGACGTGTCCGGTCTGCGCAAGGTGCACTATGTCGGCCCGCATGCCGAGTCCCTGCTGGAGTACGCCACCAGCCGCGATATCTCCAAGGTCTATCCGGGCAAGTCGGTGTACGCCACCCTGCTCAACGAGGCCGGCAAGTTCGTCGACGACTGCGTGATCTACCGCACCGGGCCGAACGCCTTCATGGTGGTGCACGGTGCCGGCAATGGCTACGAGCTGCTGGTGCGCTGGGCCCAGGGCCGGCAGGTGGCGGTGCTGTTCGACGACGACCTGCACGACCTGTCGCTGCAAGGCCCGCTGGCGGTGGATTTCCTCGCCGAGCATGTGCCGGGGATTCGCGACCTGGCTTATTTCCATCATGTGCAGACCAGGCTGTTCGGCTGCCCGGTGATGATTTCGCGCACCGGCTATACCGGCGAGCGCGGCTATGAAATCTTCTGCAAGGCCGCCGATGCGCCGCTGATCTGGGACCGCATTCTCGACCAGGGCAAGGCGCTGGGCATCATCCCCTGCGCGTTCACCGCGCTGGACTGGCTGCGGGTGGAAAGCTCGCTGCTGTTCTTCCCCTACGACAACTCGGAGAAGTACCCCTTCGCCGATCAGCCGGCCGGCGACACCCTGTGGGAGCTGGGCCTGGACTTCACCGTGTCGCCGACCAAGAGCGAGTTCCGCGGCGGCCTGGAGCATGCACGGCTGAAGGGCAAGGAGCGCTTGAGGATTTTCGGCGTCCTGCTCGACGGCGATCAGGCCGCCGCCGAGGGCGATAGCCTGTGGGCCGACGGCAAGCAGGTGGGAGTGATCACCTGCGCCATGTACTCGCGCCTGACCGGCAAATCCATGGCCATTGCGCGCCTGGATGTGCCCTACGCCGAGCAGGGTTGCGCGCTACAGGTGCAAGGCAGCCTGCAGGTCGGCGCGATCGCCCACACGCTGCCGTTCGATGATCCAGAGAAAACCAAGCGCACCGCCAAGGGTTGATGGCTTGGGAAAAACGCTCGCCTATGGCGGCCGCCTCCTGGTGCTCGCATTTGGCAGACGGTTTTTTCTAGCCTGGATGCAATCCGGGGGAAGTCTGCAGGCTGAAAAACCGCTCCCGGATTGCATCCGGGCTACGCGCGGGGCACCTGGCTTACGACAAGCACCCAGAGATGGCCATTCAATTGATGGGTGCGCTGCCGTCATGGCCGGCGCATTGCTGTGCACAGGTATTACTCGGGAGTCGTCATGTTCAGTGGATTCAGCAGCGGTTGGGGATTTCTGCTTTGCGCCGGCATCAGCGAGATTTGCTATGCCGCGATCATTCCGCGCACGCAAGGCTTCACCCGGCTGTGGCCGAGCCTGTACTGCGCGGTGTTCATCATCATCAGCCTGTATCTGCTGTCGCTGGCCATGCGCACGCTGCCGGTGGGCACCGCCTATGCGGTGTGGGTGGGGATAGGCGCGCTGGGTACGGCGATCTATGGCATCGCCGTGCTCAACGAGCCGGCGCATCTGGCACGGCTGGGCTGCCTGGCTCTGATCGTCGGCGGGGTCATCGGTCTCAAGCTGGTGAGTGTCAGCACGCCGGTCTAGGCGCACCAGTCTTTAGCTAGCACACAGGCGCCCCACGCGGGCGCTTTCGGCGTGGCTGAGCATGCCGGCGGGCCTGGGTTCAGGCCACGCGGCTGAGGTTGCTGGCGCAGCAGTGCAGCAAGTCGGCCTTGAGTTCATCGGCCACCTGGCGCAGGTACTCAGGCGCGGTGCCCGGGTGGCCCTGGACGATGAACAGCGCGGTGGTGCTGTCCGGGGTCAGGGCGGTGGCGGCGCACTGGCGGTATTCCATGCGGCAGAGCACCTGGCCGCGGGCATCGATGTAGGCGTATTCGCCGTCGGGCAGTGCCTGGCTGGTGGCGCTGCCGAGGGCCTGGAATGGCTCGCTGGTCTGGCTCAGGGTCAGGCTGACCGGCAGTTGCAGGCGTTGCAGGTCATGGGCACCGATCGACAGGCCGGTGTTCAGCGACCATTGGTTGTAGAGGTCGACAATAGGCGCAATCGAGCGCAATGCACCCTTGCGCAGGTAATGGTCGAGCAGGGCCTGGGGCGACGCGGGAAAGCGCTTGGGCGAGCGGCCCATGCGCACGCGCAGGGCGTTGAAGCCCTCCATCTGGCGCAGGCTGTGCTGGATGTCGAAGAGGCCGCGCAGGCGCTTGAGGCTGTCCTTCAGGGCGCCGCTGTAGTGCCGGTTGCCGAGTGCGTGCAGGCTGAAGGCGATCGCCTGCAAGCCCAGGTCCGGCGGGGTGGCGAGACGAAATACGGGATTGAACATGGCGGTTTCCGGACGGGCCGGCACACGCGGGTGCCGGCCGGCTGAGGTCACTTCTTGGTCATGGGACTGTTGTAGCTGTGCTTCTCGTGGCGGATGGTGGCCCAGATGGCGACTACCGTCACGGCGACTGCTACCAGCAGGATCACGGCGAGTACGGCGGGTTTGTCGGCGTAGGTGTAGACGCTGCTGGCACCTTCCCAGCTGCTGATCGGACTGCTCATGGCATTTCTCCTAAGTAGCGCGCGCGGTGGCTTGAGCACCGCGCGCAAGGGGCATCAGATGGCTTTGACTTCGGCGACCACCACGGTCGCGCTGCTGCCCGAGTCGGTGCTGATGTAGGTGGTGCTGGCGCCGGTGAGCGCCCACTCCGGGTAGGCTTCGGCCGGTACTTCGGTCAGGTCCAGGCCGCGCTCTTCCGCGTGGGCCGGGACGCGCAGGAAGCCCGCTTGCTTCATCGCCAGGGAGATCAGGTAGCCGGGAATGAAGCCCAGCAGGGCCAGCACGACGGCGCCGCCCGCCTGGCCGAGGAAGTTCACCGGCGGCACGCCTTCAGCCATGTTCGGGTAGCCGGCCAGGAAGATCCCGCTGATCACGATGCCGGCGAAACCACCGAAGCCGTGCACGGCAAAGGCACCGACGGCATCGTCGATCTGCCGCTTGACCAGGAACTTGTGCACCAGCGGTGCGGCCGCGGCCACGCCCATGCCGATCACGTAGGCCAGCGGCGGGTAGTAGACGTCGAGGCCCGGGGCCACCGAGATGATGCCGATCAGGCCGCCGGACATCATCCAGAAGGGTTCGCGGGTGGTCAGGTAGGCACCGATCAAGCCACCGGCGAAGCCCATCAGGGTGTTGAAGGCGAAGGCCGAGAGGTTGGTCGGCTGGCCGTAGATGTTGGTCCACTGACCGCCGACGTTGTAGATGATGCAGCCGCCGAGGAAGCCGAAGAAGCCGACGATCACCAGCATCAGGCCGATCACGCTCATCGGCATGCTGTGGCCGACGATGGGGTTGGCGCTGCCGTCCGCGTTGAAGCGGCCGATGCGGGCACCGACGTTCATGACCACGCCGAGGGTGAAGAAACCGGCGATGGTGTGTACGCAACCGGCGGCGCCGACGTCATGGAAGCCCCACTCGGTGGTCAGCCAGCCGCTCGGGTGCCAGCTCCAGGCCGCGCCGAGGATCCACACGGCCGAGCCGAGGATGATTGCCAGGATAATGAATGCGCTCATGCGGGTCCGCTCGATCAGCGCACCGGACATGATCGAGGCCGTGGTGGCGGCGAACAGCGCGAACGCACCCCAGAAGATCCCGGTGGCGTTGTCTTCGACGTTCGGCCCCATGGCCCCGCTCCACGGCAGGCTTGCCGCGGCGGCGTCCATGTCGAGGGTGAAACCGGCGGCAAAGCCGTTGTAAATGAACCAGCCGAAAAAGAAGAAGGTGGGCACGATAAAGGCGAACGCGAGGATGTTCTTCACCCCGGCGGTCAGTACGTTTTTCAGGCGCGAGGCGCCGATCTCGTAAGAGAGGAAGCCGGCGTGGATGATCACCATCAGCGCGATACACCACCAATAGAAGATTTCCATATTGATGGTGCCGGACATCTGCACGAGCTTGTGCAGCTCTTCCAGCGTGGGAGTTGCCTGTTCCATTGCTAAGTCCTCGATGCAATTTTAGGAGTACGTTTTGTTCGGCAGATCGAGAGGTGAAGGCATGCCCTAAGGGCTTTTTTATTTACCGTGAGTTATAAAAAGTTCTCACTGGGAATTAGCAAGGCTTGTGCCATCTACAACTTTTCCAGCTGCAGCAACGGCTTGTCGCGCGCTTGGGGCAGATGTTCCCGGCAACGTTGCCCCGTTTTTGTTCGCTGCCGGCCGCGCGCGCCTGATCTTGGGTCGCGGGATTGCTCAATCGCGCTGCTGCAGCATGTTCTGGATCTGCTGCACCGATTCCTGGGTGCGCCGCGCCAGGTTGCGCACCTCATCGGCGACCACGGCGAAGCCACGGCCCTGCTCGCCGGCGCGGGCCGCCTCGATCGCCGCATTCAGCGCCAGCAGGTTGGTCTGCTCGGCGACGCCCTTGATCGCTCCGGCCACCTTGGCGATCTGCCCGTAGGTGTTCTGGATGCTGTGCTGCTCGCGTTCGCGCAGGGCGTCGGCAGCCTTCTCGTCGCTGATGTCGCGCACCGCACCGATCACCCTGACCAGCACGCCATTGGCATCGCGCAGGCAGCGGCCGCGCTCGCGGTACCAGGTTTCGCCGCGGGTCTTGTGGCGCATGCGGTACTCGACGACATAGGCCGGTTCGCCTTTGGCATCGGCGATGTAGTCGCCGAACACCTGCATGACGGTCTTCAGGTCGGTGGGGTTGACCACGGCGAAGAAGCTGTCCCAGCCATCGGCGAACTCCGCCTGGCTGTAGCCGATCAGGTGGCGGAACTGCTCGGACCAGCGGATCAGGTTGTTCGGGTGGTCGGCATCGCCATTGACCACGGTAAGATCCCAGCAGCCTTCGGTGAGGGTCTGCTTGGTCAGCTCCCAGGCCTGCTCGTCCTGCCGCCAGCTCAGCTGGCGGGCGACGTTGCTGGCCAGTTCGGCGTGGCACTGCTGCAGCTGCTCGTCCAGTTGCCGGGTTTGCCGCTCGGCCGTGGCCAGTCGCTGGAGCAGTTGCTGATAGTCCGCGGCGCTGCAGGGCGGCGGTGGCGTGGCCTGAACCTTGCGCTGCACATGCAGCTGTTCCTGCCAGCGCTGCGCCAACTGCTCGAAGCAGCCGAGCAGCTCGGGGTGGCGTTGCAGGTTGGGATGACTGCGGACTTGCGCCGGCTGTTCGGCCATCAGTTGGCGCAACAGCGTGCTGAGGTCGCTGGCCAGCTCCTTGGACTTGTCTCTGAACCACATTGGCCACTTCTCCTCGCTGCGGTGAGTACTGCGACAGATCGTTAGCAATTCTCCGGCCAAGCAGCCTTTCGATTAGCTGCGTACCCGGGTTTTCTCCGGGTCGTAGGCGACCGTGCTGCTGCCCACGGTCGCGCCGAGGCGTTTCTGCTGGCCGTCCAGCTTGCCGATTTCCACCCGGGTGCCGGGTTCGCAGTAGCCAATATCCAGCCGGCACAGGGCGATGTTCTGGCCCAGCAGGGGTGAGCGGGTGGCGCTGGTGATCACCCCGACCTGGGCGCGGCCGACGTGCACGCAATCGCCGTGGTGCGCCTGCTCGTTGCCATCCAGGCGCAGGCCGACCAGCTTGCGCTGCGGGTTGGCGCTGCGGCGCAGCAGGGCCTCGCGGCCGATGAAGTCATCCTGCTTGGATTTCAGCGGTACGCAGAAGCCGATGCCGGCCTCGAAGGGATCGGTCTGGTCGCAGAACTCATAGCCGGCGAAGACCAGTCCGGCCTCGATACGCAGGCTGTCCAGCGCCTCCAGCCCCAGTGGCACCAGGCCGAGCGGTTCGCCCAGTTGCCAGAGGCGGCTCCAGACCTGCGGCGCATCGTCCGGGTGGCACCAGATCTCGTAGCCCAGCTCGCCGGTGTAGCCGGTGCGCGAAACCATCAGCGGACAGCCGTTGTAGTCGTCGAGGCGACCGTTGAGGAAGCGGAACCAGCCCAGCTCGGTCAGCGCCGGCTGGGTGGCCGGGGTCCAGATCATCTGGCTCAGCAGTTCGCGGCTTTTCGGCCCCTGCACGGCGATGTTGTGGATCTGCTCGGAGGCCGACTTGATCCACACCTTCATGCCGAGTTTTGCCGCCTGCTCGCGCAGCCAGACGCCGGCGTAGTCCTCGCCGCAGATCCAGCGGAAGGCGTCCGCGCCGAGGCGCAGCAGGGTGCCGTCGTCGAGCATGCCGCCGTGCTCGTAGCACATCGCCGAGTAGACCACCTGGCCGACCGCCAGCTTGCGCACATCGCGGGTCAGGCAGTAGTTGAGCAGCGCCTCGGCGTCCGGGCCGAGCACCTCGAATTTGCGCAGGGCGGAGAGGTCCATCACCGCCACGCGCTCGCGGCAGCCGTGGTATTCCTCGATGGCGCCGAAGCCGTTGAAGTGGGTCGGCGTCCACCAGCCGCGGTAGTCGATGAAGTTGCCGGTAAGGGCCGAGGTGCCGGGATGAAAGGCGCTTTCGCGGGTCAAAACCGGGTCGGCATCGGGCGTTTTTCGGGTGGCCATGGCGATACTGAAACGCTCCTTTGCGCTGTACACACGGATGTGAATGTCGGTGGGTTGCCAGCCGTTGGCCGGGTCGATGTCGTCCGGGCACGAGCTGCTGGCGCAGACCAAATCGGTCATGGCGCGCATCAGCACGTAGTCGCCGGGGAGCGACCAGGGCTCGTCGAAGGTCAGCTGCTGCTGGGCATCGACGGCGGTATTGAAGAAGAAGTTGATCGCCGCCCAGCCGGGCCGTGGGGCGACGCCATGGCTGGCGAGGGCGCGGCTGAGGTTGTCGCTGCAGTTGGCGTGGCCGAAGTAGCCCTGGCTCTCGTAGTAGCGGGCGGCGCAGGCCAGGCCGAAGGTGTCGTGGCGGCCGACGGTGTCGCGCACCACCTCCAGCATCGGCTGCATGTGCCGGTCGAAGAACTTGCTGAACAGCCCCGGGCCCGGATAGGCGTTGCCATTCAGGGTGCGGGTGACGGTCGGATCGAGCTCGATCTCGCGCCCGTCATCCAGGCCACGCTGGTCCAGGGCGACGAAGTCCGAACACTGGCGGCCGGCGACGTCGAGAACCTGGATGTACTGGCCGGCGCTGACCCGGTAATCACGGGCCGTGCCGGGCTGCAGGGTGAATTCGTCGACCACCTCGCCGAGCGGCGCGGGCAGCGCTGGCGCCAGTACGCTGCGCGGGTTGGCGCGCTTGATCAGCAGTTGCAGTTCGCTGGCACGGGCCTGGCTGTCCACCGGGCTAGCGCCGCCGGGCGCGGCGACCAGCACCACCAGCGCGGCACTGGCGTCGAGTCTGCGGCTGTGCCCCGCGGGCGACTGCGCGGTCCAGAGGGTGGCGGCATCCGGCAGGTGACGGCAGTCGATGGCGTGGCGGCTCAGACCCAGGCGCATGTGCGCCGATTCGCTGCTGCCGTTGGCCAGCAGCGCGGCAATGAAGCGCGCGGCCGGATTGCCTCTCAGGCCGAGGGCACCCAGGGCGCTGCGGCCCTGGCTGTCGAAGGCCAGCAGCTCGGCATGTTGGTCGCCCTCTACGTCGATCACGTCCAGGTAATCGCCTGGCTCCAGGGCGATCACCGTTAGCCCGCCGGGGGCCACGCGGTGGCGTTCGAGTGCTGGCGCGCGGGCGAACAGCGCCGGCTCGCGCGGGCGGGAGGTCACGGGCAGGTTCATAGGCTCATCCTGTGCAGGGAGGTGCGCCGCGGCGCATGGGTCCGGGGCATCCGCTCAGCCCACGCTTTTCAGGACGGGTGCGGGTTGCGCTGCCAGGTAGGCCGCCAGCGAGTCGTCCAGCGCGTCCAGCCAGGGCGTGTGATGGGGCGCCGCCTGGGTGCCGGTCATCAGCGAGCGGTAGCACTTGTTGCGGTAGCCCATGATGTCTTCGTACTTGTCGTGCTTCCATTCGAGGAAGGTCTGGTTCACCGCGCCGATATCGAAGCTCGGGTAGTCGGTGGCGTCGATCAGTTGCTGGATGTAGGCGCCCTGGAACTCGAACATTTCCTGCGCGTTCTGCAGCTGGTCCTCGCGGGCGCGCCAGGCCTGGTCATCGGCCAGGCGCGCGGCTTGTTCCGGCAGGGCGATGCGGCCGAGGATCACGTCGCGGGCGAACCAGGCCTGGGCATCGAACATGTTGAAGCTGTACCACTGGTCCTGCATGCCGAGGTACAGCAGCTTGGGGTTGTTCTCCCAGAAAATGCCCTGGTACAGGTTGAGCGGCCACAGGCGGTTGTCGGTCTTCAGCCGCAGCGACTCGGGCAGGAAGGAGAAATGATGCTGGTAGCCGGTGCACAGAATGATCGCGTCGACGTGCTTGTGGCTGCCGTCGGCGAAGTAGGCGGTGTCGCCTTCGACCCGTTGCAGCAGCGGTTTCTCTTCCCAGTTGGCCGGCCATTTGTAGCCCATGGGCGCACTGCGGTAGCAGCTGGTGATCGAGCGCGCCCCGTACTTGTAGCACTGCGAACCGATGTCTTCGGCGGAGTAGCTGCTGCCGACCACCAGGACATCCTTGCCCTTGAATTCCAGCGCATCGCGAAAGTCATGGGCATGCAGCACGCGCCCGCCGAAGCTCTCGAAACCCTTGAAGTAGGGCACGTTCGGCGTGGAGAAATGGCCGCTGGCGCAGATCACGTAGTCGAAGTTTTCGCTATAGGTCAGGTCGCTGGCGTGGTCATGCACGGTGACGCTGAACAGGCCGCTGGCCTCGTCGAACTCGACCATCCGCACGGCGCTGTTGAAGCGGATGTACGGGCGTACGCCGGCCTTTTCCACCCGACCCTGGATGTAGTCCCAGAGCACTTCGCGCGGCGGGTAGGAGCCGATGGGGCGGCCGAAATGCTCGTCAAAGGTGTAGTCGGCGAATTCCAGGCACTCCTTCGGTCCGTTGGACCACAGGTAACGGTACATGCTGCCGTGTACCGGCTCGCCGTGCTCGTCCAGGCCGGTACGCCAGGTGTAGTTCCACATGCCGCCCCAGTCCGCCTGTTTCTCGAAGCACACCAGCTCGGGAATCTCCGCGCCTTTGGCGGCGGCGGACTGGAAGGCACGCAGTTGGGCCAGGCCGCAGGGGCCGGCGCCGATGATGGCAACGCGAGTGGACATGCTGGTTCTCCTCGAAGCTCTTGAAGGGGTTATGAGAAACAATCTTTCTCTGTGGGAAATAAGCTAGTGGAGTCAGCCTGCAAGGAAACTCTCCTGTTGGGGATACCCTGTTGTGGGTAGTTGCCGGCGAATCCGCACCCGCCAAGGGGCGAGCCAGCCTAGGCGCACTGCGCCATGAGCAGGCATGGCTGCCTGTTGTTGGTGCGTTAATGCGCGGCTGCAATGTCTGAAAAATAGTTCCTGTAGGGAAATTTAGTTTCTTTTAGGTGGGTTGGGCGGTCTGCCGCGCACGGGGCATGGAACTTGCTCAGAGACCAGGCAGTGGCTGTGCGCGGAGGAGGGCGGATGCTGATAACACTGAGTCGTAGCCGCGCCTCGCTGTGGAGCGGTTGGCGCGGTCAGAGCGAGGCGCGCCGGCAAGACTGGCAGGGCGCCTTGCACCATCTGCCGCTGCGCCTGTTGCAGCAGCCGGGCAGCGATGCGCCGCTGCAACAGCTGCTGGCGCTGTTGCCGGCCGCGTTGGGCGCCCGCCATGCCGCGCTGCTCTTGCCCCAGGCCGGCGGCTGGCGCCAGCTGGGGGCAACCGGCGAGCTGGCCGACTGCCCACTGCATGGCGCGGCCCTGAACCCGGCCGCCCTGGCGGGCGTGCAGCCGTGTTCGGTCTGCCAGGCGAACGGGCGCTACCACCTGTTGTCCGGCCTGGAGTTGGCCGAGGAGCGTCAGGCCCTGTTGCTGCTGGCTTACCCGCGCTCGCCGGGTCGCGCGGCGCGCGCCGAACTGGCGGCCGTCGCGGTGCAACTGGCCGAGGTGCTGCGGGCCTTTAGCCAGGATCGCCAGTTACGCCGCCGCGAGCTGGCGGCCGAGCGCGGCGTGCTGGCCCGCGAGCTGCACGACAGTGTGGCGCAGCAGCTGGCTTATCTGCAGATTCGCGCCTGCCGTCTGCAGGCGGTATTGGCGCAGCCGGCGGCGCGTGAGCAGGCCGACGCCATGCTGGTCGATCTGCGCCAGACCCTGCAGCTCATGCACCGTCAGGTGCGCGAGCTGATCAGTACCGCGCGCCTGACCATGGACGGCTGCACCCTGCGCCAGGCGCTGGAGGCCACGGTGGAGGAATTCGCCCGGCGCAGCAGTTGCGTGTTTACCCTGGACAACCGCCTGGCCGCCGATGCGCTGGGCAGCGAAGCCGAACTGCAGATCCTGCAGATCATCCGCGAAGCCCTGGCCAATGTGGTGCGCCACTCCCATGCGCGGCGGGTGCTGGTCAGCCTGCGCCTGCAGGCGCCTGGCGGGATCGAGGTGCAGGTGCGGGACGATGGCGTCGGCATGCCTGGCGATCTGCCCAGCGATGGTCATTTCGGCCTGCGCATCATGCGCGAGCGCGCCGCCGCCATCGGTGCGCAGTTGCAGATACTGGCGCAACAGCCGCACGGCACTTGCATCCAGCTGTGCTGGAGGCGCGCATGAGCGAGCCCTGGCGGTTGTTGCTGGTCGATGATCACCCGTTGCTGCGCCGTGGGCTGGCCGAACTGTTGAGCGCCAGTGGCGATTTTCTCGTGGTCGGCATGGCCAGCGAGGGCCAGGCGGGGTTGCAACTGGCCCGCGAGCTGCAGCCGGATATGGTCCTGCTCGACTGGCACATGCCCGGCCTCGGTGGCCTGGCCACCCTCGGCGCGCTCAAGCGCGAGCTGCCGGAGTGTCCGGTGCTGGTGTTGACCGCCTCGGCCGCCCGCGCTGACCTGTTGGCCGCGCTGCATGCCGGAGCCGATGGCTACCTGCTCAAGGACGGCGAGCCGGAAGCGCTGCTGGCCACCCTGCAAGCCTGCCGCAGTGGCCGCGCGCCGCTGGACCAGGCGCTACTGGTGCTGCTGGCCAACGGCCTGCGCGATACCGCAGCGCTGACGGCGGCACCGGCGGTGGAGCTGACCGAGCGCGAGCAGCAGACCCTGGCGCTGATTGCCGAGGGCATGAACAACAAGCTGATCGCCCGGCAACTGGGGATCAGCGACGGCACGGTGAAAATCCATGTCAAGCACCTGCTGGGCAAACTCGACCTGCACTCGCGCCTGGAACTGGCGGCCTGGGTGCATCGCCACGGCTTGCCCGGCCCCGCCAGCGGAGAGCGGCCATGAAACTGACGCACGCCTGGCAGCAGGGTTGGGCCTGGCTGACCGCCCGCGAACCGGCGCAGTCGCCCGGCGCCAGCTGGGATGACTGCATCGATGCACTGCCGCTGGCGCTGGTGCGCCTGGATCGACACGGGCGCATGCTCCGGCTCAATCGCAGCTGGGAAGAGTTGAGCGGCTATGCCGCGGCGGAGTGCCTGCAGCGCAGCCATGCGCAGTTCCTGCATATCGAGGATCAGCCGCGGTGGCAGCAGGCGCTGCAAGACGCCGGCAGTGGTGTCCAGCTGCTGTTGCTGCGCTATCTGCGCCGCTCGGGGGAGCTGTGCTGGGCCGAGGTGCGCTTGCGCCGCCAGGGCGCGGGCTTTGTCGCCAGCCTGGGCGACATCAGCGAGCAGATGCCGCAGCGACAGGCGCTGCAGGCCCGTCACCGCAGCCTGAGCAACCTGCTCGATGGCTTGCCGCTGATGATCTACCGCTGTCGCAACAACCGCCACTGGAGCATGGAGTACGTCAGCGCCGGCTGCCTGCAACTGACCGGCTATGCCCCGCAGCAACTGATCGACAGCAACAGCCTGACCTTCAATAGCCTGATCCATCCGGCGGATCGCGAACGGGTCTGGCATGAGGTGCAGCAAGGCCTCGGCGACCGTCGCGCCTTTGTCATGCGCTACCGCCTGGTGTGTGCCGATGGCAGCGAGCGCCCGGTACTCGAGCGCGGCTGCGGCATCTACTCGGATGCCGGCGAAGTGCTGGGCCTGGAAGGGGTGGTGCTGGAAGCCAACTAGTGCGGCTGTTGCATAAGCGCGGCCGGCCTGGACGGGCGGCGGCCAACCGCCCCGGTCATTCACTGCGGAGCGATCAGCCGCTGTCTATCAACCCTCCGCGGGTACGGGTACCCGCGCGGCCTGGTCGCTGCGTTCGCGCCAGCCACCGCCGAGCGCCTTGTACAGGTTCACTTCGCTGGTCAGCTGCGCCAGCCGATCGGTGATCAGCGCCTGTTGCGCGCTGAACAACGAGCGCTGGGCATCGAGGAAGGTCAGGTTGCTGTCGATGCCGATGCGGTAGCGGCGCTCGGCCAGGCGGTAATAGTCCTGGTTGGCTTCGACCAGATCACGCTGGGCCTGGAGTTGCTGCTGGTAGGTCTGGCGGGCCGCCAAGCCGTCGGCAACTTCCTGAAAGGCGGTCTGGATGCTCTTCTCGTAGCGGGCGACGCTGATGTCCTTCTGGATCTTCGCGTAATCCAGGCTGGCCCGCAGGCTGCCGGCATTGAAGATCGGCAGGCTGATCTGCGGCTGGAACAGCCAGGTGCCGGAGCCGCCGCCGAATAGCCCGGAGAGATCCGGGCTGAGGCTGCCGGCATTGGCAGTCAGGCTGATGCTCGGGAAGAACGCCGCCCGCGCCGCACCGATGTTGGCGTTGGCCGCCTTGAGCAGGTGCTCGGCTTCGAGAATGTCCGGGCGCCGTTGCAGCAGGTCCGACGGCAGCCCGGCCGGCACTTGGCTGAGCAGCTCGGCATCGAGTGGCTGACTGGCTGGCAGATCCGCCGGCAGGCCGCTGCCCAGAAGCAGGGTAAGGCCGTTGCGATCCTGCGCGACCAGGCGCTGATATTGCGCCAGTTTGACCCGGGCCGCTTCCACCGAGGTGCGCGACTGGCTCAGGTCGAGCGCCGACGCCACGCCGATCTCGCTGCTGCGCAGGGTCAGCTGGTAGCTTTCCTCGTAGGTGCTGAGGGTGTCTTCGGTCAGCTGCAGCAGGGCTTGATCGGCCTGCCAGGTCAGGTAGGCATTGGCGACACTGGCGACCAGGCTGATTTGCGTGGAGCGCCGCGCCTCTTCGCTGGACAGGTAGGTTTCCAGTGCCTGCTGGCTGAGGCTGCGCACGCGACCGAACAGATCCAGTTCATAGGCACTGACGCCGAGGGTCGCCGAATACTGGCTGCTGATCCCGGCGCTACCGCTTGGCGCAACGTTCGCGGGCAGGCGTTGCCGGCTGCCGCTGCCATCCGCACTGACCGCCGGCAGCAAGTCGGCGCGCTGGATGCGGTACTGCGCGCGGTAGGCCTCGATATTCAAGGCGGCGACGCGCAGGTCGCGGTTATTCAGCAACGCGCGCTCGATCAACTGCTGCAAGGCCGGATCACGGAAGTAGTCGCGCCAGCCTTGCTCGGCGGCGGCGATCTCGGCCGCCTCGCTTGGCGCGTAGGCCTGGCCCTGCGGCCATTGGCTGGCGATCGGCGCAGGCGGTTGCTGGTAATCGGGGATCAGCGAGCAGCCACTGAGAATCAGGCTGGCGACTGCGATGGACACGAGGGTCTTGTTCATTGGGCCGGCTCCTCGACGAGTGTTTCGCTCTTCTTGCTCTTCTTGCTGTGGAACAGTGAAGAGACCGTGACGAAGAACAGGGGAACCCAGAAAATCGCCAGAATGGTGGCGCTGGTCATGCCGCCGAGTACTCCGGTACCAATGGCGTGCTGGCTGCCCGAGCCGGCGCCGCTGGAGATGGCCAGTGGCACCACGCCGAGGCCGAAGGCCAGCGAGGTCATGATGATGGGGCGCAAGCGCATGCGACAGGCTTCGATCGCCGCGTCGCTCAGGCTGCGGCCTTGTTCGTGCAGCTCCTTGGCGAACTCGACGATCAGGATGGCGTTTTTCGATGCCAGGCCGATGGTCGTCAGCAAGCCAACCTGGAAGTACACGTCGTTGGACAGCCCGCGCATGCTGGTGGCCGCGAGGGCACCGAGGATGCCCAGCGGCACCACCAGCATCACCGCAATCGGGATCGACCAGCTCTCATACAGCGCCGCCAGGCAGAGGAACACCATCAGCAGCGAGAGCGCGTACAGGGCCGGTGCCTGCGAGCCGGACAGGCGCTCCTCGTAGGACAGCCCGGTCCAGGAATAGCCGATACCCGCCGGCAGTTTCCGCGCCAGCGCCTCGACTTCCGCCATGGCCTCGCCGGAGCTGTAACCGGGTGCGGGGGTACCGAGGATTTCCATGGCCGCGACGCCGTTGTAGCGGGTCAGTTTGGGCGCGCCGTAGATCCACTCGCCACTGGCGAAGGCCGAGAAGGGCACCATCTCGCCGCTGTCGTTGCGCACGTACCACTTGTTCAGGTCTTCCGGGCTCATCCGCGAGCTGGACTGGCCCTGGATGTAGACCTTCTTCACCCGCCCGTGGTCGATGAAGTCGTTGACGTAGCTGCCACCCAGGGCAATCGACAGGGTCTGGTTGATGTTCGCCAGGGTCACCCCGAGGGCGCTGGCGCGTTCGTCGTCGATGCTCAGTTGGTACTGGGGCTCATCGTTCAGCCCGTTCGGTCGCACGCCCGCCAGCACCTTGCTTTGCGCGGCCATGCCGAGGAACTGGTTGCGCGCCTCCATCAGCTTGTCGTGGCCGACCCCGGCGCGATCCTGGAGGAACACGTCGAAGCCGCTGGCGTTGCCCAATTCCATGACCGCCGGTGGCACGAAGGCGAACACCATGGCGTCGCGCAAACTGAAGAAGTGCCGCTGCGCGCGCTGCGCCAGGTTGAACACGCTGTTCTCCGCCGAACGCTGGTCCCAGGGCTTGAGCATGATGAAGGCCATGCCCGAACTCTGCCCGCGACCGGCGAAGTTGAAGCCGGTGACGGTGAATACCGAGCTGACCGTATCCGCCTCCTCGCTGAGCAGGTGGCTACGCATCTCGTCGACCACCACCTGGGTACGTTCCGCGGTGGATCCGGCCGGCGTTTGCACCTGGGCGAACAGCACGCCCTGATCCTCTTCCGGGAGGAAGGCGGTGGGGATGCGGGTGAACAGCACGATCATGCCGACGATGATCAGCAGATAGGCCAGCAGGTACGGCAGCTTGTGCCGCAGCATGCTCGCGACACCCCGCTCGTAGCGTTGTACGCCGCGGTCGAAGCTGCGGTTGAACCAGCCGAAGAAGCCGCGCTTGGGCGCATGCTCGCCTTTGCCAAGCGGCTTGAGCAGGGTCGCGCAGAGTGCCGGGGTGAAAATCAGCGCGACCAGCACCGACAGCACCATGGCCGAGACGATGGTGATCGAGAACTGCTGGTAGATCACTCCGGTCGAGCCGCTGAAAAACGCCATCGGCAGCAGCACGGCGGTCAAGACCAGGCCGATGCCGACCAGCGCACCCTGGATCTGGCCCATGGACTTACGCGTGGCTTCTTTCGGCGACAGGCCTTCTTCGGCCATGACCCGTTCGACGTTTTCCACCACGACGATGGCATCGTCCACCAGCAGGCCGATGGCCAGCACCATGCCGAACATGGTCAGGGTGTTGATGCTGAAGCCGAAGGCGGCGAGCACGCCGAAGGTGCCGAGCAGCACCACCGGTACCGTCATGGTGGTAATCAGGGTGGCGCGGAAGTTCTGCAGGAACAGGTACATCACCAGAAACACCAGGGCAATGGCTTCGAGCAGGGTGTACACCACGCCGGAAATCGACTCGCTCACCACCGGTGTGGTGTCGTACGGGAACACCACCTCCATGCCTGGCGGGAAGAACGGCTCCAGCTCGGCAATAGTCGCGCGCAGTGCCTTGGCGGTTTCCAGGGCGTTGGCACCGGTCGCCAGCTTGACGGCCAGGCCAGAGGCCGGCTTGCCGTTGAACTGGGCGCTGATGCCGTAGTTTTCGCCGCCCAGGGAAACCTCGGCCACATCGCCGAGGCGTACCTGCGAGCCGTCCGGGTTGACCTTGAGCAGGATGGCGGAGAATTGCTCGGCGCTCTGCAGGCGGGTCTTGCCGATGATGGTGGCGTTCAACTGCTGGCCTTGCACGGCCGGCAAACCGCCGAGTTGGCCCGAAGAGACCTGGACGTTCTGCGCGGCGATGGCGGTTTTCACGTCCACCGGGGTCAGCTGGAAGTTGTTCAGCTTGGCCGGATCGAGCCAGATGCGCATGGCGTACTGGGCGCCGAACACCTGGAAGTCGCCGACGCCGGCGGTGCGCGAGATCGGATCCTGCATGTTGGAGACGATGTAGTTGGCCAGGTCGTCCTTGCTCATGCTGCCGTCCTGGGAGACCAGGCCGATCACCATCAGGAAGTTCTTCACCGCCTTGGTCACGCGGATGCCCTGCTGCTGTACTTCCTGCGGCAGCAGCGGGGTAGCCAGGTTGAGCTTGTTCTGCACCTGCACCTGGGCGGTGTCCGGGTTGGTGCCCTGGTTGAAGGTGGCGGTGATGGCCATGCTGCCGTCGGAATTACTTTCCGAGGTGACATAGCGCAAGTTGTCGATGCCGTTGAGCTGCTGCTCGATCACCTGCACCACCGTGTCCTGCACCGTCTGTGCGGACGCCCCCGGGTAGTTCACGGCGATGGCGATGGCCGGCGGCGCGATGCTCGGGTACTGGTTGATCGGCAACTTGAGCAGCGACAGCGCGCCGACCAGCATGATGACCAGGGCAATCACCCAGGCGAAGATTGGCCGATCGATAAAGAATTTCGACATGCGTTACTCCCCCTGGCCGCGAGCTTTGCCGCTGGTAGCTGCAAGGGTCGGTTTGGCCGCCTGGACATTGCGCGCTTCGCTGACGCTGACTTCGTCGCCTGGCTTGACGAACTGCAGGCCCTCGGTGATCAGGCGATCGCCGCTGTTCAGGCCTTCGTTGATCAGCCATTGATTGCCGATGGTGCGGTCGGCCTTGAGCTCACGCAGCTCGACCTTGTTGTCCTGATTGACCACCAGGGCCGTGGGTTGACCTTTCAGGTCGCGGGTCACGCCTTGTTGCGGGGCGAGGATGGCCTGGCTGTTGACCCCGGCCTGCAGCTGGGCGTGGACGAACATGCCCGGCAACAGGTCGTGGTTCGGATTGGGGAACACCGCGCGCAGGGTCACCGAACCGGTGCCTTCATCGACCGAGACCTCGGAGAATTCCAGTTGGCCAAGCTCGGCGTATTCGCTGCCGTCTTCCAGGATCAGCTTGACCCGGGCGGCGTTGTCGCTGGCTTTCTGCAACTGCCCGCTGGCCAGTTCGCGGCGCAGCTTGAGCATCGCCACCGAGGATTGGGTGACGTCGACATAGATCGGATCCAGCTGCTGGATCACCGCCATGGCGCTGCTCTGGCCATTGCTGACCAGTGCGCCCTCGGTTATCGCCGAACGGCCGATGCGCCCGGAGATCGGCGCCAGCACCTTGGTGTAACGCAGGTCGATCTGCGCGCTTTGCACAACGGCCTCGGCCTGCAGACGCTTGGCTTGCGCCTCGTCGAACTCTTGACGGCTGACGGCCTGCTCGTCGACCAGCAGCTTGTAGCGATCGGCCAGGGATTTGCTCGACTGCAGCGAGGCTTGCGCGCTTTTCAGGGTCGCCTCATAGGTCGAGGCGTCGATCTGATAGAGCTGCTGGCCGGCTTTGACTTCGCGGCCCTCGGTGAACAGGCGCTTGAGAATGATGCCGTTGACCTGTGGGCGCACTTCGGCAATGCGGTACGCGCTGGTGCGTCCCGGCAGCTCGGAGGTCAGGGTAAAGGCTTGTGGTTGCAGGGTGACCACGCCGACTTGCGGCAGTTGTGCGGCAGGTGGCGCTTCTTCCTGTTGGCAGCCGCTGAGCAGGGCGGTCAAAACGGCAGCGGTAACCAGCGCGGGAAAAACTGGATTGAGTCGCATGTGAGCCTCGGTCGGGAGCGTGGCAAGACGCTTGAGCAAAATGCCGGTGACAAATGTGGATGAGAAATTGGATAAGTAGTCTGCTAATCAATATACTTACGTTCACGAATGTTTGTAAGTGATTTTTTAATACGCAAAAGCAACAAGATGTGAAAATCAGCCAAAGGCTCAACGAAAGCCTTGCCTGCCAACAGCTTCCTGTGTGAAGCCATCCTGATCGAGGGTTACTGCCATGGTTCGTCGCACCAAAGAGGAGGCTCAGCAGACGCGCAGCCAGATACTCGAGGCGGCCGAAAAGGCTTTCTACGAGCGCGGCATCTCGCGCACCACGCTGGCAGAAATCGCCGGCATTGCCGGAGTGACTCGCGGGGCGATCTATTGGCATTTCAAGGACAAGGCCGACCTGATCCAGGCCATGCTGGACAGCTTGCACGAGCCGCTGGACGAACTGGCCAAGGCTAGCGAGAACCCGGATGAGGCCGACCCGCTCGGCTGCATGCGCCAGCTGCTGATCACCTTGTTTCAGCAGGTAGCGCTGGATCCGAAAACCCGCCGGATCACCGAAATCCTCTTTCACCGCAGCGAACTCACCGACGAGATGAGCGACCTGCGCCAACAGCGCCAAACCGACAGCGTGGAATGCAACGGCCGCATCGACCAGTCGCTGCGCAATGCGGTCCAGCGCCAGCAACTCCCCGCGACACTGGACACCGCCCGCGCGGCGATCTGCCTGCATGCCTACATCGATGGCCTGCTCAGCCAGTGGCTGCTGGTGCCGGAAAGTTTTTCGCTGCACCGCGATGCCGAACTGCTGGTCGATAGCGCCCTGGACATGTTGCGCGAAAGCCAGGCGCTGCGCCGGTAGCCGAACCAGTTCTGGATCAGGTGCACAGGCAAGATGGCCAGCAAGGGATACGTCGGACGACGGCCTTTAGCCTTTGGATGATGTGCCGATGGATGGTCATGGGCGCTGGTGGCGCTGAAAGCCCCGTATTTGCTGGGTTTCAGGCACAAAAAAAGACGTCCGTGGACGTCTTTAGATGTGTATTTGGTGGGCCGGGGGCTCTACAGCTGTTGTCCTATCATATTGATTTAAAAGAGTAACTATTTAGGTTTCTCGATAAGTGCCCCCTAATATGCCCCCTTTGACAAACTCCCGACGAATGGTTTTATGGGAAGTTGAACTGGCGTCCTTTTCTGACGGTTCTGCCCGCCGACCATAGGGCACCAGGTAGCAGCTCGCTCAGTTGCATCGGGTCCTGCTGCCCGAACGACCAGCCTACCCATGTGAAACGGGAACAGACCCTAGGACCTCGTCGTTACAGCCCATTCCATTGATGAGCACGAATTTCTGCGCTTCCGGGATAACGCGGTATCCCCTGGGAGCGCTCGCTTGGCATGTGCTCCCTACCATCGAGTCGTTTCAAGGCAACCCGTTGGGTCTGCCGCCTGGTACGACATGCCTCTGTGGACGGCGTGTCATTCCTGATGGGGCGCCCCGGGGCGAACCAGGGAGTATCGGGGGCGCCGATGACTACATAGGAGTCAGCCACGCATGAATGACGAAATGCCTCAGCCCATGAAGTTTATGGATGGTGCCGCGCGTCGATTGGAGGCGCAGGCGACTGTTTTTGCCTCCAGCCTGGTCGCAGCGGGTGCCCTGAAATGAGTGCCTACCTGCACTGCCAGTCGCACAGCCCGCTGGTTGGTCATGTCGACCCGGCGCCCGAGGTCCTGGGCGAGATCGACGAGGTGATTGCGGGGGCGCGTGCGCGCATCGCCCGCTTTGCCCCCGAGTTAGTGATCCTCTTCGCCCCGGATCACTACAACGGCTTTTTCTATGACCTGATGCCGTCCTTTTGCATCGGTACCGCGGCCCACGCCATCGGCGACTTCGGCACCCTGGCCGGCCCGCTGCCGGTGCCCAAGGCGCTGGCCGAGTCCTGCGCGGAAGCGGTGCTGGCGGCCGGCGTGGACACCGCCGTGTCCTACCGCATGCAGGTCGACCATGGTTTCGCCCAGCCGCTGGAACAGCTGCTGAGCGGTCTCGGTGAATGCCCGGTGATCCCGGTCTTCATCAACTCGGTGGCCACCCCGCTGCCGAGTTTCCAGCGTGCCCGCCTGCTCGGCGAGGCCATCGGACGCTTTGCCCGGACGCTGGACCAACGGGTCCTGTTCCTCGGCTCCGGCGGGCTGTCGCACCAGCCGCCGGTGCCGGAATTGGCCAAAGTCGATGCCCACATGGCCGACCGGCTGCTGGGTAGCGGCCGCAATCTGCCGGCCGATGAACGCCAGGCGCGGCAGCAGCGGGTGATCCTCGCGGCGCAACGTTTCATTGAAGACCAGAACTCGCTGCATCCGCTCAACCCGGAATGGGACCAGCACTTCCTCGACCTGCTCGCCAGTGGCCGCATGGCCGAACTGGACGGTCTCGGCAATGCCGAGCTGTCCGCTTTGGCCGGTAAGTCCACCCATGAGGTGAAGACCTGGGTGGCGGCCTTCGCCGCCCTGTCGGCCTTCGGTCCCTACCAGGCCAGTGACCGTTACTACCGCCCGATCCCCGAGTGGATCGCCGGCTTCGGCTCGCTCAGCGCCCAGCCCCGATCCGCCGCCAAGGAGTCCTGAGATGACTGCATTTACCGAAGCCTCCAGCAGCCGTTTCGCCCGCATACGCGAAGGCGAGCGGGAACTGAATATTCACTACAACGACTGTGGCCAGGGTGCCGAGACTGTGGTCATGCTGCACGGCTCAGGCCCCGGCGCCAGTGGCTGGGCCAACTTCAACCGCAATATCGAGCCGCTGGTGGACGCCGGTTACCGGGTGATCCTCTTGGACTGCCCGGGCTGGAGCAAAAGCGATTCCATCGTCTGCGACGGCTCGCGCTCCGACCTCAATGCCCGCGTGCTCAAGGACCTGGTGGACCAGCTCGATCTCGATCGCGTGCATCTCCTCGGCAACTCCATGGGCGGGCACAGCGCGGTGGCCTTCGCCCTGAGCTGGCCGGAGCGGGTCGGCAAGCTGGTGCTGATGGGCGGCGGCACCGGGGGCGCCAGTCCCTTCGTACCGATGCCGACCGAGGGCATCAAGCTGCTGCAGGGGCTGTACCGCGAGCCGACCCTCGACAACCTGAAGCAGATGATGGACGTCTTCGTCTACGACACCCGAGACCTGACCGAGGGGCTGTTCCAAGCGCGCCTGGACAACATGCTGAGCCGGCCTGAGCACCTGGAAAACTTCGTCAAGAGCCTGTCCGCCAACCCCAGGCAGTTCCCTGACTTCAGCGCCCGTCTCGGTGAAATCCAGGCCGAGACTCTGGTGATCTGGGGCCGCAACGACCGCTTCGTGCCGATGGACACCGGCCTGCGCCTGATCGCCGGCATCCCCCGATCCGAACTCCATGTGTTCAACGGCTGCGGCCACTGGGCGCAGTGGGAGCACGCCGACAAGTTCAACCGCCTGGTGCTGGATTTCCTCAACCACTGACCCGCGAGGTGAGCGATGACCCTTTCCCAAGATTTCCTGGAACAGATGGCCGCTGCCTTGCGCGGCGCCGAAGCGAGCGGCGAGGCCATCAGCCCGCTGCGCGAGCGCATCGGCGAAGATAACGGCGAAGCCGCCTACGCCATCCAGCGCCTGAACGTCGCCCATGGCGTGGCCAGCGGCCGCCGCGTGGTGGGCCGCAAGATCGGCCTGACCAATCCCAAGGTGCAAGCGCAGCTGGGTGTTGGCCAGCCGGACTTCGGCACCCTGTTCGCCGACATGGCTTATGGCGACAACGAGGTGGTGCCGGTCGACCGCGTGCTGCAACCGAAGATCGAGGCGGAGATCGCTCTGATCCTTGAGCGCGATCTGCCGCGGGCCGACACCGGGCTTGCCGATGTGCTGGCCGCCACCGGCTGGGTACTGCCGGCCCTGGAGATCGTTGGCAGCCGCGTGCAGGGCTGGAACATCCGCTTCGTTGACACCGTAGCCGACAACGCCTCCAGCGGTTGCTTCGTCCTCGGTGGTCCGGCCCGCCGGCTGGACGGTCTGGACCTGCGCCAGGCCGCCATGCGCATGACTCGCAACGGCGAGGAAGTGTCCAGCGGCAGTGGTGCCGAATGCCTTGGCCACCCGCTGAATGCGGCGGTCTGGCTGGCGCGCACCATGGCGCGCCTGGGCGAGCCGTTGAAGGCTGGCGACCTGATCCTCACCGGCGCCCTCGGGCCGATGGCGCCGGTGGCCGCCGGCGATCGCTTCGAGGCGGTGATCGAAGGGATCGGCCAGGTGGCCGTCGATTTCAAGGCTGAAAGCAGCGCCGACTGATTACAGAGAGAACCTGTCCCATGAGCAAGAAATGCAAAGTCGCCATCGTCGGCTCCGGCAATATCGGCACCGACCTGATGATCAAGGTGCTGCGCAACGCACAGCATCTGGAAATGGCCGCCATGGTCGGTATCGACCCGGCCTCCGACGGTCTGGCCCGCGCCGCGCGCCTGGGCGTGGCCACTACCCATGAAGGCGTCGAGGGTCTGACTCGCCTGCCCATCTTCCAGGAGATCGACTTCGTCTTCGACGCCACCTCGGCCTCCGCCCACGTGAAGAACGACGCCTTCCTGCGCAGGGTAAAGCCTGGCATCCGCCTGATCGACCTGACCCCGGCGGCCATCGGCCCCTACTGCGTGCCGGTGGTCAACCTGGAGCAGAACCTGGCCCAGCTCAACGTCAACATGGTCACCTGCGGCGGCCAGGCCACCATCCCCATGGTCGCCGCGGTGTCGCGCGTGGCCAAGGTGCACTACGCCGAGATCATCGCCTCCATCGCCAGCAAGTCCGCCGGCCCCGGCACCCGCGCCAATATCGACGAGTTCACCGAAACCACCAGCAAGGCCATCGAGGTGATCGGCGGGGCGGCCAAGGGCAAGGCGATCATCATCATGAACCCTGCCGAGCCACCGCTGATCATGCGCGACACCGTGTTCGTGCTCAGCGAGGCCGCCGACCAGGCGCAGGTGGAAGCCTCCATTGAAGAGATGGCCGCCGCGGTGCAGGCCTACGTGCCGGGCTATCGCCTCAAGCAGCGGGTGCAGTTCGACGTGATCCCCGAGGGCGCGCCGCTGCACATCCCCGGCCATGGCCGCTTCGCTGGGCTGAAGACCTCGATATTCCTCGAAGTCGAAGGCGCCGCCCATTACCTGCCGGCCTATGCCGGCAACCTCGACATCATGACCTCCGCCGCGCTGGCTACCGCCGAGCGCATGGCGCAATCGATGCTCAAGGCCTGAGGAGACGCAAAATGAACGGCAAGAAGCTCTATATCTCCGACGTGACCCTGCGCGACGGCAGCCACGCGATCCGTCATCAGTACTCGCTGGACAACGTGCAGGCCATTGCCCGTGCCCTCGACCAGGCGCGGGTGGATTCCATCGAGGTCACCCACGGTGACGGTCTGCAAGGTTCCAGCTTCAACTACGGCTTCGGCGCCCACACTGACCTGGAGTGGATCGAGGCGGCCGCCGACGTAATGGAGCACGCCACCCTGACCGTGCTACTGCTGCCCGGCATCGGCACCGTGCATGACCTCAAGGCCGCCTATGACGCCGGCGCCCGCTCGGTGCGGGTGGCCACCCACTGCACCGAAGCCGATGTGTCCCGGCAGCACATCGAGTACGCCCGCAGCCTCGGCATGGACACCGTGGGTTTCTTGATGATGAGCCACATGATCCCGGCCGAAGCACTGGCCCAGCAGGGCAAGCTGATGGAGAGCTACGGCGCCCAGTGCATCTACATGGCCGACTCCGGCGGGGCGATGAACATGCAGGATATCCGCGAGCGCATGCGCGCCTTCAAGGCGGTGCTGAAACCGGATACCCAGACCGGCATGCACGCCCACCACAATCTCAGCCTCGGCGTGGCCAACTCCATCACCGCGGTGGAGGAAGGCTGCGACCGCATCGACGCCAGCCTCGCCGGCATGGGCGCCGGCGCCGGCAACGCGCCGCTGGAGGTGTTCATCGCCGCCGCCGAGCGCCTGGGCTGGAACCATGGCACCGACCTCTACCGGCTGATGGACGCCGCCGATGACCTGGTACGGCCGCTGCAGGACCGTCCTGTGCGCGTCGACCGCGAAACCCTTGGCTTGGGCTACGCCGGCGTCTATTCCAGCTTCCTGCGCCACGCCGAGGTGGCGGCGCAGAAGTACGGGCTGAAGACCCTAGACATTCTCGTGGAGCTGGGCAAGCGGCGCATGGTCGGCGGCCAGGAAGACATGATCGTCGACGTCGCCCTCGACCTGCTGACCGCGCGCCGGGTCTGATCATTCGCGGTTGGTGCGCACAGCGCACCCTACGGTTGAGCGCTATCGCAGGCATTCGCTCGTAGGGTGCGCCGCGCGCACCAGTGTCCTCTGCGGAGTTTTCGGGGTGCGCCTCGGGGCCGCAGACATAGCCATCGAATCCGCGGAGGCCAAGGATGTGCCGCCGGCCACCCGCGACCAGGAGTTCGCCATGCTGGCCAATTATTCCCTGAAGAACAAACTGCTGTTGACCATCCTGCCGCTGACCATGCTGGTCTACCTGACCACCGTGCTGCTGGTCTATCAAACGAGCAAGTCATCGACCGAGGCGCTCGCTGAAGTAGCGGTGGGGGCCATTGTCCGTCAGCAGGCTGCCGAGATCGGCGGCTATTTCGATGGTGCCCTCTACCCAGCGCGGACGACCGCGGAACTCCTCGCTCGAGAGCTGGCCGATGGCGAGCTGGCGGACCGACGGATCGCCGAGCAGATGCTCGAAACCCTGTTGCACACCAGTCCACAGGCAACCGCCGCCTGGTGGCTGCCGCTGCAGGGTGGCGAACGCACTCCGGTGTATTGGCTGCGTGACCAGGCCGGTGTGCAGATGGCGTCGCCCGAACAACGCGCCGCCTTGCCCGACGTCGTCGGCCGCGACGCGGTCGAGCGCGAGCGGGTCGTTCCACCCCGGCTATTGCCAGGCCTTGGCGCCGCGCGACCTGCCATCCTCATACTGATTCCGGTGCGCCAGCAGGGAAGGGTGGTCGGCAGTCTGGGCATCGGCCTGGACGCGAAACAGCTGCAGGCCAAGGTGGGCCTGTTGCGTCCGCTGGGTGTCGGCCTGGCGGCATTGACCGCCCACGACTCCACGCTGGTGGCACATCCCGACCCGGCGCGGGTGGGACGCAAGAACGCGGAGACCGAGGGGGATTTCCTCGGCGACCATCTGCAATCGATGATCGACGCGGTGAGCCAGGGCAAGCCCCTGACGCTGCGTTTCGAATCACCGGCCATGCAGGAGGAGATCTTTATGCTCGCGGTGCCGGTGGCGATAGGTGATACCGCGACGCCCTGGTCCTTTGGCGTCGCCCTGCCCAGTTCGGCAGTCCTGGGCGGGGTCAAGGCCCTGGCACTCAAGCTGCTGCTGCTCGGTGCTGTCGCGCTGCTGCTGGCCGCAGGATTGATCCTGCTGCTTGGCCAGGCCCTGGCGCGGCCGTTGACTAGCGTGGTCCAGGCGGTCAGGCAGCTGGCTGCCGGCGAGGCCGATTTGTGCGCGCGGCTGCCCGTCCAGGGGCGTGACGAGCTGGCGACGCTGGCCCAGGAATTCAATCGATTCATCGGCTCGATGGCCGACCTGGTGGGCGAAATCAAAAGGACTGGCCAGACCCTGCACACGACGTCCGAGTCGCTCCAGCAGGACAGCGATGCCGCGGGAACCGGCGTCGACGCCCAGCGCGACGAGATCGGCCAGCTGGCTGCCGCCATGCAGCAGATGGCCGCTACGGTCGAGGAGGTGGCGAGCAATGCCGGACGTGCCGCGCATGCCACCAGTGAAGGTGACCAGGCGGTGGCCCGGGGGCAGGGCACGGTGGCGGCGCTGGCCGCAGCGATCAGCCACAACGCTGCCCTGCTGGAGGATATATCCGCCCTTACCGAGCAGCTCGACGATGCCAGCCAGACCATCGGCAGTGTGGTGGCGGTGATACGGGAGATTGCCGATCAGACCAACCTGCTGGCCCTCAACGCGGCGATCGAATCGGCGCGCGCTGGCGAGCAGGGACGGGGCTTCGCGGTGGTGGCCGATGAGGTGCGGGCCCTGGCGCGGCGCACGCACAGCTCCACCGAAGAGGTGCGCCTCAGCATCGCGACCATCCAGGAGCGTACGCAGACGGTGGTGGGCATGGTCGAGCGAGGCCGGCACAGCTCGCAGGCCAGCGTCTCCAGCGCCGAGGAGGCCAGTGAGGCGCTGCAGCGGATCACCCTGATGATCAGCCAGGTACGCGACATGAGCCAGCAGATCGCCGCCGCCACCGGCCAGCAGGCTGCCACCAGCGAGCAGTTGTCGCGCAGCCTGGTGACCATCGCCGGCTCGGCGGAAAGCGCCTCGACCAGTGCCGGCCAGGTACGCCAGCGCGGCCACGAGCTGCAGGCCCTGGCGGGGCGGCTGAATACCCTGGTGGGCCGCTTCAAGCTATAGGGGGTGTTGTTGCGTAACGGTCTTCATCGCCGGCCATTGGGACGGCGATAAGCGTACTGGCTTTCGGATAGTGCATGGCTGGCCGTTGGCCCCGCGGCCCTCGCCATCGCTCCTCCAGTACTGGTCAGTGATCGTCGTTTCCGTAAAGGGCACGCATACCGCGCGCTGAACTAGCGCCGGAAGGTCCGCCCAAACCATGACCTGGATCAAGAATGTGCGCCCAGGGGACAAGCCGTGCAGTGTCGGGATAGTTCCCCTCCCGGTGCATACCTAGAGTGGAGTTGCCTGCGTTGTCGGCCAAACCACTACCACAACAAGACGACGTCAACCGTGCGGACTCGAGCCATGTCAAAACTCATCAACATCGATCACCCCTCATCCCTGCGGATACCACGTCAAAGCGCCGGGCAGCGCGCCCTCAAGACGTTGATGGCAGTGCTGCCCTGGTCGATCATCGCCGGCCTACTGTGGGCCGGGCTGTTCATCAAGCCGCAGCCGGTCGGGGGCACCGTAACCCCGCCGGCACTGGAGCGCCGCGACCATTTCTATGGCCTGGCGCTTTCGCCTGGCGGCGAAGTGTGGGCCAGCGGCTCCAACGGCAAGCTCCTGGCGATCGCCGAAAACGGCCAGATCCGCCGTTTGCCCACGCCCACCGAGCGAACGCTGCAGGACGTCGCCATCTGGGATGCCAGCCATGCTGTGGCGGTGGGCAACGACGGGGTGATCCTGCATAGCCAGGATGCCGGCCAGCACTGGCAGGCTGCGTCTGGCGTGCCGCGCTCGGAGGTGGCCAACAAGCTGAACCGGGTCCGGGTAGCTGCCGGCGGCCTGGCCATTGCCGCGGGTGAAATGGGCGCGCTGCTGGTCAGTCACGACTATGGCCAGAGCTGGCAGCGCCTGCGCGAAGAGGAGGACGTGGCCTGGAACGACGTGGCCATCCTCGACGGCGGTCGCCTGGTGGTGGTCGGCGAGTTCGGCCGCATCCTGCTCAGCGATGACCTGGGTCAGCATTGGGAGGAGCCCGCAACACCGGTTCCCGGCTCGCTGATGTCGGTGCAGTTCCGCGATGCGCAGAACGGCATGGCGGTTGGTCTGGAAGGAACCTTGCTGGCTACCAGCGATGGCGGTCGGACCTGGGAGGGTGTCGAGCTGGGCGTAACCGACCACCTGTTCGACATTCTCTGGATCGCGCAGCAGCAACGCTGGTTCGCCACCGGCGCACTGGGTCGCTGGGTCGCCGGCGACGACCAAGGCTGGACGACCGGCGCCCTGGATGAGCGCAACCGTGCCTGGCATACCCGCGCCCTGGCGGTTGGCTCGCAGGTTTGGCTGGCTGGCGCCGATATCGGTCGCTGGGACGGCCGCCAGTGGTCGGAGCTGCAGCCATGAAATCTCCCCTGGCCTTATTCAGTCGAGAACAAACCATGATCGAACGCATTGCCGAGTTCTGTATCCGTCGGCGCGCCTGGGTGGCCGGCGGACTCCTGTGCCTCACCCTGGTGTTGGGCTGGTTCGCCCTGCACATCGAGGTACGCACCGTCTTCGAGGACATGTTGCCGTCGCGTCACGAGTACGTGCAGACCCACGAGAAATTCAAGGACACCTTCGGTGGCTCGAACATGGTCACCATCATGTTCGAGGTGGAGCAGGGCGAGATCTTCCAGACCGCCGTGCTGGACAAGGTGCGCAGCGTCACCCTGGGCCTGCGCGAGGTGTCGGCGGTCAACCAGTACCAGATCACCTCGCTGGCCTCGAAGAAGCTCAAGGAGGTGCGTGCCTCCACGGCCGGCATCGAAAGCCGTCCGCTGATGTGGCCGGACCTGCCGGCCGACGCCGAGGCAATGGCCGAGCTCCGGCAGGCGGTGCTGCGCAACCCGCTGGTCTATGGGCCCTTTGTGTCCAAGGACCTGCAGGCGACCCTGATCACCGTGGACTTCATCGACCAGCAGGTCGACTACACCAAGGTGTTCCACGAAATCCGCGCCCTGATCGATAGCGTCGACGACGGTAGCGTGAAGATCCGCGTGGTCGGCGATCCGATCCTCTACGGCTGGGTGGGCCACTACCTGCCGGAGACCACCCAGTTGGTGTTCGCTGCGTTGCTGGTCACCCTGGTCATGTTGTTCGTCCTGCTGCGCACCTGGCGGGGCTTGATCCTGCCGCTGCTGGCGGGCCTGGTCAGCGCCCTCTGGGCGCTGGGCATCTGCCGGTTGCTGGAGATCAATTTCGAACCGCTGGTCATCGTGGTGGCGATGTTGATCACTTCGCGGGCAGTGTCGCATTCGGTGCAGATCGTCAATCGCTTCGATGACGAACTGGAGTTGCTGCCGCCCGGCGCCGATACCTCGAGGATCGCCGCGCGGATCGCCCTGGCCGACCTGTTCCGCCCCGGTATGCTGGGGGTGATCGCCGATGCCGCATGCATGGCGGTGGTGGCCCTGAGCCCGATCCCGATGCTGCAGAAGCTCACCGTACTGGCGGTGGTCTGGGTGTCGACCCTGACGGTCAGCGCCGTGATCCTCACTCCGGTGATGCTGTCGTTCATCCGCAAACCCCACGGTACGGCCCATCCCATCGACTGCCTGCCGCTGTTGCGCAAGGTGCTCGACCTGGCCGTCCGGGTCAGCCTGTCGCGGGCCCGTTATGTGGTACTGGGCACCAGCCTGCTGGTGGTGGTCGCTGCCGGCCTCTACTCGCTGAACCTGAAGATCGGCGATGCCAATCCGGGCTCGCCGATTCTCTGGCCGGAGTCGCCCTACAACCGCGACTCCGCGGCTATCAACGCCCGCTTCGAAGGGGTCGACCGGATGTTCGTGGTGCTCGGCGACGACAGCCAACCCGGCCTGATCAAGGGCAACGAGGCGTTGCACGCGATGAACAGCTTCCAGCGTTTCATCGAGGCGCAGCCGGAAGTGGGCGGTTCGCTGTCCATCGCCGATGTACTGCCCCATGTGAACAGCAGCCTGCGCGAAGGCAATCCGCGTTACCTGGAACTGGGCGACAGCGGGGCGATCAACGGCAGCCTGATGGCCATGCTCGATTCGGTGTCCGAGCCGGGCGACATCTCGCGCTTCGCCGACGACCAGTACGCCAACGGCTCGGTGACCCTGATGTTCCGTGATCGCCAGGGCGAGACGATCCGCACCGCGGTGGCGCGGGTCAAGCAGTTCATCGCCGAGCACCCCTTGGCTGATGGTCAGTGGCACTTGGCCGGCGGGTTGATCGGTGTGATGGCGGCGGTCAACGAGATCATCCTGTCCAGCCAGATCGAGGCGATCGCCCTGGCCCTGCTGGTGCTCGCGGTGCTCTGCACCCTGGTCTATCGCTCGAGCATGGCCGGCATGCTGTTCATGGTGCCGGTGATCATTTCCAACATGCTGACCTTCGCCTTCATGACCTGGATGGGCATCGGCATGAATATCAACACCGTGCCGGTGGCGGCTCTGGGCATCGGCCTGGGCGTCGACTACGCCTTCTACATCGCCGACCGCGTGAAGGAAGAGATAGCCGCCGGCCGCAGCGCCGAGGAGGCGATCCGCATCGCGCTGCACTCCGCCGGCATGGGCGTGATCGTCACCGCCAGCGTACTGATCCTCAGCACCCTGCTCTGGTGGCTGTCGTCACTGCGCTTCCAGGCCGAGATGGGCCTGCTGATGGCCATCTGGCTCAGCGTATCGGCGTTCTCCGCCCTGTTCATCATGCCGGCGCTGCTCTACGTGTTCCGCCCCCGCTTCATCTTCGGCGAGCGGGGCGCGGCAACCCTCGTCAGTACGGCTCCTCCGTCGTTTCAGGCGACTTGAGACGAAACAACAACAAGAACCCTAGCTTCCTCGCTGCCATAACCCTCGGGAGACAACATGAATAACAAGCGCATCCCGGCCGCGCGTGCGCGCGTGCCGCTCGACAAACTCGCCCTGGCGATTGCCCTGGGCACCCTCGCCATGCCCTTGCTGGCTGACGACAGTTTCAAGTTCGACGGCTACCTGCGCGAGGAGCTGTCCTTGAACACCAAGAACTGGGAAGACACCCCCGGCTATGACGACCAGGGCAAGTTGTCAATGGCGCGCAGCACCGCGCGGCTCAACCTGGACTGGCAGGCCACCGACAGCGTTTCGGTGGTGGCCAAGCTGCGCGCCGTGCGCGAGATCGAGACCGACTTCCTCGAGCACCTGGAGGAGATGGGCGCCAACAACCACCGCGAGGCCGATGGCCGCGGCGACATCATGGAGCTGTACAACAAGGCGGAGATCCGCGAGCTGTACGTCGACTTCCCGGTGGGCGAGCGTCTGTCCTTCCGCATCGGCAAGCAACAACTGGCCTGGGGCGAGACCGACTTCTTCGCCGCCAACGACCTGGTGCACGGCTTCGACTACACCTGGCGCAACTTCCTCGAGCCGGCCAACGAAGAGCTGCGCAAGACCAACAACATCATCAAGATGAACATCGACGTGCCGGAGCTGGCCGGCGGCCTCGAGGCCTTCATCCGGCCGGGGCTTGATCGCAAGCAGGACATCGGCACCGAGCTCGATATCTATGGCGGGCGCTGGTCGGGCAATCCCTATGCCGGGGTCGATTTCCGCAATATCGACCCCTACAACTTCGAGAACGACGAGGGCGACTACCGCGATGTCACCGGCGGCCTGCGCTGGAGCGGGCTGTACGGCGACATCAACTACTCGCTGTCGTACCTGAAGACCTTCTACAACTCGCCGATTCTCAACGCCTCGGACAACCTCGCGCTGTTCGGTCTGCCGGATGTGCCGTCCGGCGCTGAAACCCAGGGTACCGACCAGACCCGCGGTGCGGCCGGCGAAGTCATCTACCCGATCGTCGATATCTTCGGCCTGACCGCCAGCGGCTACTCCGAAGCGGCCGACGCAGTGTTCAGTACCGAGGTCGCCTACATCAAGGACGCCCCCTACCAGATCGAGCTGGCGAGCCCGACCCTGCTCAGTCAGTTCATCGCCCCCGGCTTCGACGGCTACACCACCAAGGACGTGGTGGCGCTGATGCTGCGCATGGACAAGACCATCGCCGCCACCCAGACCTGGCTGGGCACCGAGAAGCCGATGTTCTTCTCCGTGCAGCTGTTCGACAAATGGGTGCAGAACTTCGATGACGACGACAACCTGCTCTACAGCGTTGGCTGGGGCGGCAAGGTCAAGGAGCACTCGGTGCTGGCGACCACCATCTTCGACCTCAGCTACGACAGCGGGCGCATTCGCCCGAACCTGGTGCTGGGGGCCGACCTGAGCAATGGCGGCGGCTTCGCCGTGCCATCGGTGACCTTCGAGCTGTCCAGCAAATGGCGCTGGAAGGTCGAATACGACGCCTTCTGGGATGACGGCCATCGCGATAGCTCGAAGTGCAGTCCAGGGCAGATGAACGACTGCGATAGCACCACGCTGTTCGGCTATTTCCACAACCGCGATCAGCTCTACACGAGCCTGACCTACCTGTTCTGATCCGTACCTGGAGAATCCACCATGAGCGTATCCCGCCCCATCCTGTACAAAACCCTGGCCTTGGGCCTCATCGCGGCCGCCGGCAGCCTGTCGTCCCTGGTGCTGGCCGCCGAACTGCCCGCCGGCACGGTGATTTCCGCTGCCAATATCGACCAGATCAAGAACGACACCTTCGAAGGCCACAGCATCGCCAACCTGCTGACCGAGAAGATGGAATGGCGCATCCGCCACAGCGGCTGGAAGCTGCCGCTGGCCCAGTCCAAGGAGGTACCGCTGGACCCGCGCTGGGTCGAGGCGTCCCAGGCAAACGCCGGCAAGGCCAGCATCAACAAGGACGCCTGCCAGGTGGACAACTGGGGCGCCGGAGCGCCCTTCCCGAGCATCGACATGCAGGACCCGCAGGCCGCGGAAAAGCTGATATGGAACTGGCACCTCGGCCAACTGGTCGGCGACGTCTCCCAGGTGCCGCAGTACACTCAGTTGCTGATCGACGGCAAAAAGGGCGTACACGCCGAACCGGTGGCGGAGTTCAGCCGCTATACCATGAAGGGCCGCCTGAGCGGCCCGGCGGTTGAGGGCGACGGCAGCGAGCGCGGCCGCCAGTTGCTTTACTTCAAGTCACCCTCCGACATGAAGGGCCTCGGCACCTACACCCAGATGTACGACTCGGACAAGGTTAACGACGTCTGGGCCTACATTCCGGCCGTGCGCCGCGTGCGTCGGCTGTCCGGCGGCGCCTGGATGGACCCGGTCGGCTCTTCGGACCAGTTGCAGGACGACCTGGAGATCTTCAACGCCCGGCCCTGCTGGTACTCCGAGTACAAGCTGCTCGGCAAGCGCTGGGTGCTCGCCGTGGCCAACAGCAAGACCGGCCTGTGGAATCCGGACGGCAAGAGCTTCGCCGAGAAGTACCCGGTGGTGGAGGACGCCGCGCCCTACTGGAACATGAACAACAACGACTTCGAGCCGCGCGAGGTGTACGTCATCGAGGCGATCACCCCGTCTGTCCACCCCTACAGCAAGAAGGTGCTGTACATGGACGTGAAGTACCCGCGCTTCTACTACGCCGAGGCCTACGACCGCAAAGGCGAGTTCTGGAAGTTCATGGAGTTCCACTCCTACGCCAACACCGCAGCCGGCGACATCCGCACAACCGCCGGTGCGGTCATCGACTTCCAGCGCAACCACGCCACCCTGTCGATGATCGACACCAAGTCCTGGAAAACCAACTTCGACGCCAAGGCCAGCGACTTCTCCCTGCAGACCCTGCAGAAGGCTGGTCGCTAGGTCCGCCGTGTTGGCTGGTCGGGGTGCCGCGTGGCGCCCCGGTCAGCGCTTTCGCTCCCGCGGCGAGCCGCCGTGGGCATAACAACAATCGCGACGGTCGGCGCCACGCCCTGTGGCTAGCCGAACCGGAGGAGAGCCTTGCCATGTCGACGATGAAAGCTGCGCGCCTGCACCAGATCGGCGGTCGCTTCACCCTTGATGAAGTCCCCCTGCCCAGCCCCGGCGAGCACGACGTGCTGGTCAAGGTCGAGGCCAGCGGGATCATCCCCAACCTGAAGAACGTCACCACCCACTTCCCCGAGTGGTATCCCTTCCTGCCGCTGCCGGCGCTGCCGGCGATCTTCGGCCTGGACAGTGCCGGCACCGTCACGGCGGTGGGCGCCAAGGTGCGCGCATTCCAGCCAGGCGACCGGGTCTACGTCAATCCCGGCGTCGGCTGCGGTGAGTGCCGCTACTGCCGCCAGGGCGAAGCGCCGCGTTGTGATGCCTATACCTTTCTCGGCTATTTCGGTTTCGGCCCGGGCTCGCAACAGGTATTCCAGCAGTACCCCTACGCCGGCTACGGCCAGTACATGACCGCGCCCTCGACCAACCTGGTGCGTCTGCCGCAACGCCTGAGCTTCGCCCAGGCGACCCGCTTCGGCTACCTTGGCACCGCCTATTCGGCGATCCGCAAGTCGGCACTGCGCCCTGGACAGAGCATCCTGATCCTCGGTGCGTCCGGCACCCTCGGTGTCGGTGCGACCTTGCTGGCACTGGCCTTCGGTGCGGCACGCATTGTGGTTGCCGCCCGCGACGAGGGCGCTCTGGCCAGGCTCAAGCAGTTGGCGCCGGAGCGCATCGACACGCTGCGCATCGGCTGTGGCGAACTCCGCCAGCAGGTGCTCGAGCGGGTACCCGGCGGCGTCGACGTGATGCTCGACACCCTCGGCGCCAAGGCCCCGGCGGCGCTTTCGGTGGACGCCATGCAGGCGGTCACCCGCGGCGGGCGGATCATTCAGATCGGCGGCGTGGCCGGGCCGATCCCGATCGACCCGCATCCGTTCATGTGCGCGCAGCTGCAGTACATCGGCTCGCTGTGGTTCACCACCGCCGAAGGCGACGAGATGGCCAGCATGATCGAGGCCGGTACCCTCGACCTGTCGCTGCTGGAAGAGCGCCGCTATGCACTTGAGCAGCTCAACGAGGCGCTCGACGACATCCAGACCCAGGCTAACGGCTTCACCAACTTCCATATCGTCCACGGCTGAGGGTCACGCCTGGTCGCGCGCCGCGGCCGGGCCAACCAGCCCTTCGGGAGCGTTACGACAATGACAACAACACGCACCGTGACCGGCCACGACAGCGCCGGCGCCTCGATCATCGTCAGCCAGGGTCCGCTGCCCGGCTGCGAGGAATACCGCCACTCGCCCGGTTTCTCCGCCGCATTGGTGTGGCAAACCGCGCCGCAGGCGCAGATCGCCGACCAGCCGAGCGACCCGACGTGCACGGCGACCTCGGTACTGCCCGCCCCGGGCGGCACCAGCGCGCTGCTGGTAAGTTTCCCGCCGGACAGCCTGGCCGGCGGCAGCGACTTCGACCCGATCGCCGCCGGCGCGGAGCTCTGCCAACGCCTGCCCGGCCTGGCCGAGCGCTTCGAGGCCGAGGCGCCGGGCTTCCATCGCACCGACAGCATCGACTACGGCGTGGTACTCGAAGGCGAGATCACCCTGGAACTGGATGGCGGGCGCACCAGCCTGCTGCGTCAGGGCGACATCGTGGTACAGATGGGAACACGGCACGCCTGGCGCAACCGCGGTAACACTCCCGCGCGCCTGCTGTTCGTGCTGGTCGGGGCTCATCGAGTGCCGCTACCGACCTGAATTCGCCGCAAAAAGCGCTAAATCGCCGGCCATCTGGCGTCATTCTCGGGAATTCTCGGGGATGCGCCGTGGTACGTCCGGAATATGGCTTGGTTCGGCTTCGTCGGTCGGCGAAGCTCGCCAGGAGGCACGCTTCTTGCCTTTATCCAAGGGCAGGTATTTGACAGCCCCGAGCGTTACTCGCCGGGCTGGCCACGACCCTGCACCCGGCGATTCGTTTGCTGGTCACGCCCGAGCGGCGTGCCTCGCCAACCCTGGCGCTACGACTAGCCACTCATGCGCGAAGACCATGATTAGCCACCATAACCATAACTGGGCTCGCGCGCCTTGCATCGATACAAGCTGTCTGTCCTGCAGCATTCAGGACAGAGGATGAGCGCAATGGAACACCTGGCTTTTTCGGCGGCAACGCCACCCGAGTCCGTCCTGTCCCGCTTCGAGGTCTGTCACACGCAGGATCTCGACGAAGCGCGCCAATGGGGCGAGCGCATCTTCTGCGAGAACCGCCTGCGCAGCCTGGACACCAAGGGCACGGTGGACACGCGTATCTATTACCGGCGCATCGGCGGGGTCGGCATAGGGCGGATGAGCTATGGCGGCGATGTCAGCATCGAGCCCGGCGTACTTGGCTCCTTCGCCCTGATCCAGATGCCGATCCGCGGCCAGGAGCTGATCAGGTGCGGTACCCAGCAGGTGCGTTCCACGCCCAGCCTGGGCTCGGTCCTCAGCCCGCAGACACCGATCACCATCCACCACTGCGACAGCACGGAAAAGCTGATCATCCGCGTCGATCGCAACCTGATCGAACGCCATTGTCAGCAGCACCTCGGGCGCACCCTGCGCAAGGACATCGAGTTCCAGGCGGCGATGCCCCTGGAGACTCCGCAAGGACGGCGCTGGATGCGCATGGTCGGTTGGCTCTATGACAGCCTGTCGGTCGACGATGAGCTGCCGCCGCTGCTCGCCGCCCAGCTCGAAAGCACCCTGGTCAACATGCTGCTGACCTGCCAGCCGCACACCTACAGCGAGGAGCTGTGCAGCGATCAGCACTCGTCCATTGCGCCAGCGTTCGTCAAACGGGTGGAGCGCTTCATCGAAGAGCATGCCCACGAACCGATCTCTATCGTCGAGATGGCCGAGCACGCCGGGGTCAGCAGTCGCTCGCTGTTCACCGGCTTCCGGCGTTTCCGCAACACCTCGCCGATGCTCTACCTCAAGGAGGTTCGCCTGCGCCACGTGCAGGAAGAACTACAGCGGCAAAGTCTCGGCAGCACCACGGTGACCACCGTGGCCTTCCGCTGGGGTTTCAGCCACCTCGGTCATTTCACCACCGACTACAAGCGCCGCTTCGGCGAGAGCCCGTCGGAAACCCTGGCGCGCTGAGCTGCCCGGACAGGGATGTCCTGCTCCGCACACTTTCTGCGCTGCCGGGATAAGGCGCTCAGTCAAGGGAGCGTCAGCCCCGCGCCAGCTTCCTAGGATGACCATCAAGCGCACCGCACCGCGGTGTCCTGTCAGCCTACCGGGAGCCTTCCATGTCCGAGCAACCCATTATCCGCCGTCGTGTGGTGAAAACCGGCATCAGCGATGCCCGCGCCAACAACGCCAAGACCCAGAGCCAATACCAGCCATACAAGGATGCGGCCTGGGGTTTCATCAACCACTGGTATCCGGGCCTGTTCAGCCACGAACTCGAAGAGGATCAGGTGCAGGGCATCCAGATCTGCGGCGTACCCATTGTCCTGCGCCGGGTCAACGGCCAGGTCTATGCGCTCAAGGACCAGTGCCTGCACCGTGGCGTGCGGCTTTCCGAGAAGCCGATGTGCTTCAACAAGAGCACCATCTCCTGCTGGTACCACGGTTTCACCTTCGACCTGGAGAGCGGCAAGCTGGTGACCATAGTCGCCAACCCGGACGATAAGCTGATCGGCACCACCGGCATCACCACCTACCCGGTGTATGAGGTCAACGGCATGATCTTCGTCTTCGTCCGTGAGGACGACTTCCCCGACGAAGACGTGCCGCCGCTGGCCCACGACCTGCCGTTCCGCTTCCCCGAGCGCAGCGAGGAGTTCCCGCATCCGCTGTGGCCGGCCTCGCCGGGCGTGCTCGACGACAACGCGGTGGTGCTCGGCATGCACCGCACCGGCTACGGCAACTGGCGGATCGCCTGCGAGAACGGTTTCGACAACGCGCACATCCTGGTGCACAAGGACAACACCATCGTCCACGCCATGGACTGGGTGCTGCCGCTCGGCCTGCTGCCGACCAGCGACGACTGCATCGCCGTGGTCGAGGACGAGAATGGCCCGAAAGGTCTGATGCAGTGGCTGTTCACCGACAAGTGGGCGCCGATCCTGGAGAACCGGGAACTGGGCCTCAAGGTGGAAGGCCTCAACGGCCGCCATTACCGTACCTCAGTGGTCCTGCCGGGGGTGCTGATGGTGGAGAACTGGCCGGGCGAGCACATGACCCAATACGAGTGGTACGTGCCGATCACCGACGACACCCACGAGTACTGGGAAATTATCGTGCGCGTCTGCGACACCCCGGAAGAGCGGCAGAAGCACCAGTACCGCTACGACCACGTCTATAAGCCGCTGTGCCTGCACGGTTTCAACGACTGCGACATCTATGCCCGCGAAGCCATGCAGAATTTCTATGTCGACGGTACCGGCTGGGACGACGAACAACTGGTGGCCACCGATATCTCGCCGATCAGCTGGCGCAAGCTGGCCTCGCGCTGGAACCGCGGCATCGCCAAGCCCGGCCGTGGGGTGAAGGGCGCGGTGAAGGACACCAGCCTGATCTTCAAGGAAACCGCCGATGGTCATCGCCCGGGCTACAAGGTCCGCCAGATCGAAGACCATTGATTCCGGCAGGGTCCGGTGCCTGGCGCCGGACCCTGCTCGGCAAGGATATTTCCGATGAGCAATCCACTGATTTCGCACAGCCGCTTCGTCACGGTCGACGGGGTGCGCCTGCACTACCACGAGGTCGACGGAGCGGACGATCGCCCACCGGTGATCTTCACCCACGGCGGCGGTCCCGGCAGCAGCGCCTGGAGTAACTTCCACCGCAGCGCCGCCGCCTTCGCCGGGCGGCAGCGCTGCTATTTCCTCGACTTCCCGCAGTTCGGCGGCTCCGACATGGTCGCCGTCGAGGGCCCGGTCTTCAGCTGGCATGCGCGCAAGCTGCTGGGTTTTCTCGATGCGCTGGGCATCCCCCGCGCGCACCTAGTCAACCAGTCGTTCGGCGGCTGCGTGGCGATCCGCTTCGCCGCCGAGCATCCCGAGCGGGTCGCCCGCCTAGTGCTAATTGGCTCGCAACCGGTGGCGCGTGGTGTGCTGCAGCCGCTGCCGCTGTTCAGCAAGCATGCCGCCACGCTGCTGAGCGATTACTTCCTCGCCGATGGCGGGCCGAGCCTGGACAAGATGCGCGTGCTGATCTGCCGCTACGAGCTGCACGACGACGGCAAGATCGACGAGGAAACCCTGCGCCTGCGCTACGAGGCGAGCTGCAATCCCGCGTTTATCGACCTTCTCAATACTCCCGGCGCGTTCGGCGAATGGGAAGACCTGACGGCGGTGTTCGCCCGGGTGCAGGCGCCGAGCCTGATCTTCTGGGGGCTGCACGACTGGTTCGGCGGCATCGACGTGCCGATGCTGATGCTCAACCAGTTCGCCGACGCGCGCCTGCACATGATCGGCAATGCCGCCCACCATGTGCAGAGCGAATGTCCAGAGGAATTCAACACGCTCGCACTGAGCTTTATCGGGGGTTGTCCATGAGCAGCACATCCGAACTGCATTACCTGGAGCTGCACGAACTGTCGCTGCTGATCCGCAGCGGCAAGCTGTCGCCGGTGGAGGTCACCGAAGCGCAGCTGGTGCGCATCGAGCAACTCGACGGCGCTCTGCACAGCTACGCCCGGGTCACCCCCGAGCTGGCCCTGGAGCAGGCGCGCCAGGCCGAGCGCGAGCTGGCGCGCGGCGAGTGCCGCAGCCCGCTGCACGGCATCCCGCTGGCGGTGAAGGACCTGTTCCACACCGCAGGCGTGCCCACCGCGGCGGGCATGCCGCTGCACCGCACGTTCGTGCCGCAGGAGGACGCCACCGTGGTCGCCCGCCTGCGCGAAGCTGGCAGCGTGCTGCTCGGCAAGCTGCAGATGACCGAGGGTGCATTCGCCATCCATCACCCGGAGATAGTCGCACCGGTCAATCCCTGGGGCGCCGACCACTGGGCCGGCGCCTCGTCCAGCGGCAGCGGCGTGGCCACCGCCGCCGGCCTCTGCTATGCCGCGCTGGGCAGCGACAGCGGCGGCTCGATCCGCTTCCCCTGCGCGGCCAACGGCCTGACCGGCCTCAAGCCGACCTGGGGCCGGGTCAGCCGCCACGGCACATTCGAACTGGCCGCCAGCCTCGACCACGTCGGGCCGATCACCCGCAGCGCGCGCGATGCGCTGTTCCTGCTGTCGACCATCGCCGGTCACGATCCCGCCGATCCCACCTCGCTGCCCAGCGTGTGCCTGGAGATTCCGAGTGTCGAGGAGTCGTTCCGCGGCCTGCGCGTCGGCATCGACGAGGCCTGGCTGAGCGACGGCGTCGACCCAGTGATCGTCAAGGCGCTCGAACAGGTGCTGGCGATCGTCCGCGACGGCGGCGGCACCCTGCTGCGCGTGCGCGTGCCCGACACCCGCGCGGTGAGCGGCAACTGGGAGCGCCACTGCGGTGTACAGACCGCCGTGGCGCATGCCGCCACCTACCCGCAGCGCGCCGCCGAATACGGCCCCGCGCTGAGCCGCCTGATCGACGGCGGGCGGGCGCTGAGTGGCATGGACTACCAGCGCATCCTGCTTGACGCCCAGCGCTTTAGCGGCGAGTTGGACAGTCTGCTCGGCGAGGTCGACCTGCTACTCGCGCCGGTGCAGCCCTACGCCGCACCGACCCACGCGCAACTGGCCAGCCTGGCCGAGGATCCGGAAGCCAACCGCCGACTGATCCAGTTCACCGCGCCGTTCAATGTCAGCGGCCACCCCTGCCTGAGCCTGCCGATCGGCTTCAGCGAGAGTGGCCTGCCGATCGGCGGCCAGTTCATCGCCGGCAAGGGCAAGGAAGGCTTGCTGTGCCGGGCCGGCATGGCCCTGCAGAAGGTGACCGATTGGCACCGGCAGCGCCCCGCCGGGTTCTAACGACTCCTTGGTTGGCCCGTGCCGCGCTGGCACGGGCTTTTTTTTGGTGCGCCAGGCATGGCGCGTTGCGCGTAAGCGCAACCAGTTTGGCTGTGGTGGCCGCGCTGGTGACTTGGAGGTGAAAGTCCTCTACATACCCGGCAAGGGGAAGTGTTAGCCAGAGGCAAGGGTGTCGCGGGTGACTGCGAATCTGAAGGAATCCCGAGGCAAAATGCTGGCCT
>NZ_JAAOJA010000015.1 GCF_013184545.1 Pseudomonas tumuqii | reverse complement strand
GACGACTTCTACGCCAGCAAGCTGGGCACCGCGCGCTTCTACTTCGCCCGCATCCTGCCGCGCATCCACTCGCTGACCGCCTCGGTCAAGGCCGGCAGCGAGAGCCTGTACCTGCTGGATGCGGCGCAGTTCTAAGCCACGCCCGGCAATGCAAAAGCCCCGGACATGTGCCGGGGCTTTTTTACATCTATCGGCGATGTGCTAGTGGTTGGCTTCGGTTTTCAGCGGCGGGGCGTCGGCCGGCTCGGGCGGTGTCGAACCATTGGCTTGCGGGCGTTCGCGCCGCCATTGCAGGGCGATCAGGATCAGGGTCGGGATGCCCAGCATGGCGGTGATCAGGAAGAACTCGGCATAACCGAGCTTCTCCACCAGAACCCCGGAATAGCCGCCGATCAGGCGCGGTAGCAAGAGCATGATCGAGCTGAGCAGGGCGTATTGGGTGGCCGAGAACTGCAGGTTGGTCAGGCTCGACAGGTAGGCGACGAACGCCGCCGTGGCCAGGCCGGCGCTGAAGTTGTCGGCGGAGATGGTGACGATCAGCATCTGCAGGTCGGCGCCCATGCCGGCGAGCAGGAGGAACAGCAGGTTGGTCGCGGCCGATGCCAGGCCGCCGATGAACAGGATCGGCAGGATCCCGAAGCGCACGATCAGCAGGCCGCCAAAACCGGCGCCGAGCAGGGTCATGACCAGGCCGAACAGCTTGCTGACGCTGGCGATCTGATCCTTGGTGAAGCCCTGGTCGATGTAGAACACGTTGGCCATCACACCCATCACGGTGTCCGACATGCGGTAGGTGGCGATCAGCCCGAGCAGGAGCAATGCCTGCCAGCGGTAGCGAATGATGAAGTCGTTGATCGGGGTCAGCACCGGTGCCAGGCCGCGGCGACCCATGCTCGACAGGCACAGCGTGGTGAGGATGCTGTACAGCAGGGCGCGCAGGAAGGCGCGGTCCTCGAGGAGCAGATCGAGCAGGCTGATTTCGCCACGCACCAGGCTGGCGAAATCGGTGTAATAAAACTGGGTGAACATCGCCGGCACCGAGATCAGCAGCACGATCAGCACCAGCACCGAGGCGATCTGATGGCTGAAACCGTAGCGTGCCGCGGCCAACTGGGTTTGCAGCGGCACCGCCGGTTCGCGCATCCACAGGCTGGTGAGCAGGCCGGGCAACATCAGCAGGGCGAACATCAGGTAGGTGCCCGCCCAGGCGCTGTGCTGGTAAAGCTGCACGGTAGAGCCGAACCCTTCGGCGAAGTACAAGGCGCCGGCGGTGGCCAGCAGTGCCGCGACCCGGTAGCCGGCCATGTAGCTGGCAGCCAGGGCCGCCTGGCGGGTGTCTTCGACGATCTCCAGGCGGTAGGCATCGATGGCGATGTCCTGGGTGGCGGAGGCGAAGGCCACCAGCACCGCCAGGGAGATCAGCCAGGTCAGTTTGGTCTGCGGGTCACACAACGCCATGCCGGCCAGGCCGATGGCAATCAGCACCTGGGCCAGTACCAGCCAGGAGCGGCGTCGGCCAAGCCTGCCGAGTAACGGCAGGCGCCACTGGTCGAGCAGTGGCGACCAGACCCATTTGAAGGCGTAGGCCAGGCCGATCAGGCTGGCAAAACCGATGGTTTCACGCGCTACGCCAGCTTCGCGCAACCACACCGACAGCGTGGAGAACACCAGCATGTAGGGCAGGCCGGCGGCGAACCCGAGGAGCAGCAGCACCAGCGTGGCGGGGCTGGAATAGGCGGCGAGGGCTTCGCGCCAGCTTTTACGGGGCATTGAGCGGGTATCTGTCTGCAGAGAGAGAATGGATTCAGGGCGCACTCTAACCGCTGTGCTCCATTGGGCGCCAGCCGTGCCGTCGGATATCCACGCGATCATTGATGACCAACACGCCTTCAGCCCGCAAGCGCTGCCGTTGCTCCGCGCCGGAAACACTGCCCGCCGGCAGGCTCAGGCGGCCGCTGGCGGCGATCACCCGATGCCAGGGCAGCGTCGTACCCGACGGCAGCTGGCTGAGGCTGCGTCCTACCCAGCGTGCGGCGCGGCCCAGGCCGGCCAGCTCGGCCAGTTGGCCATAGCTGACCACCTTGCCCGCCGGAACTTGTGCGAGCGTCAGATACAGCGCCTCACGGCGTGCATCCTGGCTTGCTGCTGGCAGGGGCGAAGCGGCATGCTTGGCAGCCTCACCCTGACCTGGCGGTTGTCGACCGATCATGCTGCTGCGCATCCTGCTGTTATCCGCATTCGTGGGCTTGGCCATGCCGGTGTCGGCGGACACGGTCTGGCTGAATAATGGCGACCGCCTGAGCGGCGACATCCTGCTGCTCGACGGCGGCAAGCTGGCGCTGAAAACCCGCTATGCCGGCCAGGTGCTGATCGACTGGAAGGATATCGATACCTTGCGTTCGGACCAACCCCTGTTGCTGCGTCGCCAGGGATTGGACAGCGAGCTCAGCAAGCAGTTGGCTGCGGCGGGCAAAGGCATGGTGCGGGTCATCAATGCGACCGCCCAGACCGTGCCGCTGGCCAGTATTACCCGTCTGGTGCCGCCACGAGCGGTGCTGCAAGATCGGCTCTGGGAGGGCAATCTCGACGCCAAGCTGGACATGGAGCGCAACGAGGATGACTCCGATGAGTGGAAGCTCAAGGGCAACACCCGGGTCGAGCATGGTCGCTGGCGGCATGTTCTGACCGGCGATCTGGAACACGAGACCAAGAACGGCAGCAAGGTCGACGATAACTGGAAACTGGAGTACGACCTTGACCGCTTCCTCACCGAGCACTGGTTCTGGCGCGTCGGCGGTGAGCAGCAGCAAGACCAGTTCGAGTTCATCAGGCGTCAGCGGATGGTCGGCACCGGGCCCGGTTATCGCTTCTGGGATAACGAGTTGGGGCGCTTCGATCTGATCGGCCAGTTCAATCGCGTTCACTTCGATACGACTGCCGGTGATCTGGCATTAAACACGTTCTCTCTGGAGTGGGATTACAAGCGCCTGCTATGGGGCACCCGCCTGGAGTTCCATAGCAACGCCGAACTGCATATCCCCGAAATCGCTGAAATCGACTACGTACTCGACAGCGAGTTCGGCCTGCGCTATCGGCTCAACAGCTGGGCCCGCCTGTCGCTGTTGTACGAACTGGATCAAATCCGTGGCCTGGGGCGCACCGCCTCCGAGCGCCACTATCTGATGGGTGTCGGGTTCGGCTGGTAGGTTATTGCCATCCTGACGCCGGTCGCTTGGCTTGAACTCCGATTAATTCCGACGGTCAGTCCTTGTTCAGTGCCCGGGCTCGCGCATAATGCCCGGCTTTTACCCAATCAGAGCCTTTCAAGCCCGCTTATGATGTCTAGAACCTTGCTATGCCTAGCCCTTTCGGCAGCTACCAGTCCTCTGCTGGCCGATACCGTGTGGTTGAAAAACGGTGATCGGCTGAGCGGCACCATCAAATTCTTCGAGGGAAAAAAACTGCTCCTGGAAACCGAGTACGGTGGCTCGATTGCGCTGGACTGGAAGAAGATCGCCACCCTGCAAAGCGACCAGGAACTGTTGATCAAGGAAGGCAAGATTACCGGCGAGCGGGCCAAGTCCCTGTTGGCCGCCGAGGAGGGCAAGGTCACCCTGGTCAATGGCGAGGAGCCGAGGACCATCGAACTGGCCAGTGTCCGGCAAATCATGAAGCCCAAACCGCTGGTCGAAGACCTGACCTGGAAGGGCAATCTCGACGTGGCGCTGGACTACAAACGTGCCGAAACCGACACCGACGATTACGAAGTCGACATGAAGACCCAGGCGCGTCACGGCCTGTGGCGACACAACGCGGAAGTCGGTTACGACCGTGAGTACCAGGACGGTGTGGTGGCCACGGACAATTGGGCAACCGAATACGCCCTGGACCGTTTTTTCGACGAGCACTGGTTCTGGCAGGGGCGCCTCGAATACAAGCGCGACCAGATCGAGGATCTGGCCCGGCAGCGCACCGTCGGTACCGGTCCGGGTTACCAGTTCTGGGATAACGAGCTGGGCGCCTTCTCGGTAGTCGGTCTGCTCAATCGCACCGACTATGAATATGCCAACGGCGAGAATGACAACTTCTACTCGGCGAGCGCCAAGTGGGACTACAACCGCTACCTGATCGGCAAGAGCATGGAAGTGTTCAGCACCGGTGAAGTGGGTAAACCGCTGGCCAATGTCGCCGATTACACCCTGGATACCGCGCTGGGCCTACGCTACAAGGTCAATAGCTGGGCCTCGCTGAACATGAAGGCCGAGAAAGAGCTGGTCAGCGGCTCGGAAGGCGATATGGACGAGACCCGCTACAGCCTGGGCTTCGGCGTCGGCTGGTAATAAGCCATTGCGCCGCCAGTCGGTGGCGCTCGATAGGCCCTGCACCGCAATGCCGCTCACTGGAACCCAGTGGGCGGGCAAAGGCATAAATCGATGGGTAGCGCTGCGCTCGACGTCATCCTGCTGTTGCGGGATGCGGTTGCGCGCAGCGATACCCATCATATCAGCGCGATCCGGACGCATCCGCCACTCATGGGCTGGCTGTCAGTCGAGCATATCGGCGAAGCGTTCATCCTTCTTGAACACCAGCGGCTGGGCGAAGCCTGGCACCTTGATCTGTTCGGTACCCAGCTCGATGGCTTTGTCGTCGATCAGGTCGCGGCCGAAGTTGTAGATGATTTCCAGCTGGCCCTGCATGGCCTGCTCGTCATAGGCGCGGGCCGCGGCGCGGGTCTGTTCGCGGCGGTTGCAGTAGGCGTCGAAGGCCGCTTCGCCGTGCCGCTTGCGCAGCATCTTGTCGACCACATGGGGCGCCAGCACCACGGCACTGGCGTTGTTGCCGCCGAAGCCCTTGGAGTTGATGAAGCACACATCGAGTTGCTGCGGCTCGCGTTGGCGATCCGCGGTGGCGAAACTCAGGTGCTCCTGAAACACGTCGTCGGCGACCGCATCGATGGTCTTGATTCCGGGGATGACGCCGTACTTGAAGCTGCCCAGGGCGGAGATCACCTGATCGCCGCTGGCAGTGGCCAGGGAATGGCCGACGAAGGCCTTGACCGCGGTCACCGGCCATTGCTCGATGGCGAAGGCGGCGGCGATGCGGTCCAGCAGTTCCGATTCGGTGGTGCGGTTGGCCGGGGTGCTGGAGCCGTGGGCTTGGACGAAGCTGCGCTGGCGCACGGCATCGGTGCCGAGCAGTTGCACGGCGCTGGCTACCGCTTTGGCCATGGTCAGGTAATTACCGGGGCCGGGGGCGGAGATGGATTTCTTGAAGCCGTCGGCGTTGACGAAGACATCCGGCACTGCGCCATGGATGTCGGCCCCCAGTTCCAGGGCCAGTTCGTCGTCCATCAGCACCACGAACTGGCAGGCCTCGGCCAGGGTGAAGCCGCAGTTGTCGCCAAACGGGCGGCTGGCGCGGCGGAAATCCACCTGCTCGTTGCCTTCGATCTGGCGCAGGCCTTCTTCGGTGGCCAGTGCGCCCATGGCGCCGTAACCCTCGATGCATTCCTGATTGACCGGTGCCTCGCTGCTGCCGACGATGACCACCCGGGCCTTGCCTGCGGTGATCTGCTCGATGCCTTTCTGCAGGTTGTAGAGGAAGGTGGCGCAGGCGCCCGTGATGGCGCCGGTGCTGCCGACACTGCCGAGCACATAGGCGTTGATGAAGTCCGCCGGCATGCTGTTGAGGCCCAGGGCCAGCTGCTTGGCGGTGACCCGGCCGCCCTTGAGCCGCGATTGCATCATGCCGCCGAAGCCGTTTTCGTCGAGCTGGCTCATGATGCAGCTGGCGAACACCGCCACTTCGTCCGGCTGTACCCGGTCGACGATCGATTGCCAGGGCAGGCCGGTCGAGCGCAGGGCGTCGGTCACCCCGACAATCGCCATGCTCAGGCCGCGCGGATGGAAGCGCGAGTTGTAGTGTTCGCCCGGCTCGAAGCCGCTGGGCAGCTGGCCGGCGGACTTCACCGGCAGGGCGCGGTAGCTGTCGACCTTGAAGTCGCAGCTGTCGTGCAGGGTGACGCGCACCTCGGTGGCGTTGAGTTGCTCCACCGACCAGTTGCCCGGCAGGGGCTCGGGCAGTTGCTTGCGATTGCTGATGAAGCTCAGCGGCGTGTCGGGCGTGCCGCTGACGCTGATGTTCTTTTGCCAATGGGCGGCGTCGACATCCAGGTGCTGCAGTTCGATGCGGCGTACCAGGGTCGAGGCGAGAATCTGTTCGGCGAAGCGGCTGTCGATCTCGGCCAGGCTCAGCAGCGTGCCGTCGTCGCTCTGGTAGCTGCCGTCGAGGACTTGCACCAGCTTCATCATCACTGCCAGGCCGGCGAGGGTTTCCTGGCGCGCGCGGGTGTCCATCGACTCGATCACGGTGCGGCGGAAGCCGTGGTGAAAGGAGCTGCGGCCGGCTGCGTTATAACCACCAAAACCTACGATCACGGGTAAGCGAGACTTCACGCGGAAACTCCTTCAAATAAATACGCCGGACAAGCTCAGATGAAGCAATACCTGCTTGTCGCCCGCCCAGGAACCCGTAAACACGGGGACATTCGATGGGGCGAGCAGTGGCTCGACTGTTCGGGTGATTATGCTGACGTGATTTCTGACCCGTGAGTCACTGCTTCGACCAAGGTAGCGCTTCGGAAAGACCATACTCCTGCTAAGGTTTCTGCAGTTCAAGGTTCCGCTGGAGAACAATAATGCACAGCCTCAACCCCTACGAATATGGCATGCCGCGCGATGTGGCGAACTTTCAGGCGCTCAGCCCCTTGAGTTTTCTCGAGCGCGCGGCGAGTGTCTACCCGCAGCGCACGGCGCTGATCAACGGTAGCCTGCGGCAAACCTGGGGCGAGACCTACAGCCGCTGCATTCGCCTGGCTTCGGCCCTGGCCCGGCGCGGCATTGGCCTGGGCGATACGGTGGCGGTGGTCGCGCCGAACGGCCCGGCGATGTTCGAGGCGCACTTCGGCGTGCCCATGTGTGGCGCCGTGCTGAATGCCATCAACACCCGCCTGGATGCCGAAGCCATCGCCTTCATCCTGCAGCACGGCGAAGCCAAGGTGCTGCTGGTCGACAAGGAGTTCGGCGAACTGGTGCAGCGCGCCACCAGCCACCTGCCCAACCGGCCGCTGATCATCGGCATCGACGACCCGCAGTATCAGGACGGCCAACTGATCGGTCAGCTCGACTACGAGGCGCTGCTCGCCGAAGGCGACGCCGACTATGCCTGGCAGATGCCAGCCGACGAGTGGCAGGCGATCTCGCTCAACTACACCTCCGGCACCACCGGCAACCCCAAGGGCGTGGTCTACCACCACCGCGGTGCGCACCTGAATGCCCTGTCCAACGCGATGTGCTGGGACATGAGCCGCTTCCCGGTGTACCTGTGGACGCTGCCGATGTTCCACTGCAACGGCTGGTGCTTCCCCTGGGCCCTGGCGGCCTATGTCGGGGTCAACGTGTGCCTGCGCCACGTGCGCGCCGAGGCCATCTACCCGCTGATCGCCGAGCACGGCGTCGACCATTTCTGTGGCGCGCCGATCGTGCTGAACATGCTGGCCAATGCCGCCGATGACCTGAAGGCGCTGAAGACCCGCCCGGTCAAGGTGCTGACCGCCGGCGCCGCACCACCCGCCGCGGTGATCGAGGCCATGGAAGCCATGGAATTTCGCGTCACCCACGTCTATGGCCTGACCGAAACCTATGGCCCCAGCGTGGCCTGCGAATGGAAGGCGGAGTGGGACAGCGAAACCCCCGAGCAGCGTGCCCGCCTCAAATCCCGCCAGGGCGTGCGCGCGCCGCTGCTCGACGGCCTGATGGTGGCCGACCCGGACAGCCTGCAGCCGGTGCCCAAGGACGGTCAGACCATCGGCGAGATCATGATGCGCGGCAACGTGGTGATGAAGGGCTACCTGAAAAACCCGAGCGCCACCGCCGAGGCTTTCGCCGGTGGCTGGTTCCACTCCGGTGACCTGGCGGTGTGGCACGCCGACGGCTACGTCGAGATCAAGGACCGCTCCAAGGACATCATCATTTCCGGTGGCGAGAACATCTCCTCGATCGAGGTGGAAGATGTGCTCTATCGCCATCCGCAGATCCTCGAGGCCGCGGTGGTGGCCATGCCCAGCGACAAATGGGGCGAAACCCCGTGCGCCTTCGTCACCCTCAAACCGGGTGTCGAGCTGACGGCGGCCGAGGTGATCGCCTTCTGCCAGCAGCGCATGGCGCGCTTCAAGGTGCCGGGCTGCGTGGTCTTCACCGCCCTGCCGAAAACCTCCACCGGCAAGGTGCAGAAGTTCGTCCTGCGCGAGCAGGCGCGGGCGATGGCGCAAGGTGGTCAGGCGGCGTAGGCAGGTAAGCCGATCGGTAGGTGGTCGGCGCTCCTGAAGCGCCACACAGCCAGCCCCCCTACGACCTCGCAGATATTGCCCATAACCATAGGATCGGAACCACGTCAGCGGTATTCGATGCCGCTGATGTGGGTGCTGATCCGGGTGCCGGCCTTGCCTTCGACAATTGCCTCGATATCGGCCAGGGCGCCGATTACCGCGGGCTTGCCGGTATGCCGGGCGAATTCGCAGGCGGCTTGCACCTTGGGGCCCATGGAGCCGGCGGCAAAGGACAGTCGTTCCAAGGCATCCGGGTGGGCCCGGGCGATGGCTTTCTGCGTCGGCAGGCCCCAGTCGGCGAAGGCCGCGCTGACGTCGGTGGCGATCACCAGCAGGTCGGCGCCCAGTTGCTCGGCCAGCAGCGCGGAGCAGAGATCCTTGTCGATCACCGCTTCGATGCCCTTGAGCTTGCGGTTTTCGTCGTAGACGGTAGGGATGCCGCCGCCACCGGCGCAGATCACCACCGTGCCTTTCTCCAGCAGCCATTGGATCGGGCGGATTTCGAAGATCCGCTGCGGCCTGGGGCTGGCCACCACCCGGCGGAAGTTGTCGCCGTCGGCGGCGATGCTCCAGCCTTTTTCCGCCGCCAGGCGCTGCGCCTGCTCCTGGTTATAGACCGGGCCTATGGGCTTGCTCGGATGGGCGAAGGCCGGATCGGCCGGGTCGACCTCGACCTGGGTCAGCAGGGTGGCGAAGGGCACCTCGAAGGGCAACAGATTGCCCAGTTCCTGCTCGATCATGTAGCCGATCATGCCCTCGGTCTCGGCACCCAGGACGTCCAGCGGGTAGGCGTCGGTGGCGCCGTAGGCGGCATTCTGCAGCGCCAGCAGGCCGACCTGCGGGCCGTTGCCGTGGGCGATGACCAGCTGTTTGCCGGGGGCGATGCGGGCGATCTGCGCGCAGGCGCTGCGCACGTTATCGCGCTGGTTTTGCGCGCTCAGGGCCTCGCCGCGCCGCAGCAGGGCATTGCCGCCCAGGGCGATTACCAATCGCATAGTCGCTCTCCGTTAAATGCAGGCAAGCCGTGGCGGGTAAGGGTTTTCCCGGATTGCATCCGGACTACGAGAGCGGGTTGGGTATGCATGATCCTGGGCCGCGATCAGATATCGCCGAGGGTGGCGACCAGCACCGCCTTGATCGTGTGCATGCGGTTTTCCGCCTGTTCGAAGGCGATGCAGGCCGGGGATTCGAAGACCTCGTCGGTCACTTCGATGCCACCCGCCAGGTGCGGGTACTGTTCGGCTATCTGCTGGCCGAGTTTGGTTTCGGCATTATGCAGGGCCGGCAGGCAGTGCATGAATTTGCATCGTGGGTTGCCGCTGGCTTGCAGCATCGCGATGTTGACCTGGTAGGGCAGCAATAATCCGATGCGCTCGGCCCAGGCTTCCACGGGTTCGCCCATGGAAACCCAGACATCGGTGTGGATAAAGTCGACGCCCCGCACTGCGGCCAGGGCATCTTCGCTGAGGGTCAGGCGCGCGCCACTGGCGGCAGCGAAGGCCTGGCATTGCTCGACTAACGCGGCGTCCGGCCACAGTACCTTGGGTGCGGCGATGCGCACGTCCATGCCGAGCTTGGCGCCGATCAGCAACAGCGAGTTGCCCATGTTGTTGCGCGCATCACCCAGGTAGGCATAGCTGATGTTGTGCAGCGGCTTGTCGCTGTGCTCGCGCATGGTCAGCACGTCGGCGAGCATCTGCGTGGGGTGGTATTCATCGGTCAGGCCATTGAACACCGGCACCCCGGCGAACTTGGCCAGTTCCTCGACGATTTCCTGATGGTAGCCACGGTACTCGATGGCGTCGTACATGCATCCGAGCACCCGCGCGGTGTCCTTCATGGTTTCCTTGTGACCGATCTGCGAAGAACTTGGGTCGATATAGGTGACGTTGGCGCCCTGGTCATAGGCCGCCACCTCGAAGGCGCAGCGGGTGCGGGTCGAGCTCTTCTCGAAGATCAGCGCGATGTTCTTGCCCTTGAGATGTTGCTGCTCGGTGCCGGTGTATTTGGCGCGCTTGAGGTCGCGGGCCAGGTCCAGCAGGTAACGCAGTTCCTGGGCGTTGTGGTGGATCAGGCTGAGCAGGCTGCGGTTGTGCAGGTTGAAGGCCATGGCAAGTTCCTCGTCAGACCACGAAGGTCTGGCTGGTCAATAGTCGATGGGGTCACGGCTGATCGGGCAGCTCATGCAATGGCCGCCACCGCGGCCGCGCCCCAGTTCGCTGGCGTCGATGGTCACCACCTCGACCCCGGCCTTGCGCAGCAGGGTATTGGTGTAGGTGTTGCGGTCGTAGCCGATCACCACCCCGGGTTCGAGGGCCAGCACGTTGTTGCCGTCGTCCCACTGCTCGCGTTCGGCCTCGTAGCTGTCGCCGCCGGTTTCCACCACCCGCAGCTGTTTCAGCTTGAGCGCTGCGGCCACCACCTGGAGGAAGGGCTGGTCCTCGCGGCGGATGTCGATGCCGCCCGGTTTGCCCGGGTCGGGGCGCAGGCTGAACGGCACTATCTGGTTGATCACCTCGGGGAAGACGGTCACCAGGTCGCGGTCGCAGAAGCTGAACACCGTGTCCAGGTGCATGGCCGCCCGGGACTGCGGCAGGTCGGCGACTATCACCCGCTCGACTGCGCCCTTGGCGAACAGTTTCTGCGCCAGTTGGCCGATGGCCTGGCGCGAGCTGCGCTCGCCCATGCCGATCAACAGTACGCCGTTGCCGATCGGCATGACGTCGCCGCCTTCCAGGCTGGCCGAGCCGTGGTCGAGGTCCGGGTCGCCGTACCAGGTGTCGAATTGGGCATTGGCGAAGTCCGCGTGGAACCGATAGATGGCCGCGGCCAGCAGGGTTTCCTGGCGGCGCGCCGGCCAGTGCATCGGGTTGAGGGTGACGCCGCCGTAGATCCAGCAGCTGGTGTCGCGGGTGAACAGGCTATTGGGCAGCGGCGGCAGGATGAAACTGGACTGGCCGATGAAGTCGCCGAGCATCTTCAGGCTGGCGCTTGCACCCAGGTCCTTGAGCAGGTCGGCCACCGTCACCCCGCCGATCAGGTGGTCGGCCAGCCGGCGCGGCTCCAGGCTTTGCAGCCAGCTGCGCACCTCGTCCTGCAGGCCGATACCCACCAGGTTGGCGGTGATCTTGCGGTCGAGAATCCACTGCAGCGCCGCGGGATCGCGCACGGTGTCGGTGAGCAGGTTGTGCATCTCCAGAACCTCGACGCCGCGCTCGCGCATCTTGCTGACGAAGTCGAAGTGGTCGCGTTTGGCCTGGCTGACCCAGATCACATCGTCGAACAGCAACTGGTCGCAGTTGTTCGGGGTCAGGCGCAGGTGCGCCAGGCCGGGCGAGCAGACCAGCACCTTGCGCAGTTTGCCGGCTTCGGAATACACGCCGAGTGCGCGTGTGGGCATGTCGAACTCCTTCTCTCAGAGGCTGAGGAAACCGGCGTAGAGGCCATAGGCGGCGATGCCGGCACCGACCAGTACGGCGAGGAATACCAGGCTTTCCAGCGGGGTGAATACCGGCTGGCCCCGCTCGCGCTTGGCCTTGGCGAACAGTATGGCGCCAGGGGCATAGAGCAGTGCCGACAGCAGCACATACTGCAGGCCGCCGGCGTAGACCAGCCAGACGGCATAGATCAGTGCGATCAGGCCGATCAGCAGGTCCTTGTTACGCGCGCCGGGGGCGCCCTCGTAGGTCTCGCCGCGCACCGCCAGCAGCACGGCGTAGGCCGCCGACCAGAAATACGGCAGCAGGATCATCGAGGTGGCCAGGTACAGCAGGCTCAGGTAGGTGGCCTGGTTGAACAGGGTGACGATCAGGAACAGCTGGATCAGGCCGTTGGACAACCACAGGGCATTGGTCGGAACCCGCTTGGCGTTTTCCTGCTTGAGGAAGTTGGGCATGGTGTGATCGCGGGCGCCGACGAACAGGATCTCCGCACAGAGCAGGGTCCAGGCCAGCAGGGCGCCGGTCAGCGAGACGATCAGGCCGACGCTGATCAGCACCGCGCCCCAGTGGCCGACTACCTGCTCGAGTACGCCGGCCATGGACGGATTCTGCAACCCGGCCAGCTCGGCCTGGCTCAGGATGCCCATCGACAGCACATTGACCATGACCAACAGCAGCAGCACGCCGACGAAGCCGATCACGGTGGCCTTGCCGACGTCCGCCCGGTTGTCGGCCCGGGCCGAATAGACGCTGGCGCCCTCGATGCCGATGAACACCCAGACGGTGACCAGCATCATGTTGCGCACCTGGTTCATCACGCTGCCCAGCTCCAGGTTGCCGGTGCCCCAGAAGTCGGCGGTGAACACCTCCAGCTGGAAGGCGATGGCGGTGATGACGATAAACAGCAGCAGCGGCACCAGCTTGGCGATGGTGGTCACCAGGTTGACCAGCGCCGCTTCCCTGATGCCGCGCAACACCAGCAAATGCACGATCCACAACAACAGTGAGGCGCAGGCGATGGCCGCCGGGGTATTGCCCTCGCCAAACACCGGGAAGAAGTAGCCGAGGGTGCTGAACAGCAGGACGAAGTAGCTGACGTTGCCGATCCAGGCGCTGATCCAGTAGCCCCAGGCCGAGGAGAAGCCCATGTAGTCGCCAAAGCCGGCCTTGGCGTAGGCATAGACCCCGGCGTCCAGTTCGGGCTTGCGGTTGGCCAGGCTCTGGAACACGAAGGCCAGGGTCAGCATGCCGACCGCGGTGATCGCCCAGCCGATCAGGATCGCCCCGGCGCCGGCGCTGGCCGCCATGTTCTGCGGCAAGGAAAAGATCCCGCCGCCAACCATCGACCCCACAACCAGGGCCACCAGGGCGGGCAGACGAAGTTTCGCAGCAGCCTGGGACATGTTGTTTCTCCTTGAGAGTCGGCAGGGCTGGCGCCATTCATCCACAATCGGGCCCGGGGCAGGCTGATCTGGATCAACCCCGCTCGGGATTGTCGGGCACGGGCGGCCGGCTTTGCGCGGCAGCTGTGCGTTGCCTAAGCCTCTCGGGAGGGGGCGTCGCGCGCAGCGAGATCCTGGCGCGGTGCCGGTGCGCACGGCCCCGCGCACCCTGCTTCTGTACTGGCTGGTGCGGCAGACAAAAAAAGCCCGGCACTAAGGCCGGGCAGAAGGTACACGGAGTACTTCAAGCGGTCGCGATCAGCTCATGCCCAGCCAGTTCGGCAGGGCCAGGGAGATGGCCGGGACGTAGGTGATCACCACCAGGAAGCCGAGCAGCAGCATCAGCCACGGCCAGGCGGCCTTGATCACCGCGGTCAGCGGCATGCCGGTGACCGCCGAGGTGACGAACAGGTTGAGCCCCACCGGCGGGGTGATCAGGCCGATCTCCATGTTCACCACCATGATGATGCCCAGGTGGATCGGGTCGATGCCCAGTTGCACGGCGATCGGGAAGAGGATCGGCGCGAGGATCAGGATGATTGCCGAGGGCTCCATGAAGGCACCGGCCACCAGCAGCACGATGTTTACCACCAGCAGGAACTGCCACGGCTGCAGGCCCATCTCGATGACCAGGGCGGTGATCGTTTGCGGAATCTGCTCGGTGGTCAGTACATGGGCGAAGAGCATGGCGTTGGCGATGATGAACATCAGCATGATGGTCAGCTTGCCGGACTCCAGCAGCACCTTGGGGCACTCGCGCACGCTCATGTCCTTGTACACGAACAGGGCAACGAAGCCGGCGTAGACCGCCGCCACCGCAGCCGCTTCGGTCGGGGTGAACATGCCGGAGTAGATGCCGCCGAGGATGATCACCATCAACAGCAGGCCCCAGACCGCCTTGCGCGCGGTTCTCAGCAGTTCGCCGAGGCTGGCGCGCGGCAGGGACGGCAGGTTCATCTTGCGCGCGACTATGTAGATCGCCACCATCAGCGCCACGCCGAGCATCAGGCCCGGCACGACGCCGGCCATGAACAGCTTGCCGACCGACTGCTCGGTCGCCGCGGCGTACACCACCATGACGATCGACGGCGGGATCAGGATGCCCAGGGTGCCGGCGTTGCAGACGATGCCGGCGCCGAAGGCCTGCGGGTAACCGGAACGGACCATGCCGGCGATGGCGATCGAGCCGACCGCCGCCACGGTCGCCGGCGACGAGCCGGACAGTGCGGCGAACAGCATGCAGGCCATCACCGCGGAGATCGCCAGGCCGCCACGGATATGGCCGACGCAGGCGTTGGCAAAATCGATCAGGCGCTGGGCCACCCCGCCGGTGGTCATGAAGGCGCCGGACAGGAGGAAGAACGGAATCGCCAGCAGGGTGTAGTGCTCGCTGGTTTCGAACAGCTTGATCGCCAGCGAACGCACCGAGTCGGGGCTGAACAGCATGATGGTGATCGAACCGGCCAAGCCGAGCGAGGCGGCGATCGGCACGCCGATGAGCATCAGCGCGAACAGCAGGATGAAGAGGAACAGAATGGTCATTGCTTGGGCTCCTCGTGCTCGGTCAACTTCATGGCTTCGGCGGCCTCATCGGCCAGGCCGAGACCGGTCTGCTGGTTGCGCAGGATGCGCACGAAGATTTCCAGGAAACGGATAAACACCATGGTGTAACCGAACGGCACGATCATGGTGATGTGCCATTGCTTGATGCCGTAATGGCCGAGGTCTTCGGCCCCGATGCCGGCGGTGAACAGGGTGCGCATCCAGTCGAAGCTGGCCACCGCGATCAGCCCGGCATAACCCAGGCAGCACAGGCAGGCGATCAGGCCGATGATGCGTTGCACCGGCTTGCGCGCCAGTTTCACCAGGGCGTCGACGCCGATATGGCCGGCGGTGCGCACGCCATAGGCCAGGCCGAAGAAGATCAGCCAGGCGAACAGCGCCTTGGTCAGGGCGATGCTCCAGGTCATGGTCTGGGCCAGGTCGAGAATGAAATCGCCGATGGCGAGCAGCGCTTCGTTGCCGCCAAAGAAGTCACCCAGGCTGTAGAACAGGGTGTAGAAATTATTGAGGATTACGTAAACGAAGGTCACAAGCGTCATGGCCGCGAGCAGGAACGCGATAAAGCCTTCCTCGAAGTGGTTCCAGACGCGCAGCAAGGCGTTCATCGATAAGTTCTCCAGTGTTGGGAGTGAAGGGCCAGGGCAGTCCTGTTCGACTGCCCTGGCGCAAATGCCCGGCAGCGGGGCTGGTCGCCGCCGCTGCCGATGGATCAGGCCGTCAGGCGGCTAACCTGTGCGGCCCGAACCACCTTACTGGTTGGCAGCGTCGGCGGCTTTGATCAGGTCGGCACCGATTTCGCCTTCGAACTTGGTCCATACCGGCTTCATGGCGTCGCGCCACATGCCGCGCTGCTCAGGGGTCAGCTCGATGATTTCGGTGGTTTTGGCGGCGAGGATGCGCTGCTTGTCGCCCTGGTTGAGCGCGTCGGCCTGCTTGTTCACCTCGGCGGTCACTTCCACGATGATCTTGTCCAGCTCGCTGCGAACGTCTTCCGGCAGGCCGTTCCAGAACTTGGTGTTGGTGATCAGCATGTAGTCGAGCACACCGTGGTTGGACTCGGTGATGTACTTCTGCACTTCATGCATCTTCTGGCTGTAGATGTTCGAGTAGGGGTTCTCGGCACCGTTGACCACGCCAGTCTGCAGACCCTGGTAAACCTCGGCGAAGCTCATCTTGCGCGGGTTGGCGCGCACTGCCTTGAACTGCTCTTCCAGTACGGCGGACGCCTGTACGCGGAACTTCAGGCCGCGGGCATCTTTCGGCTCACGCAGTGGTTTGTTGGCGGACAGCTGCTTGAGGCCGTTGTGCCAGTAACCCAGGCCGGTGATGTTCTTCGACTCCATCGACTTGAGCAGGCCTTGGCCTTCCGGGCTTTGCTGGAAACGGTCGACTGCAGCCATATCCTTGAACAGGAACGGCAGGTCGAATACCTGGATTTGCTTGGTGTATTGCTCGAACTTGGCCAGGGACGGGGCGATCAGCTGCACGTCACCGAGCAACAGGGCTTCCATTTCCTTGCCATCGCCGAACAGCGAGGAGTTGGGGTAGACCTCGACCTTGACCTTGTCGCCCAGACGCTCTTCGGCGAGCTTCTTGAACAGCAACGCACCTTGCCCCTTGGGGGTGTGCTCGGCGACCACGTGGGAGAATTTGATCACGATCGGCTCGGCCGCTTGGGCCATACCGGCGATGCTCAGCGACAGGGCGCAAGCCAGCGCCTTGGCAGTCAGTTTGAACATGGAGTGCTTCCTCTTGTTTTGATTATCGTGTCAAGCGCCGCAGCGCAGAAAACGGGCGAACAAGAGCAAGTCTAGGCGGCCTGCCGGAAAACGACGGACGCTGGGCAGCGATTGCCTGGACTTGTGCTTGTTGGATCGCCTGCAGGGACTAGAGCAACCGCCATGCCAGACTGTTGATCGGCGTTGCGGACAGGCGCGGAAAATCCTCGGCAGAAGGCCTTGGCACCTTGCGGGAACTGGTTTGTGCGGGGGGCAGAGAGGTTCCCGGCAGCGCTTCGGCACGCCGCTGCTGCAGGTTATGGCGCGCTGGAGTGGGCGAAAATGGCGGGAATCCGCCAGTCAGTCGAAGTCATCTGGCGAGCTTCCGCCAGTATCGGCGACGCTCAGGCCATGCTTGCGCAATTTATCGTGCAGGGTCTTGCGCGGCACGCCGAGGGCTTCGGCCAGGCTGCGCAGCGAACCATGGGCACGACTCAGTTCGGCGGCGATCATGGCGCGCTCGAAGGCTTCGACCTGCTCGCTGAGGTTACCGCTGGGCGGCACGCCGTTCTGCGGGCGGTCCAGGTTCAGCTCCAGGCCGAGATCCAGGCCCAGGTCGAGACCGATGGCGAAGCGCTCTGCGGCATTCTGCAGTTCGCGCACATTGCCCGGCCAGGGGTGACGCAGGAGCATGGCGCGCTGCCCCGGCTGCAGTTCGCGCACCGGCAGGCCGTGGCGGGCGCTGGCGCCATCGGCGAAGTGCTGGAACAGCAGCAGGGCGTCTTCGCCGCGTTCGCGCAGGGGCGGAATGCGCAGCGGGGCGACGTTCAGCCGGTAATACAGGTCGGCGCGGAAGCGGCCCTGGTCGGCGGCCTGGCGCAGGTCTTCCTTGGTCGCGGCAATCACCCGAATATCCAGCGGGATCAACTGGTTGCCGCCCAGGCGCTCGACTACCCGTTCCTGCAGCAGGCGCAGCAGCTTGACCTGGACTTCCAGGCTCATGCTCTCGATTTCATCGAGGAACAGGGTGCCGCCGTTGGCAAACTCGAACTTGCCGATACGGCGCTTTTGCGCCCCGGTGAAGGCGCCCGGTTCGTGACCGAACAGTTCGCTTTCCACCACCGATTCGGCCAGGGCACCGGCATTGATGGCGACGAAGGGACCGTCGCGGCGATTCGACAGGTCATGCAGGGCGCGGGCGACCACCTCCTTGCCGGCGCCGGTCTCGCCGAGGATCAACACATCGGCGCTGATGTTGGCCAGGGCGCCGATCTGCTCGCGCAGGCGCGCCATGGCCGGCGACTGGCCGACCAGGCGCGCGCTCAATTGCTGGCGGTCGGCCAGGGCCAGGCGCAGGCTGCGGTTATCCAGGACCAGGCGGCGCAGGGCGAGGGCGCGGCGCACGCTGTCGAGCAGGTCGTCGCTGGCGAAGGGTTTTTCCAGAAAGTCATAGGCGCCGGCGCGCATCGCCTGCACCGCCAGCGGTACATCGCCATGGCCGGTGATCAGCAGCACCGGCAGGTCCGGGTCCTGCTCGTGCAGCTGTTCGAGCAGCTGCATGCCATCGATGCCCGGCATGCGGATATCGCTGACCACCACGCCCGCCCAGTCGCGCTCGATGCGTGCGGCGACGCCGCGGGCGTCGGCCAGGCTGACGACCTTCAGGCCGGCCAGGTCGAGGGTCTGGCTCAAGGCCTGGCGCAGGTGCGGGTCGTCGTCGATCAACAGCACCTGGGTGCCTGGGGCGAGGGTGGTCATACGCAATAGTCCTCGGGCGACTGGGTTTTAACGCCGTGTTCGGCGGCGCGCAGGCGCAGGGTCAGCAGGGCGCCACCGTCGGGGTGGTTGGCCAGCAGCAGTTCACCGCCGAGGGCACGGATCAGGGTATCGCAAATTGCCAGGCCCAAGCCTAGCCCTTGAGCGCTGGTCTTGGTGGTGAAGAAGGGTTCGCGGGCGCGTTGCAGGGCTTCGGCAGTGAATCCCGGGCCGTTGTCGCGCAGGTGCAGGTCGACGCCCTCCGCACTGCGTTCGGCACTGAGCCAGATGCGCCGCGGCGGCGCTTTCTCGCCCAGGGCATCGAGGGCATTGGCCAGCAGGTTGCCGAGCACCTGGCGCAGGCGGGTTTCGCCGGCCTGGACCCAGAGGGTGGCGTCCGGCAGGTCGCGAATCAGCTCGACCTCCATCGCCCGGCGGCGTTTGGCCAACAGCGCCAGGGCGTCGTCGAGGGCCGGTTGCAGGGCCACGCTTTCCGGAGCATGACGATCGCGGCGGGCGAAGGCGCGCAGGTGGGAAATGATCGAGGCCATGCGTTCGGTCATCTGGCTGATCAGCTTGAGATTGGCGCGCGCGTCTTCGCTGCGCTGGTGGTCGAGCAGCACGCAGGCGTTGTCGGCATAGCTGCGAATCGCCGCCAGCGGCTGGTTGAGCTCGTGGCTGATGCTCGCGCTCATGGTGCCCAGGGCCGACAGTTTGCCGGCCTGGACCAGCTCGTCCTGGGCGCGGACCAGCTCCTGCTGGGCGTGTTCGCGCTCCAGCACTTCCTGTTTCAGGCGGCTGTTGAGCAGCTCAAGATCCTGGGTGCGCTCCTGTACGCGCAGCTCCAGCTGTTGCCGCGCATGGGTATCCAGGGCGATGCGTTCAAGGTAATGCCGGCGCCGTTGCATCAGCAGGCCGAGCAGCAGGATCAGTACCAGCAGCGCCGCGCCACCGACGGCGACAGCGGTGCGCACGGGGCGATCGAGCAGCAGGCGCGGCGCCAGGATGCTCACGGTCCAGCCGATATCGTCGAGGTGGCGGCTCTGCCGGAGCCAGGCCGCGGGTTCGAGGTGCAGGGGCGGCGGCGACTGGATGCGGTACGGCTGGGTGGCGGTAATCGTGGCGCGTTCGGCATTGTCCAGCTCGCGGGTGGCATGGAAACGCCAATCGGCCTGGGAGGTGAGGATCACCACGCCGTAGTTGTCGGTGACCAGCAACTGCTCGGGACGATTGCCCCACAGGGTTTCGGTGTGGTCGAGGTCGACCTTGACCACCAGCACGCCAAGGTTCTGCGCACCCTCGCGCACGGCGGCGGCGAAGAAGTAGCCGCGCTTGCCGGAGGTGGTGCCGAGGCCGAAGAAGCGCCCGGGGCGGCCCTGCATGGCTTCGCGGAAATAGGGACGGTAGGAGAAGTTGCGCTCGACGAAGCTGTCCTGCTGATCCCAGTTGGAGGCGGCCAGGGTCTTGCCGTCGGGGGCCATCAGGTAGATCACGTCGGCCCCGGTCTGCTGCTGCAGGTCGGCGAGCAGGTGGTTGGCCTGGTCGCGCAGTTGCCCATCGGCGCTCTGCTGCAACAGCTGACGCAGGGTCGGCAGTTGCCCGAGGACCGGCGGTAGCACCTCGTAGCGGTTCAGGGTGCCGAGCAGGTTGGCGACGTAGAGATCGAGGGTCTGGCGATTCTGTTCGCTCAGCACGCCGCTGTAATAACGTTCCGCCAGTTGCTGCAGCGGCCAGAGCAGCGGCGTCAGCAGCAGGGCCAGCAACGCCAGGCTGCGCCAGCGGAGACGTTTGGGGGTGCGGATGGTTGCGGTCATGGAGTCAGGCGCCTGGGTGTCGCAGGTAGTATGCATCTTCGAGCTTTAGCAAGGGATGTGCCAGTGGCGCTTGGCTAGGCGGGCTGCAACCCGTCAGGTGTCGCCAGCCTGCCGCGATTGGGCACCCTGGATAGAGTGCTGGCGCTTATTCAGGCTATGGCTTGCGGCGCTCACCGCTGTGCAGGCACTCGAGCAGGGCGCTGTGCCAGTCGCTCAACTGGACATGCCAGTCGCGTTGCAGGCGGGTGCAGTCGAGCCGCGAGTTGAGCGGACGCCGGGCGGGTGTGGGGTAGGCGCTGCTGGGAATGGGCTGCAGGGTCGCGGTGGCTTTGCCTTGCGCGCGCAGTTGCTCGGCGATCGCGCTGGCGAAGCCGAACCAGGACACTTCGCCCTGGGCGCTGAGGTGATACAGCCCCCAGGGGCCGGCGCGGCCATGGCGCCAGCGCTCGACCAGCTGGCGGGTGGCGTCGGCGATGCTGCCGGCCCAGGTCGGCGCGCCGATCTGGTCGGCCACCACATTCAGGCTGGCGCGTTCCTGCAGCAGGCGTTGCATGGTCAGCAGAAAGTTGCGCCCGTGCAGCGAGTAGACCCAGCTGGTGCGCAGGATCAGGTGGGCGCCGCCGACCGCCTGGATCGCCTGTTCCCCGGCCAGCTTGCTGCGGCCGTAGACGTTGAGCGGGTTGGGCGCGTCGTCCTCGGCATAGGGCGCGTTTTTTGTGCCGTCGAACACGTAGTCGCTGGAGTAGTGGATCAGCGGCGCACCCAGCGCGGCGGCTTCCTCGGCGAGAATGCCGGGCGCCATGGCGTTGATGGCGAAGGCCAGGTGCGCTTCACTCTCGGCCTGGTCGACCGCGGTGTACGCCGCGGCGTTGATCACCAGCTCGGGTCGCAGCTCGCGCAGCTGCTGGCGAATCTGCTCCGGCTGGCTCAGGTCGAGCCGGTCGCGGCCGCACACGATCAGCTCGCCTTGTCCGCGCAGGCTCAGTTGCAGTTCGCGGCTGACTTGGCCGTGCTCACCGATCAGCAGGATCTTCATGGGAAAACCTCCGCATCGGCCAGGCTGAGGCCGGCCTGGTCCTTGGCCGAGAGCTGCGGCGCACTATCCAGTGGCCAGGCGATGGCCAGGCTCGGGTCGTCCCAGCGGATGCAGCGCTCGTGGGCCGGCGCATAGTAGTCGGTGGTCTTGTAGAGGAATTCGGCGTATTCGCTGAGCACCAGAAAGCCGTGGGCGAAGCCTTCCGGCAGCCACAGTTGGCGTTTGTTTTCGGCAGACAGGTGCACGCCTGTCCACTGGCCAAAGGTTGGCGAGCTGCGGCGAATATCCACCGCCACGTCGTACACCTCGCCCGCGGTGACCCGCACCAGCTTGCCCTGGGCCTGCTGCAGTTGGTAGTGCAGGCCGCGCAGCACGCCGCGTTGCGAGCGCGAGTGGTTGTCCTGGACGAACGCGCATGTGCGACCGGTTGCCTGCTCGAAGGCGCGGGCGTTGAAACTCTCGTAGAAGAAGCCGCGTTCGTCGCCGAACACCCGGGGTTCGAGGATCAGCACGTCCGGCAGTTCGCTGGCAATCACCTTCATGGGTGCTCCTCCGCCAGCTTGTACAGGTATTGGCCGTAGCCGGTCTTGCCGAAGGCCTGGGCCTGGCTGAGCAGCTGTTGCTTGTTGATCCAGCCATTATTGAAGGCGATCTCTTCCAGGCAGGCGACTTTCAGGCCCTGACGGTGTTCGATGGTCTGCACGTATTGCGAGGCCTCCAGCAGGCTGTCGTGGGTGCCGGTATCGAGCCAGGCGAAGCCACGACCGAAACGCTCGACATGCAGGTCGCCGCGCTCGAGGTAGGCGTTGTTGACGTCGGTGATCTCCAGTTCGCCGCGCGCCGAAGGTTTGACCGCCTTGGCGATCTCGATCACATCGTTGTCGTAGAAATACAGGCCGGTGACGGCGTAGCTGGATTTCGCCTTGGCCGGTTTTTCCTCGATGGAGATGGCTCGACCGCTGGCGTCGAACTCGACCACGCCGAAGCGTTCGGGATCCTTGACCCAATAGCCGAAAATCGTCGCGCCGCTGGGTTCGGCGGCGGCGCGCAGGAGCTTCTCGGTGAAGTGCTGGCCGTGAAAGATATTGTCGCCGAGGATCAGGCACACGGGGTCGCTGCCGATGAACGACTCGCCGATCAGAAAGGCCTGGGCCAAGCCTTCCGGTGCCGGCTGTTCGGCGTAGACGAAGCGCACGCCGAACTGGCTGCCGTCACCGAGCATCTTCTGAAAATTAGGCAGGTCCACGGGCGTGGAGATAATCAGAATCTCGCGGATGCCGGCGAGCATCAGCACCGAGATCGGGTAGTAGATCATCGGCTTGTCGTAGATCGGCAGCAGCTGCTTCGACACCCCGAGGGTGATCGGGTGCAGGCGGCTGCCGGAGCCGCCTGCGAGAATTATTCCTTTCATCATCCCGCCTTTCATAAAGAAGCTCCCAGGCGTTCACGTTGATAGCTGCCATCCTGCACGCGGCGGCACCAGTCGAGGTTGTCCAGGTACCAGCGCACGGTCTTGCGCAGGCCGCTGGCGAAGCTTTCCTCGGGTGTCCAACCGAGTTCGCGTTCGATCTTGCCGGCGTCGATGGCGTAGCGCTGGTCGTGGCCGGGGCGATCCTGCACAAATGCAATGAGTTCTTTGTAGGCGCCGGCCTGGCGCGGCGCCAGTTCATCGAGCAGCGCGCAGATGCTCTCCACCACATGCAGATTGGTCTGCTCGTTGTGCCCGCCAATGTTGTAGGTCTCGCCCACCCGGCCCTCGCTCACCACCTTGAGCAGGGCGCGGGCATGGTCCTCGACATACAGCCAGTCGCGCACCTGCTGGCCGTTGCCGTACACCGGCAACGGTTTGCCCTCCAGGGCGTTGAGGATCACCAGCGGGATCAGTTTTTCCGGGAAGTGATAGGGGCCGTAGTTGTTCGAACAATTGCTCAGCAGTACCGGCAGGCCATAGGTACGCTGCCAGGCGCGAACCAGATGGTCGGAGGCCGCCTTGCTCGCCGAGTAGGGCGAGCTGGGCGCATAGGGCGTGCTCTCGGTGAACAGCTGGTCAACGCCATGCAGATCGCCATACACCTCGTCGGTGGAAATATGGTGAAAGCGAAAGGCCTGCCGGCGCGCCGCGTCCAGCTGCAGCCAATAGGCGCGGGTGGCTTCCAGCAAGGCATAGGTGCCGACGATATTGGTCTGGATAAAGGCGGCCGGGCCGTCGATGGAGCGGTCCACATGCGACTCGGCCGCCAGGTGCATGATCGCGTCCGGCTGGAACTCGGCCAGGGCGCGACTGACCACCGCGCTGTCGCCGATATCGGCCTGGAGGAAGTTGTAGCGCGGGTTGTCCGCGACGCTGGCCAGCGATTCGAGGTTGCCGGCGTAGGTCAGCTTGTCGAGATTAAGCACCTGATGCTGGGTGTTATTGAGCAGGTGGCGAATCAGCGCCGAGCCGATAAAACCCGCGCCGCCGGTGACCAGAATACGCATGGAAAAATTGCCCTTTGAATACAGTCTTCGAGTGTGGCGCATAGCTTGTAGGCTGAACGCCCCGGCCGCAAGCGCTGGATGCCGGCAGGCGTGCCGTTGTGGTCCTATGGCATCCCGGGGAAAGCCCGCGGCGAAAACATCTGCCAGCACCGCCCTGTACACATCGCGCGCGAGTTTCTAACGATCGGGCGGTCATCGGTTTGGCGAATGGTCAAATTTTACGCTGCTGATATCGGCTGGGCGGGGGAGTTGAGGCATGCGCTGCTTGACCGTCGCTCATCGACTTGTTGGTCTTTAGCGTCATGATGGCGACTGGTAATGAGCGCCCCAAAGTTGCTATTGGCTAGTGGCATCAATTGACCTCTGGCTGCTAGTGATGACTGGCAGAAGTCGGTCAATCTGCCCCCCGTATTCTCTAGGCAGATTTTGTTACCCAGGGTGCTCTCCGAGATAGACACGTTTTCGAACTGGATCAGCGAGTCACCGCCTTCAAGGCGCTCGGTGGCGGTTGGCAACCCCGCGAACAGGCATGGCATTTCGGCAGTTCAGGCAGTTGATGCGATTACAAACGTCAGCGTCCAGAGGCCGCCAGCGTTCGTTTGGGTCGAAAGCTGCCCGGAACCGACCCAGCCATTCACTGACCGCCAGCCAGCTATGCAGATCGTCTGGAGCCGAAGCGCTGCCTAGTGCTTACAAACCCGCAAGCAAGCCCGCAACCAGCGATGAGCCGGATCGGCGTCCATTCGCGGGTGCCAGAGCATGGCGACCGTGAATGTCGGCAGGGTGAGCGGTAGCGGGAAGCTGTGCATGCCGGCGCGCAGGCTGGCGGTGTGCCGTTCCGGGACGTTGACGATCAGCTCGGTGGCGCGGGCCAGGGCGAGTGCGGTGGAAAAGCCGGCGACAATCGTCATGACCTCCCGTGCAAGGCCCAGCGATTTCAGGGCTTCATCGATCGGGCCCTTGTCGAGCCCGCGGCGGGAAACGTAGATGTGCCCGCCAGCCGCATAACGGGCCGGCGTGACCTCGCCCTGGCTCAGCGGGTGGCCCAGGCGCACGACGCCGATGAAGCGGTCGCGGAACAAGGCCTGGGTCCGCAACTCCGGGCTGGCGCCCTGGCCCACGACACCGGTTTCCAGGTCGACGGTGCCGTCGCGCAGGGGCGTGCTGTCTTTATCCGGCTTTTGCATGAAGCACAGGCGTACGCCAGGCGCTTCTTGTGCGATGCGCGCGATCAGCGCCGGCCCGAAGTTCTCCACAAAGCCTTCGCTGCTGCGCAGGGTGAAGGTTCGCAGCAGCTGTTTCGGGTCGATCTGCGCGGCGGGGCGCAGCACCGCTTCGGCGTCCTGCACCAGTTGCGCGACCCGCTCGCCAACAGCGCCAGCACCCGTTTCGGGTCCAGGGTTCCACCTTCGTCGAGCACGGTCTTTAGGGGCTACCGTCCTACGAGCTGGCTGCAGAGCGTGCGATCGCTTTCGTGCCCTCAGCGGAGGCCGCCTCGGCAACATCCTCCAGCCGAGCGGGCGAGCTGTGGCGCCGCGAGACCAGCAACACGCCCGCCAGCACCAAGCCGGCACCCGCCAATTGCGCCAGGGAAACCGGCTCCGAGAGCAACAGCCAACCGAAGAGGATCGTCAGTATCGGGCCCAGTGTGCCGATCAGCACGGTGCGTGCCGCACCTATTTGACGAACCGCCGCCGACTGCCAGAACACCGGCAGTACCGTCGAGAACAGCGCCATCGCCGCGCCATACACATAGACCGGCACTGGCTGGATCAAGGCGGAAAACGGCTGGGTGGCGACGAAGTGCAGCTGGGTGGCGACGGTGGACACCATAATCGCCAGCGCGGCAAAGCGGACGGTGCCGAGGCGATGCACCGCGATCTCGGCCCCGGCGCTATACAGCGCATAGGACACCGCCGAGCCGAAGACGAAGGCCGCGCCGATCAGCACGGCGTTGATGTCCTCCGCTACCTGCAAATCATGGGCGAAGGCCAGGCCGATGCCGGCATAGGACAGCAACAGCGCACCCACTTGGCGTCTCTCCAGGCGTTTGCCCATGGCGAGCACGCCGATGAGTACGGTAATGGTCGGGTAGATGAAGAGAATCAAACGCTCGAGCGCGGCGGAAATGTACTGCAGGCCGATGAAGTCGAGAATGCTGGCGCCGTAATAACCGAGCAGGCCCAGCGCGATCAGCAGGCCCCAATCCTTGCGCGTAAGCGGCGGGGCGGAGCGGCAGAGCGAAAGGCTGACCCAGAGCACGATCGGCAACGCAAAGGTCATGCGCAGGGTCAGCAGCGTGACCGCGTCCACCGGCGCGGCGGCATAGGCCAACTTGACGAAAATCGCCTTGAAGGAAAAACCAAAGGCAGCAAGGATCGCCAGTGCGATGCCGACGCGTTCGGCCGACCAGGTTTTCCATGGCATGGCAGGTAAATCCCTAAGAGTTGTCTTGAATCGAATGATGGCGGGTGTATAACCCCTATGAAATTGGCTTTTTCGCAACTGATCGTTCGGATTCAACCAACCCTATGAGCTATGACCTGACCGACCTGCGCCTCTTCGTCGCGATTGCCGACGCCAAGAACCTGACCCGTGGTGCCGAGCGCGTGCACTTGGCCCCGTCCTCGGCCAGCCATCGTATGCGCTCGCTGGAAGCGTCGATGGGCACGCCGCTGCTGATCCGCGAGCCCCGCGGAATCAGCCTGACCCGTGCCGGCGATGCCCTGTTGCGCCACGCGCGTCAGGTACTTGCCCAGCTCGAACAGATGCACGCCGACCTCACGCCCTACGCCAAAGGCGTGCGCGGGCATGTCAGCCTGTGGGCCAACACCCACGCCACCCATGCCTTTCTGCCTGACAGCCTGTCGACCTTTTTGCAGTGCCATCCGCAAGTCACCATCACCCTGGAGGAGCACACCAGTCCCGAGGTGGTCCTGGCCGTTGCGCGCGGTGAAGTCGACGTCGGCGTGGTGGCGGACACGGTCGAAGGCGCCGAAGTCGAACTGATCCCCTACCGCGCGGACAGGCTGGTGCTGATCGCCCCCATCGATCACTCGATCGCACGGCGGTCCAGTGCGCTTTTTGCCGAGGTCCTGGATTACCCCTTCGTGATGCTGCACGCGGGCTCGGCCATCCACACCTTCACCATGAACGCCGCGGCTGCGCTCGGCCGGCATCTTCAGGTGCGGATTCAGGTGCGCAGCTTCGAGGCGGTATGCCGCATGGTCAGCGCTGGCGTCGGCCTGGGACTGGTGCCCCGCAGCGCCCTAACCGAACACGCCCCGCTCGCTGTTGTCGAGCTGGATGAACCCTGGGCCCAGCGCGACTTGAAGGTCTGCGTACGCAAACGGGAGGCGCTGTCCGGGTTTGCCGCCGATCTGGTGGCCTGCCTGACCGACGGCGACGGGGGCAGGGGATAGACCGAGATGAGTGGGAAGGCGTGCTCGAAAAGGCTGGCGTATCTTTTATGGACGCCCGACGGGGTGAACCTTCAGACCATCTGGTTGTAGAGGAGACGCAACATGGACCGATTCACCGGCGGTTGCCTGTGCGGCAACGTCCGCATTGTCGCCTCGGGACGCCCATACCGGGTCGGCCTTTGTCACTGTCTCGATTGCCGCAAGCATCATGGGGCTCTCTTTCACGCTTCGGCGATCTTTCCCCAGGAGGCGGTGACGATCGCTGGCGAAACACGCGACTACGCAGGGCGGTTTTTCTGTCCCCGCTGCGGCTCGTCGGTTTTCTCCCGAACTGCAGACGAAATCGAAGTACACCTGGGAGCCCTGGATGCCCCTGACCAACTGAAGCCAACCTACGAAAGCTGGGTCGTCCGTCGCGAATCCTGGTTGCCGCCGTTTCCGCTCACGCGACGATACGAACGCGATCGTGACGGTACGGGTCGCCGTGAGGAGTAGGCGGCACCAACGGTGCGAAGACGCCGTTACGAGGTGACCGAGATATGTGCCTTGATCGAGATATCGAACCAGATGCTCGAGGACAGCGCCTTCGATCACGCCGGCCGTCACTGCGCAAGACCGGCCTTGTGCTAGCCGACAACGAAACGCTCATTCGCCATGGTCGGCTAACGCCCCAGATTGGGTGAAACCCGCCGGTTGTCACAGGCAGGTTTGGGCCGTCTCCTTCGTTGATACAGTGAACGCGCATAGGCCATGGTAGGCACGTTGCCGAACTAGTCCGGCTGCCTGCGCGGCTGGAATGCATGTGTCAGTTCCGATTTTGGAGAACCAAGATGATCAGCAAAAATACGATTTGCCTCTGGTATGACGGCACCGCATTGGACGCTGCGAAGTTCTATGCCGAGACGTTCCCGGATAGTGCTGTGGGAGCTGTCCATCGCGCGCCTGGCGACTATCCGGCGGGCAAACAGGGCGATGTCATTACGGTCGAGTTCACGGTGATGGGCATCCCCTGTCTTGGGCTGAACGGAGGCCCGGCGTTCAAGCACAACGAGGCGTTCTCGTTCCAGGTTGCGACCGACGATCAGGCCGAAACGGACCGCTTATGGAACGCGATTGTCGGAAACGGCGGCGAGGAAAGCGCATGCGGCTGGTGCAAGGACAAGTGGGGGCTGTCGTGGCAGATCACGCCACGCGCATTGACCGCTGCGATAGCCGATCCTGATCGAGCGGCGGCCAAGCGCGCGTTCGAAGCCATGATGAACATGAGAAAGATCGACATCGCGACGATCGAAGCGGCTCTGAAGCAGTAACCCGCGCTGGTGCCGTTGGCTACGGCATGGCCGTTGGATTCGATGAAAGAGCCGGCTCACGATGGGAGTAGCAGTGTCGTGCCGTAGCCCTGGATGGGAGGGGCGTTGTGCGGTCGAGGGCTGGAATTTACGTCTGGCAGAAAAAGCAAAGGCCTGCATCGCTGCAAGCCTTTGTTTTATATGGTGCCGGCACCAAGAGTCGAACTCGTGAGCTACTGATTACAAGCGGCTCGCTTCAGTGTTTTCCGACGTTTCGCAGAATTACATGTAAATCGCTGAAGCCATTGTTTTAAATGGGGTTATGTCACTTTCTTGTTTTTCATTGTTTCAGATTGTACCGTTGCAGCACGCCCCCGAACGGGGAGCAGAACGGGGAGCAACGGGGAGCAGAAATGGCCACCACTAAGACCAAGGATGACAAACGGATCACTGACCTTCAGGTACGCAACCTGAAGGGAAAAATCTCAGAACCAGCAGACAAGGATCAGAAGCGCGGCTTCGGCACCTTGTTGTTCGAGCGCAGGCCGTCCGGCATCGTCGAGGCGTACTACCGCCAGCGGGTAAACGGCAAAGACGTGAGTTTGAAGCTGGGCACTTACAAGTCGAACCCTCGGGCTGCCGGGATGACCGTCTCGCAGATTCGGGACAAGGCAAACGAGTACGCAGCAATCGCCGCCGAGCGCGGTGACGTCAAGGCTTTCATCGAAGAGCAGGAAGCTGCCGCCGCACTGAAGCGTGCCGAGCGTCAGCGCCTGGCCGAGATCGAAGCATCGCGCGGCAGCTTCGGCGAGCTATTTCTCGACTATATCGAGTCGCGCCGACAGAAGGCTACGGCTGGCGTCGTCAAGGAGTTGGAGCGGCTGTATCAGACCAACATGCTAAAGCCGCACCCCTGCATCATGGCGATGAAGGCGCGCGACATTCGCCCCGACCACATTCTCGACATTCTCAATCCGATCTGGGAGCGCGGCGCAAAGGTACAGGCCGAGCGTATGCGTTCGTTCCTGTCGGCGGCATTCAATCATGGCCTGCGCGCTGAGAACGCGGTCGGTAGGGCGAATGCCAAGAGCTACAACCTGGAGAACAACCCGGCAACCGTGGTGGCGGTCGAAAAGGTATCGGCACCGGCCACCCGCGCGCTGTCGGATGCCGAACTGCGCCATTTCTGGGAAACCATTGAAAGCACCGAAGGCGTTGGGCCGGTCATGGCGCTGTTGTTCAAGTTCGTCATTTCCACGGGTGGGCAGCGCATCTTCAACGTCTGCCAGACCACTTGGGATGATTACGACCTGGAAGCCGGCACTGTTCGCCTGATCCACCGAAAGGGGCGTGGGGGCCAGACAATGAGCAGGCCGCACCTTGTCCCGCTATCACCGCGCGCCGTCGCCATTATGGAGCGCGTGAGAGAGATTAACGGATGTCACCCTTGGCCGTGGACCACAACTGGAAAGCAGCACATTGTCGTCAGCAGCCCCCGGCACGCAGTTGCCGATTGGCTTAGTTCTGAGCATGCGGTAATCGAGGAGAAGCAGATTCCCAGCTTCTCGCCGCGCGACCTGCGCCGCACCTGCACTCAATTGATGCAAAGACATGGTATCAGCGACCAACTGTCCGACTTGCTCCAGGCACATGGGCAGACTGGCGTAGCCAATCTGCACTATCGCAACAACCCCGAAGCGGCGCTGCCGGAGAAAAAACGTGCCATTGAGCTTTTCGACCGAGCGCTAGCCGGGGTCCTCGGTGAGACTAGTGCGCAAATTGGCAATGTGGTCACTCTGAAGAGCAGGCGCGGAAAATAATCTGTCTTGGAAACCCAGGAAATACGCGGGCTGGCGTCGCGATTATGTGACTGGACATAGACCGTCAAGACTGCACCTTTGTGAAACATCTCGGTAGCATGAAGGCGTTGGCGAGACATATCCGAACGGGCGTAGTACCGCGTCGCGTCCAAGATGGCGAGAGCTGCAGAAGCGTCGAAGTAGGTTATGTCGTTGCTGGGTACAGAAATGAAAAGCCCCAACCTTGCAGGGTCGGGGCTTAATTCGGGAAGGACATTGACCTGTCCTCGCGTACCAGCAAGCCAGCAAGCGCCCCGAGGGTATGAAGTTCTCACGCTTCAAGCGGTAAGCATTGCTTACCACGCGAGAGTATCAAGCCAGCGTATTTTTGCGTCAACGCAAAAATACATCACCCAGATCTACGGTCTGGCGGCTTGTTGCTCCCATCCCGCGGGTTTTCTAGTTTGTTTAGTGGAATCCCTTGCATGGCACATATTGCTGTCAACACCAATGCTGTTCCCAATCTGCCGATTCCCGGCACCCTCGCCACGACTGCTCAGCTCTGCAACCGCTACCAAGTCAGCCGCACCACCTGGTGGCGCTGGTCGCAGAGTGCTGGCTTCCCGCGCCCTGTCCGCTACGGTCGCTCGGTTCGCTGGTCGGTCGAGGCCATCGAAGCCTTCCTGACTCAGCAGGAGGGCTAATCCATGCAAACCGGACAACTCCGCAAATCGGCGGGGCAGGGCTCGCTCGGCTCGAAGAAAGCTGTTGCGCTCAGCATCAGGCTGAACACGGGTAGTGCTGAGCCGCGGGTCGATAGCCGTGCGCTGGCTCGGCTGTTTGGCAATCATCACCGCAACGTCATGGTGCTGATCCAGAAGCATGCCGAGCAGTTCAAGAAGTTTGGCCATCTGCTGTTTGAAACGCAGGTTGGTGAACGCAAGCAGGGGGGCGGAAAGGCTGAGCGCTATGCGCGGCTGAATGAAGATCAGGCGATCTACCTGCTAACGCTGGCGAAGAACAACGACCGGGTAGTGCCGCTGAAGGCGGAGCTTGTAGCCGCTTTCCGCATGGCCCGTGACCGCGCGAGCGTCAGAGCTACCCAGTACCTGCCGCTCTACCATAGTGTTCACGATGCTGTGGAGGCGTTGATCCATCGTGCACGTGAATGTGGCAGCACGACGCCGGATGCAATTTTTCACGGCAACGCCAACAGGATGCTGAATTCGGTGCTGGGGATTACGAGCGGCGAACGCGAAAACCTGACGGTCGCACAGCAGCTGACTCTCAGCAGCTTGCAGCTTGTCTTCGTTCGCGCGGTTCTGGACGGCCTCGCTGAGGGTAACGACCACCGCACGGTCACGCGCAGGGCCAAGGCTGCTTGCGAGGGTTATATGGTCGGCGCGGGCCACCTGCTCCTGCCCCCCGCCGTATCCGTGCAGTCCCTCGGTTCCCCCGCAAGCCAGGCAGTGAGGTAGACCATGCCGAGGCGTCGACCGTTCGCGGCTCGCTGTCTTGCCGACTACAGGGGGCGTACTGCGCCCTCTGGGGAGGCCGGGCATGGCACGTAGCCGACTGAAGTGCAAAGGGCGGGCCGAGGGTGGTGGATTCATCGCTCTACCTCATGCGCTGTATGACAGCCCGGCATTTACCAGCCTGAGCGGAACAGAGCACAAGGTGTTGCTTGGCCTGATGCGGCAGTACCGGGGCAAGAACAACGGCAACCTGTCGGCCTCTCACACTCAGGCCAAGGTGTGGGGTGTGGGCAGCAAGACATCGCTGGCCAAAGCTCTGGATCGACTGCAGCAGCTTGATCTGATCATCCGCACCCGCGAAGGCGTCTTCCTCAATCCCGGCGGTCGCTGCGCATTGTATGCGCTGACCTGGCTGCGCATCGATGACTGTCCCGGCAAGGATCTGGAGGTGAATCCGACCGTCACACCGCTGCTCAAACTGAGCATGCTGAAGAGCAGAATGCCCGGTCCAGTTTCTGTACCTGGCTGAGTACAGTTTCTGTACGCACGGTGCCGTGGCGAGGTGTTCAAGCTACCGCCGTGCGTACATTTTCTGTACCGATGGAGCACCTTCACCCGGTCCAGTTTCTGGACTCCCTTCTATATCTACCATGCCGTGGTATCTACAGCGCCGTCAGGCTCGCACTCAAAACTGCTTAAACGAATGAAGGATAAAGGCTCGCTGATACAGCAAGGCGAGAGACGTTGGGCGGCCTATAAGCTCGGCTAAACATGCTATGAGCCGCTATGAGCCGCTATGAGCCGCTATGAGCCTGTATGGGCTTATACGCATGGGATTCAGTCAGTTAACGGGCGGGGGTTAACAGGCCGGTTAACAGCGAAATAACCTTTTCTCTGCACAGGTTACCAGCGTGGTTACCATCGAAAGAAAGGCTTCAGACAATCCGGTGGGTGGCTTCAAACTTCCATTTTCCGCCTGGTATCCAGGCCCGGTATCCAGGCTTGGTATCCACGGAAAGCGCGAGTGAGCGCGCTATCTGCAAACGAGCGCAAGCTGGCGAGCTCCCTGCGCTTTTGCGCGATCTGGGGGCTTGCCCGGATGCCCCAGATATCTCCGATTCGGAGTGGTGCTTACTGTCCGGCAAGATTGCCCTTGTAAATACATATCACAAACCAGCTACTGGTGAGCATCGACTGGGCGCTGCAGGTTGCGACTCAGGTAATCATCAGGCTAGCGACGATTGCAGAGACAACCGTCGCTATCGGCTAAAAGCGGCCCTTCGCGGACCAATCATGCATGTGAGTCTTTACAACAGCTATTGTGATAGCTATTGTAGCTACAAGACAAATAGATGCTGAGGTTCAAAATGATCACCCTCCAAATCAACCTTCCAGACCAGACTCTTGCCAACGCTATCGCTGCCGCTACCAAGCATGGGCTGTCGCTGGATGACTACATTGATATGCAGCTAAGCAGTGGCGATTTCATACCAGAGGCTACACCGGCAGCTCCTGGTCACGAGCCCATTGAAGGACTTGCTCAGTCCCTATTTGACTCGGCAATTGAGCTCCCCGAAGACGGCCTGCCCTTTTTGGTTGAGGAAATCTACAAACAACTTGATCTCAGCCCGTGGGAAGCTCGGAGTGCAGGAACTCGAATTCGGCTCGGCAAAGCCTTCATGCGTCTTGTCAAAGCGCAGCCAGAGGGTGGAAGGGTGCGGGAAGATAAGATTCAGGTCCGGATAGATAGCGTCGGAAAAACCGCCCAGAATCAACAGTTGTATCGAACTGTTCGGGTAGGTTAACCGTCTGGCCACGTAGCGCGGAGCTGACGAACGCCATGGCAAGATAAACACCCAGATGGGCCGTGGCACAGTGCGCCTGCCGTGGGTGCCGGCTGTAGGGCGTTGGGTGATGAAGCAGCAGCTTAAATCATCCGGCTACACCTGCCGCTGGGGAGCGTTGCCCGTGGTGCGTTGACGAGTTCGGCTGGTCATGTGCATTGTTGGGGTACGCATACATCCCTCTCGAGCTTCCAACGGAATACGTCACTGCATGGACGAGACAATCAGCTACCTGAAAGACCGCTTCAAAGAGGAACAAGGACGCTTCGATCATTTCGAGAATAAGTGTGCGAAATTTTTGACTGCAGTGTCGATCGTAATTGCGGCACTGAGCGCATTGACGGGGTTAAAGGGTGGGGTATTGTTCCAAGTATCGTCACCATTCGAAGTGGTGATTTTTCTATCATTTACCGCTGCAGCTGTCTGCATCGCCTGCTCATGGGGGCATGCCTTGAGCGCTTTGCGCATTAGCGAATGCCCGAGCCTTCCTTCAAATCGGCCAACTGCGGATTATCTGCGGATCGTCGACGCTGAGCAGCAAAAGCTACACATCTACAACTGCTACATTGACACCCTCGAAAAGCTAAAGAAGGCAATTGATGAGAAATCCAAGCCCTTGGAATTGGCGTACAGCGAGCTTGTCTTTGGGGCCAGTTTTCTCATGCTACTCGCGATACTTACCGCTATTAGGGAGCTAACAATATGACAGACAAAAAAACACAGAATAACGAAAACAGGACTCCACCTCCGCCACCGGCTACCACAGAATATCAGCGTAGATCTGAAGAACCCGCCCTGAACCAGCGTGTGCCTCCAGATAAGCGCTGATGCCTTGAAGCCAACTCTGGACTGACACCGCAGCGGACTAAAAAAAGAGGGTCACCTTACCGGCGGCTTTACGCCGACTCCTGCCTTTTCCCACCGGCAGCAATGGGTCGACTCCGGCCTGTCGCGACAGGCAGCAGCCGGCCAAAAGCGGGCATTCCGGAAGAAAAATAAATCTGTTCCCTTTTCATACTTTTCATATTTGCGCCAGTAGGTAAATCCAGAGCTCTCTGACAGCCATCGCGGGCGTTTTGCAACTCAGCATTTCAAGCCCCATCGTGGTCTTGAGATTGCGCAGATCCAACTCGATATGCCAACGACTGTTGAACAGGCCTTTGAGCTCTGCCTTGGGCGTGCGGTTTGTACAACACAATGTCGTTACCAGTATCTTGCCCCCAACTTTCAATTCTCGAATCTCCAGCCTTTCAGGGACTTGTTCGTAGTACACCGGGCTCATCCAGGCCGGACGTTTCGATGGCTTTTCTAGGCTAATCAAGTGGTCGCGTGTGCCCAGACGTTTACCGCGCCGAAAGTCGGTGCTGCGCCGACGCGCGCCATATTGCTCGAACACACCATCAATGCCTCTACGCTGCAATTCGCACAGCAAGAAGTAGGTTGCATAGTAGGCATCTCCCACTAGGACATCGCCTGCATTCAACGTATCGAGCATCGACCGTAGCAACGTCTGCTCATCTCCGCCTTTACCCCGAAAACGCCCCAGCGCCGCGTTCAGCACCGCACCACTGGAAAGGCAGACAATTCCAACCAGCCGGCAAATCGGAAAACCAAGCCCCGGTTTTTGCCCGCGCGATTGTGGATAGGCTGCCTGATTGGCCGCCGTATCCGGCATCGACACCGTCGTGCCGTCCACGAGTCGCACAGGCCTGCCCATCCATTGCCATGTCTTGGCGGAGTAAGCGCTAATCATGCTTCCCGTACTTCGTAGCAATGTGGAAACCATCTCCACAGGGAGCCTCTGACGAGCTTGGCAGTAGCCACCTGTATGAGTGCTGCAAGGTTTCAAACCGCCGAGTAATTGCTTGACGGCCATGTCATTGACCGCCTTCTGGCAGGAGCGATCGGCGCTTAATGCCTGGGCCATGAACATCGAAAGCGTCTCCGTCGGCGGGAACAGACGCTCCCGATGATCCGGTAGCAGTGACTCAACGCAGTCGAATAATTCGGGGCTGGTAAGCAGGTTGAAGAAGGCGTAAGCGTCAGTATTTGAAGCTTTCCGACTGACACGCTGCTGCTGTTGATGAATAACCGCTTGGCGCCTAGGATTCATGTGGGCTGCTCCTTGGGTTCGGTGTGTGTTCGCAACTATCACCGTAGACCAAGAGCAGCCTTTCTCATTCCTGATCAATCACTTAGCGCTTAAGTAAGTGCCATTCCACTCCGACCCCTTTAACCCTTAAGCCCTTAAGCCGGTAATCTCATGCCGGTGAACGAGTCCCGCGTCAGCGCTGCTGTGGAGCTGTTCGTCCAAGCCTATACATGAGATGCAGTTGCCCGTCTGGATTGCCGCTGACACTGTGGGATGTCGCTCTCCGCGTTTTATCCCAGACAGCCGTACGCCTTGATAGAGCTATGCGGGCATGCGCGGATGGCGTGAAGTCCCGGTTGAATGCAACCACGTCTTCATGGCTAGGCTGCGGGCAAAGAGTTCAGGGCCAGGATGGCATTGTCCACACGTACCGTGTATCCAGAGGTCCCCCCGAGTACACCCTTACAGAGCTAGGCCATGCGCTGGGGCCGACCATGGCCGCCCAGATTGATTGGGCCGAGCTTCGTCACAAGTTCGACAACCGGTGAAACGATCTGTGTTCACCGTTTTGAGACCTTCCGATACTCGCTCGGCGATTGTCCGAACCAGCGCCGGAACGCACGCGTGAAACTGGCGGCATCACCGTAGCCAAGCTGAATCGCCATCTCTTCCAGCTTCATCTCCGTGTTTTCCAGCAGTTGCCCCGCGAGTTGTCCACGCTCCGCGTCGACAAGGTTGCGGAAGCTGGTGCCTTCCTCTGCCAGTCTACGACGCAGGCTGCGCGGTGCCATTGCCAGCTGACTCGCAACATCTTCGAGGGAGGCCACCAGCCCCGTCGAACCCAGGAGAAGCTGTCGGACCTGGCCGGTGATGCCGGCGACCTGTCGTCTCTCCAGTTGCGCGCGGCACTGCTCTTCCAGTAGCCGCACCAGATGCACGTCGTACATCGGCAGAGACAGTTCCGCGTCCTGTCGACGCAGCACGATGGCGTTGCGCGAACATTCATAGTGAGGCGCGATGCCGCTGAGTGCTTCGATCCGGTCCGTGTGCGCCGGCGGCTTGCCCTGGAATTCGAGCCGCAGCACGCGCAGCCCCGAAAGCCCGAGCTCGTCGAACAGATTGATGGCTGTCGCCGTATCGCGTTCCAGTAGGAACTGCCGCAGGTGATGGGGGATCGCTGAGGCGTCGGCGCTAATGCCGTATTCGTGCTGATCGCAGAATATCGCCAGCCGGCAGTACGCCGTGCTCAGCGGCAGATAGCGCAGCGCACGCTGGAGGGCCTCACGCACATTGCGGCTGGTCCGCAGCGCAAATCCCCAGATGCCGAAGGTCGCCACGTTGTAGCGCAGGCCAAGCTCGAAGCCTAGTGCGGGAACGTCCGGTAAGGCGAGCATCAGGTTTTCAATCAGGCGCATCTCCTGCTCGCGTGCGATCAGGGCATCCGCGTCCCGCAACTGCGCTTCGCTGATGCCGGTACCTAGCAAGCAGGTCTGCGCATCGATGCCGTATCGCGCCGCGAAGTTCACCATCACCTGACTGATGGCAACTGGGTGCTGGAAGCTTGTGTCCATTGATAGGCCCATAGCGGAAATTTCTGGAACAACGACGAGATACGACCTGGCCGCAAATGCATGGCAGTAGTCCCCCAATGCCCTGTCAAGCATACAGAGCTGCCCGCTAGTGTTGCGTAACTACGAGGCCCCTGGAGGACGACCATGCATCACGATCTAAACGCGCTGAACAAACAGGCCATCGCCACGGCACGCGAATACACCAGTGAACTAGCCTGGCGGACGATGGCACTGGTGCTGCTGGTGTGGGTATTGCTTATCGCGGACTTTTACCTGTTTGCGACAGGCCAGTTGTCGCTGGCACCTGCAATACTGATCTACTCCATCGCCACTTATATGTCCTATACGCCGCTGCATGAGGCTGTGCATGGCAACATTCATGGCGATCATGATCGACTGCAGTGGCTCAATAATCTCTGTGGATACCTAGTGGCACCTTTGATCATGGTGCCGTTCTCTACTCACAAGGTCGAACATTTCACGCATCATCGCTACACCAACCAGCCGGACAAGGATCCGGACTACGTCGTCAGCGGCATGCGCGCTGGCTTTCTCGCCTTCCTGGTTTGCGGATTTCGTTTTCTGTGGACCCAGAACACCTTCCTGTTCCGCGACTATTGGGCGACCGCTCCGCGACGGATAAAGGCAGCCTACATTGCGGAAGTGCTGTTCGCGATCGGTTGGCGGGTCGCGTTCATTACGCTGATTGCTCGAGAACATACCTGGGCACTGTTGGTATTCGGCTACTTGGCCGGTGCATTCTTCGTATCGTACTGGTTCGCGTATCGCCCGCATTTACCGTACGAAAACTCCACTCGTTACCGGAACACCAACAGCCTGATCATGCCCGGGTGGATGAAACCGTTGGAGTGGTTCTGGCTCGGTCAGAACCTGCACTCAGTGCACCATCTGTTTCCGCGGGTGCCGTTCTATCGCTACCACGCACTGCATCGCCGGATCGAGCCGGTCATGCGCGCTCACGGCACGCCCATGATCGGTATTTTCAGCCGACGCAACGTCGAAAGCGAAGACGCCCAATTGCGCACCACGGAGTCGTCCTGATGTTTCGCCAATACCTCTGTGAAATCTGCGGCCACATCTACGACGAAGCGCTGGGCGCGCCACAAGAGGGTATTGCGCCTGGGACCCGCTGGGAGGACGTGCCGGACAGCTGGGTATGCCCGGATTGCGGCGTCACCAAAAGCGATTTCGGCCTCTGCGAGTCTTGAGTTCAGTTCCGCCGAACAGCAGCCAGGTGCACGACAACAACGGTTACGGAGCAAGTTGAAATGAAACCACTGATTATTGTGGGTACGGGGCTAGCGGGCTATACCCTGGCGCGCGAGTACCGCAAACGTGAACCGAATGTGCCTTTGGTATTGCTGACCGACGACGATGGCGCGTTCTATTCCAAGCCTCGTCTGTCGAACGCCTTTAAGGACGGCAAGTCAGCCGATCAACTGCTGCAAATGCCGGCCGATGAGATGGCCAAACAGCTCAATGCAACCATTCTCACTGGCGTTTGTGTGTCCATGATCGATCCGCAGGCGAACACCCTTTTGGTCGATGGCCAGACGCTTGCCTGGAGCAAACTGGTCCTGGCCTGCGGAGCAAATCCGGTTCGCCTGCCTCTTGCTGGCGATGCTGTCGATCAAGTGCTCTCGGTCAACAACAGACTCGATTATGCCTCGTTCAGAGAAGCTCTGATCGGCAAGCGAAGCGTTGTGTTGCTGGGCGCCGGACTGATCGGCTGTGAGTTTGCCAACGATTTGGCGGGACATGGTTTTGCGGTGACGGTGGTCGACTGTGCGCCCCACCCTCTGGGACGCCTGCTCCCGGTTGAGGGTGGTGCCGCCTTGCAGAAACGACTTGAACAAGCGGGGGTGCGCTTTCGTTTAGGCAGCAGCATCGCTCGCGTCGACCGGAGTGCAGCGTCATTGAAACTCACACTCGATGACGCCAGCGTCCTGGACGCTGACATGGTGTTGTCTGCTGTCGGGCTGACGCCGAGGGCTGAACTCGCCACCGCTGCTGGCCTTGCAGTGCAGCGCGGCATCGTCACCGATCAAATGCTGCAAACCTCACACCCGGACATTTACGCTCTCGGTGACGTTGTGCAAATTGACGGTTGGGTGCTGCCGTTTGTGTTGCCGCTGATGGCTCAGGCTCGCGCTCTCGCGGCCACGCTCAGCGGCCAGCCCACGCCTGTGCACTATCCGGCGTTTCCAGTAACCGTCAAAACACCCGCCTGCCCCACCGTTATCTGTCCACCAGCCTTAGGTATCGATGGGCAATGGCTGAACAAAACGCTGCCCGATGGCTGGCGTGGTGAATATCGGTCAACGGGGGGGGAGCTTCATGGCTTTGCACTTATGGGAGAAACCGCCATAAGAGATCGCCTTTTGCTTGCCAAACAGATCAAGGACTGGCTGCCAGTCCTGCCCCACCTTTCAACTACTGAATGTTTACCGGCGTGAGTTGAGTCAACGCGAACGGGTGACGACCTGTTTTTTCTGAACGACATACTGGGGACAATCGGGGGACAGACCACGGTTTTGGCTTGAATGATCAAGCAGATACGAAATTACCGTGGTCCCCCGATTATTTCAGTAATCGCCGTGTTCGCCGGACGGTTACGACCTTCCAGATGGAGCTTGGGATCAATACGAACCACGCAATGTGAATCGTCACTGAATTTGTAGATACTCGATGGCTGCTTCCGGCCCAGACTGTGTAAAAACGTTGGCATCGACCTTGCTGTGATTTGATGGATTCAAAATTAGTGGGGGACGCCAATGAAGCGTTTTATCCAGGGAGAGCATCGAGGCCAAAGCGCGCTGCTTCCCGAGAGCCTGGATGACTATGTGGCGGACACCAACCCGGTGTGGGTGGTCGATGTTTTCGTCGATGAACTCGACCTTGGCCAGCTGGGTTTCGACGGTGTCGTCCCGGCTGAAACAGGTCGGCCCGCCTACCATCCTGCCTACCTCCTGAAGATCTACATCTACGGCTATCTCAATCGCATCCAGTCCAGTCGCCGTCTCGAGCGCGAGGCTCAGCGCAACGTTGAGTTGATGTGGCTGACCGGACGCTTGATGCCGGACTTCAAGACCATCGCCAACTTCCGCAAGGATAACGGCAAGGCAATCCGCGGCGTCTGTAGGCAGTTCGTGGTGCTGTGCCAGCAGCTTGGCCTGTTCTCTGAAGCGCTTGTGGCCATCGATGGCAGCAAGTTCAAGGCGGTCAACAACCGCGACCGCAACTTCACCAGCGCCAAGCTTCAGCGGCGAATGGAGGAGATCGAGTCCAGCATCAATCGCTACCTGACCGCACTGGATACTGCAGATCGTCAGGAACCTCCCGTGGCGCAGGTCAAAGCAGAACGCCTCCACGACAAGATCGCGACCTTGAAAACCAAGCTGCAGGAGCTCAAGGAAATCGAGGTTCAGCTCAACGAAACACCGGATAAACAGATCTCCCTGACCGATCCCGATGCCCGTTCGATGAAGACCCGGGGCACCGGAATGGTCGGCTACAACGTGCAGGCGGCGGTCGACGCGAAGCACCACCTGATCGTGACGCACGAGGTCACGAACAACGGGGTCGATCGAGACCAACTGAGCGCCATGGCCAAGCAGGCGCGAGAGGCCATGGGTGCCGAGGAACTCTCGGCGGTCGCAGACAGAGGCTACTTCAAAGGCGAAGAAATCCTTGCCTGTCATGAGGCTGGAATCACTGTTTTCGTGCCCAAGACGCTGACCTCGGGAGCGACAGCGATTGGCCGCTTTGGCAAAGGTGATTTCATCTATGACGCAGCCAAGAACGAGTACCGATGCCCGGCTGGGCAAAGCCTGATCTGGCGTTTTTCAAGCGTCGAGAAAGGGCTGAAGCTGCACCGCTACTGGAGTTCGCATTGCCAAGGTTGCGCGTTGGAAGAGTACTGTACGCCTAGCTCAGAACGCCGAGTGAGCCGCTGGGAGCATGAGGCAGTGCTCGAGGCGATGCAGAATCGTCTGGATCAAGCGCCCGAGATGATGCGAACCCGCCGCCAAACGGTCGAGCACCCGTTCGGCACGCTGAAGTCCTGGATGGGCGCCACCCACTTCCTCACCAGAACGCTCGACCGGGTGAGCACCGAGATGAGCCTGCATGTGCTCGCCTACAATCTCAAACGCGTTTTGCGCTTGATGGGTAGCGATGCATTGATGGCAGCGATGAAGGCCTGAGGCCTGAGGCCTGTTTTACGACTCTTGCCGCCCTCCAGCAGGCGCGCCGAAGCCGAAAAGTACCATAACAACCAGAATCACCGATTGCGCCTGAGTGGACCTCCGACGGCCTCCGGGACACTGAGAAAATCCCGGGCAGTTGATTGCCATCGCTTGCTGCGTTTTTACACAGTCTGGGCCAAAAGCGGTCGGTAGTGACAGGCAGAATCCGGCCAGGGACTGACGTTCAAACGCGTCTACGAAAACTAGACGATTCAGGGTGTATGTGTCGGCGCGTAAGGTAACTTCGCTCGAGACGGGCCGGATCTTCTCTCAGCCTTAGGTTGAACATCCTTCCCCTGCCACTTGGGCAAAAGACACGGTTTTCGGTGTCACGTCCCCAATGACCGTGCCTGGACTGACCCACAGTTGAAGCACCCCAGCTTTTGCCTTGGTTTCTGCTCCATCCCATTTCGTACACTTGGGAAATTTGCCCAGTGGGGTTTTGAGTGCGATCGATATATTCCTCGCAATAAACTGATCTTGTTTGAAAAAATATCGAATTTCCGTGTCTGCTGGAGCCTGTGTCCCATCCGTTGAATACACCGCATGTGTTCTGAACTGCGGGCCAAAGTAGCGAGTGAACAACGGCGGTGTATCCACATTGCACGCTGATTGATGAGCAATCAGGCAATACTGACCACTACCGCTCCCTTGGCATGCCCTGCTTCGACATAGGTAAAAGCATCGGCGATCTCGGCGAAGGGAAAGACACGGTCGATGACGGGGCGGATCGTGCCGGCCTCCAGAAGTGGTGTCAGCTGCTCCAGTTGCTCACCGCTCGCACGCATGAAGTGAAACGCGTAACGAATGTTATGAAGCCGGGCTTTGCGCCGAATACTGGAGCTCAGGACGGACATCACTAATCTGAGCACCGGATTCAACCCTTGGGCTTTCGCGAAATCCGCATCCGGCGGGCCTGAAACCGAGATGAGTTGCCCACTTGGCCGCAGCACACCCACGGACTTGGCGAGTGTGGCCTTATCCTGAGTATTGATGACGACATCGTAACCATCGAGCAGGGACTCGAACTGCTCGGCTTGGTAGTTCATGGCCACATCCGCGCCCAGGCTCGTGACCAATGCAAGGTTGTTTGGCCCGGCGGTGGTCGCCACCTCAGCGCCGAGATGTTTCGCTAGCTGGATGGCAATGGTGCCGAATCCACCGGACCCGGCATGGATCAGCACTTTCTAACCGAGTTTGACCTGGGCGCGCTCGACCAGCACCTGCCAGGCGGTAAGGCCAACGAGCGGAATTGAAGCCGCCTCCTCCATCGTCAGATTTTTCGGCTTGGTGGCCAGATCAGCCTCATTGACCGCTATGAATTCTGCGAACGTGCCAATGGCTCCGTCGCGCGGGCGCCCATACACGGCGTCGCCGGGCTTGAACCGCCTGACGGCGGAACCGACCTGCTCCACGACACCGGCCAGATCGTGACCCAGAACGAAGGGTGTCCGGTAGGGCAATATCGGCTTGAATGCGCCTGCCGCAATTTTGCTATCCAGCGGATTAATGCTTGCAGCATGGACCTTGACGAGCACTTGATCGTTCTTGAGGACCGGCGTTGGCATCTCGCCAATACGCCGGGCTGCTGCACTTTTGTATTGATCAATAATGAACGCTTTCATGACAGGGCAACCTTGGTGTGGGTCAGGCGGACGATAACCGGGATGAACACCAGTAGCGCCAGCGCCGAGCCAACGGTCATCGTGGCTGCCAGAGCGGTTGTTGGCGGTAATGGCAGAACGCTCGCCGCTGTAGCACCGATCGCCGCACAGGCCATCTGCAGAAATCCCAGCAGCGCTGAAGCCAGTCCAGCGTTGTGCGAAAAGGGTTGCAGCGTGATCGCCGTACCCAGCGGGTTGAGAAAGCCCATGCCGAGAAGAAACAACCCAAGGCCAGCGGTGATCGACAACAAGCTCGGTGATGCAGCCAGGGTCAAAATCACCAGACTACCAATCAGTGCAATCACCGCGCCGATCATCACAGCCCAGGATTGACCCCACCTGCGCGCCAGTCGCGGAGCGAGGAACCCGGCGCCAAAAACGATAAACACGGTAGCCGCGAAATACAGCGCAAGCTGCAATCCGGTCAGCCCAAGCTCACTGATAAGAATGGCCGGCGCGGTCGCAAAAAAGGCGAAGAGCATGCCGATGGTCAGGCTGACCGACAGTGCGGGGTAGATAAAACGGCGATCGCGTGCGAGCGCAGCATAGGCTACGACGACCGTACGGAACCGAAGCGGCTGTTTTGCATTGCTCGGCTGCGTTTCGCCCATGCTTCGCAGATAAAAAATCCCGAGCGCCAGGGCGAACAAACCAACGCCAGCGAATATGAAGCGCCAGCCCAGTAGCGCACCGAGCCCAGTACCGACGAGCGGCGAGAAGCCAGGTGCTGCAGCCATGGCGATCATGATTAACGCCAATACTCGTGCAAGTGCCTCACCATCGAATAAATCACGTGCTATCGCCCGTGCCAGGACGGACGCGGCACAGGCGCCCAAGGCCTGGATAACGCGGCCCAAAATCAAGATATCCAGAGTTTGCGATAGGGCACACAGCGCGCTGCCAGCAACGAAGGTCACCAGGCCGCCGACCACCAAAGGCATGCGGCCGAAACGATCGGCCAGCGGCCCGACGAAAAGCTGCCCCAGGGCAAACGCGATGAAAAAGCTGCTCAATGTCAGTCCGAGATCGCGTGGCTCCACGCCAAGACTGGCGCTCATGCTGGGGAATACCGGCAGGATCACATTCGTTGCCAGCGATCCCATGGCGGCCAGCCCCGCTAGCAAAAAAAGAATCGATCCAGTCAGGACTCGTGGTGAATCGGAGGTCGGTTTCACAGGCGTTCTCTTTACAGTGACGGCGTTCTGACCCAGGGCGTTTGCTCTTCAGGCGACCGACACCTTGACAAAGCCGATGGAACTTGTGACTCTCATCATAAGAGTTACTAAAGGAATGTCAAATGAAAACCAAATCCTTTGCTGGTATGCGCTGCTCGGTGGCGGGCGCGCTGGAGATCATCGGTGATCGCTGGATCCTATTGTTGCTGCGCGATCTCGGCCTCGGACTGTCGCGGTATGACGACTTCCGAAAGAGCTGTGGTATCCCGACGACGACGCTATCCAAGCGGCTGCAATCGCTGGAAGAGCACGGCGTTGTCAAGCGAACCCGCTACAACGAGCGGCCGCCGCGCGACGAATACCACCTGACCGAAAAAGGCCGGGATCTCTGGAAGGTCACAACCGCCCTGCGTGAATGGGGTGATCGCTGGGATGCCTCTGGCTATGGCGCGCCGACCATCGAAGTTGTTGATCGTGAGACGGAAAACGAATTACGCCTCGCCCTTGTCGATCCGAAGACCGGCCAGGTCGTTCCGCGCGACAGGATCTGGTTGCGCCCCGGACCCGGCGCGGATGCGCACGTCCACGCCTTGTTGAACACATATAAGGGTAAGACCGAAAAATGAGTTAGAGGAGAAGGCCCGTGAATCCTTGATTTGAGCGCCTTCTCGGATCGGCCGTGGTTGAACCACCAGTAAACAACGGGTTACCCGTCATTTATCTTCAGGAGACATACAGATGGCAGATACGGCGCTTGAAGCCCTCGTCGTAGGCGAGCATAGGAGCGCGCAGAACATTGCTCGCAACGACGCACGTCACCCGGTCGAGACGTTGAATTTTTTCGGTTTGCAGCCCGAGATGACAGTGCTCGAAGTCCTCCCGGCGTTGGGTTGGTACACAGAAATCCTGGCCCCCTATGTTGCGGAACGTGGACGCCTGTACGTTGCTCATTTCTCCCCTGATGGGCTCATGCCGTACATGCCCAAGGTGCTGGAAATGTATGAAAACCGTGTAGTACGTCAGCCGGAGATCTTCGGCAAGGTCACGGTGCGCCATATCAATCCGCCCAAGGAGATCAGCGTTACGCCCCCGGGGACCGCGGATTTGGCGTTGACCTTTCGCAATGTACACAACTGGATCATGGCGGATCAGGAGCATGAGTATTTCGCCGCATTTTTCCAGGCGCTGAAACCGGGCGGCGTCCTCGGCATCGTGGAGCACCGTGCCCGGCCCGACGCTGATATGCAAAGCATGCGCACCAGCGGCTATGTCACGGAAGCCTACGTCAAAGAGATCGCGCAACGCGCCGGATTTGTGTTCGAAGCGCCCAGTGAAATCAACGCGAATCCTTTAGACACTACGGAGCATCCGCACGGCATCTGGTCCCTGCCCCCGTCCCTGCGTTCGGGTGACGAAGACAAGTACACAGCCATCGGCGAAACCGATCGAATGACGCTGAAGTTTCGCAAACCCATAGATTCCACAAGCAAGTGATAATGGATAGGAGTACACACCTCATGAACCATTCTTCCCAACAACCTCTGGCGCTGATCACCGGCGTTGGCCCAGGCGTGGGTACATCGCTGGTCCGTCGTTTCGCAGAGGCTGGCTATCGCGTGGCGATGATCGCGCGTGATACTGACCGCCTTGCCGAGCTTGAGGCAGAGATCCCCAGCGCCTTTGCCATGCCTTGTGATGTGACAGATACCCAGGCACTCCAGCAGGTTATCGACCAAATCGGCGCACCTAAAGTTGTTGTACACAATGCGGTCGGCGGTTCTTTTGCGCCTTTTCAGGAGACCGATCCTGCAGTGCTGCAGAAGAACTTCGAGATCAATACCATGGCCCTGCTGCACCTGGCGCAGATGGTCGCACCGGCGATGATAGAGGCTGGTGAGGGTTCGATCATTGTCACTGGAAACACCTCCGCACTGCGCGGCAAACCCAATTTTGCCGGCTTCGCGCCTACCAAGGCAGCGCAACGCATCCTCGCCGAGTCGCTGGCCAGGGACCTGGGTCCCAAGGGTGTCCACGTAGCTTATCTGGTGATTGATGCTGTGATTGATGTGCCTTGGGCGCGCAAGATGCACAGCGAAGCAGCGGATGATTTTTTCATCCAGCCCAAGAGCATCGCAGCAGAAGTGTTTCATTTGGCCCATCAACCTAAAGATGCCTGGACCTTTCTCTCTGAGGTTCGCCCCTACCATGAGAAATGGTAGGGCGCGGATACGAGAAGCCCTCAAGAGGCTTATGAACCGAGCGTGTTTGAACCAGGCCCGATTGGCAGAACAGCAAAGGGGACGGATCTATTTACAGTGCAGACCGGCAGCTTTCGACCGATTCTGTTGAAAAAGTCGGATTTTCTAGATCGCCTGAACTCAGGCACGACCATCAGCGGAAAACCTACTCACCACATTGAGTGGTTTTTCGGTTCTTCGTTGACCTTTGTAGCTTTGTTATTGGGTTAATTTGAGGTTTTTGCTTGGCGCAGGCGCACCTACCCCGTGATTGGTGGCCCTTGCGATGTAAGTTTGGCCAGCCGTCGCAGGTTTTGCACCGCAGCTGCCAGCGTGAACTCGTCGGTCGCACCACTCATGCCGCGTAGCCGCAAACGATCCAGTTTCAGGATGCGTTTGAGGTGGGCAAACAACATTTCGACTTTCTTGCGTTCGTGACGAGAGCGCTCGTACTCAGGCGTCGCTGCTATGCGCCGGGCCACATCACGAGCCGCTTCATGGACGCTGCGGGCGATCTTGCGAATCGAAGTGTTCGGGCAGCACTTGGCTTTCATCGGACACGCCGCGCAGTCGGTCTGTCTGGATCGGAAGATGATGGTGTTGGCTTTCGTGACGTGCGAACGCTCGTTCTTGAAGGCTCACCATTCGCTACGTAATGCGTTGCCGGCTGGGCAGCGATATTCCTCAATCTCTTCATTCCAGTGGAAATCGTTGCTCGAGAAACTGTCGTTCTTGCGCTCGGTTTTGTCCCACACCGGCACATGAGGCTCGATGTCTTTTTCCTCCACCATCCAGGCCAGCATTGGCGCTGTACCGTAAGCGGTGTCGCCAATGAGGCGTTCCGGTTTGATGTCGAACTGCGCTTCAACGCGCTCGATCATTATCTTGGTGCTCTCGACTTCTGCGCTTCGATGAGCAGGCGTGGGTTCCACATCCACGATTACGCCATGCTCGGTATCGATCAGGTAGTTCGTGGAGTAGGCGAAGAACGCTGGACCGCCTGGAGCGGCCGTCCAGCGGGCTTGAGGATCCGTCAACGATAGGCGTTTCGGTAGCGTTTCGGCCAAAGCCTCTTCATCAAGTGCCTCAAGGTATTCACGTACAGCACGGGTGCTGAGCGACGGATCACTCCAGTTGACCTCCTCATCACCCGGCACGCCACGCTGTCTGCTCGCATCCGCTTTGATGATGCTGGCGTCCACGGCAAATCCCTCGCCCTTGACCAAGCCTGCGTCCATGCAGCGACGCAGCACTTCATTGAACAACCAGCGAAACAGATCGCTATCGCGGAAACGACCGTGTCGATTTTTGGAAAACGTTGAGTGATTGGGCACTTCATCCTCAAGGCTCAATCGGCAGAACCAGCGATAGGCCAGGTTCAAATGGGCCTCTTCACACAACCTTCTTTCTGAGCGAATGCCATACCAATAGCCCACGATCAGCATGCGGATCATCAGTTCAGGATCAATCGACGGACGCCCAATCGGGCTATAGAAATCGGCGAGGTGATGGCGCAGGTCGCTCAGATCGAGGCATTGATCAATGCTGCGCAGGAGGTGATTGGCTGGGATGTGATCTTCAAGGTTGAACGAGTAAAACAGTCGCTCCTGCCCACTCGATAACTGTCCCATCATGCTGGTGATCCCCCTCCGGCCAATAAAGAGATTTTGCCGCAGGTCAGACAGAGGAGCTACTTTTTCAACAGAATCGACCCAAAGCCGCCGTTGGGGATCGGTAGAAACCGGCCAAAAGCGGACCTTTACCTAGGCTCGATTGCGACGTTCGGAGGCGTCCACAAAACCGGGGACGATTCAATGCGCTGAAGAAATTGAAGGAACTCTGAGCGTATGTTTGGGCTCGCGGACTTTAGGATTTATCGTCCTATGGTCGCTTCTGCAGTGCCACGGTTGAAAAAAACGCGGTCTCCAGTATCAAGACCGCGCTCACGCTTAATCGTCAGAATGCCATGCCAACTTCCGGCGGATTTTTGAAGATGCCATGGGTATGCCGCCGCATCGTTATGTTCTGAGTGTGTGGCTGGAGCAGGCGCGCAAGCTGCTGAGCATGTCCAGTATGCCGATTGCGCGCATTGCCCAGGAGAGCGGGTTCAGCAGCCAAAGCCACCTGACGGCCTGTTTTCGGGCTGCGCACGCGGTGACGCCAGCCAAGTATCGTACGGCCGTAGCTGCTGGCACCGAGCGGTAAAGCACGACTTGCCGAGTGCGGGGCGTGGCCCGCTCGGCGTCTGCTGCACCTCAGAGATAGCCAAGCTTGCGGGCGCTGCCAAGCATCACCTTCTGCAACAGGCGCCGCGAGATGCGCTTGAGGTGAAAGGTCAGGCGCGCATAGGGGCCGCTGAGCACCAGGGTCTTGCCGGTTTTCACAGCTTGCAGCACGTCGTTGGCAACGACATCTGGGGAGCATCCTTCGCGGGCGTAGTAGTTCTGCAGGTGCTGCAACTGCGCCGAGGTCATGCCCGGGGTAGTAGCGCTGCTGGTGGAGATGGCGGTGTTGATCACCCCCGGACAGACGTCGGTGACCACGATCTCGCTGCCGGCCAGTTCCAGGCGCAGCACATCGCTGAAACCGGCGACGGCAGCCTTGGAGGCCGCATAGGCTGCCATGGACGGTGCCGGGGCGAAGCTCGCTGCGGAGGAGACATTGACCACCTGGCGCGCGCCGCCAGCGGCCAGCATGTGCGGGATGAACAGGTGGCAGCCGTAGACCACGCCCATCAGGTTGACGTTGATCACCCGCTGCCAGTGGGCCAGGTCGCTGTCGAGGAACTTGCCGAGGTGGACGATGCCGGCATTGTTGTAGAGCACGTCAGGTGCCCCCAGTTCGGCGATCACCTGCTCGCAGAAGGTCCGCATGGCCGCTTCGCTGCTGACGTCGACCGTGTAAATGTGGCATTGCACACCCAACGCGTGGATTTCCTCCTGCAGGCTCCGCAGTGCTTCGAGCTGCAAGTCGCTGGCGATGATGTGGGCACCCTCGCGGGCGAAGGTAATGGCGGACGCGCGGCCGATGCCGGAGGCCGCGCCAGTGATCAGGATCTGTTTGCCTTGCAGTTGCGCAATTGCCATGGGTAGCTCGCTGGTTGGAATGTCTGTCGGTGAGGTCTGTGGATCAGGCATTGATTGGCTTGATGGACGGCGATTGGGTTCAGCTCTGCTCCTCGAGCAACGTCATCGCCAGTTCGTCGAGATCGAGCACCGCGCGACTGAGGTAGAACTCGGCACCGCCCTGCGCGCGACCTTTATCCTGCTGCAGTTCGGCGCGCACGAAGCGGTAGCTGGCCCTGATCTTGGCCAGCACCTCGGCGTGCGTGGAATGCTCGACCAGCAGGCCATCGAAACGCTGTTCGATGGCGCTGTCGAGGGCCTGCACCTGCGCAGGCGTCAGGGCAAATCCAGTCTTGTCCTGCAGCGGGTAGCGGCGCAGCTGGTAGTCCAGTAACAGGCTGGCCAGGGCCTGGCTCAGCGCGTTGAGCGGTTGCACCGGGGCCGCCGCGACCAGGCCCGGCTGCGCGCGTGCGTAGCTATCGGTGGCCTGCTGCAGCTGCCGATTCGCTACCAGCAGTTGCCGTACCAGTTCTGGATAGCGCTCGTGTTGGGCGCGCGGCAAGTTGTCCAGCTCGGCGAACAGGCCTTTCAAGGCGTGCAGCGGCTGCGCCAGCAGGTCCGGCTGGCCGAGCTGCACGACATGGGTCTCGAGGGTATTGAGGTGGTGAAAGACTGCAGTCAGGCTGCGTGGGTCGGGGCTGCGCTCCTGCGGATCGAAATAGACCATGGCACTGGCGCACAGCAGCCGACTGCGGCTGCCGACTTCGCTGAGTTGCTGGGCACTGCGCGCATCGCCCCAAGCCAGCGGACTCATCAGGTACAGCAGGCACAACAGCACTGGCGTTCGCATCTTCTCCATCCTCGGTTCTGGTTGTTATGGACAGTCTTGAGGTTCAAGGTGCTTCGGCGCGGCAACAGCAACAGGCTGGTACCACCGGCTCATGTCACCGCCTCGGTTTTGCGCTTGGCAGGCACGGTGCCATCCGCCGGAATCGGCTTCATCTGCGCCTGAGCCGGCAGCAGGAAGTGCGACAGCGCCGGGATCAGGATCAGCGCGCCGAGCATGTTCCAGACAAACATGAAGGTCAGCAGGATGCCCATGTCGGCCTGGAACTTGATCGGCGACCAGGCCCAGGTGATCACCCCGGCGGCCAGGGTGATGCCGACCAGGCCGACCACCCGCCCGGTGAAGGCCACCGCGTTCTTGTAGGCCGCCGACAGCGACAGGCCCTGGCGCTGGAAGTGCAACTGCACGCTGAGCAGGTACAGCGCATAGTCGATACCGATGCCCACGCCGAGGGCGATCACCGGCAGGGTCGCGACCTTGACGCCGATGCCCATGTACACCATCAGCGCCTCGCAGAGGATCGAGGTGAGCACCAGCGGCAGTATCGCCACTACGGCCGCACGCCAGCTGCGAAAGGCGATCAGGCAGAAGATGATCACCGCGGTGTAGACATAGAGCAGCATGGTGCGGTTGGCCTCGCGCACCACGATGTTGGTCGCCGCCTCGATGCCGGCGCTGCCGGCGGCGAGCAGGAACTGGCGATCCTCGCTGCTGTTGTCCTCGGCGAAGCGCTCGGCGATGGCCACTACTTCGTCGAGGGTCTCGGCCTTGTGGTCGGCCAGGTAGGCGATCACCGGCATCAGCGAGCAGTCGGTGTTGAACAGTTCCGGCGCGTTGACCGAGGCCTGCTGCGCGGCGTAGTTGAGCATGTCCTGGTTGCGCTGGATGCTGCTCAGCTTGGGGTTGCCCTCGAACGAGCCGGCGGTGATCTGGCGTACCGCGTTGACCAGCGACACGGTGGTCTGCACCTGCGGATGCTGCTGCAGTTCCCAGGCCAGGCGGTCGGCCAGGACCAGGGTCCGGTAGTTCAGGCAGCCTTCCGGGCCGGTCTTGATCATCACCGCGAACATGTCGCTGGACAGCGCGTAGTGGCTGGTGATGTAGGCGTTGTCGCGGTTGTAGCGCGAGTCCTTGCGCAGCTCCGGGGCACCGCTGTCGAGGTCGCCGATCTTCAGTTGCAGGCTGACGACGAAACCGCCGATGCCCAGCAGCACGGCGACCAGCACCGCGCCGGTCGCCCACTTGGGCGTGGTGAACAGGTCGAGCAGGTCCCACAGCTTGCCCAGGCCGCGATGCTGGGTGGCGTGGGCGTCGATGATCAGCGCGCGCTCGGCTGCCTTGGCGCTGACGCCGACATAGGACAGCGCCACCGGCATCGTCAGCAGGGTGGTGAAGATCAGCACGGCCACGCCGATGCTGGCGGTGATCGCCAGCTCCTGGATCACCGGGATATCGATCAGCATCAGCACGGCGAAACCCACCGCGTCGGACAGCAGCGCGGTGACCCCGGCGATGAACAGGCGGCGGAAGGTGTAGCGCGCCGCCACCAGCTTGTGGGTGCCCTGGGCGATGTCCTGCATGATGCCGTTCATCTTCTGCGAGGCGTGCGACACGCCGATGGCGAAGATCAGGAAGGGCACCAGGATCGAGTAGGGATCGATCGCATAGCCCAGCCAGGAGACGATGCCCAGCTGCCAGACCACCGCCATCAGCGAACAGCCGATCACCAGCAGGGTGCTGCGCAGGCAGCGGGTGTACAGCAGGATGATGCAGAAGGCACTGAGCACGGCGACGCCGAAGAACATCATGACCTGGATCAGGCCGTCGATCAGGTCGCCGATCAGCTTGGCGAAGCCGATCACGCGGATCTTGATCTTGCCGCTGCCTTCCGCGTCGGCCTGCAGCGCGCCACCGCCGGCGAACTCGTACTGGTCGCGCAGTTTCTCCTCGAGCACCCGGGAGAACTGGTGGTAGTCGATGCCCTGACCGGTGGCCGAGTCCTTGTCGAGCAGCGGCACGATCAGCATGCTCGACTTGAAATCGCTGGCCACCAGGCTGCCGACGATGCCGGCACGGTTGATGTTCTGCCGCAGCAGCTCGATGTCCGCCGGCGTGCCGCTGTAGGTGTCGGGCATCACCGGCCCGCCCTGGAAGCCTTCCTCGGTGACTTCGGTCCAGCGTACGCCCGGGCTCCACAGCGACTTCATCCAGGCGCGGTCGACGCCGGCGGTGAGGAACAGTTCGTCGTTGACCTGCTTGAGCACCTCCAGGTACTCGGGGTCGTAGATGTCGCCCTCGGTGTTCTCCACCACCACCCGCACCGAGTTGCCCAGGCCACGCAGCGCGGCGCGGTTTTCCAGGTAGTTCTGGATGTACGGCTGGCTCTGCGGAATCATCTTCTCGAAGCTGGGGCGCATCTCCAGGCGGGTCACGGCCATGTAGCCCAGCAGCAGGGTGACCAGCGCCATGAGCACGACGAACAGCGGACGGTGGTTGAACACCAGGCGTTCCAGCAGGTTGCCGGTGCGCGTGTCGAAGTCACGCAGGTGGGCAATCACCGGCATGGTGTCTTGCTTCATATTGCCCATGTCAGGGTACTCGCTCTAATTGTTCTGTTATTCGGCGGACAGCGTGCGCGCGCCACGGGCGCCCACCAGCACCAGCGCACCAGCGCCGGCCAATACGGCGCCGGCCACCGGCGACTGGCCCTGCTGCGGCAGAATCTGCAGGGCCGTCTGTCCGTTGCTGGCCAGCAGACGGTGCCCGGCCTGGGTGAACAGCTGGTAGCGGCCGCCGTCATCGAGCACGCCGGCGGTGATGCTGACCTGCAGCTCGGTATCACGCTGCGTCCAGCTCTGGCCACCGTCACGGCTGTGGAACACGTGGCCGCGCAGGCCGTAGACCAGCACCTCGCCGGGCCTGCCGATGACGCCAAAGTAGCTGCCCTGGTAGGGGGTGGCGATGGCGACGAAGCGTTCCTGCTCGGCATCCCACGTGCGCAGCAGGCCCTGTTCGCCGGCGAGGTACAGCGCGTCACCGGTGAAGGCGATGGCATTCAGGTGCAAGCCCTGCGGGTTGTCGGTGCGATCCTGCAGCGGCGTCCAGCTTTGGCCGCCGTCGCGGGTCGCGAGGATCAGGTTGAACACGCCGACCGCGTAACCGCGCTTGGCGTCGGCGAACCAGACGTCGAGAAACGGCTTGTCGGCGCCGTCGGCGGTCAGGCGCTCGCCTTCGGCCACCAGCAGTGGCCACTGCTCGTTGGCCGGCTCGGCGCTGGCCAGCGCGCCGTAATGCCTGACCAGCAAAGCGCCGATTTCACGGCCGTCGAGCTGCTTGTTCCAGGTCACACCGGCATCGCTGCTGTGCAGGATCACGCCATCGTTGCCCACCGCCCAGCCCAGCTCGGCGGTGGGGAAATGCACGGCATTCAGATCGGCGCTGACCGGCACGGCGGCCTGCTGCCAGGACTGGCCAGCATCATCGGAATAGAGAATGTGGCCACGCTGGCCAACGGCAACCAGACGCTCACCCGCACGGGTGACGTCCAGCAAGGGGCTGCGCTGCGCCAGGGCACTGGCCTTCGCGGGCAGTTCCAGTACATCGACAAAGCTGGCTGCCTGAGCGACACCCTGCACCAGCGTCAACGTGGCGCACAGCACGAGCAGTACGCATTTGTTGAAAGAACACATAGTGCGTCCTCTTGGAAAAGAGTCGCCGGAATGCATGGGCATGCACTCCGGCGCAAAGTCTGCCCGGCGTCGGACGGGCAGGCGGAGTAGCGTGAAACCTAGCTCAACGGATGCCAGCACCGGCCAGCGATTCGGAAGACCACTGGGCCTTGCTCAGCGGCTCGCTGTACTTGATGCCGCCATAGGGGCCGGTGAGGCCGCTGACGCTGTAGCTGCCACCGATCAGGTCATAGTTGACGTAGGGGGTGGCGTCAGGCACCTGCTGGTCGTAGCTCTGGCTGAGGAAGGTGAAGGCGCCCCGGTACAGCTGACCACGGGCGTCATACTGATCGGAGGCCAGGGCCACCCAGGTGTCCTCGTCCAGGTAGAAGCGGCGCTTGTGGTAGATGTGACGGGCGCCCTCCTTGAGGGTGGCTTCGACCACCCAGACGCGATGCTTCTCCCAGCGCACGGAACTCGGTTCGATGTGGTTGGGCGTGAGCAGCTTGTTGACGTCGGCCTCATAGGTCACCCGATAGGCGTTGTAGGGCACGATCAGCTCCTGCTTACCCACCAGTTTCCAGTCATAGCGGTCCAGCGCACCAAGAAAGACGAAGGCGTCATCGTAAGTCGCCGCACCGGCGGAGCCCGGGTCGGGGGTGTCGTAGGCCAGGCTCGGCGCCAGCTTGACCCGGCGCACGCCAGGCAGGTACTGCCAGGCGCGCCGCGGCTGGGCCAGTGGGTTGACCGCGTCACGTAGCACGATCGCTTCGCCGGCACGGCGGGCCGGGCCGGTGTACATCAGCTTGATCTGATAGTAAGTATCCTTGGCCTGCATCGGCTTGTTCAGGTCGTCGTATACCGCGTAGTTGACCCAGGCGTTGCCGGTGGCGGCCAGGCTGGGCCGGCCACTGCTGTCGACAAACCAGTTGTCGAACTTGCTGGAGATGTTCATGCCCTGGTAGCGCAGCAGGTGGTTCCACATGGCCTCGGCGCCGGACTGCGGGATCGGGAAGGGGGTGCCCGGCAGCGCGTTCTCGATGGCGTTGCCACCTTCCGCGGACTTGGTCGTGACGGCGTTCTTCAGGGTGTTGTCCAGCACACCCTGGGGAATGGAAGCACTGCGATGGGTCGGGTAGACCTCCATGCGGAAGCCGGGATAACGCTTGGCCAGTTCGACGGACACGGCAGTCAGCTGGTCTTTGTACTGCTCGACGTTCTTGCCGTCGATCACCAGCAGCGGCTTCTCGTTGGCGAACGGATCGGGACGCATGCTTTCGCCGGGCTTGTAGCTGGCCGGCGGGGTGGTCAGGCCGCCCTCGTAGGCCGGGATGGAGCCGTCGGCGTTGCCGGCCTTTTCCGCGCCGATCAGCGTCAGCTCGGTGCCGAGCTTGGCGGCTTCCGCGGTGGAGACGGCCGCCTGGGCCTGACCGGCGATGGCGATGGCCATGGAGGCGGCCAGCAGAGTGTGGATCAATTTCATCTGTGTTCTCCTGCTTGCGTCTGACGCAATGCGTAGATCAGAAGGTTGTCTTGAAGGTGAAGGTGACCATGCCGCGGTCTTTCAGCTGTGCCGGGGTACCGCCGAAGGAAGTGGCCTGGCCCACTGCACAGGCATAATTGCCGGCTGCGCCAGGAGCAGCACCGTCGGTACCGGTCTCGCAGGTATCGAAGGGGCCGAAGTTATCCACGTACTTGAGGTCGAAGCGGTATTTGGCGTACAGGTCGGCGGCGATGCCCACCGCGTAGCTGCCGGCGTCTTCGTTGCCGCCCGATTGCACGGCTGAATTGCCGTTGAGGCCGACGCTGTAGCTGAGTGGCAGGTACATGTCCATGCCCGGCAGCACCTGGTACCAGGTCGGAGTGAAGTTCACCCCCAGCACATAGTTGTCCTTGGTCACCTTGTCGGCGCCGCGGTACCAGTCTTCGCCCTTGAACAGTTGCTTGTTCTTGTCCACGCTCAGCCAGCGACTGTAGGCCACTTCACCGAGCAGGGTGGAGCTGTCCCACAACGGGGTATCGCCGAAGGTGGCAAGGCCGTTGACCACCAGGTGCAAGGTCTTGCCCTTGGCGACTGCATCGTCGCTGTCACCATCGAAGCTGGTGATGAAGCCGGGCATGCCCAAGGCGGCGGCTCCCGGAGACACGGTGGCAGCCACGCTGGCCAGCGGCATGTTCTCGCGGTAGTTCAGGTCCACACCGATCGACACGCCACCCAGGCTTTTCGACAGGCTGATACCGAAGATATCGATGTCATCGGCATAGAACTGGTTGTAGGTGCCGGCGTCGCCGGTGAGCGCAGCGCTGGGCAGCGGTACGGCATCGGGCAGGCCGGGATTGATTTGGCTCGGCGTGAGACCAAGGCCACTGAGACAGCCGCCGCCGGGCACTGCTGCACCACACAGATCGGTAGTAACCAGGGTCTGCGCCGTGTTCGGATTGATCACGATGTTCGGCAGAACGTCCGAGGTATTGCGGTAGTAGAAGCCCAGGCTGCCATCCAGCCACAGCGGCGCCCACTTCACATTCAGGCCGAAGTCACCCGTGTCGTCCGGAGTATAGGTCCGTCCGTTGTAGACTCTCAGGAAGTCAGCGCTCACCGCGCCGGGGATATTCGCGCCCAGGAAGGTGCCCGGCATGACTTGTTGCAAGGGGGTGAATCCAGAGGCGCCGAACAATGGGTTGGGCTGCGCAATCAGCGACAGGTTATGCCCGCCATTCTGGATGCCATCGTTGAACCCTAGGTAAGTTCCAGATTCCGGCAGGCGCGCTTCATCCCAGCCGAAGAAGTACTGGCCGGAGAAGTTCCATTCCTCGTTGAGGTTGAAGTTCACCAGCAACTGCTCGCGCGGGATGAACAGTTCCTTGGCCTCGGTGCCCGGAATCGCCAGCTGCTTGGCCACATCGATGCCGGCCTGGCCGTAGGCGATGCCATGAACGGCGGCAAACACGGTTTCGCCCCAGTAGCTGGTGGTCCTGCCCAGCTTGGAGCTGAGCAGGGAGCCGTCGCCGACCTCGACGCTGCCGAAGACGAAGGCATCGAGAATCTCGGAGGACGGACCGTTGTAATAACGGTCGGCATAGCCGCTGATGTGACGGGAGTCCGGTTGGCCGTCGTTGATCTGGTTGGTCGCCGGGTTATAGCTGCCGACCTTGTCATAGGCATGGTCGTACCAGGAGTTGGCGCTGACCCGGAAGCCCATCTGCTCTTTGAACACCACATCCAGTTCGGTCAGCACGTCGATGCGCTCGGACACCGGGCTGCCGGATGAGAAATTGCGGTTGCCGTCGTTGTTGTTCCACGAATTGGCCAACTTGGAGTTGGCGCTTTCCACACGCTGGGCGTAATTCAGCTTGAGCGTGTTGTCGAAGCGCACTGCCCAATCGTCACTGCCTGTGTCGAGTTCGAAGGCCTGGGCGGCTGGCATGGCGGCCGCCAGAATGGCCGAGGCCAGCAGGCTTTGCCGCAGGTTGAGGTGGCTGTTATTGCTCTTCATGGGCTGATGCACCTTTTTGTTGTCGTTGTTGGTTGTGTGGCAGACCTTTCGGACCTTTAACGGCCGTTACTGGGAAAGCCGTTGCAGGATGCTGAGAGAGACCGCGCGCCCCAGCGCCGTGCTGTGCTGCAGGGCGGTTCTGGCTCTACTCAGCTGACGCGGACCGGCCACGCCGCGCAGTTGCCAGACCAGCTCGACCAGCTGGGCGACGCCGCTGGCACCGGGGGCATGGCCGCGGCCGAGCAACCCGCCGGACGGGCAAATCGCCACGCCGCCGTCGTCACCGGTATGCCGGCCCTGGGCGAAGGCGGCGAACTGATCCTCACGGCAGAAGCCCAGCGCGGCGCAGTTGATCAGGTAGTCGCCGACGCTTTGGTCATGCAACTCAACCAGGTCGATATCTTCCGGGCCGAGACCGGCCAACTCGTAGGCGCGCGTCGACAGGCGTCGGGTAGCGACTCGGCCCAGTACGTCGAGCGCACTGAGCGACTCCTGGTCGGCGTTGCTGTCGCCACCGCGCAGGCTGACCAGGCAGGCAATGTCGGCACGCAGCCCGTGGCGCTGGGCGAACGACGGCGTGCACAGGATCAGGGCGGCGGCACCGCATGCCGGGGCACTCAGGTAAGGGGCAAGCCAGCTATCGACCTCATCTAACTGGTTGAACAGGGCGTAGGGGTTGAGGCGGGCCTGGGTTCTGGCAGCCAGCACAACCTGTTCGAAGGTGGCCTCCGAGACCCCCAGGCCGGTGAGCAGATGGCTGCTCTGGGCGGCGAACAATTCTGCCGGATGCTGGCGTCGCTCCAGCTGTTCGAGGGCTTGATGGTGTTCCGCCGCGAGCTCCTGCGCTTTGCTCGCGCGCTCGCCCAGATCGAAGAACGCCCGGCTGGAAATGCCTGCCGGCATGGCTTCGCAACCGACCACCAGCACGCACTCGCTTTCGCCCGAGAGCAGGCTCTGACGCGCCAGGTGAAAGGCGCTATGCCCGGAGACGCAGCCGTCGCGGACATTGACCAGGCTTGCCCCGTTCAGTCCGAGCGGCGCCATCAAGCGCTCGCCAATGCCCGAGCCGGCGTGCACGCAGGCGAAGAAGGTCTGGTCGATCAGGTCGAGATCGAGGTCCGTGTCGGCCAAGGCCAGGTTCACCGCCGACTTGGTCAGTTCAGAGGCATGGCCACTGCCCAATGCGGTGAACGGGGTCATGCCAACACCTGCGATCAGTACCTTGTGCTTCATCGTCTGTGTCCCGAGGTCGATAGCGCGACCTAGCAATAGGCGTCGCGCCGAGCCGTCAGCAGACTTGCCGGCGGTTCTTCATGGGATCGAGGTTATTGCCGGCGCGCTACTTTGACCCCCCCGGCGATGGGGGGGGCTGTGCGGGTGGCCAGGGAGGGTTGCTAGGGCTGCAGAATGCCCAGCAGATAGGCGCGATCGAGCACATGCTTGCGGGTGCCGGCCTGGAACTTGCCGAACAGGTTCTTCATGTGCCATTTCACGGTTTCTTCGCCGACCTCCAGGGCCAGGGCGATCTGCTTGTTCGACAAGTTGCGCGAGAGCAACTGCAGGACCTCGCGCTCCTTGGGGGTGAGCATCCTGCTCGGCGAGACGCTCACCGTCGAGTGCTTGCGCGGCGGGCCGGGCGCAGCGGCGGGTGGCTGCACGGCGGCCGCCGGGGCATTGCCCTGTAGCTGGGCCGCCCAGGCCGGCAGGTCCGGGTGGGTGTCGGCGAGAATCCGCAGCAGGCCGTATTCCTCGGCCAGACTGACGGCCTCGCGCAGGGCCGGCACACCGTCCTCGCCGAGGCGCTGGCGGGCCAGTGCCTGGAGCAGCAGTATCTGTACGCGTTCACGGCCACGGCGCAGGCGCTCGGCCAGTGGCGCGGCCTGCTCCAGCAGCGCCAGTACGCCGCTCCAGTCATGGCTGGAGACGCAGGCATAGACATGCCCGAGTTGTGCGTACAGGGCCAGTTCGGGGCCCAGCAGGCCGCGTGGTTCGCGGACGAAGTCGGGCAGCAGTTGGTCGAGGCGCTGCCACAGGGCCTGGCAGGTTTCGCTGTGGCCGCGCAGGGCGTGCTGGCGCAGCTGTTCGGCCAGCGCGCTGATGCACAGGCGTGGCATCTGCCGGGTCTCGCCGATGGCGAACAGTTCGTCGAGCAGGTCGTGGGCGCGGTGGGTCTGCCCCTGCAGGGCCGCCAGGCGGGCCCCGCTGACATAGCCCTGGACGATCGCCTCGGGGGCGGCCAGGCGCGCCAGCAAGTCCAGGCGATTGGCGAGTACGGTGCTGGCCTCGGTCTGGGCGTCGCGTTCGAGCAGCACGTTGGCCAGGGTCGTGGCCATCAGCAAGGCGATGCCGCTGCGCCGGCCGATATCCTGGTCGGCCTGGCTCAGGCTGGCGCGCAACGCCCGCTCGGCGCTGAGCATCTGGCCCTCCCAGAAATACGACAAGCCGAACTGCCAGTCGCGATGGCCGCGTACGGCATCCATGCCGGAGGTCCATTCGAAGCGCGGCGCATGCTGGCAGTAATGGCGGGCGCGCTCGGTATGCCCCGCCGCCAGGGCCAGGCGAATCCTGTGGTTGGCCAGGATGGCCTGCAGCTTGATGGAGAAAGCGGAAGCCTTGTCCAGCCAGGGTTCGATGATCTGCTGCGAGGAATCGGGGTGGTCGGCGGAAAAGGCGGCGGTCGAGAGGATCGCCGCCGCTTCGCACTGCTCTTCTGCGCTGGCGTTCGGGTCGTTGCTGACCCGCTCGATCATCTGCACGGCCTGCGTCTGGTGCCCGCTCAAGGCCAGTGACCAGGCCGCGACCAGGCGCAGGCGCGGACGCCGCTCGACTTCGTGGCTGGGCAGTTGCTCAATCCAGTCCAGCGTCCGGGTAAAGTGACCGCGCAACATCAATTCGTACAGGCAGCTCTCGGCCAGTGCATAGGCTTGCCTGGTTTGCCCGGCCAGCAGTGCCTGGCGCGCGGCGGCCTCTGGCAGGCCATGGCCAGCGAGCCATTCGGCGGCGCGCTGGTGCAGCAGTTGACGTTCTGCTTCGGGCAGCACGGCGAAGCGGCTGCGCAGCAACTCCTGGGCCAGCGGATGGATGCGCAACCAATCGCTGTCCACGCCCTCGATCAGGATCGGTGTGCTGCTCAGTAGCTCTTGCAGCCATGCCGCGGCGCGTTCATCGGCGAGCAAGACGACGCACAGTTGCGGATGGACCATCTCGAACAGCGAGATGCGCGTGAGGAAGTCGGTCTGCTGCTGCGAGAGGCGGGACAGCAGCGAGTCGATGAAGAAATTCTGCCGATTGCCATTGCTGACGGCCAGGTCGCGAATGGCGCTGTGCAGGTCGCTGCTGCGCTCGATCGCCGAGATCGCCAGTTGCAGGCCCAGCGGCCAGCCCTCGGTGATCTCGTGCAGGTGTGCGCAGTCGTCCAGTTCCAGGCGCTGGCCGAAGCGCATCGCGAGCAGGGCGAGGGTCTCGTCGAGGGTGAAGCGCAGGTCCTCGACGCCGACCACGCCGAAATAACCCTGGGCCAGCAGGTCGGCCATCGGCAGGGCCATGCGTCCGCGCGAGGCCATGGCCACGCGCAGGTTGGCGGGTGTGTTGCGCAGCAGGTAGGTCAGTGAGTGGCGTGTCGTCGCCTCCGGCAGGCTGTGCGCGTCATCCAGAATCAGTAGGGTTTCGGCACCCAGGTCGGCGATTTCGGCCAGCCAGCTGGTCAGCTCGTCGAGGTCGTCGAGGTCGTCGGCACCCTTGCCGAAGAGGGCGGTGCTGTTCTGGGGTATCGCTGGTCGACCGCTGCCGACCGCCTTGGCGACGGCCAGGCCGTGAGCCAGGCGCTGGGGGTCATCATGCTCGTCGAGGGTCAGCCAGATCACCACGCCACCCTGTGCCAGCCAGTCGCGGCGCCACTGGGCCAGTAGCTGGGTCTTGCCGAAGCCCGCTGGTGCCTGCAGCGCGATCACTGCCTTGTCGGCCAGCTCGGCGGAGTCCAGGCTCAGTCGGGGGCGCGCCGTGGCGGACTTCTGCAGGCGCGGCGGGGTGGCCTTCAGGACCAGCCCGGGTTCGGTACTCACTAAGCTCAAACGCTGTTCTCACGGTTGACGGAGAGTGGTCTCCAACTGGCTACGGTGCGCCGCTGGCGGTTCTTATTGTCGGACCATTCTGCATCCGTTTTCGCCGGCTGGCGATGCTGCCGGCGCGCGATGCGATCTTTTCATTTGGCCATTGCAGACGAACAGAAGTCTAGACGTTCGTTGCGCCGAGTCTGATCGGATTCCGACGCGCCCCCCCATCGAGGGGGGTGGAGCCGCGGTATGGGCGGCCTATGGTGGCAGCGTGGACGGGTATAGCGGACTGCTCCTTCCCCTCCGCGTTAGATGCCATTTCATTGAACAACGCAGTACTCGAGGAGTGTGTCGTATGAGTCCGTATCGCGTAGGGCTGGACAAGCAACCGGCCAACCACATGGCGTTGAGCCCGCTGACGTTCATCGAGCGTTCGGCTTGCATCTATCCGCAGCGTCCGGCGGTGATTCACGGTCGGCGTCGATATACCTGGGCCGAGACCTATGCGCGCTGTCGTCGACTGGCGTCGTCGCTGGCGGACGCCGGTGTGGGGCAAGAGGACACGGTGGCCGTGATGCTGGCCAACACCCCGGAAATGTATGAGTGCCACTTCGGCGTGCCGATGTGCGGGGCTGTGCTCAATACCCTCAACACCCGCCTGGATGCCGAAGCCATCGCCTTTATGCTCGAGCATGGCGAGGCCAAGGTGTTGATCACCGACCGAGAGTTCGCCCCGACCATCCGGGCGGCATTGCCCAGGGTCAACCATGACATCCTGGTCATCAATGTCTGCGACAGCGAATATGACGGTCCCGGCGAACCGCTCGGCAGCTACGAGTATGAGGCGTTCATCGCCAGTGGCAACCCGCAGTTCGTCTGGTCGTTGCCGGCCGACGAGTGGGACGCGATTAGCCTGAACTACACCTCGGGCACCACCGGTAATCCCAAGGGCGTGGTCTACCACCACCGCGGTGCTTACCTCAGTGCGCTGTCCAACATCGTCACCTGGGGCATGCCGCCGCATGCGACTTACCTGTGGACGGTGCCGATGTTCCACTGCAACGGCTGGTGCTTCACCTGGGCCCTGGCGGCCAATGCCGGCACCAATGTGTGCCTGCGCAAGGTCGACGCACAACTGATCTTCCAGGCCATCCGCGAGCACCGGGTCAGCCACTACGGCGGCGCGCCCATCGTGCAGTCGCTACTGATCAATGCGCCGGCCGAATGGCGCGAGGGTATCAGTCATCGGGTCTCGGCGATAACCGGAGGTGCGCCGCCGCCGATGGCGATGGTCGAGGGCATGAAGCAGCTGGGCTTCGACCTGACCCATGGCTACGGTCTCACCGAAACCTATGGCATGTCTACGGTATGTGCCAAACACCCGGAGTGGGAGGCGTTGCCACTTGAGGAGCAGGCTCGTCTCGGCGCGCGTCAGGGCGTGCGCAGCATCTGCCAGGAAGGCATCAGCGTGCGCGATTCCGAGACCATGGAGGAAGTCCCCCATGACGGCGAGACCGTGGGCGAGATCATGCACCGCGGCAACCTGATAATGAAGGGCTACCTGAAAAACCCGCGCGCCACCGAGGAGTCCTTCGTTGGTGGCTGGTACCACAGCGGCGACCTGGCGGTGGTAGAGCCGGATGGTTACGTGAAGATCAAGGATCGCAGCAAGGACATCATCATCTCCGGGGGCGAGAACATCAGCTCGATCGAGGTCGAGGACGTGCTCTACCGCCACCCGTCCGTGCTGGCCGCAGCTGTGGTCGCCACTCCCGACGAGCGCTGGGGCGAGGTGCCCTGTGCCTTCCTCGAACTGCGCGATGGCCATGCGCCCAGCGCGCAGGAGCTGAGCGAGTTCTGCCGCGAGCGCCTGGCCCGTTTCAAGGTGCCCAAGCAGTTCATCTTCGGCCCTTTGCCGAAGACCTCGACCGGCAAGATTCAGAAATTCGTCCTGCGCGAGCAGGCGCGTTCGGTCTTGGCCATCGGCTGAGGCCCGCCAGGGCCTCACGCACAGCTCCACCCCAGACCATTTCTAAGAAAGAGAAATAGCCCCATGCACACAGACACAGCCTCCACCGCGGTGATCACCGGCACCTCCTCGGGCGAGATGGCCAGGCTGATCGACAAGCACGTGAAGTCGGGCGTGGTAGCGGCCTTCCCGTGCACGCTGGTGCATCCCTTCCTCGGCCACCTGCCTGAGCGTCTGGCCAACGCCCTGGGAGAATGAACGAGATGGACTATCCGATGCGCAGATTGCAGATCAACGGCCTGGAAATGAACGTGCTGATTGCCGGCGAAGGCCCACCGGTGCTGCTGGTGCATGGTTTTCCCGACACCCATGCAGTCTGGCGCAAGCAAATCCCCATGCTGGTCGCGGCCGGCTACCAGGTGATCGCCCCGGATACCCGCGGCTGCGGCGAGTCGCAGATGCCGAGCCGGGTCGCCGACTACCACCGCGACCTGCTGGTGGCGGACCTGCGCGCGCTGCTCGATGCGCTCGGCATCGAGCGGGTGCGCCTGGTCGGCCACGATTGGGGCGCGATGCAGGGCTGGTTTTTTACCCTGACCCATCCCGAGCGGGTGGAGCGCTACATCACCCTGTCGGTTGGCCATCCGGCGGCCTATGGCAGCGGCGGCTTGGCGCAGAAACTCAAAGGCTGGTACGTGCTGATGTTCCAGCTGCGTGGCTTTCCCGAGTGGCTGCTGAAGGCCGGCTACTGGTGGTTATTCCGCAAGGTCACCGCCTTTCCCGAGGAGTTTGGCCACTGGCGGCAGACCCTGACGCGGCCGGGGCGCCTCGCGGCCGGCATCAACTATTACCGTGCCAACCCCGGCGTGATCCTGCCGCACGCCTGGCCCAAGGCCCGGGTGCCGGTGTGCGGCATCTACAGCAGCGGCGACCGTTTCCTGACCGAAGGGCAGATGCGCGACACCGCGCGCCATGTGGACGGCCCTTTTCGCTACGAGCGCATCGACGGTGCCAACCACTGGCTGCAGCTCCACGCGCCGGAAAAACTCAATCCACTGCTACTCGACTGCCTGCGTTGAGCAAGGAATTCACATGCACACCTATCGTTTCGAACTGACCCTGGCGGCGCTGCTGCTCGCCTCCTCGTCTTATCCCAGTGGCACACGCCGGGCAGCAAGCACGGTGCCGACGAGATCGACGGTTACATGAGTAGCCTGGAGCAGAACCTGCCCTGGCCGGCGCAGAAGAAGGGCGATCTGATCCTGCCCTTGCTCAGTTGGGCGCTGGCCTGCTGATCCTGCTCCGGGCTGTGGCCTGGGTCCGCGCGCTGCGCCGCAGTCGCAACTGAGCCATGGCTGGCGGCGAAGCTACACGAGAGCTGCCGGCTGTCGTGGCACCTCTCCAGATGATTCCCCCTTATTCGGAGTTCCTCTCATGTCGATTGAACAAGTCGGGCCGGCCGTCGAGCAGATGCGCCAGGTCTTCGCCAGCCAGCGGGCCGCCTTCGCCCGCGAGCGCTATCCGTCGTACCCGGTGCGCCGGGCCAACCTGCAGGCACTCAAGGCGGTGGTGTTGGACAATGCCGATGCGATCGCTGCAGCCATCGCCGCCGACTTTGGTCACCGCTCCAGCCACGAGAGCAAGCTGCTCGACATCTTTGGCCTGGTGAGCGAAATCAACCACGCGCTCAGATGCCTAAAACAGTGGATGAAGCCGCACAAGCGCGGGGTCGGTCTGTGGTTCCAGCCTGGGCGTGCTGCTCTGCTGGCGCAGCCGCTCGGGGTGATCGGTATTGCGGCACCTTGGAACTATCCGCTGTACCTGACCCTGGGGCCGCTGTGTGGTGCATTGGCTGCCGGCAACCGCGCCATGATCAAGATCGCCAGCGACTCCAGCCATTACGGGGCGTTGCTCGCGCGCTTGTTGGGCGAGCGGTTCGCGGAAGACCTGGTGGCAGTGATCCAGCCGGGACCCGGGATCAACGACCAGTTCTCCCGCCTGCCGTTCGATCACCTGATCTTCACCGGCTCGCCGGGCGTCGGACGCCAGATCATGCGCAACTGCAGCGAGAACCTTACCCCCGTGACTCTGGAGCTCGGCGGCAAGTCGCCTACCCTGGTGGCGCCAGGCTTTTCGCTGCAGCGTGCCGCCGAGGCCATCCTATGGGGCAAGTGCCTGAACTCCGGGCAGACCTGTGTCGCGCCGGATTACCTGTTCCTGCCCGAGGGTAGCGAGCAGCAGTTCATCGAGCAGGCGCGGAGCGCCGTGGCCCGTTACTACCCGGGGCCACTTGGCAGCAACCCGGATTACAGCTGCATGATCAATGCCCGGCAGTTGGCCCGGGTCGAGGCTCTGCTCGCCGATGCCCACGACAAGGGCGCGCAAGTCGTGGCGCTGGCTGATGCCGAGGAGGCGCGCCGCGCCGGTAAGCTGGCACCGCACCTGGTGCTGAATGTGCGCGACGACATGCAGATCATGCAGGAGGAAATCTTTGGCCCGCTGCTGCCGGTGCTCGCTTATCGCGAGCTGGAGCAAGCCCTGGACTACATCAATGCGCATGAGCGGCCGTTGGCCCTGTACCTCTTCGACGAGGACGATGCGCGGGTTGAGCAGGTGCTGAGGAAGACTCTCTCAGGAGGCGTCTCGGTGAACACCGTGATGCTTCACGTGCTACAGGAAAACCTGCCGTTCGGCGGTGTCGGCAACTCGGGGCTGGGGCATTACCACGCGGAGGAGGGGTTCCAGACCTTCAGCAAGATGCGGCCAATCTTCTACCAGGCCCGTTTCAATGGCAGCTTCCTGCTCAAACCACCCTATGGGCGTCTCACCGAGGGTCTGCTGCGCCTGGTGCTGCGCTGAACCGCCCGCTCAGCGCTGGCCTGCTGATCCTGTTCCTGGCCGTGGCCTGGACCCTGCGCACTAACTGACATTGGGAGCTGCGGCAGCCGCTGCCCGGCACCCACCCCATCCAACATTCCGGAGGTAGCGGATGAAAGCTGTTGTTTGCCAGAACACCAAATTGCAGGTCGTCGAGCTGCCGGAGCCGGTACCCGCCAAGGGTCAGGCACTGGTCGAGGTGCTGCGCTGCGGAATTTGTGGCTCGGACTTGCACATGCGCCACCATTGCGACGAGTTCAAGGCCGTGGTGGATAAGGTCGGCTTCGCCAAGGTATTGCCGTCCAGCAGCGATCCGGTTGTGTTTGGCCATGAACTCTGTGCCGAAGTGCTGGAGTACGGTGCCGGGTGCGACAAGAAGCTCAAGCCCGGTACCCGGGTGGTGGCCCAGCCGGTCCTGCGTATCGGTAATGCGATCCACCTGGCCGGCCTGTCGCCGCTGGCCACCGGCGGCTTCGCCGAGCGCATGCTGTTGCAGGAGTCGGCGCTGGTGCCGGTGCCCAATGGCCTGTCGGCCGAGATGGCGGCCCTGACCGAGCCGATGGCGGTGGCCTGGCATGCGGTACGCCGCAGCGAAATCCAGCGCAAGGACGTGGCCATCATCATCGGTTGCGGGCCGGTGGGCCTGGCGCTGATCTGCCTGCTCAAGGCGCAGGGTGTGGAGCGCGTGGTGGCCAGCGACTTCTCCGCCGGGCGGCGTGCCCTGGCGCAGCGCTGCGGGGCCGATGTGCTGATCGATCCGCGCGAGGGCTCGCCCTACGCCGAGCGTCCTGGCGAGGATTTCATCCGCGATCTGCCCAGCTTGCTGGAACTCTCGTTGGGCACCCGCGAGAAGCTCGGCAAGCTGCCGGTGCCCTGGCACATCGCCTGGCGCCTGGCCGAGAAGCTTGGTGTCGGGGCACCGAAGCGTCCGGTGATCTTCGAGTGCGTCGGCCTGCCCGGGCTGCTGCAGCAGATCATCGATGGCGCGCCGCTGCTGTCGCGGGTGATGGTGGTCGGTGTGTGCATGCAGGTCGACCGCTACGAGCCGGCCCTGGCGATCCACAAGGAGATCGACCTGCGCTTCGCCTTCGGCCATTCGCCGCTGGAATACCGCGACACCCTGCACATGATCGCCGAGGGCAAGGTCGACTGTGCGCCCATGATCACCGGCACCGTCGGCCTGGACGGGGTCGCCAACGCGTTTGACGCCCTCAAGGATCCGGAGCAGCACGCGAAGATCCTGATCGACCCGCAAAGCGCGGTGGCCCAGCTATGAGCGGGACGACGACCTTGAACGCACGTTCGCCCTTGCCCCTGCCGTTGAACCAGATCGCCTTCAGCGTGGTCGATCTGCGCCGCACCGAAGCCTGGTGGTGCGACGGTCTGGGCTTCCTCCCGGCTGGCGGCAGCCGCCTGATGATGCGCGGCCCGCTGAGCGCCGCCATCGTCGACCTGCCCGGCGCGGCGATGACCTGCTGGTGCCTGGTCGGGCGCAACGACTGGTGTCAGCTGGAGCTGTTCCAGTACGAGCGGCCGATGGCGCGCCTGATGCCGGCCGATCGCCAGCCCAACGACATCGGCTATAGCCGCATGGGCGTCTGGGTGGCCGATTTCGACCTGGCGCTGGCCCGTCTGGCCAAGCTCGGTACCCAGCCGTTGACGGCACCGCTCGGCGCAGCTGGTGCGCGCCGCGTCTGCGTGCGCAACCCCGACGGGGTCTATGTCGAGTTGCTGGAGCAGGATCCACTACCCGAGGAGAACCGTCGTGGTCGCCAGGACTGTCCGGTGGCGATCCGTTACGTGAGCATGACCACCCCGGATCTGGCCGCCTCCAGCACGTTCGTCGGCAGCGGCCTGGGAGTGCCCGAGCACGACCTGCAGTTACACGACGACGCCCATGAAGCGCTGTGGGGACTGGCGGACGCCGGTGCCAAGCGCCGGGTATTCGGCGGGCCGACCCTGTTGCTGGAAATCGTCGAGTATGGCCGCGACCCGGGGCGGGGCCGCGAGGCGGGCTACCGGATCAACGACCAGGGCATCCTCAATATCTGCTTTGGCGATCCGCGCAACCGCCATGGCGTCAACGCCATGCATCTGCGGGCGCTGGCCGCGGGTGCCAAGGCGAACTGCCGGCCGATCCATATGCCGCTGGCTGGTTGCGTCTACGTCAACGACCCGTTGGGGTTTTCCTACGAGTTCATGTGGGCCCGGCCGGGCAGGGGGCATCGTGACTTCGGCTTCCTGCCGCTGCCGCGCGAGCGGCGGCCGCTCGCCGACAACCAGGCCTGCGCAGCGAGCATCGAAATCGCCGCCGTGCCGGAGCGGGTCTTCGCCCAGCTCAGTGACCATCCGACGCTGGGTCGCTGGGCGGGACTGGGGCAGTGCCGCCTGGTCAAGCCGGGGGCCGGCGAGGTCAACGGCTATGGTGCCGAACGGGTGCTGGATTCGCCATTTGGTGCCATTCATGAACAGATCACCGAGTTCAGTCCGAACCGGGGCTACCGCTATCGCGTGCTCCAGGGCTCACCGGTGTATTGCCACCAAGGCGAGGTGCGCCTGACCCCCTGCCGCGGCGGCACCCGCGTCGACTGGCAGATCCGCTTCCGTTCGCGCATCCCCGGCCTGGGTGTGCTCCTGCGTTATCTGCTCGAACACAAGCTCAATGCTGCGCTCGCAGGCCTGCGCCGCCAGCTGACGACCTGAGCATGCCTTCTCGCCACCCCATGAATCTGGAGAAAAACAACATGCATATCCTGAAATTCATAAGCAAACACATCGTCCTGAACATTGTCGTGCCCGTGACGGTCGTCGCCGCGCTGCACTTCTACTTCTATATCTTCGGTTGAGCGAGATGCCTCCCATGAAATCAGCCTACTCCCTCGGTTTGCTCACCCTGCTATTCGGTGCCAGTGCCAGCGCCGCCACCCTCAGCGGCCACGTCATGACCGACGATGGCAAAGCGGTCGCCGGCAGCATGGTGACCGTCTGGAACGAAGCGCGTAACCGCAAGGAAACCGTCTACAGCGACGCCAACGGCCGTTACTCGCTGGAAACCGGCTTCGTCGGCAAGCTGCAGGTGCGCACGCGCACCCCCTATTTCAGGGATGTCGTGCAGCCGCTGGAACTGGCCGCGTCCGATCGGCAGCGCCTGGATTTTCGCGTGGCCAAGATCGCCTCGGTCGAGGAACTGTCCAGCAGCCTGACCGCCTCGGCGCATGCCGCGACCCTGCCGTTCCCGGATGCGCCGACCAAGGAAGCGTTCATTTCCCAGTGCAGCTTCTGCCACCAGCAGGGCAATTCGACCACCCGTATTCCGCGCAGCGAGGAGCAGTGGGGGGAGTCGATCAATCGCATGGAAGGCTATCTGGCGACGCTGACCTATAGCGAGGAAAAGAGCATCGCCAAGATGCTCGCCGAGGGCTACGACGGCAAGCCGATCAAGGCGATCCAGAGTCACGACTTCAGCCCCGAGCTGGCCAAGGCGCGAGTCGAGGAGTGGCATGCAGCCACGCCCCTGTCCTTCCTGCACGACACCATGGTGCTAGCCGACGACAAGCTGATGGGCATCGACGAAGGCCGCGACGAGGTGTACATCCTCGATCGCCAGAGCGGGCAGATCGACACCTACCAGATGCCGGTGACCGACGAGGTCAAGGGTGGCAACTTCCGCGGCATGCAGATGCCGATCGGCATCTTCACCGGCAAGCACGGCCCGCACAGTGGCGCGCAGATCTCCGACGGGCGCATCTTCTTCACCGGCGCGCTGTCGAGCAACCTGATCATGTTCAACCCGGCGACCAAGGCCTGGAAGCTCTACCCGATCCCGCAGGGCTTCCTTTGGCGCAAGGGCCTGTATTCGCACACCATCCGCGTCGACAAGGATGACAATGTCTGGTTCACCGTGCTGATCTCCAACACGGTGATGAAGTTCGACACCAAGACCGAGCAATTCACTGAAATCGAGACCCCGCACAATGGCGTGCTGCGCTGGATCACCGACACCTTCATCGGCGTCGTGCTGAAGATCTCCGCCTGGTTCCCCGAGCAGAATTTCCACCTGGCGCTGTCGCACCACAAGTGGCTCAACGGTGGCCGCGACGTGTTCAACTGGCCCTACGGCATCGACATCAATCCACTCGATGGCGGCGTCTGGTACAGCAAGGTACTGGCCAACAAGATCGGCCACATCGACCCCGTCACCCATGAGGTCACCGAGTACGACGTGCCGCACAAGGGCCCGCGTCGCCTGCGTTTCGGGGCGGATGGCAGCCTGTGGATTCCGTCCTTCGACGAGGGCTACCTGATGCGCTTCGACACCCAGAGCAAGACGTTCGAGAGCATCGCGCTGCCGTTGCTGGCGGCCAACGAGTACGAGATCCCCTATGCGCTGAACGTCGACAAGCACGGCGACGTGTGGATCGCCACCAACAATGCCGATCGAGTGATGCGCTACATCCCGGCCCAGAAGAAGTTCATCGCCTACCCGATGCCCAACCGGGTGATCTGGTTCCGTGACTTCGAGTTCACCCAGGATGGCCGCGTGTGCACCTCCAACTCCAACCTGCCGGCCTATGCCCATGAGGACGGCCTGCCTGCCTTCGTCTGCATCCAGCCGGACGTTGCCGATACCGGCACCTTGCAGCCGGTGCATCAGCATGCGGCGGTGAAGGCGACCAAGTAAGGGCGCTGTACCGGGCGCTGCTCGGTGCCCGGCAGGCCTAAACCGGCGAAGCCAGTGCGGCGCTAAACGGCTGCCGCACAACGGTAGGGGCGATGCCCTCGCCTCCGGCGTTACACCGATTGGGAGAGAGACCATGTGAATTGCACCGCTCAGCGCCGCTGGCGTTACTTTGTTGCAGCGCGCATTGCGCGAGCCGCTGCTGCGTTCCTGCTGCTCGGCGGGTTGCTGTTCGGCCCGGCGAGCCGGCGGCTGATCAGGGCGTACCACGCTCATAACAAACAGTAGTAATGCCCGTATTACTCAATACCGGCATTGTCGCTTGGGGTTACATCCAGGCAGAGGGCGACAGCAGAGCAGTTTCCGCTGACGCTGGAAGAACCGGTGTTCACCTCAACTGCCTCAGTGTGCTGCCTTGGGCTACAGCGGGTTGAGATGCTCGTCGAACTGGTTGAGGCTGACGAACTGCAACGGTTGCAACTGGTCCAGCCGGCGCAGGTGCTGGCGGTATTGATCGAGCAGTTCCAAGCGGGCCTCGTGCGAGATGTAGGGCACATGGTGGGCGACGAAGGGCGGCAGCACGGTCATCCCGGTGTAGGCCAGGGTGCCCTGCAGGATGGGGCGCAGCATGGTGTTGACGTCGCCGTGCACGCCGCCCTCGACCAGCATGTGCGGTCGCCCGCCGACACTGATCGCCAGCATGGCCCGCTTGCCGCTCAGCCCGCCCTGGTCGTAGAAGCGCTTGCCGCCATAGCAGACGCCGGACAGCAGCACGCGGTCGATCCAGCCTTTCATGATGGCCGGCATCGAGAACCAGTAAAGCGGGAAATTGAAAATCAGCAGGTCGGCGCGCAGCAGTTTGTCCAGTTCGCCCTGGATGTCCGCTGCCAGCGTTTGCTGCTGATGGTTGTGGCGCTGTTCCAGGGCATAGACCAGATAGTCCGGTTGTTGGCGGGAGCCGAAGTCGGCGGCGCTGGCGACCGGATTCCAGTGCATGGCATAGAGGTCGGAAAGCTCCACCTCATTGCCTTGCGCGCTCAGCTCCTGCACGGCGAGATTCATCATGGCGGTATTGAAGGACTGCGGTTCGGGGTGGGCGTGGATGATCAGTACGTTCATGCAGGGGTTGTCCAGGCAGGTGGCTAACGGGATGCACCCACTCTAGGGGCGGCGGCATGCTTGCGCACTGGTCTGAAACGACAGTTAATGTGCGGATACAGACAGTACGGTCAGGCTCACGGGCCTGGTCTAACGAATCACGGAAAACCTGTGGAGAGAGCCGTGCCCAGTGCCGCCATCTTGGGCTTCGATGATGTCTATGCCTCGGTGCTTGGCGGTTTTGCCGACATGCTGCAGGTGGCCAATGCACACCTGCGCAGACAAGGTGCGGCTCCGGAACAACTCTTCGAGTGGCAGTTCATCAGCGTCGATGGGCGGTCGGTGAGGGCCTGCAATGGACTGGAGCTGGCGATGCGTCCGCTGTCGATGGATAGCCGCTTCGACCTGGTGTTTATTCCCAGCCGGCATTACCGGGGCTGGGACGAATTCCAGTCCTTCCTGGGCAGACAAGCCGAGGCTCGGGCCTGGCTGATCCGGCAGTGGCAGCAGGGCACCTGGCTGGTAGCCAACTGTACGGGCACCTTCTTGCTCGCCGATACCGGCCTGCTCGATCACCGCGTGGCCACGACCACTTGGTGGCTGGAGGGACATTTCCGTTCGCGTTTTCCCCGGGTCGATCTGCAGATGCGTCCCGTGGTGACAGAAGCCGATCGCCTGGTGTGCGGTGGTGCCCATGCCACCTTTCTGCTGCAGACGGCTCGCGTGCTCACCCACTTCGTCGGCAAGGCCGTTGCCATGCAGTGTGCACGCAGCATGCTGATCGATCTGACGCAGACCACGCAGACGCCACTGTTGCCACTGATTGCGGACAAGTCGCACAACGATGCGCTGGTGCACCGCGCCCAGCAGTGGCTTGAGGAGCACATGACCGAGACTGTTCGCATCGCCGAGCTGGCCGACCGGCTGGCGGTCAGCGAGCGGACCCTGGGGCGCCGGTTTCAGCGGGTGCTGGGACAGTCGCCGCTGACCTATCTGCAGCACCTGCGCATCGACACGGCGCGGGCCCTGCTTGAGGCCGGCGACCTCTCCACCGAGCGGATTGCCCAGTATGTCGGCTACCGCGATATCAGCTCCTTCAGCCGGCTGTTCCGCGAGCGGGTCGGCATCACTCCCGGGGCTTATCGGGAGCGCTTTCAGTTGTCGGCTGACGAGGACTGACGGCCAGGTGCCGGTCGAGGACTCTCATCCTTGCCTATGGCTGTATTCGCATATTAAAAGTCGATTTAGCCTATTACCCTGGCCATCGGGGCTCCCTAGAGTTTTCGTCGTTTCACCGAACGAGTTCACCAAGGGAAACTCCATGACCGCTCAGAACACCGTTACCCGCTATCAGGACAGCCTGTACCACGACCTGAACACCCCCGAGGAAATTCTGGCCATCCGCCAGGAGGTACGCCGCTTTGCCGATGAGCATGTGGCACCTGTGGCCTATGCGATCGGTCATACCGAGGAGTCGGTAGACGCTTTTCCGCGCGAGTTGTTCACCAAGATGGCCCAGGCCGGGCTGTTTCGCATTCCCTTCGCGGCAGAGGTCGGGGGGCGCGGCCTTCGGCATCCCGCCACTGCGACCGCGGTGATGATCGAAGAGCTGGCCTATCATTCGAACTCCGTTGCGGCGATAGTCGATGTGCACTGCATTCTTGCCGGTGGTGCCCTCAGGCATGGCTCCGACTCGATCAAACAGCGCTACCTCACGCCTCTGCTCAAGGGCGAGAAAGTCGGCAGCTTCGCCACTACCGAGCCTGACGCCAGCTCGGACCTGAGCGTCGAGGCCATGCGCACCATCGCCATCCGTACCGAGGATGGCTACATCGTCAATGGCCGCAAGCGCTTCATCAGCAACTCGCCGGTCGCCGATTTCGTCGTGCTGCTGTGCGTCGATGGCGAGCGCATGACCGAACTGGTGGTCGAGCTGGATTGGCCCGGTGTACGCGTGGGCCAGCCGGACAAGAAGCTGGGCAATCATGGCCAACTGACGGCAGATATCTACTTCGACGACGTCAAGGTGCCCCTGGAGAATGTCGTAGGCCAGCCCGGTCAGGGCCTCAAGATCGCCCTGCAGACGCTCACCTTCGGCCGGGTCGCAATCGCCGCCAGCGGCACCGGCATGGCCCAGGCACTGTTCGATCACAGTGTCGAGCGGCTCAAGACCCGTCGCGTCTTCGGCAAGGCCATCGGGCAGTTCCAGTACTGGCAGTTCAAGCTGGCCGAGCGCGCCACCGAAATCGAGAATGCCCGCAACCTTTACCTCAAGGCGGCACTGCGCATGGATGAGGGGCAGGCGTTTCCCGAGCCCGAGGCTGCGATGGCCAAGTGGTACGCCACCAACCTGGCCGGCGAGTTCGCCCGAGAAGCGGTGCAGATCTTCGGCGGCTACGGCTGCATGCGGGAAATTGCCGCCGATGGCTCGCACTACCGCGTCGAGGAGATTTACCGCGACTGCAAGATTGCCGAGATCTACGAAGGGGCCAATGAGATCCAGAAGATGGTGATCGCGCGCGGCATCTTCGGCAAAGAGATCACCGGCTGATTCGTGGCTCCTATCCTGAACCATGCTCGGCGTTGCGCCGAGTCAGACCGGCAACGCGGGCTCTGCTGCAAAGGGCCTGTGTTGGCGTCGCCTGGAGAACACGGCTCGGCGAGGAAGCTCAGCAGTAGTGCGCTGAACTGTTCCGGGTGTTCCTCGGGGGGCTGATCCGCTTCCAACGGATCCGCTTCTCCAGCTTCCAGATCTGTCTGAGCGAGGAGCGCGGCCCGGCCATCGGCTTCCCCGGCCACGTGCCCGGTCACCAGAAGCTGCGTACCTCCTACATCGGCACTCGCGGAAGAGGCTTGGTTCATGTCCAACTGCTTGACAGGCAGGCTTGTGGGCGACGCTATTCGCTGCTGTGCCACTTCATCCGGTAATGGCCGGGGCTCTCTCCGGTCCACTGCTTGAACGCCCGGTGAAACGCACTGGCCTCGCAGAAGCCGGCCTTCTCGGCGATCGCGGTGATGCTCAGGTCGGTGTTGCGCAGGCACTCGAAGGCGATAGCGCGGCGTACCTCGTCTTTGAGCTCCTGGAAGGAGAAACCCTCGCGCTGCAGCTGGCGGCGGAAGCTGGCGATGCTCAGGGCGCGCTCCTCGGCCATGTCGGCCAGGGTCGGCCAATGTTCGTAGCGACAATTGCGCAGCTGTTTGTAGACTTCGGCGCTCAGTCCCTGGCGGTTGCTGAAACGCACGATCAGCCATTGCGGTGAGGTGCGCAGGAAGGTCTTCAGCGTCGCCAGGTTCTGTACCAGCGGCAGCTCGAGGTAGCTGGCGGCGA
>NZ_JAAOJA010000014.1 GCF_013184545.1 Pseudomonas tumuqii | reverse complement strand
GCCGCACCCGCCTTGCTACGGGACGCCAAGATCAGCACGCCTGACGACCTCTCAGCGCTGCCTGCCCTGGGTGCCCTGGAGGCGGACCGCAGAATTCACCTGCGCTTGCAGCATGACAGCGGGCGCGTGCAGGAAGTCGTGCTGGAAGCGCGCCTGGCCATCGAGGACTTCAGCGTACGCAAGCACGCAGCTTTGGCCGGCCTGGGCTTTACCATGCTGCCCGCGCCCCTGTGCCTGGATGAACTGGCCGGCGGCCGGCTGATCCGCCTGCTGCCTGACTGGGCGCTGCCCACCGGCAATCTGCAGGCGGTGTACACCCACAGACGCGGCATGCTGCCAGCCGTGCGCGCCTGGATCGAACATATCAGTGAAGCCTTCAGCCGCTGGGATCAGCCGGTTTAGGGTATTACAGCGGCAGGTAACGACGCAGCAGCTCACCGAACCCATGGCCATCGAGCAGCAACCAGTCAATCCATACCAGCTGATGCGCAGCGATGATCAGCCAAACCACCAGCTGATAGGACAGCTTGCGCGTCATATGTCGAAAGCACTGCTGCGCTACCAGCGCGCCAGACCAGCCGCCCAGCAATTCGAGCAGATGCGGAGCCTTTTCCGGCGTACGCCAGCGGCTAGCCTGAACGCTGGATTTATCCTGCCAGTACTGGGCAAAACTGATCAGGCTGGCCAACGGATAAGCCGCCAACACCCAGACAATCCCCGACTGCAAGAACAGCTGCAAACCGCCCATCACAGGTAGCACACAGAGTACCGCCAGCAGCAACAAACTGAGGCCGAGATGCTGAATAGCCCCACTGTCCCGCGCAGGGTTTACCTGGCGTGACTTGGCTTTGTCAACGGGGGCAACAGCGAGTTTGCCCAGGCGGGGTTTACGGCGAATAGCAGGACGATCAAGCGCGAGTTCGCCGGCTACGCGAATATGTTCTGCGCGAGCACGGCCCTGGGCATCCTTGCCTGCGATATACATGACCCGATCCCCGAAACTGGCCTGCGGTCGCCACGCATGGCGGAGATGTGCGCTAAAAGTTCTGCCCCGCCCTGCTCCGGCTGGATAAAGCCAAACCCCTTGTCGTCATTGCCGTGCGGTCCGCCTTAGGTGAATGTCGTGTGGATGGGCATCCAACACGGCCGCCGGCTCGACAGCTCCCTCCTCGCGCTCCCGGCACTGCGCCCGCAGACAATTATGCATCTGCTCAAACTGCCTTGCGCACTCTCGCGGCGAAACGTCTCGTAGACGTTATCCCAGAGAGGAAATCCCTGCGGCAGCATGCGCCTGGCGCAGCCGGTCCTGAGCACATAGCAGCAGGCATCGAGCATGCTGCGCCGGCCATGCACAGGCGGCACGCCGCGGCGTCCCCTGGGCGAGAACAGATCAGCTACCAGAGCCCACTCGGCGTCGGTCAAACTGCTGGGATAGTTTTTCTCGGCCGTCTGCCGCCGATGCACCTCGGTAGAGCCATAGCGGCGAGGCGGCTTCTCTGGCGCGGTCTGCGCGGCCACGTTGGTCTTGACGAGAATCACACCAGCCGTCTTGAGCGCCTTTCTCAGCGTCGCTGCGTGAACCGCCACATTGTTTTGTCCACACCATCTTAGGCCCCGAAAACACAGAAACCGGGGCAAGCCCGGCTTCTGTAACTGCTGGTTTGAGTCTCAGCTGCCCTGGCAGCCGCTGCCCCTTACCTGATAGCGAACCGTGTGCTGCTCGCCATTGGAGTCCTCGTAGGTTAATTCCGCAGGCACCACATGGCATGCGGCCTGGATCTCGCTATGGGACACCACGCGGGCGATATCCAGGTGCATGCCGTAGTGATAATCGACGGCCGTGTCGGACAACAGCGTGGTCGGTTGATTGGCGGCCATGGCCTGAGTGGTCATCAGCACGCCGAGTACAGAGATCAGGATGGTTTTCATCGGTCTTTCCTCCTCAAGGTTGGATGATTGCGTCAGGGCTGGAAGTCGGTGGACAGGGCCAGGTCTCTCCACTCGGTCAGCTCGCTGGCGACGAAGTGGTTCTTTTCCTCGATGCGTGCCACGGTATCGCTGCCCAGGGGCAGGCGCTGCGGCGGCTTCGGCGCGTTGACCAAGGCCAGCATGGCCTCTGCGAACTTCACCGGGTCGCCCGGTTGCGCGTGGTTGTAGTCCTTGGCAAAGCGGCGCATGGCACCGACGGTGTCGTCGTAGTCCGGCAGTTCAAGCGCGGTCTTCACCAGCGACTGCTCGTCGAGGAAGTCGGTGCGGAAGAATCCTGGCTCGACCACGGTGGCATGGATACCCAGCGGAGCGATTTCCTGGTGCAATGCCTCGGTGATGCCTTCCACCGCGAACTTGGTGGCGCCGTAGACGCCCCAGCCCATGTAGGCCTGGTAACCGCCGATTGAGGAAATGTTGATGATGTGACCGGAGCGCTGGCGACGCATGTGCGGCAGTACCGCGCGGATCACATTGAGTACACCGAATACGTTGGTGGCGAACAAGCGCTCGGTTTCGCTGGCGCTGGTCTCCTCCACCGCGCCGAGCACGCCGAAGCCCGCGTTGTTGACCAGCACATCAATGCGGCCGAAGTGTTTGACACCCTCGGCGACGGCCTGATGGGCCTCGGCCTCGTTGGTCACATCCAGACGCACGGCCAGCAGGTTAGGATGGCTGCCGAGGCGGCCCTCGATTTCTTCAGGTTTGCGAGCGGTGGCAATCACGGCATCACCGGCACGCAGAGCATGTTCTGCGATCAGCGTGCCAAAACCACGGGAAGCTCCAGTAATGAACCAAGTACGCATATCAACTCCTCCTGTCAGTGACCCTGCACCATTGCCGGGCCTTCTCGATGAGTTGACGTCACTCTAAAACCCAACTACTGATGTGATAATCCCAATAAATTCGCATGACTTTGTGAGATTATTTCACATATGAAACCCGTCTCCGCTGCCGACCTTTCGATCTTCCTGTGCATCGCCCATCACCTCAGCTTCAGCCGGGCGGCGGTGGAACTCGGGCTCTCCCCATCGGCGCTGAGTCATGCACTACGTGCGCTGGAAACTCGCCTAGGAGTCCGTCTGTTCAACCGCACCACCCGTAGCGTGGCGTTGACCGAGGCTGGCAAGCGCCTCTATACCCGGGTCAAGCCGGCGTTTCGCGATATCGACGATGCCCTAGAGGACCTCAACACCTTCCGCGATAAACCCTCGGGCAACCTGCGCATCACCGCCGGCCGCCCTGCCGCGCAATTGGTCCTGCTGCCATTGGCTAGTCGATTTCTCGAGGCCTACCCGGACGTGCGCCTGGATATCGTCACCGACGACGCCCTGGTAGACGTCGTCTCTGCCGGCTTCGACGCAGGCGTGCGCTTCGGCGAACGCTTGGAGGCGGATATGGTGTCCCTGGCCATCGGCCCCTACATGCGCTCAGTGGTGGTGGGCTCGCCGGAGTATTTCCAACGCCATGCGGCGCCGCAGAAACCGCAGGATCTGCACGGCCTGCCCTGCATCCGCCATCGTTTCCCCAGCGGCGCCTACTACCGCTGGGAGTTCGCCCGTGGTGGCATCGAGTTGGAAATCGATGTGGAAGGGCCTCTGATCCTCGGCGACGTCGACCTGATGGTCGGGCCTGCGCTGCAGGGGGTGGGTCTGGCCTACGTATTCGAGGACATGGTCAGCGAGCATCTGGCCGCCGGCAGCCTGGTTCAGGTGCTGGAGGACTGGTGCCCCTATTACCCGGGGCTGCACCTCTACTACCCGAGCCGCCGCCACGTCCCCGCTGCGCTCAAGGCCTTCATCGAGTTCACCCGAAGCGCTCTGCAACAGAACTGAGCGGCGTCAGGCTGGTGAATCCTTCCACCTGCGCGTTTACTAGTATGGTAGGTGTAATTCCAGCTAGGCCCGCTGCATGCCCCTTGAAGTTCATCTGCATAATCGGCGCGGTGGCAATGACGTACATTCGGCCCCCCATCAATGCCGGAGCACCACATGCGCCAAGACCACCTGGACGGATTGCTAACCTTTATCGCCGTCGCCGAGGAGAAGGGCTTTTCCGCTGCAGCGGTGAAGCTGGGCGTCTCGCCCTCGGCGGTGAGCCAGAACATTCGCAACCTTGAGCAGCGCCTCGGCCTGGTGCTGTTCAACCGCACTACCCGCAGCGTCAGCCTGACCGAGATCGGAGAGCGTTACTTGGAGCGGGTGCAACCGGCGTTGGAGCAACTGACCTCTGCCTCACGGGAGCTAGGTCGTGAAGCCGATCACCCGGCCGGGCTACTGCGCGTCAATGTCCCGCGCGCCGCTTACCTGATCGTGCTGCAGCCGGTGCTGCGCCGCTTCATGGAGGCCTATCCGGAAATCAACCTGGAGCTGCGCGTGGAAAACCTGCTGGCGGACATCGTCGCTCAGGGGTTCGACGCCGGTATACGCTTCGGCAATCTGGTCGAAAAGGATATGGTCGCGCTGCCGGTCGGGCCGCCACTGCAGGCGCAGATCATCGCCTCCCCCGACTATCTGGCGCGGCGCGGTACGCCTGAACATCCGCGCGACCTGCTCGAACATGACTGCATCGGTTTCCGCCATACCACCAGCGGTCAGATTGAGCGCTGGGCCTTCGCCCGCGACGAGGAGAAATTCGACCTGCTGGTCAAGGGCCGCCTGATCCTCAACGACTCCGAGATCCTCGTGCGTACGGTACTCGAGGGCCTCGGCATCGCGTACATGATCAACGGCTACATCGAGTCCCTGCTCGAACACGGCCGGCTGGTCCGCCTGCTGCCGGAGTGGAGTCCGGACCTGCCTGCACTGCATCTGTACTACCCGAACCGGCGCCGAGTCCCGGCCAAGCTGCGAGCCCTGATCGACTTTCTGCGTAACGAGCGGGGTGCCGTGCCACAACAAATAGAAGCGCCGCTGATTATGTAGCCATCCAGAAAGAGTTGTCAGGCATACCCTCACCCCATCCCTCTCCCAGAGGGAGAGGGTGTACTCAGAGCGCACGGCTCGCGCTAGTTTCGCTGGCCTTCCCCGCCTCCATCCACAGCACCCGGTCCGCCGCCAGTATCGCCGCCGGTCGGTGGGCGATGACGATGCGCGTCTGCTGCGGGCGCAGCGCGGTGATGCTGGCCAGCACCCGGGCCTCGGTCTGCGGATCGAGCGCCGAGGTTGCCTCGTCCAGCAGCAATAGCGGTGCATCCACCAGCAACGCGCGCGCCAGTGCCAGGCGCTGACGTTGGCCGCCGGACAGGCGAGCGCCGTAGGCACCGACCTGGGTGTCGTAGCCCTGGGGCAGTTGCATGATGAAGTCATGTGCGCAGGCGGCCTTGGCCGCGGCTATCACCTCCTCCAGACTGGCCGTCGGCCGCGAATAGCCGATGTTGTCGCGGATCGAGCGGTTCAGCAGCATCGGCTCCTGAGACACCACCGCCACGTGCTGGCGCAAGGCTGCCAGGGGCAACGTGGCGATGTCGTGGCCGTCCAACAGGATGCGTCCGTGACGCGGGCTGTAGAAGCGCTGCAACAGGCGGGCGACGGTGGATTTGCCAGAGCCACTGGCGCCGGCGATGGCCAGCGTTTCCCCAGGGCGAACATAGAGATCGAGACCGTCGAGCACGCGCGACTCCGTCGCTGGGTAGGCGAAGGTCACCCCCTCGAACACCACCTCGCCGCGCCAGGGTGCGGCATGCGGCACCCGGCCAGCGGTCTCCTCGCTGGGCAGTGCGGTCAGCATCAGGGCATCGGCTGCATCCTCCAGGCCCTTCTGCGCCACCCGCAGGTTTTCCCCGAAACCGCGCAGGTAGCCGGCCATCAACAGGAAGGAGGTCACCGCGAAGGCCACGTCGCCGGCGCCCGTCTCTCCGCGCGTCCAGGTGTACAGCGCCACGCCGCTCAACCCGGTGAGCAGCAGCAACAGCAGCAGATTCTGCACCAGGCCGAGGTCGACGAAGCGGCGCCAGGCCATGGCCGAGGACGCGCCCCAGACGCCGGCGACTTCGGCCATGTAGTTGCGCTCGCGCCCCTCGGCGGAGAAGCCCTTGATCGTCACGCTGGCAGACAATACATCGGCCACCAGGCCGCTGAGCTGGCTGTCGGTGGCATTAGCCTGCAGGCTCGCCGGGCGAATCCAGTGCATGCCCACCAGCAGGTTGCTGGCGACAAAGACCATCGCCACCAGCAGTGCAAGCACCCCGGCCAGCGGCTCGCGCCAGCCGATCATCAGGATCAGCCCGAGCAGCACCACCAGCGCCGGCCCCAAGTGAATGGTGACGGCGTCGGTGACCGCATCGTAGCCCTCCATCGCCCGGCGCAGGCGCCGCACGGTATCGCCCGTGGCTTGGGTTGCATGCCAGTCGGCCGGTGCCGACAGCACGTGCTCGAAGCCCTGCAGCAGTACCGCCTGCATGTTGCGAGCAGCCAGAGGAATCCACAGGCGGTGGGCCAGGTTGCGGCTGACGGCGAAGCCGGCGAAAGCTACCAGCAACAGCGTCCAGCTCTGCCACACGGTCGCCCTGTCGGCGCTATCGGCGACGCTTTCGATCAGTTGCGCCGAGGCCCAGGGCAGCAGCAGGTCGAAGCCGGTGGCCGCCAGCGTCAGACTGAGGCCGAGAAAGAAGTAACCGCGACGGCGTAGCCACAGGCTGGCCACGAAACCGAGCACTTGGCGATAGGCTATGGGTCTGACATGCACATCCATCACGGGTTACCTCTTGGGCGAATTTAGACTGGGGTGGCTCCTCTTTTCGGCCCGTGGGCTGTCGCCCGGGGTTGGCGCATGGTCGATGCCGACGCTCGATCAGGCAATACGGGCGGCGCTGTAGAGGCTTTGAAGTGCCGCTTACGAATGCTTCGATTGATCACTTACGCTTCAAGACGCCTGGCCATCTGCACGCCATTTCCCTGCTGGATATTGCCCCTGTACGTCGAGCTGCTACCGACGGCTAATAGCTCACCACGCTGGTTTTGCGGCTGGCTCTACGCGCGCGGCCAGTCGCTTGAGCCGAGCTCAAGCGAGGCTGAGTTCTTGTCGCTTGAGGACCGAGCGCTGCACCGCCTAGCGTGAGCCAACGCAAGCCCTCGGTAATACGGAGCCGCCCATGCAGGCAGCCAAGGCCGGCCTGTCCCCGACCACCATCTTCACCCTGGCCATCTGCTGCGGCCTGTCGGTCGCAACCGTCTACTACAACCAGGCGATGCTGCCGCTGATCGGGCAGAGCTTCGGCATTTCCGCCGTGCATGTCGGGCAGATCGCCATGCTCACCCAGATCGGCTATGCGTTCGGCCTGCTGCTGTTCGTACCACTCGGCGACCGCCTGCAGCGCAAGACTCTGATCTTGGTGATGCTCGCTTTCAATGCGCTGAGCCTGGTCGCCTCCGCACTGGCACCCAGTTTCGTTCTGCTGCTGGTGGCCAGTGCGGCGCTGGGGCTGTCGGCCATCAGCGCACAGATCATCATTCCGGCCGCTACCGTGCTGGCCGCCCCGGCGCAGCGTGGCCAAGTGCTGGGCATGATGGTCAGCGGCCTGTCGGCCGGTGGCTTGCTGGCCCGTGCACTAAGTGGCGTGGTCAGCACCTGGCTGGGCTGGCGCGGCATGTATCTGCTCGCCGCCGGGCTGAACCTGCTGCTGGCGCTGGCGATCTTCGCTCGAATGCCGACCAGCGTGCCATCCAGCCAGCAACGCTACCTGGCGCTGATGCGCTCGTTGTGGGACCTGCTGCGGCAGTACTCGACGCTGCGCTGGTCCGCGCTGATCGGCGCCCTGACCTTCGGCGCGCTGAACGTGTTCTGGGGCGCCATGGCCTCGCTTCTCGCCCAGCCGACCTACGGCTACAGCAGCGCCCAGGCCGGGCTGTTCGGCCTGTCGGCGGTGTTCGGTATCCTCTGCTCCGCCTACCTGGGCAGGCTGACCGCACGCCACGGAATGCGCCTGAGCTACACCGGGGCGCTCGTCTTGCTGATCACTTACGCCGGGCTCTACTTTGCCGGAGAGCTCGGCTGGTGGTGGCTCATTCTGCTGGTCGCCAGCAGCATCGACCTGGGCAACCGGGCCAATCAACTGGCCAGCCAGACCCGCGCCCTCGCTTTGGCACCGGAGGCGGTAAGCCGTCTGAATACGGTGTTCATGGTGGCCTACTTCTGTGGCGGTGCGCTGGGATCGATGCTCGGTTCCGCCGCGGCCGGGCATTACGGCTGGCAGGGGCTTGGGCTGGCCGGGGGCTCGTTCGCGCTGGTCGCGTTGCTGGCGATCTTCGCAGGCAGAAAGGTTCGCTGAGCCGCTCTCGCCAGCGTCCAGCGGCCGGTCGCCGCGAGCCGAACCTGGAAGAACGATCATGGCCAACGCTCCATGAGTTGACTGCAACGCCGAGAGAATCAGGCAAAAAGTCGGCATTTATCAGATAACGCCAATTCATATCCAAAATTAATCTGAACCCATGCAGAGAACGGGACCGCCCCGCTGCAACGGGTACTCAGAGCGACGCCTGTCACACAATGCCCTGACCGCCCCGGATACCAACATTTTGATAACCGGAGTCACCACCATGAAAAAGTTCAGCTTCCTGATCCTCAGCGCCACCCTGATCGCTGCAAGCGCCAATTTACATGCCGCCTATGGCAAGGAACAGCCAATCATCGGAGAGGCTCACGGCAGCCAGAGCAGCCAACCGCTGCCCACCGTCGCCGAGGACGGCTCCTCCCGCACTCCCGGCATGCGCCAGATCGCCGAAGGCGGTTCCGAGCGTACCCCGGGCATGCGCCAGATCGCCGAAGGCGGTTCCGAGCGCACTCCGGGCATCCGCCAGATCGCCGAAGGCGGCTCCGACCGTCTGCGCGAACGCAACCGTGTCGCGTAAGCAGCTCCTGTAACCCAGATGATAGTCGTAATGCTGTTCACTTAAGCATTTGAGTCTCAGCGGGCCGTTTCCCGACAATCCGATGCCAGGACTCTGGCATCGGATTTTTTATGACTTTCCAACAGCATCTGCTCGATCTGGGCGACCTGCTCAACTTTTCCGATCTGTGTACCTTTACTCAGAACATCCCTGTCGGGCGGGTGGAATCCGCGCTGTGTCTTTCCACGCAAGCATCCATACGTCGACGGCGTCTGCCCAGTGATCAGGTGCTTTGGTTGGTGCTCGGTATGGCGTTGTTCCGTGACGAGCCTGTGCATGAAGGTGGCGCGGCGTCTGAACATCTCAGGGGCTGGCCTCTAGCGACCTGCTGGCCAGAAGTGGCGTCACCGCGGCCCGCAAACGGCTTGGCGCCGATCCCGTACACTGGCTGTTCCGCATAACCGGCGGCCAATTTGGGATGCGAGCGCTATTAGGACCGTGATCGCGCTGGTGCCCTTAGGGTGGGTGCCAGGGACTGAGCGTCCAACCAAGTAAGCCTCTCGTTCCATCCCCGCGCACCTACAGTCGCCATCGATCTTTATCTCGTGCCCCATGGCGGAGCGATCCGCGCCGGGCGTTTTCGTTTGCGGGCGAGAATCCGTCGACCTTGCCAGGCGTATGGTCTATACCCAGTATTCACATGCAAAGCCTACCTGGAGAAACCAACCGAAGGACACCTACCACTCCGCCTCTGGGAGGACACCCGATGATCAACGTCGCCACGGCCAGCATGCTCAGCCAGTACAGGCGCTGGGCCGATAAGGTCTTCTTTGACAGCCTCGCCACCCTGCCCGCCGAAGAACTCGGCAAGGAGCGCGCCGGTCCGCTCAAGAGCATGATTGCCACCCTCAACCACGTGCATGTGGTCGACCGTATCTGGCAGGCCCATCTGCAGCGCCGGGAGCACGGCTTCAAGACGCGAATGGAAGTGCCCTACCCGGAGTTCGCCGACCTGCGTCGCGCACAGGAGGAAATCAACGACTGGTTCATCGCGTGGAGCACGCAGCAAACCGATGAATCACTGAACGAACTCATCACCTTCACCTTCGTCTCCGGCGCGCGTAGCGCCATGACGGCCGGCGCCATGTTGTTGCATGTGGTCAACCACGCGAACTATCACCGCGGCTGGGTGGTGCAGATGTACTTCGAGATTCCCGCCAAGCCGCCCATGACCGACCTTTCCGTGTATCTCACGGAGGTCCGTGACGACTCTGCCACGGCCTGTTAGCCGCCGGGCGTCGGCGCGGACATGTGCTCGACGATCTTGCTCCTGAGCCAGCGCTCGGCGGGGTCATTGTCGGTCACCCCGCTCCAGACCATGGACAGGTCGGAGGTGACGATGGGGAATGGCGGGTCGTCGGCACGCAGCCCGGTGCCTTCGATCAGTGCCGCCGCGGCATAGTCGGGCACCGAGGCGAGCAGTTCGGTACCCGCCAGGATGGAGCGCAGCCCACTGAACTGCGGCACCGCCAGCACGACCCGGCGTGAGCGGCCCAACCGGGCCAGGTCGTTGTCGATATTGCCGCTCAGATCGCCGGAGAACGACACCAGCGCATGGGGGCGCGCGCAGTATTCATCCAGGGTCAGCGCACCGGGGCGATCATCCCCGCGCAGGACATTGACGCGCAGGTCGCGTAGCTTCCTGCGCTTGGCATTGGCCGGCAACTCGGTGGTGTAGCTGACACCGACGGAGATCTCCCCCGAGCCCAGCATCGCCGACATCAGCAGGAAGTTGACCCGGCGCACCACGATCACCACCTCGGGCGCCTCTTCGCGCATCTGCTTGAGCAGGGCCGGGAACAGGCCAAACTCGGCATCGTCCGACAGGCCGATACGGAAGGTATCGCGATTGGTCGCGGGGTTGAACTCCCGGGCTCGGCTGACGGCGCAGGAAATGGTATCCATGGCCGGCTGCAACTCCTTGAGGATCGCCAGGGCGCGCGCCGTGGGCTCGAAAACGCGGCCGTTGCGCACCAGCAGGGGATCATCGAACAGATCGCGCAGGCGGGCCAGGGCAGCGCTGACCGCAGGCTGGCCGAGAAACAGCTTCTCCGCGGCACGGGTCAGGTTCTTCTCGAACATCAGGGTTTCGAAAATCACCAGCAGGTTCATGTCGACGCGACGCAGGTCGTTCCTGTTCATCCGAGGCCCCTCGCAGGTTTCAGCGTACTTCAGTAAAGCAGCAAGTCGCATGCCTGTGGCGGGCGCGAAATATATGGAAAAGGTCGCCGAACGACGCCGGCATCCCGCTGGCCCTGTCAGGGCCCACGCAACGCCAGCAAGTCGAGTTTCGCCGGCTCGGCCTTGCTTAGCCCTTTGCCCTTACCAGAGCGGCAGGCTGTAGCTGAGGATCGGCCGGTGCTCGTCGATATCGCTGCCGAAGTTGTTGCGGCTCGTGGCGTTGCTCCACTTCAGCGAGCCGCTCTGGATAACGTAGCCCAGGTCGGTGTTGCGTTCCCACTCCTCGGCCTTGCTCTATCCGGCGCCGGCGTGGCGCAAGTCGCGGTTGAAGTAGAAGTTGCGCAGCTCCAGGCTGGCCTTGGAACCCGCGAGCAGCTCGGCCTGCACCGGTGCGCTGGCCGCCAGCACCATCTCCCCAGAAGGACCAGGACGCAGCGGGACAGTGTGAAACAGGGGCGAACGGAAGGAATAGGGTCGAGCGCTGCGACCCGCTTTGCAGTCGTCATGGAGCGGTACTCTCTTGCTGTTGTGATGGCGTCCGCGGCGAAGCCAAGGAGGCTTCGGAGCGCGTGGCAAGCGATTAAAATGAGCCATTGGCTTGAGTTTTTATCAAGCTTAACTAGAGTAAGATGCGTGCCGTCCGCCGACTCCGACAAGAAGATTGCAATGAAGGACAAACTGCCTCCCCTCAATGCCATACGGGCTTTCGAAGCCGTCGCTCGTCATTTGAGCATCACCGTTGCCGCCGATGAACTGAATGTCACGCCAGGCGCCGTATCGCGGCAGATCCGCAGCCTGGAAGAATTCATGGAGCAGCCGCTGTTTATCCGCGGCCACCGGCAGATCACCCTCACTCCCGCCGGCAAGCAGTACTTCAATGCCGTGGCCCGGATCATCGAGGAGCTGCGCAGCGCCACGCGCAAGCTGAAACGGCCGCCGAAGCGCCGGCAGATCAAGGTACGCGCCTACACCACCTTCGCCATGCAGTGGCTGATCCCGCGTCTGGCCAGCTTCCACCAAGAGCACCCGAAGATCGAGGTGCTGCTGACCGCCTCGCTGGACCCAGTGGACTTCCACAACGAAGACCTGGACGCGGCCATCCGCCTCGGTTCCGGCGACTGGCCCAACTGCAACTGCTACGTGCTCAGCGACAACGTCCTGGCGCCGGTGTGCAGTCCCGCCCTGCTCGATTCGGAGCCGGGCCTGCATGCGCCGGCCGACGTGGCCGAGTACAGCATGCTGCACTCCCTCGCCCGCCCCGACGACTGGACACACTGGCTGGAGGCCACCGGCGTCATCGGCCAGGTGGATGCGCGTGCAGGCATGAGCTACCAGAGTTCGTCGATGGCCTACGCGGCCGCCGTCGGCGGTCAGGGCATCGCCATGGCCCAGCTGTTCCTGGTGGAGAAGGAGCTGCGCGAGGGCACGCTGGTGCGGCCCTTCGCCCAGTCGGTGGACATGGGCGCCTACACCTACTACCTGCTGACGCCCAAGCACAGAGCCGAAAGTGAAGACATGACCACCTTCCGCCTGTGGCTGCTGGAGCAGGCGCGCCTGACCCGCAACGCGAGCTGAACGCCCTGCCACTCAGACCGCTCGGCCGCTCCCCTGAAAAGTACGACGCCGCCCCGGAATATCCGGCGCGGCGTCGTCATTTATGGCTGGAGCTATTAGGAGGCCGCGACAGCCCGCCGCTCGCGCAACGCGCCGCTACTCGCCAGCGCCTCGATCTCGGCGTCGCTGAAGGCGAAGCTCTGCAGCACCGTGCGCGAATGCTCGCCCAGATCCGGCGCCGGCCGGTAGGGTTCGGCCGCCGCCTCGGCGCTGTTCACCGGGAAGCCCACCGTGCGCAGGGTACCGTGCCGGGGGTGCTCGACCGGCGCCAGCACGCCGTTCTCAGCCAGTTGCGGGTGATCGAGCAGGTCGCCGTAGTTGGCCACCTTGGCGCAGAGAATGTCGGCGCCGCGCAACACCTGCAGCCAGTGCGCGGTCGGCTGGGTGACGAACACGTGGTTGAGCGCGGTCTGCATCTCCGCACGGTGTTTCACCCGCTGGCCGGAGCTGACGAAGCGCGGATCCTCCACCCACTCGGCATGGCCGAGCACGCTGCACAGGCGCTCCCAGCGGTTGCCGTTGTAGGCCGCCACCATGATCCAGCCGTCGGCGGTCTGGAACGCCTCGTTGGGCGCCGCATAGGGCGCCGCACTGCCGATGGGGGTCGGTAGTGCGCCATCGCGCAGGTAGCTGGTGATCGACGATTGCTGCAGCGCCAGGGCCGAGTTCATCAGGTTGACGTCCAGATGCCCGCCCTGGCCGTCGCGCTGGCGCGCCTGCAGCTTGGCGAGGATGGCCATGCAGGCCATGTAGCCGGTCACCACGTCCACCACCGGCGCCTGCACCTTGCACGGCGGCGCGCCCGGCAGGCCGATCAGGCTCATCAACCCGGAATCGGCCTGCAGGATGCCGTCGACGCCTGCGCGGTCGGCGTAGGGGCCTTGCTGGCCGTAGGCGGAAATGGAGCAGTAGACCAGTGCCGGATTGAACTCGGCCAGGGCCTCGTAACCCAGGCCGAGCCGGGCCATCACCCCCGGGCGCATGCTCTCGATCAGCACGTCGGCCTCGGCCACCATGCGCTGCACGATGGCCAGGCTGTCCGGGTGCTTGAGATCCAGGCAGACGCCGAGTTTACCGCGATTGAAGCCGTGGTAGAGCGCGCTGTCGGCGCCGACCCAGGCGGGGCCGAGGGTGCGGCCCAGCTCGCCTTCCGGCGGTTCGATCTTGATCACCCGCGCGCCCATGTCGGCCAGCAGCATGGTGCAGGTCGGCCCCGCGGCGATCTGGGTGAAGTCCAGCACCGTCAGGCCTTGCAAGGCATCACGCAGCATGGCGGCGCCCTCCCTGCTTGAAGGTGCCCTGGGCGGTAGCCAGTAGCTCGCCGTCCGCCGTGGCCAGGCTGGCTTCGGCGAAGTACAGGCTGCGTCCCCGGCGGTTGACCCGGCCTCTGGCGATCACGCTGCCTTCGCGGGCCGCGCTGAGGTAGGCGATGTTGAGCATCACGGTCACCCCGTGCACCTCCTCCTCGCCCTCGCCCGCATGCAGCCCGGCGTAACCGCAGGCGGCATCCAGCAGGGTGGCGATCAGCCCGCCATGGAGCATGCCCTGGCGGTTCAGGTGGCGGACCTCGATGGGCATGCGAAACTCGGTTTCGCCGGGCGCCCAGTGGGCCAGCTCGACGCCAAGGCTCTGCAGAAACGGGTTGTGCAAGTGCATGTCTACCTCCAGGGGCTAGCGCCCCCGATAGTCCGGTGAGCGTTTCTCGGCGAACGCGGCCCGCCCTTCCAGGCGATCCTCGGTGTCACGCAGCACGCCCCAGTACAGCTCGGTGAGGCGCTGGGCATCACGTTCAGACAGGTGCGCGGTCTGCGTCGACAGCGCCTGCAGCGCTTGCACCGCCAGCGGCGCGGCGGCGGCGATGTGCTCGGCCAAGGCGAAGGCGCGTTCGTTCAGCGCCGCGTGGCTGTCGGCGACTTCCGAAACCAGGCCGATGGCCGCCGCCTGGCGCGCGTCGAGACGCTGCCCGGTCAGCGCCATCTGCATGGCATGGGCCGCAGGCACCGCCCTGAGTAGCCGGTGTAGACCGGAGACGGCAGGAATCGAACCGACCACCGCCTCCGGCAGGCCGAAGCTGGCATTCGCTGAGGCGATGCGCAGGCTGCACTGCAGGGCCAGCTCCAACCCGCCACCTAGGCAGTGGCCGTTCACCGCCGCGATCAGCGGCTTGCGCAGTTCGAGATCGGTGAGGTCCATCAGGCGGATATACAGGCCCGCATCCGCCGACGGCTCATTGGCGAGGAACAGCGCCTCGGCGTAGGAAGCGGACGAGTCGCGCGTGCTCTTAAGGTCGGCGCCGACGCAGAAGGCCCGCTCGCCGCTCCCGGTGAGGATCGCCGTGCGGATTTCGCGGCGGTCGCGCACCTCGGCCAGATGCGCGCGCAGTTCGCGCAGCGCCTCAAGGTTCAGCGCATTAAGCGCCTCGGGGCGGTCGAGGACGATGCGGGCGACCGCGCCGTGGATTTCCAGAGTTACGGCCATGGCTACCTCCTCACACGCTCGCCGACGACAGGCTACGCCCGCCGCAGACGTAGAGGGTCTGCCCGGTGACGTAGGAACTGGCCGGGTCGAGGAAGAACTCCACCGCGTTAGCGATGTCGTCCGGGGTGCCGATGCGTTTGACTGGCACGGTGTCCTTGAGCCGCGCCTGCACCTCGGGATCGAAGCTCTGGAACAGCGGCGTGTCGACGATGCCGGGGGCAACGGCGTTGACCGTGATGCCCTTGGCGGCGAATTCGATCGCCAGGCTGCGGGTCAGGCTGACCACCCCACCCTTGGCCGCGGAGTAGTTGGCCTGGCCGAAGCCGCCTAGCCAGGCACGCGAGGATAGGTTGACGATACGACCGAACGCGCGCTCCAGCATCAGCGGCAACGCCGCCTTGCAGCAGAGAAACTGCGCGCGAAGGTTGGTATCGACCACCAGGTCCCAGTCTTCCTCGGTCATCTTCAGGAAGCGCTTGTCGCGCACCACGCCGGCGTTGTTCACCAGAAAATCCAGGGCGCCGTGACGTTCGCCGATCTGCGCGAAGGCGCGCTCGACCGCCTCGCCGTCGGTGAGGTCGAGGGCGAGGCCGTGCACCTCCATGCTCAGGTCGCGTAGACGGGTGACGGCGGCGGCCAGCGCCGCCTCGTCGCGATCCAACAGATAGACGGTCACTCCCTGCGCCGCCAGGCGACTGGCGATGCCCAGGCCGATGCCGCGTGCGGCGCCGGTGACGGCCGCGATCTGGCTGCTGTGAAAACGTTGCTTGTTCATCTCACACCCCCAGCACGTGCACGGACGAAGCGGCGTGGTCGACGCCGGCGATGCCGCCGCCGGTGCATTGCGCCACACCGATACGTGGCGCGTTGGCCTGGCGTGCGCCAGCACGGCCCTGCAACTGCCACATCAGCTCGACCATTTGCGCCACACCGGTGGCTCCCAGCGGGTGCCCCTTGGCCAGCAGGCCGCCACTGGGGTTCACCGGCACACGGCCACCGACCTTGGTGGCGCCGGAATGCAGCAGTGCCACCGCTTCGCCCGGCGCAGCCAGGCCGAGGGCCTCGTAGTAGAGCAGCTCGGCGATGGTGAAGGCATCGTGCAGCTCGACCACATCGACGTCACTTGGCTCGACGCCGGCCTGCTCGTAGGCCAGGCGCGCGGCGCGGGCGGTGATCTCGGCGTCGAGGATGTCGTCACGCGGTCCTTCGGCCAGGCCCGAGACCACAATAGAGCCGAGCACGCGTACGTCCTTGGCATGCGGGCCGGAGCGCTTGCCAAGTACCAGCGCCGCGGCGCCATCAACCTGGGACGGGCAGCACTGCAGCAGGGTCAGAGGATCGGCGATCATACGCGAGGCCAACACCTCTTCCAGGGTCACCGCGTTGCGCTGCTGGGCGTATTCGTTGAGCGACCCGTGGAAGCGGTTCTTCACCGCCACGGCGGCGAGGTCGGCAGGCTGGGCGCCGCGCTCGTGGAGGAAGCGCGTGGCGCGCATGGCGTAGACGGCAGGCAAGACCATGCCGGCTGCGGCATAGAGGTCGGTCTTCTCGTCGTTGCGCTGCATCGGGATGGTGCCGCCACCCAGCGCGGTCAGTTGCTCGATGCCGAACACCAGTACGGTGTCGTACTGCTCGGCCAGCAGCGCGTGCTTGGCCAGGTGCACGGCGGTGGCGCCGCTGGCACAGGCATTCTCGATGTTGTAGACGGGGATACCAGCCAGACCGAGGTCGCGTAGGATGACCTGGCCGAGGATCATACCGCCCAGCACGTTGGCGCAGTAGATGGCCTGGATATCCTTGAGCACTAGGCCGGCGTCGGCCACCGCGGCGAGAATCGCCTGCTGCGCCAGTTCAGGGGCCTTGACGCCCACATGCTTGCCGAAGCGGGTCATAGCCCCGCCCATCACGTGCATCTGCTTCATTGCGCATCCTCCGCCAGTTCGAACGCATAGCCATAGGTGGCGTCGGGCACTACCCGACAGACATCGCCGATGGCCGGACGGCGCGTGCCGTTGACTCGGCCGAACAGGCGCGCCGGGCCGAGCAGATCCAGGTAGCCCAGGGCGAAGGGCTGCTGCCCGCTCTTAGAGCCCGGGTGGATGACGGTGAAGCTGTAGAGAGTGCCCTCGCCCTCCAAGAGCAGGCCTTCGTACTGGTCGGCCAGCGGCGAGTGGGCGGAAACCGGCGGGAAAACGATCTCGCCAGATGCACGGTGGCAGGAAGCGAGCAGCCTCGCGGGAGCGCCTTCGCTCCACAGGGACGTATTCATTGTTGGACCTCCAGTTGCAGGTGCCGCGACCACGGCGCCATGGAGGTATGTTCGGCAGCTCACCGCGGGCCGACAAACGATATAAAGACGCCTGTCGATTGAGAAAAACTGAAGCCATAGCCACCGCACAGGCGAACAGTATTAAGCAATGCTTCAAGGGCTATGCGTGTATAGCGGGCAATCCCACGCACGCCCTGGTTAATAATCAGGACTGCCACTCCCTGATCGGAACAGCGAGCCCATGAGCGAGATTGCGAAACTGCTGGAAGCCCTGGACGAACTTGCCGCCACACGTCAGGACGCGGTGCTGGCGACCGTGGTCAAGGTCGAGGGGTCGGCCTATCGGCGCCCCGGCGCGCGCATGCTCATCCCCCAGGTTGGCGCCGCGCTCGGCACGGTGAGCGGTGGTTGTCTGGAGGGTGACCTGGCCAGGAAGGCCTGGTGGCTGACCGAAGCGGGGGTTCCCGTGGTGCGCAGCTACAGCACCGGCGTCGACAGCGACGAGGCCGGGGAAGAGGAGGAACTGGCCTTCGGCCTGGGCTGCAACGGCACGGTGCATATCCTGCTGGAGCGCATTCGCGCCGGGCAGCCCTTCCTGCCGGCGCAACTGCTGCGCCAAGTGCTCTCAGCCAAGTGCCCCGCGGTGTTGGCCACGGTGATCGCCAGCGGCGCCACGGCCGTGCGCCTCGGCGAGCGCGCCGCCGTCGACACCACGGGGGAACTGCACGTCCTGGTCGAGCACCCGTCACTGGTGGCACTGCTGTCGGCCGATCTGCACAAAACGCTGGGACTGCGCCGCTCGGCGATCCAAGGTTATCGCCTGGACAGCGGCGAGGTCGAAGTCCTGTTCGAGTACCTGCCGCCACCGCGCAAGCTGGTAGTCTTCGGCGCCGGCCACGATGCCCAGCCCTTGGTGAGCCTAGCCAGGCAGCAGGGCTGGCAGGTGGCGGTGGTCGACGCGCGCAGCCATTTCGCCCGCCGTGAACGCTTCCCCGAGGCCGAGCAGGTGCTGAACCTCCAGCTCGACCACCCCCATGATCTCGCGGCGCTGGTCGCCGACGCCGCGGTGGTCGTCATGTCCCATAGCTACAGCCAGGATCGTCACTGGCTGGAACAGGCGCTGCGCCAGCAGCCCGCCTATATTGGCCAACTGGGCCCGCGCAGCCGCACCGAACGCCTGCTCGGCGAGATGGCGCCGGACGTTCGTTCGCTATACGCCTGCGCCTGCCTGCATTACCCCATGGGACTGGATATCGGTGGGGACGCGCCGGAAAGCGTGGCGCTGTCGGTGCTGGCGGAGATCACCGCCCATTTCAACGGCCGCGACGGGAGGATGCTCAAGGAACGCGAGGCGCCCATCCATGATTGCGAGCCGGCACTGCACGGCTAACAGGCCGTTATTAACGCAGTATTGGTCACGTAGGTAGTTTTTCTACGGCCTGCTAACCCTGCTCTCCCGCATGTCCGTCAGGGCCGCCGACGCTCGACGCACGCGCCAGCCGCCTGCCCCTCGACAGGTGCAGGCGGTGCTCCCGGTCAGGCTTGGCGGAGCTCTTCGGGGTCGATGGGCAAACTGCGCAGGCGTTTGCCGGTGGCGGCGAATACCGCATTCACCACCGCCGGGGCGATAGTCACGGTCGGCACCTCGCCGAGGCCACCGGGCGACTCGCTGCTCGCCACCACATGGGTCTCGATCACCGGCGTCTCGTTGATCCGTAGCATGCGATAGGTGTCGAAGTTGCCCTGCTCCACCTGGCCATCCTTGAAGGTAATGTTGCCGTAAAGCACCGCAGTCAGGCCGAAGATGGTGCCGCCCTGCATCTGCGCGACCACGCTGTCCGGGTTGATGGCGATGCCACAGTCGACCACCGAGGTGACCTTGTCGACCTTCACCTCGCCATTCGGGCTAACGGTCACTTCGGCCACCTGCGCGGCGAAGGTGCCGAAGCAGTGGGTCAAGGCCAGGCCGCGTCCACGCCCGGGTTCCAGCGGCGTGTCCCATCCAGACTTCTCCCGCAGCAGCTCGAGCACCTTGATCGCCCGCGGGTGCTGCTGCAGCAGCGGGTAACGGTACTCGAACGGGTCGGCCTTGACCTGCTGGATCGCCTCATCGAGCAGCCCCTCGACCATGAAGGCGTTCTGCGTATGCCCCACGCCACGCCAGAAGGCCGGGAGGATGCCGCTCGGTGGTTCGTGGCGCACGTAGTGCACGCTGAGATTGGGGAAGGCGTAGGGGCCGCAGGCATCGCGCACCGCGTCGCCATCGACGCCGTCGATGAAACCCGCAGGCAGCCAGCGCGCCAGGATCGAGCCGCCGGTGACCTTGTGCGTCCAGGCGATAGGGCGATTCTGCTCGTCCAGCCCCACACTCAGATGGTTGTAGTGGAAGGGTCGCAGGGTGCTATGCCGGGTGTCCTCCTCGCGCGACCAGATGACCTTCACCGGATAGTCGACCTGCTTGGCGATCTTCACCGCATCGGCGACGAAATCCACTTCCAGGCGCCGGCCGAAACCGCCGCCGATCAGGTGGTTGTGCACCTGCACGGCCGCCTCCGGCAGGCCGGTCAGTTGCGCCGCCACCGCCTTGGCGCGGGCGGGCACCTGGATGCCCAGCCACAGGTCGCAGGCGTCCTTGCGCACATGCACGGTGCAGTTCACCGGTTCCAGGCAGGCATGGGCCAGGAACGGCACATGGTAGGTCACCTCGAGCTTTTTCGCCGCCTTGGCCAGCGCCTCCTCGACGTTGCCCTCGCTGCGGGCCTGCGCTCCAGGCTGCATCGAGGCGGCCTTGATGTCCTCGAGCATCTGCGCACTGGACACCTTGGCGTTGGCGCCGCCGTTCCACTTGATCTGCAACGCCGCCAACCCTTTGCGCGCGGCCCCCATGTGGTCGGCGACAACGGCCACCGAGTTGTCGGTGCGCACCACCTGGTGCACGCCGCGCACCGCCATAGCCGGTTCTGGATCGACCGAATCGAGGGTGCCGCCGACCACCGGGCAGAGCATGATCGCAGCCACCTTCATGCCCTCGGGGTGCACGTCGATACCGAACACCGCCTTGCCGTTGACCTTGTCCGGCGAGTCGGTGCGCTTGGCGGCGGTGCCGATCAGCTTGAAGTCCTTCGGCTCCTTCAGCGGCAGGCTCTCGGGCAGCGGTAGCTTGGCCGCGGCGTCCGCCAGTTCGCCGTAGCCGAACTTGCGCCCGCTGGTCGGGTGCAACACCTCGCCGCGCTGCGCCTTGCAGCTGTCGGCCGCCACCCCCCATTGTTGCGCTGCGGCCGCCACCAGGAGGATGCGCGCCGCCGCCCCCGCCTCACGCAGGGGCGTCCAGTTGGCCGGCACCGAGGTCGAGCCGCCGGTGACCTGGAAGCCCAGCATAGGGTTGGCGTAGCGCTGATCGTCCGCCGGCGCATGCGCGATGATCACCTGATCGAGGCCGACCTCCAATTCCTCGGCAATCAGTGCCGGCATCGAGGTGTAGGTGCCCTGGCCCATCTCCACCGGCTGAATGGTGAGGAAGATGCGGCCGTCGCGATCGATTCGCACGTAGGCGTTGGGGGCGAAGGCGCCCTCCGTGGCCTGAACACCGCGCATCAGCCCCGGCAGGGCGAAGCTGATCAGCAGACCGCCGCCGACCGCGGCACTTGCCTTGAGGAAAACGCGGCGGCTGAAGCCCAGGGGCTGCGCCATGTGTTGGCTGCCGTTCATGTTCAGCCCTCCGCTCTGGCAACGGGCGACTGGCCGGCGGCGATCTTGATCGCCTCGCGTACCCGCACGTAGGTGCCGCAGCGGCAGATATTGCCGGCCATCGCACCGTCAATGTCGCTGTCGCTGGGGTTGGCGTTGCGCGCCAGCAAGGCGGTGGCGGACATGATCTGTCCGGACTGGCAGTAGCCGCACTGCACGACTTCATGGGCCAGCCAGGCTTCCTGTATGCGCTTGCCAGCCGGCGTTTCGCCGACCGACTCGATGGTAGTGATTTCGGCGCCGACCACGGCACTGACCGGCATGACGCAGGAGCGCACCGCGTTGCCGTTCATGTGCACGGTGCAGGCACCGCACAACGCCATGCCGCAGCCAAACTTGGTACCGGTCATGCCGAGCACGTCGCGCAGCACCCACAATAGGGGCGTGTCGTCGTCCACGTCGACCTGATGCTCGGTGCCGTTGATCTTGAGAACATGAGCCATGAAACCTCCTCGCCAATCCGGTAGGGGTCCGCTTTAATCCCTTTGCTGCTCGCAACGGTGAGCGGGTCGAATCATAGTTATGGCAGTGGTACACACGTCGTTTCGGGCGGTTTGTTTCTAATGATTTGTGCTCAAAAGCCACTCGGCGATGCTGACCAGATCAACATCGCTCAACTAGGTCTGAGGCGGCATAGGCACAGCCCCCATTGCCCTGAGCTACCGTTTTTCATACTGGCACTCAACTGCTCGGCGTTCTTGCTGCCATCGCCGTAGCGCTGGGCGATTTCCTGCCACGACGGTCCTACGATGCGGGTCGCTGGCTGATGGCAGGCCTTACAGGCATTGCTTTGCAGTAGCTGCGCCACATCGGTCTGAGCATGGGCTAGCGATAACGACAACAGACCACATGCGGCCGCTAGAACAGGGATCTGGCGCATGGTCATCTCCTTTCGCTGTCCACCCCAAAGACTAGATAGCCAGCATCCCCCTGAAAACCGCACATTCGTGCAAGAGCCTTGAAGGCAAACTTAATACTCGCCCCCAGACATCAGGGCCGAGTCGAAAATGATTCAGGGGCCGCTCGACCCGGTCCCTCGACCTCAGCCCCACGCAGGTGATCGATGAACAGGCGCAGGCGACTGGAAATGCTCCGGCGATCCGGAAAATAGAGCATGTAAGGGGAAACCGCCCTCTCCCAACCCGCCAACACCCTGACCAGACGCCCCTCCTGCTGCAGGGAGTCAGTGTGGCCGCTGGACAGATAGGCGATACCCAGTCCGTCTAGAGTAGCCTGTAACTGCGCCGCCGAATCGCTGTATACCAGCCGGCTCTTGATACTGAGATGAAGGCTTCCCTGTTCGCTGTCGAACGTCCAGCGCTCAACAACACCGCTTCCCACTTGGCGGTAGCCGATGCAGTCATGCTTTAGCAAGTCGTTCGGGTGAGCAGGTATCCCACGGCGAGCCAGATAGTCGGGTGAGGCTAGCGCAAGCATGCATCGCTCCGGCCCGACGCCGACGGCCACCAGGTCTCGATCGATCTGCCAATCCAGGCCGAGACCTGCATCGAAGCCTTCACGAACCAGATCCACCCTCGATTCGCACAGGATAATCTCCATGTCGATGGCAGGATAACGTTGGAGAAAACGGCCCAGGGCCGGGCGCAGCACCGTCAAATAAGCCGGGGTCGTTGCGACCAGACGCAACACTCCCGAGGGTTCGACAGTGCTATAAGCGATTTCCTCAGTTGCCTGGGCTAGTTCCACGATCAGGGGCTTTACTCGATTAATAAAGCGCTCACCGACCTCAGTTAATTTCACACTGCGTGTAGTGCGTTTGAACAATACAACCCCTAACCGCCCTTCAAGGCTACGTACAACCTGGCTGACAGCCGAGGGCGACACACCCATTTGGTGTGAAGCCAAAGTGAAGCTGCAATGCTCGGCTACATGTACGAAGGTCACTAGGCCATCGAGTTGATCCTGGCGCATGCTATCCCTCTCAAATACTCTGCAACTGACGCTCGCTGAACCAAGTCACTGCAAACTGGCATGAGCTTCAAGCTTGGAACTGCTTGCCCTGAAGTTATATATGCAGCGGGTTAAGCAAGACTCCGTCAGTGCAACTCAAGACGACAAGCGAGGAAAACGAATCATTCATTTGACTTTTAGTCAACTCAAGCCCCTCATCTGCAGAACGCTCTGAGACGAGCCTATACTCACAACGTGATTAGCTGAGCGAACACCGGAAATGGGTAAGACTTCACCGACCTGCCCAGTGGCTGGCCTAGTGCTGGCAGCTGGTTACAGCAGGCGCTTTGGAAGCGACAAACGCAGGAGCGTGCTCGACACTGGCCGTTCACTGCTCGGCACTAGCCTTACGCTACCCTGCACCTTGCTGCAAGAGGTCTGGGTCGTATTAAGGCCGGACGAATCCCCCGGCGGTTTAGAGCTTCCCGCAGCAGTAAAAATTGTTCAGGATCCAGCCACCCCCCTGGGTATGGGCCACAGCATCGCCGCCGGGGCCAGGCGACTTACCTCCGAATCACAAGCTAAGGCAGTAGCCATATTTCTCGCCGATATGCCATTGATCAACCGAGACACCCTCGAAGCCCTACTGGCTAGCGCTGCGCCCGACAGTATTGTCATCCCAAGTTATCGCGGCACTCGCGGGCATCCCGTACTGTTCGGCAAGCACTTTTGGCCGAGCCTCAGCGAACTTTCCGGAGACGGCGGTGCCAGATCGGTTATCGAGAGATTTCCGAAGGCGCTGCATCTGCTCGAACTAAATGACCCAGGCATCCTTCTTGACGTCGACACCCCGCAAGATTGGCACGCGTTGTTACCCTCCCGCGACTGAGGTGGTGCTGCCCGCCAGAGCTGCCCAGTAACTTAGGCTGGACCATGACAGCTCCACTTTATCTGCCCGCTCCTTCTGCTCCATCCAAAACCTGGACCTCCTGTTATGCCTGTCGGCGCTGCCCGAATACTGATCCAGTAACAGTTATTCTACCGGCTAAAACTGACCCATATGCTCAACCGCCCCAACTCAGCTTCCAGGAATAGAACATGGGCCACCAGATGCGAAACCAGCAATCCGCCCTGGGTGAAATTTCAATCGGCAGGGTGGGTCAATTTTCCATCAGCGCCAACACACACGCTCTTTACGTATGCAGCCCAGGGTGGTTTGGAATCACCGCCTGATCGGCGAATCCGTGGGGCCCACCCTCATCACAGATACAGCATGGCAGGCATCCTCCAGATGCTCCGCCTTCGCGGCACACCGACAACTACCTTGAAAAACGCCGCTGGTTGGTGCTATAGATTCAGCAGTTTTTTTAACAGTGGCCAAGGATCCTCTAAGGTACACTCAGTATAACCATTAAACTTAAGCTGCGGCATGTAGCTTGGCAGCGTTCGTTTTAACTCCCCTTCTAGTCTAAGCACCTCACAAAGCGACTTACTTACAGCATGCTCAATGGTCCAACTATACGTATTGAAAAAAGAAAAACGGTTTTCTGGATGTTTATTTGTCGTGTGTCCGACCTTAAAGAACCCCTCCTCACCATTATCCATGTACGCAATATACAACCAAGCATCAACAGCGCCGAGTTCTGGCTCTTGTTTTAACCGGACGTCAGTAACCCCCCCGATTCCTTTACGCTTAAGAAACCCACATTCTGGGCATCCATCACCTCTACTCAAATGTTTAGTTGGCGTTATCTCAAACGAGCCATGCACAGCACAGCTAATTTTAATCTTGGTGTGAGCGTTAATGTAGTCGACCTCCGAATAGTCATACTTCGCACCATGTTTATTCTTGGCCTCAAGAATGAACACGTCATTTTTCTTGTGCGTCATATTCCTTCTTTCATCCCAACATTTTTGACAGCCCATCCCACGAGAGTGCTGGTAAAAATCTTGCGAAAAAAGTCCGTGCTGAGGGCATCCGATTTGCACCTTGTCGCTAGCCTTCCCATCTAACGGCACTAGCGCATAGTCATAAAAGTCTTTATGTTTTTCCCTTGCCCGCTCAATATGAGTGAATATTCCTAACTCACGAACCTTCCCTCTCTGCTCAGCTGCGCACCTTTTACATCCATAACCTGCGAGATGAGAATCTGGACTTTGTTGGAATGGGCCATGCCTTGCGCATTCAATTATCACATTCGTCCTTGCATTAAGGTAATTAACCTGAGCATAGCTATATCTACTTCCATGGATTCGATATGCTCGAGCAACGAACGCGTCCCCACTGGATCTGCACTTGTTAGCGCGTCTACTCACCCCGCAGTCTTTGCAGCCTTGACCGATGAGATGGTTCGAAGGCTCCATCATAAAAAGACCATGTTCGGGACATACAATTGGCACTTTAGAACTGGCTGAATAATTTTCTATTTGATCGTAGCAATACTTATCGCCATGCTTATATTGAGCTTTGGCGATAAAATCACTCACTGATTGCCTGCGCTTTATGGATCTACTTTTTACACCGCAGTCTTTGCACCCGCAGCCCGCCAAGTGGCTAGAGGGTGTTTGCGGGAATGCCCCGTGCACCTCGCAAGAAATGATGACCTTTGTTTTGTTGTCTATATATATGACACTGTCGTAATTATATTTATCCCCATGCCTCTTCCTTGCCCCCTCAATAAAGAGCTGTCTTCGATCCTGCCCAACTGATTTACTCTGCATAGTTTCACCATCGCGTTTTTCTGATGGGAAGTTGATAGACGGGAGATATCTGAATTTGCTCAGACCCTCTCAATTCCTCTTCTCGATTGCTAACAATCAACCGCGATACGCTTCATAACGCCTCTCCCAATCATCAGTCACCACCCTCTGTGGTATAGACCTGTGGCGCGGGGAGAGCCCATTACGGCATTCAACCGGCAGCCATTGGACTGTTTCCAGGTGTAGCTCGCCAATGGATTGATCTTGGCTTAACGCTCAAGCAAGCCGACGATTAGCACTAAATCGTCGGCTGCCATGGGAAGCGTTCACCTAGCAGCCTGGGACGAAAGCCGTTGGCAGCGTGAAAGCGCAAGATCGCGTTCTTGAAGGTACTCGCGCGTTAGGTAAAACCATTCCAAACTGCTTGATTGGGCAATGAAGCCCACCTGTCGGTGTCCCGCTCGAAGAATGGCGATTCAGGGAGACGGCCTGAAAGGTAGGTTTCGAACATGTCATATGCTCCAGAAGGCAAGTATGCGTACTATAGTAGGTGGTACTATAGTAAGCAAGATGGCCTCATCATCTTTTTTGTAGAGATGATGATATGGAGCTAAACGACGCGTTCGCCGAGGCTCTTCGGTCAATGCGCCAGCGTAGAGGGCTGACCCAGGAGGACTTCGTCATGGTCACGAGCCGGGCGTACATGAGTCTTCTGGAGCGTGGGTTGAGATGCCCCACCTTAGAAAAAGTCGAGGAGCTGGCGTCAGTGATGCAGATCCACCCGATAAGTCTGATTGTTGAGTGCTATCTGACTAGGGACCCGGACATAGACCTAAAGGAGATTTTCAAAATGGTCAGGACGGATCTAAAAATCGATCTCCCATAGGTGCGGTCTGCAGGGCCGGCCACTTCAGACCAGGAAGATGCCTGGAGAATCCGGGGCGATTCATCCTTTTGTTTAAAGCCCGCTTGTTCAATGCTCAACTCAGATGATGCCGATAGCTTGGCGAATTGACATCATGCTTATGAGTTGTTGTTCGTCGGGAAGAAGTACAGAACAGCGGGTCACTCCAGACCAGCTCACCTGTACTTGGGCGGCGCATGATGTTGCTGATGTGAACATCGGCATCGCCGCCGACGCGGGCGGCCGTGGCCAGAGTGTACAGCAGCAGGGAAAATCCAGGATGTTGTTCGGCCTTGTGCTGGCCGCGCTCGATCAGCACGGGCAGGTCTTGCTCCATGACCAGTTGCTCACCGTCGCTCAGTTCGTGCAACAGAGCGTCCAGGCGCTGGATGGTGGCGTCCTGGCAGTTAAGCACTTCCAGCCATTCAACTTCGGCCAACCAGTAGAACTCGTCGCCTATTTTCAGCACGTCCTCATCGGAGGGGGCTACGGCACCGAAATCCTGCAGGATGCGCATAACCTGCAGATTGTCGCGCTCGGATTCCCTAGCGGGAAAGTTATGGCCGCAGCCATCCCGGTCAGGCGATAAAGACTGCCGTCTTTCTGAAACAGCATTGCGGAGGAACCTTCGGCAAAAAAGTCCGGCCGCTCATAGAGGCTCCTGACGGCGAAGCCACTCGTAGAAGGGACCCTTGAAAATTGCTGTCGCATCTATCATTAGGCTCCTTACATCCAGGCCTCACATAACGACTCGGCCTGCTCCAGTACCAACTGCGCAGCCTCCTCCTGTTGATCCGGCGGATACTTGTATTTGCGCAAGATGCGTTTGACCAGCAGCCTGAGCTTGGCCCTTACGCTGTCGCGACTGCTCCAGTCGACGCTGACGTTCTTGCGCAGGCTGTCGGTCAGTTCGTGGGCGATCTTGGCCAGGGTTTCATCGCCCAGCTCACGCACCGAGGCTTCGTTGTTGGCCAGGGCATCGTAGAAGGCCAGTTCGTCATCGTTCAGACCCAGGGCATCCCCGCGCTTGCTGGCGGCGGCGAACTTCTTGGCCATTTCGATCAGTTCTTCGATCACCTGGGCGGTTTCGATGGAGCGGTTCTGGTAGCGTTTGATCACGCTGTCGAGCAACTCGGAGAACTTCTTCTCTTGCGCCAGGTTGCTGCTGAAGCGGCTCTTGATTTCCCCTTCGAGCAAGCGCTCCAGCAGCTCCACCGCCAGGTTCTTCTCTGGCAGGTTGCGCACCTCGGCGAGGAAATCCTCATCCAGCAGGCCGATATTGGGCTTGTCCAGGCCAACGGCCTGGAACACATCCACCACCTCGCCGGACACCACCGCATTGCCGATGATCTGGCGGATGGCCAACTCGCGCTCTTCGTCGGTCTTCTTCTGCGCGCTGACTTCACGCTTGATCAGCATCACCTTGATCGCCTGGAAGAACGCCACTTCCTCGCGCACTGCCTTGGCTTCATCCAGGGTGCAGCACAGGGTGAAAGCCTTGCTCATGGCCAGGGCGTTGTCGGCGAAGCGTTTCTTGCCATCCTTCTCGCCCAGTACATGGTTGGCGGCGCCGGCCAGCAGCTTGTGGCCGCCGGTGAGGAATTCGCTGAAGTCGAAGCCATGCAGCAGGCTGCGCAGCACATCGAGCTTTTCTTCCAGCAGCGCATACGCCTCATGGGCATCCACCGTTGGCCGGCCACGGCCCTTGCTGGCGGTGTACTCCTTGAGCGCCGCTTTCAGCTCGTTGGCGATGCCGATGTAATCCACCACCAGTCCGCCCTGCTTGTCCTTGAACACGCGGTTTACCCGGGCGATGGCCTGCATCAGGTTGTGGCCCTTCATCGGCTTGTCGACGTACAGGGTGTGCACGCACGGGGCATCGAAGCCGGTCAGCCACATGTCGCGCACAATCACCAGCCTGAGCGGGTCTTGCGGGTCCTTGAAGCGTTTCTCAAGGCGTTTTTTCACCTGATGGCTGTAGATATGCGGACGCAGTAACGCCTTGTCCGAGGCGCTGCCGGTCATGATCACCTTGATCGCGCCCTTCTCCGGGTCTTCGTCGTGCCAGTCGGGACGCTGGGCGATGATCTCGTTGTACAAGTGCACGCAAATCTCACGACTCATGGCCACCACCATGGCCTTGCCGTGCTGGGCCTGATTGCGCTCTTCAAAGTGCGCGACCAGATCCTTGGCCACGCTCTGAATCCGCGGTTCGGCACCCACTACCTTTTCCAGAGCCGCCCAACGGCTCTTCAGCCGGGACTGCTGGCCTTCCTCCTCGTCTTCGGCCAGCTCATCGACCTCGTCGTCGATATGCGAAAGCTCACTGTCCTTGAGCGATAACTTGGCCAGCCGCGACTCGTAGTAGATGGCCACGGTGGCGCCATCTTCCTTGGCCTGCTGCATGTCGTAGACGTGAATGTACTCACCGAACACCGAGCGCGTGTCACGGTCTTCACTGGATACCGGCGTACCGGTAAAGGCCACGAAGGTGGCATTAGGCAATGCATCGCGCAGATGCTGGGCATAACCGACCTGATAGCGCGCGCTGCTTTCGGCGGCCTGCAAATAACCGCCAGGCGCCAGCTCGGTGGCGTTCTTGTCCTGAGCAGGATCGCCAGCAAGCTGGCTCCTACCTGGGGCCTTCAACTGGGCACCGAAACCATACTGGGTGCGATGGGCCTCGTCGGCGATCACCACGATATTCGAACGGTCGGAGAGCACCGGGAAGCAGTCTTCATCCACTCCCGGCATGAACTTCTGAATAGTGGCGAACACAATGCCGCCGCTCGGACGATTGGCCAGTTTGCTGCGCAAGTCGCCACGGGACTCCACCTGCACCGGCTGCTCGCGCAACAGATCCTGCGACAGGGAAAACACCCCGAACAACTGGCCATCCAGGTCATTGCGGTCGGTGATCACCACAATGGTCGGGTTCTCCATCGCCGCTTCCTGCATCACCCGCGCGGCGAAGCAGGTCATGGTGATGCTCTTGCCGGAGCCCTGGGTATGCCACACCACCCCGCCCTTGTGCGTACCGCCTGGGCGGGAGGCTTTTACCACCTGCTGAATGGCTACTCGTACCGCATGGAACTGGTGGTAACCGGCAATCTTCTTCAGCAGCCGTCCGTCGTCCTCGAACAGCACGAAGTAGCGCAGGTAATCGAGCAGCATCTCAGGCGCCATCACCCCGCGCAGCAGGGTTTCCAGTTCATTGAACTGGCCCAGCGGATCGATGCCGATGCCGTCGATGGTGCGCCAGTTCATGTAGCGCTCACCGTCGGCCGACAGCGAGCCCATGCGCGCCTCGCTGCCGTCGGAGATCACCAGGATCTGGTTGTACTGGAACACATCCGGGATCTGTTCCTTGTACGTCTGGATCTGGTCAAACGCCTTCCAGAGATTGGCATGCACATCCGCCGGGTTCTTCAACTCCAGCAGCACCAGCGGCAGACCGTTGACGAACAGAATGATGTCCGGTCGACGGGTGTGCTTGGGCCCCTGGATGCTGAACTGATTGATCGCCAGCCAGTCGTTGGCCTTGACCTGCACCCAGTCGATCAGGCGGACGAAATCGCCACGGGTCTCGCCATCCTTCTGGTACTGCACCGGCACACCGCCGACCAGCAAGCGATGGAACAAGCGGTTGGCCGACAACTGCACCGGCACGCCCAGTTCCAGCACCTGCTTGAGGGCATCCTCGCGCGCGGCCAGCGGCACCGCCGGGTTGAGCCTGGCAATAGCCGCCCGCAGCCGCCCCGCCAACACCACCTGGCGATAGCTCTCGCGCTCGGGGCTGTCGCCATCGAGGGCGATATCGGGGCCGTACACATGGGTGTAACCCAGCTCGGCGAGCCATTCGAGTGCTTCTTGTTCCAGCTGGTCTTCGGTCATGCCGACTCGTTCCTTGATTCATTTGCCGATGCGTTGCGCTCTGCGCAACCCATCCACTAATTTTTTGCCAGTGCTCGCCTGAATCTATCCACCGATATCCAGAGCTGACTGCGGTGTAAATTCCATCAACAACCGTTCTACTTGATCGCTTACTTGGTCGGTTACTTAGTCGCTCAGCCTGTCAGACCGGTTGAGAACTCAGCATTCCATCTACGCACGCCAAATGCCCAGCACGAGTTAGATCATCCAAACGAGCCTCAAGCACCCCAGAGATTTTCGCTGTCGCACGGCCGAAACCAAGCAGAGACAGCGCTCCAGAAACAGCATCCTCACTCGCCATAGAGAAGCCCAGAGTGACCGTTTCTAGCAGTGCCAGATCCATCTCCTCGGGCGCTACCAGTTCAATCTTGCGCTCACTGGCGTCCAGCTGAGCGCGATTTCTGATTTGCATGGCTTGCCCGTTGACGGAATAGACAAATCCATCACGCTGACGAAACTGTTGCTGCCGGCAACCAAGCCGAATGGCCTCCTGCACCGCCGTGGCAATTCTCGAACCCGCCCGCGCCACCCCAAAAGCTTCCATAAGACGACGCGTGATATCACTCTCGTGGACCGGTGACTCTACCTCGACCACAGAGCTGATCATTCGAATCAACCGCTCGGGCTTTTCCTGATGAAGCTGCAGGCTAGGATCCATCGCCGGACTCAGCCGTGCCTGTATATAGGGTCGGCTCGAACTTGGTAGTTTTTCCTCGGCCGGTTGCCCGCGCACAATTTCATGCTTTTGCTCAGGCGCAGTCACGTCAGGCACCGCCATATCTCGCTGCTCCGCAAGTTTCTGCCGTGCAGCCTCAATAGCCGCTACGGCACGGGTAATTTCCTGCTGCGGGTTACGGAACCAGTCCGTGCTCCAGATTCGATGGAAATTCCAACCAAGCCCTTCAAGCACGCCCTGACGCAAACGGTCACGGTCACGGGCGGAGCGCGAGCTATGGTAAGCAGCACCATCGCACTCGATCGCCAGCACATAACGTCCCGGGTACTCTGGGTCTTTGACGGCGATATCGATGAAGTAACCCGCCGTACCCACCTGCGGCTCAATCACATAGTTGCGCTCACGCAGCGCTTCGATCACCTCAAGCTCAAAAGGCGAATCCGCCGCTTTCCCAGTTTCCTTGGCCACCGCTAACTCGCCGGTTTCGGCAAATTTGAGGAAATTACGCAGTGCCCTCAACCCGTGGCTTGCATCAGCATCCAGCTCCAGCTCATCGGCCCTGAAGTTACAGAACACTCGCATGGCCATTTTCGCGCGAGTGATCAGAACATTAAGCCGGCGATGCCCGCCTTTGGAGTTCAACGGGCCAAAGTTCTTGGCGATACGGCCGGACTCATTCCGACCGTAACCAACACTGATAAAAATCACATCGCGCTCATCACCCTGGATGTTTTCAAGGTTTTTAGTGAAGAAGGGCTCGCTGCTTTCGCTTGTGAAGAACACCTCGGCCTCTGGCGTTTTCCGGCGCAGCAACTCGACTTCGACTTGGATTAAATCCCGCTGCGCCACGCTGAATGCGGCAACCCCCAAAGACAGCTCAGGGGTAAGGATGGCGTGCTCCATCACTGCGCGAGCGACTGCCTTGGCTTCGTCTTTGTTTGTCCGCGTGCGGCCACGATCGAAAAGCGCCGTCGGTAGATAGTCAAGGCTCACGCCCTTAGCATGTGGATGCTGACCCGCAGACGGGAACACCACCAACTTACTGTCGTAAAACTCGACGTTGGAAACGGCAATCAATGATTCATGCCGGCTGCGGTAGTGCCAGCGCAAGTAGCGCTCCTGACTACCCGCGGCCTTGAACATGGTCAGAATGCTTTCGATATCACCCGTGGCACTGTCTTCATCATCCATTTCGACTTCACGGCTGAAAAAGTCGGTAGGGGGCATCTGCCGAGTATCGCCGACCACTACGACCTGTTTGCCACGCATGATCGCGCCAAACGCATCAACCGCCTTAACCTGCGAGGCTTCGTCGAACACCACCACATCGAACTCCAGCTTGCCCGGCGGCAGGAAGTTGGCAATCGACATCGGGCTCATCATAAACACCGGCTTGATCTGCTGAATCGCGCGACCAGCCTTCTCGATCAACTGGCGAATCGGCATATGCCGCCGCTTCTTGTTCAGCTCACCACGCAAGATGGCCATCTCGCCCGGCTGATTGATATTCGGCATGCTTTCCCAAACCTGCTTAGCCAGGCTGGTTTGCGCATGGCGTAAAGAGGCGAGGTCAAGATTGCGGAAACGACTGATCTGATGCTCATGCTTGATTCGATCAAACTGCTGCAAAGCAGGCTTATCGGCATAGACCCGCTGCACCAGCCCTGAGTACCAGGAAAGATCGAGAATATCGGTCAATAGCGCCGGCTCATCGCTGACCTTAGCAAGCTGCAGGAGCTCATCGAGACGTTCAGCGCGCAGTTGCCCTGCAAGAACGTTCCAACGGGACATTTGGTAAAGCGCTGTCAGGTTATCCAACCACTGCGCTAACCGTGTCCCAAGGGCTTCGAGGCCCAGCGCCCGGATACTGTCTTGGTCTTTCTGCGACTGCATTCCGGTGACATCCAGCGAACTGCGTAGTGCCTGGTCCAAGCCGACCACATGTTTCTCGATGCCAGCGACAGCATCGCCAAGCCCACTGGCATCCGCATGACCGGCCAGGAAGCTAATGATCCCCTGCGGGATATCACCATTGCCTAAATCGTCATGCAGCTTGATAACCCAACTGCTCAACCGTTCGAGCACGGCCCAATCAGATTTTTGCCGCTGCCACTGGGCGCCGAACAGAGCGCTGCCCAACGCCTCATGCTGATCGTAAATTTTCTTGCCCTGCTGGTAGGTCAATACCGAATCCACCAGCGCCAACAGCTCGGGGTTGGTTTTCGGTAGAGCCTCTCGAGCCAAGCCCTGCAGGCGTGTACGCGCTGCACGGAAACGCCCGGAGAACACTTTCCACCACTTATCGCCGTAAGCCAGTAAACACTGGCGAACCTCCAGCAGATCCTGCTCCCAAGCCGCATCGATCAGCACACTGTCATGCTGGTTACGACAGGTCGACATCTGCTCCCCGGCCTGTAGCAACTCACGAATGACATCGCGGCGCACTTGCCAGTCGCCGGTAGACAACTGCACCCCTTCCAGGCGCGGTGCCTCTGCAGCGCGGCGAGCCGCGCGGCAAATAACGTCTACATCCGCCAGAGTCGCCGGGTGGGTCAGCATTAATCGTTGAGAAAGAGCACTGGCCGCTGACTGCAAGGCGGCCAAATGGGCACTCGCCTGCTGCAACGCATCGGTAGCGCTATTTTGCTCGATGGGTGAAAAGTAGGTGCGCTCCGTCCCCCAGAACACACTTTGATCGGGGCGGCCCATCTCCTCGAGATGCAGCACCAACTCCTTCACGAGCTCACGGCGCCTCAACTGCTCGGCATGGCTCCAGGTGGCCATGGGCGCAAAAGCTAAAACCGGCAAGCCAGGCTTGGTGCGCTTCAGCTTCAGGTAACTGCCCAGCACCTCGACAAAAACCAATCCGCTGGCACCGGCCAGCGAACTGACTGCCTCGCAGTAAAGGTTCAAGCCATCTTGCAGCTCTTTCAAGCTGGCCAGGTCTTCCACGCCTACCTTGGTCAGTGGCCGGCCCTGATCAAGCGTACGTGCCAGCTCTTTAAGCACCGACTGTTTGGTCGACTTGTGGCTGTGCAACTCAAACACCGCGTCGCCTAGGTGGCACTCATCCAGGCGCCGCTTAACCACCTCAAGGGCGGCCATTTTTTCAGCGACAAACAACACGGTCTTCTTCTGGCCAATCAACTCCGCGATCACGTTGGTGATGGTCTGGGATTTACCCGTACCCGGCGGCCCCTGGATCACCAGGTTCGAGCCGGCACGTATTTCCAGAATCGCTTCGGTCTGGCTGCTGTCGGCATCCTTCACAAAGCGTACATCGCCGGGGTTGATCACTGAGTCGATGTTGACCTCTTCCGGATAAGCACTGCGCTGGTCGCCAAAACCGCCACCCAGCAAACGCTTCATCACCCCATGCTCGCCAGGCTGCTTTTCTTCTGGCCAGCTCTTTGGGTCGAGGTCCTTGAACATCAAGAATTTGCCAAACGAGAAAAACCCCAGGGCCATTTCATTGGGTACGATCTTCCAGCGCTTTTGCTTGCTGATAACATCGCCGACATCGGCAAAGAACGCACTCAGGGCTTCGCCTTCGGTGGCATCCGCCACCTCTGCCAAGCTGCATGCCGACATATCCAGGCCAAAATCAGTTTTAAGCTTGGCCACCAGCGACAGGTTATCCACCAGGTCATCGCCTGAATACTTCAGTGCAAAGCCGTCTTTAGCCCCGCCACGCTCCATGCTTACCGGCAGCAATAACAAGGGGGCTTTGCGCAGCATGTCCGAGCTGTCGGCTTCGTACCAATGCAAAAAACCCAGGGCCAGAAACAGGGTATTAACCCCCTGCTCCTCGATAAAACCCTTGGCCTCGGCATGTATTTTCAACAACTGCAGAAATAGCCGTTCGTCATCCAACGCAGTCTGTAGCCGAGTGTCGAGGTGGCGGCGTGCTTTACCGCTAGCAGTATCCGCATCGTCATCGGCGGCACCAGACCAATCCAGGCTGTCCAGCTCGTGCAGCAGCTGTTCATCGCTCGCCGACTCGTCATCCTCAAACGCATCCGGATTGACCGACTTGGCCATTTCCGCCAGTTTTTTCCGGGCCATTGGCGCGAAGGTCATCGCCTTTTCCTGGCGATAGAGAATATTGAAAACCTCCTCCGACAGCTCATCCACCACCACCAGGGTTTTGGCTGTCTTGCGGAAGTTGAGCATGTTGTTGCGAAGCCCGATATCCAGCAGCTCTTTGCGGCTGCTTTGCAGCTTCTGGCTGATCCCTGCGCTCATAGGTCTCTCTTCATAGTTGGCAAAACGTCAGACGCCCTTAACTTGCCTGACGCAAGGTATCTTTGCTCAGAGGCAATCCCAAGAGCTCCACGCCATAGAGGCGTTCTTCATCCAAATCAAAAGGCAACACCCACAGCCGTAATTGATCGCTGAACTGGAACAGTGGCAAAGCCTGTTTGAACTTCGCCCAACGTGGGTAGATCAGCACCATCTCACCCTTCCCACCCAGATACTTCTGACCGTATGCAAACAACTGGTAGAAATCGCTCTGACTGAGGCCGTATTTGCTCTGGCGGTCCAGCTCATCCAATCGCTTCCACTTGGTATCCAATACAAACGTTGCATCGCCCTGCCGCACCAGGAAGTCAGGCTCAAGCTGGAAAATTGGCTTGTTCATATGCTGGCAGAGAGACTGACTTCTGGCAGGTGCTGCAAGTGTGACACTCGCTTGCAGATTGCGGCGCAGCCAATCCCCAACATAGCGTTCGAACAGCTTTTCCATGGGGAACAGCAGACTCATGCCCTGCCACTCACCCGTCACGGCAATCGGCATTTGTTGATTGAGAACCAGCTCGCACCATGGCTTCACTGCCTGGTAATGCGTCATCAACCGATCCTGACTCCAAGACTTGAAATCGGCCACGACCTGCCGACTAGCTGGTACTTCCGCCAGCAGCGAACGCAATTCATTGGCCAATCGCCAATTCGCTGCATCCTGAGTTGCCTTGGCTACCTGCTCCAACGCCAGTTTAAGCAAGCGGTTCTCCGCCCGATCGGGCAAAAAAACATCGTGACGAATTTGAAAGTGGTGCTGCCGTCCAGGCGGCTGGCGTATTTGCGCCACCACATTGAGTTGTCCGCGCAGGAAGCGCTGCTCTTCCTCGATACGTTGATAGTCAAAGCGAATACCGCGCTTGACCAGATGATCGAGCTCATTGAGGAACTGCCCCATTACCCATTCGGTAAGCGGAGCATCAAACAACTCCAAGCCAGTCACAGACACCAGCCGCGGCTTGAGAGACAGAGCAGCTTGAATCAGTTTGCGCAGTAGAGCTCGACTTTTGCGCTCGCACTCCCCTTGCTCAAAGTGCTTAGGCAAAATTTCCAGGCGCGTACCACAGGGAGTTTCTACCACCCCCACATAGCTGTCCCATTTAAGGGAACGTTGACCTTCAACTTGCAAGAGGGTTGCTCCCCCGCAGTTGAAGCTGGCACTCAGATCGCACAACCAGTCGAACGCACTTGCCGACACCTGTGCCTGATCAAGTGAGGGCGCCACCGCCTCTGTAGTGAGGAGGGCATACTCGCGGATGGTGATCAGCGACTTCACGCCGGCTCAACTAGAAGTTGTGTGATCAATTGGCGCCCTAAGGCACGGGTATTCAGCGCGTTACCCTGTGCGTTGAGTGGGCTCATTCCCAGTACACTCGCGACTGTCCGCAGCAGCGGCTTGCTCGGCACCTGCCGTACCCCGGCTCGCCATATCTCGACAGTGCCACTGACTAGCTCACGCAGCGTCAGATCACCATGAACCGCCTCACGTTTGACCGCCGCCATGCTGCTCGTCTGCTGATGGTCGATCACCCCCAGATAAGCCTCTAGACGATCAAATGCCTCCTCGCTCACATGCCAGGTCTGGCCACTCGGCCCAATATTCACCTCAGCTCCGAACAGCGTCTGCAGATTGTTCGACTGCTGGCATAGAAAACGGTCAACATCCGCCTTGCGGTGGTCATTGAGCACCCACTGTATGCGCTGCCAATCCTCGAAAAAATACTCCTGCAACAGAGGCAGCACCTGGTTACGGAAGATCAGCGCCAACCGCTCCAGCGTCGGCGTTTCCTTGAGCGGCATGAAGTAGGCATGCCCCAGACAATGATCACGATTTAGCAACACTTCGATGCGCTGGTTCATCACTCGCAACAGCTGGCCCACATCGATAGCATCCTCAACCATCACACCGTCTAGCAGGTCAGGACGCGGTGGCATTTCGTGGAAGGTAAAACGCCGTCGCAAGGCGATATCCAACCCCGCCAGCGAACGGTCAGCAGTGTTCATGGTGCCGAGCAGATACACATTGTCAGGCACGCTGAAAGGCTTCTTCGAATACGGCAGCTTCAGGCTCAGTGCCTCGGCGGCACCCTCGCGCTTGGAGGGCTCGATCAGGGTGATCAACTCACCGAAGATGCGCGAAACGTTGCCACGGTTGATCTCATCAATGATCAGTACATAGGGTTTTCGCTCGGCAGAAGGCGCAACTGCCGGCTCGACCGGTTGAGCACCCTGCTGCTGCAAATAAGCCAGCAGATCCGCCCACGAGAAGCGCTTCATGGCATAGACCGTCTTCAGGGTGAACTGCCGGTTATCGTTCAGCGGCAGAATCGACAGGTCGATGTCCCGGTATAACCAGCGCACAGGGCGCACATGCTGGTAATCCCCAATGACGCCGAAGGGCACCTTTTCCTCGTAGCGATAATCGCCGGTCACCACGCCAACGGCACCGATCAGGTCGGCGGACTGAATGCACAGCAGAATATCGCCCACCGTCACCTGCTCGGCGAAATAGCTCAGCGTGCCTTTATCTCCAGAACCGAGTGCCTCGTAGTAGCTGTCCTGCTCAGACGACTCGCGCAGGTCGCCTGTTTCCCCCCAGCCGACTCGCGCCTCACCATGTTCCAGGCAGTAGTTCTTGGTCGAAGACGGGCCCGTACCGTTGATGGAAATTTTCCAGATGCGTGGGTTAGCGCGAATACCACTTTCAACCTGCGCGCCGCTCGATCGCGCATCATCGCAGAGTTGCTTGAACACTCCAGGCTCCACGCGGTACTCGATCTGCCCGCTCTCGCCATCGCTGTCGGCGCGCAAACCCTCGACGAAGTCCTCATAGCTGAAGCTTTGATGGAAGGTGGCAAAACGCACACGATCTTCCTTCACCAACTCGTCATAGCGGTCCTTGAGTCGCCTGCGCGTAACTACGTCTTCGCCAGGGCAATCAGCCAGCAATTGTGGATCTAGAATGGCCAACGCATGGTTGATGGTGTTGTAGGTTTTGCCGGTGCCCGGCGGGCCATACAGAATGAGATTGAGCGGAGAATCAAATGGCGTCTCGTTCATGTCAGAACTCAAATAATCAGCTGGCATATCCGTCTCCTCCGTGGCGGGGACGCCTGCATAGCCAGGTGGAAAAAGCCCCGAGCCACTCATCTGAATCCCTTCGCGCTCCATCCCTACCTTAATGCCATCCAGCCACTCATCCAGCTCGTGAAAATCAGGATTATCTCTAGAGTTGACGCGGCGCACGGCCACATGCGGCCAACAGGCATCGGTGATGTACTTGTCACTTGCCAGGACGCAAATAGCACTATCCCGTATCCATATCAGGAAGAAGGGTTTTCCTTTTTTGGCAGAAGCGCTTCTGACGCCTATGCGCAGGTCAATATAGTTTTTATCAAAGCCGCCAGTGACATAGTGATCCGCCTCCGGAAAGCGCTGATGAATAGCCTCGATAACATGCCAAGTCCATTCGCGTTGCTCATCGTTAATAAATCGTCTGAACAGTTCTTGAACTTCAGGGCTTTGATAATTTTCACGCATGACGCTGATTCCTTTCATTTAACTCAGCAGGCTTGGTCGCCGTACTGGAAACTCAGGTGCGGGTGACCAGTCACGCCAGGTCATCCTCTATGGCCGCTAAAGCTTCCGGCAGGCGCAGTTGGCCGGAAATTAGGCGGGGTAATAGAGAGTCGCGCAATTGAGTGAGGGTCTTGACCTTGTTTTCGTTCAAAGCAATCTGACTTTTAAGCGGCATAACCACTTCATCAAACGCACTCAATACTGGAGCTAGCGGGACAAGGATCGATAGATCGCCAAGCTTTGACTTTGAGAGTTCTGTCTGACCTGTTGAGCCTTCGCCCATAGCTTCAATATCCGGCTGCTTTCGCGCCATCCATTGCCCCAAATAAGGCCAGCTCAATGTAGAGCCAGCTCGTACTACCGTGACATGAGAGTCCACAATGACCTGTTCTGGAAGCTCCAGTATCTGAGCTACCCGCCCAAGAGTTCCAACCCCCGTTGAGTTAACAAGAACATCGCCGACTGCTAAAAAACGACCATCGATGTTGCGTTGAGATGAGTCGTGTCTACGAGCCTTCGCGTAGTCAACCGAGAAGTCCCGTATGCACTTCTGGTTGATTACCAATACCCCTCCTAAATCAACGTATTTGGGTGACACTCCACGACTGAGATAACCACTTACAGCGCTCAATTTTGAAATGCACCACCCCTTTGGCACCAACCCCAGCTCGGACTCTTCGAAGCTGTCGGGGAACAGGGCGGCGGTGGTGGCGTCCATGGCTTGTGGTTCTAGCCCTTCGGCCTTGGCGCGCACGGGGTCGAAATCGACGAACCAGGATTTGAACAGCGCCTGGGCGATGGCTTCCAGGGTGGCGTTGGTTTCGCGTAACAGGGTGATACGGTCGTCAAGTAGGCTCAGAAGCCCTGCAATATGCTTTTGCTCTTTAAGGGGAGGTAGTAACAACTTGTGCTTTTTTAGTTGCCCTAGATTGAAGCCAGGCACGGAGCTACCAATCCCGTTATCCAGAATTTCCGCCTGTTTTTCTGGACCTGAAAATACGTAATAAATGAAAAGACTATCCGTTTTTTTGAGATCTACGGACAGCTTCATCTGCTTATTGGATACCACGTACTCTGCAAACCGTGACCGTTTATCTATCAGCCCGACCTGATTAATTGTTCCCCAGCACGTGAAAACCAGATCACCTCTGCGAACAATTGATCGTTGAAATTCAGCTGCTTTCTCGGGCGAGATAAATACCAGCCCATCATCTATCAAACGCACAGAAGTATTAGCAGTCAGATTTGAGCCGCGAATTACGGGAAAACCACTATCAACAAAGTATTTAGAACTGATGCTTGAACCAAAAGGCCCCGTTGCCAATGCGAATGGCTGAGAAGCAGCAATTTCCTCAACTGTAACCTCCGACCATTCAGAACTCATACCCCAGCCCTCCCAGCTTCTGCCGGATCATCTGATCGAGTTCCGCGCCCTTGGCCATCTGCTCGCCAAGCAGCGCGGTGAGCTTCTGCATCTTGTCGACAAAGGCTTCGTCGTCATCTTCCACCGCTTCGGCACCGACATAGCGGCCCGGGGTTAGCACATGGCCGTGTTCGGCGATTTCGCCGAGTTTGACGCTGCGGCAGAAGCCGGCGATGTCCTGGTACTCGGCAATCTCGCCGCCCACATCCAGCGGTTCGCCGCGCCAGTTGGCCACGGTTTGGGCGATGCGTTCGATGTCGCTGTCGAGCAGCTCGATCTGCACGCGGCTGACGTTGCTGCCGAGTTTGCGCGCGTCGATAAACAGCACTTCACCGGGGCGGGCGACTTTCTGTTTGGCCAAAAACCACAGGCAGGCGGGAATCTGGGTGTTGAAGAACAGCTGGCCGGGTAGCGCCACCATCACTTCCACCACGTCGGCCTCGACCATGGCGCGGCGGATGTCGCCCTCGCTGTTCTGGCTGGAGCTCATCGAGCCGTTGGCCAGCACGATGCCGGCGCGGCCGCTGGGTTTGAGGTGATAGAGCATGTGTTGCAGCCAGGCGTAGTTGGCGTTGCCCTGCGGCGGGTTGCCGTAGACCCAGCGCGGGTCGCCTTCCAGGCTGCCGTGCCACCAGTCGCTGATATTGAAGGGCGGGTTGGCCAGCACGAAGTCGGCGCGCAGATCGCTGTGCTGGTTACGGATAAAGCTGTCGGCCGGCTCTTTGCCCAGGTTGAAGTCGATGCCGCGAATCGCCAGGTTCATCGCCGCCAGGCGCCAGGTGGTGGGGTTGGACTCCTGGCCGTAGATGGACACATCGCCGAGCTTGCCGCCGTGGGCTTCGATGAACTTCTCGGACTGCACGAACATGCCGCCCGAGCCGCAGCACGGGTCATAGACTTTGCCGTGGTGCGGGTTGAGCACTGCCACCAAGGTCTTGACGATGCTGGCGGGCGTGTAGAACTGCCCGCCTTTTTTGCCTTCGGCGCTGGCGAACTGGCCGAGGAAGTATTCGTAGACCTGGCCGAGCAGGTCGCGGGCCTTGCTGGCGTCGCCGCCAAAGCCGATGGTGGAGATCAAATCCACCAACTCGCCAAGCTTGCCGTCCGGCAACTGGGCGCGGGCGTAGCGTTTGTCGAGGATGTTTTTCAGCCGTGGGTTTTCCGCTTCGATGGCGCTCAGGGCCTCGTCGATGCGTTTGCCGATATCCACCTGTTTGGCGGCGGCGCGCAACGATTCCCAACGGGCCACGGCCGGCACCCAGAACACGTTGACCTCTTTGTAGTAGTCGCGGTCTTCCAGCTCGGCATTGATCTGCTCTGGGTCATTGCTGCCCAGGTAGTAGTCGTCGTGCTCGTCGCTGAGCTTGCGTTCCAGCTCGGTACGGCGGCCGGCGAAGCTGTCGGAGATGTACTTGAGGAAGATCAGCCCGAGCACGATGTGCTTGTACTCGGCGGCGTCCATGTTGGCGCGCATTTTATCGGCGGTGGCCCAGAGGGTTTTCGCCAGGTCTTGCAGGGTGCTGCTGGCCTGCTGCTTGGCCGGGCTGCGCACGGCGGCTACGGCCTCCGCCAGGTATGTGCCGGAGACTTCAGCCACGCCTGCCGGCTCAAACCGCTCGCGGGCTTTATTCAGGGTTTGCTGCGCCAGGCTCAGGCTGGCGCCCTCCTCGGCCTGGGTGCGCTTGACCGCACCGCCGCGACCGCGGCCCTTGGCCAGTTCGCCGGCTTCGATCAGCGCGTCACGCGCCGTCCAGAACTGATCCTCGCTCAACTGCGGAAACTGGCCGCGCAAGCGCTCCAGCAACGACTGATTGCCGATACTGCCGGCAGCAGGTACGGCCGCGAGCAGGGCCTGAGATAACAGGGCCGGATCACTCATGCATAACTCCTCAATGCGGCCCACATACGGCGGACACGCAGCTACTCAAACGAAGATGGCGACATTGGCTTGCTGGAAACCGAGGGAGACATTGCGACGGGCACTTGCCAAGCGGTAAGTACAGGCGCAGAGCCGTCCCTGGAATACCGCGGCCTGCAGTGCTGTGATGCTCGTCACCTTATCCACTGGCCGGGCATGGGTAAAGCAATGCCCGGTGTATTTTGCCAGCAGGGTCAGTTAACACAGCCACCCCGCGGCGATTGCCGAGCCGGATCACCAGGACGCTCAGCGTGTCGCCCTGGATCTCGCAAATCACCCGGAAGTCGCTAACAGACCGCCCAGCGGACCCGTGAGTACCTTTCCGGTACTACGCGGTTCACAGCAGCCGGCGACACGCTCACCCATGAAATCGAGGGGATGTGCCGATGCGTTTTCAAACGTCGATGCGAGTGGCCGATCAACCCACGCCGCGATGGCGGCTAGTGCACGGAAAATGAGGCAACAAATTTCGAGTAGCGACTACGCGACCGGATACTAAGCTTTGGAGTCCTACGATTTCGCACTGACTATTTATCGGTTACTGGAACGGTTATTTGCTTGCTATTTCTTCATCTATTCAAACGAGTAGCTAACGTAGCACTGATAACGATACCTTTTGCAAAATATAATATCTGGTCGATTTCCTCAAGACACTGATTACATTGAAGATTACCGAAAATATCCCGAACAGGCTCGCGAGGGTTTTGCCTGGCAAACAAGTCACTAAGCCAAACAAGAATACTTAGGGACTTAGCGCTGGAGAGATTTCAATGAGCGTTATTTTCACTTGGAGATCTCTCTTTTTTTCAGCCTCTCTTTCTCATATAAATAAATTATTAAATAATAAATATATATACTAAATAGTAGCTATAACGTAGAGGGTCACGACTTAGCCCTGCGGGCGCAGCCGAGCCCTTCCTGCCGGTTCCTTGCGAGCAGCCTAAACCTTCGGCCAGCTCTTCAGCCGGCCGTTGTTTCGTTCGTACTTCAGCCCTAGCTTGCGGTTAGGGCTTCGTCGCGTTCATAGCTCACCTTCAGGGGCAATGAGCTTCTGCACCCTCTGCATGGTGGACTTGGCGCAGCCGCACACCGTTGCTATTTTTCTGATCGGCATGCCCACATCGAGGCACAACTTGATCCGAGCATGCAGCTCGGCGTCTATCGGGCGGCCTTTGTACTTGCCTTCGGCCTTTGCCCTCTTGATTCCTTGCAGCCTTCGCAGCTGGCCCTCTTCGGTCATGTGTTACTCCCTGTGCCTGTGCCAGTGCCAGTGCCAGTGCCAGTGCCAGTGCGAGTGCGAGTGCTGGCTATCCGGCATGCTGCCAGCTCGCGGTAGACGGTGGCCTGGCCCACGCCTACCTGACGGGCAATCTCGGCCTTAGTCACGCCATCGCCCGCCAGGCGCAGAATGGCCGCGCGTTTATCCTCGTGGATCGGCTTGCGCCCCTTGTACTTGCCGGCCTTCTGCGCCTTGTCGATCCCCTCGCGCTGCCGTTCCAGCATCATCTCCCGCTCAAACTGGGCAATCCCCCCCAGCACGGTCAGGATCAGCTTGCCGGTGGGCGTGCTGGTGTCCAGCCCCAGATTGAGGATCTTGACCTCAACCTTCTTCAGCTCCAGACGACGCAGGGTCTGCAGCAGGTCGGTGATCGAGCGGGCCAGCCGGTCGAGCTTAGTGACCACGAAAGTATCCCCCACGCGGGCAAACTCAATGGCCGCTTCCAGTTGGGCACGCTGGGCCACGGACGACACCTGCTCTTTAAAAACCTTTTCACAGCCGCACCGCTCCAGCTCGCGCAACTGGGCCTCAAAGCCGGCCTCTTGCTCAATGGTTGAGGTACGGGCATAGCCTATATCCATGGGTTTTCTCCCATATACGTTTATGACTCTGTGATAGCGCCCCTCCCAAAAAGGAAACCCCACTCAAATGGGAGGATTAGCCCGGGTTTCGCCTGCTATCACAGGGGCCAGCTCTATTGGGAGATCACCTAGAACCTCCCAACTTGGATTACCGGAAAATCGCAGATAAATACAGACATATAAATTTATATACAGATCCACAACAACACACCACGCCACTAACTAAATTCGCAAGATTATTTTGAAATATCTGCAGCGACGATCCCCCAATAAAACTCACACAAAAATTGACCCACTCCACCACCCCCGCCCACACTTTTTTTTACAAATACACTCCCACACCACTCAAACAGAGTTCCTCACCATACTTCTCACCTTGGAAAAACCATCGGTACACAGCACAACACTCAATGGGGAGGACCAATCAACCTGAAAGCATCTCCATGACTAATACAAAACTTAGATTTTCACGCACGATACATCGCGGAAAAACCAAAACAATCCAAAAGGCACACCGTCTCAGGTTACCTACGATTTTTAGAACTCAGCCTCTCCATCAAATAATCTACACGCGAGAAACTACGCCCCAGAGAATGGCCGGACGTTTCCTAACCCACTTAGCAGGCTGTTGAGGTATGCAATTATCTGAAGCAAACGACGCACCTTTGGACGAGGTCAGCGCGGTTTGCCTACCGCCTCTCGGGGTGTCAAATGAGACAAATCCTGGATTCGCTACGTGTCGGGCGCACTTCAGCCGCACGTTCGCGGCCAATCTGTTCGACCAGCCTGTTCTGCTCCATCTGCCGCTGCGCCGCGTCGATTGACTGCGCGGTGGGCGGGTGCCCGAGTGGATCGACTGGCTGGAGCTGGCGTCGCGCCTGACCCAGCGCTTGCGAGTCTGGCTCGAAGGCTTACTGCAACTGCTTCTCCAGCCATGTCGGGCGCCTGGCCAGTCGGCACTGGCACACCTTCAAGACGCTCGGCAAGCGTCGCTGGTGGCGACTGTCGGGGCCTTTGAGACAGGCGAAGGCAGCGACTGGTGATGGTGAGTCCCCATGCATACCAGTGTCCTGGAGGCGTGAACAACCACATCAAGGTGATCAAGCGCATGGCCTATGGCTTTGGGGGGACTCGGGTTGCTTCTTCCTGAAAATCAAGGCCGCATTCTCCGGAAGCGCGCTGAAAAAAAAAATATAAAAAATTAAGCCACCCCAACCTTGAGGGCGTGAGAAACCGCATCAAAGTGATCAAGCACAAGGCTTACAGGTTACGGGGCTCCGACCACTCTTGCTTAAGAATCAAAGCAACATTCCCCGGGAAAGCGCGATGGATCTATGTCTTCTATCGGCAGATTCTAAAAAGTCGGCTCATACTGAAATCAGGCAGTAGACGCGTGCAGTCATAACCGAGTGGAGTAGATACATGGATAGCAAAGACGAATATGTTAAAAAACCAGAATGGGCTACTGACGATTTCGAGTACATAGTCATCGAGACTGACACCCCCAGCTACGACCACATGACGAGCGAGGCTGGTGGTCGAGGCCAGCAGCTTCGCAAATCCACCGTTCTCTACGACTCCTTGGCCTTGACATACAACCGGATGGCTCCCGGGGATCTGCTGGTGGTGGCGCTGCCAAATCGCCCTTCCACCAGCAACCTGCGTAAGACCATCGAGAATCGAGGGCTCCAGGAAAAAGACTACCGCCTTTTCAGCCCTACGTTCGACAAACATGGCCAGCGCTACCCCAAACACAAACGTCCTCTGGCCTTGCAACGCATTTCCCACCAAAAAATGCGAACTGTTCATACATTCACTGCTCTGGCTGAAAGCATTGCGAAGGAAGCCGAACAACGTGGTATCTCGAACAATTTTTCGTATCCTGAAAGCCCCGTAGATCCCGGACCTATTTAACAGTTATGGAAAAAAATACAGAAGCTTATAGAGCCTGACACCGGGGGAATCGAAGGCTTTATTACAAGTAACCGCTCCGTAAAGAAAGAGCGAAACTCAAATTTAACCCCAACTCACTGTGGGCTTCTGCTCCAGCCCTCCAAAACTACACAAACTTCAATTTATGGGGACTATCTGCACGCGTTACAAATAATAATAGCTCTATATCTGCCCCCCAAAACACCGCCGAAGAACACCAGGCATATACGCTCCGCATGCCCGGAACCTCTTCGCGGCACAATTTTATCTCACCAATTTCGTTGGCCACTTGCATAACACCGCATTCGACCGGCTCGTCAATTGCTCCTCTATCTGCGACCGATAAATATCAACCAGGACAAGAGACTGCCTCCTGCTGGAGTTAACTACGGGCCACATAAAAATTATTAAGTCGAGAAGGATACAATATGTATTACTACTATCAGCGCTCTGAGCATGATGCATGGACACCTCTGTCCAGTAACAACGGCGAAGACCCGGTGGCGCTGGCCAAGGCCGCAGGGGCAAAGAAGCTCACGATCCTGGCGCTGAACCAAATGGTCGCCGACGGCACCGATCCCGAGGTGCCGCGCAACCGCGACAAGCTGGGCTACCGGGGGCCGCTGTACTTCGACATCGACTGCAAGGACGACCTGCCGCTGGCCATCGCCAGCGGCAAGGAACTGGTCGACAAGCTGGTCAAGATGGGTGTACCGAAGTACGTGATCCAGGTCTACTTGTCCGGTTCCAAGGGCCTGCATGTGCTGGTCCCGGAAAGCCTGTTCACCAGCTACCGGTTCACTCTGCGCCTGCCGGAAATCTACAAGGAGATGGCACGCGAGCTGTTCGTCCTGGGTCTCGACTTCGCAGTGTACTGTGGCGGCCGGGGCAACAGCTTCCGCATTGCCAACCTGCAGCGCGCCGATGGCAACTACCGCGTGCCGGTGACCGTCGACGAGCTGGATACCCTGGACGAGGCGACCTACCGCGAATGGGTGAAAGGTCCGCGCAACGTCGAATTCGACAACCCGCAAGGGCTGGTGGTGCATGAGCTGAAGGCCATATTTGATGAGTCCAAGAAGCGCGTCAACACCAAGCCCAAGGTAATGATCATCGCCAGCTCGTCTGACATTGAGAAAATCCGCGAGCCGGTGCCGGCCTGTGTCCAGGCGATCTGCGACAACAAGGACGTGAAGGGCGACGCCAGCTTCAACCAGCAGGCCACCCAACTCGCCACCTACATCGTCCGCGCCGGGGTCTCGCAGAGCGTCGCCGACAGCCTGGCCTCGCGCCTGGCCAGCAGCGCCAAGAGCAGCAAATACAACACGCCGAAGGCCCGGCGCGACCACATCGAGGCGCAGATTCGCTACGTCGAGCACACGCCGAGTTTCAGCTTCGGTTGCAACGCGATCCGCGCCCTGCTGAGCAAGCGCCCCTGCGAAGGCTGCGCGATTGAGGGCGGGGGCGGGCAGGACGGTGGCCTCGACCTGAACATCACCGCCGAAGCCCTGCATGACGGCTACTACGTGAAGTTCGGCGATGGTAAGCGGCGCATCAGTGACTTCACCCTGCAGCCGTTGGACGTGTTCATCGACGTGCCGCAGGACGGCACCAGTCCGCGTCGGGTCGGCACCCGTATGACCGTGCTGAGAGGGGGCATCGAGGTTGGCAATATTCTGTTCAAGGAATCGTCATTCGCCGGCCGCGCTGCGTTCCTGCGTGAGATCGAGGGTCTTTCCGACCTGACGTTCCACGGCACCGATCTCGACGTGCAGCGGATCAAGAAAGCGGTTTATCAGGGGGATCAGGACGTGGGAGAAGTCTTCCAGGTTTATACCTGTGGGGTCCACCTGGACTTCATCGACAACAACGCGGTGTTCACCTACGTCGAGCCCGACATGAGCATCAACTCGGTGAAGGTTCAGGGCACCCACCAGTACCTCGGCAACCTGCAGGCGCGACCGTTCCTGGCCCACACGCCGATGTGCGAGCGGGCCGATGTGGAGGTGGACAAGGCGCTCTACCACCTGCTGCGGATCAACCAGAAATATGAGGTCGGGGTTATGATCGGCTGGTCTGTCGCCGCCCACTTCAAGACCCACCTGATGTACCTGTACAAACAGTTCCCGATCCTCTCCCTGTGGGGCAGCGCCGGCTCCGGCAAGTCGATGACGGCGGGTCTGATCACCTGGCTGAACGGCACCGACTACATGCAGCTGGACAGTGGCGTCAGCGCCCCGTCGACCTCGCACTACGGCATGCTCGACTACCTCGCCGGTACCACCACCGTGCCGCGCATCGTCGAAGAGTTCAACCGCTCGAAGATGACCAACGCCGGCTACAAGGACATCGGCGAACGGATCAAGTCGGCGTGGAATGCTGAGGCCACCCTCAAGGGCCGCCCGAACGGCGGCCGGGGCATGGGCCGGGTCGGCGCCGAAGCCATCGCCATCCCGGTCAGCGCCCCGGTGATCGTCATCTCCGAGCAGGAGATCGAGATGCCAGCGATTCAGGAGCGCAGCCTGCGCCTGCACCTCACCAAGGTGAAGCGCGGCCAGTGCCGCGACGATTTCCGCCTCGCCAGCAAGTCCCGCCAGCAGCTGCGCCGGCTCGGCAAGACGATCATGGCCAGTGCGCTGACCACCACCCTGGACGATATCGAGCACCTGATGGGCAAGGCTTCCAAGTTGCTCCCGGAGCACATGGACGACCGCCCGCGCTACTCGCTGCTGATCGTCCTGGTGGGGCTTTGGAAGCTCCTCGAAATCTGTGCGCAGCTGCGTCTGTCACGGTCGCTGACGATCCTCGAAACGGTGATCAAGGCGGTAACCGACCGTTTGGCCAATGACGGTGACGGCTACGTGCAGTCCGAGATCGACCTAGTCATGCAGAAGATCGCGGTGATCATCGCCATTTCGCGCAGCGCCGACGAGGCCAAGGTCGGCCATGTGTACCTGCACGAAGGCCTGCAGTATGCGGTGACCCCGGAGTACCTGGTGCTCGATCCGGTGCTGACCCACGCCAGTTACGCGCGCTATTGCAACGTCGATGAACGCACCACCCCGGTCATCGCCAGCGCCGCGCAGTTCATCAAACTGATCCAAGAGGAACCGTATTTTGTGAAGACTGAGCCCTATGCTGACATGGCCGGCGGGCGCCCGATGCTCTTCCTGTCGCTCAAGCAGCTGATGGAGAAGAACGTGGATATCAGCCTGCTAGGCCACGGGGGTGCGATATGAATACTATTTTCCTACTGATGGCCCAGTACAACGGGCAGGCCATCATCCCACTTGAGCGAGTCTGCGCTGACTACTTCAGCCACCTGACGCCGGAGAAAATGAAGCTCAAGGTCGCCTCTGGCCAGATAGACCTGACCCTGGTACCTATGGAGAGCAGCCAGAAGTCAGCGCGGGGCGTCCACCTGTATGACCTAGCTGCGTACCTTGATGCCCAGCACAGCAAGGCCAAAGCCGAGCACGACAAGCTGATGGGCCGCGGCATACGCCGAGCCTCCTAACCTGACACGGCCCCTATAACGGGGCCAGTTACTACCTTTTCCAACCATGGCCAATCCTTGTAAGGATCACCGTTCGCCCGCAGGTGCGTGTAGCGCCGCATCGAGTTCCAATCCCGATGCCCCGACACACTGGCTACCTTCGGAATATCCCATCCCATTTCAAATAGCCGACTCACACCATCGTGGCGCAGGTCGTGAAAATGCAGGTCGTCAATCTCCAGAAAGTTGCAGGCGCGGGTAAAGGATGCCGACACGGACCGACAGTTATAGGGGAACACCTCAGCGGCAATGCGGGGCATTGACTGGATTACTTGCCACGCTTCATCTGGAACCAGGCACCACACATCATTGCCGTGCTTCTGGCCCGGATTCTTCATGTCGGTGATCAGTACCCGCTGCCCCGTCTCATCCATGGCATCCCAGCGAATGCGCGTTATCTCTTCTTGGCGGCGCGTCGAGAACAGCGCGAACACCATCACCCGCGCCATATCAATCTGTTGCTTGCGGCGTTCGCGCATTTCGAAAAAGTAGGTCAGCAGCTTGTCCAACTCGGTAAGCGTTGGTCGGCGACTCCTTTCCCTACTCTTGGTCACAGCCCCCATGTTGCGCAGTACACGGCGCGCATCAGGCATTGCCATCGGATCAATGTCGAACCCCCATGCCGGCCTTGCTACAGAGAACACGGCGCCCAGGTGAGCCAGATCATTACCGAGCGTCTGAGCCTGAATACCATCCTCCTGCATCCGACGATTGCCGTACTCGACCAGCTGTTGGCTGGTGATTTGAGAGTCTTTAAGGTCTCCAAGCCATGTCTGGCTAATGGCCCTTAGCGTGGCGCGCTTGGTCTTGCCCAACGGCCTGATCTTTTCGTACTCATCGAGGTAGCACTCGATCATTTCCTTGACCGTCACACCCTTGCGATTTGCCTTGGCAATGGCACCTGGTTCAGCCAGCTCAGTCTCGCGCCGCTTGATCCAGGCCTGCGCCGTGGCCTTACGGTCGAACGTCTGGCTTTCCTGATAAACTGTCACGCCCTGCTGCATGATCCTGATTTGCGCGGTATACCGTGCAGACCCGTCCTTGCGCTTGCGGATAGTGATAGAGCCCATAATTTTGCTACACGACGAAACTGTCTTGCTACATTGTAGCAAAGCACATTCAGAAACAAGCAAAAACAAGCGGAAACGGTAGCAAATGAGCGAAACAGAAACCCCCACTAAATCAGGCTCAACGCCAGCAAAACCACGGCCTGAGCCAAGCAGGAGGTTTTCTGTTGCCCCGATGATGGACTGGACGGACAGGCACTGCCGATTTTTCCTGCGTCAGTTGTCGCGGCATGCGCTGCTGTATACCGAGATGGTCACCACGGGTGCGCTGCTGCATGGCGATAGCGCGCGCTTTCTACGCCATAGCACCGCGGAATACCCACTGGCGCTGCAGCTGGGTGGCAGCGTGCCGGCCGAACTGGCGGCCTGCGCCAAGCTGGCTGAAGCGGCAGGCTACGACGAGGTCAACCTGAATGTCGGCTGCCCCAGCGACCGGGTGCAGAACAATATGATCGGCGCCTGCCTGATGGCCCATCCGGCGCTGGTCGCCGAATGCGTCAAGGCGATGGGCGATGCGGTGAGCATTCCGGTGACCGTCAAGCACCGTATCGGCATCGACGGCCGCGACAGCTATGCGGAACTGTGCGATTTCATCGGCCAGGTGCGCGACGCCGGCTGCCAGAGCTTCACCGTGCATGCGCGCATCGCCATTCTTTCCGGGCTGTCACCCAAGGAAAACCGCGAAGTACCGCCACTGCGCTATGACTTGGCGGCGCAGGTCAAACGCGACTTCCCGGATTTGCAGATCATCCTCAACGGCGGCATCAAGACCCTGGAGGAATGCCAGACCCACCTGCAGACCTTCGATGGCGTGATGCTCGGTCGCGAGGCGTATCACAATCCCTACCTGCTGGCACAGGTCGATCAACAGCTGTTCGGCTCGACGGCACCGGTACTCAGCCGCTTCGAGGCGATGCAATCGATGCGTGGTTATATTGCCGAGCACCTGGCCGAGGGCGGCAGCATGCACCACATCACCCGCCACATGCTTGGCCTGGCCCAGGGCTTCAACGGCGCCCGGCGCTTCCGCCAGCTCTTGTCGGTGGATATTCACAAGACCGCCGAGCCCCTGGTGCTGTTCGATCAGGCGGCGCAATTGCTGCAAGGGCGCTGACTCGGGTAAGGTCATGGCATCAGTAACGATAAGGCAGGACCATGACTTCCAAGCTGGATCAACTCAAGCAGTTCACCACTGTGGTCGCCGATACCGGCGACCTCGACGCCATCGCCCGCATGCAACCGGTCGACGCCACCACCAATCCGTCACTGCTGCTTAAAGCCGCCGCCATGCCGCGCTACGCCGAGCTACTGAAAAATGCCGTCAGCGCCAGCCAGGGTGACCTGGGCCTGGCCTGCGACCGCTTCGGCGTGACGGTCGGCCAGGAAATTCTCAAGATCATTCCGGGGCGTATTTCCACCGAAGTCGATGCGCGCCTGTCCTTCGATACTCAGGCCACCTTGCGCCGTGCCGAACGCCTGATCGACCTGTATGGCCAGGCTGGCATCGGCCGCGAGCGGGTCCTGATCAAGATCGCCTCGACCTGGGAAGGTATCCGCGCCGCCGAACAACTGGAAAAAGCCGGCATCCAGTGCAACCTCACACTGCTGTTTTCCTTTGCCCAGGCCCAGGCCTGCGCCGATGCCGGGGTGTTCCTGATCTCACCGTTCGTGGGCCGGATCTACGACTGGTACAAGAAAGCCGAAGGGCGTGATTTCGTCGGCGCAGAGGATCCGGGCGTGCAGTCGGTGACGCGCATCTACAACTACTACAAGGCCAATGGCTACGCGACCGTAGTGATGGGCGCCAGCTTCCGCAACATTGGCCAGATCGAGCAGTTGGCCGGTTGCGACCGTCTGACCATCAGCCCGGAACTGCTGCAGCAACTGGCCGATGACCAGTCCCCGCTCGAGCGCAAGCTGAGCAGCGGCCAGCCCGCCGAAGCGCGGCAAAGCCTAGAGCAAAGCCAGTTCCGCTGGGCGATGAACGAGGATCCGATGGCTACGGAAAAGCTTGCCGAAGGCATTCGCCAATTCGCTCGCGACCAGGAAAAACTGGAAACGCTGCTCGCCGACCTCGCCTGAATGCAACGCGGGGCGCCGATGCTCATCGCGCGCCCCGCATCTATTGAAGACAGCAGCCTATCAGTGATGCTCTAGCGCATTGACCAGATCGTGGAAGGCTTCGCGATTGGAGTCGTTCAGATCCATCAAGATGCGGTGAGCTTCCAGCACTTTGGCCCGCACCACTTCTTCCGATTGATCCTGCGAGGGTAGATCGTCCAGGCACTCTGGACAGGGAATTGGCGTATCGACGATGTTGAACACCTGATCGAAGCCCATCGACTGCAACAGCCGCGTGATGTCGGGATGGGTGGTCACCACGGTTGGCAGCAGACCGATCTTCTGCCGCGAGAGAATCGATAGCTTGGCCAGCAAGCCCAGGGTGGTGCTGTCGATGCTGCGCGTTTCGGTCAGGTCGATGACGATGGCGGTGAAATTCAGCGCAGTAAAAATCTTTTCAATGGTGGAATCCAGCGCCGAACACAGGGTCAGGCGCACTTCACCAACAAACTTCAGTACGAAGGTACCGTCTTGTTCGGCGAACTGGATTCTACCGGGGCTCATCCCAGGATTCATGCAAGGTTCCTGCTTAACACCAGCAAGGCAATATCATCCGGCATATCCGCCAGATTGGCCAGCCCAAACACTTGACGCAAACCATCCAGGGTTCCGCCTGCCGAACTGACCAAACGGGGCAGCGCGAGTTCTTTTTCCTGCAGGGTATCGCCTGGCAGCAGATCGAGAATACCGTCAGATAGCAGCGTCAAGCTGAACGATTCCGGCAATTTCAGCACATGATCGCTGTATTCGGCCTCATCGAACAAGCCAACCGGTAAACCACGCCCGGTCAGGTAATGCGCTTCACCTTCGCTGTAAAGCACTGGCAGCGGCAGATGGCCGCCGATGCTGTAAGTCAGCTGGCCCAGCTGCGCATCGATGACCCCGCCCAGCATGGTCACGTGCTTGCCCAGCTTGCAATTGATCAGGCCACGGTTGATATGGCCGAGGACTTCCGAAGGCTTGAACGCGGGAAAGCTGCCATTGCGCCGCAATTCATAGAGCAAGCGGGTAGTCATGAACTTCAGCAGCACGGTGACGAATGCCGAAGAGGCGCCATGCCCGGACACGTCCGCGAGGTAAAAGGCGATGCGGCGCTCATCGACGCGGAAGTAATCGACGAAGTCCCCGGACAGATAGAGCGACGGAATGATCTGGTGGGCGAATTGCAGACCATCGGCTTTCCAGGGCGTGACCGGCAGCATGTTCATCTGCACTTGCCGACCGGCATTCTGGTCTTCCTGCAACAGATGCAGGCTGGCTTGCAGCTCGATGTTGGCTGCCTCCAGTTGTTCCCGATAGCGCTGGTTCTCCTGGCGCAGATGCGAGCGATCCAGCGCGCGGCGCACCGAATGTTCGAGCACCGCGAGATCTTCCAGGGGCTTGATCAGGTAATCGGCGGCGCCCAGGCGCAAGGCCTCGACCGCGTCGTTCATCACGCCGGCGCCCGATACCACGATAACCGGGGTTTCCACCTGCAGCTCGTTGATCCGCCGGATCAGCTCGAGGCCATCGACCTGCGGCATACGCAAATCGCAGATCACGACATCCGGCTGTTCGCGCTGGAACACCTCGAAGCCTTCCAGGCCATTACAGGCTTGCAGAACGTTGAAGCCGCTGTCTTCCAAGTAGGCCGCAAGACTCGCGCGCACCACTTCGTCGTCATCGATAATCAGCAGCGTGGCACTGGTTTTGTGCATTGGGTATCCAGGCAAACTGCGCCGGGGCAAGGCTAGGCGTAAGCACCAGGCCATCGGCCTGCGCACGTGTACTCGGTTCGTCTCAAGGCGCTGACGGTACTCCCATACGCACCTCGATTCAAGCATGCGCCAGTCATCGCTACGCGACTTTACACCGCAAATCGGCGAAGGTTATAAGGGCCACAGGAGAACCCTACAACAAAGAGGATAGCGTCCATGAGCCAAAGTAATCACGATTACAGCGAAAAACGCGATTACATCCGCATGCGACTGGAAGCACCGGTCACCCTGCAGCATGGCGGAAAGGAAATTCCCGCACTGTGCCTCGACCTGTCGAGTACCGGCATGCAGCTCGAAGTCGAGTGTGCGCTGAAGCTGGGTGACAAGATCAAGGTGCATATCGCCTCCGACCATAACCAGCTCAAAGGGCTGGTGGCCGAAGCCGAGGTGGTACGCGTCAGCGACCTGGACAATGGCCGCCAGACCCTGGGCCTGACGATTCTGTCGATGAGTTGAAATCGGCAGCACTCAAAACGCAAAAAAGGCGGCCTGGTATGGCCGCCTTTTTTGCATGAAATGCCTGAAGGCAGGACGCTAGAAATCGTCCTCGACATCACCGTCGCGCACCTTGAACTCACGGTTCTGCAGGTAGGCGTTGCGGATGAAGATGTACTTGTCGCCACTGACCATCCGCTCGGCCGACAGCAAACTGGCACGGGTATCGATAACATTCACACCGCGCGTGAGGTTACGGGTCGGCACATGGTCCATATACCGGTAAGGCTGGAGCAGGCTGTCCGGCGCTTTGCTGAACGTATCGCGCACCGTACTCGGACCGAGCAGCGGCAGCACCACATAGGGTCCACTGCCCAGGCCCCAAGCGCCGAAAGTCTGACCGAAGTCTTCGTCGCTGCGCTGCAGGCCCATTTCTCGGGCCACATCGAAGAAGCCCAGTACGCCAAAGGTGGTGTTGAAGATCACCCGACTGGTGTCCACACCGGCATCGTGCAGCTTGCCTTGCAGCACGTTGTTGGCCAGGTTGCCAACATCGCCGATATTGCCGAAGACGTTATGCACGCCGTCTTCGAGAAACTGTGGGGTTACCGCCTGATAGCCCTGCGCCAACGGCTTGAGCGCATAGGTGTCGAGGGTGTCGTTGAAGCGGAAGATCGCCCGATTGAAGCCTTCCCACGGGTCATCTTCAGCGGCCTGAGCCACCAACGGAAGCAGTACCAGACTGGCACAGGCGCACAATCGGCCCAGACGATCGATCCAGTTCGCACCGATTACAGGCATTAGGGTCTCTCCTTGAGAAAAATTGTCGGCCGGCCCCAGGGCGACCATAGAGGCCCGGCAGTATAAAGCCTGATGCAGCCAAATAGGCAGTCGAGGGGACCAGCAAACTGCAGGAAAAAACCTTACTCAATATCCCTCCCCCTCGTCAGGTGGGACATGGGCAATCATCATGGGCGTCGACTGATCGGACACCAGCCCCCCGCCATACGGATCGAGCGTCTTTGCCGCTAGCCGTCACATAAGCTTCATCTTGTCGTCATCAGCAGCCCGCACACTGGACCTGATAACTTCAAGGATGACCAGCATGCCAGTCACCCCTCCCGCCTTCACTGCCTTGCTTTTTGGTTTATCCGGTTGCCTGGTGGACTTTGGTGCACGCACATTGCCCACGGCCATGCAACGCCTGTATCCACGACACGGTGGCGAACAGCTCAATGCCGTACCTGGTGCCCTGGAGCAACGGCTTGGCCGCACGCCCAGCGCTGGCGAGCGACAGGCCTTCGAGCAGGCCTTGAGCGAAGCAGCCTGCGAACACGCCGAACTCACTCCGGGCGCCCTGCAGCAGTTGCAACAACTGCACCAGCAGAAAGTGCCCTGTGCCTGGCTCGATGAACTGCCGCGTGATGCCAGCATCGCCCTGGCGACCCCGCTGCCCGACTGGCTCCCTGCCACCCCGAGCCGAGTCGGCCGCGCCTGGCCGGCGCCGGATGCCTGCTGGCAGGCACTGGCGGACTTGCAGGTCGAGCAACTCGATGGCTGCGTGCTGATCAGCGGCGAACCGCGCCTGCTCCAGGCCGGCCTCAATGCCGGGCTGTGGACCATCGGCCTGGCGGCCTGCGGACCACTCTGTGGCCAGGCGCCAGCAGACTGGCAAACTCTCGCAGCAGCCGAGCGCGACCGCCTGCGCACCCAGGCGACCTTGACTCTATATCGCCTCGGCGTGCACGCGGTAATAGATCAATTGAGCGAACTCGGTCCCTGCCTGGCCGACCTCGGCTCACGCCGACAGAAGGGGGAAAAACCCTGAGCGGTTGCGCAAAAACTCTCGCCGATTGCGACCGTCTCCATACGCCCGACGCCCCAACCAGCTCAAGCAATAGATTTGATCCCGGGCAAGCAAAGCCGCGCCGCTTGGATTACCCTAGCAAGCATGCAAGGGCCTCCGCGAAGGCGCAGGGTCAATGTTTTGCCTATCAATAAAGGGAGAGATTTATGCCTGCAAACCGTCTGCAGCAACAGCTGGAAGAGCTGCGCGAACAGTTGGCTCAGGATCCGCCACTGACTGAAGAAGAACGGGCATCGCTATTTGTCCTGACCCAGGAAATCGAACTCCAGCTGGCCCGCCAAGCGGCGGCCGCACCGGATGCCACCCTGATTGATGGCGTCAACCTGGCAGTGGAACGTTTCGAAGCCAGTCATCCGACCCTGGCCGGCACCTTGCGCAACATCGTGCAGAGCCTGGCCAACATGGGGATCTGAGAGGCAGCGGCAAGCTGCCCTGGTGTGCGCAAGCTCTTGCTTGACGCTTCCAGCTTGCCGCCTCCTCCCCGTTACTGGCGCACCAAGCGCCGGTTGTCCGGCGCTATCGCCGCCGTACTGCGGTAGGGATTGATATCCAGGCCGCCGCGACGTACGTAACGGGCATACACCGTCAGGTACTCGGGCTGGAGCAGGTGCTGCAGATCGAGAAAGATCCGCTCCACGCACTGCTCGTGGAAATCCGCATGCTGGCGAAAGCTCACCAGATAGGCCAGCAAACTGGCGTGATCCAGCGCCGCGCCGCGGTACTGCACCACCACGCTGCCCCAATCCGGCTGGCCGGTGACCGGGCAGTTGGACTTCAACAGGTGGCTGTGCAGACTTTCCTCGACTAGCCGCTGCGGCTCGCAACGCAGCAGTTCCGGCTGCGGTCGGGCGTAGTTGCTGATGACCACATCCAGGTCATCGATGCACTGCCCGGGCAGCGTCGCCACCCCTTCGGCCGTCACCTCGGCCAAACTGCGCACGCGTACACCCACCGACTTGCCGGCGACCGCCGACAAATCCCGGCGCAACACTTCCTGCAATTCGGCGATGTCGGCGAACGCCGTCTGATTCAACGAGTTGAGGTACAGCTTGAAGGATTTCGACTCGATGATATTCGGCGAATCCGCCGGGATGGCGAACTCGCCGATGGCCACCACCGGCTTACCCGAAGGCAATAGCCAGGACAGCTCGAAGCAGTTCCAGAAATCCACCCCCTGATACGGCAGAGTCTCGGCCGTCAGGCCCAGCTCGGCCCACTTGGCGGCGCGCGCAATCGGGAACAGCAGCGACGGCGTGTAGGTAGCGATGTATTCGCTGGACTTACCCAGTGGCGAATCTTCGGCGGCGGGATGCATGGCAAGAACCTGACTGAGTCGAATTGAGCGACTGTAATTGTTGACGGGCTATCAGGCCAGCTCGGCCACGACCGCCGCCAAGGCCTGTGCCGGATCGCTGGCCTGACTGATCGGCCGGCCGATGACCAGATAATCGGAACCGACATCCAGCGCCTGGCGCGGAGTCAGAATACGCCGTTGATCGTCCTGGGCGCTGCCCGCCGGACGAATGCCGGGAGTGACCAGCTGCAACGCCGGATAAGCGGCCTTGAGCGCCTGGGCTTCCTGGGCGGAACACACCAGACCATCCAGCCCGGCTTGCGCGGCCAGACCCGCCAGACGCAAGACTTGCGCCTGGGGTTCGATATCCAGGCCGATGCCGGCCAGGTCCTCGCGTTCCATGCTGGTCAGCACGGTGACGCCGATCAATAGCGGTTTGGCGCCGGCCAGCTTGTCCAGGGTCTCGCGGCAAGCCGCCATCATGCGCAGGCCGCCCGAGCAGTGCACGTTGACCATCCACACGCCCAGCTCGGCCGCGGCCTTGACCGCCATCGCCGTGGTGTTGGGAATGTCATGGAATTTCAGATCGAGGAACACCTCGAAACCCTTGCCAGCCAGGGCACCGACGATATCCGGGCCGCAGCGGGTGAAGAGTTCCTTGCCGACCTTGACCCGGCACAACCCGGGGTCGAGCCGATCGGCCAGCGCCAGGGCGGCATCACGGGTCGGGAAATCCAGGGCAACGATGATCGGGGTCTGACAGGCGGACATGGTGGGCTCTCGGGCAAGACAAATTCGCCGCGCATTGTAGCGGAAGCCGTAGCCGATTGCCGACTCGCGGTCTCAGCCGAGATACCCACGCAGACGTGCGGCGATGCCGCTCGTGCAGTTGAGCGCTACGCGCTCCAGCCCCAACCAACCAGCCAAGGCCCGCAGGTTGAGCGCCAGCGCCGCCAAACCCGGTTCATCCAGCCCTGGCGTTTCCACATGCACAGCATGCACGGCCAGACAGCCATGAGCGCGTTCGGCGCGCAGATCCAGCCGCGCCGCCAGACGCTCCTTATGCAGAAACGGCAACACGTAGTAGCCATACACCCGCTTGTGCGGCGGGGTGTAGATCTCCAGGCGATAGCGGAAGTCGAATAAGCGCTCGGTACGCGCCCGCTCCCAGATCAGCGAGTCGAAGGGCGAAAGCAAGGCGCTGGCCTCGACCTTGCGCGGAATGGTCGGCGCGCCCCGGCAATACGCGGGCTGCGCCCAATCCTGCACCCGCAGCTGCTGGAGTTCACCGGCTTCGAGCAGTTCGGCCAGCCGCGCCTGGATGTCGCGAGCCTCCAGGCGGTAGTAGTCGCGCAGGTCCTTCTCCGTGGCCACGCCCAACGCCTCGGCCGCGTGCAACAGCAAGCGGCGCTGGGCCTCGGCGCTATCCAGCTCGGGCGCATTCAGCACCGCCGTCGGCAATACCCGTTCCGGCAGATCATATAAACGCTCGAAACCGCGGCGTCCGGCGACGGTCACCTCGCCGGTGGCGAACAACCATTCCAGCGCATGCTTTTCCGCGCTCCAGCCCCACCAGGCGCTGCTGCCGGCGGTTTTCTGCCCCAGGCTGCCGGCGCCCAAAGCACCTTGCTCGCGGACCGCCTGCAACACCCGCCGAATCAATGGCTGCTGCTCGCGGCCGAAATGCGCCAGCTGTTTATAGATGCCTTCGCCATCGCGCGCTTGCTGCATGCGCCAGCGCAGCAGCGGATAGAACGACAGCGGCAGCAACGAGGCTTCATGGCCCCAGTATTCGAACAAGCCGCGACGACGCCCCTGACTCCAGGCCGCTTGTTCCAATAGCGTTCGATCGTAAGCGCCGAGGCGGGAGAACAGCGGCAGGTAATGCGAACGCACCAAGGCGTTCACCGAATCGATCTGCAACACGCCGAGCCGGGCGATCTGTGCCAGCAGTTGGCGGTGACCGACCGCGCCCGGCAGCGCGCGGCCGAAGCCCTGGGCCCGCAGCGCCAGACGCCGGGCTTGGGCGAGGGTCAGTGTCTGGGGCGAAGTCATAGCCTGTGCGAATTCACTCAGTCACCGTCGAGGCCATCGCCGCAACCGGCATATCCGCAGGCGCAAACGCCTGGCGAAAACTGAACGCCTGCGCAGTCGACCCAAGCTCGCGGAGCAATTGCAGGCGTTCGGCAGCCTCGCCGACGCTGGGCAGATGGCCGGCCGGCACCCACCAGAGCACCATATGCGCCTCGCCCATGCGCGCGAACCATTCGTTGCGGCGCTTGAGCATTTCCGCGTGGGCGGATTTGTAGACATAGTCCTTGAGCGCCTCGACATCTCGCCACAACGACAGATTGACCAGCACTTCTTCGCCAAAGGGGCGCAGCGCGGTGGCATCGCCCGCCTCGTCCTGCAAACGCCAGACGAACCCCGGCGAGGCCTCGGCCAGCGCATTGATGCGCTCCAGATTGGCGACGAAATCCGCCATACCGGGGGACTCCAGCGGCTCCTTCATGCTGGCGATATTCAACTGCGCGAGCTGATAAGCGGACATGCTTTCTCCTTGTCTCTATCGTTCGGCATAGCGCCAGAGACTGAGGCGCCTGCTGACCCAGGCATGATTGCTGACCAGGACGATACCGAGCAACACCAGCGCCGCGCCAGCGACGAAATTCAGGCTCAGGGGCTCATCGAGAATCAGCACGCCGAAGCTCACACCGAACAGCGGCGCCATAAACGAGAACACCGCCATATTCGACGCCAGCTGGCGGCGCAGCAGCACCACCAGCTGGAACAGCAATACATCGGTGCCCTTGCGCGCGAAGTCATGCGGACAGACTTCCTGTGACAAGCATAAATCCTCCTGAAGCTGGCTACTTCGCCAGCGGATCGTCCCAGAACGGCCGCTCGGTTTCCTGCATCACATCCGCCCGGCTCAGGCCGAGATCCTTGAGCGCCGCATCATTGAGCGCCGCCAGTTGCCGACGCTGCCAGGCCAGCTCATGCCAGCGCTTGAGCTGATGCCACACCGCCCTGGCCAGAGCACCCAGGCTCACCGCTTGGCGTGGCCACACACTTGCTATTGCATAACCTTTTTGACCTTTCATCTCGTCGCCCTCCTGTGGGGTTGGCGACAGTCTCGCGCTGGGCTTATGATCAATCCAACGAATGTTTCTGATGCACCCCATCTCGGAGATTGATGAATGGCCAGCTACCCGAGCATCGACAGCGAACTGCTGCGGACCTTTGTCGCCATTGCCGACAACGGTGGCTTTACCCGAGCCGCGGAGATGGTCAACCGCACCCAGTCGGCGGTCAGCATGCAGATGAAACGCCTGGAAGAGGATGTGATCCAGCGCCCGCTGTTCCAGCGCGACGGCCGCCAGGTCAGCCTGACCGCCGAAGGCCAGGTACTGCTCGGCTACGCCCGGCGCATCCTCAAGCTGCATGGCGAGGTGATGAACACCATGCGCGAGCCGCACATGGTCGGCTCGGTGCGCATCGGCACCCCGGATGACTACGTGATGCGTTTTATGCCGGGCATCCTCTCGCGCTTCGCCCAGGCCTACCCGCTGGTACAGGTGGAGTTGCACTGCGAGCCGTCGTACAACCTGTTGCAGCGCCAGGACCTGGACCTGACCATCGTCACCCGCGAGCCGGGCACCGAAATCGGTCAGCTGTTGCGCCAGGAACGCATCGTCTGGGCCGAAGCCCAGGGTTTCAGCCCCCACGAACAGGAGCCGCTGCCGCTGGCGATGTTCAATGCCGAGTGCTTCTGCCGCTCCTGGGCCTGCAATGCGCTGGACGCCATGGAGCGTCAATACCGCATCGCCTACACCAGCCCCAGCCTCTCGGGAATCATGGCGGTGGTCAGCGCCGGCCTGGCAATCACCGCGCAATTGCAAAGCCTGATCACCCCCGACCTGCGCATCATCGGCGAAGCCGAAGGCCTGCCCAGCATGCCCTCGGCCAGCATCGTGCTGCTGCGCAATGCGCGCACCCAGTCGCCGGTGACCGAAACCCTGGCCGAGCACATCATCGAAGGCTTCAGGCTCTAAGGCCGAGCAACAGCGCACAGAGCAGCAGGAAGCCGGCGAACAGCGCACGCAACAGCCGCTCGGGCAAGGCGTGGGCAAGCCGCACGCCCCAACTGATGCTGAGCAACCCGCCCAGCGCCAGGGGCAGCGCCAGCGCCCAGTCGACATGCTCGTGCAGTGCATAGGTCACCAGGGTCGCCGCCGTACTCGGCGCCGCCAGGGCCAGCGCCAGACCCTGGGCCATCAACTGGGTGGTGCCGAACACGCCGGTCAGCACCGGCACGGCCAGCACCGCACCACCGACCCCGAACAAGCCGCCGAGCAAACCGGCAGCACTGCCCAGAACGGCCAGCCAGGGCCAGGGCTGACGCAGTTCGCTGCAGCCCGCCACCGGGCGCCAATACACGCGCGACAGGTTGTAGAGCGCCAGCGCCAGGAGAAAACCGACGAAGGCCAGGCGCATGCGTTCGGCATCCACCGTCACCGCCCAACCCGCCCCGAGCAAGGCGCACACGAAACCGCTGAGCGCCAGGGCCAGCGCATGGCGCAGGTCGATGCGGTTGCGCTGGTGATAGCGCCACAGTGCCAGCAGCACATTCGGCACCACCATCACCAGGGCTGTGCCCTGGGCCAACTGCTGGTCGAGCCCGAACAGCACGCCTAGAGCCGGAATCGCGATCAGGCCGCCGCCGATGCCGAACAGGCCCCCCAGCGTCCCCAGCAGCACGCCGAGGATTAGGTTCAGGGCAAAGTCGATCGGGTTCATCGGTGGCTCCGTTGGCGTCCTGCGCATGCTAGCCGGCCAGGACTGGCCCGGAAACGCACAGCAGCGCACAATCGCTGTGCTGATAACGCACAAGCGAGCCATGCATGAACCCCGACGCCCTGACCGACCAACTCAGCCTGTTTCTCGACGTGCTGGAAAGCGGCAGCTTCTCCGCCGCCGCCCGGCGCCATCCGCTCACCCCTTCTGCCGTGGCGCGACGGATCGATGCCCTGGAGCGCTCGCTCGGCAGCAGCCTGTTCAGTCGCAGCACTCACGCGGTACGCGCCACCCCGGCCGGGCAGGCCTTTGCCGAGCGCGCCAGGCGCATCCTCGCGGAGCTGAACCTGGCCCGTGCCGAGGCCGTATCCCTGAGCAGCGCGCCGGAGGGCTTGATTCGCATCGACGCACCGGCGCCCTTTGGCAGGCGCCACCTGGCACCGGCGATTGCCGAATTTCTCATCGCCTATCCGGGGCTGGATGTGCAACTGCGCCTGATCGACAGCTTCATCGACCTGCACGGCGCCCACCTCGGCGAAGTCGACCTGGTGCTGCGCATCGGCCCGCTGGCCGACACCCGCCTGGTCGCCACCGCCCTCGCGCCGCTGGTGCGGGTGGTCTGTGCCAGCCCGGATTACCTGGCGCGGCGCGGCGTGCCGCGCTCGCCCAGCGCACTGATCGAGCACGATGGCCTCGACTGGGACAGCCTGGCGCCACCCTACGCCTGGCGCTTCGAGGTCGACGGCAAGCTGCAGATCTGCCGACCGAAACGCCTGCGCATGACCGCCAACAACGCCGAAACCCTGCTGTTCGGCGCCCTCGCCGGCCTGGGCATCGCCCACCTGCCGACCTGGCTGATCAGCGATTACCTGCTGCGCGGCGAATTGCTGCCGCTGTTCTGCGAAGCTGGCCTGCCGGTTCCGGAACCGAGCGGCATCTACGCCCTGCGCCTGGAGCGCGAAACCGGCTCGCGCAGCTGCCTGCTGCTGGAATTCCTCAAGGCCCGCTTCGGCCCGGCACCGCCCTGGGACCTGGCCCTGCAACGCGGCCTGAACCGCAACTAAGGGTTGGGGCCGTTTCCCGCTGACGGGTTGGTAGCCATTCCAGCGACTCAGCGGCTGTGAAAATATCGAGCGGCAGCAACAGGCGAGCGTTTTTTTTCACAACCGCTCACTCCTGGGCCTTGGGCAGCACGATGTTGTAGACCTTCATCCAGCGGTAGATGGTCGGCCGCGACAACGACAGCTCGCGCGCCGCGGCGCTGATATTCCAGCGGTGCCGGCGCAGGGTTGCCTCCAGCTGCGCAGCCGGATCGGCGCTCAGCGTGCGCGCCGGTTCTGTCGGCGCAGGCAGGCGCGGCCCGGGGCTGGGCAGGCACTGCTCGGGCAGGTCGTCGACAGTGATCTCCTCGCCTTCGCAGGTGGCCAGGGCGTACTGCAGCGCGTTGCGCAGTTCGCGGATATTGCCCGGCCACGCATAGCCCAGCAGCGCACTCATGGCATCGCCGCGCAGGCGGGGCGGACGCTGGCGCGGCTCGCTCAACTCCATGAACAGCCGCTCGATCAGGTAGCCCTTGTCGGCCCGCTCGCGCAGCGCCGGCAGTTTCAGGGTGGCACCGTTGAGGCGGTAGTAGAGGTCCTCGCGAAACTGGCCGGCCTCGATCATCTGGCGAATGTCGCGGTGGCTGGCGGCGATCACCCGGATGTCCACCTTGATCGGCTTGTCCGCGCCCAGCGGCATCACTTCCTGCTCGGCCAGCACCCGCAGCAGACGGGTCTGCAGGTGCAGCGGCATGTCGCCGATCTCGTCGAGAAACAGGGTGCCGCCATCGGCCTGCTGGATCAGCCCGCGCATGCCCTTGCCGCGCGCGCCGGTGAAGCTGCCCGGCTGGTAGCCGAACAGCTCGCTCTCGATCAGCGACTCGGGCATGGCCGCGCAATTGATCGCGACAAAGGCGGCCGTGCTGCGATTGCCGCTCTCGTGCAGGGCGCGGGCCAGGCGTTCCTTGCCGGTACCGGTCTCGCCATTGAGCAGGACGTTGAGGGGTTCGCTGCACAGGCGCTTGGCGCGGGCCAGCATCTTGCGCATCAAGGGGTCGTCGTCGGCCAGTTCGTCCAGGGCGCAGCGCGGCAGTGCGTGGCTGCTGGCCAGCACTTGCACAGGCGCACGGCGCGGCTCCATCAGGGCGGCGAAATACAGCGCATTCTGCCGATGGGTGCGGAAGGCGCGCACATGGTCGGCGCTGGCATAGGGGATATTGAAAACATCCTCCAGCTCGCAATCGAACAGCTGTTGCACGCCGACCTTGGGGGCCAGCGCCGAGGGCCGCAGCGGCAGCTCCAGGGCGCACTCGGCGAGCAGTTGCCGGCCGGCGGTGTTGGCCGCCAGCAGGCTGCCATCCTCGGCCATCGCCAGCAGGTAATGACGGTTGATCAGGACGAACTCGCGCGAGCTGTCCAGGCAAAGGATGTGCGTGTCGCGGTAGCGCCTGAGGAAGTAGGCATCCTCGATCATCCGCGCGTACTGCTTGACCAGTTGCAGGGCAAAGGTCTGCGAGTCTTTCGAGGGCGGCGACTGCAGGGCGGAGATGTCCAGCACGGCGAGCAGCTGGCCCTGGGGGTTGAAGATCGGCACCGCGGTGCAGGTGAGGCTGACATGGTGGGCACTGAAGTGGTCATGGTGGTGACAGGTCAGCGCCTGCTGCTCCTTGATGCAGGTGCCCACCGCGCAGGTGCCGGCATGATCCTCGCTCCAGTCGGCACCGAGGTAGAGGCCGGTCTTGCGGTGCGAGGCCTTGTCGTCCGGGTCGCCGAGGAACTGCACGGTGATCCCGCGGTTGTCGGTGAGCAGCACCACGTAACCCAGCTCAGCGATATGCCGGTACAGCTGTTCGACGCCGGCGCGGGCCACGTTGATCAGTTCGTCGGCCTGATCCTGGTGATCGAGCAGCACCTGGCGCGGGACGAAACGCGGTGGTGCCGGCTTGGCCGGATCCAGACCGTAGTCCTGAATGCAGCGTTGCCAGGAGCGCGAGATCAGCGGGTCGAAACCTTGCCCCAGCGGTGCCAGTGCAGGGTTGGCAGCATGGGACAACACCGTGTCGATATGCACACTGCTGGGCGGGATGATGCGCATGCAGCCTCCTCGGACGCGCGACGCAGCATGCTCAGGCAGCACGCGCCGGGGTCCGCTGTGACGATCTTGTTCTTGTTGCGCCCGCCTGCTCGCTGGCAAACCGGGCGCATCCGTCTATGGACCAGAGTCTACTCCCCCGCCGCCTGCCCTGCGAAGCCTGTAATACCTGTAACGACGGGCATTACAGCTGTAAGCGGCGTGACAGTCGGCGGCCTTCAGCCGGCCGCTACAGGTTTTTACCATCACCCCAAAAACCATTAAAAATCAAACAACTGCAGTCACAGCCAAACACCGCAACGGGGTTGGCATGGGTCCTGCCATCTAGTCGATGAGCCCGGCCACGGGCCCCATAACAACAAGACGAGGATGCAGCATGCCCGCCATTACCCCGATGCCTTTTACCGATACCACCCGCAACACCGAGAGCCAGCCCTGGCCATTGCTTTGCCGTCCCGGCGTGCCGCTGGGCCAGCAAGTGGCGCGGCGATTACCGCGCCGCTGACCCCTGCCCGCTTCGCACTATCCCAGTCGACCGATGTTGCAGGCGCGCAAGCCTGCGGCCGGCGACCGCTTGCCCATCCTGTACCAGGAGTATCGCCATGACTTTCCGAGCAGCAATCCACCTGTTGCGCCATTTCATCCTCACCCTCGCCGCTGCAGTGCTGTCGCCATTGGCGCTGGCCGGTGGACTTCCCGGCATGCAGGGCCTGCAGCACATCGGCATCACCGCTCCCAGCCTGCGCCAGGCGACGGATTTCTTCGTCGAGGTACTCGGCTGCGAAGCCTACTTCACCTTCGGCGAGTTCAAGTTCGCGGACGACTGGATGGAGCGCCACCTCAACGTGCATCCGCGCGCCGTGATCAAGGACTTCCAGATGGTCCGCTGCGGCAACGGCACCAACCTGGAAATCTTCGAGTACAGCGCGCCGGATCAGAACCGCCGGTTGCCGCGCAACAGCGACATCGGCGGCCACCACCTGGCGTTCTACGTGGACGACATGGACGCGGCAATCGCCTACCTGAAGTCGAAGCAGGTGCGGGTGCTCGATACGCCCAGCACCTTCAGCGAAGGCCCGGCAGCCGGCCTGACCTGGGTGTACTTCCTGGCGCCCTGGGGCCTGCAGCTGGAGCTAGTGAGTTTCCCGCGCGGCATGCAGTACGAGCAGGGGCTGGATCGGCTGCTGTGGGATCCACGCCATCCGCAGCAATAACCCCGGCAGCCCAGCTGCCGGCGATACCTGCACCGCTCACATCAAACAAGAAAACGAGGAAGCAAGATGCTGCCAAATACGCCAATGCCGCTGCGCCCCGGCGCCCGGCAAGTCGATGCAAAAGTCTGGATAGCGCTGTGGGGCTTGCTGCTGTTGGGCGCGCTGATGTCCTGGGGCAGGCCCGCGCAAGCCCTGGACCTGGATGCCGGCGACTATGTGCCCGCTGCCGCCGACACCACCCTGGGGCTGCTCTACCTGCAGTACGCGGAGCGCGACCATCTCTATCGGGACGGCCACAAGCAGGCCGGCTCGGCCGGGCTGGATTCGCAGATCGGCATCCTGCGTCTGGTGCACTACACCGACCTGGGCGGCTACCGCATCGCACCACAGATCCTGCTGCCATTCGGCCGCCTCGACGGTCGTCACGATAGCGGCGCCCTGGGCGACAGCAGCGGCCTGGCCGACCCGATCCTGGCGATGCCGATCTGGCTGCTCAACCAGCCGGAGCGGCGGCGCTACTTCGGCATCACGCCCTATCTGTTCATCCCGCTCGGCAGTTACGACCACGACCGGGTGCTGAATCTCGGCGAGAATCGCTGGAAGTTCAACCTGCAAGCCGGCTATGTCATCGGGCTCGGCGACAAGCTGGCGCTGGATCTGGCGGCCGATGTGACCTTCTACGGGCGCAACCACAGCTATGGCGCGCACAAGTGGAGCCATCGGCAGAAACCCAGCTACCAGTACCAGGGCTTTCTGCGCTATCCGCTGCGCGACAACCTCGACCTGCGCGTCGGCCTGTCCCACCAGACCGGCGGAGAGAACCGCATGGAACAGAGCTGGCTGGACGACAGCCAGCGCAGCAGCAAGTGGTCGGCGGGTTTCGCCTGGTTCTTCCTGCCCGGCACCCAGCTGGCGGCCACTGTCGGCCGGGATATCGCAGTGGAGCACGGCTTTCGCGAGGACAGCCGGCTGAATATCCGGCTGCTTCAGGTGTTCTGAGAGGCGCCGCATTGGGTGGCCGGTGCGAAGCATATGCGTTCAGGCCAAAGCCGAACGTCGCCCGGCCATCCCCCCGCCTACGCCACGACCTTGGCCGCCTTCAGCTCGGCGATCCGCTCGGCCGAATAGCCCAGCTCGCGCAGCACCTCCTCGGTGTGTGCACCCAGCGCGGCGCCAATATGCCTGGGCTCGGGCAAACCGGCGGAAAACTTGAGCGGACAGGCCATCTGCCGCTGCGGTTCGCCGCCTGCACGCGGCACCTCGGCGACCAGCTGGCGCGCCTTGAGCTGCGGGTGCTCGACCGCCTCGGCCAGGCTCAGCATGGGTTCGACGCAGGCATCCAGGCCGGCGAACAGCTGGCTCCACTCAGCGAAATCGCGCTTCTCGAATTCGATCTCGATCTCGTGCTTGAGCGCCTGCTGGTCTTGCGCGCTGGGCGACAGGCCGCGCGCGGCCAACTCCGGGCGGCCGAGGGCAGTGCAGAACTGCTGCATGAATTGCGGTTCCAGGCTGCCGACCGAGAACCAGCGGCCATCGCGGGTGCGGTAGTAGTCGTAGAAGCTGCCGCCGTTGAGCGCCTGATTCTCCATCTGCGGCTCGACCCCGGCGGCCAGGAAGCCAGCGCCGGCCATGCCGTGCAGGCTGAAGGCGCAATCGGTCATGCTAACATCGACCTGCTGGCCTTCGCCCGTGACCTGGCGCTGGATCACCGCCGCCAGCAGGCCGATCACCCCGTGCAGCGAACCGCCGGCGATGTCCGCCAGTTGCACGCCGAGCGGCAGCGGCCCGCGGTCGCGGCGCCCGGTGTAGCTGGCGATCCCGGCCAGGGCCAGGTAGTTGATGTCGTGGCCGGCGCGGTCCTTGTACGGCCCGGTCTGACCATAACCGGTGATCGACACATAGATCAGCCTGGGGTTGATCGCCTTGAGCGCCTCATAGCCAACCCCGAGCTTGTCCATCACCCCGGGGCGGAACTGCTCCAGGACGATGTCGTACTCGGCCACCAACTGCTTGACCAGCGCCACCGCCTCGGCCTGTTTCAGGTCCAAGGCGATGCAGCGCTTGTTGCGGTTGAGGTAGGCATGGCTGGCCGATACGCCGCCGTCATGCGGCGGCAGCACGCGGAGCAGATCCATGCGGCTGGGCGATTCGACGCGCAACACCTCGGCGCCCATGTCGGCGAGCAGCAGCGAGGCGAACGGCCCCGGCAACAGGGTGGAGAAATCCAGCACTTTCAGCGAGGACAGCGGGCCTTTCATGACGGCTCCTTGTGTGCGGATTGGACAACGCGTGGCGTGTTGCCCGGATGCAATCCGGGAGAAATCGACCACCATCCCCCGGATTGCATCCGGGCTACGCAAAGCCTCGTTGCAAGACCGGCGTTCACAGCTTGAACACCCGCCGGGCGTTGTCGTGGAGGAACTTGGCCTGCACCTCGGCGCTCCGCACCAGCTCCTTGAGCTGATTCATGCAACGTCCGTGCGCCCGGATGGCGGGTTGCACCGCCCTACAACTGCATACCGCGACTGATGATCTCTTTCATGATCTCCGAGGTGCCGGCGAAGATCCGCTGGATGCGTGCGTTCGCATACATCTTGCAGATCGGGTACTCCCACATATAACCCCAGCCACCGTGCAACTGCACCCCTTCATCGACCACCTTGCCGAGCAGTTCGGTGGTGAACAGCTTGGCTTCGGCGGCCACTTCCGGGGTGAGTTTCTTCTGATTGTGATCCATCACGCAGCGGTCGACGAACACCTGGGCGACGTCGATCTGGGTGCGCATCTCGGCCAGCTTGAAACGGGTGTTCTGGAAGTGCGAGATTGGCCGGTCAAAGGCCTTGCGCTCCCTCACATAATCGAGGGTCACCTGCAACGCCGCTTCGGCCCCGGCCACCGCACCGCAGGCGTTGGTCAGGCGTTCCTGGGCGAGCATGTTCATCAGGTAGTAGAAGCCGCCCTTGGCATCACCCAGCAGGTTGGCCTTGGGCACCTTGACCTCGTTGAAGAACAGCTCGGCGGTGTCCTGGCTGTGCATGCCGAGTTTCTTCAGCTTGGCGCCGCGCTCGAACCCCGGCATGCCGCGCTCGACCAGGAACAGGCCCATGGCGTGCTTGTTGGCCGGGTCGGTCTTGGCCGCGACTATCACCACATCGGCCAGCAGGCCGTTGGAGATGAACACCTTGGAGCCGTTGAGGACGTAGTGGTCGCCCTTGTCCACCGCCGTGGTACGCATGCCGGCCAGGTCGGAGCCCGCGCTCGGCTCGGTCATCGCCACCGCCAGGATCAGCTCGCCGCGGATGATCCCGGGCATGAAGCGCGCCTTCTGTTCGGCGTTGCCGTACTCGGCGATATAGGGGCCACAGAGCGCCGAGTGCAGCGGCAGCATGAAGCCTGCCTCGTTAATCTTCGCCAGTTCCTCGCACATGATCTGCTCATAGCGGAAATCCTTGAGCCCGGAACCGCCGTACTCCTCATCGGCCCAGGGCAGCAGGAAGCCCATCTCGCCGGCCTTGCGCCACACCTCGCGACTGACCATGCCGGCTTCTTCCCACGCGTCCTGATGGGGCACTACCTCCTTGTTCAGAAAGGCGCTGAACGCGTCGCGAAACAGGCTGTGCTCGGTTTCGAAGATTATGCGCTGCATGCGGAGGTGCTCCCTGGCTGAAGTCGTTACGCAGGGTAGGCGCCGCGGCCCCATCGCCTCAATGACCCAAGCGCTCAGCGCCGATTGACCCAATCAACCATGGGTTACGACTTACGCCCACGTTCTCAGCGCACGCGCGATTGGCTATAGTCGCAACCAACCTTACGCAGACTGCGGTTATTACCTGGACAGCGCGGATTGCCGCATGCAGCAATAGCCCAACACCAAGCCCCACCAGGGCAACCTTGTCCCCGCCAACGGCAGACCACGCATGCACGATCCGTTGCTCGCTACCGGCCACCGCACGACCAGATACAGTCGCTGCACCTATCTGCTGCTGGGCAGTCTGACCTTGCTGTTGCTGAGCATCTGGCTGCTACCCCAGTCAGCCGAACTGAAGCAGAGCCATGGCTGGTTTCCAACCTGGCTGCATACCACCACCGAGTTCTTCGCCATCGTGGTCGCCATGCTGGTGTTCAGCGTCACCTGGCACAGCTACCGGGTGGAACGCGCCGGCAACCTGCTGATCCTGGCCTGCGGCTTTCTCGCGGTAGGTCTGCTGGACTTCGCCCATGTACTGTCGTATCGCGGCATGCCCAACTTCATCACCCCGGCCAGCCCGGAAAAGGCCATCGACTTCTGGCTCGCGGCCCGCCTGAGCGCCGCCATCTGCCTGCTGATAGTGGCCTTGCGGCCCTGGACAGCACTGCGCAAGGCGACAACCCGCTATTACCTGCTGGCCGCGGCACTGCTGGTGACGGCATTGTTCAGCTACCTGCAGCTCTGGCATCCTGCCCTGTTCCCCCGCACCTTTATCGATGGCGTGGGCCTGACGCCACTGAAGATCATCGTCGAATGGCTAGTAATCTCCGTGCTCATCGCCGCCGCCCTGTGCTTCTGGCGCGACAGTCGGCGCGCGCACGCCTACGACGCCCGGGGCCTGTTTCTGGCGGTGGCCCTGTCGATTCTTTCCGAGCTGTGTTTCACCGCCTACAGCAATGTCAACGACATCTACAGCCTGCTCGGCCACCTCTACAAAGTGCTCTCCTACTGGTTCATTTACCGTGTGGTGTTCATTTCCAGCGTGCGCGAGCCCTACCTGCGCCTGGCGGCGGAAGTCAGCGAACGCCAGGCTGCCGAACAGAAAATCGAGACCCTGGCCTTCTACGACACCTTGACCGGCTTGCCCAACCTCGAGCTGTTGCGCGACCGCACCAACCAGTCCCTTGCGGCCAACCACCGCAACCACAAGCACGTGGCGCTGCTGTTCATGGACATCGACGCCTTCAAGACCGTCAATGACTCACTCGGCCACTCCTACGGCGATGCCCTGCTGGTCGCGCTGGCCGAGCGGCTGCGTCTGCTGCTCAGGCACAGCGACACGCTCTGCCGACCTGGTGGCGACGAGTTCCTGATCCTCCTGCCCGATCTGGAGAGTGCCGACGATGCCGCCGCCATTGCGCAGAAGATCATGGCGCTGCAGCGGCAGCCCTTCTCCCTGTTTGGCCGCACTATCAGCAGTTCGCTGTCCCTCGGCGTGGCGGTCGCACCCAGCGATGGCGACTGCTTCGAAAGCCTGCGGCGCAATGCCGAAACCGCCATGTACAAGGCCAAACAGGCTGGCCGCCAGACCTGGCGCTTCTTCGATGCGACCATGAACAGCGAAGCCCTGGAGCACCTCAACCTGCTCAACGGTCTGCGCCAGGCCATCGAGGGCGATGAACTGCTGTTGCACTATCAGCCGCAAATCGACCTGCGCGATGGCACGCTGATCGGTGTCGAAGCCCTGGTGCGCTGGCAGCATCCCGAATGGGGCCTGGTCGCGCCGGGACGCTTCATCCCTGCCGCAGAAGAAAGCCGCCTGATCGTGCCCATGGGCGAGTGGATACTGCAGCACGCCTGCGCCCAGGCGGCCGCCTGGCACCGCGCCGGCCTGGTCATCCCGCAGATTGCGGTCAATCTTTCGGCCATCCAGTTGCAGCATGGCAACGTCGAACGGCTGGTGCTGCAAGCCCTGGCCAGCTCACAACTGCCCGCCCATATGCTGGAACTGGAAATCACCGAATCCAGCCTGCTCGACAATACCGCCCAGGTCCTGGAAACCCTCAAGCGGATCAAGGCCATGGGCGTCAGACTGTCCATCGACGACTTCGGCACCGGCTATTCCAGCCTGGCCTATCTGCGCAACCTGGCGGTGGACAAGCTGAAGATCGACCAGTCCTTTGTCCGCGACCTGACGACTGGCAGCGACAGTCGCGCGATCATCACCGCCATCGTGCAAATGGCCCGTTCACTGGGCCTGGAAACCATCGCCGAGGGTGTCGAGGACGCGCCAACGGCCAACGCGCTCTACCGCTTGGGCTGCCTGCAGGCCCAGGGCTATCTGTATGCCCGCCCGCTGCCTGCCGAACAGTTGGCACAGTTTGTCCGCGAACAAATCCCTCTGCCTTGCGCGGTACTCAATCATGAGCTGAGCGTCTAGCAGACGCCTGCTCGTTGCGCACGCCCCGGCTGGCTGGCAGGCCATTTCCAACGCCCCCACTTTTATCGAGAAGGGGCCACGTAGGTGGTTTTTCAACGGCCTGCTAACATCGACCGGCCTTACTCACGAGCCCAGCCAATGCGCGAACGCACCATCGCCAGCCATTTCGTCCGCGCGGCCCTGCGCGGCGCCGAGCGCCAGGGCCATGACTGCACGTCGCTGCTGCGTCAGGTGAACATCCAGCCGGCGCTGCTCGACGAGCCGCGCGCGCGCATTGCCCCGGAGCAATTCACCCGCCTGTTGCAACTGCTGTGGGAGACCCTGGACGACGAATACATGGGCTTTGGCCGTATCCGCAGCAAGCGTGGCACCTTCGCCATGATGTGTTACGCGATCATCCACTGCCGCACCCTGGAAAAGGCCCTGAGCCGTGGCGCGCTGTTCTACAGCCTGTTCCCCGAGGCGCCGGGCATCCGCCTCGAACGCGAGGGCGACCGGGTCAGGCTGAGCGTGGATGACAGCAGCCTATGGGATCCGGATCATTTTTTGCTGGAAAGCCTGCTGGTGATCTGGCACCGCCTCGGCAGTTGGCTGATCGGCCAGCGCATCCGCCTGCAGGAAGCCACCTTCAGTTACCCCGAGCCGGCCCACAGCGGCGAATACGACCTGCTGTTTCCCTGCCCGCGGCGCTATGCGGCCGACAACACCAGCCTGCTGTTCCAGGCGCGCTACCTGGCCATGCCCCTGCTGCAGGACGAACGCACGCTCAAGCAGTTCCTTGAACACTCGCCGGCCGATCTGCTCGCCCGCCCGGATGGCGGCGACAGCCTGATCAGCCAGATCCGCCGCCTGCTCGGCCGCGATTGCAGCGCCTGGCCGGATCTGGAAGCGGTTGCCCAGCAACTGCACATGAGTCCGCAAACCCTGCGCCGTCATCTGCGCGAGGAAGGCTCGAGCTTTCAGGAGTTGAAGGATCACCTGCGCCGCGACCTGGCGATCTATCACCTGGGCCGCGACGACCTGCCGATCCAGGACATCGCCGAGCAGCTCGGTTTTTCCGAGCCCTCGGCCTTTCACCGCGCGTTCAAGAAATGGACCGGGCTGACCCCGGGCGCCTATCGCGCCCAGGAAAGCTGACCCGGCGCGGGCGTAGATCCTATGGTGATGCGCAAGCCTCGCAGGACGTAGAAATCGTAGGAGCGGCGGGGGCGCCTAGCCCATGCCCGCGATGCTTTTTTGCAAGCCCGGATGCAATCCGGGAAACCTTACAAGCGTCTCGCCCAGCATCCCGCCAACACGAACAAACTGGCCAACACCGCCAGCAACGGCAACCAGCCGGCATGTTCCCAGACATAGCCACCGGCATAGCCGACCACGCTGGAGCCCAGGTAATAGGCGCACAGATACAGCGCCGAGGCCTGCGCCTTGGCGCCTTTGGCGTGCTGACCGACCTGGCCGCTGGCCACCGCATGGGCGGCGAAGAAACCCAGGGTGAACAACGCCAGGCCCAGCACCACGGCGCTCAGCCAGGGCGTGGCACAGAGTGCGACGCCGAGCAGCATGATGCCGATACCGCCCTGCAGCACCTGGCGCGCACCGAAATGCGGCACCAGGCGCCCGGCCCAGCCGGCACTGAAAATCCCGACCAGATACACCGTGAACAGCAAACCGATCAGCGTCGACGACAAACTGAACGGCGCCGCCGCCAGGCGAAAGCCGACATAGTTGAACAGCGCAACGAAGCCGCCCATCAGCAGGAACGCCAGCAGAAACAGCGCGCGCAGCTGCGGGTTGCCTAGGTGTTGGGCGAAGTTGCCGAGCAACCCGCGCAGCGACAACGGCTGCGCACGAAAATGCCGCGACGGCGGCAACAGCCAGATAAACAACGCCAAGGCCAGCAGCCCCATCCCGGCGATGCCGCCCAATGCCAACGGCCAACCGCCGATGTCGCTGAGCAGACCGGCGAGCAAACGCCCAAGCAGACCGCCCAGCGCCGTACCGCCGATGTACAGGCCCATTGCCGCCGGCAACGCTTCGGGATCGAACTCCTCGCCGACATAGGCCATGGCCAGTGCCGGCAAACCACTCAGCGCCAGGCCGAGCAAGGCGCGCAGCAGCAATAGGGAATCCCAGGTGTCGACCAACGCACAGGCGATACCGAGTACACCGGCCAGGCCCAAGGCCGCGACCATCACCGGCTTGCGTCCCCAGCTCTCGGCCAACGCGCCTGATACCAGCAGGCACAGCGCCAGACTCAGGGTGGTCAGCGACAGCGCCAGACTGCTACCGGCCGCCGACACCGAGAAGTGTGCGGCCAACAGCGGCAACAGCGGTTGCACGCAATAGAGCAAAGCGAAGGTGGCGAAACCGGCGCAGAACAGCGCCAAGGTGGCGCGCCGGTAGGCGGGGGTGCCGCGCTTGAGGTGGGTACTGACAGCAGAGGAAGACATCGACGGCACTCGCATAAGGCCCGAACAGGCCGGCACAAAGCCTAGCACGCGCTCTAGCCCGCCGGCTCACGCCGCAGCGCACAAGTGTTATGCGCCTGGCGAACAAGCAGAGGGGACAGGCCGTTCCCCGTCCCGCCAGCCCCCTCCCGAAACACGCCACGCTCACCTTACCGGACAAGCCGTAGGTTCTTGCGTAACGACATTGCCGCACCCTGGCATTCAAGTCCGGCCAAGAAAATCCATCTTGCCGATATCCAGGCCGTTGTGGCGCAGGATCGCGTAGGCGGTTGTCAGGTGAAAATAGAAGTTTGGCAGGACGAAATGCAGCAAGTACTCCTGCCCCGTGAACTTCAACTCCGTACCCGGAAAATTCAGGGTGATCGACTTGCCTTCGCTGCCCTCAAGCTGCGCCGCGGTAACGCTGCCGAGAAATGCCTGGGTCTTGGCGATACGCGCCTGCAACTCGGCAAAACTGCTTTCGCTGTCGGCATAGCTGGGGATGTCGATGCCGGCCAGTCGCGCGGCACAGCCCTTGACGCCATCGCTGGCGATCTGCACCTGGCGCACCAGCGGATACATATCCGGCGCCAGGCGCGCATTGAGCAGCACCCCTGGCTCGATCTTGCGCTCAGCGGCGTAAGCCTCGGCCTTGTGCAGGATCGCCGACAGGTTGCCAAGCATACGGATGAAAAGCGGAAGCGAAGCGTCATACATGGACAGTGACATAAGGAAATCTCCATCGGAGCTAAAGGTTGGGCCAACACTCTGCTAGCTTAGCTAGAGAACCCGCAGCAAGGCTCGATGCACATGAAACAACAGGAAATAGCGGCTTTTTGCCTGCAACTGCCCGGTGCCCGTGAAGACTTCAAGTGGGGCAACAACCAGGTATTTTCCGTGGCGGGCAACAAGATGTTCGCCATCCTCAATTTTCTCGGCCATGAGCTGGCGTTCAAGGTCGACAGTGATTTGTTTCTCGGTTACGTCGACCGCCCCGGCATCCGCCCGGCACCCTATCTGGCACGGGCGCACTGGATCAGCATGAGCTGCGCGCATCCGCCCCTCGGTGACGACGAACTCTGGCAACTGCTGACCCGCTCGCACCAATTGGTGGTACGCAGGCTGCCCAAACGTCTGCAAGCGGGCCTGCTGCTCGACCTTTGACCATTAGCGCTGCAGATAGGCGCGCAGCACTTCGCCGAAATAGGCGCCGTCCAGCAGCAGCCAATCGACCCAGAACGCCTGGTGCGCCGCGACAATCGTCCAGAACACCCACTGATAAGACGCCTTGCGGGTTTTATGGCGAAAGTGCTGCTGAGCCAGCAAGGCACCGGGCCAGCCACCCAGCAACTCGACCAGGTGCAGACTGTTCTCCGGGGTGCGCCGGCCGCCGTTCTGCGCACGGGTTTTGTCATGCCAGTATTGCCCGAAGCTGATCAGGCTGGCGGCGGCATACCCCAGCAGTGGCCAGTTCAAGCCCGAGTTCACCAGCAGCTGCAGCGCGCCGAACAACGGCAGCCCGCACAATGCGGCAAACAGCAGCACCTTCAGGCCGAGATGCTGAATCGCCGGCGAAGCCTCACTTCCTACCTTTGCCTGAGTGGATTGGCGCCCCACCGCGCCGGTCGACTGGGCGGACCGCGGCTTGTGCCGGATGGCCGGCTGATCGAGGGCCAAATCGCCCGCCAGGCGTATATGCTCGGCACGCGCACGCCCGTGTCGGTACTTGCCGGCGATATACAGCACCTGGTCGCCAGCCACGGGACGCCGATCGCCACGCATCGCCGAGATATGCGCAAACACCTCCGGCCCACCCTGCTGCGGCTGGATAAAGCCGAAGCCCTTGTCATCGTCCCAATTGCGCAACAGCCCGCGCTGCTCCATGGCGGCCAGTCCTTAACTGAAAAAACCTATTCTAGCGGGCTCAAGCGCTGTAATGCCGCCGGAGAAACGCCAGCAATAGCCGATTCACCTCGGCGGCCTGCTCGTTCTGGATCCAGTGGCCGCAATCGCTCAGCAGGTGCTGTTCCAGGTTGGCGATGCGTTTGGGCATCTGCTTGAGGGTATAGGCTTCCAGGGTGCCGACCGGGTCCTTGTCACCGAGCAGGAACAACGCCGGCTGTTCGATGTGCTTGTCAGCCAACGCCTCGGTGCGCTGCCAGTTGCGCTCGAAGTTGCGGTACCAGTTGAGTGCGCCATGGAAACCGCGCCCGGTGAAGGTCTCCAGGTAGTGGCGGAACGCCTCGGCATCGCACCAAGCCGGCAATGTGCCCGGGTCCTGCATGCCGTCGAACAACCCGGCACCGGCCGGTTTTTCCTGAAGAAAGAAGTCCTTGGGTACGGCGGCAGAGGTGTTGTGCATCATCATGCGCAGGGTGCGCGGGATATCGGCGTCCATTTCCCGCTCGGCAACCCCGGGTTGCTGGAAGTGCAGGATGTAATGGAAGCGTTCGGCATAGTGCTGACGCATCATGTCGATCGCAGGCTGCCTGGGCCGCCCGCCGAAGGGTACGGCCATGCCAACCACCGCCTTTACCCGCTGCGGCGCCAATAACGCCAGATGCCAGGCAACCGGTGCGCCCCAGTCATGGCCGACCACGCACGCCGCGCTGTGCCCGAGCAGGTCCATGGCTGCCTGGATATCGCCACACAGGGTAATCAGGTCATAAGCCGCTGGCTCACGCGGCGCGCTGCTTTGCCCATAGCCACGCATTTCCGGGATCGACACCCGATAACCGGCCGCCGCCAAGGGGCCGATCTGCTGACGCCAGGAGTGCCAGCATTCGGGGAAGCCGTGCAGCAACCACAGCGGGCGACCATCGGCAGGCCCCGCGCTGTAGAGACTGAGAGTGATGCCGTTGACGTCGAGCAGTTGGTGTTCCAGCGAATTCATAACGCCTCCATGAGCGGGCTTCACTATGACAAAGGCGCGCCAAGCAGCGCGCCTTTTATCAATCCGCCGAATGCAGCCTCACACGCTCAACCTTGGGCGGTACTCCAGTCGATCAGATGCAGTTGCCAGGTCGCCAGAATCAGCACACCGAAACCGATGCGATACCAGGCGAAGACCGCATAACTGTGGTTGCCGATGAACTTGAGCAGGGCGCGCACGGCAATCATGGCGAAGATGAACGAGGTCACGAAACCGATGGCGAACACCGGCAAATCCGCTGGCAGGAATAGCTCGCGGTACTTGTAGCCGGAATACACCGCCGCGCCAACCATGGTCGGCATCGCCAGAAAGAAGGAGAACTCGGTAGCCGCCTTGCGTGACATGCCGAACAACAAGCCGCCGATAATAGTCGCGCCGGAACGCGAGGTACCCGGAATCATCGCCAGACACTGGGCAAGGCCGACTTTCAGGGCATCCTTCCAGTTCATATCGTCGACGCTTTCGGCATGGATAACATGCTCCCGCCGCTCGGCCCAGAGCATGACTATGCCGCCCACTATCAACGCGGCAGCCACGGTAATCGGGTTGAACAGGTATTGGTGGATCAGGTCGGCGAAGCTCACACCGAGAATCACCGCAGGCAGGAAGGCAATTAACAGGTTAGCGGTGAAACGCTGCGCCTCAGGCACCCGTGGCAGTCCGACCACCACCTCGATGATCTTGCGCCTGAACTCCCAAACCACCGCCAGGATGGCGCCCAACTGGATAATGATATTGAAAGCCCTAGCCCGTTCACCGGAAAAATCGATGAGATCGGCAACTATGATTTGATGACCCGTACTGGAAATCGGCAAAAATTCGGTAATACCCTCGACAATACCCAAAACCAACGACTGCACGGCGATCCAAAGATCCATTAACGCTCCTAAGGCGCGCGGCATGTTCCGCACGAACTACATAAATGTATGAATAACCAACAACACTGCCGCGTCTTATTGACTCAGGCTCTACGCTCAGACGCCAATGACGCAGAAAAAAGCTGGGGGTAAACCTCAGGTTTTTGCCCCGGGGGCCGAAATGCTATCAGAGACACAGGCTCTATTGCTGTATTAGAGCCAACTCATGCACATCCGAGTGAATCGCGACGTCGACCAGTGCCTCGCTTCAATTGCTGAATGATCTAGAACCGCAAGTGACGCCTTCCGTATATTCCGGGACGCGCCCCGCCCCCAGAACGAAAACCGAGAGAGCACTTCTATGAACAGCCTACGCAGCCTATCCATCAGCCGTCGCTTGTGGCTTATTCTCGTTGTCGCCATCGTCATGCTGTTCATTCTCGGTGCGGTTATGCTGCAACAGATTCATCACGACCTGTATGCCGCCAAAGAGGAGAAAACCCAGCACCTGGTGCAGGGCGCGGCCGGCATTCTCGCCCATTACCACAGCCTCGAGACAGCCACTACGCTCAGTCGTGAGGAGGCGCAGCTGCAGGCCAAGGAAGTGATCCGTGGCCTGCGCTACGACGGCCAGGAGTATTTCTGGATCAATGACCAGACCCCAACCATGGTCATGCACCCAACCAACCCCAAGCTCGAGGGGCAGAATCTTTCCGGCCTCAAGGATCCGGACGGCAAGGAACTGTTCAATGAAATGGTGCAGATCAGCAAAACCAAGGGCGCCGGTCTGATTAATTATCGTTGGCCCAAGCCGGGTTCGAGCGACCCGATAGCCAAGGTTTCCTACGTCAGCCTGTTCCAACCCTGGGGCTGGATCATCGGTTCAGGCGTGTACGTCGATGACGTGCAGGCGCAATTCCAGGCGCAAGCCTTGCGTGCACTCGCTATCGGTATCGCGATCGCCCTGCTGATGACCCTGCTGGTAACCCTGATCTCACGCAGTATTGCCCGGCCCCTGCAGGAGGCGGTCAACGCCATGGCCAACATCGCCAGCGGTGAAGGCGATCTTACCCAATCCCTGGATACTAACGGCAATGACGAACTGACTGCTCTGGCCAAGCACTTCAACGCCTTTACCGAAAAATTGCGCCGCGTGATCCACCAGTCACTCGACTCCGCCGGTGCCCTCGATCAAGCGGCACGCTCGCTCGGCGCAATTGCCCGCGAGGCCCAGCAGCACGGTCAGCAGCAATCCCAGCAGATGGAACTCGTGGCCACCGCGATCAACCAGGTTACCTATGGCGTACAGGACGTCGCGAAAAATGCCGAACATGCGTCGAGTGAAGTACATGCCGCCGAAGCCCAGGCGAGCCAAGGCCAGCAGAACATCGATGCCAGCCTGCGGCAGATCAGCCAACTGTCCGGCACTATCAATCAGGCTGTGGAGGTGATTCAAAAGCTGGCCCTGGAAAGCACGCAGATAGGCAGCGTTTTGGAAGTAATTCGCTCGATTGCCGAACAGACCAATCTCCTCGCCCTCAATGCTGCGATCGAAGCCGCCCGCGCTGGCGAGCAAGGTCGCGGATTTGCCGTGGTCGCCGACGAAGTGCGTTTGCTGGCTCAACGCACCCAGCAATCGACCGCTGAAATTCAGGGTATGATCGAGCGCTTGCAAGGCAACTCAGAAGCCGCAGTGAAAGTTATCAACGATAGTAGCCGCGCCTCACAACTCACCGTCGAGCAAGCCAGCCAGGCTGGTGAGAGCCTGGGACAAATTGCCCAGTCGCTGCGCAACCTGACCGGTTTGAATGCCTCGATCGCCAGTGCCACACTGCAACAGTCGCAGGTGGTCGAAGATATCAACCAGAATGTCACCCAGGCTGCCGGTTTAGCCCACAGCAATGCACTGGCAGCCGAACAGTCCAGCGAGGCCAGTCAACGTCTTGGCCAACTGGCTGAGCAGCTCAATCGATTACTGGGCCAGTTTCGCGTATGAGGTATAAATGAGCGGCATGGAACATCAGGAAGTTGACCTCGACCGGCCACAGAACCAGGATTTGATCTGGGATCTGGATACCATGGCCCGTCGCGAGCTGGCTGAGCGCTTCATCAAGCTGTTCGAAAACCGCTTGTGCGTCTATTCCGAATCCGTTCGCCAGCTCTATACCAACTACAACCTGCACTTCCCCCATGACCAGGGACGCAAGATGGTGGTGCTACCCAACCCCTATGCATTCCATGACACCCTGCACGGAATCGAGGCGCACGCCGTGCGCAAAACCGGACTCTGCGTACTGCCGGGCGTGGTGCTGGGGAAACCGGGTCTGCTGTTGACCACCCAGATAAAAGACGGTGGCCCCGCACCTAAAACCATGCCGTTCAAACGCGCGCTGGCACAGATCATCAGCAACCAGAAGAAAGCCGGTGATGTCTTTCTACCGGTCATGATGAAGGGCGATCTGCGCGAGTTCGATCAGCAGATGCCGTATATCCACCTGCACCGTTTGCAAGTAACCCGCCTCAGCCGGCTGTCCTCGTTCGAGCGCGACGATATTCAACAGACCATCACCCGCAAACTGTTGATGCTCTATCGTCAGGCGGACAGCCTGGCGTGTTAGCGTCAGGTCCGCTCGCGCAACCATCGATACCGGCTCATCCAGCTAGAACTCAACAATCATTCTAATGACCATGAGCAGTACCTCAGGACCGGCGTTTGGCCAGCCTGGACAACGCTCTCTGGGATTACCCTGTGACTAGGAGCAACGACTCGAGTCGCGCGGGTATGCATCAGTGAAGGACTGAACTCATGCGACCAGCACACTGGCCCAGGCCAATAACAAGCTGAGTGATACGCCCACGGTTAACGGCATACGCAGACTCGAATACCAGCGAGGAGCCAGCCCCAACTTGACCGCATGCACATCAGCAAAATGAAGGCCTACGAACGCGACCAGAAGTGTCGGCAAAGCCAACCCCATCGGCAACCCTGCAGAAATAGCTAACCAGCCAAGCAATGGCGGAATCACCGACAAGCCTAACTGAATTTGCGCTTGCTCATCGTTCTCCTCGGCCCGCATCGCCAGGCCCCAATGGATCGCCCCCATAAAAGCCAGGATCAAGGCTGCAAAATCCAGTAATGCCTCTAGCACGAAGGGACGCCACCCCAATGGAATCACCCAGATCCCCAGCGCCCCACTGACAAAGGGAAGCAACCCGGCATAACCGAGCAAAATTGCCAACCGCGGTGGTTCTTCGGCCTCGAAGGGGTGCATTGCCTACTCCTTATTTTCGATTTAATGCCACGACAGCCTGCTACTTATTCACGTATTGGGCAAAGGTCATGGATTAGAAATGCAACAGCTTATACTTTTCAGCCAACGGAACTCCTCTGAGAAATAATAAGTGAAGGCAGCTTGCCATCAGCTCTCCAGCTTGGCATAAAGTCAGAAAACAAGAATGCAACAAGGAAGTGTCTGATGCGTATGCTTCGTGTAGTGGCCGCCGGATCCCTGGTGATTCTCGTTTTCGCTCTGGCCCTGGGGGTCTACTTCATTGCCTATCCCAACCTGCCCAGCTACCAGAAACCGGACAAGCTCCACTACCTCGAACAATGGAGCGACGAGCAGCGCCAGACGTATTACTACACGCCTCAGGGTACGCAAGTTAAAGGCTTGCGTTATGACTGGTTCAGCGCCCTTGAGTTGCCCCTGAGTAGAGACAAATTTGCTGCGCCAGAATATCTGGCGCGCTTTGGTTTTCTGATCGACCCCGAACAGCAGCCGACAGCCCACAACCCGGCCAATCTACCGGTCGGCTTTGTCCGCCATGAAGACAGCGAGACGTCCACTCATTACCTGGATATAAGCTGTGCGGCCTGCCACACCGGCGAGTTGCGCTACCAAGGACAGGCCGTGCGCATCGACGGAGGCGCAGCGCTGCATTCACTCGCCTCGACCGTGCCAACCCTGAGGGGCGGCAGCTTTGGCCAGTCACTCGGTATGAGCATGGCCTTCACTTACTATAATCCCTTGAAATTCAGGCGTTTTGCCAAAACTGTACTCGGCGCACACTATCAGCAAGGCCGCGATCAACTGCGCCAGGACTTCAAAGTCGTCCTCGACCGGTTGCTCGGCACAGCATTCAACGACTGGCATCGCGGTCTCTACCCGACCGAGGAAGGCTTTGGCCGTACCGATGCCTTTGGCCGTATCGCCAACAGTGTCTTCGGTGATGCTATCGACGCCAGTAACTACAGGGTCGCCAACGCTCCGGTCAGCTACCCGCAAGTCTGGGATATCTGGAAATTCGACTGGGTGCAGTGGAATGGCTCAGCCATGCAGCCCATGGCTCGCAATATCGGCGAAGCACTGGGGGTAGGCGCAACCTTGCAGCTACTGCAAGCCGACGGACATCCTGTGCCAGAAGCCGAGCGATACTCGTCAAGCGTACGCCCGCACGACCTGTACGTTCTGGAGGAAACCCTCAAGAAGCTGAAGCCGCCAACTTGGCCCGAGGAAATCTTCGGCAAGATCGACCTGCCACTGGCCAGCCAAGGCCGCGCCCTGTTCGCCGAGAACTGCGCCTACTGTCACGCCCCCGAGCCCAAGCCGCGCGCCGAACGCCTGGCGCCGGCACGCGATCCCGAATGGCGCATGCGCATCGTGCCAACCGACATAATCGGCACAGATCCAACCACCGCCGACAATATTGCCGATCACCGCTTCGATATAAGCAAACTCGGCTGGACTAAAGCCGAACTCAGCAAGCTGGATGTCCGCCTCTTTGGCACGAGTCTGGATGACGTTGATCTGCGCAGCATCTCCAGCGCCAAGGGCCTGGCTTATCTCACCGCCTACGTCGAAAACCGCGCCTACGAGAACGCAGGTATCCAGCCTCGCGAACGCTGGCGCATGAACGGCTACGGGCTGCCCATTGGCGTGCAAGAAAAACGTGGTTACAAGGCCCGGCCACTGCACGGCATATGGGCCACCCCGCCGTTCTTGCACAACGGCTCGGTTCCTACGTTGTTCCAACTACTATCACCCCTTTCAGAGCGGCAAACTCAATTCTGGGTCGGCAGCTTCGAGTACAACCCAAAGCACCTCGGCTTCGACAGCGATGAATTCCCGGGCGGCTTCTTATTCGATGCCAGCATCAGCGGCAACAGCAACCGTGGCCATGAATTTCGCGAAGGCTGTCGCCAGGACGGCGTGATCGGCCGTGCGCTGCAGCCTGAAGAGCGCTGGGCGCTGCTCGAATACCTCAAGGTACTGGGCAACCCAGAGTTCGAAGCCCGGCTGCAACCGATCAAAGCAAAACCCTGGAACCCTGGGCCCAAGTGCCAGGCTTGACCCATTACAAGCGCCAGAAACGGCAGAGTCGGTAGCTGCCAACAGGAATCACAATAACGAACAAGGATTAGCGCCATGCTCAATCGACTCTGGCTCTGGTTTGGCCGCTGGCTCGGTAAGCTCTTGTTGCTGCTACTGATCGTCGGCCTGAGCGCCTGGGGCATGGGTACCGCGTACTACAGCTGGAAATTCTCTGGCCCGGTTTCCAGCGAGGAACAAATCCCGCCAGGTGAAGCAGCGCTTACCCAGGGCATCATCGAAGATGCTATCCGAGTGGTCGAACAACACCGCGATAACACCCGTGTCCTTCGCGATGCCCATGCCAAGGCCCACGGCTGTGTAAAGGCACAAGTAACAGTGCTCAGTGACCTCGATAGCAGTCTTCGTCATGGCGTACTCAGCGAACCAGGAAAAACCTGGCAAGCCTGGGTGCGCTTATCCAACGGCAACGCCTACCCGCAATTCGACCGTGCCCGCGATGCCCGAGGCATGGCCCTCAAACTGCTCGATGTGCCAGGTGAAAAACTCTTGAGCAGCCCTGCGCACACGAGCGAACAAGATTTTGTCATGTTCAATCACCCTGCATTCTTCGTCCGTGATGTAGCCGAGTACAAAAGCAACTTCGCCGCTCAAGCCGAGGGCAAGAAAGCACTGGCATTCTTCCCGGATTGGGATCCCCGGAACTGGGAAATTCGTCATCTGATCATTGCCCTGAAGACCTTGGCGCCCGCTCCGCAGAGCCCGGTTGCGACCACCTACAATTCCATCGCTCCATTCAAGCTTGGCCCGCACAACATCAAGTATCGCGTAATCCCGACACCGGAAAGCTGCCCGGACTATGCGCTGCCTACGCCAAACAAGGATCTGCCCAACTTCCTGCGCAGCGCACTCTACCAACAGCTCTCGCTTGACCGCACTCCTGCCTGCTTTGCGTTGCAGGTTCAGCGACAGAACCCTGCGTACTACATGCCAATCGAAGATCCTAGCGTCGAGTGGGACGAATCGATCACGCCATTCGAGACAGTCGCCAAGATCGAACTCCCGGCACAAGACTTCGATAGCCGCGAGCAAAATCTGTTTTGCGACAATCTGTCATTCAATCCCTGGCACTCACTACCGGAGCATCGCCCCATAGGCGGGATCAACCGACTGAGGAAGGCGGTATATGAAGCTGTCAGCGTTTATCGGCAGGAGAGAAACCGGCAAAATGCAACCAAGTAGCGTTGCAGCACTGCTGAGGCAGCCTGGTGCACCTGTACGACCAGCACAGGGCAGCACCGCGACGTTAGCCAAGCAGAGCTGGTAATATCACCCTTTATCGGAGCGGTGCGTGCAACCGCGTATTTTCAGAGAGACAACCCGTGGAACTGTTCAAAGAGTTTATTTTCGAAGCGGCCCACCGCCTTCCCCATGTACCCGAGGGGCATAAATGTGGGCGCCTGCATGGCCATTCCTTCCGCGTTGCCGTCTATATCGAAGGCGAGATCGACCCTTACACCGGCTGGATTCGGGATTTTTCTGAGATCAAAGCGATCTTCAAGCCACTCTACGAGCAACTCGACCATAACTATCTGAACGATATTCCCGGTCTGGAAAACCCCACCAGCGAAATTATCGCCAAATGGATCTGGCAACAACTCAAACCTCTCCTTCCCGAGCTGTCCCGCATCCGGATCCACGAAACCTGCACCAGTGGCTGCGAATACCGCGGAGACTGATCGAGCCACAACAATTAAAAAGCCACCTGCAGGTGGCTTTTTAATGCTTGTTGTAAATCCCGCGCAAAGACAAACCCCCCACCTGCTTACGCAGATGGGGGGTTTGGAATATAAGCTTGACGATGACCTACTCTCACATGGGGAAACCCCACACTACCATCGGCGATGCATCGTTTCACTACT
>NZ_JAAOJA010000013.1 GCF_013184545.1 Pseudomonas tumuqii | reverse complement strand
GCTGCTTTGCAACCCCTCTTTTTAAGCTAACTTCTTGTTTTACAAGAGGTTTTCCGAGAGGCCTGCGCCGGAAGAGGTGCGCATTATAGGCCCAGCAGAATCCGCGTCAAGGCTTTATTCAGCCTTTATGGATATTAACCCTTCAGCGTCTTGCAAAGTCCCGATCTACAGACCGCAACAGCTGTATTTCATGACCAGAAGACAAGGTAGAAGACGCATGGCGCAGATGCGACAAGGCCGTTGATGCAAACCATCAACGGCCTTGTGACAACAACATGATTAATAACTACTCGGCAGCTTTACGACGCCGCAGTTGCACTAAGTATTGCACCGGCCCGGACGCTGCATAAGCCAGGAAGATGATCAGCAGAATCCGTGGAGGGTCACTGAACACCACAGCGAAGACCAACACCACCGCCAGGATCGCTACAAACGGCACTCGCCCTTTCAAATCCAGATCTTTGAAACTGTGGTATTTGATGTTGCTGACCATAAGCATGCCGGCGGTTGCCACCAATATGGCGACTACAAAGGCCATGTTCGACCCCTTGATACCGAAGTCGCTGAAGGCCCACACAGTACCCGCAACCACGCCAGCCGCGGCCGGACTTGCCAAGCCAATGAAATAGCGCTTGTCGGCACTACCTATCTGCGTATTGAAGCGAGCCAGGCGCAATGCAGCGCCGGCAACATAGATGAAGGCGACCATCCAGCCGACCTTGCCCATACTGCCCAGCGCCCACTCGAAGGCCAGCAACGCCGGCGCCACGCCGAAGGCAACCATATCGGACAACGAGTCATATTCGGCACCGAATGCGCTCTGCGTATTGGTCAATCGCGCCACTCGACCATCGAGACTGTCCAGCACCATGGCCACGAACACAGCAGCCGCGGCCACATAGAAATTGCCGTTCATGGCGTTGATGATGGCGTAGAACCCAGCGAACAGGTTGGCGGTAGTAAACAGGTTGGGTAGAAGATAGATGCCGCGGTGACGGACCTTGCGCCCCTCGGCATCCTGCCCCTCCTCGATATGCTCATCGATAGGCAGCAAGCTTTCGGCGTCTGGGGCCGACTGGGGCTCTTCTGGACGTTCGCTCATGAACAACACCTTGCAACTGATTTGGAGAATTTCGACAGACGTTACCAATCAGGGTTCGTCGCCAGCTTTGACTCAATGATCAGGCTTTATACCAGAAGCCTTGCCTCATAATGAAAAAACGCGGCCATGGCCGCGTTTTTTCTCAGATGGACAGACCTTAGTTCTTGGTCTTGTCGACGATCTGGTTGGCAGTGATCCACGGCATCATGGAACGCAGTTTCTCACCGACCACTTCGATACCATGGGCCGCATTGTTGCGACGATAGGCAGTCATCGACGGGTAGTTGGCCGCACCTTCCTGGATGAACATCTTGGCATATTCGCCGTCTTGAATGCGCTTCAGGGCGTTACGCATGGCTTGACGGGACTCGGCGTTGATCACTTCAGGACCAGTCACGTACTCGCCGTACTCGGCGTTGTTGGAGATCGAGTAGTTCATGTTGGCGATACCGCCTTCGTACATGAGATCCACGATCAACTTCAGCTCATGCAGACACTCGAAGTAAGCCATTTCCGGTGCGTAGCCCGCTTCCACCAGAGTCTCGAAGCCAGCCTTGACCAACTCGACGCAACCACCACAGAGAACGGCCTGCTCGCCGAACAGGTCGGTTTCGGTCTCGTCCTTGAAGGTGGTTTCGATGATGCCAGTACGGCCGCCGCCGACACCCGAGGCGTAGGACAAGGCAACGTTCTTGGCATTGCCGGACGCATCCTGATAGATCGCGATCAAATCAGGGATGCCGCCGCCCTTGACGAACTCGGAGCGCACGGTGTGCCCCGGAGCCTTAGGCGCAATCATGATCACGTCGAGGTCGGCACGCGGTACAACCTGGTTGTAATGGATCGCGAAACCATGGGAGAAGGCCAGGGTGGCGCCTTGCTTGATGTTCGGCTCGATTTCGTTCTTGTACAGCTGGGACTGGAACTCGTCTGGCGTGAGGATCATCACCAGATCGGCAGCGGCTACAGCAGAAGCAACGTCGGTCACCTTCAGGCCATGAGCTTCAGCCTTGGCTACAGTGGCAGAACCTTTGCGCAGGCCGACAGTGACATCAACGCCGGAATCTTTCAGGTTGCACGCCTGGGCATGGCCCTGGGAACCGTAACCGATGATGGCGACTTTCTTGCCCTGGATGATCGAGAGGTCGCAGTCTTTGTCGTAATACACTTTCATGGAAAAATTCCCCTATTTACCTGGCCTCAAGGGCCGTTCGCTAAAGGTTTAGATGCTGAGTACTTTGTCGCCACGGGCAATCCCGGTGACGCCACTACGTACGGTTTCCAGGATCGAGGCTGCACCTATTGCCTGGATAAAGCTGTCCAGCTTGTCGCTCGTGCCGGCCAGCTGAATGGTGTAGACGCTGGTATTCACGTCAACAATCTGCCCGCGGAAGATGTCAGTGGTGCGCTTGACCTCGGCGCGCTGGGCACCGGTAGCCTTGACCTTGACCAGCATCAGTTCACGCTCGATATGCGCGCTCTCCGACAGATCGACCAACTTGACCACTTCGATCAGTTTGTTGAGGTTCTTGGTGATCTGCTCGATCACCTCATCGTGACCGACAGTAGTCAGCGTCAGACGCGACAAGGTCGGGTCTTCGGTCGGCGCCACTGTCAGGCTTTCGATGTTGTAGTTGCGCTGCGAGAACAGACCGACCACACGGGACAATGCGCCGGGCTCGTTTTCCAGCAACAGGGAGATGATGTGTCGCATGATTAGGTACGCTCCGTCTTGCTCAGCCACATATCGCGCATCGCACCGTCTTTGATCTGCATCGGATAGACGTGCTCACTGGTATCGACCTGAATGTCGAGGAACACCAGACGATCCTTCAGCGCGAACGCCTCCTCCATCTTCGGCTTCAAGTCTTTCAGATCGGTGATGCGCATACCGACATGGCCATAGGCTTCTGCCAGCTTGACGAAGTCAGGCAGCGACTCCATGTAGGAATGGGAATGGCGGCTGCCGTAGTTCATGTCCTGCCACTGACGCACCATGCCGAGGGCGCCATTGTTCAGGTTGACGATTTTCACCGGCAGATCGTACTGCAGGCAGGTCGACAGTTCCTGGATGTTCATCTGGATGCTGCCTTCCCCGGTCACGCAGGCTACGTCGTCGTCCGGGAAGCTGAGTTTGACTCCCATGGCCGCCGGAAAACCAAAGCCCATGGTGCCTAGACCGCCGGAATTGATCCAGCGATTGGGTTTATTGAAGCGGTAGTACTGCGCCGCGAACATCTGGTGCTGACCCACGTCGGAAGTAACGAAGGCATCGCCGCGGGTCACCTCACTGAGTGTTTCGATGACGGTCTGCGGCTTGATGATGCTGCCGTCCCCTTTGTCGTAAGGGAACATGCCACGGCTGCCTCGCCACTCCTCGATTTGCTTCCACCAACTGGAAAGCGCCTCTTTGCTCGGGGTTTCGCCGATCTCCTTGAGAATCGCAACCATCTCGGTCAGTACACTCTCCACCGGACCGACAATCGGGATATCCGCCTTGATGGTCTTGGAGATCGAAGCCGGGTCGATGTCGATGTGGATGATCTTGGCGTTCGGGCAGAACTTGCCTGCGCCATTGATGACCCGATCATCGAAACGCGCGCCGACAGCGAGAATCACATCCGCATGATGCATCGCCAGGTTGGCGGTGTAGCTGCCATGCATGCCGAGCATGCCGAGGAATTGACGATCAGTACCAGGATAGCCACCCAAGCCCATCAGGGTATTGGTCACCGGCAGGTTGAGCATTTGCGCCAGCTCGGTCAGCGGTGATGCTGCGCCGCCCATGATCACGCCGCCGCCCGCATAGAGGATCGGCCGCTTGGCGCTCAGGAGCAGTTCTGCCGCCTTGCGGATCTGCCCGGAATGACCACGCAGGGCCGGGCTGTAGGAGCGCAGCTTGACCTTCTTCGGGTAGACATATTCGAATTTTTCTGCCGGATTGGTCATGTCCTTCGGAATATCCACGACAACCGGACCGGGACGACCGGATTGCGCAAGATAGAAGGCCTTCTTCATGACTTCCGGGATTTCCGAGGCGTGCTTGATCATGAAGCTGTGCTTCACGATCGGCCGGGAAATACCGATCATGTCGGTTTCCTGGAAGGCATCGGTACCGACCATGTTGCTCGGCACCTGGCCGGACAACACCACCATCGGAATCGAGTCCATGTAGGCGGTAGCGATGCCGGTAATGGCATTGGTCGCACCAGGCCCCGAGGTCACCAGTACCACACCGGCTTTACCGGTGGCACGGGCATAACCGTCGGCCATGTGGGTCGCTGCCTGCTCATGACGAACCAGGATGTGATTGACTTCCGGCTCCTTGAACAAAGCGTCATAGATATGCAGCAGGGCACCGCCAGGGTACCCGTAGATGTTCTTAACGCCTTCGTCACGCAAGAAGCGGACGACCATTTCAGCGCCGGATAAAAGCTCCACGTTGTTCACCTCTAAAACGCCAGAAAACCGCCCACAGCGGGACGGCCTAAGATAGGTTTACTGCCAAGCAGAGCATGAGCGACGGTGGTCGCCGACTACGTCAGCTACTACTGAGCAAGTATTGGGAATACCCCAAGATGTTGCGGGGTCTTCCCACCCAGCGCGAGGTAACGCGTTGCGGGTGAAACAGGTCGGCGCGGGTACGCGCCTCATGTCTGCTGAGCTAAAGCCTGCTTGCGGCGGACTCCACTACAGCGAACGTTGAATTGTTCTGATTCGACGAGGGCAAGTCAAGTCATCCGTGATGGATTCTGCAATCAGGGATGTATTTTCGATTATCTACCGAACTGAACCAGCGCCCTTTGGCTTGCACTTGCACAGCAGAGGGCAAATAGTCGAGCAGACGCCCGCGTGCTGTGACACAGCGCAGGATGACGATTCAACCGTTTTGGTTATAGTAGCCACTAGGTATCGCCGCTCTTAAAAAGGAAACAGCATGCGCCGTATGATCCTCACCAGCAGCTTGCTGCTCGCCCTGAGCGCAAGCGCCATGGCCAGCCAGGTATACAAATGGGTCGATGCACAAGGGGTCACGCATTTTGGCGCGCAGCCGCCACAAGGCCAGCAAGCCACCACCATCAATACCGCGACCCCACCAGCGAAGACTGCCGAACCTGCAGCAACACCAACGGTCGAGAGCAGCGCCGACCCGGAGCAAGCCGCTATCGATGAAAAAGTGAAGCAGGAAATCGCGACCCAGGAAGCAGAGCGCAAGAAATACTGCCAAAGCGTGCGCACCAATCTGGCGCAGCTGGAAAACAACCCGCGTGTGCGCGTGGAAGTCGATGGCGAAGTACGCCGCCTGAACGAAGAAGAGCGTCAGCAGCGTATCAGCGAAGCCAAGCAGGCGATTGCCAAGAACTGCAAGTAACCCGCCCCTCGCGGGCCAATGCACTGAAGCGGATGCGGCCTCAGGCCGCATCACAAATCAGTTGATCGAACTCACCCAGCAACCTGATCAGCACCCGGGCCTGCTCGCTGCGGCCGCCATATACCTGCTCAGCCATTGGCTGAATGCCGCACGCCTCTGGCAGCGCGGCACCGCTCTCGAGCAGGTACTTCATGCGCGGCAGGAAAATCCACTGCAACCATTGCTCAAAAGCCAGCGTATCGACGCAAAAAGGTTGCTGGCTGGCCAGCGCCTGATCGCTCGGCGCCTGATCGTCCCACCAGCCTTGCAGGCGCAACTCGCGCTCGATCAGCAACAACTGTTGCGCAATCGCAGGCACGCGAGTGTCCATCAGAGACTGACCTTGGCCCGCTCACGCGCCTGCGCCGCACCAGCCGAATCGCCCTGACGCTCACGTGCCTGGGCAATCAGGTTCCATAAGCTGGCCTGCAACGCCGGACGCCCACTGGCATAGCTCAGACCGCGCCGCGCGAACTGCTCGGCCTGCGCCGCGTCGCCTTGAGCCAAGCGCACTTCCGCCAGACGATAGAGCACTTGCGGCTCGCGCGGGGCAATGCGCTGGGCACGCTCCAGACTGGACGCGGCACCATTCAAGTCACCGCTACCTTGCTGTTGCTGGGCCGTGGTGAGCAATGCCAGCACGGGACCGTCCAGCTGCTCGTCGGCGGCCAAACCGCCGGAACTCGGTATGCCGCTCGGCATCGAAGGCGGCGGCACGCTGGAACTGCCCCCACCCGCAGGCTCGCTGATGACGGGGGCCGTGCTGAAAGGCTCGCTGCCCACAACACCACCGCCTATCGGCGAGCCTGGCGCCGGAAAGGTCTGAATCGGCGCCGAACTGCCGCCGGCACCGGGTACCATCACGACCACCCCGGAATCCTGCGGCTGACTCTGTGGCGGCTGAGCAGTCGAAGTGCCGTAATCACCCGCACCGGCTTGCTGCTGGCCATAGACCGACGAACTCGAATCGACAACGGGAATGGAGCCGCGCGGCACACTGGCACAACCGCCCAGCACTACCGAGGCGGTTAAAGCAGGAATCAACCACTTAATCACTTCACACCCTCTTCACTTAATCCAACCAACCACGTACCCAATCCATCACCGAATCGACCGGAGCCTGAATACCGCAGGCCTGACCAGGGACAGGCTCACTGCCGCGAATATACGGCATCTGCACGGCATTCGGGCAGCTCGGATCAGAGCCCTGGCCGCTAGTGGCATTCACCCAAGCCTGGACAACGTTATCCGGCAGCGGCATATCCAGCGGCAGCGGATCAGCCTTGACCATGAAATCCGTCCAGACTTGCAGGGCGCCGGTTGCGCCAGTCAACGGTGTAGGGCCATTGTCGTCGCGACCGAGCCAGACCACCGCCAGCAGATCCTGACTGAATCCGGCGAACCAGCTGTCCCGTGAGTCATTACTGGTGCCGGTCTTGCCGGCCAGCGCCAGGGAGCTGGGCAGGCGGCTGTAAACCGAACGACCGGTGCCCTCGCGCATGGTGCGTTGCATGGCATTTTGCAGCAGGTAGATCGCCCCGGCATCGAAACGCTGCTGGATCTGGTAAGGGTAGCGCTTGAGCGGCTCACCCTCGGCAGTCAGCACGCTACGGATACCACGCAAGGGCGTATTGAAACCGCCGTTGGCCATGGTCTGATACATATCCGCCACCTCCATAGGAGTCAGCGCGCCGGCCCCCAGCAACATCGACGGATAAGCCGGCCATTTACGCGTAACGCCCAGACGCTCAAGAGTTTTGAGTACATTTGGCACCCCCAGTTCCAGCCCCAGCTTGGCACTGGACAGGTTGTAGGAATTGGCCAGGCCCTGGTACAGGTAAACGGTGCCATGAGCCTTGCGATCATAGTTCTGCGGGCTCCAGACCTGGCCATCCTGCCCCTTGATCGAGAAGGGCTGATCCTCCAGCAAACTGGTCAAAGTGTACTGACTCGGACGTTCCAGGGCGGCCAGATAGATCGCCGGCTTGATCAGGGAGCCGATCGGCCTGACTGCATCCAGGGCGCGGTTGAAGCCGGCATAGCGCGGCTGGCGACTACCGATCAGCACCTGTACTTCGCCGGTTTCCGGGTTGGTCACGACCATTCCGGCTTCAACCAGCTCCACCCCCTTGCGACCGGCCAGGCGTTTCAGCGAGTCGGCCAGGGCACTTTCAGCCTTGAGCTGGAGAATCGGGTCAAAGCTGGTGAAGATGCGCAGGCCTTCCTCGGTCAAATCCTCTTCGCGGTAGTCCTCACGCAACTGGCGCTTGACCAGATCGAGGAACGCCGGGAACGAGCTATCGGCCATGCTGCCGCGCTGGGTCACGCCGAGCGGCTTCTGCTTGGCGGCGACCGCTTGCTCGAGCGTGATCACGCCCTGTTCGACCAGCACATCGAGGACCAGATTGCGCCGCTCCAGGGCGCGCTCTGGATTGCGCCGCGGGTTGTAATAGGTGGGGCCCTTGACCATGCCGACCAGCAAAGCCACCTGTTCGAGCTTCAACTCGGACAGCGGCTGACTGAAGAAGTACTGACTGGCCAGCCCGAAACCGTGCACCGCGCGCTGGCCGTCCTGCCCTAGGAACACCTCGTTGAGGTAGGCCTCGAGAATGTCCTGCTTGTCGTAATGCAGTTCGAGCAGCACCGCCATCATGGCCTCGGTGGCCTTGCGGATCAGGCTGCGCTCATTGGTCAGGTAGAAATTCTTCACCAACTGCTGGGTCAGGGTGCTGCCACCCTGGACAACCTGCCCGGCCGTGGCGTTGACCCAGACGGCGCGGGCGATCGACTTGGGCGACACCCCGAAATGATTGAAGAACTCGCGGTCCTCGATCGCCACCAGGGTTTCCACCAAATAGGGCGGCACCTGCTCCAGCTTGATCAGCAAGCGGTCTTCCTGGTGCGCCGGGTACAAACCACCGATCAGCATCGGCTCCAGACGGGCCACAGCCAGGCTGCTGCCATTGGCCTGGCTCAGGCCGGCGACGTAATCGCCGGAAAAGCGCACGCGCACACGCTGTGACGGCTCACGGCTTTCATAGAACTGGAAGCCGCGCGTGTGCAGCTCGAGGTTATTGCCGGCTACCGACACGGCGCCCGGGCCATCGGCCGCACTCTCCCGGCGATAACCGAGGGCATCCAGCTCCTGGAGAAAGTCACTCTTGGTCAGTTTCTGGCCGACGAACAGCTCCAGCGGCCGGGCATAGACCTTGGCGGGCACAGTCCAGCGCTTGCCGGAGAACTTCTCCTGCACCACTGCATCGAGGTAAACCGCAAAGCCGGCGAGCACAACCAGACCGACCAGACCGAGCTTGATAGCCCAGCCCAACCAGGGGCGCATGCCACGCGAGCGGCGCTTTGAACGAGAACGAGGAGATCGGGTACGAGTCATGGCGCGGCATTATACGCACTTTACCCAGGACAAGCAGGAGCAGCCCGGCGGTTTGCACAGCGGCTCTCAGCGGCCATAATGCCGCTCTCTTATTTGTTTGAAAGCCAAGGATCGCCCGTGAGCCAAGCCCTGATTGCCGCCCTGCAGAACCCGGCCCTATACCCCCATCCGGTAGAGGCTTTCCAGGTCATCGAGACGCATATCTCCTGGGTAGTGTTGACCGGTCCCTATGCCTACAAGATCAAGAAACCGGTGAATTTCGGCTTCCTCGACTTCACCGAACTGGCCGCGCGCGAACACTTCTGCAAGGAAGAGTTGCGCCTCAACCAGCGCCTCACTCAAGGCCTGTACCTGGCAGTTTTGCCGATCAGCGGTAGTGCCGAAGCCCCGCAACTGGGCGGCGATGGCCCGGTCATCGAGTACGCCCTGAAAATGCGCCAGTTTCCGCAGGATCAGTTGCTCGCCGAAGTGCAGGCACGCGGCGAGCTGAGCGAAGCGCATATCGACGCCCTGGCCGAACAGATCGCCCAGTTCCACCTCGACGCGCCGCAGGTGCCCCTGACCCATGAGCTGGGCTCGCCGCAAGCGGTCATGGCGCCAATCCGGCAGAATTTCGAGCAGATCCGTCCACTGCTCGCGGACAAGGCCGACCTGCAGCAACTCGATGCCCTGCAAGCCTGGGCTGAAAGCAGTTTCGCCCGGCTCGAGCCACTGCTGGCCCGACGCAAGGCCGAAGGCTTCATCCGTGAATGCCATGGCGATATTCATCTGGGCAACGTCACCCTGCTCGACGGTCAGGTCGTGCTGTTCGACTGCATCGAATTCAACGAACCCTTCCGCCTGATCGACATCGCCTCGGACGCCGCTTTCCTCGCCATGGACCTGGAAGACCGCGGCCTCAAGCCTTTCTCCCGTCGTTTTGTCAGCGCCTGGCTGGAACGCACCGGCGACTATGCCGCGCTGGAACTGCTGAATTTCTACAAGGCCTACCGCGCCATGGTCCGCGGCAAAGTCAGCCTGTTCCGCCTCGGCCAGGAAGCGGATGCAGTTCAGCGCGCCGTGATCCTGCGCCAATACCGCCGCTATGCCACGCTGGCGGAGAGCTACAGCGCTATTCCCTCGCGCTTGCTGGCCATCACCCACGGGGTTTCCGCCGTTGGCAAGAGCCACGTCGCCATGCGCCTGGTCGAAGCCCTGGGGGCCATTCGCCTGCGTTCGGATGTGGAGCGCAAGCGCCTGTTCGGCGAACAGAACAGCGCCGACAAAGGCCAATTGAGCGCCGGCATCTACAACCAGGACGCCAGTGCGGCAACCTACCAGCGCCTGCATCAACTGGCCGATGCCGCACTGCATGCCGGTTTCCCGGTGGTGATCGATGCCACCTACCTCAAGCAGGCGCAGCGCCAGGCGGCCTGCCAGATTGCCGAAGACACCGGCGTACCCTTCCTGATTCTCGATTGCCACGCCCCCGACGCCGTGATCGTCAGCTGGCTGGCACTGCGCCAGGACACGGCTCAGGACCCCTCCGATGCCACCATGGAAGTGATCAAGGCCCAGCAAGCCAGCCGCGAAGCACTCTCCCAGGACGAACTGGTCCTCTGCAAGCGGGTTGACACCCATGAAAGCGCCAGCCTGGACAGCCTGATCGCGCGAATCCGTCAGCATCTGCCAGGGCTGTAAGCGCAGCCCCACCGAGCACAGCCGCGACGAGCAAAGCGCGCCGCGGCTTCTATACTGGCTGGGAACCCACAACGGACGTCCCGCACATGAGCCAGCCCGGCCAACTCGATAGCCCGCTCTATCACCTGCTGCACAATGAAGACATTGCCGGTTTCAACGCCCACAAGCCCAAGGACGCTGAGGTAGACCTGTGCAATGGCGACTTTCGCGGTCTCGACTTGCGCGCGATCGACGCCAGGCGCATCAATTTCAGCGGTGCCTATTTTCGCGGTACGGATCTACGCGGACTCGATCTGCGCGAGGCGCTCCTTGAAGGCGCCAGCCTGGCCCATGCGCAGATTTCCGGCGCCTACTTCCCCGCCGAACTGAGCGCCGACGAGATACTCATGTCGGTTAATTTCGGCACGCGCCTGCGCTACCGTACGCGATAATCATGAGCGAAATTGCCCAACTGTTCGGCGCCCATGCCGGTGCCTACGCCAGTTTCCGCCCACACTACCCGGCCGCCCTGTTCGACTGGTTGGCCAGCCACTGCCCCGAACGGCAACGCGCCCTGGACATCGCCTGCGGTAATGGCCAGGCCAGCGTGCCCTTGCGTCGGCACTTCGCCCAGGTGCTGGCCTGCGACGCCAGCATCGAGCAACTGCGGGCCGCCGAAACGCCAGCCGGTATCGCCCTGTTCGCCGCCAACGCCGAAGCGCAACCCCTGATCAGCGCCAGCCTCGATTTGATCGTGGTCGCCCAGGCCTTGCACTGGTTCGCCACCCCGGCTTTCTTCGCCGAAGTCACTCGACTGCTCAAGCCCGACGGCCTTTTCGGCGCCTGGTGTTACGGCTTGATGCGCATAAACGACCCCGTGGATGAACTGATCGACGACTTCTACCGGGGCACGCTGCAGGGCTATTGGCCGCCGGGGCGCGCCAGTGTCGACAGTGGCTACCGTGATATCCAGATGCCCTTCCCGCGCCTCGAACCGCCTGCGTTTGCCATCGAGGCGCACTGGAGTTTTACCCAGCTGACCGGCTATCTGCGTACCTGGTCGGCCGTGCAGTACTGGGAGCGGCAACGAGGCCGCGACCCGGTCAGCGAACTGGAACCTGCGCTACTCAGGGCCTGGGGCGATATCAAACAGCCACGCCTTGTCCGCTGGCCACTACACTTGCTGGTAGGCATCGCGCACTGAGTTCAACTGCTCGCAAACAGCGCAAGGAGGCTGGATGAATGACGAATTGCAACACTTGAAGAACCTTGGCAAAACTTCCGCACAGTGGTTGCATGCCGTCGGCATTCACAGTGCCAATGACCTGCGCCGGCTGGGGGCGGTCGATGCCTACCGCGCCGTGCGTGCGCGCGGCTTTCGCGCCTCCAAGGTCTTGCTCTACGCCATCGAGGGCGCGTTGCTCGATGTGCACTGGAGCGAGTTGCCGCCCGCCCACAAAGCCGAATTGAATGGCCAGCTCGATGCTTGTCCAGCGCACAACAAGAGCTAGATCACAACCTCTACGCACAACGATTTACCTGTGACTTGTCACCACTTATTGTCTCAGGGACGTTCGTGCGCTTTAGCCAGACTAGCCAGTTCAAGGAATTACGCTCATGTATCTACTCGGGGAGCAACCGGCTTACGCCGACCAACTGATCAACCGACTGCAAAGCATCCCCACCCAGTTACTGGAAGGCCTGGCACCCTGCGGTGCTGCCCTGCAATTGCAGCGAGCCGAGGATCTGGCTCAGGAGCTGCCAGAGAACCAGCTGTTCATTATCGAGAATGGCTTGCTGCATGCCCTGGTCGACGAACGCCCGCTGTTCTACCTGCAGGAAGGTGACCTGGTCGGCCTGCGCCAGGGCATCGATCTGCCCAGCTGCCGCTACAGCAGTGAAGAGCCACTCAGCCTGATCCCCTATTCACGCAGTGAAGTGTTCAAGCACATCTATGTCAGCGAGCCGCGCCAGGAGCTGTTCATCCAGTACCTGATCGGCCACACCGCCCTGCTCTCCGACGCCTTGGCGCGCCTCAAACAACCGGATATCCGCCCCGCAACCGGCTTCCAGCACTTCGCCGCCGGTGAAGAACTGATCCACCAAGGGGATGCCGCCGATCATGTGTTCATCATCATCGAAGGCCATGCCACAGCCTATGTCGACGGGCACAGAGTCGGTGACGTGCAGAAAGACGAGATCTTCGGCGCCATGGCCGTGTTCACCCGCGAGAAGCGCAGCGCCACCGTACTGGCCAGCGAACCTTGCACGGTGATGGTGATCCCCAAGGAGCAGTTCCTCAGCCTGATGCAGAGCAACCCGCGCATTGCCCACAGCCTGATCGAGAGCATGGCGCGACGGATCGACCTGCTGAACAAGGAAGTGACCCAGTTACGCCTGCCTGCCACCGCCTGACAGCCAGTCGTGCGTCGCACTCGCAAACCCGGCCATGAGCCGGGTTTGCTGTTTTTTATCCTGAGCCTGACGACACTCTGGAATTAATTCGGCAAATAGGGTTGACTTGCAAATGATAATCGCCATTATTAGCAACAGCCGGTCGCGAGATCGGCGGGTAAGCTCAAGAGACCTTCAGTCGGCCTCTTCAGATTATCTCCTCATCAGGCTAATCACGGTTTTGACCCGGTTCTTGCCGGGTCTTTTTTTGCCCGACAGAAAGCGCTCGCCGTGTTCTTGTGGGTCGGTAAATCACGGCGAAGCCCAACGGCTGGTGGAATGCTCGTTGGGCTTCGTCGCGCCCCGCCCGGCCCGACCTACGTTAATACTCGAGCTTGGCGTAGAGCGTCTTGCGCGACGCCTCGCGCGCCTGCTTGAGGGTGTGGATGCCGCGCTCGGCCAGCAAGGGGATCAACTTGAGGAACACCTCGCCCGTGACCATGGCATCGCCCAGCGCGGTATGCCGGCCGACCACATGCACCCCGAGGCGCGCGGCGATCTGCTCCAGACGATGCTCGTCGGCGGCATGCCCCGGATGCACCAGGGCCGACAGCAGCAGGGTATCGAGCACCGGCTGAATAAAGCGGATACCGGTCTGCGCCTCCTTGAGTTGCAGGAAGCGCATGTCGAAGGCGGCGTTGTGGGCCACCAGCACCGTATCCTCGGCAAAGCGCTGGAACAACGGCAGCACCTCGCCAATGCTCGGCTGCCCCGCCAGCATCTGCGCCGAGAGGCCGTGTACCTGTTGTGATTCGCGCGGGATTGGCCGGTGCGGGTCGATCAGTTGCTCGAAGCATTCCTGCATCAGCAGACGGGCGTTGACGATGCGCACCGCGCCGATCGAGATGATTTCGTCGCCCTCGGAGGGGGCCAGCCCGGTGGTTTCGGTGTCGAACACGGTGTAGGCCAATTCGCGCAACGGCAGTTCGTCGAGTTCCGGGGTCTGCCCCGCCTGGCTGAACAGGTCGAAGTCGTAATACACCGGTCGTCCCTGAACCCTGGCGGGGAGCGGCGCCTGTGCTTCCGCCTGGCTCACCGGCAACTGCAGATACAGGCGATTGTCACCGGCGAGCGCGTCGGCCTGGCACCAGAGTTCGCCGCCGTGCCGCTCCAGCACCTCCTTGAGGGTGGAGGCCGCCGCATCCTCTTCGGCAACCGGACTGCACGGGCGCTGCTCCCACTCATGCAACTGTTGCGGGTCGAGCGCCGCCCCGCTCCAGCGCAGGGCCAGGCGCACGAAGCGGCCTTCGACGGCCAGCTCGAAGGTCACCTCGCGAATACCCAGCGTGGCGGCCATGGTGCCCATCAACTGAGTCAACGCCTGCACCAGGGAATAGCTGTCCAGGCTCAACCAGAGCGCCTCGTCGCCGCCCTGGTAATGGGCGACCACACCAAGGGTGGCGGCAAAATTACGCTGCAGAGCCAGCAGCAGATCGGTCGCCAGCATGTCCTCCAGCGGCCACTGTGGGCGCAGCAGATCGGCATGCTGGCTCAGCGTCTGGTCGAGGTGCAGGGACAGCCGCTGCGCCTCGTCGCTGATCACCTTGCCGAAGCGCTGGCGGCGCTCGGCATCCATCTCGGGGTATTGCTGTACGGTTTCCGCTGCCGCGCGAATATTGCCCAACGCCGCCCGGGTGCCCTCGGTCAATTGCTGCAACAGCGCATCGCGGCGGCTGTTGAGCTCGACCGAGCGGGTGATGTCATCGAGGATCAGGACGAAGCCGATCAGCTCGCCATGCTGATCCAGCACCGGCGCCATCTGTGCCCGCAGCAGATGGGCGCCACGCGCCGTGACGAAATGCGCCACCGGGCTGGGATTGTCCTGCTGCAGATGCTGCCTGACCCGTTCCAGGGCATGCACGATCAGGCGCTGGTCGAGAATGCCGAAGATCGAGCGGCCCAAGCCGACCGGCGCACCGGCCGGGCCTGCGGCGTCCGGCTCGAGCAACAGGCTGGCACTGCTGTTGTAGAGCAGGATGCGGCCCTCGCGATTGCACACCAGCACGCTTTGTTCGAGTTCCGACATCAGTGCAGCCAGACGATTCTTCTCCTGCTCGAGACGCGCATTGGCCTCCTCGACGCGCACCGCCACCTCGCGCTGCAGTGCGCAATGCGCCTCGGCAAAGGCATTCAGGGCAGCGCCCAGCCGGCGCATGTCGCGGCTGCCGGTAAGGGCCACGCGGTGCGCGGGATTGACCCGATGGATGATGCCGATCTCCTCGCTCAGGCGGATCACCACCTCCGGGTAGGCCGCCAGCCACAGGCGCAGGAGCACGCCAAACGGGAGCAGCAGCAACCCGGAGAGCACCACCAGCAGCGCGCCACGCCCGGCCATCAAGGCGAGCACGGCGGCACGCTCCTGGCTGTTCAGGTCCGCCCACAACAGCCCGCCGGCGAGCGCCAGCAAACTGCCGAGCAGCAGACTGAGGATGGCCAGCCAGAAGGCGAAACGCAGACGTGGACTCATTGGCTATTCGACCGCCAACTGCGCGCCGATCTGCGCCAGCAGCTCCTGGGTCGAGAACGGCTTGGTGATGTAGGCATTGGCCCCCAGCGCCAGGCCCTTGCTGATTTCGACCTCGCGGCCCTTGGCCGTCAGCATGACGATACGCATGTGCTGCCAATCCGGGTTCTCGCGGATCTTCTGGCACACGTCGAAACCGCTCAGGCGCGGCAGCATCACATCGAGCAGCACCAGGTCGGGCGGTTGCCGCGCAATGGCCTCCAGGGCCTCCTGACCGTCGTGCGCCACCAGCACCCGATAGCCGGCCTGCTCGAGCAGGAACTCCAGCGAGATGACGATGTTCGGTTCGTCGTCGGCGATTAATACGGTTTTGCTCATACTCCATACTCCGTCTCGCGGCCTGCGTCTGTCGCGGCCGCATTCGCCTGCCCCAGGGGCAGGGTAAAGGAAAAGGTCGCCCCCTGTCCGCGCGCACTCTGCACCCACAGCCGGCCGCCGAAGTGCTCGATGATCTGCCGGCTGATCGGCAACCCCAGACCGGTGCCCTGCGGCTTCTCGGTGAGGTTGTCACCGGCCTGGCGAAACTTCTCGAAGATGGTCTGCTGATCGGCCGGATCGATACCCGCGCCGTTGTCGCGCACATCCACCCGCAACGCCTCCGGCAGCACCTGCACGGCGATGCCGATGCGCCCCGCCTCGCGGTCGCAGAACTTCACCGCATTGGAGATCAGGTTGAGCAGCACCTGCAGCAGGCGGTCGCGGTCGGCCAGCACCGGCGGAATCTGCGCCGGCAGCTCGAGGCGCAGTTCCACGCCCTGCTCCTGCAGCAGCTGGCTGGTGGTGGCCTGGGCATCCTCGATCACCTCCTTCAGATCGAGCGCGGTGGTGTGCCATTCGGCACGCCCCGACTCGAGCTTGGCCAGATCCAGCACCTGATTGATCATCCGCGTCAGGCGCTCGCTCTCCTTGACGATGATGGCGACGAAACGCGCGCGCTGAGCCGGGTCCAGCTCGGGGTTGTCGTTGAGGATCTCGGAGAAGGCGCGGATCGAGGTCAGCGGCGTACGCAGTTCGTGGGTCACGGTGGAGATGAAGTCGTCCTTCAACCGATCGAGCTCCTGCAGCCGCGCATTGGCCGCGCGCAGTTCGCCGGTGGCGGTTTCAAGCTCGTGCGATTGCTGCTCCAGACGGCGGCTGTAGGCGATCACCTGCGAGGCTTCGTCGAGGATGCCGAGCACCTCGTCCATGCCCAGCGGCTCCTCCTGCACCACCGAGGCCAGCATCACCCGCGCCGAGGCGGCACCGATGGCGCCCGCCAGTTGCTGCTCGGCGAAGTGCACCAGATCCGCATCCGGCACCAGCTCGGCACTCGACGCCAGGCCCCGCTGCGCGGCGTAACCGGCGAAGGCCTCGCCGGCCCGCGCCGGACCGAGGAAGCGTCCGACCAGGGCGATCACCTCCGTCACCGAGGCGCTGCCGCGCCACAGACTGGAGCCGCGCCCGGCGACCTTGAAGGCATCGACGAACAGCAGCGCCTGGGCATGCTCGCGGCTGCTCTGCCGGCCGAACAGCGACACCCCGACATAGGCGCCAAGGTTGGCCAACAGGCTCCAGAACAGCGAATGGCCGATCTCGTCCAGTCCCGCCAGGCCGAACAGCGCCAGCGGCTTGAGCCAGGCGATGGCCAGCGGCCCCTGCTCGATGAAACTCAGCGGCAACCAGCCCGACTTGGCGAACGCCGGCAACAGCAGGGTGTACAGCCACAACAGAAAGCCCAGCGACAAACCGCTCAGGGCGCCGGCGCGGGTACCCTGCTTCCAGTACATGCCGCCGAGCATCGCCGGGGCGAACTGCGCCACCGCGGCGAACGACACCAGGCCGATCGAGACCAGCGCATAGGCCTCGCCCGCCGCGCGGTAATACACGTAGCCGAGCAGCATCAACAGCAGGATGGCGCCGCGCCGAATGCCCAGCAGCAAGCCCGAGAGATCCGTGCGCTGTGCCAGGCCGAGGGCCTTCCAGCGCAGCAGCAGCGGCATCGCCAGGTCGTTACAGATCATCGTCGAAAGCGCGATGGTCTCGACGATGACCATGCCGGTGGCGGCCGACAGCCCGCCGATGAACACCAGCAGCGCCAACCACTCCTGGCGCAGAGCCATGGGCAGGGTGAGGACGAAGGTATCGGCATCCACCGTGCCGGCGGGGAAATGCATCAAGCCGGCGAAGGTGATCGGCAGGACGAAGATATTGATCGCCAGCAGGTACAGCGGAAACAGCCAGATGGCCTTGGCCAGGTGGTTCTCGTTGACGTTCTCGACCACGCTGATCTGGAACTGGCGCGGCAGAAACAGGATCGACAGCATCGACAGAAAGATCAGCGAGCCCCAGGAGCCATAGGTCCCGGCAGGACCGCCGAGGGTCAGCAGCTGATCGACATCGGGCAACCGCGCGGCCTGTTCGAACAGGTCGGCGAAGCCATGGTAAAGACCGAAGGTGACATACAGGCCGACCGCCAGAAAAGCCAGCAGCTTGACCAGCGACTCGAAGGCGATAGCCGCCACCATGCCTTCGTGGCGCTCGGTCGCGTCGAGGTGGCGGGTGCCGAACAGGATGGTGAAGATCGCCAGCAGCAGCGCCACATAGAGCGCAGTGTCCTGCAAGGGGCCGAGCGCCTCGCCCTGGTTCGGCATCTGAATCGTCGGGTACTGCCAGAGGATCAGAAAGCTGCTGGACACCGCCTTGAGCTGCAGGGCGATATAGGGAATCACGCCGACCACCGCGATCAGCGTGACCAGCCCTCCGAGCAGCGCACTCTTGCCGTAGCGCGCGGCGATGAAGTCGGCGATCGAGGTGATCCGGTTGGCCTTGCTGATGCGGATCATCTTGCGCAGCACCAGCCAGAACAGCGCCGCCATCAGGGTCGGGCCGAGGTAGATCGGCAGAAAGCCGACGCCGCTGGCTGCCGCCCGGCCCACGCTGCCGTAGAAGGTCCAGGAGGTGGCGTACACCGCCAGCGACAGGGCATAGATATACGGATTGGCGATGATCGAGCGACCGGCATCGGCACGCTTGTCGCCCCAGTAGGCGATGGCGAAGAGGATGCCCAGGTAGGCGCAGGAGGTCAGCAGGATCAGGCCACCGAGCGGCATGGGCAGCGCCTCCTCATCGGTTCGAGCGCTCGACGACCAGGATCATCGCCACGATCAGCAGCGCCCAGGCGCCGAACAGATAGGCAAATAGCAGCGGAATACCGAATACCTCGCCGCCGCTATCGAAAAGCGCCAGCAAGGGATAGCTGAACAGCAGGCAGCCCAGCATGAACACGGCCACCAGCCGCTGTGCCCGCAGTGTGCGATTGGCCATAGCCCTTACCTCCTGGAGCTAAGTGTGGCCGATTATTCACCCCGCGCACTGCGCGACCATGGTAGGGGGCGCCAATTGGCGCGGGCCTTGGCGCAGAAGCGTGACGCCGCGGATGAGCCGTGCGGCGCGGTGCTGCAGCCGCGAAATTCGCGGATAAAGACCAGGCGTCCTTCCGCTCTCATCAAACTAAAAATAACTCGTTGTTTTATATATAGAAATTAGATCATGACACGAGCCCTGTAGGAGCCAGCTTGCTGGCGATCTGGCGATATCTGCAGATCAAAAGCATCGTCGGAGCGCCGAACCGCAGCAAGCTGGCTGCTACACAGTTTGCTGCGCGACAGCGCTCCGTCGAAGACGGCGAGCGAACGCCTACAAGGAGACGGATACCCCCGGCAACGCGTAACGTCTAGATAGCGGTGGCAAAACCAGCTGCTAGCCGGCGAAATCGGCGCAGTAGTCGCGCTCCGGCAACGCCGGGGTGTACCAGACGTAATCGGCGGCAGCGGCGCTGACCGGCTGGCCCACTTCAGCCAGCATCAGCACCAGACTGGCGGCTTTATCCCCCAGGTCAGCCAGATGCAGCGGCACGCCGAGGTCGCGCCGCACGTGAAAGCTGCCCGCGAACAGCAGGCTTGGCGGCGGCGCTGCCTGCAATGCCGTGGCCATGCGCCGGTCACGCTGCTGCTGCACGGAAAGCATGGCCGGCAGCTTGCTCTTCGGCAGTTTGCCGCAATGGGAGATGCCGATCTGCGCCAGCAAGGGTTCCTGCACCATCGCCGCCGTGGACAGTGCACCGCTCAATGCCGGACGCTTGCGATAGACCTGCAGTACTTGCGCGTGATCCAGATTGGCAGCCAGCAGCGGGTACGGCTGGGCAAGTGCGTGCTGCACAATCGGCCCGTACAACTTCCAGGGCCAGCCCGCTTGCCAGGCCAGTTCCGCCGGCAGATCGGCGACCGGCTGCCCCTCGGCCATACGTGCGCGCACCGCATCGACCTGGCCCTGTTGCTCTGGCGTGAGCATTTCCAGCAGCAGGCTGCCCTGCGCGCGTTGCGCCTCCAGCGCCTGCAGCAACCAAAGCTGCAGGGCATGATGATCGGGATTGTCATGCTCCTCGCCGACCAGCACGCGGGGTGCTGGAGCCAGTTGCTCGATCAGTTGCTGCGGACTCAGGCGCTGGCCCGTGCGCAGATCGACAATCTGCCCCAGGTCGGCGTGCTCGCGCCCCTCGGGGCTTTGCCAGGCGGGTAGCGGCGGCAGGGAGGCCTGGCAGCCGGACAAAAGAAGGGCGACGAATACTAGCAGCGTGCGCATAAGGAAATCCTTGGTGTTTTAGAGGGCTGACAGATCTGCCTGGGGTCTAGACAAAGAGTAGCAGCGAGGACACGCCAGGCCCACCGAGCGTGCAGATCTAGCGCGCGACGATCAGTGGATGCCCCCGTTGCGGATGGCGCTGCACCAGCACTTCCAGGCCGAATACCGCCTGCAGCGGCTCGGCGCGCAGAACCTGTTCCGGGCTGCCGAGGGCATGCGCACGACCGCGATCGAGCAACAGCAAACGGTCGCAGTAACGCGCGGCCAGATTCAGATCATGCAGGATCACCAGCACCGCCGCGCCCCGTTCGGCAAAGGCCCGGGTGGCTTGCAGGGTGGTGTGCTGGTGCAAGGGATCGAGCATCGAGGTCGGCTCGTCGAGCAACAGGATCTGCCCCTCGCCACCCGGCCAGAGTTGCGCCAACACCCGCGCCAGGTGCACGCGCTGACGCTCGCCGCCGGACAGGGCCAGGTAGCTGCGCCCGGCCAGATGGGCGGCATCCGCCGCCTGCAGCGCCTCGCCGACGATCTGCGCATCACGCAGCTGACCACTGGCATGGGGCAGCCGGCCCATGGCCACGACCTCTTCGACGCGGAAGGCGAAGTTCAGCGTCGAAGTTTGTGGCAACACCGCCAGCCGCCGGGCGCGCTCGGCGCCCGGCCAGTCGCCGAGGCGGCGCTGGTCGAGCAGCACCTGCCCGCGGGACGGCGGCAGTTCGCCGCAGAGCGCACCGAGCAAGGTGCTCTTGCCGGCGCCATTGGGGCCGAGCACGCCGAGCACTTCGCCCGGTTGCAGTGCCAGGTCGATATCGCTCAATACGGTACGGGAACCGCGCTGCACCGCCAGGTTTTCCGCTCGCAGCATCAGACCCGCCCCCGCAACAACAGATAGAGAAAGAACGGCGCGCCGAGCAAGGCGGTGACGATGCCGATCGGCAGCTCCGCCGGCGCCAGCAGCAGTCGCGCGGCCAGGTCGGCCAGCAGCAGCAGGCTGGCGCCCGCCAGTGCCGAGGCCGGCAGCAGCACACGGTGATCCGGGCCGACCAGCAGACGCATCAGATGCGGCACCACCAGGCCGATGAAGCCGATCATCCCCGCCGCCGCCACCGCGGCGCCGACACCCAGGGCGGTACACAGCACCAGCTCGCGCTTGATCCGCTCCACGCCGAAGCCGAGGTGGCGCGCCTCCGACTCGCCGAGCAACAGGGCATTCAGCGCCCTGGCCCGGCGCGGCAGCCACAGCGCCACCGCGATGGTGACCAGCAGCAGCGGCCACAACCGCTGGTAACTCGCACCATTAAGGCTGCCGAGGTTCCAGAAGGTCAGGGTGCGCAGGGTGGCGTCATCTGCCAGGTAGGTGAACAGGCCAATCGCCGCACCGGCCAGGGCGGTCAGGGCGATGCCGGCCAGGAGCATGGTCGCCACGCTGGTCTCACCGGCGCGGCGGCCCAGGCGATAGACCAGGGCGGTCACCCCGAGACCGCCGATGAAGGCGCAAAACGACAACAGATAAGGCGCGAAAACCTCTGGGAGGCCGCCCAGCGCCGCGCCGCCGACAATCGCGACCGCCGCGCCCAAGGCCGCACCGCTGGAGACGCCGACCAGACCGGGATCGGCCAAGGGGTTGCGGAACAGGCCCTGCATCGCCACCCCGCACAGCGCCAGCACCGCGCCGACGGTCAGGCCCAGCAGGGTACGCGGCAGGCGGATCTGTCCGAGGATCAATTCGGCCTGCTCCAGTTCGACGCCCCCCACCGGCAGGCCGAGCAGGCGCAGCGCCGCTTGCAGGGTATCGGCCAGCGGCAGGCTGACCGGCCCCAGCGCCAGGGATAACCAGAGCGCGAGCACCAGCAACAGGCCCAGCGCGATAAACAGTGAGCGCGGCTGAATGACAGGATTCATGGCGTGGGTTGGGCTTCTGCGGTCAGAGAGTGGCTGGCAGGATAAAAGGCTGCGCCGCAGGCCGCCAGTCAATCCCGCGCTAGCGCCAGCGCCAACCGCCGGCTTTTCTGCTCGGGCAGGCGCGCTGCGCTTGGCAAGCCGGCGCAGTCCGGGATAATGGCGGCCTATTCTGGAGATGCTGATGATGCGTTTATGCGCCCCGCATGAGCTGGCCGAAGGTCAGAGCCGGGGCTTCGTGATTGACCGCGAGAAGCTGTTCGCCGTGCGCAAGGACGGCCAGGTGTTCGCCTACCGCAACCGCTGCCCGCACAAGGGCATCAGCCTGGAATGGCTGCCGGACCAGTTTCTCGACCACAGCGCCAGCCTGATCCAGTGCGCCACCCACGGCGCACTGTTTCTCATCGACTCGGGCGAGTGCGTCGCCGGGCCCTGTGCCGGGCAATCGCTGCACGCGCTGACCTGCACGGAAAACCGCGAAGGGATCTGGGTCGAGTTGTAGCCCGGAGGCAATCCGGGAAGGCGCCGATTACCGCGCCCCACGCCATAACCTTAGACGCCGGTGCGCACGGCGCACCCTACGGTGAATGGCCGCAAAGTCGTAGCCCGGATGCAATCCGGGAGAACATCGACACCGCGCAGGGTGTGCGGGGCCGCCTAGGCTGTGCGCACCAATAAAACCCACGCCATGGCCTCGGACGCCGGTGCGCACCCGACGAATCTACAACTGCACCGCGAGCCGGCGCGCCAGGCGGATTTCCTGCGGGGTGATCTGCGCGCCATAGGCCAGCACCTCGACACCCGCGTTCACTGCCTCGCGCAAAGCCGCGGCGTAGACCGGGTCGATCTCTCCGGCCGGGCGCACCGCATCGATCTCCGTCAGGTTGACGCAATACAGCTGCACCGCCCGCACGCCATCACGCGCCAGCGTCGCCAGTTCGCGCAGGTGCTTGGCGCCACGTTCGGTGCGCGCATCGGGAAAAGCCGCGATCCGGCTGTCGGCATAGCCCAGGGTCACGCTCTTGACTTCGACGAAGGCGGCGCCGCTCGGGTAATCCAGGCGGAAATCGATGCGGCTGCGCTCCTGGCCATAGGGCACTTCACTCTTCAAGGCGGTGAAGCCGGCGAGTTCTGTGATCAGCCCACCACGCAGCGCCTCCTCGACCAGGCCGTTGGCGCGCGCGGTATTGATCACCGCCAGGCGACCCTGCGGGGTTTCGCCGAGCTCCCAGGTGCCCGGCAGCTTGCGTTTGGGATCATTGGAGCGACTGAACCAGACCCGCGCGCCTTCGCTCATGCAGTTGAGCATCGAGCCGGTGTTGGGACAATGAATGGTCAGCCGCTCGCCGCTGGCGCTTTCGATATCGGCCAGGAAGCGTTTGTAGCGGCGCAGCAGTCGGCCCTGCTCCAGCGCGGGTTCAAAGCGCATCGGGGCGCCAGGTCTTCAGGCCACGGGCAATCCGCTCGACGGCCTGCTGCAGACGCGGCAGATCCTGGGTATAGGAGAACCGCACATGCTGGCTGGCCAGGTGCCGACCGAAGTCCAGCCCCGGGGTGAAGGCCACATGCTCGGTCTCCAGGAAGTGCTGACAGAAGGCGAAGGCATCGCCGCCAAAGGCGCTGATATCGGCATACAGATAGAAGGCGCCTTCGGGCTCAACGGCAATCTTGAAGCCCAGCTCGCGCAACGCCGGCAGCAGGAAGTCGCGACGGCGGGCGAACTCATGTCGACGCTGCTCGAGAATCTCCAGGGTCGGTGCCTCGAAACAGGCCAGCGCGGCATGTTGGGCCATGCTCGGCGCGCTGATATAGAGGTTCTGCGCCAGCTTTTCCAGGTCCGCCACCGCCGCCTGCGGTGCCACCAGCCAGCCGAGACGCCAGCCGGTCATGCCGAAATACTTGGAGAAGCTGTTGAGCACGAAGGCGTCGTCGTCCACTTCCAGCACGCTGCTGGCGTCCACGCCATAGGTCAGGCCGTGATAGATCTCGTCGACCACCAGATGGCCACCGCGTTCTTTCAGCGCCCGGGACAGTCCGCCCAGCTCCTCACGGGACAACAGCGTGCCGGTCGGGTTGGCCGGCGAGGCAACCAACGCGCCGACGCTGTCCTTGTCCCAATGCCGGGCGACCAGATCCGCGGTCAGTTGATAGCGCACCTCCGGGCCTACCGGAACAAGCTGCGCGGCGCCTTCGACCAGGCGCAGGAAATGCCGGTTGCACGGGTAGCCCGGATCGGCCAGCAGCCAGTGCTTGCCCGGGTCGACCAACAGACTGGTGGCCAATAACAGCGCGCCGGAGCCACCCGGGGTAATCAAAATTCGCTCAGGGTCTATGCTCAAGCGATAACGCTGAGCGTAGAACCCGGCAATCGCTTCACGCAGCGCCGGTATTCCTCGCGCAGCGGTATAGCGAGTATGCCCGGCGGCCAAGGCGGCCTGGCCCGCGGCCACGATCGGCGCGGCGGTGGTGAAGTCCGGCTCGCCGATCTCCAGATGGATTACATCGACACCGGCGGCTTGCAACTGGTTGGCGCGAGCCAGCAGGGCCATGACATGAAAGGGTTCGATGGCGCGGCTGCGCGCACTGTAGGACGGGGCCATGGACCTGCCTTGATAGAGGTTGAGGCGCGGATTCTACCCAAGCCATGAGCGAAACGGCAGCAACCACGACAACCGGGAGTGGCGCGGCTGGTGTTGATCTGGTAAGTTCGCCCGCTTGCAGCCGCAGGGCCGGGTTTTTTCCCGGCAATGGACACCATCCTGCGCAGTGGACTAGAGAGAGTGAGAGGCGGTCATCCATGCCTACAAAAGCGAAAGCAAAAAGCAGTCAACTGATTCGTGGCTTCGAACCCTATAAAGAAGTCAAGGGTGAGGAGTACATGGGTGAGCCAATGCGCGCCCACTTCACCAGCATCCTCAACAAGTGGAAGCTGGAGCTGATGCAGGAAGTCGACCGTACCGTGCACCACATGCAGGACGAGGCAGCCAACTTCCCGGACCCGGCAGACCGTGCCAGCCAGGAAGAAGAATTCAGCCTGGAACTGCGTGCTCGTGATCGTGAGCGCAAGTTGATCAAGAAGATCGACGAAACGCTGCAACTGATCGAGGACAACGATTACGGCTGGTGCGACTCCTGCGGCGTCGAGATCGGCATCCGCCGTCTGGAAGCCCGCCCCACCGCCACCTTGTGCATCGATTGCAAGACTCTGGCGGAAATCAAGGAAAAACAGATCGGTTCCTGATCTGCTCTGGTCTGACCCAAGGGGTGCTGCGGCACCCCTTGTCGTTCCTCACGCACCAGCCAGCCGCCCGCAGCCTGTATATTCGTCCGCATGAACGCTCCCGCTTATATCGGCCGTTTCGCCCCTACCCCCAGTGGTTACCTGCACTTCGGCTCATTGGTCGCGGCGCTGGCGTCCTACCTCGACGCGCGCGCGGTAGGCGGGCGTTGGCTGCTGCGTATGGAAGACCTCGACCCGCCACGGGAAGTCCCCGGCGCCCAGGACGCGATCCTCAGCACCCTGGAGAGCTACGGCCTGCACTGGGACGGTGAGCTGGTGCGCCAGAGCCAGCGGCATGCCGAGTACCAGGCGCTGGTCGAGCGTTTGCTGCAACAGGGCCTGGCCTATGCCTGCACCTGCTCGCGCAAGCAACTGGAAGGCTACCACGGCATCTATCCCGGCACTTGCCGCGACGCCGGGCATGCGCCACAGAACGCCGCGATCCGCCTGCGCGTGCCGAACCTGAGCTACGGCTTTATCGACCGAGTGCAGGGCGAGTACCACCAGCACCTGGGCCGCGAGGTCGGCGACTTCGTCATTCGTCGGCGCGACGGCTTCTACGCCTACCAACTGGCGGTGGTGCTCGACGATGCCTGGCAAGGCGTCACCGACGTGGTGCGCGGCGCCGACCTGCTCGATTCCACCCCGCGCCAGCTGTACCTGCAGGAACTGCTCGGCCTGGCGCAACCCCGCTACCTGCATGTACCGCTGATCATCCAGCCGGACGGGAACAAGCTGGGCAAGTCCTACCGCTCGCCACCGCTGCCGAGCGACCAGGCCGCGCCGCTGCTGGTTCGCGCCCTGCGCGCCCTGGGGCAAACACTGCCCGGCGAACTGGAGCACGCCCGCCCACCCGAACTGCTGGCCTGGGCGGTCAGCCACTGGAACGTCGAGCGCATCCCGCACAGCCGCACCCTGGCCGAGACGCAACTGCGCTGATGCCGCGACACTCGTCCGTGCCGCCCAAAAAAACTCATTGCTGATGCGGATCGCCAGGCGCTGCTACCGAGCAACGTGGGAGGGGCTTTAGCCGCGAAAAGTCCTCGAAGCACCTGCAAATCTTCGCGGCTAAAGCGGATCGCCGCCCGCCCCCTCCCACGGGCTGCGGGCGCCTCCGAACGCTCCGACAACGGCCAGGCAAACCCTAACCCTCGATACCCCCCGGATTGCATCCGGGCTACGGGATTCAGGGGTTTCCTAGGAGCGGGCCATGCCCGCGATGCCTTTTGCGGGCAAGCCCTATCGCGGCCTTGGAACTGGGCGCCCCCGCCGCGCCTACGCCCTGCGAGGCTTGTGCATGACTTTCCGCGCGCCGAAACCACACATTTCCCTTATCCTTGCGCCCACTATTCAACCGCCCCCCAGGAGCGTACCGATGAAAGCCCAGCTCGAAGAATTGATCAGCAAGATAAGCTCGGGCTGCATGCTGGCCGAAGACGTCGCGCGCATCGCCGACGAGGCGGCCCAGGCCTACGCCGACCCGCAGGCCTTCCTCGCCGCCAACCCGGACATCAACTACGACGACAGCTTCCCGATCCCGCTCGGCGAGTGGGTGGTGGTCGGCAGCCTGCCGGATACCGTGCTGTTCCAGGCCGACAGCTACGAGCAGTTGTTCCAGCAGATCGTCGACTCCTTCGGCCCGCAGGTCAGCTTCGTGCTCAAGCCCAAGCAGCTGGTCAAGGTCGAGCCGCTCAAGGCGCTCAACCGCATCCAGGTGCAACTCGGCAGCCTGTCGCCGGAGACCGGCGGCTATGTCCTGGTGGACTTCAGCGAGGCGCTGGATGACGAACTGCAAGCCGTGCTGGTCTACCGCAACGACCTCGCGCGGGTGCTGGAGCTGGCGGTGGAAATCGGTATCTACGCCGCACCGGCCTATGAAGCGCTGAAAGCCGCCCAGGCCGAGTAGGCGCCGCCGCGGGCAGCATCGCCCCGCGCACGGGCCGTCAGGAACTCCTCCCCGCCGGCCCGATCAAATTACCTGTGAACACCTCGCTCGATCACCTCACGCCGCCAGGCGCGGAGAATGTCAGGGCCTTGGGCAGCAGGCGGGCGTTTTGCCCAAGTGCTTCTGCCTGTAACCACCATTACTGTGCATTAATGGCACGTCGATTCCTTATGACCTACAACACGCCAAAGGTGTGTCGAGCCTGCTCGAACACGCTGGAGTTCGCCCTGTTTGTTCGCTCGAGGATCGCATCTTGAACAGCAAAACCATGTTCACCTGCGCCGTCATGCTGGCCCTTCAGGCAGCAGCCGTGCCATTCGCACTCGCCACCGCCACGCCGCTCACCCCCGAAGACGGCGCCGCTGCGCCGTTGTTCACCGCCGAGATCGCCAACGACGCCAGCCTGCGCGGCGAGGTCGGCCCCAAGCAGCGCAACGTCGCGGTGCTGCGCGCACAGATCCTGCTCGATCGCGCGCGCTTCTATCCGGGCGAGGTCGACGCCAGTTTCGGCTCGAACACCCGCATCGCCATCAGCGGCTTCCAGAAAAACAACGGCCTGCCCGCCAGCGGCGTCATGGACGAAGCCACCTGGGCGGCACTCAACGCCGACATCGAGCCGGTGCTGGTGAGCTATACCATCACCGAGGCCGACGTTGCCGGGCCCTTCCAGCAGATTCCAGCCGACATGATGGCGCAGGCCCAGCTCGACGCCCTGGGTTACCGCGACCCGGCGGAAGCGCTCGGCGAGAAATTCCACGCCAGCCCCACGCTGCTGGCACAGCTCAATCCGGGCCGGGATCTGGGCCGCGCCGGCGAATCGATCGTCGTGCCCAACCTCGCCTCGGCAGCGCCCCTGGCCAAGGCCGCACGCGTGGTGGTCGACAAGTCCGACTCGACCGTCACCCTCTTCGATGCCGCAGATGCAATCATCGCGCAGTTTCCCGCCTCCACCGGCAGCGCGCGCGATCCGCTGCCACTCGGCGAGTGGAAGATCCTCGGCGTGGCGCGAAATCCGGAGTTCAAGTACAACCCCCAGCTGTTCTGGGACGCCAACCCCGCCCACGCCAAGGCGACCATCCCGCCCGGCCCGAACAATCCCGTCGGCGTCGCCTGGGTCGCCTTGTCCAAGCCGCATTACGGCATCCACGGTACGCCTGAGCCATCGAAGATCGGCAAGACCCAATCCCACGGCTGCATCCGCCTCACCAACTGGAACGTCGCGGCAATGGGACACGCAGTCAAGCCCGGGCTACCCGCCCTTCTGCAAGAGTAAGCGGATGCCGCCATGAAGAGCATTCTGATAGCTGCAGCGGGCACCCTCCTCGGCGCAGCGAGTCTGTGCATTTTCCTGCAGAACGAGCAGAACGACGTCGCCGCAACGAGCGCGCAAGTCAGCACCCTGTCCACACCCGTGACTGGCGAACCCATGCAGGATGCGCCGGCAACTGGCGCGCCCCCTGCGCCGGAACCGCTCGCCCCGCCGGCCGCAACGGCACTGGAACCGGTTGCGAGCACAGCCACCAGCAGCCTGACCCGCACCAGCGCAGCCGCAGCGACGCCAGCCGAGACGCCGGCCGACAGCCCGAGTCCACCTGAGCCGATCGCGCCCGAACCAATCACGGCCACCCCGGCGCCCGAAGACAACGCCGTTACGCCGACGCAGGCCGAGCCCTTGCCGGTGCACCCCGGTGCGCTGCTGATTCCCGTGACCGGCATAACCGCCGCGCAACTGCACGACACCTTCGACGACCAGCGCGGCAGCGAGCGCAGCCACGAAGCGCTCGACATCATGGCGCCACTGCAGACACCAGTAGTCGCGGTCGACGACGGCAAGGTGGTGAAACTCTTCAACAGCGTGCCCGGCGGCCTCACCGTCTACCAATACGACGCGAGCGGAACCTTCGCCTACTACTACGCGCACCTGGACAGCTACGCCGTCGGCCTGGAAGAGGGCCAGGAGCTCAAGCGCGGCGACCTGATCGGCTACGTCGGCGCCACCGGCAACGCCGACCCGCTGGCGCCACACCTGCATTTCGCCATTTTCCTGCTCGGCCCCGAGAAGCAGTGGTGGATAGGCACCGCGATCAATCCCTACCCCCTATTCCAACGCTGAGTCCGACGACTTGCACAACACGGGATCGCGGCCATAGCCCGAATAAGCCGCAGCGCATCCGGGATGGCGTAGCGCAGGCAACCCCAGCGGCAGGATCAGCTATTGCGGCACAGAGCTGTATGCTGCCCCCCGAACGGGATGGGGCAGTACCGATAGAGCACGCCTGAAAAGCCTTGGTGGCTTCAGCAAATGGCTCGAGAGTGAGGCCGGTTATCCGGGGAGCGGCAGTTCCGCGAAAAATTCATCGCCCCAGCGCTGCCCTGAATTCGCTCGGGGTCGTCCCACTCCAGCGCGCGAATGCCCTGACGAAAGCCGGCGGTTCGCTGTAGAAGAGCTTGAAGCTGATGGTCTTGATCGAGTCCCCGGAGTGACTTAACAGGTAAACCGCACGGTCGAACCGTACCTTGTCCACCAGCTCAGAATACTGCACCCCCTCCTCGCCCAAATGCCGTCGCAGGCTTCGCTCCGAACAGTTGAGTTTCTTGGCCATGGCGGCGGCGTTAGGGTAGAAGTCGATGCATAACAGGATGCCGTTCACCCGACCTTGCCAAGATAAGGGCGCACGCTGCGCCTGAGTCTCACGGCACAGCTGCAGGTACAGGTGATAGGCATGCGGATTGCGTCGTGCATTGCTTAAACGGCCAAGCTCGTTGTCGTAAGTCACGTAGGTGTGGTCATGGCCGAAGCTCACGGGACAATCGAACTCTGCCGGATAGCGTGCGGCGTCTTCTGGCGCTGGATAGCCGAATGCCACTGTGCATACATAGCCATCCGAGCTGGCGCCGAAGATGTCACGTAGCAATTGCCGTGTGGCGAGAATGTCACGGTCGATAAGGAACCGGTACAGCGCGGGCAGTCCACCTACCTGCCGGTAGCGAACGACCGACTGGCCGCCGGCGACGCTGCTGATCAGCTCGGGGACGATCCAGGGATTGGACAGCGGATAAAAGCGTCGCGCCAGATAGCCGGCGTGGCCGAGATCGATCGCGTTCGCCAGCAGCGCCCCCAGCACTCCGACACTGTTCACGTTGTACAGCCGACCGAGCTCCAGCCCGGCAGCCCCACCTCGATAGAGACGCTGAATGTTCTCGTAGACGGCCTGTTCCTGGCGGCTGTCGGGCACCGTTTCAGGCAAGGCATAGCTGTCGCCAGTCAGGCCGCTGCCGAGCAGCACCTCATCCAACGGATAACCCCAAGCACCCATCTGGGCGATGCAAAAGCAGAACGGGGCTTGGCTCGCGCAGGGAAAAACGGCTTGGCTCATGGCAACCCACACTGTTCTAAATGGCTAAATAAGCTCACCTTGGCCTCAATTATCAAGATAGTGGCAGGTTCTATCATCGCTTCAAGAGCCGTGCTTTGTCCTAATAGCCGAGACAAATAGCGGCCACAGGGCAGTTTCCATGAGCAAATCTGTATTTATCACGGGTGCGTCCTCCGGACTGGGCCGTCAGCTAGCGAGCGAATTCGCCAGGCGTGGTTATGACCTGGCATTGGCCGCCCGCCAGTTCGACGTGTTGCAACAGATCAAGGCTGAACTGGAGCAAGGTCACGGCGTGCGTGTACGGATCTATTCGCTGGACGTCAGCGATCCCGAGAAGGTGCGCGACACACTGAACATCGCCTGCGCCGAACTGGGCAAGCTCGACATAGTCGTGGCCAATGCCGGACTGGGCAGTGACGGGCGCATAGGTCGTATCGATTTCGCCAATACCCGCAGGATGTATGAAGTCAATGTGATAGGCGCCTGCGCCACCATCGACGCCGCCGTCTCTCTGTTCAAGACCCAGGGTCGTGGGCAGATTGTGGCGATGAGTTCAGTCGCCAGCTGGCGTGGCCTGCCCGGCAGCGGTGCCTACAGCGCGAGCAAGGCGGCGGTCAGCGTATACATGGAAGCCCTGCGGGCTGAAGCGCTGGGCAAGAACCTCACCGTGACCGTGATCTATCCGGGTTACATCGATACACCGATGAACAACCAACTCAAGCACCGGCCCTTCCTCCTGCCGCTGGCAGAGGGCGGCAAACGGATCGCCGATGCCATCGTGCAGGGCCGCAGGCGCGCGGTAATTCCCGGCTATCCCTGGTTGCTGCTGCGTCCGCTGCTGCAGCTGTTACCGACCACGCTGATCGGCAAACTCTTCTGAGCGAACAACCATGACCACCAATATCTGCCAGATCGCACTCAGTGTGCGCGACACCACTGCGTCCCTCCATTTCTACCAGAAACTGTTCGGACTCAAGCACGTCTTCGGCACCCTGTCCTTCCGCGGCAAGCAGGCCGAACGGGTACAAGGCGTCGCCGGCGCTGCATCACGGGTCAGCTGGTTGATAGACGACCGGGCGTTTTTCCAATTGGAACTGTTCGAATTCGAATCACCAGCTCCCACGCCCCTCGCAATCGAGGACGACGAGCGCATCGGTTATCGGCGCATCCTTGCACGGGTCGATTCATTGGAGCTTTTTGAAGCGCGCGCCCAGGCGCTCGGCCTGAAGCTGGAAACCCGCAGATCCGCTGAGCGCCGTTTCATTCGGGATCCAGACGGGATTCTCATCGAACTGATCGAGGACCGCTCACTGCTGGGACAGTCGTATCCGTACAAGCTTGCCGGCCTTGCCTTGGTAGTCGCCGACTGCATGCACAGCGTTACAACCTTCATCGAAGGGCTGGGTTTCGAGCGTGGCGACCGCGCAGTCGTGCACGATGCCGACACCATCGCCAGCGATTGTCTGGTCAAAGGCGATATGTGGCTGGAACTCCGCCAACCGGCGAATCCCAAGCCCAGACCGCCCCGATACAAATTGAGCGACATTGGCATCATGAACCTGGCCATCGGTTTTGCCAGCAGGGACAGCTTCGCCGAGCATTTCGAACGAGTGCTCGCGGCCGGCTTTGTCCCCAACTGCAAGCCGGTGGGCCAGCCGCAACGACTACAGTGCCTCTACGTCAATGACCCACAAGGCTTTTCGGTGGAAATGCTGTACTGCTCGCCGCAGCTTTATGCCTTGGTGGGATTCAGCGAGCCGAACCTGAAAGCCAAACTGCTCAACCGGCTGCGTGAGCGACAGGCCTACAAGGCGCTGGGTACCACTCGCGATAGTCTCTTCTCGCGGCAGATCAGAACCGAAATCGACATCGATGCGCCGACCCGTGCGGTGTGGGAGTGTCTGGTTGATTTCGAGCGATACCCGCAGTGGAATCCAATGCTGGAGATCCACCGGATCGATCGCCGGCCGGGCGGCTTGGTGGATTTTGCGGTCAAGCTGGGCAAGGGTCGCAAGACCCTGTTCCAGGCGCGCATCTGCAGTGACGATGCGCCAAACCGCTTCGCCTGGCGCGGCGGAAACCCCTTCACTGTAGCCGGCGAGCACTTCTTCCAGCTTGCCGAGAATGCCGATGGCAGCACCCGTTTTATCCATGGCGAGCGCTTTTCCGGACTCCTGTTGCCGACGCTCTGGCCGCGTCTGAGCCAATCGAAACGACTCTATCGACGTATGAACGAGGCGCTGCAACAGCGCGTCGGCACAACCCAGCACGGAGACGACAAATGAAAGACTTGAACGGAAAGGTCAGCATAATTACTGGGGCTGGCGGAGGCCTGGGCCGCGAACTGGCGTTGGCCTGTGCACGGCGTCGGATGAAACTGGTACTGGCCGACGTCGAGGCCGACAACTTGGAAGCGACTCGCGTCCTGGTCCTGCAGGAGCTGCCCAACACGCCCATCGCCACCTTGCAATTGGACGTATCCTGCTTCGAACAGGTCGAAGCGCTGTCGCAACTGACCATGCAACGCTTCGGCGCCGCTCACCTGCTATTCAACAACGCCGGCGTAGGCGTCACCGCGCCAATCTGGGAAAATACCGTCGCTGACTGGCACTGGCTAACCAACGTCAACCTCTTTGGCGTCGCCTGGGGCGTGAAAGCCTTCACGCCGATCATGCTCGGCCAGGGCGAGGGACATATTGTCAATATCGCCTCGGCGGCCGGCTGGATGTCCTCAGCCGGCAGCGGCATCTACAACGCCACCAAAGCGGCGGTGGTGGCACTCTCGGAGAGCCTGGCCAATGACCTGAAGATGGCCAGCAGCGCGGTCAGTGTCAGTGTGCTCTCACCAGCTTTTTTTCCAACCGCAATCATTGCGGCCGAACGCAACCGCCCGGCGGAATTCGCCGACGCTGCCGTCGACAGCGAGATGAAGCGTCTGTACGAAGAGCGTGTGAGACGAGCGGTGGAAGCCGGTAAAATTTCCGCCTCCGAAATTGCCGAAATCACCCTCAAGGGAGTGGAGGATAATCGCTTCTACCTTTTCCCTCATGGGTGGGTGCCAAGTGCGATAGCCCTGCGCAGCAAGCAGGCCCAAGAAGGTATAACTGCCTTCAATCCCCAGGCCTTATCAACCTGAGAGCAACCGCTGCATAGAACGGAGAATTAAACAGGGGCAGACCACGGTTATTCATGTCGCCTTTAAACAAGAAGGGAAGTGGGTTCAGTTTATTTATCAGCACCGTAGGGCCGCACCTTGGCGGGCTGTTCACTCCGCTCATGAGCGGCCGGTGCTCCGCTCCGCCCTACTCTCCTCGAGCATTCATCATTTGCGCTCAAGGCCTGACAAGCCTGTCATCTGCCTCCCGCATCAATTCACTCCAGCCTACAGGTTCCCGCGCAACGCCCTGCCAAACAACTGACTGTACTCGCTCGCACTAAAGGCAATCGGGTTGGTCCCCGCCGACGGGTCGACCTCGGCCATCTGCCCGACCTGCTCGAGGCGGCTGTCGTCGATGCCGATTTCGGCCAGGCTGTGGGGGATGCCGACTTCGTTGCGCAGGTGCAGCACCCAGTCGAGTACGCCGGTGAAGCCCGGTTTGGCCAGGTTGAGGTAGCGCGCCAGGCGCTCCATTTGTGGCTCGATGCGGGTGCGGTTGGCCTGCAGCACGTAGGGCATCAGCACCGCGTTGAGCAGGCCGTGGTGGGCGTCGTACAGCGCGCCGAGGGGATGGGCCAGGGCGTGCATGGCGCCGAGGCCGCGCTGGAAGGCGGTGGCGCCCATGCTCGAGGCCACCAGCATCTGCAGGCGCGCCTCGACATCGCTGCCCTTGCTCACCGCGCGCGGCAGGTAGTGCTGGACCAGGCGCATGCCCTCTAGGGCGATGCCTTCGGCCATGGGGTGGAACAGCGGCGAACAGTAGGCCTCGAGACTGTGCGACAAGGCGTCCATGCCGGTGGCGGCGGTGATCTTCGGCGGCAGGCCGATGCTCAGTTGCGGGTCGAGGATGACCAGGGCCGGGAGCATCCGCGGGTGGAAGATGATGCGCTTGATGTGCTCGGCGTCGTCGGTGATCACCGAGGCGCGGCCGACTTCCGAACCGGTGCCGGCGGTGGTCGGCACCGCCACCACCGGCGCCATGCCGGCGACGTCGACGCGGTTGCAGTTGTCGCCGACGTCTTCGAAGTCCCACAGCGGGCGGTTCTGGCCGACCATCAGGGCGATGGCCTTGCCGGCGTCCAGCGCCGAACCGCCGCCGAAGGCGATCACCCCGTCGTGGCCGCCGGCCTTGAAGGCGGCGACCCCGTCCATCACGTTGTGCCCGGTGGGGTTGCCCTTGATCGCCGAGAACAGCCCGGCCTTGAGGCCATCGTCGCGGCACTGCAGCAGGGCGTGGTCGATCAGCGACAGGGCCGCCAGGCCGGGGTCGGTGACCAACAGCGGCGCGCTCATGCCGAGGGCACGACAGGCTTGCGGCAGCTCGGTGATGCGCCCGGCGCCGACGCGGATCGAGGTCGGGTAGTTCCAGTTCATACGGTATTGATTCAGGTCCATGACGAGCCTCACAGCGTGGTCTTGAAGTGGAAGGATTTCGGCCGGGTCAGGTGCTCGTAGCCGATGCTCGACAGGCTGCAGCCGCGCCCGGAGTGCTTCACCCCGGTCCAGGCCAGGGCCGGGTCGAGGTAGTCGCAACGGTTGAGAAATACGGTGCCGGCCTCGACCCGCTCGGCCAGGGCCAGGGCGGCGTCGACGTCGCGGCTGAAGATGGCGGCGGTGAGGCCGAATTCGCTGTCGTTCATCAGCGCCAGCGCCTCCTCGTCGTCCTTGACCTTCTGGATGCCGACCAGCGGGCCGAAGGATTCCTCGGTCATCACCCGCATGCCGTGGTAGACGTCGGTCAGCACCTGTGGCGCCAGGTAGGCGGAGCCGGGGCGGTCGAGGGCGAAGCGGGTCGGGTCGATATGGGCGACCGCGCCCTGGGCCACGGCCTCGCTGATCTGCCGGCGGACGAAATCCGCCGCCTCGGCGCGCACCAGCGGGCCGAGGGTGGTTTCCGGGTCGTCGGAGCGGCCCAGCTTGTACTGTTTCACCAGCGCCACCGCCTGTTCGACGAAGGCGTCATACAGCGACTCGTGCACGTAGATGCGCTCGATGCCGCAACAGGATTGCCCGGAGTTGAAGAAGGCGCCATCTATGCTGGTTTCCACCGCATGGCGGAGGTCGGCGTCGGCGCGCACGTAGGCCGGGTCCTTGCCGCCCAGCTCCAGGCCGACGCTGATAAAGCGCCCCGCCGCTGCCCGCTCGACCATGGCGCCGCCCGGCACCGAGCCGGTGAAGGCCACATGCTGGATCGCCGGTGCCTGGATCAATTGCTCGGTGTCGGCGTGGCTCAGGTGCAGGTACTGGAACACGCCGTCGGGCAGACTGGCCTCGGCGAAGGCCGCGACCATGCGCTCGGCGCAAAGCGGGGTCTGCGCCGAGTGCTTGAGCAGCACCGCATTGCCAGCCAGCAGCGCCGGCATCACCGCGTTCACCGCGGTCAGGTAGGGATAGTTCCAGGGCGCAATGACCAGGGCCACGCCCAGCGGCTCGCGACGGATGAAGCGGGTGAAGCCGGGTTTGTCCGGCAACCGGATGTCGGCCAGGGCGCTCTCGGCGATATCGGCCATGTAGCTGGCGCGTTCGACGAAGCCGCGGATCTCGCCGGCGGCATAACGGATCGGCCGGCCCATCATCCAGCACAGTTCTTCGGCGAGCTGGTCTTCCCGGGCGGCGAAGGCGGCGATGGCCCGGCGGGCGATGGCCACGCGCTCGGCCAGCGGGGTGTGCTTCCAGCCCTGCTGGGCCCGTTCGGCCTTGGCCAGAGCGGCCTTTATTTCACTGGCCGAAGCCAGCTCACGCTCGACATACAGCGAACCGTCGATGGGGGATATGCATTGCAGTTTGCTCATTGCTCACTCCATAGGATGCTGTCTCGATCAACACGCAGATCCCATGTTCGCCTGCAAGGGCTGCGAGATCGTAGGGTGGATGACGCTTCACCCATCCACCAATAACAATGGTGGATGGGTGAAGCGTCATCCACCCTACCCTGACGAACATACAAGCCCGGATGCGATCCGGGAGGGGCTAATACCGCCCGGGCGACGGGTTTCGGGGGTTTCGTAGGAGCGCATAAAATCAGGATCCACGCACAGGGACTACCGGTCATTCAGATGATTTCAAAGTAGCGATCCAGCTCCCAATCGCTGACATGCCGACGGTATTCACGTTCCTCCCATTCGCGGCTGGCGGCGAAATGCTCGACGAACGGATCGCCGAACAACTCGCGGGCCGCCGCGGAGCCTTTCAGGCGCTGCGCCGCATCCCACAGGGTGCGCGGCAGGGCCAGCTCCGGCGGATGCTTGACCGCGTAGGCGTTGCCGACCACCGGATCGCTCGGCTGCCACTGCTGCATCACGCCGTACAGGCCGGAGCCGATGGCCACGGCGAGGGTCAGGTAGGGATTGCCGTCCGCCGCGCCGAGGCGATATTCCAGGCGCTGCGACTTGTCGCTGCCGGGAATCACGCGCAGCGCCGCGGTACGGTTTTCCACGCCCCAGGTGGCGTCGGTCGGCGCCCAGAAACCGGGGATCAGACGCCGGTAGCTGTTCAGGGTCGGCGCCACCATGCACAGGAACTCGGGCATCAGACGCTGCTGGCCGGCGAGAAACTGGCGCTGGATCAGGCTCATGTTGTGCGCCTGGCTCGGATCGTGGAAGGCCGACTTGCCGGTCGTCCGGTCGCGCAGGGAGACGTGGATATGCCCGCTCTGCCCCGGGTATTTGCCCGACCACTTGGCCATGAAGGTGGCCATCAGGCCGTTGCGCTGGGCCAGCACCTTCATGAAGGTCTTGAACAGCGCGCCCTTGTCCCCCGCCGCTTCGGCATGGTCATAGGCGATGGCGGCTTCGATCACGCCGGGACCGGTCTCGGTGTGCAGGCCTTCGATGGGGAAGTCCATCCGCTCGGCCAGTTCGAGAATCTCGTGGTACAGCTCGGCGTGCACCGAGTTGCGGATGGTCGAGTAGCCGAACCAGTCCGGGGTGAAGGGTTTGAGGTTGCGATAACCCTTTTCCCGCGCCGATTCCGGGGTTTCATCGAACATGAAGAATTCGTATTCCAGCGCCGCGAAGGGATCGAAACCCATCGCCTGGCAACGCTCGATCACCCGCCGCAGGGTGGCGCGCGGACACACCTGCTCGGCCTGCAGGTCGAACTCGCAGATGAACAGCAGCATGCCGTTCTCGAAGGGAATATCGCGGCAGGTGTGCGGCAGCACGCGCACCGGCGCATCCGGGTAGCCGGTGTGCCAGCCGGTGTAGCTGGCGTTGTCGTAGAGCTGATCCTTGACGTCCCAGCCGAGCACCACGTCGCAGAAGGCGAAGCCGCTGTCGAGGGCGGAGAAGAACTTGCTGCGGCTCAGGTACTTGCCGCGCATCACCCCGTCGTTATCGAACACACCGACCTTAACGTGACTGATACCGCGCTCCTCGACGATGCGCCTGGCGTCCTCGCTGGTTTTTACATCCCGCGGATTGAGCATATGCACCCCTTTTTTTGTTCTGGCTCTGTTGCTGTTGCCTGTTGGCCACATAGTGCTGGCCATTGCCACGATCTGCGCCCTGACGGGACATTTCGCGGCCATGGGCCGCGCTTATAAAGCCGACATCAACCCTTTGTTTTATATATAGAAATTAAATAAAAACATGAACCATGTAGGAGCCAGCTTGCTGGCGATCTTTTTAAATCAAAAGCATCGCCAGCAAGGACTAGGCGTCCCCCTGGCTCCTACACAGTTTGCTGCGCGGCCGCCGTGGCATGGGCACGCCGGCCAGCCCCCGCCCCGTCAGGAGTAGCGATAGGGCGGGCCGGCCTTGGCCATCAGCGCGTTGTACTTCTTGAAGATCTCGACGACCTTGGCCGCACGCGGGCTGGTCTTGGCGATCTCGTCCCAGAATTTCAGGGCCTCGGCCTCGACCGTGGCCCACTCGGCGTCGGGGATGGTGGTCAGTTGCAGCTTGCCGCCTTCGACCCGTAACTGCGCCTCGCCGCCCCAGTACCAGTGCTGGCGGTAGTAGTGGGAACTGTCCATGCACAGTTTGAACAGGGTCTTGAGGTGCTCGGGCACTTCGGCCCACTTGTCCGAGTTGGCGAAATAGGAGCCGATCCAGGCGCCGGAGATGTTGTTGGTGAGGAAGTACTTGGTCACGTTGGCCCAGCCGACGGTGTAGTCCTCGGTGATGCCCGACCAGGTGATGCCGTCCAGCTCGCCGGTCTGCACCGCCACCTCGACGTCTTCCCAGGGCAGGGTCACCGGGATCACGCCGAAACGGGAGAGGAATTTACCGGCTGTGGGAAAGGTGAAGATGCGTTTGCCCTTGAGGTCGGCCAGGCTCTTGATCGGCTCGACCGTGGCGAAATGGCAGGGGTCCCAGGCACCGGCGCCGAGCCAGGTGACGCCCTTGACCTCGCCATAGGCTTCCTCCCAGATCTGCCGCAGGCCGTACTTCTCGAACAGCACCGGCACGTCCAGGCTGTAGCGGGTGGCGAAGGGGAAATAGCCGCCGAACACCGAGACGTCCACCGGTGCGGCGATCGAGTCGTCATCGCTCTGCACCGCATCGATGGTGCCGCGCTGCATGGCGCGGAACAGTTCGCCGGTGGGCACCAGCTGGTCGGCGTAATACAGCTGGATTTCCATCTGGCCGTTGGCCGCCTGGTTGAAGGCATCGATGGACGGTTTGATCACGTGCTCGCCGAGGGCCGGGCCGGCATAGGTCTGCAGGCGCCAGGTAATCTTCTTCGGCTCCTGGGCATAGATATGCGCCGAACCCAGGGCCGTGGCGCCCACCGCGCCGGTGGTGACCGCCGCGGTCTTGAGGAAGCTGCGTCTCGTAGTCATGCTGGTATCTCCAAAGTGTCGATTCAGATGTCATGCATCAGCACCACTGCGACCCGGCCAGGTCGGTGCAAGGTTTTCAGGTGGGCAACTCGATCCTCATGGGTGGCGGTACCGTTCTGGTTCGTATCGACAATCCAACTGTATTTACTGCCGTTCCTGAATTCTTGGGTTCAGCGTGCGTAGTGCCACTGCGGCAACCACAGCGCCAGTTGCGGAAATACCATGACCAGCACCAGGGCCAGGATCATCACCAGCACGAAGGGCGTGACCGAGACGTAGATGTCGCGCAGCGACACCTCCGGCGGCGCCATGGCGCGCATGAGGAACAGGTTGTAGCCGAAGGGCGGGGTCATGTAGGCGATCTGGCAGGTGATGGTGTAGAGCACGCCGTACCAGATCAGATCGAAGCCGAGGGCGCCGACCAGGGGGATATACAGCGGCGCGACTATCACCAGCATGGCGGTGTCGTCGAGGAACATGCCCATGAGGATGAACGACAGCTGCATCATGATGAGGATTTCCCAGGGCCCCAGGTTCAGCCGGTCGACGAAGAAGGTTTCGATGGCCTTGACCGCGCCGAGACCGTCGAACACCGCGCCGAAGCACAGGGCGGCGAGGATGATCCACATGAACATGCAGGTGATGCCCAGCGTCTTGCGCAGGGTTTCCTCCATCACCTGGCGACTCAGCCGGCGCTTGGCCAGGGCCGTCAGGGTCGCGGCCGCCGCACCCACCGCCGAGCTTTCCACCAGGCTGGTGATGCCCATCAGAAACAGGCCGGTCATGGAAAAGAAAATGAACAGCGGCGCTATACCGGCCTTGAGTAGGTGCAGCTTCTCGCCGCGGGTGATCTGCCGGCGCTCCTCCTCGGGCAGGGCCGGCCCGAGCGCGGGATTCAAGCGACAGCGGATGACGATATAGAGCACGAACAAGCCGGCCATCAGCAGCCCGGGGAAGACCCCGGCCAGCCACAGCTGGCCCACTGGCTGGCGGGCGATCATGCCGTACAGCACCAGCACCACGCTGGGCGGGATGAGGATGCCCAGCGAACTACCGGCCTGGATCACCCCGGTGACCATGACCTTGTCGTAGCCGCGGCGCAGCAACTCGGGCAGGGCGATGCTGGCGCCGATCGCCATGCCGGCGACGCTCAGGCCGTTCATCGCCGAGATCACCACCATCAGGCCGATGGTGCCGATCGCCAGGCCGCCGTGCAGCGGGCCCATCCAGACGTGGAACATGCGGTAGAGGTCTTCGGCCAAGCCGGACTCGGAGAGCATGTAGCCCATGTAGACGAACATCGGCAGGGTCAGCAGCGGGTACCACTTCATCAACTTCATCGCGGCGTTGAACGCCACTTCCGAACCGCCATCGCCCCACAGCAGCAAGGCGGCGATCACCGCGACGAAACCGATGGCGCCGAACACCCGCTTGCCGGTGAGCAACAGCAACATCATGGTGGAGAACATCAGCAGCGCGATGAGCTCGTAACTCATTACAGCGTCTCCCCGCGTGCGCTGGCGAGGTCCTTGAAGAAGGTGGCGATCGCCTGCAGCAGCATCAGCGCCACGCCGATGGTCATGACGATCTTGATCGGCGCCATGCGCGGCGACCAGGCCGAATAGCTGGTCTCGCCATACTCGAGGGCATACAGCGTCGAGGAGACCCCGCCATACAGCAGAAAGCCCAGGTAGAAAATCAGGAAGCCGATGGTGATGGCATCCATGGTCGCCGCCGTACGCGGCGACCAGCGACTGTAGAACAGGTCCATGCGCACATGGGCATCGAGCTGCATGGAGTAGCCGCCGCCCAGGAGGAAGTAGGCGACCATCAGGAACTGCGCGGCTTCCAGGGTCCAGATCGCCGGATCGGCAAAGGTCTTGCTGACCGAGGAATACAGCAGCACCGCCAGCATGGCGAAGATCAGGTACATGGCGAAGCGACCGATGACGCGATTCATCGCGTCCACCGCTCGCACGAACACCCGTATGACCTTCGGCATGCAACATACCCGCGAAATATTAGCTATTCCGAAACTCTAGTCGAACATTCGATAAAGCCAACTTGAGCCGGGCAATGCGCCAGCAACCGCCCCTGGCAGCCCGGCTCAGGCAGGCACGGCCAGCGGTTCGCGTGCCTACAAACCGGCGTCGTGCAGGCGCCGGGCATGCTCGACGAACAAGCCCACGGGGTTGGCGCCCTTGCCGACCAGGCCGAAGGTCTGGTTGACGATGTCGAAGTGGTCGAGCGGAAAGTCATCGCCGATCACCGTGCCCAGGTGCGAGCTGTAGCGCCCGACCATGCCGTCGCAATGCCCGGCTTCGCGGCGAAAGGTGCGGGCGAACAAGCGGCAGGCCCGGTTCGGCCCGTCGAAGCGGTTGCCGCCACGATCGGTGATGCCGGGTTGCAGGGTGCCGGACCAGGAGTAATAGCGCACACCATTGACCTCGGCGGCGCCCTCACCGCCCCAGTTATCCGGCAGGCCTTGGGGAAATTGCCGATTGAAGGCGGTGACGCCCTCGCTGGTCAGCGATTGCTGGGCGGCGGCGACATCGATGGGCAGGCGCGGCCCCTTGTAGCCGGTCTCCAGCCAGGCCATGCAGCGCGCCACGCCACGCAGCACGGCGGCCAGCAGCCTCTCGCGCCAGCTGCCATGGGGCGCCTTGCGCTGGAGAAAGTCGGCCAGCTCCGAGCCATGGTTGGGCCCGGCAACCGAGGTCACCGAGGCCACCCACTCGGGCTTCAGCGCGGCAGCGTAGCGTGCAGTCAGTGCGCCTTGGCTATGGCCGATCAGGTGCACCTTGGCGGCACCGGTTTCCTTGAGTACCTGGGCGATGCGTTCGAGCAGTTGCTCGCCACGCACCTCGCTGGAGTGCACCGAGGACACCAGCACCGGAAAGACCCGGGCGCCCTGCCGGCGGAGCGCCGAGACGATGCCGAACCAATAGGAATAACCGAGCAAACGGATGAAACCGAGCAAACCCGGCACCAACACCAGGGGGTAACGTGGCGCAGCACTATTCGACATAACTGATCATCCCTGTTTGAAACCTATGAATCGGCGCCGCCGGTAACACCGGTAACGCCGGTATGCGCGCAACGTGCGGCCAACCATAACCTGAAGTCGGCGAAACCATGGATGGCGCGGTGCCGGCGCCATAATCACGAAGATCGATGGTCACTATCAGGTCGTTCAACTTCTTATTAACGACCAAATCCCTAGTATTGCCTCCTGTAGCCATTGAGCCCCCACCTGGAGGAGCCGATCATGAAAAGCACATTCGTTATCAGCCTGGTTTTGAGCCTGCTCGCCGGCAGCGCCTTCGCCCTGCCGAGCAACAACCCGCCACCGTTGCTCGGTGAGGTGAAAGACAGCCAGCAAGAGGTCCTGCCGCAGGATCGTCATGTCGCCGAAGGTGGCGCCGAGCGCTTGCTGGAACTGCGGCACAACGGCTGAAACCGGCCGTTCAGAGTACCGAGATCATCCACAACGGCAGCGTCAGCGCCGCCAGTACGGTGGAGAGGAACACCGCCGAGCTGACGTTGCGGGTGTCTTCCGGGGTTTTGGCGAAGGCCAGGATATTGACCCCGCTGGGACAAGCGGCCAGCAGCACCAGCACGCTGCGCGCCGCCTCGTTCAGCCCGGGCAACTGGCCACTCAACCACCAGACCATGGCCGGGAACAGCAGCAGCTTGGCCAACGCCAGCCCCAGCACCGTGCGGCTGGGGCGCAGGCGATAGCGCGACAGGCTGGCGCCCAGCACGATCAAGGCGCAGGGCAATGCCGCCTGGGCCAGCCACTCGATCACCCGCCACAGCGGCTCCGGCACCCGCAAGCCGGACAGATTGAGCAACGCGCCCAGCAGCAAGCCGATGATCATCGGGTTGGCCAGATTCTTCAGCAGCGCCCAGCCATCGACCCGCTCCTGCCCGCCGAACGCGGCATAAAAGCTGTGCAGGGAAAACAGCGTGAGGCTGTGGAACACCAGGATGGCGAAGACATAGACCAGGCCCTCCGGCCCCATCAGGCTGGTCACCAGGGGAATGCCCACCAGCACGTTATTGGAAAAGGCAGCGGTCAGGCCCAGCGGCGTAGCCGTGCCGCGCTGCTGGTGGGCGAACAGATTGACCAGGCCGAACACCAGCAGCACCGGCAGGTAATAGGCCAACAGCAACATCGGCGACAGACCGTCGCCCAGGGAGGCCTTGGCAATGCCGGCGAACAGCAGCGTCGGCATGAACAGCTTGAAGGTGATATTGGCCAGCCCGGCCGCCGACTCGGCGCTCAACCATTGGCGCCAGCCCAACAGGTAGCCCAGCACGATCAAGGCGAAGATCGGCAGAATCGCCACAACAGCCAGCATAAATCCAGATACTCCCGAACCACGCGAGCAAACCGCCAGCGCTCATTTTGAGGGCGCGCAAGCATACCCGCACGTCCCGGGAATTACGACAGAGCGGGCGCCAGGCAGCGCAGCAATCTGTGGAGGCGCGACCCGCGGCGATAGCGGACAGCGTCCGCACCACAAGGCACAGGCATCGCGCCGGGGCGGCCCGCCTACAAAAGCGCTTGCACCGTTGGGGTAAACATCCCGGCTGCGCACCAAAATAAAGCAACCATCCCTGGCGCGCACCAGAACAACCCTGCCTGGCGCCCAACCCTGGCCGCCACCCGCCGCGCAGGCCGCTGCCGGCCTGCGTGCACAGTCCTTGGCAAGACCCTTGCTCTATCCCCGGGATCATCCTGCCGGAAACCGCCCCCATGCTGGTGATCCACCAACGCATCGCAACCCAGGAGCACTGGGACGCGGAACTGGAACTGACCTTCGAGGCCCGCAGTAAAAGCCGCCTGCGCTGCTTCAGCCGCAGCGGCGAAGACGTCGGCCTGTTCCTCGAACGGGGCCAGCCGCCCTTGCACGACGGCGAATGCCTGCAGGCCGAAGACGGCCGCATCGTGCGCGTCTGCGCCCGCGCCGAACAGCTGCTGCACGTCACCTGCGCCAACCCCTTCGAGCTGATGCGCGCGGCCTATCACCTGGGCAACCGCCACGTCGCCCTGCAACTGGGCGACGGCTGGTTGCGCCTGCCCGACGACTACGTGCTCAAAGCCATGCTCGAGCAACTGGGCGCCACGGTCACATTGATCGAGGCGCCCTACCAGCCCGAGCAAGGCGCCTACGGCGGCGGTCACCACCACTCCCACGCCGGCGACGCCGAATTCAGCTACGCGCCGCGCCTGCATCAGTTCGGTGCGCGCAAGTGAACAAGACCTGGGCGCTGCTCAGCCTGGTCAGGCCGCAGTTGCCGAATGGCCGGCCGGCTACAGCTCATAGCGCCTGCCTCCGCTCGGTGCGCCCCTGTGAATAAGGCCTGGGCACTACTCAGACTGGCCAGCCCGCAATTGCCAATCGGCGGTTACAGCTATTCGCAAGCCCTGGAAATGGCGGTCGAACAGGGTCTGGTCGCCTGCCCGGACAGCGCCAAACGCTGGATCGCCGATCAACTCCTGCTCAACCTGGCGCGCTTCGAGGCGCCGCTGTTGCTGGCCCACTGCGCGGCCGCAGGCGCCGGCGACTGGGCGACCCTGCAGAGCCTGGCCGCCCAGCAACGCGCCAGCCGCGAAACCCGCGAACTGCGTCAGGAAAGCCGGCAGATGGGCTATTCCCTGGAACAGCTGCTGAGCGGCTTGCCCGAGCTGGACGACACGGCCCGCGCGCTGTTCGCCGAACTGCATGAACCCGGCCTGGCCGTCGCCTGGGCACTGGCCGCCCGTGCCTGGCAGATCAGCCCGCAGGACGCCCTCGCCGCCTGGCTCTGGGGCTGGCTGGAGAACCAACTGGCGGTGCTGATGAAAACCCTGCCGCTCGGCCAGCAAGCCGCCCAGCGCCTGACCTCGCAGCTGCTGCCCGTGCTCGACCAGGCGCAACAACAGGCAACCGAACGACCACCCGAACACTGGGGCAGCGCCGCCTTCGGCCTGACCCTGGCGAGCATGGCGCATGAGCGCCAGTACAGCCGCCTGTTCCGCTCTTGATAAGGAAGCACACATGAACAGCCAACCCCTGCGTATCGGCATCGGCGGCCCGGTCGGTTCCGGCAAGACCGCCCTGACCCTGGCCCTGTGCCTGGCCCTGCGTGAGCACTACAACCTCGCGGTGGTGACCAACGACATCTACACCCAGGAAGACGCCCAGTTTCTGGTGCGCAATCAGGCCCTGGCGCCGGAGCGGATCATCGGCGTGGAAACCGGCGGCTGCCCGCACACGGCGATCCGCGAGGACGCCTCGATCAACCTGGAAGCGGTCGACCAACTCAACCGGCGCTTTCCCGGCCTCGATCTGATCATCGTCGAATCCGGCGGCGACAACCTGTCGGCCACCTTCAGCCCGGAACTCTCCGACCTGACCCTCTACGTGATCGACGTCTCGGCCGGCGACAAGCTGCCGCGCAAGGGTGGGCCGGGCATCTGCAAATCCGACCTGCTGGTGATCAACAAGATCGACCTGGCGCCCCTGGTCGGCGCCTCGCTGGAGGTGATGGAGCGCGACACCCTGAAGATGCGCGGCGACAAGCCCTTCGTCTTCAGCAACCAAAAAACCGGTCAGGGCCTGGAACAGATCATCGCCTTCATCGAACGCCACGGCATGCTCAACGTCGCCTGAAACCTTCCGTAGGAGCGGGCCATGCCCGCGAAGCTTTCGCGGCCATGGGACTGGGCGTCACCCCCGCTCCTACACGCGTCCAAGCCTCGACCCGCACCACCAGGACACCAAGGAGATCCACCATGAACCTGCGCCACTCCCTGTTCGCCCTCGCCCTGCTCCTCAGCCCGGCCGCGGCCTTTGCCCACAGCGGGCATGCACATGCCGGCGTGCTGGCCGGCCTGGCCCACCCGCTATTCGGCCTCGACCATTTGTTGGCGATGCTCGCCGTCGGCCTGTGGGCCGCGCAGCAGACTGGCGCCGCGCGCTGGGCACTGCCATTGACCTTCGTCGCCAGCATGCTGCTCGGCGGCCTGTTCGGCTTCGCCGGCGTGCAGATCCCGCTGATGGAAACCGGCATCGCCGGCTCGGTGCTGGCCTTCGGTCTGCTGGCGACGGTCGCGGTGCGTCTGCCGATGGCCCTGGCACTCGGCCTGACCGCGCTGTTCGCCCTGAGCCACGGCGTGGCCCACGGCTTGGAGCTGCCGGCACTGGCCAGCCCCTGGAGTTATGCACTCGGCTTCGTCATCGCCACCGCCGCCTTGCACGCCGGCGGCTACCTCATGGTGCGCCTGCTGCCGCAAGCGGCGGCGCCCTTGCTGCGTCTGGCGGGCGCCGCCTCGGCGCTCACAGGCGTGTGGTTACTGGCCGGCTGAGTCTCACCGGTAGATGCACCTCGGAAGCCGGGGTGCGGACCTCGCCGGATTGCATCCGGGCTACGGTTTTCAGGTGTTTCGTAGGAGCGGGCCATGCCCGCGATGATTTTTGCCAGCGTGCTCTATCGCGCCATGGGCCAGGTGCCCCCGCCAGCGCCTAAGTCCTGCACGGTTTGAACGTGCAACTGTGGAGCATCAACGAACAACCGGCGATGCCTGCCTGCTCGAGCACGGCGCCCACGGCCTTATCACCGACTACCCGGGGCGCGCCCTGTAACTGCTCGGTCGCCCTCAGTTCGGCGCACTGGTTCAGCACCGGATGCGGCAATTGAGCAAAAAACCAGCAACCATAGCCACGCCTAGTCCTGTGTGGCCTGGGTACAAGCGCGCGCAGCTTATCCACAGATCGCTCCACAGCTGCACTGGATAACTATCCTCACAGAGCCTGACACGCCGGACAAACCCTTGAAATAACTGGATTATTGCTTGACCAGCAGCCACTCGACATGCCCTCGCCGGACGCCCGGACGAATTGATCAAAAGCTGATCAACCCGCGCAAAGCCAAGGCTAGCAAGGCATTCAGCCAGGCATACAGAGTTACCCACAGGCCTACCCACAATAGCCGTGGACAACTTTCCGCTTTTATCCAAAAACCCTCAATACCTTTCCCAAGCGCCTGTTTTATCAATAAAAGTCAGCCTGATCAAAAAACACACAAGCAGCCCGGACAACCGTACAACTAGGCCTGCATGCGCCTACACCCACCTTATCCACAGTTCGCTCCACAGTCTTTGTGGGCAACTCGATCGAATACTTATCCACTTGCCAAGCCAGCCCTGAAACTATCGCCATCATGGAGACAATCAACCGACCCCAGCGGCACCTGGGATATAGCCTGAGCGACAGGCAACAGGAGAAAAAACCATGCAGCTCAATGATTGGTTATGCCGCTTGCTCGCCGCCTATGCGGGTGGCGCCAGTGGCAGCATGATCGCTTGGTAGATGCCCACAGACTGGCTAACCTGTGAGCCCCTCACAGTCAGGAAGCGAGCATGACCTTGCGTTCAATTTGCGTGTTCTGCGGTGCCAGCACCGGCGCCCAGCCGATCTACCGCCAGGCGGCGGAAAACCTGGGGCGTCATCTCGCCGAACAAGGCCTGCGCCTGATCTATGGTGGCGGCGCGGTTGGCCTGATGGGAGTGGTTGCGGATGCGGCCCTGGCCGCTGGCGGCGAAGTCATCGGCATCATTCCGCAGAGTCTGGAACGCGCCGAAATCGGCCATCCAGGCCTGACCCGCCTGGAAGTGGTCGATGGCATGCATGCACGCAAAGCCCGCATGGCCGAGCTCAGCGACGCCTTTATCGCCCTGCCCGGCGGACTCGGTACCCTGGAAGAGCTGTTCGAGGTGTGGACCTGGGGGCAACTCGGCTATCACCGCAAGCCGCTCGGCCTGCTCGATGCAGGTGGTTTCTACAGCAAGCTTGGCGAGTTCCTCGACCACCAAGTCAGCCAAGGTTTCGTGCGTTCCGAGCACCGCGCCATGCTGCAGCTCGGCGAGTCGCCACACACACTGCTGCAGCTGCTGCGTAGCTGGCAACCGAGCGGCGCGCCCAAGTGGGCGGAGCGCCAACCCGATTGAGGGCGGCTAGAGCGCCGAATGCAGCTGGACTTCCACCACGGCATCGGCACGGCTTGGCTGCGCCCCACCGGTCAGCCGGCTGATCAGTGCCCACTGCTGGTCGAGTTCCTTGCTAACCGCCTCCAGCCTGACGATCATCCGCGAGCCGGCGCCGCGCACACTGGGGTCGGTGCTGCGCATCAGGTCGAATGACAGGGTGGTTATTGCGGCGGTCAGGTGCGTGAGGCTGCGCGAGGTGAGCGCGAGGAGTTCGCTGAGCTGCTGTTCTTTGGGCGACATAGGGGCCTTTCCTTGGCAGGTAAAAGCAGTGTGTATAAAGCGCAACGAGGACTCTCGCAGGCGCTTGCCACTGCAGTTGACAAGATCCTACTCCATCGGTTCATCGGTGCAAGCAGCGTAAGCGCCCCCGGCGACCCTGATCGTTTGCCCGGATGCCCGCGCCAATCTTGGTCAGGTAAGCAGCCTCGAGCTACGCAGGCCGGCGCGCATCCGTTACCATCGCGCCACTCACGAAAAGAGATGCGGCATGTATATCTATCGATTGGTTCTGATCCTGGTAGTGGGGATCTACCTGTTCTCCCCGGCGATCATGGACTGGTGGATCGATCCCAACGGCGCGTGGTACCGGCCCTATCTGCTCTGGCTGATCCTCATCGTGGTGACCTTTATCCTGCAGAGTCAGCGTGATGCCGATGAACTTTGAGGCAATGGCGGCGAAACCGGGTGACCGCCCTTCATCATTCTTCGCAGAGCCAGCGCGATGCCGATGAACTCTGAGGCATGGCGGCGAAACCGGGTGACCGCCCCTTATCATTCTGCAGAGTCAGCGTGATGCCGATGAACTCTGATCCGCACCGGCGAAACCCAGTGATCTCCCTTCATCTTTTATTCGCAGAGTCAACGTGATGCTGACGAGCTTTAGCCTTAGCCAGCTGATCCTGATCAGCGCCGCCTACCTGCTGGTGCTGTTCGGCGTCGCCTGGGCCAGCGAACACGGCCTGATCCCGCGCGCGATCATCCGCCACCCGCTGACCTACACCCTGTCGCTCGGCGTGTATGCCAGCGCCTGGGCCTTCTATGGCACGGTGGGTCTGGCCTATCAGTACGGCTACGGTTTTCTCGCCAGCTACCTCGGGGTGTCCGGGGCCTTTCTGCTGGCGCCGGTGCTGCTCTATCCGATCCTGCGCATCACCCGCACCTACCAGCTGTCGTCGCTGGCCGACCTGTTCGCCTTCCGCTTCCGCAGCACCTGGGCTGGCGCCCTGACCACCGTGTTCATGCTGATCGGCGTGCTGCCCTTGCTGGCCCTGCAGTTCCAGGCAGTGGCCGACTCCATCGGCATTCTCACCCGCGAGCCGGTGAAGGAACGGGTGGCTTTGGCCTACTGCGGGCTGATCATCCTGTTCACCATCCTGTTCGGCGCCCGCCATATCGCCACCCGCGAGAAACACGAAGGTCTGGTGTTCGCCATCGCCTTCGAGTCGGTGGTCAAGCTGACCGCCGTCGGCATCATCGGCATCTATGCGCTGTATGGCGTGTTCGATGGGCCGCAGGACCTGGAGCACTGGCTGGTGCAGAACCAGGCCGCCCTGGCCAGCCTGCATACGCCGCTACAGGAAGGCCCCTGGCGCACCTTGCTGCTGGTGTTCTTCGCGTCGGCCATCGTCATGCCGCACATGTACCACATGACCTTTACCGAAAATCTCAACCCGCGGGCGATGGTCAGCGCCAGTTGGGGCCTGCCGCTGTTCCTGCTGTTGATGAGCCTGGCGGTGCCCTTGATTCTCTGGGCGGGCCTCAAGCTGGGCGTCACCACCAACCCGGAATACTTCACCCTCGGCCTGGGCATCGCGGTCAACAGCCAGACCCTGGCGCTGATCGCCTATGTCGGCGGCCTGTCGGCGTCCAGCGGCCTGATCATCGTCACCACCCTGGCGCTGTCCGGCATGGTGCTCAACCATGTGGTGTTGCCGCTCTATCAGCCCCCCACCGAAGGCAATATCTACCGCTGGCTGAAGTGGACCCGGCGCGCGCTGATCTTCGCCATCATCATGGCCGGCTACGGCTTCTATCTGCTGCTGGGGGCTCAGCATAATCTGGCCAACCTGGGCATCGTCGCCTTCGTCGCCACCCTGCAGTTTCTCCCCGGCGTGCTCTCGGTGCTGTACTGGCCGACAGCCAACCGCCGCGGTTATATCGCCGGCTTGCTGGCAGGCATCGGCGTCTGGACCGTGGGCATGCTGCTGCCGATGCTGGGCAACCTGCAAGGCTTCTACATCCCCGCATTCAACCTGATCTATGTGCTGGACGACAGCAGCTGGCACCTGGCGGCCATCGCCTCGCTGGCGGCCAACGTGCTGGTGTTCACCCTGGTCTCGCTGTTCACCGAGGCCAGCCCCGAGGAGAAGAGTGCCGCCGAAGCCTGCGCCGTGGATAACGTGCGGCGCCCGCAACGGCGCGAACTGCTGGCCCAATCGCCACAGGAGTTCGCCACCCAGCTGGCCAAACCGCTCGGCGCCAAGACCGCCCAGCGCGAGGTCGAGCAGGCCCTGCGTGACCTGCACCTGCCCTTCGACGAAAGCCGCCCCTATGCCCTGCGCCGCCTGCGCGACCGCCTCGAGGCCAACCTCTCCGGCTTGATGGGGCCAAGCGTGGCCCAGGACATAGCCGAGACCTTTCTGCCCTATAAATCTGGCAGCGAAACCTTCGTCAGCGAGGACATCCACTTCATCGAGAGCCGCCTGGAGGATTACCACTCGCGCCTCACCGGCCTGGCCGCGGAACTCGATACGCTGCGCCGCTACCACCGGCAAACCCTGCAGGAGCTGCCGATGGGTGTCTGCTCGCTGGCCAAGGATCAGGAAATCCTGATGTGGAACAAGGCCATGGAGGAGCTCACCGAGATTCCCGCGCAGCGCATCGTCGGCTCACGCCTGTCGACGCTCAGCGAACCCTGGCGTGGCCTGCTGCAACATTTCATCGAGCTGCCCGACGAGCACCTGCACAAGCAGCGCCTGGCCCTGGACGGCCAGATCCGCTGGCTCAACCTGCACAAGGCGGCCATCGACGAGCCGCTGGCACCGGGCAACAGCGGCCTGGTGCTGCTGGTCGAAGACCTCACCGAAACCCAGTACCTGGAAGACAAGCTGGTGCACTCCGAGCGCCTGGCCAGCATCGGCCGCCTGGCCGCCGGGGTGGCCCACGAGATCGGCAACCCGATCACCGGCATCGCCTGCCTGGCGCAGAATCTGCGCGAGGAGCGCGAAGACGACGGTGAGCTGACCGAGATCAGCGAGCAGATCCTCGAGCAGACCAAGCGGGTCTCGCGCATCCTCCAGTCGTTGATGAGCTTCGCCCATTCGGGCGGCCATCAACAGGCCGACGAACCGGTGTGCCTGGCCCAGGTAACGCAGGAAGCCATCGGTCTGCTGTCACTCAACCGGCGCAGCGTCGAAGTGGAATTCTTCAATCTGTGCGACCCCGATCACTGGGTTGATGGCGACCCGCAACGGCTCGCCCAGGTGCTGATCAACCTGCTGTCCAACGCCCGGGATGCCTCGCCACCCGGCGCCGCGATCCGCGTCAGAACCGAAGCCTCGGAACACACCGTCGACCTGATCGTGGAAGATGAAGGCAGTGGCATTCCCAAGGCGATCATCGACCGTCTGTTCGAACCTTTCTTCACCACCAAAGACCCAGGCAAAGGCACCGGGCTCGGCCTCGCGCTGGTCTATTCCATCGTGGAAGAGCATTATGGACAAATAATAATCGACAGCCCGGTTGACCCCGAGCACCAACGCGGCACCCGTATCCGGGTGACGCTGCCGCGGCATGTCGAAGCGACGTCCAAAGCGAATTGAACCAGCGACCTGAGACCGTCGAGAGACCGAATTAATGCCCCATATTTTGATCGTCGAAGACGAAACCATTATCCGCTCTGCCTTGCGCCGCCTGCTCGAGCGCAACCAGTACCAGGTCAGCGAAGCCGGCTCGGTACAAGAAGCGCAAGAACGCTTCAGCATTCCCGGCTTCGACCTGATCGTCAGCGACCTGCGTCTGCCCGGCGCACCGGGCACCGAGTTGATCAAACTCTCCCAGGGCAAGCCGGTGCTGATCATGACCAGCTACGCCAGTCTGCGTTCCGCCGTTGACTCGATGAAGATGGGCGCGGTCGACTACATCGCCAAACCCTTCGACCATGACGAGATGCTGCAGGCCGTGGCGCGCATCCTGCGCGATCGCCAGGAGGCCAGGCAGACGTCTGCTGCAGTCCCCGGCGCCACTGGCCGCAGCAGCGAAAAAGTCGTCGACAACAGCAATGGCGAGATCGGCATCATCGGCTCCTGCCCGTCCATGCTGGAGCTGTACAGCAAGATCCGCAAAGTCGCGCCGACCGACTCCAACGTCCTGATCCAGGGCGAGTCCGGCACCGGCAAGGAACTGGTCGCGCGCGCCCTGCACAACCTGTCCAAGCGCGCCAAGGCACCGCTGATTTCAGTGAACTGCGCGGCCATCCCGGAAAGCCTGATCGAGTCCGAACTGTTCGGCCACGAGAAAGGCGCCTTCACCGGTGCCAGCGCCGGCCGCGCCGGCCTGGTCGAAGCGGCCGATGGCGGCACCCTGTTCCTCGATGAGATCGGTGAGCTGCCGCTGGAGGCCCAGGCCCGCTTGCTGCGCGTGCTGCAGGAAGGCGAAATTCGCCGGGTCGGTTCGGTGCAGTCGCAAAAAGTCGATGTGCGCCTGATCGCGGCGACCCACCGCGACCTCAAAAGCCTGGCCAAGGTCGGCCAATTCCGCGAAGACCTTTACTACCGCCTGCACGTCATCGCCCTGAAATTGCCGGCACTGCGCGAGCGTGGCAGCGACGTCAGCGAGATCGCCCACGCCTTCCTCAAGCGCCAATGCACGCGCATGGGCCGCGACGACCTGCATTTCGCCCCGGATGCCGAACAGGCCATCCGTCATTACGCCTGGCCGGGCAACGTGCGCGAACTGGAGAACGCCATCGAGCGCGCAGTCATCCTCTGCGAAAGCACGGCTATCTCGGCCGAGCTGCTGGGCATCGACATCGAGCTGGACGACCTGGATGACGACGACTTCCCCGGCCTGTCGGCACAAGCCAGCAGCACCAGCCACGAACCGACCGAGGATCTTTCACTGGAAGACTACTTCCAGCACTTCGTCCTCGAACACCAGGATCACATGACCGAAACCGAACTGGCGCGCAAACTCGGCATCAGCCGCAAATGCCTGTGGGAACGCCGCCAGCGCCTGGGTATTCCACGGCGCAAGACCGGCGCGGCCACCGGCTAGCGAGCCAAGCCCGAGCGCTCGCGAAACAACTCCTACCAACGGCGACCGCTTCCAGGCGCCCTACGTTCCGACCCATTACCTGGTGTAATCCGTGATCCGTAGGGCATCGCTTGGCGCAACAACGCACCGTCGATTGCCGATCCGGCGGGCTGTCGCGGCGGCGCGACAATGACCGGCGCGCTTGCGATGCTCTGCCGGCCAAAACGCGGTGACCGATTTGCTGCGCACAAGGTTCCCCTCGCTGTTACCGATTCAACACTTCGTAACAAAGTCCGGGGCTTACGGTAACGAATGCATGGCTTTTTCATGGCCAACGCCCACTCGCAAATTATCCTAAGTCATTGTTTTAAAAGGATTCACTAAAACTGGCACGGCTCATGCTATGTCTACTGGACAACAACAATAACAAGCACTGCCCAAGATAATAAAAACAAGACGTAACGACTCCAACATAATAAAAACAACACGCTGGAGGCGCAGCTAACTGATTCTTTTGGAAAGGAATTGCCCTTGGGGCTTGCCCCACAACCAGACAGAGAACAACAAAACTGCCTCAAGGCAGATCCGGTACTGGTTGGGTCATAACACGATCATGGCAGCGTCAGCATTCAAAGCAATCCGTTTGCTATTAACTCCTGGCTTGGGAGGTTTTCAGACAGTCTCTGACTCGATGGAACGGGCAACTCAACAAAAACAACAAGCCCGCCATAATAATAAAAACAAAGCACGCACCTACTTGGGGGGGAGCTTCGGCTCCCCCAGTAGCTTCCGCGAAACCCCTCTCTCCCGTTGCTTCCTACACCATCTCCCGACTCAATGCTAGAATCCGCGCCATTCCAGTGGTCAGCGTTTATCCTGGCCTGTCATTTCGTCAAACAGTGCATCCCATGCTGAAAAAGCTGTTCAAGTCTCTACGTTCGCCCCTGCGCCGTGGCAAACACCCGCGCAGCACTCCCGAAGTGCTGAGCAGTAGCCAGCACCCGATCAATCGCGGGGAAATCAGCCGTTACGCCACCAGCGTGGTCGAACGCCTGCAACACGCCGGCTACCAGGCATATCTGGTCGGCGGTTGCGTGCGCGACCTGCTGCTCGATATCGACCCCAAGGATTTCGACGTTGCCACCAGCGCCACGCCGGAACAGGTGCGTGCCGAGTTTCGTAACGCCCGGGTCATCGGCCGCCGCTTCAAGCTGGTACATGTGCATTTCGGCCGCGAGATCATCGAAGTCGCCACCTTCCGCGCCAATCACCCCGAGGGCGATGAGGAAGAGAACAGCAACCTGTCTTCGCGTAACGAAAGCGGGCGCATCCTGCGCGACAACGTCTACGGCAGCCTGGAAGACGACGCCCAGCGCCGCGATTTCACCATCAACGCGCTGTATTACGACCCGAGCACCGAACGCATTCTCGATTACGCCAATGGCGTGCACGACATTCGCAATCATCTGATCCGCCTGATCGGCGACCCGACCCAGCGTTATCAGGAAGACCCGGTACGCATGCTGCGGGCCGTACGTTTCGCCGCCAAGCTGGACTTCGATATCGAGAAACACAGCGCCGCGCCCATCTACAAGCTGGCGCCGATGCTGCGGGAAATTCCGTCGGCGCGCCTGTTCGAAGAGGTGCTCAAGCTGTTCCTCGCCGGTTACGCCGAATTCACCTACGAACTGCTGGTCGACTACGGCTTGTTCGGCGAACTGTTCCCGGCCAGCGCCGCGGCGCTCAAGGCCAACCCGGACTACACCGACAGCCTGATCCGCAACGCCCTGATCAACACCGACCTGCGCATTCAGCAGAAGAAAACCGTAACCCCGGCTTTCCTCTTCGCCGCCATGCTCTGGCCCGCCCTGCCGGCGCGGGTGATCAAGCTGCAGGAGCGTGGCATGCCGCCGATCCCGGCGATGCAGGAAGCGGCCCACGAGCTGATCAGCGAACAGTGTCAACGGATTGCCATTCCCAAGCGTTTCACCATGCCGATCCGCGAGATCTGGGACATGCAGGAGCGCCTGCCACGGCGCAGCGGCAAGCGTTCCGATCTGCTGCTGGAGAACCCACGCTTTCGTGCCGGCTACGACTTCCTCCTGTTGCGCGAAAGCGCCGGCGAAGAGACCGGTGGACTCGGCGAATGGTGGACGGATTATCAGGACGCCAGCGACAGTGAAAGGCGCGGCATGATCCGCGACCTCAGCAGCCAGGACGACGCCAGCGGCGCACCGCGCAAACGGCGGCGCAGCGGCAGCAAGCGCAAGCGCGCGCCAGGTGCCGACGGCACCGCCAAGCCTGCTGCCGGCGAATAATGCCGCGGGTGTATCTTGGCCTCGGCAGCAACCTTGCCGAGCCGCTCGCCCAACTGCACGGCGCCCTCGCGGCGCTGGCCGCGTTGCCACAGTCGCAGTTGCTCGGCAGGTCTTCCTTCTATGCCAGCGACCCGCTCGGCCCGGCCGATCAGCCACGCTATGTCAACGCCGTGGCGGCGCTGGAAAGCGAGCTGACGCCGCTACAACTGCTCGACGCGCTGCAGGCCATCGAGCTGAACCGGGGCCGCGAGCGCAAAGCCGAACGCTGGGGGCCACGCACCCTGGATCTGGATATCCTGCTATTCGGCGACCTGATGCTGGACGAACCGCGCCTGCGTGTGCCGCACTACCACATGCACGCCCGCGCCTTCGTCCTCTATCCGCTGGCCGAACTGGCTCCCGACCTGCGCCTGCCCGACGGTCGTGCCTTGACCGACCTGCTCGCCGCCTGCCCCTTCGAAGGCCTGGAACGTCTGCCCGAGTAGGGCGTGCTGCAAGCACCTTTCGCGGCAGGCAGCAGCTGCGCATGACGCATCCCACTTCTTCGCCGCTGGTGCCAGGCACAGCCCGACAGTGGCGCGCAGCACAGTTGCTGTACCGATTGCGGTCCCACACAGACGGTAACGCCAGTAACAGACCGGTAACACCTGCAATTGACTTCGAGCCCCCCCATCAGGACTATAGGCGTCCCGTTGCCCCGCACCGGTGCAAACCGAGGCCAATGCAGGCCACTTTGAAGCAGCCCGACTCGAAGCAGATTGACTGCTTGCTGAACGCCTGAGTGAGGACGATTGTTATGCCTGACATTACCCTGACCACCCTGCAAAGCCTCAAGCAGAGCGGCGAGAAAATCGCCATGCTGACCTGCTACGACGCCACCTTCGCCCAGGCTGCCTGCCAGGCTGGGGTCGAGGTGCTGCTGGTCGGCGACTCCCTCGGCATGGTGTTGCAAGGTCACGACAGCACCTTGCCGGTCAGTGTCACCGACATGGCCTACCACACCGCGAGCGTGAAACGCGGCAACCAGGGTGCCCTGATCCTCGTCGACCTGCCCTTCATGGCCTACGCCACCACCGAGCAGACGCTGCACAACTGCGCGGCACTGATGCAAGCCGGCGCGCACATGGTCAAGCTCGAGGGCGCGGCCTGGCTGGCCGAGCCGATCCGGCTGCTGGCCGAGCGTGGCGTACCGGTCTGCGCGCACCTGGGCCTGACCCCGCAAGCGGTGAATATCCTCGGTGGCTACAAAGTCCAGGGCCGTCAGGAAGCCCAGGCGCGGCAGATGCGCGCCGACGCCATGGCCCTGGAACAAGCCGGCGCGGCCATGCTGCTGCTGGAGTGCGTCCCCAGCGAACTGGCTGCGGAAATCAGCCAGGCAGTGAAGATCCCCGTCATCGGCATAGGCGCCGGCGGCGCCACCGACGGCCAGGTGCTGGTGCTGCACGACATGCTCGGCTTGTCCCTGAGCGGGCGCATGCCCAAGTTCGTGAAGAACTTCATGGCCGGGCAAAGCAGCATCCAGAACGCCCTCAGCGCCTACGTCAAGGCCGTCAAAGACGGCAGTTTCCCCGCAACCGAACACGGATTCTCTGCATGAACACGGTTAAAACCATCCGCGAACTGCGTGCCGCCGTTGCCCTGGCTCGCGCCGAAGGCAAACAGATCGGTTTCGTCCCGACCATGGGCAACTTGCACGCCGGGCATGTTGCCCTGGTCGAGAAAGCCGTCCAGCGCGCCGATTTCGTGGTCGCCAGCATCTTCGTCAATCCGTTGCAGTTCGGCCCCAGCGAAGACCTGGGCAGCTACCCGCGGACCCTGGCCGCCGACCAGGAGAAACTCCTCAATGCCGGCTGTCACCTGCTGTTCAATCCGGAGGTGGACGAGATGTACCCCAACGGCATGGCCAGCCAGACCCGGGTCAGCGTGCAAGGTGTCTCCGAGGGGCTGTGCGGCGCCAGTCGTCCCGGCCATTTCGACGGTGTCGCCACCGTGGTGACCAAGCTGTTCAACCTGGTGCAACCCGATCTGGCCGTTTTCGGACAGAAGGACTTCCAGCAACTGGCGGTGATTCGCACCCTGGTGCGTGACCTGAACATGCCGATCCAGATTATCGGCGAGCCGACCATCCGTGCCGAAGATGGCCTGGCGCTATCCTCGCGCAATGGCTACCTCAACGAAGAACAACGCGCCGTCGCGCCCACCCTGTATCGCAGCCTGCAACAGATCGCCACTGCGCTTGGCGCCGGCGAGCACGACTTCGCCAAGCTGGTCGAGGCGGCCCGCCAGCAGCAATTGGCCGCCGGCTTGCGCACGGACTACCTGGAGATTCGCGAGTCGAACAGCCTGCGCCCGGCAACCGCCACGGATCGCCAGCTGGTGATTCTGGCCGCGGCCTTTCTCGGCAGCACCCGCCTGATCGACAACCTGACGCTCGATCTCGACGCCACGACTTGATCGACGCCCGCGTGAGCCGGCAGCGGAGCTGATGAGGCAGACGCTAAGGGCAGCCAACCAGCGGCGAGCCGCAGCGGTAATGCGCGGGCGCTTGCCCAATCCAGGCTCACGCCGGTTACACTGAGACCCTTTCTTATCGGGCTTTGGGCTGTTTTTTGGCCATGCCCGGTTACCTGTTGCATGGGCTGAAGCGTCTACAGACGGCGTATTCAGACTGTTCAGCCATGGCAACAACCAATAGGTACACCGCAATAGGTACACCGCCTTTTCGTTGTCCTGGCGGCGATTCAGCAAAGACTGCTCAAGCACAAGGAAGCCACCTCACATGGCGTACTACCAGCACCCCCTCGATGTCACGGCCCTGCCCACCTGGAAAGCCCTCCAGGAACACCGCGCCAGCTTGCAGAGTTTCAGCATGCGCGAGGCGTTCAGCATGGACGCGCAGCGTTTCGACCGCCTCTCATTGAGCAGTTGCGGCCTATTTCTCGACTACTCGAAAAATCTGATCACCCTCGAAACCCGCGACCTGCTGGTCAGCCTGGCCAAGGAGTGCGGCCTGGAGCAAGCCATTCGCGCGCAGTTCGACGGTGAACCGATCAATGCCTCGGAAGCCCGCCCGGCCCTGCACACTGCCTTGCGGCGGCCGATCGGCGACCAGGTCATGGTCGATGGTGTCGACGTGATGCCCGAGGTGCAGCGCGTGCTGCACCAGATGACCGAACTGGTCGGGCGGGTCCACGACGGCCTGTGGCGCGGCTATACGGAAAAGCCGATCACCGACGTGGTCAATATCGGCATCGGCGGCTCCTTCCTCGGCCCGCAGCTGGTCTCCGAAGCCCTGCTGCCGTTCGCCCAGCGCGGCGTGCGCTGCCATTACCTGGCCAATATCGATGGCAGCTCGTTCCACGAACTGGCCGCCAAGCTGCGTGCCGAGACCACCCTGTTCATCGTCTCCTCGAAATCTTTCAACACCCTGGAAACCCTGAAAAACGCCCAGGCCGCGCGCAGCTGGTACCTGGCCCAGGGAGGCTCCCAGAGCGAGCTGTATCGACACTTTATTGCAGTGTCCAGCAACACCCCGGCGGCGGTGGCCTTCGGCATCCACGAAGAGAACGTGTTCCCGATGTGGGACTGGGTCGGCGGCCGTTATTCGCTATGGTCGGCCATCGGCCTGCCAATCGCCATGTCGATCGGCATGTCCAACTTCAAGGAGCTGCTGTCCGGTGCCTACAGCATGGACCAGCACTTCCTGACCGCTCCCTTCGAAAGCAACATGCCGGTGCTGCTGGCCCTGCTGGGCATCTGGTACGGCAACTTCTGGGGCGCGCAGAGCCAGGCGATCCTGCCGTACGACCATTACCTGCGCAATATCACCAAGCACCTGCAGCAACTGGATATGGAGTCCAACGGCAAGAGCGTGCGCCAGGATGGCCAGCCGGTCGCCTGTGCCACCGGCCCGGTAATCTGGGGCGGCGTCGGCTGCAACGGCCAGCATGCCTATCACCAGCTGCTACATCAGGGCACCCAACTGATCCCGGCGGACTTCATCGTCCCGGTGGTCAGCTACAACCCGGTGGCTGACCACCATCAGTGGCTGTACGCCAACTGCCTGTCGCAGAGCCAGGCGCTGATGCTCGGCAAGACCCGCGAAGAGGCCGAGGCCGAACTGCGCGCCCAGGGCCAGAGCGAGGCTGAAGTGCAGCGCCTGGCGCCGCACAAGGTGATCCCCGGCAACCGCCCGAGCAACACCCTGGTACTCGAACGCATCAGCCCGCGCCGCCTGGGCTCCCTGGTGGCGATGTACGAGCACAAGGTGTTCGCCCAAAGCGCGATCTGGGGCATCAACGCCTTCGATCAGTGGGGAGTTGAGCTGGGCAAGGAGCTGGGCAAGAGCGTCTATTCGCGCATGGTCGGCGACGAGAAAAACGCTGCCGAGGACGGCTCGACTCAAGGCCTGATCGAGTTCTTCCGCGGTCGCCATCGCGGCTGAAGCAGCGCCCACCCGCAATCCGGCCCCGGCCGGGTTGTTGCTTTCTGCGGCTGCGTTGCTGCCAACCGGCAGCCACCAGAGCGCAAGCCGCCGGCGGTGGATGCGCGGTCAAGGCCATGCGCCAGCGCTTGAACCCGGCGGCGTTTCGGGTGCTACCCTTATGCCCATCGCGGCCAGACAAAAATAAGGATCCGCCATGTTCGAGATCACCCGCCACCCCGTCACCGAGGCCATGCGTCAACGCGCGCACCTGAACGATGACGACTACCAGCGCCTGTATCGGCAATCCATCGAGCAACCGGAAACCTTCTGGGCCGAACAGGCCAAGGCCTTTCTCGACTGGTCAAAGCCCTGGGACAAGGTCTACAGCGGCAACCTGAAAAAGGGCCAGGCCAGCTGGTTCAAGGGCGGTCAACTGAACGTCAGCCACAACTGCATCGACCGGCATCTGCAGCAGCGCGGCGAGCAGATCGCCCTGATCTGGGAAGGCGACAACCCCGCCGAATCCGCCCACATCACCTACAACCAGCTGCACCACCACGTCTGCCGCCTGGCCAATGTGCTGAAGAGCCGCGGCGTGGGCAAAGGCGATCGGGTGTGCATCTACATGCCGATGATCCCGGAGGCGACCTACGCCATGCTCGCCTGCACGCGCATCGGCGCGGTACATTCGGTGGTGTTCGGCGGCTTCTCCCCCGACGCCCTGCGCGACCGCATCCTCGACGCCGATTGCCGCAGCGTGATCACCGCCGACCAAGGCGTGCGCGGCGGCAAGTACGTGCCATTGAAAAAGAACGTCGACCAGGCGCTGCAAAGCTGCCCGGACGTTTCCACGGTGGTGGTGGTCGAACGCAGCAAGGGCCAGATCGACTGGGTGCCGGGCCGCGACATCTGGTACCACGAGGCGCTGCAAACCGCCGCCAGCGACTGCCCGCCGGAGCCGATGGACGCCGAAGACCCGCTGTTCATCCTCTACACCTCGGGCAGCACCGGCAAACCCAAGGGCGTGCTGCACAGCACCGGCGGCTATCTGCTGATGGCCGCCATGACCCACAAATACGTGTTCGACTACCACGAAGGCGACATCTACTGGTGCACCGCCGATATCGGTTGGGTCACCGGCCACAGCTACATCGTCTACGGCCCGCTGGCCAACGGCGCCACCAGCCTGGTGTTCGAGGGCGTGCCCAACTACCCGGACGCCTCGCGCTTCTGGCAGGTGATCGACAAGCACCAGGTGAACATCTTCTACACCGCACCGACCGCCATCCGCGCGCTGATGCGCGAAGGCACGGGTCCGGTCGAGAAGACGTCACGCAGCAGCCTGCGCCTGCTCGGCTCGGTGGGCGAACCGATCAACCCGGAAGCCTGGGAGTGGTACTACCACGTGGTCGGCGAGATGCGCTGCCCGATCGTCGACACCTGGTGGCAGACCGAGACCGGCGCCATCCTGATCACCCCGCTACCCGGCGCCACCGACCTCAAACCGGGCTCGGCGACCCGCCCGTTCTTCGGCGTGCAACCGGTGCTGCTGGACGAACAGGGCCATGAAATCGATGGCGCAGGCTCAGGCGTGCTCGCCATCAAATCAAGCTGGCCAAGCCAGATCCGCAGCATCTACGGCGACCATCAGCGCATGGTCGACACCTACTTCAAGCCCTACCCCGGCTACTACTTCACCGGCGACGGCGCGCGCCGCGACGAGGACGGCTACTACTGGATCACTGGCCGGGTCGACGACGTGATCAACGTCTCCGGCCACCGCATCGGCACCGCCGAGGTGGAAAGCGCCCTGGTGCTGCACGATGCGGTCGCCGAAGCGGCGGTGGTCGGCTACCCGCACGACATCAAGGGCCAGGGCATCTACGCCTTCGTCACGCCGATGAACGGCGTGGAGCCCAGCGACGAGCTGAAAAAACAACTGCTCGAGATGGTCAGCCAGGAAATTGGCAGCTTCGCCAAGCCGGAACTGCTGCAATGGGCCCCCGGCCTGCCGAAAACCCGCTCGGGCAAGATCATGCGGCGCATTCTGCGCAAGATCGCCTGCAACGAACTGGACAGCCTCGGCGACACCTCGACCCTGGCCGACCCGAGCGTGGTCGACAGCCTGATCGAGCAGCGGCTGAACCAATAACGCGACGTCCATGTAGGAGCCAGCTTGCTGGCGATCCGCACCTGATCGCCAGCAATAACTAGGCGTCCCCCTGGCTCCTACAACCCTTCACCCGAGCCGTAGTTCCCCATGGAATTCCTCCGCCGCCACATCGAAACCCAGGTATTCAGCCTCAGCGGCATCGCCCTCGGCCAGATCGACTTCGAAAACCCCAAGGGCGACCCCGGCCTGTTCGGCCCCGACTCGGTGAGCTGGCAGGTGCATGGCGACTTCACCAGCATGCTGATCGGCGGCATCAGCGCCCTGCTGCTGCAGGCCTTGCACCCGCTGGCGCTGGCCGGAGTCTGGGATCACTCGAATTTCCGCAACGACCTGCTCGGCCGCCTGCGCCGCACCGGCCAGTTCATCTCCGGCACCACCTTCGGCGCCCGCGCCGATGCCGACTGGCTGATCGACAAGGTCAAACGCATCCACCTGCAGGTGACCGGCACGGCGCCGGACGGCCGCCCCTATGCGGCCAGCGATCCGGCACTGCTGACCTGGGTGCATGTGGCCGAGGTGCACAGCTTTCTCCAGGCCCATCTGCGCTACCGCAACCCGCGACTGAGCGCTGCCGATCAGGATCGCTACTATGCCGAGATCGCCCTGGTGGCCGAGCGCCTCGGTGCCCGCCAGGTGCCGCGCTCGCGCAGCGAAATCGCCGCCTACCTGAACGCCGTCCGCCCGCAGTTGCTGTGCGAACAACGCTCCCTGGAGATTCTGCGCATCCTGCGCACTGCCCCGGCGCCCAGCCTACTCGCCGTGCCGGTGGCCAAACTGCTGACCCAGGCCGGGATCGACCTGCTGCCGGCCTGGGCGCAGAGCATGCTCGAACAGCCCATCGGCCCGCTGCGCAGCCGACTGATTCACGCCGGCGTACACAGCCTGGCCCCGGTGTTGCGCTGGGCCGTGCGCAACGGCGCCATCCACCGCGCACGGAAACGCCTGGACCTGCCGCCCGCTTGATGCCGCCTCGAGCCCGCAGCTGACCGGCAGGCTCGCACGCTGGCCCATGACCAGGCCCCTGTGCAACCATAGCGCCCTTGCTGCAACGCATCGCCCCACTTTCTTGAGGAAGCCCACCATGCAAGAAGTCGTCATCGTCGCTGCCACCCGCACCGCTGTCGGCAGTTTCCAGGGTTCACTGGCGAACATTCCCGCCCCCGAACTGGGCGCCGCGGTGATCCGCCGCCTGCTGGAACAAACCGGCCTGAACGGCGCCGAGGTCGACGAAGTGATCCTCGGCCAGGTGCTGACCGCAGGCTCCGGGCAGAACCCGGCACGCCAGGCGGCGATCCTCGCCGGCCTGCCCCATGCGGTACCGGCACTGACCCTGAACAAGGTCTGCGGCTCCGGGTTGAAAGCCCTGCACCTGGGCGCCCAGGCGATCCGCTGCGGCGATGCCGAGGTGATCATCGCCGGCGGCATGGAGAACATGAGCCTGGCGCCCTACGTGATGCCAGGCGCCCGTACCGGCCTGCGCATGGGCCACGCCAAGCTGGTCGATACCATGATCAGCGACGGCCTGTGGGACGCCTTCAACGACTACCACATGGGCATCACCGCCGAGAACCTGGTGGACAAGTACGCCATCAGCCGCGAGGAACAGGACGCCTTCGCCGCCGAATCGCAGCGCAAGGCCTGCGCCGCCATCGAAGCCGGGCGCTTCGCCGACGAAATCACCCCGATCCTGATTCCCCAGCGCAAGGGCGAACCCCTGATCTTTGCCACCGACGAACAACCGCGCGCCGACACCAGCGCCGAGTCGCTGGGCAAGCTCAAGCCGGCGTTCAAGAAAGACGGCAGCGTCACCGCCGGCAATGCCTCCAGCCTCAACGACGGCGCCGCCGCGGTGCTGTTGATGAGCGCGGCAAAAGCCCAGGCCCTCGGCCTGCCGGTGCTGGCGCGCATCGCCGGTTATGCCAATGCCGGCGTCGACCCGGCGATCATGGGCATCGGCCCGGTCTCCGCCACCCAGCGCTGCCTGGCCAAGGCCGGCTGGAGCATCGAGCAACTGGACCTGATCGAAGCCAACGAAGCCTTCGCCGCTCAGGCCCTGGCCGTCGGCAAGGAACTGCGGTGGGATGCCCGCAAGGTCAACGTCAACGGTGGCGCCATCGCCATCGGCCACCCGATTGGCGGTTCCGGCTGCCGGATTCTGGTGACCCTGCTGCACGAGATGATCAAGCGCGATGCCAGGAAGGGCCTGGCCACCCTGTGCATCGGCGGTGGTCAGGGCGTGGCCCTGGCAATCGAACGTTAAGCCTTATCGCCCCACTGAAGCGCCGGCCTCTGTGCCGGCGTTTTTATTTGCTGGGCATCGATAGCGCTAATGTTTGCTATTGACCACCTGCGTTTCTCAAGAGCCTGGCCGCGGCGCAACATTGGCCCCGTAGCCACTTACCCACTCTCCCGAGGACGCCCACATGAACAAGTACCTGATCGCTTCCCTGCTTGCCGCCAGCCTGACCAGCAGTGTTTTCGCGGCAGACGGTGCCGAACGCACCCTGAGCAACCGCATCGCGGCTGACGGTTTCGACCGGACCAGCATCAACCGCGTAGCCGAAGATGGCGCGGACCGCACTGGCGGAAATCGCGTCGCAGCCGACGGTGCAGACCGCACTGGCATCAATCGCATTGCAGCCGACGGCTCTGAGCGCACTGGTATCAATCGCGTTGCCTGACTGAACGACACTCGCAAATTGAAGGGCACCTTGAGGTGCCCTTGCTGTTTTTGCCGGCCTCGCGTCCCTGCAGACGAATCTTGATAAACTGCACGTCCCTCTTTTCCGAGTCGCCGCGCATGCTCTCTCTCGACCTGGCGCTGCGCGCCGCACTGAATAACCGCCAAGACCTGCTCGCCGAACTGCACCGGCAAGGCACCGACTGCTACCGGTTGTTCCACGGCAGCCAGGAAGGCGCCGGCGGCCTGACCATCGACCGCTACGGCCCGCAGCTGTTGGTGCAAAGCTTTCATCAGCGCCTCAGTCATGACCAGCTGCTGCAACTGGCCGAGCAATGCAACCAGGCCCTCGATACGCCGCTGTTGCTGGTCTACAACGACCGCTCCCAGGGCAACTCGCGGATCGATCGCAGTGATCCGGTCTACCAGGCCGAGCCTGCGGCCCTGGCGGATCTGCTCGGCCACGAGTGGGGACTCAACTATCGCGTGCGCGCTCGCCATGCCGGCCAGGATCCGCTGCTGTTCCTCGACCTGCGCAACGCCCGCGGCTGGATCAAGGCCCACAGCGCCGGCAAGTCCGTGCTCAACCTGTTCGCCTACACCTGCGGCGTCGGCCTCAGCGCGGCAGCCGGCGGTGCCAGCGAAGTGATCAACCTGGATTTTGCCGAAGGCAACCTGGCGGTCGGGCGCGAAAACGCCGCACTCAACCCTGAACTGGCGCCCATGCAATTCATCCAGTCGGATTATTTTCCGGCGATTCGCCAACTGGCCGGGCTACCGATCAGTGCACGGCGCGGGCACAAGCTGCCGGAGTACCCGCGCCTGCAACAGCGCCAGTTCGATCGGGTACTGCTCGACCCGCCAGCCTGGGCCAAGAGTGCCTTCGGCACCGTCGACCTGCTGCGCGACTACCAGAGCCTGCTCAAACCGGCGATTCTCGCCACCGCCGCAGACGGCGTGCTGATCTGCTGCAACAACCTGGCGAAGGTCGCCCTCGGCGACTGGCGCGCGCAGGTGCTGCGCTGCGCGGAAAAGCTGGGTCGTCCGGTGCGCGAGTGCCAGGTACTCCCGCCAGCGCCGGACTTCCCCTCACTGGACGGCCAGCCACCACTGAAGACCCTGATCCTGCAGTTCTAGGCCAAGGCAAACCTACGCAGGAAACACGCCACGCCCGTCGTCTGGAACTGTGCGCGCGTGCCATACTCCAACGCATTTCTCGTCGGGATAGATGACGTTTTTATGCTTAAAGGAATAAAGCGCGCCGCTGGCGCCCTGCTGATTGGCGTTGCCCTCTACAGCCTGCTCGGGTTTCTGATTGTGCCGGGCATCGGTTTGCGTATCGCCAACCAGCAACTCGCCCAATACAGCAATGCGCCCGCCAGACTGGAGCGCTTGCAACTCAACCCCTTCAGCCTGGAAGCCAGCCTCTGGGGCTTGCACATCGGCGCGCCTGGCCAGGAACACGTGGCCTTCGAGCGCCTGCATGCCAACCTGCAACTCGACAGCCTGTGGCGCGGCATTCTGCACCTGAGCGTGGTCGAGCTGGATAATCCACGGACCCAGTTGCTGTTCGCCAAGGACGGAACGCTCAATCTGAGCCAACTGTTCAAGCTGCCAGCCAGTGCCGAGCCGGTCACCGAGGAGCCGCCCAGCGAGCCTTTCCCGCTGCGCATCGCCTACATCAAACTGGCCGGCGGCAACCTGCACTTCGAGGACCTGCGCCCGAGCGAACCCATCGACTTTGTCTACGACGACCTCAGCTTCGAGCTGCACAACCTCAGCACCCTGCCCGACGACAGTGCCGAGATGACCCTGGTCGCCACGGGCCCCAGTGGCGGACGGATCGACTGGAGCGGGCAGGTCAGCCTGGTGCCGATCAGCTCCAGCGGCAGTTTGAAAATCAGCGACGGCAAACTGAAAGCCTTCTGGCCCTATGTGCGCGATGCCGTGCCCCTGGTACTCGAGGAAGGCGTGATCGACCTGGCCACCGACTACAGCCTGAACCTGGCCAATAGCACGCAGTTGCTGCTGCACAACACCCGGATCAAGGTCGCCCCCTTCGCCATCAACGCGCCGGACGGCCGGCCACTGGTCAAACTGGCCAACCTGGAAATCAGCGACACCAGCCTGGATCTGCTCAAGCAACAGGTAGTGGTCGGCAAGATCCGCAGCCAACAACTGGAAACCTGGGCCGCCCGCGAAGCCGATGGCCAGCTGGACTGGCAAAAACTGTTCGCCACCTCGACAGCCAGCAGCGCGCAGCAGGAAAGCAAGACGCAGACCGAGGCAGCGCCGGACAAACCCTGGCAAGTTCTGCTGCGCGATGTGCAGCTACGCGACTATCAGGTGCACCTGGCCGACCGTGTACCGGAGCAGGATGTCGCCCTCGAGCTGGGTCCGCTCGACCTCGACCTGCAGAATTTCGACAGCCTGGGCACCTCGCCCTTCACCCTCAGACTCGACACCGGCCTGGGCAAACAGGGCAACCTGCAAGCCGAGGGACAGGCGCAACTGAACCCGACCACGGCCAGCCTGAAAGTCACCAGCCGCGCAATCGACCTGCGCGTGGCCCAGGCCTATCTCAGCCCCCTGGTACGTATCGAACTGCGCAGCGGCCTGCTCGACAGCGAGCTGGACGTCTCCCTGGATGCCACCGAACCGCTGGCCTTCAGCGTCACCGGCAAGGCCCAGGTCAACCAGCTGCATACCCTCGACACCCTCAAGGAACGCGACTTCGTGCGCTGGCAGCAACTCGACCTGCTCGGCCTCAACTACCGCCACGGCGATAGCCTGAGCATCGACAAGGTGCAACTGAACCAGCCTTATGCCCGCTTCATCATCAACGAAGACCTGACCACCAACGTCAGCGACCTGCTGATCGCCCAGCCCGGCGACCCGGCGCCCGCCGCCAGCACGCCAGCCACCGAGCCGGCCACCCCGCCGCTGGGCATCCATATCGGCGAGGTGACCCTCACCGACGGTTCGGCCAACTTCGCCGATTTCAGCCTGACCCCCAACTTCGCCACGGCCATCCAGCAACTCAACGGCCGCATCGGCAGCCTCGACAGCCGCGCGCAGAAACCGGCCAGCGTGGATATCGCCGGCAAGGTCGACCGCTATGCGCCGGTCAGCATCAAGGGCAGCCTCAACCCCTTCGACCCGCTGGATAGCCTGGATATCATCACCCAGTTCAAACAGGTCGAACTGACCACCCTGACGCCCTACTCCGGCAAGTTCGCCGGCTACCGCATCCGCAAGGGCCGGCTCAATCTGGACCTGCATTACCGCATCAGCCAGGGCAAGCTGAATGCCGAGAACAGCGTGGTGGTCGAACAATTGCAACTCGGTGAAAAAGTCGACAGCCCCAGCGCGGTCGACTTGCCGATTCGCCTGGCCGTCGCCCTGCTCAAGGATACCGAGGGCAAGATCGCCCTGAGCCTGCCGGTGCAGGGCGACCTCAACAACCCCGAATTCAGTGTGATGCCAATTGTCTGGCAAACCCTGCGCAACCTGATCCTGCGCGCGGCCCAAGCGCCGTTCAAATTTATCGGCGGGCTGGTCAGCGGCGGCGCGGAGATAGACCTGAGTACGGTGCACTTCAATCCGGGCAGCAGCGAACTCGACAGCAGCGCCCAAGCGGCCCTGGACCTGCTCGCCAGCGCCCTCAAGGAACGCCCGGCGCTACGCCTGGAAGTCGAAGGCATCAGCGCGCAAAGCAGTGACGGCCCACTCCTGGCCGAACAACGTCTGCAGCGCGAGTACCAGAATACCTACTACAAGATCCTCCAGCGTCGCGGCGATGCGGTGCCCGCCGAGGTCAAGCAACTCGAGGTTCCGCAAGATGAGCAAGGCCCGCTGCTCGAAGGCATCTACCGCGCCCGCCTGAAACAGCAGCCGCCCGCCGAATGGACAGAATTGGACGAAGAACAGCGCGCCGCCAATCTACGCGACGCGGTCTTGCACTACTGGGGCAAGAGCCAGTTGCTGCAACGCCAACTGGCCCAGGCCCGCGCCTCCAGCATCAAGGATTATCTGGTCGAGCGTGGCGCTCTGGCTGACGAACGCATCTACCTGCTGGATGTCGGCCTCGGCCAGGCCCAGGCGGACGGACGGGTGGCCACGCAGCTGCACCTCGATAGCGAATAAGGCCCAAGCGGTGATAACGATCAAACAGCTCAGCCTGGCCCTGCTCCTCGCTTGCGCCCCCGCAGCGCAGGGCGAAACCCTGCGCTGCGGCAGCCAACTGGTGAGTGTCGGTGACCGCAGTTTCGAGGTGGAGCAGAAATGCGGCGAGCCGGCTTTTCGTGACCTGGTCGGTTACACCCTCGGACCTTACCAGCGACGCGAGCTGAAGATCGAAGAATGGGTCTACGGGCCAAGCAACGGCATGCTGACCATCCTCACCTTCGAAGGCAACCGCCTGACGCGCATCGAAAGGCGACGCGGGCGCTGACAAGCGCCTGGCCGCGCGGTAGCCTGAACCACCTCATTGGCCAACCGGTTAGCCCTGTGAAAGTCCTTGTCACCACCCTGCTCGTGCTAGTGGCCGGCAGCCTCGAGGCCGCGACCATGCGCTGCGGCAGCGCCTTGATCAGCACTGACGACAGCACCAGCGAAGTCCTCGGCAAATGCGGCGAACCCCGTAGCCGCGATTTCCTCGGCCACCGTGAAGTGCTCGACGACTATGGTTTTCACCACGAAGTGCCCATCGAGGAATGGACCTACGGCCCGCGCAACGGCATGTACCATTTTCTGCGCTTCGAAGGTAACCGGCTGCGCGACATCGACAGCAAACGCGGCAACTGAATACAACCAAGCCCCGCGGGTATCGCCCGCGGGGCTTGGTTGTCGAGCGTTTGTGCTTACAGCTTGCGGCTGAAGTCACGTAGCTCGTCCTGGGCCTTTTCCTCGGTCCAGCCGTAACGCTCCCGCAGCTTGCCGGCCAGGTATTCGCTATGGCCTTCGGCAACGTCCAGATCATCGTCGGTCAGGTTGCCCCAACGCTCCTTGATACGCCCCTGGATCTGCTTCCACTTACCTTTGATCACGTCGGCAATCATGCGATTGTCCTCGTGCGTGGCGACATCAGGCCCGAATCGAATCTGTCGAGCCCGATGATTCACGTCAGGGCCTACTCGGCAGATTTCAGACCATCGGCAGACACAGCGGCAACACCTTTGATTGCTTTGGTCTTGGCAATTGCCAGGTCACGCTCGGCATCACTGCCAACCAGCCCGGAAAGGGAGACCACTCCCTTGTTGGTTTCAACTTTGATATCCAGGCCGCTGAGGCTGGTATCACCCAGCAAGGTCGACTTCACCTTACCGGTGATCCAGGTATCGGACACCGCCTCTTCAGCCTTGTCCATGGTGGCATTGGCTGCCAGCAGGGTCGGCTGCACGACAGTGCTGTTATCGGCCAAAGCACTACCCGCAAGCGACAGGCTGAGAACTGCTGCGATGGCGGCAAAGGACATTTTATTGACTGGGGTCTTCATGGGTATCCACTCCTGTAGGTTGAAAACTCACTGCGGGCCATTCCGAGCCGCAGCCTCTGCAGTACTCTTGCAAGCCATACGCCAACCCTTAAATATACTTTAAACCTTTATCTATCAACAACTTAAGTTAACGCCAAGCGCAACACGAGCATGCAACCTGCATGCTCGACTCCATTCTCTCGGGCAAATTGCACGACTCCCAGCCCAAGTCATTCGCCGCCATCAGCATGCCATCGCGGCGGAAAACCTACTCGAAAAAAAAGAGGGCCCCGCAAGGAGCCCTCTTTCTTGGTGTGAAGCGCGGGGGTGATTAGACGCCCGAGGCTTCCGCTGCTGCCACGTCTTTTATCGACAGCTTGATACGGCCGCGGTTGTCCACGTCCAGTACCAGTACCTTCACTTCCTGACCTTCCTTGAGAATGTCGGTGACCTTCTCGACCCGCTGATCGCTCAGCATCGAGATGTGCACCAGGCCGTCCTTGCCCGGCAGGATGTTGACGAAGGCGCCGAAGTCGACGATGCGCTCGACCTTGCCGACGTAGATCTTGCCGATCTCGGCTTCCGCGGTGATGCCGAGGACGCGCTGGCGCGCCGCCTCTGCCGCTTCCTTGGTTTCGCCGAAGATCTTGATGGTGCCGTCGTCTTCGATGTCGATCGAAGCCTTGGTTTCTTCGCAGATGGCGCGGATGGTCGCGCCACCCTTGCCGATCACGTCACGGATCTTGTCGGTGTCGATCTTCATCGCGATCATGGTCGGTGCGTTGGCCGACAGTTCGCTACGCGACGTGGCGAGGATCTGGTTCATCTGGCCGAGGATATTCAGGCGCGCTTCCAGGGCTTGGCCCAGGGCGATTTCCATGATTTCTTCGGTGATGCCCTTGATCTTGATGTCCATCTGCAGCGCGGTCACACCCTTGGCGGTACCGGCTACCTTGAAGTCCATGTCGCCCAGGTGATCTTCGTCGCCGAGGATGTCGGTCAGCACGGCGAACTTCTCGCCGTCCTTGACCAGGCCCATGGCGATACCGGCAACCGGTGCCTTCATCGGTACACCGGCATCCATCAGCGCCAGGGAAGCACCACAGACCGAAGCCATGGAGCTGGAGCCGTTGGACTCGGTGATTTCCGAGACCACGCGAATGGTGTACGGGAACTCGTCGGCGCTCGGCAGCATGGCCGAGATGCTGCGGCGGGCCAGACGGCCGTGACCGATTTCGCGACGACCAGCACCGCCCATGCGGCCACACTCGCCGACCGAGAACGGCGGGAAGTTGTAGTGCAGCATGAAGGGGTCTTTGCGCTCGCCTTCGAGAGTGTCGAGCAGCTGGGCATCACGCGCAGTACCCAGGGTCGCAACGACCAGGGCCTGGGTCTCGCCACGAGTGAACAGCGCCGAACCGTGGGTCTTCGGCAGTACGCCGACTTCGATGTTCAGCGGACGCACGGTGCGGGTGTCGCGGCCGTCGATACGCGGCAGGCCGTTGACGATGTTCTCGCGTACGGTGCGGTATTCAACTTCACCGAAAGCCTCTTTCACTTCCGCGGCAGTCGGTTGGCCTTCTTCGCCGGCGAGCTTGGCGACGATCTGCTCGCGCAGTTCGCCCAGACGCTTGTAGCGGTCCAGCTTGACGTTGATGGTGTAGGCCTGGGAAATCTCTGCACCGAACTCGCTGCGGATGGTCGCCAGCAGTGCGGTGTTTTCCGGCTTCGGCTGCCAATCCCAAGTCGGCTTGGCGGCTTCGGCAGCCAGTTCCTTGACGGCTTTGATCACCACCTGGAACTCTTCGTGGGCGAACAGTACGGCGCCGAGCATCTGGTCTTCGGTCAGCTCTTTGGCTTCGGATTCGACCATCAGCACGGCGTCTTCGGTACCGGCCACGACCATGTCCAGGCTGGATGCTTTCTGCTGCTCATAGGTTGGGTTGAGCAGGTAGCCGGTGCTCTCGTGGAAGGCCACGCGCGCAGCGCCGATCGGGCCATCGAACGGGATGCCGGAGATCGCCAGGGCGGCCGAGGTACCGATCATCGCAGCGACGTCCGGATCGGTCTTCTTGCTGGTGGAAACCACGGTGCAGACAACCTGCACTTCGTTCATGAAGCCTTCCGGGAACAGCGGACGGATCGGACGGTCGATCAGACGCGAGGTCAGGGTCTCTTTCTCGGACGGACGGCCTTCACGCTTGAAGAAGCCGCCAGGAATCTTGCCGGCTGCGTAGGTTTTTTCCTGGTAGTGCACGGACAGCGGGAAGAAGCCCTTGCTTGGATCAGCCGTCTTGGCGCCGACCACGGTCACCAATACGCTGACGTCGTCATCAACGGTGACCAGCACTGCGCCGGAGGCTTGACGGGCGATACGGCCAGTCTCGAGGGTAACGGTCGATTGACCGAACTGGAATTTCTTGATTACCGGGTTCACGGTGTTTTCCTTCTCTATTGCCTTTGGGGAAAGCGGTTCTTACATCCGTTGCATCGGCGTCTGCGCCAATGCGACGGGTCTTGCTGAATTCGCGGGCGGTTGCGGGAGTCGAACCCGAGGCCGTCCAAAACACCTAATGCGCAAAAGCAAAAGCTGGAAGCAGGGCTAAACCCCACTTCCAGCTTCGGCAGTCAGCTACGCGTAAGCATTGCTTAGCGACGCAGACCCAGGCGACCGATCAGGGCGCTGTAACGACTGGCGTCCTTGCCTTTCAGGTAATCCAGCAACTTGCGACGCTGGTTAACCATGCGGATCAGGCCACGACGCGAGTGGTGGTCTTTACCGTTGGCCTTGAAGTGGCCTTGCAGCTTGTTGATGTTGGCGGACAGCAGTGCAACTTGCACTTCCGGGCTACCGGTGTCGCCTTCAGCTTGCTTGTAGTCGTTAACGATCTGGGCTTTTTCTTCAACGCTGAGTGCCATGTGGGCAATCCTCTCAGTTAGGCAACCGCCGAAACAGTTGCAATAGGCCGGGAATCGCTTCCCGTGTTTTCAAGTGAGGAATGACCGTGCCTATTAACAGCCACCCTCGGTACGGAATGCCGAAAACCTGAATTTTCGACGCTCCGCTACGGTCATGCCGACCGAATCAAGCGACGCGGCGCAATGCGCCCGTCTTCGCTCACTTCACCGATACCGATGAAGCGGCCATTGTGATCCTGTACCCGCACCATGCCGAACTTCGGCGCTTCCGGTGCGCGTACCGGCTGCCCTTGCAGCCAGTAAAACGAACTGTGCTCGGAGAACTGCAACAGCGGCCAATGCTGCAGGCCACTGTCCACCGGCAGCAGAAAGCGATCGACGGCTTCATGACCGCCTTCGGCATGGGCCTGCTCCAGCGCTTCCAGGCTAACGGTCTGGGCCAGTGTAAAAGGCCCGGCTTTAGTCCTGCGCAGCTCTGCAACATGGGCGCCGCAACCGAGCAGATGGCCGATATCCTCGACCAGGGTGCGGATATAGGTGCCTTTTGTGCAATCGACCGCCAGGCGCGCCTGCTCCGCCTCGCAGCTCAGTAATTCCAAGCGCGCAATAGTAACAGAACGCGGCTCGCGCTCCACCACCTCACCGGCACGGGCGAGCTTGTACAGCGGCTGGCCATCGCGCTTGAGCGCCGAATACATCGGCGGTATCTGGCTGATTTCACCGCGAAAACGCGGCAACAGGGCCTCGATATCGGCACGACCAACGGTCACCGGACGACGCTCCAGCACTTCGCCTTCGGCATCGGCGGTGGTGGTGGTGACGCCCAGTTGCATCAGGGTTTCATAGCCTTTGTCGGCATCCAGCAAATACTGCGAGAACTTGGTCGCCTCGCCGAAGCACAGCGGCAATACGCCGGTGGCCAGCGGGTCGAGACTGCCGGTATGCCCGGCCTTCTCGGCATTGAGCAACGAGCGCACTTTCTGCAGCGCCGCGTTGGAGCTGAAACCGCGCGGCTTATCCAGCAGGATGATGCCATCGACCGGACGACGAATACGTTTCACCTGGGCCACGGGCTTACTCCTTGGCTTCGGTGTTGTCGCCAGCATGGGCGCTGTCTTCGCTGACGGCGCGCTCGATCAATGCCGACAGTTGCGCGCCACGGATGACGCTTTCGTCGTAATGAAAACGCAGGTTGGGCACGCTACGCAGCTTCATTGCCTTACCCAACTGCATGCGCAGGAAACCGCTGGCATCGTTGAGCACCTTGACGCTTTGCGCCACGCGATCGACGCCTTCCACTGGCTCAGCGCCCATCACGGTGACGAACACCTTGGCATGACTGGCATCGCGGCTGACTTCCACCGCGGTAATGGTTACCAGCCCGCCGAGGCGCGGGTCCTTGATTTCCAGACGAATCAATTGCGCCAGTTCACGCTGCATCTGGTCGCCGATACGCTGGGCACGGCTATATTCTTTGGCCATTTCTACTACCTTCCACTCGCCACGACGCCCCGAAAAGCGTCGGACCTAAAAGCGGCAAACGCCCGGCCGAGCAAAAGCAGGGCCGGGCGTTGCATGTTGCAACTCGCGCCTTACAGGCTACGAGCCACTTGGACCTTCTCGAACACTTCGATCTTGTCGCCGACCTTGACGTCGTTGTAGCTCTTCACGCCGATACCGCACTCCATGCCGGCACGCACCTCAGACATGTCGTCCTTGAAGCGGCGCAGGGACTCCAGCTCACCCTCGAAGATCACCACGTCGTCGCGCAGCACGCGAATCGGACGGTTACGGTGCACGACACCCTCGGTCACCATGCAACCGGCGACCGCGCCGAACTTCGGCGAACGGAACACGTCACGCACTTCGGCGATACCCAGGATGTTCTCGCGAACATCGCTGCCGAGCATGCCGGTCAGGGCCTTCTTGACGTCTTCGATGATGTCGTAGATCACGTTGTAGTAACGCATATCCAGACCTTCCTGCTCGACGATCTTGCGCGCGCCGGCATCGGCCCGCACGTTGAAGCCGAACAGTACCGCGTTGGAGGCCAGCGCCAGGTTGGCATCGGATTCGGTGATACCACCGACGCCGCCACCGACCACACGCACTTGCACTTCGTCGTTACCCAGACCACCGAGCGAGCCTTGCAACGCTTCCAGCGAACCACGGACGTCGGATTTGAGGACGATATTGAGCGTCTTCTTCTCCTCCTGGCCCATGTTCTCGAAGATGTTCTCGAGCTTGCCGGCGTGAGCACGGGCCAGCTTGACTTCGCGGAACTTGCCTTGACGGAACATGGCCACTTCACGGGCCTTCTTCTCGTCAGTCAGCACGCTCATCTCGTCGCCCGCTTCCGGAGTGCCGTCCAGGCCGAGGATCTCGACCGGAATCGACGGACCCGCTTCCTTGATGGCCTTGCCGTTTTCATCGAGCATGGCGCGGATACGGCCGTAGTTCGAGCCGACCAGAATCATGTCGCCCTGACGCAGCGTACCGTCCTGAACCAGAACGGTGGCAACCGGACCACGACCTTTGTCGAGACGCGATTCAACCACCACACCACGCCCAGGAGCGGACGGAGTGGCCTTCAGTTCGAGAACTTCGGCTTGCAACAGGACGGCTTCGAGCAACTCGTCGACGCCGGTACCGACTTTCGCCGAGACCGAAACGAACGGCGTATCACCGCCCCACTCTTCGGACGTAACACCGTGAACGGAGAGCTCGCTACGAATGCGATCGAGATCGGCACCCGGCTTGTCGATCTTGTTCACTGCAACGACCAACGGAACCCCGGCGGCCTTGGCATGCTGAACGGCTTCAACGGTTTGCGGCATCACGCCGTCGTCCGCCGCCACCACCAGAATCACGATATCGGTCGCCTGGGCACCACGGGCACGCATGGCGGTAAACGCAGCGTGACCCGGGGTATCGAGGAAGGTGACCATGCCACGATCGGTTTCGACGTGGTAAGCACCGATGTGCTGAGTGATGCCACCGGCTTCGCCAGCAGCCACTTTGGCGCGACGGATATAGTCGAGCAGCGACGTCTTACCGTGGTCGACGTGACCCATTACAGTCACAACCGGCGCACGGGAGAAGGTTTCACCTTCAAACTTCAGCGACTCGGCCAACTGATCTTCCAGGGCGTTGTCACTGACCAGCTTGACCTTGTGGCCTAGCTCCTCGGCGATCAACTGGGCAGTTTCCTGATCCAGTACCTGGTTGATGGTCACCGGGGTGCCCAGCTTGAACATGAACTTGATGACTTCGGCAGCCTTAACCGACATCTGCTGAGCCAACTCACCGACGGTGATGGTTTCGCCGATGGCGACATCACGTACGACCGGCCCGGTCGGGCTCTGGAAGCCATGCTGATTGCGCTTCTTCAGCTTGGACTTACCGCGCCCACCACGACGGTGGCTGTCGCTTTCTTCGTCGATGCTGCGCGGCGCCACACGGGGAGCCGGCGCCTTTTCCTTGACCGCAGGACGATGCTGGGTGGTCTTGCGATCACCACGACGATCGGCATCTTCATTACGCGGCTTGTCGGGACGGCGCGGCTCGTCTTTCTTGCGCTCTTCAACTACCGCAGCGACCACCGGCAACTCGACTGGTGCCACAACCGCAGCCGCAACTGCGTCGCTCTTGACTCCAGCGACCGCAGGCTGGGCTTGCTCAGCCGCGCGGCGTTTGGCTTCTTCTTCAGCCTTGACCCGCGCCGCTTCGGCGACCGCACGCTGCTCAGCCAGCTCACGCTGCTTCTCGGCCTCGATCTCTTCAGGACTGCGCTTGACGAAGGTTTTCTTCTTGCGCACTTCAACGCTGATGGTCTTGCTACCCGCTACCCGCAAGGTGCTGGTAGTTTTGCGCTGCAAGGTAATCTTGCGCGGCTCTTCAACCTTGACGCCGTGGCTGCTCTTGAGATGCGCAAGCAAAGCCTGCTTCTCGTTATCGGTAACAACTTGCTCGGCACTGCTGTGCGGCAAACCCGCCTCACGCATCTGCTGCAGCAGGCGCTCTACCGGTGTGTCGACCACTTGGGCCAGTTCTTTCACCGTGACTTGCGACATGCATTTCTCTCCTCAGGCCGTAAAACTTACTCGAACCAATGGGCTCGGGCGGCCATGATCAGCTTGCCGGCACGCTCTGCGTCGATGCCGTCGATGTCGAGCAGGTCGTCAATCGACTGCTCGGCCAGGTCTTCGCGGGTAACCACACCGCGTACTGCCAGCTCCTGCGCCAAGCCTTTGTCCATACCCTCGAGAGAGAGCAGGTCTTCGGCCGGGTGGGCGTCTGCCAGTTTTTCTTCTGTGGCGATGGCCTTGGTCAACAGGCGATCTTTTGCCCGTGCCCGTAGCTCGCTGACAATTTCTTCATCGAAACCATCGATGCTGAGCATCTCTTCCATCGGCACATAAGCGATTTCTTCCAGGCTGGTAAAGCCTTCTTCGACCAGCACCTGGGCCAGCTCTTCGTCGACTTCCAGCTCGTCGATGAAGTGCTGCAGGATGTCGCCGGTTTCAGCTTGCTGCTTCGCCTGGATGTCCGCCTCGGTCATCACGTTCAGCGTCCAACCAGTCAGTTGACTGGCCAAACGAACGTTCTGACCACCACGGCCAATAGCCTGCGCCAGGTTGTCTTCGCCGACGGCGATGTCCATGGCATGGGCATCCTCATCGACAATGATTGCGGCAACTTCCGCTGGCGACATGGCGTTGATCACAAACTGCGCGGGATTGTCATCCCACAGCACGATATCCACACGTTCGCCGGCCAACTCGCCGGAGACTGCTTGCACGCGCGACCCACGCATGCCGATACAGGCACCTTGCGGGTCGATACGCTTGTCTTTGGAGCGCACGGCCAGTTTGGCGCGCGAACCAGGATCGCGGGCAGCGGCCATGACTTCGATCAGCTCTTCGGCGATCTCCGGCACCTCGATGCGGAACAATTCGATCAGCATTTCCGGCGCGGTACGCGAGAGGATCAGCTGCGGACCGCGGTTCTCGGTACGGATTTCCTTGAGCAGGGCACGCACCCGGGCACCGACGCGGAAAGTTTCCCGCGAGATGATGTCCTCACGCGCCAGCAACGCTTCGGCATTGTTACCCAGATCGATGATCACATTATCGCGAGTCACCTTCTTCACAGTGCCGGAGATGATTTCGCCCAAACGCTCACGGTAGGCTTCAACCACCTGAGCACGCTCGGCTTCACGAACCTTCTGCACGATGACTTGCTTGGCGGTTTGCGCAGCAATGCGACCGAACTCGATGGAGTCGATCTTTTCCTCGAGCACATCACCGACTTTCGCATTGGCTTCAATCGCCCGCGGCATATCAACGGTAACTTGATGAGCCGGGTCATCGAAATCGGCTTCTTCAACCACTGTCCAGCAACGGAAAGTTTCGTAGTTGCCAGTCTGGCGATTGATCGCCACACGCAACTCGACTTCGTCCTCAAAACGCTTTTTGGTGGCAGTGGCCAAAGCCAACTCCAGCGCCTCGAATATAACGCTAGCCGGTACGCCCTTTTCGTTGGACACCGACTCAACAACCAGCAGTACTTCTTTGCTCATCGTACGCCTCGCCTTTCGCAATCCATTGGATCCGCGGGATCCGCGTCTCAATCAAACCTGGGGATAATATTGGCCTTGTCGATCATGTCGATCGGCAACAGGAACTCATGGTCATCCACCTGCACCACCACGTCCTGTTCCTCCACGCCGCGAAGGAGACCTTGAAAGTTGCGGCGCCCCTCGAAAGGCGAACGCAGCTTGATTTTCACCTGCTCGCCGGCATGACTGGCGAACTGCTGCAACGTGAACAGCGGCCGATCCATGCCGGGTGAAGACACCTCCAGGGTGTACTCCGCGCTGATCGGGTCTTCGACATCGAGGACACCACTGATCTGCCGACTGACCTTCTCGCAATCTTCGATGAGAACGCCATTGGCATGATCGATATAAATTCGCAGCAAAGAATGCCGCCCTTGCGACAGGAACTCGATACCCCAGCATTCATAGCCGAGTGCTTCGACTACCGGGGCCACCAAGGCCTGCAACTGTTCTAGCTTGCTCGACACCTGAGCCCCTCGCGCATGCTGTGCAAATGAAAAATGGGCGAAACGCCCATCCCTTCAACCGACCTCTAAAGACCGGCAAACCTGTCTCCCAGCTAGCAAAAAGCCCCTGAAAAGGGGCTCCGCTGCTGCTGGTTGCGGGGGCTGGATTTGAACCAACGACCTTCGGGTTATGAGCCCGACGAGCTACCAGACTGCTCCACCCCGCGTCAAAGCTGGGGCCGAAGTATACGACCGAACCCACACAAGGGTCAACCAACGCTTCAGCAACAAGAAAGCCCGCATACTGCGGGCTTGCTTGTAAATTGGTACCGAGGAGGGGACTCGAACCCCTACAGCCTATGGCCACTACCACCTCAAGGTAGCGTGTCTACCAATTCCACCACCTCGGCAAAATCACTTGTTGCGTACTGCTTGTTACTGCTCTGGAGCCTGAGGTACATCAACCGCTTCATCAGCCGGCTTTTGCTCTTCGAGCACGGGTACATCTTCAACAGCGGGCTTGGCCTGCTGTACTTCCAACACCGCCGGATCAGGCAAACCAACCTGAGTCAGCGCATCAGCCTTTTCTTTAGCAAAGAACGCTAAGCCCAAGCTAGTTAAGAAAAAAGCGGTGGCGAGTATAGCAGTAACGCGACTCAAAAAGGTAGAGGAACCTTGGCTACCGAATACGGTAGCTGAAGCACCGGAACCAAAAGACGCACCTGCATCCGCACCCTTGCCCTGCTGCAACAAAACCAGCGCAACCACACCGATCGCACCCAGCAGATGAAAAACTACTACGACTGTTTCCAGCATCTTGTCAGCTTCCTGCGGCGCGACAAATCGCGCCGAACTCATCCGCATTCAGAGAAGCCCCACCAACGAGCCCCCCATCGATATCCGGCATACCGAACAACTCGGCTGCATTGGCGGCCTTCACGCTGCCGCCATATAGAATTCTTACCGCACAGGCCACTTCAGCACTGTGCGCGACCAGTTGCGCACGAATAGCGGCGTGCACCTGCTGCGCCTGCTCGGGTGACGCCGTCAAACCCGAACCAATAGCCCAGACCGGTTCATAGGCAACCACTGCCCGAGCAAAGGCCTCGATACCCAGCGCGTCGACCACACTGGCCAACTGCGCCCCGACCACTTCCAGGGTCTTGCCCGCCTCACGCTGCTCGAGGGTCTCACCCACACACAACAACGGAGTCAAACCACAAGACTGCGCAGCAGCAAACTTGCGCGCCACCTCGACATCGGTCTCACCAAGCAGCAAACGCCGCTCCGAATGACCGACCAATACCAGAACGCAGCCTGCATCCTGCAACTGACTAGCAGCAACCTCGCCGGTCAGAGCACCTTGCCCGGGATCGACTGCACAATTTTGCGCACCGACCGTCACAGCCTTATCTGCTACACCGTCCAGAACCTGAGCGATGTGCAGACAGGATGGAAAGACCGCAATCTCGACATCAGCAGGCAACACCTGCTGGCGCAAACCGTTGATCAGCTCTGCGACGCTGGCGCGGGTACCGTGCATTTTCCAGTTACCAGCTACCAAGGGGCGACGCATGCTTTACCTCATCGGTCAAAGAGGGCGCAGATGTTACCCAACGGCACCGGGACTGGCAAGCGATCAAACACAGACTTCAGCAACAACCTTAGCCAATTCATCGGCATAGCCGCGCACCTGGGCCTCATCATCGCCCTCGACCATTACCCGCACCAACGGTTCGGTACCGGACTTGCGCAGCAGAACGCGCCCACGGCCCGCCATTTTCTCGGTCACCCGTGCGCTGGCATTCTGCACCGCAGGATGCTCGAGCGGGTCGACACCGCCGGCAAAACGCACGTTGACCAACACCTGCGGACACTTGCGCACCCCCTGGCGCGCCTCGGCCAGGCTCTGCCCACGACGCCTGAGCGCCAGCAACACCTGGAGCGCCGCGATGATCGCATCGCCTGTCGTGGTGTGCTGAAAGCACACCAGATGCCCCGAATTCTCCCCGCCGATCTGCCAGTGGCGCGCCAACAACTCGGCAACCACGTAGCGATCGCCAACCTTGGCACGAACAAAGGGAATCCCCAGATCGGCCAGCGCCAGCTCGAGGCCGAGATTGCTCATCAGCGTGCCGACCACACCACCTTGCAGCTTGCCGCGCTCCTGCAAATCACGCGCAATGATGAACAGCAGCTCATCGCCATCAACCAAGGCACCCGTGTGGTCAACCATCAGCACACGGTCCGCATCGCCATCGAAGGCGATACCCAGATCGGCCTGTTGGGCCACTACCGCAGCCTGCAAGGCCTCAACGTGAGTCGAGCCACAGTCATCATTGATATTCAGGCCATCAGGCTGAGCCGAGAGCACCGAAACCTCGGCACCAAGCTCGCGGAACACGCTTGGCGCGACCTTATAGGCCGCACCGTTGGCGCAATCGACCACGATCTTCAGCCCGGCGAAATCGGTACTGCTCGGCACACTGCTCTTGCAGAACTCGATATAACGCCCCGCCGCATCGTTGATCCGCGAGACCTTGCCCAGCTGCCCCGACTCGACCACGGTCATCGGCGCGTCGAGCAATTCCTCGATCATCTGCTCGATCTCGTCAGGCAGCTTGGTGCCCTGCCCCGAGAAAAACTTGATGCCGTTGTCGTGGTGCGGGTTGTGCGAGGCACTGATGACAATCCCCGCCTCGGCATGGAAGGTCCGGGTCAGATAGGCGATCGCCGGCGTCGGCATCGGTCCCAGCAACAGGACATCGGCACCCGCTGCCGACAAGCCGGCCTCCAGCGCCGACTCGAACATATAGCCGGAAATCCGCGTGTCCTTGCCGATCAGAATTCGACACTTGCCCTGCTTGCGAAATGCCATGCCAGCCGCCCAGCCAAGCTTGAGCATGAAATCCGGGGTGATGGGAAACTCGCCAACCCGCCCACGAATACCGTCGGTACCAAAATATTTTCTAGCCATGACCAGGATTCCTTGATTACTTATTCGGCCGCTTCGACTGCAGCCAGCATACGCACCACATCAACCGTCTCAGGCACGTCATGTACCCGCAGGATGTGCGCGCCCTTAGTGATTGCCAAGGCCGCCAGGGCCAGGCTGCCAGATAGACGCTCGCCAACCTCGCGATTCAGCGCCCGCCCGATCATGCTCTTGCGCGAGACACCGACCAGCAGCGGCCGCCCCAACTCATGCAACGACTGCAGATGCTTGAACAACCTCAGATTGTGCTCCTGGGTCTTGGCGAAGCCAAAGCCCGGATCGAGAATCAGCCGCTCCAGCGCAATCCCCGCGGCCGTACATGCCGCCATGCGCTCGACCAGAAAGTCGCGCACCTCGACCAGCACATCGGCGTATTGAGGACTTAACTGCATGGTGGTCGGCTCACCCCGCATATGCATCAGGCACACCGGCAAACCGCTATCGGCCGCCGCATCCAGCGCACCGTCACGCTGCAACGAGCGCACATCGTTGATCAGGCCGGCGCCGAGACGCGCAGCTTCACGCATCACCGCGGGCGTCGAGGTATCCACCGAGATGATCACATCCAGCTCGGCAGCGATGGCCTCGACAATTGGCGCCACACGCTCCAACTCCTCAACCGGCGACACCGCTCGCGCCCCGGGACGCGTGGACTCACCACCGACATCGATCAGGCTGGCACCGGCCTGCCACATCGCTTCGGCATGGCGCAAGGCCGCGTCGCGCTGGCCGAAACGGCCGCCATCGGAAAAGGAATCGGGAGTGACATTCAAGATTCCCATCACCTGCGGATGGGTTAAATCAAGAAACCGGCTGCCACAAGGCAGCCGGTTCAGATGGTGCATTACAGACATCGTGATCCTTAATGCTCGACAGCAGAATCGCCAATGGGTTTTTCCGGGCGATCCTTTTCATCGACGCTGGCAACCGGAGTACCGGCACCACCGCTCCAGTCGCGCGGCTCCCGCGGGACACGGCCATTCATGATTTCTTCGATCTGTTCGGCATCGATGGTTTCGTACTTCATCAAGGCCTCGGCCATGGCATCGAGCTTGTCGCGATTCTCTTCCAGCAGGCGCCTGGCAGTGCCGTAGCACTGATCGATGATGCTGCGCACCTCCTGATCGATCACCTTGGCCGTATCGGCCGAGACATTGGTGTGCTGGCTACCCATGCTGCGGCCGAGGAAGACCTCGCCCTCCTCTTCGGCATACATCAGCGGACCGAGTTTCTCGGACAGGCCCCATTTGGTCACCATGTTGCGTGCCAACTGGGTGGCACGCATGATGTCGTTCGACGCACCAGTAGTCACGCCATCGAAGCCCAGGGTCATCTCTTCGGCGATACGGCCACCGAACAGCGAGCAGATCTGGCTGGTCAGGGCACGCTTGCTCAGGCTGTAACGATCCTCTTCCGGCAGGAACATGGTCACACCCAGGGCACGCCCGCGCGGGATGATCGACACCTTGTAGACCGGATCATGCTCGGGCACCAGGCGCCCAACGATGGCGTGCCCGGCCTCGTGGAACGCAGTGTTGAGCTTTTCCTTATCCGACATGACCATGGATTTGCGCTCGGCGCCCATCATGATCTTGTCCTTGGCCAGCTCGAATTCCTTCATCTCGACCAGGCGCTTGCCGGCACGCGCGGCAAACAACGAGGCCTCGTTGACCAGGTTGGCCAGGTCGGCACCGGAGAAGCCCGGCGTACCGCGCGCAATCACCGCCGGTTCAACATCTTCACCCATCGGCACCTTGCGCATGTGTACTTTGAGGATCTGCTCGCGACCTCGAATATCCGGCAGGCCAACCACCACCTGGCGGTCGAAACGACCGGGACGCAACAGCGCCGGATCGAGCACGTCGGGACGGTTAGTCGCCGCGATGACGATGACACCATCGTTCATCTCGAAACCATCCATTTCCACCAACAACTGGTTGAGGGTCTGCTCGCGCTCGTCGTGACCGCCACCCATGCCGGCACCACGATGGCGGCCGACGGCGTCGATCTCGTCGATGAAGATGATGCACGGCGCATGCTTCTTCGCCTGCTCGAACATATCGCGCACGCGGGACGCACCGACACCGACGAACATCTCGACGAAATCCGAACCGGAAATGGTGAAAAACGGTACTTTCGCTTCACCGGCAACCGCCTTGGCCAGCAAGGTCTTGCCGGTACCCGGCGAACCCACCATCAGTACGCCGCGCGGGATACGCCCGCCGAGGCGCTGGAACTTGCCCGGATCACGCAGGAATTCGACCAGCTCGCTGACTTCTTCCTTGGCCTCGTCGCAACCGGCGACGTCAGCGAAGGTGGTCTTGACCTGATCTTCCGAGAGCAGGCGCGCCTTGCTCTTGCCGAAGCTCATGGGCCCGCCCTTGCCGCCCGCACCACCCTGCATCTGGCGCATGAAGAACATGAACACCGCGATGATCACCAGGATCGGGAAGCTGGCTACCAGCAACTGGGTCCAGATGCTCTGCTGCTCCGGTTGCTTGCCGATTATCTGCACGTTGTTGTCGATCAGGTCCTTGATCAGGCCGTTATCCTGGATTGCCGGACGCACGGTCTCAAAGGAGGAACCATCGCCACGCACGCCACTGATGATGAAACCATCCACAGTGACCCGCTGCACCGCGCCATCTTGAACCTGTTGGATAAACTCCGAGTAATTGAGCTTGTTGGACTCGCTCGGGCTGGAGAAATTGTTCATCACCGTCACCAAGACAGCGGCGATGATCAGCCACAGGATCAGATTCTTTGCCATGTCGTTCAATTAGCTACCCTCTGAAGCAGGCCCCGTGCCGAAGCGCACTTCGCATGACGACCAGTTATGTACCGATCTAACTTACTACACAACGCCCGCACCTGGCAGGCGCCGTCTGTAACCCTTTATTTGGGCGCCCTATGCCGCAGCCTCCCTATCACATAAGACTGGCACGCCAGCCCTTGGTTGCATGCCTCTAGCCGCCACGAAAGCTGCGCCCGAGCATGTATTGCTCGCGCGAGCGATCACGCGAGGACAAGGGTTTGCGCATCTGCACCTTGTCGAACATCTCGCGCACCTGCTTGTGGTAAAGATCGAAGCCTTCGCCCTGGAAGATCTTGATCAGGAAATCGCCTCCCGGACGCAGCACGCGCCCGGCCAAGTCCAGGGCCAATTCGCACAGGTACATGGCGCGCGCCTGATCGGCAGCCCTTACTCCACTCATATTGGGGGCCATATCGGAAATCACAAGGTCTACCGGATTACCGCCAATCGCCTCGAGGATCTGCGCAAACACCGCATCGTCGGTAAAGTCACCCTGAATGAAGGTGACATCGGGAATGCTGTCCATCTCCAGAATATCGGAGGCGATCAGGGTTCCCTTGTCGCCGATCAAGCGGCTGGTAACCTGCGACCAGCCACCTGGCGCAGCCCCCAGATCGACCACCGTGATACCCGGCCGCAGAATCCGATCCTTTTCCTGAATTTCCAGCAGCTTGTAACTGGCGCGCGAACGATAGCCATCCTTTTGCGCCATTTTGACGTAGGGGTCGTTGAAATGCTCTTTCAGCCAACCTTGACTGGTCTTGGAACGGGCCACGCAATACCTCGAATTGTGCAGAGCATGAATATCTGGGCGTCAACCAAGGCGCTCGGGTAAACTGATCGCCGTTTTTTACCAGATTAAATGCAGGAATCAGATTATGCCGCTCACTCAAGAGCAGAAGAAACAATTCAAATCTATCGGCCACCACCTGAAACCCGTATTGATCGTGGCTGACAATGGTTTGACCGAAGGCGTGCTGGCCGAACTGGAGCGCGCCCTGAGCGACCATGAACTGATTAAAGTGCAATTGCGCATCGTCGAGCGCGAAAGCCGCCTTACGGCCATTAACGAGCTGTGCAAGGCCGGCCATGCCGACCTGGTGCAGGTCATCGGCAAGATGGCGCTGATCTACCGCAAGAACCCCAAGGTCAATAAGAACCTGTCCAACGTCCACCGCCATCACGGCTGATAGCTGCAAGCTGCATGCTTCCTGCCTTACTTGAAGCCTGCAGCTTATCGCTTGGCGCCGCCAGGTACCGACTGCAGCACCAGCAGCAAACCGCAAAACGCCATCACCAGGTAGCTGAACATCTGCCAGAGCCCGGCGCCGGACCAGAAATGGCGCACGCCAAAGTAACTGCCGGCCATCACCAGCACGGTCAACAGCAGTTGCCCGCGGATATCGCGCCACAGGCTCGGCAACTGCTCGGCACGGATCAGCACCAGCACCTGCAGCCCCGCGCAAATCCCCGCCAGCCCCACCAATAGCGGGCGAACGGCGCTGGCGATCTCCTCGACCAGCAACGGCGCCAAGCCCAGCTTGGCGATCGCCGGCAACACCAAAAAATGCAACAACCACAGACCGCCGACCCAGAAGGTCTGGGCCAGCAGCCAACTTATCGCTCCAGCATTTGGGCTGCCGGACCTAGATATGGCGAACCTCGACAATCTCGTACTCGACGATGCCACTGGGGGTCTTGACCACCACCACATCGCCCTCTTCCTTGCCGACCAGGGCGCGGGCGATAGGCGAGCCAACCGACAGCTTGCCCAGCCTGATATCGGCCTCGTCCTCGCCCACGATCTGATAGGTCACGCTTTCGTCGGTTTCGACGTTGGCGATCTCCACCGTGGTGCCGAAAATCACCTTGCCGGTGTGGGCAATAGTCGTGACATCGATGACCACTGCGTGCTGCAGGCGGCCTTCGATATCGCGAATGCGCGCCTCGACCATGCCCTGCTGCTCGCGGGCGGCATGGTATTCGGCGTTTTCCTTGAGGTCACCGAGCTCACGCGCGGTGCCGATGTCCTGGCTGAGTTTGGGCCGCACCACCTTGGTCAGGTGAGCCAGCTCCTCTTCCAGGGCGCGCGCGCCCTGGACGGTCATTGGGTATTTAGTCATGCCTTGATTCCTGCATGGAGATCCTGCAAACGACGCACGGTCTTCTCGGGTCCGAACTTGAGCGCCTCACAAATCGCCTCACCCGCCGCCAGCGTGGTGGTGCAGCAGATTCGATGCTGCAACGCATTACGCCGAATGGAATAGGAATCGGCAATCGACTGACGCCCCTCGGTGGTGTTGATGATCAGCGTGACTTCGTCATTCTTGATCATGTCGACCACGTGGGGGCGACCCTCGGTCACCTTGTTCACGCGCCGTACCGGCAAGCCGGCCACCTCGATCACCTTGGCGGTACCCGACGTGGCAACCACGTCAAAACCCAGTTCGATCAGATTGCGCGCCAACTCGGCCACCAGAGGCTTGTCGTCATCGCGCACGCTGATAAAGGCGCAGCCACTGTTGGGCAGGATTTCACTGGCGCCCAACTGGGCCTTGGCAAATGCCTCGCCGAAGGTGTCGCCGACGCCCATCACCTCACCGGTCGACTTCATTTCCGGGCCGAGGATCGGATCGACGCCGGGGAACTTGGCGAAGGGGAATACCGCTTCCTTGACGCTGTAGAAGTTCGGAATGATTTCCTCGGTGAAACCGACTTCAGCCAGGGTCTTGCCGGCCATCACCCGGGCCCCGAGCATCGCCAGGGAGATGCCGATGCACTTGGAGACGAAGGGCACGGTGCGCGAGGCGCGCGGATTGACTTCGATGACGAAGATATCCTCGCCCTGCACCGCCATCTGCACGTTCATCAGGCCGATCACGCCGAGCTCCAGGGCCATTTTCTTGACCTGGTCGCGGATCTCGTCCTGGATATGCGCCGGCAGCGAATACGGCGGCAACGAACAGGCGGAGTCACCGGAGTGCACGCCGGCCTGTTCGATATGCTGCATGATCGCGCCGATCACCACAGTCTCGCCGTCGCAGATGGCATCGATATCGACTTCGATGGCGCAGTTGAGGAAGTGGTCGAGCAGCACCGGGCTGTCGTTGGACACTTTCACCGCTTCGCGCATGTAGCGCTTGAGCTCTTCTTCCTGATAGACGATTTCCATCGCCCGACCGCCCAGCACATAGGACGGACGCACCACCAGCGGATAACCGATGACCTTGGACGCCGCCAGGGCCTCGTCTTCACTGCGCGCCGTGGCATTGGCCGGCTGGCGCAGGCCCAGACGCTGAACCATCTGCTGGAAGCGCTCGCGGTCTTCGGCGCGGTCGATCGCCTCGGGGCTGGTACCGATAATCGGTACACCGGCCTCTTCCAGCGCGCGACAAATTTTCAGCGGGGTCTGCCCGCCGTACTGCACGATCACCCCCTTGGGCTGTTCGACGCGGACGATTTCCAGCACATCTTCCAGGGTTACCGGCTCGAAATACAGGCGGTCGGAGGTGTCGTAGTCGGTGGAGACGGTTTCCGGGTTGCAGTTGACCATGATGGTCTCGTAACCGTCTTCACGCAGCGCCAAGGCGGCGTGCACGCAGCAGTAATCGAACTCGATGCCCTGGCCGATGCGGTTCGGCCCGCCGCCGAGGATCATGATCTTGTCGCGGCCCGACGGCGACGCCTCGCACTCTTCCTCGTAGGTCGAATACATGTAGGCGGTGTCGCTGGCGAACTCGGCGGCGCAGGTGTCGACACGCTTGTACACCGGCAGCACTTTGAGCTTGTGGCGGTGGCTGCGCAGGCTCTTCTCGGAGACGCCGAGCAGCTTGGCCAGACGGATGTCGGAGAAACCCTTGCGCTTGAGCTTGTACATCAGATCGCGGTCGATGCTGACCAGACCCAGGGTCTTGATCTTTTCCTCGTCCTTGACCAGGTCTTCGATCTGCACCAGGAACCACTCGTCGATGCGGGTCAGCTCGAACACTTCGGCAACCGTCTTGCCGGCGCGGAAGGCGTCCGCCAGGTACCAGATGCGGTCGGCACCCGGCACGGTCAGCTCGCGCTTGAGGGTGCTTGCGGCCTCGGGATCGCTCAGATCGAGCATCGGATCGAAGCCGGACACGCCCACTTCCAAGCCACGCAGGGCTTTCTGCATGGATTCCTGGAAGGTGCGGCCGATGGCCATGACCTCACCGACCGACTTCATCTGGGTGGTCAGGCGCGCGTCAGCCTTGGGAAACTTCTCGAAGGCGAAACGCGGGATCTTGGTCACGACATAGTCGATGGCCGGCTCGAACGACGCAGGGGTACGACCTCCGGTAATGTCGTTGGACAGCTCGTCGAGGGTGTAACCCACCGCCAGCTTGGCTGCGATCTTGGCGATCGGGAAGCCGGTCGCCTTGGAAGCCAGCGCCGATGAACGCGATACCCGCGGGTTCATCTCGATCACCACCATGCGACCGGTGTTCGGACAGATGCCGAACTGCACGTTGGAGCCGCCGGTTTCCACGCCGATCTCGCGCAGTACCGCCAGCGAGGCGTTACGCAGGATCTGGTATTCCTTGTCGGTCAGGGTTTGTGCCGGGGCGACGGTGATCGAGTCGCCGGTGTGCACACCCATGGGGTCGAAGTTCTCGATGGCGCAGACGATGATGCAGTTGTCTTTCTTGTCGCGGACCACCTCCATCTCGTATTCCTTCCAGCCGATCAGCGACTCGTCGATCAGCAGCTCGTTGGTCGGCGACAGGTCGATGCCGCGCGCGCAGATTTCTTCGAACTCTTCACGGTTGTAGGCGATGCCGCCACCGGTGCCGCCCATGGTGAAGGACGGTCGAATGATGCAGGGGAAGCCGACTTTCTCGAGGACGACGTAGGCTTCTTCCATGTTATGGGCGATGCCGGAAATCGGGCAGGCCAGGCCGATGTCTTTCATCGCCTTGTCGAAGCGCGAACGGTCTTCGGCCTTGTCGATGGTGTCGGCGTTGGCACCGATCATTTCCACACCGAACTTTTCCAGAATGCCGTGCTTTTCCAGGTCCAGCGCGCAGTTCAGTGCGGTCTGTCCGCCCATGGTCGGCAGCAGGGCGTCCGGGCGCTCCTTCTCGATGATCTTGGCCACGGTCGACCACTTGATCGGCTCGATGTAGGTGGCATCGGCCATGGCCGGATCGGTCATGATGGTGGCCGGGTTGGAGTTCACCAGAATGACGCGGTAGCCCTCTTCTTTCAGGGCCTTGCAGGCCTGGGCACCGGAATAGTCGAACTCACAGGCCTGGCCGATGACGATCGGGCCGGCGCCGAGAATCAGGATGCTTTTAATGTCTGTACGCTTTGGCATTTTCTCTCTCTCGAATCCTGGGTCAGTCGGCTGGCTTAACGGCGCTTGGCCATGGCTTCGATAAAACGGTCGAACAGCGGCGCCACATCGGCTGGGCCGGGGCTCGCTTCGGGGTGACCCTGGAAGCTGAAGGCGTCCTTGTCGGTACGCTCGATGCCTTGCAGGGAGCCGTCGAACAGCGACTTGTGAATCGCCCGCACGTTGCTTGGCAGGCTGGCTTCATCCACGGCGAAACCGTGGTTCTGGCTGGTGATCATCACCACGCCGCTGTCCAGGTCCTGCACCGGGTGGTTGGCACCGTGGTGACCGTGGCCCATTTTCAGGGTCTTGGCACCGGAGGCCAGGGCCAGCAGCTGGTGGCCGAGGCAGATGCCGAACACCGGGATTTCGGTTTCCAGCACATCCTTGATCGCCTGGATCGCGTAGTCGCAAGGCTCGGGGTCGCCCGGACCGTTGGACAGGAACACGCCATCTGGATTCAGCGCCAACACCTCGGCAGCGGGCGTCTGCGCCGGCACTACAGTCAACCGGCAACCGCGCTCGACCAGCATGCGCAGGATGTTCCACTTGACCCCGTAGTCATAGGCCACCACGTGGTACTGCAGCTCGCTGGCCGGGATTTCCGGGTGGCTGTCATCCTGCAGATTCCATACGCTGGAGCGCCACTCGTAGGGCTCGCTGCAGCTGACCACCTTGGCCAGGTCCATGCCCTTGAGTCCGGGGAAACTGCGCGCCAGTTCCAGGGCTTGCGCTTCGGTGGCGTCGTCGCCCACCAGGATGCAGCCGTTCTGCGAACCCTTCTCACGGAGGATGCGGGTCAGGCGACGGGTATCGATGCCGGCGATGGCGACGGTACCGTTTTCTTTCAGGTACTCATCCAGTGGCTGCTTGCTGCGCCAGTTGCTGGCGATCAGTGGCAGATCGCGAATGATCAAACCGGCAGCCCAGACCCGATTGGACTCGGCGTCTTGCGGCGTGGTGCCAGTGTTGCCGATGTGCGGATAGGTCAGGGTAACGATTTGCTGGGCATAGGAAGGATCGGTGAGGATTTCCTGATAGCCGGTCATGGCGGTGTTGAAAACCACCTCTCCAATAGTTTGGCCATCGGCACCGATGGCCTCGCCGCGAAAAATGCTGCCATCAGCAAGGGCCAGGATGGCAGGTTTAAGGGCTGGCTTACTCAAGAAAACCTCCGTAGATCAAAGCTTGAAGCAAACGCAGATTGTAAAAAAGCGGGATGACGTACCGACCGTCACCCCGCTTTTTTATATGATTCATTCTGCGCAACTTTTAGTGGACACACTAAAGCGGGAAGCCTACAGGAAAGTGCCTTTTTGGTCCACCGCCAGATGCGATCAACTCCTAGCCAGCACACATGCTTCCGACGAACCGCCTCAGTTGAGGCCCAGTACATCCTGCATGTCGTACAGCGCAGGCACGCGTCCTTTCAGCCATGAGGCCGAACGCACCGCCCCCTTGGCGAAGGTCATACGGCTTGAGGCTTTATGGGTGATTTCCACGCGCTCGCCATCGGCAGCGAACAGCACGGTGTGATCGCCGACCACATCGCCCGCCCTTACCGTGGCAAAACCTATGGTTTCGCGGGCGCGGGCACCGGTCTGGCCTTCACGACCGTAAACCGCGACCTTTTGCAGGTCACGCCCCAGGGCATTGGCCACGACTTCCCCCATGCGCAAGGCAGTGCCTGATGGCGCATCGACCTTATGCCGGTGATGGGCTTCGATAATCTCGATGTCCACCTCGTCACCGAGCACCCGCGCCGCGGTATCCAGCAATTTCAGGCACAGGTTGACACCCACGCTGAAGTTGGCGGCAAACACGATGGGGATCTGCTGGCCAGCATCGGCCAATAGCTGCCTTTCCTCGACACTGAAGCCGGTGGTGCCAATCACCATGGCCTTGCCAGCCTGACGGCAAATTTCCAGGTTTTTCAGGGTCACCGACGGATGGGTGAAGTCGATCAGCACATCGAACCGATCCAGCACTTCACTCAGGCTGCCCGATAGCGTGACGCCGATCTTGCCCAACGCCGCCAACTCGCCAGCATCGGCACCCACCAGACTGCTGTCGGCACGATCGATCGCAGCAGTCAGACTGACGCCCTCAGCCTGCTGCACGGCCTCGATCAGGGTCTTGCCCATGCGCCCAGCGGCGCCCATCACTGCTATTCGTTGCATGCCACCCGCTCCAAGCTATAAGCCTCGAACCGCAAGCCGGAGCACAAGCCCTCTTGCAGCTTGTCGCCTACCGCCTGCGGTTGTTTATTCACACATCGCCGAAGAAGCGCTTCACACCCTCGAACCAGCCACTGGCCTTCGGCGAATGACGGGTATCGCCCTGCAGCGTCTTGCGAAACTCTTCGAGCAGTTCGCGCTGACGCCGATCCAGGCTGACCGGGGTTTCTACCGCCACCCGGCACATCAGGTCGCCGGCACCGCCGCCGCGCACCGGCGCCACGCCTTTACCGCGCAGGCGGAACAGCTTGCCGGTCTGCGTGCCTTCCGGAATTTTCAGCTTGACCCGGCCATCCAGGGTCGGCACTTCCAGCTCGCCGCCCAGCGCCGCATCGGCGAAGCTGATCGGCACCTCGCAGTACAGATGCTTGCCATCACGCTGAAAGATCGAGTGCTCGCGCACATTGACCACCACATAGAGGTCGCCCGCCGGACCACCCATCGCGCCCGCTTCACCTTCGCCGGACAGGCGAATGCGATCGCCGGTATCGACACCAGGCGGAACCTTCACCGACAGGGTCTTGTGCTCTTCCACCCGGCCATGACCATGGCAGGAACCGCACGGATCGGTAATCATCTTGCCGCTGCCATGGCAACGCGGACAGGTCTGCTGCACCGAGAAGAAGCCCTGCTGCATGCGCACCTGACCGATACCGCCGCAGGTGGTGCAGGTTACGGGCGAGGTGCCCTTCTTCGCGCCGGAGCCTTCGCAGACCTTGCAGTTGACCAGGGTCGGCACCCGGATGTTGACCGTAGTACCGCGCACGGCCTCTTCCAGGTCCAGCTCCAGGGTGTAGCGCAAATCGCTGCCGCGCTGAGCGCCGCCACGCTGGCCGCCACGACCGCCAGCACCACCGAAGAAGTCGCTGAACACATCGCCGAAGATATCGGAGAAATTCGCCCCGCCGAAGCCGGGGCCACCCGCGCCGCCCATGCTCGGATCCACGCCCGCATGCCCATACTGGTCATAGGCCGCGCGCTTGCCGGCATCGGACAATACTTCGTAGGCCTCGTTGGCATCCTTGAACATATCTTCCGACGCTTTATCGTCGGGATTGCGGTCCGGGTGATGCTTCATCGCCAGGCGCCGGTAGGCCTTTTTCAGCTCCGCTTCGCTGGCGCCGCGCTCGACACCCAGCACCTCGTAATAATCACGTTTAGCCATAAGTCCTTAACACCCTTAAATCATATCCTCCAGACGCGCCAACGCGGGAGCAAGCTCCCGCGCGACGGATCATGACGGCTGCAGCCTGGGCTGCAACTGCCTGGAGCGGCAGGCAGCGGTCGTGAGGCAACCGCTGCATTTCCCACATCCCTGTGGGTCACAAGCTTGCGCCTGTTTGTGCCTATTTGTTTTCCTTGACCTCTTCAAACTCCGCATCGACCACATCGTCGCCAGCGCCCTGAGCTTCATCAGCGCCCTGGGCAGCAGCACCCGGTTGCGGCTGCTCGGCATACATCTTCTGCGCCAGCGGGGTGGTGGCTTCGGACAGGGCATTGATCTTGGCTTCGATAGCCGCCTTGTCGTCACCCTTGATAGCCACTTCCAGCGCGCTCAGTGCGCTCTCGATGGCGGCCTTCTCGTCCGCGGTGGCCTTATCGCCCGCCTCGGTGAGCATCTTGCGGGTGGCGTGGACCAACTGATCGCCCTGATTACGGGCAGTGGCCAGCTCTTCGAACTTGCGATCTTCCTCGGCGTTGGCCTCGGCATCACGCACCATCTGCTGGATTTCCTCCTCGGTCAGGCCGGAGTTGGCCTTGATCACGATGGACTGCGTCTTACCCGTCGCCTTGTCCTTGGCGCCGACATGCAGAATGCCGTTGGCATCGATATCGAAGGTCACTTCGATCTGCGGTACGCCACGCGGTGCCGGCGGAATCTCGGCCAGATCGAACTTGCCCAGGGACTTGTTCTGCGACGCCTGCTTACGCTCGCCCTGCAGCACGTGAATGGTCACCGCGCCCTGGTTGTCGTCGGCGGTGGAGAACACCTGGGACTTCTTGGTCGGAATCGTGGTGTTCTTCTCGATCAGCGCGGTCATCACCCCGCCCATGGTTTCGATACCCAGGGTCAGCGGCGATACGTCGAGCAGCAGCACGTCCTTGACGTCACCGGCCAGCACTGCGCCCTGGATGGCAGCACCGATGGCCACGGCTTCATCTGGGTTGACGTCTTTGCGCGCTTCCTTGCCGAAGAAATCGGTTACCAGCTTCTGCACCAGTGGCATGCGGGTCTGACCACCGACCAGGATCACGTCATTGATCTTGGCCACGTCGATACCGGCGTCTTTCAAGGCGATGCGGCACGGCTCGATGGTGCGCTGCACCAGGTCTTCAACCAGCGACTCCAGCTTGGCGCGGGAAATCTTCACGTTGAGGTGCTTGGGACCGGTGGCATCCGCGGTGATGTACGGCAGATTGACGTCGGTCTGCTGGCTGGACGACAGCTCGATCTTGGCCTTCTCGGCGGCTTCCTTCAGGCGCTGCATGGCCAGCGGGTCACCCTTGAGGTTCATCCCGCTTTCTTTCTTGAATTCGTCGACCAGGTAATCGATCAGACGGATATCGAAGTCCTCACCGCCGAGGAAGGTGTCGCCGTTGGTGGCCAACACTTCGAACTGGTGCTCGCCATCGACTTCGGCGATCTCGATCACCGAGACGTCGAAGGTACCGCCGCCCAGGTCATAGACGATCACGGTGTGGTCGCCCTTGGCCTTGTCCATGCCGTAGGCCAGCGCCGCGGCGGTGGGCTCGTTGATGATGCGCTTGACGTCCAGACCGGCGATGCGACCGGCATCCTTGGTGGCCTGGCGCTGACTGTCGTTGAAATACGCAGGGACTGTGATCACCGCCTCGGTGACCGGCTCGCCGAGATAGTCTTCGGCGGTCTTCTTCATCTTCTTCAGAATTTCAGCCGAGATCTGCGGCGGCGCCATCTTCTGACCGTTCACTTCGACCCAGGCGTCGCCGTTGTCGGCCTTGACGATCTTGTACGGCACCATCTGGATGTCTTTCTGCACGACATCCTCTTCGAAACGGCGACCGATCAGACGCTTCACCGCGTACAGGGTGTTGTGCGGATTGGTCACAGCCTGACGCTTGGCCGACTGCCCGACGAGGATTTCACCGTCATTGGCATATGCAACGATCGATGGCGTGGTGCGAGTGCCCTCGGCGTTCTCGATGACCTTGACGTTGCCGTTTTCCAGAATGGCGACGCACGAGTTGGTGGTCCCCAGGTCGATACCGATAATTCTGCCCATCATCATTCTCCCGAAACTTTGATATTTCCGCCGCTGCGCTTGGTCAGCCGCGGTAGCACTAAAACGCTTGACTCATAAATGGGGGCTGATCGCCGAATTTCAAGCCTGCTCATCGATGGACGGCGGAGCTTCGGTCGGCGCCTTGCTGACCACCACCATCGCCGGACGCAACAGGCGACCGTTGAGCAGATAACCCTTCTGAAACACCTTGAGCACGCTGTTCGGCTCCAGATTGGCGCTGTCCTGCATGGCCATGGCCTGGTGATGCTCCGGATTGAAGGGCTCGCCCTGCGGGTCGATCGCCTCTAGCTGATAGCGCCTGAGGGTGTCCTGGAACAGCTTGAGGGTCAGCTCCAGCCCCTCGCGCACCGCCTTGATCGACACATCGTCCGGATTCGACAGCTCGAGACCGCGCTCCAGGCTGTCGACGACCGGCAGCAGGTCAGTGGCGAATTTTTCCAGGGCGAACTTGTGCGCCTTCTCAACATCCTGCTCGGCGCGACGACGCACGTTCTGCAGGTCAGCCGCCATGCGCAGCGCCTGATCCTGAGCGGCAGCCAGCTCTTCCTCCAGTACCTGGATGCGAGCGTCCAGCTGCTCGCTCGCTTCCATTTCGGCACCAGGAGCAACCTCTGGCAGCTGGTTGTCGCGGGTCTGTTCGTCAGCCATGCGTATCTCCTCTAAAAATTCGACGCAAGCCTAAACTCGCGCTCTGCCGCCTATATGGGGACAAATTCCGCAGCTTCAAGGGCCGCACAAGGATTGCCAGCCGAGAAATAAACACTGTATAAATATACACACCAAAGATCTGGAGACCTCACCATGCTGGTGCACCTGTCCGTACACAACTACGCCATCGTTGAACACCTCGACCTGGAGCTGGACAGCGGCATGAGCGTCATCAGCGGCGAAACCGGCGCCGGCAAATCGATCATGCTCGACGCCCTCGGCCTGTGCCTCGGCGATCGCGCCGACAGTGGCGTGGTCCGTCCCGGTGCCGACAAGGCGGACATCCTGGCCAGCTTCGACCTTGGCGACATCCCCGAAGCCCGCACCTGGCTGGCTGAACGCGACTTGGACCACGACGGCCCGTGCATCCTCCGTCGGGTGATCACCGCCGAAGGCCGCTCACGCGGCTATATCAATGGCTCGCCCTGCCCCCAGGGCGACCTCAAGGCCCTCGGCGAGCTGCTGATCGATATCCACAGTCAGCACGAACACCAGTCCCTGCTCAAGGCCGAAACCCACCGCCGCCTGCTCGACGAATACGCCGGCAGCCAGGAACTGGCGCGCCAGGTGCAACTGGCGGCACAACGCTGGAAACAGACCAGAAGCGAGCTGCAGCGCCTGTCCAGCCTCGGCGACGAGCAACGTTCCCGCCATCAGCTGCTCAGCTATCAGTTGGAAGAGCTGGACAGCCTGGCCCTGGGTGAAAACGAACTGGAACAACTGGAGCAGGAACACAAGAACCTGACCAATGCCGAAAGCCTGCTCAGCGCCTGCCGCCTGGTGATCGAGCAATGCAGCGAGAATGACGCCGGCAATGTGCTCTCGGCCCTGACCGGCAGCCTCAACCGCCTGGGCGCCTTCCAGGGTCAGCCGAGCGCCTTGAGCGAGGCGACCAACCTGCTGGCCAGCGCCCAGATCCAGGTGGAGGAAGCCGTCGGCGAACTCAATCGTTTTCTCGACCATTTCGACGCCGACCCCGAGCGCCTGCAGCAGATGGAAGAGCGCCTGGACGCTATCTATACCCTGGCACGCAAGCACCGGATTCAGCCCGGCGAGCTGATTGCCATGCAGCAGCAACTGTTCGAAGAGCTGGAAAGCCTCAACGCCGACGACCAGGCGGCCGAACGCCTGAACGATGAACTGGCCGCCTTTGAGCGTCACTACCAGGAAAAGGCCGGCGAGCTCAGCGCCATGCGCCACCGCGCAGCCAGCGAACTGGCCACAGCGGTAGAACTGGAAATGCAGAACCTGGGCATGCCGGGAGGGCGTTTCAGCATCACGCTGAGTGCTAACAACAGCAGCGAACCACAGCCAAACGGTCTCGAACAGCTGGAATTCCTGGTCAGCGCCAACCCCGGCCAACCGCTCAAGACCCTGGCCAAAGTCGCCTCCGGCGGCGAGTTGTCACGCATCAGCCTGGCGATCCAGGTGATCACCGCGCAAACCTCTCGGGTGCCGACCCTGGTGTTCGACGAAGTCGACGTCGGCATTGGCGGCCCTACCGCCGAAGTGGTCGGGCAACTGCTGCGCCGTCTCGGCGAACGCGGCCAGGTACTGACCGTCACTCACCTGCCACAAGTGGCCGCTCAGGGCCATCAGCACCTGTTCGTGCACAAGGTGCGCGGCAGCGATGCCACCCGCACAGCCGTGAGCAAGCTGGATAGCAACCAGCGGGTCGAGGAAATCGCCCGCATGCTGGGCGGCGTCGACCTGACCGAAGAGTCCCTGGCCCATGCCCGGCAGATGGTCGGCAGCGCCCAGGCCTGAGAGGGTGAGCCGCCTGCTGCGACCGCCCCAGGCGCCTTGCCACGAGCGTGCTCGATATTTTTACAACCGCTGACCGATGACTGAAACAACAAAGGCGACCCGAGGGTCGCCTTTGTGCATGACGCACTTGCGCGCTTACTTCTTTTTGCGCACGTAGAGCACCAGGTTGTGATCGACCATCTCGAAGCCGTGCTCGCGCACGATCTCTCTCTGCCGCTTCTCGATTTCAGGATCGTAGAACTCGATCACCTCACCCGAATCGACACAGACCATGTGGTCGTGATGACCGCCATCGGCCAACTCGAACACGGCATGACCACCATCGAAGTTATGCCGCACTACCAACCCCGCCGCCTCGAACTGGGTCAGCACGCGGTACACGGTAGCCAGACCGACGTCTTCGCCCGCCTCCATCAGGGCCTTGTAAACATCCTCTGCACTCATGTGACGCTGTTCGGCGGAATCGAGCATCTGCAGAATTTTGACCCGCGGCAGGGTCACTTTCAGGCCAGCTTTGCGTAGTTCGCTATTTTCAACCATGGTCTGCTTTCTCGCGGAAGCGGCTTCGCAGCTTCCTTTATTGCGGGTATGATCGGGGTTTACGTTGCCCAGCCAAGATAGTGGAAGTCACCCGCCGATGCAAAAAACCAAGTTCCTGCTGACCAGTCTCACCTTCGTGGGACTCCTCGCGCTCGCCGGTTGTTCGTTCCCCGGGGTTTATAAAATCGACGTTCAACAGGGCAATGTCGTTACACAAGACATGATAGATCAGTTGCGCCCCGGAATGACCCGCAGTCAAGTGCGGTTTATCATGGGCAACCCGCTGCTGACCGACACCTTCCATGCCAACCGCTGGGACTACCTGTACAGCATTCAGCCAGGTGGTGGTAAACGCCTGCAAGAACGCGTCAGCGTGATCTTCAATGGCAATGATCAATTGGCTGGCCTGTCGGGCGACTTCATGCCAGGCGTCAGCCGCGATGAGGCGATCCTTGGCCAGGATGGCGCCAGCGTGACGGCGCCGCCAACCACTGTGCAACCGCAAACCGAAGAGAAGCCAGCGCCAGGCTCCCTGCTCGAACAGATCCAGCACGAGGTGGACGATGTGCAGAGCGTGCCGGTACCGACGCCGGAACCGCTGGAGAGCTCGCCGCAGTAATCAGGCAGACACAAAAAGCCCGGAGATTTCCGGGCTTTTTTATGCGCGCCGACTTAACGTCAAACGCCTTCCTCGTCGGCCTTGGCTTTCGCCGCCTTGGCCGCACGCTGTTTGCGCACCTCCTTCGGATCGGCGATCAGCGGCCGATAGATCTCCACCCGCTCGCCATCCTCCAGCACCCGCTCCTGCGGCTTGGCAACCGCCTTGCCGAAGATCCCCAGCGGGCTATTCGCCAGATCCAGCCCGGGGAAATGCACCTGCATGCCTGACTGCTCGACCGCCTGGCGCATCGTAGTACCGTAAGGCAGGCTCAGGCGCAGCAGCTTCTGCTTATCCGCCAAGGCATAGACCACTTCGACCACGATCATCCGGTTATCCATATAGCTGCTTCGCCCTTTGACAGAATGCATCCACCAGCGTGTTGGCCGCCTGATTGAACAACGGCCCAAGCGTGACCCGCACCAGAGGGCCGGCATAGTCGAAGGTCAGATCCAGACTGATCTTGCAGGCCTTGTCGCCCAACGCCTTGAACACCCACCGGCCATGCAGCTGACTGAACGGCCCCTCCTCCAGGGTCAGCTCGATCGACTGCCCCCAGACCAGCGCATTACGGGTAATGAAGCGCTGGCTAACCCCGCCCTTGGCCACGGCCAGACTGGCCCGCATATGGGTTTGGCTGACATCCAGAACCTCACTGGCCGAACACCAGGGCAGGAACTCCGGGTAACGCGCCACGTCATTGACCAGTTCGAACAGGGCCGGGGCCGGGTATGGCAGCAACGCCGAGCGCTGAATATGGGTACTCATGAGCCTGCAACTTCATTCAATAGGGTGACTGTACTCATTTCGTCAACTCTGCAACAAACACGATCAATATGCCTAATGGCGCCACCACACGAATCAACCAGTAGACCAAGCCGAACAACAGCGGATTGTCGATCGCCAGCTCCTCGCGCACGGCTTCGCGCTTGAGCACCCAACCGGCGAACAGCACGAAGGCCAGACCTCCCGCCGGCAGGAGAATGCGACTGGTCAGGTAGTCGATGCTGTCGAAGAAATTTCGCCCACCTTCGGCGCCCCACTGGAACAGGTGAAACCCATCGGCAGCGAAGACGAAGAACTTGGCCTCGGCGCCGACATTGAACGACAACACCGTACCCATGCCCACCAGCCAGCACAACAGCACCAATACGCTGGTAACCAACGTCCTGCCGCGCTGGGTACGCTCGACCAGATAAGCGACTGCCGGCTCCAGCATCGAGATCGACGAGGTCCAGGCAGCGATCAGCACCAGGACGAAAAACAGCGTACCCATGAGCTGACCGAACGCAATGTTGCCGAAGGCCACCGGCAGGGTGACGAACATCAGCCCGGGCCCGGCGCCCGGCTGCATACCGGCGGCAAACACGATAGGAAACAGCGCCAGTCCGGCGGTCAGCGCCACCAGGGTGTCGAGAATGCCAACGGCCAACACAGTGCTGCCGATCGAGGCGCGCTTGGGCATATAGGCGCCATAGACCATGATCGAACCGACGCCGACGCTGAGGGTGAAGAAGGCATGCCCCATGGCCGCCAGCACGCCATCGAGCAACCTGTCGGGCTGGAAATCGAAAAGGAAGTGAAAGCCCTGCATAAAGTGCCCGGTGGTCATGCTGTAACCCAGCAACACCAGCAGCAGAATGAATAGCAGCGGCATCATGATGCGCAAACTGCGCTCCAGGCCTGCCACAACACCACGGGCGATGACGAAGCCGGTCAACAGCATGAACAGCGTGTGCCACAGGAGCAGACGCCAGGGATCGGCCGTCAGCGCACCGAACGCAGCGCCCGCCCCGTCGGCACTGATGCCTGCGAATTGGCCGCCGCCCATGGCGACTATGTAGTCCAGCGACCAGCCGGCGATGACACTGTAAAAGGACAGGATCAGCAGCGCGGCGACCATGCCCATCAGCGCGGCCCACGACCACCTTGGCGAGGCTCCAGACTCCAGCGCCAGCGCCCCCAGCGTATTCACCGGACTCTGCCGGCCGCGGCGTCCGATCAGGGTTTCGGCCAGCATGATCGGCAAGCCGACCAGGAAAATGCACACCAGGTACATGAGGACAAAGGCCCCGCCGCCATATATGCCGGCCATGTAGGGAAACTTCCAGATATTGCCCAGACCCACTGCGGAACCGGTTGCCGCCAGGATAAACACCCAGCGACTGGCCCAGGCGCCGTGGATCGAAACCTTGTCACTCACCATGAATACGCCCGAGATATGTGCAAAAGACGCGCATTGTCCGGGTTTAGCTCAGCTCTCTCAAGATCAGGTTGTCGCCAGCAGGCCAACGACTCCCTATAATGCGCGCCCTATGGCTAAACAAAAGAAACACCCTCAAGGCACCATCGCCCAGAACAAAAAGGCGATGCACGACTATTTCGTCGAATCCAGATTCGAGGCGGGCCTGGTCCTGGCCGGCTGGGAAGTGAAAAGCTTGCGCGCCGGCAAGGCCCAGTTGGTCGACAGCTATGTATTGCTGAAAGACGACGAGGCCTGGTTGATGGGCTGCCACATCACCCCACTGAAGACCGCCAGCACCCACGTGATTGCCGACCCGATCCGCACGCGCAAGCTGCTGCTGAACAAGCGCGAGCTGGAAAAGCTGTTCGGCGCCGTGCAGCAGAAAGGCTACACCTGCGTAGCCTTGTCGGTTTACTGGAAGGCGCATTTGATCAAATGCGAGATTGCCCTGGCCAAGGGCAAGAAGGACTTCGACAAGCGCCACACCGAAAAAGAGCGTGACGCCGACCGTGAAGTGCAACGCGCCATGCGCAGCAAGGGCAAGGACGATTAAAAGCAGCGGCAAGCTTTAAGCTGCAAGCACCAAGCAAGCGCTTTTGGTGCTTTGCCCGGCAACCTGAAACTTTGGCTTGCGGCTTATCAATGCCCCTGACGCCGCTGCGCCCGCGCCACGCGCTGAGCTTGCTGCTGCACTTCGGCGAGCACTTCCTGCACATAGTCGATATGCCGGTTGGACAACTGTCGCGCGTCTTCGGCGCGACCCTCGATGATCGCCTGATAAAGCGCCCTATGCTGATCGATCAGCATGTCGCGGGTCTCGTCGCGCTGGGCGTACATGCCGCCGATATTGGTCACCACGTTGCGCTTGAGCAGGTCGAACAACCCGCGAATGGTGTGCAGCAACACGGCGTTATGACTGGCTTCGGCAATGGCCAGGTGAAAGCTCGCATCGGCCGCCCCCTCTTCGGCGCGGGTCACTTTGCCGCTGCGGCTGTAACAGTCCTGCAGCGCGGCAAAGGCCTCACTCAGGCGCTGGCGATCCAGTTCGGTGGCGCGCTGCGCCGCATAGAACGCGCAAGAACCTTCCAGGGTGTGGCGAAACTCCAGCAGATCGCGCTGAGCTTCCGGGTTGCTCTCCAGCAGCTGCAACAACGGATCGCTGAAGGTGGAACCGAGCGATTCGGCAACATAGTTGCCGCCGCCCTGACGACTGACCAACAGGCCCTTGGCCGCCAGTTTCTGAATCGCCTCACGCAATGACGGGCGCGACACGCCGAAGCGTTCGGCCAGCGCACGTTCGGCCGGCAGCCGCTCACCCGCCCGCAACGTGCCTTCCAGGATCATGGTTTCCAGCTGAACGACGATATCGTCCGACAAACGGCGCTGGCGCACCTGCCCTACTTCCATAACCCGTACCTCACTGGTTTGACCACCTGCAACGCCCTTCTCAGGCACTTGTAGAGCAAGCCTATAGCGGCACTAAAGCCCTTACAAGCCAAGGCTATTCGACCAAAGTAGTAAGCCTGCTAATTGACAGTGGCAAGCATCCACTTTTACTCTGGCCGCGCCACATTGTAAATTGGTATTACCAATTTACCCGAATCTAAAACAATTCCAAGAAGCTCACGAGGTCTCCCATGCCGGTCATCGCCAAACCACTTGCCGCACCGCTGCATCCGCATCCCTCCATGCGCATTGCGCGCCGCTAAGGAGAGACCGACATGTCATCTGGTCTTCTTGCCCTGCTCGCTTTTTCCCCGATCCTGTTGGCGGCCATTCTGCTGGTCGGCCTGCGCTGGCCGGCCAAGCACGCCATGCCGCTGGTCTACCTGGTAACCGCCGCCATCGGCCTGTTCGCCTGGGAGATGAGCTTCAACCGCGTACTCGCCTCGACCCTGCAAGGCCTGCTGATTACCCTGGGGCTGCTGTGGATCATCTTCGGCGCCATCCTGCTGCTCAACACCCTCAAGCACTCCGGCGGCATCACCGCGATTCGCGCCGGCTTCGCCACCATCAGCCCTGACCGGCGAATTCAGGCGATCATCATTGCCTGGCTGTTCGGCTGCTTTATCGAAGGCGCCTCGGGCTTCGGCACGCCGGCGGCGATTGCCGCACCCTTGCTGGTGGCCATCGGTTTCCCCGCCATGGCCGCGGTCATGCTGGGCATGCTGGTGCAGAGCACGCCGGTGTCCTTCGGCGCGGTGGGCACCCCGATCATCGTCGGGGTCAACACCGGCCTGGACTCGGCCACCATCGGCGCCCAGCTCATCGAGCAGGGCTCATCCTGGGCGCAGTTCCTGCAGTTGATCACCAGTGAAGTGGCGATCATTCACGCCACTGTCGGCACCGTGATGCCGCTGATCATGGTGCTGATGCTGACGCGCTTCTTCGGTACCGAAAAAAGCTGGAAAGCCGGCTTCGAAGTCCTGCCGTTCGCGATTTTCGCCGGCCTGGCCTTCACCATCCCCTACGCCCTCACCGGGGTGTTCCTCGGCCCGGAATTTCCGTCGCTGGCCGGCGGCCTGATCGGTCTGGCGATTGTCACCAGCGCAGCGCGCCTGGGCTTTCTCCTGCCGAAAACTACCTGGGACTTCGCCCCGGCGGACAAATGGCCGAGCGAATGGCTGGGCACCATCGAAATGAAGCTGGACCAACTGACCGCCAAGCCCATGAGCTCCCTGCGCGCCTGGCTGCCCTACGTACTGGTCGGTGCCCTGCTGGTGATCAGCCGGGTCGTACCGGAAGTCGGCGCCGCCCTGAAAGCGGTGGTGGTGAACTTCCCCGACCTGCTCGGTGAAACCGGGGTCAGCGCCAACTTCCAGCCGCTGTATTTGCCGGGCGGGATTCTGGTGACGGTGGTCATCGCCACCTTCTTCTTCCACAAGATGAAGCTGCGCGACCTCGGTCTGGCAGTCAAGGAGTCCTCCGGGGTGCTGCTCAGCGCCGGTTTCGTCCTGCTGTTCACCGTGCCGATGGTGCGCATCCTGATCAACTCGGGGGTCAACGGCGCCGACCTGGCGAGCATGCCGATCCTGATGGCGCGCTGGGTAGCCGACAGCGTCGGCGGTATCTATCCGCTGCTGGCACCGAGCATTGGCGCCCTGGGCGCCTTTATCGCCGGCTCCAACACCGTCAGCAACATGATGTTCAGCCAGTTCCAGTTCGGCGTGGCCACTAACCTGGGCATTTCCAGCGCTCTGATCGTTGCGGTACAGGCAATTGGCGCCGCCGCCGGCAATATGGTCGCCATCCACAACGTGGTGGCCGCCTCTGCCACGGTTGGCCTGCTCGGTCGCGAGGGCAGCATCCTGCGCAAAACCATCTGGCCTACGCTGTACTACGTGCTCTTTACCGGCTCGATCGCCCTGATCGCGATCTACCTATTGGGCATTAGCGATCCGCTGCTCGCTGGCTGAGCGACGCTAGCCTAGCCATTCACGACTCCCGTATACCCGGACAGACCGGCCCCGCAGTACTCATGGGGCCGGTTTCTGGGCGAGAACAGCCTGTTCCTGGCAAAGGATGAACCCGATGATCATTTCCGCCTCTACCGACTACCGCGCAGCCGCCCAACGCAAGTTGCCGCCGTTCCTGTTCCACTACCTCGACGGCGGCGCCTACGCCGAACACACCCTGCGGCGCAACGTCGAGGACCTGGCCGACATCGCCCTGCGTCAGCGGGTTCTGCGCAACATGTCCGAGCTGAGTCTGGAAACCCGCCTGTTCAACGAAACCCTATCGATGCCCGTGGCGCTCGCACCGGTCGGTCTGACCGGCATGTACGCGCGCCGCGGCGAAGTGCAGGCGGCCAAGGCAGCTGCAGCCAAGGGCATCCCCTTCACCCTGTCGACGGTGTCGGTGTGCCCGATCGAAGAGGTGGCGCCGGCCATCGACCGGCCGATGTGGTTCCAGCTCTACGTCCTCAAGGATCGCGGCTTCATGAAGAACGCGCTGGAGCGCGCCAAGGCTGCCGGCGTGACCACCCTGGTGTTCACCGTGGACATGCCGGTACCGGGCGCCCGCTACCGCGACGCCCACTCCGGCATGAGCGGGCCGAACGCACCGCTGCGGCGCATGCTGCAGGCCATGACTCACCCGAGCTGGGCCTGGGACGTGGGCCTGCTGGGCAAGCCCCATGACCTGGGCAATATCTCCGCCTACCGCGGCAGCCGCACCGGCCTGGCCGACTACATCGGCTGGCTCGGCGCCAACTTCGACCCGTCGATCTCATGGAAGGATCTGGAGTGGATCCGCGAGTTCTGGGACGGCCCGATGGTGATCAAGGGCATCCTCGATCCGCAGGACGCCAAAGACGCCGTGAGCTTTGGCGCCGACGGCATCGTCGTCTCCAACCACGGCGGCCGCCAGCTCGATGGCGTGCTGTCGAGTGCGCGGGCGCTGCCGGCCATCGCCGACGCGGTCAAGGGCGACCTGGCGATTCTCGCCGACTCGGGCATTCGCACCGGCCTGGATGTGGTGCGCATGATCGCCCTGGGGGCCGACACGGTGCTGCTCGGACGCGCCTTCATCTATGCCCTGGCGGTCGCCGGCGGCGCGGGCGTGAGCAACCTGCTCGACCTGATCGACAAAGAGATGCGCGTGGCCATGGTCCTGACCGGCGCCAAGTCGATCAGCGAAATCAGCGCCGACTCGCTGGTGCGTGAGCTGGGCCGCTAACAGACTGTCAAGCCTGCAAAACATCTGTGTAGGAGCCAGCTTGCTGGCGATGCTTTTAACCTACAAAGATCGCCAGCAAGCTGGCTCCTACAAGTAAAAGATAACCGACAATTTCCGGAGCCTGCATGAGCCTGCCCGTCACCTTCCTCGCCGCCGTCGAGCGCCTGATCCCCCGCGAGCGCCGTTTCGACGACCCGCTGTCGACCCTGGCCTTCGGCACCGATGCCAGCTTCTACCGGCTGATTCCGCAACTGGTGATCCGCGTCGAGTCCGAGCTGGAAGTGGTCGAACTGCTCAAGCTGGCAGGTACTCATCAAGTGCCGGTGACCTTCCGCGCCGCCGGCACCAGCCTGTCCGGCCAGGCGATCAGCGACTCGGTATTGCTGGTGCTGGGCGAAAACTGGAACGGCCGGGAAATCCGTGACCAGGGCCAGCAAATCCGCCTGCAACCGGGGGTGATCGGCGCCCAGGCAAATGCCGTGCTGGCGCCCTTCCAGCGCAAGATCGGCCCCGACCCGGCCTCGATCAATGCCTGCAAGATCGGCGGCATAGTCGCCAACAATGCCAGCGGCATGTGCTGCGGCACCGCGCACAATACCTATCACACCCTGGCCGGCATACGCCTGGTGCTGGCCGGCGGCACGGTGCTGGATAGCGAAGACCCGCTGAGCGTGGCGGCATTCGAAACCAGCCACGTCGAACTGCTCGGGCAACTGGCCGAACTGGGCCGGCAGACCCGCGCCAATAGCGCGCTGGCCGCCAGGATCCGGCATAAATACCGGCTGAAGAACACCACCGGCCTGTCACTCAACGCCCTGGTCGATTTCGACCAGCCGCTGGATATCCTCAGCCACCTGATGGTCGGCTCGGAAGGCACCCTGGGCTTCATCAGTGCGGTGACCTACGACACCGTGCCCGACCACCCGCACAAGGCCAGCGCCCTGCTGGTGTTCCCCGACGTGGAAAACTGCTGCCGCGCGGTCACCGTGCTCAAACAACAGCCGGTGTCCGCCGTCGAACTGCTGGATCGGCGCAGCCTGCGTTCGGTAGAGAACAAGCCGGGCATGCCGGACTGGGTAAAGGGCCTGTCCGCCAGCGCCTGCGCGCTGCTGATCGAGTCGCGCGCCGCCAGTCAGAGTCTGTTGCATGAGCAACTAGCGCTGATCATGGCGTCAATCGCCGAGTTTGCACTGGAAAAACAGGTCGACTTCAGCGAAGACCCGACGGTGTACAACCTGCTGTGGAAGATCCGCAAGGACACCTTCCCCGCCGTCGGCGCGGTGCGCCAGACCGGCACCACGGTGATCATCGAGGACGTCACCTTCCCCATCGAACAGCTCGCCGAAGGGGTCAATCGCCTGCTCGCGCTGTTCGACAAGCATCACTACGACGAGGCGATCATTTTCGGCCATGCCCTGGAAGGCAACCTGCACTTCGTCTTCACCCAGGGCTTCGACGACCCGCTGCAAGTCGCCCGCTACTCGGCCTTCATGGATGACGTGACGCAACTGGTGGCGGTCGAGTTCGGCGGCTCGCTCAAGGCCGAACACGGCACCGGACGCAATATGGCGCCCTTCGTCGAATTGGAGTGGGGCGCGGACGCCTACCAGCTGATGTGGCAGCTCAAGCGCCTGCTCGACCCGCACGGCATCCTCAACCCGGATGTGGTGCTCAGCGCAGACCCCGATATCCACCTGAAAAACCTCAAGCCGTTGCCCGCCGCCGACGAGATCGTCGACAAGTGCATCGAATGTGGCTTCTGCGAGCCGGTCTGCCCGTCCAAGGGGCTGACCCTGAGTCCGCGCCAGCGCATCGTCATCTGGCGCGATATCCAGGCGAAACAGCGCGCCGGTATCGATACCACCGCACTGGAGCGCGACTATCGCTATCAGGGCATCGACACCTGCGCCGCCACCGGCCTGTGCGCCCAGCGCTGCCCGGTAGGAATCAACACCGGCGATCTGGTGCGCAAACTGCGTGCCCGCGATGCCCATAATCAACGCAGCGCCGACTGGCTAGCCAATAACTTCCGGCGTGCCATGCAAGGCACCCGGGTCCTGCTGCACGTGGCCAACGGTGCCCGCCTGCTCATGGGCGCCCCGCTGCTCAGCCGCACCTCTGCCGCCCTGAGCAAGGCCAGCCGGGGTCGCGTGCCGCAGTGGACGCCGGCGATGCCGCAACCGCTGCACCGACTGCAACTGCCCGTAAGCACTGGCGATCAGCGCCCGCGGGTGGTTTACCTCGCCGCCTGCGTATCCCGCGCCATGGGCCCGGCCGCAAGCGATGCCGAGCAGATGCCGCTGCTCGACAAGACCCGCGCGCTCCTGGAGAAAGGCGGCTTCCAGGTGGTGTTCCCGGACAACCTGGACAACCTCTGCTGCGGCCAGCCATTCGCCTCCAAGGGCTATCCCGCGCAAGCCGACAGCAAGCGCCAGGAACTCATAGTCGCGCTGCTCAAGGCCAGCCGCGGCGGCCTCGACCCGATCTACTGCGACACCAGCCCCTGCACCCTGCGCCTGCTGCAGGACGGCCTCGACCCGCGCCTGAAACTGCATGACCCGGTGAAATTCATCCGCGAGCACCTGGTCGATCGCCTGCAATTCCATCCCCAGGACAAACCGGTGGCGGTGCATGTCACCTGCAGCACCCAGCACCTGGGCGAGTCCCAGGGACTGATCGATATCGTGCGGCGCTGCACCCGCGAGGTGGTGGTCCCGGAAGGCATTCACTGCTGCGGCTTCGCCGGCGACAAGGGCTTCACCACCCCGGAACTCAACGCCCATTCGCTGCGCAGCCTGAAGGACGCGGTGCAGATCTGCGAGGAAGGCATCAGCACCAGCCGCACCTGCGAGATCGGCCTGAGCCAGCACGGCGGTATCGATTACCACGGGCTGGTCTATCTGGTGGACCGGGTCACGCGGGCCAGGGCGACCTGAGCACTTGTGGAAAAACGCTCGCCTACTGCGCTCGATTTTTTCACAAGCCCTGAGCACAGCGCGTAACCAGCATGAGCCCCGTCCAGCACAGGCCGCTCGGCGGCGTGGCCCTGAAAAGCCTGAACTCGGGCCCGCCACGAGGGTCATCTGATTGTGAGCCCAGTGAATGGGCTCGCGGTGAGCCGTTCCGAGAACTAACCGATGAGCGGAGGACACTCCGATGAATAGGTTTTCCCTGTTTGGCATTGTCATCGCCGCCGCCCTGGCCTCCCCGGCCTTCGCCGAAGACATCTGCACCATCAATCTGCAGAAACTCGCGGACAACTCGGCGACTCTCACGACCCTGGCCTCTCCCGCCAAGGAACAAGTCGAAGAACACAAGAAAGCCGCCGAAGAGGCACAACGCGCCGGTGACGTGGAAACCTGCGGCGCTCATGCAGAAAAAGCGTTGCAGCTGTTGCAAGGACCTGGCGGGGATGGTGGCGCCGAGACGAATTGAATCGGGACTGGAAAAGAGACTGACAGCGCCGATCGCCAAGCGTGTGTGTCACCGGCGACCCGCCATTCATCGCTTTTCTGCGCTTTTGCGCCACGCCCTCTAGAGTTAAGACTCAATCCCAGAAAGGAGATAGTCATGTATCGTTTAGCTGCTTTCCTGGCCGCCGCCCTGCTCAGCGTACCGCTGTGGGCCGCGCAATGCCCGGCAGACATGGCGAAAATCGACGCCATGCTGCAGAGCAACCCACCTAGTGACCCTGCCGTACTGGCACAAGTGCAAGAACTCCGCGCCAAAGGCGAAGAACTGCACAACGCCGGCGACCACGACCAGTCCGTGCAAGTGCTCGGCGAAGCCCTGCAGTTGCTCGAGGCCAGCGAATAGGCCGCCAGTCAGTCACTGGCCCTGACCCAGCAGGGTCAGGGCCAGCCGGCGCACCTGAGCCAGATCGATAGGTTTGGCCAGACAGGCTTGTGCGCCGCGCTGGCGCGCCTCGCTAAACACGGCTTCATCGGCTGTCGCACTGATGACCAGCACCGGCACCGCGCGCAGACGTGAATCGCGGCGCATGGCATCCAGCACTTGCAGCCCGTCGCCATCGGGCAAATCCAGATCGAGCAACAGCAAGGTCGGCGTGCAGCTCTCCAGTTCGCTCAGTGCCCGTTGCACCGAGCCGACCCCACGCACGTCGGCGAACTCGCGCAGCGCTTCCTGCACCACCCTCACACAGGCCGGGTGATCCTCGACGCACAGCACTTCGGCCTTAGGTTTCGGCGCTAGCGCTTCGACCAGCGGCGTAGCAGCGGCGGCTGTCTCGGGTGCCGCGGCGCCGGGCAAGTCGATCCAGAAACGGCTACCACTGCCGAGGGTGCTGCGAAAACCCATATCGCCACCCATCAAGCCGGCCAGCTCGCGACACAACACCAGGCCGATACCGGTACCGGGAATGCTCGAATTTTCACGCCCCAGCCGCTGAAATGGTTGAAACAGCTGGGCCTGCTGTTCGGGAGTCAAGCCCGCCCCGCTGTCCTCGACCCACAAGCGTACGCAGTCCGGGCGCACCTCATAGCCCAGGCTGATCAGCCCCTGCGGGCTGTTGTACTTGATCGCGTTGGACAGCAGATTGAGTATCACCTGACGCAGGCGGCGCATATCGGCCTGCACATACAAGCCTGCATCGATCTCCGCCAGCACCTGCAACTGCAGGCGCCGCTGCTGGACCTCCGGGAGGACCAGTTCGGCGCAGCCATTGAGCAACGCACCGACTTCCACCGCCTGCAATTGCAGCTGCTGACGGCGACTCTCGATACTCGACAGATCGAGAATGTCATCGACCAACGCCGTCAGGTGGCGACTGGCGTTAACGATTTCGCGGGCATAATCCGCTTCCTGCTGAGCCTCCGGCTTGCCTTGCGTCTCCAGCTCGATCAACTGGCCAAAGCCATAAATGGCGTTCAGCGGCGTGCGCAGCTCATGGCTCATGCTCGACAGAAAACGGCTCTTGGCCTGACTGGCAGACTGGGCTTGCAGGCTGGCTCGGCGCAACTCCTCCTGCACCTGCTTGAGCCGGGTAATGTCGACATGCGTACCGGCGATGCGCAAGGCACCGCCGTTGCTGTCGCGCTCGAGGACCTTGCCGCGGCTGAGCAGCCAAATATATTCGCCGCTGGCATCGGCATAGCGGTACTCCGCCTCGAACTGATCCTCGCCACTGACCGCGAATAACTGACGCAGATGGCGGATGCGCTCCAGGTCATCCGGGTGCACACGCAAGTTGAATTCACTGAAGCTCATGCTCTCGGCTCGCAGGCCAAAACGCTTGACGAAGTGGTCACTGACCTTGATCGCCAGGCTCGGCGCATCCACCTCCCACAGACTCTCCGTGGTGCTTTCCAGCACCAGCTGCAGAATCCGCTGCGCCTCATGCCGCTCGATGTCGCTGGCCTGCAACTGCTCACCGGTCTGCTGCACGGCCTGGGCCATGCTAACCAACTCGGCAATCTGGCTGGACGGTGCGCTGGGATGGTAATCACCCTGGCCGAGCCGGCGCATCATGCCGACGATACCGGCAATCGGCTGAGCCAGCTGATCGCTCAAGCGCCGCGAACGCAGCCACATCCAGGCAAAAAACAGCAGATAGAACAGTGCCAGGCCAACGATCAACAAATAGCCGATCTGCAAGTAACGCTCGGCCAGGCTGTTGGTCTCCCTGAAAATATTCTCTTCATCGACCACCAGCAGCAGGCGCCAACCGGTTTGCGGAATCTCGCTCCAGGCCACCAGCTGCTGGCGCCCACCGAGCATGACCTCCTGCACGCGGCCCTGACCGGACGCCATGGCCTGCAACAGCGGCTGCATGCCTGCATGCGAGCCAAGGTTGAAGTCCGCAGGCTTGAGTACCTCACGGCGCACCGCCTCGGCGTAGGAGTACTCGGTGAGCTCGCGCAGCGCAAAATCCTCCTCACCGGCCTGCGGCAGCGCCATGATGTTGTTGTCACGGCTGACCAACATGGCATAACCCTGCCAAGGCACATCCAACTCGCCGATCTCGCTGAGCATCTGGCCCACGGTGATATCCAGGCCAACCACCCCCTCGAGGAAGTCGCCGCGATACACCGGCGCCACCGCCGACATCATCCAGCCCTGCCCGGCCGGATCGAGATAGACATCGGTCCACACCACTTCGCGCTCGGGATTGTGGCGGGCGTCGGCCAGATAATAGAAGTTGTAATCGGGTATCACCATGTCATGGGGATACTGCTCAGGCGTCATGAAGAACGGATAAATCCGGTTATAGCTGTCCCAGCTATTGAAATAGAGCGCGCTGACCAACGGATTGGCGTCGCGGATCGAACGCATCAGCGGATCGATTTGTGACAAGCGCAAGGCCTTGACGTGATCCTGCTGTGCCGGCGGCGTGCTGTTGGCGTAGAACGACGCGGCACGGCCGTCGTCGCTACGGCTGTAAAACACCCCATTGCTGGTCGAAACATGTCGCTTGAGTTCCAGCGCATCGGGCTGGAAGCCGGTATTTTGTAGCGCATGACTCGCCGCATCGCGAAAAATCCGCACCTGCGCCTCGACCGCGCGCAACCGACCGTCGATCACATGGCCCTCGCGCGTTACCGCCGTGGACAAGTCCTCCAGGGCACTCTGCTGCAAATGACCGATTTGCGCATCGCGAATGGCCGCATTGCTCAGCAAATACACGGTGATCAACACCGTCTCCACCAGGATCAGCGGAATCAAGGCACTCTGCACAAAGGCGCGCCAAATCCACTGGCGCACGGGGTAACGCGATTCTCGCGGCATAATTCAGGTCTCTTCCCAAAGACATTGCACCCACCTCAAGCCGCAATCATAGCTGCACATGACCTGTAGCGTGCGCCGGAAGATTGCCCGGTCGACGCTACGGAACCTTTGCCGTACACTAAGCGTCCAACTGTTCAAGCAACACAGTTTTGGGGCCGATTAGGATTCGACGCCGGTAGCAAAACTTGAGGGGCATGCCGAGTTGGTAACAGAACTCGTAAATAAACTGTTGCAAACCTCCATAATTGCCAATGATGACAATTACGGTGCTCAACTAGCTGCGTAAGCAGCCTAGTCGCACTTCTGGTAGCTTCGGCTCCAGCAATCATTAGGGGATGTCTGTAAACCCGAAATGATTGTCATATAGAACAGAATCGCCGCGTAGTACGTTGTGGACGAAGTGGCTAAAAATTACACAACTCGCCCAAAGCACCCTGCCCGTCGGGCGGCCAAGGGTTAACTCAGTAGACACGGCTAAGCATGTAGAACCAATAGCGGAGAACTGGCGGACGGGGGTTCAAATCCCCCCGGCTCCACCATTTGAAACACACTTAAACCCTTGATTTTCCTAGGAATTTCAGGGGTTTTTGCTTTCTGCTAGCAGTGAATGTCCCAAAAGTGTCACTCTTCCCAAAATATGACGATGAGCATGTAGAGGGGGTGAAATGTTCAATTTGCTAGTAAAAGCAGGTGGGTGGGAGGGACGCCATGACAGCATGCCTAAAGGGAGGATGCTCACCTGGACGGATGAAGCGATTGTCCAGATGTTTAGCCAAGGTCACGCTCCAGATCTACAACGGTTAATAAAGCTACCCGCTCTGTTTGCAGACGAAACAAATCATCACCGAGCCCCGCAGTTCGCACGAGTTGGGTGGATTTCTACTGCGGGTGTCCGAGGCTCCGATATTCAGATCGAATATACGTTTGATCCAGACATCCCTGCGATCCCTCAGGAAATGCTGACTCAAATGGGCCCGCAGCTCCATATCGATCTAAGAAGCCGCGGAATCACTGAGCTTGAACAAACTCACTGGGCTGTTAAAGAGGTAGACCTATTCAAGGTTCTGCTGACCAATCTGAGACCCACAAGACCTTCTCCGACGGCATTCACCTTACCTGACCCACACCGAGTAGATCCGCTTCAGGTATCTGCAATGATGCCGTTCAGCCCACTTTTCACCCGGGTCTATGACGCAATCCAACTGGCTGCTGAAGCGGCAGGAAAAAGGTGCACCAGGGTCGACGTCATCTGGGAAAACCATGCAGTAATCCAAGACGTAATCAGCTTGATTGATCGCTCAGCGTTCGTTGTATGCGACTGCACGGGACAAAATCCAAACGTTTTTTACGAAATTGGCATCGCGCACACTCTCGGGAAAGAGGTCATCCTCATCACCCAAAATCCAGATGACGTTCCCTTCGACCTAAGGCACATCAGGTATCTGACGTACCTAAACAATGGGGAAGGATTAGCAGTCCTTCAGACGAGTCTGGCCGCTCGACTCCGCAACTCAATCCTGCGGTAAACGAATAGTCAGGTCTATTCCCGCCAAAGGACTAAGCCTAACCGCCTCCGCCAGATGCTCAGGGGCCAAATGCGAATAGCGCATGGTCATCGCCAAGCTGGAGTGACCCAGGATCTTTTGCAGGGTCAGGATGTTGCCGCCCTTCTGTATGAAGTGACTGGCGAAGGTGTGCCGTAGAGCATGGCTAGCCTGTCCTTTAGGTAGCTGAATACCGGATCGAACCAGGGCACGTCGAAACGAGCTGATCGATCCAGTAAAAGGCCCGTACCGCTTCCAGTGATCCCTGATGAAACTCTCCAGGGCATCCCCTATTGGCACCGTACGAACCCGGCTTGATTTCGTCTTGCTGTACGTCACCGCCCCATTACGCAGCCTAGCCGGGGTTAAGCCCTCGGCCTCAGACCATCGAGCCCCGGTAGCCAAGCAAAGCATCGTGATCGGCTCAACGTGCGGATTGTCGGAGTGTTTGCGGATAGCTTCCAGCAGGATCGAAATTTGATCGTCTGTCAGCCAGGACAACTCACGCTCTTCAATGCGGAACGGCTTCACCAGCTCTAACGGGTTCTGATAGTCGATCTGGCCCAAGCCCCGCAACTCATTGAACACGGCCCGCAGATAGCCCAATTCATTGTTGAGCGTCTTTGGACTGGTGCCGTTTTCAGAGCGAACGCGCCGGTCATGGGCGTAGACCGAAGCATCGAGCTTGGCAGCCAACGGGTCACGCAGCCGAAGGCAAAGAGCATCTAGCTTGGCCTTTCGACGAGTACCATCTTTAAGCATATGGCCGTGCAAGTCATACCAGAGGGTTACCAGCTCGGAGAGCTTGCGACGGTCAGACGATTTCGGATTCCAGGCCGGATCAACGGCCTTATTGGCGATGATGAACGTCTCATAGCGCAGAGCTTCGGCTTTGGTATCGAAGATCTTGCGGAAGCGCTGGCCACGGATGGGCTGAACGTCAGCAATCCAACGACCATCGGGTTTGCGTTTGACACTCATACCGCCCGACCCCATCTAACATGCCGCTCTTGCAGTAGGTTCTTGATATGGGTGTAGAGGTCGCGCTCGCTCATGTCCTTGGCGGCGTAGTGGTCGCGGATGACCGACCAGCATTCCCACTCCTTGAGCCGGTCAAACGCCTTTTTTGCACCCACCCGCTCCCTTGCCAACAAGCTGACGAAGTTGCCCAGGAATAGTTCGACGTTCTTGCCAGAGAAGCCACGCGAGGTCTTGTAGTAGCGTTTGTATTCGGTGTCATCCAGCAGCGAATCAACCGGCAGATCGACCCGCACGTCATCGCGGATCAGCGTCCAGATCGGTTCAAAGTAGCCCGGACGCGCCAGCAACTTGAATTGACCCAGGCCATAGCGCCACAAGCCGTCCAGATGGGCCGAGAAAGCGGCAAAGGATCGGGTATCAATGGCTTCGCCTGTCTTGAGGTCTATCGAGCCACTGGCGAACTGCTGGATAACCGAATGGTGATAACGCAGCTCTACCCGCCACACGTCCGCCTCGGGGTCGTAGTTGTCCGGGTCGCTTTCGTCGAAGCTGTCGCGGCGTTTCCACACACTTTCCCAATAGTCGAGCTTGTCGGTGGCGCGGGCCTGTTCGGTCTTGTTGTAGATAGCCAGTTGGACGCCACCGGCAGAGCCGAACATCGAGGTTTCACCCCGTCCGTAGACGCTGGATTTAGTCGCCCAGTTGATTTCATTGATGCCGGAAATATCCCGATGGGTGCGCGCCTTGCAGTGCATGCGGGCCACCAGATCGGTAGGAGGTGTCCAGCCCTGGAGGTCAAGCGCCAGATGGACAGCGCATTGGTTGAGTTCGCGGTGTGTCAGGACAGCGGCTGCGTAGTAGTCCATGCGCTCTTGAAGGCGTTCAGGTGACAGCGCGTCGATTGCATGGGGCGATACTTCGATTTTCAGGTGAGGCCCGATGTTGTCGAGCTTGGCGTTGAAGTTTTTCACCAACAGGATGATGCCGAGGTCGGCGTTTTGCAGCTTGTATTGATAGCCGGAGTCTTTGCCGACACGGCCCGAATGCCAGATCTCGCCGGCAAATTCGACCATAGCCCCCGGCGTTTCAAACAGGGCCATGATTTCAGGACGGATCAAGCCCCGATACAACTGGCGCACCGTGTCGACGCCACAGCGAAGCAGGCGAACTGCCGACAGGTCTGTAAAAGAGTAATTGCCCGGATCGACAAACAAACGCCCTTGCTTGTCTTCCACAGCGGTCAAAACGTCCAAGCGTTTATGGTCGATTACCTTTGCCATTTCTTCACCTATTGCCGATTAATGCGGAAACTCATTTCTTGTTTACTGACGTGTTACAGGGACGTCAGCGCGCCGAGGCGCGGCCCGTGAGGCGCGCAGCGGCACCGGCTGCGCCGATACCGCTGCTCACCTCGTCGACCGCTTGAGGGACTAACCCACGCACTGGATCAGGCACCGCTATCCCATCTGCTACCCCGTGGATCGAGGCAGTGAGCAAAACCACCAAATTGGTCGCGCGGAGCCTGGTCGAGGTTGAGCGGAACAGGTGCCCCACCACCGGGACGGCAGATAGATAGGGGACGCGGGTTTGTGACTTGTCGACCTGCTCGGAACGCAGGCCACCGAGCAGCACACCCCCGCCATCGGGCAACTGCACGCGGGTCGAAATCCGTCGGGTATTGGTGATGATGTCGGCGGCGCTGGTGTCATCCGAGACGCTGGAGGCGGACTGATTGACCTGCAGTTCGATGGCCCCCGAGGGCGTGATAAACGGGGTGACGTCGAGGGACACGCCTACATCCTGGCGCACGATGGTTTGAAACGGATCGGAAGCCGGGGTCGCGCCGCTGGTGGTCTGGCCGGTGATGAAGGGCACGTTCTGGCCGACGACGATGGAAGCTGACTCGCGGTTGAGGGTGAGCAGTTGCGGGGTCGAGAGGATACGGTTGTTGCCAGTGACTTTGACCGCCTGCAGGAAGGCCGAGAGCGTAGGCCCGGAGAAAGTCAGGGAGAAACCGAGGTTGGATCGGTCGGAACTGCGCAGGGTGGCGCCGGTGACGTTGACGTGTTCGCTGTCGAGGCTGACGTTAAGGCCGAGGTCTTCGAAGTCGGAATCGGCCAGCTCGACGACCACGGCGGTAATGACCACTTGGCGACGGGGTTTGTCGATTTCGGCGAGGACACTTTGAATCACCTCGAGCTGCTTATCGGTGGCGGTGACGATCACCGCGTTGGAGGTCGGCGACGGCGTGGCCATGGCGGCGCTGGAAGCCTGCTCGGTCTGGTCGGTGCGCGATTGCAGGACGTCGCGAATCGATTGATAGGCAAAGTCCGATTGCAGGTGCTGCAATTGAAAAACGCGCGTGCGCAGCTCGGGTGACTCGGGGATCGGCTGTGAGCTGATCAGGATGCTTCCACCGTTGGCCGCGAAGTGAAAGCCGGCGCTGGTCACGGCGTTGTTAAGCAGGCGCTCCAGATCGGCTTTGTCGGTGTAGGAGGCAAACACGCTGATCGGTGCCGAGCGAATATCGGAGCCGACCACCACCGGTTTGTCGAGGATCTTGGCCGACCACTCGACAAAATCCTGCAAGGTGGCGTCGTAGAGTTCGACCCGTTCGGCAGCCGGTGCCGGGGGTGCCAGCAGGAGGAAGGCGCCGAGCCAGACCATGACATAGAGGCACAACCAATTTTGTTGTCGTGGGGTCATGGGATCACCTGTAGATCGAGAGAAAGTCATCACCGCGAACCAGCAGGGCTTCACGGGGGCCACGGTCTTTCACGTGCACATCGCGGACGCTGAGGTCTGCGCTGCTGAGGCGGGAGCCGTCGGCCTGGAGGAACACATAGAAGGTGTTGCCGGACAGACGGCCATAGCTGGCTATACGCAGCTCGCGGAACTCGTCGGCAAGCTTGTCGGTGGCTGGGCGTTCCACTTGCTGGACGGCGGCGGCAGTCGTTGGCCGGTTGACCAGGGCAATGCCGGCGAACACCGGGACGCTGACAACCAACGCGCAGAAGGCGCCGAGAAAGAAGCCGTTGATCACGCCGAAGCGCTTGAAGAAGATTTTGGTGGTGCGCATGTAGAAGTCTCCATCGCGCGTGGCGGTCGGCAAGGGACGACGCCAGTAACCCGGTGGCAGCATCGAATAGGCGCCCTTGTCGTAGTCCTTGTTGTATTCCTGGGTGGTGTCGTAGAAGTCGTAGAACTCTTCCCCGCGGTAGAACCAGTCTTCGACCTTGGGCGAATTGAACTTGGCGCCATACTTCACAATGGCTTGGTGCATCTTTGGCAGGCGGCCCCTGAAAAAGCCGAGGGTCAGCACGGTCAGCAGGAAGCCGAACGGAAACGGCAGCTTCATCCGATCCCAGCGATTGATGTAAACGACGTGCTCGGCAATCGACTCGCGGATCTGTTTGTCGATGACGTTGACGTTTTGCACGCACAGCCACAGATCCCAGCGGCGTTTACGCAAGAACAGGAAGAACTTGAGCAGGTCGGTACGACCGCCGCTGTTCCAGTCGCGGGAGTTGAGCCAAACCCCGGCTTCGTCGAGAAAGATGCCGCCGAAGTGTTCTTCGTCGTAGGTGTCGTGGCCCATGCCCAGGCCGATCAGGTCTTCGGCTGAGGGCAGGTCAGGGAGCCGAACCAGACGCGAGTAGCGGTTATCGCGCTGGCAGAGCTTGTCCATTTTGACGTCGATGTTTACCGCCACCCGACGACGTTGCTTGAGGTAGGCGAGGATGCGCATAACCACGAGCAGGGTTTTGCCGGCACCCAGCTTGCCGGTGACGATGTACACGGCCATGGCGGATGCTCAGGTATGGATGAACTGTTCGGAGAGCCGGTGTATCCAGTAGAAAACCAGCGATTTGATCTTGGCGATGACCAGCAGGGAGACGCAGTAGCTCAGGTTGGAAGGCAGGAACATGCGGCCGACTTCGAAGTACTGGACAACGCCATGCCCGAGCACTTCACCGAGCAGCCCGACAATGGCTTCTACCAGCACGTTGACGGCAAAGTGAATGGCGGCAACGATCATGAAGAAGATCGCCACCTTCTTGAAAAACTGGGCGATGAAGGCCAGTACCGGGGTGATGATCGGGCCGATGAAGCCGACCAGAAACTTGCCCAGGCGGCCAAACAGGTTGGGGAAGAACTTCTTGAGAAAACCGATGATCCAGCCCATCTAGAAGCCTCCCTTATTGGCTTTGGCATCTTCCAGGCGCAGGCCCGAGTAAAGGATTTTCCAGAAGCCGATGATGGTGATCATCCACACCAGATATTCCAGCAGCGGCTTGAGGCGGGTCAGTTCGCAAACCGGTAGCTTGAGCGTGCTGTGGTACTGGCCGAGGTCGAAGGCGATTTCGTAGTCGCTGCAGCCATAGGCAGACGGCAGCACGTCATTGAGGAAATCCAGGGACGCGACCACCGGGCCGTCTGGATCGAAGATGCCGTTTGTACCGGACACCAGCTTGGGAATGTCATCTTCCAGGGCAATTTTGGCGTCCGCGTCACGCTCTCCGATGATCTGTTCGGTCTGCTCGCCGATCAGGTCGCCGAGTTGTTGGCCGAGACCTTGGGCTTCGCCTTCGATGGCTTCACCGTCGCCATCGCCGGAGCCGTCGTAGTCTTCGCCGAACAGACCATCGAGCAGTTCGCCGAGCTGGTCGCCAATGCCGCCGAGCAGTTCGCCGATACCGCCAAGCAAGGAGTTGGTCTTGTCGATCTTGGCGCCGAGTTCGTCGCCCAGTTGGTCGAGGCCTTCATTGGTAGCACCCTGATCGCCGTCCTGGGCACCGGTGTTGCCGGTAGCGCCCGGGGCTTTGGGGTCGTTGTTTTCGTTGCCGTCAGCATTGCCGCCGTTGACGGGATGATCCGGCGAGGTGGTGGGTATTTGCTGGGTTGGGTTGTTGGGATCGAAGCAAACCTGTTCGCCGTTGGCGTAGCCACAGTTGCGGGTGTCTTTATCGGTTGAGTAGCAACCCCAGGTGCCGTTGAAGGTGCCGCAACCGCTTTCATCCTCGAAGCAGCCTTGTTTACCGTTGAAGGTGCCACAGCCGGATTCCTGATCCTCGAAGCAGTAGGTGGAATCGCCACCGGTCACGCAATTTTCCGGGGCTTCGCCTGGATCGGAAGGCAAAGGTGCGCAGGTGGTGTCGGTGCATTCAGGAGTGCCTGCTGCCGCTTCATCGCCATTAGGCGAGTAGCGGTTTACGCAGATCGAAGTGGATATATCGCAGTTGGATTGCCCATTGGGCGACGAGACGTAGGCACAGCCGTTGCTGTTGACGGTATCCGGGCAGGAGAACAGCTTGAGCGATTCGGTATAGGTGCACTCCTGCGCACTGTAGATATCAGGAGCGGTCGAGCAATCTGGAGGCGGAACCTCACAGCCACCCGTTTCAGTGTTGTAAATTTTACCGCCAGAACAACCGTCGCCTTGGCGCACCATGTGCGTCTGGCCTACCGGACTGCCACTTGAATTTAAACATTGAGCTGAAGTTTTGTTAGTGGTCGTGAATACAAATGCGCCACCGCCAGAAGATTGGATAGATATGCAGAGCGCAGACGGCGACGAAGCGGAACGCTCATAGAAATATGACCACCACGTATAGTCAGCCGCAAAAACAAACTGCCCCCACCCCATAAGGGTGAGGGCAAGTAACAGGCGGATAGTCGTACGCATCTACCCGCCTCCCCGTTACGCGCCAGCAGCCGAGAACACGCGGCCAGCCAGTTTGAACAGAGCCAGAGCGCCACGGATGACGCCGAACAGGATGGCGCCGGCCGCGACCAGTGTGCCGAAGGCGGTGGCCAGATCGACGAACACGTCGAGCATTTCCTGGGGAACGGTGATGGCGGCTTGCGCAGCGCCAGTGGTGGCCATGAGAGCGCCGGTTGCAGTGATAGCAGCGATGTTGCCGCCCCGTGCTTTACCGACACGGGTGTCGTTGCTGCCGTTGGCTTGGCCGATGGACACGGCCAGTTGAGTCTTTTGCATGGTGAGTTTCCTCAGTTGGTTGAAGCATCGATAATTTCTTTCCAGCCAAGCCGGAAAGTGCCCCAGGCGATGCCCAGTCCCAGGGCGCCCACAAACAAACCAGCGATGACGAGGTATTGCTCCCAGGTGAAAGCCATAGCCCGTTACCTCTGGTGGCCGTGGATCAGGCCCAGGGCGGCCAGATAGACCAGACCCTGGATGAACTGCAGGGCCCATAGGTCGCCAAGCGTGACGTTGGCCAAGTAGCTATCAAGCGAGCCCATGGTCGGTTCCCCTTATTCGCTGTCCTGATCTGCCTCGCACAGCACCGGTTGGCTGGCCTCGTAGCAGTCAGGGCAGATGGCGTAATGGGGCGGCGTGCTGATTTCGTTGGCCCAGTCGCAGAACTCGGCGGTCTGGTTGTGCAGTTGGCCCATGGGGGCCAAGCACAGGTCACAGAGGACGCGGTCGTGGATCAGCACGGCTCAGCCCTCCCGGTTAGGACTTGGCCGCGTCAGACGCGGGGCGTGGTGGGGTTTGCGGTTGTTGGCGGTTGGCAGGTTTCTCGCCGACCGCTTCCAGATGCAGGGCGAGATTTTTGCCCTTGTTCTGGCCGCCGCGAGCGACGTCGAAGGTGATGCGCACCTTTTGCAGCGGGTCGAAGTGGGCGCCGGCTGCAAAGATTTCTTCGGCGGCGTCATCGTCCGCCGCCATGCCGATGATGGACAGGCCGTGTTCGGTCTTGCCGTCCGGCTCGTCGCCGTAGAAGACCTTGATGTATTTCTGGCCGTTTTCGCCGTCGAAGCGTTGAGTGCCCAGGAATGCTACTTCCATGATTGAACGTGCCATTGGTATTTCCTCGCTTGGGGTGCGCGTTAGTGCGCGGTTTTGCCTTTCAGCAGGCCGAACGATCCCGAGCAGGTGAACTTTTAAGGTTCGAATCTGCCGGTGTGTTTCGACTTGCCGGGTTTAAAGCCGGGACTTGCGTTGAATGCTTAGTGGGTGAACACCAAGGGCCATGCCCTTGTCATCCCGTTTCGCCACCTGCGCCCGCGTCTGGTAAACCAGACCCGGACACAGGCGGCGATCGCCTGTCGGGTGGTTCAGGTGGAATGGCGCAGGCTTCGGCCACTCGGCTGATGGAGGCGTCCAAGGCGTTGTCGAGCAGGGCAACGCCCTCCTGTACACCCTGGAGAGCCAACACGGACGCAAACACCCCGCCGAGGACGAACGGAATCGACCAATGCCAGAGCAGGGCCAATAAATAGCGACCAACGCGGAAAGAGACGGTCATTGGCTCACCCCGCCAGCTCGAACAGATCCCAGCGCGGGACGTAGGGCGTGGGCTTGCCGGTGTCCTGCACAACGCTCCAATATTTCGGCGGTCGGTCGGGTTGCATGTGTTTCGCGCAGGTAAAGGCCGGTGTGATTTGCCACTGGGAAAGCAACGGCATCCAGACACCAGCGACGAGGCCCATTTTTAGGGTGCGCACGGGTCGGGCAGATGCGCGGCGGCATTGGTCGCAGGGTGTGGACGGGCAAGGCGCGGGCTTGGCCATTTCGGCTTTGGACCAGCAGACAGAGCAGGAGCAATCCGGGGCATGGGGTTGGCGGAGGTACTTGTCCATCGTCAGTTATCACCATGCGGCGCTTGCCGAGCTTTACGGTGGGAATCGTCCCGAGCGCAGCCCAGCGATGAGCGTCGTGGTGCGTGACGCCGTGACGGTCTGCCCAGGCTGGAATGGACTCAAGAGCCATGCCGCACCTCCTGCTTTGTCGCTTCCTGGGCGAAGCTCGCTTCCAGGCGAATGACGATTTCGGCATTCAGAGAGCGGCGGGCATCTTTGGCGGCGTGCTCGACCTGAGCGCGGAGAGCGGCAGGCATGCGCAGCTTGAATTGCTGGTCTGCCCGACTCATAGCGTCCACTCCTGTTCAACGAGCTGGCGTGTCAGGAGTGCGACATTAACCATCACGCGCTTACCTACCTTGAGGCTTGGCAGGTAGCCACGTTCAAGCCATGTACGGACGACAATAGGTTCCTCACCCATGCCGATCCAGTCGGCGAACGCCTGCCAAGGCATTAAAGGTGGGCAACCGATTAGCTTTTGAGGGTCCAGTCCTTCCGTATCCATCTGCTTTAATCCACTATGCTCAGCACTACTGGGCTACGCCTCAACCGTTTGCAGCAAGGCTTAACGTAATCTACATCTGTAATATACGTCAGATGTGGTTCTTTTTGTATATTACGAATGTAAATTACTAGACGATTATGGAATCAATAGACGACCGCGTTAGATCGCTTATCGATAAGACCGGGCTAGATGAGCTGGTGAAGAAGACGGAGATCGGGGGAACCCGGTGGAGGACCGTTCGATATGACAAGCGGACTCGGATCAGTACCCAAGAGGTCGAAGCGCTGACCCTGATCTATCCGCAATATGCCCTATGGCTCGCAAGCGGCCAGATTGCACCGGAGTGCGGCCAGACCAGCCCTGAATACGAAGAAGCCAACCGAAACTTGAGCCAACCCAACGCGGGATAGCGATCACCCAGATAGTAGCTAGGCGCTGGTATGCCCGAGCACATGGAGCCAAGTGCGGTTAGAAAAGACACCGAGTGAAACTCGGTTTCGAGAAAACGAGATCAAGTAAAGGACAATTTATGAAAGACAAATTTCCTGGGCATTTCTCTAAACCAGCGGATAACGCAGCGCTCTGGACCAATTGTATTTTTATTTTTGACACCAACATTCTACTGAATTTATATAGGTATTCCGACGAAACAAGATCCTTGTTTGTAAATACACTTGAAACATTAATAGACAAGATATGGATACCTCATCGAGTAGCTGCAGAGTATCTAGAAAACAGACTCGGCGTCATACACGAACAACAAGAGGAATATGAGAAAACAATTACAGAAATAAGCAAGCTTAAAAGTAAGCTAGAGAACTCTAGGCAGCACCCGTTTGTTTCAGAAAAAACAATGAAGAGTGTTGCGCTCAGCCTGGACAAGGTAAAAACCGAACTTACCGAAAACAAAGAAACCCATACCGCCAGAATAAGTGCCGATGAAATACAGGAATCCATTGCAAGAATATTTGACGGAAGAGTTGGCGACGAATCGACAAACTCCAAGCTAGAAGAAATAATAAAAGACGGCATTGAGCGATATAAGCAAAAAATACCTCCAGGCTATTCAGACATAAAAAAGCAAAGCGATGAAGACACCATAACCTCAAGATGCAGACCATATGGCGACTTGATAATTTGGAAAGACATACTTCAAAAGGCAAAAAAAGAGAGTGCCTCAGTTGTATTCATCACGGATGACGGGAAGGAAGACTGGTGGCTACGCTTCAAGGGTAAGACGATCGGCCCACGACCAGAGCTAATCAAGGAATTCAAAAATGAGGTAGGAACTGATTTCCACATGTATCTCCCTGAGCGGTTCTTATCGCTGGCGAGCAAAAGCGTTAAGGAAAAACCATCCAAAGAAATACTTGATGAAATCAGGGATATTAGACAAAAGGATAGGGATCTAGAGCAAGAACTGCAAATAAGAAACACCAAATTTGATACAGATAATTTTAATCGCTCAGCACATAATAAGTTCGTATCCAAAAGATACTTGCAACTACACTCAAACTCAAGGCGAGACAATGTTGAGGAAAAATGGGGGTATGCTAACATCGGCCATCTTGAGAGAGAGCTAACAAATGTAGACAACGTCTTAAATGACCTCACACTTAAAAAAGAGCACTTGCGGCATTTGGCAAATAGAATAAATTCCGATGCCATTTCGACCCCTAATAAAAAAGAAAACATCCAAGAAATTGCAATGGAATTAAACGAAGTAGAGCGCAAAATTACGATAGCTACGATGAAGCAGGAAGAGATTTTTAACACATTACAAGTAATATACAAAAACAGAATTGGCGACAATGATACAGAATAAAACAAACAACCCAACCTAAGACTGGTCATCATAAGAAGACAAAGCGTTAGGCGTGATCTTGAAAAGGGGACTGAAAAGGGGACAGATTTATTATCTAACAAGCTCCTAATCAGACAAGCGACAGACGTGCTCTAGTCTACTAGCCAGAAGCTGAAACCAAGGAGGGTCACAATGTCACTAATACTCAGCCGCCATTCTGGCGAAAGCATTTTCCTACACCTGGCCCCTGGCGCCGATGTCGAGAAGCTGTTGAAGCAGCTCGCCACTACCGGCATAGAAATCAGGCTAGGCGAGATCACGGGATCACGGGCCAAAATCCACATCGATGCACCCGGCGACATTTCCATAGCCCGGGAAGAGGTGCTGTGGGAATAGTATCGAAAAAATTTCGCAAACACTGCGACAAATAGCCGGGGTTAGGCACTGGTACGCCCGCAATGGAAGGCGAATTTGATAGAGGGGCTTAAGCTTTCTTAAGAGCAGGCCCAAGCTTGCTCTCAATAAATTGATTTGGCTTCCAACCTTTAAGTAGTTTATCCAAGAAGAGCCCATCAAACGCCCCTATTGCAAGGCCTGCAGTCGTAGCAACACCCGCTGTAGCGAATGAATCAAGAACGACCCCTAAGCCAGTAAAAATAGCGAAACGAGTTGTTTTCCCTGGCAGCCGGTCAACGATCGTTTCCTTAGTTACTTCCTTGTGGTATTCAGCCAATAAATCCGCATCAAACGGCCTGCCATGTAACCATTTTTTAAACTTACATGACGATTCAATAACAGGCAGCAACTCCAGAACCGAAACCTTCCCAGAGTTAACTGCTTCACGAACAGATTTAGCACCAGGAAATAAAGCCGACTGAAATCTGTTCAACTCCAATTGACTTCTCATGCGATGCTGCACAACAAAATTAATACGAGCCGAAATCAGCCTTGAATTCAACAACGACGTATGAAGCTCAGAAGAGCTTACTGAAGCAAAGTACAAATCGCACTCAACGTTAAATATATTACTCAAGATATACGCCGGATTAATTGCCGAGTGCTTGGGCGAGACAAATTGATGATACTGACGATTCACAGCCAGCCAATCCAAGTCACTTTCAACAACGAACCGATCACCAACCTTACGTGCAAAAAAACTAGCAGCAGAAAAGTCAACCCCCGGAACCAAGTTACCTAGCACTGATCTAGCTGCCACAGACATATACTGGTCATTTAAAAAAACGTCTCGAACTCCATCAGCAATCACTTGATCATGCTGATGAACATGAAAAACCTTCTCCAATCGGCTTGCTGCACGACGCCCGCGCCCGGATTTTCCATGAACCTCAATACAAGACGTTCTCAAAACATCAGGAAACTGATGATTTGAAGAAGTAAAAAATACTGGAGAATGTAAAGGCGGACCACTTCCGGGAGAGTCCGTCATTATTCCATTCCATGACTCAACATACGTAACTTTTAGATAACCACCACTAATTAATTCAAATAAAACCTCATCCCCGAACTTCACAAGCAATTCTAGCAGTGAAGATCGATCAACCATTACATGGGTAGAGCCGTAGAAAAGCAGTGCTTCGATGATTGCACCCACATCAACTGCAGTCTGGCCAGGGTGGGTTGAGTTACGCCGAAAAAGAATGGACTCAAACATGACTATACCCCCATGTAAAATATTAGAGCTTCTAGGGTTTGAATTGAGGAACCCGCAGAATTAGTAGCAATTTGCCATAGCAATTCACCTGTAGCTAGACTCAGTGCCTCAAAACTGTCACAGACACAGCAAGGCAAAGTCGACCAATGCGAGAGCGTGCAAATCATAACAGGCTGATTTACTTACAAAAGCAGACGATAGCGGTGCAATACGGAACCAGCGACACGGGTTCAAATCCCCCCGGCTCCACCAATTACGAGGTTAAGTCTTTGATTTTGAAGACTTAATTTGAAAGGGGTTCAAACCGAGTCTGGAAATTTCTCAGGAAATTCCACTGACGACGAGGTTGAACCCCATGCAACACCTAGCCCACTACCTATATCGCGACAAAAACAACCAGCTGACCTTTAGGCTGATCCTGCCCAGCCTGCTCCAGCAGCGCTTTCCTTACGCGTCTCGTGAAATTCGCTGGTCACTCGACGGCATTGCAGTTGATGAAGCCCGCGACCTCGCCCTCGATCTAGCTGAACGCATCCGCCGACTACGCTTTCGCCTGGGCGAAATCAAGACCACTGAAGGCCTCCAGCAAGAACTGGCGCGCATCCGCGACTCGATTGCCCCCCTAAGCAAAAAGCCCGAAGTCCAACTCGCGCCTGCACCTGCACCTGCACCTGCACCTGCACCTGCACCTGCACCTGCACCTGCACCTGCACCTGCACCTGCACCTAAAAGCTCGCAGATCGTCTGCCCCGTTCAAGACCTGAGTCTGGCTATTGGGCGCATGCGCTATGAGCAGTTGCGTCAGACGCCTACGTTCCTCCTGCGCGAACAGCACCAGTTCACCCTGCAAGTGCCCCTCCCTGACCTACTAGGCGCCGCCTATCCCCTGTTGCTGAAAACCCAAGTGTTCGAGCTGCACACGCTGAATCCGGAGGAAGCCCAGCAACGCGCCGTGTTCGTACTGCAAGGCCTGGCAGAATTGACCCAGTTGCTGGAGCAGCACCTACAGCGCAGCGAATGGCTCCCTCTGTACCAAGCCAGCTTTCATCTGGAGGCTCTGCGACGCTATCTGCTCCCCGAGCACGGTTTGCATTTCCGGCACAACCCGCGCTGGCTGGCTCTACGCCCACTCGATCTGCGTGAGCGGGACCATGAGTTTCTGCGCAAACTCGACAATCCTGCAGGGACCAGTAACGCCCCTCACAGCTTGCATCCGGCAACCGGAACACCCCACCTGTTCAGCGTGGACATGCCCGCGCTGCTGCGCAGTCAGTATCCTCAACTGCCTGACCGCCTGGCGTTCGAGTTGCATACGCATGATCTGCACGAATCCATCCTGAAATCTGGCTTCGTCTTGGAGCGTTTCGACTGGCTATGCGGGCTCATTCTTCAAGGCCAGCAGTTCGGTAGCGGTATACCAAGCCTTAACGAGTTGCGGATTCACGTCGAAGCCATAAGAGCGCGCCTACGCCCGGACGGAGACGTACCGCTTCCGCCAGGCCAAACGCCACCAACGACTCCCACGCCTGGCAGTGATGACGGCTGGACGCTGCCGACCACCAACCAGGATGCAAGTCCGGCTAATCCATTGGGTGCTTTGTTCTCCGGAGGTCAGCAGCCGCGTAGCGAGCAATCACCGGAAGCACGCATGACGATTCAGCAGCTTCTGGAGCGTTACAGACGCGACCAGGAGCTGACGGGGCAATGGTCACACCAAGGAACGCGGTTCCTGAATTGTGCTCGCCTCGAAGTCGTCTGTGAGTTGCTGGGGCCATTGCGCCCCCTTCACTCCGTAACGACCGAAGACTTTCGGAATTTGCGAACGGTTCTGATGATGTATCCACGCAACCGGCGGCAACTCAGTGAACTCAATAGCACCCCGATCCACGTCCTAATTGAGCAAGGCGGCTACGAGGCCATCCACGCTAAGACAGCGAAGAAGTATTTCGACCTGGCGAAGTCGATGTTTCGCTTTGCTTTTGAGAACGAGTGGATCGCCCGCGATATAGCTGGGCCAGTACGTTTAAAGGAAAAGGCCCGCAAGCGCAGTACCCGCGTGCGACGCGCCTATACGCAGAGCGAGCTCAAGCAGATGCTCAACGGCCCGGTGTACACCACCGAAAAAGTGCCGCGCTGGCGGATGGACAACTTCAAATTCTGGTTGCCATTACTCGGCCTGTTCACCGGCTCCAGGCTGAACGAGCTGTGCCAACTGACCCTCGAAGATATCTATCAAACACCGGAAGGTGCCTGGGTAATCAGTCATAACCTGAACCATCCCCACAAATTGCTGAAAAACAGCAGCAGTGTTCGCGATATTCCGCTGCATTCTGTGTTGTTGGAGAAGGGGTTTCTCGCGTTTGTTGCGCAACGCCGAGCGGTTGCGGCATCCAGCAAAGAGCTGCTATTTCCGGAGATGCGTGCTGATATCCGACGCGCCCACAGCCACATCGCTTCACGCTGGTTTTGCGGTGACCCGCAGCGAGCAGGTTACTTGCAGCAGTGCGGTTTTCCTCGGCTGAACGGCCTGAGTTTTCACTCATTGCGGCATACGTTTATCAACCAGCTGCGTCAGACCGGCGTGGATCAACCCCGTATCCAGGCTCTCACCGGGCACAGCAACGAATCCACGACAGCGGAGTACGGCAATGACTACAGCATTGAGCTGAAACAACAAACCATGGAAATGCTGCGCTTCAATATCGATCTCAGTCACATTGATTTTGAGCGTTTTCAGCAGCTGCAGAAGAAAGGGCATCGCCCAGGACGGCCGAGCCGCGCTGCAGAGCCAAGTCGCGCTCTTCGCACATCGATCGCGACTGAAGCGAACGATACCGGGACACTAATCGAGTGGCTCAAGCATCAACAGTCAGAGCTTCCGCTGACCTAGCGCTCCCTTTCGATAACTGTGTCGACGACCTCACAGGCAAATCGAAACTTCGAGTTCCCCGTGAGAAGAACAAGACCTAGTACGGCCTCAAACAAAAAAACAACAAACACTTGACTTCCCTACAACTTACAGGGACCGGGGTTTATAGGGAAGTCAATATATACAACTAAAAATAAAATTTAACAATATTCTTGACAGAACGAAAACCAGCAATATATTCGAGCACAAGTTTAGATTAACTAGGCCCGCCCATTAAACGCGTCTCCCAGGGGCTTGACTGCGGAGAACTTTGGAATATTAATGCAATGCACAAATACCCTAACACTTAACCTGCCGCAGTACTTCGGAGTTAACCCGACCCTTGTAGCAAAAGCGCTACAAAATTTGCTCAACTGTCCGACACAATTGAATACCGTACTCGGCAATTCAACTGTCTATCCTGATAATCCCACCACTCGTTCACTCACGCTTCAACAAGCAGCTGAAAGAATGGTCCGTGATTTTTCGGCCAAAGGCACCTGGTCCCACGGAACCGCATACAAAAACCAATCCCAGCTCACTCAGATCATTTCTTTTCTAGGAACGGATCGCCCCGTTGACTCGCTCAACATAGCTGACCTCACCGCACTCCAAGAGTCGCTTAACTACAAGAAGAAAAACACACAGACACTAGTCTCGCTGGACGAAATTCACCTTCAGCCAATAGAGCTGGATGAGCTTGTCTGTGGAGAAACAGCTCATCGTTATTTCAATCTATTTAAGCGATTCATTAACTATTGCGTGAAGTCTAAATTCATAGCGAGCTTGCCACTTCATGAAGTTACGCTACCACGCCAATCAGCCATGCAGTCTAGCTACAAGACACTCTCCCCACTCGAGCTCGAGGGCGTCTTCCACAGCCGCGTTTACACCACTGAGGGCACGGCAAAATTTAGATGGACACCGTTTAGTTACTGCTTCTGGCTCCCTCTGCTAGCCGTATTTACGGGTGCCCGCCCAGGAGAGCTTTGCCAGCTCTACGCCGGAGACATATATAGAAACGCCGACATTCCGGTCATGCGCATTACAAATGAAGGACCAGAGCAACGACTTAAGACACCGTTTAGTGGCCGAGAAATTCCGATTCACCCAAAACTGATTGAGATCGGGTTCCTTGATTTTGTAGCGATGCGGCTAAAAGAAGGCGGGCGATATCGTCCACTTTTCCCGGAACTGCCTTACGATAAAAAACATGGATTTGCACGCACTGCATCCCGCTGGTTCAGTGGTCAAGGTGCTAACGATCATGGCTATCTACCAGAGTGCGGCTTTTACAAAGGTGAAGGCGCTTGCCTGTATAGCTTTCGCCATACGTTCGTCGACATGCTGCGCAACAAGCTTGGCGTACAAGAAATGATGATCAAGAAATTGGTTGGTCACGGTACACGGCATGACACGACCATAAACTACGGCACAGGATTCTCGTTGGCACAACGGCAAGAAATAATTGAACAGGTAAATATCGATGTCGATATATCCCACATTGCTTGGGAAAACTATCAACGCCTGCAGCAGCGTAAGCCGCATTGTCATAAAGAAAAACGCAAAGCACTTACCTTGCGAACTCGCTAATCGGCTCGCCTCGTTCAGTACCTACTTGGACGAGGCGGCTTGCGCTAATCCTGCCACACTATTGATAGCATTTCCTCGCCACCCAGTCAGTGGATGATGTGGGTTTCCATAAGCACTTGATTGAGAAATACCTATTACTTCCCTCCCCCGTCAATCAACACCCACGGGCCTTTAATAGGCTCGTCATCATGGTTTCCCAAATAGCCTTTTTCTGGCTCTGCGCCTGGAGAGATGGAGATGAGCAAGGGGGCCAGAATGCGCCTGATTGTTTCCATTTTATCTTTGGGAATCAGCACCAACTCTGCATCCAGACTGAATTGCCCCAGATTTCCTAGAGATATTGAATCGTCAAAAGAAGGTGAGTTCAGGCAAGGTTCGATCAGTCCGTTTCTGGCCTGGAGTCGCCAGTAGCATCGGGCTGGAGTCGGCCAATAGTAGACTGTGGCCAACGTGTGCTTCCTGCTCGTTCGCAGCTGTCCCCAAGCGGCGATATGGGCATTCGGCGAATAATGACTTAGGTTGACCTACACTAGGGGCGTACAGACTGCCTTGTTGGTCAAGTAGGGCAAAATGCCAGTAATAGCCTAGACGTAGGAAGGCGATTGCCATAAATTCCAAGGCCAAAGCTGCCATGGACGTCGAGATGGAACCTAATGACTCTGGCGGAGTCGCTGCCAAGCACGGCTTCATCTTCCAGGATTGTGTTGCTGCCTATTACGTCACTCAGATGCTGCGTGACAAAAAAATTAAAAGTATCCGATGTGAAGTCACAGACGACATTGATGTTGTCTGTGACGACTTCGTCGAATTCGTGCAGGTGAAAACGACCACGAAGGTCCACTGGGCAAGAAACGATCTTTTAGTCCTCAGCAAAGGTGCCGACAAAAAGAAGATTCCAGGCAGTTCGATCATGCATAAATCCATGCAGAGCGAACCGTCACTTACCGTGCAGAGAAGATTCCGGATCGTCACAGAGCATCCGGTCAACGTCACTCTTGAGTACCTGCACATCAACCATGACGAGCGCGCCGGAAAACCTGGGCGCGAAGATCTGATCGACTACCTAAACGGTAGAACCAGCAACTATATTGCCCCCAGTGGAGTGAACGTAGCGACCTGGGTAGATGCTACTCACTGGGAAGTGTTCCGAACCATGCGCGAGATCGAACTGCTGGGCATCAGCAACATTCGAAGGGCGGCGTATGATCTTCACGGTGTGATATTGAGTACCGAGTCCTCGGCAGAAGATATTTGGCGAGGGATTCTGGATACCGTTACCCGAAAAGGGGCCATGTCCCGCAGAATCCACTCCGTCGACAGCAAATCCTACCTTCGCGCAGATTTGAATATGTGGTTCGAAGGTCTGGTCGAGGAGGATCAGAAGCGGGCAGGTCGTAAGGTCTACGTCAAACGCCAGCTACCTCACATTCTGGTTCCGTTTCGCAATCCACTGGCCACCTCGTGCACCAAGCGCAATGGCCGTGTCCTGCACCAGCAGTACAGCCTCACGCGCTACCGCTACAAACACATCGTCGACAACGTGTGCAAATGGCTGGATGAGGTCTTCCTTCGCCCCAGTGAACTCGCAGACATCCACAAGTTGTCGCTTGTCGAGCAAGGCCAGCGCTTGAAGAAAACTGTGTTCGCATCCTTGGCAGACGTTCGTTCATTCTTAGGGCGAGTGCTTCTTCATGCCACGATACGGCAGATGCATGCTAGCCAGCCCATTCCGTGCTTGCTTTACCTCGAAGGCCAGGACGAAGCAAAGATCCTTGAGAACGTCCATATCGTTCGTCGAGACCCGGAAGGGGATCAGCTATGGGTTGGCTTCAGTGAGCTCGTGACTGCTGCCAATATCACCACGCGCCTGCCTGAGATCCGCGAGGAACTCTACGAGGAGATCCTCGAGTGTTTCAGTAACGCACGGGGGAAAATTCTCGATATCAAGGATGACAGCTACCTGCTAAGTCATGACATCGACGTCATACTCGACGAAAGCAACCCATTCGATGCACACCTGGATCGATTCAGATTTGTGGTGTTCGTCGGATACGACTCTTCGCTGCTGACCGATCCTGAAACTCCTGGGCATGAAGATCATCTGGAGCGGGAAACCACGGCTCTGTTCGAAACATTTGCCGACGATCTGAAACACAATCCGACGTTCGCAGAGCTCATGATCGATGTGTTCATCTATCCCGCGCCAAGTCTGGAGATTTTGACCCAGTTAGTGGATGCGCAGGTCAGGAAGGCCGTATGAAAGACATTTACGAAGTAGCCAAGGGGAGCTTGGATGGTGATGGGTTCTCAGCGTTCCGATATCTGTCAGCGGTCAATTCCCTCTTGTCCAACCCAGTATCTTCCTCCCTTGGCAGAGACCTTACGATTAGGGCGCTTGATGCCCGTGAAAAGTTTATCGACCATGCCGTCATTTTGCGCAACATGGTCAGGAAGGCTGGGCTATTCCCTTACCTGAAGAAAGAGTTTTCTGATCTCTCCCAGGGGGATTGGATCGCTCTGGATGTGTACCGAACGCCGTTCTCTGAAGACTACGTCTTCCACTCAATGCAGTTTCGAATTTTTGACTTACTCAAGGCTGGCCGCAACGTCGTGCTTAGTGCTCCAACCAGCATGGGTAAGAGCGCTATCGTCGACTCGCTGTTGGGGCTCGGACACTTCAAACGTGTTGTTCTAGTGGTACCTACCGTTGCGTTAGCTGACGAGACGCGCAGGCGTCTTCAAGCACGCTTTGGTGAGGTCTACCAGATTATCCACCACAGCTCGCAAGAGTGCCGTAGTGAGCGGGTCGTGTATGTCCTGACCCAAGAGCGGGTCAACGAGCGAGACGACATCAAGGCCATCGATCTTTTTGTTATCGACGAGTTTTACAAGCTGGCTTTTCAGCAGCTCAAAAATGGCACCACGGACTTCAAGGACGAGCGGGTCATTGAGCTGAATATTGCCCTTAGCAAGCTGCTGAAGGTGTCCAAACAGTTCTATCTCACCGGACCCTTCGTAAACAGCATTCGGGGCTTGACGGAGCTAGGGCATGACCACACGTTCATCTCCGCTGATTTCAACACCGTGGCCGTCGATGTACAGACGTTCGGTGTAAATCCCGATGACGATGAGGGCAAGCTGGAAATGTTGGCGACTATCGCACCGCAGTGCAAAGGAGCCACAATCGTCTACTGCAAGTCATCTAGGATAGCTGGGAAGGTTGCCCGCGAACTCGTCCGGCTTGGGTACGGCCAACCATTCCAGAGTGAGCACATTGATTGGGTTGCCGAGGAATTTGACCCTGAATGGGATTACACCTATGCCCTCAGGAATGGTATTGGTCTGCATTTCGGCGGCCTCCCTCGTGCTCTCCAGCAGTACACCGCTGATCGGTTCAATGCCGGCGACCTGCGCTTTCTACTGTGCACTTCCACCATTATCGAGGGGGTGAACACGATTGCGAAAAATGTCGTCATCTACGACAACCGAAACGGAACACGCGCAATCGACAAGTTCACTCATGGCAATATCAAAGGCCGTGCAGGCCGGATGGGCATCCATTTCGTAGGCAAGGTGTTTTGCCTTGAAGATGTTCCGCAAGACAACCTGAATCAGGAAGTCGATGTGCCTCTGGGGCTTCAGGGTGTGGATACTCCTCTGAACCTGCTCGCAAGCGCGCAGCCCGATCACTTGACTGAATATTCCCAGGGAAGGTTCGAAGCCGCATTTTCCCAGGATCGGTTTTCTATCGATTTGGTCAAGAAGCACTCATACTTCCGGATGGAGCAGTTCGAGCAGTTGTACAGCATGGTCGAGATGCTCAGTGCGGACGAGTTCGAGTCGCTCGTGTTTCACTGGTCGCCAGCAACTGGCTTTCTGAAAACCTTGGCCAGTATCAGCAGCCAACTCGTGCCCAAAGCGTTTAACGCAAATGGGCTGCAGACAAAATACCCAGATACTATCCTGGCCAAGCTGACGAGCTATCAAAAAGCAGAGAGTTACTCGGCGTATCTGAAGAGCCAGATGGATTATACAAAGCAGCGGATTGAGGGCGGTGAGAAACTGAACCTTTCTACCGCGCTCAACAATGATCTGAAGCTGGTGAGCAATACCTTCGGTTACACCATCCCCAAGGTGCTGGGGCTGCTGGAAGACGTAGTTCGTTTGCATACCATCAAAAGGAGCGTGCGCGGTACGATTGACTACAGCCACGTCAGAATGACTTTTGAGAACCTCCATCTTCCAGCAGGGGTGAACGCGCTTGAGGAGATAGGTATCCCCATCCAGACGCTGCACCGAATGTCGTCGCTGCTGGACTTCCCAGAAGGGGCTGGGGTAGATGAGCTGACTGACTATCTTCGGCAGAACGAGCGGGCCTGGGAGTTTATGGGGGACGTCGACCAGAGCTTCGTCAGGCGAGCGCTGGGAACGGTGTGACGGCAGCCGCATTCCTCGCTTAAGCTACCGCTACAGTAACCGTCCGCTTTTGGCCGAAACTCGTCTTGGTACAGATCAGTGATCAAGCTCTGTGCTCCGAGCTACTCGGCGAGGTCCGACGCTAGACCGATGACCTAGACATGCACGTTATTCAATCTACGTAATCAGTACCTATATTGAGCAGTCGCTGGTCGACGCGCCTCTTTCAGTACTCACCAGGACGCGGCGGCTCAATCTGACCCTGCCGCTCTATTAATGGCCTTTCATCGCCACTCAATAAAATGTCCGTACTTAGTATTGGCGGAACACCCAAAACTCTAGATCGCCCCACGTCGCCCTTCAGAGTTTTCAACTGACTCGACAGTTGTGTCCCAATTGACTGGCTGTCTAAGCTGATACCGCAACACGATTGCAACTGCTCATCAACCCAGCAGTCGAATCCCGGTAGCGGACACGACACACTGCCAAAATGTGCCCGAACAGTAGCGTCGAGCCCTGACTGGATTTGTTCAGCCAAGTGCTGCATGACCTGATTGCTCTCAATGCCATAATTCACATGCACGAACATCTCCATCACCCCGCCGCGGGTGAAGCGAATTGCGGGCGTGATCTCCTGCTCCTGCAACCACTTAAGGTCACGCTCGGTCACTCCGACCAGGTGAAGCCAACTATCAGTCGATGTGAGCGACAATTCCACATTACAGCCTTGGCTATTCAGCACCTGCAGGTTTGGCCAGCTGGGCAGGATTTGATCGCGACGAGTTAACTCTCCCAACGGAGGCTGTCCAGGTATGCCGAAAGTAACCTTCCACCGGGTAAATCCACGACTCAGTCCCGACAACATGTCCATCAGCAGATGCCAGTTTTCATTTTCTCGCACCGAATGCACACTATGACGCAGTGATGCTGCATCCCCCAAGCGAGAGGCACGCTTCAAGTACGGGGTGGGTATTAATTCCGAACCCTGTCCTCCAGCTACGACCTTGATAGCGCCGCTATGGACCTGAGCTCCGCCATCACTGCGAGCATCTCGCTCCTCTCCTCCTTCATCTGCTGAATTTCGTTGCCCATCAGCAAACGCATTTCTTGGAGCAACACTTGGTTTTCCAACGCCAATGAGGTCATTGCTTGAAGGAGGGGATACATCGCCTGCGCCAATTCCTCGCTCGTTGACACTTTTGCTTGGCGCATCGCGTCTAGCTTCACTGACAGCGCCAATGCCAGCGTCTCCGTCCGACTCTCCAGCGCCTGCTGAGCAATCTGCTCGGCCTGCTTTAATTTGCTCATTTTTCCACCACTCCAGTCCCTGTTGTTCTTTTTCTGTTGGCTGATATCCGGCCACCGCGATCTCACGTAGCGACAGCTCGAACCACATTCTTTTTCGGAAATCATTAGAGCCCGTTACAGCCATGTTTTTTATCCCGCGCTGCTTAGCGCGCTCCGCAATCGCTTCGTGAACAAGCTGATGGCCCGAGCAGGCGAGATAAACCTTCGGCCGCTCTACAAAAGCAATACGCCTCGGCTTGTTGCGCCAAACCCAGTTAGTGCGCTGCTCATCGACTGGTTTAGCAATAAACTTCGCCAGCACAGGTTTTCCGGTCGCAGGGGTTGTTATTGGCAGAGCCTCTTCACCAGAATCAGCGTGTAATTCACCACCCACAGATTCTCGAGCCTGCGCGAAAGGCTTCACCAGGTGAAGGTGCTGCGAAGCCGCAAAGTTGAGTTGCTTCGCGAGCGCTGGCCACGAATACCCTTTTCCCAGATCGCTGCCTTTCATTGGCAAACCCTGCTCATATTGAAATGAGATACCGGACACGCGCCCCGTGGTCGCAATACTGGGAATGGGAGTAACCCCAGCATCAAGCAATCGATGCCAGAAGGTAGGGAACGATGGCTTACCAGAAAGCGCGGCAGCGACCAACTCTTGCAACAGCATGCGCTCGGAGGGCGTCCCCGTCCGGATAGTCATATTCAGCTCATTGCCGGTTGGCGACTTCTTCAATACCGGCTCACCTCCAGGCCGACCAATAGTTACCTGGTACAAACCGTACTTCACTTCAAGTCGAGCCGCCGCGGACTCCCATAGACGGAAGTCGTGGCGGGGATTCCAGATCCGGCCACCTCGTTCGACGACAGAAAACGTGATGTGTACGTGCAGGTGCGCTTTATCACCGTGCGCGACATAAAGAACCTGTCGCTCACCTGGTGCGACTTCGGACATGGCTTCTTTGGCCAAGGCGATGGCTTGCTCTGCTGTGAGCTGATCAGCTGCATGCTCGGCATTACCCGGGAAAAAGCTCATCACCGAATGAACGAAATAGTCCTCCGGCGGCTTTTTTCCACGGCGCTCTTGAGTAGTGAAACTCCAAAGCGCTGCGGCCCACTGCTTCGCATAGCTCGCAGGGCTATCACCCGGCAACATCGGCAAAGCATTCAGGGATTCGTGCTGCAGCACTCGCTCACTGGAATTGCCTTTTCGGGAAAGGAGATACCTAACCAAGTTGCGCAAATGCCGCTTTGAGCGATGCTTTCGAACTTTAAAAATCATCTGTCACAGCTCGTAGCGCACGCAATTCAGCTGCGATTTCACGCAACGCAGTGTCATCCACCCACATTCCAGTGTTCGCCCAGTACGTAAGCTGATTGAGATTGTTACCGATACGGGACAACTGACTGATCGACTCAGCATCCCACGTCGATCGGGGCGGGATAATTTCGCGATCCAGCGCAGCTCGAATGAGCCAATCAGCAACACTGAGCTGAAGATCATTCGCTTTAGCGAAGATGAATTTCTTATCGTCGGGGGTTATTCGGAGGCATAGCCTCGCTGTTTTTCTATCCATGATGAGCACCTTTTTATTATTTTTATGTCAATGCTATTGACGCTTTAAACACGCCTTTCTTTTTCAAACGCAGTGCCGAAAAAGCGAGTCGCGTTGGGAGGAACGGAGTGACGTACAACGCCTTTGCTCGCAAATTCGCCCTTCGATAGAAAGTATCCCACAGGAAAATCCGACAAAAACGTCGCCGAGGAAACTCGGTCGTTATGGATGGAAAGTCGGTATTACCAGTGGTTTTTGCCGACGAACGGTCAATTACTCATAACGAGAGTCCCGCCCAATTCGGCCTTTTCTTTCCAAATTTGGATCACTAGATTCCGTTTGTGGCCTCGCGTTTCCGATTTCGGATCAGCGAAGCCGAACTGCGCTCGCCTAGCCGAAATGGGCTCTTGCGTACCGCAATCGGAAAGTAGATTCCTGTTTGGGCGGCGGCTCTCCGACACTAGAAGTCGAGACCGCTACCCCGTTAGAGACACTTGGGACTGAAAAATCATGGATCAAATCTTTGAGAATCACTTCTGCACTCACTACCCCGAAATTTTTCCATCCAGTGGAAATGAGACCGCACCCTATTTTGGCCTCGAGTGCAGAAACGGCTGGTTCGAGTTGCTCGATGCAACTTGCACGCTCATTCAGAAGCACCAGCAGGACCAACACTGCGCTCCGTTAGTAGCAGCGCAGGTCAAAGAAAAATTCGGTACGCTCCGTTTTTACTACAGAGGTGGTGATGACTACATCGGCCGCCTGATTGACCTGGCAGAATACCTATCGGAATCCATCTGCGATGTATGTGGAAAGCCTGGGCGGACGCTAGAGCGAAATAAATGGTTGCGTACACGGTGCCCTTCCCATGCAGTAGAGCCTGGCCATCCAACGGCAACAGTATCTGCCCCCACAGAATCGCCATCACAATTCGCTGACGTTATTGCGGCAGCACTGCATCTATTTGATCTTGATGCAGCCGCAGCTGCTCGATGGCTTACAAACGCCAACAGCGCGCTATCTCAATCGCCACTCGCCGAAGCTATTTCGGCAGGCAACTACCAGCAAGTCGTCACGTTGATTGGGCAAATTGAGCATGGCGTAGGTCGATAGCCTCACCCTTACCCCAACAGCTCAAGGTCATGGGTTCATCTGCGAAGAATAGGACGGGGGAGGTATAGGAAGAGCACAGCAAAGTGGAAACATTGGCCGTGTCACACCGGGCTATAGCTCTAACCCCTGAGCCAAGAAATCCACCAGAGCTAGCGGGCTTTTGCTCTCAACAACCAGATGAAGCAGGTCGCGCTTACTGCGTGGCAGAAGTTTCGCACAGCGCTTTGCCGTTGCCCTAACAGCTGCGTCGGTTCTGTGTATCCGAGCGGCAAGGAGCAGTGCGATGGTAGCGTCGGTAAGAGTCATGTGCGGGCCCAGATGATGGCATAGCAGTTTACAGGCACATTGCAAAACTGGCAGCGCCAAGCTCACGGGGATATGCCTGCATTTGAGCCATCGAACAAATAGAACCGTTCTCAACGAAACAGTTGTCGTGGACGAGGACTTCAAAAATCAGCCGTCGTCGGGTTCGCGTTCACTGGTGAAAAATGAGGCTATGTCCGAATGGCACTTACTTAAGCTTTGTAGGATGCCCCTATGCCAAGGGTGCCAGCGGCAATGTCGCCAGCGAAGACGTGCTCTATCTACTCGATGGCCTGGGCATCGAAACCGGTATCGATATGCACAAGTTGGTTACCGCCGGCCAGCGCATCAGCGCCGTACTGGGCCGGGAAACCGGCTCGCGCGTTGCGCGAGCGCTGAGCAGCGCTGCAGGCCAACAAGCTATACCGACCGATCACGGTACGCTCCCGACCAAATAACTCAGCCATCTGCTCCTGCCTCAACCAGACCGCCCCCTTGGAGGCGCACTGACGTCGCCCCATCGTTGTGACGGCTGATGGACGCATGCCAGGGCTTGCTCGGTTCTTCATCGGCCCCCTGAGAGCAATCGCCGGGCTGGCAGGACTGCCCCTCTGGTCTTACGGTCAAGAGTCCAGCCGAGTGGATAGACCGCCCTGCCCCCTGCGAGGTAAGAGCAAGGAGCACTCACTTACACCTCAGGGCACCACTCCAAAAATTAACATAACAACTGTTGCGCAAATTAAAACCCACTGCTAGGCTCCGAGTCACATCGGTGAATAGTCCCGGGAGAAAGCACCATGCACGACTCTCTGCGCAAAGCGTTCCAAGAAGATGGAGCAGTCCTGATCAAAGGTCTTCTGAATGAAGAGCAACTGGGCCGATGTCGAGCGGCCTACGACTGGTCGGTGGAGAACCATGGCCCTCATGCCACCCGCATGTTCGATGGGACGATGCAGCAATCGCACGTCGACAACGCCAATCCGCTTGCGAAGGAACGCCTGGAGGAGCTGGTTGCCTCCCTGCCCTTCGGCCAGCTGTTCGCCGAGCTATGGGGCTCGAAACAAGTCTGGTACTTCGCCGAGGAAGTGTTTCTCAAGGCCGGCGGTCACGGGGCTCGCACACTCTGGCACCAAGACACCTCCTACCTGCCCTGGGCCGGCCAGCACTGGGGTAACGCCTGGATCAGCTTCGAATCCGTGCCCAAGCAAAACGCGCTGGAGATCATTCGTGGCTCGCACCGCGGCCCTCGCTTTGACGGGACCACCTTTCGCGATCCGAACGACCCGACCCAGCCCCTGCATGGCGGCGGTGCCCTGCCCCGACTGCCCGATATCGAGGCCGAGCGCAAGCTGAGCCCCGACGCCTACGACATCCTGTCCTGGGCCACCGAACCCGGCGATGTGGTAGTGCTCCATCCCGGCTCGCTGCATGGCGGTGCCCCTGTCGACCAGAGCTTCCCGGATCGCCACACCTTTGTATTCCGCTTCTTCGGCGATGACGCCACCTTCCATCCGCTGCCGGAGCACAGCGACTCGGGCTATCCGAGGGAAGGCGTTCTGTTTACCGAGGCGCTATCGAACCTGAAACCGGGCGTTCCCTTCCGCCACCCCACCTTCCGCCAACTCGTGTGACTGGAGATCCGACGATGAATGCCCAAACCCCGAAGCGACAGCTGATCAATCCGCCCCACACCCAGGTGTTCTACGACAATTTCCACTTTTCCCAGGCGACACGCGTAGGGGACATGATCTGGGTGTCCGGTCAGGTCGGAATCGACGCCAGCATGACCCCGGGCAAAGATATCGAGGAGCAGGCGCACCTCGCGTTCCAGGCCCTGAAAACCATCCTCGAAGCGGCTGGCGCGAGCCTGGCCGACGTCGTCGAGCTGATGACCTTCCATACCGAACTTCAAGCCGACATGCAGGCCTTCGCACGGGTCAAGGACCAGTATTTTCCCGACCGCTACCCATCCTGGACCGCAGTGGGTACCACAGAATTGGCCCTGCCTGGCTTGCGCGTAGAAATTCGTGCAGTCGCGGTCGCAGGTTGCGGCGCAGCCTGATACACCTTAAGCCACAGCGCCTCATGCGCCCCGATACATCACCAGCAAGGAACCACCCATGGCCACCCTGATCGTGAGCTACCCCCTGGCCGAAGGCTCGACCTTCGACCGGGAATACTATCTGTCCACCCACATCCCGCTTGCCCAGGCCGCCTGGGGTGAGTTCGGGCTGCAATCAGCCGAAATCCTCTTTCCAGCTGCGGGTCTGCAGCCCCTCGCTGGCCTGGTCATTCTGCGTTTCAAGGATCAGGCCAGTATCGATGCAGCGCTCAACTCACCTGCGACCGCCAAGGTCATCGGCGACGTGGCGAACTTCACCAACATCGCTCCGCAGATCTTCCGCGCCAGCGACTGACCAATCGCGCGGCTGCCGCAGAAGCGTTGCGACGCCCAGGCCCGCCCCGATCAGGGCGGGCTCGATGCCTCGCCAGCCGAGACGTCATCCACCGCGAAGCGGCGAGGATGCTTTCCTCAGACAATTTCCCTATGCTGGCGACGGTGGCAGCGCCTGCCTGCCACGTATCAACGACTCAACTCGGCCCCTATCTGCCTATGTCCGACTCACAACTCCACGCCTCCCCGACCAGTAACCGTAAAGCGCGAAAGAGCGAGGCGGAACCCGCGGCGCGCCGTGGACGTCCGGTGGGGGATCACAATGCGAAGCGGGCCGAGCTGCTCTCTGCCGCCATCACGGTGATCGCGCACGAGGGATATGCCGGTGCCTCGATGCGCAAGGTGGCACAACAGGCCGGCTGCACCACAGGTGCCGTGACCTACTACTTTGCCAACAAAGAGGAAATGGTCACTGCCGTAGCCCAAAGCCTGTTCGATGAGATAGACACCCTGCTGGAGATCAACCAGGAGCGGATCGACATCAAAGCAATCGTTGGCCAGTGGCTTGACTCCATGGGCGGCGATGAGCCGCACGGCTGGCTCGCCTGGCTGCAATTGCTGGCCCACGCACGCCATGAGCCCGCCTTCGCCAGCGTCATCAAGCAGCGCTATGCACGCTTCCGCCAGGTGTTCACCTCGGTGCTGGAAAAAGGACAAAGCCAGGGCCTGATTCGAACCGATATCGCCGCAGACCTGCTCGCCGACCAGGTCAGCGCCATCAGCGATGGCTGGATGATGATGATGCCGATCGAGCCTGAGCGATTCAGCGCCGAACGCGGTCAGGCCCTGCTCAACGCCCTTATCACCATGATCGCGCCACCCAAACCTGCACCCGCACGAAAGCCATCCGCCACGAAGGCCTCGGCCAAGTAACACACAACCGGCGCTACCCACCCAAGAGACCAGGGAGAGCCCCGGTCTCTTGCTGTGAACCCTGCACAGCCCCCCCCTAAAAACCACAACGCCCCCGCCCCATGAGCCGACGACTCGTGAAGATCGCGCACGAACCCCGATCGGATCTACGGCAGATTCAGGCCCGTCCCACCGCGCTGAAGCAATGGACAGATAACGCTTTGCATGATTGGGAGGAGTGCTGTATTTTGCATAACAGATGAAATAATAAATAAAGCATCTGTCGGAGGCCGAGGTGGGAGCAGAAAGCAAAACGCAGTCGCCGTCCCTGAACATCAAGACACTGCTGGCTCTTGCGCTGGCAGTCATTTCGGCCCAGGCGGTCGCTCAGGAAGTCGTGCGGGTGCATAACTGGGCCGACTACATCGACCCGGCCGTCGTGCAGGACTTCGAGCGCGAGACCGGTATTCAGGTCGACTACTCCACCTATACGACCGCTGCCCAGCTGGAGGCCGATCTGGACTCGGGCGAACGCTTCGACGTGATTGTCCCCTCCGATCTTCAGCTCGATCGCTTGATCAAAGAAAACCGACTTGCCCCGCTCGATTTCCGCGAGCTGCCGAATCGCAAAGAGGTCAGTCGCGAACTGCTGCTCAGACTCAATTCCAGAATCAATGCGGACCTATACGCCATCCCGTACATGTGGGGCACGGTCGGCCTGGTCGTCCATGAGCGAGAGGCATCACATGCACTGCAGGCCCCTGTACCCAATAGCTGGAGCGTGTTGTTCGACCCGTCCAATGTCGACAAGCTGAGGTCCTGCGGTGTGATGCTGCAGAACGAGCCGGAACACAGCCTGTTCCTGTATTTGACCTACAAAGGCAAGAGCCTGAAAACCAGCAGTGCTCGCAGCATCAACAAGGCCGTTCAAGAGATCCGCAGCCTGAAGCTGGCGGACAGCCCCCAGCCATTCACCGCCTTCGTCTCGCAGCTTTCCAACGGCAAGGTATGTGCCGCAATGGCCTGGAACGGGCTCGCTTCGTTGGCCAATGAGAGCGGCGAGCTGCGCTTTACCATTCCGCAAGAGGGCAGCCTGCAGTTCATCGACAGCCTGGCCATTCCCGGCAATGCCGGCAACGTACCGGCGGCGTACCGCTTCATCGATTACCTGTTGAGGCCGGAAAACGCAGTGCGTAATGCCAGGGCAAGCCACTTCCTGCCCAGCCTGGACCTGGTTCGGGAGAGCAATCGACGCCTGCTGCCGGAGCTGGCCGTGCCAACCCAGAATGAGCGGCGACGCCTGTACCTTGGGCAGCCGCTGTCCAATGACGAGCGGCGAACCATCGAAGCGGCGTGGGCCGAGCCGGACGCCGACAGCCAAGACTGAGCCGCGGGCCGAGACTGGCGGTGATCCTGGCATCGCGTCCAGGGCTGTAGCTGCCAGCGCCGCCTATGCAGTTTCCCCAGGCCGAGCAAGCCCGGCGGAGGCCGCTTCCTCAGGTTCGGGGTGAGCGCTGCCATCGGCTCAGAAGCATGCCGGCACCTTCACCCTACTGCCGCCCATCGCGCCGCCTGGAGCCTAACCCCGTCTGCGCTAACTGCCCGCATCGACGCGCAGCAACCTGAGTACTCGAGCCCTGCCCTTGCCCCTCACGAACGCCGCTCGTTTTCTCTTGGCGGCGGTTCGATTTCGATGTATTTTCGTAACGAACGTTTTGTTAATTACAAAAACCAGCATGACAGAGGCGAAGATGATTTCAGACAACGATGAATTGTCGCCCCCCGAGCGCCAGCGGCGCTTGCTGCTGCAAGCCATCGGTGGCGCGACCTTGATCGGTGGCCTGGCGCTCAGCGGGCGGGCTATCGGGCAGACGGCGACACGCCCCGACGCTGATGTGCTGGACGTCGCGATCATCGGTGCCGGCCTGGCCGGCCTGACCGCGGCGCGGGACCTGCAACGCGCCGGCTGCGAGGATTTCGTCGTGCTGGAGGCGCGGGATCGAGTCGGTGGGCGCACCTATAATCACGACCTGGGCAAGGGTGTCGTATCGGAAGCCGGCGGCCAGTGGATCGGCCCCGGGCAGACTGCCATCTTCGACCTGGCACGCGAACTCGGGGTCGACACCTTCCCGACCTATTACCAAGGCAAGAACGTCTACCTGGCAGGCACAGCCAAATACGCAGAGGACGTGACTCAAGCCGCCCACAGCCCACTCATCGAGAAGCTGAATAAACTCTCCCGTGGCGTACCCAGCAAGGCACCATGGACTGCAACGGATGCCGCGACGCTCGACAAGCTCTCAGTCGGCCAGTGGCTGGCGCAACAGGGCATTAGCAACGAAGAAAAACTCAGCTTCGATACGTCCATAGGGCTGACCACCGGCACCCCACCCTCGAATCTGGGGCTGCTGCACTACTTGTCGCTGATCAACTCCTCCGACTGCGACATGGTGAAGCTCGAGGGCTTCAAGGGCGGGGCCCAGGAGACCCGTTTTATCGGCGGTGCCCAGGCACTCAGTCTCAAGATGGCTGAGGCCTTGGGCGACAAGGTCAAGCTGGCGTGTCCCGTGCGCAAGATCGTCGGCTGGGACCGGGATGTCGTCGAACTGCATACCGATCAGGGCATCATCCACGCCCGCCAGGTCATCGCCGCCCTGCACCCGGCCCTGTGCAACCAGATCAGCTTCGAGCCGCCGCTACCCGAAGGTCGTACGCAGTTGCAACGACTCTGGCCGTCCCACGCCCCCATGCGCAAGACGGTGCACGTCTATGAGCGTCCGTTCTGGCGCGACCATGGCCTGAACGGCCAGGTCACCCAAGCCAGCGGTCCGTTGATCCTGTCCTACGACAACTCACCTCCGGATGGCAGCGTCGGCGTCCTCAGCGCCTTCGTCCGAGCCAGTCAACTGCCCCAGGATGCCAAGCGCGCAGAGACCATCCTCACAAAGATCTATGCCCAAGCGCTAGGCGACGAGGCACTTCATCCCAGCCAGTTTCACGACCATGACTGGGGCAAGGTCGATCCCTGGACGCTGACCTGCGTCGCATCCATACCGCCCGGCTTCCTGACCCAATGGGGTCAGCACCTGAAACCTTCGGTTGGCCGGCTGATCTGGTCTGGCACCGAAACAGCCGAAATCTGGGCCAGCTCAATGGACGGCGCGGTTCGCTCCGGCCACAGGGCGGCACTGGAAGCCCTCCAGGCGTTGCTGCAACGTCGGAGGAGCGCCTGATGAAACGAGCATGGGTAATAGGTGCGGTCGTGACGACGGCCACCCTGGCGGTATCAAGCGCGATATATGGCCCGGAGATAGTGGCGGGATACCGCTTCATGGAAGCCCTCGACCAGCATTATGCGGACTACCAGGCCGATGGCGGTGCCTGGCCGCAACTGCAGGACAGCTGCGCCCTCTGCCATGGCGAAAGAGGCCAGTCCAACAACGCTCAGTATGCATCCCTGGCCGGCCTGCCCGCTGCGTACATCGAGGCCCAGCTGCACGCCTTCGCCGATGGTCGCCGACAAAGTCCGCAGATGAGTCCGCTCGCCGCGAGCCTGACCGACCAGCAGATCCAGTCCCTGGCGGCCTACTTCGCCCGCCAGACGGCGCAAAGGACCGAGGTGCCCGCCCGCGACGCCGCCCTCACGCAAAGCGGGCAAGCCACAGTCGCCGCCAAGGGCTGTACCACCTGCCATGGCGAAGGCTTGGCCGGCGGCCCCCTCGGCCCACGCCTCGCCGGCCAGGGCGAAGGCTATCTGATAGATCAGCTCAACGCCTTCAAGCATGGCCAGCGCAGGGACCCGACCCAGGCCATGAACGCCATAGCCAGCACGCTATCGGCGGAGGAAATCAGGGCCACGGCACACTTCCTGGCCGGCCAAGCGCCAGCTTCCCCACAGGCCAACCAGTAGCCTGCTGTCATGAGGTGGGCATGGACGCCCACTCTGCATCCCCGCTTTGCAGCTAAGGAAACTCTGAAGAAGACTTCCTGATTTTGGCAAAATACCCGGATTCCACCCGCTGAGTTTTCCGATGAAGCAGATGACCTTCGCCGACGCCGAGTACGCAGGCAAGCGCAAGCAGACC
>NZ_JAAOJA010000012.1 GCF_013184545.1 Pseudomonas tumuqii | reverse complement strand
GGTCTGCTTGCGCTTGCCTGCGTACTCGGCGTCGGCGAAGGTCATCTGCTTCATCGGAAAACTCAGCGGGTGGAATCCGGGTATTTTGCCAAAATCAGGAAGTCTTCTTCAGAGTTTCCCTAAATGGTCAGTGGCGTCAGGCAGAAAGCGGCTAGGAGCGGACGGTCAGCAACATCAATATCGTGGTCCCGATTGTCCCCGATTGTTCTGTGTTCAATCTGGAGAGAGTCAGGCCCGGACCTCCTGGCGAGGATATCAGCAGGCCCTACATGATGTTCACGGAAAATTAAACGAGCTCTGCACAGTTAACCGGAACGCTTGCCGCGCCCTCGAAAGGTTGGATAATTCGGTAGGACAATGGCATCCTGCCATCAAGCCTGAGCGCTGTGTCGTCAGAATGCGCATCAAAGTCTATTTTATGGATGTGAGCAATCGAAATGGATTTGAGTCTCGAAAATAATGATTTCCTAAATGGGTTCGACCATCTAGGGAATCACAAGATTAGCAAAAATAGCATTGATATTTTCTCACTAAAAATTAACGCTAACGAGTTTAATTATTCCACGCTACAAGACAGTTTGATTGATCCGCTCATAAATTACTCTTTGTCAAGGAAGGTAAGAGCTGAATATCAAGGAAAACCTGCAGCTCTATCCCGTAAGGCTAGAGAGAAATTCTTAGATTACATAAGAAACAAGGGCGAACTAGGAGAGTTGATGCTCTACTGTTTTTTAGAATCGCACTTGAAAGCGCCTAAAATATTATCAAAATTAGAGCTCAAGACATCTACCAGTCACTATGTTAATGGTGCTGACGGGGTGCATTTCGTAAAGCTCCCCGGTGGGGATTATCAGATAATATTTGGTGAGTCAAAAACAGAAGTAGAGCTCACTACAGCGCTAAGCCATGCATTTAAATCTATATTTGAATTCAAAAACGAAATAAACTCAGCGGGCTCGAAAAAAAGTGGCTTGCCCTATGAGAAAGGATTGATTAGTGACCATTTGGAGAAGGAAACATTTAGTAATGAGGAAAAAGAGTTTATCAAAAGCATAATATACCCAAAAAGAGAAAATTCTTTTGAAGTGGACGATGCGTTTGGGATTTTTATAGCATACGAAATAACTATCGACGAGGACGACAAAAGACTCTCAAACTCCGAATTTAGACAAAAGTTGCAATCCCAAATAAAAGAAGAAATCTCAAACCGCCTGCAGCATATCGAAAAAAAGATTGATGAATACAAGCTTGTTGGGCATGAATTTTATATTTATATAGTTCCATTTACGGAATTAACAAAAAAAAGGAGCGAAATTCAAAAGGAGATCACAAAGTGAAGTTATTTGAAGAGCTTTCGCGACAAGCGCTGCAGGACGATTATTTCACTGAGCTACTAGTAAAGCTAGAGGTGCTATCAGCGCATAAGTTTTTCCAGCTTTCTAATAAATTACTACAACCAAAAGAATTAACCGACGCATTGCGATTCGCAGATATTCTTTCTCGCTCCGAGAACCCTGATGCGAAAAATAAAGCCTATAAAATAGTAAGCCTGTTGTCAGAAACTCATCAACAAGACCAAACATACTTAAGCTTTGCTACGCCAATTCTGGTGCGGCTGGGGAATTTCCCAGCGTTAAAATTCCTTGAAGACAACCTGGATCAAGAAGTGATTACACCACGAGAGGTGGTGTTTGAAAAAATCATTAAGGAAACTTTTCATGCCATCCCAAATAGCGAGCACACTTTTACTGACTCTCAGTATGAGATATATGAGAATTTAAAAAGAAATAACCATTACAGCTTCTCAGGTCCTACCTCAATAGGGAAATCGTTTATAATTAAAGCATTCATACATCACTTAATCTCAGAGCACAAGGGCACAGACAATATTGCACTTCTCGTTCCAACCAGAGCCCTCATAAATCAAGCTGCCAACCAAATAAAAACTGAATTTTCACAGTATCAACAGTATAAAGTACTAACTCATCCAATAATTCCAGGTGCATTCAGGAACGAAGCTAATAAGTTTATTTTTATTTTCACACCGGAACGCCTCATCTCCTACCTATCCGAACCAAGCAATCCGAAGATTGACTATCTATTTATAGATGAAGCACACAAGATTGTTTCTGAAAAAGATACCCGAAGCCCTCTTTACTATCACTCCGTCCTCCAGGCAGAAAGGAAGAGTGTCAAGCTTTATTTTGCATCGCCAAACATACCAAACCCTGAAATTTTTTTACGCTTATTTGAAAAAAGCTCAGACGAGTCACTTTGCATTAAAAGCTCCCCCGTTTCTCAAAATCGGTATTTTCTTGACCTGATTGATAAGAAGGGGTTGCTTCTATCTGACTCAGAAACTGAGGTAAATCTAGATATTGATTTCCAAACCTGCGATCTTAACCATTGGATAGGAAAGCTTTCCAGTGGCGAGAAAAGTATCGTTTATTGCAACTCTAAGTCTGATACGATCGAATTAGCGCTAGAATTCTCCAAAACCTTAGCACTTAAGAGTGTTCCTGAGGTGAATGAGGTTATTGCTCTTATCGAACAACATCTTCATAAAAAATATTATCTAATCGACTGCCTCAAAAAGGGTGTGGCCTTCCATTTCGGTAACTTACCGCAGCGCATAAGAGAAAAAGTTGAGTGGCTCTTCGAGAACAGGAAGATTGATTATATTTTCTGCACATCCACACTTCTTGAAGGTGTTAATCTCCCTGCAAAAAACATATTTATTTTGAGTAACGCTATAGGGCTGACTAAATTTACTGATATTGATTTTTGGAACCTGTGTGGTCGGGCAGGAAGACTAACAAAAGAGCTCTCTGGGAATATCATTTGCACTCGAGCGAAAGATAGTAAGAATAGGTGGGACAGACCTGAAACCGATCTAAATGTTGTCAGAAAAAAACAGATAAAAAAGCTTGAGCCACAGATTATTTCTGGGAAAGGCAATTTCTTTAAAAATGTAGCGTCAGCGTTAACTGGTGACAAGTTTAGTACTCAAGCACCATCAGCGGATCAAGTTAAGATTTGGAAGCACTATGCAAACATTGCCCTGATTCATGAAATCAGAGGCGACGACTCCGTACTTCGCTCAAATATAATTCTAAAAACTGAAACCGCACAAGCAACCTTGAAGTCGAAAAGCGTATTAAACTCCGTGCCGGAAAAAATACTAGAGTCGTCATCTGGGATTAAAGCCGAATATCAAAATAATATATTTAGTGATCCTAATATAAGCAAATCAATTCTGTCTCATGAGATAACATATGAGTCGGCATTGGTCGCACTAAACTCACTTAGCGATCTATACAGATGGGATAATGAAGAGTCATCTGGCAGAACCCCGCTTTATAGATCTAAGGATACGCTAAAGTACTATGCGGTTCTCATAGCAGAATGGGCAAACACCACACCGCTCCATTTGATGATTCAAAACGCTCTTAATCATTATGAAAAAAAAGGGGAGGTTTGGGTAGTGGATAAGCTGGAGCCTTTCGACAAAAACAATAAACGCTTACTGAATATAGTCATTAACGGCTTAATATCCGATATCGATAACTTTATTAGATTCAAGATTAGAAGTTATTTTGAAAATTATAATATGCTATTAAAGGCGCGATTTGGAGAAGAAGAATCAGGTCCCAATTGGTCTGAATTTCTTGAGTACGGGACGACAGACCCTAGAATAATTGAGTTGCAAAATTATGGGATTCCCCGCCATCTTGCTCAATACTTAATTGTTAACTTTGAGGATTTAATGAATTTCACTGATAAAACCATTGTGCCTTTTGATAAGGAAGCAGTACTTTCGTGCATGGACAAAGCTGGCGATGAGTACAAAGAGCTATGCGAACTTCAGCTATACGGCTAGCCATTATTAAATTAATGCCCATGGGGACATCATCAATCGGCGCATCAATCGGAGACACGATATTGATGTTGCTGACCGACCGCTTCTGGCCGATCGGCCGAAGTCGACCAAAATCAGTCGGTCGCGACAGGCAACAACCGGCCAAAAGGCGACCTTTCTGACATTCCACCTAAGTGTCTGGTTTGCGCTTACAACCCGACCCGCGCTGTAGTAGACCTCAAGATAAGGATCGCTTTGCCGCCGCTCTGGACTATGCGGGTCTATCGGTACCCTATTTGCCAATCGCGTCCTTAGCACACTCTGATCCATTACTGGCCTATAGCCGAGGCGCTCCCGGCGGTTCGTCCGCTTCCAGCGGCCATGAGCGGTCCGTGGCAATGTCCGGATGTCTCGGCTCATTGGTAACCCGACCGTGGACGTCCCGATATTCTTCGATCTCAATCAGACATTGCTCGGCTAATAGTGCACGCGCATCGTTCGCCGGAAGCATTGAGAACAACTGAGCGCGCAGTTCCGTCAGTGGGAGCCCAAACTCCTCGAAAGCGCCGGCCCATTCCCTTGATGGCTTTCTACCGAGAGCCAGATTCCGTATCACGTTCTTCATGCCGCGAAAGGGATGCGTCGCGTCGACATACACATCAAACAGCGCCATGAAGACCTCCTCGTCGGGTATATCGTCCATAGCCATCTCGAAAACCCGGCGGATGTCACCAGCCGGCAGGGCACGATAACGGTTGATCATGGCTGCGCGAACATTGGGAAACTTGCAAGCTAATGCGGTCAATGCGGCCGACAGCCGAAAACCATCTCCAACCGGAATTTGGCCCATACAAAGATGATTGATTACCGACAACGCCGAGGCTTCTGTATCCAGCTTAAGCATCGCATTCATCCATTCGAACTCCCGCAGAAACGCAGGGTCTATGGCGAGCCGTTCCAGCGTGATAAGGGCAGAGTCAGCGGGTCCTTGTGGCACTGTCTGGAGCAGGCGCCGCAATGCATGCGGCCGGCGGTGCAGATCCGGTAACAGTGCAATAGCGTCGTGCACACTTTCTGGATCATCAGAAAAGGGGAACAGATCGATCCAGCCCATCAGCTCGCCGCGATTCTCTTCGAGACGCCAGGTTTGCGTTTGAGCCGCGGAGAGCAAGTCTTGCACCCCCGCCATCAGTAGTGCGGCGGGGATGATCTCGCCTGCGCGGGCAGCGGAAGCGAGCAATCGGTGTTTGTGGGTTATCGGCTGACGCAGCGCGAGTAGAGTGTCGATCTCGCGTCGTTTGTCTCCATGCGGAAGGGAAAGACCGGTTGCGGCAAGCATCAGAGCGTGCTGCTGTTCAGCGTCGGACTTCGCCGCGTCACCAAGAGTGCGAACCACGGCGAAGATCGCTTCGGCAAAATCCGACGTCGGCGGTGATCCCGCAGCGCGCTCTACCCTGCGCGCTAGATGGTTTGAATAATCGGTCCAGCTGGCGAAAATGCGTTTTTCTTGGGGGGAGTGATCAGCCGACCAGATTTCGAGCAAGGCTCCCGCCGCGTCTTTGCCCCAGCGGAGATCGCCAAGGCCGCGGGTAAGGACGGCGACTGCAGGTGCATCATGCATGTCCTTGAGGGCGCGGGCATATATCAGGGTGTAGCCCACCTCGTTGGATGCTCCTTGGCCACCCCCCGTGAGGCGCGCAGCGCGTGCAGCGTCGTAGTCCGCCAAGTCTCGCTCAAGAAGCGCGAACAAGGGCTCTGCCAATGCTGCGTCGGCCAACCTTCCCCCTGCACGCGCCACTTCAGAAGCGGCCTGCCGTGCCGGATGCTGCACAGTGCTCAAGGTATCCATCCAGGCTTGGACGACGTCACGCAAACCGGGGCGGTGTACGGCGTCGAACGGCGGCTTGGAATCACCGTTGTTGCTGCCGTGTCGGGCGAGTACATCAGCCAGTAAGCCGATGCGTCGAGGATCGCTGCTCTGTGCGTTGGCGATCAAGACTGGCACGAAAGCGTCCTGTCGCGTCGCTGATAGCGCATTCACTAGACGATAATGCGCGTCCGACAGCTGTTTGTCATAGTGACCGAGCGCCTGTAGTTGGCTGTCTATCGCAAACAGCTGGTTGAAGAGCGCTGCGACGGTCACCGGTCCGATCACTGCCGCCGCCGCATTTAGACGGCGCTCCGACGTGGATGGGTCGAGCGCGTTCTCGGCCACCGGTCCGCTGTCTAGCAGCGGGGCCACTTTGAGATAGTCGCCGACGCGATACGGAAGCGGTAAGTCGGCTGCGATTCGGGCGACAAGTCCCGCAGCAACGGCTTCTGGGTATTCTGTGTACGCATGCACGAGGTTCATGTCCTTGGATTCAAACTCGGCTGTGCTGAGCAGCTGTGTGATACGGGTCTCGGCATCGGCAGGCTTCTCATCCACGATCAGACCAAGCAAACGCACCGGCTGGGTTTCTGCGCAGCGCGCCGCTTCGCGCTCTGTGGCAAGGCGGGCATCGAGCTGCGCGTCCGTAAGGTGATCTATATAGTTCCTTTCTGCCAGTGCTTTCCATACAGCGTCCGGCGCCGCTTTCATGATCTGGTTCACATGCCGATCACCGCGGCGAAACCCCAGCGATACCACAACGGCAACCACGACCTCAGGGTCAGGGTCGGTGGCGGCCAGCATCGCGGCAAGTTCCATCCCATCAAAGCCGCTGTTGCTGGCGATCTCGGACAGGGCGAGTTTTCGTTGGGGCGCGGGCAGCGCACGCAAACGGGCTTCGCGATCAGCCCCGAGAACCCCCGGATGAAAGCGATCAACCGCCCGGAACGTCACGAACTGAATCTGATCATCAGCATTTGACGCGAGTGGCCAGATGTACTCCGAGAACTCTGACTTGCCGGAAGTGACCATGAAACGCACTGCGCGGTCGAACACTCCGGGTGTGTGCCAGCGCCCGATGAAGCGCAGGACACGATTGCGCAGGCGCTGCCATACGGCGTCAGCGGCCCTGTCGAGCATTGCTGCGGCCAAAAGTGGATCAATGCCAAGCGTCTCGTCGACGGCGACCGCCACAGCGTGCTCGCCATCTGCGCCTGCGCGCGAAAGCCTATCGCACGCGAACAGAATCGACTCCTCCCAGTACGATCGGTCGAGCACGTCTTCGCGGAGCCTTCTACGCGCGTCGGTATCGCCCGCGGCCGTCTTCATCATGAGGTCTTCGACTTCCGCAGCCGCGTACCACTCCTGGAACAGCTGGTGCTGAAAGCTGATTGCGCCATTGGCACCGGCCATACGCGCCAATAAGTGCGCGTCGACCAAGCTGTCGATGATGTTACGGGGGCTAGGTGGGGGCCCGATCTGGCCGTCTTCGAAAAGCCGCCGCAAGATCATCGAAATGGTGCGATTGGCATTTGCGTCCGAAATAACTGTGCTAACGCTTCGGTTTGCTTCTACGGCGAGGCCCGTTAGAAAGGTCGTGTGGTGACCGAGCGTGTCCCGGTGCAATCGTTCGACTTTGTCCGGCGCGGTCTCGTTGTGCTGTACAAATATGCCCAGCACCGCTTCCTTGGTTTCGGGAAACGCGACGCCGTGCGGCAGGATCAACAAGGCGTTCAAGTAGAGAGGGTTGCCGACTAGCTCACGTACGCCGCCCGTCCGCCATGCCCGGTCGACGAGTTCTTCGCCTTCCTGGCCACGTACCGCCAGCGCAAGCTCCATCTGCTGATCGTGCGAAAGCGCTTCGATCGTGACGACCGGGCCAACGGTCGGTAGGGTCTGGCGCCGGGAACTGATCACGACGCCAAGTTGCGGATAATCGCGCTGCAGGGCGGTGAGGTCGTTCGTCGCACGCAGCCGCGATTCGGGAGTCAGCTCGTTCCAGCCATCGAGCAGAAGCGCGAGCTGCCCGTGGTAAGCCAGCACCATCAAGTGCTGCCGCCTAAAGGCGGCGAAGGCGTTGCGGCGCAAGATAAAATCGAAAAAATCTTCTTGCCGGTCGGACCATTCTCCCAACGGCACCAGAAGTGGGATCGGGCCGTCTTGCGCCCCCATGCATTCTGCAAGCTGCACAAGCGTGGTCGATTTGCCGGTGCCACCTGAAGCGACCACGGCGACCGGCTCGGCAAGGGCTGTTAGTCCCGCCACGCTTTCAAGCGTCACGTAACGGGCGGTGCTCCCTTCAAGTCTAAGTGTCCGCGCGATGGTCCGCGCGGGTCGACCTAGCGCCGCGCGAAATGCCTCAATGTCCGTTTGAGTCGCTGCGCGAAGCCGCGCCCCGGCGGCATCGACCGCGTCTGCGCTCGGAAGATCGAGCCCACGAAGAAATTCTTCGTCTGCAGCGTCCAGCGTGGCAGAAGGTTTCACCAGACCGAGAGGCCGACCACCTGCGATGGCATCGAGGGCGCGCTGGATCGCATCCGTCTTCCACTGATGCAGCAACGCGACCGTGTAGCGAGTCTCGTCGGAATCGATGAGCTTCGAGCAGCTTTGGCACAACCATATCCCGTTTGCTCCGCTGCTGCGTTCGGCCGGGCTCATGTTCCGGTCGTAGCGTTTGCCCCCTGCGGCGGCAGCAGCAATGTGCGCGCCGACACCGATGTTGACGCTACGCTCCTCCTCAAGCGCAGGGCCGGAGGTCGAGCCCACGCAGGATGGGTTCGAACAGTGATACCCCACGCGCGCGGCAAGGGTACGAATGGTTTTGGCCGAAAAGTCGTTGCGCACGGACATTCGAGATTAGGGCACCAGATTTTCCATATCGGCCAAGAGTAACACTCGGTCGATCGCCTTGGGATTGTAGCGCGAGCTTGTGTGAGCCGGCTGCTTCCGCAATCAACGACGGAATGTCTGCTCATGGTGCGAAGCGGGCGCTTGGCAGGGACATCTCGAACGTCGCCTATGGGTCGTTATGCAAAGTTCTCGATTATGGAAAGTAGCCGTCGTGATGGTTGTCAGGGGTGGGCCGCAAGCGGCTTGATCGCTGCTGACGCGGCGGCAAGCTCGACATAATTTCGCGGGTCTCCTGAAGCCTCCGGTGTCAATCTTCGCCGCACCACGTCGATGCACCTGTTGCAGGCCGGTGCGCGCTCTGGCTGGGCCACGAGAGTCCGGTGACGCCCCATTAGGGTGTCGGGGCCGATCTCGCCATGAAGGAAAGGGCGCGGGGCTGGCCAGACTCCACGAACCGGACGCCAAGACCCCGCGCAACCGGGATCCCGACACCCTGATCGCCTTCATGAAGACGCTGTGATTATGAAAATGCCGCAGCGTACGCTTGCCGCTGCTCACCGGTGGTTGACGCCCGCGGGAAACCGATACTTTCCATAATCGAGGACTTTGCATAATGGCCGTTTTCTGCCCGTCACAACTGGCTGATAGCAACCAATATTTCTCACCCAGCATCGAGCAGATCATACTTCCCTGATGGGGGGGCTTAGGGCAAAGGCGGGGCCGTCTCAGGCCGCTTTAGGCTCGGCAGGTCATGCGACTCCCCCGGTTTGTGCCCTGCAGCGCGGTATGCGGTGAATACGAAAGGGGTTCGAATCCCTTGCTCAGTTTTATCTCCAGCGCAGCGGTCATGGGTGCTGGCTAGTTTCAGAAATCTTCTTAACACCACGTCTGGGTTGCCAGTCCGGTGTGTCATGAATTGGACAGACTTTCGTGTAAAAAATAGCTTATTCCGGGAATAATCCTGATTTTTTCTGCTTGATTTTTGCTAAAGCAAGAATAAATTAGTTCTTATGACATTGAAATATAACTAAATTTTAGTTAGATCGGTCCAATCCATCATCGGCGCGACGCTGAATTTTCTGCTGATAAGGTTTTGATTTGAATGATTTTTAATCAATTTTACAACCGCTATTTGCTGTGTCTTGGTGCGCTTGTATACATGAGGCGCGCACGGTTGGCATGAAGGGTACATGCGAGAGGCATTATACAGGTGCATCGTACTGCACTCCGATTGCACGTCTGCTCAGGTTGAAAGCCGCATGTCATGGCCACCATGCTTTTGTAATGTCTTTCAGCTTGTCGAATCCTGATGCCACGGCCCGCTAATGCATCAAGCGGGCAAAGCTCTCCATCGTGGCATCAAGGCGTGGCGTCCGTGCCAGCGAGTCGATGAACGAAGATCAGCGTTGCGCCAGTAGATCCAATGCCACGTCGACGATCATGTCTTCCTGGCCGCCGACCATGCGCCGCTTGCCCAGCTCGACGAGGATATCCAGGGTCTTCAATCCGTACTTGGCCGCCGCCGCCTCGGAATGCCGCAGGAAGCTGGAGTAGACCCCGGCATAGCCCAGCGCCAGGGTTTCGCGGTCGACCCGCACGGGTCGGTCCTGCAGCGGGCGGACGATATCGTCGGCCGCATCCATCAGGCGGTAGAGGTCGGTGCCGTGGTTCCAGCCCAGGCGCTCGGCGGCGGCGATAAAGACTTCCAGTGGCGCGTTGCCGGCCCCGGCACCCATGCCCGCCAGGCTGGCGTCGACACGGTCGCAGCCTTCCTCGACGGCGGTGATGGAGTTGGCCACGCCGAGCGAGAGGTTGTGGTGGGCGTGCATGCCGGTCTGGGTCTCGGGGTTGAGCACAGCCTTGAAGGCGCGCATGCGCTCGCGGATGTCCTGCATGTTCATCGCGCCGCCGGAGTCGGCCATGTAGATGCATTGGGCACCGTAGCTTTCCATCAGCTTGCCCTGGCGGGCCAGCTCTTCGGCCGGAATCATGTGGCTCATCATCAGAAAACCGACGGTGTCCATGCCCAGGCCGCGGGCGTAGTCGATGTGCTGGCGGGAGATGTCCGCTTCGGTGCAATGGGTGGCCACGCGCACCACGCGGGCGCCGGCATCAAAGGCGGCCTTGAGGTCATGGATGGTGCCGATGCCGGGCAGCAGCAGGGTGGCGATCTTGGCATGGCTGATGACATCGGCGGCGGCTTCGATCCACTCCAGGTCGGTGTGGGCGGCAAAGCCATAGTTGAAGCTGGAGCCTTGCAGGCCGTCGCCGTGGGCCACTTCGATGGAGTCGACCCTGGCTTTATCCAGAGCGCGGGCGATGTCCTGCACATTTTGCAGCGAGTACTGGTGGCGAATGGCGTGGCTGCCGTCACGCAGGGTGACGTCGGAGATATAGAGTTTTTTGCTCGGGTCGAAAGTCATGGCGATGCTCCTCAGCCGTTGATCACTGACGCGTTGATAAGCGACTGGGCCATGCGCTCGGCGGTGGCCAGGGCGGCAGAGGTCATGATGTCGAGGTTGCCGGCATAGGCGGGCAGGTAGTGGGCGGCGCCTTCGACTTCGAGGAACACCGAGGTCTTGAGGCCAGAGAACTTGCCCAGGCCGGGAATACTCAGCGGGGCCGACTCGGGGATGAGGTCGAACTGCACCTTCTGCTTCAGGCGATAGCCCGGCACATAGGCATGCACGGCGGCGGCCATCTCTTCGATGGACGCTTGCACCTCGCCCTGATCAGCCGCTTCGGACAACACGAACACCGTGTCGCGCATCATCAATGGCGGTTCGGCCGGATTCAGGACGATGATCGCCTTGCCTTTGCCGGCACCGCCGACCGCTTCGATGGCCTTGGAGGTGGTTTCGGTGAACTCGTCGATATTGGCGCGGGTACCGGGGCCGGCCGACTTGCTGCTGATGGAGGCGACGATTTCGGCGTAATGCACCTTGGCGACGCGCGACACCGCCGCCACCATCGGGATGGTGGCCTGGCCGCCACAGGTGACCATGTTGACGTTGAGCTGGTCGAGGTGGGCATCCAGGTTGACCACGGGTACGCAATAGGGGCCGATAGCCGCCGGGGTCAGATCGATCATGCGGATAGCGGGCTTCAGCTGACGCAGGAAGGCATCGTTGCTCACATGGGCGGTGGCCGAGGTGGCGTCGAAGACGAAGTCGATTTCATCGAACACCGGCAAGCGGGCCAGGCCTTCCACGCCTTCGTGGGTGGTGGCCACGCCGAGGCGGGCGGCGCGGGCCAGGCCATCGGAGGCCGGGTCGATACCGACCATGGCCCCCATCTCAAGGTACTTGGCGTTGCGCATGATCTTGATCATCAGGTCGGTGCCGATATTGCCAGAGCCGATGATGGCGACTTTCAGTTTGTGGTGACTGCTCATGCAGTGGGTCTCCTTGGGTGCCATGGCCGCGCCAGGGCACCGATCAATCATGGGTGCGGTTGCTGAGGGCTCAGACGAAGCGGCAGCTGACTTCGCCCAAGCGAGTCAGGCGCAGGTGCAGGCGGTCGCCGGCCACCACCGGGGTCATCGGCCCCAGTGCCCCGGACAGCAGCACATCACCGGCCAGCAGCGGCCGATCGGCCGCTGCCATGGTGCGGGCCAGCCACAGACAGGCATCCAGCGGGTGACCCAGGCAGGCAGCACCGACGCCGATCGAGGCCTGGGCGCCGTTCTTCTCCAGCAACATGCCTTCCAGGCGCAGGTCCAGTGCCGACAGCTTGGTTGGCTGCTTGCCCAGCACATAGAGCGCCGAGGAGGCGTTGTCAGCGACGGTATCGGCCAGGCTGATCCTCCAGTCGGCAATGGCCGAGTCGACGATCTCCAGGGCCGGTACGACATACTCGATGGCGCTGATCAGCTCGGCCAGGGTGGTGTCCTCGCGCAGCAGGGCGCGACCGAGGACGAAGGCGATTTCACCCTCGGCCTTGGGCTGGATCAGGCGGCGGCAGTCGATCTCGTCGCCATCGAGGATTTCCATATCGGCGAACAGCATGCCGAAGTCCGGCTGGTCGACCCCCAGTTGCTGTTGCACCGCCGTCGAGGTCAGGCCGACTTTACGTCCGACCAGACGGCGGCCCTGGCTTAGCGCCACGCGGGTATTGATCTCCTGCACGGCGTAGGCGTCGGCCAGGGTGGCGATGCCGTAGGGCGTGGCAAGCGGTGCGATCGGCGCTTTGCTGGCGCGTGCGCGGCGCAGCGCCATGGCGGCGGCTTCAATTTGCTCCAGGCTGGCGGTGGGCTGCTGGTTCATGAGGCCACCCGTTGGCTGTTGGCTGTCTGCAGGCCGAGCTGCTCGAGCAGGTAGTGGATTGCCGGCTGCACCGCACCGGGTTTGGCCATGGCAAAGACGAAGCGGTCGGGACGCACGATGGCCACCGTACCCACCGGGTAGCCGGCTTCCTTGAAGCGGCGGATGCATTCGCCGGTCATGTCTTCCCATTCGTCGACACCCTGCGGCGGGCAGGCCGAGACCTTGCCTTGCGGCCTGCCGCCGGCCGGGTAGAACGTCAGGTAGCGGGTATCCAGCCGCGCCAGTTGCTGCAGGTCGGCGTCCGCCAGCGACTGCCGCGGGTCGACCCCGTAGCCGATCAGCGCATAGCCTTGGCCGAGGGCTTCATCCATCAGCAGCGGACGGCTTTCACGGTCCACCAGTTGCGGTTGTGGCAGTTGCTCGCCCTCCAATCCTGCGCGGCGCTGGCGCGGCAGGCCGAAGTAGGCACCACTCTCGTAGCGCGGCCGCGGCTTGAACTTGGCCTCGCTGAGAAACTCGCGCAGTCCAGGGGTTCGGCGTGCCGTGCGCGTGGCGACATTGCGCAGCGAGCACAGCAGCGGGTTGGCGGTGGAGACGAAGTTCTTCATGTGGATCGACAGGTCGATCATCGCCTGGGCATGGGGCCGGCGTTCGCTCTGGTAGCTGTCCAGCAGGCTGTCGCAGGCCTGGCCACGCAGCACGGCGTCGAGTTTCCACGCCAGGTTGTAGGCATCGCGCACGCCGGCGTTCATGCCCTGGCCGACGAACTGCGGGGTCATATGCGCGGCGTCGCCGGCGAGGAACACCCGGCCGTCGCGCCAAGTCTCGGCCACCAGGGCGTTGAAGGTGTAGACCAGGCTGCGCAGGATCTCGATCTTGCTCACATCCACATACTTGCTCAGGTAGGCGCGCACGGTCTGCGGGTCCTCCATGTGCTCCTTGGTCTGGCCGGGCATCAGCATGAACTCGAAACGGTGATGGCCGTACGGCTGGCGGCAGCTGACGGTCGGGCACTCGGGGTCGCAGATGAAACTGAAGTAGGGCAGGTGGCGCAGGCAGTCCTCGCCTTCCTTCTGCTTGATGTCGACCACTATCCAGGGGTTGGGGAAGCTCCTGCCGGTCATCTTGATGCCCGTCTGCGCGCGCACGGCGCTGCGACCACCGTCGCAGGCGACGAAATAGCGTGCGCACAGGGCTTCCTCGCCTTCCTGCGGCGCAGGCGTTTCGCCAAGTACCGGTGCCTGCTTGCTGTACTGCGCGCCCTGGCTCTCGATGTGCATCACGGTGACGCCGTCGGCATCCTGGATAAAGCGGGTGAATTCACGCCCACGGCGCACGCTGACCTGCGGGTAGCGGGCCAGCCCGTCAGCCAAGGTGGTTTCCATTAGCGGCTGATAGAGCAGGTTGTTGGCCGGCCAGCCATAGGGGCGGGCAGTCTGGATCAGTTGGTGCAGCACCTCGCCATTGGGCAGGAGCCACTGGAAGGTGGCATTGAGCAGCATGTCCTTGGTCAGTTCCTCGGCCATGCCGGCGGCCTGGAAGATGCGCAGGCATTCGTCGTCGGTATAGACCGCGCGGGCATTGCCGTAGAACTGCGGTTCGCGTTCGAGCACCACGACCGACAGGCCGCGCTTGCCGAGCAGGTGGGCGAGGGTCAGGCCGGTTGGGCCCAGGCCCGAAATGACGACGTCGACTTGTGGAGCAATCTTTTTATTGTTCATCTGCAGCACCCTTAGTGTTTGGGGTCGAATGGGGTGTATTCGCGGCGGATCAGTGAGCGGATGGCCCGTGCTGCCTGGCGCAGTTCATCGCCAAGGTTGTGCTCGAGTGGTTTGTGGCCCCAGGTGCTGATGCCCTGGTGCAGGGTGGGTTGCCAGTTTTCTTCGTCCACCGCGATAGGGGCCCAGCCGTACTCGATCTCGAAGCCGGACGGGCTCTCGACGTAGAACGACAGTTCGCGGTCGTTGGTGTGCTGGCCGACGCCCATCATGATCCGGTAGCCGAGCTGTCGGCAGCGCTGATAGGCCGCGGTCATGTCCTCCAGCGTTGCGCACTGGATGTTCATGTGCTGGATGCGCGTGCGGATCGGGTCCATGCGCCGGCCGCGGGTGCAGGCCACGGCCACCGAATGGTGGCGCTCGTTCAGGCGCAGGAAGCGGATGTCCAGCATCAGGCCGCTCATTCTCTGCTCGATGTCGTCGCTCACCCGGGCATCGAGGATCTCCTGCCAGAAGCCCAACATCGCCTCCGGTCGGCGCGAGGTGATCGCCACATGGCCCATGCCGGCGCTGTCGGTGACGTAGCCGCTGGCCAGCATCGAAAGTGGCGCATCGCTCAAAATCGGGGTGACATAGAACTCGATCGGCAGGCCCTTGGGGCCGATGCAGCGCCAGTACTGCTCGACGCCGCGCAGGGCGGCGCCTCGCGCCTCGCCGGCCTCGACCTCCACGCCTTTCTGCTGCAGGCGCTGCAGTATGATTTCCAGGCTGGCTTGATCCTCGATCTCATAACCCAGCGCCGCCACGTCCTCAAGTGGACCACGGCTGATCACCAGACGCCGCGCATGCTGATCGAGGCGGCCGATCAGGGTGTCGCCTTGCATTTGCACGTCCATCCCCAGCGCATCGCGGGCAAAACGCAACCAGTCTTCCAGCTTTAGCGACTCGACCAGCGCATAGCCCATGCGGGCCTTGCCGAAGAGGTCGGTACGCGTTTTGTTTGCTTTTGTCATGGTTCATCGGCTCCTGACGTCGAGGGTTAGTGGTGGGTGCGGGTTGTCAGGTAACTGCTGACCACGGCGTTGAATTCCTCGGCGCGCTCCCACTGCACCCAGTGGCCGGTCTTGCAGAACAGGTAGAGGTCGCAGTTGGGCAGCAGCTTCTGCAGGGTCGACCCGCCGCTCGGGCGGTTGACCTTGTCGGCGGTGCCCCACAGCACCAGGGTCGGTACCTGGCAACTGGCCAGGCGCGGGTCGCGGGTGAAGTCCATGCGCAGCGCCGCCTTCAGGCTGTTGGGGCCGCGCAGGGGCGGAGCGGCAAGCACTTGTGGGTCGATGCTGGAGCGGTAGCGTTCCTCGATCATGGCGTCGGAGACCTGGCTGCCGTCGTACACCAGGTACTCGCGGATGAAGCGGGTGAGCTTCTCCCGCGACGGGCCGCTGCCCTTGTAGTAGTTCAGCAATGCCTTCAGGCCGGGTGTCGGCAGGCCGCGGGTGGTGCCGACTCCGCCCGGGCCCATCAGCACCAGGGCCGACACGCGGCCCGGTGCTTCCAGTGCCATGCGCAGGGCGCAGGCGCCGCCGAGGGAGTTACCGACCACATGCGCCGACTTGATCTTGAGTGCATCGAGCAGACCGAGCATCGATTGCGCCAGGTCGCCGAAGGGGTCGCTGCGCTCCACACCCTTGGTGGATTGGCCGTAACCCGGCATGTCGGCCACCACTACGCGAAAGTGCTGAGCCAGGGCCTCGATATTGCGCGAGTAGTTGGACAGTCCAGAAGCACCGGCGCCGCCCCCGTGCAGCATGAGGATCGGATAGCCCTCACCGAGTTCGCTGATGAAAATCTGGCGTTTGCCGGCTGTGACGGTGCGGGAGGTCATTCCAGGGATGGCGTCGTTATTGTTCATGTAGCGCTCCTGTATGGCTGGAGTGAGTTGGGTTGCAGCGCTTGCCTGATTTCGATGCTACATGTGATCAAAATTGAACACAAGTGTCTAATGTGCGAGCGAAACTTTTCTGACCCAGCTGCTCGTCGGTGGGCACTCGCTCAGTTGTTTGTGGTGGTCGCCTGCCGCGATAGGCAGCGGATAAAAAAACCGCCCCGAAGGGCGGCAAAAGTCTCAGGCTTGCGGCCTTTGACGGAGTAGTCGCTTACATTTTCAACGGTCTGCTAGTGCTCGGTGTTGCGACTGCCAGACAGCCTGATCACCTGGCGCGGCTCAAGCGAGCGGCGCGCCGGCGGCGACCTGAGTCGTTTCAGGCAGTTTTCAGTGGCTGCACAAGCGCAGGGGCATGACGCCATGACCGCTTACTGTCGCCGAGAGGGCGTTGGACGGGGAGGCAGGGTTTTTCATTATTGTTCTCATGCACTGTTTTCAGGGAAAGAGGGCGTGGCCCTCTTTCAAGGCGCCAGCGCTTGCTGCCGTTTACAGGTGGTTCAGTCGGCGTCTGGTAGCGCCGGAAGTTCCTTCGTCGCAAAAGCGCGGGCTGCTTCGGGTGCAACACCCAGCGCAATCAGAATCAGTTCGGCGGTGTCCGAGCCGGCGTCTCGCCAGGTTCTGTGGCCGGCCAACACCTGTAGGATGGCGCTGAGTACACTGCCGCCGATCATGCTGATCACGCTGGGCAACTGTTCCTGGCGGAAGCTATAGCGCTGCGACTTGAGGCCGCTCAGTACATCCTCAAGGGGCGGGCCGTTCCACATCTCTTGCAGTGCGGCATTGCTCGCTGCGTAACGGGCAATGAAACTGCCCCAGTAAGGTTCTTCATGGGCGCGGCGCAGGTAGAAACGGATACCGTTGGCCAGGCGCTGCGCCGGATCCATTTCCGGATCGGCGCTTTTGGCCACCCGCCTATTCATCTCGCCACTCAGGTGGGTGGCAACATCCTCGAACAACGACTCGATCGAGCTGAGGTTGTTGTAGATCGTGCCGCGAGCTACGCCGGCAACCTGCGCCAACTCGCGGACGTTCACCTCACCGATGTTTTTCTCGGCGAACAGGCGGATTGCTGCTTCGTGAATGCGTTTCTGGACTGGGCTCATGGGGCACACGGGCTCCGATAAAATTGATGATGCCATTGAACACTTCGGTTCAATATAAATCAATAGAGTCTATTTTTTTGAGCGATTTTTAAGGCACTTTGGCCGGTTGTGCCACGCGCATCCCTGTCTGACTAGCCAATGGGGGCGGCAGATGACCGACCGACTGACGTGCCTGCGGTAACGCCTCAGGCGTGTGCTTGATGATTCGCGCCAAGTATGCGGGTGAACTGCAGCTTGCCGACGACAGGGACAACTGCAGAAGAGCTGGCAGGCGTCTAAAACAGCTGACTGTTTCAGGTGACAAGAACCGTTGCGGGCTGAAATAAAAAGGCCGCCAATCATGGTGGCGGCCTAGGTCGCGGGCTTGTGGCCTTTAACTAAGTAGCGATATTTAGCGGACTCCGGAGTTGCGCAAGGCGGCCGGGGTGTAGTCGGCGGCGAGGGCTTTGACGCCGAACTCGACACCCTGACTTTCCTCGTTCTTCAGGCCTGAAACGATGTAGCGACCGTTCAGCAGGTCATGCAGGGTTTCCACGGCCAACCAAGGCACCTGGACGTTGTAATAGGGCTGCAGATGGCCCTCGCCAACCCTCCAGAGGGTGCCACGCGCGTCGTAGTGGTCGGCCTGGACGATTTGCCAAGAGTCTTCATCAATGAAGAACACCCGCTTGGCATAGACATGTCGCTCACCCTGTTTCAAGTTGGCTTCCACCTCCCAGACCCGGTGCAGCTCGTAGCGGGCGAAATCCGGGTTGAGGTGCCCTGCCTGGACGATGTCTTTGTATTTCTGCTTGGGTGAGTCCAGCTTGAAGCTGTTGTAGGGGATGTACAGTTCACGCTTGCCGACCAGCTTCCAGTCGTAGCGATCCTGCGCGCCGTTGTACATATCGAAGTTGTCGCCCACGCGCTGCCCCTCGGAGGCAGGGTAGGGGCCGTCGTAGGCGACCTGTGGGGCGCGTCTTACCCGGCGTTGGCCCGCGTTGTAGAGCCAAGCCAGGCGTGGTTCGCTGACCTGATTCAGGGTTTCGTGTACCAGCAACACACTACCGGCCAGGCGCGCGGGGGATGTGACCTCCTCTTTGTAATAGAACAGTACATTGCCCGGCTTGGCCGGATCGAAGTCCTTCAGTTGATCGCGGTAGGTGAACTCCATCTTGAATTTCACCGGGGTGAAGGCGCCGCTTTTCTCTGGGGTAGCCTGCACGCTGGTGCGTTTCATGGTGCCGCCCCGGTAGCGGGTGAGATGGTTCCAGACCACCTCCTGGCCGTTCTGCGGGATGGGGAACGGGTAGGCGGTCTGGAAGTTGGTCAGGCCGTTGCCGTTTTCCACGAGTTGGGTGTTCAGCGCATTGGACCGCGCTGCGGCGTAGACGAAGTCCGGGAGCGCGACGCTGCGGTGGCTGGTATAGACCGGCAACCGATACGAGCCTGGATAGCGCTTGAGCATGGCCAACTGGCCGGGGCTCAGTTTGTCCTTATATTGTTCGGCATTCTGCGCATCAATGATGAAAAGCGGCTGTTCACTGGCGTATGGGTCGTCGAGAAAGCCCTCGGAGTTCTGCTTGCCACTGGTCTTGTCGAGGCCGCCGGTCCAGGCCGGAATGCTGCCGTCGGCATTGCCCGCTTGCTCTGCGCCGAGCGGGGTCAGGGTTTTACCGAGCTCAGCGGCTTGCTCTGGAGTGACGGCGGCCAGTGCCGCACCTGCCAGCAGCGAGAGGCCCAGGCTGGTGCTTTGCATTAAGCGTTTCATGATCTGCTCTCCTGCTTAAAAGGACATGCCGAAGCTGAGCGCGACGAAGTCGCGATCAATGTTGGTGTTGTAATCGCCGCCGAAGAAATCGGTGTATGACAGGCTGGCGCTGTAGGTATTGCGGTACTCGGCATCCAGCCCCAGGCTGATGGCCTTGCTGCCTTCGTTGAAGCCCGGCTCGGGGGCATAGCCGTCAACATCGTGGGACCAGGCCAGGTTCGGCTTGAGCGTCACCGCCGGAATCAGGTTGCTGTATTCCCAGATCGCGCGGGCGCGATAGCCCCAGGAGGTGCTGGTGAGGAAGCCATCGTCGTTGCAGTTCTGCGCGGTGCTGGCGCTGGTGACCGTACGGCACAGGTTGTTGTCCGGATACAGCGCGCCCTGGCCGTACACAGGGTCACGGCCATAGCGCAGGCCGCCTTTGCCCTCCAGATCGCCAACATGTACCACGCCGATTTCGCCAACCAGAGTCAGGCGATCGGCGCCCATGATCTGATCGAAGAAGTGCACGGCAGTGATCTGCGCCTGGGTCATGGGTTTGCGTTGATAACCCTGTATCAGGCTTGAGTTGGCCAACGGATAGGCGCCGGAGGACAGTAGCGGCGAGACGGCGGGGTCACCCGTGCCAGCCATGACCAGATCTGCCGCATTGAGCTGCATGGGCATGTTGGGCCGGTAACTGATTTCCCCGGACAAGGCCGTGCCGGTAGGTAGGGTGGTGGCCAAACTCAGGCCGTACAGGCGGATATCCTCCGGGTAGGCCACCTGATACTGGGAGGTGCCGATGCGATAGGCCGCGCCCAACTCGTTCAGTGCCGGGCCAAGGAGGCCGGCACAGACGCCTGGGTCGGGGATGCCCAGGTTGGCGCAGAGCGGCGGGATGAAATTCAGGTCGGCGATATTCGGGCTGCTAATCGAATTAATGTAGGGTTGCCGGCTGTGATAGTTGAGCGCATAGGCACCGACTTCAATGTCCAGCGCGGGCACGAACCAGCGCAGGGCAAGCCCCCATTGGCCGCCATTGCGAGCGTCGTCATCGGCCGCTCGCGGGACCACGATGCCTTCCGCGCCCAGGTTGATGCCGAAGGGCGTGAGAGCAGCCTGGGCTGCTGGGTTGCTGCTGAGATTAGGTCCGACGGGAACCGTGTCGCAGCCATCGGCGGCGAAGTCGGCCTGGGAGAAGAAGGTGCCACAGTTGTCCACTACCGTTTGCTGCCAATCGAGCTGGTAGAAGGCTTCGGTGGACAGGTTATCGGTCAGGTTTTGCGACAGATAGAACATGTTCACCGGGATCAGCCCTTCCTTGATCTCGGCACCGGGTCGGCGAAACGCGGAGACGTCCACCGGGTTGATGCTGTTGATCCCGCCCTGGATAAAGGTGCTTTCGCCCCAGCTGACCACCTGCTTACCCAGGCGCACGGTGCCGGGCAGCTCGCCGATCACATAGTTGTGGTAGAGGAAGGCATCCAGCAGCTCGGCACCGGAGGCTTGTGCACCCTCCTTGCGGTTGTGATCGTCGATGTCTGTGATGAGGCGGCTCTCATCCTTCAGCTCGAAGTCGTACCAGTACTTGCCGCGAACGAACAGGCCCGATTCGCCATATTTCAGTTCGAGGTCGTGCAGCCCCTTGAAGATCTTCGAGAAGGTCTCGCCCTTCTTGAAATTTCTCCGACCATCGTCGGTGGCGCTGACCGAGCCCTTGCCGCCGTTATTCTCGCCGATCAGCTCGGGATCGGCCCCGCGCAGTGCCCAACTGGCACCGACGCTGAGTGAGGAGTCGAACTGTCCTTCGATTTCGCCAAACTTGAAGGTGCCGGCATGCGCAGGGGCGCACATGCAGGTGGCCAGACTGATCGCGCATGCAAGCTGAGCGGGTTGCCATGGGGGTTGCTTGAGCATCATGTTCACTGCCTCTTGTTGTTGTTGGGTAGTGCTCGCCTGCTTTCTTTGGGATGAAGCAAGCCATACAGGTCATCGCATGGGCGATGAAGTCCGTATTTATGACGTGCGGGTAGTGCTCGGTGTCGGGGCTGTCAGTCAGCCCGACTCACCTGGCGCAACTCAGGTGAGCGGCACGGGGGCGCAATCAGCCGCGACGCGTGGATCGTTTCATTCGGATGCAGGGCAGTGAGTGATCAAGCCATGGCGCGTGCTGCCATGACGGCTCACCGTCGCAGGGACGTTGGATGAGGGGGGAAAGTAGCAGGCAATTTTTTGTTCTCATTATTGTTCTCATGCACGGATTGTCAGGTTAAGGAGGTGCCCCTCTCGCAAGGGGCTATCGCTTGCTGCCGTTTACAGGTGATCTGGCTGGACTCTGGTCGCTGCGCAGGTTCCATCACCTTGAAGTTGCGCTGCCTTGAGCCTGTGCCAACCGGCGAGCCTTCGCCGCGCCGATCAAGTTGATAATGCAATTGAACACTGTGGTTCAATATAAATCAACAGGGTTCATTTTTGAGCCATGTCGGGAGCGACGAGTATCATGCGCTTATCCCTGTTTGGGCGTTCTGCTGGGTTGGGGCAGTTGCTGCTTGCAGCCACTCGACCTGAAAGCTGTAACGCCCCAGCGCGGTGGCCAGGCGCTCCCGATCGGGGCCGGCGCTCAACTGCACGACCAGCCCGCGGCGGGCGTCCTGCACGACCTCCAGCGCAATGCCGGCAAGGCCGCAACGCTCGGCCTCCTGGCGCACCACCTGGGCGATCTCGCGCTGTTGCAGGGCGGGCTTGAAGATCTTGCCCACCGGAGTCACTGGCAGGGCGGCGAGGATCTCGATGCGCTTAGGTACGGCGGCCCGTTCGGCAATATATTGCGCGGCGAAGGCCAGCAGTTCCTGGGCGTCGGCGCTGGCGCCCGGATTGAGCTGCACGTAGGCGACCGGTACCTCGCCGGCATGGGCGTCGGGGCAGCCCACGGCCGCGACCAGGGCAACGGACGGGTGAGCCTGCAGGGCCTCTTCGATCTGCTTGGGATCGATGTTGTGGCCGCCGCGGATGATCAGTTCCTTCTTGCGCCCGGTCAGCCAGAAGTAGCCTTGCGCGTCCTGGCGGCCCAGATCGCCGGTGTTGAGCCAGCGCTGGCCGTCGATGGCAATCCACAGTCCCTGGTTATGGTGCTCCTCCAGATAGCCGTCGAACAGGTTCGGGCCACTGATGGTGATCAGGCCGACCTCATCCACGTCGGCAACGCGCAGGTACTCGCCGGCGTCATCGAGTACGATCGCGCGCATATTCTGGTAGGCGATGCGGATGCCGATGGAGCCAATGCGGCGCGCACCCTGGGGCGGGTTGACCGAGGAAACGCAGGCACCTTCCGTGAGGCCGTAACCTTCGAGGATCTTTACATCGGTGCCTAGCTCGAACTCGCGGAACAGTTCGACCGGCATCGGCGCGGCGCCACAGAGTGCGTAGCGCAGGCTGGAAATGTCGCGGCCCGCAAGCCCGGTCTGCAGGAGCGCTGCATAGACGGTAGGCACACCGGAGAAGAAGTTGATGCCGAAGTGTTCAACCATCTCCCAGAAGCGCGCGATCACGCCCTCGCCGCGGTAGCCTTGCGGCGTGCCGAGCACCACATGGTCGCCCTGGGTCCAGGGCATCAAGCCGGTTACCAGTTGGCCGTTGACGTGGAACAGCGGCAGGCCGCAGAAAATCACCTGGCTGCTGTTGCGCGGTGCCAGGTGGGCGGCCATGGCCCAGGCGTTGAAGACTTCCGAGCCATGCGTGCGGGCGGCGATCTTGGGCAGCCCGGTGGTGCCGCCGGTGCAGAAGTAAGAGGAGCGCTCTTCGGCGCGGATTTGCCGACCGCTTTTGAGGTGCGTGCCGGGCTGAGCGGCCATCAGCGTGCGCAGCTCATGAATCGGGGCGCCGTTGCAAAGCTCACGTTCCTTCTGTGCCAGGGAACTCAGGGCCTCACGCTGGGCCTTGCCGACATAGGGTCCCATGCTGGCCCAAACGACGTGCTTGATCGCAGGCAGTTGATTCAGCTGCGAGGCCAGCTTGGGCCACAGATCGCTGCCCGGCGTCGGCGCGAGTGTCACCACTACGGATGCCTTGGCGGCATTCAGCAAGGCCGCCAGCTGCTTGGCTTCCAGCAGCGGGTTGATCGCCATGACGATCCCCGTCGCCTCGCCACCCCAGATGGTGAAGTGGGTTTCCGGCAGGTTGGGCAGGAGGAAGGCGACCACTTCGCCCGGCCCTATGCCCAGGTCATGGAAGGCATTGGCTGCGCGGGTGATATCCGCGAACAGCTCGGCGTAGTTCCACTCGTGGGTGTGGGTGAAGTCTGCAGCGTCGATGAAGAAGCTGAGTGCACGGGCCTGGGGTGTGCGCTCGGCAGCCAGGCGCAATGCCTCGTAGGTGCTGGCCGGCAAGCCCCGCTCCGACAGGGGGATTCGTTCGAGTTCTTCGATATCTTCCAGGGTTCGCACGCTCATCAGGCTTCCCCTACCACAAGGTTGCGCTGTACGCCCAGGTCAATCAGGCCATCGGCACTGCGAATGCGCGCCTCGACCACGTCGCCTGGCTTGAGGTACTGCGACCGGCTCTCCTGGGCCTTGAGGAACAGCTTCCATTTGGTGGCTTCCGGCATTAGGGCGGCGATACGTTGTTTGGCCGGGGAGGGGATGCTCAGGGCGCAGCCCGCCGGGGTGCCGGTGGCGATCAGGTCGCCGACGTCGAGATCTTGCACCGACGCGAGTTCGCTAAGGGTTTCCGCAGGGCCGTAAACCAGGTTGGCCGTGCTGTCGTCCTGGCGCACCTGGCCGTTGACCGTCAGGCGCAGTTGCAGAGCCTTCAGGTAATGTATGTCCTTGGCATCCAGCAGGCACAGGTAGGGGCCGACCGGGCCGAAGGTGCGGAAGCTCTTGCCCTTGTAGAACTGCATCTGGGGAATCTGGATATCGCGCGCCGAGTAGTCGTTGACGATGACGACGCCGGCGATGAACTCATGCAGATTGGCGTCGGTGACCTTGGTGGCGCCGCTGATCGCGCGCTTCATCACCAGGCCCAGCTCGATCTCGTAGTCGAGGAAGCGCACGTTGCGCGGCTTGATCAGGTCGCTGTCCGCCGCCACCAGGCAGCTGGTCGCCTTGGTGAAGATCATGTTGAACTTCTTCGCGTCAGGATCCATGCCCGACTCGATCATGTGCTGGCGATAGTTGGCGCCCTGGCAGACGAATTGCTGGTTGCGGGTCACCGGCGACAGCACCTTGACTTCGCTCTCGGCCAGCTCGGTGCCCTTGAGTTGGCGCAGATCTTCGACGCTGTTCTGCCGGATAAAGTCGCCGGTCGTGGCGAAACTTCCCGGTATCACCGTAATCCGGCCCTGGCGGATCACGCCCCAGTGGATGGCATCTTGATAGTCGAAACGGACAACATGTACTGCGGACATTGAAGGCACTCCTAGGGCATCGTGCGCCCCGCTTTCGCTGGTGCGGGGGCTGAGTTGTTGTTCTGAATTGGGGCCGGCAACGCTGTAGATCAGTGAGCCGCCGGCGATCAAGGCACCGGCCTTGAGCAGAGTTCGTCTGTCGAGTCGCATGGCCTCACCCTCGCCAGTGCGGCCTCAGCCGAACAGGCGCATAAGCGCCGTCAGCTTGCGTAGCGTGAGGTCCGGGCTGCGGTGCAGGTTGCGCACCAGCTTGATCAGGTTGCTCGGGTTCAGCGTGGGCTTGGTGAAGCTCTTGGGCATGCGTTGCCCCCATTGCGCCATGGCTTCGGGGCTGACGAAATGCACGCCAGTGGGCTGCGTGGAGGTGAAGAGATCGCCGTCGCAGTAGTGCTCGTGCTTGTCGCCCCAGGGGTCCTGCCAGTAGTCGAAGATCTGGCTGCCGAGGATGTGCCGGCCGATTCCCCACGCGTGCTTCCAGTCCCGCTCGCGCATGACGCGCTGGCCCATGCCCACTGCATCGGCATCGACGAGCTCATAGGCACTATGGCTGTAGGTCGCCATGAAACCCTGGGCGATGGCGAGGGTGTGGTGATCCGCCGGAGTATCGCCGAGGTCCAGGCGCATGAAGGTGACGATGGGCGAGCCATCCGGGAGCACCTGTACGTCGCTGGGAATAAAGCCGAGATGCTGGCTGTACCAGGCGCAGGTCGCCTGGTAGTCGGCGACTTCCATCACCACATGGCCGAGCCTCAAGACTTCAGGCGGTGCTACCGGCGGGCGCTGCGTGTCGTTGATGCGCAGTTGCTCTAGGGCGAAGTTGAACGGCAGGGCAGCTCTATGCGGAAGGGAGACGCTAGGGCTCTGTGCGTAAACGGCCTCCACGACAAACCCCGAGGGGTCGCGCAGCCGGACCTGCTTGCCGCCGCCCGGATGCTGGATATCTTCGACCTTGGAGGCGCCATCGAGCTGGCTCAGACGGTGTAGGTCATCGAGGTTGCGCACCTCCAGTCCGAAACCTAGAAAGCGGGCCTGGGCCGCGCGATGAATGCGGTAGCAGTAGGGCGTGGGTTCGGTCGCGCGCAGGTAAAGCGTATCGGCATCCTGGTGGCAGACGACCAGGCCGAAATCGGTCAGGAAGCGTGCCGCCTCATCGAGGTCGGGGCGCTCGAAGATGAGGTGGGCAAGACGTTGAGCCTTGACCGTGGGGGCCGGGTGCCGGGTAGGTTGCGCTGCCTTCAGTTGAGGTACTGCGGTACTGCTATTCATTGTTGTTGTTCTCCGAACTTTTTCCGGGCAAAGCCTGGCCGCGCCCCTTAAATTGCAGGAGCGAAATCCCATCATCAGTTAAAGGCTCAGTCGATCGCGGGCAGCGCAGGCAGCTTCTCGGTCGCCAATCGTCCAGCCTCATCAGCGGGCACCCCGAGTGCCCGGAGTACGAATTCCGCCGTATCGGTGCCAGCATCGCGCCAGGTTTTATGGCCCTCCAACACCAGGAACATTGCCCCCAGTGCAGTGCTGGAAATCAGCGTGATAACTGAGAGCAACTGGTCTTGCCGGAAGCTGTAGCGTCCGCTGGCAAGGCCGTCCAGCAGGTCCTTCGCCGCCTGACTGGTAAACATCTCGCGCAGTGAGGCGTTACTCATGGCGAAGCGATGAATGAAGGTGCCCCACTGCGGTTCTTCATGAGCGCGCCGAATGAAGAAGCGGATGCCATTGGCGAGTCGATGCGCAGGGTCGACCAGGGTTTCGAAACTCCTTCTGACGCGTTCATGCATCTCGGCAGCGAGATGGGCGGCAACGGCTTCGAACAGTTGTTCCATGCTCGGCACGTTGTTGTAGATCGTCCCGCGCGCGACGCCGGCCTCAAGCGCCAGGTCGCTGATGCTCAGGTCAATGGCGCCTCGTTCGGCGAACAGGCGGAGTGCGGCTTGGTGAATGCGCCGCTGTACCGGATTTAGGGATTCCATGCGTTATCTCCAGGATCGCTTGGTATTCATTGAACGTGCTTGTTCATTTGCGGTCAATGATTTTTTTTGAATCTGAAGGCTTTGCTTGTCGGTTGTTGGTTATAAGCCCCTGAAAATAGGGATTTCGTGCATGTGTTACGGTTTTTTCGAGTTTGCAGGCCATTATTTCTGATGTTATAAATGAACATCACTGTTCAGTTTGTGGGTGTCTTGGCCACCCGAAAAGCTTCCTGCTTCCTCTGTCGGTATGAGCGGATCGACCTCTCGGTCGTCGCGGGCGGGAGCCTTTCCATGCTGCCTGGCAGGTCCGTCAAGGGGCTGTCCAGTGCGATTCGTTACCGGTCTACGCCCCAGTCGGCTGGGAGATGTCTCATTAACCGTAGGAGCGAGCATGACTGCATCAAGACTCTTCGACCCTCTTCACTTGCCCAATGGCGTGGTGATTTCCAACCGGATCGCCAAGGCTGCCATGGAGGAAAACCTGGCTGATGAGGATCACGCGCCGGGGGACCGGCTGATCAGGCTCTACCAGCGCTGGGCGGATGGCGGGGCCGGTCTGATCATCACCGGCAATGTCATGGTCGACCGTCATGCCTTGACCGGCCCGGCTGGCGTGGTGCTCGAGAACGAGCTGCATCTGGAGCGATTCCGCCTATGGGCGGATGCCTGCCGCAGTCGCGGGGCCCAGGCCTGGATGCAGATCAACCATCCCGGCAGGCAGGTGCTGGCGGCGCTGGGGCAACCGGCCCGGGGGCCTTCGGCAGTGGCCGTGGATATTCCGGGATTGTCGAAGGCGTTCGCGCCGCCCCGGGCGCTGAGTGAGCTGGAGATCAAGGCGCTGATCGAGCGCTATGCGCGCACGGCCGCATTGGCCGAGCTTGCCGGATTTACCGGCGTGGAAGTGCATGCGGCGCATGGCTACCTGTTCAGCCAATTCCTTTCGCCCTTGACCAACAAGCGCAGCGACCGCTGGGGCGGCAGTCTGGAAAATCGTGCGCAGATACTCCTGCGCACGATTGGCGCAATTCGTCAGCGAGTGGGGCCGACCTTTTGTGTCGCCGTGAAGCTCAATTCCGCGGACTTTCAGCGCGGCGGCTTCGATGCCGAAGATGCGCTGCGCGTAGTGGAAATGCTCAACAGGCGGGCGGTCGATCTGGTTGAACTGTCGGGTGGTAGCTACGAAAGCCCGGCCATGCAGGGGCAGACCCGTGATGGCAGTAGCCTGGCGCGGGAGGCCTATTTTCTTGAGTTTGCGGAAAGGATCGGGGAAGTGGCGCGCATGCCGCTGATGGTCACCGGCGGCGTGCGTAGACGGGCGGTCGCCGAGCGCGTGGTGGGCGGCTCGGTGTCTATGGTCGGGCTAGCCACGGCACTGGCGATCGAGCCGGCCCTGCCAAGCCTGTGGCAAGCGGGGCAGGACGCCGAAGTGGCACCCATCATCGTGCCTTGGAAGAACAAGGCACTGGCCTCGCTGGCCGTGGCCTCGGTGGTCAAGAAGCAACTCGGCTTGCTCAGCCAGGGCAAGCGAACAAGACCCAGGACCTCGCCGCTCATGGCGTTGATCGGGGCGCAGTTGAAGTCTCGTCGTCAGGCGAAGGACTACCGGCGATGGATCAGCCGGGCCTAGCGTGCATTGAAAAAAACGCGGTTCCATCTGTCCCATTCCATCCGGACTGATGCGTTCAGGCAAGCAGACCTGCGCATCACCGAGGAGAGAGCAATGCTTATCGACGATATCGAATACGTGATCTTCCGCCACCCCGATCTGTCTGCAATCCGCCAGTTCATGCTCGATTACGGCCTGCTGGATGCTGCGCAGCAGGGGGATTTCCTCTATCTGCGCGGCTATGGCGATGCACCGTTTGCCTATGTCACCAGCCAGGGCGAGGCCGCCTTCGTCGGCATGGGTTTTCGCGTCGCCAGCCAGCAAGTCCTGGCGCAACTCGCCGCCCGTTTCGGTGCCGAGATCGAGGACTGCCCGCATCCCGGTGGCGGCCGGTATTGCGATACGATCGACCCGGATGGCCGTCGGCTGGAGTTCGTTTTCGGCGCCCAGCGCCTGCAGCCCGTGCCTTGTGGTGGCGCGCCGATTGCCTGGAACGATGCGCACGCCAAGAACCGCCTCGGCCGTTACCAGCGACCCGAGCACGGTCCGTCGCACGTGCAGCGCCTCGGCCATCTGGCGGTCTTCTCGCCGACCCCCCGGCAACTGATCGAGTGGTACGGCGAGAACCTCGGCATGAAACCGTCCGAGCTGATCCATGGTGGTGACGAGACCCAGGTATTGGCCGCCTTCATGCACCTGGACAAGGGGCCGCAATGGACCGACCACCATACCCTGGCGATCGTCGGCGCACCGACCGCGGGCCTGGACCATGTGTCTTTCGAGTGCCGCGACTTCGACGATGTCGGCATGGGGCATATGCAGATGCTGGACAAGGGCTACAAGCACCGCTGGGGTATCGGCCGCCATTTCCATGGCAGCCAGATATTCGACTACTGGACCGATCCGGTCGGCTTCCATGTGGAGCATTTCTCCGATGGTGACCTGGTCAACGAGCACACGCCGACGCTGAGTTATCCGTTCGGCCGCGACACCCTGCTGCAGTGGGGGCCGGATTTCCCTGGCCTGTGAGTCCGCCGGAACAACGCTAATCGGCCGCTGCAAGGGGCCCGCCCGTAACCCGGGCGGGCGTCCCGGCCACCACCGCTCCAAAGCGGGCGAACCGCCCCCTTGGAGTAACTGCCCCATCGCATTTAGCAACCGAATCGACCAGATATGAAAAAAATAATACTGAAAACAATACTGTTCGCCTTGCCCAAGGTGCTCGGCTTCACTGCCAGCAAACATCCACAATTCCGCGCCCGGCTCAAGCAGAAGAATTGCACTGCCTATATGGGGCTGCAGGACGGCAGCATCGGCCGCTTCCTGCAAATCAAAGGCGGCAAGGTGTCGTCGCGCGCCGGCACAGCGGCGCAGGCTGACGTCAGCATCCTGTTCAAGGACCTGCCGACGGCGCTGAAATTCCTCTCGCCCAATCCGGACATGAGTGAGATCGTCCACGCCGCGAAGAATTTCAAGGTCGTCGCCAAAGGCCCGGACCATCTGGTGGTGTGGTTCACCCAGACGCTCAATCTCAGCCAGACGGTCGGCCTGGAGATGGGCCTGCCGATGCGCGACGGCACCCGCCGCTACACCACCTGCACCAACGGTGGGCCGCTGTTCATCTACGTCAAGGGCGGGCGCATCCAGCGCGTCACGCCGCTGGAACTGGACGACAAGGATGCGCCGAGCTGGGAACTGCAGGCGCGCGGCAAGACCTTCCGCCCCAAGCGCCGTGCGCTGGTGGCGCCGCATGCCCTGTCGCTGAAATCCCTGGTTTATTCGGACAAGCGCATTCTGCAGCCGATGAAGCGGGTCGATTTCGACCCCGACGGCGAGCGCAACCCGCAGAACCGTGGCAAGTCGGGCTATGTACCGATCAGTTGGGACGAGGCGCTGACCATCGTCGCCAAGGAAATCAACCGGCAGAAGCGCGTCCACGGGCCCGGCTCGATCACCTTCCCGATGTCGTCCCACCATCAGTGGGGCAATGTCGGCTATTACCTCAGCTCGCTGACCCGCTTCGCCAACCTGATCGGCTTCACCCGTGTCGCCGCCAACCCGGACAGCTGGGAGGGCTGGTACTGGGGCGCCATGCACCACTTCGGCAATTCCATGCGGGTCGGCGTGCCGGCCGGCTATGGCGCCGTCGAAGACTGCCTGAAGGAAGCCGAGATGATGGTCTTCTGGTCCTGCGACCCGGAGAGCACCAACGGCGCCTATGCCGGTTTCGAGGGCACGACCCGCCGCCTGTGGGCCAAGGAACTGGGTATCGAGTTCATCCATATCGATCCGCATAACAACCCCACCGCGCAATTGCTCGGCGGGCGCTGGATTCCGATCCGGCCGCAAACCGATGCCGCACTGGCCACCGCCATCATGTACGTGTGGGCGGTCGAAGGCCTGTACGACAAGGAGTACGTTGCCACCCGCACCACCGGCTTCGACGAGTGGAAGGCCTACCTGCTGGGCGAGACCGACAGCGTGGCCAAGACGCCTGAGTGGCAGGAAGGGGAAACCGGCGTGCCGGCCAAGGACGTGCGCGCCCTGGCCCGCAAGTGGGGCAACCGCAAGGTCTATCTGGCGACCGGCATGACCGGCGCTGGCTTCGGTGGCGCCGGTCGCGGTGCGACCGGACAGCAGTGGGCGCGCTGCCTGATCATGATGATGAGCATGCAGGGCTGGGGCAAACCCGGGGTCAACTTCGGCTGCCTGCAGATCGGCACGCCGGTGGACCATCATTTCTACTTCCCCGGCTATGCCGACGGCGGGATTTCCGGCGACCTGATGTGGACCGGCAACGCGGTGAACAACTACCAGCGTATGCCGCACATCCTGACCATGAACCCGGTCAAGCAGCTTGTGCCGCGGCAGCAGTTGCCCGATGCCATCATCAACGGCCACGCCACCGGCTATCTGTGGGACGGCATGTCGCAGGAGGCGCAGTTCGCCCCCTTCACCTACCCGATGGCCGGCTATTCGCCGATCCACATGATCTACCGCTACGGCGGCTCGTCGTTCAGCACCGTGACGAAATCCGGGCGCTGGGTCGAGGCCTACCGCCACGACAGCATCGAGTTCGTGGTCAACCAGTCGATCTGGATGGAAGGCGAGGCCCAGTTCGCCGACATCATCCTGCCCGCGTGCACCCAGCTCGAACGCTGGGACATCGGCGAATGGTGCAACTCCGGCGGTTATGCCCACCATGGCTACACCCTGGTCAATCATCGGGTGGTGGCGCTGCAGCACAAGTGCATCGAACCGTTCGGCGAGTCGCGCTCGGACTACGACATCTTCACGGCCATCCTCGAAAGGCTGGGCCTCGGCGGGGTATTCACCGAAGGCTGCAGCGAGCTCGACTGGGTCAAGCGGGTGTTCGACTCCTCCGACCTGCCGGACCATGTCTCCTGGGCCGATTTCTGCCGCAAGGGCTATTACATCGTGCCGCCGGAAAGGCCCGAACTGCGCCCTCCGGTGGACATGCGCTGGTTCGCCGAAGGCCGTGTCAAGGATCTGCCGGAGCCGTTTCCGCTGCCGTCGCAGTGGGCGGAAGAGTTCGGCAAGGGCTTGCAGACGCCCAGCGGCAAGCTGGAGTTCGTTCCGGAAATCCTCAGGCGGCATACCCAGGACAATCCCGAGCGGCCGGCGCTCAACCGCTACATCCCGTCCTGGGAAGGCCTGGGGACGACCGAGCTGGTCGCCAAGTATCCGCTGCAGATGATCGCGACCCACTCGCGCTACAGCTTCCACACCTCCAGCGACGGCAAGAACAGCGTCACCAACCGGGTGCAGGACCATCGCGCGCGCATCGCCGGCCACGATTTCTGGCTGCTGCGCATCTGTCCTGCCGATGCGCAGGCGCGAGGCATCGCCCACCGCGACCTGGTCAAGATCTACAACGACCGCGGGGCGGTGATCTGCGCCGCCGACGTGTCGGCCCTGGTGGTGCCGGGGGTGGTCAAGTCCTACGAGGCCAGTGCCGAGTTCCAGATGGTGCAGGTGGCCGGCGAGACGGTGGAAATCGGCGGCTGCTTGAACATCCTCACCCCGGATCGCCCGCAAGCCCAGGGGACCAGCAGCATGAGTCCGAACTCATGCCTGGTCCAGATCGAGAAATGGCAAGGCGCCGACGCGTTCAAGCGCCTGCGCGCCGAGGTGGGAGTCGCCCATGAGTAAGTGGAATCTGATCATCAATGTGGGGCGTTGCGAGAATTGCTACAACTGCGTGATCGCCGACCGGGACGAACACGTCGGCAACGACTATCCGGGCTACGCGGCGCCAGCGTCGCTTGCCAGCGAGGCACCGATCCGCATCCTGCGGCGGGTGCAGGGAGCGGCGCCGATGGTCGAGACGACCTACCTGCCGGTGATGTGCAACCACTGCGACGATGCGCCGTGCATGAAGGTCGGCGGCGACGCGATCAGCAAGCGTGCCGACGGCATCGTCGTCATCGATCCGGTCAAGGCCAAGGGCCGCAAGGACATCGTCCGTTCCTGCCCCTACAAGGCCATCGTCTGGAACGAGGAGGAGCAGCTTCCCCAGACCTGGATCTTCGACGCCCACTTGCTCGACGGCGGCTGGAAAGGTCCGCGCTGTCAGCAGGTGTGTCCGACGGAGGTGTTCGAGGCGGTGAAAGTCGACGACCAGGCGATGCAGGAGAGGGCACGCAAGGAAGGGCTGCGAGTGCTGCTGCCCAAGTTGAACGCGAAGCCGAGGGTCTATTATCGGGGCCTGGAGCGCTGGGATAGCTGCTTTATCGGCGGCAGCGTCAGCGCCAGCGTTGACGGGCTGGTCGATTGCGTAGCGGGTGCCGAAATCGCCCTCCTGCAGGGCGACCAACGCATCGCGGTCACCTGCAGCGATGCCTTCGGCGACTTCCGCTTCGCCGGTCTGGGCAAGCGAAGCGGTTGCTATCGCATCGAAATCCGCCACGAGCTGGGCCAGGCGCAACGACAGTGTGAACTCGATGAAAGCCTCTATCTCGGTGAGATTCGGCTGGAGACCAGCCAGTAGGATTTCATTGGGGGCCTACCCCGGTAGGCCGTTGAAAAACGTAGGCGAGGCAGGCAAGACAAGGCAAAAACAGGCGAGGAAGCGGAGTTTACTGCTGTAAATGAGCATTCCGAGCCTGTTTTTAACGCAGTATTGCCAACGCAGGTAGTTTTCCAACAGCCTGCCAGTCGCTGCGCGACTGGGGTCAGGCGGTGACGGGTAAGGGCAGGCTGGCGATCTTCTTGGCTCTGGCGGGTGTAACGCCCAGGGCCATGAGGATCATCTCTACGACCCGCACATCATGCTCTGCCACCGCCCGCCCCTCGACGACCGAGCGCATTGCCCCGGTCGTGCACGCCACCACCATGTCCAGCGCCACCCCTTCGTCCTCGAACCTGAGGGCGCCCTCACGTTGTCCTTCGCGCAAGTCTTCAAGCACATGGTTGGCCAATCGCGAACGCATGGCCTGGTCGAGATGGATGATGCGCAGCAGGGCATTGGCCCATTGGTGATCATCGGCAGCGCGACGGATGAACATGCGCACGCCAATCGAAAGCCGTTGGGCACCGCTATGTACGCTGGCGCTCAGGGTTGCGATGGCATCGGAGAACTCGTCCGCCAGGGTGATGCCCACGGCTTCCAGCACTTCGTCGCGAGTGCGGAAGTAGTTATAGATGGTGCCGTTGGACACCTCGGCTTCCGCGGCGACTTCGAGCAGGGCGATTTCCCCGGCCTCCTTGCGTGCCAGCAAGCGCAATGCGGCGTCAATCAGGGCGCGGCGAGTTCGCTCACGCTTCTTGTGACCTCGCGTGAGCGGTTCGGCTGTGGCCGGCTCTGGCGGTGGAGTGGGGGTGGGCATACTCAGGCTCGCAGTCGAGGGGGCGCGCTGATGGTAATGGAAACACTGTCGGCAGTGGAGTTAGCGCAGGCCATCAGCGCAAGGCAGCTTTGCACCAGTTCGGCGGCCTGGATGCCGGGGAGGTGATGCATGATGTGGCGGTCGGGGCGTACCACGGCCAGTGTGCCCCTGGGCACCAGCGGCAGGATGGCATGATTGAGATCCTCGATGAAGACGCAATCGCCGACAGGGCGCTGGCCGCATGCGCCGATGTGCAGGAAGCTGCCGCCTAGCTTGATCCAGGCAAAGACCTGCTCAGGGGAGAGTGTCGACAGTGGGTCGGCAGCGAATCCGACCAGGGTGAGGTTATCGCCTAGCGCCTCGTCACTCAGCTGCATCTGCTGCTGAGCATTGCGAACCCAAGCCTGGGGGAACAGTCCACCGCGGACCAGTTTGTCTCCCCGACGGTGGGGGGCGAACAGGCCGCGGCGGAAGATGTTCTTCGGTTTGATCGCAAGCTCCTCGAAATACTTTCGGCTAGCCGGGGTCAATGCCAGCGTGCGCATCAGCCCATGGATAAGGAAGGCGGCCAACTTGTTTCGCGGCATGATCAGGCGGCCCATCAGCTTGGCCATGTCGATCATGGCTTTTGCGTGGGGGCGGCGCTCTTCGTCATAGCTGTTGAGTATTGCAGTCGAGGCCCGGCCGCGCAGGACCCAGGCGAGTTTCCAAGCCAGGTTGGCGACATCGCGAAGCCCAGCGACCAGGCCTTGTCCGACGAAGGGCGGGGTGATGTGGGCCGCATCCCCGACCAGGAACACGCGTCCCTTGCTGAAGCTGTTGCAGCAGCGTGCGTGGAAGCGGTACACCGCCTTGCGCTCGATCTGCAGCTCTTGCGAATCGATCCAGGGTGCGATCAGCCGGGCGATGCTTTCCGGGCTTTGCATTTCTTCGCGCGATTCGCCTGGGTGGAGCATGAACTCCCAACGTTCGCGGCCGCCCGGTGCCGGCATATGTGGCGCTGGGCGCTGCGGATCGCAGAGGAACTCGACATGATCAATTGCCGCCTGGCGGCGGTTGCCTGCATCGACGATCAGCCAGTCTTCGCTATAGGTCTTACCTGTGAAGTCCTGGCCGATCAGGCTTCTGACCCTGGAGCTAGCGCCATCGGCCCCCACCAGGTATCTGGCGCGAATGTCATGGGTTTGACCCTGCTGATCCCGTACCGAGGCGACGACGCAATCTGCTTCCTCGGCCAGATTATCGAGCTCGAAGCCGCCCAGGCTGGTTACCGACTCGAACCGGGAGACCTGATCGCGCATCGCCTGCTCGAGGTCGGGCTGGTAGAAGGTCACCAGCTTGGGATGGCCGTCGATGCATCCTGCCGTGTTGGCCCGAGCGAACTGCCCGAGAAGCGGAGAGTGCATGCGTACTTCGGGAATCACTATCTTCTCGAAAGCTTCTTCGGCCAGGCCGGCAAGTTGCAGGATGCGCAGCGCCTCGTTGTCCAGGGCAATGGCGCGGGGCATCAGCAGGACCTCGTGGGTCTTGTCCAGCACCAGGGTCTTTAGCCCATAGCGGCCCAGCAATGCGGCGAGTGTCGCGCCTGCAGGACCGTAGCCCACTACCAGTACATCGACAGTTTCCGCAGGCAGTGCGGAGCCATTCTTGTTGTTCATACCGAGCCCTTGTTGTGATTGAAATCGTGAGACGCGGGGTCTCATCGTCAGGCCGGATCAGGTTATGCAAAATTGAAGATTGTTTCAATATTGATTTTTCTGTCATAATTTGACGGCTTCTTCCAGGTCGAAACTGGCACATCTGTACTGTGCCAGGGGCGACAGGCGACGTTGCAGGCCTTTTCAGTTTTCAGGATTCAAAAGTGGCGCATCCGCAGCCCCATCCGAACCCGGTCAAGATCCGTTTCGCCGAGTTTCAGCTCGACGAGGCCAACGCCTGCTTGTTGTGTAACGGCGAGGCGGTAGCGCTGCCGCCTACGCCCTTCAAGCTGCTCTGCGTGCTGGCAGGCCAGCCGGCATCGCTGCTGAGCAAAGATGCCTTGCTCGATGCGGTGTGGGGCCACCGCTTCGTCAGCGAGTCGGTGCTGAAGACCGCCATCAGCGATCTGCGCACCGCACTTGGCGACAACGCCAGGCAGCCGCGCTTTATCGAGACGGTGTCGAGGCGTGGCTATCGCTTCATTGCTGCCTCGTCCTCAGCACCTTCGCTGCCGCCGGCACTCGCAATGGTGCCGACGGCTGGAGTGCAATCGGCGCCATCATTGATCGGTCGCACCGACGCGATCTCAAGGTTGCACCGGGCCTGGCAGAGGGCGAACGGTGGCCAGCGTGCGCTGGTCTGGCTCGCCGGCGAGCCGGGGATCGGCAAGACCGCGCTGATCGAGCATTTCATCGCCAGCCTCGGCGGCGTCGCCTGCGCGCGCGGTCATTGCGTGGAGCACTATGGCACCGGTGAGCCATACCTGCCGGTGCTGGAGGCGCTGGCCGAGCTATGTCGCAGCGACCCCGCGCTGCCGGCGCTGCTGCGTAGCGTGGCACCGACCTGGCTGTTGCAACTGCCGTGGCTGAGCAGTGCGCAGGAGCGTGACGAATTGCGCCGTGAACTCGCCGGCGTCGGCCCGGAGCGCATGCTGCGGGAAATGGGCGAACTGCTGGACCGCTATACGGAGCAACGGCCGCTGCTGCTGGTCACCGAAGACCTGCACTGGAGCGACCGGGCCACCGTCCAACTCATCGACTACATCGCCCGGCGCCGCGGGCGCACGCGACTGATGTGGCTGGCGAGTTTCCGCGTCGCCGAGGTGGTGGCGCTCGATCACCCGCTCGGCAAGGTGCGCCACGAATTGCGTTTGCAGCGGCTGTGCGAGGAAGTGGTACTCGACCCGTTCTCGGAAACCGAGGTCGCCGACTATATCGCGCTGCATTCGGCCTCGCTGGCGCGCGACGAAGCCTTCGTGCGTGCCCTGCACGAACGCACCGATGGCGTGCCGCTGTTTGTCTCGTCGCTTATCGGCGATGTGCTGGAGCAAACTGACGGCGATGCCACTGTCGAGGCCCGGCTGACGGGCATGGCGGTTCCCGAGAACCTCGCGGCCATCATCGACCACTATATTTCCAGGCTCGGGCAGGAGCAGCGTGGTCTGCTTTCGGCGGCGGCAGTGTGCGGGGGCGAATTCCGGGTGGAGACGCTGGCGCTGACCCTGGAGCGCGACCTCGCCGCGGTGGCCCTGACCTGCGAGGAGCTGGTGCGCGAACAGCTTTGGCTCACGCCGGCGCGAGCCGCCGAGGGTGATGAGGCGGAGCTGCACTATGCGTTCCGCCATGCGCTGTTCCGTCAGGTGCTGTACGAGCGCACGCCGCGCTCGCTACGTACCCACCTGCATAGTCAGGTTGGCGCTGCCCTCGAACGCGAACGCTCGTCCGGCGTGGCGGTTGCTGCCTCGGAGTTGGCGATGCACTTCGAGCGGGCTCGGCAGCCGATGATCGCGCTGCGCTACTACGCCGAGGCGGCGGAGGCGGCGCTGCTGCACTTCAGCCCGGCCTCGTGCATCGGTCTCACCGAGCGCGCGTTGCTCCTGCTGCAACAGGCAGCGCAAGGGCCGGAGCGCGACGCGCTGGAAATTACCTTGGCCACGCTGCAAGGCGTGTCGGCTTTCCACGCGCTCGGCGTCGGCAGCGCAGCCAGCAGCGCGTTCGAACGCGCATACAGGTTACTGGCGGATGCCCCCGAACATCCGCTGCGCGGTCGCCTGCTGCACGGCTTCGGCTATCTGCTGAGTCTGCGCGGCGACTATGGGCTGGCACTGGCGGTAGCGCAGCGCGCCGAAGCCCTCTCGAGCGAGACCAATGATGCAGCACTGATGCTGGCGGCGTGTCTCGTGCAGGGCCAGGTGCAGCATCTTCAGGGGCGTACGCAGGCGGCCCGCAGCTGGTTCGAGCGCGGCCTGGCGATCGCCGAGCCGCTGGGCATCGGCACGCACGAAATATTTGCGGCCGATCCCCAGGTCACGCAGCTCGGCATGCTGGCCATCGAATTGCTGCGCAGCGGCCTGGTCGAGCAGGGCAGGGCGCATCTGCAGCGGGCACGGGCCCGCGCGCAGGCGCTGCGCCAGCCGATGGCCTGGCTGGTCGCCGCCTGGCAGGAGGTGCTGTTCGAGGTGCGGATGGGTAACGCCGAGCGTGTGGCGGCGCTGGCCGACGACATGCAGGCCCTGGTCGATGAGTATTCCCTCGCGCTCGGCCGCACGGCCTGCCGCTGGTGGCGTGGTTGGGCCGACGCGCGCAACGGCGCGCCGCGTGACGGCTACCGGCGCATCCGCGAGGCCTACGAAGAGCACACTCGGCTCGGCATGCGCTCCGGTGCCAGCGAGGTGCTCGGTTACGCCGCCGAGGCGCTGCTGCTGGCGGGGGATTTTGCCGCCGCGCAGGCCGAACTGCAGGAGGCGCTGCGGCTCGCTGATGAACTGGGCGAGCGCGTGTACCTGCCGCAGCTGTTGCTGCTGGAGGCCGCCATCGCGCGGGGGCAGGGCCGGCTAGATGCCGGCAGCGCGGCAGTACGGCGCGCGGTTGAGGAGGCGCGCGCCCAGCAAGCACCCTGGCTGGAACTGCTCGCCCTGGTCGAACTGTGCGGGCAGCATGACGCCGCGGCCGAGGAATATCAGGCCCTGGCGGCGCTGGTCGAGCGGCTGCCTGAAGCTGTGGGCACCGAGCCGGTGAGGCGTGCGCGCGCACTGCTGCAGGCCGCCAAGTTCGTCTGAAGCGGGCTGTCTTCCATGCGCCAAGTGTCGAAGGTCACGACCTCTATATAGACGCGACCGAAGTCTGACCTTTCCCTTACGACTCGAACCAGGGTTCGCCATAGGCTGTCGTCGAACTTTCCTAATCTGGTGGTCCGCGATGATCCTGAACCCTGAATCCAAGTACTCAAGTCGCCGTTCCTATGTGCTGAAACTGCGCAGCGACGCCACACCGGGGGGGGTTGCGGGCCGTCTGGAAAACCTGGTGAGCGGACGCCAGCGCGAGTTTTCCTGCGCCGAAGAACTGCTGGTAGCGATTACCGCCGACCTGGTATCGGCGGCCGCCGAGCCTGTGGCGGACGCCGCCGGCGAGTGACGGCCATGCCTGAGCGGGCGCTCGATAGGGCGACCGAAGCGCGACGCTTTGCTGACAACTTTGCGCGCCCCGGGCTTTACGCTGCTGCCATCTCGAATCCATACGAGTCCAATCCGATGTCGCGACTTCCAACCTCCTATGCGCTGACCCGTCATCCCGGTCAGACGCCCCAGCAACCTGCCGAGCGCAGGTTCGCTCTCGTCGCCGCTGCGCTACTCGCCGCGGCGATCGCCCTGGCCCTGAGCGGTTGTTCCACGCCGGTCGTCAAGCCGTCGCTGGATCTGCCGGCCGAGTTCGCAGCCAGCACGGCCGCCGAGATGGAGCCCGAAGCGGCGTGGTGGCAGGCTTTCAACGACCCGCTGCTGACGCAACTGGTGCGCCGCGCGATGCACGAGAACCGCGATGTGAAGATCGCTGCCGAGCGCCTGCGCGCTGCCCGCGCCGGTGAGACGATCGGCCGCTCCTGGTTATTTCCCAGCGTCGGTTTGTCTGCCTCCGGCGCCGATCGCAGCACCGGCTATGCCACTGCCAAGAAACCAGGTGCCCCGGACATCACCACTGCTGGCGCGGGCCTGGACGTCTCTTGGGAGCTCGACCTGAGCGGTCGTCTGCGTGCCGGCGCGCAAGCAGCCGAGGCCGAGGCGCTGGCGGCGGAGCACGGCGTGCGCGGCGTGCGCCTGTTGGTGATGAGCGATATCGCCAGCAACTACTTCACCCTGGCCGGCGCGCTGCGCCAGGTCGAGACATTGCGCGCAATCTCGGCGGCGCAGGACGAGACGCTGCGCCTGGTCCGCGCGCGCCAGCGCGTCGGGCTGGCAACCGCCTTCGACGTCGAGCGCGCCCAGACCGATGCTGCCTCGGCGCGCGCGCAGATCCCGCCGCTGGAGACGCTGGCGGCCGTGGCGCGCCACCGTATCGCGGTGCTGAGCGGCGACCAGGCCTTTAACGCTGCGAGCATCCAGCCCGCGCGCGGCGATGTGCCGGTGCCTCAGGCCCGGCCGGGCCAGCCCGCCGAGCTGCTGCAGCGCCGGCCTGACGTGCTGGCGCTGATGGCGCAGCTCGATGCGGCCAATGCGCGCCGCCAGCAGGCCGCGGCCGAATGGTTTCCGCGGCTGTTTCTCGGCGCGTCCTTCGGCCGCCAGGGCATGGAGCTGAACGGCGTCGACCTGGGCGCCGCCCGCTTCACCAACGTGGCCGGCCTGCTGGCGATGCCGCTCTTCAATGCCGGGCGCACCCGCGCCATCAACCAGGTTGCCGAGAGCGGCCAGCGTGAGGCGCTGCTGCGCGCCGAGGACGGCATTGCGCGTGCGCTCGAGGACGTGGAGAACGCCCTGGTCACGCTGGCCCAAGAGCGTCAACGCGCCGAGTCGTTGCAGTCGGCCACCGACTCTGCGGAGGCCGCACTGGGCCACGCCCAGTCGCTCTACTACCGCGGGCAGATCGATCTGCTGCCGCTGCTGGACGCGCAAAGGGCGCGTCTGGCGGCCCGCCTCTCCGCCAACGACAGCAACACCCAACTGTTGCTCGATAGCGTGCAGCTCTACAAGGCGCTGGGCGGCGGCTGGCAGGTGTTCGAGCAATCCGCCAACTCCAGCGCAGCTACCGCAGCTAATAACCGCCAACCACTTTCCTAAGCATCCATCGTCTTCAAAGAGGAATCGTCTTGAAGAACTCCCTTACTGCGGCCTGCGCCCTAGCAGCAGTCGCCATGCTCTGCGCGTGCAGCCCGCAGCAGCCGACCGTGCAGACACCACGACCGGTGCACACCGTTGAAATCAGCTACGACAATGCTCGAGAAACCCATCGGTATGTGGGCACCGTGCAATCGCGGCATGAAGTCGACCAGGCCTTCCGCGTGGGCGGCAAGGTCGTCCAGCGCCAGGTCGATGTCGGCCAGGTTGTGCTTGAAGGTGAGGTGTTGGCTGTGCTGGATGACAACGACTACCGCCTCGCTGAGGAAGCGGCGCGGCAACAGTGGGCCGCCGCCGTCGAGCTGGCGCGCCAGGCCGAGTCGGACCGCCAGCGCCTGACCGCACTGAAGGCCGACGGCTCGGTCAGTGCGGCCGACGACGAGCGCGCGCAGACCAACGCCCAGACCGCCCGGGCTACCGCCGAGGCCGAGGCGCGCAAGCTTGAGCTGGCGCACAACCGCCTCAAATACACCGTGCTGCGCGCCTCGCGCAGTGGCGTGGTCACGACCGTGCGCTTCGAGGTCGGGCAGGTCGTGCCGGAGGGCCAAGCGGTTGTCTCGATCGCCAATCCGGGCGAGCCCGAGATAGTCGTCGATGTGCCCGAGGATCACCTGGCCAACTTCCAGAAGGCGAGCTTCAAGGCCTCGTTGGCCAGCACGCCGAACGAGACCTTCGCGGTCCTGCTGCGCGAGCTGTCGCCGCAGGCCGCGGCGCAAACGCGCACCTTCCGGGCGCGCCTGAAGCCGCTGGGCACGCGCTCGCTGCCGTTGGGCGCGACCGCCACCCTGCTGGCCGAGCGCGAGATGACGGATAGCTCGGTAGCTGTGGTGCCGGCCAGCGCGCTGACGCAAAGCAGCGGCCAGCCGGCGCTGTGGCTGGTCACGCCGGCAGGCGATGAAGCTGTGGGCAGCGTCGAGCTGGTGCAGGTCACTGTGCTGGGCTACCGCAACGATGAGGTGCTTATATCCGGACCGCAGGCCGGCGCACGGGTGGTCATCGCCGGGGTGCAGAAGATGGCGCCCGGCATGAAGGTCGCCCTGCCAGGCGCGACGATAGCTGAAACCACTCTGCAGCAGGCCGCCCGATGAACAACTTCAACCTTACCGATTGGGCGCTGCGCCACCGCGCCGTCGTCCTGTTCATGCTGATCCTCGTCGCGCTGGCCGGTACCTTCAGCTTCACCAGGCTCGGCCAGCTCGAGGACCCGAATTTCTCCGTGCCGTCGATGACCGCCATGGTCATCTGGCCGGGCGCCACCGCCCAGCAGTTGCAGGACCAGGTCCTCAATCGCATGGAGAAGAAGTTCGAGCAGATCGACCACTTTGAGAAGGTGGTCACCTACGCGCGACAAGGCTATGCGGGCATGACCCTCACCGTGCGCGGCGGCACCTCCAAGGCCGACCAGCGCGAAGCCTGGTACCAGGCGCGCAAGAAGCTCAATGACCTGAGCCTCGAACTGCCCGAAGGCGTGGTCGGCCCGATCGTCAACGACGAGTACGGCGACGTGTACGGCTTGATGTACGCCGTCAAGGGCGACGGCATCGACCTCGCCGACCTGTCCGACGCGGCCGAGGACATCAAGCGGCGCATGCTCAAGGTGCCGATGGTCAAGAAGATCGATGTCATCGGCAAGCAGGCCGAGCGCGTCTATGTCGAGTTCTCCCACGAGCGCCTGGCCGCGCTGGGCATCACCCCGCTGACCATCGCCGAGAGCCTCAAGAGCCAGAACGCCATGCTGCCCGCGGGCCAGATCGACACCCGCGGTGACCGCGTTATGGTGCGGATGACAGGCCAGTTCGCCAGCGAAGAGGCCATCCGCAATGTGCCCATCACAGCAGGCGGGCGGCTGATCAAGCTCGGCGACATCGCGACCGTCACCCGTGGCGTCGAGGAGCCGCCAGTCTATACGGTGCGCCACAACGGACAGCCAGTGCTGATGCTCGGTATCAGCATGACCAGCGACGGCAATATCGTCGACCTCGGCAAGGCGATGGACGCGGCGGTTGCCACCATTCAGGCGGAACTTCCGTACGGCGTGGAGCTGGAACTGGTGGCCGACCAGCCCACCACGGTCAAAGACGCGATTCTGGACTTCGAGCGCGCGCTGGCCGAGGCGCTGATCATCGTGATTGCCGTGAGCCTGGCCAGCCTGGGCTGGCGCGCCGGCCTGGTGGTCGCCGCCACGGTGCCGCTGGTGCTGGGCGGTGTGGCGCTGGTGATGCTGGCGATGGGCTGGAACCTCGAGCGCATTTCGCTCGGCTCGCTGATTATCGCCTTGGGCCTGCTGGTGGATGACGCGATCATCGCCATCGAAATGATGGTGGCGAAGATGGAAACCGGCTGGGACCGGGTGAGGGCGGCGGCCTTCTCCTACCAGGCCACGGCCATGCCGCGCCTGACCGGCGCGCTGATCACCGTCGTGGGCTTCCTGCCGATCGGCCTGTCGCAGTCCACCACCGGTGAGTACGCGGGCGGCATCTTCTGGATCGTCGGCGCCGCGGTATTGCTCTCGTGGATCTGCTCCGGCATTTTCACGCCGTACCTCGCGGTCAAGTTGCTGCCCAACGACCAGGGCAAGCACCAGCATGGCAGTGATCCGTACGACACCAGGTTCTATCGCGGGCTGCGCCGCCTGATCGACGCCGCCATCGAGCGCCGCTGGGTGGTCATAGGCGCGACCTTTGGCGCGCTGGCGCTTGCGCTGGCCTGCATAAAACTGGTGCCGCAGCAGTTCTTCCCCAACAGTTCGCGTCCCGAGCTGGTCGTCGATCTGCGCGTCAAGGAAGGTGCCTCGTTCGCCGCGACCAGCGAGCAGGTCAAGCGCATGGAGAAGATCCTGGCGAAGGACGAGGACGTGCGCTTCTTCACCGCCTATACCGGCGCCGGCGCGCCGCGCTTCTACCTCTCGCTCAACCCCGAGTTGCCGAATCCGGGCTATGCCCAGTTCGTGGTGATGACCAAGGACCTGGAGGCGCGCGAGGCGGTGCGTGAGCGGCTGATGAGCATGGCTGACCAGCAGTTTCCGCAGGCTTGGTTGCGCGTGACCCGGCTGGAGCTGGGGCCGCCCGTTGGCTACCCGGTACAGTTCCGCGTCGTCGGCCCCGACACCCAGGTGGTGCGCCAGATTGCCCGCGAGGTAGAGCAGGTGGTCACATCCAGCCCGAAAGTGCGCGACGTCCAGCTCGACTGGAACGACCCGGTGCGCGCGCTGAAGGTGCAGCTGGACCAGGACAAGGCGAGCGCCCTGGGTCTGACGCCGGCCGACGTGGCCCTGGTGACCCAGACCGTGATGAACGGCGCGACCCTGTCACAGTTGCGCGAGCAGGAGGAGCTGATCGACATCGTGGCCCGTTCCGTGCCCGAGGAGCGCCTGAGCCTCGACACCCTCGAGGACATCAACCTCTACACCCGCCAGGGCAGCGTGGTGCCGTTGTCGCAGGTGGCACAGGTGAGCTACGAACTGGAAGAACCGGTGCTGTGGAGGCGCAACCGCGACATGGCGATTACCGTGCGCGCCGACGTCAACGACGGCGAGCAGGGCGTGTCGGTGACGCAGGAGATCCAACCATTGCTCAAGGACATCGAGGCGAAGCTGCCCTCGGGCTACCGCATCGACGTCGGCGGCGCGGTGGAGGAAAGCGACAAGGCCAACCAGGCGCTGCTGGCGGTGGCCCCGCTGATGCTGATCACCATTCTGCTGCTGTTGATGCTGCAACTGCAGGACTTCTCGCGCATGTGGATGGTGGTGCTGACCGCGCCGCTGGGCCTGATCGGCGTGGTGCCGGCGCTGCTGGTGTTCCAGTCGCCGCTGGGCTTCGTCGCGATCCTCGGCATCATCGCCCTCGGCGGCATGATCATGCGCAACTCGGTGATCCTGATCGACCAGGTGCAGATCGAGATCGCCCAGGGCCGCGCCCCCTGGAACGCCGTGCTGGAATCCGCCATCTGCCGGGCCCGGCCGGTGATGTTGACGGCGCTGGCCACCGTACTGGCGATGGTCCCGCTGACCCGCAGCGTGTTCTGGGGGCCAATGGCAATCGCGATCATGGGCGGCCTCACCGTGGCGACGCTGCTGACCATCTTCTTCGTCCCGGCGCTGTATGCCGCCTGGTTCAAGGTGCGCCGCCATACGGCCGCTGGCGACCAGCCGGTGACTGCCGATGCCGTGCCAGCTTCCTGAGTGACGAGCGCGGGGGGCAGGAGCAAAGAGGCCTCGGAGGCTGGCTATTTGCTCAATCGCCGAGTTCGCCAGGTCATTCGCTTGGACTTTGTACGGTTGCGGCTACTTCCAAAGCACTATTGCCCTTCCATTACTCGCTGTTCGATGCTGAAGTGCCGAAATCTGCCAGAGCCGAGCCTCGTTATGCCTGCCGTCTGCAACGTCCCGTCCGTCAAGGTTGCCCTGCCCGAGTGTCGGCAGTTGGCCAACGGGCTGCAGGTGGCCATGCTCAGCCTGCCGGGTACGGCCAAGGCGGCGATCAGCGTGCGGGTCGCGGCGGGCAGCCATGATGAGCCGGCCGATTACCCCGGCATGGCGCATTTTCTCGAGCACTTGCTGTTTCTCGGCAGCAGTGGCTATGCCGTCGAGCAGAGCCTGATGGCCTTCGTGCAGGCCTGCGGCGGGCAGGTCAATGCCTCGACCCAGGCGCGGCACACCGATTATTTCTGCGAGGTGCCGGCGGATCGACTCGACGAGGCCTTGGCCCGCTTGCTCGATATGCTGGCCCATCCGCTGCTGGATGAGGCGGCGCAGTTGCGCGAGCGCGAGGTGGTGCATGCCGAGTTCCTCGCCCGCGGCCAGGATTCCGACACCCTGGTGTCGGTGGCGCTGGGGCAGGCGTTGCCGGTCGGGCACCGCTTCGCGGCTTTCCAGGCCGGTAACCGTGACACCCTGGCCGTCGAGCAGGTCGCGTTCCAGCAGGCGCTGCAGGCGTTTCACCAGCGGTTCTACCAGGCCGGACAGTTGTCGCTGATGCTGGTTGGCCCGCAGACGTTCGATGAGCTGGGTGAGCTGGCCCAGCTTCACGGCGCAGCATTGCCGGGGCGCGGCAGGCAGCAGCAGTCGCCCCCGGCGCCGTTGTTACCGCTGAGCGTGCAGCGGTTGCGCATGACCCTGCCTGGCGGTGTGCCCTCCTTGCACCTGGGCTTCGCCCTGGAGTGGGGCGCGCCTGGTCTGGATGAAGCCCTCGATTTTCTGCAGACCTGGCTGCGTTTTGAGGCGCCGGGCGGTTTGCTCGCCGGCTTGCGCGAGGCGGGCCTGGGCCAAGGGATACAGGTACGGCTGGTGTATCGCCATGCCGACCAGGCCATGTTGCTGCTGAGCGTTGCTGGCGTCGACGAGGCGGCCGTCACCCAGGCCGCGGTTGTGGCCGCCGTGCTGGGCTGGCTGGGCTTCTTTGCGGCTGCCGGTCAGGACGAGACTTTGTACGAACGCTATCGGGCGATCCAGGGGTGTCGCCTGCACGGCTTGCAGCCGTTGGCCCTGGCCCGTCATTGGCAGGAATGCCTGGCGGCTGACTGGAACCCGGGCGCTGGCTTGAGCGGCGCTGGCCTGGCCGCAGTAGCGGGGCTGCTGGAGCAGATGCAGGACCCCCAGCGTCTGCTCATGCTGTTCGGCAGCGCCCGGCCCATGCCGAGTTGGCCGGCGCCTGGCTTTACCTTGCAGATGCAGGAGACGCCATCGGTCAGCGCCGCGCCTTGCACCTGGGCGTGGCAATTGCCGCCGGCCAATCCGTTTCTCGCCCCGGCAGCCGCCACAGTTGCTGCCCTTGGCATCGCGGCCCGGGTGCGTTGGTTGCCAGCTCCAGCCACCGACGGGCAAGGCGTTCTCTATTGGCGCTGTTGGTTGGCCGAGCGGGTCGACGCTGCCGAGTTGCAGGCGCTGTTGCGGGTGGCGTTGCGGACCATTGAAGCCGATGCCGCGGAGGTCGGGGTCGCCCTGCAGCTGGACGGCCGGGATGATGGCTGGCAAGTGTCGCTGCAAGGCGCCGCCGCCTTGCTGCCGACGATATTGCAGGCGGTGCTGGCTACGCTGCTTTGCCCGGCGCCGAGTGCCTGGCAGCAAGGGCCGCGCGAGGCCCGACAGGCTGCCATTCAGGCGCAAGCGGAGATGCCATTTCGCCAGTTGCTCAGGCGTTTGCCCGAGTTGTTCGCGCCGCCCAGGGGCGAGTGCGCCGCGCTGACCCCGCAGCGCCTGCATCAGTGCTACCGGCAGGCACGGTTCGATGGCCTGGGTGTGGGCGTGGCGCCAGCCGGGCAAGCCGAGGTCGAGCGATTGTTCAGCTCGGTCGCGGTGCTGCATGCGCCCGAGGCGCCGCCAATGGGGCCCGTCAGGCGTTACTGGCAAGACGCTGCCATCGACTGCAGTGATTCGGCGTTGCTGCTGTTCTGCCCGTTGCCGGCCACGGATGCAGCGACCGAGGCGGCGTGGCGCCTGCTGGCGCAGGCCTGCCAGGGCGCTTTTTTCCAGCGTCTGCGCAGTGAGCTGCAACTGGGTTATGCGGTGTTTTGCGGGTTCCGCCAGGTGCAGGCGCAGCGCGGCATTCTCTTTGCCGTGCAGTCGCCGCATGCCTCGGCAGAGCAAGTCCTCGGCCATATCGAGGCATTTCTCCAGGTCCAGGGTGAGCGCCTGGCGACACTCGATGAGCAGGCGCTGGCGCTCATGGCTGCCGAGCTACGCCGGCAGGCGCTGGCCAAGATCAGTAGCCCGCAGGAGCTTGCCGAGCAGTACTGGCAAGCGCACCTGGCCGGTTTGCCCGGGCAGCATGAGAGGGCCGTACTGCAGGCCCTGGCCGCGCTCCAGCGGCCACAGTTACTGGCCGCGCATCGCCAGCTGAGTCAGGCCCAGGGCAGTTGGCGGGTACTGGCCACTGCCGCCAAACCGGTATCGGGTTGGTCAACGCCAAGCTGATCGGCTGCGCTACTTCCTCCATATATTCCTCCGCCCAGGGCATGCCGTCGATCAGGCGGCAGGCCTGCGTGCGTCTCGGCGCAAAGGCCTACGACCTTTGGCTTGCTCCGTGGTCTGGCCGGGTCTTACACCTTATTGTGTGCGCCGCTGCGCCCGGCCAAAGCAGCAGTCAACCAGCGCCATAGCAGCGTATGGCCGGGCGCCATGCTTTTCGATAATCGCCTCCGAACCGACTGACCGATGGTCGTCCCCTCAAGCGGAGAGCGTTATGAACAACAAGAAGATCGCCAACACCCGATTCCTGCCTCTGGCTCTGACTGCTGCCGTCGCGTTGGCAACAGCCCAGCAAGCGGCCGCGGAAATCGTCCTGTATGACAAGGACGACACCACGTTCTCCACCGACGGCTATATCAATGCCTTCTACGTGAACAGCGATGTGGATCGCGAGGGCGATCTGTTCGACCGCCGCCAGTCGCGGGTGAAGATGGGCTTCCTGCCGAACTGGATCGGTTTCAACTTCGGCAAGCAGATCGATGACCTGAAACTCGGCGCGCGTTCTTCGTTCTGGGTCACCATCAACGACAGCGAACAGAACGGCACCGACACCGCCATCGACGTGCGGCAGTTCTACGGCACTGTGGGTAGCGAGTGGGGCGAAGTGCTGGTGGGTAAGGATTTCGGCCTGTTCGCCCGTTCCAACATCTTCCTCGATGAGCTGCTGTCCGGTTATGGCCAGGTCAGCGATACGCTCGGCCTGGTCGACTTCGGCGGCGTGTCCTTCGGCAATATCGGCAGCGGTTACCCGTACCCGTTCCCCACCGCGCAGATCACCTACCGCAGTCCGAAAATGAGCGGTTTGCGGGTGGCCGCCGGGATCATGGACCCCTACGACTCCAACCAGGTCGACGGTGACGGCAAGGCCTACCAGGAGAGCCCGCGTTTCGAAACCGAGATCACCTATGAGTTCGAAGTGGCCGGCGCGAAGATCTACTCCTGGATCAACGGAGCCCATCAGACTTCGGACAACACCAATTCCGACGTCGACTCGGTTACCTCCCAGGGGGTTGGCTATGGCGTCCAGGCCAAGATGGGCGGTTTCTCGGTAACCGGTTCGGGTTTCCAGGCCGAGGGCATGAATCCGTTCTATACCAACAACGCCGGTGAGGCCACGCTGCGCGAAGTGGACAGCGACGGTTACCTGCTGCAGACCTCCTACACCTTCGGCAAGAACCGCGTGGCGTTGTCCTACGGCAAGACCGAGGACGACGGCAACGGCCTGGGTACCGCCGCCGACTACGAGACCCGTGGCGTCGCCTACTTCCGCACCATCAACGACAACCTCAAGCTGGTTGCCGAATACAACCAGTTCGAGATCGATGCCGCCACCGGCAGCGGTCTGAATGAAGACACCGACACCTTCGCCGTCGGTGCCGTACTGAACTGGTAAAGCGTGCCGTAAACAAACCGGACAGGGCAACCTGTCCGGTTTTGTCTGTAGGCGCCAGGGGGACGCCCAGTCCTTGCTGCTCCTACAAAAACGGCTAGTTGCGCCGCAGCCTTTTCATGGAGGTGCACATGCTGATCGATAGCCTGGATGTGCTGCTGATTCTGCTTCCGGTAACCGGCCTGTTCCTCGCCCTGCCGATTGTGCTGATGCGCTGCATCTGAGAGCTTGTGAACAATCTCTCGTCTACTGCGACCGCCTCCAAACGTTCGCAGCAAGGCGCTCGATATTTTCACACTCTCTGAGTGCCGCGTACTTACTGAGTGTTTATGAAAGGATGCAGCGATGCTGAGTATATGGAGTGATTCGGCGGCGGATTACCTGCTGGTCCTGACCGTCGTGACCACACTGGTCTTTGCTTTACCGATCTTTCTCGTTCCGCTGACCTGGGCTCGGCTGATGGGTTGGCAGATCCCCACGCAGACCGACCTGGCGGTGTACTTCGGTCGCTGCCTGGGTGCGTTCATCCTGATCCTCGAAGCCATGATGCTGCGCGCCGCCTTGACTGGCGAAGCCATTCACACGGTTTTTGAACTGCTCGCCGCCACGGCGCTGATGATGATCGTGGTGCACGTCTATGGCGCCTTGCGGCGTATCCAACCGCTCAGCGAGACGCTGGAGATCGGCTTCTACGCCGGGTTGTTGCTGCTGACCCTTATGTTCTGGCCGTTGTCCGCCTGATGCGGTCGTGTACTGCTACTTAGGGAGTAGGTCGACACGACTCAAGTTGCATGGGGCATAACCGGAGAGCTTCGTAGAATCATCCCATGACAGGTGGGTTTTTTATTGGGGCAAGCTATGCAGCAGGAACGGACTGAAGGCGTCGTCACCGCGACCTCGAGCGCCACGGATGTGGAGCTGGTGGCGCAGGAACTGGCGCGCCAGCTGATCCACCCGCACCTGGGCTTCGTGCTGTTCTTCTGTTCGGCGGAATACGACCTGGAAAGCCTCGGCGAGGCGCTGGATCAGTACTTCGGCGGCATCAACCTGATCGGCTGCACCAGCGCCGGTGAAATCACCCCGCATGGCTACGGCCGCAGCTGCGTCAGTGCGGTGGGTTTCGATCACCGCAGCTTCTCCATTTCCAGTGCACTGATCGACGAAATGGAGCGTTTCAGCCTGATCGACGCCCAGCAGTTGGTCGAACGGCTGGCCAAGGATTGCCGCAACAACGAGCTGGCTTCGATCAAGGGCCACAGCTTCGCCCTGACCCTGCTCGATGGCTTGTCCAGCCGCGAGGAGGTGGTGCTCGGCGCACTCAGCGCGGCGTTCGGCAGCATCCCGCATTTCGGCGGTTCGGCCGGCGACGACAACCACCTGACCCATACCCACGTCTACTATGGCGGCCAGTTCCACACCGGCGCGGCGGTGGTGGTGCTGTTCAACACCTGGCTGGATTTCGAGGTGTTCAGCACCCATCACATCGAACCCTGCGCCGAGAAGCTGGTGGTCACCCGGGCCGACAGCGCCAGCCGCCGGGTGTATGAGCTGAATGCGGCGCCGGCCGCGCAGGAATACGCCGAGCTGATCGGCGTAGCGCTGGAGGATCTGGATCATCGGGTGTTCGCCGCCAATCCCTTGGCCGTGCGCATCAGCGACCAGTACTACGTGCGTTCGATCCAGCGGGTCAACGAAGACCTCAGTTTGAGTTTCTATTGTGCGGTGGAGAACGGCATCGTCCTGACCGCCATGCGTCCCGGGCCACTATTGCCCAATCTGGAAAACCTGTTCGAGGGCCTGCGCGAGCGCCTCGGACCCTTGCTGCTGACTATCGGCTGCGATTGTTTTCTGCGCCGCCTGGAAATCGAGGACGACGGTGGCGTCGAGCCGGTCTCGGCCTTCCTGCGTAGCCAGCAAGTTATAGGTTTCAATACCTACGGGGAGCAGTTCAATGGCATGCACATCAACCAAACCTTCACCGGAGTCGCCATTGGCCGTCCCGGCCGCGGTTGATGTCGCCGAGCTGCAAGCCCGCTGTGCGGCGCTGGAAAAGGATAACCACAAGCTCAAACGCATCAATACCGCACTGATCGAGCGGGTCGAGTCGGTCCATTCGCGCGGCGACGATGCCTATGCGGCCTTTCAGCACTCGGTGGTGCTCGCCGAACAGGTGCGCGAACGCACCGATGCGCTGAATCAGGCGATGGCCGAGCTGAAATCCAGCAACCAATTGCTCAGCGATGCGCGTTTGCGCGCGGAAACCGCCCACCAGCATCTGATCGATGCCATCGAGAGCATCTCCGACGGCTTCGTGCTGTTCGACAGCGAACAGCGCATCGTCCTGTTCAACAGCCGTTTCAAGTCGTTCTGGGAGCACAGCCGCGCGCGCATCGGCGCCGGTACTCGGCTGTCGGAGATCAAGCGGCTGAGCAAGAGCACCGGCCTGGTGGTCGAGGAGCAGCGCGGCAACCGCGACGAGCACATGCTCTACCGCCTGCGCGACGGGCGCTGGGTGCAGGTCAGCGAACGGCCGACCCGCGAGGGCGGCCTGGTGATCCTCTACACCGACATCACCGAGGTCAAACAGAACGAAACCCTGCGCCGCGAGCAGGCCCTGGCGCAGAAGTCGCGCCTGCTCCAGCGCGCCGTGGACAACCTGTCGCAAGGCATGGCCATGGTCAATGCCGAGGGCCAGTTGGAGCTGTGGAACCACCGCTTTCTCGACCTCTGCGGCCTGGCACCGATCAACGCCCATCGACCCTTCGCCGAGGTGATGGCCGACAGCGAGTTGCAACTGCTGACCCCCGACAGCCACGATGCCAGCGGCAAGCCCATCGAGGAGCTGGAGCTGCGCCTGTTCGACGGCCGCATGCTCGAGGTGCGCACCCATCCACTGCCCACCGGCGGCTTCGTCAACACCTTTACCGACATCACCGAGCGCTACCGACATGCCGAAGCGCTCAGCGAAAGCGAGCGCTGGATCCGCCTGATCACCGACCACGTGCCGGCGCTGATCGCCTACCTGAATGCCGATCTGGTCTACGAGTTCACCAACAAGGTCTATGAGGAATGGTACTGCTGGCCGCGCGGCGCCATGCTCGGCCAGAGCCTGCGCGAGGTGCACAACGAAGAACATTGCCGACGCCTGGAGCCCTATATCGAGCGGGCCTTGTCCGGCGAAAGCGTGACCTTCGAGGTGGCGGAAACCAACCACAATGGCCAGGAGCGCTACATGCTGCGCTCCTATGTGCCCAATCGTCAGGCCAGCGGCGAGGTGGTCGGCATCTTCGTGCTGATCCGCGACATTACCGAGCGCCGGCGCACCGCCGAAGCATTGCATCAGGCCTATCAACACCTGGAGCAGCGGGTGCGCGAACGTACCGCCGAACTCACCGACCTCAATGCCCAGCTGCGCTGCGAAATCGACGAGCGCATGCAGATGGAAGCACGCCTGCGCGAAGCCAAGGGCGAGGCCGAACAGGCCAACCTGTCGAAAACCAAATTCCTCGCCGCAGTCAGCCATGATCTGTTGCAACCCTTGAACGCCGCCCGCTTGTTCACCAGCGCACTGCTGGAAAAACGCGAATTGGCCGAAAGCGCCGCGTTGGTACGCAACGTCAGCAACTCCCTGGAAGACGTGGAAAGCCTGCTCGGCACCCTGGTGGATATCTCCAAGCTGGATGCCGGGGTAATCAAGCCGGATATCGCCCCGTTCGCCGTCAGCGAACTGCTGGAAAACCTCGCCGCCGAGTACCACCAGATCGCCGGCAGCGAAGGCCTGCGTCTGGACTTTGTGGCCAGCTCGGCGCTGGTGCGCAGTGACATCCAGTTGCTCGCGCGGATTCTGCGCAACCTGCTCAGCAACGCCATCCGCTACACCACCAGCGGACGCATCCTGCTCGGCTGCCGCCGGCACCGGCAGAGCCTGTCGATCGAGGTGTGGGACACCGGTATCGGTATCGCCGAGGATAAACTCGGCGAGATCTTTCAGGAGTTCAAGCGCGGCGACGTCACCCACCGCAAGCAGGACCGCGGCCTCGGCCTGGGCCTGGCCATCGTCGACAAAATTGCGCGCATGCTCGGCCACCGTATCCGCGTGTCCTCGCGTTTGGGCAAGGGCTCGATGTTCGCCATCGAAGTCCCCCTGACCACCCGTGCGCCAAGGGCCCGGGTGGTGCATGAAGCGCCCGACCTGCTGCTCGAACGCCTCAGCGGTTCGCGCATCTGGGTGCTGGATAACGATGCGGCGATCTGCGCCGGCATGCGCACCCTGCTGGAAGCCTGGGGCTGCCAGGTGGTCACCGCGCTGTCGGAAGAAGACCTGGCGCGCCAGGTCGACAACTACCACGCCGACGCCGACCTGCTGATCGCCGACTACCACCTCGACGACGGCCACAACGGCGTCGACGCCGTGGCCCTGATCAACTCCAGGCGCAGCACGCCGCTGCCGGCGCTGATGATCACCGCCAACTACAGCAACGAACTCAAACAGCAGATGCGCGAACTCGGCCATACCCTGATGCACAAGCCGGTACGGCCGATGAAGCTGAAGACGGCGATGAGTCATTTGCTGGAGCAGGGGCGGGGTTAGCTCCGCGGCCAGTCGCGGTGCGCGTGGCGCGCCCGGCCCGGAGCGGCGCCACCGGCTTGATTTGTCACGGCCGGGTGCACCGGCCTGGCGTCGGAGCAGCGCAAGGCGGAACGGGTCATTCGACGGAAATCTGGGCCGCCGGCGGTGCGCGCGGCGCAGCCTACGAGGCGGCGGGGATGGGGCTCAGCGGCGCAAATAGGCGGCGAAGTCGATATCGCCGGCGGACAGGATTGCCTGCACCCGGTTGTGCACATTGAGTTTGCGCAGGATCGCCGAGACGTGGGCTTTGACCGTGGTTTCGGCGATGTCCAGGCTGTAGGCGATCTGTTTGTTCGACTCGCCCTTGGTCATCCGTTCCAGCACCAGCAGTTGCTTGCGGGTCAGGGCTTGCAGCAGTTCCTGAGGGAAGCTGTGGTGATCCGAGTGGCTGCGCTGGGAGGTGGTTTTTTGCGAGCGGATGATGTCCGGCGGCAGGTAGACATTGCCGTTGAGGATCTGCTGGATGGCATCGGTCATCTGCGCGCGCGGCGAAGACTTGGTGATGAACCCGACGGCACCATAGGTAATGGCCTGGAGGACGATCTGCTTGTCCTGCTCGGCGGAAACGATCACCACCGGGATGGTCGGTGCTTCGTTGCGCAGGTTGATCAAGCCGTTCAGCCCGTGCATGCCGGGCATGTTCAGGTCGAGCAGGATCAGGTCGAGGTCGTCGTTTTCCAGGGTCATGGCCAGGGCGCTGTCGAGGTCAGCGGTTTCCATGATTTCGCTGCCGGGGAAGCCGTCGCTGATGACGTTGTGGATGGCTTCGCGAAACAGCGGATGGTCGTCGGCAATCAGAATCTTGTACATGGCCTTTCACCTCATTGTTTTGATTATGGTGTGGCTATAGCCGTAGGGAAATGGTTACACGGTTATGGCAGGACGAGTGGTTGTGCGGTGACCAGGGGCAGGCCAGCCTGCTGCCAGCCGTCGATGCCGTCACGGTACCAGTAGAGATTGTGGTAACCCAGGGTGTGGGCGCGCTTGACCGCGTTCCAGCCCAGCCAGCAGTCGGAGCGGCAGTAGAACACCAGCGGCCAGCCTTTGTCGCCATGGCTGGCCTGTTGCAGGTGCTGGCTGAAGTAGTCTTGCCACTGGCTGCTCAGCTCGCCGTCGCCGGTATTGGCCAACCACAGGCTGCCGGGCAGGTTGGCGTGCACTTCATCCTCGATGAACCGGCCGTGCCGCCACGGGCGTCGGTATACGTCGATCAGTTGGGTCTGCGGTTGTTCGTTGAGGAGCAGTTGCACGGCCGGAGTGTCGAGGGTGCGGGCGTGCTCGGTGTGCACTGGCGTGGGGCTGCGGTAATGGCTGAGGCGATAGCCATCCACGGAAAACAGCGCAGTCTCCGCCTGGGCCGGGGCGGCCAGCAGCAGGCATGCGATCAGTGAAAGACCCGTTGATAGGGCTAGGCAGTGCTTCATCGCCTTAAGTCTCGGTTCTTTTTGTGTGCGTATTACAGGGCAATACCCCTGCTTTGGAAATTCTACATTGGAGAGGAAAAGCAGTACCAAAGTAGTAGAAGGATGATAGCAAGTGGCTGTTTTATCGAGGCGCAGGTGGTTGCGGGCGGTATTCGCCCGGGTTGCTTGAGTAGGGGGTGGCCGGGAGCTGCGCTTCAGCCGCGAATGGGCTTAGTTGGTCCGGCGCAGGGCGGCGTGTTGCGGGTTGAAGGTGACTACGGCGAGCACGGCGAACAGCACGGTCAGGCCCAGGCAGATCAGCAGGGCGCTGAGGCTCAGGCGCTGGTAGAGGGCGAAGCGCACCAGCTCGACGGCGTGGGTGAAGGGGTTGAGCGCGCACAGCCAGTACAGCCATTCGCTGGCCTCGCGCATCTTCCACAGCGGGTAGAGCGCCGAGGACAGGAAGAACAGCGGGAAGATCACGAAATTCATCACCCCGGCGAAGTTCTCCAGCTGGCGGATGCCGTTGGACAGCAGCAGGCCCAGGGCGCTGAGCAGCAGGGCCACCAGCAGCAGCGCGGGCAGGGCGCTGAGCAGGCCCCAGAGCGGTGGTTGCACGCCGTACAGCCAGGCGATGGCGAGGAAGGCATAGACCTGCAGCAGCGAGATCAGGGCGATCGCCAGCAGCTTGCTGGCGAGCAGGAAGGCGCGCGGCAGCGGGCTGGTCAGCAGCACGCGCATGCTGCCCATCTCGCGGTCGTAGACCATCGACAGCGAGCCCTGCATGCCGTTGAACAGCAGGATCATGCACGCCAGCCCCGGGACTATGTAGGTCTCGTAGGTGATGTAGGTGTCGTAGGGCGCGATGATGGCGATGCCCAGGGCCGCGCGAAAACCGGCGGCGAACACCAGCAGCCACAGCAGCGGGCGCACCAGGGCGCTGAAGAAGCGCGAGCGCTGCAGCACGAAGCGCAGCCATTCGCGTTGCACGATGCCTTGCAGGCAATACCAGTAGGCATTCATGGCTGTGGCTCCGTGATGTGACGCGTGCGGCCAGGGCGCGCCGTGCGCACCAGGATTGCAGATACCGGCCGGGGCTCTTGGAATGGGAAACGGAAGCGCGCCGCGGTCGAGACCGCTGCCGCGTTGCGAGGTGTCTGTAGGCGCGGGCCATGGCCGCGAATGGGCGTCGAATGGTCGAGCGGATCGCGGCCATGGGCCGCTCCTACGCGATTGCGCCATACCCGTGGGAGCGCGGCGCTGCGCATTGGCGGCGAGGCGTTCATGCGCGTGCCTCATCAGCGGTCAGGCGTTCGAAGGTGGCGGCCAGGCTGGCGTCGTCGGCACCTATCTGGCTGGCCAGGCCCTGGGCGACCAGACGACCGCGGTTGAGGATCAGCAGCTCGTCGCTGGCCTGCACTTCGTCGAGCAGGTGGGTGGTCCAGAGCACCGCCAGGCCATCATCGCGACAGAGCTGGCGCACATGCCGGTTGAGCGCCAGGCGGCTGGCCGGGTCGAGGCCGGCGCTGGCCTCGTCGAGCAGCAGCAGGCGCGGCTGGTGCAGCAGGGCGCGGGCGATTTCCACGCGGCGGCGGTGGCCGCCGTTGAGGTCGCGAACCTTGTCGTGACGGCGTTCACCCAGCTGCTGGCGCGTTAGTTCCTCGTCGATCCGGGCACAGGCCAATGGCTTGGCCATGCCGTGCAGGGCGGCGTGGTAGCGCAGGTTCTGCTCGACGCTCAGATCCAGGTCCAGGGTGCTCTGCTGGAACACCACGCCGAGCTGGCGCAGCGCCTGGCGTGGCTGCTGGCGCAGGCTGCAGCCCATCACCTGGATATCGCCCTGCTGCAGGTCGTAGAGGCGGGTGAGCAGGGCGATCAGGGTCGACTTGCCGGCGCCGTTCGGCCCCAGCAGCGCGGCGAAGCTGCCGGGCGCGACGCTGAAGTCGACACCTTGCAAGGCCTGGCGCGCGCCGTAGGCAAAGCCGACGGCACTGACCTCGAGGGCGTTCATGGGGTGACCACCACGCCCCAGGGATAGCGGCCGACCTTGATCGACTTGGTCACCTTGAGTGACTGCATGTCGATCACCGAGACGTCGCCGCTGACCCCGTTGGTGGTCAGCAGCAGGCTCTGGTCCGGGGTGAAGGCCATATGCCAGACTCGCCTGCCGACCAGCAGGTAGTCGAGTACCTCGTAGGTATTGGCGTCGACCACCGCCACATGGTTGGCCGGGCCGAGGGCGACGAAGGCATATTTGCCGTCGGCGCTGAGCTTGACCCCGACCGGTTGCACCTTGTCCGGGTGCACGCCCTTGATCTGGAAGGTCAGCACCTTCTCGATCTGCCGGCTGGCGACGTCGATCACGCTGACCGTGCCGCCGATCTCGGCCGAGGCCCACAGGCGCTTGCCGTCGCCGTCGAACTCGACATGCCGCGGGCGCTGGTCGACCAGGGTGTTATCGACCAGGGTGTGGGTGCTGGTGTCGATCCAGTGCAGCATGTTGGTGGTTTCGCTGGTGTTGACCGCCCACTTGCCGTCCGGGCTGACCGCCATGCCTTCGGGTTCGACGCCGACATCGATCTGCGCCAGCACTTCATCGCTCTGGCTGTCGACCACGGTGACCAGCGCATCGTCTTCGTTGGAGATATACAGCCAGCGGTCGTTGCGGTGCAGGGCGAACTGCTCGGGGTCGGCGCCGGAGGGCAGTTCCTTGATGATCTTGCGCGTCGCCAGATCCATCACCTGGACCCGGTCCGAGTCGCTGGCGCAGATGTACAGCAGCTTGTTGTCGCTGGACAGCAGCAGGCCGCGCGGGCGCATGCCGACTTCCAGGGTGGCGCTGACCTCCATGGTGGCGAGGTCGATCACGCTGATGCTGTCGTCTTTCTCGTTGGACACATAGGCAGTGGCGGCGAGGCTCGAAGTGCTGGCCAGGGCCAGGCTGATGCTCGCGGCGAGCAAGGCGATACGCATGGGATTATTCCTCTTGTTGTTCAGAATTCACGATGAAGCGGCCAGCGTGCAGCTGACTTCCGGGGCGTCGTAGCCAAGGCTGTCCAGCTCGCTGCTGGGATGGAGAAAGCCTTCCTGCGGCGAGTTGCTGACCAGGGCGCGGGGATGCACCAGGGGAATCGGTTGGCGCAGTTGGCCGTTCCAGCTGCGGAAACTCAGCTTGCGGCCCTTGAAACCGTCCAGCGGCAGCTGGTCGCTGAGGGCCAGCGTGCGGATCGCTGCGGCGTCGCTCTGGCGCAATTTGCTCACCGCGCTGGCGATGCTGCGCACGGCGATCCAGGCGGCGTAGTCGCGGTCGTTCATCCAGCGCTTGGCATGGGCCTCGAAACGCTTCTGCAACTGCGCGGCACCGTAGGTTTCCACGGTCTTGTGCCAGCCGGTCGGGGTCAGGCCCTGGGTGCCGGCCACCGGGCGCGGGTACCAGGTCTGGTAGGGCAGGTATTCGCCGAAGTCGCCGCGCTCGTCGGCCACCAGCACCACGTCGTATTCCTTGGTCTGGGTGAACAGCGGCATCTCGGCCTGGGCGCTGCGGCGCTGGTCGTTGTCGAAGCTCCAGGCCTTCTCCGCGACTATCTGGTGGCCGAAGCGCTTGGCCGCCCGGCGCAAGGCCGCGGCATAGGCCTGATCGTCCTCGGTGGGGCCGCTGATCAGCAGCCAGCGCGACCATTTGCGCACGGCGAGGAACTGCGCCAGGGCATCGGCAAGCATCGCCCGGCTCGGCAGGGTGTGCAGCACGTTGGCCAGGCATTCGCTCTGGCGCAGGCTGTCGTCGCTGCTGCCGGCGTTGATCAGCAGGCTGTCGTCGAGTGTCTGGCTGAGCTTACGCAGGGTCGCCGCGGGGGCGTTGACCACGAACAGGCGCACCCCCTGGCCATGCAGCGCGGTGGCGGCGGCGAGCAGGCTTTCGCTGTCGTCATGCTCGACGACGTCGAGGCTGTAGGCGTGCTTGAGAAAGCGCCCGGTGCTGTTGCTGTCGGCAATCGCCAGTTCGGCGCCGCGCAGGCCGGCATCCTCGGGTTCGCCAATCACATTGGACAGCAGCGGCCCGGTTGCCGGGGTATAGCCCAGATAAGCGATGCGCACCTGCAGCTCGGCCGTCGGGCTGTTGGCCTGGCCCATGGCCGCATAACCGAGAGTGACGGCGACACAGAGCAAGAGAAGACGACTGGTCTGGCGCATGGACAACTCCTGTGTAGGTGCTGTCAGCATAGGAACAGTGAGCGGGCGGGGGAATATGTACAAAGTACCAGGCGGGCGGTACCAAGGTAGTAAACCGGCGCAGGGCAAGGGGTTCTAGCATGGCTGCATCGACCCATAACAATAATAGGTGACCTCCATGCGTACTCTCAAAGCGCTGTTTCTCCCCCTGTTGCTGATTGGCAGTCTGATCGGCTTCGACAATCTGCATGCCGCCGGCGACCTGACCCGCCGTGGCACCGCACTGCCGGACCTGGTGCTGGGCGGCGAAGCCAGCGACTACAGCATGTCGCAGATGGAATACCAGCTGGAAACCGGCAAGGCCTACCAGTTGAAGATCATCGCCAGCGGGCAGAAGGAGTACGCCTTCCAGGCGCCGGAATTCGCCACCTCGATCTTCCTGCGCAAGGTCGAAGCCGGTGGCGTGGAGATCAAGGCGATCACCCTCACCGAACTCGAGTTCGAGGATGCCGGCGAGGCGGAAATCTTCTTCGTGCCGATCAAACCCGGCAAGTACCGCTTTTACGCCAAGGGCCTGGAAGGCAAGGGCATGCTCGGCTACTTCGTGGTCAAGTAAGCCAACGCTCAAATATTCTGCTTCGCTGTTCAGGTTCGCCGCTCCCAGGTGTTGGCGCTTTACCGGCTGACCGCGGGTTCAGCCGGAGGTGTTCTCGCACCGTTCTTTGCCTGGCAGATACGCCAAGCAACTGGTCGGTACCTGCACTCGGTGACCGGCTCCTGCAAACAGCCATGGCCATGTCTCGGTTACGTGTGGCAAGACGCAGCGGTGCAGTCCGGCTGTTGCCGCCAGATTAGCCGTCGACACCAGCAGCCTTGCTGCGAAAGCCCAGCCGCTCGGCCGCCACAAGCTCTACTACCAAGGGACTAGGCGCGAGCCACCAAAGCAGCATTCGATGCGCGCCCGGGTGTTTCTAAGATGGCTACAAGCAAACTCCATAAAGTCTGTCCTGCGTGTTTTCGAAGAGGTCTGGATCATGAAAATCAAACAAAAAACCGCTGCCGCCCTGCTGCTATTGGCTTTCTCGGCCAATCTCTGGGCGCATGGCGATGTGGTGCCGCAAGATGTCAAGACCGAAGGACTGGAACCGCTGGGTGAAGAGTGGCTGGAAGAAAACCCCTACCGCGACAACCCCAAGGCGATCGAAATCGGCTCCTCGGCGTACAACCAGAACTGCGCGGCCTGCCACGGCCTGGAAGCCAAGTCCGGCGGCATCGCCCCGGATCTGCGCCTGCTCGAAGTCGGCGCCCTGGGTGATGAGTGGTACAAGGAACGGGTGATCAACGGTGCGGTGCGTGACGGCCGGGTGTATATGCCGAAGATGGCCGATTACCTCAGCCAGGAAGCGCTGTGGGCCATACGCAGCTACCTGGAGAGCGTGGCGATCGAGGAGTGACGGCCATGCGCCTGAGTGTCCTGCTGCTGAGTGCGTTGCTGAGTACCTTGGTTCCGCTGGCTGCACCGGCCCAGGCCCAGGCGCCGGTGCGCAGCTACGACTCGATCATCGAGTCGGGGGTGCTCAAGGTCGCCCTCTATGAGGATTTCCCGCCTTACAGCTTCCAGCAGGATGGTCAGCCACGCGGGGTCGACTACGAGGTGGCCCAGGCCCTGGCCAGTGGTCTGGGCCTCAAGCTGGAACTGATCTGGGCGCCGGCCGGGGAGAAGCTCGACGACGATCTGCGCGATTACATCTGGCGTGGCCATTACCTGCGCCCGCAGGTGCTGGCCGACGTGATGCTGCGCGTGCCCTACGATCGCGAGTTTTCCCACATGAGCAACGAGTTCGGCGAACTGGTCAACGAGCTGGTGGTGATGTTCGGCCCCTACCAGCGCGAGCGTTGGCAGGTCGCCTATGATCGGCGCCGGCTCGAGGCCGTGCCCAGTGTGGCGGTATTCCAGCAGCACCCGATTGGCGTCGAGGTCGACAGCGTGCCGTCCTTTTACCTGTCCTCGGTGTTCGACGGCATGCTCAGCGGCAAGACCCACCACTTCACCAATCCCCAGGCTGCCTTTGCCGGGATGAAGAAGGGCGAAGTCGATGCGGTGATGGCCATGCGCGGTGAGATCGACTGGCAGGTGAAACAGGCCGCAGACAGCAACCTGGCCTTGGCCGAGAACGCCTATCCAAACATGGGCAGGCAGGTCTGGGACATTGGCATGGCGGTGCACGAAAGCAACCGGCAGCTGGCCTACGCCCTGGAGGAAAAGCTCGAAGAGCTGATTCTCGCCGGTGATATCAAGCAACTCTATGGCCGCTATGGCCTGCGTTACGAACTGCCGGGGTTGTATCAGGAGGTCGAGTAGCGACTTAGCGCGCGCCAGCCTGGAGCTGGTGTTGCAGCGGGTTCGCCAGGCAGGAGATGTGTGATGGATGGCAGGTCTTTGCTGCTGTTGGCGTTGCTCGCCTGGCCCTGCACGGGCTGGAGCGTCGAGGGCGATCCAGTCACTTCGGTGATGTGGAACTACCATCACGCGCGCCTGCTCGATGGCGCGCCTTTCGTCTTCGATGAGCAGGTTCGGGTCCTGCTGCCACCCTTCGCCGAAGATGCCCGCCAGGTGCCGATCCTGGTCGATGCCAGTGCCTATCGGGGCCAGGTGGTACGGATCCTGGCCTGGGCCGAACTCAACCCCATCGCGCAGATTTTCGATTTCGCACCGGGTGCCGAGGTGCTGCCGCGCCTGGCAATTCGCATCCGCATCGAGCAGGCCACGCCGATCCGCGCGGCGGTATTGACCCGTGACGGCATCTGGCATGTAGGCTCCAGCTATATCGACGCTGCCGGCGGTGGCTGTACCGCACCGAGTGTGGTGCGCGCCGAAGCCGGCTGGGAAGAACGTCTCGGCCAGGTGCTGGGTAAGCGCTTCGCCCTGGCAGATTCCAGTCGTCTGCGTGTGCAGATCGCCCACCCGATGGACAATGGTCTGGTCGGCGGCATTCCCGAGTTCTACCTCAATCAGGCCGAGTTGCGTGACGGCAATGGCAAGGTCCTGGCCACGCTCGAGCTGTTCCCCTCGGTCAGCGAGAACCCGACCCTCAGCCTGGAGGTGCAGGGCGAGGGTGAAACCGAGCTGTGGCTGCGCGATAACAATGGCAATGAGTTCAAGGCGGCGTTGTAAGCTCTTGAGTGCCCAGCCGCGAACAAGAACCGGCAAACCCTAACCAGTGAGAGAAGCCCAATGATCAAAGTCAGCGTGCTCTACCCGAACAATCCCGGCGTGCGTTTCGACCTCCACTACTACTGCAACCAGCACATGGACATCGTGCGCAAGTGCCTGGGCGATGCCCTCAAGGCCATCGCCGTGGACCAGGGGCTGGCCAGCGCCGACCCGGGCAGCCAGGCGCCCTTCGTCGCCATGGGTCACCTGTATTTCGACAGCGTCGAGAGTTTCCAGAAAAGCTTTGCCCCGCACGCCGAGCGGATCATGGGCGATCTGTCCAACTTCACCGACAGCCAGCCTCTGATCCAGATCAGCGAGGTCAAGCTCGCGCCCTGACGCCTGATGCGCCGTAGCCGCGGCGCCGCCTGAACTGCGCAAGAGGTGCTTATGCGCTGGATCCTTGTACTGGCCCTGCTGGGCTGCGCCCTGGTGGCGCGGGCCGACTTCGACTACGGCCTGCAGCCTAGGCAGATTGCCGATGGCGTCTGGTTGCTGGAAGGCAGCACCGACAATTTTGCCCAGAACAATGGCGGCAATATCGTCAACAGCGGCTTCATCGTCACCGCTCAGGGCGTGCTGGTGATCGACAGCGGGCCGTCGAAACGCTATGGCGAAGCGCTGCGCCGGGCGATTGCCACGGTCACCGACAAGCCGGTGCTCACCCTGTGGCTGACCCACCATCACCCCGATCACGTATTGGGTAACCAGGCCTTCGCCGATGTGCCGATTGCCGCCCTGGCCGCCACCACGGCGTTGTTGGCCGAACAGGGCGAGGCCATGGCGGAGAACATGTATCGCCTGGTCGGCGACTGGATGCGCGGCACCGAAGTCGTACTGCCGACGCAAACCCTCAGCCCCGGGCTCCTCGATGTCGCTGGCCGACGTCTGCGTCTGTTGGGGTTGCGCGGCCATACCGGCGCCGACCTGGCGATTCTCGACGAAACCAGCGGCGTGCTGTTCGCCGGCGACCTGCTGTTCTATCAGCGCGCGCTGACCACTCCGGGTACACCGGGGCTGGATGTCTGGTTGCGCGACCTCGAGCAACTGCAGGCGTTGCCCTGGAAGCAGATCGTCCCCGGCCATGGCCCGGTTGCCAGCAGTGCTGCGCCATTCACCCAGATGCGTGACTACCTTGGCTGGCTCGATAGCGTGATGCGCGAGGGTGCCGCCCAGGGGGCGGAGATGAGCGAATTGATTGGCGTCGCCATCCCGCCACGTTTTGCCGCTGTCAGCCTGAGCCGCTACGAGCTGATTCGCAGCGTCAGCCACCTCTATCCGCGTTACGAGCAGGCCCAGATGGAGCGTGTGGACAGGTAGGGCTCGGTCGGCGGCGAGACTGCGCAGCGTTAACCCGCGCGCGGGCGTTCTGCAACGATCCCGGCTAGCAGTCATCCCGCGCCGGGTTCAACCAAGGGTGCCCAGTTCGCCGTGCGGCACCACTCCCGGGGTTTTTTGCGCCGTTTGTGCAAGGCGCAGGGTATTGCGTCCGCCGGCCTTGGCCGCATACAGCGCGGCGTCCGCCTGGGCGATCAGGCTGGCGATGCTGTCCTCGGGGCCGGGCACGCCGCACCAGATCCCGGCGCTGAAGCTGAGTCCGATACTGAGGTCGCCGAATTGGGCGGGGCTCTCGGTCAACGACTGGCGCAAGTCATCGAGAGCGGTCATGGCCCCGGTCGTGCCGGTGTCGGGCAGCAGCAGAAAAAACTCCTCGCCCCCATAGCGGCCGATGGTGTCGGATTCGCGCAGGCGCTGCTGCAGGTGAGAGACGCAATGACAGAGCACCTCATCGCCTGCCAGGTGGCCGTAGAGGTCATTGATCTGCTTGAAATGATCGATATCGATCATGGCGATCGCCAGGGTCGCGTGGGCGCGGCGGGCGCGCTCCAGTTCGCCGGAGAACTGCTCGAGGATGGCCCGGCGATTGAGAATGCCGGTCAGCGCATCGCGCAGGGCCATGCGCTGCAGTGTCGATTCGCTACGCTCCTTGGAGAGCAATACCAGGCCGAGGGACAGCATCATCACCGTGACCGTGCCAAGGCTGACGGAGATGGTCTGCTTCAGGTTGCTGACGTCGTACTGCATCTCGCTGGCCGTGCCGCTGAGGATCGCGGCCACGCGCACCAGCAGGCCCAGCAGGCTGATGCTGGCGCCGATGATCAGCAGCAGGTGCGCCCGGCCGCCCGGCAGGGCATGTTGCCGGGCCCAGTGAATGATCAGCAGGCATTGCATGACCAGCACGGCAGAAGCGGCGAGCATGCGCGGTTCGCGGGTGTCGATCAGCAGGGCCATCGACAGCAGCATCAGGGCCGGCAGGCTGAGGATGTGCAGCCAGGGCACCGGCAGCACCCGGATGCGGAAAATACCGATGCTGTAGAACGCCAGCGCTACAGCCAGCAGCGTATTGGCGACGCCGTAGGTGAGCCACAGCGGCGCCTGTCCATAGAGGGTGTAACAGACATAGGCCAGGGCATGCGCGAGCAAGCCGCAGCCACTGGTAAGCAGGCCGTCGCGCAGGTTGAACTGGCCAACGAGAATCAGGCAGAAGGCCATGATCGTCGCCACGAGAGCAACCGAGGCAAAGATGGTCGGGGTATGCGCGATCATAGCGTCTCAGCAGGTCAGCAGTCATGGCCAATGGCTATAGTGTAGTCGCCAGGTATCGCGCAAGCTCGGGACTTGCTGCCCAGTCTAGTGGCCTGGGTGACCGGTTCAATCAGACCAAAGCTGGGGCTACTGCAATACCAGGTCTTCCCCGCGCTCCTGCTGCCAGTCGTCGTGGCTCGGGGCGGCGACCGCGCCGGACATCTGGTGGATGATCTCGAAGTAATCCTGTTTGAGCGGATCCTGCATGATCTGGCGGCGGCTCCTGACCCTGACCGCGTAGATGCTCTGCACATTCTGGTGATCGAAGGCGCGCCATTGCTGGGGACCTTTGAGCAGGCTGTAGCGGTGGTCCTCGAGGGCGCCGATCAGCTTCTCGCTATCCAGGCTGGCGCTGCGGCGCACGGCATCGGCCCATTGCTGGACGATGGCGTAGGCCGAGGCGGCGGCGCTGTCGGGGTATTCCTGGTGCTGGCGAATGTAGTCGTCGACGAAGGCTTGCCCGGCCGGGCTGTTTTCCCGGGTGGGTACTTGCCAGGTCCAGGACTCGGTGCCGATCACGCCTTGCATGACCTTGGGCCCGGCCTGCTGCACGATGCTCTTGCTCAGGTGCGGCACGATGATCTGCATGCGCGTGTGCAACCCCAGGTTGTGCGCCAGGCGCATGCTGCGCAGCAGGTCTTCGCCGAGCAGCGCCAGCACCAGGATATCGGCATCGCTGGCGGCGGCCTTGTTCAAGGCGTCCAGGTAATGCTGGCGCACCGCGGCAGACGAGGGCAGGGCGCTACGGCCGTGGCGGGCGCGATCCTGGCTGCCGGTGCTGGCGCGCAGCTCGCTTTCGATGCTGCGGCCCCAGGTGTCGTCGACGATGATGTAGTGGTAGCGCTGGCGCGGCATGTGCCAGCCGAGGTATTCGCCGAGTACGCGGGCGCTCATCAAGGCGCTGCTGGACTCGCGGAACAGGTAGCGATGGCCTTCGCGGCCGGTCACCTCGTTGGCATAGCTGAGCGTGGCGAAGTACAGCAGGCCGAGTTGCCGGGCGCGCTGGCCGGCGGCGATCGCCTCTTCGCTGGTGGCGCCGCCGAAGACCATCTGCGCGCCCTGGCGGGCGAAGCGCTCGACGTTGGTCTGGGCGTTCTGCGCGCGCGAGGCACTGTTGCGGGTCAGGAGCTGCACGGGGCGCCCGAGCAGGCCGCCACTGCCGTTGATGGCCGCGACTGCCATCAAGGCGCCGCGATGCAGTTCCAGGCCTTCGGCCTTGTAATTGCCGGTGCGTGGGTAGCTGAGGCCGATCTTGATCGGTTCGGCCAGCAGGCTGTTGCCCAGGCAGTTGAGCAGCAGGCAACAGAATACGATGACACGGCCCATGGGGCTTTCTCCTTGGCGCGGGGTGTCACTTTCTAAACCTTGCGCGGTGTGCTGGGTATGCTCTTTTCAGGTGGCCGGGGTGACACTTAAGTCGGGGTGGCGGGCGTTCGCGGCTGTTGCAGGGGCGGCTCCAGTGGCGAACGCTACGGCTCAGGCAGCAAGCGCTGCGCGGCTGCAACGGATCGCCAGCCGCTCGCGCTCACGGCAATAGCGGGCTGGCTGATGTGGCAGGCACTGTTGGTCGGTGGGCAGGTATTGCTACCAAGGGAGTAGTTAAATCGGCACTGCGATCAATTGTTGCTTGAGCCCCTGCAGCCAAGAATTAGCGGCAGACCGGGAAAATTTCCCGGGGATAACAATTAACCCGCAGAGGTAACCGCAATGAAACACTCCGGTCTACGCAAGCCCTTGGTGCTGAGTGCACTGTGCGCCGCCATGTTCTTCCCCGCCCTGTCGGCGTGGGCTGTCACCGACCAGGAAATCCTGGACGATGTGAACTCCACCAACCAGATCGTGACCAACGGCATGGGCCTGCAAGGTCAGCGCTACAGCACGCTGGATATCCTCAATACCGACAACATCAAGGATCTGCGCCCGGTCTGGGCGATGTCCTTCGGCGGTGAAAAGCAGCGCGGCCAGCAAGCCCAGCCGCTGATCAAGGACGGCGTGATGTACGTCACTGCCTCCTACTCGCGGGTTTTCGCTGTGGATGCGCGCACCGGCAAGGAACTCTGGCAATACGATGCGCGCCTGCCGGATGACATCCGTCCGTGCTGCGACGTGATCAACCGTGGTGTGGCGTTGTACGGCGACCTGGTGATCTTCGGCACCCTGGACGCCAAACTGGTGGCCTTGAACAAGGACACCGGCAAAGTGGTGTGGCGCAAGAGCGTCGCCGACCACAAGGCCGGTTACTCGATCACCGCGGCGCCGCTGGTGGTTAACGGCAAGCTGATCACCGGGGTCTCCGGTGGTGAATTCGGCGTGGTCGGCAAGATCGAGGCCTATGACCCGAAAAATGGCGAACTGCTGTGGACCCGGCCGACCGTGGAAGGCCACATGGGCTACGTCTACAAGGACGGCAAGGCGGTCGAGAGCGGCATCTCCGGCGGCGAAGCCGGCAAGACCTGGCCGGGCGACCTGTGGAAGACCGGCGGTGCGGCGCCTTGGCTGGGCGGCCTGTACGACCCGGAAACCAACCTGCTGCTGTTCGGTACCGGTAACCCGGCACCGTGGAACTCGCACCTGCGCCCTGGCGACAACCTCTATTCGTCCTCGCGTCTGGCCCTGAACCCGGACGACGGCACCATCAAGTGGCACTTCCAGACCACCCCGCACGACGGCTGGGACTTCGACGGCGTCAACGAGCTGGTCTCCTTCAACTACCAGGAAGGTGGTAAGACCATCAAGGCCGCGGCTACCGCCGACCGTAACGGCTTCTTCTACGTGCTGGATCGCACCAACGGCAAGTTCATCCGCGGCTTCCCGTTCGTCGACAAGATCACCTGGGCCAAGGGCCTGGACAAGAATGGTCGGCCGATCTACGACGAGACCAACCGTCCGGGTTCGCCGGGTAGCGAGACCAAGGGCAGTTCGGTGTTCGCCGCACCAGCCTTCCTCGGCGCGAAGAACTGGATGCCGATGGCCTACAGCCAGGACACCGGCCTGTTCTATGTGCCGTCCAACGAATGGGGCATGGACATCTGGAACGAGGAGATCGCCTACAAGAAGGGCGCCGCCTACCTCGGTGCCGGCTTCACCATCCGTCCGCTGAACGAGGACTACATCGGCGTGCTGCGCGCCATCGACCCGAAGACCGGCAAGGAAGTCTGGCGGCAGAAGAACTTCGCGCCACTGTGGGGCGGGGTGATGACCACCAAGGGCAACCTGGTGTTCACCGGCACACCTGAGGGCTTCCTCAAGGCCTTCAACGCCAAGACCGGCGAGCAGGTCTGGGAATTCCAGACCGGTTCCGGCGTACTCGGCTCCCCGGTTACCTGGGAAATGGACGGCGAGCAGTATGTCTCCGTACTCTCCGGCTGGGGCGGCGCGGTGCCGCTGTGGGGCGGCGAAGTGGCCAAACGGGTGAAGGACTTCAACCAGGGCGGCATGCTCTGGACCTTCAAGTTGCCGAAGGACCTGGTCGCCAAGCGCTGATCGGTTACTCCTGAAACACCAATGATGCACAAGGCCGGCTCTTTAGCCGGCCTTGTGCTTTCTGGCACCTGGCGGATTCGAAGGGTGCGCGCACCGGCAGCCCGTCACCGATGGTGCGCAGGGCGCTGCGCCACGGGTAGGGTGCGCCGTGCGCACCAGGAATTCGACGGTTATGCAGGCCTGCCGCCGGCGAGCAGGCGCTGCACATTCCAGGGCCAGCCATGCAGCAGGATGCTGTGCACCTGCACCAGTTCGGCGCCGGCGGCGAGCCGGGCCTGGAGGTGTTCGGCGGTCTGGATGCCGCCGACCGACATCAGGGCGATCCGTTTGCCGCACAAGCGTCGCAGCTGCTCGATCTGCGCGCAGGCCTGGGCCTGCTGTGCGGCATCCTGCCAGGTGTGATAACGCTGGCGGGTCGCCGGTGGGCCGGGATCGTGGGCGGCGAGCAGGCCGTCGTAACCCAATTCCAGCAGCAGTTCGGCCAACTCCAGCGGCACCTGGCCGGGCAGGCAGCGCAGTTTGACTGCCAGCGGCACGCGACGCTGGGGCCGGTCCAGGCGCTGCTGCTCGGTGCGCGCCGCGGCCAACAGCTGGCGCAGCCGTGGCCGTTGTTCGGCGCCGAGCAGTGCAGCACTGCTCGGCCCGATCAGGTTCAGGGTCAGGTAGTCGGCCAGCGGCCAGGCGCGGGCCAGGCCGGCGCGCAGCGCCGCGAGGCTAATGTCCGGGGCCAGGCTGAGGTTGATGCCCAGGCGCGCCGCCCCGGGCGAGAGCGCCTGCGCCGACAGTTGGGTTATCGCGCCAAGATCGATGCTGCCGATTTCGTTGAAACCCAAGCCCAGTGCGCCGGCACGTCGGCCGAGTCGGCCCAACCGGTCGAAGCCGGCGGCGATCCCCAGCGGTGCCGCGAAGTGCAGGCCCATCACCTCGACGGGGCACGCGCAGGCGGGCGCCGTCAGGCAGCGGGCGCTGATGCAGGCCAGTTGCAGCGCCAATTTATGACCGAAGCTGCCCATGGCATCAGCCATGCTGGCGTTCGAAGTCGCGCATGAATGCCAGCAGGCGCTCGACCCCGGCCAGCGGCATGGCGTTATACAGGCTGACGCGCACGCCACCGATGGCGGCATGGCCCTGCAGATTGAGCAGGCCTGCCGCTGCGGCCTCCCTGAGAAACTCCGGCAGCAGGCGTGGGTCGCGCAGGTGGAAGCAGACATTGATGGCGGAGCGATCCGCCGGCCGCTGGCGGCAGTGGTAAAGGTCGCTGGCATCGATGTGCTGGTAGAGCAATTGGCTCTTGTGCCGGTTGGCGTCGGCCACGACCGCGAGCCCGCCCTGCTGGTCGATCCAGCAAAGCATCAAGGCGGCGCAATAGAGGGCGAAGGTCGGCGGGGTGCACAGGCGACTCTGCTGCTCGGCCTGCAGGGCGTAGCTGAACGGCGAAGGCAGCCCAGGGCGCGGCGCCTCGAGCAGGTCGTCGTGGACGATCAGCAGGCACAGGCCGGCGATGCCGAGGTTCTTCTGCGCGCTGGCGTAGATCAGGCCGAAGCGTTCGACCGGCAGCGGGCGGGTGAGGAAGTCCGAGCTCATGTCCGCCACCAGCGGCACCGACAATTCGGGGAAGTGCTGCAGCTGCAGGCCGTTGGCGGTCTCGTTGCTGGTGATGTGGCAGTAGCCGGCCCGCGGGTCGAGTCGCCATTGCTCGAGTGGCGCAATGGAGCGGAAGTCGTCGCCGGCGCCGCTGGCAATGATGTTCAGCGGCGCATGGCGGCGGGCCTCGGCAATCGCCTTGGCCGCCCAGTAGCCGCTGTCCAGGTAATCGGCCGACTGGCCGGGCGCGAGCAGGTTCAGCGGCAGCAGGCCGAACTGGCAGGTGGCGCCGCCATGCATGAACAGCACGCGGTAGTTCGGCGGGATTGTCAGCAGTTCGCGCAGATCCTGTTCGGCCTCGTGCATCAGGCCTTTGAACGGCGCGCCGGTGAACGGCTGCTCCAGCAACGACAGGCCGCTACCTTGCCAGTCCGGCAGCTCGTCCTGGATCTGCGCGAGCACCGTCGGCGGCAGCATCGCCGGCCCGGCGGCGAAGTTGTAGCGCTCGCCGTTGCGGGGCGCCGGCGCGTCTTCAGGAAAACAGATGCAGGCCATGACCACCAGCCGCCATCAGAAACAGCAAGGGCATCGACAGGATGGTGTTGCTGCGCGAGGAGAGGAAGGTGATCCGCGAGCAGCGCACTCGTTCCTCCAGGCTGGCCGGGATGAAACCCAGCAGCTTCTTCTGGTGCGGCCAGAGCACCAGCCACAGATTGAGCAGCATCAGGGTGCCGATCCAGGCGCCGAGGCCGATCACCGCCAGCGGACCCTGCAGCAGCAGGGCGTCTTCCAGCCAGCCGCGCTGCCAGAGCATCAGCAGCCCGGAGGCCCAGACCACCAGCGAGGCGTAGCGGAAGATGCCGTGTTCGCGCTTCATCCGCTGTTCCAGGTCGCGGTTCAGGGTCGCGGTGTCGATGCCGTTCTGCAGCGGCACGAACCTGGGGTTCTGGATGAAGTTGGCGTAGTTGTGACCGACCCAGACCAGGGCGAACAGCAGATGGGCGTAGCGAGCCAGTAGATCGATGACGGTCATGGCCCGCTCCTATATCAGCCAGAATTGGAGCAACAGGTAGCAGCCCAGGGTCAGCACGAGGCCGGCGCCGACGGTGCCGGCGAAGGAGTCATGGGGTAGTTGCAATGTTCACCCCCTGGCTGGCGTGGCGCGCAATCAGCTTGCCCGGTGGGTGCGGCGCCTGCTGCGCCAGTGCCACCGCCTGCTTGATCAGGTGATGATGTGGCGACTTGCTGCAGGCCGGATCGGTGTTGTCGCCGGAACCGGTGAGCAGCAGCGCCTGGCAGCGGCAGCCGCCGAAGTCCTTTTCCTTCTCGTCGCAGCTGCGGCACGGCTGCGGCATCCAGGCATCGCCGCGGTACAGATTGAAGATCGGCGAGTCGTGCCAGATTTCGCCCAGGCGCTGCTGGCGCACGTTGGGAAAGTCCAGGTGCTCGAAGCTGCTGGCCTGGGAGCAGGGCAGCACGTTGCCGTTGGGCGCAATGGTCAGGTGGATGGCGCCCCAACCGTTCATGCAGGCCTTGGGCCGGCCCTCGTAGTAGTCGGGGATGACGAAGAAGATGGTCAGGCGATCGCCCAGGCGCTCGCGGGCCTCTTGCACCTGGGCTTCGGCACGCAGCAGTTCCTCGCGGGTCGGCATCAGCTGCTCGCGGTTGAGCAGCGCCCAGTTGTAGTACTGCACGTTGGCCAGCTCGATGTAGTCCACCCCGAGCTCGGCGGCGAATTCGATGATCTGCGGGATCTGGCCGATGTTCTGCCGGGTGATGGGTACGTTGAGCACCATCGGGAAACCCTGGGCCTTGATCGCGCGGGCCATGCCGAGCTTGCGCTCCAGGCAATCGACGCCGGCCAGCTGTTGCGCCGTGGCCCGGTCGGTGGACTGGAAGCCGAGCTGGATATGCCGCAGGCCGGCGTCCTTGAGTGCGCGCAGGCGGGCCTCGGTGAGGCCGATGCCGGAGGTGATCAGGTTGGTGTAGTAGCCCAAGCGATCGGCCTCGGCCACCAGAATTTCCAGATCCTTGCGCAACGTCGGCTCGCCACCGGAAAAACCGATCTGCATGGCGCCGAGCTCGCGGGCCTGGCGCATCACGTCGATCCACTCGGCCGTGCTCAACTCATTGCGACGGTAATCGGCAAAGTTGCGCGGGTTGCTGCAGAACACGCATTGCAACGGGCACTGGTAGGTTAATTCCAGCAACAACCAGACCGGGTTGCCATTGCCATCAAGTCTTAATTCGGATCCAGCCTTTGCCACGGGACACCTCCAGGAAACGCAGGACGCCATTGCTGATTACATTCGCGTCGGCTACTTCATACAGTGCGCCAAGTTTCTCGATCAATTCGGCTACGTCAGTCTGGCCATCGCAGCAGTTGAGAATATCGCCGCCGGTTTTATTAAGTTTGACGATGCCTTCCGGATAAAGAAGAACATGGGCTTGCTGCGACTGTTCCCAGCGGAACATGAAGGGCGGGCGGATTTCGAAACGATCTGCCAGGTCTATCGGAACAGTTGTCATGGCCTGCCTCGCGGCTGCGGCGGCGGGGCGCCCTCTCAGGCGCTCCGCCGGGTTAACGGCTTAGCGCACGTAAACGTACGCGGTGACTTCGAAGCCCAGACGCAGGTCGCAAAAGTCCGGATCTATCCACTGCATGGCCTATCTCCTGTTATTAGGTAAGTTCAATGTTTTGCGGTGTTGCAACTTGAGGCTACAGGCAAGCGCCGGCGAAGATTAATAAGACTTTGGAGTGAGCTATCCGGGTAGTTGGTAGTAGATTTGCTGCATGATTTAAATAGTTGAAGTAGGCTGCCCGGTTGTTGATTTTAATCAAGGGTGAATACGCAGTTGGCCAGTAAGGTAAGTGCCTTTTGCCGCGCGGGTGTTGTGTCTGGATTGCCCGCTTTAATGAAGGGTGAAACTTGCTTGGCGAGTTATCTGCTGCTGTGAAACCCTGGCCCGAACACGAGCTGTCTGTTGGCGACCCGGGCGGCGCTCCGTTCGCAGCGCAGCGACAGCCCGCCAGCTTTGTGCAGCGCCGATGCAGCAATGGTGCACTGCCGGAGTCCATATACAGCCTACTGTCTGTTTACCAGGATGGTCGACGGCATGCACTGGCAGAAGCAGCTACGCTTAATTGTCCAGTTACATCGCCAGTTGGGCGAGCCAAAGCCCGGCACAGACAACCTGCGCATCTACTACCAAATGACGAGAGGTTGTGTGCCATGGGCGCATACCGGCCGAGCCGGCAGCTTCCTAATATCGAACCATGACCTGTTCCACGTTCCCGGGGGCAGGCTCCGACAAGAGAAGAGAGGTCATCATCATGATTTACGCTAAACCCGGCACGCCAGGCGCAGTTGTCAACCTCAAGCCGCGCTACGGTAACTTTATCGGTGGCGAATTCGTAGCGCCGGTCAACGGCCAGTACTTCACCAATACCAGCCCGGTCGATGCCTCTGTGATCGGTGAATTCCCCCGTTCCAGTGCCGAAGACATCGAGCGCGCCCTGGATGCCGCCCATGCCGCCGCCGATGCCTGGGGCAAGACCTCGGTGCAGAACCGTTCGCTGGTACTGCTGAAAATCGCCGACCGCATCGAAGCCAACCTCGAAGTGCTGGCCGTGGCCGAAACCTGGGACAACGGCAAGGCCGTGCGCGAAACCCTCAACGCCGACGTGCCGCTGGCCGCCGACCACTTCCGCTACTACGCCGGCTGCATCCGCGCCCAGGAAGGCAGCGCCGCCGAGATCGACGAGCACACTGCTGCCTATCACTTCCACGAGCCGCTGGGCGTGGTCGGGCAGATCATCCCGTGGAACTTCCCGCTGCTGATGGCTGCCTGGAAACTGGCGCCGGCCCTGGCTGCCGGCAACTGCATCGTGCTCAAGCCGGCCGAGCAGACCCCGCTGTCGATCACTGTGCTGATGGAACTGATCGGCGACCTGCTGCCGCCGGGCGTGCTCAACGTGGTCCAGGGTTTCGGCCGCGAAGCCGGTGAGGCCCTGGCCACCAGCAAGCGCATCGCCAAGATCGCCTTCACCGGCTCCACCCCGGTGGGTTCGCACATCCTCAAATGCGCCGCCGAGAACATCATTCCGTCGACCGTGGAACTGGGCGGCAAGTCGCCGAACATCTTCTTCGAAGACATCATGAACGCCGAGCCGGCCTTTATCGAAAAAGCCGCCGAAGGTCTGGTACTGGCCTTCTTCAACCAGGGCGAAGTGTGCACCTGCCCGTCGCGCGCGCTGGTACAGGAGTCGATCTACGACGCCTTCATGGTCGAGGTGATGAAGAAGATCAAGGTGATCAAGCGTGGCAACCCGCTGGATACCGAGACCATGGTCGGTGCCCAGGCCTCCGAGCAGCAGTACGACAAGATCCTCAGCTACCTGCAGATCGCCCAGGAGGAAGGGGCCGAGCTGCTCACCGGCGGCGCCGCCGAGCGTCTGGAAGGCGATCTGGCCAGCGGTTACTACATCCAGCCGACCCTGCTCAAGGGCAACAACAAGATGCGCGTGTTCCAGGAAGAGATCTTCGGCCCGGTGGTGGGTATCACCACCTTCAAGGACGAAGCCGAAGCCTTGGCGATCGCCAACGACACCGAGTTTGGCCTCGGCGCCGGTCTGTGGACCCGCGACATCAACCGCGCCTACCGCATGGGCCGGGCGATCAAGGCCGGTCGTGTGTGGACCAACTGCTACCACCTGTACCCGGCGCACGCCGCCTTCGGTGGTTACAAGAAGTCCGGCGTCGGCCGCGAAACCCACAAGATGATGCTCGACCACTACCAGCAGACCAAGAACCTGCTGATCAGCTACGACATCAACCCGCTGGGCTTTTTCTGAGTCAAATGTTGCTCCTCGGCGCACGTGCTCCCGTGCGCCGGGTTACCCTGCGATATGCCTTCGGGCGAGATTTGCAGCAGGCTGCAGTGGCCTGATCTTTACGGCGGCAAATCACTCTCGCAACGCGGCTTCGGCCGCGTTTTTTATTGGGTGCGGCATGGCGCGTTGCGCGTAAGGGCAACCTGATACGACGGGGGGCAATGCGGCTCGCGCCTGGGCATCAGTGGTCAACGGTCGAGGTCAGTGACGGATCTCGGGCGTGTTGCCCATGACGCAGGCGGCTAGCGAAGCAGCGGTGGGATCGATTCGGGCTGGTTTCGATACGATCAGTCGGGCTGCTCGTATGGCTTGAACCACGCATGCGAAACCGTAGCCAGATGGTGTGAGAGGGCGGCGGGATAATCCCCGCCGCCTGCTCAATTTCGAGGCTCAGGCGCGGCGGCGAAACAGCGGTTGCGGCTGGTCGCTGGAAGCCTGATAGACCTCCGAGAACTCCTCGAAGGCCTTCAGTGCATCCTGCGGGTCCTTGTCTTCGCGCAGGGCGAAGGCATCGAAACCGCAGCGCTTGAGCGCGAACAACTGATCACGCAACACATCGCCGATGGCGCGCACCTCACCGGTGTAGCCATAGCGGCTGCGCAGCAAATAGGCGCTGGAACAGTGGCGCCCGTCGGTGAACGAGGGGAAGTTCAGGGCGATCACCTGGAAGTTATCCAGCTGGTCGGCGATTTCCTCGATCTCCTCGCCGGCGTCCAGCCAAACGCCCAGGCCGCCGTCGCGAGCCTTGAGTGCGCGCGGATGTTCGATCCACAGCGCCAGGGGCACGATCACGTCATCGCAGTTGCTCAGGCCGTCGAGGGTCGTGTCCTTGGGCAGCAGATGCCAGGTTTCGTCGACCACCTGGCCATTCTTAATGATTCGCTGCATATACGCGCTCCTTGAACGGGGCGACACCGATACGGCGGAAGGTGTCGAGGAAACTTTCTTCATCGGTGCGTTGCTCGATATAGACCTTGATCAGCTTGTCGATCACATCCGGCATGTCTTCCTGGGCAAAGGATGGGCCGAGAATCTGCGCCAGGCTGGCTTCGCGGCCGGAGTTGCCGCCGATCGATACCTGGTAGAACTCCTGGCCCTTCTTGTCCACGCCGAGAATGCCGATGTGGCCGACGTGGTGGTGGCCGCAGGCGTTCATGCAACCGGAGATGTTCAGCTCGATGTCGCCGATGTCGAACAGGTAATCCAGGTCATCGAACCGACGCTGGATGGCTTCGGCTACCGGGATCGACTTGGCGTTGGCCAGCGAGCAGAAGTCGCCACCCGGGCAGCAGATGATATCGGTCAGCAGGCCGACGTTCGGGGTGGCAAAGCCGTGTTCACGCAGTTCGCCCCAGAGGCTGAACAGTTGGCTCTGCTCGACGTCGGCGAAGATGATGTTCTGGTTATGGCTGTTGCGCACCTCGCCAAAGCTGTAGCGATCGGCCAGCTCGGCGATGGCGTCGAGTTGCTTGTCGGTGACATCCCCTGGCGCGACGCCGGTTGGCTTGAGCGACAGGGTGACGGCGACATAGCCGGGTTGCTTGTGGGCGAAGGTGTTGCGCTGACGCCAGCGGGCGAAGCCCGGGTGTTCGGCGTCCAGTTGCGCCAGGAGCGCGTCCTGGTCGTGCAGCGGCTGGTAGGCCGGGTCGACGAAATGCGCAGCGACGCGCGCCACTTCGGCTTCGGTCAGGGTGGTCGGCCCATCCTTCAGATGGGCCCACTCGGCGTTGACACGCTCGGCGAACACCTCGGGGGTCAGCGCCTTGACCAGGATCTTGATGCGCGCCTTGTACTTGTTGTCGCGCCGGCCATAGCGGTTATACACACGCAGGATGGCGTCGAGGTAGCTGATCAAATGCTGCCAGGGCAGGAATTCATTGATGAAGCTGCCCACCACCGGGGTACGGCCCAGGCCGCCGCCGACGGAGACACGGAAGCCCAATTCGCCAGCCGCGTTGTTCACCGCCTCGAGGCCGATGTCATGCACTTCGATAGCCGCACGGTCGGTGGCTGCGCCATTGACGGCGATCTTGAACTTGCGCGGCAGGTGGGTGAACTCGGGATGGAAGGTCGACCACTGGCGGATGATCTCGCACCAGGGCCGTGGATCGACGATCTCGTCCTTGGCCACGCCCGCGAACTGGTCGGTGGTGGTGTTGCGAATGCAGTTGCCGCTGGTCTGGATCGCATGCATCTGCACGGTGGCCAGTTCGGCGAGGATCTCGGGTACGTCTTCCAGGTCAGGCCAGTTGAACTGAACGTTCTGCCGGGTGCTGATGTGGGCATAGCCCTTGTCGTAGTCGCGGGCAATCTTGGCCAGCATGCGCACCTGCCTGGAAGACAGCAGGCCGTAGGGCACGGCAATTCGCAACATGGGCGCAAAACGCTGGATGTACAGGCCATTTTGCAGGCGCAGCGGGCGGAATTCTTCGCCACTCAGCTCACCAGCCAGGAAACGGCGGGTCTGATCACGGAACTGCTGGACGCGGTCCTCGATGATTTGTTGATCGTACTGGTCGTATACGTACATGAAGGGTCCTGTTTTCAGGCTGCTTACAGCAATTCTGCGCGCACGGCCGCGCACCCCTAACGGAGCTGAGGGAAGATACCAGCTCAGGGTTATGCGCAAAAGTGAAGTTTTAGTATATGGACAGAACTTTGAGTGCTAAGGAAGGGCGAGTACATAACCTCAACGGTTGTGAAAATACCGAGCGCCGTTGTAAGGCCGTCTCCAGGCGTTCACGGCCAGGTGCAGCACCTTACTGCCCTTCAGGTATGTCCAGAATTACTTGACCACAACAGTCGCGGATTGCTCGAGGTAATTGGTCGGAATGCAGGGCGTTTGCAGGCGACCGCGGTAGGCGAGAGTCTTTGCACAGCCTCTCAGTGCTTGAGCAAGCGCGCGACCTAGGCTTAACTGCATAAGCGAACCACTCATAAGCACAATAAAAGGGTAGCCCATGACCGACCACACCGAACCCGAAAGCCGAGACAGCGTTGTCGACGCCAGGGCGATCTTCGTCCTGATTCTGTTAGCTGTAGCCACAGCGGTATTCTGGGTGAGCCAGCAATAACCCAGGTTGTTTGAAAAGCCGATTGCAGCGCGCTGCAGTCGGCTTTTTCATGGGTTTGCGGATGGATGATGGCAAGCAGGCCATTGTCTGGCGCTTATGCTGCGCACGCTTTTTGGAGGGGGCTGGTCTGGTCAGTACGTGGGTACTGTTTCTCTGCTGTGTCTCGCGCTGCTCGACTGCCTCGCCTATGTTTTTCAGCGGCCTGCTGGTTCAAACGCCTGCGAAATGCAGCACCAGTTTGACCACGGCAAAGATCACCAGCACAAACAGCAGGGTGAACAGCAGCCCGAGGATGATGAAGTGGCTGGGTTTGCCCCGGCTGAAGTCACGGCTGCGCTTCTTGCCGCTCTGTACGCCAATGGCCGCCGCCAGCACGCTCTGCAGCATTTCCCATAGAGTCAGCGGTTTGTCGTCTGGATCATCCTGCTTGCTCATATGCACCCCTGAATTGCGATTGGTCAGGCCTGTCGATCATCCACCAATAGTTGCTCACAGCTGGATCTGGGTCCAGCCTCGCCGTTGCCACATCACGGCAAAAATCACCGAGGCGAGGCCGCGCTGGAGAATCTGCAGGCTCCAGATGGCCAGCAAACCATAGCCCAATATGGGGCCGAGCAGATAAGCCAATGGCAGAAAGAACAGCCACTGGTTGCCCAGGCTGACCAGCATCACCGTGCGGCTGGCGCCGGCGCCGAGCAGCGCCTGGGTGAGCACCAGGGCGGTGGCATCCAGCACCATGCCCATGCCGGTCAGGCGCAACGGCCAACTGCCCAGTTCGATCAGCGCCGGATCGCTGACGAACAGCCGCAAGATCAGCTCCGGGTACAGCCAGAAGGGTGCGCCCAGCAGCATCAGGCCGACCGCCGCGACCTTGACCACTTCCCAGCCCCAGCGATGGGCGGCGTCGAAGTCCTTTTCGCCCAGGCTGTGGCTGACCAGGGTGGTGGCCGCCATGCCCAGGCCGATGGCCGGCAGGATCAGCAGCAGCGCCAGGTTGATCAGCACATGGGCCACCGCCAGCTCGGCGGTGCCGACCTGGCCGATGATCCAGAACAGCGCGGTAATGCCGGTGGCGAAGAAGAATTGCTGAGCCGAGTTGGGCAGCGACAGGCGCAGCATGCCGCGCAGGTCAATGGCGTTGGGCCGGCGGTTCAGAAAACCCTGGTGGCGTGCGCTGTGCCAGGTCTGTCCGGCATAGATCAGTGAGCCCAGGTACAGCGCCAGAGTGGTGCCCAGCCCTGAGCCGGGTGCGCCCATCTGCGGCAGGCCGAAGAGGCCGTGGATCAGTGAGTAACTGATCAGCACGTTGGCCAGGTGCATGATCACCAGGGTGCGCATATAGATGCCGGAGCGGTGGTTGCCATTCCAGTAGCCGCGGAAGGAGAAGTTCAGGCCGACAGCGAAAATCGCCAGCACCCGCCACTCGAAGTAGGCGGTGCCGATGCCCAGTACTTCGGGGTCGCCCGACAGCAGTCGAATGATCGGCTGGGCGTTCAACCAGCAGAACACCGTCAGTGGCAGGGCGAGGCACAGCGCGATCAGCATGCCGACATTCAACGGTGCCGCCAGTTCGTCCAGGCGTCCTGCGCCGCGGCGCCGCGCGACCTGGGCCTGCACGCCGGCGCCGAGGCCCATGACCAGGGCGATGGCCATGAAATTGGCATAACTGCCGATGCCGACTCCGGCCAGTGCCTTCTCGCCGAGGTGGCCGACCATAGCCGCATCCACCAGGTTGAGCAGGCTCTGGCTGAGCATGCCGCCGATAATCGGTAGGCCGAGAGTGAGGATGTGGCGTAGGCGTTGACGCTCGATCATGCAGGGTTCGCTGTGGGCCTGTTAACCCGGCATGCAGGATGCTCAGCGCCGGAGGTGGTGCGCATCTTAACCCGCGGACGGATGCCGAGGCATGACGTGGGACATCGACAATCGCCATGTCGGCAGTGGCTCGCCGCGTGCCGAGGTCTTAAACCCCGGCTGTGCGCTCACTCTGGCGACGGCAGTCGAGCACCTCGACCGCCCGCGCACGCAACTGGCCGCAGCCACCGTCGATATCCTGGCCGGCGGAGTTGCGCACCTTGGTCAGCACGCCGCGGCTGTGCAGGTAGCGCACTATCTGCACGATGCGCTCGCCATCCGGGCGCTGGAACTCATCGTCTTGCAGGCTGTTATAGGGGATCAGGTTCATGATCGCGTACTTGCCCTTGAGCAGACGCAGGATGCCGTCCATTTCGGCCTGGCTGTCGTTGATCCCCTTGAGCAGCGTCCACTGGTACTGGATCGGATAATCGATCTGCCGGGCGTAGGTTTCGCCCAGCTCGACCAGCTCCTCGGGGTCGATACGTGGCGCGCGCGGCAACAGTTGCTGGCGCAGTTCGGCATCGGTGGTGTGCAGCGACAGGGCCAGCGCCGGCTTGATCCGCTGTTGCGGCAGGCGCTCGAACACTCGCGGATCGCCTACGGTGGAGAACACCAGGTTGCGCTGACCGATGCCGCCATCGGTGCCGAGCAGGTCGATGGCTTGCAGCACGTTGTCGAGGTTGTGCGCCGGCTCGCCCATGCCCATGAACACCACCTTCTTCACTGGGCGAAAGCGCCGGGCCAGCGCCACCTGGGCGACGATCTCGGCCGTGCTCAACTGGCGCAGCAGGCCGCTCTTGCCGGTCATGCAGAACACGCAACCCACCGCGCAACCGACCTGGCTCGACACGCACAAGCCATCGCGCGGCAGCAGCACGCTTTCCACCATCTGCTTGTCGGCCAGCTCCACCAGCAAGCGTGCCGAGCCGTCCGCTGCCGGGTGCTCGGAGCTGAGGCGGGCGAGGGCGCCGAGTGCTTCCGTCAGCTGCGGCAGGGCATTGCGCACCGCCAGCGGCAGGAAGTTCTCGGTCTTCTGGTTGCGCGTACCGGTATCGAGCGGCTTGCCTTGCAGCCAGGCACGCATGATCCGCCCGACATGCTGGGGTTTACCGCCAAGGGCGGCGAGCTGCTGTTGAAAATCATGGATATGCATGGGGCGCGGATGCTACCACGCTGCGCCGGGGCCGCGAAACGCAGTGACCTCGGCGGGCGCTGAGCCCGCCGAGTAGGGGTTACAGGGTTTCCACGTGGATAGCGAGTGCCGCAGTCAGGCGAATCACTACCTGGCGGTTGAGGTATTCGGGCTTGATTTGCACATCTGGGCGAACCTTGATGGTCTTGCGACTGCCGTCAGCGAACTCCAGGGTGGCGGTGTGCTGCGTCGTGTCGATGGCCTTGACCACGGCGGTCATTTCCAGGGTTTCAGCCAGCAGCATGCCCGGCTTGGCTCCGGCTGGCGTGGTGGCGAGCACGCCGGCCGCGCCATCCTGTGTCTCATCACTCGGCTCACGCAGGAAGACCACCTGTTCCAGAGCCACGGTGGCATTGACCTTGTCGCCGACCTTCAACTGCGGAAAATTGACCATTTCCGGGCTGGCATGAAAGGTGCGCCGATGGCCCTGCTCATCCTCGAGGGTAAAGTTGCGCTCGGCATAGTCGATATCGCTGACCACGGCGTGAATCTGCTCCACCGCGGTGGTCACTCCGCCGGGTACGCCTTCCACGGAAATTTGGGTCGTGCTGACATCTCGGCTCAGTTGATCGTCCTGCATCTGGCTGCTGCAGGCAGTCAGCAAGGTGGCACTGAGCACTAACAGGCTCAGGTGTTTAACTGGAGGCATAGACTTACTCCTTTTGATTGGTATGGTCGGGTGTTATGGGGTTGCTAGACAGGCTTCTCATCGCTCATCGGTTAATGCCTGGCTCATGAGTGTTTGATCCGGGTTGCCCCGCAGCCGCAGCTTCACCGCAGGTTTCATGGCATGCTGGCAGCTGACCAGATGAGGTTAGCTGGCATTGTCTCAGCGTGCCTGCGGGCGTCTGTGCTATGGTCGCGCCCGGAAAAAACAGCGCAGGATCCCCCCATGAAATACATACACCAGCGCGAACACCTCAATGAGGACGACGTAGTCGTGATCGAGTGCTCGCAGACCTGCAATATCCGCCTGATGAGCGACGCGAATTTCCGCAGCTTCAAGAATGGCGGCCGGCACACCTATCACGGCGGTGCTTTCGATACCTTCCCGGCGAAAATCACCGTACCCAGCAGCGGCTTCTGGAATATCACCATCGATACCGTTACCCGCAAGGCGATCAGCGTGACGCGCAAACCGACGCTCAAGCACTCGATCAAGATCATCCGCAAGTCGACTACGCGGCTGAGTTGATCGACTGGCTTGGATCGTCGAACGCTTGAGCTTGGCGACAACCAATTGCTCGTTTGACCCGCGAGCGGCAACGCTCAGTGGTTGTGAAAAAACTCTCAGGGCGACGAGCTGCTGAAACAACGAGGCCCGCTTGCTTGCGGGCCTCGTTGTTTCTACCGGCTTGGCGTTGGGTGGCTGTCCGCCGCTGGCTTTGGTTGTCCTAGCCCTAGCCGAGGTTGGGCGCCAGCCAGCGTTCGTTGACATTCCGGGCCTGGTTTTTGCGCACCTGCCGGTGCTGCCATTCGGCCCACGCCTCGGCCAGGCGATCGGTCAGGGCCTTGACCATGATCGAGCTGTAGTCGTCGCCGGTCTCCTGCTAGGCCTTGGCCACGTCCTTGGCGCCGATGCCTGGGTCGCTGGCGGAAGCAGCAGTTGCTGACTACGCTGAGATAGCGATTTTTCGGGAGCCGGCCGATCGCTTGTGTTTTCTCGAGTGCCTGAGGGTTGTTTGTTCGGAGGTCCCGGCAGAAGGGGCATGCAGGTTCCAGGCATGCCTGACAAGTGCACCCGTGGCCAGTCCGCAGCAAGAGCGTCGCCTGACCGGAAGAAGTGACCCGTTACCTTTGAAAACTCCGCTTGCTGGGAGCTTTATATGGTGATGTCGGCTTTGCCCCGCGATCAATACCGGGCGCTGGGGCTCTCCACTCTGGCCTTCACGCTGTGCTTCGCGGTCTGGACGATCTTTTCCATCCTCGGCCTGCAGCTCAAGGTCGACTTCGGCCTGAGCGATACCCAGCTCGGCCTGCTGATGGCCACGCCGGTGCTGACCGGTTCGATCTCGCGGATCTTCCTCGGCGTCTGGACCGACCGCTACGGCGGTCGCTGGGTATTCGGCCTGTTGATGCTGGTATCCGCCCTGTGCGTCTGGCTGCTGACCCTGGCCAGCAGCTACCCCATGCTGCTGCTCGCCGCGCTGGGCATCGGCCTGGCCGGTGGTGCCTTTATCGTCGGCGCCGCCTACACCTCGACCTGGTTCGAGCAGGAGCGCCAGGGCACGGTGCTGGGCATCTTTGGCGCCGGTAACGTCGGCGCCGCCATCACCAACTTCGCCGCGCCCTTTCTGTTGCTGGCCTTCGGCTGGCAAGGTGCGGCGCGGATCTATGCCGTCGTGCTGGCGATCATGGGCGTGGCCTTCCTGCTGCTGGCCCAGACCGACCCGCAGAGCCGCGCGCGCAAAGTCCCGCCGCCCTTGATGGAGCAACTGGCGCCGCTGAGCGAACTGCGGGTCTGGCGTTTCTCGCTGTATTACTTCTTCGTCTTCGGCGCCTTCATCGCCCTGGCGCTGTGGTTGCCGCACTACCTGATCGAGGTCTACGGCCTGGGCATCGCCGCCGCCGGCATGGTCGCGGCGGCGTACACCATTCCCGCCTCGCTGTTCCGCATCCTCGGCGGCTGGCTGTCCGACCGCTATGGCGCGCGGCGGGTGATGTACTGGACGCTGGGCGCCTCGGTGATCTGCACCTTCCTGCTCAGCTACCCGCCGACCCGCTACACGGTCAGCGGCGTGCGCGAGGAGATCAGCTTCTCCCTGGAACTCGGGCTGGTTGGCTTCGTGTTGCTGACCATGGTGCTGGGCTTCTTCATGTCGTTGGGCAAGGCGGCGGTGTTCAAGCACATTCCCGCCTACTATCCCAACCATGTCGGCGCGGTGGGCGGCGTGGTCGGCATGGTCGGCGGCCTGGGCGGCTTCTTCCTGCCGCTGACCTTCGGCATGCTCAACGACGTGGTCGGCGTCTGGCAGAGCGCCTTCATGCTGCTGTTCCTGGTGGCCGCCGGCGCCCTGGCCTGGATGCACCACGCGATCCGCATGGCCGAGCGGGTGGAATGGGCCGCCCGGCAGGAAACCACCGACCTGCCGGAGTTCGCCACCCCGAGCGGCTTCGTACTGCGTGACTGGCGTCCGGAAGAGGCCAGCTTCTGGGAAACCGACGGCAAGCGCATCGCCACGCGCAACCTGTGGATCTCGATCCCCAACCTGCTGCTCGGCTTCGCCATCTGGATGGTCTGGTCGGTCGTGGTGGCCAAGCTGCCGCTGGTGGGCTTCGACTACACGCCCAACCAGTTGTTCTGGCTGGCCGCGTTGCCCGGCTTGTCCGGGGCGACCTTGCGGATCTTCTACAGTTTCATGGTGCCGATCTTCGGTGGCCGGCGCTGGACGGCGCTGTCCACCGGCTCGCTGCTGCTGCCGGCGCTGTGGATCGGCTTCGCGGTGCAGGACCCGCAAACGCCTTACCTGGTCATGCTGATCCTCGCCCTGCTGTGCGGCCTGGGCGGCGGCAACTTCTCGTCGAGCATGGCGAACATTTCCTTCTTCTTCCCGAAGAGCGCCAAGGGCAGCGCCATGGGCCTCAATGCCGGGCTGGGCAATCTGGGCGTCAGCGCCATGCAGTTCCTGGTGCCGCTGGTGATCACCGCCGGCGTATTCGGCGCCCTGGGCGGCGCGCCCCGGCAAACCGCCACGGGACAACTGCTGTGGCTGCAGAATGCCGGCTTCATCTGGGTACCCTTGATCATCATTGCCGCCCTGGCGGCCTGGTTCGGCATGAATGACATCGCCAGCGCCAGGTCGTCGATCAAGGACCAACTGATCATCTTCACGCGCAAGCACACCTGGCTGATGAGCGTGCTCTACACTGGCACCTTCGGCAGTTTCATCGGCTTCGCGGCGGCCTTCCCGCTGCTGGCCGGCAACCTGTTCCCGGAGGTGGACGTGCTCAGGTTCGCCTTCCTCGGCCCGCTGGTGGGGGCGCTGAGCCGGGCCTTCTCCGGCAGCCTGGCCGACCGCTTCGGCGGTGCCAGGGTCAGCCTCTGGGTCTTCGTGGCGATGGCGCTGTGCGTATTCGGCGTGCTGTTTTTCATCGATACCCGCAGCTTCTGGGGCTTCTTCGCCATGTTCCTGCTGCTGTTCTTCTTCTCCGGGGTCGGCAATGCCAGCACCACGCAGATGATCCCGGCGATCTTCCGCCAGCAGACCCCACTGCTGAACCCGGGTCTCTCGCCCGCCGAACAGCGGCTGCAGAGCGACAAGGAGTCCGCCGCCGCGGTCGGCTTCATCTCGGCGGTGGCCGCCTACGGCGCCTTCTTCATTCCCAAGGCCTATGGCAGCTCCATCGCCCTGAGCGGCAGCGCCGCGCCGGCGCTGTACGGCTTCACCCTGTTCTACGGGATCTGCATCGCCTTGACCTGGTTCTACTACACCCGCCGCAATGCGGAGGTGCCTTGCTGACCTGACTGCCAGCGCCGGGGTCGCCGCCCCGTACAAGAGGAGAAAAATAATGAGTCACTTTATTGACCGCCTCAGATACCTGGTCAAGCGCCCGCCGGATTTTGCCGACGGCCATGGCGAGACGCGCGACGAGAGCCGCGAGTGGGAAGACGGCTATCGCCAGCGCTGGCAGTACGACAAGATCGCCCGCTCCACCCACGGGGTGAACTGCACCGGCTCCTGCAGCTGGAAGATCTACGTCAAGAACGGCCTGGTGACCTGGGAAACCCAGCAGACCGACTATCCGCGTACCCGGCCCGACCTGCCCAACCACGAACCGCGCGGCTGTCCGCGGGGCGCCAGCTACTCTTGGTACCTGTACAGCGCCAACCGCCTCAAGTACCCGCTGATTCGCAAGCCGCTGATCCAGATCTGGCGCGCCGCGCTGGAACAGCACAAGGATCCGGTGGAGGCCTGGGCCAGCATCGTCGAGGACCCGGCCAAGACCCAGCAGTACAAGCATGACCGCGGCCTGGGCGGCTTCGTGCGCGCCGACTGGGACGAGATGCACACGCTGATCGCCGCGGCCAACGTCTACACCGCCAAGCAGTACGGCCCGGACCGCATCGCCGGTTTCTCGCCGATTCCGGCCATGTCGATGGTTTCCTACGCCTCCGGCACCCGCTACTTGTCGCTGATCGGCGGCGTGTGCCTGTCCTTCTACGACTGGTACTGCGACCTGCCGCCCTCCAGCCCGCAGACCTGGGGCGAGCAGACCGACGTGCCGGAATCGGCCGACTGGTACAACTCCAACTACATCATCGCCTGGGGCTCCAACGTGCCGCAGACGCGCAGCCCGGACGCACACTTCTTCACCGAGGTGCGTTACAAGGGCACCAAGACGGTGGCCATCACCCCGGACTACGCGGAAGTCGCCAAGCTCTGCGATGAGTGGCTCAGCCCCAAGCAGGGCACCGACTCGGCCCTGGCCATCGCCATGGGCCACGTGATCTTCAAGGAATTCCACCTGGAGCAACCCAGCGCCTACTTCACCGACTACGTGCGGCGCTACACCGACATGCCGATCCTGGTGGAGCTGGAAACCCGCGCCGACGGCGGCCTGGTGCCCGGCAAGCAGCTGCGCGCCAGCGACTTCGCCGCCAACCTGGGTCAGGACAACAACCCGGCCTGGAAGACCCTGGCCTGGGACGAAACCGGCGAGCGCCTGGTGGTGCCGCGTGGTTCCATCGGTTTCCGCTGGGGCGAGGAGGGCCACTGGAATCTGGAGCCGGTGGACGGCGAGGGCCGGGAGGTCTCCCTGGCACTGTCGCTGCTCGGTCGCCACGACGAGGTGGCGCGGGTCGGCTTTCCCTATTTCGGCGGCATCGAACACGTCCATTTCCCGCACCTGAAGGTACGCGACGTGCTCTACCACCACCTGCCGGCCAAGCGCCTGCAGCTGGCCGACGGTCGCCAGGTGCTGGCGGTGACGGTGTTCGACCTGATGGCCGCCAACCACGGCATCGACCGCGGCCTGCAGGCCACGGTCGGCGGCAGCGGCGAGGACGACGGCGCCACTGCCTACGACCAGCCCAAGCCCTATACCCCGGCCTGGCAGGAATGCATCACCGGGGTGCCCGCCGCTCAGCTGATCCGCCTGGCCCGGGAGTTCGCCAGCAACGCGGACAAGACCCGGGGTCGCTCGATGATCATCGTCGGCGCCGGGGTCAACCACTGGTACCACATGGACATGACCTACCGCGGCCTGATCAACCTGCTGGTCATGTGCGGCTGCGTCGGCCAAACCGGCGGCGGCTGGTCGCACTATGTCGGCCAGGAGAAACTGCGTCCGCAGACCGGCTGGACGCCACTGGCCTTCGCCCTCGACTGGCACCGCCCGCCACGCCACATGAACGGCACCTCGTTCTTCTACAACCACTCCAGCCAGTGGCGTTTCGAGAAGCTCAAGGTCAGCGAGATCCTCTCGCCGCTGGCGCCGCCGGAGAAGTACCGCGGCAGCCTGATCGACTTCAACGTGCGCGCCGAACGCATGGGCTGGCTGCCTTCGGCCCCGCAGTTCGACCGCAACCCGCTACGCCTGGCCGCCGAGGCCAAGGCCGCCGGCAAGAGCAGCGCCGAGCATGTGGTCGAGCAGCTGAAGAGCGGTGCCCTGCGCTTCGCCGCCGAGGACCCGGACAATCCGCGCAACTTCCCGCGCAACCTGTTCGTCTGGCGCTCCAACCTGCTGGGCAGCTCCGGCAAGGGCCACGAATACATGCTCCGTTACCTGCTCGGCACCCGCCACGACCTGCTCGGCAACGACCTGGGCAAGACCGGCGAGGCCAAGCCCGAGGAAGTGCTCTGGCGCGACCAGCCAGCCGAAGGCAAGCTCGACCTGCTGGTGACCCTGGACTTCCGCATGTCCACCACCTGTCTGTACTCCGACATCGTGCTGCCGACCGCCACCTGGTACGAGAAGGACGACCTCAACACCTCGGACATGCACCCCTTCATCCACCCGCTGACCGCCGCCACCGACCCGGCCTGGGAAGCGCGCAGCGACTGGGACATCTACGACGGCATCGCCAAGGCCTTCGCCCGGGTCTGCGTCGGCCATCTGGGCGAGGAAACCGACCTGGTCAGCCTGCCGCTGCAGCACGACAGCCCCGGCGAGCTGGCCCAACCGGAGGTGCGCGACTGGAAGCGCGGCGAGTGCGAGCCGATTCCCGGCAAGACCATGCCGGCGCTGATCGAGGTCAAGCGCAACTACCCGCAAACCTACGAGCGCTTCAGCTCGGTGGGGCCGCTGCTGGACAGCATCGGCAACGGCGGCAAGGGCATCGCCTGGAACACCGAGGAGGAGGTCGAGCTGCTCGGCAAGCTCAACTACCGCAAGCTGGAGGGCTCGGCCAAGGGGCGGCCGCGAATCGCCTCGGCCATCGATGCGGCCGAGATGATCCTCGCCCTGGCGCCGGAAACCAACGGCCAGGTGGCGGTCAAGGCCTGGGCGGCGCTGTCGAAGATCACCGGCCGCGACCACACCCACCTGGCGCTGCCCAAGGAGGACGAGAAGATCCGCTTCCGCGACCTGGTCGCCCAGCCGCGCAAGATCATCTCCAGCCCGACCTGGTCGGGACTGGAAGACGAGCACGTGTCCTACAACGCCTGCTACACCAACGTCCACGAACTGATTCCCTGGCGTACCCTCAGCGGCCGCCAGCAGCTGTACCAGGATCACCCCTGGATGCGCGACTTCGGCGAGAGCCTGATGGTCTACCGCCCGCCGATCGACACCAAGGCGCCGGCCAGCGTGGCGGATCACAAGGCCATCGGCAACGGCAACCCGGAAATCATCCTCAACTGGATCACCCCGCACCATAAATGGGGCATCCACTCCACCTACAGCGACAACCTGCTGATGCAGACCCTGTCGCGCGGCGGGCCCATCGTCTGGCTGTCGGAAACCGATGCCAAGAGCATCGGCGTCGAGGACAACGACTGGATCGAGCTGTACAACGCCAACGGCGCGGTCGCCGCGCGGGCGGTGGTCAGCCAGCGGGTCAAGGTCGGCATGGTGATGATGTACCACGCCCAGGAACGCATCCTCAACACCCCCGGCAGCGAGGTCTCCGGCACCCGCGGCGGCATCCACAACTCGGTGACCCGGGTCTGCCCCAAGCCCACCCACATGATCGGCGGCTACGCACAGCTGTCCTACGGCTTCAACTACTACGGCACCGTCGGCTCCAACCGCGACGAGTTCGTCATCGTGCGCAAGATGAAGCACATCGACTGGCTGGATGGTGAAGGCAACGACTACTCGCAGGAGGCCGTGAAATGAAGATCCGCTCGCAGGTCGGCATGGTGATGAACCTGGACAAATGCATCGGTTGCCACACCTGTTCGGTGACCTGCAAGAACGTCTGGACCAGCCGCGAAGGCATCGAGTACGCCTGGTACAACAACGTCGAAACCAAACCCGGCATCGGCTACCCCAAGGAGTGGGCCAACCAGAAGAAATGGCGCGGCGGCTGGGTGCGCAATGCCGACGGCTCGATCAACCCGCGTATCGGCGGCAAGTGGCGGGTGCTGGCGAACATCTTCGCCAACCCCGACCTGCCGGAGATCGACGACTACTACGAACCCTTCACCTTCGACTATCAGAACCTGCACACCGCCAAGGGCGGCGAGCACCAGCCGGTGGCGCGGCCGCGTTCGCAGATTTCCGGGCAGCGGATGAAGAAGATCGAATGGGGGCCGAACTGGGAGGAGATCCTCGGCACCGAGTTCGCCAAGCGGCGCAAGGACGTCAACTTCGAGCAGATCGAGGCGGACATCTACGGTCAGTTCGAAAACACCTTCATGATGTACCTGCCGCGTCTGTGCGAGCACTGCCTGAACCCGAGCTGCGTGGCCTCCTGCCCGAGCGGGGCGATCTACAAGCGCGAGGAGGACGGCATCGTGCTGATCGACCAGGACAAGTGCCGCGGCTGGCGCATGTGCATCTCCGGTTGTCCGTACAAGAAGATCTACTTCAACTGGAAGAGCGGCAAATCGGAGAAGTGCATCTTCTGCTATCCGCGTATCGAGTCGGGCCAGCCGACGGTCTGTTCCGAGACCTGCGTGGGGCGCATCCGCTACCTCGGCGTGCTGCTCTACGACGCCGACCGAATCGCCGAGGTGGCCGCCGCGGCGGACGAGCGCGACCTCTACCATCGCCAGTGCGAGATCTTCCTCGACCCTAACGATCCGGCGGTCATCGCCCAGGCGCGCAAGGACGGCGTGCCCGACAACGTGATCAGCGCGGCCCAGGCCTCGCCGGTCTACAAGCTGGCCATGGACTGGAAGCTGGCGCTGCCGCTGCACCCGGAGTTCCGCACCCTGCCGATGGTCTGGTACGTGCCGCCGCTGTCGCCGATCCAGTCCGCCGCCGAGGCCGGGCATATCGAGTTCGACGGCGTGCTGCCGAAGATCGAATCGCTGCGCATCCCGGTGCGCTACCTGGCCAACATGCTCACCGCCGGCGAGGAGGAGCCGGTGATCCTCGCCCTCAAGCGCCTGATGGCGATGCGCGTGTACATGCGCGGCAAGCACGTGGACGGCACCCTCGACACCCGGGTGCTGGATCAGGTCGGCCTCAGCCAGAACCAGGTCGAGGAGATGTACCGCTACCTGGCCATCGCCAACTACGAGGACCGCTTCGTGATCCCTACCGGCCACCGTGAAATGGCCCGCGATGCCTACCCCGAGCGCAACGGCTGCGGCTTCACCTTCGGCAACGGCTGCCAGGGCGGCAACAACCAGACCAGCCTGTTCGGCGGCCGCAAGCAGACCACCACCCTGGTCAAACCGGTGGAAACCTTCGACCCGCTGGAGGATATGCGCCATGACTAGTCCAGCCGCTGAACCGACCATGGGCTTGCGCAGCCTGCGGGCACTGGCGCGCCTGCTCGACTATCCGAGCGCCGAGCTGCAGGCGGCCGCCGCCGAACTGGCGGTCATCCTGCAGGGCGAGGCGCGCCTGGATGCCCGACTGCGGGCGCGTTTCGGCGCCTGGTGCCGGACCCTGGCCACCACCGAGCTGCTCGATCTGCAGGCCAGCTATGTCGAGCTGTTCGACCGCGGGCGCGCCACCTCGCTGCTGCTGTTCGAGCATGTGCACGGCGAATCCCGCGCCCGTGGCCAGGCGATGGTCGACCTGCTCGCCGAGTACCAGGCCGCCGGCTTCCAGCTCGACGCCCGGGAGCTGCCGGACTACCTGCCGCTGTTCCTCGAATACCTGTCGACCCGCAGCGACGCTGAAGTCGGTCGCTGGCTGGGCGAGATCAGCCATATCCTCGCCCTGCTCACCGCGCGCCTGGAGGCCCGTGACGCCGAGCATGCCCTGGTGCCCCACGCGTTGCTGGCGCTGATCGGCGCCACCGGGCAGATCGACCAGCACCGCCCGAGCGTTGCCGAGGAGCAACCGGATCACACCCCGCAGGCGCTGGATGCGATCTGGGAGGAGGAGGTCGTGCGCTTCTCCGCCGAATCCGACCAGGACTGCGCGCTGCAATCCGCCGAGGGCCGGCGCCTGGCCGAACGTAAATATGATCCGGTGCCACAGGTCATCACCCTCATGCCGTCCACCCCGTCGCCACTGACCGACAGCAAATAAACGGAGACCCGCCATGTTCTTCGAATACCTGCAGCACCTGATCTACGGCTACTACCCCTATCTGGCCGGCACCGTGTTCCTGGTCGGCAGCCTGTTGCGCTTCGACCACGGCCAGTACACCTGGAAGGCCCACTCCAGCCAGGTCCTGTCGAAGAAGAACATGCGTCTGGCCAGCAACCTGTTCCATGTCGGCATCCTGGTGATCTTCTTCGGCCACCTGTTCGGCATGCTGACGCCGCACTGGGTCTACGCCCCCTTCATCTCGGCCGGCAACAAGCAACTGCTGGCGATCATCATCGGCGGCATCGCCGGGGCCCTGTGCATCATCGGCGGCGCCATGCTGCTGTATCGGCGCATGACCAACCCCAGGGTCAAGGCCTCGTCCGCGACTATGGATACGGTGATTCTCGCCCTGATCCTGTTCCAGGCCTGCCTGGGGATGATCACCATCATCTTTTCCCTCGGCCACCTGGAGGGCGACGTGATGCTCACCCTGGCTTCCTGGGCGCAGGCCATCGTGTTCTTCAGCGGCGGCGCGGCCAATTATCTCGAGGAGGTCTCGTGGATCTACAAGATCCATATCTTCGTCGGCTTGACCATCATCCTGCTGTTCCCCTTCAGCCGCCTGGTGCATGTCTGGAGCATCCCGCTGGGCTATCTGGGACGCAATTACCAGATCGTGCGCAAACGCGGGTAAGGGCGACATACGCAGAGTGGATGGGGCAAGTCATTCAGGAGGTTGTGCCATGCAATTGATCGCAGTCGAGAATCTGCCGGACACCCCAGCTCCGGTCATCCGCGTGGGCACGGTGGAATTCGGCGAAGCCGCCATCGCCCGGGAAACGCCTTTCCACCCGGCGGGCTCCCTGGCCGAAGCCCAGTTGCAGGCCGCCCGCGCCCTGGTGGTGCGCGAGCTGCTCAGCCAGCGCGCCGCCATGCTGGGCCTGCCAGCGGTGGTGGACGCCGAGGGCAAGGAGAACGACCAGGCCATGGCCGTGCTGCTGGAGCGGGACCTGCTGGTGCCTGAGCCGGACGAAGCGGCCTGCCGGCGCTTCTTCGAGACTCACCGGCAGCGCTTTTCCGAGCCGACCAGGTTGCGGGTCAAGCATATCTTGCTGGCCGCGACGCCTGACGACGCCAGGGCCCGCGATGCCCAGTATCGCCTCGGGCAGAAACTGCTGCGCCAGCTGGCCGATGCCCCCGAGCGGTTCGCCGAACTGGCCCAGCGTCATTCGGCCTGCCCGTCGAAGGAGCAGGGCGGCGAGCTGGGCTGGTTGAGCCCCGGCCAGACCGTGGCCGAGCTGGACCGGGCGCTGCAGCACTTGCCCGTCGGACTGCACGAACGACCGCTGGCCTCGCGCTATGGCTGGCATGTCATCCGCATCGATCAGCGCAGGGAGGGGCGCCTGCTGCCTTATGCGCAGGTGGCCGAGCGGGTGCAGCACAGTCTGCGCGAGCAGTCCACGCGCCGTGCCCTGCGGCATTATCTGCTGGCGCTGGAGGCGGAGATCGGCGTCGAAGGACTGCGTCTGGATGCAGACGCGGACGGCAGCCTGATGCGCTGAGTCGACTGCGGGCTGGTTGTCTGCAGTCGATCGCAATGGTGGATGAAAAAGCGTCATCCACCCTACGCAGTTGTGTATCAGATGATGGTGCGCACGGCGCACCCTACGCGCGTCGCTCTCCGTAGGGTGCGCCGTGCGCACCTGATATTCGTTGCTTAATTGTCGTATCCCAGGTTCGGCGCCAGCCAGCGTTCGCTGACATTCAGGGCCTGGTTCTTGCGCGCCGTGTAGCTTTCCACCTGGTCCTTGTCGATCTTGCCGACGGCGAAGTATTGCGCCTGCGGGTGGGCGAAGTACCAGCCGCTGACCGAGGCGGCCGGGAACATGGCGTAGTGGTCGGTGAGGAACACGCCGCTGCGGCCGGGCTGGCCTTCCTTGGCGGCCGGGTCCAGCAGGTCGAACAGGGTGCCTTTCTCGGTGTGATCCGGGCAGGCGGGGTAGCCGGGGGCGGGGCGGATGCCCTTGTAGGCTTCCTTGATCAGCTCCTCGTTGGAGAGCTGTTCGTCCGGCTCGTAGCCCCACCAGGTCTTGCGCACCTGCTGGTGCAGCCATTCGGCGCAGGCTTCGGCCAGGCGGTCGGCCAGGGCCTTGACCATGATCGAGTTGTAGTCGTCGCCCGCCTCCTGATAGGCCTTGGCCACTTCTTCGGCGCCGATGCCGGCGGTGGTGATAAAGCCGCCGACATAATCGGTGATGCCGCTGTCCTTGGGGGCGACGAAGTCGGCCAGGGAGAAGTTCGGCTTGCCGTCGGGCTTGATCGTCTGCTGGCGCAGGTGGTGCAGTTTGGCCAGTGGTTGGCCGTCATCGCCATAGAGTTCCAGGTCGTCGTCCTGCACCTGGTTGGCCGGCCAGAAACCGAATACGGCGCGGGCGCGGATCAGCTTCTCGTCGATCAGCTTCTTCAGCATCGCCTGGGCGTCTTCGAACAGCGCGGTGGCGGCTTCGCCGACCACTTCGTCGCTGAGGATGCGCGGGTACTTGCCGGCCAGGTCCCAGGCGATGAAGAACGGTGTCCAGTCGATGTACTCGGCCAGTACTGACAGGTCGATGTCTTCCAGCACCTTGACCCCGGTAAAGCTCGGCACGCTGGGCTGATAAGTCGCCCAGTCGAATTGCGGTTTGTTCTCGATCGACTTGGCGTAGCTCAGGCGTTCGGTACGGGCGCTGCGGTTGGCGGTGCGTTCGCGCACCTGGATGTAGTCGAGGCGGGTGCGCTCGACAAAATCGGCTTTCAGTTCCTTGGAGAGCAGCTGGGTGGCCACGCCGACCGCGCGCGAGGCGTCGGTAACGTAGATCACCGCGTCGTTCTGGTACTTGGGCTCGATCTTCACCGCGGTGTGGGCTTTCGAGGTGGTGGCGCCACCGATCATCAGCGGCAGGCTGAAGCCCTGGCGCTGCATCTCGCGGGCGACATGGACCATCTCGTCGAGCGACGGCGTGATCAGCCCGGACAGGCCGATGATGTCGCACTTCTCGGCGATGGCGGTCTGCAGGATCTTCTCCGCCGGCACCATCACGCCCAGGTCGACGATGTCGTAGCCGTTGCAGCCCAGGACCACGCCGACGATGTTCTTGCCGATGTCATGCACGTCACCCTTGACCGTGGCCATGAGGATCTTGCCCTTGGCTTCCGGCTTGTCGCCTTTTTCCAGCTCGATAAAGGGGATCAGGTGGGCCACCGCCTGCTTCATCACCCGCGCGGATTTCACCACCTGGGGCAGGAACATCTTGCCCGAGCCGAACAGGTCGCCGACGATGTTCATGCCCGACATCAGCGGGCCTTCGATCACCTCGATCGGGCGGCTGAAGCCCTGTCGCGATTCCTCGGTATCTTCGACGATATGGGTGGTGATGCCCTTGACCAGCGCGTGCTCGAGGCGCTTGTTGACGGGCCAGGTGCGCCACTCCTCGGTCTCGACTTCCTTGACGCTGCCATCGCCCTTGTAGTTGTCGGCGATCGCCAGCAAGGCCTCGGTGCCGTTCGGCGTGCGGTTGAGCACCACGTCTTCCACCGCATCGCGCAGCTGCTTGGGAATCTCGTCGTAGATTTCCAGCTGGCCGGCGTTGACGATGCCCATGGTCAGGCCGTTCTGGATCGCGTAGTAGAGGAACACCGAGTGGATCGCCTCGCGCACCGGGTTGTTGCCGCGGAACGAGAACGAGACGTTGGAGACGCCGCCCGAGGTCAGGGCATGGGGCAGGTGGTCGCGGATGTAGGCGCAGGCTTCGATGAAGTCCACCGCGTAGTTGTTGTGTTCCTCGATGCCGGTGGCGATGGCGAAGATGTTCGGGTCGAAGATGATGTCTTCCGGCGGGAAGCCCACTTCATCGACCAGGATGTCGTAGCTGCGCTTGCAGATCTCGCGCTTGCGCGCGGCGGTGTCGGCCTGGCCGTCTTCGTCGAAGGCCATCACCACCACGGCCGCGCCGTAGCGCTTGCACAATTTGGCGTGATGCTTGAACTGCTCGACGCCTTCCTTCATCGAGATCGAGTTGACGATGCCCTTGCCCTGGATGCATTTCAGGCCGGCTTCGATCACCTCCCACTTGGAGGAGTCGATCATGATCGGCACGCGGGAGATGTCCGGCTCGCCGGCGATCAGATTGAGGAAGGTGACCATGGCCTTCTTCGAATCGAGCATGCCCTCGTCCATGTTGATGTCGATCACCTGGGCGCCGGCTTCGACCTGCTGCAGGGCGACTTCCAGGGCTTCGGTGTAGTTGTCGTCGCGGATCAGTCGGGCGAACTTGGCCGAACCGGTGATGTTGGTGCGTTCGCCGACGTTGATGAACAGCGAGTTGCGGTCGATGGTGAAGGGCTCCAGGCCGGACAGGCGGCAAGCCTTGGGGATCTCCGGGATGACGCGCGGCGGGTATTTGCTCACCGCTGCGGCGATCGCCTGGATATGCGCCGGGGTGGTGCCGCAGCAGCCGCCGACGATATTGAGGAAGCCGCTCTGGGCGAATTCCTCGATCACCGCCGCGGTTTCCGCCGGGGTTTCGTCGTATTCGCCGAAGGCATTCGGCAGGCCGGCGTTGGGGTGGGCGGAGACGAAGGTTTCGGCCTTGTTCGCCAGCTCTTCCAGGTAGGGCCGCAAGTCCTTGGCGCCGAGGGCGCAGTTCAGACCCACGGAAATCGGCTTGGCGTGGCGTACCGAATTCCAGAACGCTTCGGTGGTCTGCCCGGACAGGGTGCGGCCGGAGGCGTCGGTGATGGTGCCGGAGATCATGATGGGTAGCTCGACGCCGTCGTCCTCGAACACCTGCTGCACGGCGAAGATCGCCGCCTTGGCGTTGAGGGTGTCGAAGATGGTCTCGATCAGGATCAGGTCCGCGCCGCCTTCGATCAGGCCGCGGGTCGCTTCGCTGTAGTTCTCCACCAATTCGTCGAAGGTAACGTTGCGGTAGCCGGGGTTGTTGACGTCCGGCGACAGCGAGCAGGTGCGACTGGTCGGACCGAGGACGCCGGCGACGAAACGCGGTTTGTGCGGTGTTTCCAGGGTCTTGGCATCGGCCACCCCACGCGCCAGGCGTGCGCCTTCGACGTTCAGCTCATAGACCAGCGCTTCCATGCCATAGTCGGCCTGGGATACCTGGGTGGAGTTGAAGGTGTTGGTTTCGAGAATGTCGGCGCCAGCATCCAGGTAGGCCTTCTCGATGGCGCCGATTACATCCGGACGGCTGAGGATCAGCAGGTCGTTATTGCCCTTCACATCGCTTGGCCAGTCGGCGAAGCGCGTACCGCGGTAGTCCTCTTCTTCCAGTTTGTAGCTCTGGATCATGGTGCCCATGCCGCCGTCGAGGATCAGGATGCGCTCCTTCAAGGCTTGCTGAAGGGCGTGGAGGCGGGCGCTACGATCGGACAGGGACATGGGCGGAACTACCTGAGCAAAGCTGACACAATGGGATGCGCAATGATAACAAAGCTGCACGCTTTTGCAGTGCTCCGGTCTTTTGCATGAATTGTGCTCATGTTGCGCGCTAGGCGATGTGTTCTGCGCCACAGCTCAAATCATTGAGTTAAACACCCTCTAATGCGGTCACCCAGGGAATAGGTACATGCCTTATCGCGCAATCTTCGGCGCTTGCTTGTGGTTTATCACTCCGCTGCTGGCGGCAGAGCCGATTTCCTACAGTCGCGATATTCAACCGCTCTTCACCCAGTATTGCGTGGCCTGCCATGCCTGCTACGACGCACCTTGCCAGCTCAATCTGGGCAGCGCCGAGGGCGTCGAGCGGGGGGCGAACAAGCTGCCGGTATACGACGGCAAACGCCTCAAGGCACAGGACACCACGCGCCTGTTTCTCGATGCGCATGGCAGCGCGGCCTGGCGGCGCAAGGATTTCTTTTCGGTGCTGGAACAGCAGGGCAGCCAGGCGGCGTTGCTGACCCGCATGCTCGAACTGGGCCATAGCAAAACGCTTAAGGCCAATGCCAAGCTGCCGGCCGGGCTGGATATCGGCATTAGGCGCGACAATCAGTGTCCGCGACCTGATCAGTTCACCGACTTCGCCAAGGACAACCCACAGGCCGGCATGCCCTTCGCGGTTGCCGGCCTGAGCGAGGTGGATTACCAGACCCTGCAGCGCTGGCTGGAGCAGGGTGCCCCGGTCGACCGGCAGGCGCTGGAGGCGAGTAAGGTCGAGGCGGCGCAGGTCGAGGCCTGGGAACGCTTTCTCAATGCCCCGGGTGCGCGTGAGAGCCTGGTTTCACGCTGGCTGTATGAGCACCTGTACCTCGCGCACCTGTATTTCAACGGTGGCGAGCCGGGGCATTTTTTCCAGCTGTTGCGTTCGCGCACCCCGAGTGGCCAGCCGGTCGACCCTATCGCCACGCGTCGGCCCAATGATGATCCCGGCAGCAGCTTTTATTATCGCCTGACGCCGGTCCAGGGCGTGATCGTGCACAAGACCCACATGACCTATCCGCTCAGCGCGAACAAGCTGGCGCGCGTCAAACAGCTGTTCTTTGCCGAGGATTGGCAGGTCGAGGCGTTGCCCGGCTATGGCGCCCAGCGCCGCGCCAATCCGTTCGAGACCTTCGCGGCGATTCCGCCGCAGGCGCGCTACCAGTTCATGCTGGATAACGCCGAATACTTCGTGCGCACCTTTATCCGCGGCCCGGTGTGCCGCGGTCAGATTGCCACCGACGTGATCCGCGACAACTTCTGGCTGGTGTTCCAGGATCCTCGGCACGATCTGTACATGGTCGATGCCAATTACCGCGCCGAGGCGACACCGCTGCTGGAGATGCCCGGTCAGTTCGACGATATCGGCAACCTGCTCAGTCTGTGGCGGACTTATCGCAACCGGCGCAATGAGTACGAGGCCTTGCGCATGGACAGCTACGCCGCTGCCCCCGCACCCAGCTGGGCGCATATCTGGGCCGGCAACGACAATGCGCTGCTGACCATCTTCCGCCAGCACGACAGCGCCTCGGTGCGCAAGGGCCTGATCGGCGAGATCCCGCAGACCCTCTGGTGGATGGACTATCCGCTGCTTGAGCGGGCCTATTACCAGTTGGTGGTCAACTTCGATGTGTTCGGCAACCTGTCGCACCAGGCGCAGACGCGCTTGTATTTCGACCTGATCCGTAACGGCGCCGAGCAGAACTTCCTGCGCTTGATGCCGGCTGACTTGCGCCAGACGATCCTCAATGACTGGTATCAGTACAGTGGCCAGCTGAAGCTGTGGCTGGATTACCAGCGCATCGATACCGAGACTCGGACTGCCCTGCAGTTGCCTGCAAAAGACCCCAAGCGTGCCTTTGCCGAGGCCCTTTCGACCCGCTATGGCAGCCTCAACGCGCGGCCTGACCCGATCAGCCGTTGCAGCGGCGTGCACTGCCATCGCGCCGGGCTGCCGGCCGAGCTGCAAGCGGCCGAGCAGGCGCTGAGTCGCCTGACCGGCAAGCCGGCTGGCGGGCTCAAGGTCATTCACCAGCTGCCGGAAGCGACCCTGTTGCGCGTCGAACTGGCCGATGGCAAGCGCGAGGTCTATAGCCTGCTGCGCAACCGCGCGCACAGCAACGTGGCCTTCATGTATGGCGAGGAACTGCGTTATCAGCCGGCGCTGGATACCCTGACCGTTTACCCCGGGGTGCTGACCAGTTACCCGAACTTCATGTTCAGCCTCGCGGCCCAGGAGGTTCCGGAATTCGTGCGCAGCCTGGAGTCGGTGCATGATGCCCAGGCATTCGACAGGCTGGTCGGGCGCTGGGGCGTTCGTCGCAGCCATCCCGAATTCTGGCGCTATTTTCATGACCTGTCGGCGTATATCCGCGAAACCGAACCTATCGAGGCCGGTGTGCTGGACATGAACCGTTATGAAAACCTGTAACGGTCTCCGTTGCTGAGGTGCGGTGTGGCGACGCGTCTGTGTGTGGCAGCAGTTTCAAGGTGGCGGGTGGGGCTCGCTAAAACTATTCCGAGATAAACGCTCGGGCTTTATCGCAGCCCGGAGGTTGGCGTACACTGCGAGCATGTTTGCGAGGAGTTGCCATGAGCACCATTACCATTACCGACGCTGCCCACGATTATCTGGCTGATTTGCTGAGCAAGCAGAACACCACAGGCATCGGCATCCGGGTCTTCATCACCCAGCCGGGCAGCCAATACGCCGAAACCTGCATCGCCTATTGCAAGCCGGGCGAGGAGAAGCCGGATGACACGGCGATTGCCCTGGCCAGCTTCACCGCCTGGATCGATGCGGTCAGCGAACCCTTCCTGGAAGATGCCGTGGTCGATTACGCGACCGATCGCATGGGCGGCCAGCTGACCATCAAGGCGCCGAATGCCAAGGTGCCGATGGTCAACGAAGACAGCCCGCTCAACGAGCGCATCAGTTATTACCTGCAAACCGAGATCAATCCGGGGCTGGCCAGCCACGGCGGCGAAGTGAGCCTGATCGATGTGGTCGAAGACGGCATCGCGGTATTGAAGTTCGGTGGTGGCTGCCAGGGTTGCGGCCAGGTCGACCTGACCCTCAAGGAAGGCATCGAGAAAACCCTGCTTGAGCGCATCCCGGAACTCAAGGGTGTGCGCGACGTGACCGACCACAGCAACAAGGAAAACGCCTACTACTGAGGCGCCTGTTCAGTCAGTTCTGCGCAAGGTGGCCCATTGGCCACCTTTTTTGTTTCTATCTTTCAACCATTGGCTGGTGTTTTGCCGTAAAACTGCTGTCTATCGATAAGGTGAAATGCCAGCCAGATAACCGATTGATACCAGATACAGCTGATCTGCCGGGATCCCGGCCGGCAGACAACTATAAAAAGTGATGCGCATGACCGTCAGTACTCTGCTTATCTGTGACGACTCCAGCATGGCGCGCAAGCAATTGCTGCGCGCACTGCCTGCCGACTGGCCTGTCGCCATCACGCAGGCAGGCAACGGCATGGAGGCCATGGCGATTCTGCGGCAGGGGCAGACCGATGTGATGCTGCTCGACCTGACCATGCCCGAGATGGATGGCTATCAGGTATTGACTGCCCTGCAGAGCGAAGGCCTGTCCTGCAAGGTCATTGTGGTGTCGGGCGATGTTCAGGAGCAGGCGTTGCAGCGGGTCATGGCGCTTGGGGCGCTGGCCTTCGTGCAAAAGCCGGCCGATCCAGAGCTGCTCCGGCAAACCCTCGACCGCCTGGGGTTGCTCGCTAACAGTGCGAGTGAACTGGCGGTGCGCACGGTCGACGATGAGTCCGCCATCAATTTTTTCGATGCCTTCCGCGAGGTGGTCAACGTCGCCATGGGCCGCGCTGCGGCCTTGCTGGCCAAGCTGCTGGGCGTGTTCGTGCAATTGCCGGTGCCGAATGTCAGCCTGTTCGAGGTCGGCGAGTTGCACATGGCCCTGGCCGATGCCCAGCGTGGTGAAGGGCTTACCGCCGTATGCCAGGGGTTTATCGGCAGTGGCATTGCCGGCGAGGCGCTGCTGATCTTCCACGACTCGGAAGTGGGCGACATGGCCCGCTTGATGAGCGGTTTTTCCTCCGACTATTCCGAAATAGAAATGCTCCTGGATCTGTCCACCGTCTTGATTGGCGCCTGCCTGAACGGCATTGCCGGGCAGATCGATGTGCAGTTTTCCCAAAGCCACCCCATCGTGTTGGGCGAGCATGCCTCCATCGAGGAGCTGATCAAGCTCAACCGCCCGCGCTGGAAAACCACCCTGGCGGTGGAAATCAGTTACAGCATCGAAGGCCACCATATCCATTTCGACCTGCTGCTGCTGTTCACTGAAGACTCGGTGGCGCTGCTTTCCAACAAGCTTGCCTACCTGATGAACTGAACATGAACGAAAACCCGGATCTCAACGAGTTTCACTGGCTGCTGGCCGTGGTGCAGAGTATCGATGTCGGTGTCGTGGTGCTGGATCGCGAATACCGCATACACGTCTGGAATACCTTCATGGAGAACCGCTCGGGCCTGCAGCCCCACGAGGTTCATCAGCAGTCATTGTTCAGCCTGTTTCCCGAAATCGAGGAGAACTGGTTCCGCCACAAGGTCGAAGGCGTGGTGACGCTGGGCACGCCGGCTTTCACCATCTGGGAGCAGCGACCCTACCTGGTGAAGTTCAAGAACTACCAGCCAATCACCGGGCAGGAGGAGTTCATGTTTCAGAACACCACCATTCTGCCGTTGCAGGCCACCAATACCAGCATCGAGCATATCTGCCTGATCATTTACGACGTAACCAGTGTGGCGACCAACAAGCAGCAATTGCAGGCGGCTAACCTGCAGTTGCAACAACTCTCGCGCACCGATCGCCTGACCGGCCTGAACAACCGCGGCTACTGGGAAGAGTGCCTGCAGCACGAGTTTGCCCGGCACCGGCGTTATCAGAGCAAGGCCGCGCTGGTGATGTTCGATATCGATCATTTCAAGAAGGTCAACGACACCTATGGTCACCCGGCCGGGGACAAGGTGATTCAGGCCGTCGCCGAGGTGATGCGCGAGCAGGTGCGCGACACCGATTATGCCGGGCGCTATGGCGGCGAGGAGTTCGTGGTCCTGTTGCCGGATGCCGACAGTGCCGGTGCCATGCTGTTTGCCGAACGCCTGCGCCAGCGTATCGAATCCTTGCGGGTCACCTATGAGGGGCAGACCATCCCGTTCACCATCAGCCTGGGAGTGGCTGACCTGAGCGATCCCATCGAGAACTATCAGCAGCTGATCGAGCGTGCCGACCAGGCGTTGTATGTTTCCAAGGAAGGCGGGCGCAACCAGGTCAATCGTTACCATGCCTGAGGCTGTGCCTGGCGTCGCTGGCCGGTGAGCGAATCAAGAGTGGCGGGCAACTGCCTTGTTGCGTACCGGCAACAGCATCAGCAAGGCGATGGCTACCAGGGGCAAGGTGCCGATGTTCACCGCGCCCCAACCAAAGCTGCTGATCAAGGCGCCGGAGGCGAAGGAGGCGCCCGCCGCTACCGAGCCGTTGCTCAATTCCATCAGCCCTTGCGCATTGCCCCGTTCGGCTGCGCTGTGGCCGCTGGCAAGCAGGGTGGTGCCGGCGATCAGCATCAGGTTCCAGCCCAGGCCGAGCAGAAAAGAGCTGATCAGGAAGTGCGCCTGGGCCAGGCCGCTCAAGGCAATGCTGGCGCTGATCAACAAAATCAGACTGCCCAATACCGCGACCTTGACGCTGCCGAGTTTGTCCACCAACTGGCCGGCGACAAACGCCGGTAGGAACATGCCGAGCATGTGCCATTGAATGACTTGGGAACTGTTCGCCAGCGACAGACCGCAAAACTGCATGGCCAGGGGGGTGGAGGTCATGATCATGATCATCAGGCCGTGGCCGACCGCGGTGGTGGCGACGGCCGCACGGATCTGCGGGCGACCCAGCAGCTCGCGCAGTGCCGCCAGACCGCCTTTGCTCGGCACCGGTGCGGCGCCCTCGCGCAGTTGCGCCATCAGCAGCACGCCACCTAAAGCCAAAAGCGCCATCATCAGATAGGCACCGACAAAAGGTGTGCCCAGCGCGTTCTGCGACCACAGCGCCAGGCTGGGTGCGATCAATGCCGCGGCTACACCGCCGCCGATCACATAGGCACTGGCCCGACCTTGCTGGGTACTGTCCACGGCCTCCAGTGCGGCGAAGCGGTAGTACATCGCCGAGGCCTGGTAAGCCCCCAGCGGCAAGGCGGCCAGGCAGAACAGGCCGAAGTCGCCGAGCCACACCCCCAGCGCACCGAGCAGGCCGCCGACAATGCCGCAGCTGGCGCCCAGCATCAGCCCGGGCCGGCGACCGTGGCGCTGCATGAACAGCGACAAGGGCTGCACGGTCAGCAGGTTCCCCAGCACCAGTAACGCCAGGGGCAAGGTCGCCAATATGTTCAATGGCGCCAGTTGCAGCCCCACCAGCGAGGTGAGGGTGATGCCGATCATGTTGCAACCCCAGTACAGCGCTTGGCCGGTGAACAGCAGGGCGATCGACTTATTGCGCAACAGCAGCATGCGGGCATCCTCGATGGGCTTACCAATACTTGGGGTAGCGACTGGCACGGGTGGCGTTGTTGTACAGCAGCGCGACCAGTATCAGGAGCAGGGCGCCGATCAGGGTGGGGAAGAGCAGAAAACCCCAACCCGGCTGGGCGAGAAAGATGATCACCGGGTTCGAGCCGGCCGGCGGATGCACCGTACGGCTGAGCATCATCAATGCGATGGCAGTGCCCACGGCCAAAGCCAGGGACCACCAGTGCGGTCCGCAGAGCTGGAGAAAGGCCAGCCCGATGAATGAACTGAGCAGGTGTCCGCCAAGTACATTCCTGGGTTGCGAGAACGGCAGGTCGGGAAAGCCGAAGACCATCACGCAGGAGGCGCCGAAGGAGCCGAGGATCAGGGTCATCGAGAGCAGGTCATTGGCACTGGCGATACAGGCGATGGCCAGCACGCCACCGAGCCAGGCGATGGACACCTGTTTCAACGGAGGGCGAGGTGGCATGGCGACGGCGTCACCTTGCATTTTGCGCAGTAGATCAAGCATTGGACTCTCCTCGGGACTCGACTGTTTGCGGACAACCGCCAGGGACATGAATGCGTTCGCGGGATGCGGGATAGCGCTGCAGTTTGTCCGCCGGACGCCGCGGTCTGGGCAACAGTTCGCCGCCACAGTTAGGGCATGTGCCTTGCAGGCGCTGATCGGCACAGTCACGGCAGAAGGTGCACTCGAATGAACAGATCAGTGCCTCAGCCGAGTCGGCGGGCAGATCACGGTCGCAGCATTCACAGTTGGGGCGCAGTTGCAGCATGCTTGACTCCTGCTTGAATGATTCGGCTTCAGGCGAAGCGCTCGGCGTATTCCTGCGGGCTGACGGACAGGTGCTTGTGGAAGGTGCGGCGCAGGTTTTCCGGGTGACCGAAACCGGTCAGGCGCGCCACCGTACTGATCGACGCCTGAGCGTCTTGCAGTAGATTGCGTGCCGCTTCCAGACGAATGCGTTCGACATAGCGCCCCGGTCCCATGCCCAGTTCCTGGACGAACACCCGCGACAGCGTGCGTGGCGTCATGTGCGCCTGGGCGGCCAGCGCCTCCAGCGACAGGTCGTCACTCAGGTGCGCAGGAATCCATTCCAGCAAAGCGGCCAGACGCGGCACGCGGCTTGGCTCGGGCGTGAGCAGGGCGCTGAACTGGGCTTGCCCACCCGGCCTGCGCAGGAACATCACCAGGCGCCGCGCCACCGCCAGTGCGGTGACGCGCCCGAGATCGGCTTCGACCAGGGCCAGGGCCAGGTCGATACCCGCGGTTACGCCCGCCGAGGTAAAGACATGGCCATTGCCGTGCAGATCCTGCGGGTCATAGGTGTGCAAGCAGTTCGCGAGGACCTCGACGTCCGGATAATCCTGGCGCAGGTTGTCCGCATCGGCCCAGTGGGTAGTCGCACGGCGACCATCGAGCAGGCCGGCGGCGGCAAGGATCAGTGCGCCGGAACAGACCGAGCCCAGGCGGCGCACCTGCGGTTCGGCGGCACGCAGCCAGCTCAGCAGTTCCTGGTTCTGGCATTGGGCCTGTTCGCCCAGGCCGCCAGGAATCAGCAGGGTGTCGAGCTGTGCGGCGTCGATGTCGCGCCAGGCCTGTTCGGCCACCAGTTGGAAGCCGGCCGAAGTGGCGATAGCGCCGGCCTGTTGGCCAAGCACGACAAGACGATAGAACGCCGGCAAACCCTGGCGTTGGCGCTCGACATTGGCCGAGGCAAACACCTGCAACGGGCCGGTCACATCCAGGCTCATCACATTCGGATAGAGCAGGCAGGCAATGGTTTTCAGCGCATCCATGGGGGCGGTCTCGATGAGCGATGGATGCAGTCTGGCTCAGCGAAAGGGTGGCAACAAGGACAATAGGCCCACAGATATTGCCAGTTTGGCCCGCCGCAGATCGGACCAGGTCAGGGGTAGAGCACCGTTATTTGGCTGCGTGCGCAGCTTCACGGTGCTCGCAACAGCCTGAGAATTACTCCGGCATGCTCCAGGGAGCCAGGTCGTAACCCTGCTGGCTCAATTCGGCGCGGGACTTGTTCAGCACGTTGGCTAGCTGTACCGGGTCGCTATAGATGCTGCTCGACAGCTGGGTGCGGCCCAGTAGGCGGGTGCTGGTGCGGTCGATGACCGTCAGGCTGAGTTCGCCGCTGCCGTCTTGCGGAGCCCAGGCGACACACTGGAAAGGTTGAAAGGCGCGATCGGCGATCAGCAGTGCTTCGTTAAAACGCAGCGGGGCGTTCATGGGGTCGGTTTCTCCGAGGTAATCCCAAAAGTCTCAAGGGTCTGCGGCGTGGGTCGCTCGCTGGCCAGTCATAGTGTTGATGATATGAGTTGACCGTTAAGTCACATTAATGTTCGAAAAATGTGCATTTTGGCGAAGAAGCGTAGGTGCGTGTCGCCAACGTCAGGTGCCGCTCGCGACTCTTGCCACGTCCGCTTGGCCCCGATCTGCCTCGAGCCGGCAGGCCGTCAACATATGCCGCAGATAATGCGCGACGTAATTCTGGAAACGACGGTCGTCCCAGTAGGCCAGATGGCTTAACGGCGTATGGCGTTTGTACCAGGGGCCGACCGGCATGGCGCGGTCTTCGGCGACCACCGCGGCATAGGCGGGTACGGCGCGCAGGGGATAGCCAAGGACGTCGGCGGGCGCATAGAGGTTGAGCCAGCGGGCCTGTTCACGCACCGGCTGGCGCAGGCAATGACCGGGGAAGCGGATCGGCACCACCGTGTCGTAGGCGAAGGTGAACAGGGGGATGTTGCTGCCGAAGGTGATCAGGCCGGCGAGGGTTTCCAGGGCGAGAAACGGATCGTGCGGGCAGCTCGGGGTCTGGTTGATGCGCTGCTGATCCCAGACGAAGTTGGAAAAGATATGCCCGCCCAATGAATGCGCCAGCACCACCAGCGGCGTATCGGCATCGACCTTGGCGCGCAGGGCATTGAGGCCGCCGCGCAGGCATTGATGCACTTCTTCGTAGGTGGTGTCGTAGGCCTCGCTGACCTGGCGATAGCCACTGGCGTCGCCGAGAAACAGGGTGACGATGCGTCGCAGCCAGCGCCACCGAATCGGCTGGTCACGCAATTGGTCGAGAAAAGCCAGTTGGCGTTTATCCAGAACGCTGGCCCAGTGCAGAGTCTGGAAAGCGACTTGTTCGGCTTCTGCACCCAGGTGCTGGCGCAGGCTGGCAATCAGGCTTTGGGCAAAGGTGTGCTGGCCATCCTTGTCGCGGCTGTCTGGTTGGGTACCGATGCCGTGGATGATGGCGACCGCGAGTTTCATGGACATCCTTCCCTGGTTGAGTGCGAATTAACCTGACCGCCCGCGATTGTCGTTGCTATCACCCCGTGGGTCAAAGTGCCAGCATGCGCTCGGCCAAGCGACCGCTGTCCGCCAGTTCGAGGAACTCGTCACCCAGTCGCTGGCTTTCGTCCATGGCCTTGCGCCAATAGCGTTCGCGGCCGGCGTCATCGCCCAGATAACGGCTGAAGTCCTTGCGATCCGGCAGTTTGCCGTGGGGGAGGCGGGCCAGGTAGTCACGCGAGGGCGCCAGCAGCAGTACATCCTGCAAGCGTCCGGCATCGCCCCGGCGCCAGGGCATGCCTTTGTCGAACCAGCCCGGGATGACTTTGTCGGTGAAGTGCGGATAGAGCACGATGTCGTCGCCGCTGTAGGGCAGGTCGAGGTGGTAATCGAGCAGGCCGCCGTCCCGGTAGGTGCCCGGGCCGGCTCCGGGGATGTCGCGCACCCCTTGCATGATCATCGGGATCGACCCGGAAGCGAGCAGGGCATGGCGCAGGTTGGCGCTGTCCAGCGCCAGGTAGCGTGAAGGGAAGTCGTTCAGTTCCGCCAGCGGTGGAGCCAGGCGCGCATCGTGCAGAATCAAGCGCTCGAAGTGCCGGGCCAGGCGCGAGCGCCCGAGCAGGTTGTTGCCGATCACCGAGGACAGACCCAGGCCCAGCGTGCCGCGGTGGTCATGCCGGAGCAGGCCATGGCTCTTCACCACGACGATATTCAGGCGATAGTGCGGGTTGCTCAGCACCTTGGCGTCCTGGCCGGCCAATAGCTCTGCAAGCATCAGCCGGCAACTGCGCGAGACCTCGGCCATGCTCACGCCCTTGGCAAAGCGCTGCCCGGTATAGAGTTCGCCAAGGCGGCGTATACCGGCGACGGCATCCGGCAGACAGGCACTGGCGAAACGCCAGGAGCCGATCGAAGCCCCGATCAACGAGCGCTCGCGCGGGGCGCGTGGCAACCAGTCACCGAACAGGGCCAGATCCAGGCCCTGGATGCCCAGGGCTTTGGCTCCGCCGGCAGCACCAGGCAGAATGCCCACGTCGGCGGGTTGCAAGCCACGCTCGCGAATGCGCGCCAAGGCCCGTGAGCCGGCCTTGATCGTCAGGGCGGGGTAGTTGATTCGAATCGCACTCATGCTCGCCTCCGTCACGCCAGGTCGTGATTATAGAGCCCCTGGTTGACAGGCCAAGTCACTTGATCCGCTGAATGATGCCGGTACGGGTTGTCGCGAATTTGGCTGAATTCAGCTTGAGTTAAGTCCAGCGCAGTAAGCTCAACCCCCATCGAAGCATGCCCTTATGGAGACTCACCATGAAAGCCTTGATAGCACTATTTGGCGCTGCTGCCCTGAGCGTCGCTGCCGGGATCGCCCAAGCGCGTGACCTGGGCCCGGATGAGGCGTTGAAACTGCGTGATGCGGGCACCGTCCAGCCGTTCGAGAAGCTCAATGCCGCTGCCCTGGCCCAGCATCCCGGTGGCAAGATCGAAGAAACCGAACTGGAGGAAGAATACGGCCGCTACATCTACCAGCTCGAAGTGCGCGACGCACAAGGCGTGCAATGGGACATCGAACTGGACGCCAACAACGGCCAGATTCTCAAGAATCAGCAGGACGATTGATGCACACCGCTCTGCGCAACAGCGCGCTGTGCGGCCTGCTGCTGCTTGTGCTGAACGGCAGTGCCAGCGCCCGCGACCTGGACCAGGATGAAGCCTTGCGCCTGCGCCAGGCCGGGCACATTCTACCCCTCGAGCAACTGCTGGGGTTGGCCTTGCAGCATTATCCCGGCGCCACCTTGCTCGAGGCCGAACTGGAAGAGGAAGACGACATCCTGGTCTATGAAGTCGAGTTACTGACGCCACAAGGCGTGGTTCGCGAATTGGAGCTGGACGCTCGTGATGGACGCATCCTGAAGGACGAGGTAGACGACTGAATGCGCCTCTTGTTAGTGGAAGACCATGTGCCCCTGGCCGACGAACTGCTCGCCGGCCTGAGCCGCCATGGCTATGCGGTGGATTGGCTGGCCGATGGCCGCGATGCGCTGTACCAGGGGGCCAGCGAGCCTTACGACCTGATCATTCTCGACCTCGGCTTGCCCGGCACGCCCGGTTTGCAAGTGCTGGAGCACTGGCGCGCGGGTGGCCTGGCAACCCCGGTGTTGATCCTCACCGCACGCGGGTCCTGGGCTGAGCGCATCGAGGGCCTGAAAGCCGGTGCCGACGATTACCTGAGCAAACCGTTTCACCCGGAAGAGCTGCAGCTTCGGATTCAGGCATTACTGCGGCGTGCGCACGGCCTGGCCAATCAGCCGCAATTGCAGGCGGCCGGTTTGTTGCTGGACGAAAGCCGTCAGTGCGTCAGGCGCAATGGCGAGGAGATAGACCTGACCTCCGCGGAGTTTCGCCTGCTGCGTTATTTCATGCTGCATGCCGGGCAGATCCTCTCGAAAAGCCACCTGGCCGAGCACCTCTATGACGGTGAGACAGAGCGCGACTCGAATGTCATCGAGGTGCACGTCAATCACTTGCGTCGCAAAATCGGCCGGAAAACCATCGAAACCCGGCGCGGCCAGGGTTATCGGTTCAGTGGAGAGGCTGTTTGAAATCGATCCAGCAGCGCCTGAGCCTGGGCTTGATCAGCATATTGCTGGTGATTGGCCTGCTCCTGGTGCAGACCAGCCTGTGGCTGTTCGATCTCGGCCTGCGCAGTTACCTGCAAGCGGATTTGCGCGATGAAGCCGAGTCGCTGCTGGTTGCCATGGTGCGCGGCCCGCAGGGCATCCAGTTGAACGAACAACGCCTCAGCGCGGCTTTCCAGCGGCCATTCTCCGGGCATTATTTCCGTATCGACTTTGCCGACAAGACCTGGCGTTCGCGTTCGCTGTGGGACAGCGAGATGCAGCCGGCGTCGCAGCCTGGGTTGCAGGACGAGCTGGGCGACGGACCGCAGGGCCAGTTGTTACTGACCTACCGCGGTGACTATCAGCGCTTCGGCCAGCAGCTGTCGGTCCAGGTGGCCCAGGACTACACGCCGGTGCTGCAGAGCTTTCGCCGTGTACGGCAAATGGGCCTGGGCCTGGGGGTCGCCGCCTTGCTGCTGATCCTGCTGTTGCAGCGCCTGACCGTCAGCCGCGCACTGCGCCCGCTGGAACAGGTACGCCAGCAGATTGCCCAACTGCAACAGGGCCAGCGTAGCGAGCTGGACAGCCGCGTGCCCCGCGAGCTGGAGCCGCTGGTGGCGCAGATCAACCACCTGCTGGCGCACACCGAAGACACCCTGAAGCGTTCGCGCAATGCCCTGGGCAACCTTGGCCACGCGCTGAAAACGCCACTGGCGGTGTTGGTCAGCCTGGCCGGGCGTGACGAGCTGCAAGCCTATCCCGCATTGCGCGCCAGCCTGCTCGAGAGCCTGCAGCAGATCGAACAGCGCCTGGCGCGCGAACTGGGCCGTGCGCGGCTGGCTGGGGAGGCGTTACCTGGCGCGCACTTCGTCTGTGCCGAGGAGCTGCCAGGGTTGTTCGCCACCCTGGCGATGATCCACAACCGTGGCTTGCACCTGGATTGGCAGGCGGCAGCGGGCTTGCGTCTGCCCTGGGATCGCGAGGATATGCTCGAATTGCTCGGCAACCTGCTGGATAACGCCTGCAAATGGGCGACCAGCCAGGTGCGTTTGCGTATCGAATGCACGGCCGAGGGTTACCAGTTCAAGGTGGAAGACGATGGTCCTGGCATCGATGCCGGGCAACGCGCCGAAGTCCTCAACCGCGGTACTCGCATGGATGAACAGGTTGCCGGGCACGGCCTGGGCCTGGGCATCGTGCGCGATATCGTCGATGCCTGGGGCGGGCACCTGGAGCTGGTGGACAGCCAACTGGGCGGTCTGTGCGTGCATATCCAGTTGCCACAACCATCGCTGCGCAAGGCCTGACGAATTAGGCACACCGATCTGCGAGGCCAGCAACGCTCACGCGCACAGGCTTTATGCCGGGTGTTGAAAGCGACCTGCCTGGCGCCTGGTCTCGGCGGCCTTGCCTGCATGTTGCCACGAATGGTTCGCCGCTAAAGACTGATCTTGCCCGCGTCTTCGCGTTTCATTCTGGCCATCAGCACTTGCCAGTGGGGCAGCAATTCGGTGTTGCCGGCCACCTGCAAGCTGCTCTGCTCGAACCGGTACAGGTGCGTGGGGCCAAAGGCGAACTGCATTTGCAGGTCGAGGCGCTCGTCGATGGGCAGGATCTGCGTGTGCAGATTGTCCAGCAGCAGGGGCGCTGCGCCATTATCGGGCCAGAAGCCCAGCACCATATGAGCCTGCTTGGCCGGGGCCAGGGTCGTGTAGACGAGACGCAGGCTTTGCTCGGAGATCCCGAGCAGGCGCAGGGTGAAGTACTTGGCCAGGGCGAAGTCTTCACAGTCGCCGGCACCCAGTTCGAGGGTTTCCAGCGGCGAGGCCCAGTAGTCGATCTGTCCCCACAGGTCCTGGTCTTCGCCGTAGCGAATCTGCGCATTGAAGAACGCGTTGACCGCCTTCAGCTTCTCGGCATCGCTCAGGTGTATCGACTGGGTGATCAGTGACTGCCAGTCCTGAATCCGCTGCGCCACCTGTTCATTGCGCTGCTCTTTCGGTGGTTGCGGCATTGCCTTGGCCGTTCCCATGATCAGCCCTCCACCGAGCAGCAGGCCGGCCAGAATCTGCCGCCGGCGACCGAGCAAAATCAATAAAAAGCAGTGAACTCCGCGCAAACGGCGCTCCTTCAAAGGCAACAAGACAAGTGGCAAGCAATTGCCTGCCGGATGTTGACAGGCATTGACACCATAAAGCCAGGGCCTGGCTAGGGGCAAGGCACGCTTGTCGGATGCGCCGAGCGCTCCCGACGGATTGCCTTGTAACAAAGCGCCTCGTCAATACTCTGAATAATGGGTAAAGCATTTGTGGAGGACGGCAGCATGAAAACGATATTGCAGACGATGGTACTGGCCGCGCTGGTGATGGGGGCGGCCGTAACCACGGTACAGGCTGACGAAGCAAGTGGGAGCTGGCTCGATGACGGTTCGTTGCTGCTGGCCGAAGGCGGCGGTGATCGACTGAGGGACTTTTTCTTGCGGCGAGAACCGCTTATTACCAATCGTGCCCGCGAGGACTCTGGTGAGCGCTTTGTTCAGATGATTGAGGAGCAGCCCACTGCCGCGGGTACTGCGCGTGAGCAGCGGGACCAACGGATCGAGAAGTCGGAACCTGGCATCCTGAAGGACCGAGTGCTCTACGGCCCCCATTGATGGCCTGGGCTCCGTTGCCTGAAACAGGGGGGCGATGCCAACAAAGCCGGCATTACCCACCCCTCGGCACAGGGACGTGCCACCCAATTTCTGGGGCGTGGAGGCGTTGAAAAAACTTCCTACTACCTTGCCGCGTATTTCTACCCCTGGCCCTGGAGGCTCGCCGGTCTTCTCACTCTGGGTGCTTGGCAAGGCGGCGGGGCTGCCCTCAGCCGATGTGGTTCGATCCAGCCTGGGCATTTTTCTGCATGATTGGGCAAGACCGTCATCCCCGACGCCATGCTGCGCAAGACCAGTGCCTTGACTGAAGACGAGTTCGCCGTCGTACGCACCCACCCGGGGATGGGCTGGCGCATGCTCGTCGGCAACCCATTGGCCGATCCGATCAAAGAGGAGGTCTACAGCCATCACGAACGCCCCGATGACGCGCCAGCGCCACGGTCGAGGGTCTGATCGACAGCCTGAAAGGCCGTTATACCTTGCTCACGATCACCCACAACCTGGCCCAGGCACGACGCCTGGCCGATTACGTGGCGGTGTGCTGGGTGCGCGATGGCTGCGGTGGCGTGCTGGATAGCGGCCCGGCCGAGCAGTTATTTGCAAGCGTACGAGACAGCTTGGCCCATCGTTATCTGAACGGGATGCTCTGCTGACGGTTTGGTGCGTTAGCCGCTACTCGAACTGCACCGACCGAGGCGCTGCCGTCACATGCCGTTGGCAAACGCCGGGTTGCTCATGTCGATGCTTGCGCGCACGGGCTGCAGGGCCTTGGCGTATTTGCCCAGGATATCCAGGTCATAGTCGATGCGGCCGCGCAGGCGCTGGTCGTCTTCGCTGGCGGGCTCGGGGCTGTTGAGGACTTGTTCGACCTGGCGCACGATCAGGTGCTCGGGGACGTAGCAGAGACGACAGTTCTTGTAGCTGGAGGCGCGCAGTTCGCTGATCGGGTAGGCGCCACCGGCGCCGGATGAAACGCCGACCAGCAGGCCCGGTTTGTGCGCCAGCTCGGCTTTGCTGACGTAGATGAAGAAGTTCTTGATCGCCGGGCAGGCCATGCCATTCCACTCGGGGGCGACGATCACCACGGCATCGGCGTTTTTCAGCTGTTGGCTATAGAGCTTCCAGGGGCCGGCATCCTCGGCGGGCCACAGCGGCAGTGGCGCCAACCCCAGGTCGATCACGCAGCTCAGTTGGTCGGTGGTCAGTTCGAGTTGAATCAGGCGCTGGCGCAGGAAGCGGGCGACCTTGCCCGATTGGCTGTTGTTGCGGCCGGAGCCGGCAACCAAGGCGATGTTCAGCATGCAGGTATCCCACAGAAATTGATCGCCCAGGCTAGCGGCCGCGGCCTGGGCGGCAAGGCATAAGGTAGCAACCGGTCAGACGCGGAACTGATCCATCAGGCTCTGCTGCTGGTTGGCCAGGTGGTTGAGGTTGTGGCTGACCTGGGCCGACTCGTCGGCTTGCCCGGCCATGGTTTCGGTGACGTCGCGAATCGAGGCGACGTTGCGGTTGATCTCTTCGGCTACCGAGCTTTGTTCCTCGGCCGCGCTGGCGATTTGCAGGTTCATGTCGGTGATCACGCTCACCGCCTGGCTGATCCGCTGCAGCACGGCCACTGCTTGTTCGACCTGTTCGACGCTGCCCTGGGCCTGGCGGTGGCTGCTGTGCATGCTACTGACCACCTCGCGGGTGCCCTTTTGCAGGCCTTCGATGACCTGGCGGATTTCCTCGACCGAGTCCTGGGTGCGTTTGGCCAGGTTGCGCACTTCATCGGCGACTACCGCGAAGCCACGTCCGGCCTCGCCGGCACGGGCCGCTTCGATGGCGGCGTTGAGGGCCAGCAGATTGGTCTGCTCGGCAATCGAGCGAATCACTTCGAGTACCGAGCCGATCTGCTCGCTGCTGTTGGCCAGGCCTTCGACTTCCTGCATGGCGACGTTCATTTCGTTGGCCAGCAACTCGATGGCCGCGGTGGTTTTGCCGATCACCCCGAGGCCTTCGCGACTGGCCTGGTCGGCGCTGCGGGCGGCGTCGGCGGCTTGCGCGGCGTTGTGCGCCACGTCATGGGCGGTGGCGCTCATTTCCTGGAAGGCGGTGGCCACCTGGTCGACCTCGCGGAACTGCTGCTGCATGCCGGCGCTGGTCTGGCTGGCGATGGCGGCGGACTGGTCGGCAGTGCCGCGGGCGTCCTGCACGCTGCGTTTGACCTCGGCGATGATCGGCTGCAGCTTGTCGAGAAAGCGATTGAACCAGCCCGCCAGCTCGCCCAGTTCGTCCTGCCTGGGGTAGTCGAGGCGACGGGTCAGATCACCTTCGCCGCTGGCGATGTCTTTGAGCATGGCGGCGACACCCAGGATCGGCCTGGTCACCCCGCGAGCGGTCAGCCACACCAGCAGCAGGCCGAGGAGCATGGCCAGCAGGCCGATGGTCAGCGCCACGGCGCTGTCGCCGGTGCGGCGCTGATCCAGCTGCCGCTCCAGTTGCAGGGCAGGCGCGAGCAGTTGTTGCTCGGGCACTTCGAGCAATACGCTCCAGGGCTTGGCCTCGGGAATCGGTTTGAACGGCTGCAGCACGCGGAGCATCTCGCCGTGCTGCAATTCGGCGGCTTGGCCGCTGCCGATCAAGGGCCGCAACTCGCCAGCATGCCCGCTGTAAGCCTTCTCGACCGCACTGCTGAGCAGGCTGGCATCGCGGCTGTGGCCGGCCAGCAATGCCGCCGGGCTGAAGATGCTGACGTGGCCGGCGCCGTCATAGAGTTCGCGGTTGGCTTGCACGCTCAGCTGTTGCAGGCTGTCCAGGCTGATGTCGAGGCCGACCACGCCGATCACCTTGCCGTCCAGTTCGAGCGGGAAGGCGATGCTGGTCATCAGCACCTGCTGGCCGCCGACTTCGTCGTAGTAGGGTTCCAGCACGCAGGTCGTGCCGCTGTCGCGGGGACAGGTGTACCAGGCGTTGTAAGGGTCGCCACTGGGGCCGGTCTTGGTGTCGCTGAGCATCTGTTCGTTCATCGACTCCGATTCCAGTTGCCCCGGCTTGGGTTGCGCCCAATACAGCGAGAAGCGCCCCTGGTCGTTGCTGCCCAGTTCGGCCTGATCGGCGAACAGTTCGTCCTTGCCATCCAGCCCATTGGGTTCGAATACCAGGTACAGGCCGAGCAGCGAGGGGTTGGCTTCCAGGCTGCTGCGCGCCTGGCGGGTCAGGTCTTCGCGCAGGTCGAATGCATCGAGGAAACGCTTCTGCGCCTGGTCGCGCAGGAACAGGATTTGCCGGGAAAAGCCTTTGCCGTACTGGTAGGTGTCCATGAAATAGCGCTGGATGCGCATCGCCTGTAGCTCGCCACGGGCCTGCAGGCGCAGCTTGGCGCTGTCGGCCAGCATGCTGCTGCTGGCACTGCGCACCAGTTCGGCACTGCGGGTGGCTTGATAGAGCGAGGCACCGACCAGCAACGTCACGATCGCCAGCAGGCACAGGCCGGCAAGCAGGGTGATTTTCCACTGGATCGAAAGACGGCTGAACGGCATGGAGCACTCCTTACACGGTTGTTCTACTGCTTGGCTATCGGCGCGGGCGTGGTTTTCTTGATCGAACCGGCGGCGAGGGACGGTTCGGGGCAGACAGCACCGTGACGCGCGGTGTTTTTGACAGTCCAGGACGCTTGCGGCAGAGTACGCGGCCTTTTCGCGGCGCAGTGGCGGACTTTCTGGCTGACGTCGGTTTGCAACCCGGTAGGAGCGGGCTATGCCCGCGATCCGCGAATTTCGCGGCCATGGGCCTAGGTGGCCCCGCCGCTCCTACGGGGGGCCGCGTTATCCGATTTCTCCAGCAACGCTTCTTGGGAGCACTCATGAATGCAGTAATCGCAGCGGTCGGCATCATGCTGATCCTCAGCCTGTGCCGCGTGCACGTGGTGGTCGCGCTGATCGTCGGCGCCCTGGCCGGAGGTGTGCTCGGCGGCCTGGGGCTGGAGGGTTCGCTGGCGGCGTTCAACCAGGGGCTGGGCGGCGGCGCCACGGTGGCGCTGTCCTATGCCTTGCTCGGTGCCTTCGCCGTGGCCATCGCCAAGTCCGGCCTGGCTCATGCGCTGGCCGACAAGGCCCTGGCACTGGTCGGCAAACAGGATGCGCAGGGCGGCGGGATGCTCAAGTGGCTGTTGATCGCCTTGCTGCTGGCGGTGGCGATTGCCTCGCAGAACGTGCTGCCGATCCACATCGCCTTCATTCCGCTATTGGTGCCACCGTTGCTCTATGTGTTGAGCAAGCTGCAACTGGATCGCCGGCTGATCGCCTGCGTGCTGACCTTTGGCCTGATTACGCCCTACATGTTCCTGCCGGTGGGCTTTGGCGGCATCTACCTCAATGAAATCCTCCTGGCCAATGTGGCCAAGGCCGGGGTGGATGTGACTGGCGTCAGCATCACCGAGGCCATGGCGATTCCGGCCCTGGGCATGCTGTTCGGCCTGCTGGTGGCGGTGCTGTTCAGCTACCGCAAGAAACGCGTCTATGACCTGGCGAAGATCGAGCAGGCCGAGCGCATCGATGTGGCCTACAACCCGTTGAGCCTGCTGGTGGCCGGTGTGGCCATTGCCGCGGCATTCGTCGTGCAGTTGTGGCTGGACTCGATGATCATCGGCGCCCTGGTCGGTTTCGTGATTTTCTCGGTGTCCGGGGTGGTGCGCTGGAAAGAGGCCGATGGCCTGTTCACCGAAGGCATGAAGATGATGGCGATGATCGGCTTCATCATGATCGCCGCCGCCGGTTTCGCCGAAGTGATGAAGGCCACCGGCGAGGTCAAGACCCTGGTCGACAGTGCGGCCGAGCTGGTGGGGCAGGACAAGGCCTTAGGCGCATTGCTGATGTTGCTGGTCGGCCTGCTGGTGACCATGGGCATCGGTTCGTCGTTCTCCACCGTGCCGATCATCGCGGCGATCTTCGTGCCGCTGGGCGTGCAACTGGGTTTCAGCCCGCTGGCCATCGTCTGCATCGTCGGGACTGCCGGCGCCCTGGGCGATGCTGGATCGCCGGCCTCGGACTCGACCCTCGGACCGACCTCGGGGCTGAATGTCGACGGCCAGCACAACCATATCTGGGACAGCGTGGTGCCGACCTTCCTGCACTACAACCTGCCGCTGCTGGTGTTCGGCTGGGTCGCGGCGATGCTGTTGTAAGGCAATGCAGGCTGCCCGGGTTTGGCGGCTGGTCGACAAATAGCCGGGCCTGTCGGCGCTGGGCTGGCACTTGACGGCTATGCTGCTGACTAAGCAGAAATTTCCTTATGCCAGTACTCAGCCATGTCGCCGCCCAGTATTGAACAAAAGACTTTCCTGATCCTGTTGGTCGGCGTGACCCTGGCCTTCGGCTGGCTGCTCCTGCCGTACTACGGTGCGCTGTTCTGGGCCGTGGTACTGGCGGTGGTGTTCGGCCCGGTGCAGCAGCGTCTGGTGCTGCGCCTGGGTGGGCGGGGCAATATGTCGGCGCTGCTCACCCTGGTTATCTGCCTGCTGGTCGCGGTGCTGCCGGTGATCGTGATAATCGGCATGCTGATCCAGGAAGGGGGCTCCATCTACCAGCGTCTCGAGTCCGGGGAGCTGGATATCGGCATGTATGTGGCACGGCTGAAGGACATGCTGCCGTCGTTCCTGCAACGTCTGCTCGACAGCTTCGGCCTGGGCAACTTCGATGACCTGCGCGAGCGAATCCTCAGTGCTGCCCTTGAGGCCAGTCGGTTCCTCGCCACCAAGGCCTTCGACATCGGCCAAGGCACCTTTCACTTTGTCGTCGCTTTCTTCGTGATGCTCTACCTGCTGTTCTTCTTCCTGCGCGATGGCCCGGAACTGACCCGCAAGCTGCGCATGGCGATTCCGCTGGGTGCCACGGAAAAGCGGCGTCTGCAGATCAAGTTCACCCGGGTGGTGCGTGCCACGGTGAAGGGCAATATTGTCGTGGCGATTATCCAGGGCTCTGTCGGCGGGCTGATCTTTTTGCTGTTGGGTATCCCCAGCCCATTGCTCTGGGGCGTGCTGATGGCGTTTCTGTCCCTGTTGCCGGCGGTGGGTTCGAGCATCGTCTGGGCGCCAATTGCCGCTTACCTGCTGCTCAGCGGCAGTTTCTGGCGAGGACTGGTGCTGGTGTTCTGCGGGATCTTCGTGATTGGCCTGGTGGACAATGTCCTGCGGCCGCTATTGATCGGCAAGGATACCAAGATGCCGGATTATCTGGTGCTGATCTCCACCCTCGGTGGGCTGACGGTGTTCGGCCTCAACGGTTTTGTCATCGGCCCCTTGATTGCCGCGCTGTTCATCGCCACCTGGGGTCTGCACGTCAATGACCAGGACACCATCAATCTGCCCTGAACCGGGCGTTCACCGCATGAGTCCCGCCAGCCCGGCGTGCTGCACCAGATCCAGCAGCGGTTGCGGGTAGACGCCGAGCACGAAGGCCAGCAGGGCAACCAGCAGCAGCATGATCCCGCCAGCCCGCTGGCCCCAGTTGAACGGCGCATCGTGGCGGCGCAGGTTGGGCTCGACCATGAACAGGGTGACCATCACCCGCAGGTAATAGAACACCCCGATCGCACTACCCAGTACCAGGGCGCCGAGCAGCCACCAGAGTTCGGCCTGCACGCCGACGGTGATGATGTAGAACTTGCCGATGAAGCCCGCGGTCAGCGGAATGCCCGCCAGCGACAGCATCATCACCGTGAGCACCGCGGTCAGGTAGGGCCGCCGCCAGAACAGCCCGCGGTATTCGTAGAGCGCATCGCAGTCGCGGCCGTTGTAGGGCGTGGACATCAGGGTGACCACGCCGAAGGCGCCGAGGGTGGTCAGCACGTAGGTGGCCAGGTATACGCTGACCGCTTCCAGCGCCATGCCCTCGCTGGCGATCAGGGCGACCAGCAGGTAGCCGAAGTGGGCAATCGAGGAGTAACCGAGCAGGCGCTTGAGGTTGCTTTGCAGCAGGGCCAGCAGGTTGCCGAAGAGGATCGAGGCGACCGCGATCAGCGCCAACAGATCGTGTAGCGCCGGGCTCGCGGCAGCGGGCGACAGCTGGAACAGACGCAGCAGCACGGCGAACACCGCGACCTTGCTGGCCGTGGCGAGGAAGGCGGCGACCGGCGCCGGCGCGCCCTCGTAGACATCCGGTGTCCACAGATGAAAGGGTACCAGCGACAGCTTGAACGCCAGGGCGACCAGCATCATGCCCATGCCCAGTTGCACCAGTGGGCCTGGCTGCGCGGCTGGTGCCAGGATGGCGCCGATCCCGGCAAAGCTCAGGGTGCCGGCGTCGGCATACAGCAGGGCCATGCCGAACAGCAGGAACGCGCTGCCTGCAGCCGACAGCACCATGTACTTGAGGCCGCCTTCCAGCGAGCGCTTGTTGAAGAAGGCATAGGCGACCAGCCCGTAGGTCGGCAGCGAGAGCAGTTCCAGACCGATGAACAAGCTCGCCAGGTGCTGCGCGCTGACCAGCACCAGGCCGCCGGCGGCGGCCAGCAGCATCAGCAGGTACAGCTCTTCGCGGTTGCCCGGGTAGCCCTTGCCGGATTCGCCGCCCAGGTAGGCATGGCTCAGCGTCACGCAGGCCAGCGTTGCGGCCAGTACCAGGGCCATGTAGTAGCAGGCGAAGTTGTCCACCTGCAGCAGCGGGGTAACCTCGATGGGGGCGACTTTCAGGGCCGGGAGGATCGACAGCAGGGCCAGGTTGAGACCAATCACCGACAGGCCAAAGGTCCAGGAGTGGTGGCGCTTCCAGGCGATGGCCAGCATCACCACGATGATGGTCGCGCTGGTGACCAGTAGCGGCAGCAGGGCGATGAAGTGTTGCAGCGTGAATTCCACAGCTTGACTTTGCATAACAGCTACCGGGTCGAGGCGAGTTGATTGAGGGCGGTGCTCATCCACTGCTGCACGCCATGCATGCTTGCAGCGGAAGTATCCAGCACCGGCTGCGGGTAGACGCCGAGCAGGATCAGCAGTGCCGCCAGCCCCAGCACCATACCCAGTTCACGCGGTTTCAGGCCTTGCACGGCCCCCTCTGCCTTGGCCGGGCCGAAGTAGGCGCGGTGGATCATGATCAGCGAATAGACCGAACCGAATACCAGGCCGGTGGCGGCGAGCACGGTGATCAGCGGCGCATTCCGGAAGCTGCCGAGCAGAATCAGGAACTCGCCGACGAAGTTGCCGGTGCCGGGTAGGCCCAGCGCCGCCGCGGCGAAGAACAGGCTGACGCCCGGCAGCCAGGGCATGCGTGCCCAGACACCGCCCATCTCGCGCATGTCGCGGGTGTGCAGGCGCTCATAGAGCTGTCCGCAGAGGATAAACAGTGCGGCGGCGGACAAGCCATGGGCCAGCATCTGCACCACCGCGCCCTGCAGGGCGATCTGGCTGCCGGAGTAGATGGCAATCAGCACGAAGCCCATGTGCGAGACGCTGGAGTAGGCCACCAGGCGCTTGATATCGGTTTGCGCGAAGGACAGCAGGGCGCCATAGACGACGGCGAAGACACCCAGCCCCATGGCGATCGGCGCGAACTCGGCCGAGGCGTTGGGGAACAGCGGCAGGGCGAAACGCAGCATGCCGTAGGCGGCGGTTTTCAGCAGGATACCGGCCAGGTCCACGGAACCGGCGGTCGGCGCCTGGGCGTGGGCATCCGGTAACCAGGAGTGGAAGGGCACCACCGGGAACTTCACCGCGAAGGCGATGAAGAAACCGAGCATCAGCAGGTATTCGGTACCCGGCGCCATTTCGGTCCTGAGCAGGTCGGCGTAGTTGAAGGTGAGTACGCCGGTCTGGTCGAAGTGGACGAACACCAGGCCGAGGATCGCCACCAGCATGATCAGGCCACTGGCCTGGGTGTAGATGAAGAACTTGGTGGCGGCATAGATGCGGGACTTGCCGTCGCTGCCACTGTGACCCCAGAGCGCGATGAGGAAGTACATCGGCACCAGCATCATTTCCCAGAAGAAGAAGAACAGGAACAGGTCGACGGCGAGGAACACGCCGACCACGCCGCCGAGAATCCACATCAGGTTGAGGTGGAAAAAGCCGACGCGGTTCTGGATTTCTTTCCACGAGCAGAGCACCGACAGCACGCCGAGCAGGCCGGTGAGGCTGATCATCAACACCGACAGGCCATCCAGCGCCAGGTGCACGCTGATGCCGAAGCGCTCGATCCACTGCAGCTGGAATTCGGCGGCCCAGCGCGGGTCGGCGCCTGGCGCGGGGGCCAGGCTGTAATCGCCGGTGGCCCACAACCACAGGCCGAGGCCGAACAACAGCACCATAGTCAGCAGGGCGATCCAGCGCGGCAGGGTGGCGCCGAAACGCTCGCCTTGCCAGCACAGCAGGCCGCCGATAAAGGGGATCAGGATTAGCCAGGGCAGAATCATGACGGGCTATTTTCCTTAATTCAGAAGCAGAAGGATGGCGAGCACCACGACGGCACCCCCAGCGATGGACGTGGCGTACCAGCGCACCTGGCCGGTCTGGCTGCGGGCCAGCAGGGCGTTGCCGCCGCGCGCGAGGCGCGGAACCAGGCCGATGCTGCGGTCGATTGGGTCACGCCCGAGCAGGCGGCAGACCAGCAGGTAGGGCTGCACGAAGAGCTTGTTGTAGAGCCAGTCGAAGCCCCAGGCGGCGAACCACCAGGTCGACAGGAAACGCCCCGGCGCACTGGCCGCTACTGCGCTGACCAGGCGCCGCTGGCCGAGGAACAGCAGTGCGGCGAGCAGAATGCCGAGCAGGGCAATGGCCCCGGATGCAATCTCCAGGCTGTGCTTGGCCTCGCCGCCGGCATGCCCGACGCTTTGCGGCAGCACGCCGGCCAGCGGCGGGGTGATCAATGCGCCGATAAAGGTCGACAGCACGATCAGCACCGCCAGTGGCAGCCAGTGGGCGATGCCATGACCGGCATGCGCCTCGGTCTTCTGCTCGCCGTGGAAGGCGATGAAAATCAGGCGGAAGGTGTAGATCGAGGTCAGGAAGGCCCCGGTCAGACCGGCATACAGCAACCACTGATGACCGCTGGCGAAGGCTTCCCAGAGGATTTCGTCCTTGGAATAGAAGCCGGCGGTGATCAGCGGCAGGGCAGCCAGGGCGGCACCGCCGACGATGAAGCTGGCATAGGCCAGTGGCAGTTTCTTCCACAGACCGCCCATCTTGAAGATGTTCTGCTCGTGGTGGCAGGCATTGATTACCGCCCCGGAGGCGAGGAACAACAGGGCCTTGAAGAAGGCATGGGTCATCAGGTGGAAGATCGCCGCGTCCCATGCCCCCACGCCCAGGGCGAGGAACATGTAGCCGATCTGGCTCATGGTCGAGTAGGCGAGGATACGCTTGATGTCGGTTTGCACCAGCGCGGCGAAACCGGCCAAGACCAGGGTCACGCCGCCGACGATGCCGACCAGTTCGAGGATTTCCGGGGTCAGCAGGAACAGGCCGTGGGTGCGCGCGATCAGGTAGACGCCGGCAGTGACCATGGTCGCCGCGTGGATCAGTGCGGAGACCGGGGTCGGGCCGGCCATGGCATCGGCCAGCCAGGTTTGCAGCGGCAACTGGGCCGACTTGCCGACCGCACCGCCGAGCAGCATCAGGGTGGTGATCCACAGCCAGTTGTCGCCTTCGACGTACTTCTGCGGTGCCAGTTGCATCAGCTCCTGAATGTTCAGGGTACCGAGATGCAGGAACAGGATGAACAGGCCGATGGCCATGAATACGTCACCGACCCGGGTGACGATAAAGGCCTTGAGTGCGGCATTACCGTTGGGCACGTGCTTGAAGTAGTGGCCGATCAACAGGTAGGAGCACAGGCCCACGCCTTCCCAACCAAAGTAGAGGAATAGCAGGTTATCGCCGAGCACCAGGAACAGCATGCTGGCGATGAACAGGTTGGTGTAGGCGAAGAAGCGCGAGTAACCCTCTTCACCGCGCATGTACCAGGAGGCGAACAGGTGGATCAGGAAGCCAACGCCGGTGACCACGCCGAGCATGGTCAGCGACAGTCCATCCAGGTAGAGGGTGAAGCTCGGCGCGAAGCCGTCCACCGCCATCCACTGCCAGAGCAGCTGGGTGTAGACGCCGCCTTGCGGCGGCGCGACGTTGAACTGCCAGATGATCCAGGCAACGGTCAGGGCGGACAAGCCGACCGAGCCGACCCCGATCACGGCGGCGGTGTTTTCCGAGAAACGCCCGCGGGAAAAGGCCAGCAACAGCCAGCCGAGCAGCGGGAACAGGCAAGTCAGGAATAGTAGGTTCATCCGCGCATCTCGCTGGCAGCATCGATATCGAGTGTGTGGAAACGGCGATACAGTTGCAGCAGGATCGCCAGGCCGATACTGGCCTCGGCGGCTGCCAGGGTTATCACCAGAATGAACATGACCTGCCCGTCAGGCTGTGCCCAGCGGCTGCCGGCGACGATGAAGGCCAAGGCGGTGGCGTTCATCATTACTTCCAGGCTCATCAACATGAAGAGGATGTTGCGCCGCACCATCAGGCCGACCAGGCCGAGGCTGAATAGCACGGCGGCGAGAGCCAGGCCGTGCTCCATCGGGATAGCATTCATGGCGTTGCATCCTTAGCTTCGTGGCGGCCGAGGTGGTAGGCGGCGATCAGGGCCGCGAGCAACAGCATGGAAGCCAGCTCCACGGCCAGCAGGTAGGGGCCGAACAAGCTGATGCCGACGGCTTTCGCATCGACGGTCGTCAGGCCAATCGGCGCAGCGCTGGGTGACTTGAACAGCGCATGCAGCAGCAGGCCCAGCAGCGCGGCGGAGAGAACTGTCGGGCCGATCCAGATGCCCGCTGTCAGCCACTGTTTTTCCTGCTCGACGGCAGCCGGGCCGAGGTTGAGCATCATTACCACGAAGACGAACAGCACCATGATGGCGCCGGCGTAGACGATGATCTCCAGGGCGCCGGCGAAAGGCGCCCCGAGGGCGAAGAAGGTCATGGCCACCGCCAGCAGCGAGACGATCAGGTACAGCAGGGCATGCACCGGATTGCTGCTGGTGATTACCCGCAGGGTTGAAGCCACGGCGATTCCCGCCGCGAAATAGAAAGCGAATTCCACGCGCGTCTCCTTAGGGCAACAAGCCTTTGACGTTGATCGGCTCGGCCTCGTTCTGCGCGGCGCCTTTCGGCTTGCCGGCAATGGCCATACCGGCAACCCGGTAGAAGTTGTAGTCCGGGTTCTTGCCCGGTCCGGAAATCAGCAGATCGCCCTTTTCGTACACCAGATCCTGGCGTTTGAACTCGCCCATCTCGAAATCCGGGGTGAGCTGGATCGCGGTGGTTGGACAGGCTTCTTCGCACAGGCCGCAGAAGATGCAGCGCGAGAAGTTGATGCGGAAGAATTCCGGGTACCAGCGGCCATCGTCGGTTTCGGCCTTTTGCAGGGAAATGCAGCCGACCGGACAAGCTACGGCGCACAGGTTGCAGGCCACGCAACGCTCTTCACCGTCGGGGTCGCGGGTGAGGACGATGCGCCCGCGGTAACGTGGCGGCAGGTACACCGCTTCTTCCGGGTATTGCAGGGTGTCGCGCTTGCGAAAGGCGTGGCCGAAGATCATCACCAGGCTACGCAACTGGGTGTAAGTGCCGTGGATCACATTGGCAATGTACTTGAACATGGTGGTTCTCCTTACTGGGCCGCGGCCAGCACGAATGCGCCGGTCACCAGCAGGTTGATCAGGGTCAGCGGCAGGCAGAACTTCCAGCTGAAGGCCATCACCTGGTCATAACGCGGGCGCGGAATGGAAGCGCGCAGCAGGATGAACAGCATGATGAAGAAGCAGGTCTTGAGGGCGAACCAGATGAACGGGATCTGCGGCAGGATGCCGAACGGCCCATGCCAGCCGCCGAAGAACAGCGTTACCAACAGGGCGGAAATGGTCACGATGCCGATGTATTCGCCAACGAAGAACATGCCCCACTTCATCCCGGCGTATTCGATGTGGTAACCGTCGGCCAGCTCCTGCTCGGCTTCCGGCTGGTCGAACGGGTGACGGTGGGTCACTGCCACGCCAGCAATGAAGAAGGTACAGAAGCCGAAGAACTGCGGAATGATGAACCAGAGGTTTTGCGCCTGGTAGTCGACGATCTCGCGCATGTTGAACGAGCCAACCTGGGCGACGATACCCATCAGCGCCAGGGCCAGGAACACCTCGTAGGAGACGGTCTGAGCCGACGCGCGGAGGGCGCCGAGCAGGGCGAACTTGTTGTTGCTCGACCAGCCGGCGAACAGCACCGCATACACCGACAGACCGGCCATGGCGAAGAAGAACAGGATGCCAATGTTCAGATCCGCCACGCCCCAGGTCGGGGTGATGGGGATGATGACGAAGGCGGTCAGCAGTGCGCCCATGGCGATCACGGGTGCCAGGGTGAAGATCACCTTGTCGGCGAACGGCGGGGTCCAGTCTTCCTTGAAGAACATCTTGAGCATGTCCGCGGCGATCTGGAACATGCCGAACGGGCCGACCCGGTTGGGGCCGTAGCGATCCTGCCAGAGTCCCAGCAGGCGGCGTTCGACGAAGCTCAGCAGGGCGCCGCAGATCACCACGGCCAGCAGGATGACCACCGCCTTGAATACCGCGATGACGATCTCGAACAGTTCGGGCGTCAGCCAGCTCATTGTGCGGCCTCCTGCAGCGAGTTCACCACGGCGCCGCCGATAACCGCCGGGATGCCGGGCAGACCAGCAGGCAGGCCGACCAGGCCGACGGCCAGATCTTCGCGCACTTGCAGCGGCAGGCACAGGGCCTGGCCGCCTACGCTCAGGTTGAGCAGCGCACCATCATTGACCCCGAGCCGATCAGCCTCGGCTTTCGCCAGGGCGACATAAGGCTGGGGGATGCGTGCCTGCATCGGCGTAGCGCGGGCAGACATCTCGTCGCTGCCGAACAGGTGATGCAGCGCCACGACCTGCCAGGTGCCCGGCGCGGGATAGAACGCCGCACCCGGGGTGAACCACGGCAGCGCCTGGCCCTTGGCCTCGATCAGGCGTACGCCCGGGTCGCCGGCGCGCAGGTGGCCGCCGACTTCGGCCTGGAACTTGTTCCAGGCCTGCGGCGAGTTCCAGCCCGGCGACCAGGCGAAGGGAATCTGCTGGCGATCTTCCTTGCTGCCGGAATAGCCTTCCATGGAGAAGGCAAAGGCCGAGTCCTGATCCTGCGGCTGGCGCGGCTCGTGCACGCTGATATCGGCACGCATGGCGGTTCGGCCGCTGTAGCGGTGCGGTTCACGCGCCAGCTTGAGGCCTTTAATGCGGAACGTGGCGTTCGGCGCGGCTTCGCCGATGCGCGCCAAGCGGGCGTTGCCGGCCGCGCAGGCCGCAGTGACCGCGTCCAGTCGAGTCCAGTCGACCGTCTTGCCTTGCAGGGTGGAGTGCAGCGCATGCAGCCAGCGCCAGCCTTCACGCACGAGGATGTTGGCGTCGTGGTAGCTCGGGTCGAAAACCTGGAAGAAGCGTTGGGCGCGGCCTTCCAGGCTGACCAGGGTGCCGTCACCTTCGGCAAAGCTGGCCACCGGCAGCAGCAGATGCGCCTTGGCAGTAGTCGCGGTCTGCTGGTGATCGGCGACGATCACCACTTTGGCGCTGTTCAGTGCCGCATCGACCTGGGCGCTTGCGGCGCGGCGGTAGAGGTCGTTCTCCAGGACCACAACGGCATCGGCCTGCCCGCTAATCAGGGCGTGCAGGGCGGCATCGACGGATCGATCCGCAAGCTCTTCGCCCAGGAGCAATGCCAGGCCCATGCTGTTGGCTTCCGGCACCACCAGGCTGATGGAGCCATTCTTCTCACGGTTCTTCAGTGCACCGGCGATATTCGCGGCGGCTTCGATCAGCGCTCGGCTGCCCAGGGATGCGCCGGAGACGATCAGCGGGCGCTTGGCGGCCAGCAGTGCATCGGCGATGCGCTGTGCCAGTTCGGCGGCCTCGCGGTCCAGGCCGCTGACAGCTGGCGCGCTCGGGTCCATGGCATGCGCCACGGCGAAGCCAAGGCGAGCCAGGTCGGCTGGCGCCGCGTGCACGCATTCGGCGGCGACATCGTCCAGACGGGTGGCCGCGACGCTGGCGATAAACAGCGGGTTGAGTGCGTCCTGGGCGATGTTCTGCACCGCGGCAATGTGCCAGTCCTGGATTTTCATCGAGGCGGCGATCTCGACGGCCTTGCCTTTCACCGCCTGGCGCAGGGAAAGGGCGAGCCGAGCGGCGGTCTGGGTCAGGTCTTCGCCGAGGATGAACACCGCATCGTGGTGTTCCACCTCGCGCAGGGTCGGTGTCGGCAGCGGGCCGTTTTGCAGGAGGTCATAAATCAGCCGCAGGTTTTCCAGCTCGGCCGCTGCGATGCCGGAGTAGTAGTTTTCCGCGCCGACCAGCTCGCGCAGGGCGAAGTTGCTCTCCAGGCTGGCGCGTGGCGAACCGATGCCGATCACCTTGCGGTTCTTCAACAGCGCGGCAGCCTGGTCGAGAGCCGAGTCGATGCCCATCTTCATCTTGCTCAGCATCATCATCGGCTGGCGCGGGCGGTCTTCGCGGTTGACGTAGCCGTAGCCGAAGCGGCCGCGGTCGCAGAGGAAATACTGGTTCACATCGCCGTTGAAGCGGTTCTCGATGCGCCGGATCTCGCCGTAACGCTCGCCGGGGCTGATGTTGCAGCCGCTGGCGCAGCCTTGGCAGATGCTCGGGGCGAACTGCATGTCCCACTTGCGGGTGTAGCGCTCGGAGTGGGTCTTGTCGGTGAACACGCCGGTCGGGCAGACCTCGGTCAGGTTGCCGGAGAACTCGCTCTCCAGCACGCCGTCTTCGACGCGGCCGAAGTAGACGTTGTCGTGGGCGCCGAATACGCCGAGGTCGGTGCCGCCGGCGTAGTCCTTGTAATAGCGCACGCAGCGGTAGCAGGCGATACAGCGGTTCATCTCATGGGCGATGAACGGGCCGAGTTCCTGGTTCTGGTGGGTGCGCTTGCTGAAGCGATAACGCCGGGTGTTATGCCCGGTCATCACCGTCATGTCCTGCAGGTGGCAATGGCCGCCTTCCTCGCACACCGGACAGTCGTGCGGATGGTTGGTCATCAGCCATTCGACTACGCTGGCGCGAAATTGCTTGGCTTCCTCGTCGTCGATGGAAATCCAGGTGTTGTCGGTAGCAGGCGTCATGCAGGACATGACGAGGCGACCGCGTGTGTCGTTCTCGTCGGTGTACTGCTTGACTGCGCACTGGCGGCAGGCGCCGACGCTACCAAGCGCCGGGTGCCAGCAAAAATAGGGGATATCGAGACCGAGGGACAGACAGGCCTGCAAGAGGTTGTCCGCGCCATCGACGTCGAAATCTTTGCCGTCTACGTGGATAGTGGCCATGGTCGAGTTTCTTCTTTATCCGCCGCAGCGGACTTGGCTAATGGAATCATGGTGTACCGCGGGGCCGGACTTATGGCCGCCACGGCGCAAAACTTCATGCGGGGACGAACTGCCCCGTCGTTGCCGGCGCCGCTTGGCTGGCAATGCCCGCTTCGAACTCTGCACGGAAATACTTGATCGCGCTGCCCAGCGGCTCGACGGCACCAGGGGCGTGAGCACAGAAGGTCTTGCCGGGGCCGAGAAAGTTGACCAGGCCGAGCAGGGTCTCGATGTCTTCCCGGGTGCCCTGGCCACGCTCCAGCGCACGGAGGATCTTCACGCTCCACGGCAAGCCGTCCCGGCATGGGGTGCAGAAGCCGCAGGACTCGCGGGAGAAGAACTCTTCCATGTTGCGCAGCAGCGAAACCATGTTGACGCTATCGTCCACCGCCAGGGCCAATCCAGTACCCATGCGGGTTCCGACCTTGGCGATGCCGGCGGCGTACATCGAGGCGTCGAGATGCTCCGGTAGCAGGAAACCGGTGCCGGCGCCGCCAGGTTGCCAGCACTTCAGACTGAAACCGTCGCGCATGCCGCCTGCGTAGTCTTCGAACAGCTCTCGGGCCGAAATGCCGAACGGCAGTTCCCACAGACCGGGGTTCTTCACCTTGCCAGAAAAGCCCATCAGTTTGCTGCCGTGGTCTTCGCTGCCGGGACGGGCCAGGGATTTGTACCAATCGACGCCATTGCCGACGATAGCCGGCACGTTGCACAGGGTTTCCACGTTGTTCACGCAAGTCGGCTTGCCCCATACGCCGACGGCGGCGGGGAAGGGCGGCTTGGAGCGTGGGTTGGCACGCCGGCCTTCCAGCGAGTTGATCAGCGCGGTTTCTTCGCCGCAGATGTAGCGGCCGGCACCGGTGTGCACGAACAACTCGAAGTCGAAGCCGCTACCGAGGATGTTCTTGCCCAGCAGACCGGCGGCCTTGGCTTCCTCGATGGCGCGATTGAGGTTGGCTGCCGCGTCGACGTACTCGCCGCGCAGGAAGATGTAGCCCCGGTAGGCCTTGAGCGCCCGGGCGCTGATCAGCATGCCTTCCACCAGCAGGTGCGGCAGCTGCTCCATGAGCAGGCGGTCTTTCCAGGTGTTCGGCTCCATCTCATCCGCATTGCACAGCAGGTAGCGGATGTTCATGGATTCGTCGGCCGGCATCAGGCCCCACTTCACGCCGGTGGGGAAACCTGCACCGCCACGGCCTTTGAGGCCGGAATCCTTGACTGTCTGCAGGATATCGGCCTGGGCCATCTCGCCCAGGGCTTTGCGTGCGGCAGCGTAGCCGTTCTTCTGCTGGTACTCGGCGAGCCATACCGGTTGCGCGTCGTCACGCAGGCGCCAGGTCAGCGGATGGGTTTCGTCACTGCGTGCGATGCGGTTGGCCGGACCAATGGAGGTCAGCGTCTTTGCGGTCATGGCGGTGCGCTGAGTCATGGATAGGCCTCCAGCAGTTGGGCGATGCCGTCAGGCTGCACGTCGCCGAAGGTGTCGTCGTCGATCATCACGGCCGGGGCTTTGTCGCAGTTGCCCAGGCAGCACACTGGCAGCAGGGTGAAGCGGCCGTCGGCGCTGGTCTGCCCCAGGCCGATGCCGAGTTGCTGCTGGATGCTGGAAACCACCGACTCGTGGCCACCGATAAAGCAGGTCATGCTGTCGCATACGCGAATGATGTGACGACCCACCGGCTGGCGGAAGATCTGGCTATAGAAGGTGGCTACACCTTCGACATCGCTGGCGGGGATGCCCAGGATCGCACCGATGGCATCGGCGGCGCCGTCCGGCACCCAGCCTCGTGCTTGCTGCACGATTTTCAGGGCTTCGATGGACGCCGCGCGCGGGTCTTCGTAGTGATGCATTTCGTGCTCGATGGCCAAACGCTCGGCCTCGCTCAGGGCGAAACGGTCGGTTTGGATCAAACTGTTGCTATTCAGGTTTGTCTGGCTCATGTCAGCGGTCCACGTCAGCCATAACGAAATCGATACTGCCCAGGTACGCAATCAGGTCGGCCACCATGCTGCCGCGGATCACCGAAGGGATCTGCTGCAGGTGCGGGAAGCTCGGTGTGCGGATACGAGTGCGGTAGCTCATGGTGCTGCCGTCGCTGGTCAGGTAGTAACTGTTGATGCCCTTGGTCGCCTCAATCATCTGGAAGGCTTCGTTGGCCGGCATGACCGGACCCCAGGAGACTTGCAGGAAATGGGTGATCAGGGTCTCGATGTGCTGCAGTGTGCGCTCTTTCGGCGGCGGCGTAGTCAGTGGGTGATCCGCCTTGTACGGGCCCTCCGGCATGTTCTTCAGGCACTGCTCGATGATGCGCAGGCTCTGGCGCATTTCCTCTACGCGGATGATGCAGCGGTCGTAGGCATCGCCGTTGTGAGTCAGCGGTATCTCGAAATCGAAGTGCTCGTAGCCTGAGTAGGGACGCGCCTTGCGCAGGTCGAAGTCGAGACCGGTGGCGCGCAGGCCGGAACCGGTAACGCCCCACTCCAGCGCTTCCTTGGTGTTGTAAGCGGCAACGCCAACGGTGCGGCCCTTGAGGATGCTGTTTTTCAGGGCAGCTTTTTCGTATTCGTCGAGGCGCCTGGGTAGCCACTCGACGAACTCCCTGACCAGTCCATCCCAGCCGCGTGGCAGATCGTGGGCGACGCCGCCGATGCGGTACCAGGCCGGGTGCATGCGAAAACCGGTGATGGCCTCGATCACCTTGTAGGCGCGCTGGCGGTCGGTGAAGGTGAAGAACACCGGGGTCATGGCGCCGACATCCTGGATATAGGTGCCGAGGAACAGCAGGTGGCTGGTGATGCGGAAGAACTCGGCCATCATCACCCGAATGAAATCGACTCGATCCGGCACCTTGATCCCGGCCAGTTTCTCCACCGCCAGTACGTAGGGCAGGTTGTTCATTACCCCGCCGAGGTAGTCGATGCGGTCGGTATAGGGAATGAAGCTGTGCCAGGACTGGCGCTCGGCCATCTTCTCGGCGCCGCGGTGGTGGTAGCCGACTTCCGGTACGCAGTCGACGATCTCTTCGCCATCCAGTTGCAGGATGATGCGGAAGGCGCCATGGGCAGAGGGGTGGTTCGGGCCGAGATTGAGGAACATGTAGTCCTCGTGCTCGCTGCGCCGCTTCATGCCCCAGTCTTCCGGCTTGAAGCGTGCGGCTTCCTCTTCCAGCTGCTGCTTGGCCAGGGTCAGGCTGAACGGATCGAACTCGGTGGCGCGCGCCGGATAGTCCTTGCGCAGCGGGTGACCTTCCCAGGTCGGCGGCATCATGATCCGGGTCAGGTGCGGGTGCCCGGAAAAGTGAATGCCATACATGTCCCAGACTTCGCGTTCGTACCAGTTGGCGTTCGGCCAGATGCTGGTAGCGCTCGGCAGGTTGAGATCGCCTTCGGACAACGCGACCTTGATCATCACGTCGCTGTTACGTTCGATCGACATCAGGTGGTAGAACACCGTGAAGTCGGCACCGGGCAGGCCACGGCGTTGAGTGCGCAGGCGCTCGTCAACCCCATGCAGGTCATAGAGCATGACGAATGGGCGCGGCAGGTTGCGCAGGCAGGTAAGTACTGCAATCAGCTTTTCCCGGGCTACCCAGATCACCGGCATGCCAGTGCGAGTGGCCTGCAGGGTGAAGCTTTCGGCACCAAAGCGGGAATTAAGCTCAACGACGACATCTTGGTCGTCAGCCTTGTACGGCGGAATAGACAGAACGGTGTCTGCAGTCATGGTCTCGGTCGCTATCGGTCAACGTAGAGAATGAATCAGGCCTTCTTGCGAAAGGGTGAGACTCAGACTTCGTCAGGGCTGCGCAGATGGGTGACAGCAATACGCTGTTCACGACGCTGTTCCTTTTGCGAAGGCATTTCGGCGCGGTAGACGCCTTGGTCGCCAACGACCCAGGAAAGCGGACGGCGCTCCTGCCCAATGGATTCTTGCAACAGCATCAAGCCTTGCAGGAATGCCTCGGGGCGGGGCGGGCAGCCGGGTATGTAGACGTCCACCGGGAGGAACTTGTCCACGCCCTGAACGACCGAATAAATATCGTACATGCCGCCGGAATTGGCGCAGGAACCCATGGAGATTACCCACTTGGGTTCTAGCATCTGCTCGTAGAGGCGCTGGATGATCGGCGCCATCTTGATGAAGCAGGTGCCAGCGATCACCATGAAATCGGCCTGGCGCGGGGACGCACGAATGACTTCGGCACCGAAGCGGGCGATGTCATGGGGTGCGGTGAAGGCCGTGGTCATCTCCACATAGCAGCAGGAAAGGCCGAAATTGTATGGCCACAGGGAGTTCTTGCGCCCCCAGTTGACCGCGCCATTCAGCACGTCTTCCAGCTTGCCCATGTAGATGTTTTTATGAACCTGATCGTCTAGCAGCGGGTCGGAAACGGTCTCCCGCTGGCCGATCGGATACACCTCGTTGGGTGCATCCGGGTCGACCCGAGTAAGTTTGTACTGCATCGCCAAAGCCTCATTGTTTTAGCTTCGCCTGCCGCTCACGACGTCCTTCGGGAGCCCAATCGAGCGCGCCGATACGCCAAAGGTAGACAAGACCTGCCAACAGAATTGCTATAAAAACGGTGGCTTCGATAAAGCCGGCCCAGCCGCTTTCGCGAACGGAGACAGACCAGGCGAAGAGAAAGAGGGCTTCAACGTCGAAGATCACGAAGAGCATCGCGACCAGATAGAATTTTGCCGACAGGCGCAGGCGGGCGCTGCCGGTGGGGAGCATGCCGGATTCGAAAGGCTCGTTCTTGCTGCGGCCCCAGGCCTTGCTGCCTAGCAGACTGGAAACGCCAAGCATGAATGCACAGAGGCCAACGACCCCCAGCAGAAAAACGGCTAGCGCCCAGTTATGGGACAGGACTGCGGTTGCTTCCGACATGCCGGAACCCCTCGAGATCAGGAACGGCGTTCACTTTTATTTAAAGGTTCGCATTAGCTTCAAGCTAGCGGATTGCCCAGCAATCTACGCCGGGCCATATTATGCGCGTTTTTAGCTGTAAGTAAATTTTTCAGATAAGCATGCGTGCATTGCGGTGAATACAGGGGTTGTTATTACCTGCGCTTGTCTTCGCGTCATTCTGACTTGGTCGCTTAGTTGTAACTGCCTGACGCAGTTTCAACCAGTTTTAGCCATATAAAAGCAGTGCAGAGAAGAATTTTATGAATGGCCGGGAGCACATTGGCCTGAGTTCCTGCGCGACTGCTCGCGTCAGGGGGGCTTGTCGGGGCTTTGCGACTGGCTGTCGTCGATCTTCGGGCTGATGGCTTCCGCAGGGGGCGCCAGAGCCGCTCTTACGGGTGCAGGCTGGGGGATGAAAATGAAAAAAACCAGCATCGCTGCAGGAGTTTAGCTACATCATGCTCAGCTCGGATGCGGGATCCTGGCCGAGTGCCCCAATGGTTATTAGCCGAACTGGTTCATGGTGTGCGCGCCAGGTAAAACAACCCGATCAGCAGGAGCATGATGAACACCGGGGCCTCGATAAATCCGGGCCAGCCGCTTTCGCACAGCGAAATGGCCCAGGCAAAGAGAAGCAGGGCTTCGACATCGAAGGTCGCGAGCAGCATTGCAACCAGATAGAGCTTGGCGGAAAAGCGCAGGCGCGTGTCGCCGGTAGAAACGATGCCGGACTCGAATGGCTCGTTCTTGCTATGTCCCAAGCTTTACTATCGAGCAGACTGGAGGCCCCGAGCATGAAGGCGCACAAGCCGGCTACGCCCAACAGAAAAACCGCAAACCCCAGTATGGGTCAGGCTCGCTACCACATCAGGCATGCCGTACTCCTCGACAAGGATGGGGGTTGCTGACGCATCACTCCCTGTGACTCAGTCACAGCGGTTTACTTGATACCAGGCGGGCTTCGGCGAGTCAGTGGCTTTCTGCTGAAAAATCGTTCGAGGGACCCGGCTCAAGACCTGCGCCCTGGTCGGCGGCGAATGTGATCTGCGTGCGGGCCTTGCCTGCCTTGAGGGTTTCAACCGGTCGTATCGGCCCCGGCCTGCTTGCCGAGGGTGCCGAATTCGACTGGTGTCTTCACGTAGAACAAGGCGAGAGCTTCCTGTTGCAAACGCTCAAACAGCCGACTGCATTCCTCTTCGCTGAGCACCAGGGAGACTTCCATCGGCTGATCGGCAAGTTCGAAGAAGTGGTAGGAATGGAGCTTGCCCGTATGGCCGAAGCCCTCGATCCCGGACACCAGGGTGGCGCCGCGCAAGTGCATGTCCTTGGCCAGGGCGACCAGCCAGTCCGCGAGCATCTTGCCCTTGTAACGGCGATTCTGTTGGGTAAAGAAGGTCACCTGATAACCGTGCATGATCGTTCTCCTGACACTTTCAGCATAGCGCCCCCTTTGCTTCGCAGGAGTCAGCCGGTCGCATCACCTTGGGTAACCTGGATCAATCGCGGGCGCGCTGCGATCCGGCAATGGTTCCAGATTGCCCTGGCGCCAGCACCGCTGACGCAGCATGCGGGCCCTGGGCTGGGCGCTGGCCTGTCCTACCAATAGCAGTTCGGCCTCATCCCAAAGTACCATTCTGCCGCGGGCTATCTGGGTGCATAACTAGCACTACCGGAATTCGCCGGTTTGATAAGAAGAGGACCGCGCCATGTGGACTAAACCCGCCTTCACCGATATGCGTATTGGTTTCGAAGTCACCATGTACTTCGCCAATCGTTGATTGGCCTTGCCCCGGCACTGTCGGGGCATCTCACCGGAACTCGCCATGCATATCCAGATTCTCGGTTCCGCCGCCGGCGGCGGCTTTCCCCAATGGAACTGCAACTGTCGCAACTGCCGTGGGGTGCGCGACGGCAGTTTGCGTGCGCAGCCGCGTACCCAGTCCTCGATCGCCCTGAGCGACAATGGCAAGGACTGGATCCTGTGCAACGCTTCACCGGATATCCGTGCGCAGATCGAGTCGTTCCCGGCCTTGCAGCCGGCGCGCAAACCGCGTGACACGGCGATCGGCGGGGTCATTCTGATCGACAGCCAGATCGACCACTGCACCGGTCTGCTGACCCTGCGCGAGGGTTGTCCGCATCAGGTCTGGTGTACCGAGATGGTGCATCAGGACCTGACCAGCGGTTTCCCCCTGTTCAATATGCTCGACCATTGGAACGGTGGCTTGCAGCACAACCTGATCAAGCTGGATGGCGTGCCGTTCAGCATCCCCGCCTGCCCGGATCTGCAGATTACCGCGATTGCCTTGCGCAGCAGCGCGCCGCCGTACTCGCCGCACCGTGGCAATCCGCACCCGGGTGACAATATCGGCCTGTTCGTCGAAGACCTGCGCACCGGCGGCACCCTGTTCTATGCCCCTGGCCTGGGGCAGGTGGATGATCAGCTGCTGGCCTGGATGCGCCGCGCCGATTGCCTGCTGGTCGATGGCACCCTGTGGCGCGACGACGAAATGCGCCAGTGCGAGGTCGGCGACAAGCTCGGCAGCGAAATGGGCCATCTGCCGCAAAGCGGCCCCGGCGGCATGATCGAGGTGCTCGACGGCCTGCCGGGCAAGCAGAAGATTCTGATCCATATCAACAACACCAATCCGATCCTCGATGTCGATTCGCCGGAGCGTGCCGAGCTGTGCGCCCATGGTATCGACGTCGCCTGGGACGGCCTGAGCATCAATTTGTAAGGTGCGCGGGGCCGCCGAGGCCGCGCGCATCACGAGAACGACGTTGCCGCCAGTGGTGCGCATGACGCACCCCGGGCGAGCGGCACCGTGAATTGGAGAGCCTCGATGAGCAAGACAGCCATGAGCCCTGCCGAGTTCGAGCAGGCGCTGCGCGCCAAGGGCGCCTATTACCACATTCATCATCCTTTCCATCAGGCGATGTACGCCGGTCAATCCAGCCGCGAGCAGATCCAGGGCTGGGTGGCCAACCGCTTCTACTACCAGGTGTGCATCCCGGTGAAGGATGCGGCGATCATGGCCAACTGCCCCGATCGCGACACCCGTCGCGAGTGGGTGCAGCGCATCCTCGACCACGACGGCGCGCCTGGCGAGGAGGGCGGCATCGAGGCCTGGCTGCGCCTGGCCGAGGCCGTGGGCCTGGACCGCGAGCAGGTGCTGTCCCATGAACTGGTGTTGCCGGGGGTGCGCTTCGCCGTCGATGCCTACGTCAACTTCGCCCGCCGCGCCTGCTGGCAGGAGGCGGCCAGCAGTTCGCTGACCGAGCTGTTCGCCCCCACCATTCACCAGTCGCGCCTGGATGCCTGGCCGCAGCATTACCCCTGGATCGATGCCAGCGGTTACGACTACTTCCGCAAACGCCTGAAAGAGGCGCGCCGCGATGTCGAACATGGCCTGCGCATCACCTTGCAGCACTACACGACCTACGAGGGTCAGCAACGCATGCTGGAGATCCTGCAATTCAAGCTGGACGTACTCTGGAGCATGCTCGATGCCATGAGCATGGCCTACGAGCTGGAACGCGCGCCTTACCACACAGTGACGGCCGAGCGGGTCTGGCACAAGGGGATAGTGCTTTGAGCAGCAACCCATTGGTGCGCACCGCGCACCCTATGTCTGCAGGTGACACCCCGGTAGGGTGCGGCGGAGTCGATTGTATGAACCAGTCCCTTGCCAGCAAGATCCCCAAGCTGCGCCGCGGCTTTCGCCTGCAGTTCGAGCCCGTGCAAAACTGCCATGTGCTGCTTTACCCGGAAGGCATGATCAAGCTCAATGACAGCGCTGGGGAAATTCTCCAGCAGGTCAATGGTGCGCACAGTGTCGGCCAGATCATCGACACCTTGAGTGAACGTTTTCCGGACGTGCCGGGGCTCCATGAAGACATCCTGGCCTTTATGGAGGTAGCCAATGCTCAGTTCTGGATCGAGTTGCAGTAAACCCGGTCATGCACCGGGTCCTCCTCTGTGGCTGTTGGCCGAGCTGACCTACCGCTGCCCGCTGCAGTGTCCGTATTGCTCCAATCCGCTGGATTTCTCCCAGCAAGGTGAGGAGCTGAGCACCGCCGAGTGGATCGAGGTGTTTCGCCAGGCGCGCGCGCTGGGCGCGGCGCAACTGGGTTTTTCCGGCGGCGAACCGCTGGTGCGCCAGGATCTGGCCGAGCTGATCAAGGCCGCGCGCGACCTGGGCTACTACACCAACCTGATCACCTCCGGCATCGGCTTGACCGAAGAGCGTATCGCCAGCTTCAGCGAGGCCGGCCTGGATCATATCCAGATCAGCTTCCAGGCCGCCGACGAGGAGGTCAATAACCTGCTGGCCGGCTCGAAGAAGGCCTTCGCCCAGAAACTGGCCATGGCCCGGGCGGTCAAGGCAGCCGGTTACCCCATGGTGCTGAACTTCGTCACCCACCGGCACAACATCGACAATATCGAGCGGATCATCGAGCTGTGCCTGGAGCTGGAGGCGGATTTCGTCGAGTTGGCCACCTGCCAGTTCTACGGCTGGGCCGAACTCAATCGGGCCGGCCTGTTGCCGACCCGCGCCCAGCTCGAGCATGCCGAGCGCATCACTAACGAGTGGCGCGCCAAGCTGGCGGCCGAGCACCACCCGTGCAAGCTGATCTTCGTCACCCCGGATTACTACGAGGAGCGACCCAAGGCCTGCATGAACGGCTGGGGCAACCTGTTCCTCGACATCACCCCGGACGGCACCGCGCTGCCATGCCACAGCGCCCGCCAGCTGCCGGTGCAGTTTCCCAACGTGCGCGAGCACAGCATCGAGCACATCTGGCGCGACTCCTTCGGCTTCAACCGTTTTCGCGGCGACGACTGGATGCCCGAACCGTGCCGCTCCTGTGATGAAAAGGCCAAGGATTTTGGCGGCTGCCGCTGCCAGGCTTTCATGCTCACGGGCGACGCCAGCAATGCCGACCCGGTGTGCAGCAAGTCGGCGCACCACGGCATCATCCTCGCCGCGCGCGAAGAGGCCGAGCAGGCACCGGGTGCGCTGGATACTCTGGTGTTCCGCAACGAAAAGGCCTCCAAGCTGATCTGCAAGGTCTAGGGCGCGTCATGCGCACCGACGAAGCCGATGGCATCTGGAATGCCGCCCAGGCTGCAGCCGCCAGTGGCGATTTCGCCGAACTGCACGCCGCCCATGGTGGCCTGCTGTGGGTGGCTTTCGATCCGCAGCAGGCGCGCTGCGGCCTGTTCTTCTGGCGTGACGAGGAACTGCGTGAACTGACCCCGGCGGGTTTCTCCGTGCGCAGCCGGGTTTACGAATACGGCGGTGGTGCCTGCTGCGCCACCGACCGGGGCGCGGCCTTCGTCAACGAGGCTGACCAGCAGATCTACCTGCTAGGCAGCGCCGCGCGCACCAGTGATTCGGCGGCCGCACCTTGCAAACTGACCGCCCGCCCGGATTGCCGTTATGGTGGCCTGTCCTTCGTCCCGGCCTGGCAGGCACTCCTGGCCGTGGAGGAAAGCCACGAGGCGGTCGGGGTGATCCATCGCCTGGTGCGCATCGGCCTGGATGGCAGCCGCCGAGTGCTGGTCGAGGGGGCCGACTTCTATGCCGGCCCGGTTGCCAGCGCGGACGGCCGCCAGCTGGCCTGGATCGAGTGGGACAGACCCTATCAGCCCTGGGTCGCCAGCCGCCTGTGTCTGCGTGAGGGCGAGGGAGGCGGACGGATTCTGGCCGGCGCTGAGCACGACCAGTCCCTGCAGCAGCCGCGCTTCGCTGCCGATGGCAGGCTCTGGGTACTTTCCGACCGCCACGGTTGGTGGCAGCCCGTGCGCGTCACCGATGATTCCGAGTCATCCGAAGGTGCGCATGGCCTCGGCGGCCCCGCGTCACCCTACGATCATGCGCCGGCGCCCTGGCAACTGGGTGGTAGCACCTACCTGCCACTGGAGGCGGGGGGCATGCTGCTGAGCCGTTTCGAGCAGGGCTTCGGCGTGCTGCTGGAGCAGGCTGGCGCGGCTAATGAACGACGCCTGGCCGCAGACTTCAGCCGCTTTCGCGAGCTGGCGGCGGATTCCGGCCACTACTACTGCATCGCCGGGGCAGCGGATCGCCTGCCGGCGGTTCTGGCCATTGCCCGTGACAGCGGCGCGGTGCGCATTCTCGTCGGTGGTGAACAGCCTCTGGGCAAACAGCACCTGCCCAGGCCGCAGCCCTTCAGTTGCCCGGTCGGTGAGGACGAGCGCAGCCAGGGCTTCTTCTATGCACCTGCCGCTCAAGTCGAGAAACCGCCGCTGCTGGTGTTCCTGCATGGCGGGCCCACGTCGGCCTGCTATCCGGTGTTCGATCCGCGCATCCCGTTCTGGACGCTGCGCGGCTACGCCGTGCTCGACCTCAATTACCGCGGCAGCAGCGGGTACGGCCGGGCCTATCGCCTGCGCCTGGCGGGGGAGTGGGGGCAGATCGAGGTGGCGGACGCCCAGGCCGCGGTGGCGCACCTGGCGGCCAGCGGCCTGATCGACCCGGCGCGGGCGTTTATCCGCGGCGCCAGCGCCGGCGGCTACACGGCGTTATGCGCCCTGGCCTTCAGCCAGGTGTTTCGCGGCGGCGCCAGCCTCTATGGGGTCAGCGATCCGCTGGCCCTGCGCCAGGCGACGCACAAGTTCGAGGCCGACTACCTGGACTGGCTGATCGGCGACCCGCTGCGCGATGCCCAGCGCTATCGGGCGCGCACGCCGTTGTTGCATGCCGACCGGATCGCGACGCCGGTGATCTTCTTCCAGGGCGGCCTGGATGCGGTGGTACTGCCGGCGCAGACCGAGCAGATGGTCGCCGCGTTACGGCTGCGCGGCGTGCCGGTGGAATACCATCTGTATCCGCAGGAGCGTCACGGTTTTCGCCAGGCAAAGAACCTCGCCCATGCCCTGGAGCATGAGTGGCGCTTCTATTGCGATGTGCTGAGCGCCTCGTAGCCAACGGTCGCGACTGTCCCTTCGGCAAGCCTGCCTGCTTGATTTGCCTCGCTACACCGCTGGCATTGCATTGGCAGGTGAATGCAGTACGCTGGCCGGTAGTCAGAACAACAAGCAGTAGGCCGTGGCATGAGTGCCGATATCAGTCTTCATCGTAAATTCGTCTCGCCGGAAATCGTCTTTGGGGCAGGTTGCCGACATAGCGTGGGCAACTACGCCAGTAACTTCGGTGCGCGCAAAGTGCTGCTGGTGTCGGACCCGGGTGTGCAAGCTGCCGGTTGGGTGGCCGACGTGCAAGCCAGTCTGTTGCGCCAGGGCATCTCGCACTGCCTGTACACCCAAGTATCGCCGAATCCGCGCAGCGAAGAGGTGATGCTCGGCGCCGAGCTTTACCGCAGTCAGGGCTGCAACGTGATAGTGGCGGTGGGTGGCGGCAGCCCGATGGACTGCGCCAAGGGCATCGGCATCGTCGTGGCCCATGGCCGCAACATCATCGAGTTCGAGGGTGTGGATACCTTGCGCGTGCCGAGTCCGCCACTGATCCTGATACCAACCACTGCCGGCACTTCGGCGGACGTGTCGCAGTTCGTGATCATCTCCAATCAGGACGAGCGGATGAAGTTCTCCATCGTCAGCAAGGGGGCGGTGCCCGACGTCTCGCTGATCGACCCGGAAACCACCCTGAGCATGGATCCGTTCCTCTCCGCCTGTACCGGCATCGATGCGCTGGTGCATGCCATCGAGGCCTTCGTTTCCACCGGTTCGGGGCCCTTGACCGACTCCCATGCGCTGGAGGCCATGCGCCTGATCAACGGCAATCTGGTGGCGATGATCGCCAACCCGAATGAAATCGCCCTGCGCGAGAAGATCATGCTTGGCAGCATGCAGGCCGGACTGGCCTTTTCCAATGCCATCCTCGGCGCGGTGCATGCGATGTCGCACAGCCTCGGCGGTTTTCTCGACTTGCCGCATGGCCTGTGCAATGCGGTGCTGATCGAGCATGTGGTGGCGTTCAACTACAAGGCCGCGCCGGAGCGCTTCAAGGTGGTAGCCGAAACCCTCGGCATCGACACCCGCGGCCTCAATCACCCGCAGATCCGCCAGCGCCTGGTCGAGCACCTGATCCAGTTCAAGCGGGCGGTCGGCTTTCATGAAACCCTGGGGTTGCAGGGGGTTGGTTGTTCCGACATCCCATTCCTGTCGCGCAATGCCATGCAGGATCCATGCATCCTGACCAACCCGAGGGATTCGACCCAGCGCGATGTCGAGGTCGTCTATGCCGAAGCCCTCTGACCAGCAACGCCAGGCGCTCACCGAACTGCTCGGGCTGGGCAGTCATTCGGTGCGCAAGAGCCATTACCCGGAATTGCTGGCACGCCTGGAAGACCTGGAAACCGAGCGCAATCGCTACAAGTGGCTGTTCGAGCACGCGGTACACGGCATCTTCCAGGCCAGCCTGCAGGAGGGCCTGCGCTCGGCCAATCCGGCCTTGGCGCGGATGCTCGGTTATGCCGATCCGCAGGAGGTGCTGTGGTCGCTGACCGACCTGGCCCACTACCTGTTCGTCGGTGGCCGTGAGGAGTTGCAACATATTCGCCAGGTGCTGGAGCATGCGCCCGGCCTGTTCGGCTATGAGACCCAGTTGCGGCGCAAGGATGGCAGCACCGTCGATGTCTTGATGAACCTGCTGCTGAAACCGGGCGAGGATGGGCTGATCGAGGGGTTCGTCGCCGACATCACCGAGCGCAAGCAGGCGCAGCGGCGCCTGCAACAGCTCAACGACGAGCTGGAGCTGCGGGTCAAGGCACGCACTGCCGAGTTGCAGGAGGCCAACCGCAACCTGTTGCAGCAGATCGTCGAGCGCAAGCGCATCGAACAGGCATTGCGAGAGGCGCGCGATGCCGCGCAAGCAGCCAACCACAGCAAGGACAAGTACCTGGCAACCGCCAGCCATGACCTGTTGCAGCCACTCAACGCGGCGCGTCTGCTGATCTCCACCCTGCGTGAGCGCAGCTTGCCGGCGGCCGAGCACAATCTGGTCGAGCGCAGCCACCAGGCACTGGAGGGGGCCGAGGATCTACTCACCGATTTGCTCGATATCTCCAAGCTCGATCAGGCGGCGATCAAGCCGGATATTGATGTGTATCGTTTGCAGGATCTGCTGGCGCCCCTGGCGTCTGAGTTTCAATCGGTGGCCGCCGCCGAGGGTTTGCGCCTGAAGACGCGGATTCCCGACTATACGATCAGCACGGATTTCCGCCTGCTGACGCGCATCCTGCGCAACTTCCTGAGTAATGCCTGTCGCTACACCGAGCAAGGCCGCGTTCTCTTGGGTGTGCGAAAACGCGGCGAGTTCCTCGACCTGCAGGTGTGGGATACCGGCCGTGGCATATCCGAGGATCAGCTGGAAAACATCTTTCTGGAGTTCAATCAGCTGAATGTCGGCCGCGCGGCAGAGCGCCGAGGGGTTGGTCTGGGTCTGGCGATCGTCGAGCGGATTGCGCGGATGCTGGGCTATCCGGTCGAGGTGCGCTCGCAGCCTGGGCGCGGCTCGGTGTTTGCCATTCGGGTGCCGTTGGCGCAGCGCGCTATTAACGCGGCACCCGTTACTTCATCGGTTCAACCGTTAGTCGGTGATCCGCTGCCAGGGCGGCGCCTGTTGGTGCTGGATAACGAGCTGAGTATCCTCCATAGCATGGCCGCGTTGCTCGAGCAGTGGGGCTGCACGGTGGTGACTGCCATCGATCAGGAAGCTGCCGTGCAGGCGCTTGACGGGCAGGCGCCGGATTTGATTCTGGCGGACTTTCATCTTGACCATGATGTGCTGGGTTGCGATGTGGTGGCGTATTTGCGCCAGTACTTCGGCTCGCCAATTCCGGCGGTGATGATCACCGCGGATCGCAGCGATCAGTGCCGTCGCGCGTTGCAGCGCATGGGCATGCCCCTACTCAATAAACCGGTCAAGCCCGGCAAGTTGCGCGCGGTAGTCAGTCAGTTGCTGCGCGAGTCCAGTTTATTGTGAGAAAGATGGTTATATGTGTGCTGTCAGACAGTCGCTGGGGTTTTATTGGCTATGCTGGTGTGGAACCCTCTTAAACCGTTTAGGTCTAGGGGATATGGTCCTTCAAGGAGATAACCCATATGTACAATCACTCGTTTTTCCGGCGTATGGCTGCCATCTTGGCGGTTTTCCACGTTCTGATGATTGTCCAGATCCCCCTGGCAAATGCGGCCATGATCGGCACCGGTGAGGTGTTGGCCGAACAACAGCAACAGGTCGATCGCCAGCAATTGCTGAGCATGCTCGATGAGCAGGCTGTTCAGGAAAAGTTGCTGAGCATGGGGGTAGACCGCTCCCAGGTTGAAGACCGTATCAACAGCCTGACCAGTACCGAATTGGCACAGTTCAATCAGCAACTGTCGGAAGCACCAGCGGGTGCCGATGGTGGTGTTGTTGGAATTATTGTGTTGTTCCTGGTGATCTTCATCATTACCGATCTGCTCTGCGCTACTAACATCTTCAGTTTCGTCAAATGCATAAATCGTTGATTGGCTGGAACCTCCTTCCACTCGTTCTGATTGTTCTGCTTGCCGCTTGCGCGAAGTCTCCGGTGTTACCACCGGAGACTTCGCGTTTGCCTGAACGGGTAGAGCTGAGCGATGTGCCGTTTTTTCCACAGAGTGCCTATCAATGCGGGCCGGCGGCGCTGGCGACCATGCTCAACCAGCGCGGCGTAGTGACCAGCCCCGGCCTGCTCAAGGATCGGGTGTTCATTCCTGCGCGGGACGGCAGTCTGCAAGTAGAGATGGTGGCGACCGCGCGGGCTCACGATATGTTGGTGTACCCGCTGCAGCCGAGTCTGCAAGCATTGCTTGCCGAAGTGTCAGCGGGTAATCCGGTGTTGGTCTTGCAAAACCTGGCCTTCGACTGGTACCCACGCTGGCACTTCGCTGTGGTGGTCGGTTATGACCAGCGTGAGCGAACCTTGATTTTGCGTTCGGGCACCACGCGGCGTTGGCTGACCAGCTTCAACAGTTTCGACAAGACGTGGGCGCGGGGTGGGCGTTGGGCGATCTTGACCTTGCCGACTGATACGCTGCCGGCGCAGGCCGAATTGCGCCCCTGGCTCAAGGCCGCCAGCGATCTTGAGGAAACCGGGCGGGTCGCTGCGGCGCAGCGCGCCTATCGCACCGCCACTCAACATTGGCCGAATGAGTCATTGGGTTGGTTTGCCTTGGCCAATAGCCGCTATGCCAGTGGCGATGCCCCCGGGGCTGAAACGGCTTTACGTAAAAGCCTGGCGCAGCAGCCGGACTTCGCTGCGGGCTGGTTCAATCTGTCGCAGGTATTGGCCGATCGTGGTTGCCTGCAGGCCGCCGAGCAAGCGAGGGTCTGTGCCCAGCGGCTGGCGCCCGATGATCAGCGATTCACTACAAGTGTGAAGCACACGACCGGCGGATCAGTCCAACAGTGCCTATCTCCGCCTGTCTGCCCACAGGCTAACTGACTGAGCTGGAAAACCAACGGCGCCATAAGGCGCCGTTGGTTTGTCTGCACGAGTGGTTAGAACCCGAGCCTGTCGCGCAGGCTGTAGTACCAGGCACCCATCGCCGTGAAGGGGATGCGCAACAGCTGGCCACCCGGGAAGGGGTAGTGCGGCAGTTCGGCGAAGGCGTCGAAACGCTCGGCCTGGCCGCGCAGGGCTTCGGCCAGCACCTTGCCGGCCAGGTGGGTGTAGGTCACGCCGTGGCCGCTGCAGCCCTGCGAGTAGTAGATATTGTCGCCGAGGCGACCGACCTGGGGTAGACGCGACAGGGTCAGCAGGAAGTTGCCGGTCCAGGCGTAATCGATCTTCACATCCTTCAATTGCGGGAAGGTCTTGAGCATGTTCGGACGGATGATCGCCTCGATGTTGGCAGGATCGCGCGCGCCATAGACCACGCCGCCACCGAAGATCAGACGCTTGTCGCCGCTCAGGCGGTAGTAGTCGAGCAGGTAGTTGCAGTCTTCGACGCAATAGTCCTGCGGCAGCAGGCTCTTCGCCAGTTCATCGGACAAGGGTTCGGTGGTGATCACCTGGGTACCACAGGGCATCGACTTGGCCGACAGTTCGGGGATCAGATTACCCAGGTAAGCATTGCCGGCCACTACCACGAACTTGGCCTTGATTCGGCCGTTGGGGGTATGCACCACTGGGTTGGCGCCGCGCTCGATGCGAATGGCCGGGGATTGCTCGTAAATCACTCCGCCCTGGGATTCAACGGCAGCCGCCTCGCCAAGCGCCAGATTGAGCGGGTGGATATGGCCGCCACTCATGTCGAGCATGCCGCCGATATAGTTGTCGGTCGCCACCACTTCGCGGATGCGTTTGGCGTCCAGCAGCTCCAGTTGGGTATGGCCATAGCGCTCCCACAACTTCTTCTGTGCTTCCAGGTGTCCCATCTGCTTGGGCGTGATCGCGGCAAACACCCCGCCATCCTTGAGGTCGCACTGGATGTTGTACTTGGCTACCCGTTCGCGAATGATCCGGCCGCCTTCGAACGCCATCTGGCCCAGCAGTTGCGCATGTTTGGGGCCGACGCTGCGCTCTATGGTGTCGATGTCGCGGCTGTAGCTGTTGACGATTTGACCGCCGTTGCGACCAGAGGCGCCGAAACCGACTTTGGCAGCCTCGACAATGCTCACCTTGAAGCCGTTTTCCAGCAGGGCTATGGCCGTGGACAAGCCGGTGTAGCCTGCACCAACAATGCAGACGTCGGTTTCCACTTCGCCATTCAGTTCCGGGCGTGGCGGAGCCGGGTTGGCTGAAGCGGCATAGTAGGATTGTGGATAAGCCGTGTGCGCCATACTGCAACCTCTGTTCTTTATTTTTTACGGATGCGCTGATGCTACCCGAGTTGAAAATGCCCGGCTAGTGCCCCGTGCGAAATATTAAACGCTGCGCTGAACAGTAAAAAATTCATTTATTCAGGCAGTTAGAGAAAAAAGTGTTGACTCTTTTTAGCGCCTCCGTAGAATGCGCACCCATCGGAGGCACATAGCTCAGTTGGTTAGAGCACCACCTTGACATGGTGGGGGTCGTTGGTTCGAATCCAATTGTGCCTACCAATTCGATAAAAAGGGTCGCCCAGGCGACCCTTTTTTATTGGGCGGCTTGCCAGGGCCCAGGCTTTCTGGAAGCATCCGGCCGTTGCTTCAATGTGTATAAACCTCCAGTGACTCTGGTTCGGTTCAGGTTGGCTCACAAGCTCCTGCCACTGTAAGGCAGGCATACCGCCGAATCGCTTACTGGCTCATCCCAACCCATGTGGCCTTTGGTAGAGGTCACCACTAGGAGAGGAGGCGCCATGCCCATCATTACTCTTCCCGACGGCAGTCAGCGTACGTTCGAGCATCCGGTATCCGTACTCGAGGTGGCGCAATCCATTGGTGCTGGCCTGGCCAAGGCGACGGTGGCCGGCAAGGTCAACGGCAAGCTGGTCGATGCCTGCGATCTGATCGACGACGACGCGACCCTGCAGATCATTACGCCAAAAGATCAGGAGGGGCTGGAGATCATCCGTCACTCCTGTGCGCATCTGGTCGGTCATGCGGTCAAGCAACTGTTTCCGAGCGCCAAGATGGTGATCGGCCCGGTCATTGAAGAAGGTTTCTACTACGACATCGCCTCCGAGCGTCCCTTCACGCTGGAGGATGTGGCGGCGATCGAGCAGCGCATGCAGCAGCTGATCGAAAAAGATTACGACGTGATCAAGAAGGTGACCCCGCGGGCCGAGGTGATCGATGTGTTCGCCTCCCGTGGCGAGGACTACAAGCTGCGCCTGATCGAAGACATGCCGGGCGAGCAGGCCATGGGTCTGTACTACCACGAAGAATACGTGGACATGTGCCGTGGTCCGCACGTGCCGAATACGCGTTTCCTCAAGGCGTTCAAGCTGACCAAGCTGTCCGGTGCTTACTGGCGCGGCGATGCCAAGAACGAACAGCTGCAGCGGGTCTATGGCACTGCCTGGGCCGACAAGAAGCAGCTGGCGGCCTATATCCAGCGTATCGAAGAGGCCGAGAAGCGCGATCACCGCAAGATCGGCAAGCGCCTGAACCTGTTCCATACCCAGGAAGAAGCGCCGGGTATGGTGTTCTGGCATCCCAATGGCTGGACCCTGTACCAGGTGCTCGAGCAGTACATGCGTAAGGTGCAGCACGAGCATGGCTACCTGGAAATCAAGACACCGCAGGTGGTCGACCGCTCGCTGTGGGAGAAATCCGGGCATTGGGCCAACTACGCCGAAAACATGTTCACTACCGAGTCGGAAAGTCGCGATTACGCGATCAAGCCGATGAACTGCCCGTGCCACGTGCAGGTGTTCAATCAAGGCTTGAAGAGCTACCGCGAGCTGCCGATGCGTCTGGCCGAGTTCGGTGCCTGCCACCGCAACGAGCCGTCCGGCGCGCTGCACGGCATCATGCGTGTGCGTGCCTTTACCCAGGATGACGCGCATATCTTCTGTACCGAAGAGCAGATGCAGGCCGAATCGGCGGATTTCATCAGGCTGACCCTGGCGGTCTATGCCGATTTCGGCTTTACCGACATCCAGCTCAAGCTCTCGACCCGCCCGGACAAGCGCGTCGGTTCCGATGAGTTGTGGGATCGTGCCGAAGCGGCGCTGGCGTCGGCGCTGGACAGTGCGGAGTTGCCTTATGATCTGCAGCCGGGCGAGGGTGCCTTCTACGGGCCGAAGATCGAATTCTCACTGAAGGATTGTCTGGGGCGGGTCTGGCAGTGTGGTACCCTGCAGCTCGATTTCAACTTGCCGGTTCGCTTGGGCGCCGAATACGTCAGCGAAGACAACAGCCGTAAGCATCCGGTGATGTTGCATCGCGCCATTCTTGGCTCCTTCGAGCGCTTTATCGGGATTCTGATCGAGCACTATGAAGGTGCGTTCCCGGCGTGGCTGGCGCCAACTCAGGCTGTGGTGATGAATATCACCGACAAGCAGGCCGAATTTGCCTTGGAAGTGGAAAAAACACTCGGCCAAAGCGGTTTTCGTGCCAAGTCTGACTTGAGAAACGAAAAAATTGGCTTTAAAATCCGCGAGCATACTTTGCTCAAGGTTCCCTATCTCTTGGTTATCGGAGATCGGGAGGTGGAGATGCAAACTGTCGCCGTGCGTACCCGTGAAGGTGCTGATCTGGGCTCGATGCCCGTCGCTCAATTCGCTGAATTCCTCGCGCAGGCGGTTTCCCGGCGTGGTCGCCAAGATGTGGAGTAATCATTATTAAGCGTGAAATGAGACAAGATAAACGAGCTGCCCCGAAAGCCCCGATCAACGAGAATATCTCGGCACGCGAGGTTCGGTTAATTGGCGCTGAAGGCGAGCAAATTGGCATCGTCTCGATTGATGAAGCGCTTAGAATCGCAGAAGAATCCAAACTGGATTTGGTGGAAATTTCTGCTGATGCGATCCCTCCGGTTTGCCGAGTCATGGACTACGGCAAGTCGATCTTCGAAAAGAAGAAGCAGATCGCTGCGGCGAAGAAGAACCAGAAGCAAGTCCAGGTTAAAGAAATCAAGTTTCGTCCAGGGACGGAGGAAGGGGATTACCAGGTAAAACTGCGCAACCTGGTACGTTTCCTGAGTGAAGGGGACAGGGCCAAGGTATCCTTGCGATTCCGTGGCCGTGAGATGGCGCATCAGGAGCTGGGAATGGAGCTGTTGAAGCGGGTTGAAGCTGACCTGCTTGAATATGGCTCGGTTGAACAGCATCCAAAGATGGAAGGACGCCAGCTGATAATGGTCATCGCCCCCAAAAAGAAGAAGTAACCACCAGGGCACGGCAGGCCTTGCGGTTATGTTTATCAACTGAATGCGGAGTACCGAACATGCCAAAGATGAAAACCAAGAGTGGTGCAGCCAAGCGTTTTCTTAAAACCGCTAACGGCTTCAAGCACAAGCACGCTTTCAAGAGCCACATCCTGACCAAGATGTCCACTAAGCGTAAGCGTCAACTGCGCGGTAGCACCATGGTGCATCCGTCTGACGTGGCAAAAGTGGCGCGCATGCTGCGCGTTCGTTAATCGGTCAAGATAGAGGAAATTACTCATGGCTCGTGTTAAGCGCGGCGTTATCGCTCGCAAGCGTCACAAAAAAATTCTGAAACTCGCTAAAGGCTACTACGGTGCGCGTTCGCGCGTATTCCGCGTTGCCAAGCAGGCAGTGATCAAGGCAGGCCAATACGCCTACCGCGACCGCCGTCAGAGGAAGCGTCAGTTCCGTGCCCTGTGGATCGCTCGTATCAATGCTGGTGCTCGTGTTAACGGTCTGTCCTACAGCCGTTTCATTGCCGGCCTGAAAAAAGCGTCCATCGAGATCGACCGTAAGGTGTTGGCCGATCTGGCAGTGAACGAAAAAGCGGCGTTTGCTGCGATTGTCGAAAAAGCGAAAGCCACTCTGGCTTAAGTCCCCGACAATCACCGGGTTCGCCCGGTGCTAAACGTCACCAATAGGGGAAGAGCCTTCAAGCTCTTCCCCTATTTCGTATCTGGAGTCTGTAAATGGAAAATCTGGATGTGCTGGTCTCGCAAGCGCTCGAGGCCGTTAGCCACACCGACGATGTGAATGCCCTCGAGCAGTTGCGAGTTCATTATCTGGGCAAGAAAGGCGAGCTGACTCAGGTGATGAAGACCCTGGGCAATTTGTCTGCTGAAGAGCGCCCGCAAGCCGGTGCTTTGATCAATGCCGCCAAGGATCAGGTGCAGGAAGCCCTGAACAGTCGCAAGGCGACTCTTGAGCAGGTGGCGCTGAGTGCCAAGCTGGCGGCCGAGCGCATCGATGTGACTCTGCCTGGGCGCGGCCAGACTTCTGGCGGCCTGCACCCGGTTACCCGGACCCTGGAGCGTGTCGAGCAGTTCTTCACCCGGATCGGCTACGGCATCGCCGAAGGCCCCGAAGTGGAAAACGACTACCACAACTTCGAGGCGCTCAATATCCCCGGCCACCACCCGGCCCGGGCGATGCATGACACCTTCTATTTCAACGCGAACATGTTGCTGCGTACCCACACCTCGCCGGTTCAGGTACGTACCATGGAATCGCAGCAGCCGCCGATCCGCATTGTCTGCCCCGGCCGTGTATACCGCTGCGACTCCGATATCACTCACTCGCCGATGTTCCACCAGGTCGAAGGCCTTCTGGTCGACGAGAATGTGAGCTTTGCCGACCTCAAGGGCACCATCGAAGAGTTCCTTCGGGTGTTCTTCGAGAAACCTCTGGGTGTGCGTTTCCGTCCGTCCTTCTTCCCCTTCACCGAACCCTCGGCAGAAGTCGATATGCAGTGTGTGATGTGCAGCGGTAAAGGTTGCCGCGTGTGCAAGCAGACCGGCTGGCTGGAAGTCATGGGCTGCGGCATGGTCCATCCGAACGTGCTGCGCATGTCAGGCATCGACCCCGAGAAGTACCAGGGTTTTGCCTTCGGCATGGGCGTCGAGCGTTTGGCCATGCTGCGTTATGGCGTCAACGATTTACGCCTGTTCTTCGACAACGACCTGCGATTCCTGGCGCAATTTCGCTAGAGCCGCACGACCGTAACCGAATTGTTTAGGAGAGCAGGATGAAATTCAGTGAACAATGGCTGCGTAGCTGGGTAAACCCGCAGGTTTCCCGTGACGAGCTGGTGGCGCGCCTGTCCATGGCGGGCCTCGAAGTAGATAGCGTGACCCCGGCTGCCGGGACATTCAGCGGCGTGGTGGTAGGCGAGGTGCTCAGCACCGAGCAGCATCCCGATGCTGACAAGCTGCGGGTGTGCCAGGTCAGCAATGGCGCAGAGACTTTCCAGGTAGTGTGCGGCGCGCCGAATGTGCGCCCCGGCCTGAAGATTCCCTTCGCCATGATCGGCGCCGAGTTGCCGGGCGACTTCAAGATCAAGAAAGCCAAGCTGCGCGGTGTCGAGTCCAACGGCATGCTCTGCTCGGCCTCCGAGCTACAGATCAGCGAAGAAAACGATGGCCTGATGGAGCTGCCGGCCGATGCACCTGTTGGCCAGGATATCCGGGCTTATCTCCAGCTGGATGATGCCAGCATCGAGGTCGATCTGACGCCGAACCGTGGCGACTGTCTGTCCCTGGCCGGTCTGGCCCGTGAAGTCGGTGCCCTGTACGACGCGCCAGTGGAGCGTTCAGCTATTGCTGCAGTGGCACCGAGCCATGATGAGGTGCGCCCGGTCGAAGTCCTGGCCTCCCAGGCTTGCCCACGTTATCTCGGCCGAGTGGTACGCAATGTCGACCTGTCCCGGCCAACACCATTGTGGATGGTCGAGCGCCTGCGCCGCTCCGATGTGCGCAGCATCGATGCCGCGGTGGATATCACCAACTACGTGATGCTCGAGCTGGGTCAGCCGATGCATGCCTTCGACCTCGCCGAGATCAATGGTGGCATCCGTGTGCGCATGGCCGAGGAGGGCGAGAAGCTGGTGCTGCTCGACGGTCAGGAAGTCAGTCTGCGTGCCGACACCCTGGTTATCGCCGATCACCAACGCGCGCTGGCGATCGCCGGCGTGATGGGCGGTGAGCATAGTGGCGTGAGTGCCAAGACCTGCGACCTGTTTCTCGAAAGTGCCTTTTTCGACACCATCGCCATTGCCGGCAAGGCGCGCTCTTATGGCTTGCACACCGACTCTTCGCACCGTTTCGAGCGGGGCGTGGATTGGCAGTTGGCACGTGAAGCCATGGAGCGGGCCACTGGATTGTTGCTGGAGATCGTCGGCGGTGAGGCTGGTCCGGTCATCGAGGTGGTCGATCAGCAGCAGCTGCCGAACATCGCCCCTGTGACCCTGCGTGCCGAGCGCATCGAGCAAATGCTTGGCCTGAAAATGGACGACGAAGAAGTCGTGCGTTTGTTGGTCGGCCTGGGCTTGGGTGTCAGTGCCGGTGGAGAAGGGCAGCGGCAGGTTACTGTTCCCAGCCACCGCTTCGATATCAGCATCGAGGTCGATCTGATTGAAGAACTGGCGCGCTTATACGGCTACAACCGTCTGCCGGTGCGTTATCCGCAAGCGCGTCTGGCGCCGCAGCCCAAAACCGAGGCTGCTGTCGAGTTGCCGGCGCTGCGTCGATTGCTGGTGGCGCGCGGTTACCAGGAAGCCATCACCTACAGCTTTATCGATCCCAAGCTGTTCGAACTGTTTCACCCTGGTGCTGAGCCGCTGATGTTGGCCAACCCGATATCGGCCGACATGGCTGCTATGCGCTCATCGCTGTGGCCAGGCTTGGTCAAGGCGCTGGAGCATAACCTCAATCGTCAACAGTCGCGTGTGCGTCTGTTTGAAAGCGGCTTGCGCTTTGTTGGTCAGCTTGAAGGGCTCAAGCAGGAGCCGATGCTCGCTGGGGTAATTTGTGGCAGTCGGCTGTCGGAAAACTGGGCCCATGGCCGCGACAATGTCGACTTCTACGATGTGAAGGCCGATGTCGAGGCATTGCTGGCCAGTGCTGGGGCGGGCGAGGACTTCACTTTTATTCCCGCTGAGCATGCGGCTTTGCATCCAGGACAAACCGCACGCATCGAGCGCGAAGGTCGATTGGTTGGCTTCTTGGGTGCAATGCATCCGGAGCTGGGTAAGGCGCTTGGGTTTGATCAGCCGGTGTATATGTTCGAGGTGGTATTGGCGGAAATCGCTCAAGGTCGTATGCCGAAGTTCCAGGAGCTGTCGCGCTTTCCTGAGGTGCGTCGCGACCTGGCTTTGCTGGTGGATCGTGATGTGCCGGCTGCGACATTGCTCGCAGTTATTCGTGAGGCCGCGGGCGAATGGTTGACTGACCTCAAGCTATTTGACGTGTATCACGGTAAAGGTATTGATCCGCATAGAAAAAGTCTTGCCGTCGGCTTGACCTGGCAGCATCCATCGCGCACTCTTAATGACGATGAGGTGAGTACTGCGACACAAAATGTCCTCACCTCCCTGGAACAAAGGTTTAACGCCACGTTAAGGAAGTAGCGTATGGGGGCTCTGACGAAAGCTGAAATGGCGGAACGTCTGTATGAAGAGCTGGGCCTGAATAAACGGGAAGCCAAGGAATTGGTAGAACTGTTCTTCGAAGAGATCCGCCAGGCGCTGGAACTCAACGAACAGGTCAAACTCTCGGGGTTCGGCAATTTTGATCTGCGCGATAAGCGTCAGCGCCCCGGTCGTAATCCAAAAACGGGAGAGGAAATCCCCATCACGGCGCGCCGTGTGGTGACTTTCCGTCCAGGCCAGAAACTTAAAGCCAGGGTTGAGGCATATGCTGGAACCAAGTCATAACGACGAATTACCCGCCATACCCGGCAAGCGGTATTTCACGATCGGCGAGGTAAGCGAACTCTGTGCAGTCAAGCCGCATGTTTTGCGGTATTGGGAGCAGGAGTTCCCCCAGCTCAATCCGGTCAAGCGTCGCGGTAATCGGCGATACTATCAACGCCAGGATGTGTTGATGATTCGTCAGATTCGCGCATTGTTATATGAGCAAGGTTTTACCATAGGCGGGGCTCGTCAGCGTCTTTCTGGTGATGAGGCCAAAGATGACACCACTCAGTACAAGCAGCTCATCAGGCAGACGATTGCCGAGCTGGAAGATGTACTGCATGTGCTCAAAAAATAGCAGAGCTATTCAAAAAAGTTTCCATATTTCAGAAGCTTATAGTATAGTTCGCGACGTTTCCGGATGTACGGAAACAGTTTCACGCTTAGTCGGGGCGTAGCGCAGTCCGGTAGCGCACTAGCATGGGGTGCTAGGGGTCGAGTGTTCGAATCACTCCGTCCCGACCATATAATCCTAGAAAATCCAGTCACTTAGCGGTGACTGGATTTTTTTATGGGCGAGTGTTTTGCGTTGATCCAGAATTTTTCCCCCACTTTTTGCCCCACCGAGATTTTTTTCTTCTATCGCCGCATGCAGAGGCATCGACAAGTTGTTCAACAGCGTGTAGCCAGCACGGAAGTTCAGATCAGGCTCATTGAACAGCACCCGAATCGGAATGCTGCGGATCTTGCCGTCCTGAGCTTTGTGCAACTCGTCATTGAGGGGATGCAGCAGCTATCCCGACATTACCCGACAGTCGACTGACGGGCGAGGCGCATAGCGCGCCAGAACCCATCGTGAAGCCGCCGTAGTGTGTCGATGCGACGATATTCGACATGTACCCGAGCCGCTAGGGGCCGCGGTTCATTCATGGGGCATGCGGATCGCGCCGAGTGGATCCGCTCAGTTTGCATGACGACTGAGCTGTCGGTCTGTTCGATCACTTCGAGTTAGTCCAGACGCAGCGGATCCAGTTCGGATAGATCTTGATCGATAACGAGAGACTTCTGCCTCGAGCGTGCGGCTGTAAGTGATATCGGTGATTGACTTGATCAACTGGCAAGAGCGTCCAGTCCCGCGCGCAAAAAACTGACCTGGGTCAATACCCGGTGCAATCCCCTGGAAGACGACGGGGATTAGTCATGAAATGAGAAATAACTGTCGCCGAATGAAAGGTCGGCGCGGCTCCTCCCTCCTAAATTCGCTCTCACGGCCGGTCCCGCGCAAGCCGCTGCGACTCCGTTCGCGGCGCTGGCACGGTACCCCGTTCGATGAACTACGTACCCCCTTGAGGATAATAAGATGCGCGTAGAGCAACTCACCTGCAGTATCGGCGCCGAGCTGGTCGGCGTGAACCTGGCCGATGCCGTCCGCGACGACAGTCTGTTCAATGAGATCAAGGGCCTGCTGCTGCAGCACAAGGTGCTGTTCCTGCGGGACCAGGACATCTCGCGCCCGGACCACGTGGCCTTCGCCCGCAAGCTCGGCGAGCTGGAAGATCACCCGATGGCACCGAGTCATCCAGAGGCGCCGGGCCTGGTGCAGATCTACAAGCGTCCCGAGCAGCCGATCGACCGCTATGAGAACGCCTGGCACAGCGACGGTTCCTGGCGCGAAACGCCGGCCCTGGGCTGCGTGCTGCGCTGCGTGGAATGCCCGCCAGTGGGTGGCGACACCCTGTGGGCGAACATGGCCCTGGCCTACGAGCGTCTGCCGCAGGCGATCAAGCAGCAGATCGAGGACCTGCGCGCCAACCACAGCTTCGAGTCTTCCTTCGCCGCCGCCATGCCGATCGACAAGCGTCTGGCGATGAAGGCCCAGTACCCGGACGCCGAACACCCGGTGGTGCGCACCCACCCGGAAACCGGCGAGAAGATCCTCTTCGTCAACGCCTTCACCACCCACTTCACCAACTACCACACCAAGGATCGCGTGCGCTTCGGCCAGGATGCCAACCCCGGTGCCAGCGACCTGCTGCGCTTCCTGGTCAGCCAGGCCTTTATCCCCGAGTACCAGGTGCGCTGGCGCTGGCAGCCGAACAGCAACGCCATCTGGGACAACCGCTGCACCCAGCATTATGCCGCGATGGATTACCCGGCCTGCCATCGCAAGATGGAGCGCGCCGCGATCATCGGCGACAAGCCGTTCTGACCCCTGACGACCACACACCACTCTTCTTATTTCGAGGTAAATGCCATGAACTTTATCGATGGTTCGCTGTTTGTCGAAAACATGCAGAAACTGGTCATCACCGCCGCGCCCTATGGCCCGGAATGGATGCCGGCGGATTTCCCGGAAGACATCCCGGTGAGCATGCAGGCGCAGATCCAGAAGGCGGTCGATTGCTACAACGCCGGCGCCACCGTGCTGCATGTGCACGTGCGTGAAGAGGACGGCAAGGGCTCCAAGCGCCTGTCCAAGTTCAACGAACTGCTGGCCGGCATCCGTGAAGCCTGCCCGGGCATGATCCTGCAGGTCGGCGGCTCGATCTCCTTCGCCCCGGAAAACGACGGCGACACCGCCAAGTGGCTGTCCGACGACACCCGCCACATGCTCGCCGAGCTGAAGCCGACCCCGGACCAGGTGACCATCGCGATCAACACCAACCAGATGAACGTCTGCGAGCAGATGACCGCCCAGGACGTTGCCGGCACTTCGCTGGCCGATCCGGCGATGTTCCAGGCCTACCAGGAGATGACCATCCCGGCCGGCCCGGCTTGGGTCGAGGAGCACATCCGCCGACTGTCCGCCAACAAGATCCAGACCCACTTCCAGCTGGCCAACATCACCCAGCTCAACACCGTCGAGCGCATGATGCGCCGCGGGGCGTGCAACGTGCCGCTAATCCTTACCTGGGTGGCCATCGGTGGCGGCTTCGACTCGCCGAACCCATACGACTTGGCCAATTTCGTGCGTGCCTGCCCGGACGGCTCGGTGCTGACCCTGGAAACCAGCATGCGTCACGTGCTGCCGCTGAACATGATGGCCATCGCCCTGGGCCTGCATGTGCGCTGCGGCATCGAGGACAACATCTGGAACCAGCGCCAAACCGACAAGATGACCAGCGTCGCGCAGATCGAGCAGCTGGTGCGCATCGCCCGCGAGTTCGGCCGCGACGTGGCCAACGGCGAGGAGGCGCGCGAGATCTACAAGATCGGCACCTTCTACAAGGACGCCGACGAGACCCTGACCAAGAACGGCTTCGCACCCAACCGCCAGCCAGGGCAGGTGGGCTTTACCCAGCACGCCTGATGCCTGGCGGGCAGCGAGGCCCGCTGACAGTGCCAGGTGCTTTACGCCGCCGCGCGCGGCCGGTTCAGCGGGTGATCCGCAGGATCGGTTGCGGCGGCGGCTTCCGGCCTGGTGGCCGCCGGGCGTCTGTCATGAAATGAAAAGTCGCTGTCGCCTGATGAGAAGCGTCGGGCCGGCCAGCGGCCTAAAGTCCAATCAACGTAAATCGACGCAGTTCGTCCAAATCGCAGATTGGAGATAACAGACATGGCCAATGCCGTACGCTTCTATGAAACCGGTGGTCCCGAGGTTCTTCGCTACGAAGACGTCGAGGTCGGCGAGCCCGGTCCGGGTCAGGTTCGTTTGCGTCATGTCGCCGTCGGCCTCAATTACGCCGACACCTACTTCCGCAACGGCACCTACCCGATCCCGCTGCCCAACGGCATGGGCGTGGAAGCCTCCGGCGTGGTCCAGGCGGTCGGCGAGGGCGTGACCAACGTGGTGGTCGGCGACCGGGTCACCTACACCGGCTTTCTCAATACCCTCGGCGCCTACAGCACCGAACGCCTGATCCCGGCCGCGCCGCTGATCAAGCTGCCGGAAACCATCGCCTTCGAGACCGCCGCGGCCATGACCATGCGCGGCCTGACCTCGTCGTACCTGATGCGCCGCATCTATGACTTCAAGCCCGGCGACAGCATCCTCCTGCACGCCGCCGCCGGTGGCGTCGGCCTGATCGTCTCGCAGTGGGCCAAGCTGCTCGGTCTGACCGTGATCGGCACCGTGTCCAGCGACGCCAAGGCCGAAGTGGCACGGGCCCATGGCTGCGACCACACGATCAATTACAGCCATGAAGACGTCGCCAAGCGCGTGCGTGAGCTGACCGATGGCGTCGGCGTCAATGTGGTGTTCGACAGCGTCGGCAAGAACACCTTCATGGGCTCGCTGGACTCGCTCAAGCGCCGCGGCCTGCTGGTTTGCGTCGGTACCGCCTCCGGCCCGATCGAAGGCTTCAACCCGCAGCTGCTGGCAATGAAAGGCTCGCTGTACATGACCCGTCCGGCCCTGGCCGACTACATCGCCGATCCGGCCGAGAAGGCCGCCCTGGCCGGCGAGCTGTTCGACCACGTCGGCAGCGGCCGGATCAAGATCGAGATCAACCAGCACTATGCCCTGCAGGACGCCGTGCAGGCCCATCGCGATCTGGAAGCGCGCAAGACCACCGGCTCGTCGATTTTCGTCATCTGAGGAGAGCAGCAGCCATGCAAGTCGAACAACTGACCTGCAACATCGGCGCCGAGCTGATCGGCGTCAACCTCGCCGACGCCATCCATGACGACGGCCTGTTCGGCGAGATCCGCGCGCAACTGCTCCAGCACCGCGTGCTGTTCCTGCGTGATCAGGACTTCAGCCGCGCCGAGCACGTGGCCTTCGCTCGCCGCTTCGGCGAGCTGGAAGATCATCCGGTGGCCGGCAGCCACCCGGAGCATCCGGGCCTGGTGCAGATCTACAAGAACCCGGACAGCCCGATCGATCGCTACGAGAACGCCTGGCACACCGACGCCACCTGGCGCGAGGCGCCGCCGCTGGGCTGCGTGCTGCGCTGCGTGGAGTGCCCGCCGGTGGGCGGCGACACCATGTGGGCGAACATGGTGGTGGCCTACGAGCGCCTGCCCGATGACGTCAAGGCGAAGATCGCTGACCTGCGCGCACGCCACAGCATCGAGGCCAGCTTCGGTGCGGCCATGCCGATCGAAAAGCGCCTGGCGCTCAAGGCACAGTTCCCGGATGCCGAACACCCGGTGGTGCGCACCCACCCGGAAACCGGCGAGAAGGTGCTGTTCGTCAACGCCTTCACCACCCATTTCAGCAACTACCACACCCCTGAGCGGGTGCGCTTCGGCCAGGACGCCAACCCCGGTGCCGCCGACCTGCTGCGCTACCTGATCAGCCAGGCGTACATCCCGGAGTACCAGGTGCGCTGGCGCTGGAAGCCCAACAGCGTGGCGATCTGGGACAACCGCAGCACCCAGCATTACGCCGTCATGGATTACCCGGCCTGCCATCGCAAGATGGAGCGCGCCGGGATCATTGGTGACAAGACCTACTAAGCCCCTTTGGCCCGCTCCGGTTTTACCGTTCCGGGGCGGGCGCCTTTAACAAGAAGCAAGCGAGGACCCTCTCATGCAATTCTTCGACGATTCCCTGCACCCGGAAAACATGGAAAAGGTAGTCATTACCGTCGCCCCTTACGGCCCGGAGTGGATGCCGGAAGACTTCCCGGAAGACATCCCGCTGACCATGGACGAACAAGTACAAAAGGCGGTGGACTGCTACGAAGCGGGCGCCACTGTGCTGCACCTGCATGTGCGTGAACTGGACGGCAAGGGTTCCAAGCGCCTGTCCAAGTTCAACGAACTGATCGCCGGCGTACGCGCCGCGGTGCCGGACATGATCATCCAGGTCGGCGGTTCGATTTCCTTCGCCCCGGAAAGCGATGGCGAGGCCGCCCTGTGGCTGAGCGACGACACCCGCCACATGCTCGCCGAACTGACGCCGAAGCCGGATCAGGTCACCGTGGCGATCAACACCACGCAGATGAACATCATGGAGCTGCTCTATCCGGAATACCTGGAAGGCACCTCCCTGGCCAACCCGGCCTACCAGGCTGCCTACAGCGAGATGACCGTGCCGGCTGGCCCGGGCTGGGTCACCGAGCACCTCAAGCGTCTGGCCGCCAACAACATCCAGCCGCACTTCCAGCTGACCGGCATCCATGCCCTGGAAACCCTTGAGCGCATGGTGCGCAAGGGCCTGTACATGGGGCCGATGAACCTGACCTGGATCGGCATCGGCGGCGGCTTCGACGGCCCCAACCCATTCAACTTCTTCAACTTCATTCACCGCGCGCCGAACGGCGGCACTATCACTTCCGAGTCGCTGCTGAAGAACGTCCTGCCCTTCAACACCATGGCCCTGGCCATGGGGCTGCACCCGCGCGTCGGCATCGAAGACACCATCATCGACCAGCACGGCAAGCGTTTCAGCTCGGTACAACAGATCGAGCAGACCGTACGCGTGGCCCATGAACTGGGCCGCGAAATTGCCTCTGGCAAGGAAGCGCGCGAGATCTACAAGATCGGCGTGCAGTACCACAGCATCGAGGAAACCCTGCTGGCCAACGGCATGGCGCCGAACCGCAAGCCGGGGCAGAAGGGCGTGCCGCAGCGCGGCTGACGGCAGTGCCCTGTCCCGCCGCCAGCGGGGCAGGGCACCCATCCAAGCCGTTTGCGAAAAAGCTTCAGCCACGCCCGCATTATCCTGCCGACAAGGATTTCAAGCGTCACAGCGGTCTCTAAACGGGAGGCTCCTGAAGCTTTTTCACAACCGGGTTGTTACCCGTTACAACAATAACAATCGACAGTAGAACGAGGAGGCAGCATGGCCGCACACCACATCAGCGACGACGGTGAAGACACCTCGATCGGTATTCCGCGCACCTATGCCTGGATCGTCTTCGCCCTGACCTTCGGCCTGCTGATTTCCGACTACATGTCGCGGCAGGTGCTCAATGCGGTGTTCCCGCTGCTGAAGGGCGAGTGGGCCTTGAGCGACAGCCAGCTCGGTCTGCTCAGCGGCATAGTCGCGCTGATGGTCGGCCTGCTGACCTTCCCGCTGTCGCTGCTCGCCGACCGCTTCGGCCGGGTCAAGAGCCTGGCGCTGATGGCCATGCTCTGGAGCCTGGCGACCCTCGGCTGCGCCCTGGCGGAGAACTACCAGCAGATGTTCATTGCCCGCTTTCTGGTCGGCGTCGGCGAGGCCGCCTATGGCAGTGTCGGCATCGCCGTGGTGGTGGCGGTATTCCCGCGCGAGATGCGCGCCACCCTGTCCGGCGCCTTCATCTCCGGCGGCATGTTCGGCTCGGTGCTGGGGATGGCCGCCGGCGGCGTGCTGGCCGAACACCTGGGCTGGCGCTGGGCGTTTGCCGGCATGGCGCTGTTCGGCCTGCTGCTGGCCGTGCTCTACCCGATCATCGTCAAGGAAGCGCGGATCAACCCGCAGCGTGCCGCCACGGTCGCGAGCAAGGCCGCGGTGGCGTTGACCCGGCCGTTGCGTACCCTGTATTCCAGCCGCTCGGTGATCAGCGCCTACGTCGGCAGCGGCCTGCAGCTGTTCGTCGGCGGCACCGTGATCGTGTGGATGCCCAGCTACCTCAATCGCTATTACGCGATGGGCACCGACAAGGCCGGCGCGGTGGCGGCGATCATCGTACTGTGCAGCGGCGCCGGCATGATCCTCTGCGGCATGCTCAGCGATCGTATGTGCCGCAACCGTCCGGATCGCAAGATCAGCCTGGCCATCGCCTTCTGCCTGGGTAGCTGCGTATTGCTGTCGCTGGCCTTCGCCTTGCCGGTGGGCATGCCCCAGCTGGTGATGATCTGTCTGGGCATGCTGATCGCCGCCGGTACTTCGGGACCGGCCGGCGCCATGGTAGCCAACCTCACCCACTACAGCGTGCATGGCACCGCCTTCGCCACCCTGACCCTGGCCAACAACCTGCTGGGCCTGGCGCCGGGGCCGTTCATCACCGGCAAGGTGTCCGACGTCATCGGCCTGGACAATGCCTTCCAGCTGGTGCCGCTGATCAGCATCGCCGCCGCAGCAGTGTTCTTCTACGGCAAGCGCCACTACCACAACGACATGGCCCGCCTGCACGGTGAGGGCGTCGAGGAGAAGGCTGTCGCGGCCGCGCTGGAGGTTCAGCCGTGAGCCGTAGCCTGCGCATCGATGTGTTCTTCGAGTTCATCTGCCCCTGGTGCCTGATCGGCAAGCGCCAGCTGGAGCGCGCGCTGGTTCAGCTGCGCGCCAACCAGGCGGACGTCGAGGTCGAACTGGCCTGGCATGGCGTGCAGTTGCTGCCCAACATGCCGGTGCAGGGCGAGCCCTTCGCCGAGTTCTATCGCCAGCGTCTGGGCAGCGCCGAGGCCGTGCGCCTGCGCCAGGCCCAGGTGCAACAGGCCGCCGCCGTAGCCGGGGTGGAGATCGACCTGGCCCGCATCGCGTGCATGCCCAATACCGCAGATGCCCATCGCCTGCTGGCATGCGCCGCCGGCCTGGGCAGTGCGGCGCAGCGTGAAGCCCTGCTCGAGCGCCTGTTCGCCGCCTATTTCCATAATGGCGAGGATCTTGGCGATACCGCCAGCCTGCTGGCCATCGCCGCAGCCTGCGGCTTCGAGCCCGCGCAACTGGCTGCCAGTCTGCGCGGCGATGGCAGCCCCTTCGTCGGTGAAGCCGCCGGCATGGCCGGCAGCGGCGTGCCCTATTTTGTCTTCGATCGGCGCCTGGCGGTCTCCGGCGCGCAGCCGGCCGAGGTGCTGCTCGACGCCATGACCGAGGCCCTGGCCCATTGCGCGAGGCAGCCGGCATGAGCGTGCGTCTGCAGGTGCCAGTCGACAAAGTGCCGGTCCCCGGCGGTCGCGCCCTGTTCGAGCAGGATGGCAAGAGCCTGGCGCTGTTCAATGTCGCCGGCCAGTTTTACGCCATCGACGACAGTTGTCCGCACCAGGGCGCTTCGCTGTGTGGCGGCAAACTCGAAGGCAAGGTGATCCAGTGCTGCGCCCACGGCCTGCGCTTCGATCTGGCCAGCGGCTACCTGCTCAACTCGACCCAGCTCAAGGTCGCCAACTACCCGGTCGAGCTGATCGACGGCCAGGTGTTTATCGTCATCGTCCCCGAGGAGTCCGCGCCATGAGCGCCATCGCTCTCGTCAGCATTCAAGACCGTGTGCGCGAACTGGCGCCGGGTTTCGTCGTCAGCCTGATCGTCGCCGCGGCGGCGACCTTTCTCTCCGAGCACTACGGTGCGCCGGTGATGCTGTTCGCCCTGCTGCTGGGCATGGCGCTGAACTTCCTCGCCGCCGACGGCCAGTGCAAGGCCGGCATCGAATTTACCGCACGCACCGTGCTGCGCATCGGCGTGGCCCTGCTGGGCATGCGCATCACCCTGGAGCAGATCGTCGGCCTCGGCTGGAAACCGGTGGCGCTGGTGGTGACCCTGGTGCTGGTGACCATCCTGGTCTCGGTGGTGGCGGCCAAGGCCCTGGGTTTCCAGCGCCTGTTCGGCATGCTCACCGGCGGTGCCACTGCCATTTGCGGCGCCTCGGCGGCGCTGGCGCTGGCCGCCGCACTGCCCAACCATCCGCAGAAAGAACGCGCCACCCTGTTCACCGTGATCGGCGTGTCGGCACTGTCGACCCTGGCGATGATCGTCTACCCGATGATCGCCAACTGGTTCGCCCTGTCGCCGCAGGAGGCCGGGGTGTTCCTCGGCGCCACCATCCATGACGTCGCCCAGGTGGTCGGCGCCGGCTACAGCATGTCGCCGGAGACCGGTGACACCGCCACCGTGGTCAAGCTGATGCGCGTGGCCATGCTGGTGCCGGTGATCGTCGTCGCCGCCATGATCACCCGCATGCAGGGCGCCGACCCGACCGGCAAGCGCCCGCCGCTGCTGCCCTGGTTCGCCGTCGGTTTCATCATCCTGGCCTGCGTCAATAGCACTGGCTGGGTGCCGAGCCTGGTGCAGGGCGGGGTCAACGAGTTGTCGCGCTGGTGCCTGGTGGTGTCGATCAGTGCGCTGGGCATGAAGACCCAGCTCAAGGAATTGGCCTCGGTCGGCATCAAGCCGATCCTGCTGATGATCGGCGAGACCGTCTTCCTGGTTGCCCTGGTGCTGCTGCTGCTGCGTTGGGCCTGGTGACAGCAGTCGCCTGCGCCCGCCCTGAACTACTGTCTTGACCCTGAGAATTGCCATGCGCAAAGCATCCAATGTCCCCCCACAAGCAATCCCCGCCAAGCCTCGCGCGGCAGCCCCTGCTGGCCGCCGCAAAGCGAAGCCGGCGGTCGCGCCCCAGGGGATGGAGTTGGCCAGCGTGGCCGAAAAGCACACGCTGGCGGGCACGCCGCTGCTCGGCGTGCGCCCGGTCGATCTGCTCGGTGCGGCCGGCTCCCTGCTCAAGGCTGTCGGCAGGACGCCGTTCAAGGCCGGGCTGCACACCGGTAATTACCTCAAGGCACTGTTCGACATCGCCATCGGTGATTGCGCTGTCGCGCCGCATCCGAAGGACAAGCGCTTCGCCGATCCGGCCTGGCAGGACAATGCCTTCCTGCGTGCCCTGATGCAGAGCTACCTGGCCGGCGACAAGGCGCTCGGCGCCTTTATCGAGGTGGCTGATCTCGGCCCGCTGGACAAGGGGCGCGCGCGTTTCATCGCCTCCCTGCTGGTCGATGCCCTGGCGCCGAGCAACCTGGTGCTGACCAACCCGGCGGCGCTGCGCAAGCTGGTGGATACCGGCGGCATGAACCTGATTCGCGGCGCGCGGCAGTTTTCCAGTGACCTGCTGCACAATCGCGGCATGCCGTCGCAGGTGGACAGCACGCCATTCAAGCTCGGCGAGAACATCGCCACGGCCGAGGGCCAGGTGGTATTGCGCAACGAGATGTTCGAACTGTTGCAGTACGCCCCGACCACGGCAAACGTGCATGCACGGCCGCTGGTGATGTCGCCGCCGCAGATCAACAAGTACTACGCCATCGACCTAGCGCCGGACAAGAGTCTGATCAAGTGGATGCAGGACAGCGGCGTGCAGCTGTTCGTCATCAGCTGGCGCAACCCGACCGCCAAGCACCGCGACTGGGGCCTGGCCGAGTATGCGCTGTGCCTGGATCAGGCGGTCGAGGCGGCGCGGCAGATCAGCGGCAGCGACGATGTGAACATGTGGGGTTCCTGCTCCGGCGGCCTGACCCTGGCGGCCTATCTCGGCTGGCTGGCGGCGCGCGGCGAGGGCGGCAAGGTGGCCAACACCTGCTGGGCGGTGTGCGTGCTGGACATGCCGGCGGTGCTGGACGACACCACTCTCGGCCTGTTCGCCACCCCGGCGGCCCTGCGTGCGGCCAAGGCCAGCTCCTGGCGCAAGGGTGTGCTCAGCGGCCAGGACATGGCACGGATGTTCGCCTGGATGCGCCCCAACGACCTGATCTGGAACTACTGGGTCAACAACTACCTGCTCGGCAACAAGCCGCCGGCGTTCGACATCCTGGCCTGGAACAACGACACCACGCGGCTGCCCGCGCAGCTGCACGCCGACTACCTGGATCTGATCCAGCTCAACCCCTTCAGCAACCCGGGGGCGCTGCAGATCGCCGGCGAGTCGATCGACCTGACCCAGGTCAAGGTCGGCGCCTATGTGATCGGCGGCACCACCGATCACATCACGCCCTGGCAGGGCTGCTACGGCACCGCCCGGCTGTTCGGCGAGGACAGCACCTTCGTCCTCTCCAACGCCGGCCACCTGCAGAGCCTGGTCAATCCGCCGGGCAATCCCAAGGCGTATTTCTACGCGGCCGAAGCGAGCGCCAGCGACCCGCAGGAATGGCTTGAAGGCGCCGGCGAGCGCCACGGCGGCAGCTGGTGGCCGCACTGGCGGCAATGGATCCAGGCGCGCTCGGGCGACAGTCGGCCGGCGCCGAAGAAGCTCGGCTCGCGCCAATACCCACCCATGTGCGCCGCCCCCGGCACCTATGTACTGCAGCGCTGAAGCAACTGGCTTAGATCAACGCAGAGGAACTTCATGAACAAGATCTACCCCGACGCCCATGCCGCCCTGGCCGGCATCGTTCACGACGGCATCACCATCGCCTCCGGCGGCTTCGGCTTGTGCGGTATTCCCGAGGCGTTGATCGAGGCGCTGGGCGAAACCGGCAAGCGTGGTTTCACCATCATCAGCAACAACTGCGGGGTGGACGACTTCGGTCTTGGTCCGCTGCTGTTCAGCCGGCAGATCAAGAAGATGATTTCCTCCTACGTCGGCGGCAACAAGGAGTTCGAGCGCCAGTACCTGGCCGGCGAGCTGGAGCTGGAGTTCACCCCCCAGGGCACCCTGGCCGAGAAGCTGCGCGCCGGCGGCGCCGGCATCCCGGCGTTCTTCACCCGCACCGGCTACGGCACGCTGATCGCCGAGGGCAAGGAAACCCGCCAGTTCGACGGCGAGTGGTACGTCATGGAGCGCTCGCTGACCGCCGACGTGGCGCTGATCAAGGGCGCGGTGGCGGACAAGGCCGGCAACCTGATGTTCAACAAGACCGCGCGCAACTTCAATCCGTTGTGCGCCAAGGCCGGACGGGTGTGCGTCGCCGAGGTCGAGGAGATCGTCGAGGTCGGTGAATTGTCGCCGGACGAGATCCACCTGCCGGGCATCTATGTGCAGCGGCTGGTGCGCAATGGCAACCCGGAAAAACGTATCGAAGTGCGCACGGTGAGGAACTGAACATGGCGTGGACCCGTGAAGAAATGGCGCAACGCGCCGCCCAGGAATTGCAGGATGGCTACTACGTCAACCTCGGCATCGGTCTGCCGACCCTGGTCGCCAACTACATCCCCGAGGGCATGGAAGTCTGGCTGCAGAGCGAAAACGGCCTGCTCGGCATCGGTCCTTTCCCCGGCGAGGAGGAGATCGACGCCGACCTGATCAACGCCGGCAAGCAGACCATCACCACCCAGCCGGGCAGCAGCTTCTTCGACAGCGCCGAGAGCTTCGGCATGATCCGCGGCGGCCACATCAACCTGGCCCTGCTCGGCGCCATGCAGGTGTCGGAGCAGGGCGACCTGGCCAACTGGATGATCCCCGGCAAGATGATCAAGGGCATGGGCGGCGCCATGGATCTGGTGGCCGGAGTCAAGCGCGTGGTGGTGCTGATGGAGCATACCGCCAAGGGCGGCGCGCACAAGATTCTCGAGCGCTGCGAGCTGCCGCTGACCGGCGTCGGCGTGGTCGACCGGATCATCAGCGACCTGGCCGTGCTGGATATCAGCGCGGATGGCCTGCGCCTGGTGGAGATGGCGCCGGGCGTCAGCTTCGACGAGTTGCAGGCGGTCACCGGCTGCACGATTTTGCGTTAAAAGACCGTTGAAAAAACGTAGCGAGCGAAGGCCAGGCAAGGCGAAATCAGCCGAAGAAGCGCAGTTTACGAGCTGTAAATGAGCTTCTGAGGCTGATTTCAACGCAGCATGGCCGAGCGCAGTAGTTTTTCAACGGCCTGTTAAGCGCCTTACCCCGTTACTCCATGCGGGGGCAGGGCACTTTATCCGGGGAGCGGTCCCCGGGTCCCTTTGCGGCGGCTGTTTCGGCAGTCGACCGCTTTTTAACGCTACTTGCCGTGACACCTTTTGCCCAATTTCGGACCCTCCCATGGAAGCCAGATTGGCGCCCCGAATGCGTGACTTCTACCTCTTCGTCGTTCGGATCGTCAGTCTGGCTCCCATGGGCCAGTTCGCCCGCCGCACCTTGCGGGCCTGCAGCGTTAGTGCGCCAGGCCCGGCAGAGACACCACAGGATCTGACATAACAACAAGAACCGAGGGTAGGGAAGATGCGAACCACTGTGCTGTTGTGCCTGCTGTATCTGCTGTGTCAGCCGGCCTGGGGTGACGGGCGTAGCGCCCAGCAACTGAGCGAGCTTGACAGCCGTAGTCACCTGCTATGCGCCAGCGCCATGGTCTATTTCAACCCGCAGGATCGCACTCCTGACCCGCGCAGCCTGACGGCGGTCTTTCATCACCTCAATACGCTGGAAACCTTTGTCCTGCAGCTCGGCCAGCCGCCACAGCTATTGCGGCCAGTCACGGCTATGAAGCGTGTATTTGCCAAGCTGGAAATCTTGCCGCGGGCGCAGGGCGAGCGTTATCCCGAGCTGGTTCAGCAGCTGCTTGAGCACCACCGGCAACTGCAACTGGCCGCCGCAGATGCCTACGTACGTGCCCAGCAGGATCCGGCGTTGAGCGCATCGGCACTGCTGCTCAATGCGCAGAGCCAAGCCTTGGCCCGCCTGTTGCTGGACTACCAGCTACGCCTCTATCCACTGCCAGACAAGGGCGGATTCGCCCTGATGCCCGCGCAACTGCAGGCCCTCGACGGCGCTATCGAACAGCGTTTCGACAGCCTGCTGGCCGCGCATCCGGCGCACGCCGAGGTGCTGCTCAAGGTCAGGGGCAACTACCGCTTCGTGCGCGCCGAACTGCAGCAGAGTAAAGGCCGCACCCAGGGTGGCGCCGAGTTCTATCTCAGTCGCGCGGTGCTCGATCTCGACGAGCTGGCGATGACACTGTGAGCGGTTGTAAAAAAACTCCCGCCTGTTGCGGCTGTCTCCAGAGGTCCTATGTCCGGAGCAATTGCCTCGTGCAATCCACGATCGGGGTGTGTCACTGGCCGCAGGCAGTGCAGCGTCGCTCACCGGTATGAGGTGAGCGAGCGAGGCACTGAATGTCGTCCCGCAAGGTCAAGTGAATGCGCCGGCGCCGCACTATGCTGGCGCCTATCGTGACCCGCTTTGGCCGTTCGATGGTTCTGGCAATCAGCACCAATGCCTTGAGCCGATTGGATGTAGGCGGCAGTCGTCTGCTTGAAGAAAACGGCAGTTGGTCAGTGTTGTCCAACTGCCGCGCAGTGAGCGTGAAAGATCCCAGCGATGGGGTGATCTGTCGGGGTGATGAGTCCCGGGCTTTGCGGCGACTGTTTCGGCAGTCGACCGCTTTTATTGCTTGCGGTCGCGGCGACGCTCCTTACGGACGGCCGGGGCCGTCCACGGAGAGCGGCGAGCGCCCCAATGCGAAACTCCCACCTGTTTGTCCTGCTGGTCGCCAGCCTGGCCTCCATGGGCCAGTTCGCCATCGCCACCTACATGCCGGCGTTCGCCGCCATTGCCGAGGAGCTGGCGGCGACGCCCGCCCAGGTGCAGCAGACGCTCACCGCCTATCTACTGCCTTTTGCCCTGGCCCTGTTCTGGCACGGCGCGATTGCCGACGCCATCGGTCGCCGGGGCTTCCTCCTGTTCGGCCTTGGCCTGTTCTTCGGCGCCTCGCTGCTGTGCATGCTGGCGCCGAGTATCCAGTGGCTGTTCGCCGGACGTGCCCTGCAGGGGCTGAGCGCCGGTATCGGCATGGTGGTCGGGCGGGTGATGATCCGCGACCGTTTCGACGGCGTGCACGCGCAGCGGCAGATGGCGCTGGTGGCCATTGGGTTTTCCCTGGCTCCGGCGCTTGCCCCGCTATGCGGCGGCTGGCTGCTGCCCTGGTTCGGCTGGCGTGGCATCTTCGCCTTTCTTGCCCTGCTCAGTGCACTGCTGTTGTTTGGTTGCTGGCGCCACTTGGCGGAGACCCTGCCCATCGACAAGCGCCAGTCGTTGCATCCGCTGGCGCTGAGCCGCGCGTTCGCCGAACAGCTGCGCGATGCTCCATTCGTGCTGATCTGCCTGGCCAACGCCGGGGCCAATGCCGCGATCTACCTCTACGTGCTGAGTGCGCCGACCTTCGTCATCGAGCACCTGGGGCTGGGTGCGCAATCCTTCGCCTGGTTGTTTCTGCCGATTGTCGGTGGCCTGCTGGCCGGCGCCTTCGCCGCCCATCGGGTGGCCGGCCGCATGAGTGCCGCAGGCGGTGTGCAGCTTGGCAGCGCCGTGATGCTGCTCGCCACCCTGCTCAATATCGGCCTCTGCCTGTGGCTGCCGAGCCACGTGCCCTGGCCGCTGCTGGCCCTGCCGATCTTCGCCCTGGGCCTGATGCTGACCCAGCCGGGCCTGCAGCTGCTTGCCCTCGATCGCTTTCCCGAGCGTCGCGGTTTGGCCTCCAGTGGTTTCATCACCGTCCATCAACTCGTCACCGCGCTGTCCTCGGCGCTGCTGGTGCCGTTGCTGCAGGACAGCACGCTGAGCCTGGCGCTGGGTATGGCTGCCCTGCAGTACCTGGCCCTGCTGGCGTTCTGGCTTTCGCAGCGCGGTCCAACTGCACGCCATGGCACACCTCACAAGGAGCAGAACACATGAAGTCTTTCGTCCTGATCACCGGCGTCTCTTCGGGCATTGGCCTGGACAGCGCTCGCCTGCTGATCGAACAGGGTTACCGGGTCATCGGCACGGTGCGCCGTGACGAGGACGGGGTGCGTGCCCGCGCCATCCTCGGCGAGGCGTTCCTGCCGCTGCGCCTGGACGTGAGCGACAGCGCCGGCTTGCCGCAGGCGGTGCGCCAGGTCGAGCAGTGGGTCGGCGCCGAGGGCTTGGCGGCGCTGGTCAACAACGCCGGGATCGCCTCGCCCAGCGGCCCGCTGATGCTGCAGCCGCTGGAGGAAATCCGCGGCATGTTCGAGGTCAACCTGTTCGGCCTGCTGGCCGTCACCCAGGCCTTCCTGCCGCTACTCGGCGCGCGCCAGGACAGCACACGACCGGGCAGGGTGATCAATATCGGCTCGGTATCCGGGCGGGTGGCGACACCGCTGACCGGCTGCTATGCCGCCACCAAGCATGCGCTGGAGGCGGTCAGCGACGCACTGCGGGTGGAGCTGGGCATCTACGGCATCCAGGTGGTAGTCATCGAACCGGGGCCAATCCGCACACCGATCTGGAGCAAGGCGCAACCCGACACGCGCTACCTGGACAGCGATTACGCGGGCGCCATGCAGGCGCTGTTCGGTCTGTTGGCGCACAACGGGGCCAAAGGGGCGCCGGTGGCGACGGTCAGCCGGGCCGTGCTCAAGGCCATTGAAGCGCCCCGGCCAAAGCCGCGCTACCCGCTCAACCCGATGTGGTACCTGGCCGCGCTGCTGCCGACCCGGCTGCTCGATCGGCTCTTGGCGAACAAGACGGCGTTGCCGCGTCGCGCCTAGCACTAGCCAGGGGCTTCAGCCGCTGTTGCGCGGCACCTGCTTGTGCGTACCGCGCCAGGTTGCCGGCGGCATGCCGAACTGGGCGATGAACCAGCGGGTGAAGGAACTCGGCATGGAGTAGCCGAGCATGTCGGCGATCCGTCCCAGCGAGTAGTCGGGGTTTTCCAGGTAGCGGAGCACCAGGTCGCGGCGCACGTCGTTGATCAGTTCGTTGAAGGTGCTGTCGCCTTCCTTCAGGCGGCGCTGCAGGGTGCGCACGTTCATGCCCAGGGTTTGGGCGATCTGCTCGATGGTGGCGCGGCCCATCGGCAGCAGCAGGTAGATGGCCTTGCGCACCTCGAACAGCATCGACTCGCCGTTGCCGCTCTGCAGGGAGTCGAGGTAGCGCTGGGCGTAGCGTGCCATCGCCGGGTTGGCATGGGGATTGGTCGCGTCCAGGTCGGCGTCGGGGCAGACGATGCCGTTGAACTCGCTGCCGAACTCCAGCTTGCAGCCGAACAGGCGGCGATGCAGTTGCAGATTGTTCGGTGCCTGGTGGGTGAAGTTGACGCTGTAGGGATGCCAGTGCGTGCCGAGCAGGGCGGCGCACAGGCGGAACATCACGCCGATCGCCAGCTCATTGGCCTGGCGACAGGGCAGGTGCGACTCGGTGACCACTTCCTCGCGAATGATCACCATCTTGCCGGCTTCTTCGATGAAGATCGCCAGCGAATCGTTGAGCAGGTGACGGTACTGCACCACCACCTGTAGCGCTTCGCGCAGGGTGCGCTGGTGGGTGAGCAGCAGGCTGACCGCACCGAAGTCGGAGAGCTGGCGCGATTCGGCCATGCTCAGGCCGAAGTTCTGACAGCCGCTGGCGGCTGCCGAGTCCTCCAGCAGACGCACCGCGGCATCGACCGGGATGCGCTGCTCGGGATCCTGCAGCATGGTCTTGTTCAGGCCAACCCCGGCCAGCAAATTGTGTGGATTGAGGCCGAGATGTTGGGCGGTTTCCAGGTAGTTGGTCAGGACGGCGGCGCGAACCAGTTTTGTCATGTGCGGGCATTCCTGGGGGAGGGCTTGCTCTGGGCAGCGGCCCCGGCAGAAAGAAAATTGACATGGATCAAGGCTGGTCTGCAAGTCATGAAATGAGAAGTTTTTGACGTCCTTTGTGGTTTTCAAGAAATTGGCCTCCAGTAAATTCTGTCTCCAGTGTCAGTTTTGAAAAAACGGCCCCGATGCACACGTGACGATATCTGCTGGCGCCCTGTTTGTCTGGTCGCCGAAGTCGTTGGTGGGGGAACTAAGCGAAAGACTTGAGAGAGCCTGTATGCGACTGAATACGCCGATCACCGACCGGGAACGCAGCCTCCCAGCCGAGCAACGGTTGATTTCCGCGACAGACGAACATGGCAATCTCACTTATTGCAACGACGAGTTTGTCGCGGTCAGTGGCTTCACTCGTGAGCAGTTGATCGGCAGCCCGCACAATATTGTGCGCCACCCCGACATGCCGCCGGCGATTTTCGAGCATATGTGGAGCCATCTGAAGGCCTGACTGGCAGTGTGAGCAATATCGAGCGCATCGATCTGGGCACAGGGGATGCTGGTTCAACGCTTTCGCTAACCGCCGAGGCTATCGAGTTGCTCACCGATACCGACAACGAGTTGCAGATAGGCGGTGACAGCTTTGATACCCTGAATATCGTGGGTGCTGTTCAATCAGTAAGTACCACCGTCGATGGTGTCGCCTACGACCAGTATGTGTTCGGTTCAGTCACATGCACTTGGTTGACGATATCATGCACATCTTGAGGTGCCACCTGGCTAAGGAAAGCCAATCGCCACGCATCAAGCCAGCAAGAGCGCGAACATTCGGGACCGGTCAACTCCGCCAGTAGAGCGGCACAACCCCTCAGCGTTATTACTGGCACGCATTGAGGAGCCAAGGAGCTCATGCCACCATGACGACTCCTGGCTATTCAAACTGTGGAGGTTAAAACCGGCTGGCGTATTTCGCGGCGCCACGTCGACACACTGCAGCCGAAGCGGTCCGAGAACCATCGAGAAAAGGCACTCAAGGACGAAAAGCCCAGCAAAATCGCCACATCAGACAGCGGCCGTTCTCTGTTTTCGACGTATTGAATCACCAGATCGACCCGAACCGCATCGACGATGGAGGAGTAATTCTGGCCGTGACTGGCCAGATGGCGGTGCACGGTCTTGCGATCCATACCCAGTTGCTCGGCCACGCGCTCGGCAACGCACTCGCCTTTCGGTAGCAGGGCCAACACCAGCTTTCTGACCTTGTCTGGCATCGTCACATCAGACTGCGCCAGCTTCGCATTCAGGAAGTCGCGGGCATGCCACGCCAGGACGGGGTCATACGAGGAGATCTTTGTATCGAAATCGGTTTGGCTCAAGACAATACCGTCGAAGTCCTGATTGAACAGGATTGACGTGCCAAACACGCGTCTGTGCGTGACCAAGCTGGCTGGCGCCTTGTGCTCGAAGCAGACACTTCTGGGCTTCCAGCTTGCGCCAAGGAACAGTTTGAGGATGCGGTACAAGGTGCACATGACGATCTCGATTGATTGCCGCAGAGATCCGCGCGCGCCGTGTATCACCAGCAGCTTGAGGAGCGCCACGCCATCCCCTTCCTCGATGCGCAACTCCATCGATTCGTTGTACAGCACTAGATGGCGTGCGACCGATCCCAGAGCTTCGCGCAGCGTGGCTTCCTCGCGCAGGGCAATCGCCAATGGCCCGAGGTTGTCCAGTTGGCGCGTTTCGCCCATGCGCAGGCCGAAGTCTTCGACTCCTGATGCCTGAGCCGAATCCTCCAGCAGGCGCATCACCGAATTCGCCGGGATCTTGATGTCCGGATCCAGTAATGCGGATGTGCTGACGCCGGCTTTTCGCAACTGGCGATAGGGATCCAGGCCAGCTGCGCGGGCCACGTCGATAAAGTTTGTCAGGCTTGAGCTTCTTATCAAGTTCGGCATCGAGATCCCCTCTGTCGCCCCAAAATGTAAAGTCTTCGCCCCAGAATATCAAATTCGCACCAGCTCATTCACAGATACTTTTCCTGCACGGCGATGACATCGCGATGTAGTGAAGTCAGAGCGCCGAACATATTGGATTTGGGAGAGTTGATATGCCACACGCCATACGCATGTATGAAACAGGCGGTCCGGAAGTCCTGCGCTGGGAGGAAGTAGACGTCGGCGATCCCGGTCCTGGTCAGGTTCGGCTGCGCCATGAAGCGGTCGGATTGAACTTCGCCGACACCTATTTCCGCAGTGGCCTGTATCCGATGCCGTTGCCCGCTGGCATGGGCGTCGAAGCTGCCGGCGTGGTCGATGCCGTTGGTGAAGGCGTGACCAATGTCGCTGTAGGCGATCGTGTGACCTACACCGGCTTTTTGAACACGCTGGGTGCCTACAGCACCGAGCGCCTGATTCCGGCTGCGCCCTTGATCAAGCTGCCCGAGTCGATCAGCTGTGAAACCGCTGCCGCCATGACCATGCGCGGCCTGACCTCGTCCTATCTGATGCGGCGCATCTACGACTTCAAGCCGGGCGACAGCATCCTCCTGCACGCCGCCGCCGGCGGCGTCGGCCTGATCGTCTCGCAGTGGGCCAAGCTGTTGGGTTTGACGGTCATCGGCACGGTTTCAACCGAAGAGAAGGCGGCCATCGCCCGGGCCCATGGCTGTGATCACACCATCAATTACAGCCATGAAGATGTGGCCAAGCGTGTACGCGAATTTACCAATGGCGTCGGCGTGAACGTCGTCATCGACAGCGTTGGCAAGAGCACCTTCGATGCCTCACTCAACTCCGTCAAGCGGCGCGGTCTGGTGGTCTGCCTGGGCTTCACGTCCGGAACCATCTCGGGTTTCGATCCGCAAATTCTGGCCACCAAGGGTTCACCTTATCTGACCCGTCCAGCCTTGGCTGACTACATTTCCGACCCGGCCGAGAAGGCGGATCTGGCCGGCGAGCTGTTTGGTCATGTCGGCGCGGGCCGCATCAAGATCGAGATCAACCAGCGCTATACGCTGGAAGGCGCGGCACAGGCGCACCGCGATCTGGAAGCGCGCAAGACCACCGGCTCCTCGATCTTCGTCATTTAAGGAGGGCGGCGCAAATGAGAGTCGAACAACTGAGCTGTGCCATCGGTGCCGAGCTGATGGGTGTCAGTTTACGTGACGCGGTGCATGACGATGGCTTGTTCGCACCCATCCGTGAGGCCTTGATCAAGCATCGCGTGCTCTTTCTGCGCGACCAGGACATCACTAGCGTCGAACATGCGGCTTTTGCGCGCCGCTTTGGCGACCTTGAAGATCACCCGGTGGCACCCACTCACGCGGACGCGCCGGGCCTGGTGCAAATCTACAAGAGCCCGGACAGTCCGATAGACCGCTACGAGAACTGCTGGCACACCGACGCTACCTGGCGCGAAGCCCCGCCCTTGGGTGCCGTGCTGCGCTGCGTGGAATGCCCGCCGGTCGGTGGCGACACCATGTGGGCCAACATGGTGTTGGCCTACGAGAAGCTGCCGGATGACGTCAAGGCGAAGATTGCCGACCTGATTGCCAGCCACAGCATCGAGTCCAGTTTCGGCGCCGCCATGCCGAAGGAAAAGCGTCTCGCGCTGAAGAGCCAGTTCCCAGATGCCGAACACCCGGTGGTGCGCACGCATCCAGAAACCGGTGAAAAGATCCTGTTCGTCAATGCATTCACGACCCACTTGGTGAATTACCACACCCGGGAACGGGTGCGTTACGGCCAGGATTACAACAAGGGCGGCAGTGACCTTCTGCAGTACCTGATCAGCCAGGCTTACAACCCCGAGTACCAGGTGCGCTGGCGCTGGAAGAAAAACAGCGTGGCGATCTGGGATAACCGTTCGACCCAGCATTACGCCGTGATGGATTACCCGCCCTGCCATCGCAAGATGGACCGCGCCACCATCATCGGCAATCAGCCTTACTGAAACAGCACCAGCACCATCGGCCCCATTTGGTCTCCCGTAGCAATTATTGAGGAAGTGAGAATATGCAATTCCTGGACGATTCCCTGCACGTAGAAAACATGGACAAGGTGGTCATCACCGTGGCCCCGTACGGTCCAGAGTGGATGCCGGAAGACTTCCCGGAAGACATCCCGCTGACCATGGACGAGCAGGTACAGAAGGCCGTTGACTGCTACGACGCCGGCGCCACCGTACTGCACCTGCACGTACGTGAACTGGACGGCAAGGGTTCCAAGCGTCTGTCCAAGTTCAACGAACTGATTGCCGGCGTGCGCGACGCCGTGCCGGACATGATCATCCAGGTGGGCGGTTCGATCTCCTTCGCGCCGGAAGGTGACGGTGCAGAAGCCCTGTGGCTGTCCGACGACACCCGTCACATGCTGGCCGACCTGACGCCCAAACCTGATCAGGTCACCCTGGCGATCAACACCACCCAGATGAACATCATGGAGCTGCTGTATCCGGAATACCTGGAAGGCACCTCCCTGGGCAGCCCGGCCTTCCAGGCTGCCTACAGCGAAATGACCGTGCCGGCCGGCCCTGCCTTTGTGGCAGAACACCTGCGCCGCCTGCAGGCGTCCGGCATCCAGCCGCACTTCCAGCTGACCGGCATCCACGCCCTGGAAACCCTCATGCGTCTGGTGCGCAAGGGCCTGTACATGGGGCCGCTGAACCTGACCTGGATCGGCATCGGCGGCGGTTTCGACGGCCCGAACCCGTTCAACTTCTTCAACTTCATCCACCGCGTGCCAGACGGTTGCACCCTGACCTCCGAATCGCTGCTGAAGAACGTGCTGCCGTTCAACACCATGGCTCTGGCCATGGGCCTGCACCCGCGAGTGGGCAACGAAGACACCATCATTGACCACAAGGGCGATCGTTTCGGCTCGGTCGATCAGGTCAAGCAAACCGTGCGCATCGCCCACGAACTGGGGCGTGAAATCGCCACCGGCAAGGAAGCGCGCGAGATCTACAAGATCGGTGTGCAGTACAACAGCATCGAGGAAACCTTGGCCGCCAATGGCATGGCGCCGAACCGTAAACCGGGTCAGAAAAATATGCCCCTGAGCGGAGTCTGATGCGCAACCTGCCCCCCAGTGTTGCCACACGGCAAGACTGGGGGGCAGGGGGGCAGAGATGCCTGCCAGCCTGTCGGATAGGTAGTGAATCAAGCTATTGGCGCGACGCCTTTCGTCGCAACAGACCAAGGCACACCCATGCAGGAAGAATCTGTCGCTTCGTTTGCCAACGCCGGCCTTGCGCTCGAGGCTCCACGCTCGCGCGCCTACGCTTGGTTGGTGTTTGCCATCATCTTCGGCCTGATGCTGTCAGATTACATGTCTCGGCAAGTGCTCAGCGCCGTGTTTCCCCAGCTGAAAACTGAATGGAGCCTGAGCGATGCCCAGCTCGGTTTGCTCAGCGGTATTGTCGGTCTGATGGTTGGTTTGTTGGCTGTCCCGATCGCGGTACTGGCCGACCGCTTTGGACGGGTTAAATGTATCGTGCTGATGGTGCTGTTCTGGAGCCTCGCCACCCTGGGGTGCGGAGTCGCGCAAAACTATGGCCATATGCTGCTCGCGCGCTTTTTTGTGGGGCTGGGTGAGGCCGGTTACGGAAGCGTCGGTCTGGCCATCATCCTGAGTATTTTTCCCCCGGCCAAGCGCGCCACTCTGACCGGTGCATTCACGGCTGCGGGCATGTTCGGCTCGGTGCTCGGCATGGCGGCTGGTGGCGTGTTGGCTACCCACTTTGGCTGGCGGGCGGCATTCATTGCCATGGCCCTCTTCGGCCTGCTGCTGGTGCTGGTCTACGTATTGACCATTACCGAAGCCCGCGTTGCCCTGCATGTGCACAAGGGTTCGTCTGAAGCAGTGAGTGGTGCGGGCGGACTGAAAAACATGGACCGCAAGCTGCTGCGCAAGATCGTCAAGGCGTTGTTTGGCGCTCCTACGCTGGTGTTCGCCTACGTCGCCAGCGGCCTGCAGCTGTTTATCGCCTACTCCGTCATCTCCTGGGTGCCGAGCTACATTAACCGCTACTACGGTATGGCCCTGGACAAGGCGGCACTGGCAGCGGCTTTGCTGCTCATTGCCAGCGGGATCGGCATGGCCGTGTGCGGTGCCTTCGCCGACAGATCCGGGCGCGACGCGCCGGAGAAACAACTGACGCTGGCGATCAAGTTCTGTCTGGGCGCCTGTGTCTTGCTGGTGATCGCCATGCGCTTGCCGCCGGGCGCTGCACAGTTTGTCATGATCGCCGTTGGCGTCTTTTTCGCGGCTGGCAGCTATGGTCCAGCTGGCGCCGTAGTGACCAACCTGGTGCACCCGGCCATTCACTCGACGGCCCTTGCCACGCTGGTGTTGGCCAACAATCTGCTGGGTGCTGCGCCAGGCCCCTACCTGACGGGCGTGCTGGCCGATCAGATTGGCCTGCTGGGGGCCTTGCAATGGATCCCACTGATATCTATCGCTGCTGCGCTGATGTTTGCTTGCGCGAGGGCCAGCTATGTGCGCGATCTGCGCCGTTTTGAGGCTACCAGTTCACAACCATTCTTTTGAATCTCGACCTTTCATCCTACAAACAATAAAGGAAACAGCTCATGAACCACTCCAATCCCACCCCGCTCGAGGGTAAGGTCGCCATCATTACCGGTGCCGGTCGTGGCATCGGTCGCAGTATTGCCATCGCCTATGCAAAGGCTGGCGCTGCCGTGGTGTGCAGCGCTCGCAGCGGCGCGGAAATCGCAGAAACGGCCGCTCAGATCAAGACCTCGGGTGGTCGGGCGCTTGCGCATGTCGCTGACGTGGCTGACTACGCTTCGCTGGTCTCTTTATTTCAGCGCGCCAGCGATGAATATGGTGGGGTCGATATTGTGGTGGCCAATGCCGGTGTCGCCACCGAGCAACGCCGGATCGAAGACAGCGACCCTGAGTTGTGGCGCAAGACGATCGACATCAACCTGACAGGTGCTTACTACACGGCACATGCCGCTATCCCGCATCTGCGTAAGCGTGGCGCCGGCAAGATCATCATGGTCGGCTCCGGTCAACGCAATCGCCCTGCGCCAGGGTTTTCGGCTTATTCCTGTTCCAAGAGCGGCATGTGGATGCTCACTCAATCGCTGGCGTTGGAACTGCATGAATACAACATCAGCGTCAACGAACTCATTCCTGGCCCGGTCAAGACCGCCATGACCCGCGATGCGGCCATCCCCCCAGGAGAGTGGTTCAAGTCCCCCCAGGAGGTGACGCCCATGGCCTTGTTCCTGGCGAGCATGCCCGACGGCGGTCCGACGGCCCAGAGCTACAGTCTCATGCGCCGACCTGCCTGAGACCTGGCCACGAATAAGCGCTGAAGAATTGATCGTACCTAAACCCGGGAGAACGCCATGCAGTCGTCACAGCAATCACAACGAACCGAACATGCGACAAGCGACAGAACACAAGGCAAGCTCGCTGGCCGCATTGCCCTGATCACTGGTGCAGGCCGTGGTCTTGGCGGCAGCATCGCGGTCGACTTGGCCAAGGCCGGCGCGGATATCGTTATCTGCGATATTGATATGCCTGCCCTGGAAGAAACCCGGCAAAAAGTGGAAGAGGCGGGCGCTGCCTGTCTGGCACTGCGCTGCGACATTACTTCAAGCCGTGAGGTGGCAGAGATGTTTGCCAGCGCCGTTGAGCGTTTTGGCGCGCTGCATATTCTGGTGAACAACGCAGCGGTCGCGCCCACCGGAAAAGCCGACGCGGAGCGACGCAACAAGCACTACGCCTACATGACCACGCCAGTGCCTCGTCAGTCTCTCGGCTTCACCAGCCAAATCACCGATGAGGACTGGCTCCGCTACTGGAATGTCAATGTGCATGGCATGTTCTACTGCACGCGCGAAGCCCTCAAACTGATGGAGGCGCAGCAGTACGGCAGAATCATTAACCTGGCCTCCATCGCAGGCTTCTCCACCATCAGCCTGCACAGCCCCCACTACTGCGCCACCAAGGGAGCCGTTATTGCGTTCACCAAGTCGGTCGCAGCCGAAGTGGCCGGAGCCAATATCCTCGTCAACGCGCTGGCGCCGGGAGGCGTGTCGACACCGTTCTTCGAGGAGTATCTCGACTCCATCGGCGAAGTAGGCAGGAACAGATTCTGGCAGATGATTCCCGCGGGGCGTTTCGGCCAGATGGAGGAATATGCATCCATGGCGACGTACCTGGCGGGAGACCATTACTTTGTGGGACAGGTGATCAGTCCCAATGGCGGCGCCGTGATTTGAATGAAATGAACCGTAAGCCATCTGGCGCGTATGCGGATGGCAACCTCACACGGCAGATCAGAAATGAAGACTTCCATGATGAAACTGGCGAAATTCAAACGCATGCAGGACAGCACCCAGGAAGACTGGGACATCATCAAACCCCAGGCAGCGAAATTCTTCAGCGGACTGCCTGAGCGCGTACTGGCGCACCTGAAGCTTCTGGAGGGCGACTTCGGCGGCTTTCCGATCGACCGCTACAGCCACTGCCTGCAGAGCGCCACGCTGGCCTTGAAAGACGGACGCGACGAAGAGTATGTGGTGTGCGCCCTGCTGCACGATATAGGCGATACGTTGGGCTCGTACAACCACCCCGAAGTCGCAGCGGCGATCCTGAAGCCTTTCGTATCCGAAGCTAACTTGTGGATGATTGAGCATCACGGCATTTTTCAGGGGCACAATTTCTTTCACTACATCGGCATGGATCGCAACATGCGTGACCAGTTCAAGGGCCATCCGCATTATGAGCGCACGCTAGAGTTTATCGATAAATACGACAGCCCGGCCTTCGATCCGGACGGCGAGATTTATCCGCTGAGCACCTTCGAGCCAATGGTGCAACGAGTGATGGGAGCGCCAAAGCGATCCATCTACAAGGCGGTCATGGATACGAAGTAAAGCACTTGGGAGCGGTACGTAAGTTGTGCTGACAGTTAGGGCGGTCAATTAGTGAAGTAGGTCGCGATGACCGCTGGTAGCACTCAAGCAAAGAAATTGAGGAAAGAGGCATGCGATTTCAAGTATTCAAGTCGTGCGGCAAGCAAGGCTTGGGAGTTGTGGATACAAAAGGACAGTTGCGCGGTTGTTTGGAGGATGAAAATGCCTACCCCGGAACCTTGGAAACCTTGATCGAGAAAGGTGACGAAGTGCTTCAGGCAGCCGGACGGTGTCTGCTGGATGGGCGCACATTCAGCGCCGCAGAGGTTGAAGTGCTGCCGCCGTTGCAAAGTCCGGGCAAGATCATTTGCATTGGCTTGAACTATCTGGAGCATGCAAAAGAAGGCGGGTTCCAGCCCCCCACCTATCCAGCTGTTTTCGCCCGCTTTCAGTCAAGTTTGATTGGTAGCGGCGCACCTTTGGTGCGGCCAAAAGCCTCGGAACAATTTGACTTTGAAGGTGAGCTCGTCGTCGTGATCGGCAAGCCCGGACGCCACATCGCCAAGGAAAAAGCGCTTGAACACGTTGCGGGTTATTCGGTGTTCAACGATGGCTCAGTGCGCGATTACCAGATGAAGGGTGCGCAATGGACGGTCGGGAAAAATTTCGACGGCACGGGCGCTTTCGGCCCCTATCTCGTCACCCCTGACGAGGTGCCGGCAGGCGGCAAGGGTTTGCGCGTGCAGACCCGCTTGAACGGCACGATTGTGCAAGACGCCTCCACCGACGACATGATTTTCGATGCCGCCACGTTGATTGCCTTGTTGAGCGAAGCGCTCACGCTCCAGGCAGGCGACGTCATTGTGACCGGCACACCGCCGGGAGTCGGGTTCACCCGCCAGCCGGCGCTTTACATGAAAGCTGGAGACGTGTGCGAGGTCGAGATAGAAGGCATCGGCTTGTTGCGCAATCACGTGGTAGATGAAGCCTGAATGTTTCAGCAGCACGGACCAGCCGGTACTCAGCGTCAATGTCGGAAAACTTGCCTATTCAACTGAGCTGGCGCCACCAGTTGCAATGACCGTGTTCTATGCGCAGGCAGTCCGACAGGATTCAAGTCGATGCAGTCGCCAGAATGACCGGTATCCAGAATCGATGATCGGCAGCAATTGGCCCAGACTGTGTAAGAACGTAGTGAGTGATGGCAATCAACTTCCGGGGAATTTTATCAGTGTCCAGGAGGCCGTCGGAGGGCCAATCAGGCGCAATCGGTGATTCTGGTTGTTGACATTGAGTGCCAGGCTGGCGTCTGAACTAATCCTTGTCTTGATTGTGTTTGTTGTGTCGGCTGGCAGTGGCGCCATGAGTGCGAAGGTGATCAGTGCCTGTCATCAATAGAAAAGTGACTGACGTCAAATGCGAAGCACGCCGGAGGGGGGGGCTTTATTGTCGACACTATAAAAAGCGCTGGCGGTTTGGCTGGCCGAATCATCGAGAAGACGAGGGTGCTGAAGTGGATAAAAAGCAAACTGCCGCAACCGTTCTGATCGTGCCGGGCCTGCGTGAGCATGTCGCCGAGCATTGGCAGACCTTGCTCGAGGCCAGGTTGGCCAAGGTGCGCAGCGTGCCACCCCTGGAAACCGACAAGCTCAGTTGCGCCGCCCGGGTCGAGGCCATCCAGCGCGAGCTGGAGCAGATCGACGGGCCGGTGATCCTGGTCGCGCACAGCGCCGGCGTGCTGATGGTGGCGCATTGGGCCGCGCGCTACGACCGTCCGATCAAGGGCGCGCTGCTGGTCGCACCGCCGGACCTCGATGCCAGCTGGCCGGAAAACTACCCGACGCCGGACAGCCTGCGGGCCAACGGCTGGAACCCGCTGCCCAAGGGCAAGCTGCCGTTTCGCAGCATCCTCGCCGGCAGCTCCAACGATTACCTGGCCAGCCTGGACGCGGTTACCCGCATGGCCCAGGACTGGGGCAGTGCACTGGTCAACCTCGGCGCGGTCGGCCACCTCAATCCGGCTTCCGGCTACGGCAAATGGCCGCTGGCCGAGGATTTCATCGACGATCTGGATCACTAGTCGGGAACGCCAGCGTATGCGCTGCGCGCAGCAAACAAGTATGCGTCCAGGAACAAACTGAATAAGTAAAACTCGCATCGCAGCTATACAGGATGTGAGCCGTTGTTAGAGCAACAATTACAAGAAGCGGAGACAACATAATGCACAACAACAAGAGTCACGGTTCCAGCCCCTTGCGTCGCAGCCTGCTGGCCACGGCCATCCTGGCCGCTTCCATGCCGGTCGCCCAGGCCTTCGAATTCGATACCGGCAGCGAAGACTGGTCGGTGCGCTTCGACAACACGGTCAAGTACAACTACGGCGTGCGCACCGAAAGTGCCGACAAGCGCATGCTCGGTACGCCGAACAACAACGACGGTGATTACAACTTCCGCAAGTCCGGCACCAATATCACCAACCGCGTCGACCTGCTGTCCGAGTTCGACGTGGTCTACCAGAATTCCATGGGCTTCCGGGTCAGCGCCGCGAGTTGGTATGACAAGGCCTACGACAATACTGGTTCGAACTCCAATCCGTTCGTCAACGGCAATGGCGCCGTGAGCGGCATGGTCGGCCAGCATCCCCTGGTCGGCGGCTTCACCGGTCTCGACGGCGTGGGTAACGGTAGCCCGCACCTGAGCAACTATGCCCAGCGCTACTACAGCGGGCCATCCGGCGAGATCCTCGACGCCTTCCTGTTCTACAGCACCGAGGTCGGCGAGGAGTCGCTGTTCAGCATCAAGGCCGGCCAGCACAACGTGTTCTGGGGCGAGACCATCCTCAATCCGGTGCATTCGGTCAGCTACGGCCAGTCCGGCCTGGACCTGGCCAAGCTGGCCGCTTCGCCAGGCACCGAGGCCAAGGAACTGTTCGTTCCGCGCAACCAGATTTCCACCACCTTTACCCTCAATCCCGAGCTGACCTTCGGCGCCCAGTATTTCCTCAAGTGGGACGAGGCGCGCCTGCCCGAGGCCGGCACCTACTACGGCACTTCCGATGTGCTGGGCGAGGGCGCACAGTCCTTCCTGCTCGGCCACACCGCCACGCCGCCCGGCTTGCTCGGCCAGGACGCGCTGACCAACGTGCGTCGCGGCGATGACAACACCCCCGATGATCGCGGCGACTGGGGCCTGATGGTCAAGTGGTCGCCGGAGTGGCTGGACGGCACCCTGGGCGCCTACTACCGCAACACCTCGGACATCCTGCCGCAGGCCGTGCTGGATGCCCGCTCGCTTACAGTTGTGGGTAATAGCTGCGGTTTTGGCGGCCTGGGTGGGGCGGTCTGTACTCTGGTCGACTCCCTGGCCGGCACCAGCTACAACCTCAGCTACGGCGACGACATCGACATCTACGGTCTGAGCCTGTCCAAGAACTTCGGCGACGTCAGTATCGGCAGCGACCTCAACTTCCGCCAGAACATGCCGCTGAGCAGCATCCCGGCGATCCTCAGTGCGACTGGTCCTCTCGGGCTTGGTTCTGGACTGGGCCTGTTGCCGGCGCGCACCCCGGGCACTGGCGTGGTTACCGACGTGCCAGGCGAAGGCGACAGCATGGCAGCCACCGGCGAAACCCTGCACTGGACCGTCAACGGTCTGGTCGCCATCGGCGACACCCCGCTGTTCGATTCGGCCGTCCTGCTCGGCGAGCTGTACTACAGCAACCTGATCAGCCTCGATAGCGAGAACGAGGCGCTCTACAAGGGCAAGAGCACCTACCGTGGCATCGACAAGCCGACCCGCGACAACTGGGGCCTGGCGGTCAACTTCACCCCGACCTGGTACCAGGTGTTCCCGGGTGTTGACCTGAGCGCGCCGCTGTCGATCAACGTCGGCCTCGATGGCGTCTCCCCGGTCGTCGCAGGCGGTGCCGAAGACACCGGCAACTATGCGGTGGGCGTCAGCGCGGCGATCTACAGCAAGTACTTCGTCGACCTCAAGTACGTCGACTCCTTCGGCGAGACGGAGAAGTGTAACGACGGCGCCACCGACGGGGCCACGCCGAACGCCCTGGATGGTCCTGAGCGCTACACCTGCTACGGCGGCGGCTACTCCTCGTTCTCCGGCGGCGGTGCCACCGGCGAAGATCGTGGCGCCATGTACCTGACCTTAAAAACCACCTTTTGATCCGCGAATGACCTAGCCACTAGGCAGGAGTACAACAAGATGAAATTCGTGACTACGCTGCTGGCCGCCTCTCTGGCCTCCATGATTTCAGGTGCCGCCCTGGCGGCGGTATCGGCCGAGGAAGCGGCCAAGCTGGGCACCAGTCTTACTGCAGTGGGTGCCGAAATGGCGGCCAGTGCCGATGGTTCCATTCCGGCCTTCGACGGCGGCCTGAAGACCGCGCCGGCCGGGTTCAAGGCGGGCGACACCTTCCGCCCCGATCCTTTCGCCGATGAAAAACCGGTGCTGGTGATCGACGGCAAGAACGTCGACCAGTACAAGGACCAGCTGACTGCGGTCACCGCCGAGCTGGTCAAGCGTTTCCCCAGCTTCCGCATTGATGTCTACCCGAGTCATCGCACGGCGACGCTGCCCCAGACCCTGCTGGACAACACCCTGAAGAACGCCACCGGCGCCAAGTCGCTGGAAGGTGGCAATGCCATCGAGAACGTCCTGCCGGGCGTACCCTTCCCGATTCCGCAGAGCGGGGCGGAAGCCATGTGGAACCACTTGCTGCGTTACCAGGGGGTCGCGTACTCCACCAAGTACGACTCCTGGAACGTCGACTCCGCAGGCACCCCGACCCTGGCCACCACCGGTATGGCCTTCAATTCCTATCCGATCTACGAAGACCTGAATAAGGTCATTGAGGCCAAGGACACCTACTGGCAGATCAAGCTGTACTACAGCGGTCCGGCCCGCCGCGCCGGCGAGTCGCTGATGCTCAAGGACGCCGCCAACCCGCTGGCACAGCCGCGCCGTGCCTGGCAGTACCTGCCCGGCGTGCGCCGGGTGAAGCTCGCGCCGAACCTGGCCTACGACACGCCGAACCCGGGCACCGCCGGCTCCGGCACCTACGATGACGTCTATGTGTTCAACGGTGGCCTGGACCGCTACGACTGGAAACTGGTCGGCAAGCAGGAAATGGTCGTGCCGTACAACACCTACGCGCTGACCTACATCAAGGATCCCAAGCCGATGACCACGCCGAACCACCTGGCGCCGGAGTTCGTGCGCTGGGAGAAGCATCGCGTGTGGGTGGTCGAAGGTACCCTCAAGGGTGATGCTCGCCATATCTACCACAAGCGCCGCTTCTATCTGGACGAGGACACCTGGGTGGCCCTGGCCTCTGACCAGTACGATGCCCGCGGTCAGCTGTATCGCGGCTCCTACAGCTTCTTCACCCAGAGCTACGACGTGGATACGCCCAACTCTGCACCTCACGTGATCTATGATCTGGTCGGTGGCAGCTACAACGTCAACGGTGTGGTCGGCCCTTACGGCGGCATCAAGTACATCGAACCCCTGTCGAAGGTACAGTGGTCGCCGGAGGCTCTGGCGGGCGCCGGTATTCGCTGATCGCGCTATGAAAAAAGCCCTGGCCGGAACGCTGTCGTTAATCACGACAGCGTGACGTGCTGACGGTCGGTGTAAGTCGCCGATCGTCCGGAGCTGCTGATTCCCACGCCGGGCTGCCTTCGCGGGTACCCCGGCGCTGTTTCCCTTGAGGACGCGGTATGTGTTCTTTCAAAAAGTTCATGCTAGTGACATTCTGCGCCACGTTGACGCTGCTGCAGGCTGTCGCTCAGGCAGCCAGCTATGTCGATGTACTGGAACTGCCGGCCAAGCCGAGTGCCCTGGCCGTGCGCAGTCCCTTGCTGGACGTGACCCGCGCGGGTGAGCGTCTGGTCGCTGTTGGCCAACGTGGCCACATTCTCTATTCCGATGATGCCGGTGCGCAGTGGCAGCAGGCCGCCGTGCCGGTCAGCGCCGATCTGAATGCCGTGCATTTCCCCACCGCCGAGCTGGGCTGGGCGGTGGGCAACGATGGCGTGATCCTGCACAGCAATGACGCCGGCGCGACCTGGAGCAAGCAGCTCGACGGCCGTGAAATCGGCGCTTTGCTGGTGCAGCATTACGGCGCCCTGGCCAGTGCCGAGCCGGCCAACGAGCAATGGCCGCTGCTGGTGGCCGAAGGCCAGCGCCTGATCGAAGAGGGCGCCGACAAGCCGTTTCTCGACGTCTGGTTCGCCGACGCCAAGCGCGGTTACGCGGTCGGCGTGTTCAACCTGATCCTCGCGACCCGCGACGGCGGCCAGAGCTGGACGCCGCTGCAGGACCGCACCGACAACCCGCAGGGCTTGCACCTGAATGCCATCGCCGCGGCCGGCGAGGCGCTGTACCTCGCCGGCGAACAAGGCCTGCTGCGCAAGTGGGATGCCGATCGGGAGCGCTTTGTCGCCGTCGCCACGCCCTACCAGGGCAGCTTCTTCGGCCTGATCGGCAGCCCTGGCGAGCTGCTGGTCTACGGTCTGCGCGGCCATGTGTTCCGCAGCGCCGATGGTGGCGCCAGCTGGAGCCCGCTGGATAGCGGCCTGCAGGTCAGCATCAGCGCCGCCAGCCGCGATGCGGCTGGCGCTTACCGGCTGTTCACCCAGGCCGGGCACATGCTGCTCAGTGAAAATGGCAGCACCCACCTGCAGTTGCTGCCGCAGCAGAGCCAGTCGCCGGTCGCCGGCGCCACCCTGGCCGCCAATGGCGCCCTGGTGCTGGTCGGTGGCCGTGGCGTACGCGCCTTGCCCGTCGAATAACAGAACAACAAGAGCGAGTACCCTGACATGGGCACAATCAAGCAAGACAGCATGCCGGTGATCCGCGATCTGCGCGACTTCGATCCGCACAGCGGCAACCTGCTGGAACGCCTGGTGTTCAATCACCGACCGCTGTTCGTCGTGCTCATGGCGCTGATCACCCTGGTGTTGGGCTACATGGCCGTGACCCGCCTGGAGATGCGCCCCAGCTTCGAGAAGATGATTCCGCAGAGCCAGCCGTACATCCAGAACTACCTGGAGAACCGCGCCTCGCTGCGCGGCCTGGGCAACTCGGTGCGGGTGGTGGTGGAGAACACCGAGGGCGACATCTACGACCCCGAGTACCTGGAGGTGCTCCGGCAGGTCAACGACGAATTGTTCCTCACCGCCGGCGTCGACCGCGCCTGGATGAAGTCGCTGTGGAGCCCGGGCGTACGCTGGACCGAGGTCACCGAGGAAGGCTTCCAGGGCGGGCCGGTGATGCCCGACAGCTACAGCGGCACGCCGGCGGACATCGAGCTGCTGCGGCAGAACATCAACCGTGCCGGCATCGTCGGCAGCCTGGTGGCCAGCGATTTCAAATCGAGCATGCTGATCGTGCCGCTGCTCGACAAGGACTCGGCCACCGGTCAGGGCATCGACTACCACCAGTTCTCCCAGGTGCTCGAGGAGAAACTGCGCGACCAGTACGAGTTCGCCGGCGGTGGCGCGCTGCAGGCCGATGAGGAAGGCAGCGGCAAGATCAAGATCCGCGTGATCGGCTTCGCCAAGCTGATCGGCGACCTGATCGACGGCCTGATCCAGGTGATGATGTTCTTCGGCGTCGCCGTGCTCAGTGCCTTCTGCATCATTTTGTTGTACACCCGCTGCCTGCGCAGCACCCTGCTGGTGATCGGCTGTTCGCTGATGGCGGTGATCTGGCAGCTGGGCATCGTCTCCTGGCTGGGCTATGCGATCGATCCCTACTCGATCCTGGTGCCCTTCCTGATCTTCGCCATCGGCGTGTCGCACGCCTCGCAGAAGATGAACGGCATCATGCAGGACATCGCCCAGGGCACCCACAAGCTGGTGGCGGCGCGCTACACCTTCCGCCGCCTGTTCATCGCCGGGGTCACCGCGCTGCTGTCCGACGCAGTGGGTTTCGCCGTGCTGATGCTGATCGACATCCCGGTGATCCAGGAGCTGGCGATCACCGCCAGCATCGGCGTCGCCGTGCTGATCTTCACCACCCTGCTGATGATGCCGGTGGCGCTGTCCTATGTCGGCGTCAGCGCCAAGGCTGCCCAGCGTGCGCTGATCATCGACGCCCATGCCACCCAGCATCGCGGCCTGGGCAAGCTGTGGGACCTGCTCGACCTGTTCACCACGCCCAAGTGGGCGACCGGCGCGGTGCTGGTCGCCGTGCTGCTGGGCATCGGCGGCTTCGTCGTCAGCCTGCAGTTGAAGATCGGCGACCTCGACAGCGGCGCCCCGGAGCTGCGCGAGGACTCGCGCTACAACCGCGACAACGCCTACATCACCGGCCACTACGCGCTGTCCAGCGACATGTTCGCGGTGATGATCAAGACCGGCCCGGAAGGCTGCCTGAACTACCAGACCCTGGTCCTGGCCGACCGCCTGGCCTGGGAACTGCAGCAGCACCCGCAGGTGCAGACCACCGTGTCGCTGGTCAACGCGGTGCGCCAGATCACTGCCGGCTCGTTCGAGGGCAACCCCAAGCTGAACAGCATCCAGCGCAACCAGGACATGCTCAACTACGCCGCGCAGCAGGCCTCGGTCAACGCGCCGGAACTGTTCAACACCGACTGCTCGCTGATGCCGGTGATCGCCTACCTGGCCGACCACAAGGCCGAGACCCTCGACCAGGTGGTGGCCATCGCCGAGCGCTTCGCCCAGGCAAACAGCAGCGAGGATCGCCAGTTCCTGCTTGCCGCCGGCAGCGCCGGCATCGAAGCGGCGACCAACATCGTGGTGCGCGACGCCAACCGCACCATGCTGCTCTATGTCTACACGGCGGTGATCATCTTCTGCCTGATCGCCTTCCGCAGCTGGCGCGCGGCCGTGGTGGCGATCCTGCCGCTGGTGCTCACCTCGATCCTCTGCGAGGCGCTGATGGTGTACATGGGCATCGGCGTCAAGGTCGCGACCCTGCCGGTGATCGCCCTCGGCGTGGGCATAGGTATCGACTATGCGTTGTACCTGCTCAGCGTGCAGTTGCACTTCCAGCGCCAGGGCCTGTCGCTGTCGGCGGCCTACAAGAACGCGGTGGCCTTCACCGGCCGGGTGGTCGGCCTGGTCGGCATCACCCTGGCCGCCGGGGTGATCACCTGGGCCTGGTCGCCGATCAAGTTCCAGGCCGACATGGGCATCCTGCTGACCTTCATGTTCGTCTGGAACATGCTCGGCGCGCTGATCCTGATCCCGGCGCTGTCGCACTTCCTGCTGCGCAATCCAAAGCGGGCATAAGCCGGCTAGGCCCCGCCCGCCAGGGTGGGGCTTTACCGGGCGGCAAGAAACTGCCCTTGGTCTCCGCGTTGCTGGGACTGGGGTTTTGCTGTTCCCCTCTGAATAGAGGGCCTGAAGTGAATGTGATTGGCTGCTTGGGCGTGACGCCTTGCCCTGTTGGGGATGAACCCCAGCGTGTCGGCGGGCGTATTCGGTTGGGCCTGTTGTGCCTGCTGGTTTGCCTGGTCGCGCCGGTTCGGGCCAGCCCCCTGGCGGTGTGCGTCAGCGATGTGGCATTCCCGCCGTTCACCTTTCCCGACCGTGAGAGCGATGGCCAGCGCCTCGTGTGCTTGGCCAGCGGGCGGTCGGTCTGCCCGCTGGCGCAGAGACCCACGGCCAAGTGATGCAGGCCGGCGCTCTGGTCGAGCGAACTGGCCGACTGGCTGCAGGCCCTCCAGCATAAAAAAGCCCCGCACTGGGCGGGGCTCTTCTTCACGCAGGGTTACGTTCAGGCTTGCACGACCGGGATGTTGGCGTTCGCTGCCGCTTCACGGAACTCGGCGATCTGGTCGAAACTCAGGTAGCGGTATACGTCCGCTGCCATGGTGTCGATTTCCTTCGCGTAGACCATGTATTCCTCAACGGTCGGCAGGCGACCGAGGATCGAGGCAACAGCGGCCAGCTCGGC
>NZ_JAAOJA010000011.1 GCF_013184545.1 Pseudomonas tumuqii | reverse complement strand
GTCTCGATACTGGATACGATAAACCGGCTTAGCTGCATAACCTGAACCGCCGTATACGGAACCGTACGTACGGTGGTGTGAGAGGACGGCGGCTGTGAAGCCGTCTCCTACTCGATTCCAGGCAGGCGTTAGGCGTAACGTTTAAAGTGGGCTGATGCGCACCAGCAGGCCGAGGCTGCCGTGATCGAGGTAGGTCAGTTCGCCGCTTTGCAGGCGAACGCTGTGCTTGATCAATTCGCTGCTGCTGAGTGCGCCGCTGTCATCGAAGCGATTGACCCACAGGTTGGCGCTCAGGTCGATGAGGCGATCCTGTTTCAGGTCAAGGGTGCCCTCAACCGGAAAATGGCCGAACTGTTCGGTGCCGCTGCTCAGCGCCACTCGGCCCGGGCTGGCACCGATGCTCTGCGCCCAGGCTTTGTGCAGCAGCACGGTATAGCCGTTAGCCGGAGTGAGTTTGCCCGCTTCATTATTCAGCGTAGTGGCACGCTCCTGGCTGGGGTCAATCGGCAGTGCGCCTTGTGCCCAGTCGTCGGGGGCGGGGCGGGCGGCGGGCAGCGGCTGGGTTGTTTGCCGGAAGACGATCACTTCAACCTGGTACATGGCCTCGGCAAAGGCGGTGCTAGTGCTCAGTAGCGCTAGCAAAACAAGCGAGAGCGAGGCCAGGGGGCGGAGTGCGCGCATGGGGTCAGTCCTTTAGGCAGAGGGAGTCAGGCGCTCGAATAGCGCTTCCAGGGTGTCGAATCGATGTTCCGGGCGCTCCATCGGCACCTGGAATTTGAACAGTGTGGCGCCTTCGAACTTGTAGCGGTTCGGTTGGCCCTGGATCAGTTTGATCAGGGTCAACGGATCGACACAGGTATCGGCGGCGAATTCGATGCGGCCACCTTGTGGGCCGGCATCGACCTTCTTGATGCCGAGCTTTTCCGCCTGCAATTTCAGCAGGGTCAGGCGCACCAGGTTCTTGCTCGGTTCCGGCAGCAGGCCAAAGCGGTCGATCATTTCCACCTGTAGCTCTTTCAGGCCGTCTTCGTCGGCAGCCGAAGCGATGCGTTTGTAGAGGATCAGCCGCGCATGCACGTCCGGCAGGTAGTCCTCCGGGATCAGCGCCGCCACCCGCAGGTTGATTTCCGGGCCGCCCCCGAGGGGTTGGTCGAGGTTGGGTTGTTCGCCCTTGCGGATGGCTTTCACCGCGCGCTCGAGCATTTCCATGTAGAGGGTGAAGCCGACTGCCTGGATCTGCCCGCTCTGGCCGTCGCCGAGCAGTTCGCCGGCGCCGCGGATTTCCAGGTCGTGGGTGGCCAGGAGGAAGCCTGCGCCGAGATCCTGGGCGCCGGAGATGGCTTCGAGGCGCTTCTGCGCGTCGTCGGTCATCTGCTTGCGCGGTGGGGTGAGCAGGTAGGCGTAGGCCTGGTGGTGACTGCGTCCGACCCGGCCGCGCAGTTGGTGCAGCTGGGCTAGGCCGAACTTGTCGGCGCGCTCGATGATGATGGTGTTGGCGCTCGGCACGTCGATGCCGGTCTCGATGATGGTCGAAGCGATCAGCACGTTGAAGCGCTTGTGGTAGAAGTCGCCCATCACCTGTTCCAGCTCGCGTTCGCGCATCTGCCCATGACCGATGCCGATGCGCGCTTCCGGTACCAGCTCGGCGAGGTCGGCGGCGCATTTCTCGATGGTTTTCACATCGTTGTGCAGGTAATAGACCTGGCCGCCGCGCAGCAGCTCGCGCAGCAGCGCTTCCTTGATGGTCGGGTTGTTCTGCTCCATGACGAAGGTGCGTACCGACAGGCGGCGCGCCGGCGGCGTGGCAATGATCGACAGGTCGCGCATGCCCGCCACGGCCATGTTCAGGGTGCGCGGGATCGGCGTGGCGGTGAGGGTGAGGATATCCACCTCGCTGCGCAGGGCCTTGAGCTGTTCCTTCTGGCGCACGCCGAAACGGTGTTCCTCGTCGATGATCACCAGACCCAGGTTGTTGAACTGGACTTCGCCCTGCAGCAGCTTGTGGGTACCGATGACGATGTCGACCTTGCCCTCGCTCAGTTGCTGCATGGCGCTCGCGACTTCCTTGGGGCTCTTGAAGCGGCTCATCACCTCGACATTCACCGGCCAGTCGGCGAAGCGGTCGCGAAAGCTGTTGTAGTGTTGCTGGGCGAGCAGGGTGGTCGGCACCAGCACGGCCACCTGGCGACCGCTGTGCACGGCGATGAAGGCGGCGCGCATAGCTACTTCGGTCTTGCCGAAGCCGACGTCGCCGCAGATCAGGCGATCCATCGGCTTGGCCGAGAGCATGTCGTCGCGCACCGCATCGATGGCGGTTTGCTGGTCCGGGGTTTCCTCGAACGGGAAGCCGGCACTGAAGGTCACGTAGTCGAGTTGCGGGTCGGCGAAGGCATAGCCCTCGCGGGCGGCGCGGCGGGCATAGATGTCGAGCAGTTCGGCCGCGACATCGCGCACCTGTTCGGCGGCCTTGCGCTTGGCTTTCTGCCAGGCTTCCGAGCCGAGGCGGTGCAGCGGGGCCAGGGCATCGTCGCTGCCGGTGTAGCGGGCGATCAGGTGCAGGCTGGCGACCGGCACATACAGCTTGGCTTCCTCGGCGTACATCAGGGCGAGGAACTCGGCGGCTTGACCGTCGATTTCCAGGGTGACCAGGCCCAGGTAGCGGCCGACGCCGTGATCGATATGCACCACGGGCGCGCCTTCACGCAGTTCGGTGAGGTTCTTGATCACGTTGTCGCCGCCGTCGCGCGATTTCTCGCGGCGGCGGCGTTGCATCACCCGCTGGCCAAACAGTGGGCTCTCGGCGATCAGGGCCAGGTCGTCGAGCCGCAGGCCGTCGTCGAGCGGGGCGATGGTGATAGCCAGGCGCTCCTTGCTGGCGGTGAATTCCGGCCAACTGGCCACTTCCCTGGGCTTGAGTTTGAGGCGGGCGAGCAGTTCCAGCAGCACTTCGCGGCGCCCGGCGGACTCGGCGCAGAACAGCACGCGGCCCGGATACTCTTCGATAAAGCGGCGCAGGGCGGCCAGCGGCTCGCTGGCCTTGGCCTGGATCGCCAGGTCGGGCAAGGGTTGCGCGTTGAAGCGCTGGCGGCCGACGCCCGGCTCGATGTCTTCCTGGCTGATGACGACTCGTGGCCAGTCTTTCAGGCGGGCGAAGCAGTCTTCGACCGGCAGGAAGATGTCGGCCGGCGGTAGCAGCGGGCGTTCGGGGTCGACCCGGCGCTCATCAAAGCGGCTGCGTGCGTCGCTCCAGAAGTGCTCGGCGGCTTTTTCCACGCCAGGCAGGGAAAATACCTGGGTGTCCTGCGGCAGGTAGTCGAACAGGGTCGCGGTTTCTTCGAAAAACAGCGGCAGGTAGTACTCGATACCGGCCGGGGTGATGCCGGTGGACAGGTCCTGGTAGATCGGGCAGCGGCGGAAGTCGACGTCGAAACGCTCGCGAAAGCGTCCGCGAAAATCCGTGACGGCCTTTTTCTCCAGCGGAAATTCGCGGGCCGGTAGCAGCTTGACCGACTTGACCTTGTCGATCGAACGCTGGGTTTCCGGGTCGAAGGTGCGCAGGGTTTCGATCTCGTCGTCGAACAGGTCGATGCGAAACGGCTGGTCACTGCCCATCGGGAACAGATCGATCAGGGCGCCGCGCACGGCGAATTCGCCGTGTTCGTAGACCGTGTCGACGCAGCGATAGCCCGCCGCTTCCAGGCGGGTGCGCATGTCGTTGACGTCGAGCTTCTGGCCGGCGTCCAGCACCAGGCTGCTGCCGAGCAGGAAGCGCTTGGGCGCCAGGCGGTGTAGGGCGGTGGTGATCGGCACTACCAGCACGCCATGTTTCAGCTCTGGCAGGCGATAGAGCGCGGCAATGCGCTGCGAGATGATGTCCTGATGCGGTGAAAACAGGTCGTAGGGCAGGGTTTCCCAGTCGGGGAAATGCAGAACCGGCAGTTCCGGGGCGAAGAAGCTCAGCTCCTGCTGCAGGCGCTCGGCGTTCTGACTGTCGGCAGTCAGTAGCAGGGTAAAGCGCTTGGCAGCGCTGGCGGCTTCGGCAATCGCCAGGCTCAATGCGGCACCGGGCAGGTTGCCCCAGTGCTGTTTCCCGGCGGTGGCGGGCAGGGACGGTAGACGCAGTACGGACACGGGCGGCTCACGGGCATGACGACATGGCCCGCGATTGTAACTATCCGCGCTGGTTGCTGTCAGTGTTTCGTCCGTTGCAGATTGCCGGCGATTGTCTCCGCCGTCATAATGTAGCCCCTTTTTTCAGCCCCTACATGTGGAAGGTACTGCCCGTGAATCAGAAGCCCGACCAGTGTCTCGGTGAGTGGATCGATCGTGAAGCCCTCGCAGAAGCGATGATTCCCTTGATTGGTCAACTCTACCGCAACAACAACGTAGTCACCTCGATCTACGGTCGTAGCCTGATCAACCGTTCGGTCATTCAGATTCTCAAAGCCCATCGCTACGCCCGCCATCGTCTGGATGGCGATGCCGAGCTGTCGGTGCATGACACTTTCCCGATGCTCAAAACCATGAGCGAGCTCAAGCTGGGCGCCGCTTCCGTGGATCTGGGCCGGATGATGGCCAAGTACCTGGCAGAGGCCAATGGCCGCAGCATCGAGCAGTTCGTGCGTGACGAGCTGGAGCCGGTAGCCGGTCAGCAGAATGTCGTGGCCCGCAAGGGTACCGATGTGGTGCTCTATGGTTTCGGTCGTATCGGTCGTCTGCTGGCGCGCATCCTGATCGAGAAAACCGGTGGTGGTGACGGTCTGCGCCTGCGCGCGATTGTCGTGCGCAAAGGTGCAGATAACGATCTGGACAAGCGCGCCAGTCTGTTGCGGCGTGACTCGGTGCACGGTCCGTTCGACGGCACCATCGTTGTCGACGAGGAAAACAACACCATCACCGCCAATGGCAACCTGATCCAGGTGATTTATGCCAAGTCGCCCAGCGAAGTCGATTACACCCAGTACGGTATCGACAACGCGCTGCTGGTGGACAACACCGGTGTGTGGCGTGATGCCGAGGGCTTGAGCCAGCACCTGGCCTGCCCGGGCATCGCTCGCGTGGTGCTGACGGCGCCCGGCAAGGGCGCGCTGAAGAACATCGTGCATGGCATCAACCATGGCGATATCACCGCCGACGACAAGATCATTTCCGCCGCCTCCTGCACCACCAATGCCATCGTGCCGGTGCTCAAGGCGGTGAATGACAAGTACGGCATCATCAATGGCCACGTCGAAACAGTGCACTCGTACACCAACGACCAGAACCTGATCGACAACTTCCACAAGGGCAGTCGTCGGGGTCGTAGTGCCGCGCTGAACATGGTGATCACCGAGACCGGTGCCGCCACTGCCGCTGCCAAGGCGCTGCCGGTGCTCAAGGGCAAGTTGACCGGCAACGCCATTCGCGTGCCGACGCCGAACGTGTCCATGGCCATCCTCAACCTGAACCTGGAAAAGCCCGCAACCCGCGAAGAGATGAACGAGTACCTGCGCTACATGGCGCTGCACTCGGATCTGCACAAGCAGATCGACTTCGTCAATTCCCAGGAAGTGGTCTCCACCGACTTCGTCGGCTCGCGTCACGCCGGCGTGGTGGATGCCGAAGCAACCATCGCCAATGACAATCGTGTCGTGCTCTATGTGTGGTACGACAACGAGTTTGGCTACAGCTGCCAGGTGGTGCGCGTGATGGAAGACATGGTCGGAGTCAATCCGCCGGCTTTTCCGCGCTAAGCGTTAGCAGCAATTGAAAAAAACGGGAGCCTCGGCTCCCGTTTTTTTATTCGGGCCTGCTGGTCAATCGTTGAGCAGGCTGCTCCGCAGACTAGCCGACAACCCGTTGGGTGCCAGCCAGATGCCCAGGTAGGCGCTGGCCAGTTCCGGGTTGTTGCTGGCGAAGGCGGTTTTGCCGTTGCGTTCCAAGCTCAGGCCGCTATTTGCGTTGTAGTTGAGGGCGTAACGGTCGCCTGGATTGATGTCCAGGAAACTCGCGTGCAAGGCATCCAGATCGCTGCGCAGGCGTTCGAGGGTAGGTTTGTCATGCTGCCTTTCTAGCGTGATCCAGGCGGCCTCGATCACGTCGTCGCGCTGGATCTTGCGAAAGTAATAGAGCTCCAGACGCTTGCTGTGTTGGCGGTCAAGGGCCTGGGCTGCGCTGATGTTGGGTTCTGCATAGAGGGCGGCGGCGTAGACGTCGACCCACAGGTAGCGCAGCACACTTTGGTTCTTGCGCTCCAGGCTGGCTCGTTCCAGGGTCGCCAGTGGAGCGAAATTCGCCTCGCGCAAGCGCTCGTCGGGGTTGGCGAGCAGGGCGGGGCTGAGCAAGAGCAGGGCGGTAAGCAGCAGTAGTTTGCGCATGCTGTGACTCCGGGCGGCGGGGTGACTGTCATTTCACCCGTGCAATGATTTGAGTCAAGTTCGGACTGTTGCGCCCTATTACGAAAAGTTCAAAAAAAGCAAGCGCTTGGGTGGTCAGTTGGGGGGCGCGTCTTTATAATCAAACGGATTTTTTACCCGCGCTCGGCATCATTACCCACGCCAATATCAGTATTGGTGTGGGTATGGCTATTAAGCATCCAGATGCCGCCCGTATTCTAAAAAAAGCTTATAAATCAGTGGTTAGGCAAACCTATGATCAAATTGAAACATGGGCTTGATTTGCCCATAACAGGCGCGCCGGCGCAGCGTATAGAGGCTGCAAGGCCGATACGCAGTGTCGCCATCGTCGGCTTCGATTATCACGATATGAAGCCAACGATGCAGGTGCAGGTCGGCGATCGAGTCAAACTTGGTCAAGTGCTGTTCTCCGATAAGAGATCGCCAGGGGTTGATTACACTGCGCCAGGCGCCGGGGTGGTCAGTGCGATTCACCGCGGTGAGAAGCGCGTGCTGCAGTCGCTGGTGATCGACCTGGACGGCGATGAGCAAGTGACCTTTGCCAGCTATCCGCTGGCGCAGTTGGATGGGTTGAGTGATGCGCAGGTTCGCCAGAACCTGCAGCAGTCCGGTCTCTGGACCGCACTGCGCACTCGTCCGTTCAGCAAGGTGCCTGCGGTAGATGCGCAGCCCAGCTCGATTTTCGTCACGGCCATGGACACCCAGCCGTTGGCCGCTGATCCGGCTGTGGTCATCGGCGAATATGCCGCTGATTTCGAAAACGGTCTCAAGGTGCTGAGCAATCTGGCCAAGGTCTTCCTGTGCAAGGCCGAGGGCAGCAGCCTGCCGGGTGAGCAACTGAGCAAGGTGCAGACCGAGGCGTTTGCCGGTCCGCATCCGGCTGGTCTGGCGGGCACCCATATCCACTTTCTTGATCCGGTCAGTGCCAGCAAGAGTGTCTGGTCGATCAACTATCAGGACGTGATTGCCGTCGGCAAATTGTTCACTACCGGGCAGTTGTGGGTCGAGCGCGTAGTCGCCCTGGCCGGTCCGGTGGTTGAGCAACCGCGTCTGCTGCGTACCCGCCTGGGTGCCAGTCTGGACGAACTGACTGCCGGTCAACTGCAATCTGGTTATAACCGCGTGGTTTCCGGTTCGGTACTGGGCGGGCGTACCGCCCAGGGCGCCTTCGCTTACCTGGGGCGTTACCACTTGCAGGTGTCGTGCCTGGCTGAGGGTAATGACCGCGAGATGCTGCATTACCTGCGTGCCGGGGTGAACAAGCATTCGGTGTTGAATGTGTTCGTTTCCAAGCTGGCGGCGGCGAAGAAGTTCGCGTTCTCCACCACGACCAACGGCAGTCCGCGTGCCATGGTGCCGGTCGGCAATTACGAAGAAATCATGCCGCTGGACATCCTGCCGACGCAATTGTTGCGCTACCTGATCGTCGGTGACACCGAGATGGCCCAGAAGCTTGGCTGTCTCGAACTCGACGAGGAAGATCTGGCGCTGTGCAGCTATGTCTGTGCCGGCAAATATGAATATGGCCCGATCCTGCGCGATAACCTCGCCCGTATCGAAAAGGAGGGTTAACCCATGGGTATTCGCGAATTCCTCGACAAGATCGAGCACAACTTCGAGAAGGGCGGCAGGTACGAGAAGTGGTACGCCTTGTATGAGGCGGTTGACACCTTCCTCTATCGCCCCGCTAGCGTGACCAAAACCACTGCTCACGTGCGTGACGGCATCGACCTCAAACGCATGATGATCATCGTCTGGTTGTGCACCTTCCCGGCGATGTTCTTCGGCATGTGGAACACCGGTTACCAGGCCAACCTGATTTTCGCCCAGAGCCCCGAGCTGTTGGCCGCGCAGGAAGGCTGGCACTTTGCGTTAATCAGCACGCTGGCCGGTTTCGATCCAAACAGCCTGTGGGATAACTTCATCCAGGGAGCTGCCTGGTTCCTGCCGGTCTATGCGGTGATTTTCATCGTTGGCGGTTTCTGGGAAGTGCTGTTTGCTTCGATCCGCAAGCATGAAGTCAACGAAGGTTTCTTCGTCACCTCGGTGCTGTTCGCCCTGATTCTGCCGCCGAGCATTCCGCTGTGGCAGGTGGCGCTGGGCATCAGCTTCGGTGTGGTGATCGGCAAGGAAGTGTTCGGCGGTACCGGCAAGAACTTCCTCAACCCGGCGCTGACCGGCCGTGCCTTCCTGTTCTTCGCCTACCCGGCGCAGATGTCGGGTGATGCGGTGTGGACCGCAGTCGACGGCTTCGCCGGTGCGACCGCATTGAGCCTGGCCGCGTCCGGCGGGATCGAAAACGTGATCGGTCAGGGCATTACCTGGATGGACGCCTTCGTCGGCACCATTCACGGCTCCCTGGGTGAAACCAGCACCCTGGCGATCCTGATCGGCGGCAGTGTGCTGTTGATCACCAAGATTGCTTCCTGGCGCATCGTCGCCGGGGTGATGTTGGGCATGATCGGCCTCAGCCTGCTGTTCAACGCCCTTGGTTCGGCAACCAATCCGATGTTCGCCATGCCGTGGTACTGGCATCTGGTGGTCGGCGGTTTCGCCTTCGGCATGTTGTTCATGGCCACCGATCCGGTGTCGGCGTCCATGACCAATACCGGCAAGTGGATTTTCGGTGCCTTGATCGGCGTGATGGTGGTGTTGATCCGCGTGGTCAACCCGGCTTTCCCGGAAGGCATGATGCTGGCGATTCTGTTCGCCAACCTGTTCGCACCGCTGGTCGACCACTTCGTCGTTCAAGCCAATATCAAGCGGAGGCTGGCACGCAATGTCTAGTCAAAAAGAATCCACCGCCCGCACCCTGACAGTGGCCCTGCTGGTGTGCCTGGTGTGCTCGGTGTTCGTCGCCGGTGCCGCCGTGGCGCTCAAGCCGACCCAGTTGGACAACCGGCTGTTGGACAAACAGCGCAGCATTCTGGCGATTGCCGGGCTGGGCGAGCCGAGCATGTCGGCAAGCCAGGTCAAAGAGCTGTTCAAAAGTACTATCAGCGCCAAGCTGGTCGACTTGGAGAGCGGTAAGTTCTCCGATGCTCAGAACCCGATGACCTTCGATCCGTTGAAAGCCTCGAAAGATCCCAAGCTCTCCAGCGCTCTGCCAGGCAGTGAAGATATTGCCGGGCTCAAGCGCCAGGAGCGTTTCAGCACGGTTTATATCGTCCAGCAGGAGGGGCAACTCGAAACCCTGATCCTGCCGGTACGTGGTTATGGCCTATGGTCGACCCTGCATGGTTTTATCGCGGTCAAAGGCGATCTGAATACCGTGGTCGGCATGGGTTTCTATCAGCACGGCGAAACCCCGGGTCTTGGCGGCGAAGTGGATAACCCCAAATGGAAGGGGCTATGGCCAGGCAAAATCCTCTTCGACGAAGAAGGCAAGCCAGTCGTGCAAATCATCAAGGGCAGCGTAGATCCGCAAAGCCCCGAGGCTAAGCACCAGGTCGATGGCTTGGCAGGCGCCACCCTGACCAGTAAAGGGGTGGAGAACCTGTTGCGATTCTGGCTCGGCCAGAGTGGCTTCGGTCCGTTTATCGCGAACCTGCGCGCAGGGGAGGCTTGATCATGTCGCAACCCACGATCAAACAAGTACTGCTGGATCCTATTTTCAATAACAACCCCATTGGCCTGCAGATCCTCGGTATCTGCTCCGCCCTGGCGGTGACCTCGAACCTGAAAACCGCGCTGGTCATGTCCATAGCACTGACCCTGGTGACCGGTTTCTCCAACCTGTTCATCTCGATGGTTCGCAGCCAGATTCCCGGCTCGATCCGCATGATCGTGCAGATGGTGATCATCGCCTCCCTGGTGATAGTGGTGGATCAGGTGCTCAAGGCCTATGCCTTCAGCCTGTCCAAGCAGCTGTCGGTGTTCGTCGGGCTGATCATCACCAACTGCATCGTGATGGGCCGCGCCGAAGCCTTCGCCATGCAGAACCCGCCGGTGTTGTCGTTCTTCGATGGTATCGGTAACGGCTTGGGCTACAGCGCCATGCTGATCGTGCTGGGTATCGTTCGCGAGCTGTTCGGCGCGGGCAAGTTGATGGGCTACGAGATCATTCCGGTGATCAACGACGGTGGTTGGTATCAGCCTAACGGCTTGTTACTGCTGCCACCTTCGGCGTTCTTCCTGATTGGTCTGTTCATCTGGGCCTTGCGTAGTTGGAAAAGAGAGCAGGTCGAGAAGCCGAGCTTCAAGATGGCGCCGCAAGTCTCGAACAAGGAGGCCTACTAATGGAGCATTACATCAGCTTGCTGGTCAAAGCGGTGTTCGTTGAGAACATGGCGCTGGCCTTCTTCCTCGGCATGTGCACCTTCATCGCCATCTCGAAGAAAGTCGAGACAGCGATTGGTCTGGGCATCGCGGTGATTGTCGTACAGGTGATTACCGTACCGGCGAACAACCTGCTTTATACCTATCTGCTGAAGGATGGTGCGCTGGCCTGGGCCGGTATGCCGGAAGTCGATCTGAGCTTCCTCGGGCTGCTCAGTTATATCGGGGTGATCGCGGCGATCGTGCAGATCCTCGAAATGCTCCTGGATAAGTACGTGCCCTCGCTGTACAACGCCCTCGGCGTGTTCCTGCCACTGATCACGGTGAACTGCGCGATCATGGCCGGCTCGTTGTTCATGGTCGAACGTGACTACAACCTGGCGGAAAGTACCGTGTACGGCTTCGGCTCGGGGCTGTCCTGGGCGCTGGCGATTGCCGCTTTGGCGGGGATTCGCGAGAAGCTCAAGTACAGCGACGTACCGGCAGGTTTGCAGGGGCTGGGCATCACCTTTATCACCATCGGTCTGATGTCTCTGGGCTTTATGTCCTTTTCCGGCGTGCAGTTGTAAGGAAGGGATGAATAGATGATCAATTACGAAATTTTTCTCGCGATCGGCATGTTCACCGGCATTGTGCTGGCGCTGGTGCTGATCATTCTCGCTGCGCGCGCCAAACTGGTTTCCAGTGGTGACGTGAGCATCGAGATCAATGGCGAAAAAACCATTGTGGTGCCTGCGGGCGGCAAGCTGCTGCAGACCCTGGCGTCCAACAACATCTTCCTGTCGTCCGCCTGTGGCGGCGGCGGTACCTGCGCGCAGTGCAAGTGTTTAGTGGAAAGCGGTGGTGGCGAAATGCTGCCGACCGAAGAAGCTGCCTTCACCCGTCGCGAGGCCAAGGCTGGCTGGCGTCTGTCTTGCCAGACTCCGGTCAAGCAGGACATGAAGATCGAGGTTCCGGAAGAAGTCTTCGGCGTGAAGAAGTGGGAATGTACGGTGTTGTCCAATCCGAACGTGGCCACCTTCATCAAGGAACTGACGCTGAAACTGCCGGAAGGCGAGAACGTCGACTTCCGCGCTGGTGGCTATGTACAGCTGGAGTGCCCGCCGCACGAAGTGCGTTACAAGGACTTCGATATTCAAGAGGAGTATCGCGGCGACTGGGACAAGTTCAACCAGTGGAAGTACGTGTCCAAGGTCGAAGAGACCACGATCCGTGCCTATTCCATGGCCAACTATCCGGAAGAAGTGGGTCTGGTGAAGTTCAATATCCGGATTGCTTCGCCACCACCGGGCAAGGACGATTTGCCACCGGGCAAGATGTCCTCCTGGGTGTTCGGCCTCAAGCCGGGCGACAAGGTCACCGTGTACGGTCCGTTTGGTGAGTTCTTCGCCAAGGACACCGATGCCGAGATGGTCTTCATCGGTGGCGGTGCCGGCATGGCGCCGATGCGCTCGCATATCTTCGACCAGCTCAAGCGCCTCAAGTCGACGCGCAAGATCAGTTTCTGGTACGGCGCACGTTCCATGCGTGAAGCCTTCTATGTCGAAGAATACGATCAGTTGCAGGTGGAGAATCCCAACTTCAAGTGGCACCTGGCGTTGTCCGATCCGCTGCCGGAAGACAACTGGACCGGGATGAAGGGCTTCATCCACAACGTGTTGTTCGAGAACTACCTGAAGGAGCATCCGGCTCCGGAAGATTGCGAGTTCTACATGTGCGGCCCACCGATGATGAACGCCGCCGTGATCAAGATGTTGGTCGACCTGGGTGTGGAGGAGGAAAATATCCTGCTCGACGACTTCGGCGGCTAAGCATGAAGTCAGCGTTTCTCCAGCCCGTTATCGCTGTCGCCTTGGCGACAGCCCTAGCGGGCTGTTTGCATTCTGAGCAGGTCGAAGAGTTCGGCGGCCCGACCATGGGCAGCACCTACACGGTCAAATATGTCACCGGCGAGGGTGTCGCCGATGCGCCGGCCCTCAAGACCGCGACCGAGGCAATTCTGGCCGAAGTCGATCAGCAGATGTCCACCTACCGTGACGATTCGCTGATCTCGACGTTCAACCGGGCGCCGGCGGGCAGCTGTATGGCCATTCCCGCCGGGATGCTCGAGGTGGTGCGCTTGGGGTTGGAGCTGGCCGAGGACAGTGGCGGTGCTTTCGATCCGACCCTCGAACCGTTGCTCAATCTGTGGGGCTTCGGCCCGCAGGCGCGGGTCGAGCGTGTGCCGAGCGCCGAGCAACTGGCCGAGGCGCGGCTGCGCAGCGGTTATCGGCACCTGCGCATAGACGGGCAGCAACTGTGCAAGGACGTCGATCTGCAGCTGGATCTCAACAGTATTGCCGCCGGTTATACGGTCGAAAGAATCGTCAGTCGCCTGACCGAGCTGGGTGTCGACAGCTACCTGGTGGACGTCACCGGGGAGCTCAAGGGGGCGGGCAAGAAGCCGGATGGGCAGCCCTGGCGCATCGCCATCGAGGCGCCGCGTGATGATCAGCGGGTGGCACAGAAGATTCTGCAACTGGATGGTTACGGTATTTCCACCTCGGGGGATTACCGTAATTATTTCGAGGAGAACGGCGTGCGCTACTCGCATACGCTTGATCCGCAAACCGGCGCGCCCATTACCCACACGCTGGCGGCGGTGACGGTCGCCGATCCGTCGACTTTACGCGCCGATGGCTTGTCTACATTGTTGATGGTGCTGGGGCCAGAGCGGGGTTTGGCCTACGCTGAGCAAGCCGGCATCGCAGCATTTTTCGTGACCCGCGAAGGCGAAGGCTTCGTCACACGGGCTAGCACGGCTTTCGAGCAGCTATTCGCTGCAGGAGAAGAGCAATGATTTGGTTGATCGTATTTTTCACCATGCTGTTGGTGGTGGCGTTGATGGCCGTTGGCGTGATCATGGGGCGTAAACCGATTGCCGGTTCCTGTGGCGGCATTGCCAATCTGGGGATCGAGAAAGAGTGCTCGATTTGCGGCGGTAGCCGCGAGAAGTGCGAAGAGGTCAACAGCACGCCGCCGGCCGGCACCAGCGCACTGCCCTACGACGCGACCAAGCGCTAATCGCCATTCGCCGGTCTGCATGTCAGGCTGTCGAATCACGTATCGATTGCCAGGCTGCCCTGATGCAGCGCTGGCCCTGCCGAGAGTGCGCCATAAGCGCTCCGGTGTGATCTGAAGGAGTAAACATGGCGGTCTACAACTACGACGTAGTGGTGTTGGGTTCGGGCCCGGCGGGTGAGGGCGCGGCAATGAACGCCGCCAAGGCGGGGCGCAAGGTGGCGGTGGTCGATAGCCGGCGCGAGGTTGGTGGCAACTGCACCCACCTGGGCACCATCCCGTCCAAGGCGTTGCGCCATTCGGTGCGGCAGATCATGCAGTTCAACACCAACCCGATGTTTCGTCAGATCGGCGAGCCGCGCTGGTTTTCCTTCCCCGATGTGCTGAAAAGCGCCGAGCGGGTGATCGCCAAGCAGGTGACCTCGCGCACCGGTTACTACGCGCGTAATCGCATTGATCTGTTCTTCGGCACGGGCAGCTTTGCCGATGAGCAGACCATCGAGGTGGTCTGCGCCAATGGTGTGGTGGAAAAGCTGGTGGCCAAGCAGATCGTCATCGCCACCGGCTCACGCCCCTATCGTCCGGCGGATGTCGACTTCCATCATCCGCGGGTCTACGACAGCGATACCATTCTCACCCTCAGTCATACGCCGCGCCGGTTGATCATCTATGGGGCCGGGGTCATCGGTTGCGAATATGCGTCGATCTTCAGCGGTCTCGGTGTGCTGGTCGACCTGATCGACAATCGTGACCAATTGCTGAGCTTCCTGGATTCGGAAATTTCCGATGCGCTCAGCTATCACCTGCGCAACAGCAACGTACTGATTCGCCACAATGAAGAGTACGAGAGCATTGAGGGTGTGGATAACGGGGTGGTTCTGCATCTCAAGTCGGGCAAGAAGATCAAGGCCGATGCCTTGCTCTGGTGTAACGGCCGTACCGGCAACACCGACCAGTTGGGCCTGGAAAACATCGGCATCAAGGTCAACAGCCGCGGGCAGATCGAGGTCGATCAGCATTACCGCACCGAAGTGTCGAATATCTTCGCTGCGGGCGACGTGATCGGTTGGCCGAGCCTGGCCAGCGCCGCCTACGACCAGGGCCGCTCGGCGGCCGGCAATATCGTCGAGAACGACAGCTGGCGTTTTGTCGACGATGTGCCGACCGGTATCTACACCATCCCGGAGATCAGCTCGATCGGCAAGAACGAGCGCGAGCTGACCCAGGCCAAGATCCCCTATGAGGTGGGCAAGGCGTTCTTCAAGAGCATGGCGCGGGCACAGATCGCCGCCGAACCGGTGGGCATGCTGAAGATCCTGTTTCACCGCGAGACGCTCGAAGTGCTCGGCGTACACTGCTTCGGCTACCAGGCCTCGGAGATTGTGCATATCGGCCAGGCGATCATGAACCAGAAGGGTGCAGCCAACAGCATCAAGTACTTCGTCAACACCACCTTCAACTACCCGACCATGGCCGAAGCCTATCGAGTGGCGGCGTTCGACGGTCTCAACCGGCTTTTTTGAACGGCTCCGACCGGTGGCCTGAGCCGGTCGGGGAAGATCCGTTCAGTGACTCCCTGGCGTGGCGCTGGCCGAACCGGGAGAGTTTCTGACCAGGCAGCAGCAATAATAAAAAACCGGCCTTGCGTGGCCGGTTTTTTATTGCCTGCTTGGTAGGCGGCAGTAGCCGAGACGCACGGTTGGGGCGGGCCGCACAGGTTGATCGACGCGGCGACGAAGACCGGCAGATCCATCCGGCGGCGGCAGGAGCGACATATTGGGTCTCGCGAAGCTCTGTCTAGGTATTTGGCGGCAGGGTCTGCACCGCGAGGCCGGGAAAGTCGGTGATCAGGCTGTCCACGCCGAAATCGGCGAGTCGGCGCATCAGTGCCGGTTCGTTGACCGTCCAGACCGAGACATGCAAACCGGCTTTCTGCGCTTTCAGCAGGCGTTCCGGGGTGCACAGGGTCCAGTTCAACGCCAGCAGGCTGCAGCCATAGTGCTGGGCCACTTTCAGCGGGTCGAGCCAGGCGTATTCGGCCACCAGACCGCGGGCAAGCTGCGGTGTCAGGTGCTTGAGGGCACTCAGCACTTCCCGTGAACACGAGGTGACCGTGACTCTATCGGTCAGCTCATAGCGCGCCGTCAGCTCGGCAATCGCCTCGACCATCTGTGTGGCGCGGGCTTTGGAGGCGCTCTTGACCTCCAGTTGCCAGTGCTCGAAGGCGCACTTCTCGAACAGCTCGGCCAGGCGTGGGATCGGGCAGGGGGTTTTCCAGCCGGGCCCTCCTTTGCGGGCGTCATAGCTGGCCAGTTCGGCGGCATCGTGTTCGACCACCTTGCCGCGATGGCCGGTGGTGCGTTTCAGGGTCGGGTCATGAATCACCATCAACTCGCCGTCGCGTGACTGATGCAGATCCAGTTCGCAGCGGCGCACACCATGTTCCAGGCACTGCTGGAAGCTGGTCAGGGTGTTTTCCGGTGCTTCGCCTTTGGCGCCGCGGTGGCCATAGATCAGGGTCACGGTTGCTCCTTCGCAGAATCGCTGGTGCGCGGTTGATGGTGGCGCACGCTGTTGATCACGTGGTCGTATTCGAAGTACACGCTGAACTCGCGGTAATCCCAGCGGCTAATCGGCGGGCTGCCGACCGCCGGGTGTTCTTCGTCGGCCAGGCCGAAGCGTTCCAGCACCGAGCGCTGCGATTCGCCGTGCTGCGGCAGTTGAGTGGTGGCTGCGCCTTGCTGGCCGAGGGGGATCTGCAGGGTGTCGGCGTTGGCGCCGAACGGCAGGCACAGGATCAACGCTAGGAAAAGGCGGGGCATGGGCTTCTCGTCACTAAGGCTGGGGTTGTTCACGGGCCTGGCGGCGCTCCAGGGCTTGGCGCTGGAGGATATGCCGGGCCAGTAACTGGCGCTGTGCGTCGGTCAAGGCTTCGAACTCGGTGCCGATCTCGAACTGCTGCTCGGTGAGCGCCTGGCAGTGAATCACCTTGGCCCGCAGCAGCAGGCCGAGTGCCTGCGGCATCAGCACTATCTTGATTGCCAGATGGCTGCCGATGGCCAGGTTCTGGCTGCTGGTGAAACTCACTCCTCCCTCGGAAAGGCACACCCGCCGCGGTGTGCCGATGTCGCGCAACAGGCTCTGGGCGACGGCCTGGCCGAGCAGGTCGATGCGCTTGTTGATCACCTTGAGGTAGTTGGCCAGGGTGCGGTCGCGCTCGCTGATATGGCGCAGCAGGTGCTGTGACTCGAAGTCCAGCAGGTGCAATTCACTGAGCAGATTGAACAGCGGCGAGCTGTCGTGAAGTTCATCGCTGGCCTGCGCCTCGGCGCCCGACAGCGGGGTGAATTCCAGTGCGATCGTATCGTCGATACGATAGTATTCGCGGCGGTCATCTTCATCTTGAATCGACATGGCGAACCCATGGCAGCAGTAGTGGTCTGAGTGTAAGGCCGCTTGCCAGGCCCCGCCACAAGGACGTTCCTCTTTCCCGCGAATCAGCCCCCGACATGTTCAGACCCCTGTTCGTATATATAGGTACGCGTTACACACGCGCCAAACGCCGCAATCACTTCGTGTCCTTTATTTCCCTGACCTCGATGATCGGGCTGGCACTCGGTGTGCTCGTGATGATTGTGGTCCTGTCGGTGATGAACGGCTTCGATCATGAGATGCGCACGCGTGTGCTCGGGATGGTGCCGCATGCCACCGTCGAGTCGGCGACGGCTATCGATGATTGGCGCAGCCTCGCCGACAAGGCGCTGGAGAACCCGCAGGTGTTGGCCGTTGCGCCATTCAGCCAGATGCAGGGCTTGCTCACGAATGAGGGCAAGGTGCAGAAGGTGTTGATCAACGCCATCGATCCGCTCGAGGAGGCGAAGGTTTCGATCATTGGTGATTTCTTTCAGCAGGGCCGCTTGCAAGACCTCGAACCCGGTGCCTTTGGCATTGTCATTGGTGACAAGGCCACCGCCAAGCTGGGCGTGAGCCTGGGCGACAAGATCACCTTCGTCGCGCCCGAGGTCACGGTAACGCCGGCGGGCATGTTTCCGCGGTTAAAACGTTTCACCCTGGTTGGCATCTTTCATGTTGGCGCCGGAGAGATCGATGGTCACGTGGCGATGACCCACGTCCAGGATCTGGCGCGCTTGCAGCGCCGCCAGGCGGATCAGGTGCAGGGCATCCGCCTGAAGGTCGCCGATCTGTTTCAGGCGCCGCGCACGGCCTGGGAGTTGGCCCAATCCCTGGGCGAGCGTGACTATTACGCCCGCGACTGGACCCGCACCCACGGCAACCTGTATCAGGCGATCCGCATGGAGAAGGCCATGATCGGCCTGCTGCTGCTGCTGATAGTCGCGGTCGCCGCGTTCAACATCATCTCGACGCTGGTCATGGTAGTGACGGACAAGAAGGGCGACATCGCCATCCTGCGCACCCTCGGTGCTACGCCCGGGCAAATCATGGCCATCTTCATGGTCCAGGGCACGGTGATCGGCGTAGTCGGCACCCTTATCGGGGCGTTGCTGGGGATCTTTGCGGCACTCAATGTCAGTGCCGGTATCGCGGCGCTGGAGCGTGCACTGGGCATGCGCTTTCTCAATGCAGATGTCTATTTCATCGACTACCTGCCATCGCAACTGATGCTCGCGGATGTACTGCTGGTCTGCGCCGCTGCGCTGGTTCTGAGTTTTCTCGCCACCCTTTATCCGGCCTGGCGCGCGGCGCGTACCCAGCCCGCGGAGGCACTGCGTTATGAGTGATCAGGTTATGCAAGAGAGTGCTGTGTTGAGTTGCCGCAACCTCGGCAAAAGCTACGAGGAAGGTCCGCAGTCGGTGGTGGTGCTGGAAGGCTTGCAGCTGGAGCTGCACCCCGGCGAGCGGGTGGCGATTGTCGGCAGTTCGGGCTCGGGCAAGAGCACCTTGCTGAATATGCTCGGTGGCCTGGATACGCCCAGCACGGGGAGCGTCTGGCTGGCGGGTGAGGAGCTGTCGGCGCTGAGTGAGAAGGAGCGTGGCCTGCTGCGCAACCGCTCGCTGGGTTTCGTCTATCAGTTCCATCACCTGCTGCCGGAGTTCACGGCGCTGGAGAACGTCTGCATGCCACTGCTGATCGGGCGCACGCCGATTGCCGAGGCGCGTCAGCGGGCGACCGCACTGCTCGAACGGGTCGGGCTTGGCCATCGCCTGGCGCACAAGCCGGCGGAGCTGTCCGGTGGCGAGCGCCAGCGCGTGGCGATTGCCCGTGCCCTGGTCAATCGACCGGGACTGGTGCTGCTCGACGAGCCTACCGGCAACCTCGATCATCACACCGCCCAGGGCATTCAGGACCTGATGAGGGAATTGAGCAGCGCGTCGCGCACCGCTTTCCTGGTGGTGACCCACGACCTGGCCCTGGCTCAGCAGATGGACCGTATCCTGCGCCTGGAAGACGGCAAGTTGGTGGCCGCCTGATGTTTCGCCCTCTGAGTCTGTACATCGGTACCCGCTACACCCGGGCCAAGCGGCGTAACCATTTCATTTCCTTTATTTCCCTGACCTCGATGATTGGCCTCGCCCTGGGCGTGCTGGCGATGATCGTGGTGCTGTCGGTGATGAATGGGTTTCAGAAGGAAATGAGCTCGCGGATCCTCGGCCTGGTGCCGCATGCGGCGATCGCCGGGGTCCAGCCGCTGGATGATTGGCAGGCGGTGGCCGCGGCTGCCAAGCGCAATCCGCAAGTGTTGGCCGCCGTGCCCTTTGCCGAGCTGGAAGGCATGTTGTCCTACCGCGGCGCGATGCAGCCGATTCAGTTGCAGGGCATCGATCCCGAGCTGGAGTCGCAGGTGTCGATCATTGCCGAGCACATGACCCAGGGCCGTCTGGGCGATCTGCAGGCCGGCGAGTTCGGTGTGGTGATTGGCGAAATTACCGCCCGGCGCTTTCAACTGAAGCTCGGCGACCGCTTGGCGCTGATCGTGCCCGAGGCCAGTTCGGTGCCCGGTGGTATCACGCCGCGGATGCAGGCGGTCAATGTGGTCGGGGTGTTCAAGGTCGGTGCCGAGCTGGACGGCTCGCTGGCCTTGCTGCATGTCGCCGATGCCGCGCAGATCCAGCGCTTGCAGCCGGGCCAGGTGCCCGGCGTGCGCTTGAAATTGCAAGATCTGTATCAGGCGCCGCAGGTGTCGGCCGCCATCGTCAGCGAGTTGGGCGAGGGCTATCGAGCCAGCGACTGGACGCTGACCCAGGGTAGCCTGTTCAGTGCCATGAAGATGGAAAAGACCATGATCGGCTTGCTGTTGCTGCTGATCGTGGCGGTGGCTGCGTTCAATATCATTGCCACCTTGATCATGGTGGTCGCCGACAAGGGGGGGGATATCGCCATCCTGCGTACCCTGGGCGCGACCCCCGGGCAGATCATGGGCATCTTCATGGTACAGGGCACGGTGATCGGGGTGGTCGGCACGCTGATCGGTGCCGTTCTGGGCATCGTGGCGGCGCTGAATATCAGCCAGTTGGTCGCTTGGATCGAGCGTCTCAGTGGTCAGCAGGTACTCAGCTCGGATGTCTACTTCATCAGCAATCTGCCGTCCGAATTGCTGCTCGCCGATGTGCTGTTGATCTGTGGCGCGGCCTTCGCCCTGAGCTTTCTCGCGACCCTCTATCCGTCCTGGCGTGCGGCGGGTATCCAGCCGGCAGAAGCCTTGCGCTACGAATGAGCTAGTCTCTCTGAAAGCAAAAAGCCGTTACTCGAGTAACGGCTTTTTGCTTTCAGAGGTGGTGGAAAAACGCTCAATTATCCGGCTTGTTGTGGCGGCGTTGTTCTTGGCGCTTGCGCCAGCTGCGCCGTACCCACCAGTGCCAGTAGGTATTGGTAGCCAGGTAGCCCAGTGCAGCGAACAGCACGCCGAGCACGAAAGAGCCTAGGTATAGAGGCTGCCAGTGGGTCTGCAACATATGGCCAACCCAGCTCAGGGTGATCTCGTCGGGCATGCGCAGGGTAGGGGTATTGGTCATCCAGGCGCCGAATTTGTAGCTGCAATAGAACACCGGAGGCATGGTGATCGGGTTGGTCAGCCAGACCAGTCCAACGGAAATGGGCAGGTTGGCGCGTGCGGGAATGGCGACCAGTGCGGCGGCGGCCATTTGCAGCGGCATGGGGATCATCGCCCAGAACAGGCCGATGGCCACAGCGCGTGCAACCGAGTGGCGGTTGAGGTGCCAGAGGTTAGGGTCGTGAATCAGGGCGCCGAGAAAGCGCAGGGACTTGTTGGCCTTGATGCGATCCGGGTGAGGCATATAGCGTTTGAAAAAACGACGCGGCATCGGGGCTCTCTGGCAGGCTAAAAGCGCCGATATTATGCACCGATTCAAGACGAGCCGCTTTCTCACTTTGTCACAGCAAATAAGTGAAAACCGGCTGTTGGGTTAGATCCACGGAACCGGATCTCAAGGAGTGAGTGGTTATGCGCACAGGGATGTCAGCGCTGGTAGCGGGTTTGCTCCTGCTACGATTATTGCCGGCTTTACCGCCGGTCTGGCTGTTATGGCTGCTGCCGATACTGGGGCTGATGTTGCTGCCATTTCGTAGCTATCCGCTGGCGTTTTTCCTGTTTGGCTTCAGCTGGGCCGGTATCTCGGCGCAGTCGGCCCTGGACGACAGGCTGGCACCGCAACTCGATGGCCGTACCTTGTGGTTGCAGGGGCAAGTGGTCGGCCTGCCCGATAGGGGCGCTGGGGTGGTCAGGTTTCAACTGCAGCAGGCCGAGTCACGGCGTAGCGAGTTGCCGCAGCGACTGCGTCTGGGCTGGTATGGCGGCCCCGAGCTGCGGGCCGGCGAGACCTGGCGCCTGGCGGTGCGTCTGAAACGGCCCCATGGTCTGGTCAATCCACAGTCATTCGATTACGAAGCCTGGCTGCTGGCGCAACGCATTGGCGCTGCCGGCACGGTCAAAAGTGGCCAGCTGCTGAGCGCCGCCAGCGGGCCTGGGAGTTGGCGTGATGGCTTGCGCCAGCGCTTGCTCGCAGTCGATGCCCATGGTCGCGAGGGAGCGTTGGCGGCGCTGGTGTTGGGTGATGGCTCTGGCTTGTCGGTGGCCGATTGGCGTGTGTTGCAAGACACCGGTACGGTGCACTTGCTGGTGATTTCCGGTCAGCATATCGGCCTGCTGGCCGGGTTGTTGTATGGCTTGATTGCCGGCTTGGCCCGTCTGGGTTGGTGGCCGCGCCAGTGGCCGTGGTTACCCTGGGCTTGTGGTCTGGCCTTCGCCGGCGCGCTCGGCTATGGCCTGCTGGCAGGCTTCGAGGTGCCGGTGCGGCGTGCCTGTGTGATGGTCGGCCTGGTGCTGCTGTGGCGTTGGCGCTTCCGCCATCTCGGGGTTTTCTTGCCGTTGTTGGTCGCCCTGGTTGTGGTCTTGCTGCTGGAGCCCCTGGCCAGCTTGCAGCCGGGCTTCTGGTTGTCCTTCGGCGCCGTGCTGTTGTTGGTTCTGATTTTCAGTGGCCGGCTGGGCGCCTGGCCGTGGTGGCAAACGCTGGGGCGGGCGCAGTGGGCGATGGCCGTCGGGTTGCTGCCGCTGTTGCTGGCCTTGGGTTTGCCGGTCAGTGCCAGTGGCCCGCTAGCCAATCTGCTTGCCGTGCCCTGGGTCGGTCTGGCGGTGGTGCCGTTGGCATTGTTGGGAACCCTGCTCTTGCCGCTGCCCTGGCTGGGCGAGGCACTGCTATGGCTCGCCGGTGGTTTGCTCAAGCTGCTGTTCATGCTGCTGGCGCAGATTGCCACCTGGCTGCCGGCCTGGTTGCCCGAGACATTACCGCTCTGGGCTTGGTTGCTGGTGGCGCTAGGTACTTTGCTGTTGCTGCTGCCGGCCGGTGTGCCATTGCGCAGCCTGGGCTGGATTCTCCTGCTGCCACTGTTCTATACCGAGGTACAGCGGCCGGCCGATGGCCAGGCTGAGGTGTGGATGCTGGACGTTGGCCAGGGCCTGGCGGTCTTGCTGCGCACCCGCGAGCACGCACTGCTGTATGACGCCGGGCCGCGCTTCGGCGATTTCGACATGGGCGAGCGTGTCGTGCTGCCGTCGCTGCGCGGATTGGGGGTGGCGCAGCTGGATATGTTACTGCTCAGCCATGCCGACAACGATCATTCTGGCGGTGCGCTGGCGATTCAGCGGGGCATGCCGGTCAGGCAGGTGGTGAGCGGCGAGGCCGCGGCACTCCCCGGAATGCTTCGGGCCGAGGCCTGCGAATCGGGGCGCAGCTGGCAGTGGGATGGGGTGCATTTCACTCTCTGGCGTTGGGCGCAGGCGACGGATGGCAACCAGGCCTCCTGCGTATTGCTGATCGAGGCGGCTGGTGAGCGCCTGCTACTGACGGGTGATATCGACAGCAGCGCCGAGCGTGCACTGCTCGACAGTGGCCTGGATGTTCGCGCGCACTGGTTGTTGGCGCCGCACCATGGCAGTCGCAGCTCTTCCTCACAGGCCTTGCTGGATGCAGTGGCGCCGCGCGCCGCGCTGATTTCCCGCGGCCAGCACAATGCATTCGGTCATCCGCATGCCAGTGTGGTGGCGCGCTACGAAGCGCTGCCCGCGCGGCTCTATGACACGGTCGAGTACGGAGCCGTGCATATTCGTCTGGGCGCCTTTGTCCAAGGGCAAGGGTTGCGCGAGCGCGCACGTTTTTGGCGAGAAAAATGAGAACAGCGGCGGTCGGCGACATGTCGCCCCTATGCTAGAGTGGCGCCACTTTTCCAAAGGGGATGTGCCACCGTGTGGGAACTGGTTAAAGCTGGCGGCTGGATAATGCTGCCGATCATGCTCTGCTCTATCGTTGCGGTCGGCATTATTGCCGAGCGTCTGTGGACGCTGCGGCCCAGCCGTATCACACCGCCACACCTACTCGGTCAGGTGTGGCGCTGGATCAAGGATAAAAAGCTGAACAACCAGAAGCTCAAGGAGTTGCGTGCCAACTCGCCCTTGGGACAGATTCTGGCTGCCGGCCTGGCCAACTCCAAGCATGGTCGCGAGATCATGAAAGAGTGCATCGAAGAGGCGGCCGCACGTGTTATTCACGATCTGGAGCGCTACCTCAATGCCCTGGGTACTATTGCCGGTATCGCGCCGCTGCTCGGGTTGCTCGGTACCGTGCTGGGCATGATCGAGATCTTCAGCTCCTTCATGGGTTCGGGCATGGCCAATGCGGCGCTGCTCGCCGCGGGTATTTCCAAGGCATTGATCACTACGGCGGCCGGTTTGATGGTGGCCATTCCAGCGTTGTTCTTTCACCGTTACCTGCAGCGCCGGGTCGATGAGCTGGTGGTCGGTATGGAACAGGAAGCGATCAAGCTGGTGGAAGTGGTGCAAGGTGATCGTGATGTCGATTTTGCTGAGGGCAAGGCGTGAAATTCCGGCGCAAACCGCGGGAGAACGTCGAGATCAACCTGGCTTCGCTGATCGACGTGGTGTTCATCCTGCTCTTGTTTTTTGTGGTCACCACCACCTTCACCCGTGAGACCCAGCTCAAGGTCGATCTGCCCGAGGCCGCCAGTGGCACGCCGCCGGAGCAGACCGAGCTCAAACAGTTGGAGGTACTGATCGCCGTCGACGGCAGTTATTCGCTGAATGGCAAGCAACTGCTGAAAAGTGATCTGGATGGCTTGATGGCGGCGCTGCAAAAGGAATCGGCGGGTGATAACAGCCTGCCGCTGACCATTAGTGCCGATGGCAAGACCCCCCATCAGGCGGTGATCACGGCCATGGACGCCGCCGGCAAGTTGGGCTTTGCCCACCTGCGCATCACCACGGTCGAGGCGCAGGCCACGCCTTGAGGAACGTGCGCCGATGAGTCTATCCGACCGGCTGCTCGCGGCCTGGTATGCCGGGCACCCGGCGCTGACCCTGCTGCGGCCATTCGAGGGTCTCTACCGTGCGGTGGTAAAGCGCAAGCGTGCACGCTTCCTCGCGGGGGAGGGCAAGATATACCGCGCTCCGGTGCCGGTCGTGGTGGTGGGCAATATCACCGTCGGCGGCACTGGCAAGACCCCACTGATCCTCTGGTTGATCGAACATTGCCGCCAGCGTGGCCTCAGGGTCGGCGTGGTCAGTCGTGGCTACGGCGCCAAACCGCCGCAATTGCCTTGGCGGGTGCAAGCCGATCAAAGCCCCGGCGTTGCCGGCGACGAGCCGCTGCTGATCGTCCAGCGCAGTGCTGTGCCCTTGATGATCGACCCCGATCGCGGGCGTGCGGTGGCTGCCTTGCTGGCAGCGGAGCCGCTGGATCTGATTCTCAGTGACGACGGCTTGCAGCACTATCGCCTGGCCCGTGATCTGGAACTGGTGCTGATCGATGCAGCGCGCGGCCTGGGCAATGCACGTTGTCTGCCCGCCGGGCCGTTGCGCGAGCCGGTCGAGCGCCTGTTGAGTGTCGATGCGCTGCTCTACAACGGTGCCAGCAGCGATCCGCAGGGTGGTTACGCCTTCGGCTTGCGTCCGCGCGCCCTGGTCAACCTGCGCAGTGGCGAGCAGTACCCGCTGACGCATTTCTCGCCGCAACAGCAGCTGCATGCCGTCGCCGGCATCGGTAACCCTCAGCGTTTCTTCGATACGCTCGAAACGCTACACTGGCGGCCGATTCCGCATGCTTTTGCCGACCATGCGCAGTTCAGCGCCGAGCTGCTGAAATTCAGCCCGGCGTTGCCTGTGGTCATGACGGAAAAGGATGCGGTTAAATGCCGGGCTTTTGCCGCCGATGACTGGTGGTACCTGGTGGTGGATGCCGAGCCCTCGGCGGCCTTCATTGCCTGGTTCGATGCGCAATTGACCGCTTTGCTGCCTCTCGCTCGCTAAGCCAGCGGCTATGGCGAGCGCCGTCCCATTCATTGCAGCCGCTCTACAGCAAGGATCTCCCATGGACCCGAAATTACTCGATATCTTGGCCTGCCCACTGTGCAAGGGCCCGCTCAAGCTCGCCGCCGACAAGTCCGAGCTGATCTGCAAGGCCGATGGCCTGGCCTTTCCGGTGCGTGACGGCATCCCGGTGATGCTGGAAAGCGAAGCCCGTACCCTCAACGTCGACGAGCGTCTGGACAAGTAAATGAACGACGCTTTTACCGTTGTGATCCCGGCGCGTTACGCCTCCAGCCGTCTGCCCGGCAAGCCGCTGCAGGACATTGCCGGCAAACCGATGATCCAGCATGTCTGGGAACAGGCGGGTAAAAGCAGCGCCCGGCAGGTGGTGGTGGCGACCGACGATGCGCGCATCGTCGAGGCCTGCCGCGGTTTCGGCGCCGAAGTGCTGTTGACCCGTATCGACCACAACTCCGGCACCGATCGCCTGGCCGAAGTGGCCGCCGTGCTGGGGCTGGCGCCCGATGCCATCGTGGTCAACGTGCAGGGCGACGAACCGCTGATTCCACCGGCGATCATCGATCAGGTGGCGGCCAACTTGGCGGCCAACCCGCAGGCGGCGATCGCCACCCTGGCCGAACCGATCGACGATGTGGCTGCGCTGTTCAATCCCAACGTGGTCAAGGTCGCGAGCGATCGCCATGGCCTGGCGCTGACCTTCAGCCGTGCCCCGTTACCCTGGGCGCGCGATGCTTTTGCCGTAAGTCGCGAGCAGTTGCCGGCCAACGTGCCCTACCGTCGGCATATCGGCATCTATGCCTACCGCGCGCAGTTCCTCCACGATTTCGTCGCCTGGGGGCCTTGCTGGCTGGAAGACACCGAGTGCCTGGAGCAGCTGCGCGCGCTCTGGCATGGGGTGCGCATCCATGTCGCCGATGCCCTGCAGGCCCCGCCGGCTGGGGTCGATACCCGGGAAGATCTAGAGCGCGTGCGCCGACTGTTGGGGGCTTGATGAGGATCCTGTTTGTCTGCCTGGGCAATATCTGCCGCTCGCCTACTGCCGAGGCGGTGCTGCGGCACAAGTTGCGTGAACTGGGGCTGGAGGAGGGCGTCGTGGTCGATTCCGCCGGCACCGGCGATTGGCATGTGGGCAAGCCGCCGGACAGCCGCACTCGGCAAGCGGCGCAGTTGCGCGGTTATGATCTTTCCGCCCTGCGCGGGCGTCAGGTCTGCGCCAGTGATTTCAGGCGTTTCGATCTGATTCTGGCCATGGATAACAGCAATCTGGAACACCTGCGGCGCATGCGTCCAGGCGACGCCATGGCCGAGCTGGATCTGTTCCTGCGCCGCTATGACCTGGCGCTGGATGAGGTGCCGGACCCTTATTACGGTGGCGAGGAAGGTTTCGAGCAGGTGTTGGATCTGCTCGAGCAGGCCTGCGATGGCTTGCTCCGCGAGCTGCGGGGGCGACTATGAGTCTCAATGTTCTGCCGCTGGTTTCGCTCAAGGCCTATAACAGCTTCGCCGTGGATGTTGCGGCGCGCTGGTTTGCCGAGGCGCATGACGACGATCAGGTGCGTGAGGCGTTGGCTTATGCACAACAGCAGCTGTTGCCCGTGCTGTTGCTCGGCGGTGGCAGCAATATGCTGCTGACCGCCGACGTCGAGGCGCTGGTGCTGCGCATGGCCAGCCGCGGCATTCGCGTGTTGCAGGATGACGGCGAGCGGGTGCTGGTCGAGGCTGAGGCCGGCGAGCCGTGGCACCCCTTCGTGCAGTGGACGCTGCAGCAGGGTTTGGTTGGCCTGGAAAACCTCAGCCTGATCCCGGGTACGGTCGGCGCCGCACCGATGCAGAATATTGGTGCCTATGGTGTCGAGCTGAAAGACCTGTTCGCCGGCTTGACCGCCCTGGATCGCCGCAGCGGCGAGCTGCGCGAATTTTCCCTGGCCGACTGTGGCTTCGCCTATCGCGACAGCCTGTTCAAGCAGGAAGCAGGACGCTGGGTGATCCTGCGCGTACGCTTCGCCTTGAGCCGTACGGCCGCGTTGCATCTCGACTACGGTCCACTGCGTCAGCGCCTGGTGGAGCAGGGGGTGACGGCGCCGACGGCTGTCGATGTCAGCCAGGCGATCTGTGCGATTCGCAGCGAGAAATTGCCGGATCCGGCGGTGCTGGGTAACGCCGGCAGTTTTTTCAAGAACCCTATGGTTGCAGTTGAGCTGGCGCAGCGCTTGAGCGCCGAACATGCCGATCTGGTGGCGTATCCGCAGGCCGATGGACGGGTCAAGCTGGCCGCTGGCTGGCTGATCGAGCGCGCTGGCTGGAAAGGCTTTCGTGAGGGCGATGCCGGGGTGCATCGATTGCAGGCTCTGGTGCTGGTCAATTATGGTCAGGCCACCGGGCAGCAGTTGTTGGCGTTGGCGCGGCGTATCCAGGCGGATATTTTCCGGCGCTTTGCCGTAGATCTGGAAATCGAGCCTAACGTGCTTTAAGCCGTATTCGGCGCCAAGAGATGGCTATGCCTGCGAGCCATGATCCCGTTGGGTTTGGTCGTGTAGCGTGGGCAGAAGCATAAAAAAGGGGATGCCGAAGCATCCCCTTTTTATTGCGCTGAATAGTCTCAGGCGTGCGGTTTGTCCGCATGCTCATTCTGATTCTTTTCAGTTTCAGTTTCGGCATCCATTACGCTGACCAGCGTGCGCTCCGGCTCGCTGGTCTCAGCCGCTGGTGCTTCGTGGGTTGCTTCAGTGGCTTCGTCGCTGGCTGCAGCTTCAGCCGCCGGTTCGGCTGGGCTGGTTGCTTCTACCGCGCCGGCTGGCTGAGCGGCTGCGGTCTCGGCAGCTTCGCGCGCCAGGCGCTCGGCTTCGCGTTGACGGCGGCGCACTTCGCGGGGATCGTTCGGCGCGCGACCTGTAGCGCTCGGTACGATGCTTGCGATCTCTGCGGGTGCTTCGCTGACGGTTTCGGTCACTGTGATTGCTGCTGCAGCCGGCTCGCTGGCAACGATGTCGACCGCCACTTCGGCGGGCTCTTCGCTTGGCGCGGGAGTGACGGCTTCTGTGCTGATCTCAGGGATTGCTTCGATGACCGGTGGCGCACTGACTTCGGCAGTCTCTACCGTTGCTTCTTCAGCCGCTTCAGTAGTGCGTGCTTCGCTGGGTTGCTCGGCCACTGGCAGCTCTGGCTCTGCAGTCTCCTGCGCCGAAGTTGCCTCAGCCACTTGCTCGGTCGCGACGGGCTCGGCGCTGACCAGTTCTGCGCTTGTTTCAGCGGCAACGGTTGCGGCTACGACCAGTGGCATCGTGGCTTCAGCCTGGGGTTCGCTACTTTCTTCAGTGCCTTCGATCACATTGCCGCTGGCGTCGCTTTGACGCTCGCGGCGATTGCTGCGACGACGCTGGCCACGCGAGCGGCGGCGCGGACGTTCACCTTCTACGCCTTCCGGTTCATCGTCTGGCTGAGCGTCTTCGTTGCTCAGTACTTCATCGTCGATAACGGCAGCTGTTTCAGGGCGTGGTTGGCGCTCTTCACGTGGTGCGCGCGGTTGGCGCGGTTCACGCTGAGGGCGCTCGGCACGCACTTCTGCAGTGCTGCTCTCGCTGCTGCTGTCAGCGCTTTGCGCTGCGTCCAGTGGCTCGCGCAGTTCGCGGGCTGGACGCTCTTCGCGTGGCTTGCGCTCGCGGCGATTCTCCTGGCCTTCGCGCGGTGGGCGCGATTGACGGACTTCCTGCGGCTCGCGAACTTCAACGGCTTCACGTGGTTGGCGTTCTTCGCGCGGTTGCGCTTCTTCACGCGCTACGCGCGGCTGACGCTCTTCGCGAGGTGCCCGTTCTTCACGCGGAGCGCGCTCTTCACGTGGCTTGCGCTCTTCGTCGCGGCGACCGCCACGGCTGCGGTTCTGCTGGCGGCCATTACGACGCTCATCGCTACGCTGCGGGCGTTCGCTGGCTTTCTTCTCGATTACCGCAGGTTTTGCTTCCTCTTCCTTGCCGGCAAACAGGCTGACCAGCGATTTTACCAGGCCCTTGAACAGGCTCGGTTGGCTGGCGGGGGCTACTACTGGGGCACTGACCTCGGCCGCGGGTGTCGGTGCGGTACGCTGTGGCGCGGTCTTGATCGCCGCTTCCTGGCGAACCAGGGTGCGGGTGGCGGCGGCCGGTTGCACTTCTTCCACTTCGGTGGCAGCCATTTCATAGCTGGACTGGGTGGATTGTGCTTCCGGGCTGTCGTCACGAATGCGCTGCACTTCGAAGTGCGGCGTTTCCAGGTGGTCGTTCGGCAGGATGACGATGCGTGCACGGCTGCGCAGTTCGATCTTGGTGATCGAGTTGCGTTTCTCGTTGAGCAGGAAGGCCGCAACCGGGATCGGCACCTGGGCGCGGACCTCGGCGGTGCGATCCTTCAGGGCTTCTTCTTCGATCAGACGGAGGATCGCCAGGGACAGCGATTCGACATCACGGATGATGCCTTGGCCGTTGCAGCGCGGGCAGACGATGCCGCTGCTTTCGCCAAGCGACGGGCGCAGGCGTTGACGGGACATTTCCAGCAGGCCGAAGCGCGAGATGCGGCCAACCTGGACGCGGGCGCGGTCGGCTTCCAGGCTTTCGCGGACCTTTTCTTCCACGGCGCGCTGGTTCTTGGCTGGCGTCATGTCGATGAAGTCGATCACGATCAGGCCGCCGATGTCGCGCAAACGCAGCTGACGGGCGATTTCTTCGGCTGCTTCCAGGTTGGTTTGCAGCGCGGTTTCTTCGATGTCGCTGCCTTTGGTCGCACGCGCCGAGTTGATGTCGATGGACACCAGGGCTTCGGTCGGGTCGATCACGATGGCGCCGCCGGACGGCAACTTCACTTCGCGCTGGAAGGCGGTTTCGATCTGGCTTTCGATCTGGAAGCGGTTGAACAGCGGCACGCTGTCTTCATACAGCTTGATCTTGCTGGCGTACTGCGGCATCACCTGGTTGATGAAGCTGAGCGCTTCCTGTTGCGCTTCGACGCTGTCGACCAGCACTTCGCCGATGTCCTGGCGCAGGTAGTCGCGGATGGCGCGGATGATCACGTTGCTTTCCTGGTAAATCAGGAAGGGGGCGGCGCGATCGAGTGAGGCTTCCTTGATGGCGTTCCACAGTTGCAGCAGGTAGTCGAGGTCCCACTGCATTTCTTCGCTGGAACGGCCGAGACCGGCGGTGCGTACGATCAGGCCCATGTCGCTCGGGGCGACCAGGCCATTGAGGGCTTCGCGCAGTTCGTTGCGCTCTTCGCCTTCGATGCGGCGCGAGATGCCGCCGGCACGCGGGTTGTTCGGCATCAGTACCAGGTAACGACCGGCCAGGCTGATGAAGGTGGTCAGGGCTGCGCCCTTGTTGCCACGTTCCTCTTTTTCGACCTGAACGATGACTTCCTGACCTTCCTTGAGCACGTCTTTGATGTTGACGCGACCCTCGGTAGCCTTGCTGAAGTATTCGCGGGAGATTTCTTTGAGGGGGAGAAAGCCGTGGCGCTCCGAGCCGAAGTCGACAAAAGCGGCCTCGAGGCTGGGTTCGACGCGAGTGATGCGGCCTTTATAGATGTTGGCCTTCTTCTGCTCGCGGGCGCCCGATTCTATGTCCAGGTCATACAAGCGTTGGCCATCGACCAGAGCAACACGCAACTCTTCGGGTTGAGTTGCGTTAATCAGCATTCTTTTCATGTTGTACCGTCGGTTTCCGGTGCTGGCGGAAGCGGCGTTCGGCACACACGACTCTCAGGGTCGGTGTCAGGCGCGTCAGAAACGGTCGTAAATCGTTTCATTGTCAAACGACAGTCAGCCAGTTGGGCTGGGTCGTGACGGACATCTCCTGCTCGCTGTTGTGACAGAAAGCACTAGTCAGGAGGAGGAATCAACTGTCGGTAGCGGACGAGATGAAGCGTCTTCGATAAAGCTAATTGCTACGCAGACCGACGGTTGTACGTCTCCACCCTACACGTATCACTGAAAATCGGGTGCCGCTCGCATAAAATCCGCAGCGGGTTGGCAGTTACCGCAAACGCCCAATGGGGGCGGCTGCGCATCATGGCTCAAGGCTTTATTTCCGAGTTATTCGCGGCCTTTGCGGCTTTCTATCTCTGAATAACCCGTCGGACGGCCTTACGTCCCAAATGAATTGCGTCGGTTAGGGATGGCAGTTTTGGCGATCATCCGCAGGCCGGACCGCTTTTGGCGGCGTTCGCGACTATAGCAGTAATGATTAAGTGCTTCAATTCCATAAAAAATTGTTATGATTGCGCGATGACAATTCCTACTTCTACAACCTCCGGCGTTCAGCTGCTCGAGGTTGCGCCGGAACTCGCCGGCCAGCGCATCGATAACTTCCTCCGCACTCAGTTAAAGGGTGTGCCCAAGACATTGATTTACCGCATTTTGCGCAAAGGCGAGGTGCGGGTGAACAAGGGACGCATCAAGCCGGAGTACAAGCTGCAGGCGGGCGACATCATTCGTGTTCCGCCGCTGCGTCTGGCTGAGCGAGATGAGCCGGCACCCCTGGCGCAGGGGTTGCTCGAACGCCTTGAGGCGGCCATCGTTTATGAAGACAAGGCCTTGATCGTGCTGAACAAGCCAGCCGGCATCGCTGTGCATGGCGGTAGCGGCCTCAATTACGGGGTGATAGAGGCTTTCCGTCAGTTGCGGCCGGACGCCAAGGAGCTGGAGCTGGTTCATCGCCTCGATCGCGACACTTCCGGGCTGCTGATGATCGCCAAGAAGCGCAGCATGCTGCGGCATCTGCACGAGGCTTTGCGCGGCGACGGCGTGGACAAGCGTTATATGGCGCTGGTTCGTGGGCACTGGGCGACTGCCAAGAAGCGGGTCAATGCACCTTTGCAGAAGAGCAATCTGCGTTCTGGTGAGCGCATGGTCGAGGTCAACGAGGAGGGCAGGGAGGCGCTGACGCTGTTCCGTGTACTGCGCCGTTTTGGTGAGTTCGCCACCTTGGTCGAGGCCAAGCCGGTGACCGGGCGTACCCATCAGATTCGCGTGCACAGCCAGTATGCGGGGCATTGCATCGCCGGCGACAGCAAGTATGGCGATGATGAATTCAGTCGCGAGATCCGTGAGCTGGGCGGCAAGCGTCTGTTCCTGCATGCCTATGCGTTGGTCGTGCCGCTGCCCGATGGTGGTGAGCTCAAGTTGGAGGCGCCGGTCGATGCGACCTGGGCGCACACGCTGGAGCGTCTGAGTGCCTGACTATGAGTTGTTGATCTTCGATTGGGACGGCACGCTGGTCGATTCCATTGGTCGTATCGTCGAGTCGATGCATTGGGCTGCGGATTCTTGTGAGCTGGTGCGGTGTAGCGATGCGCAGGTCAAGGGGATTATCGGGCTTGGTTTGCCGGAGGCGATCGCCAGCCTGCATCCCGAGTTGGTCGAGACTGCGCTGGTCGAGCGCTTCCGGCGCTGTTATAGCGAGCGCTACCTGGCGTTGGAGGCGGAGCCCTCGGCGTTGTTCCCGGGGGTGGCTGAGGCGCTGGAGATGTTTCGTGCGCAGGGCTATCGTTTGGCTGTGGCCACGGGCAAGAGTCGCCATGGCTTGCAGCGTGTGCTGGAGGGGCGTGGCTGGCTGGATTACTTCGATGTCACTCGCTGTGCCGACGAAACGGCGAGCAAGCCGAGTCCGCTGATGCTGGAGGAAATCCTCGAGCATTGTGGCGTCCCTGCGGAGCGGGCCTTGATGGTAGGTGACTCATCGTTCGATTTGCGGATGGCTCGGCATGCCGGGATGGATTGCGTGGCGGTAGGTTATGGGGCTCAGCCCTTGGCGGTGTTGCGTGAGCATGGTCCGGCGCTGGCAATAGAGAATTTCATGGAATTGCATGCCTGGCTCGATCGGCGTGCAGGTGGGCAACCAATTGAGGTGGGTGAATATGTCGGATGAATGGAAAGCATCGGCTGCCGGCGAAGGTGATGAGAAAAGCTGGAAGTTGCTGGAAAAAACCCTGCTGGCTGGCGTGCAGGAACAGCGTCGGGCGCGGCGCTGGGGGATCTTCTTCAAGTCACTGACCTTTATTTATCTGTTTGCTGCGCTGGCGCTGTTTGCGCCGCTGCTCGATCTGAAGGAGAGCGTCAAGAGTAGTGCGAGTCATACCGCATTGATCGAGGTGCGCGGGATGATCGCCGACAAGGAGATAGCCAGTGCCGATAACATAGTCGGCAGCCTGCGCGCCGCGTTCGAGGACGCTAACACCAAGGGTGTGATCCTGCGGATCAACAGTCCGGGCGGCAGTCCGGTGCAGTCGGGTTATATCTATGACGAGATTCGTCGTCTGCGCGCCGAGTATCCAGCGATCAAGCTGTATGCGGTGATCACCGATCTTGGGGCCTCTGGAGCCTATTACATCGCCAGCGCCGCGGATCAGATCTATGCCGACAAGGCCAGTCTGGTCGGATCGATTGGCGTGACCGCGGCTGGTTTCGGCTTTGTCGGGGTTATGGAAAAACTGGGTGTCGATCGTCGGGTGTATACCGCCGGCGAGCATAAGGCGTTTCTTGATCCCTTCCAGCCGCCTAGAGAGGATGAGGCGCAGTTTTGGCAGGGGGTGCTGGAAACCACGCATCGCCAGTTCATTGACAGCGTCAAGCAAGGGCGTGGTGATCGGCTGAAGTCAGCGGAGCATCCTGAGTTGTTCTCGGGGCTGGTGTGGTCGGGTGAGCAGGCGTTGCAGCTTGGCTTGATCGATGCCTTGGGTAATACCAGCTACGTTGCGCGTGAAGTGATCGGTGAGAAGGAACTGGTTGACTTTACGGTCAAGGAGTCGCCGTTCGATCGTTTCGCCAAGCGCCTGGGTGCCAGCGTCGCCGAGGATCTGGCCATGTGGATGGGCTTTCAGGGGCCAAGCCTGCGCTAGTTGATTTCGCGTTGCGCACAGGCCCGGTCATTGATCGGGCTTGTTGCTTTATGGGATATCAATGCCGGCTATATGGAGCATGTCCACCAGGCGGATCAGGGGTAGGCCGATCAGACTGGTGGCGTCAGTGCCTTCGGTGCAGCGAAACAGGCTGACGCCCAGCCCTTCAGCCTTGAAGCTGCCGGCGCAGTCGTAGGGCTGCTCGGCCTGCAGGTAGCGGGTGATTTGCGCGTCGTTCAGTCGGCGAAAGTGCACGGTGAAAGGGATGCAGTCGATCTGGCAGTGGCCGCTTTGACTGTCAAGCAGGGCCAGGCCGGTCAGGAAGGTGACGCTGTTGCCGCTTGCGGCGAGCAGTTGTGCGTGGGCGCGTTCGTGTGTCTGGGGCTTGCCGAGGATCTGATTGCCAAGTACTGCGACCTGATCAGAGCCAATGATCAGGTGTTGCGGGTGCTTGAGGCTGAGCGCGCGGGCTTTTTCTTCTGCCAGGCGGCGTACCAGGGTGTTGGCGTCTTCATTGGGTCGAGCGGTTTCGTTGATCGCGGGCGCGCTCCAGGTAAAGGGTAGGCGCAGGCGGGTCAATAGTTCTCGGCGGTAGGGCGAACTGGATGCGAGCACCAGAGGTAGCATATCTGTGCATCTCCTTTTATATAGGTCGGCAATTCTAGTCGGCACTCTTCGTGCTGGACAGGCCGAATATCCTTTGACAGGGGCAGGGTGCATCCATAGAATGCGGCGCCTATGTTAAATGCACCGATTCCACCTCATGTTGATCCGCGCAAATTGGCTGATCGTGGTGCCACGCTTGAAGGCGTGGTACCGCTAGTCGATCTGGCGCGACTCTGCGACCCACTTGCCGATAATCAAGGCATGGTGCGTGCGAAGTTTTTCTTCGAGCGTGATGAGCGTAATGCTGTGGTTTTCCATAGTGAGCTCGAGGTTGAGGTCAAGATGGTTTGCCAGCGTTGTCTGGAACTGGTTGTCCTGCCGATCCATAGCGCGTGTGATTACGCTGTGGTGAAGGAAGGTGCAAATACCCAGTCCGTGCCGAAGGGCTATGACGTGCTGGAGTTGGGTGAAGATCCATTGGATCTGCTGGCGCTGGTTGAGGAGGAGCTGTTGCTCGCCTTGCCCATTGTCCCGGTTCATGACCCTAAAGATTGCCAGCAGCCGGTCGGCCTCGAAGAGCCCGAGTCGAGCGAGGACGAGGTGACACGGTCCAACCCGTTCAGTGTATTGGCGCAGTTAAAGCGTGACCCAAACGTTTAGGAGTTAATCAGTTATGGCTGTTCAGCAGAACAAAAAATCCCGTTCCGCCCGTGACATGCGTCGTTCGCACGATGCGCTCGATGCCAGCACGCTGTCCGTCGAGAAAAGCACCGGTGAAATCCATCTGCGCCACCACGTATCGCCGGAAGGTGTTTACCGTGGTCGCAAAGTGATCGACAAGGGCGCTGACGAGTAATCCTTGTCCGCTCCGATCATCGCGATTGATGCAATGGGTGGGGACTTCGGTCCCCACAGCATTGTTCAGGCCAGCATTGCCTGCTTGGCTGAGTACCCTTCGTTGCACCTGGTCCTCGTCGGCCAAGCCCCTCTTATCGAAGATTTGATTGCCCGCAGTCCTGGCGTCGACCGCGCACGCCTGCATGTCGAGCATGCTGGCGAAGTAGTCACCATGGACGAGCGTCCAGCGCAAGCGTTGCGTGGCAAGACGGATTCGTCGATGCGGGTGGCGCTGGAATTGCTGCGTGATGGACGGGTTCAGGCATGTGTCAGTGCTGGCAATACCGGGGCCTTGATGGCGTTGTCGCGTTATGTGCTGAAAACGTTGCCGGGGATAGATCGTCCGGCCATGGTGACGGCTGTACCAACCCAGACTGGCTGCTGTCACTTGCTCGACCTGGGGGCCAATGTCGACTGCAGTGCTGAGCAGCTCTACCAGTTCGCCGTGATGGGGGCGGTGGCGGCTGAGGCGCTGGGGGTAGTGCGGCCGCGGGTGGCGTTGCTCAATGTCGGCACCGAAGAGGTCAAGGGTAATCAGCAGGTCAAGCTTGCCGCGAGTCTTTTGCAGCAGGCTCGTGGCTTGAATTACATCGGTTTTATCGAGGGCGACGGGCTTTATCGTGGCGACGCCGATGTGGTGGTGTGCGACGGCTTTGTTGGCAATATTCTGCTCAAGTCCAGCGAGGGCCTGGCGACGATGATTGCGGCGCGTATCGAGCTGTTGTTCAGGCGCAATCTGGTTTCGCGGTTGGCCGGCCTGGTGGCGATGCCGGTATTGCGTCGCTTGCGCGCCGAGTTGGCGCCCGCACAGCACAATGGGGCGAGCTTGCTCGGCCTGCAGGGTATTGTGGTGAAGAGTCATGGCTCGGCAGGTGCGGACGGTTTCAAGAGCGCCATTCGTCGCGCGCTGAGGGAAATTGAGGACAATTTGCCGCAGCGCCTGCATGGTCGTCTCGAGGATATGTTGCTCTGAGCCGGTTATCGGTGAGTCATGCGGGCTTGCGGGTGCAGGGCGCTGGTGATGCCGTAGCCTGCTAATGTGACCGCGGCATGTGGTCTGTCATCCAACTGTCAGTTTGTTGCGTTTGACTCTGCCAGGCGCGAATTTTTCGACGATAAGACCATAGAGGCTCGTTTACATGTCTGCATCCCTCGCATTCGTCTTTCCAGGACAAGGCTCGCAGTCGCTGACGATGTTGGCTGGGCACGGCTCACAGCAAGTCGTTATCGACACTTTTGCCGAGGCTTCCGAAGCGCTTGGCTACGACCTCTGGGCCCTGATCCAGCAGGGGCCGGAAGAGCAACTCAATCAAACCGACAAAACCCAGCCGGCGATCCTTGCCGCATCCATTGCCTTGTGGCGCCTGTGGCGCGCTGAGGGCGGTTTGCAGCCGGCGTTCGTTGCCGGCCATAGCCTGGGTGAATACACGGCGCTGGTTGCTGCAGGCAGTCTGGCATTTGCTGAGGCAGTCAAGCTGGTGGAGCTGCGTGGCCAGTTGATGCAGCAGGCCGTACCGGCTGGTCAGGGTGGCATGGCGGCTATCCTCGGGCTGGACGATGCCGACGTGCTGGCAGCCTGCACCGAGGCGGCGCAGGGCGAGGTGGTGAGCGCGGTGAATTTCAATGCGCCGGGCCAGGTGGTGATCGCGGGTTCGGCTGCTGCCGTGGCACGCGCCGTCGAAGCATGCAAGGCGCGTGGCGCCAAACGTGCCATGCCACTGCCGGTCAGTGTGCCGTCGCATTGCGCGCTGATGCGCCCGGCTGCCGAGCGCTTTGCCGAGGCGGTTGCGGCTGTTGCCTGGCAAGCACCGCAGATCCCGTTGGTGCAGAATGTCAGCGCGAGCGTGATTGCCGATCTCGATACTCTCAAGGCTGATCTGCTGGCGCAGCTGTACAGCCCGGTGCGCTGGGTCGAGTCTATCGTCTGCATGGCTGAGCGAGGCGTGACCGATCTGGTCGAGTGCGGTCCGGGCCGTGTCCTGTCGGGGCTGAACAAGCGCTGCGTCAAAGGAATCAATACGTATAATCTGGACACCCCAGACGCCTTCGCCGCCGCACGCGCGGCCTTGGCCTGAATTAAGAGAGGTTGTTATGAGCCTGCAAGGTAAGGTTGCATTGGTCACTGGCGCGAGTCGCGGCATTGGTCAAGCCATTGCTCTGGAATTGGGGCGGCAGGGCGCCGTTGTGATCGGCACGGCGACTTCGCCGTCTGGTGCCGAGCGCATCGCCGAATACCTGAAAGAACATGGCGTCGAAGGTGCTGGTCTGGTGCTGGATGTCAGCAGCGACGAATCGGTCGCCACGACTCTTCAGCACATTCAGCAGCACCTCGGTCAGCCGTTGATCCTAGTTAACAATGCCGGCATCACGCGCGATAACCTGATGCTGCGCATGAAAGATGATGAGTGGTTCGATGTCATCAACACCAACCTGAACAGCCTCTATCGTTTGTCCAAGGCGGTGCTGCGCGGGATGACCAAGGCGCGCTTCGGGCGCATCATCAATATCGGTTCGGTTGTCGGCGCCATGGGCAATGCCGGGCAAGTGAACTATGCTGCGTCCAAGGCCGGGCTGGAAGGTTTCGGTCGTGCGCTGGCGCGTGAAGTGGGTTCGCGGTCGATCACCGTAAACGCGGTGGCGCCTGGTTTTATCGATACCGATATGACCCGGGAACTGCCGGAAGCACAGCGTGATGCATTGCTGACACAGATTCCTCTGGGTCGTTTGGGGCAGGCCGAAGAGATCGCAAAAGTGGTCGCTTTCCTCGCTTCCGATGGCGCAGCCTACGTCACAGGGGCTACTATCCCTGTGAACGGCGGAATGTACATGAGCTGAATGTGACCCCGCTCTTCAGAAAACTGTCATAGATGCTGTCTAAAATCCGTTACAAAGCTGCAATAGGGTTTAGGTAGATCGTTGAAGTGTTCTGGGGCAACTTTGCTTTTTGCTTGAAATGCTGAAAACCCTTTATATACACTTGGCCGCAGACCAGCTGCCCGGATTTGTCCAATAGGAGTGAAAACACGGTATGAGCACCATCGAAGAACGCGTCAAGAAAATCGTTGCCGAGCAACTTGGCGTCAAAGAAGACGAAGTAACCAACAGCGCTTCCTTCGTTGAAGACTTGGGTGCCGACTCCCTTGACACTGTTGAGCTGGTAATGGCTCTCGAAGAAGAATTCGAAACCGAGATTCCGGATGAGCAAGCCGAGAAGATCACCACCGTTCAGGAAGCTATCGATTACGTGACTACGCACGCGCAATAAGCTGATCGTCGATTCCCGACCTGGAAAAGCCGCACAGCCCTCATCGGGCGTGCGGTTTTTCTTTGACGGGCTGTTGAAGGCGGCTATGTGCTTTGCAGGTCAGGCCGCGAAGTGAGGCCTGGCTGGCTCGCTGTATCATCGGCGGACTCGCTTGCTGTGCTTGCCCTGTGGGCCGGCCTTTGGCTGTTGCTGCACCGCGCGGTGTAGCGTCTTGCCTGTTCTTCGCTCGTTGTCCGCTAGCAGCGGTGAGGGAGTGGATAGGTGTTGAATAACCGATAAAAGGAGATTGCTGTGTCGCGTAGACGCGTCGTGGTTACCGGTATGGGCATGCTGTCGCCGCTGGGTAACGATGTGACGAGCAGCTGGCAGGGCATTTTGGCCGGACGCAGTGGCATCGCCCCCATCGAGCACATGGATCTTTCCGCTTACACCACCCGTTTTGGTGGTTCGGTCAAAGGGTTCAATGTCGAGGAGTATTTGTCCGCCAAAGAGGCGCGCAAGCTCGATCTATTTATTCAGTATGGTCTGGCCGCGAGCTTTCAGGCTGTGCGCGATTCCGGACTGGAAGTGACCGACGCCAACCGTGAGCGTATCGGTGTGGCACTTGGTTCGGGTATTGGCGGTCTGACCAATATCGAGAACAACTGCAAGTTGTTGCATGAGTTGGGCCCGCGGCGTATCTCGCCGTTTTTCGTGCCGGGCTCGATCATCAACATGATTTCCGGGTTCCTGTCGATCCATCTGGGGTTGCAGGGGCCGAATTATGCGATCGCCACGGCCTGTACCACGGGCACCCACTGCATCGGCATGGCCGCGCGCAATATTGCCTATGGCGAAGCCGATGTGATGGTCGCCGGTGGCGCCGAGATGGCTGCCTGTGGTTTGGGCATTGGTGGTTTTGCTGCGGCGCGGGCACTGTCCACGCGCAACGACGACCCGGCCAGCGCCAGTCGTCCGTGGGATAAGGGCCGCGACGGCTTCGTGCTGTCGGATGGTGCCGGTGCACTGGTCCTGGAAGAGTTGGAACACGCCAAGGCGCGTGGTGCAACCATCTATGCCGAACTGATCGGCTTTGGCATGAGTGGCGACGCCTATCACATGACTTCGCCGCCGGAGGATGGTGCAGGTGCCGCACGCTGCATTGCCAATGCCATGCGCGACGCCGGGTTGAATGCCGATCAGGTGCAGTACATCAACGCCCACGGCACCTCGACTTTGGCGGGCGACAGGGCCGAGGTCGCGGCGATCAAATCGGTGTTCGGCGAACATGCCTACCGGCTTGCCGTCAGCTCGACCAAGTCGATGACCGGTCACCTGCTGGGCGCGGCTGGCGCGGTTGAGGCGATCTTCAGTATCTTGGCGATTCGTGAACAGGTGGCGCCACCAACCATCAACCTGGACGAGCCTGGCGAGGGCTGCGACCTCGACTTCGTTGCGCACCAGGCCAAAGCCATGCCAATCGATGTGGTGCTGTCCAATTCCTTCGGTTTTGGCGGTACCAACGGCTCGCTGGTGTTCCGCCGGTACGCCGGCTGATGCCGAGCTGGATCGACGGTCAGCCGATGGAGTGGCTCTCCGTCAAAGACCGTGGTCTGGCCTACGGCGATGGACTGTTCGAGACCATCGCCGTCAGTGGCGGCAATCCCGCATTGCTGGAGCGGCACCTGACGCGGCTTGGCGAAGGTTGTGCGCGCCTGCTGATCGATCTCGATCTGGTGTTGGTGCGTGCAGAGCTGCTGGCGTTCAGTCGTGAGCTGGGTAATGGCGTAGCCAAGTTGATCGTGACGCGCGGCGACGGTTTGCGCGGCTATGCGCCGCCGCAGCCTGGATTGCCGCGACGGATTTTGCAGGGCAGCAGCAAACCATCTTATCCGGTCGGCAACGCAGAGCTGGGTGTACGCTTGTTCCCCTGTGTTACGCGACTGGCCGAGCAGCCGCTGTTGGCCGGGATGAAGCATTTGAATCGGCTCGAGCAGGTGCTTGCGCGTGCCGAGTGGCAGGACGCCGAGCATGCCGAAGGCCTGATGCTGGATACCTCCGGGCGGGTGATCGAGGGCGTCTACAGCAATCTGTTTCTAGTGAAGGATGGCGTCTTGCTCACGCCCGATCTTTCTCGTTGCGGTGTAGCCGGGGTGATGCGTGCCGAGCTGCTGGCGCAGGCAGAGGCCCAGGGGTTGCACTGCGATGTGAGCGATATTGGCCTTGATGCGTTGCTGCAGGCCGACGAAGTCTTTCTCTGCAACAGTCTCTATGGCATCTGGCCTGTTCGTGCCCTGCAACGGCATCAGTGGTCGGTTGGCCCGCTGACCCGTAAACTGCAGGTCATAGCCCGCGATCTACTGGACAGCTGATTAGTGATACGTAAATTGTTGTTGCTGCTTGAGGGCGGTGTATTAATTGCTGGTTTGCTGGTGGCCTTTGTCGCCTGGCAGCAGCACTCGGCGCTCGAGCAACCGCTGAATTTGAGCGATGAGCTGATGCTTGAGGTGCCTGCTGGCGCCACTCCTGGCGGTGTGCTCAATCGCCTGCAGGCTGATGGTGTCTTGCATGATGCGTTCTGGCTGCGACTCTACTGGCGCTTCAATCTCAAGGGGCAGCCTCTGCACAGTGGCGAGTATCGCCTCACTCCAGAACTCAGCGTGCGCGATATGCTCGGGTTGTGGCGGCGTGGCGAGGTGGTGCAGTACAGCCTGACGCTGGTGGAGGGTTGGAGTTTTCGTCAGGTTCGCACGGCCCTGGAGCGCCAAGGCAAGCTTGAACTGACCTTGACCGACCTGAGTGACGCCCAGTTGATGGCGCGCCTGGGCTACCCAGGGGTCAATCCGGAAGGGCGCTTTTTCCCCGATACCTACCGTTTCGTGCGTGGCATGAGCGATCTCGATCTGCTCAAGCAAGCTTACGTCCGCCTGGAGCAGGTATTGGCCGAGGAGTGGGAGGGGCGCGCCGACGGGCTGCCTTATAAGACTCCTTATGAGGCCTTGATCATGGCCTCGATCATCGAAAAGGAAACCGGGGTGCCTGAGGAGCGTGGCGAGATTGCCGGTGTATTTGTCCGGCGTCTGCGCATCGGCATGCGCCTGCAGACAGACCCGACGGTGATTTATGGCCTGGGTGAGCGCTACAACGGCAAGTTGACGCGCGCTCACCTGCGTGAGCTGACGGCCTACAACACTTATGTGATCGAGGGCATGCCGCCGACGCCGATCGCCATGGTTGGGCGCGAAGCGATCAATGCCGCACTGCATCCAGCGGTGGGCAAGAGCCTATATTTCGTCGCTCGCGGCGATGGCAGCCATGTATTCTCCGATACCCTCGAGGCACACAACCGTGCGGTGCGCGAGTACCAGCTCATCCGTCGCGAGGATTACCGTTCAAGCCCTGCCCCCGTGCAGTCGAACAATCAATAAAGGACAGCCTGTGAGCGGTTTGTTTATCACTCTGGAAGGCCCTGAAGGCGCTGGCAAAAGTACTAACCGTGAGTTTCTGGCCGAGCGCCTGCGAGCGCAGGGTATAGAGGTACTGTTGACTCGTGAGCCGGGCGGTACTCCGCTGGCTGAGCGTATCCGCGAACTGTTGCTGGCCCCGAGCGATGAGCCAATGGCGGCCGATACCGAGTTGCTGCTGGTGTTCGCAGCCCGTGCCCAGCATCTGGCTCAGGTGATTCGCCCCGCGCTGGCCCGTGGCTGTGTGGTGCTCTGCGACCGCTTTACCGATGCTACCTATGCCTACCAGGGTGGCGGTCGCGGTTTGTCGGAGGCCCGTATTGCCGTGCTGGAAAGTTTCGTGCAGGGCGATCTGCGTCCGGATTTGACCCTGGTATTCGATTTGCCGGTAGAGGTCGGTCTGGCCCGTGCCGCGGCGCGTGGCCGGCTGGATCGATTCGAGCAGGAGGACAGGGGGTTTTTCGAAGCGGTGCGCCAGACCTATTTGCGCCGTGCCAGTGAAGAGCCTCGGCGTTATCGGATTTTGAATGCCGCGCAGTCCCTGAGTCAGGTGCAGCAGGATCTGGACGCCATGTTGGTGCATATCGTGGAGCTGTGCCGTGGCTGATGCCTATCCCTGGCAAGCCACGCTCTGGCAGCAACTGGCCGGGCGCACGCAGCATGCCCATGCCTATCTGCTGCATGGCCCGGCCGGTATCGGTAAGCGCGCACTCGCCGAGCGCCTGATGGCTCGTCTGCTCTGTCAGCGGCCAGTCGGCCTGGATGCCTGTGGTCAGTGCAAGTCCTGCCATCTGCTGGCTGCCGGCACCCACCCGGACAACTACATTCTGCAGCCGGAAGAAGCCGACAAGGCGATCAAGGTCGACCAGGTGCGTGATTTGGTTAACTTCGTGGTGCAGACCGCTCAACTCGCCGGACGTAAGGTGGTGCTGGTCGAACCTGCCGAAGCTATGAATCTGAACGCTGCCAACGCCCTGCTGAAAAGCCTGGAAGAGCCTTCCGGCGATACAGTGTTGCTGTTGATCAGTCATCAGCCCAGTCGCTTGCTGCCGACGGTGAGGAGTCGCTGTGTGCAGCAGGCCTGTCCATTGCCGAGTCAGGCGATGAGCCAGGCCTGGCTGGCACAGGCGTTGCCGGAGTGTGCCGATGAAGAGCGCGCCGAGTTGCTCTGTCTGGCGGCTGGCTCGCCATTGGTCGCCGCGCGCATGCATGCTCAGGGCGTGCGTCAGCAGCGTGCCCTGGTGGTCGACGGGGTCAAGAAGCTGCTCAAGCAGCAGATCGCGCCGAGCCCGCTGGCAGAAAGTTGGAACGCGGTATCCCTGCAGTTGTTGTTCGACTGGTTCTGCGACTGGGCGCAGCTGATCCTGCGTTATCAGTTGACGCGTGACGAGGCCGGGCTGGGGCAAGCCGATATGCGCAAGGTCGTACAGTACCTGGCGGAGAAAACGCCTCAGGCGAAAGTCTTGCAGATGCAGGATTGGTTGCTGGCGCAGCGGCAGAAAGTCATCGGGAAAGCCAACCTCAATCGTGTCCTGCTTCTCGAAGCCCTGCTGGTGCAGTGGGCAAGCCTGCCCGGACCGGGCTAGAATCGGCCATCAAGTAATGAAAACCAGGAACGCCGCATGAGCTTGCCACCTAATTTGGGCCCGCGTAACGGAATCCTGTCTCTGACCATCAAAGACAAGTCCGTGCTCTATGCCGCTTATATGCCCTTTATCAAGAATGGCGGGCTGTTTATCCCGACCAACAAGAGCTACAAGCTTGGCGATGAAGTGTTCATGTTGCTCAATCTGATGGATGAGCCGGAAAAGATCCCGGTCGCCGGCAAGGTGGTGTGGATCACGCCCAAAGGTGCGCAGGGCAACCGCGCGGCAGGTGTCGGCGTGCAGTTCAATGACGGTGACAATACTGCGCGGAACAAGATCGAGACCTACCTGGCGGGTGCGCTGAAGTCGGATCGGCCGACCCATACCATGTAACCGCAGACCGCAGGTCTCAAGCTCCAGGCCACAAGTAAGCTGCTGCGCTTCGGGCTGTGGCTTGTGGCTTGCAGCTTGTCGCTTGAGGCCCCCATGCTTATCGATTCCCACTGTCACCTCGATCGTCTCGATCTGGCCGCCCATGGCGGCTCCCTCGATGCTGCGCTGGATGCAGCGCGGGCGCGCGGCGTTGGTCATTTCCTCTGTATCGGAGTCAGTGCCGACAATGCGGTGACGGTCAAAGGCCTGGCCGAGCGCTATGCCGATGTCGATTGCTCGGTCGGGGTTCATCCGCTGGATCTCGAACCGGGCGCCGCGCCAGCCCTGGACTGGTTGCTGGCCGAGCTGAACCACCCGCGGGTGGTGGCCATCGGTGAAACCGGGCTGGACTACCACTACGAACCGCAAGCAGCAGCCTTGCAACAGCAGGCTTTCCGCCTGCACCTGCAGGCTGCCCGGATCACCGGCAAGCCGGTGATCGTGCATACCCGGGAAGCCCGTGCCGATACCCTGGCCTTGCTGGGCGAGGCCGCCTTGCCGCAGGCCGGGGTGTTGCACTGCTTCACCGAAGACTGGGCGATGGCCAAGGCGGCGCTGGACCTCGGCTTCTATATTTCCCTGTCCGGTATCGTCACCTTTCACAATGCCGAGGCGCTGCGTGAAGTCGCCCGCCAGGTGCCGGCTGATCGCTTGCTGGTGGAAACCGACTCGCCTTACCTGGCGCCGGTACCGCACCGTGGCAAGCCAAATCTGCCGGAATATGTACGCGACGTGGCCGAGTATCTGGCACTGTTGCGGGGCGTGAGTTTCGAGCAGTTGGCCGAGCAGACCAGCGCCAACTTCAAGCGCCTGTTCCCGCTGGCGCGGGTTGCCTGACATCTGCGCATGAGACTTGGGTGGGGGTTGTCGCGGCGTTATTGGCTCGAGGCCGTCGACGGGTAGCTGCCGTGCCGTCCGCAGCCGATGGAGCACAGGATGCACTCGGCGGATAAAGCCGGCGCAAAAAAAACCCGGGTTCTGGGGGGGAATCCGGGTTAAGACCATTAGGAGTAAATCAAGGCACGCGGTCCACGGTACCTTGCCTGGCGGGACACTTGGGGGGAGATGCCGCGCGCCAGTACTCTTGAGTATTGGCGAAGTTTGCCGAACGTCCAGGCCAATTAGGCTCATTTTTTAAACAGATTTGGAATACCTGGCCGGCTGTTGAGTCCTCAGCCTGTTGCCAGCTGGTGCAGCAGACTCAGGGTTTCCTCTATTACCCGAGCCTCGCTGTAAAAATGGGGGGACAGGCGGATGCCGGCGCCGCGCTGAGCACAAATCACCTGTTCGGATCTAAGTCGCTGGAATAGTGCCTGATTATCCCAGCCGGCGAGGCTGAAGGTGACGATGCCGGCGCGCCGAGCCGGGTCAATCGGGCTATGCAGTGTGATGCCCGGCATGCCGGCCAGGCCGTCGAGCAGCCATTGCACGCGTGCCTGTACGGCCTTGCCGACCTCGACCATGCCGACTTCCTCGAGGAGCGACAGGCTGGCTTCCAGCGCCATGCTGCCCAGCAGGTTCGGGCTGCCGCATTCGAAGCGCCTGGCCGAGTGCGCGGGTTGCCAGTCCTGGCGCAGGTAGTCGCCGCGGTGTTCGAGCATATGCCAGCCGTACTCATGCAGTGCAAGCCGGGCGCGCAGGTCGCTGCGGCAATAGAACACGCCAAGCCCTTCCGGGCCGAGTAGCCATTTATGTCCACTGGCCATGGCAAAGGCGCACTGGCAGGCCTGGACATCGAAGGGCAGGGCGCCAAGCTGCTGGATCGCATCGACACAGAACAGTACGCCGCGTTGCCGACAGCCATGGCCGAGGCGCTGCAGGTCCAGGCGCAGACCGCTGGCGTATTGCACGGCGCTGATCGACAGCAGCCGGGTGCGCGGGCCGCAGGCGTTGAGCAGCTTGCTTTCCGGGTCGCCGCCATGCAGGTCGACCTTGATTACGTCGACTCCTTGCGGCTCGAGCGCCTCCCACACCACACGGTTGGAGGGGAACTCCTCGTTGCTGATCACCACCTGGTCGCCTGCATGCCAGTCCAGGCCGAAAGCCACGAAGGACAACGCCTGCGAGGTGCTTTTGACCAGCGCGATATCGTCACTGCAGGGTGCATTGAGCAGGCGCGTCAGGCGTTCGCGCAGACTGCGCTGGACCTGCAGCCAATCCGCATAATCGCGGGAGCCAACCTGGGCGTTCTGTTCGGCAAAGAGCTTGACCGCCAGCACTGCACGCCGTGGCCAAGGCGAAATTGCGGCGTGGTTCAGGTAACGCAGACCGGGAAGTTGCGGAAACTCGTCATGAATGCCGTACATGGTCGGATGATCCGTGCAATTTTGCGCTAGTTAGGCATAATACTCGGCTTCGATTTTCGACCTCTTAGTCCTTCTTATGCAGAATGAACCCCGTAAGGTCCGTGAGTTTCGCCGCCGCGAACAGGAAATTCTCGACACCGCGTTGAAACTGTTCCTTGAGCAGGGTGAAGACAGCGTCACTGTCGAGATGATCGCCGACGCCGTCGGTATCGGCAAAGGCACCATCTACAAGCACTTCAAGTCCAAGGCGGAGATCTACCTGCGCCTGATGCTCGACTACGAGCGCGACTTGAACGAGTTGCTGCACTCGGCCGACATCGACCGTGACAAGGAAGCGCTGTCGCGCGCCTACTTCGAGTTCCGCATGCGCGATCCGCAACGCTACCGCTTGTTCGACCGCCTGGAAGAGAAGGTGGTCAAGGGCAATCAGGTGCCGGAACTGGTCGAGCAGTTGCACAAGATCCGCGCCTCCAACTTCGAGCGCCTGACTCAACTGATCAAGGGCCGCATCGCCGAAGGCAAGCTTGAAGACGTGCCACCATATTTTCATTATTGCGCGGCCTGGGCGTTGGTGCACGGTGCCGTGGCGCTCTATCACTCGCCGTTCTGGAGCAATGTGCTGGAAGATCAGGAGGGGTTCTTCCAGTTCCTCATGGATATCGGTGTGCGCATGGGCAACAAGCGCAAACGTGACACCGAGACTCCGGCTAGTTGACGGTATTCGGCCGGTTGATAGCGCATAGAGTGCATGTGCCGTAGCGGATTGCAGCGATATACTCCGGGTAACGTTAATCGGAGTCCTCCATGATTGTTGACCGTCAAGGCAGACGCTTTCGCAACCTGCGGGTAAGTCTGACCGCCGCCTGCAATTACGCCTGTACCTACTGCGTGCCCGACGGCAAGCGCCTGGTCGCGGCGCAGGACGAATTGTCCGCCGAGGCCATGGTGCGCGGGGTCGGTTACCTGATCGAAGCCGCAGGCATCGAGCGCTTGCGCATCACCGGCGGCGAGCCCCTGGTCAGTCCGAAGCTGGAGGCGTTCCTGCGCGGCGTCAGCCCGCTGGGCCTGGCTGACATCAGCTTGACCAGCAACGGCCAACTGCTCTCGCGCAAGCTGCCGTTGCTGCTGGAAAACGGCATTCGCCGCCTCAACATATCCCTGGATACCCTCAATCCGGTTGCGTTCCGCGCCATCGCCCGCGGCGGTGATCTGGCCACCGTCCTGGCAGGTTTGGACGAGGCGCAGGCAGCCGGCATGCAGATCAAGCTCAACATGGTGCCGCTGCGCGGGCAAAACCTCGATCAAGTCCTGCCGTTGCTGGATTACTGTATGGAGCGGGGGTTCGAGCTGCGTTTCATCGAATTGATGCGCATGGGCCATCTGGCGCGCGATGGCAACAGTTTCCTGCGCCAGTTCGTCGGCATGCCCGAGCTGTTGGCCATGATCGGCGAGCACTACGACTATACCCAGGCCGATGCGCCGGTGGATGCCACCGCGTTGCGCTACGAGATTCCAGGCCAGGGCTTTTTCGGGGTGATTGCCAACGAAAGTGTACCGTTCTGCCGGACTTGTTCACGTTTGCGCCTGTCGTCGACTGGCTGGCTGCACGGCTGTCTGTCGTCGAGCAATCGCCATTATGTCGGCGATCTGCTCGATAAACCGCGTCATCAGGCTTTGCCTGCTTTGCAGGGGTTGCTGGTCAAGGCGCTGGGTGACAAGCAGGAGGTGGCCTTTTCCGGAGGCGTGACCGTCATGAAGATTATTGGAGGATGAGAGTTGCAAGCCGCAAAAAGGGTGATTTCTATCGGCTGTGCAAGGCATCCTGGCTTGAAGCTTGACGCGAAAAAGTATGACTGATTTCCCCATTGCCTATATCGAACCGGTATTCCGCCCGCCAAGCGAGGCCCACTCGCTGATTCTGCCGGTGACCAACGGCTGCTCCTGGAATAACTGCACCTTCTGCGAGATGTACACCGAAGCGCAGAAGAAATTCCGTGCCCGCGATGAGCGGGAGGTGCTCGACGAAATTCGCCGCGCTGGCGAGCGGCTGATCGTGCAGCGGGTGTTTCTCGCCGATGGCGATGCTCTGGTGCTGCCGACGCGCCGTTTGCTGGTCATCCTTTCGGCCATTCGTGAGTACATGCCGGATGTCGAGCGGGTCTCGAGTTATTGCCTGCCGCGCAATCTGCGCAAGAAGTCGGTCGCTGAGCTAAAGGAACTGGCCGACGCCGGGCTGCGTATGGCCTATGTGGGCTGCGAGTCGGGTGATGACGAGGTGCTGGCGCGGGTCAACAAGGGCGAAACCTTCGAGTCCAGCCTGAGCGCCCTGGACAAGCTTGGCCAGGCCGGGATTGCCCGTTCGGTGATGATCCTCAATGGCCTTGGTGGGACCGCCTTGAGCGGCCAGCATGCCGATAACTCGGCGCGTCTGATGAATGCCGCGCAACCGGAGTTCCTCTCGACCTTGGTCGTCAGCTTTCCCCAGGGCGAGGCGCGGTTTCGCCAGGCGTTCGCCGATTATCAATCGTTGAGTCAGCAGCAACTGTTCATTGAGGTCGAGCGTCTGTTGCAGGGCCTGGAGCTGCGCGACACGGTGTTTCGCAGTGATCATGCCTCCAACTATCTGGTGCTCAAAGGCAACCTGGGGGCGGACAAGGCGCGTCTGCTGGCGCAGGTGCGCGCCGCCATCGAACAGCCGCAGGGCGCCGGGTTGCGCCAGGAGTGGCAGCGCGGCCTGTGATGGCGTGAAACCTGCATTACTGGCCTGTCCGCCGGTATTCCGTCACCGGCAACGGGAGGAGAGTGATGCGCAACCTGATATTAATCCTGGTGTTGATGGTCTTGGGTGGCTGCATGAAGGTCAGCGACCTGGCCGATGGCGCCACCTATCAATTGCGCGATGCCGGTTTTCTCGATCATGGGCGAACCGAGCGCATGGCCTCGCGGCGCCTGCAGCAGGACTCTTTCATCTATATCGCCCAGGGGCATTTCGTTCCTCCCGGCGCGGCCTATCCGCGACCGAATGTGGTTGCGGAAGAGGCGTTCAAGGGCTTCGTCGAGTATTTCCCGCTGGTCCGTCGGGCGCGTAGTCCGGCCGGGTTGGAGGAGGCCATGGACCAGGCGCGTGCGGCCGGCGCGCATTATCTGCTCTACAGCCGCTTTGCCTATGCCGATGACCGCATCGGCACGGGGGATGAGTGGGCTGATCAGCAGGTGCTGGACCGGCTTGGCACCGACCGTAGCGTCATTCAGTTGATGCTGATCGAAACCAATACCCGTTATCTGGTCGATACTGCGCGGATTCACAGCCGCGGCGGCTTCCTGACATTCTATGATGCCAAACCAGAAGACTTGCTCGGTCCACCGCTGCGCGATTATGCCCGCAGCCTGATTGGCCAGAGCCTCTAAGGACACTCGCATGACGAACCCAGGCAAAGCCGGCGACCTGTTGGCACAGATTTCCAAGGGCGAGAAGAAGGGCTTGCCGCCTGTACACCTGTGGAACCCCGATTTTTGCGGCGACATCGACATGCGCATCGCGCGCGATGGCACCTGGTATTACCTGGGCACGCCGATTGGACGCAAGCCGATGGTCAAGTTGTTCTCCACCATCATTCGCCGCGATGGCGACGATTACTTCCTGATCACCCCGGTAGAGAAGGTCGGCATCAAGGTCGACGATGCGCCCTTCGTTGCCGTCAGTCTGCAGGTAGACGGCGAGGGCGAGGCGCAGGTGCTGCGTTTCACCACCAACGTCGAGGAGGAAACCGTTGCCGATACCGAGCACCCGCTCCGGGTCGAGCTGGATGCGCAGTCCCAGGAACCGGCACCCTATGTGCACGTGCGCGCGAACCTCGAGGCGCTGATCCACCGCAACGTGTTCTACCAGCTGGTCGAGTTGGCGGTGCCGCGCGAGATCGACGGCCAGATATGGCTGGGGGTGTGGAGCAGTGGGCAGTTCTTCCCGATTGGGCCGCAGCCGTAGGGCTCAGTTGTAAGCGGCAAGCCTCAAGCGGCAAGAAAGCGCGCGCGGGTGGCTGCTTGTAGCTTGTGGCTAAAAGCAAAAAGGCTCCCGAAGGAGCCTTTTGCATCTTACATATTGGGGTAGTTAGGCCCGCCAGCGCCTTCGGGAGCCACCCAGTTGATGTTCTGGGCCGGGTCCTTGATGTCGCAGGTCTTGCAGTGCACGCAGTTCTGCGCGTTGATCTGGAACTTCTTCTCGCCGTCTTCCAGGGTGACGATTTCGTACACGCCAGCTGGGCAGTAGCGCTGCGCCGGTTCATCGTACAGCGGCAGGTTCTTGGTCAGCGGAATGCTCGGGTCGGCGAGCTTCAGGTGGCAGGGTTGTTCCTCTTCATGGTTGGTGTTGGAGAGGAATACCGAGCTGAGCTTGTCGAAGCTGAGTTTGCCGTCCGGTTTCGGGTAGCTGATCTTCTTCGCTTCGCTGGCCAGTTTCAGGCAGGCGTAATCCGGCTTGGTGTCGTGCAGGGTGAAGGGGATCTTGCCGCCAAACAGGTTCTGGTCGAGGTAGTTGAAGGCGCCGCCGCCGAGCACGCCGAACTTGTGAATCGCCGCGCCGAAGTTGCGGCTGCGGAACAGCTCGTCGTACAGCCAGCTGGTCTTGAACGCTTCGACGTAGCCGGTCAGCTGGTCGCCGCCCTCACGGCCGGCGAACAGCGCGTCGGCCACCGCGTCGGCGGCGAGCATGCCGGACTTCATCGCGGTGTGGCTGCCCTTGATCTTGGCGAAGTTGAGGGTGCCGAGGTCGCAGCCGATCAGTGCGCCGCCGTTGAACACCATCTTCGGCAGCGAGTTGAGGCCGCCCTTGCTGATGGCGCGGGCGCCATAGGACACGCGCTTGCCACCTTCCAGGTACTGGGCGATCACCGGGTGGTGTTTGTAGCGCTGGAACTCGTCGAACGGCGACAGGTGCGGGTTGCTGTAGGACAGGTCGACGATCAGACCGACCACCACCTGGTTGTTCTCCAGGTGATAGAGGAAGGAACCACCGGTGTTTTCACTGTCGACCAGCGACAGCGGCCAGCCGGCGGTATGCACCACCAGGCCTTGCTCGTGCTTGGCCGGGTCGACGTCCCAGATTTCCTTGATGCCGATGCCGTAATGCTGGGCGTCGGCTTCGCTGTCGAGGTTGTACTTCTTGATCAGCTGCTTGCCGATATGGCCGCGGCAGCCTTCGGCGAACAGGGTGTACTTGGCGCGCAGTTCCATGCCGGGGGTGTAGTAACCCTCTTTCGGGTTGCCTTCGCGATCCACGCCGAGGTCGCCGGTGAGGATGCCGTAGACCGAGCCCTGGTCGTCGATCAGCGCTTCCTGGGCGGCGAAGCCGGGGTAGATTTCCACGCCCAGATTCTCGGCCTGCTGGGCCAGCCAGCGGCACAGATTGCCCAGGGAGATGATGTAGTTGCCCTGGTTGTGCATGGTCTTGGGCACGAACAGGTCGGGGATTCGGCTGGCTTTTGTCGCGTTATTCAGCAGGTAGATGTCGTCGCGCTTGACCGGGGTGTTCAGCGGTGCGCCGAGTTCCTTCCAGTCGGGGAACAGTTCGTTCAGGGCGCGCGGTTCGAACACCGCTCCAGAGAGAATGTGCGCACCCACTTCGGAGCCTTTTTCGACCACGCAGACGCTGATTTCCTTGCCCGCTTCGGCGGCTTTCTGCTTCAGTCGGCAGGCGGCGGACAAGCCGGCTGGGCCGGCGCCGACGATGACGACGTCGAATTCCATAAACTCGCGTTCCACAGGCTATCTCCTACTCAGGCTCTCTAATTTTATTTGACGATCAGGCTCGTTCCCTGGGCGATGCTGGCGCATTATATCTGCACCCTTCTAGCGGGCCAATACAAACGTTTGTTTGAATATTCTGTAGTCCTGCTAGAATCCTACTACATCGTGGATGACTGGCCGATTCATTGTATTGACCGGGCCAGGTCGTACGGTCAAGATACGGGCGGTTTTGCGTTCGCCGTCTGGGCTGAAGGTCGGTTCCGGCCGATTTGCATCACCCGCCATGTTCGCTTCTGGCGACATTCCTATTCACCGGAGAGTAACGAGGAATCCATGAAGGTTCTTGTAGCTGTCAAACGAGTGGTCGACTACAACGTCAAGGTCCGCGTCAAAGCGGACAACAGCGGCGTTGATCTTGCCAACGTCAAGATGTCGATGAATCCCTTCTGCGAAATTGCCGTGGAAGAAGCGGTACGCCTGAAAGAAAAAGGCGTGGCCAGCGAAATCGTCGTGGTGTCGATCGGTCCGACTGCTGCTCAAGAGCAGCTGCGTACCGCCCTGGCCCTGGGCGCCGATCGCGCCATTCTGGTCGAATCCAGCGATGAGCTGAATTCCCTGGCCGTGGCCAAGCTGCTCAAGGCGGTGGTCGACAAGGAGCAGCCGCAGCTGGTGATCCTCGGCAAACAGGCGATCGACAGCGACAATAACCAGACCGGCCAGATGCTCGCCGCGCTGAGCGGTTACGCCCAAGGCACCTTCGCCTCCAAGGTGGAAGTGGCTGGCGACAAGGTCAACGTGACTCGCGAAGTCGATGGCGGCTTGCAGACCGTGGCACTGAACCTGCCGGCGATCGTGACCACCGACCTGCGCCTCAACGAGCCGCGCTACGCGTCGCTGCCGAACATCATGAAGGCCAAGAAAAAGCCGCTGGAAACCGTTACCCCGGGCGACCTGGGCGTTTCCACCGCTTCCACCGTGAAAACCCTGAAAGTCGAAGCGCCTGCTGCCCGCAGCGCTGGTATCAAGGTCAAGTCGGTGGCTGAACTGGTCGAGAAACTGAAGAACGAGGCGAAGGTAATCTAAATGACTATCCTGGTTATCGCTGAACACACCAATGCCGCTCTGGCTCCCGCCACTCTGAACACCGTTGCTGCTGCCGCGAAAATCGGTGGTGACATCCACGTTCTGGTTGCCGGTGCCGCTTGCGGCGTAGCTGCCGAAGCCGCTGCCAAAGTTGCTGGCGTGGCCAAGGTGCTGGTGGCCGACAACGCAGCCTTCGCCCACCAGCTGCCGGAAAACGTCGCGCCGCTGGTAGCCGAACTGGGCAAGGGCTACAGCCACATCCTGGCTGCTGCCACCAGCAACGGTAAGAATATCCTGCCGCGCGTAGCCGCTGCACTGGACGTCGATCAGATCTCCGAAATCATCGCCGTGGAAAGCGCCGATACCTTCAAGCGACCGATCTATGCCGGTAACGCCATCGCTACCGTGCAGTCTTCCGCTGCCGTGAAGGTGATCACTGTGCGTGCCACCGGGTTCGACCCGGTCGCAGCCGAGGGTGGCAGCGCTGTCGTTGAGGCCGTGGCTATTGGCGGCGACGCCGGCAAGTCGGCGTTCGTCGGTGAAGAGCTGGCCAAGTCCGATCGTCCGGAGCTGACCGCTGCCAAGATCGTCGTTTCCGGCGGCCGCGGCATGCAGAACGGCGACAACTTCAAGCACCTCTACGCCCTGGCTGACAAGCTCGGCGCGGCAGTCGGTGCCTCGCGCGCCGCGGTCGACGCCGGTTTCGTGCCCAACGACATGCAGGTCGGTCAGACTGGCAAGATTGTCGCGCCGCAGCTGTACATCGCCGTCGGTATCTCCGGCGCGATCCAGCACCTGGCCGGCATGAAGGACTCCAAGGTGATCGTTGCGATCAACAAGGACGAAGAAGCGCCGATCTTCCAGGTGGCCGATTACGGCCTGGTGGCGGATCTGTTCGACGCTATCCCGGAGTTCGAGAAACTGGTGTAAACCGGCTTCCCTTGCCCCATGAAAAACCCGCCTTGAGCGGGTTTTTTCTTGTGTACGATTTGGCTTTATTCACGCTCTGCTGCGAGGGTGTGCAGAAACGCCTGGTAGTGCTCGGCAGTTTCCTTGGGCCGTTCGAGCATGGGCGCGTGCCCGCAGTCTTGCATGATCACCACGCTGGGGCGCTGTAGGAGTGGCTGCATGACCTCGATGCTGGAAACATGCAGAACCCTGTCCTGGGCGCCCCATAACAGTAGAGTCGGCGCCTGGATCTTCGGCAGTACCGGTTCGAGCGGAATATAACGACTGACCAGTTGGGCGAAGACCCGCTCGTTATGCGTACTGTTGGCGACGCTTCTTTCCGCCAGCGCCTGCTTCAGGCGCTCGGGCATGCTCGGCACTTCGACGAAGATGAACTCCAGCAGCTGCTCGAACTGTTGCGGTGTTTTCACGATCAGCGGATTGGGTTCGCCGCGTTCGAGGCGCTCGATCAACTCGCTTTTCTGTGGCGAGTCGACGCCAGCATTGCCGAGCAACGCCACTGACAGGATTTGTTCGGGATAGCGTGCGGCATACAGGGCACTGATATGGCCGCCCATCGAGCTGCCGATCAGGTGCAGTTTTTTGATCTGCAAGGCTTGAGTGAAAGCGGCGAGGCGCTCGACTTGGGTGCCGACATCGTAACTGGCGTAGGGCTTGCTGCTGTCGCCAAAGCCGGGCAGGTCCAGGGCGATCACCTGGTAGCCCTCGGTGAAGTAGCGGGCAAAGCGCAGCCAGTTGTCCTTGCTGGCACCGAAGCCGTGGATCATCAGAATGGTTTCGCCGACGCTCGGGCCGCCCTGGTAGTAATGAATGCTAAGATCGCCGACTGTCACCCGCTTGGTGCTGAGATCCGCCTGCTGCAGTGCGACCAGTTGCGTCGTAGCCAGCAGTGCGGCGGGGCAGAGGTAGAGCGTCGCGGCGGCGCCGCCGAGCAACAGTATCAAGCCGAGAATCAGTTTTTTCATGGCGCGCCCTTATCGCGAATTATTATTGAGCCGGTTGTACGCTAACATGCAGCCAGCATCCACCAGTGTTCGCGTGCCCTGAAAGTCCATCAAAAGTTCAGCCGAGAAGTCGCCATGCTCGAACGTGGGTTGTTGAAATCCGTAATGCTTTTGCTCGGCGTGGCGCTGTTGCCAGGGTTGAGTGCTGCCGCCGGCAAGTGTGAGCGCCTGGTCGCCACCGGCAATCCGGAGTATCCGCCTTATTTGTGGCGTGACCCGCAGAATCCGCAGCAGTTGATCGGTGCCAATGCCGACTTGCTCAAGCATTTGGCCAAAGAGTTGGATCTGGTGATCGATGTGATCTATACCGGGCCCTGGTCTCGCGCCCAAGACGAGGTGCGCACGGGGCGGGTCGATTTGATCGCCGGTGCTTTTCTGACCTTGCCGCGTCTGGAAACCATGGATTATGTGCACCCGGCGTTTTTCTTCACCCCAAGCGTGGTCTGGGTGCGTAAAGGCGCGGAGTTTCCCTACGCCAGTTGGGCCGACCTGCAGGGCCGCACTGGTGGCACGTTGGTGAATAACAGCTTCGGTCAGCAGTTCGATACCTATGCCAAGGCCAACCTGACCTTGGAGGGTGTGTCCAGCCTGGCTCAGGCCTTTCAAAAGCTGTTGCTGGGGCGTACCGATTATGTCCTCTACGAGCGTTTTCCCGGTCTGGCTCTGGCCGAAACGCTGAGCATGGAAGATAACCTGCTGGTGCTGGATCCGCCTATTTCCAGCGAGGGTCTGTACCTGACCCTGTCGCACAACTCGGCATGCAACGATCCCTGGCTGCGCGGACAACTGGCGAAAAAGATGACAGAATCGATCGCTGCCGGCCTGCCGGAAACCTTGCTGCAGGACAACCTATTGCGCTGGAAAGAGCAGCAGTTGCAACCCGCAAGCGTCCCGAATCCGTAGGAAGTTTTTTGTGATTAATCGATTTTCATGCGCCGCAATGGTGGTGCTGAGTTTGACCGGTTGCGCCAGCGATCCGGCACCGACCGAGCAATTGCGCCTTACCGAGCAAGCCTTGGCGCAAGCCAAGGCTGTTGGTGCCGATGAGCAGGTAGCTGAACTGGCAATGGCCGAAGCCAAATTGCTGCAGGCTCAATCTGCCATGCAACGTGATGCCTTCAAGGAGGCGCGGGTGCTTGCCGAGCAGGCCGAACTGGATGCCCGTCTGGCGGAAGCTCGGGTGTTGACGCAGAAAAGTCAGGACCAGCTGAACGAACTGAATAACCGGATCAATCGCCTGCGCAAGCAGTTGGGGGAGCTGTGATGAATGCTCGGATCCCGCTGCTGGGAGGCGTTCTGTCGGCGTTGCTGCTGAGTGGTTGCGCGGGTTCGCAGCAGCAGAGCAGCAATGAGGCACTCGAGGCGGCCCGCAGCAGCTTTCAGGCGGTAAAGGAAAACTCCGATGTGCTGCGCAGCGCACCGAAAGATGTGATCCGTGCGGGTGAGTCCCTGGCCCGTGCAGACCGCTTGTCGAGCTATTGGGGCAGTACGGATGACGTTAGCCATTACGCCTACCTCAGTCAGCGTTACAGCGAAATCGCCGGGCAAAACAGTGCCTTGAACCTGAATCAGGAGCGGGCGGCCAAGCTCGAGTTGGAGCGCCAGCGCCTGCAGCTGGCCCTGCGTGAGGCCAAGTTGCTCAGTGTGCAGGAGCAGAGTAACTGGCTGGAAGAGCAGATGGTCAGCCTGGCAACCAGCGAAACCGAACGTGGCTTGGTGATGACCCTGGGCGATGTGCTGTTCGATGCAGGACAGGCCAATCTGAAAGCGTCGGCAAATCGTACGGTGCTGAAGCTGGTGCAGTTCCTGCAACTGAATCCGCGCCGGGTGGTACGCATCGAGGGCTATACCGACAGTCGTGGCGACAAGCTGGAAAACCTCGAACTGTCCCGCGCACGGGCGCAAACCGTCGCCGACGTCTTGATCGACCTGGGCATCGATAGCAAGCGTATCGAAGTACAGGGCCATGGCGAGAGCTTCCCGGTCGCAGAGAATGCTTCGGCCATGGGGCGGGCACAGAACCGCCGGGTCGAGATCGTGTTCTCCGACGAGCAGGGGCGTCTGGGCCTGGCACGCTGAACCGTGCCTCGGCATGCGCAAGTCCTGCCTGCCGTGCACCTACCGAGTTTGTCAAAGCCGGGGCCGGAGCATCGTCAACGATCTTCCCGGATTGCATCCGGGCTACGCTGATCCAGGCGCCTCCCTCTGCCCGGGTGCACCGGTTTTTTTCTGCCCGCGATTTATCGCCGCCCCTAGCCAGGATCGCAGCGGCCTGGAGGAGGCGAGCAATTCAACAAACAGTTGGCTTGTTATTGAATTGTTCCACTGCAGTCGCTGGCGGATCGCCGCTGTGTCGTCCACAATTTATGGAACTGTACCGGTGCACTTTCGGTTCGTCGGGTTACTGTAACGGTTCAATAAAGCGGGAAGGCGGCCATGACCAGTCTGTTGCTCTATCAGCGTATCGCCCAGCAATTGGCGGAAGACATCCGTCGCGGCGTCTATCAGCCGGGAGAGCGGGTACCGTCGGTGCGCAAGATGAGTTCGCAGCTCAGCGTCAGTCATGCCACGGTGTTGCAGGCCTACGCCAACCTGGAGGACCAGGGCCTGATTCGCGCGCGTCCGCAATCCGGTTTCTATGTGCACCAGACCCCGGCCCTGACCGCGCCGACCCCGGATATCGCCCGGGTCGAGCGTCCCAGCCTGGTGACGCGCAGCAGCATCATCAATCAGATCCTCACCGAGTCGCGCCGTGAAGGGGTATTCCCTCTCGGCGCGGCGGTGCCGCATGTCGACTACCTGCCGGTGCGCGCCTTGCATCAGCAGTTGGCCAAGGTCACCCGGTTTCAGAGTCCGCGCGCCTTCAGCTATATGTTCAGCCCGGGTTTCGAGCCGCTGCGTCGCCAAGTGGCGATCCGCATGCGCGATGCCGGCGTGGTGGTCGACCCATCGGAAGTGGTGATTACCCATGGTTGCGTCGATGCGCTGCAGATGTCGCTGCGGGTGCTGACCAAACCGGGGGATTTGATCGCCACCGAGTCGCCGACCTATTACGGCCTGCTGCAATTGGCCGATCTGCTGGGTTTGAAAGTCATCGAGATTCCCAGCGATCCAAGTACGGGGATCAGCCTCGAGGCGTTGCAACTGGCGGCCAGTCAGTGGCCGATCAAGGCGCTGGTCTTGACCGCACGCCTGAGCAATCCGCTTGGCGGCAGCATCCCCGAGCCGCGACAGAAGCAGTTGCTGCGCCTGGCCGGAGATTTCGATATCCAGATCGTCGAGGACGACATATACGGCGAACTGATGTTCGAGCAAGGCCCGATCAAGGCACTCAAGTCGCATGACCGTGAGGGGCGGGTGGTGTATTGCTCGAGCTTCTCCAAGACCCTGTCGCCCGGGGTGCGCATCGGCTGGATCATCGCCGGCAAATACCAGGAGGAGATCCAGCGTCTGCAGACCTTCAGCACCCATTCGGCCTGTAGCGTCACGCAGATGGCCGTGGCGGCCTACCTGGAGAACGGCGGTTACGACCGCCATCTGCGCTATATCCGCCAGGAATACCGCAAGAACCTCAGCGCCTTCCAGCTGGCGGTGCAGCAGTACTTCCCCGAAGGCACGCAGATGACCCGGCCCAATGGCGGCTTCATCCTCTGGGTCAGCCTGCCGGTGCGGGTCAACACCAAGGACTTGCACGTGCGCGCCTTGCAGCAGGGCATCAGCATCGCGCCGGGGCTGATCTTCAGCAACACCGAGCAGTTCAATCACTGCATCCGCCTCAATTGCGGCATCCCCTGGAGCCGCGAGGCCGAGCGGGCCTTGATGACCCTGGGCATGCTGGCCAGCCAGTTGTGCCAGGAGGCAACGGCAAGTAGCTGAATGTCCTCGCGGTTAACCCGAATCGGTAAGGCATTGCGTCTACCAGGGCGAAGAGCTTTTTCGCCCCAAGGAGATGCGTCATGTCGAGGATTCGTGCGTTATATCCACAACCGTTGCTGCAGGGTTTTGCCGGAAGCCTGCTGCTGACCCTGGTCGCCTGCAATGCCGCTCAACCGGAGCCGCCGCAGAGTCATGTTGCCGATCAGCAGGAGCTGGTCGCGGCAGTTGAGCTATCCCAGATGCCGCCGCGGGCGAAAAAAACCGAGTTGCAGCGTGATGCCGCCATCGCTGCGCTGCCGGCGGCGGGTCAGCCTGGCGCACCTATGGCGGATCATCTGCCGTCGGCGTACCGTGAGCAATACCGCGAGCAGTACCAGAAACTGGCCGACAACCCGGTGCATGCCGTGGCCGAATCACCAGTGTCGACCTTCAGTATCGATATCGATACCGGCAGCTATGCCAACGTCCGCCGCTTCCTCAACCAGGGCCAGTTGCCGCCGGCCGAGGCGGTGCGCCTGGAGGAGCTGGTCAATTATTTCCCCTATGCCTACCCGCTGCCGACCGGCGCCACGCCCTTTGGCGTCGGCACCGAACTGGCGGTGACGCCGTGGAACCCGCAGAGCCGTTTGCTGCGTATCGCGATCAAGGCCTCGGATATGCAGGTTGCGCAGCTGCCGCCGGCCAATCTGGTGTTTCTGGTGGATGTCTCCGGCTCGATGGACAGGCGCGAAGGCTTGCCGATGGTGCAGAGCACCTTGAAATTGCTGGTCGAGCAATTGCGTGCCGAGGATAAGGTTTCCCTGGTGGTCTATGCCGGTTCATCCAGCGTGGTGCTGGAGCCGACCGCGGGCAGCGACAAGGTCAAGATCCGCGCGGCCATCGATCAGCTCCGCGCCGGTGGTTCGACCGCTGGCGAGTCGGGTATCCAGTTGGCTTATCAGCAGGCCCAGCAGGGTTTTATCAAGAACGGCATCAACCGCATCCTGCTGGCCACCGATGGCGACTTCAACGTCGGTATCAGCGACTTCGAAACGCTCAAGCAACTGGCGGCCGACAAGCGCAAGACCGGGATTTCCCTGACCACCCTGGGCTTCGGCACCGATAACTACAACGAGCGGTTGATGGAGCAGTTGGCCGATGCCGGCGATGGCAATTACGCTTATATCGACAACCTGCGCGAGGCGCGCAAGGTGCTGGTCGATCAGCTCGGCTCGACCCTGGCGACGGTGGCCAAGGACGTGAAGATCCAGGTCGAGTTCAACCCGGCGCAGGTCAGCGAGTACCGCCTGCTCGGCTATGAAAACCGGGCGTTGAAGCGTGAGGACTTCAGTAACGACAAGGTCGATGCCGGGGAAATAGGAGCGGGTCATACCGTCACTGCGCTCTATGAAATAGTTCCGGCTGGCAATAAGGGCTGGCTGGAGCCGCTGCGCTACCAGCAGGCAGAAAAAACCGCCGGCAAGCAGGGCGAGCTGGCACTGCTGCGCATCCGCTACAAGGCGCCGCAGCAGAGCAGCAGTAAGTTGCTGGAAATCCCCATTGAGGTGCAGCGCAACACTCCGGCGATTGCTCAGGCCAGCGAGGATCTGCGCTTCGCCGCCGCTGTTGCCGCCTTTGCCCAGCAGCTGAAAGGCGCGCGCTACACCGGCGATTTCGACCTGGCCGACAGCGCCGACTTGGCCCGCAGCGGCAAGGGCGAGGATCGCTTCGGCCTGCGCGGCGAGTTCGTGCAACTGGTCGAACTGGCGCAAAGCCTGCAAACTCCGTCTTCACTTCCCGCACCCAGCGCTGCCAAGGTCGATTGAGCGTGACTGCCCATCCTGCTGCTCCACTGCCCGACGAAGAGGACGCCGCCTTGTTGCGGCGTTATCGCCTGGGCGACGCCGAGGCCTTTGCGCTGCTCTATCAACGCCATCGCCTCGGCCTGTTCCGTTTTCTCTGTAGTCTGTGCGGCGACCCGACGCTGGCCGAGGAGGTGTTCCAGGACACTTGGATGAGCCTGATCCGCAGCCAGTCGCTGCAGCGCGAGGCGGTGCTGTTCAAGACCTGGCTGTACCAGATCGCGCGCAATCGCCTGATCGATCACTGGCGCAAAACGGGCCGCCAGCAGGGCAGGCATGAGGCGTTCGACGAGCAGCTGCATGACCGGCCATGCAGCGAGACCAACCCTGAGCAGCAGCTCAGTTTGAGTCGCGACCAGGAGCGCCTGCAGGCCGCGCTGGCCGATCTGCCGCCGGAACAACGCGAAGTATTCCTGCTGCGCGCCCACGGCGATCTGGAGTTGCACGAGATCGCCGAGTTGACCCGCACGCCAGCGGAAACGGTGAAAAGCCGTTTACGCTATGCGTTGCAGAAATTACGTCGGCTGCTGGCTGACCCGGCCGCCGAGGAGCTATCTGCATGAACCGCGATCAACACGAGCCGCATGAGCAGGCGTTGCTCGATCACTTCCGTGCCCATAGCCAGGCCGAGCCTTCCGCTGAGCTGGACGCACGCATCCTCGCTGCTGCTCGCGCCGCGCAGGTGTCGAGCGCGTCCAACTGGAGTCAGCGCCTGCACGCCTGGCTGTTCGGCCCAGGCGGTCGCCAGCGCTGGTCGCTGGCAGTGGCCGGGCTGGCTTGCATCGGCATAGGCGTCAGCCTGACCTGGCGCTCCCTGCAGCAAGCCCCTGATAGCTATGACGCCCCCATGCCGCGCGCGGTGATGGCGCCGGCGCCAACCGCCCCCATGGTCGAAGCCGAGGCGCCGCAAGGCCTGCTGCGCGAACAGGCGCCGGCGCTGCGGAGTTATTCATCGGCGCGGCAAAAGGTTGAGAAGAGTGCGTCGGCACCGGGCGTGGCGGAGGATGCGGGCAAGCAGGCAGCTGATGAGGCCAGCGCTTTGCTACCGGCGCCGAGTGCCGAGTTACCCATGACTGCTGTGGAATCGGCACCACTGGCTGGCATGGCGGCGAAGCTGGATACGGAAAAAGCGCTGATGCATCTGCTCGAATTGCGCCGCGCAGGTAAAGTCGAGGAGGCAAAGCGTCTGCAGCAGCGGCTGCAACTGGATTACCCGCAGCTGGATATCGAGGCGCAGCTCGAACGACTCGAGAAAAAACACTAGCAGGCTGTCGATATGAAGGTGGAGTGCATTGGCCGGCAGGCTACGAGCTTGTGAAAAACTCTCACCCGCTGCGGCGCTCGATATTTTCCCACCCTTTGAGTAAATCCTGTGTAAGCACTACAGGGTGGGCTTGCTAGAAGTTGGGGGAGAGGAGAGCATGATGCTTCCTCTTTACTGCGACTATGCGTGTTGATGATCAGCTTCCGGTTTTTGCTTTTACTTCTGGCTCTGCTATCGCTGAGTGCGTGCGACAACGAAAAGACTACTACCGCCGTGCCGCGCGAGCCCGCCAAATCAGTGGTATCCGTCATGCCAGCGCCGCCGGCAGATATAGCGCCCACACCCGCGCCCAAGCCGGCGATCAAGGCGGCAAGCGAGCCTGCTCGACCTGCCGTCGTTGTGAAAAAACCGGTGGTTAAAGACGCTGTTGTTGCCCCTCCGCTCAAGGCGAACCTCGACTTGAGCCTGCCGCCGGATTTGTTTGAGGAATTGCAGTCGCTCGTCGTCTCTGATGAACCGCCGTCACCGGCCTTGCTGCCGCCGCTGTTCCGGGCCGAGCAGGCAGCAGAAAGCCCCTTTCAGCTCAATGGCAAGCTGATCACCAATGAGCGGAGTGATGACTACTGGGATTCGCTGGAAGGAGCCGAACTACAGTTCGAGTTCAAGCGATAGTCAGAGGGGAGTGGCAGCTGTGCTGCGCTCCTAAGCCTGCTCGAATTGTATCGCTCTGGCTAAGGTGCAAACGCAGTAAGCGAATGGGTAGCTCCAGTCGCGTCGATGAGTTGTCACCTGCGCAATTCGACCGTATCCCGGGGTTCCAGCTAGGGTTACAAAAATGCCGCTCACTTGGTTCAAGTGAGCGGCATTTTGCTGTGCGAGGCTGGGCTGGCTATTTCAGTCGATGTGATAATTGAGCACGCTGTTCTGTTCTTTCAGCGCCTTGCGCATCTCTGCGGGAATATTGCCGGAGCGAACGGCGAGTTCCAGGCGAATGTCTTCAAGGCTCTGTGCAAAAGCTTGCGCATCGTCACGCTGGGCGGAGCTGAGGACCCGGCTGTAGGCGGTGACGTCGGCGTCGTCGAGCAGGGAGAGGACAACGCCGCCGTCTGGGCGACGCGGGCTGAAAGTGACGCGTAAAGGAGCAAACAACTGTTCGACGAACTGGCGATTGATGCTATCCATGACCGTTCTCCATCCTGAGGCTAATCACTTATGACACCAATGGTGTTGTGTAGTTCGGTCAGGCCAGTAGCGACTGTCGGGCGCGCTCGATTACCTGCGGCAGGGACTCGCTGCTGTACTGCTCGGGATACAGGCGCTGGGTATGCTGGGCAATACCGGCCTGATTGACGATAGTGAAGCTGAAGTTACCCTTGCGGCTGGCAAGAATGCGGCAATCGAATGGCGCAAAGGCGTTGGATAGGGTGCGAATGGCATCCTGAATTTGGTGTTGAGTATTCATTTTTTGGGTGTTTCCTAAAACAACGGGCGCGTCATTGCGCTAAATAAAGCTCCAAGCTTTCGACTTCTGGTCGAAGGAATGAGTCTGATCGGAGCGGGACTGCGCGCATAAGTTCAGTGTTGACTAGTGCTTATGCGGGTCGGTACTTCGGAGGCAGGCTGAGTCAGTGCTTGCGCAAGACGGCCTGATCAGTCAGCAGGTTGGGTCTGGTAAGGAACTGTGCGGCATAGCCTGATGGGGCGTATGCGTTCTTTACCTGGAGTCCATCGAGGGGGCCGGAAGGCCTGAATGACTTACAGCGTGGTACTAACGGGCCGGATGATAACTGTTTGATTAAGTTTTAGCCAGCTGAATCTGCGCTGGGCACGGATAATACCCAGCAGGAGCCAATTGGCTGTGGTCCGGCATTCCGGCGATCCGCCAGCAGTCGCCAACGATCGCCAGTCCGCTAGCGCCTGCAATATACGGGCTGAGTCGATGCAATGATTATTGCGCTGGCAGCGCCGAGCCGAGCATCGGATGCAATTTAGCCCATGCTCCGTTAGGATTAGCCCACTTTTGCTTTCATCTCGCGACGGTTTTAGATGAGTTATCAGGTTCTTGCACGAAAGTGGCGTCCGCGCACGTTTCGCGAAATGGTCGGCCAGGCCCATGTGCTCAAGGCGCTGATCAACGCCCTCGACAGTCAACGCCTGCATCACGCCTACCTGTTTACAGGTACCCGTGGGGTTGGCAAGACCACAATTGCGCGCATTATCGCCAAGTGCCTGAACTGCGAAACCGGGATCAGTTCGACACCTTGCGGTGTCTGCTCTATCTGCAAGGAGATCGACGAGGGGCGCTTCGTCGACCTGATCGAGGTCGATGCTGCCAGCCGCACCAAGGTCGAAGACACGCGCGAACTGCTGGATAACGTGCAGTATTCGCCGAGCCGCGGGCGCTTCAAGGTCTACCTGATCGACGAAGTGCACATGCTCTCTTCGCACTCGTTCAACGCCTTGCTCAAGACCCTGGAAGAGCCGCCGCCGCACGTCAAATTCTTGCTGGCAACCACCGATCCGCAGAAGCTGCCGATGACCATTCTGTCGCGCTGCTTGCAGTTCTCTCTGAAGAACATGCCGCCGGAGCGGGTGGTGGAGCACCTGACCCATGTGCTGGGGGCGGAAAATATTCCGTTTGAAGAGGATGCGCTCTGGCTGCTTGGACGTGCGGCCGATGGTTCGATGCGCGATGCGATGAGCCTGACCGACCAGGCGATTGCCTTCGGTGAAGGCAAGGTGCTGGCGACAGACGTGCGTGCGATGCTCGGCACCCTCGACCACGGTCAGGTGTATGGCGTGCTGCACGCATTGCTCGAGGGCGATGCGCGCGGCCTGATCGATGCCGTACGCCATTTGGCCGAGCAGGGGCCTGACTGGAATGGGGTGCTGGCGGAGATTCTCAATGTCCTGCACCGTGTGGCCATCGCCCAGGCGCTGCCGGATGCGGTCGACAACGGCCAGGGCGACCGTGATCGGGTGCTGGCATTGGCCGAAGTGTTGCCTGCCGAAGACGTGCAGTTCTATTACCAGATGGGTTTGATCGGTCGGCGCGACCTGCCGTTGGCGCCGGATCCGCGCAGCGGCTTCGAGATGGTGCTGTTGCGCATGTTGGCGTTTCGGCCCGCCGATAGCGGCGATGGGCCGAGGGTGGTGCTAAAGCCGCTAGGGATTAGCCAGGCCACAGCTGATCCCCGTCCCAACCCAGTGGCCGGCACGGCTATGGCTGTGTCGGCGGTGACCGCTGCCGTTGTCGAGGCTGAAGCCGAGTCTGGGGTGGTGACGGCTGTTGTGCCAGAACCGCCGCTTGCGCCGGTCGAATTTCAGGCACCGGCGCTGGTCGAGCCTGTGCCTGCGGTTGCAGCGCCCCCGGTTGTCGCCGCGCCGCCGACTGCCGCGCCGCCGGCGGCGGTTATTGCAGTGACAAATTTGCCCTGGGAAGAGCAGGCCGCTCCAGTTGAGGGCTGTACGCCGCTGGCTGAGTCGCTATCGGTGCCGCCGCAAGCCGAGGCGTTGGCCGTACAGCCCGCCAGCATTGCGCCGCCGGTCGAGGCCGGTAGCGACAGCGATGATGAACCGCCGTTGGGCGATTATGATTATGTGGAGATGGATGCGCAGTCGTTCGACTACGATTTCGATGCGGTTGATTCCGTTGCGCCCGTCGAGCCGGAACTGCAGCTTGCTGCGAAGCCGGCGACCGGCCTGGCTGCCGACTGGTTGGAGCTGTTTCCCAAGCTTGGTCTGTCTGGCATGACCGGCAGTATCGGCGCCAACTGCACGCTGATGGCGGTCGAGGGTGATAGCTGGTTGTTGCATCTCGATCCTGGGCACAGTGCGTTGTTCAATGCGACCCAGCAGCGTCGTTTGAATGATGCCCTGAATCAGTATCATGGACGCGAATTGCACCTGCAGATCGAGTTGTGTACGCCCGAGCAGGAAACCCCGGCGCAGGCAGCGGCACGCAAGCGTGCCAATCGTCAGCGCGAAGCAGAAGAGTCGATCCACGGCGATCCGCTGGTGCAGCAAATGATTCAGCAGTTCGCCGCGGTTATCCGCGCGGACAGCATCGAACCCATAGATACTCAAGTTAACTCCCTGATTACCGAGGACTAGCACCATGATGAAAGGTGGCATGGCCGGCCTGATGAAGCAGGCCCAGCAGATGCAGGAAAAAATGCAGAAAATGCAGGAAGAGCTGGCGAACGCCGAAGTGACCGGTCAATCCGGTGCCGGCCTGGTTAGCGTGGTGATGACCGGTCGGCATGACGTCAAGCGCGTCAGTCTGGACGATAGCCTGATGCAGGAAGACAAGGAAATCCTCGAGGACCTGATCGCGGCAGCGGTGAACGATGCGGTGCGCAAGGTCGAGCAGAACAGTCAGGACAAGATGTCTGGCATGACCGCAGGTATGCAGCTGCCCCCCGGCTTCAAAATGCCGTTCTAATCCGGGCGTCCAGCCAGCGCACATGACTGCGTTGCAAGCAGACACGGGCATCCTCATTTACAGCCAGTAAACTCCGGTGCCCGCGCCTGCTTGCGCCTTGTCCTGCACACCGTCTGACCACCCCTGGCAGCGGCGTTGATCCCCAGGTCAAAAGCTTGCTAACACTCCTGTAGCCAACGAGTACTCCCATGAGCTTCAGTCCGCTGATTCGCCAATTGATCGATTCCTTGCGCATCCTGCCGGGGGTGGGGCAGAAGACCGCCCAGCGCATGGCGTTGCAGATGCTCGAGCGTGATCGCGGTGGCGCAATGCGCCTGGCGCAGGCGCTGACTCAGGCGATGGAGGGCGTTGGTCACTGCAAGCAGTGCCGCAGCCTCAGCGAGGATGAGATCTGCCAGCTGTGCCTCGATCCGCGTCGCGATGACAGCCTGTTGTGCGTGGTGGAAGGGCCGATGGATGTCTACGCGGTGGAGCAGACTGGTTTTCGCGGGCGCTACTTCGTGCTCAAGGGTCATCTTTCTCCACTCGACGGCTTGGGGCCAGAGGCCATCGGCATTCCTGATCTGCTGGTGCGTATTGCCCAGGGCAGTTTTGCCGAGGTCATCCTGGCTACGAACCCGACCGTGGAAGGTGAGGCGACGGCGCATTACATTGCCCAGTTGCTGGCTAACAAGGGGTTGATCGCTTCGCGTATCGCCCACGGCATGCCGCTCGGCGGTGAGTTGGAGCTTGTCGACGGTGGAACCTTGGCGCATTCGATTGCCGGGCGGCGACCGATTCAGTTGTAAGGGCATCGCTACGGTCGGCCTGCTCCAGTTCAGCGGTCGGGTAGCGATCCGCTTCAGCCGCGAACGCTTTGATGCACTACAACAGCTTCGTGACTGAAGCCGCTCCTATGAAGTATTTGCCCCTTGTGCGCCCTTCAGGTCCAGCCTGTCGAGTCGATCACTGCGTCGTCTCGGGTGTGGCGTTATCACCTCCGTAGATGGCGCAATCCTCGCCTTGTAAACCAAGCAAGCGCTCGGTATGGTCGCGTAAACCTCTGCGGGAGCTGCCCCATGTCCGTCTTTCAGGATTACTTCGATGCCTCCCAGCAACTGGTGCGCGACTCTGTGCGGCGATTTGTCGAGCGGGAAATCCTGCCACATATCGATGAATGGGAGGAGGCTGAAGAGTTTCCGCGTGAGCTGTATCTGAAGGCCGGCGCCGCCGGGATTCTTGGTATCGGCTACCCGGAGCAGTTCGGCGGCAGTCATGAGGGTGACATCTTCGCCAAGGTCGCCGCCAGTGAAGAGTTGATGCGCTCGGGCTCCGGCGGCCTGGTCGCTGGCCTCGGTTCCCTGGATATCGGTTTGCCGCCGGTGGTCAAGTGGGCCGCGCCGGCGCTGCGCGAACGCATAGTGCCGCAGGTGCTGGCGGGCGAGAAGATCATGGCTCTGGCGGTCACCGAGCCCTCCGGGGGCTCCGACGTGGCGAACCTGAAGACTCGCGCGCTACGCGACGGTGATTGCTATCGGGTGACCGGCAGCAAGACCTTTATTACCAGTGGCATTCGGGCCGACTACTACACGGTGGCGGTGCGGACTGGTGGCGACGGTTTCGGCGGTGTCAGCCTGTTGCTGATCGAGAAGGGCACGCCCGGTTTCACTGTCGGTCGCAAGTTGAAGAAGATGGGCTGGTGGGCATCGGATACCGCCGAGCTGTTCTTCGACGACTGCCGGGTACCGGTGTCGAACCTGATCGGTGCCGAGAACATGGGCTTTGCCTGCATCATGGCCAACTTCCAGAGTGAGCGCTTGTCGCTGGCGATCATGGCCAATATGACGGCGCAACTGGCCTTCGATGAAGCGATGAAGTGGGCGAAGCAGCGAGAGGCGTTCGGCAAGCCAATCGGCAAGTTTCAGGTGCTCAAGCACCGCCTGGCAGAGATGGCTACGCAACTGGAGGTTTCCCGCGAGTTCACCTACCGCCAGGCTGCGAAAATGGCCGCGGGCAAGAGCGTGATCAAGGAAATTTCCATGGCGAAGAACTTCGCCACCGACATTGCCGACCGGCTGACCTACGATGCGGTGCAGATCATGGGCGGGATGGGCTATATGAGAGAAAGCCTGGTGGAGCGCCTGTACCGCGATAATCGGATTCTGTCGATTGGCGGTGGCTCGCGCGAGATCATGAACGAGATCATCAGCAAGCAGATGGGCTTATAGGGGGGGATTTGGCTCTAGAGTGACGCGAAGGCCTTGCGGCGTTGTGTGGCGGGGTGTTTCGCGTGTCGTCCTTGCTTGAGTGTCCTTTCGCGCAGGTACGTGGACGTTATCAAGGTCAGGGTAGTTACTGTTCGGCAAGCACAAAAAAACAAGCCCCGCTTGTGCGGGGCTCGTCTTGAACAGGACAGGAAGCTTAAGCTACCTGTACCTCTTCAGCTTGCATACCTTTCTGGCCACGGGCGGCCACGTAGGTAACGGTTTGGCCTTCTTTCAGGCTCTTGAAACCGTCGCTCTGGATAGCTTTGAAGTGAACGAACAGATCATCGCCGCCGTTAGTCGGGGTAATGAAGCCGAAGCCCTTCTCATCGTTGAACCATTTGACGGTGCCAGTTTCGCGGTTTGCCATGATGTATCTCTTATGAATCGATGCGGATTGCAGTACTAGAAATACCCCAGCAAGGTGATGAACGCAATGATTTTTCGGTATTGAGTGGCTTTGATTGCAAATAAATCCTCTCCGATTGTTCTGTAAAATTCCGCTTAATCCGGCGATGTTTATTATTTTTAAGACTGGTTTCCGGTTTTTTGCCTGTATATCGGCGAAGTTGTCTGTCACACGGTCGGTCGGGCGGTCTCGGGCGTAGCAGAGGTCCGAGTGGCGGTGCGCCGAAACCCAGGTGCCGCTCTTTGCTGGCTTGGCCGATGACGCGGGGGCAGTTTCTGGAGCTGTTTTCATCTCTCATTCCGGGCTCCCGGAGCAGTCAACGGTCCAGCGTTGGCAAAAGTCCGCCGATTTGTTCAAGGCTCGTCAGGCTCTCTTTCTGCTTTCAGGTGCTTGCTGTTCACTTGACTCAAGTGAGCTGCATTTTCGTAGCCGTTTTTCGCCGGGTTGCCTATCAATGCTGTCGAACTGCCCTGGATCATGATCGCTTGCGGCTGTTCGGGTATCTTTTGGGGGACACTGAACACAACTCAGGTTCTAGCATCATGCCCGCTCGGCTTCTCCAGGCAGTCGATATCGTCTAGGTGGTGCTCGCTGGCAGTCTGATCGGTCGGGTCAGGATGGAGCGTCATGTCGAAGCTGGGTGCTGCACGACAAGATCCTCGACCTGCCGCCGATGCAACTGACGCAACTGACGCAGCGGAAGCAGGTGGGCGATGTGTTCGGCCGCTTTGATTCATCTAATCTGCAAGGTGCTGACGGCCGGTGAGATAGCGACTTTTCTGCAAGCCCGCTGATGCCGGTCGCCAGCTAGCGCAATCGAGTACGCTCAAGCCATCAACCAGCAGGGGAGCGCGAGCCATTGGAATTCAAGGATTACTATCAGGTTCTCGGCCTGGATAAGAGCGCCAGCGAGGATGAAATCAAGAAGTCCTACCGCAAGCTGGCGCGTAAATATCATCCGGATGTGAGCAAGGAAGCGGATGCCGAGCTGCACATGAAGGAAGTCAACGAGGCCTACGCGGTACTGGGTGACCTGGAAAAACGTGCGGCCTACGATCAGCTCGGCGGTCGTTATCGGGATGGCCAGGAGTTCCAGCCGCCTCCGAATTGGGACGCCGGCTTCGAGTTTTCCGGTGCTGACTTCTCCGGCGCCGACATGGGCGACTTCAGCGATTTTTTCGCCAACCTGTTCGGTCGAGCCGCTGCCGGTCAGGCAGGTCGCGGCGGGCATGCCGGGCCGCGGCCAAGGCGCGGTGAGGATCATCACGCCAAGATCGTCATCGACCTGCGCGATGCCTATCAGGGCGCGCCACGCACCATCACCCTGCGTGGCGCACGGGCCGATGCCCAGGGCCGCGTGAGCATGCAGGAACATAACCTCACCGTGCAGATCCCCAAGGGCATCAAGGAAGGGCAGCACATCCGCCTGGCCGGCCAGGGCAGCCCGGGTATCGGTGGCAGCGCGGCGGGGGATTTGTTCTTGGAAGTGCACTTCAAACAGGATCCGCACTATCGCGTGGATGGCCGTGATGTCTACGAGACCCTGCCGGTCACGCCGTGGGAAGCGGCGTTGGGCGCCAGCATCGAGGCGCCCACCCCATCAGGCAAGGTGCAGGTGAAAATACCTGCCAATTCGCAAGCTGGCCGCAAGTTGCGCCTCAAGGGCCGCGGCATTCCCGGCGAACCGGCGGGTGATCTGTATCTGCTGCTGGAGATCGTGCTGCCGCCTGCCGACACCGACAAGGCGCGTCAGCTGTATGAAATGATGGCGCGGGAGATGGCCTTCAACCCGCGCCTGGCCATGGGAGTCTGAGCCATGCCACACACTGAAATTGTCACCGGCGTCGTGCTGGATGAGGTTGCCCTCGACCTCGATGAGCTGGCCCAGGCCTGCTCGGTCGATACGCTGTGGATCGTCGAGCGGGTCGAGGCCGGGTTGCTCTGCCAGGTAGCCCAGCCGCAGCGCTTCAGTAGTGCCGAGTTGCTCCGCGCCCGGCGCATGCGGGCGATCGAGCGGGATTTCGACGCCAACCCCGAACTGGCTGCCCTGGTGGTGGATTTGATCGAGGAAGTCGGGCGCCTCAAGGGCCGGCTCAGGGCGGCGGGCATCGACGAAAAGTAGCAGTGTTTGGTGTGGGTAGGCGTGTACGCGCTGCGTCACGCAGTTCATCAAGTTGATCAGCGTGTGCCCTGTCATATCGCCGGCCGAAAGTATGCAAGCCGGTGCTGAATTCAGTCATTAGTTATTGGGGAGTCAAAGTGAAGGCCGTTCATGTAGTCGATTTTGCGCGCTACGCAGTGATTCAGCGGTTCAAGCACGAGTCGGAGGGCCGCCAGCGTCTGCGCGTGCAGGCGCGTTTGGAAGAGGTTCTGGCATGAGTACAAGACAGCCTATTGGCTTTTTCGAGCGCTATTTGTCGGTATGGGTCGCGCTCTGCATCGCCGTCGGCATTGGCCTGGGCAGCCTGTTGCCGGGTCTGTTCCAGACCATGGCCAGTTATGAATACGGCTCGGTCAACTTCATAGTCGCGGTGCTGATCTGGCTGATGGTCTACCCGATGATGGTGTCGGTGGATTTCTCCAGCCTCAAGCGTATTCACGAACGGCCCAAGGGGCTGATCATCACCCTGGTAGTCAACTGGCTGATCAAGCCGTTCACCATGGCGGGCCTGGGGGTGTTGTTCTTTCACTACTTGTTTATCGACCTGATCGATCCCGCCGATGCCAGCCAATATATCGCCGGTTTGATCCTGCTCGGCGCCGCGCCCTGTACCGCCATGGTGTTCGTCTGGTCGCAACTGACCCGAGGCGATGCCACCTATACCCTGGTCCAGGTGGCGCTGAACGACGTGATCATGATCTTCGCCTTCGCGCCCCTGGTCGCCCTGCTGCTCGGGGTCACCGACATCGAGGTGCCCTGGGCGACACTGCTGCTGTCCGTCGGGCTCTACGTGCTGATCCCGCTGATCGCCGGGGTGCTCACCCGCCTGAAGCTCCGCGCCGCCGCCGGCACAGTGGTGGAGGCCGAACAGGCAGTCACTCGTTTCAATGCCCGGGTAAAGCCCCTGTCGGTGCTCGGTCTGCTGGGTACGGTGGTGCTGCTGTTCGGTTTTCAGGGGCAGATCATTCTCGATCAGCCGCTGCTGATTGCCTTGATTGCAGTGCCGTTGCTGATTCAGTCCTACGGTATTTTCGCCATCGCCTATGCGGCGGCACGCGCCTGGAAAGTGCCCTTCAATGTGGCGGCGCCCTGCGCCCTGATCGGCACCTCGAATTTCTTCGAGCTGGCGGTCGCGGTGGCGATCGGTTTGTTCGGCCTCAATTCCGGCGCCGCCCTGGTCACCGTGGTCGGGGTGCTGGTGGAAGTGCCGGTGATGCTGTCGCTGGTCGCCTTCGCCAACCGTACCCAGGGTTGGTTCCCGACGGCGGCGCCGATCTGCGCGGCGGCAGCTGCATCTCAATCTGCAGAACCCCAGGCAGGAGAGTCGCTGCACTCCGGGGCACCTGTTAGCCAATCCCAGCCCCGCGGAAACTGATATGACCAAGTCGCTGCTCCCCCTGTGTGATAACGACGCGACCTATCTCTCGACGGCTAGCGCTGCGGCAGCCCTGGCCGGGGTTTCGATCGAGACACTGAACAGCCGCTGCTTCTGCATCAGCCTGGACAGCGAGGAGTTGCGCGGCGCCCTGGAGTCGACGCTGGGCCAGCCCGGTCTGTTCGAGCTGGTGCAGCAGCGTTGCCCCTATCTGTTCGCTGCGCATCCGGTGTTCATCGCGCCGGCGCACTTGCAGCGCATGGCCGAGGTGATCCGCGCCGTCGAGTCGGTGGTGGCCCTGCCGGCCTACCGTGAACTGGTATTGGCGCGTTCGCCGGCCATCGCGCGGCATGCTCCGGGCGGCGCCAAGGGGGTGTTTTTCGGCTACGACTTCCATGTCACCGAAGGCGCTTTCGGCCTGATCGAGATCAACAGCAATGCCGGCGGGGCGATGCTCAATGCGGTGCTGGCGCGGGCGCAACGAGCCTGTTGCCCGGCCATCGAACAACTGCTGCCGCCAGCGCTACGGGCCGAGACGCTGGAGGCCGGGATCATCGCCATGTTCCGGCAGGAATGGGCCTTGGCCGGTCATGCGCGGCCGCTGCGCAGCATCGCCATCGTCGACGAGGCGCCCGAACAGCAGTACCTGTACCCGGAGTTTCTGCTGTTTCAGCAGCTGTTCCAGCGCCATGGCTTGCAGGCGGTGATCGCCGACCCCGCCGAGTTGAGCTTGAAGAATGGCGTGCTCTGGCATGGCGAGCTGGCCATCGACCTGGTCTACAACCGCCTGACCGATTTCGCTCTTGAAGCCCCGGCCAATGCCACGCTGCGCCAAGCCTATCTTGAGCACGCCAGCCTGCTCACACCACACCCGCAAGCCCATGCCCTGTATGCCGACAAGCGCAACCTGGCGCTGCTCTGCGATGCCGAGCAACTGACCGCGCTCGGGGTGGCCGAGGCCACTCGAGAGCTGCTGCTGGCAGCCATTCCGCATACCGAGTTGGTGGACCCGGCCAATGCCGAGCGCCTGTGGCGCGAACGCAAGCGGCTGTTCTTCAAACCCAGCGCCGGTTATGGCAGCCGCGCCGCCTACCGTGGCGACAAGCTGACCCAGCGCGTCTGGCAGGAGATTCTCGCCGGCGACTACGTGGCCCAGGCCCTGGTGCTGCCGGGGCAACGGGTGATGGCCAGCGATACCCCGGCGCTGAAGTTCGATGTGCGCGACTATGCCTACGACGGTGCGGTGCAATGGGTGGCCGCGCGCCTGTACCAGGGCCAGACCACCAACTTCCGCACCCCGGGCGGCGGTTTCGCGCCGGTCTATCCGGGGCCGTCATCCGGTTGTGCGCCGGGCTGTAACTGATCAGTCAGTCGGCATGCCTGGGCAGCCCCAGGGAAATCAGCGCGGCGAACAGGACGAAGGCCGAGGAAATCCACAGGCACGCCTCCAGCCCATAAGCCTGATAGACCCAGCCCGAGAGCAGGGTGCCGAGCAAGCGGCCCATGGCGTTGGACATGTAGTAGAAGCCCACGTCCAGCGACACGCCGTCGGCCTTGGCGTAGCTGACGATCAGGTAGCTGTGCAGCGATGAATTCACCGCGAACAGCGCACCGAAGACCAGCAGACCGCCGAGCAATACCCAGTGCGCTGACAACCCGCTGTATAAGCCGAGGGCAATCGCCGCAGGTAAACCCGCCAGCAAGGCGGCCCAGACGAAGGCGGCGCGGCCATCCGGCACCTGGCCGCGGGCCTTGCCGCTGATCTTGCGGGTAAGTGCCGGGGCGCAGGACTGGACCAGGCCGTAGCCGATCACCCAGGCGGCGAGAAAGCCGCCGACCATCCAGAAGTCCCAGCCGAACACGCTGGACAGGTACACCGGCAGCGCCACCACGAACCACACATCGCGCGCGCCGAACAGAAACAAGCGCGCGGCCGAGAGGATATTGATTGCCCGGCTCTTCGACAGGATGTCGCGGAACCTGGGTTTGGCCTTGGCCTTGCCTAGATCTTTTTTCAGCAGCAACAGGCTGGCCAGCCAGATCAGCGCCAGCAGCGACGCCATCATTAATAGCGCACCGCGAAAACCGAGCAGGGCGAGCAGGGCGCCGCCGAGGAAAAAGCCCACGCCCTTGAGCGCGTTCTTCGAGCCGGTGAGGATCGCCACCCATTTGTACAGCGTGCCCTGCTGGCTGTCCGGCACCAGCAACTTGATCGAGCTCTTGGCGCTCATCTTGTTCAGGTCTTTGGCGATGCCCGACATGGCCTGCGCGCCCATCACCCAGGCAATGCTCAGCCAGGGGGCCGGTACCGTGAGCATCAGCAAGGCGGCCACCTGCAGGCCCAGGCCGATATTCATGGTGCGATTGAGGCCCAGGCGTGCGCCCAGATAACCGCCGACCAGGTTGGTGATCACGCCGAAGATTTCGTAGAACAGAAACAGCGCGGCGATCTGCAGCGGCGTATAGCCGAGGCTGTGGAAATGCAGCACCACCAGCATGCGCAGGGCGCCGTCGGTGAGGGTGAAGGCCCAGTAGTTGCCGGTTACCAGCAGGTATTGACGGACGCCGGACGAGAGCATGGGAAGGGCAGGCATGGTGTTATCCAGTGGGCGCGGCTTCGGATCGTAGGGTGCGCCATGCGCACCATGGCGCGGTGGTTGGTGCGCGCGGCGCACCCTACAAAGCGGACATGGATCAGGTTTTGTTGTGGTTGATGGCTATGGCCAGGCCCAGCCCAGGTATCAGCCCGCCAAACCGACCAGGCGCGCCAGTTCCACGGTGCGGTTGGCGTAGGCCCATTCGTTGTCGTACCAGGCGTACAGCTTGACCTGGGTGCCGTTGATCACCATGGTCGAGAGCGCATCGATGATCGAGGAGCGCGGGTCGGTGCGGTAGTCGATCGACACCAGCGGACGCTCCTCGAAACCGAGGATGTCCTTCAGCGGGCCATCGGCTGCCGCCTTGAGCAGGGCATTCACCTCATCCACCGTGGTGGCGCGCTCGACTTCGAACACGCAGTCGGTCAGCGAGGCGTTGGCCAGCGGCACGCGCACGGCCAGGCCGTTCAGGCGGCCCTTGAGGTCGGGGAAGATCTCGGCGATCGCGCTGGCCGAACCGGTGCTGGTGGGGATCAGGCTCATGCCCGCAGCGCGCGCGCGACGCAGGTCCTTGTGCGGCTGGTCGAGGATACTCTGGCTATTGGTCAGGTCGTGGATGGTGGTGATCGAACCGTGGCGGATGCCCAGGTGTTGGTGGATCACCTTGACCACCGGTGCCAGGCAGTTGGTGGTGCAGGACGCTGCGGTGACGATGCGGTGCAGCGCCGGGTCGAACAGGTCCTGATTGACGCCCATGACGATATTCAAGGCACCGGCTTCCTTCACCGGCGCGCTGACCACCACGCGCTTGACCCCTTGCTCCAGATAACCCTGCAATATCGCGACGGTCTTCATCTTGCCGCTGGCCTCGATCACCAGATCGCAGCCCGACCAGTCGGTGTCGGCGATGGCCTTGTTGGCGCTGACCTTGACCTGCTTGCCGTCGATCAGGATGCAGTCGCCTGCGCTGCTCGCCTCATGCTGCCAGCGGCCGTGCACCGAGTCGAAATTCAGCAGGTGCGCATGGGTCGCCGCGTCGCCGGCCGGGTCGTTGATCTGCACGAACTCGAACTCCGGCCAGCCCCAGGCGGCGCGCAAGGCCAGGCGGCCGATGCGACCGAAACCGTTGATGCCTACTTTGATGGTCATGATGGCTTCCTTATGCAGTGAATTTGACTATGCAATGAGTTCGATTGCGCAATGAATTTAAAGAGCGCGCTGGTTGACGCGCCTGGACAAGGCTTCGGCGGATTCCTTGCGCTCGGAGTAGCGGTCCACCAGGTAATCCTGGCGCTCGCGCAGCAGCAGGGTGACCTTGACCAGCTCTTCCATCACGTCCACCAGCCGATCATAGAACGATGACGGTTTCATCCGCCCATCGGCGTCGAACTCGAGAAAGGCCTTGGGCACCGAGGACTGGTTGGGGATGGTGAACATGCGCATCCAGCGGCCCAGCACGCGCAGCTGGTTGACCACGTTGAACGACTGCGAGCCGCCGCACACCTGCAGCACCGCCAGGGTCTTGCCCTGGGTAGGGCGGATGGCGCCGATGGCCAGCGGAACCCAGTCGATCTGCGCCTTGAACACCGCGCTCATCGAGCCGTGGCGCTCCGGCGAACACCACACCTGGCCTTCCGACCACTGCATCAGTTCGCGCAGTTCCTGCACTTTGGGATGGCTGTCCGGCGCGGCATCCGGCAAGGGCAAGCCGGCAGGGTCGAACACCCGCGTCTCGGCGCCGAAGCGTTGCAGCAGGCGCGCGGCCTCTTCAACCAGCAGGCGGCTGAACGAGCGCTCGCGGTTCGAGCCGTAGAGCAGCAGGATGCGTGGCGGGTGGCTGAGCGTCAGCGCGCTGGCGAATTTCTCCAGCGTTGGCAGCTCGACCAGTTGGTCATCCAGGTTGGGCAGGTGATCGTCGTCCATCAATTCGCTCCAGTTACGTAGCATCAGCAGCAGGCGGCGAGGCGTGCGGGTCGCTCACCCATGCCGTCGAGGCGCTTGGCGTCGGGGCTGAGCCAATGCTGGTTGGCGCCCAGGGTGGCGTCCAGCACGGCGATCACCCAGTCCGGCAGGTTGGGGTGCAGGCGGTAATACACCCACTGGCCCTGGCGTCGATCCGCCAACAACCCGCAGGTGCGCAATTGCGCCAGATGACGGGAGACCTTGGGTTGGCTTTCGTCCAGCGCGCAGGTCAGCTCGCAGACGCAGAGTTCTTGTTCGGCGGTGATCAGCAGCATCAGGCGTACGCGGGTTTCGTCGGCCAGGCATTTGAAGACGCTGGTCGGGGTCAGCTGTTCTGCCATTGCGGCCCTCATCGTTGCGGCCCTCATCGTTTGGTTTTTACCAGCACGAACATCTTGATCCGTTCATGGATCTCATGCAGGCAGTGGCGGAAGGCATCTGGATCGTCGCTGGGCACCGGATCGGCGAAATTCCAGGTGAGCTGCTCGCCGCTGAACTCGAGGTGCTGGCATTCCTCGGCGGATTTGTCGCACAGGCTGATAACGTATTCGAATTCATCGAAGCGCAATTCGTCGAGCGACTTGCTGCGCAAACCCTGGGTGTCGATGCCCAGGTGCTGCAAGGCCGCAAGGGTGCGCGGGTCGATTGCAGTGGGTGCACTGCCGGCGCTGAAGGCGGCGAAGTTGTTCGGGTCGGTGTGCCTGAGCAGCGCCTCGGCCAGTTGCGAGCGGGCGGCATTGGCTACGCAGACGAACAGCACGCGGGTTTGGTAGGCCATTGCAGGGTCTCGTTTTATATATGGCTGTTGGAATATACGTTTTATCGCATATATCGTAAAGCCGGGCAGGCATGCGCCAGGATGTTCGCCCGATTGCGGTTCGCCTGATAGGTGCAAGTGGCAGGTATAGTGCTGGCTGTGAACGGTTTCTCCCCACCTTTAAACGCAAGCAGCCCATGCACAGACTCGACCTGAAGATTCGCCTGCACTGTGGCGCTGATATTGCCATCGGCCCCGGCAAGGCCGACTTGCTCGAAGCCATCCGGCAAACCGGCTCGATCAGCGCAGCCGCGCGCAGTTTGGGCATGTCCTACCGGCGTGCCTGGCTGCTGGTCGAAACCATGAACCGCTGCTTCAAGGAACCCTTGGTCACCACCCTGGCGGGCGGTCGCCATGGTGGCGGCAGCCAACTGACCGAGATGGGCGCGCGGGTGCTGCAGCGCTACCGTGAACTCTGCGACCAGGCGTTGGCCGCCGTGCAGGATGGCCTGGATGATATTGGCGCCTTGTTGGCCGATCCCGGGCCTGCGAACCAGTAGCGAGACAGCCCTGCCAATTGCCGGCAGAGTCCTGGCTCTATCGCTGAACTTGCTGCCGTTTGATCCGGTCGGATGCAGTAGTGCCGAACATTGGTTTTTGGCCGCTCATTCGCCTGTCGCCGGCGTGGCGGGGTAGCCGTGGCTCATTGGCCCGGCTGCGATCGTCCGGGCCGGCGGATTCACTAACCTTCTGGAGATAACGATCATGCCGAACATCACCAAGTTACTCGCGGTATCCGCCTGCGCGCTGATGCTGTCCGCAATGGTTGCCCCTGAATCCAATCCGTTCATCGGCTCCGCTTATGCCCAGGGCGGTGGCGGTGGCGGTGGCGGCGGTGGCGGTGGCGCAGGAGGTGGTGGCGGTGGCAGCGGTGGCGCAGGAGGTGGTGGCGCTGGTGGCAGTGGCGGTGGCGCGGGCGGCCGTGGTGGCGCCGATGGCGGCGGTGCGGAGGGTTCTGGCGGTTTAGGTGTCGGCCGAGCCAGTGCGGCGGCCGGGCTGGGTGCAGCCAATGGCAAGGCCGAGGCCAGCCGCAGCGACAATCGCGGAGCCACCACCTCGGCCGTGGCCAAGTCCGATGAAACCACCGGCCTGGCCAAGGCCATGGCCGTGGTCGCCAGCACGCCAGCGGCATTGGCGGCGGCTCTGGGTTTGCAGAGCGCGGCCGACAAGCAGGCCGCCAAGGACCTCGCCGATGAGCCCGCAATCGTGGGCAGTGTCGACGCAGAGGTCGAAGTCGAGTAAATCGAACGCGGTAATCCCCTGCAACAGCCCGGCCATTGGCCGGGCTGTTGCGTTTCAGGGGCCAGGGGAATAAAAAAACGGGCGGCCGATGGCCGCCCGCAAGGCATCCCTGGAGAGGATTCGCTTACTTGATCTGGATGCGTTCGAGCAGATAGGCCTTGGCACTGTCGTCACCGACCCGCGCGGCCTCGTCGGCCAGGCGCAGGGCCCGCTCCAGGTCGCGATTGGCCAATGCGGCGTCGATGCCCTGGCGGTAGTAGGCCTGGGTTTCCGGCAGCACGGCCGGCGCAGGCACGCTGGGAACCTGATTGCCCATTTCCATGCCGATGCTGCGTGGCGGCACGTAGCTGTTGGCCTGTTGGCCACCACTCTGATCCTCGATCAGCACCAGCTTGATGATGCCTTCCGGCGCGTGCTTGGCCATCAGGTCGGGGATGTTCGGCGGCTGGTTGCCGCGGGCCTTGGCATAGGCCTTGGCCGGGTGCTCGATGATGGTTTTGCCGGCCATCTGCGCGGCGCTGGTATAGAGCACCAGGTAGCTTTCGTTGCCGGGGTTGTCCAGGTACAGGCGATCCACCCGCACGCGGGCATCCAGGCTGTCGCCCTTGAGGCCCTGGGCGGGTACATAGCTGAAGTCTTCCACGCCGAGCAGGCGGGTGGTGTGGAACCGGCTGTCGAGCAGCATGGCGTTGGGCGCCAGCACGGTATCGCCGGCCTGGCTGTACAGGCGGATCTCGAAGGAGCGGCTGTGCTGCGGCAGTTTGAATGCGCGGAAGAAGCTCTTGCCGCTCTTGAACTCGAAGGCCGGGGCGTGGCGATCGATCACCACGTTGCCGCTGAAACCGGGTTCGAGCGGGGTATAGGGCAGGGTGCTGAGACCGCTGCAGCAGTTCGGCGCCGCCCTGAGGGCTTGCACGGCCGAATCCTGGGAAATATTGAGGGGCGCGGGTGCCTGGCTCAGGGCATCGACACGGCGCAGGGAATCGCCGGCGCAGCCTGCCAGCAGCAGTCCGAGCAGCGCGATGCTGGTTGTTTTGAAGTGCGGCATGGTTGTTCCTCTTATTGTGTTCACGCCTGTGAGCCCGGTTCACGCGCTTGGGTATGGGTGAGCGGCCTCTTCGAAAAAGGGCCCCGGCCTGTTGCAGGTCCGGGGCAAAAACTACTGGAGCAGCGTTTGAAGCATCGACCGGCTAAAGCCCCCGGATGCAACGGGGGCCCGCCAGGTAGGGGTTGCGCGACAGCTCAGCAGCAGGCTGTTACCACCAGGCTTCGGCTTGTACGCCGAAGGTCAGGCCATTGTCGTCGCCGACCTCGACCGACTCGCTGGCGGCGTTGTACTTGTCGCCGTCCCACATGGCGTAGGTGGCGAACACGCGGATCTGCGGGCGAGCCCAGAAGCTGCTGCCGGCCGACCACTGCTGGGCCAGGGTGATCTTCTTCAGGTCGACGGTGTCGGCGCCATCGGCTTGCGGATCGATCTGGTCATAGCCGAACTCCAGGGCGGTGCTCATCACGTTGTCCCACTTGTAGACGGGACGCACGCCCAAGGACAACCATTCCTGGCCGGAGTCGTTGTCGAAGTCTTTGTTCTCGTAGATCTGCACGTACATCATTTCGATGTTGTCGCTGAGCGCCACGACGCCCTGGTTGACCAGGCGCTGCATGTCGCCGTCGCTGTTGCCGGTGCTGTTGCGCCCGCTGGAACCGATGATGCCGTCGGTGCCGTACTGCAGGGCGAGTTTGTTGAAGCCGCCGAACCAGTTGCCCTGGACGTGCTCCACGGTGAGCAGGTGACCTTTCTGGTCCTGGTAGCCCGGGTCCTTCTCCTGCAGATCGGTCAGGTTGGCCTTGCCGAAGTCGTAGCCGAACTCCAGCTTGCCGTCGGTGTTGAAGGCGATGTCGTTGAGACGGAAGTCGAAGGTGTCATTGGCCACGTTGGTGCCGGTGCCGGCGCCCTGATAGGTCCAGTCGCCATCGGTGTTGCGCACCCAGGCGACGTGCGCCTTGGCGAAACCCAGGTCGATGTTCTCGACACCGGCGCCGGGGCCGGAGACATCCCAGTAGTAGTAGTCGTTGATGTGCACGTCATGGCGCTGGTAGTAGCGCTTGCCGGCCCACAGGGTCGAGCCCGGCAGCATGCTCAGGATGTTCTTGCCCTGCACGTTGAACTGGCGGATCGAGCTGGTGCCGTCGCCGAATGGATTGTCTTCGCTATCGGTGGCTTCCCAGTCGTTCTCCTGGCCGGAGACGTAGGCGATCATGCTGTCGACGTAGAAGCTCTGCTCCCCTTCCTTCCAGACTTCCTGGCCGAGGCCGATCTCCGCATAGGTCTCGCACTCGTTGCCCAGGCGGTATTTGGCCGGGGCGCCGGCGGCCTGGAAACAGGCCTGGTCACCGCCGCCAGCGGTGGCGCCGATACCGGAACGCAGGTAGCCATGGAAATCCACGGCCAGGGCCGGGGTCGCCAGGAGCATGGCGGCGAGCAGGGCGCTGGGCCGGAATAGTTGTGCAGGTTGGATCTTGCTCATCGTGGGTCCTTTTTTTGTTTTTGGATTCAGGGCGGCCGGAGCCTTGCGCACTGCCCGTTCGGGCATTTGCCGGCGGGGTGGGCGTCCTCGTTGGCGTGACGACACTCGACCCGCAGGCTCGACCGCACCAGGGGGTACCGAGGGCGGCGGCTGAGGTAAGCGTCATGGATCGGCCACCCGCGCCACATCCTCCCCGGCAGTTTTTTTCAAGGCTGAGTGTCCGGGGCGTAGCGCCGTGGAGTCGGGTAGGGGGTGGGGTGAGGTGGCGTCTACGCCTGCCAGCTACGCCGCAAGAAAGTGCCCAGGGGAGGTATGGCGCTGGCGCGCGCAGCGCCAAGCTGGCGCGGCTGAGTGGACCCAGGTGTCCGCCCGCGCAACACATCCCCTGTAGTCGGATGCTCTCTACAACTAAAAAAATGGAGCTCTACGATGAAACGATACCTGCGACTTGCCGGGTTGGTCCTGGCATTGACGCCCTTGGCGTACCCCTACGGCAGCCTGCTCGAGGCGGCCGAAGCCGCGGGCAAATCGCCGAATGGCGTGCGCTACCACGGCGGCGACGAAATCATCCTGCAAGGCTTTCACTGGAACGTCGTGCGCACCGCTCCCAACAACTGGTACAGCACCCTCGCCGGCATGGCACCGAGCATCGCCGCGGACGGTTTCAGCGCCATCTGGATGCCGGTGCCGTGGCGCGACTTCTCCAGCTGGAGCGACTCCAGCAACGGCACCTCGGGCGGCGGCGAGGGCTACTTCTGGCACGACTTCAACAAGAACGGCCGCTACGGCAGCGACAGCCTGCTCAAGCAGGCTGCCAGCGCGCTGAACGGTGCCGGGGTCAAACCGATCTACGACGTGGTGCCCAACCACATGAACCGCGGCTATCCGGACAAGGAAATCAACCTGCCGGCGGGCCAGGGCCTGTGGCGCAACGATTGCGCCGATCCCGGCAACTACCCCAACGACTGCGACGACGGCGACCGCTTTGTCGGCGGCGATGCCGACCTCAACACCGGTCACCCGCAGAACCAGGCGATGTTCCAGCAGGAGTTCGCCAACCTGCGCAACAACTACGGCGGCGCGGGGCTGCGCTTCGATTTCGTCCGTGGCTACGCCGGCGAGCGGGTCGACAGCTGGATGGGCCAGGCCCACGACGACGGCTTCTGCGTCGGCGAGCTGTGGAAGGCTCCGGGCGAGTATCCGAGCTGGGACTGGCGCAACGGCGCGAGCTGGCAGCAGATCCTCAAGGACTGGTCGGACCGGGCCAAGTGCACCATCTTCGACTTCGCCCTCAAGGAACGCATGCAGAACGGCAGCGTCAGCGACTGGCGTCATGGCCTGAACGGCAACCCCGACCCACGCTGGCGCGAGGTGGCGGTGACCTTCGTCGACAACCATGACACCGGCTATTCGCCCGGCCCCAACGGCGGCCAGCACCACTGGCCGTTGCCCGATCACCTGCTCAAGCGGGCCTATGCCTATATCCTCGCCAGCCCCGGCATGCCGGTGGTCTATTGGTCGCACATGTATGACTGGGGGTACGGCGACTTTATTCGCCAGCTGATCCAGATCCGCCGTGCGGCGGGGATCAAGGCCGACTCGGCGATCCAGTTCCACGCGGGGTTCAGCGGCCTGGTGGCGACCGTCAGCGGTAGTCAGCAGCAACTGCTGATCGCCCTCGACTCCAACCTCGAAGGCCCCGGCCAGGTGGCCAGTGGCGACTTCAGTCAGGCGTTGACCAGCGACAACGGTCAGGTGCGCATCTGGCGCACCGGCACCGGCACCGGCACCGGCAGTGGTGGCGACGGCGATCTGGTCAGCGTGAATTTTCGCTGCGACAACGGCGTGACCCAGCCGGGTGACAGCGTCTATGCGGTGGGCAACAGCAGCGAACTGGGCAACTGGAGCCCGGCCGCCGCCGTGCTGCTGAGCGACACCAGCGGCTATCCGACCTGGCGCGGTGCGATCAGCCTGCCCGCGCAGCAGGCCCTCGAATGGAAATGCATCATTCGTAATGAAAGCAACCCGACCCAGGTCAAGAGCTGGCAGCCGGGTGCCAACAACAGCCTGACCAGCGCCGCCGGTGCCTCCACCAGCGGTAGCTTCTGAGCCTGCCGGGCCGACGGGGCGACCCGCCGGCCCGGCCCTTATCGATTGGAGAGAAGGATGTTGTCCTCCATTGCCAACAGGTTCGCCGCGCTCGAGTTCGGCTTCCTGTCCCGGCTCTACCTACTTATCGCGGCGCTAGCCCTGTTGCTGGTGTTGCTGGGCGGCAGCAGCCTGGCCGCCATCGCCGACCTGCAGGGCAACAGTGAGCGCCTCGCGCGCACCGCTGCGCGGCTGCAGGCCAGCCAGAACTTTTTCAGCGCCCTGCAAGGCCTGACCCAGAATATTTCCGATGCCCTGGGTGCGGAGCGCGCCGAGGATCTCGAGGCGTTCGTCGCCGAACACCGGCAGCGCGCCGAGCAGGTCGGCGCGCGCCTCGAGCGCATGCGCGGCAGCGGCAGCAGCCCGGAGCAGCCGGCCCTGGCGCTGCTGGTGCAGCTGCTGCCGCAGCTAGATGCGCAGAGCCAGGCGCTGCTGCAGGCGCAGCGTCAGTTGCTGGAGCGGGTCGACAAGACCGCGGTGGCGCTGCGCGATCTGCAGCTGCAGCTGTCGCGCTTCAAGCAGGATCTGCTCAGGGTGCAGGCCGGCACCAAGGACGACTACGTGGCCTACTCGCTCAAGCAGTTCATCATTCCCCTGGAACAGGTCGAGGCGCTGATCTTCGATGCCGTCGGCAGCGCATCGTTGCAGCGCCTGGAGCAGGCCGAGGTCAAGGTCAGGGAACGCCTGCCGAACCTGCGCGACAAGCTGGGCCGGGTGCTCGACGACCTCAAGCCGCACCAGGACAGCCGCACCGACTACGCCCACACCTACCTGGGCGAATTCGCCGAGATCGAGCGCAACATCCTCCTCGACGGCCAGGGTACCCTGGGCCAGTACGCCGGCTGGCTCGCCGACAAGCAGCGCAACCACGAGCGCAAGCGCCTGCTGCAGGGGCTGCAGGGGCAGGTGGGAGAGCAGGTCGAGCGGCTGATCGAGGCGGGCGAGCGGGACGCCCAGGCCCAACTCGAGCAGGCGCGGGCGACCTACCGCAGCGGTTTCGACCGCCTGCTGTGGCTGGCCGCGCTGTCGCTCGGCATCGCCCTGGGCATGGGCGTGTGGCTCAGCCGCACCATGCGCCGGGCCCTGGGCGCGGTTTCCGGCGCCCTGAACCGGCTGGCCGAGGGCGACCTGCGCGGCCAGTGCGATTACCGCCGTGCGGATGAATTCGGCCGGGTCGCAGCGGACGTCAACCGGGTCGCCGGCAACCTGCGCGATGCCCTGGCCCGGCTGGGCCACGCCGCCAACGAACAGGACGCCATCGCCCGCAGCAATACCGGTTCCTGCGCCGAGGCGCGTGAGGGCCTGGAACAGCAGCGTTCGAGCATCGGTGCGCTGGCGACCAGCCTGACCCAGCTGGAGTCGAGCTTCGCCGAGGTCGCCCGGCATGCCGAGGACACGGCCGAGCGGGTCGGCAGCGTCGAGGATCGGGTGAGCGACGGCAGCCGCATCATGACCGGCACCATCGGTAGCACCCGCGAACTGGCCGAGCAGCTGCAGGGCAGCGTGGACGAAATCGCCAAGGTCGAAGCCTTCAGTGCCCAGATCGGGCAGATCCTCGAGGTGATTCGCGGCATCGCCGAGCAGACCAACCTGCTGGCCCTGAATGCCGCGATCGAGGCCGCCCGGGCCGGCGAACAGGGTCGAGGCTTCGCTGTGGTCGCCGATGAAGTGCGCAACCTGGCCCTGCGTACGGCCAGCTCGACCGGGGAGATCCGGTCGCGTATCGAGTGTCTGGTCCAGGGTATCCAGGTGGCGGTGCAGTCGGTGGAGCTGAGCCGGCAGCGCATGCAGGCCAACCTCGCCCAGGTCAGTCAGGCCGACGGCGTGATGCAGCAGATTCGCGAGCAGGTCGGCGATATCGCCGGCATGTCGCGGCAGATCAGCCAGGCCACCGCCCAGCAGCAACAGGCGGCCGAGGAGGTGACGCGCAGCATGCATGCCATTCACGCGGTGGCCGAGTGCAATATGCAGCGCCTCGTCGGCATCAGCGAAACCAGTGTGCGCCAGGCGGCAATGGTCGCCGAACAGCAGGCGCTGTGTGGCCGCTACCTGACCTGAGGGGGCAACGCCCGGTGCGCATGGCGCACCCTACGGCATCCGGCGCGACCAATATGGCGGCTGCGCCGCGCGCACCAGCAGACGCTCTCGCGACGGCGCTCGATATGTTCACAAGCTCTGGCGTAGGGTGCGCCGTGCGCCCCATGGCCTATCCTTGCGGGGCGATCAACGTTGAGGCGACAGGGAATGTCCGACTACCGCCGCGCCCGGGATCCGGGTGCCTGCTATTTCTTCACTCTAGTGACCCACCAGCGCCAGCCCGTGCTGACCCAGCCGAGGCTGCGCGAAGCCCTGCGCCTGGCCATCGTCCAGGTGCGTCAGCGTTATCCCTTCACTATTGCTGGTTGGGTGCTGCTGCCCGATCACCTGCATTGCCTGTGGCAGCTGCCCGCGGGCGATGCCGACTTCGGCCTGCGCTGGTCGCTGATCAAGCGGTTGACCAGCCAGGCGCTACCCCGCGCGCCGGGGGCGATCAGCCTGAGCCGTTGCTTGCGCCGCGAGTCCGGGTTGTGGCAACGGCGCTTCTGGGAACACCGCATCCGCGATGACGAGGATTACCGCCGGCACCTGGACTATCTGCACTGGAACCCGGTGCGCCATGGTTTGGTCGAGCGGGTGGCCGACTGGCCCTGGTCGAGCTATCACCGCCTGGTGCGCGAAGGCGTATACCCGGCGGATTGGGGCGGTGGCGGGGACGCGGAGGGCGCGGTCGGCGAGTGACCGCGCAAGCCGCGGTGCGCACGGCGCACCCTACGAAATGCGGTGCCTTGCGGCGGTGCTGGGTTGGCAGCGGTCCCGTAGGGTGCGCCGTGCGCACCGGGGTTAAACGCCGATCTGTCAGGCTAGCGACCGGTCAAATTGCTGTCGCAGAATGGGGTGGCATTTGGCGAAGAATCGCGCAAGTCGCGGTGCGCATGGCGCACCCTACGGCGTGCGCTGCTGGGGGCTCTTTCGTAGGTTAACCACCGACCTGCCAGGCCAGGGCCTGTTCCCGTGCCTGTTCGAGTTGTTGTCGCCAGGCAGCCACGGGCCTGTCTTGCAGCAGGTCCAGGCGTTGTAACTCCGAGCCCTGAGCGTCCAGGCATTCCGTCAGCCAATCCAGGCGTTGCAGGGTCAGGGGGGTGCAGGTCTGGCCTTGCAGGTCGTCGTCCAGGTCGCTCCAGTGCGAGCGCCAGGCTTCGCGCAGGTAGAGGCGGGCGAGGTCGTGGCGCAGGGCCTGTTGCCAGTCGCCGATGATGCCATCCAGCCAGGTCAATACGTCGTGGCATGCCCCGCACCGGGCCAGGGTGTGGCGCAGGTGCTGGTAGCACTCCAGGGCGATGCGTTTTTCCAGTTCCAGGGCGCTGAGGGCGGCGGCGCTACCCCGGCGCTGTTCCAGCTCGAGCAGGTAGGCGTAGTAGCTGCGGGTTTCGAAGCGTTCGGCGGCGTGGCACTGCGGGGTCAGCAGGCCGTTGCTGTTGCAGGCGCGCAAGGGGTCGAAGCGGTACATATAGCCGAAGTCGAACAGGCGGATCTGGCCGTCGTCGAGCAGGTTGCCCGGGCACAGGTCCCAGTCGAAGAAGCCCAGTTGCAATAGCGCCGAGAGGCTGGCGAACAGCTGCAGCAGGCGGCGCTCGTCCCACTCCTGTACGGCTTCGCCGGCGATCCAGGGCGACAGCAGCAGGCCCTGGCGATAGCTGGCGTACTGGGTGGCGACTATCCCGCTTAGCGCCGCGGCCCAGGCCGGTTGCTGTTTCAGGGCCTGCAGTTCGGCGCGGCGCTGCACCTCGTTGAGAAAGGAGGTTTGGCCGTTGAGGTTCTGCACCTTGCAGTGCGCCCGCGCGCGCTTGAGCGTCCAGAGTCTGCCGTCGGCCTCGATCTGGTAGACCTCGGCGGTCAGGCCGCTGGCGAAGTGGCGACGCACCCAGGGGCTGGCGGCCGTGGTCAGCAGCAGTTGTTCGATGGGCAGCGGACAGTCGGCGGCCTGGCCGACCTGGATGTCGGCGTTGCTGGCGGCGAAGGCCAGTTGGGCCTGCTGGCGTTGTTGTTCCGGGGTCATATCGGTACCTCTGGGGGAGCTGGTGCGCACGGCCTAGGCGGCCCCGCGCACCCTACGGGGTTCGCGTTGTCGCAGGGTGCGCTGTGCGCACCAAGGTTTTTACGGCCCTTGAACGATCACCACCTTGTCTTCGCCGAGGCGGCGGGCGAAGGCGTAGGGCTGGCTGGATAGCCGTTGGTGGCTGCCGGCCCCGATGGCGGGGTGGCGCGCGCGGAACTGGCCGAGGATGCGCCAGTGGTCGAGCAGGGCGGCGATGGGCGGCTGCTGGTGCGCCGCCCAGTTCATCGACGAGCGCGTGCCCTGATACGGGTCGGAGCTGCTGGGGCCGAGGCGGCGGGCGCTTTCGTCGCCGTAGTAGATCTGCACCGCGCCGGGGCTGAGCAGCAGGGCCGCGGCCAGGCCCTGTTGGCGCGTCAGGTCATTGTGCTGTTCGGCGAAGAACAGCGAGGTGTCGTGGGACGAGGCGTAGCTCATGAAGTTGTGCCCAGGGCTGTTCTGCAGCAGCCCGGCGTATTCGTCGTAGCCGCTATCGGCCTGGCTCAGGCAGTCGCTGGCCTTGGCCGCCAGTTCGCCCTGGAAGGCGAAGTTGATCAGGGCGTCGAAGCCGTTGCTCTGGTAGACGTTGGCCTGGGGGCCGTGGCCGAATACTTCGCCAACCATCCAGAACGGACTGCCGCTCATGGGATCAAGGGGGTTGGCGGCCGACCACTCGGCGCGGGCCTGGTCGGCCGCCTGGCGTAGCGCCGCCCAGCTGTCCAGCTCGACATGCCTGACGGTGTCGGCGCGAAAACCGTCGACGCCGAACTCGCGTACCCAGAACGTCAGCCATTCCACCAGATAGTCACGCACCCGGTAGCCCTCGCGCGGCACCGCACGAGTATCGGCCTTGCGCAGCAGAAAGGGCGGCAGCGTCACGGCCTGCTCACTTTCGGTCTTGAAGTCGGGAAGGAACGCCAGCAGGCCCTTGAGCGGATCGACCAGCACGCTCGGCGGGCTGTCGTAGTCGGCGATGCCGGCCCGCAGCCAGTCCTTGCCCCACCATTGCTTCCAGTCCGGGTGCTGGTAGTCGAGCAGGTTGTGGTAGGCGTGCAGGTTCTCGTAGCTCTCCGGCTGCCAGTCGCTCCAGCGCTGCGGCAGGTACTGGGCCATGCCGTCGCGCAGGCCGCCGAAGCCGAGTTCCTGCATATCGGCCAGGGTCGAGTAGCCGGGGTGGTTGAGCACCACGTCGAACAGCACGCGGATGCCGCGGGCGTGGGCCTGGGCGATCAGCTCGCGCAGGTCGTCCTCGCTGCCCATATTGGCGTCCAGGCGGGTGAAATCCAGGGCGTAGTAGCCGTGATAGGCGTAGTGACGAAAGTCGCCCTGGTCGCCGCCGCCGACCCAGCCGTGGATCTGTTCAATGGGCGCGCTGATCCACAGCGCACTGATCCCAAGCTGCTGCAGGTAGTCGAGCTGGCCGGTCAGGCCCTTGAGGTCGCCGCCGTGGAAGGTGCCGATTTCCTGCTCGCCGTCGGGCTGGCGACCGTAGCTGCGGTCGTTGCTCGGGTCGCCGTTGGCGAAGCGATCGGTGAGGGCGAAATACACCGTGGCGTTGCGCCAGTCGTGGGCCGGCTTGGCTTGCGCCGCGGCGGCTTCGAGCAACAGCAGGCCGCCGCTGTGGGGGGCCGGGGTCATCCGCACCTGGCCGTCTTCGACCGTCGCCAGTTGTCCGCTATAGCCATCGCGCAGCTGTTGGCCGTCGGCGAATACCCGGCTGACATCGACGCTCAGGGCCTGGCCCTGCCAAGCTGTGCAGGCGACCTGACTGACGGCCGCCGCCTTGATCGGCAGCAGGCGCAGGTGCGCGTCGTCGCCGTCCTGGAACAGCAAACGATAGCGTCCGGCCGTCGGTACCTGCAGGCTCAGGTGACTGTCGGCCTGCCAGGCCTGGCGCTGGTAGAGCGCCAGGGCCTGCGCCGGCTCCACGCTGGCGGGGCCGCGCAGGGTCAGCAGGCCGGGCTGCAGCTCCAGTTCGCTGCTGTAACGCTGCCTAGCTTCGCTGTGCCAGAGCAGCTGCAGCGGCTGCTGGTCGAGCCAGGCCTGCAACTGCGGGGCTGCCTGGGCAAGAGGACTGAGCATGGCGATAAGCAGACTGGCGAGCAGCGGTGACGAGCGGCGCATGAACTTCTCCCGGTACGGTTGAGCCGCCATTGAAGTCGGTTTTTGCCGTCTGCGGCAGGCGTGGAAAGGGCCGGTGCGCATACTTTTTTTCGCTGGCGGCTGGCAGACTACGCCCCCGTCTCTACGCCCTCGCGAGCTGCGCCGGGGGAGGATGTGGCGCTTGTGGTTCTGTCCGAGGATGCAAGGGCTGCGCGACCATTCACCGGCCTGCAGCGGTTGTGGATCAACAACAAGAAGCCACGAGGACTCTCACCCAATGAACAAAAAGCTATTTAGTGCTGCCGCCATCGGCCTGGCCGCCACCCTGAGCCTGCCGCTATCGGTTCAGGCGGCCATCGAGGAAGGCAAGCTGGTTATCTGGATCAATGGCGACAAGGGCTACAAGGGCCTGGCCGAGGTCGGCGAGAAGTTCACCGCCGACACCGGGATCAAGGTCGAAGTGGCGCACCCCGACAGCGCTACCGACAAGTTCCAGCAGGCCGCCGCCACCGGTAACGGTCCGGACATCTTTATCTGGGCCCATGATCGCCTCGGCGAATGGGCGCAGAGCGGGCTGATCGCGCCGATCAATCCGAGTGCCAAGAACAAGGCCGAGATCGAGGACTTCGCCTGGGACGCGGTAACCTACCAGGGCAAGCTGTGGGGCTACCCGATGGCAGTGGAAGCCACCGGTCTGATCTACAACAAGGCGCTGGTGCCGACCCCGCCGAAAAACTTCGACGAGGTATTGGCGCTCAACGTCGAGCTGGCCAAAGACGGCAAGCGCGCGATCCTCTGGGACTACAACAACACCTACTTCACCTGGCCGCTGCTGGCGGCCAACGGCGGTTATGCCTTCGCCGAAGTGGACGGCGGCTACGACGTCAGCCAGACCGGGGTCAACAGCGCCGGCGCCAAGCAGGGCGCGGCCGTGCTCAAGCAATTGATCGATGCCGGGGTGATGCCCAAGGGTGCGGATTACAGCGCAGCCGAGGCAGCCTTCAACAAGGGCGAGTCGGCGATGTTCATCAGCGGGCCCTGGGCCTGGTCGAACATCCAGAAGAGCGGCATCGACTTCGGCGTCGCGCCGATCCCCGCCGTGGGCGAGGCCGCCAGCCGGCCGTTCACCGGGGTGATGGCCGCGACCCTGAACGCCGCCAGCCCCAACCAGGCATTGGCCGTGGAGTTCCTCGAGAACTACCTGCTGCAGGTCGAAGGGCTGAAGACGGTCAATGCCGATGTGCCCCTGGGTGCGGTGCCGAACAAGGCCTATATGGCCGAGCTGGCCAACGATCCGTTGATCAAGGCCACCTTCGACAACGCCGCCATGGGCCGGCCGATGCCCAATGTCCCGGAAATGGGCAGCTTCTGGTCGGCCATGGCCCCGGCGCTGACCAATATCACCTCCGGTCGCCAGACCGTGGACGCTGCGCTGGATGACGCTGCCAAGCGTATCGCCAAGTGACAACCGGCGGTTGCCGACGCCGAACGTCGGCAACCGCCTTGCTTGAGGCTATAACAAGATGTCAGCCCTGGAATTTTCAATCGCACCGGTCAGCCCTGCCATGACCCGAACATCCGCTTTTGCGTACCTGCGTCAGCCCCTGCGCTGGTCTGTCTGGGGGCTGTTCAACGCCCTGGCGCTGTACCTGGTGGTGGCGCTTTACGCCCAACAGCAGGTCGCCTTCGCCCTGCTCGGGTTGGTGGTTACCGGTATCGCCAGTTACGTTTTTATCAGCAAGAAAGCCTATGCCCACCGTTATATCTACCCGGCGGTGGCGGGCATGCTGGTGTTTGTGATCTTTCCGCTGCTGTACACGGTGGGCATCGGCTTTACCAACTACAGCGCGACCAATCTGCTGAGTTTCGAGCAGGTGCAGCGTTATCACCTCAATCAGACTTACCTGGCCGGCGAGCGCTTCGCCTTCAGCCTGCACGCGGATGACGCCGGCGCACTGCGCCTGCGGGTGGACCAGGGCGAGCAGGGCGTGTTTGTCTCGCCGCCGCTGCAGGGCGATCCGCTGCTCAGCGAGCCGCTGGAGCTGCTGCCGGACAGCGCCGTGAGCCTGGCCGAAGCCCTGCCGCTGCGCGAGGTGATCCAACGCCGCGCTGAACTGGAACAGTGGGTGTTGCGCGGCGCCGACGGCGAGTTGCTGCGCCTCTATGGCCTGCGCGAGGTGGCGGCGGTCAAGCCGCTGTACCGCCTGCTGGACAATGGCGACCTGCTCAATACCCGCAGCAATGAGCGCCTGGAGGCCGATCAGGGCAGCGGCTTCTATGTCGACAGCCACGGCAGCAAGGTGGCCCCCGGTTTCACCGTGTACGCCGGCTGGAGCAACTTCGCCCGGGTGCTGAGCGAGCCGAGCATCCGCGATCCCTTCCTCGAAATCTTCGTCTGGACCGTGGCCTTCGCCGGCCTCACCGTGCTCTTCACCCTGGCCCTGGGCCTGGGCCTGGCCAGCCTGCTGCAGTGGGACCTGGTGCGCGGCAAGGCGTTCTACCGGGTCATGTTGATCCTGCCGTATGCGGTGCCGGCCTTCATCTCGATCCTGGTATTTCGCGGCCTGTTCAACCAGAACTTCGGCGAGATCAACCTGCTGCTCGACAGCCTGTTCGGCGTGCGCCCGGACTGGTTCAGCGACCCGACCCTGGCGCGCAGCATGATCCTGATCGTCAACACCTGGCTCGGTTATCCCTACATGCTGCTGCTGAGCATGGGCCTGTTGCAGGCGATCCCGCGCGACCTCTACGAGGCCTCGGCGATGGATGGCGCGACGCCCCTGGACAACCTGCTGAAGATCACCCTGCCGCTGCTGATCAAGCCGCTGGCGCCGCTGCTGATCGCCAGCTTCGCCTTCAACTTCAACAACTTCGTGCTGATTACCCTGCTCACCCGCGGCGGTCCGGACATCATCGGCGCAACCACCCCGGCCGGTACCACCGACCTGCTGGTGAGCTACACCTACCGCATCGCGTTCCAGGACTCAGGGCAGAACTTCGCCCTGGCGGCGGCCATCGCCACCCTGATCTTCCTGGTGGTCGGCGGCATGGCCTGGCTCAACCTGAAACTCTCGAAAGTCAAAGTCTGAGGAGGCCCGCCGATGGCCATGGTGCAACCGCAATCCGTGAAATACCGCCTCTGGCTGACCCACGCCGGGCTGCTCGGGTTTATCGCCCTGATCGTGTTTCCGTTGCTGATGGTGGTGTCGATCAGTTTCCGCGAGGGCAACTTCGCCACCGGCAGCCTGCTGCCGGACCAGCCGACCCTGGAACACTGGTCGCTGGCCCTGGGCATTCCCTACACCCTGGACAACGGCACGCTGCTCAACCCGCCGTTCCCGGTGCTGACCTGGCTGTGGAACTCGCTGAAGATCGCCCTGATCAGCTCGCTGCTGATCCTGATGCTGTCGACCACCAGCGCCTACGCCTTTGCGCGCATGCGCTTCGCCGGCAAGGGGCCGATCCTCAAGGGCATGCTGATCTTCCAGATGTTCCCGCCGGTGCTGTCGCTGGTGGCCATCTACGCCCTGTTCGACCAGTTGGGCAAGCACGCCGGCTGGCTCGGGGTGAACAGCCACGGCGCGGTGATAGTCGCCTCCCTGGGCGGCATGGCCCTGCATATCTGGACCATCAAGGGCTATTTCGAGAGCATCGACGCCTCCCTGGAGGAAGCCGCCATCGTCGACGGCGCGACCACCTGGCAGGCCTTCGTGCACATCCTGCTGCCGATGAGCGTGCCGATTCTCGCCGTGGTGTTTATCCTTGCCTTTATCACCAGCATCACCGAATACCCGATTGCCTCGGTATTGCTGATGGACGTCGACAAACTGACCCTGTCGGTCGGTGCCCAGCAGTATCTCTACGAGCAGAACTACCTGTGGGGCGACTTCGCCGCCGCCGCCGTGCTCTCCGGCCTGCCGATCACCGCGGTGTTTCTCTACTGCCAGAAGTGGATAGTCGGTGGCCTGACCGCGGGCGGGGTGAAGGGGTAGGGACTGAACCTGGCTGTGGGGTGTGTGGGGCCGCCTAGGCCGTGCGCACCATGGGATGAACTCTGTGGCCATTGATTGCGCCCAGGTCGTGGCGTCACGGCTCCATTGGTGCGCACAGCGCACCCTACAGGCACCTGCATACCCGCTATCGGGGCATGCCGGTTTTTGCCGTTTATAGCGCAGGCTTGAGCCTGCAAGTTGCGTAAGATCTGCCGCTACCCGATACAAAGACAATTAACGGGAGTGATTGTATGAATGCTGCATTAGCTCAGCCGCTGCCGCTGATTCCGGCCAAGCTCTGTGCGCCGGCCCTGCATCCCGGGCTGCTCGCCAGGCCGCGTTTCGACGAGTGGCTGCAGCGCCTGCCCCAGGTCCGCCTGGCCGTGCTGCAGGCCCCCAGCGGTTTCGGCAAGACGGTGCTGGCCAGCCAGTGGGCCTCGGCCTTCGCCGGTGCGGTGGCCTGGGTCAACCTGGATGACAAGGACAACAACCCGCGCCAGTTCGGCCGCTACCTGCTCAACGCCCTGCATGCCCGCCTCGACGGCGGTTGTGCGCAAAGCCTGGCCCGTGCCGAGCGGGGCGAGGAGGACCTCGACGGCCTGCTTACCCGCCTGCTCGCCGAGTTGCCGGCCGAACACCCGCCGCTGCTGCTGGTACTCGACGAGTTCGAGGTGCTGCGCAACCCCGAGCTGATCGCCGCGCTGCGTTTCTTCCTGCGCAACAGCCCGGCATGGCTGACCCTGCTGGTGTGCAGCCGCGGCCTGCCGGAACTCGGTGTCGCCGAACTGCGGGTCAAGCGCCAGCTGCTGGCGCTGGATGCCGGCCTGCTGGCCTTCGAGCACGACGAGGTGCAGCAGCTGCTGGCGCTGGGCCTGCCGATCGCGATCAACCGCGAGCAGGTCGAGCGCCTCAACCGGCGCATCGGCGGCTGGCCCTGCGCCCTGCAACTGGCCCAGCAGGAAGTACAGACCGGGCGCGGCATGGACCTGTTCCTCGAGAGCCTGCAGCTCGGCCATCCCTATATCCGCGATTACCTGCGCGAGCAGGTGCTCGATGGGCTGGACGCGCCGACCCAGGAATTCCTCCAGGCCACCTGCCTGCTCGAGCGTTTCAGCGCGGCCCTGGCCGACCGCCTGACCGAGAGCTGCAACGGCCGCGAGATGCTCGAGGCGCTGGAGCGTGCCGGCCTGTTTATCCAGCCCGTCGACAGCCTGCGCCAGTGGTTCGCCTACCATCCGCTGTTCGCCTGCTTTCTGCAGAACGAGCTGAGCACCCATCAGCCACAGCGCGTCGCCGAACTGCACCTGCGCGCCGCCGAGGCGCTGCTGGAGGAGCAGATGCCGGAGGAGGCGGCGCGCCACGCGGTACTCGCCCGCGATCCGCAGCGGCTGACCCAGATCCTCGAGGCGCACGGTCGCCAGTTCTATCGCCAGGGCCGCCTGGCCCTGCTGCAGCGCTGCCTGGCGGTATTGCCGGAAAGCGCCATCGCCGAGTCGCCGCTGTTCACCCTGTTGCAGGCCTGGGCCTCGCAGAACCAGTACCAGAGCGACCAGGTCGAGCGCTGGCTGCAGGCCGGCGAAGCGGCGCAGAAGGGCCTGCACAGCCCTGAGCAGTGGCAGCGCATCGAGGCGGATTTCAAGGCGGTGCGCGCCCAGGTGGCGATCAACCAGGGCGATCTGCAGCAGGCCGTGGCCTTCGCCCGTGAGGCCCTGGCCTTCGAACCGTTGACCATGCGCACCTCGCGGGTGGCGGCGATGTCGGTGCTGGCCGAGGTGCATTTCGTCCAGGGCGAGCTGCAGCAGGCCCAGCAGCAGCACGAGGAAACCGTGCGCCGCGCGCAGCAGATCGATGCCACCCACCCGGTGCTGTGGAGCCTCGGCCAGTTGTCGGAGATCGCCATCGCCCAGGGCCATCTGCAGAAGGCCTACAACCTGCAGGAACGGGCGCTGCAGTACATCGAGCAGGAGCAGCTGCCGGTGACCCCGATCATGGAGTTCATCCACCGCGTGCGTGGCCAGGTGCTGCTCGAGTGGCACCACCTGGATGCGGTGGAGCAGTGCGCCCTGCAGGGCCTGGAAATCCTCGATGCGGTGGGCGATCACTGGTTTTTGCAGTGCTATGTGCTGCTCGCCCGGGTCGCTCACGCCCGCGGCCAGCAGAGCGTGTGCGCCGACTATATCGGCAAGATCCAGAGCCTGCTGGCCGGCGACAACTACCATATCGACTGGCTGGCCAATGCCCATGCGGTGATGCTCACCTACTGGGACTCGACCCAGGACAAGGACAGCATCCGCCAGTGGCTGAGCACCGCGCCGCCGCTCAAACCGGGGGCCAACCACTTCGCCCAGGGCAATGCGCGCAACCATGTGCGCGCCTACCTGGCGTTGAACCAGGGCGAGCGCGCGCTGCCGATCCTGCGCCAGTTGCAGGTGGACGCCGAGCGCCACCAGCTGGTGATGGACCAGAACCGCAATCATATCCTCCTGGCTCAGCTGTTCTGGCAGCGCGAGGAGCGCCAGGCGGCCCTCGACCATCTGCACCAGGCCTTGAGCCTGGCCAGCAGCACCGGGGTGATCGGCAGCTTCCTGCGCATCGGTAAACCGCTGATCGCGATGCTCAAGGGCCTGCAGCACGAACGCCAGCTTGACGAGCTGGAAGGCCAGCGCGCCGACCGCCTGATCCAGCTGGCCCAGCAGCAGCGCGACTTCAGCCGGGCGATCCGCATCACCCTCGACGAGGCGGTGATCCAGGACATCATCAACCGCCCCGACGTGCCCGAGCTGATCCGCCACTCACCGCTGACCCGGCGCGAATGGCAGGTGCTCAGCCTGATCCACGCCGGGCTGTCCAACGAGCAGATCTCCGAACACCTCAACGTCGCCCCGACCACCATCAAGACCCATATCCGCAGCCTCTACCAGAAGCTCGCCATCACCCAGCGCAGCGAGGCGGTACAGCTGGCGCGCAGCCTGCTGAGCAAGATCCAGGGCGAGTAGGGCGGGGTACTCCTGCGCGATTTCCCCCGCCCCGGTGCGCGCGACGCACCCTACGCGGTCCGCTGTGTAGGCGGGCGCCGTGCGCACCAGGCCTCCACCGCGCATGATCGTTGCGAAAAAACTCCTCCCCCTCGTCGGGCGCAAGCTACGCCCGCGAAAAGCCCGGCGGGGAGGATGTGACGGGAGTCATGCTTGCCTAGAGTGAAGCCGTCATCACGAACATATAAGGCTTTGATGTATGGCTGTTATCCGCAAGGACTGGTGGCGCGGTGGCGTCATCTATCAGGTTTACCCGCGCAGTTTCTTCGACAGCAACGACGACGGTGTCGGCGATCTGCCCGGCGTGCTGCTCAAGCTCGACTACATCGCCAGCCTGAATGTCGATGCCATCTGGCTGTCGCCGTTCTTCACCTCGCCGATGAAGGATTTCGGTTACGACGTCAGCGACTACCGCGGGGTCGATCCGCTGTTCGGTACTCTGGAGGACTTCCAGACGCTGGTCGCCGTCGCCCACGAGCGGGGGCTGCGCATCATCATCGATCAGGTGCTCAACCACTGCTCGGATCAGCATGAGTGGTTCAAGGAAAGCCGTACCAGCCGCGACAACCCCAAGGCCGACTGGTTCGTCTGGGCCGAGCCCAACCCGGACGGCACGCCACCGAACAACTGGCTGTCGGTGTTCGGCGGTTCCGCCTGGAGCTGGGATGGCCGGCGCAAGCAGTATTACCTGCACAACTTCCTGGCCAGCCAGCCGGACCTGAACTTCCATTGCGAGGCGGTGCAGCAGCAGTTGCTCGACGACATGCGCTTCTGGCTCGAACTGGGGGTCGACGGCTTCCGCCTGGATGCGGCCAACTTCTACTTCCATGACCGGCAGCTGCGCAGCAATCCGCCGAACCCGGATATCCGCGAAGGCGGCATCGGCGTGCGCGTCGACAACCCCTACGCCTACCAGCGCCACCTGTACGACAAGACCCAGCCGGAAAACCTCGCCTTCCTGCGCCGCCTGCGCGCGCTGATGGACGCTTATCCGGGCACGGCCACGGTGGCGGAGATCGGCTGCGACAACTCCCTGCGCACCATGGCCGCCTACACCGGTGGCGGCAACACCCTGCACATGGCCTATTCCTTCGACCTGCTGACCGCCCAGTGCAGCCCGGCGTTCATCCGCCACACGGTGGAGAACATCGAGCGCGAACTGGGCGACGGCTGGCCCTGCTGGTCGGTGGGCAACCACGACGTGGTGCGGGTGATCAGCCGCTGGGCGCTGGCCGGCGAGGAAAGCCCGGCGCGCGCACGCTTGCTGATGGCCTTGCTGTTGTCGCTACGCGGCAGCGTCTGCCTGTACCAGGGCGAGGAGCTGGGCCTGGGCGAAGCCGAGCTGGCCTATGAAGACCTGGTCGACCCCTATGGCATCCGCTTCTGGCCGGACTTCAAGGGCCGCGATGGCTGCCGCACGCCGATGCCCTGGACCCGCGAGGGCGACTATGCCGGCTTCTCCGCGCAGCAGCCCTGGTTGCCGCTGGCCGAGCGCCATCGAGCGCTGGCGGTGGATGTGCAGGAGCAGGATCCGCAGTCGATGCTCAACAGCTATCGGCAATTTCTCGCCTGGCGCCAGCAGCAGCCGCTGCTGATCGAAGGCGAGATCCAGATGCGCCATCACGACGACGCCCTGCTGGTGTTCGAGCGACGGCTGGGCGAGCAAGCCTGGCTGTGTCTGTTCAACCTGAGCGCCAGCGCGCGCCGCTACGACCTGCCTCTGATGGTCGAGCCGCTCGATGGCGTACCGGCCAGCACTGCCGAGTTTCTCGGCAGCTGGGTAAACTTGCCGGCCCACGGTTTCGGTTTCGCCCGCCTGCTGGGGTGATGGCTCCTACACATTTATAAAGGGTTCCGGCCTGGTCGAAGCAATTCGAGCGGGCCCTGTTCGAGAGAAATCATATGGCTAGCCTCACCCTGCGCAATATCTGCAAGAGCTACGACGGCACCGCGATCACCCGCGATATCAATCTGGACATCGAGGACGGCGAGTTCGTGGTCTTCGTCGGTCCTTCCGGCTGCGGCAAGTCGACCCTGTTGCGCTTGATCGCCGGCCTCGAGGACATCAGCTCCGGCGACCTGCTGATCGACGGCCAGCGGGTCAACGAGCTGCCGCCGATGGACAGGTCGGTGGGCATGGTGTTCCAGTCCTACGCGCTCTATCCGCACATGACGGTGGCCGAGAACATGGCCTTCGGCCTCAAGCTGGCCAAGGTCGACAAGGCCGCGATTCAGCGCAAGGTCGCCGAGGTGTCGCGCATCCTGCAGCTCGACCAGCTGCTCGAGCGCCGGCCCAAGGACCTCTCCGGCGGCCAGCGCCAGCGCGTGGCCATCGGTCGCACCCTGGTGCGCGAGCCCAAGGTGTTCCTGTTCGACGAGCCGCTGTCGAACCTCGATGCCTCCCTGCGGGTGCAGATGCGTATCGAGATCTCGCGCCTGCACCAGCGCCTCAAGGCCACCATGGTCTACGTCACCCACGACCAGGTCGAAGCCATGACCATGGCCGACAAGATCGTGGTACTCAACGCTGGAGAGATCGTGCAGATCGGCCAGCCGCTGCAGCTCTACCATTATCCGCAGAGCCAGTTCGTCGCCGGCTTCCTCGGCTCGCCGCAGATGAACTTCCTCAAGGTCAGGGCGCTGAGTGCCAGCAGCGAGGCGGTGGAGATCGAGATGCCCGGCGGCTACCGCATGCCGGTGCTGGTCGACGGCGGTGGCGTGGAAGTCGGCGAAGAGATGACCCTGGGCGTGCGCCCGGAGCATTTCGTCGCCCCCGAACAGGCCGATTTTGCCTTCCACGGCGAGGTCGCCGTGGCCGAGCGCCTGGGCGACCACAATCTGATCTACCTGACCCTGGAAGGGGTCGATGAGATGGTCACGGTCCGCGGCGACGGCAACCTGCGAGTCGCGGTCGGGCAGACCTTCGCCGCCGGCCTGATGGCGAGCAAATGCCACCTGTTCCGCGCCGACGGCCAGGCCTGCCCACGGCACTATCGCGAGCCGGCGATCTACGGCTGAGAGGGAATTGCTCTCTAGCAGGGAGTTTTTCAACGGCCTTGCTCAAGGCTTGTCGAGTGCCGTCTGCTTACGCTGGTTGCTCTGCTGCATGCGCTTGGCGCGCATCTCGAGCAGCGCATAGCCGAGCCCGGCCAGCGCCAGCGGCAGCAGGTAATAGACCACCCGGTAGCCGATCAGCCCCGCCAGCAGGACGCCGATCGAGGCCTGCTGCTGCAGCAGGGCGATAAACACCACCTCCAGTACGCCGAGACCGGCCGGGATGTGGGTGATTACCCCGGCGAAGGCGCTGACCAGCAGGGCGCCAAGCACGGCCGGGTAGCCGAGTTGGGCCGGCAGCAGGATGTCGAGCAGCAGGGCCATCAGCGCCCAGTTGCAGGCGCCGAGGACGATCTGCAGCAGACCCATGCGCAGCGAGGGCAGATAGACCTTGTGGCCGCGAATCGTCCAGTAGCGCCGGCGCGAGAAGGCACAGAGCAGCAGATAGCCCAGCAGCAGGATCAGCAGTCCGCCACCGAGCAGGCGCAAGCCCGGGAGGCCGAGTTCCCAGCCCGCCGGCGGCACGACCAGGCCGAGGGTCAGGACCACCCCGAGCAGGCCGATGTAGCTCAACCAGTTGGTCATCAGGCTGAGGGTGAGCACCTTGGTGATCACGGACGGACGCAGGCCAAGCTGCGAATAGAGGCGAAAGCGCAGGCCGATACTGCCGATCCAGGCGCCGAGGTTCAGGCTGAACGCGTAACAGACGAAGGTGACCGGCAGGACCTGCCAGAGCGGTAGGCGATGGCGGGTGTAGGCGCGGCCGATCAGGTCGAAGCAGCTGTACAGCGCGTAGCTGGCGAAGGCGGTGGCCGCGGCCAGGAGCAAGGTGCTGGTGCGGTAGCCGCGCAGCGCCGCGAGCAGTTCCTGCCAGTCCAGGCGGCGGCTGAGAGCGATCAGCAGGCCCAGCACCAGGATGAAGAGCGCCAGGCCCAGCAGGCGTTTGCCGAGCGCCGGCCAGTCGCGCCTGGCGCTCGAGGTGGCTGCCAGACGGCGCGGCTTGCTCATTGTCGCTCGCGCCGCAGGGCGTCGCTGCGGGCCGCCTTGGCCTGCTCATGGGACTGCAGCAGGGTGAGTTTCGGGGTGTGCGCCGGGAGCCAGCCGGTCCAGGCCGGAAAGTGCCGCAGCAAGTGGAAACCGAGAAACACCAGCGGCATCCGCCAGAAGGTCCAGCGCGCCAAATGTGCCTGACTGATTGCCTGGCAATGCTCGCTGGCCAATGCCTGCAGGTGCTCGAACAACTGCCGATTGAAGGTACGGTCGCGGATGATCAGGTTGGCCTCCAGGTTCAGCGACAGGCTCAGCGGGTCCAGATTGCTGGAGCCGACGGTGGCCCACTCGTCATCGACCAGGGCCACCTTGCCGTGCAGCGGCCGGCAGTTGTATTCGAGGATGCTCACGCCGCCCCGCAGCAGGTAATCGTAGAGGATCCGGGCACTGAAGCGGGCGATCGGCATGTCCGGCTGGCCCTGCAGGATCAGCTCGACCCTGACCCCGCGCAGCGCCGCGCGGCGAATCTCGTGCAGCAGCCGATAGCCGGGAAAGAAGTAGGCATTGGCGATCAGCAGGCGCTGGCGTGCGCTGCGGATGGCCTGCAGATATTGCTGCTCGATGTCGTTGCGGTGTTTGTGGTTGTCGCGGATGGTCAACTGCGCCTGGCCCGAGCCCGCGTCCTCCTGGGCGGTGGCCTGGCTGTCCGGCTTCGCTCTGGCCCGTCGCAGCCAGCCGCGGCGGCGTCGCTCGGTCGGCGCCAGCATGGCCAGGACGAACTGCTGGATATCGTGGACCACCGGGCCTTCGACCTCGACGGCGTAATCCTGCTTGGCTTCGGGGCCGTAATCGGCCAGGTGGTCGGCGGAAAAATTGATCCCGCCGACGAAGGCCTGGCGGCCATCGATGACCACCAGTTTGCGGTGCATGCGGCGGAACGGGTTGGTGCGCATGCCCAGCAGACGGGGCTGTGGGTCGAACATATGCACGCGCACGCCAACCTCGCTCATGGCCGTGACGAACGCGCCGCTGAGATCGGCGGAGCCGAAACCATCCACCGTCAATTCGACGCTGACCCCGCGTGCGGCGGCGGCAATCAGTTCGGCCTGCAGCTGGCTGCCGACCTTGTCCTCGAAGAGGATGAAGGTCTCGATCAGCACCTGCCGTTCGGCCGCGCGGATGGCCGCGAACACCCGGGGGAAAAACCCTTCGCCGTTTATCAGCAGGCTCAGCCGGTTGCCTGCGCGCCAGGGAAACGTCATAGGCGGATCTCCACCGCCAGCGGCAGGTGGTCGGACAGGTGCGACCAGGGGCGGGTCGAGAGTATCCGCGGCTCATGGCTGCTGGCGTTGCGAACGTAGATGCGGTCCAGGCGCAGCAACGGCCAGCGCGCCGGAAAACTCCGGGCGAACACGCCATGGGCGCGCTCGAATACTTCGTGCAGGCCGACCTCGCCCTCCAGCAGACGCGTGGCGCGCAGCCGCCAGTCGTTGAAGTCCCCGGCCACCACCACCGGCGCCTGGGCCGGCAAGCTGCCGAGCAGTTCGCAGAGCAGCTGCAGCTGCTGCTGGCGGTGCTGCTCGCGCAGGCCCAGGTGCACGCAGATGGCGTGCAACTCGCGTTGCGCGGGCAACTGCAGGACGCAGTGGAGCAGGCCGCGGCACTCCGGTCCGGCGATCGAGATGTCGATGTTGCGCTCGCTGACGATGGGGAACTTCGACAGCAGGGCGTTGCCGTGATCGCCGTCCGGGTAGACCGCATTGCGGCCATAGGCGAAGTCGCTCCATATGCTGTCGGCGAGAAACTCGTACTGCGGCGCCTGTGGCCAGTTGTGAACGCGCCGCGAGTGCCGTGCATGGGCCCCCTGCACCTCTTGCAGGAACACCACTTCCGCCGAAACGTTGCGCACCGCCTCGCGCAGCTCATGGAGGATGAAGCGGCGGTTGAACAGGGTGAAGCCCTTGTGCGTGTTCACCGTCAAGATCCGCAGGCTGTGCACCGGCTCGGCATGCTCCGGGGGTTGCCCGCCGCGGCCTTGCCTTGCGCTATCGGTTTTCACATGTCTGCTCCTGGTTGCGCGTCCGCGTGCGACTCAGTTCGAACAGCAACGGCGTCCGCTCGCCGACCGGCTATTCCCGGTCGAAGGGGAAAACTTCCCGATCGCCGCCGCCCCGTGCCGTATCGAGCAGGCGGCGCCAGCCGTTGCCCTGGGGCACTTGCAGCAGGCGGAAGCCGATCGGCTGGTAAGGCGCATTGGCGATCAGCCGCAGGGGCTGTCCGAACCGCTGCGGCGGATGCCGCTGGGTTGCGCGCGGTCGTCGAGGAGCATGCCCAGGCAACGGCCCTGGTCAGCGTGCCACTGCTCGGTGCTCATCTCCTCGCCGCTGGGTGCCAGCCGGGCAACGTCCTTGCGCCTAGCTATTTATTGTAGGCGCCGATCAGGTAGGTGCTCGTCGAAGCCCTTCGGCTCGCGCCCGAGGCTGGTCGCCAGGTCGAAGCGCAAACCATCCAGGCGCATCTCCGCGACCCAGTAGTACAGCGAGCACGCGGACATCGCGGAGGCCAGTCAGGGCTCGGGGCAGGGCGGCCAGCTAGGTCGTGAGGAGGTGAGTCGTCCCCGGTCGCGGAGGTGGCCGCTGGTCTTCTTCTTCGGCGCTCCTGCCGCCAGTCGTGACTAGCGGTTCAACGCAGGGCGAGGTGCATCGAAGCGCAGAGGGGCGGACTCAGGTAACTGCTTGACTGAAAAGAACAACATCGAAAGAGAATGGCCAAATAACCGCTTGGACAGCCCATTTGGGCATCAAAATTCGTGTTTTAAGGAAGGGGGGCGTGCGAAAACAATCGGTGACCACGATATTGATGCTGCTGGGCGTCAGCAACGGGGCGCCTCCAGTCGTTCGTGACCGGCTGCTGCCGACCCGGTGCGGTTAGTCGTAGAGCCTGGGTGAACAGAAAGTGTGGCCATCCGGGCCACCTCGCTGGCCGGGAGATCCCCGGCCAGGCTGTTCAAGGTTTAGCGCACATGCACATAGGTGCCGGGTGCGGCCTCCATCGGCGGGTGCTTCCGATTACCCAGGGCCGGCCGGGTCTGGCGCTGTTCGTCGGAGCGCGCCTGGATCCAGCTCAGCCACTCTGGCCACCAGCTACCATCATGCTTCTGCGCGTCGTGGTACCAGGCGCGTGGGTCGGAGCTGAGCTTGCCGCTCTCGAGGTAGTTGGCCTTGGGGTTGCCCGGCGGGTTGAGAATGCTCTGGATGTGCCCGCTATTGGACAGCACGAAGCGCCGTTCGCCGCCGATCAGCAGGGTCGAGCGGTAAACCGCGTCCCAGGGGGTGATGTGGTCGTTGATGCCGGCGACGTTGAAGCTGTCCACCGTGACCTTCTGCAGGTCGATCGGGGTGCCGCAGACTTCCAGGCCGCCGGCATGGATCAGCGGGTTGTGTTTGAAGAAGTCGATCAGGTCGCGATGCAGGGCGGCAGGCAGATGGGTGTTGTCGTTGTTCCAGTAGAGAATGTCGAAGGCCGGTGGCTGCTTGCCGAGCAGGTAGTTGTTGACCCAGTAATTCCAGATCAGGTCGTTGGGGCGCATCCAGGCGAACATCTTGGCCATGTCGCGACCATTCAGCACGCCTTGCTGGTAGGAGCGGCGCTTGGCCGCCTCGAGGGTCTGTTCGTCAACGAACAGCGCCGCGGGGCTATCCACCTGGCAGTCGAGCAGGCTGACCAGGTAGGTGGCGCTGGTCACCTTGCGCAGCTGGCGCTTGGCTTGCAGGTGCCCCTGCAGGGCGGCGATGGTCAGGCCGCCGGCGCAGGCGCCCAGCAGGTTGACGTCCTTGCTGGCGGTGATCGCCCGGCAGGCGTCGATGGCTTCCTCGACCGCCTGCACATAGCTCGACAGGCCCCATTCGCGGTGCCGTGCATCGGGGTTGCGCCAGCTGATGATGAAGGTCTGCAGGCCGTTCTTCAGGGCGTACTGGACGAAGCTCTTGTCTGGCGACAGGTCGAAGATGTAGTACTTGTTGATCTGCGGCGGCACGATCAGCAACGGCCGCGCGTACTGCTGCTCGCTCATCGGCTGGTACTGGATCAGCTCCAGCAGTTCATTGCGAAACACCACCGAACCCGGGGTGACCGCCAGGTTGCGGCCGACCTCGAAGGCCTGCTTGCTCACCTGGCTGGGCATGCCGCCGTTGTGCCGCAGGTCGTCGAGCAGGTGGCCGATGCCCTTGAGCAGACTGGAACCGCCGGAATTGAACAGCTCCTTGAGCGCCAGCGGGTTGAGCAGGGTATTGGAGGGCGCCATGGCATCGCCCAGCATTGCCAGGACGAAGCGCGCACGGGCGCGGTCGTCGGCAGCCAGATCGCTCTCATCGACCCAGGCGTTGAGCTGCTTTTGCCAGGCCAGATAGGCCTGCAAGCTGCGTCGGTAGAACGGGTTGAGCTGCCAGGACGGATCCCGGAAGCGCGCATCCTGGACGTTGGGCTGATGCACCGTGTCGCCACGCAGCACACGACCCAGCTGGCCGCCGAGGGCCAGAACATGGCGGGTACTGTGAATCGGCTGCCTGAGACCCTGCAGGGCCACGGTGCGCAGGGTGGAGACCAGGCTGCGGCCGCGTAAGTCGGCCATGGCGCCTTGTTCTGCATTCACAAAGGTTGCGGGTACGGGCAAGGTGCCCGACGCTGGTTTCTCTCGCATTGAAAATTACACTCCGTTGTCATTGGCATAGAGCCGAACAGAAAGGGCTGCCAGCACGGCGCACTGTTGCAGCCAAATCGTCGCGAAGCAGTAAGCCGTAGACAGGCTCCGGTTAATGGTCAAGTGGCTATGCGTTCTCTGGCGGTATAGCGGTATGGTTTGTCCGACTGCTGCTCGCTCTTCGGCTTGGCCGGGTTGGATACCGGCTGCAGGAAGCCGAGCAAGGCCTGCTGGGTGTCGTGCCAAGCCGCCTTGTGTTCCAGATCGAGGAAGTGCCCGGTGTTCTTGATGGTGCTGAACTGGCACTGAGGGGCATGGCCGGCGAAAAGGCGGGCGTCGCCCGCCGTGGTGTACTCGTCCCACTCGCCGTTGACGAACAGCAGTGGGATGTCGATGGCTTCGGCACAGGCGACGTAGCACTGGGTGTCCTGCGCCAGCACCTCGTGGATATGAAAGTGCATCTGCAGGTATTCGTGCTCGGCCAGGCTGCTGACATGGCGGTAGTTGAAGCGCTTGAACAGCGACGGCAGGTGCTTGCCGATGGTGTCGTTGATCAGGTGGCCGACGTTGAAGCGGTCGCGGGCCATGAGCAGGTCCAGGCCGCGCTCCAGATAGTCGCGCATCGGCCGATTGATCCGCGCCGCGAATGAACCGATCACGGCCTTCTCGATCCGGCGCGGCCGCTGGGCCAGTGCCAGCAGCGTGGCCGCGCCGCCCCAGGAGAAGGACAGCACATGGTCTGCGCGGAAGTGTTCGATCAACTCCAGGAGTATCTCGGCCTCGTCTTCCTTGCGGATCGGCTGGTCGTGGCGATTGTGCAGTCTCGACTGGCCGGCGTAGGGCTGGTCGTAGAGCACCACATTGAAGCGCGGTTGCAGGTAACGCAGCGTTTGGGCGAAGGATGCGATGGTTGCGAGCGAGCCGTTGACCAGGATGATGGTCTTGTCAGCGGCGGCGTTGAGGTAGCGTTCGGTATAGACCCTGTACTTACTGTGAATCTCGACGATGGCAGTTTCCGGCCTCATGTCGTTAGCCTCCTGGCACAAGTTGGGCTCAGCGGACAGCCTGAGCGGCTGGTCGCCGGGCCATATAGCAGACAGCGGAACGCCTGGACCTGATACTCAAATACCAGACGAACGAATAAACGACTTGTTTATGCTCAATTAGTTGCAAAGATTTATCGGGGCGATTTCCGTGTGGCGAAGCATGGGATCCCTCCGGTTCGGTCAGGCAGCGGCAGAGCAGGCAAGCAGCAGCGCGGGCGCGCTTAGATGATCGATGTGACTAGTTGGTCACCAATAGACCATGGGGTCGGATTTAAGCAGGCGACTCCCGCGTATGCAAGAACGCAGACGCGTTATTTCGACGAGCCGTGCGTTATACCGCGCGAAACTGGGCTGCGGCGGATTGGTCGTTCAAACAGCCAAGCCAAAGGAACATCGGCCCGTTAAGTCGAGGTTTCTGGCAGACACCTGCATGCCCGTGGTGATCGATATTTCAAGGCGTTGTGCGGATGCCGTCGCACCAGGGTGTTCACCTCCATTGCTTTGCGCTGGCAGTGTCCTGGTCGCCGCAGAGAACACCGGGCGGCAGGTCGAACAACGAGTGGGCGCCGGCATGCAGGAGCGGCAGCGCCCCCAGGGCTGAACGCGGCGGCGGTCGCCAACCTCGGGTGGCGCTAGGGTTTCTGCGCCCGGGCTTGGGCCATGCGCTCAAGGCTCTCCTTGGGCCATAGTTCGCGCACGCTGTACAGCTCGGCCACGGCCACAGCGCCCGGCGGAATAACGACCCAGGGTTGCTTGGACGCGGTGTAGATATGGATGTCGGGCGGAAAGCGGTCCGGCTCGTCGAGGGTGCCGACGCGAATGAAGCGGATGGCGTCGCCGCCCTGGTGGTAGTTGCTCCACACGGCGATGTGGCATTTGGGGCAGCGTGCGATCTTCTGGCCCTGGCCACTCTGCGAGGGGGTGGTGATCACCTCGACATCGCCATCGAGCAACTGCACCCGGTCGGCCTCGATCAGGGCGTTCTGTGCAAAGGCGGCGCCGCTTTCGCGTTGACACCAGCGGCAGTGACAGCAATGCACGATCAGTGGCGGTGAGACTAGGCGATAGCGTACGAAGCGGCAGGTGCAACCGCCTTCGAATGTCTCGGGCTGGGTGTTCATCTTTTGCCTCCTATCGCGAGCCTGACTCGTGCGGGAGGCCCGTTCCGCTGGGCGCCGCGACGGTCTGCTGCGAATCGCCAGCGACGCGGCTGCCCCAATGTTCAGCTTATGCCCGTCTCGCCGAATCACCAGGCCAGGTTCGGCCATTCGCTCCGCGCGTAGTGCGCAATGCCCGCATTGTCATCCGGAAACCGTCCACGGCCGCCTGGGTCTAATCTGACAGGTATAACCTGCAAGAGGGGCTGCGTGATGAAGCTGCGCTATCTGTTGTACCTGGGTCTGGTGTTGCCGCTGGCAGCCTGCACCCTGCACGTCGATGGGGATCGCGGGTACGCGGCTCCGCCGTATGCACCGCCGCCCCAGGTCGAGTGGCGCTGGGATCCCGATCTCGACGTCTTTGTCGTACTCGGCTGGCCGCATCTGTATTACCGGGATCGGATCTATTACCGCTGGCACGATCATGATGGCTGGTACTGGTCCGACCGACATGATGGCGGCTGGAACCAGGGGCGCAAGCAGTTGCCGCCCGGCTTGAGCAAGAAGTACGGGAAACCGCGGCGTTCCTCTGGCGGTGCCGGTTATTAGGCGGGGACGGGCTGGTTTGCCGACGTCCTGGCGGCTCTCCCGATAGGCGGCGCTGCATCGCGTCTGCAGAGGTTGGCAGGGGTGCTAGCGTTCAGATGTGGGCGGCGGTTGTTGCGCCGCTCCTCGCAGTCCGACTTCCTGCGCATCGCTTAGCCAGTCCTGGAGGTAATCGTCATGGCTCGCACTACATCCATCAGCCATTACCGCAATATCGGCATAGTGGCGCACGTGGATGCCGGCAAGACCACCACTACCGAGCGGATCCTGTTCTACACCGGGGTCAACTACAAGATGGGCGAGGTGCATGACGGCGCCGCGACCATGGACTGGATGGTGCAGGAGCAGGAACGTGGCATCACCATCACCTCGGCGGCGACCACGGCGTTCTGGACCGGCTCGCGCAAGCAACTGGACAAGTACCGGATCAACATCATCGACACCCCCGGCCACGTCGACTTCACCATCGAGGTGGAACGTTCGTTGCGCGTGCTGGACGGCGCGGTGGTGGTGTTCAGCGGCGCCGACGGGGTCGAGCCGCAATCGGAGACGGTCTGGCGGCAGGCCGACAAGTACCAGGTGCCGCGCATCGCCTACGTCAACAAGATGGACCGCGCCGGCGCCGACTTCCTCCGCGTGGTCGGGCAGATCAAGCAGCGCCTGGGCCATACGCCGGTGCCGATCCAGTTGCCGATCGGCCAGGAGGAGGACTTCCGCGGACAGATCGACCTGATCCGCATGAAGGCCATCTACTGGAGCGCCGAGGATCAGGGCATGAGTGGGCGCGAAGAGGAGATTCCGCCCGAGCTGCTGGAGCAGGCGCAACACTGGCGCGCCAATCTGCTCGAGGTCGCCGCCGAGGCCAGCGAAGAGCTGCTCAACAAGTACCTGGAGGGTGGCGAACTGTCGGAGGACGAGATCAAGACTGGCCTGCGCCTGCGTACCCTGTCCTGCGAGGTGGTGCCGGCGGTGTGCGGCTCCTCGTTCAAGAACAAGGGTGTGCCGCTGGTGCTCGATGCGGTGGTCGAACTGCTGCCGGCGCCCACCGAGATTCCCGCGATCCGCGGCACCCACCCGGACTACCCGGAGCGCGAAGACGAGCGCCACGCCGATGACGACGAGCCGTTCGCGGCGCTGGCGTTCAAGATCGCCAGCGATCCTTTCGTCGGCACCCTGACCTTTATTCGCGTGTATTCCGGGGTGCTCAACTCCGGCGATGCGGTGCTCAACTCGGTCAAGGGCAAGAAGGAACGGGTCGGGCGCATGGTGCAGATGCACGCCAATCACCGCGCCGAGATCAAGGAGGTGCGCGCCGGCGACATTGCCGCGCTGATCGGCATCAAGGATGTCACCACCGGCGACACCCTGTGCGACCTGAACAAACCGATCGTGCTCGAACGCATGGATTTTCCCGAGCCGGTGATCTCCATCGCCGTGGAGCCCAAGACCAAGGCCGATCAGGAGAAGATGGGCGTCGCCCTGAGCCGGCTGGCCCAGGAAGATCCTTCGTTCCGGGTGCGCACCGATGAGGAAACCACCCAGACCATCATCTCCGGCATGGGCGAGTTGCACTTGGACATCATCGTCGACCGCCTGCGCCGCGAGTTCGGCGTCGAGGCCAACACCGGCAAGCCGCAGGTGGCCTATCGCGAGACCATCCGCAATACCTGCGAGATCGAGGGCAAGTTCGTCCGCCAGACCGGCGGGCACGGCCAGTATGGCCACTGCTGGATCCGCTTCGCACCGGCCGACGAGGGCCAGGAGGGGCTGCAGTTCAGCAACGAGATCGTCGGCGGGGTGATCCCGCGCGAATACATTCCGGCGATCCAGAAAGGCATCGAGGAACAGATGAAGAACGGCGTGCTCGCCGGTTATCCGTTGCTCGGGCTCAAGGCCGCGGTGTTCGACGGCTCCACCCATGACGTCGATTCCAGCGAGCTGGCCTACAAGATTGCCGCCTCGACGGCCACCCGGCAGTTGGCGCAGCAGGGCGGGGCGGTGCTGCTGGAGCCGGTGATGCGCCTCGAGGTGGTCACGCCCGAGGAATATATGGGCGACATCATGGGCGACCTCAATCGCCGCCGCGGCCTGATCCATGGCACCGAGGAAGCCGTGACGGGGCGCATCGTGCGCGCCGAAGTGCCGCTGGGCGAGATGTTTGGCTACGCCACCGACGTGCGTTCGATGTCCCAGGGACGTGCCAGTTTTTCCATGGAGTTTGCCCGTTACGCCGAGGCTCCGGCGCATATTGCCGCGGCCATCCTCAAGAAGTCCGGCTGAAGGCGCGCCAGGCCCCGGCAAGCAAAGTGGTGGGGCAAAAAAAGTCGCTGCAGTCTGTCGATTCGCGCATGCGGCGTTCGACTAATGGGCAGACGCCACGCCACTGGTCGCGTGGCTTTGTCCCTGCGAGGAGATACGACGATGCGTTTTATGGTGATAGTCAAGGCAACCGCAGATTCCGAAGCCGGGGTGATGCCCAGTGAGGAGCTGCTGGCGGCCATGGGTCGCTACAACGAAGAACTGGTCGAGGCCGGCGTGATGCTCGCCGGCGAGGGTCTGCACCCCAGCGCCAAGGGCGTGCGAGTGAAGTTCTCCGGCAACCAGCGCAGCGTGACCGATGGCCCTTTCATCGAGACCAAGGAACTGATCGCCGGTTTCTGGATCTTCCAAGTAGCTTCATTGCAAGAGTGCATCGACTGGGTCAAGCGCTGTCCCAATCCGATGCCAGGTGAGTCGGAGATCGAGATTCGTCAGATCTTCGAAGCCGAAGATTTTGGCGCCGAATTCACCCCCGAGTTGCGCGAGCAGGAAGCCCGTCTTCGCGCGCGCATCGACCTTCACGAATGAGGAGAGTTCTTATGAAGATCCATGCCTACCTGATGTTCGACGGCCAGTGCGAGGCCGCGTTCAACTTCTACGCCGAGTGCCTGGGTGGCACCCTGGAGATGATGCGCTACGCCGACAGCCCTGAGGATATGGGGGTTCCGGCGGAGTTCCAGCAGCGCATCATGCATGTCTGCCTGACGGTGGGTGACCAGTTGCTGATGGCCTCCGACACCCTGCCGCAGTCTCCGTACGAGGGCATCAAGGGCTGTTCGATCTCGCTGCAGGTGGACAACGTGCCCGAAGCCGAGCGCCTGTACGCTGCATTGTCTGCCCAGGGTTCGGTGCAGATGGAACTGCAACAGACCTTCTGGGCCACGCGCTTCGCCATGCTCACCGACCGTTTCGGTGTGTCCTGGATGATCAACTGCGCGGTGGACAGCCAGATGGGTTGAGTTTGCTGGCACATTGGTGCGCACGGCGCACCCTACGGACCGAATACCCGTAGGGTGCGCCGTGCGCACCGTGGATACCCCGATACTGGACCAGCAAGCGCTTTACAGCGTTCGCTTTAGCTGACCAGGGTCAGCGTTGCTTGCGCCTGTTGTTCCGGCTCCGGCTCGGCTACGCCGGCGAGGAATTCGTCGCCCCAGCGGCGGATGTCGTTGTAGTTGACGATGTCGAACAGTTCGCGCAGGCGTGCCTGGGCTTCGGCCTGGGGCATGTTCAGCGCCAGGTAGCAGGTGCTGGCCAGGTCCGCGGTGTCGTGCGGGTTGGTCAGCAGCGCGCCCTTGAGTTCGGCGGCGGCGCCGGCGAACTCCGAGAGAACCAGCACACCATGGCCTTCGAGCAGGCCCTGGACGGCGACGAACTCCTTGGCCACCAGGTTGAGACCGTCGCGCAGCGGAGTGATCCACATCACGTCGGCCATCGCATACCAGGCCACCACCTGCTCGAACGGGAAGCTGCGGAAGAAGAACTGCACCGGGGTCCAGCCAATGTGGGCGAAGCGCCCGTTGATACGGCCGACAGCCTGTTCGATCTGCGCTTGCAGTTCGTCATAGATGGTCATCTCGCGTGCGGCTGGGACGCAGATGCTGACCAGGGTGATCTTGCCCAGCAGTTCCGGGTTGTCCGCCAGCAGACGCTCGAAGGCCTGGAGTTTTTCCAGGATGCCCTTGGTGTAGTCGAGACGCTCGACCGAAAGAATCAGTTTCAGCCCGCTGAGTTCCTTGCGCAGGTTGGCCATCTGCTCCTGGATCTTCGGCTGGGCCAGGGCGCTGCTGATCCGGCCGATATCCAGGCCGACCGGGTGGGCGCCGAGTTTGACGATCCGGCTACCGGTGTCCACCGCGGTGGTCATGCGCTCCAGGCCCACGGCGCAGCCATAGGTGATGAAGCGCGGCGCACAGTTCTGCCGGCTGACGGTCTGCAGCGGGGTCACGCCGCGTGCGACGTCGACGAAGTTTTCCACCTGGCGCGGGATGTGAAAGCCGATGTAGTCGCATTGCAGCAGGCTGCCGATGATCTGCTTGCGCCACGGCAGCACGTTGAACACATCCGCCGAGGGGAAGTAGGTGTGGTGGAAGAAGGCGATGCGCAGGTCCGGGCGCAACTCGCGCAGATAACCGGGCACCATCCACAGGTTGTAGTCATGCAGCCAGACGATGGCACCTTCGGCGGCTTCCAGGGCGGTGCGCTCGGCGAAGGCGCGGTTGACCTTGAGGAACACCTGCCAGTCGTCTTCGTTGAAGGTGGCGCGCTCCCAGAAGGTATGCAGGGTCGGCCAGAAGGCTTCCTTGGAGAAGCGCTTGTAGAAGATGTCGACCTCTTCCTTGCTCAGCTTGACCCGCGCGGCCTTGAGCTTGGGGTAGCGCTCGGCGTCCACGCTGGTGTGGATGTCGAAGCTTTCATCGGCTTCCTCATGCACGGCCCAGGCGACCCAGGAACCGGGGCGGCCGTCGCCGAAGAAGCTCAGCAGGGTCGGGATGATGCCGTTCGGCGAGGTCGGCCGGCGGCGTTGCAGTTTGCCGTCGACCCGGTGCTCTTCATAGGGCAGGCGGTGGTAGACCATCACCAGCTCCGACTTGCCCGGTGCGGCGGCGATTCGCCGTTCGGCGGCGATGCCGTGCTCGCCGAGGAAACCGAAGTGGGCGAACGCCTGGAGAATCCCGCCGCAACCCGGGCGGCTGGCATGCAGGGTGCGCGAGTGCTGTTCGGTGGCCTCCAGCAGGCCGGCTTCGGAGTCGCCGACGCAGACACTGTTGAAGGTGCCATTGAGCATGCTCAGGTCGTTGAGGGTGTCACCAGCGGCCAGCACCTGGTCGTTGTCCAGCTCCAGCCAGTCGGCCAGGGCTTGCAGGCTGCTGCCCTTGTTGACGCCCTGGGGCAGGAAATCCAGGTAGCGATCGGCGGAATACAACAGGTCGCAGCCGAGCGCTTGGGCGGCGGCCAGCAGGGCCGGATTGGCAGCCTGTTCGGGCGTGCAGAAGTACGAGCAGCGGCGCATCTGCGGCACGTCCTGGCGTTCCAGGTCGAAGCCTTCGATGGCGCTGGCGACCTGGCTTTCGCCGGGCCAGAGCGCATCGACCAGGCTTTGCAGCGGCTGGATCGGCTGCAGGGTGTCGCCGTGGGTAAAGCTGGCGCCGACGTCGGAAATGATGAAGTCAGGCTGCGGCAGGGTCGGGTCGGCCAGCAGTGGCAATACCGACTCCAGGCTGCGGCCGGTGACATAGGCCAGGCGGATTTCCGGGTGGGCGGCGATGGTCTGGTAGAGGCTCAGGCGATCCTCGGGATCGCCGGAAAGAAAGGTTCCATCGAGATCGGTGGCAAGTAACATGCGCAGTCTCCTTATGCAGTTGACGCGCCGACATGGGCCGACGTGCTAAGTATCGGGCGTCCTCGCTTTGCAGCGGTCGCCTCTTTTGTTATGCGGGAGCAGATCGTTCGTTCGGCTCCTGCGCTGATTCGGTTACGGGGTCCTCGCTGATGTCGTCCGATGGCGGCGCATCGGGCATCAATTCCAGCACCGTATGGCTGGTGCGCAGCATCGGCATGAAATGCGCATGCGGCTCGCTGACCAGGTCGGTGACGTGGCGCAAGCGGTAGAAGGTATAAGCGGCGAGCGCGCCGAGGGTGGCGGCAAAATACAGCGGCAGTGCCTGGGCGCCCAAATGCTGCATGAGCAAGCCGGCCAGCAATGGGCCGCACACAGAACCGATACCGTTAACCATCAGTAGACTGCTGGAACCGGCGAGAATTTCATCGCTGTGCAACTGGTCGATCAACTGCGCCACGGCAATCGGGTAAATGGCAAAGGCCAAACCGCCCCAGACGAAGATCGCCGCGAGCAGCAAGCGCCCGGCCGGCAGCACGCTCATCAGCAGGGCCACCGCCACCGACAGCGCCACCACCCAGAACAGCACCAGGCGCCGGTCATGCTTGTCGGAATAAATGCCGATCGGCCACTGCAGCAGGGCGCCGCCGAGAATCGCACCGCTCATCAGCAGGCCGACGCCGGTGGCATCGAAGCCGCTGAGGCTGGCATACACCGGCGCCATGCCCCAGAACGCACCCAGGGCCAGGCCGGAAAGGCCGGCGGCGGCAATCGCCAAAGGCGCGATACCGACCAGCTGGCGCAGGTTGGTGTGCAGGGTTTCCGGCACGCTGGGCTGCGGCTGGCGGGTCAGGGCGATCGGCATCAGCGCCGCGCTGATCAACATCGCCGCGAGGACGAACAGCACGAAATCGCTGGGGTCGGCCAGGTTGAGCAACTGCTGCGCCGCCGCCAGGGCGCCGAGGTTGACCGCCATGTACACGGCGAACACCTGACCGCGTTTGCCATTGGGCACCTGGGCGTTGAGCCAGCTCTCGATCACCATGTACAGGCTGACCAGCGCCAGGCCATAGAGCACGCGTAACCCCAGCCAGACCCAGGGGTCGATGATCAGGACGTGGAGCAGGGCGGTGATGGCGGCCAGCGCGGCACAAAAGGCAAACGCACGGATATGCCCAACGCGACGAACCAGCGGAATCGCTAGCCAGGTGCCAAGGAGAAAACCGACGAAGTACCCGGACATGATCAGTCCGAGCATCCCGGTGGAGTAGCCTTCGGCGACGCCACGCAGGGTCAGTAGGGTGTTGAGCAGGCCATTGCCGAGGAGGAGTAAAGCAACCCCACCGAGCAATGAGCTGATAGGGGCAATCAGGGACCACATGGCGAACTACCCTAGGGGACTATGGCCTTGATAGCAAGCAGGAATCGCGCCACGAGGTGGTGGGTCGTGTAGTCAAGTTGTTGTTTTAAAACGGTTATTTTTATAGACAAACGGTCTTTTGATTTTATGGGCAGGGGCATTGCTCCATCGTGGGGCATACCGGCAGGCGCATATTTCACCGTGTAGCGCTGTTGCAAGCGCGGCGGCAACGCCCGGCCCCATGGCCGCGAATTCTTCGCCATCGGGCATAGGGGTTCGCGGCCATGGGCGGCTCCTACGGGGTCGTGCACACCTGGGCAATGGCCCGTGCCAGTTGAGCCAGGCGTTCGCCATCCAGGCCGGCGACGTTGGCCCGGCCGCTGCCGACCATATACACGCTGTATTCATCGCGCAGGCGTTGCACCTGTTGGGGCGACAAACCGGTGTAGGAGAACATCCCGCGCTGCTCGGCGATATGCGCGAAGCGCTCGGCCAGGCCGTAGGGGCGCAAGGCCTCGACCAGGCCCAGGCGCAGGCCGGCGACCCGCTGGCGCATGGCCTCCAGTTCATCGCGCCACAGGGGCATGAGTTCGCCATCGTCGAGGATAGTGGCGACCACCGCGGCGCCGTGGGCCGGTGGTGTCGACCACAGGTTGCGGGCGATGGCGGCCAGTTGGCTGCGCACATCCAGGAGTTTTTCCGCCTCGCTGCTGCAGACGATCAGGGCGCCGGTGCGCTCGCGGTAGAGGCCGAAGTTCTTCGAGCAGGAGCCGGTGATCAGCAGCTCGGGCAGCTCGCTGGCGAACAGACGCACGGCCCAGGCGTCCTGCTCCAGGCCGGCGCCGAAGCCCTGATAGGCGAAGTCGATCAGCGGCAGCAGTTCGCGCGCCTTGATCACCTCCAGCACACGGCGCCAGTCGTCCTCAGCGAGGTCGAAACCGGTGGGGTTATGGCAACAGGCGTGCAGCAGCACCACGTCGCCCTGGGGCAGGTGGCTGAGCGTGGCGATCATCGCCTCGACGTTGAGCCGATTGTCGGCGCCGACATAGGGGTAATGGCCGACGCGCAACCCGGCCTCGGCAAAGATGGTTTCATGGATCGGCCAGGTCGGATCGCTCAGCCAGATCCCGCGGCCAGGCAGGCAGTGGCCGATAAAGTCGGCGGCCAGCCGCAACGCACCGGTGCCGCCAGGCGTCTGGCTGGCGGCCGCGCGCTGCGCGGCGAGCAAGGGGCTGGCGGCGCCGAGTACCAGCCTGGCCAGGTGGCTGCAAAACAAGGCATCGCCGTGGCCGCCGATGTAGCTCTTGCTGGTTTCGCCGTCGACCAGGCGCTGCTCGGCCAGCTTGACCGCCCGCGGGATCGGCGTCAGGCCCTGGGCGTCCTTGTACACGCCGACACCCAGGTCGAGCTTGGCTGGGTTGCGGTCGCTGCGATAGGCCTCCATCAGGCCGAGAATCGGGTCGCCGGGCACTCGGGCAATCCGGGCGAAATGGCTCACTTGCGGCCCTCGGCGCCAGCGGCGAGCACATCGGTGCGCGCGGCCATGATGAAGTCGTTGCGGTGCAGGCCGCGCATCTCGTGGCTCCACCAGGTCACGGTGACCTTGCCCCATTCGGTGAGCAGGGCCGGGTGGTGGCCGACTTCCTCGGCGATGGCGCCGACCGCGTTGGTGAAGGCCAGGGCATGGCGGAAGTTCTTGAACTGGAACACTCGCTCCAGCTCCATGTGGTCGTCACGCACTTCGATGTTCCAGTCGGGGATCTCGCGGATCAGCTCGGCCAGCTCCTCGTCCGAGACTTTCGGGGCGTCGGCGCGGCAGGCTTCGCATTGGGCTTGGGCAAGGCTCATAGGGATTCTCCAGGGTTCAGGGAGGGGAGAGTAGGATGGGTTGAGCGCAGCGATACCCATCAAACCGGCAAATGATGGGTATCGCGATGCTCAACCCATCCTACAAAAGCAGCTATGCCGCTTTCGGCGGAAACTTCGGCGCGTGCAGGCCCATCTGCATGGCCTGATGGACCATGCCCATGATGTCCTGGTGCGCCAGTTCGAACAGGTGCTTGAGTTCCGGCAAGACGTAGTACAGCGGTTGCAGGATGTCGATGCGGTAAGGCGTGCGCATGGCCTCGATCGGATCGAACGGCAGGTGCTCGGGTTCCCCGGACAGGCTGTAGACGGTTTCCTTCGGTGAGGAGAGGATGCCGCCGCCATAGATCCTGCGGCCCTGGCTGGTGTCGACCAGGCCGAACTCGATGGTCAGCCAGTACAGGCGGGCGAGGTAGACGCGCTGTTCTTTGCTGGCCTTGAGGCCGAGCTTGCCGTAGGTGTGAGTGAACTCGGCGAACCAGGGGTTGGTCAGCAACGGACAGTGACCGAAGATCTCGTGAAAGATGTCCGGCTCCTGCAGGTAGTCCAGTTCCTCGGGGCTGCGGATAAAAGTGGCCACCGGGAATTGCTGGCTGGCCAGCAGTTCGAAAAAGGTCTGGAACGGAATCAATGCCGGCACCCGGGCGACGCGCCAACCGGTAGCGCCTTGCAATACCCGATTGACTTCATCGAGTTGGGGAATCCGCTCATGGGGCAGGCCGAGTTGCTCGATGCCGTCCAGATACTCCTGGCAAGCGCGCCCTTCGATCACCTTGAGTTGCCGGGTGATCAGGGTATTCCACACCTGATGCTCGGCTTCGCCGTAGTGGATAAAACCGCTTTCATCCGGTTGCCGAGCCACATACTGCGTGCTCTTCATCACTGCCTCCTGCTGGGGCTGTCGTTATTATGTTGGACAATGGATACCCCAGGTTGTGAGCTTGCGCAGCGGTGAATGCGCCTGTGGCAGAGGGCCAAGGGCGGAATTTCGTAAAGAAAAGGTTACGTTGCTGGCGATGCGGCCAGCTATCGCCTTGCTGTCGGGCTAATCTGTCACATATTCTTGACGAAAAATTAGTCGAATTCGTCGATTTGCGACGCTCTGCCGACCAAAAAATGTGCCCGGGGCCTGCCATGCGTATCAAGATTCACTGCCAGAACCGGATCGGTATTCTGCGCGACATCCTCAACCTGCTGGTCGACTACGGCATCAACGTCGCCCGTGGCGAGGTCGGCGGCGAGCAGGGCAACGCCATCTATATGCTCTGCCCGAACCTGATCAACCTGCAATTCCAGGCCCTGCGGCCGAAGCTGGAGGCGATCCCCGGGGTGTTCGGGGTCAAGCGCGTCGGCCTGATGCCCAGCGAGCGCCGGCATCTGGAGTTGAACGCCTTGCTCGGCGCCCTGGAGTTCCCGGTGCTGTCGATCGACATGGGCGGTTCGATAGTGGCGGCCAACCGCGCCGCCGCGCAGTTGCTTGGCGTGCGCGTGGATGAAGTGCCGGGGATTCCGCTGTCGCGCTACGCCGAAGATTTCGATTTGCCGGAGCTGGTGCGCGCCAACAAGTCGCGAATCAACGGCCTGCGGGTCAAGGTCAAGGGCGATGTGTTCCTCGCTGACATCGCGCCGCTGCAGACTGAACACGACGAGAGCGATGCGCTGGCTGGCGCGGTACTCACCCTGCACCGCGCCGACCGCGTCGGCGAGCGCATCTACCATGTGCGCAAGCAGGAACTGCGCGGCTTCGACAGCATCTTCCAGAGTTCCAGGGTGATGGCCGCGGTGGTGCGCGAGGCGCGGCGCATGGCGCCGCTGGATGCGCCGCTGCTGATCGAGGGCGAGACCGGCACCGGCAAGGAACTGCTGGCGCGCGCCTGCCACCTGGCCAGCCCGCGCGGGCAGTCGCCGTTCATGGCGCTGAATTGCGCGGGGCTGCCGGAATCCATGGCCGAGACCGAGCTGTTCGGTTACGGCCCCGGCGCCTTCGAGGGCGCACGGCCGGAAGGCAAGCTCGGCCTGCTGGAATTGACCGCCGGCGGCACCCTGTTCCTCGATGGCGTCGGCGAGATGAGCCCGCGGTTGCAGGCCAAGCTGCTGCGCTTCTTGCAGGACGGCTGCTTCCGCCGGGTCGGCAGCGACGAGGAGGTGTACCTGGACGTGCGGGTGATCTGCGCCACCCAGGTAGACCTCTCCGAGCTGTGCGCCAAGGGCGAGTTCCGCCAGGACCTCTACCATCGGCTCAACGTGCTGTCCCTGCATATCCCGCCATTGCGCGAGTGCCTGGATGGCCTGGCGCCGCTGGTCGAACACTTCCTCGATTCGGCCAGCCGGCAGATCGGCTGTCCGTTACCCAAGCTGGCGCCGCAGGTGCTGGACAAGCTCGGCCACTATCATTGGCCCGGCAATGTGCGCCAGCTGGAAAACGTCCTGTTCCAGGCGGTGTCGCTGTGCGAGGGCGGTACGGTCAAGCTCGAACATATCCGCCTGCCGGACTATGGCGCACCGCAGCCGCTGGGCGAGTTCTCGCTGGAGGGCGGCTTGGATGACATCCTCGGGCGCTTCGAGAAGGCGGTGCTGGAGCGCCTGTACCACGATCATCCGAGCAGCCGGCAACTGGGCAAGCGCCTCGGCGTGTCGCACACCACCATTGCCAACAAGCTGCGCCAGCATGGTCTGGGCAAGGAATAAGTGGCGAGCCGAGTGCAGGACTGGGCGTCCCCCCTCGTTCCTACAAGAGAGGCCTGCGACTGGCCTACGACCTTGGTGCAATTGCTGGCGGGCGTGGTGGCGGGCGAGACTGGCTGCGTTCGGATCCTGCGTGATTTGGATGTAAGTGGTTCTCCATTCCGCTTGCGGAATGTTTGGGTAGGCGGCCTCTGGGTCGCCTTTTTTTCGCCTGCAAACTACCCGTCGAGCGCTTTGACGGCCGGTCAGCGGCACGGTTGTGGTTGCAACGGCGCCTGGCAGCGGATCGTACAACTGCTTTACTTGAGGGGCTATGAAACACTCTCGCCTACTGTGACCGCCAGCAGGCATCCGCTGCTGACGTGCGATTTTTTCACCGCCGCTGAGGCATGCTTGCAGAGCTTTTGCCGGCTGTCAGCGGTGCACGACCATGGTTGTAGAGCGGTAATACCATGGTCGAATGGCCCTAGTAGGGGTATCTGGTTACAAAATGCCCCATAGAAAAACAACTACCCACCGAGGTCTATCCAATGAGTGCTGCGTCCCTCTATCCCGTGCGCCCAGAGGTGGCGGCTCAGTCGCTTACCGACGAAGCCACCTACAAAGCCATGTACCAGCAGTCGGTGATCAACCCCGACGGCTTCTGGCGTGAGCAGGCCCAACGTCTCGACTGGATCAAGCCGTTCAGCAAGGTCAAGCAGACCTCGTTTGACGATCACCACGTCGATATCAAGTGGTTCGCCGACGGTACCCTCAACGTCTCCTATAACTGCCTGGATCGGCACCTGGAGCAGCGCGGCGACGAGGTCGCGATCATCTGGGAAGGCGATGATCCGTCCGAGGACAAGAACATCACCTACCGCGAGCTGCACGAGCAAGTGTGCAAGTTCGCCAATGCCCTGCGCGGCCAGGACGTGCACCGTGGCGACGTGGTGACCATCTACATGCCGATGATCCCGGAAGCGGTAGTGGCGATGCTCGCCTGTGCCCGCATCGGTGCAATCCACTCGGTGGTGTTCGGTGGCTTCTCCCCGGAGGCGCTGGCCGGGCGCATCATCGACTGCCAGTCCAAGGTAGTGATCACCGCCGACGAAGGCCTGCGTGGCGGCAAGAGCATCCCGCTCAAAGCCAATGTCGACGACGCCCTGGCCAACCCGGAAACTGCCAGCGTGCAGAAGATCATCGTGTGCAAGCGTACCGGTGGCGATATCAAGTGGCACCCGCACCGCGACATCTGGTACGAAGACCTGATGGCGGTCGCCGGCAGCGTCTGTGCGCCGAAGGAAATGGGCGCCGAGGAAGCGCTGTTCATCCTCTATACCTCCGGCTCCACCGGCAAGCCCAAGGGCGTGCAACACACCAGCGCCGGCTACCTGCTGTACGCCGCGCTGACCCATGAGCGGGTGTTCGACTACAAGCCGGGTGAGGTTTTCTGGTGCACCGCCGACATCGGCTGGGTCACCGGTCACAGCTACAACGTCTACGGCCCGCTGGCCAATGGCGCCACCATCGTGCTGTTCGAGGGCGTGCCCAACTATCCGGATATTACCCGTGTCGCCAAGATCGTCGACAAGCACAAGGTCAACATCCTCTACACCGCACCGACCGCGATCCGCGCCATGATGGCCCATGGCAAGGCGGCGGTGGAGGGTTTCGACGGCTCCAGCCTGCGCCTGCTCGGTTCGGTGGGCGAGCCGATCAACCCGGAGGCCTGGCACTGGTACTACGAGACCGTTGGCCAGAGCCGCTGCCCGATCGTCGACACCTGGTGGCAGACCGAGACCGGCGCCACCCTGATGAGTCCGTTACCCGGCGCCCATGCACTCAAGCCCGGCTCGGCCGCTCGGCCGTTCTTCGGCGTGCAACCTGCGTTGGTGGATAACATGGGCAACCTGCTGGAAGGGGCCGTCGAGGGTAATCTGGTAATCATCGATTCCTGGCCGGGTCAGGCACGTACCCTGTACGGCGACCACGACCGTTTCGTCGATACCTACTTCAAGACCTTCAAGGGCATGTACTTCACCGGCGACGGCGCCCGCCGCGACGAAGACGGTTACTACTGGATCACCGGCCGCGTCGACGATGTGCTCAACGTTTCCGGTCACCGCATGGGTACCGCCGAAATCGAAAGCGCCATGGTCGCCCACCCGAAAGTGGCAGAAGCCGCAGTGGTCGGCGTGCCGCACGACATCAAGGGGCAGGGCATCTATGTCTACGTCACCCTCAACGGTGGCCAGGAGCCTTCCGAACAGCTGCGTCAGGAATTGAAGAACTGGGTGCGCAAGGAGATCGGTCCGATCGCCTCGCCAGACGTTATCCAGTGGGCTCCCGGTTTGCCGAAGACTCGCTCGGGCAAGATCATGCGCCGCATCCTGCGCAAGATCGCGACCGGTGAGTACGATGCGCTCGGCGATATCTCCACGCTGGCCGATCCTGGCGTGGTGCAGCACCTCATCGATACTCATCGCGACATGCAGGTCGCCTAACCGGCACCGGCAAATCGCGCCCCGCCTCGGCCACGAACCGAGGCGGGGCGTTTTTGTTTGGGCTGTCGGAATATCCTGCGGGGTTGACGCTGTCACCTGGTCGGTAACGCTGCGCACTTTTCTGGGATGGATGGAAACGTTTTCGTTCCAATCCCGTGCTGGCTGGTAGGGTCTTGAATCCTGTAAATACCCTGCAGGTACCGAAAATAAAGGCTTTGCTAAAGTCAGGCGCGCTAATTGCTTTATTGATCGGTTACATTTCTATCCTGTCTCTGCATGTTTGCCGGAGGCTGTCAATACGTCCGCAGTGCCCGTCCGGGTCTTTTGTAATTACTTGTCGCATTGAAGAAATATCGACTTTCGACCTGTCGCTAGAATGCCGCTCACCCAGCCGGAACCGTTTGTCTCTGCCTGTTAGCCAGCAAAGACGGCGACGTTCTCTACAATTTATCCATGGCTGGATGCATATGCGCTCACAGATTACTGCCTGCCGCATCCATTCCCATTCGAAGGAGTCACAAGATGAAGAAGATTGCACTTCTCGGCGCACTGGCGCTATCCGTGCTGTCGCCGCTGGCCATGGCTGAAGAGAGCAAGCCCCTGCGCATCGGTATCGAAGCGGCTTACCCGCCGTTCGCCTACAAGACTCCCGAAGGCAACATCACCGGCTTCGATTACGACATCGGCAATGCCCTGTGTGAAGAGATGAAGGTCAAGTGTCAGTGGATCGAACAGGAGTTCGATGGCCTGATCCCGGCGCTGAAGGTGCGCAAGTTCGATGCCGTGCTGTCGTCGATGACCATCACCGAAGATCGCCTGAAGTCCGTCGACTTCTCCAAGAAGTACTACCACACCCCGGCCAAGCTGGCGATGAAGGCCGGCACCCAGATCAACGATCCGCTGGTCGACCTCAAGGGCAAGAAAGTCGGCGTGCAGCGCGCATCGATCTACGACCGCTACGCCACCGACGTGTTCGCGCCGGCTGGTGTCGAAGTGGTGCGTTACGGCTCGCAGAACGAGATCTTCCTCGACCTGACCGCCGGTCGCCTGGACGCGACCCTGGCCGATTCGGTGAACATCGACGATGGCTTCCTCAAGACCGATGCCGGCAAGGGCTATGCGCTGGTCGGGCCGGACTTCAATGAGCAGAAGTACTTCGGGGAAGGCGCCGGCATTGCCGTGCGCAAGGGCGACACGGCGCTGGCCGACAAATTTACGGCAGCCATTGCCGGCATCCGCGCCAACGGCAAGTACAAGGCGGTGCAGGACAAATACTTCAGCTTCGACGTCTACGGCGACTGACTGCTGCAAGCGAGTCCTTATCATCGAGAGTGGCGCAAACAGGCAGATAGCGCGCTTGTGCCACTTTTCCGTTGTGCTCCTCGGCGCCGCCCGGCGCCTGCATGAGGTACTTGAGCATGCTTGACGGCTACGGCTCGACCATTCTCGAAGGCGCCTGGCTCACCCTGATGCTGGCTCTGTCATCCGTTACGGTGGCCATCTTCCTCGGCTTGCTCGGTGCGGCGTTCCGTCTGTCGCCGATCAGGTGGTTGGCGATCCTCGGTGAAACCTATGCCACGGTGATTCGCGGCATTCCCGACCTGGTGCTGATCCTGCTGATTTTCTATGGCGGTCAGGACCTGGTGAATCGGGTGGCGCCGCTGCTGGGTTATGACGAATATATCGATATTAATCCGTTTATCGCCGGTGTCTTCACCATGGGCTTCATCTTCGGCGCCTACCTGTCGGAGACCTTTCGCGGCGCCTTCATGGCCATCCCCAAAGGCCAGAGCGAGGCGGGCGCCGCTTACGGCATGAGTGGTATCAAGGTGTTCTTCCGCATCCTGGTGCCGCAGATGATCCGTTTCGCCATTCCGGGCTTCACCAACAACTGGCTGGTGCTGACCAAGGCCACCGCGTTGATTTCGGTGGTGGGCCTGCAGGACATGATGTTCAAGGCGAAAAGCGCGGCCGATGCCACCCGTGAACCGTTTACCTTTTACCTGGCGGTCGGCGCCCTCTATCTGGTGCTGACCAGCGTGTCCCTGCTGGTGCTGCGCTATGTGGATAAGCGCTACTCGGTCGGCACCAAAGCCGCCGATCTGTGAGCATGGGAGCGAACGCATGATCTTCGACTACAACGTGATCTGGGAAAACCTGCCGCTGTATCTCGGTGGCGTACTGGTGACCCTCAAGCTGCTCCTGATTTCCCTGGCCTTCGGCCTGGCGCTGGCGATTCCGCTGGGGTTGATGCGGGTGTCCAAGTCGGCGCTGCTGAATTTTCCGGCCTGGCTCTATACCTATGTGATCCGCGGCACGCCGATGCTGGTGCAGTTGTTCCTGATCTACTACGGCCTGGCCCAGTTCGACGCGGTGCGTGAGAGTTTCCTCTGGCCGTATTTCTCCAGCGCGACCTTCTGTGCCTGCCTGGCATTTGGCATCAACACCAGTGCCTACAGCGCGGAAATCCTCGCCGGTAGCCTCAAGTCGACCCCGCATGGCGAGATCGAAGCGGCCAAGGCCATGGGCATGTCGCGGGCCAAGCTGTACCGGCGCATTCTCCTGCCGTCGGCATTGCGCCGGGCACTGCCGCAATACAGCAACGAAGTGATCATGATGCTGCACACCACCAGCCTGGCGTCGATCGTCACCCTGATCGATATCACCGGCGCGGCCCGCACCGTCAGTTCGCAGCATTACCTGCCGTTCGAGGCGTTCATCACCGCCGGGCTGTTCTACCTGTGCCTGACCTTCGTCCTGGTGCGCCTGTTCAAACATGCCGAGCGCCGCTGGCTGGCCTATCTGGCCCCACGCAAGGCCTGAGGAGCTGAACATGCAACGGATCGATCATGTGTTGCCCTGGAACTGCCCCGGCACGGAACGGCGTTTAAGTGTCTTGCGCTATGGCAGCGGCCCGTGCAAGGCCTATATCCAGGCCGCGCTGCATGCCGATGAGATGCCGGGTATGCGGGTTGCCGTGGAACTCAAGCGGCGCCTGCGCGAACTCGAAGCCCAGGGCCGCCTGACCGGTGTCATCGAACTGGTGCCGGTGGCCAATCCGATTGGCCTGGGTCAGTTGTTTCAGGCGACCCAGCAGGGCCGCTTCGAGTTTGCCAGCGGCAAGAATTTCAACCGTGACTTCTTCGCCCTGGCCGAGGCCATTGCCCCGGCACTCGAAGGCTGCCTGGGCGGGGATGGCCCGGCCAATGTGCGCCTGATCCGTGCGGCGATGCTGGCCGCGCTGGAGGTGCTGCCGGCGCCGACTTCCGAGTTGCAGGCCTTGCAGCGCCTGTTGCTCAAGCATGCCTGCGATGCCGATGTGGTGTTGGATCTGCACTGCGACTTCGAGGCGCTGGTGCATCTGTACACATTGCCGCAGCAATGGGCGCAATTGCGCCCGCTGGCTGCCCGCCTGCAGGCCGGTGCGGTGCTGGTGACCGAAGATGGCGGGGGCAGTTCGTTCGACGAATCCTGCTCGCTGCCCTGGTTGGACCTGGCTCGGCATTTCCCCGAGGCGGCTATCCCGCTGGCTTGCCTGGCCGCGACGGTCGAGCTGGGAGGCATGGCCGATACCGGCAAGGAGCAGGCCGCCGTCAGTGCCGAGAGCATTCTGGCGTTTCTCGCCGAGCAGGGCCTGATCGCCGGCGATTGGCCGGCCGCGCCGGAAGACTGCTGCGAGGCCACGCCGTTCGAGGGCACCGAATATGCCTGCGCGCCACATGCCGGCGTGGTGAGTTTTCTGCAGCCGGTGGGGGCGCGGGTCAAGGCCGGCGATCCGCTGTTCGAGGTGATCGATCCGCTCAGCGATCGCCACAGCACCGTCTGCGCCTCGACCGATGGTGTGCTTTACGTTCGTGAACGGATGCGCTTCGCCCAGCCCGGTCTATGGCTGGCCAAGGTTGCCGGTCGTACCCCTATTCGCCAGGGTCGCTTGCTCAGCGACTGATTCAAGAGAGTGGAAACCATGTACAAACTCGAAGTTCAGGATCTGCACAAGCGCTACGGCAGCCACGAAGTGCTCAAGGGCGTGTCCCTGGCGGCCAAGGCCGGTGACGTGATCAGCATCATCGGCTCCAGCGGCTCGGGCAAGAGTACCTTCCTGCGCTGCATCAACCTGCTCGAACAGCCCCACGGCGGCAAGATCCTGCTCAACGGCGAGGAGCTGAAGCTGGTAGCCAACAAGGAAGGCGCGCTCAAGGCCGCCGACCCCAAGCAGTTGCAGCGCCTGCGCTCGCGCCTGGCCATGGTGTTCCAGCATTTCAACCTGTGGTCGCATATGAGCGCCCTGGAAAACGTCATGGAGGCGCCGGTGCATGTGCTCGGTATCGCCAAGGCCGAAGCCCGGGAAAAAGCCGAGCATTACCTGAACAAGGTCGGCGTGGCCCATCGCAAGGATGCCTACCCGGCGCATATGTCCGGCGGCGAGCAGCAGCGCGTGGCGATCGCCCGCGCCCTGGCCATGGAGCCGGAGGTGATGCTGTTCGACGAACCGACCTCGGCCCTCGACCCCGAGCTGGTCGGCGAGGTGCTCAAGGTCATGCAGGATCTGGCCCAGGAAGGCCGCACCATGGTGGTGGTCACCCACGAAATGGGCTTCGCCCGCGAGGTGTCCAATCAATTGGTATTCCTCCACAAGGGTGTGGTCGAGGAGCGTGGCGACCCGCGCGAAGTGTTGGTCAATCCACAATCGGAACGCCTCCAGCAGTTCCTCTCTGGTAGCCTTAAGTGAGCGGCATGCCCTTGCCCGCCAACATAGAGGCTGTGAAAAAATCGCTTGCCTGCTGCGACCGTCGCCGGGCGGCTGCAACTGCGTTGCGCTACGCAAAAACTTCGGTCATTTGGCTCGCCAAACTCCCTCGTTTTCACGTCGCGCGCCTTGTTTCGCTCGCCCGACGGCGCTCTCGCGACGGCCTTCGATATTTTCCCAGCCTTTGAGCCTAAACTGTCCCCCATGACTGCCCATCGAATCGGCTTCCTGCTTTGGCCCAACTGCAAACCTCTGACCTTGGCGTTGGCCGAAGAGGCCTTGCGCGTTGCCCAGCGTGTCCACCCGGACGTGGTCTACGAACTGTCGTTCATCCAGGCTGAGACCCCGGTCGAAGGTGCCTGGCGTCTGCCGGGAGAAGCCTGGGTAGGCAAGCTGGAGGGTTTGCAAAAACTCTTCCTGCTCGCCGACGAGCCACCTGGGCCCATGCCCCTGGCCTTGTCCAGCGCACTCAAGCAGCTGGTGCGTGCCGGTTGCGTGATCGGCGGCATCTCCGCCGGGGTCTATCCCCTAGCGCAGCTGGGCCTGCTCGATGGTTACCGCGCCGCCGTGCACTGGCGCTGGCAGGACGATTTCAGCGAACGCTTCCCCAAGGTCATCGCTACCAGCCACCTGTTCGACTGGGACCGTGATCGCCTCAGCGCGTGTGGCGGCCTGGCCGTGCTCGACTTGCTGCTGGCTTTGCTGGCCCGTGATCACGGCGCCGAGCTGTCCGGCGCGGTGTCGGAAGAACTGGTGGTCGAGCGTATTCGCGAGGGCAGCGAGCGCCAGCGCATTCCGTTGCAGAACCGTTTGGGCTCCAGCCATCCCAAGCTGACCCAGGCGGTGCTGTTGATGGAGGCGAATATCGAAGAGCCGCTGACCACCGACGAAATCGCCCAGCATGTCTGCGTCTCGCGCCGCCAGCTGGAGCGCATCTTCAAGCAGTACCTGAATCGGGTGCCCAGCCAGTACTACCTGGAGCTGCGCCTGAACAAGGCGCGCCAGCTGCTGATGCAGACCAGCAAGTCGATCATCCAGATCGGTCTGTCCTGCGGCTTCTCCTCCGGCCCGCACTTCTCCAGCGCCTACCGCAACTTCTTCGGCGCCACCCCGCGCGAAGACCGCAACCAGCGGCGCAGCAACAGCCCCTTCGAGCTGACCTCGGCGCCGGTCGAGCGCGGCTAGACCGTTTTAACCCTCGACAGCGGCGCCTGACTCGGTCCGGTCATCGCTCCGAGGCGAATCGACTCAGCGATCCTGCCTGCATGGGCGGCGCCATGGGCGTGCCCACCGATCCAGATCGCGCCCAGCAGGTCGACCAAGCCGTCGGAGCCCTAATCAGCGGCCCGGCCGGCGGTCAGCCCGCTTCGCCGTGATAGCACTTTGCTGTTTCTTTTGTTGTCAAACTCAGCAGGTGCCACGATGGAGTCCCGTCCATGAAGTTTCGCTTGCTGCTGCTGTTTGTCCTGCTCCTGCCGCTGACTGCCTGCACCGTATATTCAGGGGGTTACGGCGGCTATCGGCCGCCCTACGATCCACCCCCGTACGGCCAATGGCGCTGGGATCCGGGCCTGAGTGTCTACGTGAGCCTCGGCCACGCCGACCTCTACTTCGGCGACCGCTACTACTACCGCTGGCGCGACGGCGGCTGGTACTGGTCCAGCCGCTACGACGGCCCCTGGCAGGTGCGTGACTATCGCCATGTTCCGCCTGCCCTGTACAAGAAATACCCCGCGCCAAGGGGCGCTCCGGGGTATGGAAAGAGCCCCGGCGATCGCTACCAGGGTCAAGGCAACAGTCGAGGGCAGGGCGATCCCCGTTACCAGGACCAGGGCCGGGAGCGAGGGCAGGGTGATCCCCGTTACCAGGGCCAGGGCCGGGAGCGAGGGCAGGGCGATCCCCGTTACCAGGGCCAGGGCCGGGAGCGAGGCCAGGGCGATCCCCGTTACCAGGACCAGGGCCGTGAGCGAGGCCAGGGCGATCCCCGTTATCAAGGCCAGGGCGATCCCCGCAACCAGGGCCAGGGCGGGGAGCGAGGCCAGGGCGATCCCCGTTACCAGGACCAGGGCAGGGCGCAAGGACAGATCAACAGCCAGCAGCAAGGCAAGGGCTCGATTAAGCGTGTTCCGCAAGGCCAGCCCAGCAACCAGGGTGGTGACAACAAGGGTGGCCAATGGCAGCAGCAAAACCAGGGCCAGGGCAAAGGCCGGGGCCAGGAGCTGTATTGATCCGAACGCAGGAGGTAGCCCGGAGGCTGATCCGGGCTACGGTTCCGCTTGCAGATTCTCCCGTGTCAGCGCTTCCCCGCGCTCCGCTAGTGGCGGGAGGTCCAGCCGGTGGCGCAGAGCGGTTCGGGGCCCCGGACGTATCCGCCGTCGCTGGCTTCGTTGTCCTGGCGTTGGGTGCAGAGCGCCGGTTCGACCTGGCCAGGCGTTGCCCCCGAGACCTGCCAGTGCGCGTCCACGCGCGCCGGGTCAAGCTTGCTCATGCGGCTGCGCTGGATACAGCGGACTGCCGCAACGGTTACAGAAGGCCGCAGCGCTGTCATGCCGGTCTTTGTGGCAGTGCGGGCAGTCATGTTCGAGTTGGTCGTCGGCGCGCATCACCGTGGCCAGTTCCGCGGTGAATATGCCGGTGGGCACAGCGATGATCGAGTAGCCGGTGATCATCACCAGGGTCGCCATGGCTTGGCCGAGCGCGGTTTTCGGGGTGATGTCGCCGAAGCCGACGGTGGTCAGGGTCACCACGGCCCAGTAGATGCTGATCGGGATACTGGTGAAGCCGTTCGCCGGGCCTTCGATCACGTACATCAGGGTGCCGTACACCGTGACCAGGGTGGCGATGCCGACGAAGAACACGATGATCTTCTGCCGACTGCCGCGCAGCGCGGTGAGGAGGAAGTTGGCCTGGTTCAGATAGGGGCCGAGCTTGAGTACGCGGAATACCCGCAGCATGCGGATCACCCGGATCATCAGCAGGTACTGGGCGTCGGCGAACAGCAGGGCGAGGATCGCCGGCAGCACCGCCAGCAGGTCGACCAGGCCGAAGAAGCTGAAGGCATAGCGCAGCGGTTTGGGCGAGCAATACAGGCGCGTGATGTACTCGATGGCGAACAGTGCGGTGAAGCCCCATTCCAGGCCGAGCAGTTGCGCGCCGTACTGGCTGTGAATGCTGTCGATGCTGTCGAACATCACCACGACCAGGCTGGCCAGGATGGTCAGCAACAGCCAGCGATCGAAGCGCTGCCCGGCTGGGGTGTCGGTGTGGAAGATGATGATGTACAGGCGCTGGCGCCAGTCGGGTGAGTGACTCATGGTGGATTGGCGTTCCCTATCGGCGCGGCTGACAACGACTCTGTGCGTCAGCCTAGGGAGTTCTAGCGCTGCAATGCAAGCTCTCAGGTGTTCATGGCGTGCAGTCGACGGCGGCCTGACGCAGCACACGCCGGCTGGCCTGGATCAGCCAGCAGGCGAGGATGAACGGCATCGTCAGTGGCGGCAGGCCGAGGGCGCCGAAGCCCGGCTGCAGGAGCAGGGCGAGGATGATGCCCAGCAACGGTGCCCACGGCTGGCGATGCACCTGGTTCAAGGCGATGGCCGCCAGCGCCGCGTTGTAACCATATAAGCCGGCGAGGGCGCTGTGCTGTTCCCAACCCTGCTGCAGCGCCAGGCTCAAGCCAGCGGCGGAGCCGAGCAGGGCCCAGAGCGCGGCGCGGCGGTCGGCCAGCAGTAAGCCGAGCCACAGGCACAGCCCGGCTAGCGGCTGGTCGAGGAAGATCACCTGGCCCAGGCCGCGCAGCAGTGCCTGCAGGCTGGCGAGCCAGTCGAGGCTATGCATCGCCGTGACAGGGTAGCTGGGCATCTGCAGTTGCAGTGGTTGCACCAGGCACAACAGCAGCCAGCTCAGGACGACGAAGGGAAAGGTGAGGGCCGGCAGCCACTGGTGCTGGCGCATGCAGCGCAGCCAGGGCGCGAGAATCAGGCTGGACAGGCCTGCACCGAGGATGATCGGCAGCGGCAACAGTGGCGACCAACTGAATTGCACGCTGACCAGCAGCCCCAGAAGGATGCCGTTGTAGCCGTACAGTCCGGCGTCGATGTCGGCCTGCGGGCAACCCCGGCGCTGCGCCGTGAGCATGCTGCTGAAAGCGCCGAGCAAGGCGCCGCCCAGCAAATGCGGCGCGCCGATCAGGATCGCCAGCAGCACCAGCAGGCCGCAACCGGCGTGGCTGAGCAGGAAAATCTGGCTGAAGCCGTTGAGCAGGGCGCGCAAGCCACGCAGCACGTGGGGTGGTGGAGACAGCTGGTGCATGCACGCTCGGCCTGGATAAAAAGAGGCGCCGATCAGGGCGCCTGCAAACTGGCAAAGCCAGCGTGGGATTGTGGGGTGCGCCGCTCAGCCCAGGGTTTCGATCCGCAGGCTGTTGGTGCTGCCGGGCTGGCCGAAGGGTTCGCCGGCGGTGATCACCAGGGTGTCGCCGCGCCTGGCCATGCCTTGCGCCTGGGCGATTTCCAGGGCGGTGCTGGTGACTTCCTCGACCTGGTGCAGACGCTGGTTGACCACTGAATAGATGCCCCAGGCTACCGTCAGGCGCCGTGCGGTATCCAGGTTCGGGGTCAGGCTGAGGATCGGCGCCGTCGGTCGTTCGCGCGAGGCGCGCAGGCTGGAGGCGCCGGATTCGCTGTAATTGACCAGCGCGGCCACCGGCAGAATCGAACTGATCCGGCGGATCGCGCAGCTGATCGCGTCCGATGCGGTGGCTTCGGCCTGCGGCCTGCCGACGTCGAGCTGGGCCTGGAAGTCCGGGCCGTTTTCCACCTGGCGGATGATCTTGCTCATCATCTGCACCGCTTCCAGCGGGTAGTCGCCGGAGGCGGTCTCGGCCGAGAGCATCAGCGCATCGCTGCCTTCGGCCACGGCATTGGCCACGTCGGTGACTTCGGCGCGGGTCGGTGCCGGCGAGAAGCGCATGGATTCGAGCATCTGGGTGGCCACCACCACCGGTTTGCCGAGCTGGCGGCAGGTGCGGATGATGTCCTTCTGGATGCGCGGCACGTTCTCCGCCGGCACTTCCACGCCCAGGTCGCCACGGGCGACCATGATCGCGTCGCACAGACGGGCAATTTCTTCCAGGTGAATGACCGCCGAAGGCTTCTCGATCTTGGCCATCAGCAAGGCGCGATCGCCGATCAACTGACGGGCCTCGACGATGTCTTCGGGGCGCTGGACGAACGACAGGGCGACCCAGTCCACCCCCAGTTCCAGGCCGAAGGCCAGGTCGCGGCGATCCTTCTCGGTCAGCGGGCTCAGTTGCAGCACCGCTTCGGGCACGTTGACGCCCTTGCGATCCGACAGCTCGCCGCCGGCGATCACTTCGGTGATCACCGCGTCGTGTTCCTTGGCGGTCACCTTCAGGCGCAGGCGCCCGTCATCGAGCAGCAGGCTCATGCCCGGCTGCAGGGCTTCGATGATTTCCGGGTGCGGCAGGTTGACCCGGCGCACGTCGCCCGGGGTGCTGTCCAGGTCCAGGCGAAAGGCTTGGCCCCGCTGCAGATTGACCTTGCCGGCGGCAAAACGGCCGACCCGCAGTTTCGGTCCTTGCAGGTCCATGAGGATGCCGATCGGTGTGTCCAGCTGCCGCTCCACTTCGCGCACCCAGGCGTAGCGCTGGGCGTGGTCGGCATGTTCGCCGTGACTGAAGTTGAGGCGGAACAGGTTGACCCCGGCCTCGACCAGTTGACGGATGTCGTCGATGCCTGCGACGGCTGGGCCAAGGGTGGCAAGGATTTTGACTTTCTTATCAGGACTCATGGGGCAGGACTCTCGAGAATCAGAATGGCGCGGAAATCGTTGACGTTGGTACGGGTCGGGCCGGTGACGATCAGCGCATCGAGGGCGGCGAAATAGCCATAGCCGTTGTTGTCATGCAGTTCGTCGCCGGCACTCAGGCCCAGCTGGGCGGCGCGGGCATAGCTGTCCGGGGTCATCAGCGCGCCGGCGTTGTCTTCCGAGCCGTCGATGCCATCGGTGTCGCCGGCCAGGGCATAGACCCCGGGCAGGCCCTTGAGGCTGTCGGTCAGGCTCAGCAGGAATTCGGCGTTGCGCCCGCCACGCCCGTGGCCGCGCACCGTCACGGTGGTCTCGCCGCCGGAGAGGATTACGCAGGGCGGCTTGATCGGTTGGCCATGCAGCAGCACCTGTTTGGCGATGCCGGCATGCACCTTGGCCACCTCGCGCGACTCGCCCTCCAGATCGCCGAGGATCAGCGTGGCAAAACCGGCGGCCTCGGCCCTGGCGGCAGCGGCGTCGAGCGACTGCTGCGGCGCGGCGATCAGCTGGAAGTGGCTGCGCGACAGGCAGGGATCGCCAGGTTTGACGGTTTCCGAGGCCGGGTTTTGCAACCAGGCGCCGACCTTGCTCGGGATCTCGATGGCGTAGCGGCTGAGGATCGCCAGGGCCTGGGCCGAGGTGGTCGGGTCGGCCACGGTCGGGCCGGAGGCGATCACCGTGGCTTCATCGCCCGGCACGTCGGAAATCGCGTAGGTGTAGACGCTGGCCGGCCAGCAGGCCTTGGCCAGGCGACCGCCCTTGATCGCCGAGAGGTGCTTGCGCACGCAGTTCATCTCGCCGATCGAGGCGCCGGATTTGAGCAGCTCCTTGTTGATCGCCTGCTTGTCCTTGAGGCTGATGCCGTCGGCCGGCAGGGCCAGCAGGGAAGAGCCGCCGCCGGAGAGCAGGAAGATCACCCGATCACTTTCCGTCAGGTTGCTGACCAGCGCCAGCACGCGGCGGGCGACCCGTTCGCCGGCGTCGTCCGGGACCGGGTGAGCGGCTTCCACCACCTCGATTTTCCTGCAGTTGGCGCCGTGATCGTAGCGGGTCACCACCAGGCCGGAGACTTCGCCCTGCCACTCGCGCTCGATCACCTCGGCCATGGCCGCGGCGGCCTTGCCGGCGCCGATGACGATGACCCGGCCACTGCGGTCAGCGGGCAGGTAGTCGGCCAGCACCTGGCGTGGGTGGGCGGCGTCGATGGCGCTGGCGAACAGCTCGCGCAACAGGCTTTGCGGATCGATAGGCATGGCGGGTTCTCTTGTGATCGCGGGAGCAAGGTTGATTCTAGTGCGCAGCGTCCGCTCGGCAGACGCTGCGCACTAGAATCGACCATCCCGGCAGGCGGGCCGTGACACCTTCTGCCGGGCGGTCGAAAGGGGGCAGACACAGTTCCCCGTAGGTTGGGTTGAGCCTGCGATACCCAACAACCGGTTCGCAGAACCGGCCAACGCACCCCGTTGTGGGGAGCGCTGAGCGCTTCATGTTGGGTATCGCTTCGCTCAACGCCAACCTACGGGTAGATCGCCTGACGTAAAACCTTACTCCTTACGGATCGAAAAGTTGGCCATGTGTTCCAGCCCTTTGATCAGCGCCGAATGGTCCCAGTTGCTGCCGCCGATGGCCGCGCAGGTGCTGAACACCTGCTGGGCATTGGCGGTGTTGGGCAGATTGAGGCCCAGCTCGCGGGCGCCGGCCAGGGCCAGGTTGAGGTCCTTCTGGTGCAGGCTGATGCGGAAGCCCGGGTCGAAGGTACCCTTGATCATGCGCTCGCCGTGCACCTCGAGGATCTTCGAGCCGGCGAAGCCGCCCATCAGCGCCTCGCGTACCTTGGCCGGGTCGGCACCGTTCCTGGCGGCGAACAACAATGCCTCGGCCACCGCCTGGATGTTCAGGGCGACGATGATCTGGTTGGCGACCTTGGCGGTCTGGCCGTCACCGTTGCCGCCGACCCGGGTGATGTTCTTGCCCATCGCCTGGAACAGCGGCAGGGCGCGGTCGAAGGTCTGCTCGCAACCACCGACCATGATGCTCAGGGTCGCGGCCTTGGCGCCGACCTCGCCGCCGGAGACCGGCGCGTCGAGGTACTGCGCACCGGTGGCCTTGATCTTCTCGGCGAACTGCTTGGTCGCGGTGGGGGAGATCGAACTCATGTCGATCACCACCTTGCCGGCGCCAATGCCTGCGGCCACGCCGTCCTGGCGGAACAGCACGTCCTCGACCTGCGGGGTATCGGGCACCATGACGATGATGAACTCGGCTTCCTGGGCGACTTCCTGCGGGTTGGCCAGGGCGATGGCGCCGGCGGCGATCAGGTCGGTCGGGGCCGGGTCGTGATGCGCGGAGAGCAGCAGGGTGTGGCCGGCGTTCTGCAGGTTCTGCGCCATGGGCTTGCCCATGATGCCGGTGCCGATAAATCCGATTTTAGCCATGAGAGATTTCCTCTGATTAGATGGCGTTAAACGCGCTTCAAAAACTGCTGCGCTCGGCTAGGCGTCGTTGAAGCCAGCCTCGAAATGCTCATTTGCAATTGCAAACTCCGCTTTCTCGGCTGGTTTCGCCTTGCCTAGCCTTCGCTCGCGACGTTTTTCAAATCGCGTTATGGGTTTTCATCCAGCCCAGGCCGGCAGCGGTGGTGGTGGCCGGCTTGTATTCACAGCCGATCCAGCCCTGGTAGCCGATGCGGTCCAGGTGCTCGAACAGGAAGCGGTAGTTGATCTCGCCGGTGCCCGGCTCGTGGCGGCCCGGGTTGTCGGCCAGTTGCACGTGGTTGATCAGCGCCAGGTTGCTTTCCAGGGTGCGGGCCAGATCCCCTTCCATGATTTGCATGTGGTAGATGTCGTACTGCAGGAACAGGTTGCTGCTGCCGACCTTGTCGCGAATCTCCAGGGCCTGGCGGGTGTTGCTCAGGTAGAAGCCGGGGATGTCGCGGGTGTTGATCATTTCCATGACCAGCTTGATCCCGGCCTGTTCCAGCTTGTCGGCGGCGAATTTCAGGTTGTCGACGAAGCACTGCTCGACGGTCGCGCAGTCGAAGCCCTGTGGGCGAATGCCGGCCAGGCAGTTGATCTGCGTATTGCCTAGGACCTTGGCGTAGGCGATGGCCTGGTCGACGCCGGCACGGAATTCCTCGACCCGATCCGGGTGGCAGGCGATACCGCGCTCGCCCTTGCCCCAGTCGCCGGCCGGCAGGTTGAACAGCACCTGGGTCAGGCCGTTGGCGTCCAGGCGCGCCTTGATCGCCTCGGCCGGGAAATCGTAGGGGAACAGGTACTCGACACCGCTGAAGCCGGCGTCGGCGGCAGCGGCGAAGCGCTCCAGGAAGTCCACTTCGGTGAACAGCATGGACAGGTTGGCGGCAAAACGGGGCATGTGATGCTCCTTGTTCGAGTAGCCCGGATGTAATCCGGGGGCTTCTAGGTTCCCCGGGCTTGCATCCGGGCTACGGGTTAACGGGAAAGTCAGTCCAGCGGCATGATGCTGGTGGGGGCATCTTCGCGAGTGGAGGCCAGTGCCTCGAACTCGTTGATCGCGTCGATCTCGGTGCCCATGGCGATATTGGTCACCCGCTCGAGGATGATCTCGATCACCACCGGTACCTGGTACTGTGCCATCCAGGCTTCGGCCTGCTCGATGGCCGGGCGCAATTCGGCCTGGCTGCGCACGCGGATCGCCTTGCAGCCGAGGCCCTCGACCACGGCGATGTGATCGACCCCATAACCCGCGACTTCCTCCGAGTTGATGTTGTCGAAGGCCAGCTGCACGCAGTAGTCCATGTCGAAGCCGCGCTGGCTCTGGCGGATCAGGCCGAGGTAGGCGTTGTTCACCAGGATGTGCAGGTAGGGCAGCTTGAACTGCGCACCCACGGCCAGTTCCTCGATCATGAACTGGAAGTCGTAGTCGCCGGACAAAGCCACGATCTTGCGCTGCGGGTCCGCCACACGCACACCCAGGGCTGCCGGAATGGTCCAGCCGAGCGGGCCGGCCTGACCGCAGTTGATCCAGTGCCGTGGCTTGTAGATGTGGAGGAACTGTGCGCCGGCGATCTGCGACAGGCCGATGGTGCTGACGTAGCAGGCATCCTTGCCGAACGCGTTGTTCATGCACTGGTAGACGCGCTGCGGCTTCATCGGCACGTCTTCGAAGTTGGTCTTGCGCAGCAGCGTGCTCTTGCGCTCCTGGCAGTCGGCGGCCCAGTGGCTGCGGTCTTTCAGGCGGCCGGCGGCCTTCCACTCGCTGGCCACCTGGACGAACAGGGCCAGGGCGGCGCCAGCATCGGAAACGATGCCGAAGTCCGGCGAGAACACCCGGCCGATCTGGGTTGGCTCGATGTCGACGTGAACGAAGGTGCGGTCTTTTGTATACACCTCGACCGAGCCGGTGTGCCGATTGGCCCAGCGGTTACCCACGCCGAGGACGAAGTCCGAGGCCAGCATGGTGGCGTTGCCATAGCGGTGGCTGGTCTGCAAGCCGACCATGCCGGCCATCAACGGGTGGTCGTCGGGGATGCAGCCCCAGCCCATCAGGGTCGGGATCACCGGCACGCCGAGCAGTTCGGCGAACTGCAGCAGCAGCGCTTCGGCACCGGCGTTGTAGATGCCGCCACCGGCGACGATCAACGGCCGCTCGGCAGCGTTGAGCATGTCCAGCGCCTTCTCGATCTGCGCCCGGCTGGCCGCCGGCTTGTACGGCTGCAGCGGTTGATAGGTGTCGACGTCGAATTCGATCTCGCCCATCTGCACGTCGAACGGCAGGTCGATCAATACCGGCCCCGGGCGGCCCGAACGCATCACGTGGAAGGCCTGCTGGAATACCCGCGGTACCAGGGCCGGCTCACGTACGGTGACCGCCCACTTGGTCACCGGCTTGGCGATCGACTCGATGTCCACCGCCTGGAAATCTTCCTTGTACAGCCGCGCCCGCGGCGCCTGGCCGGTGATGCAGAGGATCGGAATGGAGTCGGCCGAGGCCGAGTACAGCCCGGTGATCATGTCGGTGCCGGCCGGGCCGGAGGTGCCGATGCACACGCCGATATTGCCAGCCTTGGCGCGGGTATAACCTTCGGCCATGTGTGAGGCACCCTCGACGTGACGGGCGAGAATATGACGAATGCTGCCGTCCGCTTTCAAGGCGGAATACATTGGGTTGATGGCTGCACCCGGTACGCCGAAGACGACGTCGATACCTTCCTTGCGCATTACCGCCACTGCTGCATCGATTGCTCTCATACGCGCCATGAACAAATCCTCCAGGCTTTAGTCGATATTTTTTCTACATGCCTAAAGCATGAAGGCAGAGAGTTAATCGGGTAAATTGCAGGATTCCGCATTTCTGTCGGTATCAGGAGTATCGAATGGACCGTTATACGGCTTTGCACAGTTTCGTTCTGGTGGCCGATCACGGCAGCTTCGCCGCCGCCGCCCTGGTCGAAGGGGTGACCCCGGTGGTGATGGGCCGGCGCCTCGACATGCTCGAGCGCCACCTGGGGGTCAAGCTGATGCACCGCTCGACCCGCGGCCTGTCGCTGACCGATCTGGGCGAGCAATATCTGGAGCGGGCCCGCGGTTTGCTGCGCGATTTCGCCGAGGCCGACGCCAGCATCACCCACGGCAGCCATTCGGTGAGCGGACACCTGGTGGTGTCGGCGCCGGCGGCGTTCGGCCGTCGGCATATCGCGCCCCATGCGCCGGCGTTCCAGGCGCGTTATCCGGAGCTGAACCTGTCGTTCAACCTGACCGACAGCGTGGTCGACCTGGTGCGCCAGGGCTACGACATGGGCATTCGCATCGGCGAGGTGACCGACCCCAACTACGTGGCGGTCAAGCTGTTCCCCAATCGGCGGGTGGTCTGCGGCTCGCCGGACTATTTTCAGCGCCATCCCGCACCCCAGGCCCTCGAGGACCTGGCCCAGCACAACTGCCTGGCGTTCAACCTGCAGGGCGGCCAGCAGCGCGGCTGGACCTTCCTGCGCGACGGCAAACAGGTGGCGGTCAAGGTTTCCGGCAATCTCGATTGCAATGACGGCGAACTCCTCTACGACTGGGTGAAACAGGGCCTGGGCATCGGCTGGCGCTCGACCTGGGAGATCCAGGCCGAACTCAAGCGCGGGCAGCTGGTAACGGTGCTCGACCAGTTCGCCGTGCCGGCCTACGACATCCAGGCGGTCTATCCGCAGCAGCGCTATCTGCCGGCCAAGGTGCGTTTTTTCATCGACTACCTGAAAGCGATCTACAACACCCCGGGGTATTGGGAAGGATGAAGCAGAACGATATTTGTATACAAATAATAATTTAAATGTACTAAAAATATTATTTATTGTGTACGGTTTGTTCCCTGGGCTTGTCCCGCCTGTTCGTTGCGGGCGACTGACACCGTGGGTGCAGGCCCTGTTTCCATCCATTGTCCGAGGAGGGCTCCCGATATGAGCGCTTTGAACCTGCACACCGCGACCACCATCAGCAACCACGCCCTGGCGCTTGGCCGGGAGCTGTCCGCGGCGCCCTTGACCGTTGCCGTGCTGGATGCCGGTGGCCACCTGATCAGCCTGCAGCGTGAAGACGGCGCCAGCCTGCTGCGCCCGCAGATCGCCATCGCCAAGGCCTGGGGCGCGGTGGCGCTGGGCAAGGGCTCGCGTGCCATCGCTGCCGATGCGCAGCAACGGCCGGCCTTCATCGGTGCGCTGAACAACCTGGCGGACGGCAAGCTGGTACCCGCCGCGGGCGGCGTGCTGATCCGCGATGAGCGCGGCGCGGTGATCGGCGCCATCGGCATCACCGGCGATACTTCGGATATCGACGAGCAATGCGCGATCGGCGCGGTGCAGGCGGTGGGGCTCAAGGCCGACGCGGGTGTGGTGGCCTGATGCTGTGTGCGGGCCGCTGATTCTGCTGGCCTGTGGGAGGGGCTTTAGCCGCGATCAGCATCGTGGAAAATCGCCGCTAAAGCGCCTCCCACGTTTTCTGTTGTTAGCCCGAAATAGCCATAAAAAACGGTGGAGGCTTTAAAGGCATCCACCGTTTTGACGGCGTGGGCGTTGTGTTTTTTAGCTGAGGGTAGGCTGCATAACTGAGGCTTACGCGCGGGTGACTTGCTCGGAGGCGGCACTCTGCTTTTCGTCGATCTCGCAGCCCTTGATCACCAGGCGGATGATGGTCTGGGCGGCGGCTTCGTAGTCGGCGTCGTCCAGGCTGGCCTTGCCGGTGACGGTGGCGATCTGCCAATCGAAGTCGGCATAGGTCTGGGTCGCGGCCCAGATGCTGAACATCAGGTGATGCGGGTCGATCTTGGCCATCAGGCCCTGGTCGATCCAGCGCTGGATGCAGGCGATGTTGTGCTGGGCCTGGGCGTTGAGCTGTTCGGCCTGGTCGGCGGACAGGTGCGGCGCGCCATGCATGATCTCGCTGGCGAATACCTTGGAGGCGGAGGGCAGCTCGCGGGAAATGCGGATCTTCGAGCGGATATAGGCCGTCAGCACTTGCGCCGGGTTGCCGGGTTGATTGAACGGCGCCGAGGCCTCCAGCAGCGGTTCGATGATGCTTTCCAGCACCTCGCGGTAAAGGTTCTCTTTCGACTTGAAGTAGTAATAGACGTTGGGCTTGGGCACACCGGCCTTGGCGGCGATATCGCTGGTCTTGCTGGCGGCAAAGCCCTTGTCGGCGAATTCTTCACTGGCTGCGCGCAAAATCAGCTCTCTGTTGCGCTCGCGAATACTGGTCATAAGCCCCTGTGCTTGCATGTGCCGCCCGGCGCTGGGCGGCGGTCGGGCATGGTAGCACCGGCCCTGCGCGTGGCTCAAGCCGGCGCGGGCTGGGCGTTTGGTTAACTAAACTGACCAGGCGGTCAGTTTATTGTGTACAAAAAATAACTTTTCTGTTTCTATCTGTGCGCTGAATTTAATTACAAAAATGTCTCGACTCCCTGAGTAGAGGAGACTCGCCGTGTCTCACGCGCACTTGCTCGACCCCTTCGGTCGGCGCATCACCTACCTGCGGCTCTCGGTTACCGACCGCTGCGACTTCCGTTGCACCTATTGCATGAGCGAGGACATGGTCTTCGCCCCGCGGGCGCAGATCCTCAGCCTGGAAGAACTCTACGCCGTGGCCGATGCCTTTATCGGCCTGGGGGTCAAGCGCATCCGCGTCACCGGTGGCGAGCCGCTGGTGCGCAAGAACCTGCTCAGCCTGCTGGCGCGCCTGGGCCAGCGCCCGGAGCTGGAAGACCTGGCCATCACCAGCAATGGCTCGCAACTGGCCGAACTGGCGCCGCAGTTGCGCGCGGCCGGAGTCAGGCGCTTGAACATCAGCCTGGATTCCTTGCGCCGTGAGCGTTTCGCCGCCTTCACCCGGCGTGACCGGCTCGATCAGGTGCTGGCCGGCATCGAGGCGGCGCGGGCAGCGGGCTTCAGTCGGATCAAGCTGAACAGCGTGGTGCAGAAGGGGCGCAACGACGATGAAGTACTCGACCTGGTCGAGTTCGCTGTGGCGCGCGGCCTGGATATCAGCTTTATCGAAGAGATGCCCCTGGGCAGTGTCTCCAGCCATCGGCGTCAGGCCACCTTCTGCTCCAGCGACGAGGTGCGCGCGCGCATCGAGCAGCGCTACGTACTGGTACACAGCAGCCAGCAGACCGGCGGGCCGTCGCGCTACTGGCGGGTGCAGGGCAGCGGGACGCACGTCGGCTTTATTTCGCCGCACAGTCACAACTTCTGTGGCGATTGCAACCGCGTGCGGGTCACCGCCGAGGGCAAGCTGGTGCTCTGTCTGGGGCACGACAACGCGCTGGATCTCAAGGCCCTGATCCGCCGTTATCCGGGGGACAGCCAACGCCTGCGCGACGCCCTGGTCGGTGCCTTGCGCCTCAAGCCCGAACGCCATCACTTCGATCGCGACGAGCAGGTCCAGGTGCTGCGCTTCATGAGCGTGACCGGCGGCTGAGCCGCCGCGCGAGATCCGCGGTCGTGGCCGGCCGTTGGCCGATCAAACCGGTTAGACCAAACCAACAATAATCAGGAGGGTTGCGGTGAAGCCTACTCGTGTCTGCAGTTTGTTCACCTTGCTGTTCTGCACCGCCAGCCAGGCCGAAAGCTATGTCATCGGCGTCGAGAAGATGGCGTTCGCGCCGCATTACAGTGTCGACCAGCAGGGGCAATACCAGGGCTTTGCCCGTGAGTTGTTCGATCTGTTCGCGACGCACAGCGGTGTGCAGTTGAGCTACCAGGCGCTGCCGGTGGCGCGCTTGCTGCCGGCCCTGCTGCAGGGCGAGGTGGACTTCAAGTACCCGGACAGCGACAACTGGGCGCAGACCCAAAAGCTCGGCAAGGGCCTGCACTACAGCCAGGCGGTGGTCGCCTATGTCGATGGCGTGCTGGTCGCACCGCAGCGTCAGGGGCAAGCGTTGGAGCAGCTCAAGCGTCTGGGCATGGTCAGCGGCTGGACTCCCTGGGGTTACCAGCAGGGTATCGAGGCGGGACAGATCCAGCTGACTTACAGCGACGACCTGCGCACCTTGATCCGGCAGACGCTGAAGCAGGACACCGACGGTGCCTACTTCAACGTGGTGGTCGCCACCCATTATCTCGACAACATCCGCGCCCGCCCAGGCGCCCTGGTGTTCGACCCCAAGCTGCCGCACACCCGCGGCAGTTTTCACCTGTCCACGCTCAAGCATCGCGAGTTGCTTCAGCGCTTCGACCGCTTCTTGCTCGAGCGTCAGGCCGAGGTGGCGGCGCTGAAGGACAAGTACCGGGTCGAGGCCAATCTGGATTCGGAGTACATGGGGGTCGAACAGTGGAAGGTGGATTTCCTGGAGCGGCAAAAAGCCAGGGCTGCGGCCGAGTAGGGGCTACTGCGGCATGCCCGAGTACTGCTCGGCGGAGCACCTCAATCGAGGGAAGATCGCTCTGTCGGGGTTGCCCGCGTGCAGTCGCCTGGCTCGCATGGCCTGGATCTATGTCTTCTATGCTTGCACTGTCGGGGTGCAATCCGGCCTCGTCAGCCGCCGGCCGAGGACCTGTCGTGATGTTTTCCGCGTCCGGCAAACGGTCACGCCACGCCTGAGACCGTCGGGCACCGAGTCCGGCAGGCGCTCATGCGATGAACGGGAGGGCCTGAAATGAACGATTCCGACTTGCAAGCACAGATAGATGAGGCAAATGCCTACCAGGCACTCTTGGTCCCGGCATTGTTCCAGGAGTGGGCGCCCTGGGTCACCGCCGCCGCCAACCTTCAGCCAGGGCAGAGGGTGCTGGATGTGGCCTGCGGCACCGGTGCGCTTGCCAGGGTGGCGGCCATTTGCGTCGGGGCTGATGGCGTCGTCGCGGGGCTGGATGTCAATCCCGGAATGCTCGCCGTTGCCGCACGACTGGCGCCCGATATCGACTGGCGGCAGGGCCCGGCGGAGTCGCTGCCTTATCCGGATGAGTCCTTCGACGCGGTTATCAGCCAGTTCGGCCTGATGTTTTTCAACGATAGGCGACAAGCCCTGCGTGAGATGCTCAGGGTCCTGGCACCGGGTGGGCGACTGGCGGTTGCCGTCTGGGATTCGCTGGAAAATACCCCGGCCTACGCGGCCGAAGTCGCCTTGCTGGCGCGGCTCGCTGGTGAGCAGGCGGCGGACGCCCTGCGGGCGCCATTCGTGCTTGGCGACAAGCAGGCGTTGGTGGCGCTGTTCAACAGCGCCGGAATCGGCTCGCCAGGCATCGTGAGTCACACGGCTACGGCATGCTTTCCCAGTGTGCATGCCATGGTCGAGGCGGATCTGCGCGGCTGGTTGCCGGTCATGGGGGTCAATCTCGACGAGCAAGTGATCGCGCGCATCCTGGCTGAGGCGGAGCAGGTGCTGGCACCTTACGTCGGCGCGGACGGCAAGCTGCGGTTCGATTCGCCGGCGCATATCGTGCGGGCACGGAAGCAATAGCGGAGCCTGCGCCGGATATAAAGAGGGGAAGCAAGACCAGCATGCTTCCCCTCTACTTTGCCACTGCCGCCTAGCCGTCAGCGATTCAGTGGGTTGCCATCAGATATTTATCAGGCGGTTGTGAAGCAACTTAGTTGTTATGAATTTGCCCGGATAGTGGTCGTCTCGGTGGCGCCCGTCGGACAAAATCGGCATCGACCTTGCGATGGGGGCAGGCGAGGGCGTTCGCGCCACGCCAGGGCAAGCATGCGGTAGCGCGCCGGGGTTGCCTGCGACGCACCGTCCGGCGGGTTTTAGCTGCGTGAGCCGAGCACAGCCGAGGCGCCTTTGGCGGCACAGTGCTTGCGCATCAGCAGGTAGTGGAACAACGCGCCAAGCATGGCGCCGAACAGCCAGGAGTAACCGGACAGCTCGTTGAGGCCCGGCGTCCACACCGAGGCGACCGAGAACACCGAGGCCACGCCGAAGGCGATCATGGCGTTACGGTTCCAGCCGCCATTGTAGTAGTAGGTCGAGCCGGCTTCGGCGCTGAACAGGTCCTGCAGGTTGAGCTGCTGCCTGCGCACCAGGTAGTAGTCGGCGACGAGGATGCCGTACAGCGGTGCGAGTACCGCGCCCAGGGTGTCGACGAAGGCGGCGATGCCGACGTTGCTGATAAAGGACACCCAGAGTGCGCCAATGAAGAAGGCGATGGCCGCGGTGATGAAACCGCCGGTGCGCGCGCTGATGTGGGCGGGCGCCAGGTTGGCGATGTCGTAGGCGGGCGGGATGAAGTTGGCGACCAGGTTGATCCCGACCGTGGCGGCGAAGAAGGTCAGCGCGGCGATGATGGTCAGGGTCAGGCTGTCGACCCGGGCGACGATGTCAGTCGGGTTGGTCAGGGTCTCGCCGAACACCACCACGGTGCCGGCGGTGATCACCAGGGCGATCAGCGAGAAAATCGCCAGGCTCACCGGCAGGCCGAGAAAGTTGCCGACAGTCATCTGTTTTTCGCTTTTGACGAAGCGCGCGAAGTCGCCGTAGTTGATCACCACCGCGGCGAAGTAGGCGACCATGGTGCCGACCACCGCGACAAAGGCGGCGACCGGGCCGGCGGCATATTCGCCGGTCCCGCGGAAGATCTCGCCCAGCTCACCGAGCAGGCTAGGACCGGCCTTGTACCAGATCATCAGCATCAGCGCGATCATCACCAGGTAGACCAGCGGGCCGGCCCAGTTGAGGAACTTGGTGATCCAGTCGATACCGCGGATGAACAGGGCGACCTGAAATACGCAGACGATCACATAGGAGACCCAACCGATAGCGGTCATGCCCAGAAATGTCGCACTCGAGCCGCTGCCGAGCAGCGAGTTGAGCAGCAGGGCCACCGCGGTGGAGGCGAAATAGGTCTGCACGCCATACCAGAAGATCGCCACGATACCGCGCACCACAGCGGGGAAGTTGGCCCCGCGCACACCCATGCTGGCACGGGCCATGACCGGGAAGGGAATGCCATATTTGACGCTGGGCCTGCCGGTCAACTGCACCAGGCCCATGACGATGAAGCCGGCCAGAACGATTCCGGCCAGCACCGCCCAGCCGTTCAGGCCATAGGAAATGAACAGGGTGGCGGCGAGGGTGTAGCCGAACAGGCTCTGGATGTCGTTGGACCAGACATTGAAGATCTCGAACCAGCCCCATTTGCGTTTTCCGGGAGCCAAGGGCGCCAGGTCCTCGTTGTGCAGCGAGGTGTCGATTTGCTTGATGCGGAAGTCATCGGTGGACATGGGCGGCTCCTGGTATTTTGTTGTTGGCGTCAATATGGCGCGCATCTTAGGAGATATTGTGTGCACATTCCGTTCCACATCTTTCGTTAGCTTCCCTTGAGTTGACCAGGGTTGGGTGGCTAACGCTGAGCGAATGAGTGTGGCGGCCTAATTGTTGTACACATAAAAATTAATCTTGAAAATTGTTTTTTACTAAATTGTCCACAAAAAGCTATTTTTATGTGTACTAATAATTGACTTGCTGGTCAGTTTGTGGTGGGTGATTTCTGTTTAAGATGTTGTGGCCATTGGGTTTTTCGGTTTGTTTGATTGTGCTGGAGCACTGCTTCGCCGAGGCCAGTGTTTGGCTGGCTGTGAGGGCTATTTTTGTACACAAAAAAGGGGATCACGCTCAGCGTGATCCCCCTCTATTTTGCCGCTGCCGACTACCCGGCAGTGGTTCAGTGGGTTGTCATCAGAAGTGGTATTTGACCAGGGCCTGCACAGCCGTCTGGTCGAAGCCATCGGTGGAGCCATCGATGGGCGTGATCCCGTATTTGTTGTGCCACATGTTCAGCTCGGTGCCGACGTAGAGCTTGCGCTCCTTACCGAACAGGGTCTTGCCCGCGTCCCATTTGACCTGGATCGAGGAGCCGACCGAGGTCTGGGTGCCGGCTGCTTCAGACGGTGAGCGCCAGTCGATGTAGCCGTCGACCACGAAGTCCTGCTCGCCGATGGCGAAGGGGTAGGCACCGGCCACGGTCAGCTGGGTGGCGTAGCCGTTGCTGTTCTGGTCGGCGAAGAACACCTGGTTATTGATCTTGACCCGGTACAGGTTGGTCTTGAGGTAGGCGAAGCCCGGCACGTCCCAATCGAAGCCCAGGCCGTACAGGTAGTTCTCGGTACCGGGACCGCCTTCGCCTTTTTCATAGGTGAACGCCGCTTTGACGTCTTTCAGCGGGCCTGCGGAGAGATCCTGGCCGGTCAGCCAACTGAGGCTGATGCGCGGCGAGAACTCCATGTAGTAGAAGCTGTTCTTGTCGTCTTGCTCGAAGCTGCCATTGGCAAAGCTGCCGCGCGACTGGACGTTGTCCGCACGGACGTAGTCGAGGAAATAGAACACATCGCCCCAGGCCCAGCCGCTGGCATGCGCGAAGGTGAAGGTGGTCTGCGAGGGCTGCTCTTCTGCATTGAAGTTGAGGCGCTGGAAGTTGTCGCCATACAGGTAGGTCAGGCTGTTGTCCTGCCACAGCAGCAGGTCGTCGGCGAGGGCTTGCTGGCCGGCGAACAGGCCGGCAGAAAGCGCAATGCAGGGAGGCAAATGCTTCAGTTTCATCGGGTTTCCCTTGTTTTTAGGAGGTGCACGTCTGGACCCCCGGCGTGTGCGCCGGGATGGTGTTGGCTGGATGCTTAGTTGGGGCGCGGGGTCGGATTGAGGTCGCTGCTCAGGGTTGCAGATGCAACGTTGTCCCCATCCTCGTCGGATGCGCCATGCACTACGGTGTGCATGTGCGCCTCGGGGTCGTAGTCATCCTCTTCCACTTCATGGGCCTCGTCCGGCAGGAAGACGTTCAGCAGGATGGCACTGAAGGCGCCGATGGTGATGGGTGAGCCAAAGATGTTCTTCAGCACGTCCGGCATCTGCGAGAGCACCTCCGGTACGCCGGCCACACCCAGGCCCAGGCCCAGGGAAATGGCCACGATCAGCACGTTGCGCCGGTGCAGGCCGGCCTCGCTGAGGATCTTGATGCCGGCTACGGCGACAGTGCCGAACATGATCAGGGTGGCACCGCCCAGTACCGGTTTGGGCATCAGCTGCAGCACGGCGCCCACCGCCGGGAACAGGCCGAGCAGGACGAGGATGCCGGCGATGTAGAAGGCCACGTGGCGGCTGGCTACGCCGGTGAGCTGGATCACGCCGTTGTTCTGGCTGAAGGTGGTCATCGGCAGGCTGTTGAACATGGCCGCGACCGCCGAGTTGCAGCCGTCGGCCAGCACCCCGGACTTGATCCGGCGCATGTACAGCGGGCCGGATACCGGTTGCCTGGAGATGATCGAGTTGGCGGTCAGGTCGCCGGCGGTCTCCAGCGGAGTGATCAGGAAGATCACGGCGATCGGCACGAAGGCGATGAAGTCGAAGCTGAAACCGTATTTGAACGGCTGCGGTACGCTGATCAGCGGAACCTCGGCCATGCTGGCGAAGTTCACCTGGCCCGTGAGCCAGGCTACGGTGAAGCCCAGGGTCAGGCCGATGATCACCGCCGACAGGCGCAACACCTGCGAGGACACGCGGTTGAGGATGACGATGGTACTCAGTACCAGGCCGCCGAGGGCCAGGTGATGCAGGGCGCCGAGATCCGGCGCGCCATAGCCGCCGGCCAGGTCGGTCATGCCCACCTTGATCAGCGACAGGCCCATCAGGCAGATGATGGTGCCGGTCACTACCGGGGTGATCACCTTGCGCAGCTTGTTGATGAACTGGCTGAAGGCGATCTCGACGAAGGCGGCGCAGAAGCAGATGCCGAACAGGGTGGAGAGGATCTCTTCCTCGCTGCCGCCACGGCCTTTGACGATGAATCCGGCGCTGAGAATCACGCTGAGGAAGCCGAAACTGGTGCCCTGCAGGCACAGCAGGCCGGAGCCGATTGGGCCGATGCGCTTGGCCTGGACGAAGGTGCCGAGGCCGGAGACGAACAGCGCCATGCTCACCAGATAGGGCACGTGGGCACCCAGGCCAAGCACGCTGCCGATGATCAGCGTCGGCGTGATGATGCCGACGAAGGCGGCCAGCACGTGCTGCAGGGCGGCGAAGATGGCGGGAGCGAACGCCGGGGTGTCGTCAAGCTGGTAGATCAGGTCATTGCTACCCGCAGACGGAGCTGGGGCGTGCTTGGTGCTAGTCGTGGTCATGTCAGAGCCTGCCAGTTGTTTTTATGCGGTCATGGGCTTGCACGAGGCTTCACGGTGCCTCTATCTGATCGCCATTAAAAGCTGTCTGGTCGGTCAGAATGGGCCGACTATAGCAACTTGTTCACATTGGTTAAAACAATTTATTTTGTGATTGTGCACAATATTTATTGTTGCGCGCGGCAGGCGTCATGGCTGGCAGTGTCTTGCCGCTGCAAATGGCGTATTGCTGACGACCTGCGGGTTGTGGCGCTGTCGCGATTTCGCGCAGGCCATGGAGGGTAATCCAGCCGGCGCGCAGGGCGGCTCGGGCGGCGATCCGTTCGGCGCGAAGCGACAGCCCGCCAGCTTTATGCCGCGCCGATGATCCATGGTGCACTGCCTGCGGCGAGTGACACCCTGATATGGATTGCTCGAGATCGTAGGGCGGTTGTCGCCTCTCAGTTGCGCGCTTGCAGGCCACGGGCGACGTGTTCGGCCAGGCCGCTGCCGGCCTCGCTCATGGTCAGGTAGGTGTGGTCTGCACCGGCCGCCTGGATGCGCTGGGCGATGTCTTCGTACATCGCGTGGGCGACGATCAGCCCCTTGAAGCCGCGTTCGCGCAGCTTGTGGGTGGAGATGATCTTGGCTTCCTGGTCGTTCATGGCCAGGATCACCGCCTCGACCGCCGGCATCTCCAGGCTCTGCCAGAACATCTGGTCTTCGGCGTCGGCGAATTGCACGCGGCGTCCGGCCTTGCTGCTCAGTTCGATCGCCACCGGGTCGGAGTCCAGGCTCAACAGCCTGAAGCCCTTGTCCTTGAGGTGATCGTAGGCGGCGCGGCCGGTGCGGCCCATGCCGATGATCAGAATCTGTGCATCGCCGAGGGAAATCGGCTGTTCGTCGGGGTGACGGATATCGCGCTCCAGCGGGATCAGGCGCTTGGCCAGGCGCTCGTAGAGCGGGTGGGCGAAGCGGTTCAGTTGCGCGGAGATGACGAAGGACAGGGCCACGCTGATGGCCAGCGGGATGAGCCATTGCGGCAGGACCACGCTGGCCACGATCAGGCCGAACTCACTGTAGTTGGTCAGGCTGACGCTGCTGAGAAAGGCGCTGCGCGCGCGTAGACGGAAGATCAGGAACAGGCTGAAGAACAGCAGGCCCTTGAGCGGCAGCAGCAGCGACATGACCACGGCGAAAGCCAGGGCGTCGGCATCCGGCAGACCGCCGATGCCGATCTGCAGGAAGAAGCCGACCAGGAACACTTCCTTGATGCTCCACAGCGAGTTGGACAGTTCGACGGCACGCTTGTGCTTGGCCAGCAGGGCGCCGAAGGCCAGGGCGCCAAGCTCGGAGCTCAGGCCCAGCGATTCGAAGCCATAGCCGCCGACCACCAGGGCCAGCAGCAGGCCGAGTAGTACCATCAGTTCTTCGTGGCCGCTGGCATCCAGCAGGCGGAACAGCAGCGGGCGCAGCAAGGGCAGGGCGAATACCAGCAAGGCCCAGGGCGAAGGGGCATCGCCGTTGGCCAGGCTCATCACCAGCAGGGCGAGCAGGTCCTGGATGATCAGCACGCCGATCGCCACCCGGCCGTGGAAGGCGCGCAGTTCGCGCTTGCCCTCCAGTACCTTGGCCGCCAGCACGGTACTGGAAAAGGACAGGGCGATGGCCAGCAGCAGCCCTTCCTGCCAGGGCAGGTCGAGGATCAGCAGGATCGCCGGCAGGAAGATCAGGCTGGAGACGGTGAAGTGCAGCAGGCCGCCGCCAATCACCTCGCGCCTGACCAGGTTGCTCGGCTTGAGCTTGAGGCCGACGGTAAACAGCAGCAGGAGTACGCCGAGGTGGGCGATATGTTCCAGCGCCGCACTGTCGCGCGGGCCTACGCCGAAATACCCGCCGAAGGTGGCGAGAGCGAAGCCGGCGGCCAGGTAGCCGACCAGTGGCGGCAGGCCTATACCACGTACGGCCAGGCCCATGATGAAGGCGAAGGCGATCCAGGTGGCTTCGATCATGGGCTGTCCTTATCGGCTTGAGGCAAAACGCCGCGCATTGTAACGGGCCGTCGGCACAGGTTGTCCAGCACAAGCCCCGCGCGGCATATCGTGGTGGCCGACCAGGCGAGCCAAAGCTCGTGCAATGAAGGCATGCCGTTCAAGCCGGCCGCTTTTTCGTCGGCGTCAGCAAGGCGTGCGGCGCGAAGCCAGGAGGCAAGTCCGGGAAACCACTGCCCTCCAGTGGGGCGCATGAGGGGCGCGTGGAAGGGCTGGCAATCCGGGTGAGTTGGGCAAGGCCGCAAGAAAAAATGCCGCTCACTTTGCTCAAGCGAACGGCATTGCTTGCGATGGCCTGCGGTGTAGGGCAGGCCGCTGTCGGGGCAGACTGGATCCGCCCCGGCTGCAGGGTCTAGTTGAGTTGCGCGCCCTGGGCGATCCAGGCGCCGATCAGGTCGCGTTCCTCCTGGGTCATCTGGGTGATGTTGCCCAGCGGCATGACCTGCGAGGCGACTGACTGGGCATGGATCTTCGCTGCCTGTGTCTTGATTTGCTGCGGGGTGTCGAGCATGAAGCCCAGTGGCGCGGCGCTGAACATCGGGCTGCTCGGTTGGGCCGAGTGACACACGCTGCAGCGTTGCTGGATCACCTTGTTGACCTCGGTAAAGTTCGCACCTGCTGCGCCTGGGGTCGCTTCAGGCATTTCTTCTGCCTTGGCGATGATGGCGGCGGGTTGGCTTGTGCTGGCGGCCACCGGAGCGGCTTCGGGCGTCGAGCGTACCGGGGCGGTGACGTAGGCCAGGCAGATCATGCCCAGGGCTGCGGCGGGCAGGGTCCAGACGTATTTGCTGCTGTCGTGGCGGGTGTTGAAGTAGTGCCGCACCAGCACTGCAAGGATGGCGATGCCGGCCAGGATCAGCCAGTTGTACTGGCTGCCGTAGGTGCTCGGGAAGTGGTTGCTGATCATGATGAACAGCACCGGCAGGGTGAAGTAGTTGTTGTGCCGCGAGCGCAGCAGGCCCTTGGCCGGCAGGGTCGGGTCGGGGGTGGTGTTGTCTTCGATGGCCTTAACCAGCGCGCGCTGCGCCGGCATGATGGTGAAGAACACGTTGCCGACCATGATGGTGCCGATGATCGCACCGACATGGATATAGGCCGCGCGACCGCTGAAGATCAGGCTGAAGCCAAAGGCCGCGGCGATCAACAGCACGAACAGCACCGCACCGAGCAGGGCCGGGCGCTTGCCCAGGGCCGAATCGCAGAGCAAGTGGTAGGCCACGTAGCCCGCAAGCATCGAGCCGAAGCCGATGACGATGGCCATTGCCGGTGCCAGGTCGACGCCGGGCTTGACCAGGTACAGGCTCGGGTTGAGGTAGTAGACCACCAGCATCAGGGCCACGCCCGACAGCCAGGTGGCGTAGGCCTCCCATTTGAACCAGTGCAGGTTGTCGGGCATCTGCGGCGGGGCCAGTTTGTATTTTTCCAGGTGGTAGATACCGCCACCGTGGATTGCCCACAGATCGCCGGACAGGCCGTCGCGCGGGTTGCTGCGGTTGAGGTTGTTTTCCAGCCAGACGAAATAGAAGGATGCGCCGATCCAGGCGATGCCGGTGATCATATGGATCCAGCGGATGCCCAGATTCAGCCACTCAGTCAAATGTGCTTCCACAATCAGTACCTCTTTCCCGCTGCCGGCACGCCGGCGCCAGGCTTCTCTTATTGGTGGGGGTCGAGGAGCAGTTGCTCTGCCTCGGTAAAGAAATGCTCATCGCAGTTGTTGCCGGAACCACTGCGATCAACCACCAGGAAGTCATCCCGCTTTTCGATCGTCAGCACCGGGTGGTGCCAGACGCCGCGATGGTAATTTATGCCCTGCCTGCCGTTGCTGCGGAAGGCGCGGACCAACTCCGACCGAGGTGCATCGCCAAGTGGCGCGACCAGGATCAGAAAGGGGTGGCCGAGCAGCGGCATGAATGCCTGGCTGCCCAGCGGATGGCGCTCCAGCATACGCACGGTCAACGGCATCTCCAGCGCTTCGGCGCTGAAGATGCTGATGATCGCCGTATCCTCCGGCTGTGCGGTCTCGACCGTGGCCAGTTTGTGATAGCGGCGGGTAGAGCCGTTATTGATCATGAAGAACTCGCTGCCCTCGGTTTCGATAACGTCACCGAAGGGGGCGAAGGCTTCCTTGCTTAACGGCTCGATGATCAGTGTGCGCATGGTGACTCGCTAATATCGTTGCTTTTGTAGGAACCAGGGGGACGCCTAGTCCTTGCTGGCGATCAATGGGCGATCAATGGCTAAAAAGCATCGCCGGAGTGCCGGACCACAGCAAGCTGGCTCCTACAAAGGGGAGGGTTTACTTGGCGACCTTGCCGAACAGGCGCAGCCGGCTGATACCGCCATCCGGGAACACATTGACCCGTACATGGGTGATCGGCCCGAGCGGGTTGATCTGCTCGGCAAACTCATGCTCGGCGTGCATCTGCAGCTTCTGGCTCGGCAGCAGTTCGCGCCAGAACAGGCTCTGGGTTTCGATCTGGCTGTCGGTGCCGCCCTTGACGAAGGCGCCCTGGATCGAGCAGCTGTCCGGGTAGTTGCCCTTGAAGTGCAGGGTGTCGACCATGATGCGCTCGATCTCGCCGGGGTGGCCGAGGGCGACAATCACCCAGTCGTTGCCCGGGGTGCGGCGGCGTGCGGTTTCCCAGCCGTCGCCCATGTTGATGCCGCGGCCCGGGTTGAGGATGTTGCTCATGCGGCCGAAATGTTCGTCGGAGCAGGCCAGGGCGCGCCCGCCATTCAGTGCGGCGGCCAGGTCAATCTGCTGGTTATCGCCGACAGTGCTCCAGTCGCGGAACGGAATGCCGTAGACGCGCAGACGGGCAACGCCGCCGTCCGGGTAGATATTGAAGCGTAGGTGGGTAAAGGCCTGGCTGTTGTTGATCTCGTGGTAGTGGTGGCTGTTGCCCTGCAGCTCGACCGCGCCGAGCACTTCAGTCCACTCGGTGGCGTCGCTCGGGTCGCCTTCGGCGACGAAGCAGCCTTCCAGGGAAGCCGACGGCGGGAAGTTGCCGGTGAAGAAGCTGGTGTCGATGTCCACGCCCTTGATCGAGCCCGCCACGCCGAGGCGGATCACCGCGCTGTCGTAACCTTCGAAGCGCTTGCGCCGCGATTCCCAGCCATCCATCCACTTGCCGTTGTCGTCGAACACGCCTTCCTTCCACACCGCCGGGGTCGGCTGGAACAGGCGGTTGACGTCGGCGAACCAGTCATCGGTGACCGAAATGGCTTTGGTGCCGAGACGGGCGTCGGCCAGGTTGAGGTATTTCTCGAAGGGTACGGCGTAAGCTTTCATATCGTGTCTGCCTTAACAGTGAGGGCGTTACAGGGCTTGCAAACGGAACAGCGCGATCTTGTTGATCTCGGCCAGGGCGCAGGCGAACTCCTGCTCCGGGGCGTTATGGATGCGCTCTTCGAAGGCCGCGAGAATCTGCTGCCGGTTGCTACCTTTCACCGCCATGATGAAAGGAAAGCCGAACTTGGCCTTGTAGGCATCGTTGAGTTCGGTAAAGCGCGCGAATTCTTCGGCGCTGCATTCACTGATACCGGCGCCGGCCTGCTCGGCGGTGCTCGATGCGGTCAGCTCGCCGCGAATGGCGGCTTTGCCGGCCAGGTCCGGGTGGGCGTTGATCAGCGCCAGTTGGGCCTCATGGCTGGCGCTGAGCAGGATGTCGGCCATGCGCTGGTGCAGGCCGTCGACCTTGTCGACGCTCTGATCGAGGCCCAGCTCGAAGGCTTTCTCGGCCACCCAGGGCGAGTGCTCGTAGATGTCGGCGAAGACGTTGACGAAGTCTGCGCGGCTCAGGTGCGACGGGGTCAGGGTCCGAAAGCGGCTCATTTGCTGTTCTCGTGCTGCTGATTCAAGGAGAAGGGGTGGGTGGCGTGCCAGTGGCGGGCGATATCGACGCGGCGGGCGCACCAGACCTTGTCGTGGCCTTTGACGTACTCGATGAAGCGCGCCAGGGCGGCGATGCGCGCCGGACGGCCGAGCAGGCGGCAGTGCATGCCGATCGACAGCATCTTCGGCGCGCCGGCCACGCCTTCGGCGTAGAGCACGTCGAAGGCGTCCTTCAGGTACTGGTAGAAATCGTCGCCGGTGTTGAAACCCTGCACCTGGGTGAAGCGCATGTCGTTGGTATCCAGGGTGTAGGGGATCACCAGGTGCGGCTTGGCCGCGCTGCTGGCCGGATCCCAGTAGGGCAGGTCGTCGTCGTAGGTGTCCGAGTCATAGAGGAAACCGCCTTCCTCCATCACCAGACGCCGGGTGTTCGGCCCGGTGCGGCCGGTGTACCAGCCCAGCGGGCGCTCGCCGGTGATGTCTTTAAGGATGCGGATGGCTTCGAGCAGATGCTCGCGCTCCTCGGCCTCGTCCATGTACTGGTAGTCGATCCAGCGGTAGCCGTGGCTGCAGATCTCATGGCCGGCGGCGGCCATCGCCTTGATCGCCTCGGGGTGACGCTGGGCGGCCATGGCCACGGCGAATACGGTCAACGGGATTGCGTGCTTGTCGAACAGCTTGAGCAGACGCCAGGCCCCGGCGCGGCTGCCGTACTCGTAGAGCGATTCCATGCTCATGTTGCGTTCGCCTTGCAGCGGCTGGGCGGAGACCATCTCGGAGAGAAAGGCCTCGGACTCCGGGTCGCCGTGCAGCACGTTGCGCTCGCCGCCTTCCTCGTAGTTGAGCACGAACGACAGGGCAATACGGGCGTCGCCCGGCCAGTGCGGATGCGGCGGGTTGTTGGCGTAACCGATCAGGTCGCGTGGGTAGTCAGCGCTCACTGCAGTCTTCCTTCTTGGCGTGTTGCGGTCACTGCGTAGCCCGTGACGAGGGACGCGACCGTGATGAGGTAATTGTATACAAAATGAATGGCGATTTGTAAATAAAAAATCAGGCTTATTGCTAAATCAATTTTCGCCATCGAATCTGTGCCGGTGCTCGGGCCGTGCGCCAAGCGCATGTCTTGAGCCACGGGGTTTGCCGTCATGGCTGGGCGCGGGTTGGTGGTCTTGGCCGGATTGATTGTAAATATTATTGTGTACAATAAATTAAAAAAGTGTCTTGAATTGTTCGGCGGCATGCTATGCTCCGCTCAACTCGAGGCTGCTGGAGCCTGAGTCATCTGCCGAATTCACTAACAGTAGAGGAGGTGCGGTGTCTGCGCGGCAAGTGGCCGGCGTGGATGCCTGATCGCTATGGGACGATTGACCACACATGTTCTGGATGCCGCGCACGGCTGCCCCGGCAGCGCCATCACTGTTGAGTTGTATCGGGTCGAAGGCGCGCAGTTGCAGTTGCTCAGCCGTGTGCTGACCAACCATGACGGCCGTTGCGATGCGCCTATTCTGCAGGGCGACGACTACCGCAGCGGTGTCTACCAGTTGCAATTCCATGCGGGCGACTATTACCGCGCGCGTGGCGTGCAGTTGCCCGATCCGGCATTTCTCGATGTGGTGGTGCTGCGCTTCGGTATCGATGCCGGCCAGGAGCACTACCATGTTCCCCTGCTGATTTCCCCATACAGCTACTCCACCTATCGCGGTAGCTGATAGCGAATGCTTGTGACCCCCTGACTCATCCTTAGAGTCCCTGGCCCGCTTACATCGCGGGCTTTTTTTCTGCTGCGCGGGCGTAGGAGGGTAATTGCTGCCTAACGCGTGGCCATCCAGATCAGCAAGCCGGCCTGGAACATGCAAAACGCCACCAGGCAGGCGATGGTGAAGCGCAGGCTGCTGTCTTCGCGGCGGAACAGTTCGAGGCGCGAGTCCAGCTTGCGCAGCTTGACGTCCTGTTCGCGCAGGTTCTGGTCGGCTTGTTGCAACATGGCCGCGGCATCGAGCAGGTCGACAACCTGGACCTTTTCGCTCTGCCAATCGCTGTGCAGGCTGCTGACCCGGGCGGCGCTGTAACGGGCTTTGAGTTGCAGGGGGTCGAGGTATTCGATGTCGAAGCCCTGGGCTTGCAGGCAGTGATCGCGGCGCAGACGAGCGTCTTCGTTCAGGGCGTCCTTGGCCGGCAGGGCCGCGCCTTCTACCAGGTAGTGCGCGCAGTGTCGCTGGGCCCAGGCGATGCCCTGGGCCAGCAGGAAGCGCCCCAGGCCGCGATTGCCCGGTTCTACCAGCAAGCCCTTTTCCGGGCCGAGGCGCATCTCCTTGCTGCGGTGGTCGATCCAGACCTCCAGCAGGTTCAATTCCTTGCGCAGGCGCACGCCGGGCAGGTGCAGGGTCAGGCGCAGCAGGCTCTGGCCCTTGGCGTGCCGCTCCACCCGGCCCAGTTGCACGAAGCGCAAGGGCCGCGCGCCGGTGTGGCGGTCGACCGGCAGGGGCGCCAGGCGCAACAGGCGGAAGTGCTCGGGCGCGAGATCCGCCCAGGGATGGGCTTTCTCGACCGCAGCTTGCGCATGGGCAGTGGCATCAGGCGCAGATTGTGGGGCGTTGGCGTCGGTCATAAAGGCAGTCCTGTGCGCGATACCAGGGCAAGACGGCGCGCTGGCCCAGCCTTTATCGGCCGATTTGCGCGGCGCTGGAGGCTGGCGCTTTGCCAGTTTCCTCGATGAAGCTGACGACGCGCTCGGTCAGCAGGCGCGCCAGGGGCAGGCGCGGGTTGTCGTAGGACGCCAGTTGCGCCTTGACGTCCAGCGGGACGATGCGCAGGACGTGGTTCATGCCCTCGATTATCGCCAGTTGTGCATCGGTCTTGACGGCTTGCAAGGCCTCGGCATCGGCGACGCCGACCTGGATGTCGTGGCTGCCCTGGACGATCAGCGCCGGGATCTGCACGCGGGCGAAGGCCGCGCTGGGATCCTGGCGGAACAGTGAAATCAGGTAGGGCTGCACGCTGGGGCGAAACAGCACGCGCAGCTCAGCGGGCACCGCATCGCTCGGCTGGCCGGCCAGCAGCGAGTCGAGCAGGCGATGGCTTTGCGCGAGCAAGTTCGGCGGCAGGCGATAGTGCAGTTGTTCGCGCAGCACCTGGTCGATGGGGCGCGAGCTGCCGGCGATCGAGATCAGCGCATCGGCACCGGCTGCCGGGGCCGCCAGGCTGGCGATCAAGGCACCTTCGCTGTGGCCGATCAGGATCAGCCGGCTGAAATCACTATCGGCCTTGAGCAGCTGGCCCCAGGCGGCAACGTCGGCGACATACTGCTCGACCGTCAGGTCGCGCTCGTCCGGGGTGGCGGCACGGCTGGCGGCGATCCCGCGCTTGTCGTAACGCACGCTGGCGATGCCGTGCCTGGCCAGCGCCTGGGCCAGACGCTTGAGACTGTCGTTGTGCCCGCCGGCGGGATTATTGCCGTCGCGGTCGGTGGGTCCGGAGCCGGCAATCAGCAGCGCGACAGGCAGCGGCTGGTCGCTTTGCGGGCGCACTAAAGTGCCCTGCAGGCTGCCCTGTTCGGTGGCCAGGCTGATCGGTCGTTGCACGATGGTAAGGGGGGCGGCCTGGGCCAGGCTCGCAAGCAGGGGCAGGGTCAACAGCAGAACTCGCAGCATGATGGGCACTGTGGCAGTGGGACGTGAATTGGACGTCAACATCGACCTAAGGTTCGAGGGTGAACTGAGCCGGCGCCGCGGGTATACTCGCGGCCTTTATCGAGTAGCGGTCTGGCGCGCGCGGGCAAGCGTTGCGCCGGGCCCGGTGCTGATTCCCGCGGAGTATCCTGCAAATGTCCGGCAATACCTACGGCAAGTTGTTCACCGTCACCAGCGCTGGCGAAAGCCATGGCCCGGCGCTGGTCGCCATCGTCGATGGTTGCCCTCCGGGCCTGGAATTGTCGCTGGAAGACATGCAGCGCGACCTCGACCGGCGCAAGCCGGGCACCAGCCGCCACACCACCCAGCGTCAGGAAGACGATGTGGTGGAAATCCTCGCCGGGGTGTTCGAGGGCAAGACCACCGGCTGCGCCATCGGCCTGCTGATCCGCAATACCGATCAGAAGTCCAAGGATTACTCGGCGATCAAGGATGTCTTCCGCCCGGCCCATGCCGATTACACCTATCAGCACAAGTACGGCATCCGCGACTACCGTGGCGGTGGCCGCAGCTCGGCCCGCGAGACCGCCATGCGTGTGGCCGCCGGCGCCATCGCCAAGAAGTACCTGGCGACCCAGGGCATCGTCATTCGCGGCTACATGAGCCAGCTCGGCCCGATCGAGATTCCGTTCAAGAGCTGGGAGTCGGTGGAGCAGAACGCCTTCTTCAGCCCCGACCCGGACAAGGTGCCCGAGCTGGAGGCCTATATGGACCAGCTGCGCCGCGACCAGGATTCGGTCGGGGCGAAGATCACCGTGGTCGCCGAAGGGGTGATGCCGGGCCTGGGCGAGCCGATCTTCGACCGTCTGGACGCCGAACTGGCCCATGCGCTGATGAGCATCAACGCGGTCAAGGGCGTGGAGATCGGCGCCGGTTTCGCCAGCGTCGCCCAGCGCGGCACCGAGCATCGCGACGAGCTGACCCCCGAGGGTTTCCTGTCGAACAACGCCGGCGGCATCCTCGGCGGCATTTCCAGCGGCCAGCCGATCGTCGCCCACCTGGCGCTCAAGCCGACCTCCAGCATCACCACGCCGGGGCGCTCGATCGATGTCGCTGGCAATCCGGTGGAGGTGATCACCAAGGGCCGTCACGATCCCTGCGTCGGCATCCGCGCCACGCCGATCGCCGAGGCGATGATGGCCATCGTGCTGATGGATCACCTGCTGCGCCACCGCGCGCAGAACGCCGATGTGCGCGTCGCTACGCCGGTGCTAGGGCAGCTTTGAATAGGGGTAGGTTGGGCCGGGCCGCGCAGACTGAATGCAGTGAAGTCCAACAGCGGCCAGTGCAGTTGTTGGCCTGCAGCTCGCAATGTGGGGCTTCGTCGCTACGCTCCTCAACCCAACCTGCATCCGTTAAGCCATGACCTCCGCATTGCCCTATTGGCGCCTGTCCGGTTTCTATTTCTTCTATTTCTCGCTACTCGGCGCCACGGCTCCGTTTCTGGCGTTGTATTTCGATCACCTGGGCTTTTCCGCCGCCCGCATCGGCGAACTGGTCGCCATTCCCATGCTGATGCGCTGCATCGCCCCCAACATCTGGGGCTGGCTGGGCGATCACAGCGGCCAGCGCCTGGCCATCGTGCGTTTTGGCGCGATCTGCACGCTGCTGTGTTTCGCCGGCATCTTCATCAGCCAGAGTTATGCCTGGCTGGCCCTGATCATGGCCCTGCACGCGTTCTTCTGGCATGCGGTGCTGCCGCAGTTCGAGGTCATCACCTTCGCCCATCTGCAGGAGCAGGCGGCGCGCTACAGCAAGATTCGCCTGTGGGGCAGCATCGGCTTCATCGTCGCGGTGGTCGGCCTGGGCAAGCTGTTCGAGCTGCTCAGCCTGGATGCCTATCCCTGGGCGCTGATCCTGATCATGGGCGGCATCGTGCTGAGCAGCTGGTGGGTGCCCAACGCTCAGCCGCGCATGCGCCCCAATGCGGTGGGCGAGGGCGGCTTTATCCAGCAGTTGCGTCGCCCCGGCATCCTGGCGTTTTACCTCAGTGTCGGGCTGATGCAGCTGAGCAACGGCCCGTATTACACCTTTCTGACCCTGCACCTGGAGTCGCTCGGCTATTCGCGCGGCCTGATCGGTCAGCTCTGGGCCCTCGGGGTGCTGGCCGAGATCGTGCTGTTCATGGTCATGGCCCAGCTGCTGGCGCGGTTTTCGCTGCGCAGCGTGCTGTTGGCCAGCTTTCTGATCACCGCCGTGCGCTGGTTGTTGCTGGGCAACCTGGCCGATCATCTACTGGTATTGCTGTTCGCCCAGTTGCTGCACGCCGCGACTTTTGGCAGTTTTCACGCGGCGGCCATCCACTTCGTACAGCGCAGTTTCGCCGACCGTCAGCAGGGCCAGGGGCAGGCGTTGTACGCTGCACTGACCGGGGTTGGCGGCGCCTTGGGTGCGCTCTATTCCGGTTACAGCTGGAACAGCCTCGGCCCGGCCTGGACGTTCGCCATCGCCAGCCTGGTCGCCCTGGTCGCGGCCATCACTGCCACGCGCATGCACGAGCCGCGGCCATGAGCCGGCCGTGCTTCACGTCATTGGGTTTGGGCTCCAGCTGTGCCTTTACTCAGCCTACGGATAACCCACGAGAGTTCTGATCATGAGCAGCCTGAGCGTCTACCCCGAGTCTTCTGCCGATCTGCCGAACAAGGTGCTGACCCATCTGGAAGATATCGCCAGCACCCTGGCCGCCGTCGGTGTGCATTTCGAGCGCTGGCAGGCGCTGACGCCGCTTGCTCCTGGCTGCAGCCAGGAACAGGTACTCGCCGCCTACCGGCCGCAGATCGAGCAATTGATGAGCGAGCGCGGCTATGCCGCGGTCGATGTGCTCAGCTTGAGCGATGAGCACCCGGATAAGGCCGAGCTGCGCGCCAGGTTTCTCGACGAGCACCGGCATGCCGAGGACGAAGTGCGGTTCTTCGTGGTGGGCAGCGGCCTGTTCAGCCTGCATATCGACGACTACGTCTACGCCGTGTTGTGCGAGAAGGGAGACCTGATCTCGGTGCCGGCCGGCACGCGGCACTGGTTCGACATGGGCGAGCATCCGCACTTCGTGATGATCCGTCTGTTCAGCAATACCGATGGCTGGGTCGCCGAGTTCACCGGCGATGATATTGCCAGCCGTTTCCCGCGGCTGGATGATTGATACTCGGCTGGTTCGGGGGCTGAAGCGGTAGGGCCTGCGCAACATAGCGCTTGCGCAACGCCAGGCATCGATGGCTATGCTAGTCGGGCAACCCTTCGCACAGGAGTGTCCCCATGGGTTCTACTATGAATGGCCTTGTCGGCCTGATTATTCTGGTTCTGAGTATCTGGGCCATCATCAATATCGTCAAAAGCAACACCGAGGTCGGCAAGAAAGTCCTCTGGGTGCTGTTGATCCTGTTTCTGCCGGTGATCGGTCTGATCATCTGGGCGCTGCTGGGGCCGCGTGGCAACGTGCGTTTCTAAAGGCATGATCCGCCTGGTCGGCTGGGTGTTGCTGGCCTGGCTGAGCCTGCCTGGCTTCGCCTACGCCAGCGATAGCCAGGCATGGGATGCCCTGCGTGAAGGCCGCGCGCTGTTGCTGTTGCGCCATGCCAGCGCACCGGGTTTCGGTGATCCGGCGAACTTCCAACTCGGCGATTGCACCACCCAGCGCAACCTCAGCGAGCAGGGTCGCGAGGAGTCCCGGCGTTGGGGCACATTGCTGCGCAGCCAGTGGATCGAGCAGCCCAGGCTATTCAGCAGCCGCTGGTGCCGGGCGCGCGATACGGCGCAGGAAATGGATCTGGGGGCGGTCGAAGCCATGCCGGCGCTGGACTCCTTCTTCGCCAGCCGCGCACGCGCCAGCCAGCAGACCGCGGAGCTGGTCGCCCAGGTCAATAGTTTGGCGCGCGGTGCACCTATGGTGCTGGTGTCTCATCAGGTGAATATCAGCGCCTTGACCGGCATCTATCCCGCCTCCGGCGAAGGCCTGATCCTGGCCTTGCCGCTCGGCGTTCCGGCCCAGGTGCTGGCGCGCATTCCGGCGCCCTAGTGTGCTGTCTCAGAATCGATGACACCAGCTCGTAGGGTGCGCCGTGCGCACCAGGCACCCAGTTGTCAGTGGTGCGCACAGCCTAGGCGGCTCCGCGCTCCCTACACAGGCCAGCCGCAGCTGCTTGAGCAATGATTATTGCGAGACAGCACACTAGCAGCCCGCCTCAAAGCGCCAGCGTTGCCTGCTCCGGTACCTGCGCCCCTTCCAGCTGCAACAGCAGCGCCTTGCGCGCCAGGCCACCGGCATAACCGGTCAGGCTGCCGTCGCGGCCGATCACCCGGTGGCAGGGGATGATCACCGCGATGGGGTTGGCGCCATTGGCCGCGCCGACCGCACGCACCGCCTTGGGTCGGGCGATCTGCGCGGCCAGGGCGCTGTAACTGCTGGTCTGGCCGAAGGGGATGCGTTGTAACGCCTGCCACACCGCCTGTTGAAAGAGCGTGCCGTGCGGCGCCAGGCGCAGCTCGAAGCGCCGACGGCGGCCGGCGAAGTAGTCGTCGAGTTGCCGACACACCTCATCCAGTTCGCCAGCAGCGGTTCGCCAGTGCTCACCGATCTGCCAGGGTTTGTCGTCGATCTCCATCAGCAGTTGCTGCAGGCCGGTTTCATCGCCGGCCAGCAGCAGGCGGCCGAGAGGGCTGGGGTGGTAGCGGTAGAACATGGCCATTCACCTCTGCGAATAGTTGTGCCACAGGTGGGCGGCGGCGTAGGCGCGCCACGGTCGCCAGGCTTCGGCGCGGGCCTTGAGTTGCCTGGTGTCGATGCCGTCGGCGCCCCACAGTGGCGCCTTGAGCAGGCCCAGGTCGCTGGCGGGAAAGGCATCGGCGGCGCCGAAGGCGCGCAGCGCTATGTATTCGGCGGTCCAGGGGCCGATGCCGGGCAGGGCGCAGAGCCGTTCGATCAGGGCTTCGCTGCCATGGCGCAGATCCAGGTGCAAGGCGCCGCTGGCGACCAGCCCGGCGAAGTGCTGCAGCGTCTGTACGCGTTTACCCGGCATGCCGATGCCCTCCAGGTTGGCCCCGGCGATTGCCGCGGCGCTGGGGAACAGGCGGTCGACGCCGCTGCCGTCGGCCGCCGGTAGAGGCTCGCCCAGACGCATGACCAGGCGCCCGCTGATGGTCACCGCGGCTTTTACCGTGACCTGCTGACCGACGATGGCCCGCACCGCCTGCTCGAACGGGTCGAAGGCGGTCGGCAGGCGCAGCCCCGGATTGCGCGCGACCAGCGCAGCCAGGTAGGGATCCTGGGCGAAATGCCTGCCGATGCGCTGCGGTTCGGCATCCAGGTCGAACATCCGTCGCACCCGCTGCTGCAATTCGGCCAGGCAGGGGATGGCCGAGGCGCTGTAGCTCAGGGCCAGGGCGTTCTGTCCGGGCTGCGGGCTTACCCTGAACCAGCCGCTGACGTTGGCCAGCCGGAAGCTGCGGCAGTAACACTCGCGGCTCAGCCGTTCGACGCCCGCCAGGGCGCGCAGGGCGAAGTGGTCGTGGAACTGCTGCCAATCCCAGGGGGCGTGGTAGGGCAACAGCAGCGTGGCTTGCGGGGCGTTATTCATGCCCGGACGATACCCCCGGGTCGCGCGCTTGTCAGCGCCAAACTGACTTTCAAAAGGCGCTGTACTCGTAGCCTGGTCCGTAGGGGCGTGGCCCGCCGCTTGGCTTTTGTGCGTGGCGGTTTTGCCGGCCACCCGCAATTTCTCTCGATAACACTGCGATTGGCGGCGCTGTGGCGCTAGACTTGCTGCGCTTTGCCCTTGTAGTGAGCGGCGCAGCCCCCATCTTTTGATTTCTTCTTTTTACAGGTGCGTGCATTTTTTATGAGTACCGCTCTGTCCATCCGGCAGTTGACCAAAACCTACGGCAATGGCTTCCAGGCTCTGCATGGCATCGACCTGGATGTCGCCGAAGGGGATTTTTTCGCCTTGCTCGGCCCCAATGGCGCCGGCAAATCCACCACCATCGGCATTCTCTCGACCCTGGTGACCAAGACCAGCGGCACGGTCAACGTGTTCGGCCATGACCTGGACAAGCAGCCGGCGGCGCTCAAGCGTTGCCTGGGCGTGGTGCCCCAGGAGTTCAATTTCAACCAGTTCGAGAAGGTCTTCGACATCGTCGTGACCCAGGCCGGTTATTACGGGATTCCCGCGCGCATCGCCAAGCAGCGTGCCGAGCAGTACCTCAACCAGCTGGGGCTGTGGGACAAGCGCAATGTGCCCTCGCGCGAGCTGTCCGGCGGCATGAAGCGGCGGCTGATGATCGCCCGCGCCCTGGTCCATCAGCCGCGCCTGCTGATTCTCGATGAGCCGACCGCCGGGGTCGATATCGAGTTGCGCCGCTCGATGTGGAGTTTCCTCACCGAGCTCAACCAGCAAGGCATCACCATCATCCTCACCACCCATTATCTGGAGGAGGCCGAGCAGTTGTGCCGCAACATCGGCATCATCGATCACGGCCGGATCGTCGAGAACACCAGCATGCGCGAGTTGCTCAAGAAGCTGCACGTGGAGACCTTCCTGCTCGACCTGAAGGAGTCGCTACTGGTGCCGCCGCAACTGATCGGTTACCCGGCGCACCTGCTCGACCATCACACCCTGGAAGTGCAAATCGACAAGGACCAGGGCATTACCGAACTGTTCCGCCAGTTGGCGCTGCAGAAAATCGAGGTGCTCAGCTTGCGCAATAAAACCAATCGCCTGGAGGAGTTGTTCGTCTCCCTGGTCGAGAAGAACCTGGCGAAGGTGGCGGTATGAGCACGGCTTATCTGAATTCCGAGTTCGCCGCCAACATGGTGGCGTTGCGCACCATCGTCTACCGCGAGATCCGCCGCTTCACCCGCATCTGGCCACAGACTCTGCTGCCGCCGGCGATCACCATGGTTCTGTACTTCGTCATCTTCGGCAACCTGATCGGCCGGCAGATCGGCGACATGGGCGGCTTCACCTACATGGAATACATAGTGCCGGGGCTGATCATGATGTCGGTGATCACCAACTCCTACGGCAACGTGGTGTCGAGCTTCTTCGGCAGCAAGTTCCAGCGCTCGATCGAGGAGCTGATGGTGTCGCCGGTGTCGCCGCACATCATCCTCGTCGGCTATGTGGTGGGCGGGGTGCTGCGCGGGCTGGCGGTAGGCCTGATCGTCACCCTGCTGTCGCTGTTCTTCACCCACCTGCAGGTGCATCACCTCGGCGTGACCGTGCTGGTGGTGCTGCTGACCGCGACCATCTTCTCCCTGGGCGGCTTCATCAACGCGGTGTTCGCGCGCAACTTCGACGACATCTCGATCATTCCGACCTTCGTCCTGACGCCGCTGACCTACCTGGGCGGGGTGTTCTACTCGATCAGCCTGCTGCCACCGTTCTGGCAGACCCTGTCGCTGGTCAACCCGGTGCTGCATATGGTCAATGCCTTTCGCTACGGCATCCTCGGCGTATCGGACATTCGCATCGGTGTCGCCATCGGCTTCATGCTGATAGCCACCGCCGTGTTGTATGGCGTGTGCATTCGCTTGCTGGTCAGCGGGCGCGGCATGCGTCAGTAACAGGTGTTGGCAAACAATATCGGGAAACATCTTTAACGGCTGAAAGGCGCGGCGAAGCCGTTAGACTCAGCCTCTACAGAATCATTGGGGTTGTATATGTCTGCCCGTCCGCGCCCGTTATTCGTCGCATTGCTGCTGCTTTCGACCCTTTGGCCATTGGCGCAGGCGGCGGAAGGCCCATTGGTCGAAGTCGTGCAGGTGGAAAAAGCCCTGGTGCGCGACGAGCTGATTACCTTCGGCTCGCTGCGCTCCGATGAGTCGGTGATGATCCGCCCGGAAATCGAAGGGCGTCTGGCCTCCTTGCATTTCCGCGAAGGCCAGGCCGTCGCGGTCGGAACCTTGCTGGTCAGCCTGGACGATGCGATTACCCGTGCCGAGCTGGCCCAGGCGCAGGCCAATCTGTATCTGGCGGAAAAAAATCATCAGCGCGCGCAGATGCTGTTCAAGCGCGGCGCCAGCAATGCCCAGGCGCTGGATGAAGCCAGTGCCCAGCAGCAAGCCGCCCGCGCCAGCCTGGCGTTGGCCCAGGCGCGCCTGGACAAGACCCGGATTCATGCACCGCACAGCGGAGTCCTGGGCCTGCGCCAGGTCAGCCCGGGCGACTACCTGAGCGCCGGCCAGGACATCGTCAACTTGGAGGTGCTCGATCCGCTCAAGGTCGACTTCCGCATTCCGCAGAAGGCCATCAGCCAGATTCGCCTGCAGCAGAGCATCGAGATCAGCCTCGACGCCTATCCGGGCGAGCGCTTCAGCGGCGAGATCTACGCCATCAACCCGCGCCTGGATGAAGCCGGGCGCAGCCAGGCGATTCGCGCCCATATCGAGAATGCCGATGGGCGCCTGAGCCCCGGCCAGTTCGTCAAGGTGTCGGTGATTCTCGCCGAGCGCCCCGATGCCCTGGTGATCCCCGAGGAGGCGGTGATGCCGGTCGGCGAGCGCCTGCTGGTCAACCTGGTGGTGGACGGCAAGGTCGAGGTGCGCGAGGTCAAGCTGGGCAAGCGTGCAGCCGGTACGGTCGAGGTGCGCGAAGGCCTGGTCGGTGATGAAAGCCTGATCAGCGCCGGTTGGCAGAAGGTGCGCGCGGGCATGGCGGTGCGCACCAAGGTGGTGGAGCCCGTGCTATGACGCTGTCGGACATCTGCATCCGCCGGCCGGTATTCGCCACCGTGCTGTCGCTGATCCTGGTGCTGCTCGGCCTGATGGCCTATGACCGCCTGAGCGTGCGCGAATACCCCAACGTCGACGTGCCCATCGTCACGGTCAACGTCACTTATCCGGGAGCCAGCCCGGAAATCATGGAGTCCCAGGTCGCCCAGCCGATCGAGGATGTACTCTCGGGCATCGAGGGTCTGGACTTCGTCAGTTCCATCAGCCGCTCGGAAAACACCCAGATCACGGCCCAGTTCAAGCTGGGTGCCAACAGCGACGAAGCGGCCAACGATGTCCGCGACCGGCTCGGCCGGGTGCGCGGACTGCTGCCGGATGAAATCATCGAACCCATCGTGCAGAAGGTCGAGGCCGATGCCCAGCCGGTGGTGTGGATCGCCTTCTACAGCGAACGCTACAGCGCCATGGAGATCACCGACCTGCTGGAGCGGGTGATCAAGGACCGCCTGCAGACCATCGCCGGCGTCTCCGAGGTGCAGATCCGCGGTGGTCGGACCCTGGCCATGCGCATCTGGCTCGACCCGGAAAAGCTCGCCGCGCACAACCTCACCGTACAGGACGTGGAAGACGCCCTGCGCCGGCAGAATGTGGAGATTCCCGCCGGGCGCATCGAGTCGCGCGAGCGCGAGTTCACCGTGCTCTCGGAAACCGATCTGAATACCCCGGAGCAGTTCAACCAGCTGATTCTCGATGACTCGCAGGGCTATCTGCTGCGCCTGGCCGATGTCGGCTATGCCGCGATAGGCCCGCAGAACGAGCGCAGCATCGTGCGTTACAAGGGCCGTCCGGCGGTGTCCATGGGCGTGATCAAGCAGGCCACGGCCAACCCGCTGGATATCTCCGATGGCTTGAGCGCGGCCCTGCCGGAAGTGCGCGCGCTGTTGCCCGAAGGCATGGAAATGGCCATCGCCCACGACAATTCGCTGTTCATTCGCGAGTCGATCGACAATGTCTTCATCACCATCTGGGAAGCGGTGGCGCTGGTCATCCTGATCATCTTCATCTTCCTGCGTTCGCTGCGCGCCACCATCATTCCGTTGGTGACCATCCCGGTGTCGCTGATCGGCGCCTTCGCCCTGATGAGCCTGATGGGCTTCACCATCAACACCCTGACCCTGCTGGCCATGGTCCTGGCGATCGGCCTGGTGGTGGACGATGCCATCGTCATGCTGGAGAACATCCACCGGCATATCGAGGAGGGCATGCAGCCCATGCAGGCGGCGCTCAAGGGCAGCCGCGAGATCGCCTTCGCGGTGATCGCCATGACCCTGACCCTGGCCGCGGTGTTCGCCCCCATCGGTTTCATGCAGGGCACCACCGGCAAGCTGTTCACCGAGTTTGCCTGGACCCTGGCCGGCGCCGTGCTGGTCTCGGGTTTTGTCGCCCTGACCCTGACCCCGATGATGTGCGCGGTACTGCTCAAGCCGCATCGGGCCGGCGAGCGGCACAACCGCCTGTACAACCTGATCGAGGATTTCCTCAACGGCCTGACCCATGGCTACAGGCGCTTGCTGGCCCGCGCCCTGGCGGCCTGGTGGCTGGTGCTGGGGGTGCTGCTGCTGGCCCTGCTGGCCTGTCTGCTGCTGTTCGCCGGCTTGAAGGCCGAGCTGGCGCCGACCGAGGACACCAGCACCATCATCGGCGTGTTCAACGGCCCGGACGGCGCCACCATCGGCTACACCGGGCGCTATGCGCGGGAGATCGAGGCGGCCTACGAGAGCATCCCGGAAACCAACCGCTACATGGTGATCGCCGGTTTTCCCACGGTGGCCCAGGGTATTTCCTTCATGAAGCTGGAGGATTGGGGCGACCGCTCGCGCAGCCAGTTCGAGATTCGCAACGAGCTGCTGCCCAAGCTGCAGGACATCGCCGGGGTGCGCGCCTTTCCGGTCAACCGGCCGCCGCTGGGGCAGAGCGCACGCAACCAGCCGGTCAACTTCGTGATCCGCTCCTCGATGGAATATGCCGAGTTGCAGGGCTACGTCGATGAGCTGTTGGACAGCCTGCGTGATTACCCCGGTCTGGAAAGCCTGGACAGCGACCTCAAACTGAATGCGCCACAGCTCAAGGTGGCGATCAATCGCGAGCAGGCGGTCGCAGTCGGCACCGACGTGGCGACCATCGGCCGCAGCCTGGAAAGTCTGTTCGGCAGCCGCCAGGTCACCCGCTTCAAGCAGAACGGCGAACAGTACGACGTGATGGTGCAATTGCAGGGCGTCGACCGCAGCAATCCGCAGGATCTCGACCGCGTCTATGTGCGCGGGCGTGACGACAGCATGGTGCAGATGTCCAACCTGATCGAGGTGCGCGAGACGGTGGCGCCGCGCGAACTCAATCACTTCAACCAGTTGCGTGCGGTGACGGTGAGTGCCAACGTCGGTGCCGGCCACACCCTGGGCGAGGTGCTGGCCCATCTGGAAAACACCGCCCGCGATGTATTCCCGCCGGACACGCAATACGACTACACCGGTACCTCGCGTGACTTCAAGGAGTCCAGCGCCGGTATCGCGCTGATCTTCGCCCTGGCCCTGGCCTTTATCTTCCTGGTGCTGGCGGCGCAGTTCGAGAGCTTCAGCGATCCGCTGATCATCCTGTTCAGCGTGCCGCTGTCGATGGCCGGCGCCTTGCTGGCGCTGACCCTGTTCGGCGGTACCCTGAATATCTACTCGCAGATCGGCCTGGTGACCCTGATCGGCCTGATCACCAAGCACGGCATCCTCATCGTCGAGTTCGCCAACGTGCTGCTGCGCCAGGGCCATGAGCTGCGCGGCGCGGTGATAGACGCCTCGGTGCAGCGCCTGCGGCCGATCCTGATGACCACCGGGGCGATGGTCCTGGGTTCCTTGCCCCTGGCCATCGCCAGCGGCGCCGGCGCCGAAAGCCGCCAGCAGATCGGCCTGGTGATCGTTGGCGGCCTGCTGGTCGGCACCTTCTTCACCCTGTTCGTGATTCCCACACTCTATATGCTGCTGCGCAGCTGGCGGCCGATCAAACAGCAGAGCGACGAAGTGGCGGTAGCGTAATGCAGTAATCCAGCATGCACAGTGTCTGTGGGAGGGGCTTTAGCCGCGATAGGGCGCGTCGCGGCTAAAGCCCCTCCCACAAGTGTTACTCGACCTTGAGCACCAGCTTGCCGAAGTTCTCCCCGCTGAACAGCTTGAGCAGGGTTTCCGGGAAGGTCTGCAGGCCAACCACGATGTCTTCCTTGGACTTCAGCTTGCCGCTGGCCAGCCAGCCTGCCATTTCCTGGGCCGCCTCGGCGAAGCGTGGGGCGTAGGTCATCACCACCATGCCTTCCATGCGTGCGCTGTTGACCAGCAGGTTCAGGTAGTTGGCCGGGCCCTTGACCGCTTCCTTGTTGTTGTACTGGCTGATCGCGCCGCAGATGATCACCCGTGCCTTGAAGGCCAGGCGGGTGAGCACGGCATCGAGGATGTCGCCGCCGACGTTGTCGAAATACACGTCCACACCTTTCGGGCACTCGCGTTTCAGGGCGGCGTGCAGGTCTTCATTCTTGTAGTCGATGGCGCCATCGAAGCCCAGTTCGTCGATCAGGAACTTGCACTTGTCCGCGCCGCCGGCAATGCCGACCACGCGGCAGCCCTTGAGCTTGGCGATCTGCCCGGCAATGCTGCCGACCGCGCCGGCGGCGCCGGAAATCACCACGGTTTCACCGGCCTTGGGCGCGCCGACATCGAGCAGGGCGAAATAGGCGGTCATGCCGGTCATGCCCAGGGCGGAGAGGTACAGCGGCAAGGGGGCGCGCTTGGCGTCGACCTTGTAGAAGCCCTTGGGTTCGCCGAGGAAGTAGTCCTGCACGCCCAGGGCGCCGTTGACATGGTCGCCGACGGCGAAATCGGGGTGCTGCGAGGCGACCACCTCACCGACGCCGAGGGCGCGCATCACCTCGCCGATGCCGACCGGCGGGATATAGGACTTGGCGTCGTTCATCCAGCCGCGCATGGCCGGGTCGAGGGACAGATAGAGGTTCTTGACCAGGATCTGGCCGGGTCCGGGTTCGCCGAGCGGGGTTTCCACGTAGCTGAAGGTGTCGCGGCTGGGCAGGCCGACGGGGCGTTGGGCGAGGAGGAATTGGCGGTTGAGGCTGGCAGTCATGATCGGTACTCATTGAACGGAAAGACTTGTGATAGCCCCTGCTGGGCCGATGGGCAAGGTTTGCCCTGGGGCCGAATGGCTGACGATCCATTCGGGTGATGGCGCGACGGGGTGTTAATCATTATTTTGCATGAGGCCATAACCGTTGTTCGAATAGTGCTGCCGCCTCGGCTGCTGCTCTGACTAGACTCGGCGCAGACTTTCACTCCTTGTGAGGACACGCAGATGAGTTTGAGCTTTTCCGGCCAGGTTGCCCTGGTCACCGGCGGCGCTGCCGGTATTGGCCGTGCGACGGCCCTGGCTTTCGCCAACGAAGGCCTCAAGGTAGTGGTTTCCGATGTCGACGTGGCGGGCGGCGAAGGCACCGTCGAGCTGATCCGCGCAGCCGGCGGCCAAGCCACCTTCGTGCGCTGCGACGTGACCCGCGATGCCGAGGTCAAGGCGTTGATGGATGCCTCGGTAGCCGCCTACGGTCGCCTGGACTATGCCTTCAACAATGCCGGCATCGAGATCGAGAAGGGCAAGCTGGCCGAGGGCACCGAGGCCGAGTTCGACGCCCTCATGGGCGTCAACGTCAAAGGCGTGTGGCTGTGCATGAAGTACCAGATTCCGTTGCTGCTGGCCCAGGGCGGCGGTGCCATCGTCAACACCGCCTCGGTCGCCGGCCTCGGCGCGGCGCCGAAGATGAGCATCTACAGCGCCTCCAAGCATGCGGTCATTGGCCTGACCAAGTCGGCGGCGGTGGAATACGCGAAGAAGAAAATCCGCGTCAACGCGGTGTGCCCGGCGGTGATCGACACCGACATGTTCCGCCGCGCCCACGAGGCCGACCCGAAGAAGGCCGAGTTCGCCGCCGCCATGCACCCGGTCGGGCGCATCGGCAAGGTCGAGGAAATCGCCACCGCGGTGCTCTACCTGTGCTGCGATGGCGCCGCCTTCACCACCGGCCACGCCCTGGCGGTGGACGGCGGGGCGACGGCGATCTGATCGCGCTTCGCTCGGAGCAAAACAAAGGCGCCTATCCAGGCGCCTTTGTTCTTTGGGGTGCCCCCAACCTACGAGTAGCCCGGATGAAATCCGGGAAAATTACCACCCCGTCCAGCGCCCCCGGATTGCATCCGGGCTACGGTTCTCGGGCGTTTCGTAGGAGCGGGCCATGCCCGCGATGCTTTTTGCAGGCATGCCCTGTCGCGGCCATGAACTAGGCGTCCCCGCCGCTCCTACAAAGCCTCCGAGCCCCGATACCCATCAATCCTTGCCAACATTAAGAATCGCCAGGGTCAGCAGTCCCGCCACTATCCCCCAGAACGCCGAACCGACCGAGAACAGGGTCATGCCCGAGGCGGTGACCAGGAAGGTGATCAGCGCCGCTTCGCGTTCCTTGGGTTCGCTCATGGCATGGGTCAGGCCGCCGATGATCGAGGCGAATAGCGCAAGCGCCGCGATCGACAGGATCAGCGCCTTGGGCAGGGCGGCGAACAGGGCGGCGAGGGTGGCGCCGAAGATCCCGGCGATGCCGTAGAACAGCCCGCACCAGACCGCGGCGGTGTAGCGCTTGGCCGGGTCCTCATGGGCTTCGGGGCCGGCGCAGATCGCGGCGCTGATCGCCGCCATATGAATGCCGTGGGAGCCGAAGGGCGCCAGCAGGATGGAGGCCAGGCCGCTGGTGGTCAGCAACGGCGAGGCCGGCAGGTTGTAGCCGTTGGCACGCAGCACGGCCATGCCGGGCAGGTTCTGCGAGGCCATGGCGACGATGAACAGCGGGATGCCGATGCTGATCGACGCGGCCCAGGAGAAGCTCGGCGTGGTCCATTCGGGGGTGGCCAGCTGCAGCTCGAATTCGCTGAAATCCAGCAGGCCGAACAACCCGGCCAGCAGGCAGCCGACGATCAGCGCGGCGAGCACCGCATAGCGCGGCAGCAGGCGTTTGCCCAGCAGGTAGGCGAACAGCATCGCCACCACCAGCACCGGCTGTTGCTCGGCGGCGCCGCAGATTTCCAGGCCGATCTTGAACAGCACCCCGGCCAGCAGGGCGGCGGCGATGGAGCCGGGGATGCGCCGCATGATGTGGTCGAAACTGCCGGTCAGGCCGATCAGTACGATCAGCCCCGAGGCGAGGATATAGGCGCCGATCGCCTCGCCGTAGGGCACCCCCGGCAGGCTGCTGATCAGCAAGGCGGCGCCCGGGGTCGACCAGGCGATCATCACCGGCGCGCGGTAGCGCAGCGACAGGCCGATGCTGGTCACCGCCATGCCGATCGACAGCGCCCAGATCCACGAGGAAATCTGCCCGCTGCTCAGCCCCGCCGCCTGGCCAGCCTGGAACATCAGCACCAGCGAGCTGGTGTAGCCGGTGAGCATGGCGATGAAGCCGGCGACCACCGCCGAGGTCGAGCTATCGGCCAGGAGGCGCAGGCGGCCTTGCGTCAGTTCCTGCATCAGAGCACTTCCTGCACGTCGGCGAAGATGGGATAGAGCGAAGCGACCAAGAGCAGCGCCATGCCGATATTGAAGCCGCGCAGCACCCGCGGATTGCTCAACCAGTTGCGCAGCAGGCTGCCGGCCATGGTCCAGAGGCCGACGCTGGGGCAGTTGACCAGGGCGAACAGGGCGGCGATCAGCAGCACGTTGACCACGAAATTATCCTGTGGCGTGTAGGTGGTGATGGCGCCGATGGCCATTACCCAGGCCTTGGGGTTGACCCACTGAAACGCCGCCGCCTGGAGGAAACTGAACGGTTTGCCACTGGCCTGGGCTTGGCTCTCGGGCGCGCCGGCGTTTGCGATTTTCCAGGCCAGGTAGAGCAGGTAAGTCGCGCCCAGGTAGCGCAGCAGGCTGTAGAGCAGCGGCACCTGCTCGAACACCTGGCCAAGGCCCAAACCCACCGCCATCACCAGCACCATGAAACCCAGGCTGATGCCGAACATGTGCGGCAGGCTGCGGCGCATGCCGAAGTTAACCCCGGAGGCGAGCAGCATCATGTTGTTCGGTCCCGGCGTCACCGAGGTGACGAAGGCAAAGGCGATAAAGGCAATCAGCAGTTCAGCGGTCATGGCAGGGCACTCGGTGGCAGTGCTTGCAAGCCTAAGGGCTGATGCCATGGGTGTCGCGATACAGCGAAGCGTGCAAAGGGCCATACAGTTGGGCCGGGCATCCTCATCGGCCAGTACAGTGAGGCGGACAAGCGGCGTCATGTTTGCACGGCCTTGTTGCAAAGCCGACAGGAGGGCGGCTTTGCGACAACGGGTTATTCAGATAATCCATTTAAAATCAATCAGTTATTGTTTGGTATGGGCATTGCAACAGGCTTCGTGTGCGACACCGATGACGCGGAGGGGTGCGATGAAAGCCAAGGACATTGCCGAGCTGCTCGATGAGCCTGCCTGCAGCCACAACAAGAAGGAAAAATCCGGCTGCGCCAAGCCCAAGCCGGGTGCCACCGATGGCGGCTGCGCCTTCGACGGCGCGCAGATCGCCCTGCTGCCGATCGCCGATGTGGCGCACATCGTCCATGGCCCGATCGCCTGCGCCGGCAGTTCCTGGGACAACCGCGGCACCCGCTCCAGCGGCCCGCAGCTGTACCGCATCGGCATGACCACCGACCTGTCCGAGCAGGACGTGATCATGGGCCGCGCCGAGAAACGCCTGTTCCATGCCATCCGCCAGGCGGTGGAGGGCTACGCGCCGGCGGCGGTGTTCGTCTACAACACCTGCGTGCCGGCGCTGATCGGCGACGACGTCGACGCCATCTGCAAGGCCGCCGGCGAGCACTTCAATACGCCGGTGGTGCCGGTGGACGCGGCCGGCTTCTACGGCACCAAGAACCTCGGCAACCGCATCGCCGGCGAGGCCATGCTCAAGTACGTGATCGGCAGCCGCGAACCCGATCCGCTGCCGGCCGGCAGTGCGCGCCCGGGCATCCGCGTGCATGACGTCAACCTGATCGGCGAGTACAACATCGCCGGCGAGTTCTGGCATGTGCTGCCGCTGCTCGACGAGCTGGGCCTGCGCGTGCTCTGCACCCTGTCCGGCGATGCGCGCTTTCGCGAGGTGCAGAGCATGCACGCCGCCGCGGTGAACATGATGGTCTGCTCCAAGGCCATGCTCAACGTCGCGCGCAAGCTGCAGGAGCGCTACGGCACGCCCTGGTTCGAGGGCAGTTTCTACGGCATCACCGACACCTCCCAGGCGTTGCGCGACTTCGCCCGGCTGATCGGCGATGCGGATCTGACCGTGCGTACCGAGGCGCTGATCGCGCGCGAGGAGATGAAGATCCGCCTGGCCCTGGAACCCTGGCGTGCACGCCTGGCCGGCAAGCGCGTGCTGCTCTACACCGGCGGGGTGAAGTCCTGGTCGGTGATCTCGGCGTTGCAGGACCTGGGCATGAAAGTGGTCGCCACCGGCACCAAGAAATCCACCGAGGAAGACAAGGCGCGCATCCGCGAGCTGATGGGCGATGAGGTGAAGATGCTCGACGAAGGCAACCCGCGCGCGCTGCTCAAGGCCGTCGAGGAGTACCGCGCCGACATCCTCATCGCCGGCGGACGCAACATGTACACCGCGCTGAAGGCACGCATCCCCTTCCTCGACATCAATCAGGAGCGCGAATTCGGCTACGCCGGCTACACCGGCATGCTCGAGCTGGTGCGCCAGCTCTGCCTGACCCTGGAAAGCCCGGTGTGGCAAGCGGTGCGCCGTCCGGCGCCCTGGGACCAGAGCGGGGCTGTCGCCCTGCACGTCGCGAACGGTTGAGGGGGCAGCATGGCCGAGATCATCAAGCGCAACAAAGCCCTGGCCGTCAGCCCGCTGAAAGCCAGCCAGACCATGGGTGGCACGCTGGCCTTCCTCGGCCTGGCGCGCAGCATGCCGCTGATGCACGGCTCGCAGGGCTGCACCGCCTTCGCCAAGGTGTTCTTCGTGCGTCACTTCCGCGAGCCGGTGCCGCTGCAGACCACGGCGATGGACCAGGTCAGTTCGGTGATGGGCGCCGACGAGAATATCGTCGAGGCGCTCAGGACCCTCTGCGACAAGCAGCACCCGGCGGTCATCGGCCTGCTCAGCACCGGCCTGGCGGAAACCCAGGGTTGCGACCTGCACAGCGCATTGCACGAATTTCGCCGCGAGTACGCCGAGTACCGGGATGTCGCCATAGTGCCGGTGAACACCCCGGATTTTTCCGGCAGTTTCGAGAGCGGCTTCGCCGTGGCGGTCAAGGCCATCATCGAAACCCTGGTGCCCGAGCAGCAGGGCCGCGCCGGCCAGCGCCCGCGCCAGGTCAACGTGCTGTGCTCGGCCAGCCTGACCCCGGGCGACCTGGAATTCATCAGCGACAGCATCGAGAGCTTCGGCCTGCGCCCGTTGCTGATTCCCGACCTGTCCGGCTCGCTCGACGGTCACCTCGACGAGGCCGCCTTCAACCCCTTGACCACCGGCGGGCTGAGTGTGGCCGAGTTGGCCACGGCGGGGCAGAGCATTGCCACCCTGGTGGTCGGGCAGAGCCTGCATGGCGCCGCCGATGCCCTGGCCGCGCGCACCGGCGTGCCGCAGCGGCGCTTCGGCCTGTTGCTCGGCCTGGACGGGGTGGATGCCTGGCTGCTGGCCCTGGCCGAGATCAGCGGCACGCCGGTGCCCGAGCGCTGGCAGAAGCAGCGGCGCCAGCTGCAGGACTGCATGCTCGACACCCACTTCATGCTCGGCGATGCGCGACTGGCCATCGCCGCCGATGCCGATCTGCTGCTCGGCTTCGACGCGCTGCTGCGCGGCATGGGCGCGCGCACGGTCAGCGCCGTGGTGCCGGCCAATTCCGCGGCGCTGGCGGACTCGCCGCTGGCCTGCATCCAGGTCGGCGATCTCGAGGATCTCGAACAGGGTGCGCGCGCTCAGCAGGCCCAGCTGCTGCTGGGCAACAGTCACGCCCAGGCCTGCGCCCAGCGCCTGGGCCTGCCGCTGCTGCGCATGGGCTTTCCGCTATACGACCTGCTCGGCGGCTTCCAGCGCTGCTGGGTCGGCTATCGCGGCAGCAGCCAGGTGCTGTTCGACATCGCCAACCTGCTGGTCGAGCGGCACCAGGGCATCGCCCCCTATCGCTCGATCTATGCGCAGAAACCCCTTACCGAACAGCCGCAACGGAGGCACTGAGCCATGGCCCGCCCGACTCGACAACTGCAGGTACTGGATGCCGAGGACGACGGCAGCCTGCTCAAGGTGGCCTTCGCCTCCGCCGATCGTGAGCACGTCGACCAGCACTTCGGCTCGTCGCGCGCCTTCGTCATCTACGGGGTCAATCCGCAGCATGCGCAACTGCTCTCGGTGGCCGAGTTCGGCGATCAGGAGCAGGACGGCAACGAGGACAAACTGGTCAGCAAGCTGGGCCTGCTCGACGGCTGCATCGCCGTGTACTGCCGCGCCTGCGGGGCCTCGGCGGTGCGCCAGCTGCTGGCCATCGGCGTACAGCCGGTGAAGGTCGCCGAATCGGCGCGCATCGCCGAGCTGATCGAGACCCTGCAGGCCGAACTGCGCGAAGGCCCCTCGGCCTGGCTGGCCAAGGCCATTCAGCGCACCCAGGGCGCGGATCATCAGCGCTTCGCCGCCATGGCGAGCGAAGCCTGGGACGAATAAAGCCGAACATTTCAGCGAGGAAACACCGCATGTATGACGCACCTGAACAACAACCCGTAGTGCTGGAGGACGACGCCGCCCTGCAGCAGCCGATCATCCGCCAGATGCTGGTCCAGCTGCGCTGCATGGACAGCTATGGCACCTACGACACCTGGAGCGACGCCCGGGTGCTCGATCCGCTGGTGCTGACCAAGGAACGCCGCCGGGCCATCCCGGTGGTGGGCGATCCCGACGAGACCACGCTGGCGCGGATCAAGGCCTACTACAACGCCATCGCCCAGATGGTCGAGCGCGAGACCGGGCTGCTCGCCGTGCCGGTGCTCAACATCAGCCACGAGGGTTTCGGCCGCGCGCTGATTCTGGTCGGCAAGCTGGTGGCGTTGGACAAGACCCTGCGCGACGTCCACCGCTTCGGTTTCGACTCGCTCGACGCGCTGGTCGGCGAAGCCGAGAAGCAGCTGGGCAAGGCCGCCGGCCTGGTTGCCGCGCACCGCGACGTCGCCGAACTCTGAACATAGGAGACCGACATGATCGAAGAACAACTCAAGGCGCTGCACAAGGAAGTCAGCCAGAAGAAGCGTATCGCCAGCGACTGGGCTGGGCAGATCCATGACCTGGTCGAGGATCGGCTGCTCAGTGCCTACGACGAGTTGCCGGAGCTGGCCCGGCGCACCCACCAGGCATGCCTGGACTGGGCCGAGGCCAAGGCGCGGCTGGATCAGGCCAGCGCGTCCTGAGCGCGTATGCAGCAACAGCCACACACACAACCGTAGCCCCCCGGGGAGGAGACAGAGCATGGCCGAGGCAATGATTAGCGGGCGCACCCGGGGTGGGCTCGAGTGGATTCCGCAGTTCGTCACCGCGCTGGATGCGCAGAAATGCATCGGCTGCGGGCGCTGCTACAAGGTCTGTCCACGCGATGTGTTCACCCTGGCCGAGCGCAGCACGGTGCTCGATGACGCCGAGGATTTCTACGACGAGGATGATGAAATGCAGGTGATGACCATCAAGGATGCGCTCGACTGCATCGGCTGCACGTCCTGCGCCAAGGTCTGCCCCAAGCAGTGCCACAGCCACCAAGCCCTCGCGTGTTGAGGAGACGGACATGGCCAAGCCCGAGTACCACCTGTTTAACTGTACCCAGCGGCGTCCGGATGGACATCCGCGCGGCAGCTGCGCCGGCAAGGGCGGCGAGGCGATGTTCGATGCCTTCGCCCAGGCGCTGATCCAGCGCAACCTGCTGGGCCGCATCGCCCTGACCAGCACCGGCTGCCTCGGCCCGTGCCAGGCCGGGGCCAACCTGCTGATCTACCCCGGCGCGGTGATGTACAGCTGGGTCGAGCCGGCGGACGTCGGGCCGATCGTCGAACAGCACCTGCTGGGCGGCGAGCCCTATGCGGAAAAACTCACCCCGACGGAGCTGTGGTAGCGCCCATGAGCGAGTTGTTGCTGCTCAGATACATCGCCCAATCATTCAACGAGGATTGCGCCTGATGCCGATGTCACTGCATGCCTGGCTGCATGACGCCCAGCCACTGTTCGCGGAAATCTGCCAGGCGCTGGCCGCGAGCCTGCAACGGGCCGGTATCGACCAGGACCTGGTGCTGGCCGGCACGCCCTGCACCCATGCCGAGCTGCGCGAGGATCGCTTCGACCACAGCCTGGCGCTGTATGCCGAATGGCGCGGCCCGACCGGGGGGTATCAGGGCAGCATCCTGGTTTATGGCGATGGCCTGGCATACGCCGAGTTCGATCTGCTCCAGGCGCATCCGCACCAGCCGCACCTGGTCATCGAGGCGGCGACCGCCTGGGGGCGTGCCGGTGCGCTGAAAAGCGAGCTGCGCCTGCTGCCGGCGCTTGAAGCATGAACAGACTGTATGACTGGCTGCTCGACAGCTGCACCGACCGGGCCGCGGTGCAGCAGGTGTGCCTGGGGCTGAACTGGACCCTGGCCGAGGTGGACCATGGCCTGGGCTTCGCCTTCAGTCCGCGGCAGGTGCCGCGCACCCTGAGCTGGGCCGGGACCCTGCGCGGACAGCCGAGCGATCGCCTGCGCCGCTGGCTGCTGTCGTGGGACAGCGCCGAGGCGGCGGTCGGCCTGGCCGTGCTCAATGCCTGGAGCAATGGCGCCGCCGGCTGTGCACGGCTGGCCGAGCCGCTGCGCGCCGAGGTGCCCGGACATCTGCAGGTTTTCGCCCATTTCCGCCCACGCCTGGAAGGGCGGCGGGTGGCGGTGATCGGTCACTATCCGGGGCTGGAGCAACTCTGGCAGGGCTTCGCCTATCAGTGCCTGGAGCGTCGGCAACAGGACGGCGACCTGCCCGACAGCGCCGCCGAATACCTGTTGCCCCAGGCCGACTGGGTGTTCATCAGCGCCAGCAGCATCGCCAACAAGACCCTGCCGCGCCTGCTGGAGTTATCCCGGCAGGCGCAGGTGGTGCTGATGGGCCCGAGCCTGCCCTGGCTGCTCGACTGGCAGCAGTTCGGCGTGGACTACCTGGCCGGCGTGCGCGTGCTGGACGGTTCGGCGGCGCAGCAAGTGGTCATGGAGGGTGGCGGCACCCGGCTGTTCGCCGGGCCGGTGGAATACGCGCTGTTGGAGTTACGGTCATGACGACTGAGGCGTGGCGCATGCTGCTGTGCCACAAGCACCCGGTGAGCGCGCGCCTGCATTTTCTGATTCCGCAACATGGCGGCGTGGTTCTGCCAATACCCTTACCGGCCCTGGCGGTGTTCGCCGACGAGCAGGCGCACAGCCCGCTGCAGACCCATCCGGCCAGCGCCTTGCGCCAGCTGCAGGAAGAGCTGGGTATCGGTCGCGCGCTGGAATTGGTCGGCGAGTTTCGAGTCAGCCTGGAGGTGCCGGGCCTGCTGCTGCCCATCTACCTGGCCGCGCTGCCGGGGCACGATCTGTGTCCGGCGCCGCCTGGCAGCCGCTGGATCGACCTGCCGCAAAGCATCGGCATGCCCTGGCTCGACCGGGAGTTGCTGCGGCGGGCCTATGCGCTGCTGATCGGCTAGTGGGCTGTCTCAGAATTATTGTCTCGATGACCCCGGCCCGTAGGGTGCGCCGTGCGCACCAGGCACCCGGTTGTCATGGTGCGCACAGCCTGGGCGGCCCCGCGCACCCTACGCAGGCCAGGCGCAGCCGCGCGACACGGGACAAGGGGAGCGCGGGGGATGCGTGGTCCCCCGCGCTCTGCCAGGTCGGCTCAGCAGCGCAGCAGCGCCTTGGCCAGCTTGACCGACAGTTGTGCCTCGACGAATTGCGCCTCGTTGGGTGGATAGAGCTCGACCTCGTCGATGGTGAAGCCGTATTCCTTGCCGAGGGCGATCATCTCGCGGACTTTCTCGCAGGTTTTCAACTTCTCGGCCAGGGCCTGGTCCGCCTGGGCCTGGTCCGAGAAGGCTCTGATTTCTTTAATGGACATGCTGCTCTCTCTATCGCAGTGGTAAGGAAGGCAAGGCCCGCAGGGCTCTGCCGTCAGGCTCCGATGCAACATCGATGCCTTCTTGAAAATCATGTTTAATCAATGAGTTGCGCGGAGCGACTGGTCGCATTGGCGACAATCGCACACAACCCGATTGGCGCAATCCAGACAGTCGCGCTCAGAGGTTGTGAAAATATCGAGCGCCTGGAGACGGCCGCAGTAGGCGAGAGTTTTTTCACAAGCGCTCAGCTCGTCAGGGCCACGGACTTGATCTGCGCGTTGACCAGCTGGTCCGCCACCAGACCGAGCTGGTCGGCCGAGCGGCGGGTGATGTGCGAAAGGATGTGCGCACCGCCGAGGTCCAGGCGCACCAGCACCCGGGCCGGGTCGCGGTCGTGATGCAGGTCGACGATGCGCGCCGGCAGGCTGTTGAGAATGCTGCTGTGCTGCGGCATGTCCAGGGCGATGCTGACATCGCGGGCGAGGATGCGCACCCGCGTCGGCGTGCCCGGCGCCAGCACGGACAGTGCCACCGTGAGGCTGCCGCCGGGCACGCCAAGGCTGCTCAGCCGGTAGTGCGGATCGTGGCTGGTCACGCGGGCGTCGATCACCGCCGCCGCCTCGTCGAGGTGGGCGAGGGGCAGATTAGGGTCGGTCAGCAGCTGGTTGAGCGGGCCGCTGGCGCTGACCCGGCCGTTGTCCAGCAGCACCAGGTGGTCGGCCAGGCGGGTGACTTCATCCGGCGCGTGGGTGACATATACCAGCGGCATGCCCAGCTCGTCGCGCAGGCGCTCCAGGTAGGGCAGGATTTCCGCCTTGCTGTGCTGGTCGAGGCTGGCCAGGGGTTCGTCCATCAGCAGCAGCTCGGGGCTGCTGAGCAATGCCCGGGCGATGGCCACCCGCTGGCGTTGGCCGCCGGACAGGCGATCGGCATGACGCTCGAGCAGGGCCTCGAGGCCGAGCAGGCTGATGGCCTCGTCGAAGCCGATGCGCCGCTGCCCTGCGGCAATCCGCTGGTAACCGAAGTTCAGGTTGGCGCGCACGTCCAGATGGGGGAACAGGCTGGCTTCCTGGAATACATAGCCCAGCGGGCGCAGATGGGTGGGCCGGAAGTAGGCGTCATCCTGCCAGCGCTGGCCGCGAAAGCGCAGGAAGCCTTCGGCACGCTCCAGGCCGGCGAGGGCGCGCAGCAGGGTGGTCTTGCCGCAGCCGGAGCGGCCGAACAGCACGCTGACCCCGGTTGCCGGCAGTTGCAGGCGGGCATCCAGGCAGAAGTCCTGGCGCCGCAGCTGCAGGTGCGCATCGATACCGGTTTCAGTCATGGACGATCTTCCGTTGCTGGCGGTTGAGGATCAGCAGCACGACGAAGCTGAACAGCAGCAGGCAGCCGGCCAGGACGTGGGCATTGGCGTATTGCATGGCCTCGACATGATCGTAGATCTGCACCGACACCACCCGGGTCTTGTCCGGGATATTGCCGCCGATCATCAGCACCACGCCGAACTCGCCGACGGTATGGGCGAATCCCAGCACGCTGGCGCTGATGAAGCCCGGCCGCGCCAGCGGCAGCACCACATGGCGAAAGCTGTCCCAGGGCGAGGCGCGCAGGGTGGCGGCGACCTCCAGCGGACGCGGGCCGATGGCGGCGAAGGCGTTCTGCAGCGGCTGCACCACGAAGGGCAGGGAGTAGAGCATCGAGGCGAGCACCAGGCCGGCGAAGCTGAAGGGCAGCAGGCCCAGCGCCTGGGTCAGTTGGCCGAGCGGTCCCTGCGGGCCGAGCAGCAGCAACAGGTAGAAGCCCATCACGGTCGGTGGCAGCACCAGTGGCATGGCGACCAGGGCGGCGATCGGCGTTTTCCACGGCGAACGGGTGCGCGCCAGCCACCAGGCCAGCGGCGTGCCCAGCAGCAACAGCAACAGGGTGACCAGCGTGGCCAGCTTGAGGGTCAGCCAGATCGCGCCGAGGTCTTCTGCGCTCATTCAGTCGACTCCATAGCCATAGCGGGCGATCAGCGCTTTTGCCGGCGCGCTGCGCAGGTGCTCGAGCAGCGCCAGCGCCGCCGGATTGGCCTGGCCACGGGTGAGCAACACGGCGTCCTGCTGCAATGCTGCGTGGCGCTCCGCCGGCACCTGCCAGGCCGAGCCCTGGGTGATGCGGCCGTCCAGGTAGACCTGGGACAGGGCGATGAAACCCAGCTCGGCATTGCCGCTGGCCACGAACTGATAGGCCTGGGTGATGCTGTCGCCCTGCACCAGTCGGTCCTTGAGGCGCCGCTCGAGGCCGAGCCCCCTGAGCACCTCGAGGGCGGCGGCGCCATAGGGCGCGGTCGCCGGGTTGCTGATGGCCAGGTGGGCGAATTCGCCCCGCTCGAGCACCGCGCCCTGGTCGTCGACCCGTCCGGGCTGTGCCGACCACAGCACCAGCCTGCCGCTGGCATAGGTGAACTGGCTGCCGGGCACCGCGGAGCCGTCGCTGATCAGGGTGGCCGGGGTGCTGCTGTCGGCGCTGAGCAGGATGTCGAAGGGCGCGCCGTTGCTGATCTGCGCGTAGAACTTGCCGGTAGAGCCGAACGACAGCAGCGCCTGGTGCCCACTGGCTTGGGCGAACTGCTCGGCGAGGGCCTGCATCGGCGCGCTGAAGTTGGCGGCGACCGCCACCTGGACCTCGCCGGCCAGGGTCGCGCCGCTCAAGGCCAGGGGCAGCAGGCTGCCCAGCAGACGGGAAAATATCGTAGGCATGCTGACCTCGCTCGATCGACGGCAGGTGGTGATGGGGCGGGCTTCGGCAAGCGCGCCATGCAGGGCCTGAAGCAAAAACGCTTCCAAGTGCTTGCCGGCGAAATAAGTCCTTGTACAACAGCTGCTTAGATCATGCGGATGGTGCCAGCCGCGCTGCCGAACCTTGTCGGGTGTGGCACAACCCGGCACGGCGATAGGGGTTTTTGTATCTATCGCGACAGGCTAAAGCGCCGCAGCGCCAGGCATCGGTTTTCAGCTAGGGCGGCTCGCTGCATGCGTAACGCTCCGTGCCAAACAGGCGCTCCCTGGCCATGGCGATAACGGGCCCGGTCGTGCTCGCGGCGCTTTGTCGTAATCGCGACAAGCGGGCTCTCTGGTCTTGTTCGCGACAGCCGCAAGGCACCGCATGGCTTTCGTATCGTGTTGATCCTGAACGGTTTTTTTCAAGGCTTCGGCCTGGCATATGGCTTGCACCAGTCGTCTTGCCAGGTTGGCTCAAGCAACCGCACAGCCGAGGAGACAACTCGATGATTACCATGACAGACAGCGCAATGGCCGCCATCAATCGCTTCATGAGTAGCACTGCCAAGCCGGTCGCCGGTTTGCGCATCCGTGTCGAAGGCGGTGGCTGCTCGGGTTTGAAATACAGCCTGAAACTGGAAGAGAGCAGTGCCGAGGACGACCAGAAAGTCGACTGCGGCGGCATCGTCCTGCTGATCGACGACACCAGCGCGCCGCTGCTCGGCGGCGTGACCATGGATTTCGTCGAGAGCATGGAGGGCAGCGGTTTCACCTTCGTCAATCCGAACGCCAGCAGCAGCTGCGGCTGCGGTAAATCCTTCGCCTGCTAGGCAATGAGGCTGCCGGCAGCGCCGGCGGCCCGAGACTCACCGGGAGATCAGCCGTCATGTGGGACTATTCGGAAAAGGTCAAAGAACACTTCTACAACCCCAGGAACGCCGGCGCCGTGGCGGAAAACAACGCCACCGGCGATGTCGGTTCGCTCAGCTGTGGCGACGCCCTGCGCCTGACCCTCAGGGTCGACCCCGCGACCGATATCATCCTCGATGCCGGCTTCCAGACCTTCGGCTGCGGCTCGGCGATCGCCTCGTCTTCGGCGCTGACCGAGATGGTCAAGGGCCTGACGCTCGACGCTGCGCTGAAGATCAGCAATCAGGAGATCGCCGACTACCTCGACGGCCTGCCGCCGGAGAAGATGCACTGCTCGGTGATGGGCCGCGAAGCCCTGCGCGCAGCGGTGGCCAACTACCGCGGCGAAGCGCTGGAGGACGACCACGAGGAAGGCGCCCTGGTGTGCAAGTGCTTCGCCGTGGACGAGGTGATGGTGCGCGATACCATCCGCGCCAACCACCTGTCCAGCGTCGAGGACGTGACCAACTACACCAAGGCCGGCGGCGGCTGCTCGGCCTGCCATGAAGGGATCGAGCGCATCCTCGGCGAAGAACTGGCCGCCCGCGGCGAGACCTTCGTGCCGGCGCCGACCAAGGCCAAGGCGGCGAAGAAGCCGCAGCTGGTCACCCTCGAAGTGCCCGAGCCGGCGCCAGCGCTCGCCGCGGACAGCGGCAAGCTGACCAACCTGCAGCGCATCCGCCGCATCGAGATGGTCCTGGAAGCGATCCGCCCGACCCTGCAGCGCGACCACGGCGACGTCGAGCTGCTGGATGTCGAGGGCAAGAACGTCTACGTCAAGCTGACGGGCGCCTGCACCGGTTGCCAGATGGCCAGCATGACCCTGAGCGGCATCCAGCAGCGCCTGATCGAGGAGCTCGGCGAGTTCGTCAAGGTCGTGCCGGTCAGCGCGCCGGCCCATGCGCAGATGGCGGGGGTGTGAGATGAACAACGTCTATCTCGACAACAACGCCACCACCCGGGTGGACGATGAAGTGGTGCAGGCCATGCTGCCGTTCTTCACCGAGCAGTTCGGCAATCCCTCGTCGATGCACAGCTTCGGCAACCAGGTCGGCCTGGCGCTGAAGAAGGCCCGGCAGAGCGTGCAGAAGCTGCTCGGTGCCGAGCATGACTCGGAAATCATCTTCACTTCCTGCGGTTCGGAGGCGGACTCCACCGCCATCCTCTCGGCGCTCAAGGCCCAGCCGGAGCGCAAGACCCTGATCACCACCACGGTCGAGCATCCGGCCGTGCTGAGCCTCTGCGATTACCTGGCGAGCGAGGGCTACACCGTGCACAAGCTGGCGGTGGACAAGCGCGGACGGCTGAACCTGGACGACTACGCCAGCCTGCTCGGCGACGATGTGGCGCTGGTGTCGGTGATGTGGGCGAACAACGAGACCGGCACCCTGTTCCCGGTCGAGGAGATGGCGCGCATGGCCGACGAGGCCGGCGTCATGTTCCACACCGATGCAGTGCAGGCCGTGGGCAAGATCCCGCTCGACCTGCAGCACTCGTCGATCCACATGCTCTCGCTGTCCGGCCACAAGCTGCACGCGCCCAAGGGCGTCGGCGTGCTCTACCTGCGCCGTGGCACGCGCTTCCGGCCGCTGTTGCGCGGCGGTCACCAGGAGCGCGGGCGCCGCGCCGGCACCGAGAATGCCGCGTCCATCGTCGGCCTCGGCGTCGCCGCCGAGCGCGCGCTGCAGTTCATGGCGCACGAGAACAGCGAGGTCAGGCGCCTGCGCGACAAGCTCGAGGCCGGCATCCTCGCCGCCGTGCCCTATGCCTTCGTCACCGGCGACCCGGGCAACCGCCTGCCGAACACCGCCAACATCGCCTTCGAATACATCGAGGGCGAGGCCATCCTGCTGCTGCTGAACAAGGTCGGCATCGCCGCCTCCAGCGGCTCGGCCTGCACCTCGGGCTCGCTGGAACCGTCCCACGTGATGCGCGCCATGGACATTCCCTACACCGCCGCCCACGGCACCGTGCGCTTCTCCCTGTCGCGCTACACCACGGAAGCGGAGATCGAGCATGTGATCCGCGAGGTACCGCCGATAGTCGCGCAGTTGCGCAAGCTGTCGCCGTACTGGAGCGGCGACGGACCGGCGCAGGAAGCCGACAAGGAGTTCGCCCCGGTCTACGCCTGAGTGCGACTTTCACGCTAGCCAGAGAGGCAGCCATGAGCACAGTGATCATCGACGACACCACCCTGCGCGACGGCGAACAGGGCGCCGGGGTGGCCTTCAATGCCGAGGAGAAGATCGCCATCGCTTGTGGCCTGGCCGCCATCGGCGTGCCGGAACTGGAGATCGGCATCCCCAGCATGGGCGAGGAAGAGCGCGAGGTGATGCGCGCTATCGCCGCGCTCGGTCTGCCGGCCCGGCTGCTGGCCTGGTGCCGGTTGTGCGATTTCGACCTGCAGGCGGCGCTGCACAGCGGGGTGGGCATGGTCGACCTGTCGCTGCCGGTCTCCGACCTGATGCTGCGGCACAAGCTCGGGCGCGACCGTGACTGGGCGCTGGGCGAGGTGGCGCGGCTGGTCGGCGAGGCGCGCCTGGCCGGGCTGGAGGTGTGCCTGGGCTGCGAGGACGCGTCGCGGGCGGATCCCGAATTCATCGTGCGCGTGGCCCATGTCGCCCAGGCCGCCGGCGCCCGGCGCCTGCGCTTCGCCGATACGGTGGGGGTGATGGAGCCGTTCGCCATGTTCGAGCGCTTCCGCTTCCTGCGCCAGCGTCTGGACCTGGAACTGGAGGTGCATGCGCACGACGACTTCGGCCTGGCCACGGCCAACACCCTGGCCGCGGTGCGCGGCGGCGCCAGCCACATCAACACCACGGTCAACGGCCTCGGCGAGCGCGCCGGCAACGCCGCGCTGGAGGAATGCGTGCTGGCCCTCAAGCACCTGCATGGCATCGATTGCGGCATCGACAGCCACGCCATTCCGGCCATTTCCGCGCTGGTCGAGCAGGCTTCGGGGCGCCAGGTGGCCTGGCACAAGAGCGTGGTCGGCGCCGGCGTGTTCACCCACGAGGCGGGCATTCATGTCGATGGCCTGCTCAAGCACCGGCGCACCTATGAGGGCCTCAACCCGGACGAACTCGGCCGCAGCCACAGCCTGGTGCTCGGCAAGCATTCCGGCACCCACCTGGTCCACAGCCGCTACCGCGAGTTGGGCATCGAGCTGCAGGACTGGCAGAGCCGCGCCTTGCTCGGGCGCATCCGCGCTTTTTCCACCCGGGCCAAATGCAGCCCGCAGACGCTCGACCTGCACGCCTTCTATCAGCAGCTGTGCGAAGAAAGCGCCCTGGTCGCCGGAGGTGTGGCGTGAGCCTGCTCGGCGAATGGCGCGAGGATGTCGCTTGCGTGTTCCAGCGCGACCCGGCGGCGCGCACCCGCCTCGAGGTGCTGACCACCTACCCGGGGGTGCACGCGATCATCCTGTATCGCCTCGGCCATCGCCTGTGGCTGGCCGAATGGCGCTACCTGGCGCGCTTGCTGGCCTTCGTCGCGCGCCTGCTGAGCAACGTCGACATCCACCCGGGCGCGACCATCGGCGCGCGTTTGTTCATCGACCATGGCGCCGGCGTGGTGATCGGCGAGACCGCTGAGGTCGGCCAGGACGTGACTCTCTACCACGGCGTGACTCTGGGCGGCACCAGCTGGCGCAAGGGCAAGCGCCACCCGACCCTGGGCGATGGCGTGCTGGTGGGGGCCGGGGCGAAGATCCTCGGGCCGATCAGCATCGGCGCCAACGCCCGGGTCGGTGCCAACTCGGTGGTGGTCGAGGATGTGCCAGCAGGCTGCACCGTGGTCGGCATCCCCGGCAAGGTGGTCAGGCTGCGCGAGGTCGGCCAGCTCAATCCCTACGGCTTCGACCTCGACCATCACCTGATTCCTGATCCGGTAGGCAAGGCCATCGCCTGCCTGCTGGAGCGCCTCGACACCCTGGAGGCCCGGCTCGAGCAGGCAGGCCTGAGCGCCGCCGGCAGCCAGCAGCGCTTCTACCAGGGCTGCGACCCCGACAACGGCATCTGCGAGCACGACTGCGCCGGTGGCGCCATCGCCCTGGAGCAGGGCCCGGTACAGCGCCACGCCGCCAGTTCGGCGCTCGATTGAACAGCCAGACCATCCAGACATAAGGGGCGAGCGAGCATGGACCTGCAGGATTTCAATGGCGACGGCCTTTACTTCGACGCGCCGCTGGCCCCGGCGGTTGCCGCCTGCCTGGACGCCGCCGCGCGGCAGTACAGCCAGGGCACGGCCGAGCAGCCGTTGTTGGCCGCCCAGGCCCTGGCGCCGGACGACCTCTGCGTGCTGGTCGGGCTGTACCGCTTCTACTACTACCAGCACCGTTACCAGGATGCCCTGCACATCGCCGAGCGGCTGATGGCGGTGGTTGGTCCGCGCCTCGGCTTGCCGGCGCGCTGGGCGGACCTGCGCCGCGCCGATCTGAGCAAAGCGGCCAGCCGCGGCATCGGCCTGCTGCGCTTCTTCCTGCTGGCGCTCAAGGGCGCCGGTTACCTCAGCCTGCGTCTGGGCCGCTTCGAACAGGGCAAGGCGATGCTCGCCACGGTCGTCACCCTGGACGCGGACAACCGCCTCGGCGCCCGCTTGCTGCTCGACATCCTGGCGGCCAACGACGCCGACATCCTGCCTTTTCCCTCTGCCACCCCCACGGAGATACGCCCATGACCCTGCAACGCTTTTCCCCGGATGCCGGCCTGACGCTGGCTGAGGCGCTGGACGATCTGGTCTCCGCCGAGGACTTCCTCGAGTTCTTCGCCGTGGCCTACGAGCAGAACGTCGTGCACATCAACCGCCTGCACATCATGCAGCGCTACCACGACTACCTGGCCAAGGCCGGCAGCCTCGAGCAGCAGGACGACCCGGCGCGCTATGCCATCTACCAGCAGTTGCTGGCGCGCGCCTACCAGGACTTCGTCGGCTCGGACGCGCAGACCGAGAAGGTGTTCAAGGTCTTCCACATGCATGAACCGCAGAAATCCTTCGTCTCCATCGACGAGCTGTTTAGCTGAACCAGGGGAGGGGCGTGCCATGAGCCTGCCGCAATTCGACTATGGCGCGGAAGTGCGCCTGATCCGCAACGTGCGCAACGATGGCACCTATCCGGGCCTGGAAACCGGTGCCTTGCTGATCCGCCGCGGCGCGCTGGGCTGCGTGTACGACGTCGGCAGCTACCTGCAGGACCAGTTGATCTACCGCGTGCACTTTATCGCCGAAGGCCGCGTCGTCGGCTGCCGCGAGGAGGAGCTGATCCCCGCCGCGGCGCCCTGGATCGCCAACCTCTTCGAGTTCCGCGACAACGTGGTGGCCACCTGCAGCCTGGCCGTGCGCGGCAGCGTGCTGGTGGCGAAGGGGCAGGCCGGCAGCATCGAGAAGGTGCTGCGCGATCTGCCGCAGGGCATTGAGTACCACGTGCACTTCGGCAATGGCCGGGTCCTCCAGGTACCGGAAGCGAGCCTGGCGTTGGCCAGCGCCCCTGCGGAGGTGCGCGATGGGCAATGAGCAGGTTTTCGGCGAGCGCGACAGCCGCTACCTCCTGCTGAAAGTCGCCCAGCAGCGCTTCGGCTGTGCGCCGCCGGAGCTGAGTGCCGAACAACGGCGGCAGGCCGAGCGCATCGTCGGCCGCCAGCTGCAGATCGAGGAGGCGGTGCTGCGCAGCCCCGAAGCCTGCGGCGTGGTGATTCCGCCGACGCAGGTCGAAGAAGCCTGGGCGCGCATCGCCAGCGGCTACGCCGACGACCAGGCGCTGCAGCAGGCGCTCGCCGCCAGCGACCTGGAGCCGGCGCGGATGCGCCGCCTGCTGGCCAGGGAACTCAAGGTCGAAGCCGTGCTCGAGCGCGTCAGCGCCGGCCTGGCGCCGGTCAGCGAGACCGACGCCAGCCTCTACTACTTCAGCCACCTCGAGCAGTTCGTGCGACCGGCCTCGCGCCAGGCCCGGCACATCCTGATCACCATCAACCCGGACTTCGTGGAAAACACCCGCGAGGCCGCGCGGGCGCGCATCGAGGCCATCGCCAAACGCCTGCGCGGCAAGCCGTGGCGCTTCGCCGAACAGGCGCTGAAGCATTCGGAATGCCCCACCTCGCTGCAGCAAGGGCGGCTCGGCAACGTCAGGCCCGGCACCCTCTATGCCGAGCTGGAGGCCTGCCTGTTCAAGCTGCAGGCCGGGCAGATCGGCCCGCCGGTCGAGTCGCCGCTGGGCTTTCATCTGCTGCTCTGCGAGGCCGTCTATCCGGCCATGCGCGCGCCCCTCGAAGAGGTCCTGCCGCACCTGCGCGACAAGCTGCAGGCCAGGCGGCGACAAGCCTGCCAGCGGCAGTGGCTGGAACGGCTGCTGCAACCAGCCACCCTGACGGACATGCCGCTGCGCGACTTTCACCTTAATGGAGAACCAGGCCATGGCTGATACCGAGACCCTCTGCTGCTCTTTCTGCGGTACGGAAAAAAGCCCGAGCGTGCCGCTGATCGCCGGCAATCAGGGGCGCATCTGCGAAGCCTGCGTCAACCTGGCCCACCAGGTCGTGGGCAGTTGGGGGCTGCGCCGCAAGAGCCAGCAGCTGGCCCCGCAACTGCGCACACCGGCGGCCTACAAGCAGCACCTGGACGAGTCGGTGATCGGCCAGGAAGCGGCCAAGGAAACCCTGGCGGTGGCCGTCTACAACCACTACCTGCGCCTGCTCAACTGCGACCGCGAGCGCGGCTGCCAGCTCGGCGAGCAGGTCGAGCTGGAAAAATCCAACATCCTCATGGCCGGGCCTTCCGGTACCGGCAAGACGCTGCTGGTGCGTTCCCTGGCGCGCCTGCTCGGGGTGCCGTTCGCCTCGGCCGATGCCACCACCCTGACCCAGGCCGGCTACGTCGGCGATGACGTCGACAGCATCATCGCCCGCCTGCTGGAGGCGGCCGGCGGCGACGTGCAGCAGGCGCAATGGGGCATCGTCTATATCGACGAAGTGGACAAGCTGGCGCGTCGCAGCGGCGGCGGCACGGCGGTCCGCGACATCTCCGGGGAGGGCGTGCAGCAGGCCCTGCTGAAGATGGTCGAAGGCACCGAGGTGCGTATCTCCAAGTCCGGGCGGCGCAACGAGCACGGCGAAGAACAGGTGGTCGACACGCGCAACATCCTGTTCATCGCCGGCGGCGCCTTTCCCGGCCTGGAGGCCCTGGTCTGCAGCCGCATTCAGCCGCCGCAGAGCAGCATCGGCTTCCACGCCCCAGCGCGGCGCGAGCCGCCGCCGCTGAACGATCTGCTGGCCGCGCTGCTGCCCGACGATCTGCACGAGTTCGGCCTGATCCCCGAGTTCATCGGTCGTTTCCCGATCATCACCTTCCTCCAGGAGCTGGACCATGGCAGCTTGCTGCGCATTCTCACCGAGCCGCGCAACGCCCTGGTCAAGCAGTACCAGCAGCTGTTCGCCTACCAGGGCGTGACGCTGGAGATCAGCGCGGCGGCCCTGGCCCACATCGCCGACCTGGCCCTGCAGCGCAAGAGCGGCGCCCGCGGCCTGCGCGCGGTACTGGAGGCGGCGCTGCAGCCGAGCATGTTCAGCCTGCCGTCGCAACCCGGGGTGCAGCGCTGCGTGCTGGAGCTGCTCAAGGACCAGGCCGGTGCCCGTTTGCAGGTGCTGCAAAGCTCGGCCGAGGAGGGCATCGTCGTACCTTCGCCGGCGCCGTCTGCGCCGGCGGAACGCAGCGCGCCAGCGCCGCGGATGACTCTCGATTCGTGAGTGTCGGAAAACCTACAGGCCGGCGGCAGACATCGCTGCGCGCCTGTAGGTTTTCCCACAGGCTGTTTTAGTCGAATAAAAAAGGCATGACTATCAATGTCTTGCGTGCGTGTTGGGAGGCGCGGGAGCTGGCCTGGTTCCTGCTAACTCCCTCTTGAGAGTAGCTGTTGAGAGTAATAGCCCGCCTGGCCCAGGCCGCGGCGGGTAGCCCGATATCGGATTCATTGCACGCAGTCAGAGGTGAGTTATGGCCAGGATTGGACTTTTCTTCGGTAGCAACACCGGCAAGACCCGCAAGGTCGCCAAAATGATCAAGAAGCGCTTCGACGACGCCACCATGGCGGACCCGTTGAACGTCAATCGCGCCACGCCGGAGGACCTGGCCCAGTACCCGTTCCTCATCCTCGGCACGCCAACCCTCGGCGAAGGTCTGCTGCCGGGCCTGTCGGCCGACTGCGAGAATGAAAGCTGGGAGGAGTTCCTGCCCAAGCTGCAGGACGTCGACTTCAGCGGCAAGACCGTGGCCATCTACGGCCTGGGCGACCAGATCGGCTATGCCGAGGAGTTCCTCGACGCAATGATCGTGCTCTACGACTTCGTCATCGAGCGCGGCGCCAAGGTGGTCGGCGCCTGGCCGACCGAAGGCTACGAGTTCAGCCATTCCGAGGCGGTGGTCGACGGCCAGTTCGTCGGCCTGGCCCTGGACCTGGACAACCAGAGCGGCCTGACCGAACAGCGCCTGGAGGCCTGGCTGCAGTCGATCGCCGCGGATTTCGACCTGGCGCTTTAGCGCCGCTTCACGCGCTCTCGTAGGGTGCGCGGGGCCGCCTAGGCTGTGCGCAGCGGAAGGTCCGTGCGCTCCATGGTGCGCACGGCGCACCCTACGGGGCATGAGTCTCCCACGCGTCGCGTCCTCAGCAATGTTTTGCGGCTAAAGCCGCTCTCATCAAACAAGAAATAACCCATTGTTTTATAAATAGAAATTTAATCTGCACAAAGACCTGTAGGAGCGGGCCATGCCCGCGAAACGCATCGCGGCCATGGGCCGCTCCTACAGGTAGCCACAAGCTGATAGGCGCAATTGCACCCCAGTTTGCTGCGCGACAGCGCTCCGTCGAAGACGGCGGGAAATATCCCACGGCTAACCGGTCTACCTGGATCCCTGTAGCAGTCGAGCGCCGCGTGATGTTCATGCGCTCTCGTAGGGTGCGCCGTGCGCACCGCCCATATCCTGCGAGGGCAGGCAATGGCTCAGCCGGTATTCAGGTGCGCACGGCGCACCCTACAGGGACGCCGCGAACTCAAGTTGACGAATTGGCCGCTCAGGCTTCGCTGCGTACGCTGGCCAGCAATTCCTGCAGGCTGCCGTCGGCCTGCATGCCGAGGACGATGTCGCAGCCGCCGACCAGTTCGCCATTGACGAACAACTGCGGGTAGGTGGGCCACTGTGAGAGCTTCGGCAGTTTCTCGCGGATATGCGGTGCGGCCAGCACGTTGACCGCGGCGAAGGGCTGGCCGGCGTTCTGCAGGGTCGCCACCACGGCGCGGGAGAAGCCGCATTCCGGGGCTTCGGGGGTGCCTTTCATGTACAGCAGCACCGGGTTGTCGGCGAGCTGCTGGCGGATGCGGGCTTCGGTGTCGAGTAGTTGCATGGGGGTTTCCTCCGGATTACAGGGCGGCGGCGCTGTGCTGTGTGGCGGCCATCGGGCGCGCTTTGGTCGTGCGCGCCTGCCAGGCTTCGTAGCCGCCGTCGAGGCTGTAGCAGTTGCTGAAACCGAAGTCGCTGAACAGGCGCGCCATGTCCTGGCTGGAATTGCCGTGGTAGCAACCGATGATCAGGTGCACCTGCTTGGGCGTGCACTTGAGCAGGGTGCGCAGGGTCAGGTCGTTGAGGTGGATGGCGCGCGGGTCGTGCCCCTGGCAGTAGGCGCGCGCGTCGCGCATATCCAGCAGCATGATGTTGGCTTCCCGAGCCAGCAGGGTTTCGGCTTGCTCGACACTGATGCGCGTGAAGTCGCTCATAGCTCTTCTCCAAAACAGTCATGGTGGGTGGGGCAGTGCTGGCAGCTGGGCGAGCGGCAGACGTAGCCGCCGTCGCGTTCGCACAGCTGCTTGTAGAAGAATTTCTTCCAGCGCATGTCCTGCACGTTGCGCACGGCCAGCCGCGGGAAGTTGTGGTTCAGCAGCTCGCGCAGGTGCAGGCGCGAGTCCAGGCCGAGGTCGCGCCACAGGTGGTCGCCGCCCAGGCAGGCGGCGGCGACTATGTTGGCCATCCTGACCTCGTCCCGGTCGCTGCCGCGCCGGCCGTCCAGCAGCAGGGCGCGCAGCTCCGCCCATTCGTCGCGGCGCATGTCCAGCAACTCCTCGCGCAGCTCGTTGCATTCGTGGGCCAGTGAGCCCTGGGCCGCACTGGTCTGGCCGCTCCACTGGGGGAAATGCGCCTGGATCAGCGCGGCATAGTCCCGGGCGTCCAGGCCCAGCTGGAACGGCAGGCAACTGCGGCCTTCACGCTGGGCGCGGATGATCTGTGCCAGCCAGGCATGGTTGGGCTGCTGGCGACTGAAGGCCGTGGCGCCGAGCAGCGGACGGCTGGCCAGGCTGGTCATCACAGCGCCGCCTGCAGAGGCAGGCAGCCCTCCTGCGAGTGTTGCCCGAGCGAACAACTGTCGATGGCTGCCGGCATCCGCGCCAGCTTGGCCTTGCACGGCAACAGGGCGTTGATCGCCAGCAGGTCGAAGCCGGCCATGAACTGCTGGCCGCAACGGATCAGCGGCCGGCGGATCAGCAGCGGATTGGCCAGCATCAGCTCCAGCGCCTCCGCGCTGCCGAGCCGGCTCGGGTCCAGATCGCCGTACTTGATCGCCGGCGCCGAGCGGTTGAACCACTCGGCCACCGGGCGGTTGCCGAAGAACGGCCGCAGGCGCTCGCGGGTCCAGGGCTCGCGGAACAGGTTGCGCACCTCGATTTCCAGGCCGGTCGAGCGCAACAGCTGTTTTTGCAGGTTGTTGGTGGCGCAACCGGGTTTTTCATAGAAGACGATGCAGGACATGACCCTTCCCTCAACGTGCCTGGATTTCGCGCATGGCCTCGGCCAGGCGCTCCGGTGGAATGCCGGTCAGCGAACCCGGCGGATTCGCCGGGCTGCCGTCGGCCAGGAGGATGGCGCCTTCGATCGGGCAGATGCTCGCGCACTGCTGCTCGGTATAGTCGCCGTCGCACTCGGTGCACTTGTGTGCGTTGATCCTGAAATGCGCGCTGCCCTGGTAGATCGCCTCGCTCGGGCAGACATCCACGCAGGCCCAGCAGTTGACGCAGGCTTCCACAATCTTCAATGCCATCTCGCACCTCCAGCTATCGCTTGCACTGTTTCAGGCATTGGCCCGCTGCAACGTCTTGTCGCGCTCCAGGCGGCCGTCGCGGATCATTTCCTGGTAGACCGCCATCACCGCTTCCTCGATAGGCTCCATGGCATGCTCGCCGTTGGGCTGGATACCAGCGGCCTCCAGTTCGCTCCAGGGTTCGAAGCCGATCTTCGAGCAGAGCACCGCTTCGCAGCCCTTCAGCGCGCGGATGCCGCCGGACAAGGCGCTGTCCTTCTCCCCGCAGCTGTCATTGCCGACGCAGTACTGCTCGACCTTGCGATGGCCGATGAAGCGCACCCCGGCCGGCGAGGCCTCGTACACCAAGAACTCCTGGGCATGCCCGTAATGCTGGTTGATCAGGCCGCCGCCGCTGGTGGCCACGGCCATCAACACCGGGCGATGGTGCTTGGCGGCGTCGCCGCCGGCCGCCGCCGGTACCGACATGCCGGCCAGGCGTGCCTTCTTCGCCGCCTTCTCGTCGAGTTCCTCCTTGATCGCGGCATGAATGACCGCACGCTTGACCATCGCCGCGTCGTAGTCGATGTCCATCTCCTCGATCTTGTCGAGGGTGAACTCGTCGCCGCGGTCCTCGCCGAGCAGGCCGACCGCATCGGCGCGGCACTGGCGGCAGTGGCGCATCATGTTCATGTCGCCGGCGCAGGCGTCCTGCAGGTCCTGCAGTTCCTCCGGCTCGGGGCTGCGCTGGCCCATCACGCCATAGAAGGTGCCGTGCTCGGCCTCGGCGATCAGCGGCATGACGTTGTGCAGGAAGGCACCCTTGGCCTTGACCACGCGGCTGACCTCCTTGAGGTGCTCGTCGTTGACCCCGGGGATCAGCACCGAGTTGACCTTGACCAGGATGCCGCGCGCCACCAGCATCTCCAGGCCTTTCTGCTGCTGCTCGATGAGGATCTTCGCCGCCTTGCGCCCGTGGATGCGCTTGTTGTTCCAGTAGATCCAGGGGTAGATCTTGGCGCCGACGTCCGGGTCCACGCAGTTGATGGTGATGGTCACGTGGTCGATGTTGTGCTTGGCCAGCTCGTCGACGCAGTCGGGCAGCGCCAGGCCGTTGGTGGAGACGCACAACTTGATGTCCGGCGCCTCCTCGCTGAGCATGCGGAAGGTGTCGAAGGTGCGCTGCGGGTTGGCCAGCGGATCGCCCGGGCCGGCGATGCCAAGCACGGTCATCTGCGGGATGGTCGCCGCCACCGCCTTGACCTTCTTCACCGCCTGCAGCGGGTCGAGCACCTCGGAGACCACCCCGGGACGCGACTCGTTGGCGCAGTCGTACTTGCGGTTGCAGTAGTGGCACTGGATGTTGCAGGCCGGCGCCACCGCCACATGCATGCGCGCGAAGTAGTGATGGGCCTCCTCGGAATAGCACGGATGGTTGTGCACCTTCTCGCGGATATGCTCCGGCAGGTGGGTGAGCTGATCGTCCGTGCTGCCGCACGAGCCAGAGGAGCAGCCGCCAGCGCCGTGATGCTCCGCATCGTTTTGCCCAAGTACGCTCAGATCCATGGTCGGTCTCCGGGTGAGAGAGTCAGTACGCAGGATGCAGAGCAAGTGCCGTGCCTGTTTAGCAAGCTATTGTTTTTAAATGGATTATCAACATGTAGATGGTTTCTTTTGTCTGCCAGCGGACAAAATCACAGGGCTTCCGGGTGGGCGCTGTAGGACTTGCGACAATGCCGGGTTGGTTTGCAGGCGGTGTGCAAGGCGAGTGCTTCGGTGTTTGCTGGGGCAGGGCAGGAGAGGGCTGCGAGGGACTTGGACGCGCGGTTTTTTGAGGGGATTCGGGAGGGGTGCTTGGTGTAGGCGTGGGGTGTAGATAAGCCCCTCAGCAATCGCGATCGTTTGGTCATCCGCAAGACCGCGTTGATGGATTGCAGGGTTGTCTGAGCAGATAACAAACGGAACCCCAAAGCGCCGAAATTCTTGAAGTGGATGGGCCTCATCGAAAGGTACTGCGCCGGTGAGTCTGTTGCTAATCGGGCATACTTCGATGCAGATGTCCTGCGTTACCAATTTGTCTAGCAGGTGAGGATCCTTACCTGCAGCTGTCCCATGGCCAATACGGTCGGCGCCAAATAACTCCACAGCAGCCTGAACGTTTTCCACGCGACCTGTTTCGCCGGCATGTATGGTGACCCCGAGTCCGAATCGATCTTTTGCCTTTCGGAAAAGTGACGGCAACTCCGATGGATATGCGATTTCCTCATCACCCGCAAGATCGAGCCCCACCACATCGTTCGGCTCTCCGAGGTCTTGATAGGCCTGTAGTAGTGTGGAAAGACAAACCGCACCGTAGTCGCCGCGCGTCACTGTAAGAATCAGACCGCGACGAATGCCGTGACGATGCGCGGCGTTCCTGGTTGATTCGATCAGATGTTCTAGCGCTTGGGTGGGCGAGCAATTCTGCAGATGGGCGAGGTACAAGACGCTGCTTCGTAGTTCGACAAAGCGTACTCCGTTCTCCACGAGGCTAGCGAAGACTGCATTGGAAATGCGATCCAGGTTCTCGCGCTTCTTGGGAAATAGCCTCAGTGCCTGCCACGGAGTTAAGTACGACGCCAAGGAATGGCAGGGTGTGTTTCGAAGCAGGTCGCGCTCAATCAGAAACCCGGGCGGCAGTTCCGTTGATTCGTCGGCCAGTATCTCTCGAATTATTGGTGCCGGAATCGCTCCGTTGAGGTGCACGTGGAGCTCTCCTCGGTCGCGCACACCGGCCATCTTCGCCTTGCCTTGTTGTACCTCGTTGCCCCTGCTGACATCGCCCTGCATCCCAGGTAAATAAGATTGGCTCTGGTTCAATCACTTTCCTTATTTGCTCGTCGAGCGTAATGCGTGGGTATAAAAATTTGCAGCTCCGTTTGCGATCGCGACGTAGCTCAGGCTTGACCTCGAATCGAGATCTGCCTCCAACGACATCACGGCGTTCTTATTTATCTTCTGTCCATTTAGCTCGTAGATCCGCTTTACAATCGAAACCGTCTCGGTGATGGCCGCCTGAATAAGAACAAACATGGCCCCGAGCAGTACACCGGCCTCGTCGTACATTAGCTCCGCTGGCTGATCCCAGAATTTGCGCCCCGGATGGCCTATGTCCCGGAGGCGATCAGACCAAGCATCGAGTGCTTGTTCAGTTAACTCCGCGTGCGATCGGATTACGCTGGAGAGGGGAAACTGATCGAGCTCGTCTTCTAGCTCCTGCACCAATCTCAATATCTGCGTTTGCTTGTCCAAGATGTCCTCCTATGCAGATGGGCATCATAACGTCAGCAGACTCCAATGCGCCTCGCTGGACGCGTACAGGGGGAGTGTGGGCAGACTGTTTCTGGTCGAATCTGCTCTCCCTGGATGACCGCTCTTGGCCCAGACTGTGTAAAAACGTAGTGAGTGATGGCAATCAACTGCCGGGGGATTTTCTCAGTGTCCAGGAGGCCGAGGGAGGCCCAGTCAGGCGCAATCGGTGATTCTGGTTGCTATGCCACTTTCGGCTTCGGCGCGCCTGCTGGTGGGCGGCAAGAGTTGTAAAACAGGCCTCAGGCCTTCATCGCGGCCATCAAGGCACCGCTGCCCAACACATTCAACACGCGTTTGAGATTGTAGGCGAGCACATGCAGGCTCATCTCGGTGCTCACCCGGTCGAGCGTTCTGGTGAGGAAGTGGGTGGCGCCCATCCAGGACTTCAGCGTGCCGAACGGGTGCTCGACCGTTTGGCGGCGGATTCGCATCATCTCGGGCGCTTGATCCAGGCGACTCTGCATCGCCTCGAGCACTGCCTCATGCTCCCAGCGGCTCACTCGCCGCTCTGAGCTAGGCGTACAGTGTTCTTTCAACGCACAACCCTGGCAGTGCGAACTCCAGTAGCGGTGCAGTTTCAGTCCTTTCTCGACGCGTGAGAACCGCCAGATCAGGCTTTGCCCAGCAGGGCATCGATACTCGTTCTTGGCTGCGTCATAGATGAAGTCACCTTTGCCGAAGCGGCCCGCCGCTGTCGCTCCCGAGGTCAGCGCCTTGGGCACGAAAACGGTGATTCCAGCCTCATGGCACGCCAGGATTTCTTCGCCTTTGAAGTAGCCTCTGTCGGCGACCGCCGAGAGTTTCTTGACGCCCATGGCCTCTCGCGCCTGCTTGGCCATGGTGCTTAGCTGGTCTCGATCAGCCCCATCGTTCGTGACCTCGTGCGTCACGATCAGGTGGTGCTTCGCGTCGACCGCCGCCTGCACGTTGTAGCCGACCACGCCGGTGCCCCGGGTCTTCATTGAGCGGGCATCGGGATCGGTCAGGGAGATCTGTTTATCCGGTGTTTCGTTGAGCTGAACCTCGATTTCCTTGAGCTCCTGCAGCTTAGTTTTCAAGATCGCGATCTTGTCGTGGAGGCGTTCGGCTTTGACCTTCGCCACGGCAGGCTCCTGACGATCAGCGGTATCCAGTGCGCTCAGGTAGCGATTGATGCTGGACTCGATCTCCTCCATTCGCCGCTGCAGCTTGGCGCTGGTGAAGTTGCGGTCGCGGTTGTTGACCGCCTTGAACTTGCTGCCATCGATGGCCACAAGCGCTTCAGAGAACAGGCCAAGCTGCTGGCACAGCACCACGAACTGCCGACAGACGCCGCGGATTGCCTTGCCGTTATCCTTGCGGAAGTTGGCGATGGTCTTGAAGTCCGGCATCAAGCGTCCGGTCAGCCACATCAACTCAACGTTGCGCTGAGCCTCGCGCTCGAGACGGCGACTGGACTGGATACGATTGAGGTAGCCGTAGATGTAGATCTTCAGGAGGTCGGCAGGATGGTAAGCGGGCCGACCTGTTTCAGCCGGGACGACACCTTCAAAACCCAGCGTGCCAAGGTCGAGTTCATCGACGAAAACATCGACCACCCGCACCGGGTTGGTGTCCGCCACATAGTCATCCAGGCTCTCGGGAAGCAGCGCGCTTTGGCCTCGATGCTCTCCCTGGATAAAACGCTTCATTGACGTCCCCCGCTGATTCGAATCCATCAAATCATAGCAAGGTCGATGCCAACGTAATGAGATGGTCACCCCCACACCCCGCGAGGGCTATGCTCTCGCGGGGTTTATCTCGGAGGCCATCGCCATGAACAAAGTTGCACTGGTGGGTATCGATCTCGGCAAGCACAGCTTCCATCTGCATGGTCAGGATGGGGCAGGCCGGGCGGTCTTTCGCAAGAAACTCTCGCGACTGCAGATGATGCGACTCTTCGGCAATCTGCCAGCCTGCACGGTGGTCATGGAGGCCTGTGCCGGAGCCCACTTCACGGCGCGGGAGCTCAACAAGCTCGGACACGTCGCCAAACTGATCTCACCGCAATTTGTCAGACCGTTCGTGAAGAGCAACAAGAACGACTTCGTGGATGCCGAGGCCATCTGCGAGGCCGCGTGCAGACCCTCCATGCGTTTTGTCGCACCCAAGACCGAGGCACAACAGACGCTGTCTGTTTTGCATCGCATGCGTGACGCCTTGGTGCGTGAGCGCACACAGGCCACCAACCAGGCACATGGTTTCCTGCTGGAGTTCGGCATCTGCCTGCCCAAGGGCCTGGCAACCATGAAGCGACTCCCGAGCACTTTGTCAGAGCACTCGTTGCCGCCGCAACTGATGCAGTTGCTGATGCGACTGCATCAGCACTTCCTCTACTTGGATCAGCAGATCAAGGAGTTGGAGGGGCAGCTGGAGACTCAAGTAGCCGAGGATGACTTGGGCAGTCGGTTGCTCAGCATGCCGGGGGTCGGCCCGATCACAGCCAGCTTGCTGGCGGTCGAGATGGGCGATGGCCGGCAATACGCCAGTAGCCGCGACTTTTCCGCATCACTCGGGCTGGTGCCCCGGCAGTACAGCACAGGCGGTCGCACCAATCTGTTGGGCATCAGCAAGCGGGGTGACAAGCACCTCAGGCGTTTGCTGGTTCAGTGTGCTCGAGTCTATCTAATGCGACTTGAGCATCAGCGCGGGGCATTGGCGACTTGGGTGCGGGGCTTGCTCATTCGACGCCACTCGAACGTGGTGGCTTGCGCCCTGGCGAACAAACTGGCCCGCATTGCCTGGGCAATTGCCGTTAAGCACACTCGATATGAAGCCGAGCCAGACGGCTTGACCGCCTGACCCTACTGACTGAGCAGTACCACGACGACCTTTTCCGGTTTTGTGATAGCTGAATAGACGATGACGTGAACGGCCCACCGGCCTGATGAAGAACCTGATGTAAAAACTGGCTTTCGAAGCCGCCAACGTTTTCAGGATCCTCAGGCGCGACTCTCATCGAGGCGCGGAGCTTGCTCCACCAAGACGCCGGATAGATTTAGGCAAGCCTAACGCTCATCGCTGATCAGTATTGCAAAAGTGGGGGTGACCATAGATTTTTACACAGTCTGGGCCGATAGCGGTCGCCGAACTGTCTACGGCGCAGCGTCGCTGCCACCCATCGATAGGACGCTTATCTGCTCAGGGGTTAGGGTTCAGCCGCAGCGGAATCCGGCGCTGGCCGAAGTCGCCGGCATGCTGGTCGAAGCGCCCGGCGATGGTGGTGAGGCACTGCGGACAGCGCCCCTCGGCAGTCACCCGGTAGTGGAGGATGCGGTGCCAGTCCCGCTCGATCAAAGGCGCGCCGCAGCCTGGACAGAAGGTCGTGCCGCCCTCGGCATCGTGCACATTGCCCGTGTAGACATAGTGCAGCCCCTGCGCCAGGGCGATCTGCCGGGCGCGCCTGAGCGTTGCGGGCGGGGTGCGCGGGGTTTCGAGCATCTTGAAGTCGGGGTGGAAGGCGGTGAAGTGCAGCGGCACATCCGGCCCCAGTTCCTTGAGTACCCAGGCGCACAGGGCCTCGATCTCCCAATTCGAATCGTTGTAGTCCGGAATCAGCAGGGTGGTGATTTCCGTCCAGACGCCGGTCTCGTGATGCAGATAGACCAAGGAATCCAGCACCGGCTGCAGATGTGCGCCGGTGAGTTTGAAATAGAAGTCATCGGTGAAGGCCTTGAGGTCGACATTCGCCGCGTCCATCACCGCGAAGAATTCGCGGCGCGGTTCGGCGTGTATGTAGCCGGAGGTCACCGCCACCGTCCGAATGCCGCGCGCACGGCAAGCGATGGCCGTATCGATGGCATATTCGGCGAAAATCACCGGGTCATTGTAGGTGAAGGCCACGCTGGCACAGCCCGAGCTCTCCGCCGCCAGGGCAATCTGCTGCGGGCTGGCCTGATCCATCAGGCGATCCATGTCCCGCGATTTGCTGATATCCCAGTTCTGGCAAAACTTGCAGGCGAGATTGCAGCCTGCAGTACCGAAGGACAGCACCGCCGATCCGGGGAGGAAGTGGTTGAGCGGCTTCTTCTCGATGGGGTCGATGCAGAAGCCGGAAGAGCGGCCGTAGGTGGTCAGCACCACCTGCTCGCCTTCGCGCATGCGCACGAAGCAGGCGCCACGCTGCCCGTCGCGCAGCTTGCAGTCACGAGGGCAGAGGTCGCACTGGATTCGGCCATCGGGCAAGCTGTGCCACCAGCGCCCCGGGTGATGTGCGGACAGGTCATTCATCGTATGCCTCCTACCGCGTGCCGACGGTGTCGCGCGTCAGACGGTTAGCGGTATGCCAGCAGTGGGCAGGCGCGCTCCGGCTGCGCGAACAAGCCTGCCGATGAGGGCGGGCGCTCCCGCACTGGCGGCAGGAGGGCGGAGCGGGCACGCCGGCATGCTTTCACTATGCCATTGCTGGCGGGCCCGTGCAGGATCCGGCCTGGATATTGTGGCGTGTGAGGCGCCGTTTTTGGGGCAAGGTATGGTCTGCGATGACCGACGGCACTCGACCCGTAGCAGGCGGTGGTCACCGGCAGAAATCGGCCCAAGCTGTGTGAAAACGCGCTAAATACCTCGAAAACTGAGAGTCGCGAAGATTGCCTGTGGAATCAGCGGGCGGAAGCGCGAATCACCTTAGTCAGCTACATAGACGTTCGTAATACCGTTTGGGCCGCGTCAGCGGCCAAAACGGCTACTAACGGGCGAGCCAAGCGGCTGAATTCACGCCCTGATCGCCTCAAGCAGTCCTGCGATGCCGAAGATGCTCATCATTCGTTTGAGGTTGTAGGCGAGCACATGAAGGCTCATTTCGGTACTTACCCGCGGAAGTGTTTTGGTCAGGAAGTGGGTGGCTCCCATCCAATATTTGAGCGTTCCAAAAGAGTAAAGGGGTCGGAGTGATTTAATTTTAATCACTCCGACCCCTTTCGTGGACCCTTTGGCGTAGCAATAGGGGGCAGACCACGATCAGAACGTTAATGCATACCACAGCCGCCTGAAGAGCTGGATGACTCGTTTTCACGGCGTCGCCATCCGCTACCTTCCGAACTACCTGGGCTGGCGACGCATGCTTGAGCGTTATCAGCAGCGTATCCAGCCGGTTCACTGTATCCAGGAGGCGGTTGGGCGAACCATGCAACACATGATTGGGACATAGCCAACAAAAAGCCCGCTCAATTGAGCGGGCTTTTTGTTGGCAGCGGACAATTACGCGGCGACGAACAACTCCGCGATCTGCACCTGTGCCGCCGTGAAGGCATTGACGCGAGGCTCTTCGCCGTAGGCCAGGCCTTCGGCGCGGACGATCTCGATGTCGCTGATACCGAGAAAGCGCAGCACCAACAGCAGGTACTCTTCATGGGCCTGGCCGCTGGGCTGGCCGGCGTGAATACCGCCTGCGGTGGAAACAATCACCACCTTCTTGCCGCC
>NZ_JAAOJA010000010.1 GCF_013184545.1 Pseudomonas tumuqii | reverse complement strand
TGTGATCAGCACGGCATTCTCCTGATCGCCGACGAAGTGCAGACCGGCGCCGGGCGTACCGGCACCTTCTTCGCCATGGAGCAGATGGGCGTAGCCGCCGACCTGACCACCTTCGCCAAATCCATCGCCGGCGGTTTCCCGGTGGCGGGCGTGTGCGGAAAGGCCGAGTACATGGACGCCATCGCCCCGGGCGGCCTGGGCGGTACCTACGCCGGCAGCCCGATCGCCTGCGCCGCGGCCCTGGCGGTGATCCAGGTGTTCGAGGAGGAAAATCTGCTGGAACGCTGCAAGGCGGTCGGCGAGCGCCTGGTCACCGGCCTCAAGGCCATCCAGGCGAGGCACAAGGCGATCGGCGAGGTGCGCGCCCTCGGTGCGATGATCGCCATGGAGCTGTGCGAGGGCGGCGATCTGCACAAACCGAATGCCGCCCTCACCGGTCAGATCGTCGCCAGGGCCCGCGACAAGGGCCTGATCCTGCTGTCCTGCGGGACCTACGGCAACGTGCTGCGGGTGCTGGTGCCGCTGACCGCCGAAGACGCCCTGCTCGACAAGGGCCTGGCGATCATCGCCGAGTGCTTCGACGAGCTGGCGTAACCGACGCTGGAACACAGGACCCGCTTCGGCGGGTCTTTTTTTTTTCGGATATTGTCGTCGGCTCATCAGGCTGGCGTGCATGGCCGTCGTCAGCGGCGCAGCGCCGTTAACGGCCCTGCAGGGTGCGGATGAAGATCAGGCTGCCGACGCCCCAGGCGCCATTGAGCAGGAAGCCGATCAGAAAGCGCCCGGGCAATTGCGCCGGGTCAAAGCCCATCCCCTTGAGCGGGAACACCACCAGCAGCGCCACCGTGGTCAGGGCGATGCCGCCGAACAGCAGGCCCTTGAGCCAGGGCACCGGACTACCGCCCTGCCAGCGCAGAGCGGCGACCATCAGCACGCCCCAGATGCCACCCCAGAAGCACGCCGACAGCCAGGCCGGCACCTGCAGCGGCGCGGTGGCCGCGATGGAGAAGGGCGCGAAGGGCACCACGCCGTAGGCGTGCAGCAGGCCGAGCAGCGGTTGATGAAAAAAGATCACCGCGAGAAAACCGGCGATAAAGGCGAATACCCAGCGTTGCATGGACGTCTTCTCCTGTGAGTGGTGGCGCGCGACTATAGGCGTCACGCTGCGCTAGCGGTCAATCCCGACAGCTTGGCGAATGGCCGTGCATGAGCACGGCTGGCCGGGCCGCGCCGGGTACTATAGTGCGTCATCCCGCGCGGCGCCTTGTAACGCCGGCTTCGGTCGGTACTCTAATCAAGCAGGACCACGCCACCGGCATTCGCCCAAGGAGACCCGCTGTGCATGCCATGCTGCCTCTGCTCGACCAACTGGCCTTTCCGGCGATTCGCCGCGGCCACCTGGAAGCCTTGCAGATCAACCTGACCTATCGCTGCAACCAGCGTTGCCTGCATTGCCACGTCAACGCCGGGCCGACCCGCACCGAGGCGATGACCGACGAGAGCCTGGCGCTGCTGCACCAGGTGATCGATGCCCACCCGGTGCATACCCTGGACCTGACCGGCGGCGCGCCGGAGATGCACCCGCGGTTCCGCGAGATCGTCCGGCATGCGCGGCGCGAGGGGCTGCGGGTGATCGACCGCTGCAACCTGACCATCCTCGGCGAGCCGGGTCAGGAAGACCTGGCCGCCTTTCTCGCCAAGCAGGGCGTCGAGGTCAGCGCCTCCTTGCCCTGTTATTCACGCGATAACGTCGACAAACAGCGCGGTGACGGCGTGTTCGATGCCAGCATCCGGGGCCTGCAACAGCTCAATGCCCTGGGCTATGGCCAGGCGGACAGCGGCTTGCTGCTCAATCTGGTGTACAACCCGCAAGGCCCGAGCCTGCCGCCGCCGCAGCCGGCGCTGGAAGCCGACTACAAGCGCCATCTGGCCGAAGACTTCGGCATCCGGTTCAACCACCTGCTGTGCATCACCAACCAGCCGATCGCGCGTTTCGGCAGCACCCTGGTCAGCAAGGGCCAGTTCAATGCCTACATGCAGTTGCTGCGTGACAGCTACCGCCCGGAAAACCTCGAGCCGCTGATGTGCCGCAGCCTGGTCAGCGTCGACTGGCAGGGCTACCTGTACGACTGCGACTTCAACCAGATGCTCGATTTGCCGCTTGAACTGCAGGGCCAGTTGATCGGCCGCGAGCGGGCCCATCTGCGTGATCTGCTCAATACCCAGCTGGACGGCAACCCCATCGTCACCCGCGATCACTGTTTCGCCTGCACCGCCGGGCAGGGCTCCAGCTGTGGCGGTGCGCTTAATGACTAGCGCGGGTAGGGTACGCCGTGCGCACCAAGAATCCGCGGTCTGCCCTGGTGCGCACGGTGCACCCTACGGTGTCAGGCTGAATCACACCCACGTGCCCCTGAACATTAACTAAGGATCGGTCCATGCAACCCACCAGCATCACCGGGCTGTTTTTCTGGGGTTTCCTGCTGGTCTACGGCGTCTTGATGCTGGCGCTGGCGCCGCGTGCCGTGACCCTCGGCGGCTTCTTCAATGGCGAGGACAGCCAGGGCCGCAGTGCCGCGCCCTGGCTGCTGACCTCGAGCATCTTCATCAGCTGGATCTTCGCCAAGTCGGTGACCAATGCCGCCAACCTGGGCGCCAGTTACGGCCTGGTCGGCGGCCTGGCCTACGCCATGTACTGGCTGTCGATCCCGCTCACCGGCTTCGTCATCTACCGCCTGCGCCGGCGCTTCGCCGCCACCGGCCTGGTGAATTTCCTCAGCAGCCATTACGGCCGCGGCGCCGCCCTGGCCTTTTCCGCGGCCATTCTGATTCGCCTGTTCAACGAGGTGTGGAGCAACACCGCGGTGGTCGGCGGCTATTACGGCGACTCCGGCAGTATCGAATTCATCGCCTCGGCGCTGCTGTTCACCGCCGTGACCCTGGCTTACAGCCTGCGCGGCGGGTTGCGCAGCTCGATCCTCACCGACGCCGCCCAGGCGGCGATTTTCGTCGTCGCCCTGGTCTGGGTGCTCGGCCTGGTGCTGCCTGAGCATTCGCCTGCCGAGCTGGTCAGCACCAGCAGCTGGGCGTTGAATGCCGGCGTCGATCTGCTCCTGGTCGCCGGCCTGCAAGCCTTCAGCTATGGCTTCCATGATCCGGTGCTGACCGACCGCGGCTTTATCAGCGACGAAAAGACCATGCGCCGCTCCTTCGTCATCGCCGGGGTGCTGGGCTTTATCGCCATCCTCGCCTTCAGCCTGATCGGCGTGCATGCGCAACTAACCGGACTGGCCGCCTCGGACAACGTGCCGGCGGCCCTGGCCAAGACCCTGGGCATCGGTGCGCTGCTGGTGATGACGGTGGTGATGGTCTCGGCCGCCGGTTCGACCCTGGACTCGACCTTCTCCAGCCTGGCCAAGCTGGCCGGCCGTGAGCTGCCGAAGCTGGCCGGGCGCGACCTGGGGCAGAAGGCGATAGGCGTGGGCATGGCGGTGATGGTGGTCTTCGCCCTGCTCGGCAATCTGCCGATGATCGCCGGTACCGACATCCTCAAGGCCACCACCATCAGCGGCACCATGGTCATCGGCCTGGCCCCGGTGTTTATCCTGCATGGCCTGACCGTGCTGACCCGGCTGGGCTTCCACCTGAGCTTCTGGACCGGCCTGGGCCTGGGTGTGGCCCTGACCCTGGGCTGGATTCCGCAGAGCTGGGCCATCGGCGACGGTAAGTACGCCCTGCTGCTCGGCACCAACCTCTATGGCCTGGGCCTGTGCGTGCTCGGTTACCTGATTCCCGGCTGGCTGCGGGGCAGAGCCTGATGCGCGCCGGTCGCGATTGTCCGCTGGATTACCGCCTGCCCGCCGATGCCTTCGCCGGCGAGCCGCTGTTCGACTGCCAGAGCCTGTATGTGGTCGGCGGCCTCTACGGCAATCGCCAGGCCCTGGCGGCGCTGGCACAGCGCCTGGCTGCAGAGCCGCAGGCGCGTGTGGTGTTCAATGGCGATGCCCACTGGTTTGACCGCGATCCGGCCATTTTTCAAGAAATCGAGCAGGGCCTGAGTGCGCACCTGGCGCTGCGCGGCAATGTCGAAAGCGAACTCGGGCGTCTCGGTGACAGCGGCGCCGGCTGCGGCTGCGCCTACCCGCTCACGGTGGATGACGCCCTGGTGGAGCGCTCCAATGCGATCCAGGCCGAGCTGAACAGAACCGTACAAGCCTTGCCGGGCATGGCCGTGCGCCTGGCCGCACGGCCAGCCACGGCGCTGGTTGGCGTCGGCGGTCGGCGGGTGGCGATCAGTCACGGCGACGAGCAGTCCCTGGCCGGCTGGAACTGCGCCCGCGAAGCGCTGGCCGAGTCCGGGCGGCAGCAGCAACTGGATCGCTGGCTGGCAACCAACCGGGTCAGCGTACTGGCCACCAGTCACACCTGCACGGCCGTGGCGTTGAACTTGCCCCACGCTGCGTTGATCAATAACGGCGCGGCCGGCTTGCCGAATTTTGCCGGCGGCCGCTACGGGCTGCTCAGCCGTATCGCCACCACGGCCCATCCGGCAGCGTTGTATCGCTGCCAGCGCGAGGGTCTGTTTATCGAGGCACTGCCGTTGAACTACGCTCACGATGCCTTTCTCGCCGATTTCGACCGCCAGTGGCCAACCGGCAGTCCGGCGGCGCAGTCTTATCGCTCACGCATTCTCGGCGCCTGCACGGATCAACCGCGGCAGGCTGTTCTGGCCGGCTTCAGCCTGTGCCAAAGCCTCTGCGCACTGGAGGCGCTTGATCCATGAATAGTCGCAAACTCGCCTTGCTGGGCCTGATCCTGGCCTTGCTCGGCAGCTTCTTCATCTTCGACCTGGGTCAGTACCTCAACCTGGAGGCGCTCAAGGCGCAACAGACGGCGCTGAACGCCCAGGTCGCGAGCAATCCCTGGCAGGCGGCCGGGCTGTTCTTCCTCGCCTATGTCGCCGTCACCGCCTTGTCGCTGCCCGGGGCAGCATTGATGACCCTGCTGGGCGGCGCGCTGTTCGGTTTGCTCGAGGGTTTGCTGCTGGTGTCCTTCGCCTCGACCCTGGGCGCGAGCCTGGCCATGCTCAGCAGCCGCTTCCTGCTGCGCGACTGGGTGCGGCTGCGTTTCGGTCAACGCCTGGCCGGCATCGATGCCGGGGTCGAGCGCGAAGGCGCCTTCTACCTGTTCGCCCTACGCCTGGTGCCGGTGTTCCCGTTCTTCCTGATCAACCTGGCCATGGGCCTGACCCGCCTGCCGCTGCGTACCTACTGGTGGGTCAGCCAGCTCGGCATGCTGCCGGGCACCCTGGTCTATGTGAACGCCGGCCGCGAGCTGGGCCAGCTGGAATCCCTGGCCGGGATCCTCTCGCCGGGGCTGATCGGCGCCTTCGTCCTGCTCGGCCTGTTCCCCCTGCTGGCGCGCAAGCTGCTCGGCCTGGTGCAGGCGCGGCGGGTGTATGCCGGCTGGCTCAAGCCCGATTCCTTCGACCGCAACCTGCTGGTGATCGGCGCCGGTGCCGGCGGCCTGGTCAGCGCCTACATCGCCGCGGCGGTGAAGGCCAAGGTCAGCCTGATCGAAAAACAGCAAATGGGCGGCGACTGCCTGAACACCGGCTGCGTGCCGTCCAAGGCGCTGCTGCGCTCGGCCAGGCTGGCCCATGAATTGAAGAAGGGCGCGGCGCTGGGCTTCGCCGGGATGCGCGGCACGGTGGATTTTCCCGCGGTGATGCAGCGCATCCAGCGGGTGATCGCCGACATCGCGCCGCACGACTCGGTCGAGCGCTACAGCGCTTTGGGCGTCGAGGTGATCCAGGGCGAAGCCAAGCTCACCTCGCCCTGGACGGTGGAGGTGAACGGCCAGACCCTGAGCAGCCGCAGCATCATCATCGCCGCCGGGGCGCGCCCGCTGGTGCCGAAGATCCCCGGTATCGAGCAGGTGCAGGGCTACACCTCGGACACCATCTGGAGCCTGCGCGAGCAGCCGCGCTGGCTGTTGGTGCTGGGCGGCGGACCGATCGGCTGCGAGCTGGCCCAGGCCTTCCAGCGCCTCGGCAGCCAGGTGATCCAGGTCGAACTGGCCGAGCGCCTGCTGCCGCGCGAGGATGCCGATGCCAGCGCCCTGGTACTAGCCAGCCTGCAGGCCGACGGCGTCGATGTGCGCCTGCAGCACCGCGCCGAGCGCTTCGAACTGGTCGATGGCGAGCAGCGCATGCTTGCCCGCCGCCTCGACACCGGCGAGGAGGTGATCATCGCCTTCGACTGCCTGCTGCTGGCCCTCGGCCGGGTGGCCAATGTCTCGGGCTACGGGGTCGAGGAGCTGGGCCTGGTGGTGCGCCCCAACGGCACCCTGGAAACCGACGAATACCTGGCCACGCGCCTGCCCAACATCTATGCGGTGGGCGATGTCACCGGCCCCTATCAATTCACCCATGTCGCCGCGCACCAGGCCTGGTACGCCGCGGTCAACGCGCTGTTCGCCGGTTTCAAGCGCTTCAAGGCGGACTACCGGGTGATTCCCTACTGCACCTTCACCGACCCCGAAGTGGCGCGGGTCGGCCTCTCTGAGGCTGAGGCGCAAGCGCAGAACATCGCCTATGAAGTGACCCGCTATGGCATCGACGACCTCGACCGGGCGATTGCCGACGAGGCCGCCCACGGCTATGTCAAGGTGCTGACCGTGCCGGGCAAGGACAAGATTCTCGGCGTGTGCATCGCTGGCGAACATGCCGGCGAACTGCTCGCCGAATACGTGCTGGCGATGAAGCACAACCTCGGTCTGAACCAGATCCTCGGCACCATCCACAGCTACCCGACCATGGCCGAGGCCAACAAATACGCGGCCGGCGAATGGAAGCGCGCCCATGTGCCGCAGACGCTGCTGCGCTGGGTCGAGCGCTTGCACAGCTGGCGGCGCCGCTGATGCGAGGATTACTGATCGCCATGTTGGCGCTGGCTCCGCTGGTGCATGCCGACAATCAACTGACGCCCTGGGCTGATGGTCCGCCAACGGGCGAATGGTCGGCGCCCTGGCGGCTGGCGGATATCCCCAAGCTCAAACCCTCCGCGCGCAGCCTGGTCGAGCAAGACGGGCGGATGGTCCTGCGCATCGAGGCTGACGCCGCCGCCGGTGGCCTGCTGCATCCGCTCGATCTGCCGGGCGAACAGCCCTGGCAGCTGAGCTGGCAATGGCGCACCGAACGGAAGTTGGAGCAGGCGCGCTTCGCCACCCGCGAGGGCGACGACTATGCCGCGCGGGTCTATGTGCTGCTGGATTACCCACTGGCCAGTCTGCCGTTCCTGACCCGGCAGAAGCTGCGCCTGGCGCGCACCTTCTACGACCCGCAGCTGCCGGCCGCGACCCTCAGCTACGTCTGGGACAACCGCAAGCCGCCCGGCAGCCATGCCCGCAGCGCCTACAGCGAAACCGTGGAGATGCTGGTGCTGCGCGGGCCGCAGGCGCCGCTCGGGCAATGGCTGGAGGAGCGTCGCGACCTGCGCGCCGATGCCATCGCCGCCTTCGGCAGCGCACCGCGGCGCATTCTCGGCGTGGTGTTCGCCGCGGACAGCGACAACACCGGCGAGCGTGTCGAGAGCTATTTCGCCACGGCGCAATTGCAGGTCGAACCCTGAGAGCTGGTGAAGAAACGCTCGCTACGGCGTTCGATATTTGCACAATCCCTAAATCCGTTAGCGCCTGTATCTGCCGGCGACAGACCAGGCGCTTAGTCTTTACCATGCGCTACTGTTTCAGCCGTAAATCAATGGAAACCTCGGCTCGATGAACCACTATGACCTGCTATTGATCGGTGCCGGCCATGCCCACCTCGGCGTATTGCGCCGCTGGGCGCGGCTCGAGCGACCGCCTGGGCGCATCGCCCTGCTCAGTGCCGGGCACGAGGCGTGGTATTCCGGGATGTTGCCGGGCTTGCTGGCCGGCCGCTACGCTGCGGCGGATTGCCAGATCGAGCTGGCGCCGCTGTGCCGGGCGGCCAAGGTCGAGCTGATTGTCGGCCAGGTCGAGGCGCTGTCGGCCGCGCAGCAACAGGTGCAACTGAGCGATGGCCGTGGCCTGAATGCCGATTGGCTGGCGCTGAATGTCGGCGCGCAAGTTTTCCGCCCGCCGCAAGCGGGGGCTGGCATGCAGGTGCTGGCGGTGAAGCCCTTCGCCGACTTTCTCGCCGGTTGGCAACGCTGGCAGGCGGATCCGCAGCCCATGGCGATTCTCGGCGGTGGTGCGGCCGGGGTCGAATTGGCCCTGGCCCTGGCCGACCAGGTGCCGCAGTTGGCGCTGTTCTGCCGCGGGCCCCTGCTGGCCGGGCACTCGGCCGGCCTGCGCATGCGTGCCCTCGGTCTTTTGCGCCAGCGCGGCGTGCGGGTGCGCGAAGACTGCCCGATCAGCCGCATCGACGACGACTGCCTGGTCAGCGGTGAGGCGCCGGTCTGGCGCGGCCAGCGCCTGCTTCTGGCCAGTGGCGCGCAGGCCTTGCCCTGGCTGGCGCAGAGCGGTCTGGACAGCGATGCAGACGGCTTCGTGCAGATCGCGGCGACCCTGCAAAGCCTTTCCCACCCGCACATCTTCGCCGTCGGCGATTGCGCCAGCCTGCCCGGTGCGCGCAAGAGCGGGGTCTATTCGGTGCGCCAGGCACCGGTACTGGCGGCCAATCTCAACGCGGCGTTGCGTGGCTTGCCGCTGCGTGACTATCGCGCGCAACGGCAAAGTCTGGCGCTGCTCGCCACCGGCGATGGCGGCGCCTTGCTCAGTTGGCGCGACTGCAGCGCTGGCGGGCAGTTGTTCGGCCGCTGGAAGGATTACCTCGACCGCGGGTTTATCCAGCGCCATCGCCTTTCCGGTTAGCCGTGTGCGACCAAAGTGCCATGGTCTAACCCGGCGTTGAATGATCGAATCAACCTCCGCTGCGCAGGGCGGTTGCCGAGGCGGGCCGATGCTTGCCCTTCAGATAATCGCGCACCTGCCGACTCAGTGAACAGGCGAGTGATTCGCCTGCATTGCGCGCACGGCTCAGACGCTTGAGCAGCAGGTGCGCGAGCTGCGTGAGTAAGGATGCAGTTGGCTCTGGTTTCGCCAGAATAAAAACTATGAGGTCCGTCATGCGCTCTGCCGTTACCCGCTCCCCCACCGCCTGCGTAATGCACGTGCTCGGGTTGGTCGCCTTGATCGTCGCCGTTGAGCAATTCCAGCTGTCCGGCTACCTGAGCATTGCCCTGTTGCTGCTGCTGGCCCTGTGGCCCTGGTTCGGTCCCTGGCGGCGCGGGGACGACGCTGCGGCGGCCAACCGTGCGGCGACCGTGGACTTCAGTGAGCTGAGCCAAAGCCTGTCCCAGCACACCTGCCATAACGCCTTGTCCGCCGCCCAGGTGGCACATGCAGTGCAGCAATTGGCCGAAAAGCTGAAGTCGCAGCTGCTCGCGGTCGAGCAGATCAGCCAGGGTGCCAATGCCATCACCCACACCGAGCAGGACAGCGCCCGGCGTGCCGAACAGACCCTGAAGTCTGCGCAGACCGTGCGCCAGAGCAGTGCCGACGGCCAGCAGGCGTTGCTCCAGGCGATTGCCCGCATGCAGCGCCTGAGCGCACAGACGGCGGCCAGTCGCGAATTGATCGACGGCCTGAGCAGCCGTACCGAACAGATCGAGCAGGTTACCCAGGTGATCCAGTCGATCGCTAGCCAGACCAACCTGCTGGCGCTCAATGCCGCCATCGAAGCGGCGCGCGCCGGTGAGCAGGGTCGCGGTTTCGCGGTGGTCGCCGACGAGGTGCGCAACCTCGCCGCACGCACCGCCACGGCCACCGAAGAAGTCGGCCAGATGGTCAGCGACATCCGCCAGCAGAGTTCGGCGGTGGTGGCGCATATCCAGGAACAGGCCAGCGAACTGGATCAGGCCGCCCGGCAGATCGAGGAGACCGGCGGACAGTTGCACGGCATCGCCGACCTGGCCGTGGATGTGGAAGATCAGGTGGCGCAGATCAGCGCCGGCTCGGCGAGCAATCACGAGCGCCTGGCCAGCCTGTTCGTTGCCGTCGAGCAATTGCGCGGCGACGTGCGTGCCAGCGAGACCCAGACCCGCCAGCTGGGCGAGGCTGCCGGGCAACTGGTCGGCCAGGCGGAAACCGTCAGCGAACAGCTCGCCGAAGTGGGCCTGGACGATTACCACCAGCGCATCTATGACCTCGCCCGCGAGGGCGCCGCGAGCATTGCCGCCCAGTTCGAGGCCGACATCCAGGCCGGCCGGGTCGGCCTCGACGACCTCTTCGACCGTCACTATCAGCCGATTCCCGGCAGCTTCCCGGCCAAGTACAAGACCCGCTTCGACAGTTATGCCGATCAGGTCTTGCCGACGCTGCAGGAGCCGTTGCTGGCGCGTCACGAAGGGTTGGTGTTCGCCATCGTCAGCACCCCGGAAGGCTATGTGCCGACCCACAACAACGCCTTCAACCACCCGCCCAGCGGCGACCGCGTGCGCGACACGGCGAAGAGCCGCAGCAAGCGCCTGTTCAACGACCGCACCGGCATCCGCTGCGGCAGCCATCAGCAGCGCTTGCTGCTGCAAACCTACATGCGCGATACCGGCGAACTGATGCACGACCTGTCCGTGCCCATTCGAGTGCAGGGCCGTCACTGGGGCGGCCTGCGCCTGGGTTACAAGCCTGAGAGCTTGTGAAACAACGCTCGCCTGCTGCGGCGACGCTGTTCACTTAAGCCGAGTGGGCAGCATTCTTGTGTAGCCCGGATTGCATCCGGCTACGGGCCTGCACAAAGCATCGCGGGCATGGGCTAGGCGCCGCCGCTCCTACGATTTCTACGTCCTGCGAGGCTTGCGCAGCAACACAGGATCTGCGCGTTGCGCGCCGGGAATGATGGTCGCGCTAGGGCGCTCGATATTTCCCAACCGCTGAGCCTTGAACCTGCGCGCAGTTGGCCGGCTGCCGCCGGGCAGCCCGACGAAAATCTCCTTTCCGGCACCTATACTCAAAACACCAGAGTCGGACGTGCTGGACGTTCCGTTGGAGCGGGGGCTGGCAACGCTGCGCAGGCGTCATGGCAGCTAGTCAGGGGAAAGACGGCAGCTCGCCGAGGGCTGCGGGGCAGCAGATCCATGAGCAGCGCAAGAGGCTCGACGGCGACCTGTGCGTTGGCGCGTGAAGTGTTGCCGCGCAGGCTGCGGATGCCGAATCTGCGTGTCTTGAGCATTGTCTGGCTGCTGGCGCTGGCGGGTTGTGCCAGCGACCCGCCGGTGCAGGTTGCCGCGAGCACCTGGCGGCAGGTCGACCGCGACATCGCCGCGGCATCGCGGGCCGCCTCGGAGCAGGCCAGAGCGCATGCCCTGAAGGACATGCAGCGCTGGATGGATCTGGTTTACCGGCAAACCGACGACGCGTTCATTCCGTGGTTTTCCAGCTACTGGACCCAGCAATGGCTGAGCATGAAAGTGTCCTGGTACAAGCTGAGTGCCGGAGGCGAGAAGGATCCGACCGTCAACCGGCTGGCTCTCTATCTGCAGGAGAAGTACCAGGATCGCGTGCTGGAGCCGGTCGCCGAGGAGACCAGCCCGGAGCAGATCATGCAGCGCACGACCGGGCTCTACGTCCGTCAACTCGACCATCGGCTGCAGGGTATCGGGCCGCGCCATGGCGTACCACGGGAACAGTTCGACCAGCGCCTCAAGGAGATTCCGGCGATTGCGCTTGCCCCCGGCGCCTCGCTCTACCAGGTCGTGCACGCCGACCCGCTCGACAGGCTGCCGGCCTATCGGGCCCTGATCAAACGCATCCGCACCACCCCCGGAGGCCTGGGCGACTGGTCGACGGACCCGGGCATTTCGTCGGTGGCGCAACGAACCAGCGAGCGGCTGGTGGACGATCTCGCCACCCGCGGCGCCGCCAGCGGAGTCTCGGCGATAGTCGGGGGCGGCGGCGGTGCGGTGATTTCCATCGGCGTGGCGGTTTTCACGGCCATCGCCCGGGCGAACGAGCGACCGGAAACGGAAGCGCTGCTGCGCAAGAATCTCAATGCCGCCTTCGACGAGGAGTGGCTCGAGCTGATGCGCAGTCCCGACCGCGGCGTGCTCGCCGGGGTCCATCACCTGTCCGGGCAGATCGAGGACGGTCTGCTCCGCTCTGCGCCGATCAAACTCGAACCAGCGCGGCCAGAGCAGCCGCGCTGGGGCGCCAGCGTCGACTAGGGCCAAGCCGAGGACTGTTTAGTCCAGTCATAACTGACTGTGTGAAAATTCAGATTTAACCCCTGCTTGCCAGCATGCGAGTCTCAGCCCATGAGTTCGCCCCTGAGTTGCCTGTTTCGGCCCCTGTTCTTTCCGTCGCGACGGGAACGGTTGTTCTTCGGCGTCGATCGGCTCAACCCGCTGCTGCCTGAAATCCTTGCGTTCTGGGCGCTATGGCATTGCCGTCATGCCCGCCCACCGGATAGCGCTTTCGTTCTAGTCTGAATAAGTCGGCCGCACCCGCGTGCGGCCCTTCCGATGATTGTGTCCTGCCGCCACCGGCCGGACGTGCGCCCTTGGCGCTAACGAGAGCCCCATGCCATTCGCCTCCGTGCAAGATGCCCAGGAATTCCTGGCGCAAAACCCCGATATCGACCTGTTCGAGCTGTTCATCCTCGACGCCAATGGCGTGCCGCGCGGCAAATTGCTCCATCGCGACGAGCTGCTCGCCGTCTATGCCAGCGGCCGGCCGCTGCCGAGCACCATCCTCGGCCTGAGCATCAACGGCGACGACGTCGAGGACACCGGGCTGGTCTGGGAGGTTGGCGATATCGACTGCCGCGCCTACCCGCTGGCCGGCAGCCTGACCCGCATGCCCTGGCGGCAGATCCCCACCGCCGCGGTGCAGGTCTGCATGCACCCCAGCGAAGGCATGCCGGCCACCGTCGCCGACCCGCGGCACCTGCTGACGCGGGTGATCGATGCGCTCAAGGCCGAGGGTTACCACCCGGTGATGGCCTGCGAGCTGGAGTTCTACCTGCTCGACCAGCAGCGCGACCACCAGGGCCGGCCGCAGCCGGCGCTCGACCGGGATGGCGGCCGTCCGCGCAGCACCCAGGTCTATGGCCTGCGCGAGCTGGAGCAGATCGAACCCTTCCTCGCCGACCTCTACGCCGCCTGCACGCTGCAGGGCATTCCGGCGCGCACGGCGATTTCCGAATACGCCCCGGGCCAGGTGGAAATCACCCTGGAGCATGGCGACGCGTTGCTGGCCATGGATCAGGCGGTGCGCTACAAGCGCCTGGTCAAGGGCGTGGCGCACCAGCACGGGATGCAGGCCTGTTTCATGGCCAAGCCGTTCGACCACCTGGCCGGCACCGGCATGCACATGCATGTCAGCCTGGCCGACGCGCAGGGTCGCAACCTGTTCGCCAGCGAGCAACCGGCCGGCACGCCGCTGCTGGGCCAGGCGGTCGCGGGCATGCTGGCGAGCCTGCTCGACTCGCTGTTGCTGTTCTGCCCCAACGCCAACTCCTACCGGCGCTTCCAGGCCAACAGCTACGCGCCGCTGGCGCCGACCTGGGGCGTCGATAACCGCACCGTGAGCCTGCGCGTGCCCGGTGGGCCGGCCAATACCCGGCATATCGAGCACCGCATCTGCGGCGCCGATGCCAACCCTTATCTGGCCGCTGCGGCGATCCTCGCCGGTATCCACCGCGGCATCCGCGAGCAGCTCGATCCGGGCGCACCGATCGAGGGCAACGGCTATGCCCAGGCCAAGGAGTTGCTGCCCACCGACTGGCTGACCTCGATCCAGGCGCTGGAGTGCTCCACCTGGGCGCGTGAAGCCCTGGGTCAGGAGTTTCTCAAGGTCTACCTGGCAATCAAGCGCGCCGAGTACCGCCAGTTCATGGCCGAGGTCGGCGAGCAGGATTGGCGCTGGTACCTGACCCAGGCCTGAGCCACCCTCCGCCAAGCTTCGCGGCTAAAGCCCCTCCCACAGGAACGCTGGGATCCGTGGGAGGGGCTTCAGCCGCGAACAAGCCGATCAACAGCCGCCGCCAAGGCCGCGGCTCATCACAACGGATTTCCCCATGACCGCCGCCATCAATGCCGTCATCCCCGCAGCCGAGCGCTGCCCGTCGTACTACAGCGCCAGCCTCAACCAGGAAACCGACTACCCGACGCTCAAGGGTGAGGTCAGCGTCGATGTGGTGATCATCGGCGGTGGCTTCACCGGGGTCGCCAGCGCCGTCGAACTGGCCGAGCGTGGCCTCAAGGTGGCCATCGTCGAGGCCCACAAGATCGGCTGGGGCGCCACCGGGCGCAACGGCGGCCAGGTCACCGGCAGCCTGTCGGGCGACGCGGCCATGCGCAAGCAGATGCGCAGCAGCCTGGGCGAGGAGGTGGATGACTTCATCTGGCAGCTGCGCTGGCGCGGCCACGCCATCATCAAGAGCCGGGTAGACAAGTACGCCATCCAGTGCGACCTCAAGCACGGCCACCTGCACGCGGCGATGAAGCCGGTGCATATGGCCGAGTTGGAGGCCGCTCACGCCGAAGCCGTGCGCCATGGCATGGCCAGCGAGGTGACCCTGCTCGATCGCGCCGGCGTACAGCGCCATCTGGCCAGCGACCTCTACTGCGGCGCGCTGAAGAACAGCCGCAACATGCACCTGCACCCGCTCAATCTGTGCATCGGTGAGGCCAGGGCCGCGGCGAGCCTGGGCGCGCTGATCTTCGAACACTCGCCGGTGCTGGAGATCGTGCATGGTGCCAACCCGGCGGTGGTCACCGCCGCCGGGCGGATCAATGCCAAGCAGGTGCTGCTGGCCGGCGATGTCTACCACAAGCTGGAGGCGAACAAGCTCAAGGGCCTGATCTTCCCGGCCATGGGCGGCATCGTCACCACCGCCCCGCTGGGCGAGCTGGCCGAGCAGCTCAACCCGCAGGACCTGGCCGTCTACGACTGCCGCTTCGTTCTCGACTACTACCGCCTGACCGCCGACAAGCGCCTGCTGTTCGGCGGCGGCTGCAACTACTCGGGGCGCGACTCGCGGGACATCGCCGCCGAGCTGCGCCCCGGCATCGAGCGCACCTTTCCGCAGCTCAAGGGGGTGGCGATCGACTTCCAGTGGAGCTGCGCCATGGGCATCGTGATCAACCGCATCCCGCAGCTGGGCAAGCTCTCGGACAACGTCTGGTATTGCCAGGGCTACTCCGGCCACGGCATCGCCACCAGCCACATCATGGGCGAGATCATGGCCAACGCCCTGACCGGCACGCTGGAGCAGTTCGACACCTTTGCTGCCTGCAAGCAGATCAAGGTGCCGCTCGGCGACCTGTTCGGCAACCCGATGCTGGCGGCGGGCATGTGGTACTACCAGATGCTGGAGAAGTTGCGTTAAGAGGGATTGTTGTTGGACTTCGCCAGGTAGGGTGCGCCGTGCGCACCAAGGCGCTGGGGTGCCTGATCGTCCGTGTGAGTGGTGCGCGCAGCGCACCCTACGGGGAGGCGGCTTGGCGCAGACGGGCGAGATCGAGGATCTCGATCTCGCCGTAGGTCAGGCGCACGATGCCCTGGGCCTGCAGTTCCTGGAGGATCTGGTTGGTGGTCTGCCGCGAGATCGCCAGCATCAGCGCCAGCTGTTCCTGGGCCAGGTGGATCACCCGGCGCGGTTCGCCCTCGCCGTAGTTCTCGGCGATCATCAGCAGTCGGCGGGCCAGGCGCGGGGCGGCGGGCAGCAGGCTCATCTGCTCCAGGGCGATAAACGCCAGGCGCAGTTTCTGGCTCATCAGCAGGGCGAAGTCGCGCCAGTACTGCGGCTGGCGCTCGAGCAGCGCGAGCAGGGCGGCCTGTGGCACCAGCAGCAGGGTGCTGGCCCCTTCGGCGAAGGCATCGTGGGTGCGCGGCTGGCCGTCGAACAGGGAGACTTCGCCGAACCAGTAGGGCGCCTCGATCAGGGTCAGCAACGCCTCCTTGCCACTGGCACTGACCGCGCCGATGCGCATGGCGCCCTCGACCACCGCATACAGCCCGCTGGGCGGATCGCCGCGGCGGAACAGCCGTTGGCCGGCGTCCAGTCGTTGCACCTGGGCCATCTCGAGCAGCGCATCCTGCAGGGCTGCGGGCAGGGCGCTGAACCAGTGTCCGCCCTGCAGGCAGGCACGGTAGGCGCGCGGGTCTTTCATGCGCTTCTCCAGAGTTTGTCGGCTAGCCGACAGAGTGCGCCGGTGCGGCTGTTCCACCATGCACAGGCCTGTCTTGCATGAGCACCATCATAATGAAAACCCTTGTCGATCACCTCGCCCAGTACGCCGCCTATCACCGTGACCGCCGCAATATCTGCAGTCATTTCATCGGCATTCCGCTGATCGTGCTGGCCGTCGCCGTGCTGCTGTCGCGTCCCGGTGTGCCACTGGCCGGGTTGTGGCTGTCGCCGGCGACCTTGACCGCGTTGGCCGCCGGTGTGTTCTACCTGCGTCTCGATCTGCGTTTCGGCCTGTTGATGGCCGCGCTGCTGTGGCTCTGCCTGTGGGCGGGCGCGCTGCTGGCGTTGCAGTCGACGGCGCTGTGGCTGGGCAGCGGCCTGGCGCTGTTCATCATCGGCTGGATCATCCAGTTCGTCGGTCATTACTACGAGGGGCGCAAACCGGCGTTCGTCGATGACCTCATGGGGCTGCTGATCGGCCCGCTGTTCGTGGCCGCCGAAGCGGCGTTCCTGCTGGGCCTGCGCAAGGAGGTCGAGCAGGCGGTGGTGCAGCGTGCCGGGCCGACCTGCATCCGGGCGAAGAAGGCGAGGGCCTGAGCGGTTGTAAAAAACGCTCGCCAACTGCGCCAGCCGGTTCCGTTCGGGCCGTGATGCATGGGCCGGGCGGCAATCCGCTTCAGCCCAGCCAGGTTCAAGGTTGTTCCGCAGTGGGCTGAAACCTAGGAGCCTGTCGGACTTAACGCTGTTCTACTGCGGAAAAGCCGGATTCGGTCATTTTTGCCGCTCTTTCTCGTTAAATAGCTAGCTATTCGCCTCGAAAGATCAACAAAACTGACTCGAACCGGACTTTCCCTCGCTACGAACGGTCAAGTCCGACAGGCTCCCAGTCTGCGGCCGCGGTCCCGTCGATCTACTGCATCGCCATCCACTGCTGGGTCAGCGAGCGGGTATGGCGATACACGGTCATGGGCGCAAAGGCCCGGCCGGAGGCGCTTTGCAGGGCGCTGCTCTGGCTGTTCAGGTCGTTCAGCGCGGCTTTCAGGTAGTCCCAGCGGACCTTCAGCTTGCTCAAGTCGCTGGCCGCCAGCGTGGCCAGTTCGCCATCGATGGCGGGCACCAGCTTGCGCTCGTCCTGACCGAGGTAGGTGTCGGTCTGCTCGCGGGCGATTTCGAAGTTGCCGAGATAGGCGCGGCTCAGGTACTGCACGCAGAGGTATTCGAGCTTGGCGGCCAGCTCGCTGTCGCCCTCTGGCGCCAGCTGACGGGCTTCGTGCAGTACGCCCAGCAGCGCCTTGCTCAGTTCTTCCGGATAGCGCCAGGGCATGTCTGCTTCGTTCGGGCCAAAGGCCACACCGCGGCGGATCTGCACCACCAGTTGCTGGTGCGCGTTGCCCAGGGCATCGCTCCCTTGCGGCAGGCTTTGCACCGCACCCGCCAGTGCCTGCAGGTCGGTGTCGAGGGTGTCCTGATGTTTCTTTTGGAAACCTTCGCCGCGTAACAGCATCAGGCTGCTGGTCGCCCGGCTGGCCTGAACCTGGACCTGTTCCTGCGGGCTGACCGCCTCGGCGAAAGTCAGCGGTGCGAGGCAGGCGAGGGCGCCGAACAGGCAGAGGGAAATGTGACGAAAGAACGGCATGGTGCGCATTCCGGGGGTGCTCCTTGTTATTTTTTTGAGCAATGCGGAGACAGGGGGCATATCCATCAAGCGCAAGAGGGTACTGCGCCTACGGTTTGCAAGCATGCCTCGAAAGAGTGATTTCGTCGAAAATTTGCCGTCAAGGTTTGGTTGCCTGGCGCGGGCGCTGTTTCGCGTTGGCGTGGTTCGTAGGATGTGCTGAGCGAAGCGATACCCATGCGGATGTTCATGGGTATCGCCGACTGCCAGGCGGCAGCCCTCTTAATAGGTCGGTTGTCCCGCCTTGGGCTTGAAGTACAGGGTTGCACCGCGGCTCAGGTTGGCCAGGCTGAGGTGGTCCTTAGCCACTTCGGCCTCGATCGGCTCGCTCTGTCCGGCGACCTTGAGGGTCACCCGGGTGATCGCGCCGAGCGGGCGGATGTCGCGCACTTCGCCGGCCTGGTGACCGGCCTCGGCCTGGCGTGAGAGGTGAATCTCGTGGGGGCGGAACAGTACGTGGCTGTCGTCGCCGACATACAGGCGGTTGGCGTCGCCGAGGAAGTGGTAGACGAAGTCGCTGGCCGGTTGTTCGTACACCTCGCCCGGCCCGCCGACCTGCTCGATCACGCCCTTGTTCATCACCACGATGCGATCGGCCACTTCCATGGCTTCTTCCTGGTCGTGGGTGACGAACACGCTGGTCAGGTGCACTTCCTCATGCAGGCGCGCCAGCCAGCGGCGCAGCTCCTTGCGCACCTTGGCGTCCAGCGCGCCGAAGGGTTCGTCGAGCAGCAGCACCTTGGGCTCCACCGCCAGGGCGCGGGCCAGGGCGATGCGCTGGCGCTGGCCGCCGGAGAGTTGCTCCGGGTAGCGCTCGGCGAGCCAGTCGAGCTGCACCAGGTCGAGCAGATCGTGGACCTTCCTGCGGATCTGCGCCTCGGGCAGGCGTTGCTTCCTGGGTTTCATGCGCAGGCCGAAGGCGACGTTGTCGAACACCGTCATATGGCGGAACAGCGCGTAATGCTGGAAGACGAAGCCGACGTTGCGCTCGCGCACGTCATACCGCGACACGTCTTCGCCGTGGAACTGGATGCTGCCGCTGTCCGGGGTTTCCAGGCCGGCGATGATCCGCAGCAGGGTGGTCTTGCCGCAGCCGGACGGGCCGAGCAGGGCTACCAGCTCGCCGCTGTGGATATTCAGGTTGATGTCGTTCAGCGCCTTGAACGCGTTGAACTGCTTGCTGACATGGCTGATTGCAATCGACATAAATTATTCCTCGCCGGCACTGGCTTTCAGGCGGTTGATGCGTGACTCGCTCCACTGCTTGAGCAGCAGGATCAGCAGCGCCAGCAGCAGCAACAGGCTGGCGACGCTGAAGGCAGCGACGTGGTTGTATTCGTTGTAGAGGATCTCGACGTGCAGCGGCAGCGTATTGGTGTAGCCACGGATATGCCCGGAGACCACCGACACCGCACCGAACTCGCCCATGGCCCGCGCGCTGCACAGCACCACGCCGTAGATCAGGGCCCATTGGATATTCGGCAGGGTCACGTGCCAGAACATCTGCCAGCCGCTCGCGCCGAGCAGGCGCGCGGCCTCCTCTTCCTGGGTGCCCTGCTCCTGCATCAGCGGGATCAGCTCGCGGGCGACGAAGGGCACGGTGACGAACAGCGTGGCGAGGACGATGGCCGGCAGGGCGAAGACGATCTGGATGTCATGTTCCTGCAGCCACTCGCCGAAGAAGCCCTGGGCACCGAACAGCAGCACGTAGACCAGCCCGGCGATCACCGGCGACACCGAGAACGGCAGGTCGATCAGGGTCACCAGGATGCTCTTGCCACGGAACTGGTACTTGCTCACGCACCAGGCGGCGCAGACGCCAAACAGCAGGTTGAGCGGCAGCGAAATACCCACCGCCAGCAGGGTCAGCTTCAGCGCGGAGATGGCGTCGGCCTCGAAGATCGCGCCGAAGAAGGTGCCCAGGCCCTGCTTCAGCGCCTCGCCGAGCACCACCAGCAAGGGCAGCAGCAGGAACAGCACGAACGCCAGCCAGGCGCCGAAGATCAGCAGGCGCCGACCCAGCAGGTTGCCGCGCCGCGCGGCATTGGCCGAGGCTGAAGCGGTCAGGGTGATAGAAGACATGGCGACCTCCTCAGGCTTTGCCGACCTGGCGCTGCAGCAGGTTGATCAGCAGCAGCAAAATGAAGGACACCACCAGCATCAGCACGCCGATGGCGGTGGCGCCGGTGTAGTCGTACTGGTCGAGCTTGACCATGATCAGCAGCGGCAGGATCTCGGTCTTCATCGGCATGTTGCCGGCGATGAAGATCACCGAGCCGTACTCACCCACCCCCCGGGCAAAGGCCAGGGAGAAGCCGGTCAGCCAGGCCGGCAACAGCGACGGCAGCAGTACGTGACGGAACACCTGCAGGGGCTTGGCGCCCAGGCAGGCCGCCGCTTCCTCGACTTCACGGGGGATATCGGCGAGTACCGGCTGGATGGTGCGCACCACGAACGGCAGGGTAACGAAGGTCAGCGCCAGGGTGATGCCGATCGGCGTGTAGGCAATCTTCAGGCCCAGGTCGGTGGCGAACTGGCCGACCAGCCCGCTTGGGGCATACAGGGCGGTCAGGGCAATACCGGCCACCGCAGTGGGCAAGGCGAACGGCAGGTCGATCATCGCCTCGATCAGCTTGCGCCCCGGGAAGCGGTAGCGCACCAGCGCCCAGGCCAGCAATGTGCCGATGATGCCGTTGATGATCGCAGCGGCGAAGGCGCTGGCGAAGCTCAGCTTGAGCGCCGCCAGCACCCGCGGCGCGGAAATGATGGCCCAGAAATCAGCCCAGGTGAGCTGGGCGGCGTGGACGAACATGGCACCCAGGGGAATCAGCACCAACAGGCTGAGGTACACCAGGGTGTAACCCAGCGTCAGCCCGAAGCCGGGTATAACGGGGGAGGTACAGCTAGACATTGTCTGTCCTTATTGGCTTCTGCGTTGGAACGCTCAAATCGGCATGTAGGACGTAGGATGGGTTGAGCGCAGCGATACCCATGCCGCGCGGCGATGGGTATCGGCGCTGCGCGCCTCAACCCATCCTACGTTCGCTCTTCGAACTCACTGGGCCTGGTAGATCTGGTCGAACACCCCGCCGTCATCGAAGAACTTCGGCTGCGCGGTTTTCCAGCCGTCGAAGTCCCGGTCTATGGTCACCAGTTTCAGCGCCGGAAACTGCTTGGCGAACTCACCGGCGATGGCCTCATTACGCGGGCGGTAGAAATGCTTGGCCGCCAGGCGCTGGCCTTCGTCGCTGTACAGGTAGTCGAGGTAGGCCTCGGCGACCTTGCGGGTGCCTTTCTTGTCGACGTTCTTGTCGACCACCGCCACCGGCGGCTCGGCGAGGATCGACAGCGACGGCGCGACTATCTCGAAGTTGTCGCCACCCTGTTCCTTCAGGGCCAGGAAGGCTTCGTTTTCCCAGGCCAGTAGCACGTCGCCGATCTGGTTGTTGACGAAGGTGATGGTCGAGCCGCGGGCGCCGGTGTCGAGTACCGGCACGTTCTTGTAGAGCTTGGCGACGAATTCCTGAGCCTTGGCTTCGCTGCCGTATTTCTGTTGGGCATAGGCCCAGGCGGCGAGGAAGTTCCAGCGCGCGCCGCCAGAGGTTTTCGGGTTGGGGGTGATCACGTTCACGCCCGGCTTGACCAGGTCATCCCAGTCCTTGATGCCTTGCGGGTTGCCCTTGCGTACCAGGAACACAATGGTCGAGGTGTAGGGCGTGCTCGATTGCGGCAGACGCTCCTGCCAGTTTTCCGGGATCAGCTTGCCGAGCCTGTGCAGCTCGTCGATATCGCCAGCCAGGGCCAGGGTCACCACGTCGGCACGCAGGCCGTCGATCACCGCACGGGCCTGCTTGCCCGAACCGCCGTGGGACTGCTGGATGGTAACGGGGTCATGGCCCTGGGCCTGCCAGTGTTTGTTGAAGGCCGCGTTGAATTCACTGTACAGCTCACGGGTCGGGTCGTAGGACACGTTGAGCAGGGTTTCTGCGGCGGCCAGCGGGCCTGCAATCAGGGCGCTGGCAAGGGCAGCGAGGGCAAAACGGCGAATGGACATGGTGCAGCTCCTAACGAATCAAAATGGGTGTTGGCTTTTATTCAGGGGGCTTGCAATCAGCTGCACATTCGCGGGTGACAGCTGCAGTACCGGTGCGTGTTCATGGTCTCGGCTCTTCTCATGGTCACGCCCTCCGGTGGTCCAGTCGGGCTTGCGGGGTTATGGGGTTACGCGGGATTCGGCTCAGGCGTGCTTGCCGGCCGGCGGCTGCAGGCGAAACTTTTCCTTGCGTTCGATCTGCACCACCTGGCCGTTGTGCACGGTGATTTCCACCGCGCCGAATTTCAGGCCGTGCAGGGCGTTGTGGATCTCGCGCAAGATGCTCGCTTCGTCCTGGCCTTCAAGGTTACGAAGGGGTGCGGTCATGTCTGTGCTCCTTGGCAGGTCCCCGTGACTGTCTGTGGCAGACCCTCTGCCAGCGGGTGTGGAGCGGATACTAGGCAGGCTTCTGTATTCTTAAAAATACTGTTTAATAACATTTATATTCTTTTTTGGTATATGTATGGTGCAGTCTCGGTGTAAGCAATATAGCGATTATGGAATAAGTAAATAATTTCTTATTCTTTTTATGCTTGGTCCGGCCTGCCTACACTGCACACCATTGCAACCTGTGGGGGCGCGTACGATGCGCAACGAAGCGATCCGTTACCTGATAGTGCCGGGCTGGCAAGGCTCAGCCGATGAGCATTGGCAAAGTCACTGGCAGCGCAGCCTGCCGAACAGCGCGCGGGTGGAGCAGGCCGACTGGATGGCGCCGCGTCTTGACGACTGGGTAGCCGAATTGGCCCGCAGCATCGCCAGTGATCCGCGCCCGGCGATCCTGGTGGCCCACAGCCTGGGCTGCATCACCGTGGCGCACTGGGCAGCGCGTGCGCCGGTCGAGTTGTTGCGGCGGGTGCGTGGTGCCCTGTTGGTGGCGCCGGCGGATGTCCAGCGCAGCAACTGCCCGCAGGCGTTGCAGAATTTCGCGTCGATCCCCCGGCAGTTGTTGCCGTTTCCCAGCCAGTTGGTCGGCTCCGACAACGACTCCGCCGCCAGCGCCGCGCGCGCGCTCGAACTGGCCGCTGCCTGGGGCAGCGAGGCGGCGATTCTGAGTGGCGCCGGGCATATCAACGTGAAGTCCGGGCATCGCCATTGGGAGCAGGGCTTCGCCTATCTCTATCGGTTGCACTGCCGCATCGAGCAACACGCCCGCCGTCGCGCCTGAGCAGCGAGCACCGTTTGCCCTTTCATCGACCGTAACGGGTTGCATTGCGGCCTGCCTGAAGAGAGCTATCCATGCGCCAGCCACCGGACACTAATCAGCCGTTGCTGACCTTCCCCGACGCCGAGAAAAGCCCGCTGAGCATCCGTGCCAAGGCGCTGGTGTTTATCGATCCGCGTTCGCGCCAGGTGCGCGATCGGGTCGAGCAGCTGGCCAGCCAGCCCTTGCCGCTGTTGATCGAGGGCGAAACCGGCACCGGCAAGGAGCTGCTCGCCCGCTATATCCACCGTGCCAGCGAGCGCCCGGGGCTGTTTGTCGCGCTCAGTTGCAGCGGCCTGAGCGTCAAGCATGCGCAAGCCGAGCTGTTCGGCTATGCCGCCGGTGCCTATCAGGGCTCGATGAGCAGCCGCGCCGGCTGGTTCGGTTCGGCCAATGGCGGCACCCTGTACCTGGATGAAATCGGTGACCTGCCACTCGCGCTGCAGGCGCAGTTGCTCAGCGCCGTGGAAACCGGCGAGGTGCTGCGCGTCGGCGCGGCGCAGGCCAGCCCGGTGGATGTGCGCCTGCTGGCGGCCACCAGCATCGATCTGGCGCAGGCCGTGGCGGCCGGCAAGTTCAACCCGCGGTTGCTGCATTACCTGGGCGATGGCCGCCTGAACCTGCCAGCCCTGCGCGAGCGCCCCGGCGACATCCTGCCCTTGGCGGAATACTTCCTCGGCATCTATGCCCAGCGCCTGGGGCTGCCGTTGCCGGCCATCGGCCTGGCGACGCAGACACTGCTGGAGCGCCATCCATGGCCGGGCAACACCCGCGAGCTGGAAAACGTCATCCACTTCGCCCTGCTGGTCAGCAGCGGTGCGGAAATCCTGCCGCAGCACCTCAATCTGCCGGGCCGGAAGGAACCGCTGACGCAGCTCGCAGCCGATCTGCAGCAGCTGCTGGACGCCGCCGATGCATCGCAACTGGTTGCCTTGCAGCAGGTCTTGCAGCGCGCCGGCCAGCGTCTGGACGAGCTGCTGGGTTGAGAGGTTGTGAAAAAACACGCAACGGCGCTCGCTATGTTCACCAGCGCTGCGCCGCTGCGTTCAATCGGACGCCAGCAGCGAGACGGATTTGACCTGCACCCACAGCGCCTGCTGTGCATGGATGCCCAGCCTGTCGAAGGAGTAGCGGGTGATGCGGGCGATCATCCGCTCATCGCCGACCCGCAGGCCGACCAGCATCTGCGCCTGGTTATCCAGCGCCAGCCAGTGTTCGACCCGCGCCGGTAGCAGGTTGAGCAGGCTGGTGTCCTGGGCCTGCTGCAGACTCAGGCTGACGTCCCGCGCCTTGATTTTCACCCGCACCGGCTTGCCCGCGGCCAGGGGCGCATGGGTCAGCTGCAGCACGGCGTCAGTGCCGCTCAGGCGGATGCTCAGCAGTCGATAGTCCGGCTCGTAGTGGCTGACGATGCCATCGACCACGGCCTCGGCATCCTCCTCGAACATAAAGGGCAGATCGCTCCTCAGCAGGGTTTCCTTGAGCGGCCCGCTGGCCTGCACCTTGCCTTCATCCAGCACCACCAGGTGATCGGCCAGGCGCGCCACCTCGTCGGGCGAATGGCTGACATAGAGGATCGGGATGTCCAGCTCCTCGTGCAGGCGTTCCAGGTAGGGCAGCACCTCCAGCTTGCGCTTGAGGTCGAGCGAGGCCAGCGGTTCGTCCATCAGCAGCAGGCGTGGGCTGGTCAGCAGGGCGCGGGCGATGGCCACGCGCTGGCGTTCGCCGCCGGAGAGATTGTCCGGCATGCGCTGCAGCAGATGGCCGATGCCGAGCAGCTCGACCGCCTGCTCCAGCGGCACCCGGCGACTGTGGGCGGGGATGCGTTTGCGGCCGTACTCCAGGTTGCGCCGCACCGACAGGTGGGCGAACAGGTTGGCGTCCTGGAACACGTAACCCAGCGCGCGCTGGTGCGGCGCGACGAACTGGCCGTTTGCGCTGTCCTGCCACAGCTCGCCATTGACCTCGAGATAACCGTCGGGCGCCTGGTCCAGGCCGGCGAAGCAGCGCAGGCAGCTGGTCTTGCCCGAACCCGAATGACCGAACAGCGCGCTGATGCCGCGGCCGGGCAGGCACAGGTCGACATCCAGGGCAAAGCCCGGGCGCTCGATCTTGAAGCGCGCGCGGATCAGCTTCTCCGCGGCCTGGGCCGGCCCCACCAGCGGCTGGCCGCCGAACAGTTGCTTGAGCATTACCAGCCCTGCCTGACGCGGCGGCCCGAGTAGAGCGCCAGCAATACGATGAAGGAGAACGCCAGCATGCCGCCCGCCAGCCAGTGGGCCTGGGCGTATTCCAGGGTTTCCACATGGTTGTAGATCTGCACCGAGGCCACCTGGGTCTTGCCGGGGATATTGCCGCCGATCATCAGCACTACGCCGAACTCGCCGACGGTGTGGGCAAAACCGAGGATGGCCGCGGTGATGAAACCGGGTTTGGCCAACGGCAGCACCACCGTGAAGAAGGCGTCCCAGGGATTGGCGCGCAGGGTCGCCGCCGCCTCCAGCGGCGCACGGCCGATGGCCTCGAAGGCGTTCTGCAGCGGTTGCACGACGAAGGGCAGCGAATAGAACAGCGAGCCGATCACCAACCCGCTGAAGGTGAAGGTCAGGGTGCCGAGGCCGAGGCTCTGGGTCAGCTGACCGATAAAGCCGTGCGGGCCCATGCTCACCAGCAGGTAGAAACCGATCACCGTCGGTGGCAGCACCAGCGGCAGGGCGACGATGGCGCCGATCGGCTGCTTCAGCCAGGAGCCGGTGCGTGCCAGCCACCAGGCGATCGGCGTGCCGATCAACAGCAGCAATACGGTGGTCAGCGAGGCCAGCTTGAGGGTCAGCAGGACGGCGTCGAAGTCGGCTTGGGTCAGGGGCATCGCGATGCTACCTCAGCGGTTGTAGCCGTAGGACGTGATGATGGCCGCCGCTTGCGGACCTTGCAGGTACTCGAGCAGGGCGCGGGCCGCGGGATTGTGCTGGCCCTGCTTGAGCAGCAGCGCGTCCTGATTGATCGGCGCGTACAGGGTTTGCGGCACTATCCAGGCCGAGCCACTGCCGAGCTGACCGTCCTTGAATACCTGCGACAGCGCGACGAAGCCCAGTTCGGCGTTGCCGGTCGACACAAACTGCAGCGCCTGGGTAATGCTCTGGCCCTCGACCAGCTTGCTTTGCAGCGCGGCGCGCAAACCGAGTTTATCCAGCACCTGGGTCGCGGCCAGGCCGTAAGGCGCGGCTTTCGGGTTGGCGATGGCCAGGTGCTGGAACTGGCCTTGCTTGAGCACCGCATCGCTGCCGTCGAGGTAGTCAGCCTTGGCCGACCACAGCACCAGGCTGCCCATCGCATAGGTAAAGCGCGAACCGGCAACCCCAAGTCCTGCGCTTTCCAGCTTGGCTGGGGTGCTGTCGTCGGCGGCGAGGTACACCTCAAAAGGCGCGCCATGCTGAATCTGCGCATACAGCTGGCCGGTGGCGCCGAAAGAGGCGACCACGTTATGCCCCGTCTCTTTCTCGAATTTGCGGGCAATCGCTTGCAGCGGCGCGGTGAAGTTGGCAGCCACCGCCACCTGCACTTCCTCGGCCAGCGCGCTGGCGCAGAAGGCCAGGCCGGCGAACAGCGCCAGGCATGTGCGAGGGGTACGTTCAGTCATCACATGGCTCCTTGAACCTTGGTTTACCGGCAGCGCCTGTGCACTTTAGCCTGCACCTTTCGTTATATACAGAGAAATACAACGCTAGGCGGAAGCTGGCCAAAGGAGTCGGCAGCAATGGCGTGGCCGTTGCCTGCGAAGTGACTGTCCGGCAGCGGCTGGCTCGGGCTTTAGCGCAGGGGGCGCGAGTTCGCCCGCCCGCCCGTTAGCTGGCGTACATAAGCGCGGCTCACGGGCGGCGCCAGACGCTGGCCAGCCAGGGCTGTTGCGCGCGCGGCAAACCGGGCGGACGGTAGTAGTGTTGCAGTTCGACGAAACCGGCAGCGCTCAGCAGCGCCTGCCAGTTGCTCAGGTCGTAGTAGGCGCCGTAGCGCTCGCCGTTCCAGCCTTCCTGGTTCTCCCCGCGCGGGTTGGAGCTGAACAGCACGCCGCCCGGCTTGAGCGCGGCGTACAACTGATCCAGTACCCGCGGCAGTGCCTGGCTGGGGATATGGAACAGCACGGCGTTGGCGAAGATGCCGTCGAACTGCGCGGCGGGCAGATCGAGGGCGAGGAAGTCCTGCTGCCAGACCTCGCAGCCACTGTCTGTGCGGGCCATCTCGACGAAGCGCGGGCAGCCGTCCAGGCCGATGGCCGTGTGGCCGAGGGCGCTGAAGGTACGCAGGTCGCGGCCCGGGCCACAGCCGAAATCGAGAATCCGGTAGGGCGGCTCGGCCAGGATATGCCCGAGCAGGGCGGCGATGTTCTGGCTGACATCGTGATCGCGGGTGCCCTCGCGGAACTCCTCGGCGCACTGCTGATAATGCTGCAGGGTGAGGGCGCTGATCTGGGCGAGGTCGTCGGGGCTGAGCATCATGCGGGCGGGCCTTGGGCGGAACCAGAGGTGATATTAGAACCTATCCGTCACGCCGCGGGTTGATTCGATAGTTGCCGCCGCTCCGCCGGACGAGCGCCCCAGGTGCAATGGGCTCGGCCATGCTGCGAGTACGCCTTGCGCGCTCGGCCCAACCTGCGAGCTGGGTTGCCGGCAAAGGGTTTCGGCCTGACCCCGCAGATGATTCGCAGAGGGGCTTCTTTTTCGCTGGCGAAGGGTTTAGTGTAGAGATAAATACTTAAAGAGTTTTAAGCTCTACATGAAAGATTGGCTCTCTCTGGTGATCGCCTTGCCGACCGCCAATGCCACGGCCCGTATGCGCGCCTGGCGCGCGCTGAAGGCCAATGGTGCCGCGGTGCTGCGCGACGGGGTGTACCTGCTGCCCGACCGGCCGCTGTGCCGCGAGGCGTTGCAGGCGGTCGAGCGCGATATCCGCGCGATCAACGGCACGGCCTATCTGCTGCCGGTGCGAGATCCCGAGGGTGAGCGCTTCGTCGAGCTGTTCGAGCGTCGCGAGGAATACGCCAGGTTGTGGGCGGATATCGAGGACTGTCGCGCCCAGCTCGGTGCGGACAACGCACTCGAGGCCACCCGGCGGGTACGCAAGCTGCGCAAAACCCTGGCCAATCTGACCGCCATCGATTTCTTCCCCGGTGAAGCCGGGCCACAAGTGAACACGGCGCTGCAGGAGCTGGAAAGTGCCCTCAGCCGTGCGCTTTCGGCGGACGAGCCGACAGGCCAGGAGCTGCCGATTGCCTTGCTCAGCCGTGGCGATTACCAGGGGCGGATCTGGGCGACGCGCAAGCGGCCCTGGGTCGATCGTCTGGCCAGCGCCTGGCTGATCAAGCGCTTCATCGATCCCGCCGGGCGCATCCTCTGGCTGGACTCGCCCGCGGATTGCCCGGCCGATGCGCTGGGGTTCGACTTCGATGGCGCGACGTTCAGCCATGTCGGCAACCGGGTGACCTTCGAAACCCTGCAAGACAGTTTCGCCCTGCACGAGCCCGGGCTGAGACGCATTGCCGGCGTGGTCCACTACCTCGATGTCGGTGGCCAGCAGCCAGCCGAGGCCAGTGGTGTCGAGCAGGTCCTGGCGGGGCTGCGCCAATCGATTGCCGACGACGATCAACTGCTGGCCAGCGCGCACGTCGTGTTCGACGGGCTGCTGGTCGCCTTCGCCGAGGAAGCCAGTAGCGATGAGTAACGATGCCACGCCACACCCCGCGCCCGAGCGTGCGCGTGTCGAGCCCGTCAGCCTGGTCGAGGCCTTTCTGTTCTGGCTCAAGCTCGGCCTGATCAGCTTTGGCGGCCCGGCCGGGCAGATTTCCATCATGCATCACGAGTTGGTCGAAAAGCGCCGCTGGCTGTCCGAACGGCGTTTTCTGCATGCGCTGAACTACTGCATGTTGCTGCCCGGTCCCGAGGCCCAGCAACTGGCCACCTACATCGGCTGGCTGATGCACCGCACCTGGGGCGGGGTGATCGCCGGGGCGCTGTTCGTGCTGCCGTCGCTGTTCATCCTGATCGCCCTGTCCTGGGTGTATATCGCCTTCGGCGACGTGCCGCTGGTGGCGGGGATCTTCTATGGGATCAAGCCGGCGGTCACCGCCATCGTCCTGCAGGCCGCCTGGCGCATCGGTTCGCGGGCGCTGAAGAACAACTGGCTGTGGGGCATCGCCGCGGCGTCCTTCGTCGCCATTTTCGCCCTCAACGTGCCGTTCCCGCTGATCGTGCTCGGCGCGGCGCTGCTGGGCTATCTCGGCGGGCGGCTGTTGCCGGAGCAGTTCAGCATCGGCGGTGGCCATGCGGCTGCGGATAAATCCTTCGGCCCGGCGCTGATCGATGACCACACGCCGACACCCGCCCATGCACGGTTTCGCGCCTCGCGCCTGGCCCTGATCGCGGCGGCCGGCGCTGTGCTCTGGCTGGTGCCGATGGGGCTGCTGACCTGGCTGTACGGCTGGGAGGGCACCCTGACCCAGATGGGCTGGTTCTTCACCAAGGCGGCGCTGCTGACTTTCGGCGGCGCTTACGCGGTGCTGCCCTACGTCTACCAGGGCGCCATCGGCCATTACGCCTGGCTGACGCCAACCCAGATGATCGATGGCCTGGCGCTGGGCGAAACCACGCCGGGACCGCTGATCATGGTGGTCGCCTTCGTCGCGTTCGTCGGCGCCTATGTGCAGCAGGTGTTCGGCCCCGAGCAGGTGTTTATCGCCGGCGCCCTGGCGGCGACCCTGGTCACCTGGTTCACCTTCCTGCCGTCGTTCCTGTTCATTCTCGCCGGCGGGCCGCTGGTGGAGTCGACCCATGGCGAGCTGAAGTTCACCGCGCCGCTGACCGGCATCACCGCCGCGGTGGTCGGGGTGATCCTCAACCTGGCGCTGTTCTTCGGTTATCACGTGCTCTGGCCGCAAGGCTTCAGCGGCACCTTCGACTGGCCCTCGGCGCTGATCGCGCTGGCGGCGGCAGTGGCGTTGTTCAGGTTCAAGCGCGGGGTGATCGAGGTGATCGGCGCCTGTGCGCTGGTGGGTTTGCTGGTGCATATGTTGCTGAACTGAGAGCTTGTGAAAAAACTCTCGCCTACTGCGACCGCCCCCAGGCGCCCGCTGCTGGCGTTGCGCTACGCAAAAAACGGGGTCATTTAGCTCACTAAACTCCCCCATTTTTCGCGTAGCGCGCCTGGCCGCGAACACCTGGAGACGCTCTCGCTACGGCGCTCGATATTTTCACAAGCTCTGAGGAGGTGTGCGATGAGCCGTATCTCGATGTGCGAACTGGCGGAATGGCAAGCGGCGGGCAGGCGCTTCACCCTGCTGGATGTCCGCCGGGCGCCCGTGCGCCTGGTCGACGCCACGGAAATTGCCGCAGCGCAGTGGCGCGATCCAGACGCGCTGTTCACCTGGAAGGAGCAGATCCCGCGGGATCGGCCGGTGGTCCTGTATTGCGCCCAGGGCCACGAGATCAGCCAGGGCTGCGCCGCCACGCTGCAGGCGATGGGGCTCGATGCGCGTTACCTGATCGACGGTTTCGCCGGCTGGCGCGGCGCCGGCCGGCCCATCCAGAGCCTGGCCAACCAGGCAGGAGGTGCTCCATGAAGTGGATAACCCGTGAACGGCCGAAGATCGACCGGATTGCTTGCCCCTGGCTGATTAGCCGGTTCATCGATGCCGAGGCGGAGTTCCTCTATGTGCCCAGTGGCGACGTGCTGCGTCTGGCGCGCGAGCAGAACGCCACGCCCTATGACATACCGGGCGTCGAACTGTCCCACGAAGGCGAGTTATGCAGCTTCGACGCATTCCTGAAAAAGTACCGGCTGACCGACCCGGCCTTGCCGCAACTGGCGCAGATCGTCCGCGGCGCCGATACCTCGCGACTCGACCTCAGCCCGCAATCGGCGGGCCTGTATGCCATCTCGCTGGGGCTGTCGCATGCCTTCGCCGACGACCAGGACATGCTGCGTCACGGCCTGGTCCTGTACGACGCGTTGTATGCCTGGTGCAAGGATTGCCAGGGCGAGTCGCATAACTGGCCGCCGCAGATGTGACTGGCAGCGACGGCCTTATGCCCCCCCTCGATACGTTTACACCACCCCTTAAGCGGCCGCCAACCGGCCGCTTGAGAGGCACCAAGGCGCTGCTCCTCAGAGAAACCAGCGGTACTCGCGCGCGCTCAGGTCATGCATGAAGGCCAGATGATCCTGGCGCTTGTTCTCGCAGTAGACCATGACGAACTCGCTGCCCAGGCCCTGGTTGACCACCGGGTGGTCACGCATCGCCGCCACGGCGCCGAGCATGTCCTGGGGGAAGTCGATGCCGCTCTGGCGATTGTCGTTGAGCGGGGCGATGGGTTCGCGCTGGGCATCCAGGCCGTGCTCCATGCCGGTGAGGATGGCGGCCAGCACCAGATAGGGGTTGGCGTCGGCGCCGGCCAGGCGGTGTTCGATGCGCAGGTTGCGGCCGTCCGATTCGGGAATGCGGATGCACGCATCGCGGTCTTCATAACCCCAGCTGGCGCGGCTGGCGGCGTTGACCATGGCGCCGTAGCGGCGGTAGGCGTTGTGGTTGGCGGCGAAGATCGGCATGCAGTGCGGCAGCAGCTCCAGGCAGCCGGCCACGGCATGCCGTAGCGGGCGCTGCTGGTCCGCCGCCAGCAGGTTGTTGTCCGCCGCGTCGTACAGGCTGACATGCACGTGCATGCCGCTGCCCGGCGCCTGCAGATAGGGCTTGCTCATGAAGCTGGCGCGCTGGCCGTGCTTGAGCGCCACGCCGCGGGTGCTGCGGCAGAACAGGGCGGCCCAGTCGGCGGCGCGCAGGCCGTCGTCGCAGTGGCCGAAGTTGATCTCGAACTGGCCGGGGCCGAGTTCGGCGGTGATCACGTTGGCGTCGACCCCCTGTTCATTGGCCGCCTCGACGATCTCGTGGAGCACGTCGGAGAAGCGCGACAGGCGTTCGATGTGCATGTTCGGCTGGTCGTCGGCATCGCCACACAGCGGGTCGCGGGGGAATTGCGGCAGGCCATCCTTGAGTGCGCGGTCGAACAGGTAGAACTCCAGCTCGAAGGCCACCACCGGGCGGATGCCGCGTGCTTCCAGGCGCTGCAATACCCGTGCGAGCACCTCGCGCGGCTCGAATTCGATCGGCGCTGCGGTGCCGTCGGAGCTGATCAGCATCTGCCCCAGCGGTTGGCTTTCCCAGCGTACCGGCTTGAGCGTGCCGGGGATCAGGCGGCGCGGCGCATCCGGGTCGCCGTCGTTGAAGCAGTAGTCGCCAATCGGGTGCAGACCGCCCTGGGCGCCTAGCAGCACGCAGTTCTGCGGAATCTTCAGCGGGCTGCCGGCGGCGACTTTTTCCAGCATGTCGACCGGGTAGCGCTTGCCGTAGAAATGCCCGGGAATGTCCAGGCTGATCAGGTCGACGTAGCGCACCGCCGGATGCTGGGCGCGGAAGGCGCGTACTTCGCTGAGCAGATCGGGAAAGCTTGTTGTTGTGGTCATGCGTAATGATCCTGCGGGCAATGGCACTATTTCGCTACGGGACGGCTGTTTAGCGGAACACCCAGAGCACCCGTGTCGGTTGGTCGGTGAGGTTGGCGTAACGGAATTGACTGTGTGGCGGCAATTGAAAACTGTCGTTGGGGCCCAGGGTCACGGCTTGCGGGTCGTCGCCCAGCCAGATGCTCAGCTCGCCCTCGAGGACGAAGCCGCCTTGTTCGGAACTGTCGTCCAGGTGCCCTTCGCCGCTGCTGGCGCCGGGCGCCAGATGGCTTTCGAGCATGGAGAAGCCGGCCGACATGCTCGGCGATACCAGCACGTCGGTGATCCCGCCGGCATAGTAGAGCGTGCGCCGCTCGCCGGGGCGGGTCACCCAGCGCAGTGCGCGCGGCTTGCTCAGGCTGTAGAAATAGGTGGTCGGCACGCCCAGGGTTTCGCTGATCGCAGTCAGGTCGGCCACGGTGGGGCGCGACAGGCCACGCTCGACCTGGGAGAGAAAGCCCACCGAGCGGCCGATGCGCTCGGCCAGCTCGCCGAGGGTGAGGTTCTTGTGCTTGCGCAGGTCGCGAATCAGGATCGCCAGACCTTCGACTTCATCTTGCATGTCCATGTTGAGTTCCTGTGAGGCTGTTGTAGGGTGGATGGCGCTTTTTCCATCCACCGACCGTTGCCGGAAAACGCTTCGCGGTATTCCAGCCTGAGGATTCAGACGATATCGCGCAGCCGGTACCAGGCCTTGCCGGCGGCCTCCAGCGGCGCGGCGAGCAGCGCGCCACCGGGGAAGCGCGGGTTGCCGATGGCCTGGTACAGCGCCAGCAGTTCCTCGTCGCCGAGAATCGCCTCGCTTACCGCGCGGGCGCCGGCCAGGGTTGGCAGCACGCCGTGGCCGGAGAAACCCTGCAGCCAGTAGCGCTGGCCCCGGCGGCCGATATCCGGGGTGCGCTTCATGCTGACGTCGATATGCCCGCCCCAGGCGAACTCCAGCTCGACCCCGCGCAGTTGCGGGAATACCCGCTCCAGATAGGGCCGGGTGGCACTGGCCACGTCTTTGGGAATGCCGCCCAGGTAAGTGCAGCCGCCACCGAACAGCAGGCGCTGGTCCGGGGTCAGGCGGAAATAATCGGGGACGAACTGGTTGTCGATCACGCAACTGTTGCGCGGCAGCAGCGAGCGCGCCAGCTCGGGGGCGAGCGCCGCCGTGGCGACCTGGTAGGAACCGACCGGCAGCAGGCGGCTGGCCAGCTGGCGATCGAGCCCATCGATGTAGGCGTTGCAGGCCAGTACCAGCACATCGCTGGCTACTTCGCCCTGGGCGGTGCGGGCGACAAAGCCGGCGCTGGTTTCGTGATACTCCAGCACCTGGCTCTGTTCGAAGATCTGTCCGCCGGCCTGCTCGATGGCGCTGGCCAGGCCCTGGGCCAGTTTCAGCGGGTTGAGGTGGGCGGCCTCGGGGTCGTAGAGCGCGGCCAGGTAGCGCGGGCTGGCGATCCACTCGGGCAGTTCCTCGCCCTCGATAAAGCGCATGTGTGGGTAGCCCCACTTCGCCACTGCGTCGTGCTGCGCCTCCCGCAGTTGCGCAATGCACCGCTGTTGCACGGCGGTCCACAGGCTGCCGACCCGGTAGTCGACGTCGAAGCCATGCCGCCCCGGCAGTTCGCGCAGCTCCGCGGCGGCCCAGCGCATGCTGTCCCACAGGCGGCGGGTGCGTTCCTGGCCCAGCGCCTGCTCCAGCGGCGGCATATCGCAGGACCAGCCGAGCAATGCCTGGCCACCATTGCGCCCGGAGGCGGCCCAGGCCACCCGGCTGGCTTCCAGCAGGATCACCCGCTTGCCGGCCAGGGCCAGGCGCAGCGCCGTGTGCAGGCCGCTGAAGCCGGCGCCGACGATCAGTACGTCGCAGTTCAGCCGGTCGTCCAGGGTTGGCCGCAAGGCAATCGGACCGGGAAAGGTGCGCGCGTAGTAACTGGCGACATGCTGGGCGGATTGTTTGAACACGGCACGACTCATGAAATTAACAATATTTAATTTCATGAAAAAATACACTGTTTAATTCATAAAGCCAAGCCGCAACTCGCCGCACCGGTCAGTTCTGTGCCGACAGCGGGGGTTCATGAGTGCTACCGGGCAGGCCCTGGGGGGATTGGCCGCGGGCATAACGCCGCCTGCGTCGTCTCGGCGGGCTGTTCGGTCAGGATTGGCCGACCTGGTTGCGACCGCCGTGCTTGGCCCCATAGAGGGCGCGGTCGGCGCGCTCCAGCAGTTCGCCGGCATCGTGTGCGCCTTGTTCGGTCGAGGCGATACCGGCACTCAGGGTGACCGAGAATTCGCTGCCGCCGGCGATGAAGTGCAGCTCGGCAAAGCGTTGACGAATTTCATCGAGAATCCGCCGGGCCTGAGCAGCCGGGCAATCGGGCAGCACCACGAGAAACTCTTCGCCGCCATAGCGGCCCAGGCTGTCGACCCGGCGCAGGCGCTGGCGCAGCAGGTTGGCCAGGGCACGGATCACGTTGTCGCCGGCGACGTGGCCGTAGCTGTCGTTGACCTGCTTGAACAGGTCGATATCCAGCATCGCCACGCTGGCCGGTTTGCCGCTGCGTTGTGCGCGTTCCAGTTCGATGCCGACCTGCTCCTTGATGTCGGCATGCTTGAGCAGGCCGGTCAGGCTGTCGCGGGACAGGGCGATGCTCAGCAGGCGGGCGCGCTGGGCGCGGGAGAATACGGTGGTGACCAGGGCGTTGTCGGCGATGGGTTTGCTGACGAAGTCGTCGCCGGCCTTGATCAGGGCATCCATCTGCCGGGTGATATCGGTCTCGGCCGACAGGTAGATGATCGGCACCCGCAGCCAGTCGTCGTTGAAGCGGATGATCTGCGCCAGTTCGGGGCCGGTGCAGTCCGGCATGTTGACGTCGAGCAGCACCACCTCCGGGTTGAAACGGCTCATGGCCTCGAAGATCCCCGCCGGGCTTTCCAGCACTTCGACCAGCATGTTGGCGCCGCGCAGGATCAGGCTGTAGCGGCTGGCCAGATGGTGGTCGTCATCGACGATGAGCACCCGGTAGGGTTCGCCCTGCTGCTGGGCAAAGCAGCGTTCCAGACGGTTCTCCAGTTGGGGAATGTCCACCGGTTTGGTGAAGTAACCCATGGCGCCGACCCGTACCGCCTCCAGGTGGGTGGCGAAATCGTCCTCGGTGGTAATCACCAGCAGCGGCAGTGGTTGCTCCAGGCGCTGTTGCAGAGCGGCGGCGTAGGCCAGGCCGGTTTGCTCGCTATCGCCGAGGTTGACGTCGATGATCAGCGCATCCGGCAGGCGCCGTTGCAGCGCCGCGTCGAGGTCGGCGATACGGCTGAAGTGCTCGGCGTGATAGCCGAAGTTGCCCAGGGTCAGGCGCATGCTCTCGCCGATGCTGGTCTCGTCCTCGAGAATGTAGATGCAGTGCACGTCCGTCTCGGCTTTCGGCGTCGCTTGCGGACGTGCGCGGCTGTTCGGCGCCGGCTCGCTCTGTACGCCTTGCGCGGCGAACTGCTGCACCTGCTGGATGAACTCCTGCAGGCCCTGGTCCTGCAGGCGCAGGCTTTCCAGCCAGTGCATGGCCTGCTGCTCCAGTTCGTGGGCGCGCTGGCCGATACTGGCGAAGCCGAAAGTGCCGGCCGCGCCCGCCAGTTTGTGCAATTGATCGCGCAGGCTGCGCAGCTGCTGCAGTTGCGCCTGGTGGTCGCCGGCTTGCAGCAGTTGCGCCTTGCTGGCCAGTTCGGGCAGTTCCTGCGCCAGGCGCTCGGCAAATTTTTCGCCGAGCAGTTGCAGCTGGCGCTCCAGTTCGCGGGTCGGGGTGTGTGGTTCAGCCATGAACACGGTTCCATATTTGTCGAACCTGGGCGGCCAGCTGCATCGGATCGAAGGGTTTGATGATCACGTCGCGGGCGCCCAGGCCGCGGTAATGCTCGATCTCGGCAGGCTGTACCTTGGCGGTCATGAACACCACCGGAATCTGGCCGATATCCACCAGCTGGGCGATTTTCGCCAGGGTTTGCGGGCCGTCCATGCCCGGCATCATCACATCCAGCAGGATGAAATCGGGGGCGAAGCCCTGCACCTGATCCAGCGCATCCTGGCCGCACGAGCAACTCAGCACCCTGAAACCGCCGACGGCCTCCAGGGCAACCTTGGCCACCGCCTGGATCGACGGGTCGTCTTCCACGTGCAGGATGCGCGACAGTTCAGGCATTGAAGGGCTCCTTGGCGGGCAGCAGGCGCGCGAGAATAGTGAGGAGGTGTTGCGTGTCCAGGCGAGTTTTGCCCAGTGCGGTGTCCACCTGGCTGAGCTGTTCGCCGGACAGCCCCGAGCCAGAGAGTACCACCACCGGCGAGCGCGGATGCAGCCGCCGCAGTTCCTCGAGCAGCTCCAGGCCATGGCCGTCGGGGCGCTGCAACCGTTATCTGAGGCGCCGCTGCCTCGCTTGTCGGGGCGCGCGGGTCATAGCTCGGCGCCGTTCGCCAGGGGCAGTTCGAACCAGAAGGTCGCGCCCTGATCTGTCTCCGAGTCGAAGCCGATCTGCCCGCCCATGCGTTCGATCAGTTCCTTGCTGATCGCCAGGCCCAGGCCGGTGCCGCCTTTCTGCCGGGTGTCGCTGGCGTCTGCCTGGGAGAACTTGTTGAAGATGCTGGCCTTGAACGCCTCGGGAATCCCTGGGCCGTGGTCGCGCACGCTGACCCGCACCTGCTCGCCGCGCTGTTGCACGGCCACCTCGACAGACTGTCCGGCGGGGGAGAACTTGGCCGCATTGGACAGCAGGTTGGCCATGACCTGGGCCAGGCGCTGGCGGTCGACCCGAACCTGGGCGGCCGGTATGGCATTGAGCAGCTGCAGGTTCACCCGATACTGGCTGGCATAGGGCTGGTTCTGCGCGATGGCCTGGGCGAGCAACGGTTGCAGGGGGTGTTCGCTCAGCTCGATCGGCATCTTGCCGGCCACCAGTTTGTCCATGTCCAGCAGGTCGTTGATCAGCTGGCTGAGGTGCTGGCTGTTGTCCTGGGCGATCGTCAGCATCTGCTGCATGCTTGCCGGCACGGCGCCGAGCACGCCGCCATTGATCAGGCCGAGGGAGCCGGCAATGGCGGTCAGCGGGGTGCGCAGTTCGTGGCTGACGGTGGAGACGAACTCGTTTTTCATCTGCTCGACGCGCTTGCGTTCGCTGATGTCGCGGATCACCGCAATGAAGCGCCGCTGGCCCTGGTGGCTGATTTGCGACACGGCCAGTTCCATGGCGAAGGATTCACCATTGCGGCGCAGGCCGGTGAGCTCGCGCACCGTGCCGATCAGCCGGGTTTCGCCGGTTTGCCGGTAACGCGCCAGGTATCCATCGTGGGCCGAGCGATACGGCTCGGGCATCAGCAGTTTGACGTTGTGGCCCGCCACTTGGGCCAGGCTGTAGCCGAACAGTTTTTCCGCCGCATGGTTGAACGTCTCGATACAGCCCTGTGCATCGATGGTGATGATGGCGTCCAGGACGTTGTCCAGCAGGGTGTGCAGGTAGTGTTCGCGTTCGCGGATGGCCCGCTCGGCCGCGACCCGCTCGCTGAAGTCCTGAATCTGGGCGACGAAGTGCACCGGCCGGCCTTCGCCATCGCGCACCAGCGACACGCTGAGCAGCACCCAGATGGTCCGGCCCTGGCTGTCCAGGTAGCGCTTCTCCATCTGGTAGCCGTTGTTCCGCCCGGCCAGCAGCGCCTCGACATTCGCCAGGTCGGCGGCCAGGTCGTCGGGGTGGGTGATCTGCTGAAAGTCGCTGGCCAGCAGTTGCACGCGGCTGTAGCCGAGCATGCGGCAGAGTTCGTCGTTGACCGCCAGCAAGCGTCCCTCGGGACTGACCAGGGCCATGCCCTGGGGGGCCGTGTTGAAGGCACTGCTGAACAGTTGCTGGCTGAGTTTGAGTTCGTCTTCGATCTGCTTGCGTTCGCTGATGTCCCAGATGAAACCGTCCAGCCACAGCAGGTTGCCCTGCCTGTCGTATTCGCCGCGACCTTTTTCCCGCACCCAGACGCTGTGGCCGTCGGCATGCTGCAGGCGATAGGTCAGCTCGAACACGTCCTGGCGCAAGATGTGTTCCTGGATGGCGTAGGTGCTGGCGCGGTCGTCCGGGTGGATCACGCTGGCATAGCTGCGCACCCGGTTGTCGATGAAGTCGCTGACCGGGTAGCCGCTCAGGTGCTCTATTTCATCGCCCATGAAGCGCATGGTCCAGTCGGCGTCGTGCCGGCAGCGGTAGACCACGCCGGGCAGGTTGGCGACCATGCCGCGGAAGCGACTTTCGCTCTTTTGCAGGGCGCGGGTGGCCTGCTGCAAGGCGCTGACATCGGTGGCGATGCCCAGGTAGCCGTGGACGCTGTCCTGTTCGTTGCGGATGGCGCTGAGCGTCAGGTTGACGAGGCGCGGCTCGCCGTCCTTGCGCAGATAGGTCCATTGCCGGGTGTTCGCCTCGCTACCCTGGGCAGTGGCGACGAACACCTCGAAACCATGGATTTCACGGCCCAGCTCGCGGCTCAGTTCGCTGCCGCGGGCACGCAGCTCTTCGGGCTGGTGAAACAGCATCGGCGAGTGCTGGCCGATGACTTCCGCGGCGCTATACCCGGTGAGCAGTTCGGCACCCGGATTGAACAGGCTGATCAGCCCGCAGGTATCGGTGGCGATGATGGCAACCCCGGTAGCCGAATCGAGCACGGCCTGGAGGAAGGCACGGGCTTCTTGCACCTGAGCCTCGCGCTGCTTGAGCTCGCTGACATCCTGCACGGTGCCGGCCAGGCGGGTCATGCGCCCCTGTTCGTCGGCCTGCAGGCGAGCCAGTTCATGCACCCAGCGGATCTCGCCATCGGGGCGCACGATGCGATGCACCACGTCGTGCAGGCCGCCCGCCAGCACTCGTTGTTCGCTGGCCGCGACCAGGGCCCGGTCGGCGGGGTGCACGCAATCCTGGAACGCCTCGACGCTCGGGGCAAACCCCTCGGCGTCATAACCGAAAATGTCGAAGATGGTGCTCGACCAGTCCAGCTCGCCGGTCTGCAGATTGGCTTGCCAGTGGCCCAGGCGGGCGATCCGCTGGGCCTGATCCAGGCGCTCCATCAGGGTCTGGCGGGTCTGCTCCTGCTGCTGGCGCTCCAGGGTCGCGCCGACCCAACGGGCGAACAGGCGGAGAAATTCGCGGTCGGCCTCATCGAATGGCTGGCTGCGCGCCTCGGGCGAGGCGAAGCACAGGGTGCCGAAACGCTGGCCGGCGACCCAGATGGCGATGCCGATGTAGGTTTCCAGGGTAAACAGCGGGTAGCAGGGGTGGGCGGCATGAACCGACTGGCCCATGTGCTCGATGGCCAGGACCTCATCGCTGTGCAGGGTGAGGCTGCAGTAGGTGTCGCCCAGGGGGAAGTGCTGGCCGTCACTGAGGGCGCCCGCCGGGGAAACCTGCACCCGTACCTGGTAATCCTCGGCCTCGATCTGGCTGATGATCGCCAGCGGCACCTGGTAGAAACTGGCGCCCAGTTGCAGAGCCTGGCGCAGCTGCTCCTGACTGCTCAGGGTGGGCAGGGCGGCAATCTCGTTGAGCACGCGCAGGGCCGCCTGCTGGCGCTGCAGGTGTTGCTGGGCCTGCTCGCGCTGCACGTCGCGGCGCAGCGCCTCGATCAACTGGCCGAGGGTGGCGAGCAGGGGCTGCAGCTGCTCGGCCAGGCTCTGCGGATAGCCATCTGCGCGGTTGGCCAGGCCGAGCATGCCCACCAGGCGGCCATGGGCATGAATGGGCAGGCCGGCAAACGCCAGTAGCGGCGGATGCCCTTCGGGTAAACCACCACTGTGCGGATGCTGCGCAGGCGCATTGCTGATCAGCGCCTCGCCGCTGCGCATGACCTGGCCGAACAGCGTGTCGAGCTTGCGGAACTCCATGCCCTGGGCCGAACGCTCGGCATAGAACGCGGCACTGGCGCTGTCCCAGGCAATATTGCTGATGCTGTAGGTGTGCAGGTAGGGCGCGCCCTGTTGATCCTCGAGCACTTCGCCGATGAAACCGAACTGGCTGGCGGTCAGGTCGAGGATCCGCTCAAGCAGCGCATCGAAGGCTTCGCGCTGGTTCTGTGCGGTGATATAGGCCGCCTGGGCCTGGGCGATGACGGCCAGCAATTGACGCGACTGCTCGCTCTGCTGGTGCCTGTGCTGCAGCTCGTCGCGGTGGCGGCGGATCAGGGTTTGGCTGGCATGGCGGGTGCTCAGCAGCAGCAACAGGAGCAGGGCTTCGGCGCCGAGCCAGGCCAGCAGCCACTTACCGATCAGCCAGCGCTGGTCGCTCTGGTGGCGCGCGACCTGTTCGCTGATATCGCGCCAGGTCAGGGCCGTGACCAGGATGCTTGGCTCGGCCGCCGCTCCGGGTCGATAGCCTGGCAGCATGGTCTGGTTGAGCAAAAAGGTATGGCCCTGATCGTCGAGCAGTTTGAGGGTGTTGCCGCTGGCGGGTGCGGGCAGCAGCCGCTGGGCTTGCCAGCGCTGGATCTGCGCGCGCGAGGAGCCTTCCAGGTACCAGTCGTCGCTGTCGTTACTCAGGCCGCGCAGCACCTCGCCACTGAACGGCGGCGCACGCGCGGAGTGTTTGAACAGCAGGGCGACGCCGGCATCCAGCTCCTGATCCAGCTGTTGCAGGTCGTTGTGCAGGCTCAGGGTGACTTCCAGGGCGCCGATGGTCACGGGCTCGAGTGTGCCAGCCACCTGCAGCGGGGTAATGGCACGCATCACCAGGCTGTCGGCGCCAAGCCCCAGACCGGCCTTGAATTGCCGGTCATGCAGGGCATCCGCGAGCATTGCGCGCTGGGCGCCGGGCTGGTCGCCAAAGCGTTCCGGCTGGTGCACGCGCAGCAAGACTTGCGCCGTGGGCGCGAGGTGGAGGTAGAGCTTGAACGGGTGGCTGGCCTGCAGGTTGCGCCAGCGCGGGGCCAGGCGGGTATAGAGCTGGTTGCGGATGGCGTTGGCGGCGGCCTGATCCGGCTTGCCGCTGTTGTGCAGGGCATAGGCCTGGCGCACCAACTCGATGACCCAGGAGTCGGCGGCAATGCTCTCTGCCAGCAGCTGCGCCTGATCCAGTTGGCGGCGCTGGCTGCCATGCAGGGCCAGGCGCTGCAAATCGGCCTGCTTGGTCATCTGCAGTTGCCAGAAGGTTTCCCGTTCGCTCAGGGCGAGCCAGCCCAGCCCGGCAAAGAACAGTGCCAGGCCGAGGCTGCCGAGGCCGACTATCCAGCGGATCGCCGAGGAGTTTCCCTCGCGGTTCATGCGCGACCTGCTGAGCGAGCCGGCTGCATTCAGGCCAGCCCGGCGAGGCGACGCAGGCGCGCCTGGTCCTTGCTGTCGGCAAGCGGATCCTGCTCACAGGCGGCCAGGCGCATGAGTACGGCCGCGCGCTTGACGCTGTTGTTGGGCAGGGCATAGCAGGCGCCAATCAGATCGCGCAGGACCATGGGCAACTGCCAGCGCGCCTTGATCGCAATCGCGAAGGGCGAACTGAATTGGCCAAGCGCTTGTACCACCTGCTCCTCGCCGAGGCTGTGACCGCGTTTCTCCCAGGCCTGGGCCAGATAGAGCACGCAGAGCTCGCCCATGCGGTGCAGCAGCGCCGCGCTATGAAAGGGCGCCGGATCCAGGCTGCATTGGCGGGCCAGGGCCATGCTGGTTTCGGCCAGCTGTTCGCTGGCATCCAGGTGTGCATCGGCGAGGCTGCGCAAGAGCGGGTTATCCAGGGTGCTGGACTGGCGCAGGGCCAGGCCCATGGCCAGGTTGAGGCTGGTTGCCGCACCGAGTTTCTGCAGCGCTTCAAGCAGGCCGATGCAGGGGCGGCCTGCAGCGTTGTAGGCACTGCTGTTGGCCACGGTCAGCAGCCGGGCATTCAGGGCCGGGTCGTGGCGCCAGTCCTCGGCCAGCTCGCGCAGGCTCAGTTGCTCGCCCTTGAAACTTTGCAGGAGGCGATCGCGGATGCCCTTGCTCAGCGGCAGGTCCAGTTCGCTGGCGGGCAGTTTTTTCAGGTAAGCCACGAAGTCTGCGTCGCTGACGGCGCGGGCCGAGTGATTCCCTGTCTCTGTCTCTGTCTCTGTCTCTGTCTCTGTCTCAGCCGCAGGCAGCAACTGGTCCAGGCTGGCGGCTACGCGCGAGGCCTGGAAGGGTTTGCTGATGAAGGCGTTGATGCCCAGCGCGCGCACTTCCACCACGCTGTTGCGGTCGGTGCGACCGCTGATCATCACCAGTGGCACGTCGCGGTTCTGCTGGCGCACCTGCTTGAGCAGCCGAGTGCCTTCGCCGTCCGGCAGGTTCCAGTCGCTGATCAGCAGATCGCTGGGCTGTTGTTGCCAGTCCGTCAGGGCTTCGGCCACGCTGCCCAGGCAGACGATTTCGGCATGCGGACGCAGGCTCAGAACGATCTGCTTGAGCAGATCGGCGATCCAGTGATCGTCTTCGAGAATCATTACCCGCATAGGTGTCGGCTATTCCTTGGTTCTGCTGGCCATGATGCTTGATTGGTCAGGACGCCGCTACGGCGGGTGTCGGCTCGGGCCCGACCGGTTGTGGCCGGCCGAACAGATAGCCTTGGCCATAGTCGCAGCCGATCTGGCGGAGGAACTCCATCTGTTCCGGCCGTTCGATGCCTTCGGCCAGTACCTTGAGGTCCAGGCTGTGCCCCAGGGCCACCACCGCGCGGGTAATGGCGACATCGTCGCTGTCGTGAGGCAGGCCGCGGACGAAACTCATGTCGAGCTTGAGTTTGTGCACGGGCAGGCGCTTGAGCCGGGCCAGGGAGCTGTAGCCGGTGCCGAAGTCGTCGATCGCCAGGCGAACACCCAGGGCCCGCAGGCGCTCGAGCAGCGCCAAGGCAGCATCCGGGTTGTCCATCACCGCGCTTTCGGTGACTTCCAGTTCCAGGCAGGCGGGATCCAGGCCGGTATCGGCCAGCACCTGGGCCACCTGCAGATCCAGCCCGCCGCGGCTGAACAGGCGGCTGGAAACGTTGACGGCGACGAAACGCGGCGCGTGCGCCTGATGTTGCCAGAGCACCATCTGCCGGCAGGCCTGCTGCAGTACCCAGGCGTCGATGGCGCCGATCAGGCCGCTGTCTTCGGCGATCGGGATGAACTCCCCGGGCGCTACCAGGCCGCGTTGCGGGTGCTGCCAGCGCACCAGCGCCTCGGCCCCGATCAGTTCGCCGCTGGCCATGTCGTGCAGCGGCTGGTAGTAGACACGCAGTTCCTGGTTATCCAAGGCATGGTGCAAGGCGCTGACCAGGTCGACGCGGTGGCGGGCGAACTCGGTCAGCTCCTGGGTATAGAAGGCGTAGCCTTCGCGGCCGCTGCTCTTGGCCTTGGACAGCGCCGAGTCGGCATTGCGCAGGACCTGCTCCAGGTTTTCGGCATCGCTGGGAAACAGGCTGATGCCGATGCTGGCGCTCATGTAGAACTCATGTTTCTCGAGGTTGAACGGTGCGCCCAGGCTGTTCAGCAGTAGCTGGGCCAGGCTGGCGGCCTGGGGGGCATCCAGGCAGTTTTCGCAGAGCAGGCCGAACTCGTCACCGCCCAGGCGCGCCAGGGTCATGCCTTCACCCAGTTGTGCGGCCAGCCGCTCGCCGACCGCCTTGAGCAGCAGGTCGCCGATGTTGTGGCCCAGGCTTTCATTGATGTGTTTGAAGTGATCGAGGTCGATCAGCAGCACCGCGCCCTGCTGTGCGGATTTGGCGCGCTTGATGGCGTTCTCGACCCGCTCGGTGAACAGCAGGCGGTTGGGCAGCCCGCTCAGCGGATCATGGTGGGCCAGGTGGTCCAGTTCGCTCTGCGAGCGCTTCAGCGCGCTGATGTCGGAGAACACCGCGACGTAGTGGCTAAGCTCGCCTTTCTCGTCGTGGATGGCGCGGATGCGCTGCCACTGCGGGTAGATTTCGCCGTTCTTGCGCCGGTTCCAGATTTCTCCGCTCCAATTGCCCCGGGCTGCCAGCGCGTGCCACAGGCTTTGGTAGAACGCCTGGTCGTGGCGACCCGAACTCAGGTGGTTGGGCCGACGTCCGATGATTTCCTCGGGGCTGTAGCCGGTGATGCGGGTAAAGGCCGGGTTGACGTGGACGATGTGCTGGTCGCTGTCGGTGACCAGCACCCCGTCCTGGGTCGCGTCGAACACGGCGGCGGCCTGGCGCAGGCTGTATTCATTGGCCCGCTGCAGGCTGATGTCGCTGGCGGTGCCGATAAAGCGCTCCGGTCGGCCCTGGGCGTCGAGCTGCAGCTGCCCGCGTGACTGGATCCAGCGGTAGTCGCCATCCTGATGGCGCATGCGCAAGGTCACCTCGAACGCCTCCTGGCTGGCGTTGTCCTGGATAGTGGCGATGGTGTGCTCGTAATGGGTGCGGTCGTCGGGGTGCAGCTGTTGCAACCAGCGCGCCCGGCTGTTGCCCAGTGCGGGGGGTTGCAGGCCGAGCAGGGCGGCGTAGCCCGCCGAGAAAAACACCTTGTCGCTGCGCAGGTCCCAGTCCCACAAGCCTTCCTTGGCCGACTCCAAGGCCAGGTTCAGGCGCTCTTCGCTGGCGCGCAGGGTTCTGCGCATGCGGGCCTGCTGGCGCAGGTGGGAGCACAGGATCAGGTACAGCAGGACGCTGCTGAGCAGGACGAAGCACAACCCCTTGAGCAGCTGCACCTGTTCGGCACGCTCGGCAGGCAGGTGCAACCCGGCCAGCAGGGAGTCGCTGAAGAAGACCCACAGCCCGGCCGCCAGCAGGTAGATCAGGCTCAGGCGCACCGCTCCTTGGTGTAGGCTCATAAGGCGTCTATCGGCTCTCTAAGTGGGCACTGTGATAATAGTCTAGGCAGCGGCTCGACATTGTTATCTAAAAGACCAACTGGTTTTATGATCCATGTCGGGGATAATGCACTGTGGCCTGAGTCTCTCAGTCACGCCATGTTTTCCTTTCAAGAGGCTCTCGGCTCATGTGGTACAACGGTTTTCTTGACCTGTCGGTCTGGCAGTTGATCGCTGCCGTCCTGGTGATGACGCACATCACCATAGTCGGCGTCACGGTGTACCTGCACCGTTATTCTGCCCACCGCGCCCTGGAGCTGCATCCAGCGCTGAAGCACTTCTTCCGTTTCTGGCTGTGGTTGACCACCGGGCAGAACACCCGTGAATGGACCGCTATCCACCGCAAGCACCACGCCAAGTGCGAAACCGTCGACGACCCGCACAGCCCGGTGATCAAGGGCCTGGGCACGGTATTGCGCACCGGCGCCGAGCTGTATCAGCAAGAGGCGAAGAACCCGGAAACCCTGCGCATCTACGGCAAGAACTGCCCGGACGACTGGATCGAGCGCAACCTCTACTCGCGCTATACCTTTGGCGGCGTGACCCTGATGGCGCTCATCGACCTGGCCCTGTTCGGGGTCATCGGCATCAGCGTCTGGGCGATCCAGATGATGTGGATTCCGCTCTGGGCGGCCGGGGTGATCAACGGTCTCGGGCATGCCGTCGGTTATCGCAATTTCGAATGCCGCGACGCCGCGACCAACCTGCTGCCGTGGGGCATCCTGATCGGCGGTGAAGAACTGCACAACAATCACCACACCTATCCCAACTCGGCGAAGCTGTCGGTGCGCAAGTGGGAATTCGACATGGGCTGGGCCTGGATCCAGCTGTTCAGCCTGCTCGGGCTGGCCAAGGTGCAGCGCGTGGCGCCGATCGCCCATCGCATCGAGGGCAAGCGCCACCTGGATATGGACACCGCCATGGCGATCCTCAACAACCGTTTCCAGATCATGGCGCAGTACCGCAAGCTGGTGATCGGTCCGCTGGTCAAGCAGGAACTGGCCAAGGCCGACGCCTCGGTACGCCACCAGTTTCACCGCGCCAAGCGCCTGCTGGGCCGCGAGCCGAGCCTGCTGCGCGACCAGCAGCAGCTGCGGATCGACGCCATGCTGGCGCAGAGTCAGGCGCTCAAGGTGATCTACGAGAAGCGCCTGGCGCTGCAGCAGATCTGGCTCAAGACCAGCGCCAATGGCCACGAAATGCTCGACGCGATCAAGCAGTGGGTCCACGAAGCCGAGGCCAGTGGTATCCAGTCGCTGCGCGATTTTGCCGAGCAGCTGAAAACCTATTCGCTGCGCCCGGCCGCTGTCGCCTGATAACGGCTGATCGGCTGCCCAAGCCCGCCGTTCGGCGGGCTTTTTGTTTTCTGCGCCGACAACCTTCTATGCTGCCCCCATGGTTCAAACCTTCACCAGGATGGCGACTGTTTATGGACGAGTGCAGCAACTCATCGGAGCAATTGGAAGACCTGACCCTGGCACTGCTGCACAGCCGTGCCGAAGTCGAGCGCCTGCGTGAGCGCGAGCAACTCTTCAGCAGCCTGCTCGGCAGCGTCAATGCGGTGCTCTGGGCATTCGACTGGCAGGCGCAGCGGGTGATCTACGTCAGCCCGGCCTATGAGCGGGTTTTCGGTCGCTCTGCCGCGTTGCTGTTGGCCGACTACGGCGAATGGCGCAACAGCATCTACCCGGACGACCTCGACTATGCCGCCGAGAGCCTGGCCAAGGTGCTGGAAACCGGCGCGGTGGAAGCCCGCGAGTACCGCATCATTCGCGCCGACGGGCAGTTGCGCTGGCTCAGCGACAAATGCTTTATCAGTCGCTCGAGTGAGGCTGGGCAAGCGCAGATCATCGTCGGCATCGCCGAAGACATTACCGACAAGAAGCAGCTGGAAGGCGAGTTGCATCGCCTGGCAACCACCGACGTGCTGACCCAGAGCAGCAACCGCCGGCATTTCTTCGAGTGTGCCCAGCGCGAGTTCGAGCATGCCCGCCAGTTCGGCAGTCCCTTGGCCTTTCTCCTGCTCGACATCGACGACTTCAAGCAGATCAACGACAGCTATGGTCACCAGATGGGCGATCAGGTGCTGCAGCGCCTGGCCAGCTGTGGCGCGTCGGTGTTGCGCCGTGGTGATCTGTTCGGGCGCATCGGCGGTGAAGAGTTCGCCGCGCTGTTTCCGGGCTGCGAGCCAGCCCTGGCCGAGCAGATCGCCGAGCGCTTGCAGCGGGAGGTGCAGCGCTTGCGTTTCAGCCACGAACGGGCGTCGTTCGGTGTCACGGTGAGCCAGGGCCTGACCAGCTTGCGTGGTGACGACGCCAGCCTGGGTATGCTGTTCGCCCGCGCCGATACGGCGATGTACCAGGCCAAACGGCAGGGCAAGAACCAGATCGTGCGCGACTGACGCGCGGGGCGCTTGGCGAAAATCCGCCGTTAGCGCTCTTGCGGTCGGCGATAATCCGCCTGTTCATCCTTCACACAACTCCGCAATGGAATTTGTGAGTTACCGCCAAAGTAGCGGACTAGAGGTGTTGCTGCTCGACGGTGGGCGACTGGCACGGTATCTGCTCAAGGCTCTTCGACGCACAGACCGGCCTGCAGGGCCGGCACACAATAAAAATGAAGAGACCGCCGATGAACTTCTTCCGTTTGGCTGACGATCCGCCTGTTCCTTTGACGTTTGCTCGGCGCGGCACCGCGCACCCCTGATTTCTGTTCGCCCCAGTGTTTACCCGCTCGCTCTGGCGCCTGTTCGGCTGCCCGTCTGACGCGGCCCGCTGGGGTGAATCAACGAATTCGGTGCGTGTCTGCCTCTTCGTGGTCGAAGTCTGCGCCCGTGCCGATGTGCCACCCATAAAAACACTGGAGAAAACCATAATGAGAAAGACCTCCCTGGCGCTGGCCGTAGCCGCCGGCACCCTGGGCTTGACCCTGAGCCAAGTCGCCAACGCCGAGTTCATCAAGGACAGCAAGGCCAGCCTCGAAGCACGCAACTTCTATTTCAATCGCGATTTCCGTGAAGGCACCGGTCAGGCCAAGCAGGAAGAGTGGGCACAGGGCTTCCTGCTGCGCATGGAGTCAGGCTACACCGAAGGCAGCGTGGGTTTTGGCGTCGACGCGCTGGCTACTTTCGGTTTCAAGCTGGATTCGGGCGACGGCACCGCTGGCAGCGGCCTGCTGGTACCGGATCGCTCTTCCGGCGGTTCCCAGGACAACTCCGGCGGCCTCGGCTTGACGGCCAAGGCCAAGGCTGGCGAGAGCGTGCTCAAAGTGGGTTCGCTGCAGTTGAAGAACCAGGCCATCGGCTCCAGCGATAGCCGCCTGCTGCCGCAGGTGTTCCGCGGTGGCAACATCGTTTCCAAGGACATCGCCGGGCTGACCCTCGATGCCGGCTATCTGGACGAGGTCAACAATCGTAATTCCAGCGATTACGAAGACATGACCCTGAACACCTTCGCCTTGAGCGGGATCACGGTTAGCGGCGTCAACCAGTCCAACGAGTTCGTCTTCGCCGGTGGTAACTACAAGCTGAGCGACAGCCTGACCGGCGGTTACTACTACAGCAATCTGGAGGACATGTATAAGCAGCACTCCTTCAATCTGGTGCATGTGCTGCCGATCGCCGACAAGCAGTCGCTGAAGACCGATCTGCGTTATGCCCGTTCCACCGATGATGGTTCGAGCAATATCGACAACAAAGCCTTCGGCGCCATGTTCACCTATGCCCTGAGCGGCCACAGCCTCGGTTTGGGCTACCAGAAGATGAGCGGTGATACCGGCTTCGCCTATGTCGGCGGTACCGATCCGTTCCTGGTCAACTACGTGCAGATCGGCAACTTCGCCGCCAAGGACGAGACTTCCTGGCAGGCGCGTTACGACTTCAACTTCGCCTCCATCGGCATTCCGGGGCTGACCTTCATGACCCGCTACCTGACCGGTGACAACATCGATCGTGGTGCCGCGTCCGACGGTAAAGAGTGGGAGCGCAACATGGACATCGCTTATGTCGTCCAGGAAGGGGCATTGAAGAACCTTGGGGTGAAATGGCGCAATGCGACCATGCGCAACAACTTCGGTCGCGACATCGACGAAAACCGCCTGATCGTCAGCTACACCCTGCCGCTGTTCTGACCGGCGCCCCGTGGTTAGCGGGGCTGTCGAGCAGGGCTGAGCAGTTGCATCCTGTTCAGCCGTGAAACATCAAAAGCCCGGACTCTGCTTCGGGCTTTTTTGCGACTGTCGCCGGGCGAAGCCTGGATAAGCGCGAGCGCAATCCGGGGAGTGTGTTGCGGATTGCGCCTGGGCGTACCGGGCCACCGAGCGGCAAGACGGTATCTACGAGAGCTGGCGTGCAATGCGCAGCGCCTCCGGCTGTCGGCATCAGAAGCCAGTTCTTGCCAGGAGAGGGGAGCGGAATTCTGCTTGCATAATAATATATAAAAAAATATATTGTTTTTAGGTTAATTGAAGGTTCGCCACATGAACGCTCCCGAACAGACACTCGATATCCAGCAGTTGCGCGCCAACGCCGATGCGGCCGGGCAGTTGCTCAAGGCTCTGGCCAATCCCGACCGCCTGCTGCTGCTCTGTCAGCTCTCGCAAGGCGAGCGCAACGTCAGTGAGCTGGAAAGCCTGCTCGGCATCCAGCAGCCGACGCTGTCGCAGCAGTTGGCGGTACTGCGTCGTGAAGGGCTGGTGGAAACCCGCCGTGAAGGCAAGCAGATCCACTACCGGATCTGCAGTCCGGCCGCCTTGGCGGTGATCAATACGCTGTACCAGTTGTTCTGCGCAGGAGAAACCTCATGAGTATCGACGGGGTCGCCATCGACTGGTTGAATTTCACGCCCTGGAGTTCTCTTGCGGGCGGGGCGCTGATCGGCCTGGCCGCCAGCCTGTTCGTGTTGTTCAACGGCCGCATCGCCGGCATCAGCGGCTTGCTCGGCTCGGTCCTGGAGGGTGGCGAGGGCCGGGCGGAGAAGGGCCTGTTCCTCCTCGGTCTGTTGCTGGCGCCGCTGCTCTGGGGGCTGTTCAGCGTGCTGCCGACGATCGAATTCCAGAGTGGCTGGCTGGGCTTGCTGGTGGCCGGCCTGCTGGTCGGTGTGGGCACCCGCTACGGCTCCGGCTGTACCAGTGGCCATGGTGTCTGTGGCGTTTCCCGGCTATCGCCGCGTTCGCTGGTGGCGACCTTCACCTTCATGGCCGCCGGTTTCGTCACGGTCTTTGTCCTACGTCATCTGCTGGGGGGCTGAACATGCGCAAACTGACTGCATTGCTGGCCGGCGTGCTGTTCGGCATCGGTCTGTTGCTGGCCGGCATGGCCAACCCGACCAAGGTATTGGGCTTCCTCGATCTGGCGGGGGCCTGGGATCCGTCGTTGGCGCTGGTGATGATTGGCGCCATCGCGGTCGCCGCGGGGCCGCTGGCCTGGGCCAAGCGCCGCGCGCAGTCGTTGCTCGGCGCGCCGATGCAGTTGCCGGCCAAGCGCGAGCTGGATCCGCGGCTGATCGGTGGCAGCCTGGTCTTCGGCATCGGTTGGGGCATTGCCGGGATCTGCCCGGGACCGGCGCTGGCCATTCTGCTCAGCGGCCATTGGCAGGTCAGCGTTTTCGTTCTGGCCATGCTGGCCGGGATGCTGTTGTTCACCGCGCTGGAACGCCGGCGCAGCCATTAAATCTGGAGATCATCATGAAAACCAACGTTGGCAGCATCGACCGTAGCCTGCGCATCGCCGCCGGCTTGATTCTGATTGGCTTGAGCCTGAGCGGCACCATCGGCCTGTGGGGCTGGATCGGCGTCGTGCCGCTGGCCACCGGCCTGTTCCGCATGTGTCCGGCGTACTCGCTACTGGGCATCAATACCTGCAAACGCTCCTGAGAGGCTGGCCGATGCGCAGATGACGGGCGCTTGCATGGCGCCCGTTTTCGTTCTGCGCAGAAGGTGGCCTGCAGTGAGAGGCGTTGCTGCGGCATAGGGCGGGGCGGAAGAAGGAGCCAACTTCATATGACTATTAATTCTAAGCATAGAACCAAAAAACAGTTACGATAATCCTTAATTAAATACCCCTAGGGGTATGTCAAAAGAGGACCGTCACCATGCAAGCGCACGTAGAAGCTTTCTTTGATCCTGCCACCTTCACCTACAGCTACGTGGTCAGCGACCCGGCGACCCAGCGCTGCGCCATCGTCGACTCGGTGCTCGACTACGATCCGGCTGCCGGCCGCACCTCGCACCAGAACGCCGATCGCCTGATTGCCTATGTGCGCGAGCAGGACCTGAAGGTCGACTGGTTGCTGGAAACCCACGTGCACGCCGACCACCTGTCCGCGGCGCTCTACCTCAAGCGCGAACTGGGCGGCCAGTTGGCTATCGGCGAGCAGATCACCGTGGTGCAGAACACCTTCGGCAAGCTGTTCAATGCCGGGCCCGAGTTCGCCACCGATGGCCGCCAGTTCGACCGCCTGTTCGCCGACGGTGAGCGCTTCCAGGTCGGCAACATCGAAGCCCGCGTCATCCATACGCCCGGGCATACTCCCGCCTGCCTGACCTATGTGATCGGCGATGCCGCCTTCGTTGGCGACACCCTGTTCATGCCCGACTACGGCACCGCCCGCTGCGATTTCCCCGGTGGCGACGCCCGGGTGCTGTTCCGCTCGATCCGCAAACTGTTCGACTTGCCGGAGCAGACCCGCCTGTTCATGTGCCATGACTACAAGGCGCCGGGGCGCGAGGAGTTCCTCTACGAAACCACGGTGGCCGAGGAGCGCGCGCACAACGTGCATGTGCACGAAGGGGTCAGCGAGGACGATTTCGTCGCCATGCGCAGCGCGCGTGACGCCACCCTGGGCATGCCGACCCTGATCCTGCCCTCGGTGCAGGTGAACATGCGCGCCGGCCAGCTGCCGCCGCCCGAGGACAACGGCACCAGCTACCTGAAAATCCCCCTCGACGTGCTTTGAGGAGACGCTCATGGATTCGCTCAAGCGCTTGACGCCGTTCATTGCCGTGGCGGCCCAGTTGCAACCTGGCGACATGGGCACCCTGGCGGCGGCCGGCTTTCGCAGTGTGATCAACAACCGGCCGGACGGTGAAGGCGAAGGTCAGCCCAGCTCGGCCGAGATCGAGGCCGCGGCCCGTGCCAGCGGTCTGGACTATCACTACCAGCCGGTGATCTCCGGGCAGATCGGCGAGGACGATGTGGCGGCCTTTGCCGAGTTGCTCGAGCAGGTGCGCGGCCCGGTCCTGGCCTTCTGCCGAACCGGCACCCGCTCGAGCAGCCTGTGGGCGCTGAGCGAGGCCCGTCACCTCGACCCCGAGGTCTTGCTGGCCACCGCCAAGGACGCCGGCTATGACCTGTCCGGCCTGTTGCCCCGCCTGCAGCAGCGCTGGCAGCAGGCGCCGCAGGCCGCCGCCGACACCGCCCCGCTGGCGCCAACCCAGCGCTACGACGTGCTGGTGGTGGGCGGTGGCGCGGCCGGCTGCGCGGTGACCGCCAGCCTGCTGCGGCGCAATCCGCAGCTGCGCATCGCGCTGATCGAGCCGCGCGAGCAGCACTACTACCAGCCGGGCTGGACCCTGGTCGGGGCCGGCGTGTTCGACCGCGCGCAGACCGAACGGCCGATGGCCCGCTGCATTCCCCATGGTGCGCAGTGGCTGCACGCCGCGGTGGCCGGCTTCGAGCCGGAGCAGCAGCGCGTGGTGCTGGAAGACGGCAACCGCGTCGGCTACCGCGCCCTGATCGTCTGTCCGGGCCTGACGCTGGACTGGGATGGCATCGACGGGCTGAGGCAAACCCTGGGCAAGCATGGGGTGACCTCCAACTACCAGTTCGAGCTGGCGCCCTATACCTGGCAGCTGGTGCAGAACCTGCGCCGCGGTCGCGCGCTGTTCACCCAGCCGCCGATGCCGATCAAGTGCGCCGGCGCGCCGCAGAAGGCCATGTACCTGTCCTGCGACTGGTGGCAGAAGCAAGGCGTGTTGAAGGATATCGAGGTGGAGTTCTGCTCGGCCGGTGGCGTGCTGTTCGGTGTCGCCGACTTCGTCCCGCCGCTGATGCAGTACGTCGAACGCTATGGCGCACGGCTCAACTTCAACCACACCCTGACTGCGGTCGATGGCCCGGGGCACAAGGCCTGGTTCAGGCAGGTGGATGCCGAGGGCAAGGCCAGTGTGGTGGAAAAAGACTTCGATTTCCTGCATGTGGTGCCGCCGCAGCGGGCGCCCGAATTCATTCGCCAGAGCCCGCTGGCGAATGCCGACGGCTGGCTCGAGGCCGACCATGAAACCCTGCGCCATCCGCGCTTCGGCAATATCTTCAGCCTCGGCGATGTGTGCGCCGCGCCCAATGCCAAGACCGCCGCGGCGGTGCGCAAACAGGCACCGGTGGTGGCCGAAAACGTCCTCGCGGTGCTCGCCGGGCGTGGCCCGCGTGCGCTCTACGATGGCTATGGTTCCTGCCCGCTGACGGTGGAGCGGGGCAAGGTGGTGCTGGCCGAGTTCGGTTATGGCGGCAAGCTGCTGCCGACCTTTCCCCTCGATCCCACCGTGCCGCGCCGACTGGCCTGGGAGCTGAAGGTCAAGCTGATGCCGCGCATCTATTTCGACCTGATGCTGCGCGGCCACGAGTGGCTGGCCGCGCCCAAGCGCCTGCCGCATGATCCCGTGCCGGTGGACGCGCCGGCCGCCTGCAACTTCGAACAGGAGAAAGGTAAATGAGCCTGCGCCGCTGGCTGCCCTGCCTCGACTGGGGGCGGCGCTACAACCGCGCCACTGCCGCGCAGGATGGCCTGGCGGCGCTGATCGTTACCCTGATGCTGATTCCGCAGAGCCTGGCCTACGCCCTGCTCGCCGGCCTGCCGCCGGTGGCCGGGCTGTATGCCAGCATCCTGCCGCTGCTGGCCTATGCCCTGTTCGGCTCCAGCCGCACCCTGGCGGTCGGCCCGGTGGCGGTGGTGTCGCTGATGACCGCCGCCGCCCTGGGGCCGTTGTTTCCCGCCGGCAGCGCCGAGTACGTCGGCGCCGCCATGCTGCTGGCGCTGCTGTCCGGGCTGCTGCTCGCCGGCATGGCCCTGCTGCGCCTGGGCTTCGTCGCCAACTTCCTCAGCCATCCGGTGATCTCCGGCTTTATCAGCGCCTCCGGGATTCTCATCGCGGTCGGCCAGCTCAAGCATATCCTCGGTATTTCCGCCTCCGGCGAGAACCTCCAGCAGATGCTGCCGGCGTTGCTGCACAACCTGCCGGCGGTGCACGGGCCGACCCTGCTGATCGGCGCCTGCAGCCTGCTGTTTCTCTGGTGGGTGCGTGGCCAGCTCAAGCCCTTGCTCATGCGCCTGGGGCTGGGCGCCGGCATGGCCGGCAACCTGGCCAAGGCCGGGCCGGTGCTGGCGATCATCGTGTCTATCGGGGTGGTCAGCCTGCTGGGCCTGGAGCAGACCGGGGTCAGGGTCGTCGGCGCGGTGCCCCAGGGCTTGCCGGGGCTGAGCCTGCCCACCCTGGACTACGGTTTGGCCCTGCAATTGTTGCCGGCGGCGCTGTTGATCAGCCTGGTCGGCTTCGTCGAGTCGGTGTCGGTGGCGCAGACCCTGGCGGCCAAGCGGCGTCAGCGCATCGAGCCGGACAACGAGCTGCTCGGTCTGGGCGGCGCCAACCTGGCGGCGGCTTTCAGCGGTGGCTTCCCGGTCACCGGCGGTTTCGCCCGCTCGGTGGTCAACTTCGATGCCGGGGCGCAGACGCCCATGGCCGGGGTGCTGACCGCCGGCGGTATCGCCCTCAGCGTGCTGCTGTTGACCCCGCTGCTGCACAACCTGCCGCAGGCGGTGCTGGCCGCAACCATCATCGTCGCGGTGCTCAGCCTGGTCGACCTCGGGGCCCTGGGCCGCACCTGGCGCTATTCGCGCCAGGATGGCGCGGCCCAGGCGGCGACCCTGGGTGGGGTGCTGCTGCTCGGTGTCGAGGCGGGCATCCTGATGGGTGTCGGCCTGTCGCTGCTGCTGTTTCTCTGGCGCACCAGCCGCCCGCATGTGGCGGTGGTCGGCCAGGTGCCGGGCAGCGAGCACTTTCGCAACATCGAACGCTTCGCCGTGGTGGAGAGCCCCAGCGTGCTGTCGCTGCGGGTCGACGAGAGCCTGTATTTTCCCAACGCACGCTTTCTCGAGGAGCGCATCGGCGAGCTGATCGCGGCGCGTCCGCTGGTCCGCCATCTGGTACTGATGTGCCCGGGGGTCAACCTGATCGATGCCAGCGCCCTGGAAAGCCTGGAAGCCATCGTCGAGCGCCTGCATGCGGCCGGCGTGCAACTGCACCTGTCGGAAGTGAAGGGGCCGGTGATGGATCAGCTGCGCCGTTCGGATTTCCTCGAGCACTTCGGCGGCCAGGTATTCGTCAGCCAGTACCAGGCACTGCGCACGCTCGACCCGCTGAGCACGCGGCGCGCCCTGGCGCGAGGGTAGCGCGGCGCTCAGTCAGTTACAGCAACAACAGCGTGGCCAGGCCGAGGAAGGCGAAAAAGCCGACGACATCGGTCACCGTGGTCAGGATCACGCTGCCGGCCAGCGCCGGGTCGATGCCCATGCGCTCGAGCAGCAGCGGGATGCCCCAGCCGGCCAGTGCCGCGCACAGCAGGTTGACCAGGATGGCGGCGCCGAGCACTGCGCCTATGCCCCAGTCGCCGAACCAGAGCACGGCGAGCAAGGCGATCACCACCGACCAGAGTAGGCCGTTGAGGATGGAGATGCCCAGCTCGCGGTTGAGCAGGATGCGGATGTTGCCTTTCTGCACCTGACCCAGGGCCAGCCCGCGGATCACCAGGGTCAGGGTCTGGCTGCCGGCGATACCACCCATGCTCGCCACGATGGGCATCAGCACGGCGAGGGCCACCAGCTGCTCGAGGGTCGCCTGAAACAGACCAATCACCCAGGCGGCGCTGAAGGCGGTGATCAGGTTGATGCCCAGCCAGACCGCGCGGCGGCGTGAACTGACCAGCACCGGGGCGAACATGTCGGCTTCGTCGTCGAGGCCGGCCATCTGCATCAGTGCGCGGTCCGAGTCTTCGCGGATCAGGTCGACCACGTCGTCGACGGTGATCCGGCCGATCACCCGGTTGTGCTCATCCACCACCGGGGCCGAGAGCAGGTCGAGGTCCTGGAACAGCCGGGCGACGTCGCTGCCCTTGCTGGTCACCGCGATACCGGCGATGTCGCGGTCCATCAGCTCGGCCACCGGGCGTTCCAGATCCGCAGTGACCAGGTTGCTCAGGCGCAGGCCGCCCTGATAATGGCCTTTGCGGTCGACCACCATCAGCATGTCGGTCTGCGGCGGCAGTTTTTCCAGCAGGCGCAGATAGCGCAGTACCGTGCTTACCTTGACATCGGCACGGATCTGGATCGAGTCGGCATTCATCAAGCCGCCGGCCGAGTCCTCGGGATAGGACAGCATCGACTCGAGCTGTTTGCGCTGGCTGGCGCTGCTGGCGAACAGCAGTTTGTTGCCCAGTTCGCCGGGCAAGGTCTGGATCAGGTCGACCCGGTCATCGAGTTCGAGGTGTTCGACCGAGGCAATCAGCTCCTCGAGATCCAGGTCGAGGGCCAGGGCGCCGCGTATTTCATCGTGCAGGTAGGTCAGCACTTTGCCGGCCCGCTCGGTGTCGACCATGCTCCACACGCTGCGCCGTTCCTGGGGCGGCAGCGCTTCGAGCAGCCCGGCGATCTTGGCTGGGTGCATGCGGTGCAGAATCTTGCCGACGCGCTTGAGCTTCTTCAGGTTCAACGCATCGCGCACGGCTTCCAGGTGGTTGACCGTGCTTTGTGCGTGTTGCTGTTCCGGCCTGGCGTAGGTCGTATCCGCCGAGTCGCCGGCCAGCTGGCTGACCAGCTCGAGGCTGAGGTGGGGCAGGATGCGCCCTTCGAGCGCGGGATCGATCTGTTGCCACAGCGCCATGCGCTGCTCGGCGTCGAGCATCTCGAGCATGGCGGCGATCTTGGCCGGGTGCATGCGGCTCAGCAGCTTGCGCACACGCTTGTTCTTCCCGGCGCTGAGCGCCTGAACGATATGTTCGCTATCAGTTCGAGCGTGGGGCTCGTCACTGAAGCTGGGGTCTGGTTTGCTCGAATTCATAGCCGCCAGAGTAACACCGGCACAGCCCTTGCCGGGTGGCTAACCCTCGCCTGCACGCGGCCAGACGAGGGGCATGTAGGCGCCGGTCAGGCGCGTTGTGGTGCCGGCTGCTGTTGGGTGATGCAGTGGATGTTACCGCCGCCGAGCAGAATCTCGCGGCCGGGCACCATCACCACCCGGTGCTCGGGGAACACGCGCTGGAGGATGGCAAGGGCTTGCTCATCCAGCGGGTCGTCGAAGCTCGGCGCGATGATGCCGCCGTTGACGATCAGGAAGTTGACGTAGGAGCCGGCCAGGCGCACGCCCGGGCTGCGTTGCTGGCTGCCGGCGACCAGGTCGACCCCGGCGCATTCTTCTTCGCTGGCATACAGCGGGCCGGGGATCGGCAGCTTGTGCACGATCAGTTGCCGGCCCTCGGCGTCGCGCGCCTGTTGCAGCACGCGCAGGGCCGCCTGGCAGCGCGGGTAGTTGGGGTTGTGCGGATCTTCGGTCCAGGCCAGCAGCACTTCGCCCGGGCGCACGTAGCAGCAGAAGTTGTCGACGTGGCCGTCGGTTTCGTCGTTGAACAGGCCGTCCGGCAGCCAGATCACCTTATCGATCGCCAGGTGCTCGCGCAGCACCTGCTCGGTTTCCTCACGACTGAGGTGCGGGTTGCGATTGCGATTGAGCAGGCATTCCTCGGTGGTGATCAGGGTGCCCTCGCCGTCGACATGGATCGAGCCGCCTTCGAGGATGAAACCTTCGGTGCGGTAGCGCGCGCAACGCTCGATCTCGAGGATCTTGCCGGCTACCTGGTCGTCGCGCTGCCACGGGAAGTACAGGCCACCGTCGAGACCGCCCCAGGCATTGAAGGTCCAGTCGACGCCGCGAACTTCGCCGTGCTGGTTGGTGACGAAGGTCGGCCCGGTGTCGCGCACCCAGGCATCGTCGCTGCTCATTTCGAGCACGCGGATATTGTCGTGGTCGAGACGGGCGCGGGCGTTCTCGTATTGGCAGGCAGAGACGCAGACGGTCACCGGCTCGAATTCGGCGATGGCCTTGGCCACGGCGGCGAAGGCGGCCTGCGCCGGCTTGCCGCCGTTGCGCCAGTTGTCCGGGCGCTCGGGCCAGACCATCCAGGTCTGGCTATGGGGTTCCCACTCGGCCGGCATGCGGAAACCGTCGGTGCGGGGTGTGCTGTTGAGGGTGGTCATTGCATCTACCTGCATGGCGTAGGGTGCGCCGTGCGCACCGATTGCGTGGGGGCGGTGCGCAGGCCAGGGCGACCCCGCGCACCCTACTCGGCTCAGGATTCCAGGTAACCGTCCAGGGTCTTGATCGGTCCGTAGAGGTTCGGCCGGCGGTCGCGGAAGCTGCCCCAGGCGCTGCGGATATGCTCGAGCTGGTCGAGGTCGAAGCGGTGCAGCAGCACGCCTTCCTCGGTCTCACCCAGTTCTTCGACCTTGGCGCCGAACTGGTCGGCGATGAACGACGAGCCATAGAAGTTGATGTGGTAATCGCCCTGGTCTTCGCGACCGATGCGGTTGCTCGCCACCAGCGGCATCAGGTTGGCGCCGGCGTGGCCCTGTTGTACGCGCTGCCAGTGGTCGCGCGAGCTGATGGTCGGGTCATGCGGCTCGGTGCCGATGGCGGTCGGGTAGAACAGGATCTCCGCGCCGAGCAGGGCCATGCTGCGCGCGCACTCGGGGAACCACTGGTCCCAGCAGATACCCACGCCGATCTTGGCGTAGCGGGTGTTCCACACCTTGAAGCCGGTGTCGCCCGGGTTGAAGTAGTACTTCTCGTGGTAGCCGGGGCCGTCCGGGATGTGGCTCTTGCGATAGATCCCCAGGTTGCTGCCGTCGGCATCGATGATCGCGATGCTGTTGAAGCGCGCGCGCCCGGCCAGCTCGAAGAAGCTGATCGGCAGCACTACCTGCAGTTCCCTGGCAACCTTCTGGAAGTGGGCGATGGCCTCGTTGGCTTCCACCGTGGTGGCCAGCTGCAGGTAGTCCGGGTTGGGCTTCTGGCAGAAGTACGGGGTCTCGAACAGTTCCTGGATCAGGATGATCTGTGCGCCCTTGGCCGCGGCTTGGCGTACCAGCTTCTCGGCGTTGGCGATGTTGCCGGCACGATCCCAGGAACAGGCCATCTGGGTGGCGGCGACGGTGACGATGCGGGACATGGAGCACCTCGTAGGAGCAATGAACGGTGGTCGTTACACGCTAGCAGACGACCGATGACGACGCCGTGTCGGCGAGCGGTTATGTGGCTTTATAATCGATAAAAATCTGTTTTTGAAGCTTAATTTTTCTATCAATTAGTTATTGTCGATTAAAAGACAGATAAATATCTGTATTTGTAGCTGTGGCTATGACTCTCAGCGCTCCGTAGGAGCCGCGGGGGTGCTCACGCATGGGCTTAGGCGCTAGGCCTGCTTCGTAGCCCGGATTGCATCCGGCTCCGGGTGGGTGGCGCTGGCTACAACGCGGTGGCGCGTTTCGGCAGATAGGGCGGCAGGTACAGGCCCAGGTAGGCGTCGAACACGCGCATGCCTTCTTCGGCCAGGCGCGGGGTGATGCTGCCGTGCAGTTGCACCGAGCGGGCATAGACGCGGTCGCCCAGTTCCATGGCCAGGGCGAACACATCGACATCGTCCGGCAGTGGCGGCAGTTCGAAATGCCGTTCGAACAGCGCCTGCATCAGCCGGCCCAGTTCCAGGTCGTGCTGACGGTCGGCCTGGGTCACCTCGCTCAGGCCGTGCTGGGCGAGGATCAGCTGGCGTGCAGCGGCATCGCTGGCGTAGATCGCCAGCATGCGCTGCTCGACGATACGCGACAGATCGCGCCAGTCGCGCAGTTCGGCATGGGCGATGGGCGCCTGCAGGCTGGCGCGAAAGGCGGCGTGGATGTCGGCGGTCAGGCCTTCGAGCAGCGCCGGCACGCTGGCGAAGAAGTGGTAGACCGAGGACGCGGGAGTGGCCGCGCGCTCGGCCACACTGTAGATCGACAGATTGGCCACGCCCTGCTCGGCGAGCAGTGCGCGGGCGGCGGCGAGGATCACGGTAATCCGTGCCTGGCTGCTGGCGCGGGTTTTGCGGGCGGTGGCGGTGCGCTGCATGGCGATCATCTCGGCAAGGGACGCGCTATTGGACGCCAGCCGGTGGTGTGCAGGCAAGTCGGCTGACCCTCATACGCCCGGCCTCCCAACGACGGCGGGGCATCGTGGCGAAAGCACGTCCATACTTGGCTCGCTGGGCCAAATCGCATGCAGCACTACCCCGCCGCAGGCTGGCGCGTGCGGCTAAAAAGATCGTGGGTCGATTTGGCTGAATACAACGACGCCGGCATTAAGCCGGCGTCGGGTAGTGCTTACACGGTGTGCAGATACCAGTTGTATTCGAGGTCGGAGATCGAGTTCTCGAACTCGGCCAGCTCGCTTTCCTTGCAGGCGACGAAGATATCGATGTATTTCGGGTCGATATAACGCGCCAGGATCTCGCTGTCGTCCAGCTCGCGCAGGGCATCGCGCAGGTTGTTCGGCAGGCTCTGCTCGTTCTGCTCGTAGGAGTTGCCTTCCACCGGCGCGCTTGGCTCGACCTTGTTGGTCAGGCCGTGGTGCACGCCCGCCAGCACGGCCGACAGCAACAGGTAGGGGTTGGCATCCGCGCCCGCGACCCGGTGTTCGATACGCACGGCATCGGCGGTATCGTTCGGCACGCGCAGGGCCACGGTACGGTTGTCGATACCCCAGCACGGCGAGTTCGGCACGTAGTACTGCGCGCCGAAGCGGCGATACGAGTTGACGTTCGGGCAGAGGAAGGCCATCGAAGCCGGCATGGTTTCCAGCACGCCGCCAATGGCATGGCGCAGGGCGTCGTTCTGTTCGGGATCTTCGCAGGCAAAAATATTCTTGCCGTCCTTGTCGAGGATCGAGATGTGCACGTGCAGCCCGTTGCCCGCCTGATTCGGGTACGGCTTGGCCATGAAGGTGGTGTCCATCTCATGGTCGTAGGCGATGTTCTTCACCAGGCGCTTGAGCAGCAGCGCATAGTCGCAGGCCTTGATCGGGTCGGCGACGTGGTGCAGGTTGACCTCGAACTGCGCCGGGGCGCTTTCCTTGACGATGGCGTCGGCCGGGATGCCTTGCTCCTTGGCGCCCTCGAGGATGTCCTGCAGGCATTCGGCGTATTCGTCGAGGTCGTCGATCAGGTAGACCTGGGTCGAATGCGGGCGCTTGCCCGACAGCGGCGACAGCGGTGGCTGCGGGCGACCGTTCACGTTGGCCTGGTCGATCAGGTAGAACTCGAGTTCGAAAGCGGCACAGATGGTAAGGCCCAGTTCGTCGAACTTCGCAACCACCTGGCGCAACACTTCCCGTGGGTCGGCAAAGAACGGCTCGCCTTCCATTTCGTGCATGGTCATCAACAGTTGCGCGGTCGGGCGCTTCTGCCAGGGTTCATTGCACAGGGTGTTGGGGATGGGGTAGCAGATACGGTCGGCATCGCCGATATCCAGGCCCAGGCCAGTGCTTTCCACTGTCGAGCCGTTGATATCCAGAGCGAACAAAGACGCCGGGAGGTTGATGCCGCGTTCGTAAACCTTGTGCAGGCTCGCACGCTCGATGCGCTTGCCGCGCACCACTCCATTCATATCAGCAATGAGAAGGTCGACGAACAGGACCTCAGGATGTTTCTTAAGGAACGCGTTCGCTTCGTTAAGCTGAACGGCACGCGGGGGTACCGACATGATGCAACACCTTTCTTGTTAAAAATATCAATCATTAAACTGCGGTGAGTTGAGTCAATCTTAAACCTTGAGACCTGTCAAGGGTGGCTTATTTTGCCCTAAAAAAGCGCGTCGTGGCCATTTTCAGGGCGTTTCAGGGCAGTGCTGCCCTGCTCGGAGCCATACCTGGCGCGGTGCTCATCGGGGTGTGTTCAATTTTTTACATCCCTATTGTGTAAAAAAATGAACAAGGCTAAGCTCGGTTTCAACCCACTAACAGCAATAAAACGGGTGTCACATGTCGCGCCTGCCGTTGATCGGCGTTACCGCCTGTACTAAACAGGTTGGTCTGCATCTTCACCATATAACAGGTGACAAATACGTTCGTGCCGTAGCCATTGGAGCCGGCGGCTTGCCGCTGATCATTCCGGCGCTGGGCGAACTGATCGATCGGCCGACCCTGCTCGATAATCTGCACGGTTTGCTGTTCACCGGCTCACCATCGAATGTCGAGCCTCATCATTATAGCGGCTCGCCCAGCGCGGCCGGTACTGCGCACGATCCCGAACGCGATCGCACCACCTTGCCGCTGATCCGCCAGGCCATCGCGGCAGGCGTCCCGGTGCTCGGCATCTGTCGCGGCTTTCAGGAGATCAATGTGGCCTTCGGCGGCACCCTGCACCAGAAGGTGCACGAGGTCGCCGGCATGCTCGATCACCGTGAGCAGGCCGATGAACCGCTCGATGTGCAATATGCCCCGCGCCACCTGCTGCGGGTGCAGCCGGGTGGCATTCTCGCCGGCCTCGGCTTGCCCAGCGAGATTGCCGTCAACTCTATTCATGGTCAGGGCGTTGAGCGTCTGGCGCCGGGCCTTCGCGTCGAAGCACTGGCGCCTGACGGGTTGATTGAAGCCTTCTCCGTCGAAGCTGCGCCGAGTTTCGCGCTGGGGGTGCAATGGCACCCCGAATGGCAGGTAGGATCCAACCCGAATTATCTCGCCATCTTCCAGGCCTTTGGTGAGGCTTGCAGGAAGAGGGCGGGGCAACGTTGAACCGACTATATATAAGTCGGCTCTCATCAACCCTGAGGTCTCTATGAGCACCAAATTGGACCAGCTTTCGAGCTGGCTGAAAGAACGCAAAATCACCGAAGTTGAATGCTTGATAAGCGATCTTACCGGCATTGCCCGCGGCAAGATTTCGCCGACCAACAAGTTCCTCGACGAGAGGGGCATGCGCCTCCCCGAGAGTGTGCTGCTGCAGACCGTGACCGGCGACTACGTCGAGGACGACATCTATTACGCCCTGCTCGACGAAGCGGACATCGACATGTTCTGTCGCCCCGACGAGAACGCGGTGTTCCTGGTGCCGTGGGCCATCGAGCCGACCGCCATGGTCATCCACGATACCTTCGACAAGCAGGGCAACCCGATCGAGTTGTCGCCGCGCAACATTCTCAAGAATGTGCTCAAGCTGTATGCCGACAAGGGCTGGAAGCCCATCGTCGCGCCGGAGATGGAGTTCTACCTGACCAAGCGCAACAGCGACCCGGATTTCCCCCTGGTCGCGCCGATGGGCCGCTCCGGGCGCCCGGAAGTGGGCCGCCAGTCCTTCTCCATCGATGCCGCCAACGAATTCGACCCGCTGTTCGAAGATGTCTACGACTGGTGTGAAATCCAGGGGCTGGATCTCGATACCCTGATCCACGAAGACGGCCCGGCCCAGATGGAAATCAACTTCCGGCATGGCGAGGCCTTGCACCTGGCCGACCAGATCACCGTGTTCAAGCGCACCATGCGCGAGGCGGCGCTCAAGCATGACGTGGCGGCGACCTTCATGGCCAAGCCGATCACCGACCAGCCGGGCAGCGCCATGCACATTCACCAGAGTGTGGTGGATATCAAGACCGGGCAAAACCTGTTTTCCAATGCCGACGGCAGCATGAGCGAACTGTTTATGCAGCACATTGGCGGCCTGCAGAAATACATCCCCGAGCTGCTGCCGCTGTTCGCCCCCAACGTCAATTCCTTCCGCCGTTTCCTGCCGGATACCTCGGCGCCGGTGAACGTCGAGTGGGGCGAAGAGAACCGCACGGTCGGCCTGCGCGTACCGGAAGCCACGCCGGAGAACCGGCGGGTGGAAAACCGCCTGGCCGGCGCCGATGCCAACCCCTATCTGGTGCTGGCCGCCTCGCTGCTGTGCGGTTACATGGGCATGGTGGAACAGCTCGAACCCGGCGCGCCCGTCAAGGGCCGGGGGTATGAGCGGCGCAATCTGCGTCTGCCGATCACCATCGAGCACGCGCTGGAGCGGATGGAGGCCTGCAAGGCGGCGGAAGAATACCTGGGCGACAAATTCATGCGTGGTTACGTGGCGGTCAAGCGTGCCGAACACGAAAACTTCAAGCGCGTGATCAGTTCCTGGGAGCGCGAGTTCCTGCTGCTCTCGGTTTGAGCGAACGGGTGCCAGGGCGAGAGGCCCGCGGCACCCGCGGATGACGTACATTTTTGAGGTGGATATGACAAAGCAAGCAAGCAACCCGCAAACCCTTGAGTGGCAGGCCATGAGCCGTGACCACCACCTGGCGCCGTTCAGCGACTTCAAGCAGCTGGCAGAGAATGGCCCGCGCATCATCACCAAGGCCGATGGCGTCTACCTGTGGGACAGCGAAGGCAACAAGATCCTCGACGGCATGGCCGGTCTCTGGTGCGTGGCCATCGGTTATGGCCGCGACGAGTTGGCCGATGCCGCCAGCAAGCAGATGAAACAGCTGCCCTTCTACAACCTGTTCTTCCAGACCGCCCATCCACCGGTGCTGGAATTGGCCAAGACCCTCGCCGAGATTTCCCCCGCGGGCATGAACCATGTGTTCTTCACCGGCTCGGGCTCCGAAGGCAACGACACCATGCTGCGCATGGTGCGCCATTACTGGGCGATCAAGGGTCAGCCGCAGAAGAAGGTCATCATCAGCCGCATCAACGGCTATCACGGCTCCACCGTGGCCGGCGCCAGCCTCGGCGGCATGAAGTTCATGCATGAGCAGGGCGACCTGCCGATTCCGGGCATCGAGCACATTCCCCAGCCCTACTGGTTCGGCGAAGGCGGCGACATGAGCCCGGACGAGTTCGGTATCTGGGCCGCCGACCAGCTGGAGAAGAAGATTCTCGAAGTCGGCGAGGACAACGTCGCCGCCTTTATCGCCGAGCCGATCCAGGGCGCCGGCGGCGTGATCATTCCGCCGGACAGCTACTGGCCGCGCATCCGCGAGATTCTCGGCAAATACGACATTTTGTTCGTCGCCGACGAGGTGATCTGCGGTTTCGGCCGCACCGGCGAATGGTTCGGCAGCGACTTCTACGGCAACAAGCCGGACATGATGACCATCGCCAAGGGCCTGACCTCCGGTTACATCCCCATGGGCGGCCTGATCGTGCGCGACGAGATCGTCGAAGTGCTCAACCAGGGCGGTGACTTCAACCACGGCTTCACCTATTCCGGGCATCCGGTGGCGGCGGCAGTGGCGCTGGAAAACATCCGCATCCTGCGCGAAGAAAAAATCATCGAGCGGGTCAAGGCAGAAACGGCACCCTATTTGCAGAAGCGTCTACGGGAACTGGCCGACCATCCGTTGGTGGGTGAAGTGCGCGGTGTCGGCATGCTCGGTGCGATCGAACTGGTGAAGAACAAGGCCACGCGTGAACGCTATCCGAGCGAGTCGGGAGTAGGCATGATTTGCCGTGGCCATTGTTTTGCCAATGGTCTGATCATGCGTGCCGTGGGGGACACCATGATCATTTCGCCACCACTGGTCATCAGCAAGGCCGAGATCGACGAACTGGTAGACAAGGCGCGTCAGTGTCTCGACTTGACCGCAGAGGAACTTGCTGGCTGAAACATGCCGCTCTTTATTGCGTTCAGCGGGCTACGCTGAGAGTTGTAAAGAGTGGCGCGACCTTGCCAGACTGGGCCAGTGCGTTGGCCAGGCTCACCGGAAGGTGCGGCAGCCAGGCTGCGCATCATCCGGAAAACTTTTACAACAACAGGAGCTGTACGCATGAAAACATTCGGCAAAACCCTTCTCGCGTTGTCCCTCGCCGTGGCGGTGGCGGGTGCCGCGCAAGCTCAGGAAAAAGTGCTGCACGTTTACAACTGGTCGGATTACATTGCCGAAGACACCCTGGAAAATTTCCAGAAGGAAACCGGCATCAAAGTGGTTTACGACGTCTTCGACAGCAACGAAACCCTGGAAGCCAAGCTGCTTTCCGGCGGTTCGGGCTACGACGTGGTGGTGCCGTCCAACCAGTTCCTCGCCAAGCAGATCAAGGCCGGGGTGTTCCAGAAACTCGACAAATCCAAGCTGCCGAACTGGAAGCACCTCAACCCGGACCTGATGAAGGCGCTGGAAAACGCCGATCCGGGTAACCAGTACGCCTTCCCCTACCTGTGGGGCACGACCGGCATCGGTTACAACCCGGAGAAGGTCAAGGCCGCGCTGGGCGTCGACACCATCGACTCCTGGGACGTGCTGTTCAAGCCGGAAAACATGGAGAAGCTCAAGGCCTGTGGCGTGTCCATGCTCGACGCCCCGGATGAGGTCTACGCCGCTGCGCTGCATTACCAGGGCATGAACCCCAATCCGACCAGCGTCGAGGACGTGGCCAAGGCCGAAGAATTGCTGATGAAGGTGCGTCCTTACATCACCTACTTCCACTCGTCCAAGTACATCTCCGACCTGGCCAACGGCAACATCTGCGTAGCGCTGGGTTGGTCCGGCGACGTGTTCCAGGCCCAGGCGCGTGCCGAGGAAGCGAAGAACAACGTACCGGTCGCCTATGCGATTCCGAAAGAGGGTGCGGCCTCGTTCTTCGACATGATGGCCATCCCGGCCGATGCCAAGAACGTCGAAGAGGCGCATATCTTCCTCAACTACATCCTGACCCCGGAAGTGATCGCGCCGATCTCCGACTATGTCGCCTATCCGAACGGCAACGCCACCGCCACGCCGCTGGTAGCCGAGGAAATCCGCAACAACCCGGGCATCTACCCGACCGCAGAAGCCTCGAAGAAGCTGTACACCTTCGCCGAGCTGGACCCGAAGGTGCAGCGTGCCATTACCCGCAGCTGGACCAAGGTGAAATCGGGCCGTTGATAGCGAGCCCGGCAAGGTGGTGAATGCAGGTGATCTGCTGAACCACCCCGTTTCTGGCGGGGCATCCCGCCAGAAACCCTGACAATAAGAAGGAAGACCCTATGCATCGCTCAACTCAGCTGGCCGGCCTTGTGTCCGTGCCATTCGCCATGCTGTTGCCTGCTGTTAGCTCGGCAGGGTGCAAGACCAGGCCCGAATGTGCTGCCTGGCTGATGTCGATCCGCTGAACGAGCAGGTCTTTGTCGATAGACCGTCGGCCTCTTTGCAGGCGGCCCGATTCAAACAGGACTCAAATTGTGCAAGCAGCCTTCGGCAACACCCTGACCGCCAGCGCTGCGGCGTTTGCCCTGCTGGCCACGGCCCAGGCGGCGACAGTCCAGGTGTGCCGCCGGAGCGCCGCTGACCACGAGCAACAGGCCGAGGCCTGCACGAATTATCCAGGCCCCGGGTCAATTGCCGGGGGCAGTGATTAGCTTGGCTACGCTAAGCCACATAGCGGTGGACCGTATCGATCGATGCGGACGTAGCCAGTGACGCAGCGGTGTACCCGCCGCAAGCAGTTTTGGACAGATTGTTTATCTCGGCGGAGTTGCCGAACAAGCTAAAAAGGCCAATGACCCGAAGCTGGAACAGGGTCGACTCAGGTCAGTAATTTCAAACGCCCGGCCGTCGGGGTTGGGCGCTACTTTTGCGGGAGTTTTGGTAATGGCAGTTGCTTCCAGTGCCTATAAAAAGGTTCTTGAGGGAGATCAACAACCGAAAGAGGTGTTGGTCAAAATCGATCGGGTGACGAAGAAGTTCGATGAAACCATCGCCGTCGACGACGTCTCTCTGACCATCAACAAAGGCGAAATCTTCGCGCTGCTCGGCGGCTCGGGCTCGGGCAAATCGACCCTGCTGCGCATGCTCGCCGGCTTCGAGCGGCCGACCGAGGGGCGCATCTACCTCGACGGCGAGGACATCACCGACCTGCCGCCCTACGAGCGGCCGATCAACATGATGTTCCAGTCCTACGCGCTGTTCCCGCACATGAGCGTGGCCGACAACATCGCCTTCGGTCTCAAGCAGGACAAGATGTCCAGGCTCGAGATCGATGCGCGGGTCGCCGAGATGCTCAAGCTGGTGCAGATGAGCCAGTACGCCAAGCGCAAGCCGCACCAACTGTCCGGCGGCCAGCGCCAGCGCGTGGCCCTGGCCCGCTCCCTGGCCAAGAGCCCGAAACTGCTGCTGCTCGACGAGCCGATGGGCGCGCTGGACAAGAAACTGCGCTCGCAGATGCAGCTGGAGCTGGTCGAGATCATCGAGCGGGTCGGCGTGACCTGCGTGATGGTCACCCACGACCAGGAAGAGGCCATGACCATGGCCCAGCGCATCGCCATCATGCACCTGGGCTGGATCGCCCAGATCGGTAGCCCGGTGGACATCTACGAGACGCCGACCAGCCGCCTGGTCTGCGAATTCATCGGCAACGTCAACCTGTTCGACGGCCAGGTGGTCGAGGACGCCGAAGGCCACGCGCTGATCGACAGCCCGGATCTGGAGCGCAACATCTTTGTCGGCCACGGCGTCACCACCTCGGTGCAGGACAAGAGCATCACCTACGCCATTCGCCCGGAGAAGCTGCTGGTCACCACCGAGCAGCCGACCTGCGAGTACAACTGGTCGCGCGGCACCGTGCACGACATCGCCTACCTGGGCGGCCATTCGGTGTTCCATGTGCAGTTGCCCAGCGGCAAGATCGTCCAGTCCTTCGTCGCCAACGCCGAACGCCGTGGCACGCGGCCGACCTGGGACGACCAGGTCTATGTGTGGTGGGAGGATGACAGCGGGGTGGCATTGCGCTCATGAACATTTCCCGAAGCATCAGCCGCCGCCTGCCCAGGGGCCGGCACTTCGTCATCGGAGTGCCCTTCATCTGGTTGTTCATGTTCTTCCTGCTGCCCTTCATCATCGTCTTGAAGATCAGCTTTGCCGAAGCCGAAGTCTCTATTCCGCCGTACACCGACGTGTACACCTGGGCGGAAGACAAGATCTCGCTGGTGCTCAACCTGAGCAACTACATCTTCCTCAGTGAGGACGATCTGTACCTGGCCGCCTACCTCGGCTCGTTGCAGATGGCCTTCTTCAGCACCCTCCTGTGTTTGCTGCTCGGCTATCCGATGGCCTATGCCATCGCCCGTGCCGACAAGGAAATGCAACTGGTGTACCTGCTGCTGATCATGATGCCGACCTGGACGGCGATCCTGATCCGCGTGTACGCCTGGATGGGCATCCTCAGCAACAACGGCCTGCTCAATGGCTTCCTGCAGAGCATCGGCCTGATCGATACGCCGCTGCAGATCCTCAACACCAACATCGCGGTCTATATCGGGGTCGTGTACTCGTACTTGCCGTTCATGGTGCTGCCGCTCTACGCCAACCTGGTCAAGCACGACCAGAGCCTGCTGGAGGCCGCGGCCGACCTGGGATCGAGTACCTACAACAGCTTCTGGAAGATCACCGTGCCGCTGTCGAAAAACGGCATCGTCGCCGGCTGCATGCTGGTGTTCATCCCGGTGGTCGGCGAGTTCGTGATTCCCGAACTGCTCGGCGGCCCGGAGACCTTGATGATCGGCAAGGTGCTCTGGCAGGAGTTCTTCAATAACCGCGACTGGCCGGTGGCCTCCGCCCTGGCGGTGGTGATGCTGGCGATCTTGATGATCCCGATCATCCTGTTCAATCGTAACCAGGCTAAAGAGATGGAGGGTCGTCCATGAAGCGTTACAGTTTCTCCACCATCATGCTGTGGGTCGGCCTGCTGTTCATCTACCTGCCGATGCTGATCCTGGTGATCTACTCGTTCAACGGCTCGCGCCTGGTCACGGTGTGGGGCGGCTGGTCGCTAAAGTGGTACATCGGCCTGCTCGACAACACCCAGTTGATGAACGCAGTGATGCGCTCTCTGGAAATCGCCTGCTATACCGCGGTGGCGGCGGTGGCTCTGGGTACCCTGGCGGCCTTCGTGCTGACCCGGGTCACCCACTTCAAGGGCCGTACCCTGTTCGGTGGTCTGGTCACCGCGCCGCTGGTAATGCCCGAAGTGATCACCGGTCTGTCGCTGCTGTTGCTGTTCGTGGCCATGGCGCAACTGATCGGCTGGCCCGCCGAACGCGGCATCCTGACCATCTGGATCGCCCACACCACCTTCTGCGCGGCCTACGTGTCGGTGGTGGTCTCGGCGCGCCTGCGTGAGCTGGACCTGTCCATCGAGGAGGCGGCCATGGACCTGGGCGCCAAGCCGTGGAAGGTGTTCTTCCTGATCACCGTGCCGATGATCGCGCCGTCCCTGGCGGCCGGCGGCATGATGTCCTTCGCCCTGTCGCTGGACGACCTGGTTCTGGCCAGCTTCGTCTCCGGTCCCGGTTCCACCACCCTGCCGATGGAGATCTTCTCCGCCGTGCGCCTGGGCGTGAAGCCGGAGATCAACGCGGTGGCCAGCCTGATCCTGCTGTCGGTGTCGCTGATGACCTTTATCATCTGGTTCTTCGCCCGCCGGGCCGAAGACCGACGCAAGAAGGCGATCCAGCAAGCCATGGACGAAAGCACCGGCGCCCACCTGCAAAACGGCCCGGACAGCCGCCGCGACCCGTCGCAGATCCACGCGGCCGCTTAGGTAGTCATCTGCGTAGAAACGGAAAAGGGTCACTGCGGTGGCCCTTTTTTGTGGGAGGTTCCGCACGATCCGGCTGGCGGTCCGTGCGCAGCGATGCGGCGTACCGCCCGCATCATTGCGGCTCACTCGAGGCTCCTGCCTTCGCCGACTTCCTCATGGGTCACGCCGTCGCGGATGTGGTAGATGCGCTTGAAGGTGGGGATGATTTTCTCATCATGGGTGACGACGATGATTGCCGTCTCGAACTGGCGCGCCATGTCGTTGAGGATGCGCATGACCGCCATGGCGCGCATGCTGTCGAGCGGCGCGGTGGGTTCATCGGCGAGGATCACCGGTGGCCGGTTGATCAGCCCGCGGGCAATGGCGACCCGCTGTTGTTCGCCGCCGGAAAGTTGCGAGGGCATGGCGCTGATGCGGTGTTGTACATCCAGGGCCGTCAGCAGTCCCACAGCTTGTGCGCGCGCCTGGTCATTGGGCATGCCGGTCAGCATCGGTAGCAGGGCGACGTTGTCGGTGACATCGAGAAACGGGATCAGGTACGGCGCCTGGAACACGAAGCCGATCTTGTCTCGGCGCAGGGCGCGCAAGTCGCGGACCTTCCAGCCATTATCAAAGATCACTTGGTCACCCAGGATCATCCGTCCGCCGCTCGGGTCTATCACTGCGCCAAGGCATTTGAGCAGGGTGCTCTTGCCCGAGCCGGAAGGGCCGATCAGGCCCACGACTTCGCCCGGCGCGACCTGCATGTCCACATGCTTCAGCGCGTCTACCGCGGTATCGCCTTTGCCATAGCGCTTGCTCAAACCTTCGATGCGGATGCCTTTGCTGCTCATTTCAACCACCTATTGCTTCGGCCGGATCGACCTTGAGCGCCATGTGGATGGCGATAAGGCTGGCGAGTACACAGATCGCCAGCACGGCGAAGAAACCGACGACGGAGTCCTGCGGTATCAGCAGCACATACTTGGGGAAAAACGGCGCGGCGAAGGTGGCGGTGATCTTGCCCACCACGAAACCGATCAGGCCCAGGGCCAGGGACTGCTGCATGATCATGGCGGCGATTGTGCGGTTCTTGGTGCCGATCAACTTCAGCACCGCAATTTCACGGATCTTGTCCATGGTCAGGGTGTAGATGATGAAGGCGACGATGGCCGCGCTGACCAGCGCCAGAATGATCAGGAACATGCCGATCTGTTTGGCCGAGGTGGCGATCAGCTTGCCGATGAGGATGGCTTCCATCTGCGGTCGGGTATAGGTCGTCAGCCGTTTCCAGCGGCGGATGGCTTCGGCCGCCTGATCGGCCGCCTGCCCGGGTTGCAGTCGCACCAGCACGGCATTGACCGATTGACTGGTTTCTTGCGAGGCATTGATGGCGGCAAGCAGGCCGGGCACTTCGGCGCGGTTGAAGGCCGGGTTGGCTTCAGTGCGCCGGCGGTTCTGCCAGAGGGTGTCGTTGTCCTTGAGGAACTGGGCCTGCTGGGCATCCTTCAACGGAATGAACACCATCGGATCGCCGCTGGACGACACCATGCGCCGGGTCAAGCCCACCACCCGGTACTGATTGCGGCGGATGTCGAGGCGGTCGCCCAGTTGGAAACCGCTGGCGATATCGGCGACCGCCTCATAGTGACTGCGGGTGATCTGCCGCCCGGCGATCAGGTACGGCGGCCAGCCGGGCGTGCCCGCCGCGCCGGGTGCGATGCCAACCACCATGGCACGCACGTCATCGTCGCCCCTGTCGATCTGCATGGTCAGGTAAGTCACGTTGGCGGCCTGGGCAATACCCGGCATGCCGAGGAGGCCGCGGTAGCGGTCGTCGTTGATGCTGGATGGCTCAGCGTAGGGGCCGAGGGTGCCTTTTTGCACCACCCAGAGGTCGGCGCCGCTGTTGTCGAGCAATACTTTGCCGTCATCGACCATGCCTCTGTATACGCCCGCCATGACCAGGGTCACGCCGATCAACAGGCCCAGGCCGATGCCGGTGAACACGAACTTGCCCCAGGCATGCAGGATGTCGCGACCGGCCAGGCTGATCAATGCGGCACTCCGGGCATTTGCTCGACCACATGCAGCCGGCTGCGCTCGGTCAGTGCCTTTTCGCGATAAACCACCACCCGGGCGCCGCTCTCGAGCCCTGCTGCGACCTGCACCCAGCCATCCAGGTCGGCGGCGCCGAGGCTGATGGGGGTGAAATGCAGGTCGCGATCGATGACCTGCCATACGCCGATACGGCCGGCCTGATAGCTGACTGCCGCATTGGGAAGCACCGGGGTCGCCGCAAGGGCGGGCAAGGCAACGCTGACTTCGGCCAACTCGCCAATCGGCGGCAGGGCCTGTGCTGGAGCCTCGAACGCCACCTTGGCGAGGATTTCCTCGGTCACCGCGTCGGCCATGGGTTCCACGCGCAACACCCGGCCGTCCAGCGCCTGGCCGTTGCGCGAACGCAGCACAATGCTTGCCGGCAGGCCGGCCTCGAGCTTCGAGGCGCTGATCTGGTCGAAGCGTGTGTTGATCCATAGGCTGTCCGGGTCGATCAGTTCAATCACGGCCTGGCCCGCGACTATGGTCGTGCCCGGGTCGGCGTTACGCGCGGCGACCACCCCGTCTGTCGGGGCGATCAGGCGCAAATTGCGTCGCTGCGCCACGAGTGCCTGGTAGTCGGAAGTGGCGCGCGCGAGGTCTTCGCGCGCGGCGGATAGAACGGCATCGGCGATCTGCAGTTCCTGGCGCTTGGTGCTGATGATTTCCTCGCTGGTCATGCGCTTGGCGAACAGTTTCTCGAAACGCTGTGCCTGGGATTGCGCATAGCGGCGCCGCGCCTCGGCCTCGCGCAATACGGCTTCGGCGCGCTTGGCTGCCGCTTGCTGTGAGCGTACGCGCTCATCGAGATCGACCGGCTCCATTTCACCGAGCACTTGCCCGGCCTTCACCCGGTCGCCTACCTGCACATCCAGCCGTTTAACCCGCCCGGTCAGGGTGGGGCCGATCTTGTAGGTGTAGCGCGCCTCGACCGTACCAATGCCGAACAGGGCGGGGCTGAGCGAGCGATCCTGCACGGTCGCCAGCGTCACCGCCACCGGAGCTAGGGGGCCGGAGCTCAGGCTGACATAGACGAACAGCGCGAGCAGCGGAACGAGCACCGCCAGGAGCGCCAGGGTGCGGCGTGTCATTGTGCTGCGCTCGCGATGCCGCGCCGATAAAGCGCAAACACCCTGGGCGCATCCTCACGAATGCGCGCCACGTCCCCGGCCAGCATGGACTGCATGACCAGGCCCTGGATGGTGCCGATGAACAGCGTGGCCGCCGCCTGGCTATCCAGGCTGGCGCACAGCTCGCCGCAGGCCTTGCCCTTCTCGATGCAGCAGTGCAAGCGCTCGCCGTAGCGTTGAATCAGGGTCTGCACCATGCGCTTGGCGGCCGTGGTTTCAGCACGCTGAAGCTCGCCAAAGATCATGCGCGGCACCCCGGGGTGCTCGGCGACGAACTCGATATGGCTCATGAACATGGCCTGCAGCGCGGCCAGGGGCGATTCGATGCCGTGCGCGGCCCGGTCGACCCGAGCCAGGAGGCGCTCGGCGACCCACTCCATGACCGCCTGCCAGATGGCCTCCTTGTTCGGGAAATGACGGAACAAGGCGCCTTGGGTCAGCTTCATGTGCTTGGCGATTGCCGAAGTAGTGATCTCGCTGGGGTTTTGCGAGCCGGCCAGCTCAATCACCGCCTCGACCGTCACGGCCCGTCGTTCATCGGCGGGCAGGTGCCTCGAATGGGTATCCACTGGGGTATTCCTCGGCTAAGATAGTAATCGATTACTATCTTAGCCCGGTGGATCGCCCTGTCAACCCGCCGTGGGAGGCGCTATCGCCGTCGACCAATGTGGCGCTTCCAGCCAGAGCACGGCCCTCGCGCCGTTGGTCCTCGGTCGGTGCTGGAGATCAGCCTGTCCGGGTCAGGTGTTGCACGGGGCTGTGTCTTTCTGTAGGTGCGGATTTCGCGGCCGAAGCACAACAGCGCCCGAACGCACCACGCGCGGCGACTGCGGTGGCGGCCGGATGATAGTTCCACGTTGAGCCGATACGGATGGAACATTTGCCCGGCGGCGGCGTTAAACCCATAACGCCGCGTGCAGGGGCCGATGTCTTGAGCAGGAAAGTTGACATGCACGACTCGGAAGAACGGTTGATCCAGCAGGCCCAGGCGGGCAATCGGCATGCTTTCGGCTCGCTGATGCAACGCAACCAGGCGCGCGTATTCCAGTTCGTCCGGCGTTTGTGCGCAGGCGGCGACGAGGCGCTGGACATCACCCAGGACACCTTCCTCAAGGCCTATCTGGCCTTGGACAAATGGCGGCCTGAGGCGCGCTTTCAGACCTGGTTGCTGCAGATCGCCCGCAACACCACCCTGGATGCGCTGCGCCGGCAGCGGCGTCAGCCATGCGCAGCCCTCGAGGACTGCGGTCAGCTGGTCAGTCCCGTGGCGTCCCCGGAACAGCAATTGGCCGGTGCGCAGCGCCTCACCCTGTTGGAACACCTGCTTGCCCGGCTGCCGCTGGAGCATCGGGAAATCCTGCTGCTGCGTGAAGTCGAGGGTCTGTCCTATGCAGAGCTGGCGACCACCCTGGGCATCCAGCAGGGAACGGTCAAATCGCGGCTGGCCCGGGCCCGCGAGGCCATGCTGAGTAGTTATCGACATGCGAACGGAGGGCAACTGGATGACTGAGCACCCGGATATGGAGGCGCTGTCCGCCTACCTCGATGGCGAGTCTGACCCGCTGGAAAGCCGCTGTATCGCCACGCACCTGGCCGTCTGCCCCAGTTGCGCCACTGTTGTTCGCGACTTGCAGGCGATCAGTCAAGGTTTGCGTGCGCTGGTGCCGGAGCAACCTCCGGTCGATCTGGCCGCGCGCGTCGGCGCCTTGCTCGACAGCCCGCGCCCGACTCGCCAGCGACTGGCCAGATGGCGTAAGCGGCTGCCGGTCGTCGCGGGGGCGGCGGCATCGGTACTGTTCGGCGTGCTGATCGGCTCCGCCTTGCCCTCGGACCCGCCGGCATCCGCTGCGCTGAGCCTGAATGCCCTGGCCGTGCTGGGGAGTGCCCCGCCCGGCGCCCTCTGCGCCCGCCCCGAATCCTGCTACCTGAAGGTGACCCAGAAATGACGCCCGCCGCCCTTCGTACCGCACTGGTCTTTTCGTTACTGGTCAATGTCGGCGTACTCGCCGCCGCGGGCTGGCAAATGCTCCCGCGCGACGGTCTGCCCATGCCTTCAGGGGCGCCGACCAGCCTGTCCCGCCACCTCCAACTGAGCGCCGCACAGCTGCAGCGCTGGCATGACGCCGAGATGCTGTTCTTCACCCGGTTGCACGCCTCCGGCGGCGCAATCAAGGAGCACCGCGACCGGTTGATCGAGACGATCTTCGCTGAGGCTCCAGACCCTGAATTGATCGAGCGCGAGCGGATCGCGATCGCCCGCCTGCAAGACGCCCAGCAGCAACAGGTTATCGAGCAGCTTCTGCTCGAACGCAACATTCTCACTGCCGAACAACGTCAACGACTGGCGCAACTGCTCACGCAGCAGTCGGTCGGGCCATCCGGTTTTGAAAGCCTGCACCGTGAATAGACAAGAAGGATGGAACAAAAAAACCCCGGGCGACGTTCAAGTAAATGAAACCAGCTGCTGCATTTATGGAGTCTCACCATGTACCCGAACCCCCGTGCCGTTATTCTCGTCCTGATCCTGGGCGCTACTTCCTTGAGCTTTGCCGGCGCCAGCCTGGCCGCCGAAACCGCGCACCAGCACGGTTCCGCGGAGCATGAACTGCAACTGAACGCCGGCGAAAAATGGGCCACCGATGCGCCGCTACGCAAAGCCATGGGCGCGCTGAATGGCGCCATGCAGGCGTCATTGCCGGCCATCCATGACAATCAGCTGGGCGATGCGCAGTACGACCGGCTGGCGGTCCGGATCAATGATGAAGTGGCCTACATGGTCAAGCATTGCAAGCTCGAGCCCGAGGCCGACGCACAGTTGCACCTGATCATCGCCGAGCTGCTGGCCGGCGCCGACAGCATGGCCGGCAAGGCGCCCGATCAGGCTCGCCGCAACGGAGCGGTCAAAGTCCTTGGCGCACTGCAAAGCTATGCCGAGTACTTCGCCGATACCTCCTTCGAAACCATCCAGCATTGAGCCGATGCTCATGCTGGCAGCAGCAACGCCGAGCGGGCGGTTCGCCTTGCAGGTGGAGAAAGGGTCGCCGCGGTGACCTTTTTTCGTTATTGACGGCGCTCGGCAGGTTTTCCGCTTCCGGGGCCGTCGCTGCGGCTCAGCAGTAATAAGCTGTACATCCATACAGATTGAGCTTGCCTGAACCCGCATCACTGCGCATGCTGTGCGCCATCGCGACAAGGAACCAATGATGGCGGCCATGCGGCTCTTCCTCTGTGAAAAACCTTCCCAGGCCAAGGACATCGCCAAGGTGCTCGGGGCCACCCGGCGCGGCGATGGCTGCTGGCTGGGCAGTAACCTGACGGTGACCTGGTGCATCGGCCACCTGCTGGAAACCGCACCGCCGGACGCCTACGACGCGCGCTACAAGCGCTGGGTGCTGGCCGACCTGCCGATCATCCCCGAGCGCTGGAAGATGCTGGTCAAGCCCAAGACCGCCGGCCAATTCAAGGCCGTCAAGCGTCTGCTCGGCGAAGCCGACGAACTGGTCATCGCCACCGACGCCGACCGCGAGGGCGAGATGATCGCCCGCGAGTTGGTCGAGCACTGCCGCTATCGCGGGCCGATCCAGCGCCTGTGGCTGTCGGCCCTGGACGATGCCTCGATCCGCAAGGCCCTGGCCGCGCTCAAGCCCGGCGCGGAAACCTTCAGCCTCTACCATTCGGCGCTGGGCCGCTCGCGCGCCGACTGGCTGATCGGCATGAACATGAGCCGGCTGTTCACCCTGCTCGGCCAGCAGTCCGGTTATCAGGGCGTGCTGCCAGTGGGTCGGGTACAGACCCCGACCCTGCGCCTGGTGGTCGACCGCGACCGCAGCATCGCCGCCTTCGTGCCGTTGCCGTACTGGGCCATCGAGGTGCCGCTGCTGGCCGACGGCACCGCGTTCAGCGCCCAGTGGCGCGCCACGGCGGAGGTCTGCGACGAGCAGGGCCGCTGCCTCGATCAGGCCCTCGCCCAGGAGGCGGCAACGGCCATGGGCAACGCCGCCAGCGCCCGGGTGGTGCAACTGCGCACCGAGCGCATGCGTGAGGCGCCGCCCCTGCCGTTCGATCTCGGCACCCTGCAGGAAGTCTGCTCGAAGAAGCTCGGCCTTGGCGCCCAGGAAACCCTGGATATCGCCCAGGCGCTCTACGAAACCCACAAGCTCATCACCTACCCGCGCAGCGATTGCGGCTACCTGCCGCTCAGCCAGCACGGCGAGGCGCCGGCCATCCTCGCCGCCTTGGGCCGCGCCGATCCCGCGTTGGCCGACCTGCTCGAACACCTGCAGCCGCAGCGCCGTTCGCGGGCCTGGAACGACGCCAAGGTCAGCGCCCACCACGGCATCATCCCGACCTCCGCCGCGCAGCACCTCGAACGCCTGACCGGCAAGCCGCGGGCGGTCTACAGCCTGATCCGCGCGCGCTACCTGGCGCAGTTCCTGCCCAACCACGAATACGACCGCACCCAGGCCGACTTCGACTGCGCCGGCCAGGCCCTGCGCGCGGTCGGCAAGGTGATCGTCGAACCCGGCTGGCGGCGTGCCCTGCCCGAAGCCCTGACGCCCGCCAAAGGCCGCGAAGCGCCTCCCGCGCAAGCCCTGCCGACCCTGCGCGAAGGGCAGGACTGCAGAGTGACCGGCGTGACCCTCAAGGATCTCTGGACCCAGCCACCGAAGCCCTTCACCGAGGGCGACCTGATCAAGGCGATGAAGAACGTCGCCAAGCTGGTCGACGATCCGCGCCTGAAACAGAAACTCAAGGACACCACCGGCATCGGCACCGAAGCGACCCGCGCCGGCATCATCCAGGGCCTGCTCGACCGCGGCTACCTGCTCAAACAGGGCAAGGCCCTGGCCGCCACCCCGGCCGCCTGCAGCCTGATCGACGCCGTCCCCCGCGCCATCGCCGACCCCGGCACCACGGCGATCTGGGAACAGGCGCTGGACATGGTGCAGAGCGGCGAGATGAGCCTGGACGACTTCGTCGCCAAGCAGTCGGCCTGGATGAGCAAGCAGGTGCAACGTTGCGCCGGCCTGCGCCTGACCATCAGCGGCCCCGCCAGCCCGGCCACCGCCGCGCCCTGGAAGGGCAAGCGCAAGCCCGGCAAGCGCAAGGCGGCGGGGAGCAAGCGGGTTGGCAAGCCGGATGGGCGGGGGTGAACGGGGAGCCGGGGCCGACTACAAATAAGCGTGGTCGCGGCTCAAGGCATAAACCGTGGTTTGTTCCCTATTGCCTTGCTATCGTCTTGCGACGTACCGGGGCTTGAGCCAGATTGAGGAGGCAAGCGATTACCGGGGTGTAATGGCTTCTAGTAACTTTTTTATTTATATATGTTTTTCTGAAAAAACCGTGAGAGTTAAGTTGTCTAGAACTCAGCACTATGCGAGAACACGAAAGTCTGTTTAATCCCTGTTGAACTAAACCGCTTCGCGGTTTAGCGGAGCGTTTGGCACATCTGTGAGCTGATTCGCAATGAAACAGAGCGACACGAGATCTCGGTTCAAAGCAAAACTGCTTCGTCCGGCCAAGTCGGGCCGCGATACTCCATGGGCTTTTGTAATTTTGCCCGAGCGCGCGAGCGCAAAGCTTCCTAGACGAGGAAGGACGACGGTAGAGGGCAGCATCAACGGTCATGACTTCCGGGCTACGCTTGAGCCGGATGGTCAATTGAGTCATTGGCTGCGGGCAAACAAGGAGCTACTCGAAACAGCAGGCGTGAACATTGGCGACATTGTCACGTTCGAAATCATGTCAGTGGAGCAAGAGCCTGAAGCTGAGATTCCCTCTGACCTACAAGATGCCCTGGCGGCTGCTCCCGAGGCTCGAGCCGTTTGGGACGATACAACCACCATCGCACGCCTGGACTGGATACATTGGATTACTTCAGCCAAGCAGTCCAAGACTCGGGCGAAGCGGATTAGTGATGCGTGTGACATGCTTGCTTCTGGAAAGCGGCGGGTTTGCTGTTTCGATCCATCTGGCTACTACAGTAAAGCCTTCAGCGCGCCCAAAGCGGCAGATTAGGTCAATCCTTTCTTGTATTTTGACAGGCGTATTCAGGGACAAACCGCAATTAACGCTTGAACCCGCGTAGTCGATAGCGGCCTGTCTCCTATTGTCCGTTGTGAGCGGCATCTGCCTCCGGAGTTTACTTCTGGCGAACCCGGTCCACCCGCTGCGGTCTAAAAAACGATGGGATCGCGACCGATCAAAGCTCCTCGCACAGGTTTGACGTTCGAACCCGGAGGCGCCAATAGCCGTTGAGGCTAGAACAGCGGGTACGGCTAGGGAAACGGCATATCCAACCTTGCAGTGGGTCATGCGACTAACCCCGGACGTCTTCATCCGCTCGGTGAAGATGCGAATCCAGACAAGGGTAAGGTCACCCAGGTTTTGCATGTGCGGAAGACGGTCGCATGACCCCCAGCTGAAGCTCCGCTATGGAGCCTATCTCACCGGTCGCCTGTATTCGTCCACCTCAACATGTGCCTTCGCGTGATGCTTGCCCGGTACAGCACTCACTGCCAAGGAACTTCACCTATGGTTACTCACTACAAGGTTGCCGGGCATCTCGCCTGTGGCAGTCATGGCGACAATCTCCCCTCCACCACCGACCTTGCGCGGGTTAAATGTCGCAACTGTCGTGGCACCGATGCGTTCAAGGAAGCCCGCAGAGAGGCGCGCAACGCGGCGCGCAGAGCCGCGCGCAAAGCCAAGGTCGCTCACGCCGCGAATGACTGGCGTGCAGCCTGGTTGGAGAAACTCACCAACATGCCGGGGCTGCAGCGACTGCCTAGGGGGTTCAGAGGCCAGCCCTACGTCTAGCCATGCGCAACGCTATTGAGCCGATGCCCGGGCTGCAGCGAGCCGCGTGAGTTGCCCACGGCTCTTTGGATACCGTTTAGCGTGCACTTCGAGCCGACCTCTGCCGAGCATGACCGGCAGAGGCCGGCTCAAGCCAGCGGGTTGCCTCAGCGCGAGGCGATGCGCCAAATGTCGGCCCGCTTCTCTTCCGACAGGCCCGCCAGTTGCGCCTGCTGGACGCGCCCTTGGCGAATCAGCTGAGCGAACACCAGATGCAATTGCGAGTAGCGATAGTCGTATTTGCGGTCGATCTCGCGTTGCTTGCGCTGCAGGTACTCCTGGATCGGCCACATTTCGTGCGGCTCCGTTACGGCGGCGGCTCTTGCTTTGAAATCGGCCATGATCTCGGCCAACTCGGCCGTGAGCGCCGCCTCGAACACGCGGCGCGCGAGCTTCTTCTCGGCGGCGGACCACTTGAGGTCGTACATGGATGCTCCTGACCGGCACGGCGGACCTGTTTGGGATACGGAATATTTGCTGCCAGGCCGCGATATAGCCCCTGCTAGAGCCCCGGCTGCGGTTCGATAAAGCCCTTCACTAGCCAGCGGTTCAACCCGGTCAGTGTCTTTGCGCTGGAAAATCCAGGCCGTAGTTCTTCCACAATCGGGGTAGACCATGACCCGGTGTTCCGCGAGCCGGCGCCTCGGCAGGGCAAGCGCGCGAGCACGCCGCTCAGCCGCCGCTGGCCACCCCGGCCAGGCGCCGTGCCAGCACGCCGAAGCGCCGACGGTATTGCGCCGGAGTCAGGCCGACCTTGCGCCGGAACAGGCGACTGAAGAAACCGGCGTCCTGGTAGCCCACCTCCAGGGCGATGGCCTCGATGGGCAGATCGCCCGCTTCGAGCATCTGCTTGGCGTCTTCCAGGCGCAGGGTGTGTATGTAGTCCAGCGGCGACATGCCGGTCGCCTGGACGAAGCGGCGCTGGAAGGTGCGCTCCGGCAGTCCGCTCATCTGCACCATGGCCGCGACCGGGGCCTCACTCTCGTAGTGCAGGGCGGCCCACTCCTGGCAATGCGCGATTGCCGGGTCGGCCAGTTGCGCGGTGCGCATCATGGCGGCGTAGGCCAGCGGGCTGGTGGCGTCCCAGTCGAGCAAATTGAGCCGGGCCATCTGCATCGCTTCCTCGGCACCGACGAAACGGGCGATGAGAAACAGCGCCAGCGCATGCCAGCTGGTGCCACTGCCGGCCATCACCAGGCGCTGGCCGACCCCGGCGGTGACCAGCGCCTTGCTCGGCTGCCAGCGAATGTCCGGGTGTTCGCGCTGCAAGGCTTCGCAGTAGCCCCAGTGCGAGGTGCCCTCGTGCCCGGCGAGCAGACCGGTACGGGCCAGCAGCACCGCGCCGGAACAGGCCGAGGCCAGGGTCGCGCCGGCGGCATAGCGCTCGCACATCCACTGTGCCTCGATGTCGTAGCGCTCGCCCAGCGGCTGCCAGGGACTGACCGCCAGGTCGCTGATCACCACCACGTCGAGCGGGGGCGCGTCCTCGAGGCTGGTCTGCGGCTGGATCAGCACGCCATTGGCGCCCTGCAGCGGCAGGCCGTCACGGCTGACGATCAAGGGTCTGAAGGGCGAGTCGACTTCCGTCTGGTGCACCAGCATCTGCCAGTCGCGGCGGGTGCCCAGCAACAGGTCATAGAGGCCGAACAGGGTCGAGGCGGTGCTGTCCGGCAAGGCGAGCAGGGCGACGGTCAGGGGCGGCGCGCTGCCTGCGGAATCCGGGCGGGTGGTGGCGGAAATGACCATTTTCTTACCTGGATGACTCTAGTGCGGTCCGCCCGCCGCGCCAATCATGGAGGCGTTGGCACAGGCCAGCGAACCCTACGTTTGGAGCATAGAACAATGAAAGATCTACACGGCTACCAACTGACCGGCTGCAATGCCCAAGCCCTGGCGGCGCTCGAGCGCGGTCTGCAACAGTTCCGCTGCTTTCGCAACGACCCGCTCGCCAGCGCCGATGCGGCGCTCGAAGCCTCCCCCGAACTGGTGATGGGTCATGTGCTGCGCGCCTGGCTGCACCTGCTGAGCAGCGAGGCCGCCGCCGTGCCCGTGGCCCGCGCCGCGCTGGAAAGCGCCCGCGCACTGCCGCACAACGATCGCGAGGCGCGCCACCTGCAGGCGCTGGAGTTGCTGGTGGCCGGCCAGCTGCAGTTGGCCGGGCGCAGCCTGGAGGACCTGAGCATCGAATACCCCCACGACGTCCTGGCGCTGCAGGCCGGCCAGCAGATCGACTTCTTCACCGGCGATGCGCGCATGCTGCGTGACCGTATCGCCCGGGTATACCCGGCCTGGTCGCCTGAGGTGCCGGGCTACCATGCGCTGCTCGGCATGTACGCCTTCGGCCTGGAGGAAACCGGCGATTATCGCCTGGCCGAGCGTCTCGGCCGCGAAGCCGTGGCCCTCGAACCCCACGACGCCTGGGCCCAGCACGCGGTGGCGCATGTACTGGAGATGCAGGGCCGCCGCGAGGAGGGCATCGTCTGGATGCGCGGCAACCGCGGCTGGCAGGAGGACAACATGCTCGCCGTGCACAACTGGTGGCACCTGGCGCTGTACCACCTGGAGCAGGGCGATATCGCCACGACCCTGGCGCTGTTCGATGAGGCGATCGACGGCCACCGGCCGGAGCTGGCCCTGGAGCTGGTCGACGGCAGTGCCATGCTCTGGCGTCTGCAACTGCGCGGCGTCGACGTACAGCAGCGCTGGCTGGGGCTGGCCGAGCGCTGGGCGGCGCAGGCCGACGATGGCTACTATGCGTTCAACGACCTGCACGCGACCATCGCCTTCGCCTGCGCCGGTCGCGATGACCTGGTCGAGCGGGTGCGCCAGGCCCAGGCCCGTGCGCAGCAGCGCGACGATGACAATGCGCAGATGACCCGCGCCATCGGTGCGCCGGCCATCGCCGCGGTACTGGCCTTCAATGCCGGTCAGTACGACCGCTGCGTGGAGCTGTTACGTGCCATCCGTAACCAGGCCCAGCGCTTCGGCGGCAGTCATGCCCAGCGCGACCTGCTCGACCAGACCCTGCTCGCCGCCGCCCGGCGCAGCGGCCAGGCCAGCCTGGCCAGCGCCCTGGAAACTGAACGGCAGCTGCTCGCCGCTCAGCGCAGTGTGCACTGAGGTGCGCGCCGCAAGGCAGGCCGCGGCCACGCGGCCTGCCGCCGAGCGTCTGTGGTGCTCGCTCGGCAGATGGTTCTTCCGGGCTCTACAACCCCGCGACCCGTAGGGTGCCACTCGCCTCAGGCAGTGCACCGTGGATATTCGGCGCGGCGCAAAGCTGGCGGGTTGTCGCTACGCTCCGAAGCCGCCCTACCTCCGAGCCGATCGCCGCCCGGGCCGCCCTACGCTCCGGGCGCAATACTGCACGTGCGCCTTGTCGCCACTGCCTGGAGGCGGCCTCGCGCCGGAGCTCGATGACTTCACAACCTTTGAGCCGCGAGTGAACCCACGGCGGCTCGAGGTGTCTGTCAGCTGGAGGGCTCTAAGGATGGCATAACGGACTATGCGTCCCGCCCTGGGAAACCTGGACGTTTTCTCTGCGCGCGCGCCCTGTCGTGCCGCGGCAATCCCATGCCCGCCTTCAGGCTGCGCAGGCGCCCCGAGTTGGTTGTTGCGCCCTGGTTCATCGGTTCGGCCATCGGGCTTTTATTCCTTCCTTTTCATGTGAAGATCACCATGTCCCTATCTCGTTATCTGTCTGCACTTCTTCCCCAACTCTCCTGGCTCCAGCGCCGCGCCCTTGGCGTCAGCTTGCTCGCCGTTTTCTGCAGCGTCGATGTGCAGGCCGCCGAGAATGAGCGCTGGGTCAGCGACAGCCTGAATACCTATGTGCGCAGTGGCCCGACAGACGGCTATCGGATCGTCGGCACCCTCCAGTCCGGGCAGAAGGTCGAGCTGCTCGGCGTCAAGGGCGAGTACAGCCAGATCCGCGGCGAGTCCGCTGACGCCGTCTGGATTCCCAGCAAGGATCTGCAGGAGGTGCCCGGCCAGGCCGAGCGCTTGCCGCAACTGGAGCAGCAGGTGGCCGAGCTCAGCGCCCAGCTCAAGACCATCGACGACAACTGGAAGGCCCGGGTGCAGGGCATGCAGGAGACGCTGGACTCGCGCAAGGCGCTGATCGAAGAGCTGGAGGCCAGCCGCAAGGCCCTCGACGCCGAACTGAGCAACAGCCAGTCCGAACTGCGCACCGCCCAGGCGCGCCTGGGCGATGAGAACAATCAGCTGCTTATGCGCTACCTGGTCTACGGTGGCGGTATTGCCGGCGTCGGCCTGCTGATCGGGCTGATCCTGCCGGCCCTGACCCGGGGGCGCAAACGCAACGACCGCTGGTTCTGAGTTTTTCGCTGCTGCCGAGCGCTCGGCCTGGCCCGGATAAGCCCTTTCCAGTTTCCCTCAAGTCTTGCGGGCTCTCCTGCCAGCGCCGCGGCAACGGCGTCAGGGCTCTGCGGGTATGGGCCGCCACATCCGCTTCGCTCAGATGCTGCGGCTGGTACTGGCCGGCGATATAGGCGGCCTGATCGCTGAAGTGGGCGTCGAAGGACACGTCGCTCTGGCCGAGCGGATTGCTGCCCAGGGCCTGGTCGGCGTCGGCGAGGTTGGTCAGTCGCCAGGCTCAGTCGGCCACTGGCAGAAGCAGCCCACCGCCATGGTGTTGCTGGCGCTGACCGGGCGCCCGGCGCTCAGGGCCTCGAGGATCGGCTCGATGAAACTGTTGCTCGAGTTGCAGGTGAGGCCTTCGCTGTAGGGGCCGAAATAGGCCAGTTGGCCCTGCTGGTCCCAGATAGCCACCGCCGGACTGGCCGGTATGCCGGCGCTGCCGGGGAGCGGGGCGAGGGTCTGCATGGCGCTCAGGGTGGCCGGTAGTCGACCCTGGCTGCCAGGCTTCTGCACGGCATGGAAGCTCACGCCCAGGGGGCCGAAGTGTTCGATCAGTTCGGCCAGGTGTTGCTGGTTGCCGATGTTGCACGGGCAGGCCGGATCCCAGAAATGCACCAGGCGAATCGGCCCGGGGCCGGCCAGTTCGGCGGGCAGGCGCAGTTCGGCGCCGGCGAACAGCGCGGTCTGCTGGTCGAATGGGCGCACATAGCGCGCCTCGAACCACCAGAAGGCGGCGAGCAGGGCGGCTATCCAGAGCAGCGCGATGAGGCTGACGAGCAGGGACTTGCGGCTGGGGCGGGCCATGGCACGATCGGTCGATGAAAGGACGCATAGCTTGCCATGACCTGCCGGGCAGCAGAATATCTTTAACCGGCCGTGTGGTTGCCTATGCCCCGCGGGAAGTCCGCCTGATTTGATGGAAAGCTTTATGCCAGAACGTTTTCAGCCCGCCGACCTGGTCGCCAATCTGCGACCCTTGGCCGCAGCGACGACAGTCCTGCCGCATGAGCAGGCCTACCGACGTTTCTACGGTTTCGCGCAGTTGCCGACCGAGGGCAGTCTGCTTGGCTATTTTCAGGTCGGCGCTTACCGGATTGCCGCCCAGGTCTGGTGGCCGCAGGAGCCGCGCGCCACCTTGCTGTTGCTGCATGGCTATTACGATCACAGCGGCCTGTATCGCCATGTGGTCGAGTGGGCGCTCGGCATGGGCTTTGTCGTGCTGGCGGTCGACTTGCCGGGGCACGGCCTGTCCAGCGGCGCGCGGGCCAGCATTGACGACTTCGCCGAGTATCAGCTGGTGCTGCAGGGCGCGCTGGAGCAGGCCGCCGCCCTCGACTTGCCGCAGCCCTGGCACCTGTGTGGGCAAAGTACCGGCGGCGCGATCCTGATCGACTACCTGTTGACCGGCGAACCCGCGCCCGAGGTGGGCGAGGCGATTCTGCTGGCGCCGCTGGTGCGCCCGCGGGCCTGGGCCTGGTCGCAGTTGAGCTATCGCCTGTTGAAGCCCTTTATTAGCGAAATTCCCCGCCGCTTCAGCGACAACTCGAGCGACCCCGAGTTTATCGACTTCGTCCACAACCGCGATCCGTTGCAGGCGCGCAGCCTGCCGACCGCCTGGGTCGGCGCCTTGAGCCAGTGGGTGCCTCGGATCGAGGGGGCGCCCCGCAGCATGCGCAGCCCGTTGATCATCCAGGGCGAAGCGGACATGACCGTGGACTGGCCGCATAACCTGGGCATCCTGCAGGACAAGTTCGCCGCGCCGGAGATTTTGCGCCTGGCCGAGGCGCGCCATCACCTGGCCAACGAATCGCCGGCCCTGCGTCAGCGCTATTTCGATTTTCTCCGCGAGCGCCTGGCCTGATCGGCCGCCGCGCGCGATCCCGTCAGATCCCCTGCGGTGCGGGCGCCAGGTTGGCGCTGCTCTGGCCGACCGCCAGGCCGGCACGGATTGCCGCCAGGGCGGCCTGGTAGTAAGCCTGACCTTCTGCCGATTGGGCGAAGCTGACGAATTCTTCCAGCTCCGGATCGGACAGCTCGCGGTAGACGTGCAGCAGGGTGTTGTCCAGATCCGCGCCGATCTGTTCCATCAGGCGCTGGCGCTGGGAGTTGAGCAAACCCTGTGTGCTATCGCCGCCGAACAGGCCGGGGAGCATCTGGCTGAGGCTGTCGGCCGCGACCCCGGCCAGGGCCAGGCTAACTTCGGCACCGGCCTCCTTGGCCGGCAGCGCCTGGGCCAGGTGGCGGATCAGCAGGCGCCGGGTGGCGCTGGCCTCGATGCGCGGCAAGCCGTCGGCATACAGGGCCAACTGGTCGCGGCGGGTGGAGAGTTGTTCGGCGGCGACCACCTTGCGCCCCAGCTCCGACTGGAAAAACTGCAGGGCGGGCTGCGGGTCGACGAGATTTTGCCGCAGGCTCTGCTGGGCGCGTTGATCGATCGCCAGCGGGGCAAAGCGCTGGTTGCTGTTGTTCACCAGCGCCTCATACACCGCTGGCGGCAGGCTGCTGCGATAGCGCGCCTGCGCGGCGCTCAGGGCATCGTTGAAATGCGCGCGTTGCTGCGGCCAGCCGGCGGCCTGGTAGAGCTGCACTTGAGCATCTGCCAGGCTGGGGAGGCTGAGGAACAACAGTAAAACTATGGATAGGACGCGCATACAGACTCCTGTCTAGCGGGCAGCTATTTTCGATGGCTTGGCGGCGCTTGTCGAGGCATAGCCTGCAGGCTGATAGAATCGCCGGCATGCCTATTTCAACTGATTCCACACTGTTAGCGCGCATCGTCGACGACCTGGCCGAACAAGGCTGGTCGCTGCAACCTGCGTTCGCGCCCCAATCTTTGACCCTCGAACTGGCCGATGAGTGCCGCACGCGCGCCGCGCAGGGTGATTTAACCCCCGCCAGCATCGGCCGTGGCGCTGGTCAGGAAGTCCGCGAAGGGGTGCGTGGCGACCGTATTCAATGGCTGGATGCCGGCTTGTCGCCGGCTTGCGACCATTATCTGGCGCTGATGGACGGGCTGCGTCAGGCGCTCAATCGTGAGCTCTATCTGGGCCTGGACGACTACGAGTGCCACTTCGCCTGGTATCCGCCCGGCGCCTTCTATCAGAAACATCTCGATCGTTTCCGTGACGACGACCGCCGTGCGGTGTCGGCCGTGTTCTACCTCAACCCGGATTGGCAGCCCGAGCAGGGTGGCGCCTTGCGCCTGTACCTGGCGGACGGGACGACGCGCGATGTGCAGCCGCAGGCCGGCAGCCTGCTGGTGTTCCTTTCCGCCGACATGCCCCATGAAGTGTTGCCGGCCAGCCGCGAGCGCTTGTCGCTGACCGGCTGGTTCCGCCGCCGCGGCGACGGCCCGCTGTAGAGCAAGTGGTGGCTGGCTTGCACCCTTCAAGCCGCGGCCCCAGGAGGATATATGCAGAAGATTCTGGTCAGTCGCTGCTTGCTCGGCCACCGCGTGCGCTATGACGGCGGCGCCCACGGCCCCTTCGATTTGCTCCAGCGCTGGCAGGCCGAGGGCCGGGTGGTCGCGCTCTGCCCGGAAGTCGCCGGCGGCTTGCCGACGCCACGACCGGCGGCGGAAATCCCCTCGGGCCAGGGCGCGCAGGTGCTCGACGGCCGGCTGCAGGTACTGACTATCGATGGCGAGGAGGTCACGGCGGCCTTTGTCGCCGGCGCCGAACAGGCCCTGGCCCTGGTCCGCCAGCACGGCATCCGCCTGGCCCTGCTCAAGGCGCGCAGCCCGTCGTGCGGCAACCGCGAGAACTACGACGGCAGCTTCAGCGGGGTGAAAGTAGCCGGCGAAGGCGTCACCGCCGCCGCCCTGCGCCGTGCCGGGGTGCAGGTGTTCAGTGAAGAGGAGTTGCCTGCCGCGGAGGCGGCGTTACGGACGTTGGAAGCCTAAGCGGGGGCGTGGGAGGGGCTTTAGCCGCGACAGCAGTTGTAAAAAATCGCCGCTAAAGCGCCTCCCACAGGGGGGCGCCATCGCCATGAAAAAGGGAAGCCGCAGCTTCCCTTTTTTGCCTCGCGGCCGTGCTTAGAACAGCACGCGGCTGCGGATGGTGCCGTTGACGTGTTGCAGCTTCTCCAGCGCCAGGTCGGAGTAGTCGGCGTCGACGTCGATCACGACATAGCCGACCTTGTCGTTGGTCTGCAGGAACTGGCCGGAGATGTTGATGCCGTTTTCGGCGAACACCTTGTTGATCTCGCTCATCACGCCCGGCACGTTCTGGTGAATGTGCAGCAGGCGGTGCTTGCCCGGGTGCGCCGGCAGGGCGACTTCGGGGAAGTTGACCGAGGATACCGAGGTGCCGTTGTCGCTGTACTTGACCAGCTTTTCCGCCACTTCCAGGCCGATGTTGGCCTGGGCTTCGGCGGTGGAGCCGCCGATGTGCGGGGTGAGGATCACCCGGTCCAGGCCGCGCAGCGGGCTTTCGAACTCTTCGTCGTTGGACTTCGGTTCGACCGGGAACACGTCGATGGCGGCGCCGATCAGGTGTTCGTCCTTGATCGCGGCGGCCAGGTGCTCCAGCTCGACCACGGTGCCGCGGGCGGCGTTGATCAGGATGCCGCCCTTCTTCATCGCGCGGATTTCCTTCTCGCCGATCATCCACTGGGTCGACGGCAGTTCCGGCACGTGCAGCGAGACGATGTCGCACATGCCCAGCAGGTCATGCAGCTTGGCGATCTGGGTGGCGTTGCCCAGCGGCAGCTTGGTCACGGTGTCGTAGAAGAACACCTGCATGCCGAGGGCTTCGGCGAGGACCGAGAGCTGGGTGCCGATCGAGCCGTAGCCGACGATGCCGAGCTTCTTGCCGCGGATCTCGAAGGAGTTGGCTGCCGATTTGATCCAGCCGCCACGGTGGCAGGAGGCGTTCTTTTCCGGGATGCCGCGCAGTAGCAGGATGGCCTGGGCCAGCACCAGTTCGGCCACCGAGCGGGTGTTCGAGTAAGGCGCGTTGAACACCGCGATACCGCGCTCGCGGGCGGCGTCGAGGTCGACCTGGTTGGTGCCGATGCAGAAGCAGCCGACGGCGACCAGCTTGTTCGCGCAATCGAAGACATCGGCGGTCAGCTGGGTGCGTGAGCGAATGCCAATGAAGTGCGCGTCGGCGATCCTGGTTTTCAGCTCGTCGTCGGACAGTGCGCCCTTGTGGTACTCGATGTTGGTGTAGCCGGCAGCCTTCAGGGTGTCCACGGCATTCTGGTGGACGCCTTCGAGAAGAAGGAACTTGATCTTGCTCTTGTCGAGAGAGGTCTTGCTCATCGGAGTACCTGTTGTCCCACAAATAGTGATCAGGGAAAGGCCAGCTACGTTGCTGACCGGGCCCCCGCAGATCGGCGCGGGAGCACGATTCACGGGGTGCGTATGCTAGCATAAGCGCCCCGCGAAACACCCACCCCTGGCAGATGAAGCGTGCTCAGGGTGACCATGAATCGTTTGAGAGTTCCGTAGATGACCAATCCTGCGCTGATCGAAGAGCTGAAGACCCTGGTTGAGCCCGGCAAGGTGCTCACCGATGCCGATTCCCTCAACGCCTACGGCAAGGATTGGACCAAACATTTCGCCCCGGCCCCTTGCGCCATCGTCTTTCCCAAGAGCATCGAGCAGGTCCAGGCCATCGTCCGCTGGGCCAACCAGCACAAGGTCGCCCTGGTGCCGTCGGGCGGGCGCACCGGGCTGTCGGCCGCTGCCGTTGCGGCCAACGGCGAAGTGGTGGTGGCCTTCGACTATATGAACCAGATTCTCGCGTTCAACGAATTCGACCGCTGCGTGGTCTGTCAGCCGGGTGTGGTGACCAAGCAGTTGCAGCTGTTCGCCGAAGAGCAGGGGCTGTACTACCCGGTCGATTTCGCCTCCAGCGGTTCGAGCCAGCTGGGCGGCAATATCGGCACCAATGCCGGCGGGATCAAGGTGATTCGTTACGGCATGACCCGCAACTGGGTGGCCGGTCTGAAGGTCGTCACCGGCACCGGCGAGCTGCTGGAGCTGAACAAGGACCTGATCAAGAACGCCACCGGCTACGACCTGCGCCAGCTGTTCATCGGCGCCGAAGGCACCCTGGGCTTCGTGGTCGAGGCGACCATGCGCCTCGACCGCGCGCCGCAGAACCTCACCGCCATGGTCCTCGGCGCGGCCGATTTCGATTCGATCATGCCGGTGCTGCACGCCTTCCAGAACAAGCTGGACCTGACCGCCTTCGAGTTCTTCTCCGACAAGGCGCTGGCCAAGGTCATGGCCCGCGGCGACGTGCCGGCACCGTTCGAAACCGACTGCCCGTTCTATGCGCTGCTGGAGTTCGAGGCCAGCAGCGAGCAGGTGGCCGAGGCGGCCCTGGCCACCTTCGAGCATTGCGTCGAACAGGGTTGGGTGCTGGACGGGGTGATGAGCCAGAGCGAACAGCAACTGCAGAACCTGTGGAAGCTGCGCGAATACATCTCCGAGACCATCAGTCACTGGACCCCGTACAAGAACGACATCTCGGTCACGGTATCGAAAGTGCCGGCCTTCCTCCACGACATCGACGCCATCGTCGGTGAACACTACCCGGACTTCGAGATCGTCTGGTTCGGCCACATCGGCGACGGCAACCTGCACCTGAATATCCTCAAGCCTTCGAGCCTGTCCAAGGACGAGTTCTTTGCCAAGTGCGCCACGGTCAACAAGTGGGTGTTCGAGACCGTGCAGAAGTACAACGGCTCGATCAGCGCCGAACACGGCGTCGGCATGACCAAGCGCGATTACCTGCATTACAGCCGCTCCGAGGCGGAGATCGGCTACATGAAGGCGATCAAGGCGGTGTTCGATCCTAACGGCATCATGAACCCCGGCAAGATCTTCCCGCTCTGATTGGTACGCGAATCATCTGTATTGCCTGTAGGAGCCAGCTTGCTGGCGATCCGCAGTATCGAGAAGCCGGATCGGGCCACTGATCGCCAGCAAGCTGGCTCCTACCAAGAGCAGCGTTTTAAGAGCAGCGCGCGGCGCATTCCCATAAGGAGTCTGTGATGAGTTACCAGCACCAGTATGTCGACGGCACCCATATCCACTTCCCCATGGGCAAGGTGGTGTGCATCGGCCGCAACTACGCCGAACACGCCAAGGAACTGAACAACCCGGTACCGAGCGAGCCGCTGCTGTTCATCAAGGCCGGCAGCTGTGTGGTGGCGCTGGACGAGGGGTTTGCGATTCCCGACGAGCGCGGTGCGGTGCATTACGAGGCGGAGATCGCCGTGCTGATCGGCAAGCCATTGTCGCGCACGCCCAATGCCGAAGAAGTGCTGGACGCGATTTCCGGCTTCGCTCCGGCCCTCGACCTGACCCTGCGCGACCTGCAGGCCAAGCTCAAGGACAAGGGCTACCCCTGGGAAATCGCCAAGTCCTTCGATGGCGCCTGCGTGCTGGCGCCCTTCGTGCCGGGCGATGCGGTGGAGGACCTGAGTGATATCGGCATTCGCCTGACGATCAACGGCGAAGTGCGTCAGGACGGCAACAGCCGCGACATGCTCAACCCGATCCTGCCGATGATCCAGCACATCGCCGGGCACTTCAGCCTGCAGCCGGGCGACGTGATCCTCACCGGTACGCCGGTCGGGGTCGGGCCGTTGCACAAGGGCGATGAGCTGGTGCTGGAACTGGTCGGCCACTCGTGTTTCGCCAGCCGCGTGCTGTAACCGGCCAGTCGTGTACGGGGCGCCTGGAGACGCTCTCTGTGGGTAATCGAACCTTAAGCTTTGGCCGCTAGTCTGATGGCCATGGTTTTCTCGAGTCGTGCCGATGCCTGCCCAGTTCCTTCGTTTCATGCGCCCGCGCCGGTTGCTGCTGCTGTTGCTGGTCGTTGCCACGGTGCTGCTGGTCGACTTTCTGCGCCTGGACGATCGCGCCTGGTTCTGGCTCGAGGAAGGCCGGCGGAGTGTTGCCGAGCAGCAGGCGAGCATCTGGCTGCCGGGCTATCGGGTGGTCGTGCAGGGTCGGTCGTTGACCGGCCTGGAGCGGGACGAAACCTCAGGGCTGACCTACAGCCCCGCTAGCGACACCCTGTTCACCGTGACCGGCAAGCACCCGCAACTGGTCGAGTTGTCGCTGGCCGGTGAGGTGCTGCGGCGTATCCCGCTCAGCGGCTTTTCCGATCCCGAGGGCGTCGAGGTCATCTCCGGCGGACGCCTGGCGATCATCGACGAGCGCCGGCGCAGCTTGACGGCGTTCAGTATCGACGCCGACACGCAGAGCCTGGATGCCGGCGATTATCCATCGTTCGACCTGGGCTTTGCCGATTCCGGCAACAAGGGCTTCGAGGGGATTGCCTGGGACTCGCGCAATCAGCGGTTGCTGCTCGGCAAGGAGCGCGGTCCGCTGGGGCTGTTCAGCTTGCCGTTTCCCGGCGAGGACGGCGCCGCCGGGACGCTGCAGGCGTTGCCCTCGAAGCGCGCGTTCGTGCGCGATATTTCTTCGTTGAGTTTCGATGCGCGCACCGGTCACTCCCTGGTGCTTTCCGACGAGTCGCGTCTGCTCCTGGAGCTGGATGAGCAGGGGCAGCCGGTCAGCTTCATCAGCCTGATTGGCGGTCTCAACGGTCTGCACCAGAGCATCAAGCAGGCCGAAGGCGTGACTATGGATGCGGCGGGCAATATCTACATCGTCGGCGAACCCAACCTGCTCTATGTGTTCAGCAAGGACGTGCCGGTGGAGCTGCCCACGCAGGTCGATTAAGCGTCCCGACATCCTCGAACAACCCACAATCTGCAGGCTGTCACTCGCCGCAGGCCGTACACCGTGGATCATCGGCGCCGGGTACATCCGGCAGGCTGTCGCGGCGAACGGATCGGCGCATTGCCAGCCGGCCGAGCGGCGAGGGCAAGCGTGGGGTGTGCCGGTTAAGTTTGGCTTAAGCTCGGATTAAGCCTGGGTTCAGCCGTGCTCGCTAATCTGACCGGGTCATTTACCGATTAGCGAGATCCACCATGAAGCGTTGCACACTTGTTCTGCTGCTTGCCCCACTGTTCACTGCCGCTGCCTTGGCCGAAGGTTATACCGGCCCCGGCGCCATCACCCAGGTCAGCACGGTGGCTGCTGCACTGGACGCCGCCGACGATACTCCGGTTGTCCTGCAGGGCCAGATCGTCAAGCGTCTGCAAGACGAACTCTACGAGTTCAAGGATGCCACCGGCACCATCCAGGTTGAGATCGACAATGAGGATTGGCCGGCGCAGGCTGTTTCCGAAAAGGCCATGGTCAAACTGACCGGCGAGGTCGATCGTGATCTGACCAGCCGCGAAATCGATGTCGATATGGTCGAACTGAGTAACTGAAAACCAGCCGCGATGTGCGGCTGACCCACACCACCACGCCAGCCCGAGGCTTCTGCTTCGGACTGGCGTGGTTGTGCGTTGAGCAATCTGTGAGTGAAAAAGCGATGCACCCTATGCTTACCCGCAAACGTCTGGCCCTGGGGCTGTTGCTGGCAGTGCTGCTGGTGCTGGGTTGGCTGGCCCAGGACTACCGTCTGTTCGAGCGTGCCTGGTTCAACGCGCAGCAATGGCGACAGGTGGCGCAATGGCAGGATGACTCGATCTGGCTGACGGATTACCGGGTGGCGATCGAGGCGCAACCGATCGTCGGCCTGGACGACGATGTCTCGGCGCTGACCTACGACCCGGATCGGCGCAGTCTGTTTACCGTCACCAACCAGAATCCGGAATTGATCGAACTGTCGCTCGACGGTCGCGTCCTGCGCCGAGTCAAGCTGATCGGTTTTGGCGATGCCGAGGCGGTCGAATACATCAGTCGCGGCCTCTATGTGATCAGCGACGAGCGTCGCCAGCGCCTGATCAAGGTGCGCCTGGACGAGGACACCCGCGAGGTCGACGCGACCAGTGCCCAGCAACTGTCGCTGGGCATCGAGCTGAGCGACAACAAGGGCTTCGAGGGCTTGGCTTACGACTCGGTCGGCCAGCGCCTGTTCGTCGCCAAGGAGCGCGATCCGCTGCGCATCTACGAGATTCATGGCTTTCCGCACAGCGATCCGGGTCAGCCGTTTGCCGTGCATGTGGTGGATGACCTGGCGCGCGATGCCGGGCTGTTCGTGCGCGACCTGTCCAGTTTGCAGTACGACCAGCGCACCGGGCATCTGCTGGCCTTGTCCGATGAGTCGCGCCTGGTGCTGGAACTGAATGTCGCCGGCAAGCCGATCAGCAGCCTGTCGCTGTTGGCCGGGCAGCAGGGACTCAAGGCCACGGTGCCGCAGGCGGAAGGGGTGGCCATGGACAACGATGGCAACCTGTACCTGATCAGCGAGCCGAATCTGTTCTATCTGTTCAAGAAAAAGGCCGAGTGATTACCCGGCCTTCGCCTGCCGGGACGTCAGCTTTCGTCGTGCAGGGTCGCCGCCGGCGCATTTTTCTTCACCGACTCGACGCCGTTCTGGCAGCTGGCTTCGCTGGCATATAGCTGGCTCTGGCCGACCACCTGGCCATTGGTGGCCTTGAGCACGAAGTGAAACTTGCCGCCGGCGGCAGGTTTGACCTCGAAGGCACCCTCGCGCTGCGCGTTTTTCTGCACCGACTCGATGCCGTTGAGGGCCGAGGGTTTGCTCTTGTACAGCTCGCTGGTGAGAATGATCTCGCCGTTGCCGGCGAGCAGGTTGAAGTGAAACTGACCGTCCTTGGCTGTCTTCAGGTGAAATTTGCTGGCCATGCTGAGCTCCTGAACCTGGGGGATACCCCAGCAAGCCTAGCTCCGATTGCGTATCCGGCCAGCGCTCAGCGGGTAAGGGTTTTCACCCCGTCGGCGGTGCCGAGCAGCAGCAGGTCCGCCGGGCGTGCGGCGAACAGGCCATTGGTGACCACGCCGACGATATTGTTGATCTGCGCTTCCAGTTCGCGCGGGTTGACTATCGACAGGTTGTAGACGTCGAGGATCTGGTTGCCGTTGTCGGTGGTCACGCCCTCGCGGTATACCGGGTCGCCACCGAGCCTGACCAGTTCGCGGGCGACATGGCTGCGCGCCATCGGAATCACTTCCACCGGCAGCGGGTAGCTGCCGAGCACCGGCACCAGCTTGCTGGCGTCGGCGATGCAGATGAAGGTCTTGGCCACGGCGGCGACAATCTTCTCGCGGGTCAGGGCGGCGCCGCCGCCCTTGATCAGGTTGAGGTGCTCGTCGCTTTCATCGGCGCCATCGACATAGAACTCCAGGTCGCTGACGGTATTCAGCTCATAAACCGGAATACCGTGGCCCTTGAGGCGCGCGGCAGTGGCTTCGGAGCTGGCCACGGCGCCGTCGAACTCGGCCTTGTGCTGGGCCAGGGCATCGATAAAACAGTTGGCCGTGGAGCCGGTGCCGACCCCGACGACGCTCTTGGCGTCGAGCTTGGGGAGGATGAAGTCGACGGCAGCCTGAGCGACTGCTTGCTTGAGTTGATCCTGGTTCATCGCGGTCTCTGCGCCTGGTGGAATCGGAGGGCGTGAATTATAGCCGCATGTGGCTGAAATCCTCGCCCCCTGCACGACCACTACGAGGCCACGCGGTACGGATTGCGCGGATCGTGCTGCCAGTCGAGGAACGGCTTGCCGGTGTCCTGCGCCACCATCTCGATGCAATCCTGCACCGGGCAGGTGATCTGGCACAGGTTGCAGCCCACGCATTCGGCGTCGATCACCTCGTACTTATGCGTGCCGTCGGCCTGGGCGAGGCTGGCGATGGCCTGGTGCGCAGTGTCTTCGCAGGCGATGTGGCAGCGCCCGCAGCCGATGCAGGCGTCCTGGTCGATCCGGGCGATCACCTGGTAGTTGATGTCCAGGTACTTCCAGTCGGTGGTGTTGCCCACTGCCTTGCCGGAGAAGTCGGCCAGGCTGGCGTAGCCCTGGCTGTCCATCCAGCGCGACAGGCCGTCCTGCATCTGCTCGACGATGCGGAAACCATGCAGCATGGCCGCAGTGCACACCTGCACCGCGCCGCAACCCAGGGCGACGAACTCCGCCGCATCGCGCCAGCTGCCGATGCCGCCGATGCCGCAGATCGGCAGGCCGCGGGTCTCGGGGTCGCGGGCGATCTCGGCGACCATGTTCAGGGCGATCGGTTTGACCGCCGAGCCGCAGTAGCCGCCGTGGGTGCTCTGGCTGCCGACGATCGGGTTGGCGACCATGCGCTCAAGGTCGACGCTGGTGATCGAGTTGATGGTGTTGATCAGCGACACCGCATCGGCGCCGCCGCGATAGGCGGCGCGGGCGGCGGTGCGGATGTCGGTGATGTTGGGGGTGAGCTTGACGATCACCGGCAGCGCGCAGTAGCTCTTGCACCAGCGGGTGACCCGCTCGACGTACTCCGGCACCTGGCCGACCGCCGCGCCCATGCCGCGCTCGGGCATGCCGTGGGGGCAGCCGAAGTTCAGCTCGATGCCGTCGCAGCCGGTAGCTTCCACCAGTGGCAGTATGGCTTTCCAGGATTCCTCGATGCAGGGCACCATCAAGGAGACGATCAGCGCGCGGTCCGGCCAGGCCTTCTTCACCTGGGTGATCTCGCGCAGGTTGATCTCCAGGGAGCGGTCGGTGATCAGCTCGATATTGTTGAAGCCGAGCACCTCGCGGTTGGCGCCGAAGTGCGCCGAGTAGCGCGACGACACGTTGACCGCCGCCGGGTCCTCGCCGAGGGTCTTCCAGACCACGCCGCCCCAGCCGGCCTCGAAGGCGCGGATCACGTTGTAGGCCTTGTCGGTGGGCGGTGCGCTGGCCAGCCAGAACGGGTTGGGTGCCTTGATGCCGGCGAATTCGATGGATAGATCAGCCATTTATGCGGCCTCCGCGTTGCGCATCAGGTGGGTGTGGATGGCCTCGGCGGCCAGCTTGCCGTGCTGCACGGCCTGCACGGTGAGGTCCTGGCCCAGGGCGGTGCAGTCGCCGCCGGCATAGATGCCGGGCACGCTGGTCTGCAGGTTCTGGTCGACCCAGATGCGTTCGCCCTCGCGCTTGAGTTCGCCGGCCAGCGGATCAACCAGGGCTTGGCCGTCGAAGGCCTGGCCGATGGCGCTGAAGATGGCGTCGGCGGCCAGCTCGAAGCTCTCCCCGGTGCTCTGCAGGCGGCCGCTGTCCAGGCGGGTGCGGGCGAAGCGCATGCCGCGCACCTGACCCTGATCGTTCAGCAGTACCTCTTGCGGCTGGGCCCAGGTCAGCAGGCGCACCTGGTTGGCCTTGGCGATATCCTGCTCGTGGCCGGTAGCGCCCATCTCCGCGAAGCCACGGCGGTAGACCAGGTTGACGTCGCGGGCGCCGAGCTTGCTCATCTGCACCGCCATGTCGATGGCGGTATTGCCGGCGCCGAGGACGGTGCAGCGCTCGGCCAGCGGCAGCTGGCTCAGGTCGTCGCTCTGGCGCAGTTCGCGGATGTAGTCGGTGGCGGCGAGCAGGCCCGGCGCGTCTTCGCCGGCCAGGCCGAGGCGCTTGCTGGCGGCCAGACCGATGCCGAGGAACAGCGCGTCGAACTGCTGGTGCAGTTCACTCAGGCTGAGGTCGTCGCCCAGCCGGTGGCCGTGGCGGATCTCGATGCCGCCGATCTGCAGGAGGAAGTCCAGCTCGCGCTGGGCGAAGTCCTCCACCAGCTTGTACTTGGCGATGCCGTACTCGTTGAGGCCGCCGGCCTTCTCGCGGGCCTCGAACACCACCACCTCATGGCCGTGCAGGGCCAGGCGATGGGCGCAGGACAAACCCGCCGGGCCGGCACCGATCACGGCGATGCGCTTGCCGCTGGCCGGGGCGCGCTGGAACGGGTGTTCGCTGAACTGCGCGTGGTCGAGGGCATGGCGCTGCAGCAGGCCGATCAGCACCGGCGCGCATTCCTGCGCGTTGTTACGCACGCAGGCCTGCTGGCAGAGGATTTCGGTGGGGCAGACGCGGGCGCAGCTGCCGCCGAGGATATTCGCCGAGAGGATGGTCTGCGCCGCGCCCTGGACATTCTCCTGCTGGATGCTGCGGATAAACGCGGGAATGTCGATCTCGCTGGGGCAGGCGTTGACGCAGGGCGCGTCGTAGCAATACAGGCAGCGCGCGCTTTCCAGGGCGGCCTGGCGGGCAGTGAGAGGCGGGGCCAGATCGCCGAAGCGATCGGCCAGTTCGGCCGCGCCGGCAGGCGGTCGCGGCAAATGGCTGAGGGTGTCTATCACGGTAATTGCCTCACGGTCTTGTGGCGGATGGCCTCTGACGGGCGTTGTTTTCATGGTGAGCGCTGCGCGCTCGATCGCGAGCAAGCTCGCTCCTACAGTGGCTGCGCAGGTCTTTGTAGGAGCGAGCTTGCTCGCGATAAGGGCCGCAGGCCCTGAGGTTCAGCGCTTGACCGGCCGCGGCCGATTCAGCTCGGCGCGCTTGCTCAGCAGGTCGAACACCGCCGGGTAGGCCGGGCGCTCGACGTAGCGGCCGGCACCGCGCTCGGCGCGCAGCTCGCCGTCGGCCCAGACCAGCTTGCCCTGGCTGATGGTGTGGCTGGGCACGCCGCGCACGGTCTTGCCCTCGAAGATGTTGAAGTCGACCTGCTGGTGGTGGGTCTTGGCCGAGATGGTCCGGCTGCCCTGCGGATCCCAGAGCACCAGGTCGGCATCGGCGCCGACGCGCAGCGCGCCCTTGCGCGGGAACAGGTTGAAGATCTTCGCGGCGTTGGTGCTGGTCAGGGCGACGAAATCGTGGATCGACAGCTTGCCGCTGTTGACCCCCTCGTCCCAGAGCACGGCCATGCGGTCTTCGATGCCGGCGGTGCCATTGGGGATCTTGCTGAAGTCGTCGCGGCCGGCGGCTTTCTGGTCGGCGCAGAAGCAGCAGTGGTCGGTGGCGGTGGTGTGCAGGTTGCCCGATTGCAGGCCGCGCCACAGTGCCTCCTGATGGCCGCGCGGGCGGAACGGCGGGCTCATCACGTAGCCGGCGGCGGTCTGCCAGTCCGGGTGGCGGTAGACGCTGTCGTCGAGCAGCAGGTGGCCGGCCAGGACTTCGCCGTACACCGGCTGGCCCTTGGCCCGGGCGTAGCTGATCTCGTCCAGGGCTTCCCGGGTCGAGACGTGCACCAGATACAGCGGCGTGCCCAGGGTCTCGGCGATGCGTATGGCGCGGCTGGCGGCCTCGCCCTCGACCTGCGCCGGCCGCGACAGCGGGTGCGCCTCCGGCCCGGTCATGCCCTGGGCCAGCAGCTTGTTCTGCAGGTGGTAGACCAGCTCGCCATTCTCCGCGTGCACGGTAGGCACCGCGCCCAGCTGCAGGCAGCGCTCGAAGCTGGCCACCAGGGTGTCGTCGGCGGCCATGATGGCGTTCTTGTAGGCCATGAAGTGCTTGAAACTGTTGACCCCATGCTTGCCCACCAGCTCGCCCATCTCGGCGGCGACCTGCTCGCTCCACCAGGTGATGGCGACATGGAAGCCGTAGTCGGACGCGGACTTCTCCGCCCAGCCGCGCCAGCAGTGGAAGGCTTCGAGCAGCGACTGCTGCGGGGTGGGGATGACGAAGTCGATGATCGAGGTGGTGCCGCCGGCCAGGCCCGCGGCGGTGCCGCTGAAGAAGTCCTCGCTGGCCACCGTGCCCATGAACGGCAGTTGCATGTGGGTGTGCGGGTCGATGCCGCCGGGCATCAGGTACTGGCCGCTGCCGTCGAGCACCTGGCAGCCGGCCGGGGCGTCGAGGTTGGCGCCGATGGCCTGGATCAGGCCGTCGGCGCAGAGCAGGTCGGCGCGGTAGCTTTCCTCATGGGTGACCAGGGTGGCGCCACGGATCAACAGCGACATAGCGAGTTCCTCTCAGGCTGACCGGTGCGTGCCGGTTCTTGGTGTTATGGCGAGCCAGGCGGGAGCGTTTAAATTCCTGTCATGGCTGACAGGAATTGAATCTAGTCGCTGTTTTTGGATTGATCAAGATTATTTTTCGATCAATTTTGTACTAATTAAATTATTGATATTAAACGAAAAAATACACAAATAAACAAAATGGTGCGTGCCTCGATCTTTTTGACGCACTTGACAAGAAGCCAATATGGTCAAGATTTCCTATGGAAAATCAGCCGGTTGAGTGGCGCCTGTGAACCGCGTCAGGCGCTGGAAAAAAGCTTGCCTGCACCAGTTTGAATCCTGACTATGCAGACAGGCTGGTCTGGTCAATCATCGACAAGCCGGCGAGACCGCCGCAGGAGCTTGCTCCCTGTTATAAAACTGTTGAATATCAGCTGGTTGGCTTGTGTTGATGCGGTTTTCGAGTGGCGCGCGCAGTTTTCGGCATGCTTATTGAGTGTCGCCGCTACCGGGTTGGCCGGCCCCGAGATGCACCCATACTCCGGCCATCGGCTCACCCCCGATGAGCGAACAAGCAGAACAATTCCTGGAGAGGCTCCATGCAGCAGAGCAGATCGCAAGTGACCGAGCGCGATGGTTTGTACGAACTGGCCGCTGGCCCCGACGTACTCGACAGCCCGCGCTACAACCACGACATCGCCCCGACCAAGGTGCACGAGCGCACCTGGAACAAGTGGCACATCACTGCGCTCTGGGTCGGCATGTCGATCTGCGTGCCCACCTACACCCTCGGTGGCGTATTGACCGCCTACTTCGGTCTGTCGGTGGGCGAGGCGCTGCTGGCGATCCTGCTGGCCAATATCGTGGTGCTGGTGCCGCTGACCCTGAACGCCTTCCCCGGCACCAAGTACGGTATTCCCTTCCCGGTGCTGTTGCGCTCGTCGTTCGGCGTGATCGGCTCCAACGTGCCCTGCCTGATTCGCGCGGTGGTGGCGTGCGGCTGGTTCGGCATCCAGACCATGTTCGGCGGCCTGGCCATCCACCTGCTGCTCGGCTCGATCTTCGAGGGCTGGAAGAGCCTGGGCGGCACCGGCGAGGTGATCGGTTTCATGATCTTCTGGACCCTCAACCTGTGGATCGTGCTGCGCGGCGCCGAGTCGATCAAGTGGCTGGAAACCCTCTCCGCGCCATTGCTGGTGCTGGTCGGTGTCGGTCTGCTGGTGTGGGCGTTGCCCAACGTGTCGATGAGCGAGTTGCTGGCGCAGCCACCTAGCCGTCCCGAGGGCGCCAGCGTCACCGGCTACTTTCTCGCCGGTCTGACCGCCATGGTCGGCTTCTGGGCCACCCTGTCGCTGAACATCCCCGACTTCAGTCGCTACGCCAAGAGCCAGAAGGACCAGATCCTCGGCCAGATCCTCGGCCTGCCGCTGACCATGTTCCTCTTCGCCGCCCTCGGCGTGGTGCTGACCGCCGCCTCGGCCTCGCTGGTCGGCGAGACCGTGGCCGATCCGGTCAGCCTGATCGGCCATATCCAGAGCCCCGGCTGGGTCGCCCTGGCCATGGCGCTGATCATAGTCGCGACCCTGTCGACCAACACCGCGGCGAATATCGTCTCGCCGACCAACGACTTCCAGAACATCGCGCCCAAGCGGATCGATCGGACCAAGGCGGTGCTGCTCACCGGCCTGATCGGCCTGGCACTGATGGGCCATGAGCTGCTGAAGAAACTCGGCCTGCTGGTCTCCGACCTGAGCCTGGAAAGCGTCTATTCCAACTGGTTGCTGGGTTATTCGAGCCTGCTCGGGCCGATCGCCGGGATCATGGTAGTGGACTACTTCCTGATCAAGAAGCAGCAGCTCGACCTCGCCGGCCTGTACCGCGACGACGTCTACCCGGCCTGGAACTGGATCGGCTTCGTTGCCTTCGCCGTACCGGTGGCATTGACCCTGTTGTCGCTCGGCAGCAACGCCTTCAGCTGGTTCTACGACTATGGCTGGTTCACCGGTTCCTTCCTCGGCGGCCTGCTCTATTTCGCCCTGGGCAGCCTGCGCGGGACGCAAGCGCTGGTGGCCAAGGCGCCGGTGTGAGGCAAAAGCACCGCGAGCAATGACCGCGCGCACCTGTAGGCGCGAGCCTGCTCGCGATGCGATCCAGCAGACGCGCCCCTCTCCCGCGGGCGAGTCACAGATGACAGATCGAGGAGATCGGCATGAACACGGCAGAAAACGTCCTGCAGTCCAGCCAAGCGCATATCGATGGCGAACGCCTGTGGCAGTCGCTGATGGAACTGGCCAAGCTCGGTGCCACCGTCAAGGGCGGGGTCTGTCGTCTGGCCCTGACCGACCTGGATCGCCAGGCCCGCGACCTGTTCGTGCGCTGGTGCGAAGAGGCCGGCTGCACGGTGACGGTCGATGGTGTCGGCAATATCTTCGCCCGCCGGGCCGGGCGCAATCCCGCCTTGCCGCCGGTGATGACCGGTAGCCATATCGACACCCAGCCCACCGGCGGCAAGTTCGACGGCTGCTTCGGCGTGCTGGCCGGCCTGGAGGTGCTGCGCACCCTCAACGACCTGGGCGTGCAGACCGAGGCACCGCTGGAGGTGGTGGTCTGGACCAACGAGGAAGGCTCGCGCTTCGCCCCCTGCATGATGGGCTCCGGGGTGTTCGCCGAGAAATTCACCCTGGAAGAAACCCTGGCCAAGCGCGATGCCGAAGGCATCACGGTCGGCGAGGCATTGAACGCCATCGGCTATGCCGGTAGCCGCGCGGTCACCGGGCATGCGGTGGGCGCCTATTTCGAGGCGCATATCGAGCAGGGGCCGATCCTCGAGGACCAGCGCAAGACCATCGGCGTGGTGCTCGGCGCCCTCGGCCAGAAATGGTTCGACCTCAACCTCCGGGGTGTCGAGGCCCATGCCGGGCCGACCCCGATGCATCTGCGCAAGGACGCCCTGGTCGGCGCCGCCGCGGTGGTCGCCGCGGTCAACCGGGTGGCCCTGGAACATCAACCGCACGCCTGCGGCACGGTCGGCTGCCTGCAGGCCTATCCCGGTTCGCGCAACGTGATCCCCGGCGAGGTGCGCATGACCCTGGACTTCCGCCATCTCGAGCCGGCGCGCCTGGATTCGATGATCAAAGAGGTGCGCGGGGTGATCGAGGCGACCTGTGCCCAGCACGGCCTGAGTTTCGAGCTGACCCCCACCGCCGATTTCCCGCCGCTGTATTTCGATCAGGGTTGCGTCGAGGCGGTACGTGGCGCTGCAGCCGGGTTGGGGCTGTCGCATATGGATATCGTCAGCGGTGCCGGGCATGACGCGATCTTCCTCGCCGAGCTGGGCCCGGCCGGGATGATCTTCGTGCCCTGCGAGGGCGGCATCAGCCACAACGAGATCGAGAACGCCGCGCCGACCGACCTGGCCGCAGGCTGCGCGGTGCTGCTGCGGGCGATGCTCGCGGCTTGCGCGGCGCTGGCCAAGGGAAAACAGGCGGCCTGATTGGCCGGCTTGCCATCCAGGTGCCGCGCTTGAGTCGCCTTGGCGGTGATCATCGCCCACCTGGCCGGCGGCGCCGAGCTGGGCTTGCTCGATCAGTTGGTCATCGCCTTGGTGATCAGTCGCGTGCTCTATTGGCTCTGCGTCCTGGCCGACTGGGCGCCGGTGCGCGCGCTGGTCTGGTTTGTCGGCATCGGCCTGTTCGTGGTCTCGGCTTGAGCCGTTGATCGCTGCGGCAAAACACCACGCTTGGCCCGCTGGCAATGTATGGCGATACTGTCGGCCGTTCCTTAACAGGTCGATGAAAAACTACCTAGGTTGCCCCCTCTTGATAAAAGAGCGGGGCGTTAAAAACAGGCTCGGAATGCTCATTTACAGCTCGTAAACTCGCGTGCGAGCCCAGTCCGCTTCCTCGCCTGTTTTGCCTTGTCTCGGCTGCCTCGCCTACGTTTTTCAACGGCCTGTTAGCCCAAGCTGTTTGTCGTGAAGGTGTTATGAAGCTGAAAAGCCTGTTCCTCGTTGTGCTTGCCCTGACCCTGACTGCTTGCGGGGGTGTCGATCCGAACTCACCGCAGGGCCAGCGCCAGGCCATCTTCAAGCAGATGCTCAAGGTCAGCGAAGACCTCGGCGGCATGCTGCGTGGGCGCATCGCCTTCAAGGAGCAGCGTTTCGTCAGCGCTGCGGCCGAACTCGATCGACTGACCCGCACGCCCTGGCAGCACTTTCCCCAGGTCAGGGAAGAGGGCGGTGAGACCCGCGCCAAGGATGACGTCTGGCAGCGCCAGGAGCGTTTTCAGCAACTGGCCCGCGAGCTCGAGGCCGGCACTGCCGCGCTGGTCGCTGCGACCGCCGCCAGCCCGCTGCAAAGCGCCGAGCTGGTCGCGCCGGTGCAGCGCGTCGAGGACGGCTGCAAGGCCTGCCACGAGGAATTTCGCGCGTTCTAACCTGTTGTCCCGCGACCTAACCCCAGGTCGGGCCGCGGCATAGGTGCGGACAGGTGGTGCGCGCAGCGCGCCCTACGCGCGCTGGTCATAGCGCCGGCTTAAAAACCCGCGACGCCTGCCGTCCGCAGTCGCTCGCGCAGGGCCTGTACCTCCGGGTGCCGAAAGAACGCCTGCAGTTGCGCCGCGCGGCTCGGGCCTATGCCGGGCTGGCGCTGCCACTCCCCGCTGCTGCGTTGCGCCAGCTCATCCCAGTTGTCCGCCAGGGGCGCCGCGGTGCTGGGCGGCAGGCCGAGCGCGCGCAGCCAGTCGGCAAAGGGGCGTTGCCGGGCCTGGGCAAAACTCTGGGCGAGCGTGCCGGCGCTGCGCGGGCCTAAACCGGGTACCTCGGCCAATTGCACGGCAGACAGCGTCAGCCAGTCGAGCAGGCCGTCGAGTTGCCGCGCCTGCAGCAGCTTGTCCCAGGTGCCGGGGCCGACCCCCGGGTAGCGCCAAGCCCTGTTTGCCGCTGAGCCAGGCCAGGCGTGCGCGAAACTGGCTGGTGCAGGCCGGCGTTGCCCGCCAGCAGCTCAGCGCATGGTAGTCGTCGGCTTGCGGCGCCTTGACCACGGGGCGTTGCTGGCTGCGCCAGACCACGCTGTCCAGTCTGGGAATGGTCAGCCCCGCCAGCTGGATGGCGACCTGATCGCCGGGGCGAATGTCCAGGCTGCGCCAGCGTTGCAGCGAGCCGAGGCTGACATATTCGATCCTGCGCTCGTCCAGTCTGATTGGCTGCAAGCGCAGCACCGGGGTGATGCGGCCGCGGCGGCCAATGCGGAAATCCACCGCCTGCACCACCGCCAGCGCCTGACGCAACGGGTATTTCCAGGCCGCCGCCCAGTGCGGTGGTTCGGCTTGCCAGCGCTGCGCCGGCGGTCGGTTGCCCTGGCGCAGTACCACGCCGTCGCTGGCGAAGGGCAGGGCGCTGCGGTACCAGTGCTGGCGCCAGTGGCTGGCCTGGGTGAAGTCGCCGATCGGCTGGCTGAGGCGCCGGCTGTCGGCAAAGCCCATGGCGTCGAGGCGCTGCAGGCGCTCGCGCATCTCGGCCGGGCCGTCCGGCCAGTCCCAGACGAACAGGCCGATGCCGGCGGCGTCGGCCTCGTCGAGGCTCTGTCGTGCCAGCAGTCCGGCGACCCGGCCGCGTGCGCCGAGGCCGCCGGCCTCGGCTTGTATGTGTCGGGGCAGGCGCCAGTAGAGTTCGCCTTGCAGGGTCAGGTCGTGCGGTGTCGGCAGCCGTTGCGGGATCGCTGGCAGGCGGCGCGCCTGGGCCGTCCAGTCCTGGCCGCGGCGGCCGTCACCCCGGCTGATGACCTGCTGCAGAAGGCCGCCACGATAGACCAGGGTGACCGCCACGCCGTCGACCTTGGGCTGGATCCACAGGTCCTCGCGACTCGCCATCCAGTCGCGCACCGCGGCGCTGTCCGCCAGCTTGTGCAGCCCGGTCTGCGCCACCGGGTGGGCAACGCGCCCGGAGCTGCCGGCCAGCGGATCGGCGGGCGCTGTCGCGCCGTCGGCAAAGCAGCTGCGCCACTGCTCCAATTGGGCGCGGGCCTGGTCGTAGAGTTCGTCGGCGACCAGGGAAACGCCCTGGCGATGGTAGGCCTGGTCCCAGACGGCGACCTGTGCGGTGAGTGCGACTATTTCCCGCTTGGCCTGCGCTTCAGGCCAGTCGGGGCAAGGGGCGGCCCAGGCATCGAGGGCGAGGGAAACGAGCAGTAGCGCAATCCAGGCTTTCATCATGAGCGTCCTTGCTCGGGGGATAAGCTGTAGAGCCTAGTCCGTTTTCTACGGAACAATAAAAAGCCCCGCGCAAGGCGGGGCTTCGGGTAGTGCGACGGCTGAGCGTTACAAACCGCCAGCGGCACGCAGCTCGGCGGCCTTGTCGGTTCTTTCCCAGGTGAAGGTGGTGAAGGTGTCGCCGTCGACAGTCATCTCGACCGGGGTGCGGCCGAAGTGACCGTAGGCCGCGGTCGCCTGGTACATCGGGTGGAGCAGGTCGAGCATCCGGGTGATCGCGTACGGGCGCAGGTCGAAGTGCTCGCGCACCAGCTGGATGATCTTGTCGTCGCCGATCTTGCCGCTGCCGAAGGTGTTGATCGAAATCGAGGTCGGTTGGGCCACGCCGATGGCGTAGGACACCTGGATTTCGCAGCGCTCGGCCAGGCCGGCGGCGACGATGTTCTTCGCCACATAGCGACCGGCGTAAGCCGCCGAGCGGTCGACCTTGGATGGATCCTTGCCGGAGAAGGCGCCGCCGCCATGACGGGCCATGCCGCCGTAGGTGTCGACGATGATCTTGCGCCCGGTCAGGCCGCAGTCGCCCACCGGGCCGCCGATGACGAACTTGCCGGTCGGGTTGATGTGGTACTGGGTGCCCTTGTGCAGCAGTTCGGCTGGCAGGGTGTGCTTGACGATCAGCTCCATGACCGCTTCCTGCAGGTCGGCCTGGCTGATTTCCGGGTTGTGCTGGGTCGACAACACCACCGCGTCGATGCCGACCACCTTGCCGTTTTCATAGCGGCAGGTGACCTGGGATTTGGCGTCCGGGCGCAGCCACGGCAGCAGGCCGGACTTGCGCGCTTCGGCCTGGCGCTCGACCAGGCGGTGGCTGAGCACGATAGGCGCGGGCATCAGCACGTCGGTTTCGTTGCTGGCGTAGCCGAACATCAGGCCCTGGTCGCCGGCGCCCTGGTCTTCCGGTTTCGCCCGGTCGACGCCCTGGTTGATGTCCGGGGACTGCTTGCCGATGATGTTGAGGACGCCGCATGTGGCGCCGTCGAAACCCACGTCGGAGCTGGTGTAGCCGATGTCGCAGATGACGTCGCGGACGATCTGCTCGAGGTCGACCCAGGCGCTGGTGGTGACTTCGCCGGCGACAATCGCCACGCCGGTCTTGACCAGGGTTTCGCAGGCCACGCGGGCGTGTTTGTCCTTGGCGATGATGGCGTCGAGCACCGCATCGGAAATCTGGTCGGCGATCTTGTCCGGATGGCCTTCGGAGACGGACTCGGAGGTAAAGAGGGAGTATTCGCTCATCGATCGGTTTTCCTATTCATTACCGGTGGCTGAGGGCGGCCCGTGGGCCATTGTGTTGATCTGGCTTGGCGAAGTGCCGCACCTGAATCTGGAAACCATTGCGTAACCCCACGTACAGGCTTTCGCCTTGGGTGAGTCCCGCGGCGACCGCCCAGCGGGTCAGGTCGTCCTGCTCGAAACCCAGCCAGAGATCGCCGCAGGCTTGCCGGGCCCAGCTCTGGTTGTGGCTGCACAACTCGGTGATCAACAGGCTGCCGCCGCTTTTCACCTGCCGCGCCAACTGTTTCAGTGCCTCGGCGGGGGCGGCGAAATGGTGCAGGACCATGTTCAGCACCACGCAGTCGGCGGTCGGGTAGTCATCGTTGAGGGCATCGGCGAGTTGCAGCTCGACGTTGCCCAGGCCTTCTTGTGCACAGCGCGTGCGCGCCAGTTCGAGCATCGCCGGGCTGTTGTCCAGCGCCGTGACCTGGCTGAAGCGACGTGCCAGCTCGGGCAGAAAAGCCCCATCGCCGGGGCCGATTTCCAATGCCGTCGCCGCGCCGGCAAAACCCAGGGCATCGAGCAGTGCCAGCAGGCTGTCGCGGTATTGCGGCAAGCCGGCGATCAGGTCCTGCTGGGCCTGGAAGCTGGCCGCCGTGCGGGCGAAAAAATCCTGGCTGGCGGCGGCGCGCTGGCTATGCACTTCGGCGATCCGCGCCTGGACAGTGCTGGGCAGCGCCAGGGCATCGACTTCGTCGAGCAGCGCCGCGTGCAGGATGCCGCCGAGCCGCTCGCCCTGGGCCAGGGCGCGCCGGTAGAAGATCGCGTTGCCCTCGCGCCGGGTGGCCACCAGGCCGGCCTGGGCCAGCACCTTCAAGTGGTGGCTCATGCCGGACTGGCCGGTGGCGAAGATCTGCGCCAGTTCCAGCACGCCGAACGAGTCGTTGGCCAGGGCGCGCAGCACGTTCAGGCGCAACGGGTCGCCGCCGGCCTTGCACAGGGCGGACAGTTCGTCGACGGGCTCGAAACGCAACTGGGGGGCACGCATATTCATAAGCTGCGCAGTCTAGTCGGTCATTTTTCATCCAGCAATACCAATATCAAAAAGTTTTGATATTGGTATTGCTGGCGCAGAAGCCAGAAAACATTGGCTCTGCGACTATCTGTCATTGCCCCGGCGGGCTCCGCTGGGCGAAAATGGCCGCCTTTTTCGACCTTCCTGTTGCAAAACCCGTAGGAGATTCAGTGATGCCCAGCCGTCGTGAGCGAGCCAATGCCATTCGTGCCCTGAGCATGGATGCCGTGCAGAAAGCCAACAGCGGCCACCCGGGTGCCCCTATGGGGATGGCGGACATCGCCGAAGTGCTCTGGCGCGACTACCTCAAGCACAATCCGAGCAACCCGGGCTTCGCCGACCGCGACCGCTTCGTGCTGTCCAACGGTCACGGTTCGATGCTGGTCTACTCGTTGCTGCACCTGACCGGTTATGACCTGGGCATAGAAGACCTCAAGCAATTCCGCCAGCTGCACAGCCGCACCCCGGGCCACCCGGAATACGGCTACACCCCGGGCGTGGAAACCACCACCGGCCCGCTCGGCCAGGGCCTGGCCAACGCCGTGGGCTTCGCCCTCGCCGAGAAGGTCCTGGGCGCCCAGTTCAACCGCGAAGGTCACCAGATCGTCGACCACTTCACCTATGTGTTCCTCGGCGACGGTTGCATGATGGAAGGCATCAGCCATGAGGTCAGCTCGCTGGCCGGTACTTTGGGCCTGGGCAAGCTGATCGCCTTCTACGACGACAACGGCATCTCCATCGACGGCGAAGTCGAGGGCTGGTTCACCGACGACACGCCGAAGCGCTTCGAGGCCTACGACTGGCAGGTGATCCGCAATGTCGACGGCCACGACGCCGAAGAAATCAAGATTGCCATCGACACCGCGCGCAAGAGCGAGCAGCCGACCCTGATCTGCTGCAAGACCACCATCGGCTTCGGTTCGCCGAACAAGCAGGGCAAGGAAGACTGCCACGGCGCGCCGCTGGGCGTCGACGAGATCGCCCTGACCCGCGCCGCCCTCGGCTGGAACCACGGCCCGTTCGAGATCCCGGCCGATATCTACGCCGAGTGGGACGCCAAGCAAGCCGGTGCCGCCTTTGAGGCCGAGTGGGATCAGCGTTTCGCCGCCTACGCCGCCGCCTACCCGGAACTGGCCGCCGAGTTCAAGCGGCGTATCGCCGGCGAGCTGCCGGCCGATTTCGCCGAGAAGGCTGCCGCCTATATCCGTGAAGTCGCCGAGAAGGGCGAGACCATCGCCAGCCGCAAGGCCAGCCAGAACGCGCTGAACGCCTTCGGCCCACTGCTGCCGGAATTCCTCGGCGGCTCGGCGGATCTGGCCGGTTCCAACCTGACCCTGTGGAAAGGCTGCAAGGGCGTCTCCGCTGAAGACGCCTCCGGCAACTACATGTTCTACGGCGTGCGCGAGTTCGGCATGAGCGCGATCATGAACGGCATCGCCCTGCACGGCGGCTTCGTGCCCTACGGCGCGACCTTCCTGGTGTTCATGGAATACGCCTGCAATGCCGTGCGCATGTCGGCGCTGATGAAAAAACGCGTGCTGTTCGTCTACACCCATGACTCCATCGGTCTCGGCGAGGACGGCCCGACCCACCAGCCGATCGAACAGCTGGCCAGCCTGCGCTGCACGCCGAATCTGAATACCTGGCGTCCCTGCGACGCGGTGGAGTCGGCGGTGGCCTGGAAGTGCGCGATCGAACGCAGCGACGGCCCCAGCGCGCTGATCTTCAGCCGGCAAAACCTGCCGCACCAGAGCCGCAATGCCCAGCAGTTGGCCGACATCGCCCGCGGCGCCTACGTGCTCAAGGACTGCACCGGCGAGCCGGAGCTGATCCTGATTGCCACCGGTTCGGAAATCGGTCTGGCCGTCGCCGCCTACGAGCAGCTGAGCGCGCAAGGCCGCCAGGTGCGGGTGGTGTCGATGCCGTCGACCAGCGTGTTCGATGCGCAGGATGCCGGTTACAAGCAGGCGGTGCTGCCGCTGCAGGTCGGTGCGCGGATCGCCATCGAGGCCGCCCATGCCGACTACTGGTACAAGTACGTCGGCCTGGAAGGTCGCGTCATCGGCATGACCAGCTTCGGCGAGTCCGCCCCGGCGCCGGCGCTGTTCGAGCACTTCGGCTTCACCGTCGAGAACCTGCTGGAAACCGCCGCCGAGCTGCTGGAAGACTGAAAGCCTTGGTAGGAGCGAGCTTGCTCGCGATGCTCAAACATTGATCGCGAGCAAGCTCGCTCCTACAGGTTGACTGCATTCGTGCCAAACATGCCAAAAACCAATCGCCCCTACAGAATCGCCCTCAACGGCTACGGCCGCATCGGTCGCTGCGTGCTGCGCGCGCTGCATGAGCGCGGGGCCGGGGCGCGCCTGGAAATAGTCGCGCTGAATGATCTGGCCGACCAGGCCAGCATCGAATACCTGACCCGCTTCGACTCCACCCACGGGCGTTTTCCCGGCGAGGTACGAGTCGACGGCGACTGCCTGCATATCAACGGCGACTGCGTGCAGGTGCTGCGCCAGGCGACGCCGGAAGGCATCGACTGGGCGGCGCTGGATATCGACCTGTTGCTCGAGTGCTCCGGCGCCTATCACACCCGCGCCGACGGCCAGCGCTTCCTGGCGGCCGGCGCGCCGCGGGTGCTGTTCTCCCAGCCGATGGCCAGCGAAACGGATATCGATGCCACCATCGTCTTCGGGGTCAATCAGCAGTGCCTGAGCGGCGCGGAGAAGCTGGTCTCCAACGCCTCCTGCACCACCAACTGCGGGGTGCCGCTGCTCAAGTTGCTCAACGAGGCGGTGGGTCTGGAGTACGTCTCCATCACCACCATCCACTCGGCGATGAACGATCAGCCGGTGATCGACGCCTATCACCACGAGGACCTGCGCCGCACGCGCTCGGCCTTCCAGTCGGTGATTCCGGTGTCCACCGGCCTGGCCCGCGGTATCGAACGCCTGCTGCCGGAACTAAGTGGGCGGATTCAGGCCAAAGCCATACGCGTGCCGACGGTAAACGTGTCCTGCCTGGACATCACCTTGCAGACCGCGCGTGACACCAGTGCCGATGAAATCAATCGGGTGCTGCGTCAGGCCGCCGAAAGTGGCCCGCTGCAGGGCCTGATCGCCTACACCGAGTTGCCCCATGCCAGTTGCGATTTCAACCACGACCCGCACTCGGCCATCGTCGATGGCAGCCAGACCCGGGTTTCCGGGCCGCGCCTGGTCAATCTGCTGGCCTGGTTCGACAACGAGTGGGGCTTTGCCAATCGCATGCTCGACGTGGCCGAACACTTTCTCGCCGTGTCTCCTGTTTCCATTCAACCAGCCCCGTGAAGGACTGATTCCATGACCGTTTTGAAGATGATCGACCTCGACCTCCAGGGTAAGCGCGTGTTGATCCGCGAAGACCTCAACGTGCCGGTAAAAGACGGCGCGGTGACGAGCGACGCGCGCATCCTCGCCGCGCTGCCGACCATCAAGCTGGCCCTGGAAAAGGGTGCGGCGGTCATGGTCTGCTCGCACCTGGGGCGCCCGAGCGAGGGCGAATACTCCGCAGAAAACAGCCTCAAGCCGGTCGCCGACTACCTGAGCAAGGCGCTCGGCCGTGAAGTGCCGCTGGTGCGCGATTACCTCGACGGCGTCGCGATCCAGCCCGGCGAGCTGGTGCTGCTGGAAAACGTGCGCTTCAACAACGGCGAGAAGAAGAATAGCGACGAACTGGCCCGGCAATATGCCGCCCTCTGCGACGTATTCGTCATGGACGCCTTCGGCACCGCTCACCGCGCCCAGGGCTCGACCCACGGCGTGGCCAAGTTTGCCCGGGTCGCCTGCGCCGGCCCGCTGCTGGCGGCCGAGCTGGATGCCCTGGGCAAGGCGCTGGGCAATCCGGCCAAGCCGATGGCGGCCATCGTCGCCGGCTCCAAGGTGTCGACCAAGCTCGATGTGCTGAACAGCCTGAGCCAGATCTGCGACCAGCTGATCGTCGGCGGCGGCATCGCCAACACCTTCCTCGCCGCCGCCGGTTTCCCGGTCGGCAAGTCGTTGTACGAGGCCGATCTGCTGGATACCGCCAAAGCCATCGCGGCCAAGGTCAGCGTGCCGCTGCCGGTGGACGTGGTGGTGGCCAAGGCCTTTGCCGAAGACGCCGAAGCGACCGTCAAGCTGGTCGCCGATGTGGCCGATGACGACATGATCCTCGATATCGGCCCGCAGACCGCGCGGCAATTCGCCGAGCTGCTGAAGTCGTCGAAGACCATTCTGTGGAACGGTCCGGTCGGCGTGTTCGAGTTCGACCAGTTCGGCAACGGCACCAAGGTGCTGGCCGAAGCCATCGCCGCCAGCCCGGCGTTCTCGATTGCCGGTGGGGGCGACACCCTGGCGGCCATCGACAAATACGCCGTGGCCGACAAGATTTCCTATATCTCCACCGGCGGCGGCGCCTTCCTCGAGTTCGTCGAGGGCAAGGTGCTGCCGGCCGTGGCAGTGCTGGAGCAGCGCGCCAAGGGCTAGCACCTGTTGGTCGGGAAGGTCGCGGCGAGGCTGAACCAGCTCGTCCGCTGGTGGTCGATTGCCAGGCTCGCGGCGTAGACCGGCTATCCTTCCGGCTCCAGGGCGTGACCTGCTTGGCCGGCAAGCATGATTTGCCCGGCCGCGTGACCGGGCCGCCCGGCTGCATTGCGGGTTGGTCGGAAGATTTTCCCGGATTGCATCCGGGCTACGGATTGACCCCTCGCTGGGCGTGAGGGGCGGACGAGCTGACCCCTTGTCCCTGAATACTTGAATAGCGCCTGCCCCTGCGGCAGGCTGCACGATTAACGAGTCCCTCCGGGAGAAAGAACACCATGGCACTTATCAGCATGCGCCAGATGCTCGACCACGCCGCCGAATTCGGCTACGGCGTGCCGGCCTTCAACGTCAACAACCTCGAGCAGATGCGCGCGATCATGGAAGCGGCCGACAAGACCGATTCCCCGGTGATCGTCCAGGCCTCCGCCGGTGCGCGCAAATACGCCGGCGCACCTTTCCTGCGCCACCTGATCCTGGCCGCCATCGAAGAGTTCCCGCATATCCCGGTGTGCATGCACCAGGACCACGGCACCAGCCCGGACGTCTGCCAGCGCTCGATCCAGCTGGGTTTCAGCTCGGTGATGATGGACGGCTCGCTGAAGGAAGACGGCAAGACCCCGGCCGACTACGACTACAACGTCGCCGTGACCCAGCAGACCGTGGCCTTCGCCCACGCCTGCGGCGTGTCGGTGGAAGGTGAGCTGGGTTGCCTGGGCAGCCTGGAAACCGGCATGGCCGGCGAAGAAGACGGCGTCGGCGCCGAAGGCGTGCTGGACCACAGCCAGATGCTCACCGACCCGGAAGAAGCCGCCGACTTCGTCAAGCGTACCCAGGTCGATGCCCTGGCCATCGCCATCGGCACCAGCCACGGCGCCTACAAGTTCACCAAGCCGCCGACCGGCGATATCCTCGCCATCGACCGGATCAAGGAAATCCACAAGCGCATCCCCAACACCCACCTGGTGATGCACGGCTCTTCCTCGGTGCCGCAGGAATGGCTGGCGATCATCAATCAGTACGGCGGCGACATCAAGGAAACCTATGGCGTGCCGGTCGAGGAGATCGTCGAAGGCATCAAGTACGGCGTGCGCAAGGTCAATATCGACACCGACCTGCGCCTGGCGTCCACCGGTGCCATGCGCCGCCTGATGGCGACCAACCCGAGCGAGTTTGACCCGCGCAAGTTTTTCGGCGCCACCGTCACCGCCATGCGCGACATCTGCATCGCCCGCTACGAAGCCTTCGGCACCGCCGGCAATGCCTCGAAGATCAAGCCGATCTCCCTGGAAGCCATGTTCCAGCGCTACGCCAAGGGTGAGCTGGCCGCCAAGGTCAACTGAGTGTTTTTTCACAACCTCTGAGTTGGCGACAGCCGCCGTGCAGTAACGAAAAAGCCCGCAGCGATGCGGGCTTTTTGCGTTATGGCGTGGCACTGACCAGCGGTCGATGCTCGATGTCCAGCTTGTCGAATTGTGCGCTGCCGGCCTCGGTTTCGTAGCCGCTGTTGTCCTGGGGATAGGCGCCGGCCTTGAAGTACAGGGGTTTCGCCGCCCAGGCCGAATCGATCCGGGTATTCCAGTTGATGCCGTTGAGGTTGATCGACAGCGTGCCGTTCGGGGTCAGGTGGATGACGTAGGTGAAGCGCTGATTCAAGGCGATGCCGCTGGCGATGCTGATGACCTGGATCGGCGCGTCGGGACTCAGGCGCAGCTTGGCCACGATATTACCGCTGGCGGCGTAGGCCTTGTATTGGTACTCCAGCTTGAGCAGCGGTGCGCTGCTCTGGTGGGCATGGATCTGGCCGATGACCAGCTTGCCGGTCGAGGGTACCTGGCTGATCTTCAGGGCGGCGCGCAGGAAGTTGTCGGCGCTGGGGTAGGTCCAGTTGTACAGCTTGCCGTCGCTGGCGGTTTCGCGCAGCTCGCTGCGCGGGTACTGGGCATTCTCGGTGGTGCTGCCGTTGACCGGGGCCCAGAAGAAGATCGTCCCATCTTTCGACTGGAAGTAATGATCCTGATAGCCGCCGACCAGCAGGGGGGTGTCGATGGTGGTGGCAGGGATACCGACGGGAATACTCAGGTTCCAGGTGGCAAGGTCGATCATGACTGATTCTCCTACGAGAGAAATGGCTTCAGTCGGGGCACATCACATCCAGGCGTCAGTAACGGCTTACTTGGCATTCCGGCGGGTGGCACACGCGAACTGGAAGAGGTTGAGGCGGGGCTGCCATTGGCCGCGAAAGGCGGTCGTCTTTATAGCGGCAAGGGGCGCAGGCAGATGAAGACCGTTCGTCGTTTTATTGGCGTCAATATATAGCCAGTATGGGTCTTGCACCGTAGCTGCCCCCGGCGTGCGCCTGGTCGCGCTGCCAGGATTCTGCAGATGGTGGTGTTGTCCAGGGGCTCTGCGCGGCCAGGGGCGCCATGATCGGGCGCGCCGTGGGTGTCAGCCGCGGTTTTTCCAGCGGCTGGGACAGTCGCTCCGACCACTGGCAGGCCGGCGGCGGCAGTGGCTGGTTGCCCGGGCGGCGGGTTGCGGCATACTGCGCAACCCCGGCCCTACGAGAACCGCCCGGTACCGTCCATGACCCCACTGAAATTCCTCCAGGGCTACCCGCTGCAGTTGCAGGAGCAGATCCGCCAGCTGATCGCCCAGGAGCGCCTGGGCGACTACCTGGCTCAGCGTTACAGCGGCAAGCACGGGGTGCAAAGCGACAAGGCGCTCTACGCCTATATCCAGGCGCTCAAGCAGGAACACCTGAAGAACGCGCCGGCCATCGACAAGGTGCTGTTCGACAACCGCCTCGACCTGACCCACCGCGCCCTCGGCCTGCACACCGCGATTTCCCGGGTGCAGGGCGGCAAGCTCAAGGCGAAGAAGGAAATCCGCGTCGCCGCCTTGTTCAAGGAGGCCGCGCCGGAATTCCTGCAGATGATCGTGGTGCACGAACTGGCCCACCTGAAAGAGGCCGAGCACAACAAGGCGTTCTACAAGCTCTGCGAATACATGCTGCCCGACTATCATCAGGTGGAGTTCGATCTGCGTGTCTACCTGACCTGGCGCGAGCTGCAAGGGCGTAGCCCGGCCTGAGCCGGCAGGCGGTCGGCACGCAATGGTCGGGGCCGGTTGCCGTGCTGCTCCTCAGCCGCGCAGCAGCAGATTGAGCTGATCGACCACTTCCGCCCAGTCGGCGTCCTCGAGGATCTCCTCGCGCAGAAAGCTGGCCTGGGCGGCGGTCCAGAAGGGCGCATCAGCCAGTTTGCAGGTTTCCGGCAAGGGCGAATGGGTGGCGATGAAACGCTCGATGCTGGCCTGTTCGGCGGGCAAGCCGAGCTGCTCGAACAGCGCCGAGAGATCGTGGGTAGGGCTTTCCATGATGTGCTCCTCTGGAGGGTGGACTCGCCCATACAGCCTAGCGTATATCGACTAACTACCGGCCGCCGGCTGCAGGCCGCCAAGGCCTGCATGCGGGCAGGTTTTCCAGGTACTCGAGGTGGTCACGGCATGCATTCAGGACTTTTGCGCAGGTTGTTCGCGCTCGTGGTCAGCCTTGCGCTGCTGCTCCCGCCGTTGGCACTGGCGCGCGAGTTGCTGGCGGTCGGCACCGATTTCCCGCGGATTTTCGAGCGCACGGCGGCGGGCGAGTACCGGGGGCTCGGCCCTGACGTCCTGCGCCAGGTGCTCGAGCCGCGTGGCCATAGCCTGCGTTTCGCCTCTTACCCCTGGGCCCGCGCGCAGCGTATGGTCGAATTGGGTCAGGCCGACATCCTTATCGGTCCCTATCGCAGTCAGGTGCGCGAGGCGCGTTTCGCGTTTGTCGGGCAGGCCTTCTATCGCGACCGGATCGTCTTTTATTGTCGCCGCGCCAGGTCATGTCAGTGGTCTGGCGATTTCCGCCAGCTGGCCGGCCAGCGCATTGGCGTGGTGCGTGCCTGGGCCTATGGCGCGCGTTTCGATGCCGAGCGCGCGAGGCTCGAACTGGTCACCGTGGAGGGGGTCGACAACGGTCTGAAAATGCTCAGCCTGGGCCGTCTCGAGCTCCTCGTCAGCAATCAGCGCAACACCCTGCCGGTGCTGCAGGCCCTGGGTTTGAGCGATGAGGTCAGCCAGCTCGAGCCGCCTGTGGATACCCAGGATGGTTACTTCGCCTTCCCTCTGCATGGCAGCCACGCCCACCTGCGCGAGGATTTCGAGGAGGGCTATCGACAGCTGGTCGAGCGCGGCCAGCTGGCCCGGCTGGCGGCCCAGTGGCAGGTGGAAATCCCTTGAGCAAGGGCGTTCAGCAGACCCGCAGCACCTCGAAGCGCTGAATGCTGCTGCCCATGCGCAGTTCCACCCGATCGCCTTCGCCGCAGCCGATCAGGCATTGTCCAAGCGGTGCGCGCGGGCTGATCACCCGCACTTCCTGACCGTCCAGCAGCAGCTTCAGACCGGCGCCGTCGGGGCCGAGGAACAGGCATTGTTCGGCGCCCTCGGCATCGGCCAGCCACACCAGGGCGCTGAGCTGAATGCCCAGTTGCGCATCGAAGGGCCGCAGCCGGAGTTTTTCCCAGGCGCTCAGGGCCAGGCGAATCTCCTCGACCCGGCGCGCCTGTCCGGCGGCCAGATAGGAGGCCTCCAGGCCCAGGGTGTCGTACTTGTTCTCGGCAATATTCTCTTCATGGGTGGCCGCCTCGTAGGCGGTCAACGCCGCTTGCTGGGCCAGTGCCAGGTCGGAGTGCAGCTTGTCGAGAATCAGTTGCTGGAGCAGGGCTTTGTTCAACGGTCACTCGCAGGGTCGGCAGGAAAAGTCTCGGCATATGCACCAAAGTCTAGTGTCGCCCTGGCTACCGAAGGCGGCATTGTGCACGGGTTGCTCCTAAAAGCGAGGGTATGGGAATGAACATGATGCGGTCGATGGGCTATTTCTTCCTGTTTCTGCTGGTGCCGCTGGGCGCCTTGCTGGCCAGCTACCCAGGGCCGATTGCCGACTGGTTGAGCGCTCTGTTCGGTGTGCAAATCAGCCGCGGCAACCTCGGCGCCGGCTTCATGGTGCTGGCGGCCATCTGCCTCAAGGTCGATCTGACCATTCGTCGGCGCGCCCAGGCCAGCCAGGCGAGCATCGCCTGACTGCTCGTGCGGCAATCTGCCAGCAAGCTGGCGCAATAGCCCATGGCCTTGGCTACACTGCGCTCCATCTGCGGCGGGAGGCCATGATGGAGACGACACAGTCGGACTACTCGATTTATCGGCAGGTAGTCACTCAACTGATGCATGACCAGGAGCAGCTGCCCAGCCTGCCGATGTTGACCCTGGAAATTCGCCGGGCGCTGGCCAAGCCCGAGGTCAGCATGAGCCAGCTTGTCAGCCTGATCGGCAGGGATCCGGCTCTCAGTGCGTTGCTGATGAAGTACGCCTCCAGCGCCTTGCTGCGTACCCGCGTGGCGCCGAAAACCCTGCAGGACGTGTTGCGCGTGCTCGGCATGCAGCAGGTGGATCGGGTGGTGATGCTGCACAGCGTCAAGAGCCTGTTCGTGCTGCACAGCCCCGGGCACAAGTTGCTGTTCATGGACGCCTGGCAGCGGCTGACCCTGAAGGCGAGCATCTGCGGCTTTCTCGCGCGCAAGGTGGGGCAGGTGCCGGCCGATCATGCGGTGCTCGCCAGCCTGCTCAGCGAGGTGGGCTCGCTCGCGGTGCTCTCGGCGTTCAAGGGCGGTGACCTGGTGCCGACGCCCGCGCGCTACCACAGCCTGTGCCAGGCCTATGGCGCATCGCTGGGGGTGATGCTGCTGAAGAAGTGGGCGGTGGATGAGGCCTACGTGGATATCGTGCGCGAGGCGGGCAACTGGACGCTGCAGCGCCAGCGGCAGATCGAGTTGCTCGATCTGGTCAACCTGAGCCTGTTCCACACCCTGCTTGATAGCGTCGGCGCAGCGCAGTTGCCCGTACTGGCCAGCCTGACCGCCTACGCCAAGCTCAATGGCTTGCACAATGAAGTGGCGGCGGACGGCAGCCTGGTCCTGGTCAGCCAGCATTGGGACGAGATCCACGAGCTGGCCGCGGTGCTGCGCTAGCGGTTCCTCTGCATCACCGCAGAGCCCCCTCTACGGCTGGCTGCGATCCTTGAGCAGGTGCGCGGCGAGGGTGCGCAACGGCCCGAGTTGCCGGCAGATCAGCGCCAGCTGGGTCTGCACCAGGCGCTGCTGGTCGTCCAGCGCATCCGCGCGCTGTTCCAGTTCGGCGGCCAGTTGTTCTTCGGCATCGCTCTGAATCGCCACCGCACGCTCTTCGGCCAGGCTCCCGGCGATTTCGTCGAGGCTGGCGGCCAGGCGCTCGGCGCTCGCCGGCAGCGGGCTCTGCCGGTCGCCAAGGATAATCTCACCGCGGTGCGCGCCAAGGCCCGAGAGATAACTCAAGAGGGTGTGCGACAGCACCAGGAAGCGGAAGCCGATGTCCGCCTCCTTACGGAAATGCCCGGGCTCCATCAACATGTTGCCGAGGGTGGTGGACAGTGCGGCTTCGGCGTTGTGCGCATTGCGCCGGGCCAGGCGGTAGGCCAGGTCATCGCGTTTGCCGCTGACATACTGCTGGATGATCTGCCGCAGGTAGGTGCTGTTGCAGCTGAGGGTGTTGGCCAGCATGCGGTTGAGCCGGCGCCCCTGCCAGTCCGGCAGGATCAGGAATACCGCGAGGCCGGCGATCAGGCTGCCGATCAGGGTGTCGACCAGGCGCGGCAGGATCAAGCCGTAGCCGTCGCCGACCTGGTTGAAGCAGAACAGCACCAGCAGGGTGATCGCCGCGGTGGCCAGGGTGTAGCGGCTGCTGCGGGTGGCGAAGAAGGCCACCCCGGCGGCCACGGCGAAGAAGGCCTGCACCAGCGGGCTGGGGAACAGGTCGAACAGCGCCCAGCCGAGCAGCAGGCCGAGCACCGTGCCGGCGATCCGCTGCACCAGCTTGAGGCGGGTGGCGCCGTAGTTCGGCTGGCAGACGAACACCGTGGTCAGCAGGATCCAGTAGCCCTGGGTCGGGTGAATCCAGTGCAGCACGCCATAGCCGGCGGCCAGGGCGATGGCCAGGCGCAGGGCATGGCGGAACAGCAGCGAGGTCGGGGTCAGCTGCTGGCGTAGGCGTTCCACGACCTCCTTGAGCGAGTGCGGCTCGCGATCCAGCAGGCTGCTGTCCTGTTGCTCGTCCAGGGCATCGGGGTTGCTGGCATGGCCGAGCAGTTGATCGAGGGCGGCGAGGTTGTCGGCCAGGGCGCCGAGCGAGCGCAGCAGCTGGCGCCAGGCCGGGTTGCTCTGCAGGCGTAGGTGCTGCAATGAGGCACGCAGGTCGTCCAGCGCCTGGCTGCACTGCTCGCGGTACTCGAACGGCTGGCGCAACTCGATGGCCTGGGCCAGGCGCTGACAGGCCTCGCCATGCAGGCGCAGCAGGCGCTGACAGCGGAACAGCACATCGCTGTGGAAGAAGGCTTCGGCCAGTTCGTTGTAGGGGTAATGCGACGAGCTGGCGCGCTCGTGGATGTCCTGGGCGAGGAAGTACAGCTTGAGGTAGTGGCTGACCTTGCTCCCCGGTCGGTCATTGCCGACGCGGTGCAGGATGATTTCCTTGGCGGCATTCAGCGCCGCCACCACCCGGCCGTTCTGCTGGGCCAGGGCCAGCCGCCGCTGCTCCACGTCGAGTTGGCGCAGCGGCTCGAACAGCGCGGCCTTGAGTTTGAGGTACTGACCCAGCTCGCGAAACAGCCGGGCCAGGCTGTGCTGCACCGGCTGGTTGGCGAACAGCGCATTCCAGATCACCGACAACACCCCGTACCAGGCCGCGCCCGCCACCAGCAGCAGCGGTTCCAGCCACAGGCCGGCGACGCCGCCGCGCTGCTCCACGCCGATCATGCTGTAGATCGCCAGGATCAGGGTCGCCGAGCCCAGGGTGGCGTAGCGCTCGCCGAGGGCGCCGAGCATGGTCAGGGCGAAGCTGGCCAGGGCCAGGGCGGCGACGAATAGCCAGGGATAGGGAAACAGCCATTCCACCGTATAAGCCGCCGCGCTGAAGCAGCCGAGGGTCACCAGCAGCGCGGTCAGGCGGCCTTGCCAGCTGTCGTCGGTCTCGGCCAGTGCGCTGGCGATCACCCCGAGAAACAGCGGAATCAGCGCCTGCATCCAGTCCTGCGCCCAGCACAGCAGCAGGGCGCCGCCGAGGGCGATGAACACCCGCAGGCTGTAGCTGAATTTATCCAGCGCCCACAGGCGGCGCAGGGAGTGGTGAAAAGAGCTGGCGGGCATCCGGGCGACCTTGTGCAGCGGCAATAGTGAGCAGACTAACGGAGTATGCGGACGACTGGCACTCCCCTGGCGACACCTTTTACTGCGTCGGCGGCATGTCGGGCCTGCGCAAAAAAGTCATGGACTATCCTGTAAGCAGACAACCGTGCTTTGCCCATCTTTAGCTTCCCATAGCGGCTGTCGTGGAGAGGGCCGTGAAGGTTTTCCCGATACCTCGTTTGCTCGTCGTCCTGGCTCTGCTGCTATTGCCGCCGGGACTGCTGGCCGCTCAGGCGGCGACCCCGGCGCCGGTGGTGGAGTTGCGCGTCGACGGCGCGATTGGCCCGGCCAGCGCCGACTATGTGGTGCGCGGCCTGGCCCGCGCGGTGGCAGAGGGTGCGCAACTGGTGGTGCTGAGCATCGACACCCCCGGCGGTCTGGACACCTCGATGCGCGACATCATCAAGGCGATTCTCGCCAGCCCGATTCCGGTGGCCAGTTATGTCGCGCCCAGTGGCGCGCGGGCTGCCAGTGCCGGCACCTATATCCTCTATGCCAGCCATATCGCGGCGATGGCGCCGGGCACCAACCTTGGTGCGGCCACACCGGTGGCGATCGGCGGCATGCCCGGTTCGCCGCCGCAGCAGCCGGCGGGGGACAAGTCGGAGAAATCCGACAAAGACAAAGAAGGTGAAGGCGAGGCCGAGCAGGCGCCGGGCGACGCCATGAGCAAGAAGCAGATCAACGATGCCTCCGCCTATATCCGTGGCCTGGCGCAGATGCGCGGGCGCAATGCCGAATGGGCCGAGCAGGCGGTGCGCCAGGCGGTCAGCCTGGCGGCCGAAGAGGCGCTCAAGCTCAAGGTGATCGACTATGTCGCCCGCGACCTGCCCGATCTGCTCAGGCAACTGGACGGCAAAAGTTTCACCGCCGCCGGCGTCGAGGCGAAGCTGCACACCGCCGATGCCGTGGTGGTCAGCCACGCGCCCGACTGGCGCACGCGCTTGTTGGCGGTGATCACCAATCCCAGCGTGGCGCTGCTGTTGATGATGATCGGCGTCTACGGCCTGTTCTTCGAATTTTCCAACCCGGGCACCGGCGTCGGCGGCGTGCTCGGCGGCATCTGTCTGATTCTGGCGCTGTATGCCCTGCAGCTGTTGCCAGTCAACTACGCCGGCATGGCCTTGATCCTGCTCGGCATCGCCTTTATCGCCGCCGAAGCCTTCCTGCCGAGTTTCGGTGTCCTCGGCATCGGCGGGTTGGTCGCCTTCGTCTTCGGCGCCTTGATTCTGATCGACACCGATGTGCCCGGCTTCGGCATCCCCTTGGGGTTGATCGTGACCCTGGCCCTGACCAGTGGCGCCGTGATCTTCGCCATCCTCAGCATGGCCTTGCGTGCCAGGCGCCGCGCCCTGGTCGGCGGCGACAGCGAACTGATCGGCAGCCTGGCGCGGGTCCAGGCGGTGCAGCCGAGCAACCCGCTGGGCGGCTGGGTGCAACTGCAAGGAGAGAACTGGCAGGTCGTCAGCCAGGTGCCGCTGCAACCCGGCCAGCAGGTGCGGGTGCTGGCGCGCAACGGCTCGATGCTGGACGTCGCCACCACTGAAGACACACCGCCACAAGGAGACTGACATGGGTTTCGAATTGAGTTTTGCCACGCTGGCGGTGCTGCTGATGGCGCTGCTGGTTTCGGCGTTTCGCATCCTGCGCGAATACGAGCGCGGCGTGGTGTTCCAGTTGGGGCGCTTCTGGCGGGTCAAGGGACCGGGCCTGGTGATCATCATTCCGGGCATCCAGCAGATGGTGCGCGTCGACCTGCGCACCATCGTGCTCGATGTGCCGACCCAGGACGTGATCTCCCGCGACAACGTCTCGGTCAAGGTCAATGCGGTGGTCTACTTCCGCGTTCTCGACCCGGAGAAGGCGATCATCCAGGTCGAGGACTACCACGGCGCCACCAGCCAGCTGGCGCAGACCACCCTGCGCGCGGTGCTCGGCAAGCATGAGCTGGACGAGATGCTCGCCGAACGCGAACGCCTGAATATCGACATCCAGCAGGTGCTGGACGCGCAGACCGATGCCTGGGGCATCAAGGTGGCGAATGTCGAGATCAAGCACGTCGACCTCGACGAATCGATGATCCGCGCCATCGCCAAGCAGGCCGAGGCAGAGCGCGAGCGGCGGGCCAAGGTGATCCATGCCGAGGGTGAGTTGCAGGCCTCGGAAAAACTCATGCAGGCCGCCGAAATGCTCGGCCGCCAGCCCGGCGCCATGCAACTGCGCTACATGCAGACCCTGAGCAATATCGCCGGCGACAAGAGCTCGACCATCGTCTTTCCGCTGCCGATCGAACTGCTCCAGGGCATGGCCGAACTCAAGGGTAAAAGTTAGCCGGCCGGCGATCGGGCAGGGCTCGCGCAATGCGGGCACCGCCTAGTGCGGTCGAGGCTGCTGACGGAGGCTTCGATGAACACCCGCTGCGAGAGTATTCTGGCCACCATCGGCCGCACCCCGGTGATCCGCATCAACCGCCTGGCGCCGCCCGGCATCGAGCTGTACGTCAAGGCCGAAGCCTTCAACCCCATGGGCTCGGTGAAGGATCGCATGGCCCTCAGCGTGATCGAGGCGGCCGAACGCAGCGGCGCCCTGCGGCCGGGGCAGACGGTGATCGAGGCCACCAGCGGCAACACCGGCATCGGCCTGGCCATGGTCTGCGCGGTCAAGGGCTATCCGCTGGTGCTGACCATGGCCGAGAACTTCAGCATCGAGCGGCGCAAGATCCTGCGGTTTCTCGGTGCCCGGGTGGTGCTCACCCCGGCCGCGCTCAAGGGCAGCGGCATGGTCGGCAAGGCCGAGGAACTGGCGGCGGCGCATGGCTGGTTCCTGGTGCGCCAGTTCGAGAACGAGGCCAATGCCGACGCCCATACCCGCACCACCGCCCTGGAGATCCTCGAGGCCTTCGCCGATGTGTCACTCGACTACTTCGTCACCGGCTACGGCACCGGCGGCACGCTCAAGGGCACCGCGCGGGTGTTGCGCGAGCGCAGCCCGGCGACCCGCATCGTGGTCTGCGAGCCGGACAACTCGCCGCTGCTGGGCAGCGGCATCGCCCAGCTGCGTGATGCCGAGGGCCGGCCGCTGGACAGCCACCCGGCGTTCCGCCCGCACCTGATGCAGGGCTGGACCCCGGACTTCATTCCCAAGCTGACCGAGGACGCGCGCAGTCTCGGCCTGATCGACCGGATCGTGCCGATCAACGGCAACCAGGCCCTCCACTACGCCCGCCAGTTGGCGCGCCAGGAAGGCATCTTCTGCGGGCCCTCGAGCGGCGCCACCTTCGCCGGCGCCATGGCCGTGGCCGCCGATGCCGCCCCCGGCAGCCGCATCCTGTGCATGCTGCCGGATACCGGCGAGCGCTACCTGTCCACGCCGCTGTTCGAAGACATCGCCGTCGACATGAGCGAGGAGGAGCAGCAGCTGGCCTGCTCGACGCCCAACTACCGCTTCGACGTCAGCCTCGCCGCGGCCAGTGCCGCGCCGGCAGAGCCGCTCGGCGCAGAAGTCGATGTCGAGGCCGCGGCGCTGCTGGCGCAGATCCTCGCCGACCGCGAGCAGCCGCTGGTGATGTTTGCCCTGGAGTGGTGCGAGTTCTGCTGGTCGGCGCGCAAGCTGTTCAACGCCCTCGGCGTGCCCTACCGCTCGGTCGACCTGGACTCGGTCGAGTACCAGCGGGACGACCTCGGCGGCCGCCTGCGCGTGGCGCTGCAGCGCAAGAGCGGGATGCTCACCATCCCGCAGATATTCGTCGGTGGCGAACTGGTCGGCGGCTGCAGCGAGCTGTTTGGCGCCTATGCTGATGGCCGGCTGGCCACGCTGCTGCGTGCCCACGGCGTCGAACTGGCCGAGGCGCCGGCGCTCGATCCGGCCAGCCTGGCACCGGCCTGGCTGCATCCGCGCGGCTGACTGGCTGCGGACAAGCTGTCGCATTCTGCGCCGAGTGGCGGGGAAGGTGCCGTGATGCCTGAGTGAATCAGGGCTTTCCCCTGAAGCGCGGCGGATATACAGGGAGGCCCGCTCCAGCGCTCTTCTAAACTTCAAGGTACTCGGCTGGATGAAGGAGAGGATCATGCGTATCGGTGTCCCCAAAGAGCTCAAGAACCATGAGTACCGCGTCGGCCTGACTCCGCAATCGGTAGCCGAACTGACCACCCTTGGCCATCAGGTCTGGGTCGAGAGCCAGGCGGGGGCCGCCATCGGCTTCAGCGACGCCGACTACCAGGCGGCCGGCGCGCAGATCGCCGGGGACGCGGCGCAGGTGTTCGCCGAGGCGCAGCTGATCGTCAAGGTCAAGGAACCGCTGACCGCCGAGCGCGCGCGGCTGCGGCCCGAGCACACCCTGTTCACCTACCTGCACCTGGCGCCGGACCGGCCGCAGACCGACGAGCTGATGGCCAGCGGCGCCACCTGCATCGCCTACGAAACCGTCACCGACAACCACGGCCGTCTGCCGCTGCTGGCGCCGATGTCCGAGGTGGCCGGGCGCATGTCGATCCAGGCCGGCGCCAACTGCCTGGAAAAAGCCAGGGGCGGGCGCGGTGTGCTGCTCGGCGGCGTACCGGGCGTGGCGCCGGGCAAGGTGGTGATCCTCGGCGGCGGCGTGGTCGGCAGTCATGCCCTGGCCATGGCGGTGGGGCTGGGCGCCGACGTCACGGTGCTGGACAAGAGCGTCGATGCCCTGCGCCGTCTGGACAACCAGTACGCCAGCCGCATCACCACCCTCTATTCGACCCGCGCTACGCTGCGCGAGCAGATCCTCGCCGCCGACCTGGTGATCGGCGGCGTACTGATTCCCGGTGCCGCCGCGCCCAAGCTGATCAGCGCCGAGATGGTCAGGCAGATGCTGCCCGGCTCGGTGCTGGTGGATGTGGCGATCGACCAGGGTGGCTGTGCGGAAACCTCGAAAGCCACCACCCACGACAATCCGACCTATGTGGTCGACGGGGTGGTGCACTACTGCGTGGCCAACATGCCCGGTGCGGTGGCGCGCACCTCGACCCTGGCGCTGAACAACGCGACCCTGCCGTTCGTCATCGCCCTCGCCGAGAAAGGCGTGCGCCGCGCCCTGGAGGAAGACCCGCACCTGTGCAATGGCCTCAACGTGGCCAAAGGCGTGATCACCTGTGCCAGCGTCGCCGAGGCCCATGGCCTGCCCTTCCGGTCGGCGACCAGCGTGCTGGAGCATCTGCTGTAGCGCAGGCGCACGAACCCATGGCGGCGTTGCACTTCGGCTGCGAGGCTTGTGCAGCTAAAGTCGCTGCCGCGAGTGAGGTTCGGTGCCTGCAATTGACTGGACGGCCCAGGTCATTCACCCGATGCGACCGGCACATTCCCCCGAATTGCTCGTCAATCGACCCGTTGGTGACGGTCATTCGGCGCGCGGCCCTTGGTTAGGCCGGCATTTGTGCATAAAATCGCCAGCCTTTCGCAGTTCCCCTTGCAGGCGAGCCCGCTATGCCCGATTTCACCCAACGCTTTCTGTTCGACGACACCGACATTCGCGGCGAGTTGGTCGTCCTGGGCGAGAGCTACCAGCACGTGCTGGCCAAACATGACTATCCGCAGCCGGTCGCGCAATTGCTGGGCGAGCTGATGGCCGCGGCGTCCCTGCTGGTTGGTACCCTGAAGTTCGACGGCCTGCTGATTTTGCAGGCGCGCTCCTCGGGTGCGCTGCCGCTGTTGATGGTCGAATGCTCCAGCGCCGGCGAACTGCGCGGCATCGCCCGCTACCATGCCGAGCAGATCAACGCCGATGCCGGACTGGTCGAGCTGATGCCCGATGGCGTGCTGGCGATGACCATCGACCCCGCCCAGGGTCAGCGTTATCAGGGCATCGTCGACCTGGACGGCGTCACCCTGAGCGATTGCCTGTCCAAATATTTCGCCACGTCCGAGCAACTGGCTACGCGCTTCTGGCTGTGTGCCGACGGTCAGCGTGCGCGTGGCCTGCTGCTCCAGCAATTGCCTGCCGATCGTCTGAAAGATCCGGAAGAGCGCGAGGCCAGTTGGCAGCATGTGGCGACGCTGGCCGGCACCCTGACCCACGAGGAGCTGCTGGGCCTGGACAACGAAACCCTGCTGCACCGCCTCTATCACGAAGAGCCGCTACGCCTGTTCGAACCGCGCCCGCTGCAATTTCGTTGCAGCTGCTCGCGTGAACGTTCGGCCAACGCGCTGGTCAGTTTAGGTCAGGCCGATGCCGAACTGCTGCTGAGCGAGCATGCCGGGCAAGTGGTGATCGACTGCCAGTTCTGCAACCAGCGCTATGCATTCGACGCTGCCGACATCGCCCAGCTATTCGCTGGAGGCGGCAGCGCAGGGCCTGCGGATACCCTTCACTGAAAGCGATAGCGTGCGCCTATCGACCCGCTTAGCGGATCGGGTGCTGCCAAGGGACGTGCTTTCTGGCATACTCCCGCCACTTTTTTCTCGCTGTAGTAGTGTTTTCGCTTTTACTACAAAACGTTTGGAAAACTCGGCCCTTTGGCCGATGGGGACCCACATGACGCAAGCTAACAATGCCGTGTACACCGACATCAGCGCTGCACAACTGGTCGAAGAAGCCATTCGCCGCGGTGAGGGCGAGCTGGCTGCCAGTGGCGCTCTGGTTGTACGTACCGGGCACCGCACTGGTCGTTCGCCGGCTGATCGCTATATCGTGCAAGAGCCGAGCACCGAGGCAAAAATCGCCTGGGGCCCGATCAACCGTCCCTTCCCCGCCGACAAGTTCGATGCCCTGTGGGATCGTGTCGAGGCATTCAACCGGGATCAGGATCGTTTCGTTTCCCACGTCCATGTAGGTTCCGCCGAGGAGCACTACCTGCCGGTCAAGATGACCACGGCCACGGCCTGGCAGAACCTGTTCGGCCGCCAGCTGTTCATCAACCCGCCAACCTACAACCAGGCCGGCAAGGACGAGTGGAAGGTGCTCAACGTGGCCAATTTCGAGTGCGTGCCCGAGCGTGACGGCACCAACTCCGACGGCTGCGTGATCATCAACTTCGCCGCCAGGAAGGTGCTGCTGGCCGGCATGCGTTACGCCGGTGAGATGAAGAAAGCCATGTTCTCGGTGCAGAACTTCCTGCTCCCGGAAAAAGACGTGCTGCCGATGCACTGCGCCGCCAACATCGGCGAAGAGGGCGACGTGACCCTGTTCTTCGGCCTGTCCGGCACCGGCAAGACCACCCTGTCGGCCGACGAGTCGCGCTACCTGATCGGCGATGACGAGCACGGCTGGGGCGAAGGCGTGGTGTTCAACATCGAAGGCGGTTGCTATGCCAAGTGCATCGACCTGTCCGAGAAGAACGAGCCGGTGATCTGGAAAGCCATCCGGTTCGGCACCGTGCTGGAAAACGTCGTCCTCGACGAAGAGCGCGTACCGGACTTCACCGACGACAGCCTGACCCAGAACAGCCGCGCCGCCTACCCGCTGGAGTTCGTCGAGAAGCGTTCCGAGAAGAACCTCGGTGGCGAGCCGAATGCGGTGATCTTCCTGACCTGCGACCTGACCGGCGTACTGCCGCCGGTGTCGATCCTCAACGAAGAGCAGGCGGCCTACCACTTCCTCTCCGGCTACACCGCGCTGGTCGGTTCCACCGAGATGGGCAGCGGCAGCGGCATCAAGTCGACCTTCTCCACCTGCTTCGGCGCGCCGTTCTTCCCGCGTCCGGCTGGCGAGTACGCCGAACTGCTGATCAAGCGCATCCGCGGCTTCGGCTCCAAGGTCTACCTGGTCAACACCGGCTGGACCGGCGGTGGCTACGGCGTCGGCAAACGCTTCAACATCCCGACTACCCGAGGCGTGATTGCCGCGATCCAGAGCGGTGCGTTGATCGGCGCCGAGACCGAGCAACTGCCGATCATCAACCTCAGCGTGCCGACTTCGGTTCCGGGCGTCGAAACCAACCTGCTCAACCCGCGCAACACCTGGGCAGACAAGAACGCCTACGACGAAGCCGCCAAAGGCCTGGCCAAGCTGTTCATCGACAACTTCAAGAAGTTCGATGTCAGTGACGCCATCAAGCAGGCCGGCCCGCAGCTCTAAGCCGCAGCGCGTCCTGCGACAGAGCCGCCTTCGGGCGGCTTTGTCATTTCCGGGCGTCGCGCCGCCCCTGTGGGAGCGGACTTGCCCGCGAACGGCGTCCGCAGGCGAGCAGCGATGCTGGCGCTTTCGCGGCCAAGGCCCCTCCCACGGGTAGTACCGTGAACGCGCTGCCCGCCGCGCCGCGGCCCGGATGCAATCCGGGGCGCGACAATGTCCGGGATTGCATCCGGGCTACGAGGTCGCCTCGTTTTTACCGGTGGCCTGACCCACCCTCGCCGCGTTATGGTCACAGGCCATCCAGCAGTCAACGGAGTGACAGCTCATGTACACCACCCTCGAACGTGTTTTCGGTTTCCAGCAACTGCGTCCCGGTCAGGAGGCGGTGATCGGCGCCGTGCTGGCCGGGCGTTCGGCGGCGGCGATCTTTCCCACCGGTTCGGGCAAGTCGCTGTGCTACCAGCTGTCGGCGTTGCACCTGCCGCATCTGACCCTGGTGGTCTCGCCGTTGCTGGCGCTGATGCAGGATCAGCTGGTCTTTCTCGCCCGCCACGGCATCAGCGCCGCCAGCATCGACTCGGCGCAGAGCCGCGAAGAGGCCAGCGCGGTGATGGCCAGGGCCAAGTCCGGCGAACTGAAGATCCTGATGATCTCGGTCGAGCGCCTGAAGAACGAACGTTTCCGCAACTTCATCGGCCAGGTGCCGATCTCCCTGCTGGTGATCGACGAAGCCCACTGCATCTCCGAGTGGGGCCACAACTTCCGTCCCGACTACCTCAAGTTGCCCGACTACCAGCGCCAGTTCGGCATTCCCCAGGTGCTGCTGCTCACCGCCACCGCCACGCCGCCGGTGATCGCCGACATGCAGGCCAAGTTCGCCATCGCGCCGGCGGATGTGATCACCACCGGCTTCTACCGGGCCAACCTCAACCTGCTGGTCGAGCCGGTCGGCGGCGCCGACAAGCAGCGCCGGCTGGTCGAGTGGCTGGGGGCCAAGGCCGGGCAACCGAGCATCGTCTACGTCACCCAGCAGAAGACCGCCGAGCAGGTCGCCGAACGCCTCAGCCAGCGTGGCATCGCCGCCAGCGCCTACCACGCCGGCATGGCCCATGAGGCGCGCGAGGCGATCCAGCGCCGCTTCATGGGCGGGCAGATCAACTGCATCGTCGCCACCATTGCCTTCGGCATGGGCATCGACAAGAGCGACATCCGCAACGTGGTGCACTTCGACCTGCCCAAGTCGATCGAGAACTACAGCCAGGAGATCGGCCGTGCCGGGCGCGACGGCCAGCCCTCCGACTGCCTGGTGCTGGCCAACCGCGACAGCCTCAACGTGCTGGAAAACTTCGTCTATGGCGACACGCCCGAGCAGGGCGGCATCCGCTGCGTGCTCGACGAGCTGCTGGCCAGCAGCCAGGACGGGCAGTGGGAACTGCTGCTGAATGCCCTGTCCGAGCAGAGCAACATTCGCCAACTGCCGCTGAAAACCCTGTTGGTGCAGTTGGAGCTGCGCGGCATCATCGCCCCGCGCTACGCCTACTTCGCCGAATACCGCTTCAAGCACCTGCTCGAACCCGAGGCCCTGCTGGCCAAGTTCGACGGCGAACGGCGGCAGTTCGTCGAGGCCATCCTCGACAGCTCGCAACGCGCCCGTACCTGGTGCACCCTGGATTTCGACACCCTCTACCAGCAGCACCAGGCCGAGCGCGGGCGGGTGGTCAAGGCGCTGGACTACTTCCAGGAAAAGGGCTGGATCGAGCTGGAAAGCAAACAGATGACCGAGGTCTATGCGTTGCTCGATGCCGGCTTCGACCCCGAGTCGCTGAGCGCCGAGCTGCATGGCTACTTCAAGCAGCAGGAACGCAGCGAAATCACCCGCATCCACGCCATGCTCGAGCTGTTTGCCACCGGGCACTGCCTGAGTCAGCGCCTGGCCGCCTACTTCGGCGACCGCCAGGCCCCCGAGCGCTGCGGCCACTGTTCGGTGTGTCACGGCCAGATCGCCCACCTGCCGGAGCCGCCACTGCTGCCCGCATTGGCCGAACATGAGCTGCAACGCCTGTGCGGCAGCTTTATCCAGCGCCACGCCGAGTTGAAAGGCAGTACCCCGAGCGCCGAATGCCTGACCCGCTTCCTCTGCGGCATCAGCGTGCCGCTGTTCACCAAGCTCAAGGCGCGCAGCCTTGCCGGCTTCGCCGCGCTGGACAGCTACCCCTACGCCGACGTGCGCGCCTGGGCCGAGCAGCAACTGGCCGCGCACTGACACCGCGAGCAAACCCGCCGCGGCGCAAATGCCGCCAGATGCGGCGCAAGCAGCTGGTGCGCACAGCGCACCCTACCTAACCGCACAGGCCAGCGTCAGATTGACTGCTCAAGGTCTGCTGCGCGGCCTCAACATCAGGGCCCCAACGCCATACTCACGTAGGGTGCGCTGTGCGCACCGCTGGCAACACGCGGCTGTGCTGCGCAGGGCACAGCCTACTTGGCTATGGCGTCGCGTCAGGGGGAAGGTTGGGCGGCATCCCCGAGCACGATCATGACCGCGCACGACACATTTCATCCCGATGCTTGATCGGGATGAAATGCGTCGGGAAAGGGGGAAGATCAGAACCGAGGCGGCGCTGGTGAGGGTCAGCAGCCGTCTCGGGATTTTTCTGCTTCACGCCCCATGCGGGGCGCTGGATCTGTGTCGCTGACCGCCTGGACGAGTGCCAGGATGCTGCGTTGGGTCGTCATGCTCTGCAGTTGATCGGATCTTCGTTAGCGCTATGGCTATCTATCCTGACCCATGGTCCGGTTATGCCGTTCTACTGTTTCGCCTTGTACGATTTGCCCAAGCGCGAGCTGCGGCGTTACGCGCTAAGCGCGGAGTTGGATTGCCATCATGTGTTGTTGACCTGCACCCACGGCCGGACGTTTCGACTCCATGGTTACACGTGCATTCTGTGCTTTGGCCCTGTGGCCAGCGCGCAGAATCACGCGGGTGCTGATTGGGGGACAAGTGATACTGCGTGTCGTCATTCGCTTAAGCCCTCCTTGTTGCTGTCCTGAGTCATAAGGTAGTCCGATTCATCGCGAGTGGTTTAGTACGAGTAGCGATAAAACCTGAGGCTTCAGGAATTAACGCGCATAAACCCCGGCAACAGCCCCGTATTCTCAGGGCCTGGCCGGTTGGCCCTGTCGAGAATCCAGTTTGTGCCCGCTACTGGATTGGCTTTCTGCGCCAGCAGGTCCGCCAGGCACGCGGAGAGCTTGTGAAAAAACTCTCGCCTACTGCGGCCGCCTCCAAACGCCCGCTGCGGCGTTGCGCTACGTGAAAAGCAGGGTCATTTAGCTCACTAAACTCCCCTACTTTTCACGTAGCGCGCCTTGCCGCGAACGCCTGGAGGCGCTCTCGCTACGGCGCTCGATATTTTCAAAAGCTCTGAGCTCTGCGCAATCCGAGATGGCGCGATGAGGGTCCAGCCCACCCTCACGTTGCGCGCTTCCAGGCATTTGGGAGTCGACTACAGACATCCGTGCCGGCGCCAGAGGCTCTAGGTTAGACGGGTGTTATTTCAGCCGAACCACTTGGAGCAGACATGCCTAACCCGATCACCGTTCTCCGCGATACCGCCCCCATGCCCATGCTCGACGCCTGCAAATGGGAGAAGCTTGCCGGCGACCCGCACACCGTCAATCTCAACGCCTACACCTCGGAAGACGGCAGCAAGATCATGGGCACTTGGATCTGTACCCCCGGCAAATGGCGGGTCGCCTACGAGAAATGGGAGTACTGCCACTTCCAGGAAGGCTACTGCATCATCACCCCGGACGGTCAGGCGCCGATCCACCTCAAGGCCGGCGATATCTTCATCGTCGAACCGGGCATGCGCGGCACCTGGGAAGTGGTCGAGACGGTGCGCAAGTACTTCGTCTTCGCCTGACAACGCCTTTTCGGGACCTGTAGGACCACGGCAAGCTGGCTGCTACGGGGTGGCATCCGCGCTACCCGGTCCGTGAGGAGGCACCCCCGACGCTTCCTCATCCGCCAGCCGCTGCAGGTAGATGGCGAAATCCGGGTCTTCCCCGCGCAGCAGTTGTGGCAGCCGTTCGCGGAAGTCCTCGCGCCGGCTCCACTCGCGCATGTAGTCCTCCCAGGAATGCCAGCGACGCTGTTTCTTCTCGTCCATGTCGGGCGCGTAGACCAGCAGATAGGCGCGCTCGAACAGCGAGATGAGCATGTCGAAGATCAGCAACATGCGTTCGCGCTGTTCATCGGTCAGATCCGGGGTGGCGAGCTGGCTGCGCAGCTTCAGGTCCGGGTTGGCCAGCACCACCTCGAGGAAGTCGATATAGGCATCGGAGATCTGCTGCCAGGTGGCTTCCTGTTCATTCGCGCGCTCCTTGCGCTGTTCGACGAGGAACACGCCGATCGCGAAGGGCAAGGCCACCACCGTGACGATGTAGGACAGCAGTTCCCAGGTTTCAAGTGTCATATCCACGCCCTTGAGTAATGGCCGCTAGAGCAAGCAAAGCTCATTTTTTCGCCGCGGGCCGGTGCCAATCGCCCACGCCCACCCGGCAATGTACGACCAACGGCAATACCGCGGGTCGATCGCTGGCTAAGCTTAGGTGGCGGGCCGAGTTGGCCGCACAAGTGCTGTCTTTCGCCCACGCAGCAGTATTTCTCGAACAGCATCGCGTTCATACAGGCAGTCTTCAGGTCAAACGCTGAGGCAAGGGAGACAGGGAATGTTGTGCTACAGCGCGTCGTGTGCAACCTGAAAGTGGATGCCTTCGGCAAATTGATGGACGGTCCCAGGCGGCGGTTCAGGCAATTTGACGGCTAGGGGTTCGCATCATGTTCACGCGGCGTACATTCTTGAAATACACCGGCGGCAGCGCTCTTACCCTGTATGCATTCGACAGGTTCGGCGTGCCCGTCGCCCTCGCCCAGATTCCCGGTGGCTCACTCGATCCGGGTGTGGTGCCCAAGTTCCAGACCCCGCTGCTGATTCCGCCGGTGATGCCCAAGGTCGGGCGCGTCGTCATGCGTGGCGGCAAGCAGGTCGACTACTACGAGATCTCGGTCAAGCAATTCGCCCAGCAGATTCTCCCGGCCGGCCTGCCGGCCACCACAGTCTGGGGCTACGGCGCGGTGTCATCGGCGCGCCGGCAAGGCCTGCTGCTGCACAATGCGCCGTCGCTGACCATCGAGGCCAAGTGGAACACCCCGGTGCGGGTGAAGTGGATCAACGACCTCACGGACGATGCCGGCAACTACCTGCCGCACCTGCTGCCGGTGGACCCGACCCTGCACTGGGCCAACCCACCCGGCGGCCTTGGCGGGCGCGACATGCGCCCGACCTTCACCAGCACGCCCGCGCCCTACACCGGGCCGGTGCCCATCGTCACCCATGTGCATGGTGCAGTCGGCGTCGGTGACGAGAGCGACGGCTATGCCGAAGCCTGGTACCTCCCCGCTGCCAGCAACATTCCGCCGGATTACGCCCATGAAGGCCGCTGGTACGACTTCTTCGCCGGCAAGGCCGAGGCCGGCTTTGGCGCCACCTGGGGGCCGGGTTTTGCCACCTTCCAGTACCCGAACCTCAACCGCGCCTCGACCATCTGGTATCACGACCACACCTTGGGCATGACCCGGCTGAATGTCTACGCCGGGCCGGCCGGTTTCTATCTCCTGCGTGGCGGCCCAGGTGGCGACAAGGCGGTGCTCGACAGCCGCTTCGGCAGCAGCGCCGTGCTGCCGGGGCCGGCGCCGCGGGAGGGCGACCGCTTCCCACCGAACAAGACCTACTACGAGATCCCCATCGCCATCCAGGATCGCTCGTTCAACAGCGACGGCTCGCTGTTCTACCCCGATTCCCGCGAATTCTTCGACGACATCGCCGGCCCCTTCATCCCCGACACCGACATCGCGCCGGCCTGGAATCCCGAGTTCTTCGGCAACATGCTGATGGTCAACGGCAACACCTGGCCCTTCCATACCGTCGCCCAGGCGCGCTATCGCCTGCGCGTGCTCAACGGCTGCCAGTCGCGTTTCCTGATCCTCGAGTTCGGCAATATTCCCGGGGTGGAGGTCTGGCAGATCGGCAACGATGGCGGCTTCCTCGCCGCACCGGTCAACCTCAGCGCCGACCACGCCAACCGTCTGCTGATGGGCCCGGCCGAACGGGCCGACCTGATCGTCGATTTCAGCCAGGTGCCAGTGGGCAATTACGTGCTGGGCAATGTCGGCCCGGACGAGCCCTTCAGCGGCGGCGTACCGGATGGCGATTTCGATATAGCCGACCCGGCGTCCACCGGTCAGGTCCTGGAGTTCCGCGTGGTGCCGGCCGTGGCCGCCGATCCGAGTACGCCGCCGCAGTTCCTGCAGTTGCCGACGCTCGCCCCGCTGCCGGCGGCGAGCGTCACCCGTCGCCTGGTCCTGATCGAAGAGATGTCGGCCTTTTTCGACGATGCCCCGGCCGAAGCATTGCTGGGGACCCTGGCCGGCGACCCCGCCGAGGCGCCGGCGCAGTGGAGCAAACACCTGTGGATGGACCCGGTGACCGAGAACCCGGCCGTGGGCGCGACCGAGGTCTGGGAACTGTACAACGCCACCGGCGACGCCCACCCGATGCACATCCATGAGGTGGTGTTCGAGGTCATCGACCGGCAGGACATCCTCGTCGACGAGGATGAACAACAGGTGCAGCTAGCTCCCGGCTCCGTGCCCACTCCAGCCGAGCCCTGGGAGACCGGCTTCAAGGACACCGTCATCGCCTATCCCGGCCAGGTCACCCGAGTGCGCATGCGTTTCCCCGCTGCGGGCCAGTTCGTCTGGCACTGCCACATCGTCGAACACGAGGACAACGAGATGATGCGGCCATTGCGCATCGGCCCCCTGCAGCCGGGGCAACCGGACTAGCCGCGTGCCGGTCAGGGCATCGGCCTGCGGCAGACGCCCGCTGAACCCATACCCGGCGCCCGATCCTGGCGCCGGGCCTGCTTGCGTCCGCGTCATCCCCGGCATCATTTGGCCCGCCGTGCAGGCGATAGGGGTTGCCTTCCATGCTGGCCATCGTCATAAATGTTCTGTGGCAATCTGAAGGAGCGAACTCAGAACACCCCCTGTAGACTCGGGGCAATACAGGGCTGCGCATACGCAGCAGCAACATCGCAGATTGTGGTCTTTGTCAGCGCCGCAACGACAAAGTCCGGAACCTCGACGGTATGCCGGCCCTCGAAGGTACAGACCCGTCAGAAGCGAGGAATACCATGCAAATTCATGTGAGAAGCAACCATATCGAAGGAAGTGTCCGGCTTCAGGAGTGGGTAAGCGCAACAGTCACCGAGCGGCTGGACCGTTTTGAAGATTTTCTCACTCGGGTTGAAGTTCATCTCAGCGACGAAAACGGCAACAAGGCCGGTGCCGACGACAAGCGCTGCCAGATCGAAGCACGGCCAAAGGGCCACCAATCCATTTCAGTCACCCACAAGGCCTCATCGCTCGATCAGGCTGTGGACGGCGCCACCGAAAAAATGCGCCATGCCCTCGATCACATGGTCGGCAAGCTTGAGATAAAAGCCGTATCCACCGGCCACATCGACGACCCACGCCTGAGCGAAGAACCCGAGCAAGTCACCGAGGCCCTGCTGCAGGAAGAATTCCTGGCCAAGGAAGAAGCCCTGAGCCGGGCTTAAGGCGCTCACATTCGTTGAGTCCTGAGTGATTGCCACAAGGGCTTGCCATGCATGCATGGCAAGCCCTTTAAGGTGGCGCAAGCCATACCGCAATCCGCCAAACCAGCCCCTAGCCACGCCCCTGATCCGCCGCCGACTGCCCGTCCGGATGATTCCGTGCCGCTGTGGGATATTGCCCACCCGTCTTCGCCGATGGTGTTTCGCCCACAGCATCCCTTCCCTTGACCAGGAGTGAGCCTCTCTCATCCCGCGCCGCGCAGTAAGAAAACAATCCCTTACTGCGCGGCCTCGAGAATGGATCGTGGCGAACGCCTATCCCTTGGGCGCCGGTGCCTGTCTGAAGGTCAGCGCAACCCCCAGCAGAATGACCGCCATGCCGACAATGCTCAGCTTGGACAGCAAATTGCCCAGGAACAGATAATCCATTGCCGCCGTCACGGCTGGCACCAGATAGAACAGGCTGGTGACATTGACCAGGTTGCCGGAGTGGATCATCCGATACAGAAGCAGCTGGGCGACGACCGAGATGATCAGTCCCAGCCAAAGCGCAGGGCCGAAGAAGCCCAGGGATTTCTCGAACTCGACGGGTTGGAAGGGCGCGAATAGCAGACACGCCACCAGCGTGACCGCGTATTGCAACGGCAGCACCTCGGTCGGCGATTGTTGTACCCGCTTCTGCAAAATGGCACCCGATGTCATGCAGGCCAATGCTCCCAGGGCGAATAGCATGCCGACGGGCGCGAAGCGCGACACGACCAGACTCTGATACACCACCAGCACCAAGCCGCCCAGCGCAACCAGCAAGCCGCCGAGACGCAGCGCACTGAAGCGCCGCTCAACCAGCAGTAGCGTCAAGATGGGCTGAATTCCCAGCAGGGTGGCGATCAGGCCCGGGGTAATGCCAAAGGTCATGGCCTGGAAGTAGCAAATGGTGTAACTGCCAATCAGCAACAGACCCGTTGCGGCAACTTGCCGGCGAGTCCCCCGTACCGGCAACCAGCCGCCCCGGCTCAAGCCCAGCATGAGCAGCACGCCGAAGGCGATGCTGAAGCGGACAAACAGCAGGGCAAAGGTGGAGCCGTGATCCAGCCCCCAGCGCGTGACAATGGCAGCACTTCCCCAGAGCAATACGAAGAGCACCATGGCCCCGTGCGAGGCCAGTGTAGATTTGTTCAAGGTCATGATTGATTCACCTGTCAAAAGCCAACAGGCTCCAGCGACCTAGCCAGCGCACAGGCGCAGGAATAACGGTTGGGGTTTACGCTGGAGCTGTGAAACCGGGCTGAAATCAGCCGCGGATGACGGCGGACGGCGGCGGGCAAGCGCCTGCCGGTACGCCATCAACGACAGATGGGGTATGCGGGGGGTAGGTTGCGCGCACGCAGACACCGACGGCGTTAGCCGGTGTCGAAACAAATGAAATGCGTGCCACGAAATCGGGGGTCATGAGAACCTTATCCATTACCGGTTAGGGCAATTGCGGATGCAATTTAGCATGCCCCGAAGCGGCACGTCACGCAGGTGCCGGAGAACGCTGAAGGCTTGACTCGGGTTGTCCGCACTTGGGCTATTCAAGGCAGCCGGTATCGGTGAGATGCGGCCTCCGGCCAGTCACGAACTGCGCAATCGTTGTGCCTCTCCACGCCGTTAAATGCCGTTTTGAAGAAACACTTCCTTGGCCACCGTCAAGCCATTCAGCGCAGCCGGAAAGCCGGCATAGACCGCCATCTGCATAATGGTCTCGACTATCTCCTCGCGGGAAACCCCGACATTCAAGGCGCCCTGAATATGCACCTTGAGTTGAGGCGCTGCGTTGCCCATTGCCGTGAGTGCTGCAACCACTGCGATTTCTCGGCTTTTAAGATCCAGACCTGGGCGGCAATAGATGTCACCAAAGGGGAACTCGATCAGGTAGCGAGCAAAGTCTGGCGCGATATCACTCAGGCTATCCAGCACGCGCTCTCCGGCTTCACCATCAATTTCGCGAAGCTTTGCCAGGCCGCGTTCGTAGCGATTTTCCTTGTTCATCAGTGCACCCTTCATTCGAGTTTGAGCATGGCGCCAGGGAGCGCTCGAGCGAGTGGTAATGCTCGATCTTGGCGTGCAGCGCTTCAGCGGATTGCTGCATCGCTTCGATCCTTGCCTGCACGTCGGTCAAATGCTCTTCCAGCATCTGGCGGCGATCCGGCACTGTCGAGTCCCCAGCGTCGCGAAGTTTTGCGAACGCCTGCATCTTGCCGATAGGCATGTTGGTCGTGCGCAAACGCAACAGGAATTCCAGCCAAGCCATATCCGTTGCCGAATAGCGACGCTGACCGCCAGCTGCGCGCGTGACCGCAGCAATCAGTCCGATACGCTCGTAATAGCGCAAGGTGTAAGCCGTGAGGCCCGTGCGCTTGGCGACTTCATCAATAGTCAGATGGGATTCCATAAACTCGATCCTAAAAGTTAGAGTGCACTCTAAGTCAACAACTTTATGAATAGCACAGACGCACCGCAAAGCGCGCTTGTGCATTGCCGGCGGATGTTTTGGTCTGAGGGCATGGATGGGGCTGGAGAAGTAATCGATAGCTGCGGTGCGGGGGCCGCTTCCGACCCGACCCGAAGCGGACTGTGACGACATGTCCACTCCTGGCCGACGCAGCCAATAAAACAACCTCAGCCCATCGGACTAAACCCATTCGCCGCACTGCAATAGCGCTGTTCCATCTGTTTGCTCCACTCTTGACCATCCCGCGCCCAGCGCTTTTCCCAGGCTCGACATTGCTCGCGAAAATGCACCTTGGCCGCCTTGCGGCATTCGCGGTAGTCGATCGAGCCGCGGCGGTGGTTGACGCACACGCTGCTGCTGTCGATGCGGTTATCCAGGGCGTGCCATTCGGCGAGGTAGGAGGTGTCGCCGTTCCAGCCCTTGATCCACTTCACATTCACCTCGCGGCTGTCGCGTTGCCAATCCTGGTGCTTCATGGCATCCCTTTACCTGTCCATGGCGGGCCTGTGCCGATGCGGGTTCGGCCGGCGCGTAACTGTGCAGGAGGGTAAGCCTGCTGACGGCAGTTTGCCAGCATTCGGCGGGCGTCGATCCTGGGCGTAGGTGCACGACGGCAGGCCAACGGCTGGCCGGCGCTGCCAGCGTCTACCCTGTATCTGGCGAACCCGCCGGGGCGAGGTCGTCGACCGGGCTAGGCAACAGGACAGCGAGGCAGCCCATGTCTGTGGAACACCTGGACGTACTGATCATCGGTGCCGGCCTGTCCGGCATCGGCGCGGCCTATCACCTGATGCAGCAGTGCCCGAGCAAGCGCTTCGCGATCCTCGAAGGCCGGCATGCCCTCGGCGGCACCTGGGATCTGTTTCGCTACCCGGGCATTCGCTCCGACTCGGACATGTACACCCTCGGCTACAACTTCAAGCCCTGGACCGACCCGCAGGCGATTGCCGACGGCCCGTCGATCCGTCGCTATATCGAGGAGACCGCGCGGGAGCACGGCATCGACGCCAAGATCCGCTACCGGCACCGGGTGCTCAAGGCCGACTGGTGCAGCGCGGCGGCGCGCTGGACCTTGCAGGTGCAGTGCGGCGAGGCGGCCGAACCGAGCCTGCTGAGCTGCAACCAGTTGCTGATGTGCACCGGCTACTACCGCTACGACGCCGGCTATACCCCGCCGTACCAGGGCCGCGAGCTGTTCCGCGGCGCGTTCATCCACCCGCAGCAGTGGCCGCAGGGCTTCGACTACAGCGGCAAGGATGTGGTGGTGATCGGCAGCGGCGCCACCGCCATTACCCTGGTGCCGGCGCTGACCGACAAGGCCCGCCATGTGACCATGCTGCAGCGCTCGCCGAGCTATGTGGTCAGCCTGCCGCAGCGCGATAGGCTGGCCAACCTGCTGCGCCGCTGGCTGCCGCCGGCCCTGGTCTACCGCCTGGTGCGCACGCGCAATGTGCTCATGCAACTGGGTTTCTACAAGCTGGCCAGGGCCTTGCCGACGCTGATGCGCAAGCTGCTGCTGGGCCAGGCCCGGCGCCAACTGGGCGCGGATTTCGACATGCGCCACTTCAGCCCGCGCTACCAGCCGTGGGATCAGCGCCTGTGCGTGGTGCCGGACGGCGATCTGTTCAAGGCGCTGCGCGCGGGCAAGGCGTCGCTGGTGACCGAGCAGATCGACAGCTTGACCGAAACCGGCATCCGCCTGAAAACCGGCCAGGTGCTGCCGGCCGACGTGATCGTCAGCGCCACCGGCCTGGAGTTGCTGCTGTTCGGCGGCATCGAGGTGGCGGTGGACGGCCAGCCGTTCGACGCGGCCACGAGCATGGGCTATCGCGGCATCATGCTGCGCGACTTGCCCAATGCCGCGGTGGTGCTCGGTTACAGCAACGCCAGCTGGACGCTCAAGGCGGATCTGTCCAGCGAATACTTCTGCCGCCTGATCAAGCACATGGACGCCATCGGCATGCGCCAGTGCACCCCGCGCGACCCGGCGCGCCGGGTCGGGGAAGCACCGTTCCTCGACCTGACCTCCGGCTACATCCAGCGCGCCGCCGACAGGATTCCCAAGCAGGGCGATCGCGTGCCCTGGAAGCTCTACCAGAACTACCTGCTCGACCTGGCGCTGCTGCGCTACGGCAAGCTGGAGGACGGCTACCTGGAATTCAGCTCGCCGCAACGCCGCGAGGATGCCGAGGCGTTCGGCCCTGTCGTATAAGACTCAGCCCCTCCGCAACCCCGTAGGATGGCGTTGAGCGCAGCGATACCCATCGAGCGGTTTATGCCCGTGCCCGGTGTCATGGCGACTATCGATGATGGGTTACGGCGCGTTTGTTCTGCTGACAGCAGGTCAGTTTGCGGGCGCCTAACCTACGCGGCCCGCCCCATCCTACGTACTGCGTGCTGCTGCCGGAGGCAGCTGGCAACTCGTAGCGGGGACCTGGTCTTGTGTAAGCCAAACGCCATAGCTGATTGGGGGCTATCGACTACAAGGCCAGGGCAAATTTCGCTTTTATGGCAGGCATTTGGCCACTATCCTTTGCAGCGTGCTTTATGGATGAGTGCGACGGCTCCTTGGGCCGTGCCACTGTCATCATCTACAGGTAAGAAAGGACTCTGCCATGAAGGAACAACGCTACCTCCCTGCGCTGCGCGCGCACATCGACCAACTGCTGCGCGAGGGCTGGGTCATTGCCCAGCGCAATCCGCTCAAGTTGCAGCTCGGGGGCAGAAGCTGCCTGGTCACGCACGGCATGCTGATCAGTGAAGGCCCGCTCTGGAACCATGCCGAGACCGAGGCGTCGTCCTCGGCCCGCAACACGCAGCAACACTCGCGGCAAACCAGCGCGTCGTCCGCGCCGGAGCTGGCTGCGGCCGCTGGCTGATGGCGGCAGTCGGCCAGGCGTCAGCCCTGGCCGATGGCAATTATCTGTTCGATCAACCACTGCAACGCCGCGTCGCGTTGGCGCTGCGCCAGGCTGACGACTTCCAGGTGGAAGGGGCCGAGGTGGAAGGGCAGGTCGAACAGTTGCAGCGGCAACAGCGCGGCGAAGTGGCGCGCCAGTTGCCTGGGCAGCACGGCCGCCAGTTCGCTGCTGGCGACGATATGCGCGGCCTGCAGGTAGTTCGGGGTGGTGTAGAGAATCTCGCGGCTGAGGCCCTGTTCGCCAAGCCACTGGTCGACCATGCCGCGGGTCTGGCCACCGTGCACCCACAAGTGGCGCAGCCTGAGAAACGTCTGCAGATCCAGCTTCCCCGCGGCCTGCGGGTGGTCGCGGCGTAACGCCAGTTGCAGGGTTTCGCTCATCCAGTGGCGGCGGGCGAAGCGCGCGGGCGTCTCCTCGAAGCGGCCCAGCACCAGGTCCAGCTCACCCTTGTCCAGGGCTTCGGCCGGCAGGCTCGGGCTGAGGTGACGGATGTCGAGGCGGATGCCCGGCGCCTGCCTACTGAGCCGTTCGACCAGGCGCGGCATGCAGATCAGCTCGACGTAGTCGGTCACCGCGATATTGAAGCGCTGCCGGCTGCTCGCCGGATCGAAGGCCTCGCCGGCCATCAGGCTCTGCTCGATCTGCTGCAGGGCGGCGCGGATCGGCGCTTCCAGGGCCAGCGCCCGCGGTGTCGGTTGCATGCTGCGGCCGACGCGCACCAGCAGCGGGTCGTCGAGCAGTTCGCGCAGGCGGTTCAGCGCGTTGCTCACCGCTGGCTGGCTGAGGGCCAGGCGTTCGGCGGCGCGCGAGACATGCTGCTCGCGCATCAGGGCATCGAATACGCGCAGCAGGTTCAGATCGAAGGTAAAGATATTCATCTACTGAATACGACTTATCACAAGACTAAATTTCAAAAATAGTAGCGCCTTGTTTATGGTGATTGTCGATTTTTCTTCGCCTGAATGTGCCCGTGCTGGATGGCGTTGGCGCATGCGCGGTCTCCTGTAGGAGCGGCGGGGACGCCTAGGCCCATGCCCGCGATTCGCGGCCATGGCCCGCTCCTACGGGAATCGCATCCAGGCGGCATGTCCATTCATTCTCCAGCCAGAGGTACCCCGATGAGCCACTCCGCTTTCACCGTTCAGCAAGCCGCCGTGATCGGCGCCGGCACCATGGGTCGCGGGATCGTCATGAGCCTGGCCAACGCCGGCATTCCGGTGCTGTGGCTGGACAACAACCCGCAGATGCTCGAACAGGCGCTGGGCGTGGTGGCCGAGACCAATGCGCACAATGTCGCGCTCGGCCGGATCAGCGCCGAGCAGTCGGCCGCGCGCCTGGCCTGCGTCACCCCGGTGAGCGATTACGCGGCCCTGGCCGGGGCCGATCTGGTGATCGAGGCGGTGTACGAGAACCTCGAGCTCAAGCAGCAGATCTTCCGCCGCCTGGACACCACCCTCAAGCCCGGCGCGATCCTCGCCAGCAACACCTCGGCGCTGGATATCGACGCCATCGCCGCCGTCACCGCGCGCCCGCAGCAGGTGCTGGGCCTGCACTTCTTCAGCCCGGCGCACATCATGAAACTGCTGGAAATCGTCCGCGGCGCCAAAACCACGCCGGCGGTGCTGGACGCCGCCCTGGAGCTGGGCCGGCGCATCGGCAAGGTGGCGGTGGTGGCCGGCAACTGCCATGGCTTCATCGGCAACCGCATGCTCGCCAGCTATGTGCACGAGGCGCGGATGCTGCTGCTCGAAGGCGCCTACCCGCATCAGGTCGACGCCGCGTTGCAGGGCTTCGGCTTCGCCATGGGGCCGTTCCGCATGTACGACGTGGTCGGCATCGACCTGGAATGGCGTGCCCGCGAACTGGCAGGCCAGGGCCAGGACGAACCGACGGTGCAGGTCGACAACCGCCTGTGCGGCCTCGGTCGCTTCGGCCAGAAGGCGCGCATGGGCTATTACCGCTACGCCGAGGGCAGCCGCCAGGCCGAGCAGGATCCCGAGGTGGACGCCCTGGTGTTGCAGGTGTCCGAACAGCTGGGCTTCGTCCGCCGCGACATCGGGCCGGAAGAAATCCTCGAGCGCTGCCTGCTGGCGCTGGTCAACGAAGGCGCGAAAATCCTCGAAGAACAGATCGCCAGCACCAGCCATGACATCGATCTGGTCTACCTCAACGGCTACGGCTTCCCGGCAGACAAGGGCGGGCCCATGGCCTGGGCGGACGAGCAGGGCCTGGCGGACATTCTGGCGCGGCTCGAGGCGTTGCAGGCACGCTTCGGCGACCACTGGCAGCCGGCCAGGCTGCTCGAAACCCTGGCCGCCAGCGGCCAGGGTTTCGCCGCCGTGCAGGCGGGCCGGGTATGAGTTACCAGGCGCCGCTGCGCGACATGCGCTTCGTCCTCCACGCGCTGTTCGATGTCGGCGGTCACTGCGCGCTGCTCGGCAACGGCCTCGAACGCGAACTGATCGACGGCGTGCTGGAGGAGGGCGCGCGCTACGCCGCGGCCTACCGGCAATACGTTGACAACGGCTGGGCGCAGGATCTACTGGACGAGGCGCTGCCGAAGCGGCCTTCTACCAGGCCAAACTGTACAGCGCGACCTTCTACTTCAAGCGCGTGCTGCCGCGCGTCAGCGGCCACCGCGAAGCACTGCTTGGAGGCGCGGACTGGCTGATGGCCATGCCGGAGGCGAGTTTCGCATTTTAGTGGCGGGCTTTGGTGCGCACGGCGCACCCTATGGGTTCATGCGCCGTGCTCACCGAGTCACCGCCTTGGCTGTGCCGAACAACCAGAGGAGCACAACAATGCAGCCATTCAGCTTCGCCACCACCGCGCAGATCATCTGCGAAGCCGGTTCCGCCCGTCGGCTGGCGGCCTTGTGCGTCGAACGCGGCGCCAAGGCGGTATTGATCGTCACCGATCCCGGTATCACCCACCTCGGTCTGCTCGCCGAGGTGTTGCCCGGCTTCCTGCTGGAAGGGGTGACCGCCCAGGTGTTCGATCAGGTGCTGGCCGACCCGCCGGAAGCCATAGTGCAGAGCGCGGTGGCGCAGGCCAGGGAGCTCAAGGCCGAACTGATCATCGGCTTCGGCGGCGGCAGTTCGATGGACGTGGCCAAGCTGGTCGCGTTGCTCGCCCATCCCGACTGCAGCCAGCAACTGGCCGACCTCTACGGCGTCGGCAATGCCAGGGGCCGGCGCTTGCCGTTGATCCAGGTGCCGACCACCGCCGGTACCGGCTCGGAGGTCACCCCGGTGGCGATCGTCACCACCGGCGCCACGACCAAGCAGGGCGTGGTCTCGCCGCTGTTGCTGCCGGACCTGGCGCTGCTCGACGCCGACCTGACCCTCGGCCTGCCGCCGGCGGTGACCGCCGCCACCGGCATCGACGCCATGGTGCATGCCATCGAGGCCTACACCAGCGCGCTGAAGAAGAACCCGCTGTCCGACCTGCTGGCGCGCGAGGCGCTGCGTCTGCTCGCCGCCAATCTGGACGAGGCGGTGCACAACGGCAGCAACCGCCGGGCGCGCCAGGCCATGCTGCTCGGCGCCTGCCTGGCCGGCCAGGCGTTCGCCAATGCGCCGGTGGCGGCGGTGCATGCGCTGGCCTATCCGCTCGGTGGGCACTTCCACATTCCCCACGGCCTGAGCAACGCCCTGGTGCTGCCGCACGTGCTGGGCTTCAATGCCTCGGTGGCCGCGCCGCTGTATGCCGAACTGGCGCCGCTGGTGCTGGGTGCCAAGATGCGCCCCGGTAGCGCCATGGAGCAGACCGAGCAGTTCATCCTCGAACTGGCCGATTGCAGCGAACGCTGCGGCCTACCCACCCGTTTGCGTGACGCCGGGGTGCCGCAGGAGATGCTCGCGCAACTGGCGGCCGACGCCATGCTGCAGCAGCGCCTGCTGGCGAATAATCCGCGCGAGATGACCGAGGCGCACGCCCTGGCGATCTACCAGTCGGCCTATTGAGGCGAGCCCCGTTGGTGCGCACAGCGCACCCTACCCCAAGGACACTCAATGAACCCACCCCAGCACCTGCGCCGCGATTACCTGCACTTCCAGCCGATCACCACGCGCTGGCACGACAACGATATCTACGGCCATGTGAATAACGTCACCTACTACAGCTACTTCGACAGCGCGGTGAACGCCTACCTGATCGAGGTCGGCGGCCTGGATATCCACAACGGCGAGGTGGTCGGTTTCGTCGTCAGTTCCAGCTGCGACTACTTCGCCTCCATCGCCTTCCCCGAGCGCATCGAGATCGGCCTGCGGGTCGGCAAACTGGGCAACAGCTCGGTGCAGTACGAGCTGGCGGTGTTCAAGCAGGGCGAGGAACAGGCCTGCGCGGCCGGGCGCTTCGTCCAGGTGTTCGTCGAGCGGGCGAGCAACCGGCCGTTGCCGATTCCCGAACGCTTGCGCACGGCGCTGGCGGCGTTGTTGGTGGAATAGCTGTTCGTGGGCATGGGACTGGGCGTCGCCCCCGCTCCTACGATGCGCTGGCTCCATTCCGTAGGGTGCGCGGGGCCGCCTAGGCCGTGCGCACCAGGCCTGCGGCGCAGCATGACGCTGATGATCCCTACGGCAGATGCATGGTGAAATTGCCAAGGGCGCACTAGGCTGTCGGCAGTCACCATGCGAAAGAGTGCCCATGCCCGATCAAACCCGTGAGCAGGCGCAGCAGCGCGCCGAGCGGATTCACGCCTTCCAGCAGGAACTGGCGCAGTTGCAGGCCGAACAGGTGGTTAGCCTGACGCCGGAGCAGCAGGTGGCGATCAGCCTCTATCACCAGCGCCTGCTCAGCCATTTCGCCAGTACCCTGGATATCGATGCCGACCAGCGCTCGCGGCAGTTGTCGCTGGGCATGCGGATCGCCTCGCTGTTCGGCTCCCTGGCCCTGGCGGCCGGGGTGTTCTTCCTCTTCTATCAGTTCTGGGGGCTGTTCAACGAGGCGGCGCAGGTGGCGATCCTGCTCGGCAGCGCACTCGGCAGTGTACTGCTGACCTTCTGGATTCAGGCGCGCGACCGTTCCGGTTACTACGCCAAGCTGGCGGCGCTGCTGAGTTTCGTCTGCTTCGTGCTGAACCTGAGCATGCTCGGCCAGATCTTCAACATCACCCCCTCGGACCGGGCCCTGCTGCCCTGGGGCGCGCTGGCCCTGCTGCTCGCCTACCAGTGCCGGCAACGCCTGCTGCTGGCCGCCGGCATCCTCTGCCTGGGGCTGTTCGTGGCGATTCGCTGCAACGCCTGGGGCGGCTTCTACTGGTTTTCGGTGGGCCAGCGGCCGGAGAACTTCCTGCCGGTGGCGCTGCTGCTGTTGGCCGTGCCGCAGCTGTTCGAGCAGGCGCGCTACAGCGGCTTCGCCAGCCTCTATCGCGGCATGGCGCTGCTCTTCCTGTTCGTCCCCGTGTTGCTGTTGTCCTACTGGGGCGCCAGCAGCTACCTGCCCTGGTCGAGCGGGACGATCGAGACGGTTTACCAGTTGCTCAGCTTCCCCCTCGCCGGGCTGGTGATCTGGCAAGGGATTCGTCGCGGCTGGGCGGAGCTGGTCAATATCGGCCTGCTGTTCGCGGTGATCTTCCTCTACGCCAAGCTGTTCGACTGGTGGTGGCAGCTGCTGCCCAAGTACCTGTTCTTCCTGCTGCTGGGCCTGCTCTCGCTGTTGCTCCTGGCCCTGCTGCAACGCTGGCGCAGAAGCGCCCAGGAGGGTGCGCAATGAACCTCTGGAGCACGCGCCGGCGCCTATGGCTGGGCCTCGGCCTGATCCTGCTGAGCAATGCCGTGGCCCTGGCCGGGGTCTACTACAACCGCAGCGGCGCGCCGGAGAGCCGCCTGACCCTGAGCGAGCGCGAACTGCAGCTGCCCTACGGCGACTGGTTCCAGCGCGAGGACAACAGCGGCCTGCGCGTGCAGCTGCTGTGGCGCCGCGCGGACGAGTACGGCCGGGTCGACTGGTTGAGCGCAAACAAGCTGCAGGCCCTGGGTTTCCAGGTGCCCGATTTCACCCGGGACGATTGGCCGCAGCGCCTCAACCGGCAATTGGCCCGCCCGGTCGTGCTGGTGCTGGAACTCGACGGTCCGGCCTACCAGCGCCAGCTGCAGAGCGCGCGTCAGGCGCTGGCCGAGGCCGAGGCGCGCGTGCGCAGTCGGCCGGATGATCAGGAGCTGCAACGCCAGCGCGACAGCCAGCGGGAGCAACTGGTCCAGGCCGAGCGACGCGACAGCCGCCTGTTCCTGGTCGATGCCGGGCTCGACGCCCAGGCGCTGCGCCAGGCCTACCCGGATCGCCAGCGCTACCTGTTGCTGGGCGGGCGCCTGAAGCCCCATGCCGACAGTGGCAAGCCGGGGGCGGGCGGGTTTGCCGCGGCTATCTACCCCGACCATACGCGGATCACGGTGCCGCATGCCCTGCGCGAGGTGTTCAGCGACTGGCAGCAGGGTGGCGCCTATCGCGAGGAGCGGCCGCAGGTGCGGGTCGAGCTGGCATTCGGCCGCCGCCTGGAGTCGTGGATGCTCGATGCCAGTCGTCAGTAGGTGGTGCCTGGGCCTTACCAGTCGGCCAGTGCCGCACGGCGGCCGCGCGCAAGGTCGACGCTGGCGAGGATCAGCAGGCCGAGAACGAAGTAGCTGCCAGTGATCAGCATCGCCAGGCGGTGGTCGCCGGCGGTCAGCCAACTGGTCAGGCCGTAGGTCATCGGTCCGATGATCGACGACAGCTTCACCGCCTGGCCCCACAGGCCGTAGAACTCCGCGCGCCGCGATGGCGGCGCCAGCAGGCCGACGATGGCGCGCCCGGCCGACTGGCTGGCGCCCATGCACAAACCGGCAATATTTGCCGCCAGCCAGAACAGCGGCGGCCCCTCGGCGGCCCAGGCCAGGCCAATCATCAGCAGCCAGCCGAACAGGGTCAGGGTCAGGGTGGCGAGATGACCGAGGCGATCCTGCACATAGCCGAACAGCACGGCGCCGAGCGAGGCGGTGACATTCACCAGGAGGATCAGCTTGAGGGTGTCCTGGGTGGTGAAGCCCATGGCCTGGGTGGCATAGATGGCCGCCAGGGTCACCACCGCGGCGATCCCGGCCTGGTAGCACAGGGTGCAGGCGAGAAAGCGCAGCAGGTCGCGATAGCGCCCGGCTTCGCGGACCGTCTGGGCAAAGCGGGCGAAGGCCACCCGCGCGCTGTGGCGGGCATCCGGTTGCGGCTGCGCCTGGCTGCGCTCGCGCAGGAACAGGAAGGTCGGCAGGCTGGCCAGGGCGAACAGGATCGCGGTGAGCAGCATGCACACCGGCACGAACTGCGCCGCCGTGTGGCCCTGGGCCTGGGCCCAGCTGACGTAGGCCAGGCTGGCGCCGAGGCTGAGCAGGCCGCCGAGATAACCGAAACCCCAGCCCCAGCCGGAGACCCGGCCGATGGCCTCCTCGCGGGCGATTTCCGGGAGGAAGGCGGCGATCAGGTTCTCGCCGCTGCCGAAGCAGAAGTTTGACAGCACGACGAAGACGATGGCGATCGCCAGTGCACCCGACCCGGCCAGCGCCAGGCCGGCGGTGAAGATTACGCAGCCGAAGGTGCAGAGCAGCAGCAGGCGCTTCTTGCAGGCATAGGCATCGGCGTAGGCACCGAGCACGGGTGCGCTGAGGATGATCAGGGCATAGGAGAGGGCGATGGCGCTGGTCCAGGCCAGGGTGCCCCAGGTCGCGCCTTCGGCCACCACGGCGACGAAGTAGGCGTTGAACACCGCGGTGATCACCACCGTGGTGTAGCCGGAGTTGGCGAAATCGTACATCGCCCAGGCCCAGGCTTCGCGGCGTGTGACTCCGGGGGCGAGGCTGGGGGGCATGGCGGGCACTCCGGGTTGGCGCTGGACAATTGTGGATCAAGAGATCCTAACAGCCCGCTCGGCGAGAGACGACCGCGCTATAACCACGGGCCTGGTATGGGCCAGAGGTTATTATCGCCAGCGCCGGCAAAGGCTTATTGTTTTCGGGCGAGGGTGGTCGCCAAGACTGCCCACCCGGAGAGGGGTCGCCGATGAGTCGTTTGCCTCATGCAACACGCGCCCATCCCGATTCAGCGGCTGCGGCGCAACGACTGTTACGCATCGTTCGACAGACGCTTGTCGAGCTGCGCCCCGATGCGGCGCAGGACTCACCCGTCAGCCTGCACAGCGTACTCGACAGCGATCTGGGGCTGGACAGTCTGGCCCGGGTCGAGCTGTGGTCGCGTGTCGAGCGCGAGTTCGGCGTGCGTTTGCCGGAAGCGCTGTTCGCCTCGGCGGAGACCCCGGGCGATGTGCTCGAGGCGCTGCTGGCATGCGCCCCGACAGTCGGGCCGGGGCCGGAGCCGCGCGGCAGCGTCGAGCGCTTGCCCGTCGGCCCGCAGGAGCGGCTCGCGCCGGACGCTGCGCAGACCCTGATCGAGGTGCTCGACTGGCATGTGCAGCAGCACCCGCAGCGCATTCATGTGCGTCTGCTGGGCGATAGCGATGTGCCCGAAGACATCAGCTACCTGGCCTTGCAGCAGGGCGCCCGGGCGGTTGCCAGTGGCTTGCAGCAGCGCGGCCTGCGTGCCGGGCAGCGGGTGGCGCTGATGCTGCCGACCGGCCGGGACTTCCTCTTCGGCTTCTTCGGCATCCTCCTCGCCGGCGGCGTGCCGGTGCCGATCTATCCGCCCATGCGCCTGTCGCAGATCGAGGAGCACCTGCGCCGCCAGGCCGGCATTCTGGGCAATGCCGAGGCGACCATGCTGATCACCGTGAGCGAAGCCAAACTGCTCGCCCGCCTGCTCAAGTCGCAGGTGCCGAGCCTGCGCGAGATCGCCACGGTGGCCGAGTTGTCCGCCGAGCCCGGTACCTTCCTGGCGAGCAGGCGCCAGGCCGAGGATCTGGCGTTCCTGCAGTACACCTCGGGCAGTACCGGCCAGCCCAAGGGGGTGATGATCAGCCACGCCAACCTGCTGGCCAACCTGCGCGCGATGGGGACGGCGTTTCGCGTCAGCGCCGAGGATGTGTTCGTCAGCTGGCTGCCGATGTACCACGACATGGGCCTGATCGGCGCCTGGTTCGGCAGCCTGTATTACGGTTTCGTCCTAGTGCTGATGTCGCCGCTGGCGTTCCTCGCCCGGCCGCTGCGCTGGCTGGAGACCATCCAGCGCTTCCGCGGCACGCTGTCGGCGGCACCGAATTTCGCCTACGAACTGTGCCTGGGCAAGCTCACCGACAGCGAGATCGAGGGCCTCGACCTGAGCAGTTGGCGCCTGGCCTGCAACGGCGCCGAGCCGGTCAGCCCGGACACCCTGCAACGCTTCGCCGAGCGCTTCGGCCGCTGTGGGCTGCAGCCGGCTGCGCTGGCCCCGGTCTATGGCCTGGCCGAGGCGACCCTGGGCGTGGCCTTCCCGCCGATGGACAGCGGGCTGCTGATCGACTGGATCCGGCGCGAGCCGTTCCAGGCCCGGGGCAAGGCTGTGCACGCCGAGCCGGGAAGTGCCGATGCGCTGCGCTTCGTCAGCTGCGGGCGGCCGCTGCCGGGGCACCAGGTGCGGATCGTCGATGACCACGATATCGAACTGCCCGAACGCAGCGAGGGCCATCTGCAATTCAAGGGGCCGTCGACCAGCAGCGGCTATTTCCATAACCCGCAGGAGAGCCAGCGGGTGCGCCATGGCGAATGGATCGACTCGCTCGACCTGGCCTATATGGCCGCAGGCGAGATCTATCTGAGTGGGCGGGCCAAGGACCTGATCATTCGCGGCGGGCGCAACATCTATCCCTACGACGTCGAGACCGCGGTCGGCAGCCTGCCGGGCCTGCGCAAAGGCTGCGTCGCGGTGTTCGGCAGTGGCGACCCGGCCAGTGCCAGCGAGCGCCTGGTGGTGCTGGCGGAAACCAACGAGAAGGAGGCCCACGTGCGGCAACGTCTGCAGCAGCAGATCCGGCGGATCGCCGTCGACCTGACCGGGGTGCCGCCGGACGATATCGTCCTGGCGCCGCCGCACAGCGTACTGAAAACCTCCAGCGGCAAGATCCGCCGCGCCGCCAGCCGCGAGCTGTACGAGCGCGGCGAGGTAGGCCGGGCGGGGCGTCCGGTGTGGCGGCAACTGCTGCGCCTGGCGCAGTCGGCGGCGCGGGCGCAACTCGGCCGCGGCTGGCGCAGCGTTCAGACCGCGCTCTATGCCGGGTATTTCTGGGGGTTGCTCGGGCTACTCGGCAGCCTGACCTGGACGGCCGTGGCACTGCTGCCGCGGCTGACCTGGCGCCGCCGCTTGACCGGGGCCGCGGCGCGCCTGTTCCTGCGTCTGGCGGGCATCCCCGTGCATATCGAACGCCTGGACAGGCTGCGCCGGCAGGAGGTGCGGGTGCTGGTCGCCAACCATGCCAGTTACCTCGACGGGTTGCTGCTCTGCGCGGCGTTGCCTGCCGAGTTCAGCTTCGTCGCCAAGCGTGAACTGGCCGGGCAGCGTATCGCCGGACCCTTCCTGCGCAAGCTCGGCACCTGCTTCGTCGAGCGCTTCGACCTGCAGCGCAGTGCCGACGACGCCGAACGCCTGGCGCAGGCGTTGCAGTCCGGGCAGTCGCTGGTGTTCTTCCCCGAAGGCACGTTGAGTCGCGAGCCGGGGCTGCTGCCATTTCGCATGGGCGCCTTCGTCCTCGCCGCGCGCGCCGACGTGCCGCTGGTGCCGGTGGCCATCGCCGGTTCGCGCATGATCCTGCGTGGCGGCCAGTGGTTCCCCCACCGTGGCGAAATCCATCTGCACATCTGCGCCCAACTGCTGACGCAGGGCCCCGACTGGCTGGATGCGATCAGATTGCGCGACAGCGCGCGGGCCGAGTTGCTGCAGCACCTGGATGAGCCGGACCGGCTGCTGCTGGCAGGTTGAGGGCATGCGCCGCTGACCTGCGCGGGCGTGGAGCAATAGGTGCGACGAGTTCGAACCGTAGGGTGCGCTGTGCGCACCAGATTGCCGAAGGCCGTGAAGCCTTGGTGCGCATGACGCACTGGGGGTTACTCTGCGACCTTGTCCAGGCTACAAAAAAGCCGCTCACCGGGCTGGGTGAGCGGCTGCTGTCGTGGCCGATGACGCTGGGTGGCAGCTGCGCCTGGAATGACTCAATGGTGGCGATTTTTCTTGTGTTTCTTGTGCTTGTGGCCATGGGAGTGGCCACCGCCGTCATAGTGGCTGTCGTAACGGTTGTCGTTGCTCAGTTCGTTGCCGAGCGCGCCGCCGGCTGCGCCACCCAGGCCCGCACCTATGGTCGAGCCGGTGCTGCCGCCGACTTGGCCGCCGAGCACCGAACCGCCCGCTGCGCCGAGGCCACCGCCGAGGGCGGCGCCGGTCTTGTTGCCGTCGCGGGCGGTAATCACTCCGCCGGCGGCACCGCCGACTCCGGCCCCAATCGCCGCGCCGGTGCTACCACCGACCTGCTGGCCGATGACGTTGCCCAGGACACCGCCAACGCCGCTGCCGATGGCGACTTTGCCGGAGTCGCCGGCCAGGGCATAAGGCGCGGCGATAAGGCCGCTGAGCACTAACGCTGCGAGAATATTGCGCATGGTTTGAGTCCTGCTGAATAAGAGGGGGCGAGCGTACGGCAGTCACGATTAGTGGCTTTTCGCTACATCGCGCAGATGTAGAGGCGCATGGCGGGTTTTGGTTCCCTGACCGGGGCTGGTCGCACCTGCATCATGGGTAAGGCACGCAGCGCGCTGATGTCGCAAACCAACCTGCGCTTAAACGGTCTCTCCTAGGCCGGGTGGCGCACTGCCCTGCTAGTCGCGCCAGCCGTGACGGTGGTGCTTGTGCTTGTGTCGCTTGCCGTGGTGATGGCGATGGCCGTGGCGATGGCCGTCCCGGTAGTAACCCCGGTCGCCGCGATAGTCACGGTCATCGTACCGGCTGGCATCGCCATAGCTGTTGCCGATGGCGCCGCCGGCTCCGCCGCCGAGCGCCGCGCCGATCAGGCCGCCGGTAGTGCCGCCCATCTGCTGGCCGATGACGTTGCCGCCAGCCGCGCCCAAACCGCCGCCGATGGCGGCTTCGGTCTTGTTGCCGCGGCGCGCGGCGACCGAGCCGCCCGCGGCGCCGCCGACACCGGCGCCGATGGCTGCGCCGGTGCTGCCGCCGACGTGCTGGCCGACCACCGAGCCCAATACCCCGCCCAGCGCGCCGCCGACACCGGCCTGAATGTTATCGCCTGCCATTGCCTGTCCTGCGGCGAAGCCGAGGCTCAGTAGAAGCATCGAAATGTACTTCATGGAGAAGCTCTCTCAGTGGTTAAGTCGGTGGCGATGCTGGGGTTGGCGAGCAGGCCTGGCAAGCTTCTGCCGACGAGCGGTGCGCGTAGGTAAAGGTTGTGTAAGTAGCTGTTTTGACTGGAGAACTTTTACGGAATCAGGCGGTCATAGCTCCTTGCCCCAAGCAACCCGGGGCGTTTTTTCAGGCCTTTTGGCGGGCGCCTTCAGCGGTTGATGCGGGTGCCTGCTTGTGGCTCTGGAGGCGCGGGGAATTGCAGGTTGATCCACCGATCTATTGATTATCGGGACGTCGTATCGCCGTCTTCGCCGAAGCGCTGTCGCGGCGCAAACCGAGCTGCTCAGGGAGACCGGCGGATGGATCGGGCCGCCACCGGGGTGGTCAGGCTGGCCCGCCGTCCTGGCAGCATTCGGCCAGCATGAAGTTCAGGGCCTGCTGCAAGCGGGCGAAGTCGACCCGGTTGAATACTTCACGGCCATCGCGCTGCTGCGTGATCACGCCGGCCTGCACCATGCTGTTGAGGTGATGGGCCAGGGTCGAGCGGGGAATGCCGATGCGTTCCTGCAATTGGCCGAAGTTGAGCCCGTCCGGGCCACTGCGCACCAGCGTGCGGAAGACCTGCAGGCGTAGCGGATTGCCCAGCGCCTCGAGGCAAGATGCGACTTCATTGAGTTCCATGGCGCGGAGAATAGACAAGCGGCCTACGGCATGCAACCATATAACTAGATTACTAGTTATATGGTCATTCAATGAAGGCGACGGCAACTGCCGTCCAGGAGCCTGTCGTGAACAAGTCAGCTTTGCGCTTCGTCGCCGGTAACGGCCTGCTCGATCGCCGCGCCTTTCTCAGGAGCGGTTACGGCCTCAGCCTTGCCGCCGCCATCGGCCTGACGCCGGCCGGGCGGGTGCTGGCGCAAGGCGAACCGCCCATGCCGACCTGGATGACCAGCCTGGGCGGCGCCGACACCGAGTACGGCAGCCCCTCGGCCCATGAACGGCAGGTGTTGCGCCAGCGCCAGCCATCGACCCCAAAGACCGCCGGTTTCAGCATCTGGCATTCGCCGTTGCAGCACCAGCGCGGCATCATCACCCCCAGCGGTTTGCATTACGCGGTGCACCACAACGGCATTCCGGCCATCGACCCCGAGCGCCATCAGCTGCTGCTGCATGGTCTGGTCGAGCGGCCGCTGCAGTTCGATCTGGAGCGTTTGATGCGCTACCCCATGGTCTCGCGCATCCAGTTTCTCGAATGCGCGGGCAACACCGCCGCCAACGCCATCTCGCCGACTGCGCGCAATGCCGATTGCCAGGAATTGTTCGGCGAGGTCTCCGGCTCGGAATGGACCGGCGTGCCGCTGTCCTACCTGCTGCGCGAAGCGGGGGTCAAGGCGGAGGCGCGCTGGGTGATCTGCGAGGGCGCCGACGGCGGCTCGCACAGCCGCAGCCTGCCGCTGGCCAAGTTGCTGGATGACGCCATCATCGCCTTCTACCAGAACGGCGAGCGCCTGCGGCCCTCCCAGGGGTATCCGCTGCGCCTGTTCGTGCCGGGTTGGGAAGGCAACGTCAGCGTCAAGTGGCTGCACCGCCTGGAAGTCAGCGATAGCCCGGCCTTCAGCAAGGACGAGTCGGGCCTCTATACGCGCATTCTCAGCGATGGCGACATCCTCGCGTTCGGCTTCCCCATGGAGGTCAAATCGGTGATCACCCATCCCAGCGGGCTGCAGCAGTTGCCCGAGCTGAAAGGCTTCTATGAGGTATCCGGGCTGGCCTGGTCCGGCTTGGGGCGTATCTCCAAGGTCGAGGTTTCCGCCGACAACGGCCGCACCTGGGCGCCGGCGCAGTTGCACGCACCGGTGCTGGACAAGGCGCTGACCCGCTTCAGCATCCCCTGGCAGTGGACGGGCGCGGCCACCACCCTGCTCAGCCGCGCCACCGACGAGCTGGGCAACACCCAGCCGAGCCGCAGCGAGTGGCGCAGCCGTTACGCCGCCCACTCGTTCAACCACTACAACGCCATCCAGGCCTGGCGGGTGAGCAGCAGCGGCGAGGTGGAGAATGTCTATGCGTAGCCTGTGGCTGCTGCTGGCGCTGACAACCAGCGCGGCGGCGCAGCCGGTGATCGACTTCGGCCAGCCGTTGGCGGCGCAGACCATCCAGCGCTATGCCATCAGCGTGTATCCCGATGGACGCAACCTGCCTCCGGGCCAGGGCAGCGTGATTGCCGGTGGCGAGCTCTATGCCAGCCAGTGCGCCGCTTGCCACAGTGCCAACGGCAAACAGGGCCCGGCCGCACGCCTGGTTGGTAGCGACGGTTTTTTCAGCCTCGACGACCCCTTGCGTATTCTGCGCATCAGCGAATACCCGTTGCTGCTGCTCTCGGTGGGTGGTCAATGGCCGTACGCCACCAGCATCTTCGACTACATCCGCCGGGCCATGCCGCACCATGCGCCGAAGAGCCTGAGCGACGATCAGGTGTATGCCGTCAGCGCCTATATCCTGCACCTCAATGGCCTGCTGGACGCGAGCGCCGTGCTCGACCAGGACAGCCTGCCCAAGGTCGAGATGCCCGGGCGCACACGCCTGCGCTGGGCGCAAGGCGCGCCGGAGTCTGCTGCTCCCTGAGAGGGGCCGCCCCGTCTTCGACGGCGCGCTGTCGCGCAGCAAACTGGAGGCAATCGTCTCTGTCGGCTTATGGGCCCCTGTAGGAGCGGGCCATGCCCGCGAAACCCATCGCGGCCATGGAACTAGGCGTCCCCCCCCCCCGCTCCTACATAAAACGTCATAACCCATAAAATCAATGACATGCGGGTTGTTTGATAGGGCTGGTGAAAAAAATCTTGGCTACTCCAGCAGGCTCTCGCGGCTCCACTGTTCCAGCGCCTGGGCCAGCGGCAGCACCTCGCCGGGGCGGCTCAGGGCGTAGCCGGGCAACTGGGCGATGCGCGCCTGAAACTCCGGGTGTTGCAGCACCTCGAGCAGCGCGCCCATGGCCGGCAGCGCCAGGCTGTCCTGGTGGCAGAGCAGGCAGTAGTGCTCGCGGGCCATGGGAATGAAGGCCAGGCCGAACATCCGCGCCGCCGCCTCGACGCCGAAGCCGACATCGGCCATGCCGCTGGCGACGTAGGCGGCCACCGCGGCGTGGGTGTATTCCTCGTTATGGAAACCGTCGATGCCGGCGCTGTCGATCTGCGCCTGTTGCAGCAGGCTTTCCAGCAGCATGCGCGTGCCCGAGCCCTGTTCGCGGTTGACCAGGCGCAGGCCGCTGCGCTGCAGGTCGGCCAGCCCGGTGACGCCCAGCGGGTTGCCGGGGGCGAGGATCAGGCCCTGGGTGCGCACGACGAAGGTGATCACCCGGTGCTCGACGCGCAGCCAGGGCTGGATGCGCGCCATGCTCAGGCTGCCCAGCGGCCCGGACGGCACGTGCAGGCCGGCCAGGTCGCAGTCGCGGCGCTGCAGCGAGAGCATCGCCTCGACCCCGCTGCGAAACTGCAGCTCCCACTGCCAGCGGTTGTCCTGCTCCAGCCATTCGCGCAGCGCCGCCACGGCGAAACCATGGCTGGCATGGATGCGCAGGCCGGGGCGGGTTTCCTGTAGCGCGCGGTTCAGTTCGACCTCCAGTTCGCCGGCGAGGTTGTCCAGTTGCGGGGTCAGGCGTGCGCGGATGCGTTGGTCGGCGCGCAGCAGTTTTTCTCCCAGGCTGGTGAGCCGTGCACCCTTGCCGCGCTGCAGCTCGATCAGCGGGCTGCCGAAGAAGGTTTCCCACTTGCCCAGCAGGTTCCAGGCATGCCGGTAGGAGTAGCCGCTGCGGGCGGCGGCCTCGGTCAGCTTGCCGCTGTCGTGGACGTTTTGCAGCAGGCTCAGGCCCTGCGGGTCGAGGCTGCTGCCATCGGTCTGGTGAAAGCGCCAGCGCGGCTGGATCTCGATGCGGATCATATGTCCTCTGCTTCATATTTGATGTGGCGTGACCGCATGTTAGCTTGGCTTACCGTGGTTTTCATGACCTGCAAATAAGAACTCAATTTCATATGTTGTGCGCCTAAGGGTCGCTCAGCCGCTCGCCGGATAGTTTTGGCGAGCAGCGGCGGTCAGCAGCCCGCACAGCGGCCGGAGCCTCGAACATGGCCAAGCTTGCCCAGCATGCCGACTTACCGCAGTACCAGGCCGTCACCCGCGAGGTGTTGGCGGCGCACCGCGACGAACCGGGCGCCCTGCTGCCCATTCTGCACGACATTCAGGATCGTCTCGGCGCGGTGCCGCCCGAGGTGCTACCGATGATCGCCGAAGACCTGTGCCTGTCGCGCGCCGAGGTGCACGGCGTGGTCAGCTTCTACCATGATTTTCGCGCCAGCCCGCCGGGGCGTGTGCACCTGAAGCTGTGCCAGGCCGAGGCTTGCCAGTCGATGGGTGCCAAGGCGCTGACCCATGAGCTGCAGGAAAAACTCGGCCTGCAACTGGGCGAGACCCGCGCCGACGGCAGCTTGACCCTGGAGGCGGTGTACTGCCTGGGCAACTGCGCCTGTGCGCCGAATGCCATGCTCAATGGCGAGCTGCATGGCCGTGTCGATGTCGAGGATCTGCTGGACTTGGTTGAAGAACAGGAGGTGCGGCTATGAGTTCGCCCATTACCGTATACGTACCGCGTGACGCCAGCGCCCTGAGCCTGGGCGCCGACAAGGTTGCCCGGACCATAGTCGCCGAGGCCGCTGCGCGCAATATCGAGGTGCGCCTGGTGCGCAACGGTTCGCGCGGGCTGTTCTGGCTGGAGCCGCTGGTCGAGGTCGCCACCCCGGCCGGGCGTGTCGCCTATGGTCCGGTCAAGGCCCGCGACGTCGCCGGAATGTTCGATGCCGGCTTTCTCGACGGCGGCGAGCATTCGCTGGCGCTCGGCCTGACCGAGGAGATCGACTACCTCAAGCGTCAGGAGCGCCTGACCTTCGCCCGCGCCGGGATCACCGATCCATTGTCGCTGGCCGACTATATCGCCCACGACGGCTACCGCGGCCTCAAGCACGCGCTGGAAATCGGCTCTGAGGCGATCATCGCCGAAGTGCTCGACTCCGGCCTGCGCGGGCGCGGCGGCGCGGCCTTTCCCACCGGGATCAAGTGGCGCACCGTGGCCGGCTGCGAGGCGGCGCAGAAGTACATCGTCTGCAACGCCGACGAGGGCGACTCGGGCACCTTCTCCGACCGCATGGTGATGGAAGACGACCCCTTCGTGCTGATCGAGGGCATGACCATCGCCGCCCTGGCCGTCGGCGCCACCGAGGGCTATATCTATTTGCGCTCGGAATACCCGCATGCCGAGGCCGCGCTCAAGGCGACCATCGCCACGGCCTATGCCGAGGGCTACCTGGGCGACGACATTCTCGGCAGCAGCCAGCGCTTCCATCTGCACCTGCGCCGCGGTGCCGGTGCCTATGTCTGCGGTGAGGAAACCTCGCTGCTGGAAAGTCTCGAAGGCAAGCGCGGCGAAGTGCGGCCGAAGCCGCCGCTGCCGGCGATCGAGGGCCTGTTCGGCATGCCCACGGTGATCAACAACGTGATCTCGCTGGCCTCGGTGCCGATCATTCTCGACAAGGGTGGTGCCTACTACCGCGACTTCGGCATGGGCCGCTCGCTCGGCACCCTGCCGATCCAGCTGACCGGCAATATCGCCCGCGGCGGCCTGATCGAGAAAGCCTTCGGCATCACCCTGCGCGAACTGCTCTACGACTATGGCGGCGGCTCGGCCACCGGCCGGCCGATTCGCGCGGTGCAGGTCGGCGGCCCGCTCGGCGCCTACCTGCCGGAGTCGCAATTCGACACGCCGCTGGATTACGAGGCCTTCGCCGCCCTTGGCGCGGTTCTCGGCCACGGCGGCATCGTGGTGTTCGACGACAGCGTCGACATGGCCGACATGGCGCGCTACGCCATGCAGTTCTGCGCGATCGAATCCTGCGGCAAGTGCACGCCCTGCCGGATCGGCTCGACCCGCGGCGAAGAGCTGCTCGAGCAGATCATCGTCGCCCGCTCGGAAGGCCCGCAGCCGGGGCGCATCGAACTGCTCAAGAGCCTGTGCGACACCATGCTCGGCGGTTCGCTGTGCGCCCTCGGCGGCATGACCCCCTATCCGGTGCTGAGCGCCCTCAACCACTTTCCCGAAGACTTCGGCGTGTCGCCAGACACTGCCGCAGCCCGCTGAACCGGAGACACCGACATGGCCCTGTTTCGTGAACTCGACTATGGCACCCCCGCCCGCACCGGCGCCCCGGTAACCGTGGAAATCGACGGCCAGGCGATCAGCGTGCCGGCCGGCACCTCGCTGATGCGCGCGGCCCAGGAGGCCGGCATCGCGGTGCCCAAGCTGTGCGCCAGCGACAGCCTGGAACCCTTCGGCTCGTGCCGCCTGTGCGTGGTGGAAATCGAAGGCCGGCGCGGCTTCCCGGCGTCCTGCACCACCCCGGTGGAAGCCGGGATGAAGGTGCATACGCAGAGCCCGAAACTGGCCGAGCTGCGCCGCGGCACCATGGAGCTGTATATCTCCGACCACCCGCTGGACTGCCTGACCTGTTCGGCCAACGGCAACTGCGAGCTGCAGGACATGGCCGGCGTGGTCGGCCTGCGCGAGGTGCGCTACGACCCGGTGAAGACCCACCTGGCCGAGGCCAAGGACGAATCCAACCCCTATTTCACCTTCGACCCGGCCAAGTGCATCGTCTGCAACCGCTGCGTGCGCGCCTGTGAAGAAGTGCAGGGCACCTTCGCCCTGACCATCACTGGCCGTGGCTTCGACTCGCAGGTCAGCGCCGGGCAGAACGAGACCTTCCTCGACTCCGAGTGCGTGTCCTGCGGCGCCTGTGTCAACGCCTGCCCGACCGCCACCCTGATGGAAAAGTCGGTGATCGAGAAGGGCCAGGCCGAACGCAGCGTGACCACCACCTGCGCCTATTGCGGCGTCGGTTGTTCGTTCAAGGCCGAGATCAAAGGCAATGAAGTTGTACGCATGGTGCCGAACAAGGACGGCCACGCCAACCACGGCCACGCCTGCGTCAAGGGCCGTTTCGCCTGGGGCTACGCCACCCACCCGGATCGCATCGCCGCGCCGATGATTCGCGAGAGCATCCACGAGCCCTGGCGCACGGTGAGCTGGGACGAGGCGATCGCCTATACCGCCAAACGCTTCAAGGACATCCAGGCGCAGTACGGCCGCGACTCGGTCGGCGGCCTGACGTCGTCGCGCTGCACCAACGAAGAGGCCTACCTGGTACAGAAACTGGTGCGCGCCGCCTTCGGCAACAACAACGTCGACACCTGCGCGCGGGTCTGCCATTCGCCGACCGGCTACGGCCTCAAGGTCACCCTCGGCGAATCCGCCGGCACCCAGGATTTCGACTCGGTGCTGGCCGCCGATGTGGTGCTGGTGATCGGCGCCAACCCCACCGACGGCCACCCGGTATTCGGCTCGCAGCTCAAGCGTCGTCTGCGCGAGGGCGCCAAGCTGATCGTCGCCGATCCGCGCGGCATCGACCTGGTGCGCGGCCCGCACGTCAAGGCCGACCATCACCTGCAACTGCGTCCCGGCAGCAACGTCGCCCTGCTCAACAGCCTGGCCCACGTCATCGTCAGTGAAGGGCTGGTGGACGAGGCTTTCGTCGCCGAGCGCTGCGAGATTGAGGCCTTCGAACAATGGCGCGCCTTCGTCGCCGACCCGCGGCACAGCCCCGAGGCCATGGAGGAGTTGACCGGAGTGCCGGCCGCCAGCGTGCGCGCTGCGGCGCGGCTGTATGCCACCGGCGGTAACGCGGCGATCTACTACGGCCTGGGCGTGACCGAACACAGCCAGGGTTCCTCGACCGTGATGGCGATCGCCAACCTGGCCATGGCCACCGGCAATATCGGCCGGCCCGGCGTCGGGGTGAACCCGCTGCGCGGGCAGAACAACGTGCAGGGCTCCTGCGACATGGGTTCCTTTCCCCATGAGCTGCCCGGCTACCGCCACGTCTCCGACCCGCTGGCGCGCGCGCAGTTCGAGCAGGCCTGGGGCGTCACCTTGCTCGACGAGCCGGGCCTGCGTATCCCCAATATGCTGGCGGCGGCCCATGCCGGCACCTTCAAGGGCATGTATATCCAGGGCGAGGACCCGGCGCAGTCCGACCCGGACACCCAGCACGTCACCGACGCGCTCAAGGCCATGGAGTGCGTGGTGGTGCAGGACCTGTTCCTCAACGAAACCGCCAAGTACGCCCATGTGTTCCTCCCTGGCGCCTCCTTCCTTGAGAAGAACGGCACCTTCACCAACGCCGAACGGCGCATCTCGCCGGTGCGCAAGGTGATGCCGGCGCTGGCCGGCAAGGAAGACTGGGAAGTGACGGTGGCGCTGTCCAATGCCCTCGGCTACCCGATGAACTACAGCCACCCGTCGCAGATCATGGACGAGATCGCCAGCCTGACGCCGACCTTCACCGGGGTCAGCTACGCCAAGCTCGAGCGCCTGGGCAGCATCCAGTGGCCATGCAACGACGCCGCGCCCGAAGGCACGCCGATCATGCACGAGGACGCCTTCGTGCGCGGCAAGGGCCGCTTCATGATCACCGAGTACATCGCCACCGAGGAGCGCACCTCGCGCAAGCGCCCGCTGATCCTCACCACCGGGCGGATTCTCTCGCAGTACAACGTCGGTGCGCAGACCCGGCGCACCGCCAACGGCGCCTGGCATGCCGAAGATCGTCTGGAGATCCATCCGGTGGATGCCGAGGATCGCGGGATCAATGACGGCGACTGGGTATCGATCAACAGCCGCGCCGGCGAGACGGCGATGCGTGCGACCATTACCGAGCGGGTTCAGCCGGGGATTGTTTACACCACCTTCCACCACCCGGAATCCGGCGCCAACGTGATCACCACCGACAACTCCGACTGGGCCACCAACTGCCCCGAGTACAAGGTCACCGCGGTGCAGATCAGCAAGGTGGCAACGCCTTCGCAGTGGCAGGAGGAGTTCCAGGCCTTCACCCACGAGCAGCTCGACCTGCTGCCGCAGATCAAGGTGGTGCAGCTGTGAGGGGCGTGTGGTGTGTGTGCAGCGACGGCATGGGTATCGCTGCGCTCAACCCATCCTACGGGGCAGTCGGGTTAATCAGCGGAGCACGTCCATGGGCATGAACGCCACGCAACTGATCAAGATGGCCAACCAGATTGGCGCCTTCTTCGCCTCCCAGCCCGACCCGCTGCAGGCGCGGGACGATTTCGCCCAGCACCTCAAGCGCCAATGGGATCCGCAGATGCGCACCGCGCTCTACGCTCATCTCGATGCCAGCGGCGGTGAAGGGCTGAGCGCCTTTGTGCTCGAGGCAATGCGGGCGCGTCGCGACCAGGTCGAACCTGTGGCCAGGCCGGCTTAAGCTGGGAGCTGATCCCTTGGAGTCATCGAGCATGTCACGTCGCGCAGCCATCTCCGTTCCGGGCGAGCCGTCCACCAGCCAGGCGCAGGATGCCTACGCCTATGTCGAGCTGGATGACGCGGCAGTGCGCGGCAGCGCCATGTTGGCCGAGGAATGTGCCCTGGCGATTGCCTACAACGGTATCAGCCATGCGGTGATGATGGTCTCGCCCTCGGCCGTGGAAGACTTCGTCATCGGCTTCAGCCTGAGCAGCGCGGTGGTCAGCGGCATCGAGCAAATTTTCGACGTACGGGTTACGCGCAGTGGCGACACCCTCAGCGCCGAGGTGCAGATCAGTAACCGCGCCTTCTGGGCGCTCAAGCAGCAACGTCGCCAGCTGGCCGGCACCAGCGGTTGCGGCCTGTGTGGCGTGGCGGCGCTGGAGCAGGCACTGCCGCAACTCGAGGTCCTGCCGCCCAGCCCGTTGCCGCCCGCCGCACACCTGCGTGACCTGCGCACGCGCATCGCCAGCGTGCAGAGCCTGGCGCGCCACAGCGGCGCCCTGCATGCCGCGCTATTTGTCGACCAGCACGGCGAAATCAGCCTGTGCCGCGAGGATATCGGCCGGCACAACGCGCTGGACAAGCTGATCGGTGCGCTGCGCCAGCAAGGTCGTAGCGCGCGCCAGGGCTTCGTGGTGATCACCAGTCGCTGCAGCCTGGAGCTGATTCACAAGGCGGTGCGCGGCGAATTCGCCACCCTGGTCAGCCTCTCGGCGCCGACCAACCTCACCGTGCGCTGGGCGCGCGAGCACCGGCTCAACCTGATCCACCTGCCGCATCACAGCGCGCCCCGGGTCTACAGCCCGGCGTGCTAGGGCGCTCTCTCAGCGTTATTGTTTCGATGACCCCGGCTCGTAGGGTGCGCGGGGCTGCCTAGGCCGTGCGCACCGGCACCCGGTTGTCAGTGGTGCGCACGGCGCACCCTACCAGGCTCGGTCAGCCTCACCGTGCGCTGGACGCGCGTGCACCGGCTCAATCTGATTCACTTGCCGCACCACAGTGCGTTTACAGCCCCTCGATCAACGCCCGGTAGTCATCGACTGCGGCGAATTCCTCGGTGTCTTTCGGGCCTTTGCGGCTGTCCGGCTGGCGCACCGCCAGCAGATGGCCGACGCCGAAGGCGCGGGCGCTGCGCAGGATCGGCAGGCTGTCGTCGATGAACAGGCTGCGCGCCGCAGCGAAGCCGAGGTCCTGCTGCAGGGCGAACCAGAACTGCTGGTCTTCCTTGGCGAAGCCGTAGTCGTGGGAGCTGATCAGGCGGTCGAAGTAGGGCGCCAGTTCGATGCGTTCCAGCTTCAGCGACAGCGAATCGCGATGGGCGTTGGTGATCAGCACCACGCGTTTGCCGGCGGCGCGCACCGCGGCGAGGAAGGTGTCGGCGTCCGGGCGCAGGGCGATCAGGTGGGCCACCTCGCGCTTGAGTTCGCGGATCGACAGATTCAGCTCGCGGCTCCAGAAGTCCGTGCAGTACCAGTTGAGCTGGCCGGCGTGCGCATGGAACAGCGGCAGCAGCTCGGCGTCGGCCAGCGCGCGGCTGATGCCGTGCAGCTCGGCATAGCGCTGCGGCAGGTGCTCCAGCCAGAAGTGGTTGTCGAAATGCAGGTCGAGCAGGGTGCCGTCCATGTCCAGCAGTACGGTGTCGATCTCGGTCCAGGGCAATGACGGCATGGCGGCTTCTTGTGTGCTGATTGCGGAGGTTGTCGCTAATCTGCCGACTGACGTCGTGATCGCGCAATCTCCGACGGGGCTAATCGGAAAAGGCGCGGTATGATAACTCGCCTCGCCACTCCCAGGAGCCGCACCATGCGTCAGAAACCCACCGTACTCGCCCGCGAGATCGTCGCCAGCAGTCGCCTGTTTCGTGTCGAGGAACTGCAGCTGCGCTTCGCCAACGGGGTGGAACGGACCTATGAGCGCCTGGTCGGCAAGGGCGTCGGTTACGGCGCGGTGATGATAGTGGCGCTGGCCGATGCCGAGCATGTGCTGCTGGTCGAGGAATACTGCGCCGGCACCGACGACTACCAGCTGTCGCTGCCCAAGGGGCTGATCGAACCGGGCGAGGACGTGCTGGCAGCGGCCGACCGCGAACTCAAGGAAGAAGCCGGTTTCGGCGCGCGGCGGCTCGAGCACCTGACCGAGCTGAGCCTGTCGCCCGGCTATATGAGCCAGAAGATCCAGGTGGTATTGGCTACGGAGCTGTACCCGGAAAGCCTGCCCGGTGACGAACCGGAGCCGATGCGGGTCGACAAGGTCAACCTGCGCGAACTCTCGAGCCTGGTGCAGCATCCACAATTCAGCGAGGGCCGGGCCCTGGCCGCGCTCTACCTGGCGCGCGATCTGCTGACCCAGCGCGGAGACTTCGTGCCATGAGCCACCCCCTGATTCCGGCGGTCATCCAGTTGGTCCGCGAGGCCGGCGCGGCGATTCTGCCGCATTGGCGCGCCGGTGTGCTGGTCACCGAAAAGGCCGACGCCTCGCCGGTGACCGCCGCCGACATGGCCGCCCATCACATCCTCACCGATGGCCTGGTCGCGCTCGATCCGAGCATCCCGGTGCTGTCCGAGGAGGACGCCGATATCGCCTTCGGCGAGCGCGCGCAGTGGCGCCGCTGGTGGCTGGTCGACCCGCTGGACGGCACCAAGGAATTCATTGCCGGCAGCGAGGAGTTCACCGTCAACGTCGCCCTGATCGAGCGGGGCCGGGTGGTCTTCGGCGTGGTCGGTATTCCGGCCAATGGCCGCTGCTACTACGGCGGTGCCGGCCTGGGCGCCTGGCGGGCCGAGGCCGATGGCGCGGAGCAGCCGATCAGCGTGCGCCTGACCCCGGACGAGGCCTTTACCGTGGTCGCCAGCCGGCGCCACAGCAGCCCGGCGCAGGAGCGTCTGCTCGAGGGCCTAAGCGAGCGCTTCGGCGACCTGCAACTGGCCAGCGTCGGCAGCTCGCTGAAGTTCTGCCAACTGGCCGAAGGCATTGCCGATTGCTACCCGCGCCTGGCGCCGACCTCGCAGTGGGACACCGCCGCCGCCCAGGGCGTGTTGGAAGGTGCCGGCGGCGAAGTGCTGACCCTCAAGGGCGAGGTGCTGACCTATGAAGCACGCGAGTCCCTGCTCAACCCGTCCTTCCTCGCCTTGCCGGTAGCCGTCGAATGGCGTGCCGAACTGATCCAGCTGGCCCGCGCCCTGGACTGAGAGCTCGCGAACAACCCCCCGTCTACCGCGGCCGTCTCCAGGCGCCCGCCGCTGCGACCCATTACCCCGAGCAATCCGCAGGGTGACCTCACCGCAGGCAGTGCACCGCTGGTTCATCGGCGCGGCGCGGGGTGTCTCAGTCGGCGATCAATTGGTCGACCAGGGCCGGGTCGTCGATAAAACGGTTGCGCGTACCCTGCAGGCTGCCGATCTTTTCGTTGCGGGCGTTTTCTTCGCCATCCGGTGGGTCCATCCGGTGCCAGCGTTTGTACATGCTCGCCTGGCCGACGATGGGCAGGTCGTATTCGATATGCATATAGAAGATCGCCCGGGCGATATTGCCCTTGGCTGCGTCAGGCGGCTCCAGCACCTTGAAGCGGCTCTTGAGGTCGCAGCCGATGTCGACGAACGGGCTCTGCCCGCTGGCGTCCAGCTCACCGAACTGCGCGTTGCGCCGCACCTGTTCGACGCGGGTCAGCGCCGGATAGAGGTTATGCAGGTCGGCGGCCATATAGGCATAGCGCGGGTTCATGATGCGGCACTGGCGATCGGTGATGCAGCGCAGGGCGCTTTTCAACTGCTTGCGGCTGTAGATCGGGCTGGCGCTGAGCAGTCCGCCACCACCTTCGCCGGTAAAGGCCTTGGCGCAATACAGCGAGGTGCCGCCGGCGCCATACAGCTCATTCCAGAACAACTGGTCGCGAACTTGCGGATCGGCAATCTGGCTCTGACCATTGGCCAGAACCGGCAGGCTGAAACTGGCTGCCAGGCAACCGAGGGCGATAACGACAGCACGCATGACCAGGCCCCGCTGACCGCCGTGTTCGGCGGCTGTTGTTTTTATAGGATGGTCGCCTCTAACAAGACCGACGAGGCATGATAAAGCCGAAAGATTGACGCCATGTAAGCCTTAGCTTACATGGCGTGCTGCAGATCGCCACTACTGCGCTGGGCGCTGGGCGGCTAACCTTCTGTTCATGGACGTAGCGCAGGAAGCGCAAAGTAACCAAAAGGGATACGCTGGAAGCCGCCAGGATGGTGTGCGGAACACGGATGTCAGTACACAGTCTGCAAAGGCCCCGCACCAGCGGGGTTTTCTTTTTTGGGCGTTCGCCCAGTGCTCCCTATTACCTGTCCAGCATCCGCCATCCCGCGTGGGTCAGCCTTTTACCTGATGCGCCACCCATTCGGCATAGGCGTCGATGAACTTTTTCAGGAACGGTTTGATGCCGTCGCCGAGCTCACCGCTCTCTTCGAAGAGGCTGCCGGCATTGCCTATGTAAGCTTCCGGCTGCTGCATCATCGGCACATCGAGAAATACCATGGACTGGCGCAGGTGCTGGTTGGCGCCGAAACCGCCGATGGCGCCTGGCGAGGCACTCAGCACGGCGCCCGGCTTGCCGCCGAAGGCGCTCTGGCCGTAGGGGCGCGAGCCGACGTCGATGGCGTTCTTCATCGGCGCCGGCATCGAGCGGTTGTATTCCGGGGTGACGAACAGCAGCGCGTCGGCCGCCTTGAGCTTGGCGCGGAAGCGGATGTAAGCCTCGGGCGGCTGGTCGTGGTCGATATCCTCGTTGTACAGCGGCAGGTCGCCGATCTCGACGATTTCCAGTTTCAGCGAAGCCGGCGCCAGTTCGATCAGGGCCAGGGCCAGTTTGCGATTGATCGAGCCCTTGCGCAGGCTGCCGACCAGGACGGCGATGTGGTGAACCTTGCTCATGACGACTCCTTGCCAGTGAGGGCGGGAAGAGGGGTGAACTGAAACTATAGACTGCCCCGGCGCGGGCATTCGACACTCATGTCGCTAGCAGGCGAAGGCTCCGAGCAGATCCTCGACGAAGGCCGGCTGCACCTCGCCCGGCTGGCGGTTGCGGTGGCTGGCCAGGTGAAACCGCACGCAGCAGGCCGCGCGTCTCCCAGGGGGCGGCGATATGCCAGGGCAGGAAGGCTGGGTATCGCTGCGCTCAATACATCCTACGAATCAGTCCGGATGCAAGCCGGGAAAGCCCCGGCGCCGATCTACCCCTGCACATGGCCCGCCGTACTGACTGCCCGCAACGAAAGAAGCCGGGCCACCGGGCCCGGCAAATAAAGGCTGGAGAGCAATCGAGCGGGTGTTGTGTCTTACCAGAGCGCCAGGCTGTAGCTGAGGATCAAGCGGTTCTCGTCCAGATCGCTGCCGATGTTGCTGCGGGTGCTGGCGTTGCGCAGGCGCAGGCCGAAGTTCTTCAGCGGGCCGCTCTGCACCACGTAGGCGATGTCGGTGTTGCGCTCCCAGGTCTTGCCTTCGCTCAACCCGGCGCCACGCTCGACGTTGTCGCCGGACAGGTAGCGGGTCATGAAGGTCAAACCCGGCAGGCCGAGGCCGGCGAAGTCGTAGTCGTAGCGCGCCTGCCAGGAGCGCTCGTCCTGGTTGCCGAAATCGTTGATCTGCACCAGGTTGACCAGCGCGTTGTCCGAGCCGGCGATGTAGGCGAAGCCGGTGTCGCCGCTCAGCTGCTGGTAGCCGGCGCCGAAACCGTGGCCGCCCAGACGGTAGGTGAACAGCGCGCCGAAGGCGTCGTTGTCGACGTTGCTGCCGCCGTCGTCCGTGGAGCGGGCGAAGCGGATATCCGACTTGAAGCTCTGGCCCTCGCCCAGCGACAGCTGGTGTACCAGGTTGACCAGGTGCTGCTGGTAGATGCCATCGAGGCCGCCGTAGTAGTAGCTGGTCGCGAGCTCGGGCGTCCACTGGTAGCGGCCGCCGGCGAAGAGGAATTCGTCGCTGGTCTTGGCGCTGCCCAGCACGATATTGCGCTTGCCGCCGTTGAATACGCTCATCTGCTCATTGTCGGACGAGTCGCGCTGGTTGACCCGGTCGATGCGGCCGAGGTCCAGGCTCAGACCTTCCACTTCGTTGCTGTTCAGCCAGGCGCCGCGGAAGGTCTGCGGCAGCAGGCGGCTGTCGTTGCGCATCAGCGCCGGCAGCAGCGGTTGCAGGGTGCCGAGCTTGAGGGTGCTGTTCGACGCGCGCAGCTTGGCGGTGAGGCCGAGCTCGCCGTACTCGTCCTGGGCGCGCCTGGGCGCCTCGCGGTCACTCTTGAGGATGCCGGTGCCGACCCGGTCGGGACTGGAATCCAGCTTGATCCCGAGCAGGCCGATGGCGTCGACACCGACGCCGATGGACCCTTCCGTGTAGCCGGAGTCGAGGCGGAGGATAAAGCCCTGGGCCCATTCCTCGGCCTTGCTCTGCGCCGCGCCGTCCTGGCGGAAGTCGCGATTGAAGTAGAAGTTGCGCGCGTCGAGCACGGCCTGGCTGTCGTCGATGAAGGCGGCGCTGGCCGGGCCAGCCAGGCCCAGGGTGATGCTCGCGGCGAGCAAGTGCGGGGTGTGGCGCATGGGTATTTCCTCTTGTTGTTATTGTGGATACGGCTGTTTGGTCCACAGCCGGCCAGGCAACGCGTGCAGGGGCCGCGCCGTGGGAGTGGGTGACAGCTGAAAAAAGGCGCGGGCCCAAGGGCGGGCCCGCGTTTTCGCTCAAGCGTTACAAGGTCTGGTGCAGGCCCAGCCGTTCGGGGCGGAACAGCCGTGCCTCCATCAGCCGCGGCTGGCGCACGCTGGGCATGAAGTCCATACGCGCGAGGATGTCGCGTTCGAGGTCGACGCCGGGGGCGATCTCGATCAGCTCCAGGCCGTCGACGCTCAGCTGGAACACGCAGCGTTCGGTGACGTAGAGCACCGGCTGGCCGCGTTCGGCGGCCCGGCGCCCGGCGAAGGTGCGCTGTTCCACCGCGGCGACGAACTTGCGCAGCTCGCCGTCCTTGACGATGCGCAGCCGGCCATCCTCGATGCGGATGTCCTGCGGGCCGGCGCTGAAGGTGCCGACGAACACCACCCGCTTGGCATTCTGGCTGATGTTGATAAAGCCGCCGGCGCCGGCCAGGCGCGAACCGAACTTCGACACGTTGAGGTTGCCCGCTGCGTCCGCCTGGGCCAGGCCGAGAAAGGCCAGGTCGAGGCCACCGCCGTCGTAGAAGTCGAACTGGTAGGGCTGGTCGAGCAGCGCGCTGTGGTTGCTCGCCGCGCCGAAGTCCAGGCCCGACGCGGGGATGCCGCCGATCACGCCCGGTTCGGCGGTCAGGGTCAGGCGTTCGATCACGCCTTCCTCGGCGGCCACCGCGGCGACGCCTTCGGGCATGCCGATACCGAGGTTGACCACCGCGCCGGCCTTGAGCTCCAGGGCGGCGCGGCGGGCGATCAGCTTGCGCACGTCCAACGGCAGCGGCGCCAGGCTGTCCACCGGCACCCGGGTCTCGGCGGCGAACGCCGGGTTGTAGGCGGTGGCGAAGGTCTGCTGGTGGTTCTGCGGTTCGGCGACCACCACGCAGTCGACCAGGATGCCGGGGATCTTCACCTCGCGGGGATTCAGCGAGCCGCGTTCGACGATGCGCTCGACCTGGGCGATCACCATGCCGCCGGAATTGTGCGCGGCCATGGCGATGGCCAGGCTCTCGATTGTCAGCGCCTCGCGCTCGAAGCTCAGGTTGCCGTCCGGATCGGCACTGGTGGCGCGGACGATACCGACGTGGATCGGCAAGGTCGGGTAGAACAGGTAGTCCTCGCCGTCGATCGGCATGCGCCGCACCAGGTCGACGGTGGTGCAGGCGTTGAGCTTGCCGCCGCCGAACTCGGGGTCGACGAAGGTGCCCAGGCCGACGCGGGATAGCTGCCCCGGCTTGCCGGCGGCGATGTCGCGGAACAGTTGCGAGATCACCCCTTGCGGCAGGTTGTAGGCTTCGATGCGGTTGTCCACCGCCAGCTTCTGCAGCCCCGGCACCAGGCCCCAGTGGCCGCCGATTACCCGCCGCACCAGGCCTTCATGGGCCAGGTGGTTGAGGCCGCGGCCCTTGCCGTCGCCTTGGCCGGCGGCATACACCAGGGTCAGGTCGCGCGGTGCCTGTTCGCTCTGGAAGCGCTGCTCCAGGGCGATGGCGATTTCCTCGGCGAAACCGATGCCGACGAAGCCACCGGTGGCGACGTTGGCGTTATCGGCGATGCGCGCCACCGCAGCGGCGGCAGTCATGATCTTGCTCATGGCGGGTACTCGTAACGAAAGGGGTATCTCGACCGTAGGAGCGGGCCATGCCCGCGATGGGTTTCGCGGGCATGGCCCGCTCCTACGGGTCTATTGCTTAGAAACTGCCGAACAGGGTGCCGAGGGTAATCACCATGACCAACGCCACCATGGGGAAGGCCACGGTGTTGACGAAGATGAATTTGTACGACTCGCGATGAGTCAGCTTGCAGATCGCCAGCAGCGAGATCACCGCGCCGTTGTGCGGCAGGGTGTCCATGCAGCCGGAGGCCATGGCGGCGACCCGGTGCAGCAGCTCCGGGCTGATACCGGCGCTGGTGGCCAGGGTCAGGTACTGCTCGCCGAGGGTCTTGAGGGCGATCGACATGCCGCCGGAGGCCGAGCCGGTGATGCCGGCGAGAATGTTCACCGCCACCGCCTCGGAGATCAGCGGGTTGGCGGAGACGCCGAGCACCAGGTCGCGAATCACCACGAAGCCGGCCAGGGAGGCGATCACGGTGCCGTAACCGACTTCGGCGGCGGTGTTGAGGATCGGCAGCATCGAGCCGAAAGCGCCATCGTTGACGGTTTTCTTCAGGTCCAGCCAGCGCTGCCAGTGCAATGCGATCAGCAGCAGGATCGCCGCGCTCAGGGCGACGATGATCGACCAGATGCCGATCAGCGATTTGGCATCCTGCAGGCCGCCGAATTCCGGCTTGGCCAGGTAGCTGGCGTCGAGGCTGGGCAGCACCTGCTTGGCCATCACGAAGTTCAGCACGATCACCAGCAGGATCGGCAGCAGCGCCAGCCAGAAACCGGGGATGCTGCGGTTGTCCTCGGCCACCGGGTCGTCGCGGTGCTCGCCGTAGCCTTCGCCGGCCGCTTTCAGCTTGCGCGCCTGGGCGGTCAGCCACCAGGTGCCGAGACCGAACATGATCAGGCCGGCGATCAGGCCAAGACCCGGCGCGGCGAAGGCGTCGGTGCCGAAGAACGGGTTGGGAATGGCGTTCTGGATCGCCGGGGTGCCGGGCAGGGCGGTCATGGTGAAGGTGAAGGAGCCCAAGGCGATGGCGCCGGGGATCAAACGCTTGGGAATCGCGGCCTCGCGGAACAGCGCGGCGCCGATCGGGTACACGGCGAAGGCCACCACGAACAGCGACACGCCGCCGTAGGTGAGGATGCCGCAGGCCAGCACGATGGCGAGGATCGCCCGCTGGCTACCGACCTTGGCGACTATGCCGTGGGCGATGGCGCGGGCCGAACCGGAGTCGTCCATCAGCTTGCCGAACAGCGCACCGAGCAGGAACAACGGGAAGAACTGGATGACGTAGCCGCCCATGGCCTTCATGAACACCTGGGTGTAGGTCGGCAGCAACATGGCGATATCGCCGGAAAACAGCAGGGCGAGCAGGGCCAGCAGTGGAGCGAGGATCAGCACGTTGATGCCGCGGTAGGCGAGGTACATCAACAGCGCGAGGGAAATCAGAATACCGAGGGTACCCATTGGGGATGTTCCTTTTGTTGTTGTTTTAGGCACCGCTCTATGGCGTGCCGCGGGTGGCTGCGTGGTGCACTCAGGCAGATACGCAATCCATGGAAGAACCTAGAGCGAAAGACGTGCCAGGTTGCTTGCGCTTGGCTGGGTAAGGTGGATTGGGTAGCGATCAGCGGTTAAGTAGCGCGGTTTCTCTGGTTATTCGCAGTGATATGCCTTTTTTCGGATATGGCCTGAGCTTCCCGCGAGCGGTGGGATAGTGTCCATATTTATGGACATGTATGGATTTATGGAGTTTCTCTCGCAAGATGTATCCAGTTTCATGGACATAAAGGCCTGGCGGTGCGTACAGGCGGTAGGGTGCGCCGTGCGCACCAATTCCCCATGCGCCGACCAATCTGCGTGTCTACCGCCACCGCTCCCATCCCCGGTTTAACGCTCGCTCAAGCCATGCTGCTGCAGCTTGCTGTACAGGCTGGCGCGGGAGATGCCGAGTTGCACGGCGGCCTGGCGCCGGTTGCCCTGGCAGGCGCGCAGGGCCGCTTGCAGGGCGGCGCGTTCGCTACGGGCCAGGCTCTCGGACAACGGCTCGGTCGGGCCGGGTTGGGGCGCCGGTGGCGGCTGTACGCTGGCCGGCAACGCCAGTTTACCGCTGGCGTCCAACAGCGCGCCTATGCGTGCGGCGTCCAGCTCGGCGCCTTCGGCGGCCAACTGGGCGCGCTCCAGCAGGTTACGCAATTCGCGCACATTGCCGCTCCAGGGCTGTTCGGCGAGCAGGGCCAGGGCGTCTGCGCTCAGCTCCATCGGCGCCTGGCCGGAGCGGTTGGCGATATCGTCGAGCAGATGCTCGACCAGTGCCGGGATGTCGGCCTGGCGTTCGCGCAGCGGCGGCACCTGCAATGCCAGCACATTGAGGCGGTAATACAGGTCGTCGCGAAACTGTCCAGCGGCGACCTTGGCTTCCAGATCGATATGGGTGGCGGCGATCACCCGCACGTTCAGCGACTTGACCTGGTTGGAGCCGAGCGGCTCGACCTCCTGCTCCTGCAGCACGCGCAGCAACTTGGCCTGCAATGCCAGCGGCAGATCGCCGATCTCGTCGAGGAACAGGGTGCCGCCGTTGGCCACCTCGAATTTGCCGATGCGCCCCTTGCGATCCGCGCCGGTAAAGGCGCCGGGCGCGGTACCGAACAGCTCGGCCTCGACCAGGGTTTCCGGAATCGCCGCGACATTGACCGCGACAAAAGGCCCGTTGGCCCGCGGCGACAGGTTATGGATGCCTTGCGCCAGCAGCTCCTTGCCGGTGCCGGTTTCGCCGCGCAGCAGCACCGTGGCGTCCAGTTGCGCGGCACGCCGGGCCAGGCGCTTCACCTCGGCGGCGGCCACACTGCTGCCGATGAACCCGGCGATGGTGTAACGGGCGCGGCGGGCCTTGGCCAGCTCGTTCTGGGTGGCGAGCAGCTGGTTCTGCAGCACGTTGAACTTGGCCATCAGCGGCTTGAGGTGACGGGCGCGGTCGAACAACACAAAGCCCAGGGCACCGACCAGGGTGCCGTCCTCGTCGCGCAACGGAATGCGGGTAACCACGAAGTGCTCGCTGCCAAAGGCCATCAGGTCGAGCATGCTCGGCTGGCCGCTCTCCACCACCTCACGCAGGCGGCTGGCCGGCAGCACCTCTTCGATCTCCTTGCCGAGCACGCTGCGCGGGTCGCTGATGCCGACCTTCGCCGCGTACTTGTCATTGATCCAGACGATCCGCGCCTGCCGGTTGACCGCGATGGTGCCCTCGCACTGCGCGTTCAGGTGATCGAACAGCAAAGGCATGGCCACCGCGCGAAAGCGCTCGGGCGAGACCCCGACGATGAGTCCATGTTGATCGAGATCAGCGCGAGAAATCGCCATGGCAGCAAGGTTCCGAAGAAAGAGTGCGGCCGATTATGGCCAGCGCCGCGCGAAAGCGGCAAGGAACCTCGGGCGAACCTGCACGGTCGACCTTGTATATGCCTGATCAATCCTACTAAGGAGAACGCCCGTGGACCTGGTCCGTATTCTGATCGCCATCCTCTTGCCGCCACTCGGCGTATTTCTGCAAGTCGGCTTCGCTGGCGCCTTCTGGCTGAACATCCTGCTGACCCTGCTCGGCTACATCCCCGGCATCGTTCACGCGGTGTATATCATCGCCAAGCGTTGAGTTTGCTCTCGGCAAAGCCCACGCAGCAAAAAGCCGCGCAGTGCGCGGCTTTGAGGTTGGTGGGCCCACACGGACTCGAACCGTGGACCAAGGGATTATGAGTCCCCTGCTCTAACCAACTGAGCTATGGGCCCTCAGAAGCCGGCGGATTATACCGGTGCCTTCTCTGCAGCGCCAACCGAACGACGTGGGCCGAGGAAATTATGGGCAAAGGCGTCGGCGGCGAGGGGGCGGCTCAGGACGAAGCCCTGGATCTGTTCGCAGCCTTCGGTGGCGAGAAACAGTTCCTGGGCCTTGGTTTCCACGCCTTCGGCGATCACCGTGAGTTGCATGCTGCGACCCAGGGCGATGATGGCGCGGGCAATGGCCACGTCGTGCGGGTCGTTCGGCAGGCCGCGGACGAAGGATTGGTCGATTTTCAGGGTGTCCAGCGGCAGGCGCTTGAGGTAACTCAGCGAGGAGTAGCCGGTGCCGAAGTCGTCGATCGCCAGTTGCACGCCGAGGGCCTTGAGTTGGTGGAGGATGCTCAGGGCGTCCTCGGTCTGGTTCATGATGAAGCTTTCGGTGATTTCCAGTTGCAGCAGGCTGGGGTCGAGTGAGTTGTCCTTCAGCAGCTGCGAGATGTGTTCGAGCAGCTGCGGTTGCCGCAGTTGGGCGCCGGCCAGGTTGACCGAGAGGGGGCCGAACGGTGCGTGGAGGCGTTGCCATTCGCCCATTTGCCGGCAGGCTTGCTGCAGCACCCAGTCGCCCAGCGGCAGGATCAGGCCGTTCTCTTCGGCCAGGGGTATGAAGCGGTCCGGCGGAATTTCACCAAATACGGGGTGGATCCAGCGCACCAGGGCTTCGGCGCCGGCCAGGCGCTGGGTGCCCAGGTTGAGTTTCGGCTGGTAGTAGAGTTGCAGTTCTTCACGCTCCAGGGCGCGGCGCAGTTCATGTTCCAGGGTCATGCGTTCGGTGGCCTGGAAGGTCAGGTCGTGGGTGTACATTTCGACCCGGTTGCGGCCTTTGGCTTTGGAGCGGTACATGGCGGCGTCGGCGTTCTTCACCAGGGTGGCGACATCCAGGCCGTCATCGGGGTACAGGCTGATACCGATGCTGGCGCTGATATGGAACTCGTGGTCGTCGAAGTAGAAGGGCAGGCTGAAGCAGGCGAGCAGTTTGTTGGCGACCAGTTTGGCGTCGTCGTCGGTCTGGTGCAGGCCCGGCAGCAGGATGATGAATTCGTCGCCGCCGAGCCGGGCGACGGTGTCGATGTCGCGCAGTTGTTCCTTGAGGCGGATGGCGATGCTCTTGAGCAGCTGGTCGCCGACCGGGTGGCCGAGGCTGTCGTTGATGTGCTTGAAGCGGTCGAGGTCGAGAAACAGGACCGCGCCTCGGCGGTCGTTGGTTTGCGCATCGTCGAGGGCTGCATGCAGTCGCGCTTCGAACAGTATGCGGTTGGGCAGGCCGGTCAGCGGGTCGTGGTGGGCCTGGTAGTCGAGGCGGGCCTGGGCATGCTTGAGCGAGCTGATGTCGGCGAATACGCCGACGAAGTGCGTGGTCTGTTGGTCCTTGTTGCGCACGGCGCTGATGGTCAGCCATTCCGGAAAAATCTCGGCGTTCTTGCGCCTGTTCCAGATTTCCCCTTGCCAGTGCCCTTCAGCTTCCAGTTGGTGCCACATGGCACTGTAGAAGGCACTGTCGTGCTGGCCGGAGGCGAGTAGCCGGGGTGTTTGCCCGAGCGCTTCGGCTTCGCTGAAACCGGTAATTTCGCTGAAGGCGCGGTTGACCGCGACGATGCACTGCTGGGGGTCGGTGATCATCACGCCTTCGGCGGTGCTTTCGAATACGGTGGCGGCCTGCTGGAGTTTTTCCTGCATGACCTGGCGTTCGGTGATGTCGCGGGCGATGGTCAGCAGGCAGGGCTCATCGCCGATCTGGATCGGTTGGACGGACAGCTCGCACAGGCGTATCTGGCCATTGCGGGCGCGGATCGGGGCGGTCAGGTCGCGTACGCTGCCGTGCAGGGTGAGTTGCTCGAGCATCCGGGTGCGATCCGCCGGGTTGGCCCAGACGCCCAGTTCCAGGGTCGAGCGCCGAGCCACTTCGCTGCTGCTGTAGCCGGTGATGCGAGTGAAACCCTGGTTGACTTCGACCAGCAGGCCATCCCGAACGCGGCTGATCAGCAGGCCGTCGGGGGAGGAGTGGAAGGCTTTGGCGAATTTGTCTTCGGAGAGCAGCAGTTGCTGTTGGGTGGCTTTGAGCTGGCTGATGTCACGTACGACCACCACCAGCGCCGGGGTGTCGGCGAGCTGGAAGGCCTGGGCGGAGATCAGCCCGGTGAAGCGTTGGCCGTTACGCCGCTGGAAGGGCATTTCCAGGTTGCGCAGGCTCTCGCCTTGCAGGCGCTTGAGCAGGGTCTGGCCGATGCCGGGGATGCCCCAGATATCCAGTTCGGTGGCGGTTTTGCCGAGCGCTTCGCTGACCGGGATGCCGGTCTGCTGTTCGAAGGCGTTGTTGGCTTCCAGCAGGCAGCCGTCGGCCCTGCGCGCGATCACCAGGATGTCCGGGCATTGCTGGAACACCGAGGCGAATTTCTGCTCGGAGAGGCGCAGGGCCAGCTCGGCCTGTTTGGCTTCGCTGATGTCGACCATCAGACCGCGCATGATCGTCTGGTCGCCACTGCGGGCCAGGGTGACAATGTCGCGGATCCATAACACGCGGCCGTCGGCGGCACACATCCGGTAGTCGAGGCTATGGTCGCGGCCGGCGCTGCTTTCGCGCAGGCAGTCTTCCATGGCCTGCTGGGCATCGTCCGGGTGCAGGGTGCGCAGCCAGAAGCCTGGGCGCTTCCAGTCGGCCAGCGGGTAGCCGAGCAGTTTTTCCGCGTGCTGCGAGACATAGGTGAAGGTGTAGTCATCCAGGCGTGCCTCCCAGGCGATGGCCGAGAGGTTTTCCACCAGGCTGCGGTAGTGCTGTTCGCTGTTGCGCAATTCCTGTTCGAGCAGGCTGCGGGCGCTCATTTCGGCATGCAGGCGGCGGTTGATGCGCAGGATCACGGCGATGATGGCGCACAGTGCGAGCAGGCCCGGGAGGCCATAAAGCAGGAGTTCAGGCCAGATGCTGCGCCGGTCATGCAGGTTGCCGATCCAGCGGGCCTGCAGGGCGCCGACTTCGCTGCTGCTGATGTCGGCGAGCAGCTTGTCGAGAATCCCGATGAGGATGGCCTGGTCGTGCGGCGCGGCCATGGCCAGTTGGTAGCGGTAGGGCGTTTCGCCGCTGATGAGCAGGCCTTCCAGCTTGAGCTGGCGCAGGCTCCAGGCGCTGGAAGCGAGGTCGCCGATCATGGCATCGGCCTGGCCGCTGGCGAGGGCCAGCAGGGCGGCATTGACGGTCGGTAACGGCAGCAGCTGGAGGTCCGGGTGCTGGCGGCGCAGCAGTTCGTGGGGCGCATAATTCTCGACCACGGTAATTTTCAGACCAGAGAGAGCCTTCATTGCGCGTGGTTGCGGGCCGCCATCGCGCGCCAGGATGACTATCGGGAAATCCAGGTAGGGGCGGGTGAAGGTCAGGTAAGCCTGCCGCTCGGGGGTCGCCATTACCGCGGGAAGCAAATCGAGTTGGCCGGCCTTGGCCTGCTCCAGTACCTCGCTCCAGCTGTCTGTTGCGCTCGGTTGCAGGCTCACGCCCAGGCGTTGTTCGAGCAGCGCGATGTAGTCGGCGGCCAGGCCCTGGTAGCGGCCCTGTGGGTCGCGGAACTCGAACGGCGGCCAGGCGGCGTCGATGCCCAGACGCAGTACGGGGTGCTCGGCAAGCCAGCTGCGCTCCTCTTCGCTGAGCGGCAAGGCGGCAACCGGACTGACCCAATACACCAAGCACAACAGGAGAATGGCCGGCAATCGCGGCATGGCGGCCTCGTCACGGAACGGGTGGTACTCCGAGTGTAGGCCAGGCTTGGCACTCGGCTAGGCAGATAGCAAAACCCCCGGTGTTGGCCGGGGGTTCTGGATTACTCGTCGAGGAAGGAGCGTAGATGCTCGCTTCGCGTCGGGTGGCGCAACTTGCGTAGCGCCTTGGCCTCGATCTGACGAATCCGCTCACGCGTTACATCGAACTGTTTACCAACCTCCTCGAGGGTGTGGTCGGTGTTCATGTCGATGCCGAAACGCATGCGCAGTACCTTGGCTTCACGTGCGGTGAGGCCGGCCAGTACTTCGCGGGTGGCTTCCTTGAGGCTTTCCACGGTCGCCACGTCGATCGGCGATTGCATGGTGGAGTCCTCGATGAAGTCGCCCAGGTGCGAATCTTCGTCGTCGCCGATTGGGGTCTCCATGGAGATTGGCTCTTTGGCGATCTTCAATACCTTGCGGATCTTGTCCTCAGGCATTTCCATGCGTTCACCCAGCTCTTCCGGGGTCGGTTCGCGACCCATCTCCTGCAACATCTGCCGGGAGATACGGTTGAGCTTGTTGATCGTCTCGATCATGTGCACCGGAATACGGATGGTGCGGGCCTGGTCGGCAATCGAGCGAGTGATCGCCTGACGGATCCACCAGGTGGCATAGGTCGAGAACTTGTAGCCGCGACGGTATTCGAACTTGTCCACCGCCTTCATCAGGCCGATGTTGCCTTCCTGGATCAGATCGAGGAATTGCAGGCCGCGGTTGGTGTACTTCTTGGCGATCGAGATCACCAGACGCAGGTTGGCTTCAACCATTTCTTTCTTCGCGCGACGGGCCTTGGCCTCGCCGATCGACATGCGCCGGTTGATGTCCTTGATCTCGGCCAGGGTCAGGTCGCACTCGGTTTGCAGCGCGGCAAGCTTCTGCTGGCAGCGCTGGATGTCGACTTGCAGACCGCCGATGGCCTCGGCGTACTTGGCTTTGCCCTTGGCCAGTTGCTCGGACCAGGTGGCATCGATTTCATTGCCCGGGAACAGGCGCAGGAAGTCGGCGCGCGGCATCCGTGCATCACGCACGCAGAGTTGCATGATGGCGCGTTCTTGAGCGCGCAGGCGCTCCAGGGCGCCACGCACACGAACCACCAGCGCTTCATACTGCTTGGGCACCAGCTTGATCGGCATGAACAGCTCAGCCAGGGCTTTCAGCTCGGCGATGCCTTGCTTGCTGCCGCGACCATGCTTCTTCAGCGTCTTCTTGGCGATCTCCATTTGTTCGGAGATCGCGGTGAAGCGGCGCAGGGCTTCTTCCGGATCCGGACCGCCGTCGCCTTCTTCTTCCTCTTCGGCGTCGTCCTCTTCCTCTTCCTTGTCGTCACCGGCATCGGCGGCGGTGCCGTCTTTGACCGGCACCGGCGCGGCGGCTTCGGCAGGAACACTGCCGTCGTCCGGGTCGATATAGCCATTGAGGACTTCAACCAGGCGACCACCTTCGGTGGTCACGCGGGTGTATTCGGCGAGGATGCTGTCGACGGTGCCAGGGAAGTGGGCAATAGCGCCCATGACTTCACGGATACCCTCTTCGATACGCTTGGCGATTTCGATTTCGCCTTCGCGGGTCAGCAGTTCCACTGTGCCCATTTCGCGCATGTACATGCGCACCGGGTCCGTAGTACGGCCAATGTCGGTCTCGACCGCTGCCAACGCAGCCGCTGCTTCTTCCGCAGCCGCTTCGTCGGTATCGGCGTCGGCCAGCATAAGAGAATCCTTATCTGGCGCAACCTCGAATACGTTGATCCCCATGTCGTTGATCATGCGGATGATGTCTTCCACCTGTTCCGGATCTGAAATATCCTCCGGCAGGTGGTCGTTGACCTCCGCGTAAGTCAGGTAGCCCTGCTCACGACCAAGGGTGATCAACTCTTTGATACGAGACTGCTGTTGCGCTTTTCCGGACATAACACCCTATCCACTGAAGGTCTTGGCGGGCTAAAAACAAGCCGCGGATTATACCCGAATAAGACCCCTATGCGCCAGTTGGGCTCGGGATTACCGGTGATGCATTACGGCTCAGCAGGTTGCGCAGTTGGTTTTTTTCCTCTGCACTCAACTCACTTTGACGGGCCTTGTTGATCAAATGTTCCAGGCTGCGCTCGCGTTGGCGGGCCACAAGACTAGTTATAGTGTCAAAAAACTGTTGTTCAAGGTTGTCGGCTGAAATCAGCCACTCTTTTTCCGCCAGGGCCCGTAACAGACGGCCTTGCTCGGTACCGTGCCAGCGTGCGATCAGTTGCAGGGCGCGCAGTTTCGGGTTCTTTTGCAGGGCGCCGAGCAGGGCCACCAGCAGTTGTGCGTAGGTGTCGTCTTCGGCGGCGAAGTGGCTGACGTCTTCGACATTCTGGGCCAGTTCGGGGTGGTGCAGCAGCGTGCGTAACGCACTCAGGTGTGGCGATTCGACGCTGACGGCGGTGCGTGGTGCGCGTGGGGTGAAGTCGTCGCGGCCCTTTTTACTCCATTTTCCGCCTTCTTTCTTCCAATTGCTCTTGCCCTTGCTGCGCTCGAAGCCCGCCGTTGGGGCGGGATTTTCATATTCATTGTGGCTGGGGGCGACATCATAGTAGGCACTATCGGGAATTTCGCCATGGTCCGGGTGGTAATCGCCGGGAGCTGGGCCGGTGCTGGAATGGGCGCTGCTCTTGGTGGCGGGTGCCATCTGGCTCAGAGCTTCGCCGCTGAGGCCGGTGATTTCGGTGAGGCGCTGGCGCATCAGGGTGCGCAGGTTGTTGCCGGGGATCTTGTCGATCAGTGGGGCGGCCAGGGTCATCAGGTGGGCTTTGCCTTCGAGTGAGCGCGGGTCGGCCTCTTCGCTGAGTTGCTGGAAGAAGTAGTCGGCCAGCGGTTGCGCCTGCTGGTTGATGCGGGCGCGGAAGGCGTCGGTGCCTTCGCTGCGTACCAGGGTGTCCGGGTCTTCGCCTTCGGGGAGGAACAGGAAGCGCGCGCGCCGACCGTCCTGCAGGCTGGGCAGGGTCGCTTCCAGGGCACGCCAGGCGGCATTGCGTCCGGCGGCGTCGCCGTCGAAGCAGAACAGCACGCTGGGCACGATGCGGAACAGGCGCTTGAGGTGTTCTTCGCTGGTGGCGGTGCCGAGGGTGGCGACGGCGTTGCGCAGGCCTTGCTGGGCCAGGGCGATGACGTCCATGTAGCCTTCGACCACCATGATCTCGTCGAGATCGCGGTTGCTCTTGCGTGCCTCGAACAGGCCGTAGAGTTCCTGGCCCTTGTGGAATACCGGGGTTTCCGGGGAGTTCAGGTACTTGGGTTTGTCGTCGCCGAGCACCCGGCCGCCGAAGGCGATCACCCGGCCGCGGCTGTCGCGGATGGGGAAGATCACCCGGTCGCGGAAGCGGTCGTAGCGCTTGATCTTTTCCGGGTTGTCGGCGTTTTCCACCAGCAGGCCGGCGTCGATCATGGCCTTCTGCTGCAGGCTGTCGCTGGCCAGGTGCTTGTGCAGGTTGTCCCAGCCGGGCGGGGCGAAGCCGAGACCGAAGTCGCGGGCGATCTCGCCGGACAGGCCGCGGCCCTTGAGGTAGTCGACGGCGGCCTTGCGCTGCGGATGGCTCTTCAGGGCCTGGCGGTAGTACTCGGCGGCGGCGGTCAGTAGCGGGTAGAGCGGTGAGTCGGTGGGTTGGCGCGGCTTGTTGCTGCTGTTGCGTCCACCTTCTTCGCGCGGCACCTCCATGCCGGCGCGCTTGGCCAGGTCCTCGACCGCCTGGGGGAAGTCCAGTTGGTCGTGGTCCATGACAAAGCCCAGGGCGTTGCCGCCGGCGCCGCAGCCGAAGCAGTAATAGAACTGCTTGTCCGGGCTGACGCTGAATGAGGGGGTCTTTTCTTTATGGAAGGGGCAGCAGGCGGTGTAGTTCTTGCCGGCCTTTTTCAGCTGGATGCGCGAGGCGACCACGTCGACGATATCGGTGCGGTTGAGCAGGTCATCGATAAAAGACTGTGGGATCAGGCCGGCCATAGGCGCTCAGGATACTGCCGTGCGAGGCGGCTGGACAAATACTACGGAAACTAAAAGACCCCGCGCCACCCGTGGGTGGTGCGGAGTCCAAAAGCGAAGCCCGGCCGAGGCCGGGCATTCAGGCGTTGCGCTTGTACGTATTAGTACAGGCGGACGCTGCGGCGCTGTTCGCGCTGTACTTTCTTGGCGTGACGCTTAACAGCGGCTGCTGCTTTGCGCTTACGCTCGGAAGTCGGCTTTTCATAAAATTCACGGCTGCGAACTTCGGCCAGAACACCGGCTTTTTCGCAGGAGCGCTTGAAACGACGCAGAGCTACGTCGAAGGGTTCGTTCTCTTTAACTTTGACGGCTGGCATCCAGGGCGTACCTTCTTTATTACCGGGGGGTGTCGTGCTCCTGGCAAATGGCGCTGGAGAACGTACGTTTTTAAGGGTTGCGGATGTTACCGTCTCATCGCCAGGAATGCAAAGCCTCTGATCGAAAAGGGCTGGTCTGAGTCCGCCAGCGCCGATTATCATGCGCGCCTTCTGGCGTTTAGCCCCTCGATATCAAGGCGTTGCCCATGCTGGTACTGGGATTGGAAACTTCATGCGATGAGACCGGTGTCGCACTCTATCACAGCGAGCGTGGCCTGCTGGCCGATGCCTTGTTCAGTCAGATCGAGCAGCACCGTATTTACGGCGGGGTGGTGCCCGAGCTGGCCTCGCGCGATCACGTCAAACGCATGCTGCCGTTGATCCGCGAGGTATTGGCCGAGGCCAAATGCACGCCGGGCGATATCCAGGCGGTTGCCTATACCGCCGGTCCGGGTCTGGTCGGGGCACTGCTGGTGGGTGCCTCCTGCGCCCAGGCGCTGGCCTTCGCCTGGGGCATTCCGGCGCTTGGCGTGCACCATATGGAAGGCCACTTGCTGGCCCCGATGCTGGAAGAAAATCCGCCGGCTTTTCCGTTCGTCGCTTTGTTGGTCTCCGGGGGCCATACCCAGCTGGTGAGGGTCGATGGCATTGGTCGTTACCAACTGCTCGGCGAGTCACTCGACGATGCCGCCGGCGAAGCCTTCGACAAGACCGCCAAGCTGATGGGCCTGCAATATCCGGGTGGGCCGGAAATCGCGCGACTGGCCGAGCGAGGCACGCCGGGGCGCTTTACTTTCCCGCGGCCGATGACCGACCGGCCGGGACTGGATTTCAGTTTCAGCGGCTTGAAGACTTTTACCCTGAATACCTGGCAGCAGTGCCGCGCCGCCGGTGATGACGGCGAGCAGACCCGCTGTGACGTCGCCCTGGCGTTCCAGCAGGCGGTGGTCGAGACCCTGACCATCAAGTGCCGGCGGGCGCTCAAGCAGGCCGGGCTCAACTCTCTGGTGATCGCTGGCGGCGTCAGTGCGAACAAGGCGCTGCGTCTGGGGCTGGAAAAAATGCTGAGCGAGTTCAAGGGACAGGTGTTCTACGCCCGTCCGGCGTTCTGCACCGACAACGGCGCGATGATCGCCTATGCCGGTTGCCAGCGCCTCAAGGCCGGGCAGCATGAGGAACTGAATATCAAGGTGCAGGCGCGTTGGCCGATGGAGGCGTTGCCGGCGCTCTAGAACGAGCTGGGTGGCACAAGCTGCTGTCGGTCTGCCGCTTGTCTAACGGCGGCTGGTTAAAAATGCCGTTCCCGGCCGTCGAACAGGTCGCGTAGATTGCTACGGTGTCGCCAGACGATCAGGCCAGTCACTGCACTCATCGGCAGCAATGCTGCAGGTTGTTGCCAGGCCAGCAATGGCAGGCTCAGCGGGGTGGCGATCAGCGCGGCCAATGAGCTGGTGCGGGTCAGGTTGAAACTCAGTAGCCAGGCGCAGATGGCCAGCAGTGCCGCCGGCGGGTAAAGCCCCAGCAGCATGCCGGCGGCAGTGGCGACGCCTTTGCCGCCACGGAAGCGAAAGTACAGCGGGTAAAGATGGCCGATCACAGCTGCGAGGCCGAGCCAGGCTTGTTGTTGCAGGCTCAAGCCAAGCAGGGCGCCAGCCAGGACCGGGAGCAAGCCCTTGAGCAGGTCGCCGAGCAGGGTCAGACCGGCCAGGCGTTTGCCGGCGACCCGCAGCATATTGGTAGCGCCGGGGTTGCCGGAGCCACTGACGCGCGGATCCGGCCCACCGGCCTTGCGGCTGAGTAGAATGGCGAAGGACAGTGAGCCGAGCAGGTAGGCGAGGATCGCCAGCAGCCAAAACATGGTAGCCATTCCGCGGTGAAGGAATGGCTGGATTCTAGCAGGCAGTTGAAAAAGGTAGCGAGCGCAGTACCACGATGGCGTGCGGGGCTAGCCCGGCAAGACAAAAGCGTGGTGTACGAGTCGCAAATGAGCATTTAAACCTGATTTCAACGCCGTATAGTCGTGCACAGTAGTGGTTACTCGGCCAGCCAGCGAGTTGGTGCGGCTTTGGCGTGTTGTGGAGAGAGTGCTTGGACACAGTTTTTATTGAAGGTCTGGAAGTCGATACGGTAATCGGCGCCTACGACTGGGAACGAACCATCCGCCAGTGCTTGCGCCTGGATCTGTGCCTGGGGTGGGACAATCGCCCGGCAGCGGCTGGCGATGACCTGAGCAAGGCACTCGATTACGCGGCGGTGTCGGCGCGTGTCCAGGCCTTCGCCAGCGAAGCGCAGTTCATTCTGGTGGAAACCTTTGCCGAGCGGCTGGCCGAGGTATTGATGAACGAGTTCCAGATTCCCTGGCTGCGCCTCAGGTTGACCAAGCCCGGTGCGGTACCGGCGGCGATTGGCGGTGTTGGTGTGGAGATCGAGCGCGGATGTCGCTAACTCCCGTTGTGCTAGGTCTGGGCAGCAATATCGAGCGTGAGGCGCATTTGCAGGCCGGGCTCGAGGCGCTGGCCGCCATGCTGGGCGACATGCGCTGCTCGCCGGTGTTCGAAAGCCAGGCGGTGGGCATCAAGAGTGGCCCCTTCTTCAACCTGGTGGTGGCGGGCTATAGCGAGCTGCCGTTGGGTGAGCTGGATCGCCGGCTGAAATTCATCGAGGCGGACAACGGCCGTTATGCGCCCGAGCGCAAGGGCCTGCCACTGGATATCGATGTTCTGCTGTACGGCGATCAGGTCGGTAATTTCGATGGGCTGGTGCTGCCGCGGGCAGAAATCCTGAAAAACGCCTTTGTGCTCTGGCCATTGGCGCTGCTGCTGCCGGATCGCCTGCACCCTGCAGAGCAGCGCAGTTTTGCCGCGCTGTGGCGGGCGGCGCAGATCAATCAGCAACTCTGTCCCGTGCCATTCCAGTGGTGCGGAAGCGAACTGACCCCGGCCGACCTGCTCGCGGCATTCCCCGGGTCCGCCTAGCAGCCTGACGGGCTGCTAGAGCTGCTAGAGCTCGCCGCGCGCATCCGCGGAGACCGGCGCAAGGCTCGGCTGATGGCTCGCCTTGTAGGCCTTGAGCGCCTTGAGGCGCTCGCGCTTGAGCGCCTCGCCCAGTTCGGGACCTTGCAAGCCCTGCTCCAGCAGCGGCTGTACCGCCACGGCACGGGCCGCCTGCATGGCGCCGCGCAGGTAATCGGCCTGCGGGTAGGCGCGTTGTTCCAGTCCGTCCCGTCCACGGGCGTCCATCTCACAGGCGGCGATGAACGCCTCGAAGCGCTGCGGGCGGCGAAACACATCGAAGTGCTGCAGCAGCTCCAGCAGGGTCGAGGCTTTCAGCTCCAGGGCGCGGTGGCCGTGGGTGTGGTATTCGCCGACCAGCAGGGCCAGCTCCTGGCAGTCTTTCGGGGCCTTGCTGCGTTCGTTGATCGCCCGGATCAGCTTCAGCCCGCGTCGTTCGTGGGCGATATGCCGGGGCCAGTCGGCCTTCGGCGTCAGGCCTTTGCCGACATCATGCAGCAGGCAGGCCCAGCGCACCGCCAGCGGCTGCTGGTGTTCGGCGCACTGACGCAGCACGCTGAGTACGTGCACGCCGGTGTCTATTTCCGGGTGATGGGCGGGTGGCTGTGGCACGCCGAACAGGGTGTCGACTTCCGGCAGCAGCGCCTTGAGTGCGCCGCAGTCACGCAGGACCTGGATAAACACATCGGGACGCGGTTCGAGCAGGGCGCGGGAGATTTCCTTCCAGCTGCGTTCGGCCGTCAGCGCCGAAAGTTCGCCGGAGTCGCTCAGTTGCCGCATCAGCGCCAGGGTCTCGGGCGCCACGCGAAAACCCAGTGGTGCATAGCGCGCGGCAAAGCGGGCGACCCGCAGGACGCGCAGTGGGTCTTCGGCGAAGGCCGGGGAGACGTGCCGTAGCAGCTTGGCTTCGAGGTCGCGCTGGCCGCCATAGGGGTCGATCAGGCGGCCCTGTACGTCCTCGGCCATGGCGTTGACGGTGAGGTCGCGGCGGATCAGGTCTTCTTCGAGGGTGACGTCCGCGCTGGCGTAGAAGGTGAAGCCGCCATAGCCGCGCCCGCTCTTGCGCTCGGTTCGCGCCAGGGCATACTCCTCGCCGGTTTGCGGGTGCAGGAACACCGGGAAGTCGGCGCCCACCGGGCGGAATCCCTGCTCGTGCATCTGTTCGGCCGTGGCTCCGACCACCACCCAGTCGACCTCGCTGACCGGGCGTCCCAACAGGCGGTCGCGCACTGCGCCGCCCACTTTGTAAATCTGCATGCCTGCTCCTCCGTTGCGGCACAGCATAACGGCTGGAGGGCCTGAGCGGCCATGGCTTGAATGGGAGGGCAAGTGAGAGCGGAGGGGGCGAGAACAAGTCTCGCAGGACGTAGGAGCCCTTGAACCCCGTAGCCCGGGCTACGTCCTCGGCATCCGGCTTGCCGCAAACGCAGTTGTTCAGGTCATCCGGGTTAATGAGGGCGTGGGCAGCGGGAGCGCGATCAGATAGGCGGAATCACCAGGTCGAGCCGCGGGTAGTCGCCGTCGTGATCGCTGTCACCCTTGGGCGGCACGTGCTGGGTGTCGATCAGTTTGTCGCCCTGCAGGGTCTCCAAGTGAATGTCGAAGCCCCACAGGCGATGCAGGTGCTTGAGCACTTCATCGGTGGAGTTGCCCAGGGGTTTGCGATCGTGCTGCTGGTGGCGCAGGGTCAGTGAGCGGTCGCCGCGGCGGTCGATGCTCCAGATCTGGATGTTGGGCTCGCGATTGCCCAGGTTGTACTGGGCGGCCAGGGTTTCGCGGATGCTCTGGTAGCCGGGCTCGTCATGGATGGCCGGAACCAGCAATTCATCCTTCTGATCGTCATCGAGAATGCTGAACAGCTTGAGGTCGCGGATCACCTTGGGCGACAGGTATTGCAGGATGAAGCTCTCATCCTTGAAGCTGCTCATGGCGAACTTGAGGGTCGTCAGCCAGTCGCTACCGGCGATGTCGGGGAACCAGTGCTTGTCTTCTTCGGTGGGCTCTTCGCAGATTCGGCGGATGTCGCGGTACATGGCGAAGCCAAGGGTGTAGGGGTTGATGCCGCTGTAGTAGGGGCTGTCGAAGGGCGGCTGGTAGATCACGCTGGTGTGCGATTGGAGGAACTCGATCATGAAGCCCTCGGTGACCAGGCCCTCGTCATACAGATCGTTCATCAGGGTGTAATGCCAGAAGCAGGCCCAGCCCTCGTTCATCACCTGGGTCTGGCGCTGCGGATAGAAGTACTGGGCGATCTTGCGCACGATGCGGATCACTTCACGCTGCCAGGGTTCGAGCAGGGGGGCGTGTTTCTCCAGGAAGTACAGGATGTTTTCCTGGGGCTCCGAGGGGAAGCGCTTGTTGTCTTCCTCGCCGCGCTTGCCGGCGCCCTTGGGAATGGTGCGCCAGAGGTCGTTGATCTGTTTCTGCAGGTGCTCTTCGCGCTCCTTCTGCCGGCGCCGCTCCTCTTCGGCGGAAATCGGGTAGGGGCGCTTGTAGCGGTCGACCCCATAATTCATCAGGGCATGGCAGGAGTCGAGCAGGTCTTCCACCGCATCGATGCCATGGCGTTCCTCGCACTGCATGATGTACTGCTTGGCGAACACCAGGTAGTCGACAATCGAGCTGGCGTCGGTCCAGGTGCGAAACAGGTAGTTGCCCTTGAAGAAGCTGTTGTGACCGTAGCAGGCATGGGCGATGACCAGCGCCTGCATGCACATGGTGTTCTCTTCCATCAGGTAGGCGATGCAGGGGTCGGAGTTGATCACGATCTCGTAGGCCAGGCCCATCTGTCCGCGTTTGTAATTCTTTTCGGTGCTAAGGAAATGTTTGCCATAGGACCAATGGTGATAACCCAGAGGCATGCCCACCGAGGCGTAGGCGTCCATCATCTGTTCGGCGGTGATCACTTCGATCTGGATGGGATAGGTGTCCAGCGCATAGCGTTCGGCGAGCCGGCTGATCTCGCGGTCGTAGGCGCCAATCAGTTCGAAGGTCCATTCCGAGCCGGTGGAGATCGGTTGGCGTTTCTTCACGGGTACGCTGCTGTCATGCGCTGTCATGTCGCAAGCCTCCGCTGGAACAGTTCGCGGAACACGGGGTAGATATCGCCTGCCGACACCAGTTGCTGCTGGGCGAAGGTGTCGTCAAAGGCTTCGCTGACCTGCTCGTACTCGAACCACAGCGCCTGGTGCTCGCGCGGGGTGATCTCGACGTAGGTGAAGTACTGCACGAACGGCATGATCTGCTTGATCAATATATCCCGGCAAATCGGTGAATCGTCATTCCAGTTGTCGCCATCCGACGCCTGGGCGCCATAAATGTTCCATTCGTTGGTGGGGTAGCGCTCGGCCATGATCTCCTGCATCAGTTTGAGCGCGCTGGAGACTATGGTGCCGCCGGTCTCGCGGGAGTAGAAGAACTCCTCTTCGTCCACCTCCTTGGCGCTGGTGTGGTGGCGGATGAACACCACGTCGATCTTGTCGTAGTTACGCTTGAGAAACAGGTACAGCAGGATGAAGAAGCGCTTGGCGATGTCCTTGGTGGCCTGGGTCATGGAGCCGGACACGTCCATCAGGCAGAACATCACCGCTTTCGAGCTGGGATTGGGGTGCTTGACCAGCAGGTTGTATTTGAGGTCGAAGGTGTCGAGGAAGGGCACGCGTTTAATCCGGGCCAGGAGTTTGCCGATTTCCAGCTCAAGATTCTGAATGTCGCCGAAGTTGTCCGGCTCTTCGCGCTTCAGGCGCTCCAGTTCGACCTGCGCCTCTTTCAGCTTGGCGCGGCTGCTGCCGGACAGGGCGATGCGCCGGGCATGGGCCGAGCGCAGGGTGCGCACGATGTTGATCCGTGATGGATTGCCCTCGTTGCTGATACCGGCGCGCACGGTCTTGAAGGTGTCGGCACCGGTCAGGTGGCGCTTCACCAGATTGGGCAGTTCGAGATCCTCGAACATGAAGTCGAGAAACTCTTCCTGAGTGATCTGGAAGACGAACTCATCCATGCCTTCGCCAGTATTGCTCGCCTTGCCCGCTCCTCGGCCGCCACCACCGCCTGGCGGACGCGGAATGCGTTCACCCGTGACGAATTCCTTGTTGCCCGGATGGACGATGGTTTGCTTGCCGCCGCGGCCATGGTGAAACACCGGCTCATCGATGTCACGCCCGGGAATGCTGATCTGTTCGCCATGCTCCATGTCGGTAATGGAACGGCGGCTCACCGCCTCTTCGACGGCTTTCTTGATGTGGTCACGGTAACGCCGCAAGAAGCGCTGGCGGTTAACCGTGCTCTTGTTCTTGCCGTTCAGACGTCGGTCGATCACATGGCTCATAGGGCCCCTCCGGGGAGCTGCAAGCCACAAGCCGCAAACTGCAAGCGCGACCCCGGCCCTCGGTCGCTGTTGCCTGCAGCCTGAAGCTTGCCGCTTATGGCTGCCTTACTGCGATTTACGAACCCGCAGATACCATTCGGACAGCAGGCGTACCTGCTTGTCGGTGTAGCCGCGCTCGACCATGCGAGTGACGAAGTCGTTGTGTTTCTGTTGATCCTCCTTGCTCGCTTTGGCGTTGAAACTGATGACCGGCAGCAGGTCCTCGGTATTGGAGAACATTTTCTTCTCGATCACTACGCGCAGCTTCTCGTAGCTGAGCCAGGTCGGGTTCTTGCCGTTGTTGTTGGCCCGGGCACGCAGCACGAAGTTGACGATCTCGTTGCGGAAGTCCTTCGGGTTGCTGATGCCGGCCGGTTTCTCGATCTTCTCCAGCTCCTCGTTGAGCGCGACGCGGTTGAGGATCTCGCCGGTTTCCGGGTCGCGGTATTCCTGGTCCTGGATCCAGAAGTCGGCGTACAGCACGTAGCGGTCGAAGATGTTCTGCCCGTATTCGCTGTAGGACTCCAGGTAGGCGGTCTGGATTTCCTTGCCGATGAACTCGATGTAGCGCGGTGCCAGGTACTCCTTGATGAAGCGCAGGTAGCGCTCGCGGGTTTCGCTGGGGAACTGCTCCTGTTCGATCTGCTGCTCCAGCACATAGAGCAGGTGCACCGGGTTGGCGGCGATCTCGTGGGGGTCGAAGTTGAATACCTTGGACAGGATCTTGAAGGCGAAGCGGGTCGACAGGCCGTTCATGCCCTCGTCGACGCCGGCCGTGTCGCGGTACTCCTGAATCGACTTGGCCTTGGGATCGGTGTCCTTGAGGTTTTCGCCGTCATAGACGCGCATCTTCGAGTAGATATTCGAGTTTTCCGGCTCCTTCAGGCGACTCAGCACCGAGAACTGGGCGAGCATCTTCAGGGTGTCCGGTGCGCAATGGGCCTTGGCCAGCGAGCTGTTGGTGAGGAGTTTCTCGTAGATCTTGATTTCGTCGGTGACGCGCAGGCAGTAGGGCACCTTGACGATGTAGATGCGGTCGATGAACGCCTCGTTGTTCTTGTTGTTGCGGAAGTTGTGCCATTCCGACTCGTTGGAGTGGGCCAGCAGGATGCCACTGTAGGGAATCGCGCCGAGGCCTTCGGTACTGTTGTAGTTGCCTTCCTGGGTGGCGGTGAGCAGCGGGTGCAGCACCTTGATCGGTGCCTTGAACATCTCGACGAATTCCATCAGGCCCTGGTTGGCCCGGCACAGGGCACCGGAGTAACTGTAGGCATCGGCGTCGTTCTGCGGGAATTCCTCCAGCTTGCGGATATCCACCTTGCCGACCAGGGCGGAGATGTCCTGGTTGTTCTCGTCGCCCGGCTCGGTCTTGGCGATGGCGATCTGGTTGAGGATCGAGGGGTACAGCTTGACCACGCGGAACTGGCTGATGTCGCCGCCGAACTCGGTCAGGCGCTTGGTCGCCCAGGGCGACATGATGCTGCTCAGGTAGCGCTGCGGAATGCCGTATTCCTCTTCGAGGATGGTGCCGTCCTCATCGACGTTGAACAGGCCGAGCGGCGACTCGAACACCGGCGAGCCCTTGATCGCATAGAAGGGCACTTTTTCCATCAGGTGCTTGAGCTTTTCTGCCAGCGACGATTTACCGCCGCCAACCGGACCGAGCAGGTAGAGGATCTGCTTCTTCTCTTCCAGGCCCTGGGCCGCATGGCGGAAGTAGGAGACGATCTGGTCGATGCATTCTTCCATGCCGTGGAAGTCGGCGAAGGTTGGATAGCGGCGGATCACCTTGTTGGAGAAGATCCGCGACAGCCGCGAGTTGCTTGAAGTATCGAGCAATTCAGGCTCGCCAATTGCCAGCAGCAGGCGCTCTGCTGCAGTGGCGTAGGCGCTGCGATCCTGTTTGCACAGTTCGAGGTACTCCTGCAGGGAGTATTCCTCCTGCCGGGTCGCCTCGAAACGTTGCTGGAAGTGGCTGAAAATGCTCATGACTTCACCTCGCTCGATGCTTAGAGCCGCCGTGGCATCGGTTGTGCGGGTGCGGGCGATCGGCTGACACGTCAGCCGAGGAAAATCCCCCCAGAACACCTAAAGGTCTTACCGATGGCCCGGATGCCGGATGGCCGGCTCTACCTTAGTTTTGGATGGCCTGAGCTAAAGGATAGTTCGGAATCGGCAAGATCAAGTGGCCACGAACGATAACAGGATATTACCGCTGCTTAGGGGTGGGCGGTAGCCCAGTGTTGGCGTGGTCTGGCGCGCTGAATAAATTTTTATGCGTCTGGCGTTTGCGCGGTTTCTTCGGGGAAGGTCGCGCGCCACAGTTCGAAGCCGCCATCCAGGCTGTACACCGCGCTGAAGCCTTGGCCGACCAGGTAGGCAGCGGCACTCTGGCTGGAGTTGCCGTGGTAGCAGGTGACGATCAGCGGCAGGTCGAGATCGGCCTTGGCGATGAAATCATGCAGCGAGTGATTGTCCAGGTGCTGCGAGCCTTGGATATGGCCGGCGGCAAAGCTCTGCGGGTCGCGGATGTCGACCACGACGGCGCCTTGCTGGCGCAGAGCCTGGGCCTGTGTTGGGTGGATACGTTTGAACTCGTTCATGCGTGTACCTCACTGCAGTCACAGCGGTGGCGTTCGCCGCTGTCGATATTCAATAGGGTCAGGGCGCCACCCCACGCGCAGCCGGTGTCCAGGGCGAACAGGCCAGGTTCCTCGCAGCGACCTTCCAGGGCCGCCCAGTGGCCGAAGATGATCTTCTGTCCGCGAGTCTTGCGCTGTTTGTAGCTGAACCAGGGCGCATAACCGGGCGGCGAGCTGGCGACGCCTTCCTTGCTTTTCAGGTCCAGTGTGCCATCGGCCGTGCAGAAGCGCATGCGCGTGAAGTAGTTGGTGATCACCCGCAGGCGGGCCACGCCATGCAGATCCTTGTCCCACTTGGCTGGCTCGTTGCCGTACATGCCATCGAGGAACAGTGGAAAGCGCGCGTCGTCGCGCAGGGCTTCCTCAACCTCGGCCGCGCGCCTGAGGGCTTTTTGCAGCGACCATTGCGGCGGGATGCCGGCATGCACCAGGACGATGTCGCGCTCGGCGTCATAATGCAGCAGCTTCTGGCGGCGCAGCCAGTCGAGCAGATCGGCGCGATCGGGTGCGTCGAGAATCTCCTGCAGGGTGTCGCTCTTCTTCAGTCGTTCGATATTGGACGCAACGGCCAGCAGGTGCAGGTCATGGTTGCCCAGCACGCAGGTCAGCGCATCACGCATCTGATAGAGGAAGCGCAGGGTGGCGAGCGACTGCGGGCCGCGGTTGACCAGGTCGCCGACCAGCCAGAGACGATCTTTGGCAGGGTCGAATGCGACCTGCTGCAGCAGGCATTGCAGGGGTTTCAGGCAACCTTGCAGGTCGCCGACGGCATAGGTCGCCATCAGTGCAGCGAGCCTGGAACCGCCAGGCGGAACGGCGCGATCAGGGCGTCGAACTGCTTGCCGTCTGCGGCGAGCATCTGGTAACTGCCCTGCATGGTGCCGACGCGGGTGGCCATGACGGTGCCGCTGCTGTAGGTGTGGCTCTCGCCGACGGCGATCAGCGGCTGTTGGCCGACCACGCCGGCGCCACGCACCTCCTGCACATGGCCGTCGCCGTCGGTGATGAGCCAGTGGCGCGACAGCAGTTTGGCCGGCAACTGACCCTGGTTGACGATGGTCACGTTATAGGCGAAGGCGAAGCGGTTCTGCTCCGGCTGCGACTGTTCCGGCAGGTAGCGGGTGGTGACGCGGACGTCGACCTGGTAACGGGGATCTGACATTGACTAGTACTCGGTAAACTGAAAACCAGTCTAGCTGGGTCGGTCGATGCTGGGTTGCTCGACCAGCTTGTCGGCCAGGCGGACGAAGGCGGCCAGGTCCAGCTGTTCTGGACGCAGGCTGCCATCGACACCGGCGGCCTCGATGGCCTCCGCCGGGAGCAAGGCCTTGAGCGTATTGCGCAGGGTCTTGCGGCGCTGGTTGAAGGCTTCGCGCACCACGTTCTCGAGCAGGCGGTGATCCTTGGCCGGATGGGGCAGCACTTCATGCGGTACCAGGCGGACGATCGCCGAGTCGACCTTGGGCGGCGGATTGAACGCACCGGGGCCGACATTGAACAGATGCTCCACCCGGCAGTGGTACTGCACCATGATCGACAGCCGGCCCCAGTCCTTGCCTCCCGGGCCTGCCGCCAGACGCTCGACCACTTCCTTCTGCAGCATGAAGTGCATGTCGCGGATCAGTGCGGCGTTGTTCAGCAGGTGGAAAATCAACGGGGTGGAGATGTTGTACGGCAGGTTGCCGACCACGCGCAGGCTATGCGGCGCGGGGTTGAGGCTGCTGAAATCGAACTTCAGGGCGTCGCCCTGATGCAGCTGGAAGCGCGGCTCGGCGGCAAACTTGGCATTGAGGATCGGGATCAGGTCGCGGTCCAGTTCGATCACGTCGAGCTGCGCGCCGCTGTCGAGCAAACCTTCGGTGAGGGCGCCCTGGCCCGGGCCGATTTCCAGCATGCGTTCGCCTTCACGGGCATGAATGGCGCGCAGGATGCGGTGGATGACCCCAGCGTCGTGCAGGAAGTTCTGGCCGAAGCGCTTGCGCGCGCGGTGTTGGGGATGTTCGGACATGGAGCAGCTCCAAGCCTCAAGCTGCAAGCGTCAAGCCAGCGCCCAAAGCAGCAAGGCAAAGGGGCGCAGCTTACCAGTTGCGGGCGCCGTCGGCATCCTGATTGGCGCCGTCAGCCCCGAGAGGCCGCCATCTGATAGGCGGTTTCCAGGGCGACCTGCAGGCTACCGCTGTCGATCCTGCCGCTGCCGGCCAGGTCCAGCGCCGTGCCATGGTCGACCGAGGTGCGGATGATCGGCAGGCCCAGGGTGATATTGACCGCGGCGCCAAAGCCCTTGAACTTGAGTACCGGCAGGCCCTGGTCGTGGTACATCGCCAGCACCGCGTCGCAGTGCTCGAGGTGCTTGGGCGTGAACAGGGTGTCGGCCGGCAGCGGGCCGACCAGGTCAAGGCCTTCGCCGCGTAGTAGCTCGAGGGTCGGTTCGATCACCTCGATTTCTTCGCGGCCGAGGTGGCCGCCTTCGCCGGCATGCGGGTTGAGGCCACAGACCAGGATGCGTGGCCGGGCGATGCCGAATTTAGTGCGCAGGTCATGATCGAGGATGCGGCTGACCCGGATCAGGCGTTCGGCGGTGATGGCGGCGGCGACATCCTTGAGCGGCAGGTGGGTGGTCACCAGGGCCACGCGCAGGCCGTGGGTGGCGAGCATCATCACCACCTGTTCGCTGTGGGTCAGTTCGGCGAGAAATTCGGTGTGCCCGGAGAAGGGGATGCCCGCCTGGTTGATCACGCCCTTGTGTACCGGCGCGGTGATCATGCCGGCGAAATGCCCGTCGAGGCAGCCCTGGCCAGCGCGGGTAAGGGTTTCCAGGACATAGCCGGCATTGACCGGGTTCAGTTGGCCGGGCAGCACGGCTGCCGTCAGCGGCGTGTCCCAGACAAACAGGCTGCCGGCCGGCGCGGGTGCGCTCGGCCAGTTGCCGGGGCCGACCGCGATCAACTGGATGTCCAGGTTCAGGCAGTGAGCGCGCTCGGCGAGCAGGTCACGGCTGGCGATGGCGATCAGTGCGTGGGGTTGCGCCTGGCGAGCGAGCAGCAGGCACAGGTCGGGGCCTATGCCTGCCGGCTCGCCAGGGGTCAGTGCGAAGAGGGGTTGTGCAGTCATGGGCGGGTTCTCGGTTGTGCTTTCTGGGCGGGCGGTGCCAGTTTACGCCGCGCCTGCGGCGGAACGAAAAAAGCCCGGTGCTGCGAGAAACAGCTGCCGGGCTTTGATCTGCTTCGCGATGTCTACAGCTTGATTTCGACGTAGGCCTCGTCGCGGATCTGCCGCAGCCAGGCCTGCAGTTCTTCGTCGTACTTGCGGTTGCGCAAGACGGTCAGGGCCTGTTGCTCGCGGAACTGCGCGCTGCCATCGGTGGCGCGGCGGCCGACAACCTGCAGCACATGCCAGCCGTAAGGGCTCTTGAACGGCTTGGACAGTTCGCCGCTGGCAGTGTTGCTCATCACCTCGCGGAACTCCGGCACCAGCACGCTGGGATCGATCCAGTCGAGGCTGCCGCCGTTGAGGGCCGAGCCCGGGTCTTCCGAGAAGCTCTTCGCCAGTTCGCTGAAATCTTCGCCGGCCAGCAGGCGCTCATGCAGGCGTTCGACCAGGCGTTTGGTTTCCGCTTCGCTGCGAATCTCGCTGGGCTTGATGAGGATGTGCCGAACGTTGACTTCTTCGAGTACCTGGGTGCCGCCGCCACGTTTTTCCAGGAGCTTGAGCATGATAAAGCCGCCGGGCGTGCGCATGGGTTCGGTGACGTCACCGACCGCCATCGCGCCAAGCATGGCGTCGAATGGCGGCGGCAGTTGCGCCGCTTTGCGCCAGCCCATTTCGCCGCCTTCAAGGGCGGTCTCGCTGGCCGAGTGGGCGATGGCCATCTGGGCGAAGTCGGCACCGTCGCGCAGTTGCTGGTGCAGTTCCTGTACCTGGCGCTCAGCCGCCTGGATGGCCTGCGGCGAGGAGCCATCTGGCAGCGGGATGAGGATGTTGGCCAGGCGGAACTCTTCCGAGAGCTGCATCTTGCCGAGGTCGGAGGCGAGGAAGTTCTGCACTTCCTGGTCGGTGACCTGGATGCGCTCGGCTACCCGGCGTTGGCGCACGCGGCTGATGACCATCTCGCGACGCACCTGATCGCGGGCGTCGGCAAAGGACAGGCCGTCTTGTCCCAGGGCGGCGCGGAACTGCTCGAGGCTCATGCTATTGCGCTGGGCAATGCTGGCCAGTGCCTGGTTGAGCTCTTCATCGGTGATGCGAATGCCGGAGCGGTCGCCGATCTGCAGCTGGATGTTCTCGATGATCAGGCGCTCGAGCACCTGCTGGCTGAGGACGTTCTCGGGGGGTAGTTCTGCACCGCGTTTGGCGATGGTTTGCTGCACCTCGCGAACGCGTGCGTCCAGCTGGCTCTGCATGATGACGTCGTTGTCGACAATGGCCACGACGCGATTGAGGGGTTGTACCTCGGCTTGCGCCGCAGCACCCAGAAACAGTGCGCCCAGCAGTAGCGGGCGCACGCAATCAGAAAGCTTGATCTTCACGTTCACGATAACCTTGAATGCCTTGATCGAGGAAAGTCTCAACCTTGTTGCCTACCACGCCACCCAAGCCTTTGAGGACGATTTGCAGGAAAATGCCGCGGTCCGGCTCATCATTCAGCGACGGATTCAGGCTGACTTCGTCATAGTCGATCCAGTAGCGATTGATCAGGCGCAGCTTCCAGCAGCAGTTGTCGTACTCGAAGCCGCCGAAGGCTTCGAGGGTGCGATCACGACCGTAATCGTACTGCCAGCGGGAGATCACGCTCCACTGCGGCGCGATCGGCCAGATCACCGAGAAGTCATGCTGGCTGACCTTGTAGTAGTCCTTGATGTAGTTCGGGCTACCCGGAGTGCCATAGTCACCACCACCGACTACCCAGTTACCGGTTGCCTGGTCAAAGCGGATGGTGTCGTTGCGGTAGCGGTAGCCGGCATTGACCACCTTGTTCGGGTTGTCTTCCGGCTGGTAGTGGAACATCGCGCTGCCCGAGCGGGTGCTGCGGCTGTCCGGATCCCAGTTGAAGTCCGAGGAGAAGCGCCAGTCGCGGTTGAAGCGATACAGGTACTCCAGGGCGTAAGGCGATTGCGAGGCCTGGGCGTCATCGCGGGTGCGGTAGTCGATGCCCGGCATCTGCACCTTGCGATCTTCGAAGTAGAAGGCCTGGCCGATGCTGAAGCGTTGACGCTCGAAACCGTTGCTCTCGATCCAGCGGTTGGTCAGGCCCAGCGACAGCTTGTTCTCGTCGCCGATGCGGTCCTTGCCGGAGAAACGGTTCTCGCGGAACAGCGACGCATAGCTGAAGTTGCTCTCGCCGGTGTCGAAGACCGGAATGTCGGTCTGGTCTTCCTCGGGGACATAGAGGTAGAACAGCCGTGGTTCCAGGGTCTGGCGGTAGGATTTGCCGAACAACTGGGTGTCGCGATCGAAGTACAGGCCGCTGTCGACGCTGAGGATGGGGACGCCGCGATCCTGGCTGCTGTCGAACTCCTGTTCGGCCAGCAGGCTGTTCTTGCCCTGCTGATCGAGGCTCAGGTCGTAATTGGTCTGCAGGTACTTGACCTTAGGCGTCAGGAAGCCCCAGCTCCAGTTCAGCGGCAGGCTGACGGCCGGCTCCAGGTGCAGGCGCGTGCCGTTGGCGCGGGCCAGGCCACGCAGGTTGGCGTCGTACCACGGCTGTTCGGCCACGCCCTCTTCGTTGATGAAGAAGCCGTCGCGCAAGTCGCGGTCGAAACGCACCAGTTCGCTGCCGTAGCTGAAGTTCAGGCCACCCGGCTGGAACGGCAGGGCGCCGTCCAGGGTGATCTGCGGCAGGCGGTCGTACGGCGTGATATCGGTGATATTGGCCAGTTCGTAGGCGTGCGCATTGAGGCGCGCGGTATAGCTGCCGCCGCGATAGGTCAGGGTGCCGCGCTGGTTGACGTAACTGACGGTGTCGATACCGAGATCGGTGTCCAGATCCTGGAAGTAATAGGGGTCGCTGATGTCGGTGTAGTCGACTTCGGCCAGCAGGCGCGAGTCGAGGCCGCCCTTGTGCTGCCAGCTATAGAGCCAGCGCTGGTCTTCGTAGTCCGACTGCAGTTTGCGGTCGTCGTTGCTGTCGTCGAGATAAGCCGCGCCAAACTGGCCTTCGCTGCTCTTGGTCAGGTAGCGACCCTCGCCTTCGATGAGCAGGCCGCGGTCGCTCATGTAGGTCGGATAGAGCGTGGCGTCGTAGTTCGGCGCCAGGTTGAAGTAGTAGGGCGTTTGCAGCGTCATGCCGTTATCGCTGGAGCTGCTGATGCTCGGCGGCAGGAAGCCGGACTGACGACGGTCGTCAATCGGGAAGTAGATGTAGGGGGTGTAGAAAACCGGGAAATCCTTCACCCGCAGGGTCACGTTGGTCGCGGTACCGAAGCCGGTGGCCGGGTTCAGGGTGACGTTGTTGCCTTTCAGGTGCCAGGTATTGCTGCCCGGCTCACAGGAGGTGTAGGTGCCGTCTTTCAGGCGGATCACCGCGGTTTCTTCGCGCTTGGCGTAGAGTGCACTGCCGCGTACATGGCTTTTGTGCAGCACGTATTCGGCGTTGTCGACCTTGGCTTCGCCGTTGTCCAGTTGCAGTTCGGCGCGATCACCGACCACCAGCATGCCCTGATCGCGCAGGCGCACGTTGCCGATCAGTTCGCCGCGGTTCTCCGCCTGGTGCAGGCTGGCTTCGTCGGCCTCGACCTGCATGCCGGCCTGGCGCAACACCACATCGCCGGCCAGGGTGGCGACCTGTTGTTCCTGCTCGTAGCGCGAGGCTTTGGCGGTAATGAACAGCGGCGCCTGATTCATCGGCGTCTGGTCGTTCATCCCTGGCCGGCTCGGCTCGACATAGCCGCCGGCACAGTAGGGGCCGACTTCCGCCAGTTGCGCTTCGCTCAGGTTCTCGCGAGGCACCCAGTCGAGGTGGCTGTAGTCGGCGCTGCGCGAAGCCAGGGCTTTGCCGCCGCTCTCCGTGACCAGGGTGGCACCGGAGGCTCGACTCGCGTCAGAACTGTCCGGGCGCTGGGCCGTGACCGGGCCGCTGGCGCTTGGCGCGACGTGTGGCGCCGGGCGCTCCGGCACCGCAGCACTGGTGGTTTTCGGGGCGCATGCCCAACCCCCGGTAGCGGATACCTGGCAGTCGAATTGTTCGGCCGCGACAGCGAATTGACTGGCCAACGGCTGTAGGGCCAACAGGCCGCCAGTTACCAGAAGGGGGAATTTTTTGCGGAACCTAGGGTATTTTACTGCCATCTTGTTATCCGGGCTTCCTGCGCGCATTGGGCCCAGGGGCCGCACGCCTCTCGATGGGCTGAAAAAGATGCTGGATAATAAAGCATGACCCGCACAACGGCCAGCGCCGTCGGAGACCCTTGTAATGCCTGATGAAGATATACGCCTGCAACTGCTCAGCGATTGGCTCGACCAGCAACTGCCGGCCTTGTTCGCCGCCCGCGGGTGGGGTGAGGTGCCGCTCGGCACGCTGACGCCAGCCAGCAGTGACGCCAGTTTTCGCCGTTATTTCCGCTGGCAGGGCGATGGCCGCAGCCTGATCCTGATGGATGCACCGCCACCGCAGGAGGATTGCCGGCCCTTCGTCAAGGTCGCCGAGCGGCTGGCCGAGGCTGGGGTCAATGTGCCGCAGATTCTCGCCCAGGACCTGCAGCGTGGATTTCTCCTGCTCAGCGATCTGGGGCGGCAGACCTACCTGGACGTGATCGATGCGCAGAATGCCGATCGGCTGTTCGACGATGCCGTGCAGGCCTTGCTGGCCTTTCAGCGGCTGCCGATGGATGCGCCGCTGCCCAGTTATGACGATGCCTTGCTGCGTCGCGAGCTGCAGCTATTCCCCGAGTGGTATGTGCGGCGTCACCTCGGCGTCGAGCTGAGCGAGGCGCAACAGGCTGCCTGGCAGCGTATCTGCGCACTGCTGATCGACAGCGCCCTGGCCCAGCCCAAGGTGCTGGTGCACCGCGACTACATGCCGCGCAACCTGATGCTCAGCACGCCGAACCCGGGGGTGCTGGATTTTCAGGATGCGGTCTACGGCCCGGTGACCTACGACGTCACCTGCCTGTTCAAGGATGCCTTTCTCAGTTGGCCCGAGGCACGGGTGCGCGACTGGCTCGCGGGTTACTGGCAGCAGGCCGGGGCGGCGGGGATTCCGGTGCAGGCCGAACTGGACGACTTCCTGCGTGCCAGCGACCTGATGGGCGTGCAGCGGCATCTCAAGGTGATCGGCATCTTCGCGCGGATCTGCCACCGTGACGGCAAGCCGCGTTACCTTGGCGATGTGCCGCGCTTCTTCGCCTATATAGACGCCGTGCTGGCGCGCCGGCCGGAGTTGGCCGAGCTGGCGCAGCTGTTCGCCAGCCTGCCGCAGGCCGCCGCGGTGCCGGCATGAAGGCGATGATCCTGGCGGCCGGCAAGGGCGAACGCCTGCGCCCCCTGACTCTGCATACGCCCAAGCCGCTGGTGCAGGCCGCCGGCGTACCCTTGATCGAGTACCACGTGCGCGCCCTGGCCGCCGCCGGTTTCCGCGAACTGGTGATCAACCACGCCTGGCTCGGCCAGCAGATCGAAGACTACCTGGGCGATGGTGCGGAGTTTGGCCTGAGCATCGCCTATTCGGCCGAAGGCGAGCCGCTGGAAACCGGCGGCGGAATTTTTCGCGCGCTGCCGCTGCTGGGCGATCAGCCGTTTGTGCTGGTCAATGGCGACATCTTCACCGATTACCCCTTTGCCCAGCTGCGCCGCCCCTTGGCCGGGCTGGCGCATCTGGTGCTGGTGGATAATCCACCGCATCACCGCACCGGCGATTTTGCCTTGTGCGCCGAGCGGGTCGGCGAGGCGCACGCGGAGCAGCCGAGCTTGACCTACAGCGGCATCGCCGTGCTGGCCCCGGCCTTGTTTGCCGGTTGCCAGCCGGGCGCCTTCAAGCTGGCTCCGCTGTTGCGCCGCGCCATGGGCGAAGGCCTGGTCAGTGGCGAGCGTTTCGCCGGGCGCTGGGTCGATGTCGGCACCCATGAGCGCCTGGCCGAAGTCGAGCGTCTGCTCGCCGTGGGGCACTGAGGTGCTCTGGCCGGCGACGCTGCTCGGAGCCGTTGGCGGCCTGGCCCTGGCCAGCATTCCCGGCGCCCTGCTCGGCGGGCTGCTCGGCCAGGTCGTGGACCGGCGCTTGCGCTTGCACAGCTGGGCGGCGTTGCGCGAGCGGCTGGGTGGCAAGCCGTATCCGGGGGACGAGGAGTTGCTGTTTGTCCTGCTCGGTCGCCTGGCCAAGTGCGATGGCCGGGTGCTGCAGGCGCATATCCTCCAGGCGCGGGCCGAAATGCAGCGCCTGGGCCTGGATGCGGCGGGCCAGCAGCGCGCGGCCGCGGCCTTCGCGCGTGGCAAGACCGGACGCGACGGCCTGCGTGCGCCCTTGCGCCGCCAGCGCGAGCAGGCCGAAGCCCTGTTGCGTGCGTGCTGGCGCATGGCCTGGGTGGACGGTCGGGTCAGCCAGACCGAGCGCGAGTTGATTCTGCTCTGGGGCAAGTGGCTGGCCGTGTCGATGGCGACCCAGCAAGTGCTGAGTGCGGCCTATGCGCCGAAGCAAGCTTCGGTCGCGGCCAGCGGCGGTAGCTATCAGCAGGCGCTACTGTTGCTTGGCGTGACCGCCGATAGCGAGCCGGCGCAGATCAAGCGCGCCTACCGGCGGCTGTTGAGCCGCCACCACCCGGACAAGCTGGCCGGCAGCGGGGTAACGCCTGAGCGGCTGCGCGAAGCCACGGAAAAGACCCGCGAACTGCACCAGGCCTACGGACTGGTGCGCCAGTGTCGCGGCTTTCGTTAGGGCAGTTCAGCGCGTCTTCAGTTGCAGCGTGAGCCAGCCGCGCAGTCGGCGGTAGAGCTGCTCCTGTTCGACGTCGGGGTTGCCCGGCAAGGCCTTGAGGGCCACCTGGGTATAGGCCGGATGCTCCTGGCGCTTGCTGGCCAGGAGGCGTCTGGCGGCGGCGTCGCGCTCGAGTTGTCGATCTTGGTAGTAGAAGTCGCCAGTGGCCAGCTTGAGGCTGGTTTGCAGTTCGTCCAGCCCCGGGCTGGCATCGGCTGCCGGCTTGACGTCCACCAGCAGCAGGCTGCGCACATCGGCGGGTTGCTCTTCGCTGAGATAGCGCGTGCTCCAGTAGCCGCCGCTGCCATGGCCGAGCAGCACGATGTGTTTGGCCTGTTGCTGGCGGGCCAGTTCCAGCGCCGCCGTGATGCGCTGCTTGATGCGCCGGGCGTGGCGTTCACCGGGGGCTGGCATGGGCTGGTCGGCCTGCAGGCCCGGGTCGGCTTGCGGGGCGTCGGCGCTGGCCGGGGCGGCGTCGAGCGCTGCCGGCGCAGCGGCCGCCGTTGCCGGGTTTACCGGGTTGACGGCGGGCGCTGGCGGCAGGACATCCTGCGGGTCGGGCAAGCTCAGGGTCAGGCTGTGCCAGCCGGCATCCGGCAGCCTGCGCCGCAGCGGGCCGAGCACCTTGGGCCAGTCGGCGCTTTCGCCAGCGCCGGCGACCAGCACCACCACGCCGTGGGCTTCGGCCGTATTGGCGGGAAGCCACAGGGCCAGGAAAGACTCATCCCCGGCCTGCAGCAGCTGTTGTTCCTGGCTGGGTAGATGACGGCTCAGCGCGCTGGCGGCATCCGCACTGCGCTCGGTTTGTGGTGGGCGAGCCAGATCGGCCGCGGGCGGATCAAGCGCTGCGCCCTGGTCGCTTGCGGCCTCGTCCGTGGTGCCGGGCTCTTCGGCCTGCAGCGACGCGCTGATCGGCAGTAGCAGGCTCAGGCTCAGGGCTGCCAGCAGGGGGTGGATGGCGCGGGGCATGGACGACTCCGGGGCGGAATGATGAGCGCCTCAGCCTACTGCTTGCATGGCGCCTTGTCAGCGCTATCCCTTGGCGAGCCGGGCCTGGACTGGAGTAATGTATCAATCCTGTCCCGCTGCCCCGGCAGAGTAATGTTGGCAATGAGTCCTATCTGGTCGCGCATCCTCGTTCTATTGCTGGTGTGGCCGCTGTTTGCCTGGGCCGAAGGCTCGGCGGTGCCCCTGCGCCCGCTCTATACGGCCGAGCAGCAGGCCTGGCTCGCCGAGCATCGGCAGTTGCGCGTGGGCCTGCTCATGCAGGCGCCCTGGGCCTTGTACGACCGGCGTCTGCAGCGGCTTTCCGGGGCCAACGTCGAGCTGATGACCCGCGTGCTGCAGGGCATGGGCGCGCAGCCGGTATGGTTGCGCTACGCCGACCAGGACGAGCTGGATAACGCGCTGCGCCGCGGCGAGGTCGACCTCGCGCCGGGACTGCAGCAGACCCCGCGTGGGCTGCGGCTGTGGCTCTACTCCGCACCCTATATGCGGGTGCCGCATCTGGTGGTGAGTGAGCGGCGCGGCATCAGTGCGGTCGACCTCGATCGCCTGGGGCACGATGAGCTGGTCGCGGTGCGCGAGCCGAGCCCGGTGTTCGAGTACCTGTACAAGACCCACAACAACCTGCGGCTGCAGGCGGTGAGTTCGGAGCGGGTGGGCCTGCTGCGCCTGTTGCGCCAGGAGGTCAGCTACGCGGTGGTCGACGAGGCGCGGCTCAGCCTGCTGCTGCGCGAGCCGCAGTTCGCGGCCCTGAGCATCGTCGGCGATATCGGTCTGCCGCAGTTGCTGCGCATCGCCAGTCGGCGCGACGAGCCGCTGCTGGCGGAGATCGTCGAGCGGACCCTGGAGGCCATGCCCGGGCGCGAGATCGAGCGTCTGCGCGAGCGCTGGCTGCCGTTGAAATACCCGCAGATCGGCGAATCCCTGGCCTTCTGGCGCGGTCTCGCATTGTTGCTGTTGCTGGCCTTGCTCAGCGCCGCGGCCATCGTCCTGCACCTGCGCCAGCAGCGCCGCGGCCTGGAGCGTCAACTGCTCGGCGTGCGCCAGGAATTGAGCCAGCGCGAGGTGGCCGAGCAGGCCCTGCGCCTCAGCCAGTTCTCCATCGACCACAGCACCGTGGGCATTCTCTGGGTCAATTGGGACAGCCATGTGCGTTATGCCAACCGCGCCGCCGAGGACATGCTCGGCTATGCCGGCGGGGCACTGGTGGACCTGCCGTTGCAGGCGCTGGAACCCAGTCTGCATATGGACCGCTGGCTGAGCCTGTGGAAGCTGGCGCGCAGCAGCGACGAGGCCCTGCCGGGTTTCGAGACCGAGTGCCGGCGTGCCGATGGCAGCGGCTTGCCGGTGGACGTGTCGCTGAGCTTCCTGCGCTTCGACCGGGCGGAATACCTGGTGGTGTTCCTCGCCGATGTCACCGAGCGCCGCCGTGCCCGCGCCGCCCTGCAAGAGAGCGAGGCGCGGCTCAAGGGCATCGCCGGCAATGTCCCCGGCCTGGTGTTTCGCCTGGAGCGCGCCGCCGTCGAGCAGCCGGTGGTGTTCGCCTACATCAGCGAGGCCAGCGCCGAACTGGTGGGTTATCCGGCCGTCGAGTTGCAGCGCGCCGACCGCGGGATTCGCAGCCTGGTGCACCCCGACGATCAGGCCAGCTACCGGCTAACCCAGGACGCGGCCCTGGCCGGCGACAGCGACTGGCAGTGGCAGGGGCGCATTCTCACCCGCGCCGGCCAGTTGCGTTGGGCCGATATCAAGGCCACCGCGCGGCGCCTGGGCGAGGGCCGGGTGGTGTGGGACGGGATCGTCTGGGATATCACCGAGAACAAGCAGGTGGAGCTGGCGCTGGGCGAGTCGCGGGCGCGCCTGCGTGAGCTGTCGGCCCATCTGGAGAGCGTGCGCGAGGAGGAAAAGGCGCGCATCGCCCGCGAGGTGCACGACGAGCTGGGCCAGGTGCTCACCGTGCTCAAGCTGGAAACCGCCATGTGCGAGTTGGTCTGTTCCGGCCAGATGCCGGAGCTGGATAAGCACTTGCAGAACATGAAGCGCCTGATCGCCCAGCTGTTTCAGCTGGTGCGCGATGTGGCCACCGCCCTGCGCCCGCCCATTCTCGATGCCGGCATCGCCTCGGCCATCGAGTGGCAGGTACGCCGCTTCGAGGCGCGCACCCAGATCCCGTGCATGGTCGAGGTGCCGGAGAACCTGCCGAAACTCAGCGATGCCAAGGCCATCGGCCTGTTTCGCATTCTCCAGGAGGCGCTGACCAACATCATGCGCCACGCCGGCGCGCACAGCGTCCAGGTGAGCCTGCGCCTGGAGGACGGCGAGCTGTGCCTGTGCGTCAGCGACGACGGCAAAGGCTTCGCGCCCGAGCAGCGCAAGCCGGGGCAGTCGTTCGGCCTGGTCGGCATGCAGGAGCGGGTATTGATGCTCGGCGGCCAGTTGCAGATTGACAGCCAGCCCGGCGAAGGCACTACGCTGTGCGCACGAGTGGCGGTGGCCGAGGAGGAAGTGGCGTGATTCGGGTAATGGTGGCTGAGGACCACGCCATAGTGCGTGAAGGCATCAAGCAGTTGATCGGCATGGCCCGCGACCTCGAGGTGGTGGGCGAGGCCGGCAATGGCGAGCAGTTGCTCGAGTGCCTGCGCAAGACTGCCTGCGACGTGGTGCTGCTGGATATCAGCATGCCCGGGGTCAACGGCCTGGAGGCGATTCCACGGATCCGCGCGCTGGCCAGTGGGCCGGCGATCCTGGTGCTGTCGATGCACAACGAGGCGCAGATGGCCGCCCGCGCGCTGAAGATCGGCGCGGCCGGTTATGCGACCAAGGACAGCGACCCGGCACTGCTGATCACCGCCATTCGCAAGGTGGCCGGGGGTGGCCGCTACATCGATCCCGACCTGGCCGACCGCATGGTCTTCGAAGTCGGCCTGACCGATTCGCGGCCGCCCCATGCCCAGCTCTCCGAGCGCGAATTCTCGGTGTTCGAGCGCCTGGTGCGCGGCGAAGGGGTCAACGACATCGCCCTGCACCTGGCGATCAGCAACAAGACCGTGAGTACCCACAAGGCGCGCCTGATGCAGAAGCTCGGGGTGCACTCGATGGCCGACCTGGTGCGCTATGCCATGGAGCACCGCCTGGTGTGAACCGGCGTGCCGGGCATCGGATGTCCTTGGCTTTTGTAGGGCAATGCCTACAGCAAACTCTCCGTCGATCTGATGACAGGTCGTCATCCTGCCCGATTTTTTCACTGCCGCGCTGCCCCTAGTCTGTAGCCAACGAGGTACAGACAACAACAAAGGGTGCGGTGATGTCCGAGTCTCAGGCAAACGATGTGTTGGTGAGTTTTCGCGGTGTGCAGAAGAGCTACGACGGCGAGAATCTGATCGTCAAGGATCTCAATCTGGACATCCGCAAGGGTGAGTTCCTCACCCTGCTCGGGCCGTCCGGTTCGGGCAAGACCACCAGCTTGATGATGCTGGCCGGTTTCGAAACCCCCACCGCCGGGGAAATCCTCCTCGGCGGCCGCTCGCTGACCAAGCTGCCACCGCACAAGCGCGACATCGGCATGGTGTTCCAGAACTATGCGTTGTTCCCGCACATGACGGTGGCCGAGAACCTGGCCTTTCCCCTGACCGTGCGCGGTCTGTCGCGCACCGACACCAGCGAGCGGGTCAAGCGTGCGCTGTCGATGGTGCAACTGGACAGCTTCCGCAATCGCTACCCCGGACAACTCTCCGGCGGCCAGCAGCAGCGTGTGGCCCTGGCCCGCGCCCTGGTGTTCGAGCCGCAGCTGGTGCTGATGGACGAACCCCTGGGCGCCCTCGACAAGCAGTTGCGCGAGCACATGCAGATGGAGATCAAGCACCTGCACCAGCGTCTGGGCGTGACCGTGGTCTACGTCACCCACGACCAGGGCGAGGCGCTGACCATGTCCGACCGGGTGGCGGTATTCCACCAGGGCGAGATCCAGCAGATCGCCGATCCGCGCACCCTCTATGAACAGCCGAGCAATACCTTCGTCGCTAACTTCATCGGCGAGAACAACCGCCTCAACGGTCACCTGATCAGCCGTGATGGCGAGCGCTGCGTGGTCGGCCTGGCCCGTGGCGAGCGGGTCGAGGCGCTGGCGGTCAATGTCGGCCAGCCGGGCGAGCCGGTGACCCTGTCGGTACGTCCCGAGCGGATTCGCCTGAACGGCCACAGCGAGGCCTGCCCGAACCGCTTCTCCGGGCGCGTCGCCGAATTCATCTACCTGGGCGACCACGTGCGCATTCGCATGGAGGTCTGCGGCAAAAGCGATTTCTACATCAAACAGCCGGTGGCCGAGCTCGATTCCGTTCTGGCCGTTGGCGATCTGGTGCCGCTCGGCTGGCAGGTCGAGCACGTCCGCGCCCTCGATCCACAGCAGCCGGACTGACCCTACAAACAGTGCTTCATCCTTACCCATGTGACACAGAGGAGATAACAACAATGTCGAGATCCCTGAAGTTGGCGGCCCTGGCCGTTGGGGTGGCCCTTGCAGTTCCGGCGGTGGCGGCCGATCTGACTGCGATTTCGTTCGGCGGCGCGAGCAAGGAGGCGCAGGTCAAGGCCTTCTACGAGCCCTTCGAGAAGAGCACCGGCAACAAGATCCTGGCCGGCGAGTACAACGGCGAGATGGCCAAGGTCAAGGCCATGGTCGACACCAACAGCGTGAACTGGAACCTGATCGAAGTGGAATCGCCCGAGCTGGCCCGCGGCTGTGACGAGGGCTTGTTCGAGCCGCTCGATCCGGCGCTGTTCGGCAACCCGGACGATTTCATCGACGGCGCTATCCAGCCGTGTGGCGTGGGCTTCTTCGTCTGGTCGACGGTGCTCGCCTACAACGCCGACAAGCTCAGCGGCGCACCGACCGGTTGGGTCGACTTCTGGGACGTGAAGAAATTCCCCGGCAAGCGCGGCCTGCGCAAGGGCGCCAAGTACACCCTGGAATTCGCCCTGATGGCCGATGGCGTGGCGCCGACCGAGGTGTACAAGGTGCTGGCCACCCGTGACGGCGTCGACCGGGCCTTCCGCAAGCTGGATGAGCTCAAGCCGCATATCCAGTGGTGGGAAGCCGGCGCCCAGCCGCCGCAGTACCTGGCCTCGGGCGACGTGGTCATGAGTTCGGCCTACAACGGTCGGATCGCCGCGGTGCAGGCCGAGAGCAACCTGCAGGTGGTGTGGAACGGTGGCATCTACGACTTCGATTCCTGGGCCATCCCGCGTGGTGCGAAGAATCAGGAAGAAGCCAAGCAGTTCATCGCCTTCTCGGTGCAAGCGGAGCCGCAGAAAGTCTTCGCCGAAAACATCGCCTACGGCCCGGCCAAGAAGCAGGCCATCGACCTGCTGGCGCCCGAGCGCCTGAACGTGATGCCGACCACACCTGAAAACATCAAGGATCAAGTAGCCATCGACGTGACCTTCTGGGCCGACTACGGCGAGCAGCTGGAACAGCGCTTCAACGCCTGGGCTGCGCGCAACTAAAGCCACCCTGACCCCGGCCGCAAGGCCGGGGCTTTGCCTGTGTTTACCCGTCGCCTAGTGCGGCCGTTGCATGCGGAGTTTTCCATGGCCAGCGTAATGCCTGTCACCGACCTGCCCATCACCAGCCCCAGTCTCAAGCAGCGTCTGGCCCGCGCCGAACGCTTCAATCGGCTGAAGTCCAAGGCGCTGATCCTGCCCCTGCTGGTGTTTCTCCTGCTGACCTTCCTGGTGCCCATCGGTGCCTTGCTCTGGCGCAGCGTGGACAACCCGGAAGTGGTCGCCAGCCTGCCGCTTACCGTCGAGGCCATCGCCGAGTGGAACGGCAAGGCACTGCCGAGCGAGGCGGTCTATCGCGCCGTGAGCCTGGATATCGTCGAGGCGCGCAAGCAGCGCAGCCTGGGTGATCTGTCCAAGCGGCTGAACATGGAGCTGGCCGGCTTTCGCAGTCTGATCAGCAGCACCGCCCGGGCGCTGCCCTTCGCCAGCGAACCGGAGTCCTACAAGGACGCCCTGGAAAGCCTGGACGAGCGTTGGGGCGACCCGGCCTATTGGCAGGTGATCCGGCGCAACAGTTCGAGCGTCACCCCCTATTACCTGCTGGCGGCCCTCGACCATCGCATCGACGATCTCGGCGAGCTGGCCAGTGCCACCCCGGACCAGGCCATCTACCTGGACATTTTCGTGCGCACCTTCTGGATGAGTCTGGTGATCACCGCCATCTGCCTGGTGCTGGCCTACCCGCTGGCCTATCTGTTGGCCAACCTGCCGACCCGGCAGAGCAACCTGCTGATGATCCTGGTGCTGCTGCCGTTCTGGACCTCGATCCTGGTGCGGGTGGCGGCCTGGATCGTGCTGTTGCAGTCCGGTGGCCTGATCAATGGTGCACTGCTGTCGCTGGGCATCATCGACGAACCCCTGCAGCTGGTGTTCAACCGCAGTGGGGTGTACATCGCCATGGTCCACATCATGCTGCCGTTCATGATCCTGCCGATCTACAGTGTGATGAAGGGCATCTCGCCCACCTACATGCGCGCGGCGGTGTCGCTGGGCTGCCACCCCTTCGCCAGCTTCTGGCGGGTGTACTTCCCGCAGACCCTGGCCGGGGTCGGCGCCGGCTGCCTGCTGGTGTTCATCCTGTCGATCGGCTACTACATCACCCCGGCGCTGCTGGGCAGCCCGAGCGACCAGATGATCAGCTATTTCGTCGCCTTCTATACCAACACCACCATCAACTGGGGCATGGCCACGGCCCTCGGCGGCCTGCTGCTGGGCGCCACCCTGGTGCTTTACGTGGTGTACAGCTGGCTGGTCGGCGCCAGCCGGTTGCGTCTGGCATGAGAGGCTGTGAAAAAAGCGCTTGCCTGCTGCGGCCGTCGCCGGGCGGCTGCAACTGCGTTGCGCTACGCAAAAACTTCGGTCATTTGGCCCGCCAAACTCCCTCGTTTTCACGTAGCGCGCCTTGTTTCGCTCGCCCGGCGGCGTCCTCGCGACGGCCTTCGGTTTTTTTCACAGCCTCTGACCCCTGTCATCCTCGTCCGCTGGGCGAGGGCAACCTTAGGATGGAGAGAGATCTATGCTGAGCCCCTACCTGTCACCCGTCGAGCGCATCTGGTACTACAGCCTGCGCAGCCTCTGCGCACTGGTGCTGCTGTTCCTGATCCTGCCGGTGCTGGTGATCATCCCGCTGTCGTTCAACTCCGGCAGCTTCCTGGTCTACCCGCTGCAGGGCTTTTCCCTGCGCTGGTATGAAGACTTCTTCATGTCCGCCGACTGGATGCGCTCGCTGAAGAACAGCCTGATCATCGCCCCGGCCGCCACCGTGCTGGCCATGGTCTTCGGCACCCTGGCGGCGATCGGCCTGACCCGCGGTGAGTTCCGCGGCAAGGCGCTGGTGATGAGCCTGCTGATTTCGCCCATGGTGGTGCCGGTGGTGATCGTCGGGGTGGCCAGCTACCTGTTCTTCGCTCCGCTGGGCCTGGGCAACAGCTACTTGTCGCTGATCGTGGTGCATGCGGTGTTGGGCGTGCCCTTCGTCATCATCACGGTGTCGGCCACCCTGCAGGGTTTCAACCAGAACCTGGTGCGTGCCGCGGCCAGCCTAGGCGCCTCGCCGCTGACCGCGTTCCACCGGGTGACCCTGCCGCTGATCGCCCCGGGGGTGATCAGTGGCGCGCTGTTCGCCTTCGCCACCTCCTTCGACGAGGTGGTGGTGACCCTGTTCCTCGCCGGCCCCGAGCAGGCCACTCTGCCGCGGCAGATGTTCAGCGGCATCCGCGAGAACCTGTCGCCGACCATCGCCGCGGCGGCGACCCTGCTGATCGGCTTCTCCATCCTGCTGCTGCTGACCCTGGAATGGCTGCGCGGGCGCAGCGAGAAACTGCGCACCCAGCAACCCACCTGATCGCCCAACGAACAAGAGAGCCCGCATGAGCCTTGAGTTGAAGGACCCCAGCCTGCTGCGTCAGCAGGCCTTTGTGAACGGCCAGTGGTGCGAAGCCGACAGCGGCGCGCGTACCGAGATCTTCAATCCGGCCAATGCTGAAAAGATCGGCAGCGTGCCGAACATGGGCCGTGACGAAACTCGTCGCGCCATCGCCGCCGCGCAAGCCGCCCAGCCGGCCTGGCGCGCGCTGACCGCCAAGGAGCGGGCCAATCGCCTGCGCCAGTGGTTCGAGCTGATCATGGTCAACCAGGAAGACCTGGCGCGGATCATGACCTTTGAGCAGGGCAAACCGCTGGCCGAGGCCCGCGGGGAGATCGCCTACGCCGCCTCCTTTATCGAGTGGTTCGCCGAGGAGGCCAAGCGCGCCTATGGCGATCTGATTCCGGCCCATGCCATGGACAAGCGCATCCTGGTGCAGAAGGAGCCGGTGGGCGTCACCGCGGCCATCACGCCGTGGAACTTCCCCAGCGCCATGATCACCCGCAAGGCCGGTCCGGCCCTGGCGGTGGGCTGTGCCATGGTGCTCAAGCCGGCGCCGCAGACACCGTTCTCGGCCCTGGCCCTGGCCCATCTGGCCGAGCGCGCCGGCATACCCGCCGGGCTGCTCAGCGTGATCACGGCCGACGTGCACGCCAGCCGCGAGGTGGGCGCCGAGCTGTGCGAGAATCCCATCGTGCGCAAGCTGTCGTTCACCGGTTCCACCGGCGTCGGCATCCAGCTGATGCAGCAGTGCGCGCCGACCCTGAAGAAGCTCTCGCTGGAGCTGGGCGGCAACGCGCCCTTTATCGTGTTCGACGACGCCGATCTGGATGCGGCCGTCGAAGGGGCGATCATCTCCAAGTACCGCAACGCCGGGCAGACCTGCGTCTGCGCCAACCGCCTGTATGTGCAGGACGGCGTCTATGAGGCCTTCGCCGCCAAATTGCAGGTGGCGGTGGCCAAGCTCCGGGTCGGTAACGGCATGCAGGAGGGCATCACCACCGGGCCGCTGATCAACGCCGAGGCGGTGGCCAAGGTCCAGCGCCATCTGGCCGATGCCCTGGCCAAGGGCGCGACCCTGGTCACCGGCGGCAACCGCCTGGGCGGCAATTTCTTCGAGCCGACCATCGTCAGCGGCGTGACCGCCGAGATGGCCGTGGCGCGCGAGGAAACCTTCGGTCCGCTGGCGCCGCTGTTCCGTTTCAGCGACGAGGCCGAGGTGATCCGACAGGCCAACGACACCGAATTCGGCCTGGCCGCCTACTTCTACGCCCGCGACCTCGGTCGGGTGTTCCGCGTGGCCGAGGCCCTGGAGTACGGCATGGTCGGCATCAATACCGGGGTGATCTCCACCGAGGTGGCGCCGTTCGGCGGCATGAAATCCTCGGGCCTGGGCCGTGAAGGTTCGAAATACGGTCTGGATGAATACCTGGAAATCAAATACCTCTGTCTGGGGATCTAAGAGCTACTGCGCTCGGCCATACGGCGTTGGCCTGGGTCGGAAAAATGCTCATTGGCAACAGCCAACTCCGCTTTTTCCGACCCCGGCCGCCTTGTCTGACCTTCGCTCGCTACGCTCTATAAATTGCAGCAAAAGCGTTGCCCTAAATCCGTAGGGTGGAAGACCGCGAAGCGTCTTCCACCATCTGAACAACCTGCAATTCCGATGAGGACAGCATGAGCAAGACCAACGAATCCCTGATGCAACGCCGCAGCGCCGCCGTCCCGCGCGGCGTCGGCCAGATCCACCCGATCTTCGCCGACAAGGCGCAGAACGCCACGGTCACCGACGTCGA
>NZ_JAAOJA010000009.1 GCF_013184545.1 Pseudomonas tumuqii | reverse complement strand
TTCCACGCGCTGCACCCGCGCCAGCATGCGCCGCTCGCGCAGCGCGCCGAGGAACAGCGCCGCAGCGCGCATCGGGCCGACGGTATGCGAGCTGGATGGCCCGATACCGATCTTGAACAGGTCAAACACACTGATGGCCATGGCCGACTCCTAAAGCGTTTGCACGTCCCGAGAGGCGCGCGTTGCGAAGGATTGTCGGCTGCTACAGGCGGCTAAAACTGTCTAACGTCGACCCGAACGTGTTCAGAGTCGCCAGGAGCGTAACAGCCCACCGGCGCGGGCTTTGCTCTGGCGGCCCGATTGTGCCGCGGCGCACTGCAACTTTCGGCCTATCCTCCCGGCGCCCTCGCTGTGCTTAGATAGGCCGACTTGCCCTGCGCACAAGGATGGCCATGCCCCTTCGCACCCTACTGCTGACCGCCCTGGCCATGCTCGCCTTTGCCGGCAACTCGCTGCTCTGTCGCCTGGCGCTGAAGGAAACCGAGATCGATGCCGCCAGTTTCACCAGCCTGCGTCTCGCCTCCGGCGCCCTGACCCTGTGGCTGTTGCTGCGCCTGCGCCGCGGCGATGGCGCGCTGGCCGGCAGCTGGTCCGGCGCGGTCGCGCTGTTCGCCTATGCCGCGGCGTTTTCCTTCGCCTATGTCAGCCTGGATGCAGGGGTCGGTGCGCTGCTGCTGTTCGGCGCGGTGCAGGTGAGCATGCTGCTGTGGGGCTTCTACCGCGGCGAGCGGCTCACCGCGCTGACCGCGAGCGGCCTGCTGCTGGCCTTGGGCGGCCTGCTCGCCCTGCTGCTGCCCGGCGCCAGCGCACCGCCACTCGGCGGTGCCCTGCTGATGCTGTTGGCCGGCGCGGCCTGGGGCGTCTACTCGCTGCTCGGCCGTGGCGGCGGCGACCCGCTGGCGGTCACCGCCGGCAACTTCCTGCGGGCCACGCCGCTGGCGCTGCTGGCCAGTGTGCTGCTGCTCGGCCAGACCAGCTGGGATGGTCCCGGGCTGCTCTACGCCCTGCTCTCCGGCGCACTGACCTCGGGCATCGGCTACGCCGTCTGGTACACCGCCCTGCGCGGATTGAAGGCGTTCCAGGCCGCCACCGTGCAGCTCAGCGTGCCGATCATCGCCGCCCTGGCCGGCAGCCTGCTGCTCGATGAAGCCTTGAGCCTGCGACTGCTCCTGAGTTCGCTGGCCGTGCTCGGCGGCGTCGCGGTGGTGCTGAGCGCCAAACAGCGCGGCTGAAGCCACTCCAGGTGCAGATAGGCGCCGGGCGATCCGCACACACAGTCGCCAATCGGGCTAACCTGACGACAACAGCCCGCGCGCTGAGCAAAAGCCGCGGCACCGCTGTCTTCCAGTGCGTCCCGTCCATAATCGGAAGCCCCGCCATGCAGAGTCCCCGCCCACTGTTCAGCCACCTGCTCCGGATCCTCGCCTGCGGCCTGCTGCTCGGCCTCGGCGCCTGCAGCAGCCTGGTCCCCCGCGACCCGCTGCACATCGATCTGGTCGGCCTGGAGCCGCTGCCGGGCGAAGGGCTGGAGATGCGCTTTGCGGTGAAGCTGCGGATCCAGAACCCCAACGACGATGCCATCGATTACCACGGCGTGGCCCTGCAGCTCGACATCAACCAGCAACCGCTGGCCAGCGGGGTGAGCAACCAGAGCGGCCAGGTGCCGCGCTTCGGCGAAGCGGTGATCAGCGTACCGGTGAGCATTTCCGCCTATTCGGTGATGCGCCAGGCCTGGGGCGTCAGCGGCTATAAGCCGGGGCAGAATCTGCCCTACGCGCTGCGCGGCAAACTGGCCGGCGGCCTGTTCGGCACCACGCGCTTCAGCGACTCGGGCACCTTGAACTGGCCCGCGCCGGCGGGCGCGCCAGGGAGGCCCTGACAGCGTGCCCGCATAACCCGGGGGCATGCAGGAGCAAGCGCCATGCACATCGCCAACGGCGGCCCGAAGTCAACCGCCACTCACCTGCAGGCCCTGCACCAGCAGGGTTTCGCCCTGCTCCCCGGGGTGCTCGATGCGCAGCAGATCGCCGCACTGCGCGCGGCCATCGACCGCCTCACGCCGCAGCACTGGGACTATTCCGGCCTGGTCGACCACTACAAGTGCGTGTTCAACCGCGACCCGTTCTGGCTGGCCTACCTCGACCAGCCGGGGGTGATCGAACTGGCCGAGGCCGCCCTCGGCGCCGATTGCCACATCATTGGCCAGACCGCCTGGCGCAGTCACCCCGGCTTCGTCGGCGCCGAACTGCACCTGGACTACCTGGTGATGGAGTTGCCGGAGGCGTTGCTGGCCGACCCGGGCTTCGTCCTGCCCATGCAGATCTGCACGGCGCATTTCTACCTCGACGACATCGACGCGGATCTCTGCCCGACCCGGGTCATCCCCGGCAGCCACCGCGCCGGGCGCAAGCCGCGGGCGGGCGAGAGCCAGTGGCAGGGCGTGCCGGCACAGGCGCTGCTGTGCCGCGCCGGCGATGTGCTGATGTTCCGCAGCGAACTTTGGCATGCCGGCAGCCACAACCGCACGGCGGACCGCACGCGCTACCTGCTGCAGGTGCATTACGGCCGGCGCATGGTCGCGCAGAAGTTCTCGCCCTACCTGAGCTGGCGTTTCGCCCCCGAGGTGCTGGCCGCCTGCACGCCACGCCAGCGCCGGCTGCTGGGCGAGCACGAGGAAGCGGAATACGACTGAGCGCGCCGCCAGGCCGCAAGAATGCCAGCGCTGGCGTTTACTCCAGACGCACCCGATACACCTCGGCCAATGCGATCAGCTTGTCCCGCGCCAGGGCCAGGGCACCCTGGGTCAGGGGACGCATGCCGTCGGCAATGGCCTGCGCCTCGATGGCCAGGGCCGCCACCGCCGGCTGGATCAGGGCGCGCAAGGCCGGTGTGACCTCGAGCAGCTCATAGGCGGCCACGCGCCCGGCAAACCCCTTGCCGTGGCAATGGCTGCAGCCCCGGCCGACATAAAAGCGCTCCTGCGCATCCAGGCCCAGCGCCGTACGCACATAATCCGGCACCTGCTCCTCTTCCAGGCACTCCGGGCAGTTGCGCCGCACCAGGCGCTGGGCCAGCACCCCGAGCAGGCTGGCATTGAGCAGGTAGGGCGCGACACCGATTTCCAGCAAGCGGGTCACCGTGGTCGCGGCACTGTTGGTATGCAGGGTGGAGAGCACCAGATGGCCGGTCAGGGCACTCTCGGTGGCCATGATCGCGGTCTCCTGGTCACGGATCTCGCCGACCATGATCACGTCCGGGTCATGCCGCAGGATGTGCCGCAGGGCGCGGGCGAAGGTGTAGCCGATCTGCGGCTTGACCTGAATCTGGCGAATCCCGTCGATCTGGTACTCCACCGGATCCTCGACCGTGATGATGTTCACCCCGGTGGTCTTGATGCCATTGAGGGCGGCGTACAGGGTGGTGCTCTTGCCTGAACCGGTCGGGCCGGTCACCAGCAGGATGCCCTGATTGTGACTGGTCAGGTTGCGAAAGCGCCCGGCATCCTCGCTGCTGAAGCCGATCTGATCCAGGGTCTTGAGGCTCTGCCGGGTGTCGAGGATGCGGATCACCACGCTCTCGCCATACACCGTCGGCATGATCGACAGGCGCAGGTCGATAGTCCGATCGCCTAGCCGCACCAGGTGCCGACCATCCTGGGGCAGGCGCCGCTCGGCGATGTTCATGCCGCCGATGATCTTGATCCGGCTGACAATCGCCGCCAGGTTGCCGGGCTTGATCCGGCGGATTTCCATCAACACGCCGTCGATGCGAAACAGCACGACGACCTCCCGTTCACCGGGTCGCAGATGGATGTCCGAGGCACGCCGGCCGATCGCATCCTCCAGCAGGCTGTCGACAAAACGCACCGTCGGCTTGTCCTCGGCCAATTGCTTGATACGGTGCAGGCTCAATTCGGGCGCCAGGCCCTGGTGTTCGGGCAACTCCAGTTCGGTGGCCACGCCATAGTGCAGATTGATCGCCGCCTGCACCTCTTCGCTGCTCACCTGAATGGCTTCGACCCGCTTGCCGGTGACAAACCCGAGCAGGTGCAACAGCTCGCAGTCCGACGGCGTTGGCGTAGCCACCGCCAGCAACTCGCCCTCCAGCATCAGCGGCAGCACCTGATACTCCCGGGCCAGGTGCTCGGGCAGCAGGAGCAAGGCCTGGGCCTCGACCCGAAAGGCCTCCAGATCGACCCGCGCGCTGTCCAGTTGCTGCACCAGCGCCTCGGCCAGATGCTGCTTGTCGATCAGCTTGCGCCGCAGCAGGATATCGCCGATCCGGCCGAGGTCCGGCTCTTGCCCCTGCAGGCGCAGGGCCTGCTGCAGGTTCTGCGGATCGAGGTGACCGCCCTCCACCAGAAGCGCGCCGACCAACCGATGCGGCTGTTCGTTCTCGGCGCGCAGACGCAGGTGTTCGAGCAATTGCTGGTGATCGGTGATGAGCAGCGGCATGGGCAACAGACCTCGGCAGGCGGCATCCGCCCAGTCTAGGCGCTTTCGCTTGGCCGGCACTGTGCCGGGTCAATAAAGCCACCGCCGCCGTTCCCGGGTTTTACACAAGCTTTACATCGACGGCGGGAAATTCTCGCCGGCCTGCCAGTCGAATCTGTATCCGGCTTCTGCCGACGATTTGCAGGAGATCTGCTCATGATTGCGCGTATTCCTTTACTTGCGGTGCTTGTCGCCAGCCTGGCACTGGCAGGAGAGGCGGCGGCACGGGGTTCCGATCGCAATGCCGTGATTGCCGGTGCGGTAGTCGGGGCCGTGGTGGGTGGCGCCATCGTCGCCGGTAGCCGCTATGACCGCCCGCCGGTGTATGTGGAAATCGGCGCGCCGCCACCACGGGTCTACTACGAGTCCTATCCGCGCTACTACCATCCGCCTCCCGTGTACTACCGGCCCTATACGGTGGTGGTAGAACCGCGCTACCAGTACCGCTCGGGCCACAAGTTCCGTCACCACAACAGGCATCACTACCGCCAGCATCATTACCGCAATGATCGCTACCGCCAGCACCAACGCTATGACCGCGGCTATTACGCGCCACGCTGGTAGCACCACCTGCCCGCCCCGCCTAGCGCGGGGCGGGCGGTCTGCATGACAGGCCGGGGAGCACCGCGCATCCTCGCAGGCTCAAATCCACGGCAAAACCCTATATAATCTGCGGCTTTCCATAAGCCTGCCCTCAAGGACCCGCCGTGAGCACTTTGCCAGCCTGCCCCAAATGCAATTCCGAATTCACCTATGAAGACGGCCAACTGCTGATCTGCCCGGAATGCGCCCACGAGTGGCCCGCCGACGGCTCTGGCGAAGCGGCTGCCGATGGCGACAAAGTGATCAAGGACTCGGTCGGCAACGTGCTGCAGGATGGCGACACCATCACCGTGATCAAGGACCTCAAGGTCAAAGGCTCCTCGCTGGTGGTCAAGGTCGGCACCAAGGTCAAGGGCATCCGCCTGTGCGACGGCGACCACGACATCGACTGCAAGATCGACGGCATCGGCGCCATGAAGCTCAAGTCCGAGTTCGTGCGCAAGGTCTGACCGAGCGAGCGTTCCCACCGCCAGGTGGGAACGCTCAGACAGAATCTGCGCCGCGCCTGAGCGTCCTCAGGGTGCGCCCCCTGCACACTCCCGTCCCCACAGAATCAAAAAAACCCGAAACCCCTCGTCCTAGAGCGTCTTGCAGGCCCCTGGCCAGCTGCTCCGGCACTATCATGCGCAGCTTTTTGCCCAGAGCCCTCCATGCCGCGCCTGATCGCCCTGTTCTGCCTGCTGTTCGCCGTATCCGTCCACGCCGATGCCCCGCAAAACTTCGCCGCCGCCAAGAAGATCGCCTGGCAGCTCTACGCCGAACGACCGAGCACCTTCTATTGCGGTTGCGCCTACCACGGCAAGCAGGTCGACCTGGCCAGTTGCGGCTATAAGGTGCGCAAGCAACCACGCCGCGCGCAGCGCCTGGAATGGGAGCACGTGGTGCCGGCCTGGGTGATCGGGCATCAGCGCCAGTGCTGGCAGCACGGCGGGCGCCAGAACTGCACGCGCAACGACCCGCTGTTCAAGGCCGCCGAGGCCGACCTGCACAACCTGGTGCCGAGCATCGGCGAAGTGAATGGCGACCGCTCCAACTACGCCCTTGGCATGCTCGGCGACAAACCGCAGCAATACGGCGCCTGCCCCATGGTGGTCAACTTCAAGCAGAAAACCGCCATGCCCCCCGAACCGGTCCGCGGCGCCTCGGCGCGCATCTACCTGTACATGGCCGACCACTACCAGCTGCGCCTGTCCAAGCTCGACCGGCGCACCTACGAAGCCTGGAACCGTCAGTACCCGATCAGCGAATGGGAGCGCTGGCGCAACCAGAAAGTCGGCTGCGTCATGGGCCACGGCAACCCCTATATCGGTGCCGTCGACCAGGGCCGCTGCCCAGCGCTACGCCGCGCCGGCGACACCCGCCGCACCAGCGGCTGACGCCAGCGGGGGTGGCTTCGTAGGATGTTGAGCGCAGCGATACCCATCACGACCGGGCGCCGGCACGCCTGCGGTCAGGGTTGCAATTGCTGCAGATAGGCGGCCAGGGCGCCGATCTGTGCGTCGCTGAAGTCGGCGGCGATCGACATCATCACCGAGCCGGCGCGGCTCGGGTCCTTGTCGCGAAAACGGGTCAGCGCCTTGCGCAGGTACTCGGCCGGCTGGCCGGCCAGGCGCGGGGTGTTGTCGCGGCCCTCGGCATTCACGCCGTGGCAGCCGGTGCAGATGGTCTTGAACGTCACCTCGCCCTGCTGCTGCAACGCCGCGTCGACCGGCTCGCTATGCGCCAGCAGCTTCTGCTGACCGAAGTAGATGGCGACGTTGACCCGATCTTCCAGGGTCAGGTTCGGCGCCAGCTGGGACATCACGTAATCCTTGCGCTCGCCGCTGGCGAACTTCTCGAAGGCGTTGAACAGATACACCGGGTTCTGCTCGGCCAGATTGGGAATGTACGGCCGCTTGCTGTTGCCGTTCTCGCCGTGGCAATTGCCGCAGAAGCGAATACGCTCCTGACCGGCGGCATAGGCCTGCTCGCGCAGTGCCGGGTCGGCGTTGAGCTGGGTAAAGCGCTGCATGGCCTCGTCGCTGGCCTGGGCCAGGCTGGCGATGCAACAGAAGAACACAAGGGCGAGTGCGCGCATGGCGGGAGACCTTTGCCTGGTTTGCTCGATAGGTCGGGCGTTCAAGGCGGCGACTATAGGCGCAACCACCCGGCCGTACCCCGGCGCAGGTCAAGCAAATGGCAGATAGCGAAGCACGAAACGCTGGCTGGCCGGGCGCGCCACTGGGAGGAAAACCCTGCGCGAGGAGACGCCCAGGCCCAGGCCCCACTCCACCCGGCGCCAATCAGCCACTTTTGGTGCACGCAGCGGCCACGCCACCCCATGCATGCACCCTGAAGGGGCAAAGTAGGGGTTCAGGCCGAGCGGGAAAGCGGCAATACCATCAGGTTATCCAGCAATTTGAGGATATGCCGGCGGGTAATCACCCCGATCACCTTGCCACCGGCATCGACCACCGGGTAGCTCTTCGGCTTGTCGCCGAGCATCTGCTGCGCCAGCGCCACGGCGTCCATTTCTGGCGTCACGCTGAGCACGTCGGTACGCATGATGTCGCGCACCGTGGCCACTCGCTGGTTGTAATAGGCCACCTGAATCGCCACCTGCAGACACTCCTGCTCGGAAATCCAGCCCAATAGCAGGCCCTGAGCATCGGTAACCGGCCCGCCGAGAATGTGATGGCGCATCAACTGCCGAGCCGCCTCCACCACCGGCATATCGGCGCGGATGGTGGCAAAGTCCTTGGTCATGTAATCGGCGATGGAGGAGGTGTTCATCGAGCGTGCTCCCGTGGGGCTATCGAATCGTGATCGACCGGGCGGACGCCCGGACGCTGGACCCATAGCAAGTTCCAGGCCCTCTTTACCCCGCCGGCACCGGCGCCCAGGCGGCAGACGCTTGCCTATGGCGCCCTGCCAGCATCCGCAGTATGTTCAGGGCACGTCTCTGCAAGGATGACCCCATGGCCAGCAAAGCCCACCCTCCACGCCAGCAACAGCTGCTGGCGGTGCTGATCGATGCCGACAACGCCTCCGCCGCCATCGTCGAAGGCCTGTTCGAGGAAATCGCCAAGTTCGGCGTCGCCAGCGTCAAGCGCATCTACGGCGACTGGACCCAGCCCAACCTCGGCGGCTGGAAGAAGGTGCTGCTCGATCACTCCATCCAGCCGATCCAGCAATTCGCCTACACCCGCGGCAAGAACGCCACCGACAGCGCCTTGATCATCGACGCCATGGACCTGCTCTACACCCGGCGTTTCGACGGTTTCTGCCTGGTCTCCAGCGACAGCGACTTCACCCGCCTGGCCGCCCGCCTGCGCGAGGAAGGCCTGACCGTCTACGGCTTCGGCGAAGAGAAGACCCCCTCGCCGTTCGTCTCCGCCTGCGACAAGTTCATCTACACCGAACTGCTGCGCGCCGACGCCGCGCAAGCCCAACCCGAGCCGGCCAGCAGCGACGACAAAGCGCAACCGAGCGCGCCCAGCGGACAACCCGGCGAACCGGCCAGGCCAGCGGCCAAACCGAAAGCGCAGAAAGTGCCGACGGACTTTATCGCCAAGGTCATCGAAGACATCAACGACGAGGACGGCTGGGTCCAGCTCGGCCTGCTTGGCTCGAATATCAGCAAGCTGCGCCCGGCGTTCGATGCGCGGCTGTATGGGTTCAAGAAGCTCAGCGATTTGATCAAGGGCCATCCCAAGCGTTTTGAACTGCAGGTACGCGGGAGCAGTGCGACGGGGGGAGAGGCGTTGTATGTGAGGAATAGGAAGGTGGGGAAGTGACACGACGTATCGCATAAGCCAACACAAACCACGGGCATTAATACAGCAAGGAGCTAGACATGGAATTCTTCGAAAAACTTAACAGCCTTTCAGCCAAGATCCGCCAACAGGCTGCAGCGATAAAAACGGAAGAAGCTACAAAAAATGCCTTTGTCATGCCATTCATCAACACCGTTCTCGGCTACGACGTTTTTGATCCACGGGAAGTAACCCCGGAATTTGTCTGTGACGTAGGGACAAAGAAAGGTGAAAAGATTGACTACGCAATCCTGAAAGACGGCGAAGTTCAGATACTGATCGAATGCAAGAAGATTGGCGAACCACTGAACGTCAATCACGCCTCCCAACTGTTTCGCTACTTCCATGTAACCAACGCACGCATCTCCATCCTCACGAACGGCCAAGTCTACAAATTCTTTACTGACCTTGACGCACCAAACAAGATGGATGAGAAGCCCTTTCTTGAACTGGATTTACTCGACATCGATGAACATGCAGTACCTGAACTCATAAAACTCACAAAGTCGGCCTTCGACGTTGAGTCCATTGTCAACTCCGCGGGCGAACTGAAATACGTCAGCCAAATAAAAAAAGAGATCGCATCCCAGTTCAGCAAACCTGATGATGATTTTGTAAAATTCTTCGCATCACGTGTTTATGAAGGAATGATCACGCAAAAAGTGCGTGAGCAATTCGCCGAACTGACCCGAAAAGCTGTTGCTCAATTTTTGAGCGACCAAATTAATGATCGTTTGAAGTCTGCAATGAGCGGTGCGCTACAGCCCAGCTATTCCGCTGCCGCACCGACATCAAGCGACGCCCCGGCAGAACAACTCGACGAGCCCGCAGACGACAAAGTGATGACCACGCTTGAAGAGCTTGAGGGCTACCACATTGTAAAAGCGATTGTGCGCTCGGTTGTTGACGCGAAGCGGATTATTCAGCGTGACACTCAGAGCTACTTCGGCATTTTGCTGGACGACAATAACCGTAAACCAATTTGTCGCCTGCACTTCAACCGCATGCAGAAATACATCGGCATCTTTGACCAAGAGAAAACCGAGACCCGCCACCCGATCAGCTCACTGGATGAAATCTACGATTTTGCCGATCAGCTAAAAACGACCACTGGTTTCTATTCGTAGCTTTTAATGTGGCGCAGCACGACTTTTCAGGATGGGTTGAGCGCAGCGATACCCATCAATTTCTCGGCAAGCAACCAAGCAACCGGTGTTAATCCGGCGCAACTCCACTGGCTTTGATTACGTGTTTCGCCCTTACGGCGAGTCACTTGATTCGCTTCGCTCACCCTTCGGGTCAGCCTGCGGCTGTTACTCCGCTTCGCTCCGTTTCTCTTTGCTCGCGCGAAAGAGAAAGAGAAAGTAACCAAAGAGAAAGCGCGCCCGGCATACGGGTTTCGCTTCGCTCAACTTGATTCGCTACGCTCACCCTTCGGGCCAGCCTGCGGCTGTTACTCCGCTTCGCTCCGTTTCCTCGCTCCGGCACTGTTCCGAGGGTCGTCACGAAGGGCCATCCCTGGCCTAAGCGGCCCCGCCCATCGTTCCTCGTTTGGCATCCATGCCAAACGCCCCTCTCCACAGCACCTCCACTCGGCCTCCTGACGGGATCAAGGATCGCGTCGCCTGGGAGATTTGTGGAATCAACAGCACGGCGAGAGGCAAGCAAAAAACCGTGACGCGGAGCGTCACAGGCGGTGTGCCCACGCTGGAGCGTGGGCATGATCGGAAATCGACGCTTTTGATTCTGCTTTTGGTAACCCTGCGCAGAACTATCAGGCGACGCCAAACGCCCCTTCAGGAGGCCGAACGGAATCGTTGTGGAAGGGGTTGAGCGGCAGGGATGCCGCAAGAGCCGCGATGGGCCAGGGATGGCCCTTCGCGGCGGGCCCTCGGAGCAATGATGGAGTGAGGGAAGTCGAGCGCAGCGAGACCCGGATGCAGGGGCAAGCGTTTTTGGTTACTTTTTGCGGGGCCGGCCATCCGGCGACTGCAAAAAGTGACTCGCCGTAAGGGCGAAACTAATATTGAGGCCACCTCCTCTGCGGCGGGCAAGCAGCGTAATTCGGGTCAGTAATCGCTGTTTAGTTCCAGAGTTTGATGGGTATCGCTGCGCTCAACCGCATCCTACAAAATCGTGCATCACCGGCGCCCATCGTTTACCTAGCAAAAAGGCCAGTCTCGCGACTGGCCTTTGTGTTTACCACCCTACCCGCGCTTAGCCATTGCTGGGGAACGCGAACTGCGCCGCCTCATGCGAGGCCCGTTGCGGCCAGCGCTGGGTGATGGCCTTCTTGCGGGTGTAGAAGCGTACGCCGTCCGGGCCGTAGGCGTGCAGGTCGCCGAACAGCGAGCGCTTCCAGCCGCCGAAGCTGTGGTAGCTCACCGGCACCGGCAGCGGCACGTTGACGCCGACCATGCCGACCTCGATCTCGTCGCAGAACAGCCGCGCCGCTTCGCCGTCGCGGGTGAAGATGCAGGTGCCGTTGCCGTATTCGTGATCGTTGATCAGCTGCATGGCGGCTTCCAGGCTGCCGACGCGAACGATGCACAGCACCGGGCCGAAGATTTCGTCGGTGTAGATGCTCATCTCCGGGGTCACCTTGTCGAACAGGGTGCCGCCGACGAAGTAGCCGTTCTCGTTGCCGGCGACCACCAGGTCGCGACCGTCGACCACCAGGCTCGCGCCCTGGGCGACGCCGGCGTCGATGTAGCCCTTGACCTTGTCGCGCGCAGCGGCGGTGACCAGCGGGCCCATGTCGAGGCCGCAGGAGGTGCCGGCGCCGATTTTCAGGGCCTGGATCTGTGGCACCAGCTTCTCGACCAGGGCATCGGCGATCTGGTCGCCGACGCACACGGCCACCGAGATGGCCATGCAGCGCTCGCCGCAGGAACCGTAGGCAGCGCCCATCAGCGCGCTGACCGCGTTGTCCAGGTCGGCGTCGGGCATCAGCACGGCGTGGTTCTTCGCCCCGCCGAGGGCCTGCACGCGCTTGCCGCGCTTGGTGCCTTCGCTGTAGATGTATTCGGCGATCGGGGTCGAGCCGACGAAGCTCAGGGCCTTGACCTCCGGCGCTTCGATCAGCGCATCCACCGCGGCCTTGTCGCCGTGCACCACGCTCATCACGCCTTTCGGCAGGCCGGCTTCGATCAGCAGTTCGGCGATGTAGAGGGTGGAGCTGGGGTCGCGCTCGGACGGCTTGAGGATGAAGCAGTTGCCGCAGACGATGGCCAGCGGGTACATCCACAGCGGCACCATGGCCGGGAAGTTGAACGGGGTGATGCCGGCGACTACGCCGATCGGCTGCAGGTCGCTCCAGGCGTCGATGTTCGGCCCGACGTTGCGGCTGTACTCGCCCTTGAGGATTTGCGGGGCGGCGCAGGCGAACTCGACGTTCTCGATGCCGCGTTTGAGTTCGCCGGTGGCGTCTTCAAGGGTCTTGCCGTGTTCTTCACTGATCAGCTTGGCGATGGCGCCTTCGTGCTGTTCGAGCAGTTGCTTGAAACGGAACATCACCTGGGCGCGCTTGGCCGGCGGGGTGTTGCGCCAGGCCGGGAAGGCGGCCTTGGCGGCGTCGATGGCCTGCTGGATGGTGGCGCGGTCGGCCAGGGCGACCTGGTGGATCACCTCGCCGGTGGCGGGGTTGAATACGTCGGCGGTGCGGCCTTGACCTTCGATGCGTTCGCCGTTGATCAGGTGTGGGATATGGCTCATGGAAATCTCCGATTCTGTAGGGTGGATGACGCTTTTTTATCCACCTTGGGATTTGTGGGCTTCGCGGGCATGGCCCGCTCCTACAGGGACAGTGGTTAATCGATTCCCTAACCCCGGCCCTCCCCCCAGAAGGGAGAGGCGGTTGTCCGTGTTTACTTGATTTCGGTTTCGACGAACACGATGTCGTGGTCGCTGGCATTGATCACGTTGTGCTCGATGCCGGCCTGGCGGTAGTAGGCTTGGCCGGCCACCAGGGGCGCGTGTTTCTCGCCCTCCGGGGTTTCCAGCAGCAGGGTGCCGTCGGTCATCGGCAGCACCAGGTAATCGTAGCCGTGACGGTGGCGGCCGGTTTCGGCGCCGGGCGCGAAGCGCCATTCGGTGACGATCACGCGCTCGTTGTCCACCTGCACGCTGGGTACGGCCTGCGGGCGCTGGCTCATCTCAGCTCACCCCTTGCAGGGCGTCGCCCACCGCGCCGAACATGCGCTCGAGGTCTTCCATCTTGGCGTTGAAGGTCGGGCCGAACTGCAGGGTGTCGCCGCCGAAGCGTACGTAGAAGCCGGCCTTCCACAGGGCCATGCCGGCCTCGAATGGGCGGATCACCGGGTCGCCGTCGCGCGGAGCGATCTGGATCGCGCCGGCCAGGCCGCAGTTGCGGATGTCGATCACATGCTGGCTGCCTTTGAGGCCATGCAAGGCCGCGGCGAATTTGGGCGCCAGCTCGGCGGACTGCTGCAGCAGGTTCTCCCGCTTAAGCAGATCCAGCGAGGCCAGGCCGGCGGCGCAGGCCACCGGGTGGGCCGAGTAGGTGTAGCCGTGGGTGAACTCGACCATGTGCTCGGGCGTGGCCTGCTGCATGAAGGTGTTGTAGATCTCGCTGCTGGCGATCACCGCGCCCAGCGGGATCGCGCCGTTGGTGATCTGCTTGGCGGCATTGATGATGTCCGGGGTCACGCCGAAGTACTCGGCGCCGCTCCACTTGCCCAAACGGCCGAAGGCGGTGATCACTTCGTCGAAGATCAGCAGGATGTTGTGCTGCGTGCAGATTTCGCGCAGGCGCTGCAGGTAGCCGGTGGGCGGCACGATGACGCCGGCCGAGCCGGACATCGGCTCGACGATCACCGCGGCGATGTTCGAGGCGTCGTGCAGTTCGATCAGCTTGAGCAGCTCGTTGGCCAGCTCGACGCCGCCGGTCGCGGCCATGCCCTGGGTGAAGGCCATGCCGGGCTGCAGGGTGTGCGGCAGGTGGTCGACGTCCATGAACTGGCCGTACATCTTGCGGTTGCCACCGATGCCGCCGAGGCTGGTGCCGGCGATGTTGACGCCGTGGTAGCCACGGGCGCGGCCGATGAACTTGGTCTTGGCCGGCTGGCCTTTCAGGCGCCAGTAGGCCTTGGCCATCTTCACCGCGGTGTCGGCGCACTCGGAGCCGGAGCCGGTGAAGAACACGTGGTTGAGGTCGCCCGGCATCAGGTCGGCGATCTGCTCGGCCAGCTGGAAGGACAGCGGGTGGCCGTACTGGAAGCCCGGCGAATAATCGAGGGTGCCGAGTTGCCTGGCCACCGCGTCCTGGATTTCCTTGCGCGAGTGACCGGCACCGCAGGTCCACAGGCCGGACAGGCTGTCGTAGACCTTGCGCCCCTGATCGTCGGTCAGCCAGCTGCCGGAGGCCTCGACGATCAGGCGTGGGTCGCGCTGGAACTGGCGGTTGGCGGTGAACGGCATCCAGTGGGCATCCAGCTTGAGCTGGCTGGCCAGTGACGGGGTGGCGGTCTGTGGCAGGTTCATGGCGGCCTCGCGGGGATGGGCGGTGTGTTTCATCTCGTAGGAGCGGGCCATGCCCGCGAAAGGCACAGGTCGCGGGCATGGCCCGCTCCTACAGAGTAATTGCCAGACAAGGTGCCACGGGCATACAGTCAGTAAAAGCACACTCTTCTTATCTTTAGTTAAGTGGTCACTAAACAATGAGCACACGTCGTGCAGAACCCCTGGCCCAGGTCAGCGACTTCGATATCCGCCTGCTCAAGCTGTTTCGCAGCGTGGCCGACTGCGGCGGATTTTCCGCCGCCGAGAGCGTGCTGGGGATCGGCCGCTCGGCGATCAGCCAGCAGATGAGCGACCTCGAACAGCGCCTCGGCCTGCGCCTGTGCCAGCGCGGTCGCGCCGGCTTCGCCCTGACCGAGGAAGGCCGCGAGGTGTACCAGTCGACCCAGCAACTGCTGGCGGCGCTGGAGAGCTTTCGCACCGAGGTCAACGGCCTCCATCAGCACCTGCGCGGCGAACTGAACATCGGCCTCACCGACAACCTGGTGACGGTGCCGCACATGCGCATCACCAACGCCCTGGCGCGGCTCAAGGAGCGCGGTCCGGAGGTGCGCATCCATATCCGCATGACCCCGCCGAGCGAGGTCGAGCAAGGCGTGCTCGACGGCCGCCTGCATATCGGCGTGGTGCCCCAGGCCGGCGCACTGTCCGGGCTGGACTACCAGGCGCTGTACGACGAGCGCTCGCTGCTCTACTGCGCCGTTGGCCATCCGCTGTTCTATGTCGACGACCAGCAGCTTGAGGATCAGCGGCTCAATGCCCAGGACGCCATCGCGCCGACCTTCCGCCTGCCGCCGGAGGTGCAGAGCCACTACCAGGCGCTCAACTGCACCGCCAGCGCCTCGGACCGCGAGGGCATGGCGTTCCTGATTCTCACCGGACGCTTCATCGGTTACCTGCCCGACCACTACGCCGCGGCCTGGGTACAACAGGGCCGCCTGCGCGCGCTGAAGGCGGACTCGCGCTTCTACGACCTCAGCCTGGCCGCCGTCACCCGCAAGGGTCGCCGGCCGCACCTGGTGCTGGAGAGTTTTCTCGAGGGACTGGCGGCGAGCGGCTGAGCGGCGTTTGCGGGTGCCTGTGCAGTAGAAAAAAGCATCGCTGGCATGGGCTGGGCGCCCCGGCCGCTCCTACGGCTTGCGCGAAACATGGTGGCTACAAGGTCCGCGCACGGCCCTTGCAGGAACGGGCCTGGCCGCGCTGCCTGATCGACATATCAGCTAACAACTGGCCGGGCGCAGCAGGCCGGGCGCGGCGGTCACACGAACGCTGCAGCAGCGACCTATGCTTGTTCGAGGAGCCGAGTCGCTCTTCCCGCCGCCCAGCGCAGTGCCACCACGGAGGATCCCATGCCCAGCCGTCGTCACTTCATTCGGCGCAGCGCCGCCCTGCTCGGCCTCGCCGCCGCGGTGCCCTGGCTGGCGCGCGGCGCCTTCGCCACCCCCAGCCAACTGCTGCAACGCGCCATCCCCGCCAGCGGCGAGCTGCTGCCGGTGATCGGCCTGGGCACCTCGCGCACCTTCAATGTCAGTCTCGACGACGCCAGCCTCGACCCGCTGGACGAGGTGATGCGTACTTTTATCAACGGCGGCGGCAAGCTGATCGACACCGCACCCAGCTATGGCAACGCCGAGGCAGTCAGCGGCGAGTTGCTAAGGCGCACCGGCACCCAGGACAAGGCGTTTCTCGCCAGCAAGGTCTCCGCCAGCGGCCGCGAGCGCGGCATGGCTCAGGTCGCGGCCAGCCTGCGCGCCCTGCAAACCGAGCGGCTCGATCTGCTGCAGGTGCACAACCTGCAGGACACCCGTACCCAGCTCGGCCTGCTGCGCGAGCTCAAGGAACAGGGCAAGGTGCGCTACATCGGCATCACCCATTACCGCGAGTCGGCCCATGACGACCTGCTCGCGGTGCTGGCGAAGGAGCCGGTGGACTTCGTCCAGCTCAACTATTCGGTGGGTGAGCGCAACGCCGAGCAGCGCCTGTTGCCCTACTGCGCCGACCGCGGTATCGCCACCCTGATCAACCGGCCATTCCAGCGCGGCCAGTTGTTCGACCGGGTCAGGGACACGCCATTACCGGACTGGGCGATCGAGGTCGACGCCACCTCCTGGGCGCAGTTGCTGCTCAAGTTCATCCTCGCCCACCCGGCGGTAACCGTGGTGATCCCGGCCACCTCCAAGGCGCGCTATATGGCCGACAACCTGCTGGCCGGCCACGGCCGCCTGCCGGATGCGGCGCTGCGCGAGCGGATCGCGCGAGCGTTCGGCTGAATCGCGACCGATGCTCTCGGTAGAGGGGGCAGCCCCGTCTTCGACGCCGCGCTGTCGCGCAGCAAACTGGGTAGGAGCCAGGGAGCGCCTGGTCCTTGCTGAGGCTCGGTGCTCCGACGATGCTTTTGATCTGCAAATATCGCCAGATCGCCGGACCGCCGGACCGCAGCAAGCTGGCTCCTACAGGGTTCATACCATGATCTAATTTCTATATATAAAACAACGGGTTATTTTTAGTTTGATATGAGCTGACTTGTCCGCGATGCTCTGCAAACAAAAGCTTCGCGGACACGTCCGCCCCCCACAGGGTCATAGCGTTACCAGGACATCCGGTGCAGCCCGCCTTAGAAGAGAACAGCCATGTCCCCAAGCCAACGCCTGGCCAAGGCGATCAACGCCAAACCGGCCGAACTGTTCGCCGCGCTGTGCGGCTTCGGCCTGTTCTTCTGCCTGTTCAGCGGCTACTTCATGCTGCGGCCGATCCGCGAGGCGATGGGTATTCGCGGCGGCGTGGAGAACCTGCAATGGCTGTTCAGCGCGACCTTCGTCGTCATGCTGGCCGCCGTGCCGCTGTTCGCCTGGCTCAATTCGCGGGTGCCGCGGGCGCGCTATATCGACTGGGTGTACGGCTTCTTCATCCTCAACCTGCTGGCCTTCGCCGCGCTGTTCCTGCAGGCCGGCGACGATATCTGGGCGGCGCGGGTGTTCTACGTGTGGATCTCGGTCTACAACCTGTTCGTGGTCTCGGTGGCCTGGAGCCTGATGGCCGACGTGTTCGACGCGCTGCAGGCGCGCCGCTTGTTCGCCTTTATCGCCGCCGGCGCCAGTTGCGGCGGCCTGGCCGGGCCGGCGCTGGGCGCGCTGCTGGTCGATGCCATCGGCCAGAGCGGCCTGATCCTCTGCGCCGCCCTGCTGCTCGGCGTGGCCGTGCTGGCCAAGCATTACCTGATGGCCTGGCGCGCCCGCGGTGGCGCCGGCCGCCCCGGCGCACCGCCCAGCGAGCACCCGCGCGAGCCGGTGACGGGCAATCCGTTCAGCGGCATCACCCGGGTGCTGGCCTCGCCCTACCTGCTGGGCATCAGCGCCTTTGTCATCCTCCTGGCCACCGCCAGCACCTTCCTCTACTTCGAACAGGCACGCCTGGTGGCGCTGACCTTCCCGGAACGCAACCAGCAGATCCGCGTGTTCGGCCTGATCGACTTCAGCGTGCAGGCGCTGTCGCTGCTGGCCCAGCTATTCGTCACCGGGCGGCTGGCGGAGAAATTCGGCCTGCGCGCGCTGCTGGCCGGGGTGCCGCTGCTGGTCTGCCTGGGCTTTCTCGGCCTGGCCCTGGCACCGACCTTCGCCATGCTCGCGGCGCTGATGATCGTGCGTCGGGTCGGCGAGTACGCCTTCGTCCGCCCCGGCCGGGAAATGCTCTTCGCCCCGCTCGATGCGCTGACCAAGTACAAGGCCAAGAACTTCATCGACACCGTGGTCTACCGTGGCGGCGACGCCGTCAGCGCCTGGGCCAAGGCGCTGCTCGATATGCTCAGCCAGGGCGTATTGCTGGCTGCCCTGGTCGGCGCCGCTTTGGCCGCCGTGTGGGCCGCGCTGGGCTGGTACCTGGGCGGGCGCCAGGCACAGGCCGCGCCGCAGGCGAGTCCCGCACTGCGTGACTGAGACCGGCCGCAAGGGTTGCGTAGGAGATCCCCCGTCGCGCAGCAAACTGTGTAGGAGCCAGGGGGACGCCTAGTTCTTGCTGGCGATGCTTTTGACCTGCCAAGATCGCCAGCAAGCTGGCTCCTACATGGCTTAGGGTAGTTTAAATTTTTACATACAAAACAACGGTTTATTTTTAGGCTGATGAGAGCGGCGGGGACGCCCAGTTCCATGATCGCGATAGCTCATGCCCGCAAAAGGCATCGCGGGTATGGCCCGCTCCTACGTTCGGCTATAGGCAAGCACCGCGCCAACGCACAACCCTGGTGCATGAGCTGGGCCGAAGAGCATCCGCAGCGGTTTTTCTGCGCCTTGCGCTTGTCTCCTCGGCGACAGTGGGTTATCAGTGCAGGCGTCTGAAAACCTGACCACTGCGGAACCGTCCCATGACCGTCGAAGTCCCCGCGCACAGTGCCCATGCCGCCGGCAAACCGGCCGGGCGCATCCGCCAGAAAAACGAAGAAGCGATCCTTGCCGCCGCCGAGGAAGAATTCGCCCGCCACGGCTTCAAGGGCACCAGCATGAACACCATCGCGCAGACAGTCGGCCTGCCGAAAGCCAACCTGCACTATTACTTCAGCAACAAGCTGGGCCTGTACCTGGCGGTGCTGGGCAACATCCTCGACCTCTGGGACAGCACCTTCAACACCCTGAGCGTCGACGACGACCCGGCCGAGGCACTGGCCCGCTACATCCGCGCCAAGCTGGAGTTCTCGCGGCGCTACCCCAAGGCCTCGCGGATCTTCGCCATGGAGGTGATCAGTGGCGGCGAGTGCCTGTCGGCGTTCTTCAACCAGGACTACCAGAGCTGGTTCCGCGGCCGCGCCGCGGTGTTCGAAGCCTGGATCGCCGCCGGCAAGATGGACCCGGTCGACCCGGTGCACCTGATCTTCCTGCTCTGGGGCAGCACCCAGCACTACGCCGACTTCGCCTCGCAGATCTGCCGGGTCACCGGCCGCACGCGCCTGACCAAACCGGATTTCGAGGAAGCCGGCGACAACCTGGTGCGCATCATCCTCAAGGGCTGCGGCCTGACTCCACCCGCAAACAGCTGATGCCCTTCACCCTGCTCGGCCCTTGCGAATACCGCGAGGAGATCCGCAAGAGCCGCTTTCTCGCCCGCGCCGCGCCGGTTGCCAGCGCCGCCGAGGCGCAGGCGTTTATCGCCGTCGCCAGCGACCCCGGCGCCTCGCACAACTGCTGGGCCTGGAAGGTCGGCAACCAGTACCGTTTCAGCGACGACGGTGAACCGGGCGGCACCGCCGGCCGGCCGATCCTCGCCGCCATCGAGGGCCAGGCCTTCGACCAGGTGGCAGTGCTGGTGATCCGCTGGTACGGCGGCATCCAGCTCGGCACCGGCGGCCTGGCCCGCGCCTATGGCGGCGCGGCGAACAAATGCCTGCAAGCGGCTGAACGCCATGCGCTGATCACGCGTAATCGCTACCGCTGCCATTGCCTGTTCGCCGAACTGCCGCTGCTCAAGATCCGCCTCGCGGAACTGGACGTCGTGTTGGACAGCGAGACCTTCGATGCCAGCGGCGCCGAACTGCACCTGGCGCTGCCCGAAGCACGTTTCGCCGAGCTGCAGCGGCTGCTGGCGGATATCAGCCGCGGGCGCATCGAGCTGCGCCGGCTGTAGGTGCATGAGCCTCTCAATGCCGGACTCCGCGGAGCCCGGTCCAACCCGTTAACCCCTGGAGCAGACCCCATGACCTCGACTCGAACCGCCCTGATCGTCGGTGCCTCTCGTGGCCTCGGTCTCGGCCTGGCCAAGCAGCTGCACGCCGATGGCTGGCAGGTCATCGCCACAGTGCGCGACCCACAAGCCGCCGAGGCGCTGCAGGCCATGCCCGGCGTGCGCATCGAAGCCCTGGATATCGACGACGGCGCCGCACTGGAGGCATTGGCCGAGCGCCTGCAGGCTGAGGTGTTCGACCTGCTGCTGGTCAATGCCGGCATCCTTGGACCCGCGCACCAGTCGGCCAGCGCCGCCACCGCCGCCGAACTGGGCCAGCTGTTCATGACCAACGCGGTCGCACCGATTCGTCTGGCCGGGCGCCTGCTCGGCCAGATCCGCCCGAATAGCGGCGTGTTGGCATTCATGAGTTCGCTGCTGGGCAGCGTGGCCAACCCGGAGGGCAGCGACCTGGCGCTGTACAAGGCGAGCAAGGCCGCCCTCAACTCGCTGACCAATAGCCTGGTCTGCAGCCTGGCCGAGCCGCGCCCGACGGTGTTGTCGCTGCACCCCGGCTGGGTCAAGACCGACATGGGCGGCATTGGCGCCAGCGTGGAAATCGCCGCCAGCTGCCAGGGCCTGGTGACGCAGATCGAGCGGCATGCGGGGCGTGGCGGCCATCATTTCGTCGACTACCAGGGCCAGCGCATTCCCTGGTGAAGCGCGACTGCCGTTGCTCCTGACCGCCAAGACAGGTATCTTTTCCGGCACGCCATTCGGCGCACCTGGATCAGCAGACAGGGTCAACACTGAGCTGGCTAACCTGAACTCACCCTCAGAGGAGCCTGCTCATGGCAGCTACCCGTATCTGGATCAACAACCCCCTGGCCATCTTCACCGCCAACCAGCTCGACGCCGCTGGCGGTCTGGTGATCGAGGATGGCCTGATCAGCGAACTGCTCTGCGCCGGCCAGCAGCCCTCACGGCCCTGCGACCAGGTCTTCGACGCCCGCGAGCATGTCGTGCTGCCGGGCTTGATCAACTGCCACCACCACTTCTACCAGACCCTGACCCGCGCCTGGGCGCCGGTGGTCAACCAGCCGTTGTTTCCCTGGCTGACGACCCTCTATCCGGTGTGGGCGCGCCTGACCCCGGACAAGCTGGCACTGGCCAGCAAGGTGGCGCTGGCCGAACTGTTGCTGTCGGGCTGCAGCACCGCGGCGGATCATCACTACCTGTTCCCCGACGGCCTGGAGCAGGCCATCGACGTGCAGGTCGAGGTGGTGCGCGAACTGGGCATGCGCGCCATGCTCACCCGTGGTTCGATGAGCCTGGGCCAGGCCGATGGCGGCCTGCCGCCGCAGCAGACGGTGCAGCAGGGCGAGGTGATCCTGGCCGACAGCCAGCGCCTGATCGAGCGCTATCACCAGCGCGGCGCCGGTGCACAGATCCAGATCGCCCTGGCGCCCTGTTCGCCGTTCTCGGTGACGCCGGAGATCATGCGCCAGAGCGCCGAGCTGGCGGAAAAGCTCGACGTGCGCCTGCACACCCACCTGGCCGAGACCCTGGACGAGGAAGACTTCTGCCTGCAGCGCTTCGGCCTGCGCACCGTGGACTATCTGGACAGCGTCGGCTGGCTCGGCCCGCGAACCTGGCTGGCCCACGGCATCCACTTCAACCCGGAGGAGATCGCCCGCCTCGGCGCGGCCGGCACCGGCATCTGCCACTGCCCCAGCTCGAACATGCGCCTGGCCTCGGGCATCTGCCCGACCCTGGACCTTGCGGCGGCCGGCGCGCCGATCGGCCTGGGCGTGGACGGTTCGGCCTCCAACGACGCCTCCAACCTGATCCTCGAGGCGCGCCAGGCCCTGTACCTGCAACGCCTGCGCTACGGCGCCGAAAAAATCACCCCGCAGCTGGTGCTGGGCTGGGCCACCCAGGGCTCGGCACGCCTGCTCGGGCGTACCGACATCGGCGAACTGGCGGTCGGCAAGCAGGCCGACCTGGCGCTGTTCAAGCCCGACGAGCTGCGCTTCTCCGGCAGCCACGACCCGCTCTCGGCCCTGCTGCTGTGCGGCGCCGACCGCGCCGACCGGATGATGATCGGCGGTCAGTGGCGAGTGATCGACGGCCAGATCGAAGGCCTCGACCTGGCGCAGCTGATCGCCGACCACCGTCAGGCGGCCAGGGAATTGATTACCGGTTAGGCATCGCCTGGCACAGACCGTAGGATGGGTTGAGCGAAGCGATACCCATCAGGTTCAAGGGAAACGATGGGTATCGCAGGCTCAACCTACGCGGCCCTAGCCAGCCTACGAACTGATCCGTTGGTTAAACTCATCAGCAACCAAGCCCGATAGCGAGACCCGACCATGTACGACTGGATCACCGCCCTGCCCAAGGCCGAACTGCACCTGCACCTGGAGGGTTCGCTGGAGCCCGAGTTGCTGTTCGCCCTGGCCGAACGCAACAAGATCGCCCTGCCCTGGAACGATGTCGAGGCGCTGCGCGGCGCCTATGCCTTCAACAACCTGCAGGAATTCCTCGACCTGTATTACCAGGGCGCCGACGTGCTGCGCAGCGAGCAGGACTTCTACGACCTGACCTGGGCCTACCTGCTCAAGTGCCAGGCGCAGAACGTCGTCCACACCGAGCCGTTCTTCGACCCGCAGACCCACACCGACCGCTGCATCCCCTTCGAGGTGGTGCTGCGCGGGATCAAGCAGGCGCTGGTCGATGGCGAGAAACAGCTGGGCATCACTCACGGCCTGATTCTCAGCTTCCTCCGTCACCTGCCCGAAGAAGCCGCTTTCGACACGCTGAAACAGGCCATGCCGTTTCGCGACGCCTTTATCGCCGTTGGACTGGACAGCTCGGAGCAGGGCCACCCGCCGAGCAAGTTCCAGCGGGTGTTCGCCAAGGCGCGCAGCGAGGGCCTGTTGACGGTGGCCCACGCCGGCGAGGAAGGCCCTCCCGAGTACATCTGGCAGGCCCTGGATCTGCTGAAGATCGAGCGCATCGACCACGGCGTGCGTGCCATCGAGGACGAGCGACTGATGCAGCGGATCATCGACGAGCAGATCCCGCTGACCGTCTGCCCGCTGTCGAACATCAAGCTGCGGGTGTTCGACGACATGCGCCAGCACAACATCCTGCAGATGCTCGAGCGCGGGGTGAAGGTCACGGTCAACTCGGACGATCCGGCCTACTTCGGCGGTTACGTCAACGAGAACTTCGCCGCCCTGCACGACAGCCTGGGCATGACCCGCGAACAGGCCCAGCGCCTGGCGCAGAACAGCCTGGACGCGCGATTAAGCTGACCCGGAACGGCTCGGCCGCCAGAGCATCCTGAAGTTTGCTCGCCCAGCGCCGACACAGAAGGTGTACCTTGACCCGATGGCGGGAAAATGATGGCCATATAATGGCCATCTCCGCTCTCCATCGCACCTGGCTTATTGCCGTCGCCGAGATTGCCGACCCGATGAAACAGCCCATGCTCACCTGCCCAAGCGCCCGCGCCCTGCTCTTCGTTGTGCTGGCCGGCTTCGCGCAGCTGGCCGGCGCGGTCGATGAAATCCACATCGTCACCGAGGAGCTGCCGCCCTACAACATGACCCAGGACGGACACGTCACCGGCATGAGTACCGAGGTGGTGCAGGCCGTGCTCGAGGAAATCGGCCAGCAGGCGAGCATCCAGTCGATGCCCTGGGCCCGCGCCTACGACATCGCGCAGAACGCGGAAAACGTGCTGATCTACTCGATCACCCGCACCGCCCAGCGTGAGAAGCTGTTCAAGTGGGTCGGCGAAATCGCGCCGATGAACTGGTACCTGTACGCGCGGCCCGAGAGCAACATACGCCTCGACACCCTCGACGAGGCGCGCCAGTACCAGATCGCCACGGTCAAGGACGACGCCGGTGAGCAGTACCTGGAGGCCAAGGGCTTCACGGTCGGCAAGAACCTGCAGTCGAACAACAAGTACCAATACAACTACGAAAAATTCAAGCTCGGCCGGGTCGATCTGTGGATCTCCATCGAGCTGAACGCCCGCTACCTGATCCGCCAGGCCGGCGAGGACCCGGCCACAATGGTGGTGCCCGTGCTGAGCCTGCCCGACCTCGGCGGTGACAACGGCCTGCACATGGCCTTCAGCCTGCAGACCGCGGACGCCGTGGTCGAGCGCTTCCGCCAGGGGCTGCAAGCCATCCGCAGCAACGGCACCTACGACGCCATCGCCAGGAAGTGGTTGTAGCGTGTTTGGCCTGCCTGCCAGCGAGGTGACGCGCCCCCGGCCCGTAGGCTCGCTGGGCCGCCGGCTGGTGTTGGCGACCCTGGCATTTTGCCTGGTGTTCACCCTGATCACGGTCGCCGTGCGCACCTGGTCGGCCTGGCATGCCAACCTGGCAGCGATGACCAGCGAACTGACCCTGATCGACCAGGTGTTCCAGCGCACACTGGCCAAGGCGCTCTGGGAAGTGGACCGCGAATCCCTGCAGACCCAGCTCGACAGCGTCGCCCAAGCCGCCCCGGTGGGCCGCGTGGAGCTGCGCATTCGGCGTGCCGGGCGCCCGCCGGAAATCCTCGAAAAGCAGCGCCGACCGCGCTCGGACTCAGCACTGGCGCCCACGCTGCAGCACATGCTGATCTACGAACCCTACCCCGGCGCCAGCGAGGTGGTTGGCGAGCTGACCCTGGAAGGCGATGAACAACTGCTCTGGCAACGCCTGCAAAGGGAAGTGGCCAGCATCGTCGTCACCCAGATCATCCAGTCGCTGCTGTTGGCGGGGCTGATCATGTGGATGTTCAATCGCTCGGTCACCGTGCATGTGCAGCACATCGCTCGCCACCTCGGCCAGCTGTCCCCCGCCAACCTCAAGCGGACCTTGCACCTCGGCCGCTCAGTAGCGCACCAGGATGAACTGAGCCTGCTGGAAGTAGGCGTCAACGACCTGCAAGACAAGCTGTCGACCTACCTCGAGCGGCAACGCCAGGACGAACAGGACCTGGCCGCGCATCGCGACCACCTGGCCGAGCTGGTCGAAGCGCGTACCGCCGAGCTGCGCGCGGCCAATAGCCGCCTGGAAGAACTGTCGCGCAGCGACCCGCTGACTGGACTGGCCAACCGTCGGCATTTCGACGAACTCAAAGACATCGAGTTCCGCCGTGCCTTGCGCCTGGGCCAGCCGTTGTCGGTGCTGATGTGCGACCTGGATTGCTTCAAGCTGTACAACGACACCTACGGCCACGCCCTCGGCGATCAATGCCTGCAAGCGGTGGCCGAGGCCCTGAAGAGGGTCTTCTCCCGTGCCGGCGAGCTGGTGGCGCGGATCGGCGGTGAAGAGTTTGCCGTGTTGCTGCCGGGCGCCGACGCGCTTGTCGCACGCACGGCCGCAGAGCGCCTGCGTCAGGAGCTGGCGGAGCTGGCGATCGAGCACAGCAGTTCGCCGGTAGCCGCCCATGTGACGTTGAGCATCGGCGTTGCCCAGTTCGAGGCGGAGACGATGGACCATTTCGATGTGCTAATGCTGCGCGCCGACCAGGCCCTCTATCGGGCCAAGCATCAGGGTCGCGACCGAATCGCCGTTTGATCACAGCACCGAGGCCCCTCATGAGATTGCGCCCAACCACCTGCTTCGCCCTGCTGCTGGCCCTGCTCTGCGGCAACGGCCACGCCGAGAGCATCAAGGCCGTCACCGAAGACACCTCTTACAGCTACCTGCAAGACGGCCAGGTCGGCGGGCCGGCGAGTCGGCTGGTCGAAGCCATGCTGCAGCGCGCCGGACTCACCGACTACAGCCTGGCCCTGTACCCCTGGGCCCGCGCCTACGACATGGCGCTGCAGCAACCCAACGTACTGATCTACCTGATCGCCCGCACCCCGGAGCGCGAGCCGCTGTTCAAATGGCTGGGCGAGGTCACGCGCATCGAATACCACGTCTACAAGCTGCGCGGGCAGCCGGACATTCAGGTGCACACACTGGCGGACGCGAAGCACTACAGCATCGGCGTGCTGCGCGACGACGTGCGCCATCAATACCTGCAGGCCGAGGGGTTCACCAAGCTGGTGGTCGCGGCGCACAACCGCGACAACTTCAGGCGGCTGTTGAATCGACAGGTCCAACTGGTGCCCATGCCGGAGCGCGACGCCAGGCTGTTGTGCGCAGAGGCCGGGGTCGACTACGCCAGCCTGGAGCGGGTCTACACCCTGGACGCGCTCACCTCCGGCCTGTACATGGCCTACAGCCGCGCGACGGCCGACGCGATCGTGACGCGCAGCCGCGCCGCGTTCGACAGCATCAAGAGCGAGGGGCTGCTGACGCGGCTGATGAACGGCAAAGCGGAGCCCTAACAGCCGCATGCGTGCTTGATCACCGATGGGTATCGCTGCGCTCAACCACATCCTACGGGCGGCGATGTCGGGCTCTTGTAGGATGGCGTTGAGCGAAGCGATACCCATCACCGCGATTTGCGGCGAATCCGGCAAGTCCGGTGCCAGCACCAACGCCTTCCCGGATTGCGCTGGCGCTTATGCGGGCTACTCCATTGAATGACCGGCGATGCGTATGACTATCGACGGGTATCGCTGCGCTCAAGCCTACGCGGCCCGCCACATCCGACAACGCCTACCACGCCGGCCCAGCCGCGATGCTTGCCGCTTAGGTCGGCAATCATCGCGGCTGGGCCGGCGCCCTCAGAAGCTGAAGTCGAGCTTGCTCCAGAGGATACGGCCCGGCTCGTTGACCGCCTGCGGATCATCCATCGAAAAGCCGAAACCGGCGTTGCCGGCCAGGTTCAGGTGCTCGCTGTAGTTCCGGTCGAACAGGTTGTCCACGCCGGCGCTGAGTTTGACCTCAGGCGTCACCCGGTAGGCCGCGTTGAGCGAGAACACGGCAAACCCGCTGCTGTTGCCGAAGTCCTTGCCGACCACATTGCCCTTGCCCTCGTCCACCCGGTTCTGCGCAGCCACCACCCGCCACAGCGCCCCGGCGCTCCAGTCGCTCCGCTCATAAGCCAGGCCGAAGCGCGCCTCCAGCGGCGGCGTCTGCGCCAGCGGGCGGTCGTCCGAGCTGTTCTTGCCCCAGGCATAGGCCAGGCTGGCATCGGTTTTCCAGTTGCTGTCCAGGCGGTAACTGGCGCCCAACTCGCCGCCCATGATCCGTGCATCGATATTGCTCGCTTGCGAGCGGGTATGCCCCGGCATCAGCCCGGGCCCGTAGCTGAACAGGATGTAGTCACGCACCTGGCCGGCGTAGGCCGATGCCCAGGCCTCGAACTTGTCGCCACGGTAGTGCGCGCCGAAGTCGAGCTGGGTGGTTTTTTCCGGGTCGAGGCTTTCCATCGGCTGGACAAACCCGAGCGGGCCGGGACTGTCGGAGAACAACTCCCAGTAATCGGGGAAGCGCTGGGTATGCCCGAGGCCGACATAGACAATCGCCGGCATGTCGGCGAGATCCCGCTCATAGCGCAGGAAGCCGCTGGGCAGGGTATCGCTGCGGGTGTCGTCGGCCGTCGGGTTGGCGCGCAGGGTCATGCCGCTGCCCAGGGTCTGGCGGTAATCCTTGACCGAGGCGCGATCCAGCCGCGCACCGGCAATCCAGCGCTGGCCGCTGGCGACCTTCCAGGTCAGCTCGCCGAACAGGCCATAGTTGTGGAACACCGCGTCCTTGTCCCAGGCGAACTGGTCGTAGTCGGTATAGCTGCCGCTGAGCATGTCGAAGCTGGACGCGCGCTTGCGGTGTTCGTTGCTTTGCCCGTCCACACCGGCCTTGAGCTCGACCGCCTGCCAGTTCCAGGTGCCGAGCAGGCGGCCACCCAGGGTGCGGCGGTCGACGTTGCTGGCCAGCGGATTGGCCATCATGCCGGTGCCCGAGGGGCTGCGCAGGCTGAAGTTGTCCATCACGTGGTCGGCGTAGTTGTAGTAGACCTGCCCCTCCAGCGCGCTGAACAGTTCGCCGATGTTGTCCTTCTTGAAGCGCAGCCCCAGGCTCTCGCGGAGGAACTGGCTGCCGTCCATGCCCCGCCCGGCGTAGCGCGCCTCGCCATCGCCGCGGCCGCCGCTCAGCTCAATCAGGGTGTCGTCGTCCGGAGTCCAGCCGAGCAGCACATCGCTGTTCCATTTGGCCCAGCGCGACGGCACGGTGTCGCCATTGCCATCCTGGTAGTCATCGGCCTGGGCCTTGTTCGCCAGCACACGCAGGTAACCCTGGCTGCCACCGGCAGTGGCGTCGATGCGCCGGTCGAAACGGCCGTTGCTGCCGGCCAGGATGCTGCCGTCGACGCGCCCGCCGAGGGCATTGAAGGCCTGGGTGTCGCGCTCGAAGAGAATCGTCGCCGCCGAACCGCCCGGCCCCCAGAGCACGCTTTGCGGCCCCTTGATCACGGTCAGCTGGTCGAAGTTCTCCGGCGACAGGTAGGAGGTCGGCGCATCCATGCGATTGGGGCAGGCGCCGAGCATCTGGCCGCCGTCCATGAGGATGTTCAGGCGCGAACCGAACATGCCGCGAAACAGCGGATCGCCGTTGGCGCCGCCGTTGCGAATCGCATTGAAGCCGGGAATGGTCTTCAAGTAGTCGGCGCCATCGGCGGCCGGCATCGGCTGGCGTGGTTGCTTGGGGTCGGTGACCACGGTCAGCGGCGAGTGGTGGCTGGCCCCGGTGATGACCAGCGGGGCCAATTCGATGGCGGCGTCATCGGCCAGGGTCAGAGCACTACAGAACATGGCGGCGGCCAGTGCAGCGCACAGCGGCGCCAGGCGAAAAGGGGCGAGCAGACGCAAGGCGCCTGGAATACGGGCACAGGTAAGGGCAGACATGGCTTTTCCAAGATCGAGACAATCCGGCGCGCCGGCAATAGCCGTCCTACAGACGGTGCTGGTGCGTGAGAGCAGCAATAACGATCAGGAAAGCAACGGCGGCGCGCGACTGCGCGAACCCGGGAATATCGGCGAAGCGGGTGCATGCTGCGCGCCGCCAACAAGGATGAAGGACGTAGCGTATGGCGCCGGCCCGAGCAGCAGCGGCGCCGGACTGGTCAGCGCCGGGCTGCTGAACAACAGGGTGCAGTAGCCGCATTTGGCCCACAGCGGATCATGCCCATGGCTGTCGCCGGCACCCGCAGAGCGGCTGGCCGGGTGCTCGCTGCAACTCAACTCGGCGAGCCAGGCCGGTTGCGCAGGCACCAGCCACTGCGACAGCAGCGGCCCGACACAGAGCAACAGCATGGCCAGCAATGCCGGCTTCAGCCCTCTGCGACGGTTAACTGGATGTGCTGCTATCGGCATCGATCGGTGTCCCTGAATCCCGCCGCGATTATTGCCAGGCGCGGCAGGACGCTCCTTGTCCCCGGTCAAGAGCGCCCTCATCAGTGCTGATGGGCGGCGTCCCCGCTAGCCGGTTCAGCCGTGGCTACGGGCGCCTCGGTTTGCACCGCGACCTCCACCTCGATGGCACCGGCCTTCTCGAAGGTCAGGGTCAGCGGGAAGCGCTCGCCGTCCTTGGCCTGCTGCTGCACGTTGAACAGCATAACGTGGTAGCCCATGGGCTCGAACCTGACTTCGCCACCGGCAGGCACGACAACGTCCTGCACCTGCTGCATCTTCAGCACCCCATCGGCGTGCACATGCTCATGCAACTCGGCCTTGCCGGCCACCGGGCTCTGCACGCCGAGCAGGCGATCGGCTTCGGCGCCCCGGTTGTGCACCACGAAGTAGGCCGCGGCCGCCGGTGCCACCGGCGGCATCGCGCGCGACCAGGGGTGCTCGATCTGCAGCTCGCCTATCTTGTAGTCGTGGGCGTTGGCCAGCAGGCTGGTGCCGAACAGTGCAGCCAGGAGCAGGGTTTTCTTCAACATGCGGACTCTCCAGAAAATCGTCGGGGGCGGCGCCGCCAAGCCATCTGCTGCGGCGCGCGATAACGCATTGCTCGGTTGCGCGTCGGCGCCCTGGCAACAGACGCAAACGGCTGCGCTGGGCAGCATGCAACCTTGCAGGTATGCCGAAATCAGGCGAGCAGCGGGGAGGCGCGGGGGTTGGCCGAGGGCCACAGATAGCGGACGGGACGCGGGACCAGGGCCGGTGCAGCCAGCGGCGGGCGACTGGCCGCGAGCAGCCCGAGCAGGCCGAAGAAGGCGGCGAGGATGATGGCGCTAAAGGTCGAGCTGAGCGAGCAAGCGGAACCCGTGGCCGGGTTGAGGACGGGAATGCCGGAACCGGTCAAATCTGAGCCGGCGCCGAAATCGCCCGCGAAGGAGCAGTACTGGCCATCCAGGCCGCTGAGTTGCAAACCGGCCATCTGGCCGTGGCCGATGCTGCAGGCGAACGCGCTGAACAGGACGCAGCAATACAGCGTCCAGGCGATCAGCGAGCGGTCGGTGCGAGTCGGTTTCATCGGGCGACTCTAGCAGTTGCTGGCGGCGCAACACCAGCCACCCCCTGTGGTCGATTGCCGCAGTTGCGCCGGAGGCACAATCAACGGCGGTGAAACTATTCAATATCGTGGCCTTGCCGGCACGCCAGAGCCGCCGACCAGCGGCAGGTCAGGCGTGTAACGCCATGCCGGCTCATCGGTCAATTGAGACGTGAAGCATCCTTACGAGGTCAGCATCATGCAACGTCTCATTCCCCTCACTCTCGCTGCTGCTTTTGCCTGCGCTGGCGCAGCTTGGGCACAAACCCCACTCGACCAACAAGCTGAAGCAGTGCAAGCGGTGGACTATCACTACGGCATGTCCCTGGATATCCAGAAAGTCATCCATATCACCGACAACTCGGACAAGGTCGGCGTGGTGCCCGCGACCATCACCTTCCTCGATAGCAACGGCAAGCTGCACAAGGTCAACTACCTGGAACTGGGTCGCTACGACAGCAGCGACTGAACCCGCCCCCCGCTGGCGCCTGACCGAGCAGTGCAGGCGCCTGATGTCGGGTTGTTCGCCGGCATATGGGCTGCCAGCACTGCTGGCAGCCATTTCCCCAACAAGCGGTCGGCAGCCGACTAGACTGCAATTACGCTCAAAGCTTGTGAAAATATCGAGTGCAACGTCAGCAGCGGACGCCTGGGGGGAGCGGTCGCAGTAGGCGAGAGTTTTCACACGCTCTCAGGGCATGCGCTGCAGGGTGCGGTATGCTCCGCGGCCTCTCGCGAACCCGCGACTCATCGGTGGTAAGGATGCGTTCCGATCTAACAGTCCCGTTGCGTCTGGCCGGCGCCTACATCCTGTTCAGCAGCATCTGGATTCTTGCCAGCGACTCCCTGCTGCTGGCCGTGGTCAACGACAGCGTCTTGAGCAGCCAGCTGCAAACCGTCAAGGGCATGCTCTTCGTACTGCTCAGCAGCCTGCTGATCTTCTACCTCAACCGCCGTGACCGCCGCGCCCAGCGCGAGCTGCTCAACGCCCTGACGCGCAACACCCGCCTGCTGCAACAGACCCAGCGCAACGCCGCCCTCGGCAGTTGGGAATATGACGGGCGCCTGCACTGGAGCCCCGAGGCCCTGCAATTGCTCGGCCGCGACCCCGGCAGTGAATGCAGCAGCGTCGAGCAACTGCTCAGCTGGCTCTACCCCGCCGAGCGACCGGCCCTGCAGCGTGCCTTGCAGGCCCTGTTCGAACGGCACCAGCCGATGGCGATCAGTGCGCGCCTGCATCAACCGCAACAGCAACAGATCACCTGGCTGATGCTGCGGGGCGAGGCGGACGCCAACGGCCAGATCCTCGGCACCGTGCAGGACATCAGCAGCCAGAAACGCGACGAAAGCGCCCTGCGTGAAAGCGAGCAGCGCTTCCGCCAACTGTTCGAGCAAACCCCGCGGATTGCCGTGCAGGGTTACGACCGCGAACGCCGGGTGATCTATTGGAACCAGGCCAGCACCCAGCTCTATGGCTATAGCCTGCAGGAGGCCATGGGCCGGCGCCTGGAAGAGCTGATCATCCCGCCGGCCGCGCGCAACCAGGTGATCAGCGCGATCAACCACTGGCTGCTCGGCGGCCCGCCGATTGCCGCAGCAGAGCTGCCATTGCAACGCAAGGACGGCAGCCAGGTGTGGGTCTATTCCACCCATTCGATGCTGCGCAACAGCCGCGACCAGCTGGAGCTGTACTGCATCGACATCGATCTCAGCGAACAGAAACAGATCAATCTCGAACTGCAAGCCAGCGAGGCGCGTTACCGCGAACTGGTCGAGCAGCTGAGCGATGTGATAGTGCTGACGGACGCCAGCGGGCACCTGGGTTTTCTCAATCCGGCCTGGGAAAAGCTCAGCGGCTATGCCTGCTATGAATGCCTCGGCCGACCACTGACGCAGTTTCTCGACAGCGCCGACGCGGCGCGCTTCCACCAGCAGATCAGTGCCATCGACAAGGGCCAGCAAACCGGCGTGCGCGGCGAATTCCGCCTGCTCACCCGCCAGGGCCAACTGCGCTGGGTAGACATTCAGCTGAACCACAACCCGTCGAACGACATGCTCAATGGCAGCCTGCATGACATCCATGACCGCCATCAGGGCCAGCAACTGCAGCAAGCACGCAATGCGGTGCTCGATGAACTGCTCGCCCGCCGGCCCCTGGCGCATATCCTCGACGACATCAGTCGGCGCCTGGAGGATCTCAATCCGCACATGCAGGTGTCGATCATGCTGCTGGACCAGCAGCAGTGCCTGCATCTGGCCGCCGCGCCCAGCCTGCCCGAGCCTTATCGGCAGGCCATCGATGGCCTGCAGGCGCAGCTCGAACTCGGCTCATGTGGCCACGCCGCGTGCAGCGGCGAACTGGTGATCGCGGAAGACCTCGATACTCACCCCTACTGGCAGGCGTTTCGCACCCAGGCGCTGGCCGCCGGCCTGCATGCCTGCTGGTCGCTGCCGTTCAAGGACGACAACGCTCGGGTGCTTGGCACCTTCGGCATCTACTACGACCAGCCCAGGCGACCGAGCAAGGCCGATATAGACCAGGTCACCGAGTTCACCCGCCTGGCCAGCCTGGCGGTGCAACAGCTGCAACGATGAACGGCACGCGCCCGGCAAGGCAGCAATCGACCACCAGTCGCCCACTTGACTGCGGTCAGGAAAAATTCATCCGCGAGGACTAGACTGAGCCGCCTAACTAGTGGAGGTGTCGCTCATGAACATCCGTATTCAGCCGTTGCAGAAAGCCGCAGGTGCCTGCTGGCAAGTGCGTTTCGCCAGCCATAGCGTGACCTTCCGCAGCGAAGCCGAAGCCCGTCAGTTCGTCGCCACCCTCGAAGCGCGCCTGCAGGCCCCGCATCAATGGCCGAGTCAGGTGCAGCGCGCCGCCGGCTGAGTCGCAGAACCTAGTGCGGTCCGGGCGGCGGTCCGTTCGGCGCGCAGCGACAGCCCGTCGAGATTTGTGTCGCGCCGATAAGGTGCAACGCAGGGATATTGCCTGGTGGGTTGCTCGAGGTAATGGGCCAGCGCGCAGGGTGTTTGCAGACTCCCGCAGCAGGCGGGCGTTTTTTTCACAGCCGCTCACCAACCCGGATGGCCGCCCCGCCGCTCCGCCCAGCGCGTGAAGCGCGAGCAGAGCACGGCCAGCGCCGCGCAAGCGCAGATCACCAGGGCCATCGGCCAGGCACTGCCGTCATGCAGCACACCGACCAGCGCGGCGGCGCTGGCGGCTATGCCGAACTGCAGGCTGCCGAGCAATGCCGAGGCGCTGCCGGCATGTGTGCCCTGCCCGGCCATGGCGCAGGCCGAGGCATTGGGCAGGAGAATGCCGAGGCAGGCGATGCAGCCGAACAAGGGGATCAGCAGCGGCCACAACGCCGCCGGGCGCGAGGTCGCGACCGCCAGTAGCAGCAGGCCGCAGGCCAGGTAGAACCACACCGTGCGCCGCAGCCAATAGCCCGGCCCATGCCGCGCCACCAGCCAGGCATTGAGTTGCGCCACCAGAATGAAACCCAGGGCATTGCTGCCGAACAGCCAGCCGTAGTGCTCGGCCGGTATGCCGTACAAGTCGATGAAGACGAAGGGCGAACCGGCGATGTAGGCAAACATCCCGGCGATGGCCAGGCCGCCGGTCAGCGCATGACCGAGAAACGGCAAATCGCCGAGCAGCCGCCGGTACTCGCCCAGCGCGCCACGCAATGGCGCCCTCGGCAAGTCGGCCGCCAGGGTCTCCGGCAGCCACAGCGCCACGCCGAGCCAACTGAGCACGCCGAAGGCGAACAGGCAGACGAAGATCGACTGCCAGCCGAGCAGACTCAGGAGCAGGCCACCGGCCAGCGGCGCGAGGATCGGCGCCAGGCCCATGACCAGCATCAGCTGGGAGAACACCTTGGCCGAGGTGATCGGGTCGCACAGGTCGCGCACCACGGCACGGGTCACCACCATGCCGGCGCAGCCACCGAGGGCCTGGACAAAACGCGCGGCTATCAGCCATTCCAGGCTCGGCGCCAGGGCACAGACCAGCGAGGCCAGGCTGAACAGCAGCACCCCGGCGAGCAGCGGCGTGCGCCGGCCGAAACGATCGGCCAAGGGCCCGTAGATCAGTTGTCCCAGCGCCAGGCCGATGAAATAGGCGGCCAACGACAACTGCACATGCTCGACGTCGGTGGCGAAGACCCGCGCCAGGGTCGGGAAACTCGGCAGGTAGAAGTCGATGGCCAGGGGGCCGAACGCGCTCAAGGCGCCGAGGATCAGCAGAAGGCGTAATGGCATGGGGTTCCAGATAAGTAGGGGCACGTAGGGGCCGTTGTAGCCCGGATGCAATCCGGGGACATCCGGCGCCTGCCAAACCGCTCCCGGATTGCATCCGGGCTAAGGTCTGCACGGCCCCGGAATCAAACCGGGGCGGCGACCTTCTTGCGTCCCTTCGCGAGCTTTTCCGCCCACGACTCCACCAGCAGGTAGAACATCGGGATCAGGAAGATCGCCAGCACGGTCGCCGCGAGCATGCCGCCGATCACCCCGGTGCCGATCGAGTGGCGGCTGGCCGAACCGGCGCCGCTGCTGATGGCCAGCGGCACCACGCCGAGGATGAAGGCCAGCGAGGTCATGATGATCGGCCGAAAACGCAGGCGCGAGGCCTCCAGTGCCGAGTCGAAGATGCTCATGCCCTGCGCCCGGCAGAGTACGGCGAACTCGACGATGAGGATGGCGTTCTTCGCCGCCAGGCCGATCAGGGTGATAAGGCCGACCTGGAAGTACACGTCGTTCTCGATGCCGCGCAACCACACCGCGAGAATCGCGCCGAACACCGCGAAGGGCACCGCGGTGACCACCGCCAGCGGCAGGGTCCAGCGCTCGTACTGGGCGGCGAGAATCAGGAACACCATGATCAGGCCGAAGATGAAGGCCGTGCCGCCGGAGCCCTGGGTGGCCATTTCCTGGAACGCGGAGCCGGTCCAGCCGATGCTGTAGTCAGTGCCGAGGATCTCGTCGGCCACCTCCTGCACCGCCGCCAGGGCTTGCCCGGAACTGTAGCCAGGCGCCGGGCCGCCGAGGATCTTCGCCGCCGGATAGACGTTGAAGCGCGCATAGCTGTCCGGGCCGAGGATGCGTTTGACCGTGACCAGGCTGGACAGCGACACCAGTTCGCCGCCGATCGAACGCACATAGACCTGGGACAGGTCTTCCGGCTTGCGGCGGAACTCCGACTCCGATTGCAGGCTGACCTGGAAGGTCCGCCCGTACAGGCTGAAGTCGTTGACGTAATAGCTGCCGAAGGTCGCCTGCATGGCGGTGAACACATCGCTGACCGACACGCCGAGGGCGCGGGCCTTGGTGCGGTCGAGGTCGATGTAGTACTGCGGCACGTTGGCGCTGAAGGTGCTCTGCACCCCGGCCAGTTCCGGGCGCTTGCCCGCGGCCTCGATAAAGGCCGCGACCTTGGCCGCCAATTCCTGGGTGCCGCCGCCACTGCGATCCTGGATATAGCCCTCGAAGCCGCCGGTGGTACTCATGCCGGTGATCGGTGGCGGGTTGAAGGTCATCACCACGCCGTCCTTCTGCTGCGCGCCCATGGCCATGAATTCGCGGGTCAGGTTGCGCGCATCCAGCTCCGGCGTGGTCCGTTCGCTCCAGTCTTTCAGCGGCACGAAGGACACCCCGGCATTGCTGCGGGTGCCGAAGGTCAGCACGTCGAAACCGGCGAAGGTCACCACATTGTCCACCGCCGGGTGCGCCATCAACTGCCGGGTCACCTCGCTGGTGAGCTTCTCGGTACGGGTCAGCGAGGCGGCCGGCGGCAGGAAGTAGGCATTGATCACATAACCCTGGTCTTCGTTGGGCACCAGGGAGCTGGGCACCCGGCCGAACAGCACGGCCATCAGCGCGATCATCAGGCCGAACAGCAGCAGGCCCACCGCCGAACGCTTGAGGAAGAAGCGCACGCCGCTGGTGTAGCCGTCGGTCAGGCGCTCGAACAGGCGGTTGAACCAGCGAAACGGCGCGGCCGGCTGCTGATGGCCGGGCTTGAGCAACAGGGCGCACAGCGCCGGGCTCAGGGTCAACGCGACTATGCCGGAGATCACCACCGACACGGCGATGGTGATGGCGAACTGTTTGTACATCTCCCCGGCCAGGCCGCCGAGGAAGCCCACCGGCACGAACACCGCGCAGAGCACTAGGACGATGGCGACGATCGGCCCGGTGACCTCTTGCATGGCCTTGATGGTCGCCTCGCGCGGGCCGATCTTGTCGCTGTTCATCACCCGTTCGACGTTCTCGATCACCACGATGGCGTCGTCGACCACGATGCCGATCGCCAGCACCATGCCGAACAGGGTCAGCAGATTGATCGAGAAACCGAGCAGGTACATGCCGGCGAAGGTGCCGATCAACGACACCGGAATCGCCAGCAGCGGAATCAGCGTGGCCCGCCAGTTCTGCAGGAAGATAAAGACCACCAGCACCACCAGCACCAGGGCCTCGAAGAAGGTGTGGATCACCTCCTCGATCGACACCCGGACGAACTTGGTGGTGTCGTAGGGAATCTTGTAGGTGATGCCCTCGGGAAAGCGCTGCGACAGGCGCGCCAGGGTACTGCTCACGGCATCGGCGGTGTCCAGGGCATTGGCCCCCGGCTGCAGGTAGATGCCGAAGGCGGCATTCTGCTGACCGTTGAGCGAGGTCATCAGCGAGTAGTCCTGGGCGCCCAGTTCGATCCGCGCGACATCCTTGAGCAACAGGCTGGCGCCGGTCGCGTCGGTGCGCAGAATGACGTTCTCGAACTCCGCGGGATCGGTGAAACGGCCCTGGGTGGTCACCGTGTAGGTGAAGTCCTGTTCCTGCTCCAGCGGTTGCTGGCCGAAGCTGCCGGCGGCGAACTGCGAGTTCTGCTCGCGGATCGCGCTGACCACGTCGGTGGGCGTCAGGTTGTACTGCGCCAGCTTGTCCGGGCGCAGCCAGATGCGCATGGAATAGTCTTTCGAGCCGAACTGGCGGGCATCGCCGACGCCGGGCAGGCGCTTGAGTTCGTCGATCACGTTGATCAGCGCGTAGTTGCTGATGTACACCGGGTCGCGCGAGCCGTCCGGGGAAAACAACGTGACCACCTGGAGGATGTCGGAGGATTTCTTCTCCACCCTCACCCCCTGCCGGCGCACCTCTTCCGGCAACTTGGCCAGGGCGGCCTGGACCCGGTTGTTGACGTCGATGGTGGCCTGGTCCGGGTCGGTGCCGACCTGGAAGTAGATCGACAGACTCATGGCGTTGCCGCCGGAGTTGGACTGCTGGTAGATCATCCCCTCGACGCCGTTGATCGACTGTTCCAGCGGCGCCGCCACGGTTTCGGCGATGACCTGGGCACTGGCACCGGAGTAAGTGGCGCTGACCGATACCTGCGGCGGCAGGATCTGCGGGTACTGGGCAATCGGCAACGCCCCCATGGCCATCAGGCCGGCGAGAATGATGACGATGGAGATGACCGCGGCGAACACCGGGCGGTCGATAAAGAAGCGTGAGATCACCGGCGACGCTCCTTAGGACTGCTTGGCGGGTTGGACGGGCGCTTCAGCCACTTTCACCGGGGTATCCGGGCGTACCTTGGGCAGCCCTTCGACGATCACCCGGTCACCGACACTGATGCCCGACTCGACCACCCAGCGACCCTGCGCCGTGTGCCCGGTGCTGACCTGGCGCATGCGCGCGATGCCTGCGTCGTCCACCACATAGACGAAGGTGCCGCGCGGCCCCTGGGCCACCGCGCGCTCAGGCACGGTAATGGCGTTGGGCAGGCTGATGCCCTTGACCAGCACCCGCACGAACTGCCCGGGCAACAGTTCCTGCTCGGGGTTGGGCACCACGGCGCGGGCACTGATGGTGCCGGTACCGCGGTCGATCAGGCTGTCGGTGAAATCCACGTCGCCCGCCAAGGGGTAACTGTCGCCGTTGCCGAACTTGACCTCGACATTCAGCTTGCCGCCTTCCGGCAGCAGCATGCGGCCAGCCTGCACGCCCTGGCGCAGGCGCTCGGCCTCGCTGTCCGGGTAGGCGAAGTTGACGTAGATCGGATCGAGCTGGGTGATATTGGTCAGCAGGCTGGCATTCGGGTCGCCGGCCACCATCAGGCTGCCTTCGGAGACGGTTTCCTTGCTGGTCATGCCGGAAATCGGCGCCGTCACCGTGCAGTAGTCGAGGTCGATCTGCCTGGACTGCACGTCGGCCTCGGCGGCCTGGATATTGGCCTTGCTCTGCTCGAAATTGGAGATCGCGTTATCCAGCTCGCTCTCGCTGGCGAAGCCCTTCTTCTGCAGCTCGCGGATGCGTTTGAGGTCGCGCTCGGTCTGCCGGTAGCGCGCCTGCTCCTGGGCCAGCGCGCCCTTGGCGCGGGCCAGGGCGGCCTGATAGGTGCGCGAGTCGATGCGGAACATCACCTGGCCTTTGCTGACCCGGCTGCCTTCCAGGTAGGTACGCTCCTGCAGGATGCCACTGACCTGGGCACGCACCTGCACCTCGCGAAAACCCGCGGTGCGTCCGGAGTACTCGAATACCAGCGGCAGCGGCACGGCGCGGGCGGTCTCCACCAGCACTTCAGGCGCAGGCGGCGCGTCGGCGGCCTGGAGTACAGGCGTCAGGGCGCCATAGGCCAGAATCCCCAGGACGAGAGGGAGGTGACGGGCAAAAAACATAGGGTTCTCCGGAACAACGGGATGCGCGCAGCACTGAGGCGATGATGCTAGTTACATACACCACTGTCTGTAAATAGAACATCGTGCTTAAAATCATTACACTCTGTTCCCCAAACCAGAGCCTAGCCAGAAATCACCCTACTGCCATGCGCCGAACCAAAGAACAAGCCGAACAAACCCGCTGCGCCATCCTGGTCGCTGCCGAGGCCTTGTTTCTGGAAAAAGGCGTGGCCCATACCAGCCTGGAACATATCGCCCGCCACGCCGGGGTCACCCGGGGCGCGGTGTATTGGCATTTCGAGAATAAGGCCCATCTGTTTCACGAACTGCTCAGCCAGGTACGCCTGCCACCCGAGCAACTGGCCGAGCGTCTGAGCGCCTGCGCCGAGCGCGATCCCTTGCTGGCGCTGCGCGAGCTGTGTATCGAGGCCATCGAAAACCTGGCGTGCAACCCGCAGAAGCAGCGCATCTTCACCATCCTCCTGCGCCGCTGCGAATTCACCGACGAGCTGCGCGAGGCGGAACTGCGCCACGCCGCCTTCATCGCGCAGTTCATCGCCCTGTGCGAACAGCAGTTCGACCTGCCCGGCGTCAGGCCGCGCCTGCAACCGGGCATGAGCCCACGCCTCGCGGCCCGCACCCTGCACGCGCTGATCATCGGTCTGCTCCACGACTGGCTACGCGACCCGACGCTGTTCGACCCGCTGAGCGACACCGCGCCCATGATCGATGCCTGCTTTCGCGGCCTGGTGCGCGACTGGCAGCAAGCATAGGCAGCGTCATCCACCCTACCCGGCTACGCCGAGGCACCTGTGTAGGGTGCGCCGCGCGCACCGGCAGCCGAGGCCGGGGCGCAGATTCATCGCTACGCAGGGCGATAGCGGACCCAATCAAAAACATCGCGCCGGGTCAGCCCGCCCACACAGCAGTCAACAGCTGCGCAACCATGGCCGAATCAAACCTTACGCCAGCCCTACCCCGTAGCCCGCCTCGGCAATCGCGATGATCAGCTCGTCGCTCGACAGGCTGCTGCTCACCCGCACTTCGCCACCTTGCAACTTCACCTTCACATCGGCCGCCGGATCACGCGCCAGCAGGGCTTCGCTGATCGTTTTGACGCAATGCTCGCAGGTCATGCCTTCGACCCTGAATGTGTGAACCTTTGTTGTCTGCATCTGCAACCTCCTGATTGAATGTCTGTCCCTTTTTACGGGAGGCGCACAGTGTCAGGCTTGCCCCATGGGTAAGGTCAAGGCATAAAACAGCGCTTGACCTTACCCATGGGTCAAGGTTGATCCTGTAGCGGAACTCAACGGAGGCTCCCGCATGTCCGATCTGACCACTTTCGACCTGCCGATCAGCGGCATGACCTGCGCCAGCTGCGCCGGCCGGGTCGAGCGCGCCCTGCGCAAAGTGCCCAACGTCGCCAACGCCACGGTCAACCTGGCCAGCGAACAGGCGCGCATCGAAGCGCCGGCGGACAGCCTGAAGCAGTTGCTCGCCGCCGTCACCGGCGCCGGCTATCAGGTGCCCAGCGAACGCCTGGAACTGGCCATCGACGGCATGACCTGCGCCAGTTGCGTCGGCCGCGTCGAGCGTGCCCTGGCGCAACTGCCGGGTGTGCTCACGGTCAGCGTCAACCTGGCCACCGAGCAGGCGCTGCTGCAGGTCACCCCGGGGCTCGACGCGCAAAGCCTGTTGCAGGCGGTTGCCAAAGCCGGCTACACGGCCACCCTGCTGGATCTCGACAAACCCGTCCAGCCGGCCGCCGAGCGTCACCTGCACCGCGAACGCTGGGCCCTGGCACTGGCCCTGCTGCTTACCGCGCCGCTGCTGATCCCGATGCTGGCGCAACCATTCGGCGCCCACTGGATGCTGCCGGCCTGGCTGCAGTTCGCCCTGGCCACGCCGGTGCAGTTCATCTTCGGCGCGCGCTTCTACCGCGCCGCCTGGCTGGCCCTGCGCGCCGGAGCCGGCAACATGGACCAACTGGTCGCCCTGGGCACCAGCGCCGCCTATGGCCTGAGCCTCTATCAATGGTCGATCACCCCGAGCGGCGCGATGCCGCACCTGTACTTCGAGGCCGCGGCGGTGATCATCAGCCTGATCCTGCTCGGCAAATACCTGGAAAGCCGCGCCAAACGGCAGACCACCAGCGCCATCCGCGCCTTGCAGGCCCTGCGCCCGGAGCAGGCACTGCGCCTGCGCGATGGCGTCGAGCAGTGGGTGGCACTGAGCGCCCTGGTCCTGGGCGATCAGGTGGTGGTCAAGCCCGGCGAGCGCTTTCCGGTCGACGGCCAGGTGCTGCAAGGCCAGAGTCACGCCGACGAAGCCCTGATCAGCGGCGAGAGCCTGCCGCAACCCAAGCAGCCCGGCGACAAGGTCACCGCCGGGGCGATCAACGGCGAAGGCCGCCTGCTGATCGAGACCACCGCCCTGGGGGCGGAAACCGTGCTGGCCACGATCATCCGCCTGGTCGAGGACGCCCAGGCCGCCAAGGCGCCGATCCAGAAGCTGGTGGACAAGGTCAGCCAGGTCTTCGTGCCGACCGTGCTGCTGCTCGCCCTGGCCACCCTGCTCGGCTGGCTGCTGTTCGGCGCCACGCTGCAAACCGCGCTGCTGAATGCCGTGGCGGTGCTGGTGATCGCCTGCCCCTGCGCCCTCGGCCTGGCCACGCCGACGGCGATCATGGCCGGTACCGGGGTGGCCGCGCGCCACGGCATTCTGATCAAGGACGCCGAAGCCCTGGAAGTCGCCCATGGGGTCACGGCCGTGGCGTTCGACAAGACCGGCACCCTGACCTCCGGCACGCCGCGGATCGCCCACATGACGGCACTCGACGGCGACACCGCGACCCTGCTGCAACTGGCCGGCGCCCTGCAGCGCGGCAGCGAACACCCGCTGGCCAAGGCGGTGCTGAACGAATGCACGGCCCGCCAGTTGCCGCTGGCCGAGGTGGTCGACAGCCAGGCCCTGGCCGGGCGCGGGATTGCCGGGCAGATCGGCGAACGGCAACTGGCCCTGGGCAACAAACGCCTGCTCGAGGAGCGCTGGCTGCACAACCCGAGCCTGGCCGCCGAGGCCCTGGCCTGGGAAGCCGAGGGCCGCACCCTGTCCTGGCTGATCGAACAGGCGCCGACGCCGCAGGTGCTGGGGCTGTTCGCCTTCGGCGACACCCTCAAACCCGGCGCCGCCGAGGCCATCGCCCAGCTCAAGGCGCAAGGCATCGACAGCCACCTGATCAGCGGCGACAACCGCGGCAGCGTCAATGCGGTGGCCAGCGCCCTGGGCATCGACGCCATACACGCCGAGGTATTGCCGGCAGACAAGGCGGCGATCATCGGCGAGCTGAGGAAGACCGGGGTGGTGGCGATGGTCGGCGACGGCATCAACGACGCCCCGGCGCTGGCGGCCGCGGATGTCGGCATCGCCATGGGCAGCGGCACCGATGTGGCCATGCATGCCGCCGGCATCACCCTGATGCGCGGCGACCCGCGCCTGGTGCCGGCGGCGCTGGACATCAGCCGGCGCACCTACAACAAGATTCGACAGAACCTGTTCTGGGCCTTCGTCTACAACCTGGTCGGCATCCCCCTGGCCGCGGCCGGCCTGCTCAACCCGATGCTCGCCGGCGCCGCCATGGCCCTGTCCAGCCTCAGCGTGGTGAGCAACGCCCTGCTGCTGAAGACCTGGAAACCCAAGGATCGCCACTGACCCCGCATGAAATTCGTAGGAGCGGGCCATGCCCGCGAAGCTTTTGCTCGAAAGGCTTTCGCGGGCATGAACTAGGCGTCCCCGCCGCTCCTACAGGTTGCGACGCCCACAGGACCCATTCGGAGACCGCCCATGAATATCGGCCAAGCTGCCCAAAAAACCGGCCTCAGCGCCAAGATGATCCGCTACTACGAGAGCATCGAACTGCTGCCGGCCGCCGGCCGCAGCGACAGCGGCTATCGCCAGTACGGTGCCCAGGACCTGCACCGCCTGGCCTTTATCAAGCGCGCGCGGGACCTGGGTTTCTCCCTGGCCGAGGTGGCCCAACTGCTGACCCTGTGGCAGGACCGCCAGCGCGCCAGTGCCGACGTCAAGGCCCTGGCCGCCGGGCATATCGCCGAGCTCAACCACAAGATCGCCGAACTCAGCAGCCTGCGCGACACCCTGCAGGACCTGATGCAACACTGCCAGGGCGACGACCGCCCCGACTGCCCGATCCTCAAGGACCTGGAGTCCGGCGGCTGCCATTGAACGGCAGCGCGAGCATCCGGGCTACGGGAAACGCAAACAGACGTAGGGTGGATGACGCTCTTTTCATCCACCAGGACGACGAGCTTGGTGGATGGGTGAAGCGTCATCCACCCTACAGCGCCCGCCGCAGCGCCGCGCAATCCACCGCGAAATGATCGGCCAGTTCCGGCCAGGGGTTGTCCAGCAGATTGACCAGCACGCTGCAGGCACCGGCGGCGCGGGCGCATTCCAGGTCGAAGCGGTAGTCACCGACCATCACCAGTTCGCCCGGCGTTACCTGCCAGCGCTCGGCCAGGTGCAGCAAGCCGCCGGGATGGGGCTTGGGCGGAGCCTCGTCGCGCCCGAGAATGTCGCCACTGGCGAAGCAGTCGCCCAGGCCGATCGCCTGCAGGGTCACCAGCGCCAACTCGTGGGCGTTGCGGGTGAGGATGCCGAGCCGGCAGCCGCGTCCGTGCAATGCGCGCACCAGTTCGATGGCCCCCGGCGCCGGTTCGGCGCTCAGCGCCAGTTCGCGCTCGTGCTCCAGCAGCCAGGCGTACTTGGCCGCCGCGACCTCCTCGGGCAAAGCCGCCAGGTGATGGAGGATGTCGTGGTCCAGGGGGATGTCCAGCGACCGCTTGATCGCCTCGAAGTCATGCACCGCCAGGGTCAGGGTGCCGTCCATGTCGAACACCCAGTGGCGCGCCGTGCTCAGCTTCATTTCCAGTCCTCGCGGCTCACTTCCAATCCTCACGGATTCGGGTCAGGCCTTCCTGGGCGACCGAGGCGACCAGCTGGCCCTGACGGTTGAAGATGCTGCCGCGGGAGAAGCCGCGGGCATTGCCTGCCCAGGGGCTGTCCATGGCGTAGAGCAGCCAGTCGTCCATGCGCAGGTTGCTGTGAAACCACAGCGAATGGTCGAGACTGGCGACCTGCATGAATTTCTGGAACACCGAGACGCCATGGGGCTGCATCGAGGTGGTCAGCAGATTGAAGTCGCTGGCGTAGGCCAGCAGCAATTTGTGCAGCTGCGGCTCGTCCGGTAGCGCACCGGCGGCGCGGAACCAGACATGCTTGACCGGCTCGCAGGCTTTCGGGTCGAAGGGATTGATCCGGGTCACCGGGCGGATCTCGATGGGCTTGTCGCTGGTCGCCCGTTCGCGCATACGCTCGGGAATCATGGCCTCGACCATGCGCGCCAGTTCGGTTTCCGACTTCAGCCCCTCCGGCCCCGGCACATCCGGCATGGCGATCTGGTGCTGGAAGCCTTCCTCGTCGTACTGGAACGAGGCGCTGCAGGTGAAGATCGGCTGGCCCTTCTGCACCGCCGTGACCCGCCGGGTGCTGAAGCTGCCGCCGTCACGTACCCGGTCGACCTGATAGACCACCGGCAGCGCCGCATCGCCGGGGCGCAGGAAATAACCGTGCATGGAATGCACATGACGATCCGCCTCGACCGTCTGGCTGGCCGCCGAAACGCACTGGCCGAGCACCTGACCGCCGAACAACTGACGGAATCCCAGATCCTGGCTGACGCCACGAAAGAGGTTCTCTTCGATGACCTCCAGGCTCAACAGGGCGACCAACTCGTCCAGTACCTGACTCATGCTTGTTCTCCAATAACTGCCCCAGCGGGCGGCAAACGTAATTCGGGATAGGCCGGTAGCGAGCTGAGGCGCTCATCCCACACCGCCCGGCCCAGGGTGAAATGGTAAAGGCTTTGCCAGCGGCTGTCGGCAAGTCCGAGCAATTCATGCACCGAATCGTCGAAATAACAGCCGATCCCGGTGGCGGACAGCCCCGCCGCCTCGGCTTCCAGATAGAGCAACTGGCCGATCTGCCCGCACTCCCAGTACAGCCTTGGGTAACGCCAGGCGCCGGCCTCGAGGGCCGTGTCGAAGCGCGCCAGCATGGCCAGGGCCACGCAGCCATCGCTGGCGATGTCCTGACCGCAGGAGAGAAATTCCGCCAGGCCGCGGGCGTCGCCGGCGAGCAGGCGGTACAGCGGCAATTCGGCATGCACCCGCTGCCAGAGAAAGTCCTCGCGCAGGCCGCATTGCGCCTGCCCGTCGACCCGCGCCAGCCAGTACAGGCCGGGGTCCAGGCCCTGCACGCGGTGGACGAACAGCAGCAGGTCGACCTGCGCCGCCTCCCCGGTCAGGGCGAAAGGCACCGGCGAATGGGCCGGCATCAGCCGCTGCAGCCAGGCAAACAGCAGCTCGGCGTGAATCCCGCTGTTGCCGTCCATGGCTTGCGCGCTACGCCGGCGATGCAGGATTGGCCGCAGCGCCAGGCCCGGATTGTCCGCCTGCACGCGACCGGCTTCGGCCAGCCAGGGCTGCGCGGGCAAGGCAGGGGCGCGACAGAGCGCCTGCACCCGGGCCAGTTGCGGCCAGTCGCGCTGCTGGCGCGACAGGCGATTGGGCACGCCACTCAGTTCCAGTGCGGCCAGGCCATGCAACAGGTCCTCCGGCAGGGCGAACTCGCTGGCCTGGGCCGGGCCGATCCAGAGCAGGCAGTCGACATGCTCGGCCTCGGCAAAGCCCGCGCGATCCAGGCCGAACACGCCGTCCAGGCGCGCCTCGGCCACCCCGCGCAGCTGGCGCACCTGCCAGCCCAGCGCGCTGGCGGCGATGGCCAGGCCAGCCAGGGCATGGCCGAGGTCATGCTGGCAGTAGCGATAGGCGCGCTCGCCGTATTTCCACGCCTCGCGCCAGGCAATGCTGGTCAGCGCCAGCAGGCAGCCGTCCGCCGGCAACGCCTGGGACAGTTGGGCGGCCAGTGGCGCCGGCAGTTCGCCACGCACCTCCAGGGCATGGACGTCGGCCGTGTAATGGGCCAGCAAAGCCTCGTCCTGCAGGCTGCCGGCCGGCAGCAGCAGATAGACCTCGGTCGGGTGCAGATTGCCCGACGACGGATTGACCCGCAGCGCCCAGCGGCTGCCGCCGGCTTCCTTCCAGGCCGACAGCGCCAGGCTGTCATACAGCAGCTGCGACAGGCTGGCCCGATTCAGCGGCGCCGGCGCGCCCAGCGGCGCGGCGAACACCGCGTCGTAGTCGGGCGACTCCTCCTGCGGCCGCTGCCACAACTCGATCAGCCGCGCACCGGCGTAACGGCGAAAGGCGGCGGGCTGGGTCGCCCACTCCAGCTGCCCGGGTCCGGGGGCGAAGCGTTGCGGCTGGTGCTTGCTCAGCTGGTGATAGGCGCGCACGGAGTCCTGCTCGGTCATGAGTGTCCCACTTGAGTCGGCCCAAGCAGCGCCGCCATACTCAGGCGCTGCATTAAAGAGTGCCATTGTATGCGCCTGCCGCTGGTCTATCACGACGACTACAGCCCGCCCTTCCCGGCCGGCCATCGTTTCCCCATGGAAAAATTCCGCCTGCTGCGCGATCACCTGGTGGCCAGCGGCCTGACCAGCGACGCCGAGTTGCTGCGCCCCGCGCTGTGCCCGCCGGAGGTGCTGGCCCTGGCCCACTGCCCCGCCTACATCGCGCGCTACATGAGCGGCGAACTGCCCCACGAAGACCAGCGCCGCCTCGGCCTGCCCTGGAGTGCGGCCTTGGCCCGACGCACCCTGCGTGCGGTGGGCGGCTCGCTGTTGGCTGCCGAGCAGGCCTTGCAGCATGGCCTGGCCTGCCACCTGGCCGGCGGCACCCATCATGCGCACTACGACCACCCGTCCGGCTTCTGCATCTTCAACGACCTGGCGGTGATCGCCCGCTACCTGCTCGAGGCCGGCAAGGCGCAACGGGTGCTGATCTTCGACTGCGACGTGCACCAGGGCGATGGCAGCGCCCGCCTGCTGGCCGATGTCCCGGAGGCGATCACTGTCTCCCTGCACTGCGAAAAGAACTTCCCCGCACGCAAGGCCGCCAGCGACTGGGACATCCCCCTGCCGATGGGCATGGGCGACGGCGCTTACCTGAAGGTGGTGGACGACGCGCTGAACTACCTGCTGCCGCTGTACCAGCCGGACATCGTCCTGTACGACGCCGGGGTCGACGTGCACCGGGACGATGCCCTCGGCTACCTGCAACTGACCGACGCCGGCATCGCCGCCCGCGACCAGGCGGTACTCGAGCACTGCCTGGGCCGCGACATCCCGGTGGTCGGCCTGATCGGCGGCGGCTACGACCAAGACCGCCACGCCCTGGCCCGCCGCCACGGCATCCTGCATCACAGCGCGGCCAAGGTCTGGGTCAGCCGTGGGTTAGCTGGGGCCTCGTAGGACGAGTTCCGCGAAGCCCAAGATTTAGTTCCCGAGCGTGACCACAGCCCGGACTCACTCAGAGCTTGTGAAAATATCGAGCGCCGTAGCGAGAACGTCTCCAGGCGTTCGCAGCAAGGCGCGCTGCGTGAAAAGCAGGGGAGTTTAGTGAGCTAAATGACCCTGCTTTTCACGTAGCGCAACGCCGCAGCGGATGTTTGGAGGCGTTCGCAGTAGGCGAGAGTTTTTTCACAAGCTCTCAGGGCAAGCCGAAATCCATTGCACCTGGCACAGACCGGCCCCATAGGGATGGCCTAAGAAAGATTCGCCAGTTTGCCGCTGGAGCCTAGCGAGGTGTAGCCAGGCCATTGCCGCAGCAAGGTATCGACGAACTGCTCGGCCGCGGGCGACAGCGACGAGCCATGTCGACGGACCAAACCCAGGGTGCGGCTGATGACAGGGTCAACCAGGGGGCGCTGAATCAGAATTGGATGATCGTCCGCCGGCATCGCCAGGCTGGGCAATGCCGCCACTCCTAGCCCGGCCTCGACCATACCCAGCGAGGTCGATAGGTGCTGCACCTCATAAAACCAACTGGGCCGCCAATCCAGGTGAGCCAGACCGTGGTCGAGCAGTACCCGGTTGCCACTCAAGCGACCGACGCCGATCAGGCGGTAATCGCTGAGTTCACGCCAGGCCACTTGAGGCTGTGTGGCCAGAGGATGGTCACGGCGGCAAGCGAGCACGAAAGGTTCCTCAACCAACGGGGTGAAGTCGATCTCCGCGCTCTGGCCGCTGAGCATATTGATGCCGAAATCGGCCTCGCCACGCAGTACCGCCTCCAACCCTTCATGGGCACTCAGGTCGAGGATGCGGATGCGAATCTTCGGGTACTGCAGGTTGAATTCGCGGATCACCGTCGGCAGGAAGTAGAACGCCGCCGTGGGGATGCAGGCCAGGGTCACCTGGCCTGACTGGCGCTCGGCCAGTTCGCGAATGCCGAGGATTGAACGCTCGAAATCGTCCAGCAAGCGCCTGGCCTTGGGCAAGAAGTCGCGCCCCACCGCGGTCAGGCTGACGCGACGCGTGGTTCTGTCGAGCAACTGGGTGCCCAGCCCTTCCTCGAGCTTCTGCATGCGCCGGGTCAATGCCGGCTGTGAGAGGTGGATCGCGTTGGCGGCTTCGTGAAAATTACCGAATTCGGCAATTTTTACGAAGGCCCGGAGGTCCTGCAGCTCGTAATTCATGCGTGACACCTATTAATCGACGTTATTTTTACAATTCACAAATCGAATGTAGTCGGCCAATCCCGCGACGCGCCTGTTGCGACCCTGTAAATGGGGTTGTGCGGTCTGCATTAATGCGTAACACACATTAATAAAGTAAATATATGCATTTTACAAATTAAACGGAGTCGCTCAATAATTATTCAACGCAACAATAAACATATTTATTGCACCGGAGACATCATGCAGGCAATACCTTGTGTCCTTATGCGCGGCGGCACCTCCCGAGGGCCGGTGTTCCTGGCCAACCACCTGCCCAGCAATCCTGCTCTGCGCGACGAGCTTCTACTGAAGATCATGGGCTCGGGGCATGAGTTGGAGATCGATGGTATCGGCGGTGGCAGCCCGCAAACCAGCAAGGTGGCGATCGTCAGCGCTTCCAGTCATCCGGACGCCGATGTCGACTACCTGTTCGTACAGGTGATGGTGGCGCAGCGCCGGGTCGATACGGCGCCGAACTGCGGCAACATGCTCTGCGCCATCGGGCCTTTCGCCATCGAGCATGGCCTGGTCAACGCCACTACACCGGTCACCCGGGTGCGCATTCGCAACGTCAACACCAATACCCTGATCGACTCCGAAGTGCTGACCCCCAACGGCCGCGTGCGCTACGAAGGCGATACCAGCATCGATGGCGTACCCGGCACCGCGGCGCCGATCAAGCTGACCTTCCTCGATGCCGCCGGCGCCAAGACCGGCCGCTTGCTGCCCACCGGCCAGGTACGCGATCGCTTCGATGGCGTCGAGGTCACCTGCATCGACATGGCCATGCCGATGGTGCTGATGCATGCCGAGGCCCTGGGCAAGACCGGCTATGAAACGCCCGCCGAGCTGGATGCCGACGCCGAACTGCTGCAGCGCCTGGAAAGCATCCGTCTGCAGGCTGGACGAGCTATGGGGCTTGGCGACGTGTCGCAGATGGTCATTCCCAAGCCGGTGCTGTTGTCCTCGCCGCGTAACGGCGGCGCGCTCAACACCCGCTACTTCATGCCGCACAACTGCCACCGCGCCCTGGCCGCCACGGGGGCCATCGGCCTGGCCAGTGCCTGTGCTTTACCGGGAAGCGTGGCCCACGACCTGGCACCGGTCAACGGCCCCACTCTGGTCAAGCTCGAGCACGCCGGTGGGCAAATCGAGGTATCGCTGGAGCCGGCCGCGGGTGACTCGCCAGAAGCCATGCGTGCCTCGCTGATCCGCACCGCGCGCCGCCTGTTCACCGGCGACGTGTACGTACCCAGCTCACGTCGGTAAACGCGAGCCATTCAAAGGCGGCTGCTGACGCCTGACCTGGTTACCACAGACTCGACCCAGCCTTGGCGGGGTCATTACCCGTAACGGAGAGTATCGATGCGTTCCAATAAGAATAAGATCACCCTCGGGCAGACCGCGGCGCTTACCGCCAGCTTGATTTTTCCACTCAGCGCCATGGCCCTGGACACCAGCGGTCACTCCCTGGAACTGAAGGCGCGCGGCATTCACTTCGATCGCGATTTCGAAACCGACAGCAACGACCGTACGCAGTCGGCGCTAGGCCTGCAACTCAACTACGAGTCGCCCTATTTCGCCGATATGATCGGCGTCGGCATTTCCGGCTACAGCGTCAACAAGCTGGATAACAGCGGCAGGAATACCTCCGACGTGCTTTCGGTCGACAACAGCGGCGAGCTGCATGACTCCTTCGGGCAGGTCGCTCAGGCCTTCGTCAAGCTCAAGTATCAGGATCTGGCCACCGCCAAACTTGGCCGCCAGCTGCACAAGTCCATGCTGCTTTCCAGCTCGGGTAGCCGCGCTGTGCCGAACACTTTCTCGGGCGGCAGTTTCCAGCTCACGCCGCTCAAGGGCCTGAGCCTGTACGGGGCGCGCTATAACGAGTGGTCGTCGCGCTCGGACAGTTCCTTCGAGGAATTCAAGACCGACAACTCCGCCGATGGCGCCATCGACTACATCGACAGCCTGGGCGCCAGCTATGTGGCCGGCCCCTTCAGCATCAACCTGGAACACCTGCGGGCCCAGGACTTCCTGAAGAAGACCGGCCTGGTCGCCTCGTACAACTTCAAACTGGCCGGCCAGTCCAGCCTCAAGCTGACCGGCGGTATCCACACCTCCAGCGATGACGGCAAGCTCTTCGTCACCGGCTCCGAAAGCGCCGAACTGGACGACGAGGATCTGCCGGGAGCGATCAACGGCGTGACAGCCAGCGACAACGACGGCCAAGGCATTTATCTTGCCGCCAACTGGAAGCTGGGCAACGTGGAGCTGGGCGCCGCAGTGGCGAAGTTCGACAGCGCCTGGATCGAGGACAACTTCGCCGGCGATCATGGTACCAACCCCTTCCCAACCGGCGGGGTGCTGGCCGACTTCAGCAACGACAACGAACAGGTCTGGATGCTCTCCGCCGGCTACGACTGGCAAGACCATATCAAAGGCCTGAAAACCGTCGTCAGCTACAAGGACGGCAGCGATGCCAAGAACAGTGCCAACGCCGCCCTCGGCGAAGCGGACGAGAACGAACTGGCCTTCGACCTGACCTATCAGGTGCCCGTGATCAAGGGGCTGGCGGTTCGTTACACCTATCTCGACTACCACTCTGCCAAGACCGGCCGCCTGGATGGCGTGAAGGAAGACGATACCGACCACCGTTTCTACGTCGACTACACCTATCGCTTCTTCTGATCGAAACCGCCTGGAACCAGGCTCCTGGCTGGGGGCCGACGAAAGTCACTTGACTCCCAGCCCAATCGTGGCGTGCTGGTAATACTGCGCCCAACTCCTGCAAACAAATCCAAAAACAGGAACGCAACCATGAAAACAATCACCTTCAGCAAACTCCTGCCCCTCGCCTGCGCCTTGATGCTGGGCAGCGTTAACGCTCAAGCCGGCGAGCCGTCGCGCCCCGAGTGCATCGCCCCGAGCAAGCCCGGCGGTGGTTTCGACATGACCTGCAAGCTGGCTCAGGCCGGCCTCAAGGACCATGGCCTGCTCGACTCGCCAATGCGCGTCACCTACATGCCCGGCGGCATCGGTGCGGTGGCCTATAACGCCATCGCGTCCAACCGCCGTGGCGAGCCGGGGACCCTGATCGCCTTCTCCGGTGCCTCGCTGCTCAATCTGGCCCTGGGCAAGTACGGTCGCTACGACGAAAACGCGGTGCAGTGGCTCACTACCATCGGCACCGACTACGGCACCCTGGCAGTGCGCGAGGATTCGCCGTTCAAGAGCCTCGACGACGTGATCCAGGCGCTGAAGAAAGACCCCAAGAGCATTACCGTCGGTGGCGGTGGCAGCATCGGAGGCCAGGGCTGGGCCAAGATTGCCCTGCTGGCCAAGGCAGCGGGCGTCGATCCCCGCGAACTGCGCTATGCGGCCTTCGAAGGTGGCTCCGAGCATTACATGGCATTGATGGGCAAGCACGTCGACCTGGTGACCGGCAGTGCCAGTGAAATACGCGCGCAACGCGGCAACAAGATCCGCGCGCTGGTGGTCTACAGCGAGGAACGCCTGCCGGGCGAACTGGCAGACGTCCCCACCGCCAAAGAACAAGGCTATGACATTCAATGGCCGCTGATCCGGGGCTATTACATGGGCCCTGAGGTCAAGCAAGAAGAACTCGACTGGTGGAAAGCGGCCTTTGCCAAATTGCAAAGTTCGGAAGAGTTCCAGCAGTACCTGCAAGATCGCGATGTGCTCCCGCTGAATGTCACTGGCCAAGCGTTGAACGACCTGGTGAAAAAGCAGGTTGAGGATTATCGCAAGCTGGGCGAAGAGTTTGGCCTGGTCGCCGAGTAAATCCATCGACGGTGTGGGTTGCCGCTGCGGGCAGCCCAGCCAGGAGCAGAATGATGCACGATCGAATTTTTGCAGGCGTTAACCTGCTGATCTGTGTGGCTTTGATAGCGTTGTCCTGGGGCTATCAGGCCCCCTTCGCTTACGAGCCCGTGGGACCACGTGCCTATCCCTTGCTGTTGTTATCACTGCTTGTACTGGGTGCGCTTTACCAAATGTTAAAGCCAGCCAAACAGACCGAGTCCAGGGAAGAGCCGCCGCTGAATCGTCAGGTAATCCGCAAGATCGCGCTCTGTATCGCGGCGATGGTGGCCTACGCGGCTTTGTTCGATGTGCTCGGTTTCATCCTCAGCAGCGCGCTGTTCGCGGTCGCCATGGCTTATCTGTATGACGCAACCCGCGTACAGAGCACTGTCGGCGGCATAGTGATCGCCGTTGGGCTCTATCTGCTGTTCGACTATGGCCTCGATGTGCCTCTGCCACTCGGCATGCTCGCGAAACTGGGGAGCTGACCTATGGACACTATTCATTATCTGGGCCTCGGCTTCGGCGTGGCCCTGACACCCTACAACCTGATTACGGCTTTTTGCGGCACCCTGATTGGCACCATCGTCGGCCTGCTGCCTGGTTTAGGGCCGGTCAATGGCGTCGCCCTGTTGATCCCGATTGCCTTCGCCCTCGGCCTGCCGCCGGAAACCGCCTTGATTCTGCTCGCGGCGGTCTATCTGGGCTGCGAATATGGCGGACGAATTTCCTCGATCCTGCTGAATATTCCCGGCGAAGCCTCGGCTGTGATGACCACCCTCGATGGCTACCCTCTGGCCCAACAGGGCAAGGCCGGTATCGCCCTGTCGCTGTCGGCCTGGAGCTCGTTTATCGGCGGCACCATCGCGACTATCGGCGTGGTGCTGTTCGCGCCCCTGCTGGCTAAATGGGCCGTGGCCTTTGGGCCGGCGGAGTACTTCGTGTTGATGGTGTTCGCGATTACCTGCCTGGCCGGCATGGCCGACAACAAACCGCTGAAAACTGCCATGGCTGCGTTCATCGGCCTGGCCCTGTCCTGTGTCGGCATCGATGCCAACAGCGGCGTGTATCGCTTCACCTTCGGCAGCCTGGGTTTGGCCGACGGCATTCAGTTCATCGTCCTGGTGCTCGGGTTGTTCAGCATCAGCGAAATCCTGGTGCTGCTGGAAAGAACCCACCATGGTCACAAGGCGGCCAAAGCCACCGGACGCATGCTGTTCAACTTCAAGGAAGGTGCCTTCGTACTGGCCACCAACCTGCGCAGTGGTGTGGTCGGCTTCGTCCTGGGCGTGCTGCCTGGCGCCGGGGCGACCCTGGCCAGCGCAGTGGCTTACATGTCCGAGAAGCGCATGGCGAGCAAGGACAACCAGTTCGGCAAGGGTGACCTGCGCGGCCTGGCAGCCCCGGAGACCGCCAACAGCGGCGCGGCCTGTGGCTCCATGGTGCCGATGCTGACCCTCGGCGTACCCGGCTCCGGCACCACCGCGGTGATGCTCGGCGCGCTGACGCTGTACAACATCACGCCAGGGCCGATGCTGTTTCAGAACCAGCCCGAAGTGGTCTGGGGCCTGATCGCCTCGTTGTTCGTCGCCAACGTCATGCTGCTGGTGATGAACGTGCCGATGGTGCGCATCTTCACCCGCATCCTCGCAGTGCCGACCTGGGCGCTGGTACCGGCAATTGCCATCATCACCTCGATTGGCGTGTATGCGGTGCATTCGACCACCTTCGATCTGTTCCTGATGATCGGCATCGGAGTGTGCGGCTACATCCTGCGCAAGCTGGACTACTCGCTGTCTGCAGTGCTGCTGGGCTTCATTCTCGGCGGCATGATGGAAGACAACCTGCGTCGAGCACTTTCGCTGTCCAATGGCGAGCTGGGTATCCTGTGGGGCAGCCCAATTACAGTCGCTGTATGGGCGCTGGTTGCGGTGATGGTGGCCTTGCCGATATTGCGCGCCTGGCGCGGGCGCAAACCAGCACCCCTTGCAGTCACTGACTGATCGATCATCGAAGCGGCGTGGAGGGCATTGTGCGCTCCTGGAGAACTGCACTTGAATATCGTGATTCCCGATGACTACCAGAACGTCATCCGCTCGCTCGACTGCTTCGCGCAGTTGAGCGGCCACAAGGTCAGCCTGTATCACGATGTGCAGAAAGACCCCAAGGTACTGGCGCAACGCTTCGCCGATGCCGACGCGCTGGTACTGACCCGCGAGCGCAGCGTGATCGACGAAGCCCTGCTGGCGCAGTTGCCCAGGCTCAAGTTGATCAGCCAGACCGGCAGGGTCGGCCCTCACCTGGACCTGGACGCCTGTAGTCGTCACGGCGTGGCGGTGATGGAAGGTCGGGGTTCGCCGATTGCCGCCGCCGAACTGACCTGGACCCTGATTCTCAATGCACGCCGGCAACTGCGTACGGCGATCGATGGGCTCTACGCCGGGCACTGGCAGGTCAATCTCGGCGAGCGCTTATGCGGCCAGACGCTGGGCATCTGGGGCTACGGCAAGATCGGCCAGCGGCTGGCGCGCTATGCCCAGGCTTTCGAGATGCCGGTGCTGGTGTGGGGCAGCGAGGCTTCACGCCTGGCGGCGCAGCGTGATGGCCATCGTGCGGCCGAGTCGCGTCAGGTGTTCTTCCGCGAGGCCGATGTGCTCAGCCTGCATCTGCGCCTATTCGACAGTACGCGCCACGCGGTAACCCTGGACGATCTGCTGTGGATGAAACCCGGTGCCTTGCTGGTCAATACCAGCCGCGCCGAGCTGATTGCCCCGGGGGCCCTGCTGGCGGCCATGAGCCAGGGACGGCCAGGCTTTGCCGCCCTCGATGTATTCGAGGACGAGCCGCTGCTGGACCAGGCGCACCCGTTGTTGAACCACCCCAGAATTCTCTGCACACCGCATCTCGGCTATGTCGAGCGGCACAGCTATGAGCTGTATTTCGGTGATGCCTTCGCCAACCTGCTGGCGTACTTCAATGGAGACAGTTGCACCCTGGTCAATCCCGAGGTGCGTCAGGGCGATGCAACGCTGTCTGACTGAGCGCAACCCAGGCGAGCCAAGACACCACAACGTGGGCCGGGTGGCGATTCGCTTCAGCCCAGCGGCTGCCCGGGTAATTCACCTTGATGATCTGAATTTGATCACCATGCTGCGCAGACCAGGCAACGACTCGCAAGTCGCCATAAACAGACCGCCGACAGAACCCCGCCCCATCCATGGCTATGCTTATCCCAGTGCCGAAAGCGTTTCCCAGCCAGGGATTTTCCAGGCTGCCGACCCCTCGGCCCAGGAGACCCGCGCCATGCAACTGCTCACGGTGAACATCGACAAGCCGGAAGAGATCAACTTCATCTTCGGCCAGACCCACTTCATCAAATCCGTCGAGGACATCCACGAGGCGCTGGTCGCGGCCGTGCCCGGGATCAAGTTCGGCATGGCCTTCTGCGAGGCCTCGGGCAAATGCCTGGTGCGCTGGTCAGGTACCGATAGCGCGATGATCGAGCTGGCCCAGCGCAATGCCCAGGCCATTGGCGCCGGCCATTGCTTCATCATCTTCCTCGGCGCCGGCTGCTTCCCGCTGAGCGTGCTGAACAGCATCAAGATGGTTGCCGAGGTCTGCCGGATCTTCTGCGCCAGCGCCAATCCGACCGAGGTGATTCTCGCCGAGACCGAGCAAGGCCGCGCCGTTCTCGGTGTGGTCGACGGCTACTGCGCCCGTGACCTCGAAGGCGACGACGACATCCTCTGGCGCAAGAACCTGTTGCGCCAGATCGGCTACAAGCTTTGAGTAACGACCAGGCCGCCAGGTTGAGGCCCGGAGCCATCGATGGGGACAGCGAGGGGTGGCATGAAAAGGCTATTTCTCATTCGCCATGCCAAGTCGAGTTGGGATGACGCCGCGCTGGCCGACCGCGAGCGCCCCTTGAACGAGCGCGGCAAGCGTGACGCACCGAAGATCGGCGAACGCCTGGCCAGGCGCGAGGTCAAGCCCGACTTGATCCTGGCGAGTCCGGCCGTGCGGGCGCTGATGACGGCAAAAATCATCGCCGGCAAGCTCGATTACAAGCGCAAGCACATCGGCGTCGATGACCGGCTGTATGCCGCCCAGGCGGATGACCTGCTCGAGATCATCCACGCACTCGACGATCGGCTGCAGTGCGTGATGATCGTCGGCCACAATCCCGAATTGAGCGAGCTCGCCCAGCGCCTGTGCGGCGAGATCGGCCACCTGCCGAGCGGCGCCGTCGCCGAGTTCGGCTTCGCGGCGAAGTCCTGGGCGGACATCGGCGCCTGCCCCATCGCGACAGTGGCGCTCGATTATCCAAAGAAATCGTAGCGGCGATCAGAGCTTGTGAAAATATCGAGCGCCGTCGCAGTAGGCGGGAGTTTTTTCACAAGCTGTCAATGCTCCCCGCCTCCCGCCTCGGCTCTTTCTCCGAGCAGGCTGGCGGTCTCCACTTCCAGCATGAGCAGCAGCATTTCCGTCAACTCGGCGTCGGACTTTTGTCCTGGGTAAATCTCATGCAGGGCTTTGGCGAAGGGAATGCGCAGGTCCTGCTCTTGCTCCCCAACGCTTGGGTTGTCTTGCATCAACTCGCTGACGGCGCGCAGTACGGCTGCCTGCCACCGCGCGGTGGTCCGCAGACCACCGCTGCCGATGGCCAGCAACTTATCCTTCGTCAGCTGGCGAAGGGCTCGTTCCCGTGACGGCCTAAGCGGCCTGGGACTGCGAGTGATCTTTGACATACCGGACGATATCCAGCGTCTCCTTGCGGAACTGCTCGTAATCGATCTGCTGGGCGTTGATAAAGGTGCTGCCCATCATGGTCAGCGCGCCCATCAAGCTGGCTTCGGCTATTTCCTCGTCGCTCGCGCCGAACAAGCGCGCGGCTTCGGTATGGAACAGGGCGCAATACCTGCAGCGCGTCGCGCCCGACACGGCCAGGCCGATCAATTCCTTGTACTTGTTCGGAATCCGGGTATCTGCCAGCCAGAAATCTCGGGCCACGCCCCAGAATCCGCTCGCGCCACCTTCCGGCATCTGCTTGATCCACTCCGGGACTCGACCGAGGGTTTGCTCGATTTCCCGGTAGGTATCTTGAATGGCCATCTGCCACCTCCTTACCCCTGAAACCATCCGATTCAGAGATACTGAAAGTATAATTCTCCGCCGCTCAGGCAAGCGGCCACAGCGGCAAAAACCCTGGAAGCCCAGCAAAAACAACAAGCTAGATTTAGATTTTTTGAGCGCAAGGGCATCCGGCTAAGCACCTGGCGTTATTTTTGCCGGCACCGTGCCCGGGGCCCTGCCGCCACCAATAGACTCACAGGGGACCGCCGCGCCGACTGGCGCGCCCCGCCAACACCCGGGTCGCGCCCTGGGTCTTGCCGGTGAACCAGAGCACCCGGCTCACGCCCCGGGTGATCGCCACATAGGCCAGGCGCAAGCCTTCATCGCTTATCGCCTGGTCGTAGCTGTTGCGGAAGAATCCCGAGTAGGCATACAGCGCATTGCGCAGCGGGTGCGGCTGCGCCGGCGAACAATCGTCGACGATGATCGCCACTTCTGCCTGCAGGCCCTTGGCGCGGTGGATGGTATAGGCCTTGACCGGCAGCTGCTTGTCCAACTGGGCCTGAATCGCCCGCAAGGGTTCGTTGCGCCGGCTCAGCAGCAGCACCGCGCTGCGGTCGGCCATGCTGCGGCTGGCGACGTGGGCGCACTGGGCCTTGATCGCCTCCAGCAGCTCCGGCATGCGCGTCTTGATATCGAAGCCCTGCACCAGCTTGACCCCGTGATCGCCCGGCTGCATGGCCTTGAACGCCTTGCTGGTCTTGGCTTGCTTGCAGGCGACGGCGGCGAGCACCGCCTCGCCGTCGCGGATCACCGGCTCGATGCAGCGGTAGTTGGTGGCCAGCATCAACAGCGCGCTGCTCTTCGCCTTGCCCTTGCCCGGGAAGTGCCGGTCGAAGTCCATGAACAGCTCCGGCGAGCTGCCGCGCCAACCATAGATCGACTGCCAGTCGTCGCCGATCGCCATCAGGCTGACCGCCGTGCCCTGGCGCGCCAGGCAGCGATGAAGCGCTTGCAGCCACTGGACGATCTGCGGCGAGATGTCCTGGAATTCATCGATCAACAGGTGATTGAACGGCGCCAGCGCCTCGGCCGAGATCCCCGGCGCGTCGGCGGCCAGGCGTTCGCCGAGACTCTGGAAGGCGCCGTCGAAAGTCATCAAGCCCTGCTCCTGCAGGCAGCCCGCGAAGGCCTTGCAGAACAGCACCAGGGCCTCGATAAAACTGCGCTCGCGGACGCAGCAGGACAGCGCCTGGACCTCTATCCGCTCGGGACGGATGCCGATGCTCTGGATAAAGCCGGCCTGCACATAAAAGGCCTCGAACAGCGGCAAGGCAGTGAACTCCCCCGCCAGCTTGAAGCCATCCAGCGGCGCCTTGGCCACTCGTGGCCGCTTGCCCGCGGTGGTGTCCGCCGGCGGCGGCAACCCCAACAGGCTGTGCACCAACTCGCGAAACACCGGCTCCTCGGCGTAGCACTGCTGGTAGGCCTGCTTGAGCAGGCGCTGCTGGGCCGGCCGCAGGCGCGCGGCGGTCAGCGGGTTATCCAGCTCACGGGGCGCGCCGGGCGGATCGTCCAGCTGCTCGAACCAGCGCGGGCTGTGCAGCGCCTGCTTGGCCAGCACCCCCATGGCCGAATGGAAGGTGCGTACGCACTGGCGGGCCTGGCCGGCAGCGAACGGGTATTGCCAGAAGCCCAGCACCCTGAGCAGTTGCTCGCGCAGCTCGGCGCAGGAGGCGTTGGTGAAGGAAATCACCGTCAGCCGCCCCGGCTCGATGCCCAGATGACAGAGCATGAACACCACGCGCAGCACCAGGGTGGTGGACTTGCCCGAGCCCGCCCCGGCGAAGATCCGCGTGAGCGGATGACGACCGAGGATCATCGCCCACTGCTCGTCCGACGGCGCGCTGATCACCCCCGCCGCCACCGCCTGGGCGACCCGTGCGCGCATCGCCTCGACCTGCACCGCATCGACCGCCAGCAACGCCGGCCCATAGATGGCCGTGCTAGCCGGCTTGCTGGGCTTGCCACGGGGCCGGGCAGGCTTTTTCCCGGCGCCCGCCTTGCTTTTTCCCGCCGCAGCCCCGGCCTTCTTCGTCCGGGCCCGCGGCTTTTTCTGCGGCACCCCCGCCTCGCGCTCGGCGCGCAGATAGGCGGTGGTGCGCGGGAAATAACGCGCCAAGGCCCCGGAGAGGAGCAACTTGTAGCGCTCGACGGCAGACAACATTCGACGATTACCACCCTGGGCATGATGTATATGGCTGAATGATAAGTGTTTTTTGCCGGGGGCTGGCAAGCGTTGGGGGAGACGGTGCGAATAGAGGGGTGGGCCTGCGGCTGCCGGGGGGCTGCGCGGCTGGGCACCTCTATAAATTAATTCGCTCCCCTTCCCCATTGCTCATAAGCAAAAGGAAGGACCTTGCCCCCTGACCTCCGGATAAAGTCTTGTGGGTGCTGGCGGTGGGCATCGATGAAGGCGGGACAGTCGAGCGAGCAGGTTGTTTTTTGTACAACTTTCACGCAGGGGCTTGGCGGGCTGCGTTAATGCTGTGGAGTAAGCGGTCAAAAGGAGTTCTCTATATGCCCTTATATTATCGCTAATCATATGATTTTTATAGGAAAACCCTTAAGTCGATGACATTGATATAGAACCTGTGCTTCGTTTCATGGCAATTACCGGGGGCTTTTCACGAAACAGGAAAAGTTCCAATTATTCGACGAGCGGCAAGTTTAGATTTGATTGTGATTCGTATTGAATATTTGCCTGGATAATTATTTTATGATTGTTTGCTAATTACAACTATTAGGCCTAATTTGCAGTGTCAATTGTGACAATTTAATCTAAAGGGCCTATATGAAAGCCAGCTTAATTTCTGTAGCTGTGGCGGCTGCCATCGTGGCTTGGGCCCCGATTAGTTTAGCCCGCGAGGCTGTTGCGCTTCCCGGTGTAGTCGGGGCGGAAGGTGAGCTGAATGGTGTCGACACCACGGGTGGCGCCACATTGACCATTAACGATGGTCAGAATGTCAATACTAATAACGATCTCGGTGGGGCTTTTACCACTGCTTCTAATAATACCGGCAATCTTCTGTTTCTTGGCGACTCGATAGTCACCGGGTCTACCGGCCAGCCAGGCGTTCTGTTTCTCAATATCAGTGCCGGTGCTACCGGTAGCACGGTTGACTTTAATGGCGACGTATTCGCCACCACGACCCAGATTAGCGGGGAAGGTACTGTAAATTTCAATGGAGACGTCATATCGGCACCTGTATTCGTCGGCGATGGTTTTCTTAATCTCGGCGCAGGCCAACTGCTGACGGGGGCCGTCACGACCAATACTGCGAATACCGGTACTTTAACCTTGAATAGCGGCAGTAATATAAATGGGGCTATTGGCGGTGCAAACGGGCTGAAGCAAATCAATGTATCGGGCGGTAATGCGTCCATTACCGGTGCCGTACAAGCGCAAGGATTCAATCTCGGCGCTAATACCTTGGCCATCACTGGGGCGTTGACCACTAACGCCAATGGCACGATTGCAACCTCCCTCGCCGGTAATACCGTATACGGTAATATCCAGCCGTCCGGCGCCTCGAATATCAATGCTGCCGGTATTACGGTGATTCCAACCGTAACGGGCGTGCTTACTGCCGGAACGACCTTCAGGATTGTCGGTGGCCTGGCGGGCACCAACGGGGCTACCGTAACCGTCCTCAATTCCAACCCGCTTTACACCTTCTCCAGTGTGCCGACCACTACTGGCGATGTGCTCATCACCGTTGAATCGGTCTCCTTGGGCGTACCTGTTGCCGATGTGGTTGCGGGAGCATTGCTGGGTTCAGCTGCTCCAGCGGGTTCCGATTTGCAAGTCGTGCAGGGCGCCGTGCTTGCTCTTCCCAATGCCGCGGCCGTTACCGATGCCCTGGCTCAATTGGCCCCCAGCAGTACCAACCTGGCAGCACCCTGGGTAGCAGGGCAGGCGACGCGCCTGATGGAGGACATGTTGCAAGCACGTGTGGACGAGATCCAGAGCATGTGTTGCGACACCAGCTGTGGGGCCGATAGACCCCAACCAGAAGTACGCAAGTGCAAAGGTGACGAGCAACCGAGCAATTGGTGGGCTAAGACCTTTGGCAATGCAGGTAGCCAGGGCGATGTCGATAATAATTACGGCTACGACACTAAAACCTACGGTTTGGTACTGGCTTACGACCGACCTGTGAGCGAGAACACCCGAGTTGGTGTCAGCGCTGGTTATGCGAATAGCACCATTGACGGCAACAACTCCTCTGGCGAGACCACAATCGATTCTTACCAGCTGACGGGTTATCTCAATTACACCCCGGGCCCTTGGTATGTACAGGGCGCTTTGACTGCCGGGATGGATCGTTATGAAGGGGAACGCCAGATCATCTTCCCAGGTGTTAATCGTGTGGCTAAATCTGACTACGATGGGCAGCAGTACACTGCTCTTGTTTCGGCCGGAAAACACTTCTACTTTGATCAAGAAGTCACTGTTACACCCTTCGCCTCATTGCAGACGTCGCTTCTCAAAGTTGACGGTTATAACGAGCATGGTGCCGGCGGTTTGAATCATCGTGTGGATGACCAAGATTACAACCTGACTCAATCAGGCGTGGGCGTGAAGGTTGAACGCGTCATTCGATCCGGCGCCAGCACCTATTCCCCTGAAGTGCATGTCAAATGGATGCATGATTTCAGCGATACCACCATCGAGCAGACCGCAGTCCTCACCGGCGGCGGATCGGCATTTAACGTGGAAGGAATAGAGCAGAATCGAGATCTCTATAATGTCGGAGCAGGTATTACATTCCTGTCCTGCAATTGCGATAACAGCTCTTGGACGGTCAAGGGGCAGTACGACTATAAGTGGAATGACAGCGAATACTCGTCAAATCAACTGTCACTTATAGCAAGTCTCAAATACTAATAAGCTATTGTTGGCGACGGTTCAAGATCGCTCTGCGCGATCTTGTCCCGTAGTTCATCACAAGAAATCGAAACCGAACGTGGGCCTCGGTAGCAATCGAGGTTAGCCAACGCCCCCGTCAATCATCTCGCGTCAGCACTTCCAGCAACTCGATCTCGAAGATCAGCTTGGAGTTGGGCTTGATATGAGCTCCGAACTCGCGGTCGCCATACCCCAGGTGCGCCGGGACGAAGAGCTTGCGCCTACCGCCGACACGCATGCCCATCATGCCGAGATCCCAACCCTTGATCACCCGACCGGTGCCGATCACGCATTGGAAGGCCTTGCCTCGATCATAGGAGGAGTCGAACTTGCTGCCATCTTCGAGAAATCCATTATATTGGGTGGTGATCAACGCACCTTTGACCACTTCCTTGCCGTCACCCAGCTGAACATCTTCGATCACCAATTCGTTGCTCATCACTCACCTCGTCTAGTCGCCCAGCCTGCTCGCGGCCTGGCTTGCAGGAAAATCATTCGGCAGCCGGTTCCAGAACCGCCAACAGCTCGGAGAGCCGCGCCTCCAGTTGCGTCAGCTCGGTGGCGGCAATCGGGGCCAGCAGCCGCGCTTCGTTGGCCACATGCGCGGTTACCGCGCGGTCGATCAGCTCCAGCCCGGCCGGGGTCAGCTGCACCAGCATGCTGCGCGCATCGCTGGGGTTGGCCAGGCGGCTGACCAGGCCGGAGGCTTCCAGCTGCTGCAACTGCCGGGTCATGGTGCCGGAGGTGACCATCAGGGTCGAGAACAGGGTAGTCGGGGCCAGGCGAAAGGGCTCGCCGGAACGGCGCAAGGTGGCCAGCACGTCGAACTCCCAGGAGGTCAGGCCAAAGCTGCTGAACAGCTTGTCCAGCTCGCGCCGCAGCAGCGCCGAGCAGCGCCCAAGCCGGCCGATCACCCCCATGGGGCTGACATCCAGGTCAGGCCGCTCGCGGTGCCACTGCTGAAGAATTGCATCGACCGCATCCATCTGTCGCTGGATTGCCATTGGCTTACCCCTGAAATTTATCTTGAACTCAAGACAACTTGCCATTAGCCTCGCATTTTATCTTGAATGCGAGACAAATGCATGGGCCGCTCAGCATCCCGTAGCACCTGGCTGGATGTATTGATCACCGCCCTGGCGCCGGCCATCTGGGGCTCGACCTATATCGTCACCACCGAGATCCTGCCGCCGGACCGGCCCTTTACCGCCGCACTGCTGCGCGCCCTGCCCGCCGGCCTGCTGTTGGTGCTGTACAGCCGCTACCTGCCCCGGCGCAGCGAATGGCCGCGTCTGCTGGTGCTGGCGGCGCTGAATATCGGCTTCTTCCAGGCGCTGCTGTTTGTCGCCGCGTACCGCTTGCCGGGCGGGTTGGCGGCGGTGGTCGGGGCCATTCAACCGCTGCTGGTAATGGGCCTGGTGTGGTCGATGGATCGCCAGCGGCCGGCATCTATGGCGGTCGCCGCCAGCGCGCTCGGCATCGCCGGAATGGCCGCCCTGCTGTTGGCACCGGGGGCCAGCTGGGACCCGATTGGGATTGCCGCCGCCTTTGTCGGCACCGCCTGCATGGCCAGCGGCACCTACCTGACGCGGCGCTGGCGACCGACTGTGCCGCTGCTGGCCTTTACCGGCTGGCAGTTGCTGATTGGCGGCCTGTTCCTGCTGCCGGTGGCCTGGCTGATCGACCCGCCGCTGCCGCAGCTAAGCCCGGTGCAGTGGCTGGGTTATGCCTATCTGTCGCTGTTCGGCGCGCTACTGGCTTATGTGCTGTGGTTTCGCGGCATCGCCCGCCTGGCTCCGGTGGCGGTGTCTTCCCTGGGGCTGCTCAGCCCGCTGGTGGCGGTGCTGCTGGGCTGGGCATTGCTGGGGCAGAGCATCACCGGCGTGGCGTTGCTGGGGTTGATTGCGGTGCTCGGCAGCATCCTGGCGGTGCAATGGGCCGCAGCGGCTAAGCCGGCAGTTGTCGCGCCCCATGTTAAAGTCGCGCCCTGCGCAACCACGGCCCAAGGCGACAACTAGCGATTATGGAACTCCCGGCATTTACTGACGAACTGGAAGACTGGAGCACCCTGAACAGCAGCATCGGCTTCCCCGAACTGCTGATCGGCAACGGCGCGAGCCTGGCGGTATGGCGCAAGTTCGCCTACTTCTCGCTGTTCGACGAGGCCCAGACCACCCGTAATCGTCCGCTTAGCGCGACCGAGCTCAGCGTGTTCCGGGCTCTGGACACCAGCAACTTCGAACAGGTGCTCAGCGCCCTGAAGAACAGCATCCGGGTCAATGCCGCGCTGACCATCAACTCGTCTTCGCCGCGCCATCGCTATTTCGCCATCAAGGAAGCGCTGATCCACGCCGTGCGCTCGGTGCATATTCCCTGGAGCCAGGTGCAGGCCGCCAGCCTAAGCCGCATCAACAGCGCACTCAGCCAGTACCAGACGGTCTATTCCGGCAATTACGACCTGCTCAACTACTGGGCCGTCATGCAGGCCCCGGAGGCGTTTGAAGACCTGTTCCGCGGCGCGGACTCGACCTTCGCCCCCGGCGACTGCGAGCGCCATGGCAATGCCACGCGCCTGCTCTACCTGCACGGCGGCATGCACCTGGTGAAGAACATCGATGGCAGCACGCGCATCCTCAATTCATCGGAAAGCACCCTGCTGGCCAGTTTTGCTATCAACCGGCTGGGCGATATCCCGCTGTTCGTCAACGAAGGCAGCAGCGCGGACAAGCTCAAGGCCATCCGCAGTTCCGACTACCTGTCGTTCTGCTACAGCCAGCTGGCGCAACCCAAGGACAGGCTGTGCATTTTCGGCCACAGCCTGGCGGCGCAGGACCAGCACCTGATCCAGGCCTTGCAGCAAGCCGGGCTGAAAACCCTGGCCATCTCGATCTACCCGCACAACCCGGCGTTCATCACGCAGCAGAAGCAGCATTACGCCAGCCTGTTCGCGACACAGAGCGTGCAACTGCGCTTCTTCGATGCCCTGAGCCACCCATTGGGTCATCCCGAGTTGCGTATCGCGGCCACGCCAGCGCAATAAAAACTACTGGCTGATCGCCCGCCCCCGCAACAAAGGGGACGATTTATTTATAGGCTGGACCGGCCGCTTCCTGCCTGTCGCGACAGGCAGCAGCCCCATCCCAACCAGCCGCAGAAGCGGCTGGCCAAGCCCCCCTTCATGATGACTAGCGATGGGTATCGCTGCGCTCATCCTATGCGGCCCGACGGAGCGCCGCCCGCACCATCCTACCGGGCGACGTTTTCTCCGAGGCCGTGATTAACCGCGGGCAGTATTGCCAGCACACAGCCGGTTGATCCCCGCCGGCGCGTGGAGCGCCGACGCCCGAACCGACCCCGCCAGGGGCCTGCTGGTTGCCTGAGAACAACAGGGGACACGATTAATTTCGCTGCTGCTTGATCATTCAAGCCCAAACCCTGGCCCCCTGTTGTCCAATGAGCAAAGCCGCCCAGCGCTGCCCTGGGGGACCGAGCGATCCGCTCAGGCCACCGGGATCGCCGGGTCGGCGGCCGCCAGTGCCACGGCGCGATCGGCCGCTGGCGGATAGATCCACAGGCTGTTGATCTGGGTTTTCAGCGTCTTGGCCTCGGCGCCGACCAGTTTCTGCTGGCGCTCCCAGCCTTCGGTGAACACCGCGCCCCAGGAGCCCAGGTCAAGGCAGGTGACGTACTTGGGCTGGCGGTAGTCCCGCGGCGCGACGCCGATCAGCTCGGCCGCCGCATTGTTGCCGGCATGGCGGCCCTGCGGGATGGCGTGCTGGCAGGACATGACGCTGAAGTTGCCCAACTCGTCGGTGGCGGCGCGCGCGGTATCGCCGGCGGCGTAGATGTCGGCCAAGCCTTCGACCTTCAGGTGGCGGTCCACCTGCAGCCGGCCGAGGGCGTCGCGCGGAGCGGAAATTTGCTGGGTCAGGCCGCTGGCGCGGAAACCGACGGTCCAGATCAGCGTGCTGGCGTCGATGCGCTGGCCGTCGTCGAGCACCACGCCGCCAGCGTCCACCGAGGCGACCGACACGCCCAGGCGCCATTCAACGCCCAGCTCGCGGCAGGCCTCGAGGATGGTCGGGCGGATGCCATCGCCCAGGCTGGCGCCGACCTGGCCGTTGCGCTCGACGACGATGACCCGAACCTGGGCGTCGTCACCGAGAATCGCACGCAGGCGCGCCGGCAGCTCGGTAGCGGTTTCGATACCGGTAAAGCCGCCGCCGGCCACCACCACGGTGTTGCGTGCGACGGAATCCGGCTTGTTGGCCAGGGCGCACAGGTGCTGTTCGAGGCGCGCGGCCTGCTCGATCTGGTCGACATCGAAGGCGTGCTCGGCGAGCCCCGGCACGGCAGGCCGAAACAGCTGGCTGCCGGTAGCCAGGATGAGGCGGTCGTAGCCCAGCGCGGCTTGGTCGCCGGCGGCGTCACGGTAGGTCACCCTGCGGCCTTCGGCATCGATGCTCAGCGCCAGTCCCTGGACGAAGTGCACGCCGGTGACGGCGAACAGGTCCAGCAGCGGTGCGCGCATACTGTGCACGTCCGGCTCGTAGAAGCGCGGGCGAATGCGCAGTTCGGCCTGAGGCGCGAGCAGGGTCACGCGCACGTCGGTGCGCCCGTGCTGATCCAGCAGGCGCACGGCGCTCAGTGCGCTCCACAGCCCGGCGAATCCTGCCCCGATGATCAGAATATGTTGGTCCATGATGACTCCTGGCATAGGTTCGGTTCGTTTTACGGAGCCATGCTAGAAGCGAAAGAGTTCGGCACAAATGACAGATAACCCAGATTTCACGCCAGCCACGCCCCGCACCATTCTGTTCGTCGCCTACCCGCAGGTGGGCCTGCTCGACCTGACCGGCGCGCAGACCGTGTTCTGGGCCGCGACCAAGGCCATGCACGCACGCGGTCTGCCGGGCTACCAGCGGTTGACGGTCAGCCTGGCGGGCGGCCTGGTGCAGACCGCCGAAGGCCTGGCGGTGGATACGCAGCCCCTGTCCGGCTTCGCGGTGAACGGCGTCGACACTCTGGTCGTGCCCGGATCGCCGGCAATCGAACAGGTGGTGGCCGAATCGGCCGAGCTGATTCGCTGGATCGCCGACCACGCCCACCTGGCGCGGCGCACCGCGTCGGTATGCAGTGGCACCTTCCTGCTGGCCGAGGCCGGCCTGCTGGACGGCAAGCGCGCGGCGACCCACTGGGCCATGTGCGAGCGGCTGGGTGCGCGCTTCCCGTCCATCGATGTGGACAACGACGCGATCTTCGTCCAGCAGGGCAGCGTCTGGACCTCCGCCGGCGTCAGCGCCGGGATCGACCTGGCCCTGTCACTAGTGGAAGCCGACTGCGGCCGCGAGGTGGCGATGCAGGTGGCGCGCGAGCTGGTGGTGTTCCTCAAGCGGCCTGGCGGGCAGGCGCAGTTCAGCGAACTGTTGCAGGCCCAGACCCAGGACGTGGCGGTGTTCGACGAACTGCACCGCTGGCTGGCCGACAATCTCGGCCAACCCAATCTCGGGGTGGAAGTGCTGGCCGAGCGCTGCCACATGAGCCCACGAAACTTCTCCCGCCTGTACAAGCAGAAGACCGGCCGCTCACCGGCCAAGGCCGTCGAGCTGTTTCGCCTGGAGGCGGCGCGCCGCCTGCTGGAGGACTCGGAACGCAACATCGAGCAGATCGCCCGAGAGTGCGGATATGGCGACGAGGAACGGATGCGCAGCACCTTCCAGCGCCATCTGGCGATCTCGCCCCGGGATTACCGCAAGCGCTTCTCGCGCTAGCTCCGCTGCCGGCAGCCCATGCCCGCTTTCGGCCCGGGCTGGATGGTCGCGACAGGCAGGAAGCGGCCAGACGGACCGTCGGCAGGCGTCTAATTATGAAGTGCTGCCGGCGGTAAGGTGCCGCTCTTACGCGCATCGGTGTCATTGGTTCGTCCGCGCAACACTGCCAAGTCGCGCTTGGGCGGCACTCCAAACAAACGGCTGTATTCTCGGCTGAACTGGGAGGGGCTTTCGTAGCCGACCTTGAAGGCCGCGCTCGATACGTCCAGGTGCTCGTTCAACATCAGGCGTCTCGCCTCGTTCAACCGCAGCCATTTCTGGTACTGCAGCGGGCTCATCGCGGTGAGCTGGCGGAAATGGTGATGAAAGGTCGGCGGACTCATCTGCACACGGGAGGCGAGTTCCTCGACGCGAAGCGGCATGGCGTAGTTCAGCTTCAGCCAGTCGATGGCCTTGGCAATCCGATAGCCCTGACCATCGACGGAGGTGATCTGCCGCAGCCTGGCTGCCTGGTCACTCATCAGCAGCCGGTAGTGAATCTCACGCTGGATCAATGGCGCGAGTACCGGGATGGCTTCGGGTTCATCCAGCAGCGCCAGCAGACGCCCGAACGACGCTAACAAAGCCGGGGTCGCCGAACCGATTCCCACACTCGTCCCAACGGATCGGTCACGACTTGGCGGCAGGCCACCCTGGGCGATCAGCTCAGCCAGCATGCGCAGGTCGAGCTTCAAGGTCAGCCCCAAACAGGGCTGCTCCGGGCTCGCCACCATCACCTCGGAATTGGCGGGCAAGTCTAACGAGGTGATCAGAAATCGCGAGGTGTCATACAGATACCCCTCGCCGCCTACCCACAGCCGCTTCTCGCCTCGAGCGACGAGGACGATGCTCGGCTCGACCATGCAGACGACCGGAGGCGAAGGGTGTTCACGGCGAAAGAAGCCGAGGCCGGCGATAGCTGTTCCGGCGTCACCCGGTTGGGTGATCCGGGTGCCAATGATCTGCGCCAGCGCCTCTTGTGGCGATGTGCTCTGAGTTGCGGTGTCGTGTCTGCTGGTCATGTTTGCTTGCACCTCGTGGCCGAACTCTAACGCGGCCGTCGGCCCCTTCCCAGCAAAAGCCTGCAGGCTCAGCGGATCAGGCAAGTAATCCAGCGAAACTCGCTACAGGGCATCCGGGCATAGCCGGAGAATGTGCCTCTAACCTAATGCAGGAAGGGGTCTTCAATGCTAGTAAAAGCCTACGGTGCCCATGCGGGCGACAAACCACTCGAGCCGCTGCAGATCACCCGCCGTGCACCTGGAGCCCATGACGTTCAGATCGACATCGCCTTCTGCGGCATCTGCCACTCGGATCTGCATCAGGTGCGCGCCGAGTGGGAAGGCACGCAGTTCCCCTGCGTTCCGGGCCACGAAATCGTCGGCCGCGTAAGCGCGGTCGGCGCACACGTCTCGGGGTTCAAAGCCGGTGATCTGGTCGGGATCGGCTGCATCGTCGACAGTTGCCAGCACTGCGACGACTGCGACGCCGGCCTGGAAAACTACTGCGACGGCATGATCGGTACCTACAACTTCCCGACCGGGGACGCACCCGGCTGGACGTTTGGCGGCTATTCGCAAACCATCGTGGTACACGAGCGCTACGTGCTGCGCATCCGCCACCCCGAGGAGCAACTGGCCGCTGTCGCGCCGCTGTTGTGCGCAGGCATCACCACCTATTCGCCGCTGCGTCACTGGAACGCGGGGCCGGGCAAGAAGATCGGTGTCGTCGGTATCGGTGGCCTGGGTCATATGGGCATCAAACTGGCCCATGCGATGGGTGCCCAGGTGGTGGCGTTCACCACCTCCGAAACCAAGCGCGAAGCGGCCAGGCAGCTGGGTGCCGACGAGGTTGTCGTCTCGCGCAATGCCGACGAGATGGCCGCGCAGGCCAAGAGCTTCGACTTCATCCTCAACACCGTCGCAGCCCCCCACGATCTCGATGACTTCCTGGTCCTGCTCAAGCGCGACAGTGTGCTGACCCTGGTCGGTGCGCCCGCCTCGCCGCACCCGTCGCCCAACGTGTTCAACCTGATCATGAAACGACGAACCCTTGCCGGCTCGATGATCGGCGGCATCCCCGAGACCCAGGAGATGCTGGATTTCTGTGCCGAGCACGGCATCGTCGCCGACATCGAGCTGGTGCGGGCCGATCAGATCAACGAGTCCTACGAGCGAATGCTCAAGGGCGACGTCAAGTATCGCTTCGTGATCGACAACGCCACCTTGGCCGGCTGATCGCGCGAGGCCAAACAACTCAACAGAAGGAATTATCACGTGAAAAGAATGCTGCTTGCCTTAGGGCTGCTCATCACCTCGTTCTCATCAATGGGAGCCGATATGTCGAACGGCGCGGACAACTTCTACAACAGCGACAAGGTGACTGTGGCAAAGGTCTCCTTCAACAATCAATACGGCATGAAGGTGGCCGGTAACCTGTTCACCCCGAAGGGCCTCGCCCCCGAAGCCAAGAGTGCCGCCATCATCGTCGGCCACCCGATGGGGGCGGTGAAGGAGCAGAGCGCGAACCTCTACGCCAGCAAAATGGCCGAGCAGGGTTTCGTCACGCTGTCGCTGGACCTATCCTTCTGGGGTGAGAGCGAAGGACAGCCTCGCCAAGCAGTGTCGCCGGACATCTACGCGGAAGACTTCAGTGCCGCGGTGGATTTCCTGGGCACCCGGCCTTTCATCGATCGGCAGCGCATCGGCGTTCTCGGCATCTGCGGCAGCGGTAGCTTCGCCATCAGCGCGGCCAAGATCGATCCGCGGCTGAAAGCCATCGCGACCGTCAGCATGTACGACATGGGTGCGGCCAACCGCAATGGCCTTCAGCACGCCGTTACCCTGGAGCAACGCCAGCAGATCATCCGCGAAGCGGCCGAGCAGCGTGACCTGGAGTTCCAGGGCGGCAACAGCAAATACACCAGCGGTTCGCCGCTAAAGCTGACTGGCAACCCAGTCGGCGACGAGTTCTACGACTTCTATCGCACACCGCGGGGCGAGGTCACGCCTGCCGGCGCGTCGCCGCAAACCACCACCATGCCGACGCTGACCAGCAACGTGAAGTTCATGAACTTCTATCCGTTCAACGACATCGAGTCCATCTCGCCACGTCCACTGCTGTTCATAACCGGCTCCGCTGCGCACTCGCGCGAGTTCAGTGAAGATGCCTTCAAGCGCGCCGCCGAGCCCAAGGAGTTGTTCGTTGTTCCCGGTGCCGGCCATGTGGATCTGTACGACCGGGTCAACCTCATCCCGTTCGCCAAGTTGACCGAGTTCTTCCAAAGCAATCTGCAGTAGCACTGATCAGTGCCTTAGTTGGGCACCGCATCTCCCGCGGCGGCACCGATCCCGGTGCCGCGTTTCTGCCTCTGCGCCTGGACCTGAGTCGCCTCTTGATCAGAGGTGCGGCTGACAGGCTGAGATCGCTTGTTGGTCGATGGCAACGAGGCCGCATTGTTCCCCCATCACGCAGCGCATGACGCTGGCTTGCAACGCAAATTGCCAGTTGAGCCTCAATGCACGTCGAGCATGGCGCTGCCGCGCGCTCCGAGGTGTCTGTCGACGTTGCTCGGTGCAACGGCGAATGCGCTTCAAGAAGCACAGGATCCCTCTATCCATGACCGATACATTTCTCTCAGCCCCTCAAAAGAGCCAGCAGTCATGGGGCGCTGTTCTCGCCATGTCGCTCGCCGCGTTTGCGCTGGTGGCCGCGGAATTCATGCCAGTCAGCCTGCTGACGCCGATTGCGACAGACCTCCAGATCAGCGAAGGCCAGGCCGGCCAGAGTATTTCCGTCTCTGGGCTGTTCGCGTTGCTCACCAGTCTTGTCATCGCATCAGTGGCGGCACGGGTTGATCGCAAACGGCTGCTCCTGTCCCTGACATTGCTGATGCTCGTTTCCGGAACGCTGGTGGCATTCGCGCCGAACTACACGCTGTTCATGGCTGGGCGCGCGCTGATCGGCGTCGCGATCGGCGGTTTCTGGGCGCTGTCGGCGGCAACGGCCATGCGGCTGGTGCCGGATGACCAGGTGCCGCGTGCGCTGGCAATCGTCAACGGCGGCAACGCCTTGGCGACAGTGATTGCGGCGCCCCTGGGAAGCTTCCTCGGTGCGTTGATCGGCTGGCGGGGCGCTTTCTTCTGCATCGTGCCAGTCGCTGCAGTCGCCGCCGCGTGGCTCCTGTTGAGCCTCCCCGCCATGAGGACGGAACGTAGCGCCGGAAGCGGCAATGCCTTCAGGTTAATGAAGAGCGCGCCGGTAGCGTTGGGCATGGTCGCGGCCAGCGCCTTTTTCATGGGCCAGTTCATGCTGTTCACCTATCTGCGCCCGTTCCTGGAAACGGTCACCCACGTCAGCGTTTCCATGCTTTCGCTCATGCTGCTCGTTTTGGGGGTGGCCGGTTTCGCGGGAACCTTCTTGATTGAAGTGTTCTTGAAAAACGGCCTGTATCGGACGCTGATCGCCATCCCGATGCTGATGGCAGTGATCGCACTGGCGCTCGCTGCGTTTGGAGGCTCCGCGGCGACTACCGCCGTCTTGCTGGGCTTCTGGGGGCTGGTTGCGACCGCAGCGCCGGTTGGCTGGTGGACATGGCTGGCGAGGACCCTGCCTGACGATGCGGAGGCTGGCGGTGGATTGATGGTGGCGATCATCCAACTGGCGATTGCCACGGGTGCAACCGTAGGCGGCTTCGTATTTGATCTGAGCGGTTACCGGGCGACATTCGAATTGAGCGCGGCCGTGCTTGCGGTAGCAGCCGTCCTGGCCTTCCTGGCTTCGCATACAGCGCCACGAGTGCCGCTTATGAAATCGAACGTGGCTGCCTAACATAGCCAACTTCCGCAAGGATAACGGCACGGCAATCCGCGGCGTCTGTAGGCCGCTCGTGGTGCTGTGCCAGCAGCTTGGCCTGTTCTCTGAAGCGCTTGCGACCATCGACGGCAGCAGGTTCAGGGCGATCTACTGCGCACAAACTTCCCGCAGACACCCGCGCAACCAGCGATGCGCCGGATCGGCGTCCATTCGCGGGTGCCAGAGCATGGCGACCGTGAATGTCGGCAGGGTGAACGGTAGCGGGAAGCTGTACATGCCGGCGCGCAGGCTGGCGGTGTGCCGTTCCGGGACGCTGACGATCAGTTCGGTGGCGCGGGCCAGGGCGAGTGCGGTGGAAAAGCCGGCGACAATCGTCACGACCTCCCGCGCAAGGCCTAGCGACTTCAGGGCTTCATCGATCGGGCCCTTATCGAGCCCGCGGCGGGAAACGTAGATGTGCCCGCCAGCCGCATAACGGGCCGGCGTGACCTCGCCCTGGCTCAGCGGGTGGCCCAGGCGCACGACGCCGATGAAGCGGTCGCGGAACAAGGCCTGGGTCCGCAATTCCGGACTGGCGTCCTGGCCCACGACACCGGTTTCCAGGTCGACGGTGCCGTCGCGCAGGGGCGTGCTGTCTTTATCCGGTTTTTGCATGAAGCACAGGCGTACGCCAGGCGCTTCCTGTGCAATGCGCGCAATCAGCGCCGGCCCGAAGTTCTCGGCAAAGCCTTCGCTGCTGCGCAGGGTGAAGGTTCGCACCAGCTGTTTCAGGTCGATCTGTGCGGCGGGGCGCAGCACCGCTTCGGCGTCCTGCACCAGTTGCGCGACCCGCTCGCGCAGTTCGAGCGCTCGGGGCGTGGGCACCAGGCCGCGTCCGGCCCGGACCAACAGCGGGTCGCCCATGGTGTCGCGCAAGCGTGCCAGCGCCCGGCTCATCGCCGACGGGCTCAGCCGCAAGCGCTTGGCGGCGCGTGCCACGCTGCCTTCGGCGAGCAGCACATCGAGGGTGACCAGCAAATTGAGATCGGGTGTGGACATCGGTCGGCCCTGGAATGGCGTGATTTTGATAGCGCGTCAAACGCACGAATAACCTGCAAATGCTGCGCCTTCCGCCAGGTTACCCGCCGGCGTAGATTTCCGACAGCTCCGCTTCGGGAGTGGCCAGAACAAAGGAGGGCCTGATGAAGCCGGTTATTGCAGGACAAGCTGAGGCCGTAGCGGACAGTGCGCAACGGACGCCTGCGGTTCGCTTGGCGCTCGCCAGCCTGTCGCTATCCATGTTGCTGTCCTCGCTTGGCATCAGCATCGCCAATGTCGGCTTGCCGACCTTGGTCCAGGCGTTCGACGCCTCCTTCCAGGACGTGCAGTGGGTGGTTATCGCCTATCTGCTCGCCATCACCACCCTGATCGTCAGCGTCGGCCGGTTCGGCGATCTGATTGGCCGGCGGCGCCTGCTCCTGGCCGGGATATTCCTGTTCACGCTGGCCTCGGCGCTGTGCGGCTTCGCGCCCACCTTGTGGCTGCTGATCGGCGCGCGGGCGCTACAGGGGCTCGGTGCGGCGATCATGATGGCCCTGACCCTGGCCTTTGTTGGCGAGACGGTGGCGAAGGCCAAGACCGGCAGCGCCATTGGCTTGCTCGGGACCATGTCGGCGATTGGTACCGCGCTGGGGCCGTCGCTCGGCGGCGTGCTGATCGCCAGGTTCGGCTGGCAGGCCATCTTCCTCGTCAGCGTGCCGCTGGGCGCCCTGACCTTGCTGCTCGCGCAGCGCTACTTGCCCGTCGATCGGCACACGCCGAAGGCCGGGCGTGGCGGCTTCGACCCGCTGGGCACGCTGCTGCTGGCGCTGACGCTCGCGGCCTACGCGCTGGCCATGACGATGGGCCGTGGGCTCGACATGGCCCTGCTGCTGGCTGCTGCCGTCGGCGTCGGCCTCTTCGTCTTTGTCGAGGCGAGGGTCGCATCACCGCTGATTCGCTTGGCGCTGTTTCGCGATCCGCTGCTGAGTGGCAGCCTCGCCATGAGCGCGCTGGTCTCGACGGTGATGATGGCGACTCTGGTGGTCGGGCCTTTCTATCTTGCGCATGGGCTCGGGCTCGACGCCGCTCGGGTGGGACTGGTTTTATCGGTCGGGCCGTTCGTTTCTGCGCTGACGGCCGTGCCGGCAGGTCGCATCGCGGACCGTTTTGGCGCCCAACGCATGACCATCGTCGGGCTCGCCGGCATGGCGGCCGGTTGCCTGCTGTTATCGGTGATACCGGAGAGGCTCGGCATCGGCGGCTACATTGCCCCGATCGTTATCCTCACCATGGGCTACGCACTGTTCCAGACAGCCAACAACACCGCGGTCATGACCGCTGTGGCCTCGGACCAACGCGGCGTCATCTCCGGCATGCTCAACCTGTCGCGCAATCTCGGGCTTATCACCGGCGCATCCGCGATGGGCGCGGTGTTCGTGCTCACCTCGGCGACGAGCGACATCGCCACGGCGCATCCCCAGGCCGTTGCCAGCGGTATGCGCAACACCTTCGCGGTCACCCTGGTGCTGAGCGCCGCCGCGCTGGCCATCGCGGTTGCAAGCCGTGCGCTGGCCCGCAGGATGGGCTGAGCGCTAGCGTTCATGAGCATCCGCAGGGGCAGAGGTGCGGGTCTTGTCTTTGCTTATGAGAAAAGGGGCCGTGCATTTATCTTCATGGCCCTTAGCCAGAATGATGGAGCGAATGGCCAAGCAACCCCTTCATGATGACTCGCGATGGGTATCGCTGCGCTCAACCTACGTGGCCCGACGGATCGCCGCCCGCACCATCCTACGGGGCGGCATTTCCTCACCGGCACGCGGCGAGCCGCCCTGCCCTAGCCGGCTTGTTCCGGCTGCCAGTCGCTGACGATGATCCTGTCCCGGCCGCCCTGCTTGCCGGTCTTTTCCGCCTTCTTGCGCGCGCTGATGGTGGCCACGCACTGGTCGTCGTTGTTGAGGCTCACGATGCATTCCAGGCACTGGATGCACTCGTCGTAGTCGATGCGGCCATCGCGCTCGATGGCGCCGATTTCGCAGTGGTTCTTGCAGTGCTGGCAGGGGTTGCCGCAGGCGTCGATGCGCTTGAGCCAGGCGAACAGGTGGTACTTGCCGAGCACGGCCAGGCCGGCGCCGAGCGGGCAGAGGTAGCGGCAGTAGAACTTGTGCACGAACAGGCCCAGGCCGAGCAGGATCACGGCATACAGCACGAACGGCCAGCTGCGCACGAAGAACAGGGTGATCGAGGTCTTGAAGGGTTCCACTTCGGCCAGGCGTTCGGCCAGGCTCAGGGAGTAGAAGGCGCTCAGCAGCAGGCCGAGCAGGATTGCATATTTGAGCTTCTGCAGGCGCTGGTGGCTACGATCGGCGATTTTCCACTGCCTGATCCGCAGGCGCTTGGCGACCCAGCCGAGCATTTCCTGCAGGGCGCCGAAGGGGCAGAGCCAGCCGCAGAACAGGCCGCGGCCCCAGATGAACAGGCTGACGAAGGTGAAGCTCCAGAGGATGAAGATCAGCGGGTCCATCAGGAACACGCGGATGTCGAAGCCGTCCCACAGGGTCTGCAGCAGGGTGAAGATATTCACCACCGACAGCTGGCCCTGGGCGTAGAGCCCGATAAACCCCAAGGTGAACAGCAGGAAGCCGCCACGCAGCAGGTGAAAGCCGCGGCTGTGTGCGCTGATGCGGTGCTGGAAGACGAATACCCCGCTCAGCAGGATCAGCGCCCCGACCAGCAGGGCGATCTGCCACCAGCGCTCCAGCCACATGCGCAGCCAGATGGGCACCGGTTCGGCCGGGGCGACGGCCTGCTGGATATCGAACAGCTGCTGGTCGAGCTGGAACGCCCGGCTGAAGTGGCTGTTGCTCTCCACCAGGTGATTGCGCCGCAGGCTGACGTTCAGTTGCAGGGCGGCGGGCTGCGCCGGGTTGAAGGCGGCGTGGGGCTTGATGCGGAAGATGTGCGCGTCCACCTCCTGCAGCGGCGTGGCGAGCGTCGCCAGCACTTCGCCGTTATTGAAGTGCATGTCGTACAGCTCGATGGCCTGGCCGTTTTGCACCAGCACCAGGCGACTGGCCGCGGTGGCAGGCGTGAAATCGGCCGGGACATGCCGATACAGGCCGCTGGACAGCACCAGCAGCGCCTGCTCGCCGGGCTGCAATTGCTCGCCGAGCTGCTGAAAACCAGCCGCCCCGAGCAGGTTGCGGCCAATGCTCGGGGCATTGAGGTAGGCGAAATGCAGTTCGCTGAAGGGGCCGCCGTCGTCCTCCAGCGCGAACTCGGGGTAGTCGCTCAGCGCATGCCCCAGCTGGGCCTCGACCTCCTCGCGGCCCAGCGTCCAGCGCTGCACATAGCCGTTGTCGAGCAGGCGCTGCCAGTCCATGGGCTGGTACAGCTCGCTTTTCGGCGTGGCCAGCGGGCCGCTGGCGAAGCCGTCGAGCAGTTGCCGGGCGACGCTCAGCGCCGCCTGCAGCACGGTTTCATTGAGGATGACCACCGACACCGTGGCCTTGCTGACGCCGTCGAACTGGATGGTCGACTCGCCGTCCGCGCTGTCCGCACGGCGACCGCCGACGATGATCGGCCGGCTGATGGGGTGCTGCCGGTACTGCTCGACGAAGTCCAGCAGCGGCTGCACCCCCAGGCCATAGAGAAACACCGGCTCGTGGTGTTCGAGCACCCTCACCCCGGCCAGCACGCCCTGCGGGTCCATGCCGATGAGCAGGCGGATGGGTTTGCCGGAAAAACCCTGGAGGCTGGAGTAGTCGCTGGACTCGAAGGCGTAGCCGAGCAGTTCGTCGAGCTGGTAGACGCTGTAGACCGGCGGCGCCGCCTGCTTGGGCTCGACCCGCGTGGCCTTCGGGAACAACTGCAGGATCTCGCCCTGCAACGCCTCGGCGGCCAGCGGCTGGCTGAACAGCGCGCACACCAGCATCAGCACCCGCAGGCAGGGGAAGCGGCTGAAGCAGGATGGCATGGCGCGCCTCGGCGGTTTTGTCCTTATCGAACCATGCTATCCAGCGTGCAGCCGGGCGCCATGCGACTTGCCGGCAGTTCGACCGCTACTTCAGTCGTAGAACAGCGGGATCTGCAGCCGCGCCTGGGCTTCTTGCGCGGGATCAAGCGCTTCTTTCGGCGACAGGAGTAGCCTTGCTGCAACGGCCGCAACAGGCTGTTGAAAAACGTAGCGAGCGACGGCTAGGCAAGGCGAAAGCAGCCGAGGAAGCGCAGTGTACGAGTTGTACATGAGCATTCCGAGGCTGCTTTCAACGCCGCATAGCCGAGCGCAGTAGTTTTTCAACGGCCTGTTAATACCCAGGAGGCGAGCATGGCCAAAAAGTTTCCCTTACATCCACCGCATCCCGAGCGCGTCTGCTGGGGCTGCGACAGGTATTGCCCGGCGGGGTCGCTGGATTGCGGCAATGGTTCCGACCGCACCATGCACCCGGCCGAAATGCTCGGAGAGGACTGGTACCTGTTCGGCGACTGGGGTATCGAGCCACCGAGCGAGCCGCAGAAGCCGGAGGACGAAGCGCTCTGAGTCGTAAACACAGGAACGCCGCGGTGTAGCACCATTTGGGTAATCCTCCGCATCCCCTTAGCAGCGGATTGCGCTAAGTGCAGGGCCATAGCCCGGGAGTGGTCGCCGCCTGCAACAGGCTTCTCGGGTTGCATCCGGGCTACATGCCTGACCCTGATGCCTATGATGGGTATCGCTGCGCTCAAGCCTAGGCGGCCCGCACCATCCTGCAAAGTTCGAGCTTATCCACTGCCTGCTGCTGGTGGATGGCGCCCTCGGGTAGAATGCGCCCTCTCCCGCCATTATCAGCGCCTCGCCCATGACCGACCCGGCCCAGCACATCGTCCCTCGCGTCGCCATCATCGGTGGCGGCCCGGCCGGGCTGATGGCCGCCGAGGTGCTGGCGTTGGCCGGGGTCCGGGTCGAGCTGTATGACGCCATGCCTTCGGTCGGGCGCAAGTTCCTCCTGGCCGGGGTGGGCGGGATGAACATCACCCACTCGGAAGCCAAGCCGGCGTTCCTCGCGCGCTACGGCGAGCGCCGCGAGGAGATCGCCCGGCTGCTCGCCGAGTTCGATGCCGACGCCTTGCGCGCCTGGATTCACGGCCTGGGCATCGACACCTTCGTCGGCACCTCGGGGCGGGTCTTCCCAACCGACATGAAGGCCGCGCCGCTGCTGCGCGCCTGGCTCAAGCGCCTGCGCGAACTGGGCGTCACGCTCCACACCCGCCAGCGCTGGCTGGGCTGGACGGCCGACGGCGCCCTGCGCCTCGCCACGCCCGCCGGGGAAACCGCCGTGCAGGCCGATGCGACCCTGCTGGCGCTGGGCGGTGGCAGCTGGCCGCGGCTCGGTTCCGACGGTGCCTGGGTGGCGCTGCTACAGGCACGCGGAGTCGAGATTGCGCCGCTGCAGGCGAGCAACTGCGGCTTCGAGGTGGCCGGCTGGAGCCCGTTGCTGCGCGACAGGTTCGCCGGCGCGCCGCTGAAGAACGTCAGCCTGCGCCTGGACGACGAAACGCCGCGCCAGGGCGAGTTCGTGCTCACTGCCGGCGGCGTCGAAGGCAGCCTGGTTTACGCATTGTCGGCGTCCATCCGCGAGCGGATCAACCGCCAGGGCACGGCCAGGGTCCATCTCGACCTGCTGCCGCAGAGCCCGCTGGCCAAGCTGCAAGCCGCACTGGCCAAGCCGCGCGGCTCGCACTCGCTGGCCAAGCACCTGCACCGCCAGGTCGGCATCGACGGGGTCAAGGCCGCGCTGCTGCGCGAACTGGCGCCGGCCGACTGCTTCGCCGATCCCGCCCGCCTGGCCGCCGCGCTCAAGGCGTTGCCGCTGACCCTGGTCAGGCCGCGACCACTGGACGAGGCGATCAGCACGGCCGGCGGCGTGCCCTTCGAGGCGCTGGATGCGCGGCTGATGCTCAGGCAACTGCCCGGGGTGTTCTGCGCCGGCGAGATGCTCGACTGGGAAGCGCCGACCGGCGGCTACCTGCTCACCGCCTGCTTCGCCAGCGGCCGGGCGGCCGGGCTGGGCATGCTGGAGTGGTTACCCACCGCAGGGTGCGCCGCGCGCACCGAATACACTGATCATCCAGAGTCCGATCATGCACCCCGTCACCCTGGTGCGCACGGCGCACCCTACGACGATTGAGCGCAGCGATAGCCCTGCGGCCTTCAGCATCGCGCGCCCTGCCCCACCGCAAGTGCTGAGGGCCCGCGGGTGTAGGTTGGCGCTGAGACTGCGAAGCCCAACGAAGAGCACGTAGCGCTGCCCGGACACTGCGTCGAATTCTGTTGTTGGGCTTCGTCGAGCTCAGCCAGCGTGGCCCGGCCCAACCTAGGTATTCGAAGCAGCGGATCGCCGAGCACACAGGAACTAGGCCACAGCAATCCCGGTCTCTATTCAGCCAAGCATTGACCGCCAGCACGCGCAAACCTGCCCGCTTCGCTCGGCCCTCGATCTGAGCCGGAGAATCACCATGCCTATCCAGCGTTTCAGCCTTTGCCTGGGCGCCGTCGCACTCTGTAGCTGCGCCTTGTCGCTGCAGGCCGCCGAATGGCGTGTCACCACGACGATGGATGAGCATGACAGTTTCTGCGATGCCCACTGTTCGCTGCGCGATGCGGTGAGCACGGCCAATCGCGAGCCCGGCGCCGACCTTATCCTGCTGCCAGCCGGGCGCTATGTATTGAGCCTGCTCGCCGAATTTGGCGAACCGGGAATTCGCTATGACGAGGATGCCAACCTCAATGGCGACCTGGATATCGGCGACGCCCTGAGCATCCGCGGCGCCGGCAGCGAGTCGACCATCATCAGCGGCATCGACCCAACGCAGCCGCCCTACCGCAACGACCGTTTGCTGGAAGTATTGAGCGGCGCCAGCCTGAACCTGCAACGCCTGGCCCTGGAAAACGGCCGCACGGCGTTCAACGGCGCTGCGGCGGAGAACCATGGCCTTCTGCGCCTGCAATCTGTCAGGGTGCAAGGCAACCATGCCGCGACCATCAATCCGGACTTTCGCGAAATCGTCGGCGAGGAAGGCTATAGCTACGGCCAGGGCGGCGGCATCGCCAACTACGGCAGCCTGGAGGTCTACTCGTCGGACTTTCTGGAAAACCGCTCGCGCGGCGATCTGGAAGACAATCTCGGCCGCGGCGGCGCCATCTTCAATCGCGGCAACCTGCTGGTGCGCGACAGCAACTTCCTGCGCAACCAGGCCTCGGACGAAGCCGAACGCTCCGTCGGCAGCGGCATCTTCAACGGCGGGCTGGCCGATATCTCCCGCAGTGCCTTCGTCGCCAACAGCGGCTCGGAAGGCGGTCGCGGCTTTGCCATCGGCAACGACGACAACGGCGAGCTGAAGCTGAGCAATAGCACCCTCAACGGCCACGTAGGCACCGGCGGCGCGCTGAGTAACGGCTACTACAGCAACCCACCGGAAAATGATCCCAAGGCCACGCTGATCAACGTCACCATCGCCGGCAACAACGGCTACGGCGTGCAGAACAGCGGCCAGTTGCTGATCCGCAACAGCCTGATCGCCGGCAATCTCGGTTTTTTTGGCGACGAGGTGACCAACTGCCGCAACCAAGGCCCCAGGTATCGTTATCAAGCCATCGGCCTGCTGCTCAATAGCGAGCCGAGCAACTGTTCGGCCGATCTTTACCTGCCCTACGAGCAGACGTTCACCCAGTTGCTGCTGCCCTTGGCCGACAACAACGGCCGCACCCAGAGCTATGCCCTGCGCCGCGGTAGCCTGGCGCTGGACAGCGGCGTTGGCTCCTGCACCCAGCACGACCAGCGCCGCCTGACCCGACCGCGCGACGGCGATGGCGACGGGGTGGCGGTTTGCGACCTGGGCGCGTTTGAGCGGGCCAGACCGTAGGGTTCGCGACTGTATGGCGGGTTAGGCGCGCTACCTGGCCCAACCTACGTTTTGCGGCCGCCCTTGACCGGTTTGCCGCCGAAGCTCGGCACCTTGCGTACGGCCTTGACCGCGGGGGCGGCGGGCTCGTCGCTTTCCAGCCAGCGGCCGAGGCTGCCGCCTTTGCCGCCGCCGACCACTTTCGGCTTCTTGGCTTTCTTCGGTTTCTTCACCACCTGGCCGCCGGCCAGGGTCTGCGGCACGCGGTGGTCGGGGATGAAATCCGGCTCGTCGATGCGCTGCAGGACCTGCTGGGTCAGGGTCTCGATGGCCGACAGGTGCTGCACCTCGTCGGCACACACCAGCGACACCGCCTGGCCCGTGGCGCCGGCACGGCCGGTGCGGCCGATGCGGTGCACGTAGTCTTCGGCGACGATCGGCAGGTCGAAGTTGACCACCAGCGGCATGTCGTCGATGTCCAGGCCGCGGGCCGCCACGTCGGTGGCCACCAGCACCTTGATCTCGCCATCCTTGAACCGCTGCAGGGCGCGCAGACGGGTGGCCTGGGGCTTATCGCCGTGGATCGCATCGGCGCTGATGCCGTGACGCTGCAGCTCGCCTTCCAGCTCGTCGACGCCCTTGCGGGTCTTGACGAACACCAGCGCCTGGCTCCAGCGCTTGCTCTGGTACAGGTGCAGGAACAGTTCGGTCTTGCGCTTCTTGTCCACCGGGATCAGCCACTGCTTGACCGACTTGGCCGCGGCGTTACGCGGGCTGACCGAAATGCTCAGCGGGTCGTGCAGCATCTCGCTGGCCATGGCGCGGATGGCCTCGGAGAAGGTCGCGGAGAACAGCAGGGTCTGGCGCTTTTTCGGCAGCGCGGCGAACACGTCCTGCAGCTCGCGGGCGAAGCCCAGGTCGAGCATGCGGTCGGCCTCGTCGAGCACCAGCACCTGCAGCTGGTTGAACTTGACCGCGTTCTGCCGGTACAGGTCGAGCAGGCGCCCGGGCGTGGCGACCAGCACGTCGAGGCCCTTGCGCAGCGTCATCATCTGCGGGTTGATGCTGACCCCGCCGTACACCGCATAGCTGCGCAGTGGCAGGTTCTGGCCGTAGGTCAGAAAGCTCTGCTGCACCTGCTCGGCCAGTTCGCGGGTCGGCACCAGCACCAGGGCGCGCACCGAGTTGCTGGTCACCACCGGGCCTTCCATCATCAGCCGCTGCAACAGCGGCAGGGCGAAACCGGCGGTCTTGCCGGTGCCGGTCTGCGCCGCGGCCATCAGGTCGAGGCCCTTGAGGATCGGCGGGATGGCCTGGGCCTGCACCGGGGTGGGGGTGGCATAGCCGAGGCCGTCGAGGGTGCGCAGCAGGGGATCAATCAGGCCGAGGGAAGCGAAGGTCATGAGGGTAACCGGAACGTGGGACACGAAAGTGCGAATGCGCGCAGTTTACCCTGCCCCGGGCTGGCCATCGCGTTTCTGTTGCGCGGGCGGCGCGATTGGCTTATCGCCAAGGGGACAGGTAGGGTGAGCGTCTATAATTCATGACTGAACGGAAATCGACGGACCATGCAGATGACATCGAGATACGGCTTCGGCGGGCGCATGGCGACCTTGCTGGTCATGGCTGCGCTGCTCAGCGGCTGCGGCATCAACAACATTCCCACCTACGACGAACAGGTCAAGGCCGCCTGGTCCCAGGTGGAGAACCAGTACCAGCGGCGTGCCGACCTGGTCCCCAACCTGGTGGAAACCGTCAAGGGTTTCGCCAAGCAGGAGCAGGAAACCCTGGTGGCGGTGATCGAGGCGCGGGCCAAGGCCACCTCCATCCAGGTCGATGCCAGCACCCTGGACCAGCCGGAGAAGATGCGCCAGTTCCAGCAGGCCCAGGAACAGCTGACCGGCGCCCTGAGCCGCTTGATGGCGGTTTCCGAGCGTTATCCGGACCTGAAGTCCAACCAGAACTTCCTCGCTTTGCAGTCCCAGCTGGAAGGCACGGAAAACCGTATCGCCGTGGCCCGACGCGACTTCATCACCGCGGTCGAGCGCTACAACACCGAGATCCGCACCTTCCCCGGGCGCATCTGGCATAGCCTGATGTACAGCGACATGCCGCTGCGCGAGAACTTCGAGGCGACCACCCCGGAGGCGGATAAAGCGCCGGAAGTGAAATTCTGATGGCAGCCACGCTACGCCTGCCACTGTTCCTGCTGCTGTGCGCCTGGGCCTGGATGGCCCAGGCGCAACCCGAGTTCCCGCCGCTCAGCGGGCGGGTGGTCGATCAGGCCGAGTTGCTCGATACGCCAACCGAAGCGCGCCTGAGCCAACTGCTGGCGGCGCACGAGCAGGCCAGCAGCGAGCAACTGGTGGTGGTCACCGTGGCGAACCTGCAAGGCGTTGCCATCGAGGACTACGGTTACCAGCTGGGCCGGCACTGGGGCATCGGCCAGAAGGGCAAGGACAACGGCGCCCTGCTGCTGGTCGCCCGCGACGAACGCAAGCTGCGCATTGAGGTCGGTTACGGCCTCGAGGGTCGCCTGACCGATGCGCAATCCTCGGTGATCATCAACCAGATCATCACCCCGGCCTTCAAGGCCGGCGATTACGCCAAGGGCATCAACGACGGCGTGGCGGCGATCCTCCAGGTGCTCGGCGGCGAGCCTCTGGCTGCCAGCAGCGCGCCAGAGGACAAACAGGCCAAGGCGATCCCCTTCTTCGTCTTGCTGCTGATCGTCATGGGCCTGATCGGCGGTGGCCGCGGCGGGCGACGCGGCCTGCTGCTCGGCGGGCTGCTGGCTGCCGGGCTGGGCCGCGGCGGCTCGGGCGGCGGCTTCGGCGGCGGGGGCGGATTTGGCGGTGGCGGCGGTGGTTTCGGTGGCGGTGGTGCTTCCGGCGGCTGGTAATTCAATTCAACGAGTAGACAGACCCCATGGCTTTATTGAGTGAAAGCGAACAACGCCAGGTCGCCCAGGCGATCAGCGCGGTCGAGCGCGAGACCGATGCCGAACTGGTCACGGTGCTGGCGGCCCGGGCGGACGATTACACCTATATCCCGCTGCTCTGGGCCAGCCTGGTGGCGCTGCTGCTGCCCGGCGCGCTGAATTACTTCTTCGCCTGGCTGAGCGCCCAGGAACTGCTGCTGGTGCAGTGGCTGACCTTCGCCGGCGTCAGCCTGCTGCTGCGCATTCCCGCGCTGACCAGCCGCCTGATCCCGCCCGCGGTGCGCCACTGGCGCGCCTCCAACCTGGCGCGCCGGCAGTTTCTCGAGCACAACCTGCATCACACCACTGGGGCGACCGGCATGCTGATCTTCGTCTCGGAGGCCGAGCACTATGTGGAGATTCTGGTCGACCGGGGGATTTCCAACCGGCTGCCCGACGCGACCTGGCAGGCCATAGTCGCGGACTTCACCCAGCGGGTGAAACAGGGCCAGACCCTGGAAGGTTTTCTCGGTTGCATTCAGGCCTGCGGCGAGCAGCTCAAGCAGCACGTGCCGGCCACCCACGAGCGCAACGAACTGCCCAACCGCCTGGTGATCCTGCCCTGAGGGGCTCCACGGGAAAGCGCAACGCGTAGATCCTGTGCTCAGTGCAGGTCCACCGCTCCTACGGCTCCTACGTCCTGCGAGGCTTGCGCATAAACATAGGATTCACAGGACTCTCCAACCTGCTAGAACCCGCGCAGCCGCTGCAGTGCCTGGGCCATCTTGGCCGCCGGCACCTTCTGCAGACTGCAGAGCAACTCGTGGGAAACTGCGGCAATGCCGTGGCGCTCGCGCAACAGCGCGGCCATGAAGCAGGTCAGGTTGGCCGCCATCTCCGCATCGGCCAGCGCACGGTGGGCCTGGCCGGTGTCCGGCAGTTGTGCCCAGCGGTTGAGGGTGCCGAGCTTGTGGTTCGGCGCCATCGGCAACAGGCGTCGCGCCAGCAGCAGCGAGCAGGCGAACGGCTGCACCCGCTTGCGCCGGATCAGCGCCAGTTCGGCATCCCAGAATTTCTGGTCGAAGGAGGCGTTGTGCGCCAGCAAGGGGATGTCGCCGACGAAATCCGCCACCTCGTGCATCACCTGCGCCGCCGGCGGGGCGTTGCGCAGCATGGCGTTGCTGATGCCGGTGAGCTGTTCGATGAAGGGCGGCACCCAGGCGCCGCTGTTCATCAGACTCTGGTAGCGCGCCACTATCTGCCCGCCTTCGACGATGACCACGCCGATCTCGGTGGCGCGCGCCTGCTGCGCCGGCGACATGCCAGTGGTTTCAAAATCGAGGACGGCTATCGGTGCTTCGAGCATTTATCGGTTTCTCAACGACTGATTTCTTAACGGCTAACGTCTCAACGACTAGCTGCGCAACAACAACGCGCCTTCAATCGGCACATAACGACTGGCCGCCCGCACCAGCGATTGCGCGGTCAGCCCCGGCACGCCGTAGGCCACGGCCTCGACCCCGTAGCTGCTGCGGATCTTCTCCAGCAGCAGATCGAAATCGCCATCGCCGGACGCCAGCACCACTTCGTCGACCCGCGGCGCGGTGTCCATGATGTCGATGGTGATGCCGACGTCCCAGTCGCCCTTGGCCGAGCCGTCGCTGCGCTGGATATAGGGTTTGAGCTTCACGGTGAAACCGAGGTTGCGCAGGATCTGCTGGAACTGCTGCTGCTTGGCGTCGCCACGGTCGATGGCGTAGGCATAGGCCTCGACGATCTGCCCGTGCTGGCTGATGTCGGCCCACAGCGCGGCGTAGTCGAAGTGGCAGCCATAGGCCTGGCGCACGGTGTAATAGAGGTTCTGTACATCGGCGAATACGGCGATTTTCTTCACCGGTAATCCTCTTGGCGGTAACAAACGCCGGCCAGTATGCCAGATCCACCCGGTTCGCTTGCCCGCCTGCGCAACCGGTGCGCGCTGAATTTGGAGCGCATGCCACGATCGGCTAGAGTGGCGCCCTGCTCACTCGACCGCGATCCCTGCCCATGAATGCCTTTCACGTCCTGCGCGATGCCTGGTTTTTCTTCAGCCACAATCTGGCGGCGATCGCCCGCCTGTGCTTGCCCCTGGTGGTGCTCGAAGCGCTGGTGCAGCAGGTCGTCAGCGCTCGGGTCGGGGTCGAAACGGCGGCGGCTTACGGCATTCTGGTCGGCCTGCTGTTCTATCCGCTGTACACCGGAGCGCTGATCCTGTTCCTCGATGCGCGCAGCCGCGGCGAGGCGCCGGCCAACCGCGACCTGCTCGCCGCCAGCCTGCGCCTGTGGCCGGGCTTTGCCCTGCTGGCGGGCCTGAGCACCCTGGCGATCATGCTCGGCGCCTCGCTGTTCGTGCTGCCGGGCCTGTGGCTCATGATCAAGCTGGCATTCGCCGAGTACCTGCTGGTGCTGCGTGGGCTGAGCCCGATAAAAGCCCTGCATGAGAGTTTCGAACTGACCAGCGGCTACTTCTGGCAGATTCTGACCTGCGTGCTGTGCGTCATGCTGCCGTTGTGGCTGCTGTCCTGGGCCAGCCAACCGGCCGAGGGCGCGCAAGCGGACGTGCTGCTCAGTCTGCTGCTCGACAGCGCCAACGGCTTTCTCCAGCTGTTCGCCAGCGTGGTGCTGTTTCGCCTGTTCATGTTGCGCGGCAGCCTGCCGGCAGAGGAATAAATTCGGGCTAGGCTGTTAGGGGTCAATCTCCAAGGAGCCCCCCATGGCCGACACCAACCCCAGCTGCCTGTCGCATGTATCGCTCGGCACCAACCAGTTCGACCAGGCCGTAGCCTTCTACGACCGGGTACTGCCATCCCTTGGCTGCAAACGCATTCTCGCCCACCCAGGGGCGGTGGCCTACGGCCGCGAATACCCGGAGTTCTGGGTGCAGACGCCCATCGATGGTCAGCCGGCGACTGTCGGCAACGGCACTCACTTCGGCTTTGTCGCGCCAGACAAGGCCGCCGTGCATGCCTTCTACCAGGCCGCCCTGGACGCCGGCGCAGTCGGCGAAGGCGAGCCCGGTCCGCGTGCCGAATACGGCGAACCCTATTACGGCTGCTTCGTCCGCGACCTCGACGGGCACAAGATCGAAGCGACGTACTGGGATCTGGAACAGGTCTATGAGCTGTATATCGCGCCGGCCGAAGACTGAGAACCCCGCCAATTGCGGCCACCTGCAAACGCTCTGGGCTCCGACCAATCAGGGTGTCGCTCGCCGCAGGCAGTGCACCGTGGTTCGGCGGCGCGGCACAAAAGCTGGCGGGTTATCGCTGCGCTCCGATCGCCGCCCGGACCGCCGTTCAAGCGCGGCGCGGGCGTTGCGGCTTCATGCCGGACAGACGCGGCAGCAGCACCCGCTCGAACAGGCGCGGGAAGAAGCGCGCCAGGATGCGCGCGCGCCAGTCGACGTTGGACAGGATCAACAGCCGCTTGCGCTTGAGCGCCGCCAGGTAGATGGCTTCGGCGACGTCCTGCGGCGAGGCCACCTTGCCCATCGCCAGCGGCGGCTGCGGGGCCACCGAGCCGTCACCGACCAGGGCGTTCTTGCGCAGGTCGGTGGCGGTAAAGCCGGGGCAGACCAGCATCACGCCGACCCCGCTGTCCTTCAGCTCGTAGCGCAGGGTTTCGAACAGGCCATGCAGGGCATGCTTGCTGGCGTTGTAGGCGCTGCGGTAAAGCAACGGGGAGAAACCGGACAACGAACTGAGCACGATGATCTGCCCACCGCGGGCCAACAGGCTGGGTAGCGCCGCCTTGGTGCAATGCAGGGCGCCGAAGTAGTTGACCGCCATGACCCGCTGGAACACCGCCAGCTCGGTGTCGGCGAAGCTGCTGCGATGGGTGATCCCGGCATTGTTGACCAGCACGTCGACCCCGCCGAAGCGCTCGACGGCCAGGGCGACGGCGCGCTGCACCGCCTCGGCATCGGCGACATCGCAGACCAGCCCCAGCGCCTCGGCGTTGTGATGATCGGCCAGGTGTTGCACCAGACTGTCCAGCGCCTGCTGCTGCAGATCCAGAATCACCAGGCGCGCGCCGGCCTGAGCCAGGCGCACGGCCAGGGCGCGGCCGATACCGGCGCAGCCGCCGCTGATCAACACCACCTTGCGATCGAATACTTTACTGGCGAAGACCTTGCGATACATGGTTTGCCCCCGGCTGTGCTGGCTGCTTGAACTACAGCTTGTTATGGCTACCGTCGCAACAGGGCGGCGTCTGGGTATGCTTGCAACCGCAAAAATACAGGGTGTCGCTCTGTTCGGCATGATACTTCAGCGGCGTGATATCAGTGCCCTTATGGCTGCCATCGCAAAACGGCTGGCTGGCGCTACGCCCGCAACGGCACCAGAAATAGTTTTTTCCGGCCGACACCTCGACCGCAAAGGGGCCTCGTTGGGCAATCAGCGGCTCGGTCATGCTAGCTCCTCACTTCACCATACCAATCCACACCAGCAAAGTCGGCGGCACACAGCCTCACCCACCCGTTGCACGCCAGCCTCTCGGTTTTTTTCAGCATAGTCCATGCACTCCCTGGGCTGGCCCTGCGTCCTGTGTACCCCGAGTCCGACAGGCTGCCAGCCTTGCCATTGGCGATGCTTTTCGTGGTTAGGGCGCCCGCTGCCAGCAACGCTCGACTAGGCTGACTATAGATGCCGCTGGACAACCGCTGCCGCGCATCGTCATGCTCGTACAGGTGATTGTTTTATAACGACAAGACGGCCAAGCGCCGCAGCCCTGATCAATGCCCAGAATATTCTGCCTCGCCCTTGTCGCTGTCCTCTGGGGCAGCGCGAGTCCGGCTCACAGCGCCAGCGACGGCCCGGCTTCGCCGATTCAGGTCGGCTTTTATGAGTTCCCACCCTATTCCTACAGCGACAGCCAGGGCCGCCCGCAAGGCGCGATCCTGCACCTGACCAAGCGGCTGCTGGAGCACGCCGGCTACCAGGCCGAGTTGCGCTCCTACCCGAGCGCGCGCCTGTACAACAGCCTGCGCGATGGCAGTGTGCAGGTCTGGCCCGGTGCGCCCGGCAAAGCGGAGCTGAGCGGACATACCCTGGAAACCCGCACGCAGCTGGGGGAAATCGTCCTCAACCTGTATTTCCGCCGCGACACCCTGCTGCCACGCATTCCCGACGACCTGCAAGGCCGCGGAGTCATCATGATCAACGGCTACAGCTATTGGCCGCAGACCAATGCACTGCTCAACGACCCGGCCCTGGCGATCCGCCAACACCGCACCACCACCCACAGCGCCGCCCTGGAAATGCTCCAGCGTCGCCGCGGCGACTTTCTGCTGGACTACCATCTCCCAGTGGAGCAGTCCCGACGGCGCCTGGGCATGAGCGAGCTACCCTATGTACAGCTGCAACGCGTGCCCTTGAAGCTGATCGTCTCGCGCCACGCTCCCGACGCCGAAGCCCTGCGCGATGCGCTGGATCGTGCCTACCAGGAACTGCAGGCAGCCGGCGAGGATCTGCGCCTGCCCTAGCAACCTGTCTTTACTCGTTATTTGCGCGGTTTGGCCCGGGCGGTGGGCTCGGCGATCAGCGGGTCGTCCGGCCAGTAGTGCTTGGGGTAGCGGCCCTTGAGGTCCTTCTTCACCTCGGCGTAGGTGCTGCGCCAGAAGTTGCCCAGGTCCTGGGTCACCTGCACCGGCCGCCGCGCCGGCGACAGCAGGTGCAGCTTGACCACTTGCCGGCCGCCGGCGATGCGCGGCGTCTCGGCCAGGCCGAACAGCTCCTGCAGACGCACCGCCAGTACCGGCGGCTGCTCGCTGTAATCCAGGCCGATGCGCGAACCGGACGGCACCTGCAGGCTGCGCGGCGCCAGTTCCTCGAGGCGCTGCGGCAGCGGCCAGGGCAACAGGTTCTTGAGCAAAGCGGACAAATCCAGATTGGCGAAATGGCTGAGGCGCTTGACCTTGCCCAGGTAGGGTTGCAGCCAGTCTTGCAGGCTGGCGAGCAGCGCCGCATCGCTGACATCCGGCCACTCGCTGACGCCCTTGGCGGCCAGATCCAGCGCGCGCAGCAAAGCCACCCGCGCCTGCCACTGACGCAACTCCGGGGTCCAGGGCAGCAACTCCAGGCCCTTGCGCCGCACCAGGCCGAGCAAGGCGCGGCTGCGCGCGGCTTCATCCAGACCGGTCAACGGCTCGCGCTCGAGGACCAGTTCGCCGACCTTGCGCTGGCGTTCGGCGCGCAGTACGCCTTCGCGTTCGTCCCAGTCCAGTTCCTCGTGCACGCTGACCTGCTCGGCCAGCACCGTCTCGAACAACTGCGGATCGAGGTCGGCGGCCAGGTAGATGCGTTCCTCGCGCTGGCCCTGGCGGCTGCCGAGATCGGCCAGCACCAGCCATTCATGTTTCATCAGCGCATCGGCCTCGGCGAACAGCGCCGCGCGGCCGTTGGCCAGGCGGTATTCGGCGCCACCCGCGCGGCGCTGCCGGGCCACCCGGTCGGGGTAGGCGAATGCCAGCAAGGCGCCGAGCCAGCGCGGATGTTCGGGGTCGGCCACAGGAGTGCTCGCGGGGCTGCGCTTGAGATAGCCCTGGAACTGGCGGGCCAACTGGCGCGCCCGCTGTACCCCGCCTTGGCCGGCACTCCGGTGGCTGCCACGCGCAGCCTTGCTCGCGCCGCCGAGCAAGGCAATGCGGCTGTGCAAATCGGCGCCCGCGCCGCGCAGGATATCGCGCTCGCCGAGCAAGGCGGCCAGGTCGCAGGCCAGCGCCCCCAGGCCCAGCGCCTGGCCGCGCAGCAGCAGATGGGCGATGCGCGGGTGCGCCGGCAATTCGGCCATGGCCTGACCGTGGGCCGTCAGCACCCCGCGCTGATCCAGCGCGCCGAGCCGGGTCAGCAGCTCCGTGGCCTGGGCATAGGCCGCGGCCGGTGGCGGGTCGAGCCAGGCCAGTTCGGCCGGGGTCACGCCCCAGCGCGCCAGCTGCAGGGCCAGACCGGCCAGGTCGGCCTGGAGGATTTCCGCCGCAGCATAGGCCGCGAGTTGCTCGTGCTGGTGTTGCGACCACAGGCGATAACAACTGCCCGGCTGCAGGCGCCCGGCACGACCGGCGCGCTGGGTGGCGCTGGCGCGGGAAATCCGCTGGGTGTCCAGGCGCGTCATGCCGCTGCCCGGGTCGAAGCGCGGCACCCGCGCCAGGCCCGCGTCCACCACCACGCGCACGCCGTCGATAGTCAGGCTGGTCTCGGCGATATTGGTCGCCAGCACCACCTTGCGCTTGCCGGCGGGCGCCGGCTCGATAGCCGCGCGCTGAGCGCTCAGGTCCAGCTCGCCATGCAGCGGACACAGCAGGATCTCGCTGCGCCCGACCAGGGCCTCGGCCAACTGCTCGTTGACCCGGCGGATCTCCGCCTGCCCAGGGAGAAACACCAGCAGACTGCCCGGCTCGTCGGCCAGCGCCTGCAGCACCGCCTGCACCACCCTGGGCTCGAGCCACTCGCCGGGTTGATAGGGCGCGCCCCAGCGCAGTTCCACCGGGAACATGCGCCCCTCGCTGCGCAGTACCGGCGCATCGTCGAGCAGCGCGGCCAGCTTCTCGCCTTCCAGGGTCGCCGACATCAGCAGCACCTTGAGCGCCGGCTCGCCCGAGTCCTCACCGCGAAACACGGTGCGGCCGTTGAGGCACAGGGCCAGGGCCAGGTCGGCATCCAGGCTGCGTTCGTGGAATTCGTCGAAGATCACCAGGCCGACCCCCTCCAGCGCCGGGTCGTCCTGCAGACGGCGGGCGAGGATGCCCTCGGTGACCACCTCGATGCGGGTGCGCGGGCCGACCCTGCTGTCCAGGCGGATGCGATAACCGACGGTCTCGCCCACCGCCTCGCCCAGCTCGCTGGCCAGGCGTTCGGCGGCGGCACGCGCGGCCAGGCGGCGCGGCTCGAGCATGATGATGCGCTGCCCGGCCAGCCAGGGTTCGTCCAGCAGCGCCAGCGGCACGCGGGTGGTCTTGCCGGCGCCGGGCGGAGCCTCCAGCACCGCCTCGTGGCGCTCGGCCAGGGCTTGGCGCAGCGCGGGTAACAGGACGTCGATAGGCAAGGAATTCATGAAGGCTCCAATCTGGCCGGCGATTATAGCGGCGAACCGCCACCCTGCTCCGCGGGTCTTAACTTAGCCACATCAATGCGCAGCAGTTTTGCACCAGCCGGCTTGCTATAGTTGCGCCACTTTTGTCTGGAGGTATGCCATGCGCACCCAATACCGCGTTATCGGCGGCGCTCTCGCCGTCACCCTGCTCACTCAATTGAGCGCCTGCGGCACCCTGTTCTTCCCCGAGCGGCGCGGCCAGATCGAAGGCCGGATCGACCCAGTGGTGGCGGCGCTGAACGCCGTCGGCATCCTGTTTTACGTGATCCCCGGCCTGATCGCCTTCGGCATCGACTTCGCCACCGGCGCCATCTATCTGCCGAACGGGCAAAACGCCCAGGTCGATCCGCAAGAGTTGCGCAAGGTCGTGGATGCCGAGGGCAAGATCGACCACGCCCGCCTCAAAGTCCTGATCGAACAGCAGACCGGCCACAGCCTGCCGCTCGACGACCCGAGGCTGATCCACAGCAGCGCCAGCGCCGAGCAACTGGCAGCCTACGGACTGCGTCCGGCCGCTTGAGCCTGACCCGCGACAACCCTGGCCTGGCCCGCTCGGCCAGGCCTGCTAGCGAGAGCAAGACCCTGTGACCATACTTCCGCAGCATGCCCGCCTGATGCGCCAGGCCACCTTTGCGGCGCTGGCCGTGGCCTTGACCCTGGCCCTGGCCAAAGCCATCGCCTGGTGGTTGAGCGGCTCGGTCAGCCTGCTGGCCGGCCTCACCGACTCGCTGCTGGATGGCGCCGCCTCCCTGCTCAATCTGATCGCCGTGCACTATGCCTTGCGCCCGGCGGACGAAGACCATCGCTACGGACACGGCAAGGCCGAGGCCCTGGCCGGGCTTGGCCAGGCACTGTTCATCGGCATCAGTGCGGTCGTGGTCGGCTGGCATGGCGTGGATCGCCTGCTCGATCCGCAACCAATCGGCGCGGCGACCCTGGGCGTGGCGGTGATGCTGCTGTCGCTGGCGCTGACCGCCGCCCTGCTGCTGTTCCAGCGCCATGTGGTGCGCCAGACCGGTTCCACCGCGATCCGCGCCGACTCGCTGCACTACCGCTCCGACCTGCTGCTCAACACCAGCATCCTGCTCGCCCTGCTGCTGGCCAGCTTCGGCTGGCCACAACTGGATGCGCTGTTCGGTATCGGCATCGCCTTCTATATCCTCTGGAGCGCCCTGAGCATCGCCCGCGAGGCCTCGGCCGTGCTGATGGACAAGGAGCTGGCGCCGGAGCTCAGCGAGCGCATGCACCTGCTGGCCTGCGGCATCCCTGGCGTGCTCGGCGTGCATGACCTGCGCACGCGCATGTCCGGCACCCGCTGGTTCGTCCAGCTGCACGTGGAGCTGTCCGGCGAACTGAGCCTGCTGCAGGCCCATGAACTGTGCGAACGGGTGGAATTCGCGATTCGCGCCGAATTTACCCGCGCCGAAGTGCTGGTGCATGCCGACCCTCTCGACCCGATCAGCTCTTGATGATCGTCGCGGTTGCGGCAAAAACCCGCCTGCTGCGCGGCCCTGCCGGGGGCACGCTGGTGACCGTGCACAGGCTCGGTTGAGCTTTCGCCGCGACCCGATCACGGCGACAGGCGGGCGGCGGCCAGGTGCAGCCAGACGCACCGCAAAGCGCATTTCGCGCATATGCTGAGAGGGCGTATCAGCTCTGTGGACACGCCCCCATGAAGAAGCCCAGCCTCGAGACGCTTTACCGCGAGCACCAGCCCGCCGCCATCGAAAAGCGCCTGAACAGCAAGAACAAGCCACAAACCATCTCCGATGCCGTACTCGGCGGGATAGACGGTTGCGTCACCACCTTTGCCATCGTCGCCGGCGCTGTCGGGGCCGGTTTTTCCGCCTCGGTCGCATTGATCATGGGCTTCGCCAACCTGTTTGCCGATGGTTTCAGCATGGCCGTCAGCAACTACGAGGCGATCAAGGCCCAGCGCGAGTTCCGCGAACAGGCCCGGCGCATGGAAGAGGAACACATCGACCGGGTGCCCGCCGGTGAACGCGAAGAAATCCGCCAGGTGTTCTACCGCAAGGGCTTCAGCGGCGACATTCTCGAGGCGATCGTCACCACCATCAGCCAGGATCGCCAGCTCTGGGTTGAAACCATGCTCATCGAAGAACACGGCCTGCAGACCGTCGAACTGGACCCCAGGCGCTCGGCCGCCGTGACCTTCACGACCTTCCTGATCGCCGGCGCCATCCCGCTGTTGCCGTTGTTCTTCACCAGCCTGGGCATCCAGCGCCAATTCTTCCTGAGCACGGCCCTGGCCGCGGCGGTGTTCTTCTCCATCGGCATGTTGAAGAGCCTGGTCTTTGCCAAGCCCGTTCTGCGCGCCGGCCTGGGTACCCTGCTCACCGGCGGTGCGGCGGCCGCCCTGGCGTACCTGACCGGCTATCTGCTGCGTTACGGCTTCGGCATCGAATGATGCGACACCTTGGGACATCGCCCAGAAAAAAGGGAGACCTGGCGGCCTCCCTCTTTTCTTGCCTGGGGCAAGTGTCCGCTACTGGCAATTCTGTTGCCGCTTTCGTCGCCCGCCTGGTTGGGCAGTGCGGACCCGGGTGCCGTGACGGCCTGGTAAGGCCGGCGGCGCCGGTTCGCCTGGTTGGGCGAGCCGGGTGGACGTGTCGTCCGGGCCGTGAAACTGAGGTAAAGATTACCGTCACAGGCGCAGCGAAAGATTGCGAATATTGCTGATTAACTCGCCACTTGCGCAATTTTTAACTAACAGCGCATGATTATCAGCATTTAAATAATGAAAGCACGGCAAACATGACCAGACTCGACCGCTACGACCTGAATATCCTCGCCGAACTGCAGCGCGACGCCACCCTGTCCAATCAGGACCTGGCCGAGCGCATCGGCCTGTCGCCTTCGCCCTGCTCGCGGCGGGTCAAGCAGCTGGAGGACGACGGCTACATCCTCGGCCAGGTCGCCCTGCTGGATCGCAAGAAGCTCGGCCTGACCCTCACCGCCTATGTCCTGATCGGCATGGACAAACACACCCCCGAACGTTTCGAGCACTTCCAGCAGATGATCCGCCAATGCCCGGAGGTGCTGGAGTGCAGCCTGGTCACCGGCATGGATGCCGACTATCAGCTCAAGGTGGTGGTGCCGGACATGGACCATTACCAACAATTCCTCCTCGGCACCCTGACCCGCATCGAGGGGGTGTCCAGCGTGCGTTCGAGCTTCGTCCTGCAACAGATCCTCTCCAGCACCCAGCTGCCGCTGCAACACCTGCGCAACTGACCGGCACTTACCGACGGTCGCTGACAAACCAGGCCGCACGGGTATAATCGCCGGCGTTTAGCTGTGCCTTGTGCGGCCCGCCATAAAGAGCCTTGCGCTCAGACAATAACAATCGCCCAGCCCACCTCCTGCCCGTTCTGGCGGCACAGCCTCGTTTTGCCAAAGAGGTCACGATGGATCCGCAAGTATTCGAAGAGTTGATGATGACCGTGCTGGTCGGCGGCCTGGTGCTGTTCATGGCGTTCATCGTCTGGGACCTGGCGAAGAAGTCCAAGGCTGGACGCTTCGGCACCATGATCCTGTTCCTCGCCCTGGGCCTTGGCGTGCTCGGTTTTGTCATCAAGACCGTGGTGATCGCTGGGATGGAAGGCATCTGAGCCGTCGTTGAAAACGGCCCGCGCCGAGGTCGCCCTACAAGCGCGCCTCGACTTCTTTCCACTCGCCGGGTTGCAGGCCGTCCAGGCTCCAGGGGCCGATGCGCACGCGCACCAGACGCAGGGTCGGCAGGCCCACCGCCGCGGTCATGCGCCTGACCTGGCGGTTGCGCCCCTCGCGAATCACCAGTTCCAGCCAGGCGGTCGGCACGCTCTTGCGAAAACGCACCGGCGGATCGCGCGGCCATAACCGCGGCTCATCCAGCACGCGCGCCTCGGCCGGCAGGGTCGGCCCGTCGTTCAGCTCGACGCCAGCGCGCAGGCGCTGCAGCTGCTCGGCCGTCGGCGTGCCTTCCACCTGCACCCAATAGGTTTTCGCCAGCTTGTGTTTGGGGTCGGCGATGCGCGCCTGCAGGCCACCGTCATTGGTCAGCAGCAGCAAGCCTTCGCTGTCGCGATCCAGGCGCCCGGCCGGATAGACCCCGGGCACCGCGACGAAGTCCTTGAGGGTGGCACGGCCCTGCTCGTCGTTGAACTGGGTCAGCACATCGAAGGGCTTGTTCAGCAGCAACAAGCGCGGCTCGGCCGGCGGCGCCTTGGCCACCCGACGGCTAGCGGGTTTGCCAGCGGAACGCGAGGGCGTGGCGGAACGGGGCGGGCGCGGCATGCAGGCTCCGGGAGCAGAAAACGGGATGGCCAGTGTAACCGAGGCCACCCTTCGACCATCAGTCCGGCTTATGGGCGATTCCTTCGCGCGCACGGGCGACTATGCTGGTGGGGTTCTGTCATCCGTACCGAGGGAATCCGCATGAGCTCGTCCGCAACCATACTCGACACCTTCACCGGCTGGGCCGCCAAGGCGCCCGGTGCCCCCCTCGAACCGCACAGCTATGACCCCGGCCCGCTGGGCAGCGAGGAGGTCGAGGTGGCGGTCGAGTACTGCGGCATCTGCCACTCCGACCAGTCGATGATCGACAACGAATGGGGCAACGCCCGCTATCCGTTCATCCCCGGTCACGAGGTGGTCGGTCGCATCGTGCGGGTCGGCGAGCAGGTGCGCGGCCTCGAACTCGGCCAGCGGGTCGGGATCGGCTGGTACAAGGGCAGCTGCATGCACTGCCACTCCTGCATGGAGGGCGCGCACCAGCTCTGCGGCTCGGTAAAACCGACTATCGTCGGCAGCAACGGCGGTTTCGCCGACCGCCTGCGCAGCCACTGGGCCTGGGCCATTCCCCTGCCGCAGGGGCTGGACCCGAGCCTGGTCGGCCCGCTGTTCTGTGCCGGCTCGACGGTGTTCAGCCCGCTGCTGGAGTTCAACGTCAAGCCCACCGACAAGGTCGGCGTGGTCGGCATCGGCGGCCTGGGTCATTTGGCCCTGGGCTTTCTCAACGCCTGGGGTTGCGAAGTCACCGCCTTCACCTCGTCGCTGAACAAGCAGGAAGAAGCCAAGCGCCTGGGCGCGCACAAGGTCGTCGCCTCGACCGACAGCGCGGCGCTCAAGGCGATCGCCGGCAGCCTGGATTTCCTCCTGGTCACCGCCAGCGCCGACCTCGACTGGAACGCGCTGATCGGCACCCTCGGCGGCAAGGGTCGCTTGCACTTCGTCGGCATAGTGCCGAGCGCCATCCCGGTGCATGTGTTCAACCTGATCCCGCGCCAGCGCAGCCTGTCCGGCTCACCGGTGGGCTCGCCGGCGAGCATGGCGACCATGCTGGAATTCTGCGCCCGTCACCAGATCCTGCCGCAGGTCGAGCTCTTCCCCATGAGCCGGGTCAACGACGCCATCGCCCACCTGCGCGCCGGCAAGGCGCGCTACCGGGTGGTGCTGGACGCCAGCCAATAACCCCGTAGGGTGCGCCGTGCGCACCTTCGGCCGCGGAGCCTGGTGCGCGCGGCGCACCCTACCGGAACGGCGGCTCGTCGAAGCTGCGCAGCTTGCGCGAGTGCAGCGAGTTGAGCTGGCCGCGCAGCAGGTCGAGGGCGGTAATGCCGATGTGCAGGTGCTGGGTCACCGCCCGCTCGTAGAAGGCGCCAGCAGCGCCGGGCAGCTTGATTTCGCTGTGCAGCGGCTTGTCCGACACACACAACAGGGTGCCGTAGGGCACCCGCAGGCGATAGCCCTGGGCGGCGATGGTGCCGCTTTCCATGTCCACCGCCACGGCCCGCGCCAGGTTGATCAGCGGCCGTTCCTGGGCCCAGCGCAACTCCCAGTTGCGATCGTCGTAGGTCAGCACGGTGCCGGTACGCAAACGCCGCTTGAGGGCGTCGCCGCGCTCGCCGGTGACTTGCGCGGCGGCCTCCTGCAAGGCCATCTGCACTTCGGCCAGAGCCGGCAGGGGAATGTTGGGCGGCAGCACCCGGTCGAGAATCCCGTCGCGGCGCATATAGGCGTGGGCCAGCACGTAATCGCCGATGGTCTGCGATTGGCGCAGGCCGCCGCAGTGGCCGATCATCAACCAGCAGTGCGGGCGCAGCACGGCCAGGTGGTCGGTGATGTTTTTCGCGTTGGACGGGCCCACCCCGATGTTCACCAGGGTGATGCCATCGCCGGGGCTGGCGCCCTGCAGGTGGTAGGCCGGCATCTGGTAGCGGTGCCAGACCACGCTCTCGATGATCGCCTGCATCTCGCCTTCGGCCATGCCGCGCTCGATCACCACGTTGCCCGGCAGCACCATGCGCACGAAACGCGAATCCGCCTGCAGCACATCCAGGCCATGGCGAATGAACTGGTCGACGTAGCGGTGATAGTTGGTCAGCAGGATCCATGGCTGCACATGGCGCCAATCGCTGCCGGTGTAATGCACCAGGCGGCGCAGGGAAAAATCCACCCGGGCGGCGTCGAACAGGGCCAGCGGCAATTGCTCCGCGCCCTCCCAGTCGTACAGACCATCGGCAGTGCCGTCGTTGGCGGCGGACAGGTCGGTGCTGGGGAAGACCCGCGCCAGCTCGGCGGCAGTAATCCCCGACCCGGCCAGCTCATCGCCATGCTCGACCACGTAGGGATAGGGAATATTCTGCTGGCTGGTGCCCACTTCGACACGCACGGTGAAGTCGTGCATCAGCGGCTGCAGTTGCTCCAGCAGGTAATTGCGGAACGCCTCGGGGTGGGTGACGGTGACGCTGTAGGTGCCGGGCACCTGGACCTTGGCATAGGCGCGCACAGTCGTGGGCACCTCGCCCTGGCACAGGTAGGTCAGACGCAATTCGGGATAATGGAACTGACGCAGTTGCTCGGCGTCCGGCTTGATGCCTTCCTTGACATAGCACTTGAGCGCCCGACTCAGGGCACCGGTGGCCTGCCGATGCAGGGCGGCCAGGCGGTCCACGGCCTCTTCGGCAGTAGTGGCGACGACGAAGTCTTCTGAGCTAAGGATCACGGCAGATATTCCTGGCTGAATACACGCCCCTATCTTGCCCTGATCGCCGCGCCTTGGCATAGCGCGGCGTGGCTACTCCAGCAGCCGTCTGAGATCCTCCGGCAACGGCTGCGCAGTCAAGGGCCCGCCCCGCCGGGTGCCGGGGTTGCCAAACGGGTAACAACCCAGCGGCGAACCCAGGCTGCCGGGCAAACGCTTGCGCTGAGAGCGCTCCCCGCCAAGAAAGACAACTCAAAGCAGATGCGGCGTGCTGCGTGCCACCAGCGCCTCGACGTCGATGCCGCGTGGCAGGGTGCCGTAGACCCGTCCGCCGTCGCCCAGGCGGCTGGCGATAAAGGCATCGCTTACCGTGGCGTTGCCGGCTTCCAGCAGCAGCTTGGCCTGCAGGGCCAGGGCCACGTCTTCGGTGAGTTGGCGGGCGCGGTACTGGATGTCGGCGCTGTCGGCAAAATCCGCCTGGAGTTTGTCGATATGCCGCTTCAGCCGGGCGTCGCCATGGCCGTCGCCCAGCTCGGCGAACAGCGCATCGAGCACGCCCGGCTCCTTCGACAGTGCGCGCAGCACGTCGAGGCACTGCACGTTGCCGGAGCCTTCCCAGGTCGAATTGACCGGCGCCTCGCGGTACAGCCGCGGCAGGATGCTGTCTTCGACATAGCCGGCGCCGCCCATGCACTCGGCGGCCTCGTTGATCATGGCCGGCGCGCGCTTGCAGATCCAGTACTTGCCGACCGCAATGACCAGTCGGGCGAGCCTGTCTTCCTGCGGGTCTGCGGCGTTGTCCAGCGCCTTGCCCATGCGCATAGTCAGGGCCAGGGCGGCTTCGCTTTCCAGGGCCAGGTCGGCCAGGACGTTCTGCATCAGCGGCTGCTCGCTGAGCACGCGGCCGCCGACCTGGCGGTAGGCGCAGTGATGGGCGGCCTGGGTCAGGGCCTGACGCATCAGGGCACTGGAGCCGACCATGCAGTCGAAGCGGGTCAGCGCGACCATTTCGATGATGGTCGGCACGCCGCGCCCCTCCTCGCCGACCATCCAGGCCAGGGCACCGCGGTACTCGACTTCGCTGGAGGCATTCGACCAGTTGCCCAGCTTGTTCTTCAGGCGCTGGACATACAGCTCGTTACGCGTGCCGTCCGGGCGGTGGCGCGGCAACAGGAAGCAGGTCAGGCCCTTGTCGGTGTAGGCCAGGGTCAGGAAGGCGTCGCACATGGGCGCCGAGCAGAACCACTTGTGGCCGACCAGCTCGTAGGCCTGACCGGGCCCGCCAGCGCCGACCGGATAGGCGCGGGTGGTGTTGGCGCGCACGTCGGTGCCGCCCTGCTTCTCGGTCATGGCCATGCCGATGGTGGCGCCGCTCTTCTGTTCGATCGGCAGGTTGCGCGGGTCGTACTGGGTGGAGAGGATCTTCGGCAACCAGATTTCGGCGATATCCGCCTGCAGCTTCAACGCCGGCACGCTGGCGTAGGTCATGGTCAGCGGACAACCGCTGCCGGCTTCGGCCTGGCTGTGCAGGTAGCTCATGGCGGCGCGGGCGACCTGGACGCCGGGGCGCGGATCGGTCCAGGGCATGGAGGGGATGCCGTGCTCGATGGCCGCGCTCATCAGCTGGTGATAGGCCGGATGGAACTCGACCAGATCGATGCGCTGGCCATAGCGGTCGTGACTCTTGAACTGCGGCTTGTTCTCGTTGGCGAGGAAGCCCGCGGCCATCAGCTCGCCACCGGCCAGGGCGCCATAGGCGTCGATGCGCGCCTCGGCCCAGGCGCCGCCGAAGCGTTTGTTCCACTCCTGCAACGGCAGATCGATGCGGTACAGATTGACGCCATCCAGCGGCGGCACCTGGTTGAACACTTCATGGGTTTCGGCATGCTGGCTGGCATTCATGACTGCGGCTCCTCGGCGCCAACGGCGCGTAGACAGAAGGTGACCAGACCCTGACTGACTTCACTCAGGCTCGGGGCGGGATAACCCGCTTCGCGGGCGGCGCGGGCGGGGGGTGACAAGGGGCCGACCAGGGCTTCGGCGATAGCGCCGACCAGGCAGGCGGCGGTCAGGCCGAGATGGGTGACGCGAAACACGCCTGCCGCGTTGCCTTGCTCGAGCAGCTCGCCGAACGACTCGGCATAGGCCTCACGGAAGAGCAGGCGCTGCTCGTCGACCTGCGGTTCGACCGGCTCGGCGATCAAGGCGAAGGCCAGGCGCCGGCTGTGCCAGGCCCGCGCGGCGAACTGCTGCAAGCCGGCGGCCAGGCGCTCGGCGGGTGGCCCCGGGCCGCGCAGGGTCTGCAGCAGCGCGTCGAGTTCGCCCTGGCTGGCAATCGCGAAGACTTCGGCAGCCAATTCGCCCTTGTTGTGAAAATGGCGGTACAGGCTGCCGGTGGCGATGCCCACGTCCTCGGCCAGCGCCTGCATGGTCAAGGCCGCAAAACCGCCATCGGCGACACGGGCCAGGGCGCTGGCGAGGATCCGCTGGCGTAGCGCCTGGTCGCGGTCGATGCGCAGGGCGGTGGTGCGATAAGCCATGATCTGAATCCTGATTCACTAATTGAATCCAGTGAATCATGCTTCAGAGTTTGCGCAAAGGGGCATTTCGGCCAAGGGAGAGGGCTGGGACACAGGCTGTCTCAGAATTATTGTTTCGATGACGCCGACTCGTAGGGTGCGCCGTGCGCACCACTGACACCGGGTGCCTGGTGCGCACAGCGCACCCTACACAGGCCAGCCGCAACCGCTTGAGCAATGATTATTGCGAGACAACACACTAGCCGGCGCGGCACAGCACCCAGTCGTGCAACAGGCCGCGCAAGGCCTCGAACTTCACCGGTTTGGCCAGGTAGTCGCTCATGCCGGCAGCCAGGCAATGCTCGCGGTCGCCGCTGTGGCTGTGGGCGGTGATCGCCAGCACCGGTAACTCGGCGCAACCCGGCAAGTTGCGCAACGCCCGGCAGGTGGCGAAACCGTCCATCACCGGCATCTGGCAATCCAGCAGGACCGCATCGACCGGCTCACGCCGCAGTACCTCGAGCGCCTCGGCGCCGTTGTCGGCGGTACGCACGCGGTAACCCAGCTTGAGCAGCATGCCGCGGGTCACCAGCTGATTGATCGCGTTGTCCTCGACCACCAGCACCGTGCACTGCTCGGCACGCCGCGCGACCGTGGCCTGCACCCGCGACACAGGCGCAGGCTGCGCGGCCAGCGGGAGTGGCAAGGCCAGCGGCACTTGCAACTGGAAACGGCTGCCCTGGCCGGGCTGCGACTCATGGCTGAGACTGCCGCCCTGCAGGTCGACCAACTGCCGGCAGATTGCCAGGCCGATACCCAGACCGCCGTATTCGCGGGTCATGGAGCCGTCCAGTTGCTGGAAGCGCTGATACAGCGCCGCCTCCTGCGGCACCTTGAAGCCCACGCCGGTGTCGATCACCTCGATGCTCAGCGGCAGGCTATCGGCCAGCGTGCCGGCGCGCCTGACCCGCAGGCGGACCTCGCCCTGGGCGGTGAACTTGACGGCATTGTCGAGCAGATAGCCGAGGCTCTGCGCCAGCTTGCCGGCGTCGCCTTCGAGGGTATCGGGCAGGCTTTCGTCCAGTTCCAGGACGAAACGCAGGCCCTTGTCCTCGGCACGCGCGGCGTACTGCGCGCGCAAACCGTCAAGCAGTCCGCGCAGGCTGAACGGCTCACGCCGCGGATACAGCTTGCCGGCCTGCAACTCGCTGAGGGCGAGGATGTCGTTGACCATGCGCATCATGTCCCGCGCCGAACTGGCGGCGGTCTTCTGGTACTGCGCCAGTTCGGCGTCCAGGCTGAGGGTTTGCATCAACTCCAGCGAGCCGATCACCCCATTCATCGGCGTGCGCAACTCGTGGGTGACGGTGGCGAGGAATTCGTCCTTGAGCCGGTTACTGTTGGCCAGCTCCTGGTTCAGCGCCTCCAGCTTGCGCCCGCTATCCTGGAGAATCCGCGTGCGCTCCTCCTTCATCGCGTTGATCCGGTCGGCCAGGGCCAGCGACAGCAGACCAACCTCCAGCGCCGAACCGAGCTGGCTGGCGTACATGGTCAGGAACATATTGGGCAGGTAGCCGAGCACCATCAGGCTGTTGATCGCGCCGCCGAGCAGGAAGGCGCTCCAGGCGATGATGAAGTAGCGCGCCACACGCATGCCGCGCAGCCAGGCGAGCACCCCGGCGACGAACACCACCACGGTGAACAGCAGCGCCAGGTAGGTGGCCAGGCGCAACGACAGGGCATAGCTGACGGTCAACGCCAGGATCATCACCCCGGCACCGCTGGCCATCAGCAGCAGCAGCGTGCGGTCGACCCAGGGGCTGTGCTCGGAGGTATGCAGGAAGCTGCGCGCGAACTGGCAGCCGAACAGCGCGGCCGAACCGATCAGGAAGGGCGTCGCGGCGTTCGCCCACCAGGGGTTGTCGGGCCAGAAATACTCGATGCCGGCGCCGTTGACCGACACCTGATAGAGGCCGAACGAGGCGATATAGAGGATGTAATAGAGGTAGCTGGCATCCCTGACGCTGAGAAAGATGAACAGGTTGTAGATCAGCATCACCAGCAGCACGCCATAGATGATGCCGAGCACATAGATGCGCGCGGGCTGCTCTTCCAGGTAGGCAGTGGGTGCCCACAGGCTCAGCGGCGCCTGGATCGAACCCTGGCTTTGCAGGCGCAGATAGACGCGCTGCGGCTGCTGCGGCTGCAGGTCGAGTTCGAACAGGTAGTTGTGGTGCTTGATCTGCCGGCTGGCGAATGGCAATCCGTCGCCGGTGCGCTGGGCCAGCTGGAACTTGCCCTGGGCGTCCGGCAGATACAGATCCAGCCGATCCAGCGGCGGATAGGCCAGTTCCAGCAACCAGGGCTGCGGCCCGCCCAGCCCGTCCGGCCGCTGCGGCCGATACTCCAGATCCAGGCGCAGCCAGAACACCGAACGCGAATAACCGGCATTCAGCACCGGTTTGTCATGCGGGCGAAAACTCGCCTGCAGGGCCGACGAGGTGACCTCGTCGATGCTCGCGTCGCCGCGGACATCCTCGAACACCTGCATGGCCTGGCCAAGCGGCAGCATGCGGGTATGTTCATCGAACACCACGGCAGAGGCGCAAAGCGGCCAGACTGCGAACAGAAGAATCAGGAGGTAGCGCATGCGGACCCACGAAGGCGAAGTCGGGCAAAGTCGGGATGCGCCGGAGAGCCCTCCTCTCCTGACTGACGCCACCTCGCCTACCCGGTTATTTGCGTGGCCGTCACTCTAGCACAGGCTTTGCGGGGGGAACGACGGCTGGCGCAAACACCCCGGGCCGGCCAGGCAAGGCGTTGCAATCGGCGCTGCAAGCCAAGCGGGCAGCGTTCTTGGAGCGGCTGGCTAAAGCTGCCGGTACGATCAGAAATATCTCGGCCCGAGGACCGGCGAGCTTGAGCGCAGCAGATTCCCCGCGGTTCAATCGGGGCCGTTTAATGCTAAGCTCGCGCACCATGAAAACGCCTACTTCCCGCCCCGTAGTGCTCTGCCTGTCCGGCCACGACCCCAGTGGTGGTGCCGGCCTGCAAGCCGATATCGAAGCCCTGCTCGCGCAAGGCTGCCACGCCGCCCCGACGGTCACCGCGCTGACCGTGCAGGACACGGTCAATGTCGTCGACTTCCGCGTACTCGATCGCGACTGGGTGCTGGCCCAGGCCAATGCGGTGATCGCCGACCTGCCGATCGCGGCCGTCAAGCTGGGCATGCTCGGCTCGGTGGAGATGGTCGAGACCGTGCTGCAAATCATGCAGCAGCTGCCGGGCATTGCCCTGGTCTGCGACCCGGTCCTGCGCGCCGGTGGCGGTGGCGCCTTGGGCAAGGATGAAGTCGGCTACGCCATGCGCGAACGCCTGTTTGCCGTATCCACCATTGCCACGCCAAACCTGCCGGAAGCGCGCATCCTCGCCGAACTGCCGGACGGCACGGCCGATCAGTGCGCGGACAAGCTGCTGCCCTATATCCAGCATCTGCTGATCACCGGCGGCCACGGCGATGAACAGCAGGTGCACAATCGCCTGTATTGCCGCGACGGCAGTCGGCATACCTTTACCTGCCAGCGCCTGCCCGGCAGCTACCACGGTTCCGGCTGCACCCTGGCCAGCGCCCTGGCCGGTCGCCTGGCCCTCGGCCAGGAACTGGTCAGCGCCGTGCAGTTCGCTCTCGATTACACCTGGCGCACCCTGCGCGACGCCGAGCAACCCGGCCACGGCCAGTACATCCCGCGCCGCCTGCCCCTGGATTTCTGCTGATGGAGAGCCGTCGATGAAACTGCGAGGCCTGTATGCCATCACCGACAGCCAACTGCTGGCTGGCGGCAAGCTGTTGCCTTACGCCGAAGCGGCGCTGAAAGGCGGCGCCACCCTGCTGCAATACCGCGACAAATCCAGCGACGAGGCGCGCCGCCTGCGCCAGGCCGAAGCCCTGCGCGAGCTGTGCAATCGCTACGGCGCCGGACTGATCATCAACGACGACGCCGAACTGGCCGCACGCCTCGGCGTCGGCCTGCACCTGGGGCAGACCGACGGCTCGCTGTCCGCCGCCCGCGCCCTGCTCGGGCGCCAGGCGATCATCGGCGGCACCTGCCATGCACAGATCGAGCTGGCCGAAACCGCCGCCAAGGAAGGCGCCAGCTATGTCGCCTTCGGTCGCTTCTTCGACTCCAACACCAAGCCCGGCGCCCCCAGCGCCACGCTCGAGCTGCTGGATGAGGCGAAAAGTCGCATCGGCCTGCCGATCGTCGCCATCGGCGGCGTGACCCTGGACAATGCCGCCCTGCTGATTGCCCGCGGCGCCAGCATGGTGGCGGTGATCCACGCCCTGTTCGGCGCCGACTCGGCCGCCGAAGTCGAACGCCGCGCCCGTGCCTTCAGCGCCCTGTTCGCCACCCCTTAGCTGATTTGCGGGGCGGCCCGACTCGCCCCGATCCGATATTTGAGAGGCCCTGCCATGTCCCGTTCCGAAATCCTCTTCGCCCACGCCCAGAAGCACATCCCCGGCGGCGTCAACTCGCCGGTGCGCGCCTTCAAGAGCGTCGGCGGCACGCCGCTGTTCTTCAAGCACGCGGCCGGCGCCTATGTCACCGATGAGGATGACAAGCGCTACGTGGACTATGTCGGTTCCTGGGGTCCGATGATTCTCGGCCACAGCCACCCGGACGTGCTCGACGCCGTGCGCCGCCAGCTGGAACACGGCCTGTCCTACGGCGCACCGACCGCCATGGAAACCGAGATGGCCGACCTGGTCTGCGCCCTAGTGCCGTCCATGGACATGGTGCGCATGGTCAGCTCCGGCACCGAGGCGACCATGAGCGCGATCCGCCTGGCCCGCGGCTTCACCGGCCGCGACAGCATCATCAAGTTCGAAGGCTGCTACCACGGGCATTCCGACAGCTTGTTAGTTAAAGCCGGCTCCGGCGCCCTGACCCAGGGCGTACCGAGTTCGGCCGGGGTGCCGGCGGCCTTCGCCAAACACACCCTGACCCTGCCGTTCAACGACATCGACGCGGTCGCGCAGATGCTCGGTGAAGTTGGTAACGAAGTGGCCTGCATCATCGTCGAGCCGGTGGCCGGCAACATGAACTGCGTACCGCCGGCACCGGGCTTTCTCCAAGGCCTGCGCGAACAGTGCGACAAGCATGGCGTGGTGCTGATCTTCGACGAAGTGATGACCGGCTTCCGCGTCGCCCTCGGCGGCGCCCAGGCGCATTACGGCGTGACCCCGGACCTGACCACCTTCGGCAAGATCATCGGCGGCGGCATGCCGGTCGGCTGCTTCGGCGGCAAGCGCGAGATCATGCAGTGCATCGCCCCGCTCGGCCCGGTCTACCAGGCCGGCACCCTGTCCGGCAACCCGCTGGCCATGGCCGCCGGCCTGACCACCCTGAAGCTGATCAGCCGCCCGGGCTTCCATGCCGAGCTGAGCGATTACACCGCGTGCATGCTGCAGGGCCTGCAGGACCGCGCCGATGCCGCCGGCATCCCCTTCGTCACCACCCAGGCCGGCGGCATGTTCGGCCTGTACTTCAGCGGTGCCGACGACATCGTCACCTTCGACGACGTGATGGGCAGCGATGCCGAGCGCTTCAAGCGCTTCTTCCACCTGATGCTGGACGGTGGCGTCTACCTGGCCCCCAGCGCCTTCGAAGCCGGCTTCACCTCCATCGCCCACGGCCAGACAGAGCTTGCGCTCACCCTGGACGCGGCCGAGCGCGCCTTCGCCGAGCTGAAAAAAAGCTGATGCAGTACAGCACTGTCCTGTCCGGCGGCATGCTGGCGCTGGCCTGTCTGGCCTGCGCCGTCGCCATCGGCAAGGCACGCAAGCGCTACGGCGAGGCCGATCAACCAGCGCTGTTCTGCGCCCTGCTCGGCTTTCTCCTGACGGCTGCGGCTGCGGCTGCCTCCGTCGGCGAGCCGAGCTGGCAGGCGGCCCACCTGTGGCTGAGCCAGGCCAGCAGTTTTCTCGGCCTGCCGCTACTCGGCGTAGCCGCGCTGGCCCTGGGCCGCGGCTGGGCCTGGAGCCGGCCGAACTGGGGGCGCGTGGTGCTGGGACTGTGCGCCTTCTTCGAACTGTTCCGGCAGATGAACCTGCTGGAGGACTACCGCCTGCTGCTCAACCTGGCGACCCTGCTGCTGATTGTCTATGCCGGCGCCATCCAGTGGCCGCGGCGCACGCCGGCATACGCCGCGACGGTCGTGGTCGGCCTGTTCTTGCTGGGCACACTGGCGGTCGGCAGCGACGGTTTGATCGGTCCGCTGCGCCGCACCGACCTGCTGCAGGCCGTGCTGACGCTGGCCTATCCGCTGCTGGCCTGGCTGCTACTGAGCCTGCCGGGCCATGCAGAGGATTGCGTCAATCGAGAAAACCCCGTAAAGACTTTGTAAGAACGCCACTGCTTATTTCATAATGCCAACGCCGACGCACCTTGTCGGCCGGGTTCGACCCCGCACCGCTTCCCGAGGTACACGGATTTCCATGAAATGCACCGGCCGCACCCTATCTCTGGGCTGCCTGCTGCTTCTTCTGCCGCTACTCGCGTTCGCAGGCGGCAACACCTTGCTGATCCCCGCAACTGGCAGTTGCTCGCTGAACACCTCGCCCGAAGAGCTGCCCGACGCACTGGTCGCCTGCCAGCAAGCGGCGCAGAACGGTGATCCGCAAGCCGGGTACGAACTGGGCGAATTCTATTACGACGGCAAGCGCGCGCCACGTGACCTGGCGCAGGCGCTCAACTGGTTCGAACAGGCTTCGCTGCAGGGCCATGCCCAGGCGCAATACCGCCTGGGCATGATGTTCTTCCGCGGCGAAGGCGTGCCGGCGAACAACGTGCAGGCCTATATAGTGCTGAAAATGGCGGCGGTGAATGGCTCGGATGAAGCCATGGACAGTGCCGACCTGGTCTCGGAGCGCATGCAGCGCGAGGAACTGGAACTCGCCGGCCAGGTACTCGGCGAGATATTCCGCAACTACCTGCTGGAACTGCAGGCGGCCGACGGCCAATCGCCGTTCGCACCGCTGCCCTGAATCGTAGGAGCCAGCTTGCTGGCGATTGCATCATCAGACAGCGATCGCCAGCAAGGACTCGGCGCCCCCCTGGCTCCTACAGGCTTACTTATCCGGCATCGGCATGGGAAACGGCATGACATTGCCACCACCCTTGGCCTCGCTGATCTTCGGCGTGCCCAGGCGCTCGACCTCGTCGATACGAATGATCGCGTGCATGGGCAAGAAGCTGCGCACCACGCCGTCGAACTGGGCCTTGAGTTTCTCTTCGCTGGGATCGACCACCACCTGGGTCCGCTCACCGAAGACAAACTCCTCCACCTCCAGGAAGCCCCACAGATCGCTCTGAAAGATCTGCTTGGCATACATTTCGTACACCTGGCCCTGGTTGAGGAAAATCACCTTATAGATGGGTTCGCGCTTGCTCATGGATGGAAGTCTAGACTGGAGGGGAAATAAGAGGGCGCAAATCATAGCACAGCCACCGGGCAGGCAATGCCTGCAGCCTCTCAGACTTAACGCTGTCCTGCTACGGACGGCTAAGTCCGACAGGCGGCTAGGAACCCAGCCGTTCGGCCACTATAATGCGCGGTTCTTCGAATCACCCTTTTGAGCGCGCATGACCAAGAAGCTTTATATCGAAACCCACGGCTGCCAGATGAACGAGTACGACAGCTCGCGCATGGTCGACCTGCTGGGCGAACATCAAGCCCTGGAAGTCACCCAACGCGCCGAAGACGCCGATGTGATCCTGCTCAACACCTGCTCGATTCGCGAAAGAGCCCAGGACAAGGTGTTCTCCCAGCTTGGCCGCTGGCGCGAGCTGAAGCTGGCCAACCCGGAGCTGGTGATCGGCGTCGGCGGCTGCGTGGCCAGCCAGGAAGGTGCGGCGATCCGCGACCGCGCGCCCTATGTCGACGTAGTCTTCGGCCCGCAGACCCTGCACCGCCTGCCGGAGATGATCGCCGCCGTGCGCAGCACCAAGCTGCCGCAGGTGGACATTTCCTTCCCCGAGATCGAGAAATTCGACCGCCTGCCCGAACCGCGAGTCGACGGTCCCAGCGCCTATGTCTCGGTGATGGAAGGCTGCAGCAAGTACTGCACCTTCTGCGTGGTGCCCTATACCCGTGGCGAGGAAGTCAGCCGACCACTGGCCGACGTCCTCGCCGAAGTGCTGCACCTGGCCGAAAACGGCGTGCGCGAAGTCACCCTGCTCGGCCAGAACGTCAACGGCTACCGCGGCGACACCGCAGAGGGTCAGCTCGCCGATTTTGCCGAATTGCTCTATGCCGTGGCCGCCATCGACGGCATCGACCGCATCCGCTACACCACCAGCCATCCGCTGGAATTCTCCGACGCGCTGATCCAGGCCCATGCCGAGATCCCCGAACTGGTGAAATACCTGCATCTGCCGGTGCAGTCGGGCTCCGATCGCATCCTCGCCGCCATGAAGCGGGGTCACACCGCGCTCGAGTACAAGTCGCGCATCCGCAAGCTGCGCGCGGCGGTGCCGGACATCCTGATCAGCACGGACTTCATCATCGGCTTCCCCGGCGAAACCGAGAAAGACTTCGAGCAGACCATGAAACTGGTCGAGGACGTCGGCTTCGACTTCTCCTATTCCTTCGTCTACAGCGCGCGCCCCGGCACCCCGGCGGCGGACCTGAGCGACGACACCCCGGAAGATCTGAAAAAGCAGCGCCTGGCGATCCTGCAACAGCGCATCAGCCAGCAAGGCGCCGAAAACAGCCGACGCATGGTCGGCACGCTGCAGCGCATCCTGGTCAGCGACTACTCGAAGAAGGACCCCGGTATGCTCCAGGGCCGCACCGAGAGCAACCGGGTGGTCAACTTCCGCACCGACAACCCGCGCCTGATCGGTCAGTTCGTCGACGTGCATATCGACGACGCCCTGCCCAACTCGCTGCGCGGCAGCCTGCTCGGCGAGTGAACAGCCCCGCCATGCACGGGGTGCGCCGCGTGCAGCCTACGCGGGGCAACGCCAATTTCAACTGCAAGCCGAACCCACAGCAGACGATGCTAAAGTTGCAGCAGTCCGAGCTTTCCCGCGCGCACTGCTAGCGGTATTCTTCGCTTCACTACCCCAGCCGACTGGCGGCCATCAAACGACCTTGAACGCACCCATAGAACCACATCGCTTTATCCTCGAGCCCTTTGAAGCTCGCCGCTTTGCCAGTCTCTGCGGGCAGTTCGACGAGCACCTGCGCCTGATCGAACAGCGCCTGGCCATCGAGATCCGCAACCGCGGCAACCAGTTCGAACTGATCGGCGCGCCGGAGCAGACCAACTCCGCCGAACAACTGCTGCGCCGCCTCTACCGCGAAACCAAAAGCACGGAGCTGTCACCGGACATGGTGCACCTGTTCCTGCAGGAATCCGGTATCGAGGAACTGGCCAACCCCAACGCCGAGACCAGCATCGCCCTGCGCACCCGCAAGGGCATGGTTCGCCCGCGCGGGGTCAACCAGCAGCGCTACGTCAAAGCCATCCTCGAGCACGACATCAACTTCGGCGTCGGCCCGGCCGGCACCGGCAAGACCTACCTGGCGGTGGCCTGCGCGGTGGACGCCCTGGAGCGCGAGCAGATCCGGCGCATCCTGCTGGTGCGCCCGGCAGTCGAAGCCGGCGAGAAGCTCGGCTTCCTGCCCGGCGACCTGTCGCAGAAGATCGACCCCTACCTGCGCCCGCTGTACGACGCACTCTACGAAATGCTCGGCTTCGAGCAGGTGGCCAAGCTAATCGAGAAACAGGTGATCGAGGTCGCACCGCTGGCCTATATGCGCGGCCGCACCCTGAACAACAGCTTCATCATCCTCGACGAGAGCCAGAACACCACCATGGAACAGATGAAGATGTTCCTCACCCGTATCGGCTTCGGCTCCACCGCGATCATCACCGGCGACATCACCCAGGTCGACCTGCCGCGCGGCACCAAGAGCGGCCTGACCCACGTCATCGACGTACTGCGTGACGTGCCGGGCATCAGTTTCACCCATTTCAAGCCCAAGGACGTGGTGCGCCACCCCCTGGTCCAGCGCATCGTCGAGGCCTACGAACGTTACGACGATCGGGTTCACGGCAAGCTGATCGACGGGCAGGACAACGGCAATGCTTGAACTGGACCTGCAAGTCGCCACCCAGGCTGCCGACTTACCGAGCGAGGCGCAGTTCCGCACCTGGTGCGAAACCGCCCTGCGCCAGCGCACGGCCGATTCCGAGCTGACCATCCGCCTGGTCGATGAAGCCGAAGGCCTCGAACTCAACCACACCTACCGCCAGCGCGACTACGCCACCAACGTGCTGTCCTTCCCTGCCGACGTACCCGACGGCATGCTCGACATCCCCCTGCTCGGCGACCTGGTGATCTGCGTGCCGGTGCTCGAGCGCGAGGCGCTCGAGCAAGAAAAATCCCCGCAGGCGCACTGGGCGCACCTGGTGATCCACGGCTGCCTGCACCTGCTCGGCTACGACCACATCGACGACGCCGAAGCCGAGGAAATGGAAGCACTGGAACGCACACTGCTCGCCGAACTGGGTCATCCCGACCCCTATGCCGACGACCAATAATTGCCCATCAGCAAGGATCCCGAGTAACCCCCATGAGCGAAGACCGATCGAGCAACGAGCCGAAGTCCTGGTTGAACAAACTGACCCAGGCTTTTGCTCATGAGCCGAAAAACCGCCAGGAACTGCTGGAAGTACTGCGCGAAGCGCACCAGAACAAGCTGCTCGACAGCGAAGCGCTGGCCATCGTCGAAGGTGCCATCCAGGTCGCCGACCTGCAGGTTCGCGACATCATGGTCCCGCGCTCGCAGATGATCAGCATCAAGGCCAACCAGACCCCCAAAGAATTCCTGCCCTCGATCATCGACGCCGCCCACTCGCGCTATCCGGTGGTGGGCGAGAGCCTGGATGACGTGATCGGCATCCTCCTGGCCAAGGACCTGTTGCCGCTGGTGCTGCTGGACCAGCAGCCGAATTTCAACATCAAGGACGTGCTGCGCCCGGCGACCTTCGTCCCCGAGTCCAAGCGCCTCAACGTGCTGCTGCGCGAGTTCCGCGCCAACCACAACCACATGGCCGTGGTGATCGACGAATACGGCGGCGTGGCCGGGCTGGTGACCATCGAAGACGTACTCGAGCAGATCGTCGGCGACATCGAGGACGAACATGATGTCGAGGAAGACAGCTACGTCAAACCGCTGCCCAGCGGCGATTTCCTGGTCAAGGCACTGACCCCGATCGACAGCTTCAACGAGTCCTTCGACACCCAGTTCTCCGACGACGAGTTCGATACTGTCGGCGGCCTGGTGATGAGCGCCTTCGGCCACCTGCCCAAGCGCAACGAAGTGACCGAGATCGGCGAATTCCGCTTCCGCGTACTCAACGCCGACAGCCGCCGCATCCACCTGCTGCGCCTGACCCCGCTGGTGCGCTGAGGCTCTGCCCGCCTTTTTCGTAGGAGCCAGCTTGCTGGCGATCAGCGGCGACGAGAATCGCCAGCAAGGACTAGGCGTCCCCCCTGGCTCCTACAACTGCTGCATCCGCCAGCAGCACCTTCCCCCCTTCCGCATTCCGCTCTACCCTTGCGCCACCTCCAATCCAAGGATCTGCATACAATGCACTGGATAACTCGCTCCGGCTGGCCGGGCAACCTGATCGCCCTGGCGGCCGGCGCCATCACCCCGCTGGCGCTGGCGCCGTTCGACCTGTGGCCGCTGGCACTGCTCTCGATTGCCCTGTTTTATCTCGGCCTGCGCGACCTCAACCCACGCCAGGCGGCGTGGCGCGGCTGGTACTACGGCTTCGGCCTGTTCGCCGCCGGCACCAGCTGGGTCTACGTCAGCATCCATGACTACGGCGCCGCCTCGCCGGCCCTGGCGGCCTTTCTGACCCTCGGCTTTGTCGCCGGCCTGGGCCTGCTGTTGGCCCTGGCCGCCTGGCTGTGGGCGCGCTGGCTGCGCCGCAGCGAAGCACCACTGGCCGATGCCCTGGCCTTCGCCGCCCTGTGGCTGGCCCAGGAAGCCTTTCGCAGCTGGTTCCTCACCGGTTTTCCCTGGCTCTACGCCGGCTACAGCCAACTCGACGGCCCATTGGCCGGACTCGCGCCCATCGGCGGGGTATGGCTGCTGTCCTTCGTCCTGGCCTTGAGCGCCGCGCTGCTGGTCAACCTGGCGCAACTGCGCGCGCGCAAGGCCTTTCTCGCCACAGCCATGCTGCTGGCCGCCCCCTGGATCGCCGGCCTCGCCCTCAAGGGTCACGCCTGGACTACGCCTGGCGGCGAACCGCTCAAGGTCGCGGCCATGCAGGGCAATATCGAGCAGAACCTGAAGTGGGATCCGGCCCAACTCAACGCCCAACTGGCGCTGTACCGCGACCTGAGCTTCAGCGCCGCACCGACCGACCTGATCATCTGGCCGGAGACAGCGGTGCCGGTACTCAAGGCACAGGCCGCCGGCTATCTCGACGCCATGGATCGCTTCGCCAACGAGCGCCAGGCCGCGCTGATCACCGGCGTGCCGATCCGCCAGGCCAACGCGCGTGGCGAGCCGCGCTACTACAATGCGGTCAGCGTGTTCGGCCAGGGCGACGGTGACTACCTCAAGCAGAAACTGGTGCCCTTCGGCGAGTACGTGCCCCTGCAGGAAGTGCTGCGCGGGCTGATCGCCTTCTTCAACCTGCCGATGTCGGATTTTGCCCGCGGCTCGCCCGAGCAGCCGCTGCTGCAGGCCAAGGGCTACAAGATCGCCACCTTCATCTGCTACGAAGTGGTCTACCCGGAATTCGCCGCGGGGCTCGCCGCACAGAGCGAGCTGTTGCTGACGGTGAGCAATGACGCCTGGTTCGGCAGCTCGATCGGCCCGCTGCAGCACCTGCAGATGGCCCAGATGCGTGCCCTCGAAGCCGGACGCTGGATGATCCGCGCGACCAACAACGGTATGACCGTACTGATCGACCCCTTCGGCCGGATCACCGAGCAACTGCCGCAGTTCGAACAAGGCGTGCTCTATGGCGAGGTGGTGCCCATGCAACAGTTGACGCCTTACCTGTACTGGCGCGGCTGGCCGCTGCTGGCCCTCTGCACCCTGCTGTTCGCCTGGGCGCTGCTGGCCGGACGCATGGCCAGGACGCTGTAGCTGCCGATTGGACGAGCTGCCTGCTTGCGTAGCCCGGATTTTATCCGGGCTACGGACTGCAACTTACGGCTGGCCGTAGACCCAGGGATAGATCAACAAGCCCAGCGCCTCATTGAGCAACAGACTGCTCTGCCACAGCGCCTTGCTTTCCGGCAGCCAGCCACCGGCAGGGCGGCCGTTGGCTACGCCAAGAAAGCCAACCGGCGCGCTCACCACCTGAAAACCCGCCTGTTCGAAACACCAGCGCGCCCTGGGCATATGCCAGGCCTGGGTGACCAGCAACACACGCTCGACCCCGTCCTTGTGCAACAGTTCGGCGCTGTGGCGCGCGTTCTCCCAGGTGGTGCGGCTCGCCTCTTCCTGCCAGCGCACCGACAGGCCGTAATCACGCGCCAGCACCCGAGTCATCAGGGCGGCCTCGCTGGGCGGCTGGCCATAATGCAGGCCGCCACTGATCGCCAGCGGCACGCCCGAGGCCTTGGCCAGGCGTGCGGCATAGCGCAGGCGCTCCAGGGCCATCGAACTGGGCTGATCATCGCCCCAGGCCGGATCACCCTGCTCGCGCCCGCCACCGAGCACGACAATCGCATCCACCTGCTGCGCCAGATCGACCCAGCGGGCCTCGGCCAGCGCCGGCTCACGCTCCAGCAGACGCGCCGACCATTCCACCGCGACTGGCAGGCTCATCAACCACAGCCCGCCCAGCGCCAGGCCGAAACAGCTGGCGGCCACGCGCGGAAAACGCTTGCGCAACCACCAGGCGACAAGCAACGCGAGCAGCAAGACGCCCGGCGGCAGCAACAGTTGTTTGAATATGTATCGAATAGCCATCGGACACCTCCCGGGTGCCCGGCAGCCTAACGTTGATCGCTCGCCCGGAACAGCTGCGAACCACAGGAAGTGCAGGCGTGCACGCCCTGGCCTGGGCGCCAGTTGGCAACCACACCGCATAGTGCGCAACACAACTGCACCCGGCGCTTGACCAGCGGTTTGATCTTGCCGAGTGGCTTACCCGCCGTTCTCAGCGTGGCACGGTTGGTCTTGGCGGCGCGCGCGGGCCAGTGTTCGATCACCGCCAACTCCTCGGCCGCGGCATGCCAGCCACGCAACCAATTCAGGTCATGATCCATATAGGCACGAATCAACTCCAATTCAGCCGCAGTCAGGTCGCGCAATTCCAACTCATTCGGCGCCTTGGTAGACAGACGAGCCATATTGTCGGCTTCATCCAGCGCCACTGACAGGCGCTGCAACAACCGTTCATATAGCCCCCCCGACCCCGACGCCTCTGCTCGTCGCAATTCACCCATCCAGTCACCTCATGCCGGACTCGATCGTCCGGCTCATATATCAAGCTTAGCGGCAGGCTTTGAACCAGCCCGGCGCCGCGACAAACGGCGATGCGTCGGCCTTGGCGCCTGCCTTGCAGTGCAATCAGGGTTTCCCTCAGTTGCGGGGGGTCATGTATGCTACGGCGTTTCCCGAAAGTCCCTTTCCTTAGCGCCAGTAGCCATGCACGAACAGTATCAGCCACGCGAAATCGAAGCCGCCGCGCAATCCCACTGGGACTCGCAAAAATCCTTTGTAGTGAGCGAACAGCCAGGCAAGGAAACCTTCTATTGCCTGTCGATGTTCCCCTACCCCAGCGGCAAGTTGCACATGGGCCATGTGCGCAACTACACCATTGGTGACGTGATTGCCCGCTACCAGCGCATGCTCGGCAAGAACGTGCTGCAGCCGATGGGCTGGGACGCTTTCGGCATGCCGGCGGAAAACGCCGCGATGAAGAACAAGGTCGCGCCCGCCAAGTGGACCTACGAAAACATCGAGTACATGAAGACCCAGCTGAAGAGTCTGGGCCTGGCCGTCGACTGGTCGCGCGAAGTGACCACCTGCAAGCCGGACTACTACCGCTGGGAACAATGGCTGTTCACCCGCCTGTTCGAGAAGGGCGTGATCTACCGCAAGAACGGCGCGGTCAACTGGGATCCGGTGGACCAGACCGTACTGGCCAACGAGCAGGTCATCGACGGCCGCGGCTGGCGCTCCGGCGCGGTGATCGAGAAACGCGAAATCCCCATGTACTACTTCAAGATCACCGCCTACGCGGAAGAACTCTTGAGCAGTCTGGACGACCTGGATGGCTGGCCGGAACAGGTCAAGACCATGCAGCGCAACTGGATCGGCAAATCCCGCGGCATGGAGGTCAGCTTCCCCTATGACCTCGCCAGCATCGGCCAGGCCGGCGCACTGAAAGTCTTCACCACCCGCCCCGACACCCTGATGGGTGCGACCTATGTCGCGGTGGCGGCCGAGCATCCGCTGGCGACGCTGGCCGCGCAAGGCAATGCCGAGCTACAGGCCTTTATCCACGAATGCAAAAGCGGCAGCGTCGCCGAAGCCGACGTGGCCACCCAGGAAAAGAAAGGCCTGCCCACCGGCCTGTTCGTCGAACATCCGCTGACCGGTGAAAAGCTGCCGGTGTGGGTCGCCAACTACGTGTTGATCCACTACGGCGACGGCGCGGTGATGGCGGTACCGGCCCACGACGAGCGCGACTTCGAGTTCGCCCACAAGTACCACCTGCCGATCAAGCCGGTGATCCGCACCAGTGCCGGCGACCAGACGCCCGCGCCCTGGCAGGACGCCTACGGCGAGCACGGCAGCCTGATCAACTCCGGCGACTTCGACGACCTGGATTTCCCGGGTGCCTTCGACGCCATCGAAGTCGCCCTGCAGAAGAAAAACCTCGGTCAATCGCGCACCCAGTTCCGTCTGCGCGACTGGGGCATCAGCCGCCAGCGCTACTGGGGCTGCCCGATCCCGATCATTCATTGCGACAGCTGCGGCGACGTGCCGGTGCCGGAAGACCAGTTGCCGGTGGTGCTGCCCGAAGACGTGGTGCCGGACGGCGCCGGTTCGCCGCTGGCGCGCATGCCGAACTTCTACGAGTGCAGCTGTCCGACCTGCGGCGCGCCGGCCAAGCGCGAAACCGACACCATGGACACCTTCGTCGAATCGTCCTGGTACTTCGCCCGCTACGCCTCGCCGCAGTACAGCAAAGGCATGGTCGACCCGGCCGCTGCCGACCACTGGCTGCCGGTGGATCAGTACATCGGCGGTATCGAACACGCGATTCTGCACCTGCTCTACGCGCGCTTCTTCCACAAGCTGATGCGTGACGAAGGCCTGCTCAACTCCGACGAGCCGTTCAAAAACCTGCTGACCCAGGGCATGGTGGTGGCCGACACCTACTACCGCGTGCTGGAAAACGGCGGCAAGGACTGGTTCAACCCGGCCGACGTGGAAATCGAGCGCGACGCCAAGGGCAAGGTCATCGCCGCCAAGCTGAAAAGCGACGGCCTGCCGGTCGAGATCGGCGGCACCGAGAAGATGTCCAAGTCGAAGAACAACGGCGTCGACCCGCAAGCCATGATCGATGCCTACGGCGCCGACACCTGCCGGCTGTTCATGATGTTCGCCTCGCCACCGGACATGAGCCTGGAATGGTCGGACTCCGGCGTCGAGGGCGGCAGCCGCTTCCTGCGTCGCGTCTGGCGTCTGGCCCAGGCCCATGTCAGCCAGGGCCTGCCCGGCGGGCTGGACAAGGCCAGCCTGAGCGACGCGCAGAAAGAGGTGCGCCGCGCCATCCACCTGGCCATCAGGCAAGCCAGCGTCGATATCGGCCAGCACCACAAGTTCAACACCGCCATCGCCCAGGTGATGACCCTGATGAATGTGCTGGAAAAGGCCGCCCAAGACACCGCCCAGGATCGCGCCCTGCTCCAGGAAGGCCTGGAAAGCGTGGCCCTGCTGCTGGCCCCGATCACCCCGCACATCAGCCACCAACTGTGGCTGGAACTCGGCCACCAGGGCGCGATCATCGACGCCCAGTGGCCGGCAGTGGATGAGTCGGCGCTGGTGCAGGACAGCCTGCAGCTGGTGATCCAGGTCAACGGCAAGCTGCGCGGCCATATCGACATGCCGGCCGCGGCCACCCGCGAGGAAGTCGAAGCAGCGGCACGGACCAACGAAAACGTATTGCGCTTCACCGAAGGCCTGAGCATCCGCAAAGTGATTGTGGTGCCGGGCAAGCTGGTCAACATAGTCGCCAACTAAATAGTCGCCAACCGACAAAGCTCGACGCGGCGCCAAGCGGCGCGTCGAGAGGTTGGCCAAGGGGATAGCAAAGATGATGAAACGGAATCTGTTGGTAATCGGTCTCGCTGCGCTGCTCAGCGCCTGCGGCTTCCAGCTGCGCGGCACCGGTGACGTCGAGTTCGCCCTCAAGGAACTCGATGTCAGCGCGCGCAACGCCTATGGCGATACGCTCAAGCAGGTGCGTGAAGTGCTGCAAGACAACGGCGTGCGCGTCCACCCCGGTGCCGCCTATCACCTGGTGCTGAGCGACGAGCAGGAAAACCAGCGCACCGCCAGCTACACCAGCTCGGCACGCACGGCCGAATACGAACTGACCATGACCCTCGATTACGAGATTCGTGGCGCCCAGAACCTGCTGCTGACCAGCAACCAGCTGGAAGCGCAGAACTTCTACGCCCAGGACGGCAACAACCTGGTCGGCTCCGACCAGGAAGCAGTGCAACTGCGCAGCGAAATGCGCCGCGAGCTGGTGCAGCAACTGGTGCAGCGCCTGCAACAGGTCACCCCGGCCCAGCTCGACCAGCTGCAACAGAGCGCCGAAGCCAAGGCCAAAGCCGAAGCCGATGCCCTGGAGGCCGCGCGCCAGCGTGAAGCCGCCCAGCCGCAGCAGTCGCCCGTGCAACTGCCGACCCCCAGCCAGTAGACCGGCCGGGGTCGCAGCCGCGGTCCCGCCTGTTAGCGCCCGATGAAACTCAACCCCGCACAACTCGGCAAACACCTCCAGGGCAACCTGGCGGCGGTGTATGTGGTCAGTGGCGACGAACCGCTGCTGTGCCAGGAAGCCTGCGACGCGATTCGTGCCGCCACCCGCGAGCAGGCATTCAGTGAACGCCAGGTATTCAACGCCGACGCCAGCTTCGATTGGGGCAACCTGCTGCAGGCCGGCGCCAGCATGTCGCTGTTCGCCGACAAGCGCCTGCTGGAGCTGCGTCTGCCCTCCGGCAAGCCAGGCGACAAGGGCGCGGCCGCCCTGCTCGAATACCTGGCGCGCCCGCCGGAAGACACCGTGCTGCTGATCAGCCTGCCAAAACTCGACGGCAGCGCACAGAAGACCAAGTGGGCCAAGGCCCTGATCGACGGCCCGCAGTGTCAATTCGTGCAGATCTGGCCGGTGGATGCCCACCAGCTGCCGCAATGGATTCGCCAACGCCTGGCCCAGGCAGGCCTGAGCGCCAGCCAGGAGGCGGTCGAGATGATCGCCGTGCGCGTGGAAGGCAACCTGCTCGCCGCCGCCCAGGAAATCGAGAAACTCAAGCTGCTCGCCGACGGTGGGCAGATCGAGGTCAGCACGGTGCACGCCGCGGTGGCCGACAGTGCCCGCTTCGACGTGTTCGGCCTGATCGATGCGGCGCTCAATGGCGAAGCCGCCCACGCCTTGCGCATGCTCGAAGGGTTGCGCGGCGAAGGAGTCGAGCCGCCGGTCATTCTCTGGGCGCTGGCTCGCGAGATCCGCCTGCTCGCCACCATCGCCCAGCAATACGGCCAGGGCATGCCGCTGGACAAGGCCTTCAGCTCGGCGCGTCCACCGGTCTGGGACAAACGCCGACCACTGGTCAGCAAGGCCCTGCAGCGTCTTTCCGCCGCACGCTGGGCCGCGCTTCTGCAGGACGCCCAGCGCATCGACGCGCAGATCAAGGGTCAGGCCGCGGGCGATCCCTGGAGCGGCTTGCGCATGCTGACCCTGAGCCTGTGCGGGCAACGCCTGAGCCTGCCCAGCGACCCCGGACGGTAACCCGCCCACGACTGTATCCGGGGAAGCTGGAAAGGATTGCGCCCCGAGTCTGAGCGCTTTTCAACCGCCGCCGCTGTTTCCGGCGATCGGGCGTTTCGCCCAGCCTTCCAGCGTCCCTTCCGGCTGTCGGCTGGACATTTTTTAACCAACGGATCATCATTCACGCACCCGCGCCTCGCGGGCCGCCAATGAGGATCCAGCATGGCCAAAAACCGCAAACAGCACCCGAACAGGGCCAAATCCCTGATTGCCCAGCCGCTGTTCCGCTGTCGTCAGGAAAAACCCGGCAAAGGCAAAGGCAGCTACCGCCGCGAAGCCTCCCAGCAAAACTGGGAGGCTTCAGTCCTTCTGGCCGCCTGAAACCCTGCTGTGGCCCGCCTGGCAGCTCAACCGTGCTAAGGTAGCGGCCTGCAAAAAAACGCCTTGAGACCACCATGCCCAACCTGCTACTTCGCAGCCTGAGCCACATCACCTCGGCCTGCCTCCTTCTGCTCCTGACGGCTTGTGCCGAAGCGCCCGCGCAATCGCTGGCCACTGTTGCCGACAGCCCGAGCAGCACCTCGAACAAGCAGCCTGAGCCGGCGCCTGCCGCCGCAAAACTCAGCTTCGCCGACTGGCGCGCCCTGCTGCGCAGCGATGCGATTGCCGCCGGCATCGACCCCGCGCTGTTCGATCGTGCCTTCGCCGGCGTCAGCCCCAATCCCGACGTACTGGTCGCCGACAGCAGCCAACCGGAATTTACCCGTCCGGTGTGGGAATACCTGGATGGCGCTGTTTCCCCCCAGCGCGTCGCCCGCGGCCAAAGCCTGCTGCTGCAACACGGCAACACCCTCGCGCGCATCGAAACACGTTACGGCGTGGACCGCGAAACCCTGGTGGCAATCTGGGGCCTGGAGAGTAACTTCGGCAGCAATATCGGCACGCACAACGTGATCCGCTCGCTCGCCACCCTGGCCTACGAAGGCCGCCGCCAGGTGTTCTGGCGCAGCCAGCTGCTTGCCGTGCTGCAGATCCTCCAGCATGGCGACATCACCCCGGAACGTCTGGTCGGCTCTTGGGCCGGTGCCATGGGCCAGACCCAGTTCATGCCCACCACCTACAACGAACATGCCGTGGATTTCGACGGTGATGGCCGCCGCGACCTCTGGAGTTCCACGGCCGACGCCCTGGCCTCGGCCGCCCATTACCTGCAGGCCTCGGGCTGGCAGAAAGGCCAACCCTGGGGCTATGAGGTGCGCCTGCCGCAGGCCTTCGACTACAGCCTGGCCGACCCGGAAGTGCGCCGCAGTCTGGCCGAATGGACAGCGCTGGGCATCGAACCGCTCACGCCGCCACCCCAGTACCTGGCAGCCGAAACCATGGCGACCCTGCAACTGCCGGCCGGTCATCGCGGCCCGGCCTTCCTGCTGCTGAGCAATTTCCGCAGCATTCTCAAATACAACAACTCGACCGCTTACGCCCTGGCCATCGGCTTGCTGGCCGACGGCCTGCGCGGGGGCGAAGGCGTAGGTGCCGCCTGGCCCCGCGAGGAGCGCCAACTGGGGCGCAGCGAGCGCATCGAACTGCAGGAACTGCTGGCCCAGTACGGCCTGGAGCCGGGACCGGCCGACGGCATCATAGGCGCCAACACGCGCAAGGCCGTGCGCGCCTTCCAGCTACAACTGGGCTGGCCGGCCGACGGTTACCCGACCCAGGAGCTGCTGGTGCGCTTGCGTTCACCACTCTGAGCGAGCATGGCCGAACTATTCGGCCATGCTCTGTCCCGAGCCGCCCATCTCCGCCGGCAGGTCCCGCAGCTTCGGCAGCCCATCCCTGATCGGCAGTACCGCCTCCTGATAATGCACGTGAAGCGCCGGCCGGTACGTCAGCTGCGGGATAAGCGCGGCATACACATCGACCAAGCCCATGCCCGGGTGCTCGGTAAACAGGTGGCCGCCGCAGCGCTTGCACCACTTGCGGCTACTGCCCGGCGTCTTGTTGTAGCTGTCGATATTATCGGCGCCGCGGGTCACGCTCAGCGCCTCGGGCGGCCACAGGGTGAAGGCATTGACCGGCCCTGCCGACCACTGCCGACATGACTGACAGTGGCAATAGCCCATCGCCACCGGCTCGCTGCTGACCGTGAATTCGACCGCGCCGCAGAAACAGCGGCCCTGGTAAAGCTGTTCGCTACTCATGCTTGTTCTCCTCTTGTACAGACGGCATGACGGCTAGTCGTCGATCTGGCGCAGGCTGCAGGCCGGCGTCCGCCGCACCTGCAATTCGAAGATGTCGGCGCGCGCGTAATGCCCGCTGACATCCAGGGTGCGCCGCGCCGGCGCCACCTGGGCGACATCGATGTCGGCATACAGAATGCCTTCCTCGCGATGCAACGGACCGGCCACCAGCCGACCCATGGGATCGACCATCAGCGAATCACCATCATTGATCCATTCCTGCGGATCGGCAAACAGCTGCTCGCGGCCGGGAAAGTCCCCGGGAATGTCGCTGCCGCGCAGCACGGTGCCACTGCCGAGCACCCAGCAGCGGCCTTCGAGGGCAATGTGGCGCAGGCTGCCGATCCAACTGTCGCCACTGTCGTAGGTCGGCGCGATGTAGATCTCCACGCCCTGGGCATAAAGTGCGTAGCGTGCCAGCGGCATGTAGTTCTCCCAGCAGATCAGCGTGCCCAGGCGACCGACCGGAGTATCCACCGTGCGCAGCCCCGCGGCATCGCCGACCGCGTGCACCATGCGCTCGGGGTTGGTCGGCATCAGCTTGCGGTGGCGATTGAGCAGCGCGCCGTCGGCACCTATCACCACCACGCTGTTGTAGAGGGTGCCGCCACCCCGGCCCCGCTCACACTCATTGAGCCCACAGACCACGGTAACGCCATGCTCGCGGGCCGCCCGGTACAGGGGGTCGAGATCCGCGCCGGCGAGGTCCACGGCATTGGCCAGCAGTCGCGCATGCAGCTGGCTCAGCAACGCGCCATCCCGGCCCGGGGCCAGGCGCCAGATCCACGACGGGTAACCGGGAATGAACAACTCGGGCAAGACCACCAGCGCGGCTCCCGCCGCGGCGGCTTCGGCGACCGACTGCAGTGCCCGCGCCAGGGTCGCGGCGCGATCGAGCAACACGGGTGGGCGCTGGATGATGGCAATCATGCTCATGATGACCTCCTCTGCGTGGACGCTATTGGCTATCGACAGCCTCAGCCTGCGCCTGGCAAATCGACCGTACTAGTCCAGAATCTGAAGTGTTGGGATCATCTTGGACGGCATGATGGACGTCAGCTATGGGCAGTTTTGTACGGTCGCACGCGCCGCCGAGGCGCTGTGCGAGCGCTGGACGCCGCTGCTGGTGCGCGAGTTGCTGTGCGGCAGCAGACGCTTTAACGACCTGCACCGCGGCGTACCGCGCATGTCCACCAGCCTGCTGAGCCAGCGCCTGCGCCACCTGGAGGAGCTCGGCGTGGTGCGGCGCACGGCCAATGGCAAGGTCTGGGAGTACAGCCTGACCGAGGCGGGCGAGGATTTGCGCCCGATCATCATGGCGCTCGGCCACTGGGGGGCGCACTGGATTGGCAGTCGCCTGCGCGACGACGAACTCGACGCCGGCCTGCTGATGTGGGATGTGCGCCGCTTCGTGCGCATCGCCGAGTTCCCGCCGCGACCGGTGGTCATCCACTTCAGCTTCCGCGACGCGCGGCCTGGCGAGCAGCAGTGGTGGCTGCTAGTCGAGCAAGGGGTGGCCGACCTGTGTCGCGACGATCCCGGCCGCGAACCCTGCCTGGTGGTGGATGCCAGCGTACGCGCCCTCACCGATATCTGGAGCGGCGAGCGCAACCCCCAGCAAGTGCTGCAGAACGGCGAATTGCGGGTGCTGGGGAAACCCGCGGATGTACAACAACTCTGGCGCTGGCTCGGCACCAGCGCCTTCGCCAGCACCCGCCGCCAGGCCCTTCAGGCCGCACGACGCTCGACGGACTGAACGGTCAGCTTCTGTGATAAACTGCGCGGCGGCCACAAGCCGCCTCGTCCACGGAGCCTCTAGCGGAGCCCAGATTGCCGATGTCCGATACCTCCCCGCCAAAAACCGTCGCCAGCGGCGAAAAATTCCGCACCACCCAGGGCATCACCGCGATCAAGGACGGGCAGAAGCGCCGCGCCTCGAGCGAACCCCAGGTGTTCGAACCCAAGCCCAAGTGGCTGCGGGTCAAGGCCCCCGGCGGCAGCCGCTTCGAAGCGGTCAAGCGCAATGTCGGCGAACACCGCCTGAGCACCGTGTGCCAGGAATCCCACTGCCCGAACATGGGCGAATGCTGGTCCAACGGCACCGCCACCATCATGCTGATGGGTTCGGTGTGCACCCGTGCCTGCCGCTTCTGCGCGGTGGACACCGGCAACCCCAACGGTTGGCTGGATCAGGAGGAGCCACAGAACACCGCCAAGTCGGTGGAGCTGATGGCGCTGCGCTATATCGTGCTGACCTCGGTGGACCGCGACGATCTGGACGACGGCGGCGCAAGCCACTACGCCGCCTGTGTACGGGCGATCAAGGAGCGCACCCCGCAGGTGGTGGTGGAAGCCCTGACCCCGGACTTCGACGGCGATCTGCAGGCCATCGAGCGAGTAGTGGACTCCGGCCTGGAGGTGTTCGCGCAGAACGTCGAGACGGTCAAGCGCCTGACCCATGAAGTGCGCGACCCCCGCGCCGGCTACGAGAAGACCCTGCGCGTACTGGAACACGCCAAGCGCCATCGCCCGGCAATGCTGACCAAGACCAGCCTGATGCTGGGCCTGGGCGAAAGCGACGAGGAAGTCCTGCAGACCATGGATGACCTGCGCGCCATCGGCGTGGACATCCTCACCCTCGGCCAGTACCTGCAGCCGACCCGCAACCACCTGCCGGTCAAGCGCTGGGTCAGCCCGGAAGAGTTCAATCGTTTCCGTGACCTCGGCCTGCAGAAGGGCTTTATGGAAGTCGCCGCCGGCCCGCTGGTACGCTCCAGCTACCGCGCCGACAAGGTGTTCGAGAAGAACAACCTGGGCCTGGCCGCCCCTGTGCCGGTGCCGGGCCAGCAGCTCGACAGCAGCCTGATTCCGACCCTCAATCTGAACTGATCGGGCCGCACAACGCCTGACCCCGGGCTTTGCCTGGGCTCAGGCGTTTGTTTATCCGCAATCAGGCCATTGAAAAGGCAATGTTCCCGTACGCATCGGCGCACAGATGCAGGGGCCGGCTTCGTAGGGTGCGCCGTGCGCACCAATGCCAACAACATCGGTGCCGCCCCAAACGCCTGGTGCGCACGGCGCACCCTACCGATTTCGGCCGCAGCGAGCAGTGTCATGCTTCCCCACCCTCCATCCCTGAGTACGGTGGATAAGCCAAGGCTTAGCCGTCTATTGCGCCCGCCAGAGTCTGCTGCTCTGCATAGTCGAGGTGCTTGACCAGCTGTTCACGCAGCCGCGCACTGACCTCGGAAAACTCTATCGGCCCCGTCACCTGATCGGCCAGCTGGGTCATGGCCATGCCGGCGTAACCACAGGGGTTGATGCGCTGGAAGGGCTGTAGGTCCATATCCACATTCAGTGCCAGGCCATGGAAGCTGCGACCGTTGCGGATACGCAGCCCTAGCGAGGCGATCTTCGCCCCATCCACATACACCCCGGGCGCGTCCGGTTTGGCACTGGCGCTGACGCCATAGCTGGCCAGCAGATCGACCAGGCTGCGCTCGATCCGGCTGACCAGCTCGCGCACGCCAAGACCGGAGCGGCGCACGTCCAGCAGCAGGTAAGCCACCAATTGGCCGGGGCCGTGATAGGTCACCTGGCCGCCGCGATCGACCTGTACCACCGGGATATCGCCGGGCAGCAGCAGGTGTTCGGGCTTGCCGGCCTGGCCCTGGGTAAATACCGGCGGATGCTGCAACAGCCAGATCTCATCCGCCGATGCGGCATCGCGCTCATTGGTGAAGCGTTGCATGGCCTGCCAGGTCGGCTCGTAGTCGACCAAGCCGAGCTCGCGAAAGCCGAGCGGCAAGCTCATCAGAGCACCATGTGCACGATACCGGTCGCGCGCAGGGCACTATTGATATCGCGCAGCTGATCTTCACCGGTTGCCACGATGTGCAGCTGCACAGTGGTGTACTTACCATTACTGCTCTGGCGCTCGGCCAGCGTACCGAGATCGACCTTGGCATATTTGCTGAGGATTTCGATCACCATGCTCTTGTAATTGGCACCACTGTCGCCAACCACCTTGATCGGGTAATCGGCGCAGGGGAATTCGATTTTGTGCGATTTGATGTCAGCTTGACTCATGGCAGTAACGGCCTCGTAAGCCGTGGCAACAACAACGCCCCTGCGGGTCGGCAGGAGCGTGCAGGTCACGCTATCAGTTGAACAACCCGAAGAAGAACAGACGAATGCTATCCCACAGACGACGGAACAGGCCACCTTCCTCGACGGTTTCCAGGGCCACCAGATCGGCGCTGTGCACCACCTCATCACCCAGTTTGACCTCAACCTTGCCGATCACATCACCCTGCTGGATCGGTGCAATCAGTTGCGGATTCATGGTCATGCCGGCTTGCAGCTTGTCCAGCTGGCCCTTCGGCAGGGTCAGACTCAGGTCTGCCGCCAGACCGGCCTTGAGCTGACGAGTGGCGCCTTTCCAGACCTGGGCCTGGGCCAGTTCCTGGCCTTGCTTGTAGAAGGTACGGGTCTCGAAGAAGCGGAAACCATAGGTCAGCAGCTTCTGGGTTTCGGCGGCGCGGGCCGACTCGCTGACGGTACCGAACACCGAGGTGATCATGCGCGCACCGTCACGCACGGCGGAGGCCACCAGGCAGTAACCGGCTTCCTCGGTATGGCCGGTTTTCAGGCCATCGACGGTCTTGTCACGCCACAGCAGCAGGTTGCGGTTGCCCTGCTTGATGTTGTTCCAGAGGAACTCCTTCTGCGCGTAGATGGCGTAGTGTTCCTGGTCTTCGTTGATGATGGCGCGGGCCAGGATGGCCATATCGTGGGCACTGGAATAGTGCTCCGGATGCGGCAGACCGGTGGCGTTCATAAAGTGGCTGTTGCTCATGCCCAGACGCGCAGCGGTTTCGTTCATCATGTCGGCGAAAGCGTCTTCGCTGCCGGCAATGTGCTCGGCCAGAGCAATGCTGGCGTCGTTGCCCGACTGGATGATGACGCCGTGCAGCAGGTCGTCCACGCTGGCCTGGCTGTTCAGCGGCAGGAACATGGTGGAACCGCCGGAGGCTGCGCCGCCGGTACGCCAGGCGTGCTCGCTGATCGGCACCAGATCCTGCGTGCCGATCTTGCCTTTGCGGATTTCCAGGGTGGCGATGTAGGCGGTCATCAGCTTGGTCAGGCTGGCCGGCGGAAGGCGCTGGTCACCATTGTTATCCACCAGCACCTGGCCGGTGGCGGCGTCGAGCAGCACATAGGATTTGGCGGCCAGTTGCGGTGGTGCCGGAATCGCCATCTCGCTGGCCCAGGCGGCTGGCGCGCAGAGCAGCAGAAGTGACAAGCAAACGCGTTGGGCAAAGCTGGTGATATTCATCTGTCTCTCTAGATTACTAATGGTCGAACAGGCCCCAAGGGGCAAATCAGGTGAAGCTGGCAGCCGCAGCATGCTGCGCTTCCAGCCGCGTATTTAGTCCGAAACGCTGCGCAAAGGTGCCGCCTCAATCCGCCTTGACCAGCGTGGGCTGACCGAGGTTGGCCGAACGCACACTGAGTTGCAATTGCTCAGCCTCGCCTCGGCTGCTCACCGGCCCCAGTCGCACGCGATGGAGAATCTGCTGGTTGCGCACCACTGAGCTGATGAACACCGGGGCAGCCACCGTATCGCTCAACTTGGCCTTGAGCAACTCCGCAGCGTCCGGATTGGCGAAGGCTCCCACCTGGAGATACAGGCCAGAGGCTACGACTGAAGCGTTTTTTTTTGCGTCTATCTGCACCGGCAGCACGGCCGCAGCATGCTGCTGGGCGGGTGGCGAGTACTTTTCGAGCGGCTGCGCAACCGGCTGAGGGACAGTCTTGACCTGGGCCGCTTGCTGCGCGGCCAGCACCAGAGGCACCGGCCGCCCTTGCTGGGCCCACCACTCATGGGGGTCGATGCCCTCGACCTTGACCCGCGCCGTGCCGCTCTCGGCATAGCCGAGTTTCTTCGCAGCGGCAAAGGACAGATCGATGATCCGGTCCGAATAGAACGGCCCGCGGTCGTTGACCCGCAGAATCGCACTCTTGCCATTGTCCAGGTTGGTCACCCGCACGTAACTGGGCAGCGGCAAGGTCTTGTGCGCGGCGGTCATGCCGTACAGGTCGTAGGTTTCGCCGTTGGCGGTGGCCTGACCGTGAAACTTGGTGCCGTACCAGGACGCCGGACCTACCGCCTGGTAGCGGCGCGCGTCGGGGATCGGGTAGTACTGCTTGCCAAACACCACATAGGGGCTGGCCTTGACCGCGCCATAATGCGGCATAGGTACCGCATCCGGGATCAACGAGACATCGACATCCCACCAGGGCGCCCCATCCTTGTGCGGACGACTGAAGTCGCCAGGACCGGTAATAGTCGCACCCGGCTTGACCGGCGCCACCGGTTGCGGCGTGCGGGTGGACGCGCAGCTCGCCAGCAAGAGCGCGAGAGCCGAGTAGGCAGCAAATCTGAACGGCAATCCCGACATTAATTGGCCCCTCGTGCGTCGACCAGCGATTCGGCCAACTGATTGACCGCCATGGCGTACATCACACTGCGGTTATAGCGGGTAATCACAAAGAAGTTCGGCAACCCCAGCCAGTACTCATCGCCCTGGGCACCTTCGAGGCGGAAGGCGGTGACCGGCATTTCGCCGTCCAGCGTGTCGCTGCTCGACCAGCCGAGGCGGCGCAATTGGTCGACGTTCAGCTGCGGATCGAGGCCGACGCTCAGGCCCTGCTCGACCTGTTCGCCGGCGACCGTGGCGACGCTGACCACCGGCTCGCCGGGCAGCCAGCCGTGGCGCTTGAAGTAGCTGGCCACGCTGCCGATGGCATCCACCGGATTGGTCCAGATATTGATATGACCGTCGCCGTCGAAGTCCACCGCATAGGCGCGGAAACTGCTCGGCATGAATTGCGGCAAGCCCATGGCCCCGGCGTAGGAGCCCTTGAGGGTCAGCGGATCGACCTGTTCCTCACGCGAGAGCATGAGGAATTCGCGCAATTCCTTGCGGAAGAAGGGCGCACGCGGCGGGTAATCGAAGGCCAGGGTCGAGAGTGCATCCACCACCCGATAGCTGCCGGTGTTGCCGCCGTAGAAGGTTTCCACGCCGATGATCGCCACTATCACTTGCGCCGGCACGCCGTATTCGGCCTCGGCACGCGCCAGGGTCGCTTCATGTTCACGCCAGAAATCCACGCCACGGGCGATGCGCGAGTCGGTAATGAAGATTGGCCGATAGTCCTTCCAGGGCTTGACCTTCTCCGCAGGGCGCGAGATGGCGTCGAGAATCGCCTGCTTGCGCTGCACTTCGGCGAACAGGCGACCCAGTTGCTCCGAGGCAAAACCATAATCGCGGTTCATCTCGGCGATGAACTCGCTGACCTGCGGCGAATCCTGATAATCGGCGGCGAGCGCCGGCTGGACCACGGCGAAGGCGGCGGCCAGACCGAGCCAAGATGTTTGCCGTGCAGCCCAGCCACGCAATATGTGCATTGAATTCATAACCCCAATTTAAGCCTGTGCAATCCACTTACGGTGCGTGTGGACCGACATCAGAATGCCAAACCCTGCCAGCAGGGTAATCAGCGAGGTACCGCCATAGCTGATGAACGGCAACGGCACCCCCACCACCGGCAGCAAACCGCTGACCATACCGATATTGACGAACACATAAACGAAGAACGTCATGGTCAGCGCCCCGGCCAGAAGCTTACCGAACAGCGTCTGCGCTTGCACGGTAATCACCAAACCGCGCGCGATCAACAACAGGTAAACCAGCAGTAACAAACAAACGCCGACCAGGCCGAACTCCTCGGCGAGCACGGCGATGATGAAATCGGTGTGGCTTTCCGGCAAGAAGTCCAGGTGCGACTGGGTGCCGAGCAGCCAGCCCTTGCCGAAGACCCCGCCGGAGCCGATCGCCGCCTTCGACTGGATGATGTTCCAGCCGCTGCCCAGCGGATCGCTCTCGGGATTGAGGAAGGTCAGCACCCGCTGTTTCTGGTACTCGCGCAGAACGAAGAACCACATGGCCACGGCGACCGGCACCAGCGCCGCCACCGCGCCGAGAATCCAGCGCCACTGCAACCCGGCGATGAACAACACAAAGGCGCCCGAGGTGATCACCAACAATGAAGTGCCCAGATCCGGCTGCAGCAGGATCAGCACGAACGGCAGCAGAATCAGCGACAGGCTGATCGCCACGTGTTTCAAACTCGGCGGCAAGCTGCGCTTGGCCAGGTACCAGGCGATGGTCGCCGGCATGATGATCTTCATGAACTCCGAGGGCTGGAAGCGAATCACCCCGGGGATATTGATCCAGCGGGTGGCGCCCATGGCGTTGTGCCCCATGACATCCACCACCACCAGCAGGCTGACGCCCGCCACATAAGCCAGAGGCACCCAGCGCGCCATGAAGCGCGGCTCGAACTGGGCGATGATAAACATGCCCGCCAGACCAATGCCGAAGGAGCTGGCCTGCTTGATCAACAAGTCGACGTTCTTGCCGCTGGCCGAATACAGAATGAACAGGCTGCCGACCGCCAGGATCAGCAGCAGCAGCAGCAGAATGCCGTCGATATGCACGCGCTGTAGCAGACTGGCACGGCGGCGCAACACGTCCTCGCTGGACAGCACGCGGTCGAAGTTACTGTTCATCGCTGGCCGACCTCTGCACTCACGGGCGTGGCGTACTCGGCCTTGAGCTGGCCGCTGTCATCGAGCAGCCAGGCATCCATCACCTGCTTGACCACCGGCGCGGCCACACCCGAGCCGGACTCGCCATTTTCCACCATCACCGCCACGGCGATCTGCGGATTGTCCGCCGGGGCGAACGCGATGAACAGCGCGTGGTCACGGTGGCGTTCCTGGACCTTGTTGCGATCGTATTTTTCGCCCTGCCTGATCGCCACCACCTGCGCCGTACCGCTCTTGCCGGCAATCCGATAGACCGCACTGTCGCCGACCTTGCGCGCCGTACCGCGCGGGCCGTGCATCACCTGCTCCATGCCGAAACGCGCCGAATCCCAGCTTTTCAGGTCACGCAACTGGATATCCGGCAGCGGCTCGCTGTCGACCGGCGGCAAGCCCTCGATGGTCTTGGCCAGGTGCGGACGAATCCACTTGCCGCGGGTGGCCATCAGCGCAGTGGCCTGGGCCAACTGCAGCGGCGTGGTCTGCATATAGCCCTGGCCGATGCCGAGAATCAGGGTTTCTCCCGGGTACCAGGTCTGCCGGTAGCGCGCCCGTTTCCAGTCACGCGACGGCATCAGCCCGGCAGTTTCCTCGAACATGTCCAGCGACACCCGCTGACCCAGGCCGAAGCGGGTCATGTAGTCGTGCATGCGGTCGATACCCATCTTGTGCGCCAAGTCGTAAAAGTAGGTGTCATTGGAACGCATGATCGCCATCTCCAGACTCACCCAGCCGTCGCCGCTGCGATTCCAGTTGCGATACTTGTGGCTGTGATTGGGCAGCTGATAGAAGCCCGGATCGAACACCCGCGAAGTGGGGGTGATCACCCCGGCATCCAGGGCGGCTACGGCCATCATCGGCTTGATGGTCGAGCCCGGCGGATAGAGGCCCCGCAGGACGCGGTTGAACAGCGGCTGGTCGATCGAGTCACGCAGTTCGGCATAGGCCTTGAAGCTGATGCCGGTGACGAACGGATTGGGGTCGAAACTCGGCTGACTGACCATCGCCAGCACTTCGCCGGTGCTTGGCTGGATCGCCACTATGGCGCCGCGGCGCCCACCCAGCGCAGCCTCGGCGGCTTCCTGCAGGCGCACATCGATGGTCAGCATGACATCCTTGCCCGGCAGCGGATCGACACGTTTGAGCACCCGCAGCACCCGGCCGCGGGCGTTGGTCTCGACCTCTTCGTAGCCGACCTCGCCGTGCAACTGCTCTTCGTAGAAGCGCTCGACGCCGGTTTTGCCGATATGGTGGGTACCGCTGTACGCCACCGGGTCGAGTTCCTTCAGCTCTTTCTCGTTGATCCGCCCGACATAGCCCACCGAATGGGCGAAGTGTTCGCGCTGGGGATAATGCCGCACCAGTTGCGCCACCACCTCGACCCCGGGCAGGCGGAACTGATTGACCGCGATGATGGCGATCTGCTCTTCGCTCAACTCGAACAACACCGGCACCGGTTCGAACGGCCGCCGCCCCTGGCGCACGCGTTTCTCGAACAGCGCGCGCTCATCGCTGCTCAGCGCTAGCACCTCGACGATCACATCCAGCACCTGCGCCCAGTCGCCCGCCCGTTCACGGGTCAGGGTCAGGCTGAAACTCGGCCGGTTGTCGGCGACCAGCACCCCGTTGCGGTCGAAGATCAGCCCACGCGTCGGCGGCAGCGGCTGCACGTGCACCCGGTTGTTTTCCGAAAGGGTCGAGTGGTACTCGTACTGCACCACCTGCAGGTAATACATGCGAGCGACCAGGGCCGCGGTCAGCAGCAGAAACACCAGGGCACCGACCACGGCACGCCGGCGAATCAGGCGCGCGTCTTTTTCGTGGTCCTTGAGGCGAATCGGCTGCGGCATCTATGACTGCTGATTAGTGGTGGAAAATCGGGTGGGCATTCATTTGTGGTACGGATGGCCGGACAACACCGTCCAGGCCCGATACAGCTGCTCGCCGAGCACGATCCGGACCAGCGGGTGCGGCAGGGTCAACGGCGACAGCGACCAGCGCTGTTCACTGCGCGCCTGGACTTCCGGCGCCAAGCCTTCGGGACCGCCGACCATGAGGTTGACGGTGCGCGCATCCAGGCGCCACTTGTCCAGTTCGACGGCCAACTGCTCGGTACTCCACGGCCGCCCTTCGACTTCCAGGGTGACGATGCGTTCCCCCGGCTGCACCTTGGCCAGCATGGCTTCGCCTTCCTGGCGAATCATCCGCGCCACATCGGCGTTCTTGCCGCGGGTGGTCAACGGAATCTCGACCAGCTCCAGGGCAAGCTCCGCCGGCATGCGCTTGGCGTATTCCTGCCAGCCTTCTTCCACCCAGCGCGGCATGCGCGAGCCGACGGCAATCAGTTTGATCCGCACGGAGCGAAGCCCTTACTCTTGTTCCGGTTCGGAGCTGAACTGCGCACGGCTCTGCTCGGCACCCTGCCAGAGACGCTCAAGGTCGTAGAACTGACGGGCAGTGGGCAGCATCACGTGGACGACGATGTCGCCCAGGTCGAGCAGTGCCCACTCGCCAGAGTCCAGGCCTTCGCTGCCGAGCGGTCGCACGCCGTGCTCCTTGACCTTCTCCAGCACGTTGTCGACCAGCGACTTGACGTGACGGCTGGAGGTGCCGCTGGCGATCACCATGTAGTCGGTGATGCTGGTCTTGTCGCGCACGTCGATGGTGGTGATGTCTTGCGCCTTGATGTCTTCCAGGGCAGCGATGGCCAGTTTGACCAGGTCTGCGCTGAGCATTTTTTGCTTCTTCATAAGTAACTCGTTTGCCTTGTGTTCAGTTCGACGCACGGTAGAGCCCGTGCGCATGGATATAGGTGAGTACCGCATCGGGCAGCAGAAAACGCACCGATTTGCCGCTCGCCAAGAGCGTGCGGATCTGCGTGGCGGACACCGCCAGGGGCGTCTGCCAGATAAAGGAAATCTGTCCGCCGGGCCCCTCCAGGGTCAACGGGTCGCTGATGCTGCGGGCCGCCAGCAGGTTGCGCAAGGTTTCCGGCGCTTCGCTGTCGGCATCCGGGCGCTGCAGCACCAGGATATGGCAGTGCTCCAGCAACTCGTTCCAACGATGCCAGGTGGGTAGCCCGCAGAAGGCATCCCAGCCAAGAATCAGGAACAACTGGTCGTCGGCCGCCAATTCGCTGCGCAACGACTCCAGGGTGTCGATGCTGTAGGACGGCTTGTCGCGTTTGAGCTCGCGGTCGTCGACACACAGCGGCGACACGCCGGCCACCGCCAGTTCGACCATGGCCAGGCGATCCTGCGCCGCAACCTGCGGCGCCTCGCGGTGCGGCGGTCGCGCACTGGGGATCAGGCGCAACTGGTCGAGGGCCATGAACTCCGCCACTTCCAGCGCACTGCGCAGGTGGCCGATATGCACCGGATCGAAGGTGCCGCCGAATATGCCGATGCGTTTAGGCATTCTGCCCGCGCAGCTGACCGTCGCCGATCACCACATACTTCTCGCAGGTCAGGCCTTCCAGACCCACCGGGCCGCGGGCGTGCAGCTTGTCGGTGGAAATGCCGATCTCCGCGCCCAGGCCGTACTCGAAGCCGTCGGCGAAGCAGGTTGGCGCATTGAGCATCACCGAGCTGGAGTCGACCTCGGCGAGAAAACGCCGGGCACGGCCCTGGTGCTCGGTGACGATGGCGTCGGTGTGGTGCGAACCATAGCGGTTGATGTGCTCGATGGCCTGCTCCAGACCGTCGACCACGCGAATCGACAGGATCGGCGCCAGGTATTCGGTGCTCCAGTCCTCCTCCGTCGCGGGCTTGGCCTGGATCAGCGCGCAGGTGCGTTGGCAGCCGCGCAACTCGACGCCCTTCTCGACGAACATCTGCTCCATGGCCGGCAGAAATGCCGCCGCCACGGCCTGATCGACCAACAGGGTTTCCATCGCGCCGCAGATGCCATAGCGGTAGGTCTTGGCGTTGAAGGCGATGGCCTGAGCCTTGGGCATCTCGGCCAGGGCGTCGACATACACATGACAGATGCCGTCCAGGTGCTTGATCACCGGCACCCGGGCGTCGCGACTGACCCGCTCGATCAGGCTCTTGCCGCCACGCGGCACTATCACATCGACGAATTCGGGCATCGTAATCAGCGCACCGACGGCGGCACGGTCGGTGGTTTCCACCACCTGCACCGCGGCGGCCGGCAGCTCGGCCGCGGCCAGGCCGAGCTGGATGCAGGCGGCAATCGCACGGTTGGAATGAATGGCTTCCGAGCCGCCACGCAGGATGGTGGCGTTGCCGGATTTCAGGCACAGGCTGGCGGCGTCGATGGTCACGTTGGGCCGCGACTCGTAGATGATGCCGATCACGCCGAGCGGTACGCGCATCTTGCCGACCTGAATACCCGACGGACGGTAGCTCATGTCGCGGATCGCGCCGACCGGATCGGCCAGACTGGCGACCTGGCGCAGGCCCTCGATCATGCCGTCGATGCGCGCCGGGGTCAGCGCCAGACGGTCCAGCAGCGCCGGCTCCAGGCCATTGGCGCGGCCGGCGGCCAGGTCCAGCTCGTTGGCGCTGGCCAGTTCGCCGCGCGCGGCGTCCAGGGCCTCGGCGGTGGCCAGCAGGGCACGGTTCTTCTGCGCGGTGCTGGCGCTGGCGACCACGCGTGAGGCGGCGCGGGCCGCACGGCCCAGGCGGGTCATATAGTCGAGTACGGACTCGGTCATGGTCTCGGTAGCCTGGCAATAACTAAAGCGGCTGATTATAGCGGCGCCACCGCCCCACGCACAGCGGCGCCTGGCGGATAGTGGACAAGCAGTAGCAATGATCTGCCGGCCAAGGCAGGCCCGGACATCGATATGGCTCTTGTTGCTATCATCGCGAGCAACCTGAGGCCTGCCTGCAACCAGTGAACTCACATGCCTGACGAACCCGCCCCAAGCCTGCCCTGGGCCCATGCCCGCCCCCTGACCGACAGCTTCTTCGATCGCGACGCGCGCCTGCTCGCCCGCGAACTGCTCGGCAAGGTGATTCGCCACCGCTGCGGCGAACGCTGGCTGAGCGCCCGCATCATCGAGACCGAAGCCTACTACCTGGACGAAAAGGGCAGCCACGCCTCGCTCGGCTACACGGAAAAACGCAAGGCGCTGTTCCAGGGCGGCGGGCACATCTACATGTATTACGCCCGCGGCGGCGACTCGCTGAACTTCAGCGCCCAGGGCCCGGGCAATGCGGTACTGATCAAATCGGCCTATCCCTGGCTCGACCCGGTTTCGCCCAGCGCCAGCCTGGCGCTGATGCAGCGCAACAACCCGGACAGCCAGGGCCGGCCACGCCCGCCGGAGCGCCTCTGCGGCGGACAAACTTTGCTGTGCAAGGCCCTGGGCCTGAAAGTGCCGGACTGGGATGCCCGGCGTTTCGACCCGCAGCGCCTGTTCGTCGAGGATCTCGGCGAGCGTCCGCGGCAGATCGTGCAGACTTCGCGCCTGGGCATTCCCGCCGGGCGCGACGAGCATCTGCCTTATCGCTTCGTCGACGCCGCCTTTGCCCGCCATTGCACACGCAACCCTTTGCGCCGCGGACAGGTCGAAGGTCGGGACTTCTACCTACTCACCACCGAGGATGCCCATCGATGAGCCAATGGCTCGACAGCTTGACCCTCTGGCTCACGGCCAACCCCGAGTGGCTCGGCCTGGCGATCTTCCTGATCGCCTGCCTCGAGTGCCTGGCGATTGCCGGGATCCTGGTGCCCGGCACCATTTTGCTGTTCGCCGTCGCCGTACTCGCCGGCAACGGTGCCCTGACTCTCAGCGAAACCCTGGCGCTGGCCTACTGCGGCGGACTGCTCGGCGACCTGCTGTCCTACGCCAGCGGTCGCTACTTCCACCAGGACATCCGCCGTCTGCCGGGATTGCGCCACCACCCGGAATGGATGGCGGGGGCGGAGTTCTACTTCCAGCGCTATGGCATCGCCAGCCTGCTGGTGGGCCGCTATATCGGCCCGCTGCGGCCGATGCTGCCGATGATTGCCGGCATGCTCAACATGCCGTTCGGGCGCTTTGTACTGGTCAGCCTGCTCGCGTCGGCCGGCTGGGCGGTCGCCTACCTGTTGCCGGGCTGGGCCACCGGCGCGGCGTTGCGCCTGCCCCTGCCCGCGGGGTTTTGGCCACAAGCCGCGGTACTGGCCGCCGGCCTGACCACCTTGCTGCTGCTCAGCGTGCATGACAGCCTGGGCGAACGCCGCCGCGCCAGCTGGATCACCGCCGGCTTGAGCCTGCTGCTGCTGTTCGGCGTGTTTATCGGCTGGCCACGCCTCGACCAGCTCGACCGCGGCCTGCTCGCCCTGGTGCAGGAACAGCGCAGCGCCAGCCTCGACACCCTGATGGTGCTGATCACCCGCCTCGGCGATTTTCACAGCCAACTGGCCGTTGCCGCCCTGCTCTGCCTGCTGCTGCTGCTGGCTCGGCAGCGGCGGGCGCTGCTGTTCAGCGGCGGCGCCCTGCTCGCGACCGCCCTGGCCAACGGCGCGCTGAAAGCCCTGCTGGCCCGCCAGCGCCCGGAGGTATTGCTCGAACCCTTGAACAGCTTCAGCCTGCCCAGCGGCCACAGTTCGGCGGCGTTCGCGTTCTTTCTGGTCCTCGGCGTACTCGCTGGCCGCGGCCAACCGGCGCGCCTGCGCCTGGCCTGGTTGCTGCTGGCCAGCCTGCCGGCCATGGCCATTGCCCTGTCGCGGGTGTATCTGGGCGTGCATTGGCCGAGCGATATCATCGCCGGCGCCCTGCTGGCAGGAGGCCTGTGCGCGCTCAGCCTGAGCCTGACGCAATGGCCCACGCCACTGCCGGCGATACCCGCCAAGGTGTGGTGGTTGGTCCTGCCGGCGTGCCTGGGACTGCTCGGCGCCATTGCCACCTGGCAACTGTCGGAGGGCGTCCTGCTCTATCGCTATTGAGCGGCGCCACTCTCGCCCTGCAGTTGGTCGAGCCAGGTTTGCAGTTGGCTCAGGCGCGCCTGCGGCGTGTCGATCTCGAGCAGCTGAAGTTTCTGCTCGAGCGCCAAGGGCAACAGGTAGGCCAACTGATTGGCCAGGGCCGCTTGACCGCTGACCGCGTCGGTCATGCCCAAGGCGGCGACCAGCGGGTGCTCGGCCAGGGCCTCGAGCAACGCGACGAGATCCGCATGTTCAAGTCCCAGAGGTTGCTCCGCCGCCTCCTCCAGCCAGTCGACCTCGGCGACGGTCAGTTGATCCGGCAACACCTGGGCGCGGCGAACCCTGAAGCGACGGCCACCTTCGACACGAATCCCCAGCAAGCCGTTGGGCCGCTGCTGAAAGTCGCAGATCCGCGCCTCGCAACCAATCGCCGAGAAGTGGCCGGCGGCCTCGCCGACCTCCTGCCCTTCGAGGATGCATACCACGCCGAAGCCCTCGCCCTGCTTCATGCAGCGGCTGACCATGTCCAGGTAGCGGGCCTCGAAAATCTGCAAATCGAGCAGGCAACCCGGAAACAACACGGTATTGAGCGGAAACAGGGATAGATTCATGGGGTTGCCCTCAGACCAGGAAGATGATCGCCAGCGGTAACAGTACCGCGGTGAGCATGCCCATCAGACTCATCGCCAGCGCGGCGAACGCGCCGCATTCTTCGCTTTCCTGCATGGCCCGCGCGGTGCCGACTGCATGGGCGGTCATGCCCAGGGCCATGCCGATCGCCGCGTGATGGTGCACACCACACAGGCGCAACAGCGACGGCCCGAGCATCGCCCCGACCACCCCGGTGATCATCACGAACACCGCGGCCAATGCGGCAATCCCCCCGATCTGGCTGGCCACCAGCATGGCGATCGGCGAGGTCACCGACTTCGGCGCCATGCTCATCAACATCAACGAGTCGGCGCCAAACCACCAGGCCAGGGCCACGCCCAGCACCGTGGCCACCACCCCGCCGATCAGCAGGGTCAGCACGGTCGGCCAGAACAGCTGGCGGATCCGTCGCAGATTGAGGAACAGCGGCACCGCCAAGGCCACGGTGGCCGGGCCGAGGAACAGGGTCAGGGCTTCGGCGCTGACCCTGTACTCGGCGAAACTCAGACCGCACAACAGCAGCACGCCGATCACGATCACCATCGACACCAGCACCGGCTGGAGGAACATCCAGCGGGTCTTCTCGTACGCCGCGATGGCCAACTGGTAGGCGCCCAGGGTGATCCCGGCGCCGAACAAGGGGTGATGGGTGACCGCCTGCCAGGCGCCGTACCAGTCGAGACTCATGCGTCCTCCCGGCGACGCTGCTGGCGCTCGATCAGCTTCTGCATCATCCAGCCGGCAAACACCACCGACAGCACCAGCGATAGCACCAGCGCGCCGATCACCGCCCAGAAGTCCGCGGCAATCGCATCGGCGTAGGCCATCACCCCGACCGCGGGTGGCACCAGCAGCAACGGCAGGTACTTGAGCAGGTTACTGGAGGCCAGGTGGAGGGGCTCGCTAACCTCGCCATGCACCAGCAGAAACAGCAACAGCAGCAACATGCCGATGATCGGCCCCGGCAACATCGGCAGCAACAGGACGTTGAGTCCAGTGCCGAGCAATTGGCACAGCACCAGCCAGGACAAGCCGCGTAACAGCATGGGGTGAATCTCCGAGTGAAGTGACGAGCAGCGTCGCGGCGCTACAACCGACCAGCAGTTCCCGCAAAAGCATAACGCCCGGACCTCAGGCCACGGCGCACCGCGGCCATTATAGGCTGGCAAAGCACCTGGCTATAACCCGCCATTCAGCAAGGCACTGCAGACTTGACCCAACAGCGGCCGCGTGATGATCTAGGGGCTGAGCGGTTCGAATCGAACAACAACAAACCCCCGCTTCCTCAAGGAGGAACTATGCCGTCAGTACCCGTAGCAGAACTCAACAATTATGTAGGCAAGGAACTGGGACGCTCCGCCTGGCTGACCATCGATCAGCAACGCATCAATCAATTCGCCGAATGCACCGGCGACCACCAGTTCATTCACGTCAATCCGGAAAAAGCCAGGCAGACCCCCTTCGGCAGCACCATCGCCCATGGCTTCCTGTCGTTGTCGCTGATCCCCATGCTGATGGAAGACATCATGATCATGCCCCAGGGCCTGAAAATGGCCATCAACTACGGCCTGGACAGCGTGCGCTTCATTCAGCCGGTCAAAGTCGACTCCAAGGTGCGCCTGGTGGTGACCCTGACCGACGCCACCGAGAAAAATCCCGGCCAGTGGCTGCTCAAGGCCCGCGCGGTATTGGAAATCGAAGGCCAGGATAAACCGGCCTATGTGGCCGAACCCCTGACCCTCTGCTTCGTCTGATCTGCGTCGGCATAACCGGCGTTCACTCAACCGAGCGAACGCCGGTTATGCAACGGCTCTGTGCGGCGCGGCAGCGCAGGGTCCCTGGTTTGCGGCATACTTCCGGCAACACCTGGATCTGGATGCTTGCCATGCGCCGCCTCGCCCACCTGGCTCCCCTGAGCCTCGCCCTGCTGCTTGCCGCCTGCGGCGACGGCGAACCCCTGTTACCCGCGGACGCGACCCTGCCCGACGGCGCGCGCTATCGCGGCGAGGTGGTCGACGGCTTGTTGCAGGGCCCCGGCCGCCTGGATTACCGCAACGGCAGCTGGTTCGTCGGCACCTTCAAGGATGGCCAGTTGCATGGTCCCGGCGAATGGCACGGCGCGAATGGCGAGCACTACGTCGGCGAGTTCGCACAAGGCGCCTTTCATGGCCAGGGCACACTCCACTACCGTGACGGCAGCAGCTACCAGGGCGGTTTCGCCGCGGGTCGGTTTGCCGGTGAAGGTACGCTCAAGCAGGGCGGTCTGGTTTATCGCGGCGCATTCAAAGACGATCTGTTCCATGGCCTGGGCACCCTCGAACGCGCCGATGGCAGCAGCTTCCACGGCCAGTTCAACAATGGCCTGGCGGATGGCCAGGGCGTGCGCAGCGACGAGTACGGCAACCAGTTCAGCGGCGAGTTCGACAAGGGCCAGCTGCGAGGCCCCGGCAGCTTCAAGAGCGCTGACGGTGATCTCTACAGCGGTGCGTTCCGCGACAACCAGTTCCACGGCAAAGGCCGCTACCAGAGTGCCGCCGGCGATGTCTGGAGCGGGCTGTTCGTCGCCGGCGCAGCCAACGGCGCGGGCGAGTTCCAGGGCGCCGACGGCGAGCGCTACCTCGGTGAATTCCGCGACTGGAATTACCACGGTCAAGGCCGCCTGCACCTGGCCGATGGCAGTCTTTACCAGGGACGCTTCGAGCATGGCGAATACGCCGGCAACGGCACCCTGACCCTCGCCGAGGGCAACCAGCAGAGCGGCACCTGGCTGCGCGGCCAACGCCTGCGCGACGAGCAGGGGCGCATGCTGGCCGACCCGCTGGAACTCGGCCTGCTGGCGCAGGGCCAACTGCTCGACCAGGCCATTGCCGACCTGCCCGCTTCCACCCCCGCCATCGAACTGTACGCCCTGACCCTGGCAGGCGACGGCAAGCAGAGCGTGTTCATGCGCGAAGCCGACTACGTCGCCAATCTGCTCGGCGAACGCTTCGCCGCCCATGGCCGCATCAGCCTGACCAATCACCGCGAGCAGATCAGCCTGCGCCCACTGGCGACCCGCGAAAGCCTGCGCCGTGCGGTGCAGGCACTGGCCGAACGCAGCGGGCCGGAGGATCTGATCTTCATCTACCTGACCAGCCACGGCTCGAGCCAGCATGAGCTGAATCTCGACCAGCCGCGCCTGCAGCTCGGCGACCTGCCGGCCAGCGAACTGGCCGTCCTCCTGCAACCGCTGCGCGAGCGGCACAAGGTGGTGGTGATCTCGGCCTGCTACTCCGGCGGCTTCATTCCCCCGCTGCAAGACGACAAGACCCTGGTGATGACCGCCGCGCGGGCCGACCGGGTGTCCTTCGGTTGCTCGGAGGAAAATGACTTCACCTACTTCGGCCGCGCGCTGTTCGCCGAGGCCCTCAATGAGACCGATGACCTGCAGCGCGCCTTCGAGCTGGCCAAGGCAAAAGTCGCCGAGCGCGAACAAGCCGATGGCTTCGAGGCCTCCGAGCCGCAAATCTGGCCAGCCAAGGCGGTCCTGCAACACTGGCGCGCCCTGCGCGAACAGCAGGCCAGCCGCGCGTTGAACACCGCCAGCGGCGACCAGGCCGCCACCCGCCCCGCCCCACCTATCGAACAAAGTATCGAGCGCAGCACGCAGTAGTTTTTCAATGGCCTGTTAAGCTGATGGATATCAGCGGAGACCCCACGACCATGTATTTGACGCCCCAGCACATCCTCCTCGCGGGTGCCACCGGCCTGACCGGTGAACACCTGCTGGATCGCCTGCTCAACGAACCTACGGTCGCGCGCGTGCTGGCGCCAAGCCGTCGGCCACTGGCCGAGCACCCGCACCTGGAAAACCCGGTGGGCGAACTGCTCGATCTGTTGCCGCAGCTCAACGGCCCGATCGACACGGCCTTCTGCTGCCTCGGCACCACGATCAAGCAAGCCGGCTCGCAGGAGGCCTTTCGCGCCGTCGATCATGACCTGGTCGTGGCCTTCGCCCAGCGTGCCCGCGAGCTCGGGGCGCGCCACCTGCTGGTGGTCAGCGCCCTCGGCGCCGACGCCAAGTCCGCGGTGTTCTATAACCGGGTCAAGGGCGAAATGGAGCAAACGCTGCAAGCCCAGGGCTGGCCACAACTGACCCTGGTACGGCCAGCCCTGCTGCTCGGCCCGCGCAACGAGTTCCGCCTCGGCGAACGCCTGGCCGCGCCGCTGGTGCGTTGGTTGCCGGGCAAATACCACGGCATCGAGGCCACCGTCCTGGCTCGCGCCCTCTGGCGCCTGGCCCTGGAAGAAGACCACGGCCTGCGCGTCATCGAATCCGACCGGCTGCGCCGCCTCGGCCGTTGACTCCCTTACTTTCCCTATCGAGCCAACCCATGAGCACAACCCACAGCAGCCTGATCGAAGCCCTCGAAGCCGCCGACATGCTGGAAATCGACGACCTCTACGCCTGGCAATTCAACCTGGACAAGGAGCTGCTGGCCCAGGTCAGCGCCGGCTCGGCCGCTGCCGACAGCCAGGATCAGCCGCTGTTGAGCATCGACTGCGTAGACGGCAGCGCTCGCCGTCACTGGCAGTTCTCCCTGGCTGCGGTGAGCGCGGCGCGCTTCGATGCCGAGACGGATAGCTGGCTGCTGAGCGATGGCGGCACAGAACACCGGATCAAATGCAGCGCGGCGATCAGCGGCGACAACCTCGACAGCGACGACGACAGCGACGACTGAGAGGTTGTGAAAATATCGAGCGCCGTCGCGAGGTCGCCTCCAAGCGTTCGCGGCAAGGCGCGATGCAGCGGGCGTTTGGAGACGGCCGCAGTAGGCGAGAGTTTTTTCACAAGCTCTAATACCTGCGGAGCGCGCCATGCACCTGTATGACCGCTACATCCTGCCGCACCTGATCGAGTTCGCCTGCGGCATGGGCGAGGTGATGCAGGCCCGCGCGCAGATCGTCCCGCTGGCCCGGGGCCGGGTGCTGGAAATCGGCATCGGCAGCGGGCTGAACCTGCCGTTCTACGACGCCGCGCAGGTCAGCGCGATCGTCGGCGTCGACCCCTCGGCCGAGATGCAACGCCTGGCCCGAACCCGCGCCGCGCGCAGCGCCATACCGGTGCAGATGATCGCCCTGGAGCTGGGGCAGATCCAGGCCGCCGATGCCAGCTTCGACAGCATCGTCTGCACCTTTACCCTGTGCACCATCCCGGACGCCGTGGCCGCCCTGCAAGAGATGCGCCGGGTACTGAAACCCGGCGGCCGCCTGCTGTTCTGCGAACACGGCCTGGCCCCGGATGCCCCCGTGGTGCGCTGGCAGAACCGCCTGACGCCCTACTGGAAACCCCTGGCCGGCGGCTGTCACCTCAATCGCGACATCCCGGCGCTGATCGGGGCCGGCGGCTTCAGCATCGAGCAGCTGCAGACGGGCTACCTGAAAGGCCCCAGACCGATGACGTTCGTCTATCGCGGCTGGGCTCATTGAACCCGCCACACAGCATCATGAGCACTTTCTCTGCGAGGCAGGCAGGCCGTATTCTGTCTATGTTTGCTGGATAAGTTCATTGGATTGCAAGCGGTTAGCGCATGAAGCCACCCTCGACACGCCCCTGCAACATCCGCTACACCTGCCTTGCTGGCCTACTGGCGCTGTGCATGGTCTGCGCCGCGCCGCTCCGGGCGCAACCGCGCGAGGTCCGCGTGGGCGTCTACGCCAACGAGCCAAAAATCCTGCTGGGCCAGAACGGGCAAATCTCCGGCATCCTCGGCGAAGTGCTGGGGGAAATCGCCCGCCTGGAAAACTGGCGCCTGATCCCGGTACCCTGCGACTGGCAGGCCTGCCTGGAGCTGGCGCAAAACGGCAGTATCGATTTGCTGCCGGATGTAGCCTTCAGCGAAGCGCGCGCGCTGCACCTGGACTTTCACCAGCAGCCCTCGCTGTATAGCTGGTCGCAGCTGTATAGCCGCGAGGAGGCCAGCCTGCAGTCGGTCCTCGACCTCAAGGACCGACGCATCGCCGTGCTGGCCGGCTCCATCCAGCAAAACTACCTGCAAACGCTGCTCGACAGCTTTGGCCTGCACGCCCGCCTGATTCCCGTGCAAAACCTGGTCGAGGGCTTCGAGCTGGTGGCCAACCAGCAGGCCGACGCGGTCGTGGCCAACCAGCGCTTCGGCGACTTCCATGCGCCGCACTACCAGCTACACAACACGCCGATCATGTTCCTGCCCGCGCAGCTGTTCTATGCCACCCGCAAGGGCTCCAACAGCGACCTGCTGAGCAGCATCGACCGCCATTTGCGCGAGTGGCAGGGCTCTTCCTCATCCTATTACTACCAGACCCTGCAGCGCTGGGGCGGCGAACGGCCCCGGCTGCTGGTGCCAACCGCCGCCTGGTGGGGCCTGGCCAGCCTGGCCGGGCTGCTGCTGATGGCGCTCGGCGGCGCCCTGCTGCTGCGCCGCCAGGTCGCCGAGAAGACCCGCCACCTGAAGGCCAGCGAGCAGCGCCTGAACACCATCCTCGACAGCGTCGAAGCCTATATCTACATCAAGGATCCCGAGCTGCGTTACCAGTACGCCAACCGCAAGGTCTGCGAACTGTTCGGCCTGCCGCTGGCCCAGGTGGTGGGGCAGACCGACGACCGCTTCTTCGACGCCGCCACCACGGCCAACCTGCGTGACAACGACCGCCGCGTGCTGCTGCTCGGCGAGCGGGTGGAAACCGAGGAAATCAACCGCAGCCCGGACGGCACCCTCGAGCAGACCTACCTCTCGGTGAAGCTGCCGCTGCGCCACCCGGACGGGCGTATCTACGCCCTGTGCGGCATCTCCACCGACATCAGCGAGCACAAGAAGAACCTCGAGCAGATCCATCGCCTGGCCTTCTACGACCTGCTCACCGGCCTGCCCAACCGCCGCCTGCTGCTCGACCGCCTGCAGCATGCCCTGGCGCAGCGCAGCCGTAACCAGCTGGATGGCGCCCTGCTGTTCATCGACCTGGACAACTTCAAGGATCTCAACGACACCCTCGGCCACGACATGGGCGACCAACTGCTGCAACAGGTGGCCCAACGCCTGAGCCTCCATGTCCGCGAGGAAGACACCCTGGCCCGCCTCGGCGGCGACGAGTTCGTGCTCATGCTCGAAGGACTGCACCTGCAGCACCCCGAGGCCATCGCCCAGATCGAAACGGTGGCGACCAAGCTGATCCAGGTCCTCGGCGAACCCTATGTGCTGCAGGGGCGCAGCCACACCAGCACCGCCAGCATCGGCATCGCCCTGTTTTCCGAGGCCCAGGGCACCATGGATGAACTGCTCAAGCGCGCCGACCTGGCCATGTACGAGGCCAAGGCCGCCGGACGCAACACCCTGCGCTTCTTCAACCCCGAGATGCAGGCCGAAGTCAGCGCCCGCGCCAACCTGGAAAATGACCTGCGCCAGAGCCTGAGCGCCCGTCAGTTCATCCTCCACTACCAACCGCAGGTCAACGTGCAGGGGCAACTGCTCGGCGCCGAAGCCCTGGTGCGTTGGCAGCACCCCAGTCGCGGCCTGGTGGCCCCCGGCGAATTCATCCCGCTGGCCGAAAGCACCGGCCTGATCCTGCCGCTGGGCCGCTGGATCCTGCACAGCGCCTGCCAGCAACTGGTGGCCTGGGCTGCCAACCCCCAGCGCGCGCAACTGACCATGGCGGTCAACGTCAGCGCGCGGCAGTTCCACCACCGCGATTTCGTCGACGACGTGCTCGCCGTGCTGGATGAAACCGGGGCCAACCCGCAGCGCCTGGAGCTGGAACTGACCGAGAGCCACCTGGTGCAGGACGTGGAGACCATGATCGTCAAGATGGGCCAGCTCAAGGCACGCGGCGTGCGCTTCGCGCTGGACGACTTCGGCACCGGCTATTCGTCGCTCAGCTACCTCAAGCGCCTGCCGCTGAACCAGCTGAAGATCGACCGCTCCTTCGTCCGCGACCTGCTCAGCGACCCCAACGATGCGGCCATCGTGCGCACCATAGTCGCGCTGGGCGGCAGCCTGGACCTGGAAGTGATTGCCGAAGGCGTGGAAACCCTGGCCCAGCGCGACGCCCTGCTGCGCCTGGGCTGCCAGCGATTCCAGGGGTATCTGTTCGGCAAGCCGGAACCGCCACAGATGCTCGAGCAGTGGTCCATGCCGGCCGGCGCCAGCAGCGCCTGAGCCCTCGCCTCAGGCAAACGGCTGACACCGTTTTCAAGCCTTAGATGCAGTCCCTTCAAGCCTGGGCCGCAACAGATCGGACGCGGCAAAATCCGCCACGGCCATGGGCCGGGCAAAAAAGTAGCCCTGGTAATGCAGACAGCCATTGCTCAGCAGGCTGTCGCGCTGGGCCAGGGTTTCCACGCCTTCGGCAATCACCTCCAGCTTGAGGCTTTGCGCCAGGGCGATGATCGCGCGCACGATGGCCAGGCTGCTGGGATTGCCCGGCAACTCACGAATGAACGACTGATCGATCTTCAGCTGATCCAGCGGCAACTGCTGCAGATAGGCCATGGACGAATAGCCCGTACCGAAGTCATCGATGGAGAAACGGATGCCCATGTCTCGCAGGGTCTGCATGCGCACTATGGCTTCGTCCATGTCGGTCAGCAGCAATGACTCGGTCAGCTCCAGCTTGAGGCGCAGGGGGTTGGCTCCGCTACGTTGCAGGGTCTGTTGCAGCGCCTCGACAAAGTCCGCCTGATAGAGCAGGCGCGCACTGAGATTCACCGACAGGCTCAAGCCGGCGCTATACGGCTGTTGCGCCCACTGCGCGAGCAACTCGCAGGCGGCGCCGAGCACCTGCATATCCAGGCTTTCGATCAGCCCGCAGCGCTCGGCGATGGTGATGAAGGCGCCAGGCCCGAGCAGGCCACGCCGCGGATGCTGCCAGCGCACCAGCGCCTCGGCACCGTTCAGGCGCCCCAGTTGGTCCAGCTGCGGCTGCAGATACAGGAGGAATTCGCCGCTCTGCAGCCCCCGGCGCATATCTGCTTCCAGCTGCAGGCGGGCGCTGACCGCCTCCTGCATCTGCGGGTCGTAAAAACTCAGGGCGTTCTTGCCCGCGGCCTTGGCCGTATACATCGACAGGTCGGCGCGCTGCATCAGTTCATCCACCGAATGCTGATCGTCGTTGAACAGCACCACGCCCAGGCTGGCGCTGCTGAACAGGCTGTGCCCGCCGGCCAGATAGGGCTGGCGCAGGGCGTCGAGCACCTTGGCGCCCAGGTGTTCGACCTGGGAGGCGGCTTCCTCGGCACGGCTCTCCAGCCCTTCGAGCATGACGACGAACTCGTCGCCCCCCAGGCGGGCCACGGTATCGCGCTCACGCAGGCTATGGCGCAAGCGCTCGGCAACCTGGCACAGCAGCTCGTCACCGACCTGATGGCCATACAGGTCGTTAACATTCTTGAAGTTGTCGAGGTCGAGAAACACCAGCGCGGCATGCTGGCCGTTGCGCCGGCTCATCGCCCGCGCCTGCTGCAGGCGGTCGCGCAGCAGGCGCCGATTGGGCAGGCCGGTGAGGGCGTCGTAGAACGCCAGGTGCTTGATCTTCTCCTCGGCGGACTTGCGCTCGCTGATATCGGTCAACGAAGCCACGTAGTTGCTGACCCGCCCGCGCTCATCACGCACCGCACTGATGGCCAGCCACTCGGGAAAGACTTCGCCACTCTTGCGCCGGTTCCAGATCTCCCCTTCCCAGATGCCCGTCTCGATCAGGGTCTCCCACATGGCCTGATAGAACTCCGGGCCATGACGCCCGGAGCTGAGCATCTGGGTGGTCTGGCCGATGGCTTCGGCGGCGCTGTAGCCGCTGATCTGGCTGAAGGCGCGGTTGACCTTGAGGATCCGCGTGCTGGCATCGGTGATCAGCATGCCCTGCTGGGACTCGAAGGCAATCGCGGCAATCCGCCGATCCAGCTCCAGATTGACCCGATCGGTAATATCACGGGCGATGAACACCACCGCCCGCTTGCCCTGCAGCGGCGTATCCAGGCGCCTGGCGCGCCCCTCGAACATCCGGTGGCCGGAGGGCGTGCGCATGCCGTATTCCAGGGTCTGCGGGCTGTCGCTGGCCAGGGTGCGGGCAATGAAGGCCATGAAGCGCTCCACCTGACCCACCGACAGCACATCGGCCAGGCGCTTGCCGACCAGGCCCTCACCGCCGCCATAGAGCAGCTGTGGGTCGGGGGCCATCACCTCCAGGTAGCGCCCCTCCTCGTCCAGCACCAGGGTCAGGTCCGGGCTGGCCTCGCTGATCGCCCGCAGGCGCGCCTCGCTCTCGCGCAGGGCCTGGCGATCGCTGGCCTGCTGGTAGATATCCTGCAACAGCAGCCCCAGCAGCAGGGTGGCCGGCGTCAAGACCAGAAAAATCGGCACGACCACCTGCTGCAACGCCTGGCTGAAATCCTGGGCGGGCAACAGGCTCAGGCTCAGCACCAGCAACAGGTGTACCAGCGCACCGAACAGCAGCAGCTGCCAGGCGCCGATGCGCAGCCAGTTGCGTTGGCAGGCCGCCCGATAGGCCAGGCCCAGCAGCACCGGCATGAGGATATTGAGCAGGCCCGGAACGACCCCCACGCCACCCAGCCAGAGTCGATAGGCACCGGCCATCAGCCCGGCGATGGCCGCCACCAGCGGGCCGCCGAACAGGCCGGCCATGCTCAGCACCACGCTGCGCGCATCGAAGATCAGCCCCTCGTGGAGGGTGAACGGCGCCAGCATGCCGACCACGCAGATAGCCCCGAACAGGCCGCCGGCAAGCAGCTGGCGCAACAGTTGCGGCTGGACATGCCGCATATTCAGGGCGTGCAGCCAGCACAGCGCGATCAGCAGAGCCGCGCTCTCGATAAATTTCAGGATCATGGAACAACTCGAAGGGGTTACCAATACCGGCCGGCAGCGAGACAAGGGCCAGCAAAAGCGCATGATAGCAATTTACCAGCAGCCAGCTCAGACCGTAGATCGGGCAAACGACTGCTAGCTCGATGGCTCGCGCAGCTGCAGGGCGTCCACCAGGCCGGCGGCGATGGCCATGCCGACCAGATCGGCGAGGGTCTCGGCCTGCATGCGCTTCATCACCCGCGAACGGTAGAGGTCGACGGTCTTGACGCTGATTTCCAGCTGTTCGGCCACTTGCCGATTGGTGTAACCGCACACCAGCGGCAGCAGCACATCGCGCTCGCGCGGGGTGAGGCTGGCCAGGCGCGCCTGCACCGCCTGCAGGCGCTGATCCACCGCCGGGGTCGCCGACGGCCGACTCAACGCCTGCTGCACGCTGTCGAGCAGCAACTGCTCGTTGTAGGGTTTCTCGATAAAGTCCACCGCGCCGGCGCGAAAGGCGCGCACCACGATCGGCACATCGGCATGGCCACTGACGAAGATGATCGGCATGTCGATGCCGCGCTCGCGCAGGGCTTCCTGCACATTCAAGCCACCCATGCCGGGCATGCGCACGTCCAGCAACACACAGCCGCGGGTCTCGGCCGCACAGGCCTCGAGAAACGCCCGGCCGCTGGTAAAGGGCAAGGCCTTGAGCCCCACCGACTCCAGCAGCCAGACGGTGGAGTCGAGCATGCCCTGGTCATCATCGACCACATACACCTGTTGTTGCGCTTGCCCGCTCATCCTTCGCTCCTCGTGTCGTTCTCGTTCGCGGCCTCGTCAACCCGCCCCAGCGGCAGCCGACATTCCAGGCAGAGCCCGCCCGCCGGGCCTGGATGAGCCTCCAGGGCGCCCCCGAAGCCTTCGATAATGCTGCGGCTCATCGACAGCCCCAGGCCCAGGCCTTCCGCCTTGCTGGTGTAGAACGGGGTGAAGATATGCTGCAACTGCGTCGCCTCCACGCCCGGGCCCTGGTCACTGACCCAGACGCACAACTGGCCGTCACGCTCGCCGGCGCTCAGTTCGATGCGCGAGGGCTGGCCCGGATGGGCTTCGCGGTTGGCGTCGATGGCGTTGCGCAGCAGGTTGAGCAGCACCTGCTCGAGCAGCACCCGGTCGGCGTAGACCGGCGGCAGATTATCCGCCAGTTGCTCGACGATATTCACCTGCCAGTTGCTCGCCTCCCACTGACACAGACGCATCGCCTCGCGGGCCACCTGGGCGATATCCAGGGCCTGGGTACGCCGCTGGCCCTTGCGCAGGAAGGCGCGCAGCCGTTTGATCACCTCGGCGGCGTGGTTGGCGTGTGCGGTGATGCGTTCCAGGCCCTGGGCGACCTTGCCTGCCGCCTGCGGATTAGTGCCCAGGGCCCTGAGGTAGCGCTGGCTGGCGCTGGCGTAGTTGACCACCGCCGCCAGCGGCTGGTTGATCTCGTGGGCGATCCCCGACGCCAGCTCGCCGAGGGTGACCAGCCGCGCGGTGTGCGCCAGTTCGTCCTGGTGGTGGCGCTGCTGGGCCTCGCGCAATTCGCGCTCGGTCATGTCGCGGGCCACCAGCGAATAGTAATGCTCGCCGCCACTGCCGCGATGGGCCAGCAGCACCAGCGAAACCAGCAAGGGCGCGCGCGGCCCCAGCGGCCGCAGGCGCACCTCGGCGCTCCACACGCCACGGCTATCGGCGGTGGCCCAGCCCTGGGCCTGCAATTGCTGCAAATCGTCTTCGGCGAGCAGCGCATCCAGCGCCGGCAGCGGCTGCTCTGCGGCGATATTCAGGGCATGCCGGGCCGCCGGGTTGAGGTAGGTCAGGCGCCCGGCCGGGTCGATGAACAGCACCAGGTCGGTGTTGGCCTCGACCACTTCGGCCAAACGCCGCTTGTTCTCCTCGGCCTGCACCCGCGCGGTGATGTCGCGCGACACGCTGACCACTTCCACCACCGCACCGGTGTAGGTCTCGCGGATCGCCCGGCTGGCGGTCTCGAACCACAGGTAGTGCCCATCGCGGTGGGCAATGCGGAAGGTCATGGTGTGATAGCCATCCTGCTCCAGCGCTTCGCGGGTGCTCTGCACCAGCTGGGCCTGATCCTGGCGATGGAACAGCGCCTGCACCAGGGTGCCGCGCAGCTCCTCGGGCCAGTAGCCGAGCAGCGTCCAGCTGGCCGGCGAGGCATCGAGGAAGCGCCCGTCCGGGGTATGGCGGGAAATCAGGTCGGTGGTGTTTTCGGTGATCAGGCGATACAGGCGGCTGGCCTTGGCCGCCTCGCGCTCGGCGCGAACCTGGGCGGTGGCCAAGCGACAACGGGCCAGCACCCGCTGAGCGAGGGGATCGGGCACGAACAACCAGATCAGGATCTGCCCGTCGACCTGCGCCTCGACTTCCTCGATCGCCCGATCCTGCTGCAGGCAGGCGCGCACCAGCTGCGCCGCGTTGACCGGCAGCAACGCCGCCACCGCCGGCAACGGCCGTTCGCCGAGCAGCTCGAGCATGGCCGCATTCAATTGCAGCGGCTGCGCCTGCCCATCCAGTAGCAGACTCGGCTGCGGGTCGGCGCCGAGCAGGGCGTGGCCGCGCGTCTGCGCCGGCAGGCTGGCCAGCAGGGCCAGCAGCAGCTCGTGGATGAAGCCGAGCCAATCGAGGCTGACACCCTCCTGCAGTTCGATCAGCAGCAAACCGGGGCGCCCCTCGTCCAGCTCCAGGGCCAGCACCTGGCCGTGACTGAGGGCGGCGCGGCGCACTCGGCCGGCCAGCCAGCAGGGCAACCCGCGCAACTCGGCCAGATCCAGGCGCGGCTGCTGCGCCAGCGCCTCGAACAACAACTGATCGCTGGCCTGCAGGGGATCGCCAAAACCCGGCGGCAGGTGCGGGGCGCTGCCTTCATGGCTGTAGATGCCGGTGCCTGGCTGCCAGCCGAGAAAGAACGCCTGACGCACTTCGGGACAGGCGTGCAGGGTGCGGCGCAAGGCATCGGCGCGCACCGCCAGGGGCAGCGCCTCGCGCTGCAACGCCAGCCAGCTGTGCAACTGCACGCGGATTTCACTCATCGAATCTGCTTCCTCGCAGCGGGCTGCCCGCAGGCGTGTGTTGACCAGCCGCGAGCATCGGGGCAACGCGCGCGGAATGCAAAGCGACCAAGGCCTATATCCGATCAAGGCATCTAGCAAACATACTATAGAACTATGGTTTAACTTCCATATTTTACTAGGCGAATATATAAATAGCCCCCAGTTGCAACAGCAAGCGCCTGTTCGCCCGTCGAACAGGCACTACAAGAGCAAACAATCTGCCATGGGTACCCGCATGTCGATCTACGAACAGGGCCTTGCGCCTGCCGCCGTCAACCACATCGCCCTTTCCCCGCTGAGCTTTCTCGAGCGCACCGCCAGCGTCTACCCGCACTACCCGGCGGTGATCCATGGTTCGATTCGCCGCGACTGGGCCGAGACCTATGCCCGTTGCCGGCGCCTGGCGTCGGCCCTGGCCGGCCGCGGCATCGGCCCGGGCGACACGGTGGCGCTGATGCTGCCCAATACCCCGGCGATGCTCGAAGCGCATTTCGGCGTGCCGATGATCGGCGCGGTGCTCAACCCGCTCAACGTGCGCCTGGACGCCGAGGCCATCGCCTTCATGCTGCAGCACGGCGAAGCCAAGGTGCTGATCACCGACCGCGAGTTCCATGAAGTGATCCACGCCGCCGTCGGCATGCTCGACCACCCGCCGCTGGTGATCGACGTCGACGACCCGGAATACGGCGAGGGCCAGGCGGTCAGCGACCTCGACTACGAGGCCCTGCTGGCCGAAGGCGATCCGCACTTCGCCTGGCAATGGCCGGATGACGAATGGCAGGCGATCAGCCTCAACTACACCTCCGGCACCACCGGCAACCCCAAGGGCGTGGTCTACCACCACCGCGGCGCCTACCTCAACTCGCTGGGCAACCAGATGACCTGGGCCATGGGCCACCACCCGGTGTACCTCTGGACCCTGCCGATGTTCCACTGCAACGGCTGGTGCTACCCCTGGACCATCACCGCCCTGGCCGGCGCGCATGTGTTCCTGCGTCGCGTCGATCCGCAGAAAATCCTCCACCTGATCCGCGAGCACAAGGTCAGCCACCTGTGCGGCGCGCCGATCGTGCTCAACGCCCTGGTCAACATGCCCGAGTCGGCCAAGGCGGCCATCGAGCACCCGGTCAATGCCATGGTGGCCGGCGCGGCGCCGCCGGCCAAGGTGATAGGCGCGGTCGAGGAGATGGGCATCAAGGTCACCCACGTCTACGGCCTGACCGAAGTCTACGGCCCGGTCACCGTGTGCGCCTGGCATGCCGAATGGGATGAGCTGCCGCTGGAGCAGCGGGCGCAGATCAAGTCGCGCCAGGGCGTGCGCTACCCGACCCTGGAAGGGCTGATGGTCGGCGATCCGAAAACCCTGGAGCCGACCCCGCGCGATGGCGAGACCATCGGCGAGATCTTCATGCGCGGCAACACCGTGATGAAGGGCTACCTGAAGAACCCCAGCGCCACCGCCGAGGCCTTCGAGGGCGGCTGGTTCCACACCGGTGACCTGGCCGTGTGTCACCCCGATGGCTACGTGGAAATCAAGGATCGCCTGAAAGACATCATCATCTCCGGCGGCGAGAACATCTCCACCATCGAAGTGGAAGCCGTGCTCTACCGCCACCCGGCGGTGCTGGAAGCGGCCGTGGTCGCCCGCCCCGACGAGAAGTGGGGCGAAACGCCCTGCGCCTTCATCACCCTCAAGGTCGACCAGCAGAGCACCCGCGAGGCCGACATCATCGGCTTCTGCCGCGAACACCTGGCCGGCTTCAAGGTGCCGAAAACCGTGGTCTTCACCCAGTTGCCGAAGACCAGCACCGGCAAGATCCAGAAGTTCGTCCTGCGCGACATGGCCAAGGCGCTCTGATCGATAAAACCACTCGCCCAGCCCCGTAGCCCGGATTGCATCCGGGCTACGGGTCGATAACCCCGTTTGCACAACAACAATAACCGGCCCAGGCGGCCGACGGAGCAACCTCATGCAAGTCTTCAAGCGTCGTGACGGCGATGAACAACCTTACTGGCCGCTCGGCCCGTTCAAGGTGCGCCTGCCGTTTATCCACTACCGCTGGGAAACCGCGGAAATGCTCCAGGCGCTGATCATGTTCGTGGTCAGCCTGGCGATGATTCCGCTGCTGGAAAAATACCTCGGCCTGCCCTACGACGTGGCTCTGGCCTATGTGGTGGTGTGTGGCATCGGCTTCATGCTGCCGGCGCTGCTCGGGGTGCCCATGGTGCCCGGCTGGATCACCCCGGGCATCCCGGTGGTGCTGCTGTTTCTGGGTGATTTCACGCCCGGCCCGCAGGCGATTCAGGCGCTGTTCGCCCTGCAGTTTCTGGTGTTCGTGATCTTCCTGGTGCTCGGCGTCACCCGCCTGGGCAGCACCCTGGTCAAGATCATTCCCAACTCGATGAAAGGCGGGATCATCATCGGCGCCGGCATCGCCGCGCTGATGGGCGAAATCTCCAGCGGCGGACGCCTGGCCAACACGCCGATCTCCCTGGTGCTGGGCAGCCTGATCTGCCTCTACCTGATGTTCTCGGTGTCGTTCAAGGGCCTTACCGAGCGCGTGCCCTTCGCCCGCAAGATCGTCAACTACGGCATGGTACCGGGCATGCTGATCGCCATCTTCATCGGCATCGCCGTCGGCGAATACAAGATGCCCGACGTGCGCTTCGGCATCACCGCGCCGGCCTTCGCCGAGATGTGGAACTACCTGCCGTTCAACGTCGGCTTTCCCGGCCTGGACGTGTTCCTCCTGGCCATGCCGACGGCAGTGATCGCCTACATCATCGCCTTCGGCGACATCATCGTCGGCCAGTCGCTGATGCAGCGCGCCGATGAGCTGCGCACCGATGAAGTAATCGAGAACAACATCGACCGCGTGCACCTGGTGACCGCCCTGCGCAACGCCCTGCACGCCTTCTTCGCCCCTTATCCGGGCCTGGCCGGGCCGCTGTGGACCGCCGTGGCCGCAACCATGGCCGAGCGCTACAAGTACGGGCGCAAGGCCATGGACTCGATCTACAGCGGCGCGGGGACCTTCTGGATCACCGGCTTCATCGCCCTGTTCGCCCTGCCGCTGGTGAGCTTCTTCCAGCCGGTCCTGCCGATCGCCCTGTCCTTGACCCTGATTCTCACCGGCTATATTTGTCTGATGGTGGGTTTCGAACAGCTCAACAACAACACCGAACGCGGTGTCGCCGGCACCATGGGCGTGGTCCTGGCCGTCTACGGCGCGGGCTGGGGCCTGGCCGCCGGTGCCGCGCTGTACATCCTGGTCGAGCGCACCCACCTGCTCAGGTTCGCCTCGAGCAAGGACAAGACCAGCGGCGCGCCTGAAGTCGACTGACACGCTATAACCCTATTCACCCGCCGCAGGTTCGCCTGCGGCACTCTGCTTTGAGGTGCCCCATGCCCGACTACAACGCGCCCCTGCGCGACCTGCGTTTCGTCCTCCACGAAGTCTTCGATGCCCCCGCCCTGTGGGCACGCCTGCCGGCCCTGAGCGAGACCGTGGATGCCGACACCGCCGACGCCATTCTCGAAGAAGCGGCCAAGGTCACCGGCAGCCTGATCGCCCCGCTCAACCGCAGCGGCGACGAGGAAGGCGCGCAGTGGGTCGCCGGCGAGGTGCATACCCCAGCCGGTTTCAAGCAGGCTTACGCCACCTATATCGAAGGCGGCTGGGTCGGCCTGGCCGGCAACCCGGCCTACGGCGGCATGGGCATGCCCAAGATGCTCGCGGTGCAGTTCGAGGAGATGCTCTACGCCGCCGGTTCCAGCTTCGCCCTCTATTCGGCGCTGAGCTCCGGCGCCTGCCTGGCGATCGACGCGCATGCCAGCGAAGCATTGAAGACCACCTATTTGCCGCCGATGTACGAAGGCCGCTGGGCCGGTTCCATGTGCCTGACCGAGGCCCATGCCGGCACCGATCTGGGCCTGATCCGCACCAGGGCCGAACCGCAGGCCGACGGCAGCTACAGCATCAGCGGCAGCAAGATCTTCATCACCGGCGGCGAGCAGGACCTGACCGAGAACATCATCCACCTGGTGCTGGCCAAGCTGCCGGGCGCGCCGGCCGGGCCCAAGGGCATCTCGCTGTTTCTGGTGCCGAAAGTCATGGTCAATAGTGACGGCAGCCTGGGCCCACGCAACGCGGTGAGCTGCGGCTCGATCGAACACAAGATGGGCATCAAGGCCTCCAGCACCTGCGTGATCAACTTCGACGGCGCCAGCGGCTACCTGATCGGCGAAGCCAACAAGGGCCTGGCGGCGATGTTCACCATGATGAACTACGAGCGCCTGTCGATCGGCATCCAGGGCATCGGCTGCGCCGAGGCCTCCTACCAGGCCGCCGCCGCTTACGCCCGCGACCGCCTGCAGAGCCGCGCCGCCACCGGCAAGGTGGCGCCGGACAAGGCCGCCGACCCGATCATCGTGCACGCCGACGTAAGGCGCATGCTGCTGAGCATGAAAGCCATGACCGAGGGCGGCCGCGCGTTTGCCTGTTACGTCGGCCAGCAGCTGGATCTGGCGAAGTTCTCCGCCGACGCCGAGGAACGCCAGCAGGCCGACGCCCTGGTCGCCCTGCTCACCCCGCTGGCCAAGGCCTTCTTCACCGACATCGGCCTGGAAAGCTGCGTGCACGGCCAGCAGATATTCGGCGGCCACGGCTACATCCGCGAGTGGGGCCAGGAGCAGCTGGTGCGCGACGTGCGCATCGCGCAGATCTACGAAGGCACCAACGGCATCCAGGCCCTCGACCTGCTCGGCCGCAAGGTGGTGGCCAACGGCGGTGCCGGGCTGCGCCAGTTCGCCACCGAAGTCCGCCACTTCGCCCACCAGCACGAAACGCCCTACGGCAGCGAGCTGGTCACCGCCCTGGAACGCCTGGAAGCGGTCAGCGGCTGGCTGCTGGAACAGGCCAAGACGGATGCCAATGCGGTCGGCGCCGCCTCGGTGGAGTACCTGCACCTGTTCGGCTACGTCGCCTACGCCTACATGTGGGCACGCATGGCGGCGGTGGCCGAGGCCAAGCGCGCCGAGGACCCCACTTTCTACGGCGGAAAGCTGGCCACTGCGGCCTTCTATTTTACCCGCCTGCTACCGCGCACCCTGAGCCTGGAAGCGAGCATCCGCGCCGGCAGTGCGCCCTTGTATGGGCTGGGCGCCGAGCAGTTCTGAGCGGCAGCAGCAATAGTTGAGCGTTTGCGCGGCGTCCCCAAGGCGTCGCGCTTTTTTATTCGAGCCGTAGGGTACGTGGGGCCGCCTAGGCCGCGCGCACCAGACAATACCGCCAGGCACGCGCCTGCGAGGAAATCTTATGCGTGAAGTCGTCATAGTCGCCGCCACCCGCACCGCCGTTGGCTGCTTCCAGGGTTCGCTGAGCCGCATCCCGGCGCCAGAACTGGGCGCCGCGGTGATCCGCCGCCTGCTTGCCGACAGCGGCCTGCCCGCCGAGCAACTCGACGAGGTGATCCTCGGCCAGGTACTAACCGCCGGCGCCGGGCAGAATCCGGCGCGCCAGGCGGTGCTCAAGGCCGGCCTGGCGTACACGGTGCCAGCCATGACCCTGAACAAGGTCTGCGGCTCCGGCCTCAAGGCCGTGATCCTCGCCGCCCAGGCGATCCGCTGCGGCGATGCCGAGGCGATCATCGCCGGCGGCCAGGAGAACATGAGCCTGTCGCCCTACGTCATGGCGCAGGCGCGCAATGGCCTGCGCATGGGTCACGGGCGGTTGCTCGACAGCATGATCCACGACGGCCTGTGGGATGCGTCCAACGACTACCACATGGGCATCACCGCGGAAAATCTGGTCGCGCGCTACGGCATCAGCCGCGAAGAACAGGATGCCTTCGCCGCCCGCTCGCAGCAGCGCGCCTGTGCCGCGATCGAAGCCGGACGCTTCGCCGCGGAAATCACCCCGATCGAAATTCCCCAGCGCTATGCCGACAGCCTGCTGTTCCAGGAAGATGAACAACCCCGCGCCGACAGCAGCCTCGACTCGCTGGGCAAACTGCGGCCGGCCTTCAAGGCTGACGGCAGCGTCACCGCCGGCAACTCCTCGACCCTCAACGATGGCGCGGCCGCCGTGCTGCTGATGAGCGCCGAGCAAGCCGCCGCCCTCGGCCTGCCGGTATTGGCGCGGATCAAGGCCCACGCCAGCGCTGGAGTCGACCCGTCGATCATGGGCATCGGCCCGGTGTTCGCCACACGCAAGGCCCTGGCAAAAGCCGGTTGGAGCCTCGATCAGCTCGACCTGATCGAAGCCAACGAAGCCTTCGCCGCCCAGGCCATCGCCGTCGGCCGCGAACTCGCCTGGGACAGCGCCAAGGTCAACGTCAACGGCGGCGCCATCGCCCTCGGCCATCCCCTGGGCGCCTCCGGTTGTCGTATCCTCGTCAGCCTGATTCACGAGATGGTTCGCCGCGACGCGCACAAGGGCCTGGCCACCCTGTGCATCGGCGGCGGTCAGGGCGTGGCCCTGGCCATCGAGCGCGACTGAACCACGCCCCGACCGCAGGGTGCGCGGGGCCGCCTAGGCCATGCGCACCGAGAGCAGACACAAAACGAGAAGTCTATGCGCAGCCTGACCACCCTCACCGGCAACAGCCAGAAACTCGACGGCGGCGCCATGTTCGGCAACGCGCCCAAGGCGCTCTGGCAGCGCTGGATGACGCCCGATGCACAGAACCGCATCGACCTCGGCTGCCGCGCCCTGCTGGTGCAGGAAGAGGAGCGCAATATCCTGGTGGAGACCGGCATCGGCGCCTTCTTCAGCCCCGAACTGAAAGACCGCTTCGGCGTCCAGGAAGACCGTCATGTGCTGCTCGACAGCCTGGCCGAACGGGGCCTGAGCGATGCCGACATCGACATCGTGGTGCTCAGCCACCTGCACTTCGACCACGCCGGCGGCCTGCTCGCCGCCTGGGCCAAGGATCAACCGCCGCGCTTGCTGTTCCCCAATGCACGCTATGTCACCGGCCAGCGCCAGTGGCAACGCGCCTGCCAGCCCCACGCCCGCGACCGTGCCTCGTATATCCCAGAACTGCTGAGCCTGCTGGAAAGCAGCGGTCGCCTGAGCCTGCTGGAGGAAACCGCACAGTGCCAACTGCTCGGCCCGGACTGGCGCCTGCACTGGAGCGACGGCCATACCCCGGGGCTGTTGCTGCCGGAAGTGGCCATGCCCGGCGGCCCGGTGCTGTTCCCCAGCGACCTGATTCCCGGCGCGCCCTGGGTGCACCTGCCGATCACCATGGGCTACGACCGCTTCCCCGAAGGCCTGATCGAGGAGAAGCAGGCATTACTCGCCGACCTGCTGGCCCGCGGTGGGCGCCTGGTCTTCACCCATGACCCGCAAATCGCCATGGGCCAGCTGGTGCGTGACGACAAGGGCCGTTATGGCCTGACCCACACCCGCAGCGCGGTGCAGGCGCTGGATCAATAGCCAGCCTCGGGCTGCCGGCACACCCCTGGGTGGGGCTCAGCGCAGCAAGCTAACGGTGCTCCCCGCGACAGCAGCCGTGCCAAATCGGCCATCGGCCAGCACAGACCGTCGTGTGGCGATGCAGGCGCGCGGCAATTATGGTAAAACGCGTCTCGGCCACCATTGATGGCCGCAACGTTCTCAGGGCGGGGTGTGATTCCCCACCGGCGGTAATGGCGCTCAAGTGCCTAGCCCGCGAGCGCTTGCCCGGGTTGCGTAAGCAACCCGGCAAGGACAGCAGACCCGGTGCGATTCCGGGGCCGACGGTATAGTCCGGATAAAGAGAGAGCGGGATTCCCTCCTCGGGCGCCCTGTGCGCACCCGTGAAATCCCTATCGATCGGCATTGCCCTGTTTTGCTCAAAACAGGAGTTCATTCATGCTGTTCAACATCATCTTCAGCCGAGTACCGGAGGACCCATGTTCACCGGCATAATCGAATCCATTGGCAGCATCCGTGCGCTGACGCCCAAGGGCGGTGACGTGCGGGTCTATGTGGCCACCGGCAAGCTCGACCTGGGCGACGTCAAGCTGGGCGACAGCATCGCGGTCAACGGCGTCTGCCTGACCGCGGTGGAGCTGCCCGGCGACGGCTTCTGGGCCGATGTCAGCCGCGAAACCCTGGCGCGCACCGCCTTTATCGACCTCAAGGCCGGCAGCCGGGTCAACCTGGAAAAGGCCCTGACGCCATCCAGTCGCCTCGGCGGCCATCTGGTCAGCGGCCATGTCGACGGTGTCGGTGAAGTCATCGCCCGCGCCGATAACGCCCGCGCCGTGCAATTCACCATTCGTGCGCCGCGCGAACTGGCCAAGTACATCGCGCACAAGGGCTCGATCACCGTCGACGGCACCAGCCTGACCGTCAACGCGGTGAATGGCGCCGAATTCGAGCTGACCATAGTGCCGCACACCCTGGCGGAGACCATCATGGTCGACTACCGACCCGGCAAGCAGGTCAACCTGGAAGTGGATCTGCTGGCGCGTTACCTGGAACGTTTGCTCCTCGGCGACAAGGCCGCCGAGCCAAATGCCCCGGGCCTGACGAAAAGTTTTCTGGCCGAACACGGCTACCTGAAGAATTAAGGAATCGCCAGCATGGCTCTCAACAGCATCGAAGAACTGATCGAAGACATCCGCGCCGGCAAGATGGTCATCCTCATGGACGACGAGGATCGCGAGAACGAAGGCGACCTGATCATCGCCTCCGAGTGCGTCAGCGCCGAGCACATCAACTTCATGGCGCGCTTCGCCCGCGGCCTGATCTGCATGCCGATGACCCGCGAACGCTGCGAAACGCTCAAGCTGCCGCTGATGGCGCCGCGCAACGGCTCCGGTTTCGGCACCAAGTTCACCGTCTCGATCGAGGCCGCCGTCGGGGTCACCACCGGCATCTCCGCGGCCGATCGCGCGCGCACCGTGCAGGCTGCGGCAGCCAAGCACGCGGTAGCCGACGACATCGTCAGCCCCGGCCACATCTTCCCGCTGATGGCCCAGCCCGGCGGCGTGCTGGCCCGCGCCGGTCACACCGAAGCGGCCTGCGACCTGGCACGCATGGGCGGCTTCGAGCCGAGCGGCGTGATCTGCGAAATCATGAACGACGACGGCACCATGGCCCGGCGTCCCGAGCTGGAAGAGTTCGCCAAGGCCCACGACATCAAGATCGGCACCATCGCCGACCTGATCCACTACCGGCTGATCCACGAGCGCACGGTCGAGCGCGTCAGCGAGCAGATCCTGGACAGCGAGCTGGGCCAGTTCAACCTGGTGACCTACCGCGATTCGGTGGAGAACGACGTGCACATGGCGCTGACCCTGGGCACCATCTGCGCCGATCAGCCAACCCTGGTGCGGGTGCACAACATGGACCCGCTGCGCGACCTGTTCATGGTCAAGCAGCCCGGCCGCTGGAGCCTGCGTGCGGCCATGGCGCAAGTCGCCAAGGATGGCAGCGGCGTGGTGCTGCTGCTGGGCAACCCGCTGACCGGCCCGGACTTGCTGGCACACCTGGAGCGCCAGTTGGGCGGCGAGGCGAAAGTGGCCAATCCGACCACCTACAGCACCGTCGGCGCCGGCTCGCAGATCCTCCGCGACCTGGGCGTGCGCAAGATGCGCCTGATGAGCTCGCCGATGAAGTTCAATGCGATATCCGGTTTCGACCTGGAAGTTGTAGAATACCTGCCCGCTGAATAACGACCGCCGCGCGACTGCGCTTGGACATACTGCGTTGCAAACAGGCTCGGCTTGCTCACTTACCCCGGTAAACTCTGCAGCCTCGCCTGTTTCCGCCTTGTCTGTCCTGCGCTCGCCACGCGCTGTTCCGTTGGACTATAGATTTCTTGCCCCCTGGCTCTTTAACGCTATATGAGAATTGTTTTATGACCCTGAAGACCATCGAAGGTACTTTCATCGCCCCCAAGGGCCGCTTCGCCCTGGTGGTCGGCCGCTTCAACAGCTTCGTTGTCGAAAGCCTGGTAAGCGGCGCCGTTGACACCCTGGTGCGCCACGGTGTGAGCGAAAGCGACATCACCATCATCCGTGCGCCGGGCGCCTTCGAAATCCCCCTGGTGGCGCAGAAAATCGCCCAGCGTAGCGAGTTCGACGCGATCATCGCCCTGGGTGCGGTGATCCGTGGCGGCACCCCGCATTTCGAATACGTCGCTGGCGAATGCACCAAGGGCCTGGCCCAGGTGTCCATGGAATTCGGCGTACCGGTGGCCTTCGGCGTACTGACCGTCGACTCCATCGAGCAAGCCATCGAGCGCTCCGGCACCAAGGCCGGCAACAAGGGCGCGGAAGCTGCACTGTCCGCCCTGGAAATGGTCAGCCTGCTGGCGCAGTTGGAGGCCAAGTGAGCCAGAACGACAAGCCGCAAGCGCCGAAAGGTCCCAAGGCCCCCAGCGGCAAGACCCTGGCGCGGCGTCAGGCACGCACCCTGGCCATGCAGGCGCTGTACTCCTGGCACATGGCCGGTCAGCAACTGAACGAGATCGAGGCGCAGTTTCGCGTCGATAACGATTTCAGCACGGTCGACGGTGCCTACTTCCACGAGATCCTGCACGGCGTGCCGCGGCAGAAGAGCGAGATCGACGGTGCCTTCGAGCCCCTGCTGGATCGCCCGATCGCCGAGATCGATCCGGTCGAACTGTCGATTCTGCGGCTGTCCACCTACGAGCTGAAGAACCGCCTCGATGTGCCCTATCGCGTGGTGATCAACGAAGGCATCGAGTTGGCCAAGGTGTTCGGCGCCACCGACGGGCACAAGTTCGTCAACGGTGTGCTGGACAAACTGGCACCGCGCCTGCGGGCGGACGAAGTCCGCGCCAACCGGCGCTGACAGCCTCTTGAACAGCTGCTGCGGGTTGCGTGCGCCCGGCCAGGTCGCGATCAGCCAGATCGCGGCGCGTGACACGGCGCTCCGGGCAGGCGTTGCCGCCTGTGGGTGAGTTCGAGCTGATTCGTCGTTACTTCGCCGCGGCGGCCTGCGCGCAGGCCGGCGCGGGCGTGGCGCTGGGCATCGGCGACGACTGTGCGCTGCTGGAGCTGCCGGCTGGCGAACAGCTGGCGGTTTCCACCGACACCCTGGTTGCCGGGGTGCATTTTCCCGAGGCGGCCGATCCGTTTCTGCTGGCCCAGCGCGCGCTGGGCGTGTCGGTCAGTGACCTGGCCGCCATGGGCGCGACCCCCATCGGCTTCACCCTGGCCCTGACCCTGCCCCGCGCCGAACCGGACTGGCTGCAAGCCTTCGCCCGCGGCCTCGATCGCATGGCGCGGGACTGCGCCGTGCGCCTGATCGGCGGCGATACCTCGCGCGGACCGTTGAGCCTGACCCTGACCGTGTTCGGCCGGGTGCCCCGTGGCCTGGCGTTGACTCGGGCCGGCGCCCGGGCCGGCGATTTGCTCTGCGTGGGCGGCGAGCTGGGCGATGGCGCCGGCGCCTTGCCGCTGGTGCTCGGTCAGCGCCAGGCACCGGCCGAGATTGCCGAGCCCCTGCTGGCGCGCTACTGGTCGCCGCGACCGCAGCTTGGCTTGGGCGTGGCGCTGCGCGGCAAGGCCACGGCGGCGCTGGATATTTCCGATGGCCTGCTGGCCGACTGCGGGCATATCGCCGCCGCCTCGGGCGTGGCGCTGCTGATCGAGCAGGCGCGCCTGCCGCTGTCGCAGGCGCTGCTGACCTTGCTCGGTGCCGCTGGCGCGCGCGACTGCGCGCTGAGCGGTGGTGACGATTACCTGCTGGCCTTTACCCTGCCGGCCGAGCATCTCGCCGGCTTGCAGGCGCAGGGCTGGCCGGTGCATGTGATTGGTCGCGTCGAAGCCGGCTCGGGCGTACAACTGCTGGATCAACGTGGTCAAGGCATCACGCCACAGGCGCGGGGCTATCAACATTTCGGGAGTGACGGTGACTGAACCGCTAAGCGTGCCGCCATCGGTATGGCGCAATCCGTGGCACTTCATCGCCTTCGGCTTCGGCTCGGGCACCCTGCCCAAGGCGCCGGGCACCTGGGGCTCGCTGGTGGCGTTGCCGTTCATCCCGCTGTGGCAGATGCTGCCGGACTGGGGCTACTGGCTGATGCTCGGCATCACCATGCTGTTCGGCTTCTGGCTGTGCGGCAAGGTGGCCGAAGACCTGCGCGTGCATGACCATGAAGGCATCGTCTGGGACGAAATGGTCGGCATGTGGATCACCCTGTGGCTGGTGCCGGAAGGCTGGGGCTGGCTGCTGGTGGGTTTCCTGATGTTCCGCCTGTTCGACATCCTCAAGCCCTGGCCGATCAGCTGGATCGACCGGCACGTGCATGGCGGTGTCGGTATCATGCTCGACGATGTGCTGGCCGGGGTCTTCGCCTGGCTGGCCATGCAGTTGCTCGTGTGGGGCTGGGCCAATGGCCTGGCCAGCGGGCTGGGCCTGTAACAGACCGAGATCGATCATGGCGAGATGCTGGTTGGCAATACTGCTGGGCCTGCTGGGCTGCTCATGCGCCCTGGCCGAGCCGGCTGCGCCGCGGGAAATTCGCCTGGCCAGCGAGGCCTGGCAAGACCATACCAATGCCGACGGCAGTGGTCTGGCCTGGGACATTCTGCGCCAGGTATTCGAGCCCGAAGGCATCGAACTGGTGATCCACAGCGTGCCCTATACCCGCTCCATCGGCCTGGTGCAGCGCGGCGAGGCCGACGCCTGGGTCGGTTCCTACCGCAATGAGGTGGACGCCGGCGTGTTCTACCCGCGCTGGCATTACGACGTCGATCAGATCAGTGCGCTGGGCTTGATCACGCTGCCGGCGCCCAACCTGGCAACGCTCGGCGAGTTTCGCCTGGTATGGATGCGTGGCTACGAGTATCAGCGTTATCTGCCGAATTTGACCCGTTACCGGGAAGTGCAGCGGCAAAGCGATATTCTCAATATGCTGAACCTTGACCGCACGGATTTCTATATCGATGCGCGCACCGAGGTCGACGAGGCACTCGAGACGGCCAGCGATCCGGCGCGTTACCGGATTACCGATCTGACCCGCTTGCCGCTGTATCTGGGGTTTGCCGATAATCCGCGTGGTCGGGCGTTGGCCCAGTTGTACGATCGACGCATGGCGCATCTGGTCGAGCAGGGCAGTCTGCGGCCGTTGTTCGAGCGCTGGCAGCAGCCCTATCCCTTCGATTAAACGATTGTGAGAGCCTGATGGATCGACTGAGATGCTGGATTGTCGCTGCACTGCTGCTGGCCTGCGGGCTGAGCTGGGCGGCGCCCCAGGTGCTGGTGGTCGGCCTGTTCCCCGGCGCCGCGGTGCTCAATGTCGACGGTCAGCGCAAGCTGGTAAAAGTCGGCCAGACCGGTCCCGGTGGGGTGCTGGTGGTCAGTGCCGACAGCCGCGGCGCCGTGCTGCGAGTGGATGGCGTCGAGCGCGCCTATACCCTGAGCCGCGAATACAGTGAAGGTTTTGCCGAGCCGAGCACGCGCCAGCTGAGCATTGCCAAAGGCATCGGCGGGCACTATTGGGTCGCCGGTTCGGTGAACGGCCATCCGCTGCAGTTTCTGGTCGACACCGGTGCCACTTCGGTCGCCCTCAACGATGGCCACGCCCGCCGCCTGGGCATCGATTACCGGGTGGTCGGCCGGCCGCTGCAGGTCAGTACCGCCAGCGGCACCGTGCGTGGCTGGCGGGTCAACCTCAACAGCGTCAAGATCGGCACAATGGAAGTGCTGGGCGTCGAGGCGGTGGTGCTGGAGGGTGGCTCGCCCACCGAGGCGCTGCTCGGCATGAGCTTCCTCAGTCGGGTCGGCTGGCGGGTGGAGCAGGATCTGCTGGTGCTGGAATCCAAGCACTGACAGCAGGCATACGCCACAAGCCCGACCTGCTATCCCTTAGTTGCGGCTTATCCGATCCTTATCATCGGTAATTCAAGCTGACCCGCTGGCAGGGGCTGCTGTTACAATGCGCCCTCGCAAATTTCCAGCCCTTATCTATTTAGGAGCATCCGGTGTCTGTCGTGTTCGTCGCCGCCTCCCAGCTGCCTACCCCGTTCGGGGTGTTTACCATGCATGGCTTTCTCGAAACGGCCACGGGCAAGGAGCATGTTGCGCTGACCTTTGGCGATGTCGCCGATGGCGAGCCGGTGCTGGGGCGCCTGCATTCCGAGTGCCTGACCGGCGATGCGCTGTTCAGCCTGCGCTGTGACTGCGGCTTCCAGCTCGAAGCCGCGATGCGTGCGATTGCCGCCGAAGGGCGTGGCGTCCTGCTCTATCTGCGACAGGAGGGCCGCGGCATTGGCCTGCTGAACAAGATCCGCGCCTACGAGCTGCAGGATGGCGGCGCCGATACGGTGGAGGCCAACGAACTCCTCGGTTTTGGTGCCGATCAGCGTGAATACGCGATCTGCCTGCCGATGCTCGAACACCTGCACATCAAGGCCCTCAAATTGATGACCAACAACCCGCGCAAGGTCAAGGCGCTGGGCGATATGGGCATCAACGTGGCCACCCGCGTGCCGCTGCAGATTGACCATAACCCGCACAACAAGAAGTACCTGGCGACCAAGGCCGGCAAGCTCGGACACATGCTCGGCAGCCTGCATCAGGGCGAGGTCGAGGAAAGCCTGTGACCCGCAGCGAGGTGCGCCGTCGCCTGGCGCTGACCTGGTGGTGGCAACTGGGGCTGACCCTGGCGCCGCTGTTCGTGCTTAATCTGCTGTTCGGGGAGGACCGGCAAGTCGGTGTACTGACCATGCCGCTGTTCATCGTCGGCCTGGCGTCGATGTTCGTCAGCCTGCCGCTGTTCCATGCCTACAAGCACGCAGTGATCGCCACCGGAAAGGCCCTCGACAGCCCCGCAGAGCCGGCCGCCTGGCTGGCCTTGGCCGCTCGGCGCCGGCTGGCCCTGCTCGGCGCCGGCCTGCCGGCCTGGATTGCCGCCATCGCGGTGTTCGCCGGACTGGAGGCGATTCCGCTGATCCTCCTGGCGCTGTCCAGCGTCGTCCTGTTCTACCTCTACCGCACTCCCCGCCAGCTCGGCTGATGCTCCGTCTTTGCGCCTGTCTGCTCGCGCTGCTGGCCTGGCCGGCGAGCGCGGTCGAGCGGGTGGTCAGCCTCGCGCCCTCCCTGAGTGAAATCGTGGTGGAGCTGGAGGCTGCCGATCTGCTGGTCGGCGTGCTGGATGGCGGCGAGCGGCCGGCGGCGCTGGCCCACCTGCCCTCGGTGGGGCGCTACGGCCAACTGGAAATGGAAAGCCTGCTCGAGCTGCAACCCGATCTGATCCTGCTGTGGCCGGACAGCATCAGCAGCGCCCAGCGCCAGCAGCTGGAGCGTTTCGGCATCCCGCTGCTGATCACCGAGCCGCACAACCTGGCGCATCTGGCCGAGCAGTTCGCCGCCATCGGCACCCGCCTCGGCCGCCACGAACAAGGGCAGGCGCTGCGCCAGCGCTTCAGCCGGCGCCTGGCCGAACTGAGCGCGCGCTACCGGCGTGAGCCGCCACTGCGGGTGTTTTACCAGATATGGGATGTGCCGCTGTACACCATCGGTGGCCGGCAGATCATCAGCGACGCCTTGCGCGTGTGCGGTGGCGAGAACGTGTTTGCCGAGCTCGACCTGCCGGCGCCGCAGGTCAGCGTGGAGGCGGTGCTGCAGCGCGATCCCGAGGTGATCCTCGGCGGCAGCGGTGCGCAGCTGGAGGCCTGGCGCATCTGGCCGCACCTGACCGCGGTGGCGCGCAAGCAACTCTGGCAGGTGCCGGACAAGGGCCTGGAGCGGCCCAGCTTCCAGATGCTGGAGGCGACCGAGCGCCTGTGCCAGCAGCTGGCCAAGGCGCGCTGAAGCCCGGGCTAAACGCCCTGTGGGAGGGGCTTTAGCCGCGAAGCTTTACCGTCACATTCGCGGCTGAAGCCCCTCCCACGGTGATGGTCCTGGCTACGGTTCTCGGGCATTTCGTAGGAGCAGCTACGTTATACCTCTGCGTTAAAGCTGAGGTGTCCAGGTCAACGCGAGCAGTCCACTGCGGCCCTCCTCGCGGAAGCCATAGCGGGTCACGCTGCTGAAGAAGGCATCGTCCGGACGGCTATAGGTGGCCTGGCTGTAGTCCTTGTCCAGCAGGTTGTCGACTTTCACCTGCCATTGCAGTTCTTCGGTCATTTTCCAGCTGCCACGCAGGCCGAGCAGGCCGTAGCCGGCCACTTCGATACTATTGGCGGCATCGTCGTAGCGGCTGGAGACCGCCTGCCAGGTCAGGCCGGCGCCGAAGTCGCCGAACTGACGGTCGAGATCCAGGCTCAGGCTGCGTTTGGCGCGCCTGGGCAGGGTATGGCCGCTGTCGCGGTCACGCGGATCGACCCAGCCGGCAGCCAATACCGCCTGCCAGCCCAGCAGGTCGCGCTCCAGGCTCAACTCCACGCCTTGCAGGCGTGCCTTGCTGACGTTTTGCGGCTGACTGAAGAAGGTCAGCGGGTCGCTGACCACGGTGATCAGGTCCTTCACCTCGGTACGGTAGGCCGCCAGGCTCCAGATGGTCTCCAGATGCTCGCCGCGCAATTGCACCTCGTAGGTCTTGGAGCGTTCCGGATCCAGGTCGGGGTTGCCGCCAAAGAATGCCGAGGTGGGAAAGTACAGGTCGTTGAAGGTCGGCGCGTGGAAGCCTTCGCCATAGCTGAGCAGCAAGTCCAGCTGCTGGCTGAGGTTGAGGGTCAGTGCGGCGTTCAGCGTGTTCTCGCTGCCGAACTGCTCGTTGTTGTCATGGCGCAGGCCCAGTTCGGTGGCGAAGCCATCGCCCTGATAGCGATGCTGGGCGAAGGCCGCCTGGTTCCAGCGTTCGGTTTCGCTGAAGTCGGTGTCGCTGGTCAGGCGATCCTCGTACCAATCCGCACCCAGCAGTAGCTGATGAGCATCGCCCAGTTGCAGGGTGTTCAGCCAACTGGCGGAGTCGCGGTAGGTGTTGAAGGCGAAGTTGTTAAACGCGTTGAAGCGATCGCGGTTGTCGCTCTTGTCCTCGACATGGCCGAGTTCCAGGCGGCTGCTCCAGGCATCCAGCAGCTGGGCCTCCAGGTGACCGGCGACGCTGGAAAGGCTGAAGCGCTCGCTGGGGTTGCCCGGGTCGAAGCTGAAGAGGTCGTCGTACTCGGTCTCGCCGCGCTGATCGAGCAGGTTGAAACCGCCTTTCAGGCGCTCGTTGAAGCGATGCTCCAGGCTCAGGTTGAGGGCCTGGCGGCGTAGGCCATCATGATCGCCATCGCGGCCGCGGGAATCGTTGGAGCGGTCGAAGCCCGCGGATTCGTCGAGGCTGGCGCCGAGGTCGAAGCGGGTTTGCGCGTCGCCGCCGGACAGACCGAGGCTGCGTTCGAAACTCTGCTGGCTGCCCGCGGCCAGGCGCAGGCGCGGCTGCAGGCCGGCTTCGCCGCGGCGGGTGAAGATCTGGATCACCCCGCCGATGGCGTCGGCGCCATAAAGCGCCGAGCGTGGCCCGCGCACCACTTCGACCCGCTCGATCTGCTCGGGGCTGAGGAACTCCAGGCGCGCCAGACCACTGGCGGCGGCGTTGAGGCGTACGCCATCGACCAGCACAAGGGTCTGATTGGAGTTGGCGCCGCGCAGGAACACGCTGGTCAGGCTGCCGCGGCCGCCGTTCTGCACGATCGATACCCCGGGCACGCGGCTCAGCAGTTCGGGCACGCTGCGCACCTGCAGGCGTTCGATATCCTGGCGCGTGAAGACGCTGGTCGCAGTCGTCGCCTGGCGTCGTGGTTCCAGTTGCCGCCCGGAGGTCACGATCAACGGCTGCAATTCGAGTGAGTCGGCGCGGTTGCTGGCCTGATCAGCATGAGCAGCCAGCGGCAGCAGGGCCACAGCCAGGGCAAGTCGGGACAATTTCATCGGTAAATCCTCAAAAGACGGAACACTTTCGAGGAGGGCAGGGACAAGCACCGGGCAAGGAGGCGATAGCCAGCGCTTGACGGTGATGCCCTCCGCAACACCAGTCACATCGCGCCGAGGCAGGTCTCCGGGCTGCCGACTGGCACTTTCCCGCCTTCCCAGGCGAACCCAGTGGCGTATCGAGAAAGCCTGCGCATGAGCGCTGTCGGTTACCGTTGCGGGGGCAGCGCAGGCATTGCGGCAGTCGAGTCGACGGCTACGCACCTGCTTCCCTTTTCACGCCTGGGCCTTGCGGCTGTCGGCGACCTCGGACAAGTAAAACGCCGCGCACCATAGGGTACGGCGGGTAGAAGCACAAGCCGCTCGCAGTTGCCGAGCAGGCTTGTTGGATCGCTCCTACATTTGAGTCGTTTCCAGCAGCGACAACCGCTGGCGCACCGCCGCCTCGATGCCGGCCTGGTCGAGGCCGCATTCGGCGAGCATCTGGCTTGGCTTGGCGTGCTCGACGTAGTAGTCCGGCAGGCCGAGGTGGAGCAGCGGCTTGAGGATGTTCTCGCGGGCGAGGAATTCGCTGACCGCGCTGCCGGCGCCGCCCATGATGCTGTTTTCTTCGATGCTCACCAGCAGTGCGTGGCTGCCGGCCAGTTCGCGGACGAGGGCTTCGTCCAGCGGTTTGACGAAGCGCATGTCGACCACGGTGGCGTCCAGGCTCTCGCCGACTTTCAGCGCCTCGGCCAGTTGCACGCCAAACACCAGCAGGGCGACCTTCGCGCCCTGGCGACGGACCAGGCCCTTGCCGATTTCCAGCGGCGTCAGGCCCGGCTCGATAGCTGCGTTCGGGCCGCTGCCGCGGGGGTAGCGCACCGCGGCCGGGCCGTCGAACAGGTGGCCGGTGGTGAGCATGCGGCGCAGCTCGTTCTCGTCGCTGGGGGTCATCAGCAGCATGCCGGGGATGCAGCGCAGGTAGGACAGGTCGAAGCTGCCGGCGTGGGTCGGGCCGTCTTCGCCGACCAGGCCGGCACGGTCGATGGCGAACAGCACGTCGAGGTGCTGCACCGCGACGTCGTGGATCAACTGGTCGTAGGCGCGCTGCAAGAAAGTCGAGTAGATCGCCACCACCGGCTTGATGCCGTCGCAGGCCATGCCGGCGGCCAGGGTCACCGCGTGCTGTTCGGCGATCGCCACGTCGAAATAGCGCTCGGGGTAGCGTTCGCTGAAGGCCACCAGGTCCGAGCCTTCCTTCATCGCCGGGGTGATGCCGACCAGGCGCGGGTCCTCGGCGGCCATGTCGCACAACCACTGGCCGAACACGCTGGAGTACTTGGGGCCAGCGACCCGCTTCTGGATGGAGAGCGGAGCGTTGATCGGCTCCAGCTTGGTGATCGCGTGGTAACCGATCGGGTCGGCTTCGGCCGGGGCGAAGCCCTTGCCCTTCTTGGTGATGACGTGGAGGAACTGCGGGCCGTCGAGGTCGCGCATGTTGCGCAGGGTGGCGAGCAGGGTCGGCAGGTCGTGGCCGTCGATCGGGCCGATGTAGTTCCAGCCCAGCTCCTCGAACAGGGTGCCGGGCACCAGCATGCCCTTGGCGTGTTCCTCGGTCTTGCGCGCGATTTCCCAGGCGCCGGGCAGGCGCGAGAGGATCTTCTTGCTGCCCTCGCGCATGCTCGCGTAGGTGCGGCTGGAGAGGATCTTGGCCAGGTAGTTGGACAGGCCGCCGACATTCTGCGAGATCGACATGTCGTTGTCGTTGAGGATCACCAGCATGTTGGCGTTGACGTCGGAGGCGTGATTGAGCGCCTCGAAGGCCATGCCGGCGGTCAGCGCGCCGTCGCCGATCACCGCCACGCTCTTGCGCTTGCTGCCCTGCAGGCGCGCGGCGATGGCCATGCCCAGGGCGGCGCTGATGCTGGTGCTGGAATGGCCGACGCCGAAGGTGTCGTACTCGCTCTCGCTACGGCGCGGGAAGGCGGCGATACCGTCCTTCTGGCGCAGGCTGGCCATGCGCTCACGGCGGCCGGTGAGGATCTTGTGCGGATAGGCCTGATGACCGACATCCCACACCAGGCGGTCGTCCGGGGTATCGAAGACGTAATGCAGGGCGACGGTCAGTTCGATCACGCCGAGGCCCGCGCCGAAGTGCCCGCCAGTCTGGCCGACCGTGTACAGCAGGTACTGGCGCAGTTCGTCGGCCAGGGTTTCCAGCTCGGCCTCGCCCAGGCGACGCAGCTGATCCGGCGTGTTGGCGCGGTCGAGCAAGGGCGTCAGTGGGCGTTCGCGAGGAATCTCGTGGAAGGTCGTCGGCATCAGGCTGATCGTTATAGGTGCAAAAGATGCGGCAGTTTACCCGAAGCGCCGGAAACTGCCCAAACAAGCTGTGGCGTCCTTGAAACCTATGGGCAGGAGCGGGCCATGCCCGCGATGCCATTTACCGCTTGAGCCATCGCGACCATGGAACTGGGCGCCCCCGCCGCTCCTGCGCAGAGCCCGGACTACCAGCTATCGACGCAGCGCTTCTTGCCCTCACGCGTTGCCGGCCGGGGCGCCGCATTCAACCCGCGCACCAGCCAGGCGCGGGTTTCCAGCGGATCGATGACCGCATCGATCTCGAGGAAACTGGCCATGTTGATGCCCTTGCCGCTCTGGTAGGCCTTGGCCACCAGTTTGTCGAACAGCTGCTGGCGGGCGCCGGGCTCCTCGACGGCCGCCAGCTCCTTGGCGAAACCCAGGCGCACCGCACCCTCCAGGCCCATGGCGCCGAACTCGGCGCTGGGCCAGGCGATGGTGAACAACGGCGAGTGGAAGCTGCCGGCGGCCATGGCCTGGGCGCCGAGGCCGTAGCCCTTGCGCAAGACCACGGTAAAAAACGGCACGGTCAGGCTGGCGGCGGCGACGAACATGCGTGACACATGGCGCACCGTGGCCTGTTTCTCCGCCTCGGGGCCGACCATGAAGCCGGGGGTGTCGCACAGCGAGAGCATGGGGATATCGAAGGCATCGCACAGCTGCATGAAGCGCGCGGCCTTGTCGCCCGCCACGGCATCGATGGCGCCGCCCAAATGCGCGGGATTGTTGGCGAGCAGGCCGAAGGGCCGGCCTTCGATACGGATAAAGGCGGTGATCAGGCCGGGAGCGAACTGCCGGCGCAGCTCCAGCACCGAGCCGGTGTCGGCCAGGGTGGCGATCACCTGGCGGATGTCGTAGACACGCAGGCGGTTTTCCGGGATCAGGTGGCGCAGCTCGCGCTGGTCGGCGCACTGCCAGTCGGCCAACGGCCCCTGGAAGTAGCCGAGGTACTGCTTGGCCACCCGCACCGCCTCGGCCTCGTCGGCCACCTGCACATCGATCACCCCGTTCGGTCCCTGCACCGCGACCGGGCCGACCTCCTCGGGCGTGTAGCTGCCCAGGCCGCCGCCCTCAATCATCGCCGGGCCGGCCATGCCGATGGTCGCGTTGGCGGTGGCGATGATCACATCACAGCAGCCGAGCAGCGCCGCATTACCGGCAAAGCAGCGCCCGGAGACCACCCCGACCAGCGGCACCAGCCCGGACAACCTGGCCATGCCGACGAAGGTGTGGCAGTCGAGCCCGGCGACGCCGACGAAATCGCTGTCACCGGGCCGGCCGCCACCGCCCTCGGCGAACAGCACCAGGGGCAGGCGCCACTGCTCGGCGAGGCCGAGCATGCGGTCGGTCTTCTTGTGGTTCATCACCCCCTGGGTGCCGGCGAACACCGTGTAGTCGTAGGCGATGGTCATGCAGCGTGCGGCCTGGCTGCCGAACAAGTCGGCGTTGACCGTGCCGATGCCGGCCACCAGGCCGTCGGCCGGGCTCTGTTCAATCAGCTCCTCCAGGGAACGACGGCGGCGCTGGGCGGCCAGGGCCAGGGCACCGTATTCGCTGAAGCTGCCGTCATCGAGCAGCTCGGCGAGGTTCTCGCGCACCGTGCGCTGGCCGGTCTTGCGCCGCTTGGCCACGGCCTGCGGGCGGCGTTCGTCGCGGGTGATGGCGTGGCGTTCGAGCACTTCGGCCAGGTCCGCGCGGATATGCTCGAGGTCCAGGCTCTGCTCGCTCCGGGCCGGTTCGCCGCCGACCTCGGCCGGTTCGATAAACAGTAGCGGCTGGCCTTCGCCGACCACGCTGCCGGGCGGCGTGGCGAGGGCGCGGACGATGCCGCTGTGGCTGGCCTTGACCACGAACTCCATCTTCATCGCCTCCAGCACGGCGATGCTCTGGCCGACCGCCACGGCGTCGCCTTCCGCCACCTCCAGGCACACCAGCACGCCGCTGCTCGGCGCCTGCAAGGGCAGGCAGCCGGGCGGGGCATCGATCGCCTGCGGCGCCGCACCGGCGGCCGCCGGGCTGCCGGCAAAGAACAGATGGGCATGGGCCTGCTGCTGGGGCGCCAGCAATTGCACCAGCCGGCTTTCGACGAAGCGCGTGCTGACCCGGCTGGCGGCGACTTCCGGCAGGCGCAGCAGGTTCTGCAGCAGGTGCAGGTTGCTCGCCACGCCCTCCAGGCGGAACTCGCAGAGCGCGCGGTAAGCGCGGCGCAGCGCGCTCGGGTAGTCCGGGGCGTGGGCGATCAGCTTGGCCAGCAGCGAATCGTAGCTGGGGCTGACCGGGTAGCCGGCGTAGCCGTAGCCGTCGACGCGCAGACCCGGGCCGCTGGGCGGTTCGTAGGCCGTCAGGGTGCCGGCGGCCGGGTGGGTGCTGCCATCGCTGCTCATGCTTTCCAGGTTGATCCGCAGTTGCACGGCGCAGCCAGTAATGGCCGGCGGCTGCAGCAGGTTCAGTTGCGCCAGGCTATGCCCGGCAGCCAGCCTGAGCTGGGTCTGCAGCAGGTCGATGCCGGTGACCTGCTCGGTGACCGTGTGCTCGACCTGGATGCGCGGGTTGGCCTCCATGAAGTAGAAACGCTCGGGCTGCTGGTTATCCAGCAGGAACTCGAAGGTGCCCAGTCCCTGATAGCGCGCCGCGCCGGCCAGTTTCAGCGCCGCGGCGATCATCCGCGCGCGGGTGGCGGCTGGCAGGTCCGGGCTGGGGGCGATCTCCACCAGCTTCTGCTGGCGCCGCTGCAGGCTGCAATCGCGTTCCCACAGGTGGCTGACCGCGCCCGTATGGTCGCCCAGCACCTGGATCTCGATATGCCGGGCATCGCCCACCAGTTGCTCGATATAGAGCGCGTCACTGCCGAAGGCCGCACGGGCTTCCGACTGGCAGCGGGCGAACGCCTGGTCCAACTCCGCTTCGGCGAACACCGGGCGCATGCCGCGACCGCCGCCGCCGGCCAGGGCCTTGAGCATCACCGCGCCGCCGGCGCCCAGGCTGCGCAGGAACTCGCGGGCCTGATCCAGGCTGACCGCATGATTGAGCCCGCGCACCAGTGGCACCTCGCAGCGTTCGGCCAGCGCGCGCGCCGCGGCCTTGTCGCCGAACAGTTCCAGCACTTCGGCACTGGGGCCGATAAAGCACAGGCCGGCGGCCTGGCAGCGGCGGGCGAACTCGGCGTTCTCGGCGAGAAAACCGTAACCGGGATGGATCGCCGCGCAACCCTGGTCCTGGGCGATGGCGATCAGCTGGTCCATCGCCAGATAGGCTGGCACACCACGGCCCTTGAGGGCGACCGCGCTGTCGGCCTTGCGCACATGCAGGGAGGCGGCATCGTCCTCGGCGTACACCGCCACCGAGCGAATGCCCAGCTCGGCGGCGGCGCGGGCGATGCGGATGGCGATCTCGCCGCGGTTGGCGATCAGCAGGGCTTGGAACATGGCAGGACTCGCTGGTTGACGGCGTGAATGGGCATTTTCGCGGCGGTCTGTTAAAGCGCCGGGGTTCGAAGCTGTCTTTGCAACTCGATCAAGATGTTCGCCAGATGGTCATAGGCGCTGCGCCAGGCCCGCATGGCCGCGTCGGACAGGGCCTCTCTATCCAGGGCTTGGCGAAAGGCCGCGAACAGTGCGCTGGCCACCATCTCGAATTGCTCTTCCTGCAGGTCGATGCGGTGATGAACCTGGGCAATCTTCGGCGCGTGCTTGAGGAATGGTTCCAGATTATCGATGTTGGCCGCATACCCGGCGACGATGTTGGCCAGCGGTGGCAGTCCAGCCCGCTGCAGTAGGGCATAGGCCGTGGGGTGGTGTTTGTCCAGATGTTCGTAGACCAGTTGGTTGATTTGTTGCGCCTGCGCCTTGATGGCTCCCGCGCTTTGCTTGATCAACTGAACCGCCGTGTCATCGATAGTCATACTCATTCCCTTCGGTTGGTTGCGTGGGGCTTACCGTTAAAGCAGCGCCTCGAGTTCGTTCTTCTTCACCTTGCCGGTGGCGGTCAGCGGCAGGCTGGCGAGCAGGCGGATCTCCGGCACCTTGTAGACCGCCATGGCCTCGCGGCACCAGGCCTGCAGGCTGTCCGCGCTGGCGCCGCTGCCGGGCTTGAGCACCACGAAGGCCACCGGGCGCTGGCCGCTGCGTTCGTCGCTGCGGCCGAGCACGGCGCTGGCGAGGATCGCCGGGTGCTGGCCGAGCAGGGCCTCCAGCTCGCTGGGGAATACGCTCATGCCGTTGACCTTGAGCATCTCCTTGCGCCGGCCGAGGTAGCGGATAAAGCCCTGTGCGCTGATCTGGCCGAGGTCGCCGCTGTGCAGCCAGCCGTCGCGCAGCGCGGCGGCGGATTCCTCCGGACGATTCCAGTACCCCTTGAGCAACGACGGGCTGCGCAGGCACAGCTCGCCCTCCTGGCCCAGTGGCAGCAGTTCGCCGGTGGCGAAGTCGCAGACCTTGAACTGGGTGCCCGGCACGGGCAGGCCGACGAAGGTCGGCGCGCTCCTGAGGTCGAAGTCGTCTTGTTGCAGGCCGGCGGTGAAGGTGTCGCAGGTGTGGCTCTCGGTCATGCCGAAGCTGAACTCGAACAGGCTGGTGCCGGTCAGCGTGCGCCACTGGCGGCGGTACTCGGCGGTGAGCTTCTTGATAAAGGAGATGCTGCCGGTCTGCTGCAGCGAGCGGAAGTCGAAGTCGCCGACCCGCGGGTGTTCCAGCACCTCGGCGACATTGTCCACCAGCAGGCCGCAGTGGCTGACCCGGTAGTGCTCGACCGCGCCCATGAAAGCCAGGGCGTCCCAGCGTGCCAGCAATACCAGGCGGCAGCCGCTGAACACCGGGAACAGCAGGCCGGCGTTCTCCCCGGCGATCCAGAATTCCGGGAGGAAGTTGAGCAGCACGCTATCCGGGCGCAGTTGCAGGGCCACCGCGAGGAAGCTGGCGCAGGTGTAGAGCATGTCGCCGTGGCTATGCACGCAACCCTTGGGCAGACCGGTGGTGCCGCCGGTGTAGTTGAGCGCGGCGATGTCGCCCAGCTGCGGACGGTGCGCCGGAGTCGGCGCCTGGCAGGCCGCCAGCGCCGGGTAGAAGTCGATGAAGTCGTCGCCCGTGACCTTCGCCGCCAGCAGCAGGTCCGGCACCGGGATGCTCGGCTCGGCCGGGCACAGCTCGGACAGGCTGGTCGCCAGCACATGGGCAAGCTGGCAGTCCTCGCGCACCGCCCGGACCAGCGGCAGCAACTGGTCGAAACAGAGGATGGTGCGGGCGCCGCTGTCCTTGAGCTGGTAGCTCAGCTCCAGCGCCTTGCTCAGCGGGCTGACCGGCGCATAGACCGCGCCGCACTTGAGGATGGCGTAGAAGGCGATATGCAGTTGCGGGCAGTTGGGCATGAACAGCGCGACCCGATCCCCCGGCGCTATCCCCAGCTCCACCAGCAACGCGGCGCAGCGGTCGGAAAGGCGATCCAGTTCGGCATAGCTCAGGGACAAGCCGTAGAAGTCCAGGGCCGGCGCTTCGGGCTGCAGGCGGGCCCAGGCGCGCAGGTACTCGGACAGCGGCTGCTGGCCGTGCGGGTAAGACGGCTCGCTCGGCGTGCCGACCGGCCAGGCGGCGGCCTGCAGCGCATGCAACTGTTGCAGGTAGAGGTCTTCGGTCATCGGTTGTGCCCTGTCGTTTGGCTCTGCGGGCAGCTTAGGCGGCCGGGACACGGGACAGAACTGATGCTTATGCATTGCTATCCATGAATGCTATGCATGGTGGCGCCGAGGCTTGGCGCTGCTAGGTTCAGGCTGAGTCGGATAATGCGGAAATAACCATGAATCAAACGCATGAATGGCCAACCCTGGAACGCCTCGACCTCAACCTGTTCCGGGTGTTCGAGGTGGTCTATCGCGAGCGCAACCTGACCCGCGCGGCGCTGCTGCTGCACCTCAGCCAGTCGGCGGTCAGCCACGCCCTGGCGCGCCTGCGCGAGCAACTGGGCGATCCGCTGTTCGTCCGCGCGGGACGCGGGGTGGCGCCGACGCCCCTGGCCGAGCAGCTGGCGCCGGGCATCCAGGATGCGCTGGAGGGGTTGCGACGCAACCTCGGCCGCGGCCATGGCTTCGACCCGCAGCATGATCGGCGGGTGTTCAGCCTGAATATGCCGGAGCAACTGGAACCCCTGATGCTACCGGGCATCCTCGGCCAGTTGCGCCGGCTCGCGCCGCAGCTGGAAGTGCGCAGCAGCAGCGTGCATTGGGCGGCGTTGAAGCTGGAGCTGATCGCCGGACGGGTCGATCTGGCCATCGAGATCGCCCGCCCCACCGATGCCGAACTGCGCCAGCAGCTATTGCTGCAGGAGCCGCTGTGCGTGGTCGCCGGCCCGGCTTTCGCGGGCGAGCTGAGCGCCGAGCGCTACCTGGCCGCCGAGCATGTGGCGGTCACCTCGCGGCGCCGCGGGATCTGCGTGGAAGACTTGGCCCTCGGCCATCTCGGCCTGGTGCGCCAGGTGCGCCAGCGCTGCCAGCATTACCTGACCGCGGCGCTGCTGGTGGCGCGCAACGACTGGCTGCTGACCATGCCCAGGCGCTATGCCGAGCTGATCAATGCCGGGCTGGACAACCGCCTGCTGGCGATGCCCCTGGCACTGCCGCCGGTGACCCTCAACCTGTACTGGTCGCGCCAGGCCGAGAATGAGCCGGGCAGCCAATGGCTGCGCGGGCAGTTGCTGGAGCTGGCGCGGCAGCGGTTTTGATCGGGTGACGGCTGTGTAGGAACGGGGGGACGCCTAGTTGCCATGCCCGCGATACTTTATGCAGGCATGTCCTATCGCGGCCATGGGCCGCTCCTACGAAACGCCCTAAAACCGTAGCCCGGATGAAATCAGGGAATCTCTAAAAGACCGACAACGTTCCCCGGATTGCATCCGGGCTACAAGAGCCCTAAACCCAACAGCCCGCTAGTGCTGGCGTTCGACGATATAGCGGGCCAGCTCGCGCAGCGGCTCGGCGGCGTGGTCGAACGGGCGCAGGGCGTGCAGCGCCTGGTCGCGCAGTTCCAGGGCGTAGGCCTTGGCGGCGTCGAGGCCGAGCAGCGCCGGGTAGGTCGGCTTGTGGTTGGCCTGGTCCTTGCCTTGGGTCTTGCCCAGAGTGGCGGTGTCGCTTTCCACGTCGAGGATGTCGTCCTGCACCTGGAACGCCAGGCCGATGGCGCGGGCATAGCTGTGCAGGGCTTTCAGCGTACGTTCGTCGGCACGCGCACTGGCCAGGGCGCCGAGGCGCACGCTGGCTTCGATCAGGGCGCCGGTCTTGTGCCGGTGCATGAGTTCCAGCGCTGCCTGATCGAGCGTCTGGCCGACCGAACCGAGGTCGATGGACTGACCACCGACCATCCCTGCGGGGCCGGCGGCGCGGGCCAGGCTGGCGATCATCGCCAGGCGCAGCTCGGCGTCATGCGGGTTGCAGTGAACATCGGCGAGCACTTCGAAGGCCAGGCTCTGCAGGCCATCGCCGGCGAGGATGGCCACGGCTTCGTCGAAAGCCTTGTGGGTGGTGGGCTGGCCACGACGCAGGTCGTCGTCGTCCATCGCCGGCAGATCGTCATGCACCAGCGAATAGGCATGGATCAGCTCGACCGCGCAGGCCGCGCCATCGGCCTGTGCCGGCTCGCCGCCGAGGGCTTCGCAGGCGGCGTAAACCAGCAGCGGGCGCACCCGCTTGCCGCCGTTGATCACGCTGTAGCGCATGGCCTGGTAGAGCCGCTGCAATTCGCCGGGGGGGGCCTCGAACAGGCTTTCCAACGCCGCATCGACACGGCGTTGGCACTGCGCCTGGTAGGTCGCGATCATGCCTGTCGATCCGCGTCGAAGGGGGCTTCCTCCAGCTCGCCGTCGCGCTCCATGAGGATTTGCACTTTCTGCTCGGCCTGAGCCAGCGCGGCCTGGCAGTCGCGGGTCAGGCGGATGCCTTGTTCGAAGGCGGTCAGCGAGTCTTCCAGCGACAGCTCGCCGTTTTCCAGGCGCTCGACCAGGCTCTGCAAGTCGGTGAGGGATTGCTCGAAGTCGAGTGAGGCTTTTTTACGGGCCATGGCGGGCATTCTCTGGCGGGGGTTCGGGCAGCAGTTGCAACCGGCGCGACACTAGCAGAGCCGCGCCACACGGGCAAATCGACGGTCGTCGCAGCAGCTCACCCGGCGAAATAGGTCACCCAGAAATAATAGAGGGTCATGCCGGCGCCAACCAGAATGACCAAGGCGCGCAGCAGCGCCGGCGGCAAGCGCTGGCCCAGGACGCCGCCGGCATAGCCGCCGAGTGTCGCGCCGACCAGCAGGACCGCCAGCTCGTACCAGCTGACCCGCCCGGCGACGATAAAGGTGATGCTGGCGACGCTGTAGATCACCGCGGAAATCAGGTTCTTCAGGGCATTGGCGCGGGCCAATGGATGCCCTTCGATGGAAAACGCCGCCAGTTGCAGGATGCCCATGCCCGCGCCGAAGTAGCCGCCGTAGACCGACACGCCGATATGCGCGCCCAGCGACAGCGGGCCGTGCGGCGGTTGCGCGGCTTCGGCGCGGCGTGCCGCCAGCCAGCGACTGAGCCAGGGGCTGGCGGCGAACAGTACGGTGGCCGCCAGCAGCAGCCAGGGGATCAGCTTGGCGAACACATCGTCGCCGCCGGCCAGCAGCAACAGGCCGCCGAGCAGGCCACCGCATAATCCGGCCAACAGCAGCGGCAGCGGATAGCGGCCGAGCGGACGCAACGAGGCCCGTGCCGCCCAGGCCCCGGCCAGGCTGGCCGGCCACAGCGCCACGGCATTGGTGGCATTGGCCGTCACCGGCGGCAGACCGGCGGCGAGCAGGGCCGGAAAGGAGAAAAAGGTGCCGCCACCGGCCAGGGCGTTCATGCCGCCGGCGGCGAAACCGGCAAGCACCAGCAGGAGGATGTCTGAATAGGGCATGGACCGTGCTCGCGGCAAAAGCGTGCAGAGTAAGGCCTGACCATCGGCTCAGCCAAGCGCGAACTGCAGGCATAAAAAATGGCCGGGAGCCATTTCTAACGTCGCGTAGCGACGGCCAGAAGGGTGGCTGCCATGGATGGCAGACATAAAAAAACCGGCTTGTGGCCGGTTTCAGGGGGTGGTGTCAGCTTATTTTTGGTAAGCCGCCACTGCCTTGATGATTTCGGCGCGGGCTGCGTCGGCATTGCCCCAGCCTTCTACCTTGACCCACTTGCCTTTCTCGAGATCCTTGTAGTTCTCGAAGAAGTGCTTGATCTGCTCGAGCAGCAGGGCTGGCAGGTCGGTGTATTCCTTCACGTCCACATACAGCTGGCTGAGCTTGTCGTGGGGCACGGCGATCAGCTTGGCGTCGCCGCCGGCTTCGTCGGTCATGTGCAGGACGCCAACCGGACGCGCGCGGATCACCGAGCCGGGGGCTACCGGATACGGGGTCACGACCAGCACGTCGAGGGCGTCGCCGTCGTCGGCCAGGGTGTTGGGGATGTAGCCATAGTTGGCCGGGTAGAACATCGGGGTGGCCATGAACCGGTCGACGAACAGGCAATCGCTGTCCTTGTCGATTTCGTATTTGATCGGCGCGTGGTTGGCCGGGATTTCGATGGCGACGTAGATGTCGTTCGGCAGGTCGAGACCGGCTGGAATCTTGCTGTAGCTCATGGAGTGACTCCCGGGGATGGGCTAAAAAAGTGGCGCGATTATAGGCATATTCCCCGGCTGTTGCTATGCCGGAGTGCCTAGCCATTGGTCGTGTGCTGGCTGTCTTTGGGAGTAGCGCGATAGTCAGGATGCGCCGCCTGCAAGCGTTGCAGGCGCGCCAGCGGGTCCTGGCGGTAGAACAGTGCGAGCTGCGCATAGACCGCGGGAAAGGCCTCGGCCAGCAGGTCCGGGGCGCTGAAGAAGTACTCGCTGGTTACCGCGAAGAATTCCGCCGGATTTTCCGCAGCGTAGGCGTCGATGGCGGTATCGGCGTGCGGATCGGCGTCGAGCTGGGCGTTCATGGCGTCGTAGGCGCTTTGCATGGCGCTGGCCCAGTCTTTGACGCGCATGCTGCGGTGCAAGGGCGGCAGGCCATTGGCATCGCCATTGAGCATGTCCAGCTTGTGCGCCAGCTCGTGAATCACCAGGTTGTAGCCGTCCCAGCCGCCGCTGGTCTGGACCCCAGGCCAGGCGAGGATCACCGGCCCCTGCTGCCAGGCTTCGCCGCTGTGCGCGGCATCCCACTCGTGGACTACGCCGCTGGCATCGCGATGGCGCTGCGGGCTGACGAAATCGTCGGGGTAGAGGACGATCTCGTGGAAACCCTGGTACCAGTCGAGCTCGGCCAGGTGCAGCAGCGGCAACTCGGCCTGCGCCGCCAGGGTCAGGCGGTCGATGGCGTCCAGTTCGACGCCGGGCAGAGCGCTCAGGTGTTTGTCATGCAGGAACAGCACGGCGCTTTCGCGCAGGCGCTGCTCTTCGCTGTCGCTGAGGCCATCGAGCAGCGGCAGGCGCCGACGCACCTCGGCCCAGGTCGTGGCGGTTATTGGATGGCGGGCAAGGATGCGCCGGCGGCGCCAGGCGCGGAACGACCACATGGGGACTGGCTCGGGTTGCACGGCTGTTCACCATAAGCGGCGCCTGGGGATGCGGCAAGCGGCGGCGAATCGGCATAAAGGCTGCAACGGTCCTGGCAGTACTGTCCAGGGGGGCTGCCGATGTCGATAGAACGCATGGACCATCCTGCCGTCAGCCTGCTGCTGGGCGGCGGCATCGACCTGCCGGCCCAGGCGGCGCGGGCGCGGGCGATGTGGCTGGCGGGGCGGCAGGGACGCCCACCGCTGTTGCTGGTGGCCTTGTTGTGGGCACGCGATTGCCCCGATGTGGTGCAGCAGCTGCAGGGTTATCTGGATGCGCTGTTCGCCGATTATCGCTGCACGCCCGCGGGCTGGAGCGAGGCGCAGGCGGCGCGGCAGGTGCTGGCGGCGCTCAATCAGCAACTGTTCCGCAGCCGGCGGACGGGGCGCAGTGTGCCGCGCCTGGATGCCGGGCTGCTGTTGCTGCAGGGTGGCGCTGCGCAGTTCCTGCAGGCCGGTGCGGTGGGTCTGCTGCGCCACAAGGGCGGTGGCCTGCAGTGCCTGCCGGGGCGTGAAGACATGCAACTGGGCATGCAGGCCGAGCTGGCGCTGGTGCAGCACAGTCTGCCGTTGAGTGAGGGCGAGGCACTGTTGCTGGCGCCGCAGCCGTTGCTCGGCGTGGCCGATCTGGACGCCTTCCGCGCCGGCTGCCAGACGCTGACCGTGGCGAGCATGCCGGCGCTGCTGGCGCCCTTGCTCAAGGCGCCCGGCGCCGCCGCGCTGCTGCTGCCGGGGGCGGCCGCAAGCCTGCCGCCGACGGCGCCGCGGGAGCAGTGGCCGGCGCTGGCCGAGGCCGTGACCGGCATGCAGGTGGATGGCTGGACGCTGCTCGACGAGTGCCCGTACGGCCCACCCGGCCGGTTGTTCCGGGCGCGCGACGAAAGCGCCCGCGAGGCCTTGCTGTGGCTCGCCGAGCAGGCGGCCGACGAGGTGTTCTGGCAGCGTGAATGGGCACTGCGGCGCAGTCCGGTAGCCAGCTTGCCGCGGGTGTTGTCGTCGCACCGGCCGCGCCGACATGCCTTCATGCTGTTCGAGCCGCCGGCACCGGGGCTGCGCAGCCTGGCCGATTGGGCCGCGGCCCATGGACCCGTGGATGGGGCGACCCTGCTGGCCTTGCTCGATCAGGCGATTGCGGCGGTGCGCGCCCTGCAGCGCCGGGGTATGCAGGGGCTGTGGCTGAGTCCGCGGAACATCCTGATCAGCGCGGGCGGGCGTCTGTTGCTGTTGCCGGAACATGCCGCGCTGTTGCCGGGCGCGCCACGTCAGCAGCTGCCCGCCGAGGCGATCCCGCTGGCGCCGGAGTTGCGCGGCGGGCAGCGGGTGGATGGCCGCGCCGATCAGTTCGCCCTGGCGGCCCTGGCCTACTGGTTGATCTGCGGCCAATGGCCGGAAATCGCGTGCCCGGAAGGCGGCTCGCCGAGCCGTTATGTGCCACTGGCCAGCTTCACCACGCACTTGCCGGCCGGTTGGGATGGCGTGCTGGCTCGGGCCTTGGCGCCCCAGCCGGCCGCGCGCTTCGAGGCCTTGTCGGAGTTTCGCCAGGCGTTGCAGGAGCCGCTGGCGCATCCGCCGGCGCCGGCTCGGGTCAACCTGCGCGCACAGCCCTGGCGCCTGGCATTGCTCGGCGCCCTGGTGATTCAGCTGGGGTTCGGCTTATGGCTGAGCCTGCTGGGGTAGGCGAACGCATGCCACGGCAGGCCCCACCCGGTTGCCGATGTGGCAGCCGGATTGGGCCGGCGCAGCCCCGGTCAATCGCTGCTGATGGGCAGCACGTAGTTCTTGAACTGCTCGTCCTCGACGAAACCGATCGACTCGTAGACCCTCTGCGCCACCTCGTTATCCCGGCTGGTGGCGACGCGCATGCGCACGGCGTTGGTTTCCTTGGCCATTTTCTTGGCCGTTTGCAGCAGCCGGTCGGCAACCAGCTGCCGCCGCGCGTCTTTGGCGACATAGATGTCGTTGAGGATCCACACGCGCTTGAGCGACAGCGAGGAATAGCTGGGGTAGAGCTGGCAGAAGCCGAGCAGCTTGTCTTCGTCGTCGGCCAGGGCCAGGTAAATCACCGATTCCTTGCGGCGCAGACGGGTTTCCAGGAACTTGCGCGAGGAGTCGGGGAAAGGCAGTTCGCCGTAGAACTCACGGTATTCGACGAACAGCGGGGTCAACAGATCCAGGTGCTCCAGGGTAGCAGGGACGATACGCATGGCGAGCCTCGGCATTGGTGATTGGCTGGGTTGGCACCGCATGAGCTATGCCAGCGGACGCTCCGATGCTGCCTAATGCTTTTGGAAAGCGCAATCCAAGCAAGCGTTTGATTTTTCGATTCCACCCTGCAACTTGATTGGGGCTGGTCGGTCGAAACCAGCGCGCTACACGTCGAGATCGAGCGCAGGGCGCTGTGCTAACCTGCGGCAAGATTTTTCAGCGCCTGTTGTGGCCGGTTTTCGAGGACGCCTTCAAGGTAAATCATGCATATCCATATTCTCGGTATTTGCGGCACCTTCATGGGCTCGCTGGCCGTGCTGGCCAAGGAACTGGGCCATCGCGTCACCGGCTCGGATGCCAATGTCTACCCGCCGATGAGCACCCAGCTGGAGGCCCAGGGCATCGAGCTGACCCAGGGCTACGATGCCGCGCAACTCGATCCGGCGCCGGACCTGGTGGTGATCGGCAACGCCCTGTCGCGCGGCAATCCGGCGGTGGAATACGTGCTGAACAAGGGGCTGCCTTATGTCAGCGGCCCGCAGTGGCTGGCCGACCATGTGCTGCAGGGGCGCTGGGTACTGGCGGTGGCCGGCACCCATGGCAAGACCAGCAGCGCCAGCATGCTGGCCTGGGTGCTGGAGCACGCCGGCATGAGCCCGGGCTTCCTGATCGGCGGGGTGCCGCAGAACTTCGGCATTTCCGCGCGCCTGGGCGACACGCCGTTCTTCGTGGTCGAGGCCGACGAGTACGACAGCGCCTTCTTCGACAAGCGCAGCAAGTTCGTCCACTACCGCCCGCGCACCGCGATCCTCAACAATCTGGAGTTCGATCACGCGGATATCTTCCCGGATCTGGCAGCCATCGAGCGGCAGTTTCACCATCTGGTACGGACCATCCCCGGTGCTGGCCTGATCATCCAGCCGGCTGCCGACGTGGCACTGCAGCGGGTGATCGCGATGGGTTGCTGGACCCCGGTGCAGACCACCGGCGAAGGCGGCCAGTGGCAGGCACGCCTGCTCAGCGCCGATGGTTCGCGTTTCGAGGTGGGCTTCGCCGGCAAAACCGCCGGCGTGGTCGACTGGCAACTGACTGGCCAGCACAACGTGGCCAATGCCTTGGCGGTCCTGGCGGCGGCGCGGCATGTCGGCGTGGTGGCGGAGCTCGGCATCGCCGCGCTGTGCAGCTTCATCAACGCCAAGCGGCGCATGGAGAAGGTTGCCGAAGTCAATGGTGTGACCATCTACGACGACTTCGCCCACCATCCGACCGCCATCGCCACCACCCTCGACGGCCTGCGCAAACGCATCGGCAGCGCCAGGCTGATCGCGGTGATCGAGCCACGCTCCAACTCGATGAAGCTCGGCGCCCACCGCGACGGCTTGCCGGGCTCGGTGGTTTTGGCCGATTCGGTGTACTGGTATGCACCGGCCAACCTCGGCTGGGACCTGGCGGCGACGGTCGCCAACTCCACGGTGCCGACCCGGGTCTGTGATTCCCTGGAAGCGATCATTGCCGGGGTCAAGGCCGAAGCCGCACCGGGCACCCAGGTGGTGGTGATGAGCAACGGCGGTTTTGGCGGTTTGCACGGCAAGCTGGCCGCGGCCTTGGAGGCATAAATGTCCGGTCCAGAACGCATCACCCTGGCCATGACTGGCGCCTCCGGGGCGCCATATGGCCTGCGCCTGCTCGACTGCCTGGTGCAGGAAGACCGTGAGGTGCATTTTCTGATTTCCAAGGCCGCACAACTGGTGCTGGCCACCGAAACGGACGTGACCCTGCCAGCCAAACCCCAGGCCATGCAGGCATTCCTCAGCGAATACACCGGCGCCGCGCCGGGGCAGATTCGTGTCTACGGCAAGGAGGACTGGATGGCCCCGGTGGCGTCCGGCTCGGGCGCACCCAGCGCCATGGTGGTGGTGCCGTGCTCGACCGGCACGCTGTCGGCGATCGCCACCGGTGCCTGCAACAACCTGATCGAACGCGCCGCCGATGTGGTGCTCAAGGAGCGCCGCCAGTTGATCCTGGTGCCGCGCGAGGCGCCGTTTTCCAGCATCCACCTGGAGAACATGCTCAAGCTGTCGAACCTGGGCGCGGTGATCCTGCCGGCGGCGCCGGGCTTCTATCACCAGCCGCAGACCATCGACGACCTGATCGACTTCGTCGTCGCGCGCATCCTCAACTGCCTGGGCGTGCCGCAGGACATGCTGCCGCGCTGGGGCGAGCACCATCAGGTGTCGGATGAGTAAGACCACCGTGCGTACCGGCGGGCGAATGGCGTGCCTGCTGCTCATGCTGTTGAGCAGCGGTTGTGCCACGGTGCGCACCCTGGATGCGGCCAAGTCGGGCGCGCCGGTAATCTATGCCGGCACCCGCCTGGACCTGTATGCGCTGAACCACGGTTGCTGCGCGCAGCAACGTTTCGGCGCCGAGGCGCCGCCCTACCCCGGCCTCGACCTGCCCGCCAGTGCCCTGCTGGACACCCTGTTGCTGCCATTCTCGCTGGCGACCGAATTGGGTGTGAACCTGGGCGTCAGCGGCGGGCTTTGATCCGGCGCTGCCCCCCCATCTATGAAGATTGCGGCACCGCGATGATCCGCCAGTCGTCGCCGACCGCGCGCATCTCGACGATCTTCAGTGCCTGCGCCTCGGCCATGCGCGCCAGCGGCAGGTCGAGCAGCGGCCGCGCACTGGAGCCGAGAAACTTCGGCGCGATGAACAACTGGTACTCATCGACCAGGCCCTCGCGGGCGAACGCGCCAGCCAGGCGCGGCCCAGCTTCGACCAGCACTTCGTTGGCGCCGCGCCCGGCCAGTTCGCCCAGCAGTTTGTGCAGATCGACATAGCCGCTACTGCCCGGCACGGCCAACAGTTCGTGGCCGGCGTCCAGGTAGCGTTCGCGCGCCGTAGCGGCCGCGCAGGTCGCCACCAGTGTCGCGCCAGCCTGAAAGAAAGGCGCATCCAGCGGCACCCGCAGGCGTCCGTCGACCAGCACCCGCAAGGGTGGCCGGGTCACGGCCAGCGCCGTCAGTTCGGCATCCAGGCCCAGTTCAGCGGGGCGCACGGTCAAGCGGGCATTGTCCGCCAGCACGGTGTCGGCACCGGTCAGCACCACGCTGGCGCGGGCGCGCAGGCGCTGCACCGCGGCGCGGGCAGCCGGCCCGGTAATCCACTGGCTCTCGCCGCTGGCCATGGCGGTGCGACCGTCCAGGCTCATCGCCAACTTGACCCGCACGAAGGGCAAGCCCTGCTCCATGCGTTTGATGAAGCCGGCGTTGAGCGCCCGCGCCTCGGCTTCCAGTACGCCGGCCTGGACCGCTATCCCGGCCTGCATCAGCCGCGCCAGGCCATTGCCGGCGACCTGCGGATTGGGATCCTGCATGGCCACCACCACCCGCGTGACGCCGGCGGCGACCAGCGCATCGGCGCACGGCGGGGTGCGGCCGTGATGGCTGCAGGGTTCCAGGGTCACATAGGCGGTGGCGCCACGCGCCTGCGCGCCGGCCTGGCGCAGCGCATGCACCTCGGCGTGCGGCTCACCGGCGCGCACATGCCAGCCTTCCCCGACGACCTGCCCGTCGCGGGCGATGACGCAGCCGACTCGCGGATTCGGGTGGGTGGAATACAGGCCTTTGCGGGCCAGCTCCAGGGCGCGGGCCATGCAGGCATGATCGACGCTCATCATTGCTCTTTCGCGGGTTCGCGGGACAGCCGATCGATTTCCTCGCGGAATTCGTTGAGATCCTGAAAGCGCCGGTAGACCGAGGCGAAGCGGATGTAGGCAACCTCATCGAGCTTTTGCAACTCGCTCATGACCAACTCGCCGAGCACCAGCGACTTGATCTCGCGCTCGCCGGTGGCGCGCAGCTGGTGCTTGATATGGGCAATCGCCGCCTCCAGACGCTCGATGCTCACCGGGCGCTTCTCCAGGGCACGCTGCATGCCGGCACGCAGCTTGTCTTCGTCGAACGGCTGGCGGCTGCCGTCCTGCTTGATCAGCCGCGGCATCACCAGTTCGGCGGTTTCAAAGGTGGTGAAACGTTCTTCGCAAGCCAGGCATTCGCGCCGACGACGCACTTGCCCGCCCTCGGCGACCAGGCGCGAATCGATGACCTTGGTGTCGTTGGCACCGCAGAAGGGACAGTGCATAGGAGGGCAGCCGCCTTGAACAGGAAAGCGCCATGGTAGCGCATCCCGCGGGCAAGACAAGCCAATGACTTTGCGGTATACAGGCGCGCGCCCAGCTACTCTTTGCAGGCACACCGCTTCTTTCAGGCCTACCCCTCAGATGAACATTGCCATGCGACTGCTCGCTCCGCTCACCCTCGCCGGACTGCTCGCTGCCTGCGCCGGCGAACCCGCCGTGCCGCCCCAGCCCCAGCCCACGACCAAGCCGGCGCCTGAAGCAAGCAGCGCGGCGGCGCCGGCGCCCCTGTCGGCGCACCTGCGCGAACTCACCGGCAGCCTGCTCGGCGTACCCAGCGATGGCGAAGTCGAACTGGCTCTGCTGCTGATCGATGCGCGTGGCCTGCCCCAGGGCCTGCTGGGCAACGTGCAACTGACCGGCAACGGCGCGGCCCTGCCCTTTCGCCTGCCCTTCAACCCGGAGGCCTTCATTCCTGGGGTCCAGGTCGAACTGCGCGGCCGGGTCAATCAAGCCGGACGCCTGATCCTGCGCCTGCCGCCGCGACCGATTCGCCACAACGACAGCCAGCAACTCGGCGAATTACGCCTGGTGCCGGCGCCGTGAGCAGCACTGCCGCCCTGCAGGCGGCACTGAGTGAGCTGCTCGGTGACGCCAGGCTGGTGGCCGAGCCATTGCCCGCTACCGAGCTGAAACTCTGGCTGATCGATGCCGCCAATATGGCGCGCGCCTTCAACCCGGAGGAAACCCGGCGCGTTCTCGAGGAACCGCCCTACTGGTGCTTCTGCTGGGCCAGCGGCCTGGTCCTGGCGCGCTGGCTGGCCGAACACCCGCAGTGGGTGCGCGGCAAACGCGTACTGGATTTCGGCGCCGGTTCCGGCGTCGCGGCGATTGCCGCGGCCAAGGCGGGCGCCCTCGAAGTGGTGGCCTGCGACCTCGATCCACTGGCCCTCGCGGCCTGCCGGGCCAATGCCGCACTCAACCAGGTGGAACTGGGCTACTCGGCGGACTTCTTCCAGGAAGCCGACCGTTTCGACCTGATCCTGGTCGCCGACGTGCTCTACGACCGCGCCAACCTGCCGCTGCTCGACCAGTTCCTCAGCCGCGGCCGCCAGGCGCTGGTGGCCGATTCGCGGGTGCGCGATTTCCAGCATCCGCTGTATCGGCGCCTTGGCCTGATGGACGCCTGCACCTGGCCGGATCTGGCCGAGCCCGCCGAGTTTCGCCAGGTCAGCCTGTATCACGCGCAACGCGACTGACACACGCCTTGTTTCCGCAAGCAGGCGCCCACATTTATAGTGATAGCCATTTTTCGCCCAGCGAGACCGACCATGAGCGACATCCCTTATATTTTCGACGTATCCGGCAGCGCCCAATTCGAGCAACTGGTGATCGAGAACTCGTTCCACAAACCGGTGCTGGTCGACTTCTGGGCCGAGTGGTGCGCGCCCTGCAAGGCGCTGATGCCACTGCTGGCGCAGATCACCGAGGGCTATCAGGGCGAACTGCTGCTGGCCAAGGTCAACTGCGACCTCGAGCAGGACATAGTCGCGCGCTTCGGCATCCGCAGCCTGCCCACCGTGGTGCTGTTCAAGAACGGCCAGCCGGTCGACGGTTTCTCCGGCGCGCAGCCTGAGTCGGCGATACGCGAACTGCTCAAGCCCCACGTGGCCGAGCCGGCAGCGCCTGGCGTCGCTCCCCTGGAAAGCGCCCAGGCGCTGTTCGCCGAAGGACGCATCGGCGACGCCGAAGTCCTGCTCAAGCAGTTGCTCGGCGAGGACAACGAAAATGCCCTGGCGCTGATCCTCTATGCCCGCTGCCTGGCCGAACGCGGCGAGCTGGACGAAGCGCAAAGCGTGCTCGATGCGGTCAAGGGCGACGAACACAAGCAGGCCCTGGCCGGCGCTCGCGCGCAGCTGACCTTCCTCCGGCAGGCGGCGGACCTGCCGGATGTCGCCAGCCTGAAAACCCGCCTGGCGCAGAACGGCGCAGACGATGAGGCCGCCTACCAGCTGGCGATCCAGCAACTGGCCCGCCAGCAATACGAGCCGGCACTGGATGCCCTGCTGCAGCTGTTCACGCGCAACCGCGCCTACGCCGACGGCCTGCCGCACAAGACCCTGCTGCAGGTGTTCGACCTGCTCGGCACCCAGCACCCGCTGGTCACCACCTACCGGCGCAAGCTGTATCAGGCGATCTACTAGACAGGCCTGGGCCTCTGTCGGGCCTCGCGGCTGAAGCGGAACGCCGCCCGGCCCTTCCCACAGGGCTAACTGTGCTCGTGGGAGGGGCTTCAGCCGCGACAGGTCAGATGATGGATAACCTGTCGCCGTGGCGGCTACCCCATCGGTACTTATTAACCAATCCAGTGATAGATAGGCGCATCCGCAGCGGCTTCCATGCGCACCTGGGCGCAATGGCGCAAACGCACCAGCAGGCGCTTGCCCGCCGCCTCACTGCCGGCCAAGGCGGCCAGCTGGGCCAGTAGCTGCGGCCCTTCGATCCGTCCGGCCTGACGCAGCAGGTCCAAGGTGGTCTGCCACAGCGCATCCGTTGCTGCGACGACCGCTGCCGGCTCGCTGGCGGCGGCAGCAGGCATCATCTGCTGCGCCAGTTGCGCCCAGTCCTGCGCGTCCAGTTCCACTGTCAGATCCACCGGCCAATCGCCGACCCGTCCACGGATTCGCACCATCTTGCTGCCCTCGAGTAATCGACAGGCATGCTCCCACGTCAGGCGCAGCCCGCCAAGCGGAGCTGGTCAGACCCATATAAAAGTTGTTATAACGTAACAAGTAAATTGAATCCCGACCGGAGATCACCATGCGTCGCCTGCTGCTTGCCCTGCCTTTTGCCCTGCTTCCCCTGGCCGCCGCCCAGGCCAACGAGCACAACCACGCGCATACGGATGAACATGGCAGCCTCGACGCCCACGAGCATGGCGCCGCCCGGCTCAATGTGGTGCTCGACGGCCAAGCCCTGGAGCTGCAGCTGGAAAGCCCGGCGATGAACCTGGCGGGTTTCGAACATGCGGCCAACAGCGCCGCGGACAAAGCCAAGGTCGCGACGGTGCGCAGCCAGCTACAAGACCCGCAGGCCTTGTTCGGCCTGAATGCCGGCGACTGCACCCTGAGTGAACAAGAACTGGAAAGTGCGCTATTCGAAGAAGCCGCGCACGACGAACAGCACGCCGATGAAGACGAGAGCGAGCACAGCGAAATCCATGCGCAGTACCAACTCGACTGCAAAAAGCCGAGCGAATTGAAGCAATTGAACCTGAGCGAGCTGTTCAAGCGCTTCCCCGCCACCGAGAAAATTCAGGTACAACTGATCGGCCCGAGCGGCCAGCAAGGCGTCGAGTTGACGCCCGCCAAGCCTTCCCTCAGCTTCTAAAATTTCGGAGTGCAGAGCGGCTGGGTCAACCCAGTCGCTTACTTTATGAGCAATGCCCTGATCAGCCTGTCCAATCTCGGTTTCGCCTGGCCCGGCCAGGCGCAGCTGCTGGACATCCCCAGCTTCACCCTGCAGCGCGGCGAAAGCCTGTTTCTCAAGGGCCCCAGCGGCAGCGGCAAGACCACCCTGCTCGGCCTGCTCGGCGGCGTGCAAACGCCCAATCGCGGCAGCATTCGCCTGCTCGACCAGGAACTGAGCGCACTCTCGGCCAGCGCCCGCGACCGCTTTCGCGTCGACCACACCGGCTATATCTTCCAGCAGTTCAACCTGCTGCCGTTTCTCTCGGTGCGCGAGAACGTCGAGTTGCCCTGCCACTTCTCCAGGCTGCGCGCCAGCCGCGCCATCCAGCGCCACGGCAGCATCGACCAGGCCGCCGCCACCCTGCTCGCCCACCTCGGCCTGAAGGAGCCGACACTGCTCGAACGCCGCGCCGATGAACTGTCGATCGGTCAGCAACAGCGGGTCGCCGCCGCTCGCGCCCTGATCGGTCAGCCGGAACTGGTGATCGCCGACGAGCCGACCTCGGCGCTGGACTTTGACGCCCGCGAGGCCTTCCTCCAGCTGTTGTTCGCCGAATGCCGCGAGGCCGGCGCCAGCCTGCTGTTCGTCAGTCACGACCAGAGCCTGGCGCGCCTGTTCGACCGCAGCCTGTCGCTGGCCGAACTCAATCGCGCCGCCACCCCGACGGAGGTCTGAAGGTGTACCTATTACGTCTGGCCCTGGCCAGCCTGGGCAACCGCCGCTTCACCGCGCTGCTCACGGTATTCGCCATCGCCCTTTCCGTTTGCCTGTTGCTGGCCGTCGAGCGGGTGCGCACGGAAGCGCGCGCCAGTTTCGCCAATACCATCAGCGGCACCGACCTGATCGTCGGCGCGCGCTCCGGCTCGGTCAATCTGCTGCTGTATTCGGTATTCCGCATCGGCAATGCGACCAACAACATTCGCTGGGACAGCTTCGAGCGCTTCGCCGACCACCGCCAGGTCAAGTGGGCGATCCCCATCTCCCTCGGCGACTCGCACCGCGGCTACCGAGTGATGGGCACCAGCCCGGCCTACTTCGAGCACTTCCGCTATGCCCGCAGCCAGCCGCTGCAGATCGGCCAGGGCCGTGCCTTTGCCGACGACCCGTTCGAAGTGGTACTGGGCGCGGAAGTGGCCAAGGCGCTGGACTACCGCCTCGGCGAAGAGCTGGTACTGGCCCATGGCGTGGCCACCATCAGCCTGGTCAAGCACGACGACAAGCCCTTTAGCGTGGTCGGCATCCTCGAGCGCACCGGCACCCCGGTGGATCGCACCCTGCATATTTCCCTGGCCGGCATGGAAGCGCTGCATGTCGACTGGCAGAACGGCATGCCGGCTCGCGGCGCCGGGGTAGTCAGTGCCGAGCAGGCGCGCGCCCTGGATTTGCAGCCCAAACAGATCACCGCCTTCCTGCTGGGCCTCAACAGCAAGATCGCCACCTTCAGCCTGCAACGCGAGCTCAATGAATTCCGCGGCGAACCGCTGCTGGCGATTCTCCCCGGGGTCGCCCTGCAGGAGTTGTGGAGCCTGATGGGCACGGCGGAAAAGGCGCTGTTCGTGGTCTCGCTGTTCGTGGTGCTGACCGGGCTGATCGGCATGCTCACGGCGATTCTCACCAGCCTCAACGAACGCCGCCGGGAAATGGCGATCCTGCGTTCGGTGGGCGCGCGGCCCTGGCATATCGCCAGCCTGCTGATCCTGGAAGCCTTCGCCCTGGCGTTGGCCGGCGTGCTGCTGGGCCTGTTGCTGCTGTATCTGGGCATCGCCGGGGCGCAGGGCCATGTGCAGGCCAACTACGGCCTGTATCTGCCGCTTGACCTGCCAACGGCCTATGAGTGGGCGCTGCTCGGCGCTATCCTGAGTGCCGCCCTGCTGATGGGCTGCGTCCCCGCCTGGCGTGCCTACCGGCAATCGCTGGCCGATGGCCTGTCGATTCGTTTATAACGCCGCTTATGACGCTTTTTTCGATACGAGGTAGCACCATGCTCCGCCCCCTGCTCGCTGCTGTGCTTATCGCCCTGGCCGCGCCGGTAACGGCCGCCGAGGTGCGCGAGCTGACCTGGTCGGACATGGTCCCGGCCGATGCGCCCGCGCAAGTGGTCGAGCCCGCGCCCATCCATGACCTCTCGCAACTGGCCGACGCCTTGTCCGAAGCCGGCCCGGCCAGCCAGCAACAATCGCCCGCCGCGCCCGTGGTCAAGGAACTGGACGGCCAGGCGGTGAAGCTGCCCGGTTATATAGTGCCGCTGGATGTGACCGACGAAGGCCGCGTCACCGAATTCCTGCTGGTGCCCTACTTCGGCGCCTGCATCCATGTACCGCCACCGCCATCGAACCAGATCGTGCACGTCACCACCGAACTGGGCGTGCTGCTTGATGCGCTCTATCAGCCGTTCTGGATCGAGGGCGCGCTGAAGGTCGAGCAGAGCAGCAGCGAACTGGCCGAAGCCGGCTACCAGATGCAGGCGGACAAGATCTACGCCTACGAGCTGCCGGATAGTTAGCAGCGCCTACACTGAACCCGCGCATCCTAGGCTCCTGGCCGTGGGCTGTGCCGTACGCACCAGCTTCGCACCCTACGGTTAACCGCGGCAGGTTTCAGTCGGCGCTGGCCACCCGCTTTTCCCGCTCGAAACTCAGCTCGCTTTCCGCCCAGTTGCGCCAGGCGCGCACCTTGCTGCGTTCGGCACCGGCGCGCTCGGCCTTGGCCAGAGCCTCCAGGCCGGCCTGCCAACGGGCCTGTTCCAGCTCCAGCTGGGCCAGGTTCAGCCAATGCTTGGCGCTGCCGGAACGCCCCGCCAGTTCGCGGTAGATACGCGCCGCCGCAGCGCGCTCGCGGGCCTGCCACCAGAGCAGGGCCAGGCGCTCTTCGCGGGCAGCGGTACGCGGCAACAAGCCCTGTTCGAGCATGCCGGTAAGCAGCTTGGCTCCTTGCCAGGGTTGCTCGGCCGCGCCAGCCAGCAGCACCAGGTTGTCCAGCTCGCTTTCATTGAAGCGCAGGCCCTTGCTGTGCGCGGCGCGCAGGGTGGCCAACGCCTTGGCGTGGCTGCCGCTCAGCTGCTGCAGGGCGGCCAGCTGTCGCCAGCCCTGGGCCTGATCGGGCTGACGGCCGAGCAGCTGACGCTGCCAGCGCTCGGCCGCCGGGTAGCGCTTGAGGTCGGCATTCACCGCGACGAGAAACTGCAACCAGCTGTCGCCCGCCTGCGGATTGCCTTGCACATAGCGCTCGGCCAGCGGCAGCGCCTTGGCCGGCTGACCCAGCCCCTGATAGGCCTGCACCAGCATCTGCAGGACCTCTTCAGCGGCCGTCGCCTGCTGCGCCGCCAGCAGGCTGACGACCTGGGCGTAGCGACGCTCGGCCAGGTTGAGCCGGGCCAGGTTGAGTTGCTCGCCGGCCTGCAACTCGGCATCCAGCTTGCCACTGTTCAACGCCTTGCCGAGCAGCTCGATGGCCTTGGTGTTCTGTCCTTCGGCCCAGGCCAGATAGCCGCGACTGCGCCACAGCAAGGCCTGCTCCAGGCTGTCCGGCTTGGCCTTGGCCGCATCCAGCGCCCGCCTGGCCGCGGCATAGTCGCCCTGCTGCTGCGCCTCCTGGGCCGCATTCAGGGCACGGAATACGCCCGGCTCGACGCTTTGCCCGGCAGCCTGCACGGCACTCGCCGTGCACAGAATCCATAACAGCAACAAACGCTGCATCTCAGCGACCTCCCTCAAGGCGGAAGTACAGGGTTTTCACCGCTTCGCGGGCCACCGCCAGACCGCTCTCGGTCCGCGGGGCAAAGCGCCAGCGCACGGCGGCGCGCCGTGCTTCGCGCTCGAACACATTCTGCGGGCTGGCTTCGATCACCCGGATATTCTCCACCGCACCGGCGCGGGTGATGGTGAACGCCAGCTTGACGTGCCCTTCGATGCCCCGTTGCAAGGCGTAGCGCGGATAGTCCGGACTGACATCGTTGAGCGGCATCACCTCGCTTTCCGGGCCGCCGGCCTGGCCAGCGGACTCGCTTGGCGCCGGTGCGCTGGGCGCGCCGGCGCCGGCGCCGGCGCTCAGACCGCTGAGACTCGGGGTCGGCGCACTGTTGACGGCGATGCCGCTACTCAGACTCGGCAATTGCAGATCCAGCGCCGGCAGCGTGGCACTCGGCGTGGCGGCGACCGGCGTGGGCGGTGTCGGCGGTTGCGGGGTTTGTGCTTGCGGTGGCTGCGGCGCCTGCTGGCGGGTGCGCGTCGCGGTGTCGCTGGCATGGCCATCGAGGCGTACGAAGTTGGCCACCGTCACCGGCTCGTCCGAGGGCTGGCTGCGCGGCGGCGCCACCATGTACAGCATCAAGGCGAACAGCGCCACGGCCATCAGGCAGGCGCCGAGAAAGGCCAACGGCACACGCATCAAAGTGCTCCCGAGCTAGCCGCCAGGGCGACATCCTGCACCCCGGCCAGACGCGCCTGATCCATCACCTGCACCACCAGGCCGGTACGCGCATCCTGATCGGCCTGCACCACCACCGCACCTTCCGGCTGGTCGACGCGCATGCGCTCGACATGGGCGCGCACGCTGCGTACGTCGACGACTTTCTTGTCCATCCACACCTGGCCATCGGCGGTCACGGCGATGAGGATATTGCCCTTGTCCTGCGGGCTGGCAGTCTCCGCCTGGGGACGCTGCACTTCGACACCGGACTCCTTGATAAAGGAGCTGGTGACGATGAAGAAGATCAGCATGATGAAGACCACGTCGAGCATCGGCGTCAGGTCGATGCCGGTGTCTTCGTCCTGCTGGTGGTGTCGGCGCATTCGCATAGTGAACAGTCTCAGTCGTGACGCAGCTGGTCGGCCAGCCGCTCGAGGGCCCGGCGCGCATCGCGTTCGAGGCGTGCCAGGCTGAACAATCCGGTAATTGCCAGGACCATGCCGGCCATGGTCGGCAGGGTCGCCTGCCAGACGCCGGCGGCCATGCCGCGCGGGTTGCCGGTGCCGTTGATGGCGAGCACGTCGAACACCGCGACCATGCCGCTGACGGTGCCGAGCAAGCCGAGCAGCGGGTACATCGCCACCAGGGTCTTGCTCAGCCGCAGCGGGCCGAGCAGGTGTTGCCGCGCCTGCGCCAGCCAGGCGGCGCGCACCGCCCGTTGCCAGCTGCCGTTGTCGTCCTGCAGCACTTGCTGCCAGGCCTTGCGCCGCTCGCGCCCCCACTGCGGGAAAACCCGGCGCACATACCAGAAGCGCTCGAACACCAGGGTCCAGAACACCACGCAGAGCCCGGCCAGTGCCCACATCACCACGCCGCCGGCGCTCATGAAGTCGAGCAGCGCGTAGCTGCTGTCGACCAGGCGCAGCCATACGCCGAGCCAATCAGTCACGACGCGGCGCCCCGGACAGGTGCAGGGCGATCAAGCCGGCACTTTGCTGCTCGAGCAACTGGATCAGGCTCTTGCTGCGACTGGCCAGCAGGCTGTGCAGGAACAGCAGCGGAATCGCCACCACCAGGCCCAGCACCGTGGTGACCAGGGCCTGGGAAATGCCGTCGGCCATCAGCCGCGAATCGCCGCCACCGCCCTGGGTGATGGCCTGGAAGGTGACGATCATGCCGGTCACGGTGCCGAGCAGGCCGAGCAGCGGCGCCACCGCGCAGAGCAGCTTGAGCAGGCTCTGGCCTTTTTCCAGTGGCGGGGTTTCCTGCAGGATCGCCTCGTCGAGCTTCAGCTCCAGGGTTTCCAGATCGGCCAGCTGCGGTTGCGGCCCCAGCACGCCGATCACCCGGCCCAGCGGATTATCGTCACGCGGCGCGCTGAGATCATGCAGCTGCGCGCTCACCCCACGTCCGACCCGGGCCAGATGAAGCATGCGCCAGATGGCCAGGAGCAGACCCAGCACGCCCAGTGCGACTATCACCCAGCCAACCAGGCCGCCCTGTTGCAGGCGATCCCACAGGGTCGGCTGCCGCTGCAGTTGCGCCAACAGCGTGCCACGACTGGGGTCGATGGGCAGGCTGGCGAGCGCTGCGCCACCCTGCAGGTAATCCTCGACCTGGCCCAATCCGGACGGCTGTCGCGGCGGTGCGAGCAACTCGCCGGCATCGGCGTCGTAACGCAAATAGGCATCCTCGCTATAGGCCGAGAAAGCCCCGACGCGCAGTACCGACTGCTCGCTACGGTTGCCATCGGCGGCCACCACCGGCAATTGCAACTGCTCGACCCGGCCGCTGGCGGTCAGGTCTTCCAGCAGCAGCATCCAATAGCCATCGAGATCCGCGGCGGACGGCAAGGTGCGACTCTCGGCCAGCGCCTCAAGGCGCTGCAGGCGCTCGGGATACTGCGCATTGAGCAGGCTGTCCTGCCATTGCCCGGCGACATCGCCGGCGCTCTGGCGGACCACGCCAAACAACTCGCCCAGATGACCGACGCGCTGGCCGAGGAGCTTTTCCTGCTCGGCCAGCTCGGCCTCCTGCCGATCGAATTCGGCCTTCAGGCGTTCGGCTTGGGCCTTCTGGGTCTGCAAGGCCGCCCGCGCGTCGGCGAGCAACTGCGCCCGCTCGCCACGCTCGGCGACAAACGCCTGCTCGCGACTGTGCATGGCCGTGACTTCGGCGGCGCGTTCGCTGCGAATGCGCTGCAGCAGTTGATCCGGGCTGAGCGGTGCGGCGGCACTGGCAATCGCCGGCAACAGCGCCAGGGTCAAGATGGCGAGGACACGACGGCTCATTGCTTGGCCTCCTGGGTCAGGGTTTGCACAGGGAGATCGAGCAGGGCCGGAGCCTGTTCCTGACGAGCAATGGCAATGGCCTGATGCAACGGCCGCCGGGCACTGCCATCGAGCGTCTGCCAACTGCGGCTTTGCGGGTTCCACCAGCCACTCTCGTGGCCGTCGAGGCTCTGGTAGTACAGCATCACCCGGCCGAGACGGAGAAACTCGACGCTACGCGACGCGCCGCCGTCGACTGGCAGCTCGCCACGCCAGGCCTCCAGGGTGCGGCCGTAATCGCTCTCGACCTGATAGGCCTCGAGAATGCGCCGGTACTTTTCCGCCAGGCTGACATCGGCACGCGGCAACAGATCCTGCAACTGCGCTAGGCGATCGCTGCGCTCATCCGGCAGGAACGGCAGGTCGGCGGCAATGAATTCACCGAGCACCTCGACCATCCGGCGCATCTGTGGCGTCACCGCTTCCTGGGTGCGCTCGATGCCGTCCAGCTGCTCCTGGTAACCCGCCAGCTCCTGGCGCTGGGCAACGACCAGCTCTTGCAGCTGCTGGTTATAGCCTTTCAGCGCCTCGGCTTGCTGCAAGGCATTGCGGTACTCACCGAGCATCTCGCGACTGGCATCGTCGAGCTGCTCGATACGCGCCTGGGACGCCTTGGCGTCTGCGGCCAGGCGCTGGCTCTCATCCAGCGCGGCATCCAGCGGTGCGGCCAGCGCCGGCGTGCTGCTCAGCACTAGAGCGGCGGCCAGTGAACGCAGGGGGTACAGATTCATGCGACGGGAGTCCTCGAGCGACGGGCTTATATTAAAAAGAAACATTATAACCTTTCTAAATCTAAAACTGCTGCAAGGCTGAGTGGTATTCGATAAACATCCGGCAGGCACCTTGGTCCAGAGGACATGAGCGGCACCTTGACGGGAGCCAACGCAGTAAAGATAACCATTATCAACTGCATTAGCATCATCTAGCAACCACCCTGATGCGACTTGCGTGTAATCGCCGCGCTGCAGACTCACGGGACATCTCCCACGGGAGCGGCAAGCCCCGGATGCCGTTGCGGCCGCCGCACTCGACGAGGCCGGCGCAAACGCCGCCAACCGAGCACGGCACCGGTGAGGCTGATCAGCAGCCCGCCAGCACTGAACAGCAGCATCAGCAGGTCCCACAACGGACGATTCTCCAGCAGCGGCAGCCAGTCCCAGCTGTGCAGCAGGGCGAACAGCCAGCGCGAGGTGCGCTTGCCACTGTCCATCTGGCCAAGCATGGCGCCCGTGTGCAGATCGAGATGCACCCAGGTTTCGCCAGGGTCGTCGAACCTCACGCGCAACACCGGCAGGCGTTGCTCCAGATGGCCGAGCATGCTCTGCTCGCCCCGCCGGTAGTAATAGAAGTCATAGGCACCCAGCCGTTCGCTGCGCATTTGCCCCTGCCCATGCATGGCCTGGGCCGCGCGTTCCAGGGTCGCTTGGGGGAGCTGGCTGCTGACCTGACCATCCGCCATCGCCAGAATGCGCGTTTGGCCAGTGCCATCGTAGGCCACCAGATAACCCTGCCCGGCGATCAACCGCCATTCCAGTTCGCGCGCCTGCAAACCCGCTTGCTCGAAGCGCCGCAGCGCCTCGGGTAGCGCCAGCGCAAATGCCCTGGAGCGAAGTTCGCCACCCTGGTATGCCGCCGTGGACAGCGGCGCTGCAGCGTCGAACAGCCGCCATGGATTCATCGACATCAGGCCGCTGAAAATCCAGCTAATGACCAATGCGCCGCACAATAGCCCGCCCACATGGTGCCAGCGGGCAAAGCCGCTATAGGGGCTGCGCGAACCGCTGCGGTAAGGCCGCTGCAAGCGCCAGCGCAATAGACCGATCACGTTGCCGAGCACGGCCATCAGGGTGGCGGCCAGCGCCAGGTAGATGACGATGTCCGCCCACCAGCCACTCAACACGCCGCCACGTAACGGATACAGCCAGTGAAGCCAGGCACCCAGCCAATTCCAGCTGCGCTCCTGCCCGGTAGCATCACGCACCACCGCCCCGGTACGACTGGAAATGTAGAGCAATCGCTGCGCCTCGTCGGCGAGCGACACGCGATGCAGGGGGCGCTCACTGTCCAGCGCCCGCGAATGGGTCCAGACATCTTCCTGCACAAGCCCCTGGTAACGCGCGGATGCGTCTGCGGCGAATTGCCGGGCGGCAGCCATGGCCTGGGCCTCATCAACCAGACTCAGGCGCTGCCCGCTACGGGCATCGACTGCCACGCTGGGCTGCCCGGCATAACCGAGCAGGTAGCGCGGCACGCCGCCGACCATGCTCAGGCGAATGCTGCTGGGCGCATCGCTCTGCCCGCCAGCCGCAAGAACCTCATCCAGGCTGCGGCAGCAGCCCTGCAGATCCAGCACAGGCAAATGCGCCAGGTGCTCGCGCGGCGTCAGCTTGGGGTAGCCGACATACATCATCACCACGCCCGAGATGAACCACATGGCCATGAACAGGCACAGCACGATGCCCAGCCAGCGATGCCACAAGTACAGATAACGCTTCATAAGCCAGTCCCTCGAACCCCGGGACGACGGCAATCGCCCCGGCTCACTGCAGTCAGAAACGGGTGTCCAGGGCGACCTCAAAGGTACGGGGTGCCCCCTGGTAGAACATCGTTCCATAAGCTTGTTTGGCGTACAGTTCGTCCGTCAGGTTGCGCACGCGCGCCGTTACCGAGCTGTGCTCATCCACGTTGAAGCGGGCAAAAACGCCATACAGGCTGTAGGCCGGCGCTTCCAGGGTATTGGCATTATTGGCGAACACCGCGGCGACGTAACGGGCATCGACCCCGGCCTGCCAGGCTGGCGAGATGTCGTAGGTCAGCCACAGATTGCCAACCTGGTCGGGCACGTTGGTCGGTGTATTGCCTTTACGGGATACGGCCTGACCGCCGACGTTCTCGTTGAACTCGTCGTATTGCGCATCGACATAGGCGAAGTTGCCCTCGGCCAGCAGTTTCGGCGTAACCCGCAAACTGGCCGCCAGCTCCAGCCCCTGCGAGGTCTGCTGCCCCGCCTGGATATCGACGGTTGGGTTGTTGGAGTCCTTGACCGCAAAGTCTTTCCGCACGATCTGGTAGGCGGCGATCGTCGCCGAACCGCGGCCCTCGAGAAAATCGAACTTGCCGCCAACCTCCACCTGCTCGCCGGTACTCAGGTCGAAGTTCTGTACCTGAGAGAAGGTCGCCGAGGCCAGCGAACCGGCGGGAGGATCGGCCGCGGTGCTGTACTGCACATACACATTCAGCGCCGGGGCCACCTCGTAGACCAGGCCGACCCGACCTGTCACTGGCTCCCAGGTACGCTCGAAAAAGGCCGGGCTGGTTGGCGTGACCGCCGCGTAGTTGGTCACCTCCATGTGCAAGTGGTCATAACGCAGGCCGGTCAACAGCGCCAAGCGCTCGGTCAGCGCCAGGCGATTCTCCAGGAAGCCGGCCAGGGTGGTGACCTCATGCTTGCGCACCTTCTGCAACCCGCCATTCACGCCGGGAATGGCGTAAAAACTCCCAGGGTCGAAATGATCCGGATCGATCACATCGTAGGGAGCCCCGGACGCCGGGAACTGCCCGTTGGGGTGCAGCGTCTGCCGGTTGATCGAGTAGTCCGCACCGGCTGACCACTGGCTGGCCAAGCCGAACAAGGCAGTGTCGTGACGCAACTCGAAGCGGTTGCCGTTGACCTGCTGAGCATGCCGCTGCAAGTAGGCCGCGTAACGCTGCACCTGGGTATTGGCGGCGTTATAACGGTAGTTCTCGAGGTTGCGGTAATCGCGCTGGGCGTTGTAGTGATAGAAGGTATTGCGCAGGCTGGTGCTGTCGCTGACCCGATAATCGGTGATCGAGCGAACCCAGCGCACGCGCTGCTCATAACGGCCATCCGCGACGTTGTAATTCTCGAAGCGCCGGCGCCTGTCGATCTTCATGGTCTCGCCGACCGGATTCAGTAATGGCGAGCCCCAGTAGGGACTGTCTTCCTGGTCTTCCTGGTATTCGAGCGCCAGGGTATGGGTCAGCTCAGGCGTCAGATCACTGAGGATGGAGAAGGCCGTACTCAACGACTCGCGCCCATTGCGATCCATATAGCCGTTGCTGCGGGTGCGACTGACATCGAGCCGGGCAAAATGACGGGGATCCGGCCCCGCACCCAGGGCATGGTTGACGCCGATTGCGAGCTCGGAGGAGTCGTAACTGCCATAGCGCAGACGCCCCTCCACGGCCTGCTCCTCACGGCTGGCCTGCTTGGTGACGTAGTTGATCGAGCCCCCCACGGCGCCCGCACCATACAGAAAGGTCGAGGGCCCGCCAATCGCCTCGACACGCTCATAGATCCAGGCATCCACTGGCCGCGCGGCACTGCTGTAGCTCATGCCGATGCCGTTGTAGAGCTGGGTGACCTGGGCGCTGGTGAAACCTCGATAGGAGACGAAACCACCGAAACCCGGGTTGGCCGACGCATTGATGCCGGGCATGCTGTTGATCACATCCTGGGTATCTTTCGCGCCACGCGCAGCGATGGTCGCGCGGTCGGCGATGCTGACCGAAGCCGGTGTCTGCCGTGATGTCAGGCCCAATCGTGATCCCGTCTCCAGCGGCTCATCGAGGCTCAGACCAGGCTGCGTCTGCTTGGCTGCGGTAACGGTGATGCTCGGCAAACTGAGGGCTGTATCTTCGGCCCATGCCAGCTGGCAGGTGCCGGCCAACAGCACCAGGGTGGCGTTTCTTAGCGTCATGAATAACTTCCACGCAAAAGGATATGGCCTCGCCCGGCGGTTGCAGCACGCACACAACGGCACATGCGCTCATGTCAGGTCGAGTGATTCACTTCATGGGTGGAGTCAAGGAGAGGCGCGGGGGTTGATTGAAGGCCAGCTATAACGTGGTGGTGGCGCAGCCCACGCCAAGGCGTCGATGGGCGTGGAAGGCAAGCCCGCCAGCGGCTCAAGCGATGCGCCAGAGCTATTGAGGGCCAGGGCCAAACCGAAAGAAGAGCACAACGGGCAGGTGTACGAGGAGGATGGCGACGACGGGTCTGACCCTGACGAATCGTTGATTGCCGAGTCGAGGTGGCCGCTGGTCGAGCAGAACAGGCCATCAAGCCCACTCAGGGCCAGGCCACTCATTTGCCCATGATGAATACCGCAGGCGAACAGATTGAACAGGACGCAGCCATACAGCATCCAGGCAATCAGCGAGCGGTCACGACGGGTAGCGTTCATGGCGCCACTCTAGCACTGCGCCTTTGCCCGACAACTGCCAGCCTGTGCGGCCGAATGCCACACGCGACGCATGCCGCGCCCCGCAAGCAACAACGACAAGGCCTGCGTGCCATCCACGAGAACCAATGCGGCACAATGGCCTGTCGCTAGCAGACCAATTCATTGAGCTGGGTCAAAACTCGATTTGCTTAGGCCCCTAACATTGCCATCAGCCCAACCAACTGATGACTCGACCGGAGCTCACTATGCGCAAGTCCCTGCTCGCTCTCTCCATCCTGGCCACCGCATTGGCCGCCCCCCTCGCCCAGGCCTATGAGGCAGGTGACGTCATCCTGCGCGCAGGTGCCGCTACCGTCGATCCGCATGAAAGCAGCAGCGATATCTGGGTTGGTGCGCTGAACACCGACGTAGCCGGCACCAAAGCCACGCTGGACAGTGATACCCAACTGGGCCTGACCGGCACCTACATGATTACCAACCACATCGGCATCGACCTGCTCGCTGCCACCCCGTTTAGCCATGACGTCGGCGTGAAAGGCATGCCGGGCCCTTTTGCCGGGCTGAACGGCAACCTGGGTGAACTCAAGCACCTGCCGCCAACCCTGAGCGTCGTCTACTATCCGCTCGACAGCGCCTCGGCCTTCCAGCCCTATGCGGGGGTGGGCATCAACTACACCTGGTTCTTCGACACAGAGCTGAGCAGCGAAGCCGAAGGCAAGGGCTTCAGCGGTCTGGACATGAAGGATTCCTGGGGTCTCGCTGCCCAGCTGGGCCTGGACTACATGCTGACCGACAACCTCCTGGTCAACGCTCACGTGCGTTACATCGACATCGACACCACCGGCACCACCTCCTTCGCTGGCGAGAAGGTCAAGGTCGATGTAGATGTAGACCCATTCGTCTACATGGTCGCCCTCGGCTACAAGTTCTAAGGCAAACCGCCACCCATAAAAAAACCGGCCTCAGCGCCGGTTTTTTTATGGGTACAGATCAGCCCTGGCCCAACAGCTTGCGCAAGCCCTCACGCATGGCGGTCACTGGCGGCAAGTGGTAACTGGCCTGCAAGCGCCGATTATCTGCTCGCGAATGACGAATATCGCCGGGCCGCGCCGCCTGATAGTCAACCGCCGGCAAGCCGCCACACAAACTGCCGATCTCGGCCAGCAACTGGTTCAGGCTGACGGCCTGATTCCAGCCGACGTTCACCGCCCCCACGACCACCTGCGGCATGTCCAGCGCCTGGGTCAGCAGCGCCAGCAGGTCGCCGATGTAGAAGAAATCGCGGGTCTGCTCGCCATCGCCGAACACGCGGATCGGCAAGCCCTGCTGCGCCCGCTGGGTGAAGATGCTGATCACCCCGGAATAGGGCGAGGAAGGGTCCTGGCGCGGACCAAAAATATTGAAGAAGCGAAAAATCGCCGGTTCCAGGCCGTGCTGACGACGATAGAAGTCCAGGTAATGCTCACTGGCCAGCTTGTCCGCGGCGTAGGGCGTCAGTGGCGCCTTGGGCGTATCTTCGCCAATCGCCTGACCTTCGCCATTGTTGCCGTAGACCGCCGCACTCGAAGCGTAGACCACCCGCTTGACGCCGTGCAGACGCATGGCCTCGCAGACGTTGAGGGTGCCGACGAAGTTGCTCTGGTGAGTGCTCACCGGGTCGTCTACCGAGGCTTGCACCGAGGCCACCGCGGCCAAATGCACCACGGCCGCACAACCGGCCACGGCCTGACCGACCAGGACCGCATCGGCTACATCGCCCTCGAGCAACTGCAGGCGCGGGTTGTCCAGGGGCAGGTTGGCGCGCTTGCCCATCGACAGATTGTCCAGCACGCGCACCGCATGCCCCTGGCTCAAGAGTGCATCGACCAGGTGCGAGCCGATAAAGCCGGCCCCACCGGTAATCAGGATAGGTGCATCAGACATGGCGATAGTAACGATCCAGTAGGCTCGGCAATGCCGAGCGCCAGGAGCGCGGCTTGATACCGAAGGTATGCAGAATTTTCTTGCAGGCCAGCACCGCGTGCTGCGGCTCCTCGGCGGCATCCGGGCGCGCGGCATGGGCCTGCGCCGTGATGTCTTCGAGCAGATTACTGCGGAAGTTGCGCGCCTCGCTCAACACCGCCTGGCCCAATGCCAGCGAGGTGGTGGCTTCATGGCCGCCATAATGGAACGTGCCCCATAACGGCGTCTGACAATCGAGCTGCTTGAGCACGGCGAGGATGACCCGCGCGGCATCGTCGACCGGGGTCGGATTGCCGCGCCGATCATCGGCCAGCGCGATGCTTTCATCACGCTCGGCACGCATCAAGAAACGCCCGAGCTGGCCGTCCGGGCTCTCATCCAGTAACCAGCCGAAGCGCAACAACACATGCCGCGGGCACACCGCTCGCACGCGCTGCTCAATCCGCCACAAGGCCTGGCCACGCACGCCCAGGGGAACCGGCTCTTCCTTTTCGCTGTAGGCGGTCACCCGCGAACCATCGAACACCCGGTAGCTGGACGGCTGCAGCAGGCGAATCTCGTGATGCTGACACAGTTCGGCAAGCCGCTCGACCGCCTGTTCCTGGGCAGCAAGACGCGCCTCGCTCACCTCTTCGGCCTGGAACCAGTCGAAGTAGTAAGCAAGATTGATCAATGCATCGGGGCGGGTGTCGTCCAGCAGCTGGGTCAGGCTGGCGGCATCCCAACCGGTTTCCGGCGGGCGCGGCGCGAGGAAGCCGATGTCCTCCTCGGCGCCGAGACGGATCAGCGCTTGCCCCAGGGCATTACCGCCACCCAGCAGCATCAGACGCATACGCATGATAGAACGCGGGCTCAGTTAATCAGAACGGAATGTCGTCGTCGAAACTGTCGAAATCCTGCGCGGGCTTGGCCTGCGGCTGCGGAGCCGGACGCGGCGCCTGCTGCTGTTCGCGCTGCGGTTCACGTTGCGGCGCCTGGCGCTGCTGACGCGGGGCGGAGTCGCCACCGGCGTTGTCCGGACGGCCACCGAGCAGCTGCATGGTGCCCTGCATGTCGACGACGATCTCGGTGGTATAACGCTTGATGCCGTCTTTTTCCCACTCGCGGGTCTGCAGCTTGCCTTCGATATACACCTGCGAACCTTTGCGCAGGTATTCGCCGGCGATTTCGGCAACCTTGCCGAACAGCGAGACACGGTGCCACTCGGTTTTCTCGACCTTCTGCCCGGTCTGCTTGTCGGTCCACTGCTCGCTGGTGGCCAGGCTCAGGTTGGTGACCGCATTGCCGCTGGGCAGATAGCGCGTTTCCGGATCCTGTCCGCAGGTACCGACCAGAATGACTTTGTTAACCCCACGGGCCATAACTTTCTCCTAGAGCTGTCAGCACGTCACCGGCGCCGCTTCGATCAGGCGCTCGAGGGACGTGCGATCCAATTGTTGGGTATCCACTTTGATGTAGATGGCGGCTTCTTCACGCACCACCACGGCATCCGCCACTCCGGGCACTGCCTGTAAACGCTCGGCCAACCCCACTTCGTGCAATGCCGCGGCTGAAAGCGGCAAGCGCAGGCTGGTGACATAAGGCGGTTCGCGCATAGTAACAGCAAAGCCTAGCCAGAGAAGAGCCATGGCCGCGCAACCGAGGAACACCCCCGACAGGCTGTAATGCTGATACAGCCAGCCACCGAGAATGCCGCCCAGCGCAGCGCCGAGAAACTGACTGGTCGAGTACACCCCCATCGCCGTGCCCTTGCCGCCGGCAGGCGCAACCTTGCTGATCAGGGATGGCAGCGAAGCCTCGAGCAGATTGAACGCGGTAAAAAACACCACGGTACCCAGCACCAGGGCGCGCAGGCTGCTGCCGAACTGCCAGAAGTACAGCTCACAGGCCAGCAACACCGCTACCGCCCCGAGCAGCACGCGCTTCATGCGGCGCTGTTTCTCGGCATAGATGATGAACGGCAGCATGCCGAAGAAACCGATCAGCAGCGCGGTCAGGTAGACCCACCAGTGTTCTTCCTTGGGCAGCCCGCCCTGCTCCACCAGCGCCAGCGGCAAGGCGATGAAACTGGCCATCAGAATCGCATGCAGGGCCAGGATGCCGAAGTCCAGGCGCAACAGGTCGACATGTTGCAAGGTCGGCAACAATGCCTGGCGGGCGACGCCGGACTCGCGGTGTTGCAGCGGCCCGGCCGCGCGCGGCACCACCCCGGCGACGATGACGATGCCGAGCAAAGCCATGGCGGCGGTGGCCATGAACAAACCGGACAAACCAAAGGCGCGGGTCAGCAGCGGGCCGACCACCATGGCCACGGCGAAGGACAGACCGATGCTCATGCCGATCATGGCCATGGCCTTGGTCCGGTGCTGTTCGCGGGTCAGATCGGAGAGCAGCGCCATCACCGCGGCGGAAATCGCCCCGGCGCCCTGCAGCACCCGGCCGGCGATAACGCCCCAGATCGAGTCGGCATTGGCGGCCAGCAGGCTGCCGGCGGCAAAAATCAGCAGCCCGGCATAGATCACCGGACGCCGGCCGATACGGTCGCTGAGCATGCCGAAGGGTATCTGCAGGAACGCCTGGGTCAGGCCGTAGGCGCCGATGGCCAGGCCAATCAATGCCGGCGTACTGCCGCGCAACTCCATGCCGTAGGTCGCCAGTACCGGCAGCACCATGAACATACCGAGCATGCGGAACGCGAATACCAGTGCCAGCCCGGCGGCCGCACGGGTTTCACCGCCACTCATGCGCTCGCTGTAGGGATCGTGCATGGAAAACGCCTTGATGAAATAGGCGGCGATTCTAGCAGCACCGTTCGACGCGGCACAGCCGTCACGCTTTGCCGCACTGCGGCACAGGGCCGTATACTCACTGGTTTTCCGCCCGCCATGCGAGGCCGCTGTTTGTGGACAAGATTGTGATCCGGGGTGCCCGCACCCATAACCTGAAAAACATCGACCTGACCCTACCGCGCGACAAGCTGATCGTGATTACCGGCCTGTCCGGCTCCGGCAAGTCCTCGCTGGCCTTCGACACCCTCTACGCCGAGGGCCAGCGCCGCTACGTCGAGTCACTGTCGGCCTATGCCCGGCAGTTCCTGTCGATGATGGAAAAACCCGATGTCGACACCATCGAAGGTTTGTCGCCGGCGATCTCCATCGAGCAGAAGTCCACCTCGCACAACCCGCGCTCCACCGTCGGCACCATCACCGAGATCTACGACTACCTGCGCCTGCTCTACGCCCGCGCCGGTATTCCGCGCTGCCCGGACCACGACCTGCCGCTGGAAGCGCAGACCGTCAGCCAGATGGTCGACCAGGTGCTGGCCCTGCCGGAAGGCAGCAAGCTGATGCTGCTGGCGCCGGTGATCCGCGAGCGCAAGGGCGAACACCTGGCGATCTTCGACGAGCTGCGTGCCCAGGGTTTCGTGCGGGTGCGGGTCAACGGCAAGATCTACGAACTGGACGAACTGCCCAAGCTGGATAAGCAGAAGAAGCACAGCATCGATGCCGTGGTGGATCGCTTCAAGGCCCGTGGCGACCTGCAACAACGCCTGGCCGAGTCGTTCGAGACCGCACTCAAGCTGGCCGACGGCCTGGCCCTGGTTGCCCCGATGGAAGGTGAAGACGGCGAGGAGATCATCTTCTCCGCGCGCTTCGCCTGCCCGGTGTGCGGTCACTCGATCAGCGAGCTGGAGCCCAAGCTGTTTTCCTTCAATAATCCGGCCGGCGCCTGCCCGACCTGCGACGGTCTGGGGGTGAAGCAGTTCTTCGACACCAAGCGCCTGATCAACGGCGAGATGACCCTGGCCGAGGGCGCGATCCGCGGCTGGGACAGACGCAACGTCTATTACTTCCAGATGCTCGGCTCGCTGGCCGGGCATTACGGTTTCAGCCTGGAAATTCCCTTCGACGACCTGACCGCCGAGCATCAGAAATGCATTCTGTTCGGCAGCGGCACGCAGAACGTCGACTTCCGCTACCTGAATGACCGTGGCGACATCGTCAAACGCGCCCACCCGTTCGAAGGCATAGTGCCGAACCTGGAACGCCGCTACCGCGAGACCGAATCGGCCAGCGTGCGCGAGGAGCTGGCCAAGTTCCTCAGCACCCAGGCCTGCCAAGACTGCCGTGGCACCCGCCTGCGCCGCGAGGCGCGCCACGTCTGGGTCGGCGAGAAGACCCTGCCGGCGGTCACCGGCCTGCCGATTGGCGACGCCACCGAGTATTTCGGCAGCCTGGCGCTCCCCGGCCGGCGCGGCGAGATTGCCGAAAAGATCCTCAAGGAAATCCGCGAGCGCCTGCAGTTTCTGGTCAACGTCGGCCTGGATTACCTGACCCTGGATCGCAGCGCCGACACCCTGTCCGGCGGCGAAGCCCAGCGCATCCGCCTGGCCAGCCAGATCGGTGCCGGTCTGGTCGGAGTCATGTACATCCTCGACGAACCCTCGATCGGCCTGCACCAGCGCGACAACGAACGCCTGCTCGGCACCCTGCGGCATCTGCGCGATATCGGCAACACGGTGATCGTGGTCGAGCACGACGAGGACGCCATTCGCATGGCCGACTACGTGGTCGACATCGGCCCCGGCGCCGGCGTACATGGCGGCCAGATCGTCGCCCAGGGCACGGCGGCCGACGTCATGGCCCACCCGGACTCGCTGACCGGCAAGTACCTGTCCGGTCGGGTGAGGATCGAGGTACCGGCCAAGCGCACGCCCAAGGACAAGAAGCTCTCGCTGAAGATCAAGGGCGCGCGCGGCAACAACCTGCAAAAGGTCGACCTGGATATCCCGATCGGCCTGCTGACCTGCGTCACCGGGGTGTCCGGCTCGGGCAAGTCGACCCTGATCAACAACACCCTCTACCCACTCAGCGCCACCGCGCTGAACGGCGCGACCACCCTAGAAGCCGCCGCCCACGACAGCATCGATGGCCTGCAGCACCTGGACAAGGTGGTGGATATCGACCAGAGCCCGATCGGCCGCACGCCACGCTCCAATCCGGCGACCTATACCGGCCTGTTCACCCCGATCCGCGAGCTGTTTGCCGGCGTGCCCGAGTCGCGCTCGCGCGGCTACGGGCCGGGCCGCTTCTCCTTCAACGTCAAGGGCGGGCGCTGCGAAGCCTGCCAGGGCGACGGCCTGATCAAGGTGGAGATGCACTTCCTGCCGGATATCTACGTGCCCTGCGATGTGTGCAAGAGCAAGCGCTACAACCGCGAAACCCTGGAAGTGAAGTACAAGGGCAAGAACATCACCGAAGTACTGGACATGACCATCGAGGAAGCCCGGCTGTTCTTCGATGCCGTGCCGGCCCTGGCGCGCAAGCTGCAGACGCTGATGGATGTCGGCCTGTCCTATATCAAGCTGGGGCAGAGCGCGACCACCCTGTCCGGCGGCGAGGCGCAGCGGGTCAAGCTGAGCCGCGAGCTGAGTAAACGCGACACCGGCAAGACCCTGTATATCCTCGACGAGCCGACCACCGGCCTGCACTTCGCCGATATCCAGCAACTGCTCGACGTGCTGCACCGCCTGCGCGACCACGGCAACACCGTGGTGGTGATCGAGCACAACCTGGACGTGATCAAGACCGCCGACTGGCTGGTCGACCTCGGCCCGGAAGGCGGTTCCAAGGGCGGCCAGATCATCGCCGTCGGCACACCCGAAGAAGTCGCCGAGATGCCGCAGTCGCACACCGGCTACTTCCTCAAGCCGCTGCTGGAACGCGCCCGCTTCGCCAGCTGAAGCCGATGGCCTGCCGAGGTCTCGTCGAGGCGCGATGAAACCCCGGCAACTTCTCGGCAAACGCAACCTCCGCGCCCGGGCCAGGTCAAACTGGAGTCCCCCGGGCTGTGCTGGTGGGACATCCCGTCTTCTACAAGGAGAGTTCCCGATGCGCCTGACTTTTACCGCCCTCCTGCTCGGCGCAGGTCTTACCCCCATGCTTGCCACTGCCGCCCAACCGAATGGACCCTGGCTCAACGAGCAACAGCATGTCTCGCTCGAAGGCTTCATGAGCAATGCCCAGTTGTATGAGCAACTCGCCGGCGTGGCGCGTCGCTCCGGCGGTGCGCTCAGCCTCGAACAGACCGGCACCAGCGGCGAAGGCCGACCGATCTGGCTGGCACGCCTGGGCAAACCGGATAACCCGGCGGTGATGATCATCACCCAGCAACACGGCAACGAACCCCACGGCACCGAAGCCGCCCTCGACCTGATTCGCAAGCTGGCGGCCGGCGGTTCTTTCGCCGAGCAGGTACTGGCCAACCTGCAAGTGCTGTTCATTCCCCGCGTCAACCCCGACGGCACCGCACTCGTCACCCGCGGCAACCTCGATTTCAGTGCGCCGCAAACCAGCGCCAGCTGCCTGCGTGCGGATGGCAGCCTGGACCCGAGCAAACTCGACCAGGGCCTGGGCGCCAATGTCACCGCCTACACGCCCGAAGAGGGTCCGCGCCAATGGAGCTACGACATCAACCGCTACCACTGGCCGGACTGGAGCCAGAGCACCCAGGTGCTGTGCAATCCGGGGCTGGCCGAGCAAGCGCATTTCAATCCAGGCCAGAACCCGGTGCCGGAAGCCCTGGCAGTGCGCAGCGCCTATGACCGCTATCAACCCATGTGGATGGTCGATGTACACAACCAGAACCCAGCCGTCGTGCTCGACGACGCCGACCCTGAAGCCAATCGCCCCGGACGCCAGGTGACCGCCTCCATCGCCTGGCCGACCCACCCCGAGGTCGCCCAGGAAGCGGTCGACCTGTCGAAGCAGATGGCCCTGGTGATGAAGAAGCGCTCCATGCAGATCGGCCATATGGAGATCAGCAACTATTACTACCAGCGCCCGGACGGCAGCATTCGCCGTGGTGGCGGCGAACCCGGCATTGCCCGCAACGCCTACGCGCTGCTGGCCAGCGAGAGCCTGGCCAAGGGCGCCGAAGGACCACTGGGCGGCAGCATCCTGATGGAAATAACCGGACTCAACAGCCGCGGACAGAAATCCATCGGCATGCTGCGCAACAACGTCAGGGAAATGCTCGAAGCCCTGCTGCTAGCCAGCGCCGACGGCAGCCTGCTGACCCAGGACCCGGCCGAAGCGGAGCACCTGCTGCGCCCCGGCCAGGAAGTCGACGAGCCCCTGACGAACCCGCACGACGAATAGCGGCAGCACAATGAAAAAAGCCCCGAGTGTTTCGGGGCTTTTTTGTTGCTATCGGTGCGCGTGTACTTACATCTGCGCTTGCAGGTAATTCTCTAAACCTATTTTGTCGATCAACCCCAATTGGGTCTCCAGCCAATAGGCATGGTCTTCCTCGGTGTCCTTCAACTGCGGCACGAGGATATCGCGGCTCTGGTAGTCCTGATGTTTCTCGCACAGGGCAATACCCTTGCTCAGGGCGGCGCGCACTTGATACTCAAGAGCGAGATCGAGCTTGAGCATCTCCGGCACCGTCTGACCGAAGGTGAACGAATCCGGGGTCATATCCGGCGTGCCTTCGAGAAACAGAATCCGCTTGAGTAGCGCGTCGGCGTGCTGGGTTTCTTCTTCCATCTCATGGTTGATCCGCTCATAGAGCTTGCTGAAGCCCCAATCCTCGTACAGGCGCGAATGCACGAAGTACTGATCGCGCGCCGCCAGTTCGCCCTTGAGCAGCATTTTCAAATAGTCGATGACTTCGATGTGGCCCTGCATACCTGGAATCCTTGCAACATCCGCTGGAATAACCCGCATGCTCCGCATCCCGCCCCTGCGGGTCAAGCGAAAAGCACGACGCCTCCACCAGGGAGGCGCCGCACGCTTGCTTGATCGCAGCCGGTCAGGCGAGGTCGAAGCGGTCCAGGTTCATCACCTTGGTCCAGGCGGCGACGAAGTCCTTGACCAGCTTTTCCTTGCCGTCGGTACTTGCGTAGACCTCGGCATAAGCACGCAGCACCGAGTTGGAACCGAAGACCAGATCGTTGCGGGTGCCGGTGTATTTCACCGTACCGCTCTTATGATCCTTGCCCTCGAAGGTTTCCGCCTCGGCATCCATCGCCGTCCACTCGGTGCCCATGTCCAGCAGGTTGACGAAGAAGTCATTGCTCAGCACGCCGACCTTGTCGGTGAACACGCCATGCTGGCTGCCGTCATGGTTGGCCCCCAGCACGCGCAGGCCGCCGACCAGCGCGGTCAGCTCCGGCGCGCTCAGGGTCAGCAACTGAGCCTTGTCGACCAGCATGGCCTCGGTCGGTACGCCGAGCTTGCCCTTGCGGTAGTTGCGGAAGCCGTCGGCGACGGGCTCCAGCAGGGCGAAGGCCTCGACATCGGTCTGATCCTGGCGGGCATCCACCCGCCCCGGCGCGAAGGGCACATCCACACTCACCCCGGCGGCCTTGGCGGCCTGCTCCACGCCGACATTGCCGGCCAGCACTATGACGTCGGCCAGCGAGGCCTTACCAGACGCTTTCTGGATCTCGATCAGCTTGGCCAGGGCCTTGATGGCGCGCTGATTGACCTCCCAGTCCTTCTGCGGAGCCAGGGCCAGACGCGCACCGTTGGCACCGCCGCGCTTGTCGCCGCCGCGGAAGGTCGAGGCCGAAGCCCAGGCCACGGAGACCAGATCGCCAACCGACAGCCCGCAGGCGGCAATCCTGGCCTTGAGGTCGGCGATATCGGCCGCGCTCGGGTTACGTGTCGGCGCCGGCAGCGGGTCCTGCCAGATCAGATCCTCTTTCGGCACTTCCGGGCCGAGGTAACGGGCCTTCGGCCCCATGTCGCGATGGATCAGCTTGAACCAGGCGCGGGCGAAGGCTTCGGCAAAGGCTTGCGGATCGTCGAGGAAGCGTTTGGAGATCTTGCCGAACTCCGGATCGAAACGCAGGGTCAGGTCGGTGGTAAGCATGGTCGGCTTGTGGAACTTGCCCGGGATATGCGCGTCCGGAATGATCTCCGGCGCATCCTTGGCCACCCACTGCTTGGCGCCGGCCGGCGACTGGGTCAGCTCCCACTCGTAGTTGAACAGGTTCTCGAAGAAGTTGTTGCTCCACAGCGTCGGGGTCTTGCTCCAGGTGACTTCGATGCCACTGGAGATGGTGTCCTTGCCGTGACCGCTGCCGAAGTTGCTGATCCAACCCAGGCCCTGCGCCTCGATCGGCGCAGCTTCGGGCTCCGGCCCCTTGTGCGACTCCGGCGCGGCGCCGTGGGCCTTGCCAAAGGTATGACCGCCGGCGATCAGCGCAACGGTCTCCTCATCGTCCATGGCCATGCGGCTGAAGGTGGAACGGATGTCCTTGGCCGCTTCCAGGTAGTCGCCGCTGGCGTTCGGGCCCTCCGGGTTCACATAGATCAGGCCCATGTGGGTAGCGCCGAACGGCGCGCTCAGTTCGCGGTCGCCGATGACGCGCTGCGGGTCAACGCCCAGCCAGGCCATCTCCGCCCCCCAGTTCACATCCATGTCCGGTTCCCACACGTCTTCACGACCGGCGGCAAAGCCGAAGGTGCGAAAACCCATGGATTCGAGGGCCACGTTGCCGGCTAGGATCAACAGATCGGCCCAGGAAATCTTCTGCCCGTATTTCTGCTTGATCGGCCAGAGCAGGCGGCGTGATTTATCGATATTGACGTTATCCGGCCAGGAGTTCAGCGGGGCAAACCGCTGCTGGCCGCGCCCGCCGCCACCGCGACCGTCGGTGGTGCGGTAGGTGCCGGCGGCGTGCCAGGCCATACGGATCATCTGCGGGCCGTAGTGACCGAAGTCGGCCGGCCACCAGTCCTGGCTGTCGGTCATCAACTTGACCAGGTCCGCCTTGAGCGCCTTGTAGTCGAGCTTCTTGAATTCTTCGGCGTAGTTGAACTTCTTGCCCAGCGGGTTGGACTTTTCAGAGTGCTGATTCAGCAGATCTACACGCAACTGCTTCGGCCACCAATCCCTGTTGGTCGTACCACCGCCAGCGACATGATTGAACGGGCATTTACCTTGGTTCGACATTGTTCTCTCCTCTCTCCTCATCGGGTCGGCCCAGCGTCTACAGCCAACGATGGAACAAGACTAGACCCGCTTTGGCAGGGGAACCAATTTATGAAGCGTAACAACTCAATAGTTTTTATCTTTCATCATCCGCACAAAAAACGGCCCAACAGGACCGTTTTTTATCTACGCCTCATTTAGCCGGTCAGGATAGTACCGATAAATGCCGTCCTGCCCCGATCAGGGTAGAGGCAACCGGGTCAAGCCATCGCTGATCCGGTTGCCACCCTGTCTCTGCGCAGCCAATGGGGTGGAGTCGCTGTAGAAACAGGCTCGGCTACCGAAGGCCGAAGCCGACAGCAGTGTACCGATGATCAAGGGAATATCGGCCTCTAGCGCATAGGCCAGGAGCATGACGATGGGGATGGTCAGGCCTTACCCGAGCAGGAGACCGCACACAAAATCGAACATGACGTGCGCAATACCCTTCACCCCAGAAACAAAAAAACCGGGCCAGGGCCCGGTTTTTTCTACAACCTACTACTTACTCGGCGTCTACAGCTGCACCAGCGACCGGACGGTCAACCAGCTCAACATAAGCCATCGGAGCATTGTCGCCAGTGCGGAAACCGCACTTGAGGATACGCAGATAACCGCCCTGACGGGTGGCATAACGCTTGCCCAGGTCGTTGAACAACTTACCGACGATGGCTTTCGAACGGGTACGGTCGAAGGCCAGACGACGGTTGGCAACGCTGTCTTCTTTAGCCAGAGTAATCAGCGGCTCAGCAACGCGACGCAGCTCTTTGGCTTTCGGCAGAGTAGTTTTGATCAGCTCATGCTCGAACAGCGACACCGCCATGTTCTGGAACATGGCCTTACGGTGTGCGCTGGTGCGGCTGAGGTGACGGCCACTTTTACGATGACGCATGGTTCAATTCCTTACCAAACTGACGTTCGGTGATGATGACGATCAGGCAGTCGCCTTATCGTCTTTCTTCAGACTTGCCGGCGGCCAATTGTCGAGGCGCATACCGAGGGACAGACCGCGTGAAGCCAGAACATCCTTGATTTCAGTCAGGGATTTCTTGCCCAGGTTCGGCGTTTTCAACAATTCTACTTCGGTGCGCTGAATCAGGTCGCCGATGTAATAAATGTTCTCTGCCTTGAGGCAGTTTGCCGAACGTACAGTCAGTTCCAGGTCATCAACCGGACGCAACAGGATCGGATCGATCTCGTCTTCCTGCTCGATAACCACCGGCTCACTGTCACCCTTGAGGTCGACGAACGCAGCCAACTGCTGTTGCAGAATGGTTGCGGCACGGCGGATAGCCTCTTCAGGATCCAGAGTACCGTTGGTCTCCAGGTCAATAACCAACTTGTCCAGGTTAGTACGCTGCTCAACACGAGCGTTCTCTACCACGTACGACACACGGCGTACCGGACTGAACGAAGCATCCAGCTGCAAGCGACCAATGCTGCGGCTTTCATCTTCATCGCTCTGACGAGCGTCAGCCGGCTCATAGCCGCGACCACGAGCTACGGTGAGCCTCATGTTCAGCGCGCCAGTGGAAGCCATGTTGGCGATCACGTGGTCGCCATTGACGATTTCGACATCATGATCCAGCTGAATATCGGCAGCGGTAACTACACCCGAGCCCTTCTTCGCCAGAGTCAGCGTCACTTCGTCGCGACCGTGCAACTTGATAGCCAAGCCTTTCAGGTTAAGCAGGATTTCAATGACATCTTCCTGAATACCTTCGATGGCGCTGTACTCATGGAGTACACCGTCAATCTCGGCCTCGACTACCGCACAGCCAGGCATTGAGGACAACAGGATGCGGCGCAGCGCGTTGCCCAAGGTGTGGCCAAAGCCACGCTCGAGAGGCTCGAGCGTAATCTTGGCGCGGGTCGGACTGACCACCTGCACATCAATATGGCGGGGGGTCAGGAACTCATTTACCGAAATCTGCATGGATGCACCTATTTTCTAGCCCTTACTTGGAGTAGAGCTCGACAATCAGGCTTTCGTTGATGTCAGCGGACAGATCACTGCGAACCGGTACGGCTTTGAACACGCCGGACTTCTTCTCAATGTCTACTTCTACCCATTCAACGCGGCCACGCTGGGCACACAGCTCAAGAGCCTGAACAATGCGCAGCTGATTCTTCGACTTCTCGCGAACTGCAACGACGTCACCAGCTTTAACCTGGTAGGACGGCACGTTTACAGTTTTACCGTTTACGCTGATCGCTTTGTGCGAAACCAGCTGACGGGATTCGGCGCGGGTAGCACCATAGCCCATGCGATAAACCACGTTATCCAGACGGCACTCGAGCAGTTGCAGCAGGTTCTCACCAGTAGCGCCTTTCTTGCCGGCTGCTTCTTTGTAATAACCGCTGAATTGACGCTCAAGCACACCGTAGATACGACGAACTTTTTGCTTCTCACGCAGCTGGGTGCCGTAGTCGGACTGACGACCACGGCGCTGACCGTGAATACCTGGGGCTGCTTCGATGTTGCACTTCGATTCCAGGGCGCGTACGCCACTTTTCAGGAAAAGATCAGTGCCTTCACGACGAGACAGTTTGCATTTGGGACCAATGTAACGAGCCATTTCTCACTGTCTCCTGATTACACGCGACGCTTCTTCGAAGGACGGCATCCGTTGTGCGGGATGGGTGTCACATCGGTGATGCTGGCGATCTTGTAACCGCAGCCGTTCAAAGCACGGACAGCGGACTCACGACCCGGACCGGGACCCTTGACGTTGACGTCGAGGTTCTTCAGGCCGTATTCCAGCGCAGCTTGACCAGCACGTTCAGCAGCCACCTGGGCAGCGAACGGGGTGCTTTTACGCGAGCCGCGGAAACCCGAACCACCCGAGGTAGCCCAGGACAGGGCGTTACCCTGACGGTCAGTAATGGTCACGATTGTGTTGTTGAAAGAAGCGTGGATGTGGGCGATGCCATCAACCACTGTCTTTTTGACTTTCTTACGAGTACGAGCAGCAGGTTTTGCCATGACTAGATTCCTGTCGATGCGCGAATGCGATTACTTGCGGATCGGCTTACGCGGGCCCTTACGGGTACGCGCGTTGGTCTTGGTACGCTGACCGCGGACCGGCAGACCACGACGATGACGCAGGCCGCGATAGCAACCCAGGTCCATCAAGCGCTTGATTTTCATGTTCACTTCACGACGCAGGTCGCCTTCGGTATTCACCTTGGCTACTTCGCCACGCAGCTGCTCGATCTGCTCGTCAGAGAGATCTTTGATCTTTACTGCCGGATTAACACCAGCAGCCGCACAGATTTTCTGTGCGGTAGTGCGACCGACACCAAAGATGTAGGTCAGCGAGATAACAGCGTGCTTGTTATCCGGAATGTTTACGCCTGCAATACGGGCCATTCAGTGGAACTCCAATTGACAGCTACCTACGCCCCGGAAGCCAAGAAATAAGGCGCGAGATATTAGCGCTGTAAAAACAAATAATCAACCCGGCAGCGCACTAGCTGCCGGGCTTGTAACACTTCAATCACACTCAGCCTTGGCGCTGCTTGTGACGCGGTTCCGCGCTGCAAATAACTCGAACGACACCTTCACGACGAATAATCTTGCAGTTACGGCACAGCTTTTTCACCGATGCACGAACTTTCATCACCAACTCCTCGAACCTTATGGACACTTCAGCGCATCATGCCGCTGCCGTAGCCCTTCAGGTTGGCTTTCTTCATCAGGGATTCGTACTGGTGCGAAACGAGGTGCGATTGTACTTGCGACATAAAGTCCATCACAACCACTACCACGATCAGCAACGAGGTCCCGCCAAGATAGAACGGTACGTTGGCCGCCACCACCAGGAACTGGGGCAGCAGGCACACGGCCGTCATGTACAGGGCACCGAACATGGTCAAACGAGTCAACACGCCATCGATATAGCGCGCCGACTGCTCACCTGGACGGATACCCGGAATAAAGGCACCGGACTTCTTCAGGTTTTCCGCTACGTCTTTCGGATTGAACATCAGCGCCGTATAGAAGAAGCAGAAGAAAACGATCCCTGCACTAAACAGCAAAATGTTCAACGGCTGACCAGGAGCGATAGCCTGTGAAATATCCTGCAGCCAGCCCATACCTTCGGACTGACCAAACCAGGCACCCAGCGAGGCCGGGAACAACAGAAGGCTGCTGGCGAAGATAGCCGGGATAACCCCTGCCATGTTCACCTTCAACGGCAAGTGGCTGGTCTGCGCAGCAAAAACCTTGCGGCCCTGCTGACGCTTGGCATAGTGCACCGCAATGCGACGCTGCCCACGCTCAATGAACACCACGAAACCGATGATCGCTACTGCCAGCAAACCGATGGCGATCAGGGCGAAGATATTGATATCGCCCTGGCGAGCAGACTCGAAAGACTGCCCGATCGCCGACGGCAGACCGGCCACGATGCCTGCAAAAATCAGCATCGAAATACCGTTGCCAACACCACGCTCGGTGATTTGCTCGCCCAACCACATCATGAACATCGCACCCGCCACAAAGGTGGTGACTGCTACGAAGTGGAAGCCGAAATCGCCCGAAAACGCTACGCCCTGACTCGCCAAACCCACGGACATGCCGATTGCTTGAACGAACGCCAGGACGAGGGTGCCGTAGCGGGTGTATTGGCTGATCTTGCGACGACCAGCCTCACCTTCCTTCTTCAACTGCTCCAGTTGCGGGCTGACAGCGGTCATGAGCTGCATGATGATCGATGCCGAAATGTACGGCATGATCCCCAACGCAAAGATGCTCATGCGCTCCAGCGCACCACCGGAAAACATGTTGAACAAGCTAAGAATGGTCCCCTCATTCTGTCGAAACAGGTCCGCCAACCGGTCCGGGTTTATGCCAGGAACTGGAATGTGTGCGCCAATCCGATAGACGATAATCGCCATGAACAGAAAACGCAGACGAGCCCAGAGCTCGGATAACCCGCCATTGCTGAGCGCTGAGAGAGCACCTTGCTTAGCCATTTATTCCTCGAACTTACCGCCAGCTGCTTCGATAGCCGCACGCGCACCTTTGGTGGCAGCGATACCTTTAAGGGTGACAGCGCGAGTAACCTCACCGGACAGCATGACTTTCACACGCCGTACATGTTGGTTAATCAGGTTGGCATCCTTCAGCGCTTGCAGAGTAATAACGCCGCCTTCGACCTTGTTCAGCTCAGAGGTACGCACTTCTGCGCGATCCATAGCCTTCAAAGACACGAAACCGAACTTGGGCAAACGACGGTGCAGAGGCTGCTGGCCGCCTTCGAAACCCGGAGCAATGGTGCCACCGGAGCGGGAGGATTGACCCTTGTGGCCACGGCCACCGGTCTTACCCAAACCACTACCGATACCACGGCCCGGACGGTGCTTCTCGCGGCGGGAACCCGGCGCAGGACTCAAATCGTTCAGGTACATGTATTAACCCTCCACACGGAGAAGGTAGTAAGCCTTGTTAATCATGCCGCGATTTTCCGGAGTATCCAGAACTTCAACGGTGTGATTGATGCGACGCAGGCCGAGACCCTTGACGCAGGCTTTATGATTAGCCAGACGGCCGCTCACGCTCTTGATCAGCGTGACTTTTACGGTATTAGCCATGATTAGAGAATCTCCTCGACGCTCTTGCCACGCTTGGCCGCAACGGAATCAGGCGACTGCATAGCTTTCAAACCTTTGAAAGTGGCATGCACCACGTTCACCGGGTTAGTCGAGCCGTAGCACTTGGCCAGAACGTTCTGCACACCAGCCACTTCCAACACGGCACGCATGGCGCCGCCGGCGATGATACCGGTACCGTCGGAAGCAGGCTGCATGTACACCTTGGAGGCGCCATGGGCAGACTTCATCGCGTACTGCAGAGTGGTGCCGTTCAGGTCCACCTGGATCATGTTGCGACGCGCAGCTTCCATCGCTTTCTGGATGGCAGCCGGCACTTCACGGGACTTGCCACGGCCGAAACCGACGCGACCCTTACCATCACCCACTACGGTCAACGCAGTGAAAGTGAAGATACGGCCACCCTTTACGGTTTTGGCTACGCGGTTAACCTGTACCAGCTTCTCGATATAGCCTTCGTCGCGCTTTTGGTCGTTATTTGCCATAACTTAGAACTCCAGCCCGCCTTCACGAGCAGCATCAGCCAGCGCCTTGACGCGGCCGTGGTACTTGAAGCCAGAACGGTCGAATGCAACCTGAGTCACACCAGCGGCTTTCGCACGCTCGGCAACCAGCTCGCCAACTTTCTTGGCCGCGTCGACGTTGCCAGTGGCGCCATCACGCAGTGCTTTGTCCAAGGTAGAGGCGCTGGCCAGAACCTTGCTGCCGTCGGCCGAAATGACCTGGGCATAGATATGCTGCGAAGAGCGGTACACGCAGAGACGCACGGCTTCGAGCTCGTGCATTTTCAGACGTGCTTTGCGAGCGCGACGCAGTCGAGTAACTTTTTTGTCGGTCATTTGCTAGGCCCTACTTCTTCTTGGCTTCTTTACGACGGACGACTTCGTCAGCGTAACGAACACCTTTGCCCTTATAAGGTTCAGGACGACGGAAATCACGGATTTCCGCAGCAACCTGACCAACCAGTTGTTTATCGACACCCTTGATCAGGATTTCGGTCTGGCTAGGGGTTTCAGCAACAACGCCTTCCGGCAGCTCGTAGTCGATCGGGTGGGAAAAACCCAGAGCCAGGGACAGAATCTGACCTTTGGCTTGAGCCTTGTAACCAACGCCTACCAGCTGCAGCTTGCGCTCGAAGCCAGTGCTGACGCCGATCACCATGTTGTTGACCAATGCACGAGTGGTACCGGCCATTGCGCGGGTCTGCTGGTCACCGTTGCGAGCAGCAAAACGCAGCTCACCGGATTCCTGGACCACTTCAACGGACGAGTGAATGTTCAGCTCTAGAGCACCCTTGGCACCCTTAACCGAAAGCTGCTGACCGGCGAGACTAATCTCTACACCAGCGGGCAACGTGACGGGGTTCTTAGCGACGCGTGACATGCTTATCCCCCCTTAGAACACTGTACAGAGCACTTCGCCGCCGACACCGGCAGCGCGCGCCGCGCGGTCCGTCATCACACCTTTGTTGGTGGAGACGATGGAAACGCCGAGACCGCCACGAACTTTTGGCAAATCATCAACGGACTTGTACTGGCGAAGGCCTGGACGGCTAACGCGCTTCACTTCTTCGATAACCGGACGGCCTTCGAAGTATTTCAGCTCGATGGACAGCTGCGGCTTAACTTCACCGCTGATCTGATAACCCGCAATATAACCTTCGTCTTTCAAAACTTTGGCTACAGCCACCTTCAACGTGGAAGACGGCATGCTTACGACGGACTTTTCAGCCATCTGGGCATTACGGATACGAGTTAGCATGTCCGCTAACGGGTCCTGCATACTCATGGGCTAGACGCTCCTGATACAAAAAGAATTAGCCTTACGGCTAGAGTCACCAAAACGCCGGGCAAATCAAAAGCCCTGGCTCAGGCGAGCCGAACATTCTAGAGACTGATCAAAAATGAATCAAGCCCCAAAAGGGGCTTGTTTCATTTTGCCTGTCTGAATCTGCCAAGTATCTCAACCGGACAGACCCAGGGTGCGACGAAGACTTACCAGCTGGCCTTGACCAGACCTGGCACGTCACCGCGCATTGCCGCTTCACGCAGCTTGTTACGCGACAGACCGAACTTGCGATATACGCCGTGCGGACGACCGGTAATGCGGCAGCGATTGCGCAGGCGCGAAGCACTGGCATCACGCGGCTGCTTCTGCAGAGCGACCTGAGCTTCCCAGCGCGCTTCCGGACTGGCGTTCAGATCGGCGATGGTAGCTTTCAGCGCAGCACGCTTCTTCGCGTACTTGGCTACCGTTTGCTGACGCTTCAGCTCACGGTTTTTCATGCTCATTTTAGCCATGGTCCAACTCCAATCAGTTGCGGAACGGGAATTTGAAGGCGCGCAGCAAAGCACGACCCTCATCATCCGTACGCGCAGTGGTAGTCAGGGTAATGTCTAGACCACGCAGGGCATCGATCTTGTCGTAGTCGATTTCCGGGAAGATGATCTGCTCTTTAACACCCATGCTGTAGTTGCCACGACCATCGAAGGACTTGGCATTCAGGCCGCGAAAGTCACGCACGCGCGGCAGGGAGATAGACAGCAGACGATCCAGGAATTCGTACATGCGATCGCGGCGCAGGGTTACCTTGACGCCAATCGGCCAGCCTTCACGCAGCTTGAAACCTGCAATCGACTTACGGGCATGAGTCACTACGACTTTCTGACCGGTGATCTTTTCCAGGTCGGCTACAGCGTTCTCGATGATTTTCTTGTCACCGATCGCTTCGCCCAAGCCCATGTTCAGGGTGATCTTGGTAATGCGCGGAACTTCCATCACGTTGGCGAGCTTAAGTTCTTCCTTAAGCTTCGGCGCGATTTCTTTCCGATAAATCTCTTTTAGTCGTGCCATGGTCTTCTACCTAGCAGTGTTCAAGCATCAACCGCTTTTTGGGTCGACTTGAAGACACGAATTTTTTTACCTTCTTCAACTTTGAAACCAACGCGGTCAGCCTTGTTGGTTTCACCGTTGAAGATGGCCACGTTGGAAGCGTGCAGAGGCGCTTCTTTCTCGATGATACCGCCCTGAACGCCCGACATCGGGTTCGGCTTGGTATGGCGCTTCACCAGGTTGATCCCGCCAACGACCAGACGGTCGTCAGCGAGAACCTTGAGCACCTTGCCACGCTTACCTTTGTCTTTACCGGCGATCACGATGATCTCGTCGTCACGACGAATCTTTTGCATGTCGGATCTCCTTAGAGCACTTCAGGGGCGAGCGAGACGATCTTCATGAACTTCTCAGAGCGAAGTTCACGAGTCACTGGCCCAAAAATACGGGTGCCGATTGGCTCTTGCTTGTTGTTCAGCAGAACAGCAGCGTTGCCATCGAAGCGAATGATCGAGCCATCAGGGCGACGAACGCCGTGACGAGTGCGGACTACGACAGCAGTCATCACTTGGCCCTTCTTCACTTTACCGCGCGGAATTGCTTCCTTGACGGTCACCTTGATGATGTCGCCGATGCCAGCGTAGCGGCGATGCGAGCCACCCAGCACCTTGATGCACATAACGCGACGAGCACCGCTGTTGTCAGCGACGTCGAGCATGGATTGAGTCTGAATCATATATTTCTCCGACCCCTAGTCCTTAGACTTCCACTGCGCGTTCGAGAACTTCAACCAGCGCCCAAGATTTGGTCTTGGCTACGGGACGGGTTTCACGAATGGAAACCTTGTCGCCGATATGGCACTGATTGCTTTCGTCGTGCGCGTGCAGCTTGGTCGAACGCTTGACATATTTACCGTAGATCGGGTGCTTAACGCGACGCTCGATCAATACGGTGATGGTCTTGTCCATCTTGTCGCTGACGACACGGCCGGTCAGCGTACGGACTGTTTTTTCGGCTTCAGCCATGATCACTTACCTGCCTGCTGATTGAGCACAGTCTTCACACGAGCAATGTCGCGCTTAACTTGCGAGAGCAGGTGAGACTGCCCCAACTGGCCAGTTGCTTTCTGCATACGCAGATTGAACTGGTCGCGCAGCAGGCCGAGCAGTTGCTCGTTCAGCTGCTGTGCTGATTTTTCACGAAGTTCATTCGCCTTCATCACATCACCGTCCGCTTAACAAAAGTGGTGGCGAGCGGCAGCTTTGCAGCAGCCAGGGCGAAAGCCTCACGCGCCAACTCTTCGGAAACGCCTTCGATTTCATACAGGACTTTGCCTGGCTGAATCTGGGCTACCCAATACTCGACGCTACCCTTCCCTTTACCCATCCGCACTTCGAGAGGCTTCTTGGTAACAGGCTTGTCAGGGAACACGCGAATCCAGATTTTCCCGCCACGCTTAACGTGACGAGTCAGAGCACGACGAGCGGACTCGATCTGACGGGCGGTGAGACGACCGCGGGCAACAGACTTCAGCGCGAATTCGCCGAAGCTGACTTTGCTACCGCGCTGAGCCAGGCCACGGTTGTGGCCGGTCATCTGCTTACGGAACTTCGTACGCTTTGGTTGCAACATTTGGCGTACCCCTTACTTAGCAGCTTTTTTACGAGGCGCAGGTGCCTGCGGTTTCAGTTCTTCCTGGCGACCACCAATTACTTCGCCTTTGAAGATCCAAACCTTGACACCGATCACACCATAAGTGGTGTGCGCTTCGTACGTGGCATAGTCGATATCGGCACGCAGGGTGTGCAACGGCACACGACCTTCGCGATACCATTCGGTACGGGCAATTTCAGCACCGCCGAGACGACCGCTCACTTGGATTTTGATGCCCTTGGCACCAATGCGCATGGCGTTCTGTACAGCGCGCTTCATAGCGCGACGGAACATCACACGACGCTCCAGCTGCTGAGCTACGCTCTGCGCAACCAGCATACCGTCGAGCTCCGGCTTGCGGATTTCTTCGATATTGATGTGCACAGGCACACCCATTTGCTTGGTCAGGTCCTGACGCAGCTTCTCAACATCTTCACCTTTCTTGCCGATCACGATACCGGGACGGGCGGTGTGGATGGTGATGCGTGCAGTCTGAGCCGGACGATGGATATCGATACGGCTTACGGACGCGCTTTTTAGTTTGTCTTGGAGGTATTCGCGCACCTTCAGATCAGCGAACAAATAGTCCGCATAAGTCCGACCGTCTGCGTACCAGACGGAGGTGTGCTCCTTGACGATTCCCAGGCGAATGCCAATGGGATGTACTTTCTGACCCATCTGATCGACTCCGTTACTTGTCCGCAACCTTGACAGTGATATGGCAAGACCGCTTGACGATGCGATCAGCGCGGCCTTTGGCACGCGGCATGATTCGCTTCAGCGAACGCCCTTCGTTGACGAAAACGGTGCTGACCTTGAGGTCATCAACATCTGCGCCTTCGTTATGCTCGGCGTTGGCTACAGCCGACTCCAGCACTTTCTTGATGATATCGGCGGCTTTTTTACTGCTAAAAGCCAACAGATTGAGCGCTTCGCCCACCTTCTTCCCGCGGATCTGGTCGGCGACCAAGCGGGCTTTCTGGGCGGAGATTCGAGCGCCCGACAACTTAGCGGCTACTTCCATTTCCTAACCCCTTAACGCTTGGCTTTCTTGTCTGCTACGTGCCCACGATAAGTGCGGGTACCAGCAAACTCGCCGAGTTTGTGGCCGACCATGTCTTCGTTCACGAGAACTGGAACATGTTGACGACCGTTATGCACAGCAATGGTCAGACCGACCATTTGCGGCAGGATCATGGAACGGCGCGACCAGGTTTTCACTGGCTTGCGATCGTTCTTTTCCACCGCCACTTCGATCTTCTTCAGTAGGTGAAGATCGATAAAAGGACCTTTTTTCAGAGAACGTGGCACTGTCGTATCCCTCTATTTACTTGCGACGACGGACGATCATTTTATCGGTGCGCTTGTTACCACGAGTCTTCGCGCCCTTAGTCGGGAAGCCCCATGGAGACACCGGATGACGACCACCAGAGGTACGACCTTCACCACCACCGTGTGGGTGGTCAACCGGGTTCATGGCAACACCACGAACGGTTGGGCGAACGCCACGCCAGCGTTTGGCACCAGCTTTACCCAGCGAACGCAGGCTGTGCTCGGAGTTCGAGACTTCGCCCAGGGTCGCACGGCATTCAGCCAGCACTTTACGCATTTCACCGGAACGCAGACGCAGGGTCACGTAGACACCTTCACGCGCAATCAGCTGAGCCGAAGCACCAGCGGAACGAGCGATCTGGGCACCTTTGCCCGGCTTCAATTCGATACCGTGAACAGTGCTACCAACTGGGATGTTGCGCAGTTGCAGACTGTTGCCCGGCTTGATCGGAGCCATGATACCAGCTACCAGCTGATCGCCAGCACTCACGCCTTTAGGGGCGATGATGTAGCGACGCTCGCCGTCTGCATACATCAGCAAAGCGATGTGTGCGGTACGGTTCGGATCGTATTCAATACGCTCGACAGTGGCTGGAATGCCATCTTTGTCGTTGCGACGGAAATCGACCAGACGGTAATGCTGCTTGTGGCCACCACCGATATGACGGGTAGTGATCCGACCATTGTTGTTACGACCGCCAGTCTTCGACTTCTTCTCGAGCAGCGGAGCGTAAGGAGCGCCTTTATGCAGCTCCTGATTGACCACCTTGACCACAAAACGGCGGCCAGCGGAAGTCGGTTTGCATTTAACGATTGCCATGATGCACCCCTTCCTTACTCAGCACTGCTGGCGAAATCGAGATCTTGGCCTGGCTGAAGGGAGATGATCGCCTTCTTCCAGTCGTTACGCTTGCCCAGACCGCGAGCGGTGCGCTTGCTCTTACCCAGAACATTCTGAGTAGTCACACGCTCAACCTTCACGCTGAACAGGCTTTCGACGGCCTTCTTGATTTCCAGCTTGGTTGCATCGGTTGCAACCTTGAAAACGAACTGGCTTTTCTTATCAGCCAGAAGTGTGGCCTTCTCGGAGACGTGCGGGCCAAGCAGCACTTTAAATACGCGTTCCTGGTTCATCCCAGCAGCTCCTCGAATTTCTTCACGGCAGAAACGGTGACCAGCACCTTTTCGTACGCGATCAGACTGACCGGATCGGAACCCTGCACGTCACGAACATCGACATGCGGCAGGTTGCGGGCAGCCAGGTACAGATTTTCGTCAATAGCATCGGACACGATCAGTACATCGGTCAGACCCATGCCATTCAATTTGTTCAGCAGGTCTTTGGTCTTCGGCGCTTCAACGCTGAAGTCTTCAACCACGACCAAACGATCGGTGCGCACCAGCTCAGCAAGAATCGAACGCAATGCAGCGCGATACATTTTCTTGTTCAGCTTCTGATCGTGATTCTGCGGACGGGCCGCGAAAGTCACACCACCGCCACGCCAGATCGGACCACGAGTGGTACCAGCACGAGCACGACCAGTGCCCTTCTGACGCCATGGGCGCTTACCGCCACCGGAAACGTCGGAACGGGTTTTCTGCTGCTTGCTGCCCTGACGGCCGCCAGCCATGTAGGCCACGACTGCTTGGTGAACCAGGGTCTCGTTGTAATCGCCACCGAAGGTCGCTTCGGACACTTCGATCGCTTGAGCGCCATTTACATTTAATTGCATGTCAGCTTCCCCTTAACCGCGAGCCTTGGCTGCCGGACGAACAACCAGGTTGCCGCCAGTAGCGCCAGGAACGGCACCCTTGACCAACAGCAGGTTGCGTTCAGCGTCGACGCGCACTACTTCCAGGGACTGCACAGTCACGCGCTCAGCACCCATGTGACCGGACATTTTCTTGCCCTTGAAGACGCGACCCGGAGTCTGGCACTGGCCAATGGAACCCGGAACACGGTGGGACACGGAGTTACCGTGAGTGTTGTCTTGGCCGCGGAAGTTCCAACGCTTGATGGTACCGGCAAAGCCTTTACCCTTGGACTGACCGGTGACATCCACCAGTTGACCAGCTTGGAAAATTTCAGCGTTGATCAGATCGCCAGCCTGGTAGTCGCCTTCTTCAAGACGGAACTCCCAAACACCACGACCTGCCGCGACATTCGCCTTGGCGAAATGACCGGCTTGCGCCTTGCTGACACGGGAAGCACGACGCTCACCGACAGTGACTTGCACTGCACGATAGCCATCGGACTCTTCAGTTTTGAACTGAGTGACGCGATTCGGCTCGATCTCAATGACCGTAACCGGAATGGAGACACCTTCTTCGGTGAAAATACGGGTCATACCGCACTTACGACCGACTACACCAATAGTCATGTTGTAACCTCATGAGTGTACGGGGCTTTCACCCGCTATGGCCGCCCATTTCAGAGCGTTACACGACTAAAACCCCAAGGTTTTAGCCGAGGCTGATCTGCACTTCCACGCCAGCCGCAAGATCAAGCTTCATCAACGCATCAACGGTTTTATCCGTCGGCTGGACAATGTCCAGAACGCGCTTATGAGTGCGGATTTCGAACTGATCACGCGCGTCTTTGTTGACGTGCGGTGAAGTCAGAACGGTAAACCGCTCTTTGCGGGTAGGCAGAGGAATCGGACCACGCACCTGAGCACCAGTACGTTTCGCGGTTTCCACGATTTCCTGGGTTGATTGATCGATCAGGCGATGGTCAAAAGCCTTCAACCGAATACGGATTTGTTGGTTTTGCATTTTGACCTCAGATTCCAAGCTGCTATTCCCAACGGGCGCAATACACCCGCTAAAAGGAGGCGCAATTCTATAGACGGCCCCAACGAGTGTCAACCCAATAAAAAAGCCCCCGCAAGCGGGGGCTTTTTTCAGATCAATCGATTACTCGATGATCTTGGCAACCACGCCGGCACCAACGGTACGGCCGCCTTCGCGAATCGCGAAACGCAGACCATCTTCCATGGCGATCGACTTGATCAGGGTAACAACCATTTTCACGTTGTCGCCCGGCATTACCATTTCAACGCCTTCCGGCAGCTCGCAGTTACCAGTTACGTCGGTAGTGCGGAAGTAGAACTGCGGACGGTAGCCTTTGAAGAACGGAGTGTGACGACCGCCTTCTTCTTTGCTCAGTACGTAGACTTCTGCCTCGAACTTGGTGTGCGGCTTAACGCTACCCGGCTTGGCCAGAACCTGACCACGCTCGACGTCGTCACGCTTGGTGCCGCGCAGCAGGATACCGCAGTTCTCGCCAGCACGACCTTCGTCGAGCAGCTTGCGGAACATCTCAACACCGGTACAGATGGTCTTGACGGTAGGACGCAGGCCCACGATCTCGACTTCTTCCTGGATCTTGATGATGCCGCGCTCGATACGACCGGTCACCACAGTGCCGCGACCGGAGATCGAGAACACGTCCTCGACCGGCATCAGGAACGGCTTGTCGATAACACGCACCGGATCCGGAATGTAGGTATCCAGAGTCTCAACCAGCTTGCGCACGGCAGAGGTGCCCATTTCGTTGTCGTCCTGGCCATTCAGAGCCATCAACGCGGAGCCGATCACGATCGGAGTGTCGTCGCCTGGGAAGTCGTAAGCCGACAGCAGGTCACGCACTTCCATCTCGACCAGCTCCAGCAGCTCAGCGTCATCCACCATGTCAGCCTTGTTCAGGAAGACCACGATGTAAGGAACGCCCACCTGACGGGACAGCAGGATGTGCTCGCGAGTCTGCGGCATCGGGCCGTCAGCAGCGGAGCAAACCAGGATCGCGCCATCCATCTGCGCAGCACCGGTGATCATGTTCTTCACATAGTCAGCGTGGCCCGGGCAATCTACGTGAGCGTAGTGACGGATGTTGGAATCGTATTCAACGTGGGAAGTATTGATCGTGATACCACGAGCTTTTTCTTCCGGAGCGCTGTCGATCTGTGCGAAGTCGCGAATGGCGCCACCGAAAGCCTCGGCACACACCTTGGTCAGCGCAGCAGTCAGGGTGGTTTTACCATGATCGACGTGACCGATGGTGCCAACGTTGACGTGCGGTTTGTTACGTTCGAATTTTTCTTTAGCCACGACAGTGAACCTCTTGCCTAAAGGGCTGAATCAGCCTTGTCTTTTAACGATAGCTTCGACGATATTCGACGGAGCCTCGGAGTATTTGGAGAATTCCATGGAGTAGCTCGCGCGACCCTGGGACATGGAGCGAACGTCGGTCGCATAACCGAACATCTCACCCAACGGAACTTCAGCGCGGATCACCTTGCCGGAAACCGTATCTTCCATACCCTGGATCAGACCACGACGACGATTCAGGTCACCCATCACGTCACCCATGTAGTCTTCAGGTGTTACCACTTCGACCTTCATGATCGGCTCAAGCACTACAGCGCCGCCCTTCTGGGACAACTGCTTGGTCGCCATGGAGGCAGCTACCTTGAACGCCATCTCGTTAGAGTCGACGTCATGGTAAGAACCATCAAACACTGTAGCCTTCAGGCCGATGAGCGGATAACCGGCGACAACACCGTTTTTCATCTGCTCTTCGATGCCCTTCTGAATGGCCGGGATGTATTCCTTCGGAATCACACCACCTACCACTTCATTGACGAACTGCAAGCCTTCCTGACCTTCATCGGCAGGAGAGAAACGCACCCAGCAGTGACCGAACTGACCGCGGCCACCGGACTGACGCACGAACTTGCCTTCGATCTCACAGGTCTTGGTGATCTTCTCACGATAAGAAACCTGTGGCTTACCGATGTTGGCCTCGACGTTGAACTCGCGGCGCATACGGTCGACCAGGATGTCCAGGTGCAACTCGCCCATGCCCGAGATAATCGTCTGACCAGTCTCTTCATCAGTCTTGACGCGGAAAGATGGGTCTTCCTGAGCGAGCTTGCCCAGAGCGATACCCATTTTTTCCTGGTCATCCTTGGTCTTCGGCTCAACGGCAACCGAAATTACCGGCTCCGGGAAGTCCATACGAACGAGGATGATCGGCTTTTCCAGAGAGCACAAAGTATCACCAGTGGTGACATCTTTCATGCCGATCAGAGCGGCGATGTCGCCAGCGCGACATTCCTTGATCTCCTCACGGGTGTTGGCGTGCATCTGCACCATACGGCCAACGCGCTCTTTCTTGCCCTTGACCGAGTTCAACACGCCGTCGCCCGAACTCAACACGCCCGAGTAAACGCGTGCGAAAGTCAGAGTACCCACGAATGGGTCGGTGGCAATCTTGAAAGCCAGAGCAGAGAACGGCTCGCTATCATCAGCGTGGCGCTCCATCTCGATGCTTTCGTCATCAACGTCCGAACCCTTGATCGCCGGGATATCAACCGGAGCAGGCAGGTAATCGATAACGGCGTCGAGAACCAGGGGCACGCCCTTGTTCTTGAACGAAGAACCACAAACAGCCAGAACGATTTCGCCGGCGATGGTGCGCTGACGCAGACCCGCCTTGATCTCGGCAATGGTCAGTTCCTCACCCTCGAGGTACTTGTTCATCAGCTCTTCAGTGGCTTCAGCGGCAGCTTCAACCATGTTGCTGCGCCACTCTTCGGCCAAGGCCTGGAGCTCGGCAGGGATTTCCTCCTCACGGAGAGCCATACCCTTGTCGTCGTCGTTCCAGTAGATAGCTTTCATCTTGATCAGATCGATCTGACCCTGAAAGTTATCTTCCGCACCGATGGCAAGCTGAATTGGCACCGGGGTATGACCCAGACGCTGCTTGATCTGACCGATCACGCGCAGGAAGTTGGCACCCGCACGGTCCATCTTGTTGACATAAACCAGACGCGGAACACCGTATTTGTTGGCCTGACGCCATACGGTCTCCGACTGCGGCTCAACACCCGAGGTACCGCAGAACACCACAACCGCGCCATCGAGTACGCGCAGCGAGCGCTCTACTTCAATGGTGAAGTCAACGTGCCCGGGGGTATCGATGATATTGAAGCGATGCTTTTCGAACTGCTTCTCGGAACCCGCCCAGAAGGCGGTGGTGGCCGCGGAGGTGATAGTGATACCACGCTCCTGCTCCTGCGCCATCCAGTCCATGGTCGCGGCGCCATCATGCACCTCGCCCATCTTGTGGTTGACGCCCGTGTAAAACAACACCCGCTCCGTGGTCGTGGTCTTGCCGGCATCAACGTGCGCGACGATACCAATGTTACGGTAGCGGCTAATCGGTGTAGTACGAGCCATAAAGCCCTCGCAAATTTAGAAGCGCAAAAATTAGAAGCGGTAGTGCGAGAAGGCCTTGTTGGCTTCAGCCATGCGGTGCACGTCTTCACGCTTCTTAACTGCTGCACCCTTGCCTTCAGCGGCATCCATCAGCTCGCCAGCCAAGCGCAGAGCCATGGACTTCTCGCCACGCTTGCGGGCGAAATCTACCAGCCAGCGCATGGCAAGCGCGTTACGACGGGACGGACGAACTTCGACCGGAACCTGGTAAGTAGCACCGCCTACACGGCGCGACTTCACTTCGACCAGCGGAGCGATGGCGTCGAGAGCTTTCTCGAAGATTTCCAGGGGATCGCTATTCTTACGCTCTTTAACCTTATCCAGGGCGCCATAAACGATACGCTCGGCAACGGCTTTCTTGCCGCTCTCCATCACGTGGTTCATGAACTTGGCCAGGATTTGGCTACCGTATTTTGGATCGTCAAGCACTTCGCGCTTGGCTGCTACACGACGTCTTGGCATTTGATAAGCCCTCAAACGGTCTTCAGGTTAGCTCGGGACTGCCTCACAAAGATGGCGCCCGACCTTACTCTTATCGACTCAGAAAAATAGAAAACTGCAGTTTCAGCTCAAGCACCGATTACTTCGGACGCTTGGTACCGTACTTCGAACGACCCTGGTTACGACCTTTGACGCCGGAAGTATCCAAGGAGCCGCGAACGGTGTGGTAACGCACACCCGGCAAGTCTTTTACGCGACCGCCGCGGATCAGCACCACGCTGTGCTCTTGCAGGTTGTGGCCTTCACCGCCGATGTACGAGGAAACCTCGAAACCGTTGGTCAGACGCACACGGCAGACTTTACGCAGTGCCGAGTTCGGTTTTTTCGGCGTAGTGGTATACACGCGAGTGCATACGCCACGACGTTGCGGGCAGTTCTGCAGCGCAGGCACGTCGGATTTCTCGACGATACGCTTGCGCGGCTGACGTACCAGCTGGTTGATAGTTGCCATCTACTAGCTCCACTGTTGTCTTTCGACGCTATTTATTTTCAACAAAAGCAATTTGGCAGGGCACGTGCCCTGCCAAATTTAGGGGTGCATGAGTCTAATGAGACTCGCGCGCCCCGTCAAGCTACAGCCCCACTGCCAAGGCAGCAGGGCTGTTCACTCAATTACCGCTGGAGTTCAACGCTTCGGTCAGTGCGGCTTCCACTTCACTGGCGCTGACGCGTACCGGCTTGTCGGCTTCACGCTTGCGCTTGCGCTCGGCGTGATAGGCCAGACCGGTACCGGCCGGGATCAGACGACCCACCACCACGTTCTCTTTCAGGCCGCGCAGGAAGTCGCGCTTGCCGGTAACCGCCGCCTCGGTGAGTACACGGGTCGTCTCCTGGAAGGAAGCCGCCGAGATGAACGACTCGGTGGACAACGACGCCTTGGTGATACCCAGCAGCACGCGGGTGTACTTGGCAACGAACTTGTCGTCTGCGGCCAGACGCTCGTTCTCGCCCAGTACCGCGGTCAGCTCCATCTGATCGCCCTTGATGAAGGTGGAGTCACCCGACTCGGCCACTTCGACCTTGCGCAGCATCTGGCGCAGGATGGTCTCGATGTGCTTGTCGTTGATCTTCACGCCCTGCAAGCGGTAAACGTCCTGAATCTCGTTGACGATGTACTTGGCCAGGGCGCTGACACCCAGCAGACGCAAGATGTCGTGCGGATCGCTCGGACCGTCGGAGATGACTTCACCCTTGTTGACCTGTTCACCTTCGAACACGTTCAGGTGACGCCACTTCGGAATCAGCTCTTCGTACGGTTCGCTGCCATCGTTCGGGGTAATGACCAGACGGCGCTTGCCCTTGGTCTCTTTACCGAAGGCGATGGTGCCGCTGATTTCTGCCAGGATCGAGGCTTCTTTCGGGCGGCGCGCTTCGAACAAGTCGGCAACGCGCGGCAGACCACCGGTAATGTCGCGGGTCTTGGAGGTTTCCTGGGGGATACGGGCGATGACATCACCCACACCGACCTGGACCCCGTTGGCCACACCTACCAGAGCGTTAGCCGGCAGGAAGTACTGGGCCGGTACGTCGGTACCCGGCAGCAACAGATCCTTGCCATCCACACCGACCATCTTCACGGCCGGACGGATGTCCTTGCCGGCAGCCGGACGATCCTTCGGATCGAGGACTTCGATGTTGGTCAGACCGGTCAATTCGTCGGTCTGGCGCTTGATGGTGATGCCTTCTTCCATGCCCACGTAGGTCACGGTACCTTTCATTTCGGTAACGATCGGGTGGGTGTGCGGATCCCACTTGGCGACGATAGCGCCAGCATCGACCTTGTCACCTTCCTTCACCGAAATCACCGCACCGTACGGTAGCTTGTAGCGCTCACGCTCACGACCGAACTCGTCGGCAATCGCCAACTCGCCGGAACGCGATACCGCAACCAGGTTGCCGTCCAGACGCTCGACGTGCTTGAGGTTGTGCAGACGAACCGCACCGCCATTCTTCACTTGTACGCTATCGGCAGCGGAAGTCCGGCTGGCCGCACCACCGATGTGGAACGTACGCATGGTCAGCTGGGTACCCGGCTCACCGATCGACTGGGCAGCGATAACGCCGACCGCTTCACCGATGTTGATCTGGTGACCACGAGCCAGGTCGCGACCGTAGCACTTGGCGCAGATACCGTAGCGGGTTTCGCAGGTGATCGGCGAACGCACGATCACTTCGTCGATGCTGTTCAGCTCGATGAATTCGACCCACTGCTCGTCGACCAGGGTGCCACCCGGCACCAGGAGTTCGTCGCTGCCCGGCTTGAATACGTCCTTGGCAATAACCCGGCCCAGTACGCGCTCACCCAGCGGCTCGACCACATCACCGCCTTCGATGTGCGGCGTCATCAGCAGACCGTGCTCGGTGCCGCAATCGATCGCGGTCACCACCAGATCCTGAGCCACGTCGACCAGGCGACGAGTCAGGTAACCGGAGTTCGCCGTCTTCAATGCGGTATCCGCAAGACCCTTACGTGCACCGTGAGTGGAGATGAAGTACTGCAGAACGCTGAGACCTTCGCGGAAGTTCGCAGTGATCGGCGTTTCGATGATCGAGCCGTCCGGCTTGGCCATCAGACCGCGCATACCGGCGAGCTGGCGGATCTGCGCAGCAGAACCCCGCGCACCGGAGTCGGCCATCATGTACATGGAGTTGAAGGATTCCTGCTCGACTTCATTGCCATGACGGTCGATGACCTTCTCTTTCGAGAGGTTGGCCATCATCGCCTTGGACACTTCGTCGTTGGCCTTGGACCAGAGGTCGATCACCTTGTTGTACTTCTCGCCCTGGGTTACCAGGCCGGAGGCATACTGCGATTCGATCTCCTTCACTTCCTCGGTGGCGGCATCGATGATCCGCGCCTTCTCATCCGGGATCACGAAGTCGTTCACACCGATCGACACACCGGAGATGGTCGAATAGGCGAAACCGGTGTACATCAGCTGGTCGGCGAAGATCACGGTGTCTTTCAAGCCGACCGTGCGGTAGCACTGGTTGATCAGCTTGGAGATCGCCTTCTTCTTCATCGACTGGTTGACCACGTCGTAGGACAGGCCCGCCGGAACCACCTGGAACAACAGCGCGCGGCCGACAGTGGTGTCGACGATGCGGGTGTTCTTGGTGATGCTGCCATCACGATCCTTGATGACTTCGTTGATGCGTACCTTGACCTTGGCATGCAGCGAGGCTTCGCCGGCACGGAACACCCGGTCGACTTCCTGCAGGTCGGCGAACACGCGGCCTTCGCCCTTGGCGTTGATCGCTTCGCGAGTCATGTAGTACAGACCCAAGACCACGTCCTGCGACGGCACGATGATCGGCTCGCCGTTGGCCGGCGAGAGGATGTTGTTGGTCGACATCATCAGCGCACGGGCTTCGAGCTGGGCTTCCAGCGTCAGCGGCACGTGAACGGCCATCTGGTCGCCGTCGAAGTCGGCGTTGTACGCGGCGCAGACCAGCGGGTGCAGCTGGATAGCCTTACCTTCGATCAGAACCGGTTCGAACGCCTGGATGCCCAGACGGTGCAGGGTCGGTGCGCGGTTGAGCAGTACGGGGTGTTCGCGAATCACTTCGGCAAGAACGTCCCACACCTCTGGCAGCTCGCGCTCGACCATCTTCTTGGCGGCCTTGATGGTGGTCGCGAGACCACGCATTTCCAGCTTGCCGAAAATGAACGGCTTGAACAGCTCGAGGGCCATCTTCTTCGGCAGACCGCACTGGTGCAGACGCAGGGTCGGGCCTACGGTAATAACGGAACGACCGGAGTAGTCCACGCGCTTACCGAGCAGGTTCTGACGGAAGCGACCTTGCTTACCCTTGATCATGTCGGCCAGGGACTTCAGCGGACGCTTGTTCGAGCCGGTGATGGCGCGACCGCGACGGCCGTTGTCGAGCAGGGCGTCGACCGCTTCCTGGAGCATGCGCTTTTCGTTGCGCACAATGATGTCCGGTGCTGACAGATCGAGCAGGCGCTTGAGGCGGTTGTTACGGTTGATCACGCGGCGATACAGATCATTGAGATCCGAAGTCGCGAAACGGCCACCGTCGAGCGGAACCAGCGGACGCAGGTCTGGCGGCAGAACCGGCAGAACGGTCAACACCATCCACTCGGGCAGGTTGCCGGAGCCGAGGAAGGCTTCCATCAGCTTCAGGCGCTTGGACAGCTTCTTGATCTTGGTTTCCGAGTTGGTTTGCGGAATCTCTTCGCGCAAACGGCCAATCTCGTGCTCCAGGTCGATCGCGTGCAGCAGTTCGCGAACGGCTTCGGCACCCATGCGGGCGTCGAAGTCGTCACCAAACTCTTCGAGGGCTTCGAAGTACTGTTCGTCGTTCAGCAGCTGGCCTTTCTCAAGGGTGGTCATGCCCGGATCGATCACCACGTAGCTCTCGAAGTAGAGCACGCGTTCGATATCACGCAGGGTCATGTCCATCAGCAAGCCGATACGGCTCGGCAGCGACTTGAGGAACCAGATGTGGGCAACCGGCGAAGCCAGTTCGATGTGCGCCATGCGCTCACGACGGACTTTGGCCAGCGCCACTTCAACGCCGCACTTCTCGCAGATCACGCCGCGATGCTTCAAGCGCTTGTACTTACCGCACAGGCACTCGTAATCCTTTACCGGGCCAAAGATCTTGGCGCAGAACAGGCCGTCGCGCTCAGGCTTGAACGTACGGTAGTTGATGGTTTCCGGCTTTTTAACTTCACCGAACGACCACGAACGGATCATCTCAGGCGAGGCCAATCCGATACGGATGGCGTCGAACTCTTCGACTTGACCCTGGTTTTTCAGCAAATTCAGTAGGTCTTTCAAGGCCTTTCCTCCTGGCGGAGCAGAGAGCGGGCTATGCGGCCCCGCTCTCGATTCGCGTCACGTGTTATTCGGTTTCCAGATCGATGTCGATACCCAGCGAACGGATCTCTTTGATCAGTACGTTGAAGGACTCGGGCATGCCCGGCTCCATACGGTGATCACCGTCCACGATGTTTTTGTACATCTTGGTACGGCCGTTCACGTCGTCCGACTTCACGGTCAGCATTTCCTGCAGGGTGTAGGCGGCGCCGTAGGCTTCCAGTGCCCAGACCTCCATCTCACCGAAGCGCTGACCACCGAACTGCGCCTTACCACCCAGCGGCTGCTGGGTAACCAGGCTGTAGGAACCCGTGGAACGCGCGTGCATCTTGTCGTCCACCAGGTGGTTCAGTTTCAGCATGTACATGTAGCCAACGGTGGTCGGACGCTCGAACTGGTTACCAGTCCGGCCGTCGATCAGACGCATCTGGCCGCTCTCCGGCAGGTCTGCCAGCTTGAGCATGGCCTTGATTTCGCTTTCCTTGGCACCGTCGAACACCGGAGTGGCCATCGGCACGCCGCCGCGCAGGTTCTTCGCCAGGTTGAGGATTTCCTGATCGCTCAGTTCATCCAGATTTTCCTGACGACCACCGATCTCGTTGTAGATCTGCTGCATGAACTTGCGCAGCTCGGAGACCTTGCGCTGCTCTTCGAGCATGCGGTTGATCTTCTCACCCAGCCCTTTGGCCGCGAGGCCCAGGTGGGTTTCGAGGATCTGCCCAACGTTCATCCGTGACGGTACGCCCAGCGGGTTGAGGACGATGTCGACCGGCGTGCCGTTGACGTCGTGCGGCATGTCTTCGACCGGCATGATCACCGAGACCACACCCTTGTTACCGTGACGACCGGCCATCTTGTCGCCCGGCTGGATGCGACGACGGATTGCCAGGTAGACCTTGACGATCTTCAGCACGCCCGGCGCCAGGTCATCGCCCTGTTGCAGCTTGCGCTTCTTGTCTTCGAACTTGTCGTCGAGCAGCTGACGGCGGTCGGAGATGTAGGCCTGGGCCTTTTCCAACTGCTCGTTCAGCGCGTCGTCGGCCATGCGCAGCTTGAACCACTGACCGCGCTCGAGGCCGTCAAGGAACTCGTCGGTGATCTCAGCGCCCTTCTTCAGGCCAGCGCCGCCTTCGGCCTTCTTGCCGACCAGAGCTGCACGCAGACGTTCGAAAGTGGCACCTTCGACAATGCGGAACTCTTCGTTGAGGTCCTTGCGGATCTCGTCGAGCTGGCTCTTCTCGATCGACAGAGCACGAGCATCACGCTCTACGCCGTCGCGGGTGAAGACCTGTACGTCGATAACGGTACCCTTGGTGCCGGTCGGCACGCGCAGGGAGGTGTCCTTAACATCGGACGCCTTCTCACCGAAGATCGCACGCAACAGCTTCTCTTCCGGAGTCAGTTGGGTCTCGCCTTTCGGGGTGACCTTGCCGACCAGGATGTCGCCGGCACCCACTTCGGCACCGACGTAGACGATGCCCGCTTCGTCCAGCTTGTTCAGGGCAGCCTCACCGACGTTCGGGATGTCGGAGCTGATCTCCTCCGGCCCGAGCTTGGTGTCACGCGCCACACAGGTCAGTTCCTGGATGTGGATGGTGGTGAAACGGTCTTCCTGAACCACACGCTCCGAGAGGAGGATGGAGTCTTCGAAGTTGTAACCGTTCCACGGCATGAACGCGACGCGCATGTTCTGACCCAGCGCCAGTTCACCCATGTCGGTGGACGGACCGTCGGCCAGGATGTCGCTGCGCTCGACCTGATCACCCTTGCTCACCAACGGACGCTGATTGATGCAGGTGTTCTGGTTGGAGCGGGTGTACTTGGTCAGGTTATAAATGTCGACACCGGCTTCACCGGTTTCAACTTCGTCATTGTTAACCCGCACCACGATACGGCTGGCGTCGACCGAGTCGATCACCCCGCCGCGACGGGCGACCACGCAAACGCCGGAGTCGCGCGCTACGTTGCGCTCCATACCGGTGCCGACCAGCGGCTTGTCACAACGCAGGGTCGGTACTGCCTGACGCTGCATGTTCGAACCCATCAACGCACGGTTGGCGTCGTCGTGCTCGAGGAACGGAATCAGCGACGCTGCAACCGAAACCACCTGCTTGGGCGAGACGTCCATCAGGGTGACGTCTTCCGGCGCCTTGACGGTGAATTCGTTGAGGTGACGCACGGCCACCAACTCATCGACCAACTGACCTTTCTCGTTCATCGTGGCCGAAGCCTGGGCGATCACGTGATCGGCCTCTTCGATTGCCGAGAGGAAGACGATTTCGTCAGTCACCAGGGTGTCGTTCACTACACGGTACGGGCTCTCGAGGAAACCGTACTGGTTGGTGCGCGCATAGGCCGCCAGGGAGTTGATCAGACCGATGTTCGGACCTTCCGGCGTTTCGATCGGGCACACACGGCCGTAATGGGTCGGGTGTACGTCACGGACTTCGAAGCCGGCACGTTCACGGGTCAGACCGCCCGGGCCAAGAGCCGAAACACGGCGCTTGTGGGTGATCTCGGAAAGCGGGTTGTTCTGGTCCATGAACTGCGAAAGCTGGCTGGAACCGAAGAATTCTTTCACCGCCGCCGCAACCGGCTTGGCGTTGATCAGGTCCTGCGGCATCAGGCCTTCGCTTTCGGCCATCGACAAGCGCTCTTTGACCGCGCGCTCGACGCGTACCAGGCCGACACGGAACTGGTTCTCGGCCATCTCGCCGACGCAGCGAACGCGGCGGTTACCCAGGTGGTCGATGTCGTCGACGATGCCCTTGCCGTTACGGATATCGACCAGGGTCTTGAGGACCGCAACGATATCTTCCTTGCACAACACGCCCGAACCTTCGATTTCGGTACGACCGATACGACGGTTGAACTTCATCCGGCCTACGGCAGAGAGGTCGTAACGCTCAGGACTGAAGAACAGGTTGTTGAACAGGGTCTCGGCGGCATCCTTGGTTGGCGGCTCGCCAGGACGCATCATGCGGTAGATCTCGACCAGCGCTTCCAACTGATTGGTCGTGCTGTCGATCTTCAGGGTGTCGGAGATGAACGGGCCGCAATCAATATCGTTGGTGTACAGCGTTTCGATGCGCACAACCTGAGCCTTGACCACCTTGGCCAGGATCTCGACGTTCAGCTCGGTATTGCACTCGGCGATGATTTCGCCAGTCGACGGATGGACGATGGCCTTGGCACTGGTGCGCCCGATCAGGTAATCGATCGGCACTTCCAGTTCTTTGGTACCGGCCTTGTCTAGCTGATTGATATGGCGCGCGGTAATCCGGCGACCCTGCTCAACGATGATCTTGCCCTTCTCGTCCTTGATGTCGAGAACGGCGATTTCACCACGCAGGCGATGCGGTACCAGTTCCAGGCTGAGGGTTTCGCCCTTCACATGGAATACGTTGGTCGCATAGAAGGCGTCGAGCACCTCTTCAGTGCTGTAACCCAGGGCGCGCAGCAGCACCGAGGCCGGCAGCTTGCGGCGACGGTCGATACGCACGAACACGGCGTCCTTCGGATCGAACTCGAAGTCCAGCCAAGAGCCGCGGTAAGGAATGATCCGCGCGGAGTACAGTAGCTTGCCCGAGCTGTGGGTCTTGCCACGATCGTGATCGAAGAACACGCCTGGGGAGCGATGCAACTGGGAGACAATGACGCGCTCGGTACCGTTGATAACGAAGGTACCGTTCTCGGTCATCAGGGGGATTTCCCCCATGTAAACTTCTTGCTCTTTAATGTCCTTGATCGCTTTGTTCGACGATTCTTTGTCGAAAATGATCAGGCGCACTTTTACCCGCAGCGGCACGGCGAATGTGACGCCGCGCAACACGCACTCTTTTACGTCAAATGCCGGATCGCCCAAGCGATAACCAACGTACTCCAGGGCCGCATTGCCGGAGTAGCTGATGATCGGGAAAACGGACTTGAAGGCCGCATGCAGGCCGATGTCACGAAACTGGTCCTTGGTCGCTCCTGCCTGCAGGAATTCGCGATACGAATCCAGCTGGATGGCCAGGAGATAAGGCACATCCATGACATCCGGCAACTTGCTAAAGTCCTTGCGGATACGTTTTTTCTCAGTATATGAGTAAGCCATCAGCGTTCCCCAGCTTGGTCACCTGCTTATTTGGCCTCTCCGATGGGAGCAGCCAGAAACTCTTGCAAACCCTATGGTTTGCGCCACCGCTCAGGGTGGGTTGTTCCAGTGAAGGCCGACCAATGAATAGCCGACCTACAACGGAAAAAGGCCGGTGGCAAAAGCCACCAGCCATCAGCCTTACGCGAATCGCTCAGGCTGTAGACGCAAGGTCGTCGCTTACTTGAGCTCGACTTTAGCGCCAGCTTCTTCCAGGACTTTGACTGCAGCTGCAGCTTCGTCCTTCGAAACGCCTTCCTTAACAATGCCAGGAGCGCCATCAACCACTGCCTTGGCTTCTTTCAGACCCAGGCCGGTCAGTTCGCGAACAGCCTTGATCACGTTTACTTTCTTCTCGCCAGCTTCCAGCAGCACGACGTTGAATTCGGTTTGCTCTTCAGCTACAGCGGCAACGGCAGCAGCCGGGCCAGCAGCAGCAGCAGCAGTCACACCGAACTTCTCTTCCATTGCCTTGATCAGTTCAACAACCTGCATCACGGACATGTCGGAAACGGCGTTGATGATGTCTTCGTTGGTCAGAGCCATGACTCTAAATTCCTGTATTGGGGGACAGCCTTCGCGGCCATCAAATTAAACAAATAAGATTGAAAGACGACGCAGCCAGCCTTAGGCCGCTGCAGCTTCTTTCTGGTCGCGAACAGCCGCCAAAGTACGAACGAACTTGCTGGTAGCGCCTTGCATCACGCTCATCAGCTGAGAAATCGCTTCGTTGTAAGTCGGCAGAGTTGCCAGTACGTCGATCTGATTGGCTGCGAGGAACTGACCCTCGAACGCAGCTGCCTTGATCTCGAACTTGTCCTGACCCTTGGCGAAATCCTTGAAAATACGAGCAGCAGCGCCCGGATGTTCATTGGAAAATGCAATCAGGGTCGGGCCTTTGAACACGTCGTTGAGCACGTCAAACTGAGTGCCCTCAACGGCGCGGCGCAGCAGGGTGTTACGCACGACTTTCACGTACACACCAGATGCGCGGGCCTCTTTACGGAGTCCGGTCATTGCAGCTACGGTCACGCCACGGGCATCAGCCACGACAGCGGACAGGGCAGCTTTGGCAGCCTCGTTGACTTCAGCGACGATGGCCTTTTTGTCTTCGAGTTTAATTGCCACGGGTTTACTCCTGGATGTTACCGTTTCGTCCAACCGGAGTCGGACGGCGTTTTGGTGTCTGATTCGGTAAGAATCGGGAGCACCATCTGCGTAGGCTGCCGGTGATCACTCGCCGGGTTTAAGGCTTGCGCCACCTACGGTCTTGGATAGCCCCCGCCAGGCAGGGACCCCAATTTTGCAGACTGGCGCAATCACTTGCGCCAGCCGAATTCATTACGCGTCGAGCGAAGCTTGGTCGATAACCAGACCAGGCCCCATGGTGGTGCTCAGGGTCACGCGCTTGACATAGATGCCTTTCGAAGTCGACGGTTTGAGACGCTTCAGATCGGAGATCAGCGCCTCAACGTTTTGCTTCAGTTTCTCGGCGTCGAAGCCAACTTTGCCCACGGAACCATGGATGATACCGTTCTTGTCGGTACGGAAGCGCACCTGACCAGCCTTGGCATTGCGTACGGCAGTGGCAACGTCTGGAGTAACGGTACCGACTTTTGGGTTCGGCATCAGGCCGCGTGGGCCGAGGATCTGACCCAACTGACCGACAACGCGCATGGCATCCGGGGATGCGATAACCACGTCATAGTTCAGATCGCCGCCCTTCATCTCGGCAGCCAGCTCATCCATACCTACGCGGTCAGCGCCGGCAGCCAGAGCCGCTTCAGCAGCCGGACCCTGGGTGAACACGGCAACCCGCACGCTTTTCCCGGAGCCGTTCGGCAGCACGGTAGCGCCACGCACGACCTGGTCGGATTTACGCGGATCGACGCCGAGGTTCACCGCGACATCAACAGATTCGGAGAACTTGACAACCGAAAGCTCAGCCAGCAGAGCGGCAGCCTCGGTGAAGTTGTAGGCTTTGCCCGGCTCAATCTTCGCCGCGATTGCCTTTTGACGCTTGGTCAGCTTAGCCATTACACACCCTCCACGTTGAGGCCCATGCTACGAGCAGAGCCGGCGATAGTACGCACGGCCGCATCCATATCAGCGGAAGTCAGATCGGCCTGCTTGGTCTTGGCGATCTCTTCCAGCTGAGCACGAGTCACAGTGCCAACCTTGACGGTGTTCGGACGAGCCGAACCACTGGTCAAGCCAGCAGCCTTCTTCAGCAGAACCGAAGCCGGGGTGCTTTTGGTTTCAAAGGTAAAGCTGCGGTCGCTGTACACAGTGATGATCACTGGAGTCGGCAGACCGGGCTCCATACCCTGGGTTCTGGCGTTGAACGCCTTGCAGAACTCCATGATGTTCACGCCATGCTGACCCAAAGCCGGGCCTACTGGCGGGCTCGGGTTAGCCTGTGCAGCCTTTACTTGCAGCTTGATATAAGCCGTTATTTTCTTAGCCATGAGCTACTCCAATTACGGGTTCTAGCGCCTTACGGCTCCCCGATGATTTACGCATTTATCCCAGTGACGACAAAACCCCGCAGCTTGCGACTGCGGGGTAAGGGATGCTTGTGTCAGTTATGCCTTCTCGACCTGACTGAACTCCAGCTCGACCGGAGTGGAGCGACCAAAAATAGTCACCGCCACCTGGATACGGCTTTTCTCATAATTAACTTCTTCGACTACGCCACTAAAGTCGGCGAACGGCCCATCAACAACACGGACCATCTCACCCGGCTCAAATAGCGTCTTAGGCTTGGGCTTATCGCCGCTATCAGCCACGCGACGCAAGATGGCCTCGGCCTCCTTGTCAGTAATAGCCGCCGGCTTATCGGCAGTACCACCGATGAAGCCCATGACCCGAGGTGTATCCTTGACCAAGTGCCAAGTGCCCTCGTTCATGTCCATCTGCACCAACACATAGCCAGGGAAAAACTTGCGCTCGCTTTTGCGCTTCTGGCCATTACGCATTTCCACCACTTCTTCAGTAGGGACCAGAATCTCGCCGAAACCATCTTCCATACCGGCGAGTTTTACGCGCTCTATCAACGAGCGCATCACATGCTTCTCGTAACCCGAGTAAGCATGCACAACGTACCAACGCTTAGCCACGGGACACCTTTAACCGACTACAAACGAAACAAGCCAACCGAGCAAGGCATCTAAACCCCACAACAGCAGCGCCATAACCAGAACAACAGCCACGACAATCAACGTAGTCTGCGTGGTTTCCTGGCGGGTTGGCCAAACGACCTTACGAATTTCAATGCGTGCTTCTTTTGCCAGCTCGAAAAAAGCCTGCCCCTTAGTCGTCTGCAGCGCGACAGCGCCAGCAACGACCGCGAGCACAAGCAAGGCCAACACACGGTACAGGATTGGCTCAGCAGAAAAGTACTGATTACCAACCACACCCGCCACCACCAAAGCGGATACCACAACCCACTTCAGCAGATCAAAGCGCGAATCTTTGGCTTCAGCCTTAACAGTCATTTACGAGGATCCTGTGAGAAGACACGCCAAATTCGTTAGAAAATGGCAGGTCAGGAGGGAATCGAACCCCCAACCTGCGGTTTTGGAGACCGCCGCTCTGCCAATTGAGCTACTGACCTAAAACTAAAATCAGGCCGACCATTATGCCGGCCTGACGGGGACAGATCAACCGATTACTCGATGATCTTGGCAACCACACCCGCACCAACGGTACGACCACCTTCGCGAATCGCGAAGCGCAAGCCATCTTCCATGGCAATCGGAGCGATCAAGGTAACAACCATTTTCACGTTGTCGCCCGGCATTACCATTTCAACGCCTTCCGGCAACTCGCAGTTACCAGTTACGTCGGTAGTGCGGAAGTAGAACTGCGGACGGTAGCCCTTGAAGAACGGTGTATGACGACCACCTTCCTCCTTGGACAGCACGTACACCTCTCCCTCGAACTTGGTGTGCGGCTTGATAGTGCCCGGCTTGGCCAGAACCTGACCACGCTCTACGTCGTCGCGCTTGGTACCACGCAGCAGGATACCGCAGTTCTCGCCAGCACGACCTTCGTCGAGCAGCTTGCGGAACATCTCAACGCCGGTACAGATGGTCTTGGTGGTATTACGAATACCAACAATCTCCACCTCTTCCTGGATCTTGATGATGCCGCGCTCGATACGCCCGGTCACCACAGTGCCGCGACCGGAGATCGAGAACACGTCCTCGATAGGCATCAGGAACGGCTTGTCGATCGCACGAACAGGCTCGGGAATGTAGCTATCCAGAGTCTCCACCAGCTTGCGCACGGCAGAGGTGCCCATTTCATTGTCGTCCTGACCATTCAGCGCCATCAGCGCCGAACCGATCACGATCGGAGTGTCGTCGCCCGGGAAGTCGTAAGCTGACAGCAGGTCACGCACTTCCATCTCAACCAGTTCCAGCAGCTCAGCGTCATCCACCATGTCAGCCTTGTTCAGGAAGACCACGATGTAAGGAACACCTACCTGACGGGACAGCAGGATGTGCTCGCGAGTCTGCGGCATCGGGCCGTCAGCAGCAGAGCAAACCAGGATCGCACCATCCATCTGCGCAGCACCGGTGATCATGTTCTTCACATAGTCAGCGTGGCCAGGACAATCAACGTGCGCGTAATGCCGAATAGCGGAATCGTATTCAACATGGGAAGTGTTGATGGTAATACCACGCGCCTTTTCTTCCGGGGCGTTGTCGATCTGGGAGAAGTCACGCGCAGAGCCACCCCAAGTCTCAGCACAGACCTTGGTCAGCGCTGCAGTCAGAGTAGTCTTGCCGTGGTCGACGTGGCCGATAGTGCCTACGTTGACGTGCGGCTTATTACGTTCAAACTTTTCTTTAGCCATCTCGACTGTCTCCAAACGAAGAATTGAGCAAGTCATATCACCATTAAAACAAAGGCAGATACTTTCATATCTGCCTTTGTCGAATGGAGCTCATGAGCGGACTCGAACCGCTGACCTCACCCTTACCAAGGGTGTGCTCTACCAGCTGAGCTACATGAGCGTTACACATTACGCAAACCACAAACATGGAGCGGGTAGCGGGAATCGAACCCGCATCATCAGCTTGGAAGGCTGAGGTTCTACCACTGAACTATACCCGCGGAGCTTGCAGCTCACGCTAAATCTGGTGGAGGGAGAAGGATTCGAACCTTCGAAGTCGATGACGTCAGATTTACAGTCTGATCCCTTTGGCCACTCGGGAATCCCTCCAAAAGGAGGCGGCATTCTCTTTAGATGCCACCCTACTGTCAAGCAATTTCTCATTAAAAACCTGAGGTTAGCTGCACTGACAGCAACTCCGCAGTTTTACCGTTAAAGCCAGCCTGCGAAGCGGGCGCCATTCTATGCAATCTAACGAGAGGTTGCAATGCTTTCGCACGGCATTAATTGATGCTGCAACCCATTGAAGTCAAAAGCCAAACTTTCCAGGAGCGAATCGCTGACCAAACGACGGCTTTCGGGGGCTATGCGCACCCAATAGCTTCGATGAGACCGCGGTAACTCCCTCAGCTCGGCGTCGTAACCAGCGTCATGCAGACGCTGCATCACACCCCTTGCCGAGTCTTCACGCGGAAAGATCCCCAACGATATCCCGTTAGCCAAATCCCCCTGGGTAATGATGTAGCTGTCTATTTTTCGCGCCTGCAACTCTTTCAACTGCCGAAGCGAGGCCTGGCGTGACGCCAGTGGAGGCAAATACACCCAATACTCGACCTCTGCCGCGGCATCCATTGATTGCACGCGCGAACGTATATCGAGACTGAGCAGACGCTGCTCGACCGCTGCAGCAGCAGACTCCAATTCAAAACCACCTAGAAAAAGACAGACAGCCCCAGCGACCGCACGGTGCGCCTGCTCACGTCGCACAGGCTCATCAGACTCACTTAACAGCTGAATATCGCGCTTGCTGTTTTGAGCGAGGGTCAGTGGAGCAACCTCTTTAGCACGCAATGGTGCCTGCTGCTGGTGCCACACGTAATAAAACAGATTCAGTACAATCAACAACAAGAACATCCAACGCATGCATGACCTCAACGCAACGGACAGGCGATTGCCAAGCCGATAAAGACCAGGTCAGGGACTACCCGAGCATCAGGCAACATGTTGACCACTAAAGAAGCATCACCGCCTGTCAGGAAGACCACGAAGCGCCCTCCCCAGTAGTCGCGCGCCATATCCAGCTGAGTACGAACAAACCCTTGCAGCATCAATGAACAACCGCGTTCAACCGCTTCAGCCGTCGAGCGCCCGGGTGCCAAGCTCTGTATCGCTTGCTTAGCAAGCCGATCGTCATAACGCGTTCGCCTGGTGTGGGTGCGCAATTGATTGCGCATCAATGGCACACCAGGACAAATAAAACCGCCAAGGTGCCGACCATCAGCATCAACAAAATCAGAGGTCACAGCAGTACCCAAGTCTAGTACCAAACAAGCCTGCCGAACCTGCTGATATGCCCCCACCAGAGCGAGCCAGCGGTCAAGCCCTAGACGCTCATACTGCTCATACCCATTACGCACACCCGCCAATTCCATAGCCGGATGCGCACAAACGCACTCTATGCCAAATGCCCGCCTCAGGGCATCGACAAGCCGCAGCGTTTCTTCATCCGAGCGCACACTCACCAAACGACAAGCGCGCAGGTTGAGCAATTGCTGCTGAACGGCTTGAACGAGTTCTTCATCGGTGCCAACAACACCGCCACAACCCGCACTCACGCCACCTTCTGTGACGATTCGCCATTTGATAAAGCTGTTTCCACAATCGAGCTCAAGAATCATCATTCAACCTCAAACTGAGCTCTCCACCACTGAAATTTTGCTCTACTCCTGCAACACGCAAGCGAATGGCGCCCGTCTGGTCGACTCCCAACACCACACCCTCAACCGAGCTGGCTCCCGCGGCGAGCGTCACATGACGCCCCTGCCAAAGATGATTTTCTTGCCACTCATCCCTCAAAACGGAAAAACCATGCTTTTGATGCACACCTAGATAGAGCGATAACTGGCGATTGAGCTCGCAAACAAACTCGTTGCGATCCACCAGCCGCCCTAACTCAGCACGCATAGAGGTCCACGGCTGATCGATAGCCCCCCTATCCGCAAGCATGTTCACGTTGACTCCGATACCTATCACGACGTGACATACATCAGCCGGATCGCCAGACAACTCCAGGAGAATACCCGCTATCTTGCGGCCATCGACCAATACGTCGTTAGGCCACTTCAACCCCGCAGTGACCACTCCTGCTATACGCAGCGCACGAAGCAGGGCCAAACCCACAACCAGACTCAACCCCTCGAGCTGACGCATACCGCCATCTACCTGAAGAGCCAGGCTGTAATAGAGGTTCTCACCAAAAGGGCTCACCCAATTGCGCCCCCTGCGTCCACGCCCAGAGGTCTGGCGTTCCGCCAAGACGATAAAAGGGGGCACCAGACCGCCGGCCAAACGTCTTAACGCCTCTGCATTGGTCGAATCCACGGCGGGCAGAATGCTCACTGGCCAGCCTTGAGCAGCCTCATTGACCGCCAGAACGCCCTCATCCAAAAGCACAAGCTGGCTCTCCAGGCAGTAGCCACGTCCGCGAACCCTGTGAACAGGCAATGCCAACTCAGCCTCCAAGGACTGTAATTGCTTCCATATCGCTGAGCGACTGACCCCCAAGGCTGCGCCAAGCGCTTCGCCCGAATGAAAACGCCCGTCTTGAAGCAGCCTTAGTAGTGGCAACATGCTGATCTCACTGAGTTGCAAGGCACGCATGATAACGGCGTGCCTACAGGTTGCCTACTGAGACTGATCGTAGTTTTCGGCGGCACAAAGACAAACCCCCCACCTGCTTACGCAGATGGGGGGTTTGGAATATAAGCTTGACGATGACCTACTCTCACATGGGGAAACCCCACACTACCATCGGCGATGCATCGTTTCACTACT
>NZ_JAAOJA010000008.1 GCF_013184545.1 Pseudomonas tumuqii | reverse complement strand
ACCTTCGGCAAGCCGATCATCGAGCACCAGGCAGTGGCCTTTCGTCTGGCCGACATGGCCACCCAGATCGCCGTGGCGCGGCAGATGGTTCATCACGCCGCCAGCCTGCGCGAAGCCGGCATGGCCTGCCTGACCGAGGCCTCGATGGCCAAGCTGTTCGCCTCGGAGATGGCCGAGCGGGTCTGCTCGGCGGCGCTGCAGACCCTGGGTGGCTACGGCTACCTCAAGGACTTCCCGCTGGAGCGGATCTACCGCGACGTACGCGTGTGCCAGATCTACGAAGGCACCAGCGATGTGCAACGGCTGGTGATTGCCCGCAGTCTCTAGCAGGCCGTATCGCCTGCCAGGTCGTCTCGTGCGTGCAAATGCGCCGCAGGGGGCTGCTAGCTAGTCCTTGCGCGGCCTCTGTGGCGGCGGATTGATGCCCATGGATAGATAGATGCTGGTGAAGGCGTCGACGCCGATATTGGCTGGCTTGACCCATTCCACTGGCACATACAGCAGGCCGCCGCCGATGGGGATGGGCGCGGTCGGCACCAGCACGGCGTAATAGCTGCGGCCATCGATATCAATCGGATTGGGGTTGGGCATCAGCGCCAGCACGGCGACACCGTCACCACCGAACAGGCACCAGACGGGGCTCATGGCGTTGATGTCGGCACCTTCCTTTTTCTCCAGCAGGGCGACAAAGCGATCCGCCAGGTTGTACAGCTTGCCGAACAGCGGAATGCGCCGCAGGGTCAGGTCGGTCAGCCATTGCAGCGGGCGGCGCAGCCCGAGCTGCACGCCCAGGCCCAGGGCATAGATGCCCACCAGCAGCGCCGCCGTACCCAGGGAGTACGCCAGGTAGGCATTGCTGGCGAATGGCTGGCCCATGGCCGCAAACACCTGGCCGATATAGCTGGACGGCCCGATTGCCCGATTCAACAGACCGACCAGCCAAGTCAGCAGCGCCAGGCTCAAGGCCAGCGGCAGCAAGACGATCAAGCCGGTTAGCCAGGTGGCGAGGAGGGCGTTGGCGCTTTTCTTGAGCATGGTGGGATCCGGTCGAGTGGCGGTATCAGGCAGGCAGCTGCCCGGGGAGAGCTACAGAGTGTCGGGCATTCAGGCGATGGTTTTAAGGGTGAAGACGTCGGTGATCCGCTGCAGCTTGCCATCCCAGACGTAGCGCAAGTGCACGCCCTGGTGCGGAATGCTCGCCGCCGGCGGGCGGAACAGGGCAGCGCATTCGCCCGTGGGGTGGCGCACGCTGCGGTACAGCAGGCCCCAGGAGCCCTGCTGGCGCCGTTCGGCGGCGAAGCGCTGGGCGATCGGGTAGGCGGCCGGATCCGGGTCGTGCAGGTGCTCGTGGTCCTGGCGAATGTCGTCCAGCGCCTTGACCACCCGGCAGACGTAGGCGCGCAGGGTCAGTTCCAGGCTTGGCTCATGGGTCGCGCGCAGGAAGCGCTCGCGGTGGTAGCGGGTTTCCGCCACCGCGGTGTGCAGGTTGTCGCCACAGTAGTAGACGCCATACTGGCCCGCGGTGAAGCGACTGATCGCGCCGACATGGGTGAAGGCGGCCATCAGCGGTGACGAGCCGGGGCCGCTGACCCGGTCCTCCGGGGCCACGTGGGCGAGCAGGCCGGCTTCTTCGCGCAGGCGATCATTGGTCAGGCCCTCGATCAGGAAGGCCTGTTCGAGGTCGGCGGCATCCAGCACATCCTCGAAGACCGAGATCGGCGGAAAGGCGCTGGAGACCAGGCGGTAGGCCCGCGGCCAGGCGGGCAGGGTCTGCCTCAACCCCTGACACCGTCGAGGTAGCGGCGCACGTCGGCGAGATCGACCACGCCGCCGGCGAGCATCAGCTCGAGTGCGCTGTTGCCGTTGAACGGCGCCTCGCTGTTGGCTTTTCTCACCCACTCATAGGTCGAGGGTTTGTCGCCGAACAGGATGCGCAGGGACTTGTGGATGCCCATCAGGTAGGACACCCGTTCCATGGTGTCGCGGGGCAGGCGCACCTCCGGCAGTTGGCGATATTTGTACAGGGTGCTGCGGCCGATCGAACCCAGCAGCACCATCTGTTCCTCGACCGAGCAATGCCACTTGTCCATCAGGTTGAAGAAGAACTTCAGTGCGACCTGACCCGCCTTGGTTGACTCCAGGTCGAGGGCTGGCGCGTTGCGTTGCGCGGTAGCAATCATGGTCTCGTCTCCACTTGTGGACTTAACGTCAATACTAGTCTTCATCTGGACTTGGTGCAATGGGCAGGTCATTACCCGTGCCATTGCCGCAAGCGCCGCTCGGCAGCTTTTTTGTCGATTGCCTGGGCGGAGGCTTGTCGAACACCTTGGTTAGCGCTAACATCGGCTCAAACAACAAACGGCCCCGCCTCATGGGTGCCCTGGAGAACCCATGCAGACAGTCAATCCTGCCCCCGCCGTCACCGTGGCACGCCGTACCCTGGTGGTCATGGGCGTCAGTGGCTCCGGCAAGACCGAGATCAGCCAGGCCGTGGCCAGCGAGCTTGCCTGGCGGCATATCGAAGCCGACCATTTCCATCCCGAGGCTAACGTCGAGCGGATGCGCGCCGGCACTGCCCTCACCGATGACGACCGGATTCACTGGCTGGATGCGTTGATCGTCGAGATGCAGGCTGCGCAGGCCGCGGGGGAGGGCTTCGTGCTCGCCTGTTCGGCACTCAAGCGCATCTACCGCGAGCGTCTGCGCGCCGCCGTGCCGGGGCTGCAGTTCGCTCATCTGGACATCGATCGGGCTACCGCCTTGCAACGGGTAGGTGCCAGACCCGGGCATTTCATGCCGATCTCGCTGGTCGACAGCCAGTTCACCACCCTCGAATCGCCCGACGGCGAAGCCCATGTGTTCAGCGTCAGCGCCGCGCAGAGCCGCGCCGAGGTGGTCGCGCAGATTTGTGCCTGGGTGCGCCGCGATGCCACGGGTGAGGAGATCGAAGCGCAGGTGGATCTTTCTGCGCAGCCGTTTGATAGCGCTAACCATGGGCCGCAACTGACTGCCGAACCGATCTACAGCGGCGGACTGGCGCAGCTCTTCGACCGCCTCACCGACGGTCTGATGGCTGGGTTGATGGCCTTCATGGTGGCCGCCGTATTCATCAACGTCGTGCTGCGCTATGCCTTCGGCACCGGCTGGGCCGGCGTCGAGGAGCTGTCGCGGCTGGCCTTCGTCTGGCTGGTGTTCGTCGGTGTGGCCTCGAGCATGCGCCGCGGCGAACTGATGACCTTTCGCATGATCCGCGACCGTTTTCCCCATGCCGTCTGCCGCCTGGTCGACTCGGCCAGCTGGCTGCTGGTGATCGGCGCCAGTCTGCTCTCGGCCCTGGGGGCCTGGAGCCAGGTGCAGTACGGCTGGGGTAACCACAGCACGGTGGTCGGCTACCCGGTGGTGCTGGCGATGGTGCCGATATTGGCCAGCATGGCGGTGCTGGCGCTGCTGGCGCTGGTGCAGCTGGTCAACGTCTGGCGCCGACCGCGCGAGCAAACCGCGGCGCTGGCCAATGTCACGGCCGACTGAGCGGCTGTTCGCGTTGCATTCTTTCCATAACAAGATCGGGCACTGCCCACCGAGGACCCGCTGATGACCGTCGCTGTCTTCCTTGCTTCACTGCTGGGTTTCATGTCTTTCGGCATGCCCATCGCCTTCGCCCTGATTCTCACCGGCGCGGTGCTGATGTGGTATCTGCAGTTCTGGGACGTCCAACTGCTGGCGCAGAACCTGCTCGCCGGCGCCGACAGCTTTCCGCTGCTGGCCGTGCCCTTCTTTATCCTGGCCGGCGAGCTGATGAACGCCGGCGGCATCTCCAGGCGCATCATCGCCATGGCCCAGGCCTACTTCGGCCACCTGCGCGGCGGCCTCGGTTATGTGGCGATCGCCGCGGCGGTGTTGCTGGCGAGCATGTCCGGCTCGGCCCTGGCCGATACCGCGGCGCTGGCCACCCTGTTGCTGCCGATGATGCGCCAGCGTGGCTACCCGCTGCATTCCTCGGCCGGCCTGGTGGCGGCCGGCGGCATCATCGCGCCGATCATTCCGCCGTCGATGCCCTTCGTGATCTATGGCGTGGTGACCAATACCTCGATCAGTCAGCTGTTCATGGCCGGCCTGGTGCCGGGCCTGATCATGGGCGTCGGCCTGGTCTTCGCCTGGACCCTGATCGCCCGCGGCTTCACCGAGCCGACGCCGCCCAAGGCGAGCAAGGCCGAACGCCGCCATGTGCTGGTGGATGGCGCCGCGGCGCTGATGCTGCCGGTGATCATCGTCGGCGGCCTGCGCTTCGGCATCTTCACCCCGACCGAAGCGGCGGTGGTGGCGGCGGTCTACGCCCTGGCGGTGTCGACCCTGCTGTATCGCGAACTGAGCTGGGCGGCGCTGAGCGAGACCCTGACCCGCGCCAGCCGCACCACCGCCTCGGTGATGTTCCTCTGCGCCGCGGCCACGGTGTCGGCCTATATGGTGACCCTGGCCCAGCTGCCCGAGGAAATCGGCGTCATGCTCGGGCCGCTGCTCGACCATCCGCATCTGCTGATGCTGGCGATCATGCTGCTGATGATTGCGGTGGGCATGGTCCTCGACCTGACGCCGACCATCCTGATCCTGGCGCCGGTACTGGCGCCCATCGCGATCAAGGCCGGCATCGACCCGGTGTATTTCGGTGTGATGTTCGTGCTGATCGGCTCCATCGGCCTGATCACCCCGCCGGTGGGCACGGTGCTCAACGTGGTCGGCGGTATCGGCAGGCTGCGCATGGAAATCCTGGTGCGCGGGGTGATGCCGTTCTTCTACATCTACCTGGGCATAGTCGCGTTGCTGGTTGCCTTCCCGGCCATCGTCACGGTGCCGTTGACATGGTTGCGCTGAATCCGTTGTTTTCCACGTCCGGCGGCACGCTGCCGGGCAGCTTGTTGTAGGTTGCACAAAAACCGTCGTTCTACTTCTCACAACAATAAGAGGCACTCGCTGATGAAACGTCCACTGATTACCGTTCTGGCTGCAGCCATGCTGTTCAGTCCGCTGGCCACGCTCACCGTCCAGGCCGATGAAGTCCGTTCGCGGATGATCCGCTTCGGCTACGGACTCAACGAACAGAGCAACCAGGGCCGGGCGGCCAAGCTGTTCGCCGAGGAAGTCGCCAAGGCCTCCGAAGGCAAATTGAAGATGCGCACCTATGCCGCGGCCAGCCTGGGCTCGGACGACCAGATGCAGAGCGCGCTGATCGGCGGCGCCCAGGAAATGATGGTCGGTTCCACCGCCACCCTGGTCGGCATCACCAAGGAAATGGCGGTGTGGGATACGCCGTTCCTGTTCACCCGCGAGCAGCAGGCCGATGCGGTGCTGGATGGCCCGGTCGGGCGCCAGGTGATGGACAAGCTGGAAGAGAAGGGCCTGGTCGGCCTGGTCTACTGGGAGAACGGTTTCCGCAACATGACCAACAACACCCGGCCGATCACCAAGCTGGAAGACTTCTCCGGGATCAAGCTGCGCGTGATGCCCAACCCGGTGTTTCTCGAGACCTTCAAGCTGATGGGCGCCAACGCCGTGCCGCTGCCGTTCTCCGAGCTGTTCACCGCGCTGGAGACCAAGGCGGTGGATGGCCAGGAAAACCCCTTCAACACCATCCTCTCGTCGAAGTTCTTCGAGGTGCAGAAGTACCTGACCGTGACCAACCACGTCTACAGCCCGTGGATCGTCACCGCGTCCAAGCGCTGGTGGGACGGCCTGTCGCAGACCGAGCAGGGCATCATCCTGGACGCGGCGAAGAAGGCCCGCGACTTCGAGCGTCAGGACACCCGCGCAGAAGCGGCCAAGGCCCTGGCGCAGCTCAAGGAAAACGGCATGCAGGTCAACCAGATCAGCGACGCCGAGGTGCAGCGCATGCGTGAGCAGGCCCAGCCGGCGATCCAGCAGGTGATCGACACGGTTGGCCAGCCGCTGTTCGACCAGGTGCAGGCCGAGCTGGCCAAGGTGCCGGAATAGGCAAGCCCATGGCGGTCAGCTGGCTGATGTCGGGCTGACCGTCGCGCCTGCTAGAATCGCCCACACTTTGCCGATGGAACCGTCATGAGCCCACGTCGTCGCCGCTCCGCCGAACGCGTCACCCTGTCCGACGTGGCCAAGGCCGCCGGCTGCTCGCTGATGTCCGCCTCGCGCGCGTTGTCGCAACCGGAACGGGTTTCCGATGCACTGCGCGCACAGGTCATGCAGGCGGCCAAGGCGCTGGGCTACGTGGCGAATCCGGCGGCACGGGCGCTGGCCAGTTCCAAGTCGAACCTGGTGGCGGTGCTGATTCCGTCGCTGTCCAACTCGGTATTCGTCGACACCGTCGAGGCGATCCAGGGGGTGCTGATGCCCGCCGGTTTCGAGATGATGATCGGCGTCAGCCACTACCGGCCCGAGGAAGATGAGCGTCTGCTGCGCTCCTACCTGGCGCATCAGCCGGCCGGCCTGTTGCTCACCGGCTTCGAGCGCAGCGACACGGCGCGGGAGATTCTTGGCGGTTGCCGCGGCCCCATCGTCACCATGATGGAGTTGAGCGATGCCGAGGACGAATACTGCGTCGGCTTCTCGCAACTGGATGCCGGCGCGACCATGACCAACGCGCTGATCGAGCGCGGCTACCGGCATATCGCCTTCGCCGCCGCCCAGCTCGACCCGCGCACCCTGCAGCGTGCCGAGGGCTATCGCCAGTGCATGCAGGCCCACGGTCGTTACAACCCGAACCTGGAACTGCTCACCCCGGAACTGTCCTCCATCGGCCTGGGCGCCAATCTGCTCGACCGCCTGTTGCTCCAGCATCCGGAGATAGACGCGGTGTTCTTCAACAACGACGACCTGGCTCTGGGCGCGCTGTTCCGCGCTCGCCAGCTCGATCTGGCGGTGCCGCAACGCCTGGCCATCGCCGGCTTCAACGACCTGCCGGCCGCCGCCTGGGTGCATCCGGCGCTGACCACGGTGCGCACCATTCGCGGGCGCATCGGCCAGTTGGCCGGGGAAATGCTGCTGACCCTGATGCGCGGCGAACAGCCAGCCGCGCACTGCATCGACGTGGGCTTCGAACTGGTGCTGCGCGACAGCGCTTGAACGCAACCATTCGACGGTGGTGTCCTCAAGGCCGCCTGGTGCACACGGCGCACCCTATGGCAGTTGGTAGCGGGCCAGCAGGCGCGGGATGTCGCCATTGGCATAACCGCGGCGGATATGCTGGTTGAATTTGGCGAGAAAGTCGCCCATCTCCAGGCGCTTGTGAAAGCCCAGGTAGTTGGCGTCGCGCTTGAGCGGCTGCGCCAGCACCTGGAATTCCGCGGCGCGCCGCGACAGTTCCGGGTCCAGAGCGATGGCCCGGTGCAACCCGGCGGTGCCTGGATTGATCAGGGCCACGTCGATGCGTTTGGCCAGGAGTTTCTTCAGCCGCGGGACCGGACCATTGTCCTCATCGACCTGGAACACTCCCTGCCTGCGCGCCTGTTCGAACTCATCGCCGAAGCTGCCGCCGGCACCCAGGCCGATGCGCCGGCCCTTGAGATCTTCGATGCGGTTGAAGATCAGGTTGTCGTCATGGCGCACCACGATCACCACCTCGTCGTAGAACAGCGGCTCAGAGTAGTCGAAGAGTTGTTGGCGTTCCGTGGTCCAGCTCAGGCCGATGATGCCGGCCTGGCCGCTCTCGGCCATCTTGTAGGCACGGATCCAGGGGTAGAGGTGCAGGTTGAGCTGGTGCTCAGGCATGGCCGCAGCGGCGTAGCGCAGAATATCCACCAGCATGCCCTGGGGTTGATCGCCTTCGGCGTAGATCTTGGGTATCGAATAATTGTTGCCGACAATCAGAATCTCGTCGGCAAAGACAAGGTTGCAAAGCAACACACAAGCCAGGAGCAGACAGCGCATGCAGCATTCCTTACACCGGGGCGGCCTCTATGGCTGAACCATAGGCCAGGGCGAAGTACTTGCCTAGCAGGCCGTGTGGGGGCCATCGCGGAAATGACAAAAAAGTGCGAAATCTGCTGGTTCTGTGACCATCCGCCGGGGCCCGCCCCGGCGACGCGGACTAGGACGCGGCCTTCTCGAGTTTCTTTTCCTGGGCGATGACGTGCTGACAGATCTCGATGATCTGCTCGCGCATCCAGCGGTTGGCCGGATCCTGGTCGGTGCTCTCGTGCCAGTACAGATGAGTTTCCAGGGCCGGCACGTCGTTGACCGGCAGCTCCATGTAGTGCAGATCGTTACGCCGGGCGAAGCGCTCCGGCACGGTGATGACCATGTCGGTGTTCTGCAGCACGGTGGAGGCCATCAGGTAATGCTGCGAGCGCAGGGCGACTCGGCGTTTCAGGCCCATCTTGCCCAGCGACAGGTCGATATAGCCGAGGCCGCTGCGGCGGCTGGAAATCTGGATATGGGTCAGCGACAGGTATTCGTCCAGGCTGATCTTGTCCTTGGCCAGCGGATGCCCCCTGCGCATGGCGCAGACGTAGCGGTCTTCCATCATCTTGACGTGACGTACCTGGGGGTCGGTGTTGAGCGGCGCATCGACGGCGAAGTCGAGCCGGCCGGCGGCCAGCTCCTTGGTGGTGTCGCGCCGGCGGGCGAGCATGCTTTCCAGGCTGACATTTGGCGCCAGGCGGCGCAGGCGTTGGAACAAGGAGGGCAGAACCACCGCTTCGGTGAGGTCGGTCATGCTGATGCGGTAGGTCTTGTTGGCCTGGGCCGGATTGAAGATGCGGCTTTCCTGCACCGAGATGCGCAGTTGCTGCAAGGCGCTGCGCACCGGGCCGATGATGTTCTGCGCCATTGGCGTGGGCACCATGCCCTGGGCGGTGCGCACGAACAAGGGGTCGTTGAAGGTCTCGCGCAGGCGGGCGAGGGCATTGGACACGGCGGGCTGGGTGATGCCGACGATCTGCCCGGCGCGGGTCAGATTGGCCTCGGTGTAGATGGCATCGAAGACGATAAAGAGGTTGAGGTCGACCTTGTTCAGATTCATTCCGCGCTCGCTCCGAGGGTTGTCGGTATTAGTGAATCATATATCGGTGATGAATGTTTATACACGCTGAGAATAGGTTAGATAAATTTTAGGCCCTGTTCTAGCATCATTTTCAGATCGAACACCTCACCAAATTAGCCCGCAGAAGGTAGCTCCCATGGATTTCGCCTACTCCCCCAAGGTTCAGCAGCTGCGTGAGCGCGTCACCGCGTTCATGGAGACTCACGTCTATCCGGCCGAGGCCGTTTTCGAACAGCAGGTCAATCAAGGCGACCGCTGGCAGCCGACCGCGATCATGGAAGAGCTGAAAGCCAAGGCCAAAGCCGAAGGCTTGTGGAACCTGTTCCTGCCGGAGTCGGAGCTGGGCGCCGGTCTGACTAACACCGAATACGCACCGCTCGCGGAAATCATGGGCAGCTCGCTGATCGGTGCCGAGCCGTTCAACTGCGCCGCGCCGGATACCGGCAACATGGAAGTGCTGGTGCGCTACGCCAACGAGGCGCAGAAGGAGCAATGGCTCAAGCCGCTGCTGGCCGGCGAGATCCGTTCGGCCTTCGCCATGACCGAGCCGGGCGTGGCCTCATCCGATGCCACCAACATGGAAGCCCGCGCCGTGCGCGAGGGTGACGAGTGGGTGATCAACGGGCGCAAGTGGTGGACCTCCGGCGCCTGCGACCCGCGCTGCAAGGTCATGATCTTCATGGGCCTGACCAATCCCGACGCGCCGCGCCACCAGCAGCACTCGATGATCCTGGTGCCGATGGACGCCCCCGGGGTGAAGATGTTGCGTCCATTGCCGGTATTCGGCTACGACGACGCGCCCCATGGTCACGCCGAAGTGTTGTTCGAGAACGTTCGGGTGCCCTACGAGAACGTGCTGCTCGGTGAAGGCCGCGGCTTCGAGATCGCCCAGGGCCGCCTCGGCCCTGGCCGTATCCACCACTGCATGCGTTCGATCGGCATGGCCGAGCGCGCGCTGAAGCTGATGTGCGAGCGTTCGATCAGCCGTACCGCGTTCGGCAGGCCGCTGGCACGCCTGGGCGGCAACATCGACCACATCGCCGACTCGCGCATGGAGATCAACATGGCGCGCCTGTTGACCCTGAATGCGGCCTACATGATGGACACTGTCGGCAACAAGATCGCCGCCAGCGAAATCGCCCAGATCAAGGTGGTGGCGCCGAACGTCGCGCTCAAGGTGATCGACCGCGCGATCCAGATCCACGGTGGTGCCGGGGTCTCCAACGACTTCCCGCTGGCTTACTGGTACGCCATGCAGCGTACCCTGCGCCTGGCCGATGGCCCGGACGAAGTGCACCGCGCGGCGATCGGCAAGTTCGAGATCGGCAAGTACATGGCGAAGTAACCGCGCCGCAGCGGCCCCCGAGGCTGCAAAGCCAACGACAAGGCCCGCCAACCAGGCGGGCCTTGTCGTTGCTGCGACTGCACTGTGTCTGCGCGCGGCGACTTGCGCCGCTTGCGGCATAACCGAAGAGCGCCTGAAATGCAGCGAGGCGCCAGCCGAATCCAATCCTGACGTCTATAGTTCATCTGCGGCAGCGGGAGCCTGTCGCACCTGGAATAAATACAGGCGAGAGGGAGGCGGGATGCAGACGCAGCAGCAGTCGCCAGTGATGGATGCCTTGGGACAGACTGTCGGCACTTATCTGCCCCACTGTCTGGAAGGGGTGATCGACGCCACCATTCAGACCTTGAATGAACAGCGCCTGTTGGCGCGCAGCAACAAGGAGGCCCAGGGCTGCGAGGATTTCCTGCGCCGGTGCATAACGCTGCGCCAACGGGCCATCGCCGAAACGGTCAAGGCCATTCGAGCCTTGCTGCCAGCCGGCATCATCGCGCAGGCGCAGGCACCGACGGACGCCAGCCAGTGGCAACTGGTCGATGATGGCGAAGTGGAGGAGATGCTCGAGGCGCGCCGTTTGGTGCGCCAGTTGCGCGAACCCTTGGGTGTCCTGGAATGGCGCAGTTGCGCCAAGTTGAATACAGCCACCGGAGCGCAAGCGAAAGATCGGGAAAGCCCGCTGTCGCTGGAGTTCATGGTGCGCACGCTGCAGGCACAATTGCAGCTGCGCGAGCAGTTGCCCCTGGTCCGCGAACTGTTCTACGCCGCCGCGGCGCAGGTGCTCGCCAGTGACCTGAAGGTCTACTTCGAGCAGCTGGACAAGGTTTTCGAGCGTTTCAAGATAGAGCCGCTTATCGATCCGGTGGTGCTCCCCGCTCAGGAACGCCGCCGCACGCCGCCCAGCGCCGCGCCGGATGCGCCTTACCGGGCAATCGAGCATTTGCGCGCGGTAGGCGCGGATTCCACGACCGGCGCCGCTACGGCCGAGGGCGGGAGTGCCGCTGTCGAGGCCGCCGCGGACGCCTCCTTGCTGCAGGCTGCGCTGGGCAAGCTGCAGCAACTCACTCCACCTGAGCAAGGCTGGTCGCCGGATACGTTTCTGCAGGAGCTGGGCGAGGCTGGCGCCGTGCTGTCGCCACGGCAGAGTGCAGATGCCGGGGTGGTGGCCGAGCTGTTCCAGCACATCGAGCAGGAAACGGCGATTGCCAGCAATGTCAAACCGGCCCTGCGCCGGCTCATGGTCCCGGTCGTTCAGGCCTCCATGCTCGACCCCGCCGCCTTCGCCGACTCGACCCATCCAGTCCGCGCCACCCTGGACAAGATGATGCGGCTCTGTGATTTTTCCGAGCCACCCAACCCGATTCTCGAGGACCGCGTCCAGCAGTTGATCGACGGCATCGTCGCCGACTACAGCGGTGACAGCAGCGTGTTCATGCGCTGCGACCAGGAGCTTGAGCAACTGCTGGCGGTGCAACAGCGCGCCTACAGCAATAACGCCGATCGCGTGCGCCAGTACATCCGTGGGCGAGATGTGCTTGAGCAAGCCAGGCAGCATGTCGGGCGTGAGCTGTCGAAACTGTTCGGCCAGCGGGCACCACAGGTACTGCTCGACTGGCTGGACATCGGCTGGCGCGAATTATTGGTGCACGAGCTGATCCGCCAGGGCGAAGAGAGCTTTGAATGGCTCGATGACCTGGCCGTGTTGCGCCAGCTCAACGGCTGGTTGCAGGCCGACGCGAATGCCTGGGGTTACAGCGCCAGCCGGGTCGAGCGGGCGTTCGAGACCGAACCGGTGCTGGAGCTGCTGCGCAAGCGCATGGAGAGTTTCCTGCCCGGACAGTTCCGCCATACCCCGGTGCTCAAGCAATTGCACGAACAGCTGGTCGGCGATCAGCCGGTCGAACTGGTCGACTTGCCGTCTCCCGCGGCGACGCCGCCCGCACCGCGTTACTCGCCTGACCAGCAACGCTGGCGGGAGCGGGTGCAGCAACTCAGCGCCGGCGACTGGTTGGTGACCCAGAGTGGTCAGTACCTGCAGTTGGTCTGGGCCAACTCGCTCACCGATCACTACATCCTGGTGGACCGCCAGGGTCGCGAAGCCGGCAGCCTCACCAGCGACGAATTGATCGCCAGATTCGCCTCCGGCTGGCTGGGGGCCTCGGAACCCGAACCGCATGGTGTTGGCGTGATTCAGAAACACCTGGAGGATATCGTCGGCAATCTGTACCGCGATATCGCCCATGCGCGCAGCCACGACGAGCTCACCGGCTTGCTCAATCGCCGCAGTTTCGAGACGGCGATCGCCCAGGCCCTGGCGTCCCAGCAGAAGAATGCCTTCATCTATGGGCATATCGACCAGTTCGGTCTGCTGAACTCCCGTTTAGGCCATGTGGCCGCCGACGCCTACCTCAAGCAGATTGCCGAGTTGCTGGCAGCCCAGTTGCCCGAGACGGCGACCTTGGCGCGCATCGGCGGGGCGGATTTCGCCGTGGCCCTGACCCAGCCGGATGAACTCCAGGCCGGCCAACTGGCCGAACGCCTGCGGGCGGCTACCGAGGCCAATGTATTCGAGTGGGAGGGACGTTCGCACACGGCCACCATGAGTGTCGGGATCGTGCTGATGAGCGAGCGCCACGATGTGGTCAATCTGTTTCGCGATCTGCAAACGGCATGCGCCACCGCGAAGGAGTCGGGGCGCAACTGTGTGCACACCTACACCGATGAGATCGATGGCGTGCACACCGGACTGATGGCCATAGCCGGGCAGGTGGACGACATCATCGAACGCGGCGAACTCAGTCTGCGCGTGCAGCAAATTGCCCCTGCCAGAGGCTTGCACGACCAGTTGCCACATTATGAAGTGTTGTTGGTCATGGAGAATGAAGTCACTCTGCTCGACTTCATTACCGCCTCCGAGCGCTATGACCGCATGACCAAGGTCGACCGCTGGGTACTCAAGCGGGTGTTCACCGAGCTGGCGCAACACCCGAACTTCTGGACATGCTCAAGCGGGGTATCGATCAATCTGTCCGGCAGCAGCCTGAATGACGACAAGCTGCTGCAGTTCATCGAAACCCTGTTCGAGGATTACGCGGTGCCGCCGGAGCGAATCCGTTTCGAAATCACCGAAACCGCCGCGGTGGCCAACCTGACCAAAACCGCCGACCTGGTGCGTTACCTGCAACGTTTGGGCTGCACATTCGCCATCGACGATTTTGGCACCGGTTTTTCCTCCTACGAGTATCTCAAGCGGCTGCCCGTGGACTTCGTCAAGATCGACGGCAGTTTCGTCAGGGAGATCGAACGCTCGCCAAGTGATCTGGCGATGGTCAAGTCGATCAATGAGATCGCGCATTTGCTGGGCCGCAAAACGATTGCCGAGTACGTCGAAACCGTCGGTATCCGTGAGTGTCTGGCCGAGTTGGGCGTTGACTATGTACAAGGCTACGGCGTCGAGTACCCGCGACCCTTGAGCGAGTGCCTCAAGGGTATGCAGTGAGCGCCCGCGGCCTGTCGTTCAGCCGTTGCTTGCTCTGCGCTTCAGCGCGGCTGCCGATCGCCGGATTCGCACTCGGCGAGTTCGCGCAACCAGAGCAGGCGTTGATGCAGTTGGGCGGCAAAGGTGCGCGCCGCCAGTTCCTCATGAAAGGTTACGCCGCGAGGGCCCATGCGCACTTGCCAGAGCGTGCGGCCCTGACGTTGCAGGTTCTCGATTCGTACATCCATCCCGCGCCCCTCATAGCAACTTGTTGCGAGTCTTCAATAGGGAAAGCAGCACCCCGCCTGCCAGTAGGCAGAAGGTTACGCCAAGTGAGACCACTGCGGGAATCTTGCCAATGAGCCCGTGCAGGAAAATCTTTCCGCCGATAAAGATCAGCACCAACGCCAGCGCGTATTTCAGGTAGATAAAGCGGTGCATCAGCGCAGCCAGGGCGAAGTACAGCGAGCGCAAGCCGAGGATCGCGAAGATGTTCGAGGTATAGACGATAAACGGGTCCTGAGTGATGGCAAATACCGCGGGCACGCTGTCTACCGCAAATATCAGGTCAGCCAGCTCGATCAGCACCAGTGCCAGCAGCAGCGGGGTGGCGTAACGCCGCAGCCTGTCGCTGGCCGGGTCGCGCAGGCGGACAAGAAAGCGCCCCTCATGCAGCTCATCGGTGACCCGGATATGCCGGCGCAGGAATTTCAGCGCGGGGTTCTGTGCCAGGTCCGGGTGCCGGACTTCACGGCTGAACAGCATCTTGATCCCGGTCAGCAGCAGAAAGGCGCCGAATACGTAGAGAATCCAGTCGAACTGCTGCACCAGCGCCGTGCCCAGGCCGATCATGATCGCGCGCAGCACGATGACCCCGAGGATGCCCCAGAACAATACCCGATGCTGGTAGCGCCGAGGAATGCCGAAGAAACCGAGAATCATCGCCATGACGAACACGTTGTCCATCGACAGCGATTGCTCGACCAGAAAGCCGGTGTAGAACTCCAGTGCCTTGCTCGCCCCGAGTTGCCACCAGATCCAGGCGCCGAACAGCAGGCCCACGCTGAAGTAGCCGCTGTACAGCAGCAAGCTCTCGCGCATTTCAATCTCATGCTGGTCGCGGTGGAGTACACCGAGGTCGAATACCAGAAGCGCCAGGACAATGGAGATAAAGGCCAACCAGAACCAGGCAGGCGTGCCAAGAAAGGGGCCGGTAAACAAAGCCTGCAGAGCGTTCATGAGCCCTCCCTGCAATCGGCCTAAGTTGAGAACCAACTTAGTGACTCCGACATCACGGTGAGCAACTCACCGCCAGAGGGGCCCGGTGTCACATAGAACTTAGGCTAGAAGCTGTGAGCGCCGCCTGCAAGCGGCCGGCGAGCATCACTCGACTGGCGTAGGAGCGGGCCATGCCCGCCAGGGCAGCCGACGCACAAGCTTCGCGGGCATGGGCTAGGTGCCCCCCGCCGCGCCTATATTTCCTCGGGCATGAACGCTCTATTGCCAGCCGGCGTTAATACACCCAGACCTCGACGCGGCGGTTCTTGAGTCGTCCGTCATCGGCATTGTTGGCGGCTACCGGCAGCTCATCGCCGAGCCCGGTTACCTGGCGCAAGATCACTCCGTGCCGGGCCAGTTCGCGGCGTACGGCCATGGCCCGCAGTTTGGACAGCAACTCGGCCCTGACCGGATCGGCCTTGGCGTCGCCGAAACCCACCAGCACCACTTTGCGCTGCAGCTTGTCCTGCGCTGTCAGGTAGCTGACTAGCCGTTCGAGGTCGCGCTGGGCCTTGTTATCCAGCACCGCACTGCCTTGCTGGAAGCGGAAGTTCAACGACAGGCGTTGCGCCTCACGGGCCAGGGCCTGATAGGTCTCTGGCATGGCGCTGTCCGGGGCGACTGTTATCGCTTGCACGGTCTGCGCGATAAAACCGCTGTGCGCGACTATGGCCTGACCGCGCGGACTGTGGGCAAAAGCGACCAGCGCCTTGGCCCAGGGGTTGGGCGAGTCCGGCTGGTTGTAGAGAAACAGCCGCCGTGACAATGGATAGTCCTCGGTCGCGATCAGGGTCGCGCTGGGCAGCATCGCCTGCGACTCGCCGGCAGCGATGGCCACGGCTTTGGCCTGGCGAATGTAGGGCAGGCCGATAAAACCGATGCCGTGGGGGTCTTGGCTGACCGCGTCGGACAGTGCTTCGCTTGATTCGAAGCGCCGCGCGCTGGCCGCCAGGGTTGTGCCATGGGCAGCCAGTACCAGTTCCTTGAAGGTATCGTAGGTGCCCGAATTGTCATCGCGGGCGTACAGCGTGATCGGTCCGGTCTTGCCGCCCAGTTGCGCCCAGTCCTGCAACTCGCCAGAGAATATCTGCGCCAACTGGTCGATGCGCAACGCGCCGAGTGGATTGCTCGGGTGCAGGATGATCGCCAAGCCATCGATGGCTATGACTTGCTCGGCATCCCGGCTTTGCAGATCGCCCAAGGCCGCCAGGGCGCTGGCTTCACTGGCCTTGATCGGTCGCGAGGAAGCGGCGAGGTCGGCGCTGCCGTCCTGCAAGGCAGTGAAACCGGTGCCGGAGCCATGGGCGGCGACTTCGATGGTCACACGGCGACCGTCGCTGTCGCTGCCGATGATCTTCTGTTCGTTGTCGGCGGCGCCGGCTTCGATGCGGATCGCGCGCAGGCCCTGTTCTTCGAGCAAGCCCCTGACCAGCGCAGGGCCAAGGGTGGCACCGATGGTGTTGGAGCCCTGGATATGCAGGGCGCTGCCGTTGTCAGCAGGGATCGGCAGGGCAGCGAATACCGACCAGGGCAGGGCATAGCAGAAGAAACCGAGCAACAGGCCGGCGCAGGTACTGCTCCAGGTAGGCTGATTACAAGCAGGCAGGGCGCGCGGCATGCGGTAGGCACCTTATAAGGCAATTGAAGGTGCCGCGACGATAAGACCAACAGATGACTGGAATATGACAACGGGGTGTTGGCCTCGCGGCGATCCGTGCGGCGCGCAGCGACAGCCCGCCAGCTTTATGTGCCGCGCCGGCGAACCAAAGGTGCACTGCCTGCGGCGAGTACACCCTACGGATTACTCGAGGGAATGGGGCGGAGCCTAGGGCGTTTGGCGGCAGCCGCAGCAGGCGAGAGCTATTGCACCGCCTCTCAGTTCAGCTCAGTTCCAGCCAGATCGGTGCATGGTCCGAGGGCTTTTCCATGCCGCGTAGCTCGTAATCGATGCCTGCATCCTTGAAGCGCGATTGCAGAGGCGGCGAGGCCAGGATCACATCGATACGCAGGCCGCGCTTGGGGTCGTCCTCGAAACCCCGGCTGCGGTAGTCGAACCAGCTGAAGCGATCGTTCACCGTGGGGTAGAGCTGGCGGAAGCTGTCGACCAGGCCCCAGTTCTTCAGGCTGGCCAGCCATTCGCGCTCTTCCGGCAGAAAGCTGCATTTGCCGGTTCTGAGCCAGCGCTTGCGATTCTCTTCGCCAATGCCGATGTCGCAGTCTTCCGGCGAAATATTGATATCGCCCATCACCACCAGCGCCTGCTCTGGCTGGAAGTGCTTGTGCAATAGCTGCTGCAGGTCGGCATAGAAGCGCTGCTTGGCGGGGAACTTGATCGGGTGGTCACGGCTTTCGCCTTGCGGGAAATAACCGTTCATCACGGTCACCGGGTTGCCCTGCGCGTCGGCGAAGGTGCCATAGATAAAGCGCCGTTGGCTGTCCTCGCCATCGTCGGGGAAGCCCTTCTGCAGCGCCAACGGCTCCTGGCGCGAGAGCAGGGCAACGCCGTAGTGGCCTTTCTGGCCGTGGTAATGCACGTGGTAGCCGAGGTTGCGAATTTCCGCTTCGGGGAACTGCTCGTCGGCGACTTTGGTTTCCTGCAAGCCGATCACGTCCGGCTGGTGTTTCTCGATCAAGGCCGCCAATTGATGTGGGCGCGCACGCAGGCCGTTGATATTGAAGGAGACGATCTTCATGGGCGGCAAGTCCTGGGGTCGTTGTAGCAGAGTTGCGATGCTAGCCGATCCGGCGACCGTACGGCCAGTTCTGGCTGTCGCCGGGTTGCGGTGCTAGGGTGGCTACAGGCCAAGTAGATCAACGAAAGCCAGAGGTCGCACCCTATGCCGAACAGTCCTGCCGAAGTCCGTATGCTTGATAGCGGTTATGCCCGCGAAGCGCGCTCGCTGCTGTACCACGCCTATCGCCATGAGCCGACCTTTTCTTACCTGTTCGAGGCCGAACGCCCTGGTTATGACCAGCGCGTGCGCGCCACCGTGCGGGAGTTGGTGCAACAACACTTCAACGAGGAGCTGCCGGCGATTGGTCTGCTGATCGATGACCGCCTGATCGGCATGGCGCTGATCGCACCTCCGCAGCGTCGCCTGGATATCACCGAGAGCTGGAACTGGCGCATGCGCATGCTGCTGACCACCGGCTTTCGCTGTACCAAACGTTATCTGGCCTACCACGATGCCATCCTCGCCTGCCTGCCGCCCGGGCCTTACCACGTGCTGCCATTGCTTGGTGTTCACCCCGAGTTCCAGGGCAAGCACCTCGGTGAGCAGTTGCTCGGAGCCCTGCACAACTGGTGCGCCGAGGATGCGGATTCACTCGGCGTGGTGCTGGACACCGGCAATCCGCATTACCTGGACTTCTACAAGCGCCATGGCTACGAAGAAATCGGTGAAGTGGCGGTTGGGCCGATCATCGAGCACGTGTTCTTCCATCCCAACCCGCAGCAGGCCGTCAAAGCCAGCGCCTGAGGGCGTGCAGGCCACGCTGTGCAGACTGGCGTTCCCTCGGGTGGGCTGAATCAGCCCACCCGAGGGGCTGGAGTGCCGCAATAAAGCCTAACTGCATAGTCGGTGAGAACACGGCCAGGCGCTCTAGGCTGCGGCGCGCCACGTGCTAGCATCGCGTTCATGAGAACCTTTCCCACATTTTGCGCCGGATTGGCGCTGTTCCTGCTGAGCGCGTCGGTAGTGGCCGAGGCGCGCCTGGTGGTTCGGGTGCAGCCTGCCAATGCCGCGCTCAAGGAGAACGTGGAAAGCTATATCGGTAGCCTGGGCGAGCGCGACCTCGACGCCTTGCAGCGTTATCGCCGAGTGGCCGAAGCGCAGGCAGAGAAAGCCGCGCAGGCCCTGGGTTACTACCAGGCGCAGATCGTCAGCGAGGTCAGCGAAGGCGACCCATTGCGCCTGACCATCCGTATCGTTCCCGGCGAGCCGGTCAGGTTACGTGAGGTGACCCTGCGCATCGACGGACCGGCCGACCAGTTGCGCGCGTTTCGTCTGCCCAGTGATGCCCGGCTCAAAGCCGGCGCAGTACTCAATCACGGCCGCTACGAAGCGGCCAAGCGACAGATCCAGAACCAGTCCTCGCGTTATGGTTTTTTCGCCGGGCGCTTCACCCGGCAACGCCTGAGTATCGACCCGCGGGCCGGGGTCGCCGACATCGAACTGATCTATGCCAGTGGCCCGCGCTATCAGCTGGGCGCCGTGAGCTTCGAGGGCGATGCACCCTTCGAGGCGCAACTGCTGCAACGCATGGTGCCGTTTACCGCCGACACGCCCTATGATTCCGAGCTGATCGCCGAGTTGTACCAGGCGCTACGCTCCAGTGGTTATTTCGAGACGGTGAGCGTCGATGCCAACCCGAGTGCCGCCGAGCAGCAGCGGATTCCGGTCAGAGTCCAGTTGCACACCCGCACGCCACGCAGCATGGGCCTGGGGCTGGGTTTTTCCACCGACGTCGGCCCCCGTGGTCGGGCCAACTGGACACGCCATTGGGCCAACCCGCAAGGCCACAGTTACGGCGCCGAGATGGAGTTGTCGGCACCGCGGCACAACGTCGGCCTGTGGTACGACGTGCCCGGCGATCCCCCCCTGACCGACAAGCTGCGCTACGCCGGCGGTTACCAATATCAAGAGCTGGCCGACACCGACAGCCTCAGCCGTTTGCTGACTGTGGGCCCGGAGTGGCACAGCAAGCTGGACAGTGGCTGGCAACGGGTCATCTCGCTGAAGTGGCAGCATGAGCAGTACAAACTCGGCGACGACTCCGGGTTGAGCACCTTGCTGATGCCCGGCATCAGCTACGCGTATCTACACAGCGACAATCAGGTCGATCCGAGTCATGGCTATCGCCTGCAATTCGATCTGTCGGCGGCCAAGCGCGGCTTGCTCTCCGATGCCGACGTGGTGCATGGCAATGTCTTGCTCAAAGGCTTGACCACCCTGGCGGACAAGCATCGCGTGCTCGGCCGGGTGCAGTTCGGCGGCACCGAGTCCGGCGGTTTCTCCGCGGTACCGCCGTCATTGCGCTTCTTCGCCGGCGGCGATCAGAGCGTGCGCGGTTACGACTACCAGAGCCTGTCACCGGAAAATTCCCAGGGCGATAAAATCGGCGGCCACTATCTGTTCGCCGCCAGCGCCGAGTATCAGTACAGCGTGGCCGAGCGCTGGCGCGTGGCGACCTTTGTCGACCAGGGCAACAGCTTCAACTCGCTGGACTTCCCCTCCTTGAAAAGCGCCGTCGGTATCGGCCTGCGCTGGGTTTCGCCGGTCGGTCCGCTGCGCCTCGACCTGGCTCATCCGCTGGATGACCAGGGCGGCGTGCGGGTGCATTTCTCCATGGGGCCGGAGCTGTGAGGCGCGGGCTGAAGTACGGCCTCTGTGGTCTGCTAGGCGTCCTGTTGCTGCTGGTGCTGGCACTGACCTGGACGCTCGCCAGCACTGCCGGCAGCCGCTGGGCGCTGGCCCGGGTGCCGGGTTTGCAGGTGAGTCATTTCAACGGCCAGTTGGGCGGGCAGTGGCGCGCCGAGCAGCTGCGCTGGCAGCAAGGCGAGCGCCTGGTGGACGTTCGCCACGCCGAGGTGGCCTGGTCGCCGCTGTGTCTGGTGCGCCTGACCCTGTGTGTCGAGCGGCTGCAGATCGCGCGCATCGAGTTGCGCCTGCCGCCTGGCGAAGATGAGGCAGGCGACACGCCATTGCGCTTGCCGCAGCTGCAGCTGCCATTGGCTGTGCAACTGGGCGAGGTGCACATCGGCAGCCTGCAACTCAATGGTGCTGAACAGTTGCAAGGCCTGCAACTGGCGGCGCGCTGGACCCGTGCGGGCGTGCAGATCGACAGCCTGCGCCTCCAGCGCGGCGACTTTGCCCTGGATCTGAGCGGCCAATTGCTTCCCCGCGGTGACTGGCCTTTGAGTCTCGCCGGCAAGCTGCAGCTAGCGGCGCCCGAGCAACAGGACTGGCAGCTTGCCATACAGATTGTCGGTGATGTGCAGCAGAGCCTGCAGGTGACAGCCGATAGCATGGGCTACCTCAATGGGCGTCTGCACGGCGCTGTGCAGCCGCTGGCGGATAATCTCCCGGCCAGCCTGCAGTTGCATGCCGATGGCTTCAAGGCCAGCAGCGAGCTGCCGGATACCATGCGCCTGAACAAGATTGAACTGACGGCCAGCGGCGATCTGGCCGACGGCTACCAGGTCAGCGGCACCGCCGAGTTGCCGGGCGAGGGCGGGCCACTGGCGCTGGCCCTGCAAGGGCTGCTGAAGGCTGACGGCGCCGAGATTGCCGCCTTGAGTCTGAGTGCCAGTGCCGAGCAGCAGCTGAGCCTCAGTGGCCAGCTGGACTGGCGCGAAGGGTTCGGCCTGGACAGCCGTTTCGACTGGCAGGACTTTCCCTGGCACCGCCTGTATCCCAATGTGACGCAACCGCCAGTGGCATTGCGCCGGCTCAGCGGTGAGCTGGCCTATCGCGACGGCAACTACCTGGGCCATTTCGCCGCCGCGCTGGATGGTCCGGCCGGGGCGTTCAGCCTGGAGAGTCCGCTCAGTGGCGATTTGCAGCAGCTGCACCTGCCCGATCTGCAATTGCGTGCCGGTCAGGGGCGGGCCGATGGCCAACTGACCCTGGGCTTTGCCGACGGCCTGCGCTGGGATGCGCGTTTGCAACTGCACGACCTCGATCCGGCCTACTGGCTGGCGGAATTGCCGGGCACCCTGGGCGGGCCGCTGCACAGCCAGGGCGAGCTGAGCGATCAGCAGTTGAGCCTGAATGCCCAGATCGACCTCAATGGCCGTTTGCGTGGCCAGCCGGCGCAGTTCCAGGCCGAGGCCACCGGCAGCGGCGAGCACTGGGCGCTGCAGCGTCTGGATCTGCGCCTGGGCGACAATCGCATCGACGGCAGTGGCGAGCTGAATCGACGCCTGAGCGGACAGTTGCGCGTCAACCTGCCGCGCCTGGGCCAACTCTGGCCGCACTTGCAGGGGCAGCTCCAGGGCCAGCTCGACCTGGCGGGCACCCTGCAGGCGCCACAAGGCCAGCTGAGCCTGCAGGGACAGCGCCTGGCCTACATCGACCAGCGTCTGCAGCGCCTGCAACTCGATGCGGCGCTCGATAGTGCCCAGCAAGCACGGGTCGAACTGGACGCCCAGGGCATTGTCCTGGGTGAAACCGAGCTGGGCCGCTTGACGGCCAGCGGCCAGGGTGATCGGCGCCAGCAGCGACTGCAGCTCAAGCTCGCTGGGCCCTTGCTGCAGAGCGCCCTGGCATTCGCTGGCCGCTGGGAGCAAGGCGCCTGGCGCGGGCACCTGAACAGCGGCGAGGTACAGAGCGGCGGTCAGGATTGGCGTTTGCAGCAGCCTGCCGGCCTGGTGCGCCTGGCCAACGGTCAGCTCAGCCTGGCGGCGCACTGCTGGCGTTCCGGCGCGGCCAGCCTGTGCGGCGAGGATCAACGACTGCTGCCCGAGCCCCGGTTGCGCTATCGCCTCAGTGACTTTCCCCTCGACAGCCTGGCGCCATGGCTGCCCAGCGACTTCGCCTGGCAAGGCCTGTTGAATGCCGAGGTGCAGCTCGACTTGCCGGCGACGGGGCCGAGCGGCCGGGTCGTGCTGGATGCTGGCAGCGGCACCTGGCGTATTCGCGATCGGGGCCAATGGCTGGACTTCGCCTATGCCAAGCTGCACCTGGAGAGCCAACTGAGCCCGCAGCGAATCGATACCCGGCTGGATCTGCGCGGGCCGAAAATCGGCCAGCTGTTGCTGCAGGCGCGCCTCGACCCGCGGCCGGCGAACAAGACGCTGGCCGGCGATTTTCGCCTGAGCGGCGTGGACCTGGCGCTGGCGCAGCCGTTCCTGCCGATGGTCGAGCATCTGGCAGGCCGGCTCGACGGCAGTGGCAACCTGTCCGGCAGCTTGCTGGCGCCGCAGGTCGATGGTCGCCTGCAGCTCCGCGAGGGCCAGCTGTCCGGCGGTCAATTGCCCATGGCGGTCGAGGCGTTGCAGATGGACGCGCGGATTGCCGGGGAAAGCCTGCAGCTCAGCGGCGGCTGGCGCAGTGGCGAGCGGGGCCAGGCCAGCCTGGCCGGCGAGCTATCCTGGCGTGCCGGACTATTGGGTGAGTTGCGCCTGCGTGGTAGTCATCTGCCGGTCGACATCGAGCCCTATGCCGAGCTGCAGGTCGAGCCGGATTTGACCCTGCGCATCGCTGCCGAGCAGTTGTCGATAGCCGGCAAGGTGCTGATCCCGCGCGGCAAGATCGTCATCCGCGAGTTGCCGCCTTCGACGGTCAAGGTTTCCGACGATGCGGTGATTGTCGGCCGTGAAAGCGTTGAGCGGCAGCCGGTGGCGATCGCCATGGACATCGATGTAGAGGTGGGGCAGGAGCGCCTGAGTTTCAGTGGCTTCGGCCTCAACGCAGATCTGGCCGGACGCGTGCACGTCGGCGATGACCTCGACACCCGCGGCGAGTTGAGCCTGAACAATGGCCGTTATCGTGCCTATGGCCAGCGCCTGACCATCCGCCGTGCGCGTTTGCTGTTCGCCGGACCTATCGATCAGCCCTACCTGGATGTCGAGGCGATTCGCCGGGTCGATTCGGTCGTCGCCGGCCTGCGCCTGAGTGGCAATGCCGAACAGCCCACCAGCGAGGTGTTTTCCGAGCCGGCCATGAGCCAGCAGCAGGCGCTGTCCTACCTGGTGCTCGGCCGGCCGTTGGCGCAGAGCAGTGGCGACAACAACCTGCTGGCTCAGGCGGCGCTCGCCATGGGGTTGGCCGGAAGCGCGTCCTTGACCGGCGGGCTGGCCCAGGGATTGGGCATCAAGGATTTCCAGTTGGACACCGAAGGCAGCGGAGCGAGCACCAGCGTGGTGGCCAGCGGCAGCCTGTCGGAGCGCCTGAGCTTGCGTTACGGGGTCGGCGTGTTCGAGCCGGCGAACACCATCGCGTTGCGCTATGAACTGAGCAAACGCCTCTACCTCGAGGCTGCCAGCGGCCTGGCCAGTTCTCTGGACCTGTTCTACCGGCGCGATTTCTAGTCGCTTCGGGGCGCGTTACATGTTCGCTGGCGATCGAGATGCGGAGATAATCGTTGAATGTGCGGTGACTTAGCGATACCTGGCTAGTTATATCTGGTTTATTCGGCTTCTAACGGTAATTACAGCTGAGCATTGTCTTCTAAATAGTGAAATAGACTGCGCGTCTCTTCATATACTGGCGCCCGCTCCAGCAAGACCGAACGTTTCCCCGCGTTGGCCCTTGCTGGATGTGCAGCTGATGGCGTCACGCTGCCTACCCGGCGGTCGAGCATGCGATGGGTACCCAACCTCGCGACTACTACAAGAATAAGGAACCTTAGATGGAATCCCTCAACAGTTTGGTCAATCAACTCAATGGTCTCGTCTGGGGCCCACCGATGCTGGTGATGATCCTCGGCACCGGCCTGTTCCTGATGCTGCGCCTGAAATTCATGCCGCTGAGCAAGATCGGCGCCGGTTTCAAACTGATGTGGCAAGGCCGCAAGAAAGGCGACGCCGAAAGCGGCGAGATCACCCCGTTCCAGGCTTTGATGACCTGCCTGGCCGCCACTGTCGGAACCGGCAATATCGCCGGCGTTGCCACCGCGATTTTCCTCGGTGGCCCCGGCGCGCTGTTCTGGATGTGGTGCACCGCCCTGGTCGGCATGGCCACCAAGTACGCTGAAGTGGTGCTGGCGGTGCATTACCGCGAGAAGGACGAGCGCGGCGAGCACGTCGGCGGGCCGATGTACGCGATCAAGAACGGCCTGGGCAAGAAGTGGCTGTGGCTGGGTACTGCGTTCGCCATCTTCGGCGGCTTCGCCGGCTTCGGCATTGGCAACATGGTTCAGGTCAACAGCATGGCCGCGGCCCTCGAAGCGACTTTCGCCGTACCGCTGTGGCTGACCGGTCTGGTCACCATGCTCATCGTCGGGATGGTCATCCTCGGTGGTATCCAGCGTATCGGTAAGGTCGCCGCTACCCTGGTTCCCTTCATGTGCGTGGCCTATATCATCGCCGCCATCGTGGTGCTGGTGGTCAACGCCGCACAGATCCCCGCCGCCTTCGAGATGATCTTCACCTATGCCTTCACCCCGGTTGCCGCCACTGGTGGTTTCGCTGGCGCGGCAGTAATGGCGGCAATTCGCTTCGGTGTGGCGCGCGGTATCTTCTCCAACGAAGCTGGCCTCGGCACTGCCGGTATCGCCCAGGCGGCCGGTACCACCACCAGTTCGGTGCGCTCGGGCATGATCGGCATGCTCGGCACCTTTATCGACACCATTGTCATCTGCAGCCTGACCGGCCTGGCAATCATCTGCTCCGGCGTCTGGACCAGTGGTCTCAGCGGTGCGGCACTCTCGGCGGCAGCCTTCGAGTCGGCCATGCCGGGTGTCGGTGGTTATATCCTGACCATTGCCCTGGTGGTATTCGCCTTCACCACCATCCTCGGCTGGAGCTATTTCGGCGAAAAGTGCTGGGAATTCATGGTCGGCACCAAGGCCATCCTGCCATTCCGCATCCTCTGGGTTTTGGCTGTGCCGTTCGGCGCTGTCGCCCAGCTGGATTTCGCCTGGCTGGTCGCGGACACCCTCAACGGCCTGATGGCAATCCCCAACCTGTTGTCCCTGTTGCTGCTCAGCCCGGTGGTGGTCAAGCTGACCCGCGACCACTTTGCCCGTGAGGTTCGCGTGGGGGGCGTCGAAAGCCTGCAGCGTTAGGCACTGACGATCATGGCCAGGTCCTGCATAGGGACTGGTGGACTGCTGCACTGAAAACGCCCTGATGCAGGGCCAGGCAAACGCCCCGACTGGTTCGGGGCGTTTGCTTTTGGGTGGACGAAAGGCGAAACAGACTCTTCAATCCATCAACTCGCCCATTGGCGCGCACCGAGCACCTTGAGGTGCAGTCGAGCCCCATAGGCATCGATCAGCCGAACCAGGAGGTCGTCGGCAGTAGAGTCGTCCAGCGCAACCGCTAACAGGCGGGGCTGGCCTCGCGCCTCGCCCTGGCTGCATGCCATAACGAAAAATGCCCGTATCTTTCGATGCGGGCATTTTCTTCAACCACCGATCAGTTTGCTAGGTTTTCACCCGGTCTGGATAAGCGGCCTTGTTATTGCTCATGGCGTGGCAATCAATCTTCCATGGCGCCCATGGCGGTGGTGTTGAAGCCACCGTCGACATACATGATTTCGCCGCTGACGCCCGAGGCCAGGTCGGAGCAGAGGAAGGCGCCGGCGTTGCCGACTTCTTCAATGGTCACGTTGCGACGCAGCGGGGTCTGCTTCTCGTTGGCGGCAAGCATCTTGCGGAAGCTCTTGATCCCCGACGCGGCGAGCGTGCGGATTGGGCCGGCGGAGATGGCGTTGACCCGGGTGCCTTCCGGGCCGAGGCTGCCGGCCAGGTAGCGGACGCCGGCTTCCAGGCTGGCCTTGGCCATGCCCATGACGTTGTAGTTGGGCATGGTGCGTTCGGCGCCCAGGTAGGAGAGGGTGAGCAGGCTGCCGTTGCGGCCTTTCATCATTTCGCGGCCGGCCTTGGCCAGGGCGACGAAGCTGTAGGCGCTGATGTCGTGAGCGATGCGAAAGCCTTCACGGGTGGTGACGTCGGTGAAGTCGCCATTGAGTTGGTCGCCGGGGGCGAAACCGACCGAGTGAACGATGCAGTCCAGGCCATCCCATTGCTTGCCCAGGGCTTCGAATGCCGCGGCGATTTCCTCGTCGCTGGCGACGTCGCAGGGAAAGCACAGCTCGGGACCTGAGCCCCAGCCGGCGGCAAATTCCTCGACGCGACCCTTGAGTTTTTCGTTCTGATAAGTGAAGGCCAGTTCGGCACCCTCGCGGTGCATGGCCGCGGCGATGCCCGAGGCGATGGACAGTTTGCTGGCAACGCCAACGATCAGTACGCGCTTACCGCTTAGAAAACCCATGTGTGCTCTTCCTCTTCCTGCTTTAAGGATTTAGTCAGCAGTGCCCGGAGCCAATAAGGCGGCTTCGAGCAACTGCTGGGTATAAATATGCTGTGGCGCGGCAAAAATCGCGGCTGCCGAGCCTTGTTCGACTGCCTGACCCTCCTTGACCACTATCAGGTGGTGGCTGATAGCGCGGACCACCGCCAAATCGTGGCTGATGAACAGGTAAGTCAGGTTGTACTTGGCCTGCAATGAACGCAGCAACTCCACTACTTGACGCTGAACGGTACGGTCGAGCGCCGAAGTCGGCTCGTCCAACAGTATCAGCGCCGGTTTCAGCACCAGTGCGCGGGCAATGGCAATCCGCTGCCGTTGCCCTCCGGAAAACTCGTGGGGGTAGCGGTGCCGGGTATCCGGGTCCAGGTCTACCTCCAAAAGTGCGTCGATGATCGCCTGTTCCTGTTCCGCCGCCGTGCCCATACGGTGAATGCGCAGGCCCTCGCCGACAATCATGCCCACCGTCATGCGCGGGCTCAGGCTGCCGAAGGGGTCCTGAAAGACCACCTGCATCTGCCGCCGCAACGGACGAACCTGGTGCTGGGTCAAGCCATCCAGTGCCTGGCCCTGAAAGCGAATGGCGCCCTGACTGCCGATCAAGCGCAGGATTGCCAGACCCAGGGTGGACTTGCCGGAACCGCTTTCGCCAACGATACCCAGGGTTTGGCCCTGGGGCAGGCTGAAATTGATGCCATCCACCGCTTTCACATAATCGACGGTACGGCGCAGCAGTCCCTTCTTGATCGGGAACCACACGCGCAGATCGTCGACTTCCAGCAGCGGTGCGCCGGCAGGGTTGGCCACTGGCTCGCCGCGAGGCTCGGCACCGAGCAGTTCCTGGGTATAGGGATGCTGCGGCGCATGGAACAGCTGTTCACACGACGCTTGTTCGACGATCTTTCCCTGCTGCATGACACATACGTGATGGGCAATTCGTCGAACCAGGTTGAGATCGTGGCTGATCAGCAACAGCGCCATGCCCAGGCGCGCCTGCAGATCCTTGAGCAGTTCGAGGATTTTCAGCTGTACGGTGACATCCAGCGCGGTGGTCGGCTCATCGGCGATCAGCAGCTCCGGCTCGTTGGCCAGGGCCATGGCGATCATCACCCGCTGGCGTTGGCCGCCGGAGAGTTCATGGGGGTAGGCCTTGAGGCGCTTGTGCGGTTCGGGGATGCCGACCAGCCCGAGCAGTTCCAGGGTTCGCGCAGTGGCGGCCTTGCCGGACAGCCCTTTATGCAGGGCCAGCACTTCATTGATCTGTTTCTCGATGCTGTGCAGCGGGTTCAGCGAGGTCATGGGCTCCTGGAACACCATGGCAATGCGGTTGCCACGGATGCCGCGCAGTTTGTTTTCGCTGAGCTTGAGCAGGTCTTGGCCGGCATAGTGAATAGTACCGCTCGGATGCTGGGCCAAGGGGTAGGGCAGCAGGCGCAGGATCGAGTGGGCGGTGACCGACTTGCCTGAGCCGCTTTCACCGACCAGGGCCAGGGTCTCGCCGCGGTGGATATCGAAGCTGACGCCTTCGACCACGCGTTGCCTGGAGTCGCCATTGACGAATTCGACGGCCAGGTCGCGTACTTCGATAAGGGTATCGGAACGGTTCATCTTATTTCCTCGGATCGAAGGCATCGCGTGCCGCTTCGCCGATAAATACCAGCAGGCTGAGCATCAGCGCCAGCACGCTAAAGGCGCTGATACCGAGCCAGGGCGCCTGCAGGTTGGACTTGCCCTGGGCGACCAGTTCGCCCAGCGAAGGCGCGCCCGGCGGCAGGCCGAAGCCGAGGAAGTCCAGCGCGGTCAGGGTGCCGATGGCGCCGGTGAGAATGAAGGGCATGAAGGTCATGGTCGAGACCATGGCATTGGGCAGGATGTGATTGAACATGATGGCGCCGTTCTGCATGCCCAGGGCCCGCGCGGCGCGCACGTACTCCAGGTTGCGCCCGCGAAGGAACTCGGCGCGCACCACGTCGACCAGGCTCATCCAGGAGAACAGCAGCATGATGCCCAGCAGCCACCAGAAGTTCGGTTGCACGAAGCTGGCGAGAATGATCAGCAGGTAGAGCACCGGCAGGCCCGACCAGATCTCCAGGAAGCGTTGCCCGACCAGGTCGACCCAGCCGCCATAGAAACCCTGCAAGGCGCCGGCGAACACGCCGATGATCGAACTGAGGATGGTCAGGATCAGGGCGAAGAGCACCGAGATGCGGAAGCCGTAGATCACCCGGGCCATGACATCGCGGCCCTGGTCGTCGGTGCCCAGCCAATTGTCGGCGGAAGGCGGTGCCGGGGCGGGTACCTGCAGTTCGTAATTGATGCTGGAGTAGCTGAAGGGGATCAGCGGCCAGAGCATCCAGCCGTCTTTCTGTTCGATCAGTTCCTGGATGTAGGGGCTCTTGTAGTTGGCTTGCAAAGGGAACTCGCCGCCGAAAGTGGTTTCCGGGTAACGCTTGAGCACCGGGAAATACCACTCGCCGTCATAGCGCACGGCCAAGGGTTTGTCGTTGGCGATCAGTTCGGCGCCGAGACTCAGGCCGAACAGGGCGAGGAAGATCCATAGCGACCACCAGCCGCGCTTGTGCGCCTTGAAGCGTTGCAGGCGGCGCTGATTGAGTGGAGAGAGCGTCATCTCAACCCTCCCGGCTTTCGAAGTCGATCCGCGGATCGACCAGGGTATAGGTGATGTCACCGATCAATTTCACGGCCAATCCCAATAGGGTGAAGACGAACAGGGTGCCGAAAACCACCGGGTAGTCGCGGTTGATGGCCGCCTCGAAGCTCATCAGACCAAGGCCGTCGAGGGAAAAGATCACCTCGATCAGCAATGAGCCGGTGAAGAAGATGCCGATGAAGGCCGAGGGGAAGCCGGCGATGATGATCAGCATGGCGTTGCGGAACACGTGGCCGTAGAGCACGCGATTGCTGCTCAGGCCCTTGGCTCTGGCGGTGGTCACATATTGCTTGTTGATCTCGTCGAGGAAGCTGTTCTTGGTCAGCAGGGTAAGGGTCGCGAAGTTGCCGATCACCAGGGCGGTCACGGGCAGCGCCAGGTGCCAGAAATAGTCGAGGATCTTGCCGCCGAGGCTGAGTTCGTCGAAGTTGTTCGACGTCAGCCCGCGTAGTGGGAACCAGTCGAGGTAGCTGCCGCCGGCGAATACCACGATCAGCAGAATGGCGAAGAGGAAGGCCGGAATCGCATAGCCGACGATGATCGCCGAGCTGGTCCAGACGTCGAAGGCGCTGCCGTGGCGGGTGGCCTTGGCGATGCCCAGCGGGATGGAGACCAGGTACATGATCAGGGTGCTCCACAGCCCCAGGGAGATCGACACGGGCATCTTCTCGATGATCAGGTCGATCACCTTGGCATCGCGGAAAAAGCTCTCGCCAAAGTCGAACTGGACATAGTTTTTCAGCATGATCCAGAAGCGTTCGGGGGCCGGCTTGTCGAAGCCGTACAGGCGTTCTATCTCGGCGATCAGTTCCGGGTCGAGGCCCTGGGCACCGCGATAGTTGGAACCGGCCACGGCGACTTCGGCACCGCCGCCGGCGATGCGGCTGGTGGCGCCCTCGAAGCCTTCCAGCTTGGCGATCATCTGTTCCACCGGCCCGCCTGGGGCGGCCTGGATGATGATGAAGTTGATCAGCAGAATGCCGAACAGCGTGGGAATGATCAGCAACAGGCGACGGAAGATATACGCCAGCATCTTATTGCTCCGTGCTCGCCGCTGCGGCGTTGTCCGTGGCGGCGGGTTCCTGTTGCGGGCGAGCCCACCAGGTGTTCAGGCCGATGTCGTATTTTGGGGTGACTTTCGGGTGCTCGAAGCGGTTCCAGTAGGCCACGCGCCAGGTCTTGATGTGCCAGTTGGGGATGACGTAATGGCCCCACAGTAGCACCCGGTCGAGGGCCCGGGTGTGGGCGACCAGACTCTGCCGGGAGTTGGCGTTGATCAGGCCTTCGACCAGTTGGTCGATGGCCGGGTCTTTCAGGCCGATGAAGTTGCGGCTGCCGGGGTTGTCGGCGCTGCTCGAGTGCCAGTACTCGCGCTGCTCGTTACCCGGCGAGTTGGACTGGCCGAAGCCACCCACGATCAGGTCGAAATCCCGAGAGCGCAGGCGGTTGATGTACTGCGAGACATCGACCCGGCGAATCACCAGTTCCATGCCGAGATCGGCCAGGTTGCGCTTGAACGGCAGCAGTACACGCTCGAATTCGGTTTGCGCGAGGAGAAACTCGAAACTGACCGGTTTGCCTTCGGCGTCGAGCATCTGGTCGCCTTCGATGCGCCAGCCGGCTTCCTGCAGCAGTTGGTAGGCGCGCCGCTGCTGTTCACGGATGATGCCACTGCCGTCGGTGACGGGAACGCGGAATTCATCGGTAAACACCGCGGGGGGAATCTTCTCGCGCAGCGGTTCGAGGAGCTTCAACTCGTCGGTTTCGGGCAGGCCGCTGGAGGCCAGTTCGGAGTTGTCGAAATAACTGCGGGTGCGGGTATAGGCACCATTGAACAGCTGGCGGTTGGTCCATTCGAAATCAAACAGCAGGCCCAGCGCCTCGCGCACCCGTTTGTCCTGGAACAGGGGGCGGCGGGTGTTGAAGACGAAGCCCTGCATGCCGGTGGGATTGTGGTTGTCGATCTCTTCCTTGATCAGTTGGCCACTGGCGACGGCGGGGCTGTCGTAGGCGGTGGCCCAGTTTTTCGCGCTGGTTTCCAGCCAATAGTCAAATTGCCCGGCTTTCAAGGCTTCGAGGGCCACGGTGTTGTCGCGGTAGTAGTCGAGCTGCATGGTGTCGAAGTTGTAGAAACCGCGGTTGACCGGCAGATCCTTGCCCCACCAGTCCTTGACCCGCTCATAGCGAATCGAACGCCCGGCTTTGACTTCGGTAACCTTGTAGGGGCCGCTGCCCAGCGGAATTTCCAGATTGCCCTTGCTGAAGTCGCGTTCGGCCCACCAGTGCTTGGGCAGTACCGGCAGTTGTCCGAGAATCAGCGGCAGTTCGCGGTTGCCCGCATGCTTGAAGATAAAGCGGACCTGGCGCGGGCCTTCGACTTCGACCCGTTCGACATCGGCATAGTAGCCGCGGTATGTGGGCGCCCCATGGGTCATCAGGGTTTCGAAGGTGAACTTGACATCTTCGGCGGTGACCGCCTGACCGTCGTGGAAGCGTGCCTCGGGGCGCAGGTAGAAACGCACCCAGGTGTTGTCCGGGGCTTTCTCGATTTTTTCCGCGAGCAGGCCGTATTCGGTGAAGGGTTCATCCAGGCCGTGGCGAGTCAGGGTGTCATAAATCATGCCGATATCATCGGCCGCGACCCCTTTGTTGATAAAGGGATTAAGACTGTCAAAACCGCCAAAGCCGGCCTGGCGCAAGGTACCGCCCTTCGGGGCGTCGGGGTTCACATAGTCGAAATGCTGGTAATTGGCCGGGTATTTGGCGGGTTCGTCATACAGGGTCAGGGCGTGCTTGCCGGCGGCCTGGGTCAAGCCGGCCAGGGCGAGCAGCGCGATGGTGCTGCCGTGCAGTAGAAATGAGCGCAGAGGCGGCGTCATCGGGCATTCTCCGTGGGTTTCAGCCACCAGGTACGCAGGCCCAGGGTATAGGGCGGCGTGGTGACGAAGGCAAACCGGTTGCGGTAGGCCAGGCGGTGATAGTTGATGTACCAATTCGGGATGGTGTAGTGCTGCCACAGCAGCACTCGATCGAGTGCGCGGGTGGCGGCGATTTGCTCATCGCGGGTTTGCGCCGACAACAGTTTGTCGAGTAGGGCGTCGACCACGGGATGGTTTACACCGGCATAGTTCTTGCCGCCTTTGATCGTTGCCTGGCTGGAGTGGAAGTACAACGATTGCTCCAGGCCCGGACTGAGGGTTTGTGGCAGGGTCAGCAAAATCATGTCGAAATCGAATTGATCCAGGCGCTGTTTGTATTGCGCACGATCGACAGTGCGCAGATTGGCCTGAATGCCGATGCTGGCAAGGTTCTCGGTGAACGGTTGGAGGATTCGCTCGAGGTTTGGATTGACCAGCAGAATCTCGAACTGCAGCGGCTGGCCCTTGGCGTTCAGCAGATACTCGCCGGACGGTTTCCAGCCGGCCTCGGCCAATAGACCGAGGGCGCGGCGTAAGGTTTCCCGGGGAATGCCGCGGCCATCGGTTTGCGGCACGGTAAAGGGTTCGCTGAACAAGCGTTTCGGCAGTTGCTTGCGATAGGGCGAAAGCAGCAGCCATTCGGCGCCTTCGGGTGTGCCCGTGGCAGAGAACTCGCTGTTTGGGTAATAGCTCTGGGCGCGCACATAGGCGCTGTTGAACAGTGCACGGTTGGTCCACTCGAAATCGAACATCAGCCCCAGGGCTTCACGTACCTTGCGCTCGGCGAAAGCCGTGCGCCTACTGTTCATGAACAGGGCCTGGGTCTGCGTGGGGATCTGGTGCGGGATCTCGGCACGGATCACCTCGCCACGCGCTACCGCCGGGAAACGGTAGCCATTGGCCCAGTTCTTCGCTTGTTGCTCGATATAGAAGTCGAACTCACCGGCCTTGAAGGCTTCGAAGGCAACATGGCTGTCGCGGTAGAACTCCACCTCGACCCGATCGAAGTTGTATTTTCCGCGATTGACCGGCAGTTTCTCGCCCCACCAATTCTTCACCCGCTCGAAGGTCAGGCTGCGCCCCGGGTTGACCTGGGAGATGCGGTAAGGGCCACTGCCCAGCGGCGGTTCGAAGGTGGTGGCCTTGAAGTCGCGATCCTTCCAGTAATGCTGCGGCAGTACCGGCAATTCGCCCAGGCGCAGAATCAGCAGTGGGTTGCCCGAGCGCTTGAACACGAAGCGGATGCGGTGGCGATTGAGGATGTCGACCCGCTGCACTTCCTGCAGGCTGGTTCGGTACTGCGGGTGGCCCTCTCTGAGCAGCAGCCGATAGGAAAACGCCACGTCATAGGCGGTGATCGGCTTGCCGTCATGGAATTGCGCTTGCGGGCGCAGATTGAACACCACCCAGCTGCGATCCTCGCTGTACTCGACCGACTTGGCGATAAGGCCGTAGCTGGAGGTCGGCTCATCGCCGGAGGGGTCGTAAGAGCCGGTGCCGGCCATCAGCGGTTCGTTCAGCCCGGTGACGCCGTATTGGAGGAAGTTGGCGGTGGAAATCGGGCTGGTGCCCTTGAAGGTGTAGGTATTGAGGGTGTCGAAGGTGCCCGTGCCCATGAAGCGCATCGTGCCGCCTTTCGGGGCCTCGGGATTGACCCAGTCGAAATGGGTAAAGTTGGCCGGGTACATGAGCGCACCAAATTGCGCATAGCCGTGGCTTTCGCTGACGGTCGCCCACGCGGGAAAGCCGATGACCAAACTGAGGATTAGCAAGAGGAGGGGACGTATCAAGTGAAAGATCCGATCCGGAGCGGCTTTTGGGCTTCTTGTCCGGTACAGTAACAGCTTGTATCCGCAGGAAAAAGGCCAAGTCTATTGGCAGGGCATGCTGGCATTATTACTCTCTTTCGATTAATCACCACGAGGCCTTGAACTTGGATACACGTAGCCATGGTCTGCAGTCATGGATTGATCGTCTGAATCAGGCCGAGTTGCCGGCCCTGGCCGCAGTGGTGCAGGATCTGCAACGCCTGGCGCAACAAGAGCACGCGTCTGTGCAGCAACTGGCGGACGTCCTGCTGCGCGATGCTTCGCTGACCTCCAAGGTGCTGCGGGTCGGCAATAGTGCGTACTACAACCCTTCGCAAGAAACCATCAAGACCATCTCGCGGGCCATCGTCCTGATCGGCTTCGACAATGTACGCCTGATCAGCCTCTCCGTGAGCCTTATCGATGGCCTGCTCACCCGGGCTCCGCGCGAGCAGTTGCAGGAGCTGCTTGCGCGTTCGTTTCACGCGGCCGTACAGGCGCGCAATATCGCCGGTTACGTGCTGTCACGGCATGAGGAGGAGGTCTTCATCGCGGCCTTGCTCTATCACCTGGGTGAACTGGCCTTCTGGGGCTGTGGCGGTGAGCAGGCGGACGAACTGGCCTGTGCCCTGGCCCAGCCGGGCGTCGATGTCGAGGAAACGGTGCGTGTGGTACTTGGCACCAGTTTTCGCCAGCTGACCCAGGGTTTGGTGAAAGGCTGGAACATCGGCGAGATTGCCAGCTTGGCGCATAACAGCGTCAACCATAACGACCCGGCAGTGCGCGCGGTCAGTCTGGGTGCCCGCATCAGCGAGGCGGCGCTCGACGGCTGGGACTCGCCAGCGATGGAGGCCCTGGTTGGAGAGATGGCGACATTCATCGGGGTCAGCCCGCAAGAGGCCATGCAGCAAGTGCTGGCCAGTGCCGATGAAGCGGTCAAGGTGGCCGCGACCTTTGGCGCCAGTCAGCTCTGCCGTCTGATCCCCAATACCGATCCCGAACAGATCCGCCTGCAGCAAGAACAGCGCAAGGCGCGCCTGTTGCAACCCAATCTGCAGCTGCTGCAACACGCCCTGCAGGATCTGGGGTTGCTGGCCTCTCGCCGCGGCGATCTCGGCTTGATTCTCGATACCCTGCTCAAAGGCCTGCACCAGGGCGCGGGGCTGGAGCGGGTGATGCTGGTGGTGCTGGCCGATGGACAGAGTTGTTTTCGGGCCAAGCGGGTGGTGGGCGAAGGGACCGAGGGCTGGATGAGCGATTTCCTGCTGCCGGTCGAGCCGCGCGAACAACCGCATATATTCAGCTACGTACTGCGCAATAAAGAAGCCTTGTGGATGGGCGTACCGGCCAGCTACAGCCTCAACGAACTGGTGACCCAGCCGATACGTCAGCGCCTGGGGCCGGGCATGTTCTTCATTGCCCCGCTATTGGCCGGCAACCGCGAGATTGGCGTGATCTATGCCGACAATCGGGTATCCGACCGCGCCTTGAAGCATGAGCAGTTTGTGGCCTTTCAGCGCTTTACCCAACTCGCCCGACGTTGTCTGGAGGCGCTGAGCCAGCGCGCCTGAGTGCTGCTCGATCAGGGCAGACGCAGGGTCAGGGTCTGCCCCGGCTTGATGGCGCTGCCCGTGCGCGGATTCCAGCGTTGCAGGTGCTGCATCTCGACCTTGAAGCGCTTGGCGATGGCGTACAGCGAATCACCTTTGCGCACCTTGTAATAGGTGGTAGCACCACGTCCGCCAGCGCTGGATGTTGCTGGAGCCTGGCCGCCGTTCAGCGTCAGGATCTGGCCGGCGCGCAGGTTGTGGCTTTTAAGGTTGTTCCAGCGCTGCAGGTCTTTGCTCGAGACCTGGTGGTTCTTGGCGATTTTCCAGAGGCTGTCGCCGTTTTTGACCCGATAACTGCGTGATTGCGCTACAGAACGGGCAGCAGGCTGGAACAGCGGTTCTTTCGGCGTGACGCCCGGTTGCGCGGGAATGCTGAGTACCTGGCCGATACGCAAATGGTTGCTGGACAGCTTGTTGATATCTTTGAGGGTACTGACTGTCAGGTGGTAGCGGTTGGCGATGCTGTTGAGGCTGTCGCCGGAACGAACGTTGTACTGCTGCCAGTCCACCAGCTCCTGGGGCTTCATCAGCGCCAGGTTGGCAGCCAGCAGTTCCGCGTTGGCGGTCGGCACCAGCAGATGTTGCGGGCCGTCCAGGGTGATGCGCTTCTTAAAGGCCGGGTTGAGCTGATACAGCTCATCTTCGTCCAGCTCAGCCATGGCGGCGACCCTGGACAGGTCCATGCGCTGCTTGAGCACGACCGTCTCGAAATAGGGCTCGTTGGCAATCGGCTCGAGGTTGACGCCATAGGCTTCCGGGGACATCACCACCTGTGACAGGGCCAGCAGCTTGGGCACGTAATTCTGCGTCTCTTTGGGCAGTGTCAGGTTCCAGTAGTCGGTCGGCAGGCCGAGTTTCTGGTTGCGCTCGATGGCCCGGCTGACGCGGCCTTCGCCCGCATTGTAGGCGGCCAGGGCGAGCAGCCAGTCGCCGTTGAACATTTCATGCAGGCGTGACAGGTAGTCCATCGCCGCATTGGTCGACGCCATGACGTCGCGGCGCCCGTCGTACCAACTGGTCTGGTGCAGGTTGAAATGACGGCCGGTGGAGGGGATGAATTGCCACAGGCCGACCGCATTGGCGTGGGAATAGGCGAAGGGGTTGTAGGCGCTTTCGATCATCGGCAGCAACGCCAGCTCCATCGGCATATTGCGCTCGGCCAGACGCTCGACGATGTAGTGAATATAGGGGCCGCTGCGCTCGCCGGTTTTTTCGACAAATGAAGGGTTGCTGACGAACCACAGGCGCTGCTGCTCGATGCGCGGGTTGACGCCGATCTGATCCTGCATCTGGTAGCCGTCACGGACACGCTGCCAGATATCCTCGGGCTCTGTCGTGGCGATGCTGTCGGTCAGCCAGACCGGTTCCCGCTCCAGACCCACCGTCAGATCGGTGTCGTTACCGCTATCCTCGGGAGTTTTGCCCGTGGTCTGGCAGCCGGCCAGGGTTACACAAAACACCACCACCAGCGCCTGTGCGCCCTGTGCCAATGCCTTTAAATTCAAGGTCTTGCGTGGTGATAAAGGCATTGGTTGGCTGGGGCTTCCCGGGGTAAAGGTCGGGCGATTCTAGGAACCGATGCCGGGGTGGTCAAGTTTTAACCACTTTTTTGCGGGGTTATCGACTTTTTAGAAATTATCCTTCCATGCTCGCAGACGCGCGAAAACCTCGCTGGGCGAGCGTTTTTGCGGGCCGTCATGCTCGTCAATCTTGGCCTTGACCGCTTCTACGGTGGTGCGCAAAAAGGGGTTGGTCGCGCCCTCCAGGGCCAAGCTGGAGGGCAGACTGATGCGGCCTTCGGCGCGCCAGGCACTGACTTCCTGCAACCGTTGGGCAATCTGTGGGTTGTCTGGTTCGACAGCCTGGGCAAAGCGCAGGTTGCTCAAGGTGTATTCATGGGTGCAGTACACCTGGGTCTGCCCGGGCAGGGCGGCCAGGCGGCTGAGCGAGTCGTGCATCTGTGCGGGACTGCCTTCGAACAGGCGGCCGCAGCCGGCGGCGAACAGGGTGTCGCCACAAAACAGCCAGTGTTGCTCGGCCTGGTAATAGGCGATATGCCCCAGGGTATGACCCGGTACTTCGATGACGCGAAGACGCAGACCGAGCACCTCGACCTCGTCGCTTTCGCGCAAGGCCAGATCGCGCGCGGGGATATTTTCCTGCGCCGGGCCGAGTACCCGTGCCCCGGTGGCCGCCTTCAACGGCTGGATGCCGCCCACATGGTCGGGGTGATGGTGGGTGATCAGAATGTCGCTCAATTGCCAGTCGGGATGGCTGTTCAACCAGGCCAGTACCGGCGCCGCATCACCGGGGTCGACCACCGCGCAACGGTGCTGTTCGAGGTCTTGCAGCAACCAGATATAGTTGTCCGAGAAGGCGGGCAGGGCGTCGATCTTTATCATCAGGCAGGTCGCTAAGCAGGTCATAAAGGTGCATCTTAGAACTCATTGGCGGTGCTGACTACGCAGGTAATTCTTTATGTCCGATCATCCTTTCGCCCAGGCCGATGCCGACTGGCTCCAGCTCATCGGCACGGCGCGCCATTGGTTCAATGGGCCCTATGGTCAGTTGCTGCTGGAGGACGAGCAGCGTTTGCTCGAGGAAGAGCTGGCGCGCTTCTTTGGCGGCTACATGGTGCATTACGGCCCTTCCGCGCAAGCCTCGCCGAATGCCGCGCAGATCCAGCGCAGCGTGCGGGTCGGCGCGCCCTTCAGCGGGGTGGAAATCGTCTGCGAAGAGCAGGCCTGGCCGCTGACCGAGTATGCCGCCGACGTCGTGCTACTGCAGCATGGCCTGGACTTCAGTCTGTCGCCCCATGGTCTGTTGCGCGAGGCCGCCCACAGCGTGCGCCCGGGCGGTCATCTGCTGGTGGTCGGCATCAACCCGATGAGTGCCTGGGGCGTGCGCCATCTGTTCGCCCGGGATGCCCTGCGTCAGGCTCGCTGCATTGCGCCCAATCGGGTCAGTGACTGGCTGCACCTGTTGGGCTTCGCGCTGGAGAAACGCCGCTTCGGGTGCTATCGTCCGCCGCTTGCTTCCACTGCCTGGCAGGCTCGCCTGGCGCCGCTGGAAGCCTGGGGCGATGCCTGGCAATCGCCAGGAGGCGGCTTCTATCTATTGGTGGCGCGCAAGCTGGTGATCGGCTTGCGCCCGTCACGGCAGACGCAACGAGTGCCCATGGGCAAGCTGGTACCCATGCCGGTGGCCAAGGTCAGTCGCCGCGACGCGAAGCCGTAATACGTTCTAGAGCCTGCCGAGCGGAATTTATTGAGAGATTGGCTCTGCATGAATGAACAAGTCGAGATTTACACCGATGGTGCCTGCAAGGGCAATCCCGGCATCGGTGGCTGGGGCGCGCTGATGATTTTCAAGGGCGTGGAAAAGGAACTCTGGGGCGGCGAGGCCGAGACCACCAACAACCGCATGGAATTGACCGCGGCGATTCGCGCCCTGGCCGAGTTGAAGCGTGCCTGCGACGTGCGTCTGGTGACCGACTCGCAGTACGTCATGCAAGGTATCCAGGACTGGATGCCGAACTGGAAGAAACGCGGCTGGAAAACCGCCGCCAAACAGCCGGTGAAGAATGCCGATCTGTGGCGCGAGTTGGACGAGCAGGTGAATCGGCACAATGTCACCTGGCAGTGGGTGCGCGGTCATACCGGCCACCCCGGTAACGAGCGTGCCGACCAACTGGCCAACCGTGGCGTCGACGAAGTGAGAGGGCTGCAACGTGCGTAGCGTAGTACTGGATACTGAAACCACCGGCATGCCGGTCACCGATGGTCACCGGATCATCGAGATCGGCTGTGTCGAACTGATGGGCCGGCGCCTGACCGGGCGGCATTTCCACGTCTATCTGCAGCCGGATCGCGAGATCGACGAGGGCGCCATTGCGGTGCACGGCATCACCAACGATTTCGTTCAGGACAAGCCGCGCTTCAAGGAAGTAGCCGACGAGTTCTTCGAGTTTATCAAGGGCGCGCAGCTGATCATCCACAACGCGGCGTTCGACGTTGGCTTCATCAACAACGAATTCGCCCTGATCAAGCAGCAGGATCGCGCCGACATCAGCGAGCATTGCTCGATCCTCGATACCCTGCTGATGGCCCGTGAACGTCATCCGGGGCAGCGCAACAGTCTCGATGCCCTGTGCAAGCGCTATGGCGTCGACAACTCCGGCCGCGACCTGCACGGCGCCTTGCTCGATGCCGAGATCCTCGCCGATGTCTACCTGACCATGACCGGCGGGCAGACCAATCTGTCCCTCGCCGGTGACGGCTCGGAAGGCGACAGCAATGGCCGTCAGCAACCCAGCGCGATTCGCCGCCTGCCTGCCGATCGCCAGCCCACCCTGGTGGTGCGCGCCACCCAGGCCGAGTTGGAGGCGCATGCCGCGCGCCTGGCGGCGATCGAGAAAGCGGCCGGCGGCCCGGCGTTGTGGGCGACCCTGGAGCCTTAGGGCGAACCGACTGACGCGCTTGGCAAACCGGCTCGGCAGCGCCTGCTGGCGCCGCCGATCATCGCGCCGAGCGTTGTCTGGCCGCATTGGCCTGAGCGGTCACCCGCAGTGACGGCCAAGGATGTGCGTTGGTCCTGCGGATGTGTCCAGCGGCGGGCGGGGTGAGTCTAGAAAGTTCTAGGTCACCTTTTCCGAGCCGCAGAGAGCCGCCATGCACCCGCTACGAGAAAGCCTGCACGATGAGCTGCATGCCCGGCCGTCGATCTATTTCGACGGCCCGGCCCATGTCTACCATTTCGCCTTGCTGGACGATGGAGTTTGCATCGACCCGATCATCGCCCAGCTCGAAGGGCTGGCCGACCAGCACAGCCACGGCGCCTCGCGCCATGGCCTGCTGCGAATCGACGGTTGCCCGTTCAAGTGGGAGCGCCATAGCGAGTTCCTCTCCCTGACCTGGGTGGTGCCGCGCACGCCACAGACGCCGCTCTGGGCCGAACTGCCCGAGCCGTTGCACGGCCTGTTGCAGACCCATCAGGCGCTGATCATCAATGCCCTGGTGGTACTGGTCGAAGACGCGCCGGGTGCGCTGGACGATCCCGCCGCCTATGGTTTCAAGGACCCCGCCGGCTCCCACGTCGGCGGTGGCGATGCCACGGTGTGGAGCGATTTTCGCCTGTCGGAGCAGGGCTTCAACCGCATTCTGCTGATCAATCGGGGCCTCAATGCCTACCGCCTCGGCCGCATGATTCGCCGCCTGCTGGAGATCGAAACCTACCGCATGCTGGCTTCCCTGGCCCTGCCCACCGCGCAGAACATCGGCGTCACCCTGCAGGAACTGGATCGCAGCCTGATCCGCCTGGCCGAGCGCAATGCCGGGGCGGGCAACAGCGAGGCCAAGGAACTGCTCGACGCCCTCACCGAACTGTCCGCCCGCCTGATGCGCTGTGGCGCCGCCTGCCGGCCGCGCTTCAGTGCTGCCGAGGCCTATGCACAGATCGTCTTCGAGCGCATCGGCGAACTGCGCGAGCGGCATGTCGGCGGCAGTCAGCGGCTCGGCGTGTTCATCGAGCGCCGCTTCAAGCCGACGGTGCGCTATTGCGCCGCCACCGAACGCCGCCTCGACCGTCTGGCCAGCGGCATCGCCAACCTCGGCGACCTGCTGCAGGCGCGGGCCCAGGTGGAGGTGGAGGAGCAGAACAGCAAGATCCTCGAGAGCCTCAACGCGCGCACCAGCACCCAGCTGAGAATCCAGAAGGCGGTCGAGGGCTTCTCCCTGATCGCCATCAGCTACTACCTGGTCGGTCTGCTCAAGCTCACCCTGGAAGGCCTGGCGGCACTGGGTACGCCGTTCTCCAGCAAGGTGCTGTTCGCCGTGCTGGCGCCGCTGTTTCTGCTGACCCTGTTGCTGCTGGCGCGGCGCCTGAAAATCGCGGCCCGGCACTAGGCGGGCGGCCGTGAATACGGCCCGGCAGACCTGCGCTGCGCCGGCAATTCACGGTGCACGGCCCGCGGTGAGTTGCACCCTGCGGGCGGCTAGTCCCGCGCGCCAGCAGCGGCGCGAGCCTGCAGCCAGGCAAATAGCCGGTTGGTATCGGCACGGCGGCACAGTTCGCTGCCCGCCGTCATGATCGCCGCGCTGCCGGCGGCGACGCCGTAGCGTGCCGCTTCGCTCAGGCTCGCGCCCTGGGCCAGCTTGAGGGTGACGGCGCCAACCAGGCTGTCGCCGGCACCCACGGTGCTGAGTTTTTTAACCGTCGGAGCGATAATCCGCTCGCTCAGCTCGCGGGTCGCCAGCAGCGCGCCCTGGGCCCCGAGCGAGACCAGCACGGCGGCGCATTGGTCCGCATCGACCAGGCCGCGGGCTACCCTGAGCAGCTGATCCGGCTCGCTGATGTCCTCCCCGGCCAGGGCGCGGAGTTCATTGAGGTTAGGCTTGATCAGGAATAGCCCTCCGATGTCCAGCGCCTGGCGCAATACCTCGCCCGAACTGTCGAGGATGCAGCGGGCGCCGCGCTGCGCGGCAATGCGCAACAGACGCGCAATGAAGTCATCGGCGAGCCCTGCCGGCAGGCTGCCGCTGATCACCAGGTAGTCCAGCTCGGGCAGGTCGGCCAACGCCGCCAGTAGCTGCGCCTGCTCGGTCTCGCTCAGGCGCGCACCGGGCAGGACGAAGCGGTACTGCTGGGCGCTGGCCTGTTCCATCACATTGAGGCATTCGCGGGTCCAGGCGCCGATCGGTAGGGCCTGGCAGGCCACTCCTTCGGCAGTCAGCAGCTTGGCCAGGTGCAGGCCGGTGGGGCCGCCGGCCGGGAACAGCGCCAGGGCGTTGCCGCCGAGCTGGTGAATCGCGCGGGCGACGTTGATGCCGCCGCCTCCGGGCGCATAGCGGGGTTCGCTGCAGCGCAGCTTGGCGTCCGGACAGAGGCGCGCAATGCTGGTGGCGCTGTCGAGCGCCGGGCTGAGGGTCAGGGTAACAATACTGGCCATGCAAGACTCCCCGGGCGGCTGGATGCCCGCACTGGCCGCGCCCATTGGCCGACCTCGAGGATAAAGATAGTGCCTGGGCGGTGAGCGCTTGTGAAAAAACTCTCGCCTACTGCGGCGCTCGCTATTTTCACAGGCTCTGCTCGATGCGCGTGCCGCCGGGTTGTCGCGACCCGGCAATTCGCGACTCGATCAGGCCATGGACCCTGCAATGATTCAAAAATGCGACAAAGCATTACCGAGGTCGACGGCCCGGTTTCCTAAAAGGTCATTGCATGGTGTTTACTGAGTGCCGTTGCCCAATCGCTCAGTGGATGCCGGATTGCCCCATGTATAAAGACCTCAAGTTTCCCGTGTTGATCGTGCACCGCGACATCAAGGCCGACACCGTGGCCGGCGATCGGGTGCGTGCCATCGCCGCCGAACTGGAACAGGACGGTTTCAGCATCCTTTCCACCGCCACCTCGGCCGAGGGACGGATAGTCGCCTCGACCCATCACGGCCTCGCCTGCATCCTGGTGACTGCCGAGGGCGCGGGAGAGAACAAGCACCTGCTGCAGGACATGGTCGAGTTGATCCGCATCGCCCGGCGGCGAGCGCCGCAGCTGCCGATCTTCGCCCTTGGCGAGCAGGTGACCATCGAGAACGCGCCGGCCGAGGCCATGGCCGACCTCAATCAGCTGCGCGGCATCCTCTACCTGTTCGAGGACACGGTGCCGTTCCTCGCCCGCCAGGTCGCCCGCGCCGCGCGCAATTACCTGGACTGCCTGCTGCCGCCGTTCTTCAAGGCGCTGGTGCAACACACCGCGCAATCCAACTACTCCTGGCACACCCCGGGCCATGGCGGCGGGGTGGCTTACCGCAAGAGTCCGGTCGGCCAGGCGTTCCACCAGTTCTTCGGCGAGAACACCCTGCGCTCCGACCTCTCGGTGTCGGTGCCGGAACTGGGTTCGCTGCTCGATCACACCGGCCCCCTGGCCGAGGCCGAGGCCCGCGCCGCGCGCAACTTCGGCGCCGACCACACCTATTTCGTGATCAACGGCACCTCGACCGCCAACAAGATTGTCTGGCATGGCATGGTCGGCCGTGACGACCTGGTGCTGGTCGACCGCAACTGCCACAAGTCGATCCTCCACGCGATCATCATGACCGGCGCGATTCCGCTGTACCTGTGCCCGGAGCGTAACGAGCTGGGCATCATCGGGCCGATTCCGCTGTCCGAGTTCAGCCGCGAGTCGATCCAGGCGAAGATCGACGCAAGCCCCCTGGCCCGTGGCCGCGTGCCCAGCAGCAGCGGGGCCATGGTCAAGCTGGTGGTGGTGACCAACTCGACCTACGACGGCCTGTGCTACAACGCCGAACTGATCAAACAGACCCTGGGCGACAGCGTCGAGGTGCTGCATTTCGACGAAGCCTGGTATGCCTATGCGGCCTTCCACGAATTCTATGCCGGACGCTATGGCATGGGCACGACCCGCACCGCCAATGCGCCGCTGGTGTTCAGCACCCACTCCACGCACAAACTGTTGGCGGCGTTCAGCCAGGCCTCGATGATCCATGTGCAGGATGGCGGTGCCCGCCAGCTGGACCGCGATCGCTTCAACGAAGCCTTCATGATGCATATCTCGACCTCGCCGCAGTACGGCATCATCGCTTCGCTGGATGTGGCCTCGGCGATGATGGAAGGCCCGGCCGGGCGCTCGCTGATCCAGGAGACCTTCGATGAGGCGTTGAGCTTCCGCCGGGCCCTGGCGAATCTGCGGCAGAACCTCAGCGTCGACGACTGGTGGTTCAGCATCTGGCAACCGCCCCAGGCCGAGGGCGTCGACGAGGTGGCGACCGAGAGCTGGTTGTTGCAGCCGCAAGCCGAGTGGCATGGTTTTGGCGAGGTGGCCGAGGATTATGTGCTGCTCGATCCAATCAAGGTCACCCTGGTGACTCCCGGCCTGACCGCGGGTGGCAAGCTCGATCAGTGCGGGATTCCGGCGGCGGTGGTCAGCAAGTTTCTCTGGGAGCGCGGCCTGGTGGTCGAGAAGACCGGCCTGTATTCCTTCCTGGTGCTGTTCTCCATGGGCATCACCAAGGGCAAGTGGAGCACCCTGCTCACCGAGTTGCTGGAGTTCAAGCGCAGCTATGACGTCAACCTGCCGCTGACGGAAGCCTTGCCCTCGATCGCCAAGGCGGGTGGTGCGCACTACCACGGCATGGGCCTGCGCGACCTGTGCGATGCGCTGCACCGCTGCTACGGCGAGAACGCCACGGCCAAGGCGATGAAACGCATGTACACGGTGCTGCCGGAAATCGCCCTGAAACCCGCAGAGGCCTACAACCATCTGGTGCGCGGCGAAGTCGAGGCGGTGCCTATCGATCGGCTCGACGGGCGGATCGCCGCGGTGATGCTGGTGCCCTATCCGCCGGGTATCCCGCTGATCATGCCGGGCGAGCGCTTTACCCCGGCGACCCGCTCGATCATCGATTACCTGGAGTTCGCCCGCACCTTCGACCGCAGTTTCCCCGGCTTCGACGCCGACGTGCACGGCCTGCAACGCAACGAAGGGCCGGACGGCAACGCCTACACGGTGGACTGCATCAAGCTCTGAGGCGCGACTGGCGCGTCGTCGCTTGGACGGCTCGCCAGTCGTCACCGGCAATGCCGGACTATCTTCGCTAGATCAAGTGGTTACCGCCAACAGTCAAAACGCTGCTTAAGTCCAATGGCGTGTTCTGCGTCACAGAGGCCGGCATCGACATTTATGCCGTGCTTGTTATAGTTGCCCGGCTGTAATCACAAGAATGTCTCTGTGCGCGTGCGCGCCGTTTGTTGCTGAGGATGACTGCCGTGTCCGACTACCAAGCCTTTAGTGTCGAGTTGGCAGACAAGATCGCCCGCGTGGTGATCAACCGCCCGGAAAAGATCAACGCCATGAACGCCGATTTCTGGACGGAGATCATCGAGATCTTCCGCTGGATCGACGTCACGGACGAGGTGCGGGTGGTGGTGCTGTCGGGGGCCGGCAAGCATTTTTCCTCCGGTATCGACCTGATGATGCTGGCCCAGCTTGGCAGCCAGATGGGCCCGGATGTCGGCCGCAATGCGGAAAAGCTGCGGCGCAAGATCCTCGAGCTGCAAGCCTCGTTCAATGCCGTCGACCAGTGCCGCAAGCCGGTGCTGGCGGCGATCCAGGGTTACTGCCTGGGCGGCGCCATCGACCTGATCGCGGCCTGCGACATGCGCTACGCGACGGTCGACGCGCAGTTCTCGATCAAGGAAATCGACATCGGCATGGCCGCCGATGTCGGCACCCTGCAACGCCTGCCACGGATCATTGGCGACGGCATGATGCGCGAGCTGGCCTTCACCGGGCGTACCATCGGCGGTGAAGAAGCGCGCAGTATCGGCCTGGTCAATCGCACCTTCGCGGACCCCACCGCGCTGCTCGACGGGGTGATGGGCATTGCTCATGAGATTGCCGCCAAATCCCCGGTGGCGGTGCGTGGCACCAAGGAAATGATTCGCTACATGCGCGACCATCGGGTTGACGATGGCCTCGAGTACATCGCCACCTGGAATGCGGCGATGTTGCAATCGGTTGACTTGCGCGTGGCCATGGCCGCGCACATGAGCAAGCAAAAGCCGGAGTTCGCCGACTGATGCAACCTATGCCACTGTCTTCTCTACCGGCGCGGGAGGCGCACTAGCGCATGGTTTCTGGAGCCACGTCACTCAGTTTGGTGCGTAACGAACTGTTCACCACCATGGAGGAGGCCGAGTCGAGTCTCGAGCATTTCATTGCCGAGCGACATAACGGCAGCTTGCTGCAACAGGCGGTGGAAAGCCTGCATCAAGTCCGCGGTACGCTCAATCTGGTTGAGTTGACCGGTGCCGAGCTGCTCGCTCAGGAAGTGCTCGAACAAGCCACCGATATTCCCGCCGGCGCCGGCGAGGAGCGCGATGTGCAGCTCTCGGCGCTGAGTAACGCGCTGCATGTACTGCGCCGTTATCTGGAAAGCGTCGACGTACACCGCCAGGAAATGCCCGAGTTGCTGCTGCCGGCGATCAATGACCTGCGCCAGGCCGGCGGCCAGCCGGCGCTGCCGGAAAGCTTCTTCTTCAGTGTGCGCCTCGACCATGTGCGCCCACGTACCGCGCCAGCGGCGCTGGACGCGGCAGCCAAGGAAATCGAAGGGCGACGCTTGCGCCAGATGTATCAGGTGGGCTTGCTCGGTTTCATGCGCGAGCAGAATCCGCAGGCCAGCCTGAAACTGATGGGCCGAGCCATGGCACGCCTGGACACGCTGTATGCCAACGAGCCGCGGGGCCGTCTGTGCTGGATCGGCGCGGCGGCTGTCGAGGCGCAACTCGAGGGTCAGCTATTGGCGCGCAAGTCGCGCAAGCAACTGTTCTCGCGGATCGATCGCGAACTCAAGCAAATACTTGCCAACAGCCAGCACGAGACGCCGCGCAGCCTGCTCAAGGAACTGCTCTATCTGGTGGCCCTGGCCGACAGCCGCGGACCTGTGGCCACGCCTGTCCGCGAGCTGTTTGGCCTGACCTCGCTGCCATTCACCGATCACCTGCTGGAGGAGGAATACCAGCGCCTGGCCGGCCCCGGGCAGGCGGTCATGCGCTCGCTGAGTTCGGCTATTCGCGAAGAGCTGACCAGCGTCAAGGACATGCTCGACCTGATCGAGCGGGGCACGGTGCAGGCTGAAAGCCTCGGCAATCTGCATGCAGTGCTCGGCAAGCTGAGCAAGACCCTGGGCATGGTCGGCCTCAGTTCGGCGGGCAATGCGCTGAATGCGCAACTGCAAACGGTTGCAGTCTGGAGCGAGGCGCGTGCCCCGCAACAGGAGGAACTGCTCAAGCTGGCCGACGCCGTGCTCTATGTCGAAGGGATGGTCGCCAGCCTGGAACGCGGCGAACGACGAGACAGCAGTGCCGGGCAGCTGGCGCCGGACAAGGAGCTCGAATCCTTCGCCTACTACCAGCTCAACGAGGCACGCATTGTCGTGGTCGATGAGGCCCGCGGTGGCCTGGCGCTGGCCAAGCGCGCGATCACTGCCTACCTGGAGGCCGACGGCGACCGCATGCACCTGTCCAATGTGCCGTTCAGCCTGCAGGCGGTGCGCGGCGGCCTGTGGTTTCTCGGCCAGGAGCGGGCGGCCGCGCTGGTCGGCGCCTGCGCCGAATACATCCAGACGCAGATGTTCGAAGCGCCCAAGATGCCTTCCGAACAGATGCTGGAAACCCTTGCCGACGCACTCAGCAGTCTCGAATACTATCTGGAAGCGGGCGCGGTAATGCGCCCGGAAACCCAGCCCAGCGTGCTCGACCTGGCCGCCGACAGCGTGCGCGCCCTTGGCTTACCGGTAGCCGCATAAATGACCCAGCGTTGGCAGCCCGCCTTACTCGACAGCCAGCAGCCCGGTGGCTGGGCCCTGGTGCATTGCCGGCAGCAGTTTCTGGCGGACAGCAACGGCGTGTTGTTTCCCCGCGAATGGCTGAAAAAGCAGGAATTGCCGATTCTGGCCGAACATGGCATCGGTCATTTCGACGGCGATGCCATCTACCTGCTGGAGTTGCAGCAGCCGGTCGATATGCCCGCTTGCAGCTGGCAAAGCCTGCGCCAGTTCATGCTGCAAGGCGATGCCGACACCTTCAAGATGCTCGGCTACGCGACGCAGATCGGCACCTGGGCGCGCCAGCACCGGTTTTGCGGCAGTTGTGGCGAGCCGATGGAGCATTTTCCCGGCGAGCGCGCGATGCATTGCCCGCGTTGCGAGCTGCACCACTATCCGCGCCTGTCGCCGAGCATGATCGTGTTGGTCACCCGCGGCGATGAAATCCTCCTGGCCCGATCGCCGCGTTTCGTCCCCGGCGTCTACAGCACCCTGGCCGGTTTCGTCGAGGCGGGCGAGTCGGTCGAACAGTGCGTGGCGCGTGAGGTGCACGAAGAGGTCGGGGTCGAGATCAAGAACCTGCAGTACCTGGGGAGCCAGGGCTGGCCATTCCCGCATTCGCTGATGCTCGGCTTCCATGCCGAATATGCGGCTGGCGAGATCGTCATGCAGGCCGACGAGATCGAGGATGCGCAGTGGTTCAGTGTGCACCAGTTGCCGCCCTTGCCGGCGCCACGCTCGATCGCCCGCTACCTGATCGACGTCTATGTGGCGCAGCGGCTAGGGCTGCCGGCGCCGTCGCTGTTGGTCTAGTCAAGCCCGAACCAGTGCTGCCAGGCTAGCCGTGCGGCGAGCGCCAAGACCACCAGGATGAACACCGGGCGGATGAACTTCGAGCCGCCGCGGATTGCCGAGCGCGCGCCGAGAAAAGCCCCGGCCATCAGGGCGATGCCCATGCTGATGCCAAGCAACCAGGCGACTTGCCCGGCGACGATGAATACCACCAGGGCACAGGCGTTGCTGACTAAGTTCATGCTGCGCGCCACGCCACTGGCGCGCACCAGATCGAGCGGGTAGAGCAGCAGGCTGCTGACCGTCCAGAATGCCCCGGTGCCCGGCCCGGCGACGCCATCGTAGAAGCCCAGGCCGAGGCTTTGCGGCCACTGCCGGCCCTGGGCAATAGGCGCATCGGCGTTGAGCGGTGCCGCCGGGGTGCGCCCGAACAGCAGGTAGAGCCCGCAGGCGAATACCACGACCGGCAACAGTTGATTGAGCCAGGCCGCCGGCAGCCAGTGCACCAGCGTGGCGCCCAGCAGGGCGCCGATCGCGGTACCGATCAGCGCATTGCGCCAGGGCAGGGGGGCGAACAGCTTGCGCCGGTAGAAGGTGTAGCTGGCGGTGGCCGAGCCAAAGGTGGCGCACAGTTTGTTGGTGCCCAGCACCAGATGCGGCGGCAGGCCGGCCATCAGCAGGGCCGGGATGGTCAGCAGGCCGCCGCCGCCGGCAATGGCATCGATGAAGCCGGCAACGAAGGCGACCAGGGCGAGAATGGCTAGGGTTGCCGGGTCAACGGCAAGCTCGAAAGGCAAGGGCATGGAAAAGACGACCTGTGTCTGATTGTGCAGCGAAGCTGCTGTTCGCTGGCGGGGTTGCTGCGCATAATGCCGGCATTTTCACGGGCAAGGAACTGACTCGATGCAATACGACGGTCTGGCATGGGCGACGGCGCTGCTGGCATTGCTGGCGATGTTGATTGCCGCGCGAATCCTGTTCAATAGCCACTGGTTCCTCGGCTGGTTGCGCGGCACCTGTGGCCTGGCTTTCGTGGCCCTGGCCGGTTTCATCGGCCTGGTGGCCTACGACCTGTATAGCTATGCCCCGTTGCCGGAGGACAAGCCGCTGCTGACCTTGGGCTTCGAGGCTGACGGCCCACGTTATCGGGTCAATCTGCTGGAGAGCGGGAGCGAGCGCAGTGTGCTGCTGGAGGGGGACTTGTGGCAGCTGGATGTACGCTTCCTGCAATGGAAGGGGCTCGCTGCACTGATCGGACTGGAGCCCGGCTACCGCCTGGAAAAACTATCCGGGCGTTTCCTCGCCATCGAGCAACAGGCGAAGGCCCAGCAGGCCCAGGTCGAGCTGGCCCAGAGCCCCTACGGAATCGACCTGTGGCGCTGGCTGCGCCTGGGCCAGCACGACTTGTTCCTGTTCGATGCCCAAGCGCGCCGGGTCTCCTATCTGCCAATTGCCGATCAGGCGGTATACAGCATCAGCCTGACGCCGACCGGCCTGCTGGCGCAGCCGATGAACCAGGCGGCCAAACAGGCGCTGCAGGATTGGCAGTAGAGTGCGGTGCGTTGGGCAGGCGGAGATCCGCTTGAGTTCCCCCGGTTGATAGTGGGTGAACGCAAACAAAAAGGGACCCGAAGGTCCCTTTTTGCGTGGCGCCGATCTTTATCAGGACAGGAAGCCGCCGTCGACGTTCAGTGACACGCCGGTGGTGTAGCTGGAGGCGTCGCTGGCCAGGTACAGCACGGCACCGGCCATCTCGCTCGGGTCGGCCACGCGCTTGAGTGGAATGCGTTGCAGGGCCAAGTTGAGGATGGCGTCGTTCTTGGTCAGGGCCGAGGCGAACTTGGTGTCGGTCAGGCCCGGCAGCAGGGCGTTGCAGCGGATGCCGAACTGCGCGCATTCCTTGGCGAAGACCTTGGTCATGCTGATCACGGCGGCCTTGGTCACCGAATAGATGCCCTGCATTTCGCCCGGGGATACACCGTTGATCGAGGCGACGTTGACGATGCTGCCGCCGCCGTTTTCCTTCATCAGCTTGCCGCCTTCGATGGACATGAAGTAGTAGCCGCGGATGTTGACGTCGACGGTCTTCTGGAAGGCCGACAGGTCGGTTTCCAGCACGTTGCCGAACTGCGGGTTGGTGGCGGCGTTGTTGACCAGGATGTCCAGGCGGCCGAACTGCTCGCGGATTTGCGCGAACACGTTGCTGATCTGCTCCATTTCGCCGATATGGCAGGCAATCGCGGTGGCCTTGCCGCCGTCGGCGATGATGGCGTCGGCGACGCCCTGGCAACCGTCGATTTTGCGGCTCGAGACGATCACATGGGCGCCTTGCTGGGCCAGCAGTTTGGCGATGGCCTCGCCGATACCGCGGCTGGCGCCGGAGACGAAGGCGATCTTGCCGTCGAGGTCGAACAGTGTGGTTTTGGACATGGACGTTTCCTTTCTGTTGAAGGCCTGTTCGGCCGATTACAACTGCGACTTGGCGATGACCTGCAGGCTCATCTGCTCCAGCAGCTTGTTCATTTGAACGAACTGGGCGAAGCGTTTGTCCTGGGTCTGGCCGTGGTAGTAGCGGTAGTAGATCTGCTGCACGATGCCGGCCAGGCGGAACAGGCCGTAGGTGTAGTAGAAGTCGATGCTCTTGATCTCTTTGCCGGCGCGTTCGGCATAGTAGTCGGCGAACTCCTGACGGGTCAGCATGCCCGGTGCATTGCTTGGCTGACGGCGCATCATTTGCACCGGCGCCGGATCGTCGGCCTCGATCCAGTAGGCAAGGGTGTTGCCCAGATCCATCAGCGGATCGCCGATGGTGGTCAGCTCCCAGTCCAGCACGCCAATGATCTGCATCGGGTTGCTCGGGTCGAGGATCACGTTGTCGAAGCGGTAGTCGTTGTGCACGATGGCCGGCTTGGGGTGGTCGGCCGGCATCTTGTCTTTCAGCCAGGCCTTGACCGGCTCCCACAGTGGCGCGTCAGGGGTCAGGGCCTTCTCGTAGCGCGCGCCCCAGCCACCGATCTGGCGCTCTACATAGCCTTCCGGTTTGCCCAGGTCGCCGAGACCGCAGGCGGCGTAGTCGACGTTGTGCAGCTCGACCATCTTGTCGATGAAGCTCTTGCACAGCTGGCGGGTCTTGTCGGCATCGAGGTTCAACTCGGCCGGCATATCGGAGCGCAGGATGATGCCGTTGACCCGCTCCATTACATAGAATTCGGCGCCGATCACCGCTTCGTCCGTGCAGTGCACATAGGCTTTCGGGCAGTAGGGGAAGGCCTCGTAGAGCTGGTTGAGAATGCGGTACTCGCGACCCATGTCGTGAGCGGATTTGGCCTTGTGGCCAAATGGCGGACGCCGCAGGACGAATTCCTTCTCGGGGTATTCGATCAGGTAGGTGAGGTTCGATGCACCGCCGGGGAACTGGCTGATCCGTGGCTCGCCAGTCAGGCCGGCAATGTGCGCCTTGAGGTACGGATCGATGATCGCAGCGTCGAGCTCTTCACCCTCGCGGATGCGAGTGGACTGGTCAGTAAGCGCCATGCTTATCCCTTCTACTTATAATGGGTGCCCTAGATTATTGGTTAATCTAATGCTGCACCCTGGCCGTAACAAGTAATACACGCCGTTATAGGCGATCGTGTTGCCGCTTAATCAAGCAGCCTGATCGAGCTGCAGGCAAGTCTGCAGGCGAAAAAAAACCGGAGTACGGGACTCCGGTTTTTTCGCTCAGGCTGCTGCAGTCAAGCTTAGACCGGGAACAGTTCGCCCAGCTTCATGGCCAGCATCATGTCGCCTTCGGCGCGCAGTTTGCCGCCCATGAAGGCTTGCATGCCATCGGTCTCGCCGCTGGTGATGCCCTTGAGGGTTTCGCTGTCCATGATCAGGGTCACATTGGCGTTGTCGGCATCGCCTTGCTGGACGTCGCAGGTGCCGTCCTTGATTACCAGGTAGTGGTTCTCACCGTCTTCGATGTTGAACTGGAACACCAGGTCCAGGCCCGCAGCGGCAGAGGCGTTGAACTTGGACTGCATGGTATTGATGATGTCTGCAACGCTCATGATGTCTTCCTTTGTTTTCAGGGTTTACTCGTGCCCTTATGGGCGCGGTAGGCCGGAACTCAGCGGTAGGTGATGAGTTCCGGCTCCTTCAGCAGCTGTAAATGCACATGGCTGTTGAAGGAAGCCAGGCTCACTTGACTGCCGCGAAATTTCAGGCAGCTCAGTGAGGTGTTGACGATTTGCCAATTCAGTTCGAAGGCCTTGGCGGCCGGCACGCCGGTGATCAACTGCAGCAGTGCGGTGATGGTGCCGCCGGAGGTGAAGACTGCGATGTTCTGTTTGCTATCGGCCTGTTGCAGCAGGCGGGTCAGCCCACCCTGGACCTGTTCGACGAATGCCTGCCAGCTTTGCAGGTCGGACTGGTCGTGCTCGCCGGAAATCCAGCGGCCGATCAGCAATGAGAACAGGCGTTGGAACTCGGCGCGGTTCTGCGCCCCGTTGCGTAACACATGCAGGGCTTCGGGTTCTTCGTCGAGCAGGTCGGGAAGCAGGCTGCGGATCACCGCGTCGGCATCGAACTCGTTGAAGGCGGCATCCACCTGCAGATCGGGTATTGTCTGACCGCTGCTGCGCAACTGGCTCATCGCCGCGTTGGCGGTGTGTTGTTGGCGGCGTAAAGCGCCACTCAGGCTGCGATCGATGCGAATACCGAGATCAGCCAGGTGCGCGCCCAACACTTCAGCCTGGCGAATACCGATGGGTGATAACACATCGTAGTCATCGGCGCCGAATGAGGCTTGGCCATGTCTGATCAGGTAAATGCTGCCCACGTTCGCCATTGTCCCGGTCCGCTGAAAGTTCGCCGAGCGTATGGGGATCACGCAGGCCTGTCAACGAAAAAACATACGCTTGTTTGAATTTATGGGCCGTCATTCATGCCGGTATGCCAGGCAACTGGCCGCCAGCCGGTGGCGTCGGTATGCTTGGTTGAAACGAGCGCCGAGCGACACTGGCGCTGGAATGGATAATGAGGGGAAATGCGTGGAGTTTTTCGCAGAATATGCGGCCTTTCTGGCCAAAACGGTAACGCTGGTTGTGGCTATCCTGGTGATTCTGCTGGCAGCCGTTGCGGCCCGCAGCAAGGGCCGGCGTGTGGTCGGACAGTTGCAGGTGGACAAGCTCAACGACTTCTACAAGCAGCTGCGCCATCGTCTCGAGCATGCCGTGCTGGACAAGGATCAACTCAAGGCGGCGCACAAGGAAGAGGTCAAGGCGGCCAAGGCGGCGAAGAAAGCCGGGGGGCACAAACCGCGGGTATTCGTGCTGGACTTCGATGGCGATATCAAGGCCTCGGCGACTGACAGCTTGCGCCATGAAATCACCGCCTTGCTGAGTCTGGCCACCCCTCAGGATGAAGTGGTGCTGCGCCTGGAAAGCGGCGGCGGCATGGTGCACAGCTATGGCCTGGCCAGCTCGCAGCTGGTGCGTATTCGCCAGGCGGGCATCCCGCTGACCATCTGCATCGATAAAGTCGCGGCCAGTGGCGGCTACATGATGGCCTGTATCGGCGAGAAGATCATTTCCGCGCCCTTTGCCATGCTCGGTTCGATCGGCGTGGTTGCCCAGTTGCCCAACGTGCACCGCCTGCTTAAAAAGCACGACATCGACTTCGAGGTGCTTACCGCTGGCGAGTACAAGCGCACCCTGACCGTCTTTGGCGAGAATACCGAGAAGGGCCGGGAGAAGTTCCAGGAAGACCTGGAAGTCATCCATGAGCTGTTCAAGAACTTCGTCGCCCGCTATCGGCCGCAACTGGACATCGACGACATCGCCACCGGCGAAGTCTGGCTGGGCCTGGCCGCGCTGGAAAAACAACTGGTCGATGAACTCAAGACCAGCGACGAATACCTGGCCGAGCGGGCCAAGGAGGCCGAGCTGTTTCACCTGCACTACGCCGAGAAGAAAAGTCTGCAGGAACGAGTCGGTCTGGCGGCCAGCGTCGCCTTGGACCGTTTCACCATGAACTGGCTAAGCCACCTCAATCAGCAGCGTTTCTGGTAATCCACTTTTACCCTGGGGGATGAAGATGACCACGTTCACAGCACTGCAGGCCCGCGAAAGCGCGACCGGCGAGTTCGAGCAAGTGATTGTCCAGCGCACTATCGGCGAACTGCCGGCCGGCGAACTGTTGATTCGGGTCAGCTACTCGTCGTTGAACTACAAGGATGCCCTGTCCGCCAGTGGCAACCGTGGCGTGACCAAACAGTTTCCGCATACCCCGGGCATCGATGCCGCGGGCGTGGTCGAGCAGTCGAGCGTCGCCGAATTCAGCGTGGGCGATGAGGTGATCGTGACCGGCTATGACCTGGGCATGAATACTGCGGGCGGCTTTGCCCAGTACATTCGGATTCCGTCGGCCTGGGCGCTGAAACGGCCGCAAGGCTTGTCCCTGCGCGAGGCCATGGTACTGGGTACTGCGGGCCTGACCGCGGCGCTGTGCGTCGACAAGCTGGAGCAAGCCGGTGTGCTCCCGGCTGCCGGGCCGGTTCTGGTGACGGGGGCGACCGGAGGCGTGGGCAGTGTGGCCGTGGCCTTGCTCAACCAGCTTGGCTACAGCGTGGCGGCGTCCACCGGCAAGGCCGAACAGGGCGAGTTCCTCAAGGGCCTGGGCGCCCGGCAGATAGTCCCGCGCAACGAGCTGCAGGAAGGCGCGGAGCGCCCGCTGCTCAAGGAGCAATGGGCGGGCGCGGTGGACACCGTCGGCGGCGATATTCTGTTCAATGTGGTCAAGTCGCTGCGCTACGGTGGCAGTGCCGCTTGCTGCGGGTTGACTGCCGGGGTGGCATTCAAGGGCAGCGTGCTGCCGTTCATCCTGCGCGGAGTCAACCTGTTGGGGGTCGACTCGGTCGAACTGCCGCTGGTGGTCAAAGCCTCCATGTGGGACAAGCTCTCGCTACAATGGAAGCTCGACGACCTCGAGCGCCTGGTCACCGAAGTCAGTCTGCAGCAATTGCCCGCAGCCATCGGCCAGATACTCGCCGGCAAGCTGGTTGGCCGGGTACTGGTGCGGGTGGACTGATAAGGCGCTGTCCACGTGAACTGTTGCATGTGGGGTGTCTGTCCCCACAAGCCAACAGGCACGAGGCCCATTCAGCAGCCGATGGCGCAAGGAAAAAACCCTGTTTCGGAGTTTTTTCATAGGAGGCATGCTTAACTCTGCTTTCGTTTGCATTCCCCGACAAAAGAGGACACCCCAATGACTCAAGTAACCCTGCGTGGCACCCCGGTACAAGTCGATGGCCAGCTGCCACAGGTCGGTCAGCAGGCTCCGGCCTTCACCCTGGTTGGCGCCGGTCTGGCCGATGTCAGCCTGGCCAGCCTGGCCGGCAAGCGCAAAGTGCTGAATATTTTCCCCAGCATCGACACCCCGACCTGCGCCACTTCGGTGCGCACCTTCAACGCCAGTGCCAGCAAGCTGGCTAACACCGTGGTGCTGTGCATTTCCGCCGACCTGCCGTTCGCCCAGGCGCGCTTCTGCGGTGCCGAAGGCCTGGAGAACGTGGTCAACCTGTCGACCATGCGCGGTTCCGACTTTCTCAAGAACTACGGCGTAGCCATCGCCGACGGCCCGTTGGCCGGCGTCGCCGCCCGCGCCGTGGTGGTGCTGGACGAGAACGACAAGGTCCTGCACAGCGAGCTGGTCGCCGAGATCGGCAGCGAGCCTAACTACGAGGCGGCCCTGGCGGTGCTCAAGTAACACCTGGCAACACAGCCGACGGCCTCCCTTGGAGGCCGTTTTCATTTGTGGCTCAGGGGCTTAGCCACGTCAGCCGGAGGTAAATAGCCGGTAAAGAGGCTTTGCTTCATGGCTGACACTGCTTATCGTTCAGGCATTCAAAGGAAGTGACCCTGCCATGCCTGAAACAACTGCAATACCCCGTACCTCGAAGCAGTCGCGCCAATGGCTGATCGGCCTGATTCTGTTGGCGTTGCTGCTCGTGCTGATCTGGTGGTTCTGGCCTGCCAAACCGCAGAGCCAGGCCGACGGTCGCTGGCGCGACGGCGGTCCGGTACCGGTGCGGGTGGTGACTGTCACGCAAGGCAGTTTCCCGGTCGAGCTGAAGGCCCTGGGCACCGTGACCGCCTACAACACGGTCAATGTGCGCGGCCGGGTGACAGGCGAGCTGGTCAAGCTGCTGTTCGAGGACGGCCAGCGGGTCAAGGCCGGCGATCTGCTCGCGGTGATCGATCCGCGGCCTTATGAAGTGGCCCTGCAACAGGCCCTGGGGGCGGAGCAGGAAAATCAGGCGCAGTTGCGCAATGCCGAGTCGGACCTGGCGCGTTACCGAGGCCTGTACGACGAAGACTCGATCGCCAAGCAGACCCTCGACACCCAGCAGGCCCTGGTCAATCAGTACCGCGGCACCCTCAAGAGCAATCAGGCGGCAGTGGCCGAGGCGCGCCTGAATCTGGACTTCACCCAGGTGCGCGCGCCGATCAGCGGACGGCTCGGCCTGCGTCAGGTGGATCTCGGCAACCTGGTCAATTCCAGCGATGCTCTGCCGCTGGTGGTGATTACCCAGACCCTGCCAATTTCCCTGATGTTCACCTTGCCCGAGGCCGAGTTGCCGGCGGTGCTGCGCCAGTTCCGGGCGGGGCAGACCTTGCGCGTCGAAGCCTGGGACCGCAACGAGAAACTCAAACTGGCCGAAGGGCGCCTCGAGAGCCTGGACAACCTGATCGATACCGCCACCGGTACGGTCAAGCTCAAGGCGCGCTTCGAGAATGCCGAAGAGCTGCTGTTCCCCAATCAGTTCGTCAACGTCCGCCTGCTGGTGGAAACCCGCGAGCGGGCCCTGCTGATTCCCGCGGCGGCCCTGCAGTTCGGTACGCGCGGTACCTTCGTCTATGTGATCGATGAGCACGACAAGGTGCAGGTGCGCCCGATCGTGGTCGGGCCGAGCAATGGCCAGATGACCCTGATCGAGGCGGGCGTCGCTGTCGGCGAGCGCCTGGTGCTGGAGGGCACCGACCGCCTGCGTGACGGCAGCACCGTCGAGGTGGTCGGCGAAGGCCAGGCACCGACCGCCAAACAAAGCACCGCGCGCACACCGGCAGACGCATGAACGCCTCCCGCCTGTTCATCCTGCGCCCGGTCGCCACCACCCTGATCATGCTGGCGATCTTCCTCAGCGGCCTGATCGCCTATCGCCTGCTGCCGGTGTCGGCGCTGCCCGAGGTGGATTACCCGACCATTCGCGTGATGACCCTCTATCCCGGCGCCAGCCCGGATGTGATGACCAGTGCGGTGACCGCGCCGCTGGAGCGCCAGCTCGGCCAGATGGCGGGCTTGAAGCAGATGTCCTCGACCAGCTCGGGCGGCGCCTCGGTGATCACCCTGCGCTTCAATCTGGACGTGCACCTGGATGTCGCCGAGCAGGAAGTGCAGGCCGCGATCAACGGCGCCAGCAACCTGCTGCCCGACGACCTGCCGGCGCCGCCGGTGTACAACAAGGTCAACCCGGCGGACACCCCGGTGCTGACCCTGGCGATACGTTCGGACAGCCTGCCGTTGCCGCAGGTCTTCGACCTGGTCGATACCCGCCTGGCGCAGAAACTGGCGCAAACCAGCGGCGTCGGCCTGGTCACCCTGGCCGGCGGCCAGCGCCCGGCGGTGCGTATCCGGGTCAATCCGCAGGCCCTGGCCGCCTATGGCCTGAACCTCTCCGATGTGCGCAGCCTGATCACCGCGAGCAACGTCAACCAGCCGAAGGGCAACTTCGACGGCCCGACCCGGGTCTCGCAACTGGATGCCAACGACCAGCTGAAGTCGCCGGACGAATACCGCGAGCTGATCTTGAGTTACCAGGACGGCGCGGCGCTGCGCCTGAAGGATGTCGCCGAGATCATCGATGGCGCGGAAAACAATCGCCTGGCGGCCTGGGCCAACCGCAACGAAGCGGTGCTGGTCAATGTCCAGCGCCAGCCCGGCGCCAATGTGATCGAGGTGGTCGAGCGCATCCAGGCCTTGCTGCCCAGCCTCAGCGAAGGCTTGCCGGCCAATGTCGAGGTCAGCGTGCTGACCGACCGCACCCAGACCATTCGCGCCGCGGTGACGGATGTGCAGCACGAGTTGCTGCTGGCGGTGCTGCTGGTGGTGCTGGTGACCTTCCTGTTCCTGCGCAAACTGTCGGCGACGATCATTCCGTCGATCGTCGTGCCGCTGTCGCTGATTGGCACTTTCGGCGTGATGTACCTGGCCGGCTTCACCATCAACAATCTGACCCTGATGGCCCTGACCATCGCCACCGGCTTCGTGGTCGACGACGCCATCGTCATGCTGGAAAACATCGCCCGCCACCTGGAAGCCGGCGAAACCCCGCTGAATGCGGCGCTCAAGGGCGCCAGGCAGATCGGCTTCACCCTGATCTCGCTGACCATCTCGCTGATTGCGGTGCTGATTCCGCTGCTGTTCATGGCCGATGTGGTGGGCCGGCTGTTCCGCGAGTTCGCCATCACCCTGGCGGTGGCGATCCTGATTTCCCTGGTGGTTTCGCTGACGCTGACGCCAATGATGTGCGCGCGCCTGCTCAAGCATGAGCCGCAGGCGCAGCAGGGGCGTTTCTACAAGGTCAGTGGTGTGTTGATCGACGGCATGATCGCGCGCTATGGCATCTGGCTGCAGTGGGTGCTCAAGCGTCAGCCGCTGACCCTGCTGGTCGCCATCGCCACCCTGGCCCTGACCGTGCTGCTCTACCTGGCCGTGCCCAAGGGCTTTTTCCCGGTGCAGGACACCGGGGTGATCCAGGGGATTTCCGAGGCGCCGCAGTCGATTTCCTTCGGCGCCATGAGCGAGCGCCAGCAGCGCCTGGCCGAGGTGATCCTGCAGGACCCGGCGGTGGTCAGCCTGTCGTCCTACATCGGCGTGGATGGCGACAACCCGACCCTCAACAGCGGGCGCCTGCTGATCAATCTCAAGCCGCATGCCGAGCGCGATGTAACCGCCAGCCAGGTGATCGAGCGCCTGCGACCGCAATTGGCCAAGCTCAGCGGCATCGAACTGTACCTGCAGCCGGTGCAGGACCTGACCATCGAGGATCGGGTCAGTCGTACCCAGTTCCAGTTCAGCCTGGAGTCGCCGGAGCAGGCGCTGCTGGAACAATGGGTGCCCAAACTGGTCGCCGCGCTGCGCCAGCAGCCACAACTCAGCGATGTCGCCAGCGACCTGCAAAGTCGTGGCCTGCAGGTGTTCCTTGAGATCGACCGGGACAGCGCCGGGCGCCTCGGCGTGAGCATCGCCGATATCGACGATGCCCTCTACGATGCCTTTGGCCAGCGGCAGATATCCACCATCTATACCCAGGCCAGCCAGTACCGGGTGGTGCTGGAAAGCGAAAATGCCGGCAGTATCGGCCCGGCCGCGCTGCGCCAGATCCATGTGGCGACAGCCGCAGGCGGGCAAATCCCCTTGTCGTCGCTGGCGAGCATCGACGAGCGCGCCGCCAGCCTGCTGATCAACCACATCGGCCAGTTCCCGGCGGCGACCCTGTCGTTCAACCTGGCCGCAGGGGTGTCCCTCGGCGAGGCGGTGGCGGTGATCGAACGGGTGCAGCAGGACATCGGCTTGCCGGGCGGGGTGCAGACCCAGTTCCAGGGCGCGGCCGAGGCCTTCCGCGCGTCCCTGTCGAGCACCCTGCTGCTGATCCTGGCGGCGATCGTCACCATGTACATCGTCCTCGGCGTGCTCTACGAGAGCTACATTCACCCGATCACCATCCTCTCGACCTTGCCTTCGGCCGGGGTCGGCGCGCTGCTGGCGTTGCTCTTGACCGGCAACGACCTGGGTCTGATCGCGATCATCGGCATCATTCTGTTGATCGGCATCGTCAAGAAGAACGCGATCATGATGATCGACTTCGCCCTCGATGCCGAGCGCAACCAGGGCATGCAGCCTGAGGCGGCGATCTATCAGGCGGCGCTGTTGCGTTTCCGGCCGATCCTGATGACCACCCTGGCCGCGCTGTTCGGCGCCATCCCGCTGATGCTGGCCTCCGGTTCCGGCGCCGAGCTGCGTCAGCCGCTGGGTCTGGTGATGGTCGGCGGGCTGCTGCTCAGCCAGCTGCTGACGCTGTTCACCACCCCGGTGATCTACCTGTACTTCGACCGCCTGTCGCGGCGCCTGACCGGACGCAGTGCGGCGGGGGTGTTGGTATGAGTGTTTTTTGTAGGAGCCAGCTTGCTGCGGTCCGGCGTCCCGGCGATCGGCGTCCCGGCGATGCGGCAGTGTTGTCTCGGATCGCCAGCAAGCTGGCTCCTACAGGGGCTGTGGCGTGAACCTGTCTTCGCCCTTTATCCGCCGGCCGGTGGCGACCCTGCTGCTGAGCCTGGCGATCTTGTTGCTCGGCGGCGTCAGCTTCGGCCTGTTGCCGGTGGCGCCGCTGCCGCAGATGGATTTCCCGACCATCACGGTGCAGGCCAGCCTGCCTGGCGCCAGCCCGCAGATCATGGCGGCGAGCGTGGCCACGCCGCTGGAGCGCTCGCTCGGCACCATCGCCGGGATCAGCCAGATGAACAGCCGCAGCAGCCAGGGCAACACGCGGATCATGCTGCAGTTCGAGCTGGACAAGGACATCAACGCCGCCGCCCGTGAGGTGCAGGCGGCGATCAATGCCGCGCGCGAGCTGTTGCCCAGCGGCATGCGCGCGATGCCGACCTATCGCAAGGTCAACCCGTCGCAGGCGCCGATCATGGTGCTGTCGCTGACCAGCGAGGTGCTCGACAAGGGCCAGCTGTATGACGTGGCTTCGACCATCCTGGCGCAGAAGCTCGCCCAGGTGAGCGGCGTCGGTGAAGTGACGATCGGCGGCAGCTCGCTGCCGGCGGTGCGCGTGGCCCTGGAGCCACGCCTGCTCGACCAGTACGGCATCGCCCTGGACGAGGTGCGCCAGGCGATCACCGCGGCCAACGCCAAGCGGCCGAAAGGTGCGGTGGAGCAGGGCGACCGGCACTGGCAGGTACAGGCCAGCGACCAGTTGGACAAGGCCGCCGATTACCTGCCGCTGATCATTCGCTATCAGGATGGCGCCGCCGTACGCCTGGGCGATGTGGCGACGGTCAGCGATGGGGTGGAGGATCGCTACAACAGCGGCTTCTACAATGACCAACAGGCCGTGCTGCTGGTGGTCAATCGCCAGAGCGGGGCCAATATCATCGAAACCATCGCCAGCATTCGCCAGCAGTTGCCGGCGTTGCGCGCGGTGATTCCGGCCAGCGTCGAGGTGGCAGTGGCGATGGATCGCTCGCCGGTGATCCGCGCCACCTTGCACGAGGCCGAGCGCACCCTGTTGATTGCCGTGGCCCTGGTGATTCTGGTGGTGTTCGCCTTCCTCGGCCGCTGGCGCGCGGCGTTGATCCCGGCGCTGGCGGTGCTGGTGTCGCTGGTCGGCACCTTCGCGGTGATGCACCTGCTCGGTTTTTCGCTGAACAACCTGTCGCTGATGGCACTGATCATCGCCACCGGCCTGGTGGTGGACGACGCCATCGTGGTGCTGGAAAACATCACCCGGCATATCGAGGCCGGCGACACGCCCATGGCCGCCGCATTCAAGGGCGCGCGCGAGGTGGGCTTCACCCTGCTGGCGATGAACCTGTCGCTGGTCGCGGTGTTCGTCTCGATCCTGTTCATGGGCGGCATCGTCGAGCGCCTGTTCCATGAGTTCGCCATCACCCTGGCAGTGGCCATCGTCATCTCCCTGCTGGTCTCGCTGACCCTGACGCCGATGCTCTGCGCGCGCTGGCTCAAACCCGAGAACCTGGCGCAGCCGGCCAATGCCCTGCAGCGCATCGGGGCGCGCGTGCAAGCGCGGGTACTGGGCGTTTACCAGCGCAGCCTGGATTGGGCGTTGCGGCATGCCTTGCTGATGCTGTTCAGCCTGCTGGCGACCATCGCCCTGAATGTATTCCTGTTCGTCAGCGTGCCCAAAACCTTCCTGCCGCAGCAGGACACCGGCCAGCTGATCGGCATGATCCGCGGCGACGACGGCCTGTCGTTCCAGGTCATGCAGCCGAAGATGGAAATCTTCCGCCGCGCGCTGCTGGCCGATCCGGCGGTGGACAGCGTGGCCGGTTTCATTGGTGGCTCGGGCGGGATCAACAACGCCTTCATGATCGTGCGGCTGAAACCGGTGAGCGAGCGCAAGCTGTCTTCGCAACAGGTGATCGAGCGCCTGCGCCGCATGGTGCCCAAGGTCCCCGGCGGGCGGATGTTCCTCATGCCCGACCAAGACCTGCAGATCGGCGGGCGTGAAGGGCGCAGCTCGGAGAACGAATACATGCTGCTGTCCGGCGATCTGGATCAGCTGCGCCAGTGGCTGCCGATTGTGCGCGAAGCGTTGCGCGCCTTGCCCGAACTCACCGATATCGACGCCAAGGAAACCGATGGCACCCAGCAGATCCGCCTGCTGGTCGACCGCGCTGCGGCTAAGCGCCTGGGCGTGGACATGGCGATGATCACCGGGGTGCTCAACAACGCCTTCAGCCAGCGCCAGGTGTCGACCATCTACGCCAGCCTCAACCAGTACAGCGTGGTGATGGAAATCAACCCGCAATACGCCCAGCATCCCGAAGCGCTGGAGCAGATCCAGTTGATCAGCGCCGCGGGCGCCCGGGTGCCGCTGTCGAGCTTCGCCCGCTGGGAGCGCAGCCTGGAAGAGGATCGGGTGCACCACCAGGGCCAGTTCGCCGCGGAGAATATCGGCTTCGCCCTGGCCGAAGGCGTCAGCCTGGAGCAGGCCAGTGTGGCCATCGAACGTACGGTGGCGCGCCTCAACCTGCCGACCGAGGTGCAGGGCATGCTCGGCGGCACCGGTGGCGCCTTCCAGCAGACCCAGCAGAACCAGCCCTGGATGATCCTGCTGGCGCTGGGCGTGGTGTATATCGTCCTCGGCGTGCTCTACGAGAGCTATATCCACCCGCTGACCATCCTCTCCACCTTGCCCTCGGCCGGAGTCGGCGCCTTGCTCGCGCTGCAGCTGATGAGCATCGAATTCAGCCTGATCTCGCTGCTCGGCCTGTTCCTGCTGATCGGCATTGTCAAGAAGAACGCCATCCTGATGATCGACCTGGCCCTGCAGCTGGAGCGTCAGGAGCAGCTGAGCCCGCAGGAGTCGATCCGCCGTGCCTGTCTGCTGCGTTTTCGGCCGATCATGATGACCACCCTGGCGGCGATCCTCGGCGCCCTGCCGCTGGTGCTGGGCAGCGCCGAAGGCTCGGAAATGCGTCAGCCGCTGGGCATCACCATCGTCGGCGGGCTGATCCTCAGCCAGTTGCTGACGCTCTACACCACCCCGGTGATCTACCTGTATTTCGATCGCCTGCGCCACCGGGTCAACCGCTGGCGCGGCGTGCGTACCGATGCTGCCCTGGAAACTCCGTTATGAACACTTATCTCCCAGTACGGTGTTGTGTCCAGCCGTCGGCGTTGAGTGCGGGGCAGTTCAACATCGTAGGGTGCTGACCCTGCATCGCCCAAACGCCTTATGCATCACCTGATTGGTACATAGCCTTATGAAAGCCCTAGTTGCCTACCGTTTACCCACCTTGCTGGCCTTGAGCCTGACCCTTGGCGCCTGCGCCATCGGCCCGGACTACCAGCGTCCGCCCCTGGCCACCGCGGTGCAGTTCAAGCAGATCGAAGGCTGGACCGCCGCGGTGCCCAGCGATGCGCTGGAGCGCGGCGCCTGGTGGGAGCTGTATGGCGATGACGAGTTGAACACCTTGGTCGGTCGCCTCAACCTGTCCAATCAGAACCTCGCCGCCAGCGAGGCCCAGTACCGCCAGGCCCGCGCCCTGGTACGTGGCGCGCGCGCGGCCTTCTATCCGAGCCTGTCGAGCAGCGCCGGGGTGACCCGGGCCGGGCAGGGCGGTGGCGACAGCACCCTGCGCACCGCGGACGGTTTCAGCGTCGGCGGCTCGAATGCGGCGAGCATCTCGAAGAGCTACGAGCTGAGCCTGAACGCCGCCTGGGAGCTGGATATCTGGGGCAAGCTGCGCCGCTCGCTGGAGTCCAGCCGCGCCGGCTTCGAGGCCAGCGCCGCCGATCTGGCCGCGCTCAAGCTCAGCCTGCAGGCCGAACTGGTGCAGACCTACCTGCAACTGCGCGTGCTGGATGATCAGCAGCGTCTGCTCGATGCCACCGTGGCTGCCTACGCGCGTTCGCTGCGCCTCACCGAAAACCAGTACAACGCCGGCATTGTGCCCAAATCCGACGTCAGCCAGGCACTGACCCAGCTGCGCAGTACCGAAGCCCAGGCCATTGACCTGAAGTGGCAGCGCGCCCAGCTGGAACACGCCATCGCCGTGCTGATCGGGGTGCCGCCGAGCGAGCTGAGCATCGCCGCCCGTGAACAATTGCCGGCCCTGCCTGAGATTCCCGTGGCGCTGCCCTCGCAACTGCTGGAACGCCGCCCGGACGTGGCCGCCGCCGAACGCCGGGTAATCGCCGCCAACGCCGAGATTGGCGTGGCCGAGGCCGCCTGGTACCCGGATCTGACCCTCTCGGCCACCGGCGGCTACCGTGGCAGCAGCTTCGCCGACTGGGTCAGCCTGCCCAACCGCTTCTGGTCGCTCGGTCCCGAGCTGGCGCTGAGCCTGTTCGACGGCGGCGCCCGCCGCGCCGAGCTGGAACGCAGCGAAGCCGCCTATGACCAGACGGTCGCGCAATACCGTCAGGCGGTGCTGGACAGCTTCCGCGAAGTCGAAGACTACCTGGTGCAGCTGCGCGTGCTGGAACAGGAGGCGGTGTTCCAGCAGCAGGCACTGGCCGCCGCCCGCGAGTCCCTGCGCCTGATCGAGAACCAGTACCGCGCCGGCGCCGTCGACTTCAACAGCGTGGTCAACGTGCAGGCCACCGCCTTGAACAACGAACGCAGCAACCTGACCCTGCTCGGCAGCCGTCTGACCGCCAGCGTGCAGTTGATTGCCGCCCTCGGTGGTGGCTGGCAGGCGCCTGCGTCGGATATGGCACAACCCTAGCCGCGCTGTCGCGAGTCTCTCGTCGCCGGCACTGGACGTTGGCCGCTTCTGAACTAGGGTTCTAGGAGGATATCCAGCGTACGGTAACAGGGACACATCTATGGACAGATTCGTGATGTTGCCCTTCTGGCTGGCCGATCAGCGTTTAGCGGTCACCCTCGATCAAGTGGTGCGTGTGCTGCCAGCGCTGCAGGCCACCCCCCTGCCCGGGGCGCCCGAAGCGGTCTGTGGGCTGGTCAATGTGCACGGCAAGCTGCTCCCTGTGGTGGATCTGGCCAGGCGTTTCGGCTGGGCCACGCCTGTGCTCAGCCTGTGGCAACCCTTCATCTGGCTGCGCAGCAGCACGCGCGAGCTCCTGCTCCCGGTGGCGCGGGTGGAGTCGGTGTGTAGCGCTGTGGCCGAGGACTTCATCCCGGCACCGGATCCGCGGGTGCCCTCCAGCCTGCTGCGCGGTGTGCTGCGGACCCGCGAAGGGCTGCTGCTGATCCAGGACGTCGAACAGCTGCTCAGCGATGGCGATGAGGTGCAGCTGGCTGCGCTGTTGACCGATGACGGGAGATTGGCCGATGCAGCGGACTGAAGCGCGCTGCTCGCCAGGTCTGTTGGCAGCCTTGAGTCACAAGGTGCACCAGCACCTGGGGATGGATTTCTCCGGGCCGCGGGGTGCCGACTTGCTGCGGCGTCTGCAGCTGCTGGCCCTGGAGTTGCAGGTCACGGATCTCGAGCCCTGGCTGCAGCACCTGGCCTTCGCCGACTGGGATGCGGCCCTGGTGCAGACGCTGATCCCCGCCTTCAGCGTCGGCGAGACCTATTTCCGTCGCGATGCCGAGGCGCTCGACTGGCTGGCCGTCAACCACCTGGGCCCGCTGCTGGCGCGCCGGCGCCAGGCCGGACAGCGCCGCCTGCGCCTGTGGAGTGCCGGCTGTTGCACCGGCGAAGAGGCCTACAGCCTGCTGTTCCTGCTCGATCGGCTGCTCGGCGCGGAGCGCGACAGCTGGACGCTGGAACTGCTTGCCAGTGACATCAACGCGGCCTTTCTCGCGCGGGCGGAGCAGAGCCTGTATGGCGCCAATGCCTTTCGTCGCAACGAGGAGGCCTTTCGCAGCCAGCACTTCGCGGCCGAGGGCCGCCTGTGGCGGGTGCGGCCGGCCTGGCGTGGGCGCATCCGGTTCATCCAGTACAACCTGGCCGATGGCCTGCACGCCTGCCCGATGCAAGGCGCCGACCTGATTCTCTGTCGCAACGTGCTGATGTATTTCTCGCCGAGCCGTGCGGCCAGTGTGCTGCACCGGCTGCTCGGCTGCCTGGATGGGGACGGGTTGTTGCTGCTGAGTGCGGTCGAGGCCGGGATCGCCACCCAGGCCGGATTCAATGGTTTCTGGGCCGGTTGCAACTATGCCCTGAACAGCAGCGCCGGGCGCGCCGCGCCCAGGCTCGCCAGCGTGCCGGCCGCCGCCGCGGCGCGCCAAGACATCTCGCCCGCCACCACGCCAAGCGTTGCCGGTGACCAGGCCCCGTGGCCACGCCGGACCGACTCGGTCGTTGGCGTCGACATGGCCTGGCCGCTGGTCAAGCGTGCGGATGCCGGAGCTCCGTCCGAGCGATTCTGGCAACAGGCGCAACGGTCCCTGGATGCCGGCGAGTACGCCACGGCCCGCGAAGCCCTGCTGGCCTATCTGGCCTGTGCCGGCCTGAGCCATGCCCAACAGCACCAGGCCTGCCTGCTGCTGGCGCGCAGTTGGGCCGACCAGCAGCACATCGACGAGGCGCAGGACTGGCTGCAGCGGGCGCTGCTGCTGGATCCCGGCTCGGTCATGGGTTACTGGCTGCAGGCCTTGCTGGCACAGCAGAGTGGCGATATTGCGGCGGCCCTGCTGGCGTTGCAGAAAACCCTCTATCTCGACCCCGGCTTCATCCTCGGCTACTTCCTGCAGGCGCGCCTGTTGCGGGTGCAAGGCCGTGGGCAAGCCAGCGACAAGGCGTTACAGGTCTGCCGCCAGTTGCTCGGCGAACAGGACGAGAAAGCGCTGGTAGCGCAAGGCGATGGCATGAGCTGTGGCCAACTGCTGCGCTTGTGCGAGCAATTGCTGGAGGAACAACACCCATGGCCGAACCAATGAACGACGATGCGCGCTGGTCGCAGGTGCATGAACGCCTGGCCGAGTTCGAACGACGTCTGCTCGATGGCTTCGCCATGGCCCCCGAACAATGGGCTGCCCGCTTGCGCGAGCGCACCCGGCAATGGGCCTGCGCGGAGCAGGCCGAAGCGCCGCAGGATCAACTGGAGGTGCTGACCTTCAGTCTCAGCAATGAGTTGTATGCCATCGGCAGCGAGCACGTCGCCCAGGTGCTGCCACTGAACCAGTACACGCCCTTGCCGAACACCCCGGCCTATGTGCTGGGCATCGTCAATGTGCGCGGCCGCATCGTCTCGGTGCTGGACCTGCGGGTGCTGTTCGAGCTGCCGATCGGCGGCCTTGCCGAGCGCAGCTTCCTGCTCATCCTGCACAGCGCGGAAATGGAGTTCGGCCTGTTGATCGACCGCGTCCTGGGGGTTGCGCAAATCCGCCGCACGGCCCTGCAAGGCGGGCCGGCCAACCTGTCCGGGGTGCGGGCGAACTATCTGCTGGGGGTAACCTCCGAGCAATCCACAGTACTCGACGGTGCGCGCCTGCTGGGTGACCCGAATTTGCGTGTGCTGGCCGACGATTAGCAATCTGGAGAGGGACAAGCGTGATGGATAACAAAGTTCTGCGGTTCAACATAGGCAGCAAGCTGATCCTGGCCTTCGCCCTGCTGATTCTGGGCTTTGGTGGCCTCTTGTACACCACCCTGGAGCGTTTCGTCAGTCTGCAAGCCAGCGAGGACAAGCAGTTCCAGCGTCACTACCAGCGCATTTCCGCGGTCAAGGAACTGCGCATCAATATCGCCGCCCAACGCAGCGAACTGCAATTGGCGATCAGAGCGGGAGCGCCGGAAGAGCTGGAGGCGCAGGAGGAGGTCATTCGCCAGCGCAGTGCGGACAATGATCGGCTGATCAAACAGCTGCAAACGGCGGTGAGTGATGACCCGCAGGCCAGTGACATTCTTGAGCAGTTATTGGCCGTGCGTAGCGCCTCGGCGCTTACCCGCGCCAAACAACTGCAGCTGATCCGCAGTGGCCAACAGGAGGAGGCGCAGCAACTGAGCGCGGGTGTGCAGCTGGACAGGTTCGAGCAGATTCACCAGTTGGGCCTGCAACTGGCCAAGCTGACCGATCAACGCATCGCTGAGGCCGTGGCGCAGTCGCGGCAGACGCTCGCGGCCCTGCGCGAACGCATTATCAATTTAAGCCTGCTGCTGGTCGGCGTCAGCGCCGTGCTGGCCTGGTTGCTCAGCCGGCATATCGCCCTGCCGCTGGCGCGCCTGACCGGCTGGGCCGAGCGGATCGGCCGCGGCGAGATCCCGCGCGAGGTCATTGCCAGCACCCGGCAGGACGAAGTAGGCCGGCTGGCCCAGGCATTCGGCGCCATGAGCCAGTACCTGCGTGAGCTGGTGCAGGAGATGAACGAGGGCATCGCGGTGCTGGCCAGCTCCAGCGAGGAGATTCTCGCCGCCACCAGCCAGGTGGCCTCGAGTACCCAGGAAACCGCCACCGCGATCAGCGAGATCGCCACCACGGTGGAGGAGGTCAAACAGACTGCGGTACTCGCCGGCAGCAAATCGCAGGCGGTCGCCGAAAGCACCGAACGCACCCGCCAGGTGGCCCAGGGCGGGCGTCAGGCGGTGGAGGAGGCGCTGGCCGGCATGCAGCAGATCCGCGAGCAGATGCAGGCGGTGGCCGAGAGCATCATGCGCCTGGGCGAGCAGAGCCAGGCGATCGGCGAAATCGTCGCCTCGGTCGGCGACCTGGCCGAGCAGTCCAACCTGCTCGGGGTCAACGCCTCGATCGAGGCGGTCAAGGCCGGCGAAACCGGCAAGGGCTTCTCGGTGGTGGCGCAGGAGGTCAAGGCCCTGGCCGAGCAGTCGAAGCAGGCCACCGCGCAGGTGCGCGGGATCCTCGGCGAGATCCAGAAAGCCATGACCCGGGCGGTGCTGCTGGCCGAGCAGGGCGGCAAGACGGTGGAAGCCGGCTACCAGCGGGCGCACGCCAGCGGCGAGGCGATCCGCAGCCTCAGCGGCAGTATCGAGACGTCCAGCGAGATGGCCCTGCAGATCGCCGCCACCAGCCAGCAACAGCTGATCGGCATGGACCAGGTCGCCGGCGCCATGGCCAATATCCGCCAGGCCAGCCAGGACAATGTCGGTGGCACCCGCCAGGTCGATCTGGCGGCGCGCAACCTGCACCAGTTGGGCCTCAAGCTCAAGGGCCTGGCGGATCGTTTTCAGCTGTGAGTGCGCCATGAGTCTGGATCGCAAAGCATTGCAACAACAACTGCTGGCCAGTTTTCGCGTGGAGGCGCAGGAGCGCCTCGGCGTGCTTGCCGACGGCCTGGCCAGCTGGCGCGAGGAGGGCGCCAGCCGCGAGTCGATCGAATCGCTGTTCCGTGAGGTGCACAGCCTCAAAGGCGCCGCGCGGGCGGTTGGCCTGCTGCCGATCGAGCAGCTCTGCCATGCCTGGGAGAGCCTGCTCGGCGCAGTGCGGGCGGGCACCCTGGAACTGACCCTGGTGCGGGTCGAGCTGTGCCGCTATGCCCTGCGCGTGGTGCAGAAGCTGCACGCAGGGCAACCTGCGGACGCTGAAGAGCAGGCACAGCTGATCGAGGACCTGGAGGCTGCCGCCCAGGGTGCTGCGATCCGTCTGCCCGAGCGCGTGGCGGCCATCCCCGCGGTGCCTGCCGAGCCCGGTACGCTGCGCGTCTCGGCCGGGCGTCTGGATGCCCTGCTGTTCCACAGCGAGGCCCTGTTGCAGCACAAACTCGAGGCCCGCGCCCATGCGCGTCTGCTCGGCGAACATCGCGCAGCCTGTGAACCGCAGCGCGGTCACCGACTGCTCGCCGGCGGAGCCCTGCAACGACTGCGCGAAAGTGCCCAAGCGCTGCCCACGGCGAGCCAGGATGCGCTCAAGGCGCTGCTCGATCATCTGGATTGGAGCCAGGCGCAGATGGATCGTCTGCACTTCGAGGCGATCCACCTGGAAAAGGCTGGCAAGCATCTGGCGCAGAGCCTGGCCCAGCTCTCCGAGTCCCTCGCCGAGGAGCTGCAGAGCGTGCTGCTGCTGGCTGGCAGCAGCCTGGTGGAAGGGCTGCCGGCGATGGTCCAGGATCTGGCCAGCCAGGCCGGCAAACGGGTGACGCTGCAGGTGCGCGGCGCCAGCCTGCAAGTCGACAAGCGCATTCTCGACGAACTGCGCAGCCCGCTCACCCACCTGCTGCGCAATGCCGTCGATCATGGCCTGGAGACCCCGGGACAGCGCGCAGCCTGCGGCAAGCCCGAGGTCGGCCTGATCCAGTTGGAGCTGATCCAGGAGTCGGCGGACCGTTTCGAACTGCGGGTGCAGGACGATGGCCGCGGCCTCGATCTGGCGCAACTCAAGGCCAAGGCCGTGGCCGCCGGTATGTTGAGCGAGGAACAGGCCCAGGCCCTGAGCGCGGCGGAGGCCAGCAAGCTGGTCTTCACCTCGGGGCTGTCGACCAGTGCACTGCTCACCGACCTGTCCGGGCGTGGCTTGGGCATGGCCATCGTGCAGGAATCGGTCGAGCGCATCGGCGGGCGCATCGAGCTGGAGTCCGCGCCCGGTCAGGGCGTCTGTATCCACCTGCATTTGCCGCTCAACCTGTCGACCTTTCGCGCGGTCATCGTGCGCAATGCCGAGCGGACCTTTGCCGTACCGGCGCTGGCGGTGGAGCGCTGCCTGCGCCTGCCGGCCGATGCCGTGAAGAACCAGGAAAACCGCCCGACCCTGGTCTTCGAGGGCGAGGTACTGCCCGTCTGGGCGCTCGCCGATGTGCTCGGTCTCACCTCCCAGGCGCGCGGCGACGGCTATCTGACCCTGTTGTTGCTCAAGGTGCGCGGCACACGTTTCGTCCTGCTGGTCGAGGAACTGCTCGGCGATCAGGAAATCACCGTGAAGAACCTCGGTCGGCAGTTGCTGCGAGTGCGTAACCTGCTCGGCGCGACCGTGCTCGGCGACGGCCAGCTGGTGCCGATCCTGCATCCGGGTGACCTCTACCGCAGCGCCCTGGCCACAACCGCCAGTACGCTGGTCCAGGCGCCTGCGAACGGACCGGACGTACGCAGCCAGCGGCTGCTGATCGCCGAAGACTCGTTCACCTCGCGCGGCCTGCTCAAGGCCATTCTCGAAGGTGCCGGCTATCAGGTGGCCACGGCGAGCGACGGTCTGGAAGCCTGGAATGCGTTGAAACAGGGACCTTTCGATCTGCTGGTGTCCGATGTGGAAATGCCGCGCATGGATGGTTTCAGCCTGACCAGCCGCATTCGCGCCGATCGCGAGCTGACGCAACTGCCGGTGGTGCTGGTGACGGCGCTGCATACGGCCGAAGACCGCGCCCGCGGCCTGCAGGCGGGCGCCAACGCCTACCTGGTGAAAAGCGGTTTCGAGCAGGACAGCCTGCTCGACGCCATTCGACGATTGATCTGAGTGAAGGCCCATGACCATGCGCGTATTGATCGTTGACGACTCGCCGGTACTGCGAGCACTGCTGCGCGCGGTGCTCGAGGGCGCGGGTTACGAGGTGCGTGCCGCCGACAGTGGCGAGCAGGCCCTGGATATGTTGAAGAGCTATAGCCCGGACATAGTGACCATGGATGTGCATATGCCGGGCCTCGACGGCTATGCAACGACCGCGCGCATCCTTGAACTCTACGCCTTGCCGGTCGTGGTGCTGACCGCCAGTGCCAATGTGCGCGACACGACCACCGCCATGCGCGCCCTGGCCGCCGGTGCGCTGGCGGTGCTGGAAAAACCCCGGGGCCTGGAGGCGGCGGATTTCGACGAGCGCATCGATGAACTGCTGCGCACCCTGCGCAGCATGGCGCAGGTGAAGATAGTCCGGCGCCACCGCCCACCGGCCTCCGACACGCCGCTGAAGCCGGCGGCGGCGCCGCTCAGCCAGGTCGGGCAGGTGGCCGCCCATACGCCGCAACTGGTCGCCATCGCTGCCTCGGCCGGTGGTCCGGCGGCACTCAAGGCCCTGCTGCAGAATCTGCAGCCGGCGCAGCCCTGGGCGCTGATTCTGGTGCAGCACATTGCCGCCGGCTTTCTGCCGAGTTTCTGTCACTGGCTGGCGAGTACGGCCGCACTACCGGTACAGATCGCCGAGGACGCGCAGACGTTGCTGCCCGGCAGGCTCTACCTGGCGCCGGACGGCTTGCAGACGGGACTGAACGCGGCGTTGCGCGTGCGTCTGCAGGCGGCCAGTGCGGAGCAGACTTTCTGCCCTTCGGCCGATCACCTGTTCCGTTCGGTCGCCTCTGCGTTCGGCAAGCAGGCCATCGGCATCCAACTCTCCGGCATGGGCCGCGACGGTGCCGAGGGGCTGGCCGAACTGCGCCGGATGGGCGGTTTTACCCTGGTGCAGGAGCCTGCCAGTGCGCTGATCGACTCGATGCCGCGAGCCGCCATCGATCTGCAGGCTGCCTGTCTGGTACTGCCGCCGGAAGGTATTGCCGCCGTGCTTAACTCGATTGCGTTGCAGATTGCCACACCGAATGTCGTGAGAAGAGGGAACGAGCCATGTACGACACCGCCGAAATCCTGATCGTCGAGGACAGTCCGACCCAGGCCACCGAATTGCAGTACCTGCTCGAAGCGGCAGGCTGCAAGGTGCGTGTGGCGCGCAACGGCGTGGAGGCGCTGGCAACGGTCGCCGAGCGCCAGCCGACCATCGTCATCAGCGATATCGTCATGCCCGAAATGGACGGCTATGAACTCTGCCGGCGGCTGAAGAGCGATGCGCTGACTGCGGGCATTCCGGTGATCCTGGTCACCCGCCTGGCCGATGCGCGGGATGTGGTACGTGGCCTGGCCTGTGGTGCGGACAATTTCATCGTCAAGCCCTATGACGAGAAGTACCTGATGTCGCGCATCCGCTACTTCCTGGTCAATCTCGAACTGCGCAGCCATGAACGGGTGCAGATCGGCGTGGAGGTGATGCTCGAGGGCGAGCGGCACTTCATCACCGCCAGCCGCCAGCAGATTCTTGACTTGCTGATTTCCACCTACGAGCAAGGTGTGCGCCTCAACCACGAGTTGCAGAGCAAACATGACGAACTGGCGCGCAGCAACTCGCTGCTCAACTGCCTGTTTCACTTCACCAGCGGCCTGACCGATGCCAAGACCGAACTGCATGTCATCGATGCGGCCCTGCGCCGCATTCTCGAATTCCCCGAGGCGGTCGGCGCCTGGCTGTTGCTGGCCGATACGCGCACTGCCGACGAGCCGGTGCGGCTCGCCGGGGCGCGTGGGCGCGGCGCGCTATACAGCATCGAGCATCTGCAGACCTGTGTTGCCAACTGCCCGTGCCTGCACGCCTGGTTCAGCGACCGGCTGAGCACGCCGAGCAACATCGCCGGCTGTCCGGCACTGGCCGAGCAGGCCGGCGAGTGTGCCCATGCCAGCATCCCGCTGCTGCTCGGCGGCGAGATCATCGGCATGCTCAACGTGGTCCGTCGGCATGGCCAAAGCTGGCCCGAGGAATGGCTCAATGCCCTGGCTTCGATCGGTCGACAACTGGCCATGGCCGTGGGCCGCGCCCGTCTGTTCGAGAGCATGGAGCAGCTGGTGGAGCAGCGCACGCTGGCGCTAGCGCAGAGCGAGGCGCTGTTGCGCAAGATTCTCGACAGCCTGCCGGTCGGCGTGGTCGTCGCCGACCGCAGTGGCCGGCTGATCATGAGCAACCCCGAGAGCAGCCTGATCTGGGGCGGTGCGCTGCCGGGCGAGCTGGCCGACCGCAGTCAGTATCAGGGCTTCTGGGCGGACACCGGCGAGCCGGTGCAGGCCGAGGACTGGCCGCTGGCGCGTGCGGTGCAGCGCGGCAAGCCCGCGCGCAACCAGGTGATCGACATCCAGACCTTCGATGGCGCGAGCAAGACCATTCTCAATTCGGCGGTGCCGTTCCTCGATGACCAGGGCGTGTTGCAGGGCGCCATCGCGGTGATCCAGGACGTCAGCGAGCAGCGTCAGCGTGACCTGGAAATCCGTATTCGCACCCGCGCGGTGGAAGCCAGCGTCAACGCCATCATCATCACCAACAATGAACAGGCGGATCAGCCGATCGTCTACGTCAATCCGGCCTTCGAGCGCATCACCGGCTACCGCAGCGAGGAAGTGCTGGGGCGTAATTGCCGCTTCCTGCAAGGCGAGGAGCAGGACCAACCGGCGCTGGACGCTATCCGCCGGGCGCTGCGCGGTCAGGAAGAGTGTGGGGCGATCCTGCGCAACTTCCGCAAGGACGGCTCGGCCTTCTGGAACGACCTCAAGGTGGCGCCGGTGGTCAACGACCGCGGCAAGGTCAGCCACTTCGTCGGCATCCTCCACGACATCACCGAGGCCAAGCGCTATCAGAATGAACTGGAACACCAGGCCAACCACGACAGCCTCACCGGATTGCCCAACCGCAACCTGCTCAACGACCGGATCCAGCAGGCCATTGCCTTTGCCAGCCGCAACCAGGGTCAGTTCTCCCTGGTCTTTATGGACCTGGACCACTTCAAGGTGGTCAACGATAGCCTCGGGCACAACGCCGGCGACCAGTTGCTGATCCAGATGGCCAGGCGCCTGCAAGACAATGCCCGGGAAGTCGACACAGTGGCGCGCCTGGGCGGCGACGAGTTCGTCATCCTGCTGGCCGACAGCGGCCCGTTCGCCGGGCGCATCGGTTGGTTGGAACGGCTCAAGGAGCTGGTTGCCGCCCCGCTGGTACTGGACGGTCAGGAGCTGGTGGTCAGTTGCAGCATTGGCTTTTGCTGCTTCCCCGACGACGGCATGGATGTCGGTACCCTGCTGCGCAACGCCGACACCGCCATGTACCAGGCCAAGCATCAGGGGCGTAACCGCATCTGCGCCTTCACCCCGCAGATGAACGAGCAGATGCAGCGCCGCCTGTTGCTGGAGCGGGAAATTCGTCATGCCCTGCACAACGACGAGTTCCGCCTGGTCTACCAGCCGCAGCTGGATCTGCAGAGTGGGCGTCTGTGTGGTTTCGAGGCGTTGGTGCGTTGGCAGCGCAAGGACAGGTTGGTGTCGCCCGACGAGTTCATTCCGCTGGCCGAGGAAACCGGGCAGATCGTCGGCATTGACTTCCATGTCTTCGACGCCGCCTGTCGCCAGCTGCAGGCCTGGAAGGAGGCGATGCAGGGCCTGAGCATGTCGGTTAACTTCTCCGCCATCAGCTTCATGGAGCACGACTTCATCGAGCGGGTGCGGCAGATCATCAACCGCCACGGCGTAGCCCCCAGGCGGCTCAAGCTGGAAGTGACCGAATCGATGCTGATGACCAACACCGCCGAGGTGCTGGTCAAGATGCAGGCGCTGAGTGCCCTGGGGATTCGTTTTTCGATCGATGATTTCGGCACCGGCTATTCGTCGCTCGGCTACCTGAAGCGTTTCCCCTTCAGCGAGCTGAAGATCGATCGCAGCTTCGTTACCGATGTTCATCTGGATCCGGACAGCGCCTCGCTGGCCCGCTCGATGATCTCCATCGGCCATAACCTGGGCCTCAAGGTGATCGCCGAGGGCGTGGAGACGCCAGAGCAGCTCGGCTTTCTGCGTCGCGCCGGCTGCGACGAATTGCAGGGCTATTACTATTCGCCGCCGCTGCCGCCGGCGGCCTGTCTGGAGTTTCTCCAGACGGACTCGGTCTTGCGCCTACCCAGCGATATTCTCGACGACAGCGAGCAGTGCCTGCTGCTGATCGACGATGATCCCGGCATTCTCAAGGCCTTGCAGCGCGAGTTGCGCCTGGAGAACTACCGGATACTCACCGCCGGCAGTTGCGCCGAGGCACTGCCGTTGCTGGCGATCCATGCGGTGGATGTGGTGCTGACCGACATGCGCCTGGCCGACATGAGCGGTCTGGATCTCCTGCAGCGGATCAAGGGTCTCTATCCGGATATCATCCGCATGGTGCTGAGCGGCTCCAGTGAGGTCAGCAGCATCCTCAAGGCGGTCAACGAGGGGGTGATCTATCGATTCCTCACCAAGCCCTGGTCGGCCGACGATCTGCGCAGCCAGTTGCGCGAAGCCTTCCGCCAGCGCCAACTGGAGCAGGAGAACCAGCGGCTGCGCCAACAGGTGCTGGGGCTCGCGAGTGTTTGAGCGCGATTGCATGGCTGTGCGCTGAGTCCTCAGGCTCGCATCTGACCCTGCGGCGGCGAGCCAGGTCGTGGATCAATTGCGCTGCTTGCGGTTGACGGTCTGCGCGGCTTTCAGCACGTCGCTGCCGATCTGGGCCTCGAACTGCTGCCAGACCGGGCGCATGGCTTGGCGCCAGGCCTCACGTTGTTGTTCATCGAGCGTGATCAGCCGGCTGCGGCCCGAGGCTTCGATCCGCTGCCGGTCGGCCTGGTTGGCGGCCTCGGCCTGACGATTCACCTCGAAGGTCACCTCGTCGATGATGCCTTCCAGTTCGCTGCGGATCCGATGGGGGATGGCGTACCAGAAGCGTGGGTTGCTCACCAGCATGTAGTCGAGCACGCCGTGATTGGTTTCAGTGATAAACGGCTGAACGGTGTGCAACTGCTTGCTGTAGATGTTCGACCAGGGGTTTTCCGCGCCCTGTACCTTGGCGTTCTTCAGCGCGTCGAACACCTCGGCGAACGGTAGCACCTGCGCGGTGGCGTGCAACTGCTGGAACTGCGCCTCGAGCACGCTGGAGGGCTGGATGCGGAAGCTCAAGCCTGCCGCATCGCCTGGCACCAGCAACGCCTTGCTGGCCGACAACTGCTTCATGCCGTTGTGCCAATAGGCCAGGCCGACGATGTCGTGTTCTTCCATGGCGCGCAGCAATTGGCGGCCCTTGGCGCGCTTCTGGAAGCGGTTGACCGCGTTCAGGTCATCGAACAGGAAGGGCAGATCGAAGACCTGCAGTTGCTTGGTGTATTTCTCGAATTTGGCCAGTGAGGGCGCCAGCAGCTGTACCTCGTCATTGCGCAGCGCCTGCAGCTCGTTGGCGTCGCCATACAGCGAGGAGTTGGGGTAGACCTCGACCTTGACCTGGCCGCCCAGGCGCTCTTCGACCAGTCGCTTGAACAGCAGGGCGCCCTGGCCCTTGGGCGTATTGTCGGCGACCACATGGGCGAACTTGATCAGGATGGGGCTTTGCGTTTGCGCGCCGTAGGCGCTGGCAGAAGTGAACACCAGGGCGCAGGCGGCCATGGCGAAGATCGACTTGAGCATCGGGCTGTCCTTTCTTGTTATTGATCGGCCTGCACCGTACAGGCCTGTGCCTGCAAGGCATCCGTGGTTATATCGGCGCCTGGCGATCCGCCAAACGCAGGCCCTGTATCGCAATGCCTGTGCCAACCGCGCGGTTGCCGTGCAGCCCTTGCAGCGCTGGCGCGAGCCTGTGATCCAGTTCGCATGGGCTGGCGGTTTTCCGCCTTTTCGGTGTGCGGATGAGCGGTTATTCGCCGGTTTCGCGGTAAGCGAGTGTTCCTTAAGCGCCTCTCATGTGACTACCGGTCGAACATTCTGCGCCGATGGCAGCTATACCAGTTCTAACAACCTCGCGCAGGAGTCAGCATGTCAAAAGTAGCCATAGTTACCGGCGCCTCAAGGGGGATTGGCGCCGCCATCGCCAAACGCCTGGCTGCCGACGGTATCAGTGTGGTGGTCAACTACACCGCACGGCCCGCAGATGCCGAGCAGGTGGTACGCGACATCGTCAGCGCCGGCGGTCAGGCCTATGCGGTACTGGCCGACATCAGCGATTCGGTGGCGGTCGAAGCCTTGTTCGACCAGGCGCAGATGAAATTCGGCGGTATCGATATCCTGATCAACAACGCCGGGGTCATCCAGCCTGGCATGGTCAGCCTGGCCGACAGCGACGATGCGCTGTACCAGAAAATCTTCGCGATCAACACCAAGGGCACCTTCAACACCCTGCGCCTGGCGGCCAGGCACCTGCGCGACGGCGGGCGCATCGTCAACTTCTCCACCAGCGTGGTGGGCCTGGCGCTGCCGGGTTACTCCGTATACGCCGCGTCCAAGGCCGCGGTGGAGAGCTTCACCGCGATCTTCGCCAAGGAGCTGCGCGGGCGGAATATCTGCGTCAACGCCATCGCCCCCGGCCCCACCGCGACCGAGCTGTTTCTCAGCGGTAAAACCAGCGAGCAGATCGAGCGCCTGGCCAAGCAACCGCCGCTGGAGCGCCTGGGCACGCCAGAGGACATCGCCAGTGTCGTGGCCTTTCTGGTCAGCGAACAGGGTGGCTGGGTCAACGGCCAGACGCTGCGGGTCAATGGCGGCATCGTCTAACTGCTATCCCCTGGTTTTGCCGATGGCGCGCCAGGCGACAAACAGGATGAAGGCGAACAGCAGGGTGACGCTCAACAGCGTCCAGCTGGTGAAGGGGACGCCGAGGATGGCGTAGTCGTTTTGCCCACAAACGCCGGCGCTCATGAATACCCCGGGCAGGTACTCATGCAAGGGGAGGTAGAAGGCATAGAAGGGGAAGGGTGAGCAGCTGAAGCTTTCCAGGATGCCAGTCTCGATCAACACCAGATGGCTATTGTCGAACACCGCCATAAACCCCGCCGCCAGCAGCAGCGGCCAGAGCATCAGGGTCAGCCAGCGTTGCCCGACAGCTTCCGCGGCGATTATCAGCAGGCTGAAGGCCCCGCCCAACAGCAGCCACAAACGAATCTGCACGCACAGTGTGCAGGGTTCCCAGGCGAACAGGTGCTGCATGAGCAACGCACCGCCAAGCATGGCGAAGCAGGCGACGGTAATGATCGAGAGCAGCGGAATAAGGGATTTCTGGCGGGTCATGGGAAATTCCGTGGGAAGCGGGTAATGGCCTGAAACAGTTGCCAAATCGTGGCTCTATCAAGCGCGATAAGGCCTGTCGCTGTGCTGTGTCCGCGCTATGGTGCAGGCTGAAACCATAACGTGCAATCGAGCAGGTGGAGCAAAAGAGGCTGGTCAGCCTGGCTGATTTAAAAAAAAGCCCCACGGCAAGGAGCAACTGCCGTGGGGCGGGAAGGGGTTGGCAAGGCCAACCGGGGGAGAGTCCGACTCTAGGAGCCTGTCGGACTTAACGCTGTTCTACTGCGAAAAAGCCGGATTTGGTCATTTTTGCTGCTTTCCCTCGTTAAATAGCCAGCTATTCGCCTCGGAAAAGCACCAAAACTGCCTCAACCCGAAATGTCGGACCACGGCCTTTCCCTCGCTACGAACGGTTAAGTCCGACAGGCTCCTAGGCGCTAGGCTGCCAACTGCCGCCCAGGGCTTTGTAGATGGCGACTATGCCGCGATACAGCTCGGTTTCCGCTTGTGCCTGGGCATCTTCGGCGGCCAGGCGTTCGCGTTCGGCGTCGAGCAGGACGAGGAAGTCCACTTCGCCTTCGCGATAGCGCACGCTGGCTTGTTCGGCGGCGGCGCGGCTGGCTTGCGACTGACGCAGCAGGGCGAGCAGGCGTTGCTGGCGTTTGGCGTAATCGCTGAAGGCGTTTTCCGATTCCTCCAGGGCCAGCAATACCTGCTGCTCATAGTTGGCCAGGGCACCATCGGCCTCGGCTTCGGCGCCACGCAGACGAGCGCGCACGCTACCCAGGTCGAAGGCAGCCCAGCTGATGGTCGGTGCCACGCCCCAGGCGCGCGCCGCCGATGAGCCCAGCTGCGAGCCGCGCCCGGCGGTGAAACCGAGGAAGCCGCTCAAGCTGACCCGTGGGAACAGGTCGGCAGTGGCCACGCCGATGCTCGCGGTGGCTGCCGCCAGCTGGCGTTCGGCGGCGCGGATATCGGGGCGGCGGCGCAGCAGTTCGGCCGGATCGCCAATCGGCAACGCCTTGGCAATCGCCGGCAACGGCTGCGCGGACAGATCCACCGTCAATTGCTCCGGGCGCTGACCGAGCAGGGTGGCGATGCGATTCTGCGCCCGCACCTGTTCGGCCTGCAGTTGCGGCAGGCTGGCTTCGGTGGCGGCCAGACGCGCATCGCTGCGCAATACATCCAGCTCGCTGCCGACCCCGGCCTCGCGCAGCTGCTCGGTGATGCCGCGCGACTCCTGTTGGTTCTCCAGGTTCTGCCGGGCGATGCGTTCGCGCAGTTGCGCGCCGCGCAGGTTGCCGTAGGCATCCACCAGCTCGGCGATCAGGCTGACCTGCAGCTGGTAGTAATCGGCTTCGGCCACCTCGATCTGCGCGTCGCTGGCTTCCAGTTGGCGCTGAATGCGGCCGAACAGGTCCAGTTCCCAAACCATGTCCAGCCCCAGGTCGTAGCGTTCGCTGTTCACCCGCTGCTCGCTGATGCCGGGCTGCTGCGCCTTGCCAAACGCGCCACTGGCACGGCTGCTGATGGTTGGCAACTGGTCGTTGGCCACGTCATCGCGAATCGCCCGTGCCGCGCGCAGGCGGGCGAAGGCCACGCGCAGCTCGCGGTTTTCCTCGAGCGAGTGGGCGACCAGCTGGTTCAGGGTCGGATCGTCGAATTGCTGCCACCAGAGCGCTTCGAAACGCGAGCGGTTGTAGTCGCCGGCTGCTGCGCTGGCCAGTTTGGCCGGCTCGAGCTGTGGGCTCTTATAGTCCGGACCGACGGCGCAGGCGCTCAGCGTCAGGGCCAGCAGGCTGATTTTCAGGCTGTTGCCAGTGAATGCCTTCATGCCTGTACCTCCAGCAGACGCGCGGCTTGTTTCGCTTCGCGTTTCTCCACGAAGGCGCGGATCAGCACGTAGAACAGCGGGGTCAGCAGCAGGCCGAAGAAGGTCACGCCGAGCATGCCGCTGAACACCGCGACCCCCATGGCATGGCGCATCTCCGCGCCGGCGCCGGAGGACAGCACCAGCGGCACCACACCCATGATGAAGGCGAAGCTGGTCATCAGGATCGGCCGCAGACGCAGGCGGCAGGCTTCCAGCACCGCACTGACGCGATCGAGTCCATGCTCCTGTTTCTCCTTGGCGAACTCGACGATCAGGATGGCGTTCTTGCAGGCCAGGCCCACCAGTACGATCAGGCCGATCTGGGTGAAGATATTGTTGTCGCCGCCAGCCAGGATTACCCCGGTGATGGCCGACAACAGGGTCATCGGCACGATCAGGATCACCGCCAGCGGCAGGCTCCAGCTTTCGTACTGGGCGGCCAGCACCAGGAAGGCCAGCAGCACGCAGAGCGGGAAGACGAAGATCGCACTGTTACCGGCGAGGATCTGCTGGTAGGTCAGGTCGGTCCACTCGAAGTTCATGCCGTTGGGCAGTTCCTCCTCGAGCAGTTTGGCCATGGCGGCCTCGGCTTGACCGGAGCTGTAGCCGGGGGCTGCCGCACCGTTGATTTCGGCGGTGAGGAAGCCGTTGTAGTGCATCACCCGGTCGGGACCTGAGCTGGCGCTGACCTTGAGGAAGGCCGATAGCGGCACCATTTCGCCACGGTTGTTGCGCACCTTGAGCTGGCCGATCTGCTCCGGCTCCAGGCGGAACTGCTGCTCGGCCTGCACATTGACCTGATAAGTACGGCCAAAGCGATTGAAGTCGTTGGCGTACAGCGAGCCCAGGTAGATCTGCATGGTGTCGAAGATGTCGCTGATCGCCACGCCGTGGGTCTTGGCCTTTTCGCGGTCGATGGCGGCATCGATCTGCGGCACGTTGACCTGGTAGCTGGTGAACACCGACATCGGGTCCAGTTCCGGCAGCTGGCGCGCCTTGCCGATGACGTTCTGGGTCTGCAGGTACAGCTCGTCATAGCCGAGGTTGCCACGGTCCTGCACCTGCAGGCGGAAGCCGCCGATGGTGCCCAGGCCCTGCACCGGTGGTGGCGGGAAGATCGCCAGATAGGCTTCCTGAATGGAGCCGAACTGGCCGTTAAGCTCGGCGGCAATGGCCCCGGCCGACATGTTCTCGTCCTGGCGCTGGTCGAAGTCTTTCAGGGCGACGAAGACGATGCCGCTGTTCGGGCTGTTGGTGAAGCCGTTGATCGACAAGCCCGGGAAGGCGATGGTGTTTTCCACGCCGGGGTGCTTGCCGGCGATTGCCGACATCTCTTTCATCACCGCTTCGGTGCGATCCAGGGTCGCGGCGTCCGGCAACTGGGCGAAGGCCACCAGGTACTGCTTGTCCTGCGCGGGCACAAAGCCGGTGGGCGTCGTGGCGAAGCCCAGATAGGTCAGGCCCATCAGCCCGGCATAGACGAATAGGGCGATGCCGCTGCCGCGCAGCACGCGCTTCACGGTGCCGACATAACCATGGCTGGCGCGGTCGAACCCCCGGTTGAACGGCTTGAACAACCAGCCGCCGAACAGCTTGTCGAGCACCTTGGAGAAGCGATCCTTCGGTGCGTCGTGGCTTTTCAGCAGTACGGCGGCCAGGGCCGGGGACAGGGTCAGCGAGTTGATCGCCGAGATCACCGTGGAAATCGCAATGGTCAGGGCGAACTGCTGATAGAACTGCCCGCTAAGCCCGGAGATAAAGGCCGTGGGGATAAACACCGCGCACAGCACCAGGGCCGTGGCAACGATCGGCCCGGTCACTTCCTTCATCGCCTGCTTGGTGGCTTCCACCGGGGTTTTGCCCAGGCCGATATTACGTTCGACGTTTTCCACCACGACGATGGCGTCGTCCACCACGATGCCGATTGCCAGCACCAGGCCGAACAGCGACAGGGCGTTGAGCGAGAAGCCGAACATATGCATCACGGCGAAGGTGCCGATCAACGACACCGGCACGGCGGCCAGCGGGATGATCGAGGCGCGCCAGGTCTGCAGGAACAGGATCACCACCAGCACCACCAGGATGATGGCTTCGAGCAGGGTATGCACCACCGCCTCGATGGAGCCCCGCACGAAGATGGTCGGGTCGTAGACGATTTCGTAGTCCACGCCCTGCGGGAAGCTCTGCTTCAACTCGGCCATGCGCGCACGCACCGCATCGGAAATCTCGATGGCGTTGGAGCCGGGGCGCTGGAATACCGGGATGGCCACTGCGGGTTTGTTGTTCAGCAGGGAACGCAGGGCGTACTGGCTGGAGCCCAGCTCGATCCGCGCAATGTCTTTCAGACGGGTGATTTCGCCATTGTCACCGGCGCGGATGATGATGTTCTCGAACTCTTCCTCAGTGACCAGACGGCCCTGGGTGTTGATCGACAGCTGGAAGCTGTTGCCCGCATCCGACGGTGGCGCGCCGAGGGAACCGGCGGCGACCTGGCGGTTCTGCTCGCGGATAGCGTTGACCACATCGCTGGCAGTCAGGTTGCGCGAGGCGACCTTGTTCGGATCGAGCCAGACGCGCAGCGAGTAGTTGCCGAGGCCGAACAGCTGCACGTCGCCGATGCCGTCCAGGCGCGCCAGCTCATCCTTGATGTTGAGCGCGGCGTAGTTGGACAGGTAGAGCATGTCGTAGCGGTCGTCCGGCGAGGTCAGGTGCACCACCATGGTCAGGTCGGGCGAGGCCTTGTCGACGGTCACACCGAGGCGCTGCACTTCGGTGGGCAGGGTCGGCATGGTGCGGGTGACGCGGTTCTGCACCTGCACCTGGGCCTTGTCCAGATCGGTGCCGAGGGCGAAGGTCAGGGTCAGGGTCATCTTGCCGTCGGCAGTGCCCTGGGACGACATATAGAGCATGCCTTCCACCCCGGTAATCGCCTGCTCCAGCGGCGAGGCGACGGTTTCGCCGATCACCTTGGGGTTGGCGCCGGGGAAGGTGGCGCGTACCACCACGGTGGGCGGCACCACTTCCGGGTATTCGCTGATCGGCAGCTGGAACAGCGAGATGGCCCCGCCGATCAGGATCAGCAGCGAGAGCACGGCGGCGAAGATCGGCCGCTGGATAAAGAATTGCGAGAAATTCATCGTCTTCTACCTGTTAGCCGCGTGGCGCAGTGCTGGCGGGGCTGTTTTTTGCAGCGACCCGGCGGCTGTTCTGGCGTTCGATGGCCTGACGTTGCTCGGTCAGCAGCGCCTGGGTCTGTTCATCGGCCATGGGCACGCTTTGCGGATCAACCGTGGAGCCGGGGAAGGCACGCTGCAGACCATTGACTACGATCTTCTCGCCCTTGGAGAGGCCCTGACGCACGATGCGCAGGCCTTCCAGCTTCGGCCCCAGCTCGACGGCGCGGTACTGCACGGCGTTGTCCTTATCGAGTACCAGGACGAACTTCTTGCCGAGATCCGTGCCGACCGCTTCATCCTTGATCAGTGCAGCGGCGTACTGGCTGCTGCCGACCAGCTTGAGGCGTGCGTAGAGGCCCGGCGTGAATCGCCCGTCGGCGTTATCGAACACCGCACGGCCGCGAATGGTGCCGGTCTGCGGGTTGACCTGGTTGTCGAGAAAATCCAACTTGCCCAGGTGTGGGTGACCGTCTTCGCTGGACAGGCCCAGGTATACCGGGCTGGCATCGCGGGTCTGGCCGCCGGCCTGGCGCGCCAGCTCAACGTATTTGAGGAACACGCGCTCATCGGCATCGAAATAGGCGTAAACCTTGTCGGTGCTGACCAGAGTAGTGAGGAGACTCTGCCCGGCATTGACCAGGTTGCCTTCGGTGATTTCCGCACGGCTGACGCGGCCATCAATCGGCGCGGTGACACGGGTGAAACTCAGGTTGAGGCGAGCGTTGTCCAGCTCGGCCTGAATGCTGGCGACCGCGGCCTGTGCCTCTTGTGCAGCACTGGCGCGGGCATCGGCCAGTTCGGCAGAAATTGCGTTGCTCTTACGCAAACGTTCGCCGCGGCGGGCTTCGCTTTGGGTGCGAGTCTGGCTGGCGCGGGCTTGTTGCAACTGGGCTTCGAGGCGCTTGACCTCGGCCTCGAATGGCCGTGGATCGATCTGGAACAGCAGATCACCCTTTTTCACCAGACTGCCTTCATCGAAGGCTACGCGGTCGATGAAGCCGGACACCCGTGGCCGCACATCCACCGACTCAGGCGCCTCAAGGCGCCCGGTAAACTCATCCCATTCATTGATCGGCTGCTCGATGACTTCGGCAACGCTGACTTTCGCCGCGGGCATCGACTGCATCGCATCCGGAGCCTGGCCGCAGGCGCTGAGAACCAATAGAGCGGCCAGCGCCGCGGGAAAATGCCAGAGGTTTTTCTTCGACTGATCCATGTGAGACTCCGCCATAGTAAGTTTTAGACGGGCGGAGTGTGCGGCGCTGGGCTGGCGGGGACGAATCGAACGACTCGAAGATGAGTATCACTGTTAGTGATGGTTTGCAGGGTTGTATCGATGGTTACGGATGTGAACAAAGCTCCTGTAGATCCTATGTTTATTTGCAATACCTGCGACCTTGTAGGGTGGATGACGCTTCACCCATCCACCAACTGCGATGGTGGATGAAAAAGGCGTCATCCACCCTACACTACCCCCGTAGATCCTATGTTCCTGCGCAATCCGGGAGCAGTTGCACAGGCACCAGGCTCCCCGGATTGCACTGGCGCTTATTCGGGCTACGGCTTGGCAACCATCGATAGATGTGCAGGGCGGTGTCTATGCGGGGTGGTGTTTACAAACTGTCCGGGTCGCCGCAGAACATCTGGATCCGCGAGCGCAGCCAGCGCTCGGCGGGGTCGTTGTCCTGGGCGCCGCGCCAGGCCATGGACATCTCGAAACTGTTGGTCTCGAGGGGCAGGTCCTCGGCGCGCAAGCCACCGACGGCGGTCAAGGCGGCGGCGGTATAGTCCGGCACCACCGAGAGCAGGTCGGTGCCGGCCAGCAAGGTGCCCAGGCCGTTGAACTGCGGGACCGCCAGCACCACTTTGCGGCTGCGTCCCATCTTCAGCAGTTGGTCGTCGATAAAGCCGTTGAGGTCGCCGGCGAAGGACACCAGGGCATGCGGCCTGGCGCAATAATCATCCAGGCTCAGCGGGCCGGGTACCGAGTCGGCGCGCAGCAGCTTGGGCTTGCTGCGGCGCAGGGTCTTGCGCTTGGCGTTGGCCGGCAGCTCCTCGGTGTAGCTGACGCCCACCGAAATCTCGCCGGAGGCCAGCAGGTTGGGCATCAACAGGTAGTTGGCCCGGCGTACCACCAGCACCACCCCGGGCGCCTCTGCACGCAGACGTCGGAGCAGGGCGGGCAGCAGGGCGAACTCGACGTCATCCGAGAGGCCGACGCGAAACACCGCGGTGCTGGTTGCCGGATCGAAGTCGGCGGCGCGGCTGACCGCCGTGGAGATCGAATCCAGCGCCGGCGAGAGCAGGGCGAAGATTTCCTCGGCGCGGGCGGTTGGCTCCATGCTGCGGCCGGTGCGTACGAACAGTGGGTCGTCGAACAGACTGCGCAGGCGGGCGAGGGCGGCGCTGATTGCCGGCTGGCCGAGAAACAGTTTCTCTGCCGCGCGGGTCACGCTACGCTCGTGCATCAGCGTCTCGAACACGATCAGCAGGTTGAGATCGAGGCGGCGTAAGTCGTTACGGTTCATCCGGTTACCATTCGAAGTGAAGCGGCCTTGATGCGATCAGGCGTAGCATGCTGCGCTTTCAAGTAATCCATTGCCAATGAGAGCCTTCGCCGGGCAATAGTACGAGCTGTAATGCCGGTAAGGAAAGCCGGCAATCACTGCCAGGCATGACAACTATCAATGGCAGCAGGTGGTGTTGCCGGACATCAGCGGATAGAGTCCACAGTCATTGAAGTGTTAATTCGTGATCAGAGTTTGAGGTAACGATGTCCCACATGATCCGTTTCCATAAATTCGGCGACGCTGATGTTCTTCAGTACGAAGAGTTGCCAACCCCGACACCTGGCCCAGGCGAGGTGCTGGTGCGCGTCCAGGCCGTAGGGCTGAGTTGGAGCGATGTATTGTGGCGGCAGAATCTGGCCGCCGAGCAGGCCCGCTTACCCGCCGGCATGGGCAGCGAACTGGCCGGCACCATCGAAGCCCTGGGCGAGGGCGTCGACGACCTCGAACTCGGTACTCCGGTCGCCAGCTTCCCGGCCAGCACCGCCAATCGCTACCCGACCTGGGGCGACCTGGTGCTGATGCCGCGTTACGCCCTGACTCGTTATCCGGAGGTGTTGTCGCCGCTGCAAGCCAGCGTGCATTACACCGCCTTGTTGTTCGCCTATTTCGCCCTGGTCGACCTGTCCAAGCTGCAGCCCGGCCAACACGTGCTGATCACCGAGGCCAGCCATTGCCTGGCGCCGCAGACCGTACAATTGGCCAAGGCACTGGGCGCCAATGTCATCGCCTCGACCAGCGAAGCGGGTAACCGCGAGTTCCTGCGCGAGTTGGGGGCCGACAAGGTGGTGGTCACCGAAGAGCAGGACCTGGTCCTGGAAATCGAGCGCTATACCGACGGCAAGGGGGTCGAGGTGATCCTCGATCAGTGCGCCGGGCAGCAGATGAAGCTACTCGGCGATGTCGCCGCGCAACGCGGCAAGCTGATCATGTGTGGCGTCAACGGCGGCAACGACACGGCCTTTCCGGCGTGCGCCGCGTTCAAGAAGCACATGCAGTTTTTCCGCCACTGCGTACTCGACTTCACCGGCCTCCCGGAATTGGGCATCGAGCCCAATCAGGAAGCGGTGCAGCGTGCCTTGCAGCACATCAATCAGTTGACCGCGGATCACTTGCTCACGCCGGTCATCGACAGGGTGTTTACCTTCGATGACTTCATCGCGGCGCATCGCTACATGGAAACCTGCCCGAATCGCGGCCGCGTAGCGCTGGTCCTGCCCTGACTGCTTGAGAAAATTCTCGCCTACTGCGGCGCTCGATATTTTCACAACATCTGACCACCCCCCCGCTCGACCCTGGACCGCGTTGCCATGACGCGCGGGTCCGGGGGCAGAGCAACTCCTCCCGATGCAACGCTTTTCTTTCCACCGTAGGCACCTGTCGGGTGCTGCGCCTGTTGTCCTCGCTTTGATCTGGCCGGGCCGGGTGCTCATGCACCGGTGTCGGCGCCCCTCCCGTCCGTAGCCATGCCGTATGGCGAAGTAGTTATTTGGACTTTATAGGGTCATAAAGACCATTTGTTGCCAGGTTATATTTACCGCCTAATTATTAACCAATTGATTTATATGGATTTAAATGTTGGCACGATTTCTGGATTACTAATGGTTGAGCGAACCAATCAACCGGAGCGAGCCATGAAATTGTTCAATGTATTTTTCCTGAGTGCAGCGCTACTCGGTGCTGCCGCCGTACAGGCCGACGAAGTGATCAAGGAAACCCCCGATAACAGCGTAGGTGCGCTGTATGGCGGGCTCAGCGGCGTGCTGATAGGTGGCGCCGCCGGCGGTCCGCTGGGCGCCTTGGTCGGTGCGGGCATCGGCCTGTTTGCCGGGGAGGGGGCTCAGCAGGTCAGCGGTTTGAGCCAGCGCGCCTATGTGGTGAAGACTGCGCAAGGCGAGGAGGCAACCGTGCGCTCGCCGAATACGCAGTTCCGCGCGGGCGATCGGGTCACCCGCCAGGCGGGTCGTTTGCACCCAAGCCACTGATGAGCAGAAGCGACGGGACGGGCCATGCATATGGCGCCCCGCAGCGGTCCTTTCGACAGGACAAAGCCAGTGTTGGCTAATGACCTGTCGCAGCAAAGGAGCAATTGTTATGTTTGAAGTCATGGCTGGCAATCTCGAACAGGGCGCCGAGTGTTTTGCCGCCCATCTTGCTCGCCGCGGGCGACAGGCTGCCATTGCTGGTGCATGCTCGCGCTTGAACAGTCGTTGGTCGCTGCTGGGCCTGCTGTTGCTGGGCCTGGTTGCCTGCGTGCTGGTTGAGTGAGGCGGGCTGGATCCGCTCTAGGCCATTTAAAGGAACGCACCATGCAAGTACTCGACCGCCGCAAGGCATTGGCGATCACCCCGCTGTGGCGTCTGGGGTTTCGCCCGTTCTTTCTGGGCGGCTGCCTGTTCGCCCTATTGGCCGTGCCGCTGTGGCTGGCGGCATTCAGCGGCTGGCTGGGCGAGTGGCAGCCGGCCGGCGGCTGGCTGGCCTGGCACCGGCATGAGCTGCTGTTCGGTTTCGCCCTGGCGATCATCGCCGGTTTTCTCTTGTCTGCGGTGCAGACCTGGACCGGCCAGCCGGGGCTGCAGGGCCGTCCGCTGACGCTATTGGCGCTGCTCTGGCTGGCGGCACGGCTGGCCTGGCTGGGCGACCTGCCGTTGCCCGTGCTGGCCGTGCTGGAGTTGGCGTTCCCGCTGGCGGTGGCGGTGGTAATGGCGCGCGCGCTGTGGCAGGCCAGGCAGAAACGCAATTACCCGATTGTCGCTGTGCTGCTGCTGCTGGCGGCCGCGGATGCGCTCGCGATGGTCGGGCTGGCCAGCGCCAGCGAGGTGCTGCAGCGTCAGGGCGTGCTGGCCGGAGTCTGGCTGGTGGCGGCGATGATGGGGCTGATCGGCGGACGGGTGATTCCTTTCTTCACCCAGCGCGGGCTGGGTCGGGTGGAGGGCGTCAAGCCCTGGCCCTGGCTCGACCTGCTGTTGCTGCTGGGCTCGGCCCTGGTCGCCATTCTGTATGCCGCTGGCATCGCGCTGCAGGCCAGCGCCTGGATCGGCCTGCTGTTTGCGCTGCTCGCGGCCGGCCATCTGCTGCGCCTGGTGCGCTGGCATGACCCGGGCATGTGGCGGGTGCCCTTGCTCTGGTCGCTGCACCTGGCCTATGCCTGGTTGGGCCTGGCCTGCCTGGGCATGGCGCTGTGGCATCTCGGCCTGCTGAACAACCTGAGCCAGCCGCTGCATGCCCTGACCGTCGGGGCCATGGGCGGCCTGATCCTGGCCATGGTCGCCCGCGTCAGCCTGGGCCATACCGGTCGCCCGCTGACGCCGCCGAGCGGGATGACCCTGGCTTTTATCCTGCTGCAGGTGACCGGCCTGTTCCGCGTTGGCTTGATCGAAGTCTGGCCGTTCTGGGGCCTGTGGCTGGCGGCGGCGTGCTGGAGCCTGGCCTTTGTCCTGTTTGCCTGGCGCTACGGGCCGATGCTCTGCAGCGCCCGTGTCGATGGGCATCCGGGATGAGTGCGGATGTACCTACTGTTGCCTTGCCTGCCGAGTAGCCGATGATTTATCCGATCCTGCTGATCCTCCATCTGTTCGCCGCGCTGATCTTCATCGGCACGGTGTTCTTCGAAGTACTGATCCTGGAAAGCGTGCGCAAGCATGTGCCGGTCGAGGCGATGCGCCTGATCGAACAGGGCATCGGCCGGCGTGCCCGGCAATTGATGCCCTGGGTGTTGCTGGCGCTGTTCGGTGCCGGCCTCGGCATGCTCTGGCTACGTTATCTGCCGGCGCTGGCCGCGCCGCTGGCGTCGTCCTTCAATACCCTGCTGACCCTGAAAGTCATGCTCGCCACCAGTGTGCTCGGACATTTTTTCAGCGCCATGTGGCTGTTCAGGAGCAAGCGCATGAATGCGCGTTATCTGCGCATCATTCATGTCAGCCTGTTCGTGCATATGGTCGGCATCGTGCTGTTGGCCAAGGGCATGTTCTATCTGAGCTGGTGATGCTGCACGGATTGTGCGGACACGCGGACATCGCCGGCATGCCGGCGATTGATTGGCTAGGCGGCTAAGCCTGGTCGGCGATAAACAACACGTTGTTTTCCAGGTGGATGTGCTGCATCAGGTCATCGTGCAATTCGTTCAGCCCGCGGTACAGCGCGCGCCAGGTGTTGCAGGCGTCTTCCGGCGGGGTGATGCCATGGGTCAGGGCTTCCATCCGTTCCAGGGCCAGGCCATGGTGGTCGTGCTCGAAGCGCATCACCGAGATCGGTGCACTGGCCTGTCTGGCGTAACCGCTCAGGAGCATGGGGAAGAGGATCTGCTCCTCCTTGAGCATGTGGCTTTCCAGCTCCTGCTGCATGTCGCGCAGCAGGTCGGCCAGGCCGTTCGGGCAATCGGCACGGTTACCGTGAACCTGCTCCACCCGGAGGGCCAGGCGGATCAGTTCCGGCAGTTGCTCGCGGTGGCGGGCGTGGTAGCGCTTGAGGATATGCTCGATCAAGCGTGCGCTGGGTTCGGTGCGCCAGTCCAGCTGTGTGCCGCCCCGGGCCTGCAGGCTGTCCAGTTCGGCGGCGACCTCTTCGGGCTCGATGCCGCGCAGGGCAGCCGCCTCGCGCAGGCTCTTGTGACCGCCGCAGCAGAAGTCGAGATTGAAGGCGTGAAATACCCGGGTGGCACCGGGAATCTCGCAGGCCAGGCTGCCTAGGGGCTGGTCGAGAAGGGTCGTACTCATGGCGATTTCCTTGTGCATCGATCAATGGGAGTTCCTAGGTCAATAGCAGCACCCGTGCCAGGATCGAGCGCTTGAAAACAAAGGTATTTATAGTTCGCATGGTCGATCGAACCCCGATCTGTTAGGGTTCAATCGACCAATTAGGGTGGTAAATACCATGCTGGAAAGCAGTCTGCTCGCCGATCTGATCACCGAACTGCCCAATGCCGTGCGCTTGCAGCGGCTGGTGCATACCCTGCGCGAGCACTTCAATTGTGGCGCGGTGGGGTTGTTGCGTCTGGATGGCGACAGCCTGCGTCCACTGGCGGCCGTGGGCCTGGTGCATGAGGCGCTCGGCCGGCGTTTCGTGATCGCCCAACACCCGCGACTGGCGGCGATCATGGCCGCCCGCGAGCCGACCTGGTTCGAACCGGACAGCCGCCTGCCGGACCCGTACGACGGCTTGCTCGACGAGCATGTCGGCGAGCCCTTGCCGGTGCATGACTGCATGGGCGTGAGCCTGTACGTCGAGGGCCAGCTGTGGGGCGCCCTGACGCTCGATGCCTTGCATGCCGGCACCTTCGACAGCAACGCCCGGCGCGATCTGCAGCGCTATGCCCTGATGATCGAAGCGGCGGTGCGGGTAACTCGCCTGGAGCAGGAAAACCGCAGCCTGCGCCTGGCCCGCAGCGATGTGCAGACGGCCGCCCTGGTCACCGAGGAAAGCGAAATCCTCGGCCATAGCCAGGTCATCCACCAGCTGCTGAGCGAGCTGGAGGTGGTGGCCGACTCGGAGTTGCCGGTGCTGTTGCTGGGCGAAACCGGCGTGGGCAAGGAACTGTTCGCCCGCCATTTGCATCGTCTGTCGCGGCGCCGCAACAAGCCGCTGATTCAGGTCAACTGCGCGGCACTGCCCGAGTCGCTGGCCGAAAGCGAACTGTTCGGCCACGTCAAGGGCGCCTTTTCCGGCGCCACCACCGATCGCCCCGGACGCTTCGATGCGGCCAATGGCGGCACCCTGCTGCTCGACGAGGTGGGCGAGTTGCCCCTCAGCGTACAGGCCAAGCTGTTGCGCACCCTGCAGAATGGCGAGATCCAGCGCCTGGGGGCGGACAAGCCGTTGCATGTGGACGTGCGCATCATCGCCGCGACCAACCGCCACCTGCCGGACAGCATTCGCGACGGGCATTTCCGCGCGGACCTCTACCACCGCCTGTCGGTGTATCCGGTGCCGATTCCGCCGTTGCGCGAGCGCGGCAACGATGTGTTGATGCTGGCCGGGCACTTTCTCGAACTCAATCGCGCTCGCCTGGGCTTGCGCAGCATGCGTCTGTCGCCCGCGGCGGAGCGCGCCTTGCTGGCCTATGCGTGGCCGGGCAATGTGCGTGAACTGGAGCATGTGATCAGCCGCGCGGCCCTCAAGTTGCTCAGTCGCGGTGCCAGCCGCACGCAGATTCTGACCCTGGAACCCGACCTGCTCGACCTCGACAACGGGGTGCGTCGGCCTGGCGCCAGCGAGCCGCTGGAGCAGCAGGACGCGCCCGTACCCGCCGCCTGCTCGATGCGCGAGGCAGTCGAAGCCTGTCAGCGTCAGAGCATCCTGCAAGCCCTAGAGTCATGCGCCGATAACTGGGCCAGCGCGGCGCGCCTGCTCGAACTCGACCCGAGCAACCTGCACAAACTGGCGCGGCGTCTGCGCTTGAAGTGATTGGCCAGGCGCCACCGCGGCCAAGGCCCTTCCGACGCGACGTCTGTTGCCGCGTAGCCCGGATGCAATCCGGGGAAATCTGGCGCCTGGCGAATGCCCGCGGATTGCATCCGGGCTGCGCGCTGGGATGGCTTGAGCGAAGCGGATAGTCGCAGGCACGCGGCTTTTCTCCGAGGTTGACTCAGGTCAATGAGGTTTCCCGGCAATACCCCGACACTGTCGTTCGTGGTCATACGGGGGAGAGCCAGATGCGTGAATCCATCAGCTGGGACAGCAAGCTGCTCGGCCGCTACGCCCATGGCGATGTCAGCCATAGCTGCTATCCCGATACCACCGCCTTTCATCGCGGTATCGGCTCGCTGGATCTGCTGCGCGCCTTGCGTGGCAGTCGGCAGGCCCAGCGTGCGCTATCGCTGGCTGTGCAGTTGCCGATCAACCGCGCCTTCGGCCAGCAGCGTGCGAGTTGTTCGCCAAGCGTCTTCGCCGCCTACCTGGAGCGCCTGGAGCGGGAGATCGACACCATCAGTTGCCACCTGGGGGCGCAGCAGCGCGTCTTGCAGTTTCACCTGGCCGGCGGCAGTACGCCCAGCGCCGAGCAGCTACACAGGCTGATCGATCATCTGCGCCAACGCTGCAATTTTCTCGATTACGACGAGGGCGACTACGGCATCGATATCCAGTTGCCCCATTCGGATTGGGCGACCATGGGCCGGCTGCGCGAGCTGGGCTTCAACCACGTCAGTATCGGCGTGCCTGATATCGCTGCAGTCAGTGGCGCAGCGCTGGCCTGGCAGGATCCGCGGCAAATCCGCTCGTTGATCGATGCTGCCCGCGCGCTCAACTACCGCTCGGTGAATATCGATATCGGCTACGGCCGTGCCTGGCAAACCCGGGCAAGTTTCGCACGCAAGGTGGCAGCCATCATCGAGCTGCAGCCGAATCGGGTGACGGTCTTCGACTATGCCGATCCGCCGCAGCGCTATCGGCCGCTGGGGCGGTTTGCCGCAAGTGGCCTGTGCGAGCGGGAGGACAAGCTGGCCATGCAACGGCATTGCGTCGAGCAGCTCAGCCTGGCGGGCTATCGCTATGTCGGCATGGGCTTGTTCGCCCTGGCGGACGACGATCTGGTCATCGCTCAGGAGAACGCCAGTTTGCAGCGCAATTGCCTGGGCTTCAGCCGGCACGCGGACTGCGACCATATCGGCCTGGGCGTCGCGGCCATCAGCCAGATCGACGGCCTGTACGTGCAGAACAGTCGCGATCTTCAGGGCTATCAGGCCCAGCTCGACAGGGGCCAGCTGGCCAGCTGGCGCGGCTTTCGCTGCGGGCCTGACGACCGTCTGCGCGGCGAGGTGATCGAGCGCCTGATCTGTGACTTCGGCCTGGATATGCGGCGCATCGAGGCGCGCTTCGGCCTGGTGTTTCGCGAGTATTTCGCCGATGCCTGGCCGGCCCTGGCGCAGATGCAGCGCGACGGTCTGATCAGGTTCGACGAGGCGTCCGTCGCCATTCTTCCCGCCGGGCGTTTGCTGGTGCACTCGGTGTGCCGGTTGTTCGATCGCTACAGCGGGGCGCCGCGCGTGCAATCCGTTTCCCGGGCGGTTTAGTCGTGCACAAGACACCTGCGACCCTGGGTCGCAGTCGCTGCAAGGGCGTCTGCAAGCCCCAGGCCATAAGGGTTTTAGGCCGGCGCAAGGGGTTCTGCTCCCTGGGGCATACCTCTAACGAGGAATGGGCTGTACCAAAGTAGCGGTGCAGTCTGCGGCCAGACATTCTAAGGAGGCTTCCAGCATGGCTCATCTGTCCAGCGCCGATTTTCAGGCATTACGCATCGCCGTCCTGACCGTCAGCGACACCCGCAGTCTGGCTACCGATACCTCGGGGCAGACCCTGATCGAGGGGCTGGAGGCGGCCGGCCACGCGCTGGTCGAGCGGGCCCTGGTAATCGACGATATCTGGCAGATCCGCGCGCGGGTCTGTGCCTGGATCGCCGACCCGCTGGTGCAGGTGATACTGATCACCGGCGGCACCGGTTTCACCGCGCGGGACAATACCCCGCAAGCCGTGGCGCCCTTGCTGGACAAGCTGGTCGATGGCTTCGGCGAACTGTTCCGCCAGGTCTCGTTGGCGGAAATCGGCACCTCCAGCCTGCAGTCGCGGGCGGTGGCCGGGATCAGCAATGGTGCGCTGGTCTGCTGCCTGCCCGGTTCGCCCAACGCCTGCCGCACGGCCTGGGAGAAGATCCTTCGCGAACAACTGGACAGCCGCACCGGGCCATGCAACTTCGTCGCCCATCTCAAACGCCTGGCCGATCAGCCACAAGCCGCGCGCTGTGGAGCCCGCTCATGAGCGCCTGCGGCTGCGACGGCAACAACCTGCGCCCGGTTGACCAGGCCATCGACGAACTGCTGGCGCGCGCACCGGCGCCGCCGCCCGTGGAGCGGGTAGCCCTGGGCCAGGCGCTCGGTCGGGTACTGGCCGAGCCGCTGCATGCGCCGTTCGAGGTGCCGGCCTGGGACAACAGTGCGATGGACGGTTATGCCCTGCGCGCCGCCGATCTGCCGGCCGCGGGTGGTTGCCTGCCGCTGGCCGGGCGGATTGCGGCCGGCGATGCCGCGGCGCAGGCCCTGCCCGCTGGCCATGCGGTGCGCATTTTCACCGGCGCGCCCTTGCCGCCGGGCGCCGACAGCGTGGTGATGCAGGAGCAATGCCGGCTCGAGGAGGGGCGGGTGTGGCTGCCGCCGGTACAGGGCGGCGAGCATGTGCGCCGGCGTGGCGAGGAACTGGCTGCCGGCACTCAGGTGCTGAGCGCCGGGCAGCGCCTGCGCCCCCAGGAACTGGGCCTGCTGGCCAGCTTCGGCATCGACCGGGTGGCGGTCTATCGGCGCCTGCGGGTCGGCCTGCTGAGTAGCGGCAACGAGCTGCGCGAGCCGGGTGAGGCGCTGCAGCCCGGACAGATCTACAACGCCAACCGTTACAGCCTGGCGGGTGTGCTGAGCAGCCTCGGCCTGGAAGTCCACGATTACGAGATCATGGCCGACGAACTGGCGGCCAGCCGCGACGCCCTGAGCCTGGCGGCTTCGGAGTGGGACATGCTGATCACCTCCGGCGGGGTGTCGGTCGGCGAGGAGGATCACCTCAAGCAGGCGATCCGCGAGCTGGGCGAGTTGCACCTGTGGCGCCTGGCGATCCAGCCGGGCAAGCCGCTGGCCTTCGGTGAAGTGGGCGGCAAACCCTGGATCGGTTTGCCGGGCAATCCAGCGGCGGCCTTGATCACCGCGCTGGTGGTGGCGCGGCCCTTTCTGCTGCGCGCCCAGGGCTGCCAGGACGTAGTGCCGCAACCGCTGCGCCTGCCGGCCGGATTCGCCTGGCGCAAGGCCAACGGCCGCCGCCAGTACCTGCGTGCCCGGCTGGAACAGCAGGACGGCCAGTTGCGCGTGTGCCGGCACCCGCAGCAGGGCTCGGCCATGCTCACCTCGGCCTGCTGGGCCGACGGCCTGGCGCTGGTCGAGGTGGGGCAGACCCTGGAGGAGGGCGATCTGCTCGACTACCTGCCGTTCAGTGCGCTGCTGCATTAAGTGGCGTAGGAGCCAGCTTGCTGCGGTCCGGCGTCCCGGCGATCCGGCGATATCTGCAGATCAAAAGCATCGCCAGCAAGCTGGCTCCTACACAGTAGGCTGCGCGACAGCGTAGACGCTCGGCCGCTCCGCAAATCAGGCGATATGGCAATAGTTCAACCGTAGGCCTGGCGTGTCGAGGCTTGTTGACCGCGATCAAGGCTTCGCCCAGAGCCAACCCCTAAAGTGCCCGACAGTATTCCGCCCGGAAGGAGTTTTCATGCAACTGGTTTGTCCCGCAGGCAGCTTGCCTGCCCTCAAGGCCGCGGTTCGGCAGGGCGCCGACGCCGTCTATGTCGGTTTTCGCGATGACACCAATGCCCGCCATTTCTCGGGCTTGAACCTCGACGACAAGCAATTGGAAAGCGGCCTGCAGCTGATCCGTGAGCAGGGCCGGCAGCTTTATATCGCGGTCAATACCTATGCCCAGCCGGATGGCTGGGCCCGCTGGCAGCGTGCGGTCGACCAGGCCGCGGCGCTGGGGGTGGATGCGCTGATCGCCGCCGATCCGGGGGTGCTGGCCTATGCCAGTCGCCGTCATCCCGGCCTCAACCTGCACCTGTCGGTGCAGGGCTCGGCGACCAATGCCGCCGCACTGGCGCTCTATCAGCAGCGCTACGGCATCCGTCGCGCGGTGCTGCCGCGGGTGCTGTCGCTGGCCCAGGTGCGCCAGGTGGCGGAGAAGAGTCCGGTGCCGATCGAGGTGTTCGCCTTCGGTAGCCTGTGCATCATGGCCGAGGGCCGCTGCCATCTGTCCTCCTATCTCACCGGCGAATCGCCCAACCTGTGCGGCGTCTGTTCGCCGGCCAAGGCGGTGCGCTGGCAGGAAGATGCCGAGGGGCTCAGCTCGCGCCTCAATGGCGTGCTGATCGACCGCTATGGCAAGGATGAGTCGGCCGGTTACCCGACCCTGTGCAAGGGCCGCTTCCTGGTTGGCGGGCAGCGCTTCCATGCCCTGGAAGAGCCGACCAGCCTGAACACCCTCGACCTGATCCCGCAGCTCGCCGCGATCGGCGTGAGCGCGGTGAAAATCGAGGGGCGCCAGCGCAGCCCGGCCTATGTCGAGCAGGTCACCCGGGTCTGGCGCTCGGCGCTGGATGCCTACGCCCGTGCGCCGCAGAATTTCACGGTGCAGCCGCAGTGGCGCAGTGCACTGGACAGCTTGTCCGAGGGCAGCCAGACCACGCTGGGCGCCTACCACCGTTCCTGGCAATGAGGAGATCATCATGAAGCTCAGTCTGGGACCCGTCCTGTTCTACTGGAGCCGCGAAAAACTGCTGGATTTCTATGCCGAAATGGCCGAGCAGCCACTCGATGCCATCTACCTCGGCGAGACGGTGTGCTCCAAGCGTCGTGCCCTCGGCCTGGATGACTGGCTCGGCCTGGCCCGCGAGCTGGGCGAATGCACCCGCGCCGAGCTGGTGCTTTCGGGCCTGGCGCTGGTCGAGGCGGCGTCCGAACTGTCGAGCCTGAAGCGTCTGTGCGACAACGGCGAACTGCTGGTGGAGGCCAACGACATGGGCGCGGTGCAGTTGCTGCGCGAGCGCAAGCTGCCCTTCGTCGCCGGTCCCGCCCTCAATCTGTACAACGGCCATGCCCTGGCCGAGCTGATCGACTGCGGCCTGCAGCGCTGGGTGCCGCCGGTCGAATGCTCCGGCGAGCTGATCCGCAACACTCTGGAACAACTCGACAGCCTCGGCCTGGCGCGTCCGCAGGTGGAGTTGTTCGCCTACGGGCATCTGCCCTTGGCCTACTCGGCCCGCTGCTTCACCGCCCGCGCGGAAAACCGGCCCAAGGACGATTGCCAGATCTGCTGCGAGAGTTTCCCGGAAGGCATTGTCCTGCACAGTCAGGAGGGCGAGGCGTTGTTCACCCTCAACGGCATCCAGACCATGTCGGCCAAGGTCAACAACCTGCTCGCCGACTATGCGCAACTGGCCGCGGCCGGCGCCGATCTGCTGCGCCTGAGCCCGCGCGCCGAGGGCATGGCCGGGGTCATCGCGGCCTTCGATGCGGTGCGTTGCGGCGCGCTGCCGCCCTTGGCGGTGGAAGGCTGCAACGGTTATTGGCACGGCCGCCCCGGCATGCTGCGCGCCGACGAGGTGCTGCTATGAAGACCTTTGCCCGCCTGGCCATGCGTGTCGGCCCGCCACTCTTGCCACTGGGCCGCCATGTGCCATTCCCGCTGCAACGCCTGGTGCTGGAGAAGGTCATTGCCCGCCTGTTCGCCGAACCCCTGGCGGCGGGCGAATTCGACCTGCTGCAGGGCCGCTGGCTGCGTCTGGAAATCAGCGATTTGCAGCTGGCCTGGTGCCTGACCCGCGATAAGAGCGGTCTGCGCATCGCGGCCGAGGCGCCGGTGGATGTCTGCATCCGCGGCAACTGGCGCGAGTTCCTCCTGCTGGCCAGTCGTCAGGAGGACCCGGACACCCTGTTTTTCCGCCGCCGCCTGATGATCGAGGGTGACACCGACCTCGGTCTGGGGATCAAGAACCTGCTCGACAGCCTCGACCCCGACGGCTTGCCGCCGCGGCTGTGGCAGTTGATCTGCGCGCTGGGCGAGGCGGTTGAAATTCCGCCGGCGCAGGCCAAGGCCGAAGTTTTTTCGTAAGCAGGCTGCAGGGCAACTACGCCTAAAGTGTGATTGCAATGATGTGGCGAGCTTCTGACGATGATCAATCAAATTGCATGATGCAAAAGGGCTCGATATGTCTGACACCTTGGCGCACGGAATTCAGCGGCTACTGCGCGGTTTTGGCCTGCGCACCCTCAACACCCAGTTCTTCTTCTCCTACAGCCTGATCTTCCTCTGCGCGGCACTCACCGCCGGGGTGCTGTTCAGCTCCGACCAGGATGCCAGGCAACTGGACATGGCCGGCGCGCAACGCATGCTCAGCCAGAAAATGGCCAAGGAGAGCCTGCTGGTCGCGCAAGGGGCGTTGCCGCTGGCGAGCCTGGAGGCGACCCTGCAACGCTTCGAACGCGCCCATCGCCTGCTGGTGCAGGGCGATCCGGGGCAGGGCATCGCCGCGGTAGAGCTGCCGGCCGCCCAGCAGCGTCTGCGTCAGGTCGATCAGGCCTGGAGCCGTTACCGCACGCTGGTGCTGGCCGTTGCCCAGGGCGACAGCACCGCGCTGCAAGCGCTGGCCAGCGATTCGGAATCGCTGCTCGCGGCGAGCAACGACGTGGTGCTGTTGATGTCGGCGGAGGCCAACCGCAGCGCCACCGTGCAGCTGTGGGTGGCGCTGGGTTCGACCCTGGCCATCCTGTTGCTGGTGCTACTCGGGCGGGTGACCGGGATGAGCTGGCTGATGCGCCAGCTCGATGAGCTGCGCGGCAGGCTCGAACGGGTCAGCCAGGGCGATTTTTCCCAGCCATTGGCGGTGGCTTACGCCGACAATGAATTGGGGCAGATCGGCAGCGCCTACAACCGACTGCTGCAACAGGTCGGCGAGATGATCCGCGCGGTGCGCCTGGCCGCCGATCAGGCCGATGGTCACTGCAGCCGCATGTCCGCGGTGGCCGGCGAGAGTGCGCGCAGCGTGGTTGGCCAGCAGGCCGAGATCGACCAGGTGGCCACCGCGATGCACGAAATGCTCGCCACCGCCCAGGAGGTCGCGCGCAGCACCGTGGCTGCGGCGACGGCGGCCGATACCGCCGACAGCGAGACCGGCAATGGCCGTGCAGTCATGCGCAGTTCGGTCGCCGCCATTCGCGAACTGTCCGGGCATGTCGAGGGGCTGACCGAACTGATGTTGCAGCTGGCCACCGACAGCCAGGAGATCGGCCGGGTGCTGGAAGTGATCAGCGCGATTGCCGACCAGACCAACCTGCTCGCGCTGAATGCCGCCATCGAAGCCGCCAGGGCGGGGGAACAGGGCCGCGGCTTTGCCGTGGTCGCCGACGAGGTGCGCAGCCTGGCCGCGCGGACCCAGAGTTCCGCCGGTGAGATCAGCGGCCTGATCGCACGCCTGCAGCAGCAGACCGGGCGCGCCGGCCGGGCCATGGACGAATCGCGGCGGGGCAGCGATGCCACCTTGCTGCAGATCGAAGCCGCCCAGGGCGCGCTGGAAAATATCGTCGACGCGGTGCAGACCATTCGCGGCATGACCAACCAGATCGCCACGGCGGCCGAGGAGCAGTGCCAGGTGGCCGACGAAATGCACCGTTCGCTGACCCATATCGCTGGCGTCGCCGATCAGGCCGCTGTGTCCACCCGCGATACCGAGTCGACCAGCCAGGCCATCACCCGCAGCATGGATGGGTTGCAGGTGTTGACCGGGCGTTTCCGTTTGCAGGGTTGATCGGGCTATTGCTGGGCAGAGCACGTCTGTCCAGCAGGCCAAGGCTGCGATGTCGCAGCGTCCCCTCTCACGTGTACTGGCTGGTCACTCGTAGTAGCTGGCCAGTCTGGGCGTATTGAGGATGCGGATGTTGCGTCGTTCCATGGCGATCAGCCCGGCATCGATCAGCCGGTGCAGGATGCGCGAGAAGGTTTCCGGCTGGATCCCCAGTTGCGAGGCAATCAGGCGTTTCGGCACGCTGAGCTTGATCTGGCCATTGCCGGCCGCCTGTTCCTGACAGAGGTAGCGCACCACACGGCGGCTGGCATTGGCCACGGCCAGGGTGTCGATTTCGGTCAGTCGCTGGTCCAGACGGGTACTGAAACTGGCCAGCAGTTTCAGGCAGATACTCGGTTGCACTTCGAGCAGGCGACGATAGTGGGCGCCATCGATGCTCACCAGGCAGCTGGGTTTCAGTGCGCTGGCGGTCACCGGATAGTGGCGGGTATCGCAGAACAGCAGGGAGTCGGCAAAAATCTGCCCCGGCTGGATGACCTCGACCAGTTTTTCGTTACCTTCCGGCAGCACGCGGGTCAGGATGATCTGCCCTTCCAGCAGCAGGTAGAAACGCTCCGCCAGATCGCCCTGGTGGAAGAGGATGTCGAGGCTGTGCAGGCGTCGATGAATCGCCAGGTTGCCGACTTCCTGAAAAGCACTGTCGGGCAGCCTATCGAACAACTGATGCTCGCGCAGAATGGCAAGGGTCGTAGAGTCGCTCAGCATGGTTCACCTCAGTAGGCACCATCTTAGGTGCGCCAACCGAGGCTGCCCATTCCTCATCAGGACTACCTCTAAAGTGGCAGCCCGACGCGGGCCGGACACGCCAGGCGGTGCGTGGCCAGCCTCGGACTACGCACCTGGAGCTACCCTGAGCGTTTTTTCACTAGCGCTGATGGCTGGTTCAAAAGCTGTACTGTGCCTGCGCCCAGAACTTGTCGGTATCCACGGAGAACTCGTCGGCATCGTAGCTGGCGTATTTGACCAGGCCGACCAGACCCTTCACCCCGGGAATCGTATGGGCGTAGGACACATCGATCTCATCGCCGTACTGGCTGCTGCCCTGTTCGGCGCTGAAGTCGTGGTACCAGGCCGCCAGGCTGCCGCCGAGCAGGGGGGCAGTAAAGCCGAGATAGGCGTCCTCGACGCCGTCGGCCGGGGTCAGCAGGAAAATGTCGGCCCAGCCCTGGAAGGCGTGCTTGGTCGCCAATGGGGTCTGGAAGGCGCGGTTGCCCGGCCCTGCGTCGCCGCCGAGGACTTCGTAACCGGCCTTCAGCGCGATGCCCTTGAGCGTGTAGCCCAGCTCGCCGAGGTAGTAATCGCTGTCCAGTTCCAGCGGGTTGTCGGCGTAATCCTTCTGCTGGGCGTATTCCAGGGCATAGCTGAGCCCCGCGATGGCGCCATTGAGGCGCACACCAGTGGTCTGGCTCGATTGACTGCCCAGCGCCAGGTTATCCAGGCCCAGGCGGTACTGGTAGGCGGTGGCGGTCAATTCGGGCATGACCACGTATTGGGCATTCAGCAGGTGGCTGTGGCCTTCGATATTGGCCGGGTTGGCGGCGGTATCGAAACGATTGTCGCCGGGGCCGAAGATGCTGTTGATGTTGTCTATGTAGGCGTAGGTGAGGGTCAGGCCGTCCAGCGGTTTCAGCTGGCCGAGCACGCCGTCATAGGTCTGCTCGTTCTGCCGCCAGGCGACGCCGCCGATGAAGCGCTGGTTGTCCAGGTTGATGCGCTGGCGGCCGAGCACGGCGTTGCCCAGCGCATGGTCATAGCGCAGCAGGGCCTGGTTGACTTCGCTGCCGTCCGGGTCGGCGACCACCGAGTAGTCGCCCTGGCCGTTACGCGTGCTGTTGTAGCTGGCGTCGCCGATGCGGCTGACGTTGTCGGCCTCGATCAGGGCGGAGAGGCCGTACCACTTGCCGCTCTGGAAGCCGACGCGGGTGCGCAGGGTTTGCGCGTTGGCGTTGTTCAGCGCGTTGTCCTGGTCGACGTGTTCGTAGCGGTAGCGCAGGTCGAGGATCGGCTTGCCGTCCCGGAACAGGTTGCCGAAGTTTTCACTGGCCCCGGCGCCGCTGGCGCAGGCGAGCAGGGCAAGGGCGATTGGCGTCATGCGAATTTTCATGGTGATGCCTCATCAGATGAATTCTGCGGGGCACGTTAGCGGCGCGACGATCGAACATATTGACGACCATCAAGATGGCAAAAAAAGTTGGCGCCGGGCTGCAGCCGGGCGTTTGGGCGGACTACCTCTAAAGAGGTGGTCCTGGTTCAGGAGGGGGAGAGGGCATGGAATATTGATCCACAACAATTTTGCCGCCATGCACCATGCCTATCCTCGCGCATGCCCTGCCGCCGGTGGGGAGATCGGGAGCTTCGATGGACGTTGAACAGTTGTTGGCCAATAACCGCTTCTGGGCCGAGTCGCTCAAGGCCAGGGATCCTGAGTTCTTTGCGCGCCTGGCGCGGCAGCAGCGCCCGGAGTTTCTCTGGATCGGTTGTTCGGACAGCCGGGTGCCGGCCAATGAGGTGGTCGGCCTGATGCCGGGCGAACTGTTCGTGCACCGCAACGTGGCCAATATGGTGGTGGCCACCGACATGAATTTTCTCTCGGTGCTGCAATACGCGGTCGACGTGCTGCAGGTCAAGCAGGTGATCGTCTGCGGCCACTATGGCTGTGGCGGGGTGCGCGCGGCCCTGGGGCACGAAGCGCTGGGCCTGATCGACAACTGGCTGCGCGCGCTCAAGGCGCTCTATCACCAGAATCTGGAGCGTTTTCACGGCTTGGAAGCGGAAGCCCAGGTCAATCTGTTGTGCGAGCTGAACGTGCAACGCCAGGTGCGCAATGTCTGCCACACCACCATCGTGCAGAACGCCTGGAAACGCGGCCAGGCGCTGGCAGTGCACGGCTGGATCTACGGGCTTAGCGACGGCCTGGTCAACGATCTGGAGGTGACGGTCAACGGGGCGGACCAGCTCGACGACAGCTTTCTCTACGAGCAGTGAACTGGCGATGCCTGGTGCGCACGGCCTAGGCGGCCCCGCGCACCCTACGCGGAGTATGACCGCGACGGGCGTGGCACCTGGTAGGGTGCGCCGTGCGCACCATGGGCGTTAGGAGATACGAGCGTTAACGCAGATGCTCCATCGCCCAGACTGCGGCCTCGACCCGCGAGCGCAGGCCGAGTTTGTGCAGCAGGTTTTTCACGTGGACCTTGACCGTGCCCTCGGTGATACCGAGCTTGTGGCCGATGACCTTGTTGCTGTGGCCGGCGGCGATGGTTTTCAGCACCTGGCGTTCGCGGTCGGTGAGGTCGACTTGCGAGCTGGTGTGGGGCGAGCGTAGCGCCTGGGCGAGAATCCGGGTCAGGGTGGGGCTGACCACCAGGCTGCCTTGCAGGGCATCGCGAATCGATTGGATCAGCAGCTCCGGCTCCATGTCCTTGAGCAGGTAGCCATCGGCATCCAGGCGCATGGCGTCGCGGATGTCGTCTTCGGAATCGGACACGGTGAAGATCAGGACCTTGCCGTGGTAGTGCATCTCGCGCAGGCGGCGCAGGGTTTCCAGGCCGTTCATCTGCGGCATGTTGTTGTCCAGCAGGATCAGCTCGGGCTGTAGCTGGCCGATCAGGTCCAGGGCTTCTTGGCCATGTCCGGCTTCGCCGACGACTTCCAGGTCCTCCTCGAGTTCGAGCAGCTGGCGCATGCCGCGGCGCATCATCGGGTGATCGTCGACCAGCAGGATACTGTGGCGGTGGGGAATGCTGTGGCCGATGGATGGCTTCATGCGGCGCTACCTTCTTCGTGATGCCCGAGAAACTCGGGGCGGAATTGCAAATGGATACGGGTGCCCTTGGGCGCGCGGGGTTCGATGTCGAGGTGGCCATGCAGGCTGCGCGCACGCTCCTGCATGATGGTCAAACCGTGGTGCTGGCGCGGGTCGAAGCCGGGAACCAGGCCGCAACCATCGTCCTCGACCGACAATTCGACCTGTTCGCCAACCTGGCGCAGGTGTAGCCAGGCGTGTTGCGCCTGGGCATGCCGGGCGCAGTTGGACAGCGCCTCGCGGGCGATCTGCAACAGGTGAATCTGCTCGCTGGCCGAGAGCTGAAAGGCCAGGCGGTCGATCTGCAACTCGGCGCTGAAGTCGCCACGCTTGGCAAACTCCTGCACCGTGTCCTTGAGTTCCTGGTCGAGGCCGCCGTCCTGGATCTGCAGGCGGAAGGTGGTCAGCAGCTCGCGCAATTGCCGGTAGGCGGTGTTCAGGCCGTCGCGCAGTTCGTCGCTGACGCTGCCCAGGGTCTCCGCGCTTTCACCGCGGCGGATCAGGGTCTGCAGACGGCTGACTTGCAGCTTCATGTAGGACAGTGCCTGGGCCAGCGAGTCATGCAGCTCGCGGGCGATGATGGTGCGCTCGTCGAGCAGCAGCAGGCGATGTTCCTGCTCGCGCTGGCGCTTGAGCGACAGCGCCGTGCCGACCTGGTTGGCCAGGGCCTGGATCAGTGCGGTTTCCCAGGTCTGCGGCTTGTGTCCGTCGCGGAAGTAGGCTTTCAGCTCGCCCAGGTTATTGCCCTGGTTGCTGATGATGAAGGTGGCCTGGTCGGGATTGGTCTTGCGCTCGCAGGTGGCGCAATCGCTGCGCGCACAGACCTCGCGGGTTTCGCTGCCATGCAGGGCCAGCAATTGCTCGCTGGGTGCATGGACATTGTCCTGCAGGCACAGGGTCAGGCGCAGGCCCGGCAGGCGTTGCTGGAAGCGGCTGATCAGTTCATCGAGGCGCTCGGCATTGGCCTGACGGGTGGCCAGGCTGCGGCTGCTCTGGTAGAGCAGCTCTAGGGCCGCATTGGTTTGCGCCAGGGTCTGGGTCTTTTGCGCCACCCGGCTTTCCAGGGTGCGGTGCGATTCCTCGATGGTTTCGGCCATGGCGTTGAAGCTTTCGGCCATCTGCCCCAGTTCGTCCTCCGAGCGGAATTCGACCCGAGCGCCGTGATCGCCGTTGCGAAAGCGCTCGGCCGCCTTGACCAGTTCCTGCAGCGGGCTGATCACATTCAACTGCAGCTCGTACATACCCACCAGCAGGATGATCACGGTAATCAGCAGGGCGGCGCCCTGGATGCTCTGCTGCCAGCCCTGACGACGTTCGCTCTGTTTCTGCAGGAGCATGACGAAATGCTCCAGCTGGGCGACGAAGCTTTCGCTGTGCTGCTGGAAAGCGGTCTTGTCGCCGCGATCCAGGGCCGGGCGCAGTTGTTCCTGCCAAAGCGTTTGGATATCGCGGTAGGCGTTGTACAGCGGATCGTCCGGGCTGCCGTTGATGCGCTGTTGCAGGCTGCCGTCCAGGCGCAGCTGCAGGTCGTCGCGCAGCGCGGCGATACTTTCCGCGGGCGCGCCGGCCTCCAGCTGCCAGTTCAGTCGGTAGGTGGCCATGCGCAGGGAACCGGCGGTATTGATCGCCGCCGCATCGTCCTCGCTGAACCAGGCAATCAGCCCGGCGCTGATGGAGCTGCCGAGAGCCAGCACGGCGATCAGGGTCACCGCCAAACCGGCTCTGACCGGTACTGAACTGCGCATCCATCTCAACATCGCACGGACTACCTCTAAAGAACTCGGACTGCATGCAGTCTCGCGAGCAAGGATTTATATTGACTCTAACTAGCTGTTTTAAAAGGCATTTTATGTGAAAAACCGGGCTACCACTTAAGAGGTAGGCGGCGGCAGGGCAGGCCCAGACCGCTCTGTATTAATTGACCCAGGTCAAGTGCGCCGCGCCCTTGCCTATCTAGTGTGCCGCCCATGGTTCGGGAATCAAGGGGTTCGCTATGGCACGTTTGAGAACACAACAGGGCCTGGTTCTGGGTATGAGCACCCTGGCGTTCACCATCTGCTTCATGGTCTGGATGATGTTCGCCGTACTCGGCGTTCCGATCAAGGAGTTACTGCAACTCAACGATACCCAGTTCGGCCTGCTGGCCGCCACGCCGGTGCTCACCGGTTCGCTGGTGCGCCTGCCGCTGGGCATGCTCACCGACAGGTTCGGCGGGCGCATCGTGTTCTTCCTGCTGATGCTGGTCTGCGTACTGCCGATCTACATGATCAGCCTGGCCACCGAGTACTGGCACTTTCTGGTCCTCGGCCTGTTCGTCGGCCTCGCCGGCGGTTCCTTCTCGGTCGGCATCGCCTATGTCGCCAAGTGGTTCGAAAAGCAGAACCAGGGTTTCGCCATGGGCATCTTCGGCGCCGGTAACGCCGGCTCCGCGCTGACCAAGTTCGTCGCCCCGGCGATCATCGCCGCGGCCAGCTGGCAGATGGTGCCCAAGGTCTACTCGGCGATCATGTTCATCACCGCGCTGCTGTTCTGGTTCTGCACCTACGAGAACAAGGGTCATCGGGTGCGTAGCAACGTGTCCCTGGCCGATCAGCTGCGCACCTTGAAAGACCCCAAGGTAATGCGCTACTGCCAGTACTACTCGATCGTCTTCGGCGGCTATGTAGCCCTGGCCTTGTGGATGACCAAGTACTACGTCGAGGAATACGGCTTCAACCTGCAGAGCGCCGCCTTGCTGGCCGCCTGCTTCTCCCTGCCGGGCGGCGTGCTGCGCGCCATGGGTGGCTGGATGTCGGACAAGTGGGGTGCGCAGAGCGTGACCTGGTGGGTGATGTGGGTGAGCTGGGTGTGCCTGTTCCTGCTGTCCTACCCGCAGACCGAACTGATCGTGCAGACCGTCAATGGTCCGCAGACCTACAACATTGGTCTCAATGCCTGGACCTTCACCGCACTGCTGTTCGTCGTCGGCATCGCCTTCGCCTTCGGCAAGGCCTCGGTGTTCAAGTACATCTCCGATGACTACCCGGACAACATGGGCGCCATCTCCGGCATCGTCGGCCTGGCCGGCGGCCTCGGCGGCTTCATCCTGCCGATCATGTTCGGCGCCCTGGTCGACCTGACCGGCGTGCGCTCCTCCAGTTTCATGCTGATGTACGGCGTGGTCTGGGTCTCCCTGATCTGGATGTACTTCAGCGAAGTTCGCAAAACTCCCGTTATGGGCCTGGTCCCCGAAAAGGCCACGGTTCCTGCTTTCCTGCCGCTTGAAGGAGAATGAGCATGTCCGCAACCAAGAATCCCCCGGTAACCGGGCTGCCCAGCCAGGGACCGGTCATTCACGACTGGCGGCCGGAAGACCCGCACTTCTGGGGCAGCATCGGCAAGCAGATCGCCACCCGCAACCTGTGGATCTCGATCCCCGCGCTGCTGCTGGCCTTCGCCGTGTGGATGGTCTGGAGCGCGGTGACCGTGCGCCTGAACAGCATCGGCTTCACCTTCAGCAATGACCAGTTGTTCTGGCTGGCGGCGCTGCCGGGCTTGTCCGGCGCCACCCTGCGGATCTTCTACTCCTTCATGGTGCCGATCTTCGGCGGCCGTAGATGGACCGCCCTGAGCACCGCCTCGCTGCTGCTGCCGGCTCTGTGGATGGGCTTCGCCGTGCAGGACACCAGCACCACCTACAGCGTGTTCGTGATCATCGCGCTGCTGTGCGGCTTCGGCGGCGGCAACTTCGCCTCGAGCATGGCCAATATCAGCTTCTTCTATCCCAAGTCGCAGCAGGGCACCGCTCTCGGCCTGAATGCCGGCCTGGGCAACCTCGGCGTCTCGGTGATGCAGTTCAGCGTGCCGCTGGTGATCGGCGTCGGCCTGTTCGGCGCGGTCGGCGGCCAGGCCCAGGAGCTGGGCGAAGATAGCCAGCTGTGGCTGCAGAACGCCGGCTTCATCTGGGTGCCGTTCATCCTCGCGGTGGCCGTGGCGGCCTGGTTCGGCATGAACGACCTGACCAGCGCCAAGGCGTCCTTCAGCGAACAGGCGGTGATCTTCAAGCGCAAGCACAACTGGTTGATGTGCTGGCTGTACCTGGCCACCTTCGGCTCCTTCATCGGCTTCGCCGCCGGCTTCCCGATGCTGATCAAGACCCAGTTCCCTGGCGTCGACCCACTGCAGTTCGCCTTCCTCGGCCCGTTGGTCGGCGCCCTGGTGCGCCCGCTGGGTGGCTGGCTGGCGGACAAGCTGGGCGGCGCGCGGGTGACCCTGTGGAACTTCGTGCTGATGATCGCGGCGGTGTTCGGCGTACTCGCCTTCATCCCGGTAGCCGGCACCGAGGGCAACTTCTACGGCTTCCTGGCCATGTTCATGTTGCTGTTCGTCACCACCGGCATCGGCAACGGCTCCACCTTCCGCATGATTCCGGTGATCTTCCGCACCCTGCACGAGCGCGGCAGCATCGGCAAAACGGCGGCGATCAAGGAGCAGGCGATCAAGAACGCCGGCAAGGAAGCGGCCGCGGTGCTCGGCTTCAGTTCGGCGGTGGCGGCCTATGGCGCCTTCTTCATTCCCAAGTCATTCGGCACCTCGATGGCGCTGACCGGCGGCCCGCAAATGGCCCTGTACGTGTTCATCGGCTACTACGTCAGCTGCATCCTGGTGACCTGGTGGTGGTACTCGCGCAAAGGCGCGGAAACCCCCTGCTAACCGGTAACGAATCGAATCATTGCGTGTGCGGGACGCAGATCCCGCAGCAAGCCTGAGAGGAAAAAGAGATGAGTCATTTACTCGACCAATTGCGTTTCTTCAACCGTAAGCAGGGTGAGTTCGCCGATGGTCATGGCGAAACCCGCATCGAGTCACGCGATTGGGAGAACGTCTACCGTTCGCGCTGGCAGTACGACAAGATCGTGCGTTCCACCCATGGGGTGAACTGCACCGGCTCGTGCTCGTGGAAGATCTACGTGAAGAACGGCCTGATCACCTGGGAAACCCAGCAGACCGACTACCCGCGTACCCGCAACGACCTGCCCAACCACGAGCCGCGCGGCTGTCCGCGTGGTGCCAGCTACAGCTGGTACATCTACAGCGCCAACCGCCTCAAGTACCCCAAGGTGCGTAAACCCCTTCTCAAGCTTTGGCGCGAAGCGCGGGCGACCCTGAATCCGGTCGAGGCCTGGGCGAGCATCGTCACGGATCCGGTCAAGGCCGAGTCCTACAAGAGCAAGCGCGGCATGGGCGGCTTCATCCGCTCGAGCTGGAACGAAGTCAACGAGATCATCGCCGCGGCCAACGTCTATACCGTCAAGGAGCACGGCCCGGACCGCGTGGTCGGCTTCTCGCCGATCCCGGCCATGTCGATGGTCAGCTACGCGGCCGGTAGTCGTTATCTGTCACTGATCGGCGGCGTGTGCCTGAGTTTCTACGACTGGTACTGCGACCTGCCGCCGTCCTCGCCACAGGTGTGGGGCGAGCAGACCGACGTGCCGGAATCGGCCGACTGGTACAACTCCAACTACATCATCGCCTGGGGCTCCAACGTGCCGCAGACGCGCACGCCAGACGCGCACTTCTTTACCGAAGTCCGCTACAAGGGCACCAAGACCGTATCGATCACCCCGGACTACTCCGAGGTGGCCAAGCTGACCGACCTCTGGCTGAACCCCAAGCAGGGCACCGATGCGGCGCTGGCCCAGGCGTTCAACCACGTCATCTTCAAAGAATTCCACCTCGACAAGCCGAGCGCCTACTTCACCGACTACGTGCGCCGCTACACCGACTTCCCGGTGCTGGTGCTGCTGAAAGATCACAAAGGCGCCACCCCGGAACTCAACGGCTACCAGCCGGACCGCTTCCTGCGTGCCGCGGATCTGGCCGACAACCTCGGCCAGGAAAACAATCCCGAGTGGAAAACCATCGCGCTGGACAGCGAAACCAATCAACTGGTCTCGCCGTTGGGGTCGATCGGCTACCGCTGGGGCGAGAAGGGCAAGTGGAACATCGAGGCCCGCGAGGGCGGTGACGGTCGCGAGGTAAAGCTGCAACTGAGCCTGATCGGCGAGGAAGTGGCCGAAGTGGCCTTCCCGTACTTCGGTGGCCAGACCCACGAGCACTTCCAGCATGTCGCCGGCGAAGCCGTGCAACTGCGCCGCGTCCCGGTACGCAGCATCACCCTGGCCGACGGCACCCAAGCCAAGGTCGCCACCGTGTTCGACCTGTCGGCAGCCAACCTGGCGATCGACCGTGGCCTGGGTGGCGGCAACGTCGCCAAGGACTACGACGACGCCACTGTGCCGGGCACCCCGGCCTGGCAGGAGCTGATCACTGGCGTGAGCCGCGAGAAGGCGATCCAGATCGCCCGCGAGTTCGCCGACAACGCCGACAAGACCAAGGGCCGTTCCATGATCATCGTCGGTGCGGCGATGAACCACTGGTACCACATGGACATGAACTACCGCGGGCTGATCAACATGCTCATGCTCTGCGGTTGCGTCGGTCAAACCGGTGGCGGTTGGGCCCACTACGTCGGCCAGGAAAAACTGCGTCCGCAGTGCGGCTGGCTGCCCCTGGCCTTCGGCCTGGACTGGAGCCGTCCGCCACGGCAGATGAACGGCACCAGCTTCTTCTACGCCCACAGTTCGCAGTGGCGCCACGAGAAGATGAGCATGCACGAAGTGCTCTCGCCGCTGGCCGACAAGTCGCAGTTCCCCGAGCACGCGCTGGACTACAACATCCGCGCCGAACGCGCCGGCTGGTTGCCGAGCGCCCCGCAGATGAACCGCAACCCGCTGCAGATCACCCGTGACGCCAAGGCCGCCGGCATGTCGCCAGTGGATTACGTACTCAAGTCGCTGCAGGACGACTCGCTGCGTTTCGCCTGCGAACAGCCGGACAACCCGGTCAACTTCCCGCGCAACATGTTCATCTGGCGCTCCAACCTGCTGGGCAGCTCGGGCAAGGGCCACGAGTACATGCTCAAGTACCTGCTCGGCACCAAGAACGGCGTGATGAATGAAGACCTCGGCAAGCGTGGCGGCTTCAAGCCGAACGACGTCGAGTGGGTGGACGAAGGCGCGATCGGCAAGCTCGATCTGGTCACCACCCTGGACTTCCGCATGTCTTCTACCTGTGTCTACTCGGACATCGTGTTGCCGACGGCGACCTGGTACGAGAAGGACGACATGAACACCTCGGACATGCACCCCTTCATCCACCCGCTGTCCGCGGCCATCGATCCGGCCTGGGAATCGCGTTCCGACTGGGAAATCTACAAGGGCATCGCCAAGGCCTTCTCCGAGATGTCGGTCGGCCAACTGGGGGTCGAGCAGGACCTGGTCACCGTGCCGATGATGCACGACAGCCCCGGCGAACTGGCCCAGCCGTTCGGCGGCATCGACTGGAAAACCGCCGGCGAAGCTCCGGTACCGGGCAAGAACTGCCCGAACATGACCGTGGTCGAGCGCGACTACCCGAACGTCTACAAGAAGTTCAGCTCCCTCGGCCCGTTGCTCGACAAGCAAGGCAACGGCGGCAAGGGCATCAACTGGAACACCGAGCATGAGGTCGAGTTCCTCGGCGAGCTGAATCACAAGGTGCGTGCCGAAGGCGTCAGCAAAGGCCGGCCACAGATCGAGTCGGCCATCGATGCCTGCGAGGTGATCCTCACCCTGGCCCCGGAAACCAACGGCCACGTGGCGCTCAAGGCCTGGGCGGCGCTGTCCGAGTTCACCGGCCTGGATCACAGCCACCTGGCGATCAACAAGGCGCACGAGGCGATCCGCTTCCGCGACATCCAGGCGCAGCCGCGCAAGATCATCTCCAGCCCGACCTGGTCCGGCCTGGAAGACGAGAAGGTCAGCTACAACGCCGGCTACACCAACGTGCACGAGTACATCCCGTGGCGCACCATCACCGGCCGCCAGCAGTTCTACCAGGATCACCCGTGGATGCAGGCCTTCGGCGAGCAGATGATGAGCTACCGGCCGCCGATCAACACCCGCACCATCGACTACGTCAAAGGCAAGCGGCCCAACGGCAATACCGAGATCGTGCTGAACTGGATCACCCCGCACCAGAAGTGGGGCATCCACAGCACCTACACCGACAACCTGATCATGCTCACCCTGAGCCGTGGCGGGCCGATTGTCTGGCTCTCGGAAACCGACGCCAAGCGCGCCGGCATCGAGGACAACGACTGGGTCGAATGCTTCAACGCCAACGGCGCCCTGACCGCCCGAGCGGTGGTCAGCCAGCGGGTCAAGGACGGCATGGTGATGATGTACCACGCCCAGGAACGCATCGTGAACGTGCCCGGCAGCGAGACCACCAAGACTCGCGGCGGCCACCACAACTCGGTGACCCGCGTGGTGCTCAAGCCGACCCACATGATCGGTGGCTATGCCCAGCAGGCCTACGGTTTCAACTATTACGGCACGGTCGGTTGCAACCGCGACGAGTTCGTCGTGGTGCGCAAGATGGACAAGGTCGACTGGCTTGACGGCACAGACGACGAAGCCCTGCCACAACCCCTGCCACAAGACATTTGAGGAGCTCTGCCATGAAAATTCGTTCGCAAGTCGGCATGGTCCTCAATCTGGACAAGTGCATCGGTTGCCACACCTGTTCGATCACCTGCAAGAACGTCTGGACCAGCCGCGAAGGAATGGAATACGCCTGGTTCAACAACGTCGAGACCAAGCCCGGGATCGGCTATCCCAAGGAGTGGGAAAACCAGGACAAATGGCGCGGCGGCTGGATCCGCAACAAGGACGGCTCGATCAACCCGAAGATCGGCGGCAAGTTCCGCGTGTTGGCGAACATCTTCGCCAACCCGGACCTGCCGACCATCGACGACTACTACGAGCCGTTCGATTTCGACTACCAGCATCTGCACACCGCCCCCCTGGGTGAACACCAGCCGGTCGCACGACCGCGTTCGGTGATCACCGGCAAGCGCATGCAGAAGATCGAGTGGGGCCCGAACTGGGAAGAGATTCTCGGCACCGAGTTCGCCAAGCGGCGCAAGGACAAGAACTTCGACCAGATCCAGGCCGACATCTATGGCGAGTATGAAAATACTTTCATGATGTACCTGCCGCGTCTGTGCGAGCACTGCCTCAACCCGACCTGCGCGGCCTCCTGCCCGAGCGGGGCGATCTACAAGCGCGAAGAAGACGGCATCGTCCTCATCGACCAGGAAAAATGCCGCGGCTGGCGCATGTGCATCAGCGGCTGCCCGTACAAGAAGATCTACTTCAACTGGAAGAGCGGCAAATCCGAGAAGTGCATCTTCTGCTACCCGCGCATCGAGGCCGGCATGCCGACCGTGTGTTCGGAAACCTGCGTCGGTCGCATCCGCTACCTCGGCGTGTTGCTGTATGACGCCGACCGCATCCTTGAAGTGGCCAGCACGCCGAACGAGCAGGACCTGTACCACAAGCAACTGGAGATCTTCCTCGACCCGAATGACCCGAAAGTCATCGCCCAGGCCCTGGCCGACGGCGTACCGATGTCGGTGATCGACGCCGCGCAGAAATCACCGGTGTACAAACTGGCGGTCGACTGGAAGCTGGCGCTGCCGTTGCACCCGGAATACCGCACCCTGCCGATGGTCTGGTACGTGCCGCCGCTGTCGCCGATCCAGAACGCCGCGACCGCTGGCACCGTGGGCATGAACGGGGTGATCCCGGATGTCGACAGCCTGCGCATCCCGCTGCGTTACCTGGCCAACCTGCTCACCGCCGGCGACGTCATCCCGGTCAAGCTGGCTCTCAAGCGGCTGCTGGCGATGCGTGCCTACAAGCGTTCCGAGCAGGTCGACGGCGTGCAGGACCTGCAAGTGCTGGCCGATGTCGGCCTGAGCGTGGCCCAGGTCGAAGACATGTACCGCTACCTGGCCATCGCCAACTACGAAGACCGCTTCGTCATCCCCAGTGCGCACCGTGAGGAGGCGACCAGCGATGCCTTCGCCGAGCGTTCCGGCTGTGGCTTCAGCTTCGGCAGCGGTTGCAGTGGCTCCTCCGACACCAACATGTTCGGGGCGAAGAAGGCCAACAAGCGCGACATCCTCAAAACCGTACAGTTGTGGGAGGACTGAGCATGCAAATTCTCAAGGTGATTTCCCTGTTGCTGGATTACCCGACCGAGCAACTGCTGGAGGCTCGCGACGAACTGGCCCAGGCCATCGACGCCACCCGCGAGATCAGCCCGCAGCAACGCAGTGCGCTGCAGGAACTGCTGGCACTGATCTGCGACAACGACCTGATGGACGGCCAGGAGCACTACGGCGCGCTGTTCGGTCGTGGTCGCTCGCTGTCGCTGCTGCTGTTCGAGCACGTCCACGGCGAGTCGCGTGATCGTGGCCAGGCCATGGTCGACATGATGGCGCAGTACGAAGAGGCCGGTTTCGCCATCGGCATCAAGGAGCTGCCGGACTATATCCCGCTGTACCTGGAGTTCCTCTCCACCCGCGACGATCTGGAGGCCCGCGAGGGCCTGGCCGATGTCGCGCACCTGCTGGCGTTGCTGGCCACTCGCCTGGACGAGCGTGAAAGCGCTTACGCGAGCTGCTTCCGCGCGCTGCTGCAGATTGCCGGCGTCGAGCCGCAGCAGGCCATGGCCGAGGTGCGCGAACAGGTCGCCGCCGAGGTGCGTGACGACTCGCTCGAAGCCCTCGACAAGATCTGGGAGGAGGAGGCCGTGGACTTCCTCCAGGCCGAGCAGCAGGACCGCTGCCCGAGCATGCAGAGTGCGCCGGGCAAGGCCCGCGAAGACGTGCCGGTGCCGCTGCACTGGGTGGATTTCAAGCATGAAGGACTGGCCGCCGAGCCGGTTCAGGAGGTGCGCAATGTCTAATATCAATCTGTTGGCGTTCGGGGTGTATCCCTATATCGCCCTGGCCATCTGCATCATCGGCAGCTGGGCGCGTTTCGACCTGTCGCAGTACAGCTGGAAGGCCGGCTCGAGCCAGATCTTCGCCCGCTCGGCGGCCGAGCAGCGCTACATGCGCATCGCCAGCAACCTGTTCCACGTCGGCGTGCTGTTCGTCCTGGCCGGCCACTTCGTCGGCCTGTTGATGCCCGAGGCGCTCTACCATTCGGTCATCAGTACGCAGAACAAGCAGCTGCTGGCCATGGTCTCCGGTGGTTTCTTCGGCATCCTCTGCCTGATCGGCCTGGTCATGCTGCTCAAACGTCGCCTCGGCGATCCGCGGGTGCGGGCCAGTTCCAGCACCTCGGACATGCTGGTGTTGGTCGTACTGCTGGTGCAACTGGTGCTGGGCCTGCTGACCATCGTCGCCTCGACCAGCCACATGGATGGTTCGGTGATGGTGATGCTGGCCAACTGGGCGCAGTACACCGTGACCCTGCAACCGATGGCAGCCGCTGCGGCCATCGCGCCGGTGGGCCTGGTCTACAAGCTGCACGTATTCCTCGGCCTGAGCCTGTTCGTGCTGTTCCCCTTCACCCGCCTGGTGCACATCATCAGCGCACCGGTGTGGTACCTGGGGCGGCGCTACCAGATCGTCCGGCAGAAGGGCGTGCATCCGGTCGCGCAACGGCCGCAGGTTCGTCCGCTCGCCCAGCCCGCTCGTGAAATCCCGGTGCCAGCGCCGCAGCCAGGCTATGCCATGAGTGCGGTCAAGGCCAAGGAGATCTAAGCGGTCAATGATCTGTGGTGGGCCGGGCGGCGAGCCGCTTCGGCCCACCAGTTACTTGGCATTTCAATGAACTAAGCATTAATGAGGAACTTGTCATGGGATGCGGATGTGGTGGTGGCAATGCAGGGCAGGGCGGTTGCGGTGGACAAAAGCCGCCAGTCGATCTGATGGTCGATGCCCCTGGCGTACAAGAGGTAACCCCGGAATCGCGGCCCACGGCCGATGAACCTGAGGCACTCGCCGAGGAAGTCGAGTCAGCCCCCACGCTGATCGCCAGCAGCGAGCAGGAATGGCCACGGGTCACGGTCAACGGCGTGACTATCGCGCCCGAGGCGATGGCCCAGGAACTGCAATATCACCCGGCGGACAGTCGCGAGGACGCGGTGTTTCTGGCCGCCCAGGCGCTGGTGATCCGTGAGTTGCTGCAGCAGCGCATCGTCGAGCTGGGCTTGTCGGTGCAAGCCGATCCCGGCGAAAGCGCGGAGGAGGCCGCCACCCGCCAGCTGATCGAGCTGGAAGTGGCGCTACCGGAGTGCGACGAGGAAAGCTGCCAGCGTTATTACCAGAGCAATCGGGCGCGCTACGTCACCGCGCCCTTGCTGGCGGCGCGGCATATCCTGCTCGAGTGCGCCCCGGACGATGCCGAGGCCCGCAGCCTGGTGCGCGAGAAGGCCGATCAGTTGCTCGAGCTGCTGCGTCAGGATGGTGGTCGTTTCGCCGAATTGGCCATGGCCCACTCGGCCTGTCCGTCCAAGGCCCAGGCCGGTGCGTTGGGGCAACTGAGCAAAGGCCAGACCGTGCCCGAGTTCGAGCGGCAACTGTTCAAGCTGCCTGCCGGGTTGGCCGGTCAACCGCTTGAAAGCCGTTACGGCTGGCATGTGGTCAGCGTCGACCAGCGCATCGAAGGCAAGGAGTTGCCCTACGACGTGGTCGCCGGCTCCATCCGCACCCTGCTGCAACAGGGCGTATGGCAGAAGGCCGTGGCCCAGTACCTGCAAACCCTGATTGGCGCGGCGGATATCGTCGGCATCCGCTTGCAAGGCGCCGATTCACCGCTGCTGCAGTAATGCATTGCCCGGATGCAATCCGGGAACAATCTTGTCGGCGCGCAATTCCCCGGATTGCATCCGGGCTACGGGAAGTGGGTAGGGTGGATGACGCCTTTTTCATCCACCACCTCAATTGGTGGATGGATAAAGCGTCATCCACCCTACGAGATCGCAAGCCTTACGCTGGATGCTAACAGCAATAGGTAGCCCAGCTATCGGAGGAACGATGGACTCACAACTGCAGGATGGCTTTGGCCGCACTATCGATTACCTGCGCATGTCGGTCACCGACAGGTGTGATTTTCGCTGTGTCTATTGCATGGCCGAAGACATGACCTTCCTGCCGCGTCAGCAGGTGCTCGGCCTCGAAGAACTGTACCGCCTGGCGGCGCTGTTCGTCGGTCTGGGGGTGAAGAAGATCCGCCTGACCGGTGGCGAGCCGCTGGTACGCACGGGCATCGTCGAGCTGTGCCAGCGCGTCGCCGCCTTGCCCGGCCTGCGCGAACTGGTGATGACCAGCAACGGCTCGCAACTGGTCAAACTGGCCAGGCCGCTGGCCGACGCCGGGGTCAAACGCCTGAACATCAGCCTCGACAGCCTCGATCCGGGCAAGTTTCGCGGCATCACCCGCACCGGCAGCCTGCGCCAGGTGCTGGACGGCATCGAAGCGGCGCGCGAGGCCGGTTTCGAGCGGATCAAGCTCAACGCGGTGGTGATGAAAGGACGCAACTTCGACGAAGTGCTCGATCTGGTCGACTACGCCATCGCCCGGCAGCTGGATATCAGCTTCATCGAAGAAATGCCCCTGGGCGATGTCGGCCGTTCACGCGGCGAGTCGTACTGTTCCAGCGAAGAGGTACGTAACCTGATCGCCAGCCGGCATGCCGTACTCGACAGTGCCGAACACAGCGGCGGACCGGCGCGCTATATGCGCCTGAAGGAGCATGCGGCTACCCGCATCGGCTTCATCTCGCCGAATTCGCACAATTTCTGCAGCACCTGCAACCGCGTGCGCCTGACCGTCGAAGGCCGCCTGCTGTTGTGCCTTGGCCATGAAAACTCCATCGACCTGCGTGCCCTGGTGCGCCGCTACCCGCTGGACGATCAACCGATCATCGAGGCGGTGCAGCAGGCCCTGCAACGCAAACCACTGCGCCACGAATTCAGCGCCGATGGCGAGGTGAAGATCCTGCGTTTCATGAACGCCAGCGGCGGCTAACGTTTTACCCTCCCATTTGGCCGCCCCTGAGCGGCCTTTTTTTGGCTATGTCCCCAGAGGCGATAAATCGTAGGCTGGCGTTGAGCGCAGCGAAGCCCAACAGACAGCGGCATGTCGCGTTGCTCCTCAGCGGAACGGCGCCCGACCCAACCTACCCGCTGGCCGCGCACGGATCGCGGGCATGGCCCGAACAGGTAAATGAGTCATGGCCTTCTTTACCCAGGGTAAGTTGCTGCCTGCAATGCGCTACAGCAACTCGAAGCGCTGGGTCTGCACGGTTTGCGAATCCAGGCCGATCTGCACCTCGAATTCACCCGGCTCGGCCAGGTGTTGCAACTGCGCGTTGAAAAACTTTAGGTCATCTTCATTGATGCTGAAACGCACCTGGGTTTGTTCGCCGGCCTTGAGCGTGATTTTGCGAAAGCGCTTCAACTCTTTGACCGGACGCACCACGGAAGCCGCCATGTCGCGGATATACAGCTGAACGATAGTCGCGCCGTCGCGCGCCCCGGTGTTTTTCAGGGTCAGGCTGACGTCGAGGGTGCCGTCGCGCGCCAGGCGGCGGCTTGAAAGCTGCAACTCGGAAAGGCTGAAATCGGTATAGCTCAAGCCATAGCCGAACGGATACAGCGGCCCGTTGGGTTCCTCGAAGTACTGCGAGGTGTAGTTGCCCGGATGGCCCTCGACAAATGGACGACCGAGCCGCAAGTGGTTGTAGTAGGTCGGAATCTGCCCGACCGTGCGCGGGAAGGTGATGGGCAGCTTGCCGGACGGGTTGTAATCGCCGAACAGGACGTCGGCAATCGCATGACCGCCCTCGGTGCCGCTGAACCAGGTTTCCAGTATCGCGTCGGCGTTGGCCTGCTCCCAGTTGAGTGCCAGCGGCCGGCCGTTCATCAACACCAGCACCAGCGGTTTGCCGGTCTTCTTCAGCGCACGCAGCAACGCCTGCTGGCTGGGGGGGATATCCAGACGCGTGCGGCTCGAGGATTCGTGTGACATCCCGCGCGCCTCGCCAACCGCCGCGACTATCACATCGGCCTGTTCGGCGGCTTGCAGCGCTTCGGCGATCAACTCGGCGGGCGGGCGCGGGTCCAGCACGACCACCGGCTTGTCCTCTTTGAGGAAGTTCAGGTAGTCGATAATGTGCTGGTCATCGGTCACGTTCGCCCCAAGGGCGTAAATCACCCGCGCCTGCTCGCCCAGCGCCGCGTTCAGGCCCTGGCGCAGCGTTACCGACTGGCCGGCAACCCCGGCTGCCGACCAGCTACCCAGCATGTCGATGGGCGAATCCGCCAGCGGGCCAACCAGGGCAATGCTGGCGGTCTTTTTCAGCGGCAGGGTCTGCTGGTGATTTTTCAGCAAGACCATCGACTGGCGCGCCACTACCCTGGCCTCGGCGCGGTGCAGGCGGCTTTCGGCGTTGACTTCGGCCGGGTCTTCGGCGGCGATGCCGATGCGCCGGTACGGATCATGGAACAAGCCCAGGTCGTATTTGGCACCGAGCACTTCACGCACGGCATTGTCGATCTCCTGCACCTTGACCTCGCCCGCGCGCACCAGTGCGGGCAGCTCCTGGCGATACAGCGAGTCGGCCATGCTCATGTCGATACCGGCCTTGATCGCCAGCTTGGCGGCCTCGCGCCCATCCCTGGCAATCCCGTGGCTGACCAGTTCGGTGATCGCCCCGTGGTCGCTGATCGTAACCCCGCGGAAGCCCCAATCGCGGCGCAGCAGATCCTGCATCAGCCAGGTGTTGGCGGTGGCCGGCACGCCGTTGATGGTATTCAGGGCGACCATCAAGCCGCCCGCACCGGCGTCAACGGCAGCATGGTAGGGCGGCAGATAGTCCTGATACATGCGCATCGGGCTCATATCCACCACGTTGTAATCGCGCCCGCCCTCGACCGCACCATACAGGGCGAAGTGCTTGACGCTGGCCATCACACTGTCGGCGGCGCTGGGTTTTGCCCCTTGCAAGGCCTTGACCATGGTCCGGGCAATCTGCGACACCAGATACGGATCTTCGCCAAAGCCTTCCGAGGTGCGCCCCCAGCGCGGATCGCGGGTGATATCAATCATTGGCGCAAACGTCATGTCGAGGCCGTCGGCACTCGCCTCGATGGCGGCGATGCGACCGCTCAGGGCAATCGCCTGCAAATCCCAACTCGACGCCAGCGCCAGGCTGATCGGAAAAATGGTGCGGTGGCCATGGATCACGTCGTAGGCGAAGAACAGTGGAATCTTCAGCCGGCTGTTCTGTACCGCGGCGTCCTGCATGGGGCGATTGTCGCGGCGCGTCACCGTATTGAAGGTGCCACCGATATTGCCGGCGGCGATCTCCTCGAGGATGCGCGGGCGCGGCATATCCCCGCCGATGCTGATCAAGCGCAATTGCCCGACCTTTTCCTCGAGCGTCATCTGCGTCATCAAATCGGCGATGAAGGCCTGTTTGTTATCCAGCAGGGCGGGGGAGGTCCCGGCCAGAGCCGCGTGACTGGTAAAGCAGGCTATGAGGCCAAGCAGATACAGCCTGTTCATTCGATGGTATTCCTGAGTAATGCAATGCTTGGACGCCGGGGAGGCTGTCCGAGAGTACGAATTTGTGGGTTGGTACGCGGCCCAACAGAATCCAGCCAGGTCAACAGCCCGGCATTATGGCTCACAACCAGCGGCGAACTCTGGATTTATAGCGCTCAAATTCAGCGCCAAACAACAGTTCAAGCGCACGCTCCTCCGCGGCGATCTGCAAGCGGTTCATATAGAGGATGAACCCCAACACCCCGAGCAGAGCCCAGGGCGATGCGAGAAACACCGCCCAAGCAGCGAGAAACAGCGCAAAGCCAAGGTACATCGGGTTGCGCGAAACCCGATAGATCCCCGAACTCACCAGCGCCGATGCCGTTTCCGGCTTCAGCGGGTTGACTGTGGTCCTGGCCCGGCGGAACGACAGCACACCCGCCAGACAGAAGAACGCGCCAAGCAACAGCACGGCCAGTGTGGTGGCTATGCGCAGCGAATCGCTCACCTCGATGCCCGGCACAACGCTTGAAAGTGCCCACATGAACAGCGCGAACAGGGTCGCGACCAGTGGCGGTGGAATCCTGTTTTCAAGTGCTTGCATAGGCTGTCCTTGGGATGGGTTTCGGGGTGCAGGGTAGGGTGCTCTGACTGGTTCAGTAAAGAGTCGATCACCGGTGGCATTACGCCTGCCTGATTCAACCACGCTCAACGCAAAAATCCCTGGCTCGACGGCATGGCTTCATAGGCTGTGCCGTGCACACCGACTGTCTGTGGTGCCTGGTGCGCGCGGCGCACCCTACGGGTTAGGTGTCCGGCTGAGCTACGGGGGTTGCTGCCAGCGCTGAAGCTGGCCGGTTCGGAGCGTTCGTGGATCTTGATCGAGGTCAATCCCGGCTTGGCGTTTCTCGGGTAACTTTCACTGCATATTGTGGTTTCAGATAAATAAATATCTATATGTAGTGTCAGGAGGCGACATGCTCAGCCCGGTTAAAGCCCTTCATCCTCAGCAGTTATGCAAGCGCGATGGCAGCATCGCCGCGTTCGATCTCGGCAAGATTCGTCAGGCGATCATCGCGGCGGGCGAGGCCAGCGGCGAGTTCGACGAGGTACTGGCGGGGGAGTTGGCCGAAGCGGTGCTGTTGCGCCTGCTGGACTTGCCCAGTATCGACGTCGAACAGGTGCAGGACCGCGTCGAGCGGGTGCTGATGGAGGCCGGTTTCTACCAGACCGCACGCGCCTATATCGTCTACCGCGAGCGCCATGGCCGCTTGCGCCGTGATCGCAAGGCGCTGGTGGATGTGGCGGCGTCGATGAACGAATACCTGTCGCGCGAGGACTGGCGGGTGCGCGCCAACGCCAACCAGGGCTATTCCCTCGGCGGGCTGATTCTCAACGTGTCGGGCAAGGTCACTGCCAACTACTGGCTGGACGAGGTGTACAGCGAGAGCATCGGCCTGGCGCACCGCGAGGCCGATCTGCATGTCCACGACCTGGACATGCTCGCCGGTTACTGCGCCGGCTGGTCGCTGCGCAGCCTGCTCAACGAGGGTTTCAACGGCATTCCCGGGCGGGTCGAGGCGGGACCGCCCAAGCATCTGTCCAGTGCCCTGGGGCAGATGGTCAACTTCCTCGGCACCTTGCAGAACGAGTGGGCCGGGGCTCAGGCCTTCAGCTCCTTCGATACCTATCTGGCGCCCTATGTGCGCAAGGACAACCTGGGCTTTGCCGAAGTGCGCCAGGCGATTCAGGAATTCATCTACAACCTCAATGTGCCGTCGCGCTGGGGTACTCAGACACCGTTCACCAACCTGACCTTCGACTGGGTCTGCCCGGAAGACCTGCGCGAGCAGATCCCCTATATCGGCGGGGTGGAAATGCCCTTCGCCTATGGCGACCTGCAGGCCGAAATGGAACTGATCAACCGCGCCTATATCGAGGTGATGCAGGCCGGCGACGCCATGGGCCGGGTGTTCACCTTCCCGATTCCGACCTACAACATCACCCATGACTTTCCCTGGGACAGCGAGAACGCCGACCGCCTGTTCGAGATGACCGCACGCTACGGCCTGCCGTACTTCCAGAATTTCCTCAATTCCGACATGCAACCCAATCAGGTGCGCTCGATGTGCTGCCGCCTGCAACTGGACGTGCGCGAACTGCTCAAGCGCGGTGGCGGCCTGTTCGGCTCGGCCGAGCAGACCGGCTCGCTGGGTGTGGTGACCATCAACTGCGCACGCCTGGGCTATCTGTTCAAGGGCGACACCCAGGGCCTGCTCAAGCGCCTCGACCAGTTGATGGAACTGGCGATGGAGAGCCTGGAGGTCAAGCGCAAGGTGATCCAGCACCACATGGACGCCGGTCTCTATCCCTATACCAAGCGTTACCTGGGCACCCTGCGCAATCACTTCTCGACCATCGGCCTGAATGGCATGCACGAGATGCTGCGCAACTTCACCGGCGATGAGGAGGGCATGCATACGCCGAAGGGCCGTGAATTCGCCTTGCTCCTGCTCGACCATGTGCGGGCCACCCTGGTGCGCTTCCAGGAAGAAACCGGGCAGATGTACAACCTCGAGGCCACGCCGGCCGAGGGCACCACCTACCGCTTCGCCAAGGAAGACCGCAAGCGCTACCCGGACATTCTCCAGGCCGGCACCTTTGATGCGCCTTACTACACCAACTCCTCGCAATTGCCGGTGGGTTTCACCGACGACCCCTTCGAGGCGCTGGAACTGCAGGACGAACTGCAGTGCAAGTACACCGGCGGCACCGTGCTGCACCTGTACATGGCCGAGCGGATTTCCTCGATCCAGGCCTGCAAGCAACTGGTGCGCAATGCCCTGGGGCGTTTCCGCCTGCCGTACCTGACGATTACCCCGACGTTCTCGATTTGCCCGGTGCACGGCTACCTGGATGGCGAACACGAGTTCTGCCCGAAATGCGACGAGGCGCTGCTACAGAAGCAGCAAAGCTGCCCCGCCGCAAACTGCGCCTCTTGAACGCGTAGGAGCGGGCCATGCCCGCGATGCTTTCGCATCGTTGGTTTCTCGGGCATGGCTCCACGAACCCTTTACCCACAGCAAGGAGCGACACCATGCAAAGCACCCAGCAACTCCCCGAAGCACAACGCCAACGCTGCGAAGTCTGGACCCGGGTGATGGGCTATCACCGCCCGGTCACCGCCTTCAACCCGGGCAAGCAGTCCGAGCACTTTGAGCGCCAGCACTTCACCGAAGCGGCGGCGCGAGTACGCGCTGCGTGAGCAGAGCGCTACGGGTCGGGGGCATGGTGCCCCTGACCACCCTCGACTACCCCGGGCTGCTGGCCTGTGTGCTGTTCTGTCAGGGCTGCGCCTGGCGCTGTCGTTACTGCCACAACCCGGACCTGATCCCGGCCCGTGGCGAGCATGAAATCGCCTGGACGCAGGTGCTGGATTTCCTCCAGCGACGTCAGGGCTTGCTGCAGGCCGTGGTGTTCAGTGGCGGCGAGGCGACCTTGCAGGGTGGCCTGGTGCCGGCGATGGACGAGGCGCGTGCGCTGGGTTATCGCATCGGCCTGCACAGTGCCGGGATCAAGCCCTGGGCGTTCTCCTGGGCGATCAAGGCAGCGGACTGGGTCGGTTTCGACATCAAGGCCCTGGCCGAGGATGCCGAGCTGATCACCGGGGTCAGCGGCAGCGGCAAGGCCAACTGGCGCAGCCTGGAACACCTGCTGGCCAGCGGCGTGGACTACGAATGCCGCACCACCGTGCACTGGCACCTGCTGGATGTGGAAAAGCTCTGGCGCATCGGCCAGCGACTGCATGCCTTCGGCGTCGAACGCTTTGCCGTGCAGTTGGTGCGCAGCGCGCGCATGCTCGACCCGGAGCTACCCATGACCGCGACGCCGAACGCGGCGGGCGAGCTGTGGTTGCGCCTGGAACAACTGTTCCCGCATTTCGAATTGCGTGATCATTGATCGCCAAGCCGACATATTCAGCGCCATGTCGCAGAGTGGGGCGGGAGCGTGTCAGCTCAACGGCTATAGTTGGGTTCCGGCATTAGCGGTTTTTGCCCGTTGGGCTTCGCTTCGCTCAACCTACGCGGCCCGACCCAACCTGTGTATTCGCAGGTGGGTGGGCCGGGCGACGATCAGGCTAACCGCCCACAACAGCGGTGCACGTAGCGGGAACGGGGTTGTGCGCGAGAATTGACTCTCGTCAGGTGCAGCGCCTGTGCGGCGCCGTACAATCGCGGCATTATTGCCGGCTCCCGAGGCGGGCAGGGCGGGCGCTGCGCTAGCCGCAGTCGCGGTCTTCCTATTCATGCTACGAGGTGGTCGAACATGGACCAATCGCTGAACTTCAATCGCGCACTGGTCGAGAAGTACGATCGCCCGGGGCCGCGCTATACCTCCTATCCCACCGCGCCGCAGTTCCATCAGGCGTTTGCCATGGACGACTATCAGAACGCCGTTGCCGCCAGCAATCAGGCGGTCGCGCCCAAGCCGTTGTCGTTGTATATCCACATCCCGTTCTGCCAGAGCCTTTGCTACTACTGCGCCTGCAACAAGATCATCACCAAGAAGACCCACCGCGCGGTGGAGTACCTGACCTATCTCAAACGCGAGATCGCCATGCAGGCGGCGTTGTTCGACAGCACGCGCAAGCTGACCCAGTTGCACCTGGGCGGCGGCACGCCGACCTACCTGACCAGCGAGCAACTGGCCGACCTGATGGCCACCTTGCACCAGGCGTTCAACATGGATGACAGTGACGACCACGAGTTCTCCATCGAGGTCGACCCGCGCACCATCAGCACCGAACAGATCCAGCATTTGCGTGCGCTCGGCTTCAACCGCCTGAGCTTCGGCGTGCAGGACTTCGATGCGGATGTGCAAGCGGCGGTCAACCGGGTGCAGAGCGAGGAGCAGGTCTACGCCCTGGTCGCCGCCGCGCGCGAGGAGCGCTTCAAGTCGGTCAGCGTCGACCTGATCTACGGCCTGCCGCTGCAGACGGTGGCCAGCTTCGACGTCACCCTGAGCAAGATCATCGCCCTGCGCCCGGATCGTATCGCCGCCTACAGCTATGCCCACCTGCCGGAAATGGTGCGCGCGCAACGCCTGATCCGCCGCGAAGACATGCCGCCGCCGGAGCGCAAGCTGGAGCTGCTGGAACTGACCATCAAGCGCCTGACCGACGCCGGCTACGTGTATATCGGCATGGACCATTTCGCCCTGCCGGATGACGAGCTGGCCCTGGCCCGTGCCAATGGCACCTTGCAGCGTAACTTCCAGGGTTATTCCACCCATGCCGATTGCGACCTGATCGGCCTCGGCGTGTCCTCGATCGGCAACGTCGGCGACAGCTACAGCCAGAGCGTCAAGGAACTCTCGCAGTACTACGCGCGCCTCGACCAGGGTCTGCTGCCGGTGCATCGTGGCTACAGCCTGAACGCCGACGACCTGCTGCGCCGCGAGGTGATCAGCGCCCTGATGTGCCATGGCCGGGTCGACTTCGCCACTGTCGAGGCGCGCCACGGCATCAACTTCAAGGACTACTTCGCCGACTCCCTGGCGGCACTCGAGGAGCATGTGGCGGATCGTCTGGTGGAAATCCACGACGACGCCCTGGTGCTGCTGCCGCAGGGGCACCTGATGATGCGCAGCGTGGCCATGGCCTTCGACGCCTACCTCGGTGGCGAGCAGAAGGGCCGCTTCTCGCGTACGGTTTGAGGGGCGCCAGCCCTGACCCACTGGTATTTGTAGGAGCTAGCTTGCTAGCGATCTTGGGACCATCAGATCGCCAGCAAGAACTGGGCGTCCCCCTGGCTCCTACGATCATTTCGAGGTGGCTCACTGAGACGGCTCACCAGGAAGGATCCAGTTATGAGTTATTCACTGCTGCACGTCGTGCACCTGCTGGCGGCGATTGCCTTTATCGGCACGCTGTTCTTCGAGGTGATCATCCTCGCCAAGGTCAAACCGCAGCTGGCTCCTGGCGCTGTGCTCGAGCTGGAACAGGCCCTCGGCAAACGCACTCGCACGGTGCTGCACTGGGTGGTGCTGCTGGTCTACGGCGCCGGCTTCGGCCTGGCCTGGCAGCACCGCCAGGCGCTGGCCGATCCCTTCGCCAGCAGTTTCGCCACCTTGCTGAGCCTGAAAATCCTGCTGGCCGTCAGCCTGTTTCTCAGCTTCGGCCTGGTCGCCATGCTGCTGCGCTCCGGGCGCATGAGTCCGAGCCTCTACCGCAAACTGCACTGGGCGGTGCTGGCGCAGATGCTCGGTATCGTGCTGCTGGCCAAGGGTATGTTTTATATCCACTGGTAGCGGGATCGCGGCCAAGGCCGCTATGAGCTGAGTAGGGGGGATGACGCTGTTTTCATCCACCATCGCTATTGGTGGATGGGTAAAGCGTCATCCACCCTACGGGATCGCAGCCCCTGTGAAATATGAGGCTATTGCTAGCAGTCCCGTAGCCCGGATGAAATCCGGGGAGCTTTGGCACCCGCAATACCGCTCCCGGATTGCATCCGGGCTACAAGAGCCTGCGCGCCACTATCAGCTTTGTCAGCCGAGGTAATGATCTCGATCAAGCTTGTTCGCCTGCTGAGCGGCTGTGATGGGCAGCGATTCAGGCGGGCGAATATCCTGGGTTTAGCTCGAGTGGCGGCTTAACGTAGTACCTCAATTCCATGATCGATTCGAGGTTCGCCATGCACTTTGCCTACAGCCCCCGCACCGAAGTACTGCGTCAGCAGCTGCGCAATTTCATGGATGAGCATGTGCTGCCGCGTATCGGCGCCTGGCACCAAGCTGTCGGCGCCGGCCAGTTTCCGGTGCCATTCATGGCTGACCTCAAGGCCCTGGCCCGCAGCGAGGGATTGTGGAACCTGTTCCTCCCGGCGCTTGGCGCGGACGAGCCGGGCACCCGCCTGAGCAATCTGGAGTACGCACCGCTGGCGGAGATCATGGGTCGCGTGTCCTGGGCCTCGGAGGTGTTCAACTGCAACGCGCCGGACACCGGCAACATGGAGCTGCTGCACCTGTTCGCCACGCCCGAGCAGCGTACGCGCTGGTTGCTGCCACTGCTCGACGGCGAGATCCGCTCGGCCTTCGCCATGACCGAGCCGGATGTGCCGTCTTCGGATGCCAGCAACATCCAGACCCTGATCCGCCGCGACGGCGACGAGTACGTGATCAACGGGCGCAAGTGGTTCATCACCAATGCCTCGCACCCCGACTGCAAGCTGCTGATCGTCATGGGCAAGACCGACCCGCAAGCTGACGCCCATCAGCAGCAGAGCATGATCCTGGTGCCGTTCGATACGCCCGGCGTCGAGCTGTTGCGCAACATCCCGGTGATGAACCACATCGCCCCGGAAGGCCATAGCGAGCTGCTGCTGCGCAATGTGCGGGTGCCGGTCGACAACCTGCTGGGCGAGGAGGGCGCGGGCTTCATGATGGCCCAGGCGCGCCTCGGCCCCGGGCGCGTGCACCACTGCATGCGCTCGATCGGCATGGCCGAGCTGGCCCTGGAGTTGATGGTCGAGCGCTGCCAGGAACGCAAGGCCTTCGGCAAGTATCTGCACCAGTACGCCAACATCGGCGACTGGATCGCCGAGTCGCGCATCGAGATCGAACAGGCGCGGCTGCTGGTACTCAAGACCGCCTGGATGATCGACGAGGTGGGCGCCAAGGCCGCGCGCAAGGAAATCGCCATGATCAAGGCACTGGTGCCGGGCATGCACACCCGCGTGGTCGACCGCGCCATGCAGGTCTACGGCGCCATGGGCCTGACCCCGGACACGCCGCTGGCCGATATGTGGACCACCGGCCGCGCCCTGCGCTTCGCCGACGGCCCGGACCAGGTGCATCTGCGCAGCATCGCGCGCATGGAACTCAAGGCCAGCGCGGCCACGCGCGGGGCGACCGCGGCGTATCTGACCCCACACGGAATGTGATCGATTTTGTCAGCTATTATCCGAAGACATTGCGGATTGTGATAGCGCGACTGGGTGCGCGCGACGCCCCCTAGGGTCTGGCGCAGAGCAGGTGCGCCGTGCGCACAACTGGCTCAATGCCATTGGCCCGGTCAGACGCTGTGCAGCGTGCACATCCCCGCGGCAGGATGTCGCAACTTGATTTTGGTCAAGGGGAGGGTGGGCATGCATCCCCTACCATTACGGCACGTTCCTAGCCGCCTAAGGCGGATAAGTCATATGCAAACCTGTCAGCTGCCGAATGTAATCCCCTGTCGTTCATCTACCGGTGCTACGGTGGTCGTTCGATCCAACCGCCAAAGCCGGTCCATCATGAACAGTACCTCCTCCCTGCACAGTGCCTGGCGCTCATGGGGGGTGGCTGTCGCGGTTTTGTTCGCGTGCATGTTTGCAACCTTCCAGGGCGTGCAGGCCAAGAGTTACGGCGACATCGAGCAACAACGCATCGAACAGACCCTGCCTGCGGTCGATAGCGTTTCCGAGCCGCAAGGCGAGTTCAAGGTGCGCACCCTGTCGAGTGGCGACAAGGTGCTCGGCTATGTATTCCAGAGCCTGGATGTGATCGATATTCCGGCCTATTCCGGCAAGCCGATCAACATGCAGGTGATCCTCGACACCGCAGGCGTGATTCAGGACGCCTATGTGCTCGAGCACCACGAGCCGATCCTGCTGATCGGCATCCCCGAAGCGAAACTGCACGCCTTCAACGCCAAGTACCAAGGCATCAAGGTCAACCAGCGGGTGGTGGTCGGCCGTTCCAGTGACCCGGATGCGGTGACTGTCGATGCGGTCACCGGCGCCACCGTGACGGTCATGGTGGTCAATGAAGTGGTGATGCGCGCCGCGCACAAGGTGGCGGTGTCGCTCGGTTTGATCGAAGACGATGCCGGTCTGGCGCAGAAGCCGGCCACGGTGCGCGCGGATCTCTACCAGCCTGCCGACTGGACTCAACTGACCGGCAACGGCGCCATCCGCCGCCTGCACCTGACCCGTGGCCAGGTCGACGAGGCCTTCAAGGGCAGCGAAGCCGAAGGCGTCGAGGCGGCCGCCCCCGAGCAGGTCGACGATACCTTCATCGACCTCTACACCGCCCACCTGAACGCGCCGACCATCGGCCGCAATCTGCTGGGCGACAACCAGTACCGCTTGCTCATGGCGGCGCTCAAGCCCGGCGAGCAGGCGATTGCCGTGCTGGGCAGCGGCAGCTATTCGTTCAAGGGTTCGGGCTATGTGCGCGGTGGCATCTTCGACCGGGTGCAGCTGCGCCAGTTTGGCGAAACCATCAGTTTCCGTGACCGTGATTTCGAGCGCCTGAGCGATGTCTATGCCGAGGGCATGCCGGACTTCAGCGAGATGGCGATCTTTATCGTGCGCGAGTCTTCCGCTTTCGATCCTGGCTCGCCCTGGGTCCTGGAGCTGCTGGTGAAGCGGCAGACCGGCCCGACTAGCGGGATCTTCAGCAGTTTCGAGCTGCCTTATCAGATGCCGGAAGAGTACCTCGAGCGGCCGCAACCGACCGCCGCCGAACTGGCTGCCGTCGAAGAAGCCAATCGGCCGCTGTGGCTGAATATCTGGTACCAGAAAAGCTTCCAGATCGGCGTGATCAGCCTGGCGTTGCTGCTGCTCACGGTGATCCTGTTCCTCCAGGACAAGTTCACCCAGCGCCCGCACTTCCTCCATTGGTTGCGCCGTGGTTACCTGATCTTCACCGTGGTGTTCATCGGCTGGTATGCCCTGGGCCAGTTGTCGGTGGTCAACGTGCTGACCTTCGTGCATGCCCTGGTGCAGGATTTCCGCTGGGAGCTGTTCCTCACCGACCCGATCATCTTCATTATCTGGACCTTCACCGCCGCCAGCATCCTGCTCTGGGGCCGTGGTGTGTTCTGCGGCTGGCTGTGCCCCTTCGGCGCCCTGCAGGAGCTGATCAACGAGGCCGCGCGCAAACTGAAAATTCCCCAGTACGAGCTGCCCTTCGCGCTGCATGAGCGGCTCTGGGCGATCAAGTACATCATCCTGTTGCTGCTGTTCGGCCTCTCCCTGGAATCGCTGGCCACCGCCGAGCGCTTCGCCGAAGTGGAGCCGTTCAAGACCGCCATCACCCTCAAATTCGACCGCCAGTGGTGGTTCGTGCTCTACGCGGTGATTCTCCTGGTGATCAACATATTCACCCGCAAGGTCTACTGCCGTTATGTCTGCCCGCTGGGCGCGGCGCTGGCGATTCCGAGCAAGTTCCGCCTGTTCGACTGGCTCAAGCGGCGCAAGGAGTGTGGCAACCCGTGCCAGCTGTGTGCCAAGGAATGCGAGATCCAGGCGATCCACCCGGATGGTCATATCAATCACAACGAGTGCCACTACTGCCTCGATTGCCAGATGACCTACCACAACGACGACAAGTGCCCGCCGCTGATTCTCAAGCAGAAGAAACGCAGCAAGAAGGCTCCTGTCAGCGCCGAGTTGATACCCGTAGTGCAAGTACTCGTCCCTGAACGAGCCCTATAACCGCCTGAGCGCGGCCGCATTTATCTAGTCAAGGAGCAGCACCGTGAGCGATAAAGAACCGAAAAACACGCCGGCAATCGATAGCAAAGAGCAGGCGCAAATGCTGGAAAAGGCTGGCTTGAGCCGCCGCGGCTTCCTGGGTGCCAGCGCCATGACAGGCGCGGCCCTGGTCGGCGCGACAGCCTTGGGCAGCGCGGTGATGACCCGCGAATCCTGGGCCGCTGCGGTCAAGGAGTCGAAGTCGAAGATTCATGTCGGCCCTGGCGAGCTGGATGAATACTACGGTTTCTGGAGCGGCGGCCACCAGGGCGAAGTGCGGGTGATGGGTGTGCCCTCGATGCGTGAATTGATGCGCATCCCGGTATTCAACGTCGACTCCGCCACCGGTTGGGGCCTGACCAACGAAAGCAAGCACATCATGGGCGAGAGCGCCAAATTCCAGAACGGCGACTGCCACCACCCGCACATCTCCATGACCGACGGCCAGTACGACGGCAAGTACCTGTTCATCAATGACAAGGCCAACAGCCGGGTCGCGCGTATCCGTCTGGACATCATGAAGTGCGACAAGATGCTCACCGTGCCCAACGTGCAGGCCATTCACGGTCTGCGCCTGCAGAAGGTGCCGCATACCAAGTACGTGTTCGCCAACGCCGAGTTCGTCATTCCGCACCCCAACGACGGCAGCAGTTTCGATCTGCAGGACAAGAACGCCTACACCATGTTCAACGCCATCGATGCCGAGAAGATGGAGATGGCCTTCCAGGTCATCGTCGACGGCAACCTGGACAACACCGACGCCGACTACACCGGCAAGTACGCGGCCTCCACCTGCTACAACTCGGAAAAGGCCTACGACCTCGGCGGCATGATGCGCAACGAGCGCGATTGGGTGGTGGTGTTCAACATCCCGCGCATCGAGGCGGCGATCAAGGCCGGCAAGTTCACCACCCTGGGCGACTCCAAGACGCCGGTGGTCGACGGTCGTGCCGGCTCGCAACTGACCCGCTACATCCCGGTGCCGAAGAACCCGCACGGCTGCAACACCTCGTCGGACGGCAAGTACTTCATCGCCAACGGCAAGCTGTCGCCGACCTGCTCGATGATCGAGATCGCCAAGCTCGACGATCTGTTCGACGACAAGCTCAAGGACCCGCGCGATGTCATCGCCGCCGAGCCCGAACTCGGCCTGGGTCCGTTGCACACCACCTTCGACGGCCGCGGCAATGCCTACACCACGCTGTTCATCGACAGCCAGGTGGTCAAGTGGAACATGGACGAGGCCGTGCGCGCCTACAAGGGCGAGAAGGTCAACTACATCAAGCAGAAGCTCGATGTGCACTACAACCCGGGGCACAACCACGCGTCCCTCTGCGAAACCCGCGACGCCGACGGCAAGTGGCTGATCGTACTGAGCAAGTTCTCCAAGGACCGCTTCCTGCCGACCGGCCCGCTGCACCCGGAAAACGATCAGTTGATCGATATTTCCGGCGATGAAATGAAGCTGGTACACGACGGCCCGACCTTCGCCGAGCCGCACGATTGCATCCTGGCGCGCCGCGACCAGATCAAGACCAAGAAGATCTGGGATCGCAACGATGCCTTCTTCGCGCCGACCGTCGAACGGGCGAAGAAAGACGGCATCAACTTGGAGGCCGACAACAAGGTCATTCGTGATGGCAACAAGGTCCGCGTGTACATGACCTCGATGGCGCCAGCCTTCGGCCTGACCGAGTTCAACGTCAAGCAGGGCGATGAGGTCACCGTGACCATCACCAACATCGACCAGATCGAAGACGTGTCCCACGGTTTCGTCATGACCAACCACGGCGCCAGCATGGAGATCAGCGCCCAGCAGACCTCGTCGATCACCTTTATGGCCGACAAGCCGGGCCTGCACTGGTACTACTGCAGCTGGTTCTGCCATGCCCTGCACATGGAAATGGTCGGCCGCATGCTGGTCGAACCGGCGTAAGGGCACAGCCCCGTAGCCCGGAAGCAGTCCGGGGAGATGGTTGATACAACCCCCGGATTGCATCCGGGCTACGGACTAACCGCTAAATGGCTCAAGGTAAACCGCAGTGTTAAACACTCAGGCAATGGCATGGCTGCACGCCAGCGTACTATTGCTGCTTATTCTCGGCGGCGCTGCCCAGGCGGCGCCGCAATCCATCACCTCGCTGCCGTTGCAGGCCGAGGGTGACAAGCGCTGGCGGCTGCCCGCCGGCGAATATCAGGGTTCGTTCAGCGTCGATCAGTCGATGCACCTGCGCTGCGAACCGGGCGCCGTGCTGCAGGGCCAGGGGCAGGGCAACGGCCTGATCGTCAGTGCACCCGAGGTGACCATCGAGGGCTGCACGCTGCTCGACTGGGGCCGTGACATGACCGCCATGAACGCCGCCGTGTTCATTCAGCCCAAGGCGCGTGGCGCGGTGATCAAGGACAATCGCATGCAGGGCCCGGGCTTCGGCATCTGGGTCGATGGCACGGTGGACGTCAGCCTGATCGGCAACAGCATCCAGGGCGATCCGAGCATTCGTTCCCAGGACCGCGGCAACGGCATTCACCTGTATGCGGTGCGCGGCGCCAAGGTCATCGGCAATCAGGTGCGCGATGCCCGCGACGGCATCTACATCGACACCTCGAACGGCAACCTGCTCGAAGGCAACACCCTGGAAGACCTGCGCTACGGCGTGCACTACATGTTCTCCAACGACAACCAGTTGCTCGGCAACACCACCCGGCGCACCCGCACCGGCTATGCCCTGATGCAGAGCCGCAAGCTGACGGTGATCGGCAATCGTTCCGAACAGGACGAGAACTACGGCATCCTGATGAACTACATCACCTATTCCACCCTGCGCGACAACTTCGTCAGCGATGTGCGCAGCGGTAGCGGTTCGACCGGCGACAGCATGATTGCCGGCGCCGAGGGCAAGGCGCTGTTCATCTACAACTCGCTGTTCAACAGCATCGAGCACAATCATTTTCAAGGCAGCGCCCTGGGTATTCACCTGACCGCCGGCTCCGAGGACAACCGCATCGTCGGCAACGCCTTTATCGATAACCAGCAGCAGGTCAAGTATGTCGCGGTGCGCACCCAGGAATGGTCGGTGGCGGGGCGCGGCAACTACTGGAGCGATTATCTTGGCTGGGATCGCAACGACGATGGCCTGGGCGATATTGCCTACGAACCCAACGACAACGTCGACCGTCTGCTGTGGCTGTACCCGCAGGTGCGCCTGTTGATGAACAGCCCGGGCATCGAGTTGCTGCGCTGGGTGCAGCGCGCCTTCCCGGTGATGAAATCCCCTGGCGTGCAGGACAGCTACCCGCTGATGCAACTGCCGACCACCGATCTGCTGCAAGCCAGCCAGGAGCCAACGCCATGAATGCCGTCGAAATCGAAGGCGTCAGCCAGCAGTACGGCAGCATGACCGTGCTGCACGACCTGAACCTGTGTCTGGGCGAAGGCGAAGTACTCGGCCTGTTCGGCCATAACGGCGCCGGCAAGACCACCAGCATGAAGCTGATTCTCGGCCTGCTGCAGGCCAGCAGTGGCCGGGTGCAGGTGCTCGGGCGCAGTCCGAACGACTCGCTGGTGCGCCGTCAGCTCGGCTATCTGCCGGAGAACGTGACCTTCTATGCGCAACTCAGCGGGCGCGAGACCCTGCGCCATTTCGCCCGGCTCAAGGGCGCCGCATTGACCCAGGTGGACGCACTGCTGGAGCAGGTCGGCCTGGCCGATGCCATGGATCGACGGGTAAAGACCTACTCCAAGGGCATGCGCCAGCGCCTGGGCCTGGCCCAGGCATTGCTCGGCGCGCCGCGCCTGCTGCTGCTCGACGAACCCACGGTCGGCCTCGACCCCATCGCCACCCAGGACCTCTACCAGCTGGTCGACCGCCTGCGCCAGCAGGGCACCAGCATCATCCTCTGCTCGCACGTGTTGCCGGGGGTCGAGGCGCATATCAACCGCGCGGCGATCCTCGCCCATGGTCGCCTGCAGGCGGTCGGCAGTCTGGCCAGCCTGCGCGCAGATGCCGGCCTGCCGGCGGTGATCCGCGCCAGTGGGCTGAAACAGAGCGCGCAGTTGTTGCAGCGCTGGCACGCCGACGGCCATCAAGCCCGCTCGGTCGGCGTCGATGGCGTCGAAGTGGTCGCGATCAACGGCCACAAGCTCGGCCTGTTGCGCCAGTTGCTCGGCGAGGGCGAGGCGCAGGACATCGACATCCACCAGCCTTCGCTGGAGGATCTGTACCGGCATTACATGGACCAGGCCGAGAACACTCGGGCCGGGGAGGGTGCGGCATGACGCAGATCTGGAACATCGCCCGCAAGGAACTCAGCGACGGCCTGCGCAACCGCTGGTTGCTCGCCATCAGCCTGCTGTTCGCGGTGCTGGCGGTGGGCATCGCCTGGCTCGGTGCGGCGGCGTCCGGGCAACTGGGCTTTACCTCGATCCCGGCGACCATCGCCAGCCTGGCCAGCCTGGCCACCTTTCTGGTGCCGCTGATCGCCTTGCTGCTGGCCTATGACGCCATCGTCGGCGAGGACGAGGCCGGCACCCTGATGCTGTTGCTGACCTACCCCCTGGGCCGCGGCCAGTTGCTGCTGGGCAAGTTCGTCGGCCACGGTCTGATCCTGGCCTTGGCCACCCTGATCGGTTTCGGCTGCGCGGCCCTGGCCATCGCCGTGCTGGTCGAGGATGTCGAGCTGGGCCTGCTGGCCTGGGCCTTCGGCCGCTTCATGCTGTCCAGCACGCTGCTGGGCTGGGTGTTTCTGGCCCTGGCCTATGTGCTGAGCAGCAAGGTCAGTGAGAAATCCAGCGCCGCCGGGCTGGCCCTGGGCGTGTGGTTCCTCTTCGTGCTGGTGTTCGATCTGGCCTTGCTGGCGCTGCTGGTGCTGAGCGAAGGCAAGTTCAACCCGGATCTGCTGCCCTGGCTGCTGCTGCTCAATCCGGCGGATGTCTACCGCTTGATCAACCTGTCCGGTTTCGAAGGCGGCAGCGCCGCCGGGGTGATGGCCCTGGGCGGCGACCTGCCCATCGGCGGCCTGTTGCTGTGGCTGTGCCTGTTGCTGTGGGTCGGAGTGCCGCTGCTGTTGGCCTATTGGGTGTTTCTGCGCCGGCCGACCTGATGTTTGCTTCTGTAGGGTGCGCTGCGCGCACCGGCGTTTACCCTGGTGCGCACGGCACACCCTACGAGGTCTGTTTCAAGTAACGCGAAAGTGGCTATGCCGCGAAGGCCGTGATGATCCGGGAGCCGCTCGCGGCATCCCAACCAGGGAGAAAAACAGTGATAAAGACTATTTGCCAGCTCACCACACGGACCCTGTTGGCAGTGCTGCTCGGCACCGGCCTGTTGGCCTGCAGCGAACCCGAAAGCGAGCAGCGGAGCCTGGAGCCGGTGGCGTTTCACGACACTGACGAGTGCCATGTGTGCGGCATGATCATCATCGATTTTCCTGGGCCCAAGGGCCAGGCGGTGGATAAAGCCGGGGTGAAGAAATTCTGCTCCGCCGCCGAGATGCTCGGCTGGTGGCTGCAACCGGAAAACCGTATCGGCACCGCCAAGCTCTATGTGCACGACATGGGCCGTAGTGAGTGGGCCAAGCCCGACGACAGCCACCTGATCGATGCCACCAGCGCCTTCTATGTGGTCGGTCTCGCCGACAGCGAGTTGAAGGGCGCCATGGGCGCGGTGCTGGCCTCGTTTGCCGATGAGCAGGCGGCCGGCAAACTGGCCGCCATCCACGGCGCGCGGGTGTTACGCTTCGAGCAGATCGACCAGGACGTGCTGCAGCAGGCCGCCGCCACGCAGCATTGAGTTCTGGCCGTCAACGTTTGTCATCATTCGCATAAAGAGGAGATCCCCATGGGTATCAGCATCTGGCAACTTCTGATTGTTCTGCTGATCGTGGTCATGCTGTTCGGCAGCAAGCGCCTGCGCAGTCTGGGTTCCGACATCGGCGGGGCAATCGGCGGCTTTCGCAAATCGATGGGCAGTGACGATGCACCGCAGCAGCCGGAATCGACCAAGCAGCCCTTGCCGTAACCGTTGCTCCCGGTCTGCCAAGCATCCCGGGCGCGCTTATCAAACAACCCGTATCGCATTGATTTTATGGGTTATGACGTTTTCTGTAGGAGCCAGCTTGCTGGCGATCCGGCGTCCCGGCGATATTTGCTGATCAAAAGCATCACCAGCAAGAACTAGGCGTCCCCCTGGCTTCTACCCAGTTTGCTACGCGGCAGTGCTCCGTCGAAGATGGGGCAGTTGTTCCTACGGCCTGCGTTTGCCTGAAGTAACCACCCTGACCGACATGAGCCTCTAGTCGAGGTCCCAGGCGCCGGGCGCGAACCCTGCGTCCGCTCAGCGCCATCTACATCCCTGGAGCACAAAGCTGATCGCGGTCAAGTCGCCAAAGCCCTGCCTCCCTGTAAAAAGAGCGTAACGGCTGCCAATTTCCATGCGGCTGCAATGCCCCGGTTGGTGCTGCTCAAGCAGCTGCTTGCCGGGCGCTTGACGATCTTTTCAGGAGGCTTGCAGTGCACGTTCTCGACCGGCGTACCGCCCTGAGTATCCCGCCCATCTGGCGTCTTGCCTTTCGCCCGTTCTTCCTGGCCGGCAGCCTGTTCGCGTTGCTGGCCATTGCCCTCTGGGTGCTGGCCTGGAGCGGCAACGGGCCGGCCTGGCAGCCCGCCGGTGGCTGGCTCGCCTGGCACCGCCACGAAATGCTGTTCGGCTTCGCCGCCGCCATAGTGGCCGGCTTTCTGCTGACCGCGGTGCAGACCTGGACCGGTCAGCCGGGCCTGAGTGGCACGCGCCTGATGTTGCTCGCCGGTCTTTGGCTGGCGGCGCGACTGGCCTGGTTGTTCGGCTTGCCGCCCCTGCTGTTGGCTCCGCTCGAACTGAGCTTCCTGCTCGCGGTGGCCGGCCTGATGGCACGCATGCTCTGGGTGGTACGGCAGAAGCGCAACTACCCGATCGTTGTGGTGCTGAGTCTGTTGGCCGCGGCCAATGCCTTGCTCCTGGCCGGCCTGGTCCAGGGCGACGATGAATTGCAGCGCCGTGGCGTGTTGGCCGGGTTGTGGCTGGTCGCGGCGCTGATGGGCCTGATCGGCGGCCGGGTGATTCCCTTCTTCACCCAGCGCGGCCTGGGTCGCCTCGAGGCGGTCAAACCCCGGGTGTGGCTGGACATTGCCTTGCTGCTCGGCCCCGGCCTGATCGCCGCGCTCTACGCCAGCGGTCTGGCCCTGCAGGCCCATCCACTGCTGGCCGGGCTGTTCCTGGCGGTGGCGGCAGGGCATCTGCTGCGCCTGGCGCGCTGGTACGACAAGGGCATCTGGGCGGTGCCGCTGCTGTGGTCGCTGCACCTGGCGATGCTCTGGCTGGTCGTCGCCTGCGTAGGTCTGGCGCTGTGGCATGCCGGCCTGCTGGCCACACCCAGCGCGGCCTTGCATGGCTTGACCATGGGCGCCATGGGCGGACTGATTCTGGCCATGATCGCCCGCGTCACCCTGGGCCACACCGGGCGGCCGTTGCAACTGCCGGCGGGCATGGCTGCTGCCCTGGTGTTGTTCAACCTGGGCTGCGTGGCGCGGGTCTTGGTTTATCCGCTCTGGCCGCAGGAAGGCTTGTGGCTGGCGGCAACCGGATGGTCGCTGGCGTTGGCCATCTATGCCTGGCGCTATGGGCCGATGCTGCTCAAACCACGGGTTGATGGTCACCCGGGCTGATTGCCAGGGCAGGGCGCTGAATCTCTGTTGCGCCGACCGTTTGATCATGCAGCGCCGCCTGCGCCGCGCTGCCCAACCATTGATGTCCGGTTGCCTGTGCCTTGCGCATGGGTGACCTTGCCGCTCGGCACTGCCGAGCATCGGAGAAGCTGATGAGAACCGAGTTTCAGGATCGTCTGGCCGTAGTCACCGGAGCCAGTTCAGGTATCGGCCTGGCGTTATGCGCCGCTTTGCTGCAACGCGGCGCCAGGGTGCTGGCAATGTCGCGCAGTCTGGGCGGGTTGCACAGTCTGCAGGAAAGCTATCCCGAACGCCTGGTCTGGCATGCCGGTGATGTCACCTCGAACGCGGATCTGGCCAGCCTCGGCCTGCGCGCAGCGCAACTGGGGCAGGTGGATTATCTGGTGCCCAACGCGGGTGTCGCCGAACTGGCCGAAAGCCTCGACCTGGCGGCATTCGATCGGCAGTGGGCGGTCAACGGTGCAGGCGCATTGAATACCCTGGCGGCGCTACGCGAGGTGCTGGCGGCGCCCTGTTCGGTGGTGTTCATAGGCACCTTTCTCACCCGTTCGACCTTTCCCGGTCTGGCCGCCTATATCGCCAGCAAGGCGGCACTCAGCGCCCAGGCGCGCACCCTCGCGGTGGAAATGGCGCCAGTCGGTGTGCGCATCAATCTGGTCTCGCCCGGCCCCACGGCAACAGCGATCTGGGGCACCCTGGGGTTGAGCGATGAACAGTTGGATGAGGTCGCCGACAGCGTCACCCAGCGCCTGTTGCCAGGTCACTTTCTCGATGCGGCGGCTGTCGCCAGCGTGATCCTGTTCCAGTTGTCGGCCGGCGCGCGCGGCGTCTATGGCCAGGATTGGGTGGTCGACAACGGCTATACCCTGAGCTGAGGAGGGTGCGCACCGCCGCGCATGCTCCACTTCTTTAGAGCATTAATTTTGCTGATTAAGAGCAATACTATTCATTAGAGATAACTGAACATCCCCCTCACAATGCGTAGGCACTCATGCCTACGCGCCATCTTCTGCTGCGCCAACCCGGCCGCGTTCCTCAAAGCGGCTGCGTATAAGCGCGGTGCGTCTGCTTGCAGGCGTTCGTGATTGCGCGCGCAAACACGATGAACCAAGTGTCAAACCATCTTGTTTCGACTGTCTGCAACTACGGCCGGACTGGTTACTCCCCAGCGCACGAACGTCATGGCCGGCTATTAGCCGCGCCATCTGTGCCAGCGACTTGTTCCAGTCTTGGCCCGTGAAGGTGTTTTGGCCTGCGTAGGATCCGCTATTGCAACTATCCCGATGCCAGGCAGGAATAATGCAAGAACACCATCTCGACTGGTTCAGGTCTTTCGTCCCCGCACCGCTCAATGCCCGCGCCCAGGAATGGATGCGCGTGGCCATCGGTATCGCTATCGGCATGTCGCTGTGCGTTTCGCTTGGCGTCTGGTGGTTCGGTACGGCGATCACCTTGCACATCGCCGCGCCTATCGCTGCCTCCGCGGTGCTGCTGTTCGGTGCTTCCTCCAGCCCGTTCGCTCAACCCTGGTCGATCCTCGCAGGCAATATGTGTGCCGCCCTGATCGGCATCAGCCTGGGCTTGAGCCCTCTGGATAGTGTGTCCGCGACAGTGCTGGCCGCCAGCCTGTCGCTGGTCTGCCTGTTCGCCTTGCGCTGCCTGCACCCGCCAAGCTGTGCATTGGCGGTGTTGGCTGCCAGCGGTGGTTTTGGAGTCGACGATCCGGGATATGCCTTGCTCTATCCGGTGGCGCTCAACTCGCTGTTGCTGGTGGCTGTCGCCTTGCTCTACAACAACCTGACCGGCCACGCCTACCCCAAACCGCGCCTGTCCAGGGAGAACCGCCACCACACGCGCGATCCATTACCGGGCGAGCGTCTGAGCTTCAGTCGCGACGACATGGATAGAGCCCTCGAGGAGTTCGGCGAATATGTCGATGTCACCCGTGACGATCTCGAGCGGCTGATCAAGCAAACCGAGAAACATGCCTTGCGCCGCAGCATGGGCGAGATCCGCGCGGCCGATATCATGTCCCGCGATCTCTATTGGGCGGCGCCGGACAGCTTTATCCAGCAGGCCTGGCAGACCCTGCAGGAACACCGCCTGCGTTCGCTGCCGGTAGTGGAGGAGGGCAGCGGCAAGCTGATCGGCATCGTCACCCTGGTCGATCTGCTCAAGCAGTTTCAGCCCAGCCAGGCGCGGGTCAATTTCGGTCGCCTGAAGTACCTGCGCGGCACCAAGCTGCGCTCGATCATGAGTGCGCCCGTGGTTGCAGTGCGCCAGGACGTGCACATGGTGGAACTGGTGTTTTTGCTCTCGGACCGCGGCCTGCATTGCCTGCCGGTGGTGGATGAGCACGAACGGCTGGTGGGCATGATCACCCAGACCGATCTGATCGCGGCGCTCTACCGCAACTGGCTCAGGCAGCTGCCGGATTGAGCCGTTGCCGACCTGCTAGGGCTGGGATGACGGACTTCATCATGGTGCTTCAAATCTCGTAATCCCAGCGTGACCAGTCGAAGTCATCCAGGACCACCTCGCGCAACAGTTGCAGAGCACTGCGCAGGGCCGGATTGACGGCCGCCCTGGGGTAAACCAGATAGATCGGGTAGGAAAATTCCGGCGCCATCTCCACTCGCTTGAGGATGCCTTCATCGAGATAGCGCTGCACCACGCGGGTACGGAAGTAGCCGCGACCGCCACATTGCAGCAGATACTGGAGCGCCAGTGGGCCGAGGTCGAAGGAGAGGGTGGTGCGGGTGTGTTCCGGCAGGGCGTTGTCGTGCAGTTTGCGAAACGTCGGTCCCCAGTCGACATACATATAGGGCTCGGGGTTATGGGTCTGCACCACCTGGATCAGCTTCTCCTCGAGCAGTTGTTCAACCTGCAGGTTCGGCCAATATTCCGGTTGGTGGACCAATGCGGCATCGAGCACGCCGAGGTCGAGTTGTTGCTGGAGCAGGTTGCCACTGGTCACCACGCTGCGCACCGCGTGTGCAGGCAAAACCTGGTGCAGGCGTTGCACCCAGGCCAGCATCAGCGGGTTGCACAGGCTCATCTCCGAGCCGAGGGTAAGCAGGTCGCCAGAGCCACGAGGCAAGGGCAGGTCACGCCGAGCAGCTTCCCAGGTCTGTACCAGTTGGGTGGCATAGGTGACGAAACGCTCGCCGTCGGCGGTCAGTCGGGCGCCGGCCCGATTGCGCACGAACAGCCGGCAGCCGAGCTGGTTTTCCAGGTTGTGGATTCGCGCCGTCACCGCCGTCTGGGTGATATGCAGGCGTTCTGCGGTGGCGATGAAGCTGCCGCTGCGCATGATATCGAGAAAGGTGCGGGCGAGATCGATGTCCATTGCGCGGCTTCGCTTCAATAAAATTGATGTGAAGCGGCATTGTATGACACTGAGAGTATGGAATTGAGGACAAATTGAGCACGCGCCCGAACTCTTGGACCATCAGGCGGAAGGCTACGGATAGACAGCGAGGATGGGGATAAGGACGTCACAACCGATCGCGAAAAGCGCTGGGTGTGACGTCCTCGAGGGCTTACTTGAGGCTCAGCACCCATTCGGCGAGGATCTTCGCTTCTTCGTCGGTGACTGGGTTAGCCGGCATCGGCATCTGCCCCCAAGCGCCTACGGTGCCATTCTTGATGCGCCCAGCCAGCAATTCGGCGGCACCTTCGGTACCGGCGTACTTGGCGGCGACTTCCTTCAGCGCCGGGCCGACCATCTTCACGTCGACGTTGTGACAAGCCGCACAGGGCTTGCTCTTGAACAGCGCTTCGGCAGCGGCGGCGTCGGCGGCAAAGGCGGGCTGTACGCTCAGCGCAGCTCCCAGGACGAGCATTGGGACCAGGATTTTCTTCATGATGATTATTTCCTCAAGGCTATTGAGAGCAGGGCATAGACCCTGCCAATTTTCGCTGCAGTTACTGTTGTGCGTCTTCTTGTGGGCGCTATCTGAGCCTCTCGCTGCTAACACTGATCTATATGTATGGACCAGCGATACTCGTACAGGGTTCGTTTACGAGTACAGACAGTAGCAGTTGCGTGGCTGAGACGTGAATCGGCTAATTCCAACGATCGATCAATTTAACTGTAGGGCAGCATAACCAAGCGGATTGCCGATGGGCTTGACCGGAATCAAGAGTTGTCCGCATGCAGCTTGAGGACAGCGGTTGGTCGCGGGTAGCGTGCAGGCATGATTAATCACCTCGGTGAGGTACTGCCTGTGAATGCGCCTGTGAAACTAGCCGAAACGGCTGCCGTGCTGGATGCGCCGTTCTACCAACCGCTGGGCAATGAGCAGGTGCTGTTCGAGCAGGCCTGGCAGCACGGCATGCCGGTGCTGATCAAGGGCCCGACCGGTTGCGGCAAGACCCGCTTCGTCCAGTACATGGCGCACCGCCTGCGTTTGCCGCTGTATACCGTGGCCTGCCATGACGATCTTTCCGCCGCCGACCTGGTCGGTCGTCATCTGATCGGCGCCCAGGGCACCTGGTGGCAGGACGGTCCGCTGACCCGCGCGGTGCGCGAGGGCGGCATCTGCTACCTCGACGAGGTGGTCGAGGCGCGCCAGGACACCGCCGTGGTCCTCCATCCGCTGGCCGATGACCGCCGCGAACTGTATCTGGAACGCACCGGCGAGGTGTTGCGCGCGCCACCGGGTTTCATGCTGGTGGTGTCCTACAACCCCGGCTACCAGAACCTGCTCAAGGGCATGAAGCCGAGCACCCGCCAGCGTTTCGTCGCCTTGCGTTTCGCTTATCCGCCGGTGGCCGAGGAAGAGCGCATCGTCGCCAACGAGGCGCGGGTCGGTGCCGAGCTGGCCGCGCAGGTGGTCAAGCTCGGGCAGGCCCTGCGCCGGCTGGAGCAGCATGATCTGGAGGAGGTCGCCTCGACCCGCCTGCTGATCTTCGCCGCGCGCATGATCGGCTCCGGCATGAGCCCGCGTGATGCCTGCCTGGCCTGTCTGGCCGAGCCGCTATCGGACGATCCGCAGACCGTCGCTGCGCTGATGGATGTGGTCGATGTCCACTTCGCTTGAACCCGTCGCCAGCCCGGTGCGGCATCTGCCGGGCGACCTGGCGATGTGGTTCTTCATTCTCGCCGAGCTGACGGTCTTCGCCTTGCTGATCCTCACCTTCGCGGTGGCCCAGGCCTTGCAGCCGCAGCTGTTCCACGACGGCCGCCAGTTGCTCGACAGCTCCACCGGCCTGGCGTTGACCCTGAGCCTGCTCACGTCCGGCCTGTTCGCCGCGCTGGCCCAGGAGCAGGTGCGCCAGGCTCGGCCGCGGCGCGGCGCCTGGTTGTTGCTGGCGGCGCTGCTGTCGGCCAGCGTCTATGTGCTGTTGAAGCTCGGCGAGTACAGCCACCTGGCCGGTGCGGGGCTGGGCATGGAGCACAACACCTTTTTCACCCTGTACTGGATCCTCACCGGCTTTCACTTCGTCCATGTGCTGCTCGGCCTGTTCATTCTCGGCTGGCTGGCCGAGCGCTGTCGGCGCCGGGTCTATGGCCCGGGCAATTGCAGCGCGCTGGAGTCCGGCGTGCTCTATTGGCACATGGTCGATCTGGTCTGGGTGCTGCTGTTTCCGCTGGTCTATGTCCTGAATTGACCGGGAGGTCGCCATGTCTGCTTCCACCACCCTGATGTTCTGCTGGCTGGCGCTGGCCGTGCTGTCAGTGACCAGCGTGCAGCTGGGCAATGCCGGGGCGACCCTGCTGATGGCCGGCGCGGTGTTGCTCGCGGCCCTGGGCAAGGCCTGGCTGATCGCCGACGGCTTCATGGAGTTGCGTCACGCCCCGCGCATGTGGCGCTGGCTGCTGCTGGGCTGGCCGGTGGCGATGGCGGCGGGCGTGTTGCTGACCTTGCAGTTTTCCTCGTAGCCCGGATGCAATCCGGGAGCGGTGTTGGCCGTTAAATAGCCTCCCGGATTTCATCCGGGCTACGGTTCTGTGTAGGGTGGATGACGCCTTTTTCATCCACCGTCGCGATTTGGTGGATGGATAAGGCGTCATCCACCCTACGATGCCGCAAGCCTTGAACATGAACATAGGATCTACGGTTCGCACGCTAGCCTTGTCCGCCGAAGCTGGCCACCCGCATTTTCCCGCTTCCACTCCCCGTTTCCCGCCCTCATCGCTATACCCGACCATAACCATCGGACTTTCTTGATTCTCATCAAGCAGGTTTCGTTAGCAGGCTTTCTAGAATGGTCACGCCAAGCAAAGAGGAAGCGACCATGTCAGAGACCTTCACCAAGAGCATGGCCAGGAATATCTACTTTGGGGGGAGCGTGTTCTTCTTCCTGGTATTCCTGGCCCTGACCTATCACACAGAGCAAACCTTTCCAGAACGCAGCAACGAATCGGAGATGAACGAGTCGGTGGTACGTGGCAAAGCAGTCTGGGAGAACAACAACTGCATCGGCTGCCACAGCCTGCTGGGCGAGGGCGCCTACTTCGCGCCCGAGCTGGGCAATGTGTTCACCCGGCGTGGCGAGGACGCGGCCTTCAAGCCGTTCCTGCAGGCCTGGATGAAGGCGCAACCCCTGGGCATCCCAGGCCGCCGGGCGATGCCGCAATTCAATTTGAGCGAGCAGGAAGTGGACGATATGGCGGAGTTCCTCAAGTGGACTTCGAAGATCGATACCAACGACTGGCCGCCAAACAAGGAGGGCTGATAGATGACCATTGCCAATCCACATCTGAAATTCGCCTCGCAAGCCGTGGCCAAGCCGTACTTCGTGTTCGCCCTGATGCTGTTCCTCGGGCAGATCCTGTTCGGCTTGATCATGGGCCTGCAGTACGTGGTCGGTGACTTCCTGTTCCCGCTGATCCCCTTCAACGTGGCGCGGATGGTGCACACCAACCTGCTGATCGTCTGGCTGCTGTTCGGCTTCATGGGAGCGGCCTACTACCTCATTCCCGAGGAAGCGGATCGTGAACTGCACAGCCCGATGCTGGCGATGATCCTGTTCTGGGTGTTCGCTGCCGCCGGCGTACTGACCATTCTCGGTTATCTGTTCGTGCCCTATGCGGGCCTGGCCAAGCTGACCGGCAATGACCTGCTGCCGACCATGGGCCGGGAATTCCTCGAACAGCCGACCATCACCAAGATGGGCATCGTGGTGGTCGCCTTGGGCTTCCTCTACAACATCGGCATGACCCTGCTCAAGGGGCGCAAGACCACCATCAGCATGGTCATGATGACCGGCCTGATCGGTCTGGCGGTGTTCTTCCTGTTCTCCTTCTACAACCCGGAAAGCCTGGCGCGCGACAAGTACTACTGGTGGTTCGTGGTGCACCTGTGGGTGGAAGGCGTGTGGGAACTGATCATGGGCGCGATGCTCGCCTTCGTCCTGATCAAGGTCACCGGGGTGGACCGTGAAGTGGTCGAGAAGTGGCTGTATGTGATCATCGCCATGGCCCTGATCACCGGCATCCTCGGTACCGGTCACCACTTCTTCTGGATAGGAGCGCCCGAGGTCTGGCTGTGGGTCGGCTCGATCTTCTCGGCGATGGAACCGATACCCTTCTTCGCCATGGTGTTGTTCGCCTTCACCATGGTCGGCAAGCGGCGTCGGCAGCATCCCAACCGTGCCGCCACCCTGTGGGCCAAGGGCACTACCGTGACCGCGTTCTTCGGTGCTGGCGTGTGGGGTTTCCTGCATACCCTGGCCCCGGTGAACTTCTACACCCACGGCTCGCAACTGACCGCGGCGCATGGTCACCTGGCCTTCTACGGTGCCTACGCAATGATCGTGATGACCATGATCAGCTACGCCATGCCGCGTCTGCGTGGCCTCGGCGAAGCGCCGGATGAGCGGGCGCAGACCATCGAGATCTGGGGCTTCTGGTTGATGACCCTGTCGATGGTGGCGATCACCCTGTTCCTCACTGCCGCCGGCGTGGTGCAAGTGGCACTGCAACGCTGGCCGGTGGATGGCACCGCGCTGTCGTTCATGAGTACCGTCGACCAGTTGGCCGTGTTCTTCTGGCTGCGCCTGGTGGCCGGGGTGTTCTTCCTGATCGGCTTGCTCTGCTACCTGTACAGCTTCAAGCAACGTGGCCGGGCCACGGCCCGCGACGAAGCCGCCATAGCCGTTTCGGCGTGAGCGGTGCGCGGTAAATAAATCTCGGCCCGGCTGGTACAGCGGGCCGTTTTTGCATTTGGCTCCGGGCCTTTGGCGCGGAGCACAGCGAGCAAGGTGAAGCAGATGGCTTTTACCGTCGAACTGGAAGAGTGGGTGGGCAGCGTCTGGCACCGCTTTATCACCCGCCGCGCCAGCCCGGACTTTCCCGAGGCGCGGGTCGAGCTGGCCAGCATGCAGCGGCCCCTGGCATTGCTGTTCCGCGCCATGGGCGGCGCCAGCGGGATCGGCGTGGAGGCCGCCAGTGCGCGCGACCTGGTGTTGCGGCGCAACCTGCTGCAACAGGTCGCCGGTAGCTGCAAGCAACTGCCGGTGGCCTGGTGCGATGCCAGCAACCTGCGCCTGCCGCCGAGCCTGGCGGTGTACCCCGAGGTCGCGCTGAATCAGGATCTCTATCGCTGGCTGGCGCTATTGGCCGCGCAGGCGGGAGAGATGCGTCACTGGGCGCGCGATAACCAGCGCTGGACCCGGCAGTTGCTGCAGGCCTACCCAGCCCTGCGTCCGCGCTACCAGCGCCTGGTCGAGGCCCACCTGCAGTTGCGTCCGGATCCCGGCTCGTTGGGCAAGGGCGAGGCCGAGCTGGAGATTGCGCTCTGTCAGGCCCTGCGCGAACCGGGCAGCGTCGAGCACTTCCCGCGTAGCGAACTGGCGCCCTGGCCATTGCCGCTGTGGCTGTACCCGGCGGAAAACCTCGGCGAACCCCAGGCCTGTGAACTGGGCGAGGAGAGCGAGGGCAACCTGCTGACCCCGCCAGGCGAGCAGAAGGTCGGGCCCAAGCGCGCCAAACGGGTCGAGGAGAGCACCAGCAAGGGCGGCCTGCTGATCTTCCGCCTGGAAAACCTGTTCAGCTGGTCCGAGCATGTCGAGCTGGATCGCTGCAGCGACGACAGCGAAGACCTGGACGCCGCGCGGGTCGCCGAGGATCTCGACGAACTGGCCCTGTCCAAGCAGCGCCTGCGCAAGGGCGGCGGGCTCAAGTTGCACCTCGATCTGCCGCCGGCGGATGTCGACGACATTCCGCTGGGCGAGGGTATCAAGCTGCCGGAGTGGGACTACCGCAAGCAGAGCCTGCGCGAGGATTTCGTCAACCTGCAGATGATGGTGCCGCGTGGCAGCGAGGCGCAGCCGCTGCCGTCGCGTCTGGCGCCGCTGGCCAAGCGCCTGCGCCGCCAGTTCGAGCACCTGCGCAACGATCGCCAGTGGCTGCGTCAGCAACCCCAGGGCTCGGAGCTGGACATGCAGGCCTGGCTGGATTTTCATGTCGAGCGTCAGCATGGCCAGTGCGCCGAACGCGGCCTGTTCATGGAGCAGCGCCCCACCCGGCGCGACCTGGCCTGCCTGCTGCTGGCGGATGTGTCGATGTCCACCGACGCCCACCTGGATGACCAGCACCGGGTGATCGAGGTGATCAGCGACAGCCTGCTGCTGTTCGGCGAGACCCTGTCGGCTCTGGGCGACGAGTTCGCCCTCTACGGTTTCTCCTCCCTGCGCCGCCAGCAGGTGCGCATGCAGGAGCTCAAGTCGTTCAAGCAGCGCTACGACGACAACACCCGTGGGCGCATTCAGGCGCTCAAGCCCGGCTACTACACCCGCATGGGCGCGGCCATCCGCCAGGCCACCGTGCTGCTCGGCGCCTGCAAGCAGCGGCGCAAACTGCTGCTGTTGGTGACCGATGGCAAACCCAACGACCTGGATCTCTACGAGGGCCGCTACGGCGTCGAGGACACCCGCGAAGCGGTGCTGGAGGCGCGCCGTCAGGGCCTGTTGCCGTTCTGCATCACCATCGACAGCGAAGCCGGTGATTACCTGCCGTACATGTTCGGCGCCAATGGCTACACCCAGATCCGCCAGCCGCAACAGTTGCCGCTGCGCCTGCCGCAGCTGTACCGGCAACTGACCCAGGCATGAACGCCGCGAAGCCTTGGTGCGCGCGGCCTAGGCGGCCCCGCGCGCACTACGGGTGTGGTGGAGGATGGGTAGGGTGCGCCGTGCGCGCCGATTGTCAGCAGAGGATCTTGGGGGGAGGGCTGCTCAGGCGATACTGCGCGGCAACCAGACGATCATCACCGCGCAGAACACGGTCAGGCCGATGCAGAACCACATAAACCGCCGTTGCCGCCGTTCGCTGGCGCCGTCGGCCAGTGCCGGCAGGGGCATGCCGCAGTGGCGGCACTCGGCTTCCTGGGGTGGATTGTCGCGTTGGCAATACAGGCATTTAGGCATGGCGAGCGCTCATTGGCGAAGACCGGCATTTCACTCGAACTGCTCCAGGCGCAGGCGGTCGAGAATAACGATCTGGCGGCCTTCCTGGGTGATGATTTCCTCGTCGATCAGGCGGCGCATGATCCGTGAGAAGGTCTCCGGCTGGATCGACAGGTGCCCGGCGATCAGCTGCTTGGCCATCGGCAGTTCGAAACTGTTGCCCGCGTCCGGCTGGCGCGCGAGCTGGGTGATCAGGTAGCGCACCACGCGGTGGGTGGCGTTTTTCAGCGACAGCGTTTCGATCTCGTTGACCCGCTGGTGCAGGCGCACGCAGAGCTTGCCGAGCAGGGCGAAGGTCAGCCGAGTATTGCTCTGCAGCAGGCGCATGTAGGTGCTGTTGGCGATGCGGTAGAGCTGGGTAGGGCACACCGCCTCGGCCGAGGCGACGTAATTGGGTGTGTCCATCAGCATCATGGCTTCGGCGAAGGTCTGCCGATTGCCGATGACCTCGAACACCTTCTCCTGCCCGTCCGGGGTCAGGCGGTAGATCTTCACCGCGCCGGCGATGACGAAATAGAACGAATGGGCCGGCTCGCCCTGGCGGAACAAGGGCTCGCCCTTGTCGATGCTGAGCAGCTGGCTGGTGCTCATCAGCTCATCCATCTGCTCTTCGTTCAACGGCTCGAACAAATGGTGACTGCGGAGAATCTGGTGATGAACGCGATGAAGCACCATAGAAGACATCCTGATTGTTTGGCGTGAAGATCGACCCTGAGCGGCCTGGAATCCGGCCCTGTGCATGACGGGCTGACGACTCGGTCTTGTGTGGTCAACGAATGTTCTATCAGACAGCCTAGATGGCGGGCTGTTGCAACTCAATGCTGCACGGGCGCAGCCAGGTGCGCGCTGGCGCCGTGCTGGTGATCGGCGCTGGCGGCCAACGCCACGTCGGTGGCGAAACTCAGGGCGACGCCACTGGCCAGGGCCAGTACCGAGGTCAGGACCAGATACCAGGCCAGTGGTTGCAGAATTTTTTTCATGGAGACTCCCTGCATGGCGGTCATGCAACGCGTGTCGCGGTTATGGATAGCTATCCGTATTTATCCTTGAGCAAGCCGCGTGCCATCTGCAATTCATTGAATTTAAAGGTTTTAATCGGCTGTCATGGTGAATATGACTGCACCCGTTCAGGGTTATAAATACCCTTAGGGTCTCTATGACCATGATACTGCGGGCGTAACCCTCAATCCGCCGCTTGCGCGCCCGTGGCCTGACTCGGCGGCTGGCGCGAGACAAGTCCGGCTTGCGCCCGACCAGGCTGGCCGAGATCGCTGGCGATGATGCGGGCCATGTCCGCGAACAACGCGTCGGCCTCTGCCGCGCTGCAATCTTCCCGGTAGCGTTTGCGCAGGCCATAGCTGCTGAGGGTGATGTGCACGTCGGCGCTGACGCCATGCTGGGCCAGACAGGCGCTGGCGCAATGCAGGGGGCAGCCGTCGATGGCAAGGATCGGCCGCCCGGAGCGGGCCTTGCTCACCAGCGCCTGGACATGGCCGCCGACCCCGGCGATGCAGGACATTTCCGCCAGGCCGGCACGATCCAGGCGCACGGCGAGGGTATTGGCCAGTTGCGCCACGTTGGAGCAGCCTGAGCAGGAGTAGACCAGGGGCTGGGTGGTATTGGACATTGCATGCACCCTTAAAACGTCAAGAGGTCGTCCAGTTTGACCAGCGCACAGCGGCTGACGTTGATTACAGTCAATTCTGCACGGCTAGTCGTCGTAGTTGCTCAGCCCTTGCAGGTCGATGATCTCGATGCGCCGGCGCTGTACGGCAATCACGCCCGAGTCGATCAGGCGATGGAGGATGCGCGAGAAGGTTTCCGGCTGGATGCCCAGCTTCGAGGCAATCAGCCGTTTCGGCACATCGAGCATGATCACCCCGTTGCCTTCTTCGTGGGCCTGGGCCAGAAAGCGCCTGACCCGGTGGCAGGCGTTGGCCAGGGTCAGGGTGTCGATTTCGTTCAGGCGCTGGTGCAGGCGAATGCTCAGGGTGGCGAGAATATCCAGGCAGATGCTCGGGTGTTCTTCCAGCAGGCGGCGGTACTGTGAGCCGTGCAGGCTGGCCATCTGGCAGGTTTTCAGCGCGGTGGCGCTGACCGGGTACTGTGGCACGCCGGTGAACAGCAGCGCCTCGGCAAAGGATTCGCCGGCGCGGATGATTTCCACCAGTTTTTCCTGACCGTCACAGACCACCCGATGCAGCTTCACCTGGCCGCTGAAGACGAAATAGAAGCGATCGGCCTTGTCGCCCTGGTGGAACAGCGAGGCGCCGGCAGCCAGGCGTTTGAGGTTGGCCGAGGCGCACACCTCCTGCAGCGCCGCCTCCGGTAGCCGGCTGAACAGGTGATGACGGCGCAACTGCGCGACAAGTGATGGTTCGGTCAGCATGGTTTCTCCCACTGCTCAGCTCGGGATTGCTCGGGATTGCATGCTAGAAGGTCGATAGCCGGGGCTTCCTTGATTTCAAACAAGTCCGGGCGCGACGGGGAACGAGGTGGGTAGGTTCAGCGTCTGTCGACAAGACTCAACTCCAGCCCCAGAACTGCAACCACCAGCCATAGCCGACCCCGGCCGAGCCCAGCGCCAGGCAGCAGAAGGCCGCGAGCCGATTGAGTCCGCGCGCGCCATGTCGCCCCAGCACCTGCCAGCCCAGCCACAGGCTCCAGACTATGGCGGCCGCGAGCAGGCTAGCGCGGGCCGGTTGCACCCAGGTCAGGGCCAGGCCCTCGTAACGCAAGAGCTTGACGGTGGTGGCGCTGAGGCCGAGAAACAGGCCGCTGGCGCCGAGCGGGATCAGGCTCAACGCCAGGTGCTCGAAGCCATTGCCGGTGCGCGACACGAGCAAGGCCGCGGCCCGCAGCAACAGCCACAGACCGCCGCCGAGCAACAGCATACTGGCCGCCAGGTAAAACAGGATCAGCAGGCCATCGAGCCAGCTGAACAGGTCGTTGGCCTGCGGGTAGTGGGTCAGCAGCCACCAGGGCGCATCGGCCTGCAGCAGCCAGTAGCTGTCGTGCTCGACCAGCCAGGTCGCCGCCGCCTGCTTCAGGCTGACGAACCAGGGGCTGACCGTCCATTGAAAGGCGCCCATGGCCAGGCCGATCACGCCGAACAGCAACAGGCGGCTGTCCCAATGGCTGGCATGCTGCGGGCCGACGATCAACACCTCGGCGTTCGGCGAGCGCGCGCTCAACTTCACCGCACCGCGTTGCCCGCTGCAGCGTCCGCAGGCGTGGCAGTCGGCGGCGCCCTGCATGCGGCGGATATCCAGCAGCGGCGCGCAGTTGGGCGGCGGCTGGCGCGGCGGCGGATTGTCCAACCAGCGCTGTTCGTCGACCTGGTAGTGCATGGGCGCCAGGCGGGCGAGCAGGGCGAACACGCCGCTGACCGGGCACAGGTAGCGGCACCAGATGCGCTTGCCACGGCCATAGAGAAAGCCCACCAGCATCGCCGCCAGGGTCGAGCCGCCGAGAATCAGCAGGGCCGCCTGGGCGTAGTCGTAGACGCTGATCAGCTGGCCATAAACAGTGGTGAGGATAAACGCCAGGGTCGGCCAGCCGCCCCAACGGATCCAGCGCGGCGTACCGCGACCCAGGCCGCGCCAGCTGATCCACTCGCTGAGCGAGCCTTCGGGACAGAGCACCCCGCACCAGAGCCGGCCGAACAGCACGATCGACAGCAGCACGAACGGCCACCAGACACCCCAGAAAATGAACTGGGCGAGCAGCGTCAGGTTGTCGAGCATGCGCGCCTGGCTGGGCGGCAACGGCAGCAGCGCCGGCAGCACCAGCAACAGGCCATAGAAGGCCACCACCGCCCATTGCAGGCCGCGTATCAGCCGCGCATGCCGGCGCAGCGCATCGCCCAGCCCGCCGAGCAGGGCGTTCAGCTGGCGCATGGCGACACGGCGGGCGAACTGCGCCGCAACCAGAGCGCGACCACGAGCCAGTAACCGGCGAGGACGGCGACCGTGGCCAGGGAGGGCATGGCGCGGTAACCGGCGAAGTTGGCCAGCACCGACCCCAGCCCCGAGGCATCATCCAGACCGGCCGAGGTGTCCCAGAGCGCGTCGCCGAACCAGCCGTAGACCTGCTCGGGCAGTTCCAGGGCCATCAACTGGCCGCTGATGCGGTCGAGCCCGGCGATCAACATCGAGGCGCCGAGCAACAGCAGCACTATCTCGCTGAACACGAAGAAATGCCGCCAGGACACCAGCCGGCTGCCGGCCTGCAGCAGCATGAAGGTGAGCAACGCCAGGGCGAAACCCGCCGCACCGCCGAGGGCGAACTGCCAGAGCGCGGCGCCTTGTTTGTGCACGCCCAGGCCATAAAGGAAGACCACGGTTTCGCTGCCTTCGCGGCCCACCGCGAGCATCGCCAGAAGCAGCAGGCCGAGGCCGCCATTGCGCTGCAGATGGGTGTCGGCCGCCTGTTGCAGATCTCGCTTGAAAGTGCGGCCGTGCCGGCGCATCCAGCCGACCATCTGCAGGATCAGCACACTGGCCAGCAGTACCAACGCCGCCTGGAACCACTCGCCGGCCGCGCCCGCCAGCCATTCGCCGGCGAACAGAATGACCAGCGCCAACGCCCCGGACAACACCAGACCCAGCGCCACGCCGCCCCAGAGGAAAGTCATGGCGCGGCCGCGCTCAGCCTGCTGGCTGATCCAGGCATGCAGGATGCCGATCACCAGCAACGCCTCGACGCTTTCCCGCCAGACGATAAACAACGACTGATTCATTCAAGGCTCCGGTTGTAACAGCTTCATTTGGCGACGATGCCGCCCTCGGGCAATTCGAGGTGGAACTCGTCGAAGAACGGGTAATGACCGGGCCGCAGCGGATGAATCACCACGAACGAGGTGACCCCGGGCGACATCACCTTCTCCACCCGCAAGGGCGTGCTTTCGAATTCCGCCGGGCCTTGTCCCTGGTTATGCAGGACGATCTTGAAACGTTGACCCGCCGCTACTTCGAGCAGCGGCGGGGTGAAGTGACCGTCGCGGATCACCAGCTCATAGGTCGGCAAGCCGGCCGCGTAACCAGGCGAACCAAAGGTTGCCAGCAGCAGGGCGAACAGGACGCGTGACATAGAGAACTCCAAAGCGGCGCGGCCTGGCAGGCCGCGCCCGTTGCGATCAGTAACCGCCTTTCTTGCCGATGCCGGCGTAGGTGAATTCGTAGCTGAGGTCGCAGCGCTCGAACCAGGGGGCGACGCCGGTTTCCTTGTCGGTATGGCGGCCGAACATGGCGTGGCCACCGGCGGGTGGCAGGATGCTGTAGGTCAGATGGTACTTGCCCGGGCCCATCAGCTTGAGGTTGTCGCCGTAGTGCGGGCCGTCGTTGGCGACCATGGCGTGGAAATCGCCCTTGAGTTCCTCGTCGCTGCCTTCCTTGCGCAGCACGAAGGCGATGTTCAGGTAGGGCACGAAGCTGCCTTCCTGGAAGCCGTTGGGGTTGTTTTCCAGCGCGCTGATGTCGGCTTCCAGGTGCACATCGGAGTCGGCGGCGGGGCGCATCATGCCCGGCGGGTCCATCTCGATCGGTTGCAGGTACACGGCACCGACTTCCAGGCCGCCGCATTGCTGGGGTTCGCCAATCGGGTATTCCTTGGCCTGGGTGAATGTGGCGACCAGCAGTAGGGCGAGTGAAAAGGGCAGTTGTGCGCGCATCGACGATTTCCTCTGAGCGTTGGCTTGGATTGGGAGCTAGCTTAGGGAATTACGACTTAAACAATAATGATTTGCATCAAGATTCGGTTTGGTTGGCGAAATAATTGAGCCAGATCAGCGTTGTGCGCACTACCAACGAAGAGGTATGGCGATTGGCCGGCAGTTGCTGGACCCTGGCGGCCTGTCAAACCGGCCGTCTCTTCACCGCGGATCCAAGCCTGCAGCTTGCTCCTGGCAGGCCTGGCCTGCGCAGCTGTCAAACCTGGATCGCGCATGGATGGGCGCCATCGAAACAGGAACTGGATATGCACCACAAACAACTCACGGCCGCGACCCTGGCTCGTCTGCATCAGAACCAGGTAGCACTGGGAGAAGCCGTCTGGCAGTTGGCCAAGTGGATCGAGCAGCGTGGCTCGACAGAGGTGGCGCAGGGCGTGCAAGCGCAACTGCAGTTATTGACGATCAACTCGACGGCGATCAACCAGGCCCTCAGCGAGTTGATCGACAGCCACCTCAATTCCTGAGACGCCATCTATCACCTGCCAGGACCCGCTATCGCGCAAACTCCTAATCGAGATCAAAAACACCGCAGAAAGTCTGGTGCATGGTTAAGTCAGGCTCGCAAGCTGGAGCATGGCAATGACTCGAAACGATGTTCTGCAGATCCCCATCCGTGACAGAAGCAGCGCAGGTCAGGCGCTGGCGCGCTTGTTGACGGCTTATCGCCAGCGACCCGACGTGATCGTGCTGGCCTTGCCCCGCGGTGGTGTGCCGGTGGCCTACGAGATCGCCAGCGCGCTGCAGGTGCGTCTCGACCTGATGCTGGTGCGCAAGCTCGGCGTGCCCGGCCATTCCGAGCTGGCCATGGGCGCCATCGCCAGTGGTGGCGTGCGGGTGCTGAACCGCGATGTGCTGGCATCGCTGCATATCGATGGCGCCACCGTCGACGCCGTGGCCGCGCAGGAAAGCCTGGAGTTGCAGCGCCGCGACCGCGCCTACCGCGGCGAGCGTCCGCTGCCTGTGCTGGACGGCCAGCAGGTGATCCTGGTCGACGATGGCCTGGCCACTGGCGCCACCATGCAGGCGGCGATCAAGGCGGTACGCCAGCAGTCGCCCGCGCGGATCGTGGTCGCCGTACCGGTGGCGCCGCCCGACAGCGTGGCGCTGCTGCGCTGGCAAGTCGATGAAGTCATCTGCCCGTTCACCCCCGAGATGTTCATCGCCATCGGTCGTTGGTATGAGGATTTTTCCCAGACCTCGGATCAGCAGGTACAGGCGCTGTTGCGCCAGGCCTGGCAGCGCGAGCAGGACGAGCAAGACCAACAGCCGTGAGCGATTACGGCGATGAGGAGGCCTAACCCATGCGCAGCATAGCGTCGCGAACCTTGAGCCTGCCAGTGAGCGATGCCGAGTTGGCCGCCGATCTGCTGCTGCCGGATGACGCCATCGGCCTGGTGGTGTTTGCCCATGGCAGCGGCAGCAGTCGCCTCAGTCCACGCAACTTGCAGGTGGCGCGTTATTTCAACGAGCTGGGCCTGGCGACCCTGTTGTTCGACTTGCTGACCGCGCCAGAAGAGCGCGTGGATCGCCTCAGCGCCGAGTACCGCTTCGATATCCCGCGCCTCAGCCAGCGCCTGGTTGGGGTGCTCGACTGGCTTGCTGGCAACGCCGAACTCGGCGCCCTGCGCATCGGTCTGTTCGGCGCCAGCACGGGCGCGGCGGCGGCGCTGATCGCCGCGGCGCAGCGCCCGCAGACGGTGCATGCCGTGGTCAGCCGTGGTGGGCGCAGCGATCTGGCCGGTGCAGCGCTGGCCCAGGTGACGGCCCCAACCCTGCAAATCGTTGGTGGCGCGGATCCGCAGGTGTTGCGTTTGAACCGTGAGGCCAGTCAGCAATTGCACTGCGAGCAGCAATTGGCCGTGGTGCCCGGGGCTACGCACCTGTTCGAGGAGCCGGACGCACTGGAGCAAGTGGCATTGCTAGCCGGCGAATGGTTCTGTCGCCACCTGCACGATGGCGCGAGTTCAGACAGCTAGTTGCTGAACCTCGATGCTATTTAGCCGGTTCAGCGACGTGGGATGCATGAGGTGTAACTCGCGACCCTTGATTTCCAGCAGACCCTGCTGGCGGAAACGGCTGAACAGCCGGCTGACCGTCTCGGTGGTCAGGCCCAGATAATTGCCGATTTCGCCTCGACTCATCGACAGGATAAAACTGGTCGCCGACAGGCTGCGCCGGCTATAGCGAGCCGAGAGGTTGAGCAGGAACAAGGCCAGGCGCTGTTCGGCGCTTTCGCGGTTGTGGCTGTAATGCTGCTGCTCTTCATGCAGCTCGCGGCTCAGGGTAACCAGCAGCTGCTTTCTCAGGCTGGGGATATGCCCCGCCAACTCTTCCAGATCGGCCAGCGGAATGGTGCACACCAGGGATGTTTCCAGGGCCACGGCAAAGCTGGGGAAACTGCTGTTGCCAAAGGCATCCAGGCCGACCAGCTCGCCCGGCAGAGTGAAACCGGTGATCTGCTCGTTACCATCTTGGTCCAGCAGGTAGGTTTTCAATGCGCCCGAGCGCAGCGCATAGACCTGCTGCATGGGTTCGCCGGCACGAAAAAGATGATCGCCTTTGTGCAGCGGACGATTGCGTTTGACGATGTTTTCCAGCAGGTCAACTTCACTATGCTGCAAGCAGCCTGGCAGACACAGGTGGTTCAAGGTGCAGTCATGACAATTCATCCGAATCTTGCTTGACGGGGTAAAGGTGCCCTGATGACCGTTGGCTAACATGGTACTGATCCTTTATTTCTATAAAATATGTTACAGATCAATATCTAACGATTTCTAATTAGCTTATGTGGGTGTTTTGTCGACTCTTTGACTATCTTATCTTAGAAGAAGGGAGGGCTCTCTGCTGAAATCAGACCAAAGGTCGCAGGCCGGACTGATGGTCGTATTGATGCTGTCCGCGCCATGCTGGTTTTGAGCATTGCCGCTGCAACTATGGTTTCAGCGATGCAAGGGGTTGATTGCCGAGCGCACGTCGTGAGGATGAGTCATGGTTCAGAGCAAGCTGCCGCTGCACCCGGATGAGATTGCGCTGTCAGCTGGCGAGAGTCTTCAGGCCAGGGACAAGGTCGAAAGCTTGCTGGACCGCGCCGGAATCGTCCTCAATGGCAACCAGCCCTGGGATATGCAGGTGCTCGACCCGCGTGCCTACCCGCGCATTCTGTCCCAGGGCAGCCTGGGGCTCGGCGAGGCCTATATGGATGGCTGGTGGGAGTGCGAACAACTCGACGAATTCATCCACCGGGCATTACGCGCCAATCTCGAAGCGCAGATCCGCGTCAGCTGGTACGAAACCTGGCAACTGCTGCGCGGCCTGCTGGCCAATTTGCAGTCGAAGGCGCGCGCCTTCATGGTCGGCGAGCAGCACTATGACCTGGGCAACCTGCTCTACCAGTGCATGCTCGATTCACGCATGACCTATACCTGCGGCTATTGGCGCAACGCCGCCGATCTCGAGCAGGCGCAGGCCAACAAACTCGATCTGGTCTGCCGCAAGATCGGCCTGCAGTCTGGCGACCGGGTGCTGGATATCGGTTGTGGCTGGGGTAGTTTCGCCGAATTCGCCGCGCGCAACTACGGGGCCGAGGTGGTTGGCATCACCATTTCCCGCGAGCAGGCCGCGTTGGCCCGGGTACGCTGCAGCGGCTTGCCCGTGGAGATCCGCCTGCAGGATTACCGTGACCTGCAGGAGAGCTTCGACCACATCGTCTCGCTTGGCATGTTCGAGCACGTCGGCTGGAAGAACTACCGCACCTACATGCAGGTCGTGCAGCGCTGTCTGCGCGACAAGGGCCTGTTCCTGCTGCACAGCATCGGCGCCAACCAGAGTGGCCTGCACAGCGATGCCTGGATCGACCGGCATATCTTCCCCAATGGCGGCCTGCCGTCGATCGCGCAGATCGGCAAGGCCATCGAACCCGACTGGGTGATGGAGGACTGGCATAATTTTGGCGCCGACTACGACCTCACCCTGATGGCCTGGTATGCCAATTTCGAGCGGCACTGGCCCCAACTGGCACCGCACTACGATCAGCGCTTCTACCGCATGTGGCGCTATTACCTGCTGACCTGCGCCGGCGCCTTCCGCGCGCGCAACATCCAGCTCTGGCAGATCGTATTGTCCAAGGGCGGCGTGGCAGACGGCTATCGCTCGCTGCGTTGATGGCTTGCTCAAGCTCAAACTCTGAGGACAATTGCATGGCCCATACGAAAATCCTGTTCCGCGGCAGCGCCCGAGAGAAGGTGCTGCGGGGGGCGACCCAGTTGGCGGATGCGATCCGGGTGACCCTCGGGCCGAAATCCAAATCGGTGCTGATCCAGAAAAAGTGGGGCACGCCGCAGGTCTGCAACGATGGCGTGACCATTGCCAAGCAGGTGAGTCTGGAGGATCCCGAAGAGAACCTCGGCGTGCAGATGCTGCGCCAGGCCGCCGAGCGCACTGGCGAGGCGGTGGGCGACGGCACCAGCACCTCGACGGTGCTGGCCCATGCGATCTTCGCCGACGGCGTGCGCAATGTGGTCGCCGGCGCCAGCGCCATCGATATCAAACGCGGCCTGGATCGTGGCCTGCAGGTGGTGATCGATTCGCTGCGGGGCCAGTCCAAACCGGTGCGCACGCGCAAGGAGAAGGCCCAGGTGGCGACCATCTCTGCGCATAACGACGGCGCGATCGGCGAACTGGTTGCCGATGCCCTGGAGAAGGTCGGCAGCGAAGGGGTGATCAGCGTCGAGGAGTCGAAGACCACCGAGACCGTGGTGGAGGTGGTCGAGGGCATGCGCTTCGACCGCGGTTATGTCTCGCCGTACTTCATCACCGACACCGACAAGATGCAGGTGGAACTGGAAGAACCCTACCTGCTGCTCTGCGACCAGAAGATCGGCCTGCTCAAGGACCTGATCCCGCTACTCGAGCAGATCGCCAAGAGCGGCCGACCGCTGGCCTTCATCGCCGAGGACATCGAAGGCGAGGCGCTGGCGACCCTAATCGTCAACCAGATCCGCGGCATCCTCCGCGCCGTGGCGGTCAAGGCGCCGGGGTTCGGCGACCGGCGCAAGGAGATGCTCCAGGACATCGCCGTCCTCACCGGCGGCCTGGTGATTTCCAGCGAACTGGGGATTCGCCTCGAACAGGTCGAACTGAGCCAGCTCGGCCGCGCCCGGCGGGTGGTGGTCGACAAGGAGAGCACCACCCTGATCGGTGGGGCCGGCGAACGCGAGGCGATCGAGCGGCGCCTGCAACAGATCCGCAAGCAGATCGAGCTGGCCAGCAGCGATTACGACAAGGAGAAACTCCAGGAGCGCCTGGCCAAACTCTCCGGCGGGGTGGCGGTGATCCGCGTCGGCGCGCCCACCGAGGCGGAGATGAAAACCCGCAAGGACGCCCTCGACGACGCCATCTCGGCGACCAAGGCGGCGATTGCCGAAGGCATAGTGCCCGGCGGCGGCCTGGCGTTATTGCGGGCGGTGCCGCTGCTCGCCGCCGAGGAAGCGAAAAGGGAGGGCGACGAGCGCACCGGCCTGCAGATCCTGCGCCGCGCCCTGGAAGCGCCGGCGCGGATCATCGCCGAAAACTCGGCGGTGGATGCCGGCGTGGTGGTGGCGCGGATGCTCGCGGAAAAGGCCAATGTCGGCTTCGACGCCGCGACCAACAGCTACGTCGACATGTACCAGGCCGGCATCATCGATCCGACCAAGGTGGTGCGGGTGGCCCTGGAAAACGCGGTATCCGTGGCCAGTGTGCTGCTGTTGACCGAAGCCACCCTGACCGAAATCCCGGAGAAGGAAAGCCCCACGGAGCCGCCATTTCCGACCTGATCAGCATGAGGCGGGCCAGACCAGCGCGAAGCTGCCCTCGCTGGTGGGGCGAACCGTGCAGGAAAATTGCGCCGACTCGCGTTGCAGGGTGTCCTGCAACCATTGGCGATCCGCGCCTTTGGCCCGGTGGATGCTCAGCTGGCGCTGGCGGGTGGGCACCAGCTCCAACGCAGCCAGGCGACCGTCGTAGGCCAGATCGGCAAAATACAGCAGGCCCAGCTCGCCGCGGTAGGCCGCATGCCCATCGATGCCTTCGTAGTCATTCAGCAGGTCGCCACAGCCATAGATGATCAGGCGCTGGCGGTAGACTTCCAGGCCCTTGATGTGGTGCGAGGAGTGACCATGCACCAGGTCCACGCCGGCCTCGTCGATCAGCCCATGGGCAAAGCGCTGCTGCTCCGGCGCCACGGCAAACCCCCAGTTGCCGCCCCAGTGCAGCGAAACCAGCACCCGGTCGCCGGGCTGCTTGAACGCCCGAATGTGCTGGGCGATGCGCTGCACGCTGCGCGCTGACAGGTCGTCGAGGCGCGCGACCCCGGGGCGCTGCTCGCTGGCCGCCCAATCCGGCGGTACCCCGCAGTCGCCGGTGGCGTAGGCGAACACCAGCAGGCGCCCGTCGTCGGCCAGTGGCACTATCGCCGGGGCCTGGGCGCTGGCACGGTCCAGGCCGGCGCCGGCATGCCGCAGGCCATGGCCATCGAGGCTGGCCAGGGTCTCGGTCAGACCGGCTTCGCCCCAGTCCAGCACATGGTTGTTGGCCAGCACGCAGCAGTCGATCCCGGCCACTTCGAGTACCGGCAGATTGGCCGGATTCATCCGGTAGTTGATGCCTTTGGGCAGCGGCCAGCCATGGCCGGTCACGGCGGTTTCCAGGTTGACCAGGCGCACGTCCGGGCGGCGTTGCCTGAGCGCCTCCAGCACCATGCCCCAGACATAGGCGAAATCCACCGGCTGGGCGATCGCGCCGTTGCGCCGTTCGGCCAGGCGCACATAGTCGCCGGCATCCTTGACGTAAGCTTCATACAGGCGCGAGTCGCCGGGGTGGGGCAGGATCTGGTCGATGCCCCGGGCGCACATCAGGTCGCCCGTGAGAAACAGTCGCGCCGCAGTAGGATTGCCAGGCATACGGACCTCCGGTTCCGATATGTCTTGCACGCTAAAGCCGAGCGCATCGCTGGGTCTTGATCTGGATCAGGCTGCAGCCATGTGAGCGGGTGGCACAGTGCAGACATCCGCCCTTTGCAAGGGAGACCAGTCATGTCGCGCGAACTACCACGCCTCGCCAGCCCCGGGGCACTGCTCACCGATCTCTATCAGTTGACCATGCTGCAGGCCTATTTCGAGCGCGACATGCTCGAGACTGCGGTGTTCGAATTCTTCGCCCGCAAGTTGCCGGCCGCTCGTAACTTCTACCTGGCCGCCGGCCTGGAACAGGCGTTGGATTACCTCGAGCAACTGCGTTTCAGCCAGGCCGAACTGGATTGGCTGGGCGGGCAGGGGCTATTCAAGCCGGCCTTCCTCGACTATCTGGCCCGGTTGCGCTTCAGCGGCGATGTGCATGCGATGGCCGAAGGCACGCCGTTCTTCGCCAATGAGCCGATCCTGCGCATTACCGCGCCGCTGCCACAGGCGCAGCTGGTGGAGACGCGTCTGATCAACCTGCTGCATTTCCAGAGCCTGATCGCCAGCAAGGCCGCGCGCGTGGTGCTGGCCGCGCCGGACAAGCGCCTGGTGGATTTCGGCCTGCGCCGCAGCCACGGCGCCGAGGCCGGCGTCTATGCGGCCAGGGCCAGCTACCTGGCCGGCTTCGATGCCAGCGCCACGGTGCTCGCGGGCGTGCAATTCGGCATCCCGCTGGCCGGGACCATGGCCCACTCGTTTATCCAGGCGCACGGCGACGAAGTCGCGGCCTTCGAGCATTTCGCCCACAGCCTACCGGGCAGCGTGGTGCTGCTGATCGACACCTACGACACCGAAGCCGCGGCGCACAAGGTGGTCGAGCTGGCGCCACGCCTGGCCGCCGCCGGCATTCGCATCCAGGGCGTGCGCCTCGACAGCGGCGACCTCGGTGCGCATGCGCGCAAGGTCCGCGCGATCCTCGACCGGGGTGGCCTGAGCGCCGTCACCATCTTCGCCAGCGGTAATGTCGACGAGTACCTGATCCAGCGCCTGCGGCAGGCAGGTGCGCCTATCGACGGCTTCGGCGTCGGCACCCACCTGGGCACCTCGAGCGATGTGCCGGCGCTGGACTGTGCCTACAAGCTGCAGGAATACGCCGGCACCCCGCGGCGCAAACGCTCCGAGGGCAAGGCCACCTGGCCCGGGCGCAAACAGGTGTACCGGCGTTACGACAGCGAGGGCCGCTGCTGCGGCGACACCCTGACCCTGGAGGACGATGCGGCCGAAGGCTTGCCGCTGATCCAGCCGGTGATGCGCCAGGGCCGGCGCCTGCAGCCATCGCCGCCGTTGGCCCAGGTGCGCGCCTACACCCGCCAACAACTCGAGCGCCTGCCGCTGGCGCTGCGCAGCCTGGAGCCGGCGGCGGACTATCCGGTAGAGGTCGCCCCGGCCCTGCGCGCGCTGGCCGATAGCGCCGATCGCCTGAGTGGGATGCCTTGACCTGATTCTATGGGTCATGACGCTTTTTGTAGGAGATCCCCCGTCGTCCAGGCGCCGCGCTGTCGCGCAGCAAACTGGGGGCAATTGCGTCTATCGGCTTGTGGGTACCTGTAGGAGCGGGCCATGCCCGCGATGTGTTTCGCGGGCTTGGCCCGCTCCTACAGGTCTTTGTGCAGATTGAATTTCTATATATAAAACAATTAGTTATTTCTTGTTTGATGAGGCCGGCCGGGAGGCGTTCACGCCGCGTCCACGCGAATCTCCACCCCGGCCGCGCGCATCGCCCTCAGCGCCTTGTCCAGCGAACCATTGGTGTCCAGGCCGCGGCAGGCATCCAGCAGCACCACGACCTCGAAGCCTTCACGGCGGCCGTCGAGCGCCGAGTAGTGCACGCAATAGTCGGTCGCCAGGCCGGCGAGGAACAGGCGTCGTAGCCCGCGTTCGCGCAGGTAGCCGGCCAGGCCGGTGGGGGTGCGGCGGTCGTTCTCGTAGAACGCCGAGTAGGAGTCGACCTCGGTCCGGTAGCCCTTGCGCAGGATCAATTCGGCATGGGCGATGGCCAGTTCGGGGTGCAGCTCGGCGCCGTGGCTGCCCTGCACGCAGTGGTCGGGCCACAGGGTCTGGGCGCCGTAGGGCAGCTGGATGGTGTCGAACGGGCGATGGCCCGGATGCTGGCTGGCGAAGCTGCTGTGACCCGGCGGGTGCCAGTCCTGGGTCAACAGCACATGGGCGAAGGCGGCGGCGAGGCGATTGACCTTGGCCACCACCTCGTCGCCCCCAGGGACGGCCAGGGCGCCGCCGGCACAGAAGTCGTTCTGTACATCGACCACCAGCAGCAGATCCTGGGCGCCGGGATTGAGTCGGCTTGTCATCGCGCTTCCTCCCTAAGATTCAGGCCGTGATCTTCAGGCCGTATTGCTCGGCCAGGATGGCCGCCAGCGCCGCGCTGCTGTCGATGATCTGCAGCCGCCGGGCCGCCAGTCCGGGATCCAGGCGAAACGGCGGCACGCTGTCACAGATGACGATGGCTTCCAGCAGGGGACTGTCGAGCAGCGCGCTGCCGCCGGTGAACAGCCCGTGCACCGCGGCGGCGAAGATCCGCCTGGCGCCGGCGACCTGGCAGGCCTCGGCGGCGCGCAGCAGGGTGCCACCGGTACTGATCAGGTCATCGACGATGACCGTGGTCTTGCCGCGAACCTCGCCGACCAGCAGGGCGCCGGTGACTACATCGTTGCTGCGGTATTTCTCCATGTAGGCGCTGCCCACCGGCCGGCCGCTGCGGCGTTGCAGGGCCTGGCGGAACTGTTCGGCGCGCTTGGCTCCGCCGGCATCGGGGGACACCGCCACCACCTCCTCGTCGGCGCCCAGGCGTTCGGCGAAGTACTCGGCGAACAGCTCGGCGCCCTGCAGGTGCTGGGTGGGGATACGGAAGGCGTTGTCGAAGGCGGCGTCGTTATGCACCTCCAGGGCCAGCAAGCGGTCTACGCCACAGGCCTCGAGCAGGCTGGCGACATAGCGGCTGATGATCGGATCCTGGGGCTGGGTGCGGCGCTCCTTGCGCGCATAACAGAGGTAGGGCGCGACCACCTGCACCTGGCGGGCGCCGGCGTCCTTCAACGCGCCGCAGAAGAACAGCAGGCGGCAGAGCTTGTCGTTGACGCTATGCTCGGCATCGCCGTAGAGCGAGTGGAACACCACCACCCGGCGGCCGTCGACCGCCTGCAGGGGCCGGCTCTTGTGCTCGCCATCCTCGAATGGCCGCTCTTCATGGGCCGCCAGCGGGCAACCGAGGCGCCGGGCCACGCGGGCGGCATATTCCTGGCTGCCGTGCAGGGCGAACAGCAGGGGAGACTCTCTAGCCATGGCCGTGTGCTCCTCAAGGTCATCTAACTTCAGCATTGCCCCTGTGGGCGGCACGTCAAGGGTTGACCGTCGCCGCGCAGATAGGCCTTGGCCTGCTGGAGCAGCGCCTGCGCCTGCTCGGCTTTGGCCGCCCGCGTCTGCGCCTCGGGCAGGCGCATGGCGCTGCAGGCCAGGGTGAAACAGCGGGTGGCCGCACGCAGCGAGAGAAACAGCGGCAACGGCCGGCAGTCCTCGGCCAGGGCGCTGTGTTCCAGATAGCTGTGCAACAGCCTGTCGGCATGTCCGGCAAGGCCATGCTGGCGCAGATCCATAAGCACGAACGCGAGGTCGTAGAGCACGTCGATGCAGGCGATCTGCTCGCTGAATTCGATGCCGTCGAAGAGGGTCGGGCGGCCCTCGTACAGGCAGATATTGGCCAGGCGCAGGTCGCCGTGGCAGCGCCGCACCCGGCCTTCGCGACGGCGTTGTTCCAGCAGTCCTTCCAGTTCGTCGAGGGCGGCCCGTGAGGCATGGTGCAGGGCATGCACGGCGACCGCATCGAGCAGTGCCAGGTAGTGGCTCAGCTCGCGATGATTGTCCTCGATGGCCAGGCGGATCCCGGCCGCGCCGCCGAAGGCCTGGGTCAGTTCGGCGCCGGCATGGAAGCGGGCGATCTCCGCGCCCAGGCGGTCCATCAGGTCCAGGGTCAAGCGCCCGTCCAGCGCCATGCGCTCGAACAGCGCGTCCTGGGCAAAGCGTTGCATCACCACCACCCAGTCGAGCACCTGGCCGCCGCCATTGAAGCTCAGGCTGCCGTCGGCGGCGCGGTTGATCGAACGCACTTCCAGGTAGAGCTCCGGTGCGGTGCGCCGGTTGAGGCGCAACTCGGCCTGACAGGCACGTTCGCGGCTGTCCAGGCTGAGAAAGTCGAGGGCGGCGTAGGCGATGGCGCGCTTGAGTTTGTAGGCGCGCTGGCCGTGCAGAAAGATCAGCGAGCCATGGGTCTCGATCAGCTCCACCAGGTTACCGGGCGCGCCGTAGCTCTCGGGACGAGAGAGAAAAGCGATGACTTCCTGCTGAACGTTCATGGTCGCCTCACCGCTGCCAGTTCGTCCAGCCACACCCGTGCGCTGGCATCGCTGGGTGCACGCCAGTCGGCGCGGGGCGACAGCGAGCCGCCCGAGCCGACCTTGGGTCCGTTGGGCAGGGCCGAGCGTTTGAACTGGCTGCTGGCGAAGAAGCGCCGGAGGAACACCTCCAGCCAGTCGAGGATCTGCTCCGGCGAATAGGCGACGCGTTCGGCGGCGGGCAGGGTGGCCGGCCAGTCGCCGCGCCGTGCATCGGCCCAGGCCTGCTCGGCCAGATAGGCGACCTTGCTCGGCCGGTAACCGAAGCGGCTCAGGTAATAGAGGAAGAAGTCCTGCAGCGGGTAGGGGCCCACCGTGTCCTCGGCGCGCTGCAGCCCGTGCTGCGCATCGGCCGGCACCAGCTCTGGGGAGACCGGCGTGGCCAGGATGGTCCGCAGCACCTGGCCGACCGCCTCCGGCTGGAGCGCCAGTTGCCAGTGCAGCAGGTGACGGATCAGGGTTTTCGGCAGCAAGGCGTTCACCGCGTAATGGGCCATCTGGTCGCCCACCCCGTAGGTGGTGTAGCCCAGCGCCAGCTCCGAGAGGTCGCTGGTGCCGACCACCAGGCCCTGCTGCTGGTTGGCCAGGCGGAACAGGTGCGAGCTGCGTTCGCCGGCCTGGACGTTCTCGAAGGTGACGTCGTAGAGCGCCTCGCCGCGCGCATAGGGGTGACCGATATCGCGCAGCATCTGCAGGCAGGAGGGGCGGATGTCGATTTCCGCGGCGCTGAAGCCGAGGCTGTTCATCAGCGCCAGGGCGCTCTTGCGCGTGTGTTCGCCGGTGGCCAGGCCGGGCAGGCTGTAGCCGAGGATCTGCTGGCGCGGCAGGCCGAGCAGGTCGAAGGCGCCGGCGGTGACCAGCGCCGCCTGGGCCGAATCGACGCCGCCGGAGATGCCGAGCACCGCGCGCTGGATGCCGCTGGCCTGGAGGCGCTTGGCCAGGCCCTGCTGCTGGATCGCGTAGACCTCGGCGCAGCGCGCATCGAGGCTGGCCGGGTCGCTCGGGACGAAGGGGAAGCGCGCGATGCGGCGCTGCAGCGCCAGCGGTTCGTGCGGCACCGTGAAGTCCACGCCGACCCGGCGCCAGCTCGCGAGTTGCGCGCGGTGCTGGCTGGCGCAATCGCTGAAGCTGGTGGTGCGGGCGCGGTCCTGGCGCAGCCGGTCGAGATCGATATCGGCGACGATCAGCCCCGGGGCAGGGGAGAAGCGCTGGCTCTCGGCCAGCAGCTCGCCGTTCTCGTGAATCATCGCGTGGCCGTCCCAGGCCAGGTCGGTGGTCGATTCGCCGAAGCCGGCGGCGCTGTAGACGTAGGCGGCGATGCAGCGGCCGGACTGGGCGGCGCCGAGCAGGCGGCGGTAGTCGGCCTTGCCGATGGTGGCGTTGCTCGCCGACAGGTTGGCCAGCAGCGTGGCGCCGGCCAGCGCCGCGTAGCTGCTCGGCGGCAGCGGCACCCAGAGATCCTCGCAGACCTCCATGTGCAGCAGCCCCTGCACCTGCGGCACCTCGAGGAGGATGTCGCTGCCGAAGGGCAGCTCCTGCCCGGCGAACTGCAGCGTCGGCTGGATGACATCGCTGGCCGAGGCGAAGTGGCGCTTCTCGTAGAACTCGCGGTAGTTCGGCCGATAGGTCTTGGGCACCGCGCAGAGAATCCGTCCGCGGTGGATCGCCAGTGCGCAGTTGAACAGGGCGCCCTGCGCCCGTAGCGGCGCGCCGACCAGCAGGATCGGCAGCAGTTCGAGGCTGGCGCGGCACAGATCATGGAGTACCTGCTCGACTTCATCGAGCAGGGCGTCCTGGAAGAACAGGTCATCGTTGGAATAGCCCGACAAGCCCAGTTCCGGGAACACCGCCAGGCCGGCCCGTTGCCGGTCGGCGGCGCAGGCCAGCTCCAGGGTGGCGGCGAGGTTGCCGCGCGGATCCGCCGGCGCGACCCCGGGGGTGCAGGCGGCGACGCGGAAAAATCCGTGAGCGTAGGGCGTTCGAGCGAGAGGCATCGGTCATGTCCCCGAATCCGCGAAAGCCAGCCAGCAACCAAACCGTTCTGCCATTGCATAACCAGCATGCACGCAGGATGCGCCCAGCGGCGGCGCATCGGCTTGATGTAAATCAACACGAATGCCAGGCCCGCGGCGCAGCGTGTAAGGCATTCGCTGGCTGCGCTAACCCGTGCCCGCGGCAACGCACAGAGCCAGCCTCACGGAGGTGTCCCATGAGTCAATATCAACGCCTGTTTCTCATCGCCGACCGGGACATGCGCCATTCGCCGGGGCTGCAACGCGCCGCCGCTCTGGCCACCGCCAGTGGTGCCGCGCTGCATATCGCCGCCTTCGTCGAGCCATTTGCGACCCTCTCGCTGCTGGACAAGAGCGTCCAGGAGAAAACCCGCGAGAGTTATCTGCAGGAATATCGCGAATGGCTCAAGGACGAGGCCGAGCTGCTGCGCAGCAAAGGCCTCAAGGTCACCACCGAAGCGGTCTGGACCAACCATCCGCTGGAGGAAATTCTCCGCCACGCGGCGGAAATCCAGGCGGACCTGCTGATCAAGGATCTGCAGCACGAGCCGGCGCTCAAGCGGGCATTCATCACTCCGCTGGACTGGCACCTGCTGCGCGAATCGCCGATACCGGTGCACCTGGTCAGTACCCTCGGCAATCCATTGCCGCGCCGCGTGGTCGCGGCAGTCGACCCGTCGCGCGCGGAAGCCCAGGAAAGCGGCCTCAACCAACGCATCATCGAAGCGGCCAATGGCCTGGCCCTGCAGTGCGATGCTGAGTTGCATCTGTTGCATACCTACGACCCGACCCTGGCCTATCTGACCAACGCGGTGGCGGGCAGCGTGTCCAGCGGCGGCGACCTGGTGGCGGAATTGCGCAGCAAACTGCAAGTCGGGTTCAACGCGCTGGCCGACGATTACGGCGTACCGGCCGAGCGCCGCCATTTCATTATCGGCTCGCCAATCAGCGCCATCGCCGACTTCACCAGGCTGAACCAGACCGATGTGATCGTGATGGGCACCGTCCAGCGCAAGGGCCTGGACAAGCTGATCGGCAGCACCACCGAACATATCCTCTACCAAGTGCCGTGCAGCATCCTGGCGGTCAGGGTATAACGCAGCTGCATTGGTGAGCCTCGGCTCTTGTAGGATGTGGCGGGCCGCGTAGGCTTGACCGTAGCGATACCCATCGGCTCGGCGATCAACCTATTACCGCGTAGCGTGATCGCCTGCAAATGCCCCATGTCCCGGCGGGTTGATTTCGTTGTGATGGGTATCGCTGCGCTCAACGCCATACTACCTACGGCTCAGTGCTCGGGCGGTAGCGCCCAAAAGGAAGCCCCTGCGCGTTGCCGTCAGGGGCCTCGGTGATTTACTGCACTCAGCGGACTTTGATGTCGATGTGTTTTTCCGGTTTGATCGCCTCGGGCTTCTTCGGCATGCTGATGGTCAGCACGCCTTTGCTGAAGCTGGCCTCGATCTTGTCGGCATCGACGCCCTTGGGCAGGTTGAAGATGCGCTCGAATGAGCCGTAGTGGCGTTCGGAGAGGTAGTAGTCCTTCTTCTTCTCCTCGGTTTCCTCCTTCTTCTCGCCCTTGATTACCAGGTTGCCGTTGGACAGTTTGATCTCGATGTTCTTCTCGTCCATGCCGGGCAATTCGGCGGTGATTTCGAAGCTCTTTTCCTTCTCGGCGATATCCACGGCGGGGATGCCGCGGCCCATCAGCTCGCGCCGGAAGAACGGCTCGACGTCGAACATTCGCCGGCCGAAGGGCATCGGCAACGGGCTGCGGGAAAAGTCCTCGAACAGATGATCGATCTGCTCGCGCAGATTGGCCAACGGGTGCCAGGGCGTCGCCAACGCCGCGCGTTTACTCGACGCATCTTCGGTTTTTACCGGCATTTTCTTTGCGGAGCTGGGCATTTTCATTCCTCCAGGCAGATTGTCCGGGACTGGACAGATCGATTCTGCAAGCGTCTACGGGCGGCAACTTTGATCTTGATCAAAGCGATTCCATTGCTTGCGGGCACTGCATCCAGATTCGTTGATCTTGATCAAGCGCGCGGCACGCTCTGCGGCCTAGCCTGATTCAAGGTAGTCGGCGAGGGGATCGGCATGCGCGTGGTACCGAGCATTTGCACGTTCTGCGGGGTGGGCTGCGGCCTTGGTCTGCGCGTCGAAGATGGCCGCGTGATCGGCGTCGAACCACAACCCCGCCACCCGGTCAGCCAGGGCCAACTCTGCTCCAAGGGCTGGGCTACCAGCTTCGCCATAGACCCGCATAAACGCTTGACCCAGCCGATGCTCAAGGAGCATGGGCGCTTCCGGCCCGCCAGTTGGGACGAGGCGCTGGGACGGGTCGCCGAGGAATTCCGCGCCGCGCTGGATCAGCAGGGGCCGGGCGGCGTCGGCGTGATCAGTTGCGCCCGCGCCGGCAACGAGGATAACTACGCCGCGCAGAAATTCGCCCGCGCGGTGCTCAAGACCCACAACATCGATCACTGCGCACGCATCTGTCACAGCCCCTCGGTGGCCGGCTTGGCGCGCACCCTGGGTTCCGGGGCGATGACCAACAGCATTGCCGATATCGATGTGGCCGACCTGATCCTGGTGATCGGCGCCGATGTCACCGAGAACCACGCGATGATCGGCGCGCGCATGCTGCGCGCCCAGGCCCGTGGCGCCACCCTGGTGGTGATCGATCCGCGCAAGACGCGGCTGGCCCGCCTGGCGGACATCCACCTGCAAGTGCGGCTGGGCAGCAATATCGCGCTGCTCAACGGCCTGCTGCAGATCATTCTCGACAATGGCTGGGAGAACCGCGCCTTCCTCGAGAGCCGTTGCGAGGACATCCAGCCACTGCGTCAGCACCTGGCCGGGCTGACCCCGGAGCAGACCAGCGCGGCCACCGGCGTGGCGCTGGCCGACCTGCAACGCCTGGCCTTTCTCTACAGCCACGCCAAGGCGGCGTTTACCGCCTATGGCATGGGCATCACCCAGTTCCAGAGCGGCACCAACAACGTCATCGCGGTCTCCAACCTGGCCCTGGTCTGCGGACAGATCGGCCGTCCCGGCACCGGCATCAATCCGCTGCGCGGGCAGAACAATGTGCAGGGCGCCTGCGACATGGGCTGCCTGCCGAACGTCTACCCCGGCTACCAGGAGGTCGCCGACCCGGCGGTGCAGGCCAAGTTCGCCGCGGCCTGGGCCACCGAACTGGCGCAGGCGCCCGGTCTGACCTCGCAGGGCATGCTCAAGGCGGCGCAGGCGGGCGAGCTGCGCGCGCTGCTGATCATGGGCGAGGACCCGCTGCTGACCGATCCGGATCAGAACCAGGTGGCCCGCGCCTTCGCGGCCCTGGATTTCCTGGTGGTGATCGAACTCAGCCTGACCGAGACGGCCAAGTGCGCCGATGTGCTGTTGCCGGCCGCCGCGTTCGCCGAGAAGGACGGCACCTTCACCAACTGCGAACGCCGCGTGCAGCGCATCCGCCAGGCCATCGCCGCGCCAGGACTGGCCCGCTGCGATTGGCAAATACTGGCTGAACTGGCCCTGCGCATGGGTTATCCGGGCATGGCCTGGGTCGATGCCGAGGAGGTCTTCGCCGAGATGGCGGCGTTGACCCCAATTTATTCCGCGATCGGCTACCCGGCCCTGGACGCCCAGCATGGCCTGCAATGGCCCTGTGATGCCGCGCATCCGCAGGGTACGGCGATTCTCCACGAGCAGACGTTCCCCCTGGGGCGCGGGCGCCTGTTGCCGGTGACCCAGGTGGCGCCGGACGAATGCCCAGACGCCGAGTATCCGTTTGCCTTTACCACCCACCGCCTGCACTTTCACTACGGTGGCGGCTCGATGACCCGCAAGTCGCCGCTGCTCGAACGCGAGATCCCGGCCGGGCTGCTGTTCATGCACCCGGCCGACGCGGTGACCCTGGGGCTGCACAATCACCAGGGGGTGCGGGTGAGTTCGCGCCGCGGTTATCTGGAAACCCGCGTGCAGCTCACCGATGACGTGCCTGCGGGCACCCTGGCCATGCCCTATCACTTCCATGAAGCACCCTGTAACCGCCTGACCAACGATGCCCAGGATCCGATCAGCAAAATGCCCGAGCTGAAAGCCTGCGCGGTGCGGGTCGAGCCACTGCCGCCCGGCCAGGCGCCCAGCGTCCAGGCCGGTAGCCGCGAGGTCGAGCATGCAAGCCTATAGCCTGGATCAGCCGGAACGTCTGCGTGCGCATCTGGCGCTCGAACACCGGCTGTATGAAGTGCGCGCCGATGGCCAGGGCGGGCACCACTGGCAAGTGGTCAGCGCCCAGGATTTCGGCACCTTCGAGCCCTCGGCCGAGCCACCGCCATTTTCCGCCAAGAGTTTTTTCTTCGCCGAACGCGAGTTGCTGTTCCGCTTCGACGGTGGACAGTTCTACTCGGCACTGCCGCAAGTCGTCCCCCAGGTGTTGTTCGGCCTGCATGCCTGTGACCTGCAGGCCGTGGCCTACCAGGATCGCTTCTTCGCCGCGGACCCGCATTACCAGGCGCGTCGGCGTGCCACCCTGCTGGTGGGCGTCGACTGCCTGCACAGTTGCGCCGGCGGTTTCTGCAGCATCGTCGGCAGCGGCCCGGCGGTACGCGAGCAGACCGCCGATCTGATCCTGTTGCCGCGCCAGGATGCCGCGGCCGACTGGCTGCTGCTGGTCGCCAGTGAGGCCGGCCACGCCGCCTTGCGCGGCCTGCGCTTGCCCGCGGCCGCCGATGACTGGCAAGCCGAGCGCAGCGCCAACCAGGCACGCGTGGCGGCTGAGCAGGGGCCGCAGCAGGCCATAGTCGAAGGCATCGAGTCCCTCAACGCCGGACGGATCGCCGCCGATACCTGGGAGGCGCTGGGGCTGCGCTGCCTGGGCTGCTCCGGTTGCACGACGGTGTGCCCGACCTGTTCCTGCTACGCCCCGCTGGACCGCCTCGGCGCGGCGGACAGCATGCAGCGCGAGCGGGTCTGGGACTCCTGCCTGTACCAGGGCTTCCAGCAGGAGGCGAGTGGCCACAACCCCAGCGCCACCTCGGGGCAGCGGGTGCAGCGCTTCTGGTCGCACAAGTTCGGCGATGGCTTCAAGGCACAATTCGAGGCCTATGGCTGTGTCGGTTGCGGGCGCTGTGACCGCGTCTGCCCGGGCGGCATAGGCGTGCATGGGGTAATGCAGAGGGTGGCGCAAGCATGATCGATCTGACTCCACGCAAACTGCTGTTGCTCGACCACTACGCGGACGGTGAAGAGGCGCGCCACTTCAGCCTGCGCATCGACAAGCCCTTGGCCAGCGACCTGGCGGTGATTCCCGGGCAATTCTTCATGCTCGCGGTGCCAGGCTTCGGCGAGGCGCCGTTCACCTACCTCAGCCTGCCCGACCAGCAGGGCCGCTTCAACGCCCTGGTGCGGCGCATGGGCGCGCTCACCCAGGCCCTGTTCGAGCAACCAACGGGCGCCGTGCTGGGTTATCGCGGCCCCTTCGGCAAGGGCTGGCCGCTGTTCTTCTGCGCGCGCCAGGTGCTGGTGGTGGCGGGGGGCTGCGGCCTGGTGCCGTTGGCCGGGGTGATCGACGAAGCCAGCCGGCACCGCCTGCCGGTGCACTTGAGCGTCATCTATGGCGCGCGCAACAGCGCCGCCCAGGTACTGGGGCGCGAGCGCACGCGCTGGCGGCAGACCTTGCGTTTCATCGAAACCTGCGACGAGGCCAAACCCCTCCAGCGCCAGGGCTCGCCGCTGGATCACTTCGACGAACTGTTTGCCGATGAACCGCCTGAAGCGGTGCTCTGCTGCGGCCCCGAGGCGCTGATGCTGGCGACCGCCGAGGCGTGCCTGCAGCGCGGCCTCGCCGCCGACAAGATCTGGCTCTCGCTGGAGCGGCGCATGCACTGCGCCGACGGCCTGTGCGGGCATTGCTACCTGGGCACCAGTTACGTCTGCAAGGACGGCCCGACCTACCGTTATGACCGCTACCTGCAATTGCAGGCCGGCGGTTATCGAACATTCATTTCCCAGAATCAGCGGCTCTGTTGAGTCGTCAGAGCAGTGAACTCAGGGAGAAGTCTATGCGCGCGGCCATCATCGAAAAAACCGCAGCGGAACTGCGGGTCAAGCCCAACTGGGAGGACAGTCCCGAGGCCCGCGCGGCCTTTTCCTGGCAGGCTGAGGCCGAGGAATTGGCCGGCCTGCCCGATGGCGGCCTGAATCTGGCCTACGAGGCCGTCGACCGGCATGCCCAGGGCCGGCTCAGGCGCCATGTCGCGCTGCGCATCCTCGATCGCAATGGCGGCCATTGTTCGATCACCTATGCACAGTTGAGCAGCCTGAGCAACCGTTTCGCCAATGTCCTGCAGGGACTCGGCATCGGCGCCGGGGCGCGCCTGTTCGTGCTCTGCGAGCGCGGCCTGGAGCTCTACCTGGGGGTGCTTGGCGGCTTGAAGAACGGCTGCGTGGTGTCACCGCTGTTCTGCGCCTTCGGCCCCGAACCGCTGGAAACCCGCCTGCGCCTGGGCGAGGGCAGCGTGTTGCTGACCAGCGAGAGCCTCTATCGGCGCAAGATTGCCGGCATCCGCGAGCGGCTGCCGGCGCTCGAGCATGTGCTGCTGTACGACGCAAACGGCGCCACCAGTACCCCGCCGGAGGGCACCCTGAGCCTGCACAAGCTGCTGGCCCAGGCGGCGGAAGACTTCAGCATTGCCCCGACCACTGCCGACAGCCCGGCCTTGCTGCACTTCACCAGCGGCACCACCGGCACGCCCAAGGGCGCCCTGCACGTGCACGGCGCGGTGCTGACCCACTATGTCAGCGGCAAGTACGCCCTCGACCTGCACCCCGATGACATCTACTGGTGCAGCGCCGATCCCGGCTGGGTCACCGGCACCTCCTACGGCATTCTCGCGCCTTTGCTGCTGGGCGTGACCAGCGTGGTCGACAGCGGCGAATTCGATGCCGAGCGCTGGTACGGCATCCTCGAAAGAGAGAAGGTCAGCGTCTGGTACACCGCGCCCACGGCCATTCGCATGCTGATGAAGGCCGGCCCGGAGCTGGCCCGACGGCATAATTTCGCCCAGCTGCGCTTTATCGCCAGTGTCGGCGAGCCGCTCAACCCGGAGGCCGTGTGGTGGGGCAAGGAGGTGCTCGGCCGGCCCATCCACGACAATTGGTGGCAGACCGAGACCGGCGGCATCATGATCGCCAACACCCTGGCCATGCCGATCAAGCCCGGTTCCATGGGCAAGCCGCTGCCAGGCGTCGAGGCGGCCATCGTCACCCGCGGCGAGGACGGCAGCCTGCAACTGCTGGCGGACGAGCAGGTCGGCGAACTGGCGTTGAAGCAACCCTGGCCGGCGCTGTTTCGCACCTACCTGGGCCAGGAAGAACGCTACCGCCGCTGCTTTGTCGGCGACTGGTACCTGAGCGGCGACCTGGCCCGCCGCGATGCCGACGGCTACTACTGGTTCGTCGGCCGCGACGATGACGTGATCAAGTCGGCGGGGCACCTGATCGGCCCGTTCGAGGTGGAGAGTGCCCTGATGGAACACCCGGCCGTGGCCGAGGCGGCGGTGATCGGCATTCCCGATGCGTTGCTCGGCGAGCTGGTCAAGGCCTTCGTTTCGCTGAAGAGCGGCTTCGCCGCCAGCGAAACCTTGCACGACGAATTGCTCGGCCATGCGCGCAAGCGTCTCGGCGCCGCAGTGGCGCCCAAGGCGCTGGCGTTCCTGCCGAGCCTGCCGCACACCCGCAGCGGCAAGCTCATGCGCCGCCTGCTCAAGGCCCGCGAGCTGGGCCTGCCCGAGGGCGATACCTCGACCCTGGAGAATCCGACATGAGCGTGCCCGTGCCGTATCCGCGCGAGTTCGCCCTGGTGCTGCTGCGCGACATGCTGCGCATCCGCCGCCTCGAGGAACGCGCCGCCGAACTGTATGGCGCCGGCAAGATCCGCGGTTTTCTGCACCTGTATATCGGCGAGGAGGCGGTGGCGGTCGGCGCCCTGCATGCCCTGGCGCCCGACGATGCGGTGCTCGCCACCTACCGCGAGCACGGCCATGCGCTGATCCAGGGCGTGCCGATGACCGCGATCATGGCCGAGATGTACGGCAAGCGCGAAGGCTGCTCGCGCGGGCGCGGCGGCTCGATGCACCTGTTCGACGCCCGGACGCGCTTCTTCGGCGGCAACGCCATAGTCGCCGGCGGCCTGCCGCTGGCAGTCGGCCTGGCCCTGGCCGAACGCATGCAGGGCGGCAGCCGGCTCGCCGCCTGCTTCTTCGGCGAAGGCGCGATGGCCGAAGGCGCCTTCCATGAGGCGCTCAACCTGGCCGTGCTCTGGCAACTGCCGGTGCTGTTCTGCTGCGAGAACAACCTCTACGCCATGGGCACCGCCCTGGCGCGCTCGCAGTCGCAGACCGACCTGTGCGCCAAGGCCGGCGCCTACAAGATCGCCACCCGGGCGGTGGACGGCATGGACGTGGTTGCCGTGCACCAGGCCACCTGCGCGGCGGTCGAGCAGGTACGCGCGGGGCTGGGGCCGTATTTTCTCGAATACCAGACCTACCGCTTCCGCGCCCACTCGATGTTCGACCCCGAGCTGTACCGCGACAAGGCCGAAGTCGAGCAGTGGAAGGCGCGTGGGCCGCTCCATAACTACAGCGCGCGCCTCAAGGCCGAGGGCTTGCTGGACGAGCAGGGTTTTCTGGCCCTGGCCGCCGAGGTGGAGCAGGAGGTGGAGGCCGCGGTGGCCTATGCCGAGGCCGGCAGCCCGGAGCCGCTGGAAGACCTGTGCCGCGATGTCTACACGCCGGCGTCCGAGCCGCCGGCGAACCCGGAGGCTGCGCCATGAGCCCGCGCACGAGCTACCGCGAGGCGTTGCGCGAAGCCCTGCGCGAGGCGTTGCAGCGCGATCCGCGGGTGTTTCTGATGGGCGAGGACGTTGGCCGCTATGGCGGTACCTATGCCGTGTCCAAGGGTTTGCTCGAGGAGTTCGGCGAGGAACGTATCCGCGACACGCCCTTGTCCGAGCTGGGCTTCGTCGGCGCCGGCATCGGTGCGGCGCTGGGCGGCATGCGGCCGATCGTCGAGGTGATGACGGTGAATTTCAGCTTGCTCGCCCTCGACCCGATCATCAACACCGCCGCGACCCTGCGCCATATGTCCGGCGGCCAGTTCTCGGTGCCGCTGGTGCTGCGCATGGCCACCGGCGCCGGGCGCCAGCTGGCGGCCCAGCACTCGCACAGCCTGGAGGGCTGGTACACGCATATCCCCGGCCTGAAGATCCTCGCCCCGGCGACTCTCGAGGACGCCCGCGGCATGCTCTGGCCGGCGTTGCAGGACCCCGATCCGGTGCTGATCTTCGAGCATGCCCAGCTCTACAACCTCGAAGGCGAGCTGGATCAGGCCGAGCCGGTGGACATCAGCTCGGCGCGGATGCGCCGCGAGGGCAGCGACCTGACCTTGATCGCCTATGGCGGCACCCTCGGCAAGGCCCTGGCGGCTGCCGAGCAACTGGCCGGGGAGGGCATCGCCGCCGAGGTCATCGACCTGCGCGTGCTGCGCCCGCTGGACGACGCGACCATTCTCGCCTCGCTGCGCAAGACCCGCCGCGTGCTGGTGGTCGACGAAGGCTGGCGCAGCGGCAGCCTGGCCGCCGAGATCATCGCGCGGATCGTCGAGCAGGCGTTCTACGAGCTGGACGCGGCGCCGATGCGGGTGTGCAGCGCCGAGGTGCCGATCCCCTACGCCAGACACCTGGAACAAGCCGCGCTGCCACAGGTGCCGGCGATAGTCGCGGCGGCCCATGAGTTGTGCGGCTAACCAGCCGGCAAAGGTTTGTAGGAGTTCTCTCGCCGTCTTCGACGCCGCGCTGTCGCGCAGCAAACTGTAGGAGCCAGCTTGCTGGCGATGCTTTTGATCTGCAAATATCGCCAGCAAGCTGGCTCCTACAGGGCTCATGTTTTTATTTAATTTCTACTTATAAAACAACGATTTATTTTTGGTTTGATGAGAGCGGGCCATGCCCGCGAAAGCTTCGTGGGCATGGCCCGCCCCGAATCGATTCGACAGGAGCGACGCATGATCGATTTCAAACTGCCCTCCCTTGGCGCCGACATGGACGAGGGCACGCTGCTGGAATGGCGGATCAAGCCAGGCGATACGGTCAGGCGCGGCCAGGTGATTGCCGTGGTCGATACCGCCAAGGCCGCCGTCGATGTGGAGTGCTGGCAAGACGGCGAAGTCTTCGAGTTGCTGATCGAACCCGGCGCCAAGGTGCCGGTGGGCACACCGATCGCCAGCTTGCTGCAAGCCGGGGAAAGCGCCGACAGCGCGCGCCGCCAGGTGCCGCCCAAGTCACCTGTTGAGCAGGCTGCACCGGCGCCGAGCATACCGTCCGAAGCCGTGGCGCCAGCCAGCCGACCACGGGTTTCCCCGGCGGCACGCAAGCGTGCCGGCGAACTGGGCCTCGACCTGGCGGCGCTGACGGGCAGCGGGCCGCATGGCGTGGTCACCCTGGAAGACGTCGAAGCCGCCGGCCGGGCGCCGGCGCCAGCAACCGATCGCGGCCCGTCCGATCGCCAGGCCGCCATGCGCCAGGCCATCGCCGCGGCCATGAGCCGGTCCAAGCGCGAGATCCCGCATTACTACCTCAGCGAAACCATCGCCCTGGGCCCGGCCATGGCCTGGCTGCAGGCGCGCAATGCCCGCAGCACCCCGGAGGAGCGCCTGTTGCCCAGTGTGCTGCTGCTCAAGGCGGTGGCCCTGGCGCTGCGCGAGTACCCGCAGCTCAATGGCTTCTGGCGCGAGGACGCCTTCCAGCCGGCCGCCGACGTTCACCTCGGCGTGGCCATTGCCCTGCGCCAGGGCGGCCTGATCGCGCCAGCGCTGCACGCTGTCGCCAGCAGACCACTGGAACAGCTGATGGGCGAACTCGCCGATCTGGTTCAGCGCGCCCGCAGCGGCTCGCTGCGCAGCTCCGAACTGAGCGATGCCAGCCTCACTGTCACCCAGCTCGGCGATCAGGGTGTGGACGCCGTGTTCGGCGTGATCTATCCGCCCCAGGTGGCCCTGGTCGGCTTCGGCCGTATCGCCGAGCGACCCTGGGTGGAGGCGGGGCAGCTCTGCGTGATGCCCTGCGTGGTCGCCAGCCTGGCCGCCGATCACCGGGTCAGCGACGGTCACTATGGCGCACGCTTTCTCGGCGAAGTGCGGCGCCTGTTGCAAAGCCCGGACAGCCTCTGAGGGACATGACAATGGATCGACAACAGTTGCGCCAGCAGGTCCTGGCCGAGTTGCAACACATCGCGCCGGAACTCGAAGCAGAGGCGTTGCGCGGCGACCGTCCGCTGCGCGACGAGGTCGACCTCGACTCAATGGACTGGCTGCGCTTTCTCGGCGCCTTGCACCGGCGCCTGGGGGTGAATATCCCCGAGGCCGACTACCACAAGCTGGACAGCCTCGATGCCCTGATCGCCTACCTGGAGCCGCGCCTGGTCGCTTCGTCGCCCTGACGGCATGGCCGCCGCTGCACTTGATCTGCATCAAACCGCCGTCCACCGCGGCTGATTAGGGTGAAGCTTCGTTTCTCGGACGCGTCCCTTTCGGAGTCGGAGGAAACCCTGCGGATGATCACTGACAACGTTACCCCCGAATCGACTCACAACGCCGAGACGGCGCCTGCCAAGGGCTTTACCCGGGTGGTGGCCTGCATCGGCTCGGGTGAACCCATGAGCAAGGTGATCCTGCATGCCATTGCGCTCGCCAACAGCCTGGGAGTTCCGCTGCTCTTGCTGCGGGTATTCGTCACCCGCCCGACCGGCGAGGAATGCCAGGACCCGCTCGACTGGGAGATTCGGCGGCGCGAGGCCTACGATCGGGTGGAAGCCCTGGTCGAACGCTATCGGCACCTGTGTGCGCCCATCGAGGCCGAAGTCGTCGAGGGCCAGGCGGCCGAACAGATCGGCCTGTGGGCGCAAAGGCACCCCAACGAGCTGACGGTTCTGGGCACCCACGGCGAATGGCGGCCGGAAGATTGGGGCCTGGGCGATACGGCGCAGGAAGTGGTCGATCATGCCCCGGGGTCACTGCTGTTGGTCCCCTGTACGGCGCAAGATATCCTCGCGACCGGCTATCGGCGCCTGCTGGTGCCGCTCGACGGTTCCTGCCAGGCCGAGTGCGTATTGCCCTTCGCCATGCACCTGGCCAAGGCGCAGCATGCCGAACTGCTGCTGGTGCATGTGGTGCCACCGACCGCGTTGACCGAGGTAGGGCCGGCCGAAAGCGCAGACATCGAATTGAGCGAACGGCTGCAGCGGCGCAATCAACGGGTTGCCCAGCAGTACCTGGCGCGCCTGCAGAGCCGCGCCAGCGAACAGGGTCTGGTGGTGCGCGCCAGCGTGCTCTGCGCTGACGTGCGCAGCAGCCTGGTGCGCATCGCCGCCCAGGAGAGCGTGGATCTGGTCGTGCTGTCCGCGCACGGCTGCAGCGGACGTATGGATATGCCCTATGGCAGCGTCACCAGCTTCCTCATGAGCCATATCCGTCAACCCATGCTGGTCATGCGCCAGCAACCGCCGTTCCGTGCCTTCCAGGATGACGGCGGCGGTCAGCTGGAGTTGCGCTTTGCCTCGCCGAGGGCGCGGTGAACCTGACCCAATCCGATCCCCCAAAAGGCTTGCTCGACGTGGTGGCCAGCCAGCTGCGCGAACGCCATCTGCTGGTCGCGGGCCAACCCGGCGATTTGCCGGTATGGCTGCATATCGATGAGCTGGACGCTTGGCTGCAGGCCACGCAGAAGCTTTGCCTCGAACCGGCGGCGGAAGTCGCCAAGGCCGCCGAGTGGCTGCTGGACAACGATTACCAGGTGCAGCGTGCGGCGCGGCAAATCGGCGAAGACCTGCCGCGCGAGTTCTACCGGCGCCTGCCGTGCCTGACCAATCCGGGCGAGGAGGGCATTCCGCGGATTTTCGCCATTGCCCAGGGCTATCTGCACGCCTCGCACCTGCAGTTGTCGCTGCCCGGTGCCGTGCAGTTCGTCAGCACCTACCAGACCGATGCACCCTTGACCATCGCCGAACTGTGGGCATTCCCGACCATGCTGCGCCTGGCCTGCGTGGAAATTCTGGTCAGCGCATTCGGCCGTCTGCTGCCGCAGTTGCAGGCGCCCTTCGAACCGACCCGGCACTGCGTCGAGTTGGCCACCTTCGATGATACCGAGTGCGTGGCGCGTGCCCTGGCCAATCTGGGCATCATCGCCGCGATCCCCTGGCAGGATTTCTTCGAGCAATGCAGCCGCGTCGAAGAAGTCCTGCGCGACGATCCGGCGGGCGTCTACCCGCACATGGACTTCGACACCCGTGACCGCTACCGCAAGGCGCTGGAGGAGCTCGCCGCTGGCGCGCAGCGCAGCGAGCCCGAGGTGGCCCAGCAGGTGCTGCAACACGCCCTGGCTGGCAATCCGGCCGATGCCAGCGGGCACGTCGGTTACTGGCTGATCGGCCCGGGACGCGAACGCTGCGAGAGCGCCCTGGGTTATCGAGCAAGCCTGGCGGCGGGCTGGCGGCGCTGGCTGTTTGCCCATGCCGGCCAGGTCTATGCCGCTGCGCTCGGCCTGGCCGGGGGCGTCGCCTTGCTGCTGCCGGCCTGGTACCTGGCGCTGGTCGGCGCGGGCCCGGCAACCTGGCTGCTCGGCATCGTGCTGGCCGTGCTGCCGGCCTCGGTGCTGAGCATCACCCTGGTGCATTGGCTGGTCACCCGCAATCTGCCGCCACGGGTGTTGCCCAAGCTCGACTTCAGCAGGGCGATCGCCCACAACTGCGCCACGGCCGTGGTGGTGCCGGTACTGCTGGGCAGCAGCGACGAAGCCATGGAGCTGCTCGAACAACTGGAAATGCACTACCTGGCCAACCCGGATCCGCTGCTGCGCTTCGTCCTGCTCAACGATCATGCCGATGCGCCGGCGCAGCACATGCCCCACGACGCGCAGCTGGAGCAGCTGCTGGTGCAGGGCATTCGCCGGCTCAACCTGCGCCATGCCGGCAGTCACGGCGGGCCTTTCCACCTGCTGCAGCGTGCGCGCCGGTACAACCCGGGCGAGGGCTCCTGGATGGGCTGGGAACGCAAGCGCGGCAAGCTCGAGCAGTTCAACCACTACCTGTTGGGGGCCGAGGAGGGCGCCTTCAGCCTGCATGAGGGCGATCCTGCGGGCTTGCGCGGCATTCGCTTCGTGGTGACCGTGGATGCCGATACCGGCTTGCCCGCGGGGACGGTCGCGCGCCTGGTCGGCACCCTGGCCCATCCACTCAATGGCGCCGAGTTCGACCCGCTCAGTGGCCAGGTACTGCGCGGTTACACGGTGTTGCAGCCGCGGGTGGAAATCGCCCCGGAACGCGGCAACCGCTCGTTGTTCGCGCGGCTGTATACCGGCGACACGGCCATCGATATCTATACCCGGGCGGTTTCCGACGTCTATCAGGATCTGTTCGGCTCCGGCATCTTCGTCGGCAAGGGCATCTACGAGGTCGCGCCTTTCCAGCGCAGCCTGGAAGGGCGCATCCCGGAAAACAGCCTGGTCAGCCACGATCTGTTCGAAGGCATCCACGGCCGCGCCGGGCTGGTCAGCGACATCGTGCTCTACGAGGGTTTCCCCGCTTCCTACCTCGACTATGCCCGCCGGCAGCATCGCTGGCTGCGCGGCGACTGGCAATTGCTGCCCTGGTTGTGGCGCCAGGTGCCGGCCAGCGATGGCTCCAGGCTGAGCAATCGCCTGGGCCCGCTCGACCGCTGGAAGATTATCGACAACCTGCGGCGCAGCCTGATCCCGCTGTCACTGGTGGCCCTGGTGACGGCCGGTTGGCTGTGGTTGCCCGGCTCGCCCTGGGTCTGGACCTTGCTGGCGGTGGCCGTACCGGGGGGCTATCTGTTCACCGAACTGGTCACCGGCCTCGCGGCCGGTCGACGGCGCGGCGCGGTGAAGGGCATGCTGCGCGGGTTGCGCGACCATGCCGGGCGCTGGTTTCTGGCCCTGGCATTTCTGGTCAACGATGCCGTGATTGCGCTCGATGCCCTGGGCCGCACCCTGTGGCGGCTCGGCGTGTCGCGCCAGCACCTGCTCGAATGGACCACCGCCGCGCACCAGGCGCGGCTCCTGGCCGCACGCGATTCGCACGCTTATGCCTGGCGGCAGATGTGCGCTTCGCCGGCCTTTGCCGTGTTGCTGGGCGGTTTGCTGATGCAGTTCAATCCCGGCGCCTTGCTGCCGGCCGCGCCCTTGTTGCTGCTCTGGCTGCTGGCCCCGGAAATCGCCCTGGGCATCGCCAAGCCGCGCCGGCCGGCAATGGTCGAGCTGGATCAGAGCCAGCGCGCCTTCCTCCGGCAACTGGCGCGCCGTACCTGGCTGTTCTTCGAAACCTTTGTCGGCCCCGACGACCACTGGCTGCCGCCGGACAACTATCAGGAAGAGCCCTACAGCGAGATCGCCCACCGCACCTCGCCGACCAATATCGGCATGCTGTTTCTGTCCACCCTCGCCGCGGCGGATCTGGGCTATGTCGGCGCCAGCGACCTGTCGGCCCGCATCCGGCGCGGTCTGGACACCCTGCAGCAGCTCGAGCGCTACCGTGGCCACTGGCTCAACTGGTACGACACGCGCCTGTTGAGCCCGCTGGAACCGCGCTATGTGTCGACCGTCGACAGCGGCAACCTGGCGGTCTGCCTGTTGACCCTGCAGCAAGGCTGCCGCGAAATCGCCGCCGGTACGGCGTTGCGCGAGCAACGCTGGGCGGGTCTGGAGGACGCGCTCGAGTTGCTGCGCGACGCCCTTCGCGTGGTCGAGCAGGGCGAGGTGCAGGAGCGCCTGGCCGCCTTCGCCCTCGATTGCCAGCGAGCCAGTGGCGACTGGCAGATCCTGGACGCGCTGCAAGAGCAGGAAAGCGCGTTGCGTGCGGCAGTGGCCCAGGCCATCCCCCGTCAGCCGGGGCTGAGCGTGCAGCAGCTCAAGGAGATCCAGAGCTGGCTCGAGCGCATCCACCATCATCTGCTCGATATCCGCCGCGACCGCGAGCGCCTGCAACCCTGGCAGAGCCTGCTGGAATCTCCGCCGGCCGGGCGCCGGCAGCTGGTGGAGCAACTCGCCGCCTGCCTGCCGCCGAGCCTGAGCATGGGCGAAATCGCTACCGCCGGCGTCGAGGCCCAGGCCCTGCTGGCCAGTTACGTCGCGACGGACGAGGCCGACGCGCACTGGCAGAGCGAACTCAAGCTGGCGCTGGAGACCGGCTGCCAGGCGCAGCAATTGCTGCGGCAGAATCTGCTGGAGGACGCGGCGCGGGCCGAGTCGATGGCCTTGGGCATGGATTTCCGGCCGCTCTACGATGAGCAGTCGCGGCTGTTCCACATTGGCTACAACCTCAGTGCCGACCGCCTCGACAATCACCATTACGACCTGCTGGCGAGCGAGGCGCGGCTGGCCAGCTATTTCGCCATCATGAAGGGCGATGTGCCCCTGGAGCACTGGTTTAGCCTCGGCCGGCCCTTGGCGCAGATGGCCGGCGGGCTGTCCTTGCTGTCCTGGAATGGCTCGATGTTCGAGTACCTGATGCCGCCGCTGCTGCTGCCCAGCCATGCCGGCTCGCTGCTCGGGCAGAGCGAACGCGCCGCCGTCGAGGTACAGCGCCAGCATGGTCGCGACAAGGGCGTGCCCTGGGGCATCTCCGAATCGGCCTTCGCCTCGCGCGATCCCGAACACCGCTACCGTTACCGGGCATTCGGGGTGCCCGCGTTGGGCCTGCGCCGCGAGCAGGCGCGCGATCTGGTGGTGGCGCCCTACGCGACGGCGCTGGCCCTGGCGGTCAATCCGGCGGCCGCGCTGGACAATCTGCTGGAGTTGCAACGCCTCGGCCTGGTCGGCAGCTACGGGCTCTACGAAGCGGCGGACTATAGCGTCGAGCGGGTTGCCAGTGGCCGGCGATTCACTGCCGTGCGCGCGTTCATGGCCCATCACCAGGGCATGATTCTCGCCGCCTTGGACAATGCGCTGTGTGCCGATGTGCTGGTGCGGCGTTTTCGTGAAGAGCCGCGGGTCAGGATCATGGAGCTGTTGCTGCATGAGCGCATCCCGCAGGAACTGCCGGCGCAAAGCCCGCGGTTCGAGGCACGGCAAGCGCCGCCCAGCAGCAGTCGGGTGGCGCCGCCGCAGGCCTGGCTGCCCAAGGGCGCCGAGCTGTTCCCCCAGGTTCACGTGCTCGGCAACGGCCGTCTGTGCAGCTGGATATCCACCGCCGGTGGCGGCGGCCTGAGCTGGCATCAGCATGCGCTGACGCGCTGGCATGGCGATGCCACTCGCGACAGCCAGGGGCTGTGGATCTACCTGCGCGACGAGCAGAGCGGGGCACTGTGGTCGGCGGGCCGGCAGCCAACCGGCGTGTTGTCCGAGCATGAGCAGGTGATCTTCCATCCACATATGGCGGAATTCCAGCGTTACGACCATGGCATCCGCCTGCGCATGGAAGTCGCCGTCGCCGCTGCCGACGACCTGGAAATCCGCCGCCTGACCCTGAGCAACGAGAGCGATCAAGCGCGCACCCTGCAACTGACCAGCTATGGCGAAGTGGTACTGGCGCCGCCGCTCGACGACGAACGCCACCCGGCGTTCAGCAAGTTGTTCGTCGGCAGCGAGTATCTCCCGCAGCTGCAGGCCCTGCTGTTTACCCGGCGTGCGCGCCATCCCGAGGAAAAGCCGCCGCTGCTCCTGCATCGCCTGGTGCTCGACGACCCGCGCATGGCGGCGGTGAGTTTTGACAGCGACCGGCAGAGCTTCCTCGGCCGTCACGGCGATGAGCGCCAGCCGCAAGGCGTGCTCCACGGGCTGGGCGGCAACAGCGGCTGGACGCTCGACCCGGTGATGGCCCTGCAGGTGCGCCTGGTGCTCGACCCCGGCGAACACCGGCAGTTGGCCTTCCTGACCCTGGCCGGCGGCTCGCGGCAGTCCCTGCTCGAACACGCCGAGCGCTATGCCACCCTGTCCGCGCTGGAGTGGGCGTTCGCCGATGCGGCCAGCGAGGCCAGCCGGGAGACGCGCCAGCTGGGCCTGGAACCGGCCTGGCTGGCGGAGCTGCAACTGCTCGCCTCCTTGTTGCTGCATCCGCATCCGACCCTGCGCGGTGCGGCGACGACCCGGCTGGGCAATCGCCTGGGCCAGCCGCGACTGTGGGGCATGGGCATCTCCGGCGACCGGCCGCTGCTGCTGTTGCGCACCGGCCATGGCGAGGAAACCGGGCTGCTGCGCACCCTGGTGCGCGGCCAGCGTTTCTGGCGGCGCCACGGCCTGCATGTCGATCTGCTGGTGTTGCGCCTGGGCGCCTCCAGCTACGCCGAACCGCTGCGCGAACAACTGCACGCGCTGCTGCAGGAAGCCGGGGGGCAGGACGAGTTACCCAGGCACAGCGGCGGCGTGCACCTGCTGTTCGCCGATCAGTTGCCGGCCGACGACCTCGGCCTGCTCGAAAGCGCAGCGCGGGTGGTGCTCGACGAGTCGGCCGGTACGCTGGCCGAGCAACTGCAGGCCGCCATGCTGCCGCGGCCGTTACTCCCGCCATTCAGTGGCACGGGCCAGACGTTCGCGAATGGCGACAGGCCCTTGCCGCGGCCGAGCGACCTGCGCGCGGATAACGGTGTTGGCGGCTTCAGCGCCGATGGCCGCGACTACCTGATCCACCTCGAGGCGGACCAGCGCACCCCGGCCCCCTGGTGCAACGTGCTGGCCAATCAGGGCTTCGGCAGCATCGTCAGCGAGGCCGGCCTGGGTTTCAGCTGGGCGCTGAACAGCGGCGAGAATCGCCTGACGCCGTGGAACAACGACCCGCTGGCCGACTGTGCCGGCGAAGCGCTGTATCTGCGCGACGAGGAAACCGCGGCGATCTGGACCACCACGCCGTTGCCGGCAGGCCAGGGCAGTGCCTGCCAGATTCGCCACGGCGCGGGTTACAGCAGTTGGCGGCGCCACAGCCAGGGCCTGGAGCAGGAGCTGCTGGTGTTCGTGGCCCAGGAGGATCCAGTGAAGATCGTCCGCCTGCGCCTGCACAATGTCAGCCCGCGGCCGCGGCGGATCACCGCGACCTACTACGCCGAATGGCTGCTCGGGGCGCTGCGTAGCACGGCGCGGCCCCATGTGGTCTGCGAATACGAGAGTGACAGCCACGCGCTGCTGGCCCGCAACCCGTGGAACCCGGAGTTTGCCGAGCGGGTCGCGTTCCTCGGCGCCAACCACCCGCCGCACAGCCTGACCGCCGACCGTCAGGATTTTCTCGGCCTGGGCGGCCATCCGAGCCGTCCCGCCGGGCTGCAACGCTGGGCGCTGGGCGGACGGATCGAGCCGGGGGACGACCCCTGCGCCGCGTTCCAGGTGCACCTGGACATCGCCGCCGGCGCCACCGCCGAGGTGGTGTTCCTGCTCGGCCAGGGCAGCGATCGCGAGCAGGCCACGGCATTGGCCCGCCACTGGCAGCAGGAGGGCCAGGTCGAGCAGGCCCTGGCCCAGGTCACCCGGCACTGGGACCGCCTGCTCGGCGCGGTTCAGGTGCAGACCCCCGACCCGGCCTTCGATCTGCTGGTCAATCGCTGGCTGCTCTACCAGACCCTGGCCTCGCGCATTTTGGCCCGCGCCGGCTTCTATCAGGCCGGTGGCGCCATCGGCTACCGCGATCAGTTGCAGGACGTGCTGGCCCTGTTGCACGCCGACCCGCAACGCGCCCGCGCGCATATCCTCGCCTGCGCCGCCCACCAGTTCGAGGAGGGCGACGTGCTGCACTGGTGGCATCCACCGCAGGATCGTGGCGTGCGCAGCCGCTGTTCGGATGATCTGCTGTGGTTGCCCTACGTCACCAGCCAGTACGTCGAGGCCACCGGTGACCGGAGCATTCTCGACGAGCCACTGGCCTTTCTCCAGGCGCCGCCGCTGGCCGCTGACGAACATGATCGCTACGCGCGCTACCTGCCTGGCGACCAGCCGTACTCGCTCTACGAACACTGCAAGCGCGCGTTGCAGCACGGCAACACCCGGGGCAGCCATGGCCTGCCGTTGATCGGCAGCGGCGACTGGAACGACGGCATGGACCGCCTCGGTCGCGAGGGCCGGGGCGAGAGCGTCTGGCTCGGCTGGTTCGCGGTGGCGACGATGAAGGGTTTTGCCGGCCTGGCCGAACGCCAGGCCTGCTTCGACGAGCAGATCTACTGGATCAAGGCGGCCCAGGCGCTGACCCGGCAGATCAATGAGGTGGCCTGGGACGGCGACTGGTACCTGCGCGCCCTGGACGACGACGGCCGGCCCCTGGGCAGTCACGTGGACGAGGAGTGCAAGATCGATTCGATCTCGCAGTCCTGGGCGGTGCTGTCCGGCGGGCATGCCACCCCCCGGGCGCGACACGCCGTCGAGCAGGCCGCCGCCCGGTTGATCAGCGAGCAGCACCGGCTGATCCGCCTGCTCTGGCCGCCGTTCGCCAATACCCGACGGGAACCCGGCTACATCAAGGCCTACCCACCCGGTATCCGCGAGAATGGCGGCCAGTACAGCCATGCCGCCGCCTGGCTGGGCATGGCCTTTGCCGAACTTGGCGATGCCGAGGGTGCCTGGCGGATTTTCCAGCTGATGAACCCGATCCACCAGGCCGCCAGCCCCGAGCGGCTGGCGCGCTACCGCGTCGAGCCCTATGTGCTGGCGGCCGATATCGCCAGCGTCGCACCGCATTGCGGGCGCGGCGGCTGGACCTGGTACAGCGGCTCGGCGGCCTGGACCTGGCGCCTGGCCATCGAGTCGATCCTCGGCCTGCGCCTGCGCGAAGGGCGGCTGGCGATCACGCCTTGCCTGCCGCCAGGCTGGCCAGGGTTCAGCGCGCAGATCCAGGGCGAGCAGGGCGCGCTGCGCATAGTGGTGGCGAAAATCACCAGCACCGAGGCCGGCTGGCCGCGGACGACCCTCAATGGCCAACCGCTGCTGGAGGAAACCGTGGCGTTCCCCCGCGACGGCTCCACCGCCGAGGTCAGGATCTGGCTGTACTAGCGCCGGATTGGGCTCGCCACCGCAGGATGCGCGGGCCACGTAGGATGAGCGCAGCGATACCCATCACCCGCAAGCCACCCCAACTGCGCCGGCATGCAGCTCTGGCGGCAGATGGGCGTAGGCGCAATGCGCGGTAATGGTTCGATCGCTGATGGGTATCGCTGTGCTCAAGCCTACGCGGCCCGCCACATCCTACAGAACCGTGTTCACTCCAGCGCTTGTGCTCCTTCAGTCGCGCTGCCAGTGGATGCTGACGTGGGTTTGGTTATCGTCGTAATGGTATTTGGTCTGGCCTTTGTAGGCGGAATCCAGGGCGTGACCGATGCGATTGGCCAGGTGGATACCGGTCGTGGTGACTTGCACGACGTCATCCTGGGTCGTCACTTCGAGGAGGCGTTCCATGGCGTGCTCGGCCTTTTCCAGCGTCTCGGTGTTGTGGATCAGGTTGAGGATTTCGCTGTGATGGGTCTGCAGAAATTCCCCTGACAAGGTCAGGGTGCCCGCCGGAACCTTGTCTTCAATGCGCCGGCAGGCCGGGCAGACAACCTCGGTTACATCGGCCGGGAGGCTGGTTTGTGGGGTTTGCCAGGCCCAGTTGCCGGCTTGATAGAGTGCGCTGCACCTGGGGCAGACCGCGGTGCCAGCACTGCGCGGGCTGAGGGTTGGATCGTGGCGGTTGGGGCTGAACAGTTTGTTTTTCTGACTCTGCTGATACTTGTCCATGACATTCTCCGCGACGCGAAAACAGTGGATTGAGGGCAGGCTTGGAGGCCAGGCTCGACAAGCAGACACCTCTGTCTGTTTGCACCGGTTTGCGCCCATGCATCTTGATGTACATCAAAGCAGGTCTGAGAGCACCAGCAGCGCTGACAGGCGGTGCGTTGCACGGTTGTCGGGAGAGCAGCCAGTCAGCCGCGGTGGCGCAGCACCTCGATGCGCAACGCCTGCTCGTAAGGCGGCACGTTGCATTCGATGATGTCGCCGGGGGCGATCTGCAGGCGCACGCCGACGATATCGGCACGCACCGGCTGGGTGCAGACGCAGCGATCGACCAGCACCGCCGCACGCACCCGCTGGGCACCGAGACGCGACAGGTAGGCGCAGGTGCGCAACAGCGAGTGGCCTTCATAGAGCACGTCATCGACCACCAGCAGGGTGGTGCTGGACAAGTCCAGCGCGGCCAGTTCGGGACTCTCGGTCAGTGCGGTTTGCGCATGCAGCAGGCTGAGGTCATCGGCGTAGCGTTTGACCTTGAGTGGATACAGGGGCAATTCGGCTTGCCCGGTAAGCTGCGCCAACTGCCGTTGCAGCATCCGCGCCAGGGGTTCGCCGCGGCGCAGAATGCCCACCAGCGCACTCTGCCCGGGCGGCAACAGAGCCGCGGCCTGGCGGGCCATGCTATGCACGATGGCGGCGAGTTCTGCGCTGTCGTACAGGCAGAGCCTTTGCCCGGCGGATTTCGTCTGCATTGGGGTTGTCTCCATCCGCACGCTAGGCCGGCAGTGGGCGCAGCGCCGGGAACTCTTCGGGGGTCAGGGTTTCCTTTTCCAGCAACAACTGGGCACCTTGTTCCAGCTCGGCACGCCGACTCTGCAGCAGGGCCTTGGCCCGCGTATAGGCGCCATCGATCAGGGCCCTGACGCTGAGGTCGACCTCGCGCGCGGTCTCTTCCGAGTAGTCTTTCTCGCGCAGGCCGATCGCCTGTTCGCCCAGGTAGCTGGCGCTTTGCCGTTCCAGCACGGCTTGGCCGAGTTCGGCCGTCATGCCGAAGCGGGTGACGATCTGCCGGGCGATGTCGGTGACCTTGGCCAGGTCGTCGGCGGCGCCGGTGGAAATCTCGTTGAAGATCAGGTCTTCCGCCGCGCGCCCGGCGAGCAGCACGACCATGCGGTTTTTCAGCTCCGCCAGGGTGATCAGGAAGCGATCCTCGGTAGGCCGCTGCAGGGTATAGCCGAGCGCGCCGACCGAGCGCGGGATGATCGACACCTTGTGCACCGGATCCATGCCCGCCAGGCTGGCCGCGGCCAGGGCGTGGCCCATTTCGTGGTGGGCCACCACTTCGCGCTCGTGGGGCTGGAGCAGGCGACCGCGGCGTTCGCTGCCGACCACGATGCGTTCCACCGCGGCGGTGAAGTCGTCCATGCTCACCTTATCGGCGCCGCGGCGGGTGGCGAGGATGGCCGCCTCGTTGACCAGGTTGGCCAGGTCGGCACCGGAAAAGCCGGTGGTGATGCCGGCGATACGCTCCAGGTCGAGGTCGGCGGTGGCCTGGATGCGCTTGGCATGCACCTTGAGGATGGCCACCCGGCCGCGTCGATCGGGGCGGTCGATGACGATCTGGCGGTCGAAACGGCCGGCGCGCAGCAGGGCCGGGTCGAGGATCTCCGGGCGGTTGGTGGCGGCCAGCAGGACTACACCTTCACGCGGGTCGAAGCCGTCCAGCTCGGCGAGCAACTGGTTGAGGGTCTGTTCCTTCTCGTCGTTGCCGCCGAAGGCGCCGACCCCGCGCGCCTTGCCCAGGGCGTCCAGTTCGTCGATGAAGATGATGCAGGGGGCAGACTTGCGCGCCTGCTCGAACAGGTCACGCACCCGTGCGGCGCCGACGCCGACGAACATCTCGACGAACTCGGAGCCGGAGATGGAGAAGAACGGCACGTTGGCCTCGCCGGCCACCGCCTTGGCCACCAGGGTCTTGCCGGTACCGGGCGGGCCGACCAGCAGGATGCCCTTGGGAATCCGTGCGCCGAGGCGGCTGTACTTGGGCTGGTCCTTGAGGAAGGACACCACCTCGAGCAGCTCGGCCTTGACCTCGTCGATGCCGGCCACATCGTCGAAGGTCACCCCGGTATCGCGCTGGACGAATACCTTGGCCTTGGACTTGCCGACGTTGACCATGCCGCCAAAGCCCTGTTTCTCGGCCAGACGACGAAACAGGAACGACCAGAGGGCGAAGATCAGGATAAAGGGCAACAGCCAGCTCAGCAGGTTGCTGATCAAGCCGCCTTGGCGGGTGCCACTGAAGGTCACCTGCGACTGCGCCAGGGCCTCGGCCAGATCGGGTTCGACCCGCACGGTGACGAATTGGCTGCGGTTATTGATCGGTTCCTTGAGCTTGCCGCTGATCTGCTGCTGCTCGATGCGCAGATCGCTGAGTTTCTCCTCCTTGAGCAGGCGCATGAACTCGCTGTAGGGCAGGGGCTCGACCGCGCTGCGTGTTCCCCACCAGTCCTGAAACACCAGGAGCAGGCTGAAGGCGACGAGAAAGAACCAGAGGTTCCATTGATGCTGCTTTTCCATGTGGCCGGTCCTCGGGGGAAGGGTTCGAGGTTATGCCTGGCGGCCGGCCGCGGTATTGATACCCGTCAACCCCATCGGTTGCGCCTGTCGCCGCTAAACTAGAAAGAGGATAGAGCAGGTTGGAGGTGAACCATGGCTATCCGCGAGGGTTTTAGCGGAACCATTGGCGACACGCCGCTGATTCGTCTCGGCAAGCTGAGCGCCGAGACCGGTTGCGAGGTCCTGGCCAAGGCCGAGTTTCTCAACCCCGGCGGCTCGGTGAAAGATCGCACGGCCCTGGGCATCATCGAAGACGCCGAGCACAGTGGCCGCCTGGGCCCGGGCGGTACAGTGGTCGAAGGCACCGCCGGCAACACCGGCATCGGCCTGGCGCATCTCTGTGCGGCGCGCGGTTACCGCTGCATCATCGTGATCCCGGATAACCAGTCGCGGGAGAAGTTCGACCTGCTGCGTCAACTGGGCGCCGAGGTGCGTCCGGTACCGCCCAAGCCGTACAGCGACCCGGACAATTACCAGAAGATCGCCGGTCGCCTGGCCGCCACATTGCCCGGGGCAATCTGGGCCAACCAGTTCGACAATACCGCCAATCGCGACGCTCACTACCGAACCACCGGGCCAGAGATCTGGCGCGATAGCGAGGGCAGGGTGGATGCCTTCGTCTGCGCGGTCGGTACCGGCGGCACCCTGGCCGGCGTGGCGCGTTATCTCAAGGAGCGCAAGCCGGCGGTGCGCATCGTCCTTGCCGACCCCATGGGCAGTGCCCTTTATCACTGGGTGCTGGACGGCGAGTTGCGCGCCGAGGGCAAGTCGATCACCGAAGGCATCGGCACCAGTCGGGTTACCGCCAATCTGCAGGACACGCCGATCGACTCGGCGCTGCAGGTGGACGACCAGCAGTGCGTGGACATGCTTTATCGCCTGCTGCGCGAGGAGGGCTTGTACGTCGGTGGGTCGAGCGGCATCAACCTCTGCGCGGCGCGCCGGGTCGCCCTGGAACTGGGGCCGGGACACTGCGTCGTGACCCTGTTGTGCGACCGCGGCGGGCTCTATGCCGGACGCCTGTTCAATCGCGACTGGCTGCGCGAAGCCGGGCTGCAGCCGCCGGCCTGAGCGCTTCAATCCGGGTCTGTCTGCTGCGCGAGCAGCGCGGTCAGCAGGCCGCGCATGCGGCGCCAGTGCGTGCCTTGCCAGTACAGGCGGCCGCAGCCATGGCAATGCATGAACTGCGAATAGCTGTAGCCGATGCGGCTGGGCAAGCGCTCGCGGGTTTCTTGTGCATCGATGCCGTGCAACGGCAGGTTGCAATGCAGGCAGCGGCTGAACGGCTTGATGCTGGGCGCCAGGTCGAGCCGCTGGCACAGCTCGCGCAACTGCTCGGCGGACTTGCGCGCATGCACGTAGCAGCCGTGACTGACCAGCCGGCGCTTGAGCAATTCGCGGTCGCGGGTCAGCACGATGCGCTTCTCGCGCGCGGCTATTTCGGCGATCTGCAGATCGTCGAAGTGATTGTCGTAGAGCGTGTCGAAACCGGCCATGCGCAGCAGGTGGGCCAAACCGCCGAGGTGGGCATCGGCGATGAAGCGCAAGGCCCGCAGCGGCTGCTCACGGACCTTGAGCAGGGAGCTGATGTCCAGACGTTCGAACTTGGGGTAGACCGCCACCCGGTCGCCGTCCGCCAATAACCGCTCGAAGCCAACCGACTCGCCGTTGACCAGCAGCAGCTCGACCTCGGTGTGGGGCACGCCAAGGGCCTCGATCATGTGCTTGGTGGTGGCCGCGCGGGCACAAACGCAGTCGAACTCCCGGCGCCGGCGCTCGGCCGGCAGGAAGTCGTTGAGCTCCTCGTAGAAGCGAAAAGTGGCGCGGACCATGACTCAAGCATAGCCCTCACGGGGCGCGGAAATTCTTGAATTGCCAGGGATCGTCGAAGTCGAGATCCGCGGGGAACAGGCCGCGGTGGTGCTCCAGTGGGGTCCAGTCGCTGTACACCCCGCCAACCTCGCCGAGATAGGGCCGACACAGCTGCAGAATCGCCGCGTGGGGCATTTCGTCCGGCTCGACGATGCCGCGCCTGGGGTGCTGGATGGCCCAGATCACCCCGGCCATCACCGCGCTGGTGACCTGCAGGCTGGTGGCATTGTTCTCCGGGCACAGCGCCCGGGCCTGCTGGATGCTCAGGCGCGAGCCGTACCAGTAGGCGCCGCGCGGGTGGCCCATGAGCAGCACGCCGAGAGCATCCACGCCGTCGCTGATGTCCTCTTCGAGCAAACGCTGACGCTGCTGTGCATGCCAGTTGCGCCCAGCCAGTTCATGCAGCGAGAGCACCGCCGCGTCGCAGGGGTGATAGGCATAGAGCACCGTGGGGCGGTACTCGGGCGCGTGCGGGTCGCCGAGGGTCAAATAGTCGGCGATGGCAATGGATTCGCTGTGGGAGATAAGAAAAGCCAGCTGCGCCCCGGCCAGCGGCGTCCAACTGCGCACCCGGGTGGCCGCGCCGGGACGGCTCAGGTAGAGGGCGGCCTGACAGCCGAAAGCATGCCGCGCGGCGTCTGCGGGGAAGTAGCGCTCATGACTGCCCCAGCCCAGTTCGGCCGGTTGACAGGCCTCACTGAGAAATCCGCGCACCGACCAGGTATTGACGAACTCGCCAGCGGCCTTGGGTTCCAGGCCGAACTGCGAGTCGCGTTCGGCGATATGGATACTGCGTACGCCAAGCGTTTGCGCCAGCCGCGCCCAGTCCTCGCGCGAGGTCGGCGGCGCGGCGACCAGATCACTGTCGGCGGCCAGTTCGAGCAACGCCTGCTTGAGCAGATGGGAAATCAGGCCGGGATTGGCGCCATGGGTAAGTACCGCCGTGGGGCTTTTCCCGCGCTTGCCACGCAGGGTCAGAACGGCTTCGCGCAGGGCGTAGTTGGAGCGTTGCGAGAGCGGCAGCGACGGGGCGTCATAACCGCCGGCCCAGGGTTCCGTGCAGGTGTCCAGGTACAGCGCGCCACACTCGCGGCACAGGCTGATCAGCGCCAGGCTGGAGACATCGACCGAGAGATTGAGCAAAAAGTCACCCGCGGCGAGCCGTGGCTCCAGCACCTGTCGATAGTTGTCCCGGGTCAACTCGAAATGCACCAGGGTGACCCCGTGCTCACGGGCCAGCGGCAGCTCCCAGTGATCGGCGCTGATGATCAGCAGTTGTTCGGGCCTGAGGTCAATATGACGCAGCAAGAGCGGCAATACCCCCTGGCCGATGCAGCCGAAGCCGAGCATGACCAGGCGGCCGGCGAAGTGCTGTTTGGCGGGAGACGTGAGCATGTCCGGCTCTCCGGGTGTTGCTGCGCCAGGGCGCGAACAGAATAGGCTAAGTCTGGCCGCTCACCGCGCCGCCGCAAGGGCCATGCCTGTAACTGCAGCTTAGGACGGATCCGCGTCCGCAGGCGTGCGTTTCTGTCCTTGCCTGGTCAGAACAGTGCGCTGGCGATAGTGAAGTAGATCAGCACCGAAAACAGGTCCTGGATCACCGTAGCCAACGGCCCGCTGCCGAATGCCGGATCGAGGGAAAAGCTGTTCAACAACCAGGGCAAGGTCATGGCTGCCAGGGTTGCCGTGGCGCAGCTGGCGAACACCGAGAGCCCAATGCACAGGGCAATCTCGGGGCTGCCCCAGCGCCACCACACCAGCGGGCCGGCGACCAGGGCCAGCGCCAGGCCGATAGCCAGGCCCACCAGCAGTTCGCGGCCCATCATCTGGCGCATCCCGACCCCGACCGAAAGACCGCGTACGACCACGGTTTCAGTCTGGGTGCCGACCGCATCGGCGAGATAGACGATTCCCGGGATGAAGAAGGCCAGGATGATCTTGCTCTGCAGTTGTGCCTCGAACTGTCCGACGAAATCCGCCGCCAGTAGCGCCCCGACAAGCCCCACCAATAACCACGGGATGCGATGCCGAAAGCGCCGCCGCACCGGTTCCTCGCTGCTGCTGCGCGCGGCCTCGGCCCCCTTGGTAAAGCCCCCGAGGCGCGATAGATCCTCCTCGTGCTCCGAGAGCAGGACCGCGAGCAGGCGGTGCGGCGGAATCACCCCGACCAGGCAGCCTTGCGCATCGACCACGGTCAAGGCCGACTCCTCATGGTTCACGGCGCGCCAGGCGGCGATTTCCTGATCCACGCCCGGCGCGACTATGGGCGCCTGAGCGTCCATCAAGTCAGCCAGGGTGATGTCCGCTGGCGCACTGAGCAGGTCTTCGATCCTCACCAGGCCGAGAAAGTGCCGATCTTCGCAGACCATGATGTGGCTCGCGCACTCGTAACGCTGGCCGATCATTTCCAGGCGCGCCGCGTCGACTCTGCGGTCCGGGGCAAACCGCGGGACTCGGGAGGTGGCGTGCTGCGCCGCCGTTTCGAAGCTGGTGTAGTCCGTTGTCTCATGCGACATGGCTATCTCCTGACGCAGGGCCATGCCGCATGGATATGCCTGACCAATGCGGCAAGGATATCTGGACTATAGCTCTGGCCGCTCGACCCGGAACGACGCATTGGACGAGCAAGTCCGACGCATGGCCGGGCAAGACCGGTCGTCGCTAGCCCGCGCTGAATGCTTGGGAAAAACTCTCGCCTAGCGTGGCCGCCTCCAGCCGTTCGATGGTTCACAACCGCTGAGAAACGGAACCGGGTCGGTTTGATGTAGATCAACGCCGCAGGCAATCAGGCGGGGCAGGCTGAATCATCTCGACATGCATCGCCCGGCGTGATGTTTCGCTTACGGGAAAGCCAGGGGGTAGGGCGGTGGTAACCGGAGTTTCTGGAGGTTCCCATGAGTCAGTATCAACGACTGCTTCTAGTAGCCGATCCAGGCATGCGCCAGTCCCCCGCCCTGCAAAGGGCAGTGGCGTTGGTGGAAGCGTGCGGTGGTTCCTTGCACATTGCGGCGATCAGCGGCCCGTTTGCCACTTTGTGGTTGCTGGACAAGAGCACTGAAGCGCAGATACGCGACGATTTCCTCAGGCAACAGCAGGCGCGCCTCAAGGCTGAAGCCGAGCGGCTCAGCACCAAAGGCATTGCGGTGACGACCGAAGCTGTTTGGACCGATGCGCCTGTCGAGGAAATTCTCCTGCAGATGAAGAACGCCCAGGCGGATCTGCTCATCAAGGACACGCGCCATGAGCCGATCTTGCAGCGCGCCTTCATTACCCCGCTGGACTGGCAGTTGCTGCGCGAATGCCCGGTGCCATTGCATTTGGTCAGTGCCGCCGAGCACCCGCTGCCGCGCAGGGTTGTCGCGGCAGTCGACCTGTCACAACCAGAAAACCGGCTCAGCGACATGAACGAACGTATTCTGGCCGCCGCCAGTGGCTTAGCCGTGCAATGCAATGCCGAGCTGCATCTATTGCACGCCTATGAGCACTCACCTGCCTACCTGGCCTATGCCGCTGCCCCGGTCAGTTGGACGCCGGAATTCCTGGACGAGTTGACCAGCATAATGCGCGCGACCTTCGAACAGTTCGCCGAGCAACATGCTGTGCCGCCGCAGCGGCGGCATGTTGTCGAGGGTTCTCCGATCAGGATCATCAGCGACTTTGCCACGCGCGAGCACATGGATGTAGTGGTAATGGGAACGCTGGTCCGCAAGGGCCTGGAAAAAGTTCTGGGCAGCACCACGGAGCAGACCCTGTATCAGATCCCCAGCAGCATCCTGGCGATCAAGCCAGCCTGATCCAGGTTCAGCGGGTGACAAGCCGTTGAATAGACATGGGCGGGTTTGCAGTCGAAGGGGGCAGGACAGCGCCAACCTTGCGGGCTTGCCCAGCTGCAGCGCACCAGGGAGAGCACTGCCCGCGCTTGTGTTCAGGCATTGCCCATGGCCTGAACACTAGTGCAATAGCTGGGCTTCAAGGCACGGGGGTTTCCCGCCACTTGAATCTTGAGAGGCGCGTCAGTTCTTCAATATTGAGCATCTGCGAATAGCGCTGTTCGCGGATTATCCAGGTTGGGTAACGGTTGATCTTCTCTTCGATGCAGACCCGCGCCAGCAGTCCGTTGCGCCCGTCTGGTGTGCACTCGACATAGGGCAGACGCTCGGCCGATGTGCCGAACAGGCGTTTCTGCTCCTGGCAGCTCGAGCACCAGAAGGTCCCATAGAACTTCGCGCCGCTACGCTGCAGGTGGCTGGCCAGAGCCTGCAACTGCGGGTCTTCGCGCGGGGCAAACAGATCGCTGTAATACAACTGCAGGCCGCTCAGGGTGACCACGGTGGCCACGCCGCAATAGGTCAGCCAGTGCCGCCAATCGGTGCCGGGTGCCGATTTGGGTCGTTTCAGACTCACTCGAATGAAGATCGCCGCCAGCAGGGCCAGCGACAGCAAGCACCAGGCGCAGAATGCTTCAAGTTGCAGCCAGGCGACCAGGGTCATGTACAGGCTGACGGCCAGGCCGAACCAGGCCAGTAGCCAGAGTCGCCGCCAACGCACCAGCCTGGCCGGCAGTCGCCAGGCGTTACCCGCCAGCAGCCCATAAAGGACGAAGCCCCACAACGCCAATGGCAGCCCCAACAGGCGCGACCAGCGACTTTGCTGAATCAGATCGCAGGCCGTCTCTTCCGAGCAGAATGCTGGCGTGCCGCCGCGCAGGGCGACATAGGTCAGATAACCGGTCAGCAGCATGCCGCACAGCGCCAACACCAGCACCAGCCACTCGGGGGAATGCTGAGCGCTTCGCTCGACGCCGCTATGCAGAAGCGCCTCGGCACGGTGGATCCTCTTGGTCTTACTCATAAGCCAGGCTCTTTTTCCAAGGGTATCTGTCGATAAAACATCCTGCTTTCTAGACGTTAGCAGTAAAAAGGCCGCCGAGGAGGGCAAGGCTTGTCACAAACGAGGCCTGCCGCAGCACGCGCATCAAGCCCGATCATGTGGCTGTGGTCGACTTGGTCCGGTGCGCAAAGCGCGGCCATGGCCTTGCACACCCGCTGGGGCCGGTGCCGGCAAGCCCATGCGGTTGTAGAGGATGGCCGGGCGTCCCATCCGCATGGATCCTGGCGGACAGGTGCATCCACACGCTCCCGCACTTGCTGCGCGAACATCGGCTCGGCGGGTCGGCTGCAGAGCCCGTCAGCCCGCCCCTTAGGCACATGTCCTGCGGAGCCCGCCGAGCGCTTGAGTTAACGCGTCGCGGGTTCCCTGCTTCAAAAGCAACTTCTCATTGCTTTACATAACTGCCCGGCGCCGGCTCCAGCGGAGGGTATTGGTCGCTGCCGAGACTGGCCACCGCGGGTTGACGCTCGCCGGCGTGTTTGGCCAGCCAGGCGAACCAGTCGTTCCACCAACTGCCGGGTTGCTGCTTGGCACCCTTGAACCAGCTGTCGGGATTTTTCGTGATCAGGTTGTTTGTCCAGTAATGCCGCTTCTGCTTGGCAGGCGGGTTGATGACGCCGGCGATATGCCCGGAAGCACCGAGGACAAAACGCTTGGTTCCGGAGAGCAGGGCCGTGCTGGCGTAGGCGCTCCTCCAGGGCACGATGTGGTCGTCATGGGTGGCCAGGATGTAGGCGGGGGCGTCGATGGCGGTCAGGTCGAGCTTGACCCCGCAGCACTCCAGCTCTCCCGACTTCAGGTCGTTCTGCAGATAGGTGTGGCGCAGGTACCAGCAGTACATGGGGCCGGGGAGGTGGGTGCTGTCGTTGTTCCAGTACAGCAGGTCGAGCGGAATGGGCTTCTGCCCCTTGAGGTATTTGTCGACGTTGTAGTTCCACCACAGGTCGTTGGGGCGCAGCAGGGAGAAGGTATTGCCCATGTCCTCGCCACGAAACAGGCCGGCTGCGCCACCCTGGCCGCCGATGGTGCGCTCACGGTAGGTCACCAGTTCCTCGTCGACGAATATGCTGATCGGACCGGTATCGAGATAGTCGAGGAAGGTGGTCAACAGGCTTATGCAAGCGATCTCCCGGTCGCCGCGCGCGGCGAGCACCGCCAGTGCGCTGCTCAGCAGGGTGCCGCCGATGCAGAAGCCCACGCAGTTGAGCCGCGGCTCGCCGCTGATCGCCCGGGTTACCTGCAAGGCTTGGATCACGCCGTGCTCGATCAGGTCATCCCAGCTGGTGTCGGCGTGTTTCTCGTCGAAGTTGCGCCAGGACATCAGGAACACCGGATGCTCTTGTTCCAGCAGGTGGCGAACCATCGAGTTGTCCGGGCGCAGGTCGAGGACGTAGTACTTGTTGATCGCCGGCGGGACGATGAACAGCGGGCGCTGGAATTGGCTTTCGCTCTGCGGGTAGTACTGAATGAGCTGGAACAGCTCGTTCTCGAAGACCACTTCGCCGGGGCTGATCGCCAGATCGACGCCAACCGCGAAGGCGCCGCTATCGCACTGGCGCATTTTGCCTTCCTGCAGGTCGCTGGCCAGGTGCATCAGGCCGGTGAACAGGCTGGCGCCCTGGGTCTCCACCATGCGCTGGAGGGCGTCTGGGTTGCTCGCCAGGAAGTTGCTCGGGGCACTGGCGGCGATGGCCTGCTCAACCAGAAAACGCAGGCGTTGGCGCGGTTTCTCTTCTTCGATCCTGAGGGTATCGAGCAGCTGCAGGAGAAAGCTGGAATTGAGCAGGTAGAAGGCGGCCAGGGAGCCAAACATTGGTTCGCTCCAGTTGCCACTGGCGAAACGTCGATCATCGAAGCTGAAGGGTTGGCGGGTCAGCAACTGATGACCGAGTTGACCCCACTGCTGCTGGTACTCGACTTGCAGGCTATTGAGCGTCTCGCTCGGTACGTCGAACCAGGCGTCGTGATCATGCCCGGAAAACCACTGATTGGTGCTGACCCAAAGGCGCAATTGTTGCAGCGCGAGAGAAGCCACAAAAGGAACCTGGCCAGACCAGTAGGTAGTGAACGCGTTCGAGTTGTCCATAAAGCTCCTTGTCCGGAAAAATCGACCGGGTGAAAATAAGCGGCGCTCTGGCGCGCGGTGCGGCAACGGCAGGAATGCCGGCAACCCGAGGGGCGCGGGCCGAACCCGCCCCCTGGGCTGCCGTTGCGTCTTCGCCTAGCGCTCGATGGCCAGGCTGACGCCTTGTCCGCCACCGATGCACAGGGTGGCCAGGCCTTTCTTGCCATCGCGGCGGATCAGCTCATGCAGCAGCGATACCAGGATCCGCGCCCCGGCCGCGCCGATGGGGTGCCCCAGGGCGATCGCGCCGCCGTTGACGTTGACCTTGCTGGCGTCCCAGCCCAGCTCCTGGCCGACCGCCAGCGCCTGGGCGGCAAAGGCCTCGTTGGCTTCGATCAGATCCAGCTCGTCCAGATGCCAGCCGGCCTTCTCCAGGGTGCGCCGCGTGGCCGGGACGGGGCCGATGCCCATGACGGCCGGGTCTACGCCGGCACTGGCATAGGCCTTGATCCGAGCCAGGATCGGCAGGCCCAGGGCTTGCGCCTTGGCGGCACTGGCGAGCAACAGGACGGCCGCGCCGTCGTTGAGGGTCGAGGCATTGCCGGCGGTCACGCTGCCATCCTTCTGGAAGGCGGGTTTTAGCTTGCCCAGGGCCTGCGCGCTGCAGTCGGCGCGCGGCTGCTCGTCGGTATCGAAGACCAGCGGGTCACCCTTGCGCTGGGGGATCAGAATCGGGGTAATCTCGCTCTTGAAGCGTCCGGCCTCGATGGCCGCGCTGGCCTTCTGCTGCGAGGCAGCGGCGAAAGCGTCCTGGGCCTCGCGGCCAATGCCGTACTTCTGCGCCAGATTCTCGGCGGTGACGCCCATGTGGTAGTCGTTGAACACGTCCCACAGACCGTCTTGGATCATGCTGTCGATCAGCTGCGCATGGCCCATGCGCAGGCCGGTGCGGGCCTTGGGCAGGACATAGGGAGCCAGGCTCATGTTTTCCTGGCCACCGGCGATGACCAGTTGCGCATCGCCGCAACGGATTGCCTGGACTGCGAGATGGACGGCCTTGAGACCGGAACCGCAGACCTTGTTCAGGGTCAGTGCGGGCGTAGTGTGCGGCAAACCGGCCTTGAGCGCCGCCTGGCGGGCCGGGTTCTGCCCGACGCCGGCGCTGAGTACCTGACCGAGGATCACCTCATCTATCTGCGCCGCGTCGACACCCGTCTGTTCCAGCAGGCCGCGAATCACCGCAGCGCCCAGTTCGGCGGCGGGAAGCGCGGATAGAGCACCCTGAAAACTGCCGATGGCGGTACGCGTAGCGCCAACGATTACGACTTCGTTCATGTGTGACCTCATGGAAAAGCCAAGAAAGATTGTCGAACGGAACCAAGGCATGCATGCGCCTGGCAGGGCTACTGCATGTTCATGCCGCCGTTTACCGAGAAGTCGGCACCGGTGCTGTAGGCGGATTCCTCGGAGGCCAGCCAGGCCACGATCGAGGCGATTTCTGTGGGGGTGCCCAGGCGTCCGACCGGGATTCCCGCGATCATGCCGTCGAGAATGTCCGGGCGGATGGCCGCGGTCATGTCGGTCTGGATGTAGCCTGGGGATACGGTATTGACGGTCACGCCCTTGGCGGAGACTTCACGTGCCAGGGCCATGGTGAAACCATGAATGCCGGCCTTGGCCGCCGAGTAGTTGGTTTGGCCGAACTGGCCGCGCTGGCCGTTGATCGAGGAGATGTTGATGATCCGCCCCCAGCCCATGGCCAACATGCCTTCGATGACCTGCTTGGTGGTGTTGAACAAGCCGCTCAGGTTGGTCCCGATCACGGCGTTCCAGTCTTCCGGGGTGAGCTTGCGAAAGGAGGCGTCGCGGGTGATACCGGCGTTGTTGACCAGAACGGCGACCGGACCGAAGTGCTCGCGCACCAGTTCGAAGGCTTTGCGGGTCGACTCCCAATCGGTGATGTCGGTGTCGACGCACTCGAAGTGATAGCCGGCCTCCAACTGGCTCGCCAGCCAGGCATCCTTGCGGCTGGAGTTGGGACTGCAACCGACCACTACCTTGAAGCCATCGTGGTACAGGCGCTGGCTGATCGCCGTGCCAATGCCGCCCATACCACCCGTCACCATTGCGATGCGCTTACCTGAAGTCATGAAACCGTTTCCTCATTTTGCGTTGCACGAGGGAACGATTATTCAGTATGGGTTGGGGCCGCGGAAGTGTTGGCAGGTGACTGTCTGGTGTCCATCGGCGCCATCTTGGCGCTGTCTGTGCGCTGTCAGACAGAGAGGGAGAAAAACAACGTGAAGCCGATCCGGATCAATATTTGCTTCATGAAGTGCCGGTAGCCTGCACATCAGAGCGGGTCCGTCATGGCTGCGCAACAGATACAGGTCGATGAGGACGTCATGCATAGAGTGAGTACAGGTTATGCCAGTGTGCTGGTGAACACGCTCTCGGCCGAGGGCGTGGAGGTGGGTGAACTGTGCCGGGAGGCCGGGCTGGATGCGGGCATCCTGGGGCAGCCGGGAGGCTTCTGTCAGCGCAGTGCGCTTTACCGGCTATGGGGCATGGCCGCCGGGGTGTCCGGCGATCCGGACATCGGCTTGAGCGCCTACCGGCATTTCCATCCGGGCAGCTTCCAGTTGGTCGGCTACACCATGATGTCCAGCTTGAATCTGCAACGGGCCCTCGAGCGCCTGGTCCGTTTCGGCCCGTTGATCGATACCGGTTCCAGTCTCTTCCTGGTTGAAGAGCGATCGCATTACCGCCTGGCCGGACTCGATCACCAGCAATGCGACTCCATCAAGCCCCGGCAGTACACCGACGCCGGGCTCGCCTCGCTGCTAGCTTTCTGCCGCTGGCTTACGGGGGGCGAGGTGCCGCAACCGCTGGCTGTCGAGTTCACCTACCCAGAGCCGGAGGATACCTCGGCGCATCGGCGGCTTTTTGCTTGTCCGTTACATTTCAGCGCCGCCTATGACAGCATCCTGTTCGATGGGCAGGAACTCCTGCATCCGTTGCAGATGGCCAACGAGGCGCTCGCCGCGCTGCATGACACCCTGGCCGAGGCCCAACTGGACCTGTCGTTCGGCTACTCCATTCTTGGCCGGATTCGCGCGCTGATCACCCAGCGCTTGAGCCAGGGACAAGGGCAGGGGGCACATGACGTGGAGTCGATCGCGGCGGCGCTCAGCATCAGCAAGCGAACGCTGCAGCGCGCGCTGGAGAAGGATGGCATGCAATTCAAGGATGTCCTGAGCGACGTGCGTCGACAATTGGCCGACTTCTATCTGCGCCACTCCCGTTACAGCGTGAAGCGTGTGGCCTACCTCCTCGGCTTCCACGATCACAGCAGCTTCCATAAGGCCTGCAGCCGCTGGTTCGGCATGCCGCCTGGCCAGTACCGGGCCATTCAGGTGCCGCTGTAGGTCTAGGCTGAGCAGGTGTGAAAAAGCACCCGCCTGCGGTGACGGTGCTCGATATTTTCACCGTTTCTGAGATCGCCTCTTGGCGCAGAACGGGGGGCGTTGAAATGAATGTAATCCTTTGTTTTGCTCTGCAAAAAAGACTATCACACACGAACCAACCCTGGCGCTTGTGCACGGCCGAGGGCTGTCCAGGCGGGCCGTAGATGCTGCAGGTCTAGCCTTTAGAGAGCGGAGAATATTATGTTGCAGCGCACAAAAATGCTTGCAAACCTATTTTGTGCACTGCAACATAAGACTCAACGCGATGACTGAGTAGAGTAGCTTTCGCGTGTCAGGGCCATGTCGGCCCTCCCATTGCCAGGAGTATCCAAACATGTCTTTTTTTGACCCGGAAAAGTTGCAAAGCGCCCAGAAAAGCAATCTCGACCTGCTGCAGCAAATCAGCGCCAAGGTCTTCGAGGGCGTCGAACAGCTCAGTCAACTGCAGTTCAAAACCCTGCGCGCTTCCAGCGAGGAACAGTTCGACAGTTTCCGCAAGCTGCTAGCGGTGAGCACTCCCCAAGGCTTCGCCGAGCTGCAAGCTTCCCTGGTCCAGCCGACGGTGCAGGCCAAACGCCTGAAAGAGTTCAATAGCCAGGTATATGCGCTGATCTCCGGCACTCAGTCGGAAATCAGCAAACTGGCCGAGCGCCAGGTCGAGGAGGGCACCAAACAGGTGCAGGAGTTGATGGATGTGATCGGCCAGAATGCGCCAGCTGGCTGCGAACCTGCCGTGGCGGTGTTCAAGACGGCGCTGGCGAATGCGGGCAGCGTTTATGAAAGCGCCCAGAAAGCCGCCAAGCAGGCGGCCGAAGTCGCCGAAAGCAGCGTCGCCGCCGCGACCTCTGCCGCCGAGCAAGCCACCCGTGAAGCGGGCAAGAAGGCGGCTGGCGGTAGCAAGTAAGTCGTCTTAGAAACGCTTGCACAGATGGTGATGGGTCATTCCCCATCACCATTTTTTTTGCGTCCGGCGCCAGGCGGCACGCCGCCGAACAGGCCGAAGAGATTTTGTGTGTTCAGGTACAGCGCCTTCGATTGCTCGACGTATTGGCGCATCAGATCCTGCATGACCGGTGCCTGCTGGTGCATGAACTCGCTCCAGGCCTCGGAGGACTGAGCACCCGTTTGCGACTGGATGTCGATGACCGTCTGGATGCTCTTGTCCAGGTAGCTGCCGAGGATTCCCTGGAAAGGACCATAGAAGCGGATGATGCCCGTGAGCATCTCTATGGAGAAGATCGGCTCGCCGTCGCTTTCGGCCTCTTGAATGATCTGCAGCAAGATGCTCCGGGTCAGGTCCTCACCGCTCTTGGCGTCGACCACCTGGAAGGGAACATTCTCGATCACCAGCTGACGGACATCCGCAAGGGTCAAGTGGCTGCTCGTGTGAGTGTCATACAAGCGGCGGTTGGCGTATTTCTTGATGAGGCGGAGAGTATTGTTCCGACTGCTATCTGTCATGTGGGGCTTCTCACGGCGAGCCTGGGTTGCAGGCATCTTATCCTACTAACTGCCGCGGTAGCCAAGCCTATTACTTCGCATAATGTATATTATGTTAAATTGCATGTCGGCTTACCGATGCAATATGTATTTAGTAGTACACCGAACTAAAGATCGAAAATTCCCAGCAGTAATCTTCAAAAGTGGGGAGTGCTTTACCAATTCCGCTGCTGCTCGGGTGTCAGCGGCTTACCTATTCCAGACTGGCCGGATAGTTCTGCTTCGTACTGTTGAACCCAACGACGAACCGCCGTCTCGCCAAAATCCATATCCTGGCAGATCTGAGGAATGCTCAGGCCTTGTTCCTTAACCATCTGAACGACTTGCAGCTTGAAGCTGGCGTCGAATCCTCTGCGTTTACGGCTCATACATGACTCCTCTGTCGGTGGATTTTCCACCTATCGAGATGTCCAGGAAAATTAGACCACCACAATGGTCGTTATTCTGGTTTCGCACAGACGGACCTCATAACGCTCACCATCATGGGCCGACGCTGGGCCGACGCTCAGGTATTCCATTGGCGTTTGCACTCCATTAGGAAATCGACAAAAGCACGCAGGCGTAACGGAACGTGGCGTCCGTGCGAGTACAGCAGGGTGAAGGGCCTGGACCGGCCACCGAACTCCTGGAGAACCTCCATCAGGCTCCCCTCCTCCAGTTCCCGCTCGACGATGAAGCGATAGGTTTGAAACAGCCCCGCGCCACTCTTGACCAGGGTCACACCGCCGAGAACATCGTCGGAGCAACAGTAATTGCCCGCGGCGAGGATCTCGCGATCCTTCCCGTGCTCGCTGAACAGCCAGGGGATGCGCCGACCGCTGCTGGGCAACTCGAACTGGATACAGTCGCAACTGCCAAGGTCTTCCAGGCTCGTCGGGGTAGCAATCCGGGTCAGGTATTCCGGCGTGGCCACCACCACCAGCCGGGCATCCTCGAGGTGGCGCGCGATGAGCGTCGAGTCGGGCAACGCGCGCACTCGGATCGCCAGGTCATAGCCCTCCGCCACGAAATCTATGTTCCTGTTGCTCAGATGGATGTCGACCTTCACTCCCGGATGACGCTCCCTGAAGCGGGGCAGCAGCGGAAGGATCCGGTAGTGACCGTAGGTGGTCGGAATGCTGATGCGCAGCTCACCCGTCGGCTCGAGCTGCTTGCCCATCACTTCACGTTCAGCCTCCACCAGCTGGGTCAGGGCCTGGCGGCACTGTTCAAAGTATGCTCGCCCGCTCTCCGTCAACCGAATGCTGCGGGTCGTTCTGACGAACAGCCGCGTCGCCAGGCGCTCCTCAAGCCGGGAGATTGACCGGCTCACAGCCGCTGGGGTGACGCCCGCAGCAAGCGCGGCAGCGGTAAAACTCCCCTCTTCTGCCGCCAGGCAAAAGAGTTCGATGCTGCCTAGCTGAAGGTCATCAAAGTGGCGCTTCACGATTAGTTACACCAGGTATCAACTGAAGTGTCAGATCCTACATTTATCCAAGAATCATGCACAAATATAGTTCACCCAACGACGACGAACCCGGTGCGTGCTGAACTCGGCGCCATCGCGTGAGTTGCCCTTCCGAATACTGGACGGTCGATTGGCTGGATGTTTGCGAGAACTCACTGCATCGACGGTCGCCGAGCCAACCAGTCGAGAGGATTGCCCGGATGAACCTGATTTATGTCGCCGACCCCATGTGTTCCTGGTGCTACGGGTTCGGCAAGGAGCTGGCCGCCCTTACCGCGGCGTATCCCCAACTGCCGCTGCAGATAGTCGTCGGAGGCGTACGGGCGGGCGACACCGCCATCATGACCGACGAGATGAAGCAGTTCCGGCTCGGTCACTGGGCACGTGTTGAAAGACTCAGTGGCTTGATCTTCAACCGTGAAGCCTTCGTTGCCCTGGAGAACTTCGTGTACGACACCGAGCCCGCCTGCCGGGCCGTGGCTTGCGCCGGGCATGGCGTTACTGCCGCTGTTCCGCCGCCTGCAGGAGGCCTTCTACGTCTATGGAAGAGATACCACCAGTGGCGACGTGCTGGTGGCGGTCGCGGCGCAGGCCATGACCAACCAGGGCTATCCCACCACCAGAGACGCCTTCCTGGTGATCTGGACGGACGAGACCAGCATTAGCGAAACCCGGCAGGATTTCCTCAAGGCGAGGAGCTGGGGGGTCTCCAGTTTTCCGGCCTTGCTGCTGGAGGTGAACGGACAGCGGCACACCGTGGCTGCGGGCTATACGGCTGCCCGCGAGCTGGAGCAGAACCTGCAACTGGTCCTCGAGCGAGTGGGCTACCGCCCCACCGCGACGGCCTGACCCCAGTCGGAGGCTCGACCATGAAGGCTGCTGTCGTTACCCGTTTCGGGGGGCCAGAGGTGATCGAACTTGTGGACCTGCCCACCCCCCGACCTGGGCCTGGGCAGGTGCTGATCAAAGTTCTAGCGATTATGGTGCATCGCCTCGATCATTACATCCGCCAAGGTGATATCCCAACCACCATGACGCTTCCGCACGTCCTCGGAACGGCCGCTGTAGGCGAGATCGCCGAGCTCGGGCCCGGAGCGGTGAACCATACGGTCGGGGATCGGGTGATTGCCATGCCCGGCTATCCAACCAATCCGGCCGAGTGGGCTATCCGCCCCGCCACCGCCGCACCCAGCTATGCCCTGCTCGGCCTGGATGCCTCGGGAACCTACGCCCAGTACATCGTGCTGCCCGAAACCTGGGTGATTGCGGATACCTCCGGGCTGCCTCCTGAGCAGGCCGCAACACTGCCGCTCATGCTCCTGGCGGCGATTCGGGCGGTTCAAACCGTTGGCGAAATCAAGCTCGGCGATAAAGTACTGATTCATGCAGGCGCCTCGGGAACCGGCTCCATGAGCATTCAGGTGGCGAAAGCCCTCGGCGCCATGGTCGCCACCACCGTGCGCAGCGCTGCTGCAGCGTCCGTCGCTCGCCAGGTCGGTGCAGACAAAGTTATCGATACTGGCGAAGAGGACTTTGCCGAAGCCATCCAGCAATGGACCCGAGGCGAAGGTGTCGATGTGGCGATCGATTGCCTCGGCGGACCTGGTTTCGAGCGCACCATCGATGCCGTACGCCCATTCGGCATCGTGGTCGCCATGGGATTCATGGCCGGTTCGGAAGTCAGCTTTGATATCCGTCGTTTCTTCAATGCCCAGAAACAGATCAGAGGAACCTTGATGGCCGACATCGAGGACCTCAGAACCTGGATGCATCGTGTTCGTGCCGGTCACATACGACCGGTGGTGGACACAGTGCTTCCACTCAGCGAAGCCGCGCAGGCCCACCAGCTAGTTGCGGCCAACCGGGCCAAGGGCGGCGTAGTCCTGCTGCCATGGTGCCACTAAACCACCCTCTCCATGGAGGTTCATCATGCCCTTTGTAAGCGTTCGCATCACCCGTGACGGGGTTACCCGGGAGCAAAAAGCCCAGGTCATCGCCGAGATCACCGACACCCTGCAACGAGTGCTGGGCAAGCGCCCTGACCTCACCCATATCGTCATCGAAGAAGTCGATACCGATAACTGGGGCTATGCCGGAATGACCACAACCGAGTACCGAAAGAACGAACAGGGGTGACATTCACCTGAACCAGACCCGGCCAGTCACGGACCGGCCGGGGGCGCTAACCGACACCAGTGAGTTGAGCACCGATATGAGCATTACCGTTGCAGTCATCTATCACAGCAGCTATGGGCACACCGCCCGCATTGCGCAAGCCGTTGCCCGCGGGGTGGAGAGTACGACCAACACCCAAAGCCTGCTGATCCGGGTCGGAGACATCGACCAGCATTGGCAGACTCTGGAGCAGGTCGACGCCATCGTTTTTGGCTCGCCCACCTACATGGGCAGCGTCTCGGCCCAGTTCAAAGCCTTCATGGACGCCACCTCGCACCAGGTTTTCGCCAAAGGAGGGCTCTGGGCCAACAAGGTCGCCGCTGGTTTCACCAATGCGGCGTCGCGCTCGGGCGACAAATTGGCAACGCTACAGCAACTGAGCATCTTCGCCGCCCGGCACGCCATGCACTGGATCAATCTGGGCCTCCCTCCGGGGCACAACAGCTCGACCACTACGGAGAACATGATGAACCGGGATACCTACTTCCTTGGCGTAGGTGCGCAGTCCAACTACGACGAGGGTCCGGAGGTCGCGCCCAAGCATCCCGACATTTTGACTGCCGAGCATCTGGGAGCCCGTGTGGCACGCGTATCCCATGAACTGGCAGAGGGTCGTCGCAGCCTTGCCCAGCGTCTGGTCGCCTGACCGACCACGGAGGTCACCCCATGAGTACAGCTATTCGCATCGACGTCCGCTCCGACCCAGTTTGCCCATGGTGTGCAGTTGGCCTGGGAGCCCTGGAGCTCGCTATTCAGCGTCTGCCCAGGATTGTGGCAGTCGAACTCAACTTCGAGCCGTTCGAGCTGAACCCGTATATGCCTGCGGGCGGCCAGAACGCAGTCGAGCACATCATGCAGAAGTACGGCAGCAGCGCGGACGATATCGCGCGCAGTCAGGCCAGCATTCGCGATCACGGTCGAGAGGTGGGCTTCCACTTCGACCTGGAGAAGCGCACGCACTTCTTCAACACCTTCGATGCGCATCGCCTGATGTACTGGGCCAGGGCCGAGGGGTGTCAACGCCGTCTCGCCCACGCCCTGTTCCACGCGTATTTCACCGACGGCAAAGACATCAGCGATCATGCGACGCTGGCCGAACTCGCCGACGAGGCTGGTCTGCCCAGAGATCAGGCGCGCGAGGTACTGGCCTCGAACCGATTCGCCAACGAGGTGCGCGAGCGCGAACGTTTCTTCACCCGCCGGGGCATTCACGCGGTGCCTGCGCTAATCATCGATGGCCGGCAGCTGATCATCGGCGCGCAATCGGTCGACTACTTCGAGCAGGCTTTGCGACAGGTCGCGGCTCAAGCGGACCGCTGAACCAGCATTGGCGCCAGGGATGATCGCCAGCGATGTGCCCGGGTCTGAAGTGCCCTCCCCCTGCGCCCCCGGCCGCGACTATGCTCTTTGCCACCCGCGAGGAAGCCTACATGCGAGACGACATCAAACACCTGGAAAGTGCCCTGTCGGCCTATCCGCGAATCGCCCTGCTGGAAGGCCCAACGCCGATCCAGAAGCTGTCGCGGCTCAGCGCCTTGCCCGGCATGAGAGGGTGCAACATCTACGTGAAGCGGGACGACTTGACCGGGTTGGGCGGTGGTGGCAACAATCTGCGCAAGCTCGAGTTCCTGCTGGGTGAAGCGCTGGCCTGCGCAGCCGCTACCTTGGTGACCTGGGGTGGCCTGCAATCCAATCATGCCCGGCTGACAGCGGCAGTCGCCGCCCGCCACGGCCTGGCCTGCGAGCTGATCCTGACCCCGTCGCCGATTCGTGACGATGACGACTATCGCCACAATGGCAACGTGCTGCTCGACGAACTCTTCGGTACCAGCGTTCATCAGCTGCCCGCAGGGGTAACCGCCGAGATCTATGCGTTGGAGCTGGTCGAGCGGCAGCGGCGGCAGGGCCGGAAACCCTTCCTCATGCCTCTGGGTGGCTCGAGCCCGCGCGGAAGCCTGGGATATGCGGCCTGCGCGGCCGAAGTCCTTGGGCAAGCCGACACCCTCGGCCTGCAGTTCGACCGGATCATCGTCCCCAACGGCAGCAGCGGAACCCATTCAGGCCTCTTGGCAGGACTCACTATTGCCGGTTCATCAACCCAGGTGCTGGGTTATTCCGTACTGGGCACGGCAGGGGAAACGCTTGAAGTGACGCGGGACAAAACCCGGGATGTCATGAAACTACTCGGTAGTAGCACGGAGCTGCCCCCCGAGGCGGTGCAAATCGATGGCTCTCAACGAGGAGACGCCTACGGCGCCCCAACGGCCAGCATGCTCGCAGCCACCAGGACCCTGGCCTCCCAGGAAGGGCTGCTGACCGATCCGGTCTATGGCGGCAAGGCATTCGCCGGCTTGCTCGAGTCCATTGCCAGTGGCGAGCTTTCCGCCGGCAGCAATGTCCTGTTCATCATGACCGGCGGAATACCCGGGCTGTTCGCCTATAGAACCGCCTACGCCCGATAGGCACAGCCCCGGCACGCTCGCACCGCTTGTGCGGTGAATCAACCGTTTAGCAGCGCTCTGCGATCGGGGCCTACCCTCCTCTGGCCTTGTGGCCTATGCCCATGCAAGAGGGAATGGTCATCGGCCCGGGCGTGTGTCGATCCACAAACGATGACCTGCGATCTGCCTTTGCCGTCCGCCAGGGGCACCCGAGCATTCCCCTTAACGCCCCCCCAGAACGATCCCATTCATGGGCAAGAGTACTCATTCAATTAGTTACACCGTGTATCAACTGAAGTTAAAGGCGCATGGTTTATCCGCAAATTAATCATAAATATAGTCCACCTCACTAGCAGCTCACCTTCAGAACCTGGCTGCTACCAGCAAGTCCCCCGACCATCCCCGTGAGGAAACAGATCATGAGCAAGAAAACCGTAGTCATCACCGGCGCATCCAGCGGTATTGGCCTGGGCCTGGCCAAGGCCTTCCTCGACAACGGCTACAACGTCGTCGGCAGCGCACGCTCCACTGAGGGCCTGAAAGAAGCGGCCAATAGCCTGGGCAACCCCGACCATTTCGTCGGCGTTACCGGTGACGTTGCCGATCCGTCGACCGCTCGCAACCTCTTCGCTGCGGCAATCGATCGCTTCGGCAGTGTCGAAGTGCTCGTCAACAATGCCGGCTTCTTCCTGCCCAAGCCCTTCATTGAATACACTCCGGAGGATCTGGAAGCGCTCCTGGATACCAACCTCAAGGGCGTGGTCTACAGCACCCAGGTGGCTGCCGCCCACATGATCGAGCGCGGGCAGGGACATATCGTGAACGTCTCCGCCGCGGTCGCCCTCCAGCCCAATATCGCCGTTCCCGCAGCGCTTCCGGTGCTGATCAAGGGTGGGGTCAATCACCTGACCCGTGCACTGGCTCTGGAGCTGTCGCCGCACAACATTCAGGTGAATGCGGTCGCACCTGGCATCATCGATACCCCCATGCACGATCCGAGCGCACGTGACTTCCTGAACAACCTGGCGCCCTCCGGCCGTGTCGGCACCGTCGAAGAAATTGCCGAGGCGGTGTTGTACCTGGCCAAGGCCGACTTCACTACCGGCGTCGTGCTTGCAGTGGACGGAGGCATGAGCACTGGCAAGTGGTAATTGATTGAACAAGAAAAGGAAGGCATGGCCTCCCTTTTCTTGTCTCTGCCGCCAAATAGCGGCTCCATATGCTGAGCGCAGCCGATGCCTATCAACAGCAAGACGCCGAGTCCTGCCTGGAAAACAGCAGACTGTGTCAGGGCACGAGTCACCGCTGATTTGACGTGACATCCTCTGTGGGAAGCTGCGTCAGCCAACAACAACCGCTCACGAGAGGCCTGCCGAACATGCGGATCACACAACTACTGGGGATCGATTTCCCGATCATTCAAGCGCCGATGGTTGGTGTTTCGACACCGCAAATGGCTGCGGCGGTGTCGAATGCCGGTGCGCTGGGCTCGATAGGCATCGGGGCCAGTTCGCCGGCCCAGGCCGAGGCGATGATCAAGCAGACGCAGGAACTCACAGACAAGGCATTCAACGTCAATGTCTTCTGTCATCAACCCGCTCGTCTCGATCCGGTGCGCGAGCAGTATTGGCTTGAACACCTGTGCCCATTGTTCGCCGAGTTCGATGCCGAGCCGCCGGCTAGCCTGCGTGAGATATATCGTAGCTTCGTTGATGATCCTGAAACGCTTCAGGTCTTGCTGGATACCCGCCCCGAGGTGGTCAGCTTCCACTTCGGGCTGCCCAAGCAGGACTGGATCGATCGGCTGAAGGCCAAGGGGGTTCGTCTAGTTGCCACAGCGACTTCGCTGGATGAAGCACGTCTGATTGCGACTGCCGGACTCGACGCCATAGTGGCCCAGGGAGTGGAAGCCGGTGGCCACCGGGGGGTATTCGAGCCTGTGCAGGATACATTGATTGGTACATTCGCCCTGGTGCGTACCCTGGCGCGGCAGTCGAAGCTGCCGATCATCGCGGCGGGCGGCATCATGGATGGCATGGGCATCCGCGCGGCAATGCAATTGGGGGCGGCCGGCGCCCAGTTGGGTACGGCCTTCATTCTATGCCCTGAGTCCGCCGCCAACGCCTCGTACCGTGCGGCCATGAAGAACCCGAGGGTGGAGAGTACGGCTATCTCGGCAGCCATTTCCGGCAGACCCGCACGGGGCTTGGTCAATCGCCTGTTCACCGATGTCGGCAGCCCGGAGGCGCCCGCATTGCCGGACTACCCGATAACCTACGACGCCGCCAAGGCGCTGCACGCCGTAGCCCTCGCCAAAGGCTGCGACGACTTTGCCGTGCGATGGGCTGGACAGGGTGCTCCTCTGGCGCGCGAGCTGCCGGCAGCCGATCTCGTCGCAATCCTTGTACGCGAGATGGCGGCGCAGGATTAATCCGATATCGGCCTGTTTGGCCTTCTTGTCCTGCTGGTTTTTCCTGAGGCTAGCAAGGCATTGCTGGCATCGATATTTACCATCATCCCGATGAAGTTCTCTTAAAAAAACTCGGGCGTAACATCTGCTCCGTACCCAGCCAACAACTTCCCGGAGCACACAACTATGAAACCCCAACTTATCCTCGGTTTTGCTTTTTCTGTACTGGCCGCCAATGTTTTTGCGGCTTCCGCTGCTCAACCAGTTGTCGCCGAAGGTGGTGCCGATCGCCTGATCGAGAACCGTGTCGCCTAAGGTGGCGCCGATCGCCTGATCGAGAACCGCGTTGCCGAAGGTGGTGCCGATCGCCTGATCGAGAACCGCGTTGCCGAAGGTGGCGCCGATCGCCTGATCGAGAACCGCGTTGCCGAAGGTGGCGCCGATCGCCTGATCGAGAACCGCATTGCCTAAGGTGGTCCCGACTGTCTGATTGAGAGCCCAGTATGAGCAGTTCGCAATTGCTGCTAGCACGAAAGCCGGCCCCCTTGGCCGGCTTTTTTTCGTGTATTGATATCGATTAGAAACTCAGGAGCAGTGACTCAACGGTCCTGGTGGGCGTGGGCAAGCCCAACTCCGCTGACCGAGACAGCCCCAGCGCTATCCCCAGCGTTGTGCTCCTGCAGAAGCTGCTGGATTACACCCTCCTGCCTTGCGTAATCCCCCTCGCCCACATGCAGATAACGAATACGGCCATTGGCATCGATGAAGTAATGCGCCGGCCAGTAATGATTGCCGAAGGCATTCCATACGCGGTACTGGTTGTCGATCGCCACGGGATGCTGGATATCCAGACGCCTGATGGCCTGGCGGACGTTGTCGAGGATCCGTTCAAAGGCGTACTCGGGCGTGTGCACCCCTATCACCACCAACCCCTGGTCGGCATAGCGCCTGGCCCATTGGTTGACGTATGGCAGGCTGTTGCGGCAATTGATGCAGTCGTAGGCCCAGAAATCCACCAGCACGACCTTGCCACGGAGGTCCGGCATTTGCAGCGCTGGGCCATTGAGCCATTGGGTAGCTCCGGCCAGGGATGGCGCCGGCCCCAGGTCAGGTAGTTCTCCGGGGGTGGCTGCATCGGCATCGCGGGACAGTTGTTCGAGGAAAGCCGGTACACCCTCGAGCACCTTGTGTTCCAGCGCGGATGCCAGGCTGGAGGATCCGACGCTGGCCAATTGGCTGCTGGCACCACTGACAATACCGATGACCGCCAGCAGCGCCACAGCCCCCGTGCCACGCCGCAGCCATTCGACCAGACGCAGAGACGGTCGAGCCCGCCGGTACAGGCCGCGCCCCAGGAAGATCACCCCAACCAACGCCACGGCGTTGCCGAGCCCGAAGCCGAGCAGCAGCAAACTGGTGGACGCGCTAGGCCCTTCGAGCATGGCACCCGAGAGGATCAGGCCAAGAATGGGACCGGCGCAAGGTGCCCAGAGCAGTCCCGCGGCACAACCCAGCAGCCAGGCTGAAAGCGCCGGTGGCAGACGTCGGGCATCGCCGTACAGCCGGTTGCCCAGCCATAGCCAGGGGCGGGACAGCCAGGTGCCGAAGCGCGTCGACAGCAGAGCCAGTGCAGAGGCGGCCAGCAAACCCAGGGCCAGATAACGGCCCCACTCACTGGCTCCGATGACCCAATCGCTGGATACGACCGCCAAACTGGCCAGCACGGCAAACCCCGAGGCCAGTCCGAGCAAAGTCAAACTGGGGCCCCATGCCGGCCCTCCGGCGCGTGAAAGCAGCAACGGCAGTATGGGAAGAATGCAGGGACTGAGCAGCGTCAGCACCCCGCCGAGAAAGGCGACGAGCAACATAGGCACCTCATGGACTAAAGGAGGTCATGTCCGGCAACAACCGAACGACCAGGCACAGAACACCGGTCGCTCGAGTTCAGTTGCCTTCAGAGCAGGAGCTGGCGTGTTTCCGATAGGCCAGGCTGCGCTTCTGGCCCCGGGAATCCAGGTAGTCCATCCGCGCGTCCACCACTTGGCACCACTGGGAAGACTCTTCGTGCAACGCCAGGACCTTCTGCACATCCAGTTGCATGCCGTAGTGATAGCGCTCCAGCGGGAGAGACTCGGCAGCCTGCAAGGGCAGACTGGCGAAGGCGAGAAGAACCGTCAGGGCGTAGGTGATGCGGCGAGTGATTGATTTCATATGGATATCCTCCGGTGATGAATGGCAGATGAGGCATCTCATCCGGTGGGGCCATTTCATGCCTGGGAGGTATCGTCGATATGTCCGCTGTGAGCGGCCATTGCCGCACCAGGTATCGCCGTCGCGCTCTGATACACGCTGATACCTGAGGCCCGCCGTGCATGCTCAAGTGGCGGAAAGAGGGGCGGATACACTGCAATACAAAGGGCGGAGGGCAACTGCCGTCAACGGCGATAAACTCAGGTGAGTAAAAGCGACGAGGACCACTCATGGAGCATGTCGATCACATCCTGATAGTTGACGATGACCGGGAGATCCGTGAGCTGGTCGGCAACTACCTGAAGAAGAATGGCCTGCGTGTCAGCCTGGCAGCCGATGGCAGGCAGATGCGCGCGCTCCTCGAAGGCAATGTGGTCGACCTCATCGTGCTCGACATCATGATGCCCGGCGACGACGGCCTGCGCCTGTGCCGCGAGCTGCGCGTGAGCCGGCACAAGGCCACGCCGGTGTTGATGCTCACCGCGCGTAACGAGGAAACCGACCGCATCATTGGCCTGGAAATGGGTGCCGACGACTACCTGACCAAACCCTTCTCGGCTCGCGAGCTGCTGGCCCGGATCAACGCAGTGCTGCGGCGCGCTCGAATGCTGCCGCCGAATCTGCAGATCAGCGAAAGCAGCCGACTGATCGGCTTCGGCCAGTGGCGCCTGGATACCAGTGCGCGGCACCTGTTGGATGCTGAAGACACCATGATCGCCCTGAGCGGCGCCGAATACCGCCTGCTGCGGGTTTTTCTCGACCATCCGCAACGGGTACTAAGCCGCGAACAGCTGCTGAATCTGACCCAGGGACGCGAGGCCGACATCTTCGACCGCTCCATCGACCTGCTGGTCAGCCGCCTGCGCCAGCGTCTGCAGGACGACGCACGTGAGCCGATGTACATCAAGACCGTGCGCAGCGAGGGCTACGTCTTCTCGTTGCCGGTGCAACTGCTCGAGTCACCCGCGTGATCGGTCCACGCAGCCTGGCGGCACGGCTGACGCTGCTTTTCCTCTGCGGTCTGGTGCTCGCCTACGGGTTGTCCTTCACCTCACAGTTCTACGAGCGCTATCAGACCGGACGCGACGTGATGCTGGGGAATCTCGAACTGGACGTAAGCACTGCCGTTGCCCTGATCGATCGCCTGCCGGCGGCAGAACGCACCGAGTGGCTGCCCCTGCTGGAACGGCGCAACTACCGCTATCGACTCGATGGGGGGCTGCCAGGACGCCCCATGGACATGGCTGAACCCCACATGGCTGTAGCTTCGATCGAACAAGCAATCGGCAAGCGCTATGCCTTGCGTTTCGAAACCATCGACGGGCCGCGGCCGCACTTTCAGGCCCACCTGAGATTGAGCGACGGCAACCCGCTGACCCTTGATGTGACACCCGCCCCTATTCCGGTCGCACAGTGGTTGCCATTGGTGCTCGCCCTGCAACTGGCCCTACTACTGTTGTGCACCTGGGTCGGCGTGCGCATGGCGATTCGCCCGCTGACGCAACTGGCCGATGCCGTCGAGCAGCTCGATCCGGACGCCCCGCACCCACCTCTGGACGAGAACGGCCCGCGGGAAGTGGCCTATGCCGCACGCGCCGTCAATACCCTGCAAGGCCGCATCGCCGCCCACCTGAAGGAGCGTATGCAACTGCTGGCGGCCATCTCTCACGACCTACAAACCCCCATCACTCGCATGAAACTGCGGGTCGAACAGATGGAGGCCTCGGCGGAACGGGAATCCATGTGGAGCGACCTCAATGAGATGCAGCATCTGGTGCGCGAGGGCGTAGCCTATGCCCGCAGCATGGAGGGGAGCCGAGAAGCACCGTGTCGGGTGGATCTGAATGCCTTTCTCGACAGTCTGGTGCTCGACTATCAGGACAGCGGCCAGGCGGTCAGCCTCGAAGGGCACAGCGGCGCACTCCTGGAAACCCGGCCCTATGCTTTGCGGCGGGTGCTGAGCAACCTCATCGACAATGCCCTCAAGTTCGCCGGCAGCGCCCATCTACAGGTACAGGACAGCCAGGGCAGCGTACGCCTGCAAATACTGGACGACGGCCCCGGCATCGGCGAGGCGGAACTGGAAGAGGTCTTCAAGCCCTTCTACCGGGTGGAGAGTTCGCGCAACCGCAGCACCGGCGGCACCGGCCTCGGCCTGGCCATCGCGCTGCAGCTGAGCGAGTCCCTGGGCGCCCGCTTGAGCCTGAGCAACCGCGAAGGCGGTGGGCTGTGCGCGCAACTGGAGCTGAATGTAACGCCCTGAACCGGGGATACAGAGGGATACAGCACGCCTCCTGGCGGACACATCCGGGACAAGCCGCCCGGCGAGCATGGGCAGCCTAGCGGCGGCATTCCGCCGACCGCGCGCATGTCCAAGGCCCCTATCCATGAGTCGCATGCCCACTTCTGCCAGCCCCACCAGCTTTATCCTCTCCGCACTTAAAAGCGTCTTCAGTCATATCGATCGCCTCGGCGTCTGGAGTGCCGACCTGCCGCTACGTCTGTTCCTGGCCTGGGAGTTCTTCGAGGCCGGCCTGGAGAAGTGGAACGGTCAGAACTGGTTCGGCCATATCCAGTCGGCCTTCCCCTTCCCCTTCCGTCTGTTTCCGGCCGAGCTGAACTGGCAGCTATCGATGTGGATCGAACTAATAGCCCCCCTACTCCTGCTGTTCGGATTGGGTACCCGCCTGGCCTCGGTGGTGCTGATGGCGCTGACCCTGGTTGCCATCGCGGCGGTGCACTGGCCGGCGCAGTGGTCCAGCCTGTCCGAACTTCTGATGGGCTACTCCATCAGCGACAAGGGCTTCGGCAACTACAAGTTACCGCTGATCTACCTGGTCGCCCTGCTGCCGCTTTTCCTCAAGGGCGCCGGTCGGCTCAGTCTGGATGAACTGCTACGCTACAGGCGCTGATCCACAAGCGAAAATGCCCGCCACCTGAAGTGTGCGGGCATTTTTGCGTTGATGCTTGGCGCACCAGCCAGGCTTCAAACCCAACCGCCCGCCGTGGTGAAAACTTTCAAGGCGGCGCGACTTAACGGTCCTCTTCGAGTACGGGAAAACCGCCCACACTCAGAAGTTCAAGAGCGCTTAGACGATCCGCATTGAGCTCTGTAGTTCGGAATCCAAGAGCACGACGTCAGAAGCAACACTATCACCGCGCCAACGTACGGCGCAGGTGCAACCCAATATCGCAATCAAGCGGCTCGGGTAAGGCCGGGACCTGCTAGCCGGCCCTCTCTTCCTCAGCTCCTGCTGGACGCTGAGCTGCTACTTCGTCGTCCAAAGCGGATGACTATCCATCAGCGCCGCCGCCCACTCCACGAAGGCCCGCACCCTTGCAGACAAATGCCTTGTGTATGGATACACGAGGTTGATCGGCATGCTATCCAACTCCCAACCTGGCAGCACCTCAACCAGTCTTCCCGCCTGAAGATGTGGGCTTGCTTCCGCGCGCGGAACCGAGACGATGCCGAGGCCCGCCAACCCGGCAGTAATATATGCGCTGCCATTGTTGAAACGCATCGCCGCCAATTGTTCGATCATAAAGTGGTCATCGCCACGATGAAGTGCCGGGGTTAGCTGCCTGCCTGAGGCGGGAAATGTGAACCCGAGGTAGCGATGGTGAAGCAAGTCGTCTGGCTTCAGTATCGACGTCGAACCCAACAAATAGGTCGGCGAAGCGCATAGGCAAAACCGCATCAGCCCCACCGGGCGGCACACCAAATCCTGGTCAGCGACCATACCACCTCGAAAAGCGCAGTCGATGCCTTCGTGCACGAGGTCAATCACACGCTCGCTGCAGCCAATATCCAGTTGAATCTGCGGATGTTGCGCCGTGAATTCCGGCAGTGATGGGATAACGAGGCAGATACCGACTGGAGAAGGCATCTCAACTTTCACCTGGCCACGCACCACGCTACGGCTCTGTGCAACCGAAGCCTCCAGCTCGTCCAGGTCATCCAGTAACAAGCGCGCGCGTTCATAGTAGGCAGTGCCATCAGTGGTCGGGGAAACCCTTCTGGTGGTCCTGTGCAGCAGCTTCACCCCTAGCTGTGACTCAAGCCCTTGAATTTGCCCGGAAATCGTCGTTTTCGCCACATTCAGTGCTGCTGCCGCACCAGTAAAGCTGCCCACTTCAACGATGCGGCAGAATGCACGCATTGCCTCTAATCGATCAAAAGCCATGATTGTCTGATTTTCCGCACAATGAAAACGGGAAATGCCAGTTTATCCACAAGCGAATGCTCAATAAAGTTTCTCCAAGGCCGAACTCCCTCGGTCATATGGAGGATGAAATATGAGCTCAAAGCGCCTCAACTACTACCAAGCAGCACCTCAAACGATGAAGGCGATGCTTGGCCTTGAGAAAACTGCCTCTGAATCGGTACTTCCCGGGTCGCTGCGTGAACTTGTGCGAATCCGGGCGTCACAGATCAACGGCTGCGCATACTGCATCGACATGCACGCCACTGACGCGGTGAAGGCAGGCGAAAGCCTTCGCCGCCTGATGGCCGTGAGCGTATGGAAGGAAACGCCCTTCTTCAGCGAGCAAGAACGTGCCGCTCTGCTGTGGACCGAGACGCTAACGCTGGTTGCGACCACTCACGCGCCGGATGAAATCTACCAAGAAGTGGCAGCCCACTTCAGCGATCAAGAGTTGGCTGAACTGACGTTCGTCATCGCCGGCATCAATGCCTGGAATCGTTTTGGCGTTGGTTTTGGAATGCAGCCGGAGTTAACACCATGAGCCTCTATGCCAAGGCAATTTGTCTCGCGATTTCAGGGCTGCTTAGCTCTGCTGTTATGGCCCACGGCAGCGGTGTCGGAGAAGAAACCGTCACCCCAATCGCGCAAGCCGTTGTCCCTCCCCAGGTCTTTAAACGTGCGACGGCGGTTCGCGTCGACTACGCCCCTGGCGGTACTTCGACGACTCACCGGCACCCAGGGCACGTGTTTGTCGTGGTACTGAGCGGTGAGATTGAATCGGCCGTTGACGGCCACTCCCCTCAACGATTCAAGACCGGCGAAGCCTGGTATGAGAGTCCAGGGCAACTGCATCGGGTGTCCCGCAATGCGAGTGGCTCCGAGCCCGCGTCACTGGTGGCGTGGTTGCTGTCCGACGGCAAAGAGGAACTCGTCCAGCCGGTCACATTGAAGAAGTAACGCCAAGCCCACGATCGATAGTGCGTCCAGAACCGGGCGGGTTCACCGGGTGCGAAGCTGTTGGCTAGCACCCGTATTCCTGCAATTCCAAACCACTGTTGATTTAGAACTTTTTTTGATTTTTGGAGATCCTGATGAAAACGCTCAAAGCCCTCGAGCCTACAGCAACCTTGTCTACTTAAATCACGTAGACAAGGGCGGTCACTTCGCCGCCTGGGAAGAGCCAGATCTGTTCAGTACCGAGGTGCATGCCGCATTCAGGTCATTGCGCTGATCCCCCGGCTCCGGGTGCCGGGGGCTCGCCTGTGGGGCCATGGTCTGCATGCATTTCGACCGCCCGGATTGAATCTGTTGTGGGAGCAAACACTCAGCGCCCTCGATCCCGGTCGGCGTGCTTAGCGTGCGGCGCCCGGAAAAGTGGGCTTCACGGGCAGTGAATACATGGTTTATGTCCTGAACAAATGCATGGACTGCCACAGTGCCCGGCAGCCGCCTCACCGAACAACCACCTCAATGTATCGGCCAACAACGGCAGCTCATCGAGGGGCAACACCAAAAGATCGGGTAACGAAGCAGACAACGGGTTGCTGGCACCGCCATCGAACTCCATAGACGCACACACGAGTTGGGCACCCGCGGATTCATCCGCGATCAATTTATGCCGGCCTGGAAATGAGCCAGTCAGCAAATCGCCCGGCGTGGGTGGCAACACGGACGACCTACCGTAAAGACGGAGCATGCCTGGCCTGTCTCGAATCCGTCTGCCAGTCGCGCAGGCGCTAGGCCCGAGTGCCCAGCACCACACCCTGAACGCGCAGGCTTTCCAGCAGATCCCTGCCCGAGGGAAGAATCTCGCCTGCGGAGACGCCGACGGCTTCGGCCAACACGGCCAGATGCTCGCGGCCGCTGCTGTCACGCGTCTGCAGCGAAGCGAGCAATGCATACGCCAACGGCGCGAGACGCGAGAAATGCACCCGCTGGTCCGCTCGACGCTGTATCAAGATCAGGGTCGGCTCGGTCGGCGCCGCTTTCGGCAGGTGATTTGGGCCGATATCGCAAACCGGCCAGCGGTAGGCCAAGGGCCAGGCCAGATTCGACAGCAACGGCACGCCCTCGAGCAGGTCGCCCTCGGGGTCATGGGCCGGCTCGCGGCTGTCGCTCAAAAGCAGCGCGCTTTCCATCCATTCGTAATGGGCCAGTTCCGCCAGCCAGGACGGCAGGCCCAGGGTATCGCCCGCCCCCTCTTCCAGGTAACTGACGAGCTCCCCCGCGAGTTCGGTGAACAGCGGCGTCTGACAGCGGTAGTCGGCGTAGAAGGCGTGAACCAGCGCTCGCCACTGCTTGGCCCCGAGGCTGGCGCGAATCACCGGAAAACCGCCACCCAGCAAGGACTCCAGGTTGCCGATGAACAGCCGGCGATAGACCGCCAGACGGCGAGCCTCGATACCCGCGGGCTCCGGCTGAAGAGGATCACGCACAAGGCTCGCCAACGTCATCAGTTGCTCGTGAAAAGACTCAGGCATAACGCACCTCCGGCAACGCATGGGTCGCATGCTGAAACATGCGAATCCTATCCACCTCCACCAGCAATTCGCTCAGCGGCGGGAAGTTGAAGTCGCGCTCCAACAGCGTCGGCAGGACACCGAAACGCCGATAGGCCTGCTTCAGCAAGGCCCAGACACCGTCCTTCACCGCTGCACCATGGGTATCGATCTTGAGATCTTCGGCCTCGTCGTAGTGCCCAGCCACATGCAGGTAGACCACCCGCTGCGGCGGAATCGCGGCCAGGTAGCCCGCTGCGTCGTAGCCATGATTGATCGAATTGACGAAGAGGTTGTTGACGTCCAGCAGCAAGTCGCAGTCGGCCTCCTCCAGCACCGCACGGAGGAAGTCGATCTCGCTCAGCACCTGATAGGGCGCGGCGTAGTAGGAGATGTTCTCCACCGCGATGCGCCGGCCCAGGGTGTCCTGTACCTGGCGGATACGCGCGGCGACATGCTGCACCGCCTCGTCGCTGAAGGGCAGCGGCAGCAGGTCATAGAGCTGGCCGTCATCGGAGCAGTAGCTCAGGTGCTCGCTGTACAGCGCGACGCGATGGCGATCGAGGAACAGGCGCGTGCGTCGCAGCAAATCCTGGTCCAGGGGGGCCGGCCCGCCCAGGGACAGAGACAGACCGTGGCAGGTCAGCGGAAGGCGCTCGGTGAGCCGCTCCAGTTGTTCGCCGTAAGCGCCGCCGACACCGATCCAGTTGTCGGGCGCGCACTCGAGAAAGTCCACGGCGCCGGCGTCCATCGCCAGCAGTTCGGGCAGCAAGGCACGTCGAAGACCGAGGCCGGCGCCGTACAAGGGGGATGCGATGGTCATGACGATGCTCCTGATGGCTGGCCACCCTCCCCGCGCCAGCGGTGCAGGGAGGGTATCGGCTCAGTCCTTGGCCTGGCTCATGCGGCTGAACAGCTCCGTGGGCACTTTCTTGCCGTTGGAGGTGTACTGATTGCTGCGGTACTTGTAGACCTCGGCCTCGGACAGGTAGCCGTCGTCGTTGGTGTCCATCACCTCGAACTCGTCCTGACGGGTCGGGGCCACGGCCAGGAACTCCGCGAGCGACACCAGGCTGTCGTCGTCGCTATCGGTGCGGGCGAAAGACTCGTCGCCGCACTTGCCCTCACCGCACTTGCCTTCGGCCTGATTGACCTTGGCACCGGCCTCGCTGGAGCCGCATTTGCCCTCCCCGCACTTGCCTTCGCCGGCTTTCTCGGCGGAAGCCAATTGGTATCCCTGGGGCAACGCCTCCACGGCAAAGGAGGCCTGGGCCAGGCTCATGCCGCCCGCCAGGGCAACAGCGAGCAGGCCGATACGGGTCTTGTTGGTAACTTGGGTACGAGACATTAGATTTCTCCGGATGATGCATGGCGCGGCTGACCGCGCGGGAAATGCCACAAGGGCTAAACCCGGCATGAGGCACATGGCGACCTGATCGACGCTCGACGGGACATGCGCAGGCCTCTTGTGGGCCTGGCCATTTGGCACCGGCGATGTATCCACGAAGTATCGGCAGACTGGCGCCTTTGTATGCCAGCGCCGTACACGTCGCTCCGGATACAGAGGGATACGTCAATGAACGGTTTGCTGAAGCCTGCTAGGCATCAGAGCGGGACGCACTGCATCGAACATCACGAACCAGAACGGCCGGGCCCATCCGCAGTCCCATTGCGGGGCGCACGGTCGCGATTTGTAACGCTCTGTATTGCGGCGCGAAATATTACACAAGGTTGCACAGGGGCCGCGGCTGGACACATCCGCACTACACGCGGATGAAAGACTGAGCCGTGTCGGGCTCACGCCATCGCCCGATAGACCGCATAACGAAATGGCGCAGCCCCAGCCAACGAGGTACACCGCATGATCAACGCTATCGAGAAGGTGCTTTACACCGGCAAGACCCACACCACCGGAGGCCGCAACGGCGAGTCGTGCAGTTCGGATGGACGTTTGGACATCAGGCTGTCCGCACCTGGCTCGTCCGGCCACGGCACCAATCCCGAGCAACTGCTGGCAGCCGGCTGGTCGGCCTGCTTTATCGGCGCCATCGGCAAGGCGGCTGCCGCGCTGAAGGTTACCCTTCCTAGCGACGTGGCAGTGGATGCGGAAGTGGACCTGGGTATCGCCGGCACCGCCTATTTCCTCCAGGCACGGCTCAATGTCAGCCTTCCCGGAGTGGACCCCGAAGTCGCTCGGGCGCTGGTCGATACCGCGCACCGCACCTGCCCCTACTCCAAGGCGACTTGCGACAATATCGACGTCGAAATAAACCTGATCTGACCTCGGCATGCGCTGCTGCCCGCCTGCCGGCGGGCAGCAGCGTCGCCATCCAGACGGCTCGCTCTGTTTGGTTCTCGCCGGCCTCAATGCGATGCCGACGCAGCCGAATGACCGTGTCGGCACCCCGCGCACGACAACCACGTGCCAACCGCTTCGACCAATCGCCTTCTGACCGATCTCCACGACAGGACCTCGAACGTGATCAAGCCTCTCTTCAGCATCCTTGCCGCCTGCCTGATGGCCGCCTCCTGCAGCGCAGGCGCTCAGGACGACCCGATCAATCCAAGAATTGCGTCACCTGCCCACATGGTTCCGGACTTCAGAGGGATCACCCACTGGATCAACAGCGATCCCCTGGCCATGGAGCAACTGCGGGGCAAGGTCATCCTTGTCGAGTTCTGGACCTACGATTGCATTAACTGCCTACGCACCCTGCCCTATGTGAAGCAATGGCACGAACGCTACAGGGATCAGGGACTTGTCGTGATCGGTGTGCATACGCCCGAGTACGCCCATGAGAAAGTAATAGCCAATGTCGAGGAGGCAGTTGAACGACTCGGCATCACCTATCCCGTTGCCCAGGACAACGGCTACAGGACTTGGAACACCTTCGGCAATCGCTACTGGCCGGCCCTCTACCTGATCGACCAGGATGGCCGAATCGTTTATCAGCACTTCGGCGAAGGCGCCTATGCCGAGACGGAAGCCAGAATCCGGCAGCTGGTTGAGGCGGCCCGCTGAGGTACTTTGCGAAGAGAGACATGGGTTGGACGACGGGACCTGCGATCCCGTCGTCCAACGGCGACCTGCCTCATGTCATGACAGGTCGTCGGGAGGTACTCACTGCTCCAGGACAAGGAGCGGCGCGCCTTTTCTGACGATGTAGGTCGCCAGCTCCGAGGCCTTGCCGTCGCCGATATTGGTTGCGATATGTGGTGTGCCAGCCGGGATATAAAGGGACTCGCCGGCCTTGAGGATCACAGGATCCCGCCCCTTGAGCCGATACTCGAAGGTGCCCTCGATCACGTAGGCGACCTCTACACCCGGATGGGAGTGATTCGGGGATGCCACGCCAGGATCGAAATCGACCCGTGCCTGAATCACCTCATGAACGGAATCGCCGAGATCGTTGTGTGTCAGATCCGTGCGCTGGATGCCTTGCTTCCAGTTGGCGTTCGCCGCGTATTCAGTCTGGTGTTGGTCAGCCTGGGTAAACCCGGCGAATGCGGTGAGCGCCACGGCGGCGGCTAGTAGATGGGGATAACGCATGATCGTCTCCTTTCAGAGCTGTCAGAGGGAAGCCTCACTCTGTCCAACCTCTGTACCGCCGGTATGTCGAAAGGATGCGGACTTGCAAGCCTGCATGTACAAAGGGCCGCGGGATACAGAAGGGTACAGTCGGCGGCTCGCCGGCCTCCTGCCCTCGCATTGCCGGCAGAGGCCTACCAGGCCTGGTTCTTGTCCATGATGAAGTTCGCGAACGCCCGCAGACGCAGCGGCATATGCCGGCTGTGCGGATACAACAGAGTGAAGGGCCGCGAGCGTCCGGCAAACGGCTGAAGCCCGTCCACCAGCGAGCCCTCGGCCAGCTCGCGTTCGACGATGAAGCGATAGGTCTGGAACAGGACCGCGCCGTTCTTGGCCAGGGTCACGCCGCCGAGCATGTTGTCGGAACAGAGGTAGTCGCACTACACGGCCAGAATGGATAGTCGGCCAGGCCTTGTTCCCTAACCATCTGAACGACTTGCAGCTTGAAGCTGGCGTCGAATCCCCTGCGTTTACGGCTCATACATGACTCCTCTGTCGGTGGATTTTCCACTTATCGAGGTGTCCAGGGAAATTAGACCACCACAAACTGCTTTGTTGGTGGCAGGGTATTCAGTCGCAATGGCTGATCTACCAATTTGGATTTGGCTTAGGGCCTTTACTTCTCAACCTGCTCAAAGGGCTTTTATCCACTAGGCGAGTAGCCTGATGGAGGGTGATGGTGGTGAAATCGACGAGGGTATTCATTATGGCTTCCCCTGTTTATTGAGCGGTCGCTTGTGCTGCTTCAATGATCAGCGCTGCAACTTGCTCCGGGTTGGACGTCATCACCACATGGGAGGCCCCTTGGATGGTGACAGTTTTTTTCGAGCCAGCGCGCTCGGCCATAAACTTCAGCGCGGCCTCGGGAATGTTCTTGTCCGCCGAACCGTAGATAAACCAGGACGGCAGTTTCTTCCAGGCCGGATCGCCAGACGCCTCGGTCAATGCAAACTCGCTGATCGGACGTTGGGTTGCGGCCATCAGCGCAGACTCGGCAGCAGGAACGTCGTCGGCAAACTGCTGACCGAATTTGTCCTGCTGGATGTAGAGGTCCTTATTGCCGTCGTCCAGCAGCACCGGAGCTGCCAAGGTCGGGCCAAGGGTGCCACCAGGGTAGCGGCCGGACAGTTCGATGGCGGTTTCGCCTTTGTCCGGTGCGAAGGCTGCCACGTAAACCAACGCCTTGATCTTGGCGTTGTCGTGACCAGCGTTGGATATCACGGCCCCGCCGTAGGAGTGCCCAACGAGGATCACCGGACCGGCGGTTTGCTCAACGATGTCGGCAACATAATCAGCGTCATTCTTCACGCCGCGAAGCGGGTTTGCTGCGGCAATGACTGGGTAACCCTGACTCAGCAACTGAGCGGCAACGCCATTCCAGCTGGATGATTCGGCGAATGCGCCATGCACAAGTACTACGGTGGGCTTGGCGGTTGTCGGTTGCGTGGCGGCTGCACTATTGAGTGATGCCAAAGCCAATGCGGTGGTGATGGTGGTGGTCAAGAAAGACTTGAAATTACGCATGATGAGTTCCTTTCGTGGATTGGGTTGGTAGCGCTGCATTAGGGGTAATGCTCATGCGCGGCCCATGGTTATGGGGGCCTTGATTGGCTTGCAGCCGTCTGGGCAGCACATGAGTAGGATTGGTCCGGGATGCGCTGGGCTTACTTCTGCAGGAAGTCCAACAGATCCTGATTAAGGCGCTGCTTGTGAGTGTCGGCGAGCCCGTGTGGCGCACCGGGATACACAATCAGTTCGGCGCCCTTGATCAGTGCTGCCGAGGTCTTGGCTGAGGTCTCCACAGGCACGATCTGGTCGTCGCCACCGTGGATTACCAAGGTAGGCACATCGAATTTCCGTAGATCCTCACGGAAATCGGTAGCTGAGAATGCTGCGATGGAGTCGTAAGTGTTCTTGTGGCCAGCCTGCATGCCCTGTACCCAGAACGACTGTATTAAGCCCTGAGACGGGGTGGCGCCTTCGCGGTTGAAGCCGAAGAAAGGACCGGAAGCGATATCGAGGTAGAGCTGCGAGCGATTTTCCAGTGAGGCTTTGCGCAGGTCATCGAACACTTTGATAGGCAGGCCCTTGGGGTTGCTTTCGGTCTGTAGCATCAGCGGCGGCACGGCTGCCACCAGAACCGCTTTCTTGACGCGACTGGTACCGTGGCGGCCGATGTAGCGGGCCACTTCGCCGCCGCCGGTGGAGAAGCCGACCAGGGTGACGTCGTTCAGGTTCAATGCTTCAAGTACGGCTGCCAGATCGTCGGCATAGTGATCCATGTCGTTGCCTTCCCAGGGCTGGCTGGAACGGCCGTGGCCACGACGGTCATGGGCGACAACGCGGTAGCCTTTGTCAGCGAGGAACAGCATCTGCGCTTCCCAGCTGTCCGAGTTCAGCGGCCAGCCGTGGCTGAATGCGACCACTTGGCCATCTCGTGGCCCCCAGTCTTTGTAATAGAGTTGCACGCCATCTTTGGTCGTGACGTAGCTAGCAGACTGGACGATTTTGCCGACAGCGGATGCGCTGTTGCCAGTTTTATTGGGCTGCGAGGCCTCGGCGGAAAGAGTAGCGAGAGCCAGGGTTGCCAGTGCCAGGGTGCGATTCAGGGTGTTCATCGTATATCTCCAAGAGAGTCGGGTGACCTGTCACGACCGGTAGTGATCGTGTCTTGGAGAGTAAGGAGGCACAGTGGGCCCGAGAACTGCCGTACCCCTGATAGCTGCCATAGCCCAGGCCGATGGCTACGAGAACGGCTAAATCTCAGCTGATCCTCTTGGGCGGCCCATCTAACACGGCGTGTTCAGCTCGGCTCCAGCTGGGCGCTTAGATAGAGCTGTCGGCGCAGCCATTGGTGGCCGGCATCTTTATGGGTACGTGCATGCCATGCCAACACCAGACGCAGTGCAGATAACCCGAGAGGAGGTTCGAAGAGGTCCAGTCGATCGGAGTATTGGCTCAGGAAGCGAGAGGGCAGCGTGCATACCGCATCGGTAGTGGATAGAACCAGAGGAACGTGTGAATAGTTTTGAACCGAGTACATGACATTGCGTGAGTAGCCTTGCTCAAGGAGTGCCTCATCTACCATGCCAGCGAAACGCCCCCCTTGTGTAGAGACAAGGACGTGGTTGAGGGAGCAGAAGCTTTCAATATCGAAAGGCCCGGTGCCGCGGGGGTGTCCCTTGCGTTGCGCAGTTCGAAATCCGTCTTCCCAAAGCGGGCGCTGCATAAGGTCTCCAGGCAGGCCATCCGGCACAGTGATCAATAGATCGATCTGTCCTTGCTCAAGCTTCTCGTACACGTCGCGTGGCGGATAAATACAGGCCAAACGCACATTGGGAGCCTCACGTGCAAAATTCGCACAGAGCTCGGGAATGAGTACCGCAGCGGGGGTTTCGAAAAGGGCGACGACAAAGGTGCGTGTCGTGGTTGCTGGATCAAACAGCTCAGGCTGGCTGACCAGTCGCTTGAGCCCCTCAAGTACATGCAGCAGCTCCTGCTCCAGAGCCTCTGCGCGAGGGGTTGGCACAACACCTCGGCCGTTTGCAGCTGGGACGAATAACGGGTCCTCCAGGATGTCGCGCAGACGTACTAGGCGCGCTGATAAGGCGGGTTGGCTGATCCCTAACTGGGCCGCAGCTCGTGTGACGTTGCGCTCTTCAAGCAGCGCTTTTAATGCCAGTAGCAGCGACCCATCGATATCCGTGTAATTCATCACCATTCCTCGGTCAGCACTATCAAGACAAGCCTGTCTGTGGGGAATGAAAACAAACAAAGTACCGAGCTGTATAGCCTATGGCCCCGCCGTAACCGGGGGAGCCATTTGTACTGTATTTCGTCTTGGATTAGTTGCGACCCAGGCCTACCGCATTAGTCGCGATTGCGGTATTGGGCGGGTACCCACTCATACCTGCCGGCTTCGCGCCGGATGTGGCCTATTCCCGGAAATGGTAAGTGAGCGACCGCTGACAAACGCTTACGCATAGAAAAGGGGATTGCATGAAGATTACGGGTGGATGCCATTGTGGCGCGGTGAGCTACGTTGTTGCTACGGATAACCTGCCACCGAGCTATGCCTGCCATTGCCTGAATTGCCAGACAACCAGCGGCAGTGCGTTTGGCCTGCACGCGCTATTGCCCGAGGACGCTCTGCAGATCACTGGCGAGTTAAGCGACTACCGCTACGAAGGTACGCACCAGGCCAGCCATCATCGGCTCTGCGCCCATTGCCATACGCGTATCTACAACACCACCAGCGCGGCTCCCGGCATGCTGGTATTACGTGCCGGTACCCTGCATAACAGTGCTGAAATCGAGCCAATTGCACACATTTGGGTGAAGCGTAAGCAACCCTGGCTGCAGCTGGACGAGGGTTGCCCAAGCTGGCCAGAAAGCCCGACACCAGAGGCCTTTGCCCAGGCGATGCAGGCACGCCAGTGCAGTTCCTGAATCGGCTCTGGTTTCATCGACGAATCAGGCGGCCGTTTTTTTTGCCGGATAGCGACGGTCCGTTTTCGGCCGTCGCTATGCATGGTTAGACCTCAGTCTGTTCCGCCATTTCCAAGGCGTCAGCGACCTCAATTCCTAGATGTCGGACAGTGCTTTCAAACTTCGTATGGCCGAGCAGGAGTTGTACTGCTCTGAGGTTCTTCGTCCTGCGATAGAACAGGCATGCTTTCGTGTGGCGCATCGTTTTGGTGCCGTACATGGCCGGATCAAGGCCAATGGCTCCTACCCAAGGAACGCCAATACAATCTGGTAAGCGCCCTGGCCAAACGCCACAGTGAAAACGACGACGATCTGTGCATTTTGGCCGTCGGCGACGACGATCAAAATATTTACCAATGGCGCGGCGGCAGCAATCAGCATATCGAGCGCTACCAGCAAGAGTACAAAGCCGACATCAGCTATCTGGTGGAGAACTTTCGCTCCAGCAAAATGATCATTGCGACTGCCAACCTGCTGATCGAAAAAAACCGTGATCGACTCAAAGCCAAGCATCCAATCCAGATCAACAACACTCGCCAGGAGCTGCCCCTGGGCGGTCGCTGGCAGACTCTTGATCACCTGCGGCAGGGCCGCGTTTTATGTATTCGACTACCCGCAGCCGACAGCGCAACAGGCAACAGGCAACATCCAGGCACAAGCCATATTGGCAGCGTTGCAGCGTCTCAAAGATTTAGAGCAGTGTTTACTGGATGGAGGCTGGAACCCAAAACAGCAACAGTTAGAGGATGAACGCCGCCTGTACTACGTCGGCATGATCCGAGCAGAAGAAACTCTGACCCTTTGTGAATTTTCATCCACCAACGCCTTCACCCAGTCGTTCGGTGAAGCTCTGCTACGACAAAGTTTCAGCGACCAGCATGACCCGGCATTGGATACCCAGTATCAAGTGTTCAGCATGAAGGACATCGATATTGGCTACCCTGGCCGTCAGCCCGCAACAGCTCTTATTCACCATGCTCCCAAGCGTTGTAAACTCTGATGGCTGTCTTATTCGGGCCGAAAACTGCCCATAGCGAACGGCAGCTTTCGGCAAGGTCAGCCCCGCAGATCCAGACGTTCGATCATGCTCAGTCCCGATCCAGCAAATGGAAACGTGGTAGCGAGAAATGCCAGCGGATGGCGGCCAGGCGGATAAGCAGCACGGTCAGCATGGCGACACCGGTATCGAACCAGTGCGGCGTGTCGAGCGCGCGCAGTCCGATAAACACCAGGGCGCCGGCAATGCAGGCGGTGGCGTAGATTTCCTTCTGGAAGATCAGCGGGATTTCATTACAGATCACATCGCGCATGACGCCGCCAGCGACGCCGGTCATGACGCCCATGATCACCGCGGTACTCAGCGGCACATTGTGCTGCAAGGCCACTTCGGTGCCGATCACGGTGAATACGGCCAAGCCGAAGGCATCGGCGATCAGCAACCCCTTCTCATGGATCGGCTGGGTGAAGCGAACCCACACCACGGTGCCCACCGCCGCCAGGGATGCGATGACGATATAGGTGTCGTCACGTATCCAGCTGACTGGATGATTGTCGAGAATCACATCGCGCAAGGTTCCGCCGCCCAGCGCGGTGATGACGGCAATCACCAGCACGCCGAACAGGTCCATGGATTTGCGCCCAGCCATCAAGGCGCCGGTGATGGCGAATACGGCTACGCCGAACAGGTCAGCCAGGTAGAAAAGTTGTGGCATGGCGTTTTCAGGTGGTCACGGGGGCGCGCATGGTAACAAACTCTTCGGCAGCCGTCGGATGCACGCCGATGGTCTCGTCGAAAATCTGCTTGGTCGCGCCAGCCTTCAAGGCCACGGCAAGCCCCTGGACGATTTCTCCTGCTTCCGGGCCGACCATATGGCAGCCCAATACGCGGTCGCTGTCGGCATCCACCACCAGTTTCATCAGGGTGCGCTCCTGGCATTCGGTGAGGGTCAGCTTCATCGGCCGGAAACGGCTTTCGTAGACCTCTACTCGGTAGCCCTCCGCCCTCGCCTGCTCTTCGCTGAGGCCGACGGTACCGATATTCGGCAGGCTGAAGACCGCAGTAGGGATCGTCTGGTAGTCGACCTTGCGATACTCCTCGGGCTTGAACAGTCGCCGCGCCACCGCCATGCCTTCGGCCAAGGCCACCGGGGTCAGTTGCACCCGGCCGATCACATCGCCCAGCGCCAGGATCGATGGTACGGAGGTCTGGTAGTGCTCATCGACCTTGATATAGCCACGCTCATCGAGCTCTACCGCGGTGTTTTCCAGGCCCAGGTTATCCAGCATCGGGCGCCGGCCGGTGGCGTAGAAGATACAGTCTGCGGACAGCTTGCGGCCGTCCTTGAGGGTTGCGAGCAGGCTGCCGTCGGGCTGTTTATCGATGCGTTCGATATCGCTGTTGAACTGCAGATCCAGGCCGCGCTTGCTCAGCTCTTCTTGCAGGTGCTTGCGCACCGCGCCATCGAAGCCGCGCAGGAACAGTTCGCCGCGATACAGCAGCGAGGTCTGGGCACCTAGTCCGTGAAAAATCGAGGCAAACTCCACGGCGATATAGCCACCGCCGACCACCAGCACGCGCTTGGGCAACTGTTCAAGGAAGAAGGCTTCATTCGAGCCAATGGCATGTTCGTGCCCCGGAATCTGCGGGATCTGCGGCCAGCCACCGGTAGCGATGAGGATGTGCCTGGCGCTGTACCGCTGGCCGCCCAACTCCACGCTATGCTCGTCGAGCAGGCGCGCATGGCCCTCGAGCAGGGTTACGCCACTGCCCACCAGCAGGTTGCGGTAGATGCCGTTGAGACGCTCGATCTCCCGGTTCTTGTTGGCGATCAGGGTCGGCCAATCGAACTTCGCTGCAGCGGATAGCGACCAACCAAAACCCCGGGCCTGCTCGAAGTCTTCGGCAAAGTGCGCGCCATACACCAGCAGCTTTTTCGGCACACAGCCGACGTTGACGCAAGTGCCGCCCAGATAACGGCTCTCGGCTACGGCCACGCGGGCACCATAACCGGCGGCAAAGCGCGCAGCACGTACCCCACCGGAACCGGCGCCGATCACAAACAGGTCGAAATCATAGGTCATGGTCAGCCTCCTTAGCAGGCCGCCAGCATAACCCAATCGCGCGTGAATTCTGAGCTGGGCCTAAACTTGCCGAGTCACCAAGAGGAGAAACGCCATGCGCCCTACCCTCACCCATCTGGCTTTGCATGTGCCGGATCTGGATGCCTGTGTGGCGTTCTATTCGGAGTTCTGCGGCATGCGCGTGATCCACCAGCGTGCGGGCAAAGGTTCGCGCATCGTCTGGATGGCCGAGCCCGGCAAGGAACACACATTTATATTCGTGATCATGCCGGGTGGTCAGGATCGGCAGCTGGCCGCCGACGATTACAGCCATTTCGGTTTTGCCGTGGACAGCCGCGAGCAGGTCGACCGGGTCGCCGCCAAGGCGCAAGCGGCTGGCTGCCTGATCTGGGCGCCACGTGATGAGCCCTACCCTGTCGGCTATTACTGCGGGCTACGTGACCCTGCGGGCAACTACGTCGAGTTCAGCTACGGCCAACCTCTGGGTCCGGGCTCGGAGGCGCTGCCGATTCCCTGACCATTCACAGCACAAAGCCACCCGCAGGTGGCTTTGTGCTCAAACCCGACTCGGTTCAGAAAGCCTTGCCCGGCTTGTAGAGGTGCTCGAAGCAGAAGTTGGTGGCGTCGATATAGCCCTCTGCGCCGCCACAGTCGAAGCGTTGGCCCTTGAACTTGTAGGCCAGTACACAGCCGTCCTGTGCCTGTTTCATCAGCGCATCGGTGATCTGGATTTCGCCACCCTTGCCCGGCGGGGTATTTTCGATGATGTCGAAAATATCCGGGGTGAGGATGTAACGACCGATGATCGCCAGGTTGGACGGCGCATCTTCCGGCTTGGGCTTCTCGACCATGCTATGCACCCGGTAGATGTCATCACGGATCATCTCGCCGGCGATCACCCCATACTTGTGGGTCTCCTCCGGCGGCACTTCCTGAATGGCGACGATCGAGCAGCGGAACTGGTTGTACAGCTTGACCATCTGGGTCAATACGCCGTCGCCTTCCAGGTTCAGACACAGGTCATCGGCCAGTACCACGGCGAAGGCTTCGTCGCCGATCAGTGGACGAGCACAGAGAATCGCGTGGCCAAGGCCTTTCATTTCGACCTGACGGGTGTAGGCAAAGCTGCACTCATCGATCAGGCGGCGGATGCCGACCAGGTATTTTTCCTTGTCGGTATCGCGGATCTGGTGCTCCAGCTCGTAGCTGATGTCGAAGTGATCCTCCAGCGAGCGCTTGCCACGGCCGGTGACCATGGCAATCTCCGTCAGCCCAGCTTCAAGCGCCTCTTCGACGCCATACTGGATCAGTGGCTTGTTCACTATCGGCAACATTTCCTTGGGCATGGCCTTGGTTGCAGGTAGAAAGCGGGTGCCGTAACCGGCGGCAGGGAACAAGCATTTCTTGATCATGGGACTCCTTGAAGTTGGCAAATGGCCAGGCAGTCTATCAGGCTGCACTGGCCATACAATGTCAGAGGGCCGGCCCATGCTGCGCTAGCGCAAGCCCGGCTCGGCGAGCAGCTTTAGATCATAAATATTGCAATTGGTGCAGAAATGCAGACTGATAGGCAACGACGAAGCCCAATCTGGACTCCTAAGGCAGTGCTTTCAACTGATCGAGCATGGCGTCCTGCAGGTCATGAAGTTCGCCTAGCCTGGTTTCTACCTGCACGTCGTGACCCTTGACATGCAGGTCACAGAGTTCACTCGCCAGCGCATGGATCTGAGCGTGCAACTCGTTGACGGCAGCAAAGGACGAACAGGTGGCGCGTTGATCCAGGCTGGCACTTTTCAGCCATTGCGCGAAGTAGCTCTGCTGCCGCTCCAGAGCCGGCAGGGTTGCACACTCGCCCTTGAGGTAGTTGTCCATGGCCTTGATCCAGGCACGCAGTTCGACGCTGGCCATCAGGCGCACCAGGTCTTCCTTGCTTGCCGAGGGCAAGTTGCACCAATCCGAACTCTGCCACCAAGTCGCCACCCAGTTGGGCAGTTCGTGTGCCGCCATTGGCGCGGCGATACCAAACCCCTGCGCCTGCTCGCAACCCAATTGCAGTAATAGCGCGCCGTGCTCCAGGCTTTCGACGCCTTCGGCAATGACCTCAAGGCGAAATGCGCTGGCCAGGCCAACCACCCCCTTGAGAATGGACAGGTCATCCGGGTCATCGAGCATGCCGAGGACGAAGCTCTGGTCGATTTTGAGCAAGGCCACCGGCAGATGTTTCAGGTAGGTAAGCGAGGAATAACCCGTACCGAAATCATCCAGTGCGAACATCACCCCCATTTCCCGACAGGCCTCGATTACCTGGAACACATGCGTAACGTCTTCTAATGCGCTGGTTTCCAGAATCTCCAGCTGCAAACGTGAGGGTTTGACTTGCGGATGGGCCTTGAGAATGACGCGCAGGCGCTCAACGAAATTCTTCTGTTGCAACTGACGAGCGCCGATGTTGACACTGACTTCGATGTCCAGCCCGACCTTGAGCCACTCTTCCATCTGGGTCAGGGCCTGATTTATTGCCCATTCACCCATTTCGATCGCCCGCAGATGGTCCTCGATCACCGGTAGAAATATCGCCGGAGCCAGAAGCCCACGCTGTGGGTGTAGCCAGCGGATCAGGGCTTCGACACCGATGACCTCGCCGCTACGCATATTCACCTTGGGTTGGTAGTAGAGGACGAACTCGCGCTCTGCCAGTGCGACACGGATATGTTCCAGGCTTTCGTGATGGCCGCGCACGCTGCGATCCTGCTCGATATCGAAGAAGTGCAGGCGGTTCTTGCCGGCCAATTTGGCCTGATACATGGCCTGGTCGGCCTGACGCATCAGTTGATCCGCGTCCACCTCATCCTGCTGCGGACAGAAGGTCACCCCCATGCTGGCCGACACTTGCAGCGCCAGGTCGCCCACATGCACTACCTGCGCCGCCGCGGCGAGCAGCCGGGTGAGCATTGGCATGCTGGTGGCTACATCCGGCAGGTCGACCAGCACGGCAACGAACTCATCGCCACCAATACGGGCGAGGGTGTCGCACTCACGCAGCGCCTGCTTCATGCTGCCAGACAGGGCAATCAGCAGTTTGTCGCCGGCCTCATGCCCGTACTTGTCGTTGATCGCCTTGAAACCGTCCAGGTCCAGGTAGACGACTTCCAGCAGTTGTCCGCGTCGTTGCGCCTGAGCGATGGCATGCCGCAGGCGGTCGCCCAGAAGTACGCGGTTGGGTAGCGAGGTCAGGGCATCGTAGTGCGCGATGTGTTCGAGTTTGCTCTGTTGCGCTTTGATTTCGGTGATGTCCGAGAACAGCGCAACGTACTGGATGACGTCCCCGTTAGAATCGCGCACGGTACTGATGGTTTGCATCTCGGCATAAATTTCGCCGTTTTTGCGCCTGTTCCAGATTTCACCGTACCAGTGGCCTTTCAGATTCAGGCTCTGCCACATGGATTCGTAAAACTCGTTGGTGTGGCGGCCCGAACTGAGCATTTGCGGGGTCTGCCCGATGACTTCGTCGCGGCTGTAGCCGGTAATTCGGGTAAAAGCGCTATTGACGTTGATTATGCGGCCATCGGCCGCGGTGATCATGATGCCTTCGCGAGAATGTGAGAACACGTTGGCGGCGAGCTGGAGTTTTTCTTCGGCTTGTTTGCGCTTGGAAATATCACGCAGGAACACGAAAACCTGGCCCCCGGCAGCGTCGCGATAAGTACTGCTGACTTCTACCTGCCAAAGGGATCCGTCCTTGCGGCGATGGACAGACTCGAACTGTCCATGACCGGTTTCGATCAGGGTGAGGGTCTGTCTCGCAGTGGCGGCGACGCACTCCGCCACTTCCAGGTCGAGGACGTTCATCCTCAGCAGTTCTTCACGGCTATAACCCGACTGCTCGCAGTAGGTCGGATTCACATCGAGAATGTTGCCGTGCACATCAACGCGCCAAAAGCCGTCGAGGGTAGCGTCCAGGATGCTCTGCAGGGCCTGGTAGCTCTCCTGCAGTGCATCTTCAGCGCGCTTGCGTGCGCTGAAATCGCTCAGCACGATACGCAAGGCCGGTGCGCCGCGCTCGTCCGGTGCCTTGGTTGCGTCCAGGTGCGCCCAGAGCAGCGCCCCGCCACTTTTGACCATGCGCAGTTCGCACGTCTGTGGCTCACCTGTGGTAATCAGCCGTTTACGCAGCTGGTAAAAAATATCCTGGTCATCGCGATAGATGAAGCGTGTGATCGGCTGCTTGATCAACTCGGCGCGAACCACTTCCAGCAGATGGGTAGACGTCAGGTTGGCCTGGAGGATCGAGCCCTGCACGCTGAGCGTCAGGTAGCCAATCGGGGCCAGGTCATAGAGATCGAAATAACGCTCTTTCGCCACTTCGATCCTGGCCTGCGCCTGGCGCAGCTCCTCGTTCTGCATCTCCAGTTCGATCTGCTGCACACGCAACTCGTGCAAGGCCTGATGCATCGCCTCTGGCGTCAGGAGTGGCAGATTCTCGCGCGAGTCCGGCGCATCATCGCCAACGATTTCTTCGGCCATCTGGCGCAACGCCGCCCCCGAGTTCGCCGACGTGGCGACGCACTCTTGCAGAGCATTCTTGTCTTTCATTGGCAGCCCTTATTCACCCTGAAGGTGTGGATTCGGCGTTGCGTGCACTGCATCCTGCTGCTGATAGGTGACCTCAATTGATGCGCCGGTAATACCGATGATGCTGCCTGAATCATTACGCAGCGCTTCCACGGTCAAATCACAAGGGGTCGGTTTGCCATAGATATTGGCTTGAACCCGTCGCCGTGTGCCCTTCCCGCTCTCCAGTACTTGCCGTTTGATTGCAGTCAAGCTGGCCGCGGCCTCTGCCGGCAACAGGTCGGCATCGGTCTTACCGAGAAACTGCTCGGCTGGTACTGCCAATTTAGAATTGTAGATCCATGTGTAGCGTAATTCCCTGTCCTGGTTGAATACCACGACCGGCGTAGCATCGAGGGCTACCCGCAGGCGCGCCTCATTAACCCGTAGCGCCTCTTCAGCCTGTCGGCGCTCGGTGATATTGAGCATTGTCCCGATCATGCGAATGGCCTGGCCGCGCTCGTTGCGCAGGACAAAGCCGCGATCGAGTACGGTCGCATAGGCTCCATCGGCCTTGCGAAAGCGATATTCATCGTCCCAGTGCGTACGCGAGAGGTCGTTCAAGGTGGCGTGGATGCCGTCGTTGACCCGCTGGCGATCCTCAGGATGGATGCGTTCCAGCCACCAGTTGGTCGATTGTGGCGCCGAAACTATGTCGCTCCAGCCGAACAGCGGGACTCCCGCCTCGTTCCAGCGTTGCTCGCCCTTGATGATGTCCCAATCCCAGATGACGTCGCGTGCAGCCTTGGCCGCCAGCCGGTAGCGCTCTTCGTTGAGGCGCAGCGTCTCGTGTTCATTGATATCGATGTAGGTGATCACCGCCCCTTCGATCACATTGTCGAGGGTGCGATACGGCAGAATGCGCATCTTGTACCAGCGCCCTTCCACGGTTTGCACATCGATTTCTTTGGGCGTCAAGGTATCCAGCACCGCCTTGACGTCGGCCACCAGGCGGTCGTAGCCGAGCAGATTGGAAACGATGTGACCCACTGGTCGGCCGACATCACTCGGGATCAGGTTGATGATCCGCGATGCCGCCGGGGTAAACCGCAGAATGCGCAGATTGAGGTCGACGAAGACCGTGCCTATGCCGGTGCCGGCCAGCAGGTTGTTCATGTCGTTGTTAGCCTGCGACAACTCGAGCACCTTGCTCTGCAGTTCGGCGTTGATGGTGGCCAGTTCCTCGTTGACCGATTGCAACTCTTCCTTGGAGGTCTCCAGCTCCTCGTTGGTGGACTGCAGCTCCTCGTTGACCGACTGCATTTCCTCATTGGAGGATTTGAGTTCTTCGCTGGAGGTCTCCAGCGCCTCGATGGTGCTCTGCAGGTAGTCTTCCTTGCTTTGCAGCTCCTGCTTGAGCGCCTCAAGGCGCGCGTCCATCCCCGCATCGCGATCCTCGCTCGCAACACCCGCCTGCGTGGCGGCCTGCGGTGCCTGCGACGCTGCCAGGACTGGCGCTTCTTCCAGGATCACCAGGAACAGGGAGGCTTGCAAGGTGGCCGCAGGGCCGGATTTTACCGGCCAGATACTCAGGTTGACCGGGGTGAAATGGCCGTTGGTCTTGACCTGCAGCGCCTTGAGACAAACGTTCTGGTTGCTGGCCACAGCCTGGTGCAAGCTCTTGGCCAGGCCGGAACGCAAGCCCTCGCGCGCCATCTTGAGGATATTGTTGATACCCGCCTCGCCCGGCGCGGGCTCCAGGTACATGCCGCTGCGGCCATGCAGGTAGAGGATGTCGCCTTGGGCGTTGATCAACGCGGCTACTGCGGCGAGGTGCTGCAATAGTGCCTGTTCGGTCATCTCGCGCAGCGGTAATTTGCTCGGGAAAGCCGTCTTGGCGCTACCGGATGGGCGCGCAACGCTGATCATGTCGGCGGCGGTCGCCGGGGACAGAAAGCGGCTGAGGAAGGTGCGAGGCATGCCATGGAAGTCTTCCTTGCGCTGATACAGCTTCGATTTGCGATCGAGCACGCTGAACAGGTCGTCAAAATCACCGACTCCTTCCGAGGTACCCAGAAACAAGACGCCACCCGGCTTGAGTGCATAGTGGAACAGCGGAATGATTTTCTTCTGTAATTCGCCACCCAGATAAATCAGCAGGTTGCGACAACAAATCAGGTCAAGTTTGGAAAACGGCGGATCCTTGATCAGGTCCTGCTCGGAAAATACCAGCAGGTCGCGGATGCTTTTGTGAATCCGGTAGCCGCTGCCGTCCGGCTCAAGGGTGAAAAACCGCTTCAGCCGTTCCGGGCTAATATCGGCGGTCATGCTGGTCGGGTAAATTCCGGCGCGAGCCGTGGCGATCGCGCGGCTGTCTATGTCGGTGGCAAATACCTGAACCGTGTAATCCTGCTTGAGCGTCTCGCGGTATTCCTGCAAGAGGATGGCCAGCGAGTAGGCCTCCTCGCCGGTCGAACAACCGGTCGACCAGACCCTGATCGCCGAACCCGGTGGGTTGTTGGCGAAAAGCTTGGGGATAACCAGTTCCTCGAGCGTCTTGAACGCTGCCGGATCCCGGAAGAAATTGGTCACGCCGATCAACAAGTCGCGAAAGAGCGACTCGACCTCGCTTGGCGCCTGGTGCAGATACCTGACGTAGCTGTCGATATTCTCCAGCTGATGGACCGCCATGCGCCGCTCGATGCGGCGCAGGATGGTGCTCGGTTTGTACTGCGAGAAGTCATGGCCGACATGGCTGCGTAGCGCGACAAATATCTTCTTCAAGGCGTCCTCGGCCTTGGATAGCGGGATGCTGGCCAGCAGCGGCGGCTTGCCGAAAGCATGGGCCACATAAGCCCTGAGCTGTACCGGCATCTCGGCCGGCGGCAGCACGTAATCGATCAGCCCGGTGGCAATGGCGCTGCGCGGCATGCCGTCGAACTCCGCGGAGTCGGGATCCTGGGCCATGAGCATGCCTCCTTCGGCCTTGATCGCCCGCACACCCAGGGTGCCATCGCTGCCGGTACCGGAGAGCACGATACCGATCGCCCGCTCCCGCTGGTCGAGGGCCAGTGAACGGAAGAAGAAATCGATAGGCAGGCGCTGACCACGTGGCTCGACCGGCGACAGTAATTGCAAGGTGCCGTTGATAAAGGCCATGTCGCGGTTGGGCGGGATTATGTAGGCGCAGTTTGGCTGTATCTGCATGCCATCCTCCACCTCGAAGACCTGCATGCGGGTGAAGCGTCGAATCAGATCCGTGAGCATGCTTTTATGGTCAGGTGCCAAGTGCTGGACCAGCACGAACGCCATGTTCGGATTGGTATCGGTCGGCATCCCGGAGAAAAACGCCTCGAACGCAGCCAGCCCACCGGCCGATGCACCAATCCCCACAACCGGGAAACTCGACGCGGTGCCGACGGGCATCGCTGGTAGTTCAACCGTGCTGTCGGTGGTCAACTTATCCTCAACTGCCCGTGCGCCACTCGGCTCTTGCGCCATTTTGGCGGAGCCTGTTTTTCTTTTCGCCATGATCGACACCTTGAATTCAACGTGGAGTGTAACGCTGGCTTCCGGACAATTGCACCGGGGCCGTTTGCCCCTCTCCTTTTCAGCTCAGGAAAATAATGATTCGATTCACTGGCAGTGATTAATCGCTATGAATAACAGCCTCTTGCATATACAACAAGCGGCCATGACGGGCGCTTTTTGCGGGCTTGCTGTCTCGGCATCGGGTGACCGGTCTTCTCCGCAAGTGGCTGCTGGCCACTATTGGTAATGGAACAACAGCGCGAGTTTTTTTGCGAATGTAAAACTTTTTTAAATAAAGCAAATTTGTGGATGGCACGGGCTTGGCGATTTGCGATAGTGATCGTCATCAGCGGATGAGGAATGCGGTATGGATCGCAAGTACTACGATGAGATGTACGATGCACAGGGTAAGTGTCGCCCGCATTATCTAGAGTTCGCCCGCTGGCTGGCGGCCATCCCTCCAGAGCAATTGGCCCAGCGCCGCCGCGAAGCGGATCTGCTGTTTCACCGCGCCGGCATCACCTTCACCCTGTATGGCGATGAACAGGGCACCGAACGCCTGATTCCCTTCGACACCATCCCGCGCAGCATTCCCGCCAGCGAATGGCGGATGGTCGAGCGCGGCTGCATCCAGCGCGTGCAGGCGCTGAACATGTTCCTCGCCGATCTCTATCACGAGCAGCGCATCATCAAGGCCGGGATCATTCCGGCCGAGCAGGTGCTGGCCAACGAGGGCTATCAGATCGCCATGCAGGGCTTGAATCTGCACCGCGACCTGTATGCGCATATCGCCGGGGTCGATCTGGTCCGCGATGGCGATGGCAGTTACTACGTGCTGGAAGACAACCTGCGTACCCCGAGCGGCGTCAGCTACATGCTCGAAGACCGCAAGATGATGATGCGCCTGTTTCCCGAGCTGTTCGCCGCGCAGCGCATTGCGCCCATCAACCATTACCCGAACCTGCTGCTCGAGACCCTGAAGACCTCCAGCCCGCTGGATAACCCCAACGTGGTGGTGCTGACCCCGGGGCGCTTCAACAGTGCCTATTTCGAACATGCCTTCCTCTCGCGGGAAATGGGGGTGGAGCTGGTCGAGGGCGCGGACCTGTTCGTGCGTGATGACAAGGTCTATATGCGCACTACCGCCGGGGCCAAGCAGGTGGACGTGATCTACCGACGCCTGGATGACGACTTCCTCGACCCGCTGGCCTTCAACCCGGACTCCATGCTCGGCGTCCCCGGGCTGCTGTCGGCCTACCGTTCGGGCCATGTGGTGCTGGCCAACGCCATCGGCACCGGGGTGGCAGACGACAAGTCGACCTATCCCTACGTCACCGAGATGATCCGCTTCTACCTGGATGAGGAGCCGATCCTCAAGAACGTGCCGACCTGGCAGTGCAGCAAGCCGGCCGACCTATCCCACGTGCTGGCCAACCTCGGCGAGCTGGTGGTCAAGGAAACCCAGGGTTCCGGTGGCTACGGCATGCTGGTCGGGCCGGCCGCGAGCAAGGCCGAGATCGAAGACTTTCGCGCCCGCCTGATCGCCAAGCCGGAAGCCTATATCGCCCAGCCGACCCTGTGCCTGTCGACCTGTCCGACCTTTGTCGAGACTGGCATCGCGCCGCGGCACATCGACCTGCGCCCGTTCGTCCTCTCCGGTCGCGAAGTGCGCCTGGTGCCAGGCGGGCTGACCCGGGTGGCGTTGCGCGAGGGTTCGCTGGTGGTCAACTCGTCGCAAGGCGGCGGTACCAAGGACACCTGGGTGGTGGAGGACTTGAAAAATGCTGAGTAGAACTGCCTCCGATCTGTACTGGATGTCGCGTTACCTGGAGCGCGCGGAAAACCTCGCGCGCATGCTCGATGTCAGTTATTCGCTGTCGCTGATGCCGCAGGATGGCCGTGGCGATGGCCTGGAAGAGCTGGCCATGCCACTGCTCATCACCGGCACGCTTGAGGAGTACATGGCGCGCCATGGCCAGTTGCACGGCGAACGCATGCTGTACTTCTTCGCCCTGGATGCCGAGAACCCGGCGAGCATCTACAGCTGCCTGGGCGCGGCGCGCAGCAATGCCCACGGCGTGCGTGGGCGGATCACCGCCGACATGTGGGAGAACATCAACGCCACCTGGCTGGAGATTCGCGGCATTGCCGAGCAGGGCCTGGGGCGCTACGGCATCAGCCGCTTCTGCGAGTGGGTCAAGGAGCGCTCGCACCTGTTCCACGGCGCCACTTCCGGCACCATCATGCGCGGCGATCCGTACCGCTTCATTCGCCTGGGCACCTTTATCGAACGGGCCGACAACACCCTGCGCCTGCTCGATGCGCGCTACGAGATGCTCGGCGAGGACATCGACGAGGTCGACGGCCGCCCGGCACGCAGCTACTACCAGTGGAGCGCGCTGTTGCGCGCGTTGTCCTCGTTCGAGGCCTTCGCCGAGATCTATCGCGGCTCGCCGGGTACGCGCAAGGTCTCGGAGCTGTTGCTGCTGCGTCCCGACATTCCGCGTTCGCTGCGCGCCTGCGTGGATGAACTGCATCTGATGCTCGCCAGCCTGCCTGGCGACAATGGTCGTCCGGCCCAGCGCCTGGCGGCCGAACTGGAAGCCCGGCTGCGCTACACCAGCATCGACGAGGTGCTGGATGAGGGCCTGCATGCCTGGCTCACCGACCTCATCCTGCTGGTGCGCGACCTGGGCCACGCCATCCACAGTTCCTACCTGGAGGTCGTATGAGACTGTCCATCAGCCACGACACCACCTATCGCTATGACAGCCAGGTACGCACGAGCATCCAGTACCTGCGCCTGACCCCGCACGACAGTGAGCGCCAGCGCGTGCTCAACTGGCAGCTCAAGCTGCCGCGCCCGGTGCGCGCCCAGCTCGATCCGTACGGCAACATCCTGCATGTGCTGACGATGGATGAGCCCCACGAATCCATCCTCATCGGCGCCAGTGGCCAGGTCGAGATCGATGTGTTGTGCGAGTCCGAGCACGAGAGCCAGTCGGCGTTGCCGTTCCTGCGCTTCACCCACCTGACCGAGGCGGATCCAGCCTTGCGCGAGTTCGCCCAACTGCACTGCAAAAAACGTCGCGACCGCAGCGCCTTGATCGACCTGATGCATGGCTTGCATGGCCACATCAGCTACCTGACCGGCAGTACTGCCGTGGAAACCAGCGCCGCCGAAGCCTTCGCCGGCCAGCAGGGCGTCTGCCAGGACCATGCCCATGCCTTTCTCGCCTGCGCGCGCAGCCTGGGCATCCCCGCGCGCTATGCGTCGGGCTATCTGTACACCGACAGCGACGACCACCTGGCCAGCCACGCCTGGGCCGAGGCTTGGCTGGAGGGTGCCTGGTACAGTTTCGATGTGACCAACTGCCTGACCAAACCGGAACGCCATTTGAAGCTGGCGATCGGCCGCGATTACCTGGATGCCTGCCCGGTGCGCGGCATGCGCCGTGGCGGTGGCACCGAGCAGATGCACGCCCATGTGGAGGTTGAAGTTGCTCCGATGTTGCAGGTGCAACAGCAATGACGTCGGCCGGATGACTGCTCGACCGCCCCAGGCGCAGGGTTAAGCACTGCGCCTGGGGCGTGGATTCATGATGACCCAGTTGCCAAGCCTGACACCTGCTCAGCCGACGCTGGCGGGATCGAGCGCTATGCCCCCGCCAGCTCTTCGCTGGTGGGGATCACGGTCACCCGCACCTGCAGCTCCTGTTCGCCACCGCCCAGCACCACTCCACGCAGGGGCGTCACATCGCTGAAATCACGCCCCCAACCCAGGGTAATGTGCTCAGTCTGAACCAGGCAGCGGTTGGTCGGATCGAAGTCGACCCAGCCAAGCTGTGGGCAGAACACCGAAACCCAGGCATGTGACGCATCGGCGCCGACCATCCGCGGCTGCCCGGCCGGCGGGTGGGTGAGGATATAACCGCTGACATAGCGCGCCGACAGGCCGAGGCTGCGCAGGCAACCAATCATCAATTGGGCAAAATCCTGGCAAACGCCGCGCCGGCCTTTGAGCACCTCGGCCAGGGGAGTGGAAATCTCGGTGGCGGTTTCGTCGAACTCGAAGTCGTCAAAAATGCGCCGAGTCAGGTCCAACGCGGCCTCCAGATGCGGCCGGCCGGGGCTGTAACTGTCGCGGGCATAACGTGCGAGTTCGGAACCGCACTGGATATGGGGCGAGTCATACAGATAGCGCACGGCTTCAAGCGTTGCCGGGGTGCGTACCTGCTGCAGCATCTGCGCCAGCGCTTCCCAGGGCATGCTGCCTTTTATCTGCCCCAGCCCCGGGCGCGGACTCAGCAGCACGGTCGACTCGGCATGCACCAGCAGTTCCTTGTGCGACTCGGTGATGGTGATGTTGCGCGTGTGGTTGCCGAAGTAGTCCAGCGCGTCGAGGTGATGCTCTTGCTGCGGGTCAACCCAGATAGCCTGCGACTCGGTCTGCTGATACTCGAATGAGCGCGGCGTCAGGTGCAAGTATTGCTGCGAGAGCGTCACCGGAAACTGGTAGCTGTAGTGGGTTTCATGCACCACGCGGTAGCGCACGGGCGGTGAATTGCCAGCGGGAAAATTGCTCATGCCGCCCCCCTGCCCCGCTGTTCGCTAGCGGTGTAGCTGAAAAATCGCGCGCTGATCTGCTGCGACAATTCCCCGCTGGCGTGGTTGATGCGCTGCAGCAGGCTGATCAGGGCTGGATTAGCGCAATACAGGTCGTCATCCGGATCGAGTGCCAACAGTGCATCCTTCAGTGGCAGCAATAGCGTCTCGCCACAGCTGCCGTAGGTTAGCGCCAATTTATCCAGACTTTTCAAGATACCGGCCATTTGGAACAGTACCGAGCGTGGATTACTGCTGTCGAGCAGCAACAAATCCAGCACCGGCAACCACTCGGATTGCGCCCGATAACGGGAGCGGTAGGTGACGATACTGTCGGACAGCTCGAGCAACCAGTCCAGGCTGCCGTCGGTCTCCATAGCCAGCGCACGCTGCAGCACCAGGGTCTGGAATTGCAGGCGCTCCAGGCGCCGGCCAATGGAGAGAAAACTCCATCCCAGATCGCGGGTCATGCCATCGAGGGCGAAACCGGACAGGGTCATCAGGGACGCGGCTGCATCATCCAGCGCGCTCATGGCTTCCGCCGGTGTCAGCTGCGCATCGCTGTTGGCGCTGCGCTGCAGCATGCGGTTGAGGGCGCGCCAATTATCCGCCGACAAGCGCTCGCGCAACTGGCTGGCCGTGTTGTAAAGCTGCTGCTGCTGGCTGGCGAGCCCGGGCACATCGGGCGATACCACGGCCAGTAGCAAGGCTGCCTCGATCCGGGCATCGCTCCAGCGCACCACTGGGGGTGCGCTCTGCGTCTGGCTTGGCGTTTGCCCCGCGACCTGGCTTTGCTGCAGCAGGGCATCCTTGTCCGGGGTCTCGATCAGTTGAAACCAGGCACATAGTGCCTTCACCGTGGCCCATTCGGGGCCGCGCTCCTGCGGGCTGACATTCAACAGCTCATGCAGGGTGGTGCGCATCAGTCGCGCGATATTGTCACAGCGTTCGGTATTGCGCCCCAGCCAGAACAGGTTCTCGGCCATGCGACTGGACAGGTGGGTGTCGTCGCGAATCAGGTCTTTGCTGGTGGTGGTGCGCGTGGGGTGGCGGTGCGCAGCGGCTTGCGCCCGCGCCTGCACCCAGGTGTCCTTGCTGCTGCCACCGCGCTGCATGGCGATGACCCGCGAGTCGGGCCCGGTAGCGACCCGGGTCAACCCGCCGGGCATCACCACGTAGCCGTCGGCAGTGGCGCAGGCGTATACCCGCAGGCCGACGGCGCAGGCACTCAACCCGGCTGGGGCACTGGCCTTCCACACGGGCGACTGCGACAAGCGCACCAGTTCCTGGGCGACATAATTGCGTGGATTGGCGCGCATCTTGGCGATCAGGGTCGCGCGCGCTTCACCGCTGAGGTCCTGGCCAAACAGCGAGAGTTGGCGCAATTGCGGGAAGCTCGACTTGATCACCAATTGATCGAGATTGGCCAGTACCTGTTCGAGCGCGGCCGGTTCGCCGCACCACCAGGTTGCCACCGAGGGCATCTGCAATGGCTCGCCGAGCAGGCGCTCGCAGAGTGCCGGCAAGAAGCCCAGCAGCGCCCCCGACTCCAGAAGGCTGGAGCCCAGGCTGTTGGCGATCAGCACATTGCCGAGCCGGGCCGCCTCGGTCAAACCGGCCACGCCCAGTGCCGACTCGGTACGCAGCTCCAGGGGATCGCAGAAGTCATCGTCGACCCGGCGCATGATCACATGCACACGCTGCAGGCCGGACAGGGTTTTCAGCCAGACGATACCGCCGCGCACGGTGAGATCACTGCCCTCGACCAGCGGCAAACCGAGATAACGGGCCAGGTAGGCTTGTTCGTAATAGGTCTCGTTGTAGGGGCCGGGGGTGAGCAACACGATCAACGGCGATTCGCTGCCACGCAACGGCACCCCGCCATTGGCGGCGCACTGCCGCCCCCAATGGGCCAGGCTGTCGCGCATGCTGCTGAAAAAGCCGGCTAAGTCCTGCACCTTGAGATCACGCAACTGATCCGGAAAGGTGCGCGCAATCACCGCACGGTTTTCCAGTGCATAACCGGCGCCCGAGGGTGCCTGGGTCCGATCGGCCACGACCCACCATTGACCGTTGGGCGCGCGCGCCAGGTCGACCGCATAAAAATGCAAGGCCACATTGTCGAGGTGTCGGATGCCATGGGCCGGACGCAGAAAACCGGCATGCCCGTGGATCAACGCCGGCGGCAGCAAACCTTCCTGGAGCATGCGCTGCTCGCCGTAAACGTCGCCAAGTATCCGATTCAGCAGGGTTGCGCGCTGGGCCACTGCCGCTTCGATGCCCGCCCATTCGTCATGGGGCAGGATCAGCGGCAGCACATTCAGATCCCAGGGGCGCTGCATGCCCTTGGTGTCGGCATAGACGTTGTAGGTCACGCCGTTTTCGCGGATCTGGCTTTCCACCGCTTCCAGGCGCTGGCGCATGATCCGCGGCGACTCTTTGGCCAAACTGCCGAGCATGGCGCGCCAGTGCTCGCGTGGCTGCTTCGAGGCATCGAGCAGCTCATCGAAGCTGTTGGGGGCGGCGCGGTACTCGGCGAGAAGTTTTTTCAGCATTGACTCAGTTCTTTTGCTCGCGAATGACGCACGGGAATGCCCCCGGGCTTAGCAGGGCTGCCAGCGTAAATCGAGGGTCATCGGGAAACTCGGGTTGAGTTCTTCCTTGTACACGCGAATCGGTCCAGGGGTATGTCCATGGGCCCAGAAGCGGGCAAAACGCCGTGCTTCTGCGGCATTGGCATTCACCGGCGAACTTTCTTCACTGCGGCCACCCGGATGCACCACATGATAGGTACAGCCGCCGATGGCGCGGCCGCTCCAATTATCGACCAGATCGAAGGTCAACGGTGCCTGCACCTTGATACTCGGGTGCAGCGCCGACCAGGGACTCCAGGCGCGGAAACGCACGCCGGCGACATACTCGCCCGGCACGCCAGTCGGGTGCAACGGCAGGCGCCGGCCGTTGCAGGCGATCTCGTGGCGGCCATCGGTCAGGCCACGCACCAGCAGCTGCATACGCTCCACCGAGGAGTCGACATAGCGGGCCGTGCCGCCACCGCTCATCTCCTCACCCAGGACATTCCAGGGCTCGATGGCCTGGCGCAACTCCATCTCGACCCCTTCGTAGACCACGGTGCCGAAGCGTGGAAAGCGGAATTCGATAAAGGGTTCGAACCAGCGGTCCTCAAAGGCATAGCCCGCCGTGCGCAGGTCCTTGACCACATCGCGAATATCCTGGGCGACGAAGTGCGGCAGCATCCAACGGTCATGCAGTGCGGTGCCCCAGTTGACCAGTTTGGCCTGGTACGGCTCGCGCCAGAAACGCGCGACCAGGGCGCGCAACAGGAGCATTTGCAACAGGCTCATGCGCTCATGCGGCGGCATCTCGAAGGCGCGGAACTCGACCAGGCCGAGCCGGCCCGTGGGGCCGTCGGGGGAGTACAGCTTGTCGATGGAAAACTCGGCGCGATGGGTATTGCCGGTCAGATCGACCAGCAGATTGCGCAGCAAGCGGTCGACCATCCAGGGCTTGTCGCCGGGCTGCAGCGTCGGCAGGATCTGATCCATCTGCTGGAAGGCAATCGCCAGTTCATAGAGGTTGTCGTCACGTGCTTCATCGACCCGCGGCGCCTGGCTGGTCGGCCCGATAAAGGTGCCGGAGAACAGGTAGGACAAGGCCGGGTGGTTCTGCCAGTAGGTGATCAGGCTTTTCAACAGGTCCGGCCGGCGCAGCATCGGGCTGTCTTCGGCGGTCGCGCCGCCCAGGGTGGCATGGTTGCCGCCACCGGTACCGGTATGGCGACCGTCATGCATGAACTTCTCGGTACCCAGCCGCGTCAGGCGGGCTTCCTGATACAGGGTCGACATGTTGTAGACCAGCTCGTTCCAGCTGGCTGCCGGGTGGATATTGACCTCGATCACGCCCGGATCCGGAGTGACGCTGAGCAGCTTGATCCGCGGGTCGCGTGGAGGCTGGTAGCCCTCGATGCGCAGTTTCAGCTTCAGCTTGGTGGCGGTATGTTCGACCGCGGTCACCAGGGCCAGGTAATCCTCGATGCGCTTGAGCGGCGGCATGAAGACATGCAGGCGCCCTTCCCTGACCTGCACGCAGAGCGCCGTATGAATCACGTCGCGCGGCTCGATCTTGCTCTCGGCAGCGATGCTGGCGGCATTCTTGCGGCTCAACGTCGGACGCTTTTCACTCTTGCCGGGCGCCGCGGCCACGACCGGGGCGACGGTCGCCAATGCCTCGCGCGGCGCGAAAGGATCGACATCGAAGGTCTGCGGCATATCCTCCGGCATGACCCAGGGCAGCGCGTTCAGCGGCAGGCGCAGGCCCATCGGCGAGTCGCCTTCGATCAGGTACAGGTGCTCGCGCTTGAGCGGCCAGGGGCAGGTGCGCCAGGCGACCCCCAGAGCAATAGTCGGGTCGAGCGCCTTGGTCGCCAGGGGCAGCACATAGCCAACCACCTCGCCCAGGCCCTGCTCCAGCAGGCGGGCCAGACGTTGCCGCGCCTCGGGCGCCTTGAGATCCAACTGCAGCGGGTCGAGGTTGTTCGGCAGCCCTTGTTCCAGATGGGCCTGCTGCACCACGTCCTCGTAGGCCGGAATCGGGCAGTTGGCCGGTAAACCGAGGATTTTCACCAGTTCGGCGGTAAACCGCCTAGCTTCGGCGGCGCCATAGCCATCGCTGTGGTCATCGGCAGAAAACAGCGTCGCATCGAGCCACATCGGCTGGCCGTCGACCCGCCAGAAAATGTTCAACGCCCAGCGCGGCAGCGGCTCGCCCGGATACCACTTGCCCTGGCCGTAATGCAGCATGCCGCCGGGGGCGAAGTGGTTTTTCAGGCGCTGCAGCAACTCCCCGGCCAGCTCGCGTTTCTGCTCGCCATGGGCTTCGGTATTCCATTGCGCGCCATCCATGTCATCGATGGAGACGAAGGTCGGCTCGCCCCCCTGGGTGAGGCGCACATCCTGACGTTTCAAGTCGGCATCGACCTGCTGACCGAGCTGATCGATCTTTTGCCAGTCGGCTTCCGAGTAAGGTTTGGTTACCCGCGGATCCTCGTGGATGCGCGTGATGGTCATTTCGTGCGCGAAGGTGACTTCGGCCTTGTCGGTAAAGCCGCTGATCGGCGCCGCCGAGGATGGCAGCGCGGTGCAGGCCAGGGGAATATGCCCTTCGCTGGCGAGCATGCCCGAGGTCGGGTCGAGGCCAATCCAGCCGGCACCGGGGATATACACCTCCGTCCAGGCATGCAGGTCGGTGAAATCGACCTCGGCCCCGCTCGGCCCATCGAGGGCTTCCTGGTCGGCGCGCAACTGAATCAGGTAGCCGGAGACAAAACGCGCGGCCAAGCCGAATTCGCGCAGAATCTGCACCAGCAACCAGGCGCTGTCACGGCACGAGCCCGAGCGTTTCTCCAGGGTTTCCTCGGGCGTCTGCACGCCCGGTTCCATGCGCAACAGATAAGCGATATCCGCCTGCAGGCGCTGGTTGATGGCCACCAGAAAATTATTGATCGGCTGCGCCTTGCCGAGCATTTCGCTGCGCGCTGCGGCCATCCATTTGCCCAGCAAGGGGCCGGGCTCGTCGGCCTTCAGATAGGCTGCCAACTCATCGCTCAGTTGCGCCGGATAGCTGAAGGGGAACTGCTCGGCGTACTTCTCGACAAAAAAGTCGAACGGATTGATCACCGTCATGTCCGCCACCAAGTCGACGGTGAACTCCAGGGTCGCGGATTTTTCCGGGAAGACAAAACGGCCAATGTAGTTGCCGTACGGGTCTTGCTGCCAGTTGATGAAGTGCTTCTGCGGGGTCACGCTCAGCGAGTAGGACAAGATCGGCGTGCGCGCGTGGGGGGCCGGGCGCAGGCGCACCTCATGGGGCGACAAGCCAACCTGGCGATCGTAGTGGTAGCTGGTTTTGTGATGCAGCGCGATACGTATGGCCATTGACGTTGCCTTCCATGAAAATTGACGCGCTACGGCGGACACAGCCCTGCCGTCCCACTGAAAACGAACTCCTCGGCTTTCTGCAGAATTCATGCCGTAAGGAATAACGCGTAAGCCCTGCTGCGCGCCCCATAATGGCCATCTGCACGCTTGCTGCTGGTGCATCCATCCAGCGCTCGCACCGATATACGGCGCCGGCCAGCATGATAACGCTAGTGAACTGTGAGGCCAGTGCAATTTTCACTAAGTACCAGGCGGCTGCGTCTGGCTAACAGCGCGTGTGTGGCGTCTAGCCCGACCAGGATGAACGGAGAGTGAAGGCCGCCCTCGTTCCGGGCGCCACAGCGGCGGTGGCGCTGAGATGCAGTCCGTAATGGCGCAGAACGCGCGATCAACCCAGGCCAAAAACGATCCGAACTGGGCACACAAAGCAAAAAGGCCAACCCCTGTGAGGTTGGCCTTTTTGTTTGACTGCAGTTGGTGCCCGAAGCCGGAATCGAACCGGCACGGGGTTACCCCCGAGGGATTTTAAGTCCCTTGCGTCTACCGATTTCGCCATTCGGGCGGTAGCGCTTTAGCGCGAGGCTTGGACTATATACAGCCCTATCGAGCCTCGCAAGGTCTCCTATCTCCAACAAAAAAGCCTCGCAAATCAAAGATCTACGAGGCTTTTTTTAATTGGAGGCTGAGGTCGGAATCGAACCGGCGTTCACGGATTTGCAATCCGGTGCATAACCACTCTGCTACTCAGCCTTGAAACTAAACGGACCGTGCTAGACGGTCCGTTGAAAATGGAGCGGGAAACGAGACTCGAACTCGCGACCCCGACCTTGGCAAGGTCGTGCTCTACCAACTGAGCTATTCCCGCTTGTCTTGTAGACGGGCGCCATTCTATATCTTCAGAACGCCCCGTCAACCCCTTGATTCAAAAAAGCTTATTTCTTTTCAGTGGAAGTGCTGAGGTGCGGCCAGGCAGCCAGCAGATACTGCAGCATCGACCACAAGGTCAGGATGGCGGCAACGATCAGCAGCCCGTAGCCGAGCAGAACCCAGAACGTGAACAAGGGTGGATTCGCCAGCAGCATGATCAGGGCGACCATTTGTGCTGCGGTTTTCCATTTGGCCAGCTCGGACACGGCGACATGTGCGCGCGCGCCCAGTTCGGCCATCCATTCGCGCAAGGCCGAGACGACAATTTCGCGGCCAATGATGATTGCCGCCGGCAGCGTCAGCCACAGGTTGGCATGCTCGGCCACCAACAAGACCAATGCTACGGCGACCATCAACTTATCGGCGACCGGATCGAGAAAGGCGCCGAAGGGCGTGCTTTGTTCCCAGCGACGCGCCAGGAAGCCGTCGAGCCAGTCGGTAACAGCGGCAATAGCGAAAACCGCGCTAGCGGCCCAATAACTCCAGCTGAATGGCAGGTAGAACAGCAGGATAAAGATCGGGATCAGTGCAACGCGGAGCACGGTAAGCAGGTTAGGGATATTCATCGACACAACTGGCTGCAAGGTGAGCCGGCATTCTACTCGCTGTGCAAGGCGGCATAAATCAGCTCTGCAAGCTTTTTACTGATCCCGGGCGCCTTGGCAATTTCTTCGCTGCTGGCCCGAGACAATTCCTGCAGACCGCCGAAGTGATTGAGCAGCTCGCGGCGCCGCTTCGGCCCTACCCCGGCGACCTCCTCCAGGCTCGAAGTGCGCCGGGCCTTGCCGCGCCGGGCACGGTGTCCGGTGATGGCAAAGCGGTGCGATTCGTCACGAATCTGCTGAATCAGATGCAGCGCCGGCGAGTTGCCCGGCAGGGTGAACTCATGGGCGGCGTCATTCAGGTAGAGGGTTTCCAGTCCCGGTTTGCGCGTCGCCCCCTTGGCCACGCCAAGCAGGATCAGTTCTGGCACAGCCAGCTCATTCAGCACGTCTCGGGCCATGGCCAGCTGGCCCTTGCCGCCGTCGACCAGCAAGATATCCGGCAATTTGCCCTCGCCGTCCTTGATCTTGCTGAAGCGCCGGGTCAGGGCTTGATGCATTGCGGCGTAATCATCGCCCGCGGTGACGCCTTCGATGTTGTAGCGCCGGTAATCGGATTTCAGCGGACCTTCCGGGCCGAATACCACGCAGGACGCTACCGTGGCCTCGCCGCTGGAATGGCTGATATCGAAACATTCGAGGCGCTGCGGCACCTCGTCCATGGCCAATGCTTCTGCAAGGGCCTCGAAACGGGCGGCCACATGCTGGCGACTGGCAAGGCGAGCGTCTAACGCTTGCTCGGCATTGGTCACCGCCAACTGTTGCCAGCGCGCGCGGGTTCCGCGCACCCGATAGCTGATGCTCAACTCGCTGCCACGCGACTCGCCAAGTGCAGCGATAAGCGTGGGGAAGTCTTCATGCTGCGCATTGACGATCAGTTCGGCAGGCAGCTCGCGCTCCTGATTGCCCAGGTAGTACTGAGCCAGGAAGGCCAGCAATACCTCACTGACATCCTCCTCGATCGCCACTTGCGGGAAGAAATTCTTGCTGCCGAGCACACGACCGCCGCGCACGCTGATCAGGTGCACGCAGGCGCCACCCGGATTGACCATGGCGGCGACTATATCGACATCGCCGCTGCCGCCTTCCATGCTCTGCTGGTCTTGCACGCGGCGCAGCAAGGCCATCTTGTCGCGCAATTCGGCTGCCCGCTCGAAATCCAGGGTCGCGGCGGCTTGCTGCATGGCGCTGGACAGTTCATCGCCGAGTGCATTGCTGCGGCCCTCGAGGAACATCACCGAGAGACGCACGTCCTCGGCATATTCCGCCGGATCGACCAGGCCGACGCACGGCCCCTTGCAGCGCTTGATCTGATACTGCAGGCACGGCCGCGTACGATTCTTGAAATAGCTGTCTTCGCACTGGCGCACCAGGAAGGCCTTTTGCAGCAGGCCGAGGCTTTCGCGGATGGCTCCGGCGCTCGGGTAAGGGCCGAAATAACGGCCCTTCTGCTTCTTCGCCCCGCGATGAATGCTCAGGCGCGGATAATCACCATCCGATAAAAACACATAGGGATAGGACTTATCATCGCGCAGCAGGATGTTGTAGGGCGGTCGCCATTGCTTGATCAGCGTCTGCTCGAGCAGCAGGGCTTCGGTTTCATTGGCGGTGATGGTGGTTTCGACCTGAACGATCCGGCCGACCAGCGCCGCGGTCTTCGGCGCCAGGCCGCTCTTGCGAAAATAGCTGGCCAGGCGTTTTTTCAGGTTTTTCGCCTTGCCGACATAGAGCAGCTTGGCGTCCGCATCGAACATGCGGTAGACACCTGGGCGACTGCTGCAAGTGGCCAGGAAGGCGTTGGGCTCGAACGGAATGTTCACTTCAACCGCGGGCATCTCAACTGTTGGCATCGACCATGCCATGGCGTACGGCGAGCAAGGCAAGCTCCACATCGCTGGTAATCGACAGCTTTTCAAAGATTCGATAACGGTAAGTATTGACCGTTTTCGGCGACAGGCACAGCTTATCGGAGATGCTCTGCACCTTCTGGCAGCCGGCGATCATCAGGGCGATCTGAATCTCGCGCTCGGAAAGCAAATCGAAGGGCGAGTTATTGTTTTGCGGCTGAAACGACTTGAGCGCCAATTGCTGGGCGATTTGCGGACTGATGTAACGCTGCCCGGCAAACACCTGGCGAATGGCCTGCACCATCTCGGCCAGGGCCGCGCCCTTGGTCAGATAACCGGCGGCGCCGGCCTGCAACAATCGAGTGGGGAACGGGTCTTCTTCGCAGGCGGTCACGGCGACGACTTTCATATCGGGATGACTGCGCAGGAGTTTGCGGGTCGCTTCAAGGCCGCCGATGCCGGGCATCTTGACGTCCATCAGGACCACGTCGGGCTTCAATTCGCGGGCTTTCTTCAGCGACTCCTCGCCCGAGTCGGCCTGCCCTACGACTTGCAGGCCATCGATATCGGCCAGCATCCGGGTGATGCCTGTACGAACCAGATCGTGGTCATCGACCACTAGGGAAACTCTGAAGAAGACTTCCTGATTTTGGCAAAATACCCGGATTCCACCCGCTGAGTTTTCCGATGAAGCAGATGACCTTCGCCGACGCCGAGTACGCAGGCAAGCGCAAGCAGACC
>NZ_JAAOJA010000007.1 GCF_013184545.1 Pseudomonas tumuqii | reverse complement strand
CAGGGCGACACGCTGTTGTGCAGCAGCCCGCTAGACGCCGAGGTTCAGCCAGACGCACTACAACAGCGCCTGCACGCCATCCGCCAGGGCGATACCCTCTACCTGGAATGGCAGGGCGACCTGCACGCCGTCAGCCAGCTCGACCCGATCGCCGCCGTCGAAGCCAGCCACAGCCATCACGGCGGCCTGACCGCGCCGATGAACGGCAGCATCGTCCGCGTACTGGTCGACGCCGGCCAGCAGGTCGAGGCCGGCACCGCCCTGGTGGTGCTGGAGGCGATGAAGATGGAGCACAGCATCCGCGCCCCGCATGCCGGTGTGGTCAAGGCGCTGTATTGCCGCGAAGGCGAGATGGTCGGCGAAGGCGCCGTGCTGGTCGAGCTGGAAGAGGCCTGAGCGCAATGATCGGTGCGATCATGACATTCTGCGCACTGCACTAAATCGTAGGGTGCGCTGTGCGCACCATTGCTCCCCAAAATGCCGAGGAGACGCCAAATGAATTTGCCCCAACACGTGCGCCTGGTCGAAGTCGGCCCGCGCGACGGCCTGCAGAATGAGCAACAGCCGATCGGCGTGGCCGACAAGGTGCGCCTGGTCGACGACCTGTCCGCCGCCGGCTTGTGCTATATCGAGGTCGGCAGCTTCGTCTCGCCCAAGTGGGTGCCACAGATGGCCGGCAGCGCCGAGGTCTTCGCCCGGATCCAGCAGCTGCCCGGCGTCACCTACGCCGCCCTGGCCCCCAACCTGAAGGGTTTTGAAGACGCGCTGGCCGCCGGAGTCAAGGAAGTGGCGGTATTCGCCGCCGCCTCCGAGTCCTTCTCGCAGAAGAACATCAACTGTTCCATCCGCGAGAGCCTGCAGCGCTTCGTGCCGGTGATGGAAGCCGCCAAGCAGCAGGGCATTCGCGTACGCGGCTACGTGTCCTGCGTGCTCGGCTGTCCTTATGAAGGTGAGGTGGCGCCGGCACAGGTCGCCTGGGTGGCCAAGGAGCTGTTCGCCATGGGCTGCTATGAGGTGTCGCTGGGCGACACCATCGGCACCGGCACCGCCGGCCAGGTGCGCCACCTGTTCAACGTGGTCGGTCGCGATGTGCCGCGCAACCTGTTGGCCGGGCACTTCCACGACACCTACGGCCAGGCCCTGGCCAATATCTACGCCAGCCTGCTGGAAGGCATCGACGTGTTCGACAGCTCGGTCGCAGGGTTAGGCGGCTGCCCCTATGCCAAAGGCGCCACCGGCAACGTCGCCAGCGAGGATGTGCTGTATTTGCTCAATGGCCTGGGTATCGAAACCGGTATCGACCTGGACAAACTGATCACCGCCGGCCAGCGCATCTGCGCGGTGCTGGACAAGCCCAACGGCTCGCGGGTGGCACGGGCGAGACTGGCCAGTGCGTAGCCGCGAGGTTCAGGGGCTTCGTAGGAGCGGTCCATGACCGCGATAGGCATGCCTGCAAAACGCATCGCGGGCATGGGCTAGGCGCCCCCGCTGCTTCTATGTTCCGCGAGGCGCTCGCCGTCAGGCTTTTGTTACGCGCTGTAAAGCACCACAGCCAGGCTTGAAGCAGTTGCCCTGCCTTCGGTGCAAAGCCGCTACAACGGCCGCCAGGTCGGCAGCCGAGCAATAAGGGTCGCTGCAGGTCAATGCGCCCGGCGCCCAGTAGGCTAGCGTGCCATCGGCCAGGCGCGATGGCCCGGCCCATCAAGAATCACGGCAACAGCCGAATGAGGAATCGACATGCAACAGCCCTTGTGGACACCCTCCAAGGAACGTATCGCCGCCACCCGAATGGACGCCTTCCGGCGTTTCGTCAACCAGCGCCACAGCCTGCAACTGCCTGACTACCCGGCCCTGCACGCCTGGAGTGTGACCCAGCGCGAAGCCTTCTGGCAGGCCATCGTCGAGTTCTTCGAGATTCGCTTTAGCGCGCCACCGCAGCGCATTCTCGACGAAGGTCCAGCCATGCCCAGCGCCCACTGGTTCCCCGGCGCCACCCTGAATTTCGCCGAACACCTGCTGCGCCGCCGAGACAGCTACCCGGCCCTGGTCGCCATCGGCGAAGACGGCAGCCGCGAGCAACTGACTTACGCCGAACTGGCGGCCCATGTCGCCGGCCTGCAACGCCAACTGCAAGCCGCCGGTGTCGGCCTCGGCGATCGCGTCGCCGCCTTCATGCCCAACACCTGGCAGACGCTGGTCGGCATGCTCGCCGCCAGCAGCCTCGGCGCCACCTGGTCGAGCTGCTCGCCGGACTTCGGCACCCAGGGGGTGATCGACCGCTTCGGCCAGATCGAACCCAAGGTACTGATCGCCGCCGCCGGCTACCGCTATGCCGGCAAGAACCTCGACCTGACCGGCAAACTCAACGAAATTCTCGCGCGCCTGCCGTCGCTGCAGCAGTTGCTCGTGGTGCCCTACGCCAACCCGGCTGCCAAGGCGAGCGACTTCCAGACCACGGCCAGGGTCGCGCTCTGGCAGGACTTCTACCAGCCCGGCGGCGAGCCTGCGTTCACCCCCGTGGCGTTCGACCATCCGCTGTACATCGTCTATTCCAGTGGCACCACCGGCGTGCCCAAGTGCATCGTCCACGGCAGCGGCGGCGTGCTGCTGCAGCACGTCAAGGAACTCGGCCTGCACACCGACCTGCATGCTGCCGACTGCCTGTTCTACTACACCACCTGCGGCTGGATGATGTGGAACTGGCTGGTCTCGGGCCTGGCCCTCGGCGCCACCCTGGTGCTGTTCGATGGCTCGCCCTTCCACCCGGGGGCGGAACGTCTGATCGACCTGATCGACGCGGAAAACATCAGCATCTTCGGCACCAGCGCCAAGTACCTCGCCGCCCTGGAGAAGGCCGGTGCCAAGCCGGGCAGCAGCCACAAGCTGGAGCATCTCAAGGCCATCCTCTCGACCGGTTCGCCGCTGTCCCACGAGAGCTTCGAGTACGTCTACCGCGAGATCAAAAGCGACCTGTGCCTGTCATCGATTTCCGGCGGCACCGACATCGTCTCCTGCTTCGCCCTCGGCAACCCACTGCTGCCGGTCTGGCGCGGCGAGCTGCAGTGCAAAGGCCTGGGCATGGACGTGCAGGTGTGGAACGACGCCGGTCAGCCGGTCATAGGCGAGAAAGGCGAACTGGTCTGCACCAGGCACTTCCCCTCGATGCCGGTGGGCTTCTGGAATGACCCGGGCGGCGCCAAGTTCAAGGCCGCCTACTTCGAGACCTTCCCCGGCATCTGGGCCCACGGCGACTATGCCGAAGAGACCGTGCACGGCGGCCTGGTGATTCACGGCCGCTCCGACGCCGTATTGAATCCCGGTGGCGTGCGCATCGGCACCGCCGAGATCTACCGCCAGGTGGAGAAGGTCGAGGAGGTGCTCGAATCCATCGCCATCGGCCAGGACTGGCAGGATGATGTGCGCGTGCTGTTGTTCGTCCGTCTGCGCGACGGCGTGACGCTGAGCGACGAGCTGCAGGCACGGATCCGCCAGGTGATCCGCAGCAACACCACGCCGCGCCACGTGCCGGCCAAGATCATTGCGGTGGCCGACATCCCGCGCACCATCAGCGGCAAGATCGTCGAACTGGCGGTGCGCAACGTGGTGCATGGCAAGCCGGTGAAAAACACCGACGCCCTGGCCAACCCGCAGGCGTTGGAGTTGTACAAGGACCTGCCCGAACTGCAGCGCTGAGGCAGGCTGCGCCGTGCGCACCGTTTCGCCAATCGGTGCGCATGGCGCACCCTACAGGTCCAGAGCGCTATCCGGCGCCCCTATGGACAGCACGGCAAACTTCGCCTAGCGTCTGATGCCCGACTGGCTCATGGCGCAGTCGGACGTCGACCGGCATCCAGCCAAGGAGAACACATGCAACTGATCGGAATGCTCGACTCACCCTACGTGCGCCGGGTCGCGGTGTCGCTGCAACTGCTCGAGGTGCCGTTCGAGCACCGCGCTATCTCGGTGTTCAGCACCTTCGAGCAATTCCGCCAGCTCAACCCCGTGGTCAAGGCGCCCTCGCTGATCTGCGACGACGGCAGCGTGCTGATGGACTCGACCCTGATCCTCGATTACGCAGAGCACCTCGCCGGCCCCGATAAATCCCTGATGCCCGCGGCCATCGGCGAGCGTCAACGGGCGCTGCGTATCATCGGCCTGGCGCTAGCCGCCTGCGAGAAGAGCGTGCAGATCGTCTACGAACGCGAGCTGCGCCCGGCGGATAAACAGCACCAGCCCTGGCTGTCGCGAGTCAGCGGTCAATTGCTGGCGGCCTACACCGCCCTGGAGACCGAGCTGGTCCGCGAGCCGCTGGCGCTGAAGCACGCCAGCATCGATCAGGCCGGCATCAGCACCGCGGTGGCCTGGTACTTCACCCAGGCGATGCTGCCGGACCTGCTCGAAGCCGCGGCCTTCCCTGCCCTGCAGCGGCTCTCGGCCGCCGCCGAAGCCCTGCCGGCATTCGCCGCCGCGCCCCATGGTCTGGGCACCTATCAGCCAACCGGCCAGCGCGCCTAGCCTAAAGACAGGGATGCACCACCGCGATCTTGGGCAGCTGCGGGGTAGGAGCGAATTTATTCGCGAAATGCATCGGCAAACGCCCGGCAGCTCTCCGCTAAATCCCGGAGCGCCCGAGATCTTCTGGCGACTCGGGCTCCTCGATATCCTCCAGGGTCAGCTCCAGCCCCCAGTCAGCAGGTTTGGCGGTCGCTGCCGGTGCCGGCGGAGCCACCGGTGCCGCAGCCGCCGGGTTGTCGCGATAGAGCTTGAGTTTCAGGCGCACGTTGTTCGCCGAGTCGGCATTCTTCACCGCCTCTTCCTCGTCGATGGCCCCTTGGTTGACCAGGTCGATCAGCGCCTGGTCGAAGGTCTGCATGCCCAGGTTCTTCGACTTCTCCATGGTTTCCTTGATTTCGGAGAAGTCGTTGCGCTTGATCTGATCGCGGATGGTCGGTGTACCCAGCAGCACCTCCACCGCGGCGCGGCGCTTGCCATCGATGGTCTTGACCAGGCGCTGGGAGACGAAAGCCTTGAGGTTGTTGCCCAGGTCGTTGAGCAATTGCGGACGGCGATCTTCCGGGAAGAAGTTGATGATACGGTCCAGCGCCTGGTTGGCGTTGTTGGCGTGCAGGGTGGAAATTGCCAGGTGGCCAGTGTCGGCGAAGGCCAGGGCATGCTCCATGGTCTCGCGGTCGCGGATCTCGCCGATCAGGATCACGTCCGGCGCCTGGCGCAGGGTGTTCTTCAGCGCGGCGTGGAAGCTGCGCGTATCGACCCCCACCTCACGCTGGTTGATGATCGACTTCTTGTGCCGATGGACATACTCCACCGGGTCTTCGATGGTGATGATATGGCCGCCGGCATTGCGGTTGCGGTAGTCGATCAGCGCCGCCAGGGAGGTGGATTTACCCGAGCCGGTGCCGCCGACGAACAGCACCAGACCGCGTTTTTCCATCACCGTGCTGAGCAACACCTCAGGCAGCTTCAAGTCTTCGAACTTGGGGATGTCCAGCTTGATGTTGCGCGCGACGATCGACACCTCGTTACGCTGCTTGAAGATGTTGATGCGAAAGCGTCCGACGCCGGCCAGGGAAATCGCCAGGTTCATCTCCAGCTCGCGCTCGAACTCTTCACGCTGCGCGACATCCATCACCGCGTCGGCGATGGCGGCCACCTCACCGGGCTTCAAGGGCTCCTGGCTGAGCGCCTTGAGCACACCATTGAACTTGGCGCACGGCGGCGCGCCGGTGGACAGGTACAGATCGGAACCATCCTGGCTGGCCAGGATTTTCAGCATTGAGTGGATATCCATGGGGCAGCGCTTCCGTCGAGTGGATTTAATTCGTCAGGCCAGTATTCGCCCATGTCCCTGGCGAATCGGCAAACTTGAAAAGTGACGTCATTCTGATGGCGCAGCAAACACTGGCACAATACGCGCCCGGTAGAAATGAGGAACTCGTCATGGCAAAAGCAATGGCCCGCCATATTCTGGTGAAAACCGAAGCAGAAGCCGCCGCATTGAAGAAGCGCATCGCCGCCGGCGAGGCCTTCGATCTGCTCGCGCGCCAGTATTCCACCTGCCCGTCCGGCAAGCGCGGCGGCGATCTCGGCGAGGTGCGCCCGGGGCAGATGGTACGGGCGATCGATCAGGTCATCTTCAAGAAACCCCTGCGTGAGGTGCATGGTCCGGTGAAGAGCCAGTTCGGCTATCACTTGGTACAGGTGTTTTACCGCGACTAAGAGCAGAGAGCTTGTGAAAAAACTCTCGCCTACTGCGACCGCCTCTGCGAACGCCTCCAAACGCCCGCTGCGGCATTGCGCTAGGTGAAAGCAGGGTCATTTAGCTCACTAAACTCCCCTACTTTTTGCGTAGCGCGCCTTGCTGCGAACCCCTGGAGGCGGTCTCGCTACGGCGCTCGATATTTTCACAACCTCTGAGTTAAGCGAGGCGAGATAGCTCTTAACTCAGGCTGCCTCGGCAAATTTATTAACGGTCGGTTAGTGTGACAATCCATACAGCATGCGCAGCGCTGTCAGAAACAAGAACAAAGCAAACAGCTGACGCAAACGGCGCGCATCAACTGAGTGGGCCAGTCTGGCACCATAGGGCGCAAGTAGCATGGTCATAGGCACGATGAGTGCCAAACCTGCGAGATTGATATAGCCAACCGTGAAGGGAGGACGATTCACAACATCCACACCATTGATCAGGAAGCCAATAGCACCCGGCAAGCTGATGACCATACCTAACGCCGCACCTGTACCGACCGCCACGTGCATTGGCGTTTTAAAGGCGCTGAGTATCGGCACACTGAGCGTCCCACCACCGATACCCATAAGGGTAGAGATACCGCCTATACCGCTGCCTATCAGCGAGGTCCCAAATGCTCCAGGCAGCGCATCACGCAATAGCAGAGCCTCTTTGCGAAGCCCCATGTTTGCGGCTACCAACAAGGCGATCATGGCGAATAACGTGGTCAGTACTTCGCCGCTAAGCCAGTGACTGGCCACAGCGCCAATGACCACCCCCACCAGCACCGAAGGAATGAGGCGACGCAGCAGGTGCTTATCAAAGCTGCCGCGCTTGCGGTGGGCTCGCGCTGAAATAATCGATGTCGGGATGATGGTCGCCAGGGACGTACCCACTGCGACATGCATGCGTACCTCCGGGTCGACACCGAGCAAGGTGAACAAGTGATAGAGCACCGGGACGATGACGATGCCGCCCCCAACCCCTAGCAAACCCGCGAGAAGACCGGCAACAATACCGGTAATCAGAAGCGCGACCGTCAAGCCCAACAACCAAGGCAAGCTGTATTGCGCGAGAAAATCGCTCAAACCCATCTGCACTAGAAAATCCATGCTGCCGCTCCTCAATAACCCAATGCACAGCCATCTTTGCGGGGGTCAGAGCCACCGGTAAGCGTGCCTTTTTCCCAGTCGATCCAGATCAACTGGCCTCCGCCTAACGGCTCGGTTTGATCGGCAAGTTCGTGGCCATAACGGCTCAGCTCCTCTCGCACCGACGCGGGGATGCCGTTTTCCACATGCAATTTGCCATCGGAATAGAAGGCTCTAGCGGCATCGAGTGCTTCTTGAGGATCGAGACCGAAATCGATGATGCCGGTCAGGACGTGCACCTGCCCCATCGGCTGGTAATCGCCCCCCATCACCCCAAACGGCGCAACTGGACGAGCGTTCTGCATCAGCATGGCTGGCATGATCGTGTGCATCGGCCGCTTGAGGGGCGCAATGCAGTTGGGGTGTTCTGGATCAAGACGGAAGCAGTTAGCGCGATTTTGCAGCATCACTCCGCTCGCTGGGGCCATGACCCCACTACCGAACTCGCTGTAGATGGAGTTGATAAAGCTCACCGCGTTACGCTCATTGTCGACCACGCACAGATAGGTGGTGTCGGAGTGCTCCATGATCGGCTCGGGTAGCGCCTTTGCTACACGCTGCGGGTTGATTAGCTTACGGGCCTGTTCGGCGTAGTGCTCAGAGAGCAACTCCGCTACAGGCACTTGAGCAAACCCGGGATCGGCAATGCGCTGATCACGCTCACGGTAAGCCAGGCGCGCAGCTTCAACTTCCAGATGCAAACGGGCTGCGCTAGTGGCAGAGAGTTGACTCAAGTCGAAGCCGGCGAGGATGTTGAGCATCAACAGCGCGGTCAGCCCCTGATTGTTCGGCGGAACCTGGTAGAGGTCATAGCCGCGGTAATGGGAGTGAATCGGCTCCACGTATTCACCGCAGCAAGTCGCGAAGTCTTCGAGGCTATGCACCCCCCCCAGCCGGCGTAGTTGAGCCACCATATCCTCGGCGACCGCGCCCTGATAGAAACCAGCACGGCCATGCTGGGCAATACGCTGCAATGTACGGCCGAGCTCTGGCTGTCGATGAATGCTGCCGGCCTGCGGTGCCTGCCCGTCGGGCAGCAATATCCGCGCAGCATCTGCAAACTCGGAAAGCCAAGGCATATTATTCGCCCAGTCCCTGGCGACCCTGTCGGCTACGACATAGCCACGCTCTGCATAGCTGATTGCGGCAGACAGCAGTTCACTCATGGGCAGGCGTCCGTGATCCTCGATCAACCGGCACCAGGCATCGACCGCACCGGGCACAGTGACGGCATGCGGTCCACGCTCGGGAATCTCAGTGAACCCGCGCTCGCGATACCACTCCGCTGTTGCCGCGGCCGGTGCACGACCCGAGCCGTTGAACGCCAACACTTTTTCACTGCCACTGGGGCAATAGAGGACAAAGCAGTCGCCACCGATGCCTGTGGCTTGTGGCTCGACCACAGCAAGCACTGCTGATGCGGCGATGGCTGCATCCATGGCATTGCCGCCGCGCTTGAGAATATCGATAGCGGCTTGTGTCGCAAGCGGATGGGATGTGGCCACCATGCCTTCAGTCGCGCGGACAGGTGAGCGGCCAGGGAGTTGCAGATTGCGCATGAACAAGTCTCCGTTCAATTCTTGTAAGGAACAGGTGCTTCAGGGGCGAGATAGAGGCCTCAAGCAATCCTGTTCTGATGCTGCGGTATCCCCATGACAGAGCCTGACTGCCGGCCGCAGGAACGGCAGGGAGGTCGTTACATTTTGGGAGGGGATTTTTTCGGCTAAAGCACGCGACTGAGAAAGGCGCGAGTGCGCGGGTGTTGTGGCTGGCTGAAGATTTGCTCGGGAGTCCCCTGTTCGATCAGTTCTCCCTGGTCGAGTACCACCACCCGATCGGCCACCTCGCGGGCAAAGCCCATTTCGTGGGTGACCACGACCATGGTCATGCCCTCCTCGGCCAGCTCCTTCATCACCTGCAGCACCTCGCCGACGGTTTCCGGGTCAAGCGCGCTGGTGGGCTCGTCGAACAGCATCGCCTGCGGCTTCATCGCCAGGGCACGGGCTATGGCCACACGCTGCTGCTGGCCACCGGACAGTTGCGACGAATAGTGATCGGCCTTGTCGGCCAGGCCGACGCGACCGAGCAGGCGCCGAGCGTCCTCCAGAGCGGCAGCACGGCTGAGGCCGAGCACCTGGATCGGGGCTTCGATGATGTTCTCCAGCGCGGTCATGTGCGGGAACAGGTTGAAGCGCTGGAACACCATGCCGATGTCACGACGCTGCCGGGCAATGTTGCGCTCGGAATCGCGCACCAGTCTGCCATCTGACCGCTCGCGATAGCCCATGGCCCGGCCATTGACGCGTATCCGCCCGGCCTGGATGTCTTCGAGCAGATTGATGCAGCGGATGAAGGTGGTCTTGCCGGAACCGGAGGCACCGATCAACACCACCACTTCGCCGCGCCGCACCTGCAGGGAAATGCCCTTTAGAATCTGCAGTTCACCGAAGGCCTTGTGGATGCCCAGCGCCTCGATGATGGGTTCTTCACTCAGATGTGCCATCTCAACGCCCCCTCAGCAACTTCATGGCCTGCCGACCGAACATCCGGCTGCTGGCCGGTGCATGCTGCTCCGACTGGCTGAATCGGATCTCGAGCCAGCGCTGGAAAAAGCCCCAGAGAGTGGTCAGCAGCAAGAAATAGATGGCCACTACCAGGTACAGCTCGAAGACCCGGAAGGTTGCCGAGGTGACCATCTGCGTGCTCAGCAACAACTCCTGCACGCCAATGACACTGACCAGGGTGGTGTTCTTCAGCATCACGTTGAACTCGTTGCCGATCGGCGGAACGATCACCCGAAAAGCCTGCGGCAGGACGATGCGACGCATCAGCTTGCCGAACGTCATGCCCAGTGAGCGCGACGCCTCGTACTGCCCCTTATCCACCGCACCGATACCCGCGCGGATGATCTCGGCCATGTAGGCCCCTTCGTTGAGACCCAGGGCGATGATTGCCGCCTGGATGTTGCCTGGCAGAATGAACCAGCCCAGGTCAAGATCCTCGAAGCGGAAGATGCCGCCAGCGGCCAGTGCGGTGTATAGAAAGACGATCTGCACCAGCAGCGGCGTGCCACGCATCAGCCATACATAGAATCGCACCGGGTACTGCAGCAGCGGATTGCTCGACAGGCGCATCAGCGCCGCGACTAGCCCGAGTGCGCAGCCCAACGCCATGGACAGTACGCTGATCACACAGGTGAGCCACAGGCCATAGAGGTATACGTCACTGGGTTGCAGCAGGTATTGCCAGAAGATATCCCAACTGAAATTCATCGTTCAGGCCTCAGGGGCTGTGAAAATATCGAGAGCCGACGCGAAGTCGCATCCAAGTGTTCGCGGCAAGGCGCGTTGCTTAAAAAGTGGGGGGAGTTCAGTGAGCTGAATGCCCCCCACTTTTCACCTGGAGCAACACCACCGCAGGCGTTTGCAGACGGCCGCAGTAGGCGAGAGTTTTCACGCGCTCTCAGTCCAGCTTGTCGCTTTCGACATGCCACTTGCGCAGCAGGGCCAGGTAGGTGCCGTCGTCACGCAGGCCTTGCAGCACCTGAGCCACAGCAACGCTGAGCTCGGGGTCGTCCTTGCGGATGCCGATGCCGGTCAGGATGCGGCTGAACGCCGGAACCCCTTCCTGGAACAGATCCGGCGCCATGCTCTGGTAGTAGCCGGCGGTTTCCACGGTGGTGCCATAAGCGTCGGCCTGGCCGATGCGCAATGCCTGGAAAGCATCGGTGTCGGTGTTGTAGACCCCCAGCTTCATCGGCGGCTTGCCGGCCTCGGCCAGCTTGTCGTTCTCGGCATCGAGCAGGGTCTTGATGGTCGAGCCGTTGAGTACTGCGACCTTCAGCCCTGCTAAGTCAGACAACGACTTCACCCCTTTAGGGTTCCCCTTGGGCACCACCACCGATTGGCTGGAGTACATGTAGTTGACGATGTCGATCACTTCACGCCGCTCGGGCTTGTCGAACAGCTGATCGACGATCATGTCGCACTGGCTGGCCAACAGCGCCGGGAGCATCCCGGAAAAGGGCACCACACGCCATTCCACACGCTTATTGCCCAGTTTTTCGGCGATCAGGTTGCCCAGTTCGACGGCCAGGCCAGTGGGCTTCTGCTTGGCATCGAAGAACACCAGCGGTGGCGAGTCCAAGCCCGAACAGTAGGTCAGCTTCTCAGCGTTGTGCAGGCGTTCGGGTAATGTGGGAGTGGCCAGGGCGGCCGGCACGACGAGACCAAGGGCGAAAGCGGCGAGCGTGTTCCTGTAATAAGACATGACGAAACTCCGGTTGCGTTCAGGGACGGGCAGTACTCGAATCGACACAGCAACAGCAGACGGGTCAGGCGCCCGTTTCAAGGAAACGCACCAACTCCGTAACGGTGCCTTCAATGTGCTCACGCACGACGCGCTCGGCCACAGCGGCATCGCCGGCGCGCAGGGCATCAAGAATCACGGTGTGTTCCTGGCGTGCGCTCAGGGGTTTTTCGGCATGCTGCAGCCATAAACGCATGTGCGGTTCTATCACCGAGTAGAGCGCAGTGATCTGGCGCATCAGCCGGGGCCGACCACTGAGGCTGCAGAGGTATTCATGAAAGGCCCGGTGACGGCTGACCCACTCGGCGCTGTCATCGCGGAAGTCGTCCATGTCATCGAGCAGGCGTTCGAGCAGGTTCAGGTGGCGGGGGGTGATCTTCGGCACGGCGACGCGGATGGCCAGCCCTTCCAGCGCACTGCGCATCTCGAACACCTCGTGCATCTCGTCGATGTTCAGGCCGCTGACAATGGCACCGCGGTTGGGCCGCAGGGTCACCAAACCTTCAGCGGCCAGGCGACGAAACGCCTCACGCACCGGCATGCGGCTCATACCGACGTCTTTGGCGATGTCTTCGGCGATCAACCGGTCACCCGTGCAGTACTGGCCCTTGCAGATGGCATCGAGCAGATAGTTGTAGGCCTCTTCTTCGGCTGTCATGGGCGCGCGTTCGGCGTAGGCGGGGATGATTCGCATGTATCGATTGCCTCTATGTATTTTTGTATCCAATTATCCAAATTAAAGCAGAGAGCGTGCCAAACTCGCTCAAAAATTAATCAAGTACTTGTTTTTACTAGCTATTTATTGGAAGAAAGAGCAATTGCACGACGTCGACATGTTGTAACGTGGGCGGGAGCGCCACAAATCAGGGCATGCATGAGAAGGAAACGGTGCGCACAGTTACCCAACGTAACGCCGGGGGGCACCACGCTTGCACTCGCCCCGTGCGCGGACAGCCTTGACTGCCGAGGCGGTGGCGCACATGAAGAGTGGGAGATTTCGCCCGCAGGATCGAGCAGGAGGCGGGACCACCCCGCTAACCTCTCAACCAGCGTATACACGGTTCCATATACGGCGGTTCCTGCCTACGGACAGACAGCATCAGCGAGTTTGTTCTGAGCCGCCAAGTCACCAGTTTGACCAGCACAGCCAAACTGATTGCACTTACGCGCAACGCGCCAAACCTGGCGCATCAATGGAAGGCCCGGCCATTGCGGCCGGGCCTGGCAGGATCACTTACCCGTGCGGATACTGTTCCAGGTGCGCAGGCGCATGCGCTCAACCTTCTGCGGCAGCGACTTGAGCACGAACAGCGACGCTAGCTTGTCTGCTGGTACATACATGTTCGGATTGTCGCGCACGCTGGCATCGACCAGGGCCGTGGCGTCTTTGTTGGCATTTGGGTAACCGATGGCATTGCTGGCCTTGGCGATCACTTCTGGGCGCATCATGTAGTCGAGAAACGCGTGCGCTTCATCACGATTGACTGCGCCTTTGGGAATCGCCATCACATCCGACCACACCGGCGCACCCTCCTTGGGCAGGATCATATCGACCTTGACGCCCTTACCGGCCGCATCGGCCAGACGGGTTGCCAGGGCCACTCCACCCGACCAGCCGATGCCCACACAGATCTCGCCATTGGCCAGGTCCATGCCGTAGCGCGAGGAGTTGAAGTAGTTGACGTACGGACGAATCGTCAGCATCAGTTCCTGGGCCTGGCGATAATCGGCTGCATCGGTGGAGTGCGACGGCAACCCCAGGTAATGCAGCGCGATGGGCAGAATCTCGTTAGCTGCGTCAATGAAGCCCACGCCACACTTGGCCAGTTTTGAGATGTTTTCCTCCTTGAAAATCAGGTCCCAGCTGTCGAGCTTGACGTCCGGGCCAAGGGCCTTGCGCACCATGTCGACGTTGTAGCCGATCAGCGTGGTGCCCCACATGTAGGGCACCGCGTACTGGTTGCCCGGGTCGCCTGTGGTGGCCAGTTCGGCCATGAAGGGCTCATCCAGATGCGGCCAGTTCTTCAGCTTGCTGCGGTCCAGCGGCTCAAAGGTACCGGCCTGGATAAACTTACCCAAGTTAGCAGTACTGGGAAACACCACGTCATAACCCGAATTACCTGTTAGTAATTTGGACTCGAGCATTTCAATACTGTCAAACACATCGTAAATCGGGCGAATACCGGTTTCAGCCTCGAAATCCTTGAGGATCTCGCTAGGCAGGTACTCCAGCCAATTGTAAATCCGCACGGTCCGTTGTTCAGCGAACACCGGGCTACTCATCAGGGTGACGGCGAACGCGACCGTCATGCTACGCACGAAAGAATTCATCTTGGGCTCCTAGGGCACCAGTTGCTACTGGTGCACACATGTCAGTAACGGTAGGTGAAATACATTTCAACAGCGGAGAAATCCTTGTCAGCCAGCAGTTGCTTGGCCGCCGCTTTCGGCTGTACCCAGTTGTAGGAAATCGAGGTGAACAGGCTCGGCGTCGCGGCCCAGTCGAGGTAAATCACGCTCTCGTCGGCAAACCGGCGGTCATTAACCGGGGCACCAAAAAAGTTCTTCTCGTCTAGGGAGAACTGGTGGTGCATGGCACCCAGGGTCAACGTGGGGTGGAGTTGGGTTTTCAATGACCAGGTGTGTACGGTCTCATTGCTGTTGTTCAGCAGGTAGTTGCCGACCACATCGCCGACCAGCCAGGTGCCCCAGTCGACAAAGCCCTTGCTCAGCGCATCCCAGGCCTCGCGCTTGTTGTCGCCCAAGTTTTCGTCACCGGAGAAGTAGGCATAGCGATAACCGAGCACCGGCTGCAGGGGCAGGTCGGAGAAAGCATATTCGGCCTTGGCGTACCAGGCACTGGCGTCGTACTCGACCCCGTCGCCCTCGCCGCCCTGCACTGCATATTCGGCGTTGAGGGTCAGATTGGGCAGACCAGGCAGCTTGGCGTTGAGCGCTCGCAGGTTGTAAACCTCCATGCCTTCACGCGGCATACCGGCATTGGCGGAGCGCTCATCGGAATCGAGTTTCATCGCCATTGCGCCCAGGGTCGCAACATCAGGCAACTCGTAGTCCAGGTTCACACCGGTCATACGATAGTCACCCAAGTGATCGTCGGTGCGCAGGCTGAAGGCCTGCACGGACAGGGCGTCGCGCCCCCAGGCGAGCACGGCGGAGTCACGAAACGCGGTACGCGGGGCCAGCCAGAAGGCACCATCGTCAAGGAAGTCGAGGTTGCCGTCCATGACGATAAAGCCACTACCAATCATGTAATCCTGGCGGCCGGCGGTGAAGCGCCACTCGCCAGCACGGAAGCCCGCATAAGCCTCTTCTACCAATACGCGGCCGTCGGAACTGCGGGTGAAGCCGCCGGCATCGCCGTCGCCGAAGGTGCTAGCTGCCACCACCGAGCCGCTGGCGAGCAGGTCGAAGTCCGGGTTCAGCGCATAGTTGAACTTGACCGCGGGCTTGACATAGGCCTCCTGCCAGTCGGCGCGGGTGCCGGTGTTCTCACCGTTGCGCATGTCGATCCGGCCAACGCCGAAGTTAACGTTGCGCGTTGAGATGTAAGCACCACCAGCCGTGAGGTTAACCTCGCCGGAGAGCTCGCCTTCCTGGAAGGTATAGCCAGCCAGGGCATGCGGACTGCCCAAGGCTAACGCTATGAGCAATGAGGGGGTAAAACGTGCTCGAATCATGGGGTGCTCCTGGATGATTGTTGTTGTGTTACAGGGCAGTTGTAGGGCGACAACCGTCGCCGGCGCAGGGCTGGCAGGCACTCGACCTGCCAGCGATTTTTCTTGTTGTGTCGGCTCGGCTAGTCAGCCAGCGAAGTGGCGGACCAGGGCACGCAAGGCACGCACGTTGTCAGGGTCGAAAACGCTGATGGCTTCCGGCAGCGAGGATTGCTTGACGATCACCACCTCTGCATCACGGTCTACGAACAGGTACTGACCGCTGATACCGCACGCCATCAGGGCCTGGCTATGGTCGTTGAACACGTACCACTGGCTGCGGTATGACGCGCCGGGGGTCCACTCGCTGAACTCCTCGTTGGCCGCGTAGATCGCCGGATCAGCGCCTTGGGCGATGGCGTCGATGGCGCGCGGATCAATCACCTCACGACCCTGGTACTGCCCACGATTGGCCAGCAGCAGGCCGAAGCGCGCGATGTCGCACGCGGTGGCACTGAAACCTGCCCCGGCGACACCGCGGCCCCACGGGTCGGCCATGAAGTAACCGTCGCGCTGGCAACCGATCTGCCCCCATACGCGGGCAAGCAACTCGGGGCAGGCCACCCCGCTGGAGCGCTCCATCACCCAGGCCAGGGCCTCGGTGGTGGCGGTCACGTAGTGGAAAAAACCGCCGTGTTCGCCGCGTTTACGCAACGATGGCAGGTACTGGTAGAGCGAGGCGTACTGGCTGTAAGCCGGGGGTGCCGGCTGGAAGCCGCAGGCGTAACCGAACTGCGAACTCTCCGAGGCCGGATCGTCGTAGCGCTCGGTGTATTCGATGCTCACGGCCATATCCAGCAGTTGGCGCACGGTCGCATCGGCAAAGGCACTACCAGCGAATTCGGGCACGTAGTGGCTGGCCAACAACTCGGGATTCAACACACCGTCGCAAATCAGCTGCTCGGCCAGCACACCGATCAGCGATTTGGTGACCGAGAACATGATGTGACGGTCATTCTGCGTCTGGCCGTTGAAGTAGCGCTCGTACTTCACCTGGCCCCTGTGAAGGACGATAAAGGCATCGGTGTGGCTGGCCAGCAGATGCTCGTCGAGGCGCACGGACAGCCCGCATACGCTCTCGAAGCTGAAACCATCAAGGTCGCAGAGCGCTTGCGGCAGCACATCTGCGGCGCCTGTACCAGCGGCGACGGAGATGCTCGGACGCAGGCGGCCCAGATGACGGAAACCCCACTTATTGAACGGCGGGCTCATCCAGTTGTGCCAAGTCACGCGCTGTGCTTCGGGCGGCGGAAAGCCGGCCATGAAGGTGTCGTGGCGCGGGTCGGCGAGCAGCGCTTCGTGGGCATCGGCGTAGTGTCGGCCCAACTGAAGGGCGGCGGGCGAATTGGGGCTGAGTGTCATAAAGCTTCAATCCTGACAGGTGCTCTGCACGCGGCAGATGTAGCCAAATAATTAACCAACTTAATTATTTAAGTCAATAAAATATTTTCACTACAAAGCGCCAGCCGTTATGCTCCACGCACAACGGCGGCAACCAACAGGGATAAGCAGTGAGCGGTCTTCGGGAACGGCAGAAAGCGATGCGTCGGCAGGCCATCAGCACGGCGGGAGTGGCGCTGTTCGAGCGCCAGGGCTTCCAGAACACCACCATCGAGCAGATTGCCCAGGAAGCAGGCGTGTCCGCGCCAACGGTGTTCAAGTATTTCGGTTCGAAACAGGAAATCCTGCTGGAGATGCTGCAGAAAGGCGACGAACGCGCCTTGAGAGAGGCACGCGAGCACATTGCCGAGATGGATGACCCGCTCGATGCCCTGTGCTACCTGGAAAAGGTCCTGGTGGACCAGGCCCTGGCCATGCTGCCTGCACCAATCTGGCGCGAGCTGCTGCTGCACGTGCTTGGCGGCGGGCACAACGGCCTGCCCGACAGCTATCGGCGCATGAATGACGCCCTCCGCGGGGAGATTGCCGGACTGCTGCGCGATCTGCAGGCCGCGGGCAAGCTGCGCGCCGACCTGGATGTCGACCTCGCCGCGTTCCTGCTCAACGATTACTCGCATCTGCAGATGCTGCGCCTGACCAGCAGCGATCCGCTCGACCTCGAGACTCACCGCAAGCTGGTGCGCCAGACCTCCGGGCTGATCCTCTACGGCATGGCCGCGCACAAGGCATAGCGAGGGGCACTGGCAACCGCCCTGTCTCGGCGCTCCCTTTCCTGGTCAAGGCCGCCAAACGTTGCGCCTCAACGCCACTATCGCGGCTGCAGCCGCGATAGTGGCCGGTCAATCGCCCTAGGCGCGAAACCGCGCCAGCAACTGCCCCTGAACCATCACCCGCTCCCCGACTGCCCGCGTATCGTCCGCCGCGGCACGGGCATGCTCGGTGAGCTCGTCGCTGACCAGCCGGATGCGCTCCACCGCGGTATTGATCTCCTCGGCCACCGCGCTTTGCTCCTCAGCGGCGCTGGCGATCTGGCCGTTCATCCGGGCAATTTCAATCACCCCACTGCCCACCCCGTACAGAGACTCGACCAGCTCGGCGAACAGCCGTCCAGTCTCGCTAACCTGGTGCTGGTTGATCGCCATCGACTGCACCACCGATTGGGTATCGCCCTGCAGCGCCTCGATGATGCTGCGAATCTCCTGGATCGAGTCCTGGGTGCGCTGGGCCAGGCTGCGCACCTCATCGGCCACCACGGCAAAACCGCGCCCCTGCTCACCTGCACGTGCCGCTTCAATGGCCGCATTGAGCGCCAGCAGGTTGGTCTGCTCGGCGATGTCGCGGATCAAGCTGAGCACCACGCCTATGCGCTCGCTCTTGAGCGACAGGCTGCCGACCTGCTGGTTGGTCGCCGCCAGCTCCTCACCCTGCCGCGCGACGATCGCCGTGGTGCGCTCAATCAGCTCGGTGCCGTCTTCGATAGTTCTGAGAATGCTGTCGGTGGCCAGGGACGCAGACACCGTGTCGCGCGCGATCTCGTGGGCGGACAGGCTCATCTGCTGCATCGCGGTGGCAACCTGATCAGTGTCTCCACGTTGACGTTCCATGGCATTGAGATTGGCCCGTGCACCGGCAGCGGATCGAACCGCTGCCGCGCTGAGCGTCTCCATCGAAGCCTTGACGCTGGCGATGATCGGCTGCAATACGTCGCCCCTGGGTCACCTACTGGGTGCCGGCAGGCCTTCTTTGCACAGACTCAGGCGGGGTATTCAACGCTGCCGACTAAACATGTAAGTGGCCGAGTTGTCGCGTCAAGAAGGCATCTGCCAAGCCACCCTGCATGCTTGGCGCACCAAACTCAAAGAAGGAGGCGCGGTAGTGCCCTGAGACAAAAAAAATGCCAATAACTGGCCGGCTGAAGCCAAGGCAAAAACTGCTGCGGTTCTGGTGACGTGCTTTACCCTATTGAATGTGCGAGTACAGATCAATGACGCAACAGTTTGCGCAGCGGGATCCCATCTTTCAGCACAGGCGACTTGATGACGATGTAACTGAAGTACTTGGAAATGCCAATGTTCTTGTCCAGCAGGCCTTCCATCACCGCCTGATAATGCTGGATGCTGCTAGTCATGAAGCGCACCAGATAATCGTAGCCGCCGCTGATCAAGTGGCACTCGAGCACCTCATCGACCAAGCGGATATTGGACTCGAATTTGGCGAAGTCTTCGCGTTTGTGGTCGTGGAGGGTGATCTCGGTGAATACCGTCACCGAGTCGGTGATCTTGGCCAGATTGAGGTGGGCCTTATAGCCGGAAATATAGCCGGCCGATTCGAGCCGCTTGACCCGTTGCAGGCAGGGGCTGGCCGATAGGCCGACCGCATCGGCCAGTTTGACGTTGGTGATGCGACCGTCTTTCTGCAATTCGACCAGAATATTGATGTCGATTCGGTCCAGCTTGACTAAACCTTCCATTGCGTACCTCTCGATCGCTATTTTTAGGCAGTCTTTCTAGCAAAGTCAGCGCCGCAAAGACAGCTGATGCTGAGCGACCAGATCGGCCATGCTGTTTATGTAATAGTCCGCCGGACACTGCTGAGTATAGTGGCCATGGCCACGATTTATCAGGCACAACCCCGCCGATGCGGGTGACTCGGCGGGGTACCTCGACACCTGCAGAATATCCTCGGCCTTGAGCTCGTTGGCGAGCAACCAGGCGCGGTCCTCCAATGGCTTGCTGGCCGGGGAGAGTAAATCCTCGGGCATGATTCCCAGTCGCTCGCAGAGCGATTCGCGATCCTCGGCATCGCGGTCCCCATGCACCAGCAGCCGATAGAACTTGTGCAGATACAGCATGGCACCGGGCGCGTCTTCGAACAGCGACCAGTTGCGTACCGAACGGGCGAACGTCATCCCCTCCTCCCAGCTGACCTTGAGCCCCAGGCGCTCGGCCAATTGGCGATGGGCGAAGCACAGCAAGCCACTGAAGCCCAGCTCGGAGAAGCGCGGATAGAGTGCGCGCACCGCCTCGTTGAACTCGCTCAGTACCTCTTCCCGTCCCAACACGCCGGGACGGTTTTCAAGCAACGGCTGCAAGGCCGTCCAGATGCCGGAGTCGCGATCGACCAGGACTTCATCGCAATCGATCAGCAGCGCACGGTAATCAGTCAGGTCCATGGTATGTAGCCTCCTCGGATGCACTTCATCAATCCATGCTCCAAAAACCTCCTCGATCGGCGCACCATTAACGCGCGCAGATCGAGGGTTTAGTTCAACTCAATACGCGCGCCAGGGCCGCCTCGAGAATATCCAGGGCTTCGTCGATCTGCGCTTCTTCGGCGACCAGAGGCGCGAGGAAACGCAGCACGTTGCGGTACACGCCACATTTGATCACCAGCAGGCCGCCGTTACGAGCCTCATCGATGAGCTTCTGGTTGAGTTCGGCATCCGGGCTGCGGGCAGCATCGTCCTTGACCAGCTCGATCGCCAGCATAAGGCCGGTGCCGCGTACATCACCGATCTGCTGCGGGTAGCGCGCCTGCAGGCGCTGCAGGCCCTGACGCAGACGTTCGCCCAGCTTGTCGCCGCGTGCCAGCAGCTGTTCCTGCTCGTAGGTCTCGATCACCGCCAACGCCGCCGCGCAAGCCAGCGCGTTACCGCCGTAGGTACCGCCGAGACCACCGGGGGCCGGCGCATCCATGATTTCCGCACGACCAACCACGCCCGAGATCGGCAAGCCAGCGGCGAGGCTCTTGGCCACGGTGACCAGATCCGGCTGAATCCCCGCGTTCTGGAAACCGAACCATTTGCCGGTGCGGCCGAAGCCGGTCTGCACTTCATCGAGGATCAAGACGATGCCATGTTGTTCGGTCAGCGCCCGCAGCGCGCGGAGAAACTCGACTGGCGCCGAGAGAAAACCGCCGTCGCCCTGTACCGGCTCGATAATGATCGCGGCTACGCGATCCGGCGAGACCTGGGTGGCGAACAACTCGTTGAGGGCCTGCAGCGCCATCTCGCTGGTGAAACCACGATAGGCATTCGGATACGGCGTATGGAACACCTCGGGCGCCATGCCGAAGTTCTGCTTATAGGGCTGGCTCATGCCGGTCAGGGTCGTACCGAGCAGGGTACGGCCATGGAAACCACCACGGAAGGAGATCACTGCCGGGCGCTTGGTATGGGCGCGGGCAATCTTCACCGCATTCTCCACAGCCTCTGCACCCGAGGTGAACAGTGCCGCCTTATGCGCAATGCCACTGGAGCCAGCGACCAACTCGCACAAGCGTTGTACCAGATCGAGATAGGGCTGATAGGCCACTACCTGGAAGCAGGCGTGGGTGACCTTCTGCATCTGCGCCTGCACCGCCGCGACCACCTTCGGATGATTGTGGCCGATGTTCATCACACCGATACCGCCGACGAAGTCCAGGTAACGCCTGCCGTCCACATCCCACAGTTCGGCACCCTGGGCGCGGTCGACGACCAGCGGATGGGCAGTGACCAAGCCACGTGGCACGAACTGATCACGCTGCTGGAGCAGATAAGGGGTTTCTTCGACTTTGCTGTTCATGGCATCTCCCATAAGTGAGCCCGGCAACCGGGAGGCGGCTGCGATGAGCTTCAGGTTAAGCCTTCGCCACAACGCTCTACGCCGAACTTGGCCCCTGAGAAATTCGGATCGACTGTTTTCACCCCGGCAAACGGCAGAATCCTTCAGTACATGGAATCTGTCGAAATTCGTTCCATATAGCCCGACGCAATGCGTTTGCCGCGGCTCTTACGATATTTACTGCTCTGCCACTCGGGCATTCTGGCTATTTCCGTTTATAGGAGAAAATACCCATGGCCCTGCTCTATAAAGCCGACCCGGTGCGCGGCGAACAATGGAAAGTGCTGTTCGCCGAACAGGCCCCGGATATCGAATGGCGCGCCTGGCCGGATATCGGCGACCCGCGGGATATTCACTATCTGGCGGCCTGGCAGGCGCCGGACGATCTCGAGACACTGCTGCCGAACCTGCAGGTGCTGTTCGCCTTGTCGGCAGGGGTCGACCAGCTCGACCTCGGCCGCTTGCCGGCGAGCATGCCGGTGGTCCGTTTGCTCGATCCGGGCATCACCCAGGGCATGTGCGAATACGCCAGCTTCGCCGTACTCGCCCTGCACCGGGACATGCTCCGCTACCGTCAGCAGCAGACTGAAAGACGCTGGCAAGCGCACCGCCTGGTGCCCGCGCAGAAACGCCGGGTCGGCGTTCTCGGCCTCGGCCTGCAAGCCCGGCAGATACTCGCCAGCTTGCAACCCTATGGCTTTGCCCTGTCGGGCTGGGCGCGCAGCCAACACCGCATACCCGGGGTCGATTGTTTTGCCGGCGCCGAGCAGCTGCCGGCTTTCCTCGGCCAGTGCGACATTCTGCTGTGCGTCCTGCCGCTGACCGAGCAAACCCAAGGGATTCTCGACCGTCAGCTGTTCCAGCACCTGCCCAAAGGCGCCGCGCTGGTCAATATGGGTCGCGGCGGCCACCTGGTGGAAGAAGACTTGCTCGACGCTCTGGCCAGCGGCCAGCTCAGCGCCGCAGTGCTCGACGTACTGCAACAAGAACCTGCCGCGCCGGACCAACCCTTCTGGCACCACCCGCAGATTCTGCTGACGCCGCATATCGCCGCGATGACCCAACCGGAAAGCGCATTTGGTGTGCTGCTGGAGAATATCCGCCGGCATCAACGCGGCGAGCCCATGCTCGGCCAGATTGATCGCAAGCAGGGTTACTAGCAGGTTCTTCGCATTCGACGCCTGCTAGATGCCGTCAGTGTGTAGGGTGCGCCGTGCGCACCATTGACAAGTGGGTGCCTGGTGCGCGCAGCGCACCCTACGAGCTGAGACAGCCTGCTATATCCCCTCGGTTTGGGAGAACAAGGGGTTGAACAGATCGTAGCGCTTTGCCAGGCGGATGATGCTGCCTTCACGCTCCAGATCGGCCAGGATGGCGTCGAGGCGTTGCTTGAAATCGTCCTTGTAGGGATAAGCCGACGGGTTGACCCGGGTATAACCGAGATGCCCCTCCTCACCGGAGAGCCAGGGCCCTTCGACTATCCAATCCAGAGCCTTTTCCCCAAAGACGCCGTCGCGCTGCATCCGTTCCAGTTCCCAGAGGACGGCACGGCGGTCATTGATATAGGCATCCAGTCGCCCGCGGTAGAGCATGGCCAGGTTGGTGCGGTTGTCCTTGCCATAGATCTGCCGCAGTTCGCCTCTGGCCAGCATGAGCTGGTAGTTCTGGTCGAGGATATTGATAAAGCCCCGGTTCTGGCCGATGCGCAGGCCGCCATAGGCGTGCGGAAATCGCCCGTCCGGGAGTGTTCGAGCCACCTCGGCGCGCACGAAGACCACCAGCTTCTCCCGCAATATCGGCCGCGAGTAGTCCATCCACGGCCGCTCGCCGGGCCGGTAGTAAGGCGGGTAGAGGGCCAAGGCTCGGCCCTTGGCCAACTCCGCCAGGCCGCGCGCCCAGGGCATGGGGCGAATGTGCACGCGATACTCCGGCATGCGGGCAAAGGCAGCGCGCAGAATATCGTGGTAAAGGCCCTTGGCTTGGTCTCCCTCGGCATAGCTGTATGGCGGGTAGCCGGCATCGCAGAGGATGGTCACGTCGATAGGCGGGCTCGCCCGGCTCACGGTGTGCAAGGCACAAGCCAGTAGCCCAACCAGCAATATATGCATACGCAGCCTCTTATCAAACAAAAAATAACTAATTGTTTTATATATAGAAATTTAATCTGCACAAAGACCTGTAGGAGCGGGCCATGCCCGCGAAACACATCGCGGGCATGGCCCGCTCCTACAGGTACCCACAAGCCGATAGACGCAATTGCCCCCAGTTTGCTGCGCGACAGCGCGGCGTCGAAGACGGCGAGCGGCCCCTTACATGACGCGGCTAAAATCGGCTGCTACCGGACTCGGGGCAGCATCAGACCCATGCCCGATTAAGGCGCAAAAAAAAGCCCGCAGTGTGAGCGGGCTAAAGGGTGACGCACACTATTCTGGAGGCTTGCGTCGGTCCGCCGTGAATGCGCGACTAAAGCGCCGCGGCGATCGCCTTGCCGACGTCCTGGGTCGAGCCTTGGCCGCCGAGATCGGGCGTGATCGGCCCTTGGGCGATGATCTGCTCGATGGCCTTGAGAATCCCGTCGTGAGCGGCGCGGTAACGCTCATCGCCATTGCCGAGGAAATCCAGCATCAAGGCACCGGACCAGATCATGGCGATAGGGTTGGCGATGTTGCGCCCGTAGATATCCGGGGCCGAACCGTGCACCGGTTCGAACAGCGACGGGAAGCGTCGCTCGGGGTCGAGGTTGGCCGAAGGCGCGATGCCGATGGTGCCGGCGCAGGCCGGGCCCAGATCGGAAAGGATGTCGCCGAACAGGTTCGACGCCACCACCACATCGAAGCGATCCGGCTGCAACACGAAGCGCGCACAGAGAATGTCGATATGCTGCTTGTCCCAGGTGATCTCCGGGTACTGCTCGGCCATCAGCGCGGTGCGCTCGTCCCAGTAAGGCATGCTGATCGAGATGCCGTTGGACTTGGTCGCCGCGGTCAAACGCTTGCGCGGTCGGGTCTGCGCTAGGTCGAAGGCGTACTTGAGAATCCGATCCACGCCTCGGCGGGTGAACACCGACTCCTGCAGTACGAACTCGTGTTCGCTGCCTTCGAACATCTTGCCGCCCACCGAGGAGTATTCGCCTTCGGTATTTTCGCGGATCACCACGAAGTCAATATCGCCAGGTTCGCGTCCGGCCAGGGGGCAGGGCACGCCGGGGAACAAGCGCACCGGGCGGATATTCACATACTGATCGAAGTCGCGGCGGAACTTGAGCAGCGAGCCCCACAGGGAAATATGGTCCGGCACCTTGTCCGGCCAGCCCACGGCGCCGAAGTAGATGGCATCGAAGCCTTTCAGCTGTTCGAACCAGTCGGCGGGCATCATCTGCCCGTGTTCGAGGTAGTAATCGCAGTGCGCCCAATCGAGCACTTCGATGCTCAGGTCCAGGTCCCACTTGCGTGCCGCCTGCTCCAGCACCCGCAGCCCCTCGGGCAGCACTTCCTTGCCGATGCCGTCGCCAGCGATAGCGGCGATTTTGAATGTCTTGCTCATGTCGTCACCTTGTCGAATTCGCGTCAATCAGGCCGGTTCGAAAACCTAGAGCCCGCCGATATGGAAGGCCTTGACTTCCAGGTACTCGTCCAGGCCGTACTTGGAGCCCTCGCGGCCCAGGCCGGACTGCTTCATACCGCCGAACGGCGCGACCTCCATGGAGATGAGCCCGGTATTGAGGCCGACCATGCCGAACTCCAGTGCCTCGCCGAAACGCCAAGAGCGGCGCAGATCCTGGGTGAAAAAGTACGCGGCCAAGCCATAGGGCGTGGCATTGGCCAGGGCCAGCGCTTCGGCCTCGTCGGTGAAACGCATCAAGGGCGCCACCGGGCCGAAGGTTTCCTCGTTGGCCAACAGCATGCCGGCATGCGCCTCGCCGAGTACCGTCGGCTGGACGAACTGGCTGTCGCACGCGGGGATGCCGCCGCAGAGCAAACGCCCCCCTTTACTCAGGGCATCGTCGATATGCCGGGCGACCTTGCTCACCGCCGCCGCATTGATCAGCGGGCCGATGGTCACGCCCTCCTCCAGGCCATTACCGATCTTGAGCTTGCCCACTTCCTCCACCAGGCGCTGGGCGAAGCGCTCGTAGATGCCCTCTTGCACCAGGATCCGATTGGCGCAGACGCAGGTCTGTCCGGCGTTGCGGAACTTGCTCTGCATGACCCCGGCCACCGCCTGCTCCAGGTCGGCATCGTCGAACACGATAAAGGGCGCGTTGCCGCCCAATTCGAGGCTGAGGCGCTTGATCTGATCGGCGCTCTGGCGCATCAGCAAGCTGCCCACAGCGGTCGAGCCGGTGAAGGAAATCTTGCGCACGGTCGGGTTGCCGGTCAGTTCCTCGCCGATCCCGGCCGGCATGCCGGTGACTACGTTGAACACCCCGGCAGGAATGCCGACCCGCTCGGCCAGCACGGCCAGTGCCAACGCCGACAGCGGCGTCAGGTCCGAAGGCTTGACGATCACCGGGCAGCCGGCCGCCAGAGCCGGCGCGCACTTGCGGGTGATCATCGCGTTGGGGAAATTCCACGGAGTGATGGCGGCGCAGACCCCGACCGGCTGTTTCAGGGTCAGCAGGCGGCGGTCGCCACTGGGCGCCGGAATGGTTTCGCCGTAAATCCGACGGGCCTCCTCGGCGAACCATTTGACGAAGCTGGCGCCGTAGCGGATTTCGCCCTGGGCTTCATGGAGCGGCTTGCCCTGCTCGCAGGTCATGATCAAGGCCAGATCGTCGAGATTATCGAGCATGGCCTGATACCAACGCTCCAGCAGCGCAGCACGTTCTGCCGCAGGACGCGCACGCCAGGCCGGCCAGGCGCGTTCGGCGGCTTCGATGGCGCGGCGGGTTTCGCCGCCTTGCAGAGCCGGCACCCGGGCCAGGCACTCGCCGTTGGCGGGGTCGACGACATCCAGGGTGGCTGCGTTATCGGCAGCGATCCACTGGCCATCGATGTAGGCGAGTTCTACCAGCAGGCTGGGGTCTTTCAAACGATTCTTGAGCATGGTCGAGTCCTGTTCCGAGACAGCTTCCAGTCTATGCAGAGGCTACAGACGAGGATGCTGAAAGCGCTCGTCCAGCAGCGCTGGATGCTGAATATCGCCCGGCGACGGCAGGCTCTACTGGGTGTGCGGGTTGTTGACGGGAGCGCAGCCCCGGGAGGGGCTGCTAGTGTCGCGACACTAATAAGATGTCGCTTCTGTGGGAGCGGCCGGGCGGCGTTCCGCTTTAGCCGCGACTGGACTGGCACATTCTCGCGGCTAAAGCCCCTCCCACAGGTATCCACAAGCCGACAGATACGCTATGTCCATCCGGTTTGCTGCGCGACAGCGCGACGTCTGGATGACGGGGGATCTCCCACCAGACTGCGGCGGGCTCAACATTTAATGGCCTGCTAGTACCGCGGTCAGACGCTGAAGTGCTTGATCATCCCGCTCAGCTCGTTGGCCAGGCCGGCGAGTTCCAGGCTCGAGGTTCGGGTCTGGTGGGCCCCGGTCGTGGTCTGCACGGAAACATCGCGGATATTCAGCAGGTTACTGTCCACCTCGCGGGCCACGTAGGATTGCTCTTCGGTGGCGCTGGCAATGCTCAGGTTGCGTTCGTTGATCTGGGCAATCGCCTCGACGATGGCAGTCAATGCAGTACCCGCCGCGCGCGCCAGTTCCAGGGTGTCCTGGGTTTTCTCATTGCTACTGTGCATGGAACGCAGAGCGCCCTGACTGCTCTGCTGCACCGAACCGATGATGGTCTCGATCTGTTTGGTGGATTCCTGGGTTCTTTGTGCCAAGGCCCGCACCTCGTCCGCCACCACGGCGAAACCGCGCCCGCTTTCGCCCGCCCGGGCGGCCTCGATCGCGGCGTTCAAGGCCAACAGATTGGTTTGTTCGGCAATCCCGCGAATTACGTCCAGCACCGAGCCGATACCGCCTATCTGGCCCGCCAGGGCTTGCAGGGCATCGGCGGTATGCGCCATGTCGCCGGTCAGCGATTCGATGGCGCCGACCGTGCGGGTGACGCTGCCCTGACCCTGACGGGCGCAACGGTCGGCAGCCTGGGACACCTCCGAGGCCGAGGCGGCATTGCGCGCCACCTCTTCGATCGCGGTGGTCAGCTCGGTAACGGCGGTCACGGCCTGATCGAGTTCCCCGCTCTGCCGCTGCAAACCGCGACTGGTGTCCTCGGTCACCGCGCTCAATGCCTCGGAAGTCGAGTTGAGCTGCTCGGCGGAATTCACAACCTGGGTGACGGTGCCGCGCAGATCCGCTTGCATGCGCTGCAGTGCCTGCAGCAGACGCGCCGCTTCATCCATACCGGCGGCATCAAGCGTCTGCGTCAGGTCGCCCTTGGCGATCCGCTCGGCCGCGGCCATGGCCATGGCCAACTGTTTCAGCAAGCGCAGGACGATCAGCGTCGCCAGCGTGCCGCCGACCAGCAGCAGCGCCAGCAGGCCGGCGGACATCAGCAGCAGATGCTGCCGGTGCCGGTCGCGCCGCTCGCCCAGCCGCTCCTCGAGCAGCGCCAATGCCGAGTCGCCAAGCGCCTGCATGGCGTCGATCGGCCGATCATAAGCGGCCAGGTAGTCCGCGACCGGGTACGCCACCTTCAAGCCGGCACCGCCGCCGGAAAAATCCATCTCGATGACCGCGACCAGATGCTGATCGGTCAATGTCAGGGCCTGCCGGATCTGCTGGCGCAGCGCCGCCAGCGGTTCCTCCAGCATGGCGGCGATCGCCGGGTCGGCGGCAGCGGCCTTGGCGAAGGCCCGGCCCATCCTGTCGAAACTGGCGAGCGCCTGGGCGGTCAGCCCCATCAAGGCACCCTGTTGCTCCGGCAGAATTCGCCCCTGCACCAGATACAGGGCACCGAAGCCGCGCAATTGGTTGAACAGCTCGGCGGTTTGCGGCATCTCGATCAGCGCCGCGTTCATCAGCGAATAGGTTTCCAGAAGCGGATCCAGGGACAGCTCGAAATGATCGAGCAAGGCATCCTCGATCAGCAGGCTGGACGCGATCAGTTGCGTATGCCGTTGCATGCTCGGCCTAGCCTTGATGCTGCCCTGGCCGATCTCTTCGGACAGGGCTTGCCATTGCTCGCGCACCTGCTGCAAAGCGGTCAATAGATCCGCGTCGACCTCGGCCGTGCGCAGCGTCTGCTCGCTCGCCTCGAAGCTACGCTGCAACTCGGCCTGCTTGGCCAGGCGGGCCTGCTGCAGACTGCTGTCGCCGCCGAGAACGGTGGTGGCCAGATTTTGATGCTGCTGGGTCAGCGCGACCAGGTGCAACAGCGCCTGCACCGGCGCGATACCATGCAATTCGCGCTCGGCCTGACGTCCACTGCTCAGCGCACCCAGCACGTAGAGGATGGTCGGCACGACGATCAGGGTGAGGGCCAATACCCCGAGCAAGACGAACTTACCGGAGAAGGAAAGACGTTCGAGGGCTTTCATGGAAGGACTCCCAGCGTGTTGTCAGGACGCACGAGGAGGCTCGGCTGTCCCGCTTTTTATGGTTATTGTTTTCGGCTTTTTTCGGGCGAGAAGTCTCACGGCCGTCAGTGCTCCCTTGGCGGAAGCTGGGCATGCGAGACGGCCCTCCGCTGTGCGCGAGGGCCTGAGCTGGCGCTACAGCTTCAACGAGCCCAGCAGCCCCTCGAGAAAGCGCTCGCCGGCGTCCATCTGGCTGACCTCAATGAATTCGTCGGGCTTGTGCGCCTGTTGAATGGAGCCCGGCCCGCAGACCACCACGGGGACATTCAGGCGCTGGCTGAACAAGCCGCCCTCGGTGCCGAAGGATACTTTCACGCTGCCGGTATCTGCCGGGGCGAAGTTCTTCAGCAGGCGTACGGCTTCCACGCTGGGGTGGGTATCCAGGCCGGGGTAGACATTCAGGGTCTCGATCTCGATGGCGGCGACGCTGGACAAGCGCTTGGCCTCACGCACGATCGACTCGGCCTGTTCGCGCATCTGATCGAGAAACTGATCGAGGTCGTCGGCCGGCAGATTGCGCACTTCGAAATCCAGGCTGCACAGGTTCGGCACTATGTTCAGGGCCTTGCCGCCGACGATTTGCCCGACATGCACGGTGCTGTAGGGCACGTCGTAATCCGCATCCTGCGCGCCCTGCTCTTGCAAGCGCTGCTGGCTCTGGCGCAGCGCGGCGATAAAATCACAGGCGACGTGAATGGCGTTGACCGAGCGCGGCGCCAGGGACGAGTGCGCTTCCTGGCCATGGCAGAAGGCGCGGTAGGAACCCTTGCCCTTGTGGCCGAGGACGAACTGCATCTCGGTCGGTTCGCCGACAATGCACAGGAACGGCCGCAACGGTGCCAGGTGCAGCACGTCGAGCAGGCGGCGTACACCGACACAACCGATTTCCTCGTCATGCGACAGTGCCAGTTGCAACGGCCGGCTCAACGAGGCGTCGGCGGCCTCGAGCATGGCGTCGATGGCCAGGGCGATAAAGCCTTTCATGTCGCAACTGCCGCGGCCGTAGAGCCGCCCGTCCTTCAGCGTCGCCTGGAACGCCGGCACGCTCCAGGCCTGGCCGGCGGCGGGTACCACATCGGTATGCCCGGACAGCAGAATCCCCGGTACATCGCGCGGGCCGGTGCTGGCGAACAGGTTGGCCTTGCGCCCGCTCTCGTCCTTGACGATCAAGGACTCGATGCCCTTGCTCAGCAGCAGCTCGCGCACATATTCGATCAACGCCAGGTTCGACTCCGAAGAGACGGTATCGAAGGCGATCAGCCGTTTGAAAATCTCCAGGACACGGGGTTTCACGAGGCCTTGCTCCGCTGCATGGATGAGGTGGCGAACCGACGGATATGAAAGGGTTCGATGGCGGTGCTGGTGCTCCCGGTACTGATCAGCTCGGCCATCACGTCCCCTACTCCCGGACCCAGCTGGAAACCATGGCCGCTGAAGCCGAAGGCGTAATACAGGCCATCGACCGTGCCGCTGGGGCCCATCACCGGTAGGGAGTCCGGCAGGTAGCTTTCGATGCCGCTCCAGGTGCGGATGATGTTCAGGTTGGCCATATGCGGCGCCAGCCGGTGCATCTGCTGCAACTGTTTGAGAAGGCTTTGCGGCTCGAAATGGGCGCGGCGGTTGAGCATGTCCGGCTTGCTGTGGTTACAGCCGCCGATGATGATGTTGCCGCGCGGGATCTGGCGGAAATACAGCACTTCCTCGGGGATCTTGGTGTACACGCCGATCACCGTCTTCAGCACATAGGGCACCGGCTCGGTGACCGACATCTGCGGGCCCTTGGCGATCAGCGGCACCGGCTCGCCGAACTGCGCGGAGAGCTTCTCGCCCCAGGCGCCGGCCGTGATCAGCAACTGCTCGGCGCGGTACTCGCGGCCGTCGCTGGTGGTCACCCGGAACTGCCCGCCGACCTTCTGTACGCTAGTCACCTCGCAGCGCTCCTCGATGGTCGCCCCGGCGCGCCGCGCGGCGCGGGCGAAGGCCGGTGCGGCAAGGCGCGGGTTGGCATGGCCGTCGTGCGGTGCATAGGAGCCGCCCTTGACCTCCGGGCCGAAGAACGGGAAGCGCTCGTGCAGCTCGCGGCCGCTGAAGATGCGCAGGTCCAGCTCGCGCGCCTCGGGCGCCGCGGCGTAGGCCTCCAGCTCGGCGATCTCGTCCTCGCGGTAGCACACGCGCATGTGCCCGCTGGGAATGAATTCGAGATCGTCGTCGATCAGTTCCGGCAGGCGCTTCCACAGCGCGAAGGAGCGGTTGGCCAGCTCCAACTGGCCGAGGAAACGCCCCTGGCGGCGCACGTTGCCGAAGTTCACCCCACTGGCGTACTGGCCGATCTGGTCCCGCTCGAGGAGGATCACCGACTTGCCGCGCTGACGCAGGAAGAATGCCGAAGCGGCACCCATCAGGCCGCCGCCAACGATCAGTACATCGGTCTTCTCAATGCTCACGGTGCCACCTCCTCGGCCTGCTTGAGTTCCTCGGTCAACATCGACAGCGGCTTGACCGGTGCCTGGCCGCGTTGGCGGCCGACCCGTTCGACAGCGACGCCAGCCGCCGCGGCGATCACCTCGGCGCCGGCCTGGGAGCAGTAGCGGCCCTGGCAGCGGCCCATGCCGACCCGGCTGAAGGCCTTGGCGCGATTGACCTCGCAGGCGCCCTTCTCGCGCACCACGGAGCGCAGCTCGCCGGCCGTGATCATTTCGCAGCGGCAGACGATCGCCTCGTCCGCTAAGGCCTTGGCCTGCGCCGCCGGCCAGGGAAATGCCTGGCACAGGCCGTGACTGAATTCATCCATCACCGCCAGGACGCGACGCTGCAAGGCAAGCGCTTCGCCGTGCACCGGTTGTTGCAGATCCTGTAACAGGGCCAGCGCTACCAGGCGGCCGGCATGCTCCGCCGCATCGGCTCCACGGATCCGTGCGCCATCGCCGGCGGCGTACACACCGCGGACCGAAGTGCGCCCTTCTCCATCGGTATCCAGCACCCACTGCTGCGACACCTCTTGGAACCGCATACGACAACCGGCCAAGTCGGCCAGCTGGGTTTCCGGACGCAGGTGATAGCCCAGGGCGAGCGCATCGCAATCGAACTGCAGGTTGTCACCGTGGCTGGTGCGCACACGCACCGCGCTGACGCCGCTGGCCGCATCGCCCAGCACCTGCTGGGGCTCGACCCCCAGGTGCACCGGGATTCGCGCCAGGTAGAGCTGCGCCAGCAGTTTCATCCCGGTGAACAGCAGCCCGGGGCGGGCGAGCAATTTGGGCAGGGCCGCAATGCGCTTGCGTAGCGGCGAGGTGTCGAGCACCGCGGCCACCGTGGCGCCGGCCTTGAGGTACTGGCTGGCGACCAGGTACAGCAGCGGCCCGCTGCCCAGGAACACCACCCGGCGACCGATCGACACCGCCTGCGCCTTCAGCGCTATCTGCGCCCCGCCCAGGCTGTAGGTGCCAGCCAGCTGCCAACCCTCGATCGGCATCAGCCGATCGGTGGCGCCGGTGCAGAGGATCAGCGCATCGTAATCGACGGTCGTGTGCTTGCCCTGGCTGACGCAGCACAGCTGGCCCGGCGTCAGGCTCCACACCAGGGTGTCGGGCCGGTAATCGATCCGCTCGCGCAGGCGGTCGAAACTCTGGTGCAGTGCCCGGGCCTTCTCCGCCTCGCTACCGTACAGGGTGGCATAGTCGCGGGTGAAACCCTCGGGTTGACGACGATAGATCTGGCCGCCATCACGGCGGTTCTCATCCAGCAGAATCGGCCTGATTCCCGCCGCCACCAGGGTCTCGGCGCAGCGGGTGCCTGCTGGACCGGCACCCACTATCACCACCCGTAAGGCGTCTTTCTGCAGATTTTTCAGCCGCGCAGTGGCCATATCGCCTCCGGTTGCCTGGTGACGATATCCAGCCCCTCGCGGACTTCGTTGGAACAGGCGCGCAGACGCTCGCCGCTACGGGTCCAGACCCAGCAGTCCTGACAGGCGCCCATCAGGCAGAAGCCGGCGCGGCGGCCTGGATCGAATTCCGACTGGCGCAGGGCCGACACCCGGGTCAATAACGCAACCATCAGGGTGTCGCCCTGCAATGCCTCGATGGGCTCGCCATCGACCATCAATCTGACCGTTGGCCGCTCACCCTCGGCCAAGCGTACGAAACGCGCGCTCACGCGTAGGTGCCCACAAGTTTCATGCTGTTCACACAGTCCTGCGCCTTGAGCAGCTCGGCACCGGTGTGATGACAGAGAATCTCACTACCGCCGGCGATATTGTGGCGCGGTGGCGCGCTGCGATTGCACACCCCTTCGATACGCACCGGGCAGCGATCGAGGAACGGGCAGAGATGCGCGCTGCTGGTCGGCTCGCCGATCGGCGGCAGCCCGCCTTTAGCAGCCCCGCAGTTTTCCAGCCAGCCCTGGCGCAGCTCCGGCACCGAATTGGTCAACAGGTTGGTATAGGGATGGAACGGCGCTTGGACGAACGCCTGCTGATCGCCGGCCTCGACCTTATGGCCGCTGTACATCACCACTATGTCGTCGCACAGCGCACGTACGGTGGAGATGTCATGGCTGATGAACAGGTAGGAGACGCCCAGTTCGCGGCGCAGGTCGCGCAACAGTTCGAGAATCGCCGCACCCACCACCGTATCCAGCGCCGAGGTCACTTCGTCACAGAGGATCAGATCCGGCTCCGCCGCCAGCGCCCGCGCCAGGTTGACGCGCTGCTTCTGGCCACCGGACAACTCGCCGGGCCGGCGTTGCGCAATGCTGGCCGGCAACTGCACCAGTTCCAGCAACTCGGCCACCCGACGCTGCTGCTGCGCACCCTTCATGCCGTGATAGAAACGCAGCGGGCGGCCGAGGATCTGTTCGATGCTGTGCCGTGGGTTCAGCGCCGTATCGGCGTTCTGGAAGACGAACTGAACGCGCCGGAACTGCTCGCGGGTACGCCCGGCCAGCGTCCTGCTGAGCGGCTGGCCATCGAGCAGGATATGCCCAGCCGTGGTTGGCGCCAGGCCGGCGATGGCCTGGGCCAGGGTGGTTTTTCCCGACCCCGACTCGCCGATCACGCCGACCGCCGCACCGCGTCGGATCTTCAGATCGACATCCTGCAGCACCTTCTTGGTGCCGTAGCAAATCTCCAGACCGTGGATGTCGAGCAGCACATCCTCTTCCGCCGAAGCTGCCTCTTGATCGCCCGCTCCCTGGCGCGCCGCCGGCCTTATCGCGGCCAGCAGGCTGCGGGTATAGGGATGCTCCGGCGCTGCCAGGATCTGTTCGGTAGGGTTGTTTTCCTGGATCTGGCCGTCGCGCAGCACGACGATACGGTCGGCCATCTGCGCCACCACCGCCAGGTCGTGGGAGACGTAAATCGCCGTGGTGCCGCGTTCACGCACCACCTTCTTGAACGCCCGCAGCACTTCGATCTGGGTCGTGACATCCAATGCCGTGGTCGGTTCGTCCAGAATCACCAGTGCCGGATCGGTGATCAGCGCCATCGCCGCCATCAGCCGCTGCAACTGCCCACCCGAAACCTGGTGCGGATAGCGCGCGCCGATGCGTTCGGGCTCCGGCAGCGCCAGCTCGCGGAACAGCTCGACGGCCTTGGCCTGCGCCTGCTTGCGCGACAGCACGCCGTGGATCAGCGCGCTTTCGATCACCTGATCCATGATGCTCTTGGACGGATTGAATGCCGCGGCCGCGCTCTGCGCGATATAGGCCACGGTGCGCCCGCGCAGCTTTGCCAGCTCGGCATTCGACAGCTTGAGCACGTCGACATCGCCGACCCGTACCGAGCCGCCGACGATACGGCAACCCGAGCGGGCATAACCCATCAGCGACAGCGCTATGGTGCTCTTGCCGGAACCGGACTCGCCGATCAGCGCCAGTACCTCGCCTTTGTTCAGGCTAAAATCGGCACCGTGCACGATCGGCACATCGATGCCCTCTTCGTTACGTGCGGCCACACGCAGGCCGCTTACCCTGACGATTTCGTTCATCTCACTTCTCCATCTCGCGCTTGGATCGCCCGCCGAAGCTGTCGATGAGCAAGTTGACCCCCATGGTCAGGGTGGCGATGGCGACCGCCGGTGCCAGCACGGCCGGGGCACCCGCCCAAAGGCCCTCGATGTTTTCCCGCACCAGCGAGCCCCAGTCGGCGTCCGGCGGCTGCACGCCCAGCCCAAGGAAACTCATGGCGCTGAGCAGCAGCACCACGTAGACGAAACGCAGGCCAAAGTCGGTCATCACCGGGCGCAGCATGTTCGGCAGCACTTCGATGAAGATGATGTAGGGCATGGCTTCGCCGCGGGTACGCGCAACCTGGACAAAGTCCATGGTCATGACGTTCACCGCGACCGCACGCGCGATACGGAAGGAACCCGGCATATAGGCGAATGCGGCCATCAGCAACAGCAGCGGCACCGAGGAGCCGAACGAGGCCACCATCAGCAGGGCAAAAATCTTGTTCGGAATCGCGATCAGCGCATCCTGGGTACGGCTTATGAGTGCATCGACCCAGCCACCGGAAGCGGCCGCCACCAGCGCCAGGACCACACCTGCCGTGCAGGCCAGCGCTGTGGCCGCCAACGCCACGCCTATGGTGAAAGGCGCTCCGTGCAACAAGCGGCTGAGGATATCCCGCCCCAGGTAGTCGGTACCCAAGGGAAACTCCAGGCTGAGCGGGCCGAAGTAACCATCGCTGATCATGGCGTTGGCATCGTGGGGCGCGAACAGGGGCCCGGCGACGGCCATCAGCGCCCAGAAGGTCACGATCAGCAGACCGATGACGCCGCCGACAGACAGCGAGAGCCGGCGCCGGCGGGTCCGCACCGGCTCGTTCGCTCCATCCTGCTTCAGGGCGTTATCCTTGCCGCTGCCGATGCTCGCTTTAGGTGAAATACTGTTCGGTTTCATTTGCGCAGCCTCGGGTTGGATAGGATTGCACAGAGGTCAGCCAGCAGAACCAGCATCAGAAAACCCAGGCTGAACAACATCACGCACGCCTGTATCAACGGCATGTCACGCGTGACCACACCGTTTACCATCAGCGTCGCGACGCCCGGATAGTTGAAGATCGACTCGACTATGACTACGCCGCCCAACAGGTACGACAGGCTCAGCGCCACGGCGTTGGCGATCGGCCCGATCGCATTGGGCAATGCATGACGAAGCACCACCCGTATCGGTCGTGCCCCTTTGAGTATCGCCATTTCGACATAGGAGGCGCTGAGCTGATCGACCACCGCGGCCCGCGTCATGCGCGCCATCTGCGCCGTCAGTACGCAGCACAGCGTCAGCACCGGCAACGCGTAGATGCGCACCAGTTCGCCGAACGACTCGACCTCGACGCTACGCGACAGCGCCGACAGCCAGCCCAGCTTCACGGCGAAGATCAGTACCGCGATGGTGGCGATCAGGAACTCCGGCACGGAGACGGCGAACACCGCCAGCATGTTGCTGTAACGATCGAAGATCGAACCGCGGTACATCGCCGACAGAATACCTATGGTCAGCGCCAGCGGCACCGAGACCAGCGTGGTGACCGCTGCCAGTTTCAGGGTATTGGGCAGCCGGCTGGCGATCATGTCGTCGACCGGCATGCCGTTGACCAGGGAAATACCGGGATTGCCGGTGATCAGCCCGCCCAGCCAGTTGAAGTAACGCAGGTGCACGGGTAGATCCAGGCCTAACTGCGCACGCAGCGCCGCCACCGCTTCCGCAGTCGCCTCCTGGCCGAGCTGTTCCTGTACCGCGTCACCCGGCAGCAGGCTGGTGAGGAAAAACACCACCAGCGACACGATAAGCAGCGTAAGCACGCCTACAGCCAACCGACCACCAACCAGGCGTGCAATAGTGCTGTTCATAATTCATACCTTCACTTAGTGACGCCGCCTGCATGACCCGCAGGCGACGCCTTGGTTATCGAGCTATCGTTGCACCAATCGCTCAGGCATCCAGCCAGACGTTCTCGGCGAACATGTAGCCCATCAACCCACCGAGTGGATGAGGGGTAAGTCCTTTCAACTTGGTATTGTGGCCATCGAGGCTGCTGTTGAACTGCGGAATACCGATACCGCAGTGTTCATGCACCAGCACCTGCATATCGGCATACATCTGCTTGCGTTTGGCGTCGTCGGTTTCACCGCGCGCGGCAACCAGCAACTGGTCGAACTGTTCGTTCTTCCAGCCCGATTCGTTGGTGCCGGCGTCGGACTTGAAGAACAGGCTGAACAACAAGTCGGCGGTCGGACGCGCACCGATGTTGCCGAAGCCCAGCGGATGCTTCATCCAGTGATTGGACCAGTAGCCGTCCGCCGGCACCCGTTTGATATCGAGCTTGAGGCCGATCTGCTGTCCCGAGAGCTGCAGCAACTGAGCGATGTCCAGCGAGCCGGTAGCGGCTTCAGACGCCACGATAGGCAGGGAACGTCCGGCCATGCCGGATTTCTGTAGGTGGAACTTGGCCTTCTCCGGGTCGTACTCACGTTGTGGCAGACCGGCGAAATAGTAACGATTGCTGGGGGCAATCGGCTGGTCGTTGGCGATCTTGCCGTAGCCACGGAAGGCAGCCCGATTGATCTGTTTGCGATCGAGCAGATGCTTCATCGCCAGGACGAAATCCGGGTTCTGCACCGGGCCCAGATCATCGCGCATGATCAGGTTGGTATAGCCACCGGTCGGGGTCTCCATCAACTCTACGTTGGCACTGTCCTGGATGCGCGAAACCGAACGCGGATTGATCGGGTTGATCAGGTCCACGTCACCGGCGAGCAGGGCACTGATGCGAGCGGCCTCGTCCGGGATCGAGAAGAACTCGATTTCGTCGAGGTAGGGCAGGCCCGGCTTCCAATAGCTGTCGTTGCGCGCGGCAATCGAGCGAACCCCTGGCTGGAATTCCGCACACTTGAAAGGCCCGGTGCCGTTGGCGATGGCGAAATCGGTGGTGCCGTCACGCACGATGAGGAAGTGCGTAGTGGCGAGGATGGCCGGCAAGTCGGCGTTCGGGCTGGTCAAGCGGATCTGCACTTCATGCGGTCCAGCGGCCTTCACCTCCTCGAACTGCTGCGCGACGGTCAGCGCCTTGGAGCCAGTCTCCGGCAGCTTGTGACGGATCAACGAATAGACGACGTCGGCCGCGGTGAATGGCTTGCCATCGTGGAACACGACATCCTTGCGCAGCTTGATGGTCCAGGAGATCGCATCGGCTGTACCGAACGACTCCGCCAGGGCCATGCGCGGCGCCAGTTGCGCGTCCAGGACCGTCAGGCCGTTATAGAACATGTTGTGACGACAGTAGTCGGTGTAATTACCGCCCTTTGCCGGGTCCAGCGTATCGGCGGTCGAGCTGGTCGCAGTGGCGACCTTGATACGGCCACCGCGCTTGCCTTTGCCCGTGCTTGCGGAGGTTGCGGCGAACACTTGGCCGGCCGAGCCGAACAGGCTGCCCGCACCCGCGACGGCCACCCCGGCCAACCCCAACATGCGCAGTGCATCACGACGCGACATACCCCGGTTGAGCCCCTCGAAAACCCGCAGGCTTTCTTCGCCGGTGATCAGCTGGGAGTCGACTTTGTTTTTATTGTCAGTCATATCGTTTCTTCCTTTCGAAATTGATAAGGCTCGGGTGCCCGCGCATTGGCGAAGCGTTCTTGCAACGTGAAGCAACTGCATAAATTCAGTGTAGGTAGTCCTGCAGCCGGTAATACGCACCTACCATCGGCAGGAACCAGGGCTTACCGAAGTGCCCGGGAATCGCCGGCCAGCTCAATTCCCGCCAGGGGTTGGCTTCGACTTTGCCGTCCAGGACCTCGGCCATGACCTGGCCCATGTGCACCGACATCTGCACGCCATGGCCGCTGTAACCCATGGAGTGGTACACCCCGCCATGCTGGCCAGCGCGCGGCAAGCGGTCGGAGGTCATGTCCACCAAGCCGCCCCAGCAGTAATCGACCTTGACCTGGGCCAACTGCGGGAACATCTGCACCATCGCCGCCTGCAGCACCTTGCCGCTCTTGGCGTCGGAGTTCGCATCAGACATGGCGAAGCGCGCCCGGCCGCCGAACAGCAGGCGATTGTCCGGGGTCAGCCGGAAGTAATTACCGATAATGCGGCTGGTGACGTAAGAACGACGGGCCGGCAGCAAGCGCTCGATCAAGGCCTGGGGCAGCACCTCGGTGGCGATCACAAAGCTGCCCACCGGCACGATCCGCCGCCGATACCAACCCATGTCGCCGTGCTGGCAGGCACCGGTCGCCAGCAAAATCTGCTTGGCTTGTAGCGAACCCTTGCTGGTGTTGAGCCGATAACCACTGGCATTGGCTTGCCAGTCGCTTACCGGGGTGTGCTGGTAGATCAGCGCGCCGTGTCGAGCGGCCGCGTGCGCCAAGCCGACGCCGAAACGACCGATGTGCATCTGCACGCCGTTGCGCTGCAACAAGCCGCCGTGGAATTCGGCAGAGTCGACTTCGGCGCGGGTTTCTTCTGCAGACAGCAGCTCGACGTCGGCGTCGACTTCCCGGCGAATCAGTTCGCAGGTCCGCGCCAGCCCTTCGTAATGCAGGGGTTTGGCCGCCAGCTTGAGCTTGCCGTTACGCTTGAGGTCGCAGGCGATCTGCTCCTGCTCCACCAGCGCGACCACGGTCTGCACCGCGCTTTCGTAGGCCCGATAATAGGCCCGCGCCCGATCCGCACCCAGGCTTGCGCTGAGGGCCACATAATCCTGGGCGACGCCGGTACTGCAGTGCCCGCCGTTGCGCCCGGAGGCTTCGCCGATCACCCGACCACCTTCCAGCACCACTACCCTGGCGCCCTTCATGGCCAATGCGCGGGCCGCCGACAGACCGGTAAGACCGCCGCCGACAATGGCGACATCCACCTGATCGGGCAGCGCCCCGCTCTGCGCGCCGGTGAACGCCGGTGCGGTATCGAGCCAGTAGGATTCACTGTGCATATCCAACCCCTTTGCCTTGAAGAGCAACCGTTGTGGATCAGAGACCGACCAGGCCGGCCAAGCCGCCGATGTCGGAGATCTGCCGGTAGCTGTAGCAGGCGTTGCCTGGCTGCTCGTGGCCACGGGCGACGAAGGCCTTGTTTTTGATTTTCATATCGTCGGCCGACATCAGGTCGTAACGGAAACTCGAAGACACATGAAGAAGGTCTTCCGGACCGCAACCAAGGTTGTCGAGCAGGTACTCGAAGGCTTGCAGACGTGGCTTATAGGCCTGGGCCTGCTGAGCGGTGAAGACCTTGTGGAAAGGCACGCCCAGCTTGTCGACGTTGGACATGATCTGCTCGTCCATCGCATTGGATAGAATCACCAGGGGAATCTTGTCGGCGATCTTCGCCAGGCCGGCCGTCACATCGGCATGTGGACCCCAGGTCGGCACGGCATCGTAGTAAACCTGACCTTCACCGCGATATTCGATGCCCCAGCGCTTGCACAGCCGCGAGATGGCGGTCTTGAGGATTTCGTCATAAGGACGCCAGTCACCCATCACCTGATCCAAGCGATAAGCGGTGAAATCCTTGACGAACTGATCCATTTGCTCAGGGGCAACGCGATCGGCAAACAGCTCGCGGGTCAACGGGCCCATCTGGAAGTTGGTCAGCGTGCCGTAGCAGTCGAAGGTGATGTACTTGGGTCGAAGAAAGCTCATGAGTGCGGTCCTGAATGATGGTTGAGGTCATGGCGGGGCAAGCAGTTACTCCGTTCGGGAGGCATCGGTGCAACGCTGCATCACGGTTTCATTACAACACCATGAAACCAGCAGATGCCGTTAAAAGCGCGCGTCGCTCAGTACAAACCACCGTTTTACTGGCCGACCTCAGCAGAGGCTGCGGAGCGCTCCAAAAGCGGGCGAATCCCCTGTTCATGCACTTTAGCGGGCTATCGCAACGCTCACCCGAGCACCCTGCTCGCCTGGCGCCGCAGAACCTACGCCGCCCCCAAACTAAAACGGGCGCGCCCCTGAGGACGCGCCCGCTCATGCTGCCGTGAGACTCGAGGCCGGCGGCACCGGCCAGCGGATTCAACCGGCGATATCGATCAGCACACTCTTATGCCGCAGATTCGCCTCGAAGGCTTCGCAGCCCAGATCCTTGCCGATACCCGAGCGCTTATAGCCCCCGGTCGGCAGGATGTGATCGTTGCTACGGCCGTAGCGGTTGACCCACACCGTGCCGGCTTCCAGGCCGCGAATCAGGCGCAGCGCGCGGTTGAGGTCGGCGGTGTGCACCCCGGCAGCCAGGCCGTAGGTAGGGTGCTCGGCGAGGCGTAGCGCCTGCTCCTCATCCTCGAAGGTCTGCACTGTCAGCACCGGGCCGAAGATCTCCTCGAGCACAGCCGGGTTGCGGCTGTCCGGCGTGCTCAGTAGGGTCGGCTGGTAATAGGCACCGCCAAGCCCCTCGATCGGGCCACCGCCCTCCAGCACTTCGGCGCCGGCCTGAAGCGAGCGCTGGACGATGCCGTCGATCCGCTCGGCCTGCTGACGAGAGATGATCGGCGACAGGCTGGTCTGCGCCGACCAGGTGTGCCCCGGGCGCAGATCGCGGAAGTAGCCCTGCAGGTACTCGACGAAGGGCTCGAGAATCGAACGCTCGATGATCAGCCGCGAGCCCGATACGCAGACCTGCCCGGCATTGCCGGTGATGCCCATGGCGACGCTGCGGGCGGTCTTCTGCAAGTCCGGGACGTCGGCGAACACCAGTTGCGGGCTCTTGCCGCCGAGCTCGAGAGTCACCGGCTTCGGCCCGAACTGGGCGCAGGTGGACATGATGCTCGCGCCGGTGGCGGTGGACCCGGTGAAGGTCACCTTGCTGATCCGCGGGTGACGACACAGGGCGTCGCCGGTGAGCCGGCCGTCGCCCTGCACCACATTGAAGATGCCTGCCGGGATCCCCGCCTGCACCGCCAGCTCGGCGTAGCGCAGGATGGAGAACGGAGTCAGTTCCGAGGGTTTGAGTACCACCGCGTTGCCGGCCGCCAGGGCCGGCGCGACCTTCCAGTTGGCCATGCTCAGCGGAAAGTTCCACGGCGCGATGGCACCGATCACCCCGTAGGGTTCGGCGATCTGCATACCCAAACGATCACGCTGGGTCGCCGCGACCTGGCCGCCGTGCTTGTCGGCGAGTTCGGCGAAGAAGCGCAGAACCTCGGCCACATAGGGAATATCCCAGGCCAGCACGTCTTTATACGGACGGGTCGAACCAATCGCTTCGAGCGGCGCAAGGGTCGCCGCATCCGCCTCGATCAAATCGGCCCAACGGCGCATGGCGCGGGTGCGTTCGCGCGGCGGACGGGTCGCCCAGTCACTCTGGCGAAAGGCCTGCCAGGCGTTCTCCACCGCTTCGTCGACCAGCATCGTGTCGGCGATCGGCAGTTGCGCGTAGTACTGGCCGTCCGAGGGTCGCACCACCTCCAGCCCCGGCAGGGCATTGCGGTATCTCCCGCCGATGAAATGGGCACTGCGTACCTTGACGACGCTGGGGTCGAAGCTGTTCATAAAGGACTCCGGAAAGGGGCTGGACGCCAGTTCGGCGATGAGATGCCAGGCCTCCATCGTAGAAAAAATCGGCCAATATTTGCTGCCGACCTTAGCCCCCATTTGAGCAGTAGCTGCGGTCTGTCGAGCCGCCATTTATGCAATCTACCGAAAGCCCCATCGGGCCCGGCAGCAGTTGCGTATAGCCACCGCAGCGAGACAGCTACAGAAGGTTAGAAACACGACGGACGCCAAGCTCAAACCGAACGCCATAGTGATGCAAGGTGCCGAACTTCATGCGTCAATGCGTCACTTGATCAGTCCCAACTTGGCTTACCGGTTGCGATAGTACTCAGCGGATATCCACGCTGATCGAGCGGCTGGCGCAATACGATCCGGCTGGCAAATTTCTCGATCCCGATATCATCTTCCAGCAGCCGCTCCATGAGCGCCTGGAAACAGGAAATACTAGGCGCCACGATTTTCAGCAGGTAATCGTAACCGCCACTGACGTTGTAGCATTCGACGATTTCGTGGTACTTGCCAGCCCCTGCTTCGAATTTACGGAAGTCGCGGGGCCGATGGCTGCAGATGGTCACCTCGGAAAACACGATTACGTGGCTGCCCAGCGTCTCCAGTGCGACCTCCGCGCGGTAGCCCCGGATAATGCCGATTTCCTGAAGCCGTTTCGTACGCAGGAGACATGGGCTCTCACTGAGGCCAATGGCCGCGGACAGATCGACATTCGAACAGCGTCCCTCGCGCTGCAGATGCACAAGAATCTTGAGATCGAACGGGTCGAGGGAAGCTGAAGATCGCATGAGTCGTACCTTGAGTGTCGGTCCCGTTAGCGCGCTTTTGCCGATTGCGCTTCGGTTAGCGCTTCGTCGAGCGTCTCGATCACCATGCCGGCTTGTTCCGCGGACAGCACCAGCGGCGGTCGAATCTTGAGCACATTGTGCCCCATCGCACAGGCGCTGAGCAGGACGCCCTTGTCGCGCATCAGATTGACCACCCGGCTGGTGAGCTCGCGGTCGGGGGTTCGCGATGCGCGATCCGAGACCAGTTCCACGCCGACGAACATGCCCGCACCACGCACATCACCAATCGCCTCGTGCCGGGTGGCAAGCGCGGCGATGCCGTCGTGCAGGATCTTTCCGACCCTGGCGGCATGCTGCACCAGGCCTTCTTTTTCGATCGTATCCAACACCGCCAGCGCCGCCGCGCACGATACGGTATTGCCGGCGAAGGTGTTGAAGTACCTCGAGTTTTTGCCAAATTCCGCCAATACGTCAGCGGTGGCCAGCAGTCCCGCGACAGGTTGTCCATTGCCCATCGGTTTGCCCAGGGTGACGATGTCGGGGATGACGCCGTGACGCTGAAAACCCCACATATGCTTGCCCGTCCGACCAAAGCCGGGCTGGACCTCATCGGCGATGAAAATACCACCGGCCCGCTTGATCGCGTCGACCGCGCCCTTCAAGAAGCCCGCCGGTCCGGGGAGGATGCCGTCGCTGGTGAACAGTGAATCGACAATCAGTGCCGCTGGCTTGATGCCGTGACGCCGCAGATCGGCGATCGCCGCCTCGACATCGCGGGTGAAGCGTTCGCCGAGGTCAGCACCCTCAGCATGATAGAGGCGCGGTGCCGGGACCAGGCGAACGTGCGCGCCGAGATCGACTGTCGCGCCGAGTGATGGCGAGAATTGCGACACTGCGTCGGTGAAGCCGTGATAGGCAGTTTCGGTCACGATCACGCCCGTGCCACCGGTGCGGACCTTGGCGATACGATAGGCGACGTCGTTTGCCTCGCTGCCCGTGCAGGTCAACATGAGATGCGCAAGGTCAGTCTCGGGCACGGTCGCGAGCAGGCGTTCGGCCAGTTCGAGAATGGTGTCGTGCAGATAGCGGGTGTTGGTCGCGAGCGTCTGCGCTTGCCTGCATATCGCCTCGGTCACCGCCGGGTGACAATGGCCGAGCGAGGCCACGTTGTTGTACACGTCGAGGTAACGGCGCCCCTCTGGATCGATCAGCCACACGCCCTCGCCACGCACGATATGCAGCGGGTGCTCGTACATCAGCCGATAGGCCGGGCCGAGCAAGGCGTCGCGCCGCGCGATCATGGCCGCGGTTGCGGGGCTCAGGTCGGCGCGTCCGGGGATATAGGCGTTGACCATGTTGAGGTCAGTGGTGCTTTTCATTGGCTTTTTCCTTTGCTTACTTCGGTGAGTAATCGGTCGCGCGCCTGATCGCGGGAAAGATCGGCCATCAGGGACAACGCCTCCCATGCCGCGGGGTTGTGGCGCATGATGTAGGCGCGGTTCTCCGGGTAGCGCCTGGCCCGCCATTCCGAAATCAACACGGTGATCAGGTGACGTGTGGCCATGAGGTCGGCAACGACCTCCTGCTCCATTTCGCTGAGCGGCAGCGTGGCGTGATAAGCGCCGACGAACTGCGCCGCCCCCTCGAAAGGATCGGCGCTGCCGGCCATGTGAAAGGCCGCCGCCGTGGCGACCTCCCCCACCAGCGGGGCATGCAGCATGTCGCCGAAGTCGATGATCCCCACTATGCGCTGATGATCCTCGGCTGCGACCAGCACGTTGTAGAGGTGGTAATCGTTGTGGATGACCTGCGACCTCAGCGCGGGCAGACGCGGCAGGACATGCTCGTTGAAGCGCGTCATGAACGACTCGGCGAGCGCGCGACGCGGGGCGTCCTCAATGGCATCGAGCTTGGCTGCCAGGCGGTGCGCCGCGGAAACGTTCCACAGCAGATCGTGCGTCGCGGAAGGATGGGTGAAATCGCGCAACGCGAGGTTTAATTCGGCGAGCACTGTCCCCATTGCCCGACGCTGCGCGGCGGTCCGGGGTGTCTCCCGGATTTGCACGCCGTCGAGATAGGTCAGCATCCGCACGGTGGTTTGAACCCCGCCGGCCAGTGCTACGGTGTCGCACGTATGTCCTCCAAGCGTCCGCACGACGCGTGGCACCGGCTGGTCTGGCGATACGCGGGCGACGTGCTCGAGCGCAGCGATCTGGAAATCGACGACCGCAACCGGCTCGGATGGATTGCTGATCTTGACCACGTAACGCGTGCCGTCCGCGGTCTCTATGCAGCAATTCTGGTCGCGCTCGCCCACCAGCGATTTGACGCTGCCATCGATACCGTAGAGACGACCGACCAAGGCCCCCACCTCGTCCAGGGCAAGGCTGGGCACCGCCGTGCTCAACGCCGCTGCCGCAATCGGATGCTCCGACATCATGCGCCCCGTTTCATCGTGGCGGTCTGGGCCAGGCAATCGAGGCCGAGCAAACCGGGAAGCTGGCGAATGTCGGTCAGGCGGTTGACACCATAGCCGTCGCAGGCGGGCTCGTGACCGCGGTCGATGAAGGCCTTGGCCATGAAGCCCAGATCAGAGGCGGTCATCAGGTCGTAACGGAAGCTCGAGGAGACGTGCATCATCTGCTCCGGCCCGCAGCCGAGCTGATCGAACATGTACTCGAACATCTGCGCCCGCGGCTTGTAGGCGCGGGCTTCCTCGGCGGTGTAGACCGCGTGGAAAGGCGCCTTGAGATGGGCGACGCTGTGCGGGATCAGATCGACCATCGAGTTCGACAGGATCACCAGCGGAACATGCGCAGCGATTGCCTCGAGCGTCTCGACGACGTTCGGGTGCGGCTGCCAGGTCGGTACGGCCTCGTACAGGGCGAGCGCATCGGAAGGACGATATTCCACGCCGTGCTTCTTGCACGTGCGTTGAATGGAGTTTTCAACCACGTCAAAGAACGGTTTCCACTCACCCAATACCTCATCGAGACGGTAGAAGCGAAAACTGTCCAGGAAGGCCGGCATCCGTTCGCTCGGCACACGATCCTCGAAGAGTCTTTTCGCGGTCGGGCCCATTTCGAAGTTGATGAGCGTGCCGTAGCAATCGAAGCTGATGAATTTCGGTTTGTAGGTCACTTGGTCGATCTCCTGGATGTGGATGACGGGTTGGTGACTACAAGTCTATGAATCTCAGCCCTACGGAAATGCTCTATTGCCGGGTGACTCAGGCAGATTCCTTTTCGATCCGGAGCATGCTGGCAGGATCTGCGGCCGGCCTCGAAAGGCCCGTGATCGCCCGATTTCTTGTGGCCAGGACGGCCGTCTCACGGGAGGTGTAGGTGTTGCCTGCACAGCGAAACAGCAGGTTCTGCGCTGCCGAGCGAGTTCTGTTCCCGGGCAGCGCGACTCACTCTTTTCGTATTCGGCAAAACAAAAAGCCATGTCCCAATCGCATGTTGCGTTCAGCTATCGCCACTAAACGTAAGATGGACTGGAGCCGTAGGGTGCGCACCAGTGATTCATCGCCCGAGCTGGTGCGCACGGCGCACCCTACCCGCTGCCGCCCTACAAAAGGGTTCAGCCCATGCAACGCATCATTGAGGCAGCACCAAACAAAACGCCCATCCATAAAGCGCATGTTGCGTTCATTTATCGCCACTGAACCCAAATTGGACTGGAGCCGTAGGGTGCGCCGTGCGCACCGGTGATTCGTCACCCGAGCTGGTGCGCACGGCGCACCCTACCCGCTGCTGCCCTGCAAAAAGGGTTCAGCCCTGAATCCCTCATGCAACGCATCATTGGGACAGCACCAAACAAAACGCCCCTCCATAAGGAGGGGCGTTCTTCATCGGGGGGGCCGAGGCGACATCACTTACTCTGCCCGCTCCGCCGGCGCGCCGCACGCTTAGTCGGCAGCGCCGTATACCTCGGCCAGATCGCCCAGGTCCCAGTTGCCGCCGGTCAGTACCACGCAGACCTTTTCATCCGGCCTGACCTTGACCACGCCCGCCAGCAAGGCGCCGATGCCGATCGCGGCGGCGGGCTCGGCGATCAGTTTCGCGTCCTTGGCCAGGGCGCGCATGCCTTCGATGATGTGCTCGTCCTCGACCAGGACGATCTCGTCGACATAGCGCTCGATGATCGGATAGGGGTTCTGCCCCGGCACGCTTATTCGCAAGCCGTCGGCAATGGTGTTCTTCAAGGGAAGCGTGGTGCGCTGCTTGTTCAACCGACTGTGGTAGTACTTGGGCGTCAACGCCGGTTCCGCGCCGACGACCCGCACCGATGGCCGTGACTCCTTGATGGCGGTGGCGATGCCGGAAATCAGGCCGCCGCCGCCCATGGGGATGATGACCGTATCCACATCCTGCAGGTCTTCGAGGATCTCGCAACCGATAGTGCCCTGACCGGCCATCACCAGCGGGTCCTCGAAGGCATGGACGGGCACATAGCCGTTTTCCTCGGCGATTTCATACACCCTTTTCCAGCGGGCGGCGGTGTCGCCATCGAAGAGGATCACCTCCGCACCAAGGGCTTCGGTATTGGCGATCTTGATCTTCGGGGTGGTCACCGGAAGCACGAGGATCGCTTTCACGCCCAGCATGCGGGCAGCGTAGGCGAGCCCCTGGGCGTGATTGCCGGAAGAGGTGGCGATGATCCCGTTGGCGATCTCCTCCCTGGGTAGCGAGAGCGTCTTGTTCAAAGCACCGCGAATTTTGAAGGCCCCGGTGATCTGCAGGGTTTCGGGCTTCAGATAGAGCTGACAACCGGCGGCCTTCTCCATCTTCTCCGCGCGCAGTAGCGGCGTATGTTTGATATGGGGTTTCAGCCGTTCCTGGGCTTCTCGAATATCCTGAATGGTCGGATGGTCGCGCATGTAGTTTCCTCTCTCCGTACTGCCGAAAAAATCACGCGTCAAAGGAACGCGAAGAAGGTTCCAACGTTGTTTTCCAGCGCATTGCGATAGATTTTTTCGGCAGTGGTGTTGTCCTGTATGGCCATGCCGGTGGAGTCGAAGATGGTGATTTCTTCATCGCTCTCCCGGCCCGGCTTGGAGCCCAGTAGAATCTCGCCAAGCTCACCGTGGATATCGTCCAGGCTGATGATCTTCTCGTTCAGCGGATGCCAGGTTTCCCCTTTATCGATGCACTGCGAGATCGAGTCGTTGACGATCTTGGCGTGCCTGAATATTTCCGGATCGAGCTCCTGCTTGCCTTTCATATCCGTGCCGATGGCGACGATATGGGTGCCGGGTTTCACCCAGCTCGCTTCCACCAGCGGGCCTTTGCCACGGGTGGTGGTGATCAGGATATCCGCCTGTTCGACCGCCTCCTTCTTCGAATCCGCCAGGGTCACAGGAATAGCGAACTCGCCTTCGATATCCGCCTTGAAGCGGGCGAGCGTCTCCGGGTTTCTGCTCCAGGCATGGATCTCTTCGATCTGCATCACCAGGCTAATGGCGCGAATCTGCATCCGCGCCTGGTTGCCGGTACCTATGCAGGTGACCTTCTTCGCGTTCTTTCTCGCCAGCGCCTTGACCGAGACGGCGCCCGAGGCTCCCGTTCTGAGACCGGTGAGCAGACTGCCATCCATGACGCAGATCAGCGCACAGCTGTTGGCATCGAACAGCAGAACGCTGCCCATGCCGTTGGGCACGCCATGCGCCGTCGGGTTATCGAGGAAGCCTCCGGAAGAGGCTTTCATCGAGATGATTTCATTGCTCTTGCAGTAACCGACCTTGAAGTCGATTTCTCCGCGCGGCGCGGGAAGGTGTATCCCAATATAGTCAGGCTGAACCACCTGCCCACTGCTGAAAGCCTTGTATGCCTCTTCCACCGTACCTATGACTTCCTTCATAGATATCAATCTGCCGACTTCTTCTTTAGTAAGCAGCAGTGTTTTCATCTACACGACCTCACTGTTCTCTGATTAGGGCATCTGTGGTTAGCCATGATTTACCCAAGCATCATCAAGCCGGGATTGCTCGCCATGTTCGGCGCGAGTCCCACGGGAATGCATTGCCAACTTGCTGCGATTAGTATGCCGCCGAGCGCTCAGCAGAAAATTCCGGATACCCTGGGAATACGCAACTTCCGACTATTTTCATCGCCATCGGCGAAAGCAAACGTTCCGGCCCTGCAACCACGCTCGAGCTGAGTACTCATCGGTCGGGGTGAAGGGCCTGAAGAGCCCAATGATGGTGGCAACGGGCATGCTCGTTGCCCGCACGCGTCGCTTCGCGCCACCTTCCTCCAAGAGGGAAGGACATACGGAAGGCGAGCAGCAAGTGATGGGAGGAACAGTCAGCGCTCAAGCTACAGGACCTGGCGCGACGATCACTCCGCCCGCCGCAGCATAAACTTCCGAGCGCACCCTCGAAAACGCCCGATTCTGCGATTGCGCACTACCAATACGACAGCCCTCTGCGGGTCGTGATGCCTAATATAGGATCAGCGCAACGGCATGGGCGATTGGCGTGATGCCTGCCGTAGCCTGGTCTGCCGCTCCGAATCGACCAACAGGGCAGCAGACCCCGGATCTCAGTTTCGATCGTTCCGATCTTGTGCGCGCCGATCACCTTATCAGCGCGCACTGGCACAGCATTGAGGCCGCTTTGCAGCACTGTCTGCATTGCTCGCTGCAAAGGCGTAAAACAATAGATTTCAGGCCAGGAGAATAGAATGCCGGCTCCCTTGATCACCATTGAGTCCACCCCGGAGCTGCCAGAAAGAGCCGATGCCGTCGTCATCGGCGGCGGTATCATCGGCGCATGCGCCGCCTATTACATGGCCCGTCAGGGTATGAGCGTTGCTGTGCTCGAGAAGGGCCGTATAGGCGCCGAACAATCCAGCCGTAACTGGGGCTGGTGCCGCCAGCAGAACCGCGACGCGCGCGAACTGCCCTTGTCGACCAAGAGTCTCGCCCTCTGGGAGGAGATCACCGCCGACCTCGACGAGGACCTCGGTTTCCGCCGCTGCGGATTGCTCTATCTGTCGGATAATCAGGCCGAGTTGGACGGCTGGGCGAAATGGCGCGACTTCGCGATCACCCAGGGCGTCACGACCCATATGCTGAGCGGCGCCGAAGCCACGCAACGCGGCGCGGCGACCGGCAAGCCCTGGTTGGGAGGGGTGCTTTCGCCGTCCGACGGCATCGCCGATCCGTCGCGGGCCGCGCCGCTGATCGCCAAGGGCGTGCTCAAGCATGGCGGCTCGCTGCACCAGTTCTGCGCCGCCCGCGGTATCGAGACCGAGGCTGGCCGGGTATCGGGGGTGATTACCGAAAAGGGCGTAATCAAGACCCAACAAGTGGTGATGGCCGGCGGCGCCTGGGCCTCCTCCTTCTGTGCACAGCTCGGCATTCGCTTTCCGCAGGCGTCGATACGCTCCAGCATCCTGTCAGTCATGCCGGGGGCCCAGGGGCTTCCCGATGCACTTCATACCAGTGAGGTAACCGTCACGCGGCGCGGGGATGGCGGCTATACCCTGGCCATTTCCGGAAGGGCCTGCGTGGATCCGACGCCGCAGCAACTTCGCTTCTCCTCTTACTTTCTGCCGATGTTCGCCAAACGCTGGCAAATGCTCTCACCGGGTGACCTGCAGGGTTGGCAGTACGGACACGAAACGCGCCGCAAATGGGCACTCGACCGACCTACACCGATGGAACGCGTGCGTATCCTCGATCCGCGCCCGTCGGAGGCGATCCTCAGGGATACCCTTGCGCGGGCGCGCCGCCTGTTGCCCGCCCTCGGCAGCGTGCCCGTTCAGGCAGGTTGGGCCGGCTATATCGACAGCACCCCGGACGGTGTGCCGGTGATCGACCAAGCGCAGAACCTGCCCGGTTTCATTCTGGCCGCCGGTTTTTCGGGCCACGGCTTCGGCATCGGCCCCGGTGCCGGACGCCTGATTGCCGAACTGGCGACGGGCAAGACGCCGTTCGTGGACCACACCCAGTACAGCCTTGCCCGGCTGAACAAAGGGGCTTGGGGCAAGGTCTCGGATTTCTGACAGTCTTCCCTCGCTGTTCTGGCGGGAGCCTTGCTCCCGTCTTTCTCCCTATTCAGTTCAGTTATTGAACAGCGCACCACTCGCAGAAAAGTCGACAGCTCGAACGAGCGACGGCCTATAAGGCCTTCATAGGCGCATCTCTCAAGCGCGAGTTCCGACGCAGTGGACACTGCCCCAACCATTGCCACCCGCTGACGGGATCGCCAAACTCGCCTGCGCGAGGCTCAGTAGCCGCGTATTGAGGTCGAACTGACGTGCCCTATCCAACCACGCTGCCCATTCGACGAGCGGCTGGCCCGGCCACGGGCGAAGCGCATGAATAAACGCTTTCCCTGGCGATGCTCAAGGAAGCGCTGACGCCACCGCCCTGGCGAGCGGAGAAGCCCAGTTAAGGGGCATGCCCGCACCCTCGCCGACTGGCGCACTCGCGTCAATACAGCCGATTTCAACGCCTCAGCGAGCGCTGCAGCGCCGATCCGCTACGGCCTCTACCTGGCCAGCTTCGGCGCGTCATCGTCCCCATGCCCGTTCTATCAAGGAGAACGATAGCGACGGCAGCAAGATCGATTCAGATGCGGGTCGTGCCCACCTCAGCTGGGCCGGTACCGTGGAAAAACTCGGCTTGATATCGATTCGGGCTTAGCGCTTTCCGAACGCCGCCATGGCTTTTCCGGCTCATGATTAATGCCTCTGCACCAAAAAGCAGCCAAGCAGTTACTGCTGATAGCGAGCCCCGTCCAAGTAAAAAATACGGCCTATAGAACCGCTACTTGGGGAATCTACCGAATTGTCTTCAGCCTCTTGCCAGGCCCCGGCGCCAGTGGGATACAGACGCCGCGCCTTGGGCGAGCCCTGCCCGGCCGCGCCAGTTCTGCAGCGGTTCTTCTGAACGGCTACGCGAATAATAAAACCTATGGAGTAGACCATGAACGTCGTGAAACCCAGCCTTCTCGCCCTGGCGGTCACCGCCGCCGCCTCGCAATTGGCCGTGGCCGGTCAGCGGCAGGAAGCCAATGGCTTTATCGAGGACAGCAGCCTGAATCTGCTCAACCGCAACTTCTACATGAACCGCGACTTCCATGATGGCGGCAGTAACGGCGAGGGCATCAATGGATCTAAGCCCGCCAGCGAACGCAACGGTTATCGCGAGGAATGGGCCCATGGCGCCATGCTCAATTTCGCATCTGGTTTTACCCAGGGCAGCGTCGGCTTCGGCGCCGATGCCTTCGCCTATGGCGGGGTCAAGCTGGACACTGGCCGCGGCCGGGTCGGCGCCGGCCTGCTGCCGATCAGCAACAACAAGACTGCCGACGCAGAAGTGCCGGACTCCTTCGGCGAGATCGGCGGCGCGGTGAAGATGCGCGTCTCCTCCACCGAGCTGAAGTACGGCGAACAGCGCCCGGCTGCTCCGGTGTTCGCCATGGGTGACAACCGCTTGCTGCCGGAAGTGGCCACCGGCTTCCAGCTGTCGAGCAGAGAGTTCGACAAGCTGTTCCTCGAGGCCGGTCACTACACCGCGTACAACGGTAGAAACTCGACCAATTCCGATGACGGCCTGTTCACCACCTACGCGGGCATCGAGGCTGACAGCGTCGATTTCATCGGCGGCTCCTACAAGGTCAACGACAACCTTAGTCTGATGGCCTACGCCAGCGAGGCCGAAGAGATCTGGCGCCAGTACTTCGGCTATGCCTCCTACACCATCCCGCTGGCCGACCAGCAATCACTGAACTTCACCCTGGCTGCCTACAAGACCAGCGACGAGGGTGAGGCTCGTGCCGGCGAGCTGGACACCACCAGTTGGTCGGCCAAAGGTGCCTACGCCTTCGGCCCGCACAAGCTGACCCTGGCCTACGTGAAGATCGATGGCGACGAGACCTTCGACTTCATCGGTGTCGACTCGATCTGGCTGGCCAACTCGGTGCAGTACGCCGAATTCAACCGTCCTAACGAGCGCTCCATGCAGGTCCGTTATGACTTGAACATGGCCGGCTTCGGTGTGCCGGGCTTGACCCTCATGACCCGCTACATCAAAGGCGACCAGATCGATTTCACCAAGGCCGACCCGACTGGTGCCTACTTCCGTGCTGGGTTCGACGACGAGAAGCGCTGGGAGCGCGACGTGGAAGCCAAGTATGTGGTCCAGTCGGGCTCGGCCAAGGATCTGTCCTTGCGCCTGCGCCAGGCTACCTACCGCTCCAGCTCGTTCGACAAAGGCACCGATGAGGTGCGCCTGATCATCGAATACCCGCTGAGCATTCTGTAAGCGCAGTTACCGGTTCGGTTTGCCGCGGGCCAACCGATTTTTCTTAAAGGCATCCCCCCACGCTCCTTTGCCTTGAGACGCCCAACCGGGCGTCTTTTTTTTCTTATACCGACTGGCCTTAGCGCGGATCGGACGTCTGCAGTTCTGTCCGGACGTAGCAGCCGGACAGAACTGCATCCGCCGAAGAGCTCTGCTGCAATTCAATTCAAAGCCTCGTACCAAGCCTCCCGTGGAGCAAGAATCGATCGGCGCAAAGCCTTTGACTCAGCCCCCCTCAGAAAAAACAGCCAAGCATTTACTGCTGATAGTGACTCTCGTTTAAGCAACAAATATGGCCTATGGAACCGCCGCTTGGGGAATCTACCGAATTGCCTTAAGCCCCTTGCCAGGCCGCGCCGCAGGTGGGATACAGCCTTATAGTCGATGAAAATTTCCCGCCGCACGCAGCCAACAACGGAGTCCTGCCATGTCCGTCGCTCAACGCCCTTCCCACCTTTATCGCCCCATGACCGCCGAGGACGTGGCGGCGGCCCATGCCTTGTCCGTGCTGTTGAAGTGGCCCCATCGCCTGGAGGATTGGGCCATGCTGCAACGCGTCGCCGAAGGCTTCGTCGTAGAAGACAACGGCCGCATGATCGGTACCGCATTCGCTTGCCCGCAGGGCGCTTACGCCACCATCGGCCTGGTGATCGTCAGCGACGAGTACCAGGGCCAAGGCATTGGCCGCAAGCTGATGGAGCTGGCACTCGAAGCCTGCACGCCGCGCACCGCCATCCTCAACGCCACCCTGGCGGGTGTCCCGCTGTACGCCAGCCAAGGCTTCGTCGAGTTCGGTCAGATCCACCAGCATCAGGGCCAGGCACAAGCCGCCGATACCCCTGCCCTACCCGCCGGTGAACAGTGCCGGCCCTTGACCGCAGCCGATCGGGTTCGCCAGCTCGAACTGGCCAATGCCGGCAGCGGCCTGGACCGCGAAAGCGTACTCAGCGAGCTGTTCGATGTCGTCGAACAGGCAGTCGGTATCGAGCGCGACGGCCAGCTACGCGGCTTCGCGTTACTGCGCCCGTTCGGCCGTGGCCGCTGTATCGGCCCGGTCATCGCGGAAAATCCCGAACAGGCCAAGCACCTGATAGGCGTGTTGTTGGCACAAGTGCCGGAGGCTTTCGTACGCATCGATATTCCGGCCGACAGCGGCCTGTCCGATTGGCTCGAAGCCGCTGGCCTGAAACAGGTCGACAGAGTCGCGCAAATGGCTCGGGGAACGCCGCCGCGCGCTGTCGGCGGCGTCAGCCAATTCGCCCTGGTGACTCAGGCCATTGGCTGACCCGCCCTTGCTACGGGCATTTACACCCCTTACCAATAACATTTCCTGGAGATACCCCTGATGTCACAACCCACCACCCTGCTGCTGGTACGCGCCGATGGCAGCCGTGCGCCTACGCCCATGACCTCGGCTTCTTTGAGCCCTGCCGACCCGTTCGGCACAGCGCGGGAAATCGCTTACCTCGGGCCAGACGGCGTGGCTGCGGGCGTTGTGCAGGCGAGCGGATCATTCGCCATCGCTGACTACCCCCAGCTCGAAATGGTCGTGGTTCACCGCGGGCACCTGACCCTGCAAGCCGAAGACTGCACACTCGAACTGGGCCGTGGAGCCAGCGCGGTGATCGGCCGTGGTACCGCTCTGCAGATCCAGGCGCAGGCGGATACGCTCTGGGCTTTTTGCGCTCAAGTCACAGACGAACAGAACCCGGGGCTTACCCCGCTCGACCCGCTCGCCCACCTCTCACCCTCGACACCGCCCGATGCGCATATCCTGATCAGCGCCGGGCCCCAATGCCGCTCGAAGAATAGCTACAAGGACAGCGCCAACGTGCTCATCGGTGTCTGGGACTCGACACCCTATACGCGCCATGGGCGGCCACACAAAGTCCACGAGTTGATGCACCTGATCGAAGGCAGCGTCACCCTCCATTCGCCAGAAGGCGAAAGCCTGCAGGTCAACGCCGGCGATAGCGTATTCGTGCCGCTCGGCGCGGAATGCGCCTGGGAAAGCCACGTTTACGTACGCAAGTTCTACGTCTGTAAATAAACTTGGGCAGGTTTGGCACCCGCGGACGCTAGCGATCCGCAGGCGCCAGCGCACCCGGCCTGCGGCCCAGGCCAGCACGGTACGTACCGCTGCTGGCCCAGGGAATATCCACCCTTCTACCCAACCGATCGACCCCTCACCACGGAGTACACATCATGGGCATAGGCGGCATCAGTATCTGGCAACTCGTGATCATCCTGCTGATCGTGGTCATGCTGTTCGGCACCAAGCGCCTCAAGAGCTTGGGCTCCGACCTCGGAGGTGCGATCAAGGGCTTCAAGAAATCCATGGGCAACGATGATGACAAGCCTGCGGTGGAGGAGCACAAGGTCCAGACCATCGATGCTCAGGCGCGCAAGGTCGAAGAACCGAGCAACAAATACTAAGGCCCGACGCCATGTTCGATATTGGCTTTGCCGAACTGCTGCTGGTCGGCATCGTTGCCCTGCTGGTGCTAGGCCCCGAGCGCCTGCCCGGTGCTGTGCGCACCGCCGGGTTGTGGATCGGCCGGATCAAGCGCAGCTTCAGCGCGATCAAGGCCGAGGTCGAACGCGAGATCGGTGCGGATGAAATCCGCCGCCAGCTGCATAACGAGCAGATCCTCGACCTTGAGCGCGAGATGAAGGCGATGAAGCAGGAAATCCTCGAGCCCAGGCCGACCTCGGATACCGGAAACAGGGCCGAAGCCACGCCCACTGCAGCGGAAACAACCAGTCAGGACAAGACCGCGCAACCATGAACCGACTCCCGGACAGCGCCCAGGAAATGGGTCAGAGCACCGCAAGCAGTTCATTCGGTGTACCAATGCCGCGCATACCATGCTCAACATGATCGAGTGGTGGGTCTGCCTGAACATGCCACTTGCCGAAATCGAGGAAATCGCCCGCTTCAAGAAACTTACCCCCGCCCAGAAAGCTCTATTGCTCTCTGCCAGCAAAGAGCCGGGGAAATACACCGAAGGGGTGGTGCTGTCGAAGAACATCGAAACGCTGTTCCGCATCGTACCGCCCAGCCTCTACCTCGCTCTGGCCATGACCGAGCCGGAGGAAAAAGCCGAGCGCTGGAGGCTGATGCAGGCGCACCATTGCTCAGAGCTGGAAACGGCTTTCCGCATGGCAGAGCGCATCGATGAGACCCGAGGCATCGGGCCGTAAGACTGAAGGTTTTTCACCGCAAACATACGAAACGGTACAACGAGCGCAGACCACCCCATGCCTCCACGAACGGCTAGCCACTGTACCCCCTGAAGGAAACGCCCCCACTTGAACGCCAAGCAGATATCGGAAGCTGAAATGCGCGAGGCATTAGGCCTTAGCCCTTCATCCCCGAAAGAATCAACCCCGCAAGAAAAAGCCAAGCGATCTACGGTTTACACCCTGGTCGAGTTGAGCGTCAGACAGAAAACAGGGGGGCCTGCCTTCAGGTTCGAATACCGTTCCCGCTCGATCAGCACCCTCACCGCTCGGCTTGAAGCCGAGAAAGCCGTGCGGCAGCAAGGGCTGGAAGTCTGGGCCGTGTTGGATATTCACCAGACCACTGAATAAAGCTTGGCTATAATCCGCTCCTCTCAGAACGCCAGAAGGAACCGCCCATGAACAAAGCTGAACTGATTGAAGCCATCGCCGCCTCGACTGACCTGCCCAAGGCCACTGCTGGCCGCGCCCTGGATGCCATCACCGGCGCCATCTCTTCTGCCCTGCAAAATGGCGAAAGCGTCAGCCTCGTGGGTTTCGGCACCTTCGCGGTGAAGGCACGCGCTGCACGCGATGGACGCAACCCGCAAACCGGCGCCACGATCAAGATCGCAGCGGCCAAACTGCCCGGTTTCAAAGCCGGCAAGACGCTGAAAGACGCGGTGAACTGAGCGCGTCTCAGAACGACAAAAGGGCCTGATTCAGGCCCTTTTTGCATGTACGCACGCCACTCAGGCGTGACTCATGTGCCGCTCCAACAATTCTCGGCGTTGCTTGGCCTCGACGGACAAGGCCGTGGTGGGGCTCAACAACAGCCGCTGCAGGCCAATCGGTTCACCGGTGTCGTCACACCAGCCATAACTGCCATCGTCGATCCGCGCCAAGGCTTGCTGGAATGCGGGAAGCACCCTGCGGTCGCGATCGATCAGGTGCAGCAGCGTCATGCGCTCCTCTTCGATAGAGGCGACATCCGCCACATCGATCGGCCGTTCCAGCTCGGCCAGACGCGCCTTGCCGCTTTCGACACGTTCTTTGCACTCGTCCAACTGGGCGAGCAGCAGCGCCTTGAAAAAAGCCAGCTGAGCCTCGTTCATGTAGTCGGACTCAGCGGCTGAAAGTAGTTCGTCTCGTGTCATGCCATGCATCCTCTTCACCCACCTGCTCCGCTTTCTGGATAGCTGAGCCCATGCTCATCTCGCCGCTCCAGCGCCTCATGGGCCAATTATCCAACACTGATCGTCATCGGAGCCAGCCAGGATAGCCCTTCACCAGCCACGGCTGCCGTCCTCTATCCGCCTCCAAACCTGATTGGATGACTACCTGGCCGATTGTGCCGAGCGCGGAGTCAGCCCGAATAAGCCGGCGTCAGGCAAGGTGATGCTGCGTATTCGCCCTGAAGTGCACGCTGCCGCCACCATCGCCGCCCAGGCGGCCGGCAAGAGCCTGAACCAATGGGCGGACGAGGTGTTCGAGCGTGCAGCACATAGCTGATGCCATTGCCCCCACTGACCTTGCTGAGTCAAAAGGTGGTTAAAACTACCTCGGACAGGACGACTTCGCTTTCTGACGGCCCTTAGTGGCAGCCATATTCCGCCTGCCAAGCCATCCCCCCGGCTTCACTGAAAATCCCGACTCCGCACATCCAGTCCAACCAACAGCGGCGTCAGGTCGCTCAAACGCCCCGCGATCAGATGACGCACGCCGTCCTTGGACTCCAGATGGCCATCCACTCGTAGCAACTGCGAGTTGACCAATACCCGCCGCTGACGCTCGGCGAGGTCGTGCCAAACCACCACATTGACCATGCCGTACTCGTCCTCCAGGGTGACGAAGATCACCCCGCTGGCGGTCTGTGGCCGCTGCCGGCCGGTCACCAGACCGGCCACGCTGACGTTGCGCCCATGCTCGACGGTGAGCAGATCGCGCGAGCTGCGGCAGCGCTGGGCTCTGAGCTGGCAACGCAGCATGGCCAGTGGATGCGGGCCGAGGGTGGTACCGACGGTGGCGTAATCGGTATGCAGATCCTCGCCCACCGTCGGCAATGGCAACGCCACCTGGGCCTCCTCCCGCGCCGGCAGGTTGGCGAACAACGGCGGCTGCACCTCGACACCGGCCACCGCCCAGCGGGCGCTGTGGCGATGCCCGGCCAGGCCGCGCAAGGCGCCGCAATCGGCCAACAGTTCACGCGCACGGGCATCGAGCCCGGCGCGGTAGCAGAGGTCGGCGACATCTGCGAAGGGCCGATCGCGCCGGGAGTCTTCGATGCGCCGAGCATCCTCCTCGCGGAACCCGCGCACCATGCGCAGGCCCAGACGAATGGCCAAGGCCCCCTCCTTGCCTGGCTCCAGGGAGCAATCCCACTCGCTGTGGCGCACGTCCAGCGGGCGCACTTCGATGTCGTGACGGCGCGCGTCCTGTAGCACCTGGTCGGGGCTGTAGAAGCCCATCGGCCAACTGTTGATCAGCGCGCAGGCGTAGATGGCCGGCTCGTGGCATTTCAGCCAGCAACTGGCGTAGGTGAGCAAGGCGAAGCTGGCCGCGTGAGACTCCGGAAAACCATAGCTGCCGAAACCCTTGATCTGCTCGAAGATGCGCGCGGTGAAGTCCGCCGTGTAACCCTTTGCGAGCATGCGTTCGGTCAGGCGCTGACGATGCGGTTCCAGGCCGCCATGGCGTTTCCAGGCAGCCATGGAACGCCGCAACTCATCGGCCTCGCCCGGCGTGTAGTCGGCGGCGACTATCGCCAGCTGCATGACCTGTTCCTGGAACAGCGGAACCCCCAGGGTGCGTTTGAAGACGACCTCGAGTTCCGCGGAAGGATAGACGACCGCCTCCTCGCCATTACGTCGGCGCAGGTAGGGATGAACCATGTCCCCCTGGATCGGCCCGGGGCGGACGATGGCGACCTGGATCACCAGGTCGTAGAAAGTCTTCGGCCGCAGGCGCGGCAGCATCGCCATCTGCGCGCGCGATTCGATCTGGAACACGCCGATGGTGTCGGCGCGGCTGATCATTGCGTAGGTGGCGGGGTCTTCCGCAGGCAGGGTCGCCAGGGTCCAGCGCTGACCCCGGTGACGCTCGATCAGGTCGAAGCTGCGCCGCATTGCACTGAGCATGCCGAGGGCGAGGATGTCGACCTTGAGCAGGCCGACCAGGTCGAGGTCGTCCTTGTCCCACTGGATGATGGTGCGCTCGGCCATGGCCGCGTTCTCCACCGGCACCAGGGTATCCAGCGGTTGCTCGGAGATGACGAAGCCGCCCGGATGCTGCGAGAGGTGACGGGGAAAGCCGATCAACTCGCCGGTCAGCGCCAGTACCCGACGCAACACCGGGCTGTCCGGATCGAAGCCAGCTTCACGTAGCCGCTCGAGCGGCGGCTCCTTATCACTCCAGCGGCCACAACAATCAGCCAGGGCGTTGACCTGGTCCGGCGGCAGGCCGAGGGCCTTGGCGATATCGCGCACCGCGCCGGCGCCGTGATAGGTGCTGGCGACGGCGGTAAGCGCCGCCCTGCCCCGACCATAGCGCCGGAACACGTACTGCAACACTTCCTCGCGCCGCTCGTGTTCGAAGTCCACATCGATATCCGGCGGCTCGTTGCGCTCCCTGGAGAGGAAGCGCTCGAACAGCATGTTCATGCGCCCCGGGTCGATTTCGGTGATGCCCAGGACGTAGCACACCGTCGAGTTGGCCGCCGAGCCGCGGCCCTGGCAGAGGATGCTCTGAGTGCGGGCGAACTGGACGATATCGTGCACAGTGAGGAAATAGCTCTCATACCCCAGCTCGGCGATCAGCCCCAACTCCATCTCAGCCTGTTCTCGGCACTTCGCCGGGATGCCCTTGGGCCAACGCCAACGCATGCCCTGCTCGGTCAGCTCGCGCAGCCAGGTGGTCGGCGTATGGCCTTCAGGCACCAGCTCGCGGGGGTACTGGTAACGCAACTGGCCGAGGTCGAAGGTGCAGCGCGCGGCGATGCGCAGCGTCTCGGCCAGCAGCTCCGGTGGGTAAAGCTCGGCCAGCGCCTGGCGCGAACGCAAATGCCGTTCGCCATTGGCGAACAGCCGCTGACCGGCGTCGGCCACCGTGCAGTGGTGGCGGATGGCGGTCATGCAGTCCTGCAGGGCGCGGCGACCACGGGCATGCATGTGCACATCGCCACTGGCCACCATCGGTATGCCCAGCGTGGCGGCCAGTGCCTGCAGGCGTGTCAGGCGCTGCGCATCGTCCGCGCCATGGTGCAGTTCCACCGCCAGCCACAGGCGCTCGCCAAAGAGGCTGCGCAGCCACGGCCCTGGCGCCGGATCGGGCGCCTCGTCGACGATCCATAACGCCAACAACCCCTCCAGCGGCGCGCTGAAATCCTCTCGCAGCAGGCGGTATTCACCCTTCGCCGCGCGCCGCCGCGCCAGGGTGATGAGCCGGCACAAGCGCTGGTAGCCGGCGAGGTTCTCGACCAGCAGCACCAGCTTGGGGCCGCCCTCGATCCGCATCTCGCTGCCAACGATCAGCGGCAACTCGCATGCCTTGGCGGCCTGCCAGGCACGCACAATACCGGCCAGGGTGCACTCGTCGGTGATCGCCAAGGCCTGGTAACCGTGGCGCTTGGCCCGCTCGAACAGCTCGCGGGCGCTGGAGGCACCACGCTGGAAGCTGAAGTTGGACAGGCAATGCAGCTCGGCGTACTTGCCGTTCATGCGAACCAGCCCTGCAACATGAACGGCCCACTTTCGCCGAGCGGACGATAGGCCCAGGCGCGCTGCCCGGAGCGGGTTTCGATCAGGTAGTAGTCGCGGCGCACATCGCCACCGTCCCACCAGCCGGATTCGATGCGTTCGGGGCCAGCCAGGATGCGCGGAGCAGATTCGCGCAGCGGCATGGGTTGGCGCAACAACCAGCCCGGGCGTGACGGGCCTTGCAGGATGGGCCCCGGCTTGCCATCGCCGGCCGCCTGCCAGGCATGCTCGGGGCGATGGTCGGCCTGGGCGCGCAGGCCCTGCACCGCCTCGTCGCCCAAGCGCGCGCGCAGCCGCTCGCGCAGTTGCTCCCAGGGCAGCGATTGCTGGGGACGCTCGTCGAACAGTTCGCGGTGTTCCGGGACGAAGGCCGGCAGCTCGCGCGCCAGTAGGCGCACCCCACGTACCGGCGTGACCACCTGCACCTGTTCCAGGCGGCCACGCGCCAGCTCGAAGAGCATGGCCGGGTCGCGCTCGGCACTCAGCAGGCCAACCTGGATGACGCTGTCCGCGGCATCCGCATGCTGCAGGTGCAGGGCGAAGCGCTGCACGCCGCTATCGCGTCCGGCAAGGAAGGCGGCCAGGTCGGCGGTCAGCCGGCGCAACGGGAACAGCAGGGCCTGATGCGACTCGACCTCGAAGTTCAGCTCGATGCGTCCATCGAACCGGTCCGGCGGCACGTAACAGTCCAGGGCCAGCGCACGCTCGCCGAGCAAGGTATCCAGATGCAGCTGCACCTGTGCCGGGAAGCGCCGCGCCAAGGTGTCGCGCGGTAGCGCCAGCACCTGACTCAGGGTGCGCAGGCCCATACGGGCAAAGGCCGTGGCCACCTCGCGGGCGAGGCCAATGCGCTCGACGGGCATCCTGCCCAGCGTTTCGCGCATGGCCTCGTCATTGGCGATGGCCAGACCGTCATGGGCGTTGGCCAGGATGCGTGCGGCCAGCGGATTCGGCGCGGCGACGATGCGGTGGCGAAACCCCAGGGCCGTCAGTTCCTCGCGCAAGCGCGCCTCGAAACGGGGCCAGGGGCCGAACAGCGCCAGGCTGGATTCGATTTCCAGCAGCAGGGTGCGCGGGTAGCACAGGCTGACGTGGGAACTGAAGCGATAGCCCCAGGCCGCGAGGAACCGCTGCCAGCGTTCGATCTCATCGGGAGCGTACTCGACCAAGGTGAAGTCGTGGGTCAACGCATGGGCCGCGGTCAGCGATTGCCCGGCGCGCAGGCCGAGCGCACGGGCCGCCGGGTTGACCGTTTGCAGCACGCGGCGCTGCGCCGTGCCGGTGACCAGGGCCAGCGGCGCGTCGGGATCGCTGCAACGGCGCAGCACGCCATCCAGTGCCAGTTGCGGCAGCAATACACAAGCCCAGCGCATGCTTACCTCACTGCCCCGCCGCAAGCGGGATGGCGGCGGAAGAAGGCAAGCCACCGCGGCACTTGAGCACACGCACCTGCGCCGGACGCGCATCGACGGCAATACGTAACGCCGCCGGCGAGGGGTTGATCGCCTCCTGCAACGGACGATAGGCGAAGGCCAGCGTCTGTCCGGTTTCCGCCGCCACCTGCAGCCGGCGCAGGGCGCGGTCGTCGGCCCGCTGCGGCCAGCACAGCACCGCGCCGCAACTGCCCGAGCGCAGGCATTGCTCAGTCGCCCATAGGGCATCACGGCCGCAGGCCTGGATGATCGCCAGCCAGCGCAGATCCACCCCGGCGACCTGCCAGGCCTGTGGGTACGGCACATGGGGCGGCGCCACCAGCACCACCCGTTCGGCATTGCGGGTCAACCGCGCCAGGGTCGGCCACAACAGCTGCAACTCGCCAACCCCTTCACTGGGCATGAGGATCTCGCTCAACGCCGATTCGGGCCAGCCACCCGTCGGCAGCAGTGCATCCAACGCGGCATGCCCGGTGGGCTGGGCACTCGGCGGCAATGGCGTCGGCTGAGCTTTCCAGATCCGCCGCTGCTGCAGCAGATCATCCAGCGCCACGACAGCGCCCATTACCCTCGCCTCGCCATTGCCCGGGAAAAACCTGGGACCAGCGCGATGCGCCAGGACCGGCCCGGCAACGGATGACGTCCATGCCGGGTACGGACTGAAAGGGGTTGATCGCCTCCTGCAACGAACGATAGGCGAAGGCCAGCGTCTGTCCGGTTTCCGCCGCCACCTGCAGCCGGCGCAGGGCGCGGTCGTCGGCCCGCTGCGGCCAGCACAGCACCGCGCCGCAACTGCCCGAGCGCAGGCATTGCTCAGTCGCCCATAGGGCATCACGGCCGCAGGCCTGGATGATCGCCAGCCAGCGCAGATCCACCCCGGCGACCTGCCAGGCCTGTGGGTACGGCACATGGGGCGGCGCCACCAGCACCACCCGTTCGGCATTGCGGGTCAACCGCGCCAGGGTCGGCCACAACAGCTGCAACTCGCCAACCCCTTCACTGGGCATGAGGATCTCGCTCAACGCCGATTCGGGCCAGCCACCCGTCGGCAGCAGTGCATCCAACGCGGCATGCCCGGTGGGCTGGGCACTCGGCGGCAATGGCGTCGGCTGAGCTTTCCAGATCCGCCGCTGCTGCAGCAGATCATCCAGCGCCACGACAGCGCCCATTACCCTCGCCTCGCCATTGCCCGGGAAAAACCTGGGACCAGCGCGATGCGCCAGGACCGGCCCGGCAACGGATGACGTCCATGCCGGGTACGGACTGAAGATGCAGGGGGTTGCCAGGGATCAGGCATATCAGCGAACTCAAAATAACTGTATGCACATACAGTACACGCAGACCTCAGCCCCTTCAATGCCGGCACGAGACCGGCAGACCAGAGGAGGATCACCCGCAGGAAGCAAGGCCGTCTTCGCCTCCTCCTAAACCGACACCTCCACATCCACTTTTTCTCGAGGACAGCCACTAGCGCCCGGTTAGATCCTGCCCCCGGGTCACCTTCGACCGTTCTGGAGCTTGGATCATGTTCGAACGCCTGCGCTTCATGCACCGGCTTGTCGCTCTGTCGAGCGGGCAGACCTGCAACGCCGCTGTGCTGGTCATTGCAGCATCACCCGCCTGACTATCGCGACCACCTCGTTGTCGTTCGACTTGCTATGCAGCGCTGACCCAGCTGTCCGCGGCGCAGGCTCGCAGATGATCGCCAGGATGGAGGCTGTAGGCAACGAACTAGACCAGCAATGGGAGCTGATCGGCGAACTGACAAGAGTACTGAGTCACCCCGGGTCTTTTGCCAAAATCAGGAAGTCTTCTTCAGAATTTTCTAAGCGGCTCATAAGCAAACTCTTAAGTGCCGCCCCCGCTCTGGCGGCCGCGCCAAAAAAGCTCAACCGTCACCGTTTTTATTTGAAGAATCGTGAGTCCCCAGCAGCCCTTCATGACTCTTACAAACTGCCTTTTTCATCTTGCCGATAACGTGTACGCATAAGTCGCTGTGCGGCATTACGCGACAAGCTAATACCGTCCCGGCGGCCAGCTCTTCCACGCTGATATGCGTCCGGCTCATAGCCTTTGCCTCAAAAAGGCCCTCAATAACCTGCACCTTACAAACTCCACATCCGCCTCCACGGCAGCCTACTGGAATGCCACGACGGCCAAGACGAGCCATGCCATCCAGTACAGACTCCCGCTCATCGCAGGAGTAGTACTCTCCGGTATCTTCAATTAAGACCTGATGTTTCATGGCCCGCTCTCACCTAATGGAAGTGACTGTTGGCGAAAGTCCTAAGGCTTCTAAAGCGGCATTGGCACAAATCTCATCTTGTGCTTCGGTACCACCCGAGATCCCAATACCGCCGATACAGATGCCGTCAACCATGATGGGAACACCTCCACCAAGTACCACTAGGCGCGGACGGCTGGTGAGACCAATGCGCAATCGCTCATCGTCACCGATCTTGTCCATCCACTCCTTGGTTGCAAAGCCAAAACTGGCGGCGGTATAGGCCTTGTCGATTGCCAGCCCCTCGGAATGTAGAAAGGCTCCGCTCATGCGCAAATAGGCCAGGGTATTACCGTGGCGATCGACGACCGCCGCATTGACCTTGATCCCCAGTCGCTCGGCGCGGCTTAGCGCCGACTCAACAGCAAGCGAAGCACCCACCCAGTTCAGGGTGGCTATTTCATCGCAATACAGTTCCTGGGTTTTCATCCGGCGGCTCCAAGCCTGGCGGCACGAGCACTGATTTCCTGCTCGCGTAGTACATCGGCAGCAAGCCCCCCGATGGACCAGTCCTGCGGTTCTACGCGGATGCATCGGCCGCGCACGAAACTGCGATCAACCGCCAGGATGTCGACCAGCAACGTGGTGAACCCGGCCATCAGCTGCTGACGTTCGTCCAGCGGACGCCCTTCCAGCACGATGAAGTCAAAGTACGGCGCATGCAGGCCGTTGGCGCTGGCAGTGTCGCCGGCCACGGCGAACTCATCCGCCGCATGCAACGTGATAAGCGCCCGTACTCGCTCCATAGGGGAAAGCAATACCTTGCTGTAAAGCTGTGAAGCGGCCTTGAGCAAGCGAACTTTTTGCTCGGCAGAGCAATGGCCTTCCACAAGGTGGAAATTCACGACTGGCATATTGACGATCTCGCAGGAATTCTTGGATTTATTACCTGACAGCCCGACTTGGATAAACTCACGGCAAACCACGACGCCGACCGGAGTCCAGCATCAAGGTGGAGCCCGTCATTGCATCGGCCTCTGGCGCCAGCAGCAGGCTCACCGCCCAGGCCACTTGCGCAGGCGTGGTAAAGGAACCAATCGAGGACTCCAGGCACATCTCCTGCAACACCGTCTCAGCACTGACGCCACGTTGCCGACCACGGTCGGCCGCCACGCGGTGCAAGCGTTCGGTGTCTGCCGGCCCCGGAGCGATCAGGTGCGCGGTCACCCCGCGCGCGCCATAGACCAAGCTGAGCTGGCGCACGGCATTGACCAGCGCCGCATTGGCAATACCCGCAGACGCCGCATAGGCCGTTGGCTCAAAGCCGTAGTGGCCGCCAATCGCGACCAGCCGCGAGCCTTGCACCAAGTACTCATCCACCGCCCGGGTCAGGCGCAACAAGCCGCCGACCTTGATATTCACCGCATCCACCAGCGCCGAGGTGGGTGCATCGAGAATGCCGCCAACCACCGCCACGCCGGGGCCATGGACAATCATCCGGACCGGCCGATCCAGTGCCTGACGAATCTGCGCAACCGAGTCATCACTGGCGATGTCGGCCACGCAGGAAATCAGACCGGGATGCAGGCTGGCCAGCTCACTGAGTGCCGTCATGCTGCGCGCGACGGCTACGACATCCACGCCACTGGCACACAGACGGGCAACAATCTGTCGGCCAAAGGCGCCGGTGGCACCAACCACCACGGCCAACTCATTGCGCGTGCTCATCAACTACCCTCCGCTTCGCTTGAGGGGCATGCAGCACATGCCCCAAGGGGTCTTCAGCCGGGCAGCGAGATCCCGCGTTCCTTGGCCATGGTCATGGCGGTGTCCTGAATCATGTCTTCCTGGCCACCGATCATTTTCTTGCGGCCCAGCTCGACCAGGATGTCGCGAGCGGGAACCCCAAATTGCAGGCTCGCGCGCTTGGCATGCAGCAGGAAAGTGGAGTACACGCCGGCATATCCAAGGGTCAGCGACTCGCGGTCAACCCGCACGATGTGCTCCATCATCGGCACGATGATGTCTTCGGCCACGTCCATCAGCTTGAACAGGTCGGTGCCGGTTTCGATGCCCATGCGTTCACACACGGCAGCGAAGACTTCCAGTGGGGTATTGCCGGCACCAGCGCCCAGCCCGGCCACCGAGCCGTCGATGCGGCTCGCGCCCGCCTCGATCGCGGCAATCGAGTTGGCCACGCCCATGCCCAGGTTGTGATGGCCGTGAAAGCCGATCTCGGTCTCGGGATTGAGCACCTCACGCAAGGCACCAATGCGGGCTTTTACATCCTCAGGCAGCATGTAGCCGGCCGAGTCGGTGACATACACCGTCTGCGCCCCGTAGGACTCCATCAGCTTGCCCTGCCGGGCGATACCGGCTGCATCGTTGAGGTGCGCCATCATCAGGAAACCGGAGGTGTCCATACCCAGCTTGCGGGCATAGGCGATGTGCTGGGGTGAGGTATCCGCCTCGGTACAGTGGGTGGCTACGTGCACGCTGCGGGCACCGCAGTCGAATGCCGAGTGCAGCTCCCGCATGGTGCCGAGCCCCGGAATCAGCAGCACAGAAACCTTGGCCTGCTTCATCTTCGCGGCTACGGCGCTGATGTATTCCTCGTTGCTGTGCGGGGCAAAACCGTGCTGCAACGAGTTGCCACCCAGACCACCGCCATGGGTAACCTGAATGTAAGGCACACCGGCGTCATCCAGGGCGGTGGCGACCTTGACCATCTGCTCGACACTGATCTGCTCACGCTTGGCGTGCATGCCGTCACGCAGGCACATGTCATGCAGGATTACTTGGCGGCCCTTGAGGCTCGAACTGTTGGACTGGCTCATTACGCGACCTCCGGGGCTTTAAGCTGAATCGTGCCGGCGAGGATTTCCTCGGCAAACATTTCGGCCGTGCGGGTGGCGGCCGCGGTCATGATGTCCAGGTTGCCGGCATAGGTCGGCAGGTAGTCACCCAGGCCAGCCACCTCCATGAACACCGAGACTTTCTTGCGGTCGAAAATAGGTCCATTGACCAAGCGATAGCCCGGCACGTACTTCTGTACCTCGCCGATCATCTGCAGGATCGACTCGGTGATCCGGGTTCTATCCGGCTCGTCATCCGTCAGGCAGTAGATGGTGTTGCGCATCATCATCGGTGGTTCGGCCGGGTTGATAATGGCCAACGCCTTGCCCTTGCGCGCACCGCCGATTTTCTCGATGGCGCGCGAGGTGGTATTGGTGAATTCATCCAGGTTGGCACGGGTGCCGGGGCCGATCGACTTGGACGCCAGGCTGGCGACAATCTCGGCGTACTCGACAGTTTGAATGCGTGAGACGGCATTGACGATCGGGATAGTGGCCTGGCCGGCGCAGGAGATCATGTTGACGTTCATCTCCAGCTTCTCTGCGTGTTCACGCAGGTTCACCGGAGGCACGCACAACGGGCCGATGGCCGCCGGGGTCAGGTCGATCATCAACACACCGAGAGCGTTGAGCTTGCGGCTGTTCTCGGCATGTACATAGGCGCTGGTTGCATCGAAAGCGATCTGAATGCCATCGTCCAGCACGTGCGGCAGCAGGCCATCCACACCTTCATGGGTGGTTTTCAATCCCATCTCGCGGGCGCGCAGTAGACCTTCTGACTCCGGGTCGATACCGACCATCCAGACCGGTTCAAGCACTGGGCTGCGCATGACTTTGTAGATCAGGTCAGTGCCGATGTTGCCTGAGCCGATGAGTGCGCATCTGATCTTTTTCATTGGACTTGTGCCTTCTGCTTCGCGGCGCGCTGTGCCATGTTTATGCCGGCGACGTAAAACTCATCGTGACCGTGTTCGGTGATGAGGATGCGTACTGTTTCTGCAGGGCATTCCAGACTGTTACAAACAGCCTCGGTGACCGCTGCCGCCACGCGGCTCTTCTGCTCGGAAGTACGGCCTTCGGCCATGTGCATTTCAATGATTGGCATTACTGCCTCCTCGGTTCTTGTTGTTATTCAACGAAGCGCATCGATACGCTGCCCAGTTCCTGGAAGCGCGCCACAATGCTGTCACCTGGTTTCACCGCAATGGCCTCGGTGATACCGCCGCTCATCACGAAGCTGCCGGCCGGCAATATCTCGCCCATCTCGGCCAGGATATTCACCAACATGGCAATGGCTTCGGCCGGATGGCCCATGACGGCCGCCGAGGCCCCCATGGCGACGATCTCGCCATTTTTCTCCATCACCACACCGAGGGTTTTGAGATCCAGATCCTCGGCATAACGGGCCCGGCCACCGCCGACGAACCTCGCGGAAGAGCCGTTGTCGGCAATCACGCTGGCCAGATCGAATTTGAAGCCGGAAAACCGCGAGTCGATGATTTCCACCGCCGGCAGCACGTAGTCGGTCGCCGCCAGGACGTCAGCGGCGGTGCAGCCCGTCCCCTGCAGATCACTCTTCATGACGAAAGCCACTTCGCACTCAACCCGCGGGTGCACCAGGTCGGAGGTGGATATGGCCGAGTTTTCCGGACGGGCCATGCGATCGGTGAGAAAACCAATCGAGGGTACGCTGACGCCCATCTGCTGCATCTTGGCCTTGGAGGTCAGTCCGGCTTTCCAGCCGACCTGTTTGTGGCCCTGGGCGACGAAGCGCCGGCGCAGTTCGTTCTGCACCGCGTAGCCATCGGCGATGGTCATCTGCGGATATTCATTGGTCAGTTTGGGGATGGCGCAGGCGCGGGTCTGCGCCCCTTCAACGCGCTCGCACAAGCGCACGATGTCCTCGCGTGACAGTGTCAGGTTGCTGCTCATGCTGCGCTCCTCCCGGAAAACTTGACGCGGCAGCTACCAAGACCGCCGACGGTACAGACCAACTCATCGCCGCCCTGCACCGGAACCAGCGAAGACTGCGAACCGGAGAGAATCACTTCTCCAGCCTTGAACGGAATGCCCAGGACACCCAACGTATTGGCCAGCCAGGCCACGGCATTCGCCGGGGAACCCTGCACGGCGGCGCCCACCCCGGTGGAGAACAGCTCGCCGTTCTTCTCCAGCACCATGCCCGCCAGGGTGATATCCAGCTTGCGTGGGTCGCCCTTGGTCTTGCCCAGCACGAACACACCGCAGGAGGCGTTGTCCGCCACGGTGTCCTGGATCTTGATCTGCCAGTCGGTAATGCGTGAGTCGACAATCTCGAAGCACGGCACCACGTAATCGGTTGCCCGGATCACGTCCATGGCAGTAATGCCGGGGCCCTTGAGGTCGTGCTTCAAGACAAAGGCCAGCTCGGCTTCGGCTTTCGGCTGAATCAACTGGCCAAGGTCGATGGTGTCGCCCTCCTGAAACACCATGGCCGAGGTGAGCATGCCGAAGTCCGGCTGATAGACGCCGAGAAAGTCCTGCACCGGCTTGCTGGTGGCACCGATCTTCTTGCCGACGATGGTTTCTCCAGCCGCCAAGCGACGCGCGACAAAGCATTCCTGGATGCGGTAGGCATCCTCGATGGTGATATCCGGCTCACGGGTGAGCAGTGGGGCCACGGCGCGGCACGAAACGAAAGCCTGGTAAAGCTCGTCGCCGTACTGCTCAATTTTTTGCTTGTCCATAATGGCCTCAGAGTTTCACGCAGATATTTCGGGTTTCGGTGTAGAACTCCAGCGAATGCACGCCGCCTTCGCGACCGATGCCGGACTGCTTGGAGCCGCCAAACGGGGTGCGCAGATCACGCAGGAACCAGCTGTTGATCCAGGTGATGCCGACGTCGATGCGCGCCGCCATGCGATGGGCGCGGGCCAGATCAGTCGTCCAGATGGTGGTCGACAGGCCGTAATCGGTGGCGTTGGCCTTGTGCACCACTTCGTCTTCGCTATCGAATGGCGAGATGTGGCAGCACGGACCGAAGATTTCTTCTTGCACCACGGCGGCCGTTTCCGGCAGGCCGGTCCAGATGGTCGGCTGTACCCAGGCGCCCTCGGCCAGATCCGCGGGCATGTCCGGCACACCGCCACCGGTCACCAGGGTGGCGCCTTCTTCCACTGCCTTGCGGTAGTAGGACAGCACTTTCTGCTTGTGCTCCTGGCTGATCAGCGGGCCGTAGTTGGCGTGATGATCATCGGGACGACCGTATTTGACCGCCTCCGCCTTGACCTTCAGCGCCTGGACGAAACGTTCGAAAATCGGTCGTTCGACATACACTCGCTCAGTGCCCAGGCACACCTGGCCGGAGTTGAGGAAGACCGAGCGCGAGAAACTCTCCACTGCGGCATCGAAGTCGGCATCGGCAAACACGATTCCGGCGTTCTTGCCGCCCAGCTCGAACGACACGTCACGCATGCCTTCGGACGCGGCTTTCATGATGGCTGCGCCGGTGCGGGTCTCACCGGTAAAGGTGATCGCATCGACCCGCGGATGCTGGGTGACGAACTCGCCAGCGGAGTTGGGGCCAAAGCCGTGCACCACGTTGTACACGCCCTTGGGGATGCCCACCGCGTTCATCACTTCGCCCAGCAGGGCCGCCGTTTGCGGCGACTCTTCGGACGGCTTGACCACCACGGTATTGCCGCAGGCCAGGGCCGGGCCGACCTTCCACGTCATCAGCATGAAAGGCGCATTCCACGGGCAGATCACGCCGACCACCCCCTTGGGGCGACGAATCGAGTAATTGAGGGCACCGCGGCCATCAGGGGTGTCCATCTGAAAGGATTCGCTGGCGACGTTCTTGATCACGTCGGCAAACACTTTGAAGTTGGCCGCGCCGCGCGGGATGAACACATGCTTCATCACATGCTCAGGCTGGCCGGTGTCGGACATTTCGGCCTCGACAAAGTCGTCGAAGCGACGGGTGATTTCGTTGGCCACGCCGTAGAGCAGCTCGATGCGCTGATCGGTGCTGAGGCCGCCCCACTCGCCCTGCAGGGCATTGCGCGCGGCACTGACGGCGGCATCGACCTCGCTGCGACCGGCTTCGCTCACCGAGCAGATGATGCTGTTATCCACCGGCGAACGCTTGTCGAAACGCTTGCCACTGGCAGCGGCGACAAACTCACCGGCGATGAAATTTTCAATCTGGCGCATGGGAACTCCGGTTGTTGTTCGATGTGACTACCCGCTGCGCTTGCCCAGGCCAGCCGGCATTAGCCCCTGACAACGAGTCTAGAAAAGCCAATCAATACCGGCTAATACTTTATTTAGCCGTTAAAGATACCTTTAAGGTATTAATAATGCCGCGAAGAATCCGGGCGAAACCGGCGCCCCGCTTACTCACAGGGGCGCTGGCGGCGCGCGATCAGATGGCTTTGAACAATGGACTGCGAACCTGCTGGGCATCGGCTGCCGAGATGAACTTCTCGGTATAAATGTCGCGTTCAAACAGGCGCCCCTGCATCAGGGTGCTGATGCAGGAATCGATCATCAGCGGCGGTCCGCACAGGTAGGCTTTATGACCCCTGAAGTCATTGTCGAAGTGCGCCTTGGCCGCGTCATGCACGAAGCCGCGAAAACCTTGCCAGTCCGAGCCTTCCGGCTCATGGGAGAGCGCAGGTACGTAAGTGAAATTCGGATGCTGCCGGGCCATGGCGAGGAAATCGTCGTGGTAATACAGCTCATCACGGTTGCGCTGGCCATAGATCAGCGTGATCGGCAGTTCAAAGCCCTCCGCCAGCAGATCCAGAATCATCGAGCGTGGACTGGACAGCCCCGAGCCACCTCCCATGAAAATCACCGGCACATGCGCCGATTTCTTCACGAAGAAGCGACCATAGGGCCCGGTAATGTCGAGGCGCTCACCGACCCGTAACTGTTCATGGACATAACCGGTACCGCGTCCGCCGGGCACGATGCGAATGTTCAACTCGATTTCGCCGCTCGACGCAGGGGCACTGGCAATCGAAAAGGCGCGACTGCCAATGCCGTCAGGCAACTGCAGGTTGATGTATTGGCCGGCCTGGAAGCGCATACCTGCTGCATCGTCGAGTTTGATCCAGACGCCCTTGATCGTCGGCGTCAGCGTCTCGATGCGGCTGACCGTACCGGCGAAATCACGTACCGGCAGATTCTCGGCATCCGGGTCCTCGTCGATTTCCGCCTCGATCACCAGATCGCTCTCGGCGGTGGCGCAGCAGGCCAGGCACTTCTTTTCTTCCCGCTCAAAATCCATCAGGGCAAAGCTGGAGGCCTCGCCCTGTTCGATCTCGCCATCCACAACCTGAATCTTGCAGGTCGCGCACAGGCCGTGGCAGCAGGCGTGGGGCAAATAGATGCCGGCCCGCAGGGCGGCGTCGAGAATGGTCTGGCCTTCTTCAATCTCGATGGTCTGACCCAGCGGTTCAATCGTCAGTTCGTAACTCATGGCCCGCCCCTCAGCTAACCGCACAGATGGTGTTGAGGCCAGGCGTTTTGAAGCGCAACTGGTCTTTATGGCTGATGCCATTGGCTACCAGACTGGCGTCGAAGTTCGGCACCCAGGGCTGGTTGCCCTTGAGCCACTGAACTGCGTGCCAGTCGATCGCGGCAGCATCCGGATCGGCTTGCAGCAGCGGTTTGAGGGCCGTTTCAAGCAACTCGGCAAAGGTGGTCTGCGGCGCCAGACACAGCAGGAACGGCGCAGCAAACAGCAGGTGGTGATCCCAGCTGGCGTAAACCAACTGCTTACCGTTGAAGTTCTCAACGCGATCACGGGCAACGCCCACATACTCTTTAAGGGCGACTACAGGCATGGTGCTCTCCTTTTATTGTGTCGGGGCTTGGCCGCTGCAACCAACGACCTCGCCCGTCAGAACTTTACTGGTTGGAAGTTGCCATGCCGCGCCACATCTCGAAGTTGCGGCGGTCCTGGGAGTCGGCAAAGTCCCCGTTGTCTTGGCCATCTTTCAGCGACACCCAATCCATCCAGGCTCCCAGGTCGCCATTGGTCGGCTCCTGGAACAGCGCCGGCATTGGCAGCCAAGCCTGGATATATTTCTCGGGCTCGTTATCGAAGATGCTCATGCAGTGATCGGAGCAGAAGTGATACTTGTCGCCTTTGTATTCCACTTCACGATGGCAAATCAGGGTCGGGTCGGCCGGCTCGGTAAATACCGTCGGCAACTGACAGCACTGGCACAACTTGGCCAGGCCGTAGTTCTTGAACGGCGTACCCGCCGCCTCAAGCTTCTTGATGTGCTCCCAGCGCGGGCGGTAGTACTTGTCGAACGTCGTTGGGTACTTGGCCGACAGCCATTGCAAGTCCTCATCCGAGGGAATCCATGCATGGAACGAGGTACCAAAGCTCCACTGGTAAAGACCCAGCATGAACTGATGCGACATATGGTCGATGCCTGCTTCGGCGTCATCCCAGCCCTTCGGCGGACGAATGCCGTAGCGCGCCAGATCCTTGAACAGTGCGCCGCCGTTCTCGGCACCATAGATCTCCCACGCCTCGCGCCAGGACATGACGCGCTTGGGCAGCATGTAATCCATCATGGTGCTGACCAGACCCAGCACCCGGAAGCCACGCCAGAACCACTTGTCGATCCAGCCCTGAACGATCGGCAGGTTGTCCGGGTCCTGTTCAAGCATGAACTTGATGCATTCCAGACCGAGGGTCATGTGCCGTGCTTCATCCGACTGCGCCGAGAAGCCGAAGGTAACGGTGGCCATGTCGCCGTTGTAAGCCGCGCCGGACATGAACGGTACAAACAGCAGGTTGGTCAGCACGTACTCGAACGAGAAGCCGATGGCAATCATGAATTCGAACGGGCCGGCAGACATCGCATCGTCAAAGAACGAACGGGCTACCGAGGTGTACCAGATGCGGTCGCGCTGATCGGCAAAGGCATGAAAACCGTTGTAGAACTTGTTGTAGTTGGACAGCGCGTGGATCTGCGTCTGCGCATGGCGAATCTCATCAATCGCCTGCATCTGGCAGGCCACTTGCGTACCCACACCACGAAACTCGCGACCAGCACGGGCAAAACCTTTGTGCGCGGCATACTCACCGGGGCTGATGGCCTGCAGGAATATCTTCAGCGCCGACAGATAGCGCGCATCGGTGATATTCAGGTGGCCGTTGTTCTGCGCGTGGGCATCGATGATGGCGTAGAACTTGCGCTCCTTTTCTGCCTGATATTTCCAGTAGGCATCCATGGTCAAGCGGAAAGGATCTTCCCACTTGTTCCAGTCATGGATCTTCAGCCCTTCGTAGGCGAGGTAGGGAAAGATTTCTTCTTCGGTGCGATACGACGGTTCCCAAGACAGGTCACGCGTCAGCAGGCGGTACTTGTCTTTCGCACTCATCTTTTTGTTAGCAGTTTTCATGTCCATGCAAAATATCCTCGCTTAGTTGCCCCAGGTCAGGGTCAAGGAGTCTTCGTCTTCAACGACATTGCCGGAGAGCGTAATCAGATTGATATTCAGCTCTTGCATGTCGAAACTGCGGCCCAGTTGTTCTTCAATGGTTTCTCGGCGGATGACCAGACGGCCAGGCGCATTGATCTTGACCATTGCCGGTTCACGATTGACTACCGCCTCGGGGTTATCCATTTCAATCGCCTCAATAATCGGGCGAGTTTCTTCATTGGTTTGCAGCGCAATAAATACAGTTGACATAGAAACCTCTCAGACCACGACGCCGGTTTTATCGAGGCGGGCCTTGAAGGCTGCCAATTGTTCGCCCATCACTTCATCCGCCTGCCCGGCAAACACCTGTTCGATCACCGGCAGCAAAGCGGCTGCGGCGCGGTCACGCCAAGCACTGGTCCAGACCTGCAATTGCTCGCGGTTTTGCTCGGACTCGGCAGCAGCGACCTTCATCACGGCATCGACCCACTTGCGGGTTTCATCGAACCAGTCGCTCATGAACTGCGACAGCATGGCCACCACCGAGCCGCCATTGGCCGCGAACTGGTCATCGACAATGCGCTCATACACCAGTGGATACAGCAGGCCGTCCAAGGCCACGTTCTGCGCTACAAACAGCTCGAACGGATCGCGTACCACCAGGCAATCCTCGGTGTAGCGACGCAGCCCCTGCCAGGCATCACCGTCCATCCAGGCGGCCTTGCCGTCCTCCAGTGCTTCGGTGCCACCGAGCAGCAGACCGATGCGCGACAGGTATTGAGCGGTGCCCAGGTTATCCATTGCGTGGTACATGCACGGCTGGGTAAACACCGTGCCGTAGCCATAGCTACAGATAAAGGTATTGTTCAGGTTGGCGCCCCAGGCGGCATGGCGCAGCGGCACCAGCAGATCGAGCGCGCGGCGGCGCAGGTCATCCGGCAGCATGTCGGCCAAGCCACGGGTTTCGACGAAGCTGAAGTTGGCCTCAGTGTTTTCCTGCTGACGGGCACGGGCCAGGGTGTAGGTGCTGTAGTAGAACTGGCGCGGATCTTTCAGGGCATACCAGTCATTCATCACGATCTTGGTGATACTGGCGTCATAGAGAACCTGATCCGGATCCCAGGTCGGCCGGTAGTGCAAGTTTTCCACCGGCTGGATGTCATAGCTGCCTTCCTGGTAGCGCGAGGACGGTTTGTCACCAAAACGACGAGCCAAATGGTCAAACGTCTGCCGCAAGGGCTGGATGCTGACCGTGCGAAGATCGATGTGCATGTTTATCTCCCATCGACGCCTCACCCAGGGTGAAGCGCCCAATTCGATTAGTTTTTGAAACGAACCTGTGTGGCATCCGCCAGGCGCCAGCTCCATTGCGCCGCCTCATCCTCGTCGCCGGCCTCAGGCAGTGCGGGCATCAGTTCGGCCTGGTTGGCGCTACAAAACTCGGAGAAGGCTTCGTGTGTCAGGATCATTTCGACAAACAACTCGGGTTCGCCGATGGCGAAGTCGAACTCGACAAAGTTGCTGCCACGGCTGCCGGTGACCCGCACAAAACGCTTATCCGTATCCAGATCGGCCGGCTGCATGTCCAGTGACTCATCAGGCAAACTCATGGGAGTCCCCTCAGGTCACTACAGTCAGGAAGGTTTCGTGCAGCTTGCGCTGCGGGTAGTCGAGGCCCTGGGCAAAGTTGTCATAAGTCCAAGTCAGCGGTTCGTAGTCCGGATAGGGGTGGTAGCCGCCCATGAAGGTTTCAAAACGGTTGCCGGAGGGATCCCACGCATAGATGGTGCAGCCCCGGGTCACGCCGTGACGGGTAGGGCCGATGTCCACGTTCACTTCGTTCATCGACATGATGTCGCCGGCACGCAACACCTGCTCCCACGTCTCGAGCAGAAACGAGCAGTGATGCAGCTTGCCCTTCTCCGGGTACTCGACGAAGGCGATGTCGTGAACCTTGTGCGAGCACGACAACCAGATACCGACGTCACTGTCACCATCCGGACTGAGTACGCGCTCGACCAGATAGAAGCCCAGGACTTCGGTAAAGATTTTCTGTACTTCGGCGATATTCGGGCCGTACAGCAGGCAGTGATCCAGCTGTACAGGGGCAATGCCATGCTCGCGCTGGGCATTCCACGGTGCCGGATTGACCTCGGGAATACCGTTGCCGATGCGGGTTTTCTCCGCATACAGTTCGATCAGATGGCCGGACGGCAACTCGAAGCGCACGCGCTCGCCGGTTTCCAGCATCTCGCCGGCAGGAATGCGGGTAGTGACCAGACCGTAGGCCTGCAGATCGGCATCCAGTTTTTCCAGCGTGGCCTTGTCCAGCACCTTGAAGCCAAAGAAGTCGATGCCGGCGCTATCCGCCTCACGGATTACATAGCAATTGTGATCACGCTCATCCCAGCATTTGAAATACACCCGACCCTGGTCATCACGCCCGGTTTCCACCAGCCCCAGAACATTGCGGTAAAAATGGATGCCTTCTTCAAGGTTCAACACGCGTACCTGGGCATGCCCTGGACGCAATACACCTGTCATCGCCATTTGTTGTCTCCATTATTGGCTAGATGAGGTTGGCTCTACGCGTGCCCTAGGCGGGCTGGCGAAAAACCAGATTTACAGCCTCAACCCAACATTGCAGAGATGGTGCCAACAAATACAACACGATGATTTCATTGATATTTTTTAAATATACGTCTTCCAATGCGGCCCATACGCTTGACGTTTTTGTCCATTGACCCTACCAGCCTTACAAAAACGTAAGGCGAGCCATCGGCAACACGCCATAACGAGCAGCACAGTGTGCTCGCGCGCAAACGAATGGCGAGGAGTACGGGTTAAATGGATAGAAAAAATGCGTCGAGCGGTGCACTTGGGATTAAGCAGTGCAGCAATCAACCATTCCTCACGCCTATGGGCGGATCGAAGCAGAATGGCGTTGCTGCTGCGGGCCTGAAGGATCAGCGCTGTACGTTTTTGTCAGGCGTCGTGCGGCGGCGCTTGGTCCGCCCCCAGGGTCTGCTTGACGCGGTACGCCAACTGCCGGCGAGTGATGCCGAGCAGGCGTGCGGCATGGGTAAGGTTGCCATGCGCCCGCGCCACGGCGAGCTGCAACAGGCGCGCCTCGTGGACCTGCAGGTCGAAACCGTCTTCCAGCAAGGTCTCGTAAAGCCGGTCTTTCTTCGCCTCATCGGCATTGCCCACTCTACCCTCGCGGTCGATCACTGCCCCGAGAGCAGTTACCGGGGCCACCCCGGGGAACAGGTGTTCCACTTCAATTTGCCCGCCGGACGGCACCAGCAACACTGCGCGTTCCACCAGGTTTTCCAGTTCGCGGACGTTACCCGGCCAGTCATAGGCCATCAGGCCCTGCATGGCCAGATCGCTGATGCCTTGGATAGTCTTGTGGTACAGCGGTGCGTATTTTTCGGTCAATACCGAGGCCAGCACCGGAATATCCGACTTGCGCTTGCGCAGCGGCGGAATTTCCAATGGGTAGGTGGCCAGGCGGTAGTAGAGGTCGGCGCGAAAACGGCCATCGGCAATCGCCTGCTGCAAATTGACGTTAGTCGCCGCCACCAGGCGCACATTGACCTTACGCAACTTGTCATCGCCCAGACGCTCGACTTCGCCAGTTTGCAAGACGCGCAACAGCTTGACCTGGGCCGCAGATGACAGCTCGCCCAGCTCATCCAGAAACAGCGTGCCCCCATCGGCACGCTCGAACCTGCCGGGGCGTGAAGTCTGCGCCCCGGTGTAGGCACCCTTTTGCACGCCGAACAGTTCTGACTCGATCAGATCGTTGGGAATCGCAGCGCAGTTGACCGCCACGAAAGGCTTGTCGGCACGATCGCTATTTTCGTGCAGCCACTGGGCAAACACTTCCTTGCCGACACCGGTTTCGCCGAGCAGCAACACGGTTATAGGGCTGTTGGCGGCCTTACTGAGCAGACTGAAGGAGGCGCTGAAAGCCGGCGAGCTGCCCACCAGTTTGCCCGCCGGACGCTGTTCTCGCTGGCGCCCGCGCAGCTGCCACAGCTCATCTTGCAACTGCTCGAAAGAGGTTTCCTTATCTTCGGGCGGCAGACAATACTCAAGGAAGGCTTTATCGTCCCAGGCCTCGAGTGGCCGCCCTTCCAGCATGCAACTGGACGCACCACAACACACGCACTGGGTTTCACGAAAGATGATGACGCGCTTGAAGAAGCGGGTGACATAACCCGAGGCATAACCTGCCAAGTTCCAACAGGCCGTCTCATCGCTGACGCCGAACAACTGCAGATGGGACTCCGCTTCCCAAGAATTGTCGCAGTTTACGGTGCCAAAAAAACTGCCTTTTTCCCAGTCTATTTTTGCTTCGATAATAGTAGAACGCACCAAGCCCTCGAATGCGTGCAGCTCTGGTCCGATCTTGAACACGTCGTAGATGTCACCCTCGCCGTAGAGTTTCTGCGCGAGATCAGCATCATGCTGGCCGGCCGCAAAACCCATGCGAAACAGCAGCCCCTTGGCACGCTTGGGCCCAAGAGACTCAAACAGTTCTTGGCGCAAAGCGCCGAAAGCCTTGGCGTGCATCAGCAGCATGCGGTTCTCGTCGAGCCAGATTTGCCCGCTCTCGATATTGAAGCGCAGTCGTGAACGCAAATTGAAGCGTTCGACCAAGGGTTGCTCTGCCATTGAGATTCCTAAAGCCTGGCTAAATATGAGCCCGTCGAACGGCGGGCTCATCGGGCCCAGCCGAGTCGCTAGCATTTATTGTTGTATGAGCAATTTGAAGCCTTTGCTACATGGGCTTTAGTCTATGCAGTCAGCGCGACACATGCTTCCTTGACATGATGGTAGGCCTCGCGAACCAGCGGCGCCGCGCGCTCACGCACCTGCTCAAGCCTACCGCCCTGGGCTGCACTGAGCAAATCGTCACGAATGTTCCGATATGCGTCCAGCGCATGACGCAGACGGGACAAATGGGTTTTACGCACCTCGTCCAGCGCACCGGCATCGCTCTGGGCATGCCCCAGCAGCTGATCGATCTCACGGTCAAGGGCGTGGATGCGCTGAATATGCGGCAGCATCTGCTCCGTGGCACGGGCGTTTAACACCATGATGTTGTGGGCGCGGGTTTCTTCAATAACTTCCAGCATGGAGGCCACCCCATCGCGACTGACATCGATCTGGCTGGCCAGACTCTTCAGGTCTACCAGCCCCAGCATCAAGGCGCGCAAACCGGCATTGCAATCGTTGACCTTGCTGTCCAGCTCTCCGGCAAGATGGGCGACCACGCTGGAATCCTCCAGCACCTTGCTGGCATTTTGCGTCTCGTTACTGGCCCGCGCGGCTATCTCCTGCACTGAATGCAGCGTGCTGTGCGACGTAGTGGCAATGCCGCTCAACACTGCCGAGGCCTGGGTCGCGCGCGCCACGCCATCCGCAGCACCTTGGCGGGTGCGTGCCAAGCGCTGATCAAGGCGATCAATGCCCTGACCGATCAGGGAAATAATGTCTCCAACACTGAGGGTGGCGCTGCCGGTGCTTTCGGCCAGCTTGCGCACCTCATCGGCGACCACGCTGAAACCGCGCCCTTGGTCGCCAGCGCGCGCAGCCTCAATGGCAGCATTCAGAGCCAGCAGATTGGTCTGCCCGGCAATGCCCCGGATGATCGCAACGATCTCACCGATACGTGCCACTTGCTGTCGCACGCTGTCGAACTCTTCGGCCACCGAGGCCACTACCACCGAGAGATCCACCATATCACTGGCGACCTGCTGCACCTGCTCACCACCGGCGCTGACCTGATCGCGCGCGCTGATACTGGCATCTGCCAGCGCCAGGGCTTCACTTGAGGTAATCCGTGCACGCTCGGCCATGGCCTCGACTTCAGCCATGGAGTTGCGAGCCATCGCCGACTGGCGATCCGCAGTGGCCACCGCGTCGGTAAACCCTGACACCAGCGTTCCTGTAGCCACTGTCAGGTTACAGGCCAGGGAACTCATGCGTTTGACCGCTACCACCTTGTCGTGCAACACCGCCTGCAGGCGCTCGATTGAGCCAATGGCGCCGCCGGCCACGGGCACCAGATCATCGAGCAGGGCTCGGGTTTTCTCCACGGCAGCCACGACCGCTCGCTCACGCTGGCTGATTCCGCATAGTAGCCACAGCGCCAGCACGACCATTGAGGCCAGCCAGAGCCAACGCAGACCGAGGGCATCCAGACCGCAGAAGATACCAGCAGCCGCTAGTAACAGCAGCGCGAGCAAATCCCGCGGATGCAGCTTCAATTCACTGAGCATCGTCATTCCGTCCTTTTCACCCGCTTTGCGCCCACCAGGCTGCCCAGTTGCGATCAGCCTGGCTTCATCGATGGCTTAGCTCAGCCCCGCGCAACCACCGGTTGCTGGCGAAACAGAAAGTGCGCGAGCGCCGGCAACAGGATCAGCGCACCGAGCATGTTCCAGACAAACATGAAGGCTAACAAAATGCCCATATCGGCTTGAAACTTGATCGGCGACCAGGCCCAGGTGGCCACGGCGATGCCCAGGGTAATACCGGTGAGAACCACTACCTTGCCAGTGAAGATCAGGGCCCTGTAATAGGCTTCCGACAACGTCATGCCAACTTTCAAGTGCGCCATGGTTACGGTCATCACATACAACGCATAGTCGACACCGATGCCCACGCCAAGGGCTATCACTGGCAGGGTCGCCACCTTGACGCCGATATTCAACCAGACCATCAGTGCCTCACAGAGCACCGAGGTAATCATCAGCGGCACCACGGCGCAGACCACCGCACGCCACGAACGGAAGGTAATGAAGGCCAAAGCGATCACTGCTGCGTAGACTAGAAACAACATCTGCGTATTGGCTTTTTTCACCACGATGTTGGTTGCCGCCTCGACCCCGGCGTTGCCGGCGGCATTGAGGATGCGGATGTTGTCGGTACCATATTTGGCCGCAAACGCTTCTACCGTATTGACCACGCTGGTCAGGGTGTCGGCCTTGTGGTCTTTCAGGTAGGCATACACGGTCAACAGATCGCAGTTCTGGTTGAACATCTCCCGCGGCGCGCGGGTAATGATCGCGTTGAGCATTTCCTGAGAACGCGGCATCTCGAACCACTTGAGGCTGCCTTCATTCATCCCGGAATTGGCAATCTTGGCCAGCCCCGCCAGCGAACTGGTGGTTTCCACTCCGGGCAGTTGCTGCAGCTCACGGTCGAGGGCATCCACCGCACGCAGGGTGCTGTAGTGGGCGCAGGCGTATTGCGGAGTCTTGACCATGACGATAAAAACATCGCTACTGGCGGCATAGTTGGAAACCATGAAAGCGTTGTCACGGTTGTAACGCGAGTCTGCGCGCAGCTCTGGCGCCCCCGGATCGGTATCACCGATCTTGAGCTGGAAGCTGACGGTCAGGCCGAACACCCCCAGCACCAAACCCAGCACCACGGCGATGGTGGCCCAGCGGCGGCGGGTAAACAGGTCGAGGAAGGCCCAGAATGGATGCTTCTTGTGCGCCACATCGTTGGCCTCCTGCAGCTCGGCCTTGAGACTGCGCTGAGCCGCAACAGGGCTGACGCCGGTGTAAGACAGTAGAATCGGCAGCAACACCAGATTGGTGAAGATCAGCACAGCCACACCGATACTGGCGGTGACGGCCAGATCCTGAATCACCTGAATGTCGATCACCATCAGCACGGCAAAACCCACAGCATCAGCCAGCAACGCGGTCATTCCGGCGAGGAACAGACGGCGGAAGGTGTAGCGCGCCGCCACCAGCCGATGGGTGCCACGCCCCATGTCCTGCATGATGCCGTTCATCTTCTGCGCACCATGGCTCATGCCGATGGCGAACACCAGGAAGGGCACCAGTATCGAGTAAGGATCCAGCTCATAACCCAGGGTCGGCAGCAGGCCCAACAGCCATACGACCGCGATCATCGAACACAGCACTACCAGCAGAGTGCTGCGCAGGCAACGGGTGTACCAGAACAGCACTGCGGTGCAGATGGCAATGGCAGCTGCGAAGAACACCAGCACCTGCATCAGCCCATCGATCAGGTCCCCCACCACCTTGGCAAAGCCGGTGACATGGATAGCAACCTTGTCGGACTCATACTTGGCTCGCAGCTGCTCGATACGCTGTGATAAGGCGTGGTAGTCAATACGCTGCCCGGTTTCGGCGATCTTCTCCTGCAGTGGTACAAGGATGATGCTCGACTTGTAGTTGGCCGCCACTAGCTGGCCGATTTCGCCGGAGCGCTCGACGTTGATACGCACCTGTTCAATGCTCTGCGGCGAGCCATCGTAGTCGTCCGGAATCACCGGACCTCCATCCAGACCGTCCTCGGTTACGCCAGTCCAGCGCACTGCCGGCGCCCACAACGATTTCATGTACGGCCGGTCGACTCCCGGAATCAGGAACACTTCGTCGCTGAGTTTGCGCACAGTGTCCAGGTACTCGGTGTCAAAGATGTTGCCATCCTTGGCTTCCACGGCGATACGCAGGGTGTTGCCCATCCCGGCCAGTTGCTTGCGGTTCTCCAGGAAGTTGACGATGTACGGATGCCCGGTGGGAATCATCTTTTCGTAGGCGGCGTTCAGCGACAGGCCCAGAGCCTGATAACCAAGCAGCAGGGTCGTCAGCAGGCAGATCGCCACAATCACCAGGCGGTTATTGAACAGCAGCCGCTCGGCGATGGTGCCGGAGCGTTGGTCGAACTTGTTGAGATCGGCGATAACTGCATCGGCAGGCATGGACGGCATATAGCTCATGGCTTGACTCCCAAATCAATTGCGTCCGGCTCGATGCGGGCCATCCCGTGCGCGCTGGATAGAATCAGCGCACCGTCTGCCGACTCAACGATGCCGGTGATACCGGTTCCCGGCTGCACTGGCAGCGTGGTAAAGCTCTGGGCGTTGTCCGTACTGCGCAGCAATCGGCCGCTTTCGTCCGCCAGTAGCACCGAGCCGTCGTGCAGGCGCAACCCGGCGCTCAGGGTGACGGGCTGGCCGACTTCAGCCTTCTGCCAACTTGCGCCGTCGTCCAGACTGCGCCAGGCGTTGCCCCGCAGCCCGAAGGCCAGTAAGCCTTGCCCGTCGAGGTTGAGCGCGCCGAAAAAAGTGCCGCTGTAAGGCGTCGTCATTTCAACAAAACTGCTGCCGCCATCCATGGAGCGAAACAAGGCGCCCTGCTCGCCACAGATCAGCAGTTGCTGATCCTTTATCTGCACCTGATACAGGTGCTTACCACGCGGATTAGGTATATTGCTCACCAGCGACTGCCAGCTTTTACCTCCATCGCGGGTTTCCAGGGCCAGCCCATAGGCACCCACGACATAACCGTGGTTCTCGCTCTGAAACGTCACATCAAGGAAGGGTTTGTCCGGGCCATCCTTGACCAAGTACTCCGCACTGCGCACGGCGTTATCAGCCCCTGCCCCACCCGAAGCGACCCGCTGGCGGGCATCCTTTAGAATGATCTGGGCAGCCTGGTTGCCATCGAGCTGGCGCAACCAGGTCTCGCCGCCATCAGCGCTGTGCAGCACCACGCCACTGTGACCAACGGCCCAGCCATGACTGGCCGAAACAAAATGCACATCAGTCAGCGCCACGCTCACGGGCACATGTTTTGCCTGCCGCCAGGTATGGCCACCATCATCGGAAAGCTGCACGATACCTCGCTCCCCCACCGCCACCAGGCGTTCGCCGGCACGGCCGACTGCCAGTTGCAAACTCTGCTGTGCTCGCCTGCTTTCCAGCGCAGGGAGATCAAGAAGATCGGGAACGGACTGCTTGTTTTCGGCCAGGGCGACACCCGACCAGCAGACAACGGCAATAATTGCAGCAGCTAACAACGGATGGCGGAGCAGCGAATTGTGCGCGGACATGGTACGTACTCAACTCCAACACGCCCCCGCGACTTCGCCGTCATGCGCGGCGCCTGCGGTGCGGGCGAGTCATGGAAAGGGAGCCGGCAACCTGACAGCAGTCAGGTGCCGGAACTGCAGGCGAACAGAGGTACTTAGCGCACGCCTTCGGCCGCTACAGCATCACCTGTGAAGTAAGTCTCGGGGTGCGGCTTGACCATTATTCGGTACTTGGCATCGTTGAGCGACACGGTAGTACTCATGGTATTGGCCTGCAGGTTGAAGATGTGAGCCGGCTTCACCGACAGCATAGGTACCTGCGGCAGAACAAACGGCGTAGTTTGGGTAGTCCGCCACAGCTTACCTTCACTGTCGTAGCCGTCCATCAGCAGGATCACCCAGGAATCTTCATCCAGGTAGTAAGTACGTTTTGGCACTGCATGGCGTTTTCCACTTGCCACGGTCGCTTCCACTTCCCAAACGCGATGCAGCTCCCAACGCATTTTATCCGGGTTCAAGTGATGCTCGCCGTAGGCCTCATCCACCGACGCGGTGACTATCTCGTTATCGTTATAAGGCACGTACATTTCACGCTTGCCGACCAGTTTCCAGTCAAAGCGGTCGATATGCCCCATCAGACCCATTACTTCGTCGAAGTAGTTGGCACCCGAGGCTACAAAGTCCGGCGTGTCATAAGCCACGGTCGGTGCGCGGCGCACACGGCGCTGGCCAACCAGATACTGCCAAGCTTGACGTGACTGGCTGACATCGATGCTATCGCGGAACACCAGCGACTCACCCGCCTTGAATGGCGGAGCGATAGTGGCGAAGCGCATCAGGAAGTATTCACCACTCCAGGTGTCGGCCGAACCATCCGCGTAGTAGTAGGGATACTGCATGGCCATTTCATTTTCAGTGGCAATCACCCGGCTACCATCAGCGGTAAGAATGACGTTCTTGAAGCGGTCTACTTCCATTCCCGGATTTTCCACCCGTAGCAGGTGGTTCCAGATAGCTTCCGTACCGTTCTGCGGCATCGGGAAAGGTATGCCGCCGTAACAACCGGACAGCGAAAAGCCACCTTCTGTTGTTTTACACTCGGTCGCATTGCGCAGGGTGTTGTCATATACCTTTTGCAACGCCATCCCGGTACGGTGCGTCGGGTACACATCTACACGGAAGCTGGGGAACTTGTTGAGTAGTGCCAGGGTGCCCTCAGACAGTCGCTCAGCATGCTCAGCCATGTTTGCTGCGGTAATTTGCAACACCGGCTTTTCACCGGCAAATACCGTGGCAGGAATATCGCCCACCATCTCACTTGAGGCATTAACTGTAAGGTTCGTCTTCCACTCCGGGATACTGCCGTCAGCATTGCCTGCTCGCTCACCACCCAGCGGGGTCAAGGTGCTTTTCAGGGCTTCAGCCTGCTCGGCAGTGACTGCTGCCTGCGCGCCATTGGTACCCACCAGAATCGCCGTTAGGGCTATATAAATCGCTGTTTTCTTGTGCATTGTTTTTATCCTCAAACCTGGTAGATACCAATCAGAACGTGCGTTGGATCGACAGCGAAATGAAATCGCGGTCACCGTGGAAGTTCTTGTAGGAAAGTTCTGGAGCAGCAGTGTCGTAGTTGATCACCGAGCCATCAGAACCGTAATAGTGGGTGAAATTCAGACTGGTTTGTACGGTCTTCTGGTATTCAGCCTTGATACCGATACTGACGTTGCCGCCGTTCTCGGAGGGGAACAGCACACCGTTAACTGATGACCGTCCGAATAGTCCGTAACCCAGCCCAATCGGAACCTGAAGATCGACGCCCGGCATGACCTGAAAGTACTCGGGGGTAAAGATGAATTGCAGCGCGCCGGCATCGCGGGTTGCCAGCGGATCCAGTTGATCGCGGTTATCGGTGACACTTAGGCGACGGTTGAAGGCAAACTCACCGATAAACGATGCCGCGTCCCAAATCGAATTTTCACTGAATACGGAAATGGCCGACAAGTTCAGGTGCAGGGTACGGCCAACGGGGAAGGCGGCGTTGTTATCGCCATCCGCGCCCAGGCTTGCGGGCAGAATCACGGTGTTGCCAGAGGCCACGAGGGGCATGTTGTCGCGGAACGACATCTCGGCAGCCACGTTGGTTTCACCCACCAGGGTACTGACACTGAAACCTACAGTACGGATATCTTCGGCATACACCTGCTCGTAGACGCCGATATCCGGGTACAGATAGAACTGCGGCATCTTGTCGTGGAACTGCGCGGCATAAACACCGAATTCGTAGTCGCCGGAAGTGATCCTCATCTGCACGCCGCCCTGCCCCGAGTCTTTGGCATCGATATCATCGCCACGCGTGGCAAGGCCAAACGGAGTGATCAACCCCTCACCACCCTCATCAACAAAGTCGGCAAAGCTGAAGTAGCTGCCGGCACCCGGCAAACGGCTCTTGCGCCATTCAAGCTGGTAATAAGCCCCGACCGATACATTCGAGTTGATCTGCAACTGCCCAGAAACCTGGCCAATGGGGCGCAAGATTTCCTTGAACTGGGAGTTCGGCACCGACAGTGCCTTGATCAGATCGAGCGAAGTTTGTGCGCCCGCAATACCATTGTTACCGAAGAACAGGCTTTCACCATACAGCTGGGTAAAGCGCCCGGCCTTGAGGTTTAGGCCCATGTCGCCAGGGGCAAAACTGCCATACACGAACGCATCCAGCAGCTCGGCCTTGCGCCCGTGCAGCTTCTCGGTGTCATCGGTAAATTCGTCATAATCCACCGAACGCGAGTTGACCAAGGCGCCACCGAAAGCACCCGGATTGTCGTTCGATTTGTTATAGACATCGTCGTACCAAGCCGCGCCGCTCAGGCGTAGACCATACTTGCGCTTGTAGCGCAGATCGAACTCGGAAAGCAGGTCAAGGCGATTGGAGATCAGCCCCTTGTCGAAGTTCTGATCACCGTCGTTGGTATTGGCCTGCACCCCTATAGAGTTATCCGCCACACGACTTTTGATATCGCCCACACGCCAGGCCGCGCTGTACTTGACGGTGTTGTCCCATGACATGCGCAGGTCAGGGTTGCCGGAATCAATTTGGAAGGCAAGAGCTGGACTGGTGGCGCTTACTCCAGCACAGGCACCTGCAATGGCGAGAAACATCATCTTTAGGCGAAATTTTGGCAGACTGGCTCTAGGCACCATGTCGAGATCCTCAGCTTGTTATTTTTGTGTTGGGGTCACAAACCATCAGAAACGCGCAGCTCGCTCCATGGGGTAGTGCCGTCAAAATCAAGGCTATTACCGTCGAGGATTACCGTCCAATACCATAAAATCAACGACTCAATACCTTGTGGGTATGATAATCCGTTATGATTAGCACGCCTTTAAGACCCCTGCCGGATCGCAAAAGGTAATGGCGGATCACAGGGGAACAAGGAAATTTATCCTGTAGCGCAACCACCTGAGCGCTTAAAGCGCCCCCCCCCCCCCCAAACTTCACTCAGAACAAGGCGGCACCATGGAACTACGTCATTTGCGCTATTTCATCGCCGTCGCCGAAGAGAAAAATATCGGCCGCGCCGCTGTCCGCCTGCATATTTCCCAACCGCCCCTGACACGGCAGATTCAGCAACTGGAAGAGGACCTGGGCGTGCAACTGTTTACCCGCACGCCCCGCGGGATGGAACTGACGCCGGCGGGCGAACTGCTACTTGAGGAAGCGCGTAACATTCGCTCAGTGGTTGAACAAGCAACAGAGCGCACTCAAAGGGCAGGCCAAGGCAAACTTGGCAGGCTAGATATTGCAATCTTCGGCTCAGGGATTCTCGACACGATTCCCAAACTTCTACTGATTTTTCGCAGCGCCTTTCCAGATGTGAAAGTTGTCCTTCACAACATGAACAAGGAGGCCCAAATCGAAGCCTTGCGGCAGCGACGAATCGATGCTGGCTTCAACAGGTTCATCGCACCTTTAAACGACATTGCCAATGAGATCGTGACCACAGAGAAACTTCTGCTTGCGGTCAATGAGGATCATGCCCTAGCACGTGAGACAACAATTCCATTTCGAGTGCTGGCTGATCATCCTCTTATCGTATTTCCCTCCGGGCCACGCCCTAGCTTTGTCGACAAGGTAATGAACATGTGCCACCAGAAGGGTTTCACTCCACAAATTGCCCAAGAGGTTGGCGATACGGTGACCGGCGTGGCCCTGGTAGCAAGTAATTTCGGCGTATGCCTGGTCCCGGAGTCTGCCACCGTGCTTGCTCTCCCCGGCGTAGTTTATCGCCCTATAAGTGATCTTCCAGAGAACTCTGGCGTTGACTTGAATTGCATTTATCGAGCTGATGACCAATCACCGATACTCAAGTCCTTCTTGGACACAGTTCGAGATTTTCGGGATAAATCCAACTAGCGGCGGTCAGCGCATCGATTGGCCGAAAAAAAGGAGGCTCATATTTGTCGGACTATGGCCGTAGCTAAAATTGAAGAGCGTACGAAAACCGGCAGCGGGCGTTTCGTTCTGCTTAACGAGCGAGCTTTGCACGCTTTGAGGTTTGCCCAGGAATACGCCGAGCGGCGCAAAAACGGTGTTGGCGCAGTGAAGACGACGCCCTATGTATTCCCTCCGTCCAAGAGCCAGGAGCACGTCAAGGAAACGTCCAACGTGCACCACCAATAGCGCCCGACCCTAGCGGCCCTCGGGTCAGGTGTCGGCCACCATACAACTGCCGCCACACCTATGCGACAATATGCTTAATGTCCGGCCTCAATCCCGCATTTATTGCCCAGCAACTGGGTCATAGCGTGCAAATGCTGCTCTCGACCTATGCCCGCTGGCTCAACTCAAGCTCCGATTGGGGCGAGCTGGAAAAACTGCAAATTGGTATCAAATCGGTATCAGCAGAATCCAGCCCGCTCTAAGTTATTGATAGGAAAGACCCTTGATCTCCACCGCTAACATCACCATGCAATTCGGGGCCAAACCCCTGTTCGAGAACGTTTCCGTCAAGTTTGGCGGCGGCAACCGCTACGGCCTGATCGGGGCGAACGGCTGCGGCAAGTCGACCTTCATGAAAATTCTCGGCGACGATCTGGAGCCGAGCGGTGGTCAGGTGATGCTGGAGCCGAACGTGCGCCTGGGCAAACTGCGCCAGGATCAGTTCGCCTACGAAGAGTTCAGCGTGATCGACACCGTGATCATGGGCCACGAGGAATTGTGGAAGGTCAAAGCCGAACGCGACCGCATCTATTCCTTGCCGGAAATGAGCGAAGACGACGGCATGGCCGTGGCCGAGCTGGAAACCGATTTCGCCGAAATGGACGGTTACACCGCCGAATCCCGCGCCGGCGAGCTGCTGATGGGCCTCGGTATTCCGCTGGCCCAGCATTTCGGCCCGATGAGCGAAGTCGCCCCGGGTTGGAAACTGCGCGTGCTGCTGGCCCAGGCGCTGTTCTCCGATCCGGAAGTGCTGCTGCTCGACGAGCCGACCAACCACCTGGACATCAACACCATCCGCTGGCTGGAAAACATCCTGACCCAGCGCAACAGCACCATGATCATCATTTCCCACGACCGCCACTTCCTCAACAGTGTGTGCACTCACATGGCGGATCTGGATTACTGCGAACTGCGCCTGTTCCCGGGCAACTACGACGAGTACATGACCGCGGCCACCCAGTCGCGCGAGCAACTGCTGTCGGACAACGCCAAGAAGAAGGCCCAGATCAACGAGCTGCAGTCCTTCGTCAGCCGCTTCTCGGCCAACGCCTCGAAAGCCAAGCAGGCCACTTCACGCGCCAAGCAGATCGACAAGATCCAGCTGGCCGAGGTCAAGCCGTCGAGCCGGATCAGCCCGTTCATCCGCTTCGAGCAGAACAAGAAGCTGCACCGCCAGGCCGTGATCGTCGACAGCATGGCCAAGGGTTTCGACGGCAAGCCGCTGTTCAAGAACTTCAGCTTTACCGTCGAGGCCGGCGAGCGCGTGGCCATCATCGGCCCCAACGGCATCGGCAAGACCACCCTGCTGCGCACCCTGGTCGGCGAGCTGTACCCGGACGCCGGCACCGTCAAATGGACCGAAAGCGCCGAACTGGGCTACTACGCCCAGGACCACGCCTCCGACTTCGAAGACGAGAGCAACCTGTTCGACTGGATGGGCCGCTGGACCCAGGGCGGCGAGCAACTGGTACGCGGCACCCTCGGCCGCATGCTGTTCTCCAACGACGAGATCCTCAAGTCGGTGAAGGTGATTTCCGGTGGTGAGCAAGGGCGCATGCTGTTCGGCAAGCTGATCCTGCAAAAGCCCAACGTGCTGGTGATGGACGAACCGACCAACCACCTCGACATGGAATCCATCGAGGCGCTCAACCTGGCGCTGGAGAACTACCCGGGCACGCTGATCTTCGTCAGCCACGACCGCGAGTTCGTCGGCTCCCTGGCCACGCGCATCATCGAACTCTCCGCCAGCGGCGTAATCGACTTCAGCGGCACCTACGACGACTACCTGCGCAGCCAGGGCCTGATCGCCTGATCCAGGTTGGCTGAGCTTTAGCCGCACACGGCCTGCGGCGGGTGAGACCCTACGGATCGCGGATTACCCCAGATCAGCACCCAACAAAAAGCCCCGCACTAGGCGGGGCTCGGGTTCAGCTCAGGCACGTCTCAGAGCATGCAGACCCCAGGCTGGGTGCTTTGTGCCAGGTCCATCAGTTCACGGTTGGCGACCGCGTACATGGCGTAATCGGTACCTGTCGCCGCACGCAACTCGCCAAGCATGGTTTTCCAGCGATCGACCAGCCGCCGATGCTGTTCCAGCCAGACCACCACCCGCTGTTCGATCTCAGCCGGGGCCTCGAGCATCTGCAGCACCGACACGGTGATCGCCCGCTGCTGCCAGTCCAGATCGTCACGGAAGGCTTCCCGTGCCAGGGCCTGCCAGTTGCTTTCCACCGTCAGACTGGTGATCTGCTGCAGGTACCAGGACAGTTCCAGCGCCCCGCCAACCGCGAAGTAGGACGCGGCAACCCGCGCCGGATCCTGGGCGGTGACATCCGAGGCTTCGATGATCGGCAGCAGGGTGTACAGGTGACTGGTCCCAGCCACCATACGCGCCAGCACCTCAGGCACACCGGCCTCGACATAGGCCTGGAAGCGCGCCTGCCACTGCTCGCGCGCCGGACCTTCGAGCAGCCCGTCCAGGCTCATGGTCAACGCTTCGATGCGCGGCGCGAAATGCGCCACGTCGTGCGCCGCATCCAGCTCATTGCGCCGGCTACGCAGGAACCAGCGGGTGGCCCGGCGGCCCAGGCGCATCAGCTCGTCCATCATCTGCAGTTGCAGCTCGGCCGGCACCTGATAATCCAGCGCCTCGATCTGCTTCCACCAATGCGGCAGGCGGAACACATCGCGCACGACCACATAGGCCCTGGCGACGTTGGCCGAGCTCATGCCGGTAGATTCCTTCAGGCGCTGCACGAAGGTGATGCCCATGTGGTTGATCAGGTCGTTGGCGATCTGCGTGCTGACGATCTCGCGCTTGAGACGATGGCGACGCATCGGCTCGCCGAACTTCTTCGCCAGCAACGGCGGGAAGGCGGTCTCCATCTCGCGGGCCAGGTACTCGTCGTCCGGCACCAGGGATTTGAGCAGCGACTCCTTCAGGTCGATCTTGCTGTAGGAGATCAGCACCGCCAGCTCCGGACGGGTCAGGCCCTGGCCTTTGGCGGCGCGCTCGTTGAGTTCGTCGTCGGACGGCAGGAACTCCAGGCCGCGATCCAGCTTACCGGCCGCTTCCAGTCCCGCCATGACCCGCTTGTACTCGCCCAGCCGCTCACGAGCACGCCGTTCGGCCAGTGACAGCGCCTGGGTCTGCTTGTAGTTGTTGGCCAACACCAGGCCGCCCACCGCATCGGTCATCTCGACCAGCAGCTTGTTGCGCTGCTTGCCGGTCATGTCGCCGGCCGTAACGATCTCGTTGAGCAGGATCTTGATGTTCACTTCATGGTCGGAGCAGTCCACCCCGGCGGCGTTATCGATGAAGTCGGTAAAGCTCGCCCCGCCGTTGAGGCCATACTCGACGCGCCCCAGCTGGGTCATGCCGAGGTTACCGCCCTCGCCCATGACTTTCGCCCGCAGCTCGCGACCGTCGACGCGCAACGCATCGTTGGCCTTGTCGCCCACATCGGCATGGTTTTCCTGGCTCGACTTGACGTAAGTGCCGATGCCGCCGTTCCAGATCAGGTCCACCGGCGCCTTGAGCAGCGCATTGAGCAGTTCGTTGGGCGCCAGCTTGTCGGCGCTGATATCGAAACGCTCTTTCATTTCCGTGCTGATGGCGATGCTCTTGGCGCTGCGCAGGAAGAGTCCGCCACCCGCCGAAATCAGCGAAGTGTCGTAATCGGCCCAGCTCGAACGGGGCAAATCGAACAGCCGCTGGCGCTCGACGAAACTGCTGGCCGCATCCGGGTTGGGATCGATGAAGATGTGCAGGTGGTTGAAGGCCGCGACCAGTTGCAGCTTGTCCGACAGCAGCAGGCCGTTGCCGAACACGTCACCGGCCATGTCGCCGATGCCGATCACCGTGATGGGATCCTTCTGCACGTCGATGCCGCGCTCGCGGAAGTGGCGCTGCACCGAAACCCAGGCGCCCTTGGCGGTAATGCCCATGCCCTTGTGGTCGTAACCGGCCGAACCGCCGGAAGCGAAGGCGTCGCCCAGCCAGAAGCCGTACTCGGCGGCGATACCGTTGGCGATATCGGAGAAGGTCGCGGTGCCCTTGTCGGCGGCGACCACCAGGTAGGGATCGTCCTTATCGTGGCGCACCACGTTGACCGGCGGCACCACCGCGCCTTCCTTGAGGTTGTCGGTGATGTCGAGCAGGCCGCTGATGAAGATCCGGTAGCAGGCGATACCCTCGGCCATGATCTCGTCACGCGAGCCGCCTAGCGGCATGCGCCGCGGCAGGAAGCCGCCCTTGGCGCCCATCGGCACGATGACGGCGTTCTTCACCTGCTGCGCCTTGACCAGGCCCAGCACTTCGGTGCGGAAGTCTTCTTCACGATCCGACCAGCGCAAACCACCGCGGGCGACATCGCCGAAGCGCAGGTGCACGCCTTCGACGCGCGGCGAATAGACGAATATCTCGAACTTGGGCGTCGGCTTGGGAATGTCCGGAATCGCCCGCGGGTTGAGCTTGAAGCTGAAGTAGGACTTGTTCTGCCCCGCGGCATCGGGCTGGTAGAAGTTGGTGCGCAGGGTGGCCTTGATCAGGTCCAGGTAGCGTCGCAGGATGCGGTCTTCGTTGAGCACCGCCACGTTGTCCAGTGCAGCCAGGATGGCCTGCTCCAGCTTCTGCTGCTTGCTCTCCAGGTCTTCGGCGCCGAGTTTGCGCGCCAGGTAGAAGCGGGTCTTGAACAGCCGCACCAATTCCTTGGCGATGTTGGCGTGGTTGACCAGGGTACTGGCGATATAACCGAGGTCGAAGCCCAGGCGAATCTGCTTCAAATAACGTGCATAGGCGCGCAGCAGCGCCACGTCCCGCCACGGCATGGCCGCCGTCAGCACCAGGCGGTTGAAGGCGTCGTTCTCGGCGTCGCCACCGACGATGTGGACGAAGGCATCCTGCAGGGTGTCGTTGAGCTGCTGGATATCGACATCCAGGCCTTCGGCGTAGGTGAAGGCGAAATCGTGGATCCAGAACTCGCGGCCGTTCTGCTGGTGCAGCCGGTACGGAAACTCACCGAGCACGCGCAGGCCGAGGTTCTCCAGAATCGGCAGCACGTCCGACAGCGGCAACGGCGTGTCGGCGTGGTACAGCTTGCAATGCAGCTGCTGACCGGCCTGGGCCAACGGCTGGTAGAAACTCATCACCAGCGGCCGCTCGCTGCTCAGGCTGAGCAGGTGCTGCATATCGACCACCGCCGAATGCGGGGCGAAACGTTCGCGGTAACCGGCCGGGAAACCACTGGGGAAGTCCGCCAGCACATTGGTGCCCTGGGCTTCGCCGAAGTTTTCCACCATCAGGCTGGCGTAATCGTCCTTCCACGAACGACAGGCCTGAATGACTTCCCTCTCCAGGCGTAGCGGGTCGATCTGCAGCTTGTTCTTCGGATCGACACGCAGGATGAACTGCACCCGCGCCAGTACCGACTCGGAGAAGAAGGTCCAGAATTCGCAATCGGTGGCTTGCAGGCGCTCCATCAGCACCTGCTGGATCTTCAGGCGGGTCTCGGTGGAATAGACATCGCGCGGCACATAGACCAGGCAGTAGCAGAACCGCCCATAGGGGTCGCGGCGCAGGAACACGCGGATCTTGTTGCGCTCCTGAATCTGCACGATGGCCATGGCGGTATCGCACAGGTCATCGACCGGGGTCTGGAACAGGTCGTCACGCGGCAGCACTTCCAGCACCTGGGCCAGTTCCTTGCCCAGGTGCGCCTTGCTGTCGAAGCCGGCGCGCTGCTCGATCACCGCGACCTTACGGCGGATATAGGGGATGTTCCACACGCTCTCGGCATACACCGCCGAGGTGTACAGGCCCATGAAGCGACATTCCTTGATCACCCGCCCCTTGCTGTCCAGCGCACGCACCGACACCAGATCAGGATAGGCCGGACGGTGCACACGGCTCGGCACCGCAGCCTTGGCAAAAGACAACAGCAATGGCTCGCGCAGGTAGCTGAGCGCTTCCGGCTCGATGCTCAGGTCCTCGCTCTTGAGGCCGCTGCGCAAACGCTTGGACAGGCCCAGCAGGGACTGCTCGTCGTAGACGATGGTGCCGCCACCCGGCGCATCGACCACGGTGAACTCTTCATAGCCGAGGAAGGTGAAGTGGTTATCCAGCAACCAGCTCAGGAAAACCTTGATTTCCTCGAGTTCGGCGGCCTCGACATTGAGTTTTGCGCTGCCCAGCCAGGCCAGTAGTTCCTGGGCCTTGGCCTTCATCGGCTGAAAATCGGCGACGCTCAGGAGCACTTCGGCAAACACTTCATGCAGGGCTTTTTCCAGGGTTCGCAGCTCGCCGGCGCTGGCGCAACGATCGATCTCCAGGAACATCAGCGCTTCCTGCAGCACGCCCTCACCCTGAGTGCCCTTGGGCAGGATTTCCAGCAGCTCGCCCTGCTTGTTGCGGCGCACGCTGAACACGCTGTTCTGCAGGGTGTGGATGCTGTAACCGCGGCGGTTCAGCTCCATGCGCGCCGAGTCGACCAGGAACGGGATATCGCTGCGCAGGATTTCCACGGCGGTATGAGTCGACTGCCAGCCGTGCTTTTCATAATCGGGGTTGAAGGCGCGAATTTCAGTCTTGCTGTGATCGAAGCGCTGCAACATGCGCCAGGATGACAGGGTGCAACCGACCAGGTCGGAAAGCCGGCGCTGGGTAAGTTCGTCAAGCGCGATGATGCCGAAGAATTGCTCGGCGAACAGCGCGACTTGTGGCAATGCTTGTTCACTGACGTGCTGCGCCAGGGCCGCTTGCAGTTGGTGCTGGAAGTCGGCTTTGCTGGCCGCCGTAAAGAACGCCATGTTTATTATGCTCCGGTTGGCTTGAGATTCGATTAGCAGGCTTAGGGCAGTCGCGAGTCTTGCGCTTACGCCACAACGTTAGTCCATGTGGCAATTGCTGCGTTCAAAATGCTTGCTCCATGGTTATGGCGACATCGGCGACTCGCTGGTCACATTTGCCGCATGAGCTTAACGACGGAACACCTTGCAACGCTTGCCACGCTGCGACATTTTCTTTCACCACAGATACTTCGCCGGAAAAAACTCGCCGACTGCCCGCCTGGCAGCGGCCTTGGTTCAGCGCTAATCGACATATTTTCCCTGCCCCACCAATTAACAGGCCGTTGAAAAACGTAGGCGAGGCAGCCGAGGCTAGGCAAAAACAGGCGAAAAAGCGCAGTTTACGTGTTGTAAATGAGCATTTTGAGCCTGTTTTTAACGACGCATCGGCAACGCAGGTAGTTTTTCAACAGCCTGTTAAGGGCGGGGCACGACGCTATGGATTAAGCCCCGCGCATCGCCTGTGGCAGCCCCAGCACAATCTGCGGGAACAGCGTGATCAGGATCGCCGCCAGCACTAGCAGCAGGAAGAACGGGAAGCTGGCCTTGGCCACCTTCCACATGTCGTAGCCCGTCAGGTTCTGCACCACGAACAGGTTGAAACCCACCGGCGGGGTGATCTGCGCCATCTCCACCACCAGGATGACGAAGATGCCGAACCACAGCAGGTCGATGCCCGCCGCCTGTACCGCCGGCAGCACCACCGCGGTGGTCAGCAGGATGATCGAGATGCCGTCGAGGAAGCAGCCGAGGATGATGAACAGCAGGGTCAGCGCCAACAACAGCACATAAGGCGAAAGCTGTTTGGCGATGATCCAATCGGCCAGGGCCGATGGCAGCCCGGTGAAACTCATGGCCGAGGTCAGGTAGTGCGCGCCGAGCAGGATGAAGAAAATCATGCACGAGGTGCAGACTGCGCCCATCAGGCTGCCCATGAAGGTTTCGCGGTCCAGCGAGCCGGAATACCAGGCGATCAGCAGCGCGCCAACCACGCCGACCGCGGCGGCCTCGGTCGCCGTGGCGAAGCCCGCATAGATCGAGCCGATCACCGCGACGATCAGCGTGACCACCGGAATCAGCAGTTTTCCGCGGCGCAGTTTTTCCATGAACGGCAGCGTCTCGTGGTCATCGGGCATCTGCTCGCGGTTGAGCAGCGACCATACCATCAGAAAACCGCTGAAAATCAGCAGCAGCATCAAGCCAGGCAAGATCCCGGCGATGAACAACCGCGAGATCGACACCTGCGCCGCCACGCCATAGACGATCATCATGATCGACGGCGGGATCATCAGGCCCAGAGTGCCGGCACCGGCCAAGGAGCCGATGGCGATGCTTTCCGGATAGCCGCGCGCCTTCAACTCGGGCAGGGAAATACGGCCGATGGTCGCCGCCGTCGCCGCGGACGAACCGCTGACCGCGGCGAAGATCCCGCAGCCCACCACGTTGACGTGCAGCAGACGCCCCGGCAGGCCACGCAGCCAGGGCGACAGGCCGTTGAACATGTCCTCGGACAGGCGCGTGCGGTAGAGAATCTCGCCCATCCAGATGAATAGCGGCAGCGCGGTCAGCGTCCAGCTGGCGCTCGAAGCCCAACTGGTGGTGGCCAGGATCGAGCCGGCCGGCGCTCCGCCGAACAGCTCCATAGCGATGATGCCGACACCCAGTAGCGACAGGGCGACCCAGACACCGCCGCCGAGCAAGGCAAACAAAGCCACCAGCAGCGTGATAGTAATTATTGTGTAGTCCACGGTTAACTCACTGATCCGGTGCGGCCGAGGCCGCAAGAATGGATAAAACTGGCGAGCTTATTCGCTCAGCGCACTGCAGGCGTCCGGGCTCTCGAAGCGCTGTCCCAGGCACACCACGATCAGCCGCTCAGCCATCGCCACTGCCAGCACCGAAGTGCCCAGCAGCATCGGTAGCTGCGGAATCCACATCGGAATGGGCAGCAGCCCAGTCGACACTTCCTTGAATTCATAGGATTCAATTACGAACAGCGCGCAATACCAGGCCAGGTAAACGCTGATGCCCAGGCCAACCAGATTGCTCAGCACCTCGGCGACAAAGCGGCCGCGGGTCGAGAGCAGGCGGTACATCAGCTCGACGCGGATATGCGCGCCGCGCTGCAAGGCGTATGGCAAGGCGAGAAAGCCCGACGCGGCCATGGCATAGGCGGCGAATTCGTCGGCCGACGGCACCATGCCGCCAAGCTGACGCGCCACGACCTGGGCAATCACCAGCAGGCAGATAAGCACCAGGAACAGGCCCGAGAGCAGCCCGCAGAGGGTGTAGAGCTTGTGCAAGAGTTTCATTGTCTGAGGCTCCCGATACTAGAGATGCCGAGGCCGGTCGCCTGGCCTCGGCTCATTCAGCCAATCAGTTCTTGTAGGCGTCGATGATCGCCTGGCCGTCCGCACCGGCCTTGCTCAACCACTCCGCGGACATGGTCTGGCCGATGGCCTGAAAGCCCGCCTCGACCGGTGCCGGTGCGGCCGGATCGACCTGCATGCCGTTCTCGGCGAGGGTGGCGACCAGCTTGCTGGTTTGCGCCTCGGCAATTTCCCAGCCGCGCTGCTCGGCACGTGCGGCCGCTTCCAGCACAGCCTGCTGCGAGGCCTCGGGCAAGCGCTTGAAGGTGCGCTCGTTGACGATGACGAAGTTTTTCGGAATGAACGCCTTGACGTCGTAGTAGTACTTGGCGAAATCCCAGGCCTGGGTATCCACGCCGGTCATCGGCGAAGTGATCATGCCGGTGATGATCCCGGTGCTGAACGCCTGCGGTACTTCGCCGGCATTGATCACGGTGGGCACCGCGCCCATCAGCTCGGCCATACGCGAGGTGGCCGGGTTGTAGGCGCGGAACTTCATGCCCTTGAAATCCTCCATGACGCTGATCGGAGTCTTGCTGTAGATGCTTTGCGGCGGCCACGGGGTGGCGTACAGCAGCTTGATGCCCTGCTTGGCCAGGCGTGCTTCCACCGCCGGACGGCTGGCCTTCCAGAGTTTCTGCGCATCGCTGTAGTTGCGCGCCAGGAAGGGTACGCTGTCGACTTCATAGATGGGGTCTTCGTTGCCCAGCACCGACATCAGCACGTCACCGAGCTGAACCTGGCCGGTCTGTACCGCGCGCTTGACCTCGGGGCGCTTGAACAGCACCGAGTTGGCATGCACGCGGATGCTCAGTTCGCCGGCGGTGGCTTTCTCGACATCCGCCGAGAACTCCTTGGCCACTGCGGTGATGTAGTTGCCCTCGGGATTCTCCGTAGTCATGTTCCAGCGTTCCGCGGCCTGTGCGCCGGCCACATGCAGACCCAGGGTGCAGGCCATGGCGGCCATGGCGAGACGAGAGAGGTTGTTCATTATTATTTTCTCCAGATTGAGATGAAGGCGAATGGCCTGAACCCACAGTTGCCGGAAGGCCTGATTTCGAGTCTCGGGCGAGGCCGCAAGGCTGTCCAACTAGAAAAACCAAAGGTGCATGATCGGAAATCGTTATGAGCAATAACGGGGCACTGTGGGGATAAAGATAGTCATGTTCGCGCCAGGCGTCGTATTGCCAGGGCTGCAGCGCGGGCTTCAAACGTGGGCAAAGGAGCCAATCGCCCCCTCACCCTAACCAGGCGCCCCTAGCCCTCTCCCTGAAGGGCGAGTGGACTAATCGCGCGCATCCCATAACCGGACCATGAACCGCAAAGGGGGGAGCCGGGCCGGGTTGAGCACCTAAGCCGGCACGTAGGCGATCAGGTCGTTTCCTGATCGTTGGCGAATGGCAACAGGGTGATCATGCTTTCGCCCATTTGCTTGGCGTACTCCTGCAATACCCCGCCGGCCAGCGCGACTATGTCCTCGCTCAGTTCGAGGCCGACGCCGGTGCGCCAGGTCACCACCATATCCAGGGCCGGCGGCTGCGACACATCGGCGAGGATGGTGACCAGGCCCTGCTTGAGCTCCTCGTGAACCAAGGCCGCGGGCAACGCACCTATGCCGAAACCATCGCGGATCAAGCGCGTCATGGCCGCCACCGAGTTCACGCAACTGATCCGCGGTGCGGCGACGTTGCCGGCGTGCAGCAGGTTGAGAATGTCCTGGTGCGGGCGCGAGTTCTTGGAAAAGGTGATGATCCGCTCCTTGACCAATTCATCCAGCGAGGCGTAGCCACGGTGATAGATCGAGCCGGTCAGGACGATCCACTGCACCGGGTAGCGCGCCATTTCCAGGTTGCGCACGCCATCGCCGCGCACCACATCGGTCTGGAAAATGATGTCCAGGTAACCTTTCTGCAATTGCTCGCACAGGTTGCGCGCGGTGTCGGCGGTGAGCTCGATCTCCACCGCCGGATAGACCTCCATGATCTTTGTTACGAAAGGACTCAGCAGCGTGTGGATCACCGTGTCCATCACGCCTAAACGGATGCGCCCCTGGATATTGCCGGTCTCGCTGATCGACTGTTTCAACGCCTGCATGGTGTCGAGCATGCGCTCGGCATACTCGAGCACCTTGCGCCCTTCCGGGGTCAGCGAAACCCCCTTCGAATCGCGCAGGAAAAGACGAACGCCCAACTCGTCCTCCAAGGCGGCAATGCGGCTGGAAATCGAGGCCTGGGTGCTGAACAGCTTTTCCGCCGTGAGGCGAAAACTCTTCAGCCGTGCGACCCAGACGAAGGTCTCGAGAAATCTCAGATTCATGGCTGTTCGGCCCTCGTGCGATACGGATAACGGCGTTTTGCCAGCGGTATACGAAGCAGGTTACATGCCAGCGCTTGGAAAAACGCCCAGCCGGGCGCATCGGATTTTCTGATCGGCGGCCCCTGCTTTTTCTCGTTGGACGCTGCCTCGCGCGGCTACCAAGAATACCCCCGCGGCAAATCAAGCCCGATAACAACAGACCGCAAATCGCGCCCTGCCAAGCAGACGGTATCCACCGCTGTGCGCCTTACCTCACAGGAGAGATTTCTCATGAACCAGATCCACCGCATGGCAGCTTTGCTCGCCATCAGCAGTGTGCCCGGCGTGGCCAGTGCCGACTTCATCAACGACAGCAAAGGCGTCCTCGAGCTGCGCAACTTCTACTTCAATCGCGATTTCCGCCAGGAACGCGCCCGTGACAAGGCTGAAGAGTGGGCGCAGGGCTTTTTGCTGCGCATGGAGTCCGGCTACACCGAAGGCGCGGTCGGCGTCGGCATCGATGCGCTGGGCATGGTCGGCTTCCAACTCGACTCCGGCGAGGGCACCGCGGGCAGCGGCTTGCTGCCGGCAGACCGCTCCGGCGGTTCGCAGAACGAGTACGCCAAGCTCGATGTCACCGCCAAGGTCAAGGCCTCCAAGAGCACCTTGCGCATCGGCTCCCTGGCGTTTCGCAGCCCCATCGTCTCCTCCAACGATTCGCGCCTGCTGCCAGCCTCGTTTCGCGGCGCCCTGCTCAATGTGCAGGAGATCGACAAGCTGACCCTGCAAGGCGGCCAGATCGACCGAATCAAGGCCAACGCCTCCACCGACTACACCGAGATGAGCGCCAACCGCATCGGTGGCAACAGCGACTCGTTCACCTTCGCCGGCGGCGATTACAAGCTGACCCCCGAGCTGAGCCTGGGCCTGCACTACGGCGAGCTGCAAGACATCTACCAGCAGCACTACGGCACCCTGGTCTACCTCAAGCCGCTGGGCGAAGGTCAGTCGTTCAAGACCGACCTGCGCTTCGCCAAAAGCCGCGAAGACGGCAACTTCCGCGATATCGACAACACCGCCTTCGGCGCCATGTTCACCTACACCCTGGGCGGCCATGGATTCGGCGCCGGCTACCAGCGCATGAGCGGCGACGATCCGTTTCCGTACATCGCCAATAGCGATCCGTACCTGATCAACTTCGTGCAGATCAACGATTTCGCCAACACCGACGAACGCTCCTGGCAGGCCCGCTACGACTACAACTTCGCGAGCATCGGCGTCCCCGGCCTGACCTTCATGACCCGCTACATGTCCGGCGATCACGTTCAGGTCGGCGCCAGCAACGGCGGCAAGGAATGGGAACGCGACATGGACCTGGGCTATGTGGTGCAGAGCGGCCCGTTGAAGAACCTCGGCCTGAAATGGCGTAACGCCACCGTGCGTTCGAACTTCGGCAACGACCTCGACGAGAACCGCCTGATCCTCAGCTACAGCCTGCCGCTCTGGTAATCGGCAAGTCCATGGCCGGCGGTTGCGATCGCCGGCCATATCTTTCGCCTCGCACGAACGGAACTCATCCTGGCAATACCCATGCTGTCCTACGACTGGCCCACCTTCGTGGCTACTACTGGGGAGGGGGGCGAGGAGCCGCCCATGCAGATATTCCTGTCCTGGCAACAAAAATTCCGCCTGCTGATCGTCATCACCCTGCTCGGCCTGGGGCTGATCACCGCGACCTCGTTCTGGGCCAGCCGCCAAGTCGACACGGCGCTGCAAGCCCGGGAAAACGCCACGGCATTCGCCGGCGCCTCCTTCGCCTTGGTTAACGGCTGGCTCAAACTCGGCATCCTGCGCAAGGAACTCAGGCCCGCTGACAGCGCGGCATTTCTCGCACGCATCGGCGCGCTGGAACAACTCGCCGAGCAATTCGTCAGGCAGGCGAAAGTCCTGGGCGATAGCGCCATCGGCCAAGGCGCGCAACAGATAGAAGCCTTGATCCTGAGCGAAACCGACCTGCAAAGAAGCTGGCTGGCGCTGTCCCAGCAACTGGGACTGACGCCGTTCCAAGGTCAACGCCAAACGCTTGCCGCTAGCGCCGAACAGTTGGAAGCCATCACCATCAGCCTGATCCAACCGCTGATCGCCGCGGCCCTGAGCAACCAGCGCAACTACCTGTCGACCTTCGACAGCGACTACGCCGCGCAGGCCCATAGCGCCATCGGCGAATTGCAGGCCAAGCTGCAAGAGCTGGATTGGGGCGATAACCAGATCGGCCAGACGGTCGCCGCCTTCAGCGCGGCCTTCGCCCAAGCGGATGAGTCGATCCAGCAACTGCGCACCCTCGAGGCGCAGCTCGCCGAGCAACGCCAGCAAACCGAGCAGCGCATCGTTCAGCAGAACCTCATGCTGCAGGACGGCATCCTCGCCAGCACCGCACAGCAGGCACAACAGGCCAGGCTCTCGGCGAACTGGCTGATGGGCCTGACCTCGCCCTGCGTCGCGCTATTCCTGTTGGTCACCCTGAGCCAGGCATCGCGCACATTGATGGCCCAGTTGCACAAGGTCACCCGCCTGCTCACCCAGGTCGCGTCCGGCGACCTCACCGGCCGCCTGGCCATCGGCGGCAACCCCAAGGACGAGTTCAACCAATTGGGCGAGGCCTGCAACCGCATGATCCAGGGCATCAGCCGGATTCTCTGCCAGGTGGTCGAGGCCAATCGCGCCCTGACCGAACTGCACGCCTACCTCGGCGTCTCGATGCGCGACCTCGGCGCTAACAGCCGCCAGGTGGAAATCCAGACCGCACAGGCCGCTTCGGCCTCCCAGCAGATCTGCGCGACCATCAACGAAATGGCCCAGCGCACCTCGGACGTCGGCAATGCCACCCACAGCGCCTACGAGTCGGCGCGCTTGGGCAGCACGGTGATCGACGCCAGCGTCGACAACATGCGCCGGCTGTCGCAACTGATCCAACAGACCCACGCCCAGGTCGCCCTGCTCAGCCAATCCAGCGGCAAGGTGCGCGGCATCATCGACGTGATCAACAGCCTGGCGGACCAGACCAACCTGCTGGCCTTGAATGCCGCCATCGAAGCGGCGCGCGCCGGCGATGCCGGGCGCGGCTTCTCGGTGGTGGCCGATGAAGTGCGTTCGCTGGCGCAGAAAACCGTATCCGCCACCACCGACATCGCGCGCATCATCGGCGACTTCAACCAGCAGACCCAGAGCATCGACGGCCTGATGAACAACGGCCTGTCGCTGGCGGCGCAAAGTGAGGCGCATGCCGGGCAAGTGGCCACGGCCATCGAGACGATCACCCAGTCGATGGAGCAGCTCAGCGGGGAAATGAACCAGGTGGTGGTGGCCATCGAAGAGGTCTCCAGCACCACCGGCGATATCGCCGGGAAGATGGAGGAAATCAATCTGCACACCGGCCAGACCAAGGGCCTGCGCTTGACCCTGGAACAACAGACCCAGGGCCTGTCCGAGCAGATCCAGGCGCTGAGCCAGAGCGCCCGGCAATTTCAGATCGGTTAGCGAGGCCTGGTAGCCCGCCTAAATTTATAGAGCAGGCCTTGGCGCAATCCGGGATGGGGGGCTGACGTCGTAGGGTGCGCCGTGCGCACCAGCCTCGGCGCATTTTTTTGGTGCGCACGGCATAGGCGGCCCCACACCCCCTACCTTTGCGGCCGCTGCAAGCAACCGTCACGCTTACCCAGGCGTTCGATACAACAGGCAATGGGTACATAGACAAAACAATGCCGCCCACCCGGCTTGAGTGAGCGGCATTGCGACTGCGATTATGACTGAGCAGCAGGACTATTCGGCCTGCTCCATGACAGCACCCTCGCGGTACTCGTCGACGATGTCCCGGCCTTGCTCGCCCGCCTGGCCCAGCCACTCCCAGGCCAGCGTCCGGCCTATGGCATCCAGGCCGGCACGCACTTCCGGCGGGGCTTGCGCCACCACTGTCAGGCCGCGGCGCTCAAGGGTTCTGATCTGATAGGCGTTCAGCGCCCAGGACAACTCCCAGCCTTGCATCTCGGCGCGCTTCGCCGCCGTCAGCAGCGCCTGCTGCGCAGTGACCGACAAACGCTGGAATGCCGCCTCGTTGACCACGGTGATGTTCTTCGGGATGAACGCCTTGATGTCGTAGAAATGACTGGCGAATTTCCACGCCTGCAGGTCGACCCCGGTGGCCGAGGAGGTCAGCATCGCCTGCACCTCGCCGCTGCCGAACGCCTGGGGCACGTCCTCGGTGGCGATGGTGGTCGGCACGGCGCCGACCAGCTCGGCCATGCGCGCGATGGTCGGGTTGTAGGAACGGAATTTCAGGCCCTGGAAATCCGCCATACGGGTCACCGGCTTGTTGCTGTACAAACTCTGCGGCGGCCATGGCACGGCATACAGCAGACGCACGCCGTCTTTCAGCAGGCGCTGTTCGATGGCCGGCCGGCTGGCCGGCCAGAGTCGTTTCGCCTGGTCGTAGTCGGTGACCAGAAACGGCAGGCTATCGAGCGCATACAGCGGGTCTTCCTCGCTCAGTACGGACATGAACAGATCGCCGAGTTGGATGTCCTCGCGCGCCACCGCGGCTTTCACCTGGGCGCGCTTGAATAGCGTCGAGTTGGGCGAGACGCGGATGTCCAGCTCGCCCTTGCTCTCGCGCGTGACCTGACGGGCGAAGTCGCGGGCGATGCGGGTAATGAAGTTGCTGGTCGGTTGCTCGGCCGACATGTTCCAGAGCTCGGCCGCCTGAGCGGTCGTCACGGCGCTGACCAGGGCGGCGAGTACCGCGGGGAACTGCAAATAAAGCGAGGGTCTCATTGGCGTGTCCATGAGTCGTGGAATCAGGGAGCCAGGCCAACGATCTATCCGGAACAACCACGGCGCCCGGCCGATGGAAAGGACACCCCTGGCCGAGATGGTGGACCGGCCAGGGGTGCGCGCGAGGTGTTTGCTGCGCGAATAGTGGAGCAAACCACAGCACGACTGTCGGAGTTGCCGAGGCCAGTGTCCAACGAGAAAAAACACAGGCTTATGATCGAAAAAGCTTATGCCCCGCACCTCTGCCGCAGCGAGCGCTCAAGGCTGTGCTGGAATCAGCGCCATCGACTTTTCCTATCCCCTCCGCTCATTTTTATTAGTTGGACGCCCGCCCCGCGTCACTCAAGAATGCCGCACAGGTCATTCCATAACAGGCGGCCGTCCGTTCGCCAGCGCCGTGTTCGCGCATACCGACGCGGCGCCCCGCACAGAGGAACATCCCTTGAACAGCCTGCTTCTGAACTGTGATATCGGCGAGAGCTTCGGCGCCTGGCAAATGGGTCTGGATGCCGAGGTCATGCCCTATATCGACTGCGCCAATATCGCCTGCGGTTTCCATGCATCCGACCCCAGCACCATGCGCAAGACCGTGGCCCTGGCGGTCGAACATGGCGTGCGCGTCGGCGCCCATCCGGGCTACCCGGACCTGGTGGGTTTCGGCCGCCGCTCGCTGGACTGCTCGCCCCGGGAAGTCGAGGACCTGCTGCTCTATCAGGTCGGCGCCCTGGAGGCCATCTGCCGCAGCCAGGGCAGCCGCGTCAGCTACGTCAAACCCCACGGCGCGCTGTACCAGGACATGATGCGCAAGCCGCCGATCCTCCGTGCGGTGATGCGCGCCCTGGCCAGCTACGACCGCAGCCTGCCGCTGATGCTGATGACCACCCGCGACAATCGCCAGAGCCAAGCCATGGGCGCCGAGTTCGGCCTGACCCTGTGGTTCGAGGCCTTCGCCGACCGCGCCTACGACCCGGCGGGCTTCCTGGTCGCGCGCAGCCAACCCGGCGCGGTGCACCACGACAGCGAGCTGATCGTCAATCAAGCCGTCAGCCTGGCCAAGGGCCACGCGCTGTTCGCCAGCGATGGCAGTTCGTTATCCCTGCAGGCCCACACGCTCTGCGTGCATGGCGACAACGCCGAATCCATCGCCGCGGTGCGGCGCATCCGCGACGCCTTCGACGCCCTGAGGTTGGCATGAGCGCCCCCGTCCCGAAACTCGAAGTCGCCGGCATCGACAGCCTGACCCTGCGCCTGTTCGACCACATCGACGAAAGCAACATGCCCTGGATGCTGGCCGCCAGCCAACGCCTGCGCGCCAGCTTCGGCGACGCGCTGATCGATCTGGTGCCGTCCTACACCACCCTGTTGCTGCATTACGATCTGAAACGCATGGCCGGGATGCGCGTGCGCGAGCTGATCGCCGAAGCCTTCGTCGATCTGCAACCGACCAGCGCCGAAAGCGGTCGCTGCCATGAGCTGCCGACCTGGTACGACCGCAGCGTCGGCCCCGAACTGCCGCTGCTGGCGCGACGCAGCGGGCTCAGCGAAACCCAGGTGATCGAGCGCCACAGCCACCATGAGTATCAGGTGTTCGCCATCGGTTTCGCCCCCGGATTCGCCTTTATGGGCCTGGTCGAGGAAGCCCTGGCGGCGCCGCGCCTGAGCACCCCACGGAAACGGGTCGCGGCCGGTAGCGTGGGCATCGCCGAACGCCAGACCGCGATCTACCCGGTGGTATCACCGGGCGGTTGGAATCTGCTCGGGCGCAGCCCGGTGAAACTCTTCGACCGCACCATCGACGGTTACAGCCTGATGCAACCGGGCGACCGGGTGCGCTTCGTGCCCATAGATCACGCCGAATTCATCCGCCTCGACGGCGACGACAGCCCCCTGGAGGCGCCCTTATGACGCATGACGCAAGCGGGCTGCGTGTCGAGCGCAGCAGCCCCTTTATCCAACTGCAGGATGCCGGGCGTTTCGGCGTGCGCCACCTCGGCGTCAGCCAAAGCGGCGCCCTGGACTGGATTTCCATGTACTGGGCCAACTGGCTGCTGGGCAACGCCCTAGATGCCGTGGTGGTGGAAATCACCCTGGGCAACTTCGACCTGCGCTGCGAACAGGACGGCTGCCTGGCCCTGGCCGGCGCCGATCTCGGCGCCACCCTGGATGGCGAACCCCTGCTGCCCTGGCGCAGCTTCGGCGTGCGCCGCGGCCAGCAGTTGCGTTTCGCCCAACCACGTCTGGGCGCCCGCGCCTACCTGGCCGCGCCAGGCGGCTTCAGCGCGACCACGGTGCTCGGCAGTTGTTCGAGCATGGCCCGCGAGCAGTTGGGCGGCCTGCATGGCGACGGCAAACCGCTGGCGGTGGGCGACCGCTTGCAATGGTCGAAATCCCTGCCGACACCACGGCCCATGGACACACGCCTGATTCCGCAGTTCCCCCCCTCGCCGCGCCTGGAATTGGTGATGGGCGCGCAGATCGGCGATTTCAGCGGCCAGAGCCTGTTCGATGTGTTCAACAGCGCCTGGAAAATCGATACGCGCGCCGACCGCATGGGCATACGCATACTCGGCCCGCGCCTGCAGGCGCGGCGTTCGACGACCATTTCCGAGGGCATTCCCCTGGGCGCCGTACAGGTGCCACCGGATGGCCAGCCGATCATCCTGCTCAACGACCGACAAACCATCGGCGGCTACCCGCGCCTCGGCGCGCTCACCCCACAGGCCGTGGCCCGTCTGGCGCAATGCCTGCCCGGTGAAGAGCTGCAACTGGCGCCGGTACTGCAGGAGACCGCGCAGAACAGCCATCTGCGCTTGCTCGGGCAGTGGCGGCATAGCCGCGACTAGCTGCCCGCTCTTTCTATAACAACGGCTTAATTGCATCGCAGGATGCCGAGCCGCGCATAGCCTGCGCCTCGGCAAATGCTTTAAAGTCTAGGCCGTCGTGCGTCCGGTACGGCTTGACCCTTTTGCAAAGAGCTCAACGATGGAACACCGTGAAGCGCTGCTCGCCCTGCGAACCTTTCTTTCCACCCAGATCCTCGGCCAGGAAAAACTCATCGATCGGCTGCTGATCGCCCTGCTCGCAGACGGTCACATGCTGGTCGAGGGCGCGCCCGGGCTGGCCAAGACCAAGGCGATCAAGGAACTGGCCGAAGGCATCGAGGCCGAGTTCCATCGCATTCAGTTCACCCCGGACCTGTTGCCCGCCGACATCACCGGCACCGAGATCTACCGGCCGGAAACCGGCAGTTTCGTGTTCCAGCAGGGGCCGATCTTTCACAACCTGGTGCTCGCCGACGAGATCAACCGCGCGCCGGCCAAGGTGCAGTCGGCGCTGCTCGAAGCCATGGCCGAGCGCCAGGTCAGCGTGGGCCGCAGCACCTACGAGCTGTCGCCGCTGTTCCTGGTGATGGCCACGCAGAACCCGATCGAGCAGGAAGGCACCTACCCGCTGCCCGAAGCCCAGCTCGACCGCTTCCTGATGCACGTGAAGATCGGCTTCCCGGATGCCAACGTCGAGCGCAAGATCCTCGCCCAGGCCCGCGGCGAAGCGCTGCATGGCGAAACCAAGCCCGAGCACCGGGTCAGCCAGCAGGCGATCTTCGCCGCGCGCAAGGAAATCCTCGGCCTGTACATGGCCGATGCGGTGGAGGAATACCTGGTGCAACTGGTGATGGCCTCGCGCACGCCGGGCAAGTTCGACCCGGAACTGGCCGAGTGGATCGCCTATGGCGCCAGCCCGCGCGGCTCGATTGCCCTGGATCGCTGCGCGCGCGCCCACGCCTGGCTGGCCGGGCGCGAATTCGTCAGCCCGGAAGACATCCAGGCCGTGCTGTTCGACGTGCTGCGCCACCGCATCATCCTGTCGTTCGAGGCCGAAGCGGCCGGGATCGACCAGGACCGCGTGGTGCAACGCATTCTCGATGTGGTGGCGGTCGCCTGATGTCCAGCGCCCACGTAGCCCGGATGCCATCCGGGGAGCAGCGAACAACGCGCCCGGATTGCATCCGGGCTAGCTGCTGAACCGCCATGCACAGCCAGCCCACCCAACCCGGCGTACGGGTCAATCTCGCCGAACTGATCGAGATGCGTCACCGCGTGCGCGAGGTGCAGCTGTTTTCCACGCCGGCGCAGCGCAGCCCGCTGATCGGCTTGCACCACTCCAAGCTGCGCGGGCGCGGCGTGGATTTCGACCAGGTGCGGGTGTACCAGGCGGGCGACGACGTGCGCACCATCGACTGGCGGGTCACCGCGCGCACCCAGGAGCCGCACACCAAGCTGTTCCATGAGGAACGCGAGCGGCCGATCTACCTCCTCGTGGAGCAGAGCCAGCGGCTGTTCTTCGGCTCCGGGTTGATGTTCAAATCGGTGCTCGCCGCCCAGGCCGCCAGCCTGATCGGCTGGGCCGCCCTCGGTCACAACGACCGCATCGGCGGCCTGGTATTCGGCGAGGAGCAGCACGAAATCAAACCGCGGCGCAGCAAGCAGAGCCTGCTGCAACTGCTCAACCGCCTGGCCCGCGCCAACCAGGCGCTGTCCGGCGACAGTCAGGCCAGCCGTGACAGTTTCGGCCTGGCCCTGCGCCGCGCCCGCGAAGTGCTGCGCCCCGGCAGCCTGGCGGTGATCATCTGCGACGAACGCACCCTCGGCGACAGCAGCGAACAACAACTGAACCTGCTGGCGCGGCATACCGACCTGCTGTTGCTGCCGATCTCCGACCCGCTCGACCATGCCCTGCCGGCCGCCGGCTTGCTGCGCTTTGCCGAACGCGGCGCGCAACTGGAGCTCGACACCCATGACGCCAGCCTGCGCCAGGCCTACCGCGCCCAGGGCGAGGCGCGTCAGGCGCGCTGGCAACGCCTGGCGCAGAAGCTCGGCGTGCCCCTGCTGGCGCTGAGCACCCAGCGTGAGATGATCGAACAACTGCGCGACCACCTCAACGCGCAACGCCCCGGAAAACGGCTATGAACCCGCTGGATCAACTCGAGCCCCTGATCGCCCCGGCGCCGATCGACTGGTGGCCGCCCGCGCCCGGCTGGTGGCTGCTGGCCGTGCTCGTGCCGCTCATGGCCTGGGGCCTGACGCGCCTGCTGCAACGTCTCAAGCGCCGGCGCACGGCAAGCGTCAGCGACAACGCCCTCGATCCCCTGCGGCTGGCCGCCCTGGCGGAACTCGAACAACTCGGCAAACCCTACGGCGGCGCGCCCGCCGGTCCCTGGTTGCAGCAGCTCAATGGACTGCTCAAGCGCCTGTGCCGCCAGCACTACCCGCAGAGCCACAGCCACACCTTGAGCAGTCGCGGCTGGCTGGCGTTTCTCGACAGCCGCTGCCCGGCGGCCGGCCTGACCCGCTGGATGATTCTGGTCGAAGGCGCCTACAAACCGCACTGCACCCTCGACGACAAGGCCATCGACGGACTCAACCAGGCGGTCGCCATCTGGATTCGCAAGCATGTTTGAGTTCGCCTGGCCCTGGATCATCCTGCTCGCGCCGCTGCCCTGGTTGCTGCGCCTGCTGCTGCCCGCGGCGGACAGCGGCGAAGCGGCCCTGAAGGTCAGCTTCCTCGGCGAGCTGGAGGGTCTGGCTGGACGCCGCGCCCGGGCCAATCTGCCGGCCTGGCGCCAGCAGGCGCCTTTCGCCCTGCTCTGGTTACTGCTGCTTACGGCCGCCGCCCGCCCGGAATGGGTCGGCGAACCGCTGCCGATTCCCGCCAGCGGCCGCGACCTGCTGCTCGCGGTGGATGTGTCCGGTTCCATGGCCTACGCCGACATGCGCTGGGAAGACGAGGAAGTCGACCGCCTGACCCTGGTCAAACACCTGCTCGGCGACTTCATCGAAGGCCGTCAGGGCGACCGCGTCGGCCTGATCCTGTTCGGCAGCAAGGCCTATCTGCAGGCACCGCTGACCTTCGACCGGCGCACCGTGCGCACCTGGCTGGACGAAGCGGTCATCGGCATCGCCGGCAAGAACACCGCCATCGGCGATGCCATCGGCCTGTCGGTCAAGCGCCTGCGCCAACGCCCGGCAGATAGCCGCGTGCTGGTGCTGGTGACCGATGGCGCCAATACTGGTGGTGAGATCGAGCCGCTGATCGCGGCGCGTCTGGCCGCCGAGGAAGGGATTAAAATCTATCCGATCGGCATTGGCGCGGATCCGCAACAAGGCGGGATCGCCGGCCTGTTCGGCCTCAATCCGGGGCTGGACCTGGACGAACCGAGCCTACGCGCGATAGCCGAGGCGACCGGCGGCGAATACTTCCGCGCCCGCGACAGCCAGGAACTGCGCGCCATCGAGCAGCAGCTCGACCGCCTAGAGCCGGTGGCGCAGCAGCCGACCCTGGCGCGCCCGGCCCAGGCGCTGTATGCCTGGCCACTGAGCGCCGCGCTGCTGCTGAGCATGCTGCTGGTGGGCCGCGAGCACTGGCCGCAACTGCAACAACGGCTACGCCTATTGGCACAACGTCCCTGGCGGAGACAGCCATGATCGAAGATTGGCTACAGGGTTTATGGCCCCACTGGCTGCGCCTGTACTGGCTGCTGGCGGTGCCACTGCTGGCGGGCTTGCTCTGGCAACTCTGGCACCGGGAGAAGCGCGCCGGCCGCTGGCAGCTGCTGCTGCCGCCGGCGTTTCATGCGGCACTGCTCAGCGGCGGTCGCGGTCGCGCCAGTCGCCTGCCCTGGATCGCCCTCGGGCTGGCCTGGCTGCTGGCCCTGCTGGCGCTGCTCGGCCCCAGCTGGCAACGCCTGGAGCAGAACAACCTGAAACCCGCCGACCCGCTGGTGATCCTGCTCGAACTGACCCCGCAGATGCTCGCCAGCGACACCCCGCCCAACCGCCTGGAGCAGGCCAAACGCAAGCTGCTCGACCTGCTCCAGGCCCGCCGCGATGCGCAGACCGCCATCGTCGTGTTCGCCGGCAGCGCCCACACCCTGGTGCCGCTATCCGACGACCTGGCCACCAGCCGCAACCTGCTCGAATCGCTCACCCCCTCGATCATGCCCGAGCCGGGCCGGCGTGCCGACCTGGCACTGGACAAGGCCCTGCAACTGCTGGAACAGGGCGGCCAAGGCCAGGGCCGCATCCTCCTGATCGGCAGTGGCCTGGATCAGCAGGAGCGTCTCGGCATCAGCCAGGCGCTCGGCGACAGCGGCGCGCGCCTGCATATGCTCGGCATCGGCAGCGCCGAGGGTGCGCCTATCGTCCAGGAAAACGGCACGTTGCTCAAAGACGCCCGGGGCGCGATCCTCATCCCGCGCCTCGACAGCGCCGACCTCGCCCGCTTCGCCCGGCAGATCGGTGGGCGTTATCGCCAGGCCAGCCTGGATGACCGCGACCTGCACGACCTCGGCCTGCTCGCCACGCCCCAGCAACTGCGCAGCGACGGCGAACAGATGCGCCTGCAGGCCTGGGCCGATCAAGGCCACTGGCTGCTCCTGCCGCTGTTGCTGCTGGCCGCCTGCGCCGGCCGCCGAGGCTGGCTGTTCTGCCTGCCACTGCTGCTGCTCGGCGTGCCGCAGAGCAGCTACGCCTTCAGCTTTGACGACCTCTGGTGGCGCGCCGATCAACAAGGCCAGCGCCTGCTCGAGGCGCAACGCCCAGCTGAAGCGGCCGCCCGTTTCGAGGATCCACAGTGGCAGGGCCTGGCGCTCTACCAGGCGGGCGATTACCCGGCCGCGGCCGAACGCTTCGCCCGCGGCGACAACGCCGTCGCTCACTACAACCGCGGCAACGCCCTGGCCCGCAGCAATGAACTGGAAGCCGCCCTGGAGGCCTACAGCCAAGCCCTGGAATTGCAACCGGACCTGCTCCCGGCGCAGAAAAACAAGGCCCTGATCGAACAACTGCTGCAGCAAAGCCAACAACAGGACCAGCAGCAAAACCAGCAGCCACAAACGGACAGCCCGCCCACCCCGCCAGCGCAACCGCAGACCGGCCCAGCGCCGCCCGATGCCGACCAGCCGCCGCCCGCCTCCGACCAATCCAGCCCTGGCGACGAGGAGCAGGCGCCCAGCCAACCCACGCCCGGCGACAGCGACGCACCGACGCCCAGCGAACCGGACGATAACCTGCAGGGCGAAGAACAGATCGCCAGCGCCAAGCAACCGCTCGATGGCGAGCGGCGCCAGGCCCTGGAACAATGGCTGCGGCAAATCCCCGATGAACCGGGTGAGTTGCTGCGACGTAAATTCTGGTACGAACAGCAACAGCGTCAGGAACAGACTCGATGACCCGCCTGCTCTGCACCCTTCTCCTCAGCCTGCTGGCACTCCAGGCCAGCGCGCAAAGCTTCACCGCGAGCATCGATCGCGCCCGCCTGAGTATCAGCGAGACCTTCGAACTGACCCTCGAATCCGACGACGCCACCCAATTCGGCAAGCCCGACCTCAGCCCTCTGGACACCCTGTTCGAGGTGCTCGGCAGCCGCCAGGTCAACCGCCTGACCACGCTCAACGGCGAGTCCCGCGCCATCACCCGCTGGATCGTCACCCTGCAACCGAAACAGAGCGGCTACGTGGTGGTCCCGCCGCTGACCCTGGGCGACCTGCAGACCCAGCCGATCACCCTGCACGTGCAGGAAGCCAACGGCGACAGCGCGACGAGCAAACTGGCACCGGTATTCATCGACGCCAGCCTCGATCAGCCCAGCGTCTACGTCCAGGCACAAAGCGTGCTGACCCTGCGCATCTACCACTCCGTCTCGCTGTATGACGACAGCAGCCTGAGCCCGCTGGAAATGCCCGACGCACGGGTCGAGCAACTCGGCGAGCCGCGCACCTACGAAAAGGACATCAATGGCATCCGCCATGGCGTGATCGAACTGCGCTACGCGATCTTCCCCCAGCGCAGCGGCGAACTGACCATTCCCGCCCAGGCGTTCAGCGCCACCCTGGTCGACCGCGCCAGCCGCAACGACTTCCAGCCATTCGGCCCGCGTCCCGGCAAGGTCGCGCAGGTCAAATCACCGGAAATCCCGCTGACGGTCAAAGCCAAGCCCGCCGACTACCCGAGCGATGCGCCCTGGCTACCGGCCCGCGCGCTGAGCCTGGCAGAAACCTGGAGCCCGCAACCGGACAGCGCCAAGGTCGGTGACTCGCTGACGCGCAGCCTGCTGCTCAAGGCCGACGGCCTGTCCAGTGCACAACTCAACCCCTTGCCCGCCACCGAGGTCAAGGGCCTGCGGCGCTACCCGGACCAACCGCAACTGGCCAACCAGATCAGCGACCGCGGCGTGATCGGCAGCCGCGAGGAACGCGAAGCCCTGGTGCCCAATCGCAGCGGACAATTCGAACTGCCGGCGGTAGAAATCGTCTGGTGGAATACCCACGAAGACCGCCTGGAACGCACCAGCCTGCCGACACGCAGCCTCGAGGTTGCGCCCGCTCCAGGTCTGGAAACAGAGCCGCTGCCCAGCGAAACGCCGGCCCAGGCCTGGGTCCAGGGCCCGCCGTTGTGGCCCTGGCAACTGAGCAGTGCCCTCCTCAGCCTCAGCACCCTGCTCGGCTTCGGCCTCTGGTGGCATGCCCGCCGCCAGCCGGCCATCGCCCGCGCCAACCAGACCGGCCCCAGCCCGCGTACCCTGCTCGACGACCTGAAACGCGCCTGCCTGGCCAACGACTCGCTAGCCACCCGCCACGCCCTCGACGCCTGGGCCCGCCAACAACCGGAAACCCTCGCCGAAATGGCCGCCCGCTTCGTCCCCCTGTCCGACGCCCTGGACGGCCTGAATGGCGCGCTCTACAGCGAAACCGGCCAGCACTGGCAAGGTGAAGACCTCTGGCGCGCCATCGGCACCCTGCCCCGCAACGAAGCCGGCACCAGCAACACCCCCCAGGAAACCAGCCCGCTGCCACCGTTGTACCCGCGCTAATCGCTGCGATGGGTATCGTTACGCTCAACCTACGCGGCCCGACGGATCGCCGCCCGCACCATCCTATGGGCTGGCAACCGCAGCGTTTTGTAGGATGTGGCGGGCCGCGTAGGCTTGAGCAAAGCGATACCCATCAACCGGTTGCCCAGCTAGCTGCCGGGCTTTATTGACTTGCCGCCGATCGCTGCGATGGGTATCGCTACGCTCAACGCCATCCTACGGGTTGGCAACCGCAGCGGTTTTGTAGGATGCGGTTGAGCAAAGCGATACCCATCAACCGCTTGCCCAGCCGCCGGGTTGTATTGAATGGCCGCCAATCGTTGCGATGGGTAGGGTGTCACTCGCCGAAGGCAGTGCACCATGGCCTATCGACACGGCACAAAGCTGGCGGGCTGTCGCTTCGCTCCGAACAGATCGCCGCCCGGGCCGCCCTACGAAAACAGTCAGTGTCCCTGTCGCGTATAGAAAGATATGCCTACACGCTCAATGTGATCGAGTAACGCAGGATTTTCAATTCGATGCTTAAGGGAGATATCCACCATCCAGGGCAACAGCAGATCATCAATCTGATTCTCGATGGCTAACATTTGTGAGAGCGAAAGCTCATCGCCTTCGATTGCAAGATCAATATCGGAACCGGGTCGATAGTTGCCTTTGGCCCGCGAACCATAGAGCAACACGCGCTGGATCTGTGGCCAGCCTTGGAAAACTCCCCGGAGTTTTTCGACAGCATGCGCTGGCAATCCAAAGCTGAGTTCGTCAGTCATATCTGGTCGGCCAGATCTTGCATGTGTTTCTCGTACTGCTGAAACAGGTCGTAGTACAGCACCATGATCTTCTCAGTGATCTCGTTGGCGACGGATTCGTTGTAGGTGTGCGCTGTCTGGTTACGACTCTTGATCATTTCCATCCAGCCCTCTCCGTCACTGATCAATCCTTGTTTGAAAGCAGTGCGAATGGCATCGCGCGAGCCAGTAATGCCGGGATTTCCCTGGTAGAGGAAATAGTCCTTCATCAGATTCCAAGCCAGCTCAAAAACAAATTCGAATGCCTGAATCAGGCCCTGCTTTTCCAGCTCACTCAGTTGCCGCGAACGAGCCAACTCGACTGCTCGAGTTAATTGAGCGAGTGCCCGGCTGTAGTTGACCAGGCGCTGTTGCCAGCGAATGTCTTGATCAGTCATGAAGAAAATCTCTGGTCAGGATGGAGATGGCGTTTTCGCCCAAACATCATAACGCTCTAGAAAATGGACACGTACTTATGAAAAGAAGAAGGACTGGCCTCCAAGCAGCGTGCCGGGTCGGCCCTCCTTCAAAAGCAACCAGCACCGCATTCCCTGTAGGAGATCCCCCGTCGTCCAGACGCCGCGCTGTTGCGCAGCAAACTGGGGGGCAATTGCGTCTATCGGCTTGTGGGTACCTGTAGGAGCGGGCCATGCCCGCGATGCGTTTCGCGGGCATGGCCCGCTCCTACAGAAAACGTAATAACCCATAAAATCAATAACATAATTATTGTTTGATGAGAGCTGCTTCAGCTGCGATGGCGGACAACGTCCGCCCGCAAATCAAAAGCATCGCGCCGAGGTCGGCCCCCAAACAACCTGCAGCGAAAATCCGCTGCCTAAGGCTCTATCCGCCGTTGCAGGTGGATCCAATCGACAATCTCGCCTTCCGGTGCATAACCACTCACGGTCTCGCGCAGCAGTTGGCGCACACGATCGTAATCATCACGCTCAACCGCATTGAGCAGATCGGTCAGAACCTTCTTGAAGACTTCCCAGGACAGGCACTCTTCGTTGGCGCGCATGATCATCGGGTGATCGGTCGGGCTGACGTTATCGCCGATCAACAATTCCTCATACAGCTTCTCGCCAGGGCGCAAGCCGGTGAACTCGATGGAGATATCCCCATGCGGGTTCTTTTCCGAGCGCACGCTGAGACCGCTGAGGTGGATCATCTTTTCTGCCAGATCGACGATCTTCACCGGCTGGCCCATGTCCAGCACGAACACATCGCCGCCCTGCCCCATGGCGCCGGCCTGGATCACCAACTGCGCGGCCTCGGGGATGGTCATGAAATAACGAGTGATCTTTGGGTGGGTCACCGTCACCGGGCCACCCCGGCGAATCTGATCGTAAAAGCGCGGAATCACCGAGCCCGAAGAGCCCAGCACATTGCCAAAACGCACCATGGTGAAACGAGTCTTGTTGACCCGATGCACGCCATCATCACTTCTGAACAGCACCGGCGCAGGTTCCGCGCTCAAGGCCTGCAAGACCATCTCGGCCAGGCGCTTGGTGCTGCCCATCACATTGGTCGGGCGCACCGCTTTATCGGTCGAAATCAGCACGAAGTGCTCAACCCCGGCCTTGATCGCCGCCTGTGCGGTAAAGGTGGAGCCCAGCACATTGTTCAGCACGCCCTCGGCGATATTGTGCTCGACCATCGGCACATGCTTGTACGCCGCGGCGTGATACACCGTATTCACCGCCCAGGTGCGCATCACATCGAACAAGCGCCCGGCATTGCGAATCGAGCCCAGGATCGGCACCAGGCGCACAGGCAACGATTCACGACGAATGCGCTGCTCCAGTTCGCAGTGAATGCTGTAGAGATTGAATTCGCTGTGCTCGAACAACAGCAAAATCTTTGGCCCGGTGGCTACGATCTGCCGACACAGTTCCGAGCCGATAGAACCACCTGCGCCGGTCACCATCACCACCTGACCACGGATGCAACGTTCGAACAACGCCTGCTGCGGCGGCACCGCATCGCGCCCGAGCAGGTCGGCGATGTCCACTTCCTGAACATCGTCGACCTTGACCCGACCGCTGGCCAGATCCATAAACCCGGGGATACTGCGCACATGCAGCGGATAGTGCTCCAACAGCTCCAAAATCTCGCGACGGCGAACTCGGCTAGCCGAAGGAATCGCCAGCAGAATCTCGTCGGCACCCGTTTCATCGATCAACTGCTGGATATGCTTGGAGGTATAGACCCGCAGGCCCGCAATCACCCGATTGGCAATATTGGCATCATCGTCGATGAAAGCCACCGGCCGCATACCCCGGCCCAAGCGCAATGCAGCGATCAACTGGTTGCCGGCCGCGCCAGCGCCGTAGATCGCCACCTTCGGCAAACCGGCATCACGCCCATTGAGCCGGCCAGGATGAGCCGACGAGTACCAGTCACCCATAAAGTACTGACGCATGACCAGGCGCAGCCCGCCAATCATCACCAGGCTCAACCACCAATAGTTGAACACCATCGAGCGCGGAATCAGCTTGGGGGCACCCTGATGCCAGTACACCGCCAAGGCCAGGAGCAACGCCGACAGGGTGACCGCCTTGCCGATGGCCAGCAGCGCATCGTTACCGAAATAGCGCATCACCGCCCGGTACATACCGAAGCGCACGAACATGGGAACCGCGATCAGCGGCGCCACAACAAACAGCCAGGCATGCCCGGCAAACGGCTCAATGCTTTTCATATCGCCCAAGCGCACGACAAAGGCCAGCCAAAGCGCCGCCCAGACCAGCAGCACATCCATGCTGACCTGGAGCAGTCGCTTGTGACGGCGTGGCAGCTTGACCAGACGGCAGCGCAACTTTTCGGCAAGTCTTAACACGACAACACCTCAATCCTGAGAACTTGAAAACCAGCGAAGTAAACCCTCCGCCGGGTAAAAAAACTGACTATTGATGGCAAACCCAACAGCGAATGCACGCCACCCACAAAAGCACAGGCACCACATCTCCCTGTAGGAGGGGCCGGGCGGCGTTCCGACCCCGCCGCGATGGCGGACAACGTCCGCCCAAAATCAAAACATCACCCCGAGGTCACGGAACGCCGCCCTGACCCTCCCACAAAAGCCACAAACACCGCCAAACCCTGTAGGAGGCGCGCCCCGCGGCGATAGCGGACATAGTCCGCTCAACAATCAAAAACATCGACCGGAGATCGGGCAACCGTCCTTATCCACGCAACCACTTGATCCATTACCTGCACACAATCTAGACAGCAACCAACCCATCAGCCTGCAATACCGTCCCTGGCGCACACACCACCCCGTCGCCCACCACAACCCGGTACCCCGCGCTACACCCCGCCTGCAACCAGGCCCGGGCGCCAATCTTCACGCCACCGGCCAACTGAACACCAACTCCAAGATGGGCGAAATCACCAAGGCTGGCATCGTGATCGACTGTGGCATTGGCATTGACGATAGCTGCCTCGCCAATCGTCGCATCGACGCCCACCATCGCCAGCGCCATGATCGCCGTGCCCGCACCGATGGTGGCGGCAGCACTGACGCAGGCCCGGGGATGCATCACCGTTACCAAGGGCAGCCCGGCGGCACGAATGGCCCTGACCCATTGTTCGCGCACGGCATTATTGCCAACCGCAGCAATAGCACCCGCCACCTGGATTTCCAGCGCCGCCAACCCTGCCACATCGGACACAACCGGCCAGCCAAAGGTTTCGCGCAACTCTGGCCAACGGTCATCGGCAAAAGCGATTCGCTGCCATTCGCCACTCAGCAGCGCCGCTTCCGCAACCGCCTTGCCGTGCCCGCCTGCGCCGACGACGAGTAACGTGCGCTCGCTCACGTCCGCACCTCCAGCTCACCGGCATGGTATTTCACCGCCAGCCCCAGCAACGGCACATAAGCAATCAACAGCCCCAGCAAACCGTCTACCCCGCCAAGCCCCACCCAAAGCGCAATGGGCAACAGCCAGAGAAGATTGATGCCACCCACGATAAGAGTCACCGGCAAATGCCGACCGACCCGGCGCGAAGCGTACTGATAGGCGTGGCTGCGGTGAGCTTCATACACCTTGTCTCCTCGCAACAGGCGGCGCAGCAAGGTAAAGGTGGCATCGACGATAAACACCCCGAGCAAAATCAACCAGCTCCACAGCAACTGCGGCGCCACCCAGGCCGCCTGCAATGACAGCACGCCCAGGGTAATACCCAAAAAACCGCTGCCGGCGTCGCCCATAAAGATCCGTGCCGGCGGAAAATTCCAGAACAAAAAGCCCGTAACCGCAGCTGCCAGCAACATCGGCATAACCCAAGCCGCAAATGGAGCTGAGCCTGCGATGCCCAACGACACATACAACAAGGCCCCGCCCAGACAGACACAAATCGCCTCGACACTGGCGATGCCATCGATGCCATCCATGAAGTTATACAAATTCAGCAGCCACACCAGATACACCGCCGCCAGCGCATGGCCGAACCAGCCCAGATCAAAGGTGAAGCCGAACATAGCTACCGGCGGCAAGCCACCAAGCCAGAACAGCGCCCAGATAGCCGCAGCGAAATGCCCAAGCAAACGCCAGCGCGCGGCGATATGCCCGTGATCATCGAGAAAGCCCAGTACGGCGATACCCGCCCCAGCGCCCAACAACGCCCAGGCCAACGGCCAAGCGATCAAGCTCATACCTGCCATCAACGGTAAGGCCAGCAGAAAGCTCACCACGATCGCCACACCGCCCCCACGCGGCGTCGGCACCGAGTGCGAACTGCGGGCGTTGGGAATGTCCATCAGGCTGCGGGCCAGGGCGTAACGGCGCAACGCGCCAGTCATGAAAAGCGAAACGCCGACAACCGCCGGCAACAACCACCAGATACTCATTTCGCGTGCTGTTCCAGAAAATGCTTGGCCGTCTTGCGCAGCGCTTCGTCGACGCTGACCGGCGGTGTCCAATTGAGTAACTCACGTGTCTTGCTGATATCGACCTGCAGCGAGCCGCACAGTCGTTGGGAAAGCGCTTTTTTCCCAAGCATCGCTGCGCCCGCTTCGAGCATCCAGCTAGGCACCGGCAACAAGCGCGCCGGCTTCCCCAAGGCAACGCCCATCCTGCGCAATAACTCGCTAGTCGAAAGATCCTCGCCATCGCTGACCAGGAAGGTTTGATTGGCGGCGGCGGGATGGTCGATGCAGGTCACGATCAGATCGACCAGATTGTCCAGGGCAACCAGGCTGCGCCGGTTGTGGATAGCCCCAAATGGCAAAGGCACACCCTTGTGCAGCCAGCTCATCATGCTCAGGAAGTTGGCTTTCACCCCCGGCCCATACACCAGCACCGGACGGATAATCACAACCGCCATCCCGGTTTCGACTGCAAGTGCACGCAGCCCCTGCTCGGCCTCCATCTTGGAAATGCCGTACGGGTCTGCCGGCGCCGGCTGAGCATCGCCGCGGTAAGGCGCAGCTAAAGCGGTGCCTTCACCATTGACCTTGATCGAGCTGATAAAGATAAAGCGGCGTACACCCGCTGCCGCAGCCTGCCGGGCGAGGTTCAAAGTACCCTCGACATTGACCTTGCGAAACTCGGTAAGTGGGTCAGATGACGTATCGTTCATAACATGAACGCGGGCTGCGCAGTGAACAACTATTTCCTGTCCATTAAGCAGCGCCCCCCAGTTCAAAGAACGAGCAAAGTCATCGATCACCTGCACACTGGTCCGTGGATCGACGCCATCGGCCTGTCTGCGCAATACTGCCGTAACCTGGTGTTCAGCCTCTAACAGCTCATTAAGCAGACACCGCCCAACAAAGCCGCTCGCGCCAGTCAATACAATACGCACCGTCAAGTTCTCCTTGCCGAAGCCATGACGTCGCTGGCCATGTCTTTCATGATATTGATCCGCGAAAAATTCTCGACAAAGTCGGCACGTGCCACGGTACGCAACTGTAGTTGCTCAAAAGATTTGACCGCTTCCTCGGCGCAACAGGGCGAAAACGTCACCGCATTACTAATATTGGCGGTCACAAACTCCGAGGCATAACCGGCCACCCCGGCCCATATCGGCTTGCCCAGTGCGGCATACTCGAACAGTTTAGAAGGCAGAACCTTTCTGAATGCGTCGTGATCGTTAAGGTGAAGGAACAGCACATCGGCTGCTTTATATTCATCGATCAAGGCATCCCGGTTAACCGGAGCCAACAGCTCCACATTGCTGCAACCGACCGCAACCAGAGAGTCGGCCAATTGCTTACGCCTGCCACCATCGCCAATCAAGCGGAACCGCAGACGCCCCTCGAAGCGCTTAGCCAAGGCGGGGATAATCGCGTGCAACCCCTGCCCTTCGCCCATGTTCCCTGCATAAACCACATCAAGCACACCTTGGCCAGACTCAACGTCAGCCCCGGGTTGCGCTCGAATAAACTCATCATCAATACCATTGGTGAAAAGTGAAAACTGCTGCTTGGGATAACGGCTTTCGAAATAAGGAAGAAACCCAGCCGAAACCAAGTTTACCTTATCAGCACGACGGATAGTCCAGGATTCCAGCAAGGAGAATACCGGCTTCAAGAACAACGTCACCTTCCTGGGCAACACATCCTTGATCGTATCCACAAAAATATCGCGGATATCCAAGTAAAGAGGCGCACGCAACCGGCTTGCCGCAAACGCACCCAGCGCGGCGGTCATCAGGCGCGAAGAAGTGGCATAGACGAGATCGTATTGCTTACCCTTAACCAGCTTTAACACGCCCCGCGCATAGGAGAGGAAGGCCTTAGACTGATCGATCATGCCACTCTGGTGAGCAGGCAAGGCAACACGGTGAACGGTAAGCCGCGGATGAACCTCATACTCAGGCGCATCGTTAGTAAAGGAGCTATAGCGGTTAGGCAGGGTGGTAATAAGCTCTATCTGTGCATCTGCAGGTAACTGCTCAAGCAACGCTTTAACCAGGGCGCTCGTACGAAAAGAGCCAGCCGAAAGATCCGGATGATAATAAAAACTCAGAATCAAAAGCTTCAAACAGAACCACTCCAACTAATATGCGTCATCAACTTGCCTGAGGAACACTCGGCAACGATGCATTGACAGGGAATCGTCGAACCGAACGTAGGATGCCAGCTTGATGGCTGAAGCTTTACCGAGGAAGCACCCTCGATCACCACGCGAATCTGCTGCCCTTCACCCAGCACAGCAACCAGCGCCTCGCCACTCCACGCAAAAATCACGTCAGGATGCACGTGCAACCTGGCCACAGCATTGCCATAAGCCCCTGTGATCTCATCAATGACCTGACAGCCATTAGCGCTAAAAAGCCACTCTCGCCGATGCAGGTTTTTACCCTTCAGGCGGCGATAGCCCGTGTGGTAGGCGCGAACACGAATCTGCTCAGCATCCGCAGCCAAGGCTTCCAGCACCGGAAAGGCTCGCCTTGCTACACGAAAGCCTGCCCACACCTCCGAGGAGTTCTCCCCCGCCACTTCAACCGTATTATGCGCAGCGGTACTGCGTTGACGATGACGCTCCGCATCTTCCCCGTATCGGGATGTGCCCGAATTGACGAAAATCCGTTGCCCGAAAAGACTTAGCTCAAAGCTGAGCGTATCGGCATGAGCATGCCCTGGCTGATAGTCGGGGCCAACTTTCGCCAGGTCTAACAAGGCTTTGTGGCCGTCCCCTAGATTGATCGCGGCATAACCGCTTTGCGCGTGGTGGATAACGGCAAAAGCCGCTGCCGGACTATTCTCGGCGACGGGCAAGCAGCCGCTTAATCTGGAGGCATAAACCTCCAAGTCGGACAGAAGAGGCGCAATATCGAAGGCGGCATCATTGAAGAATGAAATCCCGCCATCCGGGTGCTGCATACTGCGCAGCCAGAGCAATCCGCGCGTAACCACTGCGCGCCACTCGGGCAGACGCGCCTTTAGCTCAGGCAAATCGACCCGCTCAGCCAAATTCACCAGGTCACACATATCCCACAACAAAGTAGCGTGGTACATGGGCGATAGCTCGAAATGCGCGCCATCTTCAAGAAACTGCTCCTTAACCTCCCGATCGAGAATCTGGAGCCCCTTTGCCAGCCATCGCTCGGCATCTGGCCCGGCCAGATAGCTGCCACCGAATACCAGTGCCTTGCCATTGGCAAACAGATGGTTACCCAGGATGTGATATTCAATCTGCTTGGTAAGCGCCTGCATTTGCATAGCCAGGCTTGCGAGCCAATGCGGCTCCAAAGCCTCCTGGCGAGCAAACCACTTGACCAGATTTACGATCCGCAGCGAAAGCGGATAGGGTTCCCAGCCATTGCCGGACGGCGGCGGATTAGCCTCTATCCATCGGTTCACCAGAGCGCGAGCCAGGGTATTCTGCTCATCGATCCCGACGGCATTCAGGTCGTCCAGATAATGCAGGTTATACAGCCACAGCTTGCTGTGCTGCGCGGCATTCCAACCCAAATCGTCGATACGCCCCTTCGCTCCAAGAAACGAAAACTCGAGGCCATCAGAGGTAGATTGTTGAATAAACCCAGGCGATGCCCATCTCATCGATGATCGCAGGGCCACGTCCTTCACAGGTTCGACCCGCAATGAACGAGCGCGATAATACAGCCGGTAGATGACTTGCTCCGCAGTCAAATACCTCAGCGTACTAGCTAGACGATCGATGTGTTTAAGGCCCATGCCCCAGTCAATCCTTTTGGCTGCGTAGCAAATCGGCCACTTCAATCGAAACCCTGGCCACTTCGAAAATTTCTTCCACGGGAATAGGGTTGTCGCCTCCCGACTGGATAGACTGCAGAAAACGCTTGCAGCATTCCTGCTGGCCTTTGTCTTGCCGCCACAGGTTCATTCGCTTGAAGCCCGGCCAGCCAAAAGCCTTGAGCTTGCGGAAGTTATCCAACTGCAATACACGTCCGGCCGCAAACACCTCGACCCGCTCCTTGGGGAAGCTCGCCGCACCATTGGCCAAATAGTGGATAGTGCCGAAAGAGCCATCGGCAAAACCAAGCGTAATGGCCGCTTTATCCTCCGTAATCGAAACCCCGGGATGATCGCCCATACGGCGACATTGCACGGAAACGATTTCGCTACCAGCCAGGAAGCGCATCAGGTCGATGTAATGGCAGGCTTCACCGATGATGCGTCCACCACCGACCTGATTATCCTGTGTCCAGTGGTCAGCAGGTATGGCTCCGGCATTCATCGTCATCATAAAGGTCTTCGGCTCTTTGACCGTCGCCAGCAATGCCTTCATTTTCTGTACTTGAGGCGCAAAACGGCGATTGAAGCCGACCATTAATCGAGCAGGCTTTCCACTGCTCTGCGCGACCGCATAGGCGGACTCGACGCTCGCCAATTCCTCCGGCGTGATGGCCAGGGGTTTCTCAACGAAAACATGCTTGCCGGCCGCTAACGCAGCCTGAACAAAACGAGCATGAGTATTGTGTTGAGTGACGATAACGACAGTGTTGACCTCAGGATTTTCCAGCATTCCCTGAGTGTCAGTAGTCGCATGAGCAAACCCGGCTTTCTCGCCGTGAATCACCCCATTGATTCCACCCGAGGTAGCGATGGTATGGAACTGCGCACCCGCGGCCTTGAAGGCTGGAATCAGAACCCGTGAGGCATAATTACCTGCGCCAATAAACCCGGTAACTGGTCGCTCGGGGGCAAAGGTGCCACCAGCCGTTAACGGCACCGTGCGCTGATAGCGAGTGCTTGCCTCGCTGCTGTACTTCAACAAAATACCCAGGGCTGATTTGTCCGTAGTCAGCATATCGTAGGCATTGACCGCATCTTCAAAAGCAAAGCAGTGGGTGATCAGCGGCTTAACGTCCAAGCTACCGCTGGCCATCATGTCCAGCACCGCCTCGAAATTACGCTGTTCAGTCCAACGCACAAAGCCATAAGGGTAGTCATGCCCCTGCTGCTCGTAGACAGGGTCATAACGACCGGGTCCGTAAGAACATGAGACCTGGAACGTCAGCTCCTTCTCGTAGAAGTCGGCGCGATTCAGTTCGAGGCCCGTAACGCCAACCAGAACGATGCGCCCGCGCTTGCGGCTCATCCGCGCCGCCTGGATCACCGGATCGCTGGCCTTGGTCGAAGCCGTAATAATGACCCCATCCACGCCATGGCCACGACTGAAAGCCATTCCCGCGGCGACCGGATCTTCTCCTTTTCCGGGATTGCAGGTTTGCGCACCGAACTGGCGAGCCAATTCCAACTTGGACTCATCGAAATCGATGGCTAAGACACGACAGCCCTGGGCACGCAAAAGCTGCACGGTCAGCAACCCGATTAAGCCAACGCCAGTCACGACAAAGGCTTCACCCAAGGTCGGTTCTGCTAAACGGATGCCCTGCAAACCGATACTGGCAACCACGACAAAGGCCGCTTCTTCATCCGCGACCGAGGCCGGTACCTTGGCGCAAAGATTTTTAGGGACGCGAACCACATCGGCATGGGCGCCATTGGATACAACCCGGTCACCAGGTTTGAACCCTTCAGCGCCCTTTCCAACTTCTGCAACCACACCGACATTGCAATAACCCAGAGGCAGCGGTTGCGACAGTTTGGATTGCACCGCATCAACGGTCGTCAGCAACCCATCGGTCTGGATCTTCTCCAGAACCATTTTGACCTTTTCAGGCTGCTGGCGTGCTTTCTCCAGATATGACGCACGACCGAAGTCGACCAGCATTCGCTCGGTACCGGCAGATACCAACGTCACTGTGCTGGAGATAACCAGCGCATCACGCGTTACAAAGGGCGCAGGAGCGCCTTTTAATAGCGTTTCGCCTTTAGCCAAATCTTGTAGAATCTGCTTCATAATTTTCCATCTATATCGAAGCGCGAGCTTGCCTTATTGGCCCTCACCATTTCCATTATTTCCAGCATAAGCTCCGTAGAGCAAAGTACTTCGCTCACATTACGCGTGTCACCATCAAAAGGTTGACTAACAGCCTTTTGATGACCAACATCTTTAGGCCAATAGCGGCGGTTAAATTTCTTATGGCCTAGTTGGAAGCTGGCCCGCCTAAAATCATCAACCTTTACAAACAAACCATCCTGCTGGAAAATAATAGTTTCGCTGATCCCCTCAAAGGGTTCTTCTCTTGCAGTGAGGGTTAGCGTAATCAAATCGCCTCGATCCGAGGTCAAAACTACCGATATGTTATCGTCAGGCGTTTCAATATTAGAATAGGCAATCAGAATATCAAGAAACCTCACCCCGCCAGCGCAATTCAGCAAGTGCCATGAGAGGTCTATCCAATGGCCTAAGTTACCGCACACACGCGTACCTTCGGCGGGCTCTCTATACCAATGATCCTCCGGGATCAAATGCCCCATAACCACACAATTAAGCGTAAAAGCAGTGGGCTTAATGTGCTTCTTTAACTCCTTGACAGCAGCGGAAAACGGACGATTATAACCAAAATAGACTTTTGACTGCGCTTTCAAAATAGCGACTCTTAGCGCCTCGTACTGTTCCCTAGATACGCAGATCGGCTTCTCTATATAAACATCAATCCCCGCATCCAAGCAACGCAGCGCATAATCAGTATGGCTGGCGTGATTAGAGGCAACATAAACCAGTTTCACGTCGGGCAATAAAAATTTACTAGCTGGATTCGTCAGTACAACATCAGCGCCATAGCAGGCCGAAAATGTATTAACTGCCTTCTCATCGATATCAAGAGCAACCTTGATACACTCGCCGTGCCTTTTTGTTAGAAAAAAAGCAATCGTAGAAAATGCAAACTGACCACAGCCCACAACGGCGATAAATTTATCAGAGCGCTTAAAAGGGGACAGCACTAGCTTAAGCCGCAGCGTCCACCTCGTGCGCCCGACAGCCTTAACAAAAGCCCGACCAGGGCCATATATCAAACAGAATCGGAAAAGCTTTCTAAAAAGATCCATGCGTTCACCATATAAATATAAAAACTACCGAGATCTAGCCGGAACGAAAACCCACAAAAACAAAGAAACCGCAATCAAGGACGGATATATAGCAGTGCCAATGACACCGACAATTGGCGAGAAAATCAAAAGCACCATAAACATACTTGAAAAATACAGCGATAGAAAACCACCGCGCCTCAGCATCCACCCCCACGAAAGAGCTCCGGCGAAAAACACAAGAAAAACCGCAATAAAAGCCCCCCAATAACCAAAATCGAGATAGAACGCTCCCGCCAAAGAAAAATAAGTGCCTGCATTGGGGAGCTCATTCAAAATAGATTCAATGGGAATAATTTCCGACCCAAGCTTATTAAAAAACAACGCAAACGGGTACAACTGATATGCCAGTGCGTAGGGTGCACTCTCGGGAATGCCATATTGCAGCAAAATATCGAACTGGTAGAAAGAATGCCCAATATAATAAAAGAACATCGCAAGAATAAAGTAAGGAAACAGAAGAAAAGACGAATCACTCAAATACAGCCAAACATCATCCGGAACAGCAACACCAGGGAGCCCCGAATTGAGGTAACTCAAGACTAACTCATCGCCTCTACCATCAACAGTAAAGCGCGCGACAAACATATAAGAAAATAAAACTAGAAGAGGAATAACGTAAACTATTTTCCTACCCCACTTTGGGGCTGTTCGAGAGAGCTGCCCTGAAACCATACCACCCTTTCGCAAGCAAACGTAATGACATAAACTAAATAAAAAAACAAAAAGCACAGATATCGCAGCGGAGAATCTTCCTCCACCAAGAAACGAAATAGCAAGCCCAAAGAAAAACACCAACTTTATTGCAGCCGCCTTACGCCTCGACAAGTATCGCTTAAAATAAATTCCATAAATATATACTACAACAATAAAAGCGGAGGTAATGGTACTAATAACACCGAATATACTCCCACCCTTAGTATCATCTCCATCACGCGCACGCAGCATACGGTACTCTGCAATCATATTCAGCGAAAACCCTGAAAACCCCACTGAATAATAAAACTTAACAAGAGCAAAAAAAATTGATATTAACGTAAAAAAAATCAGCCAATTGGCTTTCACATTAACACTACGAGCACCATAAGCACCCCCCTCATTTTTTCCCGGGAAAAGCACTCCGACACTACCCAAAAGATAACCAAAAACCGCTACAACGAAAAACAAAAATAGATAAAACTTCGCATCAGCACTTATTGGCTCAAACTCCAAAAAAAAAGTATTTCTCACAGCCACCACTGATAGCCATGAAAGAAACAAAAGGAAAATTGGATAAAACTGTCTTATTAGAATCATTACTTCCACCAACTTTTAGCAACTAAGAAAATCGTCAATCATAATGAGATAACACGCGAATTATCTAAACGAAAAACATACTGTATGGCAAAAAAAGAATAACATGACAGCCAAAACCCACTGAGCGCAGAAATCCAAATATAATCCAACCCACTACTCACCACATAAAGATTCCCCGAAACGGCAAAAATCACGACAACGAACATAGCCACCATCAGAACTTTCTGCTTATTCAAGTAAAATGCCACAGGCGTGATACTACCTGCTGTATAAAAGCCACACAAGCCAACTCCTAAAAACAAGGTCGAAAGGGTTAAACCATGATACTCCTGGAAAAAGTATTGCTGCAAAACAAAAACGCCTATCAATAGCAATAACATACTAACTGCAGATACGAATAAAGCCTGCCGCGAACGCCGTGCAACAAAGACCCCGAAAGGTTTGTTTTTCTTAATCAACTCGCCATAGTCAACACCTGCGGTAAAATTCAGAGATGTTAAAATTAGCGTAGCGCCCGTAGCCAGTTGGAAGGCCAGCATATAAATACCCAACGACTCAGCCGAGTGGTAACGCTCAAGAAAGAAACGATCAACGAATAAAAATAAACTAAAGGCTGCAGTACCTGCAAACAGAGGAAGGCCAATTTTTACCAAATCAACATAGCTGAACATCGGGCGAGCCAAAGCAAGGCGACGCACTAAGCCCCAGCGCCAATTTATCCAAAGTAAAAAAGAAAAGCTAAAAAATCCTAATGCAAACAAAAAAGGACTAATAAACCCTTCAAAATCACTATCCGGCGAACCATAAAGGTAATAATAAAATAGCCCCATCAATAGAGATAGATTCAACGCCCAATCTGGCAACAAGGAAATATAGAACATTCGCTTAACACGTAATACCGGCTCCACCAAAAAAAACGGCAGCAACAAGGAAAAACATATTGCCCCTAAAAAATAAACCTTGTCTATAAAAAAACCGAGTGCAATGGCTACAGCGGAAAACGATAGTAAATGCAAACCATAGCTCAGCACAAAAGCGTCACTACTAAGGGGAGTCTTTTTCGCATCATAAAAGCTATGCATATAACCGCTGATACTGCCTAAATTCCCGAGCAATAGCAGCTTAGCTATAAACATCACGAGAAATACCTGCCCATAAAGAGCAGGCCCCAGAACCCAAGCAGCGAGTAACGCGCTAGCAAACACTAAACAAGCAGTTAATAACCGCTGCCCCGTATACCCCCTCAGGACATCTGATAATACTTTTGCGACGACACCTATATCTAACCGTCTAATCATACCAAGCCACACTCAAATAGAACACTGAGCGACTTCGCCATAGCTTTGCAATCAGTCAGATCTTTTTCCGAATGCTCTGACCATGTACCATTATTCTTGAAATGTCCTGGAAATAACTGGGCCGCTAGATGCTCTATTAACTCGTCCTGCTCCACTGACGTTACGGGCCGAGATTTTACTTGCTGAATATGGGCATAAATCACATTGCTGTCAGTAGCGGGATTAATTTTTAAGAAACGAGAACCATAAAGATAATAAGGATTGCCCAAGCAAATGACGGACTTCCCTCTTAGAGCAGCTTCAAAACCAACACTACCCGTCCAAACCAAGACAGCGTCCGCCACAGCCAAAACTTCATTAGATGCTGTATAGGTTGGTACCACAGTGACTCGCTTATCTGCAGCTAGACGCCGATAGAAGCCAAGAGGCCTAGAAGCCATAACAGAAGGATGCTCTTTTATCACGATCTGAAAAGCACTATGGTACTTAGTAATAAAGCGCTCCAGTTGCGTGTAATAATCAATCACCTCAACATCATTACACCAGTAATCAACGGTAGCCTCAGGCACCATCTGCAATGGAATGTACAGAATCGGTTTATCTATATTCTGTAGAGTCTCCAACCAAGCATTATTCCCCGGATCGGATGGCGGAAAATAGTTGACCAACTGCCGGGAAACTACTTGGGCAGCCCAATAATGATAATTGTACGGATCTTTCAGCAAGTGGCGTTTTATATAAAAGTATGGCACGCGTGCAATATTTGCCGCCCAGCGCCGCAATATTCCTCGCAGTGGACTGGAAAGCGAGCTGGCGTTAAATTCTGGCGCATACAACGGATCCAAGAGTACTTGTTTTACTCCGTGAGTATCACAGGCATCAGCACTAGGGTTGAAAGTAGCTTCCCCCCTAGCAGTGACACGAAAATACCCATTGACAAATGTAGGTACTAGGCCTATGAATTTTACTCCTAGGCGATCACAGTAGTAGCGCAGTAAATCCATTAGATAAGAATCTACCATTAGCGACAAAACAACACTTGGTTGCTCTTTCGCTAATAACTCTTGTATCGCTTGCCCCATAGCCGCCAGATGCCTGATAGCCTCAGGTTTATCTAACGCTCGCAACAGTCGGCAACGAGCAATGAAATCGTCTTGCTCTGTACCTGAAAAATCAGAAACTAAAGAATTATTACTTAAATAAAAATAATAAATAGCAGAGAGCCCAGAAAAATCGACCACAGGGTGTTCGCTGCAAAAAGCTAACGATGCATTAGGGGCAATATTTCCAGCCAAACATTTAAACTGCTTATAATTCCATGGACGCACATAGCATAAAATTTTCATAGATATCCAATAAAATTCTCGGACAAAAATAACAGCGGTACAAGAAGCTTCGCACCAAACCAAAAGATATCAAGTATAGGCACCCGCCTACTAGGTCACCCAAAAATTATGTTTACAACACATGCCGTCCTCACAACTTGGCATCTACACCATTAGAATTTTCCGAAGCTGAAAAGGTGTCGAGCAATATTGGAGGTAAATATCGTTGCTGAGCCTTCCTCTTCGCATACCCCTCAATCAAGCCTGAAGCTTTTGCGGAAACCCACATCACAAGAACAACAGTTACAGAAGCAAGAGAGGACACCAATAGAACATCGCCTTGAACGTACTTGTTTGTGAACACCCATATTAATAGTAGTAATGGGAAGTGAATCAAATAGAGCGTGTAAGAAAAACCCGCCTGCCCAGCGATCTTCTTGACCAACCACGAACGTGTCGCTCCTCTCATCAGATATCTATTATTTAGCAGCAACAACAAAATAAATGAAAAGGCGACTCCAAAGACGAATTTATGACGCCCCCTAATAAATGAGTTCTCATTCAAATAGACTAATACGCCCCACATAAAAAATGTAATGAAACACATGACCATGACGACCACAGTCTTGCGCTCGTGGAATTTATTCATATGAAGAACAGCCGCCAAACAACCAAACAGCCACACTCCAAAACCATATAAAAAAAACACATTCCCTTGAGATACAAGAAACACCAGTACAATCGCAAGAACAACTAAGACATTCCTATTATAGAAAGATAATACAAGCAATCCAGCAATCACATAAAACCAAAATTCCTGTGCGACGGACCACAATGGGCCATTTACAATAGGGCTATTAACATCATCAATAATAGTATTTAAAAAAAAGAAACTTCCGAGGTAATCAACAATATTAAATTCCAATTCACTTCGCGCTAAATATAATTCTTTTCCCGTTGCAAAAAATGTAGAATTATTTGCATCAAAAAAATAAAGCAATCCAAAAGCCACCAGAACCAGTCCTTGGCTAAAAAGCAATGGCGGAAACAACCTTCTCAGCCGACTTTTAAAATACTTAGTAGCATTAAATTCCTTATATCTATTTTTCTTTAAATTCTCATCAATTGAATATGTTATTAAAAACCCACTCAACACAAAGAAAATCATTACACTAAGGGCACCAATTTGCGAATATACGAATGGAAAAATATCATTTCTTTCACTCAACGAAAACGGCATCCAGGTAGGATTTATCAAAATTTGCTGGACATGTGCAACCAAGACAAGAAAAGCACTAGCCCCTCTTAAAAAATCCAGCAACAGCGACTCATCTGGCTTTAACATATTTATTCCGGCTCATTGCCATGGTAATTCGTTGAGATTCACGCACCCAATTATGGCATAGCTACTAATTCAGCACTCACCGCGGTATTGGCTTTAACGTCTGACGTAACAGAACAACCAATTAAATTTCCTAGATACTTCGGGGCTAAACCGAATCCCGGCCGAACACTCCTTATTGAATCGGCAGTAATTATCTCGCCTTTCTTCAACGCTTTTACAAAGTATAGTGACCTTCTGAATTTAGCATTGCCTTGCTCGCTCGACTTTCTTCCGTAATCGACTTTCCCTAATGCGCTCCACGCAACACTACTGTTCTTGCATAGCTCCGCTAGCTCCTTAGGCTCCAGAGAGAAGCTATCGTCAGGACCTCCGCCACTACGATCAAGGGTAAAGTGCTTCTCAATAATAGAAGCCCCCAATGCCACGCTGGTAATGGCCGTAGTATTGTCCAGCGTATGGTCGGACAGACCGGTGACTAAACCAAAACGCTGCGCCATGTCGGATATGATGCGCAGATTGTAATCTTCTGCAGGCGCAGGATAGCCACTTACACAATGCAATATGGCTAATTCTTTACAACCGCCGACGAGTGCAGCGTCAATGGCTTCTTGAATTTCTTCGGCATCTGCCATGCCGGTAGAAATAATCATCGGCTTGCCTGTGCTGGCCACATATTTGATGAGAGGCAAATCAACCGCTTCGAATGATGCGATTTTATAAGCAGGCGCATTTAAATCCTCCAACAAATCGACAGCACTATTGTCGAATGGCGAACTGAAGATGGTAATCTCCATCTTGCGCGCATGTTCGAACAGTGGTTTATGCCAATCCCAAGGCATATGAGCTTCTTGGTAAAGCTGATAGAGCGTTTTGCCCCCCCACAAACCACCATGTATTTGAAACTCTTCGGAATCACAATCAAGCGTGATGGTATCAGCGGTATAAGTCTGCAGCTTAATCGCATCGGCACCAGCTTTTTTGGCTTCTTCGATGATTTTCAATGCTGTTTCCAACTTGCCATTATGATTGGCAGAAAGCTCGGCAATGATATAAGGCGGTACATCCGTAGCAATACGACGGCCGGCAATATTAATAGCGGGTAAAATGGACATAGTCAGATCTCTTAAATATTCGTTTGCCATTCGGAGGCCAGCAGGCCAAAGCACACAACATTGTGATATTTCTGGCCATCGAAGTGCTGGTCGCGCTGAATTCCTTCCTGCTGAAAGCCTAAACGCAGGTGAAATTTTATTGAGCGCTCATTGTAAATTAATGCCTGACCGCAAATTTTATGTAGCCCGGCATGGATGAAAGCGTATTTCAAGGCCGCTTGGCCGAGCTTCCCCCCAGTGCCTTTCGGGGCAGCCGGATCCGTGTAAAAACCCCAGTCGGCTATGCCACCAAGAGCTATCTGATTAATATTGATAAAGCCAAGTGGGACTGCATTACCTTCAAAAATTAGTAGATGACGACTGGGATCTTGGGATACCCGCTCAAACCAGGCTGAGTGCTCAGCGAGACTGATTTCATGCTGGGTATACATGCAGCGACGGACCTCTTTGTGGTTGCGCCACGTCAGCACCAGTTCCAGATCATCACTTGTCATTGGGCGAACCCGTTGCTGATTCGATGCCATCAAAGTCACTTCAGAGGCTCCAAATGTTGAATAACCGCTGTCACGCCACACCCATCAGTTATTCCAGCAGCGACCTGCCCCATGGCTAACCGGGGGATTGATAATGACACCAGCGGGGCCAACAGAGTGGGGAGATATTCAGCAATCTGTTGCTGATCTATTGCCAGTGCAGCGCCAACCCGTTCGAGGCCCTGGGCGACTTGCCGCTGATTATCCGCGAGAACGATCATTACCGTAGGCAGCCCTAGACAACAGCGCTCCCAAGAAGTCGAACCGGCGGCCCCAATCGCCAAGTCACTGTCCGCCATTAACTGAGCCATATTGCTAACGCCAACCCGAATATCGGTAGGCCACGGCATTTGCTCGGCCTGCAATCGCACCTCACTCAGCCATGGGGCGCTAGTACCCATGACTACGGTGATACTGCAGCTCACTGGCAGGTCACAGTGCCTAAGCGCCTGCAGTACTTTGCCTGTCGCGTTGTTCCTATCAACACCTCCCATGTTGACGAGCAAACTGTACATCTGCGGGGTTTCTCGACGCTTGAGGCTGTACTGGCGTAGTGCGGCAAACTCAGGGCGCAACAAAGCGTATTGCGAACCACAGAGTACCCTGCATCCGGCTGGTACCTTCGGTAGGTAGTCATCTGCCTTACGGCCAAAGGTCTGATCCACTAACAAATCGCATGTGTGGGGGCGATCAGCCAGGTCGTCAATAACCATCAGTTTTTGATAGTGCGGCTGCAGCACACTTTCCCAACAAGCATCCAACGCATAGTGGTCGACTATCAACCAGTCGGGCTGCAATTCACTCAGAATCAGTGCGCACTCATCAGCATCCTGCTGTTGTGAAGCGCCTAGCCAGTGGGCATGGGCCAATTGAGCTAGCTCGGTTGACGGTAAGGTACTCGCGCCTCGCGACTCAGCTCTCTCTGCATGCATGACAGAAATGGCATAAGCGCTATAGCCCTTACCTTTTATGTAATCCAGCAGATTGCCCGGATGTTCACGGCAGATAAAATGGCATTCTACGCCTTCGGCTTTAAGGGCATCGGCCAAGGTCAAGCAGCGCATGACATGGCCTGTCCCTATTTGCAACGAGGCGTCGGTACGGAAAACAACGCTAGTCATTAGTCATGCTTTCTGATTGCGCATTATCCATACTGCTTTTGCCATTTCCATATCCTCGTAGTCATCTATATCCACAGCTGAAGTCCAGTGCATTGGATCAAATACATGGCCAGCACCATAAAAAGTTCCTGTCTTTTTCAAAGCAGCAGCCTGCGCTAACCAGATAGCTCCAGTAGGGCAATAAAGCTCTGGTAGATCTTGAGATCTGGCAGAAACTGCCTCTGAAAAAAGCTTCTCACCCTGACCTTGCTCATTGAGACGCAAAGCCCACCAGGGGTTCATCCAGCCAAACTTGAAGCAACTGATTTGAAATGTTGCCTGTTTTCCGTGAAATGCTCCGATGGCCTGCTTAATATCCGCTGCAGTACGTATCGGGCAATTCGGCATCAATTGCACAACTGTGTCAAAATTGGTTCCCCAAAACTCCTCAGCCTGTTTAAGCGACGCTAACGTTGCCTGACTAACCGGGCTATGATCATCGGCACATTCCGTTCTTAAGAACGGCACGCAGGCTCCATGATCCCTGGCTACCTGGGCGATTTCCTCATCATCAGTCGACACCAGAATGCGCTCGAAATAGCCGCTTTTCTGGGCAGCCTCGATGGTCCAAGCGATCATGGGCTTGCCAAAGAAGTCGACTATATTCTTGCGTGGGATACGCTTCGAACCGCCACGCGCTGGAATTATGGCTATGCATTTGCCTACCATATCGTCCACCCGCCATCTGCGCAGATCACTTGGCCGGTCATTGCTGAGCTGGCATCACTAAGTAAAAACTCGATAGGCCCGGGAATCTCCTCTTCACGAAGCATTCGTTGACTAGGCACCAAGCTGGCATAACGTGCCTTGAAGGCTTCATCTACACGCCCTTCAACCCCACCATAAGCCACACAGTTGACGCGGATTTTCTGCTCAGCCAGACGTACAGCTAACTCTTTGGTCAGGTGTGCCAGAGCCGCTTTGGCGACGCCATACTGTATGGGCGATTGCCGGGCATGATCGGTATACAGGGAAGGGTTTGCAGCAACCATTCCATATTGAGAGCCGATATTAACGACGCTTTTCAAGCCGCCACCTTCGAGCTTGGCAAGAGCCATAGTCAATTCATAGGGCACAACCACATCCAGCAGGTATTCAGCCAGGAAGTTCTCTCTTGACACGCTGCCGTCAGGCTCAATGACAAGTGACGTTAAACTTCGGGCGTTATTTACCAAAAAATCGACTGAAATATTTTTTTCGGCCAACTGTTGCATGACGCACGACACACTACTCTCGACACTGAAATCCACCTGAACACCGGTTATCGACCGATTATTTCCGGAGTACGCGCCTACCAGTTTGGCGATTTTTTCTGCTGAGGTGGATGTAAAAACAACCTGCATTCCCTTCTGACAAAAATAATCAACCAATACGGAACCAAACTTCCCTGTGCCACCCGTAATCAGGACTGTACTCACTGTGCGCCCCCCTGCCCTGCTTCTATTATGCCAACAACCTTTCTGTTGAATTCTGGCAACGAGTTGACTGACTTAACGCGCACGCCATCAACAAAATCCTGCAATGCGGCCTTAAATGCACTAAATGAATTTGTGAATACAAGGTCTTTCCAGCCCTTGCTGCCGATAACCCGGATGGATATTGGAGCTACCGCAGATTCGCCGACAGCAAAAAATCGCGTGACCACGCCACTGTCCCAGAGTACGGTCAGCGCCCCACCCTGCGCATTGGCAGCACTTCTTTCTAAGTGGATTATCTTATCTGCGCTAGATAGCATCGCTAGAACAGGCTCGATAATATGCACGGCATACTTGTTCCAGCTTTTGGGTGTAACCGCGTGGATTTCACGTAGCTCACCGATGTCTTGCTGGTCTGACAGTGTCAATTTTAACTCATCACTGTAACGGAGTGCGGAGCAGGTAAATATTTGCCCCGAAAATTTTTCAAGTCGATATAACTCTTCAAATGCAGCAACCGACAAAGCTACAGGTTTGTCTATATAAATAGGTATACCCGCTTCAATAAAAGGTGCTGCAAATTTCAGATGCTGTTCGGCATCATCGCGGGCCAGAAGCACAGCATCCACGACGCCGATCATCTCCTCCGGTCGCTGCACAATATTTTCGATCAAAGCGGCACTTGCGATGTGGCTCGACAGCCCATAATCCTGCGTCCATATATGAGTGACGCAAGCATCTTTGATCTTGGCCTGCGGCCATTCTTGCTGGTCTAAATATTGTGGAATTACTGGAAACCCACAATCTTGCATCTTTTCTTTGTCATAACCATTGAATATCGCCGACCACGAATAGGGGTGGCCATTGCCTTTTGACATCCCTATAACACCAAGCCTTAGCGCCATCTAACTACCACCTTGCAGGATTCAGTAAATTTATATCCAGCGAACTAATACTTGCCGGCACCCTTGGTGATTTTATGGCTGAGGCCTTTATTATATTCTCGAGTTGCGCGGCGTTCTCAACGCCGACTATTAGCTTGTCGACACATGGTTCTGACTGCACAAAACCTAGACACGCAGCAACAGGATCGAGCTTATTCGATGCCAACCAGCTATCCCACTCAGCCCAAAGTTTTTGCCAGCGCATGAATTTTTCTGGACGCAGAGCCGCCGGCATTAGCAATAATCCCTGCATAAATACCGAGCGCACATGAACTTCTATATTCTGGGCTTTCAGCTTCGCAAGCCAACCCGAATCTATCAATCGACGATCAAGAACATTCAACGGGGCCTGAACCAAATCAAGTTCCATAATATCGCAAAGACTACCAAGCTCATCTGGCTGGTATATAGAGACGCCAACTTTTTTTACTAACCCCTGCTGTTTCAATCGTTCAAGAGCATGTATCAAGGCAGGCCCGGAACGCTCCAGAAGCTGCTGAGGACGATGTAACAGCAGCCCATACACGTTACTGACACCCAGCCGACTCAATGAGCCTTGTAGTTGCCGTTCGACCCAGGATTCAACATCCGTTTCACTCTCCGGAAGCGCTGGTAGCTTTGTAATTACTTGCCAACCGTCAACCCCGATACTGCCCAATGCCTGCTCGCTGTCGCCATAGGCTATAGCAGTATCTAACGTATCAATACCATTACACTTGGCATATGAAAGCAGATCGACTGCTTTTTCCGTGCTTATTTTTCCGCTGCTGTTAGAAATGCCATAGTTGAGCCCAAACTGCGCGGTTCCAAGCGCTAGCTTCATGCCGATAACACCTTATAAAGAGCTGCAACGACCTGATCTTGCTGCTCATAAGTCATTCTTTGGAACATCGGTAAACTGATAGCTTCGCTGTAGTAAGTTTCTGCATATGGAAAGTCTCCCGCCTTAAACCCCATACGCTGGTAGAACGGCTGGGTATGCACCGGAATGTAGTGCAGATTTACGCCGACCCCTTGCTCGCGCAGCATTTCAAACACTTGGCGATGGGTCTTCTGAACCCTGGAGAGCTGCAGACGAATCACATAAAGGTGCAATCCCGAATAGCTATCCGGGTGTTGCCAAGGACGCGTAATTGGCAACTCAGCCAATAATTCATCGTAACGTCGGGCAAGCTGATGGCGACGAGCGACGTATTCATCCAGGCGTTCCATTTGGCTTACACCCAAGGCTGCCTGCAATTCGGTCATGCGGTAGTTAAAGCCGAGATCGACCTGCTGGTAATACCAAGGACCATCCGATTCGTGAGTCATCAGTGTTGGGTCACGGGTAATTCCGTGGCTGCGTAGCAGGGCCATTTTGTTAGCCAGTTCGACATTGTTGGTCAACGCCATGCCGCCTTCGGCGGTAGTGATGATCTTTACTGGGTGGAAGCTGAACACGGTGATATCGCTATAGCGGCAGTTACCGATGAAGTCACCTTGGTATTTGCCGCCGATGGCGTGGGAGGCATCCTCAATAACCTTGAAGCCGAAGCGCTGCGCCAGTGCATGGACAGCCTGCATGTCGCAGGGTTGCCCGCATAGATGTACCGGCACCACCACTTTGGGCAAGCGCCCTTCGCGCTCAGCCTGCTCAAGCTTGCGTTCGAGCGCCTGAGGGCAAAGGTTGTAGGTACGCGGGTCGATATCCACGAAGTCGATCTGCGCGCCGCAGTACAGGCCGCAGTTGGCCGAAGCAACGAAAGTAATCGGGCTGGTCCAGAGCAGATCACCAGGACCAAGGCCCAGTGCCAGGCAGGCGATATGCAATGCAGAGGTGGCACTGTTGACCGCCAGCGCATGCTCGGCACCGACGTGTCGCGCCACGCTTTGCTCGAAACGCGGCACCATCGGGCCTTGAGTCAGGAAATCGGATTGCAACACCCCCACAACTGCATCGATATCCGCTTGGGTAATGTCCTGGCGACCGTAGGGGATCATGGATCAGATGCTCCCAATCTTTTCGCGATTCTTGTCGATCCAGGCCTGTAGATCCAGATCACTCATCCACTCCGCATTGTTGTCGCTGGAGTACATGAAACCTTCTGGCACCTTCTTACCGTTCTTGATCCGCTTTTCGCAGGTTGCCCAATTATTGATGGTCGGCAGTATTTTGAAATGCTCAGGATATTCGTAGGTGTAGTAGGCGTCTTCGATGCTGATCATCTGCTCATGCAGCTTCTCGCCGGGGCGGATGCCGACTATTTCCTGCTTCGCTTCTGGAGCAACCACCCGAGCGAGGTCGGTCACCTTCATGGAAGGGATCTTTTTCACGTAGATCTCACCACCTTCCATGTCCTTGAAAGCGTGCCAAACTAGTTCGACACCCTCTTCGAGGGAAATCATAAAACGGGTCATACGATCATCGGTGATAGGCAATACGCCCTTATTTTTAATCGACATGAAAAATGGGATTACCGAACCGCGCGACCCCATGACGTTGCCGTAACGCACCACCGCAAAACGAGTGTCATGCCCACCGGCATAAGAATTGCCGGCGACGAACAACTTGTCGGAAGCCAGCTTGGTTGCACCGTACAGGTTGATCGGGCTGCTGGCCTTGTCGGTAGACAATGCCACCACACGCTTGACTCCTTTATCGATACAGACATCGATCAGGTTCATGGCACCGTTGATGTTGGTCTTAACACACTCGAAGGGGTTGTACTCGGCAGTTGGGACAATCTTGGTCGCGGCGGCATGCACGACATAGTCGACACCATCCAGAGCACGATACAGGCGGTCTTTATCGCGAACATCGCCTATGAAGAAACGCACACGTGGGTCGCCTTCGAATTTCTTGGCCATATCCCACTGTTTCATCTCGTCACGCGAGAAAATGATGATTTTTTTCGGATTGTATTTGGCCAGAGTCATCGGAACGAAAGTATTACCGAAGGAGCCAGTACCACCGGTGACGAGAATAGTTTGGTTAGTGAGCATTTGGTCAATTCCGCTTAAGTTAAACTTTAAAAATGAATTCTATAGGGTAGGTTTAAATCTCGGCACCTACGAGCGGGTAGCTAATTAAGCTATCCAAACCCCTCTAGTATCAACGATTTTACGGCCTCGAAGCGCAGCCACAGGAATATCCTTAAATACCTTATGGTCTACCAACAACACCAACACGTCAGATTCGGCCAGTGCTTGATCAAGACTTTTCAGAACCAGTTTTTTACCTGCTAGCTTAACCGGTAGTTCTTCAATGTTTGGCTCAACCGCCAGTACACAACCGGGGTGGGTGGCGGCAATATTCTCGGCAATCGCTAAGGCAGGGCTTTCACGCAGATCATCTATATCAGGTTTAAAAGCCAAACCAAAACAAGCAATGGTCACATCCAAAGCTGTCTTCTCTGGATTTTCCTGCAAGAACTCAGCCACTGCCAACTTCACCTTGTCATTAACCCAGAGCGGTTTGCCGTCGTTAACGTCGCGCGCTACGCGAATAAGCTTTGCTTCTTCTGGAGTGCTGCTAACAATAAACCAAGGATCCACAGCGATACAGTGCCCGCCAACGCCAGGCCCGGGCTGCAATATATTGACGCGTGGGTGCCGGTTAGCCAGACGAATCAACTCCCAAGCATTGATATCCAGCTTGTCACAAATAATCGATAGTTCATTGGCAAAAGCAATATTCACATCACGAAAGCTGTTTTCAGTGAGTTTGCACATTTCCGCAGTCCGCGCATTGGTAATTACGCACTCGCCTTCCACGATGGTTTTGTAGAGCTTTACCGCCGCCTCGGAGCATTTGGCTGTCATGCCTCCTATCACTCGGTCGTTCTGTACCAGTTCGCGTAGCACGTGGCCAGGAAGGACTCGCTCCGGACAGTGAGCAACGCGAATGTCGGAAGCTTCTCCATGGGACTGCGGAAAGGTCAAATCCGGACGCGCCTCAGCCAACCAGACAGCCATCTGCTCTGTGGCCCCCACCGGAGAGGTAGATTCGAGGATGACCAGGTCGCCTTTCTTCAGGACTGGCGCAATAGCCTTACTCGCTGACTCGATATAGGAGAGATCCGGTTCGTGATCGCCCTTGAACGGGGTCGGCACTGCAATCAGAAACGCATCTGCCGGTTCTGCCTTGGTTGTCGCACGCAAATAACCTTCGGTAACGGCAGCATGCACCACCATGTCCAGATCTGGTTCGACAATATGGATTTCACCGCGGTTGATGGTATCCACCGCCCGCTGATTGACATCGACGCCAATCACTTTCTTCTTGCGAGACGCAAATACTGCCGCAGTAGGCAAACCGATATAGCCCAGGCCAACGACGGAAATGGTTTCAAATGGCATGCTTCTTCCTATGATCTGATAGCGGGTAAAGAAACCCGCCCTTACCCGGCCCATTCTTTTAAAAAACTGGGAATTTAATAATCTAATGCTAACGAATGTTGATTAACGTCTCGATGATGCGTGCGCAGGCCTTGCCATCACCATAAGGATTATGGGCAAAGCTCATGCGTTGGTAAGCGTGAGTATCCGTTAACAAGGTATGTATATTGCTGCTGATTGCGTCTACTTCGGTGCCTACCAGTTTGACGGTACCTGCTTCGACTGCTTCCGGCCGCTCGGTGGTGTCACGCATGACCAGCACGGGCTTACCGAGAGACGGTGCCTCTTCCTGAATACCGCCCGAATCGGTAAGGATCAGATAGGCACGATTCATCAGGTAGACAAAGGGCAGGTAGTCGAGCGGCTCGATCAGGTGGATGTTGTCGACACCTGCCAGCAGCCGATTAACCGGCTCGCGCACATTGGGGTTGAGGTGCACGGGGTAAACGATTTCTACATCAGGAAAGGCTTTGGCCGTATCAACCAAGGCTTGGCAGATGCGCTCGAAGCCATCGCCAAAACTCTCACGACGATGGCCCGTAACAAGGATTATCCGCTTGTCGCCTGGCAAGAAGGCGAACTGCTCTTTGAATTGGCGCTGCAGGCTTTCGGTGGTGTCCAGCTTTGCAACTATCTCCAATAGAGCGTCGATCACCGTATTACCGGTAACGTGAATTGCAGCCATATCCACGCCTTCATTCAACAAGTTCTGGCGAGAGGTATTCGTAGGGGCAAAATGTAGAGCAGCCAAAGCGCCGGTCAGCTTGCGGTTAGCCTCCTCCGGCCAAGGGGAATAGAGATTACCCGTACGCAGCCCTGCTTCAACGTGAGCAACCGGGATCTGGTGGTAATAGGCCGCCAATGTCGTAGCGAAGGTCGTAGCCGTATCTCCATGTACCAAGACGATATCCGGCCGAAACTCACTGAAAACCGCCTTCATCCCTTGCAGGATGGCAGTAGTTACATCGGAGAGATCTTGCCCTGGCTTCATGATGTTCAGGTCATAGTCGGGCTTCAACTCAAACAGATCGAGCACCTGGTCGAGCATCTGCCTGTGCTGACCGGTAACGCACACCTGAGCCTCGAAGCGCTCATCGGCGGTAAGCGCCAGAGCGAGCGGAGCCATCTTGATGGCTTCGGGGCGCGTGCCGAACACGCAAAGGGTTTTTAAAGACATTAAATTACCAATACAGCCAATTTTGATCGGGACGTTTAGGGAACCCTGGGGAGCGCAAGCATTGCCCTGAGGTTGGTCGCCTACAACGATGGATTTATCTTACGCATTAGAGGGCTTGCGGCATTTCCTAGTCCGCGTGGACCGAACAAACATCAGAGCGAATGGCGCACGCAGTCCGCTCAAAAACCAAAGGCATCGCGCCGGGGCGGCCCTCCTACAAGAGCGGTGCAGCACATGCCTGTATGCGGCTTGCATCTCAGACACGCTACCGCCCCAGGATTTACCGTTGGTTTCCTGAGAACGTCGCAATCTTCAAATTTTACTGGCGTCGCCAGGGTGTTGCCTTGATCTCGGCCAGTGCCGAGACTTAATCAGTTCTTGACGATGCTTACCAGCGGCATGCTGATCTGGTGCTGGCGGTTGAGCATATTGAGCAGCAGTATCACCCGCTGCTCGCCATCCATGGCCACGAAGATGGCGTCCAGCTCGGCAAAGCCACCTTCGGTAATGCGCACGCTATCCCCTGCTTCGAGGGCCGGTTTAACGGGTGCTGTCGTGCGTTGTTGCAGGTGTTCGACCAAGCTGTCGTCGAGTCGCAGCGGTATGCCGCCGAAACCCACGATGCGAATGACCCCACGAGTCGAGCGCAGGGGTGCCCAGTTGGCATCTGCGGCCAGCTTAATGAATAGATAACCTGGGAACAGCGATTCGACGATGATTTGTCGACGGCCACGCACTATCCGCTCGCAGCTGTGCTGCGGCCGATAGCAGGCATAGCCCTGGCGCAGCAGGTTTTCTTCTGCGCGCTCATCCTGGCGGGACTTGCAATGCACGAGGTACCAGGCCGGGGCCGTACCTGCGATGCAGGGGGTAGTTGTGGCACTTACATTCATATGGGTATCAAGCAAATCGGCGCAGCATCTACAGACCGACAGTTCACTCCTGTTTGCACCTGGCTTGGTTGGGCCGGGTGCAGGATCTGTTCCGACCTGGCCAGCCGTTAGGATGGATAGGAAGGTTTTTTGGCTGTTGAGGCCACATTTATATTTGTCGCCAGGTGCCGGTTAGGTGGCGGCCTGCTGGATCACCAGAATGCTGGATCGCCAGCGAGCTGGCTCCTACAAAGAGCCGTATTCTTCACGGCTTACTGCATTTTCCACATCCCTGTGGAGATAACGAATATCGCCAGCAAGCTGGCTCCTACAGTTAGGTATCGCTTGTGCCGCTGGGGATTGATAGCTCCAGGTTGCGTTGGGCCTGCTTGTAGAGCGCCTTGAGGCGTTCGCCGAGTTCGTGTTTGGCGCTGGTTTCACCATGGACGATGCGCACTTGGCTGGGCCAGTCGCGCATGCGGGTGACGAAACCCAGCAGGCCTTTCTGATCCGCATGGGCTGAATAGCCGCCTATGGTATTGATTTTGGCGCCAATCTTGTAGCGCTCTCCGTCTAAATCGACGTAACCACCGCGCTCACCATACATCTGGATCGCTCGGCCGGGCGTGCCTTGTGCTTGGTAACCGATGAAGAGTACGTCATGTCGAGGATCGTGGAGCATGGCTTTCAGATAATTGACAATTCGACCACTGCTGCACATTCCGTTCCCGGCGATGACGATGGCCGGACGAGCGGTTGCTGCCAGGTGGCGCACCATGGCCAGATGGGTTTGGTGGCTGTCGACGGTTAGCAGTTGCTCGAAGCCCAGCGGGTTGCGCCCCTGCTTGACACGCTGCAGGGCCTCGTTGTCCCAGAAGGGTTTCAGTTCGCGGTAGACCTGGGTGAAACGGCTGGCCAGGGGGGAGTCGAGAATGATGGGTAATTTGGGCCAGTCGATCTCTACCTGGTCGCTAATATTGGCTTTGCCCTTGGCCTCTCCCCTCACCCCGGCCCTCGGCTCGGGCATCCTGCTTCGCCCTACCTCCTGCATCCATGCAGTCGTCTCCCCTGAGGGGAGAGGGGGATTAACAGCGGCTCTGTTTCCTTGCCCCTTGTTAAGGGCATCGAGTTTTTTGCTGTGGATGATGTCTTCCAGCTCGTAGAGCAGCTCCTGGGTGCGGCCGATGCTGAAGGCTGGGATCAGTACGGTGCCGTTGTTGGCCAGGGCTTGTTCGATGACGCTTTCCAGACGCTGGCGGCGGGTGCGACGGTCTTCGTGCAGGCGGTCGCCGTAGGTGCTCTCGATCACCAGGAGGTCGGCGCGATACGGCGGCTTGGGGGCTGGCAACAGCGGCGCATGCGGCGCGCCGAGGTCGCCGGAGAAGACGATACGTTTCTTCTCGCCGGTCTCGGGGTAATGCAGATCGATCTCTACATAGGCCGAGCCGAGGATATGCCCGGCGCGCTGCAGGCGGATGCGGCAGATCAGGCTCGCGCTTTCGTGCAGGCTGAACCAGGTTTTGTAGGGCAAGGCGATGATGCGCTGCTCGATCAGCTTGATGTAACGCTCGACCTGCTTCTGATCGCGACTGAAGCCGAGCTTGAAAGCGTCTTCGAGCACGATGGGCAGCAGCTTGGCCGAAGGCTCGCTGCAGAGAATAGGCCCCTTGAAACCGGCGGCCAGTAGATAGGGAATGCGCCCGACGTGATCGATATGCACATGGGTGGCGACCAGGGCCTTGATCGTGTCCAGAGGGAATTCGATGGCCAGGCGGTCGGCAGCGGACTTGCCTTCAGCCGAGGTTTCCGCGCCCTGGAACAGGCCGCAGTCGATCAACAGGCTGTGCTTGGCGTCCATCAGCAGTTGATGGCAGGAGCCGGTCACGCCGTCTTTGGCGCCGTGGTGGAGGATGTCGGGGTAGTCCATGGGGTCGATCCGTGTTAGTCCGTTAACGATGGCCGGCGGTTAGAGCGTTGCCGGCTGCGGTCCATTGCTTGTGTCTGAAACCTTGGTGCGCACGGCGCACCCTACCGTCAGGATGTCATCAGCCCTTGCACACAGATCGCCGGAATGCCGGACAACTGCAAGGACTAGGTGTCCCCATCTGGGCGCCCTCGACTAGGCGTCCCCCTGGCTCCTACAAGTTGTATGCAGGCTCTCGCTCTCGAGCAGCGTGCACCAGGGCAAAAGTCTCAGGTTTACGCCGCAGCATATTGCGTATCAGGGCGACGAACAAACCGAGCATTCCGCCGAGCACCAACCCCAAGGCCAGTATCAGGGCCTTTTTCGGCTTGATCGGCTTGAGGGGCTGCATCGCCAACTGATCGACGGTGACCAGCTTCAGGGTTGAAACATCGACGTTGAGGTTGCGCAAATGTGCAGCCTCTTCACGCCAGATGGCCAAGTCCTTGAGAAACAGGTCTTCATTTTCCCGCTTATTGAGCACTTCGATCTGACGATTGTTCGCCAACAACTGCAATTCCTTGGCGATCTGCGCGACGCGCGGCTCGGTGAAGTCATCGGAACGGCGTTGCAGCAAGGCATTGCGTTCGGCCTCGAGCGCTTCGCTGCCCATGAAATAGAGCGGTATCTGCTGGCTGTTCACCTCGGTGCGGATCACGCTGCCCTGCACAACCCGATCACCCTCGCCCAGAGCCGATGGCGTGGTCGGTTTGGCAATGCCAAGGGCCATGGCAATCCGTGCGGCTTCGTCCAGCTGGACAATACGGTTGTCACGATGGGTCTTGAGTTGTTGGCGCAAGGCTTTGAGCTCATCTTGCAACTGTGCGCGCTTGAGGCTGTCGGCCTCGAGCAACGCGGCAATTCTCGATTCTTTAGTCGCCTCATATCTGGCACGCGCAGCAGCTGTCTGCAATTCGAGCTGGTTCAGGCGGTTCTGAATGACCACGGCCAAGTCAGCGGCGATGCGCTCACGCTCACGCTGAAGACTGTACTCGACCAGGCCATTGACCAAGGCGACGCCATCCACACCCTCAGGGTAAGTCAATTGAATGCCGACGTAGGCGCTCAGGTTATCGGTCTTCTTCGGGTCGGGTTGGAACATCTTGAAGGCTTGCTGGTTGAAGCTTTCGAAGGTTTGCTCGAGGCTGCGACTGGGCCGACGCAGGCTTTCGAACAAGCCCTGGTTGGCGCGAAAGAACTCAAGGCGACTTTCGTAAGACTCCAAGGTGGCGCCGACACGCTGCATGGCCTGGCTTGGCGTGAGCTCGTAAACGCCGCTACGGTTAAGCGCATCGAGGTCTTTGATCAACGCCGGACGCAGCACGCTTTGCACCTGGTATTCAGGCGTGGCGAGGAAGGCATATGCCGCCGCCAGCAGGCCGACCAGCAGCGTGACAGAGACAATCAGTAGCTTTTGCTTCCAGAGCGCACGAAATAGCGCAGCCAGGTCGATTTCATCACTGGAGAATTGCGGCATCGCGGAGGTAATTGCATTCACGATCAAGATCCATCTTCTAAAAGGGCATCACTAATGCGCCAACAGGCGGACAACGATCCTTGGGCTGTTGTCCGTCTCAGCCATTGATTGGGGGCATCAGGGTTTGCGCCAATCCTGCCAGCAGTAATTGCGCGGCATTGTGCCACCACTAAACGACATTACAAGTCTTGACCACGATTTTGCTGCCACGGACGGACAGATTGGGGCTCAGCACTGCGCGTTGCTGTCCACGTAAAACGCAGGTATTGACTGAAGGTCATGGTGGCGCCGTTGGCCTGACAATTGACGGCACCACTGCGTGCTACGGGGTCTGTGGATATGCAATGCCCGCAACCCCACAGATCCCGGATAAGCCTTGGCATAATCTGGGAGGGCAGCGTTCATTCAGCAATCGTATGCGCGACCACCTTTGCGTAGCTCAATGCAGTCCGGGGAATATGGTGGTCAGGCAAATTAATTCCCAGAGCGCATCCGAACCACATGACTGGTTTTGCACTTTGCCATGTGCCTTAACCTTTGTTCGCAAGCACCTGCGATCTCCCGGCAACCACAATGCATCAAGTCTTGGCGGCGCGCTTTCTCAGCATCAGGCGAATCAACGCGACAAATACGCCGAGCATGCCGCCCAGCACCACACCCAATGCCACGATCAGGGTTTTTTTCGGCTTTATGGGCTGATCCGGAACTTCGATATCCCCGTCTTGCCGGAAGACCGCGACGTTGCCCGGATCAACACTCACACCCGCGAATAACTGATATCGCGCTTCCAGGTTACGCAGCTCTGGGATGAACGGATCATCGGATGTACGCGCCAGCAGCACTTGCATTTCAGCGCGCAGAGCCTTGGCACCACGCATGTACATCAAGCTGCCATCCATAAAGGAGGAAAGCTCGCTGTCATTTGAAACTCGCCCCGTTATGACGGGAGGATTATCCAGGCCTATTGCCTCGGCAACCGTCAATGCCTCTTGCAATTGCCTGGTGCGGTCATCTCGGCGAGCTTTGGCACTAGCACGCTCGGACTTGATTTGCTGCTCGATATTGCGAGCCTGTACCGCAAGTTCGCGCTCCGAGTTCTGCAGCATTTCATTCAGTGACCGCTCAGCCACCTGATCGATATATTGCTTCGCCCAGGTTGACGCCAGTTCGGGACTGTAGTGTTCGACAACGATGGAATAGCGGTCGGGCTGGTTTTTATCCGGCGCCTTGACGCTGAATTTTTCACTAAACGCTTTATAAAGACCATCCTGAGAGCCGGAGCGCTGCGCATCACCCAGGGACGGCAAGTAGACTTCCCTGAAAAAATGACGGCGGGACTTCTCGGACTGCAGGTTGCGGGTAAATACCGCATATACATCGCTAACCGAAAATGGCTTCAAGCCATCCCCACCTGTTCGGCCCAGGCTGAAGCCGGCAATGTCGCTGAGAGAAGGCGGCAGCACAGCGGCACGCGCCTCATAAACCGGCTTGCTGAAAAAGGCATACGAAGCTGCACCCACCGCGAACACCAAGGTAATCAGGACTATCAGCCATTTTTGCGTCCACAGGCCGTAGAACAGTTCAACAAGATCAATTTCATCATCACTATTGGCTTGGCGCGGGTATGTTTGTTCGGTCACTGTAGATCCATCTTTTGTCAAAAATTCGATTGCTCAAACGTAATGCCACTCGCATAGCAGAGGGCTTCGCAAGGGGTGCATTCTGCCAGCAACGTCATGCAATACAAGCCCCTACCGACCGGTCGCTTGACCCAATCGAGGGTTGCGACTGCTCCCCTGAAATGCCTTCGCTGACCAACAGGCTTTAAACGGAAAAGCTCTCAATACGAATAACTTAATTAACCCGCTAGCTGAATAGCGTGGGCATTTTGCCATTCCTCACTTGGCGATTCCCATTTTAAATACTTGGGATTCCCGTCCATTGGTATAGCCCTGCCCTCGCCTGGTTCTGCTAATAGGGGCTGCGCGCAGGGCGCGAGCAAGCCTACAGAACGGCGTCGAATGCATAATCTGGGGTAATTAGTAATCCGTAGGGTGTCATTCGCCGAAGGCAGTGCACCACTGGTTCGGCGGCGAGGCGCAAAAGCTGGCGGGTTGTCGTTGCGCTTCTAGCAGAATGCTGCTGCGCTTTTTCACAACCTCTGAATACGAAGAAATGCCCTATGGCAAAACAGGCGCAGCCTCACTCGTCTTCATTGACCCGATCGCGCAGCTCTTTGCCCGGCTTGAAATGCGGTACAAATTTGCCATCGAGGCGAACCGAATCACCTGTTTTCGGATTGCGCCCAACACGTGGCGCGCGGTAGTGCAGAGAAAAACTGCCGAAGCCGCGGATTTCAATGCGGTCACCCGTAGCCAAAGCCTGGGACATCTGTTCCAGCATGGTTTTGATGGCCAGCTCGACATCTTTGTTTGAGAGCTGCCCCTGGTGGGTGACGATCCTTTCGATCAACTCCGACTTGGTCATGTTTTTCCCTTCTTTTTCAAGCGGCTAGATCACTCGATAGAATGGTTTTAGCACGCTGCCCAGCATTTGAACAGCCCGAAAATCTATATAGAGGGGCGGGGACGATCCGTTTGGCTATGTCCCAGTTTTGTGTTGCATGGCGCCGAAGCTCTTCATAGGAGCCAGCTTGCTGGCGATGCTTTTCGCTGTTAGCTGGATCGCCAGCAAGGACTGGGCGTCCCCCTGGTTCCTACAAGGGCTGTGTTTTGGCCCGTTAGCCATTGCAACAACCAATTGGGACATAGCTTTGCGTTTTAGCCGCGAGGCTTTGCTGTTGCCTCAATGGAGCCGCCCTTTTTCAGGTGCCCAGCTCTCGCAACGCAGCAGTGGCCAGAAATCCCGAACGCGAGGCGTAGCGGCGATCCTTCTGCACCCGCTCATCGATACGATGCAGCAGGTTTTCCGGTAAGGAGGCATTGAACCTCACAGACTTGCCCAGGTATGGCGTCACGTCGAAATCAACCACCGCCCACACACCGCCGGCATAGTCGGGATTAACCAGATGAACGTCTATTTCTTGTGCCTGGGGAAGTTCCGCACCGTCCGCCACCAACCCTTCAAAATGCAGCGCCAGGGCTTCTTGTGCGTTTTCCAGTGCTTGCGAAACGGTGGCGCCGGCCGAAAAGCAGCCCGGCACATCGGGCACGGTCACCCCGAAATCCGAATCGGTATCTTTGTGGAGTACGACTGGAAATTTCATTGGTGCTCTCTCCGAAAAGTTGAACCGCTCACGGTCGGTTCGGTGTTTCGTACTGGCGTCACTTGAGGCCGGCGGTCTTCAGTATGTTGTGCAACGTTCCCTTTGGTATTTCTGACTTGGGATGCGGAACCGTCACTCTCCCCGGCTTGGTCGGGTGCTTGAACTGGTGATGGCTTCCCTTCACTGCCACCTCATACCACCCTGCCGCCTCGATTAACTCAATCACCTCCCGACTGCGCATCCCGCCTCCCTGCCGCCTGTCCATGGTGCATACCCTGCACGCGAGCGTAAGCCGTGAGCCGTGAGCCGTGAGCCGTGAGCCGTGAGCCAATAATCTATACACACGATACACAACAGACCGGTACGGTCAACGGAAATTTCACGCAGGCAAAAAAATGGGAAGGAATGCACTTCCTCCCAACCGCTATTTGGGCTGCTCCATTGAATGACCGGCGATGCGCATGACTATCGATGGGTATCGCTACGCTCAACCACATCCTACAAGAGCCCGACATCGCCCCCCCGTAGGATGGTGCGGGCCGCGTAGGATGAGCGCAGCGATACCCATCACCGCGATCTACGGCAAATCCGACAAGTCCGATGCCCGCACCAACGCCTTCCCGGATTGCGCTGGCGCTTATTTGGGCTGCTTGCCCGGCGGGGGTTTACTGCACCAGCTCCTGTTCGCTGAACATGTCGCTGAACAGCATGCTGCTCAGGTAGCGTTCGCCGGAGTCGGGCAGGATAACCACGATGGTTTTGCCTTGCATGGCCGGTTCGGCGGCGATGCGCAAGGCCGCGGCCATGGCGGCGCCGCAGGAGATGCCGCAGAGGATGCCTTCTTCACGCATCAGACGCAGCGCCACGGCCTTGGAGTCTTCGTCGCTGACCAGTTCGACGCGGTCGACCATGGCCAGGTCGAGGTTGTTCGGCACGAAGCCGGCGCCGATGCCCTGGATCTTGTGCGGGCTGGGTTTGACCTCTTCGCCGGCGATGGTCTGGCTGATCACCGGCGAGCTGATCGGCTCGACCGCCACCGAGAGAATCTGCTTGCCCCGGGCTTGTTTGATGTAGCGCGACACGCCGGTGATGGTGCCGCCGGTGCCAACGCCGGAGACCAGCACATCGATTGCACCAGCGGTGTCGTTCCAGATTTCCGGGCCGGTGGTCGTTTCGTGGATCGCCGGGTTGGCCGGGTTGTTGAACTGTTGCGGCATGAAGTACTTGGCGGGATTGGCGGCGGCAATCTCCGTGGCGCGCTCGATGGCGCCTTTCATGCCCTTGGCCGGTTCGGTCAGCACCAGTTCGGCACCCAGGGCCTTGAGCACCTTGCGCCTCTCCAGGCTCATCGACGCCGGCATGGTCAGCAGCAATTGGTAGCCGCGCGCCGCCGCGACGAAGGCCAGGCCGATGCCGGTATTGCCCGAGGTCGGTTCGACGATGGTCATGCCGGGCTTGAGTAGGCCGCGCTCCTCCGCATCCCAGACCATGCTGGCGCCGATCCGGCACTTCACCGAATAGGCCGGATTACGCCCTTCGATCTTGGCCAGGATGGTGACGCCCGCCGGACCGAGGCGGTTGATCTTGACCAGCGGGGTGTTGCCGATGGTTTGTGCGTTGTCTGCGAAGATGCGGCTCATGGCGGTGTCCTTGTGCTTTGCGGCCGGAAGAAGGCCATGAAGCCTAAGATGCCCAGGCGCGGCCGTCCAGCGCGGCGAAAACCGGTTTGCGTCACCAGTCGACTCCGGTGACGTGCAAAACGTGACCCGCCATTCAGTGACTGAATGGCGCGTCTGCGTTCACAGTCGCCGGGGCTGCGCGGTATAGTCGGCTTTTCAAATACTGAACCCGCGGGTATTACCCGGTACGTTACCGTTCGAGGATTTACCGATGAAGTTCGAAGGCACCCAGTCGTACGTCGCCACCGACGACCTCAAGCTGGCGGTCAACGCCGCGATTACCCTGGAGCGTCCGCTGCTGGTCAAGGGCGAACCGGGCACCGGCAAGACCATGCTCGCCGAGCAACTGGCCGAGTCCTTCGGCGCCAAGTTGATCACCTGGCACATCAAGTCCACCACCAAGGCCCATCAGGGCCTGTACGAGTACGACGCGGTCAGCCGCCTGCGTGATTCGCAGCTGGATTCCGACAAGGTCAATGACGTTCGCAACTACATCAAGAAGGGCAAGCTGTGGGAAGCCTTCGAGTCAGATGAGCGAGTGATCCTGCTGATCGACGAGATCGACAAGGCCGACATCGAATTCCCCAACGACCTGCTGCAAGAACTCGACAAGATGGAGTTCTACGTTTATGAGACCGACGAGACGATCAAGGCGAAAAAGCGCCCGATCATCATCATCACCTCGAACAACGAGAAGGAACTGCCGGACGCCTTCCTGCGCCGCTGCTTCTTCCACTACATCGCCTTCCCGGATCGCGTGACCCTGCAGAAGATCGTCGACGTGCACTACCCGGACATCAAGAAGGATCTGGTCGCCGAGGCGCTGGACGTGTTCTTCGACGTGCGCAAGGTGCCGGGTCTGAAGAAGAAGCCCTCGACCAGCGAACTGGTCGACTGGCTCAAGCTGCTGATGGCCGACAATATCGGCGAAGCGGTGCTGCGCGAGCGCGACCCAACCAAGGCCATTCCGCCATTGGCAGGTGCGCTGGTGAAGAACGAGCAGGACGTGCAGTTGCTGGAGCGTCTGGCTTTCATGAGCCGTCGCGCTTCGCGCTGACCGCTCCGTAGGGTGGAAAACCGCGAAGCGTTTTCCACCTTGCCCACCACCTACGCCGTATAGGCCAGGTGGATGAAAAGAGCGTCATCCACCCTACGGGTAACCGGGAGGCATCCGCCATGCTGCTCAACCTGTTCAATGAAATGCGTGCGGCCAAGGTGCCGGTGTCGGTACGCGAGTTGCTCGACCTGATCAACGCGTTGAAGCACAACGTGGTGTTCGCCGACATGGACGAGTTCTACTATCTCGCCCGGGCGATCCTGGTCAAGGACGAACGGCATTTCGACAAGTTCGACCGCGCCTTCGGCGCCTATTTCAAGGGCCTTGAAAACCTCAACCAGCATATCGAGGCCTTGATCCCCGATGAGTGGCTGCGCAAGGAATTCGAGCGTTCGCTGACCGACGAGGAGCGCGCCAAGATCGAGTCCCTCGGCGGCCTCGACAAGCTGATCGAGGAATTCAAGAAACGCCTGGAAGAACAGAAGGAACGCCACGCCGGCGGCAACAAGTGGATCGGCACCGGCGGCACCAGCCCATTCGGCTCCGGCGGTTTCAACCCGGAAGGCATTCGTGTCGGCGATGCCGGCCAGCGCCAGGGCAAGGCGGTCAAGGTCTGGGATCAGCGCGAGTACAAGAACCTCGACGATCAGGTCGAGCTGGGCACGCGCAACATCAAGATCGCCCTGCGCCGCCTGCGCAAGTTCGCCCGCCAGGGCGCCCAGGACGAGCTGGACCTGGACGGCACCATCGACCACACCGCCAAGGACGGCGGCCTGCTGAATATCCAGATGCGCCCGGAGCGGCGCAACACGGTCAAGCTGCTGATCCTGTTCGACATCGGCGGCTCGATGGACGCCCACGTCAAGGTCTGCGAGGAGCTGTTCTCCGCCTGCAAGACCGAGTTCAAGCACATGGAGTATTTCTACTTCCATAACTGCGTGTACGAATCGGTGTGGAAGAACAACCTGCGGCGCAGCTCCGAGCGCTTCTCCACCCAGGATCTGCTGAACAAGTACGGCGCCGACTACAAGGTGGTGTTCGTCGGCGACGCGGCCATGGCGCCCTACGAGATCACCCAGGCCGGCGGCAGCGTCGAGCACTGGAACGAGGAGCCGGGCTATGTGTGGATCAAGCGCTTCATGGAGAAGTACAAGAAGCTCATCTGGATCAACCCCTACCCCAAGGACGCCTGGGGCTACACCGCCTCGACCAACCTCATGCGCGAACTGCTGGAAGACAAGATGTACCCGCTGACGCTGCAGGGGTTGGAAGATGGCATGAAGTTCCTGTCCAAGTAACTCGGGCGGTTCAAGATGCAGCCCCGCGGGATGGGGTTACGGCATTGATTGGCCGACCGCCGATGGGTATCGCTGCGCTCAACCACATCCTACAAAAGCCCCGATCGCGCTGATTGAGCGGTGATCCCGTAGGATGGCGTTGAGCGCAGCGATACCCATCACAGATCACCCGGCCGCCAGCTTTTGCGTCGCACCGCCAAACCCACGGTGCATTGCCTGCGGCGAATGGATTGCGAGTTGCGCCGGGGCATTGGCGCCTAACGCCAGTGCCGCTGCTGCACCTTCTGGCTGCGGCCAACGCCGAGCAGCATGCCGATCAGCAGCAACAGGCTTTCCACCAGCCAGGCCAACAGCAAGGCGCATACCAGGCCCCAGGCGATGGCTTGCGGCGCCAGCAGCACCTGGTAACGGTAGGCGCTGTAGGTTTCGTCGATCAGTTCGCGATCGGCGGCCGTCGCCAGATGCCAGACCTGGCCGTACCAGGGCCCTTGCATGGCCTGCCATTCCAACTCGAGGAAACTCGCGCGATCGACCAGATAGCCCACGCTCTGTGCATCGCTGCGCATCACCGGGTCGTTACTGGCCTGATAGTGGGTCACCAACGCCTGCAGGTCACCGTTGAAAAAGCGCGCGGCAGTCTCGCGGAAACCCGCCAGGCCCTGCTCGGACTCCAGCCGGTGCGCTTCGACACGTTTGCTGTAATCCTCGATAAACCCCGGCACCTGCACGCCGACCAACAGGCCCAAGGCAAACAGCGCCAAGCGTAGATAGCTTCTGAACATCGCCCCTCCCCTGAAAGATTGTGAAAAAACTCTCACCTACTGCGGCCACCTCCGAACGCCCGGAGGCGGTCTCGCGACGGCGCTCGATATTTTCACAAGCTCTGATTTCAAGTTATCCGCCCGCTCAGTCGGTCAGGCCCTCAGCCACGCACTCGCCGCCCCGCCACAGACGCCATTCGCCCGGGCGATACAGGTTCCAGCGCTCGTTATCGGTCAAGGGCTCGGTGGCCAGCACCGTCACCACATCGTCGGGCGTAGTCTCTGCCTGGAAATCCACCCGCACATCGGCGTCTTTCAACTGTGCCGGGCCAAAGGGCGCGCGCCGGGTGATGTGCGCCAGCTTGGTCGAACAGAAGCTGAATAACCAGTCGCCATCGCTGAGCAGGCAGTTGAACACGCCGTATTTGCGATAGGCCGCACAGGCAGCCACCAGGCTGGGCAAGAACAGCTCGACCGCCACCGGCTCCGGGAAGGCCTGGCGCAGATCGTTGAGCAGAGCGCAAAAAGCCGCCTCGCTGTCGGTGTCGCCAACCGGCCGATAGAAACTCGGCGCCGGGGAAAAATCCGCCAACTGGCCGTTGTGCGCGAAACACCAGTTACGCCCCCACAACTCGCGCACGAACGGATGAGTATTGGCCAGGCAGACCTTGCCAACGTTGGCCTGGCGGATATGGCCGATCACCACTTCGCTCTTGATCGGGTAACGCTGCACCAGTTGCGCCACTTCCGACTCGCTGCTGGCGCGCGGTTCCTGGAACAGGCGCAGGCCGCGCCCTTCATAGAAGCCGATACCCCAACCGTCGCGATGCGGCCCGGTGCCGCCGCCGCGACGCATCAACCCGGTAAAGCTGAAGACGATGTCGGTGGGCACATTGGCGCTCATGCCGAGCAATTCACACATGGTTAAAACTCTCGACTCAGGGGTTGTGACAATATCGAGCGCCGTCGCGAGAACGACTCCAGGCCCGTAGGACAGGTTAGCCACCCAGGTGATGTGCGGCAGGACCGCATGTTCTGCATGGCGGAACCCATCATAGCGCTGTACCTGCTGGCGCCCCGATGGGTATCGCTACGCTCAACACCATCCTACTGTGCCCCCCGAAACCCGTAGCCCTATAGTCCGTAGGATGGGTTAGGCGCACGCAAATAGGCCTGTTGCAACAAGAGCAAACGCGCCGTAACCCATCAGCGATAGTGACCATGCCACCGAGTACAGGCATAACTCGCTTGAGGGGTATCGCTACGCTCATCCACGATCTTGATCCCCGAAATCCGTAATCTATAGGGGGGACGTCTGGTCATTCAGCTACGAGGAATCTGCTCAAAGCCGCGGTTCGACGCGCAAGCGGCGAGCACCAGTCGCCTGCCCATAACGGCCATCGGCAGGTTCGTCGTTCTCGCGTTGCATGATCTCGCGCAGGGTCGGCGCGTTCTCGTCATCCGGTTGCGGTTGCGGGCCACGCAGCCCCTTCCACCAGCGCTCCAGGGGCCAACGAATGGCCACGAACAGCACATACAGGGCAAATGCGAACAGGCCGTACATGGCCAGATCGGCCACTGCGCGCCAGACGCTGGAGCCCACATCCAACAGCAGATCCAGCGCGGTGATGGCAATCGCCGGGGCGAGCACCTCTTCTTTGCCCGGGTCGACGGCGGTCGGGCTGAACAGCAGCACCGCCGCCAGCAAGCGCAGGGGTTCGCGCAGGTAACGCCACATCCAGCGGGTCATGCGGAACCACACCAGCAGGCAACCCAGGGCAGCGACGGCATAGACGCCCCAGGCAAATAAATAGTCGTTCTCGGTCATAAAGCGCGGATCTCTGAACATGACGGGGCTGGGCCGTTGATAAGCGCAGCGAATGAAGGCTGCATTTTTCAACGGCCTGCTGACGCAGTGCGGCTTATGATAACGGCTTTTCCGTGGTCCGACTGCCGACCGTACAGAATTGGAGTTACCAGATGCCCCTCGCCCCCATCGCCCGCACCGAGAACGCTGCCGACCCTTACCGCTGGCTGGAGAAGCGCGACGCCGAGGACGTGCTCGAGTATCTCAAGGCGGAAAATACCTACCTGGAGGCCGAGCTGGCAGAGCAACGCGAGCTGCGCGAGGCGCTGTTCCAGGAGATCAAGGGGCGCATCCGCGAGACCGACCTGTCGCTGCCTTCGCCCTGGGGCCCCTGGCTCTATTACCAGCGCACCACCGCCGGCGACGAATACCCGCGTTACTATCGCTGCCCGCGCCCGGTCGACGCTTCGCTCGATGTCGATGAAGGCGCCGAGCAATTGCTGCTCGACCCCAACGCCCTGGCGGACGGCGGTTTTCTCTCGCTCGGCACCTTCAGCGTCAGCCAGGATCACCAGCGCCTGGCCTACAGCCTGGACACCAGCGGCGACGAGGTTTACCAGCTGTTCGTCAAGGAGCTGAGCACCGGCGCGATCAGCCAGCTGCCGTTCGCCGACTGCGACGGCAGCATGACCTGGGCCAACGACAGCCAGACCCTGTTTTTCGGCGAGCTGGACGACTGCCATCGCCCGCACAAGCTGTATCGCCATCGCCTCGGCAGCGATGCGGCCGAGCTGGTGTTCCATGAAACCGACGGGCGCTTCTTCCTCAACTGCTACCGCGCCAGTTCCGAGCGCCAGCTGGTGCTGCTGCTCAACAGCAAGACCACCAGCGAAGCCTGGGTGCTGGATGCCGACACGCCGGAGGCCGCGTTCAGCTGCCTGGCGCCGCGCGAGGAAGGCCATGAGTATTACGTCGACCACGGCAAGGTCGAGGGCGACTGGGCCTGGCTGATCCGCAGCAACCAGAGCGGGATCAACTTCGCCCTCTACTGCGTCAAGGAAGGCAGCGCCGCCGCGCAGACGCCGACCCGCGAGCGCTGGAGCGAACTGCGCAGCCATGACCCGCAGGTGATGCTCGAAGGCGTGAGCCTGAACGACAGCGCGCTGACCCTCAGCTTGCGCGAGGGCGGCCTGCCGATCATCGAGGTGCACGCCCGGGGCCAGCAAGCCTATCGGGTGAAGCTGCCGGATGCGGCCTACAGCCTGTACGTGCAGGATACCCTGGAGTTCGCCAGCCCGGTGATTCGCCTGCGCTACGAGGCGCTCAACCGCCCGGCGCAGATCCGCCAACTGAGCCTCGCCGACGGCGCCCAGCAGGTGCTCAAGGAAACCCCGGTGCTGGGCCCGTTCGACGCCGACGATTATGTCAGCCAGCGCCTCTGGGCCACCGCGCCGGACGGCACCCAGGTGCCCATCAGCCTGGTGGCCAAGCGTGAGATGCTCATTGCCTCCCCTCTCCCTCTGGGAGAGGGACCGGGGGTGAGGGTCAACAAACCCGCCCCGCTCTACCTCTACGGCTACGGCGCCTACGGCGAAAGCCTCGACCCCTGGTTCTCCCATGCGCGCCTGAGCCTGCTCGAGCGCGGGTTCGTCTTCGCCATCGCCCATGTGCGCGGCGGCGGCGAGCTGGGCGAGGCCTGGTACCGCGCCGGCAAGCTGGAACACAAGCACAACAGCTTCAGCGACTTCATCGCCTGCGCCGAGCACCTGATCGCCAGCGGCTACACCAGCCCGGCCCAGCTCGCCATCAGCGGCGGTAGCGCCGGCGGCCTGCTGATCGGCGCGGTGCTCAACCAGCGCCCGGAGCTGTTTGCCGCGGCCATCGCCGAGGTGCCCTTCGTCGACGTGCTCAACACCATGCAGAACCCCGACCTGCCGCTGACCGTCACCGAGTACGACGAATGGGGCGACCCACACGCTCCCGAGGTGTTCGAGCGGATCAAAAGCTACGCCCCCTACGAGAACGTCAAACCCCAGGCCTACCCGGCGATCCTCGCCGTGGCCGGCTACAACGACAGCCGCGTGCAATATTGGGAGGCGGCCAAATGGGTGGCCAAGCTGCGCGCGCACAAGACCGACAGCAACCTGCTGCTGCTCAAGACCGACCTCGATGCCGGCCACGGCGGCATGAGCGGACGCTACCAGGCGCTCAGGGATGTGGCGCTGGAGTACGCCTTCCTGCTCAAGGTGTTCCAGCTGGGGTAACCGGCACAGCGGCTTGATGGGTATCGCTGCGCTCAACCACATCCTACAAGAGCCCGATATCGCTGCCCCGTAGGATGGCGTTGAGCGCAGCGATACCCATCGATAGTCGTACGCATCGCCGCTCATTCAATGGAGTAGCCCACATAAGCGTCAGCGCAATCCGGGAAGGCGTTGGTGCTGGCAGCGAATTTCATGATCGTCTCCACACTCCAGCGTGAGGACGACCGCCCCCTGGGCGAGTTCAATCGCTACCCTTGCGACTACCCGGCAAGCCCTGACTGTTGCGCTGGCGCTGCTGCTCCAGCAGCGGCAACTCGCCATCTGGCGGAGCCAGGGAGCCGTCAGGTGGCGTGGCCTTGTAGCCCGTACCGTCGTTGAGCAGCGGTGGAGTTTTCGGCGCCGGAGTCGGCAGGTTGCGCGGCTGCGGCTGGGTGAAGGGCTGCGGCGTGGCGGTACCGGGCGAGCCGGAAGACCGCTCCCGGGGCGTCGACGCGGGGTAATCCCGCGCCTGAATCGCCGCGCCGCACAGGACCGTCAGGCACAGCAGTAGCACGCTGGTCAGGCGCATCATCCACCTCTCTTTCGCGAGACTCTTGGGCATTGGGCTGCACGCACCGCCGACAAGTGCCCTTGCGGCTGTTTTCGCCGACCATCGGCAGGGCTACACTGTCGGCATCAGCATACCGCCACGAGACAAGCCATGAGCACGGACAAATCACCCTCGCCTACCGCCAAGCTCGACCGCATCCTCGCCGATGCCCAGCGCAGTCGCGAGGAAGGCTACCGGGATAAAGCCCTGAAGATGTACCCGCATGTCTGCGGCCGTTGCGCCCGGGAATTTTCCGGCAAGCGCCTGAGCGAACTGACCGTGCACCACCGCGATCACAACCACGACAACAACCCGCAAGACGGTTCCAACTGGGAGTTGCTGTGCCTGTATTGCCACGATAACGAGCACGCGCGCTACACCGACCAGCAGTACTTCAGCGAAGGCTCGACCGCCAGCCCACAGGGGCCGAAATCGACCCACAAGGCATTCGCCGACCTGGCCGCCCTGCTGAAGAGCAAAGACTGAGGTAGCGGCACCGCACCCCTCTACCGACCGGGTGATCTGTGATGGGTATCGCTACGCTCAACGCCATCCTACGGGATCACCGCTCAATCTGCGCGATCGGGGCTTTTGTAGGATGGTGCGGGCGGCGATCCGTCGGGCCGCGTAGGTTTGAGCGCAGCGACACCCATCGGCGGTCGGCCAATCAATGCCGTAATCTCATCAGCCCCTAATCCCATCAGCCCCATGCAGCTTCATCCGATTGCCCTGGCAGCAATGCCTCCAGGCCTTATACTGCCGCCTTTTGCGTAAAGGCCCTGCTTCGTGGCGAACAAACGATACAGCTGCATCGGTTTATTCAACCCGAAATCCCCGGAGAACGTCGGTGCGGTGATGCGCGCCGCCGGTTGCTATGGCGCGGCCTCGGTGTTCTACACCGGCACCCGCTACGAGCATGCCCGCGACTTCGTCACCGATACCAAGAAGGTCTTCCAGGATATTCCGCTGATCGGCATCGATGATCTGCAGAAGATCATCCCGCTGGGCTGCACACCGGTCGCGGTGGAACTGGTCGAAGGCGCGCGGCCGCTGCCGCAGTACACCCACCCGGATCGGGCGATCTACATCTTCGGCCCGGAAGACGGCTCGCTGAACAAAGAGATACGCGCCTGGTGCGAGGATGTGATCTACATCCCCACCCAGGGCTGCATGAACCTGGCGGCCACGGTCAATGTGGTGCTCTACGACCGCATGGCCAAGGGCAACAACACCAAGTCGGGGCCCAAATTCTAAACCATCCGGCGCAGGCGCTACTTCAGCAGCTTGCTGTCGAGCACCTCGGAAGCGCCGCCCATCACATTCTCGCTGATCTCGATGAAGTCCTTGGTGCTGGCCTTGTCCAGGCGCATCAGGCCACGGGTGACATCGTCCAGCGAGCGTGGCTCGGTACTGCCCTTGGTCTTCTGGCGGATTTCCCGATCCAGTTCCTGCAACAGCAAGACCGCGCGGGCGGTCACCGCACCGCTGGCATTAGCGCTGCGCAGGCTCTTCACCGATTTGCTCCACTCGACCTGTTGCTCGCGGACTTTCTGGTAGCGCTCTTCGCTCAAGCCTCCCGCGCGGCGTACCAGTTCGATAGCGTAGTACTCGGCCAGCCCCTCGGTGATCCAGTCGCTGCGATCGCGCGCCTGGATGCGGCTGAACACGTGCACCAGTTCGTGCACCAGTGAACTGGTGCCGTTTTCGCTGACCAGCGGGCGATCGGTGTGCATGTAATAGGAATTGGGCGCCGACAGGCCGCCGCGCCACATCGGATCGCCGGCACCGACGATCAGCAACTTGGCCGGATCACGCGGGAACACCGCCTGGGCTTCCGGCCAGACGAAGGTCAGCAGGGTAAGAATGTCCATGCGGCGCATGCCCTCGCCAACCGGCGCGGCGATGGTCACATCGGTCTCGCCGAGCTTGGCGCGGCGTGTGCCTATCTTGCCGGCGATGATCCAGCCGGTCGGGCGATCGAACTTGCGCTGCGGGTTGTCGATGCGGAACTTGTCCTTGCCGATCCGCGGCCAACCGGTCTCGACGCCGCGCCAGCCCTTGGGCAACTCGAACTGCAGGCGCGCGACCAGCTCGGTCTTGTCCTGCTGGCGCAACAGGGCGCTGGGTACCAGATCGTCGCCGCGCAGCAAAGCCCAGTCCTCGGTCATGCGTGCGTTGAAGCGATTCTCCAGACTCGGGTGGGGATGGCTGATCTGCACGCGATAGGTCAGCTTCGTCACGCCTTTGCCTGGCTTCCAGACACCGAGCTCGGGGCTTTCCTGGGTCCACTCGCCATCGCCGCTGAAGTCGCTGTAATAGCCCTTGTCGCCCAGATTGAACGCCAGGCTGCGCACGCGTTCGCCATCCCCCAGGGTCAGGCTGACTTCGGCCTGATCGCTCTCCGGCAGAAAACGCACGTGGTAATCCAGGTCGACCTTCTGCGCCGCCCAGAGCGGTGCGCACAGGCTCAACAGTAAGGCGGACAACAAGCTGCGGCGGATCATCATGATGGGCATTTCCTTGGCGGGGCGGGTCAGTGCAGTACATAGACCGGATATAGGTCATGCAATTCACTATCAGCAGATCGTTATGACTATTTAAACCGCGGCCTGCCTCAGCCGGCGCGGAAAATCAGGTGCTCTTCCCAATCGTCCTCGGCCACGCTGTTTTCGCTGAGCATGCGCCCGGACTGGGAAATGCGCTGCTGATGCACCTGCTCCGGATCGCCGCAGACCAGGTGATGCCACAACAGCAGATCCTTGCCCTCGCTGACCAGGCGATAGGCGCAGGTCGGCGGCAGCCACTGGAACTGGTCGGCCTGGGCCGGGGTGAGCTGGATGCAATCGGGCACGGACAAGCGGCGATTGCCGTAGTCCGTGCAGCGGCAGCTCTTCAGGTCGAGCAGCTTGCAGGCGATGCGCGTGTAATAGACGCTGCCGTCATCGTCATCCTCGAGTTTTTGCAGGCAGCACAGGCCGCAGCCATCGCACAGCGACTCCCACTCGTCCTGATCGAGTTGCTCGAGGGTTTTGCGTTTCCAGAAGGGTTCGACTTTGGCGGCCATGGCGAGGGTACGGTGACTGGCGAAAAGGCCGGCAGTCTAGCGCGCCGCCTGCCCAAGGCCAAGGCCGGCGGGCCGAATGGCGGCGTTGTGGCGGCAACACGCCAGCGTAGGGTGCGCCGTGCGCACCAGGTGTCTGCACGATGGTGCGCACGGCGCACCCTACCCACCCGCAATCCGGGGACCGCGCTCATCAGCGCGACTCAATAACCGCGGGCAAAATCCACGGCGCCGTGCGGCTGGCTACCCGCCTGGTAACGCCGCAGATTGTCGACGAACAACTGCACCATCAGCCGCGGCTCGGTCGGTGCGGCGCTGTGCCCGGTGAGCAACAGGCGCGGCGCGCTCCAGAACGGATGGCCGGCGGGCAGCGGCTCCTGGCGGCAGACGTCGATCACCGCGCCGGCCAATTGGCCCTGCTGCAGCGCCGTGACCAGGTCGGCATCGACCACCGCCACACCACGGCCGGCGTTGATCAGCAGCGCGCCGGGCTTGAGCCGGGCGAACAGCGCGGCGTCATAGATGTCGCGGGTGGCCGGAGTGTCCGGCAACAGGTTGATCAGGTAGTCGGCCTGGCTGGCCAGGCGCGGCAGCTTATCGAGCCCGGCCACTTCGAGAAAAGGCGCCAGCACGCGCGCGCGACTGGCCACGCCGTACAACTCGATGCCGAAGGGGGCGAGAAAGTGCGCCACGCTCAGGCCGATGTCGCCGCTGCCGACGATCAGCGCCCGGCGCCCGGCCAGGCTCTGCGGCAGGCGGTTGTCCCAGCGCTGTTCGACCTGGGCGGCCAGGCGGGCGAACAGCTGGCGTTCGTGGGCCAGCAGGTGACACAGCACGTACTCGGCCATTACCTGGCCGAAGATGCCGACCGCGCGGCTCAACTGGTAATCGCGCGGCAGATCGGCGGCCAGCAGCGGCGTGATGCCGGCCCAGGTCGATTGCAGCCATTGCGGCCGGCGGCCCTGAGCCAGCAGGGGCGCGAGCAGATCCGGCTGGCCGAGCCAGAGCGGACAGCTACCCGCCCAGTGCGCCAGTTCGAGCGGGTCGGCACTGCCGTGCAGCTCGAGCTCGGGCGCCGCCTGGCGCAGCAGCTCGGCATAGCGGAGATGTTCGGTTTCGCCGATCAGGACGCGCATGGCAGTCATATCGGATCGTTGCGCCGCAGCAATTCGTCTGGCAGGTGCTCGATGTATTCATCTTCCGGCGGCGGCATCTGCAGGTGGTAGCCCTGCTTCTCGAGGTTTTCCAGCACAGCGTGAATATCCTCGCTAGCCAGCTTGCGCTCCGGGGTGAGCACCATGCTGAAAGCCAGGGTCGGCGGACCGAATGCGGCCAGCAGAGGTTCCGGCACGCGCTCCAGGGCATCGCTTTTCAGCACATAGAGGTACATCCCGCTCTTGCGCGGGCTTTTGTAGATCGAGCAGATGCGCTTCACGCGGATTCTCCTTCGCCGGCCAGGCAATCGAGCAGGACCTGGCCCATCAATTCACGGCGCCAGCCACGCAGCGAGTCCGGCAGCTGGTAGGGGCCATTGGGGTAGCCGGTTTTCAGCAGGGCTTCGAGGGTTTTCTTGCGCAGCATCAGCTCCGGGGCGATGTTCAGGCGTTCGCCTTCGCGCTGGCCGATGGCGCGCAGTTTCTTCAACAAGCTCGAGGCTTCCAGCGGCAGGGGCTCGGGCAACGCCTCGGGCCAGTCTTGCGGCGGCGTGGCGGCGGCGCGCTTGATCAGCTGGAGCAGGAACTCGCCATCCTGGCGCACGGTTTTCGGGTGCATGTCGTCGATCCGCGCCAGCGCCACCAGGTTGTCCGGCTGGGTGCGGGCCAACGGCCACAGTGAATGCTCGCGGATGATGCGGTTGCGCGGCTGGTTGCGCGCCCGCGCCTCGCGTTCGCGCCAGGCGCAGAGTTCACGCAGCACCGCCAGTTGTGCGCGGGACAGTTTCCAGGCCAGCTTGGCCTCGCGGTAGGCATCCTCCGGGGCGATTTCACGGCCCAGGTTGGCCACCAGCTCGGCGCCGTCTTCCAGCACCCAGGCATTTTTCTCCGCCGACAGCTGTTGCTGCAGCAGGTTATAGACCTCGGCCAGGTGCAGCACGTCCTCGGCGGCGTAGCTGACCTGGGTCTCGGTGAGCGGGCGCTGCAGCCAGTCCGAACGGGTTTCGCCCTTGGGCAGTTCGATGTTCAGCACCGCCTGGACCAGGCGCGAATAGCCCATGGAGAAACCGAGATTGAGGTAGGCAGCGGCCAGCTGGGTGTCAAACAGGGCCACTGGCAGGCTGCCGGTCAGGCGCAGGAAGACTTCCAGATCCTCGCTGCAGGCATGCAGCACCTTGACCACGGCCGGGTCCTGCAGCAGCTCGGCGAACGGCGTCCAGTCGTCGATCAGCAACGGATCGATCAGGTAGGCGCGCTCGCCTTCGCTGACCTGCAGCAGGCCGGCGATCGGGTAAAAGGTGTCGACCCGCATAAATTCGGTGTCTACCGCCACGAACGGCAGGCTGCGCCAGCTGGCGCAGTGCTGCGCCAGGCTGGCGTTGTCACGAATCCAGTGAATATCAATAGCCACGCGGCGCTCCCATCAAGAATGCCGCGCAGTATATATCGCCCCGGCCCTTTGCCGGGTATTACGCGCCCGCCAACCGACACAGGGCCGTGCCATCGGCCGCCTGGCGCGCCTCGAGCTCCTGCCGCTCTCGCCTTGCCGACGGCTACCTGTGTAATCTGGCGACCGCTCGCACACTTCAGCACAAGGAATACGCGCAATGAAGAAACTGCTTGGCCTACTCGTCCTGCTGATCGCCGCCGCGGCGCTCTACCTGGCCATCACCCCCAGCCCCATCGACCCGCTGGCCTGGCAGGCGCCGCCCGCCCCGGCGATGACCGGCGTGCTGGAACCCAACGACACCCTGATGAAGGCCGAACTGCTCGGCCGCGGTCAGTTGCACGGCCCGGAAGACACCGCCGTGGACACCCAGGGCCGGGTCTACAGCGGCCAGCATGACGGCCGCATCGTCCGCCTCGAGGCCGACGGCAGTGTCACGCCCTTCGCCGACACTCGGGGCCGGCCGCTGGGCATGGACTTCGACGCCGCCGGCAAGCTGATCGTCGCCGACGCCTACAAGGGCCTGCTGTCCATCGACCCGCAAGGGCAGATCCAGGTCCTGACCACCGAAGCCGAAGGCCTGCCCTTCAAGTTCACCGACGACCTGGACATTGCCAGCGACGGCACCATCTATTTCAGCGACGCCTCCTCGCGTTTCGCGCAACCGGATTATTTGCTCGACCTGCTCGAAGCCCGCCCCCACGGCCGCCTGCTCAGCTACAGCCCGAACAGCGGCGAGACCCGCGTGCTGCTCAAGGACCTGTACTTCGCCAACGGCGTGGCGCTGTCGGCCAACGAGGATTTCGTGCTGGTCAACGAAACCTACCGCTACCGCATCAGCCGCTACTGGCTAAAGGGCGAGAAAGCCGGCAGCCAGGACGTGTTCATCGACAACCTGCCGGGCCTGCCGGACAACCTGCAAGGCGACCGCGCCGGCACCTTCTGGGTGGCCCTGCCGACGCCACGCAAGGCCGATGCCGACTTCCTCCATCGCCACCCCTGGCTCAAGGCGCAGATGGCCAAACTGCCGCGTGCGCTGTGGCCCAAGGCGATTCCCTACGGCTTCACCATCGCCCTCAACGAACAGGGCGAGATCGTGCGCAGCCTGCACGACACCAGCGGCACCCACCTGCGCATGGTCACCTCGGTCAAGCCGGTAGGCGATTACCTGTACTTCGGCAGCCTGGATAACGACCGCATCGGCCGGCTGAAGATTCGCTGAGCGAGCCAACGCCGCGCGGCATCGCCTTCCTGGCCCCGCTGGGCGGGCCACGCTGGTCGAGTCGCGCAGGTGACAAGCCATTAATCGCGGCCTGCAGATGCAGATGTAACCGTAGGATGGTGCGGGCCGCGTAGGATGAGCGCAGCGATACCCATCAGACCAGTTGTGCCTGTACTCGGCGTCATGGCCACTATCGCTGATGGGTTACGGCGCCTTTGCTCTTGTGGCAACAGGCCAACTTTCCTGCGCCTAACCTACGCGGCCCGACCCATCCTACGACGCCCGACCAGCGTGGCCCGACCCTTCCTACAGCTTGTCGGCAATCCAGATGGTGTGCCGCGTGCCCTTGTTGCCATGGGCGTAGACCTGCACCTCTTCGACCTTGAAGCCTGCCCTGCGCACCTTGTCGGCGAACTTGCTGTCGGCGCTGGCCGACCACACGGCCAGCACGCCCTTGGCGCGCAATGCCTGGTGACAACGCTGCAAGCCTTGCGCGGAATACAACCAGCTATTGCGTTTCTGGGTCAGGCCCTCAGGGCCGTTGTCGACGTCCAGCATGATCGCGTCGTAACGCTTGTCCGCCGTCTTCAGGCTGTTGGCCACATCCTCCTGCAACACCCGCGTGCGCGGATCGAGCAGCGGGTAACCGGCCTTGGCCCCCAGCGGGCCACGATTCCATTCGACCACGCCCGGCACCAGCTCGGCGACTTCCACCTCGGCGGTCTTGCCCAGGTTCTGCAGGGCCGCCGCCAGGGTGAAGCCCATGCCCAGGCCACCGATCAATACCCGCGAATCCGGACGCCCAGCGACCTTTTTGCAGGGAATCGCCGCCAGGGCATCTTCGGAGCCGTGCATACGCGTGTTCATCAGCTGACCGCCATCGCCACCGGCAATCTTGATCACGAAGTCCTCGCCGTACTCGAACAGGCAGAGCGCCCCGGAGCCATCGGGAATCTGGGCGGTGTCCAGCAATACAAAGCGCTTCATGGCGGTCTCATCCTGGGCTGCGCCCGCTGAAAAGGGGGCAACATACAGCAGCCGCGTCCCCCGTCATACCATCCTGCTCAGCACGAGCATGTGGCCGACTATGCCCAGCGCGAAACCCAACAGGGCGCCGAGGGGCGGTGCCCAATGCTTTTTCAGCGGCACCTGGGGGGCGATGTCCTGGAATATCGAATAGAGAATGCCGCCGGAGGCAGCCAGCATGACGGCGGCCATTTGCGTCGGATAGTCCGCTAGCCAGAGGTAGCCGGCCACACCCGCGACAGGCCCGAGCAGGGCCATGGCGGCGAACATCAGGATGATGCGCGGGCGACGATGCAAGGATGAGCCGTGCAGCTCGTGGTAGGCATTGAAGCCTTCCGGCACATTCTGCAAGGCCATCATAACGGCCAGCAGCAACGCGTTATCCACGCTCAGGGCGAAGGCGGCGCCGAGTGCCAGGGACTCGGGAATGAAATCGGTAAGCATCGCTGCGAGCTGGCTGGCGGAAGTCTTCATTTTATAGAGCAGGATATCCAGTCCCATGAAGACGACCCCGCCCAGGCAAAAATACAGTGCCGCCGCGCCCTGGCTCAGGTGGGCGATGCCATCCGGCACCAACACCAGGGCCACTGCCGCGAGCAGCGCACCGCCACCGAAGGCCATGATGCCGTGCCTGAACTCGGCCTCCAGCCAGTGCGATCGAATCCGCTCGACACTGGCAAGTGCCGCGCCGAACGGCATGGCCATGCCCGCCAGCAAGGTAAATGCCACGACAACCATCAGCGGATGCATAGACACCTCGATGCTGGAGCAATCGGCACCCGACTCACGCCCCCACGGCCTGGGCTGGCCCGGTAGCCGGGCCGGTCGGGGGCATGCCGTTATTCAGCGGCGCGACCAGCCAGCTGTTCGCGCTTTGCGCTCAGAGCTTGTGAAAATATCGAGCGCCGTAGCGAGACCGTCTCCAAGCGTTCGCGGCAAGGCGCGCTACGTGAAAAGTAGGGGAGTTTAGTGAGCTAAATGACCCTGCTTTTCACGTAGCGCAACGCCGCAGCGGGCGTTTGGAGGCGTTCGCAGAGGCGGTCGCAGTAGGCGAGAGTGTTTTCACAAGCTCTCAGCCTAGCTCAATCGCTGTTCATCGGCCTGAGTGCCGGGTTTATCATGCCCGCAGCCTTCAACCGGACACAGGATGCCCGTCATGCCCCTCGCCCAACTGATCACCGCCAACGACCTGCACGCCCGCCTGGAACGCCCCGGGCTGCTGATTCTCGACTGCCGCTTCGCCCTCGATGACCCGGCCTATGGTCAACGCAGCTACGCCGAGGGGCATATCGGCGCTGCGCAGTTCGCCGATCTCGAGCGCGACCTCTCCGGCCCGGTCAGCAAGGGTGTCACCGGCCGCCACCCGCTGCCGGAACCGCAGGCACTGCTCGAGCGCCTGCGGGCCTGGGGCCTGGACGCGAGCAGCGAGGTGGTGCTGTACGACGACGGCCCCGGTGCCTTCGCCGCACGCGCCTGGTGGCTGCTGGCCTGGCTGGGCAAGCGCGAGGGCGTCTACCTGCTCGACGGCGGCCTGCAGGCCTGGCGCGCGGCCGGTTTCGCGCTGAGCCAGGCGCAGCCAAGCCCTGCCCCCGGCACCTTTGCCGGCCAGCCCGATGCCGGCCTGCTGGTCGACGCGGTTGAGCTGCAACAGCGCCTCGGCCACCCCGAACTGACCCTGCTCGACGCCCGTGCCCTGCCGCGTTTCCGCGGCGAGGTGGAACCGCTGGACCCGGTCGCCGGGCATATCCCCGGCGCCCGCTGCGCGGCGTTCACCGACAACCTGGGCAGCGACGGCCGCTTCCTGCCGGCCGCGCAACTGCGCCAGCGCTTCGCCGCGCAACTCGGCGAGCGCCCGGCCAGCGAACTGGTGGCCTACTGCGGCTCCGGGGTCACCGCCTGCCACAACCTGTTCGCCCTGTGCCTTGCCGGCTACCCGCTGGCGCCGCTGTATGCCGGCTCCTGGAGCGAGTGGATTACCGACCCGGCACGGCCTGTAGCGACGGGCGACTAGGGGCAGTCAGAGACGGCGCGACACAAAAGCAGCGGGCTGTCCTGTGCTCCGAACCGATCGCCGCCCTGACCGCCCTAAGCACCAAGCGGAATATAGGTAATAACCGAAAGCATAAAACAATTTAAAAACAGTCCATTACACGAGAAAGGTCGCACTACACTTTAAATCAAGCGGCTAAACCCGCTTCCGGTGGGGCCTTTTTCAAGAACGACCACAAGCTGCCAAGCGCCCCGGCCCCATCGGCTACTTTTCGCGAGGGCTATATGGGAATTGCAGCCTGCGAGTTGATCCAGCACGTCATACGCCCCACGCTGATCTATCTGGGACGCCACTCACCTGCTGCCGAAGTCCTGCTCCTGGGTGCCGCCGCCTGCCAGTCGGCGCTGGGTTCGGCGCTGGACGCTCAGGGCGGCCATGGCCTCTATCGCATCGCCGAACTGCGCCATCAACAGCTCTGGGACCAGTACCTGGCGCTCGATCCGGATCTGGCCAGCCAGATCCGCGGACTGGCCAGCCAGCACGCCTTTCTGGCGGCGCCGCACCTGGAACTGACGGTCAACCTGCGTTACGCCACCGCCATCGCCTGGATGCTGGTCGAGGTGGAACAGCGCGAATTGCCCGCCGCCGACGACCTGCTCGGCCTAGCCCGGGTCTGGCGCCGGGTCTTTCACCCGCAGGGTCACCCACGCGACTTCATCGAAGCCTGGCACCGCTGCATCGGCAGTTTCAGCGCGGTCGCCTGACCCGGCAGCCTGCTGGGGCGACCTTCGGCGGCGGTGGGCGGCTCGCCAGCAAGAACTAGGCGTCCCCCTGACTCCTACATCTCTGCCCCCTCCCCTCCCCTATTAGTGACCTGGCGCCTAAACCAGCCAGCACTTTGCGCTACACTCGGGCGGCGACCATAACCACAAAAAACCGCGTGAAACTGCCATGACAGCACTCTGTACTGCCTTGCCCGACCAGCTTCGCCTGTTGCTGGTGGATGACCATCGGATCTTTCTCGACGGCCTCAGCCTGGCCCTGGCGCCGCTCTGCGCGAATCTGCAGATCCAGACCGCGCAGAACGCCGCCGAAGCCGAGGCGTGTCTGCGCCAGCACGATTTCGACCTGATTCTCCTGGACTTGCGCCTGCCGGACGTAGCCGGCCTCGAACTGCTGCAGCGCTGGCAGCAGCAAGGGCGCATGACCCCGGTGGCGATCCTCAGTGCCAGCGACTCCAACCTGGATGCTCAGGCGGCGCTGGCCGCAGGTGCCCTGGGCTTTATCCCGAAAAGCGCCAACAGCGACGACCTGCGCCAGGCGGTGACCCGCGTGCTGCTCGGGGAAACCCTGCCGGCGCCGGGAGCCGGCGCAAAACCACCGCTCACGCCCCGGCAATTACAGATTCTCCTGCTGCTGGCCGACGGCTTGCCGAACAAGGCCATCAGCCGGCAACTGGGGGTTTCCGAAGACACGATAAAAACCCACCTGAAGACCCTGTTCCAGGAACTCGACGTGCACACCCGCACCGCCTGCGTCAGCGCCGCGCGCCAGCGTGGATGGCTGTAGCGCTGATGAATGGAAAAGGCCTGATCCTCACCGTCCCGTAGCCCGGATTTCATCCGGGCTACCTGGCTGTAGGAGCGGCCGGCCGGCGTTCCGCTTCTAGGCTTTTTCAGCAACCGGCAACAGCACCGCCAGAGCCTGGCGCAAACGCGCCGGCAGCAGGGGTTTGCCGAGCAGGGTGACGTGCGCGGGCAGGCAGCGCTCCTGCAACTCGGGGCTGATATCGGCGCTGATCAGCAAAGCCGGGAGCATGCGCCCGGCCTCCTCGCGTAAGCGCTCGATGGCGCGCAGCCCATCGTCGCTGGCGGCCAGACGGTAATCGCTGATCAACAACTGCGGCGCTGCCTCTGCCAGGCACTCCAGGGCCGCCTGCAGATCGGCGCAGGCCCAGACCTCGCAACCCCAGCGACGCAACAGACCGGACAACGCCTCGCGCCCGGCTTCATCGTCCTCCAGCAGCAAGACCCGCCCGCTCAACGCGGCGCCGGCCGGTTTGGCTGGCTGCCACGCCCCCACGGCGGCGCGCGGCAGGCGCAAAGCGAAGCAGGTGCCCTGACCCGGGCTGGAGTCCAGCTGCAGCGGATGCTCCAGCAGCGCGGCCAGCTGCTGGACGATGGCCAGACCGAGGCCCAGGCCGCGCTCGGCATTGCGTCCGGGGTTGTCCAGTTGGCGGAATTCCTCGAAGACCTGCGCCTGCTCTGCCGCGCTGAGACCACGACCGTCGTCGGCGACTTGCAGCAGCACGCTGCCCGCCTCCTCCCGGGCGCTTAGCGTCACGCGCCCGGCCTGGGCATGGCGCAGGGCGTTGGTGAGCAGGTTGCGCAGCACCCGCTCGAGCAGCAACGGGTCGCTGTGCACCCACAGATCCGCGCATTGCAGATCCAGCTCGACCCCCTGCAATTCGGCTTCGCGGCGGGTTTCGCCGCTCAGGCGTTCGAGCAGCGGCCGCAGGGCGAACACTTCCAACTTGGCCTGTACCCCGCCCGGCAAGGTCAGACGGGTGTAGTCCAGCAGCGATTGCAACAGACGACTGAGTTGCTCCACCGAGGTCGCCAGACGAGCGCTGACCCGACGGATGCCCGGTTCCTGGCTCTGCTCGAGCAGGTGCTGGGCGTACAGGCCCATGGCGTTCAGCGGCTGGCGCAGGTCATGGCTGGCCGCCGCGAGCAGACGCAGCTTGCGCGCGTCATCGGCTTCGGCACGCTGGCGGGCCAGGTCGAGCAGGCGCAGATTGAGCCAGGCCCCGCGCTGACCGTGCTCCTGCAGATAGGCGCCGACACTGCCGATCAGGTTGGCGAAGATCAGAAACTGGCCCTGATAGGCCAGCACGCCGTCCGGCTCGGTCAGCAACAACCCAAGCGTCAGGAACAGCAGGCAGAACCCCCAGGCCGCCACGCTCACGGCGCGGAACGAGACGCCGAGCAGCACATAGCCGAACAGCAGGATCAGGAACAGCCCGTCGTAGGGCATGGCCACGCCCTGGGCCCAGCACAGGTGGATGATCAGCGCCACGCAGGCGCCGTTCAGCGCGTATGCGCCGATGTAGGCGAGCAACACGCGGCGCGGCGGGCTCTGCGGGCGCCGGCAGTAGACGAACGAGACCAGCACCGCGAGGATGCCCAGCACCCGCAGGGGCATCACCGTCAGCCCCACCGCCAGCGGCATCAGCAACAGATCGAGGACGGTGTAGAGCAGCTGAAAGACAATCGCGGTGCTGACGATCAGCAGCAAGCGGCGGTGGATGCGCTGCACCCGGTGTTCGACGAAACCCTGCTCCAGCTCCGGGACAAAGCACAACCGCCGGTAGCCACGGCGCTGTTGCGCCAACAGCAGGCGTTCTTCCTGCTGCAGACTCATCGGTCGCCGGCCGCCTGCGCGAGCGCCAGGCTATTGAAGCTCGGCGACTTCGCGGTCCTGCTGTTTGGCGGCAATCGCATCATAGGTGTCGACTCGGTGTTGGTCGGCGGCGCCGAACAAGCGCTGGCGCAAACGCTGCTGTTCATCCTGCCGGTCCGCCGGACTCAGGCCGTTGCTGTGCAAGCTGGCCAGTTGCTCGCGATAGGCCGTGTAGCGCTGCTGCCAGTCGCGCTCGTTGCGCTGCTCGAGCAGCAGGCGCTCGACAGTCGACGGATCATAGGACAAAGCCAATGCCTGGCGCACCTGTTCCTCGCTCGCTCCCTCGCGCCACAGCCGTTCGCTTTGCGCCTGCTGTGCCTGGGCCTGGCTCTGCCGCTCCTCACTGGCGCGCATGGCGGCGGGCAATTGCTCGCGCAGACGTTGCTGGGCATCGGCTTTATCCTGCTCGCTTAAATCGTCGCGGGCGACCAGCGCCAGACTGTCGAGGGTGTAACGCGCGTAGGCCTCCTCGGCGCCGAACAAGGCCTCCACCGCGCCCGGCGCAAAGTGGCTGCGGCGCAGCTGGGCCAGCCTGTCGAAGGCCTGCTGCAACGCCACTAACTGCGCTTGCGGCTGGGCTTGCTGGTCGGTGCTCAACGGTTGCTGCAGCAGCGCCAGGCTGGCGCGTTTGTACTCCAGATAATCGCCAAGCAGGCCGATCAACTGGCCCAGCGCCGGCTCCTGCAAGCGTCCGCCGGCATCCGCCAGCAAGGCCTCGACCGAGGCATCGAGCCCGGCCTGATCGACAGCGCTGAGGAAGTAATCGAAATAGTCGCGCAGCGCCAGGTCGAGCTGCAGATTGCCGGCGCTGTCGGTCTTCAGTGCGCCGTCGACCTCGGTACCGCGCAGGCCCGGCAGCAACGCCGGCGGCGCGGCCGGTTCGACAGTCGTCGGCGCCGGCTGACGCAGCGCGGGGCTGGCACTGGCTACGGCGACAGATGGAACCGGGCGGGCCGAATCGACCGGGACCACGACGGAGTCTGGCCATTGCCAGTAGAGGATCACTCCGGCAGTGGTGAGACCGAGCACAGTCAGCAGGGCCAGGGAACGGATCGGCAAGGGCATGCGATCTCCAGGGCGGGCTGTCTAGCAGCCCGCAAACGTGGCAAGGATCAGACGCCCTTGTTCTTCAGGCGGTTGGCATGCTGGCGATACAGCGAGACCGGCTCGGTCCAGCCGCGGATGCCGAACAGGTGGTTGATCGCATCGACGTGGTTCATGTGGTAGCTGTCGCCGAGCACCTGGCCCAGGTAGGCCGCACAGACCCCGACCAGACCGTCGTTCTTCTCGCTGCCGAAGGCCAGGCCGGTGATGGCCAGGAACGGGTCGACCGCGTCGAAGATGTTGGTGTAGGACGTATTGCCGGTCCAGGAGAAGTAGCGGATGTCATAACCGCGCACATTGTGCACTTCGGTGGATTTGGCGCAGTAACTGGCGTTGTTCACCCCCCACGGATGGCGGCTGTTGAGGGCCGTGGTGCCGGGCGTGGTCAGGGTTTCCAGGGCGGCCAGGGCGTCCTGCGGATTGTTGCTGCCGGACAACAGGTTGATCACCGCACCCAGGGCATTGGCAATGGTACTGGCGCCGCCTTCGATGGCGCCGCTTGGTGGGATCACCCCGCGCACCACGTCGGCGACCTTCGAGCCCTTGTTGACGCCATTGATCGAGGTCACCGAGGCCACCAGATCCGGGCGCAGGGAAGCGGCGACCCGCGCGGTCGGCGAGCCCTGGCTGTGGCCGATCAGGTTGACCTTGCCGCCATTGGCACCGGCCCAGGGCACGATCTGCCGGGCCAGTTCGGCGCCGCGCTGCTCGCTGTCGTTGAACGCGGCGACGCTGGCGACATAGACCTTGGCGCCATCGCGCTCGAGGTTCCAGGGAATGGTGTGGAAGTAATTGACCAGGCCGCCGATGGTGTCGAAGCCGGTGATGCCGTGCACCAGCACGATCGGGTACTTGGTCTGGGTGTAACCGGCCTGGGCCTCGACGGCGCCGACCAGGGCCACAGCGGCCAGGGCGGTAGTAATGACACGACGCATGGGTGCCTCCTTATTGTTCTTGTGGGCACGCCGGGAGACTGCGTCCGGCGTACCCACACTCTAAGGAAGCGCAGCCGCCCAGCCCATCGCCCAGATGGGTGAAGGGCGCGATCGCCTGCTGGACTGGCGATTCAAGGCGCCGGGGCGGCCGACTGGGTGCGACTGGAGAAGCTGGCGCTCAACACACCCCGAGGCCCAGCTGCATGAATGCCAGCCCACCCTGCCCCCAGCCCCACCAGGCCAAGGCCAGCAGCGTGGCGACCAGCATGAGCAAGGCACTGCTCAACCAATACTCGGTCTTCATGCTCCAACTCCCACACCAGCGCCTTGCAGACGCGCTACCGGCTGCTCGCGTACCGGCCAGTTCAGCGCCGCGGCAAGCAGGCTGAGGAGGATCGCGATCAGCCAGACCAGATCATAGCTGCCGGTGCGGTCGTACAGATAACCGCCCAGCCAGCCGCCGAGAAAGGCGCCGAGCTGATGAAAGAGAAAGACGATACCACCGAGCATCGACAGGTTGCGCACGCCGAACAGGGTCGCCACGATGCCGTTGGTCAACGGCACCGTGGACAGCCACAACAAGCCCATGGCGATGCCGAAGGCATAGGCGCTCCAGGTGGTCAGCGGGGCCAGGATGAAGGCGCCGATCACCACCGCCCGGGCCAGGTACAGGCCAGTCAGCAGACGCGGCTTGGACATGCGCCCGCCGAGCCAGCCGGCAGTGTAGGTGCCGAACACGTTGAACAGGCCGACCAGGGCCAATACCGTGGTGCCGACCAGTGCCGGCAGATGCTGATCGACCAGGTAAGCCGGCAGGTGCACGCCGATGAATACCACCTGGAAGCCGCAGACGAAAAAACCCAGCCCCAGCAACCAGAAGCCGGGATGCACGCAGGCCTCACGCAGCGCCCCGCGCAGGCTTTGCTCGTGGCCCAGAACCGGCGACGGCACGTCCTTGACCATCGCCGCCAGGGGCACGATCAAGGCCACCAACACGCCGAGGGCGAGCAAGGCGGCGGACCAGCCGAGCCAGCTGATCAGGCCCAGGGTGCCCGGCAGCATGGCGAACTGACCGAGCGAGCCGGCCGCCGCCGCGATGCCCATGGCCATGCTGCGCTGCTCCGCCGGCACGGCGCGGCCCACCACCCCGAGGATCACCGAGAACGAGGTGCCGGACAGGCCGATGCCGATCAACAGGCCGGCACTCAGTGACAGCGTCCAGGGCGAATCGGCCAGGCCCATGCACAACAAACCGGCGGCATACAGGATGCCGCCGACGATCACCGTACGCTGGGCGCCGAAGCGATCGGCCAAGGCGCCGGTGAACGGCTGGGTCAGGCCCCAGATCAGGTTCTGCAAGGCGATGGCAAAGGCGAACACCTCGCGCCCCCAGCCGAACTCGGCGCTCATCGGCGGCAGGAACAGGCCGAAGCCGTGGCGAATGCCCAGGGACAGCGCCAGGATCAACGAGGCCCCGAGAAGAATCCAACCACTCTTGCGCCAAACGGCAGTCATAGAACGTCCTTGCGCAGGCAGGCGCCCGCTTTATCGAGAAAATCAGTCGAGCGTTTCCAGGTCATCGAGCAACGCCAGCAAGGCGGCTTTCTGCTGCGGGCCGATGCGCCGCGCCAGTTGCTCCTGCACCTGCTGCCAAGCCGGCAAGGCCTGCTCGAGGCACGTCTTGCCCTGCGCTGTCAGAGCCACCAGCCGATTGCGCTGATCTGCACCACCGGCCAACGCCACCAGCCCCTTGCCCTCGAGAACCCGCAGGTTGCGCCCAAGCGTGCTGCGCTCCAGCCCCAGCGCGTCGGCCAGGCTGGTGATACTGGGTTGTTCGAGTCGTTGCAGGTTCTTCAGCAGCGCATATTGGGCGACATTCAGCCCGACGCCCATCAGCGCATCGTCGTATAGCTTGCTCACGCCGCGACTGGCACGGCGCAACTGAGAGCTTGTGAAAAAACTCCCGCCTACTGCGAACGCCCCCAGGCGCCCGCTGCTGGCGTTGCGCTACGCAAAAAGCAGGGTCATTTAGCTCACTAAACTCCCCTGCTTTTCACCTAGCGCGCCTTGCCGCGAACGCCTGGAGACGCTCTCGCTATGGCGCTCGATATTTTCACAACCTCTGAGTACACAGGCATTGGGTCGGCAACATGGATACAGGTATATACCCCCATCCAGCGAAACGGCAGCTACAGTTGCCTGACATTGCAGCGCTACAGATTGAGCATGGAGATTGTGAAAACTCTCAATACTGGACGTGCAATGCCAGCGCCAGCAGCACCGCGCACTCCACCAGTTCCAGCAGTGCGCCCGCGGTATCCCCGGTGGTGCCACCCAGGCGCTGCAGCATGAGCCAGCGCAAGCCGACGAAGATCAGCCCCGCCACCAGCAGCACTTGCAGCCCCGCCCAGCCGAACAGCAGGATAGCCATGCCATGGGCCGCCAACACCCAGGGCAACTGGCGGCGCGGCAGGTGTTCGGCCAGCGCCTGGCCCAGGCCACCGGCGCGCACGTAGGGCGTGCTGAGAAACAGCAGCGGCAGCGATCCGCGCGCCAGCCAGGGCGCCAGCAGCAGCAACAGGCCTGCACCGGCCTCGAGCACAGTCACCAGCGCGGCGAACTTGAGCAGCAAGACCAGCACCAGCACCACCACGGCAATCGGCCCGCTGCGTGGATCCTGCATGATCGCCAGGCTGCGCTCGCGGTCGCCGAAGCCACCGGCCCAGGCGTCGGCGCTATCGGCCAGGCCATCCAGATGCAGGCCCCCGGTGATGGCGACCCAGACGGTCAGTAGCAGCACCGCCTGCAACAGCGACGGGGTAGCACCCAGCAGCAGGTGTAGCCCGAGCAGCAACCCACCGACCAGCAGCCCCACCAGCGGGTACCACAGCAGCGAACGACCGACCTGTTCGGGCGCCGGCATCGCGGTCAGGCGCACCGGCAGGCGGGTGAGAAATTGCAGGGCGATCAACCACGTGCTCATGGCAGTTCCTGCAGACGGCCAAAGCGGTCCAGCTGCAGGCGAAAGCGCTGGGCATGCAGCACATCGACCTGCAGCAGGTCCGCCGGCGGCAAGCCACGGGCGCCGGCCAGCAGCAGGCGCATGACCCCGCCGTGGGTGATCAGCAGCAGACGCTCGCCGGCATGCCGCGCCTGCAAGCGCTGCAGCGCGCCCAGCACCCGCGCCTCGAATGCCAGCAGCGGCTCGCCCCCGGGCGGGGTGAAGGCGTAGGGATCGGTCCAGAATCGGCCGAGGGCATCGGCGTCGGTCTGCATTAATTCGGCGGCGCTGCGGCCTTCCCAGGCGCCAAAATGCAGCTCCTGCAGATCGGTTTCCAGGCTCAGCGGCAGGCCGCGCTGCTCGGCCAGTTCCGCGGCGAAACGCGCGCAGCGCTGCAAGGGCGAGCTGACCAGTCGATCCCAGGGTCCGGCACCGACCACCGCCGCGCGCAACTGCGCCCAGCCCGCAGCGGTCAACGCATCGTCGAGGCTGCCGCGCAGGCCGCCGCCCTGTTCGGTTTCGCCGTGGCGCAATAACTCCAGATAAACCGTCATGCCGGCGATTCAGACACCGCCGCCTCGGCGAACGTGGCCATCTCGTTGTGCAGGCTGCAGGCCAGTTGCAACAGAGGTACCGCCAGGGCCGCGCCGCTACCCTCACCCAGGCGCAGGCCGAGATCGAGCAAGGGCTCGCCGTGCAACTCCTTGAGCAGGCGTTTATGGCCCGGCTCGGCACCGCAGTGGGCGAACAGCAGCCAGTCGCGGCAATCCGGGTTCAGGCGCACCGCCAGGAGTGCGGCAACGCTGCAGATAAATCCGTCCACCAGCACCGCGATGCCCTGCTGCGCGCAGGCCAGGTAGGCGCCGGTCAGCGCCGCTATCTCGAAGCCGCCCAGACGTTGCAGCGCCTCGATGGGTTCGCCGATCGCCGGGCGGTGCAATTCCAGCGCCTGCTCGATAACCTCGGCCTTGTGCGCCACCCCGGCGCTATCCAGGCCGGTGCCGGGACCGACCAGGTCGACCGCGGCGCAGTCCAGCAGCAGGCAGGCCAGGGCCGTGGCCGCGGTGGTGTTGCCGATGCCCATCTCGCCGCCGATAAACAGCTGGCTGTGCGCCTCGTGGGCACGCAAGGCGCTGGCCTGGCCGGCGTCCAGGGCAAGCAGCAGTTGGGCGGTGCTCATCGCCGGCCCGTGCAGGAAATTCTCCGTGCCCGTGCCTATATGCAGGTGGCGCACACCGCGCAACGGCTCCAGCGGCGTGGCGGTGCCCAGGTCGATCACTTCCAGGGTCGCGCCCAGTTGCCGCGCCAATACGCTGATGGCCGCGCCGCCGGCAACGAAGTTGCGCAGCATCTGCCCGGTGACTTCCTGGGGAAAGGCCGAGATCCCTTCGGCGACCACGCCATGGTCGCCGGCGAAGATGGCGATCGAAATGCGCTCGACGCTCGGGCGTTGATTGCCCTGCAGCGCCGCCAGCTGAATCGCCAACTGCTCCAGCTGGCCAAGAGAACCGGCCGGTTTGGTCAGTTGCTGTTGACGGGCCTGGGCCTTGTTGCGCACCAGCATATCCGGGGCCTGACAGCCCTGTTGCCACCATTGCTCGCTCATAGCGCCTCTCCTTTCAGAACCATCGGCAAACCCGCCACGGTAAACACCACGCGCTGACAGCACTCGGCCAGGGCCTGATGCAGCCAGCCGGCTTCATCGACAAAACGCCGGCTCAGTTCGCCCATTGGTACCACACCCAGCCCGGTTTCATTGCTGACCAGAATGATCCGCCCCGGCAATCGATCCAGGCAGTCGAGCAATGCATCGCGCTCGGCTGCCAGGCGTGCCTGGTCATCCAGCATCAGCAGGTTGCTCAGCCACAGGGTCAGGCAGTCGACCAGCAGGCAGCGGCCTGGCTCAGCCAACTCAAGCAGCACCCGGGCCAGCGCCAGAGGTTCCTCGACCAGCGCCCAACTCGCGGGACGGCGCTGGCGGTGCTGCTCGATGCGCGCACTCATCTCGCCATCCAGCGCCTGGCTGGTGGCGATATAGCTCACCGCCAAGCCCGATTCGCTCGCCAGTTTCTCGGCCAGGCGACTCTTGCCGGAACGGGCGCCGCCCAAAATCAGTTCAAGCATATTTCGACTCTTCCAGGGTTCGGACCAACGTAGGGTGGATCACGCTCCACCGATCCACCATTCCGGTAACAGCGCCACCAAGGTGGATGTAAAAAGCGACATCCACCCTACAGACCGCACAGCTCACGTAATTTCTGCGTATCCAGATGCGCCTCGACCAGATCGGCCAGGCGCTCGATATCGCGTTCGCGCAGGGCGTGGTAGTCGACCGTCTGCACCTCGCACAGCCCGGCCCAGCGCAGCACTGCGCTGCACGCCGCGCTCGACTCGAACAGGCCGTGCAGGTAGCTGCCGAGCACCTGGCCGTCGGCGCTGAATGCACCATCGCAGCGACCATCATCGAGGCGCACTGCGACCGCTTCCAGACCGACACCGCTGCTGACCCCGGCGTGGATCTCGTAGCCGGATACCGGCGCGTTCTCCAGGCACAGGCGCCCGCTGACGTTGCGCAGCTGTTTATCGGGCTCCAGCACGGTGGCGAAATCCAGCAGGCCGAGACCCTGGCTGCTGCCGGCGGAGCCTTCCAGGCCGAGCGGATCGTTGATCTGCCGGCCGAGCATCTGCAGGCCGCCGCAGATGCCGAGCAGCTTGCCGGCATAACGCAGGTGCTTGTCGATGGCCAGGTCCCAGCCCTGCTCGCGAAGGAAGGCCAGGTCGGCGCGCACGCTCTTCGAGCCGGGCAGGATGATCAGGTCGGCAGCCGGGATCGGTTGGCCGGGGCCGACGAACGTCAGCTCGACCTGCGGGTGCAGGCGCAGCGGATCGAAGTCGGTGTGATTGCTGATGCGCGGCAGCACCGGCACAGCCACCCTGAGCGTCTCGGCCGCCTTGACGGTCTGCCGGGTGTCGATGGCGTCCTCGGCTTCCAGGTGGAAGTCCATCAGGTACGGCAGCACGCCGAGCACCGGTTTGCCGGTGCGTTGCTCCAGCCAGTCCAGGCCCGGCTGCAACAGGGCGATGTCGCCGCGAAAACGGTTGATCACGAAACCCTGGATCCGCGCCTGCTCGCTCTCGGAGAGCAACGCCAGGGTGCCGATCAGGTGGGCGAACACCCCGCCCTTGTCGATGTCGGCGATCAGGATCACCGGGCAATCCACCGCTTCGGCAAAGCCCATGTTGGCGATATCGCCGACGCGCAGGTTGATCTCCGCCGGCGAGCCGGCACCCTCGACCATCACCACCGGATAGGCGGCGGACAGGCGCTGGTGCGATTCCAGCACCGCCTGCATCGCCACCTTCTTGTAGTCGTGATAGGCCACGGCATCCATGCTGGTCAGGGCGCGGCCATGGATGATCACCTGGGCGCCGATGTCGCTGTTGGGCTTGAGCAGCACCGGGTTCATGTCGGTATGCGGCGCCAGCCCGGCGGCCTGGGCCTGCACCGCCTGGGCACGACCGATCTCACCGCCATCAAAGGTCACCGCGCTGTTGAGCGCCATGTTCTGCGGCTTGAACGGCACCACGGCGACGCCCTGGCGCTTGAGCCAGCGACACAACGCGGTCACCAGGGTGCTCTTGCCGGCGTCCGAGGTCGTACCTTGAACCATTAGGGTGGTCATTCAATCCCCTTATCTGTGGAAGCGGATCTATCCGCGCTTGATCGTGCAATGCCGCCCCCCTGATCGCGAATAAATTCGCTCCTACACGCGCGCAGCGCCTGCGCCAGGCGCTGCCAGCCCAGCTCGTCCGGCGGCAGGCCGAAACGCAGGCTGCACGGGCGGTCAAACAGGCGGGTGAGGATGCCGTTGCCGGCGAGAAATTCATGCAGTCGCGGCGCTTGCGCAGTAACCAGCCACTGGAACAGTGCACAGCCACCGGTCGGCGCCAACCCATTGCCGCAGAGCAACGCCGCCAAACGCTCGCTGTCGACACGCAAGCGCTGGCGCTGCAACTGCTGGCCGGCGCGATCCTGCAACAGCGCCGTGGCCACCGCCCGGCTCGGCCCGCTGACCGCCCAGGGCCCGAGCAACTCGGCCAACCGCTCGAGCAGCGCAGGCGGCGCCAGGACGAAACCCAGGCGAATGCCGGCCATGCCGAAGAACTTGCCGAACGAGCGCAACAGGATCAGCCCCGGCCGCTCGCTATGGGCCGCCAGGCTGTGCTGCGGGGTGCTGTCGATAAAGGCCTCGTCGACCACCAGCCAGCCGCCGCGCTCGGCCAGGCGCGCATGCCAGGCGAGCAGTTGCTCGGGCGCGAAACGCCGGCCGGTGGGATTGTTCGGGTTGATCAGCAGCAGCACGTCGAGGCGTTCCAGCGCGCGATTGACCCCGGCCTCGCTGAGTTCCAGCAAGCGATGGCCTTCGCGTTTCCAGGCCGCGGCATGCTCGGCATAGGCCGGCGAGACGATGCCGACCCGGGCATTGCGCCACAACCGCGGCAGTGCCTGGATCGCCGCCTGCGAGCCGGCCACCGGCAGCAGGCTGGCCACCCCGTAGTAGTCGCGGGCGGCGCTCTCCAGGCCGTCATTTGCCTCAGGCAGACGCGTCCAGGCCGTGGCCGGAATCTGCGGCAGCGTCCAACCATAGGGCGCGATGCCGGTGGACAGGTCCAGCCACTCGGCCAGGGGGATGCCGAAGCGCAACGACGCCGCGCGCAGGCCGCCGCCATGGTCAAGCCCGCCCTGCTTAAACACGGTACAGTCCCCAGAGCAGCAACAGCGCCAGCCACAGCAGCACCCCGGCGTAGACCAGGTTGAGCGCCCGTTCGATGTCCCGCGCCCTGGGTTGCGGGCCTTGCCCCAGCGGCGGACGCTGATGCAGTTCGCCGTGGTACTCGGCCGCGCCACCCAGGCTGACGCCCAGGGCGCCGGCACCGGCGGCCATCACCGGGCCGGCGTTGGGGCTGTCCCACCGCGGCGCCTGCTGCCGCCAGCAGCGCAGTGCCAGGGCCGTCTGGCCGAGCAGCGCATAGGTCAGCGCCACCAGGCGTGCGGGCAGATAATTGAGCCCATCGTCGATCTTCGCCGCGGCCCAGCCGAAGCGCTCGAAGCGTGGGGTGCGGTAGCCCCACATGGCGTCCAGGGTATTGCTCAGGCGATACAGCACCACCCCCGGCGCACCGGCGACGAGGAACCAGAACAGCGCAGCGAATACCGCATCCGAGCCGTTTTCCAGCACCGACTCGGTGCCGGCGCGAGCGACGCCCGTGGCATCCAGCGCGGCGGTGTTGCGGCTGACCAGATAGCCGACCCGCGTGCGCGCCAGTTGCAGATCGCCCAGGCGCAGCGCCTGGGCCACCGGTTGGGCATGCTCGCCGAGGCTCTTCAAGCCGAGGGCGGCATACAGGGCGAGAATCTCCACCGCCCAGCCGAATAGCGGCACCTGCGCCAGCACGCCGACCAGCAGGGTCAGGGGCAATACCGCCAGGCACCAGGCGCCGACGCCATGGCTGCGCCAGCCGCTGCCGCCGGCGTTGCAACGCTGTTCGATGCGTTCGGCCAGGCGGCCGAAGGCCACCAGCGGATGCCAGCCTTTCGATTCGCCGAACACGGCATCCAGGGCCACGCCGGCTAGGGTAGCGAGTATCAGGCTCAATCGCCCGCCTCCACGCAGCCACGAATCAGCGCGTGCAGCTGGCGCACTCCATCGGTCAGCGCGGCCGGGCCGGCCTGGAGGATGTCCGCCGATTTGATTTCGAACAGCTGGCCGTTACGCACCGCCGGGATCGTCTCCCAGCCGGGCCGGGCCAGCACCTGCTCAGGGCGAAAGCGCTTGCCGCACCAGGAACCGACGATCAGATCAGGCGCACGCCGCACCACTTCCAGCGGGTCGGCGATGATCCGCTGCTTGGCCCGCTTGCAGCCGCCCAGCTCGGCGAAGCAATCCTCGCCGCCGGCCAGTTCGATCAACTCGCTGACCCAGCCGATGCCGCTGATCAAGGGCTCGTTCCATTCCTCGAAATACACCCTGGGCCGGCGTGGCAATTGCGCGGCACTGGCGCGAATGCGCTGCAGGCCATCCTGCAGCTCGCCGATCAGCCGTGCGGCGCGGTCGTTGGCATGCACCAGGGCGCCGAGGGTTTCGATCATGCGGTAGGTGCCGGCGATGTCGCGCTGGTTGAACAGGTGCACTTCCAGGCCTTCGCGGGCCAGTTCGGCGGCGATGTCGGCCTGCAGGTCGCAGTAGCCCAGGACCAGATCCGGCTTGACCGCGAGGATCTTGTCGATCCGCGCCGTGGTGAAGCCGCTGACCTTGGGCTTTTCCTTGCGTGCCTGCGGCGGGCGCACGGTAAAGCCGGAAATCCCCGCGATGCGTGCCTGCTCGCCGAGCAGATAGAGGGTTTCGCAGGTCTCGGTGGACAGGCAGACGATGCGTTGCGGGCCTTTCATCGCTGAGTTTCTCCCCAATAATTCTCATACAGCAGCGCCTGCAGCGGACGCGGCTCGGCCCAGCCCTGCTGGACCAGCATCGGCGCCTGATAAAACGCCTCGACCGGCCCCAGGCAGAGCACCGCCAATGGCTTGCTGCCCGGCGGCATGCCCAGCAGGTCGGCCAGCGCCTGCGGCTCGAACAGCGAGACCCAGCCCATGCCCAGCCCCTCGGCACGGGCGGCCAGCCAGAGATTCTGGATGGCGCAGGCCAATGACGCCACGTCCATGTCCGGCAAGGTACGCCGACCGAACACATGGGCCTCGCGCCCGTCCATCAGCGCCACCACCAGCAGTTCGGCGCAGTCGCGAATGCCCTCGACCTTGAGCCGCATGAATTCATCACCACGCTCGCCCAGGGCCTCGGCGGTACGCAGCCGTTCCTCTTCCACCAGGGCCTGGATCGCCTCGCGCAGCGCCGGCCGGCTGATGCGGATAAAGCGCCACGGCTGCATCAGGCCGACGCTGGGCGCCTGGTGCGCCGCCTCGAGCAGGCGCGCCAGCAGCGCCGGCGCGACCCGCCCAGGAGAGAAGTGGCGCATGTCGCGCCGCTCGGCAATGGCGCGATAGACCGCCGCGCGCTCCTCGGCGCTGAAGGCATGCTCGCTCATGGTTGTTGGCCCGGAGCAAACAGCGCCGCCGCCGCGACCGGATCGGACGCTAGATAGAAGTGGATATAGGAGGCCGTCAGCCGGCCCAGTCGATAGACCGCCTCGGCCGTGCGCTGGTAGTTCGGGCACTCGCCGCGCGCGAGCGGTACAAGCGCCGTGGTCAGAGCCGAGTGGTGGAAGGTATGGCCACGCAGTCGCCCTTGCGGCAGTTCGACCTCCTGCAGCGCCAGGGCGGTCAGGCGCGGTTGCAGGGTCGCCTCGCCGGTCAGCAGGCCGAGCATCCGGGCGCTGCTGCCCTGCTTGTCGGTCAGCTTATCGAGCAGATACAGCATGCCGCCGCATTCGGCGTGGATCGGCTTGCCGGCGGCATGGTGCGCGCGGATCGAATCCGCCATGGCCTGGTTAGCCTGCAGTTGCGTCAGGTGCAACTCGGGGTAACCGCCGGGCAGGTACAGGCTGTCGACCTCGGGCAGTCGGCTGTCGCGCAACGGCGAGAAGAAGCACAACTCGGCGCCCAGCTCGCCCAGCAGATCCAGGTTGGCCTGGTAGAGGAAGGCGAAGGCGCTGTCGCGCGCCACGCCGATGCGCACGCCGTCGAGCAAGGCCGGGATCTCACGCGGCGCCGGCACGGCGAACTCGACGGGTGGCGGCAGGCTGACATCGGCACTGGCGGCCAGGGCATCGGCGGCGGCATCCAGGCGCGCGTCCAGGTCACTCAGTTCCTCGGCCTGAATCAGCCCCAGATGCCGACTCGGCAACTCCACCGCGGCGCTGCGCGGCAAGGCGCCGTACCAGCGGATCGACGCAGGCAAGGCGTCGCGCAATATCTCGCCATGCCGGGTGCTGCCGACCCGGTTGCCGAGCACCCCGGAGAACGGCAGATCCGCCTGGAAACTGGCCAAACCATGGGCCAGGGCGCCAAAGGTCTGGGCCATGGCCGAGCCGTCGATCACCGCCAGCACCGGCACGCCAAACTGCCGGGCCAGATCGGCGGCGGATGGCGAACCGTCGAACAGGCCCATCACCCCTTCAATCAGAATCAGATCGGCCTCGCCCGCCGCCTGCCAGAGCAGGCGCCGGCTCTCGACCTCGCCGACCATCCACAGGTCGAGCTGATACACCGGCGCGCCGCTGGCGCGGGCGAGGATCATCGGGTCGAGAAAATCCGGCCCGCACTTGAACACCCGAACCCGCTTGCCTTGACGGCTATGCAGCCGTGCCAGGGCGGCGGTGACCGTGGTCTTGCCCTGGCCCGAGGCGGGCGCGGCGATCAGCAGCGCCGGGCAGTGGCGTGGCGCGCTCATCGCGCCCCCCTGCTACCAGCGGACGTCATCTCATGTTCATGTGCAAGGTCTGCGGCATCGTAGGGTGGATGACGCTTTACCCATCCACCAATGACGATGGTGGATGAAAAAGGCGTCATCCACCCTACACGGCTCTCGTAGCCCGGATGCAATCCGGGGATGACCTGCCGTCGCCAGTCCCGGATTGCATCCGGGCTACGGTCTGTGAAAGCCTTGAGCGCTGGCATCAGAACTCCACCCCTTTCTGCGCCTTGACCCCGGCCTTGAACGCATGCTTGACCAGGTTCATCTCGGTGACGGTATCCGCCGCCTCGATCATCCCCGGCAAGGCGCCACGGCCGGTCACTACCACGTGTTGCAGCAACGGCCGGGCCTCGATGTCGGCGAGCACCGTCGCCAGCTCCAGGTAGCCGTATTTCAGGGCGATATTCAGCTCGTCGAGCACCACCAGGCCAATGGCCGGATCACTCAGCAACTGCGCGGCGACCCGCCAGGCTTCATGGGCCTTGTCGATGTCGCGCTGGCGGTCCTGGGTTTCCCAGGTGAAGCCCTCGCCCATCACGTGGTAGCTGACTTCATCGGGAAAACGGCGGAAGAAGGTTTCCTCGCCGGTGCTGGCCGCGCCTTTGATGAACTGCACCACGCCGACCCTGATGCCGTGGCCGAGGGCGCGCGCGACCATGCCGAAGGCGCTGCTGCTCTTGCCCTTGCCGTTGCCGCTGTGCACCAGCAGCAGGCCGTATTCGTCCTGGGCCTGGGCGATCTTCTCGTCGATCAGCGCCTTCTTGCGCGCCATGCGCGCCTTGTGTCGGGCATCGCGTTCGCTCGACTCGCTCATCACTTGACCTCGACGCGTTGCTGGGCGAGTTGCCAGGAGCGGGCGCCGACATACAGCAGCGCCGCCAGGCCGACATACAGGGCCAGGCTGCCCAGGTAACGCGGGTAATAGAGCGCAATGCGATCGGCCAGCAAGGCCAGGGTCGGCTCCGGATAACGACCGGAGAAGAACAGGAAACCGCCACCGGAGAACAGGTAACAAACCAGGGCGCTGACCGCCACGGTTGCCGCCAGCAGCGCCAGGCTGCTCAGGCGATTACTGTGCCAGCCGGCATACAGGCGACCGCCCAGCCACAGCGAGCCATACGCCGGCACCAGCATCCAGTAGGCCGGCGACATGCACCAATCGCTGACCCCGGCCCATTGAATGGCGGCGAAATCGAGCACGGAGGCCTCGATGAACAGCGCCGGAAATACCCAGCGCGGCTTGAGCAGCACACCCGCCAGCAAGAATACCGCCCAGGAGGCACTGGGCAGGTTGAGCGTGGCGAAGTGCTGGCCACGGGTCATGGCCATCAGCGCCGCCAGGGCGATGCCGATCAGCAGTTGGGTACGGGGTGACAGGTTCATCCATTCATCTCCAGGTTAAACACGTAAGGGGAGCCGTGCCCACGGGCATGGCTTACAGCGCCTGATAGCGCACGCTCAGGTACAGCGCCTGACCGGGCTGGTTGTAGCCTTCGGCAGTTTCGTAATCGGCATCCAGCAGGTTGGCGACCCGGGTTTGCAGGCGCCACTCGGGGCTGATGTGGTATTCGCCGCGCAGATCCAGGCTGGCGTAGCCGGACAGCTCCCTGGTGTTGGCCAGGTCGTCGTAGCGCTGGCCTTCGGCGTGCAGACTGGCGCCGAGGCTGAAGGCGCCGAGGCGACGGTCCAGATCCAGGTTGAAGATCTGCTTGGCGCGACGTGCCAGTTCGTTGCCGTCGTTGGCGCCGCCGGAACGGTTCTCCGGTTCCATCACGGTGTAGTTGGCGCTCCAGTCCAGCCCCAGCAACCGGCTGCCGAGCACCCACTCGATACCGCGAATGCGCGCCTCGTCGACATTGGCCGGGCCGCGGATGCTCGAGTCATAGGCAATCAGATCGTCGATCCGCGTGCGGAAGGCGTTGACCGCCCAATGCCCCCAGCCGTGCTGGCCGGCCAGGCCGACTTCCAGGCTGCGCGAGGTTTCCGCATCCAGCGCCGGATTGCCGTAGTTGGGGAAATACAGCTCGTTGAAGGTCGGCGCCTTGAACGCCGTACCGTAGCTGATGGTGCCGCGCAGCCAATCGGTCAGGGCATAGCCGTAGCCGATATTGCCGGTGTCGTGCTGGCCGAACTGCTGGTTGTCGTCACGCCGTAGCGACAGCTGCCAGTCATGTCGCTCGACGGTGCCGAGGTACTGGGCGAAGGCGCCCTTGTTGTCCCGCGAGTCCTCGGCGTAAGGGGTGCTGCCATTGACCTCATCGCGCTGATAGTCGACGCCCAGGATCAGGCTATGCCCGACCGCCAGGGTCAGGTCGTTCTGCCAGCTGGCGCTGTCGCGGCGGCTGTCGAAACGCGAATCGAAGTGGCCGTCCAGGTAACCATCGGACTTGTCTTCGCTGCGCCCGGCTTGCAGGGTGACCAGCCAGGGGTCGAGCGGCGAGAACCGCACACGGCTGCCGAACACCCGGGATTCGCCATTGGCGTTGGCGCGAAAACCCGAGGTGCGCGCGCGGTTGACCTGATCGAAATCGTTGTGCGATTTGGCCTGCAGCAGATTGGCGTCCAGCTCCAGGCCGTTGTCGAAGCGATAGCCGGCGCTCAGCGCGGCGGACAGGTTGCGGTAGCCGTCGGCATCGTCTTCATAGCCGCTGCTGGAGACCGGCTTGACGTTGATGCCGTCGCTATCCGCGCCACTGAGACCCAGGCTGTACCATGCCTTGCCGTCGCCACCGGAGATCCCGGCGCTGCCGCTGTAGCTGTCATGGGTGCCGTAACCGGCGGAGAAAAACGGCTTGGCGCCGCTCCCCTTGCCCTTGCGGGTGAAAATCTGGATCACCCCGCCGATGGCTTCCGAGCCATACAGGCTGGAACGCGGCCCGCGTACCACCTCGATGCGCTCGATCAGCTCCAGCGGCAGATCCTGCAAGGCCGCGCCACCGGAGGTAGCCGAACCGATCTTGATGCCATCGATCAGGACCAAGACATGGTCGGATTCGCTGCCGCGCATGAACAGCGAGGTGTGCTTGCCTGGCCCGCCATTGTTGGCCAGAGAAACCCCCGGCACTTTCTTCAACAACTCGGGCACCGACGTGGCCTGGCTCTGCTCGATCTGCGCACGGTCGAATACCGTCACCGCGGCCAGGCTCTGCTGCGTGGTTTGCACGCTGCGGGTGGCCGTCACCAACTGGTCTTGCAGATACGCGTGTTCGGCCGCCTGGGCCGGGGAAATGCTCGAAACACCACACAGCAGCAATGCTGTCGGTTGGAGAAGGGACTTGCTCATTGCGTTGTTGCTCCGTCGCTCTCACCCGAGCGATAGGCCAGGAAAGGCATACGGAGAACGCAGACGCATGAACTGCAGGAACGGCGCAGCCCACACGCCAGACAACGCCCTCCGCGATGCCATGGACTGCAGCAGGCCGGTCTCCGGGCTTACGAGCGGCGAACTGAAGACTCAGAACGCGACCAAAACGCACCTTCCCATGCCGAAGCACAGTGGTTGAAACGCGCTGGTTTGACTCGTCTACCGTTGCGGGGGCAGCGTCGGAATTGTTGGCGTGAACACGCACAACGCACCGACTTCCCTGTTTCACCCCTCGGACACCGGGACCTGTTCACGAGCTCGCGAGCTAGAGCGAGGCAGATCGTGGCAGGCCCAAAGTCGGGGGCACCTGTTGCAAGCCGCGCAGGGTAGAGACCCGCGGCGTGGACGTCAATGGATAAGCACCGCGTTCGGCGAAACCGGGTCTAAGCTTTTATCTCGTGCCCCCACAGGAGACCCTCCATGAAATACCAAGGCAGCTGCCACTGCGGTCAGGTGGCCTTCGAGGTGGACGGCCAGCTCGACGACGCGATGGCATGCAATTGCTCGATCTGCCAGCGCAAGGGCTCGCTGATGTGGTTCGTCCCGCGCGACCAGCTGACGCTACTCACCCCGGAAAGCCAGATGGCCACCTACACCTTCAACAAGCACGTGATCCAGCACCATTTCTGCCCAACCTGCGGCATCCATCCCTTCGGCGAAGCCAGCGATCCCAAGGGCAAGCCCATGGCGGCGATCAATATCCGCTGCCTGGAAGGCATCGACCTGGAGGCCGTGCCGGTCAAGCATTTCGATGGGCGAGCGCTCTAGTGGATGAAAACCAGCACCCGGGGCAATCCGGGGAAGCGGCTGCTGGCCGGCGCCGTTTGCGGATTCCTTCCGGCGAGGGGCTCGCGGTGATCCGCGCGGCAAAAATAGAAAGCCAGGCCGCAAGGGCCTGGCTGCCGATCTGGTGGACCGAAGGAGGATCGCCCCGCATTGCGAACGCGGCGCTCTCCTAGCTGAGCTATCGGCCCGATATGCGTCTGAATTTAGTTCATTCTTGCAAGTCCGACCGGCTCCTAGCCTTGCGCTGAGCAGTCCCTGGTTGTCACCAGTCTGAATTCAGACTATATATAGCCCGCAGCACACCAAGCGCTTAACTCTCTTGAAGGCAGCCATCCCCTTCCGGGGCCGGTTCCCTTTCACCACCAGGAGACAATCATGAAAGTCCAGACCATCAGTTACCTGAAGCAGCATGCCGCTTCGCTGGATCTGAGCGAACCGATGGTGATCACCCAGAATGGCGTGCCGGCCTATGTGGTCGAGTCCTATGCCGAACGCAAGCGCCGGGACGAAGCCCTGGCACTGATCAAGCTGCTGTCCTTCGCCGAGCGCGACAGGGCCGAAGGCCGCTTGATGTCGGGTGACACCCTGCTGGAACGCTTGCAGCAGCGCAGCCCGGCTGCCATGGGATCGGCAGGAGCCACTCTCGATGAGCAAGACGATTAGGATCGCCTACGCGACGACCGCCGAAGAAAGCCTGATATCGCAGGTCCATCACTTGGCGCCCTACCACGGAGCAGAACAGGCACAGGTCAAGCTGGTCGAGCTGATCAATACCGTGGAACGGCGCCTCAAGACCCACCCTTTGGCTGCACCTGTGTGCCAGCAAGCCGCCCTACTGGGAGTCACCCAGTACCGAGAGCTGAATCTGGATGAGTACCGCATCCTCTATCACTACGACGAGCCGGCGGAACTGGTGGTAGTCGCACTGATTCTGCGGCAACGCCAGAGCATCGAAGAACAGTTGATCAATTACTGCTTGCTGCGCTGACAGGGCACTGTTCGGGGCCGCCAATGCAGCCTTTTTTGATCCATTTCCTTCAGCTCGGACATGACGACAAGGCGGATGCGAGGCTCTTGTAATTCGGATGCAATCCGGGAGCTGCGGGACAGGGTCCCAATCCGCGGATTGCATCCGGATCTACAATGCTCAGCGCTTGCGGCACAGCGTCAGGCCGTCGCCCAGCGGCAGTAGCGACAGGTCGAGGCGCTGATCGTCTTTCAGGGCCAGGTTGAGGGCCTGGATGGCGCGGGTGTCGGCGCTGTCCGGACTCTGCTCCAGCACGCGACCGCTCCACAGGGTGTTGTCGAACAGAATCAGACCGCCCTGGCGCACCAGCCGCAGGGCATGTTCCAGGTAGGCCGGGTAGTTGCTCTTGTCAGCGTCGATGAAGATCAGGTCGAAGCTGCCCGCCTGCCCTGCGCGCTCAAGCGCGGCCAGGGTCTCCAGGGCCGGCGCCAGGCGTTGTTCGATGCGTCCGCTGAGGCCGGCTTCGCGCCAGTAGCGCTCGGCGATGGCGTTGTAGTCGCCGGGAATATCGCAGCAGATCATCCGCCCCTCTGCCCCCATGGCCTGGGCCATGCAGAGGGCGCTGTAGCCGGTGAAGGTGCCGACTTCGAGGACCCGCCTGGCGCCGGTCAATTGCATCAGCAGCGCCATGAACTGGCCCTGCTCGGGGGCGATCTGCCACTGGGCGTTGGCCAGTTGCGCGGTCTCATCGCGCAGCCGCTTGAGCAGCGGCGTTTCGCGCAGGGAGACGTCGAGCAGATAGCGGTAAAGGTTGTCGCCGAGGGTGAGGGTGCGGTTGGTCATGGGGGTTCTCCATGGGTTAGCGCAGATCCGCTCGTCAGGGGTTGCGGGCCAGCTCGGGGCTGAAGACGCGCTTGGCATCCAGATAGGTACGCTGCCAGTAGCTGTTGCTGAGGCTGTCCAGGCGTACGGTGCCGCCGCTGGAGGGGGCATGCACGAAGCGCCCGTCACCGACATAGATACCGGCGTGGCTGACCTGGTTGCCGCCGTTGGTGGCAAAGAACACCAGATCACCGCTTTGCAGCGCATTACGGCCAACGGCTGGCGCCCGCATGCTGATCAGCTCACGGGTCGAGCGCGGCAGGCGCACGCCAGCCGCGTCACGGTAGACGTAGCCGATCAGCCCGCTGCAGTCGAAACCGCCCGCCGGGGTATTGCCGCCGTAGCGATAGGGCGTACCAACCAGCCCGAGGGCGCGAAACAGTACGTCCTCGGCACCACTGTGGAAGCTGGCGGCGGGCACCTGAACGATTGACTGTGGAGCAGGAGGTCGGCCAGCGCAGCCAGTCAGCAGCGCGGCAAGCAGGAGCAGGGCAACAGGGGTCGTGACATTCATCAGCGAAGCGATCCAGAGCCTGAATGCGCTCTACTCTGCCTACTCGGGAGAAACCACGCAACTATTGTGGCTGCGCCGGGTGTTCTGTGGCTGCGTCGGGTGTTCTGTGGCTGCGTCGGGTGTTCGCTGCGCCGGACAATCAGGGATGGCGGGCGAGCTGATCGGTCGACGCCAGGGCCAGTGCCCGTTTGGCCTCGATAAAGGTGCGATTCCAATAGCGGTCTTCCAGGCTATCGACCCGCACACCACCGCTACGGCTGCTGGAGGAATGGATGAACTGATCGTCACCCAGATAAATCCCGGCGTGGCTGACACGGCCACGACCGTTGGTGCTGAAGAACAGCAGATCGCCCGGTTCCAGCGCTCCACGCTCGACCAGAGGCGCATCGATATTGATCATTTCGCGGGTCGAACGCGGCAGTTGCATGCCGAGTTCTTCCTTGAACAGGTAACCGATGAAGCCGCTGCAATCGAATCCCGACTTTACCGTGCTGCCGCCGTAGCGGTAACGGGTGCCAACCAGCGACAGGCCATGGGACAGGATGCTGTCGGCCAACTGGGGAAGTTGGTAGGATTTGTCGCCGGCAAAATCGATGTCCGCTTCGGCTGCGCTTTCGTCAAGAAGAACCGCATGCGCGGCTGTCTTGGCCTTCGCCACTGCAGTGGTCGCCGGGGTTTGCGGCGCATGACTGGCACAAGCGGCCAGAACCAGAGTGAGTGCGAGAGGCACGAGCGGTGCGAAGTTTTTGAACATGGGCACAACGTGTCGTAGTTTCACAAGGGCGCGACTATGCCTTCTACGCTCCTCATTTGCAAATTCTATGGCTCTTGATGTGACTCAGTAGACCCGGCAAAACATCTAAGGCCCGCCCCTGCACATGCACATCGACGACATCGCTCAGGTCACCGCGGGCGGGATTGATCTCGGCGGTGAACCCACCCGCCTGGCGGGTGCGTAGCAGCGGTTCGACGATATAGGGGAAGCTGGCGCTGGTGCCTATGCTGATGACCACCTCGAAGCCTTTACCCACTTGCGTATAAAGGCTGTCGATCGCCCGTTCCGGCAGCATTTCCTCGAACAGCACCACCGGTGGGCGCAGGATGCCGCCGCACTGCCGGCACTTGGGCGGTAGCGGCCGACTCAGGTGCTCGGCCAGTTGCGCATCGATGGCGCCGCAGGATTGGCAATACAGCGGCGCCAGTTCGCCATGGATCTCGATCAGGCGCTCAGGCGGGCTGCCGGCGGCGCGGTGATAGCCGTCGATATTCTGGGTCAACACCCAGCACTGGGGTTTCAAACGCTGCAGCTCGGCGATGGCGTAATGCCCGGCATTGGCCTGGGCGCCGAGACAGGCCTTGCCCAGCTCGGCCAGGTACTTCCAGCACAGCGCCGGGTCGCGCTGCAGCATGGAACCGGAAAGCGCCGCCTCGATCGGCAGGCCTTCGGCGGTCTGGCCGTTGTACAGGCCGCCAATACCCCGGTAGGTCGGCAAGCCGGAGTCGGCGGACAGGCCGGCGCCGGTGATGATCAGGATGCGTTCGGCCGCGGCAATGGCCTGGGCGACGGTACGAATTGCATCATCCATTGGACACCTCCTTGCAACACCGAGTAGCTCAGTCGAGAAGCCTCGTAGGAGCGGGCCATGCCCGCGATGCTTTCAGTTTCGCGGGCATGGCCCGCTCCTACCAAGGCGATGACCTCAATGATTGACCGTATACGCCAGCATCATCGACAACTGGCACAGCGGACGACCGCTCTGCGCGTGCCACTGGTTGAACGCCGCCTGCACCGCGGCGCGGTCTTTCAGGCTGGTCGGTGCCTTGTCGATGATGTGCTGCGCCTTGAGTGCGGCCACCATGTCATCGGAGGGAATGAAGGTGTCCTTGCCGACCATGCGCAGGAAACGCGGCGCAGACAAACCGCCCAGCTGGCTGCCGTGCTTGGCCAGGTAGTGCCACAGGCCGACGATATCGGTCACCGGCCAGTCGGCGATCAATGCACCGAAACTGCCCTTCTCCCTGCGCACATCCAGCACGAACTGGGCATTGCGCGGCACGCTCTTGAGCTTGCCCAGATGGCGGATGATGCGCGCATCCTGCATCAGGTTTTCCAGGTGTTCGGCGCCCATCAGCACGACTTTTTCCGGATCGAAGCCGAAGAACAGCTGCTCGAAAACCGGCCATTTGGCATCGACCAGGCTGTGCTTGAGGCCTGCACGGAAAATGCGCAGGCTGATGGTGGAGAGATAACGGTCATCGCCCAGCGCGCGCAGCTCGGCATCGCTGCGCGGCTGCGGCAAGCGCGCCTCGAGGGCGGCGGCCGAGCCAAAGCGATTCAGGCAATACTCATGGAGCCATTTGTAGTCGCGCATGGGCTGTCCTTACGGAATCTTTCGCAGATCAATTCGTGCCCACGCTGGAGCGCGGGAGCAACCATCGCGGCCAAGGCCGCGCCTACAGGAGGCGAGATCTTGTAGCCCGGATGAAATCCGGGAACTCTCTAAATCGCCCCCGGATTGCATCCGGGTTTCAGGTCAGGCGATCAGAGGTTCATCACATTGACGAAGCGCGATGTGGCATTTTCGTCGATTTTCAGGTTCTTGAAGTCGAACAGGTTGCGATCGGCCAGCTGCGAAGGCACCACGTTCTGCAACGCGCGGAACATGATCTCGATGCGCCCCGGCGACTTGCGCTCCCAGTCCTGGAGCATCTCCTTGACCACCTGGCGCTGCAGGTTTTCCTGGGAGCCGCAGAGGTTGCACGGAATGATCGGGAACTGCTTGAGCCGGCTGTAGGCCTCGATATCCGCCTCGTTGCAGTAGGCCAGCGGGCGGATCACCACGTTGCGCCCGTCGTCGGCGCGCAGCTTGGGCGGCATGGCCTTGAGCGTGCCGCCGTAGAACATGTTGAGGAAGAAGGTTTCCAGGATGTCGTCGCGATGATGCCCCAGAGCCATCTTGGTCGCGCCGATTTCGTCGGCGAAGGTGTAAAGGGTGCCGCGGCGCAGGCGGGAACACAGCGAACAGGTGGTCTTGCCTTCCGGAATCATCTCCTTGACCACCGAATAGGTGTCTTTTTCGACGATGTGGTAAGGCACACCGATGGATTCCAGGTAGGCCGGCAACACATGTTCGGGAAAGCCCGGCTGTTTCTGGTCCATATTTACCGCGACTATCTCGAACTTGATCGGCGCGACCTTCTGCATATGCAGCAGCACATCGAGCATGGTGTAGCTGTCTTTTCCCCCGGACAGGCAAACCATGACCTTGTCGCCATCCTCGATCATGTTGAAGTCGGCAATGGCTTCGCCGGCCTGACGGCGCAGGCGTTTTTGCAGTTTGTTCTGATTGACCGAGAGGCTACCCATGGTGCGCTGGAATCCGGAGGCTTACTAAAGTGCGGCATTTTACCCAGAAAGCGCGACGCGCCCTACCCCAATCATGCTGAAATGCTAGGCTCGGGTGATGAACGTCGAACTTGATCCCTCTGCCGATCTGGCAGATCAAATGCACCAGTTGCTGCAGGCTGCCCCTGCCGGGATTGGCGAATACCAGTTGATCCAACAGCTGAAAGATCGCCACTGCACGCACATTCCCCACCTGCCATTGACCGACAAACTGGTGCTGTTTCGCACCCACTTCCTGGTATTCAACGCCCTGTACCGGCTGCGCGAGCGCTTATGGGGCGAACGACTCGGCTTTGTCCAGATCAGCCCGCTGCACATCCAGCTGCTGCCCTACCAGGCCGGCAGCGCCGAACTGAGCGAGCATGACCCGTTGCGCGACTATTACCTGGACCTCAACCAGCTGAGTGACACCGACGAACAGGATGTGGAAGAGCTGCTGGCCAGTTTCTGGACACGCATGCAAGGCGGCGAGGAAAAGCGTGCAGCCCTGGAACTGTTCGAGCTGAATGACAGCCAGCAAGTGCTCAATATCGGGCTGATCAAGCATCGCTACCGGCAACTGGTCAGCCTGCATCACCCGGATCGAGGCGGCAGCACTGCGCGTCTGCAGTCGATCAACAAAGCCATGGAAATTCTGGAACGCTATTACAGCTAGCCTTCAGAGACTAATTTGCTCTAAGTCGAGCCCCCTCACTCTCTCAAGCCTCTGCCTATACTGCGACATACGGTCGCATAGGTTCGGCCCAGTACCCGGTGGCGCTGCATACGCGCGCCGGGCACTTCGCTGGGGGGCGATCGCATAACAAGAGGAGGTGTCTGGCATGATCCATCACGTTTGGGGGCTCTTCACCCATCCCGATCAGGAATGGCAGGAAATTCGTGGCGAAGAAGAAACCATCAGCCACATGTATCTCACCCACGTACTGGTGCTCGCGGCGATTCCGGCGATCTCGGCCTTTATCGGCACCACCCAGGTTGGTTGGTCCATCGGTGATCGGACACCGGTGATGCTGACCGAAGCCAGCGCATTGCAAATGACCATCATGACCTACCTGGCTATGCTTGCCGGTGTTGCGGTGATGGGCGCCTTCATTCACTGGATGGCACGTACCTACGACGCCAGCCCCAACCTGACCCAGTGCATCGTGTTCGCCGCCTACACCGCGACGCCCCTGTTCATTGGCGGCCTGGCGGCACTCTATCCAAATATGTGGCTGGCCATGGTGGTGGGAACACTGGCCATCTGTTACACCGTCTACCTGCTCTATGTGGGCATACCAACCTTCATGAATATTCCCGACGACGAGGGCTTCATGTTCTCCAGCTCGGTACTCGCGGTCGGCTTGGTGGTACTGGTGGCGATGATCGCCAGCTCGGTGATTCTCTGGGGGCTTGGGGTAGGCCCGGTCTATACCAGCTAAGGCATGACTACAAAGACTCGACGAAACCACCTTGCGGTGGTTTCGTCGTTTTAGGGCTGCCGTACCGGTTCGGCTTAGGCATAATCGCGCCGTCGTCCTCAGGTTGCGCCCATGCCCGAACACATCCACGCCCGTGTCGAAACCTGCTACCAGCAGGCCGAGGCCTTTTTCAAGCAGCGCTTCGTCCGTGCCGAGGTGAGTTTCAAACTGCGTGGACAAAAGGCCGGAGTGGCACACCTGACGGAGAACAAGCTGCGCTTCAACCCGCAGCTGTACCGGGACAACCGCGAAGATTTCCTCAGGCAGACGGTAGCCCACGAAGTGGCGCACCTGATCGCCCATCAGTTGTTTGGCTTGAAGATCCAGCCTCACGGTGAGGAATGGCAACTGATCATGCGCGGCGTCTATGAGCTGCCACCAAACCGCTGCCATAGCTACGACGTCAAGCGCCGCAAGGTCAGCCGCTTCATCTACCGCTGCAGCTGCCCCCAGGGCGAGTTCCCCTTCTCCGCCCAACGCCATGCCCTGGTCGGCAAAGGCCGCCGCTACTTCTGCCGGCGCTGCAAGGTGACCCTGAGCTTTACCGGCGAACAGCGGGTGGAGTGAGCGGCGCGCTCCCCTGCTAAATCGATCACGAACGGCTATGTGCCGTTTTCCGCAGCAGTCGCCCCAGACCCGGCCCGAACAAACTCGCGTGCCTGCGTCGCACACCCCAAGGCTGGCAATCCCGCTTACAGATGTTTTACACCTGTAAAGATTCTCGCTTTACAGGTGCATTACGGCGCCGCGCAAAAGCATCTTCTATAATCCTATAAAATCGTTAATAAACAATAACTTAACCACAAAATAAAGCATTGGCACGCAAGCTGCTCAAGGGTTATCGAGAGAGGAGAAACAGTCCTCTCGGCACATAACAATGAGCGCCGGCCACACCTGATCCCACAGCAGGCTGTGCCGGCAATAGCCTGGAGCACTGCCATGCATGACTCTCCCAGCCCCGACACCGGCCTCACGCGCCGGCGTTTCATGTCCCTTTCCGGCCAGTCCCTGCTCGCCCTCGGCGTCACGGCCGTCGCCGCGCAACTGATCCCGGTCACCCTGCTCGCCGACGAGGCGCTGCCCGACCTGCCCCAGGGCCTGCTGCGCATGGGCCGCGACATCTACCCGCATGACCGCCTGAACGACCTGCACTACGCCAAGCCACTGGCCGAACTGGTGACCCAGCAGCCCGAGCTGATCGCAGACGGCCTGCGCGAACTGCAGGCTAGCGCCGAGCGGCGGCACGCTCAGCCCTTCGAGGCCCTCGGCACGGAAAACGACCGGGTCGCCCTGCTGCGCGAGATCGAAACCGGGCCGTTCTTCCGCGCCGTGCGCAATGCCCTGATGTTCGGCCTCTACGACAACCCGGCGCTGTTCCCACTGTTCGGCTACGAAGGCTCCTCGGTGGAGAAAGGCGGCTACCTGGCGCGCGGTTACAACGACCTCGACTGGCTCTGACCCACACCCCGGCAAACGCAGCTCATCCAATTCCAACAATGAGGGGAACACCCCATGGCAGCGAAATTCGCACAAGACGACGGCGACGTCGTGGTCATCATCGGCTCCGGTGCCGGCGGAGGCACCCTGGCCCACGCCCTGGCCAAGCAGGGCATCCGCAGCGTGGTGCTGGAAGCCGGCAAACGCTTCGAGATGGCCGACATCGAGAACGACGAATGGGCCATGTTCAACAAGATTTCCTGGCTCGACAAACGCATCGCCACCGGCGGCTGGGACGTGGCACAGAACCATCCCAACCTGCCGGCCTGGATCGTCAAGGCGGTCGGCGGCAGCACCGTGCACTGGGCCGGCGTGGCCCTGCGCTTTCGCGACTTCGAGTTCCGCATGCGCACGGAAAATGGTGAGATCAAGGGTGCCAACCTGCTCGACTGGCCGCTCGGCTACGAGGAACTGGAACCCTGGTACGTGAAGGCGGAACAACACATGGGCGTGACCGGCCCCACCACCGGCATGCCGTACCACCAGTGGCACAACTCCTTCAAGGTGCTGGCCGAAGGGGCGAAACGGGTGGGCTACCAGGAAATCCAGTCCGGGCCGATGGCGATCAACACCCAGGCCTACGACGGCCGGCCGGGCTGCATGCAGATCGGTTTCTGCATGCAGGGCTGCCGCATCGGAGCCAAGTGGTCGACCCTCTACACCGACATCCCGCGCGCCGAGGCCACCGGCAACTGCGAAGTCCGTCCGCAGTCCATGGTCCTGCGCATCGAGCACGATGCGCGCGGCAAGGTCAACGCGGTGGTCTACGCCGACGCCCAGGGCCGCCAGCAGCGGCAGAAGGCGCGGGTGGTGTGCGTGGCCGGCAACTCCATCGAGTCGCCACGGCTGCTGCTCAACTCCGAATCGCCGACCTTCAAGGACGGTCTGGCCAACTCCTCCGGCCAGGTCGGACGCAATTACATGACCCACACCACCGCCGGCATCTACGCCACCCTGCCCAAGCCGGTGCACATGTACCGCGGCACCACCTGCGCCGGGGTGATCTCCGACGAATCGTACAACGACACCTCCCGCGGCTTTATCGGCGGCTACCGCCTGGAAGTGCTGTCGCTCGGCCTGCCGTTCATGTCCGCCTTCCTCGATCCGACGCCGCAGGGCTGGGGCCGCGCCTTCGCCTCGAAGATGGAGCGTTACGACCATATGTCCGGGGTCTGGCTGTGCGGCGAGGATCTGCCCATGGAGGGCAACCGCATCACCCTGCACGCCAGCGAGAAGGACCAGTACGGCCTGCCGGTGCCGGTGGTGAACAAGGACGACCATGCCTTCGACATCGCCATGCGCGAGCACGGCGTCGAACAGACCCGCAAGTGCTACGAGGCGGTCGGCGCCACCGAGGTGATTCGCCTGCCGTCCTACCCGGCCAGCCACAACATGGGCACCAACCGCATGAGCGCCAAGGCCGCCGACGGGGTGGTCAACAAGTGGGGGCAGAGCCACGACATTCCCAACCTGTTCGTCTCCGATGGCAGCCAGTTCACCACCAGCGGAGGTCAGAACCCGACCCTGACCATCGTCGCCCTGGCCCTGCGCCAGGCCGAGTACATCGGCACGCAGCTCAGCCAGCGTGCCCTCTGATTGAAACAATGGAGCCCAGCACATGACCGTACCAAGCAACGCGCAGCGCCTCTGGATGTTCGAGCAGATGCTCGTCAGCCGCTACCTGGAGGAGTCCATCGAGCGCATCTACATGGAAGGCAAGACCCCGGTATTCAACATGGCCAACGGGCCGATTCCCGGCGAAATGCACCTGTCCAACGGCCAGGAGCCCTGCGCCGTTGGCGTCTGCGCGCACCTGAATGCCGAGGACATCGTCACCGCCACCCATCGCCCGCACCACATTGCCGTGGCCAAGGGTGTGCATCTCAACGAGATGCTCGCCGAAATATTCGGCAAGAAGACCGGCCTGTCCGGCGGCCGTGGCGGCCATATGCACCTGTTCGATGCCCGGGTGAATTTCTCCTGCTCGGGGATCATCGCCGAAGGCATGGGCCCGGCCGTGGGCGCGGCGCTGTCGCGCCAGTTGCAAGGTAAGCCCGGCGTGGCGGTGGCCTTTATCGGCGAGGGCGCGGCCAACCAGGGCGCCTTCCACGAGACGCTGAACCTCGCCGCCCTGTGGAAGCTGCCGGTGGTGTTCGTCATCGAGGACAACGCCTGGGGCATCTCGGTGGCCAAGCAGGCCTCCACCGCGATCGAGCGCAACTACCTGCGCGCGGCGGCCTACGGCATGCCCGGGGTGTTCGTCCCCGGCAACGACGCCGACGCCATCTTCGCCGCTGCGGCTGCTGCCATCGAGCGCGCCCGCGCCGGTGGCGGGCCGAGCCTGATCGAGATCGAGACCTCCCGGCTGGCCGGCCACTTCATGGGCGACGGCGAGCAGTACCGCCCCGCCGGCGAGAAGGAAGCGCTGCAGGCCAAGGACCCGATCCCGGCCTACCGCCAGCGTCTGCTCGAGCTGGGTGTGCTGGATGAGCGCGCCGCCGAGGAGATCGCCGCGCGCGCCCGCGGGCGGGTCGACGAGGCCGTGCTGTTCGCCCGCGAAAGCCCCTACCCGGCACCCGAAGAAGCGCTGGAAAAGGTTTTCGTTTGAGCGTCGTAGCCGCACGCCAATACCAACAGACAGAAAGGATGTGCTTATGAACCAGCAAGCCAGCATGACCGCCGCGGTGTGGCACGGACGCCGCGACATCCGCCTGGAACAGGTCGCCCTTCCCGGCACGCCGCCATCCGGCTGGGTGCAGATCAGGGTGCACTGGTGCGGCATCTGCGGCTCCGACCTGCACGAGTACCTGGCCGGGCCGGTGTTCATCCCGATGGACAGCCCGCACCCGCTCACCGGGCTGCAGGGGCAATGCATCCTCGGCCATGAGTTCAGCGGCGAGATCGTCGCCCTGGGCGAAGGCGTCAGTGACTTTGCCTGCGGCGAGCGGGTGGCGGCCGATGCCTGCCAGCACTGCGGCCATTGCCTGTTCTGCCGGCAAGGCCAGTACAACCTGTGCGAGAACCTGGCCTTCACCGGGCTGATGAACAACGGTGCCTTCGCCGAGTTGGTCAATGTGCCGGCCAACCTGCTGTACCGCCTGCCCGAGGGATTCCCCAGCGAGGCCGGCGCGCTGATCGAGCCGCTGGCCGTGGGCATGCATGCGGTGAAAAAGGCCGGCAACCTGCTCGGCCAGACCGTGGTGGTGGTCGGCGCCGGCACCATCGGCCTGTGCACCATCATGTGTGCCAAGGCCGCGGGTGCCACGCGCATCATCGCCCTGGAGATGTCCGCCGCACGCAAAGCCAAGGCCCTGGAAGTCGGCGCCAGCCACGTCATCGATCCCAGCGAGTGCGACGCCATCGCCGCCGTACGCGAGCTCAGCGAGGGCTACGGCGCCGCGGTCTCCTTTGAGTGCATCGGCCACAAAACCACGGCCAAGCTGGCCATCGATGTGATTCGCAAGGCCGGTCGCTGCGTGATGATCGGCATCTTCGAGGAGCCCAGCGAGTTCAATTTCTTCGAGATCGTCGCCACCGAGAAACAGATCATCGGCTCGCTCGCCTATGCCGGCGAGTTCGCCGACGTGATCTCCCTGATCGCCGACGGCAGCATCGACGTCACGCCCTTGATCACCGGGCGGATCGGCCTGCAGCAGATCATCGAGCAGGGCTTCGAAGAGCTGGTAAACAACAAGGATCACAACGTCAAGATCATCGTCAGCCCCAGCGCGCTGGCGATCTAACCGGCCAATAATTCCAGGAGACAACCATGACCACAGTAGTCAAACAACGCAAACTCACCGTCGCCCGCGCCATGGCCGAGGCGGTGGCCCAGGAAATGCGCCTCGATCCCCGTGTGTTCGTAATGGGCGAGGACATCGGCCCGCTCGGCGGGGTATTCGGCAACACCCGCGGCCTGCATGAAGAGTTCGGCGGTACGCGGGTACGCGACACGCCGATCTCCGAAACCGCCTTTATCGGCGCGGCGGTGGGCGCCGCCTCCGACGGCATGCGCCCGATCGTCGAGCTGATGTTCGTCGATTTCTTCGGCGTGTGCATGGACGCCATCTACAACCTGATGGCGAAGAACACCTACTTCTCCGGCGGCAAGGTCAGGGTGCCGATGGTGCTGATGGCCTCCACCGGCGCCGGCTACTCGGATGCCGGCCAGCACTCGCAGTGCCTGTACGCCACCTTCGCCCACCTGCCGGGGATGAAGGTGGTGGTGCCGAGCAACGCCTATGACGCCAAGGGCCTGATGACCGCGGCGATCCGCGACGACAACCCGGTGATCTTCCTGTTCCACAAGGCCCTGCAGGGCATGGGCTGGCTGGGCACCGAGAAAGGCGCCACGGTGGCCGTGCCGGAGGAGCCCTACTGCCTGGCAATCGGCAAGGCCAAGACCGTGCGCGAGGGCACCGATGTGTCCATCGTCAGTCTCGGCGTCGGCGTGCACCACGCCCTGCGCGCGGCTCAGCAACTGGAACAGGACGGCGTCAGCGCCGAGGTTATCGACCTGCGCAGCCTGGTACCGCTGGACCGCGCCCACGTGATCGCCTCGGTACGCAAGACCGGCCGGCTGATCGTGGTCGACGAGGATTATCACAGCTTCGGCGTCAGCGGCGAGATCATCGCCAGCGTGGTCGAGCACGACCTCGGCATGCTCAAGGCCAGCCCGCAGCGGGTGGCCTTCCCGGATATCCCGATTCCCTTCACCCCGGTCATGGAGCAATGGGCCCTGCCCAATGCCGAGAAAATTGTGGCCGCTTACCAACAGATGCACGAGGAACAAAACCGATGAGTACTCCCATCCTGATTGCAGACGACCTCTGGGACGGCGACGCCGAAGCGGTGATCACCGCCTGGCTGGTCAGCGACGGTGCCGAGGTCAGCCAGGGCGACCTGGTCGCCGAGATCATGTCCGAGAAGGCCCAGTTCGAGATCGAGGCACCCTGCGCCGGGGTGCTGAAGATTCTCGCGGAAGAAGATGCGGTGATCGCCAAGGGCGCGACCATCGGCCTGGTGGAGTAGCCCATGACTGCCATGACACAAACAGCGGATTGCCTGCCAGGCACGACTACAGTGCCGCTCAAGGGCATGCGCAAGATGATCGCGGCGAAGATGCACGAGAGCCTGCAGAGCGCCGCCCAGCTCACCCACCACGCCGAGTGCGAGCTGACCGCGCTGCAGGCGCGGCGTGCGCGCTTGAAGGCAGCCGGCAGTGCGGTCTCGTTGCAGGATCTGCTGCTGCACGAGATCGTCCAGACCCTGGCCGCGCACCCGAGCCTCAACGCCACCCTGCAGGACCAGCAGATCACCCGTTACCAGGCCGTGCACCTGGGCCTGGCCATTCCGCTGGCCGGCGACCTGCTGGTGGCACCGGCGCTGTTCGACGCCGAGCGCCTGGATGCCGAGAAGCTTGCCAGCGCACGCCGCGCCCTGGTCGACAAGGCTCAGGCCGGCAAGCTGTCGGTCAGGGAGCTGACCGGCGCGACCATCACGGTATCCAACCTGGGCCTGTCGCGGGTACGCTTCTTCACCCCTATCCTCAATGTGCCGCAGGTGGCGATCATCGGCATCGGCGGCAGCCAGCGGCGCTTGCAGCGCGAGGCCGACGGCACGCTGATGGAACGGGACTTTATCGGCCTGTCGCTGACCTTCGATCACCGTGCGGTGAACGGCGCGCCGGCGGCGGACTTTCTCGACGACCTGTGCCAGCGACTGGAACACAGCGAGGTGACATGACATCGATACAGCGACTGCCGGTCGAAGCCGGCCTAGATGCGGAACGGCAGTTGCTGGATCGGGTGCATGCCGGCGCCCTCGACTGCGGGCTGCTGCTCTGGCGCCCGCTGGATGCGGCGCTGGTGATGCCGCGCCGGCTGGGCCGCCTGGACGGCTTCGCTGCCGCCGAGGCCGCCTGCGTGGCGCAGGGCTGGCCGGTAGCCCTGCGCGACACCGGCGGCGAACCGGTGCCGCAGTCGTCGGCGGTGCTCAACGTGGCCCTGGCCTATGCCGTGCCGGCGCACGACGACGAACAGAAACGCATCGAAACCGCCTATTTGCGCCTGTGCGAACCGCTGCGCGCCTGGCTGCGCGGTCTGGGCCTGGACCCCGGCCTGGGCGAAGTGGACGGCGCCTTCTGCGACGGCCGCTACAACGTCACCCTGGAGCAACGCAAGCTGGCCGGCACCGCGCAACGCTGGCGTCGGCGACCGAGCGACGGCCGTCACGTGTGCCTGGCCCACGCCGCGGTGCTGCTGGAGAACCAGCGCCAGTCGATGGTCGAGGTGGTCAATAGCTTCTATGCAGGCTGCGACCTGCCGAGCCGTTGCCGGGTCGCCAGCCATGTGGCGCTGGACGAGCTGCTCGAGGATGTCTGGCCGGCTACGGACAGCCTGCTCGATTGCTACCGGCAGCAGCTCAATGCAGCCGGGTTGGTGCTTTCCGCGGGGGGATGAGGCACGCGCACAACAGCACGGCCACCTCCTTAATTCGTCGCGCCGCCCCCACCCTCAGACGCCACCGATACCAGGCAGGGTATGCCGAACGAGTCGGCCCGACGCGCCGTGCTCGACAGCCTGCACTTTTTACGACTCACGATCGCCGTCGTTGAACGTCGCACAACTCGGAGGTTGTGAACATATCCAACGGCGCCGCAAGGTCATCTCCAAGTGCTCGCAGTAGGCGGGAGTTTTTTCACAGGCGCTCAGGCCAACCTGCAGGCCGCTCGACAAACCCCAGGCAGAAAAAAGCCCGACACCAGGCCGGGCTGTTTCTGCTCGCGGGTAAAGCCAGTAGTTAGACTGGCGCTTTAGCGCGGGACTTGTACTCGCCGGTGCGGGTATCGATCTCGATCCAGTCGTCGATGTTGCAGAAATCGGCAACCTTGACTTCAGTACCGTTGCTCAGCCTGGCGGTCTTCATCACCTTGCCCGAGGTATCGCCACGAGCGGAACCTTCGGTGTAGGTGATCTGGCGAACGATGGTGGTCGGCAGGTCGACCGAAACCACTTTGCCTTCGAAGAACACGGCTTCGCAGATATCGGTCATACCGTCAACGATGAACGGCATAACGCTTTCCAGGTCGTCCTTGTTCAGTTCGTACTGGTTGAACTCATCGTCCATGAAGACGTAGTTCGGCTCGCTGTAATAGGAGTAAGTCACAGCAACGCGATCGAGAATAACCGGCTCGAGCTTGTCGTCGGCCTTGTACACGGTCTCGGTCGAGGAACCGGTCAGCAGGTTGCGCAGCTTCATTTTGACGATAGCGCTGTTACGACCGGACTTGGTGAATTCGGCTTTCTGGATAAGCCAAGGCTGGCCGTCAATCAGGGCCACACTGTTGGGCTTCATTTCTTGTGCGGTTTTCATACTAATATCCGGATTTGGATGGAGATACGGAAATCTAGGCCGCATATCATAGCCAATTTTGGTAAAACTCTACCAGTGCCTCGGCAAGATCGGCCTGAGAAGCCCGTTGCAGACACCAGCGCTCGGCATGTTCGGCCAGTTCCGGCCACACCTGCAACAGCGCCTGCCAGCGCGCGCCCATGGCGTCACCGGCATTCCACGCCCGCCACAGCCCCTCCAGCGCCGCACTCGCGGCAGGCGACAAACCCTGGGTATAAAGCGCCAGAAACGCCTCGAGTTTGTCCCAATGGGCGTCCTCCTCTTGCCCATAGATATGCCAGAGCAATGGCCGCCCGGCCCACTGCGCACGAACGAACGAGTCCTCACCGCGCACCGCATTGAAGTCACAACTCCAGAGCAGGCGGTCGTACTGATCCTGCTCGACGAAAGGCAACACCTCGACATGCAGCTGACCGCGCCGCTGGCGATCGCCGGCAACCAGCGCCGCGCAACCGAGCCAAGCTTGCAGATCGGCAACAATGCGCCCTTCCGGCACCAGCAACTGGGTCACCCGGGTGTCCGCCGCCAGGACCTCCAGCCAACTGGCCAGGGCGCGGTTCTCGTAGGCGAACAACGACACCAGCCGCGCCTCCGCAATCGGCGCCACCCCCAGCCCCTGGAGAAAAGCCGTACGGGCCAGCGGATCGGCCTGAAACGCCCGGCGCTGATCCAGCAGATCGCGCTCGCGCAGCAAGCCACCGCTGCCTGCGGTAAAGCCGGGGAAAAAGAAGAACTTCTGCAACCCATTGGACTGCAAGGACGGCAAACCATGGCAACCCTCGACCCAGTCCTCGGCGCTGAGGTACTCCAGATTCAGCCACAGCACCTTCTGCGGTCGCGCCGCCATCGCCGCGACATAAGCGGCCGGCAACTCGCAGGCAAAAGCCTCGATCACCACATCCGCCGGCTGCACAGGCTGCCACGGCAGCGGCCACTGGCGAACTTCCACGCCCTGCCGCCATTGCTGCGCCGCGTGCCTGTCGGCCTGGGGACACAGGCGAACGAACGCGCCGAGGTCATCCAGCCACAGGCGCACCGTCACGCCATGCTCGGCCGCCAACTGCCGCGCCAGGCGCCAGGTCACGCCAATATCGCCGTAGTTATCCACCACGCTACAGAAAATGTCCCAGGTGACGCGCATAGGTACTCCACTCAGTGATTGGCAGACCTTAAATCGCAGGAGGATTCTGGGCAAACGCCAGCAACGAAAAAACCGAGGCGCCGCCACGCTGGATCCACCCTGCAGCAGCGCTTGAATGAACATATTGCCGGCTGACGACTCTACTTAACTCTTAGCAAGCTAATAAAAGAGGTCGCCTATGTTCCATAAAGAACCACTCAACAATCGACTTTCAAAGTGCCTGCTGCAGTCGGCGATGCTGCTTTCGCTCTGCACCGCACCCGCTTTCGCCTCAACTCAACAAGTGCTCGGCTGGGTTGAGGAAGGATTGATCCTGCCTGAGAATCTGGCGGTAAAGTTCAAGCTCGATACGGGCGCACTGACCTCCTCGATGCATGCCGAAGATATCGAACGCTTCAAGAAAGATGGCGAAGACTGGGTACGCTTCAACATCGAGCTGGAAGACATCGCCACCAATAAGCAAGTGAACGCCCAGTTCGAGCGCCAGGTAGAACGAGCCATCAAGGTGCGCGGCGCCGGCGGGGCAGAGAGACGCCCAGTCGTATTGATGAAGGTATGCCTGGGCAACCAGGTATATGAAGAGCAGTTCTCACTGAATGATCGAGACCGGATGAACTATCCGGTGCTGGTCGGCCGGCGCACCCTGGAGAAGGTTGGCCTGGTGGATTCCAACAAAACCTTTACCGCGAAACCTGATTGCGCGAAGTCTGCGTCCAGCGCCTGATTTACCTGCAGCGAAGCCCCATCCGCCGTCGCAAACCGTTGCAATATGGGGACTTCCGCCCTCCCCTGCGTGTCGATTCGCCGCTTTCTGACACAGTGTTTTCGACACTTTATCGACACAGCCATTAGCGGTAGGATGTAGCTTCTTTGCCAAATTTTGCCATGAAAGGCGGATTTCGTCATGAGCACCATGAACATCTCCCTCCCCGAAGCCTTGAAAAGCTTTGTCGATGAGCAGGTTAGCCAGCGTGGCTACAGCACCAGTAGCGAGTACGTTCGCGAGCTGATTCGCAAGGATCATGATCGGCAACACCTGCGTCGCCTGCTCCTCGCTGGCGCGGAGTCCACCTCCACCGCGCCTGCCGATGGCGCCTACTTCGAATCGCTACGCGCCAAGGTGCGGAACACTCAGGGATGAAGGCGAAACCGGTTATCCCGAGAGCGCTGGCAAGCCAGGATGTTGATGACGCGATCAGCTACTACCTGAGCGAAGACACCGAACAGGCCGCGCTTGGCTTCATTGATGCTTTGGAAAAGGCATATACCTACATCGGGCGTCACCCATCTGCCGGTTCAACCCGCTACGCCCACGAACTCGACCTGCCGGGATTGCACTGCTGGCCGCTGAAGCGCTACCCGCACCTCGTGTTCTATATAGAGCGCGACGATCATATTGACGTGTGGCGCGTCCTCCACGGGATGAGGGATATTCCTGCTTGGCTGAGCGATAGCCCTACTCACTGATATCTCGCCCGGCTCAGCGCCCATAAACTGTTTCTTTCTGGGAGGCATCACCCCCAAACAGAAGTTGGCCCGCGCGGCCTGACCTCTACTTCTGGCGAGTGCTAAAAATGGGGGGATTACCCTGCGGCCCTGGTCGCACTTCGACTGACGGGCGTTTTCGACACTTTATCGACACCAGCAAAAACCGGAAAGCAAAAAACCCCTGAAAGATTGCTCTCTCAGGGGTTTTGCGAAAGTGGCGGTGAAGGTGGGATTCGAACCCACGATACGATTTCTCGTATACACACTTTCCAGGCGTGCTCCTTCAACCGCTCGGACACTTCACCGGATCTCGGCTGACACTGGGTGTCTGTCGAGGCGCGCTAATCTAGCCGAACAGCTCGCCAAAGGCAAAAGTTTTTTTCAGAAGATTCATGCGCTTATGCCGAATGCTCGGTATCGGCTCGGCAAGCCCGGGGCGTTGCCGCGAAACCCTGGCGAACGAATAGCCGGAAGCCGGGGGAAATAAACAGGCGGAACAGGAATACGGCAATCCCCCCTGCGGGTTTTGGCGGCGCGTGCGGCACGCCAGTAAATGGCCAACTTGTCGTTTCTCATGATCACTACCTCTCGCCCAAGCCCGACGTCACGCCAAGACAGCGCACGAGCATGGCGCCAATTGCCTGTGCCGATCGGGCCGATAGGCTGTAATCGTCCGCTGCAACTGACTCACCAGTCAGCCGCGGCGCTTTACCTGGCCGGTGCGGGTGGGTAACGTCTGTGGTACTTCAGTACAAGGAACCCGCAATGAGCGACCTGATCAGCTACCAATTCGAAGACGGTATTGCCACCCTGACCCTGTGCAACGGCAAGGTGAACGCCATCTCGCCAGACGTGATTGCCGCCTTCAATGTCGCACTGGATCGTGCCGCGCAGGACAAGGCCATCGTCATCGTCACCGGCCAGCCGGGCATTCTATCCGGCGGTTACGACCTCAAGGTGATGACCTCCGGCCCGCAGAACGCGGTCAACCTGGTTGCTGCGGGCTCGACCCTGGCGCGGCGCATGCTCACCCACCCGTTCCCGATCATCGTTGCCTGCCCCGGCCACGCCGTGGCCAAGGGTGCCTTTATCCTGCTCTCGGCCGACTACCGCATCGGCGTCGAAGGTCCGTTCAGCATCGGCCTGAACGAAGTACAGATTGGCATGACCATGCACCATGTCGGTATCGAACTGGCGCGCGACCGCCTGGGCAAAGCGGCGTTCCAGCGTTCGGTGATCAACGGCGAGATGTTCGACCCGCAAGGCGCGATGAATGCCGGCTTCCTCGACAAGCTGGTGCCCGCCGAGCAACTGCTGGCTACCGCCCAGGCGGTCGCGCAGCAGATGAAGAAGATCAACATGAGCGCGCACAAGAACACCAAGCTGAAGGTGCGCAAGGCGCTGCTGGAAACCCTCGACCAGGCCATCGAACTGGACAAGCAACTCCCGCTCTAAGCCCGCACGATGCCAGCGCAGCCCAGCCAAGCGCCGGGCTGCCCCTGGACAACCTGCCTTCGGACTGCCGCACGTAGATGCAACGCTGCATCACCGCCCGGAGCCAGGAACTGGCGTACACCTGATGGTCGCCCGGCGCGAGCGGACACGGCACCAAGGGATTATCTGGAAGAAATCGGCGCCAGCGGCAACACTCTAAAAAGCGCAAGGGCGATCCTGCCCCACTTCAACAGAACATAAAAAGGAATCACCATGGGCCGCGTCGTTGCCGCCGCCGTCTACAGCCAAGGGCAAAAGATCACCGACATCACCCTCGATGAAGGCAAGGAGTGGTCGAAGAAGCCCGGCCACTTCGTCTGGATAGGCCTGCACGACCCGGGCCCCGAGGAGCTGACCAACCTGCAGCGCCAGTACGACCTGCACGAACTGGCACTGGAGGACGCCCTGCAACGCCATACCCGGCCCAAACTGGAAACCTTCGGCGACGCGCTGTTTATGGTGGTCTATTCGGCGATTCAGGTGAATGGCGAACTGGAGTTCATCGAAACCCAATTGTTTGCCGGCAATGGCTACATCATCAGCGCCCGCTATGGCCAGTCCGCGCCCTACTCGCAGGTGCGCCAGCGTTGCGAGGCCCGCCCCCTGTTGCTCGAGCACGGCGAAGACTTCGTGCTCTATGCCCTGCTCAGTTTTGTGCTGGAAAACTATCGACCGCTGATGGACGGCTATTACGGCGAGCTCGAGGAGGTCGAACAGGATGTGCTCAAGCGCCCCTTGACCCAGGCCGATGTCGAGCGCATCCAGGGCCTGCGCCGTGATTTGCTGCGTTTACGTCGCTATATCGGGCCTTTGGCAGAGATTTGCCAGGAACTGCAACGCCTCGACTTCCCCTTTATCGACAAGAACATGCGCCCGTACTTCCGCGATGTGGCGATCCATGTCAGCCGACTGCTGGAAGACCTGACCGCCCTGCGCGAAATGGCCGATCACGCCATCGAAATCGGCCTGTTGCTGGAGTCCTCGCGGCAGAGCATCACCCAGCGCAAGTTCGCCGCCTGGGCCGCCATCCTGGCCTTCCCCACCGCGGTGGCGGGGATCTACGGGATGAACTTCGAGAACATGCCGGAACTCGGCTGGCACTACGGTTACGTCGCCGTGCTCGGTTTGCTGGCCAGCGGCTGCATCGGGCTTTACGCCAGCTTCAAGCATTACGGCTGGCTGTGAGCAGGCGCGACAACAAAAAAGCCCGGCATGTGAGCCGGGCTTTTTTGTTCTGAGATGCTTAAAGATCCAGGCCCGAACGGCCGTGCGCAACAAAACGCATCATCCACTCGGCCACCGTATGGCCCTGGTGCTCGTGTTGCAGGCTGTCGACGCCCTTGCGATAGGCCTCTTCACCAATGTGCTGCTGGCGAATCTCCAGCAGCTCCTTGGAGTAGTCGTGGATGAACTCCGGATGGCCCTGGAAGCACAGCACCTGGTCGTCGATGCAGTAGGCGGCGATCGGGCAGAAGTCGCTGGAGGCCAGCAGCGTGGCATTTTCCGGCAGCTTGGTGACCTGATCCTGGTGGCTGATCAGCAGGGTCAGTTCCTCCAGCACCGGGGTCATCCAGGCCGGCTGATGGGCCAGGCGGTAGCGATGGGTACCCACGCCCCAGCCCTGCTCGGCGCGCTCGGCCTTACCGCCGAGCAGCAGCGCCAGGAGTTGGTGGCCGAAGCAGATACCCAGCAACTTGTCGCCGTGGGCATAGCGCTCGAGCAGATAGGTCTTGAGGGTTTCGATCCACGGATCGCTGCCGAACGAATCGGCCTTGCTGCCGGTGACCAGATAGGCATCGTAGTGTTCGCTGTCCGGCGGGTAGCGACCTTCCATCACGTTGTACACGGTGAACTCGGCGGCGATCGGCTGGCGAGCGAAGAGCTGCTCGAACATCCGGCCATAGCCCTGGTACTGGTCGACCAGTTCGGGGCGAAGAATGTCAGTTTCCAGAATGCAAATCTGCAACGGCATGGGGCAAATACCTGAAACGCGGGTGCTGGTTGGTAGGGTGTTCAAGCCTGCCTGTGGCCAGGCGGCAAGGCAAGAGGACGCGTCGCCTGCCCGGCACAAAGTCGACCGATTACTCAGTCTGCACCTGTATCAGCGGGTTCGATAGTCCGCCTATCGTCCGTTCGCGCCTGTCGCCCCGCGCGCGGATGATCGGCTCGGCGAGCCGAGCCCAGGCAACCAGGACGGGCACTCGATCAACGCTCCAGAAACAGCAACAAGTCCCCACCGCAGGGAACTCGCGCAGCGGCGCAGCATGATCGGCGCTCGCGTGCGAGCCCCTGCGGGTCACTCGGAGTCAGAAGTTTTCGTTCCTGGCGGCTTTCTCCAGCAACAAGGCCGGTGGCAGGAAACGTTCGCCGTACTGCTCGGCCAGGTACTGGGCGCGGGCGACGAAATCGCGGATGCCGTACTGGTTGATGAACTGCAGCGCCCCGCCGGTCCAGGCGGCGAAGCCGATGCCGAAGATCGAGCCGATGTTGGCGTCCGCCACCGACTCGAGCACGCCCTCCTCCACGCAGCGCACGGTCTCGATGGCCTGGATGAACAGGATACGGTCGCGGACATCCTGCTGCGAGATTTGCGCCTCAGGTTTTTCGAAACGGGTCTTGAGCTGTGGCCACAGGTGCTTCTTGCCGCCGGCCGGGTACTCGTAGAAACCCGCACCGGCCGCTTTGCCCGGTCGCTTGTATTCATTGAGCATCAGCTCGATCACCGCGAAGGCGGGGTGCTGCACGATGCTCTTGCCCTCTTCGGCCAGGTCCTTGAGAGTCTGCTGACGGATATGGTTCATCAGGCTCAGCGACACTTCGTCGCTGATCGCCAACGGGCCGACTGGCATGCCGGCCTTGCGCGCTTCGTTCTCGATCATCGCCGCCGACACGCCTTCGCCGAGCATGGCGATGCCTTCGTTGGTGAAGGTGCCGAACACGCGCGAGGTGAAGAAACCGCGGCGGTCGTTGACCACAATCGGGGTCTTGTTGATCTGCATGACATAGTCGAAGCCGCGCGCCAGGGACTCGTCGCTGGTGCGCTCGCCCCTGATGATCTCCACCAGCGGCATCTTGTCCACCGGGCTGAAGAAATGCAGGCCGATGAATTTGTCCTGTTTCTGTACCGCAGTGGCCAGGCCGGTGATCGGCAGGGTCGAGGTGTTGGAGGCGATCAGCGCATCCGCCAGCGCGACCCGTTCGGCCGCGGCGGTGACATTGGCCTTGAGGTCGCGATCCTCGAATACCGCCTCGATGATCAGATCGCAACCTGCAAAGTCGGCGTCCTTGTCGGTGGCCTTGATCCGCGCCAGGATGCCGTCGCGCTTGTCGGCACTCATCTGGCCGCGGCCGACCTTTTTCTCCAGCAACTTGGCCGAATAGCTCTTGCCCTTCTCGGCCGCTTCCAGCGAGACGTCCTTGAGCACCACCTCGATACCGGCCACGGCCGAGACATAGGCAATGCCCGCACCCATCATGCCGGCGCCGAGCACGCCAACCTTGCGCGTGACATAGGGCGCAAAACCCTGCGGCCGCGAGCCACCGGCATTGATCTGGTTGAGCTGGAACCAGAAGGTGCCGATCATGTTCTTCGCCACCTGGCCGGTGGCCAGTTCGGTGAAGTAGCGCGCCTCGATGATCTGCGCGGTGTCGAAGTCGACCTGGGCGCCCTCGACCGCGGCGCACATGATCTTCTCCGGGGCGGGGAAACAGCCTTTGGTCTTGTCACGCAGAATAGAGGGGGCGATGGCGAGCATCTGCGCCACATTGGGGCTCGCCGGGGTGCCGCCGGGGATCTTGTAGCCTTGGCCATCCCAGGGTTGCACGGCATTCGGGTTGGCCAGGATCCAGGCCCGGGCCTTGGCCAGCAGGTCATCCTTGTCGCTGGCCAGCTCATCGATCAGGCCGGCCTTGAGCGCGGCATCCGGGCGCACCTTCTTGCCTTCGAGCAAATACGGCAGGGCCTTTTCCAGGCCGAGCAGGCGCACCATGCGCACTACCCCGCCGCCGCCGGGCAGCAGGCCGAGGGTCACTTCCGGCATGCCGAGTTGCACGCTGGAACTGTCCAGGGCAATGCGGTGGTGACACGCCAGGCAGATTTCCCAGCCGCCCCCCAGGGCCGCACCGTTGATCGCCGCCACCACCGGTTTGCCCAGGGTTTCCAGGCGGCGCAGTTGGCCCTTGAGCGTCAGGATCATCTCGTAGAACGGCTTGGCGTCGGCCTTGGTGACCTTGATCAGTTCATTGAGATCGCCGCCGGCAAAGAAGGTCTTCTTTGCCGAGGTGACGATCACCCCGGCAATACTGCCCTTCTCGGTTTCCAGGCGCGCGATGGCTTTGCCCATGGCCTCGCGGTACTCCGCGTTCATGGTGTTGGCACTCTGGCCGGGCATATCGATGGTCAGAACGACGATAGCGTCCCGGCCTTTTTCGTAACGGATGGCGTCAGTCATTACTTAATTCCTTTCATGCAGGCAGTTGCGCTCGACTGGAGGGCAACGCAGAAACCGTAGGAGCGGGCCATGCCCGCGATCATCGGCGAAACCGTGGTTTCGCGGGCATGGCCCGCTCCTACGCTCCGATTAGATACGCTCGATGATGGTCGCAATACCCATGCCGCCACCGACGCAGAGGGTGGCCAGGCCGTAACGCAACTGGCGCGTCTCCAGTTCGTCGAGCAGGGTGCCGAGAATCGCGCAGCCGGTGGCGCCCAGCGGGTGGCCCATGGCAATGGCGCCGCCGTTGACGTTGACCCTGTCTTCGCTCACGCCCATGTCTTTCATGAACTTCATCACCACCGAGGCGAAGGCTTCGTTGACCTCGAACAGATCGATGTCTTCCACCTTGAGGCCGGCCTTGGCCAGCGCCTTGCGCGTAGCCGGGGCCGGGCCGGTGAGCATGATGGTCGGATCGGTGCCGATCACCGCAGTGGCGACGATTCGCGCGCGGGGCTGCAAACCCAGCTCCTTGCCCTTGGCGGCAGAGCCGATCAGCATCAGCGCCGAGCCGTCGACGATGCCGGAGCTGTTGCCCGGGGTGTGCACGTGGTTGATCTGCTCGACATGGCTGTAGACCCGTAGCGCGGTGCTGTCGAAGCCCATCTGGCCCATCGCCTCGAAGCTCGGCTTGAGCTTGCCGAGGCCGTCGAGAGTGCTGTCGCCGCGAATGAATTCGTCGTGCTCGAGCAGCACGATGCCGTTCTGATCGCACACCGGAATCAGCGATTTGTTGAACGAGCCGTCCTTGCTGGCGCGCGCGGCCTTCTGCTGCGAACGCAGGGCGAAGGCGTCCACGTCCGCGCGGGAGAATCCTTCCAGGGTGGCGATCAGGTCGGCGCCGATGCCCTGGGGGGTGAAATGGCTGTGCATATTGGTTTCCGGGTCCATCACCCAGGCGCCGCCATCGGAACCCATGGGCACGCGCGACATCGATTCGACACCACCGGCCACCACCAGATCCTCGAAGCCGGAACGCACTTTCATCGCACCGAGGTTCACCGCCTCCAGGCCCGACGCGCAGAAACGATTGAGCTGCATGCCCGAGACACTGACGTCCCAGTCGGCGACCATGGCGGCGGTCTTGGCGATGTCGGCGCCCTGGTCACCCACGGGCGTCACACAGCCGAGCACGATGTCGTCGACCTGGCTGGTATCCAGGTTGTTGCGCACTTGCAGGGCGTTGAGCAGGCCAGCGACCAGGTTGACCGGTTTAACGCTGTAGAGCGCGCCGTCTTTCTTGCCTTTGCCGCGGGGCGTGCGCACCGCATCGAAAATGAATGCTTCGGTCATGGCGTCCTCAGACCTCTCTTGGAGGGTATGGATGGCGGCGCATTGCTGCCTGGCTGCGCCTATTCTTGTTGGCTGCACTACCTTACCCCCAGATGGGGCAGGCTCAATGACCGAAGTGCTCAGGCAGATTGACCGCTTTGCTCAGACGAACGGTCGTCTGCTGGCGTTATGCAGGCACAGGCCGGCCCAATGGCTCTGGTTCAAGGGTTGCTCAGGCGCCTAGCGGTACCGGGCATAACTCAATGTTCAGAATTCGCAACGGCTAGCAACCAAGTCGTCTAAGCGATCTGTGACATGCCCCCTAGAGTTAGCATGACTACATGGAAATAGAGCGACAAAAGTAGATGCCGCCGCCGGGTTTTGCCGGGGCGGTTATTCAGTCCACGCCCAGGCGTGACGCTGTAACCCGACAGGCCTTTAGAGCGGGTATTCGACGCCACACCAACAAAAACAAAAGGCAGATGGCCATGTTCAAACAGCCCAAAATCCGGCAAGCAAGTCTGATCGTATTCGCCACGACCTTGATCCTGATAATCCCCAACCTGACCCGTCTGGTCGGCTGACCCCTTGCCTGTCCAGTGGCTGCGTACCGCACAAAGCGCGGCAACGCAGCATGGCACAGGCAAGCGTGGCAGCCATGACCAGGCCAATCGCGCGCAAAGCCGCGCCGGCCAACGCCGGCGCTTGCTCTCGGGCATTTTCAATTATGCTAGAACCTCGATCGATATTTCCCCGAGGAGTTCTGCATGCGTGTCTTGACTGGCGTTCTGGCACTGTTGCTCAGCTTGCCGCTTGGCGCAGATGAAATCTCGCCACAGCGCGCCGTTATTGCCCTGCAAACACCTGGTTCGGTGCTGATCGATGTACGCACTGCAGAAGAATTTGCCGCCGGCGCCCTGCCCGGAGCCAGTCGTATCGGCCATGAGCAGATCGCCGCGCAGATTGCCGCCCTGGTCCCCGACAAAAACACGCCCATCGTGCTCTATTGCCGCAGCGGCAGGCGCTCGGCAATCGCCCAGGACAGCCTGGCGCAACTGGGTTATCGCAACCTGATCAACGCTGGCGGCTACGACCAGTTGAAACAGGCCCTGGCGCAGCAAAATTGACTCCGCGGGTAGTGCTGCTTGCCTTGCTGACCCTGGCTAGCGCCACGCAAGGCGCCGAGTTGCGCCTGCAACTCGGCGGCGTCAAGCGGATCTGGAGCAGCGCCGAATTACTCGCCCATCCCCAGGCCCGGCACATCGAGATTGCCGAGGACGTCAGCTACAAGCGCACCATGAGCTACCGCGCGGTGCCGCTGGCGGCGCTGCTCGACGGCGTGCAGCCTGGCGATCATCTACAGGCCCTGGCACTCGATGGTTTTGTCGCCGAACTGCCGGCGGCCGCCGTGCTCAACCAAAGTGGCGCGCAGGCCTGGCTGGCGGTGGAAGATCCGGCCCTGCCCTGGCCACCCCTGGCGACCGGCAAAGCCAGTGCCGGGCCGTTTTATCTGGTGTGGCAAAACCCGGCGGCCAGTCATATCGGCCCGGAGCAGTGGCCATTTCAGGTCGCGCGTATCCGCAAGCTGGCGACAGTGGCCGAGCGCTTTCCACAATTACTGCCGGCTGCCGATGCGCCTGCGCAGGTGCAGGCCGGCCTCATGCAGTACCAGAAACACTGCATGGCCTGCCATCGCCTGAATACTGCCGGTGACTCGCAGTTCGCCCCCGACCTGAATGTGCCGCATAACCCGACCGAGTATTTCGCGGCTGATTTTCTCCGCCGCTACATCCGTAACCCGCAGCATCTGCGGCGCTGGCCGCAAGGCCGGATGCCGGGGTTCGCAGAGACAGTATTGAGCGATGCCGAACTGGCGCAGCTGCTCGACTACCTGCGGCATATGGCCGGACGCAAGGTGCAGGATGGCTAACCTGAAGGCTGCTGCTCCTGGTTAACAGCCCAGCAGGCGAAGCATCGCCCCATGCGCCAGGATTACGCCCCCTGTGCCAAGCCCGCCGTCGACTACTCCCAGTAATCGCTCGGCGGTTCCGCTAGTTGGCCGAGCAATGCATTCAGGCCGCTGCTCCACTGCTGACGAATCCCCTCGAAGTAGGCATCGCCTTCGCGTACGCGAAAACCGCTCGGCACCTCGAAGCTGTCGGTTTTATAGACCAGCAGATCCAGCGGCATACCGACCGTCAGGTTGCTGCGGATGGTCGAGTCGAAGGAAATCAGGGCGCAACGCAGCGCCAGTTGCAAAGGCGTCTGGTAACTCAGCGCGCGATCGAGGATCGGCTTGCCGTATTTGCTTTCGCCGATCTGGAAGTACGGTGTGTCTTCGCTGGACGCGATGAAGTTGCCCTGCGGATAGAGGTTGTAAAGCGCCGGGGCTTCGCCATGAATCTGCCCACCGAGCAGAAACGAGCAGCCCAGTTCAATGCCCTGGTTCAGGGTTGCGCCTTCATCATGGGCCAGCACTTCGCGAAGGGTCTCGCCCACCAGCGTCGCCGCGGCAAACAGGCTCGGGACATTGTGCAAATGCTCGCCGTCAGCGCCCAGGCGATGGCGTAGCAGGCTGATCACCGACTGCGAGGTGGCCAGGTTGCCGGCGCTTTGCAGGACGATCAAACGCTCGCCGGGCACCCCGAACACATGCAGTTTGCGAAATACGGAAATGTGATCGACACCCGCGTTGGTACGCGAGTCGGAAACGAACACCAGCCCTTCGGCCAGGTTCATGGCAACACAGTAGGTCATGCTTCACCTTGTAGAACCAATGCGCCCGGTGCAGTCGTAAATCCTGCACCGGGCGCGGTTGAGTACTCATCGTGCGAATTCTACTGGTGTTGCACCTGCAACAGCGGAGAAACTTCTACGAGGGCGTGCATCTGCTCGGTGCCGCCACCACGGCGCATGCCGCGCACCGGGCAGGCATCCAGGTAATCGCGGCCGATCGCCAGCTTCAAATGGCGTTCCGGCTTGGCCAGGCAGTTGGTCACATCGAAACTGTACCAGGCACCCTCCAGCCAGGCTTCGGCCCAGGCGTGGCTGGCCAGGTGGTCGCTGCTGTCGGTGAGCAGGTAACCCGACACGTAGCGCGCTGGGATGCCCAGGCTGCGCGCGCAGGCGAGAAAGGCATGGGCATGGTCCTGGCAGACGCCCTGCTGGCCGGCGAAGGCTTCGGCGGCGCTGGTTTCCACGGCAGTACTGCCGGTCAGGTAGCTGATGTGGCTATGCAAGCCATGCATCAGGTCGATCAGGGCGCTGCGGTCGCGACGCTTCTTGCAATGCTGCTGGGCGAACTCGCGCAAGGCTGCATCCGCCGTCGTCAGGCGGGTGAAGCGCAGGAACGGCAGCGCCGACTGGTTCTCGTGTTCGGCCTCATGCTGTTCATCGATCTCGACCTGGCCGCTGGCGCCGATGACGATGGATTCGTGGGGCTCATCGATTGTCAGTACATGCAGGATGTTGCCGTACGGATCGAGCTGGGCACGCACCGGGCGCGGCAGCTTGAGCTGCCAGTTGAGCACACGCTGGCGTTCACTGTCGTGCGGGGTCAGGCGCAGGTACTGGATGCTCGCGCGCACCTGATTTTCGTAGTGATAGGTGGTGTCGTGGCTGATGGACAGTCTCATGCGACCTCCAGGTAAGAACTGTGGATGGCGTGGCCCAGCTTGCGCACCAGCAGGATGAAGTCGGTGAGCCAGGTATGCAGGCCCTCATCCAGTACCTCGTTGATGCTGGTGTAACGCAGGCGGGCTTCCAGTTCGGCCGCCAGGCGCTGGGCCGGACGACCATTCTCGCCAGGCAGGCTGGCGAGCATCAGGCTGAGTTCGTCCATGCAGGCGCGCAGCGAGCGCGGCACCTCGGGACGCAACAGCAACAGCTCCGAGACCTTGCGCGTACCCGGCGAGCCGCGATAGATCTCGGCGAAGGCCTCGAACGAGGACAATGCGCGCAACAGCGCACTCCACTGGTAATAGCTGCGTGCCGGGCGGCCGTCGACCTCGTCGATGTCCTCACCGAGCATTTCGTAGCGCGCATCGAGCAGGCGCAAGGTGTTGTCCGCCCGCTCGATAAAGGTGCCCAGGCGAATGAAGCGGTACGGATCGCCGCGCATGATGGTGCCGAAGGTGGCGCCGCGAAACAGGTGCGAACGCTCCTTGACCCATTCACAGAAGCGGCTGATGCCGTAGCGCCCCAGGCCCTGCTCGGCGATGCCGCGAATCTCCAGCCAGCTGGCGTTGATGTTCTCCCACATCTCGGCGGTGATCCGCCCGCGCACCGCGTGGGCATTGCTGCGCGCCGCACCCAGGCAGTTGTAGATGCTCGCAGGGTTCTCGGCATCCAGGGCGAAGAAATGCAGGATGCGCTCGGCATGCAACTGGCCATGGCGCGCCATGTACTCCTCAAGCGTGCCGGTGATGAGCAGTGGCATGGCCAGCTCTTCCAGGCCATCGCCACGGCCATCCTGCGGCATCAGCGACAGCGAATAACTGACATCGAGCATGCGCGCGAGGTTTTCCGCGCGCTCCAGGTAACGCGACATCCAGTACAGATCGGAGGCAGTTCTACTCAGCATAGTCAGGGCGCTCTCATGTTAAATGGCGAGCCACGTTGGCGCGGTGAACCTGCCAGGCAAGACGCGGGCGCAGGCGATGGCCACTCCCTCGTCGAGCCCCGCAACGCTGCATGGCGGGCTCACAGCACCAACCCGAAGGGCCGCACCCCGCAAGGCGCAATCCCGCGTTATTCGTCGTTCATGTGGAATAGCCAAACTTCCTTCCTCATTCCTTGTCTTGCGCCTTGCGAGCCAGTGACGTGGCCGCGACGAAACGGCAACAGACCCTAGTCCTCCACCACCCAGGTGTCCTTGGTACCGCCGCCTTGCGACGAGTTGACCACCAGCGACCCCTCGCGCAACGCCACCCGGGTCAGTCCGCCGGGCACGAGGCGCACTTCGCGACCGGACAGGACGAACGGACGCAGGTCGATGTGCCGCGGCGCGATGCCAGTCTCGACAAAGGTCGGACAGGTCGACAGGCACAGGGTCGGCTGGGCGATATAGGCCTCCGGCTTGGCGATCAGGCGGGCGCGGAAGTCTTCGATCTCGGCCTTGCTCGCGGCCGGCCCGACCAGCATGCCGTAGCCGCCGGAGCCCTGGGTTTCCTTGACCACCAGCTCGCCGAGGTTGGCCAGCACATGGGACAAATCGGCCGGCTTGCTGCACTGCCAGGTCGGCACGTTCTTGAGGACCGGCTCCTCGTCCAGGTAGAAACGGATCATCTCGGTGACGTAGGGATAGGTCGACTTGTCGTCCGCCACCCCGGTGCCGATGGCGTTGGCCAGCACCACATGGCCCGAGCGGTAGGCCGACAGCAGCCCGGGGACGCCGAGCATGGAGTCCGGATTGAAGGCCAGCGGGTCGAGGAAGTCGTCATCCAGGCGCCGGTAGATCACGTCCACCTGCTTGGCCCCGGCGGTAGTGCGCATATAGACCTTGTCGTCACGCACGAACAGGTCCGCGCCCTCGACCAGCTCCACCCCCATTTCCCGCGAGAGGAAGGCATGTTCGAAATAGGCACTGTTGAAGCGCCCCGGGGTCAGCACCACCACGTTGGGATTATCCAGCGGGCTGGAGGTCTTCAGGGTCTCGAGCAGCAGGTTCGGGTAATGGTTGATGGGGGCGATGCGCTGCGCGGCGAACAGCTCGGGAAACAACCGCATCATCATCTTGCGGTCTTCGAGCATGTAGCTGACGCCGCTCGGCGTGCGCAGGTTGTCTTCCAGCACGTAGTAGCTGCCATCGCCATCGCGCACCAGATCGACCCCGGCGATATGCGCATACAGGTCGCGGTGCAGATTCAAACCCTGCATGGCGATCTGATAGCCCTCGTTGGCCAGCACCTGCTCGGCCGGAATAATCCCGGCCTTGATGATGCGCTGCTCGTGATAGAGGTCGGCGAGGAACATGTTCAGCGCCTGCACGCGCTGGATGCAGCCGCGCTCGACCATCCGCCATTCGCTGGCGGGAATGCTGCGCGGGATGGTGTCGAAGGGAATCAGGCGTTCGGTGCCCTGCTCATCGCCATACAGGGTGAAGGTGATGCCGGCGCGGTGAAACAACAGATCCGCTTCGCGGCGGCGCTGGGCCAGCAACTCCTTGGGCGTTTCGGCCAGCCAACGGGCGAACGCTTGATAGTGCGGACGGCATTCGCCATTCGCCTGGTACATCTCGTTATAAAAGGTGCGGACCATGCCGTGCTCCTTGTCACCCGGACATACCAGAGCACTGCAAAGCCCGAGCCATCAGGCTTATCCATTAATAATCATAGGGTTAAGAAAGAAACGAGCCCCCGACGCACCAATCTGGAGCAGCCCCGCGCGCATCACCGGGCATCACGCACTGCCATACGGCAATGCCGTGCATCTCAAGCCAACGCCAGCTTCAACCAATGCCGATAGAAGCCTTCGGCCACCTGATTGAGGGCAGCAATTTTGCTCGGCAAATCATCCAGCATCTGCGCCTGGCTCTGCTGGCTGGGCTGACGCTCATCGAGCAGATGCCGCCAGTCGCCGAGCCATTGCCGCACCAGCGCCTCGGTCATTTCCGGGTGCCCCTGCAGGGCGAGGATCTTCTCCCCCCAGCTGAACGCCTGATTGTCGCACCAGGGGCTACGCAACAATGGCTGGGCGCCATGGGGCAGGCCGAAGGTGTCGCCGTGCCACTGGAACACCGGAAACTGCTGCGGTACATGGGCCAACCAGGGACTCGCGGCGGCGCCGTGCACCTGCTCGAGCAACTGCCAACCGCTCTCGGTGTAAGGCATACGGCTGATTTCAGCGCCCAACGCCTTGGCCAGCAACTGACCACCCAGGCAATGGCCGATCAGGGGAATATCGCGCCGGATGAAATGCTGCAGCGCCGCTATTTCACTGGCCAGCCAGGGCAAGGGATCGTTGACGCTCATCGGGCCACCCATGATCGCCACGACCTTGGGCCGATCCAGGTCGATGCCTTGCAGTTCGCCAAGATCGACCCGTAGCGTCTGAACATCCAGGCGCGCCTCATCCAGCACCCTGGCCAGATGGCCCGGCGGGCAATAATCGATGTGGGTGAGAATCAGGATATCGCTCATCAACAGCCTCCGCCGCCAAGTCTGCAGCAAAGCGGATGCTCGGGTCGAGCGGGCAATAGCGGGAGCAGATTGGTGCATCGACCAGCCAGGGACCGGCCGATGCTCATTACGGGAAGCGCATGGCTATCAAGGTTGCAGGCCTTTGACCTCCTGCGTCACACCCCAACCGTCCAGTTTTCCGCCAAGCGGCGCCACGACAGACTCCAGGTCATGTTCGAAGTCGCCAATGCCGTGGTAGGTCGCATACATCACTTTGCTCACCTGCAGGTGCCAGGCGCCGTCATCACGCTCGGTGACCAGGGCATGCAAGGACTCGCCACGAAAGTTTCGGGTCGCCATGCGGGCCCGCTCCTCATCCGGGAAAATGGCATAGAACTCGATGGGATGAAAGCTGGTGAAGTCGAAACCACCTTCTTTCATCCGCCGCAACACTCCGTTACTGACATCATCGTGCAAGGCTGTGCTCATGAAGTGATCTCCTCAGCGATGGAATGATTAACTGCTTTCCCATTGCAACCGCCATAACCGCGACGGTGTTGCGACACCTGTAACCATGCCGCCCGAGATTCAAGCAAGGAGCTGCTTGACGTGTCATAAGCCAGACCTGAAGACAGGGCTGGTCGACGATGCGCCATTCAGAGCGAATGGCGCGAAGCTGTCGACTGCAGAGTAGCGCGAAGCAGGAAGAATTGCAGGAGCAAAAGACAACTTGTGACAAAACCGGCGACCGCCAGCAGGTTGCCGGGTTTGGCGGTCACCTGCGCAACGCTGCAAGCGCATCCGGATCAGGCGGGCTACGGGCCCCGCTCCGCACGCCACGCAGCCGGCTGCGCAAACTGCTTGCTTGGCGGCGGGCGCGCTGAACTCGGCGGCTGCATTCATAGGAGGTCAACTCCGGGGCGTGAGGTCAGGTGGCGACAGCTGAAGGTCCAGCAGACCTTGTACCACTCATACACAGCGAAGATGCCGACCTATACGGGCAACAAATTCTGTTGGTAGGCCAGCGGTCTCCAGGCTAGATATCCATATTCTCTGAAGAGCGACTGCATACCGACAGCGCCTGAGCGAAAACACTCGTGCGTCGTTGCAAACGCTGCACTTATTCCAGAAATTCAGGAAGGTAGAAGATTTTTATGCAAGCTCTTACTGGAAAAACCGCTTTCATCACCGGCGCCGCCGAAGGCATCGGTTTTCACATCGCCCGCACCTTTGCGCAACAGGGCATGAACGTGATGCTGGCGGACATAGACGCCGCCATGCTGGAACAGGCGCGGCAAACGTTGAAAGATGAGGGCCACAGTGTGGCCGCCGTGGTCTGCGATGTGGCGCAACGCGACGCGCTGGAAGCAGCGGCCAAGGCTACCCTGGAACGCTTCGGCAAGGTGCATGTGCTGGTGAACAATGCCGGTGTATCGGTGGCGGGGCCTCAGGATCGGATTTCGGAAAACAACTGGCGCTGGATTATCGATGTAAACCTGATGGGCGTGGTTTACGGCGCACAGGTTTTTGTGCCCCTGATCAAGGAGCATGGTGAAGGTGGCCATGTGATCAATGTGGCATCGGTGGCCGGTACGCTCGGCATGCCCTTTGCCGGCCCTTACTGTGCGACTAAAGCGGCGGTGGTGTCGCTCTCGGAGAGTTGGCAAGGGGAGCTCAAGTCGGCTGGCATTGGCGTTTCGGTGCTCTGCCCGGCGTTTGCCAAGTCGCGCATTTATTGCAGTGAGCGTAACCGTCAGGCGGAATACGGTGGTGTTCCTTCGCTCAATGCGCAGCCGAGCCCTCGCACCCTGGAGGCCGCAGCCAAGGCCAAAGCGGCGGTAACCAATGGTATCGAGACGTATATCGTGGCCGACCGGCTGCTGGAAGCGGTGTTGCATAACGAACTGTATGTTTTTACCCACCCCCACTACCGGCCGGTGGTGGAAGGCCGCAGCCAGCAGTTGAGCCTGGCCTTCGATAGCGCCGAAGCCAGCCCGACCCTGAAGAATGTGGCAGCGGGTGAAATCACTTCGCTGTAAATCATGTTAACGGGGCATGAGAGGATCTCGGTTTATCCGACCATTGGGGCTAGCCGAACTATTGCGCCAAGCCCGCCCCTGCATAGGGTGCGACGGCCGAGACCGAGTCCGTCGTTCTTGGTGATCGGAGCGAGAAAGCACTCATTCTCGACGATCAGCGCCACATGGTCTTCAGGCAAGGCTGTCCAGGCGAGGACGGCCGCCAACGACTTGAGGATATCGGCATGTGCTATACCATCGGGAGTAGGAAAAAGCAGCGAGGAACGCGCAGTGCCTATATCCAGCTCGGATATCCATGCCGCCCATCAGGCCCTTTGACCGATTCGATTCCAGCCGTGCGGATCTGCCAGAGGCCTTCAACATAGAGGCTGATCTCATGACTACGATGCAATGCACCCACCGCGACCACATCATCACAGCCGATGTCGTGGAGCACCCGGGCATCCCGACGCCCTGGGCCGGCGGCTGCCATATCACCACCCCGGACGGCCATACCACCAGACGCCTACCGCTGCCCCTCGACCAGGCCTTTCTCGCCGAGCTGGAAAACGCCCAGCGCGTGTCCATCGCACACGGCAAATGGCTGGTTGACCAATGCCTGGATCAAGGCGTGGCACTCTTCGACCAACCCGCCGCCAAGGCTTGAGGACACTGATCGGCCTTTTCGTCGGACCCGGGTATACGCGAGCACTCTCGGTGCTCGCACCGAATCAGAGGACGTAGAACAGGATCGCGACGAAATGCAGCAAGCTGCCGGCCATGACGAACAGGTGCCAGATGCCATGCCAGTGACGGAAGCGACTGTCGTAGGCGAAAAAGATGATCCCGACGGTGTAGAGAACGCCGCCCACAGCCAACCAGGCGAAGCCCGCAACGCTCAGGGCGGCTATTAGCGGCTTGACTGCCACCAGGACGATCCAGCCCATCAGCGCATAGATCACCAGCGACAACACCCGAGCTTCGGAGCGCGGCTTGATCTCCTGCAGCATGCCAATCAGCGCCAGCACCCAGACCACCGCGAACAGCGACCAGCCCCAGGGGCCGCGCAAGGTCACCAGGCAGAACGGCGTGTAGCTGCCGGCAATCAGCAGGTAGATCGACAGGTGATCGATCTTGCGCATGATCACCTTCGCCCGCCCCTGCACGCTGTGATAGATCGTCGAGACGCTGTAGAGCAGCAGCAAGGTGGCGCCGTAGATGGCGACACTGACGATCTTCATCGCCTCGCCATCCAGACTCGCCAGCACCAGCAACCAGAGCGCCCCGACAAATGCCAGCACTGCACCGACCAGGTGGGTCCAGGCGTTGAATCTTTCCCCGTAGTACATGTGTCAACGACCTCGATCCACCACTCTTTATCAATGACTTATTGAATACAGCCAGATCCTAACGTAGATGGCTGACAGCGCTTCGTCGAGAACACGGGCGATCAGCTGCTTTTTCGGCATCCGCCGCCTCACTGCCGCTGCAGCGTGCCATCCACCACGCCAGCGCTGTTATCCAGCAAGCTCTTGGTGGCCGTCTGCAGGAAAGCCTCGAGGTTCTTCTGCAGTTCAGGATCGATATCACCCTCCACGCGCTCGGCTTGCGGCTTGGCGCCCAGACGATAGTCATACAGGCGCGGGGCGAAATCCTTGGGCTGAATCAGGATGCGCTCCGGGGTGACGATGGCCACGGTCTGGTCGCCGCCCGAGGGTTTGATCACGCCGATGCCCCGGTCGCCTGGCGGCAGATTGAGCAGGTCGCGGCCCCAGCACTGGTGACGTACCTCGCCACCCAGGCGGCCCATGACGGTCGGTACGATATCGACCTGGGTACCGAGCGTGTGGCTGACGGCACCGAACTTGTCCTGGATGCCCGGGGCGATCAGCAGCAGCGGCACGTTGAAGCGGAACAGATCCATCTCGGTCAGCTGCTCGGAGCTGCCGAAGCCGTGATCGCCAACCACCACGAACAGGGTGTCCTTGAAATACGGCGCCTTGCGCGCCTGGTCGAAGAACTGACCGAGCGCCCAGTCGGAATAGCGCATGGCCGTCAGGTGTTCATCGGCCGAACCGTAACCGGTCACCGGGGCAACCGGCAAGTCCGTCGGCAAGGCATATGGGGTGTGGTTGGACAGGGTCTGCAGCAAGGCATAGAACGGCTTGGCGCCGAAATTGTTCGCCAATTCGTGGGCACCGCGGTCGAACATGTCCTGGTCGGACACTCCCCAGGTCGGGTCCATGAACACCGGGTCGACGAAGTCCTCACGGCCGATGAAATTGCTCATGCCCTGGTTGCTGAAGAAGCCCGACTGGTTGTCCCACTGAAAGTTGCCGTTATAGACGTACAGGTTGTCGTAACCGCGGGCGCCGAGCAGTTGCGGCAAGCCGGAAAACTGGTGCGCGCCTTCGGGCGTGCGCATCAGGTACTCGAAGCTCGGCAGGTTGGGGAAGCAGGCCATGCTGGCAAACATGCCCTGGTGGGTATGGGTGCCGTTGGAGAAGAAGCGGTCGAACAGCAGGCCCTCTTTGGCCAACTTGTCGAAGTGCGGCGTGATATTGCCCGGATAGCCCAGGGCACCGACGTAATGGCCGGCAAAGCTTTCCATCAGAATCACCACCACGTTGCGAATCGGCAGCGTGCCGTCGGCTGGCGGGGTGTAGTCACGCCGGATCGCTGCCGTATCGGCATCGACCAGCTGATCGTGCGGCGTCAGCAGCAGTTTGCGTACGGTGTCCAAGGCCTGCTGATCGGTCATAGTCGACTGCCAGGCGTTGTCGCGGTGCGAGGAAAAACTGGCCTGGGCAGCCGATACCAGGGTCAGGGTGCCATTCAGGCCGAGCTGGTTGGCGAACATCGACTCGGTGGTATAGGCATCGCCCCAGCGCAGCGGCGGGCCCTGACTGAGATGGCCACGGGCGGCAATCACGGCCACCAGCAGGCAGGCGCAGAACGTAGCGATGCGCCAATGCCAGGCCGGCGCGCCGGTTGCTGATGATGGCGCCTTGGGCGTTGGTCGGCTGAGCCGATCCAGGCCCTTGAACAACTTGTCCAGCAACCAGGTCGCAACGGCCCAGGCCAGCAGGTAGCGCCCGACCGGGAAGCCGTTCCACAGCATGCTCAAGACGGTCCGTGGATCTTCCTGAAAGTACTGGAACACCAGGCTATTGAGACGCTGATGAAATTCTCGGTAGAAGTCCAGTTCGGACAGGCCGAGAAACAGCGTGATGCTGGCGAATCCGGTCAACCAGAAGCGCTGCAAGCCTCTGGCCGCCATGGCGCGCACGCTGAGCAAGGACAGCAGCAACGGAATGCAGGCATAGACCACCACCCGCAGGTCGAAACGCAGGCCGTTGAAGAAGGCCTCGGCGAAGCTAGCCGCCGGCGTGATGCCGATCAGCTCGCGGTTGTAGACCAGCAAGGCGACGCGCAGCAATGCATAGATCAGCAGCAGCGCCAGCGCGCTCAAGAGGGTGAAGGCCAGGTGACTTTTCAGGCTCGGGGCCGCTAGATGCAATGCGGATGACGGGTGTCTCGGGGCAGGCGTGGAGGCCATAGGTTCAGATTCCGTGGGGTCGACGCTTGAGTTCGAAAATGCGCTTGCGACCTTGCTCGGCCGGTAAATAGCGACCGGAGGCCAAGGTAATCGGGGTTTGTGCAGAGCATAAATGTGGCCAAATCACTTGCAACTGGCCGCAAGGCTCGAGCAGCAACAGCCGAGTCGTATGGGTGCTGCCTTTGCCAACCACAGGCCGCCGGGTTTGGACAGGCCGTGCAAGACCGTTCCCAGGGTTCCGGCGCTGTTCTGCCTGAGAATTGTGCCCTCGCCATCGGCCAGTTCCTGGCGGATAGCAAGCCTGCCCTGGGCTTCGGGAGCCAGGGCACTGACGCGGACAATATCCGCCTGAAAAACGCGATACGGCCAATCGGGCGCAGACATGACCGAGTATGCCGGGTAAGCCAGACCAGGCCCCAGCAGGACCAGGCAACACAGCAGCCACCGCCGGTAGCGCAAAGCTAATCGCATCGACACCACTCCACAGCCAGCCCAAAGGCAACGGCCGGGAGTCTGCCAAGTGCAGTGTGAAAATTTTGTCGCGACGGCTGCAACGTGCCGCTTTCTGACTGCGGATGTGCCGATCAGATGTTGCTGAGGTCTGGGTGAGCCCCCGCTGCTGCACCCGGACGATCACCCATATGTGCCGCCCTGGCCTTGCGCTGTAACACCCGGTCAATCGGCCAGGGTAGACAGCCCCTCAGGCAAAGAACTTCTTCATCGAGCGCGAGAACCAGCCGCCAGCCTGTTTATTGCTGACCAGGCTATTCATGTTGTCCTTGACCGCCTGCACATAGCCGGCGTCGTCGCTGCGGATATGGTTGAACAACCAGCGCGAGAGCAAACCGAGCAATTCATCGGTGATGTCCTCACCGGCCTGGAAGCGCAGATTGAAGTCCTTGACCCGACCGATGAAGATTTCATGGACTCGCTTGTGCGGCCGCGTGAACTCGTAACCGGCCTCCTCCAGCAGCGACTCTTCGAAGGCGAAATGCGACAGGGTGTAATCCACCAGACCGTTGAGCACCTCCCCCACCTCACCGCCACTGCCCCCGCTCGCCTTCGCCTGGTGCAGCGAATTGATCATGTCGACGATGCGCTTGTGCTGGTCATCGATGACTTGAATGCCCGTGTTCAGATCGTCCTGCCAAACCAGATAACTCATTTCCCTCAGCCCCTAGCGTGCCGCTCGACTGCAATGCGAGCGCTGCGCCAAGGCTACTCAACGGCTCTGGAATAGGGGCTGACGCAGATCAGTGAATAGTTGCTTAGGAGCCTATCGATAGGACTCAGGGGATCCGTACAACGCTCAGCCGAACGGAGGTTCGGCGCGATTATTCAGGTGCCAAAGGATGCATGAGACGGCCGAAAGAGTGTGACCAGCATGATCGAGTCGGTCTTGGCCTGCAGGGCATGCTCGGCCTCTTCGGCCAGGTACATCAGATCGTTGTCGCGCATTTCATGCCATCTGCCCTGGGCCTGCACGTCAACGCAGCCCCGCAGGCAATGCAGGGTGAGCGGGCCGGCCACGGCGTGCCCGGGAATGACTTTGCCGGCCTGCAACACCAGTCGCATGACCTCGATGCGCGGGGCACTGACAATCGCCTGGGAGATGAAATCAGGCGACTCTGCGGCAGACAGCAGATTGACTACTTCTCCCGATGCGGCGTGCTTCAAGGCCATGGTCGTGTCTCGCCATTGGAGGATGAACCCTCAAGGTAGTCGAGTGCGCCGAAGGCTGTCCAATCATGGCGCGGGGTCGGGGTTCAGAAGCCAGATGACCAGCGGTCAACGCGACAAGCAGAAAGCCAAGCAGCCACAGCAGGCAAAATTTCCGACTCAGCCACCGTTGCCAACGATTGGCGCTGGCTACACTGAGGCAGGAGTGGCTTACAGGGAGGCAGCCATGCCACTCGACGCACATGCGGGCCTGCCTTATCGGCTTCGCTCTCCTGTTTATCGTTACCGTCGGAGCACGACTATGAACATCGTACAGAAGCGTTTCTCAGCGATCGTCCTCGCGACCTTGGCTCTGGTAATGGCGAGCTTTGTGAATTACGCCAGCGCTGCCAGCGCCGAGGATTTGAACGCAGACGCCCGGCAGGCGCTGCAGAACCTCTATAAATCCCAGCCACTGGCAGAGGAACTCTCGCGCTCGGCCAAGGCGGTGCTGGTATTTCCGAACATCGTCAAAGCCGGCCTGGTCTTTGGCGGCAGCTACGGCGAGGGGGTGTTGATGAAGGGGTCGGAGGTTGAAGACTACTACAACTCCGTATCCGGCTCCTGGGGGCTGCAGATAGGTGCCCAATCCTACGGATATGCCGTGTTCCTGATGAGCGATAAAGTCATCGCACAACTGGCCAACACCAGTGGCTGGGAAATCGGTGTTGGACCAACCGTCGTCGTGGTCGACGAGGGGGTCGCGAAGAATCTGTCGACATCCACGATACAGGACGACGCCTATGCATTTATCTTCAATCAGCAAGGGTTGATGGCGGGGGTCAGTATCGAAGGCACCAAGATCTCCAAAATCCGCCGCTGAAGTCGACTGCAATGGCCAGCCCTATGCTGGCCATTGCCGCTGCTGTCGAGTGCCAACCACCCTGGGCAGGCAGGCTCGGGGCGGACAGGATTGGTGTAACCGTCCGTTGACACCTGGCAGTAGTTGGCGTGTCCGCATGGCAATCGGGTCACCCCCTGCTGCTACCTGCGCGGCGTCTGGCGCAAGGGATCGAGCAGCGACGACAGGCCGTTGTGATCGATCTCCTGCATCAACTCCAGCAGGCGTCCGATCTCGCCTGCGGGGAAGCCCTCGCGGGCGAACCAGTTGAGGTAGCGCCCCGGCAGGTCGGCGATCAAGTGGCCCTTGTATTTGCCGAACGGCATTTCGCGGGTCACCAGCAGTTGCAGGTCTTCGGGTTTCATTGGGCGCTCGGGTTCATGGGTGAGCATGGGCAACGCGGCTCGGCCATGCGGGTCATGCGGGTCATGCGCGCAATTATGCCTAACGTCGCCCCTGGTTGGCGCAAAAGCTCCTGCCATTCGACCAACGCGCAGGCCGGCGCCGGCAAACTCGGGTAAGCTTTGCGCCCGCCATTTGCTACCCAGGGTTGTCACGCAATGCTTATCAAGGCACTCAGAATCGGTCTCGGCCAGTTGATCGTGTTTCTCGACTTCATCACCCGCCCGCGCAAGCTCAAGCGCGCGCCTGCCGCGCAGGCGGCAGTCGAGCAAGCCGCAGCAGGCCTGGCACTGTACCAGTTTCATGCCTGCCCATTCTGCGTGAAGACCCGCCGCACCCTGCACAAGCTCAACGTGCCGGTCACCCTGCGCGACGCCAAGAACGACGATCAGCATCGCCAGGTCCTGCTGGAGCAAGGCGGCAAGATCAAGGTGCCGTGCCTGCGCATCGAGGACAACGGCCAGAGCACCTGGCTGTATGAGTCCAAGGCGATCATTGCCTATCTCAACGAGCGCTTCTCTGCGGCCTGAAGTACCCCCGCTAAGGAGCTCTTGTAGGATGTGGCGGGCCGCGTAGGTTGAGCGCAGCGATACCCATCGATCGGTTGCACAACCGCCGGATTTTATGAATTGGCCGCAGATCGCTGTGATGGGTATCGCTTCGCTCAACGCCATCCTACGCGGCCCGACGGATCGCCGCCCGCGCCATCCTACGGTGCGCGCAGCACCCGGGCCGGTGTGCGGCGCATCAGCACCTCGCCGGCGCGGATCGACACCAGCGCGTGGCCCTGGCTGCGCAGCATCTCGTAGTCGCTGGCGGCGGAGAGGATCAGCAGGTTGGCCGGGCGCCCCACTTCGATGCCATAGCCCTCGCCCAGGTTGAGGGTTTTCGCGCTGTTGTCGGTGACCAGATCGAGCGCTCGCTGCAGATCCTCGAAACCGAGCATGTGGCAGATATGCAGCCCGGCCTCGAGGATGCGCAGGATGTTGCCGTTGCCCAGCGGATACCAGGGATCGACGATGGAGTCCTGGCCGAAGCAGACATTCAGCCCGGCGCGGTCGAGCTCGGCCACACGGGTCAGCCCGCGGCGCTTGGGGAAGGTATCGAAACGGCCCTGCAGGTGGATGCTCTCGGTCGGGCAGGAGACGAAGTTGATCTGCGCCTGCTTGAGCAGGCGGAACAGCTTGGAGCAGTAGGCGTTGTCGTAGGAACCCATGGCGGTGGTGTGGCTGGCCGTGACCCGAGCACCCATACCGCGCACGCGCGCCTCTTCGGCCAGCACTTCGAGAAAGCGCGAGTGCGGGTCGTCGGTCTCGTCGCAATGCACATCCACCAGGCAACCGCTGCGCTCGGCCAGGTCCATGAGGAACCTGATCGAACTGACGCCCTGCTCGCGGGTGTTCTCGAAATGTGGAATACCGCCGACCACGTCGGCGCCCAGCGCCACCGCCTGCTCCATCAGCGCGCGGCCATTGGCGTAGGACTCGATGCCCTCCTGGGGGAAGGCGACGATCTGCAGGTCGATCAGGTGGCGGGTTTCCTCGCGCACCTCGAGCAGCGCCTTGAGCGCGCCCAGGCCCGGGTCCGTGACGTCGACATGGCTGCGCACATGCTGGATGCCGTGCTCGACCAGCATGTCGATGGCCTTGCGCGCGCGGGTTTTGCTGTCTTCGTGGGTGACCAGCGCCTTGCGCTCGGCCCAGAGTTCGATGCCTTCGAACAAGGTGCCACTGAGGTTCCAGCTCGGCTCGCCGGCGGTGAGGGCCGCGTCCAGATGGATATGCGGCTCGACGAAAGGCGGCACCAGCAGATTGCCGGCGGCATCCAGTTCGTCTGCCGTGGCGACCAATTCCTGCGCCTGCGCAACTATGCCGGCGATACGCGCCTGCGCCAACTCGATGCGAAACAGGCCACTGCGGCCGCGCAGACGGGCATTGACGATATTCATGGGTTACTCCGGGGGGCGGGCACAGATTCAGGCGTAGATTAACAGGCCGCCCAGGTCCTGCACCGCAGGGCGTACTCGCGCAGCAGTACACCGCCGTTGCCGCTAATGCCGGACTGTTCGCTACGCTCGGCCCGCATTCGCGGACAGACTTGCAGGAGCCAGCAAGCTGGCTCCTGCCGTCGTTACTCGGCCGCCTGCAGCTCGGTCACGACAAATTGACTGCCTTGCTGTTCGACCTGGAAGCGCACCTTGTCGCCGGTCTTGATGCCTTCCAGCAGGGCCGCATCGCGCACACTGAAGACCATGGTCATCGGCGGCATGCCGACGCTGTCGATCGGGCCGTGGCGCAGGGTGATCTTCTGCCCGGCCAGGTCGATCTTGCGCACTTCGCCCTGACTCAGGGGGGCGGCGACCTCAGCGCTGGCGGCAGCCGGGGCGGCGGGCTGGGCGGCAAATGCGGGGAAGGTCAAGGCGCAGCCGAGCAAGCTGGCGATAAGCAGGTTTTTCATAGGGTATCTCCTTCACGTGGTTGGGCCCGCGCTGCGCGGGTCGAAGAATCGGTCGGGCTGGCAGACGGCTCTCGCGCCACAATCGGCATGGAGTCCGCCTCGGCGTCGCCCACTACGCTGATCTCGCCGACCATGCCAGCCTGGTAATGACCGGCAATCAGGCAGGCGAAGTCGAATTCGCCGGCCTGGTTGAAGGTCCAGATGATCTCGCCGTTTTTGCTCGGCGCGACGTGGGCCATATAGGGCTCGTCGTGCTGCATGCCGGGGAACTTGACCATCAGCGCAGCATGCTTGTCCAGCTCGGGCTTGGTTCCGAGCACGAACTCATGCAGCATCTGGCCGTCGTTGCGGTGGACGAAGCGAATGGTCTCGCCGACCTTTACCTGCAGCTTGTCCGGGGTGAAGCGCATCTGGTCGTTCATGCGGATCTCGATGGTGCGGTCGACCTGATCGCGGTCGCCGGCGATGCCCCAGTCCTTTTGCTCCTTGACCACTTGCGCATCGGCGTCATGCGCGTCTGTGGCCATGCCGCCATGGGCCAGCGCCGAATTGCCGGCGAACAGGGCGCACAAGCCCAACACCAGGGCGGCAGGTTTTATCTGTCGATCCATCTGTATCTCCTCGGTTTCAATGAAAACAGCGACTGTTTTTTTGTAGGTGCCAGTTTGCTGGCGATGCTTTTGACCGGCCAAGATCGCCGGGAGGCCGGACCGCAGCAAGCTGGCGCCTACGGATTTCTGCACATCAGTGCCCGGCATGGCCGCTGGGTTTACGCACCTGTACTTCGACCGTCTCGCTGGGCGGCTGTTGCAACGGCATGGATTGGCCGCCGGCTTCGCCCGAGCGAGTCGGCGTGGCCAACTCGCCACGCCATTCGTAAGCCACGCTGTCGGCCGGATGCTTGAACCAGCCCGGATCGCGGTAGTCGCCGGGCTGCTGCTCCTTGCGCACCTTGAGCATGGTGAACATGCCGCCCATCTCCACCGAGCCGAACGGACCGTCGCCGGTCATCATCGGCGCGGTGTTGTCCGGCAACGGCATCTGCATTTCCGCCATGTCGGCCATGCCGCGTTCGCCCATGACCATGTAATCGGGGATCAACTTGGCGATCTTGCGCGTCATGTCGCGGTGGTCGACGCCGACCAGGGTCGGGATATCGTGGCCCATGGCGTTCATGGTGTGGTGGCTCTTGTGGCAGTGCAGCGCCCAGTCGCCCTCCTCGTCGGCGAGAAATTCGACCTGGCGCATCTGCCCCACCGCCACATCGGTGGTCACCTCCGGCCAGCGCGAGCCCTTGGCCGTCGGCCCGCCGTCGGTGCCGGTGACTTCGAACTCATGGCCGTGCAGGTGAATCGGGTGGTTGGTCATGGTCAGGTTGCCGACGCGGATGCGCACCTTGTCGTCCTTGCGCACCACCAGCGGGTCGATGCCGGGGAAGATGCGGCTGTTGAAGGTCCACAGGTTGAAGTCGAGCATGGTCATGATCTTCGGCGTGGCCGCTCCGGGCTCGATGTCATAGGCGTTGAGCAGGAAGCAGAAATCGCGATCCACCTCGCTGATCAGCGGATGACTGTCCCTGGGGTGGGTGACCCAGAAGCCCATCATGCCCATGGCCATCTGGGTCATTTCGTCGGCATGCGGGTGGTACATGAAGGTACCGGGACGGCGCGCGACGAATTCGTAGACGAAGGTCTTGCCTGCCGGAATGGCCGGCTGGGTCAGCCCGGCGACGCCGTCCATGCCGTTAGGCAAACGCTGGCCGTGCCAATGCACGCTGGTGTGCTCGGGCAGCTTGTTGGTGACGAAGATGCGCACCCGGTCGCCCTCCACCACCTCGATGGTCGGCCCCGGCGACTGACCGTTGTAACCCCACAGGTGGGCCTTGTAGCCCGGTGCCAGCTCGCGCACCACCGGTTCGGCGACCAGGTGGAACTCCTTGACTCCGTTGTTCATGCGCCACGGCAGGGTCCAGCCGTTGAGGGTGACCACCGGGTTGTAGGGCCGGCCATTCTGCGGTTGCAGCGGCGGCATGGTGTCGGCCCTGGTCTGGGTCACCGCTTCCGGCAGCCCGGCCAGGGACACCCGGCTGACCGCCGAGGTGGCGACCGCCGCGGTGATCGCGCTGGCGCCGAGGAAAAAATCACGTCGAGAAACCATTTTCAGTAATCCTTGATCAGTGCCCGGCGGGCTCATCGGCGGCGGCGCTCATGGCGGCGCCCGCACTAGTGGAGAGGTTCGCGGTACCGAGCATGCTCATGTCCAGGTCGGCCTTGGCGATCCAGAAGTCGCGCTGGGCCTGCAGGTAGCCATCGACCGCGAGGATCTGCTTGCGCGCATCGGCCAGCAGCTCGAAGGTGCTGATGAACATGCCGTTGTAGCGCAGGACGTTTTCCTCGGCGATGCGCTGACGCAGCGGCAGCACCTCGTCACGGTAGTGGCGGGCGATGTCATGCGCCGACTGATAACCAAGATAGGCCTCGCGCACCTGCGAGCGGGCGTTGATCGCGGTCTCGGCCGCACGGTTGAGCATTTGCCGGTATTGCGCCTCGGCCTTGGCCACCCTGGCCCCGCTCCAGTCGAACAATGGCAACTCGACGCTGATTTCGTAACCGCGCTGGGTCGGCTCTTCATTGGACTTGTTGCTGGCCACGCCCAGCTCGAGCACGTTGATAAAGCGCGTGGTCTTGCTCAGCCCGAGGTTCTTGGCCAAGCGCTCGGCGTCCAGGCGCATGGCCTGGATATCCAGGCGCTGGCTCATGGCCTGGCGCTCGACATCCGGCAATTGCTCGGCCTCGGCCGGCAACTCGGGCAGGCGCTCGGGCAGGCGGTAGGCGATCTGCTCGCCCCATAGGCCCAGCAACCGGGTCAACTGCTCGCGACTCTGCAGCCGCGCCTGCTCGGCGCGGATCAGGCCCAAGCCGGCCTCGGCATAGAAGCTCTGCTCCTGGGCCTGTTGCAGCTTGCTGTAGTTGCCCACCGCCGCCAGCCGTCGGGCCAGCTCGGCGCCGATTTCAGCCGAGTCCATCACCTGGCGCATGAAACCCAGGCTCTCCTCGGCCGCCACCGCGCGGTACCAGGCCTTGCGCGTCTGGCTGGCCAGTTCGAACACCGCCAGGCTGGTCTGCCGTTGCACCTGCTCGAAACGCTTGGCCTCCATGCCGGAGGTCATCGGCATGGCGATCAGCCGCGCCAGGTTGACGTGCAGGCCGCGTTCGTACTCCACCTCGCTGCCCTTTTCCAGACGGCCGAAGGAGAAGCCCGGATTGGGGATACGCCCGGCCTGAACCCGCTCGGCCTCGCTGATGCCCAACTGATCGAAGCTCGCCTGCAACCCCGGATTGTTGAGCAGAGCAACCTGCACTGCATCGTCCGCCGACAGCGGCTGGGCCAGCAACTCGGCGACCCGTTCGGCCACGACCGCCCGTTCCTCGGTGGTCTTGCTCCAGCTCAGTTGCTTGTCCAGCTGCTGCTCGGCGGCCTGCTCGACCACGGCAAAACCGCCATCCTGGGAAAAACTGGCGCAGCCGGCCAGCAGCAGTAACCCGGCGCCCAGCCCCAGCTGACGCGCCCGTATAAATCCGTTCATACGCGCATCCTCAGTGATCGCCATGCTGGCTGGGTGGGCTGGACTCGCTCGGCGCATCCGCAGCAGCCGGCTGTTCCCAGGGTTCCTGCGCATAGGTGCGCCAGCCGCCGATGCGGCCGACCAGCTCATTGGCCTCGCGCCAGTCCTGCGGCGGTTCGTCGGCCAACCCCTGATAGGCGTTCAGCGGTGATTGATAGTCCAGGGCCGGCGTGGCGGCCTCGGCATCCAGCGGATCGGGCAACTCGGCCCAGACGCCCGCGGGCACAGCCAGCAAGGCCAGGCAGACAAGCCTCGGCCGAACGGCAAATAGAAAACGCATAATCAGATGTTCTCGCAGATAACGGCACGCCCGCACATGACAGGCGAAGACCGCGAATGAGCTAAATGCGCCGCTCAGCCGTTATTGCACGGACTGCAGGCGCGGTTTGGCTTAGGCGAGAAGAACACGAGGGGGACGTTCGGGGGTGTCGGCAACCAGGCCGAGCAAACGCTGCGGGCGTACCCGGGACGGCTCGACTGCTTGCAGTGGCGGACTGCTGACAACCACGCTGTTCAACGCAACCGCACCGACGCAGAAGGCACACAGGCTGCACATGCGGTTGTCGCTCGGTTGCGTGGCGTCGGCGGAACTGCCCTGCGGCTCTCCGTGGTCGGAGACAGCAGCGCCGTGGTGAGCCATGGCAACAGCCCCGGAATGATGCGCAGCCAGCTGCTGGTTATCCTGACTGACCGCCCCACCCTGATTGACCACTGCGCACAACTGCATGCCGATCGCCGCCATGCTCTGCGCCGGGAGGGCGAGCATAAGCATCCAGATCAAGGCAATTCGCAGCGATTTGCGCATAGAGTTCGATAGGGCCGGCAGAGAAGTCGAGACCCGCGGATTATCCACCGATTCGGCGGTTTGTCCATAATTGCAAATAGCCCACGGTCTGCAGCAGCGCGTGGCACTGGATCTGCAAACGCCGTGGCAGGGCTGCAGATCCGTTGCCGAATGGGTCCAGCGAATGGCGCGACAGCCCGCATTCAGGGGAACCGATGAGTATTGAACTGCCTGGCGGCCTGAGCCAGCATCAAGCCGCCGCCCGCCTCAGTGCCGAAGGCCCCAACGAGCTGGGCACCGATCAGCGCCGCAGCCTGCTCAGCATCGCCGTTAGCGTGCTGCGCGAGCCGATGTTCCTGCTGTTGCTGGGTGCCGGGGCGATTTACCTGAGCATGGGCGACCCGCGTGAGGCGTTGATCCTGCTCGGTTTCGTGCTGATCATTATCGCCATCACGGTGCTCCAGGAGCGCCATACCGAGCGCGCCCTGGAGTCGCTGCGCGACCTTTCAAGCCCCAGGGCGCTGGTTATCCGCGACGGCCAGCCTATGCGCATCGCCGGGCGCGACGTGGTGCGCGAGGACATCCTGATGCTCGCCGAGGGCGACCGCGTACCCGCTGACGGCCTGCTCCTGCAGGCGCACGAACTGGCGGTGGATGAATCGATGCTCACCGGCGAATCCGCGGCAGTGGCCAAATTCGCCGATGGCAGCGAGGTTTTCGCCGGCACCCTGGTGGTTCGCGGGCAAGGTTTGATGCGGGTCAGCGCCACCGGCAGCGCCACCCAGATCGGTCATATCGGCCAGTCACTGCAGGACATCTCCCTGCAGTCGGCCCCGCTGCAGGCTGAAATCGCGCGCCTGACCCAGCGCCTGGCGTTGATCGGTGCCGGCTTGTGCGTGCTGCTGACGCTGCTCTATCAACTATTGCGCGGCGGCTGGCTGGAGGCGTTGCTGGCCGGCATCACCCTGGCCATGGGCATCCTGCCGCAGGAACTGCCGGTGATCATGATCATCTTTCTGGCGCTCGGCGCGCGCCGAATCGCCCACCATCAAGTCCTCACGCGGCGTCTGAGCAGCATCGAAACCCTGGGGCAAACCAGCGTGCTGTGCGTGGACAAAACCGGCACGCTGACGCACAACCGCATGCAGGTGGCGGCCCTGTGCGCCGGCGGAGAGGTTCTCGAGGTCGATACGCTGACCTCCGCGGTGCTGCCGGAAGCGTTCCACGAGTTGCTCGAATACGCGGTACTGGCCAGCGAAATCGAACCGCACGACCCGATGGAGCAAGCCTTTCACCGCTTCGCCCATGACTACCTGGCCAACACCGAACACCTGCACCCGGATTGGCTGCTGGTGCGCGAATACGAACTGTCGCCGGAACAGTTGGCGATGTCGCACCTGTGGCAGGAACATGCCGCCGCACCGGCGTTCGTCGCCACCAAGGGCGCGCCCGAGGCGATTGTCGACCTCTGCCACCTGTCACCAAGCGAATGCCAACAGGTGCTGCAGCAGGCCGAACAGCTGGCCGAACGCGGCCTGCGGGTACTCGGCGTGGCCAAGGCGCGCCATTCCCCCGGCCCGCAATGGCCGGCCATTCAGCACGATTTTGCCTTGCAGTTCATCGGCCTGCTCGGGCTGGCCGACCCGCTGCGCGACGACGTGCCTGCCGCCATCGCCGAATGCCAGCGCGCCGGTATCCGCCTGGTGATGATCACCGGCGATCATCCGCGCACGGCCCGGGCGATTGCCGCCGCAGCCGGTATCGCCAGCACGCGGGTGTGCAGCGGCAGCGACCTGACCTCGATGGATGCCAGCCAACTGGCCGACTGCCTGCGCACGACCAGCGTGTTTGCCCGGGTCAGCCCGCAGCAAAAACTGGCACTGGTGGAAAGCCTCAAGGCCAGTGGCGAGGTGGTGGCGATGACCGGCGACGGGGTCAACGATGCGCCAGCGCTCAAGGCCGCCCATATCGGCATCGCCATGGGCAAGCGCGGCACCGATGTGGCGCGTGAAGCGGCGGCGCTGGTGCTGCTCGACGACGATTTCAGCGCCATAATCGCCGCCATCCGGCGCGGCCGGAAGATCTTCGCCAACCTGCGCCAGGCGCTGATCTACACCATCGCCGTGCACATGCCGATCATCGGCTTGAGCCTGCTGCCGGTCCTGCTGGGGTTGCCCCTGCTGCTGGCGCCGATTCATATCGCCTTTCTCGAACTGCTGATCAACCCGGCCTGCTCGATCGTGTTCGAGGCCGAGAACGGCCGTGGCGATCCGATGCGGCAGCCGCCACGCGCGCTGAACGAACCGTTGGTGAACATGCGCCACATCGTGTTGGGCATGCTCCAGGGCCTCGGCGTCAGCATAGTGGTGGTGGCCCTGTATCGCAGCGGACTGGCCAATGGCCTGGCGCAGGATGTGGCCCGTGGCTTGGCCTTCATCACCCTGGTGGTGGCCAATACCGGGCTGATTCTCGCCAACCGTTCAGCCGAACGCGGCTGGAGATCGATGCTGCTGGGGCTGTCCCGGGTCGGCAAATGGGTGCTCGCCGGCACCCTGGCGATGTTGCTGGTGGTTACCGCCATCACGCCGATTGCTCGGGTTTTTGCTTTTCAGCCCGCCTCTATCGAGCACTGGCTACTGGCTTTTGCCTACGGCGGCGCGCTGCTGATGTTCTTCGAAATGGTCAAGATCGGCATGCAGCAACGGCCACGGCGCTGAGAGCCGGTGAAAAAACGCTCGCCCGCTGCGACGGTGTTCGAGATCGCCTCGAACTCCGAGCCGCGAATGGTCACCGCCCTGTTGGCTGGGACGGTCAGTTACGGCTTTCCAGCACCTCGCGGCCATTCAGCGGCTGGGTTGGCCGGGCGTTCATCGGATAGAGTGCACGAAAGGCAGCGAGCTGTTCCCCGGACACTTCAAGCGGTTCCTTGAGTACCTGCCAACGCACATTCTCGCTGCATGGCGGGGTCGTCAGCGAACCCTCGAAGGCATAGTAGCCACGCTTGACGGGCAGGATCCGGCTGGGGTCGAAAGAGTCCGCCAGCCGGTATTTGCCACCTTCCGCCGGCAGTGTGGCGAAGACATTCGCCAGTGCAGGATTTTCCCTGCCTTGCTTGAACAGCACGGCGACGACCGCCAGTTGCCCCGCCGCGCTTTTGTGCACCAGGTGCGCGACCATCGGCATGGCCATGCCGGCAATCCTTTCCTCGCTGGGCGTATGGAAGTGGAACTGCAGCAGCGCATAGTTCACGCCGGCTATGGCGATGCCACCCGATGCCGGCAGATTGACCTGAACCGTGTGGCCGTTGTTCAGCACTTCGGCCGGCCCGGCGCTATAGGCGAAATCGATCTCAGGCAGATCGGCCTTTAGCGCATTGCGAATGTCGATAGGCGACTGCACCCGGCCCAGCGCGCAGGTGCTGAAGCCTGGATCCATCTGCGCCCAATGCGTCGGCCCGTGCTCGCCTCGATAGCTCCAATGCGGGGGCTGCTGTTCGCCAGCAACCGCAACGGATAGCAAAAGCGCAGCGAAAGCGCCCGGCAGAATGGTTCTCATGAGTATCCCTTCTCTCTATGTCGTCGGCTATGAACGCCGCCACATGGCCATGACCAGGGTCGCAGCGTGGCGGGCCCGCACAGATACGGCGCCGCAGCTGGCCGATTATTCGCGATTGCCCACTGGGGCGCCACGGTTGTCACGCGGGTCAGGCCGATCATCAGCATGACAGCGACTGCACACCAGGCCAAGACGGCACTGGATGAGCCCATTGGCTAATGCGCCTTTCTCAGCGCGAGCAGCAGCAACATGCTCAAGGCGCCCAGCATGGCCAGCCCGGAATCTTTCTGGGCATCCCATTCGTCGCCCTGGGTGCCGAGGAAGGCCGAGCCCAGTTCCGGACTGACCAGCAAGGCCGCGAGCATTTCCACCTGTTCGTAGAACGCGCTCATGGCCATCACCACCGCGAGGCTGAGGATCGCCAGCCACCTGCCGGTGAGCCCGGCCGAACGCTGCAGCAATTCCCGCAGCGGGTAGACCAGCAGCAAGCCAAAGGAGAAATGCACCAGCCGGTCGTAGTGGTTGCGGCCCAGCGCAAGGGCGTCCTGAAACCAGAAGCCCAGGGGCGTTTCCGAGTAGGTGTAATGGGAGCCGTACAGGTGCATGGCCATGAACAGGGCGAACAGCCAATAGGCGGTCAGGGAGAAGGCAAAGCGCCGATAGGTCGCCAGCAACAGGCCCGCGAAAAAGAACACCAGCAGGTTTTCCAGCAACCAGTCCTCGCGACTCAGGGGGTTGATCGCGGCCCACAGCCAGATCAGCAGGAGCATGGCCACGATCAGCGCCAACTGGATTTTGCGACTGGGGGCTTCGATCATGGGCGGCGTCACTCCGGACGGCTGCCGCCAAGGCGGCTGGCATTGTGTCAAGGCAGACGACTGCTCGACCTGCCTGGAACTGTAGCAGCCCGGCGAGATATGCCGCGGGCATCGAGCAGAGCGGGATGCCTGGTTAACCCAGCATGCTCACATGCCTGGGATGACTGGCCACCCGATCGAGCCAGGCGCGAATTGACGGATAGGGACCGAGATCGAAGTCGCCCTCGTCCGTCACATGGGTGTAGGCGTACAGCGCGATATCGGCGATCGAGTACTGCTCGCCAACCAGGTATGAGGTGCGCTGCAGCTGCCGTTCCATGACCTTGAGCGCCTTGTGGCCGCGCGCATGGCACTCCTCGTATTCCTTGCGGCGCGCCTCGGGCAGGCCCTGGTAGAGCTGGATGAAACGCGCCACGGCGATGTAGGGCTCGTGACTGTATTGCTCGAAAAACTGCCACTGCAGCACCTGGGTGCGCAGGCGCGGCTCGCTGGGCAGAAACTCCGTGCCATCGGCGAGAAAATTGAGAATCGCATTGGACTCCCACAGGCAGGTGCCGTCTTCCAGCTCCAGCACCGGGATCTTGCCGTTGGGATTTTTCGTCAGGAAGGCCTCGCTCTGGGTCTCGCCCTTGAGGATGTCCACTGGCACCCACTCATGGGCAATACCCAGCAGGTTGAGCATCAACTTGACCTTGTAACAGTTGCCCGAACGGGTGTCGCCGTAGACCTTGTACATCGTCCTGCCCTCCCTCTACTCGTCAGTCATGTGCGGCGGGCTGCCGCTGCGCGGCGAGGCCGCCCTACTCGTTCAGGCCACGGCACTGGCCTGGGCCTGGCGAATCACGCCGGCCAGGCGCTTGAGCCCTTCATTCAGACGCTCCGGCGCGACGTGGCTGAAGTTAAGCCGCAAATGCCCCGGATGCTGATCCGGATCGATGAAAAACGGCTCACCCGGCATGAAGGCGACGTTCTGCGCCAGCGCCGGCGCCAGCAATGTGCGGGTATCCAGCGGCTGCTTGAGGGTCAGCCAGAAAAACAGCCCGCCCTGGGGGATCTGCCAATCGGCCAGGTCGCTGAAGTGCTCCTGCAGCACCGCCTGCATGGCATCGCGGCGGATGCGGTAGAAATCGCGCAACTCGGCCAGGTGCTCTCGGTAGTGGCGGGTGCCCAGCCATTGCAGGGCCTGCCACTGGCCGATGCGGTTGGTGTGCAGGTCCGCCGACTGCTTGAGGCGCAGCAGGTAGGGAAACAGGTCCGGGCTGGCGATCAGGTAACCGACACGCAGGCCCGGCAGCAGGGTTTTCGATACTGTGCCGGTGTAGATCCAGCTGGCCTTGCGCAGGCGACTGACGATCGGCGTGGCACTGCCTTCGTCGAACACCAGCTCGCGGTAGGGCTCATCCTCGATCAGGGTCACGCCGAATTCGTCGAGCAAGGCCGCCACCGCATCGCGCTTGGCCTCGCTGTAGCGCACCGCCGAGGGATTCTGGAAGGTCGGGATCAGGTAGGCGAAGGCCGGCTTGTGGTTTTCCAGGCGCTGGCGCAGGGCGTCGATCTGTGGGCCGTCGGCCTCTTGCGGCACGGCGATGCAAGCGGCGCCGAACAGCTGGAAGGCCTGCAGCGCGGCCAGATAGGTTGGCGCCTCGAGCAGCACTTCGGTGCCCGGATCGATGAACAGCTTGCTGGCCAGGTCCAGGGTCTGCTGCGAACCACTGACGATCAGCACCTGGCTGGCCTCGCAGGGTACACCCAGGGCGCGGGCTTCCTCGGCGATGGCCTCGCGCAATTCCGGTTCGCCTTCGCTCATGCCGTACTGGCCCATGCTGGTCGGCATATCCGCCCATTCGACCTTGGGCAGCATCGGTTCGGCCGGCAGGCCACCGGCGAAGGACATCACTTCCGGGCGCTGCGCCGCGGCGAGAATTTCACGGATCAGGGAGCTTTTCAGGCGGGCAACGCGTTCGGAGAAGGCCATGGAGACACCGGTAGCAAAGGTGATTAAAAATAGGTCAAACTGTTTATAGGTCAACCTGTTTGACCGAAATTACGACGCCCTGCCCCAATACGTCAATAGGCTTGACCTTAATGCTTGACCTGAAAAACGTCACCACCCAGCAGACCGCCATGGAAGCCTTCTTCTTCGGCTACCAGGCGTTCACCGCCAAGGCCGACGAAATGCTCGCGCGGCGCGGCCTGTCGCGGGTGCACCACCGCATTCTGTTCTTTATCGCCAAGTACCCGGGGCTGAGCATGAAGGAATTGCTGGCCTACCTAGGGGTGAGCAAGCAGGCGCTGAATACGCCGCTGCGCCAGTTGCTGGAAATGGGCCTGGTCGAGAGCCTGACGGCCGCCGATGACAAGCGCAAGCGCCTGCTCGGTTTCACCCCTGAAGGGGCCAAGCTGGAACTGGCCCTGCGCCGCGAGCAGGCCAAGCTGCTGCAACGCGCGTTTGCCGAAGCGGGAGAACCCGCGGTCAATGGCTGGCTGCAGGTCAATCTGGCGCTGCAGGGCAAGGGGCGTCAGGTCGGCAGCGCGAACAGCTGATCCAGATCGTCCGGTGTTCGGGCACCGAGGGGGCAAGAGGGTATTTACAGACGCTGCGCGCAGCACCTAATGGGGGCAAGGTCTTACCTGGGCATGGCCCAGTGACCTGTTGCTACCAGCCCCGACAAGGTGCTCAAGGCAGTTCTGCTGAGCCGCCTCGAGATCACTGACCCGACGCCATGAGTACCTGGGGTGCCTGCGCCGCTACGTCGGTCCGATCCGGAATCGCTCCCGATAGACCGATGGCGCCACGCCGCTGGTCTTGCGAAATGCCAGGCGAAACGCCTCGGGCGAGCCGAATCCGCAGGCCAAGGCGATGTCGTCCATGGACGAAGCGCTCGCTTCCAGCATCCGTTGGGCGGCGAACACCCGCTGCTGGATCAGCCATGCCTTGGGCGTCATGCCCACTTCTTCGATGAAGCGGCGCAGGAAGGTGCGCTCGCTCATCGCCGCCTGCTCGGCCAGCTGGGGGATCGACAAGGGCTGATCGAGGCGCTTGCGGACCCAGTCGAGTACCTGCGCCAGGCCCGCCTGGCTGCGGCTCGGCACGGGCGCGGGGATGTACTGCGCCTGGCCGCCGCTGCGGTGCGGGCTGCTGACCATGGCGCGGGCGACGAGGTTCGCGATGTCCGTACCATAATCCCTGCGCACGACATGCAGACAGGCATCGATGCCGGCCGCGCTGCCCGCCGAGGTGACGATGTCGCCGTCATCGACATAGAGCACGTCAGGATCGAGCCGCACCTGCGGGTACAACGCGCGGAAGGCGTCGACGTAGCGCCAGTGGGTGGTAGCCGGGCGTCCGTCCAGCAAGCCGGCGGCGGCCAGCACGAAGGCACCCGAGCAGATCGACAGCAACCGGCTGCCGCGCGCGTGCGCCGCAATCAGGGCATCGAGCAGGCGCTGCGGGGGACGCTCATGCACATCGCGCCAGCCGGGCACCACGATCCAGTGTGCCTGGGAAAGCAGCTCGAGGCCCGCATCGGCGCGCAGCCGCAAGCCCCCGCTGGTGCGCAACAGACCTGGCTCGACCTGGGCCACCGCGAAGCGATACAGCGGCGCGGGCAACTCCGGCCGTTCGGCACCGAAGACCTCGGCGGCAATGCCCGCCTCGAATACGCTGAGGCCGCGAAAGGCGATGGACACCACCAGCGGCGCTGCCGGCGCCGTCGGCCTGGGACTGGCAGTCTGCGCATTGCGCTTGGCGTTATCCGTTGGCATGCACGTTACCCTCAGGAGCCGCCTTATCCCGCGCGGAACTGTTCACGATCAGCAGGGTTGACCCCACCATCAGGCCTGCGCCGAGCACGATCCCGGCGTACAGCGGTTCGTCGAGCAACAGCGCGGCGAGGATCGCCGCCACCACCGGCTCGGCGGCCGACAGCGTCGCCGCGCCGGTCGAGCCGAGGCGCGCCGCGCCGGCGAGGAACGCGGTGAGCGCGATCACCGTCGAGATCACCGCCAGCGCGACCACGCCGCTCCAGCCCAGGGTGCTGCTGGGTAGGCTCAAGCCTTGCCCATACGCGATGCCGCCCAGCACAGTCGCCGCCACCGCGGTGATCACCGCGGCCTGTGCCAGCGGGTCGGTCTCCGGGGCAACGCCGCGGGCCAGTAGCACATACAGCGTGTAGATGCCGGCCGCCAGTAACGCATACGCGGCGCCCCCCAGCGCCCCCAGCGCGGTAAGCCCGAGCGTCGCCACACAGCCGCCGAGCGCCAGCAGCAGCGCGAGCATCCGCGCCGTGTCGAGGGACTCGCGGAAAATCACCCATGCCGCGACCGTCACTATGGCCGGGTAGGCAAAGAACACGATGGCCACGGTGGCCGCCGGCGCATGCGTCAAGGCGACGAAATAGGCCAGGGAGTTGCCGACGAAAACTGCCCCCATCAGCACCGAGATCAACGCCGAGCGCCCTGTCGGCCAGGCGCTGCCGCGCCAGAGCACTAGCGCCCCCAAGATCGGTGCGGCGATCGCGAAGCGCATGAACAGCAGGCTCGCCGGTGCAACGCCATCGGCGTAAGCCCAGCGTCCGAAGAGCACCATGGCACCGAAGCAGCACGCCGAGAGCAGCACCAGGGCGACGCCTTCCTGCGCACGACGAGATTTTGTAGTCATCACCTGTTCTCCAGCAGCGACCGCCTGGGGGTCGATCCCCTGGTGGTCCATGGGGCCACCGTGAGTGCATTATCGGCGCGGCGTGTCGATCCCGTGAGTGGCGAAATAGCCATTGTTCGGTAATTTTTAGCCAATCGTTCGAACTCTCACTGCGAGTGCTGGAGCACGCTTCGACGGTCCCCTGGCCGAACAACATGATGCTGCTTGCCTCCGGGGTGAACTTCGGCCTGCGCCGCATGCCTGCCGCACATGTGCGGCATCAGCCTGGGTTCAGGCTGCTGGTAATGGCGGTGGGTTTGGGCCTTGGCCAGGTGTTCAAACAGGTTCCCCAGCTCTATACCCTGCTGCGCTACCTGGGCGCGGCCTATCTGTTGTACCTGGCCTGGAAAATCGCCAATTCAGGCGCGCCGGATAGCCAATCCAGGCCGCAGCGGTGGGAGGACGCTCCGCCCTGGTCGCGAAGCGTGATGGCCGCCTGAGTGAGCGGGCACGCCCACTCCTGCAAGAAGCACCGGCTCATGCAACATCCAACCGGGACATGGCCTTGCTTTTGACCGCTGGGTTTATCGCGCGCCCTCAGGACAGCCACCGGCCAGGCGTTCGCCGATCGCCCGCTGCACTTCCGGATCGGTTTCGACGAGTCGGCGCAAGGCATCCAGCGCGGCGTTTTCCACGGCGGCCAGGCGTACCGTCCAGTCGGGATCGTGCAGCAGCTCGAGCAGGTCCTCGCCGGCCAGGCGCGAGGCGACGATGCGCCGCACTTCCGGCTCGGGGTCCTGGGCCATCAAGCCCAGGCTTTCCGCGGGCAGGCGCCGGGCCACCTGCTTGCGCACCTCGCGGTCTTCGTCACGCATGAAGCGGAACAACCGGCCCGGGGCGATGCGCTGCACCACATAGGCGCGCACCAGGTAGTCGCGGTCGACGGCCATCTGTTCCAGCTGCTCGACCGGCAGGCGGTCGGCCACCGTGATGCGCACCTCGCGATCCTCGTCGTGCAGCAGCGCGGCGAGCTGCTCGCGCGGCAGACGGTAGGCCACGGCGCGGCGTACCACCTCGTCGCTGTCGTGCAGCAAAGGCCCCAGGAACTCGACCGGGGCATAGCGCACGGCGATGGCGCGGCGCTCCCAGAACGGGTCGCTCAGGTACTGCACCGCCACCTGCGGGTTGTTGCGGAAGAAGCGGTCGATCTGCCGGCCGCTCTGCACCGCCACGCAGCTGTCGCCGGGCGTGCAGCGGCCGCTCGGCAGCAGGCTGCAGCGGAAGCCGCATGCGCGGCAGTCGCCGAGGGGGGTGATGTCCTGAACCGGGTCGTCGGCCATAGCGCCCTCAGTCGGCGATGAGTTGCGCCAGGACGATGCCGGAGGCGCAGTCGGGGTCGTTGGTCAGCGTCGAGCAGTGATCGCTGGAGTTGACCAGATAGATATTGAAGCCCGGCCGCTCGGCGACCGGCTTGGCGTTGACCGTGATGTCGTCATCCAGACACAGGGTGAAATGCACCCCGGGATGGGCACTGCGCAGGTTGCCCAGCAGCGCCTCGTCGAGTTCGCCTTGTTCGGCCTGTTGAATGACATTGCACAGCAGCATGTGGTTGATCATGTTGGATCCTCATCCTCGGCTGTTACAGGTAAAGCGCACGCGCCGGTCGGGCTCGATGCCCATGACCTTGGCCAGCCAGGGCGGCGGCGCGCTGGCCAGTACGCGCTGCAGTTCTTCGACTATCGCGCGCGCCGGCATGGGCCCCGCGACTTTCACCGGGTGCACGCCGGCGCGGATCACCTTGGCCGCCGCCGGCCCGCCGATGCTCAGGGTGTAGAGCAGCTGGCAGTCCTGCAGCAGCGACGCGCGCCTGGCATGGCGGTCTTCATCCGCCGCGAGCGAGCCGGGCTCACGCAGGTCGATCAGGCGGCTGCTGCTGGGCGAAACCTGATAGATCAGGTAGCGCGCACAACGGCCGAAGCTGCCATCCAGGCACTCGCCCTGGTCGGAGGCGCAGGCGATGCGCACCGAATCCGCCAGTTCGCCATCGCGGTACGGCTCGGCAACCGGCAAAGGCTCCTCCGGCATCCGCACGCCGCGGCCCTTGAGCAGGCTGACCGCACGTTGCAACTGACGCTCGCTCGGGGTCAGCGACAGTTCATCGCCAGCGGGATCGAGCAGCTGCGCCCGTAACCGCGCCACCCGCAGTCTGCCCAGGCGCGCTTCGGTGATCGGCTCGCCGCTTATGGCCAGCAACGCACGCAGCAATCGAGCGTTGTCCACGCCGTTCAGTTCACGCGCGGCCAGGGCGATGCGCAGGGCCAGATGGGCAGGCAGCTGCGTCCGCCCGGCCAAGATGTGCGCGGCCATCTTTCAGCCCTCGCCTGCCCGCTTGGCGCGCAGGGTGATCGGCAGGCTGGGCGGCGCAGCCAGGGGTTCGAGGTAATAGCGGGAGCCGTCAGCCAGAGTGACCTCACCGCCCCAGCAATCCGGGCTGTCGTGCTGCAGAGCGACCACTGCCTCCTCGAGATCTTTCTTGGGAATGTAGATAGTCAGTTGACCTTGCGGATTGCGGCGGATCATGACGCTGGGCATGGGGCTACTCCAGGGAAAAAAGTCCGTCGACGTGAGCCCTGCGGAACGCCCGGCCGACGGACAAAAGGGGAAGCCGGGGCGGCACATGCCACCCCGGCTCGACCGACGAAGCGCTTTCGCCCTCAGCGGATCAGGTCGTAGTTGTAGTCGGTGGTCTGCATGCCACGGGTCTCCTCGTCCAGCCGTTCGAGCACCGCGTTGACCAGGGTGGTGAGCATCTGCATCGCGCCCTCGTAGCCCATGGTGGTCTGACGATGCAGGTGGTGGCGGTCGAAGATCGGGAAGCCGAGCCGGATCAACGGCACCTCGAACTCCTTGCCCTTGTGCAGCGTGTCGCGCTGGATGAACTTGCCGTAGCTGTTGCCGATCATGAAGTCCGGCTTGTCGGTGAACACCAGCGAGCGCATGTGCCAGAGGTCCTTGCCGATGTAGACCGTGCAGTTCTTGCCGTAGGGCGAAGTTTCCAGCAAGGTCTCCACGGCTTTCTTCCAGCGCTTGTTGCCATTGTTCGCCAGGATATGCGCCGGCTCGGCCCCCAGTTCCAGGAGGAACTTGACCATGCCCATGACGAAGTCGGGATCGCCCCACAAGGCAAAACGCTTGCCATGCATCCAGGTGTGCGAGTCGGTCATCATGTCGACCAGGCGACCACGCTCCTTGGCCAGGCTTTCCGGGATTTCCTGACCGCTGATCTCGCTGACTTTCATCAGGAACTCGTCGGTCCAATCCAGGCCCATGGGCACGTTCAACTTGGGCACTGCATGCTTCCAGGTGCCTTCGACGAACTTCTTGGTTTTCTCCAGCTGCCAGGGCTGCAGCAGCAGGGTGCTGATGGCGTTCGGCGCGTCCTTGATCTCGGCCTGGCTGGTGCCGCCCGAGTACATGCGGAACTGCCCGTCGGCCGGGGTATCCAGCACCTCATCCGGATCGGAGAGCAGGCTGTAGTCGACGTCCATTTCCTTGAGCATGCGCTTGATCACGCGGAAGTTGCCCAGGTAGGTCTCGAAGCCCGGCACGATGTTGACCTTGCCGTTGCTGCCCAGCACCTTGCTATCCATTTCTTTCAAGGTGAAGTAGCGGGCGATGCCTTCGAACATGTTGTCCCAGCCGGTGACGTGGCTGCCGACGAAGCTCGGGGTATGGGCGTAAGGCACCGGGTACTCGTCCGGCACGAAGCCGTCCTTCTTCGCGTTGTTGATGAAGGCATTGAGGTCGTCGCCGATGACCTCGGCCATGCAGGTGGTGGACACCGCAATCATGTCGGGCTTGTAGGTTTCCCGGCAGTTCTGCAGGCCGTCCTTCATGTTCTGCTGGCCGCCGAACACCGCGGCGTCTTCGGTCATGGAGTCGGACACGCAGGCGATCGGCTCCTTGAAGTGGCGGTTGAAGTAGGTGCGGAAATACGCCACGCAACCCTGCGAGCCATGCACGTAGGGCATGGTCTTCTCGAAGCCCAGGGCGCAGAGCACCGCGCCCAGCGGTTGGCAGGCCTTGGCCGGGTTGACGGTGAGCGCTTCGCGCTGGAAGTTCAGCTCCTGGTATTCCAGGCTGGTGGTCCACTGGAAGACCTCATCGATCTTCTCCTGTGGGTGCTTCTCCTCGAAGTCGTCGCGCTTGCGCTCGAGCATTTCCGTGTATTCAGCGTCCCTGAACAAGGGGTAACTGGCTTTGATGTTGTCGACTTGCTGGCTCATGACTCTCTCCTTCGCCTCACTTATCTGTGAACGGCGATAACGGATGTCGGCGACGACCAGCCAGGCTGGCCGCCGCAGGACGTTACGTACGACTGCTGGACGTCAGGCGCTGGCGGCGACTTTGAGGTCGGCCTCGGCGCTCTTCTGCCAGGGTGCCTGGAGCTTTTTCCAGCACGGGTTGTTCAGGGTCATGTCCATGTCACGGGCGAAGATGGCGAAGCCGTCGAAGCCGTGGTACGGGCCGGAATAGTCCCAGGAGTGCATCTGCCGGAACGGCACACCCATCTTCTGGAAGATGTACTTTTCCTTGATCCCGGAACCGATCAGGTCGGGCTTGACCTTCTTCACGAACTCTTCGAACTCGTAGCCGGTGACGTCGTCATACAGCAGCGTGGCGCTGCCCATTTCCTTGAGCGTGCGGTCGTAGTCGTCGTTGTGACCGAACTCGTAGCCGGTACCGACCACTTCCATGCCCAGGTCTTCGTAGGCGCCGATCACGTGGCGCGGACGCAGGCCGCCGACGTAGAGCATGACGCGCTTGCCTTCCAGGCGCGGGCGGAACTTGGCGATCACCGCCTGCCATTCCGTCTGGTACTTGGCGATCACCGCTTCGCACTTGGCCTTGATGCTGTCGTCGAAATGCGCGGCGATGGCGCGCAGCGACTCGGCGGTCTTGGTCGGGCCGAAGAAGTTGTACTCCATCCATGGGATGCCGTACTTCTCTTCCATGTGCCGGGAGATGTAGTTCATCGAGCGATAGCAGTGCACCAGGTTGAGCTTGACCTTGGGCGTCAGTTCGATCTCGGACAGGGTGCCGTCGCCGGACCATTGCGCGACGATGCGCAGGCCCATCTCCTCGAGCAGAATGCGCGAGGACCAGGCGTCGCCGCCGATGTTGTAGTCGCCGATGATCGACACGTCATAGGGAGTGGAGGCGAAGCTGCTGTCGTCGTCGCGCTTGTCCAGCACCCAGTCGCGGATGGCGTCGTTGGCGATGTGGTGACCGAGGGACTGCGACACCCCGCGGAAGCCTTCGCAGCGCACCGGCACCACGGTGGTCTCGTGCTCGGCGGCCTTCTTCTTGGCGACCGCCTCGATGTCGTCGCCGATCAGGCCGATCGGGCACTCGGACTGGATCGAGATGCCCTTGTTCAGCGGGAACAGGGTCTCGATCTCGTCGATCAGCTTGGCCAGCTTCTTGTCACCGCCGAAGACGATGTCCTTCTCCTGGAAATCCGAGGTGAAGTTCATGGTGACGAAGGCGTTCACCCCGGTGGTGCCGATGTAGTAGTTGCGCCGGCCGGCCCGCGAGTACTGACCGCAGCCCACCGGCCCATGGGAGATATGGATCATGTCCTTGATCGGCCCCCAGACCACACCCTTGGAGCCGGCGTACGCGCAGCCACGGATGGTCATCAGTCCCGGCTGGGACTTCTTGTTGGAGGTGATGCACTTCTTCGACTGCTCCAGGCTCGGATCATTCGGAGAAAGGTGCTTGGCCCGCTCTTTGCGGGCTTTCTCGGGATAAACTTCCAGGACTTCCTGGATGAGGGATTCCACCTCTTCGCGTGACATACCGGTCATGGGATGACCTCCTCTTGCGTTCATATGCGGGTCACGGATGCCTCGCACCGCACAGCGTGCAGTGCGAGGCTCCGGCAGGGCCAATCTGCCCTGCCCCGTCCTACTGAAACGATGCGATCAGGCCACGGCTTCTTCGGCGGCGGTCTTGCCGACGATGCTCGTGTCCTCTTCATCCATGATGCCGAACTCCATCAACAGGGCCTCGAGCTCGTCCATGGTGATCGGGGTCGGAATCACCATCTTCTTGTTCTCGTAGATCTTGCGAGCCAGCGCGCGGTACTCGTCGGCCTGCTTGGCGTTCGGGTCGTACTCGATCACGGTCATGCGGCGGATTTCGGCGCGCTGCACCACGTTGTCACGCGGCACGAAGTGGATCATCTGGGTGCCCAGCTTGTCGGCCAGGGCCATGATCAGCTCGTCTTCACGGTCGGTTTCGCGACTGTTGCAGATCAAGCCGGCCAGACGCACGCTGCCGGAGTTGGCGTACTTCACGATGCCCTTGGAGATGTTGTTGGCCGCATACATGGCCATCATCTCGCCGGAGCAGACGATGTAGATTTCCTGGGCCTTGTTCTCGCGGATGGGCATGGCGAAGCCGCCACAGACCACGTCACCGAGTACGTCGTAGAAGACGAAGTCCAGTTCGTCGTCATAGGCGCCTTCCTCCTCGAGGAAGTTGATCGCGGTGATCACGCCACGACCGGCACAGCCAACGCCTGGCTCAGGGCCACCGGACTCGACGCACTTGATGCCGCCGTAGCCGGCCTTGAGCACATCTTCCAGCTCGAGGTCTTCCACGGTGCCGGCCTCGGCCGCCATTTCCATGATGGTGTTCTGGGCCTTGGAGTGCAGAATCAGGCGAGTGGAGTCGGCTTTCGGGTCGCAGCCGACGATCATCACTTTTTTGCCCATTTCGGCCAGGGCCGCTACGAGGTTCTGGGTGGTCGTGGATTTGCCAATCCCACCCTTGCCGTAGATAGCGCATTGACGCATTGCCATAATCAATTCCTCAGTTTCGTTTCCACATGAAGTGGGCTATAGGCACGAACAAGCCTGCGCAACAGGACAAGTGCAGTGTTTGTGCCAGCGTTTCAAACGAATCCCAAGCAACTGTTTTTAAAGCAATTATTTGTTATACAGAGCAACAACAAGGCCGTTTGATAGATAACAAATGGCCAACTCTGTCTGTTGCAATGGCGACAACCCAACAAACTTCCAGGCGAAGTCCAGGCCACTTCTCCCAACACATTGATACTGTGGCAAATACGACATTTTGTCGTGAACACGCCCGCCCCTCTGCCCCTGCGTTTTCGATCAATACCCGGTATATCAATGCCTTAACGCGCCGCCAGGGGGTGGCGTGGATATTGCGAAAGGCTCCTGCGAACTCACGTTTTTTCAGCAGGAGAGCCCCGTGAATAACAGCTTGCTCAAGGAGATCCTCGCCCGCCTCGCCGCCGGCGAAATCGTGCCCTACCTGGGCCCCGAGGTCCTGCGCGGCGTGGTCGATCGCCACTCAGGTCAGCCGATCCCGGCCGACAGCGACAGCCTGATCCTGGCCATGACCGGCGGCCAGCCGATGGCGCCGCGGCTGATGTACGAATTCCCGCGCGCCGCCATGCACCTGGAGAACAAGAAGGGCCGCAGCTTCATCGAGCGCTTCCTCACCCAGACCTACGGCGGCGACAACTGGACGCCCTCGCCCTTCCACCAGTGGCTGGCCGACCTGCGCCTGCCCTACGTGATCGACTGCAACCGCGACACCCAGTTGCAGCGCTGCTACGCCGACCGCGCCTACACCCTGATCGTCGGCGCCGCGCGTCTCACTGGCAGCCACTACCGCTTCGATCTGTATCGCTGCGAGGGCGGCCAGTCTCGGCGCATCGAGCAGGCCGAGGTCGATCCGCAACTGCCGGTGCTGTTCAAGCCGCTCGGCACGCCGCTGCCCAAACCCAGCTTCGTCGCCAGCGATGCCGACTTCGTCGACTACATCACCGAGCTGATGGGCGGCTTCGCCGTGCCGGCCTGGATCAAGCAGCAACGTCGCGGCAACAGCTACCTGTTCCTCGGCATGCACTTCAACCGCGACACCGAACGCATGCTGATGAGCGACCTGATCCACGACGCCGCCGACCCTGCCGGCTGGGCCCTGATTGCCGAGCCCAGCGCGAAGGAGCGCAAGGTCTGTCAGCGCAAACGCCTGCAACTGATCGAAGCCGACTGCAGCGAGTTGTTCGCCCTCGCCGCGCCCGACGCCACCCGGGTGGCCTGAACCACTTCACACACCATCAACAACAGGGAGAACCCAACCATGCTGCTGAACACCTATGAAACCCGCAATCTGCTGTGCAACCTGAGTTTCAAAGGCCCGACCAGCCAGGCCGGCATCCATGCCTTCCGTGGCGACCTGGTGCTGGAGGAAGGCGACATCGCCGATGCGTCCGGACGGCGCATGCCACCCAAGGCGGTGATCAAGCAGGCCGTGCTGCTGGCAAACCACGACAAACTGAGCATGGTCGCCGGCGCGCTGATCGACCTGGCTCTGCTGCCGCTGTTTATCGAAGGCTACCGCGGCGACCTGGCCGCAGATGCGAAGGTGCTGTTCTACGTGGAGAACCTCGGCAAGGCCCTGCGCTGCGAACTCGACGGGCTGAGCATGATCCTCCTGCCACACCCCGATGGCGGCGCCGTATGGAACACCCTGATGGCCGACCTGCGCCTGGACAAGGACGACTTCAAGGGCCAGAGCGCCGAAGACAAGGTCATCACCCTCTATCAGGCCCTGGCCGACTACCAGCCGACACTCGCCAGCCTCGGCTACACCGAAGCCCTCGGCTTCACCATCGCCCCGCGCCGCGAGGCCCGCGGCCCGGTCTGACCCGGATGTCCCTTTTCGGCCGATAAGCCACTCCCCCTTGTGCTCCTGGGGGAGTTTCTTTTTGGCAGGCCGTAGGAGCGGCGGGGACGCCTAGTTGCATGCCCGCGAAATGCGTCGTCAGCCCAAAGATCGCGGGCATGTTGCCTTGCCGGAATCGGCGGCGACGTCGCGAAGCGCTATCGATGGGTATCGCTGCGCTCAACACCATCCTACAAAAGCGTGGAAACGCCCAATCCCGTAGGAGCGGGCCATGCCCGCGAAACTCCTCGTCAGTCCAGAGATCGCGGGCATGCAACTAGGCGTCCCCCCCGCCCCTACAATTTATGCGTTTCGGCGCGTTCGACGCGCTTCCCTCATGCGCAGGCCGCGTCGTCCGAGAGGGCGAAGCGCACCCGCTGTTCGGCGGCGATGCCCAGCAGCTTGGCCAGCCAGGGCGGCGGTGCGCTGGCCATCACCTGCTGCAGTTCGGCGAGGATCTCGTCGGCATGGCCGCCGTCGATCTTCTTCATCGGGTAGATGCCGGTCTTGACCACCTTGGCCGCCGCCGGGCCGCCGATGGAGACTACATAGAGCACCTGGCAATCCGCGATCAGCTCGGCGCGGTAGGCGTTCTTGTCCTCGGCGAAGTCCGCTTCGAGGGCCGAGCGGATGGCGACCAGGGCCTTGCCAGTGGGGCTGACCTGATAGATCAGGAAGCGCAGGCAGGAACCGAAGTGGCCGTCCAGGCGCTCGCCATTGTTGGAGGCGATGGCCACGCGGATCGAGCCTTCCGCCAGGCTGTCCAGGGCGACCGGTTGCGGCAGGGCTTCGGTGACGTGCTCGCCCCAGAGGATGCGCACGGCGTCCTTCATGGCCGGCAGGCCGATGCCGATGTCCTCGCCGTCCTCCTCGCCGTCGGCGCTGGCGAAGCCGGTTTTCAGATCGGTGACGGTCACGGTCTGCAGGCTTTCCTCGGTCAGCTCGCCGTCGATCCGCTGATGCAGGATCTCCAGCAGTTGGCCGACACCGATGCCGGGCATGGCCCGGGCGGCCAGGGCAATGCGTAATGCGGTTTCACGGTTCATGTTCACGGGGCTATTCATCGGGGCCTCCTCGGCTACCTAGTCGTCTTCATCATCGTCCTCGTCTTCATCGAGCACCCGCGTGATGCGTTGATAGATCTCCACGCGGTCACCTTCCTGCAACGGACTGTCGAGCTTCACGAACTTGCCGAACACGCCGACCTTCTGCGTGCGCAGGTCGATCTCGGGGCAACAGCGCAACAGGCCGGATTGTTCTATGGCCTGCGCCACCGTGCTGCCATCGGCGACCTGGCAGTTGAGCAACAGCGGCTGGGTGGGCGCGACATACACCACGGCGATTCTCATAAATGCCCTCCTGTCTTACTCCTCGATGGCTTCACGGCAGCACCACCAGCTCGCCATGGGTCTTGATCCGCCGCTCGGCGCGGCGCCGGTCGAGCACCCGTTTGCCGGCCAACAGAAAGCCCAGGGCGATGAAGGCGCCGGGCGGCAGGATGGCCAGGAGAATGCCCTGAAAGCCCGGCAGCACGGTGAGCTCCAGCCACTGGAAATGCACCCCGAGCAGCGACGAGGCCTGGGCGAACAGGGTGCCGCTGCCGAGGATTTCGCGGATGCCGCCGATCAGCACCAGCACCCAGGTGAAGCCGATGCCGCTACCGGCACCATCGAGTATCGAGGGCAGCACCGGGTGCTTCAGGCAGAACGCCTCAGCGCGGCCGAGCACCGCGCAGTTGGTGACGATCAGCGCGATGAACAGGCCGAGCACTTGGTACAGCTCGTGCGTCCAGGCGTTCATCGCCATGTCGATCAGCGTCACCACGCCGGCGATGATGCCGATCATCAACGGGTTGCGGACCTCCGGCGAGATGACATGGCGCAACGACGAGATGATCGCGTTGCTGATGATCAGCACCAGGGTGGTGGCCAGGCCCATGCCCAGGCCGTTGGTGGCGCTGGTGGTGACCGCCAGCGCCGGGCACAGGGCGAGCATCTGCACCAGGGCGACGTTGTAGTCCCACAGGGCATCGGTGAAGTATTGCCAGGGCCGCTTGCCCTGGCGCACGACGATCTGCGCTCCGCCACAGTGGCTCATGGCTGCACCTCCTCAGGTTGTCCGGCCAGCTTGCCGGCGTGGCGGGCGTGCAGCTGCAGCGCCCGGAGAATGCCCTTGACCACCGCGCGCGGGGTGATGGTGGCGCCGGCGAACTGGTCGAACTGGCCGCCGTCCTTCTGCACCGCCCAGCCCGCGAGCGGCGGATTGCCCAGCGACAGGCCGGCGAAACGCGTGATCCAGTCGCTCTTGGCCGCTTCGATCTTGTCGGCCAGGCCGGGAGTCTCCTTGTGGCTGAGCACGCGCACGCCGAGGATCCGCCCCTGGTTGTCCAGCGCGATGAGCTGGACGATCGGCCCGCCATAGCCAAGCGTGCCGACCCGCAGCGCCACGGCCACCAGCTCGCCGCCACGCCGCGCCGGATAGACCTCGACCTCGCCCAGTTCGGCATCCTGCAGGCGGAAGGCCTCGGCCAGCGGGTCGTTGTCGTAGAGCCGCGCCGGCAACACCTGGCGCAGCGTGGCCAGTTGGTCCTCCTGCTGGCGACTGGCGATGGCGTCACGGGTGAAGTGGTCGCCGAGCAGCAGCGCCAAGGCCACCAGGGCGCATACCAGGCCCAGCGACAGCCCCTGGTATGCCACCCGCGAGCGCCAGCGGGCAAGGCGCGAAGCCTCCGCCTCGCGTTCGGGGGGCACCGGCAGATCGGTCTGTTCGCTGTTCATACCTTGTCCACCTCCTTCGCCCGCCGGGTCCAACTGGCGGCGACCAGCGGTTTGCCGCGCGGGTTGCGGCCATAGGCGCGCGGGCGGCAGGTGCGGTCGATCAGCGGGCTCAGCGCATTCATGAACAGCACGGCGAAGGCCACCGCCTCGGGGAAGTTGCCCCAGGTGCGGATCAGGTAGACCAGCAGGCCGCAACCGCCGCCGAAGATCAGCCGTCCGACCCGGCTGACCGGCGAGGTGACCGGATCGGTGGCGATGAACAGCGCGCCCAGCAGCAGGCCGCCGGAACTCAGGTGGTAGAGCGCGCCGGGATAGCGCAGCGGGTCGATCTGCTGGGCCAGCGCGGCCGGCAGCAGCACCGCCAGCAGCATGGCCAGCGGGATCTCCCAGTGGACGATACGCAGCGCCAACAGCCACAGGCCGCCGAGCAGGAGCAGCAGCGTAGAGGTCTCGCCCAGGCTGCCGCCGCTGTAGCCGAGCAGGCTTGGCAACAGGCGGAAGTCGCTGGCGAGGATGTCGCTGGCACTGCGTTGCAGGGTCAGCTGGGTCTTCAGGTTGCCCAGCGCGGTGGCGCCACTCATGCCGTCGAGGGGCGCGGCGCCGGCGAAGGTGATGCGCAGCCCGTCGAGGAAGTCCGGCGTCCCGGCCGCCCCCAGCGGATGCGGCAGCGCCCAGCTGGTCATCTGCAGCGGGAAGGCGATCAGCAGCGCCACCCGCGCCAGCATCGCCGGGTTGAACAGGTTCTGGCCGATGCCGCCGTACAGCTGCTTGCCGATGCCGATGGCGAACACACTGCCGCCGACGCCGACCCACCAGGGCGCCCAGGGCGGCAACGACAACGCCAGCAGCCAGCCGGTCAGCAGCGCCGAGCCGTCCAGCAGACGGCGCAGCGGCTGGCCGAGCAGGTGCAGGCAGACCGCTTCGCTGAGCAATGCCGCAGCGCAGGTGAGCAGCCACAGGTTGATCGCCGGCCAGCCGAACAGATAGAGGCCGAACAGGCTGGCCGGCAGCAGCGCCAGGCAGACGTGCAGCATGAGGCGGTTGACCGTGGAGCGGTCGTGGGCGAACGGCCCGCAGGCCGGCTGATCAGGGGTCATGGTTGCACACTCTCGCTAATTCGCTCGGCGACGGGCTCGGGGATGGACTCGGGGATCGGCGCGGCGCCGGACGCTTCGCCGACCGGCCTGGCCGGCTTGCGCTGCTGCGCCTTGGCCGCCTTGGCTGCCTTGCGCGCGGCCTCCTCCGCCGCCAGGCGGGCGGTGCGGGCCTCGCTGAGCTGCTTGATGTAGTCGTTCTTGCGCGCCGCGTTGCGCCGCTCGTCCTGCTGGCCCATGGCGTACTGGAAGTACTGCACCAGGGGAATGTGCGAGGGGCAGACATAGGCGCAGCAGCCACACAGGATACAGTCGCTCAGGCCGTAGTCGCTGGCCCCGTCGAAGTCGTCGACCCGCGCGTGGGCCGCCATCTGCAGCGGGGTCAGGCCCATCGGGCAGGCATCCACGCAGCGCGCACAGCGGATGCAGGGCGCCGCCTCGCGCTGCGGCAGCTCGTGCGCGGCCAGCGCCAGCAGACCGGTGGCGCCCTTGATCAGCGGCACCCCGGCGGACGGCAGCTGCACCCCCATCATCGGTCCGCCGAGCATCAACTGCCGGGGTTCGCGGGCCAGGCCGCCGCAGGCATCGAACAGCGCCTGCGCCGGGGTGCCGATCAGCGTCTCCAGGTTGCGCGGGCTGGTCACGCAGCTGCCGGCCACGGTCACCACCCGCGAGATCAGCGGCCGGCCATGGCGCAGCGCCTGCTGGATGGCGTACACCGTGCCGACGTTGTGCACCAGCACGCCGACCGCCGTGCTGCGTCCGCCGGCGGGCACCTCGCGGCCGGTGATCTCCTGGATCAGCTGCTTGGCCGAGCCCATCGGATAGCGCGCCGGCACCGCCACCACCTCGATGGCGCCGAAGGGTTCGCTGGCGGCGCGCATGGCGGCCAGGGCCTCCGGCTTGTTGTCCTCGATGGCGATGACGATGCTGTAGGCGCGCAGGATGTGCTGGATCAAGCGGGCACCGTCGACGATCGCCTCGGCGCGCTCGCGCATCAGGCGGTCATCGGTGCTCAGGTAGGGCTCGCACTCGCTGCCGTTGACCAGCACCGTCTTGATCTCGTGACGGGTGCCCTGCTTGAGCTTCACCGCCGCCGGGAAGATCGCCCCGCCGAGGCCGACGATGCCGGCCTGGGCCACCCTCTCGGCCAGAATCAGCGGGGCTACCGCGAAGGGATCGGCCGGGACGTCCAGGTCGATCCAGCGCTCCTCGCCGTCGCACTCGATGACCAGGCCGTTGACCTGCAACCCGGACGGGTGCGGCGCGGGAATCGGCCCGACTTCGACGATTCGCCCGGAGCTGGGTGCATGCAATGGCGCCGACAGTTCCGAGGGCGAGCTGGCCAGCAGCTGGCCCTTGAGCACCCGGTCGCCGACCTTGACCAGCGGCAGGTTTTCCGCCCCGGCATGCTGAAGCAGCGGCAGGTAGAGGCGCGGCGGCAGCGCCAGGGTGCCGATCGGCAGCGCGGCCGAGCGGTCCTTGTGGCCTGCCGGGTGGATGCCACCGCGGATGCGGGCGAGATTGAACATGCGAATGCTCCGTGGTCGGGTCAGGCGGCCTGGGGCTTGGCCCAGCGCCAGTGGTCCAGGGTCGGCTGCTGCGCAGCCATGCCGATGCAGTCCTCCGGGCAGGCCGCCAGGCACTTGCCGCAGCCGGTGCAGGCGTTCGCCAGCACGCTGTGGATCTGGCCGTTGGCACCGACGATGGCGTCGGTCGGGCAGGCCCGGTAGCAACGGGTACAGCCGGTGCATTGCGCAGCGTCGATGCGCGCCAGCAGCGGCGCGCTCATCTGCCCCGCGTCCAGCGCCACGCCGAGCAGTTCGGCGAGCTTCTCGGCCAGGGCCACGCCACCGGGCGGACAACAGGTGACCGCCGCCCGGCCCTCGAGCAAGGCGCTGGCGGCCGGACCGCAGCCGGGGTAGCCGCACTGCCCGCACTGGCTGCCCGGCAGCAGCTGTTCGATCTCCTTCAGCAGCGGGTTGTCGTCGCCGACGGCGAACAGCCGCGCCGCCAGTCCCAGGCCAGCGCCCAGGATCAGCCCCATCGCCGCCAGTGCAAGCGTTGCCACCAGCATGTCGCCCTCCTCGCCGGCCGCTAGCCGGTCATCTCTCAGATCAATCCGCCGAAGCCCATGAAGGTCATCGCCAGCAGGCCGGCGGTGACGAAGGCGATCGGTGGGCCGGCAAAGGCCGCCGGTACGCTCGCCAGGCTCAGGCGTTCGCGCAGGCCGGCGAAGATGACCATGATCAACGTGAAACCGAGCGCCGCACCGAAGCCGAACAGCCCGGCCTGGGTCAGGCTGTGGCCCTCGCGCACGCTGATCAGTGGCACGCCGAGCACGGCGCAATTGGTGGTGATCAACGGCAGGTAGATGCCCAGCGCGCGGTACAGCTTCGGGCTGCTCTTGCGGATCAGCAGCTCGATGAACTGCACCAGGGCGGCGATCACCAGGATGTAGGCGAGGATGCGCAGGAAGCCGATGCCCAGCGGCTGCAACACATAGTGTTCGAGCAACCAGCTGGAGAGGCCGCCGAGGGTCATCACCAGGGTGGTGGCCGCACCCATGCCCAGCGACGGGTCGAGCTTGCCGGACACCCCCATGAACGGACACAAGCCGAGGAAGTGCACCAGCACCACGTTGTTGACCAACACGGTGCCGATCAGAAACAACAGATAATCCATAACGCCCACCTACCTGTTCGCGGAAAGCTGCGCTGCACCCCTCTGGGGCGCTTTGTGCTGTGAGCGTTTTTGCATCAAGCATGCCACGCCCCGGCAGGCCACCGATTCGGCCGCCAGGGCCGGAAAAGCTTGACCCAGGTCAATGGAGCTGCAGAAAAATCCACCGCGCCGCCGCTGTCACTCCAGGCGTTTGTAGCCTTTGCGACAGATCGGCCCAGCCATAACCCCGCGACTGTACGGTTTCATACAGAGAATCCCCTGGCAGGCCGGCAAAACTTCTCTAAAAACGCTTTTTGCTGGGTTTGCCCAGGCGTTTTGGCGGTTTCTGCCGGCGGCACAGTGCTTGCTAAAACCCCATGGCCAGTACGTCTTTTATGCAGTACGCCGTGCGGCAGCTGTGTTCGCGTTCGCTGGATTCCACCGATTGACGAGGCAAGGCGCATGACCCAGGGCAAACCGATTCCCGACACTGAGATGTCAACCGCGCCCGACAGCGATGCAGGGCTGGTCCCGGAGGTGTTTCAGCAAGCGGTGGAACATGCGCCCATGGCCATTTCCATCACCGACCTCAAGGCCAATATTCTTTACGCCAACCGCGCCTTCAGCAGCACCACCGGCTATAGCAGCGCGCAGGTGATCGGCCAGAACGAGTCCATGCTGTCCAACGGCACCACCCCGCGCCTGGTGTATCAGGCCCTGTGGAGCCGCCTGGCGCAGAAGAAGCCCTGGTCCGGGGTGCTGGTCAACCGGCGCCGGGACAGCAGCCTGTATCTGGCCGAGCTGACCGTGGCGCCGGTGCTCGACGAGCACGGCCAGACCATCTACTACCTGGGCATGCACCGCGACACCAGCGACCTGCACGAGCTGGAGCAGCGCGTCAGCAACCAGCGCCTGATGATCGAGGCGGTGTTCAACTCATCCCCCGCCGCCATGGTGGTGCTGGACTGCCAGCGCCGGGTGGTGATGTCCAACCCGAGCTTCTGCCAGCTGGCCGGGGAACTGACCGCCGACGGCTCGGCGGAATGCCTGGTGACGCTGCTGCACGACAACCTCGCCGCGCCCATCGAGGCGCTGGTAAGCCACGGCGCCACCTTCTCCGGCAAGGAAATCTCCTTCGACCTCGGCGGCCGTTCGCCGCGCTGGCTGGCCTGCCACGGCATGGCCATCCACATCGAGGACGAGCGCGCCGATGTGTTCTTCACCCCCGGCGAAGAGCGCTACCTGCTGCTGACCCTCAACGACATCTCCGAGCTGCGGCAGAAGCAGCAGGACTCGCAGCTGCATGCGCTCAAGGCGCTGATGGCCGAGGAGGAACTGCTCGACGGCATGCGCGAGACCTTCAACGGGGCCATCCACCGCCTGCAGGGCCCGGTCAATCTGATCAACGCGGCAACGCGCATGCTCGAACGGCGCCTCGGCGACAAGGCCGAGAACGACCCGGTGCTGGCGGCCATGCGCGAGGCCAGCGCGGCCGGCATGGAAGCCCTGGAAAACCTCGGCGGCTCGATCCCGGTGCGCCTCGCCGAAGCCAAGCTGCCGGTCAACATCAACCAGTTGATCCGTGAAGTCATCACCCTGCGCACCGACTGCCTGTTGGCCCAGGGCATCGTCATCGACTGGCAGCCGGCACTGCGCCTGCCCTGGGTGATGGGCGCGGAAAGCCGCCTGCGCAACATGATCAAGCATCTGATCGACAACGCCATCGAAGCCATGAGCACCAGCCAGATCAGCCTGCGCGAACTGTTCATCAGCACCCGGGTGGAGAACCGCCAGGTGGTGCGCATGGAGATCAGCGACAGCGGCCCGGGGGTTCCCGGCGAACTGGCGCTGAAGGTCTTCCAACCCTTCTTCAGCACCAAACCGCCGCACAAGGCCGCGCGCGGCATGGGCCTGGCCATGGTCCAGGAGATAGTCGCCGAACACGCCGGCACGGTGCATATCGACACCGGCTACCACCCGGGCTGCAGGATGGTGGTGGAACTGCCATTCTCGGCCGCTGGCTGATCCGCAGAGGCCATGCCGATGAATACTTCGCTCGCTCAGCGCCCAGTCGTACCGACCCGGCTGGAGCTCTACAACAGCCAGATCCAGGCCCTGGCGCGGATCGCCCGCATCTTGAGCCGTGAACAGCAGATCGAGGAGATCCTGGCCAAGATTCTCGCCGTGCTGCACAACGAACTCGGCCTGTTGCACGGCCTGGTGTCGATCGGCGATCCAGAGCACGCCAGCCTGCAGGTCGGCGCCATCCACAGCGACGTGGAAGCGGTGATCCGCGCCTGCGAAAGCGTGCGCTACCGCATCGGCGAGGGGGTGCTCGGCAACATCTTCAAGCACGGCAACAGCGTGGTGCTCGGGCGCATCTCGTCGGAGCCGCGCTTTCTCGACCGCCTGGGCCTGTATGACATGGAGATGCCCTTCATCGCCGTGCCGATCAAGACCCATGAAGGCAACACCATCGGCGTGCTCGCCGCACAACCGGACAGCCGCGCCGACGAACTGATGGCCGATCGCGCACGCTTCATGGAGATAGTCGCCAACCTGCTGGCGCAGACCGTGCGCCTGGTGGTGAACATCGAGGACGGCCGTGAGGTGGCCAACGAGCGCGACGAACTGCGCCGCGAGGTACGCGCCAAGTACGGTTTCGAGAACATGGTGGTCGGCCACACCGCGTCCATGCGCCGGGTGTTCGACCAAGTACGGCGAGTGGCCAAGTGGGACAGCACGGTGCTGATCCTCGGCGAATCCGGCACCGGCAAGGAACTGATCGCCAGCGCCATCCACTACAACTCGCCGCGCGCGCACCAGCCGCTGATCCGCCTGAACTGCGCCGCCCTGCCCGAGACCCTGCTCGAGTCGGAGCTGTTCGGCCACGAGAAAGGCGCCTTCACCGGCGCGGTGAAACAGCGCAAGGGGCGCTTCGAGCAGGCCGATGGCGGCACCCTGTTCCTCGACGAGATCGGCGAGATCTCGCCGATGTTCCAGGCCAAGCTGCTGCGCGTGCTGCAGGAAGGCGAGCTGGAGCGGGTCGGCGGCAACCAGACGGTACGGGTCAACGTGCGCATCGTCGCCGCCACCAATCGCGACCTGGAAAGCGAAGTGGAAAAAGGCCAGTTCCGCGAGGATCTCTACTACCGCCTCAACGTCATGGCGATCCGCGTGCCGGCGTTGCGCGAACGCAGCGCCGACATCCCCGACCTGACCGAATTTCTCCTGGACAAGATCGCCCGTCAGCAGGGGCGCAAGTTGAGCATCACCGACAGCGCCATCCGCCTGCTGATGAGCTACCGCTGGCCGGGCAACGTGCGCGAGCTGGAGAACTGCCTGGAACGCTCGGCGATCATGAGCGAAGACGGCAGCATCACCCGCGACGTGGTCTCGCTGACCGGCCTGGACAACGACGCCGTACGCCTGGCCCCGCTGCCGGAGGTCGACCTGGACGACAGCTCCATGGACGACCGCGAACGGGTGATCGCCGCCCTCGAACAGGCCGGTTGGGTGCAGGCCAAGGCCGCGCGCCTGCTGGGCATGACCCCGCGGCAGATCGCCTACCGAGTGCAAACCCTGAACATCCATATGCGCAAGCTCTGATGGGCGCCGCCCCGCGTCGCCCTGCCCCTGCCCCTGCGCCAGCCAGCCGCTGGCGCCTTGTCCAGCCTGCGGGCAACCCCGCGCCAACGCGCCCGACGGCCCCGTGACCGGGCGCGATAACCAGCTCTGGCTGCGGCTCTGGCGCGAACGCAGAACCGATTTCCACCAGCAGGCGGTCAACCCGCTGCTCAGCCGCTTCTGGCCGAGCCTCGGCCTGGCCCCGGGCAGCCGGGTATTCGTGCCGCTGTGCGGCAAGAGCCTGGACATGCTCTGGCTGGTCGAGCAGGGCCATGAGGTGATTGGCGTCGAATTGAGCCCGCTGGCGGTCAAGGCCTTCTTCCGCGAGAACCACCTGCAGCCGGTCAAGCGCCGGCAGGGCCGCTTCACCCTCTGGCAACACGGGTGCCTCACCATCCTCTGCGGCGACTACTTCGCCCTGACCCAGGCCGACCTGGGGCAGATCGACAGCGTCTACGACCGCGCCGCCCTCACCGCCCTGCCGGAAGACCTCCGCAGGCGCTACGTGGCCCAGCTGCGCCTGCTCCTGCCCGCCACCTGCCCCGTCTTCCTGCTGACCATCGAAGACGCAGCAGAACACGCCAGCCTGCAACAAGCCCTGGGCGTGGACCCGGAACTCCAGGCCCTCTACGCGGCGGATTTCGACATCGACCTAGCGCATGTCGAAAGCCTGTTCGAAGCCGATCCCCAGGCCCCCGAGCAGCCGCCGAAACGCGCCGAGTACAAGGTGTACCGCTTGGCTGGGAGGGTGCAAACGCGGTAGCGGTGCTGGGCCTGATGGCGGGTGGCAAAGGCCCATTGGGCTCAGTCGCAACAGACAAAAGCCGGCCAGGAGCGGCCGCTCAGGCCCTGGAAAATAGATCCGTCGCCTTTTCCGCTAAACCGGCTGATCCCAGCGGCTGAAGGCTTCACTGATATGTTCGATCCAGGCGCGCACGGCTGGCAGCATGCCGCGTCTGTGGGTGTATACCGCCTGCAGATTGCCGGTGGGCAGCGCCCAGTCAGGCAGCAGGCGGATCAGCCGGCCGTCGGCCAGTTCATCCAGGCACAGGGGCGCGGGCAGCATGGTAAAGCCCAAGCCGGCCAGGGCTGCGTGCTTGCGTACGCTGAAGTCCTCGATGGCCAGGCGCGCTTCCAGCACGACTTCCTGCACGCGCCCACTGTCATGCTGCAAGCGCAGGTGAATTCTGCGGTCCGCCTCCAGGGCACCCAGGGCAGGCAGCGCTGAGAGGTCTTCAGGCGTGCTGATCTTGGCGTCCCGCAGCAAGGCGGGTGCGGC
>NZ_JAAOJA010000006.1 GCF_013184545.1 Pseudomonas tumuqii | reverse complement strand
GCAACTTGGTAAACGGACTTGGCCAGATCAACCGCTATTCGCTTCATCACGACACTCCCAATCTCAGTCACCACCGTTCTCGGTATAGAACTGTGGCGCGGGGAGAGTCCATTACAGCACTCAAACCGTTCGCTTCGCTCACTAGGGACTGCGTTCCGCAGCCCCTTAACCAAACGTCAGGGGTACATATGAATTTCCAAGTATCCGAAAAATACAAACGTAGTGGCAAACGAAAAACTATACTCGCTGCATTGCTGGTGGTCGGCATAATTGCAGGCGCTATCTGGATGTTTATTGTCAGCGAAAGTCTTTACCACAAAATACTCTCGGCAGTTCTCGCCTTACTACTCACAAAACATTTACCGCATGCATACAAAAGCATAAAAACACATGATTCGTCTTACCCGGCGGTGGCAATCATTGAATCTGAAAACAAAATCGACATATCACATAAAGGCGCTGTTGTGAGCATGCCACTATCGGATATAGAAAGCTTGAGAACTCAGAGCATTAAAGGAAGCGTTAAATCAATTCTGCTAACCACTAAATCTTTCAGCAACTTACGCTTTGAGGGGTACGAAAATTTGGCTGAAATGGCTGAGCTCCTTAAAAAGTATACGCCGGCAGGAAAAACAAAAAACTCCACGTGGTATCACCGCTAACAAACGGTTCAAATCGTTCGCTTCGCTCACTGAGATCAATGGGGTCAGTGTGATTGATTTTAGAGGATCAATGTTTAGATCAATGGCTCTAACCCCATTGATCGCGGTCTTTCTGGATGAATCTCTCTAAATATCAGTGCGCTGGGTAGCTCCGCCCCCACGACCCAAACTCGGGGAAACGGAAGTCACCAGGGGAGTTCTTCACCGCGATAATCCAGGAACTTCCCCGAGTCCTTGGGCGTCAACCCGCGCAGTACGCGGATGATCCCCGCGACGCTTTCGCTCGGGCTCTGTGCCGCTTGCGGGCCGCCCATGTCGGTACGGACCCAGCCCGGACTTATCACGACGCAGATGAATTCCTCGGGCCGCAGTTCCGCGGCCAGCGTGCGGGTGAACATGTTAAGGGCGGCCTTGCTCTCCCGATAACCGTACGCCCCTCCCCGCGTGTTGCGCGCGAGGCTGGCGATATCGCTGGTGATGTTGACAACGGTCTTGCCGGCGCCGCGGCGAAGCGACGGCAGCAGCGCCTGGGTCACGCGCATCGGCCCCAGGGTATTGACTTGAAAATAGCGGTCGAGCGCGTCGGCATCGACTTCTTCGAGCCGGTACAGCCAACTGCCAATGCCCGCGTTGTTGATCAGGATGTCCACCGGCAGATCGCCGATCCGCTCCTTGAACTGGGCCACGGAGGCGCTGTCGGCCACGTCCAGCTGCTCGATCCGGACCCCCAGCTTGCGCAGATCATCGGCGTCTTCGGGTCGCCGCGCGGTGGCGATGACGGTGGCGCCGGCCGCTGCGTATTGGCGCGAGAATTCCAGGCCGAGGCCGCGATTGGCCCCGGTGATGACCACGGTCGGTTGAGGCTGACTCGCCTCCGTGGCGGATCGGTCTGCCTGCTCCGCGGCAATCGGAGCACCGACCGGGAAGAAACAGGCGACCAACACCGCGATAATGGACAGTCGTCGGGCCTGACACATGCAAGGTATCCTCTGGGCTACGTAAGGCATGCCGCGAAAGCGGCGCCGCGTTACGGGTTGTCGAGCATTCTGCCGCCGGTGCTTGCACGGTACAACCGGGTACGACGGTCATCCGGGTGATTGTTGCATGAAGTATTGCTCCTCATCGCGCAGGGATTTTCTGAAGATCGTCGCGGGACTCGCGCTATCGGGCACATCGCTCGCACGAAGCCACGGGCCGCTTCAGCGGCCGGTATTGATTGTGGGAGGCGGTCTGGCCGGGCTCGCGGTGCTCGATGCGCTGCAGGCCGCTGGCCGGCCAGCGGTGCTTTTCGAGGCATCGCCGCGCCTCGGTGGACGCATCCTGACGATACGTGACGGATTGGCGCCGGGGCTTCGCGCCGAAGCCGGCGGCGAACAGGTCATGCGCGGCCACCAACGCGTGCACCGGCTCGCCGGCGACTTGCGAATCCCGCTGATCGACTACCCGCTCCTCGAAGGGGATCTGGTGTTCCGCCACCGCGGCCGCCTGCTTCGTTTCCGTCTTCCATCCGACCTCCCCGCCGATTTGACCGACGGGCTGTCACCCTGGGAGAAGACCCGCTGGCCGCACCGCCTGCACCTGGCGTATAGCGAGAATGCCGACCCGCTGGCCGACGACGATCCCCGCAGCGCCCTGCAGTGGCTCCGGGATCTCGGGCTTTCGCGACGCGGCGAAGCCTTCGTGCGGACCTTCGCCACGCTTGACCCGGAGCAGACCAGCGCCGCGCACTTCCTGCGCATCGCGCGCCGCGAGGCCGCCGGCGGTAACTCGCAGGTGCTGGCGGGCGGCAGCGATCGCCTGACCGAGGCATTGGCCGCACGACATGCGCAATCGATCCGGCGCAACACGCCAATCAGGAGCGTGCTGATCGGCGAGAACACGGCGACGCTCGTGGATGCGGCTGGCGTGGCCCACGTCGCCGATCATGTCGTGCTGGCGCTGCCGCTCGGGCCTTTGCTGGCGCTGGACTACCGGCCGGGGCAACCGCGCTGGCTCTCGCGCTGGGGTGAAGCGCGGGTCGTCGCCCATGAATTGAAGGTGCATGCGCAGGTGGATGCCCGGGAGTTCGCGACGCTCGGCATCCGCCAGCACATCATGGGGCTCGAATTCCCGAGAATGACCTGGCTGCTGCCGGAGCGTTCCGCGAACGGTAAGGCGGTGCTCAACGCCACGGCGGTCCACCGGCAACTCGCGCTGGTCAAAGAGGCCCGGTTTCGCGGCGTCCAGGACATGCACCGGCTGCTGAGGCAGCGACTTCCCCTGCTGCGCAGCCTGGAGGTGACGACGCACGGGGAAGACTGGGAGAACAATCCGCTGATCGGCGGGGCTTACACCTATGTTCCCACCGGGTCGCGGGGTTCACCCCCGGTGCTGGGTGAAGGCCCGCTGGTTCTCGCGGGATCGGACTACTCCGATTATTCGGGGTGGATGGAGGGCGCCCTGCAATCCGCCGAAGCGGCCGTTAGCGAGATCCTCCGGTCGTAGTTCATCGGCCGTTCGCGTACCGCGATCCCGCCACGCCACGCAGGAGCTGATAATCGACGATACATGGATACCGACCAGATCAATGGGTCGGCGTTATTGATTTTAGAGGATCAATGTCTCTGACCCCATTGATCCTGCGGTTCCAGGCGCAAAGCGCTGTTGCCATGCACCACCGCGAGATGGTTCAAGGCGATGACGGCTGTTGTAGTGCGCCCCGGGGGCATTCGCCCCCGAAATGGCCGCCTGTTCAAGGGCCGACAACACGGTATTTCTGGATACATTTCTATAAATATCAGTGTGTTGGGCAGGTCCTACCTCAAGTCAAAAGGCACGTACCAAGTCACCTACTTTAGATCCCAGCCTGTTGGCTGATGGCCTATTGCGACTGGCATTGAAAGGGTGATGAGGGGGGCACATCAGGAGCGCCCAGGCCTCTGGTTGGCAGTTTACTGCTATACCTGAACAGGACCATTCGCTCGGTCTGTCTCGGGAGCAAGAACTTGAAGAATTGGACCCTTCGCCGGCGCCTGCTTGCCAGCTTTGCCCTGATCATCGCCATCATCCTGGTGATGGTCGCCATCTCTTACGCGCAACTGCTGTCCATCGAGCAACGACAACGGGAGCTGCAGGCCGACCCTTTGCCGGGCCTGTATTACAGCGATCTGATCCGCAGCGAGACGTTCGAGAGCATCTTGTTGATCCAGCGACTGGTTGCGCTGGAGCAGGGCGACGGCCAGGCGCTGCTGCGCCAGCTGCGCAGCCACGAGGAGCGCCTGGGTGAACTGCTGGGGCTGTACGAGAAGAGCCTGTTCCGCGCGGACGATCGTGCCACCTTTGCCGAACTCCAGGCGCATATGCGCGAGTTCGACGAGATCAGCGCCGCGTTGCTGGCGCAGCTTGCGCAGGGCAACCGGGAGCAGGCACGCCAGGTGCTCAATGACATGCTGCTGCCGGACTGGGAGCATGGCCGTGGGCTGCTGGACAAGCTGGTGGAACTGAACCACGAGGCGGCCGACAGCATGACCGACGGCGTCGCCGTCGCGGTGGCCAGGGTCGAAAACAGCATGCTGCTGTCGTTGTTGCTCGTGGTGCTGGTCGCGGTGATCTGCGCCACTCTGTTGATGCGCGCCATCCTGCGGCCAATGCAACGCATCCACGAGGCGCTCGAGTCGATGCGCGGCGGCAACCTCAATACGCGCCTGGTGCTCGAGCGCCAGGACGAATTCGGCGTGATCGAGAGCGGCTTCAACGGCATGGCCGCGGCGCTGACCGAGCTGGTGTCGCAGTCGCAGCGCTCGTCGATAGCGGTCACCACCTCGGTCACCGAAATCGCCGCCACCTCCAAGCAGCAGCAGGCCACCGCCACCGAAACGGCGGCCACCACCACCGAGATCGGCGCCACCTCGCGGGAGATAGTCGCCACCTCGCGCGATCTGCTGCGGACCATGGACGAAGTGTCGGCCGCCGCGGAGCAAGCCGCTGTCCTGGCGGACTCCGGACAACTGGGGCTGACCCGCATGGAAGACACCATGCACCAGGTAATCGGCGCTGCCGAGCTGGTCAACGCCAAGCTGGCGATCCTCAACGAGAAGGCCGGCAATATCACCCAGGTGGTCACCACCATCGTCAAGGTAGCCGATCAAACCAACCTGCTCTCGCTGAATGCCGCCATCGAGGCCGAGAAAGCCGGGGAATATGGCCGTGGCTTCTCCGTGGTGGCCAGCGAAGTGCGCCGCCTGGCCGACCAGACCGCGGTGGCCACCTACGACATCGAACAGATGGTGCGTGAGATCCAGTCCGCCGTGTCGGCCGGGGTCATGGGCATGGACAAGTTCTCCGAAGAGGTGCGGCGCGGCATGACCGAGGTGCGCCAGGTCGGTGAGCAACTGACCCAGATCATCCAGCAGACCCAGGCCCTGGCGCCGCGCTTGTCGATGGTCAACGAGGGCATGCAGGCACAGGCCAGCGGTGCCGAGCAGATCAACCAGGCACTGGTGCAACTGGCCGAGGCCAGCGGGCAGACCGTGGAGTCGCTGCGCCAGACCGGCAGCGCCATCGATGAACTGAGTCAGGTGGCCAACGGCCTGCGCAGCGGAGTTTCCCGCTTCCAGGCCTGAAACAGGGAGTCGTGCATTGTTTGCAGTACAGAACTGGCACGTCGGCGCCACGTCCGAGGCGCGCAAGCTGTTCCTGCTGTTCAGCAGCGGCGGCGCGCGCTATGGGCTGGAGGCCAGCGAGGTGGCCGAAGTGCTGGCGCTGCGGCGCTTGCGTCCGCTTGCTCTGGCGCCCTCCTGGGTGGCCGGAATCTTCAGCCATCGCGGCAGCCTGGTTCCGGTTCTCGATCTGGGCGCGCTGCTGAACGGCCAGGCAGCGGCGATACGCACCAGCACCCGCATGGTCCTGGTTCATTACTGCCGGGGCGGCGCAGGGCCGGCCCATCTGCTCGGGCTGATCGTCGAGCAGGCCAGCGAAACCCTGCGCTGTGCCCCAACAGAGTTCCGCGACTATGGCCTGGACAATCAGGGCGCGCCCTTTCTCGGCCCGGTCCGGCCGCAAGACCTGGTGCAGTGGGTGCGGGTGCAGGACCTGTTGTCCGCCGAGGCCGAGGCCCTGCTGTTCCCGCTCGTGCCAGGCGTGCCTGGGGCGCAAGGGCCATCGGCATGAGCGTTGATACACGCTTCATCGATTTCCTCAAGGCGCGCATTGGCCTGGATGTCGGCTCGGTCGGCATTTCGGTCATCGAGCGTGCCGTACGCCAGCGCATCGCCAGCGCACCCGTCAGCGACGCCGACGCCTACTGGGCGCTGTTGCAGGACTCGAGCCAGGAGCGCCAGGCGCTGATCGAGGCGGTAATAGTCCCGGAGACCTGGTTCTTCCGCTATCCGGAGTCCTTCTCCGCCCTCACCCGATTGGCCGGCCAGCGCCTGGCAAGCCTGGCCGGCAGCCGTCCGCTGCGCATCCTCAGCTTGCCCTGCGCAACTGGCGAGGAACCCTATTCGATCGTCATGGCGCTGCTCGATGCCGGGATCGCCGCGCCGTTGTTCCGGGTCGATGCACTGGATGTCAGCCCACGCCTGATCGAGCGCGCGCAGCGCGCGGTGTATGGCAAGAATTCCTTTCGCGGTGCGCCACTGGATTTTCGCGAGCGGTATTTCTCCGCGGTCGAGGACGGTTACCTGCTCGACGCAGCGGTCTGCCGGCAGGTGCGTTTTCAGTGTGGCAACCTGCTCGATCCGGCGCTGCTCGCCGATCAGCCGGCCTATGATCTGGTGCTGTGCCGCAACCTGCTGATCTATTTCGACCAAGCCACCCAGGAGAGCGTGCTCGCGGGGTTCAGGCGCCTGACGCGCCCGGACGGGGTGATCTTTATCGGCCCGGCGGAGGCCAGTCTGGCCTCGCGTCTGGGCCTGCAGACCCTCGCCATCCCCCAGTCGTTCGCCTTCCGCTACCCCGCCGCCGCGCCTGCTCCCGCCGGCGTCGCACAACGCGCTCCGACAGCCATGCATGGCGCCTGCACACAAGATCGAAAGCCGTGCCCAACCGAGCGTGAGCCATGGGCAGCGTCCGGTAATGGTCCCGCGCGCGGATGAGGGGGCAGTGGCGCAACTAAAGGCCATTGCCAGACTGGCTGATCAGGGGCACCTCGCCGAAGCACGGCAATGCTGCGAGCGCCTGCTCGCCGAACAGGGGCCGAACGCCGAGGCGTTCTATTGGCTGGGGCTGCTGAGCGATGCCGGCGGCAAGCCGGGCGAGGCGCAAAAATTTTACCGCAAGGCGCTGTATTTGCAGCCGCAGCACCCTGAGGCCTTGAGCCATCTGGCCACGCTGCTGGTCGCCCAGGGCGACCTGGCTGCTGCCCGCCGCCTGCAGGTGCGCGCCGCACAAGGAGTGGACAAGGATGCCTGAGTCGATCCCGGCGACCACACTGGCCGATGACGCGCAGCCGCTCGACGACTGCTGGAATCGCATCGGGGTACGCGGCAGCAAATCCTGTCCGCGGTTGGTCGAACTTGTCCATTGCCGCAACTGCCCGGTCTATGCGGCGGCGGCCATCCGTCTGCTCGATCGGTACATGCTACAGCGGGACGAACCGGCCGAAGTGGAGGCGCAACCGCTCGCGGCGGATCATGCAACCCGCTCGCTGCTGGTGTTCCGCCTGGGAGAGGAGTGGCTGGCTCTGGCGACCCGTATCCTGGTGGAAGTCGCGCCGCTGTCACCGATCCACACGCTGCCGCACCAGCGCGCCCGCGCCTTGCTCGGTGTCGCCAATGTGCGTGGCGCGCTGGTGGCCTGCCTGTCGCTGGTCGAGCTGCTCGGCCTGGGCGCCAGTGGCGTGTCGGCAACGCTGTCGAGCAGGCGAGTGGCACCGCGCATGCTGGTCCTCGCGGCGCCTGGCGGCAACCTGCTGGCCGCGGTGGATGAGGTGGATGGTATCCATGCGTTCAACCTGGAACTGCTCGCCGCAGCCGAACTGGACAATACCCTGGACACCACCAAGTGCAGCCGGGGCGTGCTGCAGTGGCGCCAACGCAGCCTACGTCTGCTGGATGAGGAACAACTGCTGCAGAGCATGATACGGAGCCTGGCATGACCCCCGAGCAGATGCGCAACGCCTCGCTGCTGGAACTGTTCCACCTGGAGGCCGAGGCGCAAACCCAGGTGCTCGGCGCCGGGCTGCTGTTGCTCGAACGCAACCCGACTCTAGCCGATCAGTTGGAGGCGTGCATGCGCGCCGCCCATTCACTCAAGGGTGCGGCGCGGATCGTCGGGATCGAGGCAGGCGTGCGCGTGGCCCACGTGATGGAGGATTGCCTGGTCGGCGCCCAGGACGGGCGGCTGCAGCTGAGCCCCGAACATATCGATACGCTGTTGCTCGGCAGCGACCTGCTGCTGCGCATCGCCATGCCAGACGCAGCGGTCGAACCGGCGGAAATCGATGCCCTGGTTGCACGGCTGGAGGTCCAGGCCAGGGGCGCGCCTGCATCAGGTGGCCAGCCCGCGGCGCCAGTTCCGTCGCTCGCCGGCAAGGCGGTGGTCGACGCGGTGGAGCCGCTGCACGCCGACAACCGGCCACTGGAAGGCGGCGAGCGGGTCTTGCGGGTCACCGCCGAGCGGCTCGACCGCTTGCTCGATCTGTCCAGCAAGACGCTGGTCGAGGTGCTGCGGCTGAAGCCGCAACTGACCGCCCTGCAACGCGGCAAGCGTCTGCAAAGTCATCTCGCTCGGGCGCTCGAAGCTGTCCAGGAGAGCTTGTCGGGCGCCACCCTCGAGGCGTCGACGCAGGCCCATTTGGCCGATGCCCGCCGCCTGCTGGGCGAGTGCCAGCAGTTGTACGAGCAGCAGGCCGGCGCACTGGACGAATTTGCCTGGCAAGCCGCGCAGCGCGCTCAGCAGCTCTACGACACCGCCCTGGCGTGCCGCATGCGACCGCTGGCCGACGTCCTGGGCGGGCAGACACGTATGATCCGCGACCTCGCCCGGACCCTGGACAAGCAGGTGCGCCTGCAAATCGAGGGAGACAAGACCCAGGTGGACCGCGATGTGCTGGAGCGGCTCGAGGCACCCCTGGTCCACCTGCTGCGCAATGCCCTCGACCACGGTATCGAGACGCCCGCCGCGCGCCTGGCGGCGGGCAAACCGGCCGAAGGCCTGATCAGTGTCAAGGCGCGCCAGCAGGCCGGTTCCTTGCTGCTGGAAATCGCCGACGATGGCGCTGGGGTGGACCTGGCGCGGCTGCGCGCGGCGATCGTCCAACGCCAGCTGGCCAATGAGGCGACCGCCGCGCAATTGAGCGAGGCGGAGTTGCTGAGCTTCCTGTTCCTGCCCGGTTTCAGCCTGCGCGAGCAGGTCACCGAGTTGTCCGGGCGCGGGGTCGGGCTGGACGCGGTGCAGCATATGCTGCGCCAGTTGCGCGGCGACATTCGGTTGCAGCAGGTACGCGGACTGGGCATGCGCTTTCTGCTCGAGGTACCGCTGACCCTGTCGGTGGTGCGCAGCCTGGTGGTGGAAATCGGCGGTGAGGCCTACGCCTTCCCGATGGCGCACATCGCGCGGATGTACGAGCTGGAGTCAGCCACCATCGTACAACTGGAAGGGCGCCAGCATTTCACCCATGAGGGACGGCCGGTCGGCCTGGTGGCGGCCAGCCAGTTACTCCAGCGTCCTTCTGCGCAGACGCCGCAGGCCAGCATCCCGGTGGTGCTGCTAGGTGTGGGGGAGGCGCTCTGCGGAATTGCCGTCGAGCGCTTTATCGGTGAGCGCACCCTGGTGGTGCTGCCGCTCGACCCGCGCCTGGGCAAGTTGCAGAGCGTTGCCGCCGGCGCCGTGCTGGACGACGGCGCGCCGGTGCTGATCCTGGATGCCGAGGACCTGCAGCGTTCACTGGAGAACCTGCTCAGCAGCGGCCGCCTCGAGCGTATAGACCGCGGTGGGCAGGAGCCCGACGCGGCGCGCAAACGCGTGCTGGTAGTCGACGACTCGCTCACCGTGCGCGAATTGCAGCGCAAGCTGCTGCTCAATCGCGGCTACCAGGTGGCGGTCGCGGTGGACGGCATGGACGGCTGGAATGCGCTGCGCGCCGAACATTTCGACCTGCTGATCACCGACATCGATATGCCACGCATGGACGGCATCGAACTGGTAACCCTGCTGCGCCGCGACCACCGGATGCAGTCGCTGCCGGTGATGGTGGTGTCCTACAAGGACCGCGAGGAGGATCGCCGGCGCGGTCTGGAGGCCGGCGCCGATTATTACCTGGCCAAGGCCAGTTTCCATGACGAGACGCTGCTCGACGCGGTGGCGATGCTGATCGGGGAACCGTTATGAAGATCGCCATCGTCAATGACATGCCGCTGGCGGTGGAGACGCTGCGGCGGGCCCTGCTCTTCGCACCCCAGCATGAGATCGTCTGGATCGCGGGCGATGGGGCCGAAGCGATCCACCGCTGCGCGACACAGACGCCCGACCTGGTGTTGATGGACCTGCTGATGCCGGTGATGGACGGCGTCGAGGCGACCCGGCAGATCATGGTGCAGAGCCCTTGCGCAATTCTGCTGGTGACCGACGACAGCGAGCGGAACATGCGCCGGGTGTTCGAAGCCATGGGCCATGGTGCGCTGGATGTGGTCAATACCCCAGCCCTGGGTTCGGGCAGCGTTGCCGAGGCCGCCGCGCCGCTATTGCGCAAGATTCAGAATATCGGTTGGCTGATAGGGCGCGGCGAGACGCTGGCGAGTCCGGTCCTGCCGGCAAAACCCACTCAGGCAGTGCAACGGCTGGTGGCGATCGGCGCCTCGGCGGGTGGCCCGGCGGCCCTGGCCGAGCTATTACAAGGTATCCCGCCAGGGTTTCCGGCAGCCATGGTGCTGGTCCAGCATGTTGATCAGGTATTTGCCGCCGGCATGGCCGATTGGCTTACCCAGACGTCCGGAGTGCCGGTGCGTCTGGCCAGGAATGGCGAACCCCCGCAGCCGGGAACGGCGCTGCTGGCGGGAACCAATCAGCATATCTGCCTGCTGAAAAATGGCCATCTGGCCTACACGAGCGAGCCAAGTAACTACTCTGCATATCGTCCGTCCATCGACCTGTTTTTCGAGAGCGTGGCCAAGCACTGGCGCAGCCAGGCGGTGGGCGTGCTGCTGACCGGCATGGGCCGTGACGGCGCCAAGGGGCTCAAACAAATGCGCGAGCGGGGCTTTCTGACCATCGCGCAGGACCAGCAAAGTAGCGCCGTCTATGGCATGCCCAAGGCGGCGGCGGGACTTGGTGCCGCCACCGAGATTCATTCCCTGAGGGAGATTGCGCCGCGGCTGCTGGAGTTTTTTACTTGAATGATGGAAACAGCCGCCACTGTCGACGGCGGCCAAGGAGCATGAGGTGAACGAACTACGTGAAAGATCGGCTCTGACTGTCGACGAAAACGCCGTGATGGTTCTCCTGGTCGACGACCAGGCAATGATCGGCGAAGCGGTACGGCGTAACCTGGCCGATCAGGACAACATCGACTTCCATTTCTGTGCCGACCCGCTGGAGGCTATCGCTCAGGCGATGCAGATCAGGCCCACGGTAATCCTCCAGGACTTGGTCATGCCCGGAGTGGATGGCCTGACGCTGGTCAGAGAGTACCGGGCCAATCCAGTAACATGTGATATCCCCATCATCGTCCTGTCCACCAAGGACGACTCCGGGGTGAAGAGCGCCGCCTTTGCCGCAGGGGCCAACGATTACCTGGTCAAATTGCCGGACCCCATCGAACTGATCGCGCGGATTCGCTACCACTCGCGCTCCTACCAGACCCTGTTGCAGCGCGACGAAGCCTACCGGGCCCTGCGCGAGAGCCAGCAACGCCTGCTGGACACCAATCTGATGCTGCAGCGCCTGATGAACGCCGATGGCCTGACCGGCCTGTCGAACCGTCGGCACTTCGACGAATACCTCAGCATGGAGTGGTTGCGCGCCCAGCGTGACCAGACGCAGATGTCGCTGTTGTTCATCGATGTCGATTACTTCAAGAGTTACAACGACGATCTGGGCCATCTGGCTGGTGACGACCTGTTACGTCAGCTCGCCGTCTCCATGCGCGAAAGCTGTACCCGGCCTGCCGACATGCCGGCCCGCTATGGTGGGGATGAGTTCGTCATGTTGCTCCCGGGCACTCCGAGTGGCGGGGCGCGGGTGGTGGCCGAGAAGATCCGCGAAGCCATGCTGGCGCGGCGGATTGAGCATAATTTCCCCACCCGCGGTTCCATAATAACGTTGAGCATCGGTGGTGCGACTCTGACGCCCATGCCAGGCGAATCCTCCTCACTCCTGATCCAGTTGGCCGACCAAGGGCTCTATTGCGCCAAGAACCAAGGACGCAACCGGGTCAAGATGCTCGAACGGCCAGTCTCGGCAGCCTGAACAGAGGGGCCGCGGGATTCGCAAGGCTACGGCAACCTCCAGTCATGTGTCGGGATGCGCCAGCAACTCGGCCAACTCAGGGTAGGCCCCGCGCAACCCCAAGTCACAACTCAGAGTGTGGAATGAAAAAATCAGCAACTACTGCATCACTCAAACCCGCTGGCAAGGGGCGCAAGATGTCTTCGTTCTGTGCCATGGATGGAGACACGCTGGTTCTGAATATCCTCGGCACACCTGGCGCGAAGAAGGATGCCATTGGCAAGGCGAAAGGCGTTCAGCTCAAGGTCAGCGTCACTGCCAGCCCGGTTGCGGGCAAAGCCACTGACCACATGGTCAGATTTCTCGCCGAAGAATTTGCTGTCTCGGCTACCGACATAACGGTTGTTTTTGGCCGCTACAACATCAACAAGCAGTTACGTATCAGGGCGCCAAAAAAGTTGCCGCCTGTCGTGGCCAAAGCCCTTTCAGGAGTAGTGGCGGACAGCTAACAGGACCACCCGGGCCAAACTCGACCATCGCAGCAGCAAACAGGCACCAAAGTACTATTCGTGCCGGGCGCTCGGCTTCGTACCCTGAGGCTATGATGCGTCTAATCCTGCTCCTCGCCCTGCCGGTTCTCCGCGCCCTGACTGCTTTGCACGGCGTGGCTGCAACGCTGTTGTGCCTGGCGCTGTTCGGCGGTGCAAGCGCAATGGCGGCCGAGCCGGCGGAAAATGCCGACGGCCGATTGCCGGTGCTGAGCCTCAGTGTGCTGCAGTTCGGTACCGCGCACTGGGGGCTCGAGCATCTGCAGCGCCGGCAGCTGGACCGGGCGCATGGCTTCGAACTCAAGGTCAGGCTGGTCGCCGATTTACCGGCCTCGCGGCTGGCGGTGTCCAGTGGCAGCGTCGATGGTGCCGTGGCCGATCTGCTCTGGGCGCAAGCGCGCTATGCCGCCGGCACACCGTTTGTATATCTGCCGTTTTCCTCGCAGATCGGCGAGATCGTGGTCGCCAGCGACAGTGCCATCGACCAGGTGGCCGATCTGGCGGGCAAGCGCATCGGCGTGGCCGGCGGGCCTGACAGCCTGGGCTGGCTGCTGGTGCAACAAGCGGCCCGCCAGCAGGGCATCGATCTGGCGCGCGCTGCCGAGGTTCAGTTCGCCGCGCCGCCGCTGCTGAACCAGGCCCTGCGCCGCGGCCAGGTGGATGCGCTGGTGACCTATTGGCACTTTGCCGCACGCCTGCGCGCCGAGGGCGACAGCCGTTCCGCCTTCGCCCTGGCCGACCTGCTGCAGGGGCTGGGCCTGCACCCCGACCTGCCGGTGCTGGGCTATGTCTTCGCGCAGGCCTGGGCCGCAGAAAATCCGGAGTTGCTGGGCCGTTTCGACCGCGCGTTGCGCCAGAGCAACAGCGAGCTGGCCGCCACCCCGGCCTATTGGGACGCCATCAGGCCGTTGATGCGCGCCGAGGACGACGCGGTATTTGCCGCGCTGCGGGGCGGCTTCGTCGCGGGGATTGCCGAACCGCTGGATGCCGAGCGCATCGGCGACCTGCGCCGCCTGCTGACCCTGAGCGGCACCGATCCGGCGCAGCTGCTGCCCGAGGCGCTGTTTTTCCGGACCGGACCATGAAACCGCCACGCTGGACCTACTGGATCATGCTGCCGCTGGCCGTGGTGCTGTGGGCCGCAATCGCCGCGACGCTGGAGACGCCGTTGCTGCCCACCCCGAGCGCCGTGCTGGATTCGCTGTGGCAGTCGCTGCAGAGCGGCGAGCTGCAGCAGCACCTGGGTGTGACCCTGCGCCGGGTGCTCATCAGCTTCGTCCTGGCCATGCTGCTCGGCGCGCTCCTGGGCGTGTGGATGGGCCGCTCGGCGCTGGCCAATGCGCTGTTCGATCCGCTGCTGGTGCTGTTCCTCAATCTGCCGGCGCTGGTCACCATCATCCTGCTGTATGTCTGGTTCGGCCTGGTCGAGGCCGCGGCGGTCCTGGCGGTGGTGATCAACAAGGTGCCCAATGTCGCGGTGACGCTGCGCGAGGGCGCGCGCAGCCTCGACCCCAGGCTGGAGCAGATGGCCCAGGTCTATGCCTTCAGCCGCTGGCAGCAGCTGGCGGATGTCTGGCTGCCGCAGCTGTTCCCCTACCTGATGGCCGCGACCCGCGGCGGCCTGGCGCTGATCTGGAAGATCGTGCTGGTGGTCGAGTTGCTCGGTCGCTCCGACGGCATCGGCTTTCAGCTGCACATGGCCTTTCAGGTGTTCGATGTGGCGAGCATCCTGGCCTACAGCCTGGCATTCATCGCGGTGGTGCAGCTGATCGAGCTGGCGCTGCTGCAACCGCTGGAACGACGGGCCTCGCGCTGGCGTGCAGTGGGGGTGCAACATGCTTGAGCTGCAGATCGACGGTCGGACCAGCGGCCATCCGATCCTGGGCGCGATCACGGCCCGGGTCGCCGAGGGCGATCGCATCTGTCTGCTGGGGCCTTCCGGCGTGGGCAAGACCACCCTGCTCAATGCCATCGCCGGGCTGGACCGGCGCCTGGGCGAGCGGATGATCAAACGCAGCAGCAAGCTGCGGGTCGGCTACCTGTTTCAGGAACACCGCCTGCTGCCCTGGCGCAGCGTGCGCCAGAACCTGGCCATGGTCGGCGCGCGCAACGACGAGATCGACAGGCTGCTGGCCGAGGTCGGCCTGGCCGAGGTCGCCGAGGCACTGCCGGACCAGCTGTCCCTTGGCATGGCCCGCCGCGCCGCGCTGGCCCGCAGCCTGGCAATCAAACCGGACCTGCTGTTGCTGGACGAGCCCTTCGCCTCGCTCGACCCCGATCGGGCCGCCGAGCTGCGCAACCTGATCACCCGCCTGCTGGACGCGCACCCGCGCATGGCGATGATCTGCGTCACCCACGATGCCAGGGACGCCGACCAACTGGCCAACCGGCTCTGGTACCTGGATGGCGCGCCCGCCGAACTGCAATGGGACCAGCCCCTGACCGCGGTCGCCAGCGCCAGTGCCAGCCGGATCAGCGAGCAGTTGCGCCGGCTGAGTGTCTAAGCCGTAACAGGTACAGCGATTGTGCGGCGACACTACCAGCCGGCATTCCCGGAGGCCCAGCATGCCAACCTCAGTTCGCGCCCTGCAGGGCGATATCACTCAACTGCCGGTGCAGGCCATCGTCAACGCGGCGAACGCCTCGCTGCTCGGCGGTGGCGGGGTCGACGGGGCGATTCATCGCGCCGCCGGGCCGCAGCTGCTGGAGGAATGTCGGCGCCTGGGCGGCTGCCCGACTGGCGAGGCCAAGCTGACCCGGGGTTATCGCTTGCCCGCCGAGTACGTCATTCACACGGTCGGGCCGGTCTGGCATGGCGGCGGCCGGGGCGAGCCGGCGCTGCTGGCCTCCTGTTACCGGCGTTCGCTCGAACTCGCCGCGGCCCAGGGCATCCGCAGCCTGGCCTTCCCGAGCATCAGCACCGGCATCTACGGCTATCCGCTCGAACTCGCGGCGCAGGTCGCGGTGAGCACGGTACGGGCGACGCTGGAACGGCTCGATGGCCTCGAACAAGTGATCTTCTGCTGCTTCTCGGCCCGCGACCTGCAGGTTTACCAGCGCCTGCTCGGCGAACGAGCCGGCACCGACCCCGCACCGCCCGGGCAGCTGCCAGGCGATTAGAAGCTGTCTGTCTGCAACAGCTCTATCGACCGGCCGTCCTTGCTCTGAGTCCCCGGCGACATCGCCTTCTCGTACACCGCCGCTTCCACCGAGGCTGCATCCAAGGGGCGGCTGGGGTCACGGCCGGCATTGCTGAGATAGAGCGCGGCGCCACCCGCCACGTGCGGCGACGCCATCGAGGTGCCGCTGTAGGTGGTAGTACCGCCGCCCTTCTTGGTCGAGAGCACGCCGACGCCCGGCGCCCAGATATCCACGCAGGCGCCATAGTTGCTGAAGGAGGCCTCCTCATCGGCACTGTCGGTGGCCGTCGTCGTCATCACCCCGTTGTCGCTGCTCGCGCCCGCCCGTGCCGGCGATCCCAGGCAGGCGTCCTCGCCATCATTGCCCGCGGCCACGGCATAGAAAATCCCCGCCGCCGCCGAGCTCAGCACCGCCTCATCCAGTGCGGCGCTGGCCCCGCCGCCCAGGCTCATATTGGCCACGGCCGGCAGCACGGCATTGGCCGTCACCCAGTCCACGCCCATGATCACCCCGGAGGTGCTGCCGGTACCGCCGCAGCCGAGCACCTTGACGCCCACCAACTCGATGCCCGGTGCCACGCCCACCACATCCCGGGTATTGTCGAGCGCCCCGACGGTACCGGCCACGTGGGTGCCATGCCCATGACAATCCTTGTTCGGCCCGCCGGCGAAGTTCACATGCTCCACGACATGCAGATCCGCATGGCTTGTATCGATTCCGGTGTCGATGATGTAGGCGCGCACCCCAGCCACACTGCCGCCACCATCGCCCGCCCGGGTACTGCTGATATCCGCCCCGACCCGGGCGATCCCCCAGGGCAGTTCTTGTGCCGCCGGGGCCGTGGAACCGCCGCCACGATCCGGTCTGGCCCTTACTCCAGGCACCGGCACTCCCATGACCGACATCGGCAGATCCGCCTCGATATAGGCCACCCGCGCATCGGCGCTCAGCACCGCCAGCTGCCAGTCATTCAGATCCGCCGAGAAGCCCCTGATGGCATGGCTGTAGACATGCCCCAGGCTGAAGCCATGCAGGCTGGCCAAGTGCTCGGCGGCGGCGCGCACTTCGGGCCGGCCATGGCCGCCGTTGTCGGCCCGCTGTGGCGCAGCCGCAATGGCCTCGGCCGTGAAGATCACGATATAGGGCGAAGCCGCCGTCTCGGCCGCAATGGACAACAACCCCGCACCCGCCAGTAGCCACGCCGAAACCTTCATAGACACCTCTTTCGCAGTGAGCGCCGTCCAGCACGGCATCCCGCGCGGAGTTTCCACTGGTTAACAGCGTAGTCAGGTTGTTGCTGGCCACACTCGGCAGGGGCCAGACTCTTTCGCAATTGAACGCCGGCTTTTTATGAATTCGACCGGATAGCGGCAAGACCTGTATCGGGCAACCGCTCCACCGCTCTCCCGCTGCCGCCGCCAGCCGCTCAGGGCCGCCCGGCGCGCAGCCCTCACCGGCCTGACGGCTTCGGGTAAGATGCGCGCTGTTTGGCGTCGCGCTCGCGGCGCCTGTCGGGTTGTGGGGAAGTGGCTGTGCAAGTGACTGATGTGGTGATTATCGGCGCCGGGGCCGCCGGCTTGATGTGTGCGCTGACCGCCGCCGGGCGCGGGCGCCGGGTGCTGCTGCTGGACCACGCGAACAAGGCCGGCAAGAAGATTCTGATGTCCGGCGGCGGGCGCTGCAATTTCACCAACCTGTACTGCGAGCCGGACAACTTCCTCTCGGCGAACCCGCACTTCTGCAAGTCGGCGCTGGCGCGCTATACCCAGTGGGACTTCATCGGCCTGGTCGGCAAGCATGGCGTGGCCTACCACGAGAAGAAGCTCGGCCAGCTGTTCTGCGACCACAAGGCCAGCGACATCCTCGGCATGCTCCTCGACGAATGCGCGCAGGCCGGGGTCGAACTGCGCCTGGAGACCTCGGTCAGCGAGATCGCCAAGCTCGAGGCCGGTTACCAGTTGCAGACCAGCGCTGGTCTGCTGAGCTGCACGTCGCTGGTGATCGCCAGCGGCGGCCTGTCGATCCCGACCCTCGGCGCCAGCGGCTTCGGCTACCAGGTGGCCAGGCAGTTCGGCCATACGCTGCTGCCGACCCGCGCCGGGCTGGTGCCCTTCACCCTCACCGATCCGCAGTTGAAGGCGCTGTGCACGGAGCTGTCCGGCACCTCGGTGGAGGATTGTCTGGTCAGCTGCAACGGCCAGAGCTTTCGCGAGAACATCCTGTTCACCCACCGCGGTCTTTCCGGGCCGGCGATCCTGCAGATTTCCTCGTTCTGGCAACCGGGCGACACCGTGCATATCGACCTGCTGCCGCACATCGACCTGCCCGAGTGGCTGGCCGAGCAGCAACGCGAACGGCCGAACAGCGAGCTGAAGACCCTGCTCGCCGAGCTGTTCACCAAGAAGATGGCCGGGCTGCTGGTCGACAGCTGGTTCGTTAACAAGCCGCTGAAGCAGTACAGCCCGGGCGAACTCAAGGCGGTTGCCGAGCAGCTGGCCGACTGGCAACTGGTGCCGGCCGGCACCGAGGGCTACCGCACCGCCGAGGTGACCCTGGGCGGCGTCGATACCCGCGAGGTGTCGTCGAAAACGATGGAATCGCTGAAAAGCCCGGGGCTGTATTTCATCGGCGAGGTGCTGGATGTCAGCGGCCATCTGGGCGGCTTCAACTTCCAGTGGGCCTGGGCCTCGGGCTATGCGGCGGCGCAGTACGTCTGAGTCGCGCTTGTGTGGCAGGGGCCCTGGCCGCGACGGCGACTCGCCGAACGGCATCGCCAGCAAGGACTAGGCGTCCCCCTGGCTCCTACACAAATTGCTCGTGGCCTGACGGAATGGGCCTTGGCCACGAGCGGACGCTACGAGGGCAAGCGCATCGCGGATAAATCCGCGCCCACCAGGCGCCTGGCGTCCGCCGCCGCGATCATTGCAGATGCCGCGCGCCGCGGAACACCCCTGAAGCCCCCACCTTATCCGGCCAACAGCTCGATAAACCGCCGGGCGAAGCTGTACACATCCCCCGGCCAGCGCGCGGAGACGTAGTTGCCGTCGCACACCACCCAGGCCGGACGGCTGTCGCTCGGGCTGTCGCGGTGCAGGCCGCTGGTCTTGCGCAGGTGGTCCGGTGCAGCCGCCGGCACCTCGAGGAAATCCGCCGGGCTGGCCAGGGCGCGGCTGACCTCGGCCTGTACGCTCATATGGCCGGCCGGCTCGCCCGGCGCCTCCAGGTAGGTTCGGTAATAGTTCGGCGCCCAGAAGCGGCCGTAGAAACGGGTCAGGTTCCAGGCGCTGCGCTCCATCGCCCAGGTCAGGGCGGTGGTCTGCCGTCCGTACAGCGCTGAACGACCATCCGCCCGGCGGCTGCGCGCGGCCAGCAGCACGCCGTGACAGATCGCCGCGACCGGCTTGCCACTGGCGAAAAAGGCGCCGACGAACGCCTGCAGGCACTGATTCTCCAGGTAGCCACGCATGCCGCGGGCCCAGTGTCCGCCGGGCAGCAGCAGGCCATCGAAGTCCGCCACGGCGAGCTGAGCGTAGCGCAGCGGCTGGCGGAACTCGCTGTCCGCCAGCAAGTCGCGGTAGGCCTCGCGCGCGTCACGCCGGGCGCGCAGGAGCAAACCGAGCAGCTTGAAGCGGCGCAAGCCGGGCAGCCACCCCCAGGGGTCCAGCCCTTCACCCGTGAGCATCAGCGGATCACCAACGGCCGGCTCGCCATCCTGGGTGGCGAAGCGCACCCGATGGCCGGCCGCACGCAGCAGCTGCCAGCTGACGGCGACTTCGCTGGGATCGAAATCACGGTTCGGCAGCGCGATCAGAACGGTCTTGGCGGGCATGGCACGGGCACTCCTTGGCGAAGGCCCGAGCTTAGTCGCGGCAGCCCTCGCCAGTCGAGTGGCCTGGCAGGCCAAGCTGGCGACCGGAAAGGAACGGCCTTGGCCGCAAGCGGACAAACCAGGTGCCGGCAATTGAACTGACGGTACAGCGCAGGCTCTGCTACAAAGCTAGCAGGAAGCAAACACGGCCCCATGCCCCTCCGGCGCCCCTACCCTTTTGCCCAAGGATCGCCCGCCCGTATGACCCAAGACCAAGGCTTGATCTTCGCCATCCTCGCCGCCACCATCGGGCTGTTCATCTGGGGCCGCTGGCGTCACGACGTGGTCGCCCTCGCCGCCTTGCTGGCCTGTGTACTGGTCGGCCTGGTACCGGACGAGCAGGCCTTCCACGGTTTCGGCCACCCGGCGGTGATCACCGTTGCCTGCGTGCTGGTGTTGAGCCACGGCCTGCAAGTCACCGGCGTGATCGATGCGCTGGCCCAGCGCATGCTGCCCAGCAATGCCGGGCCGATGCTCTCGATTGCCGCACTGACCGGCCTGGGTGCGCTGCTCTCGGCCTTCATGAACAATGTCGGCGCCCTCGTCCTGCTGATGCCGATCGCCTTGCAGATTGCTACCAAGCAGGGGCTGCCGCCGGGCCGGGTGCTGATGCCGCTGGCCTTCGGCACCATTCTCGGCGGCATGACCACGCTGATCGGTACGCCGCCCAACCTGATCGTCTCCAGCTTTCGCGCCCAGAGCGGGGCCGGGCCGTTTGCCATGTTCGACTTCAGCCCGGTTGGCGTCGCGGTGGCGCTGGCCGGTGTGCTGTTCATCGCCCTGCTCGGCTGGCGCCTGGTACCCAAGCGCGAGGTCGCCGGCGCCGCCAGCTTCAACACCGGCACTTACCTCACCGAGGCGCGGGTCAAGCCAGGGGCCAAGGCAGCCGGCAAGACCTTGCGCGAAGTCGAGCAGTTGCTAGATGAGGCCGACGCCCAGGTGATCGGCATGCTGCGCAACGATCTGCGCCTGTCCGTGCCCGACCCACGACAGCTCCTGCGCGTCGATGATCTGCTGGTGATCGAGGCCGAACCCGAGGCTCTCGGCACGGTACTCGGCAAGCTGGGCCTGCAACTGGAAGCCGAACGCAAGCTGGAGGCGCAAGCCGACGCGGGCAACACAGCCGCTACCCAGGACGCGGCCAAAAGTCCTGGGGCAGACACCGGCAAGAAAGACAGCGGCGACACCGACATTGTCTTGCAGGAGCTGCTGGTGCGCCCCGATTCCCAGCTGGTCGGCCGCTCGGCCCGCAGTACCCGCCTGCGGAGCCGCTACAGCATCAACCTGCTGGCCATCTCGCGCGCGAGTCATCGGTCGATCAAGCGTCTGCGCTCGACCCTGTTCGAGCACGGCGATGTCCTGCTGATGCAGGGTGCGCCGGGCGATATCGCCGAGTTTGCCAGCGACTATGCCTGCGTGCCGCTGGCCGACCGCGCCATCACCATCCCCAACCCGACTCACGCGGGCCTGGCATTGGGCGTGATGTTGCTGGCCGTGGCGATTTCCGCCGTGGGCCTGCTCTCGACCGCCATGGCCTTCGCCGCTGGCGTGCTGGTGTTCATGGTGCTGCGCGTGGTGCCGTTGCGCTCGATCTACGAATCCATCGACTGGCCGGTGATCGTCCTGCTCGGCGCCTTGCTCCCGGTGGCTGGCGCCATGTCCACTAGCGGTGCCGCGGACTTGCTGGCACGGCTACTGATGGAACATGTGGCGCAAGGCAACCCGGTGATCGTGCTGACCCTGCTGCTGGTGGTGACCATGACCCTCACAGACTTCATGAACAACGCCGCCACTGCGGCGGTGATGTGCCCGCTCGCCCTGAGTGCGGCGAGCCAGCTCGGGGTCAGCCCCGACTCGCTGTTGATGGCGGTGGCGATTGGCGCCTCCTGCTCGTTCCTCACGCCCATCGGCCACCAGAACAACACCCTGATCCTCAGTCCCGGCGGCTTCCGCTTCGGCGATTACTGGCGCCTCGGCCTGCCGCTGGAAATTCTCGTGGTGCTGGTCAGTGTGCCGCTGCTGCTGCTGGTCTGGCCGCTTTAAGATCTCAGGACTCCGGGGTCACGCCGAGGACGATATCGAAGCGCGCCACCTGTTCGCCCGCGCGCGCACCGGCCACCGGGACGAAGGGCACGATCAGGCGTTCGCGCAGGCGCGGATCGCGGATCGCATTGAGCACGCCATCGCGCTGATTGAGCGGCTCGCCGCGGATGTAGCACTGGGTGGCGAAACGCGGCAGGCCGGGCAGGGTCACGGCGAAATGGATATGCGGAGTGCGCCCCGGGTAGGGCACCGGACGTAGGGTACGGAAGCGGTAGCGGCCGTCGCTGGCGGTCTCGAAGCGGCCATAGCCCTGGAAGTTCGGGTCGCGCCGGTCCCGCTCGCCGCCACGGCTGTGCAGGTAGATGCCATTGCTATCGACCTGCCAGATTTCCACCAGGGCGCCCTTGAGGGGCTTGCCACGGGCATCGAGAATCTGCCCGTGCAACTGCACCACGACGCCGCTGGCTTGAGTCGGCCGGTCGCCGACCTGCAGCAGGTCGTTGTCCTGATCCAGCGGCAGCTGGTCGGGGTAGAAGGGACCAAGCGTCTGCGCCGGGGTCAACAGCAGCTCGGCGAAGAGCCCCGGGCTGGCCAGCAGCAAGCTGCCGCCGCCGAGCCCGGCCAGCACCCGGCGACGACTGAGGCGTGACAGGGTCATGCTTGCCTCCGCGATTCCAATGGCGATGTTTACAGACTAGCCGAAGGCTATGTCCCCAGTTGCGTGTTGCTCCGGGCCACGCTCAGCGGCCACAGCAGACGCAATGCTGGCCGTCTCGGGCCCTTGTCGTCAGCCAGGCGGCCAGCGCATAGCCCGGATGCAATCCGGGAGCGGCTTTTCAGGCGCCAGACTTCCCCGAATCTTATCCGGGCTACAGCAACTGCCTGCGGGTAGAAGGGCGGTCCGGGCGGCGTTCCGTGCGGAGCGCAGCAACAGCCCGCCAGCTGTTGTGCCGGAACCATGGTGCACTGCCTGCGACGAGTGGCCCCCTACGGATCGCGGGTCGTGCTCAGCGGTTGTGAACATATCCAGCGCCGTCACGCGCGTTTTTTCCAAGCTCTCAATCCTGGCCGTCGCGAAACCGATGGATCTGCCGGCGCTGCTTCTTGCTTGGCCGGCCGTCGGTCTGCATGCCCAGAGCGCCGGCCTTGCGCTGCGCAGCAGCCTGTTCGCGGCGGGCAATGCTCTCGGCGGTTTCGCTATACAGCGCCTGGGCCTCGGGGGCGCCGCGGCGCACCGCGGAGAGCGCCTGAATCACCACGCTGCGCTCGTCGAAACCGATGCGGATCAGCAGTTCATCGCCGATCCGCGGCTCCTTGCCCGGCTTGCAGCGCTCGCCCCGGCAATGCACCTTGCCGCCCTCGATGGCGGCCTTGGCCAGGGCGCGGGTCTTGAAGAAACGTGCGGCCCACAGCCATTTGTCCAGGCGTATCTTGTCGTCTTCTTTGTCGTCTGCTTTGTTGCTCATTGCACTCTCGATCGAAACGGCAGCTCAAGTGAATTTTGCCTGATGCAGTTGTCATAAGGCCCAACTAGAATGCCCGCAACTATAGGCCAACCAGGCCTGACGGAATTCGCCCAATTTGAAGACCTTCGACCATCTCAGCGTGATCGGCCTGCGCGAATGGATCAACCTGCCCGACCTGGGCATGGTCGGTCTGCGCGCGAAAATCGACACCGGCGCCAGCACCTCCTGCCTGCACGCCAGCGATATCCAGCCGTTCCAGCGCGATGGCGAGAACTGGGTGCGCTTCACCGCCCACCTCGGCACTCTGGTCCAGCGTCGCCATCGCTGCGAGGCGCCGCTGGTGACGCTGAAGAACATCAAGAGCTCCACCGGCCATGTGCAGAGCCGCTACGTGATCCGCACCCACCTGGCCCTGGGCGACCGCCTGTGGTCTGTGGAATTCACCCTGACCTGCCGCAGGACCATGCGCTACCGCGTGCTGCTCGGCTCCAAGGCGCTGGTCGATGGCCAACTGGTGGTCAATCCGGCGCTGACCTACGTTCAAGACAAACCCTCGCTTGCTGACCTTTCTGGTGCCCCATGAAAATCGCCGTGCTGTCGCGCAATCCGCGTCTGTATTCCACTCGTCGCCTGGTCGAAGCCGGTCAGCTGCGCGGCCATGAGGTGGTGGTCATCGACACCCTGCGCGCCTACATGAACATCGCCAGCCACAAGCCGCAGATCCACTACCGCGGCAAGCCACTGGAAGGCTTCGATGCGGTGATCCCGCGGATCGGCGCCTCGGTGACCTTCTATGGCTGCGCGGTGCTGCGCCAGTTCGAGATGATGGGGGTGTTCCCGCTCAACGAGTCGGTGGCGATCGCCCGCTCGCGCGACAAGCTGCGCTCGCTGCAACTGCTGTCAAGGCGCGGCGTCGGCTTGCCGGTCACCGGCTTCGCCCACTCCCCCGACGATATCGACGACCTGATCCAGATGGTCAATGGCGCGCCGCTGGTGATCAAGGTGCTGGAAGGCACCCAGGGCATCGGCGTGGTGCTCTGCGAAACCGCCAAAGCCGCCGAGTCGGTGATCGAGGCCTTCATGGGCCTCAAGCAGAACATCATGGTCCAGGAATACATCAAGGAAGCCGGCGGCGCGGATATCCGCTGCTTCGTGGTCGGCGACAAGGTGATCGCCGCGATGAAGCGCCAGGCCAAACCCGGCGAGTTCCGCTCCAACCTGCACCGCGGCGGCAGCGCCAGCCTGATCAAGATCACCCCGGAGGAGCGCATGACGGCGATTCGCGCGGCCAAGGTGATGGGCCTGTCGGTGGCCGGCGTGGATATCCTGCGCTCCAACCACGGCCCGCTGGTGATGGAGGTCAACTCCTCGCCCGGCCTGGAAGGCATCGAGACCACCACCGGCAAGGATGTCGCCAGCCTGGTGATCCAGTACCTGGAGAAAAACGGCGGCCCGCACTTGACCCGGACCAAGGGCAAGGGCTGAGGCGGAGCTGCAGCCCCCCGTAACCCGGATTACGGCAAGGCTGATCCAGGCTACGCCTGCGGAGCCACCACTTCTGGCTGCAGCGGCAGGCGCCGGGCGACCCAGCGCAGAAAGTCCTGCTCGGCCAACGGTCGACTGAAATGATAGCCCTGGCCCAGGGCACAGCCATGGCGCCGCAGGGTATCCAGCTGGGCCTGGTTTTCGATGCCTTCGGCGACGCATTCCAGGCCCAGGTTGTGGGCGATCATCAGGATGGTTTGCACCAGCATCAGGTCGCTGCTGTCGCCCGCCAGATCCTGGGTGAAGCTGCGGTCGATTTTCAGGCGGTCCAGCGGTAAGCGCTTGAGGTAGGTCAGCGAGGAATAACCGGTGCCGAAGTCGTCGATCGCGAAGCGCACGCCGAAGGTTCTCAGCGCCTGCATATTGGTGATGCACAGCTCGACATCTTCGAGCAGCACGCCTTCGGTGATTTCCAGCTCCAGCGCGCGAGCCGGCACGCCATAGCGCTGCAGGCAGCCCTGGATGCGCTCGACGCAATCGACCTGGCGCAACTCGCGCGGGCTGAGGTTGACCGCCAGGACCACCTGCGGCCAGCCCGGCAGCCAGCGCGCCAGGACCGCGCACGCCTGCTCCAGCACCCAGCTGCCGAGTTCCAGGATCAGGCCGGTCTCTTCGGCCAGGGCGATGAACTCACCGGGCAGGATCTCGCCGCGCTCCGGATGCCGCCAGCGCAGCAAGACCTCGGCACCCACAACCTGGCCGCTGGCGAGCGACAACTGCGGCTGGAACACCAGGTGCATCTGCTCACGCTGAATCGCCTGGCGCAGCTCGCTTTGCAAGTGCAGGCGCTGGTCGATGGCGGCCTGCATCTCTGGGGCGAAGAAGAACAAGCCATTGCGCCCGGCACTCTTGGCCCGGTACATGGCGGTATCCGCCTGCTTCAGCACATCGGTCGCCACCTGCGCACCGAACGGGTGCAGGGCGATGCCGATGCTGGCGCTGATCGACAGTTCGTGACCGTCGATCCAGTAGCTGCCCTTGAGGCTGTCCAGCAGTTTGTTCGCGGTCATGGCCGCATAGCCCGCGGCGATCTCCGCGGTGCCGTCGAGGGCTTCGAGCAGCACCACGAACTCATCGCCGCCCAACCGCGCCAGGGTATCTTCGGCACGCAACACCCGGGCCAGGCGCACCGTGACCTCACGCAGCAAGCCATCGCCGACCAGATGGCCGAGGCTGTCGTTGACCGTCTTGAAATGATCCAGGTCGATGAACAGCAGCGCGCCAATACTGGCTTCCCGCAACTCGCGGTCCATCGCATGCTGCAGACGGTCGAGCAGCAAGCGCCGGTTGGGCAGCCCGGTCAGCTCGTCGCTGTAGGCCAGGCGTTCGATCTCGCGCTGGTAGCGCTGGCGTTCGGAAATATCGGTGACGCTGCCGCGGATCAGTACCTGCTCGCCCGGCATGCGCACCAGGCGCACCTCACAGGGAATCTGCCGGCCGCCGCTGTCGCGGTGCAGCCACTCGAAGACCGGCGTCTGGCCGGCAATCGCCTGGTTCAGATAGACCCCGCCGAGATCGGCTGAGGCCTGGCCATCTGCCTGGCGCGGCGGGCTCAGGTCGAGCACGCTCTTGCCCAGCAGTTGTTCACGCGTATAGCGAAACAGACGCAGCGCATTCTCGTTGCAGTCGAGCATGCCGCCGCGCGGGCTGAACAGCATGATGGCTTCCGGTGCATGCTCGACGATGGTGCGATAACGGGCCTCGGCCTCGTGGCGCGCGCTGATGTCCTCGACCAGCACCAGGAACATGCTCGGCCGACCGCTGGCATGCCGCACCGCGCGCAGGCTCAGCCGGGTGTAGACCAGCGAACCATCCGGGCGGATAAAGCGCTTGTCCAGTTCATAGCCGTCGCGGCTGCCGCCGAGCACCTGATCGAGCAGTGCTTGCTCGGCGCGGAGGTCGTCCGCCTGGGAGATGCTCGCCCAACTGCAGGCCTGCAGCTGCTCGCGGGAACGGCCGAGAATGCTGCAGAGCTTGAAGTTGACCTCTTCCCAGCCGAAGCTGGGATTGGTCAGCGCCATGCCGATCAGCGGCGCCTCGAAGAACAGGCGCAGGCGCTCGTCACGCTCGTGCAACTGCTGCTCGGTGCACTTGCGCCCGCTGACGTCCTGGATCGCGCCGTAGACCCGGACCAACTGCGGGCCGTCACGTTCGACCATGCCCTTGAGACGCACCCAGCGCCTGTTGCCCTTGGCGGTCGACAGGCGCACTTCGATATCGAAGTGATCGCGCCCAGCGAACAGCAACTGCAGAGTCTGCTCGGCCAGCGCTCGGTCGCTGCCATCCAGGTAATCGAGCGCCTGCTCGAGATTCGGCGCGCTGCCATTGGCATCCAGCTCGTAGATGCGGAAACAGCCCGCGCTCCAGTACATGCTGTGGTCCGCCAGGTTCAGCACCCAGCCGCCGAGGTCGGCAATGCTCTCGGTCTGGCTGAACAGGTGACTCTGGCGCAGCGACTCCTCACGCTGCGCCGTGACTTGCGCGGCCATCCGCTCGCGCGCGCTGACGTCATGCTGGAGGATGACGAAATGGCCGAGGCCCTGCGCGTCGACCATGGGCGCGAGCATCAGCTCGTTCCAGAATGGCTGGCCGTCCTTGCGGTAGTTGCGCACTACCACCTGGCAGGCCGTGCCCTGCCGCAAGGCCTGCTGCAGCCGCGACAGCTCGCGTTGCTGGTGATCGTCGCGCAACAGGAAACGGCAATCCTTGCCCAGGCTCTCCTCACGGCTGTATCCGCTGAGGCGCGCGAAGGCCGGATTGCTGTAGATCACCGGAAGATCGCGCTGGCGGGCATCGACGATGGTCACACCCAGCGGACTGGCCTCCAGGGCCAGGCTGGCCAGCGCCAACTGCTGCTGCGTCAGCGCGCTACGCCCCAGCGCCAGGCGCAGGTCGCTGAGACTGCGGCCAACCAGCAAGGTCGCGAGCATCAACAGCAACAGGCTCAGGTGCCATTCCAGACGCTGCGGATCGAGCCAGTTGGCGGCCTCGGCCAAGCCGCGCAGCAATGGCCACACCAGCACCATCCAAGCGCTCAACAGCGCGGCGCAGAGTGCGCCGGCAAAGCCCCAGACCAGCGCCAGACCAAGCATCATCACGCCGATCAGCGGCAGGTTCAGGGTCAATGGCAACAGCTCGAGCAACCAGGGCAAGCCGCCCAGCAACAGCAGCAACAGCGGCCAGGGCGGTAATTGGCCCAGCACCTGCGGCGCCGGCATGAGGCCCGCGTCATCGCGGCCAGGGCCGTGCAGCCAGCCACGCCGGCGCAGCCAGGGGCTCAGGCAGGTCAACAGCGGCGTGGCAATCGCCAGGGTGATCAGGCAATCGGCCAGCCACAGGGCAAGGCTGGCGGTCATCCAGTCCGGTCCCGCCAGCTGGCCGCGCAACCAGAGATGGCTTTGCCCCGCCACGACCAGCAACGCCACCGGCAGCAATACCCCCAGCCCGGCGAAACGCAGCAAGTGCGCGAGATCGGGCAAGGCCACGTCGAAGGCGCGCCCGCGCAACAACAGCCAGGCCAGGCCAACACCAAGGGTTTCCGGCAGCGCATATACCAAGGCCCACTGCCACTCCAGCTGCCACAGCGCAATGCTCAACAGCGCATTCAGGTACAGCGCAAGCAGCACCCGCGGCCCCCACCACAAGCATCCCACCAGCCCGAGAGCGAACGACAGGTGCCAGAATGCCGCCGCGTCGCTGAAACGGGTCGCCAGGGCAAGCCAGGTAGCCATAAGGAAGATCGGCAGCGGCAGCCACCACGTCCATATGGGCAAGCGGTCGGAAACGACGGGCATGCGGACCTCATGTCAATGCGCTGCATCAGCATAGTTCAGCGCAGCAGATGCCCATGCTGAACAGACCGTTGAAAAATCCAGGCGAGACAGTCGAGGCAAGGCAGCAGCGGTCGTGACGAAGCGTAGTTCAATCGTTCTTCAGCGGCCGGTTAAACCGCGTCGCGCGGCAACAGCAGCCCCAGCGGCAGACAGACCCGCGCCTCCAGGCCGCCGCCGCAGCGGTTACGCAGCTCGACACTGCCGCCGTGCAGGGCCGCGATGCGCTTGACGATGGCCAGGCCGAGCCCGGCACCCTGGCCGCCGCGGGCGCGGTCGCCGCGGATGAAGGGATTGAAGATGCTGCCCAGCTCGGTCGGATCGATACCGGCGCCGCGGTCGAGCACGCTGAGCACGACGTAGGGCGCGCTGCTGTCGCCAGACACCGACACGGCGACTTCGACCGCATTGCCGCCATAGCGCAGGGCGTTCTCGATCAGATTGACCAGCAGGCGCTTGATCGATACCCGCCGCAGCGGAAAGATCGGCACCGGCTCCAGGCACAGGCGCACCAGCTCCCGCTGCTGGTTATAGGGCGCCACCACTTCGCGGATCAATTCGAGCAGGTCGAGCTGTTCCAGCGGCTCGTCGCGACCGTCGCGGATAAAGGCGAGGAACTGGTCGAGAATTGCGTCCATGTCCTCGATATCGCGGACCATGTCCTCGGTCAGCTCCGAATCGTTGTTCAGCAGCTCCAGGGACAGGCGCAAGCGGGTCAGTGGCGTACGCAGGTCGTGGGACACCCCGGCCAGCATCAGCTCGCGCTCGCGGCCGGCCTGCTCGACGTCCTCGGCCATCTGGTTGAAGGCGCGATAGACCTCGGCCATCTCGCTCGGCGTATCGCTTACCGGCAGGCGCACGCTGCGGCCCTTGCCGAGCTGGCGGGCAGCGAACACCAGGCGTTTCAAGGGCGCACTGAGCTGGCGCACGAAGATCCAGGCGGCGGCGGTGGAGAGCAAACCGATGCCGAGGAACCAGCCCAGTACGCTCCAGATCCGCTGACCGCGCAGCGGGTGCGGATACAGCGGCACCCGCAGCCAGTCCTCGCCCAGCGTCGGGGCATGCACCCACAGCGCCGGCGGACTTTTCGCACGAACCCGCACCTCGGTCTCGGGACCGAGTTCGGCCTGCATCTGCCGCTGGAATATCTCGCTGTAGGGCCAGTGCTGTTCGCTGGCCGGCACCTGGTCGTGGGGCGTGCGCTTGAGCCCCGCCGCCGCCGCAATGGTCGCGCGATCCTCCGGATCCGCCGCCCAGTAGGCGCGCAGGGTCAGCGCCGCGCCGTGGCTGTACTGGCGGTCGACCAGCACGTCCTCGTTCATCATCAGATAAACCAGGGTCAGCGCCTTGGAGAACAGCACCACGATCAGCACCAGCCAGAGGGTGCGAGCGAAGAAGCTTTGCGGGAACCACAGCGGGGTTTTCATCAGACGAAATAACACCTGTAGGAGCCAGCTTGCTAGCGATTGGATAGCGAGATCGCCAGCAAGCTGGCTCCTACATCGGTCCGCACACGAGCAAGGTTATTTATTGCCGTCCGGCACGAACACATAACCCACGCCCCAGACCGTCTGGATATAGCGCGGCTTGGACGGGTCCGGCTCGATCAAGCGGCGCAGGCGCGAGATCTGCACGTCGATGGAGCGCTCCAGGGCGTCCCACTCACGGCCACGGGCCAGGTTCATCAGCTTGTCCCGGGTCAGCGGTTCGCGCGCATGCTGGACCAGGGCCTTGAGCACGGCGAACTCGCCGGTGGTGAGCATGTGCACCTCGTCACCCTTCTTCAGCTCGCGGGTGGCCAGCGACAGCTCGTACTCGCCGAAACTCACGCTCTCGTCCTCGGCCCCCGGCGCGCCCGGCACCACCGGGGCCTGGCGACGCAGCACGGCCTTGATCCGCGCCAGCAATTCGCGCGGGTTGAAGGGTTTGGCCAGGTAGTCGTCGGCGCCCAGCTCCAGGCCCTGGATACGGCTGGTTTCGTCGCCCTTGGCGGTGAGCATGATGATCGGCACCTGATTGTTCGCCGCGCGCAACCGGCGGCACGCCGACAGGCCGTCCTCGCCCGGCAGCATCAGGTCGAGTACCACCAGATGGAACAGCTCGCGCGCCAGCAGGCGATCCATCTGCTCGACGTTTTCCACCGTGCGCACGCGGTAGCCCTGCTCCTCGAAGAAGCGCTCGAGCAGGCGCCGCAAGCGGGCATCGTCATCGACAACCAGAATTTTCTCGCCTTCAAGCGGAAGTGCAGTGCTGCTCATAGAAGCTCCTAGACCGAGAACCTGCGCCGCCCGTCGGGCGTGAACAGTTTCCAATGCCGGCATTATGGCTCAGCCACCGCGATCACCGGTGCAGCCATTGTTAGCAGATTTGTCATATCAGGCCGCCAGCCCGCTCAGGCTGAAAAACCGGCTGGCCCCAACAACCCCGTCTTGCTGCTTATGGCTTGCAGCTTGCCGCTAATGGCTATAATGCGCCGCTCTATCGTCTGGCCGCGCTCTACGTGGTCGGTTTTTCGTTCCAGTGTGGATAGCGTCTTATGCTCAGCATCAACAACCGCATCGCCGAAGAACTGGGCGTGCGCCCGCAACAGGTAGCCGCCGCCGTGGCGCTGCTCGATGAAGGCTCGACCGTGCCGTTCATCGCCCGCTACCGCAAGGAAGTCACCGGCAGCCTGGATGACACCCAGTTGCGTCATCTCGAAGAGCGCCTGCGCTACCTGCGCGAGCTGGACGACCGGCGTGCCAGCATCCTCGCCAGCATCGAGGAACAGGGCAAGCTGACCCCTACACTCGCCCGCGAGATCAACCTGGCCGACACCAAGACCCGCCTCGAAGACCTCTATCTGCCGTACAAGCAGAAGCGCCGCACCAAGGGCCAGATCGCCCTGGAAGCCGGCCTCGGCGAATTGGCCGATGCGCTGTTTGGCGACCCGAACCTGACCCCGGAGAGCGAGGCCGCGCGCTTCGTCGACGCCGAGAAAGGTTTCGCCGACATCAAGGCGGTGCTCGAAGGCGCCAAGTACATCCTCATGGAGCGCTTCGCCGAAGACGCCACCCTGCTGGCCAACCTGCGCAGTTTCCTCAAGGACAACGCCACCCTCAGCGCCCGCCTGATCGCCGGCAAGGAGCAGGAAGGCGCCAAGTTCCGCGATTATTTCGAGCACGACGAGAAGCTGAAAAATGCCCCCTCGCACCGTGCCCTGGCGATTTTCCGCGGACGCAACGAGGGCTTCCTCAGCGCCAGCCTGAAGATTGGCGAAGAGCTGCCCGGCACCCTGCACCCCTGCGAAGGCATGGTCGCCGAGCGCTTCGGCATCAGCAACCAGGGCCGCGCCGCCGACAAATGGCTGGGCGAAGTGGTGCGCTGGACCTGGAAGGTCAAGCTCTACACCCACCTGGAAACCGACCTGCTCGGCGAGCTGCGCGAAGGCGCCGAAGACGAGGCAATCTCGGTGTTCGCGCGCAACATGCACGACCTGCTGCTGGCCGCCCCGGCGGGCCCGCGCGCGACCCTGGGTCTCGACCCGGGCCTGCGCACCGGCTGCAAGGTGGCGGTGGTGGATGCCACCGGCAAGCTGCTCGACACCGCGACCGTCTACCCGCACGTGCCGAAGAACCAGTGGGACCAGACCATCGCCGTGCTCGCCGCGCTGTGCGCCAAGCACTCGGTCGACCTGATCGCCATCGGCAACGGCACCGCCAGCCGCGAGACCGACAAGCTGGCCGCCGAGCTAATCAAGAAATACCCTGGCCTGAAGATGACCAAGGTGATGGTCAGCGAAGCCGGCGCCTCGGTGTATTCGGCCTCGGAACTGGCGGCCAAGGAATTCCCCGACCTCGACGTGTCGATTCGCGGCGCCGTGTCGATCGCCCGCCGCCTGCAGGACCCGCTGGCCGAACTGGTGAAGATCGACCCGAAATCCATCGGCGTCGGCCAGTACCAGCACGACGTGTCCCAGCTCAAGCTGGCGCGCAGCCTGGACGCGGTGGTGGAGGACTGCGTGAACGCCGTTGGCGTCGACGTCAATACCGCCTCGGTCGCCCTGCTGGCACGGATCTCCGGACTGAATGCGACCCTGGCGCAAAACATAGTCGCGCACCGCGACGCCAACGGCGCCTTCAAGACCCGCGACGCGCTGAAAAAGGTGTCGCGCCTGGGCGAGAAAACCTTCGAGCAGGCCGCCGGCTTCCTCCGCGTGATGAACGGCGACAACCCGCTGGACGCCTCGGCGGTGCACCCGGAAACCTACCCGCTGGTGCAGCGCATTGCCGCCGACACCGGCCGCGACATCCGCTCGCTGGTCGGCGACGCGACCTTCATCAAGCGCCTCGACCCGAAAAAATTCACCGACGAACGCTTCGGTCTGGTGACCGTCGGCGACATCCTCCAGGAGCTGGAAAAACCCGGCCGCGATCCGCGCCCCGAGTTCAAGACCGCCGAATTCCAGGAGGGTGTCGAAACCCTCAAGGATCTCGAACTGGGGATGATCCTCGAAGGCGTGGTGACCAACGTCACCAACTTCGGCGCCTTCGTCGACATCGGCGTGCACCAGGACGGTCTGGTGCACATCTCGGCGCTGTCGGAGAAGTTCATCAAGGACCCGCACGAAGCGGTCAAGGCCGGCGACGTGGTCAAGGTCAAGGTGATGGAGGTGGACATCCCGCGCAATCGCATCGCCCTGTCGATGCGCATGGGCGACACCCCGGGCGAGAAAATCGAGGGCACGCGCAACGGCTCCCGTGGCGGCGGCAAGCGCGATGCCAGCCCTCGGCCGCCGGCCAGCACGCCACGCGCCGAGCCGCAGCCCGCCAGCAACGCCGCCATGGCCGCGCTGTTCGCCAACGCCAAGCAGTTGAGGAAGTAAACCATGAGCCACACCTCCCCGGTCGGCCAGGACAGCGCATTCAGCAAGCTGCTCGGCATGACCATCGACAAAGCCGAGAACGGCGAATCCCAGGTGCGCATGAGCATGCAGGACCACCTGCTCAATCTGCACGGACGCATGCACGGCGGTGCGTTGTTCTCGCTGATCGACACGGCGCTCGGTCAAGCCAGCCACAGCCTGTTCGATGGCCAGGCCGGCAGCATGACCCTGGAATGCAAGGTCAACTACATCCGCGCGGTCAGCGAAGGCGAGATCGTCTGCAACGCCCGCGTGCTGAATGCCGGACGCAAGGTGCATGTGCTGGAGGCGCGGGTGCAACAGGGCGACAAACTGGTCGCCACCGCCCAGGCCACCTTTATCTGCAAGTGACCCGCCAGACCCGGCGGCGCCGCCAGCGGCCGCCGCCCCCCAGCCACTAGAGGCCGAAGAGCATCCAGGCGACAAACGGGTCGCAAAGGCACAAGCCGCCTTCGCCCGCGTGTAATCGCCTGCGCCCAAACTGGGCTAGGGTAACCAGGCCGTGCTGCGCCCAGAGCGGATAGCCGCGGCGCAATTTGCCGTTACCGGCCCCCTTGTAGAGCAATCGATTCGCCCCCATATTGGGGCGACCGATGCGTGAAGGAATGCAATCTTGAGCGACCTGTTCTCCCGCCGCCTGGCCCTGCTCGGCGAGCGCGCCAACCTCTCCCTGCTTTCCCAGTGCTTGCACGGCATCGAGCGCGAATGCCTGCGCGTCGATGGCGATGGCCAACTGGCCCTCACTCCGCACCCGCTGGCGCTGGGCTCGGCGCTGACTCATCCGCAGATCACCACGGACTATTCCGAGGCGCTGCTGGAGTTCATTACCCCAGCCGAACCCGACCCGGCCATCACCCTGGCCGATCTCGAACAGATCCATCGCTTCGTCTACAGCAAGCTCGACGGCGAATACCTGTGGAGCCCGTCAATGCCCTGCCCCCTGCCGGACGAGGCGACCATCCCGATCGCCGAGTACGGCAGCTCGCATATCGGCAAGCTCAAATACGTCTACCGCAAGGGCCTGGCGCTGCGTTACGGCAAAACCATGCAGTGCATCGCCGGCATTCACTACAACTTCTCCCTGCCCGACAGCCTGTGGCCACTGCTGCAGCAGGCCGAGGGCAATACGCGCGATGCGCGCGACTACCAGTCGGCGCGCTACATCGCCCTGATCCGCAATTTCCGCCGCTACAGCTGGCTGCTGATGTACCTGTTCGGCGCCTCGCCGGCCCTGGATGCAGGTTTCTTGCGCGGCCGCCCGCACCAATTGCAGCAACTTGATGGCGATACCCTGTACCTGCCCTACGCCACCAGCTTGCGCATGAGCGACCTGGGTTATCAGAGCAACGCCCAGGCCGGCCTCACCCCCTGCTACAACGACCTGAGCAGCTACACCGACAGCCTGCGCCAGGCGGTCGCCACGCCCTATCCGCCCTATGTCGAGATCGGCAGCAAGAAGGACGGCGAATGGCTGCAACTCAATACCAACATCCTGCAGATCGAGAACGAGTACTACTCGAACATCCGCCCAAAACGCGTGACCCACAGCGGCGAGCGGCCGATCCAGGCGCTGATGGCCCGTGGCGTGCAGTACGTCGAGGTACGTTGCCTGGACATCAACCCCTTCTTGCCGCTGGGCATCGACCTGGTCGAGGCGCGCTTCCTCGACGCCTTCCTGCTGTTCTGTGCCCTGCAGGAAAGCCCGCCACTGGGCGGCGAAGAATGCCACGCCTGCACCGACAACTTCCTCAAAGTGGTCAAGGACGGTCGCCGTCCCGGCCTGCACTTGCAGCTGCGTGGCAAGCCCGTGGCCCTGCAGGCCTGGGCCCACGAACTGCTCGACAGCATCCAGCAAACGGCCACCCTGCTCGACCAGAGCCAGGGCAATGAAGCACACAGCCATGCCTTACAGCTGCAGCGCGCCAAGATCGACGATGCCAGCCTGACGCCTTCGGCCCAGGTGCTCGCGCAGCTGCAGCAGGGCGAAAGCTTCAGCCAGTTCGCCCTGCGCCAGAGCAAGCAGCACGCCGACTACTTCCGCAGCCCGCCGTTGAGCGCAGAGCAGCAGGCCGCTTTCGAAGCCGCGAGCGCACGCTCACTGCGTGAGCAGGCGGAGCTGGAGGCTCAGGAAGAAGGGGATTTCGACAGCTTTGCCGCGGCCTACCAGGCGAGCATCCTGGCCCCGGGGATTTAGTCGACCCGCTCACAAAAGCAAGCAACGACGCAAAAGCTGTGACCGGCGACCCAGCCAGGGAAGCCGGGCGCAACTAGCATAGGCACAGAGCATTCAACACGAGCTGTGCCCATGGAGTCCGACGCCCATCCCAAGGACGACCGCCACTGGAGCCTGGAAAGCCTGAACAAGGCTTACCAGCAAGGCTACATGGCGGGCCTCACCGGCCACCCCAACACCCGCCACGACCACAGCGCCGAGGTGCTTGCCGCTGCCTGGGAGGCCGGCTGGGACGACGGCCATGAACAACTGCTGCGTCAGCAGAAGAGCGCCTGATCCCAGGGCATTCGCCGCCTTGGCGCAGGCCTGCCGTTTGCCTGATCGACAGCCCTTTTGCCATTTTCCCCACAGCCGCTGCTGCGCAAGAAGTTGCGCACTTTTCCGTGACTTAGCGCACGCTGTGACTTTTTGTTGCTTTCGGTCACGCTAACATTTTGTTTTGTACCGAATTTATAAACATGGCACGTTTATGGCCTTCTACTGGGTTCCCGGATCACTGCAGATCCATGACCCACAGCAAGGAAAGCACTCATGCCAACACCCGCGTATCTGTCCCTCGAAGGCACCAAGCAAGGCCTGATCACCGCTGGCACCTTCACCGAAGATTCGGTCGGCAACATCTTCCAGGAAGGTCATGAAGACCAGATCCTGGTCCAGGCCTTCAGTCACCAGGTCATCATCCCGCGCGATCCGCAGTCCGGTCAAACGCTCACCCGAACTGGCGCTGGCCATCGCCAAGCGCGAGGTTGAGCTGGCCGCGCAATAGGTCTTCCATGATCGTTACGGCCATGCAGGCCGGCACCCTCGGCCTGCATGACCTGACCAGGGAGACCGTGGTGTTTCAGCAACCAGTCCGCCCTTGCCTTCAAGCACGAACGGGGCCGCGCTGCAGCGGTCGCTTTTTCCGGCACGGTGCCATGCAGCCCGAGATCGCCGGCCAGGCCTACCCCGTCGCCCACAATCACTCCGGCGAGAGGCCCATACCGGACACCGCCGGCATGTTCGGCTAGAGCGCCTTCTCGAACACCTTGGAGTTGCGCTGGAAGTTGTACAGCGAGGCGCGTGCTGCCGGCAGGCGGTCGACGCTGCTGGGCACGAAGCCGCGTTCGCGGAACCAGTGGGCGGTCCGGGTGGTGAGCACGAACAGGTGCTTCAAGCCCTGGGCGCGGGCACGGGCCTCGATGCGTTCAAGCAGTTCGTCGCCGCGACCGCCGTGGCGATAGTCGGGGTTGACTGCCAGGCAGGCCAGCTCGCCGTAGTCCGACTCGTCGATCTGGTACAGCGCCGCGCAGGCGATGATCAGACCGTCGCGCTCGACGATACTGAACTGCTCGATCTCGCGCTCCAGCACCTCGCGCGAACGGCGCACCAGGATGCCCTGCTCTTCCAGCGGACTGATCAATTCGATCAGTCCGCCGACATCACCGATATTCGCCTCGCGCAATGACTCGAACTGTTCCTGGTCGACCAGGGTGCCGCCACCATCGCGGGTGAACAGTTCGGTCAGCAGCGAGCCGTCCTCCACATAGCTGACCAGATGCGCGCGCTTGACCCCGGCGCGGCAGGCCTGGGCCGCGGCGTCGAGCAGCTCGCCCTGATAGCTGTTGCCCAGCCGCGCCAGGTAAGTCGGCACCTGCTGCGGCCGCAGTTCGCGCACCAGCTTGCCTTCTTCGTCGAGCAGGCCGCGCTCGGCACTGAACAGCAGCAGCTTGTCGGCGCCCAGGTCGATGGCCGCACGGGTGGCCACGTCTTCGCAGGCCAGGTTGAAGATTTCCCCGGTCGGCGAATAGCCCAGCGGCGACAGCAGCACGATGCTGCGCTCGTCGAGCAGGCGACCGATACCCTTGCGGTCGACCCGGCGCACTTCGCCGGTGTGGTGATAGTCGATGCCGTCGACCACGCCGATCGGCCGCGCGGTGACGAAGTTGCCGCTGGCCACGCGCAGGCGCGCGCCCTGCATCGGCGAGGCGGCCATGTCCATCGACAGGCGCGCCTCGATGGCGATGCGCAGCTGGCCGACCGCATCGATCACGCACTCCAGGGTCGCGCCGTCGGTGACCCGCAGATCACGGTGAAAGTGCGGGGTTATGCCGCGCGCGGCCAGACGTGCCTCGATCTGCGAGCGCGAGCCGTGCACCAGCACCAGGCGCACGCCGAGGCTGTGCAGCAGCACCAGGTCGTGGACGATATTGCCGAAATTCGGGTGGGCGACGCCCTCGCCCGGCAGCATCACGACGAAGGTGCAGTCGCGGTGGGCATTGATATAGGGCGAAGCGTGGCGGAGCCAATTGACGTAGTCGTGCATGGTGCAGAGAACCTGTGAGTCGTGAACAGAACGCATAAACAAAGCGCGCGAGCGCCAGACGAAGCAGCCATCGTTACCCGCTTTATCGTCGCAGTTGGGGCATCACGCGTTCGCTCCTCCGGTTGGCAAGGGCCGCATGCAGGCTCATGGGGCCGGACTCAGGCAGTAGTGTTGAATCAGCTCACGTAACAGACGCACAGTCGGCTCGAGACGTGACATTTCCAGGTACTCGCCCGGCTGGTGGGCACAGTCGATATCGCCGGGGCCGAGCACCAGGGTCTCGCAGCCAAGCTGCTGAAGATAAGGCGCTTCGGTGGCAAACGCCACCGAAGCCGCGCTGTGCCCGGTCAGGCGCTCAGCCAGGCGCACCAATTCGCTGTCGGCGGCCTGCTCGAAGGGCGGCACGCTGGGAAACAGCGGGGCGAAGTCGATCTTGACCTGGTGCCACTCGGCCAGCGGTTGCAGCTTCTGCCGGATCGCCGCGCGCAGCAGTTCCGGCTGCATGCCCGGCAGCGGGCGCAGGTCGAATTCCAGCGAGCACTGGCCGCAGATGCGATTGGGGTTGTCGCCACCGTGGATACAGCCGAGATTCAGGGTCGGTACCGGCACGCCGAACTGCGGGTTGTTGAATTCGCGCTGCCACTGGCCGCGCAGGCCGCGCAGTTCACTCAGCACATCCTGCATCGCCTCCAGGGCGCTGTGGCCGAGGCTCGGGTCGGAGGAATGACCGCTCTGGCCGAGGATGTCGATGCGCTCCATCATGATGCCCTTGTGCAGGCGGATCGGCTTGAGCCCGGTCGGCTCGCCGATCACCGCGGCGCGCCCCAGGGGCCGGCCAGCCGCGGCCAGGGCGCGGGCGCCGGACATCGAGCTTTCCTCGTCGCAGGTGGCGAGAATCAGCAGCGGCTGCAGGAAGCGCTGTGCCAGCAAGGGTTGCAACGCCTCGATGACCAGGGCGAAGAAGCCCTTCATGTCGCAACTGCCCAGGCCGACCCAGCGACCATCAACCTCGGTCAGCTTGAGCGGATCGCTCTGCCACAAGGCCGCATCGAACGGCACTGTGTCGCTGTGCCCAGCCAGCACCAGGCCGCCAGGGCCGCTGCCGTAACTGGCCAGTAGATTGAATTTACCCGGCCTGATTTCCTGCACCTCGCAGGCGAAACCGAGGTCGCCCAGCCAGCTCGAGAGCAGCTCGATCACCGGCCGGTTGGACTGATCCCAGCGCGTCTGGGTGCAGCTCACCGAAGGCGCGGCGATCAGCGCGGCGAATTGCTCTTTGAAGGAAGGCAGGGGCATTGGCGGTCTCCGCGGGCGTTGCCACCATCATAGGGGCAACGCCGGTGCGGATGAAACCGTCGAGACTATCTCCGACTCAGAGGAAGATGCCGCGCAGGATATAGAAGAACACGATGGCCAGGGCGGCACCGACCGGCAGGGTGATCAGCCAGGACACGAAGATCTTGCCGATCACGCCCAGGTTCAGCGCGCCGATACCCCGCGCCAGGCCGACGCCCAGTACCGCGCCGACCAGGGTGTGGGTGGTGGACACCGGCAGGCCGATGGCCGAGGCGCCGACCACGGTGGTGGCGGTGGCCAGCTCGGCGGCGAAACCGCGGCTCGGGGTCAGTTCGGTGATTTCCTTGCCGATGGTGGCGATCACCTTGTAGCCATAGGTGGCCAGGCCGATGACGATCCCCACCGCGCCGAGCAGCAGCACCCAACTCGGCACCGGCGCCTTGGCGCCGACAGCCTCACCACCGGACCGGATTACCTCGACAATGGCCGCCAGCGGGCCGACCGCGTTGGCCACATCGTTGGAGCCATGGGCGAAGGCCATGGAGCAGGCGGTGAAGATCATCAGCACGGCGAAGACCTTCTCCACGCTGGCGTAGTGGAAGTCCTTGTCCGCCTCGACGTCGATCTTGATCCGGCTGAGCAGGGCAATCCCCAGCAGCATCACCAGGACCCCGACGCCCGCGGCGAGGAAGAAACCTTCGGTGCTGGAGAGGCTGAGGCCGATATGCTTGAGGCCCTTGGTCAGGGTCATGATGCTGACCATGAAGCCGGTGGCGAACATATACAGCGGCACGAAGCGCTTGGCGTTGAGGAAGGGCTCATCGGTATCGATGATCAGCCGTTGCACGCTGACGAACAGGCCGAAGGCGACAATGCCGGAGAGCAGCGGCGAGATCACCCAGCTGGCGACGATCGGGCCGACACCGGCCCAGTGCACCGCGTCCATGGACACGCCGACCGCGGCGAAGCCGATCACCGCGCCGACGATCGAATGGGTGGTGGACACCGGCCAGCCACGCGTCGAGGCAATCAACAGCCAGGTACCGGCCGCCAGCAACGCCGACATCATGCCCAGCACCATCAGGTCCGGGGTGATCATCGAGGCGTCGACGATGCCGCTCTTGATCGTTTCGGTGACCTCGCCGCCGGCCAGGTAGGCGCCGGCAAACTCGAAGACCATGGCGATCAGGATCGCCTGCTTGATGGTCAGTGCCCGCGAGCCGACCGAGGTGCCCATGGCGTTGGCCACGTCGTTGGCACCCACGCCCCAGGCCATGAAAAAGCCGAAGAGGCAGGCAAGCAGCAGAAGTACGAGGCCGTAGTCCGCAATCAGAGACATAAATAATTAATCCGTAGATTCCAGAAAGGACACTGGCGCTTAGCGCGCCAGCAGTTGTTCCAGTCGGTTACCGACCCGCTCGGCACGGTCGGCGACATCGCCGATCCATTCGATGATCTGGTAGAGGAACATCACGTCGACCGGGGGGAGATCCTTTTCCAGTTTGAACAGGGCACGGCGTACTTCGATCTGCATCAGATCGGTGTCGCGCTCGATCTGCTCCAGCTCCTCGACCATGGATCCGACCAGGGCGGCTTCGCGCCCGCCAAACCCGGTTTCCAGCAGCTCATCCAGCTCGTTCATGGCTTTCAGCGCCTGGGCGCTGGCATCCACGGTGCGCTGCACAAAGGCCCCCATCAGCGGCTGCAAAGCCTGCGGGATGGCCATTTCGCGACCCAGCATCAGGCCGGCGATGTCCTTGGCGCGGTTGGCAACTTTGTCCTGTACACTCAGCAGCTCAAGCAGATCCGAACGCGGCACTGGCAGAAACAAGCTCTTGGGCAGGTGCAAGCGTACGCTTTTCTTGAGCTTGTCGGCTTCGTCCTCCAGCCGCGCCATGTCCTGTTGCACCTGTGCCACCTTGACCCAATCCTCAGCCATCACGGCGTCGAAAAAAGGCACCAGGTGTGCGGCGCACTCATGGGCTTTGGCGAAGTGCTTCTGCATCGGCCCGATGGGCGAGCGACCGAACAGGCTGGCGAATGGATTGAGTGGCATAGGGTGAACCCCGACTTTAAAGAAGGCGGCAAGTATACGGATCGCTCGAAAAGCTCGCCAGCACGCATCATCAGACAGTCACAATTTCACAGTAGGCGCTTAGCTCACCATCATGGTCAAAGAAACCGAAATCAAATTGCGGGTCAGCCGCGACACCCTGGCAGCCCTGCGCGAGCACCCTCTGCTGAAAAAGCGCAACAAGGGCGGCTGGGAACAGCGCGAGCTGTTCAATCAATATTACGACACGCCCGCCCGTGATCTGGCCCAGGCCAAGGTCGCATTGCGCATCCGCCGCGATGGCGATGCCTTTATCCAGACCCTGAAAAGCCGTGGCCAGAGCGTTGCCGGCCTGTCCGAGCGCAACGAGTTCGACTGGTCGCTGGACCGGGCCGAACTGGATCTGAGCAAGCTCGACGACAGTTGCTGGCCGGCGGCCCTGGCCGAGCTGGACAAGAGCCTGCTGCAACCGCTCTTCAGCACCGACTTCGTCCGCCAGCGGGCCGACATCGCCTGGGGTCGCGGCAAGGCCAAGGTGGTCATCGAGGCTGCCCTGGATCTCGGCAAGGTCCTCGCCGGCGAAGGCGAGGAAGAAATCTGCGAGCTGGAACTGGAGCTGCGCCAGGGCGAACCTGCTGCCTTGCTGGAGCTGGCCGCCGAACTCGCCGCCGATCTGCCGCTGATGCCTTGCGACATTAGCAAGGCCGAGCGCGGCTACCGCCTGTTCGATGCCAACAGTTACAGCCTCAGCCTGCCGGCCCCTGAGCTAACCGCCGAAATGAGCCTGGATGACGGCTTTGCCGCCATCGCCTGGCACCTGCTCGGCAGCAGCCAGCGCCTGGCCGAGCAATACCGCTTCAATGGCCACTGGCGCCTGCTGGTCGACTGGCTGGAACAACTGGTCGGCCTGCGTGCCTTGATCGGCAGCCTCGGCCAGGCCGCGCCGCGCAGCAGCAGCAGCGAACTGCGCCAGACCCTCGACGCCCTGCTCAACGACTGGCGCCCACGGCTGCAGGCCGGTCAACTCGACGATGCCGTGCGCCAGGCCGCACCGGCACAGTTCGCCGCCGAACTGCAAGACACGCGCTGGGGCCAGTTCTCCCTGAACAGCTCACGCTGGCTGCTGGCCAAGGGCTGGACGGCCGAACGCAACAACCGCGGCAATCGCCAGGGCGCCGCACCGCTGGGCAACTGGCTGCCAACCTTGCTGGCCGAAGAAGGCCATGACCTGCAGTTGAACCGCTACCAGAAGCAACCGGAAGACCTCGCCGAACAACTGCCGCGGATCGAGCGCCTGCTGGTCTGGCTGCGCATGGCCCGCAGCGTACTGGACGTGGCGGAAGTCGACCGTTTGTATGGCGAACTGAGCAAACTCAGCGAACAGGCCCATCGCCCCATCGACCCCGAGTCGCTGGCCACACGGCAAGCCCAGGCCCATACGCTGGCATCGCTGAAAGCCTGGAGAACGCTGGTGAAGTAAGCGTCACGCCAATTCGTCGCATCCAAACGGGCCCAAGCCACAGTCAATGCGAATTTAACTCGTTTGGGCCGACAGATTCGAGCATAGCGCCTACACTGACCGGGACTTGAACAGCGGAGCACTGGTCATGACGAAGCCTACGGAGCCACTGAGAGGCGAAGGCGAGCGCAGCGACCCGGCGCCGCCAGACACCTTCGAACAGTCCATCTCCCGGAGGCTCCAGCCATGATCAGGCCGCCCTATGCCGGCAACCGGCGCATTCTGGTAATCGACGACAACCCGGCAATCCACCAGGACTTCTGCAAGATTCTCGGCGCCGGCCAGGACAGCGAAGCCATGCTGGCCGCCGCCGAGGCGGCCCTGTTCGGCGACGTCCCGCCCGTGGAGCAAGCCTTCGAACTCGACTCCGCCTATCAGGGCCAGGAAGCCCTGACCATGCTCACCGACGCGCTGGCGCAGGATCGGCCCTATGCCATGGCGTTCATCGACATGCGCATGCCGCCCGGCTGGGATGGGGTCGAGACCGTCGAGCGCCTCTGGCAAGCCGACCCCCAGCTGCAGGTTGCCCTCTGCACCGCCTACTCCGACTATTCCTGGGAGGAAATGGCCGAGCGCCTCGACCTGGCCGACCGCCTGCTGATCCTGAAGAAGCCCTTCGACGCGATCGAGATCCGTCAGATGGCCAGCGCGCTGACCGTGAAGTGGCAGATGACGCAAGCCGCGGCCATGAAGATGAGCGCCCTGGAGCAGGCGGTCGAGGAAAGAACCAAGGAGCTGTCCGACGCCAACATCATCGTGCGCAACAGCCCGACCATCCTTTACCGCCTGCGCGGCGAGCCGGCGTTTCCCCTGATGTACATCTCGCACAACATCACCAAGTTCGGCCACGATGCCGCCCGCCTGGTGGCCTCGCCGAACTGGGCGCAAGAACTGATCCACCCGGACGACCTGCGGATGCTCGACGCGGCGATGGGGCAGGTGTTGGAGAAGAGCACCCAGGGCGCCTCGATCGAATTCCGCCTGCTGACCGGCGCCGGCACTTACCGCTGGGTCGAGAACCGCTACGTCCCGGTGCGCAACAGCGAGGGCCAGCTGATCGAGATCGAAGGCATCATTCTCGACATTACCGAGCGCAAGCTGGCCGAGGAAAAAATCGCCCTGCTCGCCCGCACCGACGGGCTCACCGGCCTGGCCAACCGGGCGACCTTCATCGAGCGCCTGAGTCAGGCCTTCGCCGCGGCCGAGCGCGGCGCCCCCTCGTTCGCGATCTTCTACCTGGACCTCGACCACTTCAAGGAAGTCAACGATACCCTCGGCCACCCGGTCGGCGACCTGCTGCTCCAGGAAGTCTCCACGCGCATCAAGGACTGTACCCGCGAGAGCGATGTGGTCGCCCGCCTGGGCGGCGACGAGTTTGCAATCTTGCAATTGCACATGGACGAGCCGGCGAACGCGGGCGCGCTGGCGAAAAACATCCAGACCACCCTGGCGCGTGCCTACTCGCTCAACGGCAACGAGGTGCGCATCTCGGTCAGCATCGGCATCTGCCCCTATGCGCCGGGCAGCGCGGGAGCGGACGCCATGCTCACCCAGGCCGACCTGGCGCTCTACCGGTCCAAGGAAGAGGGCCGTAACCAGTACCACTTTCACTCCGAGGATCTCGACCAGCAGGTGCTCGAACGGGTAACCCTGGGCAATGACCTGAAAAAAGCGATCGATCAGGACGAGCTGGAGCTGTATTACCAACCCCAGGTCGAGCTGTCTTCCGGAAAGATTCTCGGCATGGAGGCGCTGGTGCGCTGGAACCACCCCACGCGCGGCCTGCTCGCCGCCGACGTGTTCATCCACATCGCGGAACGAACCGGCAGCATAGTGGCGCTCGGACACTGGGTGCTGGAACAGGCCTGCCGGCAGATGCGCCACTGGCGCGACGCGGGCATGGCCCCACCGCTGATCGCGATCAACCTCTCGCTGGCCCAGATCAAGAGCGGGCAGGAACTGGTTCGCGATGTCAGTGCAACCATCGCCAAGTGGGGGCTGACCCCCGCCGATCTGGAATTCGACGTGACCGAGGCCACGCTGGCCCAGACCAAATGGACCCGCAACGACGTCCTGCCCCAGCTGCGGGAACTCGGCGTGAAGATCGCCATCGACGATTTCGGCGCCGAATACTCCTCGTGCGACTACCTCAAGACCTACCGGGTCAACCGCCTGAAGATCGCGCAGTCCTTCATCAACTCGGCCAGCGAGGATCCAGAGAGCGCCACGACCATCCGCGCCATCATCAACTTCGCCCGCGAGCTGGGCATTGGCATCATTGCCGGCGGCGTGGAAACCCAGGAGCAGCGTGCCCTGCTGATCTCGGCCGGCTCGACGAACCAGGCGCAAGGGTTCTATTTCAGCGAAGCGGTGGACAGCATCTGTGCCGGCAAACTCCTGCGCCAGGGCCGCATTCTGGTGAGTGCGCCGAGTGACGAGGCGGACCTTGCCCCCGCCCTGCCGCTCGAACCGCCGGAGGGTCGCGCGTGAGGCGAACGCCCGATACCCCCGCGGGGCCGGAGCGCAGGGAATTCCAGGAGGACAGGGTAATGGAGCGAGTGGCCACAGGTTTGTTCAGGGAAGCATGGCCGGGACGGAGCCAACTGTCCGTCGCCGGTTTGAGCTGTGTATTGGCCCTGCCATTCGGGCTAGCAGCTCAGGTCGGCGCCGCGCCACTCGACGAACCCATCAAACCTATCCCCATGGTCCAGGAACTGGATCCGGCCCGGACCGAACTGGGTCGGCGGCTGTTTCAGGATGTACGTCTATCCGCCAACGACAGTGTGTCTTGCGCCAGCTGTCACCAGCTGGCGAGCGGCGGTGCCGACCAGCGCGCCTTTTCACGAGGATTTTCAGGCCGGCAGGCGCTGGTCAACACACCGACCGTGCTCAACGCGGGGTTCAATTTCAGGCAGTTCTGGGACGGCCGAGCAGGCTCCCTGGAGGCGCAGATCGACGCCGTGATCGAGAACCCTGTCGAAATGGGCTCGACCTGGCAGGACGTCATCGACAAGGTCACGGCGGCCCCCCACTACCGCACAGCCTTTGCCGCCGCCTACCCGGACGGGGTCACCCAGGCGAACATCGAAAATGCCATCGCGACCTTCGAGCGCAGCTTGACCACGCCCAACTCGCGCTTCGATCAGTATTTGCGGGGCGATGCGGATGCGCTCTCCGCCGAGGAGAAGGCCGGCTATTTGAAATTCAAGCAGTACGGCTGCATCGCCTGCCACCAAGGGGTGAATATCGGCGGCAACATGTTCCAGAAGTTTGGCGTGATGGGCGACTACTTCCAGGCGCGTGGCAACCCGTCGGAAGCCGATCTGGGACGTTTCCGGGTCACCGGCGATGAGGCCGACAAGAACGTCTTCAAGGTCCCCAGCCTGCGCAATGTCGCCCTCACTGCACCTTACTTTCACGACGCCACGGCCAAGACCCTCGAGGAAGCGGTGGATGTCATGTTCAAGTATCAGCTCGGCCGTGTGGCCTCCGAAGCCGATATGCAATCGATCATCAAATTTCTCGAGACCTTGACCGGCGAACGCGCGGGGCCGCAGCCATGAACATCGTCATACGCCCGAGCTGGTTGCTGATGATGGCGATAGCCGTAGTGCTCGCCTCGACCCTGGCGTTTCTCTACGCCAAGACCAACGAGCACGATCCCTCGGCGTCTTTCGAGTCCCTCGCCTTGCTGCGGCAGGTCAAGCAACTCGACGCGCAATGGGAACTCAACGTGCTGAAATCCAAGATCGGCATAAACCAGGACTATGACCCGCTGGTCGAGCCGTTGACCGCGCTGCAGGCCCAGTGGGACAGACTGGAAACGCTGGTAAACCTGCGTGCGTGGAGCGATTCGCCCGATTGGCTGCGCGGTCGCGAGGCCTATCTGGAGGCGCTCGGGGAAAAGACCGAGCTGATCGAGCGCTTCAAGTCGCATAACGCGGTATTGCGCAACTCCCTGGCTTTCCTGCCCATCGCCGAAAACGATATCCACACCCCGCTGCGCCAGATCGGCGGCAGCGACCGGCCCGAACAGATGGCAGTGGCGGCCGACCTGTACGACACCGTGTTGAGCACCATGGAATACGCCCAGACAACCTCCTCGGACAAAGCCGCCGAGGTCGAGGCGAGCCTGGGCCGTCTGGCGGCGGGCAAGGCGCTGCTCCCGCTCGATCTGCAGGCCACGCTGGACATCCTGATGGCGCATGTCCGCACCATCCTGCGCGAGCAGTCGCTGGTCAACGGCCTGGTCGAGCGTATCGGTGCGGTGCCGATGGCTGCGCGGCTCGACGACATCCATCGGATCATCGACCAGACCCAACTGCAGTCGGCCGAACGGGACCTGCTCTATCACCAATTTGTGCTGCTCTTCTCCGCGGTGCTCGCGGGCCTCCTGTTGTATGTGGGTGGCCGGCTGATCCGCAGCTACGCGGTTATCAACCGGGTCAACAAGAAGCTCCAGGAGGCCAACGACGGGCTGGAACAACGGGTACAGCAGCGCACCCGCGAACTGCGCGAGACGCAGAGCGAACTGGTGGCCACCGCCCGCCAGGCCGGCATGGCCGAGATCGCCACCAACGTGCTGCATAACGTCGGCAACGTGCTCAATAGCGTGAACGTCTCGGCCGACCTGATCAGCCGCAGGGTGCGCACCTCCAAGGTCCAGGGGCTGGCCAAGGCGGTCCAGCTGATCAACGAGCACGCCGCCGACCTCGGCGACTTCATCAGCCGCGACGAGAAGGGCAAGCTGCTGCCGGGTTACCTGAACCAGCTGGTCGAGGCGCTCGCGGCCGAGCAACAGGGCATTGCCGAAGAGCTCGAACACCTGACCAAGAGCGTCGACCACATCAAGGAGATAGTCGCCACCCAGCAGTCCTATGCCGGCACGCCGAGCCTGCTCGAAGCGGTGCGGGTCACCGACTTGCTGGAGGATGCCCTGCGCATGAATGCCGGGGCGCTACAGCGCCATCAGGTCACCGTGATCAAGGATTTCAGCGAAGTACCGCCGCTGTTGCTGGACAAGCATCGGCTGCTGCTGATCCTGGTCAACCTGATCAGCAACGCCAAGCAGGCACTGTCGGCCCAGGGTAACCGAGCGCACGCGCTGACCCTGAGTGTGCGACTGCTGGACGAGAGTAACCTGCGAATCTGCGTGCAGGACGATGGCGAAGGCATCGCAGCAGAAAACCTGACCCGGATCTTTGCCCATGGTTTCACCACCCGCAAGGACGGCCACGGTTTCGGCCTGCACAGCTGCGCATTGGCAGCCATGGAAATGGAAGGCCGCCTGACGGCCCATAGCGATGGGCCGGGCCAAGGCGCCACCTTTGCCCTGGAGCTGCCGGCCCATGCCGTGCCGGGCAGGTCATGAGAAAGTCATAATGAGCCGCGCAGGCGGCCGATGCGTTTTGCCACAAGGAGTGCGTCATGCAGCAGAGTCACATACGCAGAGCGCAGTCTTGCGCCACCAACCCGCAAGAGGCCGCGCAGGAATTCCATGCCAGGGTGGCGCAACCCGACATGGCGCTGGTGGTCTTCTTCTGCTCCAACGAGTACGACCTGGATGTGCTCGCCGACGAAATCCAGCGCCTGTTCGCCGGGGTGCAGGTCGTCGGCTGCACCACGGCCGGAGAAATCGGCCCGGCCGGTTGCCTGGAACACAGCCTTACCGGGGCAAGCTTTGCGGCGAGCCATTTCAGCGCTGTCAGCGGCCATCTCGAGCATCTGCAGCAATTCGATGCCGACACGGGCCAGGCCTTCGCCCAGGAATTGCTGCAACAGCTGCACGCCCAGGCACCGCACAATGACACGGACAACAGCTTCGCACTGCTGCTGATCGATGGTTTGTCGCTGCGGGAGGAACCGGTAACCCGTGCATTCCAACGCGCACTGGGCAAGCTCCCACTGATCGGCGGTTCGGCGGGGGATGGCATGCAGTTTGTGAAGACCCATGTCTATTGGCAGGGCCGATTCTGTTCCGACAGTGCCATCCTGGTTCTGCTGACCTCGCGCCTGCCCTTCCAGATATTCAAGACCCAGCATTTCGTTACCACCGAGCAACGCCTGGTTGTCACCGAGGCCGCTGCCGCCTCCCGCGTCGTCAAGGAAATCAATGGACTGCCGGCGAGCCAGGAATACGCGCGAATGCTCGGCATCGATGCCCGCGATCTCGACTCCGCGCGTTTCGCCGCCTGGCCGCTGGTACTGACGATCGGCGGCACGACCTACGTGCGCGCCATCCAGAAAGCCAACCCGGATGGCAGCCTGACGTTCTTCTGCGCCATCGAGAACGGGCTGGTGCTGCGGCTGGCACAGGGCGCGAACCTCCTGCAGAACCTGGAGCAGACTTTTGCCCGGATACGGGCCGAGATCGGCCCGCCACTGCTGGTCCTCGGTTGTGATTGCATGGGGCGCAAACTGGAAATTGCCCAGAGCCCCGATAAACAGCGCATCGGCGAGGTCCTGTTGCAGAACAACACCGTCGGCTTCAACACCTACGGCGAACAGTTCCGTGGCGTGCATGTGAATCAGACGCTGGTCGGAGTAGCGATAGGCCCGCAAGCCCTGGAGACCAACGATGCCTGAATCAGCCGCGTGCCGCGAACCAACAGCCGAGCAAGCCACAGAGCGCGAAATCGTCCGGCTCAACAAGATCATCCGCGCCCTGATGGACCGCGCCGAGCGCAGCGCCAATGCCCAGGGCTCGGACTTCGACCTGTTCCAGACCACGATCATGCTGGAAGAGCTGGTACTCAGCCGCACGGCGGAGCTGCAAGCGGTCCTGGGCGAGAACGAGAAAATCACCCAGGAACTGCGCCAGACCCAGAGCGAACTGGTGGCCACGGCGCGCCAGGCCGGCATGGCCGAAATCGCCACCAACGTGCTGCATAACGTCGGCAACGTGCTCAATAGCGTGAACGTCTCCGCCGAGCTGGTCAGCCGCAGGGTGCGCGCCTCCAAGGCCCAGGGGCTGGCCAAGGCGGTCCAGTTGATCAACCAGCACGCCGCCGACCTCGGCGACTTCATCAGCCGCGACGCCAAGGGCAAGCTGCTGCCGGCTTACCTGAACCAGCTGGTCGAGGCCATCGCCGCCGAGCAGCAGGGCATTGTCGAAGAACTCGGAAACCTGACCAAGAGCGTTGGCCACATCAAGGAAATAGTCGCCACCCAGCAGTCCTATGCCGGCGCGTCGAGCGTGGTCGAGCCGGTGCGGCTCGCCGACTTGCTCGAAGATGCCCTGCGCATCCACGCCGAGGCGCTCAGCCGCCAGCGAATCAGCGTCATCAAGGCGTTCGCCGCAACGCCTCCACTATTGCTCGACAAACATCGGCTGCTGCTGATCCTGGTCAACCTGATCAGCAACGCCAAGGATGCGCTGTCCGCCCCGGTTAACCAGTCGCGCACCTTGACCCTGAGCGTACGGCGGCTGGACGAGGGCAACCTGCAAATCTGCGTGCAGGACGATGGCGAAGGCATCCCGGCGGAAAACCTCACCCGGATCTTTGCCCACGGCTTTACCACCCGCAAGAATGGCCACGGTTTCGGCCTGCACAGTTGCGCGCTGGCGGCCATGGAGATGGGCGGCAGCCTGACGGCCCAGAGCGAGGGACCGGACCGAGGGGCGACCTTCACCCTCGAATTACCCATTAGAGCCACACTGGATAGCCTATGAGTACGCTGCACAACCGACGCATCCTGCTGATCGACGATACGCCCTCGATCCATGAGGACTTCCGCAAGATCCTGCTGCTGGATACCCAGACGGAGGCCGAACTGGATGCGGTCGAGGCGGCTCTGTTCGGCGAGCAGGTCAAGGCCGGCGCCCCGCCGTTCGAACTCGACTCGGCCTACCAGGGTCAGGAAGGCCTGGCCATGGTCTGCGCGGCCATGCGTGGCAACCGCCCCTACGCCCTGGCCTTCGTCGACATGCGCATGCCGCTGGGCTGGGACGGCGTCGAGACCATCGAACAACTCTGGCAAGAAGACCCGCGCCTGCAGATAGTGATCTGTACCGCTTACGCCGACTACTCCTGGGAAGAGGTTCTCGACCGCCTCGACAGCCGCGACCGCCTGCTGATCCTGAAGAAGCCCTTCGACAATATCGAGGTCTGCCAACTGGCCAATACGCTGACAGCCAAGTGGGAAATGACCCAGCAGGCGGCCCTGCAGATGAGCGACCTGGAGGCCAAGGTTGTCGAGCGAACCCTCGAGATCAGGCAAGCCAGCGAAGCGCTGCAAGTGGAAATCGTCGAACGCAAACAGCTGCAGAGCCAGTTGCTGCAAGCCGAGAAACTGGCCTCCATCGGCCAATTGGCGGCGGGCGTCGCGCATGAGATCAATAACCCGATCGGCTACATCTCCTCCAATTTCTGCACGCTCGAGGGATATTACGCAGGACTGCTGGAGATGCTGAACGCCTACGAGGCCGTGGAGCAGACCGTGGGCTCGCCGGAGGTGGCGGCCAAGCTGCAGAGCCTGCGTGAACGCCTGGAACTCGATTTCCTCAAGGAGGACATCCCGCAGCTGATGCGTGAATCCAGGCAGGGCATCGCCCGGGTACGCCAGATCGTCCAGGATTTGAAGGACTTCTCGCGGATCGACTCGACCCAGGAATGGCAGTGGGCCAATCTGGAAGAAGGCATCGACTCGACCCTCAACATCGTCGCCAACGAAATCAAGTACAAGGCCGATGTGGTCAAGCAATACGCGGGCATCGGCGAGATCGAATGCCTGCCTGCGCAACTCAACCAGGTCGTCCTCAATCTGCTGGTCAACGCCGCCCAGGCGATGGGCCCCGAACGGGGTACGATCAGCATTCGCACCGGTACGGCGGCCGAGCGGGTCTGGATAGAAGTAGCGGATACCGGCCAGGGCATTGCGGCGCAAGCCCTGCCGCGAATCTTCGACCCCTTCTTCACCACCAAGCCCATCGGCCAGGGCACCGGGCTGGGCCTGTCGCTCTCCTACGGCATCGTGCAGAAGCATAACGGCACGCTCAGGGTGGACAGCGAAGTGGGCGTGGGCAGCACCTTCCGCCTTGAACTGCCGGTGCGCCAGCCCGTGCGACCTGAATGAGCGCAGGCGCCTCGAGCGGGGCGCTTGATTAAATAGCCTGTCGAGCGCCAGGCTGGGTAACCGATCACGCTTGGCGCTTCGCCCTCGCCAACAGTTTCGGGCATGCTAGCGCCTGGTATGGGAGAACAGGTCTCTGACCACTGCCTGCCGTGCGCCGAGCGTGACCGAGGAGCCCGCATGTCCGCCTTTGCTGCAACCAACCAAGACCGCCCCCTTGAGCTCAGCGACCTGCTGCGCGAACTGGTCGCCCAGGGCCGGGTCGACCAGGACAGCGCCGAGCAGTGCCTGGCGATCCGCCGCAGCGCGGTGAACAATCAGCAGCATCCGCTGGAGTTTCTCGCCGCACAGCAGGTCGACGACCTCAGCCGTCCGGGCCACAAGCTCGACCTGGAGAGCCTCACCCTCTGGCTGGCGCAGTTCGCCGGCCAGCCCTACCTGCGCATCGACCCGCTGAAGATCGACGTCGCCGCCGTCACCCCGCTGATGTCCTACGCCTTCGCCCAACGGCACAAGATCCTCGCCGTGGCGATAGGCCCCGATGCGGTAACCATCGCCAGCGCGCAACCGCTGATGCGCAGCTGGGAAGCCAACCTGACCCACGTGCTCAAGCGCCCGATCAAGCGCGTGGTGGCCAACCCGGCGGACATCCAGCGGCTGACCGTGGAGTTCTACCGCCTGGCCAAGTCGGTCAGCGGCGCCAGCGTCGGCGACAGCAAGATCAGCGGGGTCGGCAACTTCGAGCAGTTGCTCAATCTCGGCGCCCAGGATCAGGAGCCGGACGCCAACGACGCGCATATCGTCAACATCGTCGACTGGCTGTTCCAATACGCCTTCCAGCAACGCGCCAGCGATATCCACATCGAGCCGCGCCGCGAGCAGGGCAGCGTGCGTTTTCGCATCGACGGCGTGCTGCACACCGTCTACCAGCTGCCGCCGCAGGTGACCATGGCGGTGGTCAGCCGCCTGAAGAGTCTGGGCCGGATGAACGTCGCGGAAAAGCGCAGACCCCAGGACGGCCGGGTCAAGACCAGGATTCCGGATGGTGGCGAAGTCGAACTGCGCCTGTCGACCCTGCCCACCGCCTTCGGTGAAAAACTGGTGATGCGCATCTTCGACCCGGAAGTGCTGCTGAAAAGCTTCGACCAGCTGGGCTTCTCGCCGGACGACATGAGGCGCTGGGCAGACATGACCCGTCAGCCCAACGGCATCATTCTGGTCACCGGCCCCACCGGCTCGGGCAAGACCACCACCCTCTACACCACGCTCAAGCAACTGGCCACGCCCGAGGTCAACGTCTGCACCATCGAAGACCCGATCGAGATGATCGAGGGCGCCTTCAACCAGATGCAGGTGCAGCACAACATCGACCTGAGCTTCGCCAGCGGCGTGCGCGCGCTGATGCGTCAGGACCCGGACATCATCATGATCGGCGAGATCCGCGACCTGGAAACCGCCGAGATGGCGATCCAGGCGGCGCTCACCGGCCACCTGGTGCTCTCCACCCTGCACACCAACGACGCGCCCAGCGCCATCACCCGCCTGCTCGAGCTGGGCGTGCCGCATTACCTGCTCAAGGCCACCCTGCTCGGGGTCATGGCCCAGCGCCTGGTGCGCACCCTGTGCCCGCACTGCAAGGCCCCGCATGAGCTCAGCGAAGACGACTGGCAGAGCCTGACCAAGCCCTGGAACGCGCCCTTGCCGACCGGTGCGCACAAGGCCGTGGGCTGCCTGGAATGCCGCGATACCGGCTACCGCGGGCGCGCAGGGGTCTACGAAATCATGCAGCTCAACGATGCGATCAAACCGCTGATCAACGCCGACACCGACCTCACCGCTCTGCGCCGGCATGCCTTCAAGGAAGGCATGCGCAGCCTCAGGCTGTCCGGCGCGCAAAAAGTCGCCGCGGGCCTGACCACCATCGAGGAAGTGCTGCGGGTCACGCCGCAGAGCGAGCAGAAGTAGCGTACGACCGCCGTGGCTTAACCGTAGGATGGGTTAGCCGCTCAAGCGATTCTTGATCGAGCTGCATTCTCTGCGCGGCGTAACCCATCACTGCGGAGAACCTGCTGGCGCCGTGTCGGCTTACCCGCTCAGCGCTGGGCGACGACCGGCTCGCCCTGGCGTGACGGGCAGTTGAGGTAGGCGGAGCTCTGCAGCCAGCCCTGATCCGGATACCAGGCGAAGATGAACTGGCCGCCCTTGAGCTGGTCGACCACCATCCGCGCCACTTGCGGGCGCACCGCCGGGCAACCGAGGCTGCGGCCGATCCGGCCCTGAGTCTTTGCCAGGCGCGGGTCGACGTAGCTGGCGGCGTGGATGACGATGGCGCGCTCGCGGGCACGGTCGTTCACCCCCGGCTCGAGCCCGTCCATGCGCAACGAATAGCCGTGCTTGCCGCTGTAGCTCTCCGCCGCGCGGAACAGGCCCAGACTCGACTGATGACTGTCCTGCGCGTTGGAAAAGCGCGTAGCCAGATTCTCGCCAGACCTCCGCCCGTGGGCGACCAGGTCGTTCAGCAGCAGGCGTTGCTGCTGCAGATCGAAGATCCACAAGCGGCGGGCGGTGGACGGCTGTGCATAGTCGATCACCGCCAGGCGCTGCGCCGGCTCGGCACCATGCTTGAGCGCACACTGCATGGCCGCCAGCGCATGCTCGAGGACCTGGCGATCGAGCCCGGGCGCGACACGCGCCAGGCCATCGAACAGCGGTTGCGGGGTGGATGCCGCCGCCAGCCAGGGCGACGCCAGCAGGCACAGCCCGGTCAGCGTGAGGCCAAGCCGGCGGAGTGATTTGATCATGTGCAGGGAGCTCCTGTGTACACTGCGGCGAACATTCGGCGAGCGCTTGCGAGCGCCAGTTGCAATCGCCGCGGACGTAATACGAGCCGCCGGCAACCACCCCATTCGACTGCATAGCGCAATCACGGAACTGGCGAATCATGGACTGCAGGGCGCGATTGTACAAAAAAACCGCACATTACCTGACCGCCGGCTGTCTGCTGGCGCTAACTGCCCAGGCCTACGGCGTCGACGACGGCGCGAGCCAGGCGATCCGCCAGAGCTTCGCCGCGCAACCGAGCGCCTGCACGCCAGCGCTTGCGGCCGCCGAGCTGCAAGTGCCCGGCCTGCTGCACGAGTTGTATGCCCGCCAGGCGTTCATCCCCCTCTGGCAAGAGCCTAGCCGGCGCGCGGCACTGCTGCACGAACTGGAGCAACTGGCCGACGACGGCCTCGACCCGGGCGAGTATCGGCTCGACAGCCTGCGCGCCCCGCTGCCGAAGAATCTCCAGCAGCGCGCCTGCGCCGATCTGCTGATCAGCCACAGTTACCTGCAAGCCCTGCAGCATCTGGCGCGCGGGCGGGTGGCGCAAGAACCGATAGAACCCTTCTGGCGGGCTCCCGACAGCCTCAGCCCGACCCCACGCCCCAGCGTACTCGGCCTGGCCTGGCAGGGGCTCGATGACCTGCCGGCAGCCTTCGCCACGGCGCGTCCGGCCCTGCGCCAGTACCAGGAACTGCGCCGGGCCTACGCCGAGCGCCGGCGCCAGCCACTCGGCGAGTGGCCGGCGATTCCCGGCGGCCGCCTGCTGCGTCCGGACATGCACGATGCGCGCGTTCCCCTACTGGTCGCCCGGCTGGCCGCGGAAGGCTATATGGATGAACGCCCCGCAGCCGCCAGCGACCACTATGACACCGCCCTGGTGGCCGCGGTGGAACGCTTCCAGACGCGCCATGGCCTGCAGGCCGACGCGGTGATCGGCCCGGACAGCCTGACCGCCCTGAATACCAGCGCGGCCGCACGCCTCGAGCAACTGCGGGTCAACCTCGAGCGCTGGCGCTGGCTGGCCGGCGATATCGAGGCGGAAACCCTGCTGGTGAATATCGCCGGCGGCCAACTCGGCTATTACCGCGACCATCAGTTGCTGTGGCAGGGCCGCGCCCAGGTCGGTCGGCCGGCACGCCAGACGCCACAGCTCAAGTCGCTGGTCAGCCGCCTGACCCTCAACCCCACCTGGACCGTACCGCCGACCATCATGCGCGAGGACAAGCTGCCGGAGATCCGCCGCGACCTCGGCTATCTGCAGCGCCAGCAGTTGCGCGTGCTCGACCGCGACGGCAAGCCGCTCGATCCGGCCAAGGTCGACTGGCACAAGCCCGGGACGATCATCCTGCGCCAGGATGCCGGGCCGCATAATCCCCTCGGCCAGTTGGTCATCCGCTTTGCCAACCCGTTCTCCGTGTACCTGCACGACACCCCCAGCCAGCACCTGTTCAGCAAATCGCCACGCGCCTTCAGCTCCGGTTGCGTGCGTATCGAAGGCATCGTCGAACTGCTCGACACCCTGCTGCCGGCCGATGACTGTGCCGAGATCGCGCGCCTGCTGGCCAGCGGCAAAACCACGGAATTCCCGATGCGCGAGCGTCTGCCGATCGTCCTCGCCTACTGGACCGCCGGGGTCAACGCCGACGGCGAACTGATCCTGCACAACGACCTCTATGCACGCGATCGAAAATTGCTCGCCGCCCTGCGAGGCAATACCTACTGATTCACAAGTCTGCCCTGGAGCCGGGCAAAACCGCAGCCGTCGGCCTACAATCGACGGCTACCTTAAAAGCGACCCGCAAGGAAATATGCCTCATGGAAATCGGCAGCGTGATCTTTCTCTTCGTCGGCCTGGCCGTCGCCGTGGTCTTTATGGGCTTCAAAGTGGTGCCCCAGGGCTCGCAGTGGACGGTCGAGCGCTTCGGCCGCTACACCAACACCCTGACCCCGGGCCTGAACATCATCGTGCCGGTGATGGATCGTATCGGCCACAAGCTCAGCGTGATGGAAACGGTGCTGGATATTCCGCCGCAGGAAGTAATCACCGCCGACAACGCCACCGTGCAGATCGATGCGGTGTGCTTCTTCCAGGTGATCAACGCCGCCCAGGCTGCCTACGAGGTGAACAACCTCACCCATGCGATCCGCAACCTGCTGCAGACCAACATCCGCACCGTGCTCGGTTCCATGGAACTGGATGCGATGCTCAGCCAGCGCGACGCGATCAACGAGAAACTGCTGCGCACCGTAGATGAAGCGACCGCGCCCTGGGGTATCAAGATCACCCGCATCGAAATCAAGGACATCAGTCCGCCCGCCGACCTGATGGCGGCCATGTCCGGGCAGATGAAGGCCGAACGCATCAAGCGTGCGCAGATCCTCGAAGCCGAAGGCCTGCGCGCCGCCGCGATCCTTACCGCCGAAGGCAAGAAGCAGGCGCAGATCCTCGAGGCCGAAGGCCAGCGCCAGGCCGCCTTCCTCGAAGCCGAAGCCCGCGAACGGGCTGCCGGCGCCGAAGCCGAAGCCACCCGGGTGGTCTCCGAAGCGATTGCCAGCGGCAACGTGCAGGCGATCAACTACTTCGTCGCGCAGAAATACATCGACGCGCTTGGCCAGCTGGCCAGCGCCAACAACAGCAAGGTGATCCTGATGCCGCTGGAGGCCAGCCAGGTGATCGGCGCGGTCAGCGGTATCGGTGAAATCGTCAAAGCCACCTTCGGTGACAACAAGCAGGGTTAAGCGATGTGGGACTACTTGCAGCACCTGTCGTACTGGAACTGGCTGGCCTTCGGCACCCTGCTGCTGATCCTCGAGGTGTTCGGCGCCGGCGGCTACCTGCTGTGGATCGGCATCGCCGCCGCCTGCGTCGGCGTGCTGACCTACCTGTTCCCGGAACTGCACTGGGCCGTGCAGTTCCTCCTGTTCGGTGTGCTCTCGGTGCTCACCGCGGTGTACTGGTGGCGCCGCCAGCGCACCGCGGCCAAGCCCTCCGACCAACCGGGGCTGAACCGTCGTGGTAGCGAACTGCTGGGCCGCCAGTTCGTCCTGCACGAAGCCATCAGTGCTGGCCACGGCAAGATCAAGGCCGGCGACACCCTGTGGCTGGTCAGCGGCCCGGACCTGCCGGCCGGCAGCAAGGTCAAGGTGATCGGCCAGGACGGCGTGCTGCTGAAAGTCGAAGCCAGCCGGTGAACGCCCTGCATCTCGCGCCGCTCGCGGTGGCGCAGGATGGCCCAGCACTCGACCTGCTCGACCAGGCCTTTGCCGGCGACCCGACCCTCGGTTGGTACCTGTTCGCCGAGCGTCCGGGCTTTGCCCAACGCCGCCGCGCCTATCTGGCGGCTTATCAACGCTTTCACCGGGCCAACGGCATGCCGATCCTCGCCGTCTGGCAGGCCGGACAGCTGGTCGGCGCCGGTTATTTCAGCCTGGCCGGGCAGCAGCCCAGCGCCGGCAGCTTGCAGTCCATCGGCCAGTCCATCCGCCAGCAGTGCGGCGCCGACTGCCTGGCCCGGCTCGACCAGTTGCTCGAGGCCTTCGACCAGCTGCTGAGCCACCCCGACAGCGCGCGCATCGAGTTCATCGCCGTGGCGCCCGACCAGCAAGGTCGGGGCATCGGCAGCCTGCTGCTGAGCCAGACACTGGCCCAACTGCGCCAGCAGGGCTGCCAGCGTGTCGCCCTGGAAACCGGCGAGCCGCGCAACCTGGCGCTGTATCGGCGCCACGCTTTTGTTCAGAGCGGCCATCTGCTGCTGACAGGTCTGCAGCAGTACTACCTGCAAGCGGATTGCTAGCGCCGGCACCGAAGCCGACAATCGTGAAGGTCATCGAGCCCTCCGTAACGCTTCGCGACTGAAGCGGAACACCGCCTGGCCCTTCCTCCAGAGATGCCGCAACCCCCGCGATGGTTCCCACGCAGAGCGCCCCCTAGCCGAACCTGGCAATCGCCGCCCTTGATCGGCCGGGTTGAACCCTCGGCGGCAAATCGGACTCCTACTTCATAGGCAAACCTTTCGGAGTCACCCGTATGCGCCGTTTAAATCCGTTGATTTTTACCGTACTGGTCGCCTTCACGGCCCCGACATTCGCTGACGGTCTGGTGCGCGACATCCTCTCGTCCGGGGCAACCACGGCCTCGACCTACCTGACCTTCAAGGACAAGAAGCTGATCGTGCCAGCACGTGACGATGCCAGCAGCTATGTCGCCAGCGCTGGAGAAATCCGCGGGCCTTATCTGGAAGCCGCGCTGAACCAATTGCGCGCCGAGCATCCCGATCTGCAGGCCAGCGACATGGAATTGGCCAGCGCCATCCTCGCCGCGGAACAGTAGCAGCGGGCCGCTGGAAATCCAGTCCCGTGCCGACCTCGGCGAATCAGCGGTTGTGAAAATATCGAGCGCCGTCTGGAGGCGGTCGCAGTAGGCGGGAGTTTTTTCACAACCTCTCATACCCTGCCCAGCTCGCGGATACTCTCGCGCAGGTGCTCGAAGTCGTAGCCGGACAGGCCGACGTACTCCAGCACCAGTTGCTCGATGGTCTGCCACTCATGATCCTCGGCCTGGTTGCCCAGCACCCGATGGCTTGCACAGATGTGCTCGGCCATCTTCAGAATCGCCAACAGGGTCTTCAGCTGGGCATCGCGGCCGGAGTCGTCGCTGAAGATCGCCAGCGCGTCATGGTGGCTGGCGATGGCCTCGCACAGGTGCAGCGGCAGGTTCCACGATCTGGCGGTGAAATAGCCGACCACCGCATGGTTGGTGTTGAGCAGGCGATTCTCGCTATCGACCACCCGCAACTCGCTGCCGGCGCTGTAATAGGCCTCTTCCAGCACCGTCATGAAACCGGGGAAGCGCTTGACCATCAGCGGAATGCCGCAGTTATGGAACAGCCCGAGGGTGTAGGCCTCATCCGGCGACTGGTAGCCAATGCGCTTGGCCAGGGTCAGGCAGGTCATGGCCACGTCCTGGGCGGTGTCCCAGAATCGGTTGAGGGTGACGATGGTTTCGTCGCTGAGCTCGCCCTTGATCGACTGAGCATTGATCAGGTTGATCACCGTGTCGCAGCCGAGCAGGTTGACCGCCTGCTGGATCGAGGCGATACGGTTGGCCAGGCCGAAGAACGGCGAGTTGACGATCTTCAACAACGCCCCGGACAACCCCGGATCCTGGCTGATCAGCTTGGCAATGGCCTGCAGGTCGGGATGGGGCATGACCTGCTCCATCTGCAGGTCGACCATGATCTGTGGCTGCGGCGGCACGCTGATGCCTTGCAGGGCCTTGTTAATCTGTTCGGCGGAGAGTGGCTGGGCCATGACGGCTCGACAAAGATGGCAGAAGGCCAGAGTGTAGTCCGGCTGCCCCCCACCCAGGCAAGCAGGAAACACCTCCCGCCCGCACGCAAAGCCCTCCAGGCCTGCGCCTGCGCTTGGCGAAACGGCTATAATCGCGCTCTTTTTCTGGAGAACACCCCATGTCCCTGCCCAGCTTGCGGCTCAAAGCCAACGCCGATCGACGCCTGCGGGCCGGCCATCTGTGGGTGTACAGCAACGAAATCGATGTGGCCGCGACACCGCTGCACGGCTTTGCCGCGGGCGATCAGGCGATCCTCGAAGCGGCCGGCGGCAAGGCGCTGGGCGTGGTCGCGCTGAGCCCGAACAACCTGATCTGCGCCCGCCTGCTGTCGCGCGACGTCAAGCACGTACTGGACAAGTCCCTGCTGGTGCACCGCATCAATGTCGCCCTGTCCTTACGCGAGCGCTTGTTCGACCAGCCCTGCTACCGCCTGGTATTCGGCGATTCCGACCTGCTTCCGGGCCTGGTGGTGGATCGCTTCTTCGACATTCTGGTGGTGCAACTGGCCTCCGCCACCATGGAAAGGCACAAGGATGAGGTGCTCGCCGCGCTGATCCAGGTGATCAAGCCGAGCGGCATCCTGCTCAAGAACGACTCCGCGGCGCGCGATGCCGAAGGCCTGGAGCGTTATGTCGAGACCGCCTTCGGTGTGGTGCCGGAATGGGTGGCGCTGGAAGAGAACGGGGTGAAGTTCGAAGCCCCGGTGATCGAAGGGCAGAAGACCGGCTGGTTCTTCGACCACCGGATGAACCGTGCACGCCTGGCGCCCTACGTCAAAGGCAAGCGCGTACTCGACCTGTTCAGCTATATCGGCGGCTGGGGCGTGCAGGCTGCGGCCTTCGGCGCCACCGAAGTGATGTGCGTGGACGCCTCGGCCTTCGCCCTCGACGGCGTGGAGCGCAACGCGGCCCTCAACAGCCTGTCGGAGAAGGTCGCCTGCATCGAAGGCGACGTGTTCGCCGCCCTCAAGGAACTGAAAAGCGCCGAAGAGCGCTTCGACGTGGTGATCGCCGATCCACCCGCCTTCATCAAGCGCAAGAAGGATCTGAAGAACGGCGAGGCCGCCTACCGCCGCCTCAACGAAGCGGCCATGCGCCTGCTCAACAAGGACGGCATCCTGGTCAGCGCCTCCTGCTCCATGCACCTGCCGGAAGACGACCTGCAGAACATCCTGCTGACCAGCGCCCGCCACCTCGATCGCAACATCCAACTGCTCGAACGCGGCGCCCAGGGCCCGGATCATCCGGTGCACCCGGCCATCGCCGAGACCCGCTATATCAAGAGCCTGACCTGCCGCCTGCTGCCCAACAGCTGAGCACTGGTGAAAAAAGCGGCCGCCCCAGGCGGCCGTTGTGGCATTGCGCTCTCGCTACGACGCTCGATACTTTCACAGCCTCCGAGCCCCGTGCACCTGCCGAGTGCGTTTCGGCAGGTATCCCCCTTCCCCCTGTGCTGTTACCCCTTCTCCCACCCAGCTAGCGCAAACCCCAAGCTGAACTAGGCTTAGAAGCACGTGCAGCGCAGCCGCGCGTGGTTATCGCTGGCTGGCGTACTTATTGCTTTTGGTTATTTCCATAACAGCTGCTCGTACCTAAAAAGAACGAGACGGTTGACTGAAGTGGCCAGGTGCACGCCAAGAGCTGAACACCTGTTCTGATGGAAAGCTGGGGAGGATTATGGCTGAGCAAGCTGGGGACAAACCGTTCCTACAATTCACCAATGTGAAGAAGACCTACGACCACAAGACACTGGTGGTCAAGGATTTCAATCTGGATGTGGCCAAGGGCGAATTCATCACCCTGCTCGGTCCCTCCGGCTCCGGCAAGACCACTTGCCTGATGATGCTCGCCGGCTTCGAGGACGTGACCAGCGGCGAGATCCTGATCAACGGCCGCTCGGTCACCAGCATCGCCCCCTACGCCCGCAACATCGGCATGGTGTTCCAGCAGTACGCCCTGTTTCCGCACATGACCCTGCGCGAAAACCTCGCCTACCCGCTGAAAATCCGCAAGAGACCCAAAGACGAAATCAAGGCCAAGGTCGACGAATACCTGTCCCTGGTCGAGCTGCTGGAGTTCGGCAACCGTTTTCCCGGGCAACTCTCCGGCGGCCAGCGCCAGCGCGTGGCCCTGGCCCGCGCCCTGATCTTCGCCCCGGACATCATCCTGATGGACGAGCCGCTTGGCGCCCTGGACAAGAAGCTGCGCGAGCAGATGCAGTTCGAGATCAAGCGTCTGCACGAGCAGCTCGGCTTCACCGTGATCTACGTCACCCACGATCAGACCGAAGCCCTGACCATGAGCGACCGCATCGCCGTGTTCAACAACGGCATCGTCCAGCAATGTGCCGCACCCCACGTGCTCTACGAGCGCCCTGCCAACCTGTTCGTCGCCGACTTCATCGGCGAGAGCAACAAACTCATGGGCACCATCGAGTCGGTCGGCGACGACACCGTCGGCGTGCGCCTGGAAGACGGCGGCCTGGTCAGCAGCCTGAAGGCCAACTGTTGTGAAGTCGGCCTGCCGACCACCGTCTCGATCCGCCCGGAAAAACTCACCTTCACTGACCGCCTCGGCAGTGCCGGCAACCAGGTCAAGGCGCGCTTCGTGACCCGCCACTATGTCGGCGAATACATCCGCTACCATTTCGAGACCGCCGACGGCACCGAGCTGGTGGTGAAGAACATGAACGACAGTTCGGCCCCGCAGTTCAGCAACAGCGACGAGGTTGCTCTGGCCTGGCTGCCCGAGGACAGCCAGGCGCTGGACCGGCCCGTCGCCGCGGCTACGCTACAACCACACAACTAAAAGCAATGGAGCACAGCAATGGCTAGATCACTGACTACCCGCTTTTCCGCATTCGCTTTGGCTGCAGCGTTAGGCACGGCCGGCTTCGCCGCCAGCGCCGAGGAGAGCCTGACCGTGGTGTCCTGGGGCGGCGCCTATGGCGTGGCACAGAAGAAACACGTCATCGACCCGTTCCAGAAAGACACCGGCGTCAAGGTGCTGTTCGAGGACTATTCCGGCGGCGTGGCCGAGATCAAGGCCCAGGTCGAATCCGGCAATATCCAGTGGGACGTGGTCGACTTCGAGGTGATCGACCTTGAGCGCGCCTGCTCCGAAGGCCTGCTGGAAAGCATCCCGCATGAGGACCTGCCGGCCGGCGTGGATGGCAAATCGGCTGCAGAAGACTTCATCCCCGAAGCCCTGGCCAGCGAATGCGCGGTCGGCAATATCGTCTGGTCGGTGGTGTTCGCCTACAACGAGAAGACTATCGGCGGCACCAAGGCGGCGAGCATCGAGGACTTCTTCGACACCAAGAAGATCCCCGGCAAGCGCGCCCTGCGCAAGCGTCCGCAGGTCAACATGGAGTGGGCCTTGCTGGCCGACGGCGTAGCGCCCAAGGACGTCTACGAAGTGCTGGCTACCCCGGAAGGCCAACAGCGCGCCTTCGACAAACTGGCCACTATCAAGGATGACCTGGTCTGGTTCGATTCCTGGTCGCAGGCCCCGCAACTGCTCAATGACGGCGGCGCAGTGCTGGTGCAGTCGGCCAACGGGCGCTTCTACGACGCCATCCGCCAGGAGAACAAACCCTTCGTCATCGTCTGGGACGGTCACGTCTACGACCTCGACGCCTGGGCCATCGTCAAGGGCACGCAGAAGAAGGACCTGGCACTCAAGTTCATCGCCTACGCCACCGGCTCCAAGCCGTTGGCCGGCATGCCGGACGTCGCCTACGGCCCGACCCGCAAGTCCTCCATGCCGCTGGCCGACCCGACCGCCGCACCGCACCTGCCCACCGCCCACCTGGATAAAGGTATCCAGGCCAGCTCGGATTTCTGGGCCGACTACGGCGAGTCGCTCGGCGAGAAATTCAACGAGTGGCTGTTGAAGTAACCCGCAATAACCCCTCTCCCTTTGGGAGAGGGGTTGGGGTGAGAGTATCGGCCTCACCAGGATTTCCGGAGTAACACCTTGTCCTCTCTGACCACCACCGAAGCCGACCAAGCCGCCAGCGCCCGCAGCAAGAAACGCCTGACCGCCTTTCTGTTCGTGGTGCCGTTGCTGGCCTTCATTCTCCTGACCTTCGTTGCGCCCATCGGCAGCATGCTCTGGCGCAGCGTGCATCACCCGGCCGTGGCCGAACTGATCCCGCTGACCCTGGTGGAACTGCAACGCTGGGACGGCACAGCACTACCCGATGAAACCACCCTGAACGTATTTGCCCAGGAGCTGCATGGCCTGGCCAAGGAGCGCCTGTCCGGCAAGCTGTCCGAGGAACTCAACCGCGCCTATACCGGCATGTCCAGCGTGGTCAAATCCAGCGCCCGACGGATCGCCCGGATCGAGACCGAACAGCTGGCAACCCAAGGCGCCGGGACCTTGCTCAAGGCCCACGGCAACTGGAGCAAACCCGAGGTCTGGTATGCGATCAAACGCGCCGGCGCGGTCTACACCTACGACTATTACCTGACCGCCCTCGATCTTGAGCTGCACCCGGAGCAGGGCATCCAGGTGCGCGAAGACACGCAGATCTACCTGCAGCTGTACGGCAAGACCCTGAACATGGCGCTGGTCATCACCCTGTTCTGCGCCCTGCTCGGCTACCCGCTGGCCTACTACCTGGCCGGCCTGCCGGAAAACCGCGCCAACCTGCTGCTGGTACTGGTCCTGCTGCCGTTCTGGACCTCGCTGCTGGTACGTACCACCGCCTGGATCGCCCTGCTGCAGACCAACGGCGTGATCAATTCATTCCTGCTCAGCACCGGCCTGATCAGCCAACCGATCGAGATGCTCTACACCTCGTTCGCCACCGTGGTGGCGATGACCCATATCCTCCTGCCGTTCATGATCTTGCCGCTGTATAGCGTGATGCGCGGCATCGACCCCAGCTACCTGCGGGCGGCCCTGTCACTCGGCGCCAAACCGATCCCGGCCTTCGCTCGCATCTACTTCCCCATGACCCTGCCGGGCCTGAGTGCCGGTGCGCTGCTGGTATTCATCATTTCCGTGGGCTACTACATCACCCCGGCGCTGGTCGGCGGCACCGACGGACAGATGATCAGCAACATCATCGCCTTCCACATGCAGCGCTCGAACAACTGGGAACTGGCCGCCGCGCTGGGTTCCTTGCTGCTCGGCCTGATCCTGCTGCTGTACTGGGTATACGACCGCTTCGTCGGGGCCAGCAATATCAAACTGGGATAAGCAGACGATGAAAATTCCCGCCTATTACGGGTTCTGGCATCACCTCGGGGCCTGGTTGTTGAAGACCAGCTCCTGGCTGGTGCTGCTGTTCCTGATCATGCCGATCCTGGTGATCATCCCGCTGTCATTCAACGTCGAGCCGTTCTTCAGCTTTACCGAAGGCATGCTCACCCTGCAGCCGGAAGCCTATTCGCTGCGCTGGTACCGGGAAATCTTCAATGATCCGAAATGGATCCTGGCGATCCAGAACAGCTTCCTGATCGGCATCTTCGCCACCCTGCTCGCCACCGTGCTGGGCACCTGCGCCGCCGTCGGCCTGGCCCGCGACGACATGCCCTACCGGCGCTTCATCACCGCCCTGCTGCTGTCGCCGATGATCGTGCCGCTGATCATCACCGCCGCGGGGATGTTCTTCTTCTATTCCAACATGGGCCTGGCCGGCAGCTATCTGGGGGTGATCCTGGCTCACGCCGCCCTGGGCACGCCCTTCGTGATCATCACCGTGACCGCGACCCTGACCGGCTTCGACTACAGCCTGGCGCGCGCCGCGCTGAACCTGGGCGCCACGCCGTTGCGGGTGTTCTTCGACATCATCATGCCGCTGATCCGCCCCGGGGTGATCTCCGGCGCGCTGTTCGCCTTCATCACCTCATTCGACGAGGTGGTGGTCATCCTGTTCATGGCCGGTCCGCAGCAGCGCACCATCCCGCGGCAGATGTTCTCGGGCCTGCGCGAGCAGATCAACCCGAGCATCCTGGCCATCGCCACCCTGCTGATCCTGGTGTCGATCGCCCTGCTGATCACCCTCGAACTGCTGCGTCGGCGTTCCGAGCGCCTGCGCGGCGTCGAACTGATCGAATAATCCGCGCAGAGGTTGTGAAAATATCAAGCGCAATGTTAGCAGCGGGCGCCTGGAGGCGGCCGCAGTAGGCGAGAGTCTTTTCACCGCCTCTCATGCTTTAACTAAGGCTATGTCTGAGTTAGCTGTTGTACGGAGCCGAAGCTCTTCGTAGGAGCCAGCTTGCTGGCGATCCAGCTGACAGCGAAAGCATCGTCGGGGCGCCGAACCGCAGCAAGCTGGCTCCTACAGGGCATCGCTGCATGCAACACATAACCGGTACATAGCCTTGCTCCGCGCTTTCGCCGCCACACCGCCTGGGGCTAGAATCGTCCCTTTGCTGCCGCACCCAGGCGGACGTATACCAGGCCGAACCAGCGCAGACCCCGCGCCAACCTCCGCCCCAGCCCTGCAAATGGTCACTTCCGTTTGCCTTGGGCCTGAACCCGGCTCAACATACGCTTCACACAGCCATATACAGCCCGTTGTGCGCACGGTGCCGTCGCCCACGCGATCGCCACCGAATGCGTGACCTGAACAGCCTTTGCAGGACTTATCGACATGCCCGATTACCGCTCGAAAACCTCCACCCACGGCCGCAACATGGCCGGCGCCCGCGCCCTCTGGCGCGCCACCGGGATGAAGGACGAGGACTTCAAGAAGCCGATCATCGCCATCGCCAACTCCTTCACCCAGTTCGTGCCCGGTCACGTGCACCTGAAGGACATGGGCCAACTGGTCGCCCGCGAGATCGAGCGCGCCGGCGGCGTGGCCAAGGAATTCAACACCATCGCGGTCGACGACGGCATCGCCATGGGCCACGACGGCATGCTCTATTCGCTGCCCAGCCGCGAGATCATCGCCGACTCGGTCGAGTACATGGTCAACGCCCACTGCGCCGACGCCATCGTCTGCATCAGCAACTGCGACAAGATCACCCCCGGCATGCTGATGGCCGCCCTGCGCCTGAACATTCCAGTGATCTTCGTCTCCGGCGGGCCGATGGAAGCCGGCAAGACCAAGCTGGCCAGCCACGGCCTGGACCTGGTCGACGCCATGGTCATCGCCGCCGACGATTCGGCCAGCGACGCGAAAGTCGCCGAGTACGAGCGCAGTGCCTGCCCGACCTGCGGCAGCTGCTCCGGCATGTTCACCGCCAACTCGATGAACTGCCTGATGGAAGCCCTGGGCCTGGCCCTGCCGGGCAACGGTTCGACCCTGGCCACCCACAGCGACCGCGAACAGCTGTTCCTGCAGGCCGGGCGCACCGCGGTGGAACTGTGCAAACGCTACTACGGCGAGAACGACGAGTCGGTGTTGCCGCGCAATATTGCCAACTTCAAGGCGTTCGAAAACGCCATGAGCCTGGACATCGCCATGGGCGGCTCGACCAACACCATCCTGCATCTGCTGGCCGCCGCCCAGGAAGCCGAGATCGATTTCGACCTGCGCGATATCGATCGCCTGTCGCGCAAGGTGCCGCAGCTGTGCAAGGTCGCGCCGAACATCCAGAAGTACCATATGGAAGACGTGCACCGCGCTGGCGGCATCTTCAGCATCCTCGGTTCGCTGGCCCGCGGCGGCCTGCTGCACACCGATCTGCCGACCGTGCATAGCAAGAGCATGAGCGAAGCCATCGCCAAGTGGGATATCACCCAGACCGACGATGAGGCCGTGCACACCTTCTTCCGCGCCGGCCCGGCCGGCATCCCGACCCAGACCGCGTTCAGCCAGAGCACCCGCTGGGATACGGTGGATGACGACCGCGAGAACGGCTGCATTCGCAGCGTCGAGCATGCTTATTCCCAAGAGGGTGGGCTTGCAGTGCTCTATGGCAATATCGCCGTCGATGGCTGTGTGGTGAAAACCGCCGGGGTGGACGAGTCCATCCATATCTTCGAAGGCAACGCGAAGATCTTCGAGAGCCAGGACAGCGCCGTGCGCGGCATCCTCAACGACGAAGTGCAGGAAGGCGATATCGTCATCATCCGCTACGAAGGCCCGAAAGGCGGCCCGGGCATGCAGGAAATGCTCTATCCGACTTCTTATCTGAAGTCCAAGGGCCTGGGCAAAGCCTGCGCCCTGCTCACCGACGGCCGCTTCTCCGGCGGCACCTCGGGCCTGTCGATCGGCCACGCCTCGCCGGAAGCCGCCGCCGGCGGTGCCATCGGTCTGGTGCGCGCAGGCGACAAGATCCTGATCAACATCCACGAGCGCTCGATCAACCTGCTGATCGGCGACGAAGAACTGGCCGCACGCCGCGTGGAACAAGACAAGAAGGGCTGGAAGCCGGTGGAAAACCGCCCACGCAAGGTCACCACGGCACTGAAGGCCTACGCCCTGCTCGCCACCAGCGCCGACAAGGGCGCGGTGCGCGACAAGGCGCTGCTGGACAAACTGGTGCCCTAACACGTCACGTACACCCAAAAGCCCGGCCTAGTGCCGGGCTTCTGTTATGTACGGTCGCTGGCGATAGGTGCCCATCGCAGGAGCGGGGGGACGCCTAGTTGCCATGCCCGCGGAAGCGCCGCGTCAGCTCACGCCCATATAGCGCCCGGCCCGGTGGTTGATCGCCAGCACCAGATTCAGCGCCACCGCGCCGAGGATCGACAGCGCGACCTTGTCCAGCGGCACGATGAACACCGCCGCCAGCACGATCGCCACATCGATGCCCATCTGCACCTTGCCCGCGCGCAGGCCGAAGCGCTCCTGCAGGTACAGCGCGAGGATATTCACGCCGCCGAGGCTGGCGCGATGACGGAACAGCATCAACAGCCCCAGGCCCATGGCGAAGCCGCCGAACAAGGCCGCATAGAGCACATTCAACTGGGCGAAGCCGATCCATTGCGGGGTCAGTTCGGCCAGCAGCGACACCAGGCCGACCGCGCAGAAGGTCCGCAGGGTGAACTGCCAGCCCATCTGCCAGATGGCCAGGGCATAGAACGGCAGGTTGATCAGGAAGAACGACCAGCCGAACGACCAGCCGAGCAGGTACTTGAGCAGGAAGGCCACGCCCACGGTGCCGCCGGTCAGCAGCCCCGCATGGGCATAGAGGGCGATGCCCAGGGCGACCATGGCGGTGCCCATCAACAGGGCCAGGGCATCCTCCCACAGCGGATGACGGATGATCGCGGCCAGGGTGTCCGCCTGCGGGCTATCGGATTTGACTGCAGCCATGGTGCAAGCCTGTAGGTGCTGTGGGCAAGTCAGCAATCCTAGACCAACAAATGCTCTGGCGAATTGGCCGAGATCAAGAAAGCCGCGGACCGCAGCCCATCACATGCGCAACTGCTCGCCACGCTCAGCGTCGTGTCCACGTCTCGAAGGCGTATGCCGGCGCTTGCTCCAGAGGCGCAAAGGTCTCGGAGGCCGTGCAGTGCCATGCCGCAGCGTCAAACTCTGGAAACCAGGCATCGCCCTCGGGACTCAGCTCGACCCGGGTCAGGTACAACCGTGCGGCCAAGGGTAGCGCCTGCTGGTAAAGCTGCGCGCCGCCGATCAGCATCAGTTCGTCGACCCCCTGCTCATGGGCCCACTGCTCGGCGCGGACGATGGCCGCCTCGAGCGAGGCGAAGACTTCGGCGCCCTCGAGCTGCAAGCCGGGCAGGCGGCTGACCACCAGGTTGAGCCGGCCCGGCAAGGGCCGGCCGAGCGAGTCCCAGGTCTTGCGCCCCATGATGATCGGCTTGCCCAGGGTCAGCGCCTTGAAGTGCTTGAGGTCGGCCGGCAGGCGCCAGGGCAGTTGGTTGTCGCGGCCGATCACGCGGTTGTCCGCGAGGGCGGCGATCAGGCAGAGAGGCAGGGAATTTTTCATGGCGACGAGCATAGCAGAGCAACCGCTGCCCGTGCAGCCGACCCCGGACGGACAAGGCTTAGCCCAACACGGCAGCACGGGTTATGCTCAGACTCGACCTGGCCAACGAGACGCCGCGTGACCACCGAACCTGCTCCGAACAAACTCCAGCGCCTCTGGCTCAGCGAAGCGATTCGCCTGCGCGAAGAGCACGCCGGTCCGCTGGAAGACCGCGAAGCCAATCGTCGCGCCCAGGCCGGCGGCGGCGATCTTGCCGAACGCATTCAGGCCCGCGCCCTGCTGCTCGCCGAGCGTGACGGTCAGCTGCAGGCCCTGCGCCACTGGCTGCAGGGCGCGCGCCTGGCCCTGGCGGCGCTGCTGCTGCTGGCCCTGCTCAGCGGCATCGGCCTGGCGCTTGCGGCGCTTGGCGACGGCCAGCGCCCGGTCAATGTGTTCTGGGCCCTGGGCAGCCTGCTCGGCCTCAACCTGCTGATGCTGCTCGGCTGGGCCCTGGGCCTGCTGCTGGCGCGCGACAGCACCGGCGCCCTCGGCCGGCTGTGGTTGTGGCTCAGCGAAAAACTCGCCCGCGACGCCCAGGCCGCGCAACTGGCGCCGGCCTTGCTGGTGCTGCTGCAACGCCAACGCCTCGGCCGCTGGGGCCTGGGCGTGCTGGTCCACGGCCTGTGGCTGCTGGCCCTGCTGGCGGCACTGCTGAGCCTGCTGACGCTGCTCGCCACCCGTCGCTACGGCTTCGTCTGGGAAAGCACCATTCTCGGCGGTGAAACCTTTATCGCCCTGACCCAGGCCCTCGGTGCGCTGCCGGCACTGCTCGGCTTCAGCCTGCCGGATGCCGAGCTGATCCGTGCCAGCGGCGACAGCGCCCTGGCTAGCGAAGCCGCGCGCCTGAGCTGGGCCGGCTGGCTGGTCGGCGTGCTGCTGGTCTACGGCCTGCTGCCGCGCCTGCTGCTGGGGCTGTTCTGCCTGTGGCGCTGGCGCCGGGGTTGCGCCGCCCTGCAGCTGGACGTCGGCCTGCCCGGTTACAGCCTGCTGCGCGAACGCCTGCAACCGAGCAGCGAACGCCTCGGGGTGTGCGATGCGGCGCCCGCACAGTGGCCGCAGCCAACCGCCGGCAGCAACCCGCAAGACAGCCAGGGCGCCATACTGGTCGCCATCGAACTGGACGAGCGACGGCCCTGGCCACCGGCATTGCCCAAGGGCATCAGCGACGCCGGGGTGATCGACAGCCGCGAACAGCGCCAGCACCTGCTCGAACAACTCACCCGCTTCCCCCCGGCGCGCCTGGCGATCGCCTGCGACCCGCGCCGCTCGCCGGATCGCGGCAGCCTGGCGCTGCTCGGCGAACTGGCCCGTACGGCGGCAGCCACGCGCATCTGGCTGCTGCCGGGCCAACCCGGCGAAGCCCTGGACAGTGAACGCCTCGGCGACTGGCACGCCGCCCTGGACCAGCTGCAGCTGGCGCACAGCGACAGCGCACCGCTGAGCTGGCTGGAGAGCGGCCATGACTGATATCGTTCAATCCAGGCTACGCGAGCTGGGTAGGGTGGATGACGCCTTTTTCATCCACCATCGTTGTTGGTGGATGGGTAAAGCGTCATCCACCCTACGGAGCCTACGATGAGCCAACCGCTCAAGCTGGCCGTGGTCGGCCACACCAATGTCGGCAAGACCTCGCTGCTGCGCACCCTGACCCGCGACGTCGGTTTCGGCGAGGTCTCGCATCGCCCCAGCACCACCCGCCATGTCGAGGGCGCGCGCCTGTCGGTGGACGGCCAGGCGCTGCTCGAGCTGTACGACACCCCCGGCCTGGAAGACGCCATCGCCCTGCTCGACTACCTGGAACGCCTGGAACGCCCCGGCGAACGCCTGGACGGCCCGGCACGCCTGGCGCGTTTTCTCGATGGCAGCGAGGCGCGCCAGCGTTTCGAGCAGGAGGCCAAGGTGCTGCGCCAGTTGCTCGCCTCGGACGCCGGCCTCTACGTGATCGACGCCCGCGAGCCGGTGCTGGCCAAATACCGCGACGAGCTGGCGATCCTCACCATGTGCGGCCGGCCCTTGCTGCCGGTGCTGAACTTCGTCGCCGGCCGCCAGCACCGCGAAGACGACTGGTACCAGGCCCTGGCCCGCCTCGGCCTGCATGCGCGGGTCGCCTTCGACAGCGTGGCGCCGCCGCTGGATGGCGAACGCCGGCTGTACGAGAGCCTGGCCCTGTTGCAGGAAAAGGCCCGGCCTCAGCTGCAACGGCTGATCGACGACCATGAAGCGCAGCGCCAGGCCCGCCGCCACAGCGGCACCCGGCTGATCGCCGAGCTGCTGCTCGACTGCGCCGCCTGCCGACGCAGCGTGGCGGCCCAGCCAACCCTGGAGCAAGGCGCGATCCGCGAGTTGCGCGAGACCATCCGCCAGCGCGAACAGCGTTGCGTCGAGGCCTTGCTGCGGCTTTACGCCTTCCGCCCAGACGACGCCAAGGCCGAAGCCGTGCCCTTGCTCGACGGCCGCTGGGGCGACGACCTGTTCAACCCGGAAACCCTCAAGCAGCTCGGGGTCAAGGTCGGCGGCGGCATGGCCGCCGGCGCCGCCACCGGCGTCGGCATCGACCTGCTGGTGGGCGGCGTCACCCTCGGCGCCGCGGCCGCCCTCGGCGCCCTGATCGGCGGCGGCGCACAGACCCTGCGCGGCTACGGCGCCCGCCTGAAAGGCAAACTCAAGGGTCAGCGCGAACTGAGCGTGGACGACGCCGTGCTGCGCCTGCTCGCCCTGCGCCAGCAACTGTTGCTGCAAGCCCTGGAAGCCCGCGGCCATGCGGCCATGGGCACCCTCGAACTGGCTGCGCCGCAGGAGGCGCTGTGGCGCGAGGGCAAGCTGCCCGACGCCCTGCACAGGGCCCGCGCCCACCCCGAGTGGTCATCGCTCAATCCCCGCGCGCGCCTGCAACAGCTGGAGCGCCAGGCGCAGGTCGACGTACTGGCGAGCCAGCTTTAAGCACACACGGGTGCGCGCGGGGTAGCCGCGCCGATCGGTTAGCGGCCAGCTGCCTCCGGCGATGACTGTCGATTGATGCGCATCAAGACCCACACCGGCAGCGCTGGCACACTGGCTGCGTCACTCTGCAGGATGCAATTCATGTCTAGCGAGCTCCGCCCTTCCCGCCTGTTCGTCGTGCCCCTACTGCTGGGCCTGCTCGCCGCCGGCCTGCTCGGCTATTGGCTGTCGCTCAGGGAACGTCTGCCCGAAGGCCTGGCCATGGGCAACGGGCGCCTGGAGGCCACCGAGGTGCAGATCGCCAGCAAGTACCCCGGGCGCCTGGCCGAGGTGCGGGTGCAGGAAGGCGACCGGGTGCAGAAAGGCCAGTTGCTCGCCCGCCTGGACACCCGCACCCTGGAGGCCCAGCGCGCCCAGGCCGAGGCCGAGGTGCGCCGCGCCGAGGAGAACCTGGCCGCCAGCCAGGCCACCGTGCGCCTGCGCGAGAGCGAGCGGCGGCTGGCCGAGCAGGACCTCAAGCGCTTCCGCGAGCTGTTCCGGCGTGGCCACACCAGCCGCCAGCAACTCGACCAGCAGCAGGCGCGCTTCGACACCGCCGGCGCCGCCCTGGAGGCCGCCCGCGCCCAGGTCTCGGCGGCCCGCGCGGCGATCGGCGCGGCCCAGGCGCTGGTCGCCCAGCTGAGCAGTGAGATCGACGACAGCAGCCTGCGCGCGCCGCTCGACGGCCTGGTCCAGCTGCGCCTGGCCGAGCCCGGCGAGGTGCTCGGCGCCGGCGGCCGGGTGCTGCTGCTGATCGACCCCGGCGAGCAGTACATGAACCTCTACCTGCCCGCCGCCGTCGCCGGCCGCCTGACCCAGGGCGACGAGGCGCGGGTGCTGCTCGACGCCCTGCCCGAGCGGCCGCTGCCGGCCAGGATCGCCTATGTGGCCGCCAAGGCGCAGTTCACCCCCAAGGAGGTGGAGACCCGTGACGAGCGGCAGAAGCTGGTATTCCGGGTCAAGCTGCGCCTGACCGAGCCGGCCGCCGTGCCCCAGGCCAAGCCGGGCATGCCCGGCGCCGGCTATGTGCGCAGCGCCGAGGTCGCCTGGCCGGCCGAGCTGCAATGAGCGCCTGGGCGATCCGCGCCGAAGGCCTGCAGCATGGCTACGGCAAGCAGCTGGCGCTGGACGGGATCGACTTCAAGCTGACGGTCGGTGCGCGCTGCGCCCTGATCGGCCCGGACGGCGCCGGCAAGTCCAGCCTGCTGGGGCTGATCGCCGGGGTGAAGAAGCTGCAGCGCGGCAACCTGGAGGTGCTCGGCGGGCCGATCGAGCAGCGCCGCCACCGCACCAGCCTGTACCCGCGCATCGCCTTCATGCCCCAGGGGCTGGGGCACAACCTCTACCCCGACTTGTCGATTGCCGAGAACATCCACTTCTTCGCCACCCTGTTCGGTCTGAGCCGCGCCGAGCGCCAGGCGCGCATGGCCAACCTGCTGGCGGCCACCGACCTGACCCGCTTCGCCGAGCGCCCGGCCGGCAAGCTGTCCGGCGGCATGAAGCAGAAGCTCGGGCTGTGCTGCGCGCTGATCCACGAGCCGGACCTGCTGATCCTCGACGAGCCGACCACCGGGGTCGACCCCTTGTCGCGCCGGCGCTTCTGGGAACTGGTCGAGCAGGTGCGTGGCGGCCGGCCGCAGCTGACCCTGCTGGTGGCCACCGCCTACATGGAGGAGGCCGAGCAGTTCGAACACTGCCTGATGCTCGACCGCGGCCGGCTGATCGCCGCGGGCCGTACCGCCGAGCTGGCCAGGGTCACCGCCAGCGGCCACCTGGACGAAGCCTTCACCCACTTCCAGGGCGGCGCCGCGCCGCGCCAGGCGCTGCTGATCCCGCCGCTGCCCGCGCAGTCCGCCGAGATCGCCATCGAGGCCCGCGACCTCAGCCTGCGCTTCGGCGATTTCACCGCGGTGGACAAGGTCAGCTTCGCCATCCGCCGCGGCGAGATCTTTGGCTTTCTCGGCTCCAACGGCTGCGGCAAGACCACCACCATGAAGGTGCTCACCGGCCTGCTGCCGGCCAGCGCGGGCAGCGCCCGGTTGCTCGGCCAGCCGGTGGACGCCGGCGACCTGGCCACGCGCAAGCGGGTCGGCTTCATGTCGCAGAGCTTCTCGCTGTATGGCGAGCTGAGCGTGCGGCAGAACCTCGAACTGCATGCGCGCCTGTTCGACCTGCCGGCGAGCGAGGGCCGCACGCGCAGCCAGGCGCTGATCGAGCGCTTCGGTCTGACCGAACACGCCGGCGACGCGGCCGGCGCCCTGCCCCTGGGCCTGCGTCAACGGCTGTCGCTGGCGGTGGCGGTGATCCATGGCCCGGAGGTGCTGATCCTCGACGAACCCACCTCCGGCGTCGACCCGGCGGCGCGCGACGACTTCTGGCGCCTGCTGCTGGAGCTGTCGCGCGAGCAGGGGGTGACCATCTTCCTCTCCACTCACTTCATGAACGAGGCCGAGCGCTGCGACCGCATCTCGCTGATGCATGCCGGGCGGGTGCTGGCCTGCGACACCCCGGCCGCGCTGCAGCAGCAGTTCGCCGCGCAGGACCTGGAACAGGCCTTCGTCCGCTGCCTGGAGCAGGCCCAGGGCGACAGCCCCGCGGCGCCGCCAGCGGCTGTTGCCGCCGCGACCGCCGGCGCCGTGCCGCTGCAGCCCGGCTTCAGCCTGCGCCGCCTGCGCGCCCTGGCCGTGCGCGAGAGCATGGAGCTGCTGCGCGACCGGGTGCGCCTGGCCTTCGCCCTGTTCGGCGCCTTGTTCATGATGGTGATCTTCGGCTACGGCATCTCCCTGGACGTGGAGCACATCGCCTTCGCCGCCCTCGACCAGGACCAGTCGCCGCACAGCCGCGCCTACCTGGAGGCGTTCCGCAGCTCGCGCTATTTCGACGAGCGCGCGCCGATCAGCGACGCCGGCGAGCTGCACCGGCGCCTGCAACGCTCGGAGCTGAAGCTGGCGCTGCAGATCCCGCCGGGCTTCGGCCGCGACCTGCTGGCCGGGCGCCAGCCGCAGGTGGCCGCCTGGCTCGACGGCGGCATGCCGTTTCGCGCCGAGACCAGCCGCAACTATATCGAGGCCGTGCACCTGGCCAACCTCGAACGCCTGGCCCGGGAGAGCAGCCCGACCCTCGCCGCGCCGGCCGTGGCGCGCCTGGAGACGCGCTTTCGCTACAACCAGGATGTGGTCAGCGTGCACGCCATCGGTCCCGGGGTGATGGCGCTGATCCTGGCCTTCATCCCGGCCATGCTCACCGCACTGGGCGTGGTGCGGGAAAAGGAGCTGGGCTCGATCAGCAACTTCTACGCCACGCCGCTGACCCGCCTGGAGTTCCTGCTCGGCAAGCAGCTGCCGTACCTGGTCATCAGCCTGCTCAACCTGGCCATGCTGGTGGCTCTCAACCGCCTGCTGTTCGGCGTGCCGTTCAAGGGCAGCGGCCTGACCCTGGCGCTCGGCGGCCTGCTCTACCTGCTCGCCACCACCAGCCTGGGCCTGCTGATCTCGGCCTTCACCCGCACCCAGATCGCCGCGATCCTCGGCACGGTGATCATCACCACCCTGCCGACCATCCAGTATTCCGGGCTGATCGTGCCGCGTTCCTCGCTGGAAGGCGGCTCGGCGTTGATGGGCCACGTGTTCCCGGCCGGGCACTTCCTCGACATCGCCGTCGGCACCTTCACCAAGGCCCTCGACCTGCGCAGCCTGTGGCCGCAATGCCTGGCGCTGCTGGGCTTCTTCCTCGTCGCCAGCGCGCTCAGCGTGTGGCTGCTGAAGAAGCAGGAGGTCTAGGGTGAACAAGCTGGCGCATATCTTCCGCCTCGGCCTCAAGGAGCTGACCAGCCTGCGCCACGACAGCGTGCTGCTGCTGTTCCTGCTGTATGCCTTCAGCGTGGCCGTCTACATGCCGGCCACCGGCTCGGTGATCGGCGTGCACCATGCCAGCGTGGCCATAGTCGACGAGGACCGCAGCCTGCTGTCACGGCGCCTGGCCGAGGCGCTGCAGCCGCCGGAATTCCAGATCCCCGAAGCGCTGCCCTACGACCAGCTGGACGCGGCCCTGGACAGCGGCCGCTTCACCTTCGTCATCGACGTGCCGGCGAACTTCCAGGCCGACCTGCTGGCCGGGCGCCAGCCGGCCCTGCAGGTCAACGTCGACGCCACCGCCATGAGCCAGGCGTTCATGGGCGCGCGCTACCTCGGCCAGATCCTGCAGCGCGAGCTGCTCGACTACAGCCATCAGGACGCCGCCGCACAGGCGCCGGTCGGGCTGACCAGCCGCGCGCTGTTCAACGCCAACCTGCAGGGCGGCTGGTTCCTCGCGCTGCTACAGATCGTCAACCACATCACCATCCTCGCCGTGCTGCTGACCGGCACCGCGCTGCTGCGCGAACGCGAGCACGGCACCCTCGACCACCTGCTGGTGCTGCCGTTGACCGCACTGGAGATCATGCTGGCGAAGATCTGGAGCAACGCCCTGGTGGTGGTGATCTGCACCTGGCTGTCGCTCGAGCTGGTGGTCAAGGGCGCGCTCGGCGTGCCGCTGGCCGGCTCGCTCACCTTGTTCCTCGCGGTGACCGCGCTCTACCTGTTCGCCAGCACGGCGCTGGGCATCTTCCTCGCCACCCTGGCGCGCTCGATCCCGCAGTTCGGCCTGCTGGCGATCCCGGTGATCATCCCGATGCTGATGCTCTCCGGCGGCAGCACACCGCTGGAGAGCATGCCGCTGTGGCTGCAGTGGCTGATGCAGTTCTCCCCGTCCACCCACTACCTCAGCCTGAGCACCTCGATCCTGTTTCGCGATGCCGGCCCGGGCGTGCTCTGGCCCGAGCTGGCGGCGCTGACGGCGATCGGCCTGGCGTTCTTCGGCCTGGCGCTGCGGCGCTTTCGCAGCAGCCTGACGGCCTAGACCGCGACCGGCGCGCTGATATGCGGATGGGCCTGGTAACCGAGCAGCTCGAAGTCCTCGAATTTGAAGGCGAAGATGTCCTTCACTTCGGGGTTGAGCTTCATCACCGGCAGTGGCAGCGGCTCGCGGCTCAGTTGCAGGTCGGCCTGTTCGAGGTGGTTGGCGTACAGGTGGCAGTCGCCGCCGGTCCAGATGAATTCGCCCGGTTGCAGGTCGCAAACCTGGGCGACCATCAGGGTCAGCAGGGCGTAGCTAGCGATGTTGAAGGGCACGCCGAGGAAGATGTCGGCCGAGCGCTGGTACAGCTGGCAGCTCAGCTTGCCCTCGGCGACGTAGAACTGGAACAGCGCATGGCACGGCGGCAGGGCCATCTGCTCGACCAGTGCGGGATTCCAGGCGGTGACCAACAGGCGCCGCGAGTCGGGGTTGCTCTTGATCATCGCGATCAGCTTGGCGATCTGGTCGATCGACTCGCCATTCGGCGCCGGCCAGTTGCGCCACTGGTAGCCGTAGACCGGACCGAGGTCGCCGTTCTCGTCGGCCCACTCGTCCCAGATGCGCACGCCGTGGTCCTTCAGGTACTGGATATTGGTGTCGCCCTGAAGGAACCACAACAGCTCGTGGATGATGGATTTCAGGTGGCACTTCTTGGTGGTGACCAGGGGAAAACCCTCGGCCAGGTCGAAGCGCATCTGGTGGGCAAACAGGCTGTAGGTGCCGGTGCCGGTGCGGTCGCTCTTGAAGGTGCCGGTGTCGCGCACCAGGCGCATCAGGTCGAGGTACTGTTTCATCGGGCGGCTCCCTGGACGGCTTGGCGGTGGTAGGCGAACCAGATCAAGCCCACCCCGAGAAGAATCATCGGCAGACTGAGCACCTGGCCCATGGTCAGCCAGTTCCAGGCCAGGTAACCGAGCTGCGGATCCGGCACCCGGACGAATTCGACGATAAAGCGGAACAGCCCATAACAGGCGGCGAACATGCCCGACACTGCCATGGTCGGCCGCGGTTTGCGCGAGTAGAACCAGAGGATGGCGAACAGCGCCACGCCTTCCAGGGCGAACTGGTAGAGCTGCGACGGATGGCGCGCCAGTTGCTCGGGGTCGGTCGGGAAGACCATGGCCCAGGGCAGGTCGGTGGCCTTGCCCCAGAGTTCGGCGTTGATGAAGTTGCCGATGCGCCCGGCGCCCAGGCCGATCGGCACCAGCGGCGCGATGAAATCCATCAACTGGAAGAAGCTCTTGCCGTTGCGCTTGCCGAACCACCAGCTCGCCAGCATCACGCCGATAAAGCCGCCGTGGAACGACATGCCACCCTTCCACACCTGCAGGATCAGGCTCGGCTGATCGATATAGGCCGCCAGGTCGTAGAACAGCACATAGCCCAGACGGCCACCGAGGATCACCCCCATGGCCACCCAGAACACCAGGTCGGAGAGTTTCTCCTTGCTCCAGTTCGGCTCGAAGGTGCTCAACCGGCGCGACGCCAGCCACCAGGCGCCGCCGATACCGATCAGGTACATCAGGCCGTACCAGTGAATTTTCAGCGGGCCCAGGGCAATCGCCACCGGGTCGATCTGCGGGTAAGGCAGCATCAGTAACTCCTCAAATCAAAAAACTCAGGCCAACGCTGAATAACAGCAAGGCAAACAGACGCCTAAGCAGACGTGGCGAAAGACGATGCGCCAGGCGTGCGCCGAAGCGGGCAAAGAACATGCTGGTGAAGGCAATCCCGGCCATCGCCGGCAGATAGACGAAGCCCAGGCTCCAGTCCGGCAGTTGCGGGCTGTCCCAGCCCAGCCACATGAAGGTCAGCGCGCCGGCCACGGCAATCGGCAAGCCGCAGGCCGAGGAGGTCGCCACCGCCTGCTGCATGGGCACGCTGCGCCAGGTCAGGAAGGGCACGCTGAGCGAACCGCCGCCAATCCCGAAGATCGCCGAGGCCCAGCCAATCAAGCCGCCGGCGGCGGTCAGGCCCAGCTTGCCTGGGACAACATTGCTGGCCTTGGGTTTCAACTCCAGGGCCATCTGCAGGGCGATGACGATGGCGAATACGCCGATGATTTTCTGCAGCAGCGGTCCCTTGATCGCGGCCGCGGTCATGGCCCCCAGGGCCGCTCCCAGGAGAATTCCCAGGGTCATCCAGATGAAGATCGGCCAGCGCACGGCGCCCTTGCGCTGGTGTTCGAGTACCGAGTTGATCGAGGTGAAGACGATGGTTGCCAGCGAAGTCCCCACCGCCAGATGGGTCAGCACATTCGGCTCGAAGCCCTGGGCGGCGAAACTGAAGACCAGCACCGGCACGATGATGATCCCGCCACCGACGCCAAACAGCCCGGCCAGCACTCCCGCTGCGGCGCCCAGCATTAAATACAGCACGAGTTCCATCGCCACCCCCAAAAACAAAGCGCAATGGTAATCGTCGCAGGCAGATGCGGGAAGCGCGAAGCGGAATCCACCACTTGCGCAATCGGGTGGCTGCGCTGCAATCTTAGGACTTCAAGCTACCTGCCCGCGAAAGGACTCCCATGTGCCTGATCGTATTCGCCTGGCGTCCCGGTCATGAGCTGCCGCTGGTCATGGCCGCCAACCGCGACGAGTTCTATGCCCGCCCCAGCCTGCCGCTGGCCCAGTGGCCGGATGCACCGGGCCTCTACGGAGGACGCGACCTGGAGGCCGGCGGCACCTGGCTGGGCATCGGCCCGCACGCACGCTTCGCCGCGCTGACCAATATCCGCGACCCGCGCCAGCCACCACGGGGGCGCTCGCGCGGCGAACTGCCGGTGCAATTCCTGCGCGGCGAACTGGGCCCCGAGGCATTTCTGCGGGAGACGGCGCAACGGGCCGGCGACTACTCGGGGTTCAACCTGCTGGTCGGCGACCGCCACCACCTCTGGCTGCTGAATTCACGCACGGGCGTACCCGAGCAACTGAGCGCCGGCCTCTACGGGCTGTCCAATGCCGAACTGGATACCCCCTGGCCCAAGGTCGAAAAGGCCAAGGCCCTGCTCGGCGAATGCCTGACAGCGCCCCAGGTACCGTCCCTGCTGGACCTGCTGCATGATGGGCAACAAGTCGAGGATGCGCGCTTGCCCGACACCGGCGTCGGCCTGAACACCGAGCGCGTGCTCTCGAGCATCTTCATCGCCACCCACAGCTATGGCACCCGCGCCAGCACGGTGCTGCTGGTCAAGGCCGACGGCTCGCGAACCCTGGTCGAGCGCAGCTACGGGCCCTTTGGCGCACACCTGAACGAGGTGAGGATCGAGCGCTAGGCTGCGTCCCTCATGGGCTCAGAGGTTGTGGAAAATCGAGCGCCAGGACGTTTTTTACAGAATCTCAGGCCTGGATATTCGACGCCGGATTGATCATTCGGCCCAGGCCAAGGTTGCGCAGGGCCAATTGCAGGGTGCTGTGGATCACTTGCGGATTGTCGATGGTCATCACCTGAGCCAGCAGCTCCTTGGCTTTGCCCAGGCTGATCTGACGCAGCAGCCACTTGACCTTGGGCAGGTTGGTGGCGTTCATCGACAGGCTGTCGAAGCCCATGGCCATCAGCAGCACCGCCGCCGCCGGATCGCCGGCCATTTCGCCACAGATGCTCACCGGCTTGCCTTCGGCATGGGCGCCCTCGACCACCTTGCACAGCGCTTGCAGCACCGCCGGATGAAGGAAGTCGTAGAGGTCGGCGACCCGCGGATTATTGCGATCCACCGCCAGCAGGTACTGGGTCAGGTCGTTGGAGCCGACCGAGAGGAAGTCGACCTGACGCGCCAGCTCGCGAACCTGGTAGACCGCGGCGGGGATCTCGATCATCACCCCCACCGGCGGCATCGGGATGTCGATGCCCTCGTCGCGCACTTCACCCCAGGAGCGGTGGATCAGGTGCAGCGCTTCTTCCAGTTCCTGAATCCCGGAAATCATCGGCAACAGGATGCGCAGGTTATCCAGGCCTTCACTGGCCTTGAGCATGGCGCGGGTCTGCACCAGGAAGATTTCCGGGTGGTCGAGGGTGACGCGGATGCCGCGCCAACCGAGGAAGGGGTTTTCTTCCTTGATCGGGAAATAGCTCAGCGCCTTGTCGCCGCCGATATCCAGGCTGCGCATGGTCACCGGCAACGGATGGAAGGCGACCAGCTGCTCGCGATAGATGGCCAACTGCTCCTTCTCGCTGGGAAAGCGCTCCTTGATCATGAAGGGCACTTCGGTGCGGTACAGGCCCACGCCCTCGGCGCCACGTTCCTGGGCGCGCTTCACATCGGCCAGCAGACCGGTGTTGACCCACAGCGGCATGCGGTAACCGTCCAGCGTCTCGCAGGGCAAGCCACGCAAAGCATCGAGGCCCTGGGTCAGCTGGCGCTCTTCCTCGACCACCTCGGCATACTGCTTGCGCAGCAGCTCGCTGGGGTTGGTGAACACCTCGCCGTGGTAGCCATCGACGATCAGCTGGATGCCATCGATCTTCGAATAGGGCAGGTCGACCACCCCCATCACCGTGGGAATCCCCATGGCACGGGCGAAGATCGCCACGTGCGAGTTGCCCGAACCCTGCACCGAAACCAGGCCGACCAGCTTGCCTTCGGGCACTTCGCCGAGCATGGCCGGCGACAGTTCCTCGCTGACCAGGATGCAATTATCGGGATACACCAGGGTCTGCTGGCGTGCCTGCTGCAGGTAGGCGAGCAGGCGCCGGCCGAGGTCCTTGACGTCGGAGGCGCGCTCACGCAGGTAGGCGTCGTCCATCAGTTCGAAGCGATTGACGTGCTCGCTGACCACCTGGCGCAAGGCACCCTGGGCCCACTGTCCGGTCTTGATGACCTTGACCACCTCGTTACCCAGGGCGGCGTCTTCCAGCATCATCAGGTAGACGTCGAACAGCGCGCGCTCTTCCGGGCGCAGCTGGGTCGCCATCTTCGCCGACAAGGCGCGCATGTCGGTGCGCACGCCTTCCAGGGCGGTGTTGAACAGCAGCAGCTCGGCGGTGATGTCCTCGACGTGTTTGTCCGGCACCACCTCTAGGTCGGCCGGCGGCAGAACCACCACCGCCGTACCCACCGCCGCGCCGGGCGAACCCGGCACGCCAACGAACTTGGCCTCCTGGATGCCCTTGCCCTGCTTGCCCAGGCCACGGATCGAACCGGTCGCCTCGGCGTGCGCGATAACCCCGGCGAGCTGGGCGCTCATGGTCACCAGAAAGGCTTCTTCGCCCTCGTCGAACTGGCGCCGCTCCTTTTGCTGGATCACCAGCACCCCCATCACCTTGCGGTGGTGGATGATCGGCGAACCGAGGAAGGAGGCATAACGCTCCTCGCCGGTTTCGGCAAAGTAGCGGTAGCGCGGGTGTTCGGAGGCGTTCTCCAGATTGAGCGGCTCCTCGCGGGTGCCGACCAGGCCGACCAGGCCCTCGTTGGGCGCCATGCTGACCTTGCCGATGGAGCGCTTGTTCAGGCCATCGGTGGCCATCAGCACGAAACGGTTGCTCTCCGGGTCGAGCAGATAGACCGAGCAGACCTGGCTGCCCATGGCCTCCTTGACCCGCTGCACAATGATGCCCAAGGCCGCTTTGAGGTCCTTGGCGGCATTAACTTCCTGGACGATCTTGCGCAGCGTATTGAGCATGGCTCGGCTCTAGTCCGTATCAGTCCCGCGCCAACAGGCGCGGAGCGAGTTCCTTGAGGGCGCGGCGATAAACCTCGCGCTTGAATGTGACCACCTGGCCCAACGGGTACCAGTAACTGACCCAGCGCCAGCCATCGAACTCGGGCTTGCCGGTCAGGTCCATGCGTACCCGCTGTTCGTCCGACGTCAGACGCAGCAGGAACCACTTCTGTTTCTGGCCGATGCACAGCGGTTGACTGTGGGTGCGAACCAGACGCTGAGGCAGACGATACCTCAACCAACCCCGGGTGCAGGCGAGAATTTTCACATCCTGCTGTTCCAGGCCGACTTCCTCGGTCAGTTCGCGGTACAGCGCTTCTTCCGGCGACTCATAGTCGTTGATCCCGCCTTGCGGGAACTGCCAGGCGTCCTGGTTTATCCGACGCGCCCAGAGCACCTGGCCGACTTCATTGGTCAGAATGATGCCGACATTGGGGCGAAAACCATCAGGATCGATCACGGCGCACAACCTCGTAAACGCATGTTTCGGCATTGTTCCACAAAGGTTGCAACAGCGGCAACGCGAGCACCCGAATGGGCAGGCCCGGTAAAAGTCGTTATCCTGACGGCCCTCCTAGGTTTTGATGAAAGGTGCCGCGTGCGTCTGGCTTTATTCGATCTCGACAACACCCTGCTCGGCGGCGACAGCGACCACGCCTGGGGCGATTACCTGTGTGCGCGCGGCATTCTCGATGGCGATGCCTACAAGGCGCGCAACGATGAGTTCTACCAGGACTACCTGGCCGGTCGCCTGGACATCCGCGACTACCTGAACTTCAGCCTGGCGATCCTCGGCCGCAGCGAGATGGCGCAACTCGAGCAGTGGCACCGCGAGTTCATGCGCGACTGCGTCGAACCGATCATCCTGGCCAAGGGCGAAGCCCTGCTCGAGGAACACCGCGCCGCCGGCGACAAGCTGTTGATCATCACCGCCACCAACCGCTTCGTCACCGCGCCGATTGCCGCGCGCCTGGGCGTCGACACCCTGCTGGCCACCGAATGCGAAATGGCCGACGGGCGCTACACCGGGCGCACCACCGACGTGCCCTGCTTCAAGCAAGGCAAGGTCACCCGCCTCAACCGCTGGCTGGCGGAAAGCGGTTTCAGCCTGGAAGACAGCTGCTTCTACAGCGACTCGATGAACGACCTGGCGCTGCTGGAACAGGTCAGCCACCCGGTGGCAGTCGACCCCGACCCGAACCTGCGCGACGAAGCCGAGAAACGCGGCTGGCCGATCATCTCGCTGCGCTAGCAAGCGCCTGTCACCGCGCCTAACCCCTCCGCACTACAAATGCCGGCGCAACTCGCCCGTAGGATGGCGTTGAGCGCAGCGATACCCATCGAACGATTTATACCTGTATCCGGTTGTCGTGGCTGAAATCCATGATGGGTTACGGCGCGGTTATTCTGCTGGTAGCAGGTCAATTTGTGGGCGCCTAACCCATCCTACGGTCTTGATCCTTGAGCACCCAGTTTGCTGCGCGACAGCGCAGCGTGTGGACGACAGGAGGTCTCCCACAATGCTGCAGACCTTGCGCATAAGCACAGGATCTCCATGAGTGCCTGCCCCATCAGGCCGGTTTGGCGCCCATCAGGCCCATGATCACCAGCAACAGCAGGACGATCAACCCGGCATAGACAGCGGTAAAACCCAGCAGGCGGCTGGCAGCCGGCGTTTCGCCGAGCGCCTGCCAGGCGGCCAGGCGACCGGCGAGCAACAGCCCGCAGAGCATCATCAGCGCGAACAGGATGCTGCCGAGCAGCAACCAGGTCTGCCCCAGCGGCCAGCCGACCATATCCACCAGGCCCCAGCCACTGACCGGCAAGCTCAACGCCAGCAGGCCCAGCAGCGGCAGGCTGATCATGCGGGTGCGCCGCAGCTTGCGCTGCAGGATGGCCGCATCGCCGCCACGCCGGGCCTTCCACAGCATGAAGACATGGACCAGCACGCCGAGCAGCAGGAGGATGGCGGGCAGGCTGTGGGCGATGCGCAGTAGCAGGTATGGATCCATAACGGCTGGGTTCCCTGTCGGATTATCGACGCAAGAGGTCGTTGAGCAGTGTCATAGGCCGGACGCCGCTGAATGCAACGCCGCACGGCCGCCTACATTGCGGTCCCGGCGAGCGATTAACCAAGAAAAAGTGTGTAAGCCGGGTTGTCGCTCTCGTCCCAGTACGGATAGCCGATCGCGTCCAGCGCCGCCGCCACCAGATGACGCTCGGCCTCCGGCACCTGCAGACCGGCGACCACCCGTCCATCGGCGGCGCCGTGGTTGCGGTAGTGGAACATCGAGATGTTCCAGCGCCCACCGAGTTTCTGCAGGAAGTTGAACAGCGCCCCCGGCCGCTCGGGGAACTCGAAGCGGAACACCACCTCGTCGCGCACCCGCGCCGCATGACCGCCGACCATATGGCGGATGTGCAGCTTGGCCAGCTCGTTGTCGGTCAGGTCCACCACCGGGAAGCCCTGGCCCCGCAGGTTTTCCACCAGGGCGGCGCGCGGGTCGTTTTCCGGGTGGGTCTGCACGCCGACGAAGATGTGCGCTTCCTTGTCGCTGTGGTAGCGGTAGTTGAACTCGGTGATCTGGCGCTTGCCGATCGCCTCGCAGAAGGCCTTGAAGCTGCCCGGCTGCTCGGGAATGGTCACGGCGATGATCGCCTCGCGCTTCTCGCCCAGCTCGGCACGCTCGGCGACATGCCGCAGGCGGTCGAAGTTGACGTTGGCGCCGGAGTCGATGCCGACCAGCACCTGGCCGCTGCAGCCCTCGCGCTCGACGTACTTCTTGATCCCGGCCACGCTCAGGGCGCCGGCCGGCTCGGTGATCGAGCGGGTGTCGTCGTAGATGTCCTTGATCGCCGCGCAGATCTCGTCGGTGCTGACGGTGATCACCTCGTCGACATGCTCGCGGCAGACATCGAAGGTGTACTGGCCGATCTGCGCCACCGCGACGCCGTCGGCGAACAGCCCGACCTGTGGCAATACCACCCGCTCGCCGGCGGCCATGGCCGCCTGCAGGCAGTTGGAATCGTCCGGCTCGACGCCGATGATGCGGATCTCCGGGCGCAGGTATTTGACATAGGCGGCGATCCCGGCGATCAGCCCGCCGCCGCCGACCGGGACGAAGATCGCGTCCAGCTGGCCCGGCTGCTGACGGAGGATTTCCATGGCCACCGTGCCCTGGCCGGCGATGGTGTGCGGATCGTCATAGGGGTGGATATAGATGTAGCCCTTCTCCTCCACCAGCTTCAACGAAAAGGCCAGCGCCTCGGGGAAGCTGTCGCCGTGCAGCACCACCTTGCCGCCGCGCGAGCGCACGCCCTGGACCTTGATCTCCGGGGTGGTCTTGGGCATCACGATGGTCGCCTTGACCCCCAGCACCTTGGCCGCCAGGGCCAGGCCCTGGGCATGGTTGCCGGCGGAGGCGGTGACCACCCCGCGCGCGCGCTCCTCGGCCGAGAGCTGCGCCAGCTTGTTGTAGGCGCCGCGAATCTTGAACGAGTACACCGGCTGCAGGTCTTCGCGCTTGAGCAGAATCTGGTTGCCCAGACGCTCGGACAGTTGGCTGGCGGCTTGCAGCGGGGTTTCCACCGCGACGTCGTAGACGCGCGAGGTGAGGATCATCTTGACGTACTGTTCGAGCATGGCGTTATCGCAGGCGGCTTTTCGAGGGAGTCAGCGAGTCTACCCCAGGCTCGCGCCGAACGACCATACGAAGCCCGGGGTTTTGCCACCTGGAGCTGCCCTGACGGCGAAATCGGCGGGCGCAGTCGATCACGCCGTCCATGGCCGCCTGAGTGCGCGGCTACAGATCAGGGCTCCAGGCCGATCCCGCGCAGAATCACACTGGTCACCGTCTGCACCGCCCGCTCGAACTGCAGGTCGGACAGCGGCTGGTGATCGTTGAGCACCCCGACCTGATGGCTGAAGTCGGCGTAGTGCTGGGTCGAGGCCCAGATCATGTAGAGCAGCGCCGAGGGTTCCACCGCCAGGATGCGCTTGTCGTCCACCCACTGGCGAATCTTCGCCTCCTTCATCTTCGCCCAGCTGTACAGGCTGTCATCCAGGGTCGCGCCGAGCATGGGCGCGCCGTGGATGATCTCGTCGGCCCAGACCTTGGAACCATGGGCGCGGGTGCGCGAGTGGTTCATCTTGGCGCGGATGTAGGTGCTGAGCACCACACGCGGATCGTCGTACATCTCGAAGCACAGTGCGTCCTGCTTCCACACCTCGAGCAGGCCGAGCAGCACCGCGCGGTAGAGGTCGTCCTTGGTGCTGAAGTAATAGTGCAGGTTGGAACGCGGCAGTCCGACCTGTTCGGCGATGTCGGCCATGGCGGTGCCACCATAGCCCTTCTCGGCGAAGACCTGTTCGGCGGCCAGAAGGATTTTGTCGACATTGCGTCGACGAATCTCGCTCTTGTGAGTGCCCATGCTCGGTCCATTGCGGCGGAATTGGCCAAGGCTACCACCCACGTCCATTCCGGGCGACGGAAAGCCTTGGGCTTGGCGTCCGGCATCGCTATAATCCGCAAGCTTCACACGACTGGCACAGTCCGGTCGCTCCCGCCACCTGTCCGAGGGGCGCTGCAGCAAGACCCGCCACGCGGGGATTTGTCAGGCTCGGATGGGGCGTTAACCATACGCATCAACGGCGCCCATTCGACACAAACGAATGGAGAACTCATTTATGAGCGCTGTACTGACGCCTGCCGGTTTTACCGATTTCAAAGTCGCCGACATTGCCCTGGCCGCCTGGGGCCGCCGCGAAATCATCATCGCCGAATCGGAAATGCCCGCGCTGATGGGCATGCGCCGCAAGTATGCCGCCGAGCAACCGCTCAAGGGCGCGAAGATCATCGGCTGCATCCACATGACCATCCAGACCGCCGTGCTGATCGAAACCCTGATCGCCCTGGGCGCCGAAGTACGCTGGTCGAGCTGCAACATCTTCTCCACCCAGGATCAGGCCGCGGCCGCCATCGCCGCCGCCGGCATCCCGGTATTCGCCTGGAAGGGCGAGACCGAAGCCGAATACGAGTGGTGCATCGAGCAGACCATCCTCAAGGACGGCCAGCCGTGGGACGCCAACATGGTGCTCGACGACGGCGGCGACCTGACCGCGATCCTGCACCAGCAATACCCGGCCATGCTCGACAGGATCCACGGCGTCACCGAAGAAACCACCACCGGCGTGCACCGCCTGCTCGACATGCTCAAGGCCGGCACCCTGAAAGTCCCGGCAATCAACGTCAACGACTCGGTGACCAAGAGCAAGAACGACAACAAGTACGGCTGCCGCCACAGCCTCAACGATGCGATCAAGCGCGGCACCGACCACCTGCTGTCCGGCAAGCAGGCGCTGGTGATCGGCTACGGCGACGTGGGCAAGGGTTCGGCGCAATCGCTGCGCCAGGAAGGCATGATCGTCAAGGTCAGCGAAGTCGATCCGATCTGCGCCATGCAGGCGTGCATGGATGGCTTCGAACTGGTTTCGCCATTCAAGGACGGGATCAATGACGGCACTGCCGCCAGCATCGACGCCGCCCTGCTGGGCAGGATCGACCTGATCGTGACCACCACCGGCAACGTCAACGTCTGCGATGCGAACATGCTCAAGGCCCTGAAGAAGCGCGCCGTGGTGTGCAACATCGGCCACTTCGACAACGAGATCGACACCGCCTTCATGCGCAAGAACTGGGCCTGGGAAGAGGTCAAGCCGCAGGTGCACAAGATCCACCGCAGCGGCGCCGGCAGCTTCGACCCGCACAACGACGACTACCTGATCCTCCTGGCCGAAGGCCGTTTGGTCAACCTGGGCAACGCCACCGGCCACCCGAGCCGGATCATGGACGGTTCCTTCGCCAACCAGGTGCTGGCGCAGATCTTCCTGTTCGGCCAGAAGTTCGCCGAGCTGCCCACCGCGCAGAAGGCCGAACGCCTGTGCGTGGAAGTGCTGCCGAAGAAGCTCGACGAAGAAGTGGCGCTGGAGATGGTCAAGGGCTTCGGCGGCGTGGTCACTCAGCTGACCAAGCAGCAGGCCGAGTACATCGGCGTCAGCCAGGAAGGCCCGTTCAAGCCGGACGCCTATCGTTACTAAGAGCCCGTAGGTTGGGGCAAGCCGCGCAGCGGCCTGCCCCATCGACAACCTTGGAGGGTTACGCGCCGCGCAGATCCTACTGCGAGCCTTCGCTCAGATGATGGGCGGCGCTAACCCACCCTACGCCCAAGCCTGGTATTTCCTATGTCCCAAGAACGCCGTTACAGCTTCGAGTTCTTCCCTGCCAAGACCGAAGCCGGGCATGAAAAACTGTTGAACACCGCGCGCCAGCTGGCCGCCTACCAGCCGGACTTCTTCTCCTGCACCTACGGCGCCGGCGGCTCGACCCGCGACCGCACCCTGAACACCGTGCTGCAGCTGAATAACGATGTCGGCGTGAGCACGGCGCCGCACCTGTCCTGCGTCGGCGACTCCAAGGTCGAGTTGCGCGAGCTGCTGAACACCTACAAGGATGCCGGGATCGAGCGCATCGTCGCCCTGCGCGGCGACCTGCCGTCCGGCATGGGCATGGCCAGTGGCGAGCTGCGCTACGCCAACGAGCTGGTCAGCTTCATTCGCGAAGAGACCGGCGATCACTTTCACATCGAGATCGCCGCCTACCCGGAGATGCATCCGCAGGCGCGCAATTTCGAGGACGACATCGCCAATTTCGTGCGCAAGGCCAAGGCCGGCGCCAGCAGTGCGATCACCCAGTACTTCTTCAACGCCGACAGCTACTTCTACTTCGTCGAGCGGGTGCGCAAGCTGGGCGTGGATATCCCGGTGGTGCCGGGGATCATGCCGATCACCAACTACAGCAAGCTGGCGCGCTTCTCCGACGCCTGTGGCGCCGAGATCCCGCGCTGGGTGCGCAAGCAGCTGGAGGCCTATGGCGACGACAGCGACAGCATTCGCGCCTACGGCGAGCAGGTGATCAGCGAGATGTGCGAACGCCTGCTGCAGGGCGGCGCGCCGGGCCTGCACTTCTACAGCATGAACCTGGCAGAACCCAGCCTGGCAATCTGGAACAACCTCAAGCTGCCGCGCTGAAACTGCACCGGGGATGTTCTGCGTGACGCCGTCTGGTAGCAGGTGGCGGCACTTGGCGGCTCACTGCAGGTCACATGCCCGCCGCCTGTTAGGCTGATGGCAAACGCCGCCATGCAGGCGAGCCCAGCAGCATCGCCAACCCGGGGCAAACGCTGCCGCACAGCCGCCCCCTCTTTTGACCGCGCCCGGCCATGTACGGCCTGAGCGGGATGACAACCATGGAGCGCCGCAATGGCCACAAGAAAAACCACCAACGCCACCGTGACCCCCAAGGGCAGCCTGGAAACCCTCTCGCAGCGCGAGGTCCAGCAACTGCGCGAGACCGGCTCCGGCAGCGTCTACGCGCTGTTCCGCCAGTGCGCCCTGGCGATCCTCAATACCGGTTCGCACAGCGACAACGCCAAGACCATCCTGGAAGCCTACCCGGACTTCGAGATCCGCATCCATCAACAGGATCGCGGCATTCGCCTGGAGCTGATCAACGCCCCCGCCGATGCCTTCGTCGACGGCGAGATGATCGCCAGCACCCGGGAGATGCTGTTCAGCGCCCTGCGCGACATCGTCTACACGCAGAGCGAGCTGGAAAATCAGCGGGTGGATTTCAGCAGTTCGAAAGGCATCACCGACTACGTCTTTCACCTGCTGCGCAACGCCCGCACCCTGCGCGCCGGCGTGGAGCCGAAAATGGTGGTGTGCTGGGGCGGCCATTCGATCAGCACCGAGGAATACAAATACACCAAGGTCGTCGGCCATGAACTGGGCCTGCGCGGCCTGGATATCTGCACCGGCTGCGGCCCCGGCGTGATGAAGGGGCCAATGAAAGGCGCGACCATCTCTCACGCCAAGCAGCGCAATGTCGGCGGGCGCTACCTGGGCCTGACCGAACCGGGCATCATCGCCGCCGAGGCGCCCAACCCGATCGTCAACGAGCTGGTGATCCTGCCGGATATCGAGAAGCGTCTGGAGGCCTTCGTCCGCGTAGGCCATGGCATCATCATCTTCCCCGGCGGCGCCGGCACCGCCGAAGAGCTGTTGTATTTCCTCGGCATCCTGATGCACCCGGACAACCAGGACCTGCCCTTCCCGCTGATCATGACCGGGCCAAAGAAAGCCACGCCCTATATCGAGCAGCTGTACGAGTTCATTGGCGCCACCCTCGGCCCGCAAGCACAGCAGCGCTGCAAGATCATCATCAATGACCCGAGTCAGGTGGCCCGGGAGATGGCGCAAGGCATCCATGAGGTCACCCAGTACCGGCGCAAGCAGAATGACGCCTTCCACTTCAACTGGCTGCTGACGATCGACGAGCACTTCCAGCACCCCTTCGAACCGACCCACGAGAACATGGCCAGCCTCAAGCTGACCCGCAACCAGCCGGTGCATGAACTGGCCGCGCACTTGCGCCGCGCGTTCTCCGGCATTGTCGCCGGCAACGTCAAAGACAAGGGCATCCGCCGGATTGAACAGCACGGCCCCTACGAGATCACCGGCGACCGGGACATCATGCAGCCGCTGGATCGCCTGCTGCAGGCCTTTGTCGACCAGCATCGGATGAAGCTGCCGGGCAACACCGCCTACGTGCCCTGCTACAAGCTGGTGACCTGAACAGGTTCATCGCGCCCTCCGCGGAGGGCGCGATGAACCTGTGTTTTGTGAACTCAGCACGCGAATTAGACCATCGGACCGCTTTTCAGCGCCGGGCTGCCCGCGTAATCTGGCGCAATGCCATTATTCCACCGCCAATTAATCGTCGCACTGCTGTTCGCCTGCCTCAGCCTCGCGGCCCAGGCGCAGCCGCTGCGTATCGTCAGCGAAGCCTGGCCACCCTATATCCTTGACGACAACGGCGTCCTGCGCGGCCTCGATTACGAAGCCGCGCATACCGTCCTGCAACGCCTGGGCGTCGAGGTCGAATGGCAGCTGCTGCCGTGGCGGCGCTGCCTGATGGCGATGGAGCAGGGCCAGGCCGACGGCATCCTGGGCATCTTCCACACCCCGGAGCGCGAAGCCTCGATGCTGTTTCCCCACGAGCCGCTGTCGCAGGTCGAGCTCGTGCTGTTCTATGCCAAGGCCAACCCCCATCCCTTCCACAGCCTGAAGGATCTGCACGGACTGAAAATCGGCGTCTCCGCCGGCTACTGGTACAGCGACCGGGCCTTTCGTGAATCCGAGCTGTTCACCCGCGAGCCGGCCCCCAGCCACGCGGCCAACTTCGGCAAGCTGGTACGCAAACGGGTCGACCTGGTGATCAACGACCGCCGTGGCGGCCATTTCGTCCTGGCGCAGACGGGCCTGGATAAACACGTCCGCCAGCATCCCCGGGTCATCAGTCGCGACCAGATGTACCTGGGCCTGCGCCGCGATGCCGGGCTTGAGGAGCTGGCCCGGCGCTTCGCCAACGAACTGCGCCGGTTCAAGCGCGAGCCGGCCTACGCAGCCCTGCAAGCACGCTACACACACCCGGCTCATGCCCGCCGCGCAGACCGCCCCTCCAACAAGCCGGCAAACCATTAAGCAGGTGAACGCTGCGCAAGGGCATTGCTCTGTTATACTCCGGCCTTCCCGCCAGGCTTGCGCCCGGATGCTAGTCCCCAGAGACCAGCAGTACCGGACGGGATTGCGCCCCCCAAGCGCGATTCAAGTCAGGCAATACACCCCATAGGGCCTCGCCCTCACTAAGACAGGATTACTCATGTCCTTTGCCTCCCTCGGTCTCTCCGAGGCTTTAGTCCGCGCCATCGAGGCAGCGGGCTACACCCAGCCCACCCCGGTGCAACAGCGGGCCATTCCCGCCGTGTTGCAAGGTCGCGACCTGATGGTTGCCGCCCAGACAGGGACGGGTAAAACCGGCGGTTTCGCCTTGCCGATCCTGGAACTGCTGTTCCCCAACGGTCATCCGGATCGCGAGCACCGTCACGGCCCGAAACAGCCGCGTGTACTGGTGTTGACCCCCACTCGCGAACTGGCTGCCCAGGTCCACGAGAGCTTCAAGGTCTATGCCCGTGAGCTGAAATTCGTCAGCACCTGCATCTTCGGCGGTGTCGGCATGAATCCCCAGGTGCAAGCCATGTCCAAGGGCGTCGACGTCCTGGTGGCCTGCCCCGGTCGCCTGCTTGACCTGGTCGGTCAGCGCGCCGTGGATTTGTCCCACGTGGAAATCCTGGTACTGGACGAAGCCGACCGCATGCTCGACATGGGCTTCGTGCATGACGTGAAGAAGGTCCTCGCACGCCTGCCGAGCAAACGGCAGAACCTGCTGTTCTCGGCGACCTTCTCCAAGGACATCACCGACCTCGCCGGCAAGCTGCTGCACAACCCCGAGCGCATCGAGGTCACGCCGCCGAACACCACGGTCGAGCGCATCGAACAGCGCGTATTCCGCCTGCAGGCCAGCCACAAGCGCGCCCTGCTCGCCCACCTGATCACCGCTGGCGCCTGGGAACAGGTGCTGGTGTTCACCCGTACCAAGCATGGCGCCAACCGCCTGGCCGAGTACCTCGACAAGCACGGTCTGGCGTCCGTGGCGATTCACGGCAACAAGAGCCAGAACGCCCGCACCAAAGCCCTCGCCGACTTCAAGGCCGGCGCCGTGCGGATCATGGTTGCCACCGATATCGCCGCCCGCGGTCTGGACATCGACCAGTTGCCGCATGTGGTCAACTTCGAGCTGCCGAATATCGAGGAAGACTACGTGCACCGCATCGGCCGCACGGGCCGCGCCGGACGTAGCGGCGAGGCGATCTCGCTGGTCGCGCCCGATGAAGAAAAACTGCTCAAGGGCATCGAGCGCATGACCAAGCAGAAGATCGCCGATGGCGACCTGCTCGGCTTCGACGCCAGCACGGTCGAGGCCGAGCGCCCGGAAGTGCGCGAACCGCAGAAGCCACGCCAACCCCGCGGCGCCAAGCCGGAAGGCGAACGCCACGGCGGCGGGCGCAAGGACAAGGGCAAGGACAGCGGCAAGGACAGCGGCAAGGCCAAGCCTCAAGCCGCCCGTTCGCAACAGCCACGCGCGGCGCAGACCGGCCGCGCCGCCGCGCCAGCAGTACCTGCGCTGCCGCCGGATCGGGCGCCGGATGAGTTCCGCGACGACGAAATCGATAACTTCGGTAATCGGGCCGACTATGTCAGCCCACACCAGAACAAGCAGCAGAACCGTGGCCGTCGGCCCGGTGCGCCTGCTTCGGGTCCCAGCGCCAGCAACGGTGTTGGCCAGGGTCCGCGTACCCCCAGCAAAAACCCGCGCAGCGGCGCAGGCGCAGGCGCCGGTGCCGGCGCCGGCGCCGGCAGCCAAGGCAAACGCCAGGGCGCTGGCGGCCAAGGGCGCAATGGCTCCGGCCGTGCCCGGCCGCCACGTGACTCGCGTGAGATCACCACGTCGCTCAACCGCGATGAACTGCCACGCCAAGAGGGCGCCGTAAAAAGCCCGCGCGACAAGCAGCCGGTGATCGTGCACAAGGGTTCGCGTAGCACCGAGCGCTTCCCGACGCCCGAGCAACTCGACCAGCTGCCGAGCAGTCGTCCGCGCGGCGAGAAGCCTGCACTGCTGACGCGGAATCGCGAAAGCTAAGCAGCACCGTTAACGACAACGCCGACCTCAGGGTCGGCGTTGTCGTTCATGCACTCGCAAAAACGCCGACCCTGGGGTCGGCGTTCTGCGGAAACTGCGTTGGCTTACTTGCGCACGCCTTCTACCGAGATGATCAGCTCGACTTCCGCGGACGCCGGGCCGAGATCCTTCTCGATGGCGAAATCTTTCAGCTTGAGCATGGTGCTGCCGGCAAAGCCGGCGCGGTAACCGCCCCACGGGTCATCGCCCTGGCCAATGAACGTGGCGGCGATCACCACTGGCTTGGTCACGCCGTTGAGCGTCAGGTTACCGGTGATGTCGGCCGTGCCTTCGCCGGTGGATTTCACCGACGTGGACTCGAAGGTTGCAGTCGGGTGCTTGCCGACGCTGAGGAAGTCATCGCTGCGGATGTGCTTGTCGCGCTCGGCATGGTTGGTGTCGACGCTGGCCGTGTTGAGGGTGACATTGACCTTGCTGGCCTCCGGGCTCTTCTCATCGAAGCTGAAGCCGCCCTCGAACTCCTTGAAAGTGCCGTACAGCCAGCTGTAGCCCAGGTGGCTGATCTTGAAATTGACGAAAGCGTGCTGCCCTTCGGTGTCGATGGCGTAATCGGCGGCCGTGGCATGGCCAGCGCCGAGCAGAGCGGAACCGAGAGCCAGGGCGGCGAGGGTGTTCTTCAACATGGGCGTTCTCCTTGTGAGGTTGGGCAAATCGGCACGCGGGCATTCCTCGCACCAGAAAAGGGTGTCAGCGACCGAACATGCGGCTTAGCGTGCGGTCACGATCGATAAAGTGGTGTTTCAGCGCGGCCAGGGCGTGGATACCGGCGAAAATCACCAGGACCCAACTGAGGTATTCGTGCACCAGGCCGGCCACATCTTCCTGGTTGGGAATGCTGGTGATGGTCGCCGGCACCTCGAACAGGCCGAAGACCCCGATACCCCGGCCATCGGCGGTGGAAATCAGGTAGCCGGAGAGCATCAACACGAACAAGCCCAGATAGAGAAAGGCATGACCGAACCTGGCGCCCAGTCGGGTTAGCCGGTCATGCTCGGGCAAGCTGGCCGGCGGCGGACTGATCCAGCGCCAGAGCATGCGCCCGAGCATCACCACGAACAGCAGGATGCCAATGCTCTTGTGCAGCTCCGGCGCGGTCTTGTACCAGCTGCTGTAGTAATCCAGACCGACCATCCAGTAGCCCAGCCCGAACAGGCCAAAGACCGCCACCGCCACCAGCCAATGCAAGGCAATGCTGAGCAAACCGTAATGGGAGGGGGTGTTGCGCCACTGCATCGAGAAGGCTCCGCACAGAAAGTTCGCTAAAAAAATGATCAGGCAAGGGTAGCGGCAAATCTATCGATTAAAAGCGGAATTTTTCGCTTTGAAATATCGGGAAATACGATGCTTTTGTCTGAATTTTTCCCAACCAAATTAGTTCGCCGGGCCTGCCGGAGGTTCAACCAGCGACCGGCCAGGGCGGATGACCGGCGCCGCCGCGTGCGCCGAGCCGGCCGACTGTGGCGCACATGGGCCTGGGGGCATCTGATAGGCTTGGCGCAGATGATTGGGAGAGTGTTTCGATGAGCCTGAATGACCACTGGATGCAGCGCGACCTGAATGTGCTCTGGCATCCCTGTACCCAGATGAAAGATCACGAACAGCTGCCCCTGGTGCCGATCAAACGCGGTGAAGGGGTCTGGCTGGAGGACTTCGACGGCAAGCGTTACCTCGACGCCGTCAGCTCCTGGTGGGTCAACGTGTTCGGCCACGCCAACCCGCGCATCAACCAGCGGATCAAGGACCAGGTCGACCAACTGGAGCACGTGATCCTCGCCGGCTTCAGCCATCAGCCGGTGATCGAGTTGTCCGAGCGCCTGGTCAAGCTGACCCCAGCCGGACTCGACCGGGTGTTCTATGCCGACAACGGCTCATCCTGCATCGAAGTCGCGCTGAAGATGAGCTTTCACTACTGGCTGAATGTCGGCCAGCCCGAGAAAAAGCGCTTCGTCACCCTGACCAACAGCTACCACGGCGAAACCATCGCGGCCATGTCGGTCGGCGATGTCGCACTGTTCACCGACACCTACAAGGCGCTGCTGCTGGACACCCTCAAGGTGCCGAGCCCGGACTGCTATTTCCGCCCCGAGGGCATGAGCTGGGAAGCCCACTCGCGAGCCATGTTCGCCCATATGGAACAAACCCTGGCCGAGCACGGCCATGAGGTCGCGGCGGTGATAGTCGAGCCGCTGATCCAGGGCGCCGGCGGCATGCGCATGTACCACCCGGTCTACCTCAGGCTGCTGCGCGAGGCCTGCGACCGCTATGGCGTGCACCTGATCCACGACGAGATCGCCGTCGGCTTCGGCCGCACCGGCACGATGTTCGCCTGCGAACAGGCCGGCATCCGCCCGGACTTCCTCTGCCTGTCCAAGGCCCTGACCGGCGGCTATCTGCCGCTGGCCGCCTGCCTGACCACCGACACCATCTACCAGGCGTTCTACGACGACTACACCAGCCTGCGCGCCTTTCTCCACTCGCACAGCTACACCGGCAATCCGCTGGCCTGCGCCGCGGCCCTGGCGACCCTGGACATCTTCGAGCAGGACAACGTGATCGAGGCCAACAAGGCGCTGGCCGCGCGCATGGCCAGCGCCACCGCGCACCTGGTCGATCACCCGCACGTCGCCGAGGTGCGCCAGACCGGCATGGCCCTGGCCATCGAAATGGTCCAGGACAAGGCCAGCAAGACCGCCTACCCCTGGCAGGAACGGCGCGGTCTCAAGGTTTACCAGCACGCCCTGCAACGAGGCGCCCTGCTGCGCCCGCTGGGCAGCGTGGTGTATTTCCTGCCGCCCTATGTGATCACCGAGGAGCAGATCGATTTCCTCGCCGAGGTCGCCAGCGAAGGCATCGATATCGCCACGCGCAACTCGGTCAGCGTGGCCGTGGGCAACAATCGCTACCCCGGTTTTCGCGATCCTGGCTGACGACATGAGTCGTAGGGTGGATGACGCTTCACCCATCCACCATTGCGATATTGCGGTGGATGAAAAGAGCGTCATCCACCCTACGGAAACCGGTGCGCACGGCGCACCCTACGGCTAGAATTTGCGCCTTTGCTCCAGGTTCGCCTCCTATGCGACTATCCCGCTTCTTTATCGACGCCCCGCTCGCGCTCGGCCAGCATGAGCTGCCGGAAACCCAGGCCCACTACATCGGCCGCGTGCTGCGCCATACGGTGGGCGATGCCGTGCAACTGTTCGACGGCAGCGGCAACGAGTTTCTCGGCGAGCTGATCGAGGTCGGCAAGAAGAGCGTGCGCGTCGAATTGCGCGAAACCTTCGCCGGGCAGGCCGAATCGCCGCTGCACATCCACCTGGGCCAGGGCCTGTCGCGGGGCGAGCGGATGGACTGGGCGATCCAGAAGGCCAGCGAACTGGGAGCCAATGCCATCACCCCGATTGTCAGCGAGCGCTGCGAGGTGCGCCTGAAAGACGAACGTGCCGACAAGCGCATGGCCCATTGGCGCCAGGTGGCGATCAGTGCCTGCGAACAGTGCGGCCGCTCGGTGATTCCGGTCATTCACCCGCCACTCGCGCTGGCCGACTGGCTCGAGCAGACCGAGGCGGAGTTGAAACTGGTGCTGCATCCGGTTGCCGAGCCGCTGGCCAGTCACGACAAACCGCAGTCGCTGGCCTTTCTGATCGGCCCGGAAGGCGGCTTGGCGGATGCCGAAGTGACGCAGGCGAAAAACGCCGGCTTCCACGCCGCACGCCTGGGCCCGCGCGTGCTGCGTACGGAAACCGCACCGGTGGTGGCGCTCAGTGTGGCGCAGCAACTGTGGGGGGACTTCTAAAAATCGGCAAGGTGGACCGGGCGGCGATCCGCCTCAGCCCACTTCAAATCAACCCGGCATCCGCCAGCTTCTGCTCCAGGCCGATCAGGTCGGGAATCTTCAGCACATCCTCGCCAATCAGCACCGCGTCCAGCTCCAGCGGCGACAGCGGCGCATCGGCGCGCAGCAGTTCGGTACCGACCTTCACCGAGCGCGGGATGCCCTGGACCAGCAGGGCGATGAACTTGACCTTGGCTCGCCCGCCGAGGGCGTTGATGATCGCCACCCGCGCAGTGGAACCGACCTGCGCCCGACCATCGGAGGCCGCCTCGAACGACAACAGCGGCAGACTCAGGTCACGCCAGCCAATCTGGCCGAGAAACCAGGCCGGCATGCCGGCAGTGACGTGCGGTGCGCGATAGGCAATCAGCTCGGCGATGGCCACGTTGGGCAGCAACAGAGTACGGTCGGTCAGCGGCACCAGCAGGGCGGTCAGGCTGTTGACGGTATTCGGGGTAGCTATGGCTTGGCTCATGAAAAGATCCTATGCAGGGCGAAGCCCCGGATTAACTGCACTGCTCGGCCAGATGATTGACCAGCCCGGCGGCCAGTTCCCGCGGATCGGCGCTGAAGCTGCTGTAGCCACCCTCGCGCAGGCTGTCCGGCATGCTCGGGCATACGCAGGTATCGCCACGCTGGGTCCAGATGGCCCCGCCCTGGCGCCGCACATAGGCCGCGGCGGCGCTGCCATCGCTGCCCATGCCACTGAACGCAATGACGCCGCAGAGCCCGGCAAAATGCTGGGCAAGATTGAGCATCATCTGATCGATCGACGGGCTGTAGGGTTCTGGCCAGGCTCGTTCGCTGATCTGCATGGCCCCTGTGTCGCTGAAACCCAGCTCACGACTGATCGGTACCACCACCACTTCGCCACAGCGCACTGCATCGCCGTGACGCGCCGGATTGACGCGCCACTGGCTATGCCGCCCAACCGCCTGTGGCAGCGCCGACTCGAAACTGGGGTCGATATGCTGGGCATAGACGAAGCCCACCGGCAAACCGCCAGGCAAGGCATCGAGGAACGCCTTGATCGCCGCCGGGCCGCCGAGCGAGGCGGCCAGCAGCCAGACCTGGCGGGCTGGTTCACCGACCACCAGCGGCGTATCCGCGAGCACCTGCGGCAGATCCAGGCGGGTCGGCCGCTGCGCATCGGCCAGCAAGGCCTGCAGACTGGGCCCCACCGCCTGCGACGGGTCACCGACCAGCTTCTTCAGCTTGCCGAACAGGCGACGTTCCCAGCGCGGATAATTCTCAGAATGCCGCTCCGGCGCATGTCCCTCGCCAAACAGGATCGGCGCGCTGGCGTTTTCCATCAGGTCGTCGACCAGGGGGAAATCCTCGGACTGGGCCAGGTCGATCAACCACAGATCGGTCTCGCACGCCGCCAGGGTCGCCTCATCCAGGCGCGCCGGATCGCTGTTGAGCACCACCTGATAGCCACTCCCGGTCAACGCCTGCTGCAGCACATGGCGCTGCAGGGAGGTGTCGGCAATGACCGCAATGCGTGCCACATTCTTCTCCGTCATGCCGGCATGTCCGGGCGGCGATCCGTAGAGCGACTATCCGTCGGGCGGCGATCCGTCGGGTGACGCTCCGCCGGGTGGCGGTCCACCAGTTTCGCAATGCTCTCGAGCAATAGCGACTCCTGGTAGGGCTTGCCAAGGTATTCGTTGACGCCGATGGCCAACGCTCGCTCGCGGTGTTTCTCGCCGGTACGCGAGGTGATCATGATGATCGGCAGATCTTTCAGGTGTTCGTCGTGACGCACCAGGGTCGCCACTTCGAAACCGTCCATGCGCGGCATTTCGATATCCAGCAACATGATGTCGGGCTTGTGCTCCTGCAACTGGGAGATGGCGTCCACACCGTCCTTGGCGGTCAACACGTTCATGCCGTTACGCTCGAGCAGACGACTGGTGACCTTGCGTACGGTGACCGAGTCGTCCACCACCATCACCAGGGTCGGCCGATCCGCTTCGATTTCCGCGGCGCTCGCCGTATGGCCGAGCATGCGCGGCTGCAGTTGGTTGAGCAGATGCGCATGCAGCACGCGGATAGTGGCCAGCAGGTCGAGAATCACCACCACGCGACCGTCACCGAGAATGGTCGCGCCGGAAATACCGTGCACGCTGGCGAACTGCGGCCCGAGGCTCTTCACCACAATCTCGCGCGAACCGGCCAGGGAGTCGACCTGTACCGCCACCGCGTGCTCGCTGGAGCGCACCAGGATCACCGGTAGCGGCAGGCTCTGACCGACCAGTTTGGGTTGCTGGCCGTTATTCAGCAGGTCGCCGAGATAACGCAACTCGTAGGCCTGGCCGGCATACTCGAAGCGTGGCGTATCCGCCGTGCCCGCGGCGCTCTGCTCGTAGAGGGCTTCCAGCTCGTAGGGCGAAATCCGCACGATGCCTTCGATGGTGTTCAGCGGGATGGCGTACAGGTCTTCGCCCGACAACACCATCAGCGCGCGGTTGACCGACACGGTGAACGGCAGGCGGATGGCGAAGCGGGTCCCCGCGCCCGGCGTCGAGTCGATGCTCATGGAGCCGCCGAGTTGCTTGACCTCGGAATGCACCACGTCCATGCCGACGCCACGCCCGGATATCTGGGTGACCGCCACCGCGGTGGAGAAACCGGCCTCGAGGATGAACTGGAGGATTTCGTGATCGCTCAGATCCGACTCCTCGTCCATCAGGCCACGCTCGATGGCCTTGCGCCGCACGGCATCGAGCCGGATGCCGCCACCATCGTCGCTGAGGGTCAGGACGATATCGCCGCCCTCGCGGCCGAGGTTCAGACGGATGGTGCCGTGCGCAGGCTTGCCAGCGGCGCGACGCACCTCGGCCGACTCGATGCCATGGTCGACGGCGTTGCGGAGCATATGCTCCAGCGGCGCGACAATCCGTTCGAGCACGCTGCGATCCATCTCGCCGTCGGCGTTGCCGAGGACGAATTCGACCTGCTTGCCCAGCTCGCCAGCGACCTGCCGAACAATCCGCCGCAGCCGCGGGACCAGGCGGTCGAAGGGCACCATGCGGGTGCGCATCAGGCCTTCCTGCAGTTCGGTATTGACCCGCGCCTGTTGCAACAACAGGGTTTCCGCATCGCGGCTGCGCATGGCCAGGGTTTCTTTCAGGTCGAGCAAGTCGGAGGCCGACTCGAACAGCGCCCGCGACAGCTGCTGCAACTGCGAGTGACGGTCCATTTCCAGCGGATCGAAATCCTCGTAACCGGCGCGCTCGGCCTCGGCCTGATAGCGACTGAGAATCTGCGCCTGGGTTTCGATATCCAGACGCCGCAGCTGATCGCGCACGCGGTCGATGGTCGCTTCCATCTCGCTCAGGGTGAAACCGAAATCGCTGACCTGCTGCTCGACCCGACCGCGGAAGATCGAGGTCTCACCGGCCAGGTTGACCAGGCCTTCGAGCAGTTCCGCCGGCACCTTGACCAGCTCCTGCGGGGCGCGACGGGCGGCGGCTTCCTGCGCCGCCTCCTGCGCGCGGCGGACGAATGGCAGGACTTTCACCACCCGCTCGCGGGCCGGCAAGTCACTGGCCGCGACTATGGGGGCGACCAGGCCGGGGACTTTTGCCGCCGCCGGGTCGACGCCCGCCGCCGCACTGTCTTCCGCCGCCAGACTGGCCTGCAGGCGCTGACGCAGTTGGTCGAGTTCTTTCTGCAGCCCCTCGAAACCCGACTGCACGTCGAGGAACAGGCTTTCCGGCCAAGGCGCCCCCTGCAACAGGGCCTCGCTCAGGTGCGCTTCAAGGTCATGGGTCAGGTTGCCCAGGCGGTTCTGCCCGGCCAGCCGCGCCCCACCCTTGAGGGTATGCAAAACGCGCAACATGTCATCGATCGCGGCGCCATCGTCACGGCTCTGGTCCCAGCGACCCATGGCGACTTCCATGGCTTCCAGCAGGTCGTCGGCCTCTTCCAGGAAGATATCGAGGATGTCCGACTCGTCATCGTCCTGATCCTGATTTTCCGCGACCGCCTTGAGTTGCACGGCAGACGGCATGCTCAGTTGCTGGTCCGGGTTGGCGCGAAACCGCTTGATCGTCTCGATCAGCGCATCGCCATCGGCTACCGCGCGCTTGCCGCGCACCGCATCGAGCATCTCGGCCAGGCGATCGTGGCAAGCCTGGAGCAGGCCGAACAGCTCCTGGCTAGGGCGCAGCCGACCATCAGCGAGCCCTTCGTAAAGGAATTCGAGTTCATGGGCGAGGTCGCCAATCTCGCGAATTTCCGCCATGCGCGCACCGCCCTTGAGGGTGTGCAGGTCGCGTTGCAGGGATTCCAGTTCAAGGCTGTTGTCGACGTCTTCCATCCAGCGCTGCAGGGCCGCGCCGGAGCTGTCGATAATGTCGAAACCCTCCTCGAGGAAGATATCCACCAGCTCCTGATCGGGCTGATCCTCGGGTTCAGCTGGCGAGAGCATGCCCAGGTCGGTGACCGCCGACGCGGCGAAGGCCTGCGGCAGTATTTCCCGCTCGGCTGGCGCAAGCTCAGGCTCCGCGGCGAGGAGCGGCGGACCCGGTTCGATCTCGTCTTCGCCTTGCAGCAACGCCAACAGCTCGTTCTCAACCTCATCCTCATCCGCGCGCTCGGCTTCGGCTTCGGCTTCGGCTTCGGCTTCGGCTTCGGCTTCGGCTTCGGCTTCGGCTTCGGCTTCGGGATCAGGCTCGGCGGCCGTTACCGCCACCGACAAGCGCTGCGCGCCACCGCCCTGGCGGAAGCGACGAATCGCCTCGATCAGCTCGTGCGGCTGCTGCAACTCGGCCTGCTTCTGCAACTGCTCCAGCAATATGGCCAGGCAGTCATGGCTTTGCTGCAGCAGAGCGACAAGCGCCGGGGAATGGCTGAAACGCCGATCCACCAGGCCTTCGTACAAGGACTCCAGCTCATGGGCGAGGTCGCCGATCGGACGGATTTCGGCCATCCGCGCGCCACCCTTGAGGGTATGCAAATCACGTTGCAGGGACGACAAGGCGGCCTTGTTGTCCGGTTCGGCACTCCAGCGCTCCAGCGCCTGACCGGCGCTCTCGAGGATGTCCACGGCTTCCTCGAGGAAGATCTCGACCATCTCCGCATCGAGCGCCTCATAGCCGGAGGCAGCGGCAGGCTCGGACTCGGCCATGAAACCGGCGTCCGCATCGACCTGCAACTCGACGGCCGTAACGGTCTCGCCGTCGTTCTCCCGCGACCAGGGTGTCTGCTCGAGCGCCGCAGTGGCGGCATCCAGTTCGACCGGCTGCAGCTCCGCCTGACCGTCCGCGGACAACAGTGCCAGCGCTCGCGGATCCAGCGCTTCGCCGAGCAGGCCACGCAATGCCTCGACCCGCGCAGGCTCGGCGCTGACCTGCAAGCCGGCGGCGACCTGATCCATCATGCTGATCAGTGCTTCATGCGCCTGTTCGGCCTCGCTGAAGAAGCGCTCGCTGACCGCCAGGCTGCCTTCTTCCACGGCACCATAAAGATCGAGCAGGGCTTCACAGAGCTCATCGATCTGCGGCAGTTCGGCCATTTCCGCGCCGCGCCCCAGGGTCGTCAACTCGTCGAGCAGGGCACTCAGTTCCTGACGTTCGGAGGGGTGCTCGCGCCAGCGCTGCAGCAAGGCCTCGGCATCCAGCAGGATGTCCATGCCCTCGGCGAGGAAAATGCTGATCAGTTGCGGGTCGCGGGTCTCGCCCTGCTCGTTCTGGCGACTGCTTTGCGCGGCATCCAGGCGATCCTGATGCAGCTTGTGCGTGCGCTCGAGAAACGCCGGGGCCCCGGGCAGAGGCGCCAGCGGCTGCGTCTCCAACTGCGCCAGGCCCAGGCGGAACAGCTTCTCGGCGGCGCTCAATAATTCGGCTTCGGCCAGATCCATGGGGATCAGGTTGCTCTTGAACTCCTTGACCAGCTTCTCCAGCGGCGCGGCTATCTCCGCTACCGGCAGAATCCCGGCCATGTAGGCACTGCCCTTGAGGGTGTGCAAGGCACGCTGCAGGTCGTCGGTGACCGGCTGCGGCAGTTCCTGGGCACAATCGGCCAGAAAGCCGACCAGGGTATCGAGGTGGGTTTCCGCCTCGTTACGGAAAATCTCCAGCAGTTGCGGATCGAGGGGCTCGCCGTCGAGCGCTTCAACCTGCTCATCGACTGCCGCGACGACCGCGGTTTCGCCCGCAAGCGGGGCTACCGGCGCAACGGCTGGCGACAGGCGTTGGCCTTTCGCCAGCACATGTGCGGTGGCGGCCAGCAGGTCGACATCGTCACGCTGGCGCTGGGCCTTGGCGGCGAATTCATCGACCAGGGCCGGCATCAGCGCAACCACATCGGTCACCACCTGCAGCACCTCGGCAGTCGGTTGAATGCTGCGGTCGAGCACCCGATTGAGCAGGTTCTCGATCGACCAGCCCAGCTCGCCGATGACCAGCGCGCGGACCATACGGCCACTGCCCTTGAGGGTGTGGAAGGCCCGGCGGATTTCAATCAGGGCCTCTGTGTTGCCCGTGTCGGCGCACCATTGCGGGAGAAACTCGCCAATGGTTTCCAGGACTTCGCCGGCTTCTTCGACGAAGACTTCCATCAACTCTTCGTCGATCGGCTCTTCATCCGCCGGTGGTGGCAGCAGACTCGGCGGTACATCGTGAGCCGGCGGATTGATCGCCTGCAGCGGCGCGGCCATGACATCGGCCAGCGACATCGGCTTGTCGGCCAGCGGGGCCGGCTCAGCGACGATCGCCGGTGCGCTCGGCAGTTCAACCGCGGGCACGCCCAGCGAGGCCAGTTCGGCCTCATCCCAGTGGCCAGAGCTGCTCAGCTCGTCCAGACCCAGCTCTTCCAGCGGCATGGCAGCACTGCTGAAGTCCGCCAGCGGCGCTTGCGGTTCGTCACTGAGGTCGAGGGTCGGCAAGGATTCGCTGGCCGTCGACTCGAAATTCGGCTCGATATCCAGCGCATCGGCGTCCAGCGGGGCCAGGCTCCAGCCGTCATCGGCAAGCGGTTCTCCGGCCTCGACTGCAGCAGAAACAACCTCGCTGAACTCGGCGCTCAGTTCCTCTGGGGACACGGGTTCGGCCTGCGCCTCCGGCGGTTCAAGAGCCTCGGTCTGGGCCGGCTCATCGGCCAGTACCTCGATATCATCCAGGGGGTCGGCAAGCGGCGCAAAGTCTTCTTGCGCCGGCTCGACCGAATCGAGGATCGAGGGTTTTTCATGCAGTGGATAGCCGAGGCTTTCCAGACTTTCCTCGGCCACATCGAGAATCAGGTCGCCCTGGCTGCCATGGTCTTCGGTCAGGCGCTCGAGGTAGTACTCGACGCTGGTGATGGCATCGGCCAAGGTGTCCAGGCTCTGCCAGTTCGGCACGGCCTTGCGCGCCAGCAGCTGTTCCTGGATGTAGCGATTGCAGGCATTGAGCAGATCCGCGGCCCGCGCCAATGGGATCATGGCCAGGCCGCCACGCACCTGGGTCAGCAACGCCGGCACCCGCGCCAGATGCTCGTGGTTCCACTGCGAGGCAATGAATTCGATGATCGCGTCCTTGGCCTGTTCCAGGCCATTGCGCGCTTCCTTGATCACCAACTGGTGAATCTGCGCCACGTCGGTGGTGGGCAGATGGCTCTCTTCGCGGCCACCGTCGGCGACCGGGCCGACCATGCCGGCCAGGGTCGCTTCGACATACAGCAGCGCACCGGCAACATCCATCAGCACGGCATCGCTCGGCGCCTGCCGGCCAAGGGCCAGGCCGTGCACCACGTCGATCTGATCGAGGATGACTTTGCGTGGCTGGCCGAAACCGAGCACGGCCAGGGTGTCGGCTATCTGCTTGAGCGGCGCCAGCAGACTATCCAGCTCGGCCACCTGATTGCGGTCGCTGCGCACGAACAGGTCGAGGCTGTCCTTGACCCGCACCAGTTCCTCACACAGCGCGCCGACCACCGAGCGCATGGCATCGCGATCCGGACCGGCCAGACGGGCACGCTCCTCATCGACGATATCGGTGTCCGGCAAGGCGTCGTCGAGACGGAACTGTTCCTTCAAGGCACTGATGCGCGGTGACTGCGCCGGCGCCTTGGCCACGTAGAACAACAGATTCTTGATCAGCTCGTCGGAGGCCGGCTGGTTGATGCCGTCGGCTCCTTGCTCGAGCAGGCGTTTGAGCTCTTTATCGACCTCGCGCAGCAGGGTACGGACCGACGGACTGTTGACCACGCCACCACTGGCCAGGCCCTCGACCAGACCCGAGGCGATCTGCCACAAGGGGCCAAGCGGCGCGTCCTTGCACAAGGTCTCGAGACGACCGAACACCCGCGCCATATAGCCCAGATTGGTCGGCAGATCCTGATTGCGCATGACCCCGACCAGGGCCACTTGCAGCATCTGCCGCAGCTTGCGCAGCAGTACCGGCAGTTCCGCGGTGCGCAGTTCGCCCAGGGACTCGACAGACAAGGCCGGCGCGCGCACGGACATATCCGGGGAAAACAGGCTGGTTTCCGAGAGCAGCTTTTCGCCGCGGGCGGCCCGCAGGTCGTTGAGCAGTGGCAACACCACCATCGGCAAGTCGCGGCGGGCGGTCTGGATGCGGTCGAGGTAGACCGGCAACTGCAGGATGGCCTGCATCAGCACTTCCAGGGCTTCCCCCTGGTTGGCCACGCGCCCTTCCATCAGCGCCTGGGCCAGGTGCTCCATTTCTTCGGCGAGCAACGCCGCGCCGTAGAACTCCACCATTTGCAGAGTGCCGTGTACCTGGTGCACATAGGTCAGGCAGAAGCGCATGCGCGTCGAATCCTGCGGATTCTCGACGTACGCCTCCAGGGCTTGGCGCGCCTGTTTCAGGGTTTCCGCGATTTCGCCTTTGACCCATTCCAGGGCGACATAGTCGTGCCGATCCCCCATAGCCACTCCACTCATAAACTTGGCTCTGCCCTATCCCTTGCGGGTAAACGCCAGCACTCGCTCGTCGGCCACCGGAAGCAGGTCCGGATGCTGCCAACCGACCACTTCACCCACTCCCACCACCAGCAGACCACCCGGTGCCAGGCGCTCGGCCAGGCGGTTGAGGATCTCGCGGCGACGCCAGCGACGAAAATAGATCAGCAAGTTCTGACAAAAAATAACGTCCATTCCGGACATTGGCGCCTTGGCCAGTTCCAGCACATTGAGCCTGGCGCAACACACTCGCGCAGCCAGGCTCGGTATCACCTTGAAACGTCCATCGGCCTGAGCCACAAAGTAGCGCTGACCCAGCTGCGCATCGATCTGTTCCAACTTGCGCGCAGCATACTGACCATCGCGCGCCTTGCTCAGCGCGTTCAGGCTGATATCGGTACCGGTTACGCCAAAGTACTCGGGCTGCTCGCTGTCACGCAGCACTTCAGCCGCCGTGATCGCCAACGAATAAGGCTCCTCGCCACTCGAGCAACCCACGCTCCAAAATTCCCAGGGACGGCTCAATCCTTGCTGCAGTCGCTCGCCCAGGTAGCGCTCGAGCACGTCGAACGATGGCCGGTGACGAAAGAAACGGGTCTCCTGCACGGTCAGACGATCCAGCAGGGTCGACCATTCGACCGCCCCGCGTGGGCCATCCGTGACCTGCCGGTAATAGCTGGCGTAATCTGCCACCCCCAGTTCACGCATGCGCGCACTCAGGTTGGTCTGCAGGAACGCCCGCCGCTGCTCGCTGATCACCACGCCGGTGCGCTCTTCGAGCAGCGTCTGCCAGGCGCGAAATTCGGCGGCCGCCATGTCCACCACCGGTTGCAAGGCCCAGGCGCCTGACTGCATGTCGTGCCTCTCGCTCATGGCCATAGGCGTTGGGCGGCGACCGGACAAGGCCGCCACGCCACGCTCGTTTATGCCTGTTCGCCGCTTTCCGGCAAGGTAAAGCCGGAAACCGACTTACGCATCTCACTGGCCATCTTGGCCAGGTTACCAATGCTCTTGGCGGTAGCCGTGGTACCGGACGAGGTTTGCGAGGTGATCTCCTGGATCACGTTCATGGTGTTGGAAATGTGGCCGGCTGAAGACGCCTGCTGGCGCGCCGCGTTGGAGATGTTCTGGATCAGGGCCGCGAGGGTCTTGGATACCTTCTCGATCTCTTCCAGGGCGACCCCGGCGTCCTGCGCCAGACGGGCACCGCGCACCACCTCGGAGGTGGTCTGCTCCATCGAGATCACCGCCTCGTTGGTGTCGGTCTGAATGGTCTTGACCAGGGCCTCGATCTGCTTGGTCGCCGCCGAGGAACGTTCCGCCAGGCGCTGGACTTCGTCCGCTACCACGGCGAAGCCTCGGCCCGCGTCACCGGCCATGGAAGCCTGGATCGCCGCGTTGAGGGCGAGGATGTTGGTCTGGTCGGCAATGTCGTTGATCAGGCTGACGATGTCACCGATCTCCTGGGACGACTCACCGAGGCGCTTGATCCGCTTCGAGGTGTCCTGGATCTGCTCACGGATGTTGTCCATGCCGGTGATGGTGTTGTGTACGACTTCGTTACCCTTGTTGGCGATGGCTACCGAACGTTCCGCTACCGCGGAGGATTCCGAGGCGTTCGCCGATACCTGGTCGATCGACACGGCCATTTCGTTGATCGCCGCCGATGCTCCGGCGATTTCCTGGGCCTGGTGCTCCGAGGCTTCGGCCAGGTGCATCGCCGTGGCCTGGGTTTCCTGGGCGGCGCCAGCGACCTGAACGGCGGTCAGGTTGATGGTCACTACCAGGTCGCGCAGCTGGTCGATGGAGTAGTTGATGGAGTCGGCGATGGCGCCGGTGAAGTCTTCGGTTACGGTCGCGGCAACGGTCAGGTCACCGTCGGCGAGGTCGGCGATTTCATCGAGCAGGCGCAGAATCGCCGCCTGGTTACGCTCGTTCTTCTCGGCGGTCTCGGCGAGGCGGCGGTTGGTTTCCCGCACCATCACGATGCCGATCAGGATGATCGAGCCCAACGCCAGGATGCCCAGCACATAACCGGCCAGGGTGTTGATGGCGCGGCCGTCGGCCATCTCTTCGAAGCCGACAGCCAGGTCGGAGGCTTTATCCAGCAGGGTCTGCGAGACAGTGAAAATGCCGTTGGCCGACTCACGCACCTGGAACAGTTCCGGCGAGGTCTCGAGAATCTCGTCTACCGAACCGGAGACGAACTCGAACAGCTCGGAAATTTCCGCCAACCGCTCGAGCGCTTCCGCGTCGTTGACCTTGGCAATTTCCATCGCCGCGTTGCCTTCCAGCATGGCGCTCAAGACCCGACCGAACAGGCTGGCGTCGCGGCCGAACATGTCGGCGGCTTGTACCGAGTCCTGGTCACCGGCCAGCACCTTGTTCACCGAGCCGAGAATACGTTCGGCCAGCAGCGACTGGCGCTGGGCCACCGACACCTGGGCCGCCGGCGCACCACTTTCCAGGAGGATGTCGACCACTTCTTCGTACTCGACCTGCAGCTGCGGGATGGTTTCCGCCAGGGTTTCGGCCACCTGGTGCAGGGACAGAACCGTCTGTTCGCTGGCCAGAATGGCATCGGTGTTCTGCCGCAGGCTATCCCAGTCCTGCTGCACGGCAGTCATCTGCGCCTGCACGGGCTCCGGCGCCGAGGGCACGCCACTCTCCTGGTTGCCGTCGGTCAGATAGCCCCAGCGGGTCTCGAAGTCGTTGCGCGCCTCGCGCAACAGACCGAAGGCCTCGGCAGTACCGGCGGCCGCTTCGGTGGAGTTCTTGGCGATACGCTGGGACAGAACCCGCAGCTCACCGGCGTGGCTGATGTATTCCGTATCGTAGTTGGATTGCGTGTTGAGGTAGGCGAAGTTGGCGAACAACAGCACGATGGAGACGATCAGGACGATAAACAGCCCGGCGATCAGCGTGCTGCTGCGCGTACTCGCGAATAAATTGCCTGCATTTAGTTTTTTCATTTTCTGGCCCCCGCCTGGACCGACCGCGCTACGGTTCCCACACAACCCCAACAGGCCGACAACGCCGACCCAACCGAAAAACTGTTAAAACGCAACATCGAGAAACCCCTGGTGCTGGGCCAGCGCATGAGGGCTGAACACCAACCAGGGTTGTTCGCGCTGGAAGACGCCATGAATGAAGGGCGCGATGGACGCTTCGAGCGGTGGTAGCTGCTCGGAGAAGGTGTCCACCGGAAAATGCTGCATGCCGAACACTTCATCGACCGTCAGTCCGGCGAATACATCCTGGTGGTCGACCACCAGCACCCGCCGTTTCTTGCGCAGCGGCGACAACTCGTTGCCGAAGAAGCCGCACAGGTCCATCACCGGCAGCAGACGACCGCGCACGTTGGCCACGCCCTTGACCCAGCTTTTAACCCCGGGCAACAGGGTATGGCGCGGCTCGTGCAGCACCTCCCCGATCTCCCCCATGGGCGCGACGAAAAAACGCTCGCCCATGCGAAAGCCGATACCGCTCCAGGTTTGCACGGCGGCCTGCTGCAAAGGCAAGCCAGCCGCCAGCAACCGGCAACGCTGGTCGATTCCGAGGAGGAGTTGAAAAGGTGTCTGCGCGTCGGACATGCCAACCGTGGCCTTCTGCTTATTGAGTTACTGGCACGCCATCAACCAGCCAATACGGCATTCAAGGTCTTCAGCAGTGTTTCTTCGTCAACCGGCTTGGTCAGGTAGTCCTTGGCGCCTTGGCGCTTGCCCCAGACCTTGTCGGTCTCCTGATCCTTGGTGGTGACGATGATCACCGGGATGTGGCTGGTGTCGGCGTCCTTGGTCAGCTGACGGGTCGCCTGAAAACCATTGAGGCCCGGCATGACGATGTCCATCAACACGGCGTCGGGCTTTTCCTGACGCGCCAGGGCAACGCCGTCCGCGCCATTTTCCGCCTTGAGCACCTGGTGGCCATTTTTTTCCAGCATGGCGGTCAGTTTGTACATCTCGGTCGGCGAGTCATCAACAATCAGAATTCGAGCCATGGTGTTTCCCAATACATGAAAAGGCGTCTGCAGCTGTAGCGCAGACGTCAGGATGCCTGTTCCACCGGGGTGAAGTTAGGGACATGGGCCTTGATCGCTCCAAGCAACTCTTCCTTGCTGAAAGGTTTGGTCAGATATTGATCGGAGCCAACGATGCGCCCCTTGGCCTTGTCGAACAAGCCGTCCTTGGAAGACAGCATGATCACCGGGGTGGACTTGAAAGCACTGTTGTTCTTGATCAGGGCACAGGTCTGATAGCCATCGAGTCGCGGCATCATGATGTCGACAAAAATAATATTCGGGTGGGTGTCGGCGATCTTTGCCAAGGCATCGAAGCCGTCAACTGCGGTAATTACCTCGCAACCCACCTTTTTCAGCAGGGTTTCCGCGGTACGACGAATCGTTTTCGAGTCGTCGATCACCATCACCCTCAAACCCTCGGAATGCTGTTCCATGTTTGCCCTACCATCGCCTCGGTGAGTCGTTATTTTGCGTTCTATCAGTGCGCCTGAGGCCTTACCACCGACGGGCTGCAACCCAATCGTCGGGCCTTTTTAGCACACTCTCCCCATGCAAGCTATAAGCCGCGGAAGGGCAAGGTTTTTTCCTTGACCACCCGCCCGGCCAGCGCCACCCTGACGCCACATGCTCGTCCCGACACCCTTTAACTGCTGCCTTTCACGGAGAAATTCCCCCATGAGCGTTCGCCTCGGCATTGTCATGGATCCCATCGCCCAGATCGCCTTTAAAAAGGACAGCTCGCTGGCCATGCTGCTGGCCGCCCAGGCGCGCGGCTGGTCGCTCTTCTATATGGAGCAGAAAGACCTTTACCAGGCCAAAGGCGAGGCACGTGCCCGCCTGTGCCCGCTCAACGTATTCAATGACCCTGAGCGCTGGTTCGAACTGGGCGCCGAGCGCGACGTCGCGCTGGCCGAACTGGATGTGATCCTGATGCGCAAGGATCCGCCCTTCGATAACGAATTCGTCTATTCCACCTACCTGCTGGAGCAGGCCGAGCAAGCCGGCGTGCTGGTGGTCAACCGCCCGCAGAGCCTGCGCGACTGCAACGAGAAGCTGTTTGCCACCCAGTTTCCCCAGTGCACGCCGCCAACCCTGGTCAGCCGCCGATCCGACATTCTGCGCGAGTTTGCCACAGAGCAACGTGACATCATTCTCAAACCCCTGGATGGCATGGGCGGATCTTCGATATTTCGTCACTGCGAGGGCGACCCCAACCTCTCGGTGATTCTCGAGACCCTTACCGCCCACGGCAAACAGCAGATCATGGCGCAACGCTACCTGCCGGCGATCCTCGAAGGTGACAAGCGCATCCTGATGATCGATGGCGAACCGGTACCCTATTGCCTGGCACGCATCCCGGCACACGGCGAAACCCGTGGCAACCTGGCCGCCGGCGGCCGTGGCGAAGCCCGTCCACTGACCGAGCGCGACCGCGAGATCGCCGCAGCCGTGGGCCCAACCCTGCGCGAGAAAGGCCTGCTGTTCGTCGGCCTGGACGTGATCGGCGACTACCTGACCGAAATCAACGTGACCAGCCCGACCTGCATCCGCGAGATAGACGCCGCCTACGACACCCGTATCGGCGAGCGCCTGATGGATGCCATCGAAGGCAAGTTGCCCACCGCGAGGGGCAAGGCGAAAGCTTGAAGCACGTAGCAGCTTCGAGCGTGTCGCTTGCAGCTGGCGGCTCCAAGCCGTCAGACTGCGCGGCAACCTGAACAGACCCGAACAGCATGAACGCAGCCACCACCCCACCCGATCTACCCGCCGCTGGCGTCCGCCCAGCGGATCGGCTGGGCTTTACCCTGTTCCTCGCCGCGGCCCTGCATGCCGCGCTGATTCTCGGCCTGGGCTTCAGCCTGGCCGAGCCCAGCCAGATCAGCAAAACCCTGGAAATCACCCTGTCGACCTTCAAGAGCGAGGAAAAGCCGAAACAAGCCGACTTCCTCGCCCAGGACAATCAGCAGGGCAGCGGCACCCTGGAACACAAGGCCGCCCCGAAAACCACCGAGCAGGCACCGTTCCAGGACACCCAGGTCAAGCGCGTGACGCCGCCCGCCGCCCCGCCGCAACCGGCGGTGCGCCAGGAAGCGCCGAAAGCCGCAGTAGCGACCCGCGCCCCGCAACAGCAAAAGACCCCGGTCAAGCGCGAAGCAGCCAAACCCACCGCAAAGGCCCCTCCGGCACCGGTATTCGACAGTGCGCAGCTCTCTGAGGAAATTGCCAGCCTGGAAGCCGATCTGGCCAACGACATCCAGCAATACGCCAAACGCCCGAAGATCCACCGTCTCAGTGCGGCCTCGACCATGCGCGACAAGGGCGCCTGGTACAAGGACGAATGGCGCAAGAAGGTTGAGCGGGTCGGCAACCTCAACTACCCCGACGATGCGCGCCGCCAGCAGATTTACGGCAGCCTGCGGGTGCTGGTCTCGATCAACCGCGACGGCACCCTCTACGAAGTCCAGGTACTGCAGTCCTCCGGCCAGCCACTGCTCGACCAGGCCGCCCTGCGCATCGTGCGCCTGGCCGCGCCCTATGCCCCGTTCACCGGTGATCTGGCCGATATCGACCGCCTGGAGATCATCCGCACCTGGCGCTTCGAACGCGGCGACCGCCTGTCCAGTAACTGAAGCTCTTCACAAGCGCTCAGGCTCACCGCGGTTTTTTTCTTGCAGCTTGCCGCGTGACGCTTGAAGCTCTTGGCTCCAGGCCTGAAACTAATGCCCATGAAAGACGCCAAACCGAGCTACCTCAAGCACCAGTTCCTGATTGCCATGCCGCACATGGCCGATCCGCATTTCGCGCAGACCCTGATCTACCTGATCGAACACAATGAACAGGGCGCCATGGGCCTGGTGATCAACCGTCCGAACGGCCTCAGCCTGGCCGATGTGCTGGAACAACTGCGCCCGGAAAGCCAACCGCCGGTGCCCTGCCAGGACCTGCCGATTTTCTCCGGCGGCCCGGTGCAGACCGATCGCGGTTTCGTCCTGCACCCGGCCGGCCCGCAGTTCCAGGCCACCCTGGAACTCGGTGAGCTGGGCCTGTCCACCTCCCAGGACGTGCTGTTCGCGATTGCCGACGGCACAGGGCCTGCAAAATACCTGATCACCCTCGGCTATGCCGGCTGGGACGCCGGGCAACTGGAAACCGAGCTGGCCGACAACGCCTGGCTGACCTGCCCGGCCGACAGCGCCATCCTCTTCGACCTGCCCTTCGATCAGCGCCTGGACGCCGCCGCCGCGCGCCTGGGCGTCAACCTCAGCCTGCTCACCTCGCAAGCCGGGCACGCCTGATGAGCGAGGCCAAGCCGCTGCGCCTGCTCTTGGGTTTCGATTACGGCAGCAAGCAGATCGGCGTCGCCGTCGGCCAGGTGGTCACCGGCCAGGCCCGCGAGCTGTGCATCCTCAAGGCGCAGAATGGCGTGCCGGACTGGCAAAAGGTCGAAGCACTGCTGCGTGAATGGCAACCGGACGCCATCGTCGTCGGCCTGCCGCTGAACATGGACGGCAGCCCGAGCGAGATGAGCGAGCGGGCGGAGAAATTCGCCCGCCGTCTCAACGGCCGCTTCAACCTGCCCGTGCACACCCACGACGAGCGCCTGACCACCTATGAAGCCAAGGGCCAGCGCCTGCAACAGGGCCAGAACAGTGGCTATCGCGAACGCCCGGTCGATGCCCTGGCCGCCGCCTTGCTGCTCGAAGGCTGGCTGGCGGAGCACTGCGCGCCTTGAACCAGCACGATCCCCAGCCTTGTAACAACCTGGCGCGCAACGCTCAGAGCGGGGCGCAGCGCCTGCCCTCAAGGAGTTTCCGATGAGCCTACCCAACCCTGCCGAGCTGCTGCCGCAAATGGCCGCGGCGCTGATCGGCCACCTCAATCAGCGGCAGATCAGCGAGCCACGCTTCATCGGCATCCGCACCGGCGGCGTGTGGGTCGCCCAGGCGCTGCTCGAGGCCTTGGGCAATAGCGAGCCACTGGGTATCCTCGACGTCGCCTTCTACCGCGACGACTTCACCCAGAGCGGCCTGCACCCGCAGGTACAGCCCTCCGAGCTGCCGTTCGAGGTCGAAGGCCAGCACCTGGTGCTGATCGACGACGTACTGATGAGCGGCCGCACCATCCGCGCCGCGCTCAATGAACTGTTCGACTACGGCCGCCCGGCCAGCGTGACCCTGGTCTGCCTGCTCGACCTGAATGCCCACGAGCTGCCGATTCGTCCCGACGTGGTCGGTGCCAGCCTGTCGCTGGCCGCCGGGCAACGGGTCAAGCTGTCCGGCCCCACGCCGCTGACCCTCGAACTCCAGATGCTGGCCAACCGAGAATGATCGCGATGACTCCCATGGATGCCAAGCGCCCGCTGCAGCTCAATGACCAAGGTCAACTGCGCCACTTCCTCTCCCTCGACGGCCTGCCGCGCGAGCTGCTGACGGAAATCCTCGACACCGCCGACTCCTTCCTCGAAGTCGGCGCCCGGTCGGTGAAGAAGGTCCCGCTGCTGCGCGGCAAGACCGTGTGCAACGTGTTCTTCGAGAACTCCACGCGCACCCGTACCACCTTCGAACTGGCCGCCCAGCGCCTGTCCGCCGACGTCATCACCCTCAATGTGTCGACCTCCTCGACCAGCAAGGGCGAAACCCTGTTCGACACCTTGCGCAACCTCGAGGCCATGGCCGCCGACATCTTCGTGGTGCGCCACGCCGATTCGGGCGCCGCGCACTTCATCGCCGAACACGTCTGCCCGAACCTGGCGATCATCAACGGCGGCGACGGCCGTCACGCCCACCCGACCCAGGGCATGCTCGACATGCTGACGATCAGGCGGCACAAGGGCGGCTTCGAGAAGCTATCGGTGGCGATCGTCGGCGATATCCTGCACTCGCGGGTGGCCCGCTCGAACATGCTGGCGCTGAAGACCCTCGGTTGCCCGGACATCCGCGTGATCGCGCCGAAGACCCTGCTGCCGGTCGGCATCGAGCAATACGGCGTGACCGTCTACAGCGACCTCGCCGCCGGGCTCAAGGACGTCGACGTGGTGATCATGCTGCGCCTGCAGCGCGAGCGCATGACTGGCGGCCTGCTGCCCAGCGAGGGCGAGTTCTACCGCCTGTTCGGCCTGACCGAGCAACGCCTGGCTCTGGCCAAACCGGATGCCCTGGTGATGCACCCGGGGCCGATCAACCGTGGCGTGGAAATCGAGTCGGCGGTGGCCGATGGCCCGCAATCGGTGATCCTCAACCAGGTCACCTACGGCATCGCCGTGCGCATGGCCGTGCTGTCGATGGCCATGAGCGGGCAGAATGCCCAGCGTCAACTCAACCAGGAAGCCGAGGAATCCAACTGATGCGTACCGCAATCCTTGGCGCCCGCGTCATCGACCCCAGCAGCAACCTCGACCAGGTCGTCGACCTGTTCATCGATGGCGGCAAGCTCATCGCCATCGGCCAGACCCCGGCCGGTTTCGTCGCGGAGAAAATCATCAACGCCCAGGGCCTGGTGGCCGCACCCGGCCTGGTCGACCTGTCCGTGGCCCTGCGCGAACCCGGTTACAGCCGCAAGGGCAGCATCGCCAGTGAAACCCTGGCCGCCGCCGCTGGCGGCGTCACCAGCCTGTGCTGCCCGCCCTTCACTAAACCGGTGCTGGACACCCCGGCGGTGGCCGAACTGATCCTCGACCGCGCCCGCGAGGCCGGTCACACCAAGGTCTTCCCCATAGGTGCGCTGAGCAAGGACCTCGCCGGCGAACAGCTGGCCGAACTGGTCGCTTTGCGCGACGCCGGCTGCGTGGCCTTCGGCGACGGCCTGGATACCTTCCGCAGCACCCGTACCCTGCGCCGCGCCCTGGAATACGCCGCCACCTTCGACCTGACGGTGATCTTCCACTCCCAGGATCACGACCTGGCCGAGGGCGGCCTGGCCCATGAAGGCGCCACGGCCAGCTTCCTCGGCCTGGCCGGCATCCCGGAAACTGCCGAAACCGTGGCCCTGGCCCGCGACCTGCTGCTGGTCGAACAAAGTGGCGTGCGCGCCCACTTCAGCCAGCTGACCAGCGCCCGCGGCGCGCAACAGATCGCCGAGGCCCAGGCCCGCGGTCTGCCGGTGACGGCGGATGTGGCGCTGTATCAGCTGATCCTCACCGATGAGGCGTTGAGCGACTTCTCCAGCCTCTATCACGTGCAACCGCCACTGCGTACCCGCGCCGACCGCGACGGCCTGCGCGCGGCCGTGAAGAGCGGAGTGATCTCGGCCATCGCCAGCCATCACCAACCGCATGAACGCGATGCCAAGCTGGCCCCCTTCGGCGCCACCGAACCGGGCATCAGCAGCGTGCAACTGTTGCTGCCGCTGGCCATGAGCCTGGTGGAAGACGGCCTGCTCGATCTGCCGAGCCTGCTCGCGCGCCTGTCCAGCGGCCCGGCCCAGGCCCTGCGCCTGCCCGCCGGGCGCCTGAGCGTGGGCGCAGCGGCCGACCTGCTGCTGTTCGACCCGCAGGCCTCGACCCTGGCCGGGGAAAGCTGGCACTCCAAAGGCGCCAACTGCCCGTTCATCGGCCACTGCCTGCCGGGCGCGGTGCGCTACACCCTGGTCGACGGGCGTATCAGCTACCAGGCCTGATCCCTGCCAAACGCAAAAGCCCGCCGATTGGCGGGCTTTTTTGTGCCTGGCGATCAGCCGCGCTGGGCGTTCTTGATCGATATCTGCTCGTTCAGCGTCCAGAAGTCGTAGAGCACGCCAACCAGGAACAGGCCACCGGTGAGCAGGTAGAGGATCCCGGTGATCCACTTACCCTGGTACATGCGGTGTACCCCGAAAATGCCGAGGAAGGTCAGCAGAATCCAGGCGACGTTGTAATCGGTGTCGCCAGCGGTGAAGCGCAGATCGGCCTCGCGATCCATCGCCGGGATCAGGAACAGGTCGATGATCCAGCCGATAAACAGCAAACCGAGGGTAAAAAACCAGATGGTCCCGGTGACTGGCCTGCCGTAATAGAAGCGGTGCGCACCGAGAAAACCGAAGATCCACAGCAGATAACCGATGACCTTGCTATGGGTGTCCTTTCTTACGTCCATGCCGTGCTCCTGCGCTGCTGAATAGTACGAATGAGACCGGCAAGACCGCGCAGGGTTTACCGCTTACTGAAAAAAGCCCGCGAGCGCGGGCTGGATCGAATCACTTCAGCGGAAACGCCGGCCCGGGTCTTCGGGGGCGACTTCCAGGGACAGGCCATCGCTCATGTGGGCCAGGTGATCGCCATCGGACTCCGAACCGAGCTTGATCAGCAGGCGCAAATCGTTCGCCGAGTCGGCGTAGAGCAGCGCATCTTCGTAGGTGATCTCGCCCTGGCTGTAGAGGTTGTACAGCGCCTGGTCGAAGGTCTGCATGCCCAGTTCGGTGGAGCGCTTCATCAGGGCCTTGAGTTCATGCACCTCGCCCTTGCGGATCAGGTCGGCGGCCAGCGGGGTATTGATCAGCACCTCGATCACCGCGCGGCGCCCCTTGCCGTCCGGGGTCGGGATCAGCTGCTGGGCGACGATCGCCTTGAGGTTGAGCGACAGGTCCATCCACACCTGGTTCTGCCGGTCGGCCGGGAAGAAGTTGATGATCCGGTCCAGCGCCTGGTTGGCGTTGTTGGCGTGCAGGGTGGCCAGGCACAGGTGACCGGTCTCGGCGAAGGCCACGGCATGGTCCATGGTCTCGCGGGTGCGCACCTCACCGATGAGGATCACGTCCGGCGCCTGGCGCAGGGTGTTCTTCAGCGCCACCTCGAAGGACTCGGTGTCGATGCCGACTTCGCGCTGGGTGACGATGCAGCTCTGGTGCTGGTGGATGTACTCGATCGGGTCTTCGATGGAGATGATGTGGCCGCTGCTGTTCTTGTTGCGGTAGCCGATCATCGCCGCCAGCGAGGTGGATTTACCGGTACCGGTGGCGCCGACGAACAGCACCAGGCCACGCTTGGTCAGCGCCAGCTTCTTGAGGATTTCCGGCAGCTTGAGGTCATCCAGGGTCGGGATGTTGGTCTCGATGCGGCGCAGCACCATGCCGGCCAGGTTGCGCTGGTAGAAGGCACTGACGCGGAAGCGACCGACGCCACGGGCGCTGATGGCGAAGTTGCACTCGTGGCTCTCGGCGAAGTCGCGGCGCTGCTGCTCGTTCATCACCGAGTGCACGGTTTCCCGGGTTTGCTCGGGCGACATGGGGTTCTTGGTCACCGGCATGATCTTGCCGTTGACCTTCATCGACGGCGGTACGCCGGCAGTGATGAACAGGTCGGAGCCGCCTTTCTCTACCATCAGGCGCAGCAGTTTTTCGAATTCCATGCGTTATCTCGCCCATCACTGTCACGCGCTTGACCAACCACCAGCTGCTGGGGCGCGTGCCTCGCCAGCGATCTGGATCTCGGCCAGCCTTGCGGCCGACCAGATATAAGGATTAGAAGTTTTCCGGGGTCTTGGATTTTTCCCGCGCACTGTCGCGGGTGACCAGGCCCTTGGCTACCAGGGTTTTCAGGCAGGCATCCAGGGTCTGCATGCCCAGCGAGCCGCCGGTCTGGATCGACGAATACATCTGCGCCACCTTGTCCTCGCGGATCAGGTTGCGGATCGCCGGGGTGCCGATCATGATTTCATGGGCCGCCACCCGACCGCCGCCGACTTTCTTCAGCAGGGTCTGCGAGATCACCGCCTGCAGGGATTCGGAGAGCATCGAGCGCACCATGGATTTTTCTTCGGCCGGGAACACGTCGACCACCCGGTCGATGGTCTTGGCCGCCGAGGTGGTGTGCAGGGTGCCGAACACCAGGTGGCCGGTTTCCGCGGCGGTCAGCGCCAGGCGGATGGTTTCCAGGTCGCGCATCTCGCCGACCAGAATGATGTCCGGGTCTTCGCGCAGCGCCGAACGCAGGGCCTCGGAGAAGCCCAGGGTGTCGCGGTGCACCTCGCGCTGGTTGACCAGGCACTTCTTCGACTCGTGGACGAATTCGATCGGGTCTTCGATGGTCAGGATGTGCTGGTATTTAGTGCTGTTGAGGTAATCGAGCATCGCCGCCAGGGTGGTCGACTTGCCCGACCCCGTTGGTCCGGTGACCAGCACCAGGCCCCTGGGCACGTCGGTGATCTTGCGGAACACCTCGCCCATGCCGAGGTCTTCCATGGTCAGCACCTTGGACGGAATGGTCCGAAACACGGCACCGGCACCCCGGTTCTGATTGAAGGCGTTGACCCGGAAACGGGCGACACCAGGCACTTCGAAGGAGAAGTCGGTCTCGAGGAATTCCTCGAAATCCTTGCGCTGCTTGTCGTTCATGATGTCGTAGATCAGTGCATGCACCTGCTTGTGATCCAGGGCCGGCAAATTGATCCGGCGCACATCGCCGTCGACCCGAATCATCGGCGGCAGACCAGCAGAGAGATGCAGGTCCGACGCGCCCTGCTTGGCGCTGAAGGCAAGCAGCTCAGTGATATCCATGGGACTCCCTAATGACGGTAGAATGCCGCGAACACTAGGCGGCTGGCGCGAGTAATGTCCACGATAGCAGAGAATATTGCAAAGGTCGGAGCACGCATCCGTGAGGCGGCGCAAGCCTCGGAGCGAGATTGTGCAACGATTGGCCTGCTCGCGGTGAGCAAAACCAAACCCGCGGCGGCCATTCGCCAGGCCTATGCCGCCGGCCTGCATGATTTCGGCGAGAACTACCTGCAGGAAGCGCTGGAAAAACAGCTCGAGCTGAGCGACCTGCCATTGATTTGGCATTTCATCGGCCCCATTCAGTCGAACAAGACCCGGCCCATCGCCGAGCATTTCGCCTGGGTGCATTCGGTGGATCGCCTGAAAGTCGCCGAGCGCCTGTCCGCACAGCGCCCGCCGCACCTGCCGGCGCTGAATATCTGCCTGCAGGTGAATGTCAGTGGCGAGGCCAGCAAATCAGGCTGCAGCCCAGAAGAGTTGCCGGCATTGGCCCAGGCGGTGACCCAACTGCCCAACCTCAAACTGCGTGGATTGATGACCATTCCCGAACCCAGCGACGACCGCGCGACGCAACAGGCCGCCTTTGCCCGCCTGGCTGAACTGCAAACCAAGCTGAACCTGGACCTCGATACCCTGTCCATGGGCATGAGCCACGACCTCGAAGCCGCCATTGCCGAAGGGGCGACCTGGGTGCGCATCGGTACCGCCCTGTTTGGCGAGCGCAACTATTCCTAAGCGCCGCTCTACTCGACTCGATAAATAAGGAAAGCTCTTATGACCTCCCCCCGCATTGCGTTTATCGGCGCCGGCAATATGGCCGCCAGCCTGATCGGTGGGCTGCGCGCCCAAGGCGTCGACGCCAGCCGCATACGCGCCAGCGACCATGGCGCCGAGCAACGCGCCAAGATCAGCGCCGAACACGCCATCGAAACCTTCGCCAGCAACGTCGAGGCCATTCAGGGCGCCGATGTGATCGTCCTGGCCGTCAAGCCGCAGGTGATGAAAGCCGTCTGCCTGGAACTGGCGGGCCAGCTCGGCGCGGGTCAACTGATCGTGTCCATCGCTGCCGGCATCAGCTGCGCCAGCCTGGAAAACTGGCTCGGCGCCCGTGCACTCGTGCGCTGCATGCCCAACACGCCGGCGCTGCTGCGCCAGGGCGTCAGCGGCCTGTATGCCAACAGCCTGGTTTCGGCGGCGCAGCGCCAGCAGGCCGAACAGCTGCTGGGCGCGGTTGGCCTGGTCCTGTGGCTGGACGAAGAACAGCTGATCGATGCGGTCACCGCCGTTTCCGGCAGCGGTCCGGCGTATTTCTTCCTGCTGATGGAAGCCATGACCGCCGCTGGGGAAAAACTCGGCTTGCCCCGCGAGGTCGCCGCCCAACTGAGCACACAAACCGCCCTCGGCGCCGCGCGCATGGCGACCAGCAGCGATGTCGATGCCAGCGAACTGCGGCGCCGCGTCACCTCGCCGGCCGGCACCACCGAAGCGGCCATCAAGACCTTCCAGGCCGGCGGCTTCGAAACCCTGGTCGAGCAGGCCATGAATGCCGCCGCCCAGCGCTCGGCGGAACTGGCCGAGCAGCTTGGCCAATAAACCACTCGGCCCCAAAAATGGACCATTAAGGAGTAAGTAATGATCGGACTGAGTACCGCAGCGGTGTATATCCTGCAAACCATCGGCAGCCTGTACCTGCTGATCGTGCTGCTGCGCTTCATCCTGCAACTGGTGAGGGCCGACTTCTACAACCCGCTCAGCCAGTTCATCGTGCGTGCCACCCACCCGCTGCTCAAACCCTTGCGCAAGGTCATTCCCAGCTTGGCCGGGCTCGACCTGGCGTCGCTGGTGCTGGCGATCCTGGTGCAACTGGTGCTCATGGCCCTGGTCCTGCTGCTGATGGGCTATGGCCTCGACAATCCGCTGCAACTGCTGATCTGGTCGATCATTGGCGTCACCGCCCTGTTCATCAAGGTGTTCTTCTTCGCCCTGATCATCAGCGTGATCCTGTCCTGGGTCGCCCAGGGCAGCCACAACCCGGCAGCCGAACTGATCAATCAGATCTGCGAACCGCTGCTGGCGCCGATCCGTCGCATCCTGCCAAGCCTGGGCGGGCTGGACCTGTCGCCGATCGTGGCCTTCCTGATCCTCAACCTGATCGACATGCTGGTGATTCGCAACCTGGCGGTAATGACCGGCATGTTCAAGGGCCTCAGCCTGGCGATCTGACCGTGAGAACCCGATGAGCTTCTATCGCTGGGACGGCGAGGACCTGATCCTCGACTGCCACCTGCAGCCCAAGGCCAGTAGCGACGAGTTCGCCGGGCTGCACGGTGAGCGGCTGAAGATCCGCCTCACCGCGCCGCCAGTCGACGGCAAGGCCAACGCCAGGTTGCTGGCCTTTCTCGCCGACGCCTTTGCCGTGAGCAAGAGCCAGGTCAGCCTGGAAAGCGGCCAGCAAAGCCGGCAGAAGCGGGTGCGCATCAAGCAGCCGCGGCAGCTGCCAGCCGTGCTCGAACTGACCGCCCGACCCGCCTGAGCGACCATCAGGCCGGATCGAAATACTAGCCAATTGACACCCCCTGCACGCCCCGCATAATGCTCGCCAGCCCAGCGCATCGGCGCCTGCCATGCGCTGCCGGGCAGACCCGCGTCGGTAACAGCACTGCCCCACAGCCGCGCTAGCCAGAGGAACGCCAGGATGAGCATGGAACGTCTCAGTCAACAGGTCGACGCCTACGTCGGCTGGAAGCGCGAGCTGATGCGCCAGATCACCCGCTACCGCAGCTGGCTGGTGAACAACCGGCTCAACTCCGAGACGCTGGACGCCAAACTCGAACGCGCCCTCAAACTGCTGCGTACCGACCACATCACCCTGGCCTTCGTCGGCGAGTTCTCGCGCGGCAAGACCGAACTGATCAACAGCCTGTTCTTCTCCGCATACGGCCAGCGCATGCTGCCGTCCCAGGCCGGGCGCACCACCATGTGCCCCACCGAGCTGTTCTTCGACCCCCGCTCGGAACGCTCCTACATCCGCCTGCTGCCGATCGAAACCCGCGCCACCGAGGCCAGCGTCGCCCAGTTCAAGCGGATTCCCCGGCACTGGGTGAACATCCCGCTGGACCTCAGCGACCCGGACAACATGATCCAGGCCTTCACCCAGGTGGCGAAGAGCAAAGCCATGCCGGTGGAGCAGGCCATCCAGCTGGGCTTTCACCCCGACAGCCTGGAAAGCACCGGCAAATCCGGCCAGGTGCTGGTGCCGGCCTGGCGCCATGCGCTGGTCAACTTCGACCACCCACTGCTGCGCCAGGGCCTGCGAATCCTCGACACCCCCGGCCTGAATGCCCTGGGCAGCGAACCGGAACTGACCCTGTCGATGCTGCCCAGCGCCCAGGCGATCATCTTCCTGCTGTCCGCCGATACCGGGGTGACCGCCAGCGACATGGCGGTCTGGCAGCAGCATATTCGCCAGCTCGACGACGATACCCAGACCTGCCTGTTCGCCGTGCTCAACAAGATCGACATCCTCTGGGACGACCTGGCCGGCGAAGCCTTCGTGCAGAACGCCATCGCGCAGATCCAGACCCTCACGGCCAGGCAACTCGGCATCCAGCCCGATGAGGTGCTGCCGCTGTCGGCCAAGCAGGCATTGCTGGCCAAGGTGCGCAAGGATCCGGCCCTGTTGGCCCGCAGCCAGATGAGCAATCTGGAGGACCTGCTGTGCGAGCGCATCGTCAGCCAGAAGGAACGCCTGATCGAAGAGCGGGTGGTCAACCAGGTACTCGCCCTGCTGCAGAGCAGCCAGCATCTGCTCAACCTGCGCCTGGACAAGGTCAACGAACAGCACGCGCTGCTGAGCAATCATCAGCACGACAACGGCCAGTTGCTGTTCGAGCTGACCGCCAAGACCAAGGACGACCACAGCCAGCACCACAAGCGCCTGCTCGGCCTGAAAACCAACCAGCGCCTGCTCAAGCGCCAAGGCGAGCTGCTGCAGATCGCCGTGCGCGCGGAACGCCTCGACGAACACCTGAACAAGGTGCGCAAGAACCTCGCCGGCAGCTGGACCACCCTGGGCATCAACCAGGCGATCCTGCACTTCTTCCGCGCCGTGGAACATGACCTGGACAGCCTGGGGCATGAAGCCGCGATGGCCAACACGATGGTCGCGGCCATCTACCGCCGGCACAACCAGGAGAACCCGCTGCAAGGCGTCGATGCGCCGCAGTTCAACATCAAACGCTACCGGCGCGAACTCAAACAGCTGCAGACCCAGGCCGACCAGTTCCGCCTGCACCTGAAAACCCTGCTCACCGAACAGCGCAGCCTGACCAGGCGCTTCTTCGCCACCCTGGGACAGGAAGTCATCGGCCTGCACCAGCGCCTGCGGGTCGAGGCCGGGCAGTGGGCCAGCGACGCGCTGATGCCGCTGATGCAACACACCCTGGAACACAAACAGCTGCTGGAAAGCCACATGCTGCGGCTCAAGGCCCTGGCCCAGCAAACCCAGCAAGCCCGTCAGCGCGGCCAGCAACTGGCCGGCTACCGCGACGAGCTGCAACAGCAACTGGCCCAGGCCGGCGAGATGCTGCGCAGCCTGCGCCGTCCCGCGCCGATCCAGCGCCAGGGCAAGGTGGTCAACCTGCCCGGCGTGGCGCGCCCGCACAGCGTCGGCGAATAAGCGCCGGCAGCGATTCCCGCCGCCCCGCCCGCTTGCCGCAGGGGGCGGCGCTCTTTAGACTGCGGCACTTCCTTTACCGCGAGCAGGGTCGATGTCTACTGCCTTTCCCCAAGACTCTGTTGGCCTGGTGACCCCGCAGGTGCTGCATTTCGCCGAACCCCTGGCGCTCGCCTGCGGGCGCAGCCTGGCCGACTACCAACTGGTCTACGAAACCTACGGCGAACTGAACGCCGCGCGCAGCAACGCGGTGCTGATCTGCCATGCGCTGTCCGGCCATCACCATGCCGCCGGCTACCACAGCGCAGACGAGCGCAAGCCCGGCTGGTGGGACAGCTGCATCGGCCCCGGCAAGCCGATCGACACCAACAGGTTCTTCGTCGTCAGCCTCAACAACCTCGGCGGCTGCAACGGCTCGACCGGCCCCTCCAGCCTCAATCCGGCCACCGGCAAACCCTTTGGCGCGGACTTCCCGGTGATGACCGTGGAAGACTGGGTGCACAGCCAGGCGCGCCTGGCCGACGCCCTCGGCATCGGCCAGTGGGCCGCGGTGGTCGGCGGCAGCCTCGGCGGCATGCAGGCCATGCAGTGGGCCATCAGCTACCCCGAGCGCATCCGCCACTGCCTGGCGATCGCCTCGGCGCCCAAGCTGTCGGCGCAGAACATTGCCTTCAACGAGGTGGCGCGCCAGGCCATCCTCACCGACCCGGAGTTCTACGGCGGGCACTTCCAGGAGCGCGGGGTGATCCCCAAGCGTGGCCTGATGCTGGCACGCATGGTCGGCCACATCACCTACCTGTCGGACGATGCCATGGGCGAAAAATTCGGCCGCGGCCTGAAGAGCGAAAAGCTCAACTACGACTTCCACAGCGTCGAGTTCCAGGTCGAGAGCTACCTGCGCTACCAGGGCGAGGAGTTTTCCGGGCGCTTCGACGCCAACACCTACCTGCTGATGACCAAGGCGCTGGATTACTTCGACCCGGCGGCGGCGTTCGACGGCAACCTGGCCCAGACCCTGGCCGGGGTGCAGGCGGACTTCTGCGTGATGTCCTTCACCACCGACTGGCGCTTCTCGCCGGCGCGCTCGCGGGAGATCGTCGACGCCCTGATCGCCGCCCGCAAGAACGTCTGCTACCTGGAAATCGACGCGGCGCAGGGCCACGACGCCTTCCTGATCCCGATCCCGCGCTACTTGCAGGCTTTCAGCAGCTATATGAACCGAATCGCAGTATGAGGCGCCCATGAGAGCCGACCTGGACATCATCCAAGACTGGATTCCCGCCGGCAGCCGGGTACTCGACCTCGGCTGCGGCAATGGCGAGCTGCTCGCCTGGCTGGCCGAGCACAAAGGGGTCAGCGGTTATGGCCTGGAGATCGACCCGGACAACATCGCCCAGTGCGTCGGCAAGGGCGTCAACGTCATCGAGCAGAACCTCGACAAGGGCCTGGGCAACTTCGCCAGCAACAGCTTCGACGTGGTGGTGATGACCCAGTCGCTGCAGGCCCTGCACTTCCCGGACAAGGTGCTGGCGGAGATGCTGCGCATCGGCAAGACCTGCATCATCACCTTCCCCAACTTCGCCCACTGGCGTTGCCGCTGGTACCTGGCGAGCAAGGGACGCATGCCGGTGTCCGACTTCCTGCCCTACACCTGGTACAACACGCCGAACATCCACTTCTGTACCTTCGAGGACTTCGAGCGCCTGTGCCTTGCGCAGAACGCCAGGGTATTGAACCGCCTGGCGGTGGATCGCGACCATCTGCACGGTTGGGCCAGCCGCATTTGGCCTAATCTGTTAGGTGAGATCGGCATCTACCGGATCAGCGGGCCGAGCGCCAACTGATTTCGCCGGCAACCAGGCCATCCTGAGGAGAACCACCATGCGTCGCATCGCCCTACTGTTTATCGCCCTGTGCCTGAGTCTGCCGGCACTCGCCGAACGCAAGCAAAGCTTCGGCGACCTGGATGTGCACTACAGCGCCTTCAACTCCAGCTTCCTGCAACCGGAGATCGCGGCGGCGGCGGGCCTCAGCCGTGGCAAGCAGCAGGGCGTGCTGAATATCTCGGTGCTCAAGGCCGGCCAGCCGGCCGCGGCCGTGGTCAGCGGCGAGGTGCGCAACCTGCTCGGCCAGGTTCGCAGCCTGAGCTTCAAGCAGGTGAGCGAAGGCGAAGCCATCTACTACCTGGCCCAGTTCCCCATCGAACAGCAGGAGATGCTGCGCTTCAGCCTCAAGATCCAGACGGACGGCGGCGCCACCCACAGCCTCGACTTCAACCAGGAACTCTTCCCCGACTGATGATCCCGCTCAGCGAACTCGTACTGGCCAGCCATAACACCGGCAAACTCAAGGAACTCCAGGCCATGCTCGGCGCGGCCGTGCGCGTGCGCTCGATCGGCGAGTTCAGCGACGTTGAACCGCTAGAGAGCGGCCTGTCGTTCGTCGAAAACGCCATCCTCAAGGCGCGCCATGCGGCGCGGGTGTCCGGCCTGCCGGCACTGGCCGACGATTCCGGCCTGGCGGTGGACTTTCTCGGTGGAGCACCGGGCATCTACTCGGCGCGCTATGCCGATGGCCGGGGCGATGCGGCGAACAACGCCAAACTGCTCGAGGTGCTGAAAGACGTCCCGGATGCCGAGCGCGGCGCCCAGTTCGTCTGCTGCCTGGCCCTGCTGCGACACGCCGAAGACCCACTGCCGATCATCTGCGAGGGCCGCTGGCACGGGCAGATCCTGCATGCCGTGCGTGGCGCCCAGGGCTTCGGCTACGACCCGCTGTTCTGGGTCGCCGAGCGTGACTGCTCCAGCGCCGAACTGGCACCGGCCGAGAAGAACCGGATCAGCCATCGCGCCCGCGCCATGGCCCTGCTCAAGCAGCGCCTGGGGCTGGCATGAACCCGATGCTCTCTCCCCCAGCCCCTCTGCCGCAGGGCGAGGAAAGCCAAAGCGGCTTCGAACTGCCGCCGTTGGCGCTGTACATCCACATCCCCTGGTGCGTGAAGAAGTGCCCGTACTGCGACTTCAACTCCCACGCCGCCGGGCCGACGCTGCCGGAACAGGAGTACGTCGACGCTCTGCTCGCCGACCTCGACCAGGACTTGCCCCAGGTGCATGGCCGGTCGCTGCGCTCGATCTTCTTCGGCGGCGGCACTCCCAGCCTGTTCTCGGCCGCGGCGCTCGGCCGTTTGCTGGCAGGCGTGGAACGGCGCATCCCGTTCGCCGGCGATATCGAAATCACCCTGGAAGCCAACCCCGGCACCTTCGAGCAGGCCAAGTTCCGCGACTACCGCGGACTCGGCATCAATCGCCTGTCGATCGGCGTGCAGAGCTTCCAGGCCGCCAAGCTCCAGGCCCTGGGCCGCATCCATGACGGTGACGAGGCCATCCGCGCCGCGGACATGGCGCGCGCCGCCGGCTTCGACAACTTCAACCTGGACCTGATGCACGGCCTGCCCGAGCAGTCCATCGAGGACGCGCTGGGCGACCTGCGCATCGCCATCGCCCAGGCGCCGACCCACCTGTCCTGGTACCAGCTGACCCTGGAGCCGAACACGGTGTTCTGGAGCCAGCCGCCGAGCCTGCCCGAGGACGACATTCTCTGGGACATCCAGGAAGCCGGTCAGGCGCTGCTGGCCGAACACGGCTACGCCCAGTACGAAGTGTCCGCCTACGCCCAGCCCGGCAAGGCGGCGCGGCACAACCTCAACTACTGGAGCTTCGGCGACTTCCTCGGCATCGGCGCCGGCGCCCACGCCAAGCTCAGCAGTCCGCAGGGGGTGATCAGGCGCAGCTGGAAAACCCGCCTGCCCAAGGATTACCTGGATCCCGGCAAAGCCTTCAGCGCCGGCGAGCGCCTGCTCGGCCCGGACGAACTGCCCTTCGAATTTCTGATGAATGTGCTGCGCCTCACGGACGGCGTCGCCAGCACGCTGTTCACTCAGCGCACCGGCCTGCCGCTGACGCTACTGGCCGCGGCCCGCTCGGAAGCCGAGCAGCGCGGCCTGTTGCAGCGCGAGCCGGCCCGCCTGGTCGCGACCCGCGAAGGCCAGCTGTTTCTCAACGACCTGCTGCAACACTTTCTGCCCTGACCTGCCGTGCGCCACGCTGCGCTAAGGACCCCGCTTGGATCTGCTATTCGACCTGATCGCCACCCTGTCGCGCTGGAGCCGCGGCCACCTGTACGACATCGCCCTGGCCATCATGGCCACCCTGTTCGTCCTGTTCGGCCCCGGGCTCAATGCCTGGGTGCAGCGCTCGATCGGCGGCCTCAATTTCTTCTTCCGCACCCTGATCTTCGTCCTGGTCTGCGCGGTCGGCTACGGCCTGGCGATAGTCTTCATCACCCCCTGGCTGGCCCAGGGTCTCGGCCACTTCAACAACTACACCCTGGCGCCGGTGTTGCTGCTGGTGTTCTTCCTGATCGGCGTGCTGGCCGATCGCAGCTAGCCGGCATTCGTCGGCGACCGCACCATTGGCAAGCCGGGTGCAGCTTGCCTAGGTCCGCGCGGCACCGCTCTTCCCGGGGCGCTGGCGCGGCCTGCCGAACAGCACCCGCAGCTCGTCCTTGGCCGCCTCCAGGCAGGCCCGACGCTGCTCGGGAAGCTGGCGCCCGGCACGATTGATGTAGAAGTTGAGCATCGCCATCGCCGAGGCGAAGGGCGTGGTCTTGCGCCTGGTGCTGCGCTCGGCCGAGGCCTTGAGCGATGCCGCGATGGCCAGCGGGTCGTCCCAGGTGAAGACGCCAGGCTGCAGATCCAGGGCGCTGCTGGTCTGGGTCACCTGCTGCGACCAGCCGCGGTATTTCGCCGGGCGGGCGCGCGATTTCGAAGATGTCGCCATCGGATCTCTGCCGCCTCCAAGTCTTCGTTTACCCCAGCCAGCTTAAGTCCACTCGCCGGGGCGCTCAAAAGTCTTCTGCCGTGACCGGACCTCAATTACCTTCGCGGCGCAGCGCCTGCGGGGTGAAGTCGCGCGGGTTGAGCCTGGCGTTGAAGTCGTACATCGGCTCGTTGTTGTCCAGGCCATCGACGAAGTAGCGGCCACCCTTCAAGTCATAGAGACTCTCCAGGGTGCTGCCGAACATCGGCACCTCGTAGTAGCTGATCGGATGGCTTTCCTGCAGGCCGACCAGCGCACCGCGCTGGTCGTACAGGTCGACCGCGAGGATCTGCCAGCTGTCCTCGTCCAGGTAGAAACGCCGCTTGCCATAGGGGTGGCGGAAACCCTTGCGCAGCTCGGCGTCAACCACCCACACGCGGTGCAGCTCGTAGCGCAGCAGTTCGGGGTTGAGCGTGTTGCGCTTGAGGATCCGCTGGTAGGCAATCCCCTGCTGGTGCACCTTGTAGCTGTTGTAGGGCACCAGCATCTCCCGCTTGCCGAGCAGCTGCCATTCATAGCGATCCGGCGCACCGTTGTAGGAGTCGACCACGTCGGCGGTGACCAGGCCGTCGGTGTCCGGACGCAGGGTGTCGTAGGCCAGCATCGGCAGCCGGCGCACGCGCCGTTCGCCGCGGCTGTAGCGCCAGACCTTGCGGATCGCCAACACCTGGTCGAGGGTTTCCTGCACCACCAGCGCGGAGCCCGCCAGCATGGCCGGAGCGATCACCTTGTACTTGTAATAGAACAGGGTGTTGTCCAGATCCTGCGGGCTGACGCCGGCGCGGCCGTAGAGGAAGTACAGGTCGCGCTCCAGCTTGAGCAGGTTGTAGTCGCCATTGGCGAGCACCGCCGCCTGGTTGGTGACGAAGCGCACCTGCTCTCCCCGGTAGCGCATGATGTGATTCCAGATCGCCTGCTGGCCGTTCTGCGGCAGCGGGAACGGAATTCCCGCGGCGACACCGGCGACGCCGTTGCCGCCGGAGATCAGCTCGGCACTCTGGGCGTTGAAGCGGGTGGCATCGTAGATGCGTTGCGGCGCCGCGGCGCTGCGCCGGGTTGGATAGACGCTCAGGAAATAATCCGGATGATTGTCCAGCAACTGCTGCAGGCCTGCCGGCAATTGCGCCTGGTGCTGGCCGAGGTTGTGGCTGTCGACCCGATACAGCGGTGCATCGTCGGCGTAAGGATCGGGATGGTGCATGCCGGGCCGGTAATTGGCCGGCGGTTGCGCCAGCCCGCCCTGCCAGGGCGGGATGCTACCGGCGGCGTTGCCGCCACGTTCGCCACCCAGCGGGGTGAGATCCTGGCCCAGGCGCGCGGCCTGGACACTCTCGACCTGAGCCTGCGCCTGCAGCGTAACGGCGATCAGCAACAGAATTGAACATGCTCTCAACACAACGAACTCCTCAGCGCAGCGGGCGTCTGGCGCCCCTGCTTTTTCGTGCCCGGCCCCCAACAGGCCGTTGAAAAACGTAGGCGAGGCAGCCGAGCCTGTTTTTAACGACGCATCGGCAACGCAGGTAGTTTTTCAACAGCCTGTTAAAGGGGTCGAGCGTGATGTGCTTCGGTGTTGCGGTGAGGGCCGTCCTGGCGCCGGGTGGTCCCGATCTTGTGCAATCGTCCTGTGGCTGTCGTGCAGCCGGGTCGCGCTGCCGGGGCAGCGCTTGAAGCTGTTTTGCGGCTAGCTCTCGCGCTGGAACTTCAGGTCCCACACGCCATGACCGAGGCGCTCGCCGCGGCGCTCGAACTTGGTGGTCGGCCGCTCTGGCGGGCGCGCTACCCAACGACCGTCGGCCGCCAGATTGCGGTAGCCGGGCGCCACGTTCATCACTTCCAGCATGTACTCGGCGTAGGCCTCCCAGTCGGTAGCCATGTGCAGCACACCACCGATCTTGAGCTTCTGCCGCACCAGCTCGGCGAACGCCGGCTGGACGATACGGCGCTTGTGATGCCGCGACTTGTGCCAGGGATCGGGAAAGAACAGCAGCAGGCGGTCGAGGCTGGCGTCGGCCACGCACTGGCGCAGCACTTCCATGGCGTCGCAGCTGTAGACCCGCACGTTGCCGAGGTTCTGCGTCATCAGGCCGTTGAGCAAGGCACCGACTCCCGGCGTATGCACCTCGACGCCGATGAAGTCCTGCTCGGGCGCCGCCGCCGCCATTTCCAGCAGGGACTGGCCCATGCCGAAACCGATTTCCAGGGTACGCGGTGCACTACGGCCGAATAGCGCATCGAAATCCGCGGCGCCGGCATCCAGCTCCAGGCCGAACCTGGCCCAGCCCTGGTCGAGGCCGCGCTGCTGGCCTTCGGTCATGCGCCCGGCGCGCATCACGAAACTCTTGATGGTGCGGTGCTGGCGCTGTTCCTCGGCTACCGCCGAGGGTTGGTGCGATTCGGTCATCGGAGGCTCTTCAAATCGGTGGTCTTGAGTCTGCCACTAGCGTGCAAAGCCCTTTCGGATCTAGCGAGCTAGAGCCAGACAAGGCAAAAATGGCTGAGGAAGCGGAGTTTACGGCTGTAAATGAGCATTCCGAAGCCATTTTTAACGCCGTATGGCCGACGCGCAGCAGATTATGCTCGGTTCAGCGGATCAGGCCGTCCAGCGGCGAGGAAGCGCTGGCATAGAGCTTCTTCGGCATGCGTCCGGCCAGGTAGGCCAGGCGGCCGGCCTCGATCGCGTACTTCATGGCCTCGGCCATCAGCACCGGGTTCTGCGCATGGGCGATGGCGCTGTTCATCAGCACCGCCTCGCAGCCCAGCTCCATGGCGATGGTGGCATCGGACGCGGTGCCCACGCCGGCATCGACCAGCACCGGTACGGTGGCTTCTTCGAGGATGATGCGCAGGTTATACGGGTTGCAGATGCCCAGCCCGGTGCCGATCAGGCCGGCCAGCGGCATCACCGCGATGCAGCCCATCTCGGCCAGCCGGCGGGCGATGATCGGGTCGTCGCTGGTGTAGACCATCACGTCGAAACCGTCCCTGACCAGCACTTCGGCGGCCTTGAGGGTTTCGATCACGTTGGGGAACAGGGTCTTCTGGTCGGCCAGCACTTCCAGCTTGACCAGTTTGTGGCCGTCGAGCAGCTCACGGGCCAGGCGGCAGGTGCGCACGGCCTCGTCGGCGTCGTAGCAGCCGGCGGTATTGGGCAGGATGGTGTAGCGCGAAGGCGGGATCACGTCGAGCAGGTTCGGCTCACCTGGGTTCTGACCGATATTGGTGCGGCGCACGGCGACCGTGACGATCTCCGCCCCCGAGGCTTCGATGGCCGCACGGGTCTCGTCGAGATCCTTGTACTTGCCGGTGCCGACCAGCAGACGCGACTGATAGGTCCGGCCGGCCAGGGTAAAGGGCTTGTCGCTACGTACTTGGCTCATTGCAAACTCCAGGGCGGATTAACCGCCACCAATCGCGTGCACCACTTCAACCCGGTCACCGTCGCGAAGCGCGGTGGCGGCATGCTGGCTGCGCGGCACTATATCCAGGTTGAGCTCAACCGCTACCCGGCGTTCAGTCAAATCCAGACGGCCGATCAGGTCGGCAACGGTGGCGCCGTCGGGCAGCTCGAATGATTCACCGTTCAACTGAATACGCATAACGGGACAGTCACAACGTGGGAGGGGGCGGGCATTCTAGCCCGATCACGGACGATGACCAAGACCAAAGGATGCCATTCGTCCAGCACTCTGACGTGAGGGTCAGGTTAAGCGGCACCGGCAACGCCGTGCGCCACGCCAGCCGCCAGCATCAGCGGCCGGGTAAACGCCAGGCCGTCAGGCCGAGGCACAGCCAGCCGGCCAGAAAGGCCAGGCCGCCGAACGGGGTGATGATACCGAGCTCGCCGATGCCACTGAGGGTCAGCAGATACAAACTGCCGGAAAACAACAGGATGCCCAGGGCGAAACAGCCACCGGCCAGATTCACCAGGCGCCCCGGCGCCTGCAGCGCCAGCAGGGCGACGCCGAACAGCGCCAGGGCGTGGATCAACTGGTAGTGACTGCCGGTCTGGAACACCGCCAGGTGCTCCGGGCTGAGCCGACTTTTCAAGCCATGGGCGGCGAAAGCCCCGAGGGCCACACCGGTAAAGCCGGTCAAGGCGGACAGCAACAACCATAGACGCGCCATGCATCACTCCAGACAAGGGAACTGCGACCGCTATAATGGCCGGCAAAATCAGCCTGGCCAAGCCCGCATGTTTCGCTCCATCCGCCGCCTCATGTTCAAACTGCTGCTCTGCCTCATGGCCGGCTCGGCCCTGCTGGTGCTGGTCTTGCGCTGGGTGCCGCCACCCGGCACGGCCCTGATGGTCGAACGCAAGATCGAATCCTGGGTCGACGGCAAGCCCATCGACCTGGAGCGCAGCTGGCGCCCCTGGAGCGAGCTGCCGGACGACTTGAAAATCGCGGTGATCGCCGGTGAAGACCAGAAATTCGCCGAACACTGGGGCTTCGATGTCGCGGCGATCCGCGCGGCGCTGGCGCACAACCAGCAAGGCGGCTCGCTGCGCGGCGCCAGCACGCTGAGCCAGCAGGTGGCGAAAAACCTGTTTCTCTGGTCCGGCCGCAGCTGGTTGCGCAAGGGCATCGAACTCTGGTTTACCGGCTTGATCGAGTTGCTCTGGCCGAAACAGCGGATCCTCGAGGTGTACCTCAACAGCGTCGAGTGGGGCAACGGCGTATTCGGCGCCGAAGCCGCGGCGCGCCATCACTTCAATACCGGCGCGCCCTACCTGTCGACCCAGCAGGCCAGCCTACTGGCGGCCGTGCTGCCGAACCCGCGGCACTGGAGCGCCAGTCGGCCGAACGCCCACGTCAGCCGCCGCGCCGCCTGGATCCGCCAGCAGATGCGCCAGCTCGGTGGCAGCCATTACCTCAGCCGCTTGCAAGCGGCGCGCCCGGACTGGTGGCCGCACTGGCTGAGGGCCTGAGAGCCGGCCCAACCCCTGTGTGCCGCCCAGTAGGCCGAATGCATCCGGGCTACGGCGTGCTCCGCCGCTGACCCAGCGCATGGCGCGGCATCACCTGCAACAGCAGCAGCTGCTCGTCTGCGGTGTGCGCGGTCAGCCCCGCCTCGGGATAGACCCAGGCCTGGCCTTCGCCCAGCTCCAGGCGCAGGCGCGGTTGACCGACACTACTGAGCAGACGCTCGGCGGCCACGACCTGCTGCGGTTTGAGGGTCAGGCCGACGATGGCATGAGTGCCCAGTTCGGCCAGCAGCTGCCTGCCGAGCGGTTGTTCATCGTCGCGCACACCCAAGCCGGCCGCGGCCATCAGGCTGGCGCGCTCGGCCTCGTCCAGTTCGAGTTCGGCTTCCAGCGCCCAGGGCTCGCCACTCGCCTGCCAGTCCGCGCGGTAGAGCAAGCGCGACCCATCCAGACGTGGCTGCAGCCAGAGCTCACCCTCCACCTGGGCTCGCAACATGGCCAGGCTCAAGCGGTTATCGGCCAGGGGCACGAGCACCGCGGCCTGCCACTCGGCCAGCCAGGGCAGCGGCGCCGGCACAGGTTGCGGGCGCATCAGCCAGGCGCCCCAGGCGAAGAACAGCAAGGCGACGGCAACGAAGATCAAGCCATGCTGCGCGCGCAGGGGCGGCATGTTCATTAACATTCTCCAGACAGAAAAAAGCCGCACCCAGGTGCGGCCTCTTGTTCGGGCAAGGGATCAACTACGCGGCGATCGAGCCCTTGAGCTTGTTCATCGCGCTTTTCTCCAGCTGGCGAATGCGCTCGGCGGAGACGTTGTACTTGGCGGCCAGCTCGTGCAGCGTGGCTTTTTCCTCGGCCAGCCAGCGCTGGTAGAGGATGTCGCGACTGCGCTCGTCCAGTCCGTCCAGGGCTTCATGCAGGTTGGCGGTGGAACTGTCGCTCCAGTCCGAGGCCTCGAGCTGGCGCGCCGGATCGTAGCGGTGATCTTCCAGGTACTGGGCGGGCGACTGGAATGCGCTTTCGTCATCGGCCTCGGCAGCCGGATCGAAGGCCATGTCATGGCCGGTCAGACGGCTTTCCATCTCGCGCACTTCGCGCGGCTCGACCCCCAGGCTCTCTGCCACGGCGTGCACTTCCTCGTTGTTCAACCAGGCCAGACGCTTCTTCTGGCTGCGCAGGTTGAAGAACAGTTTGCGCTGCGCCTTGGTGGTGGCGACCTTGACGATGCGCCAGTTGCGCAGGATGAACTCGTGGATCTCGGCCCGGATCCAGTGCACGGCGAACGACACCAGGCGCACACCCATTTCCGGGTTGAAACGCTTGACCGCCTTCATCAAGCCGACGTTGCCTTCCTGGATCAGGTCGGCCTGGGGCAGGCCATAACCGGAATAGCTGCGTGCGATATGCACGACAAAGCGCAGATGGGCGAGCACCATTTGCCGAGCGGCTTCGAGGTCCTGCTGGTAATAGAGACTCTCGGCCAGCTCGCGCTCCTGCTCGGGGGTCAACAGCGGTATGCAGTTGACCGCATGCACGTAAGCCTCCAGGTTGGCGCCCGGGACTAAAGCATGAACAGGTTGCAAAGAAGTGGACATATGGATCCTCCGACTCACGAATCGAGCGCAGTGTAACACTGAGCAATACGACTAGGAACGTCTGTACAAGTTCCCTTACACATAATAAATATCAACAAAAACAATGACTTACCTATCTAGGCTGTAATTCGTTCAGGTGCCGGGCGACCGCCAGCCAGGCGCCGATATAGCCTAGCAGCACTGCGCCGAGCAGCAAGGACAGGCCGTCGCCTGCCGGCACACCGGCCAGGGCGAAGTCGCTGCCGTACAGCCCGGCCAGGCGAATCACCGCGGCGTTCAGCCAGCCCAAGCCATAGGCCAGCAGCAGCCAGGCCAGCAGCCCGGCGCCCATACCATAGAGCGCGCCCATATAAAGGAAGGGCCGCCGCACATAGCTGTCGGTGCCGCCGACCAGCTTGATCACCTCGATCTCGGTGCGGCGGTTCTCGATGTGCAGGCGAATGGTATTGCCGATCACCAGCAGCAAGGCCATCACCAGCAGCAGGGTCAGGCCGAAGACGAAGCGATCGCCCAGGTTGAGAATCGCCGTCAGGCGCTCGACCCAGAGCAGATCGAGCTGCGCCTGCTGCACCTTGGGCAACTCGGCCAGACGCAGACGCAGGGCCTCCAGGGTGACCTTGTCGACTTCCCTGGGCGTCACCAGCACCACGCCCGGCAACGGATTATCCGGCAACTCCTTGAGCGCCTCGCCCAGCCCGGACTGCTGCTGGAACTCCAGCAAGGCCTGCTCGCGACTGATCCAGTCGGCCTCGGCGACATCGTCCATCGCGCCGATCTGCTCGCGCAACGCCTGGCCTTCGGCCTCGCTGGCGTCGATCTGGAGGAACAGGGAAATCTGCGCGGCACGCTGCCAGGAGCCGCCGAGACGCTCGACGTTGTCCAGCAGCAAGGCCAGGCCCATCGGCAAACTCAGGGCCACGGCCATCACCAGGCAGGTGAAGAAACTGCCGATGGGCTGCTTGGCCAGGCGGCGCAGGCTGTCGACCAGGCTGGCGCGGTGGCTTTCCAGCCAGGCGTCGAGCTGGCTGCGAAAATCCGGCTCATCGCCCGGGGTTTTCGGCTCGTGCTTTTTCGGCGCGGCGCCGACGCGTTGCGCCGGCTGCGGCGGTGGCATGCGAGTCGCGCTCATCAGACAGCCTCCCCGTCGCCGATCAAGCGGCCACGCTGCAGGGTCAGCATGCGATGGCGCATGCGCGCGATCAGCGCCAGGTCGTGACTGGCGATCAGCACGCTGGTGCCGAGACGGTTGATGTCCTCGAACACCCCCATGATCTCCGCCGCCAGGCGCGGGTCGAGGTTGCCGGTCGGCTCGTCGGCAAGCAGCAGGGCCGGGCGATGCACCACCGCGCGGGCGATGCCGACGCGCTGCTGCTGGCCGGTGGACAGTTCGCTGGGAAACTGCTCGGCCTTGTCCGCCAGCGACACCCGCTCGAGAGCGGCGCCGACGCGCTTGCCGATCTCCACCTTGGACAGGCCGAGGATCTGCAGCGGCAGGGCGACATTGTCGAACACGCTACGGTCGAACAGCAGCTGGTGGTTCTGGAACACCACGCCGATCTGCCGGCGCAGGAAGGGAATCTGCGCGTTGGTGATCTGCCCCAGATCCTGGCCGGCCAGCAGCAGCTTGCCGGTGGTCGGTCGCTCCATCGCCAGCAGCAGGCGCAACAGAGTGCTCTTGCCGGCACCCGAGTGGCCGGTGACGAACAGAAACTCGCCGCGGCGCACGCGAAAGCTCAGCTCGTGCAGCCCGACGTGACCATTGGGGTAACGCTTACCGACCTGCTCGAACTTGATCATTACGATTCCCGCGACTGGAACAGCGCCTGGACAAAAGAGTTGGCCTCGAAGGTACGCAGATCGTCGATGCCTTCGCCGACGCCAATATAGCGAATCGGCAGGCCGAACTGCTTGGCCAGGGCGAAGATCACCCCGCCCTTGGCGGTACCGTCCAGCTTGGTCAGGACCAGGCCGGTCAGGCTCACCGTCTGGTTGAACTGCTTGGCCTGGTTGATCGCGTTCTGTCCGGTGCCGGCATCCAGCACCAGCAACACCTCGTGGGGCGCGGTGTCGTCCAGCTTGCCGATCACCCGCCGGACCTTCTTCAGCTCTTCCATCAGGTTGTCTTTGGTGTGCAGGCGCCCGGCCGTGTCGGCGATCAGCACATCCATGCCGCGGGCCTTGGCCGCCTGCACCGCATCGAAGATCACCGAGGCCGAATCGGCGCCGGTGTGCTGGGCGATCACCGCAATCTGGTTGCGCTCGCCCCACACCTGCAACTGCTCGACGGCGGCGGCGCGGAAGGTGTCGCCAGCGGCAAGCATGACTTTCTTGCCGTCCTGCTGCAGCTTCTTCGCCAGCTTGCCGATGGTGGTGGTCTTGCCGGCACCGTTCACGCCGACCACCAGAATCACATAGGGCTGCTTGGTCGAATCGATGCGCATCGGCTGCTCGACCGGCTTGAGCAGCGAGGTCAGCTCGTCCTGCAACGCCTGGTACAGCGCGCCGCTGTCGGTCAGCTGCTTGCGCGCGACCTTCTGGGTCAGGCTCTGGATGATCAGGTTGGTGGCCTCGACGCCGACGTCGGCGGTCAGCAGGCGGGTTTCGATTTCCTCGAGCAGCTCGTCGTCGATCGCCTTCTTGCCGAGGAACAGGCTGGCCATGCCCTCGCCCAGGCTGGCGCTGGTCTTCGACAGGCCCAGCTTGAGGCGGGCGAACCAGCCGCCCTGGTTGTCGCCCGGCTTGTTCTGCTCGACCTGCACCTCAGCCACCGGGGCCTCTACCACCAGCGGCACAGGCGGCTCGGGCTCCGGTACATGAATGACAGGATGCAGCACTTCGCTGCCGGCATTGATGCGGAACCGCGAAGGCCGCGGCGCCTGCACCGGCTCGACCGCAGACGCGGGTGCAGGCGCCACTGCGGGCTCGGCCGGCGGTGCAAGCGGAGCAACCGCTGCCACCTGCTCGACCACCGGCGCAGCGGCCTCGACGGCTTGCGGCAGTGTCGGCTCTGGCACTTGCGGTTCTGGCGCCGGCACGGGCGCAGGTTCAGCCGCGCCATGTGCTTGATTGCTGGCGGGCTCCTGCGGCTTCTTGCGCAACCAGCCGAACAGGTCTTTCTTCTCCGCGGCTTTCTCGGCAGATGGCGGCGCAGCGGGCGTGGCGCCGGGTGCGGGGGTCTTCTTGTCGTCGTTGGAACCAAACATGGAGGACGGCTATCTCGAAAAGTGCGACGCGCCAGTGGGCGGGTCTGAAACTTGGTCTGCGCAGCAGAATATAAAGCTGAAGGAACCGCACAGTAAAATTCAGACCGGATACCAGACGTGGTCGCCGGCAAGGTCGGGCAACCCCAGATCATTCCTGAGCGGGAGCCCCAAGGATCGTGCGTGCGGCTTTGACAGCACAGGGCTCAAGCCTACATCAAGCCAGTCTTGCTGACTGGCAACACACGAGAATTGCGCGCGACTTTACCACTATAAGCCGCCGTGGAGCAGGTCTATCTGTCGCTTCCGACCGAGATCACCGCGAGCGCTACGGTGCGCGGTCACGCCCCGCACTTGCGCTTACGCATGCGCCAGGGCGGCGAACGGCGACCGCACCATCGGCTTGGTTCGCCGGTCGACAGATGATGACGCTCGGCAGTCCGGCAGAGGCAGGACAGGCCTGCCCGCCGAACAGATGCCCGGGCCGGCAATGCCCCGAGGCTATCTCCTTCAACGTCCGCCCTTACGGTTGGCCAACAGCCTTGGTCGCCGCGCATGCCCCTGCGCTGTCGGCGTCGCGCCGCTGGCCACGCATCAGTGCCAGGGCCGCCCCGGCGGATAGCAGCAGGCCGGGGGCGGCGGCAAACAACACGCCACTCCCGCCCATCCCCAGCGCCAGTATCTGCCCCGCCACCAGAGGCCCCGCCATCGAGCCCAGACGCCCCACCGCGACAGTCGCCCCGACCCCTGTGGCACGGATGTCCACCGGATAAAGCATGGGGGCCAGGGCGTACAGCACCAACTGGCCGCCAATGGCGCAGAACCCGGCGGCAGCCCCCGCAAGCAAAAGCAGATCGAAGCGCTGCACCAGACCGATCGCCGCAAGAGCAACCAGCATCCCCAGATAGGTGCTGAGCACCACCAGAATGGGGCTGGCACGATCCATCAACCGGCCCGTCAGGATCGACCCAGCTGCGCCGCCGATATTGAACAGTATCTGCACGTAGCCCGCCTGAACGTGGTCGTAACCCTGGCTAACCAGCAATGACGGCAGCCAGTTAAGCAGCATGTAAAGCACCGCCAGGGTGAAGAAACTGCTCACCCAGATCAGCAGTGTCGCCGTAGTCCGCCCCTGGGCGAACAAGCCGGTGACCGCCGAACCACGCTCGCTGGAGCTGTTGCTGCGAACCACCGGCACCTCCCGCAAGAACATGGCCAACAGCCCGGCAACCAGAATTGGCGCGATCCCTCCGACGTAGAAAATCAGCCGCCAGTCGTCCCCAACGCCCAGCACGCCCATCAAGGCAGCGGTCGCGCCTCCAAGGGGTACCCCGCAGTAGGTCAGGCTCACAGCGGTGCTCTTCAGGCCGCCATCGGCCACCTCCGATGAGACTGCAATTAGAATCGGCAAGGCGGCTCCCAGACCAAGACCGGTGGCCAGGCGTGCCAAGAGCAGCATGGAATAACTGCCGGCATGAGCGGTTAGCAACGAGAAAATCCCGAACAGCAACACCGCTGCAATCAGCACCCCCTTGCGCCCCAACCGATCCGCCAGCCAGCCGCCGAACAGCGCACCCGGCAACAGGCCGATCAAGCCGACACTGAAGAACCAACCAAGCTGGACAGCGCTAAGGCCAAACTCCATGGCGATGTGGGGGGCGGCGATGCCGGCGGCCTGCAGATCGAAGCCCTCGATCAGCGCGACGATGAAACAGAGGGCAATGGTGTGCAGCGGGCTTGTCGGCGATGCGGCCTTACGAGCGAACATAGGTACCTCAATTGTGATGGTGTCATGGACAAGCCCTTCGGCAGTCCGCTGCCCGCTCGAACCGCATCGCTTGCCATGCGGCCACAGGACTCGGCGGTTGTGAAAGTATCGGGCGCAACCTCAGCAGCAGGCGCCTGGAGACGGCCGCCGTAGGCGAGCGTTGTTTCGCCAGCGCTCGGGCACAGAAGCACCAGCCTGGCGCGGGAAACTCGTCGAGCCGCTCGCGACAAACGCAGGAAGAAAGGCCGGAGTGCCAGAACGACCCGCACATGACGACCCCGGCAACCGGACTGTCGGGCACCGATGCATGCAGCGCTCGCAATAGCCGGCATCAGGCCATCCCTTGCCGCCACGTGCATCGACACACCCGCCGGTGGAGCCCCGCTCAGCCGCCCGCAACCTCCTTGAGCCGGTGCCAGAGCATGCCCAGCGCCAGCAGCGGAGAACGCAGCCGTTGGCCGCCGGGGAAGCTCATGTGCGGCACGCGGGCGAACAGATCGAAGCCCTGGCTGTGATGCCGACTGATCGCCTCGGCAAGCAGCCGGGCGGCCAGGTGCGTGGTGTTGAGCCCGTGCCCGGCATAGGCCTGGGCGTAGTAGACGTTCGGCTGGGCGGCCAGGCGACCGATCTGCGGCAGCCGGTTGGCGCCGATACCGATCATCCCGCCCCACTGAAACTCGATGCGTTTGTCGGCCAGCTGCGGAAACACCTTGAGCATTTTCGGACGCATGTAGGCCGCGATGTCGCCAGGATCGCGGCCCGAGTAACGACAGGCCCCACCGAACAACAACCGGCGGTCTGCCGACAGACGATAATAATCCAGCCCAATGCGCTGATCGCACAGCGCCCGGTTACCCGGGATCAGGGTCTCGGCCAGGGCTGGGCCCAAGGGTTCCGTGGCGATGATATAACTGCCGGCCGGTAACACCTTGCCGCTCAACGCCGGCTCCAGATTGCCCAAATAGGCATTGCCGGCGAGCACCAGGCTGTTGGCCTGGACCTGGCCTCTGGCGGTATGTACACGGATGCGCTTGCCGTATTCGATGCGCGTCACCGCACTGCTCTCACAGAGCCGCACCCCCAGCTCCTGGGCGATGGCGGCCTCCCCCAACGCCAGGTTGAGCGGATGCAGGTGACCCGAGCCGTTGTCGATCAGGCCGCCGACATAGCGCGCGGAACCGACCACCCGAGCCATCTCGTGCGGCTCGACCAGACTGACCTCATGCGCATAGCCCTGCCGCTCGAGCGCGTCCCGCTCGCGAATCAGCCCGGCATAGTGCCGCGGCGTGTTGGCCAGATCGCAGTATCCCCAGCGCAGGTCGCAGTCGATGGCGTGCCCCAGCACGCGCTGGCGGACGATATCGACGGCCTCGAGCCCCATCCGTTCGAGGGTCTGGCACCCTTCGCTGCCGATGTACTTGTGGAACTGCCCGAGCTCATGGCCGAGCCCGCGAATCAATTGCCCGCCATTGCGACCGCTGGCCCCCCAGACGATGTGGCGCGCCTCCAGCAAGATCACCGAGTGGCCGCGCTCGGCCAATTCGATTGCCGTGTTCAGCCCGGTAAATCCACCACCGACAACGCAGACATCCGCGTGGGTAACGCCAGCGAGTGGCGGGCAATCGAGCGGGCGATTGCGGGTGGCGTGGTAATAGGTTGGCGGTGCAACGAACGCGCGAGACATGTTGAGGGTACCTGTCGACTGCCGGGCCGACGCTCCAACCCGGCATGGGGATTAGCGGCCGGATTTGAGCTTGTTCCAGGAGCGGGTGATCCAGCGCATGATTTCAGGCGGCTGCTCCGAGGAGACATACAGCCTTTGCTGGACGGCGGCGGAAGGATAGATCGAGGGGTTCTGCCGGACCTCCTCATCCATCAGCGCATCCGCCTGGGTATTGGCGTTGGCGTAGCCGACATACTCGCTGACCTCAGCGATGACCTTCGGCCGCAGCAGGTAGTCGATAAAGGCATGGGCCTGCTCGACGTTCTTCGCATCGGCCGGGATGGTCAGCATGTCGAACCAGAGGTTGCCGCCTTCGCGGGGCACCACGTACTCCAGCTCGATGCCGTTGCCCGCCTCTTCGGCACGGCTGATGGCCTGGAACACATCCCCCGAATAGCCGAAGGCGATGCAGATATTGCCGTTGGCCAGGTCGGAGATGTAGCGCGATGAGTGGAAGTAGGTGATGTGCGGGCGCAATGCCTGCAACTTGCGCTCGGCATCTTTGTAATCCTTGATCCGCGTACTGCCGGGATCCAGCCCCATGTAGTTGAGCATGGCCGGGTAGAGTTCGTCGGCCGAGTCCATGAAGGACACGCCACAGGCCTTCAACTTCTCCAGGTTCTCCGGCTCGAACAGCACGTTCCACGACTCGATCCGCTCGATACCCAGCACTTCGCGGACCTTCTCCACGTTGTAGCCGATACCATTGGTGCCCCACAGGTAGGGCACGGCGTACTGGTTACCCGGGTCATTGGCCTGCAGGCGTTCGAGCAGCTGCGGGTCGAGGTTGTTCCAGTGCGGCAGCCGGCTCTTGTCCAGCTTCTGGAACACCCCCGCCTTGATCTGCCGGCTGAGGAAGTGGTTGCTCGGCACCACCACGTCATAGCCGCTATTGCCGGCCAGCAGCTTGCCTTCCAGGGTTTCGTTGGAGTCGAACACGTCATACACCGGCTTGATACCGCTGGCCTGCTGGAACTCGGCGAGGGTGTCTTCGGCGATATAGTCGGTCCAGTTGTAGATATTCACCACGGACTGGGCCGAGGCCGGGCCGGCCAGCAGCAGACCGACGGCGGCGAGCAGAGCAGGAAATTTCATGGCGTTCATGATGCTGTCCTTGCGTGTGGGTATCAGAAAGTCTGGCTGGCACTGAAAACCAGGGTGGCGCTGCACAGGTCGTCATAACCGCTGAAGCTCATGCACTCGGCCTTCGACAGGTCGGTGTCGACATAGCTCGCACCCCAGTTCACGCCGAGCATCTCCCGCTGCAGGCCGATGCTCCAGTTGTTGTAGTCCTCCTGGCCATGGGTCCAGTCCCTGTTGAAGAACACCTGGTCCTTGTAGTCGACGTTCTCGAACTTCAGCTCCAGACCGATATCCAGCGGCAACAGGGTGCGGTAACCGGCGAAGTAGCTGGCGCTGCTCTCGTCGGTATCGTCCGAGTGCTTGCCGCCGATGAAGAAGCCGTAGGCATCCAGGGTCAGGTAGACATCGGCGCCGTTGAACTGGCTCTCGCCCGGGTAGCTGTACTTGTTGTACATGGCGTCCAGGCTGATGGCATCGCTGATCTGCCAGTAGTAGCCGGCGTAATAGTCGACCTCCTGACGGGTGCCGTAGTTGTCGTCCTGTTCCCAGTCATAACCAAACTCGACATTGCTGGTCCAGACCCCGGCATACAGGCCGCTGGCATGGGCCAGCATCACATCCAGCTGAAACGCCGGATCGCCCAGGGTTTGCGAAATGCCGCTGTTGCGGTAGTCGCTGAGCAGCATGGGGGTGATCTGCAGGTCGAACTGTTCATTCAGTTGCAGAGCCTGCAGATGGCCGAGCGGAGCCAATGCCAGAGCAGCCGCAAAGAAGGCGGTTAACGAGCGCATAAGGTGTTCCTTGTTTTTATAGGGGTTGAGCAGGGCCGATCGGGCGCAGAGGATCAGGACTCCTGGCCGTGCACCAGCTTGCCGGCGAAGTAGGTGCGCAGCACCTGGGTCTCGAACAGCTCCTCGTCGCTGACCTTGAACACGTCGCGGTCCAGCACGATCAGGTCGGCTTGCTTGCCCGGCGCCAGGGAGCCGATGCGCCGATCCAGGCGCAGGGCCTTGGCCGCATTGAGGGTGTAGGCCTGGAACATGGTTTCGCGGTCGATGCTCTCGGCGCTATTGAGCACGCCCAGCGGGCCCTTGCGGGTGCTGGCCTGGGCGATGGCGTTCCACGGGTTGGGACTGGACACCGGCCAGTCGCTGGCGCCGGCGATGGTCGCACCGGCCTTATGCAGCGAACGCGCCGGGTAGTGGTACTGGTAGGCGGCCGCACTCACGTAGGGCTTGACCAGCTCCTCGGTGTAGCTCTCGGCCGTGGCCCAGAGCAGCTGCATGGACGCAATCACCCCCAGTTGCTGGAAGCGCGGGAACTCCTTGGGATTGACCATCTGCAGGTGGCTGATGCTGTGCGGCACCGGCGTCGGCTTGAGCTTGCGCGCCTGCTCGAAGCCGTTCAGCGCTTCACGCACCGCCCGATCGCCCACGGCATGCACATGGACGATCCAGTCACGCTGTTCGGCGGCCGCCACCAACTCGCCGAAGCTGGCCGGGTCGATCAGCAGCTCACCACGCTTTAGGCTGTTCTTGAAGGGATCGAGCACCGCGGCGGTCTGCCCCGGGAACTCCATCACCCCATCGGCGAATATCTTGATCCCGGGGAAGCTCAGGTTGGGCACGCCCTGGAATTGCTGCATGACCTTGTCCAGCACCTGCAGATCATCCGGCTGGCTTTGCGGGTGGGTCACCAGCAGCGCGGCGACGTGGGCACTGAGCTCACCCTGCTCGGCCAGTGTGCGATACAGCGGCAGCACGCCCAGGCCCTGTTCGGTGGGGCGCAGCTCGAACAGGCTGTCGCCGTCACCGGCATTGGCCGCCGCATCCATCCAGGCGGTAACGCCGACCTGGTTGTTGATCTTCACCGCCTCGCGGGCGGCGGCGAGCATGTCGGCTTCGCTGGGTGCGGGATACTGGCTGCGCACCCGATCCCAGCCGTTTTCCGCCAGATAGCCGGTGGGGTTGAAGTCATTATCGTGACCGATAAAGCCGCGCTCCTTGTCCGACAGACTGCGCACCAGCTCGGCATCGATCTTCAGGCGCCTGAGCATGGCCGCGTTGGCCCAGCCGGTGTGGCCGTCGATGCCGTCCAGCACCAGCGGCTGCTCGAGCCAGCGGCCCTGGTTGAAGATATTGCCCAGCCCGGCGCTCTGCTCCCAGTAAGCCGAGCTGACGCCGGAAATCACGATCAGGTCGCCCATCCGTGCGGTGCCGGCCCGATCCTGTTCGAGGATCCACCGCTCCAGCTCGTCCAGCACCAGCACCTCGTCATACAGATTGGCCCGCAGGCTGGCCATGGCGCCCATGATCGGGTGGCTGTGGGTGTCGATCATGCCCGGCATCAGCACCTTGCCGGCCAGGTCGATCAACTGCGTATCGGCATCGGCGAGGGCCTTCACCTCGGCGTCGCTGCCGACCTTGAGGATCTTGCCATTGGCCACTGCCACCGCCTGGACCAGTGGCTGGCCGGGCTCGGCGGTGAACACCTTGCCGTTGAACAACAGCAGATCCGCGGCAGCCATGGCTTCCATCGAGGAAAAAGCCAGCACCCCGGCCAACACACCTGGAATAAATCGTTGCATCGCAGCAGCCTCTGGTTTTTATTGGTCTGGCCACGAGACTAGCGGCGGATATGCCGAGGCAGAACACCGCTGCCGAGCAAAACATTTTTGCCATACAGGAAAAACACTATGGACAAGCTCAGCGCCCTGGGCATGTTTGTCGCCACCGCCGAGCACGGCAGCTTCAGCCGCGCGGCCGAACAGCTGGGCAAGACGCCTTCGGCCCTGACCAAGGCGGTCAGCCATCTGGAAGCGGAACTGGGCGCACAACTGTTTGAGCGCAGCACCCGGCGCACGGCGCTGACCGAGGCCGGCCGGCTGTATCTGGAGACGGCCCGCCAGGTGCTGCAGCGCCTGCATGACGCCGGCGAGGAAATCGGCCAGCTCAAGCATGGCCTGCACGGCAACCTCAGGCTGACCGCACCACTGGCGTTTGGCCGGGCGTTTCTCGATGAGGCCTGCGCCGGTTTTCTCGCCGAACATCCACAGATCCGCCTGCGGGTGGACCTGTGCGACGCCTTCGTCGATCTGGTCGAGGGTGGCTATGACCTGGCCTTGCGCGAGGGTCGCAGCGACCTGCCGGGGCTGATTGCCAAACCGCTGGGACACAATCGCATCGTGCTGTGCGCCAGTCCGGCCTACCTGGCCGCCAACCCGACGCCGGTCAGCCCGCAAACCTTCGACCGCCACCAATGGCTGATCTACCGCCATCCGGCGCTGGATCAGAACTACTGGTGGCTGGCCCACAATGGCGTACGCCTGCGCCTAGCAAGGCCGCAGGCGCGCCTGGAGAGCGACAATTACGATCTGCTGCTGGCTAACACGCTGCTCGGTGCGGGATTGCACGCCTGCCCGTTGTGGAGCGTGAAGCCCTATCTGGAAACTGGCCAGTTGCTGCAACTGATTGCCGAGTACGACTTCGACCCGGATGCCTTCGGTCCCCTGATCCTCGCCGTCTACCCCAGCCATCGCCGGGCCACGCGCAAGGTCCAGGCGTTCATCGGCTACCTGGCGGCTTTTCTCGAGAGCCGCGGGCTGGGCGTCGCGGCAGGTTGATCGCACGCGGACACGACGACGGAGGCGCCTGCGCCAGGGCAAGGAAACTCGTGGCCAGGTGCATGGTCACAAGGTTCTGCTGGCACCGACTTGCCGCTAGAATCCGGCTTGCACCATGACTGACAGCCGCGCTAGAACGACGAATATCACTGGATTGCACCTTTCGCGGCACACGACCTATCGATGGACGCAGTGACCGCGCCATACTGTGCCACTGCGGGAGTTGCCGAGGACATGACCATCGCCTGCATTCCGCGCCTTGCCTGGCGCGCTCCCAGCGCCAAGGTGAAATACCTCTTTATTGTGAATACACCCTCTATGAAAATGATTGCCCAACGCGCCGCCTTGCTCCTTGGTGCGCTCTGCATGCCGCTGGCGATCTTGGCCGCAGAACCGCAACCGACCCATGAATTCAGCCTGGACAACGGTCTCAAGGTCATCGTCCGCGAGGATCACCGCGCGCCGGTGGTGGTCTCCCAGCTCTGGTACAAGGTCGGCTCCAGCTACGAGACGCCCGGCCAGACCGGCCTGTCCCACGCCCTCGAGCACATGATGTTCAAGGGCAGCCGCAAGCTCGGCCCCGGCGAAGCCTCACGCATCCTGCGCGAGCTGGGCGCCGAGGAGAACGCCTTCACCAGCGACGACTACACCGCCTATTACCAGGTGCTGGCGCGTGATCGCCTGAGCGTGGCCCTGGAACTGGAAGCCGATCGCCTGGCCAGCCTCAAGCTGCCGGCCGATGAATTCGCCCGCGAGATCGAGGTGATCAAGGAAGAGCGGCGCCTGCGCACCGACGACAAACCCGCGAACCTGGCCTACGAGCGCTTCAAGGCCATGGCCTACCCCGCCAGCGGTTACCACACCCCGACCATCGGCTGGATGGCCGACCTCGAGCGCATGACCGTCGAGGAGCTGCGCGCCTGGTATCAAGCCTGGTACGCGCCGAACAACGCCACCCTGGTGGTGGTCGGCGATGTCAGCGCCAGCGAGGTCAAGGTGCTGGCCGAACGCTATTTCGGCGACATCCCCAAGCGCGCCGTACCGCCGACGAAAGCCCCGCGCGAACTGGCTGCACCGGGCGAACGGCGGATCACCCTGCACCTGAAAACCCAGCTGCCGAGCCTGATGCTGGGCTTCAACGTACCGGGCCTGGCCACCGCCGAGCAGCCGCGTCAGGTGCATGCCTTGCGCCTGATCGCCACCCTGCTCGATGGCGGCTACAGCGCCCGCCTGCCGACGCGCCTGGAGCGCGGCGAGGAACTGGTCTCCGGGGCTTCCGCCTGGTACGACGCCCACCCGCGCGGCGACAGCCTGTTCGTGCTGTCCGCCACGCCCAATGTGCAAACCGGCAAGACCCTGGCGCAAGCCGAAGCCGGTCTGTGGCGCGAGCTGCAGGACCTGCAGCAGAACCCGCCCTCCGCCGAGGAGCTGGCCCGGGTGCGCGCCCAGGTCATCGCCGGCCTGGTCTACGAGCGCGACTCGATCACCAGCCAGGCCACTGCCATCGGCCAACTGGAAACCGTCGGCCTGTCCTGGACGCTGATGGACCAGGAGCTGGCCGAGCTGGAAGCGGTCACCCCGGCCGATATCCAGAGCGCAGCGAAAACCTTCTTTACCCGCGATCGCCTGAGCGTCGCCCATGTTCTACCCGAGGAGAAGCATGATGAGTGAGCGCAATGGTTTGCGCTACGGCCTGCTCGGCCTGGCGGTACTGGTGTTGTTGGCGCTTCTGCTGCTGGTGATCAAACGTCCCGACCAAGCCAGCAGCCCGTCCGTACCCGCCCCGTCGACTGCCATCGAATCCCTCGCCGAACTCAATGGCCAGGCACCAGGCCGGCGCAATCTGGAGATCCAGACCTGGCAAACCGCCGAGGGCGCCAAGGTGCTGTTCGTCGAGGCGCGCGAGTTGCCGATGCTCGACCTGCGCCTGACGTTCGCCGCCGGCAGCAGCCAGGATGACGGCGTGCCAGGGCTGGCCATGCTGACCAACGCCATGCTCAACGAAGGCGTACCGGGCAAGGACGTCGGCGCCATCGCCGCCGGTTTCGAAAGCCTGGGCGCCGAGTTCGGCAATGGCGCCTACCGCGACATGGCGGTGGCCAGCCTGCGCAGCCTCAGTGCGGCGGAGCAGCGCGAGCCGGCGCTGCAGCTGTTCAACCAGGTGATCGGCCAGCCGACTTTTCCCGAAGACGCCCTGGCACGGATCAAGAACCAGCTGCTGGCCGGCTTCGAATACCAGAAGCAGAACCCCGGCCAACTGGCCAGCCTGCAACTGTTCGAGCGGCTCTACGGCGAGCACCCCTACGCCCACCCCAGCGAAGGCAACGAAGGCTCCGTCCCGGCAATTAGCCGCGAGCAGCTGCAAGCCTTCCATGCCAAGGCCTACGCCGCCGGCAACGCGGTGATCGCCCTGGTCGGCGACCTCTCGCGGGCCGAAGCCGAAGCACTCACGGCAGAGGTTTCCGCCGCATTGCCGCAGGGCCCGGCCCTGCCCATCATTGCCCAGCCGGACGCACCGCAACCCGGCGCCAGCCATATCGAGTTCCCGTCCAACCAGACCCACCTGATGATCGCCCAGCTCGGTATCGACAGGCGCGACCCGGACTATGCCGCACTCTTTCTGGGTAACCAGATCTTCGGCGGCGGCGGTTTCGGCACCCGGCTGATGAGCGAGGTGCGCGAAAAGCGCGGCCTGACCTACGGCGTCTACTCCGGCTTCAGCGCCATGCAGGCTCGCGGGCCGTTCATGATCAACCTGCAGACCCGCGCCGAACTCAGCGCCGGCACCCTGCAACTGGTCAAGGACATGCTGCGCGACTACCTGGCCAGCGGCCCGACCCAGGAGGAACTGGACAACGCCAAGCGCGAGTTGGCCGGCAGCTTCCCGCTGTCCACCGCGAGCAACGCCGCCATCGTCGGCCAGCTCGGTTCCATGGGCTTCTACGACCTGCCGCTGAGCCACCTGGAAGACTTCATGCGCGAGGTGCAGGCCCTCAGCACCGAACAGGTCAAGGCCGCCATGGCCAAGCACCTCGACCCGCAGGCCCTGGTCATCGTCACTGCCGGGCCGACGGTGGCGCAGCAAGACCTGCCGCCGCCCAGCAACAAACCCGCCGAACAACCTTCTGCCGTACCGGAGCACTGATGCGCAAGCCAAACAAAGCGGCCACGGCCCACGGCGGCGATGGTCAACTGCGGATCATCGGCGGGCAATGGCGTTCGCGCCAGTTCAACTTCCCCATGGCCGCCGGCCTGCGCCCCACGCCCAACCGCGTGCGCGAGACCCTGTTCAACTGGCTGGCGCCCTACGTCGAGGGCGCCAAGGTGCTCGACCTGTTCGCCGGCAGCGGCGCGCTGTTCCTCGAAGCGCTGTCACGCGGGGCCGGCAGCGCCCTGGCGCTGGATCTCAACCCCGGCGCCGTCGCCAGCCTGCGCGGCCACCTGCTGACCCTGGGCTGCGACAACGGCCAGTTGCTGCAAAGCGATGCCCTGGCCTACCTGCAGACCCAGGCCGCCACACCGTTCGACCTGGTGTTTCTCGACCCGCCGTTCAGCCAGGATCTGCTCCTGCCGGCCTGCAACCTGCTGGAGCAACACGGCTGGCTAGCCGCGGATGCCTGGGTCTACACCGAAAGCGAAAACCCGCCCTCAGGCCTCGGCCTGCCCGGCAACTGGCGCCTGCACCGCGAACAGAAGGCCGGCCAGGTGTATTACGCGCTGTGGCAGCGCAGCGCGCAGGAAGGCTGAGGCGGCACCTCGCCACTGTCCTGATCAACCCGGAGCATGCCAGCGGCATCGGCCAGTCCCTGTAGCCCGGATGCAATCCGCGGCGTATTGTCGATTGGCCACAACTTCCCCGGATTGCATCCGGGCTACGGGCTACACGCATGAATCCGACCTTCAAACCCGCCTGGTGGCTGCCCGGTCCGCACCTGCAGACCCTGTGGAATTCGCTGTGCCGCAAGCCGCCGCAACTGCAGCGCCGGCGCGAGCGCCTGTGGCTGGAGGACGGCGACTTTCTCGACCTCGACTGGCACGGCCCGCATTCAGCCGAGGCGCCGCTGGTCCTGGTGCTGCACGGCCTGACCGGCTCGTCCAGTTCGCACTATGTGCTCGGCCTGCAGCAGGCCTTGACCACACGCGGCTGGGCCAGCGTGGCGCTGAACTGGCGCGGCTGCTCGGGCGAACCCAACCTGCTGGCGCGCGGCTACCACTCCGGCGCCAGCGACGACCTGGCCGAGACGGTGCGCCACCTGCGCGCACAACGGCCGCTGACCCCGCTGTATGTCGTCGGCTATTCCCTGGGCGGCAACGTGCTGCTCAAATACCTCGGCGAAACCGGCGACGACAGCCAGGTGCAGGCCGCCGCGGCGGTGTCGGTGCCGTTTCGCCTGGATCAGTGCGCGGACCGCCTCGGCCTGGGCTTCTCGCGGGTCTACCAGGCGCATTTCATGAAGCAGATGGTCGCCTACGTGAAGACCAAGCAGCGCCTGTTCGCCCACCAGGGCATGGCCGACCGCCTGTCCACCCTGGATCAGCTCGGCGCGCTGGACGGCATGCGCACCTTCTGGGACTTCGACGATCGCATCACCGCGCCGCTGCATGGTTTCAAGGGGGCCCAGGACTATTACACCCACTCCTCCAGCCGCTACTTCCTCGCCCGCATCGCGACCCCGACCCTGATCATCCAGGCCACCGACGACCCCTTCGTATTCCGTCACAGCCTGCCGGAGAGCGCCGAACTGTCGCCGCACATCGAGTTCGAGTTGCACGCCCACGGCGGCCATGTCGGCTTCATCGACGGCTCGCTGCGCAAGCCTGGCTATTACCTGGAACGGCGTATTCCCCAATGGCTGGCGACGCGGGCGGTGGGTTAACCGCGCAGGACAATGCCCAGGCCAGCGAAGCGGTTTCGCTTCAGATCACCTGCTCCAGCGGCACGTGCAGTTTCCGGTACAGGGCATCCACCGCCTCCCGCACCTGCGGGGCGATATAACCACCCTCCAGCGCCAGCACCTGATAGATGCCGCGGCGTAACATCGCTTCGCTGAGCTCACCGGGCTTGCCGCTGGTCGTACACAGAAAGCGCACCCAGGAGGTCATGATGATCCAGGCATTCAGCGTCAGCGCCTCGATCTGCGCAGGGTTCATCAGCAGGATGCCGGCGGCGACGAAGCCCTGGTAGATGCCTTGCGCACCCTGCAGGCAGCGCTGGGCGAACAGCCGGTAACGCTCGGCCAGCTCGGCATCGCTGTCGAGCAGGTGCTCCAGATCGCGGTGCAAGAAGCGGTAGTGCCACATGGCCGCGAGCAGCGCCTCCAGGTAGAAGGTCTTGTCGTCGATGGTCATGGCCCGGTCGGGCGGCAGGCGCAGGAAGCTGTCGACATGACGTTCGTACTGGCCGAACAGCTCGGCGATGATCGCCTGCTTGTTGCGGAAGTGGTAGTAGAGGTTGCCTGGCGAAATGCCCAGGTGTGCGGCGATGTGGTTGGTGGTGACGCTGCGCTCGCCCTGGGCGTTGAACAGCTCGAGGCTGGCCTGGATGATGCGCTCGCGGGTTTTCAGGGGGGCCGCCATAAACTGCTCGATCTCGACTCAATCAATCCTGGCAAAGGTACACGGGGCAACGCGCAAAGTGTTACCTAGCATGGCCCACAGCGAGCCGCCGACTGCCGCTGGGCGGCGCGAACGCCCCCGAGGCGATCCCCCATTTGACAGATTAGAGCAATTGCTCTAAAAATCCAGCACACCTTTTCGCAGCACTCGCACCGCACGGGTGAACGGGACTGCAACGCTGCAACGCCGAGGAAATCGCCATGGCCGCCGACATCGCCTACCTGGAGCAGAGCCTGCAACACAGCCAGGATCAGCTCACCCAACTGCAAGCTACCTTTGCCCTGCAGCGCGCGGCCTTCCAGGCCAACCCCATGCCGCCCGCCGAGCAGCGCCTGCAATGGCTCAAGGCCCTGAGCGAGCTGCTGAGCGGCGAACGCGAAGCGCTGATCCAGGCGATCTCCCGGGATTTCAGCAACCGCTCGGCCGACGAAACCCTGATCGCCGAACTGATGCCCAGCCTGCACGGCATCCACTACGCGGCCAAGCGCCTGAAGCAGTGGATGACGCCCTCGCGGCGCAGCGTCGGCCTGCAGTTCATGCCGGCCTCGGCCAAGGTGATCTACCAGCCGCTCGGCGTAGTCGGGGTGATAGTGCCGTGGAACTACCCGCTGTTCCTCGCCATCGGCCCGCTGGTCGGCGCGCTGGCGGCCGGCAACCGGGTGATGATCAAGATGAGCGAATCCACCCCGGCCACCTCGCAGCTGATCAAGGAGCTGCTGGCCAAGGTGTTCCCCGAGGATCTGGTCAGCGTGGCCCTGGGCGAGGCGGAAGTCGGCATGGCCTTCGCCAAGCTGCCGTTCGACCACCTGCTGTTCACCGGCGCCACCAGCATAGGCCGGCACGTGATGCGCGCCGCCGCCGAGAACCTGACCCCGGTAACCCTGGAATTGGGCGGCAAGTCGCCGGCCATCGTCTCCGCCGATGTGCCGCTGAGCGATGCCGCCGAACGCATCGCCTTCGGCAAGACCCTCAACGCCGGGCAGACCTGCGTGGCGCCGGACTACGTGCTGGTGCCCAAGGATCGCGTGCCAGGCTTCGTCGAGGCCTACCGCCAGGCCGTGCTGAACTTCTACCCGCAGCTGGCGGACAACCCCGACTACACCGCGATCATCAACGAGCGCCAGCAGCAGCGCCTCAACGGCTACCTGCAGGACGCCGAGAGCAAGGGCGCAACCATCATCCCGCTGTACCCCGAAGCCCAGGGCCGGCGCATGCCGCATGTGGTGCTGCTGAATGTCACGGACGAGATGACGATCATGCAGGACGAGATCTTCGGTCCGCTGTTGCCCATCGTGCCCTACGCCAAGCTGGACGATGCCTTCGCCTATATCAACCAGCGCAACCGGCCGCTGGCGCTGTACTACTTCGGTTACGACAAGCGCGAGCAGACGCGCGTGCTGCATGAAACCCATTCCGGCGGCGTGTGCCTGAACGACTGCCTGCTGCATGTGGCCCAGGACGACCTGCCGTTCGGCGGCATCGGCCCCTCCGGCATGGGCCATTATCACGGCCACGAGGGCTTTCTGACCTTCAGCAAGGCCAAGGGCGTGTTGATCAAGCAGCGCTTCAACGCCGCCAAGCTGATCTACCCGCCCTATGGCAAGACCCTGCAGAAGCTGGTCTACAAGCTGTTCGTGCGCTAAGCCTTTACATCTGTAGGAGCGGGGGGGGGACACCTAGCGCCATGCCCGCGATGCCCAGTTTTCGCGGGCATGGCCCGCTCCTACACAAGCCGACCCAGGTGATAACAATAATGCACAACACCACGCTTGATTCGTCACAGCTGTCGCGGCGCGGCCTGCTCAAGGTCGGCCTGCTGGGCTCGGCCCTGCTCGCCACGGCCGGCCTGACCGCCACGCTCAGCGGCTGTTCGGCCAGCACGCCCAAGGCCGGCTTTGCCGTATTGCGCGAGTCCGACCTGCCCTTTCTGCAGGCCCTGATCCCGGTCATGCTCGCAGGCGCGGTAGCGCCTGCGCAGATGGCCGAGGCGGTTCACGGCACCCTGGAAAGCCTGGACTACAGCCTTAATCATGTCTCGCCGGAAATGCTCAAGCTCACCGTGCAACTGTTCGACGTACTCGCCCTGCCGCTCACCCGCGGGCCCTTGACCGGTATCTGGGGTAGCTGGCAGAACGCCTCGGCCAGCGAGGTGCGCGCCTTTCTCGAGCGCTGGCAGAACAGCTCGATCGGCCTGTTGCAGATGGGGCATGCATCCCTGCTGCAACTGGTGATGATGAGCTGGTACAGCCGCGCCGAGTCCTGGGCCCACTGCGGTTACCCCGGCCCACCTACAGTCTGACGGCTGGCTGCGCGTCGGCCGGGGCAAGGACCGCCATGCGTAGGGTGCGCCGCGCGCACCGACTGAGCGTAATTCTGGTGCGTACGGCGCACCCTACGGGTACAGCCCATTTCACGCTCAGTGGCGATAGCCGAACCCAACAGGCCATAGGGACACCATTACAAGAAACCGATGGGTTAAGTGCAGCGCTACCCATTACCCAGCCGCCAAGCCGGCCAGAACAAGAAAGAGAGCCCGCAATGCCCGTACCCGATAGCTTTAAAGAAGGCCTGGCCCGCGGCTGGAAAACCCATGACGGCTCACGCCTGGAGCACGACCTGACCCTCGAAGCCGATGTCGCCATCGTCGGCAGCGGTGCGGGCGGCGGTACCACGGCGGAGATCCTCAGCGCCGCCGGTTTCAAGGTGTTGCTGATCGAGGAAGGCCCGCTGAAGACCAGCGACGACTTCAAGATGCTCGAGGCCGAGGCCTATGCCAGCCTCTATCAGGAAGGTATCGGCCGCATGAGCAAGGATGGCGCGATCACCATCATGCAGGGCCGCGCGGTGGGCGGTACCACCCTGATCAACTGGACCTCGAGCTTTCGCACCCCCGATCCGACCCTGCAGCACTGGGCCAGCGAGCATGGCGTCAGCGGCCACAGCCCCGAGGACATGGCGCCCTGGTTCGAGTACATGGAGCAGCGCCTGGGCGTCGCCCCCTGGGCCGTGCCGCCGAATGCCAACAACCAGGTGATCCGCAGCGGCTGCGAGAAACTCGGCTATGCATGGAACGTCATCCCGCGCAACGTGCGCGGCTGCTGGAACCTCGGCTATTGCGGCATGGGCTGTCCGACCAACGCCAAGCAGTCGATGCTGGTCACGACCATTCCCGCGACCCTGGACGAGGGCGGCGAGCTGCTCTACCTGGCCCGCGCCGACAAGCTACTGATCGAGGGCGACCAGGTCAGCGGTATCGAATGCCTGGGCATGGACGCGCGCAGCGTGGCCCCTAACGGGCGCAAGATCCGGGTCAAGGCCAGGCATTACGTGTTGTCCGGCGGCGGCATCAACACCCCGGGGATCCTCTTGCGCTCGAAGGCGCCGGACCCGCACCGGCGCACCGGCAGGCGCACCTATCTGCACCTGGTGAACTTCTCGGCCGCGCAGTTCGAGCAGGTGATCAACCCCTTCTATGGCGCGCCGCAGTCGATCTACTCCGATCATTTCCAGTGGGACGACGGCACCACCGGGCGCCTGTCCTACAAGCTGGAAGTGCCGCCGCTGCAGCCGGCCCTGACGTCGACCCTGCTCGGCCGCTTCGGCATCGACAACGCCCTGCGCATGGAACAGTTGCCCCACACCAACGTGATGCTGGCCCTGCTGCGCGACGGCTTCCACCCGGATAGCGCCGAAGGCCGCGTGGAACTGCGCGGCGACGGCAGCCCGGTGCTCGACTACCAGATGACCGATTACAGCTGGGATGGCGTGCGCCGGGCCTTCCACAGCATGGCCGAGATCCAGTTCGCCGCCGGCGCCAAGGCGGTATTGCCGCTGCATGCCGACGCCGGCTACGTGAGGACGCTGAGTGAGGCCAAGCGCCTGATCGATGGCCTCAGCCTGGAGCTATACCGCACCCGCCTGGGCAGCGCCCATGTCATGGGCGGTTGCGCCATGGGCGAGGATCCGCGCCAGGCGGTCACCGACAGCCTCGGCCGCCATCACCAACTGGCCAACCTGTCGATCCACGACGGCTCGCTGTTCCCCACCAGCATCGGCGCCAACCCGCAATTGTCGATCTATGGCCTGACCGCGAAGCTGGCGACCAAGCTGGCCGAGCGCCTCAAGCACGCCTGATGGCGAGGTGTTGACGAGCCCCGCCGGGCTCGTGCGACACACTCCTGACTTGGCCGCAGTTCATCGCTGCGCTACCATCCGACTCCCCAACGGATCCGCCAGGACGTCACGATGAATCGAGTGTTATACCCAGGCACCTTCGACCCCATCACCAAGGGCCATGGCGATCTGGTCGAACGCGCCGCGCGCCTGTTCGACAGCGTCATCATTGCGGTGGCCGCCAGCCCGAAGAAAAACCCGCTGTTCCCCCTCGAACAACGGGTTGCACTGGCCCGCGAAGTGACCAAGCACCTGCCCAATGTCGAGGTGATGGGCTTCTCCACCCTGCTCGCGCACTTCGCCCAGGAGCAAGGCGCCAATGTGTTTCTGCGCGGCCTGCGCGCGGTCTCGGATTTCGAATACGAGTTCCAGCTGGCCAACATGAACCGCCAACTGGCGCCGGACGTGGAGAGCCTGTTCCTCACTCCGTCGGAAAAATACTCCTATATCTCCTCGACCTTGGTGCGCGAGATCGCCGCACTCGGCGGTGATATCTGCAAGTTCGTCCATCCTGCCGTGGCCGATGCCCTGCACGAGCGCTTCAAACACTGAACCCATGTGTGGGCGGGCCAGTCCGCCCACACATGGCGCCCGCTTCAACAATCCGGCACAATTCGCCCATCGTTGTCTGCCTATTGTTGTTTGAGAATGTCGTAGCCGAAGGCTGCGGCAGGAGCGTTTAGTCCATGTCCCTGATCATCACCGACGACTGCATCAACTGCGACGTCTGCGAGCCCGAATGCCCGAACGGCGCGATCTCCCAGGGCGAGGAGATCTACGTGATCGACCCCAACCTGTGCACCGAATGCGTCGGCCATTACGACGAGCCGCAGTGCCAGCAAGTCTGCCCCGTGGATTGCATCCCGCTCGACGAGAACCACGTCGAGAGCAAGGACGAGCTGATGGAGAAGTACCTGATCATTACTGGCAAGGCCTGACAGCATGCGCCGCCTGAATCGCGGCGCTCTGCCCTGGCGCCTGTTCGCCAGCGCGCTGTTGCTGCTGCTCGCCCTGGGCGTGCAGGCCGCCGAACAGCCCGGACGCGCGGCCATCGCCAGCGCCCACCCCGCCGCCACCGTCGCCGGCCAGGAAACCCTGGCCATGGGAGGCAATGCCTTCGATGCGGCGGTCGCCATCAGCGCCGCCCTGGCGGTGGCGGAGCCTTACAGTTCGGGCCTGGGCGGCGGCGGTTTCTTCCTGCTGCGCGAAGCCGGCGCGCAACCCGCCTACCGCTTTCTCGACGCCCGCGAGCGGGCGCCCCTGGCCGCCCACGTCGACCTCTACCGGCGCGACGGCGAGGTACAGCCGCAGCTATCGCTGAACGGGCCGCTGGCCGCCGCCATACCCGGACTGCCCGCCGCGCTGGTGCTGCTGGCTGAACGCTTCGGCCAGCTGCCGCTGCGCGACTCGCTGGCCCCGGCGATTCGCCTGGCCCGCGACGGCGTCGGCATCGATCGGGTCTACCGCGAGCGGGCGAACTGGCGTTTGGCCGCCCTGCGCGACGACCCGCAAAGCGCGCGGATTTTCCTCGACGAAGACGGCGAAATCCCCGCAGAGTTCGCCCTGCTGCAGCAGCCGGAACTGGCCACGACCCTGGAACGCCTGGCCCGTGATGGCCACGCCGGCTTCTACGCCGGCGAGATCGCCGACAAGCTGGTCGCTGGCGTGCGTGCCGCCGGCGGCATCTGGACCCTGCGCGATCTGGCCGAGTACCGCATCGTCGAGCGCCAACCCTTGCGCGTGTCCCTGGCCGAGGGTCGCGAACTGATCAGCGCGCCGCCGCCCTCGGCTGGCGGCCTGGCCCTGGCGCAGAGCCTGCTGATCCTGCAGCAACTGCCCTGGCGCCAGGCCGAGCCGGTGCAACGCACCCACCTGGTCGTCGAAACGCTGCGCCGCGCCTACCGCGACCGTGGCCTGCTCGGCGACCCGGACTTTGTCGCCAACCCGCTAAGCCAGCTACTCGCGCCGGCCTACATGAAACAACTGACCGCCAGCATCGACCCGGATCAAGCCACCTCCAGCGACAGCCTGCCAGCCGCCGGTGGCTGGCACGAAGGCGACCACACCACCCACTTCTCGGTGCTTGATGCCGACGGCAATGCGGTGGCCGCGACCCTGTCGATCAACCTGCCGTTCGGCGCCGCCTTCACCGTGCCCGGCACCGGCGTGCTACTCAACGACGAAATGGACGACTTCGCCGCCGATGTCCAGGGTGCCAACGCCTACGGCCTGACCGGCAGCCAGGCCAATGCCATCGCCGCCGGCAAGCGCCCGCTGTCGAGCATGAGCCCGAGCTTCATCGAAAGCAGCAAGGACTTCGCCAGCTTCGGCACCCCCGGCGGCAGCCGCATCCCGAGCATGGTGCTGCTGGCGATGCTCGAGTACCTCGACGGCCAGCCGATTGCCCACTGGCCGAGCGTTGCCCGCTATCACCATCAATTCCGCCCGGATCTGATCGAGCACGAACCGGACACCTTCAGCCCGGCGCAGATCGCTGCCCTGCGCGCCCGCGGCCATCAACTCAAGGTGCTGCAGCGCAGTTACGGCAACCAGCAGGTGCTGTTCTGGGACAAGCCGGGCAAACGGGTCGAAGCCGCCAGCGACCCACGCGGCGTCGGCACCAGCGCCGTGGTGACGCCGCCCCAACGATAGATAACGTCGAGCAAGCGCCGTTGCGAGGCTGCCTCCAACAAACGCCCAACGCGTAGCCCGGATTGCATCCAGGCTACAAAAGAATGCTGCTCACTTGGCTTAAGTGACAGCGTTGCCGCAGTAGGCGGGAGTTTTTCAATCCAGCTGGATCAGTGGGCCATCCTCGGCCACCAGTTGGCGCAGCGGCCGGAACAGTTCGTTACCCTCGCCCTGACCAAGCAGCAGCACGTTGCGCAGGCTCTGGGTGATGCGGCTGACATAGCCCAGGTCATTCATCAGCGAGCTGGCCTGCTGGCCATCCAGATGACGCTCGCGTACGGCGGCGAACAGACGCTGGCGGAAGGCACTGTCGAAGGCGGCCGCCCCCTCGTCGAACTGCCGCAGGCGCTCGTCCCAGATGCTATCGGGCAGCTCGAGCCGGCCCAGTTCGCGCACTTCGTGGAGCACCCCGAGCAGGTGTCGGCGCAGCTCGACATACGTCCGGCGGGTGCTGCTGTCGTCCTGACGCAGGTAGCGACCGAGATTCTTCTGCAAATGCTTGGCATCTTTCACCGCGTCCACCAGTTGCAGCGCCGCCAGCTGGCAGCTGACCCAGAAGTGCTGATGCGCCTCATCGAGGCTGACTTCCAGGCGACTCATGAAACTCAGCAAGTCGCTGTACACGCCCTTGATATGCCGCTGGTAGAGCTGCTCCGCATCCAGCGCCCGCGAATCGGGACGGGCGCTCAGCAGGCGTTCGTCCTGGTCACTGCGTTCGAGTTGATCCACCGGCACATAGAGCGCATGGCAGATCACCTCCAGACTGAGACGGGCCAGGTGCTGCAACTCCAGCACCACCGCCTGAGCCGCGCTATCGGCACTGGCCAGGGCGCTGTCATCCAGGTAACGGGCGCGCGTCGGCTCAGTCGCCGGCGCGGCCACCTCGGTGATCAGCACCTGGGGCTCTTCGCGGTCGGGCAGCCAGCGTTCCAGCAGACCCGCCAGCCAACCCTGCATCGGCCAGAACAGACTCACGCCCATGGCATTGAACAGCGTATGGAACAGCGCCAGCTGAATCAGCAGGTTGCCGCCAAGGCCCATCGGCGCCGTCAACCACTGCACCAGGATGGCCAGCGGCACCAGCAGAGCCAGCGCCAGGACACCGGTGGTCAGATTGAACAGCACGTGCGCCAGGGCCAGTCGTTGCCCGCCACGAGACCCGCCCAGGGCGCCGATCACCGCCGTTACCGTGCTGCCCAAATTCGAGCCAATGGCGATCGCCAACCCCTGCTCCAGGGCCAGCTGGCCGCTAGCCAGGGCTGTCAGGGTCAGCATCAGGGTGGCATGGCTGGACTGCAACAAGACCGTGATCAGCAAGCCTGCACCGGTAAACAGCAGATGACCGGCAATGCCGGGCAACTGATAGTGCAGGGGATCGAAGCCGTCGGCCACGCTGGAGAAGCCGGCCTTCATCTGGTCAATGCCGAGAAACAGGAACGCCACGCCGAGCACCACGCGCCCGATTGCGGGCCCTCGCGGACCGGTGAAACTGCCGAGCACGCCAAACACCAGCAGGGGCAACGCCAGAGGGCCGAGACTGACATTCTGCCCAGCCAGGGCCAGCAGCCAGATACCGCTTGTGGTGCCCAGGTTGGCACCGAACAGGATGGCGATGCCCGCCGCCAATTGGATCAGGCCAGTGCTGAGGAAGGCGATGGTCAACAGCGACACCAGCGAACTGGACTGCACCAGCATGGTGGCGCTCACGCCGAACATCAGGCTTTTGAAGGGCGTGGCGGTGCTCAGCGCCAGCAGGCGTTCCAGCTTGCCACCGGCCAGTTGGCGCAGCCCTTCCTCCAGGCACTGCATGCCGAACAGGAACAGCGCCAGGCCTGCGCACAGGCCAAGCCAGCCGGCACTGAACCAGAAGCTCAGGGCCAGCAGGACAAACAGGAAAATCCAGCTGAACGAACGTAATCGCAGAAGCAGGCTGCGGTCGGAGTCAGGCATTCAGTGCGCGTTCATGCGCAATCACTGACGCTTGTTGTAACCATCTCCGGTGCACCCCAGGCAGCGCACGAAGGCCGCCTTGCCCGGCTCGACCACCAGGGCCCGGCCGGCATCACCAATACCGCCACCGGTAGCGGCGAACGGCAGTGCCACGACAAAGACACCGGCACCGATCACGGTCGCAGCGATCAGCAAGGGGCGGGCAATCAGCAGATCCGCCACCATCGAGAAGGCGTCCGGCGCCTTGACGCTGTAGAGCGGATCGCCACTGGAATTTTGCACCACTTCCGCCTGTGCCGGCAGCGCCAGCAAGCCAGTGGTCAGCGCCAGGACAACAGCGGTTGAGCGAAACAGTTTCATCAGAGCGATCCTTCAGCTATTAGGAGGCAGTGCCAGTAACTATAACAGCGCTCTGGAAATTGTCAGCGTGACGGCCGTCAATCGCCATGAAATGCGTATGCGAGTTTTTTCGGGATAACAGCCCAGGGGTAGGCGGGAATTTCCGGACGCCGATCAGCGCTGGCAGCGCGGGCAATAGACACTGGCGCGCTGCCCCAGCTTGAGTTCACGCAGGGTGCTGCCGCAGTTTTTGCAAAACTCGCCGCCGCGCCCGTAGACGAACAACTCCTGCTGGAAATAGCCCGGCTGGCCGTCACCGCCGACGAAGTCACGCAGGGTGGTGCCGCCGCGCTCGATGGCATGGGCGAGGATGCGTTTGATCTGCTCGGCCAGGGTCATGTAGCGCGCCCGGGAAATCGAACCGGCCTCACGGCGCGGATCGATGCCGGCGGCGAACAGCGCTTCGCTCGCATAGATATTGCCGACCCCAACCACCACGGCGTTGTCCATGATGAAGGGTTTGACTGCCATCGAACGGCCACGCGACTGCTGGTACAGGCGCTCGCCGTCGAACGACTCGGTCAAGGGTTCGGGACCGAGCTTGCTGAGCAGCACATGGTGCCAGGGATCGGCACTCCAGAGCAGCGCGCCGAAGCGCCGTGGATCGGTGTAGCGCAGGGCCAGGCCGGACTCCAACTCGATGTCCACATGCTCGTGCTTGGCCGCCGGCAGGCCACACTCGACCAGGCGCAGGTTGCCGGACATGCCCAGGTGACTGATCAGACTGCCGGTCTCGGCCTTGATCAGCAGGTATTTGGCGCGCCGCTCGACACACTCGATGCGCTGGCCGGACAGGCGCACATCCAGGTCTTCGGGAATCGGCCAGCGCAGACGACGCTCGCGCACAATCACTCGGCTAACCCGCTGACCTTCGAGAAAGGGCGCGATACCGCGGCGGGTGGTTTCGACTTCAGGCAGTTCGGGCATGGGCAATCATTCGGGCAGACAGGGGAATGGCAGGCATCTACCTTAGCAGGAAACCGCCCCTATCCAGGCGTTCGCGATATCGGCGAACAGTCAGCAGTTGTGAAAGTATCGAGCGCCTTCACCAGGCGCTATCCGCCGGGGCAAACCCAGCCCCTGCCCGCCAAACCAGCCCGACAGGGCCGGCCTGGCGCGATCCGATCAGGCGTCGACGTCGGCAATCGCCTTATAGGCAGGCGCATCGAGCAGTTTGTCCAGCTCGCTGGCATCGCTTGGCTTGAGCTTGAAGAACCAGCTGCCATAGGGGTCGCTGTTGACGCTCTCGGGAGCGTCGGCCAGATCCTGGTTGATCGCGATCACTTCGCCACCCACCGGCGTGTAGATATCGGAGGCGGCCTTGACCGATTCCACCACCCCGGACTCCTGACCGGCAGTCAGGGTCTGGCCGACTTCCGGCAGCTCGATGAAGACCACATCGCCCAGGGCTTCCTGAGCGTGATCGGAAATACCGACGGTGACCGTGCCATCGGCTTCCAGGCGGGCCCATTCGTGGCTGGTGGCGTAACGCAGATCGGCGGGGATAGTGCTCATGTGTCGTTCCTCGTAAGACATGACGGCGACCGCGCCGTCAGGAGAATTTAGCAGGGGTTGCTCTTAGCGAAAGCAAGTCATTGCAAACATAGCGCACCCAACCACACCCAGCGGGTGAAGGCACGCCCAGATCCATCTGGGTTACAGACTCGGCGCAGCAGCCGCGCAGCCTGCAATCGGGTTCAGATCAGGGCCTTGCCATGGCGGACAAACATCGGTTTGACCACCCTGACCGGAAACCATTTACCGCGAATTTCCACCTCGGCGCGCTCGCCAGTGGCTGTCGGCACACGCGCCAGGGCGATGGACTTGCCGAGGGTCGGGGAGAAGCTGCCGCTGGTGATCTCGCCCTCGCCCACACCGCCAACCCGCACCACCTGATGGGCACGCAGCACACCACGTTCCTCCAGCACCAGACCGACCAGCTTGGACTGGATACCAGCGTTCTTCAGTTCTTCCAGTACCTTGCGCCCGACAAACTGGCGCCCGGCCGGTGCCCAGGCGATGCTCCAGGCCATGTTGGCCGCCAGCGGCGTGACCTGCTCGTCCATGTCCTGGCCGTACAGGTTCATCCCGGCCTCCAGACGCAAGGTATCGCGCGCGCCCAGGCCGATAGGCGAGGTGCCGGCGCCGACCAGGTCATTGAAGAACGCCACGGCCTGATCGGCCGGCAACATGATTTCCAGGCCATCTTCGCCGGTGTAGCCGGTGCGGGCGATAAACCAGTCGCCTTCCGCCAGCCCCTGGAACGGTTTGAGTTCGTGAATCAGCGCGGCGCGGGCCTGGGTCACCAGCTCGCAGGTCTTGGCGCGGGCGTGCGGGCCCTGGATCGCGAGCATGGCCAGCTCGCTGCGCTCATGCAGTTCGACAGCGAAGGCGCCACTCTGCTGATGCATCCAGGCCAGATCCTTGTCGCGGGTAGCGGCATTGACCACCAGACGGTAGCCGCTCTGCCCCTCGACAGAATCGGTGAGGTAGACGATCAGATCGTCGATCACCCCACCCTGCTCGTTGAGTATGGCGCTGTACAGGGCCTTGCCGGAGATGTGCAAGCGCTCCACATCGTTGGCCAGCAGGTGCTGCAGATAGGCCTTGGCCTGACGGCCGGCGACATCGATCACGCACATGTGGGAGACGTCGAAGACCCCGCAATCGCGGCGCACCTGATGGTGTTCCTCGACTTGCGAACCATAGTGCAGCGGCATGTCCCAGCCACCGAAATCGACCATCTTGGCACCCAAGGCGAGGTGCAGGTCATAGAGAGGGGTGCGCTGTCCCATGGGTGTCTCCTTCCGGGCTTGGCAGAGCTGCGAGCAACTGCTGAACCCGGCTGAGCCCATTGAATCAGGGCACTGGCACGGGCTGTCGAAATGACGCGCCGCAGCGAATGGCGCGCATTGTAGCTGCAACACCGCGGCGGGTCATCCTGGCCGTAGGGCGTACGCGCGAAGCCGTGCGCCGCATGGACGCCGCTGGCCGCGGCCGAACGGCGGACTGTGCGCGGCTCCGATGAGCGTCCGGCGTCCCACTCCGCTAGCCGATCCGCCGCGCCGAACGGCGGATCAGCAGGATCACCGGCAGCAGCCCGACCAGCACCAGGGTCAGGGCCGGCAGCGCGGCGCGTGCCCATTCGCCCTCGCTGGTCATCTCGAACACCCGCACCGACAGGGTGCCCCAGCCGAAGGGGCGCATCAGCAGGGTCGCGGGCATTTCCTTGAGCACATCGACGAACACCAGCAGCGCCGCCGACATCGCCCCCGGCACCAGCAGCGGCAGGTAGACCCGGAAGAACAGGCCGATGCCGCCGACCCCCAGGCTGCGCGAGGCTTCCGGCAACGACGGGCGGATCCGCGCCAGGCTGTTCTCCAGCGGCCCGTAGGCCACCGCCATGAAGCGAATCAGGTAGGCCAGGAGCAAGGCCGACAGACTGCCGAGCAGGATCGGCTTGCCCGTGCCGCCGAGCCAACCGGACAGCGGAATCACCAGCTCGCGGTCGAGCACGCTGAAAGCCAGCATGATGGCCACCGCCAGCATCGAGCCCGGCAACGCATAGCCGAGATTGGCCAGGCTGACAGTCGAGCGCATCAACCGCGTCGGCGCCTGACGACGGGCGAAGGCCAGCAGCAAGGCCACGCAGACGGTGATCAGCGCGGCCATGCCGCCGAGGTAGACGGTGTGCAGAATCAGGGCGGTGTAGCGCTCGTCCAGATCGAAACGGCCGCGCTGCCAGAACCACACCAGCAACTGCACCACGGGAATCACAAAACCACAGGCGAACACCAGGCCGCACCAAGCGCTGGCGACCAGTGCCTGGCCACCCTTGAGGTGATAGAGCGCCTTGACCCGCGGCCGCTCGTTGGCCGGCCGCACGGCCCCGCGGGCACGCCGCTCGCCATAGAGCACCAGCATCACCGCGAGCAACAGCAGGCTGGCCAGCTGGGTGGCACTGGTCAGGCTGTAGAAGCCGTACCAGGTCTTGTAGATGGCCGTGGTGAAGGTGTCGAAATTGAACACCGAGACCGCGCCGAAATCGGCCAGGGTTTCCATGATCGCCAGCGCCAGGCCGGCACCGATGGCCGGCCGCGCCATCGGCAGGGCCACCCGCCAGAACGCCTGCCAGGGACTCTGCCCGAGCACCCGCGCCGCCTCCATCAGCCCCTTGCCCTGGGCCAGGAAGGCGTTGCGCGCCAGCAGGTAGACATAGGGGTAGAACACCAGCACCAGGACGATGATCACCCCGCCGGTGGAACGCACCCGCGGCAGACGCAAGCCGCTGCCAAACCAGTCGCGCAGCAGGGTTTGCACCGGCCCGGCGAAATCCAGCAGGCCGACGAAGACGAAGGCCAGCACATAGGCCGGAATGGCGAAGGGCAGCATCAGCGCCCAATCCAGCCAGCGGCGCCCGGGAAACTCGCAGAGACTGGTCAGCCAGGCCAGGCTGACGCCGAGCGCGGTGACCCCGATGCCGACCCCGAGTACCAGCATCAGGGTATTTCCGATCAGGCGCGGCAACTGGGTCTGCCACAGGTGCGCCCAGATCTGCCGATCCACCTCGTGCCAGCTGAACAGCAGCACGCTGAGCGGCAACAATACCAGCAGGGCAATGGCAAAGGCGATGGGATACCAGCGACGCTGGGCAGGAAGGGCCACGCAGAATCCTCGAAACTATTTTCTCGACGGCATAAACACAACGCCCCGGACTAAGCCGGGGCGTGGAGTATAACTGCAGCCTAAAGCAGGAAACCGAATCGAATCTGCCCTTGGTGCCCAGACACTGACCTGGATCAGTTCCAGCCGGCGCGATCCATCAGCATGGTCGCTTCGGCCTGACGCTTGCCAGCCACTTCCAGCGGGATGCTGTCGGCCTTGAAGCTGCCCCAGGCAGCCACTTCGGCGGACGGCGCGATCTGCGGATTGGCCGGGAACTCCTGGTTGAGGCTGGCGAACAGACCCTGGGCCTCCTCGGTGGTCATCCACTCCAGCAGTTTCTGGGCGGCCTCGGCGTGCGGCGCATGCGCGGTGACACCGGCGCCGGACAGGTTGACATGCACACCGCGGTCGGCCTGGTTCGGCCAGAACAGCTTGGCTTTCAGATCCGGTTGCTGCTTGTGCAGGCGGCCGAAGTAGTAGGTGTTGACCATGCCGACATCGCACTGGCCGGCGTCGATCGCCTGGATCAGCGCGGTATCGTCCGCGAATACGTCGGTGGCCAGGTTGCCGATCCAGCCCTTGATGATCGCCTCGGCTTTTTCGGCGCCGTGGGTCTCGATCAGGGTGGCGGTCAGCGACTGGTTATAGACTTTCTTGCTGGTACGCAGGCACAGGCGGCCTTCCCAGTTCTTGTCGGCCAGGGCTTCGTAGGTCGACAGCTCCTGCGGCTTGACCCGCTCGGTGGAGTAGACGATGGTCCGCGCACGCAGCGACAGGCCAGTCCAGGCGCCGGTGCTGGAGCGATACTGAGCAGGAATGTTGCTCTCGATGACCTTGGAGTCCAGCTTCTTCAGCACGCCTTCCTGCTCGGCCTGCCAGAGATTGCCGGCATCCACGGTGATCAGCATGTCGGCCGGGGTGTTCTCGCCTTCGGCCTTCAGGCGGGCCAGCAGCGGCGCTTCCTTGTCGGTGATGAACTTCACCGCGACACCGGTCTTGGCGGTGTAGGCATCGAAGACCGGCTTGATCAGCTCGTCGATACGGGCGGAGTAGACCACCACTTCATCGGCAGCCTGGGCGGCGCCAGCCAGCGCAGTGAGGGTGAGAGCGGCAAACAAACACTTACTTACCTGCATGAATCCTGCCTCTTGAGCGAAGGTGAGTCGAAAGACCAAATAATAGTGAATGTCATTTAGTTTCTCAACCATTCTTCGCCTCGCAGACGTAATCCGCCATGACCCAGGTCAATCTTCGCCAACCTTTTAATCGGCAACAGGGCGCACCCTGGCAGGTGCAAGGGGAGAGGTGGCGACGGCTTCAGGCGCGCGCCAGTTCCGGCAAATCGCCGCTGAGGCCAAGCGCCTGGCGGACGAACAGCGCCTTGGCCTCGGGCAGCTCGTCGACCCAGTTGAGGCCGGCGTTGCGCAGCCAGCGCAACGGCAATGGATCGGCCTGAAACAAGCGCTCGAAACCCTCCATCGCCGCCATCATCGCCAGGTTATGCGGCATGCGCCGCCGCTCGTAGCGACTCAGCACGCGCTCATCGGCCAGACGCTCACCCCGTCCCAGGGCATGCAGCAGCACCTCGGCCAGCACGGCAGCATCGAGGAAGCCCAGGTTGACGCCTTGCCCGGCCAACGGGTGGATGCTGTGCGCGGCATCGCCGATCAGCGCCAGCCCGTCTTCGACGTAGCGCTTGGCATGGCGCTGGCGCAACGGGATGCACAACCGCGGATCGGCGTGCAACACCTCGCCCAGGCGATGCTCGAAGGCCTTGCCCAGCTCGACACAGAAACCGGCGTCATCCAGCGCCATCAGGCGTTCGGCTTCGCCCGGGGTGGCCGACCAGACGATCGAACACCAGTGTTCGCCTGGCGTTGCAGTCAAGGGCAGGAAGGCCAGCGGGCCGTCGTCGGTGAAGCGCTGCCAGGCCGTGGCCTGGTGCGCCTCGCTGCAGCGCACGCTGGTGACGATGGCATGGTGCAGGTAGTCCCACTCGCGGGTGGCGCAACCGGCCAGGCGGCGCACCGCCGAATTGGCGCCATCGGCGGCGATCAGCAAGGGGGTACGCAACTGGCGGCCATCGGTCAGGGTCAGCAGCCAGTCGTCGCCGGAACGGCGCAACTGCTCCAGGCGGGCATTGTTCAGCAGGCCGACATTGCCGTCGTACAGACGCTCGAGCAAGGCATCCTGGACCACGCGGTTCTCGACGATATGACCGAGCGCCTCGGCATGCACGCTGGCCGCACTGAAATGAATCTGCCCGGTACCGGAACCGTCCCACACCCGCATCTCGGCATAGGGGCTGCTGCGACGCGCGGTGACGCCCGGCCACACACCAAGCCGCTCGAGCACCCGCTGACTGGCGATCGACAGCGCACTGACCCGCGGCTCGAAGGGCGCGGCAGGCTCGAACGGCTTGACGCTGAGCGGCCCGCCGTCGATCAGCAGAATGTCCAGCCCCTGCTCTTGCAGGGCCAAAGCCAGGGCGCTGCCAACCATACCGGCGCCGACGATGATCAGATCCGCACGCATATCATTCCTTAATTGAACCAACGCGAATTGAACGGTGACCGGGCATGCCTCTGTTGCCGCGGCAGCTGCCTGGTCCAGACTTGAGCCAACCGGTCGCGGCGGCCCGCCCTCATAGGTCGCGAGTCCCCAGGCCCATGGCCTGACGGGCGAACCAGCGCTTGGCCGGCGGCAGCAGATCCAGGCCCAGCAGGCCCAGGCCGCGCCCGGCGGCCAGCAGCGGCTGGCCACTGCTGAACAGGCGGGTGACCTGATCGGAAAAGCCCACGGTCAATTGCTGGTCGACCCGTTGCCGCTGCAGATAACCCTGCAGGGTCGCCAGATCGCCCAGCGGCGCACTGCTGCTCAGCAGCGTCTCGGCCAACGCCAGGGTGTCGCGCAGGGACAGGTTGTAGCCCTGCCCGGCAATCGGATGCAGGCTGTGCGCGGCGTTGCCGAGCACCACCAGATGGGAGCGTACCTGCTCTTCGGCCGCGGTCAGCGCCAGCGGGTACAGGTGCCGCGCACCGACCTGACGCAAGGCGCCGAGGCGGTAGCCGAAGGCCTGCTGCAATTCATTGAGGAAGCTTGCCTCGTCCATCCGCAGCAAGCGTTCGGCATCAGCCGTTGGGCGGGTCCAGACCAGCGCACAGCGCCTGTCCGCCAACGGCAGCATGGCCATCGGCCCGTCTTCGGTAAAACGCTCGAAGGCCAACCCCTGGTGATCGTCCTGCGGGCTGATATTGGCAATCAGCGCACTCTGACCGTAGGGCCTGTGGCTGACGCCGATACCCAACTGCTCGCGCAAGCCGGAGCGGCCGCCATCGGCCAGAATCGCCAGGTCGCACTCCAGGCTGGACTCATCGTCCAGGGTCAGTCGATAACCGCTCTCCCGCGCGTCCAGGCGCGCCACCTGCGCCGGGCTGCGCCAACTGACCACCTGCTGATCCAGAGCCTGCCACAGGCACTGGCCCAACCAGGCATTTTCCACCACATAGCCCAGCGCCGGCACGCCCTCCTCCGCGGCGCTCAGGCGCGCCGCGGCAAAGCGGCCGCGATCGGAGACATGAATCTGCAGAATCGGTTCGGCGCGCTCGCCGATGGCCTGCCACAGCCCCAGGTGCTGGTAGATCAGCCGCGTACCGTAGGACAGCGCAGTGGAGCGCGCATCGTAGCTCGGCTGATAGCCTTCGCCCGGGGCGAAGGGTTCGATCAGGCTGATCCTCCAGCCGCGCACCCGGGCCTCGTCCTGCAGGGCCAGGGCCAGGCTGGCGCCGACCAGACCGCCGCCAATGATTGCCAGATCGACTCGCTGCATGGGCTCAGACCGCCACTGTCGGCGCGGCGGCCATCAGCGCCTCGATCTCGCCGACGGTTTTCGGCACGCCAAGGGTGAGCACCTCGCAACCGCTCTTGGTCACCACCACGTCATCTTCGATGCGCACACCGATACCGCGCCATTTCTTCGCCACATTGGCGTTGTTCACGGCGACGTAGATGCCCGGCTCGACGGTCATGGCCATGCCGACCTCCAGCTCCCGCCACTCGCCACCGACCTTGTAGTCGCCGACATCGTGCACGTCCATGCCCAGCCAGTGGCCGGCGCGGTGCATGTAGAAGGGCTTGTAGGCCTCAGTGGCGATCAGCTCGTCGACCTCGCCGTGCAGCAGTCCCAGCTCGACCAGCCCGGCGGTGATCACCCGCACCGTCGCCTCGTGGGCTTCGTTCCAGTGCTTGCCCGGGGCGATATGCTTGAACGCCTCCTCGTTGGCCGCCAGCACCAGCTCGTAGATGGCCTTCTGCTCGGGCGAGAACCGACCGTTGACCGGAAAGCAGCGGGTGATGTCGCTGGCGTAGCAGTCGATCTCGCAGCCGGCGTCGATCAGCACCAGATCGCCGTCCTTGAGCGGCGCATCGTTCTCGCGGTAGTGCAGGATGCAGGCATTCCTGCCGGCCGCGACTATCGAGCCGTAGGCCGGCATCTTCGCCCCGCCCTTGCGGAATTCGTAGTCCAGCTCGGCTTCCAGGTGGAACTCATGCAGCCCGGCACGGCTGGCCTGCATGGCGCGGATATGGGCGCGCGCGGAAATCTGCGCGGCTTCCTTCATCACTCTGACCTCGGCGGCCGACTTGTACAGACGCATGTCGTGCAGTAGGTGATCGAGGGCGACGAACTCGTTGGGCGGCTGCGCGCCCTGACGCGCCTTGGAGCGGATCACGTTGATCCAGTCCATCAGGTGGCGATCGAACTCCTGGTTGGTGCCCATGGCGTAGTAGACCCGCTCGCGGCCTTCGATCAGGCCGGGGAGGATGTCGTCGATGTCACCGATGGGGAAGGCATCGTCGGCGCCGTACTGGCTGATCGCGCCGTCCTGACCGGCACGCAGGCCATCCCACAGCTCGCGCTCGGGATCCCGTTCGCGGCAGAACAGCACGTACTCGCCATGCTCGCGGCCGGGAATCAGCGCGATCACCGCCTCCGGCTCGGGAAAGCCGGAGAGGTACTGGAAGTCGCTGTCCTGGCGGTAGACATGCTCGACGTCGCGATTGCGGATGTACACCGGCGCCGCCGGCAGGATGGCGATGCTATTGGGTTCCATCTGCGCCATCAGCGCCTTGCGCCGACGGGCGTATTCCGACTTGGGGATGCTGATCATGGGCAGGTTGGGTCCACTTCTTCTATCGCGAGATTAATCAGTGCAGCGACGGCTTGGCGACCGCGGCTACCGGCTTGGAGCACTCACTGAACAGCAACAGCGGGGCCACCCGCAGGTATTCCATCACTTCCATGTAGTCGTTCTCGCCATCTTCCGACTCTTCCAGGGCATTCTGCACCTGGGCGATGGCCGACAGGTCCTGCAGCACTTCCATCGCCTCGGCGCTCAAGGCGCTGTCTCGCGCGGTCAGGCCGAAGCCGCCGAGAAAACCCTGGCACCACTGGCCAATGGCCGCGGCACGCTCGCGCAGCGGCGCTTCATCGGACGGCAAGAGCAGCACCACAGTGACTTCGTCACCGGACAACTCGCCCTTGACCATCTCCTGCAAGCCAATCAAGGCCTGGCGCACACTGTCTTGCGGTGCAGCGCCGAGCAGCTCGGCGGCATCCACCAGCCAGGAGTCGATATCGAAGCCGGCGCCAGCACAGCTGCGGCCCAGCAGCAGACCATGCAGCTCGGCAGGCGAAACGGGATGACCGCTGCTGGCGAGCAGCGCGGCGAAAGCGGTATAAGGAGAACTTGAAGTCGGCATAGATCACTAGGCGCCAAGCGGCGCAATCACTAGAATGAAGGCCTCGTATCCTAGCACCGGCAGGCGCGCCAAGACCATCCAAGGCCGGCGCAAGGTTTGACCTCCTTCAGGGACAAGCCTATATAGTCCGGTCAATCCTTGCCTTAGCGAGACCCCATGGAAGACGTCGACCTGCACGCCCTTACGACCAAGCTGGAGCAACTGATCCAGCGCGTCGAGCAGCTCAAGGCCCACAACCGGACTCTCCTGGCAAATGAAAAGGCCTGGCGCGAGGAGCGCGCCCATCTAATCGAAAAGAACGAAATGGCCCGGCACAAGGTCGAATCCATGATTTCGCGCCTCAAAGCCCTGGAGCAGGACTCATGACCCAGTCAAATACCGTTACCGTGCATATCCTCGACAAAGAATATTGCATCGCCTGTCCGCCGGACGAACGCATCAACCTGGAAAGTGCCGCGCGCTACCTGGACGGCAAGATGCGCGAGATCCGCAGCAGCGGAAAAGTCATCGGTGCCGATCGCATAGCGGTGATGGCCGCACTGAACATCACCAACGACCTGCTGCACAAACAGCACAACCTCGATCAGCAAACGACCTCGACCCGCGACCATGTGCGCGACCTGCTCGAGCGCGTCGACCATGCCCTGGCGAACGATGACGATGGCCAAGCTCGCTGATTCCGCCGCAGTGGATTCAGGTATACTGGCCGCCACTCCCTGGGGTGTGCGCCAGTTGGTGATGTCCCTGAGCCGATACGCACAAACCCGGGGGTTGCAAGTTGGGGCCGGTGTGCATGTCCGCCTGACGGAAAGCCTTAACGCCTCCTGCAACCTCCACCTTGAACTTTCGGGTTCAAGGGCTAAGCCGACAGCGGCACGCCGGGGAGTCTTTTTTTCACACCTGCTGCCCTCGGCTGGCAACAGGTTCCACGCCTGATCATGCTCGACTCGGCCGACCTGACCCGCCCGCAATTACGCCGCCTGCTGCGACAACAGCGCCGCGCCCTGAGCAATCAAGCGCAACGTCGAGCGGCGCAGCAGCTGTATCGGCAATTGGTGCAACACCCATTGTTTCGACGCGCCAGACACATCGCCCTGTACCTGCCCAATGATGGCGAAATCGACCCCAGGCCGCTGTTACGCGCCGCTCAACGCCGTGGCAAAGCCACCTACCTGCCAGTGCTCAACCCCTGGCCGCGTAGCAAAATGGTGTTTCAGCGCGTGCGCCCCCACGAAACCATGAAACCCAATCGCTTCCGCATCCCCGAGCCGCGCCACAACCGCATGCAGCAACGCAAGGTATGGACGCTGGACCTGGTGTTGTTACCGCTGGTCGGCTTCGACCGCCACGGCGGACGCATCGGCATGGGTGGCGGTTTTTACGATCGCAGCCTGGCCTATCGCGGGGTGCGCAAAAAATGGCACAAGCCGACCTTATTGGGCCTGGCACACGAATGTCAGCAGGTAGATCGGCTGGCACTGGCCAGCTGGGATGTGCCGCTCAAGGCGACGGTGACGGACAGGGCGTGGTACTGAACTGCGCGGGTGACGCCGCGATCCCTGCGGCACATGGCGGATCAAGCAAGCGGATCAAGGCTGTTGAGAGACGTTGGCGGGCGCATCGCCCTGCCGCTCCCATTGGCTCTGGGTGTAACCCGTGGTGACCACACCTAGGCCAAATAGAATGACCAATACCCACAATAGATCTGGTTTGCGTTTCATGGGATGCCTCCCCCTTCAAGGCATGCTGCGCACGGTGGACCGGCGGCGGTTATTGTTATCGGCCGTACGAACCGTCTAGCACGGAGGGCGGCATTGTCTACCCGCCGCCACCATCAAGCAATTGTTGGCGCCAAACGGTTGCCAACTGCCTGTACGACCATCCGTCCGTTATAAGGACTGGCTTCATGGAGCAAAGCTCATGCCATATTGGCTGATGAAATCGGAACCCGATGAATTCTCCATCCACGATCTGCAGCGCCTGGGCCAAGCCCGCTGGGATGGCGTGCGCAATTATCAGGCGCGTAATTTCTTGCGCAGCATGCTGGCCGGCGAGCAGTTGTTTTTTTACCACTCCAGCTGCCCCGAGCCGGGCATCGCCGGAATCGCCCGCATCATTGCCCCCGCCTATGCCGACCCGACGGCACTGGATCCGCACAGCCACTACTTCGACAGCAAGGCCAGCAGCGAGAAAAACCCCTGGAGCGCGGTCGACGTGGCCTTTGTCGAAGCCTTCAGCAGGGTCATCCCGCTGGCCGAACTGAAGGCGCAAAGCGCCTTGCTGGAACTGCCCCTGGTGCACAAGGGCAGTCGCCTGTCGGTGATGCCGGTCAGTGCCGAGCAATGGGCGGCAATCCTGGCGCTGAGCGAGCGCTAGCGCAGGGAGCAGGCACTGTGCTATGAGGTAACTGACTCCTCATGGATCCCGTCTATGCTGCGCCCCCGGTCTCCCTGGCCCACTCGCTTGGCGCTGGCAGCACTGCTCCTGGGCCTGAGCCTGGTCAGCCTGCTGCTCTGGCAGCGACTGTTGATCGCGCAGCAGGAGCGTGTCGCCGAGCGCGTCGGCTACCAGGCGCGCAGCCTCGCCCGGCAACTGGAGACCAGCCTGCACGATCAGGTCGATGGCCTGCGCCGCATCGCGCTGCAGTGGAATCACCGCGGGCGCATGCCGAAGGACGAATGGGTACTCGACAGCCGCTTCGCCCTCGAGCGCTTCAAGGGCTACCAGGCGATCCAATGGCTCGGCGCCGACCTCGCGATGCGCTGGATCGAACCCCTGCAGGGCAACGAAGAGGCCCTGCAGGTGCGCCTGACTCCGGCCCACCCCAACTTCAACCTGGCCATCCAGGCCAAGGCCTCGGGCGAACCACGCTTCTCCAACAGCTTCGTCCTGATCCAGGGCGGCCGCGGTTTCATTCTCTACACCCCGCTGTACATTCGCGACGCCCAGCAGGAGCGGGTCTTCGATGGCTTCCTGCAGGGAGTGTTTCGCGTCGAACGCTTGATGGATGAGCTGCTCAGCCACCCCGACAGCCGGGACTTCAGCGTCGACTTGCTGGAGGAGGGCCGGTCGATCTACCACCATGCACAACCCGACGCCCTCGACGCACTGCAGCAGGAGGTGCCGCTACAGCTGCTGAACAACCAGAACTTCGCCCTGCGTCTCAAACCCACCGAACAGCTGGTGCAACGCCTGGCCACGCCCCTGCCGCAAGTCGCTCTCGGCGCCAGCCTGACCATCAGCCTGCTGCTGGTCGCGGCCCTCGGCCTGGCGCTGGCCAATGCACGTCGCGCCAGCGCCCTGCAAGCTGGCAACCGGCGCCTGAGCGAAGAACTGGAGCAACGCGAAAAGATCGAGCAGGTACTGCGCGACAGCCGTGAGCGCCTGCAACTGGTACTCGACCTGACCGATTCCAGCCACGACGGCCTGTTCATCATCGACCCGCAGAACCGCGACATCCTGCACATGAACCAGGCCACCTACAGCAGCCTGGGCTACAGCGCTGAAGCCTTCCGCGAACTGCTCAAGCAGGATCCGGAACAGCTGCTGCCGGGCTACTACAACTGGCTCGATCGCGTGCGCCAAGCCCAACAGGACAAGCTGTCGAGCATCTTCCAGCAGAAGATGCGCCGGCGCGACGGCAGCGAACAAGCCGCGGAAATCAGCGCGCAACTGGTCCTGGTCAACGGCCACGAATACCTGATCGGGGTAACCCGCGACAACAGCCAACGCCTGCAACTCGAGGCGCAGCTGCAGCGCCTGTCGCAGCTGGATGGGTTGACCGGCCTGTACAACCGCCGTTTTTTCGACAGCCAACTCAACAGCGAGTGGCGCCGTTTGCGCCGCCACGGCACTTCGCTGACCCTGCTGATGCTGGATATCGATTACTTCAAGAGCTACAACGACCGACTCGGGCATCTGGCTGGCGACGATGCGCTGCGCCAGGTATCCGCGGTCTTGCCCAATAGCCTGCAGCGCGAGGGCGACAGCGCCTGCCGTTACGGCGGCGAGGAATTCGCCATCATCCTCGCCGATACCGGCCTGGAGGGCGGCATGCATGTCGCCTCACGGATACAGCAACGACTCGAAGCGCTGAACCTCGCCCACCCGGCCAGCCCGCTGGGGCGCCTGACCCTGAGCATCGGCCTGGCGGTTGCCGAGCCGGGCAGCGGCGAATCGCCGGACCTGCTGGTAGCGCACTGCGACCGAGCGCTTTACCGCGCCAAGCACGAGGGCCGCAACCGCATCTGCGTCTGGCGGGACGAGGAATGAGGAAACGCGCCCGGCCCGTCGAACAGCGCAACGCCACTCCTCAGAGGTTGTGAAAATATCGAGCGCCGTAGCGAGAGCGCCCCGGGCGTCCGCTGCTGGCGTTACTGAATGATCAGGTTGTTGAACAGCAGGTCGTCCACCAGCGGCTGGCCTTCTTCCTGGGTGATGACATCCTGCACCTGCTTGAGCGCTTCCTGGCGCAGCGCCTCCTTGGCGCCGGCCGCACCCATGCTCTCATCGGTCTGCTGGGAAAACAGCATCACCAGTTGATTGCGGATCAATGGCTCGTGGTGCTTGACCTTGTCCTCGGCCGCAGTACCGCTGACCCGTAGCGCGATATCCGCCTTGTAGAACTTGAGCTTGGGCCCTGAGCCGAAATTGCCCACCAGCGCCGGCACCAGGCTGACATAGGCAACCGCTGGCGGTGCGCCCTCTTCCGGCTTTTTCTCCGCCTCCTGAGCAAATGCCGGCACGGGCAGGGACAGGGCCAACAACAGTGCGATCCAGACTTTCACAGGGGGTATTCCTCCACAGGGGCGCCTAGCATAGCCATAGCCGGGCCGCAGCCCAAGCCCCAGTGCGCGTGAAAAAACGCCCATACTTATGCAGCGCCATCAGACGCGGCCATGCTCGTTGACCGCATCCCCCTCGCCTCTAACACTGCGAGGGTCTGTTGACGTTTCGCTGCGGCCACGAAACGTCAACAGACCCTAGTCCATCATCCGCAGAGGAAAGCCCGATGAAAGCCGTGCTGTGCAAAGCCTTCGGCCCCGCCGAAACCCTGGTACTGGAAGAAATCGCCAGCCCCGAAGCGAAGAACAACGAAGTCCTGCTCGACGTGCATGCGGCCGGGGTCAACTTCCCCGACACCCTGATCATCGAGGGCAAGTACCAGTTCAAGCCGCCGCTGCCCTTCTCCCCCGGCGGCGAAGCCGCGGGTGTGGTGGCGGCGGTGGGCGAGAAGGTCAGTCACCTGAAAGTCGGTGAGCGGGTAATGGCCCTGACCGGCTGGGGCAGCTTTGCCGAACAGGTGGCGGTAGCGGGCTACAACGTCATGCCGATCCCGCCGAGCATGGACTTCACCACTGCCGCCGCCTTCGGCATGACCTACGGCACCTCGATGCACGCGCTCAAGCAGCGCGCCAACCTGCAGCCGGGCGAAACCCTGCTGGTCCTCGGTGCCTCCGGCGGCGTGGGCCTGGCGGCAGTGGAAATCGGCAAGGCCATGGGCGCCCGGGTGATCGCCGCAGCGAGCAGCGCAGAAAAACTGGAAGTAGCCAGGGCCGCCGGCGCCGACGAACTGATCAACTACAGCGACAGCAGCCTGAAGGATGAAGTCAAACGCCTGACCGGCGGCCAGGGCGCCGACGTGATTTACGACCCGGTGGGCGGCGATCTGTTCGATCAGGCCATTCGCAGCATCGCCTGGAATGGCCGCCTGCTGGTGGTGGGTTTCGCCAGCGGACGCATCCCCGAACTGCCGGTCAACCTGGCCCTGCTCAAGGGCGCCGCCGTGGTCGGGGTGTTCTGGGGCTCGTTCGCCCAGCGCCAACCACAGGATAACGCCGCCAACTTCCAACAGCTGTTCGCCTGGCATGTCGAAGGCAAGCTCAGGCCGCTGGTCTCGCAGACCTTTGCCCTGGAGCAGGCGGCAGCGGCGATCGACACCCTCGGCCAGCGCAAGGCAGTGGGCAAGGTAGTGGTCACGGTCCGCTGAGACATTAACCGGTAAGGTGCGCCGTGCGCACCATCACCTACGCAGAAATATCGGTGCGCGCAGCGCACCCTACGGAAAAGCCGCCCTCGGGCAGCTTTTTCATGGCCGTCAATCAGCCCCTGGGGGCGTAGGCGAAGACGTCGGCGCGCATCTGCCGGGCATCCATGCCCGCCTCGACCAGGGCGTCGAGGGTCGCGTAGACCATGCTCGGCGAACCGCTGGCATACACATGCAGCGGCTTGAGGTCGACGAAGTCCGCGCGCACCGCCTCGTGCAGCAGGCCGCAACGGCCCTGCCAGCCGCACTGGTCGCTGACCACCCGATGCAGGAACAGATTGGGTAACGACTGCCACTCGGCCCAGCAGGGCAGCTCATAGAAATCTTCCGGTCGGCGCGCGCCCCAGTACAGGTGCACCGGGTGAGGGAAACCGGCGGCGCGGCAGTGCTCGATCAGGCTGCGCATCTGTGCCATGCCGGTACCGGCGGCGATCAACACCAGCGGGCCATCCGGCAGCTCGGCCAGATGGGTGTCGCCAAACGGCATCTGTATCCGCGCAAAACCCTGTCCGCGCAGGTGCTCGATGACCGCGATACTGGACGGGTCACGCGCCAGGATATGCAGTTCCAGCTCACGCCCGGACTGCGGCGCCGAGGCCAGGGAAAAAGCCGAAAACTCGGCATCCGCCCGTTGCAGCAACAGGTACTGGCCGGCGTGATAACGCGGCAACTTGCCGGCCGGCGCACGCAGGCGCACGCGAAACACGTCGCCACCGGCATCGTGGCATTCGAGCAGCTGGCAGTTCAGCTCGCGCACCGGCAGCTCGCCAGGCGCCAGCACCCCATCCCAGAGCAGGACACATTCCTGTTCGGGTTCGGCCAGGCAGGCGAACACCTCGCCATGCTCATGGGATTGGCCCGCCTGACGCACCCGGCCGTTGACCAGCAGGGCCGCGCAAATATGACAGTTGCCGTTGCGACAGCTCTGCGGGCAGTCGTAACCGAGCCGACGCGCCGCATCGAGAATGCGTTCGCCACGCTCGACGTCGAGTACGGCACCTGAGGGTTGCAAGGTAACTTTCATGGCGTTTTCAATCCAAAGCGCAAACCCGCGGCCTTGACCGGGCCTTGCACGCATTGCAGTAAGCGCGACCGCAGTCGCTTATCGATCCAGCGCATCAGTCGATCCCCAACTGCGCCCAGAGCTCGTCGACCCGACGCTTGACCGCCTCATCCTGAACGATCGCCCGCCCCCATTCGCGACTGGTCTCACCCGGCCATTTGTGGGTGGCGTCCAGGCCCATCTTGCTACCCAGACCGGAGACCGGCGAGGCGAAGTCCAGGTAATCGATCGGCGTGTTGTCGATCAGCACGGTGTCGCGCTTGGGGTCCATACGTGTGGTGATCGCCCAGATCACGTCGTTCCAGTTGCGCGCATCGATGTCGTCGTCGGTGACTATGACGAACTTGGTGTACATGAACTGGCGCAAGAACGACCAGACACCGAGCATCACGCGCTTGGCATGGCCAGGGTACTGCTTCTTGATGGTCACCACCGCCATGCGGTACGAGCAGCCTTCGGGCGGCAGGTAGAAATCGGTGATCTCGGGGAACTGCTTCTGCAGGATCGGCACGAAGACTTCATTCAACGCCACGCCGAGGATCGCCGGCTCATCCGGCGGGCGACCGGTGTAGGTGCTGTGGTAGATCGGCTTCTGCCGACGGGTGATGCGCTCGACGGTGAACACCGGGAAGCGGTCCACCTCGTTGTAGTAGCCGGTGTGGTCGCCGTAGGGACCTTCATCGGCCATCTCGCCGGGATGGATCACCCCTTCGAGGACGATTTCGGCACTGGCCGGCACCTGCAGTTCGCTGCCACGGCATTTGATCAACTCGGTACGATGGCCGCGCAACAGACCGGCGAAGGCGTATTCGGACAGACTGTCCGGCACCGGGGTGACCGCGCCAAGGATGGTTGCCGGATCGGCACCCAGGGCCACGGCCACCGGGTAGGGACGGTCCGGGTATTTCTCGCACCAGTCGCGGAAGTCCAGGGCGCCGCCGCGGTGGCTGAGCCAGCGCATGATCACCTTGTTGCGGCCGATCACCTGCTGGCGGTAGATGCCGAGGTTCTGCCGCTCCTTGTTCGGCCCCTTGGTGATGGTCAGGCCCCAGGTGATCAGCGGGCCGACATCGCCCGGCCAGCAGGTCTGCACCGGCAACTTGCCGAGGTCGACGTCGTCGCCCTCCTCGATCACTTCCTGGCAGGGCGCGTCTTTCAACACCTTGGGCGCCATGGCCAGCACCTTGCGGAAAATTGGCAGCTTCGACCAGGCATCTTTCAGGCCTTTCGGCGGCTCCGGCTCTTTCAGGAACGCCAGCAGCTTGCCGATCTCGCGCAGCTCGCTGACCTCTTCCGCGCCCATGCCCAACGCCACCCGCTTGGGCGTGCCGAACAGGTTGCCGAGCACCGGCATGGCGAAGCCCGTGGGGTTCTCGAACAGCAGCGCCGGACCGCCGCGGCGCAATGTGCGGTCGCAGATTTCGGTCATTTCCAACACCGGGGATACCGGCGTCTGGATGCGCTTGAGTTCGCCGCGCTGTTCCAGGCCGCGGATAAAGTCGCGCAGGTCGCGATACTGCATGCAGGAGCCTCGTGTCGGGCGTGCCAGTCGGGGCGCAAAGTTTAGCGCCGAACTGGGTTATTCAGAAGGAGTGGCAGTGCGTAGACACACAAAAGCCGGGTTTCCCCGGCTTCTGTCTTAACCGGCCGAACCAGGCTCATCGCGAGCCGAGGTCAGTCAGTTGTTACCCAACATCGCCGAAGCGCAGCAGATCCTGCCTACTTGCGGCGCATCGACTGGAAGAACTCTTCATTGGTCTTGGTCGCTTTCAGCTTATCGATGAGGAACTCGATAGCGGCGATTTCGTCCATCGGATGCAGCAGCTTGCGCAGGATCCACATGCGCTGCAGCTCGTCTTCGGCGGTCAGCAACTCTTCGCGGCGGGTGCCGGAGCGGTTGATGTTGATCGCCGGGAACACGCGCTTCTCGGCGATCCGACGGTCCAGCGGCAATTCCATGTTGCCGGTGCCCTTGAATTCCTCGTAGATCACTTCGTCCATCTTCGAGCCGGTTTCCACCAGCGCGGTGGCGATGATGGTCAGCGATCCGCCTTCCTCGATATTGCGCGCGGCACCGAAGAAGCGCTTCGGCTTCTCCAGGGCGTGGGCGTCGACACCACCGGTGAGGACCTTGCCGGAGCTCGGGATCACGGTGTTGTAGGCCCGCGCCAGACGGGTGATGGAGTCGAGCAGGATGACCACGTCCTTCTTGTGCTCGACCAGGCGCTTGGCCTTCTCGATCACCATTTCGGCAACCTGCACGTGGCGGGTTGGCGGCTCGTCGAAGGTGGAAGCGACCACTTCGCCGCGCACGGTGCGCTGCATTTCGGTCACTTCTTCCGGGCGCTCGTCGATCAACAGCACGATCAGGTGGCACTCGGGGTTGTTGCGCGTGATGTTGGCCGCGATGTTCTGCAGCATGATGGTCTTGCCGGCCTTCGGCGGCGCCACGATCAGGCCACGCTGGCCCTTGCCGATGGGGGCACAGAGGTCAATGATGCGGCCGGTGATGTCTTCGGTGGAGCCGTTACCGGCTTCCATGATCAGGCGCTTGGTGGGGAACAGCGGCGTCAGGTTCTCGAACAGGATCTTGTTCTTCGCGTTTTCCGGGCGATCGTAGTTGATCGTATCGACCTTGAGCAGCGCGAAATAACGCTCGCCTTCTTTCGGCGGGCGGATCTTGCCGACGATGGTATCGCCAGTACGCAAGTTGAAGCGGCGGATCTGGCTCGGCGACACATAGATGTCATCGGGGCCAGCGAGGTACGAGGCATCCGCGGAGCGGAGGAAGCCGAAACCGTCCTGGAGGATCTCCAGCACGCCATCACCGGAGATTTCCTCACCGCTTTTAGCGTGTTTTTTCAACAGCGAGAAAATCACGTCCTGCTTGCGCGAACGAGCCATGTTTTCCAGGCCCATCTGTTCGGCGAGTTCCAGCAGTTCGGTGATCGGCTTTTGCTTGAGTTCGGTCAGATTCATAGGAATGACGTAATCATGAAGGAGGGGAAATAAGCTATTCAGCTTGGGAGACCGCGCCGCTAAAAGGCGATTGGATCGCCAGCGTGTTTCGAAGGTATTCGCGTAGGAATCCGTCGGCGACGGCTTGCAGGGGGCTGCATAGGAAATGCAGCGAGGCCGAATGTAACACCGGTTTTATCGACACGTCCAGCACCCGGACAGAAAAAACCCCGCAATCAGCGGGGCTTATCATTGGCACTATGGCTTAGATATTGCTGTCGAGGAAGGCCGCCAGCTGCGACTTGGACAGCGCACCAACCTTGGTGGCTTCGACGTTGCCGTTCTTGAACAACATCAGGGTCGGAATGCCACGCACGCCGTATTTCGGCGGGGTGTCCTGGTTTTCGTCGATGTTCAGCTTGCAGATTTTCAGCTTGCCTTGATAGTCCTTGGCGATCTCATCGAGCACCGGCGCGATCATCTTGCACGGACCGCACCACTCAGCCCAGTAATCGACCAGCACCGGACCTTCGGCCTGGATGACGTCCTGGTCGAAGCTGGCATCGCTGACATTGGTGATGAATTCGCTCATGGAAAGTCTCCGTGTTCGGAAGCAAAAAGTGGACGCCATCATAGCCCGCCTTTCCCGACACAGGAAGGCGAACGCCATTGAGCCTATCTATGGGGCCTGAAGAAATTTCCCGCTCGCTAGTCGCCAAGGGTGACAAAAGCGATGCCGGTGCGCAAGGCGGCCGCGCGGATATGCTGCTGCATGGCCTTCTGCGCCGGGCCCGAGGCGTGCCGCCCCAGGGCCTTGAGGATCTTACGGTGCTCCTGCCAGGTCTCCATCGCCCGCTCCGGGCGGATGAACGGTAGTTTCTGACTTTCCAGAAAAATATCCGCGCGGGAGGTGACGATGCCGCACATGGCCTGGTTGCCGCTGGCCAGCAGGATGCGCCGGTGAAAGTCGAAATCCAGGCGCGAAGCGCTGTCGAAATCACCGCCGCGCAGCTCCAGGCGCATCTGCTCGACATTGTCCTGCAGCGCATCCAGCTCTGCCGCGGTCAGGGTGGCCGCCGCCAGGCCACAGGCGAAACCCTCCAGGGCGAAACGCAGCTGGAAGGTATCGGCGGCCGACACCTGCTCGGCGAATGGCCAGGCGAAGCCCGTCGGGGCCGCGGCCTGGACGAACACCCCCTTGCCCGGCTGCACACTGACCATGCCCAGGGCACTCAGGGACGACAGGGCCTCGCGCAGGGAGGTGCGACTGACCCCCAGGCGCTCGGCCAGGTCGCGCTGCGAAGGCAGGGCGTCGCCCGGGCGATAGTCCTCGTCGGCGATCAGCTTGCGGATCGCCTGCAGGGCGTACTCGGGGACGGCGCGGGGAGCGGGAGCATGCATGACTGTTCAGGCCGGTCGGTCCAGTAAAGGTGCTCTTTGTACGGCCAGAGCGGCCTCCCAGGCAAGCGCTGCGCCGTTTTGACGCCCGTTACCTGGCCGCGCACCCGAATGATGCAGCATCTCGCCTGACCAGCCAGTCAGCTTCTAAACTGTTCAGACCAGTAAGACCTTGTTTTGCAAAAACAATAAAGCTAAGTACATGAATCAAATGAAATTGGCATGAGCGATGCAATCGGGTAGCCAGCGAAATCCATCGAATTTCACTCGCCCACCGGGAGCATGCCATGCACAAGATTCAGCGCCACCTACTCAACCTGCTCGTCGCCGGCCTGGCCCTGAGCCTACCCAGCGCCTTCGCCGACAGCCTCAGCGACATCACCGAACGCGGCGTGCTGAAAGTCGCCGTCCCCCAGGACTTCCCGCCCTTCGGCTCGATCGGCCCGGACATGCAGCCACGCGGCCTGGACATCGACACCGCGCAGCTGCTGGCTAACCAGCTGGCGGTGAAGCTCGAGCTGACTCCGGTCAACAGCACCAACCGCATTCCCTTCCTCACCACCGGCAAGGTCGACCTGGTGATCTCCAGCCTGGGCAAGAATCCCGAGCGGGAAGCGGTGATCGACTTTTCCAGCGCCTACGCGCCCTTCTACCTCGGCGTATTCGGCCCGGCAGACGCGGCCGTGAGCAGCCTCGCCGACCTGGAAGGCAAGACCATCAGCGTGACCCGCGGCTCGGTGGAGGATATCGAGCTGAGCAAGGTGGCCCCCAAGGGCGCGACGCTCAAGCGCTTCGAGGACAACAACTCGACCATCGCCGCCTACCTCTCCGGCCAGGTCGACCTGATCGCCAGCGGCAACGTGGTGATGGCCGCCATCGCCGAGCGCAATCCCCAGCGCGTGCCGCTGATGAAGCTCAACCTCAAGGACTCGCCCACCTACGTCGGCCTGAACAAGAACGAGGCGGCGCTGCTGGCCAGGGTCAACGCGATCATCGCCGGCGCCAAGGCCGACGGCAGCCTCAATGCGATCAGCGAGAAATGGCTGAAGCAGCCACTGCCGGCCGGCCTGTAAGGGCGCAGAGACAGGAGGCCCGCAATGGCGTACCAGTTCGATTTTCTTCCGGTGTTGGACAACGCCGACCTGTTGCTGCAGGGCGCGTTCTTCACCCTCAGCCTGACCGCCGTCGGCACCCTGCTGGGGGTCGGTCTGGGCATCATCGGTGCGGTGCTGCGCGCCTGGCGGATCAAACCCTTCAACCAGGTGTTTGGCCTGTATGTCGAACTGATCCGCAACACCCCCTTTATCGTTCAGCTGTTCTTTATCTTCTTCGGCCTGCCGGCCCTGGGCGTGCGGATGAACGAGTGGGAAGCGGCGGTGCTGGCAATGGTGATCAACCTAGGGGCCTATTCCACCGAGATCATCCGCGCCGGCATCCAGGCCATCCCCGGCGGCCAGCTGGAAGCGGCGGCGGCCCTGGCCATGAACCGGCTCGAGATCTTCCGCCACGTGGTCCTGCGCCCGGCCCTGGCCAAGGTCTGGCCGGCGCTGTCGAGCCAGATCATCATCGTCATGCTCGGCTCGGCGGTGTGTTCGCAGATTTCCACCGAAGAGCTGTCGTTCGCCGCCAACTTTATCCAGTCGCGCAACTTCCGCGCCTTTGAAACCTACCTGGTGACCACCCTGCTCTATCTGGCCATGGCGATCCTGATCCGCCAGCTGCTGGCCTGGGTTGGCCGCCGCTTCGTCGTCGGAGGCCGCTGATGGACTTCACCTTCTGGGACATCCTGCGCAACCTGCTGGTGGGCCTGCAGTGGACCCTGCTGCTGTCGCTGGTGGCCTTCGCCTGTGGCGGCGTGGCCGGGCTGCTGCTTCTGCTGGCGCGAATTTCACGGTTGCAGGCGCTGCGGGTCCTGGCGCGCGGCTATATCGAGCTGTTTCAGGGCACGCCGTTGCTGATGCAGCTGTTCATGGTGTTCTTCGGCATCGCCCTGCTCGGTGTCGACGTGTCGCCCTGGCTGGCCGCAGCCGTCGCCCTGACCCTGTTCACCAGCGCCTTCCTCGCCGAAATCTGGCGCGGCTGCGTCGAATCGATCGGCCGCGGCCAGTGGGAAGCTGCCGAAAGCCTGGCCATGAGCCGCCTCGAGGTGCTGCGTCACGTGGTCCTGCCGCAGGCGCTACGCATCGCCATCGCCCCCACCGTGGGCTTCTCGGTGCAGGTGGTGAAAGGCACCGCGGTGACCTCGATCATCGGTTTCAGCGAACTGACCAAGACCGGCGGCATGCTGGCCAACGCCACCTTCGAGCCCTTCATGGTCTACGGCCTGGTGGCGCTCGGCTACTTCCTGCTCTGCTACCCCTTGTCGCTTGCCGCATACCGCCTGGAAAGGAGGCTGAATGTCACTGCTTAACGTCACCGCCCTGCACAAGTACTACGGCGACAACCACGTGCTCAAGGGCATCGACCTGACCGTCGAGGAAGGCCAGGTGGTCGCCATCATCGGCCGCAGCGGCTCGGGCAAGAGCACATTGCTGCGCACCCTCAACGGCCTGGAGTCGATCGACGACGGGGTGATCGAGGTCGACGGCGACTATATCGACGCCGCCCGCGCCGACCTGCGCAGCCTGCGGCAGAAGGTCGGCATGGTGTTCCAGCAGTTCAACCTGTTCCCCCACCTGAGCGTCGGCGAGAACATCATGCTGGCACCCCAGGTGGTGAAAAAGCTGGCGCGCGACGAGGCCGCGCAACTGGCGCGGCAGATGCTCGAGCGGGTCGGCCTGGGCGAGAAGTTCGACGCCTACCCGGAACGCCTGTCCGGCGGCCAGCAGCAGCGGGTGGCGATCGCCCGCGCCCTGGCCATGTCGCCCCGGGTGCTGCTGTGCGACGAGATCACCTCGGCGCTCGACCCGGAGCTGGTCAACGAGGTGCTGGCGGTGGTCAAGCAACTGGCCAGCGAGGGCATGACCCTGATCATGGTCACCCACGAGATGCGCTTCGCCCGCGAGGTCGGCGACAAGCTGGTGTTCATGCATCAGGGCAAGGTGCATGAGGTCGGCGCGCCCAAGGCGCTGTTCGCCGAACCGCAGACCGCGGAGCTGCGCCAGTTTATCGGCTCGGTCAACTTATGAGCCTGGCCCTGCGCGAGCCGCGGCCGCTGGCGGTCGAGCCGCTGACCCGCGCGGCCTTCGCCCCCTTCGGCGAAGTGCTGGAAAGCGTCGGCGCCACGGCCCTGTCGATCAACGCCGGCAGCACCACCCGCTACCACGACCTGGCGCGACTCGAGGCGGTCGGCAGCGATGCGCGAACCCTGCTCAGCCTGTTCGACGGCCAGGCCTGGCACTCGCCGCTGCAGATCCACCAGCTGGAACGCCATCCCCTGGGCAGCCAGGCCTTCTACCCGGTGGATGGCGCGCGCATGCTGATCGTGGTGGCCCCGGCCGGCGAACTCGACGAACGGGCGATCCGCGCCTTCATCAGCAGTCCCGGGCAAGGCGTCAACTATGCCGCCGGCACCTGGCACCACCCGTTGCTGTGCCTGCAGCGCCCGGGCCGCTTCGTCGTGGTGGATCGTGGCGGCCCGGGGCAGAACTGCGATGAGCGCCTCTTGCAGCACCCCCTCGAGGCCTGTTTCTAGCAACATCTGCAGGGCCTGCGACATCGGTATGCGTTGGCGTGCCCCACCTATCGTGGCAGGATGTCGGCGTTCCGTATCGAGAAAGCCCCATCATGCCGCATACCCCTGCAGAGTCATTTCCCTTGATTGCAGCCATCGACCTGGGCTCCAACAGCTTCCACATGGTGTTGGCCAAGGCCGATCACGGCGAACTGCGGATCCTCGAGCGCCTGGGCGACAAGGTGCAACTGGCCGCCGGTATCGACGAGCTGCGCCTGCTCGACGAGGCCGCCATGCAGCGCGGCCTCGACTGCCTGCGCCGCTTCGCCCAACTGACCGCCAGCCTGCCGGAGGGGGCGGTGCGCATCGTCGGCACCAACGCCCTGCGCGAGGCGCACAACCGCGGCGAATTCATCCGCCGCGCCGAGGAAATCCTCGGCCATCCGGTCGAAGTCATCTCCGGTCGCGAAGAAGCGCGACTGATCTACCTCGGCGTGTCCCACAGCATCGCCGACACCCCGGGCAAGCGCCTGGTGACCGATATCGGCGGCGGCAGTACCGAGTTCATCATTGGCCAGCGCTTCGAGCCCTTGCTGCGCGAGAGCCTGCAGATGGGCTGCGTGAGCTACACCCAGCGCTACTTCAAGGACGGCAAGATTACCCCGGCCCGCTACGCCCAGGCCTATACCGCGGCGCGCCTGGAGATAATGGGTATCGAGCATGCCCTGCGCAGGCTCGGCTGGCAGGATGCGGTGGGGGCGTCCGGCACCATCAAGGCCATCGGCCTGGCGATCCAGGCCGCCGGACTGGGCGCTGGCGAGATCAACCCGGATGGCCTGGCCTGGCTCAAACGCAAGATCTTCAAGCTCGGTGACGTGGACAAGCTCGACCTCGGCGGCATCAAACCGGATCGGCGCGGGATATTCCCGGCGGGCCTGGCCATTCTCGAAGCGATTTTCGATGCCTGCGAGATCGAACGCATGTCGCACTCCGAAGGCGCCCTGCGCGAAGGCGTGCTCTACGACCTGCTCGGCCGCCATCACCATGAAGATGTACGCCAGCGCACCCTGAGCGCGCTGATGGAGCGCTACCACGTCGACCTGGAGCAGGCCGCCCGGGTCGAGCACAAGGCCCTGGAAGCCCTCGACCAAGTGGCCGACAGCTGGGGGCTGGGCGACGAATGGCACCGTGAACTGCTGATCTGGGCCGCGCGGGTGCATGAACTGGGCCTGGACATCGCCCACTACCAGTATCACAAGCACGGCGCCTACCTGATCGAGCACTCCGACCTGGCCGGTTTCTCACGCCTGGATCAGCAGATGCTCGCCCTGCTGGTTCGCGGCCACCGGCGCAACATTCCCAGGGACAAACTCGGTGAATTCGGCGACGAAGGCATCAAGCTGGTCCGCCTGTGCGTACTGCTGCGATTCGCCATCCTCTTCCATCACATCCGCGGTACCCAGGAGATGCCCCAGGTACAGCTGCAGGCAGTGGCGCAAAGCCTGGAAATCCGCTTCCCGAAGGACTGGCTGGCGAGCAACCCGCTGACCCAGGCAGACTTCATCCAGGAAGCCGAGTGGCTCAAACGTTCCGGCATCGAGCTTAGCGTGCGCTGACCAGCGGCACCGTCAACTTCTCCAGCAACCCGGCCTGCGCACTGCGCGGGTTCTGGTTGCCGGTCGGGCTGCTACGCAGGTAGCGGCCGTCCGGCTGCAGCACCCAGCTCTGGGTGTTGTCGGTCAGGTAGGCTTCCAGCTCCTTCTTCACCCGCGTGATCAGCTTCTTGCCTTCCACCGGGAAACAGGTCTCGACGCGCTTGTCCAGATTGCGCTCCATCCAGTCGGCGCTGGACAGGTAGATCTTCTCCTCGCCTTCGTTGAGGAAGTAGAACACCCGCGTGTGCTCGAGGAAGCGGCCGATGATCGAGCGCACCTGGATATTGTGCGACACCCCCGGAATACCCGGACGCAGACAGCACATGCCGCGCACCACCAGATCGATGCGCACCCCGGTCTGGCTGGCCTTGTACAGCGCACGGATGATCTTCGGATCGGTCAGCGAGTTGAACTTGGCGATGATGTGCGCCGGCTTGCCCTCGCTGGCCTGGGTGGTTTCCTTGGCGATCAGGTCGAGCAGGGTTTTCTTCAGGGTGAAGGGCGCATGCAGCAGCTTCTTCATGCGCAGGGTCTTGCCCATGCCGATCAGCTGGCTGAACATCTTCGCCACATCCTCGCCCAATGCCACATCGGCGGTGAGCAGGCTGTAGTCGGTGTACAGCTTGGCGTTGCCGGCGTGATAGTTGCCGGTGCCCAGGTGCGCGTAGCGGACGATCTCGCCGCTCTCGCGGCGCAAAATCAGCATCATCTTGGCGTGGGTCTTGAACCCGACCACCCCGTAGATCACCACCGCACCGGCCGCCTGCAGGCGACTGGCCAGGGCCAGGTTGGACTCCTCGTCGAAGCGGGCACGCAGTTCGATCACCGCGGTGACTTCCTTGCCGTTGCGCGCGGCCTCGACCAGCGCATCGACGATTTCCGAGTTGGCGCCGCTGCGGTAAAGGGTCTGCTTGATCGCCAGCACGTGCGGATCCTTGGCCGCCTGACGCAGCAGGTCGACCACCGGGGTGAAGGACTCGAACGGGTGCAGCAGGAGAATGTCCTGCTTGCTGATCACGCTGAAGATGTTGTCGCTGTTCTGCAGCAGCTTGGGGATCACCGGAGTGAACGGCGCGTACTGCAACTCCGGGTGACTGGCCAGGCCGGTGATGCTGAACAGCCGGGTCAGGTTGACCGGGCCACTGACCCGGTACAGCTCGTTCTCGCTCAAGCTGAACTGCTTGAGCAGGTAATCCAGCAGCGGCCGCGGGCAGGTGTCGACCACCTCCAGGCGCACCGCATCGCCGTAACGCCGCGAGAACAGCTCGCCGCGCAGGGCACGGGCCAGGTCTTCGACGTCCTCGGTATCCACCGACAGGTCGGCGTTGCGGGTCAGGCGGAACTGGTAGCAGCCCTTGACCTTCATGCCCTGGAACAGGTCGTCGGCATGCGCGTGGATCATCGAGGAGAGGAACACGTAGTTGTCGCCGGGGCCGCCGACGTCCTCCGGCACCTTGATGATCCGCGGCAACAGGCGCGGCGCCGGGATGATCGCCAGGCCCGAATCGCGGCCGAAGGCATCGATGCCCTCCAGCTCGACGATGAAGTTCAGGCTCTTGTTCACCAGCAAGGGAAACGGGTGGGTCGGGTCCAGGCCGATCGGCGTGATGATCGGCGCGATCTCATCGCGGAAGTAGCGACGCACCCAGACCTTCAGCTTGGTGTTCCAGTGACGCCGGCGGATAAAGCGCACCTGGTGCTTTTCCAGCGCCGGCAACAGGGTGTCGTTGAGAATCGCGTACTGGCGGCTGACCTGCTCGTGCGCCAGCTCGGAAATCCGCGCCAGCGCCTGATGCGGCTGCAAGCCATCGGCGCCGGCCTGTTCGCGGGCGAAGTTGATCTGCTTCTTCAAGCCGGCGACACGGATCTCGAAGAACTCATCCAGGTTGCTGGAGAAGATCAGCAGAAACTTCAGCCGCTCCAGCAACGGGTAGGACTCATCCAGCGCCTGTTCCAGCACGCGGATATTGAATTGCAGCTGCGACAACTCGCGGTGGATATACAGGCTGCTGTCGTCCAGGCTCGGCACCACCATGGGCGGTGCCGGCGCGGGCACGGGCAATTCGATCGGCGGCAGGATTTCCGCCGGCAGTTCGGCGACGACCGCTTCGGCAGTCTGCAATTCGCTGGGGGTGAGTCCTTCGGTGGTCATTGGATCGTCCTGGCGGGACTAGCGCCCCGGCTGTAACAGTTCTGCCGCGCGAACGGCGAAATAGGTAAGGATGCCATCGGCACCGGCACGCTTGAAAGCGGTCAGCGACTCGAGAATCACCGCCTCGCTCAACCAGCCATTCTGGATCGCGGCCATATGCATGGCGTACTCGCCACTGACTTGATAGACAAAAGTTGGCACCCGGAATTCCTGTTTGACCCGCCAAAGGATGTCCAGATAGGGCATGCCCGGCTTGACCATCACCATGTCGGCGCCTTCGGCCAGGTCGGCGGCCACTTCGTGCAGCGCCTCGTCACCGTTGGCCGGATCCATCTGGTAGCTGGCCTTGTTGGCCTTGCCCAGGTTGGCCGCCGAACCCACGGCATCGCGGAACGGGCCGTAGTAGGCGCTGGCGTACTTGGCCGAGTAGGCCATGATCCGCACATTGGCAAAATCGGCCAGCTCCAGGGTCTCGCGGATGGCCTGCACCCGGCCGTCCATCATGTCCGAGGGCGCGACCACCTGGGCACCGGCCTCGGCATGCGACAACGCCTGCTTGACCAGGGCGTCGACGGTGACGTCGTTCTGCACGTAGCCGTCTTCGTCGAGGATGCCGTCCTGGCCGTGGGTGGTGAAGGGGTCCAGGGCCACGTCGCTGATGATGCCCAGCTCCGGGAAGCGTGCACGCAGGGCGCGAATCGCGCGCTGGGCGATGCCCTCGGGGTTCCACGCCTCGCTAGCGTCCAGCGACTTTTTCTCCAGCGGCGTCACCGGAAACAGCGCCAGCGCCGGAATGCCCAGGGCCACCCACTTCTCCGCCTCCTGCAACAGCAGGTCGATGGACAGCCGTTCGACACCCGGCATCGAGGCGATTGCCTCGCGGCGGTTGTCACCATCGAGGACGAACACCGGCAGAATCAGGTCGTCGACGCTCAACCGATGCTCGCGCACCAGGCGCCGGGAAAAGTCATCGCGACGGTTACGCCGCAGGCGCGTGGCAGGAAACAGGCGATTGGCAGGGGTAAAGCTCACAGCAGACTCCATAGCCCGCACGAACAGGCGAGCGTGACAGTTATAAGCCACCATTATGACCAAATGATGACGACCGAAGGCGAAACTGCGCCAATGCGTCGCGGCAGCCTGCAGATATTGTGACCACCAGGCTCACTGGCGTCGAGCGATGTGCCGTTTTCCCCAGCGCCGCATGGGAGTAGGCTGGTCGCCCACCCCTTCGGCCGCCACCATGCTCGAACATCTGCTGCAACAATTTGGCTATCCCGCGGTGCTGCTTGGCACCTTTCTCGAAGGCGAGATGGCGCTGCTACTGGCGGCGTATCTGGCGCTGCGCGGCTACCTGAGCATCGAACTGGTGGTGCTGTTCGCCTTCTGCGGCACCTACGCCAGCGACCAGCTGTGGTATTTCCTCGGTCGCCGCCATGGCCGCCGCATCCTCGCCCGTCGGCCGCACTGGCAGGGCCTGGGCGACAAGGCATTACTGCTCCTGCGCCGGCATCCGGATTTGTGGGTATTGGGCTTGCGCTTCATCTACGGCATGCGCACGGTGATGCCGCTGGCCATCGGCCTGTCCGGCTACTCATGGCGCCGCTACCTGCTGCTGGACGCCATCGGCGTGGCCATCTGGGCTAGCGGCCTGGGACTGGCGGCCTATCACCTGGGCGCGGCGCTGGAAACCATCCTCGGCGACTTCCGCCGCTACCAGCTGTATGTCTTCGGCGCGCTGCTGCTGATCGCCCTGGGCTTCTGGCTACGCCAGCGCCTGCGCCGCTCGGCGCATTGAGCCACCCCGCCAGCGCCATCCAGCCAGTGGAGTCCGGCCGCCGAGCAGCATCCAGCCCAAGCAGATATCGCTTTAATTCATCCCCGGCCCATATCGCGGCCAAAGCCCAGCGACTAGGATTAGCTTCAGGATCCTGATCTTGGCGTATCGAGTCTTTCGCGGTGATCCATGCCAACCTGAGTAGCATTTGACCACAACCTGCCCAGGCCGATGATGATGCGCCCGACCCACACAGCCATTCACCCCCGTTCAACTTGTCGAGGATCGGCCGCAGACCAGCCATAATCTGCATAGCCACCTTGACTCAGCCCAGTGACCAGGAGTTCTCAATGAACAGAAAAGTAGCGGTGATTCTTTCCGGTTGCGGCGTTTACGACGGATCCGAGATTCATGAAAGCGTGATCACCCTGCTGCGCCTCGACCAGCGCGGCGCCGAGGTGCAATGCTTTGCGCCGAACGTGCAGCAACTGCATGTGGTCGATCATTACAGTGGCGATGAAATGGACGAGACGCGCAACGTCCTGGCGGAGGCCGCCCGCATCGCGCGCGGCAAGATCAAGGACGTACGCGAACTGCATGTAGACGATTTCGACGCCCTGATCATGCCCGGCGGTTTTGGCGTGGCCAAGAACCTCTCCGACTTCGTCCTCAGCGGCGCCAACTGCACGGTGCAGCCCGACGTACTGAGCGCGGCCCAGGCCTTTGCCAAGGCCGGCAAACCGGTCGGCCTGATGTGCATCGCCCCGGCCCTGGCGGCAAGGATCTTCGGCCGCGGCGTGGTCTGCACCATCGGCAACGACCAGGAAACCGCGGCCGCCCTGACCCAGATGGGCGCCATCCACCATGAGTGCGAGGTCAGCGATATTGTCGAGGATCACGCCCACAAGCTGGTCACCACGCCCGCCTACATGCTCGCCCAGTCGATCAGTGAAGCGGCCGCAGGCATCAACAAGCTGGTCGACCGGGTACTCGAACTGACCCACGCCTAAGAGCCTGGCGGACTTAACACGGTTCTACAGCGGAAAAACCGGACAGGCCGCCAGGCCGAATCCGCCAATGCGCGCGGCACTCCCGCCGCGCCCCTGGCCAAACAGGCTCCCCTGCTGCAGCGTGCAGTGAAATCCCGCAAGGCAGGCGCCATGACCACTCCACCTCTCGAACTTACCCAGGAACTGCATCAGGCCGTGAGCGGCTTTTTTCAGCGCATCCCGTTCAACCAAATGCTGGGTATTCAGCTTGGCGAGCTGAGTCCGCAGCGGGTGACCATGCACCTGCCGATGAAGCCCGAGCTGATCGGCAACTTCGTCCACGGCATCCTGCATGGCGGAGTCATCTCATCGCTGCTGGATGTCGCCGGTGGTGCCATGGCGCTGATCGGCGCTTTCGACAAGCACCAGCACCTGTCCAGCGCCGAACGCATGGCGCGACTGTCCAAGCTGGGCACCATCGACCTGCGCATCGACTACCTGCGCCCCGGTCGCGGCCAGCACTTCACCGTCAGCGCCGTGCTGCTGCGTTCCGGCAACAAGGTCGCGGTGGTGCGCAGCGAACTGCACAGCGATGACGGCACCCTGGTGGCGGTCGGCACCGGCACCTACCTGTGCGGCTAGACTCATTGCCTGGGTCGAGGCTACGCCATCTCAGACCTGGCGCTGAAGCCGGGTCAGAATGCGATCCAGGGCATTGGCGAAGGCCTGTTTGTCGCGTTCGCTATAGGGTCCCTGGCCACCACTGACCTGGCCCTGCTCGCGCAGGTCGGTAAACAGGTTGCGCACTGCCAGGCGCTCGCCCATGTTGCCCTCGTCGAACTCCTTGCCGCGCGGATCGAGAGCGGCGACGCCCTTCTTCACCAGGCGGTCGGCCAGGGGCACATCGCTGCAGATCACCAACTCGCCGGGCAGGACATGCTCGACCAGGTAATCGTCGGCGGCATCCGGACCGCTGGGCACCACGATCAGCCGCACGCAGCTGTAGGCCGGCTTGACCTGCGCCTGACCGGCCACCAACAGCACCTCGAAGCGCCGTTTGAGGGCGAACTTGACCACTTGATCCTTGGCCGCTTTGGGGCAGGCGTCGGCATCTATCCACACACGCATCCGGGCGCCTTGCTCATGCAAAACCAACGACTCCCGCTCAGGCCGGTGCGCGGCGTACCGTGGCCAACAGCGCCGCGGCACCGACGAACAGCACGGCAAAGGTACGGTTCATCACCCGCTGCTGACGCGGCGAACGCAATGCCCGCAGCGCCCGTGCCGCCAGCCCGGTATAGCCGGCCATGACAACCAGGTCGACGCAGATCATGGTCACGCCCATCAGCAGGTGCTGCACCAGCAACGGCGCCTGCGGATCGAGAAACTGCGGCAGCACCGCGAGGATGAAGACGATGGCCTTGGGGTTGCTGAAATTCACCAGAAAGCCGCGCAGGACCAGAGTCAGCGGCCGGCCGATCGGACGCTCGGCCTGCGCCTCCATATCGCTGGGCAAGGCTTGCCACTGGCGATAGCCGAGGTACACCAGATAGACCACGCCGAACCACTTGATCAGGCCGAACGCCACTTCCGATGCGGCAAGAATCGCCCCGACACCGGCGGCGACGATGACGATCTGCAGCGCCAGGCCCAACTGCAGGCCGAGGGCATTCCAGTAGCCGCGCCAGAAACCGTATTGCAGCCCGGCGGACATCGAGGCAATGGCCCCCGCCCCCGGCGACAGGCTGATCACCCAACAGGCGGCAAAGAACGCAAGCCAGGTTTCGAGCGCCATGGCGGATACCTCAAACGGAATGATGAAGGGCTGCCAGCGGACAGAGGCAGGCGCTCTAGCCTACCTCTTGTCGCGGGCCGTGCCCAGCCAGGCGCTTAGTCCGGCGAGCCCTTGCGCAGGTGCACCGGCTCCAGCTCTTCCTTGCGCGCCCGGGCGCGGGCCGTGCGCATGCGGATATTCACAGCCTCCACGGCCAGCGAGAAGGCCATGGCGAAGTAGACGTAACCCTTGGGCACATGCACGTCGAAGGCTTCGGCGATCAAGACGGTACCGACCACGATCAGGAACGACAGCGCGAGCATCTTCAGGCTCGGGTGCCTGTCGATAAAGTCGCTGATGGTGCCGGCCGAGAGCATCATCACGATCACCGAAATCACGATGGCGGCGATCATCACCGGTACGTTGTCGACCAGGCCGACCGCGGTGATCACCGAGTCCAGCGAGAAGACGATGTCGATGATGGCGATCTGCACGATGATGCCCAAGAAGCCATAGGCCTTGCCGCCCGCGCCCTGGCCTTCCTCTTCGCCTTCCAGGCCGTGGTAGATCTCCGCGGTGCTCTTGAACAGCAGGAACAGGCCGCCGAAGAACAGAATCAGGTCGCGCCCGGAAAAGCCCTCGCCGAAGACTTGGAACAGGTCATTGGTCAGGCGCATCACCCAACTGATCGACAGCAGCAGCAGAATCCGCGTGCCCATGGCCAGGGCCAGGCCGAAAAAGCGCGCTTTGGGTTGCTGAGCCTTGGGCAGGCGGCTGACCAGGATCGAGATAAAGATGATGTTGTCGATGCCGAGGACGATTTCCAGGGCCGTCAGGGTCAGAAAAGCGACCCAGAGTTCAGGGTTGGCGAGCCATTCCATAGAGGTTAAATCTCGAGTTTGCGGGCGGTGGGAAGTTCGCCATTACGCCAGCGGCGCACGGTTTTCTGGAAGAACAGACTATTGGGAACCTGCACCCAGGTTCCCGGTGCATCGCCACTGAGGTCTTCCAGGGTGGTGTAGAACAGGTTGATTTCCAGGACCCGGCCTCTGACGCCAGGCTTGTCGGCACTGCCGATGATCAGCCGGCCCAGGCCACGTGCCAGCAAACGCTGCAGCAACCACGCCAACAGCACAATCAGCACCACCTGGCCGGCACGCAGCAGCGGTGCGCGGTAGGCGCTCAACCATTCCCAGCCGAATACCTCGACACTCAACTGGCCGCCTCCAACTCGGCCTGCAAGGCCTCGAGGGTTTCCAGTGCCTCCAGCCAGCGCTCTTCCAGCTCGGCTTCACGGCTCTTCAGCTTGGCTTGCTCGGCCAGCGCATCGCGCAGCTGGTTCTTGCTGGCCGCCTCGTAGATCGCACTGTCGCCCAGGCGGGCTTCCACGGCAGCCAGGTTCTGATGCAGTTGGCCGAGTTCCTTTTCCAACTTGTCGGCTTCACGTTTGAGCGGCGCCAGCTGCTGGCGCAGCGCCGCCGCGGCCTGGCGCTGGGCGCGCTTGTCGGTTTTATCCAGGTTGCCTTCGCCGTTGTTGACTGGCGCCTGGCGCACCCGGAAGTCCGCCAACCAACGCGCATAGTCCTCGAGATCACCATCGAACGGCTGCACCCGGCCATCGGCAACTAGGAGGAACTCATCGGTGGTGCTTTTCAGCAGATGCCGATCATGCGAGACCACCACCACCGCGCCGGAGAACTCCTGCAGGGCCATGGTCAGCGCCAGGCGCATCTCCAGGTCGAGGTGGTTGGTTGGCTCATCGAGCAGCAACAGGTTGGGCTTGCCCCAGGCGATCAAGGCCAGGGCCAGGCGCGCTTTTTCGCCCCCGGAAAAATTCAGCACCGGCTCGTCGCAGCGCGGCCCGCGGAAGTCGAAACCGCCGAGGAAGTCGCGCAGGGTCTGCTCGCGCTCGGTTGGAGCCAGGCGCTGGAAATGCAGGAGCGGGCTGGCCTTGTCGTCGAGGGCGTCGAGCTGATGCTGGGCGAAATAACCCACCACCAGATTCTCACCAAGCTGCAAACGGCCACTGATGGGCTGCAACTCGCCCGCCAGATTCTTGATCAGGGTCGATTTACCGGCGCCGTTGGGCCCGAGCAAGCCCAGGCGAGCGCCGGGCGCCAACTGCAACTTGACCTGTTCGAGCACCACCTTGTCGCCATAGCCGAGACGGCCTTCGCTCAGGTCCAGCAGCGGGCTGGAAATCTTCTCGGCCTCGCGGAAGCTGAAGTCGAACGGCGAGTCGACATGCGCCGCGGACAACTCTTCCATGCGCTCCAGCGCCTTGATCCGGCTCTGCGCCTGGCGCGCCTTGGTGGCCTGGGCCTTGAAGCGGGCAATGTACTTTTCCATGTGCGCGCGCTGCGCCTGCTGCTTCTCGAACGCCTGCTGCTGCTGGGCCAGGCGTTCGGCGCGGGTGCGCTCGAAGGCCGAGTAGCCGCCGCGATAGAGGGTCAGCTTGCGCTGCTCGACGTGCGCGATGTGATCGACCACCGCATCGAGGAAATCGCGGTCATGGGAAATCAGCAGCAGGGTACCGGGGTAGTTCTGCAGCCAGCCTTCCAGCCAGAGAATCGCATCCAGGTCCAGGTGGTTGGTCGGCTCGTCGAGCAACAGCAGGTCGGATGGGCACATCAGCGCCTGGGCCAGGTTCAGGCGCATGCGCCAGCCGCCGGAGAAATCGCCGACACGGCGATCCATCTGCGCACTTTCAAACCCCAGGCCGGCGAGCAATTTGCGCGCACGGGCATCGGCGGCATAACCATCGAGGTTATCCAGCTCGGTGTGCAGGCGCGCAATCGCGACGCCATCGTGCGCGGCCTCGGCCACGACCAGTTCGGCCTGGACCCGGCGCAGCTGCACATCGCCATCGAGCACATAGTCCACCGCCTGGCGCTCGACGGCGTCGATCTCCTGACGCATATGGGCAATGCGCCAGTCGGCGGGGATCAGGCAGTCGCCCGCGTCCGCACTCAAGTCACCGCGCAGCAAGGCGAACAGGCTGGATTTGCCGGCGCCATTGGCGCCGATCAGGCCGGCTTTCTGGCCGGGATGCAGGCACAGCTCGGCGTCTTCTAGCAGACGCTGCGGGCCACGCTGTAAAGTGAGGTTCTGGAGTCGGATCATAATGGCGGCGGAGTCTACCAGAGTCGCCCGCCGCATACCCGGAAAGCACCATGCATCCTGACCTGTGGCGTTTCGCCGAAGACCTCTATCGCCGCCCCGGCGTCGAGACCGCCTGCCTGCACTTGCAGGCCCAGGGTAACGATATCTGCCTGTTGCTCTGCGGCGCCTGGCTCGGCTGCCGCGGTGTGGCCTGCAGCGCCGAGCGGGCCGAGCACCTGCGCGCCATAGCCCAGCCCTGGCAGCGCGAGGTGATCGGTGCGCTCAGGCACGTCCGCCAGCAATGGCGCGCAGCCGCTCACCACGACAGCGCCCTGGCGGCGCTGCGCGAGCAGATCAAACAACTTGAACTGGCGGCCGAACGCGAACTGTTGCAGCGCCTGGCGTCATGCTGCCATGACTGGCCAGGCGATACGGCCGAGGACATGCAAGACTGGCTGCACACGCTGGCTCCCGTGACCACGGCAGCCGACTGCGACGCACTGCATCTGCTGCACGCCGCAGCCCGACACGTTTAGGACGCTGTCGGCGGGGTGCTGCCTGCAGGTACGACAGTGGCCGCGACGGGCACCGCCGGCGAGCTGACAACCGGGGTTGCCGCCACGGGTTTAGCGGCCGCGGTTTTTTTCGCCACGGGCTTGACTGCAGCTTTAGCCGCAGGTTTCGCCACTGGTTTACTCGCCGCCTTGGTTGCCACGGGCTTGGCCGCCACAGGTTTGGCCGTGCTGGTGGCAAGCGGCTTCTTCGCTGCCGGCTTGGCCGGCGCCTTGGCGGCTGGCTTGGCGGCTGCAGGAGCTGCAGCGACCGGCTTCGCCGCGGACTTCAGCGGTGCCTTGCCGGCCGGTTTGGCAGCGGCGCCGGCTGGTTTGCTGGCTGCGGTTTTACTGGCAACCGGCTTGGCTGCAGCTTTGACTGCAGGCTTGGCCGCGGGCTTGGCGGCAGGTTTGCTGGCGACCTTGGCAGGCGCTTTGCTCGCCACCGGTTTGGCAGCGGCTTTGGCGACCGGCTTGGCTGCCGGCTTGACGACTGCGGGTTTGCCTTCATGGCGGCTCAGGGCCTTGCTGGCGGCTTCCTTGACCTTGCCTACACCCTGGGCGAGCTTCAGGCTTTCCTGGGCGTCACGCTTGAGCCCGACGATATAATTGCGGGTCTCGCTCTGCCGCTCCTTGAGGGTATCGAGCAACTCTTCCAGCTCGGCCACCGCATCCTTGGCTTTGGCCTGCGCCTTGGCCTTGCCCGCCACTGCAGCATCCTGCAACCTGACGCGGGCGTTATGCAGCTTTTCCTGGGCCTTGCCGCGCTGCTTCTCCAACTTGCCGAGCAGCTTTTCAGCATCGATCAGCGCTCGCGAACAGGCATCCTCAAGATGCTCTAGCAGGCTGCTGGATAGTTGATGGAGCAAGTGCAGCGGGGTACTGACCGATTTCTTCTTGGTATTCTTTGTGGCCGACATGGCGCGCCTCCAGGCGGATGTAGATGCAACTCATACTAGCAGCCTGCCGGAGAATAGTAATTGCCTGCAAACTGCAGGTTGGTGCCGGGGAACGAAGCCCAACAAAATCTACCTGCTGAACGTCGCGGCACGCTGCCTGTGTGGCTCCGGCCTATGGCCTGAATCTGGGAAAAATGGCTGCGCGGGAGTCCGAGAACTCGCACCCAGCGAGCGTCTGCTTGAGGGCATTGACGGGGGAGCAGGCGACGACAGAACAAGCACTCGAACCAACGGCAAGCGGCATCCCCGCCAACGCAAAGAGCCAACCCAGCTTGATCACGAGTGACAAACTGGCGCCTGACGGTTGCGCAGGTGCTGCACGACGGCGGCGAGTGAGGTTCTACTGGCAGGCGATTGAAAAACCGCTTGCTAGAGTACGGGGGCCGGAGCCGGAGCCTGCTGCTGATGCGCGTTGTGCAGCACTTCGATCAGGCAGTCTTCCAACTCGAAACGCTCGTGTAGCAACTGCCCCAGGCGCTGGAGCTCTTCGCCCAGGGACACGCTATCATGGCAATCGCCATTGTCGCAGCGGTCGTTGAATGTTAGCGCCACCTCGGTGATCACCTCGAGCCGCGGATAGATCTGCTTGGCCAACTCGAGGCCACGCTGATCGTCAAAGGCCTTGGCTTCATTGGTCAGCTGTTCATAGACCTCGAAATGTCCAGCGGACACGTAGTCGACCAGGATTTCGCAGAACCTCTGCAAGGGCTGCGCATTGGTAATAGGTGCTTGTGGGGAGTTGCTGATGGCCGTATAGGCCTTCACCAGTTCCTGGCGCTCCTGCAACCAGCGATCGATCAGCAGGTGAACACCACCCCAACGTTCCTGGGCGTTCTGACAACTATCGAGCATGATGGCCTCACTTCCCTTATCGGTATTTCTGTTATACGTCCGATCCGAGACGGTTTTTTGTCAATCGGCACATGGTCTTGGAAAAGCAACCGAAAAACGGCAGCTTTCCGGCGCTGCTTGCGAGCCAGATTATGCCCGCGAACCCACACCATCAAGGCGCTCGGTCGAGAAAATTTCATACGAGCGTTTAATCGGTGTCCCGCGCAGCGTCTGGCCCGCAGAAATTCAGCCAAACCCCACTCGACGCTTGCTTGCACTACAACATATGCGGACCAACTTGCACAGCATGGGTTGATTAATCAGGCCCATCCCATGATCGACATCAACCGGATCGACACAATATCGGCCGCAGCGCGTCCGCTGCCGTCCACCACTAGCGGGGGGAACATTCCCCTTGCAGCGCCATGCAGACGCCGGCATCCGCCTATCAGTTGGCGACTGGCGCGGGCAAAGGCAGGCTGTCCAGGCGCCGATCGAGTAGCCCCAGCCCCTCCTGAAACAAACGATTGCTCTGCTCGGTTTCGCCCAACCGGGCCAGCAGGCGAGCCAACTCCGCACAGGTTTCCGGGTGGCGCTGAAACACCAGGCTAGTCTCGAAATATTCTTTGGCCTTGCCCCACAGCTGGCAGTGCAAACACAGCCGACCCAGCGTCAGCAATAGGCCCGCCTCACTCGGGTGCTGCGTCAACCAGCCCTCGGCGGTTTGCAGCTGGCGCGCGGGGTCGCGCCCACGCAGCAGACCATAGAGACGTACCAGGCGACTGTCATAGCTGCGCTTGAGCGCCGCCTGCAGTAATTCTTCGGCAGCGGGTTCTGCGCCCAGCACGCGTAAGCGCTCGGCATAGACAGCCAGCAACTCCGGCTCCTGGCGGTGCGCCGCGGACAGTTGTTGCCAGGCTTGCGCCAGCGCCGCCAACGCATCCTGCCCGCCGTCTTCATCAGCCCGGCCGGCATCCGCCAGCCGACCGCACCAGGCCTGCCGCTCCAGCTCGGCCAACTGGGCATCAGCGAGCACCTTGCCCTTGCGCAACTCCGGCAACAAGGCGAGCAGCGCCGACCAATCGCCGCGCTGTACATACAACTGCTGCAGCTGACGCAATACCAGTTGGTGGTGGGGATGACGCTCGTTCATCACCTGCAAGGTCTCCAGCGCCGCATCGGCCTGCCCCCGCGCCAATTGCAATTCGGCATGGGTCAGACCGATCGCCAGCTCGGCTTGAGGCTGCCGCGTGAGCGCCTGCTCCAACAACTGATCACTGTCCTCCTCCTGCCCCAGTTGCTGCGCGGCACGAGCGGCCCCCAGGTAATATGCCAGGGGCTGCTCCTCGCCTTCGGCGGCTCGGCGCAAATGGCGCAAGGCCGGCGCCCAACGACCTTCGGCCAGATCGAGAAAACCCTGCTCGCGGGCCAGACGCACGCGACGCCTGCCATGCAGACGCGACCAGGGATTGACCAACCCTCCCGAGGTGACGACCAGACGCAGCAACAGGCGCAGCAGGTAGAGCGACAACCAGACCACCGCGACCAGCGCCAGGAAAGCCCACAAGCTCGATTCGTAGCGAAAGCCCTGGTAAGCGAACAACACGTAGCCCTTGTGCTCGGTTACCGCCAGGGCGAGCAACGCCAGCCCCGCGGCTATCGCCAACACGACGAGCAGCAGATAGACACGCTTCATGGGCGAGCCTCCTCCACACTCGGCAGGGCGTCTGCCGGTGCGTCACGCTCGATCCGCTCCCGGGCCGACTGCTTGCGCTGGATGTAGGCCTGCACCGCGTTGAGCGAACCACTCAGATCCGGCGCGGCCACCTCGATCGGCTGCTCGAGCAACTCCTCGATGCGCGCACGCAAGGCACGGCTATTGGGGTTGTCCAGATCGAAATGCGCATCCAACACCTCCCGCGCCTGCAGCAGCGACTGCCGATATACCGGGGTCTGGCCATGCAGCGCCGCCCACTGCGCCTGCTCCAGGGCCAGGCTGAGGGCCAGGCGCACCTGCGTCAGGCTCTGCCCGGCGAGCAACGGGCGAATATTCTCGTCGGCGCTGAAGTCGATACGAAAATACTGCGACAGGGTTTCGAGCCACTCGGCCCACCAACTGCTGCCATCACCCTCGGCGGCCAGATCACTGAGCACCCCACCGGAACTGACGAAGGCCGGGTTCAGCGCATGCAACTGCGCCACCTGCTCGCGCAACGCCGCCAACTGCAGGAACAGCCCGGTGCGATCGGGATTGACGGTTGCGCGCAAGGCCTCGAGGCTCTTGGCCAGTTGCTCGCGCGCCGCAAAAGCGGCGGGATCATCCTGCCCGCGGAGAATCTCGTCGGCGCCCTGCACCAAGGCCTCGGCACTGTCGATATCCTGCAAGGCCGACAGACGCAGGCTGGCAAGACGCAACAGATGCTCGGCCTCGGCCAGACGCCAATCCTGACGACTGGCGCCGAGGACAGTCTCCAGACGCTGGTTGAGCAACTGCTGATCGCCTTGCAACTGCGCGACCAGGCGGCGCCGAGCTTCCAGCTCATCGGCAGCGGGCAATTGCTGCAGGCGAGCATCCAGTCCCTGGGTACGCTGGGCCAGGGCCTCGGTCTGACTGCGCGCCGCCTCCAACTGATCGAGCTGCTGCTGCTCGCGCACTTCCAGACTGCGCAACTGCCACAGGCCCCAGCCACCCACCGCTACGCCCGCCGCACCCAGCAACAGCGCCAGCCAGACCAGGCTGTTAGCGCGCGACGCGGGTTTTGCCACAGGGGCGGGCGGTGCAGCAGTGGGCGCCTCCGTTACCGGCGGCTGTTGTTCTTTCGGGGTAGTCGCTTCGCTCACGTATCCATCCTTTGCATCAGAGGTCGGGGGCAGGTTGCGCCTGCAACGCCGCCAGCAACGCCGCGGCATTCGCGCCGCGGCAGTCCACAATATTTTTGGCGCCCGCAGCACGCGCCTGTTCAGCCACACGCGGGCTGGGTACGAACAAGGGTAGCCGAGCCAGCGATGGCCAGTGTTCGCCGGCCAACTCGAGCAAATGGCTGAAACCCTGCCCACTGCTGACCACCAGGCCATTCAAGCGTTCCTCCCGCACCCGCTCGGCAAGTGCCGCTGGTGGATAGTGCGGCAACAGGCGGCGGTACAGCGACAGATAGTCGACTTCCACGCCCTGGCCGCGCAAGCGCTCGGCGAGGAGTTCGCGACCACCCTCGCCACGCAGAATCAGCACCCGCGGCGAGCACGCCGCCGCCAGCACTTGCCGCAGTTGCGGCAGCGCGAGCAAGGCCTCGCTGTCGTCGCCCTGCGCGGGGTAATGCACGGCCAGGCCATAATCGCCGAGGATCTCGGCGGTGGCCGCGCCGACACTGAACCAGAGCGGCACGGTCGGCGGCTGTGGCCAGTAACGGTCGAGCAACTCCAGGCCAAGGCGCGCGGCCGGCTTGCTCACCGCGATCACCGCGCAGTAACGATCAAGCCCGAGGATGGTCGCGCGCTGCTCCGGCGTCTCGGCCAGGGCCTCGATCGCCAACAATGGCAGGCTGCTGCTGTAGATCCCCTGCTCGGCCAGGGTCGCGGCCAGGGCCGCGCACTCCTCGGCCGGACGGGTCAGCAGCACGCGCCAGTCGCTCACTCGGAATCGACCTCACCGTAGACAGCCTGCAGAATGTCCGCGGCGCCCTGGGCCAGCAGCGCCTCGGCGACCTGCACGCCGAGTTGCTCGGCCTGCGCCGCCGGAGCACGACCTTCCGCCCGCAGCAGCAAACCACCATCGGGCTGGCCAACCAGGCCACGCAACCACAATTGCTCGCCTTCGAGCACCGCATAGCAGGCGATCGGCACCTGGCAGCCGCCATTGAGCCGCTTGTTCAGCGCCCGTTCGGCGCTGACGCGCAAGGCGGTCTCGTGATGGTTCAACGCTGCCAGCAGGGCATGGATCTGCGCATCGGCACTGCGGCATTCGATACCCACCGCGCCCTGCCCGCCCGCCGGCAGGCTGTCATCGACACTGATGGAGGAGCGAATGCGCGCGGCAAACCCCAGGCGAATCAGGCCGGCCGCGGCGAGGATGATGGCGTCGTACTCGCCCGCATCCAGCTTGGCCAGGCGGGTATTGACGTTGCCGCGCAGGAACTGGATTTTCAGGTCGGGGCGGCGCGCCAGCAACTGCGCCTGGCGGCGCAAACTGGAGGTGCCGACCACGCTGCCGGCGGGCAGTGCATCCAGGCTGTCGAAACTATTGGAGACGAAGGCGTCACGCGGATCCTCACGCTCGCAGATGCAGTACAGGCCCAGGCCTTCGGGGAAGTCCATGGGCACGTCCTTCATCGAATGCACGGCGATGTCGGCCTCATTCTCGAGCAGGGCGGTTTCCAGTTCCTTGACAAACAACCCCTTGCCGCCGATTTTCGCCAGCGGCGCATCGAGCAGCTTGTCGCCGCGGCTGACCATCGGCACCAGGCTGACTTTCAGACCCGGATGGGCCTGTTCCAGGCGGGCCTTGACGTGTTCGGCCTGCCACAGGGCCAGGGCACTTTTACGGGTGGCGATACGAATTTCGCGGGGCATGGGGCAATTCCAGAAAACGGACTGCCGAGGATAATAACAGGGGGCGCACAGCGGGTGTGGGGCGGCGTGGGGAATGGGGCAGCTGGCGCCTCAGCGGGCGTGACAATATCGAGCGTCGTCGCGAGGCCGTCGCCAGGCGTTCGCGGCAAGACGCAGCAGCGTGCAGTTCGGAGCTTAGGGTGGTGGTCCGGGTGGCGTTCCGTTCGGAGCGCAGCGACAACCCGCTGGAGGGGTGTCGCACCGATTTATCCAGGCGCCGCCGGCGATAGTTGTTCACCCTCTCAGGCCAACGCCCCTACAAGCTGCTCATCAGCTTGCGCACCCCGGCCACATGCCGGCGACTGACGATCAGCGCGTCGCCGTTGAGGCCCTTGAGGAATAGCTGGAAGTGCCCGAGCGGGGTGCGCTGCAAGCGCTCGATACGCTCGCGGGCGACCAGGGCGTTGCGGTGGATGCGCACGAAGCGGTCGCCGAACTCGTCTTCCAAGGCCTTCAGCGGCTCGTCCAGCAGCACTTCGCCACCGGCATGGCGCAGGGTCACGTACTTATGGTCGGCGATGAAGAAGATCACCTGATCGAGCGGAATCAGCTCGATGCCTTTGCGCGTGCGCGCACTGATATGGCTGCGCGGGCCGACACCGCTTTCCGCCGCGGGACGCGTCAGGGCGGCAAGCTGCACCCGGTTTGGCCGCTCGGCGTTTTTCAGCGCTTCGCTGAGATGCTCGGCGCGCACCGGCTTGACCAGATAGCCCACCGCACTGACCTTGAACGCCTCCAGGGCGAATTCGTCATGGGCCGTGCAGAAGATCACCGCTGGCGGCGCTTCGCGTTCGCAGAGTTTGGCGGCAACCTGCAGACCATCCAGGCCCGGCATGCGGATATCCAGCAACACGACATCCGGCTTCAGGCTGTCGATCAGGGTCAGGGCCTCTTCGCCATTGCTCGCGGACGGTTCGAGGACACGGTAGCCATCGAGTTCGCCGACCATGCGGCTGAGGCGCTCACGGGCCAGGGGTTCATCATCGACGATCAGGACATTCATAGGACACGGGCTTCCTGCGTGAGTCTCGCACAAGGATAGCGTAGACAGGTGAAGTGGCGGCCGTCACGGCGCTCCACGCTGAGACTGGCCCGCGGCCCGAAAAGTGCCGCAAGACGCGCATCGATATTACCCAGCGCCTGGCGCGTCCCACGCGAAGACGGCTGCTCGCTTTGTTCTTCATAAGGGTTGCTGACGCACAATTGGAACACCCCATCGGCATAACTCGCGTCGACACGCACCAAACCACCCTCGATGCGTGGCTGGATCCCATAGATCAAGGCGTTCTCCAGCAATGGCTGCAGGGTCAGCTGCGGAATCGGTAAATCGTTCGGCACATCGACCACCTCCCATTGCAACTGTAGTCGCTCGCCAAGGCGATAGTGCTCAATCGACAAATATCGCTTGGCCAGCTCCAACTCCTCGCTCCAGGGCACCAGGCTGCCGGGTTTGGCCAGGCTGGCGCGAAACAGATCGGACAGGTCCAGCACCGCCTGCTCGGCCTTGTAGGGGTCGATCGCCACCAGGCTGGCAATACTGTTCAGGCTGTTGAACAGGAAGTGCGGGCGGATCCGCGCCTGCAAGGATTCGATGCGCGCGCGCAACTCGGCCTGCTCCTGCCGTCGCCATTGGCTCTGCAGATAGAAATAGCGTAGCAGCAGCGCGGACATGATCATGCTAATCAAGGCATGCCGCAGGTAAAGATTGACCTCGCCAGCATGCGGCAGCGGCCCGCCGAGATCGTAATAATCGGCCACTGCGGTGCAGGCGAGCGTCAGCCCGACCACGATCAGGCAGCACAGCACCCCAGCCAGCGCCGCACGCCAGCGCGCCAGCAGTGGCCGCAAACGACACAGCAGCGCGGCCGACAGCAGCAGGATCCACTGCACGAACAGCGAGGTCAGCGCCAGGCGCACCCAGTCGAAGCCCGGCAGCATCGGCTCGGCCAGCACCAGTACCAGCACCAGCAGCTCGGCCAGCAGGACCATGCTCAGCAGCGCTTCCGGCTCGCACAGCTCCGGGACGAAGAAGTCGTCGATGGGCGCCGGCGGGTTTTTATTGTTCAACCATTGAGTATGCATCGGCGCAGTTTCCCCGTGGCTCGGCCGGGCGGCAAGTGAGCCCGCTCCAGTTGGGCAAAATAAAACGCTTGAATACGGCCCGCCTTGGCAAACTGTGAGCCAGGCAACACTGCCCAGGCTGTCGGCGTAGGCAGCGACCGACAAACCGACCCGGCGATTTTGCCCGCCAGCCTGTTATTATCGGCGGACTTTTTCCGCCATGCCGGCCGCCACCTGCGGCCCGCCTGTTTTAGCGCATCAGCCGAGCGAAGCCCATGAGCACTGAAAAAACCAATCAATCCTGGGGCGGCCGCTTCAGCGAGCCCGTCGACGCCTTCGTCGCCCGCTTCACCGCCTCCGTCGAATTCGACAAGCGCCTGTATCGTCACGACATCATGGGCTCCATCGCCCATGCGACCATGCTGGCCAAGGTCGGCGTGCTGACGGACGCCGAGCGCGACGCCATCATCGACGGTCTGAGCCAGATCCAGAGCGAGATCGAAGCCGGCCAGTTCGACTGGCGCGTCGACCTGGAAGACGTGCACATGAACATCGAGGCGCGCCTGACCGACCGCATCGGCGTCACCGGCAAGAAGCTGCACACCGGCCGCAGCCGTAACGACCAGGTGGCTACCGATATCCGCCTGTGGCTGCGCGACGAGATCGACCTGATCCTCAGTGAAATCACCCGTCTGCAGCAGGGCCTGCTGGAACAGGCCGAACGCGAAGCGGCGACCATCATGCCCGGCTTCACCCACCTGCAGACCGCTCAACCGGTGACCTTCGGCCACCACCTGCTGGCCTGGTTCGAGATGCTCAGCCGCGACTACGAGCGCCTGCTCGACTGCCGCAAGCGCACCAACCGCATGCCACTCGGCTCGGCGGCGCTGGCCGGCACCACCTACCCGATTCAGCGTGAAGTCACCGCGCAACTGCTCGGCTTCGACGCCGTCGGTGGCAACTCGCTGGACGGCGTTTCCGATCGCGACTTTGCCATCGAATTCTGCGCCGCGGCATCGATCGCCATGATGCACCTGTCGCGCTTCTCCGAAGAGCTGGTGCTGTGGACCTCCGCGCAGTTCCAGTTCATCGACCTGCCGGACCGCTTCTGCACCGGCAGCTCGATCATGCCGCAAAAGAAAAATCCCGACGTGCCGGAGCTGGTGCGCGGCAAGACCGGCCGGGTATTCGGCGCACTGATGGGCCTGCTGACCCTGATGAAGGGCCAGCCGCTGGCCTACAACAAGGACAACCAGGAGGACAAGGAACCGCTGTTCGACGCCGCCGACACCCTGCGCGACTCGCTGCGCGCCTTCGCCGACATGATCCCGGCGATCAAGCCCAAGCACGCGATCATGCGCGAAGCGGCGCTACGCGGTTTCTCCACCGCCACCGACCTGGCTGACTACCTGGTGCGCAAGGGCCTGCCGTTCCGCGACTGCCACGAAATCGTCGGCCATGCGGTGAAATACGGCGTCGACAATGGCAAGGACCTGGCCGAGATGAGCCTGGATGAACTGCGCCAGTTCAGCACCCAGATCGAACAGGATGTGTTTGCGGTATTGACCCTGGAAGGCTCGGTCAACGCCCGCGACCATATCGGCGGCACCGCACCGAAGCAGGTGCTGGCCGCCGTCAAGCGCGGCCAGGCGCTACTGGCCAGTCGCTAACCGCTAGCCGGCCGTCACGCGGCGCGCCCTGCGCCGCGTGAGCTCAGCCTTTGGCCTTGGCCTGAGCCATCGCAATGAACGCCGCCATCCCCGCCTCCTTATCCGCGGCGATGCGTTTGACGTGCGGGTTCTGGTTGAGCAGCACGAGCAGCTCGTGGGCCGCCGAGAAATCGGCCAGCAGGTCGATAGCGAACAGTTTCTTCGCCACCCCACACGCCAGGTCGATGCTGTAGAGGAAGTAGATATCGGCCAGGCTGAAGCTGTCGCCCGCCACATAGGGGGTAAAGCTGCCATGACGCTTGAGCGTGTCGATCCCGGCCAACAGCTCGGCTTTGCACTTGCTTTTCAAGGAGGCGGAAATCTCCGCACCGAAGAATGCTTCCGAGTAGCCAATCCGTGCGGGCAACTCGATATACAGCTCGATTTCCTTCATCAGTGCGCGCACCTGGGCACGGGCGAATGGCTCGCTGGGCAGCAACGCCTTGCCCTCGGCGCACTCTTCCAGATACTCGAGGATCGCACTGGTCTCGTTGATGAAGCCCTGCTCGACCCCCAGCACCGGCACCTTGCCACGCGGGCTGATACTGAGAAATTCGTCGCTCTGGTTGCCGTAGAGGGTCACGACCTCGAACTCCAGCCCCTTCTCCAGCAAGGCCAACTTGACCATATTGAAGTAGTTGCTAACGGCAAACCCATATAGTTTGAACATGCTGACAGGCTCCAGGCCGGCGGAAGGATAGCTAGTGTTATAGCCCCAGATAGGCCATGCCAGCCAGCCGTATCAAGTCAGTGAATGGCGCGGACGCTGTCACGCTGGCACACTGCACGCTCAGCCCCCGGATAAGCCAAGCATGAGCGAGCACGACGAAAACGAAGACGAGGCCTTTGCCGAAGAAGCGCTGATCCAGGCCATCGAGAATCAGCTCGAGGCCGCGCAGCCGCCTGCCGCCCTGGCCACCCTGAACAAGCTGACCCTGGTCGGCTACGAGCGCGGCGAAATCCTGCAGCTGATGGCGATGGTCCTGGCCCATGAGATCAGGGCCATGCTCGACGAAGATCGGCCATTCGACGGCGCGGCTTACGAGCAAGCCCTGCGCGCACTGCCGGAGTTGCCGAAAGAAACCTCCTGACGCTAGTCGCTTAGCCCGCGCGCGCAGCCGCGCGTCTCGCTACACTGCACACACCCGCGCCTGGCTTCAGCCACGCGGGCTTCAACCAGTCGGGCACACGCACTGCCCGGCCCCTGTTTACAAGAGCCTGGAGCACTTATGTCTTTTACCCCTGAGCTGGTTGCCGAACTGGATCTTCTCGCCCTGTTTAACCTGGGCAACACCCAGGAAGGCCTCAAGGTTCACCATGTTGCCGCCCCGCAAGCGATTGCTGCGGCCAAACGCCTGTACGCCAAAGGCCTGGTCACCCAAGAAGATGGCGGTTACCTGACCAGCCTGGGACTGGACGCAGCCGAACACGCGCAAGTCTTGCTGACCATTCTCAATGTGACCGAAACCGCCTGACCCGCCGGCACTGCCCACGCCGCCTGCGCAAGCGGGCCATGGCGTGGGCGAGATGGCGCTCCCACCCGCACCTCGCCACGACTGACTGGCCGTCGTGGCCCATTGCCCGCCGAGCCTGCGCATGAGCCTTACCGAGGAAATTCGCCCGGACATCGATGACGGTATCGACCGCAAGGTGCTGGCTCAACTGCGCGCGCGCTTTCTCAAGGTCAATGACGGCCGCCTGCAGCGCGCCATGCAGGCGCTGTCGACCCGCCAGCAGCTGGTCCTGAAGCTGCTGCCGCTGCTGTTTCACGTCAATCATCCGTTGCTGCCGGGCTATGTGTCCGGGCTGACGCCGGCCGGGCTGAGCGGCTTCGAGCCGGGCGACGATCTGCTCGCCGAAGCGCAGCGCCTGACCCGTTCCTTCGTTTACAAGGCACGCCGCGGCAACAGCGCACTGCCACTGCACGGGCTGTTCCTGATGGGCAGCCTGGGCACAGTGGCCCAGGCCGAGCAAAGCGACATGGACCTGTGGGTCTGTCACGCCCCCGACCTCAGCCCCCGGGACATCGCCGAACTGCGCAAGAAGTGCGAGCAACTGGAGACCTGGGCGACGACCCAGGGCGCCGAAGCGCATTTCTTCCTGATCGATCCGCTGCGCTTTACCGTCGGCGACCGCGAGGCGCGGCTGACCTCGGACGACTGCGGCACCACCCAGCACTACCTGTTGCTCGACGAGTTCTACCGCACGGCGATCTGGCTGGCCGGGCGCACCCCGTTGTGGTGGCTGGTGCCGGTGTACGAGGAGCAGCGCTACCACGAGTACATCGGCATCCTGCTGAGCAAGCGCTTCATCCGCGCCGACGAGGTGCTCGACCTCGGCCACCTGGCGCAGATTCCGCCGAGCGAATTCATCGGCGCGGGCATGTGGCAGCTGTTCAAGGGCATCGAGTCGCCGTACAAGTCGGTACTCAAGCTGCTGCTCACCGAGGTCTACGCCAGCGAACACCCCCAGGTGCAATGCCTGGCGCTGCGCTTCAAGCAAGCGGTCTTCTGCAATCGCCTCGACCTCGACGAACTCGACCCTTACATCGTGGTTTACCGCCGCCTGGAGGAATACCTGAGCGGGCGCGGCGAAACCGAGCGGCTGGAGCTGATCCGTCGCTGCCTGTACCTGAAGGTCAATAAGAAACTCAGCCGGCCGCCACGCGACCAGCGCAAGAGCTGGCAACGTCTGCTGCTCGAGCGCCTGACCCGCGACTGGAACTGGGACAGCCGGCAACTGGCGATGCTCGACAGCCGCAGCCAGTGGAAGGTGCGCCAGGTCAGCGCCGAGCGCCGCGCCCTGGTCAACGAACTGACCTACAGCTACCGCTTCCTCTCCCAGTTCGCCCGCGACGCCCAGGCCGGCAGCTCGCTCAACCGCCGTGACCTTGGCGTGCTCGGTCGGCGCCTGTATGCCGCCTTCGAGCGCAAGGCCGGCAAGATCGAATTCATCAACCCCGGCATCGCCCCGGATCTGGGCGAAGACACCCTGACCCTGGTGCAGAGTCCCAGGATCGAAGCCAGCGACGAAAATCAGTGGGCCCTGTTCAGCGGCAGCCTCGGCGCCCAGGAGTGGGCGGATTTCGCCCCGCTCAAGCGCTCCCGTGAACTGGTCGAGCTGCTTGCCTGGTGCCACCGTAATGGTGTGATCGACAGCAGCACGCGGCTATCGCTGCACCCTGGCGACAGCGACCTGAGCGAGTACGAGCTGTCCAATCTGCTGGCCAGCCTGCAACAGACGGTGCCGCTGCCGCTGCCGGCGATCGAGGAAAGCGCGCTGCTGCGTGCCAGCGTGCCCGGCGAAGTGCTGCTGCTGATCAATGTCGGCATCGACCCGCTCAAGCAGCACAGCCAGATGAATGTGCACATGACCACCGACCGCATCGATGCGTTGGGCTATTCCGGGGTGCGCGAGAACCTGATTCTGACCATCGACCAGGTCAGCCTGAACAGCTGGAACGAACTGCTGGTCAGCCGCTATGACGGCCCCCATGCACTGCTCGACTGCCTGCGCGATTTTCTCAACAGCCTGCCGGCCAGCGGCAACAAGCCCAACCTGCGGGTACGCTGCTTCTGTCGCAACCGCGCCACGACCATCGCCGAGCGGGTCGAGGAACTGTTTCGCGACACCCTCGCCCACTTCGCGGGGCCGCAGCACAACCGCTACCTGCTGCAAATCAAGCAGCACTACCACCTGCTCGAACTGACCCCGGGACAGGTCAGCCACACTGCACTGACGGACCTGCCGGCGCTGCTCGAACACCTCGGCAAGGAGCAACCGGGCTACAGCCGCCTGCACCTCGACCGCAACGCCCTGGAAGGCGACGACCTGGCCTTGATCCTGCCGCTCGGCCGCCCCGCGTGCATCCAGGTGTTCTACCGCCGCCACGAAAACAGCGACCTGGCCGAACTGACCCTGCTCGACGAACACAACGCGCTGTGGCGGCAGAGCATGCCGTTTCGCGACGAGCACAGCCTGCTGACACCGCTGCAGCGCTTCCTGCAATCGCTGCAGTACCGGCGCAACGCCTTGCTGCCGCTGGACAGCCCGGCACCGTCGACTGCGCTGGAGGTGCTCTATTACGAGGTACTCCCGGCGGCGCCGCAGCGGGCCCGCCAGGTGGAGCTGCGCCCGCCGCCACCAGCCCCGCTGAGCCACCCCTTCTACGATGTGCAGGCGATTGTCGAGCCGGTCGACGGCAAGCGCGCCCACGTGACCCTGTATTGCAACCACCGTGAGTTTTCCGAACTGGAATATGCCGGCGACCTGTACGCCGCCGTGGCCCGGCACATCGTCGCCCAGCGCCGCGAGGGCGAGCGCTATCCGTGCTACATCACCGACCTCGACCTGTCCGCCGTGCTGGGCGATGGGCGAGCGCAGACGGTTCACTACCTGCGCTACAAGGCCCGTCTGGAAGCGGCACTCAATGCGGCGCTGGACAAAGCCTGAGCAAACGGACGGCAGCTAGCAGGTGGGCCAGGACCTGCCGGGCAGCGCTTCAGCGGCTGTATTCGCCGGCCGCTTCCGGCTGGTATTCCACGGCCAACAGGGTCAGTTTCAACTCCTTGCCACTGGGTGCGATCCAGTCGATGTGCTGGCCGACACTCAGCCCCAGCAGCGCGCTGCCCACCGGTGCGAGAATCGACACACTGCCTTCTTTGCCGGCGTCCTGCGGGTAAACCAGGGTCAGGTGATAGTCCTTACCGCTGCTTTCTTCGCGGCAATGCACCCGCGAGTTCATGGTCACTACCCCGGCCGGCACCTGGTCGTGGCCAACCACGTCGGCCCGATCCAGCTCGGCCTGCAGGGCGACAGCACCCGGGCCGAATTCCTCCAGGCTGTCGAGCAACCGCTCCAGACGCTGTAAATCGAGACGGGTAATGGTGATTGGCGGTGCACTGGTCATGGTCAGTTCTACTCTCCTTCAACTGGATGCATAAAAAGCAAAACCCCGTCTGATGGAGACGGGGTTTTGCGCAAGTCAGGTCGACCGTATCACAGCCGTTCAAATAAACAAGACCGGCAGATCAGCCTTGCCGTTGCTGCAAACGCGCCTGGGCGCTATGACAAATGACCTGCCGACGCGCATCGTCGGCACTGCCCCAGTCGAGAATTTCGTTGAGCAAACGGCCGCAACCCAGGCACATATCGCCGGCGTCCAGGCAGCAGCGGCGCACGCACGGCGAGGCGATCAGCGACGCACCCCGTTCGGCCGCCGCGCCAGGCCGAGACTCAGAGCTCTTCGAACTCAAGACTGGCTCCAGCTTGTTCCAGGGTGATGCGCGCGAGCATTTCACCCAGCTGCTCATCGCTGCTGTCGCAAATCCAGCGCTCGCTGGCCTCGTCGAAATCGAAGTGAAAACCGCCGGAGCGGGCCGCCAGCCACAACTGCCGGATCGGCTCCTGGCGGCTGAATATCAGCTGCGTGCCATTCTCGAAACGCACGGTCAGCACACCCGCCGAGTTTTCCAGGTCGAGATCCAGATCGCTGTCATCGAAAATGTCTTCTACCGCTTGCTGCACGGTATCGACCAGATCGTGAAAGCGGGCTTCGGTCAAACTCATTGCGGATGTCCTCGAAAAGTTCAGGTAGTACAGAAAAGAGCCAGACGCGCCGGGACAAGGTCGCGCGCGCGTCAGGCCACAGCGCCCGAGCGCCGCGCCAAGCGGTTGCTGCGCACGACCAGCAGCAGGTGACGAGTCGGCATCGAGCGCAGTATACAGCGCTCGCTGCCCATGATCCGCACCGCTCCCAGGACGCGGGCAAAGCCCCGCCGGACGGGAATCCTGGCGCATAGGCAAGGCGCCGGGGGGCCGGTATACTCCGGCGCAATCATGCTTTATTACAAGGACTTCACCATGAAGCGGCTGTTTACTGCCCTTATCGCGCTTGTCGCCGTCAGTACCTTGCTTAGCGGCTGCGGCCAGAAAGGCCCGCTGTTCCTCCCGGAAGACAGCAAGCCCGCGCCTGCACAAACCGAATAAGGACAGCTCATGAACGCCTTCAACTACCGCGACGGCACGCTGTTCGCGGAGGGTGTGGCCCTGTCCGCCATCGCCCAACGCTTCGGCACGCCGACCTATGTCTATTCGCGGGCGCACATCGAAGCGCAGTACCACGCCTACGCCGATGCCTTGCAGGGCATGCCACACCTGGTCTGCTTCGCCGTCAAGGCCAACTCCAACATCGGCGTGCTCAACGTGCTGGCGCGCCTCGGCGCCGGCTTCGACATCGTCTCGCGCGGCGAGCTGGAACGCGTCCTCGCCGCCGGTGGCGAGCCTGGCAGGATCGTCTTCTCCGGCGTCGGCAAGAGCCGCGACGACATGCGCCGTGCGCTGCAGATCGGCGTGCATTGCTTCAACGTCGAATCCACGGACGAACTGGAACGCCTGCAACAGGTTGCCGCCGAACTGGGCGTGCAAGCGCCGGTGTCGCTGCGGGTCAACCCGGACGTCGATGCCGGCACCCACCCGTATATTTCCACCGGCCTGAAAGAAAACAAGTTCGGCATCGCCATCGCCGACGCCGAGGCGGTGTATGCCCGCGCCGCCACGCTTGCCAACCTGGAAGTGGTCGGTGTCGACTGTCACATCGGCTCGCAGCTGACCAGCCTGCCGCCGTTCCTCGATGCCCTCGATCGCCTACTGGCGCTGATTGACCGCCTGGCCGAGCGCGGCATCCGCATCAAGCACCTGGATCTGGGTGGCGGCCTTGGCGTGCAATACCGCGACGAGCAACCGCCGCTGGCCGGCGAATATATCCAGGCGGTGCGCCAGCGCATGGCCGGGCGCGACCTGGCCCTGGTGTTCGAGCCGGGTCGCTCGATCGTCGCCAACGCCGGCGTGCTGCTGACCCGGGTCGAGTACCTCAAGCACACCGAACACAAGGATTTCGCCATCGTCGACGCGGCGATGAACGACCTGATCCGCCCGGCGCTGTACCAGGCCTGGATGGACGTGGTGGCGGTGCAGCCGCGCGATGGCGCGACGCGCAACTACGATATCGTCGGCCCGATCTGCGAGACCGGTGACTTCCTGGCCAAGGATCGCCCCCTGGCGCTGGCCGAAGGCGACCTGCTGGCCGTGTGTTCGGCGGGCGCCTACGGCTTCGTCATGAGTTCCAACTACAACACCCGCGGCCGTGCCGCCGAGGTGATGGTAGATGGCGACCAGGCCTTCGAAGTGCGGCGTCGCGAGACCCTCAGCGAACTCTTTGCGGGCGAAAGCCAGCTGCCGCCAGCACCATAAGGGCACCCTGATGTTATTGCGCTTTACCAAAATGCACGGCCTCGGCAACGACTTCATGGTCCTCGACCTGGTCAGCCAGCACGCGCATATCCAGCCGAAGAACGCCAAGCAGTGGGGCGATCGCCACACCGGCGTCGGCTTCGATCAACTGCTGCTGGTGGAACCGCCGAGCAACCCCGACGTCGACTTCCGCTACCGCATCTTCAACGCCGACGGCTCGGAAGTGGAGCAGTGCGGCAATGGTGCGCGCTGCTTCGCCCGCTTCGTGCTCGACAAGCGGCTGACGATGAAGAAGCAGATCCGCGTGGAAACCAAGGGCGGCATCATCGAACTCGATGTGCGCCCCGACGGCCAGATCAGCGTGAACATGGGCGCACCGCGTCTGGACCCTGCGCAAATTCCCTTCCAGGCCGAACGGCAAGCCTTGAGTTACCGCGTCGAGGTCGAAGGTCAGACGGTCGAACTGGCCGCCGTGTCCATGGGCAACCCGCATGCCGTGTTGCGCGTCGACAGTGTCGACAGCGCGCCGGTGCATGAGCTGGGGCCGCAACTGGAGCACCATCCGCGCTTTCCGCAACGGGTCAACGTCGGCTTCCTGCAAATCATCGACCGCCAGCATGCCAAGCTGCGCGTCTGGGAACGCGGCGCGGGCGAGACCCAGGCCTGCGGCACCGGCGCCTGCGCGGCGGCAGTGGCAGCGATCAGCCAAGGCTGGATGGATTCGCCGGTACAACTCGAGCTGCTCGGCGGCAAGCTGTCCATCGAGTGGGCAGGCCCGGGCCAGCCCGTTATGATGACCGGACCCGCCATGCGCGTGTACGAAGGACAGGTTCGCCTATGACCGACCAGCAGGATTCGCCCAAACCACTCGAGTTCGACGCGGCGGCGGTTGCCGATTACCTGCGCCTGCACCCGGAATTCTTCGTCGAACATGACGAATTGATCCCCGAGTTGCGCATCCCGCACCAGCGCGGTGACACCATCTCCCTGGTCGAACGCCAGGTGAAACTGCTGCGCGAGCGCAATATCGAGATGCGCCACCGCCTCTCGCAGCTGATGGATGTAGCCCGCGACAACGACCGCCTGTTCGACAAGACCCGCCGCCTGGTGCTCGACCTGCTCGATGCCGCCAGCCTCGAGGAGGTGGTCAGCACCGTGGAAGACAGCCTGCGCCATGAATTCCAGGTGCCCTTCGTCAGCCTGATCCTGTTCAGCGATACGCCGCTAGCGGTCGGCCGCTCGGTCAGCAGCGCCGAAGCGCATCAGGCCATCGGCGGCCTGCTGGCGGGCGGCAAGACCATCTGCGGGGTGTTGCGCGAACACGAACTGAACTTCCTGTTCGGCGAAAGCGAAGCCCGCCAGGTCGGCTCTTCGGCGGTGGTCGCGCTGTCCTATCAGGGCCTGCATGGCGTGCTGGCGATCGGCAGCAGCGACCCGCAGCATTACAAGAGCTCCCTGGGCACCCTGTTCCTCGGCTATATCGCCGAAGTCCTGGCCCGCGTGCTGCCGCGCTTCGCCACGCCGCTGCGCTCGGTCAGATAGCTGCACACCAATGGCAAGGTGTAGGGTGGATGACGCCTTTTTCATCCACCAGCGACCCGGTGGAAAACGCTTCGCGGTTTTCCACCCTACGCGTTACCGAGCCTAGCGCCGCGCTCGCCGGGAGCCGCCATGCACGATCATCTGCACGCCTACCTCGAACACCTGCGCAGTGAGCGCCAGGTCTCCCGGCACACCCTCGACGGCTACAGCCGCGACCTGGCCAAGCTCCTCGCCTTCTGCGAACGCGAGCAGATCGCGGCATGGGCCGCGCTGGACACTCCACGCCTGCGCCGGCTGATCGCCCGCCTGAATCTCGAGGGCCAGTCCAGCCGCAGCCTGGCTCGCCTGCTTTCGGCGACGCGGGGCCTTTACCGCTACCTGATCCGCGAAGGCCATTGCCAGAATGATCCGGCCAGCGGCCTGACGCCGCCGAAAGGCGAGCAACGCCTGCCGAAAACCCTGGATGCCGACCGCACCGCTCAGCTGCTCGACGGCGCGGTCGAGGACGATTTCATCGCCCGCCGCGATCAGGCCATGCTCGAGCTGTTCTATTCCTCCGGCCTGCGCCTGTCCGAACTGGTCGGCCTCAACCTCGACAACCTGGACCTGGGCGACGGCCTGGTGCGGGTGCTGGGCAAGGGCAACAAGACCCGCGAGTTGCCGATCGGGCGCATGGCGCGCCAGGCCCTGGAACAGTGGCTGCCCTTGCGCGCCCTGGCCAACCCGGGGGATGGCGCGGTATTCATCAGCCAGCAGGGGCGCCGCCTCGGTCCGCGCGCGGTGCAACTGCGCGTGCGTCAGGCCGGGGTGCGCGAACTCGGGCAGAATCTGCACCCGCACATGCTGCGGCATTCCTTCGCCAGTCATATGCTGGAGTCTTCACAGGACTTGCGCGCGGTGCAGGAGCTGCTTGGCCACGCCGACATCGCCACCACCCAGGTCTACACCCACCTGGACTTCCAGCACCTGGCCACGGTGTATGACCGCGCCCATCCACGGGCCAAACGCAAAGGCAGTAGCGAATGAGCATTCAACTGATCACCTTCGACCTCGACGACACCCTGTGGGACGTGACCCCGGTGATGCAGGACGCCGAAGCGACACTGCGCAACTGGCTGGCGCTGCATGCGCCACGCCTGGGTGCAGTGCCGGTCGAGCACCTGTGGACCATTCGCGCGCGCTTGCTGCAAGACGAACCATCGCTCAAGCACCGCCTCAGCGAACTGCGCCGGCGCATCCTGCACCATGCCCTGGCAGGCGCGGGCTATCCACCCGGCGAGGCCGCAGCGCTGGCCGAGGGTGGTTTTCAGGTCTTTCTCGCCGCCCGCCATCAGGTCGAGCTGTTCGCCGAAGTGCACCCGACCCTGGAGACCCTGGCCAATCGCTTCCAGCTCGGGGTGATTACCAATGGCAATGCCGACGTGCGCCGCCTGGGCCTGGCCGATTATTTCCAGTTCGCCCTGTGCGCGGAAGAACTCGGGGTTGGCAAACCCGACCCCAAGCCGTTTCAGGAAGCCCTAAGGCGTGCCGGCATTGCCGCGCAGCACGCCGTGCATATCGGTGACCATCCCAGCGACGATATCGCCGGCGCCCAGGCTGCCGGCCTGCGGGCGATCTGGTTCAACCCGCAGGGCAAAGCCTGGGAAGGCGACAAGCGCGCCGATGGCGAAATCCGCAGCCTGGCCGAACTGCCAGGGCTGCTGCACAGCTGGGTGTAGGCCGGGCTTTGACAGGCCGTGGATAAACGACCTGCGCCTCTGATGCGGCCTCGCCTACATGGTGCAATGCGCGGTCAGATAGGCCGGCTGCCGTATTTGCTGTCGGGCTTCTTCGGTGGATCGGAAACCACGTTGGGCTCGACCTCCTGCACCTTGCCGCCGCGCGCCAGGTACTCTTCCATGGCGCGGGCCAAGGCGTCGCGGTCCTTCTGCTTGGCTTCGATGCTCGGCAGCTCTTCAACATTGACCGCCGCCTTGACCTTGGTCTTGCTCTTGCCCGTGCTGACAATTTCGTCGCCGTCGTCGTCACCGCTGTCGACATCATCGGCGGCAGCCATTTCCTCGCCGCTGTCCTCGTCAGCCCCTTCGAGCTCGTCTTGTTCGAGATCTTCGTCGCTCATGTTCAACCTCATGACTTGCGAAAAGCAGGTTAGTTATAGCCCAGCTGCGTGATCTTTCGCACGTCGCCGGAAAAATTCGCATGGCCTTGCCTGGCAAAGCCCGCCAGCCGCATCTCGCACTGGCCCGGACAAGCACTGCGGTGTCGCATAACAGTGCTTATCGGCGCGCATTCTAGCGTGCTGCCAGAAAAAACAAAGGGCGCCTTTAGGCGCCCTTGTTTTAAATCACCGGCAATCAGCTTTTAGTGAATTCCGGATAGGCTTCCATACCGCATTCGGCGATATCCACGCCCTCATACTCTTCTTCCTGAGTGACGCGCAGACCGATCACCAGCTTGATGATCGACCAGACGATCAGGCTGGCGATGAAGACCCAAGCGAAGATGCAGGCCAGACCGAGCAACTGGGCGCCAAGGGTGGCATCCGGGTTGGTCAGTACCACGGCCAACAGACCCCAGATGCCGGCCACGCCGTGCACGGAAATCGCACCGACCGGGTCATCGATCCTGAACTTGTCCATGGCCAGGATGGAGAACACCACCAGCACGCCACCGACGGCACCGATCAGGGTCGCCTGCAGGGCGCTCGGGGTCAGCGGCTCGGCGGTGATCGCCACCAGGCCGGCCAGGGCACCGTTGAGCGCCATGGTCAGGTCGGACTTGCCGAACAGGATGCGCGCCACGATCATCGCCGCGATCAGGCCGCCGGCGGCGCCCATGTTGGTGTTGACGAACACCTGGGCCACGGCGTTGGCGTCTTCGATGGTGCTCATCTTCAGCTGCGAGCCACCGTTGAAGCCGAACCAGCCCATCCACAGGATGAAGGCACCGAGCGTGGCGATCGGCAGGTTGGCGCCCGGAATGGCGTTGACCTGGCCGTTGGCGCCGTACTTGCCCTTACGTGCACCCAGCAGCAGGACACCGGCCAGAGCAGCCGCAGCGCCCGCCATGTGAACCACGCCGGAACCGGCGAAATCGAGGAAGCCGGCTTCGTTGAGGAAGCCCGAACCCCACTTCCAGAAGCCCTGTACCGGGTAGATGAAACCGGTCATGACCACGGCGAAGGCGAGGAAGGCCCACAGCTTCATGCGCTCGGCCACGGCACCGGAGACGATCGACATGCAGGTCGCGGCGAACACCACCTGGAAGAAGAAGTCCGAACGCGTCGAATAGTAAGGGGCATCGTCGCCGCCGGCGAGAACCGACTCGACGCTGTTCTCGTCACCGATCAGGAAACCCAGGCTTGGCAGGATGCCGCCCTCCGGGCTGGAGTACATGATGTGGTAACCGATCACCAGGTACATGACGCTGGCCACCGCATACAGGGCAATGTTCTTGGTGAGAATTTCGGTGGTGTTCTTCGCCCGTACCAGGCCGGCTTCGAGCATGGCAAAACCCGCTGCCATCCACATCACCAGGGCGCCGCAGATCAGGAAGTAGAAGGTATCGAGGGCATACTGCAGGGGAATCAGGGCTGTGCTTTGCATAAGTACTCCGTTGTACCGTTGCACGATGTGTCGCCATTGGCGCACCCCAAAAAAACGCCCGGTGAACCGGGCGTTTTGCACATCAGCAGGGCTTACAGGTTGTAGCCGCGCTCGTCGTGCTCGGAGAGGTCGAGACCCACGGTCTCGGCTTCTTCGTTGATGCGCAGACCCATGACCATATCCAGCACCTTGAGGATCACGAAGGTGACCACGGCGGTGTAGATCACGGTGAAGGCGACACCCTTGAACTGGATGAAGACTTGCGCACCGATGTCTTCCACGGTGCCGAAGCCGCCCAGGGCCGGTGCCGCGAACACGCCGGTGAGGATGGCGCCGACTATGCCGCCGATACCATGTACGCCGAAGGCGTCCAGGGAGTCGTCGTAGCCCAGCTTGCGCTTCAGGCTGGTGGCGCAGAAGAAGCAGATCACGCCAGCGGACAGACCGATCACCAGGGCGCCCATCGGGCCCGCAGTGCCGGCGGCCGGAGTGATGGCGACCAGGCCGGCGACCACACCGGAAGCGATGCCCAGGGCGCTCGGCTTACCGTGGGTGACCCACTCGGCGAACATCCAGCCCAGGGCAGCAGCGGCGGTGGCGATCTGGGTGACCAACATGGCCATACCGGCGGTGCCATTGGCCGCGACGGCGGAGCCGGCGTTGAAGCCGAACCAGCCGACCCACAGCATGGCGGCACCCATCAGGGTGTAGCCGAGGTTGTGCGGCGGCATGGCGGTGGTCGGGAAACCTTTACGCTTGCCCAGCACCAGGCAGGCCACCAGGCCAGCGATACCGGCGTTGATGTGCACCACGGTGCCGCCGGCGAAGTCCAGCACGCCCCAGTCCCACAACAGGCCGCCGTTACCGGACCAGACCATGTGCGCGATAGGTGCATAGACCAGGGTGAACCACACGCCCATAAAGATCAGCATGGCGGAGAACTTCATGCGCTCGGCGAAGGCACCGACGATCAGGGCCGGGGTGATGATGGCGAAGGTCATCTGGAAGATGATGAACACGCTTTCCGGAATCGCGTACACCAGGCTGGCCGGCGTCAGGCCACCGAGGAAGGCCTTGGACAAACCGCCGATAAAGGAGTTGAAGTTAACGACCCCCTGCTCCATGCCGGTGACATCGAAGGCGATGCTATAGCCGTAGACGACCCACAGGATGCTGATCAGGCCGGTGATGGCGAAACACTGCATCATCACTGAAAGAACGTTCTTGGACCGCACCATGCCGCCGTAAAACAGCGCCAGGCCGGGAATGGTCATGAACAGTACGAGCGCACTGGCGACAATCATCCACGCGGTATCACCACTGTTCAATACAACCTCGTCCGCCATGGCGATGCCGGGGGTAACGAGGGACACAAGGGCTCCTAGCCCTGCGATCTGACGCAGAGTCATATGTTTTTCTCCTGGGGCGTGGGGGTTCGAAGAGCGTTTAGATCGCGTCGGTATCGGTTTCACCGGTACGGATGCGGATGGCCTGTTCCAGGTTGACCACGAAAATCTTGCCATCACCGATCTTGCCGGTATTGGCGGCCTTGGTGATGGCTTCGATGACGCGATCCAGCTGATCGTCAGCAATGGCCACGTCAATCTTTACCTTGGGTAGAAAATCGACCACGTATTCGGCGCCGCGGTACAACTCGGTGTGACCTTTTTGCCGACCGAAACCTTTGACCTCGGTGACAGTGATGCCCTGCACGCCGATTTCCGACAGTGACTCGCGGACGTCGTCCAGCTTGAACGGCTTGATGATGGCAGTGACTAGCTTCATGAAACTTTCTCCCGTGTAAGGTGGACTTGCCCCAGGAATTGCGAACCCGGCTCAAGTCTAAGCGCTGTGTCTGGCTTTTGTAATGCATCGGTTGCCCCAGAGGACAACAGCGATACCCACCAACCGCTCCTGACGAAACACTTCCCGCTTCGCCTAACGCACCGGAACTGCATCGGTGCATTCGTCACAAGCGACCAAGCAGAAAGCTTGCCAGATCGTATAAAACCGCTTTTTTTCAAACAGTTAACAGGAAAAACAGGTTCTCGGCATGGCCTCGACAGGCGGGCAGCGCACGATAACGGTGCAAGCATGCAACGACCAACGCACGAAAAGCGTGCAGAGCTGGCCACGCCGGCCCGGCCATGACTGCGTGCTACACTGCCGCCGTCTGTCACTGGAACCCTACCATGTTGCCGCCCAAAGCCCTGCTCGATGCACTCAGCGCCCACGCCTCGCGCCTGTTCAACGGCGAAACCCCGCTGCCGCGCAGCGAATTCGAAGCCCAGTTCAAAGCCCTGCTGCAGAGCGGCTTCAGCAAACTCGACCTGGTCAGCCGGGAAGAGTTCGACAGCCAGATGGCCGTGCTGGCCCGCACCCGTGCTCGCCTGGAAGCGCTGGAAGCCAAGGTTGCCGAACTGGAAGCACGCGCCGTGCAAGGCGCTACACCGCCCACCGAGTAACCCGCTCGGACGGTTGACGATCAAGGAGTGATCGATGTCCCTGGCCATAGTCCACAGCCGCGCCCAAGTCGGCGTCGAAGCGCCCGCCGTCACCGTCGAGGCGCACCTGGCCAACGGCTTGCCGTCGCTGGCGCTGGTAGGCCTGCCCGAGACCGCGGTCAAGGAAAGCAAGGATCGGGTGCGCAGCGCCATCCTCAACTCCGCCTTCGATTTTCCGCCGCGGCGCATCACCCTCAACCTGGCCCCGGCCGACCTGCCCAAGGACGGCGGGCGCTTCGACCTGGCCATCGCCCTGGGCATTCTCGCCGCCAGCGGCCAGGTGCCGACCAGCGCCCTGGAACAGCTCGAGTGCCTGGGTGAACTGGCCTTGTCCGGCGCCGTGCGTCCAGTGCGGGGCGTGTTGCCCGCGGCACTGGCGGCCCGCGCCGCCGGACGCACCTTAGTGGTGCCGAAAGCCAACGCCGAGGAAGCCAGCCTGGCCTCCGGACTGGTGGTCATCGCAATCGAGCACTTGCTCGAACTGGCTGCCCATCTCAACGGCCAGGCGCCAATCGCCCCCTACCAGGCCCAGGGCTTGCTGCGCCGCACCCAACCCTATCCCGATCTGGCCGAAGTGCAGGGCCAGGTTGCCGCCAAGCATGCCCTGCTGGTCGCCGCGGCCGGCTCGCACAACCTGCTGCTGACCGGTCCTCCGGGTACCGGCAAGACCCTGCTGGCCAGCCGCCTGCCCGGCCTGCTGCCGCCACTGGACGAGCAGGAAGCCCTGGAAGTCGCGGCGATTCACTCGGTGGCCAGCCACACCCCGCTGGATGCCTGGCCGCAGCGGCCCTTTCGCAACCCCCACCACAGCGCCTCCGGCCCGGCCCTGGTCGGTGGCGGCAGCCGGCCGCAACCCGGGGAAATCACCCTGGCCCATCAGGGCGTGCTGTTTCTCGATGAACTGCCGGAATTCGACCGCAAGGTGCTGGAGGTGTTGCGCGAGCCCCTGGAAAGCGGGCAGATCATCATCGCCCGGGCGCGCGACAAAGTGCGCTTTCCCGCCCGTTTCCAGCTGGTCGCGGCGATGAACCCCTGCCCCTGCGGTTTTCTCGGCGACCCCAGCGGCCGTTGCCGCTGCAGCGCGGAACAGATCCAGCGCTACCGCGGCAAGCTCTCGGGGCCCTTGCTCGACCGCATCGACCTGCATGTGACGGTGGCGCGGGAAGCCACCGCCCTGCATGTAGCGCCCGGCGAAGGCGCCGACACGGCCACCGGCGCCGCCCTGGTGGCGCGCGCCCGGCAACGGCAGGTCCTGCGCCAGGGCGTGGCCAATGCCTTTCTCGACCTGCCCGGCCTGCGCCAGCATTGCGGCCTGCTCGCCGTCGATCAGGGCTGGCTGGAAAGCGCCTGCGAACGCCTCGGCCTGTCCCTGCGCGCGGCGCACCGGGTGCTCAAGGTGGCGCGCACCCTGGCCGATCTCGAGCAGGTCGAACAGATCGCCCGCAGTCACCTGGCCGAGGCGCTGCAGTACCGCGGCCATCCGCAGAGCTGAGCGCTGGCCTGGCTGCAAGCCGGGAAAGGCCAGCAAAACGCACATCCGGCGCCGACCTCCTGCCCCGCCCAAGCGGGACACACCCTTTTCCAGCGCCGCTCAACCCAGGCGCTGCACCTGCGGCAACTGCATCGCCGCCACTTCGGCGACCAGGTAATCGCGCAAGCGCTGGAAGCGCTCCTGGCCGCGCCGCGCCTTGGGCCAGACCAGGTAATAGCTGCAACCGCTGGGCACCGCGCAGGGCCAGGGCAGGCCGAGGCGACCCTGGGCGACATCCTCGGCGACCATCACCAGATCGCCGATCGACACCCCGTAACCGCGCGCGGCGGCGACCATGCCCAGCTCCAGGGTATCGAACACCTGGCCACCCTTGAGCGGCACCTGCTCGGCCAGGCCCATGGCCTGCAGCCACTGACGCCAATCGCGGCGGTCCGGGGTCGGATGGAGCAACTCCGCACCCTGCAGTCGCGCCAGATCCCAGGGACCGTCCTGGGCCGCCTCGGGGGCGCAGACCGGGATCAGCCACTCGTCGAACAGCAGGACACTGCCCCACTCCTCGGTAAAACCGCCGGTGCCGAGCAACACCGCACAGTCGAACGGCTCATGCAGAAAGTCGACCTTGTCCACGTCCATCCAGGCGCTGGTCAGCTGCACCTCGATATCGCTGTTTTGCACACGAAAGCGCGACAAGCGGGCCAGCAGCCAGCGCATGGTCAGGGTCGAGGGCGCCTTCAGACGCAGGATCGCATCGTCGGCGCGCAGGGTGGTGCAGGCGCGCTCCAGGGCATCGAAACCGTCGCGCAGACCGGGCAGCAGCATGCGCGCCGGCTCGGTCAACTGCAGGCTGCGTCCACGGCGCTCGAACAGGCGGCAGGCGAAATGCTCTTCCAGGGTGCGCACATGCCGGCTCACCGCGCTCTGGGTGATCGCCAACTCCTCGCCGGCGCGGGTGAAGGAGCCGTGCCGGGCCGCCGCCTCGAAGGCGCGCAAGGCATACAGCGGCGCCAGACGACGGTTTTTATCCATGAGTATTAATCATGCCTGCCATGGTTTTTTTCCTTTTGTGCGAATGCTGCCGACTCCAGAGAATAGCGACATTCTCCGCTCGCCCGGACAACCCGGGCAAGCCTTCTTACTGAGCCAGACTCATCATGACGCACGCTTTTCGCGACGAACTCAGCGCCATCCTGCGCCTGGCCGGCCCCCTGATCGCCGCCCAGTTGGCGCATGTCCTCATGGTCTTTACCGACACCGTGATGATGGGCCTGCTCGGCCCTGCGGCGCTGGCCGGTGGCGGCCTGGGCGCGGCCAGCTACTCCTTCGTGTCGATCTTCTGTGTCGGGGTGATCGCCGCGGTCGGCAATCTGGTGGCGATTCGTCACGGCGCCGGCGATGCCGCCGGCGTCACCCGCCTGACCCAGAACGGCCTCTGGCTGGGCTGGGGCCTGGCCTTGCTGGCCGGGGTAGCCCTGTGGAACCTTGAGCCGGCGCTGCTGCATGTCGGCCAGCTGCCGGCGAACGTCACCGGCGCCACGCAGTTTCTCGCCACCCTGGTATTCGCCCTGCCCGGCTACATGACCTTCATGGCGCTGCGCGGCTTTACCGCCGCGATCGGCCGCCCCGGCCCGGTGATGGCGATCAGCATCGGCGGCGCGCTGGCCAACTTGGTCCTCAATTACGCGCTGATCGAGGGCTGGTTCGACCTGCCGCACCTGGGCCTGAGCGGCATCGGCCTGGTGACCGCGCTGGTGATGAATGCCATGGCCGCGCTGTTGGCCTGGCATGTGCTGCGCCACCGTACCTATGCCGGCTACCCGCTGTGGCGCGGGCTGCTGCGTCCGCTCTGGAGCGAGCTGAAGGAACTGCTGCGCCTGGGCCTGCCGATTGGCGGCACCTATGCGGTGGAAGCCGGTCTGTTCGCCTTCGCCGCGCTGTGCATGGGCGCGCTCGGCAGCCTGCAATTGGCCGCGCATCAGATTGCGATCATGTCGGTGTACGTGGCCTTCATGGTGCCGGTGGGGCTGTCCTACGCGGTGACCTTCCGCATCGGCCAGCACTTCGGCGCCGGCCGCCTGCTCGAAGCACGCCGCGCCGGACGCCTGGGCATCGGCCTCGGCGCGGCCTGCATGCTCGGTTTCGCCGCGCTGTTCTGGCTGGCGCCGGAGTGGGTGGTCGGCCTGTTTCTCGACCGACTCGACCCGGCCTACGCCGAGGTGACGACCCTGGCTGTCGGCCTGCTGGCGATTGCCGCCTGGTTCGAATTCTTCGACGGCATCCAGACCATCGCCATGGGTGCGATTCGCGGCCTCAAGGACGCCAAGACCACCTTCTTCGTCGGCCTCGGCTGCTACTGGCTGATCGGCGCGCCGCTGGCCTGGACCCTGGCCTTTGCGCTGGGCTGGGGGGCACAAGGGGTGTGGTGGGGCCTGGCCAGCGGCCTGGCGTGCGCGGCCATCGGCCTGAGCCTGGGTTTCGAGTGGAAGAGCGCACGCCTGCTGCGCTCGGAGCAGCTGGAAGGAGAGGCCTGCCTCTCGTAGGGCGCGCGGGGCCGCCTAGGCTGCGCGCACCGGAGCGTTTCGCGCCAAGGCTGGAACTGGTGCGCGCAGCGCACCCTACGCAACGGCGTCCGGCGGCGTGCCCGGCACAGACGGGTTCAGGGCTTGAGCAATCCCAGCAGCGGCTGACGCATGCCGAACACCAGGAAGCGCGCCAGCTCGTTCAGCGGGATCGCCTTGCTGATCAGGTAGCCCTGCACCTGGTCGCAGCCGAACTCGCGCAACAGGGCCAGTTGCTCGGCGTTTTCCACCCCTTCACCGACCACCTGCAGATTGAGGTTGTGGGCCAGATTGATCATCGCCCGCACCAACTGACGATTCTCCGGGCGCTGGTCCATGTCGCCGACGAAGCTCTTGTCGATTTTCAACAGGGCGATCGGCAGGTTGCTGAGGTGGACGAAGGAGGAGAAGCCAGTGCCGAAGTCGTCCAGGGAAAAGCGCACGCCCAGCCGACCGAGCGCCAGCATGGTCTGCTGCACATGATCGCTGCGGCGCATCACGGCGGTCTCGGTCAACTCGAACTCCAGCCAGCGCGCATCGACGCCCCGCTCTGCGATCAGGCGACTGAGGGTCGGCAACAGCTGGCTGTCCTGGAACTGGCGGAACGACAGGTTGACTGCCATGTGCAACGCCGGCAGACCGCGCCCGCGCAGCCATTGCATATCGCGCAGGGCCCGGGAAATCACCCAGTAGCCGAGGGGCACGATCAACCCGCTCTCTTCGGCCAGCGGCACGAATTCGTTCGGCGCCAGCAGACCGCGCTCGCCGTGCTGCCAGCGCACCAGCGCTTCCAGACCGACAATGCGCCCCGTCTGCAGACACAGGCGTGGCTGGTAATGCAGCTCGAGCTCGTCGCGCCGCAGCGCCCGGCGCAATTCACTTTCCAGCTCGGCCTGGCTGCGCGCGCCGCGATTAATCCGTTCATCGAAGACGTGGAAGGTGCAGCCTTGTTGGCACTTGGCCTGTTGCATGGCGATGTGCGCATGCCACATCAGCGGGTCGGCGCCAGCATCGGCACGGGCGTAGGCCAGCCCAATGCTGCAACCGATCAACAGGCTTTCGCCGTCGACCCAGTAGGGCTCGGCCAGGACTTCGGTAAGGCGTTCGGCCAGACGCGACGCACGCTGCGGATCGCTGCGCACATCGAGGAGCAGGGCAAACTCGTCGCCACCCAGGCGGGCAATCTGATCCCCCGTCTGCAACTGCGCCTTGAGTCGCGTCACCACTTGCCGGATCAGGTGATCGCCGGCCTGGTGGCCGAGGGCATCGTTGGCGTGGCGGAAATTGTCCAGATCGAGGTGAGCGAGTGCCAGGCCGCGGCCCTGGCACTCGCTCAGGCGGGCGGCAAGCAGGGTCTGGAAGCCCTGTCGATTGGCGATGCCGGTCAGCGCGTCCCGCTCGGCCAGGCGCTGCAGGGTTTCTTGCAGACGGCCCTGCTCGCGCACATAGCGCAGGCAGCGACGCAGCACATCGACAGTCAGGCCGCCACGCACCAGCCAGTCGCAGACCCCCGCAGGCGCTTCGGCAGGTTCCTCCTCAAGCAGCAAGATGATCGGCAGAGGACAGGTCCCGGCCGCGGGTCGGCGCGCCTCCGTGGTCAGCAGCAGGCCATTGACCTGGCTATCGAACAGACTGCTGGCCGCCGCCCACGTGGGCGCGGTAATCAGCGGGAAGAGACTGCCCAAAGCGCCTAGCCGCTGGCGCAATAGCTCGGGCCATTCTGGCGTTTCAGCCAGCAGAACCAACCGCAAGGGTTCGTCGAGCGCGGACAATCAACCTCCCCAGGCCTTAAAGATAGTCGGTGGCATGCCGCCTTCATGCGCCGTAATTGGCGTCTAATCAGGCACATCCGAGTGCTGCTTCGCGCATCCTGCAATAAAGACAAAAAACCGGCAAGTGCAGGCAGAGTACTGGATTACACGAAATAACCAAGCCTGGCCTACTGCCAGCACGCACTCCATCGCACAACGCCGGAGGATTCGAGCACAAATCGCAGAGCCTGCTAAAATGCGCGCCCACTCCCCCGGACGATCCATGCAATGTCCCGACTGAACCCCCGGCAGCAGGAAGCCGTGAACTATGTCGGCGGCCCTCTTTTGGTGCTCGCCGGCGCAGGCTCCGGCAAGACCAGCGTGATCACGCGCAAGATCGCCCACCTGGTGCAGAACTGCGGCATCCAGGCGCGGCATATCGTCGCCATGACCTTTACCAACAAGGCCGCGCGGGAAATGAAGGAACGGGTCGGCAGCCTGCTCAAGGGTGCCGAGGCCCGCGGCCTGACCGTCTCGACCTTCCATAACCTGGGGATGAACATCATCCGCAAGGAATATGCGGCGCTGGGCTACAAACCGGGCTTCTCGATCTTCGACGAGGGTGACATCAAGGCGCTGCTCAGCGACATCATGCAGAAGGAGTATTCCGGGGACGACGGCGCCGACGAGATCAAGAACTACATCGGCAACTGGAAGAACGAGCTGATCCTGCCCGATCAGGCCCTGGCCGAGTCGCGCAACCCCAAGGAACAGACCGCAGCCATCGTCTACCTGCACTACCAACGCACGCTCAAGGCGTACAACGCGGTGGACTTCGACGACCTGATCCTGATGCCGGTGAAGCTGTTCCAGGAACACCCGGACATCCTGGAAAAATGGCAGAACCGCATCCGCTACCTGCTGGTCGACGAATACCAGGACACCAACGCCAGCCAGTACCTGCTGGTGAAACTGCTGGTGGGCATGCGCAACAAGTTCACCGTGGTTGGCGACGACGACCAGTCGATCTACGCCTGGCGCGGCGCGCGGCCGGAAAACCTGATGCTGCTGAAGGAGGATTACCCCTCGCTGAAGGTGGTGATGCTGGAGCAGAACTACCGCTCCACCAGCCGCATCCTCAAGTGCGCCAACGTGCTGATCGCCAACAACCCCCACGCCTTCGAGAAGCAGCTGTGGAGCGAGATGGGCATGGGCGACGAGATCCGCGTGATCCGCTGCCGCAACGAAGACGCCGAATGCGAGCGGGTGGCCCTGGAAATCCTCACCGAACACCTGCGCACCGAGCGCCCCTACAGCGACTATGCGATCCTCTATCGCGGCAACTACCAGGCCAAGCTGATGGAGCTGAAGTTGCAGCACCACCAGATCCCTTATCGCCTGAGTGGCGGCACCAGCTTCTTCGCCCGCCAGGAGGTGAAGGACCTGATGAGCTACTTCCGCCTGCTGGTCAACCCGGACGACGACAACGCCTTCCTGCGAGTGATCAACGTGCCGCGCCGCGAGATCGGCTCCACCACCCTGGAAAAGCTCGGCAACTACGCCACCGCACGCAAGATCAGCATGTATGCCGCCGCCGGCGAGATGGGCCTGGGCGAACACCTGGATGCGCGCTTCACCGAACGCCTGGCGCGCTTCACCAAATGGATGGACCGGGTGCGTCAGGAATGCGCGCAGAACGACCCGATTGCGGCGATCCGCAGCATGGTGATGGATATCGACTACGAGAACTGGCTGCGGCAGAACGCCTCCAACGACAAGGTCGCCGATGCGCGCATGGGCAACGTCTGGTTTCTGGTCGAGGCGCTGAAGAACACCCTGGAGCGCGACGAAGACGGCGAGATGACCATCGAGGATGCCATCGGCAAGCTGGTGCTGCGCGACATGCTGGAACGCCAGCAGGAGGAAGAGGAAGGCGCCGATGGCGTGCAGATGATGACCCTGCACGCCTCCAAGGGCCTGGAATATCCCTCGGTGTACATCCTCGGCGTGGAGGAGGAGATCCTCCCCCACCGCTCCAGCATCGAGGCCGATACGGTCGAGGAAGAACGCCGTCTGGCCTATGTCGGTATCACCCGCGCCAAGCGCAACCTGACCATGACCTTCGCCGCCAAGCGCAAGCAATACGGCGAAATCATGGATTGCGCGCCGAGCCGCTTCCTCGACGAGTTGCCGCCGGAAGACCTGCACTGGGAAGGCCTGGACGATGCACCACCCGAGGTCAAGGCCGCTACCGGCAACTCGGCCTTGGCCAATATGCGCGCCATGCTGAAAAAATAGCCTGGAGCTATTTTTAACGTCGCGTAGCGACGGCCAGCAGGGTGGCCGCCAGGGATGGCAGGCCATAAAAAATAGGCTTATGCCGTAGCCCGGATGCAATCCGGGAACGGTTTACTCGTCGAACCATCTCCCTGGATTGCATCCGGGCTACGTCCATAACGAGGATCACCGCGTGGAAGCGCTGAAACAGAAGATTCGCCAGGACGGCATCGTGCTGTCCGAGCAGGTGCTCAAGGTCGATGCCTTTCTCAACCACCAGATCGATCCGGCCTTGATGCAGCAGATCGGCCACGAGTTTGCCCGGCGTTTTGCCGGCCAGGGCATCAGCAAGATCGTCACCATCGAAGCCTCGGGTATCGCCCCGGCGATCATGGCCGGCCTGGAGCTGGGCGTGCCGGTGATCTTCGCCCGCAAGTACCAGTCGCTGACGCTCAAGGATGACCTGTATATCGCCAAGGTATTCTCTTTCACCAAGCAGACCGAAAGCACCATCGCCATCTCCGCCAAGCACCTGAGCGCCAGCGATCATGTGCTGGTGATCGACGACTTCCTCGCCAACGGCCATGCCGCCAAAGCCCTGATCGACCTGATCCAGCAAGCCGGGGCGAGCATCGCCGGGATTGGCGTGGTGATCGAAAAGTCCTTCCAGAGCGGTCGCGCCGAACTCGACGGCCTGGGTTACCGGGTCGAATCGCTGGCGCGCATCAGCGCCCTGACCCACGGCCAGGTCAGCTTCCTGGAATGACCGGAGCGAGGCGACAGGCCGCGATGGATCGGCCCGTCGACCTCAGACGAAATCTCGCGACATCCATGCGCACTTGAGCATGGACGATGGCCGCTCGGCTTCTGTTGAGCACCTGTAGCGAGAAAGCAAAAAGCCGCCCGAAGGCGGCTTTTTTCTCAGCGGACGTTAGCTTACAGGCCGGACATCTTCTCGATGGCAGCACGCAGCTCGTCGTCCGAGCAATCGGCACAGGTGCCTTTCGGCGGCATGGAGTTGATGCCGGCGATGGCGTTCGCCAGCAAGCCATCGACACCATTGGTCGCACGCGCTTTCCAGGCCGCAGTGTCACCGACCTTCGGTGCGCCCAGCACGCCAGCGGTATGGCAAGCGCCACAGTGCTTGGCTACCACGTCATCGGCAGTCCGTGCGGCACCGCCGGCGGCAACGGCTACGGCGCCCACGCCCTTGCATTCTTCACCCATGATGCAGACTTCACCGACCGGCTTCAGGCGTTCGGCGATGGCCTCATCGGTCGTGGCCTGAGCAGTCACTGCCCACAGGGCCAAGACGGCAGCCGGCGCTACCAGCATTTTCTTAATCAGATTCACGGTACACCCTCATCGTGGCTAGTCACGCCCGCGGCCACGGTTTCGCGAGCGGGCGACAGTATAACGGGAAGCCTGCCAAGCTGAAACAACCCAGATTGTCGCAGGGTTATTGGCTTGGGCGGCAAGCTGCCGCTTAAAAATTCGCCGGGGTGGTGGCACTGATCAGCCGCGCGGGCTGGTCGAATGGATTGCGGAAGCGGTGCGGCTTGCTGCTCTCGAAGTAGTAACTGTCGCCTGGCTCGAGGATGAACACCTCAGCGCCGACGGTCAGCTCGAGACGCCCCTCCACCAGCAGGCCGGTTTCCTCGCCCTCATGGGTGTACATATCGTCGCCGGTATCGGAACCGGCCGGATAGGTCTCGTCGAGCAGGGTAATCGCACGATTCGGGTGGGTCTTGCCCACCAGCTTCATGCTGATCGCGCCACTGTGAATATCGGTGAGTTCGGCCGCGCGGTACACCACCTGGGTATGGTTGTCCTCCTCCGCGTCCTGGGAGAAGAACTCCACCAACGACATGGGGATGCCCGCCAACACCTTTTTCAGCGAGCTGATCGAGGGGCTCACGCTGTTCTTCTCGATCATCGAAATGGTGCTGTTGGTGACGCCTGCCCGCTTGGCGAGTTCACGCTGGGACAGGCCCTTGAGTTTGCGAATGGATTGCAGTCGAACACCGACGTCCAATGCTGGAGTCCCCCTCGGGAAGATACGGAAAAGTGTCCGTATCATGGCAACAGCGTTCAGTATTTACAACACCCTGAATGCAAATCCTGCCCGGCCCTGCGCTCAACCCTCGGAATAGAGCAGCGGCACCCGACGCAGGTTGCAGAAAAGCTGGTACGGAATGCTGCCAGCGCAGGCCGCCACGTCGCTGGCGAGGACCTGTTTGCCCCACAACTCGACCCGACTGCCGAGCCCGGCGGCGGGTAGATCGCTGAGATCGACGCAGAGCATGTCCATCGATACCCGGCCGATCAGCCGGCTCGGCTGGCCATCGATCAGCACCGGCGTGCCGGTCGGCGCATGCCGTGGGTAACCGTCGGCATAGCCCATGGCGACCACGCCGACGCGGGTCGGCCGCTCGGTGACGAAGCGCGCGCCATAGCCGACCGGTTCGTCGGCCGGCAGTTCGCGCACGCTGATGATCTTCGACTCCAGGGTCATGACCGGCTGCAACTGCGCGGCCACCGCCTGCACCTGCTCGAACGGGGTGGCGCCATAGAGCATGATGCCGGGGCGCACCCAGTCACTCGCCTGCTCTTTATAGCCAAGCTGCGGCCAACCGAGCACGGCCGGCGAATTGCGCAGGCTGATTTCCGCCACCAGGCCTTGCCGCGCCTGCTCGAATACCGCCAGTTGCTCGGTGCTGCGTGGACAATCCAGTTCGTCGGCACGGGCAAAGTGGCTCATCAGGACGATTTTCGCCACCTTGCCGCTGGCCAGCAGGCGGCGATAGGCCGCCTGGTAGTCGGCCGGATGCAGGCCGACGCGGTGCATGCCCGAGTCCAGCTTCAGCCACACCGTCAACGGCTTGCGCACGGACGAACGCTCGATGGCCTCCAGTTGCCACAGCGAATGCACCACGCACCAGAAACCATGCTGCTCGATCAATGCCAACTCGTCAGCTTCGAAGAAGCCTTCCAGCAACAGGATCGGCCCGCGAATGCCGGCCTCGCGCAGCTGCAGCGCCTCTTCGATACAGGCCACGGCAAAACCATCGGCCTGTTCCTGCAGAGCCTGCGCGCAACGCACGGCGCCATGCCCATAGGCATCGGCCTTGACCACCGCGAGCGCCTTGGCGCCCGATACCTCACGGGCCAGCTGATAGTTGTGACGCAGGGCTTGCAGATCGATCAGGGCACGGGCTGGACGCATGGTGTTCTCGAGTATCGGGCGTAGGCCGGGTAGACAGGTTGTTCGGCGCAACCCGGCACGCGGGTTACGGACTGCTGATAAAAAAGGCCCGGCGGGACAGCCGGGCAAAAGCCAACTCAAACTGGTAGGTGCAGGCTTAAACGGCCGCCACCACCATCATTTCGACCAGCACCTCGGGCCTGTACATCGCCGCCTCGACGCAGGCGCGGCCCGGTGCGGCGCCTGGCGCAACCCAGGCGTCCCAGACCTGGTTGAGGCCGGCGTAGTCGCGGGCCATGTCCTTGAGGTAGATGGTCACCGAGAGGATGCGGGACTTGTCGCTGCCAGCCTCGGCCAACATCGCATCGATGTTGGCCAGGGTCTCGCGGGTCTGCTGCACGATGTCGCCGCTGTAATCATCCGCCAACTGCCCGGCCAGGTAGACCGTGCCGTTGTGGATGTTGATTTCGCTGTAACGGGTTTCAGAGCGCAGGCGCTGGACTGACATGCGTGGAAGACTCCTTGGCGTTGCTGTAACGGAAGATATCCAGGCCTTCGGCGCTGATCTGCGGGCGCTTCGATGCCATCAGGTCGGCGAGGAAGCGACCGGAGCCGCAGGCCATGGTCCAGCCCAGTGTGCCGTGCCCCGTGTTGAGGAACAAATTGCGCATGCGGGTGGCGCCGACGATCGGCGTGCCATCCGGGGTGGCCGGGCGCAGACCGGTCCAGAATTCCGCCTGTTTGAGGTCGCCACCTTGCGGGTAGAGGTCGGCGGTGATCATCTCCAGGGTCGCGCGGCGGCGCGGATTCAGGCTCAGGTCGAAACCGGCGATCTCGGCCATGCCGCCCACGCGGATGCGATTGTCGAAGCGGGTGATGGCAACCTTGTAGGTCTCATCGAGAATGGTCGAGGTCGGGGCCATGTCGCCATTGCTGATCGGTACGGTCAGCGAATAGCCCTTGAGCGGGTAGATCGGCGCGCGAATGCCCAGCGGCTTGAGCAGTTGCGGGCTGTAGCTGCCCAGCGCCAGCACATAGCGATCGGCGGTTTCCAGCTTGCCATCGATCCATACGCCATTGATCCGGTCGCCGGCGCTGTCGAGGCGCTCGATGGTCTGGCCGAAGCGGAACTCGACGCCCAACTGCCTGGCCATCTCGGCCAGCTTGAGGGTGAACATCTGGCAGTCGCCGGTCTGGTCGTTGGGCAGGCGCAGGGCGCCGGCCAGCTTGTGCTTGACTCCCGCCAGGGCCGGTTCGACTCGGGCGATGCCGTCACGGTCGAGCAGTTCGAAGGGCACGCCGGACTGCGTGAGCACGGCGATGTCCTTGGCCGCGTTGTCCACTTGCGCCTGGGTGCGGAACAGCTGGGTGGTGCCCAGGCGGCGGCCTTCGTAGCCGATGCCGGTCTCGCTGCGCAGCTCGTCGAGGCAATCGCGGCTGTACTCGGACAGGCGCACCATGCGCTCCTTGTTCACCGCGTAACGGCTGGCGGTGCAGTTGCGCAACATCTGCGCCATCCACAGGTACTGGTCGATATCGGCAGTGGCCTTGATCGCCAGCGGCGCGTGCTTCTGCAGCAGCCACTTGATGGCTTTCAGCGGCACGCCCGGCGCCGCCCAGGGCGAGGCATAGCCCGGGGAGACCTGGCCGGCGTTGGCGAAACTGGTTTCCATGGCGGGGCCGTCCTGACGGTCGACCACCACCACCTCGAAACCCTGACGGGCCAGGTAATACGCACTGGCCACACCCACCACACCGCTACCAAGTACCAGAACCCGCATCGTTTTCTCCTCGCCGCGACTATGCGCTGGCGTTTTTTGTCTTGAGCGTTGATGCGCGCAGTATATTGAGCATTACCCAGTGCTTTTCACTATATATAGAACTATATTTGGCGAGAATTCTTGGCAAAAACCGCTTCTACGGAGGGGCATCCCCCATGCGCACCCAGCACCAGAGCCGTCGCGAACTGGACAAGATCGACCGCAATATCCTGCGCCTGCTGCAGGAAGACGGGCGCATCTCCTTCACCGAACTGGGCGAACGGGTCGGTCTGTCGACCACGCCCTGCACCGAGCGGGTGCGGCGCCTGGAGCGCGAAGGCATCATCATGGGCTACCACGCCCGCCTCAACCCCCAGTACCTCAAGGCCAGCCTGCTGGTGTTCGTCGAGATCAGCCTGGACTACAAGTCCGGCGACACCTTCGAGGAGTTCCGCCGCGCCGTGCTCAAGCTGCCGCACGTGCTGGAATGCCACCTGGTTTCCGGCGACTTCGATTACCTGGTCAAGGCACGGATCAACGAGATGGCCAGCTACCGCAAGCTGCTCGGCGACATCCTGCTCAAGCTGCCGCACGTGCGCGAGTCGAAGAGCTATATCGTCATGGAAGAGGTCAAGGAATCGCTGGCGCTACCGATTGCGGAATAGCTCGCCGGTGGCACCACGCCCGCTGGAAGACCATAACCGGGGCGGGCGGCGCCCTACACCAACACCTGGCGGGTGCTGGCGATCAGCTGATGCACCTGCTGCTCGACATGCGCCTCGATCGGCGTTTCCGGCCCGCGACCATGGGGACAGGGCAGGCTTTTGCTGGTGCCGAACAGCCGGCAGATCAGCGGCCGCTGGTCATACACCTCACAGCCCTGCGGCCCGAGGTGCACACAATTCAGCTCGGCCAGCGCGGCGTCATGCGCGGCGTCGCTTTTCACCGGCAGGCGGGCCATCTCCTCGGATGAGGCGGTGACCGGTCCGCAGCAGTCGTGACAGCCAGGCACGCAGTCGAAACGCGGAATCTGCAAACGCAGGTGATCGATCTTGCGGCTGGTACAACTCATCACTAGTGTCCCGTGGAAATTCCGCGCATCTTAACCCCGCTCGCCGTCGGCTGCCGGCGAATGGCCGATTATCCCGACGGAAACCCAGTTTTTACCGCAACCCACTTGGCGGCGCGCAGAGCCCGCGTTTATCCTGCGTAAAAATTTCCAAACACGACAAACAGGATTTCACACATGAACGCCCGCGTTCACCAACCGGTCCACAACACCCAGCACGCCGCGTCCTACTACGCCGCCAGCGCCAACCGGCAACTGGCCTACCCGCCCCTGCGCGGGGAGCTCAGCGCCGATGTGTGCATCGTCGGCGGCGGCTTTTCCGGGCTGAACACGGCCATCGAACTGGCGCAGAAAGGCTTCTCGGTGGTGCTGCTCGAGGCGCACAAGATCGGCTGGGGCGCCAGCGGGCGCAACGGCGGCCAGTTGATTCGCGGGGTTGGCCATGGCGTCGAGCAGTTCGAATCGGTGATCGGCGCCAGCGGCGTGCGCGAACTCAAGTTGATGGGCCTGGAAGCCGTGGAAATCGTCCGGCGCCGGGTCGCGCAGTTCGCTATTGACTGCGACCTGACCTGGGGCTATTGCGACCTGGCGAACAAACCCAGCCATCTGGACGGGTTCGCCGCCGACATGGCGGAGCTGCAAAGCCTCGGTTACCCGCACGAGCTGCGCCTGTTGCAGCCGGAGCAGATGCATGAGGTGGTCGGCTCCGACCGCTACGTCGGCGGCCTGATCGACATGGGCTCCGGCCACCTGCACCCGCTCAACCTGGCCCTGGGCGAAGCGGCAGCCGCCCAGTCGCTGGGGGTGCAGCTATTCGAAGATTCGGCAGTGACGCGCATCGACTACGGCGCCGAGGTCAGGGTGCATACCGCCCTGGGCGTGGTGCGCGCAGCTCACCTGGTGCTCGGCTGCAACGCCTACCTGGGCGAGCTGAACCCGACCCTGGGCGGCAAGGTGCTGCCGGCCGGCAGTTACGTGATCGCCACCGAGCCGCTGTCCGAGGCCCAAGCCCACGCGATCATTCCGCAGAACATGGCGCTGTGCGACCAACGCGTGGCCCTCGACTACTATCGCCTGTCCGCCGATCGGCGCCTGCTGTTCGGTGGTGCCTGCCATTACTCCGGCCGCGACCCGGCGGACATCGCCGGCTACATGCGCCCGAAAATGCTGGCCGTCTTCCCCCACTTGCAGGATGTGAAGATCGACTACCAGTGGGGCGGGATGATCGGCATCGGCGCCAACCGCCTGCCGCAGATCGGCCGGCTCAAGGATCAGGCCAACGTCTACTATGCCCAGGCCTACTCCGGCCACGGCGTCAACGCCACCCACCTGGCCGGCAAACTGCTGGCCGAGGCCATCGCCGGCCAAGCCAGCCACGGCTTCGACCTGTTCGCCCAGGTTCCGCACATGACCTTCCCCGGCGGCAAGCACCTGCGCTCGCCGTTGCTGGCCCTGGGCATGCTCTGGCACCGACTCAAGGAACTGCTGTAGGCGCAGCCGACACGCCCGCCAAGCTGCAGGGCTGGATGTTCACTACCGGGTTCAGTCCAACCTGCCGTGCTAATCCAGCCTGCGGGTTGAGATTCAGCGCTTCCAGAGCGTCCAGAACGGCCGCAAGGCTTCGTGGTTGGCCTCTACCCGGGTCAGGCCGATGTCGCGCAACTGCGCATCGGTCAGCCTGAGCAGCGCCCCGCGGGTACCCAGCCGGCGCCAGAACAGCAACCAGCGCGACTCACCCGCCACAGGCACCGGACGGCTGCTCGCCGGCTCATTCGTCTCCAGTGTCAGCCTTGCATCGCCAATCCCGTTCATCATCTTTCTCCTGCTCGAAAGCACTCTGGGAGATCATGATGAGCGTCGGACAAAAAGCATGACAGATTCAAAATTATCTTATTAACTGCATACAGACGGCGCTTTAAAGTCGCTGAATCGTGAATTTATGCCGCATCTGTATTGCTTGCCTTATTAACGCTAAAGAATCAGGGCAACTGTCATGACCCTCTACATCAACCTGGCCGAACAGCTCGGCGCGCGCATCGAGCAGGGCCTGTACCGCCCAGGCGAGCGCTTGCCCTCGGTGCGCGCCCTCAGCCTCGAGCATGGCGTCAGCCTGAGCACGGTGCAGCAGGCCTATCGCCACCTGGAAGACCAGGGCCTGGCCACACCACGGCCAAAGTCCGGCTATTTCGTGCCCCTCGCGCGAGAAAAACCGGCGCTGCCGATGGTCAGCCGCACGGCGCAACGGCCGGTGGACGTGTCGCAGTGGGATCAGGTCCTCGAACTGATCAGCCTGTCGCCCAGCCGCAGCGACATGATCCAACTGGGCCGCGGCCGCCCGGATATCAGCAGCCCGACGCTCAAGCCCCTGCTGCGTTCGCTTTCCCGCCTGGGCCGCAGGCAGGACCTGAACAGCCTCACCTACGGCTGCATTTATGGCGACCAGGGCCTGCGCGAGCAGATCTCGCGGCTGATGCTCGACTCGGGCTGCCAGATTCCCTATCAGGACATCGTCATCACCACCGGTTGCCACGAAGCCTTATCCGCAGCGATCCGCGCGATCTGTCAACCCGGCGACATCGTCGCGGTGGACTCGCCGAGCTTCCACGGGGTCATGCAGGCGCTGAAAGGCTTCGGCATGAAGGCGCTGGAATTGCCCACCGACCCGCTCACAGGGATCAGCCTGGAAGCCCTGGAGCTGGCGCTCGAACAATGGCCGATCAAAGCCATACAGTTGACGCCGACCTGCAACAACCCGCTCGGCTACATCATGCCGGACGCCAACAAACGGGCCCTGCTCGCCCTGGCGCAACGCTACGACGTGGCAATCATCGAGGACGACGTCTACGGTGAGCTGGCCTACAGCTACCCGCGTCCGCGCACCATCAAGTCCTATGACGAAGACGGCCGCGTGCTGCTCTGCAGCTCCTTTTCCAAGACCCTGGCGCCCGGCCTGCGCATCGGCTGGATCGCCCCGGGGCGCTACCTGGATCGCGTGCTGCACATGAAATACATGGGCACCGGCAGCACCGCGCAACTGCCGCAACTGGCCCTGGCGGAATACCTCGAGGCCGGCCACTACCAGCCGCACTTGCGGCGCATGCGCAGCCAGTACGCGCGCGGCCTGGAGCAGATGGTCGACTGGGTCAGCCGATATTTTCCGCCCGGCACGCGGGTCAGTCGGCCGCAGGGCAGCTTCATGCTCTGGGTCGAGCTGGACCCGGGCTTCGACAGCCAACGGCTGAACCGCGAACTGCAACCACACAAGGTACAAATCGCCCCGGGCAGCATCTTTTCCGCCGCCGGCAAGTACCGCAACTGCCTGCGCATCAACTACGCGGCCAAGCCCAGCGCAGAGATCGAACAGGCGGTGCGCCGGGTCGGCGAGAGCGTCGCCGAACTGCTGGCGGAGCTGGCCACGCCGAACTAATCGCTGCGCGCCGGCGCGGCCGTACCGAACTGGTCATCGGCGCCCTGGCCACGCCAGGCCAGCACCACGAACACCGCCGCCCCCAGCGCCATCAACAACGGCAACGCATGGCCGCTGACCCACTGGCTGGCCGCACCGGTGGCCAGCGGGCCGATCAGGCAGCCGATGCCCCAGAGCTGCGCGACATGGGCATTGGCGCGGACCAGCTCGTCGTCGCGGTAACGCTCGCCGATCAGGATCAGCGACAGGGTGAACAGCCCGCCGGCGCTGGCGCCGAACAGCACCAGCAGCGGCCAGATCAACGCCGTGTGCAGCAGCAGGGGAATCGCCAGACTGGCGCACAGCAGGATCACCCCGCAACCGCGGAACAGGCTGCGCCGCGACATGCGGTCCGCCAGCAGACCGATCGGCAGTTGCAGGGCGGCATCGCCGACCACCACCACGCTGACCATGAACAGCGCCACCTCCTGGGTGAAGCCCTGACGCAGGCCGTAGATCGGCAGCAGGGTCAGCATCATCGCCTCGAAGCCGGCGAACAGCATCACCGCCCAGGCGATGGCCGGCAGCTTGCGGCAGAACGCCGGCAGGCCACGCCCCGAGGCGCTGTGGGCGTCCACCCGCGGCGCACCCGTGCGCCCCAGGAGGAGCAACGAGCCGCTGATCAGCAGGCCGACGCCGGCCCAGAAGCCCAGATCGGTGCTGGTGCCCAACGCGGTGAGCAGCAGCGGCCCACACAGCTGGCTCAACGCATAGCCGGTGCCATACAGGGCGACCAGGCGGCCGCGCCACTTCTCCACCGCAAGCTGGTTGATCCAGCTTTCGCCGAGGATGAACACCACGGTCAGCGCCACGCCGATCAGCAGGCGCAACAGCAGCCACACCGCATAGCTCTGCATCAGCGCCAGCAATCCCACGGACAGGGCGCCGACCAGCAGGCACAGCTGCATCAGCCGAGTGGTGCCGAAGTACCCCGCCAACCGACCCGCCAGGGACGCGCCGAGCAAGACACCCACCGCCGGAGTCGCGGCCATCACGCCGATGGCGAAGGAGTCGTAGCCCCAACTCTCCAGGCGCAGCGACACCAACGGCATGGTCACCCCGAGGGCCAGACCGATGCTGATGACCGCCGCACAGACCGCGAAATAGGTACCCCAACGCATTGCCAGACTCCTTTATGTCGTGGCCCGGTACAAAACAAAACGGCCGGGCTTCCCAAGGAAACCCGGCCGCAGGTGTGGTTCATCAAGAACCGGCCCCGAAGGGCGGACCTTCAGGCAGTTACCCGCCTGTCGCTTATCGACGTTACAGCTTGATCCAGGTGGCTTTCAGTTCAGTGTACTTGTCGAAGGCGTGCAGCGACTTGTCGCGGCCGTTGCCGGACTGCTTGAAGCCGCCGAACGGCGCGGTCATGTCGCCGCCGTCGTACTGGTTGATCCACACGCTGCCGGCGCGCAGCGCCTTGGCGGTCAGGTGGGCCTTCGACAGGTTGCTGGTCCATAGCGCCGCCGCCAAGCCATAAGGCGTGTCGTTGGCGATCTGTACGGCTTCTTCCGCCGAGTCGAAGCCGATCACCGAGAGCACCGGACCGAAGATCTCCTCGCGGGCGATGCGCATGGCATTGTTCACCCCGTCGAAAATGGTCGGTTCGACGTAGGTGCCGCCGGTCTCTTGCAGCACCCGCTTGCCGCCGGCCACCAGGGTGGCGCCGCCATCATGACCGGCCTGGATGTAGCCGAGCACATTGTTCATCTGGGTGACGTCGACCAGCGCGCCGACATTGGTCGCCGGATCCAGCGGATTGCCCGGTTTCCAGCTCTTGATCGCCTCGACCACCATCGGCACGAAACGCTCCTTGATCGAATTTTCCACCAGCAGGCGCGAGCCGGCGGTGCAGACTTCACCCTGGTTGAAGGCGATGGCGCCGGCCGCGGCTTCGGCGGCGGCCTGCAGGTCCGGGGCATCGGCGAAGACGATGTTCGGGCTCTTGCCGCCGGCTTCCAGCCAGACGCGCTTCATGTTCGACTCGCCGGCGTAGATCATCAGTTGCTTGGCGATCTTGGTCGAGCCGGTGAACACCAGGGTGTCGACGTCCATGTGCAGCGCCAGGGCCTTGCCGACGGTATGGCCGAAGCCCGGCAGGACGTTGAACACGCCCGCCGGAATACCGGCCTCGATGGCCAGTTGGGCGATGCGGATGCCAGTCAGTGGCGACTTCTCGGACGGTTTGAGGATCACCGAGTTACCGCTGGACAGTGCCGGACCAAGCTTCCAGCAGCTCATCAGCAACGGGAAGTTCCACGGCACGATGGCGGCGACCACGCCGATCGGCTCGCGGGTCACCAGGCCCAACTCGTTGTGCGGGGTGGTGGCCACTTCGTCGTAGATCTTGTCGATCGCCTCGCCGCTCCAGCGGATCGAGCGCGCGGCGCTGGATACGTCGATACCCAGGGCATCGCTGATCGGCTTGCCCATGTCGAGGGTTTCCAGCAGCGCCAGCTCTTCGCCGTGCTGCTCGATCAGGTCGGCGAAGCGGATCATCACTTCCTTGCGCTTGACCGGCGCCAGGCGCGACCAGATGCCGGAATCGAAGGTTTTGCGGGCATCCTGTACTGCCAGTTCGGCATCGGCCAGGTCGCAACTGGCGACCTCTACCAGCAGCCGGCCGTCCACCGGGCTGATGCACTCGAAGGTCGCGCCGGAAACCGCCGCACGGTATTCGCCATGAATAAAGGCACGGCCTTCGATCTTCAGGGTATCGGCACGCTGTTCCCAGTCGGCACGAGTCAGGCTAGTCATTCGAGCATCCTCTATCAGTAAAAAGTGCTGCGGCGTCGGCGCGCACACTGTCAATAATTCTGCAAGGCCTGCGAGGGCCAAATCCTGCTGGCAACACTAAACCAGAGGGCTGCACATTTTCAATATTTTTTACAAAGCGCGACAAACCCCCTTGCCATGTTCGTTTTATTAAACATAGACTGCGCGAAATCGTCCCAGACTCCCTTTCTTCGCGCGCCCGGACAGCTCGCATGACAAGCCTCGACAACGCTCAAGTGAATAGAATAACCAACAACCCCGGCGACGACTGGATGCCATTCAGCGCCAATCGTCAATTCAAGGCCGAACCACGTCGGCCGGACAGCGCCGAAGACATGTATTCACCCGCACTGATCGCGACACAGGCGCAGCTTGATACCCAGCTGGAAAAGCTTGCAGACTCGATCCGCCAAGCCAGCTAACCGCCCCGACCCGGAACCCCAGCATGACTATCGAACAGATCCTCGACTTCGCCCAAGCCAGCACCGCCCCCGAGCACTACCGCCCGGCGCCGGAAAAAATCCTCGCGGGCGACCCCGAGCAAAGCGTGCGCAACCTCTATGGCAGCCCGTGCGGCCAGTTCAACGCCGGCATCTGGGAAGGCGCGGTCGGTCAATGGACGGTCAACTACAGCGAACACGAATACTGCGAGATCCTCGAGGGCGTATCCGTGCTGCGCGATGCGGACGGCAACGCCAAGACCGTACGCGCCGGCGACCGCTTCGTCATCCCGGCCGGGTTCTCCGGCACCTGGGAAGTGCTGCAAGCCTGCCGCAAGGTCTACGTGATCTTCGAGCCAGCGTCGCACTGACCGACTCTATTCATGCGTCACCCTTTAGCCCGCGCTGAGCGGGCTTTTTTTCACCTGCACAAATGACGCAGGGAATGGGCCGCCGCCAGCATGCTCGACAGGTTGGCCGCAGACGGCTGCAGGAGCCTGGGTAAATCGCAGGCATGAAAAAGCCCGCCATGAGGCGGGCTTTTTCGACAAGAGCCGGGATCAATTACTTGATCTTGGCTTCCTTGTAGGTCACGTGCTTGCGTACAACCGGATCGAATTTTTTAATTTCGAGTTTGTCCGGAGTGGTGCGTTTGTTCTTGTCGGTGGTGTAGAAATGGCCGGTACCGGCACTGGACACCAAACGGATCAATTCGCGCATGATTTACTCCTTAAACCTTTTCGCCGCGAGCACGCAGCTCGGACAGAACGACGTCAATACCACGCTTGTCGATGCAACGCATGCCCTTGGCAGAAACGCGCAGACGCACGAAACGGTTCTCAGACTCGACCCAGAAGCGGTGATGCTGCAGGTTCGGCAGGAAACGACGACGGGTTTTGTTGTGTGCGTGGGAAACGTTGTTCCCAGTTACCGGACCCTTACCGGTAACTTGACAGACTCTCGACATGCCTCAGCCCTCTAAAACCACATGCCCAACCCGGCATGGGTTGGCCGCATAAACTCAATATCATTGGCGCTCGGCGCCGCGTATCTCGAGGGTCTTACCAGCTGCACAACAAAGCGCACGAACCGGGCCCCTACAAAAGAGCGCTGCTTTATACCAGAAAGCCCAGAGTGCAACAAGGCTAAACGCACTTTCGACCAGCACGCGCCTGCTGCGCAACAGCCGCCCCCAGGCCAGCAGCGCAGGCGCCAGCGCTAGCCTACCGCTCGTCGACAAGTCCGCTGTTCTGGCCGTACGTTATGGTCTAGGGTGAAACCTTTGTCGGCGCGCCGTGTGCGCGCGCACCGCACTATCAAGGAGTCTGTCATGCGCCTCGCCACCCAAACGCTGCTATTGACCGGCCTGCTGAGCCCGCTTCTGGTTCAGGCCGCCACACTCAGCGTCTGCACCGAAGCCAGCCCGGATGGCTTCGACGTTGTGCAATACAACTCGCTGACCACCACCAATGCCTCGGCCGATGTACTGATGAACCGCCTGGTGGAATTCGACGCCGGCAGCGGCCAGTTGCTGCCCAGCCTGGCGCAAAGCTGGCAGGTCAGCGAGGACGGCCTGAGCTACAGCTTTGTCTTGCGCGAAGATGTCGCCTTCCACGAAACCGACTATTTCAGCCCCAGCCGCCCACTGGCCGCCGACGACGTATTGTTCAGCTTCCAGCGCATGCTCGACCCGGCCCATCCCTGGCACAAGACTGCCCCCGGCGGCTACCCACACGCCCAATCGATGCAGTTGCCCAGCCTGATCAAGAGCATCGACAAGCTCGGCGAACACCGCCTGCGCTTCACCCTGAGTCGGCCCGACGCCACCTTCCTCGCCACCTTGAGCATGGGCTTCGCCTCGATCTATTCCGCCGAGTACGCCGACCAGTTGCTCGCCGCCGGCACCCCGGAGCGGCTCAACAGCCAGCCGATCGGCAGTGGCCCCTTCGTCTTCAAGCGCTTCCAGAAAGACGCGGTGGTGCGCTATGACGCCAACCCCGAGTACTTTGCCGGCCAGCCCGCGGTGGATAGCCTGGTGTTCGCCATCACCCCGGACGCCAATGTGCGCCTGCAGAAGCTGCGCCGCGGTGAATGCCATATCGCCCTCTCGCCCAAGCCGCAGGACGTGCAGGCCAGTGCCGCCGATGCCGAGCTGAAGAGCGTACACACCGCCGCCTTCATGACCGCCTTCGTCGGCATCAACAGTCAGCATGCCCCCCTGGATAAAACCGCCGTGCGCCAGGCGATCAACCTGGCCTTCGACAAAGCCAGCTATCTGCAAGCGGTGTTCGAGAACAGTGCCGAGGCGGCCAACGGCCCCTATCCGCCCAATACCTGGAGCTATGCCGCAGAACTGCCCGGTTATGCCCACGACCCGGCCAAGGCCCGCGCCCTGCTGGCCGAGGCCGGCCTGCCCGAGGGCTTCCAGACCACCATCTGGACCCGCCCCAGCGGCAGCCTGCTCAACCCCAACCCTAGCCTCGGCGCCCAGTTGCTGCAGGCCGACCTGGGCAAGGTCGGCATTCAGGCCGAGATCCGCGTGATCGAATGGGGCGAGCTGATCCGCCGGGCCAAGGCCGGCGAACACGACCTGCTGTTCATGGGCTGGGCCGGCGACAATGGCGACCCGGACAACTTCCTCACCCCGCAATTCGCCTGCGCCTCGCTCGAGTCGGGACTCAACTTCGCCCGCTACTGCGACCCGCAACTGGACAAGTTGATCGCCGCCGGCAAAACCACCAGCGACCAGGCGCAGCGCAGCCAGATCTATCAGGACGCGCAGCGGATCATCCAGCAACAGGCGCTGTGGCTGCCCCTGGCCCACCCGACCGCCTACGCCCTGATCCGCAAGGAAGTCGAGGGTTATCAGGTCAGCCCCTTCGGCCGCCAGGATTTCGCCAAGGTGCGCCTGGCGCCCTGACAGCCCCAAGGTGCCGAGTCGCGAAGCCGCCATGCCGGGCTTCGCGGCGTTCAGCCCCGCTGGAGAGATGTCGGCGCCCGCCTGCTACAACCAGCCGTACTCGGCCATCGACAGCGGCTCGCCGTCGCCGACGATGAAGTGGTCGAGTACCCGGACATCGACCAGCTCCAGCGCGTCCTTCAGGCGCTTGGTCAGCACCCGGTCCGCCTGACTCGGCTCGGCCACGCCCGAGGGATGGTTATGGGTCAGGATCAGCGCCGCGGCGTTATGCGCCAGCGCACGCTTGACCACCTGGCGGGGATAGACGCTGGCGCTGTCGATGGAGCCGTGGAACAGCGCCTCGAAGGCCAGCACCCGATGCTTGGCATCGAGAAACAGGCAACCGAACACCTCGTGGGGTTCGTGGCGCAGCAGCGCCTTGAGGTAATCGCGCACCGCCTGCGGGCTTTCCAGCGCCGAGTCGCGGCGCAATTGCTCGGCCAGGTGCCGGCGGGCCATCTCCAGCACCGCCTGCAACTGGGCGAACTTGGCCGGACCCAGCCCCAGACGCCGGCTGAAGGACGGCAAATCCGCCTGCATCAACGCACGCAGCCCACCGAAGTCAGCGAGCAGATGGCGCGCCAGATCCACGGCGCTCTGCCCGGCCACGCCGGTCCGCAGGAAGATCGCCAGCAATTCGGCGTCAGTCAGGCTGGCGGCCCCCTGGGCCAGAAGTTTCTCCCGCGGGCGTTCCGCCGCCGGCCAATCGCGAATGCTCATAGCACCTCCATGTCGAGCCCTGCGCCTGCCACCCCTGAACAGCCCTGCGGCCTTGGTCTGGCAAGCTCCTGGTGCCGCTTTTCCACTGCGGCTGCTGTGCTATCTTAGCCCATCTTTTTGCGCGGCGACTGGCCTGGCGGCCTATCGGACTTGGGACTCTGTCCCACTGCAAAAGCCCGACGGTCTGCCTGGCAGGCATCACCGTTGCGGCGTACATCCACCCAATACAAGGCAGGCCTATGCAGCGGCTATATCGAAAACGCATCGTTCTCGGCGTGGGTGGCGGCATTGCCGCCTACAAGAGCGCAGAGCTGGTTCGCCGCCTGCGCGATCTGGGCGCTGACGTGCATGTGGTCATGACCCGTGGCGGCCGCGAATTCATCACGCCGCTGACCCTGCAGGCCCTCTCCGGCCACCCGGTCCACCTGGATCTGCTCGATCCCGCCGCCGAAGCCGCCATGGGCCATATCGAACTGGCGCGCTGGGCCGACCTGGTGCTGATCGCCCCGGCCACCGCCGACCTGATGGCGCGCCTGGCCCAGGGTGTCGCCGATGACCTGCTGACCACCCTGGTGCTGGCCACCGACGCCCCGGTAGCCCTGGCCCCGGCGATGAACCAGGCCATGTGGCGCGATCCGGCCACCCAGGCCAACGCCCAGCTGCTCGGCGAGCGCGGCATCCGCCTGTTTGGCCCGGCGGCAGGCAGCCAGGCCTGCGGCGACGTCGGCCTCGGCCGCATGCTGGAAGCCGATGAGCTGGCGCAATGCGCCGCCGATTGCTTCCAGAACCAGGCCCTGACCGGCAAGCACGTGCTGATCACCGCGGGGCCGACCCAGGAAAACATCGACCCGGTGCGTTACATCACCAATCACAGTTCCGGCAAGATGGGCTTCGCCCTCGCCGAAGCCGCCGCCGAAGCCGGCGCCAGGGTCACCCTGATCAGCGGCCCGGTGCACTTGCCGACCCCGGATCGGGTCAACCGCATCGACGTGGTCAGCGCCCGCGACATGCTCGCCGCCTGCGAAGCCGCCATGCCCTGCGACCTGCTGATCGCCGCGGCCGCCGTCGCCGATTACCGCCCGGAAGTGGTCGCCCAGCACAAATTGAAGAAAGACCCGGCCAACGGCGACGGGCTGCTCCTGCAAATGGTGCGCAACCCGGATATCCTCGCCACGCTGGCAGGACGCGCCGACCGACCGTTCAGCGTCGGCTTCGCGGCCGAGACCGAGAACCTGCTGGGCTATGCCTCGCGCAAGCTGCAGGACAAGAACCTCGACCTGATCGTCGCCAACGACGTGGCCAACCCGAGCATCGGCTTCAACAGCGAGGAAAACGCCATCACCATCATCGATCGCGACCTCCAGCAAAGCAGCTTCGCGCAGACCAGCAAAGGCAAGATCGCCCGCCAACTGGTGGCCTTTATCGCCGACCGCTTGCAGCGCGCCTGATGCCCCCATTCACCGACCGCAGAGCCTGACATGCACGCCTTACAAGCCAAAATCCTCGACCCGCGCCTGGGCAGCGAATTCCCCCTGCCGCAGTACGCCACCCCGGGTTCCGCCGGCCTCGACCTGCGCGCCATGCTCAAGCAGGAACTGATCCTCGAGCCTGGACAAACCGTGCTGATCCCCACCGGCCTGTCGATCTATGTCGGCGACCCCAGCCTGGCGGCGCTGATCCTGCCACGCTCGGGCCTCGGCCATAAGCACGGCATCGTCCTCGGCAACCTGGTCGGCCTGATCGACTCGGACTACCAGGGCGAGCTGATGGTGTCCTGCTGGAACCGCGGGCAAAGCGCCTTCAGCATGGCCATCGGCGAGCGCATCGCCCAGTTGATCCTGGTGCCGGTGGTGCAAGCGCACTTCGAGCTGGTCGAGCAGTTCGACGAGAGCCAGCGCGGCAGCGGCGGGTTTGGCCATTCCGGCAGTCACTGAGTGCCACTTTCAAGACGAACTACCAACAAGACGAACCGCGAACAAGACGAGCCGCCAACAGGATGAACCGCCAGGGAGACGTTCGATGAAACGCTTCAAGCGCACTGCCAAGGAAGCCACCGCCGCCAGCCCGGGCATGCAACTGTCGAGCACCGGCAAACAGACCGCCAGCGCCCTGTTTCCAGGTCTGCCGGCGGTCATCAGCGGACTGGTTCTGGCCGCCGCGCTGCTCTGGTTCGGCCTGTTCAACAGCATCCAGCAACAGCAACAGCAGCAACTCACCCAGGCCTGGGGCGGCGCCCAGGCCGCCGCGCTGCAACAGGCACTGCTGCAACTGGCCGCCGACACCCGCGCCGCGTCGCGCAATCCCGAGTTGCTGCAGGCCGTGCAAAGCCGGGACAGCCAACAGCTGCGGGCGGCCGAACGCAGCCTGCACTACTGGGATGGCGTGATCGATGCGCACCTCAATGCCCGTGGCGAAGCCGTTCAGGACATGGGCCGGGACGCGCCGATGAACTTTGCCGCGCTGGACATGCTGCGCCGCGCGGAAAACGGCCAGACGCCTGCTGCCGAGGCCTACAAGATCGGCCAGCGCTGGCTGGTCTACAGCGTGGCGCCACTGCGCCAGGGCGATGACCAGCCCGCACAGGGCACGCTGCTGCTGGCCGTCGAACTGAACCGCCTGCTGGCCAACTTGCCGCCATTACCGGCCGACGTCGGCCAACTGCAACTGCTTCAGCAATTCGGCAATAGCGCCGGCCAGGTGCTGGCGCAACGCGGCCAGGCCCAGGGCGAGGCACAGCACTTCGATAGCGGCAACCCGAACTGGCAGCTTGGCTTCACCCCGGGCCCGGACCTGACTGCAACGGCCTTCTCACCCACCCTGCCTGGTCTGGCGATGCTGCTCGCACTGGCGGGCGCCCTGCTGGGCCTCTACCTGGTGTACAGCGGCCAGCAACGACGCCTGCACCAGGATGTATTGCAACTTGAACGACTGGTTAAAGAACTCTCAGCCGGTAAAGCCGTCAAAGCTTTCAGCCTGAGCCTGCCGGCGCTCGACAGCCTGGTAAAACCCCTGACGCGCCTGTCGCGTCACACCAGCAAAGCAACGGAAGACCCCAACAGCGTCGGCAGCGCTTCGCCCGCAGCGGTACCCAGCCAGACGGCCGGGTTGATCGATCCGCTGTTTCAAGACACCGATATCCTCGATATCGACATTCTCGACGAAGACCAGGATCTCCTGGGACTGGAGCAAGCCCCCGTTATGAACAGCCTAAATTCAGCACCAAAAGTGCCCGCCGACATCTTCCGCGCCTACGACATTCGCGGCGTGGTCGGCAGCAGCCTGACGGCGCAAACCGCCTACTGGATCGGCCGTGCAATCGGCTCGCAGAGCCTCGCGCAGGGCGAACCGAATGTTGCAGTGGGGCGCGATGGCCGCCTGTCCGGCCCGGAGCTGGTCGAACAACTGATTCAGGGCCTGCTCGACTGCGGCTGCAACGTCAGCGATGTCGGCATGGTGCCAACCCCGGTGGTCTACTACGCCGGCCATATCCTCGCGGGCAAATCCGCGGTGATGCTCACCGGCAGCCACAACCCGCCGGATTACAACGGTTTCAAGATCGTCATCGCTGGCGACACCCTGGCCAATGAACAGATTCAGGCGCTCAAGACCCGCATCGACACCAACGACCTGGTCAGCGGCGTAGGTACGGTCGAGCAGGTCGATGTGCTGGAGCGCTACTTCAACCATATTCGCGACGACATCGCCACGGCCAAACCGCTGAAGGTGGTGGTCGACTGCGGCAACGGCGCGGCCGGGGTAATCGCCCCACAGCTGATCGAAGCCCTGGGCTGCACGGTGATTCCGCTGTTCTGTGATGTCGACGGCACCTTCCCCAACCACCACCCGGACCCGGGCAAGCCGGAGAACCTGGTCGACCTGATCGCCAAGGTCAAGGAAGAGCAGGCCGACCTCGGCCTGGCGTTCGACGGCGACGGCGACCGGGTCGGCGTGGTGACCAACAAGGGCACCATCATCTACCCGGATCGCCTGCTGATGCTGTTCGCCAAGGACGTGGTGTCGCGCAATCCCGGCGCCGATATCATCTTCGACGTCAAATGCACCCGCCGCCTGACCCCGCTGATCAGCGGCTACGGTGGCCGGCCGGTGATGTGGAAAACCGGCCACTCGCTGATCAAGAAAAAGATGAAGGAAACCGGCGCCCTGCTGGCCGGCGAGATGAGCGGGCATATATTCTTCAAGGAGCGCTGGTTCGGCTTCGACGACGGTATCTACAGCGCCGCTCGTCTGCTGGAGATTCTCAGCCAGGACAAGCGCGACGCCGAACAGGTGTTCGCCGCCTTCCCCTGTGATATATCCACCCCGGAAATCAATATCCAGGTTACCGAGCAGAGCAAATTCAGCATCATCGACACCCTGCAGCGCGACGGTCACTGGGGCGAGGCCAACCTCACCACCCTGGACGGTGTGCGCGTCGACTACCCCAAGGGCTGGGGCCTGGTCCGCGCCTCCAACACCACGCCGATGCTGGTGCTGCGCTTCGAGGCCGACACCGAGCACGAACTCGAGCGCATCAAGGAAGTCTTCCGCGCGCAACTGTACAGCGCTGCACCCGATATCACTTTGCCATTTTGATTGAGATTAGCCATGGAGACCCGCATGACCCTCGAACGTGATGCCGCCAGTAACGTCGCCAAAGTCCTGTCCGAAGCGTTGCCGTACATTCGCCGCTTCGTCGGCAAGACCCTGGTGGTCAAGTACGGTGGCAACGCCATGGAAAGCGACGAACTGAAAACCAACTTCGCCCGCGACATCGTGTTGATGAAGGCGGTCGGCATCAACCCGGTGGTGGTGCATGGCGGCGGTCCGCAGATCGGCGACCTGCTCAAGCGCCTGTCGATCGAGAGCCACTTCATCGACGGCATGCGCGTGACCGATGCGCAGACCATGGACGTGGTGGAAATGGTCCTCGGCGGCCAGGTCAACAAGGACATCGTCAACCTGATCAACCGCCATGGCGGCAGCGCCATCGGCCTGACCGGCAAGGACGCCGAGCTGATCCGCGCCAAGAAGCTCACCGTAACCCGCCAGACCCCGGAGATGACCACCCCGGAAATCATCGACATCGGCCACGTCGGCGAAGTCATCGGGGTCAATACCGACCTGCTCAACATGCTGGTCAAGGGTGACTTCATCCCGGTCATCGCGCCGATCGGCGTCGGCGCGCAAGGCGAGTCCTACAACATCAACGCCGACCTGGTCGCCGGCAAGGTCGCCGAAGCCTTGAAGGCCGAGAAACTGATCCTGCTGACCAACATCGCCGGCCTGCTGGACAAGCAGGGCGAGGTGCTCACCGGCCTGACCACCGAACAGGTCGACGGCCTGATCGCCGATGGCACCATCTACGGCGGCATGCTGCCGAAGATCCGCTGCGCCCTCGAAGCGGTTCAGGGCGGGGTAACCAGCGCGCACATCATCGATGGCCGGGTGCCCAACGCGGTGCTGCTGGAAATCTTCACCGACAGCGGTGTCGGTACCCAGATCTGCAACCGCAAGCGTCACTGACACCGGCAACTGCAAATCAGCCCGACTGGCTCGGGCTGATTCGCCCCTTGAATAAGCCTGCCTGCCACTTGCCGTTCTGCGGCTGTGCGTCGAAGCTCTAGCGACCTCACCGACCAAGCAGAGCCTCGCCATGACCGCCGCACCGTCCCGTGACGCCTTCCGCTTCTTCCATCCGCTGCGGGTGCGCTGGGCCGAAGTCGACCCCCAGAGCATCGTCTTCAACGGCCACTATCTGACCTATGCCGATGTCGCCATCACCGAATACTTTCGCGCCCTGGACATCGCCTACCCGGCCGACCTGAGTCGCGACGGCGGCGACTTCTTCGCGATCAAGACGGTACTCGAGTATCTGGCGCCGGCGCGCTTCGACGACCTGCTGGAGATTGGCGTGCGGATTGGCCGCCTGGGCCGCTCCAGCCTGAGTTTCAACCTGGGCATCTGGCGCGGGAATGAGGCGTTGACTGCCGGTGAAGTGATCTACGTGCATGCCGACAGCGCCAGCCGCAGCAGCCGGCCGCTACCGCAGTGGTTGCGCGACAAGGTGCGCGACTATGAACACTGCGCGCCTGAGGAATAGCTCCTACCGGCCGATCGAAGGTGTGAGCACCCGCTAGCGCCGCTTGCCCAGCAGCTCGGCGAGACGCTGGCGATCGGCAGCGAAGCTGGCCTGCGCCTGCTTGCGCACTTCCTGGTAGCGGGCAATGTCCTTGTACTGACGCAGCTGTTCGTCCTTCTGGTTGGCGATCTGTGCCAGCAGGTGCTCCGGCACTTCACGCCCGGCACGCTCATGATCCGCCGCCTGGCTCTGCAAGTTGTCCTGCTGCAGGCGCGCCGATTGCAAGTTGCTGCGCGCCACGCCGATCAACCCGTCCAGCTCGGCCAGCTTGCGATCGCGGGCCCGGTCGATGTCTTCGGGCGCGCTGTACAGGCGCAGCAGCTGGGAATCGGAGCTGGCGCGGGCCTTGTCGGCCAGCAAACGCTGCATTTCCTCGGCGCTCGGGGCCGGCGGGACGACCTTGATCACCCGCCCCTGGTCATTGAGCACCTCATAGCCCCTGCCGATGAACTCCGGCGGCACGCCCTGACGACCGAGCACGGTAACGCCCTGATCATCGGTATAGCGATACAACTCGGTGGCGCCCGCAACAATCGGCAGCAGCAAACCGAACAACAGCGAACAGCGGAGCAGAGCCGGTTTGCGCATCGAGACAACACCCTAGATCGAGGAGTTAGATTCCATATTCGGCGCGATAGGCTTGCACCGCCGGCAAATACTGCTTGAGTTCGGCATCGTCTGCCAGGTATTCCAGCACCAGCTCGAGCGACACGATGCTCACCACCGGCATGCCGAAATCGCGCTCGACTTCCTGGATCGCCGACAACTCGCCCTGGCCACGTTCCTGACGATTCAGCGCAATCAGCACGCCTGCGGCCTGCGCACCCTGGGCCTGGATGATCTGCATTACCTCGCGGATCGCGGTGCCGGCAGTGATCACGTCGTCGACGATCAGCACCTTACCGGCCAGCGGCGCGCCGACCAGGGTGCCACCTTCACCGTGATCCTTGGCCTCTTTGCGATTGAAACACCAGGGCACATCGCGCTGATGATGCTCGGCCAGGGCCACGGCGGTGGTCGCCGCCAGCGGAATACCCTTGTAGGCCGGACCGAACAACACATCGAAGGGAATACCGCTATCGACCACCGCGGCGGCGTAAAACCGCCCCAGCCGGGCCAGCGCCAGACCGCTGTCGAACAACCCGGCATTGAAGAAATACGGGCTGGTACGCCCCGACTTGAGGGTGAACTGACCGAAGCGCAGAACCCCGCGCTCGATGGCAAAACGAATGAAATCGCGCTGGTACGCTTGCATGGAAAGTCCCGGACGGCACGGATTTAGCTAGGAATTTAGCTTATTGGAGACGAGCTCGGGTATCATACACGCACGTGTTTTTAGGGGCCATTTATGCGGATCATCAGTGTGAACGTGAATGGTATTCATGCTGCAGTCGAGCGCGGTTTGCTCAGTTGGCTGCAAGCACAGAATGCCGACGTCATCTGCCTGCAGGACACCCGCGCCTCCGCCTTTGAGCTGGACGACCAAGCCCTCCAACTGGATGGCTATTTCCTCTATGCCTGCGATGCCGAAGTACCAAGCCAAGGTGGCGTGGCACTGTATTCGCGGCTGCAACCCAAGGCGGTAATCAGCGGCCTCGGCTTTGAAATGGCCGATCGCTACGGGCGCTACCTGCAGGCCGATTTCGACAAGGTAAGTATCGCCACCCTGCTGCTGCCATCCGGGCAGGACGGCGACGAGAGCTTGAATCAGAAGTTCAAGTTCATGGACGACTTCACCCATTACCTGGACAAGCAGCGTCGCAAGCGCCGCGAGTACATCTATTGCGGTTCGCTCCACGTGGCGCACCAGAAGATCGACGTGAAAAACTGGCGCGACTGCCAGCAATCACCGGGCTTCCTGGCGCCGGAGCGGGCCTGGCTGGATGAAGTGATCGGCAGCATGGGCTATGTCGATGCCCTGCGCGAAGTCAGTCGCGAAGGCGACCAGTTCAGCTGGTGGCCGGACAGCGAGCAGGCCGAGCTGCTCAACCTGGGCTATCGCTTCGACTATCAACTGCTCACTCCCGGCATGCGCCGCAGTGTGCGCACGGCGCGCTTGCCGCGCCAGCCACGCTTCTCCCAGCATGCGCCGCTGATCGTCGATTACGACTGGATTCTCAGCGTCTAACGCGACCCGCAGAGACAACAAAGCCGGCGCGATGCCGGCTTTGTTGTCTCTGCTGCTTGCAGGCCTACTTCACCACGCGCCAGCAGATCGGGTAGCGATAGGCTTCCCCGGCATTGGCCTTGATCCCGGCGATAATCGTCAGCACCAGCGCGCTGATGCTGACCAGCAGCATCAGCGGGAACCCGATCACCACCCAGGCCAATATGCCGCAAACGATCATGGCCAGGCTGAAGGTGATCTGAAAGTTCAGCGCCTCCTTGCCCTGCTCGTTGACGAAGGGGTCGAGGTCCTTCTTCAACTGCCAGACGATCAAGGGCCCGATTACATTGCCGATCATCGGCACCAGAAACCAGAAGAACGCCGCATAGTGGCAGAACATCGCCCACTGTCGAGCCTCTGGAGTGGGGGCCGGCACAAGATCCTGCGGTTCCATGGTTACCCTCCTTAGCAGAACGTCAAACGCTCAATCGGCCAATGCCGCCTGCTGCAACTCGAACAATTCGCTCACGCCCTTATGCGCCAGCGCCAACATGGCGTTCAACTCTGCCGGCTGGAATGGCGCGCCTTCGGCGGTGCCCTGCACCTCGATAAAGCCGCCCGCACTGGTCATTACCACGTTCAGGTCGGTTTCCGCGGCGAAATCTTCCAGGTAATCCAGATCGAGCACCGGCTCGCCCTGGTACATGCCGACCGACACCGCGGCGATCATCTGCTTGAGCGGATCGCCGCCTTTCAGACCGCCACGCTTCTTGATCACTTTCAGCGCATCGATCAGCGCCACCATGGCGCCGGTGATCGACGCGGTACGGGTACCGCCATCGGCCTGGATCACGTCGCAGTCGACGTACAGGGTATTTTCACCCAGCTTGCTCATATCCAGCGCGGCGCGCAGCGAGCGACCGATCAGACGCTGGATTTCCAGGGTGCGCCCGCCCTGCTTGCCGCGACTGGCTTCACGCTGGTTACGCTCACCGGTGGCGCGCGGCAACATGCCGTACTCGGCAGTCAACCAGCCCTGGCCCTGGCCCTTGAGAAAGCGCGGCACGCCCGATTCGACGCTGACCGTGCAGATCACCTTGGTGTCGCCGAACTCCACCAGCACCGAACCTTCGGCGTGCTTGGTGTAGTTGCGGGTGATACGGATCGAGCGCAACTGATCGGCACTGCGGCCACTGGGACGTTTCATCAAGGAATACCTACTCTGAATAGAAATCTGCGGGCCATTATAGGGGGCGTGCGCCAGCAACGACATGCCGAATTGGGAGCGACCGACGCACTGCGCTACAATCTCGCCCTTTAACCATGAAAGTCGCGCAGCGACACCCTCCTTGCTCCTTGCCCCCTCTCCCTCAGGCAGAAGGTGGCGCCTAGCGTCGGATGAGGGCAACGGACGTGCCGTGCACGGCTTTCATGATTCCGCGCGCCCTGCATGGCACGCCCGTCAGTACCGACTTTCCGCGAGGTTCGCCCATGATCCACAGCATGACTGCCTTCGCCCGCGCCGAGCAGGCCGGAACCAATGGCACCCTGAGCTGGGAGCTGCGCTCGGTCAACCACCGTTACCTGGAGCCGCACCTGCGCCTGCCGGATGCCTTTCGCGACCTCGAAGGCGCAGTGCGCGAGGCGCTGCGCAATGGCCTGTCGCGCGGCAAAGTCGAATGCACCCTGCGCTTCGCCGAAGACAGCGCCGGCCAGCCACTGCAAGTGGATCGCGAGCGCGCCGCCCAACTGGTCTCCGCCGCAGAAAGCGTCGCCAGCCTGATCAAGCATCCGGCGCCACTCAATCCACTGGAAGTCCTGAGCTGGCCTGGGGTGCTGGTCGCCGACGCCGCCGACCCGCAGGTGCTCAACAAAGCCGCGCTGAGCCTGTTCAAGCAAGCGCTGGACGAGCTGAAACAAAGCCGCTCGCGCGAAGGCATTGAACTGGCCAAACTGCTCAACGAACGCCTGGACAGCATTGACGGCGAAGTCGCAGCCCTGCGCGAACTGGTGCCGCAGATGCTTGCCGTGCAGCGGCAGAAAATCCTCGCCCGCAGCGCCGAGTTGCAGGCCGAACTCGACCCGCAGCGCCTGGAACAGGAGCTGGTGATACTCGCACAGAAGAGCGATGTCGCCGAAGAACTGGATCGCCTGAGCACCCACGTCAGCGAAGTGCGCCGTGTACTCAAGAGTGGCGGCGCAGCCGGCCGACGCCTGGACTTCCTGATGCAGGAACTCAACCGTGAAGCCAACACCCTCGGCTCCAAGGCCTTCGACACCCGCAGCACCCAGGCCGCGGTCAACCTCAAGGTGCTAATCGAGCAGATGCGCGAACAAGTGCAGAACATCGAATAAAACTACTGCGCTAGCTCGCTACGTTTTTAAGACTTGAAAGAACAGAAAAGCCAGTCCCAGGAAACTTTCATGACCATCACCACCGGCACCCTCTACATCATTTCCGCTCCGTCCGGCGCCGGCAAGACCAGCCTGGTCAAGGCGCTGATCGACAGCGAGCCGCAGATTCGCGTGTCGGTCTCGCACACCACCCGTGCCATGCGACCTGGCGAGGTGGAAGGGGTGAATTATCACTTCGTCGGCCGCGAGCAGTTTCTCGCGATGATCGACAACAGCGAACTGCTCGAGCACGCCGAAGTCTTCGGCAACCTCTACGGCACCTCGCAAGCCTGGGTCGAGCAGACGCTCCACGAGGGCTTCGACCTGATTCTGGAAATCGACTGGCAGGGCGCCCAGCAAGTGCGCCGCCTGATGCCCCAGTCCAAGTCCATCTTCATCCTGCCGCCGACCCAGGAGGCGCTGCGTCACCGCCTGACCAATCGCGGCCAGGACAGCGGCGAAATCATCGAGCACAGAATGCGCGAGGCGGTCAGTGAAATGAGCCACTACGTCGAATACGACTACCTGCTGATCAACGACGATTTCGCCCACGCGCTCAGCGACCTGAAGGCCATCTTTCGCGCCAACCAGCTACTGCAAGGCCCGCAACAACAGCGTCACCGCGGCCTGCTCAGCGAGCTACTGGCCTGAAAGCAGCAGCCCCCTGTAAGCTTTGAGCTGTACGCAGAGCAGCCTCGCGCAGAGGCTCTGCACATGCTGCTTATGACGTAAACTTATAGTTGGTGAAAACAAAGCTTTCATTAATACTGGTTGTTTTTTAAACTACTCAGTCCGCTCGCCCCTCCGGGCCAGCCTTATTTTGCATTTGCTACGAGGAAGACCATGGCTCGCGTTACCGTCGAAGATTGCCTGGATCACGTTGAGAACCGTTTTGAACTGGTCATGCTCGCCACCAAGCGTTCGCGCCAGCTCGCCACCGGCGGCAAAGAGCCGAAACTCGCGTGGGAAAATGACAAGCCGACCGTGGTCGCCCTGCGTGAAATCGCTGCCGGCCTGATGAGCTACGACGTCATCGCCCAAGACGAAATCATCGAAGAAGAGCCGCTGTTCGCGGCCTTCGAGGATGAGGCCAACGAGCCTCTGTAAGCCTATGCCTGGTCGAAGTCGTACGGCGCGGGGTCACAAGGGTCGGCAGGGAGATCATCCATGCCGAGCATAGACGCCTTCGCCGATCGACTTTCGGGCTACCTGGACAACGACCAGGTCAACCTGGTTCGTCGCGCCTATTTCTACGCCGAACAAGCCCACGATGGCCAACGCCGCCGTAGCGGCGAAGCCTACGTCACCCATCCGCTGGCGGTGGCGAACATCCTGGCCGACATGCACATGGACCATCAGAGCCTGATGGCGGCCATGCTGCACGACGTGATCGAAGACACCGGGATCGCCAAGGAAGCGCTGAACACCCAGTTCGGCGAGACCGTGGCCGAACTGGTCGACGGGGTCAGCAAGCTGACCCAGATGAACTTCGAGACCAAGGCCGAGGCGCAGGCCGAGAACTTCCAGAAGATGGCCATGGCCATGGCCCGCGACATCCGCGTGATCCTGGTCAAGCTGGCCGACCGCCTGCACAACATGCGCACCCTGGAAGTGCTGTCCGGCGAGAAGCGCCGGCGCATCGCCAAGGAAACCCTGGAAATCTACGCCCCCATCGCCAACCGCCTGGGCATGCACAGCATGCGCGTGGAATTCGAGGACCTGGGTTTCAAGGCCATGCACCCGATGCGCTCCGAGCGCATCCGCGCCGCCGTGCGCCGCGCCCGTGGCAACCGCAAGGAAATCGTCAACAAGATCGAGGAATCGCTGACCCACTGCCTGGCCCGCGAAGGCCTGGAAGGCGAGGTGCTCGGCCGCGAAAAACACATCTACGGTATCTACCAGAAGATGCGCGGCAAGCGTAAGGCGTTCAACGAGATCATGGACGTCTACGCCTTCCGCATCATCGTCGACAAGGTCGACACCTGTTACCGCGTGCTCGGCGCCGTGCACAACCTGTACAAGCCGCTGCCCGGACGCTTCAAGGACTACATCGCGATCCCCAAGGCCAACGGCTACCAGTCGCTGCACACCACGCTGTTCGGCATGCACGGCGTGCCCATCGAGATCCAGATCCGCACCCGCGAGATGGAAGAGATGGCCAACAACGGCATCGCCGCGCACTGGCTGTACAAGTCCAACGAGGTCGACCAGCCCAAGGGCACCCACGCCCGCGCGCGTCAGTGGGTCAAGGGCGTGCTGGAAATGCAGCAGCGCGCCGGCAACTCGCTGGAATTCATCGAGAGCGTGAAGATCGACCTGTTCCCCGACGAGGTCTATGTGTTCACGCCCAAGGGCCGGATCATGGAGCTGCCCAAGGGTTCGACCGCAGTCGACTTCGCCTACGCGGTGCACACCGACGTCGGCAACACCTGCATCGCCTGCCGCATCAACCGTCGCCTGGCGCCCTTGTCCCAGGCCCTGGAAAGCGGCTCGACCGTGGAAATCGTCAGCGCCCCGGGCGCCCGACCGAACCCGGCCTGGCTGAACTTCGTGGTCACCGGCAAGGCGCGCACGCACATTCGCCACGCCCTCAAGCTGCAACGCCGCTCCGAGTCGATCAGCCTCGGCGAACGCCTGCTCAACAAGGTCCTGGCCGGCTTCGACAGCCACCTGGACAAGCTGCTCCCGGAACGGGTGCAGGCGGTGCTTGGCGAGTACCGTCTGGAAGTGGTCGAGGATCTGCTGGAAGACATCGGCCTGGGCAACCGCATGGCCTTTGTGGTGGCGCGCCGCCTGCTGGCCAACGACGGCGAGCAACTGCCGAGCGCCGAAGGGCCGCTGGCAATCCGCGGCACCGAAGGCCTGGTACTGAGCTACGCGAAATGCTGCACACCGATCCCCGGCGACCCGATCGTCGGCCACCTGTCTGCCGGCAAGGGCATGGTGGTGCACCTGGACAGTTGCCGGAACATCGGCGAGATCCGCCACAATCCGGAGAAATGCATCCAGCTGTCCTGGGCCAAGGACGTGGTCGGCGAATTCAATGTCGAACTGCGCATCGAACTGGAACACCAGCGCGGCCTGATCGCCCTGCTGGCCGGCAGCGTCAACGCCGCCGACGGCAATATCGAGAAGATCAGCATGGACGAGCGCGACGGCCGCATCAGCGTCGTGCAGCTGGTGGTCAGCGTGCATGACCGCGTGCACCTGGCGCGGGTGATCAAGAAGCTGCGCGCGCTCAAGGGCGTGATGCGCATCACGCGGGTAAAGGCGTAGCGGCAAGCTGCATGCGAATCACCGTGCGGCAGAGTGTCCGCCTCCACCAAGTACCGCGCAGCGTTTCTACTGGTGACTTCAAGCCTGTAGCTTGAGGCCACTTTTTCAATGCTGCTTTTCCAATCAAGGAGTCCCCATGAGCAAGAGCGTCATCAACAGCGACAAGGCCCCCGCCGCCATCGGCACCTATTCCCAGGCGATCAAGGCCGGCAACACCGTCTACCTGTCCGGGCAGATCCCGCTGGACCCGCAGACCATGGAACTGGTCGAAGGCTTCGAAGCCCAGACCGTGCAGGTCTTCGAGAACCTCAAGGCCGTCATGCAAGCCGCTGGCGGCTCGTTCAAGGATGTGGTCAAGCTGAACATCTTCCTCACCGACCTGGCGCATTTCGCCACCGTCAACGAAGTCATGGGCCGCTACTTCCAGCAACCCTATCCGGCCCGCGCCGCCATCGGCGTAGCCGCACTGCCGAAGGGCGCCCAAGTGGAAATGGACGCGATTCTGGTACTCGAATAAGTCCTCCGGCGGGGCACCGCGCCCCGCCACCCTTCTTGCACAAGGAATGGCTCATGCGCCCCCTTCTCGCGGTGCTACTCGGCGCCTCGCTGCTCGGCGGTTGTGCCGGCAAGCCGGGCGACCCCAGCGGCACCTGGATCAACCAGGCGGCGATCGATGCCGCCACCGAAGGCGGCAACCTGCGCGAAGCACTGCTCGCCTATGGCCCCAACCTCGAGTGGCGAATCCAGCCGCAACGCCGGCTCGCCATTTACAGCAACGGCTTCGAGCAGGGCGAAGGCCAATTGCTCGACCAGGGCGACAGCCGTTGGCGGGTCGATTTCTACGCCGACTATCACGAATCGCTCAGCCTCAGCGGCGACGAACTGCTGCAGGCCGCCAGCGACACCTGGCCGGAGCAACGCTTTGCCCGTCCAGCAACGCCTGTAGCAGTGGATGCCCCGCTGGGCAGGAGCTTCGAGCAAGCGCTCTACGGCGCCTACCTGGGCGGCAGCTGGACGATCAGGCAGGGCCTGGGCGAAGGTGGCCTGGTGCTGTTCCGACCTGACGGCCGTGTCGAGGGTCTGCCCGGCACCGAGCGCTATGCCCTGTGCCTGGCCGGCGACTGCGCCGCGATGAGCGGCGAATTCGACAGCGTCTGGCTGCAACTCGGCGAACAGGGCCAGACCTGGCTGTTCGAGCGCGATGACCAGCACCTGAGCATCTTCGCGGCACGCAACCGCGCGCAAAACGATGAAATGCCCGATTACCACAAGGGCGATCTGCGCTGGCGGCTTGAGCGCATCAGCCGCTAGTCCGGCTTGCAGCTGTGGGTCATATGAAATGACCCGCCGACCTCAAGACTGCGCCAGTACCGCCGCGTAGCCCTCGCGGTAGCTCGGATACTCGGGCGCCCAACCCAGGGCGCGGGCGCGGGCGTTGCTGCAGCGTTTGCTGCCGGCGCGGCGCACGCTGGACTGCTCGGCCCAGTGGCTGACGCCCAACTGCTCGCGCAGCCAGGCCACCACCTCGTGCAGCGGCGCCGGCTCATCGTCGACGCCGAGGTAGCAGTCCTCCAGCACCACCCCAAGGGCATCGGCTTGCAGCAGGCAGGCCAGCAAGCCGGCCGCATCGTCGACATGAATCCGATTGCCATACAGCGGCGGCTCGCTCGCCACCCTGTAGCCCTGGCGCACCTGGCCGAGTAGCCATTGCCGGCCCGGCCCGTAGATGCCGGTCAGACGCACCACGCTGGCGGCAATACCGCTGTGCAGGGCCAGTTGCTCGGCTTCGCGCATGATTCGTCCGGAAAAGCCGGTGGCCTCGGCCGGCGAAGTCTCGTCGACCCACTCGCCAGCCTGCTGGGCATAGACGCTGCTGCTGGAGACGAACAGCAGGCGCCTGGGTGTCTGCCCATGCTGCGCGAGCCAGCCGAGCACCCGGCGCAGGCCGTCGACGTAGGCGGCGCGGTAACCGGCCTCGTCGGCGGCAGTCGCCGCCGCGCAGTACACCAGGTAATCCAGCCCAGCCGTCGGCCAGGCCGGCGGACAGCCATCGACCTGCAGGTCCCCGGCAACCGCCAGGATCTGCTCGGGCAACTGCTCGACCGCACGCCGCAAGCCATGCACTGTCCATCCCGCCGTCGCCAGGCGCAGACCCAGCCGCGTACCGACATCGCCGCAACCGGCAATCAACAGACTCGGGCATGTCGACATGAAACTCTCCATCAATTCACTGGCCGCAGTAATTCACTGGCAGACAGTCTAGCCCGGTTGGTTGATTGCAATGCAAAGGCTATGCTTGGCAGCAACTTAATGGATAAACACTATGACCCTCACCGAGCTGCGCTACATCGTCACCCTCGCCCAGGAACAACACTTCGGCCGTGCCGCCGAGCGCTGCCATGTCAGCCAGCCGACCCTGTCGGTGGGGGTGAAGAAGCTCGAGGACGAACTCGGCGTATTGATCTTCGAACGCAGCAAGAGCGCGGTGCGCCTGACCCCGGTCGGCGAAGGCATCGTCACCCAGGCGCAGAAGGTGCTGGAGCAGGCCCAGGGCATCCGCGAGCTGGCCCAGGCCGGCAAGAACCAGCTGACTGCACCGCTGAAGATCGGCGCCATCTATACCGTCGGCCCCTACCTGTTCCCCCACCTGATTCCGCAGTTGCACCGGGTGGCGGCGCAGATGCCGCTGTATATCGAAGAGAACTTCACCCACGTGCTGCGCGACAAGCTGCGCACCGGCGAGCTGGACGCGATCATCATCGCCCTGCCGTTCCAGGAGGCCGACGTGCTGACCCTGCCGCTCTACGACGAACCCTTCTACGCGCTGCTGCCGGCCGGTCACCCCTGGGCGGCGATGAAGACCATCGATACCAAGCTGCTCAACGACAAGAGCCTGCTGCTGCTCGGCGAAGGTCACTGCTTCCGTGACCAGGTGCTGGAAGCCTGCCCGAGCCTGCGCAAGGGCGGCGAAGAACACGCCCAGCACACCACCGTGGAATCCAGTTCGCTGGAGACCATCCGCCATATGGTCGCCTCCGGCCTCGGCGTGTCGATCCTGCCGCTCTCGGCGGTGGACAGCCACCACTATGCCCCTGGGATCATCGAAGTGCGTCCACTCAGCGCCCCGGCACCGTTCCGCACCGTGGCCATCGCCTGGCGCGCCAGTTTCCCGCGGCCGAAAGCCATCGAAATCCTGGCCGACTCGATCCGCCTGTGCTCGGTGGCCCAGCCGCAAGCAAAAACCGCCTAAGGCGCGCCCCATGACCGAGCTCGCTGCGGTTTCCGTCACCGCGCTGAAAGGCGTCGGCGCCGCCCTGGCCGAAAAACTCGCCAAGGTCGGCCTGGAAACCCTGCAGGATGTGCTGTTCCACCTGCCCCTGCGTTACCAGGATCGCACCCGCATCGTGCCGATCGGTGAACTGCGGCCCGGCCAGGACGCCGTGGTCGAAGGCACGGTGGTCGGCGCCGATGTGGTCATGGGCCGCCGGCGCAGCCTGCTGGTGCGCCTGCAGGACGGCAGCGGCAGCCTGTCCCTGCGCTTCTACCACTTCAGCCAGGCGCAGAAGGAAGGCCTCAAGCGCGGCACCCAGGTGCGCTGCTACGGCGAAGTGCGCCCCGGCTCTTCCGGCCTGGAGATCTACCACCCGGAATACCGTGCGCTCTCGGCCAGCGAACCGATTGCCGTGGAGCAGACCCTGACGCCGATCTACCCGAGCACCGAAGGCCTGACCCAGCAGCACCTGCGCAGCTTGAGCGAACAGGCCCTGGCCCGCCTCGGCCCGCAGAGCCTGCCGGACTGGCTACCGCGCGAACTGGCCCGCGACTACCGGCTGAGCCCGCTGGATCAGGCGCTGCGCTACCTGCACCGGCCACCGCCGGACGCCGACCAGGCAGAACTCGCCGAGGGCCGCCACTGGGCGCAACACCGCCTGGCCTTCGAGGAACTGCTGACCCACCAGCTGTCCCTGCAACGCCTGCGCGAAAGCGTGCGCGCCCAACAGGCACCGGCATTGCCGCTGGCCAAGCGCCTGCCGCAGCAGTACCTCGCCAACCTGGGCTTTACCCCCACCGGCGCGCAACAACGGGTCGGCGCCGAGATCGCCTATGACCTCAGCCAGGACGAGCCCATGCTGCGCCTGATCCAGGGCGATGTCGGCGCAGGCAAGACCGTGGTCGCCGCCTTCGCCGCCCTGCAGGCGCTGGAGGCCGGCTATCAGGTCGCCCTGATGGCGCCCACCGAGATCCTCGCCGAGCAGCACTTCCTCAATTTCAGCAAATGGCTGGCGCCACTCGGCATCGAGGTCGCCTGGCTGGCCGGCAAGCTCAAGGGCAAGGCCCGCGTAGCGGCGCTGGAACAGATCGCCGGTAGCGCGGCCATGGTGGTCGGCACCCATGCACTGTTTCAGGACGAGGTCAGATTCGCCCGACTGGCCCTGGTGATCATCGACGAGCAGCACCGCTTCGGCGTGCAACAGCGCCTGGCCCTGCGCCAGAAAGGCATCGGCGGACGCATGTGCCCGCACCAGCTGATCATGACCGCCACGCCGATCCCGCGTACCCTGGCGATGAGCGCCTATGCCGACCTCGACACCTCGATTCTCGATGAGCTGCCGCCCGGCCGCACCCCGGTGAACACCCTGGTGATCGCCGACAGCCGCCGCCCGGAGGTGATCGAACGGGTGCGTTCGGCCTGCAACGAAGGCCGCCAGGCCTACTGGGTGTGCACCCTGATCGAGGAGTCCGAGGAGCTGACCTGCCAGGCCGCCGAGACCACCTTCGAGGATCTGGTCGGCGCGCTCGGCGGGCTCAATGTCGGCCTGATTCACGGGCGCATGAAGCCGACGGAAAAAGCCGCGGTGATGGAACAGTTCAAGCAGGGCCAGTTGCAACTGCTGGTCGCCACCACCGTGATCGAGGTCGGCGTCGACGTGCCCAATGCCAGCCTGATGATCATCGAGAACCCCGAGCGCCTGGGCCTGGCCCAGCTGCACCAGTTGCGCGGGCGGGTCGGCCGCGGCAGTGCCGCCAGCCATTGCGTACTGCTCTACCACCCACCACTGTCGCAATTGGGTCGGGAACGGCTTGGCATCATGCGCGAGACCTGCGATGGTTTCGTCATTGCCGAAAAAGATCTGGAGCTGCGCGGCCCGGGAGAAATGCTCGGTACCCGGCAAACCGGCCTGCTGCAGTTCAAGGTCGCCGACCTGATGCGTGATGCCGACCTGCTGCCGGCCGTGCGCGATGCCGCGCAAGCCCTGCTGGAACATTGGCCGCAGCATGTCAGCCCGCTGCTCGAGCGCTGGCTGCGACATGGCCAGCAATACGGACAAGTGTGAACCAGTTCACAGGGCATCCGTCGCCTCAGCCCTCGCCCCAGCGGCCTGCTGTTTATACTTCGGGCACTTGCGCCCCCCTCCGAACCGGATTTCGTTATGAGTGATGTAGCCCTCGCCCCAGACACCGCAGCAACCCCGCCGCCGGTGATCGTGCAATTGCTGGATAAACTCGGCCTGGCTTATCGGGTACACGGCGAGCGTGCCGGGTTACCCGCCACGCAACGGGTACAGGCGGTGCTCCTCGAAGATGCGGTTGGCGCCTTGCTGGTGCTCTTTCCACAGAGCCAACTGCTCGCTCTGGATCGCCTGGCCGAGCTGACCGGGCGCACACTGGTCGCGGTAAAACCCGAGCGCCTGCAACGCATGCTCGCCAAGCATGCCCTCGGCGTATTGCCCGGCCTGCCGCAGCTGACCAGCTCGCCCTGCCTGTACGATGAGCGCCTGCTGCAAGTGCCGAGCCTGTTCATCGAATCCGGCCAACCCGGCGTACTCCTGGAAATAGCCAGCGAGGTCTTCAAGAGCCTGCTGAGCAAAGCCAGCGCCGCCCGTATCGGCGAGCCATTGAGCAATATCCGGCTCAACCTCGACCGCCCCGACGACGACCGCGCCGAGATAACCCTGGCGGTGCAAGCCTTCACCGCACGGCGCATCCAGCAACGCCTGGAAGAAACCATCGAAATCCCGCCGCTGGCGGAAACCGCACAGAAGATCATCAAGCTGCGGGTCGACCCGAATGCCACGGTAGACGACATCACCGGCGTGGTCGAAACCGACCCGGCGCTGGCCGCCCAGGTGGTCAGCTGGGCCGCCTCACCCTATTACGCCGCACCCGGCAAGATTCGCTCGGTGGAAGACGCCATCGTTCGCGTGCTCGGCTTCGACCTGGTGATCAACCTGGCCCTCGGCCTGGCCCTGGGCAAAACCCTCAGCCTGCCCAAAGACCAGCCGCAACAGGCCACGCCCTATTGGCAACAGGCGATCTACACCGCCGCCGTGATCGAGGGCCTGACCCGAGCCATGCCGCGCGTCCAGCGCCCGGAAGCGGGGCTGACCTACCTCGCCGGCCTGCTGCACAACTTCGGCTATCTGGTGCTGGCGCATGTCTTCCCGCCGCACTTCTCGCTGATCTGCCGGCACATGGAAGTCAATCCGCACCTGTCGCACAGCTACATCGAGCAACATCTGCTGGGCATCAGCCGCGAGCAGATCGGCACCTGGCTGATGCGCTACTGGGACATGCCCGAAGAACTGGCCATCGCCCTGCGCTTCCAGCACGACCCCGAGTATGCCGGCGCTCATGCCGCCTACCCCAACCTGGTGTGCCTGGCGGTCAGACTGCTGCGCAACCGCGGCATCGGTGCCGGCCCAGCCAGCGAGATTCCGCAGAGCCTGTTCGATGCCCTGGATCTGAGCCGCGAGAAGGCCGAAGAGGCAGTGACCAAGGTCCTCGCCGCCGAAGTCGCGCTACGCGAACTGGCCACCCAGTTCCATCCGCTGCATTGAGGCCGCAGAACCCCGGGGTTAGGCCGGCTTGTGCAGGATGGCGGGCCGCGTAGGCTTGAGCGCAGCGCGACCCATCGCAAGTCAACAGCCGCATAGGGTGCGGCCGGGCGGCGACCCGCGTCGGCCCACCCGCCTGTAGCCCGGACACATCCCGGATTGCGCTGACGCTTATCCAGGCTGCGCAACCGAGCCTCAGCGACCTAGTGCTTCTTGGCTGCCGCCTTCCTGAGCATTCCCCGCCGCTCGGCGAACAGCTGCGGCAACACCTGCACGCAGCGTTCCAGCAACAACGCGACCGCCGGCTGCTCGTAGAGCGCGGCGTATTCGGCCAGTTGCGCGCTGGGCATCTGCCGGTAGGCATAGAGCATGAACGACTCCACCGCCTCGACGCTCGAGGCCCGCAGCGCTGCGGCCTGGCTCGCGGTCTGGCGGCTCAGCGCCTGCTCGTCGAGGCTATCGCCACGCGCCATGAGGGCCAACAGCGCCTGGGTCTTGCCCACTTCGTAACGCAGCAGGCTGGCCAGTTCGCTGGTGTGCGAGGCGCTATCGAGGCGCCGCACCAATGCCAGACGCTCTTCGCGCGGCGGCCGCTGGGCCAGTTGTGCCCGGTAGCTGGCCAGTGCCGCGCCGCCGTCTTCACCGACCGCGCGTTCCGCCTCGCTGAAGCGCTGGGCCGCGGCGCTGCCGAGCACGCCCTGGATCTGCTGTAGCCGGGCCTGATCGAAAGTGTCGGCGAGCTGCCCGGCGAGGTCCAGGCACAGCGCATCGGCGGCGAAGGCGTCGCCCAGTTGCGCCTGCTGCCGCTTGTTCAACCCACGCTCCAGCAGCGGCGCACTCTGCTCGCAGAGCAGGCGAATGCCGGCCAGCTCGAACACCGGGGCAAAGGCTTCGACTCTGGCCGGGGCGGCGTGAGCCAGGTTGCTGATGAGGAGCAGGACAAGCAGCGACAAGCGCATTAGCTGGCATCCACGATGACGGTGCTCCAGCCTAGCGAATGCAACCGGCGCCGGCCAGCGGCGCAGGCCGGCGAAAGGGATCAGGCGGCTTTTTTCGTGCTGCTGTTCTTTTTCGGCATCAGGTACTTGGTCAAGCCCTGGAACCAGATCACCAGCGCCGGGTTGCCCTGGATCTGGATGTCCTTGTTCTGGATGCCCTGCATAAAGGCCAGCTGCTTGTTCTTCGCGCTCATGGTGGCGAAGCCGTAGGCGGCATCCTTGAAGCCCAGGGCAAAGGCCGGCTGGCTGGCCGGGCCGCGCTTGCTGCTGATGCGCCGGTCCTTGACGATGAAGTGTCGGGCCACCTTGCCATCCAGCGTGTGCAGCTGGAATACCATGTCGCGGTCGACCAGTTGCTGCTGGAAAGCCGGGTTGTCGCGGCTGGCCTTGGCCATCAGGCGCCCCAGCATCCACAGGAGAAAACGGAATTTCATGCGCACGGCCTCAATGGGTGAAGAGAATTGGCGGCGCATTGTAGTGTTTTTCGCGGGGGACTACAGCCCGGCAGCGAAGCCGGTGAGAAGCGCGGAAGACTGTCGAACGGCGACTGCCTGAACAGCCTCGACAGTTTGTGGAGGAAACCCGGAGCCAGTCGGCCCCGGGCTGGCGAGGCTCAGTTGACCGCGTCTTTCAGGGACTTGCCCGGTTTGAAGGCGACGGTGTTGCTGGCCTTGATCGTGACCGGCTGACCGGTTTGCGGGTTTTTGCCGGTGCGAGCACCGCGGTGACGCTGCACGAAAGTGCCGAAGCCCACCAGGGTCACACTGTCCTTGCGGTTCAGTGCACCGGTGATTTCTTCCAGTACGGTGTTGAGTACACGATTAGCCTGATCTTTGGTCAGATCCGCCTTTTCGGCGATGGCGGCGGCGAGTTCCGGTTTACGCATAAATGCCCCTTTGACGGTTTTTTGTTGTTGTGTCCGTGCTGCTCATCCAGAACAGCGCCCAAGGCGCCGCAACAGCTCTGCGCTGCGGCAGACCACAGGGAGAATGGCATGTGATCAAGACCTGCGCCAGTCTTGTCCGACAGTTTAACCGGACAATTTGAGGGTATTTACGACAGAGCGGCCGGCATTCACGCCAGCAGCGCCGGCAACTGCTTATTCAGCGCGAGCTTTTCCTGCACGGCCGTACCGGTCAAGGCATACCCGAGCAGGCTGCCGGCGACATCGCGGCACAGCGCCCGGATGTCGCTGCCGCTGCCCTCGACCGTCCACTCGCCCGGCCTGTCGCGCGGCGGCGGCGAAACCACCAACGGGCACACCGGGGTCTTCACCGTGACCGGCATCGGCCCGTAACTGACGGCGCTCGGCTTCCCGGCCAGGGTCTGGGCCAGGGCGCGAGCGCAGTGCATCAGCGGCATGACGTATTGCAGGTTGAGGCCATCGACCTCGGCGCAATCGCCCAGGGCATAGATGTTGGCGTGGGAGCTGCGCAGTTCACGGTCGACCATGATCCCGCGATTGACCTGCAGCCCGGCCGCTGCGGCCAACTCGGTGCGTGGACGCAAGCCGACCGCCGAGAGCACCAGATCGCAGGCGATCGGCGTGCCGTCGGACAGGCGCCCTTGCAGACCCGCGCCTGTACGGTTGAGGCTGGCCAGTACCGGGCCGAGGTGGAAGCGCGCCCCGAGGCTTTCCAGGCCCGCCTGCACCGCCGCTGCCGCCGCCGGATGCAGCAGGCCGGGCATGACCTGCTCGCAGGGCGCCACCAGCTCGACCTGATAACCACCGAGGCTGAGGTCGTTGGCGAACTCGCAACCGATCAGGCCGGCACCGAGCAGCAGCACACGCTTTTTCCCGGCCGCGGCGGCGCGAAAGCGGGCGTAGTCTTCCAGGTCGTTGATCGGCAGGATCGCGTCCTGGGCGTCGCCCGCGACCGGCACCCGAATCGGTTCCGCGCCCCAGGCCAGCACCAGGTCGCGGTAGGCCACCGGCTCCTCGCCGATCCACAGGCGCTTATGCCCCGGATCGATGCCGGTAATGCGCGTATGGGTATAGATCTCGGCCTTGAGCTGTTCGGCCATGGCGCCGGGTTCGGCCATGCTCAAGCCATCGGCGTCCTTGTGCTTGCCGAAGCCGGTGGACAGCATCGGCTTGGAGTAGGAGCGGCCATCATCGGCGCTGATCAGCAGCAACGGGGTGTCGCTGTCCAGCTTGCGAAACTCCCGGGCCAGGTTGTAGCCGGCCAGGCCGGTACCGACTATCACTACGGGTGTAACCACGGGTGTAACCACGGGCGTCGCCACAGCTGCGCTCATCTTCACTTCCTCGATCGGCAAAACCGGGCCGCGGCCTCGGGTCGGCGCCACTGCATGGACTATTCAGAGAACCCTGGCCACTCAGCTGATTTCGATCATCTCGAAATCCTGCTTGCCGGTGCCGCAGTCCGGACACAGCCAGTCCGCGGGGATGTCTTCCCAGGGGGTACCCGGTGCAAGGCCTTCTTCGGGCAGACCTGCGGCTTCATCGTAGATAAAGCCGCAGACGATGCATTGCCACTTGCGCATGACGACCTCCGCGCGCTGGGAATTTCCCCGACCCTAGCGCAATTGCCCCCCTGCGCCAAGCCTGGCCCAGGCCAGCGGCGGGGTAGCCGGCAATTACCCGGCCGATAAAAAACGGCGACCCTGGGGTCGCCGTCTTTTATGGACCGTGATCAGCCGATTTCGATCATCTCGAAATCCAGTTTGCCCACGCCGCAGTCCGGGCACAGCCAGTCTTGCGGTACGTCTTGCCAGGGCGTACCCGCGGCGATGCCTTCGTCGGGCCAGCCCTGGCTTTCGTCGTAAATCAATCCACAGACCACACATTGCCACTTCTTCATAACGTCCTCGGGTGCCTCTCGGGTAGTGCATGCAGGCACGCTACCGGAAATCCGCGGGGGCGCCAAGCCGCCGGCCGGGCAATTGCGCCCGGCGGCAGCCACGATCAGCGCGCGATGAGCAGCGGATCGCTGATGGCCATGCCATACATGGCGATCATGGTCAGGCTACCGGCTGCCAGGAGGTAGTACAGGGTCGGCAGCATGGTCTTGCGCAGGGTGATTCCTTCGCGCCCGAGCAGACCCACGGTGGCCGAGGCCGCCACCACGTTGTGGATCGCGATCATGTTGCCAGCGGCCGCACCGACCGACTGCGCCGCCACCATCATCGCCCCGGACACGCCGAGCAGGCCGGCGGTGTTGAACTGGAACTGCGAGAGCATCAGGTTGGACACGGTGTTGGAGCCGGCGATAAAGGCGCCCAGGGCGCCCACGGCCGGGGCGAAGAACGGATACACGCCGCCCACGCTGTCGGCCACCAGTTGCGCCATGGCCACCGGCATCGACATCAGGTCGGAACCGTTGACCCCGGAGTTGATCAGGATACGCACCATCGGAATGGTGAAGATCAACACGAAACCGGCACCCAGCAGGGTGCGGCTCGACTCGCTGACCGCGGCCTTCAGCTCGCTGAAGCGCATGCGGTGCAGGAAGCAGGTCACGATCACCACCATGCACAGGATGCCACCCGGCAGATACAGCGGTTCCAGGGTACCGGAGACGCCGGTTTCGCCGAGGATGTCCTTCCAGCCGAAGCTGACCGCGATCAGCGCCGCCTTGAGCTCGGGGAAGACCCGCGACAGCACCAGGAAGATCGCCAGCAACAGGTAAGGCGCCCAGGCCATGGCGACGGACACCGGGGTCTTGCCCGCGACATCCTCGATCCTCATCTCGACCTTGCCCATCCACTCGGACGGCCAGTCTTTCGCTTCGGCGAAGTCCCAGGTCTGCTTCGGCAGCAGGAAGCCCGCCTTGGCAGCCGGCACGACGATGGCCAGACCGACCATGGCGCCGATCATCGACGGGAATTCCGGACCGAGGAACACCCCGGCGGCCATGTACGGCACGGAGAAGCAGATCGCGGTGAAGATGGCGAATGGCGCCACCGCCAGGCCTTCTCTCCACGACTTATTCTTGCCGAAGAAGCGGGTCATGATCATCACCATGATCAGCGGCATCAGCAGGCCGATCAGGCCGTGGACAATCGCCACCCGCGAATAGATCAGGTGGAAGAACACCTCCCAGTTACTGTTCAGGGCGAGCAATTGCTCGCTCATGCCGACCTTGTCCAGGCCGCCGGCCACACCCACCAGAATCGGCGTACCGACCGCGCCGAAGGACACCGGGGTGGATTGCACCATCATCCCCAGGACCACCGCCGCCAGGGCCGGAAAGCCCAACGCGACCAGCAGCGGCGCCGCCACCGCGGCCGGGGTGCCGAAACCGGAGGCGCCCTCGATGAAGCAGCCGAACAGCCAGGCGACGATCAGGGCCTGTACCCGCCGATCCGGGGTGATGTTGGCAAAGCCGCGGCGGATCGCACTGATGCCACCGGAGTGTTTGAGGGTGTTGAGCAGCAGAATCGCACCGAAGATGATCCAGAGGATCGCCGCAGTGAGGATCAGCCCTTGCAGGCTGGAAGCCACGACCCGGTTGAGGGACATGTCCCAGGCGGTCAGGCCGATCAGCGCGGTGAGCAGGAAGACCACCGGCATGGCGTACTTGGCCGGCCAGCGAAAGCCGATCAGCAGCACACCCGCCAGCACCAGCGGCACGAAGGCAAGGATGGACAGTAGCGTTTGATTCATGGGTTGGGTCCTTTTTAGTTGTTGTGAACCACTGTTGCTGTTGCCCGGAATGACCCGGTCATCACGCATCGGAGCCAGTCAGGCCCGCGAACACCGCGCCTGCGGCGTTCATGCTCAAAAGCCCCGGACGCCTGCGCGCACGGGGCCGAATTCAGTTCGCCAGGCGCGTTACCCCTGCTGCTTGAAGCGCAGGCGCCAGGCGTGCAGCAACGGCTCGGTATAGCCGCTGGGCTGTTCGCGCCCCTTGAACACCAGGTCACTGGCGGCGCGGAAGGCATGCGAGCGTTGGAAATCCGCCGCCATCGGCCGGTACAGCGGGTCGCCGGCATTCTGCCCATCGACCACCCTGGCCATGCGCTGCAGGGTCTCCTCGACCTGCGCCCGCTCGACCACGCCGTGGTGCAGCCAGTTGGCGATGTGCTGGCTGGAGATGCGCAAGGTGGCGCGGTCTTCCATCAGACCGACGTTGTGGATATCCGGCACCTTGGAACAACCGACGCCCTGTTCGACCCAGCGCACCACGTAACCGAGGATGCCCTGACAGTTGTTGTCCAGTTCCTCCTGGATATCCGCCTCGCTCCAGCTGCGCTCGAGGGCCACGGGAACCGTCAGCAGGTCGTCGAGCAGGCGCTCGCGCTCGGCGTTGAAGTCGATGCTTTCCAGTTCGCGCTGCACCGCCTGCACGTCGACCTGGTGGTAGTGCAGGGCATGCAGCACGGCGGCGGTCGGCGACGGCACCCAGGCGGTGTTGGCGCCGGCCTTGGGCTGGGCGATTTTCTGTTCGAGCATGGCGGCCATCAGATCCGGCATGGCCCACATGCCCTTGCCGATCTGCGCGCGGCCGCGCAGGCCGCAGCCGAGACCGACCAGCACGTTGTTGCGCTCGTAGGCCTGAATCCACGGTGTGCTCTTCATGTCGCCCTTGCGCAGCATCGGCCCGGCTTCCATGGCCGTGTGCATCTCGTCGCCGGTGCGGTCGAGGAAGCCGGTGTTGATGAAGGCCACCCGCGCGCTGGCGGCGCCGATGCAGGCCTCGAGGTTGACGCTGGTGCGCCGCTCCTCGTCCATGATGCCCATCTTCAGGGTGTTGCGCGGCAGCTCCAGGAGGTCTTCGATCCGGCCGAACAGCTGGTCGGCGAAGGCCACTTCGAGCGGGCCGTGCATCTTCGGCTTGACGATATACACGCTGCCGCTGCGCGAGTTGCCGCGGCGCTTGAGGTCGTGCAGGCCGATCAGGCTGGTCATCACCCCGTCGAGAATGCCTTCGGGGATCTCGCGACCTTCGCCGTCGAGGATCGCCGGGTTGCTCATCAGGTGACCGACGTTGCGCACGAACAGCAGCGAACGGCCGTGCAGGGTCAGGTTACTGCCGTCGGCGCCGCGGTACTCGCGGTCCGGGTTGAGGCGGCGGGTGATGCGCTTGCCGCCCTTGTCCAGCTCCTCGCTCAGGTCGCCCTTCATCAGGCCCAGCCAGTTGCGGTAGATCAGCACCTTGTCGTCGGCATCGACCGCGGCGACCGAGTCTTCGCAATCGAGAATGGTCGACAGCGCCGCTTCCATCAGCAGGTCCTTGACCCCAGCGGCATCGGTCTGGCCGATCGGGCTGCTCGGGTCGATCTGGATCTCCACATGCAGGCCGTTGTTCTGCAGCAGGATGGCGCTGGGCTGCGCCGCCTCGCCCTGATGGCCGCGGAATTTTTCCGGCTGGCGCAGACCGCTGCGCGTGCCATTGGCCAGACCGACCTGCAACTGGCCGGCGACCACCCGGTAACTGACTGCGTCGGCATGCGAGCCGCTGGCCAAAGGCGCGGCCTGGTCGAGGAAGGCCCGGGCGAAGGCGATCACCTTGGCCCCGCGCACCTGGTTATAGCCGGGGCCCTTCTGCGCCCCACCCTCCTCGCTGATCGCGTCGGTGCCGTAGAGCGCGTCATACAGCGAGCCCCAGCGCGCATTGGCGGCGTTCAGCGCGTAGCGCGCATTCATCACCGGCACCACCAGCTGCGGGCCGGCCTGGCGGCTGATCTCGCTGTCGACCTGGGCGGTGCTGGCCTGCACGCTGGCCGGTGGCGGCAGCAGGTAACCGATGGCTTCGAGGAAGGCGCGGTAGGCCGGCATATCCGTCACCGGCCCCGGGTGGGCGCGGTGCCAGGTGTCCAGTTCGCCCTGCAGGCGCTCGCGCTCGGCCAGCAGCGCACGGTTGTGCGGCGCCAGCTCGTGCACCAGGGCGTCGAAGCCGGCCCAGAAGGCCTCGCGCGCGAGCCCGGTGCCCGGCAGCACTTCTTCATCGACGAAACGTTGCAGGTTGGCGGCCACTTGCAGGCGCTGGCAGTTCACGCGATCGGTCATCTTCGGTTCTCCAATTCAGTCTTCGCCTGTCCCGCGGCAGCAGCGGCGGGCGTCAGGCTTTGTTCGGTGCTTTGCGTTCAGGCCAGGGCGGCGACACCGGCCTTGGCGACCTGGGCGTCCTGCTCGGCCTTGACCCCGGACACGCCGACCGCGCCAATCACCTGGCCGTCGACGATCAGCGGCACACCGCCTTCGAGGGAGGTCAGCAGCGGTGCGGACAGGAAGGCGCTGCGACCGCCGTTGACCATGTCTTCGTAACCCTTGGTCTCGCGCCGGCCAATCGCCGCACTGCGCGCCTTTTCGCCGGCGATGTAGGCGCCGATCGGCGCGCAGCCGTCGAGGCGTTCGAGGGCCAGCGGATGACCGCCGTCATCGACCACGGCAATGCTGACGGCCCAGTTGTGCTGCTGCGCCTCGGCGCGCGCAGCGGCGAGGATGCGGGCGACTTCGGCTTGACCCAGTACGGCTTTGCTTTGCATGTTCTTTCCTCATGATTGATTTGCGCGTGGTGCGCGAATTCGTGGGCCGTGACTCTCAGCCCATGGCCTCTTCCACCACTTCGATCCAGTGCCGTACCGGGGTGCGGCCGGCGCCATCGAGGTGGGTCTGGCAGCCGATGTTGGCGGTGACGATCAGCTGCGGCTTGCCGCTTTCCAGGGCGTCCATCTTGTTGTCGCGCAACTGCCTGGACAGCTCCGGCTGGGTGATCGAGTAGGTACCGGCCGAACCGCAGCACAGGTGCCCATCGGCCACCGCGGTGAGCTGGAAACCCAGGCGGGCGAGCACGTCTTCGACGGCCCCGCCGAGTTTTTGCGCATGCTGCAGGGTGCACGGGCAATGGAAGGCCAGGCGCTGGTCGCCCCGCACGCCGAGGCCTTCCAGCGGCTCGCCGCGCAGCACTTCGACCAGATCCTTGGCCAGCTCGCTGACCCGCTTGGCTTTCGCCGCGTAGGCCGGGTCCTGTTCGAGCAGGTGGCCGTAATCCTTGACGAAGGCGCCGCAGCCGCTGGCGGTCTGCACGATGGCTTCGGCGCCAACCTCGATCGCCGGCCACCAGGCGTCGATATTGCGCCGGGCACGCTGCAGACCCTGTTCCTGGGCATTGAGGTGGTAATCCACGGCGCCGCAGCAGCCGGCTTCACGCACGCTGGTGATGCTGATGCCGAGGCGATCGAGCACCCGCGCCGTGGCGGCGTTGGTGTTGGGCGACAGGCCGGCCTGCACGCAGCCTTCGAGGATCAGTACGCGGCGGCCGTGCTGCGCCGGCGGGCGCGGCTTGGCCGGGCGGATCTGCCGCGGCAGCTTGGCCTTGAGCACGGCCGGCAGCAGCGGACGGAAGGCCTCACCGGCCTGGACCAAGGCCTTGAACAGGGCCGGCCGCGGCACCAGGGCGCGCAGGCTTTCGCGCAGCACGCGCTGGCCCAGCGGACGCGGCACGGCCTGGTCGACCACGGCGCGGCCGATGTCCAGCAGGTTGTGGTAATCGACCCCGGACGGGCAGGTGGTTTCGCAGTTGCGGCAGGTCAGGCAGCGATCCAGGTGCAACTGGGTCTTGGCGGTGACCTGGTTGCCTTCCAGCACCTGCTTGATCAGGTAGATGCGCCCACGCGGGCCGTCCAGCTCGTCGCCGAGCAGCTGGTAGGTCGGGCAGGTGGCGTTGCAGAAGCCGCAATGCACGCAGCTGCGCAGGATGCTTTCGGCCTCTTCACCGCGCGGCAGACGCTTGGCCTGTTCAGTTAAATTCGTCTGCATCTAAACCTCGGCGTACATGCGGCCAGCGTTGAAGATCCCCTGCGGGTCGAGCTGGGTTTTCAGCTGGCGGTGATAGCGCAGCAAAGGCGCGGACAGCGGCTGGAACGGGCTGTCGCAGACGCCGGCGCTGAAGCAGCTGGCATGCCCGCCGGCGGCACTGGCGATACGGCGGATCTGCGCCGCCTCGGCAGTCGATTTCAGCCAGCGCTGGGCACCGCCCCAGTCGATCAGCTGCTCGCCGGGCAGCGCCAGCAGCGGCGTGTTGTTGGGCAGCGACAGGCGCCACAACGGCCGCGGATCGGCGAAGAACGCCAGGCGCTGCTCGTTCAGCTGCTGCCAGTAGGTCGGGTCGAGCAGCTCGCCACCGAGGCGCTCGCGGGCGGCGGCCACCGAACCTTCGCCGCCTTCCAGGCGCAGGTGCAGGGCGCGACCGTCATGGCTGGCGGCGCTCAGCGGGAGCGGCTGCTGGCCCCACTCGGCGAGCTTGCGCAGCGCGCTCTCGGCGTCCATCGGCAGGCGCAGGCTGAGGCACTGACGCGGCTTGGGCAGCACCTTGAGCGACACCTCGGTGAGCAGCCCCAGGCAACCGAAACTGCCCACCAGCAGGCGCGACAGATCATAGCCGGCGACGTTCTTCATCACCTCGCCGCCGAAGCGCAGGTGCTTGCCGTGGCCGGTGATCAGCCGCGTGCCCAGCACCATGTCACGCACCGAACCGGACCAGGGCCGGCGCGGGCCGGACAGGCCCGTGGCGACCATGCCGCCGACGGTGGCGCCGCCAGCGAAGCTCGGCGACTCGCAGCTGAGCATCTGCCCGGCCTCGTCCAGCGCCGCCTGCAATTCGGCCAGCGGGGTGCCGGCGCGGGCGGTGATCACCAGTTCGGTCGGGTCGTAGCTGACGATGCCGCGGTGGGCGCGGCTGTCGATCACCTCGCCCTCGACCTTGCGGCCGAGAAAGGCCTTGCTGTTACCGCCCTGAATGCGCAGCGGCAGCGCATTGTTGAGGGCGTGATTGACCTGTTCCAGCAGCGCCGTGCTGGCATCGAAATCATGCGGCATGTGCATCAGAAACGCTCCAGATCGGGAAAGGGCAGCTGGCCGTGGTGCACATGCATGGCGCCGAATTCGGCGCAACGATGCAGGGTCGGAATGTTCTTGCCGGGATTGAGCAGGCCCTTGGGATCGAAGGCCGCTTTCACCGCATGGAACAGGGTCAGCTCGTCGCTGTTGAACTGGCTGCACATCTGGTTGATCTTCTCGCGGCCGACGCCGTGCTCGCCGGTGATGCTGCCGCCGACTTTCACGCAGAGTTCGAGGATCTTGCCGCCAACGGCTTCGGCGCGCTCCAGCTCGCCGGGCTGGTTGGCATCGAACAGGATCAGCGGGTGCATGTTGCCGTCGCCGGCGTGGAATACGTTGGCCACGCGCAGGCCGTACTCGGCGGACAGCTCGGCAATGCCCCTGAGCACCCCCGGCAACTCGCGGCGCGGAATGGTGCCGTCCATGCAGTAGTAGTCCGGCGAGATGCGCCCGACCGCCGGGAAGGCGTTCTTGCGCCCGGCCCAGAACCGGACCCGCTCGGCCTCGTCGCGGGCCAGGCGCACTTCGCTGGCGCCGGCCTCTTCCAGTACTGCGCGCACCCGCTCGCAGTCGTCCTGCACGTCGGCTTCGACGCCGTCCAGCTCACACAGCAGGATGGCCTCGGCCTCGACCGGGTAACCAGCATGGATGAAATCCTCGACGGCGCGGATCGCCAGGTTGTCCATCATCTCCAGGCCGCCGGGAATGATGCCGGCGGCGATGATGGCGCCGACCGCGCGCCCGGCTTTTTCCACCGAGTCGAAACTGGCCAGCAGCACCTTGGCCACCTGCGGCTTGGGCAACAGTTTGACCGTGACCTCGGTGATGATGCCGAGCATGCCTTCCGAACCGGTGAACAGCGCGAGCAGGTCGAAGCCCGGCGCATCCAGGGCATCGCTACCCAGGGTCATGCGTTCGCCCTCGACCGTGAGCACCTCCACCTTGAGCAGGTTGTGCACGGTCAGGCCGTATTTCAGGCAATGCACGCCGCCGGCGTTCTCGGCCACGTTGCCGCCGATCGAACAGGCGATCTGCGAGGACGGATCCGGCGCGTAATACAGTTCATGGGGCGCGGCGGCCTGGGAAATCGCCAGGTTGCGCACGCCGGGCTGGACCCGGGCGAAGCGCCCGGCCGGGTTGACCTCGAGAATCTTGTTGAAGCGCGCCATCACCAGCAGGATGCCCTGCTCCAGCGGCAAGGCGCCGCCGGACAAGCCGGTGCCGGCGCCGCGCGCCACCACCGGCACGCCGCGCTGGTAGCAGAGCTTGAGCAGACGTTCGACCTGCTCGATGCGCTCGGGCAGCACCACCAGCATCGGCGTGGCGGTGTAGGCCGAGAGGCCATCGCATTCGTAGGGCTTGAGGTCTTCCTGGGTGTGCAGCACGTCCAGGTCGGGCAACTGCTCGCGCAATGCAGCCAGCAGGGCTGGCTTATCGACCGCGGGCAACGGGCCATCGATGCGCTCGTCGTACAGAATGCTCATGGCAGGCTCACTCAGGTGGCGTAGCGGGTGTAATCGTTATGGCGCATCGGCACAGCGGTGCGCTGGTTGTGCAGCATGTTTAGTCCCTGGCAACCGCGGCGTCTATCGCCATCCACACTGGTATGACCAGTTTTTTCAGGCCCGCGCGTCACCATTTATCGACTCAGGCTTTATCTAGGCTGGCTTACACGCCTATATTGGTCAGCCTAATTTCAATAAACCATAACTGGTCATACCAGTCAGCGAGTGTGCCGCGATGGATGCAGAACAGCCCGCAATACGCCGCCAGGTCAGCGATGTGGTCGCCGAGAAAATTGAACGGCTGATCGTCGACGGCGTGCTCAAGGCCGGCCAGGCCCTGCCCTCGGAACGGCGCCTGTGCGAGAAGCTGGGGATTTCCCGCTCGGCACTGCGCGAAGGGCTCAAGGTGCTGCGCGGGCGCGGCATCATCGAGACCGCCCAGGGCCGCGATTCGCGGGTCGCCACCCTCAACGGGCCGCGCGACGCCAGCCCGCTGATGCACCTGTTCAGCTCGCAGCCACGCACCCTGTTCGACCTGCTCGAAGTGCGTGCCCTGCTCGAGGCCGAGTCGGCGCGCCTGGCCGCCCTGCGCGGCACCGACGCGGATTTCGTCCTGCTGACCCGGCGTTACGAGGAAATGCTCGCCGCCCACAACGAGCCGCCGAGCGAGGTCGAACCGCGCGAACATGCGCGCCTCGACCACGCCTTCCACCTGGCCATCTGCGAGGCGTCGCACAACCCGGTGCTGCTGCACACCCTGCAATCGCTGACCGACCTGATGCTCAACTCGGTGTTCGCCTCGGTGAACAACCTCTATCACCGGCCGCTGCAGAAACGCCAGATCGACCGCCAGCATGCGCGCCTCTATCACGCGGTGATCGAGCGCCTGCCGGAACAGGCGCAACGCGCGGCGCGCGAGCACATCCTCAGCATCCGCGACAACCTCAAGGAGATCGAGCAGGAGGAGCAACGCCTGGTGCGCGCGACCATGCGCCTGGAGGGTTGGGCGTAGCAGGGCAACCCGTCTACGCCCGCGAACGTCCGTGCTAGACTCGCGCGCTTCCGATTCGTGGTGATTTTGCCGTGCCCCACGCCGCCCTCGCCCATCCGCCACGCTGGCTGACCGCCAGCCAACTGCACCCGGTCCCCGCTGCCGGCGTGCGCGACTGGCTGTTCAATCAAGACTCGCTGACCCGCCGGCTAACCGCGCTGTCCCATGACGGCTTCAGCGTCACCCCGCTGGTCGAGGGCTGGCAGCGCCTGCGCAGCGACGAATGCAGCGCCCTCAACGTGGCCGCCGGCAGTCAGGGCTGGGTGCGCGAAGTGTATTTGCGCGGCCACGGCCAACCCTGGGTATTCGCCCGCAGCGTGGCCGCCCGTAGCGCCCTGGAAGGCTCCGGCCTGGCCCTGGAGCAACTCGGCAGCCGCTCGCTCGGCGAACTGCTGTTCAGCGACCGCGCCTTCGACCGCAGCGCCCTGCAGGCCTGCCGTTACCCGGCGCCCTGGCTGCCCGGCGAGGTGCGCGCCGAACGCCTGTGGGCACGCCGCTCCTGCTTCAGCCGCGGCGCCCTCGGGGTGCTGGTGGTCGAAGTGTTTCTGCCCGAATTCTGGCCGGCCGCCGGGATCGAGGCGTAGGGTGGAAAACCGCGAAGCGTTTTCCACCAGCCATCTGCGCGACGCCCCACGGGCCGACGGCGCAGCCGCACCTCGCGCCTGTAACGGTGGATGAAAAAAGCGTCATCCACCCTACGCCCTGCATTCCCAGGCTCCGCGTGGGAATGCAGGGTACGCATCACCCCATCCCGCGCGCCGACTCCGTATAATCCGCGCACCCCGCACGGAGACGCGCTCGATGTACACCCGCCTGCTCAAATCGCTGAATCGCCTGCACCCACGCGCCTGGGATTTCATCCAGCTGATGCGCCTGGACAAACCCATCGGCATCTACCTGCTGCTATGGCCGACGCTGTGGGCCCTGTGGGTCGCGGCCGAAGGCGTGCCGAGCGCGAAGAACCTGTTTATCTTCGTCTTCGGCGTGATCCTGATGCGCGCCGCCGGCTGCGTGATCAACGACTACGCCGACCGCAATTTCGACGGCCACGTCAAACGCACCCAGGCGCGGCCCCTGGCCAGCGGCAAGATCCAGTCGCGCGAGGCACTGCTGCTGTTCGCCGCGCTGGTGGCGCTGGCCTTCGGCCTGGTGCTGCTGACCAACGCCGCGACCGTCTGGCTGTCCTTCGGCGGTCTGGCTTTGGCCGCCAGCTACCCGTTCATGAAGCGCTACACCTTCTACCCCCAGGTGGTGCTCGGCGCGGCCTTCTCCTGGGGCATGCCCATGGCCTTCACCGCCGAGACCGGCAGCGTGCCGCCGGAAGCCTGGCTGCTGTACATCGCCAACCTGCTGTGGACGGTGGCCTACGACACCTACTACGCCATGGCCGACCGCGACGACGACCTGAAGATCGGGCTCAAATCCACCGCCATCCTGTTCGGCGACGCCGACCGCCTGATCATCGTCATCCTCCAGGGCCTGGCCCTGCTGTGCCTGCTGCTGGCCGCCGCACGCTTCGAACTGGGCCTGTATTTCCACCTCGGTCTGCTGGTCGCCGCCGGCTGTTTCGCCTGGGAATACCACAAGACCCGCAACCGCAAACCCATGGCCTGCTTCAACGCCTTCCTGCACAACCACTGGGCCGGGTTGGCGATCTTTGTCGGGTTGGTCATCGATTACGCGCTGCGGGGGTAGGCTGGGGCGGGCCGCCCCAGCCATTTGCCACAGCAGCCCACCTGTCATATCACTGCAATAATTCCGTTATCTAATGCCACGCATGACAGTTCAACGACTCGAGGCTGGATCCATGGTTGGCAAGAACATCCTGATCGTCGATGACGAAGCACCGATTCGCGAAATGATCGCGGTGGCCCTGGAAATGGCCGGTTACGAGTGCCTGGAAGCGGAGAACAGCCAGCAGGCCCATGCCATCATCGTCGACCGCAGGCCCGACCTGATCCTGCTCGACTGGATGCTCCCCGGCACCAGCGGCATCGAGCTGGCGCGCCGGCTCAAGCGTGACGAGCTGACCAGCGACATCCCGATCATCATGCTCACCGCCAAGGGCGAAGAGGACAACAAGATCCAGGGCCTGGAAGTCGGCGCCGACGACTACATCACCAAGCCGTTCTCGCCGCGCGAACTGGTCGCCCGGCTGAAGGCCGTGCTGCGCCGTGCCGGCCCCAGCGACAGCGAGGGACCGATCGAGGTCGGCGGCCTGCTGCTCGACCCGATCAGTCACCGGGTAACCATCGATGGCACGCCGGCCGAGATGGGGCCGACCGAATACCGCCTGCTGCAGTTCTTCATGACCCACCAGGAACGCGCCTATACCCGCGGCCAGTTGCTCGACCAGGTCTGGGGCGGCAACGTCTACGTCGAGGAGCGCACCGTCGATGTGCACATCCGCCGCCTGCGCAAGGCGCTCGGCGAGGTCTACGAAAACCTGGTGCAGACCGTGCGCGGCACGGGCTATCGTTTCTCCAGCAAAAGCTAGCGGTATCCCCGGTCGATGACGGCACGGGTTAGGATTGCCGGCTTGCCTCAGCGGCTCAATGGATCGATTGGCGGATGACTCCCAAGTGAAGCAAAACTGGCGTGGCGCCGTGGTGCGCCGCCTGCTGTTGTTAATCGGCGCCTGCCTACTGCTCGGCCTGCTCACCGGCGAGTACGCCTGGGCGCTGGCAGCCGGCCTGGCCATCCACCTGGGCTGGACCCTGAGCCAGTTGCTGCGCCTGCACAAATGGTTGCAAGAGCACCAGCCGGACGAGCCGCCACCGGATGGCTATGGCCTGTGGGGCGAGGTATTCGACAGCATCTACCACCTGCAACGGCGCAACCTGCGCGCCCGCGGCCGCCTGCAGGCGGTGATCGATCGGGTGCAGGAATCCACCGCCGCGCTGAATGATGCGGTGATCATGCTCGACAACAACGGCAACCTGGAGTGGTGGAACCGCGCCGCGGAGACCCTGCTCGGCCTGAAAACCCCACAGGACAGCGGCCAGTCGATCACCAACCTGCTGCGCGACCCGCGCTTCATCGACTACTTCGAGCGTGGCAGTTACCTCGAACCGCTGGAGCTGCCTTCGCCGCTCAACGACCGACGGCGCCTGCAGTTCCATATCACCCACTACGGCAATCGCGAGCACCTGATGCTGGTACGTGACGTCACCCGCCTGTATCAGCTCGAGCAGATGCGCAAGGACTTCATCGCCAACGTCTCTCACGAGTTGCGCACGCCACTGACGGTGATCGCCGGCTACCTGGAAACCCTGCTGGACAACGTCGAAGACGTCAATCCGCGCTGGCTGCGCGCGCTGCAACAGATGCAGCAGCAAGGCGGGCGCATGCAGAACCTGCTCAATGACCTGCTGTTGCTGGCCAAGCTGGAAGCCACCGACTACCCCTCGGACAACCAGCCGGTAGCGGTCGACCTGCTGCTGTTGAGCATCAAGGGCGATGCCCAGGCGCTGTCTGGCGAACGCATGCACCGCATCAGCCTGGAGGCCGACCCGCACTTGCGCCTCAAGGGCAGCGAGGCGGAACTGCGCAGCGCCTTCTCCAACCTGGTGTTCAACGCGGTCAAGTACACCCCCAAGGAAGGCGAGATTCGCATCCGCTGGTGGGGCGACGAGCAGGGCGCGCACCTCTCGGTGCAGGACAACGGCCCGGGTATCGAGGCCAGGCACCTGCCACGCCTGACCGAACGCTTCTACCGGGTCGACTCCAGCCGCGCGAGCAATACCGGCGGCACCGGCCTGGGCCTGGCCATCGTCAAGCATGTGCTGCTGCGCCACCGCGCCCGCCTGGAAATCGACAGCAGCCCGGGCAAGGGCAGCACCTTCACCTGCCATTTCCCCACCCAGCAGGTAGTGCGCCGCGGCCAATAGCCGGCCGCGTGCTTGCAAAACCCAACGACTGCCCCCAACCTTTAGTGCTCATTCACTACCCGAACCCTTTATGGACCCCTCCACGAGTCTCTCCACCGCCAGTTTTTTCGCCGATTTCGGCCTCGTTCTCTTCGCCCTGTTGCTGGTCCTGCTCAACGGCTTTTTCGTCGCAGCCGAGTTCGCCATCGTCAGGCTGCGCGCCACCAAGGTCGAGGCCCTGGCCAACGAAAACGGCTGGCGCGGGCATATCCTGCGCACCGTACACAACCAGATGGACGCCTACCTGTCGGCCTGCCAACTGGGCATCACCCTGGCCTCGCTGGGCCTGGGCTGGGTCGGCGAACCGGCCTTCGCCGAACTGCTCACCCCGCTGCTCGGCGCCATCGGCATCGAGTCGGCCAAGCTGGTGCACGGCATCGCCTTCTTCACCGCCTTCTCGATCATTTCCTACCTGCATATCGTGGTCGGCGAGCTGGCACCGAAATCCTGGGCGATCCGCAAACCCGAACTGCTGTCGCTGTGGACGGCCGCGCCGCTGTACCTGTTCTACTGGGCCATGTACCCGGCGATCTTCCTGCTCAATGCCAGCGCCAACGCCATCCTGCGCATCGCCGGCCAGGGCGAGCCGGGACCGCACCACGAGCACCATTACAGCCGCGACGAACTCAAGCTGATCCTGCATTCCAGCCGCGCCAGCAACCCCAGCGACCAGGACATGCGCGTGCTGGCCTCGGCCGTGGAGCTCGGCGAACTGGAAGTGGTGGACTGGGCCAACTCGCGCGAAGACCTGGTCTACCTGGAGCTGAACGCGCCGCTGCACGAGGTGTTCAGCGTGTTCCGCCGGCACAAGTACAGCCGCTACCCGATCTTCGACGAAGACGCTGGCGAGTTCGTCGGCGTGCTGCACATCAAGGATCTGCTGCTGCACCTGTCCTTGCTGGAGATGCTGCCCTCGGCGCTGAAACTGGCCGAGCTGATGCACCCGATCGAACGGGTTGGCCGGCATATGCCGCTGTCCAATCTGCTCGAACAATTCCGCCAGGGTGGTTCGCACTTCGCCCTGGTCGAGGAGGCCGACGGCAAGGTGATCGGCTACCTGACCATGGAAGACGTGCTGGAAGCCCTGGTCGGCGACATCCAGGACGAGCACCACAAGACCGAGCGCGGCATCCTCGCCTACCAGCCAGGCAAGCTGCTGGTGCGCGGCGACACGCCGCTGTTCAAGGTCGAGCGCCTGCTGGGGGTCAACCTCGACCATATCGAAGCGGAAACCCTCGCCGGCCTGGTCTACGAAACCCTCAAGCGCATGCCCGAGGAAGAGGAAGTGCTGGAAGTCGACGGCCTGCGCATCATCGTCAAGAAGATGAAGGGGCCGAAGATCGTCCTGGCCAAGGTGCTCAAGCTGGATTGAGGCTGGAGGCGATCCATGCCTGTCCGGCTCTCTGCCGCCTGTTGATGGGTATCGCTGCGCTCAACACCATCCTACGGCCGAGGTGCCTGTGGGAGGGGCTTTAGCCGCGAAGCCTTGGCCCATCCGACAGGCTGCTAGACCTGCCTACTCGCCACCCACGGCGAAATTCGGCAGGCTGTTGACCGGCTGGGCGAAGTCGAAGGGGATGGATTCCAGGGCCAGGCCGACGTTGCGCTGCACCACGAAGTGCAGGTGCGGCCCGGTGCTGTTGCCGGTGTTGCCTGAGCGGGCGATAAAGCTGCCGCTGTTGATCCGCTGGCCTTCGCGAACGCTGACCGAGCCCTGCATCAGGTGCAGGTAGACGCCCATGGTGCCGTCGTCGTGCAGGATGCGCACATAGTTGCCGGAGGGGTTGTTGCCCCGTCCGCTCTGCTGGTTCTCGGTCTTGACCACCACGCCACCGCGCGCCGCGACTATCGGCGTGCCCTCGGGCATGGCGATGTCCATGGCATAACGCCCTTTGGCGGTGAAGTGGCTGTATTTGCCATTGGCCCCCTGGGTCAGGCGGAATGGGCCGCCGCGCCAGGGTAGCGGGTAGCTCTTCTGCGTCGGCAGCAGGCGCGGGTCGCCAAGGGCATAACGCAGTTTCGGCGTGTAGCGCAACGGCTTGCTGGCATCGCGCGCGGTCAGGGTGGCGAGGCGAATCTTGCTGCGCGGCGGCAACACCCAGGTGATGGGTTTATTCGGGGCGCCGATGGCGTTGTCGACCTGCTCCAGCTTCAGCTCGATCTGCACCGGGGCATACAGGTCGTTGCGCACCAGCAGGGTATCGCCGGCCGCGTGCTTCCGGGTTTCCAGCTTCACCTGGCTGTCCAGACGCTCGACCATGCGGTCGCGGAAGACGAACACCTGCGCACCCGCCGTCGCCTTATCGGTATAGGTCACCACACCGTTGGCATCGGTGTACTTGTAGATGGTCAGGGCTGCGGCCTGGCTGGCAACCAGCAGCAGGGCGCAGAAAACGGTCAGGCGAAAGGGCATGGGCTCACGGGCGGTTGTGACTCTCCAGATCCCTGAGACTAGCAGCGCCGCTGCAGGCATGCGAGGGCCAGGACAGTGGAATGTGATCTGGCGCATCCACCGTCGTCCCTCAGCGCTTGTGAAAATATCGAGCGCCGTCGCGAGAGCGCCTCCAGGCGGTCGCAGCAGGTGAGAGTTTTTTCACAAGCTCTCAGTCCGTGCGACTTTTTGACGCGACGCCTGAGCAAGCTAACCTCATGGTGAGCGATTGCCGACGGGGCGACACGGAACGGGCCACCGGGCAACGCGAGCGTGCCTTTACTGCCATGAGGATTAATGACCATGAAAACCTCGATGTTCAACACCCTGCTGATCGACAAACCGCTACGGGAGATTTTCTGGTTCTACGGCGTGATACCCAGCAATATTCTCTGGGCCGTAACGCTCGCGGTGTATTTCAGCGACGCCGCACTGTCCACGGTCGTGCTCATGTTCGCCGTGCTGCTGGGCTATACCGCCTGGATAATCGGCGAGATCTGGCACTGCAGTGGCAACGTGAAAAATCCAGCCCACGGTGAAATCGCCCGCTTCCTCACCGCCGCCTGGGCGATCAATACGCTGCTGCTGATTTCCTTCCTGCTGCTGCAGCGCCTGGGCTGAGCAGGCAACAGATCAGGCGCCGGGGACGAAGTGCTTCTGCGTCGTCCCGCGGGCGATCAGGCGCGACAGGTAGTCGAGCTTCTGCGGGTCGCGGTCGACGAACTTGAACGTCAGCAGCAGCCATTCGCTGTCCGGCCTGGGTTCCAGCGCCGCCACCGCATGCAGGTAGCCGTTGAGCCGCGCCACCTCGCCACCTTCGCCCTGTTCCAGATCGAGCACCGCGCTCTCCAGCACCTGCGGCAGCAGTTCGGCGCGCTTGACCACCAACTGGGCGTCCTTGAGGCTGAGCGCCTTGATCACGCAGTTCATGGTGCCGCCAGGCAGGCGCAATTGGCCCTGGCCACGTCCGCCCGGCGCCTGCCCCGCCGACTTGGCCGAAGCGGCTGGCGCGGCTGGCGCGGCGGGAGCCTCCTGGCGCGTCGCCACGGCCTCCGGCGTAGCGGCGACCGCCGGCTTGATCACCTGGGCCTGCCCGCCGGTCAGCGCCGCCAGGGAGTCATTGGCAAAGCCGCCACTGCTGAGCATTTTCGGCGGCGCACTGGCCATCAGGGCTTGCAGCTTGCCGGCACGGCTGAGGGCCTTCTTGACCTTGGTCACCAACTGCTCGTTGGAAAAGGGTTTGCCGATGAAGTCGGAAACACCGGCCTGGATCGCCTGGATCACGTTGTCCTTGTCGCCACGGCTGGTGACCATGATGAAGGGCACGGTTTTCAGGTTGTCCTGCTCACGGCACCAGCTGAGCAACTCGAGCCCGGACAGCTCGGGCATTTCCCAATCGCAGAGAATCAGGTCGACGCTTTGCCGGATGAGTAACTGCTGGGCTTTGCGCCCATTGATGGCTTCGACGATCTGCACGCCGGGAAAATGGTCGCGCAGGCCTTTCTTCACCAGGTCACGGATAAAGGTGGCGTCGTCCACCACCAGTACGCTGACTTTGCTCATCGGCCACTCCTGTTCGAATGGCCCCAAGCATAAGCGCGGCGAATGGCCAAAGGCCAACCCTAAAGTGGCTGTTGGCCATTTTAGGCTTGGCCGGTCAGCCTTGCCGCCCCAGGGCGCCAGGGCCCTGCTGCATCAGGTTCGCAGGCGCGGCACTCAACGGTCCTTGCCGATGCCTTCTACTTCTTCCTTCATGCGGGTCAGGCCCATGTGCTTGACGTCGGTGCCACGCACCAGGTAGATCACCAGTTCGGCGATATTGCGCGCGTGGTCGCCGATGCGCTCCAGCGAGCGCAGGGCCCAGATGATGTTGAGCACCCGCGAGATCGAACGCGGGTCTTCCATCATGTAGGTGACCAGCTCGCGCAGGGCGGTCTTGTATTCGCGGTCGACGGTCTTGTCGTACTGCGCCACCGACAGGGCCAGTTCGGCATCGAAGCGGGCGAAGGCGTCCAGCGCCTCCTGCACCATCTTGCGCACCTGGTCGCCAATATGCCGCACTTCCACATAGCCGCGCGGCGCTTCGCCTTCCTCGCAGAGGAGGATGGCGCGCTTGGCGATCTTGGTCGCTTCGTCGCCGATGCGCTCGAGGTCGATCACCGACTTGGAGATGCTGATGATCAGGCGCAGGTCGGAAGCCGCCGGCTGACGGCGGGCGAGGATGCGCACGCATTCCTCGTCGATGTTGCGTTCCATCTGGTTGATCTGGTCGTCGATCTCGCGCACTTGCTGAGCCAGGCCCGAGTCGGCGTCGATCAGCGCGGTCACCGCGTCGTTGACCTGCTTCTCGACCAGCCCGCCCATGGCCAGCAGATGGCTGCGCACGTCTTCCAGTTCGGCGTTGAACTGCTGGGAGATGTGCTGGGTGAGGTTGTCTTTGTTGATCATGGGGGTTCGCTCCGCGAAAGTCCGGGTAGGGTGCGCCGTGCGCACCACAGGGCAGCTGCAGCTGGTGCGCGCAGCGCACCCTACGGGGTCAACTCAACCATAACGGCCGGTGATGTAGTCTTCGGTCTGCTTCATCTCCGGGTTGGTGAACAGCGTATCGGTGTCACCGAACTCGATCAGTTTGCCCATGTACATGAAGGCGGTGTAATCCGACACCCGCGCCGCCTGCTGCATGTTGTGGGTGACGATGACGATGGTGTACTTGGATTTCAGTTCGTAGATCAGCTCTTCGACCTTGAGGGTGGAGATCGGATCCAGCGCCGAGCAGGGTTCGTCGAGCAGCAACACTTCCGGCTGCACCGCCACGGTACGGGCGATCACCAGGCGCTGCTGCTGTCCGCCGGACAGGCCGAGGGCCGACTCATGCAGGCGGTCCTTGACCTCGTCCCACAGCGCCGCGCTTTTCAGGCCCCACTCCACCGCTTCGTCGAGTACGCGCTTCTGGTTGATGCCCTGGATGCGCAGGCCATAGACCACGTTCTCGTAGATGCTCTTGGGGAAGGGGTTGGGCTTCTGGAACACCATGCCGACCCGGCGGCGCAGCTCGGCGACGTCTTCGCCCTTGCGGTAGATGTTGCGCCCGTCGAGGTTGATTTCACCCTCGACGCGGCAACCGTCGACCAGATCGTTCATCCGGTTGAAGGTGCGCAGCAGGGTCGACTTGCCGCAACCGGACGGGCCGATGAACGCGGTGACGCGCTGCTTGGGGATGTTCAGCTTGACGTCGAACAGCGCCTGCTTGTCGCCATAGTACAGGTTCAGACCCGGCACCTGAATCGCCACGGTTTCCCCGGCCAGGTCGAGGCTCTGCTTGTCCCGGCCCAGGGCCGTGATGTCGATGCCGTGTGTGTGTGCTTGGTGCTGCATGGGATGCTCCCTACGCTAACAATTCGTTGATCATCCCCTGCCTTACAGGCAGAGGACAAAATACATTAGTGATCCAGCGCCTTGTACTTCTCACGCAGGCGGTTACGCATGAACACCGCGGTGAGGTTCAGAATCGCGATCACCAGCACCAGCAGCAATGCCGTGGCGTAGACCAGCGGCCGCGCGGCCTCGACGTTGGGGCTCTGGAAGCCGACGTCGTAGATGTGGAAGCCCAGGTGCATGATCTTCTGGTCCAGGTGCAGGTACGGGTAGTTGCCGTCCAGCGGCAGGCTCGGCGCCAGCTTGACCACGCCGACCAGCATCAGCGGCGCCACCTCGCCGGCGGCACGCGCCACGGCGAGGATCAGGCCGGTCATCATCGCCGGGCTGGCCATCGGCAGCACCACGCGCCAGAGGGTCTCGATCTTGGTCGCGCCGAGCGCCAGCGAGCCTTCGCGCAACGCCCGCGGAATCCGCGCCAGGCCTTCCTCGGTGGCGACGATCACCACCGGCACGGCGAGCAGCGCCAGGGTCAGCGAGGCCCACAGCAGGCCCGGCGTACCGAAGGTCGGCGCCGGGGCGGACTCGGGGAAGAACAGCCGGTCGATCGAACCACCTAGCACATAGACGAAGAAGCCCAGGCCGAACACCCCGTAGACGATGGCCGGTACGCCGGCCAGATTGTTCACCGCGATGCGGATCACCCGGGTCAGCGGGCCCTGCTTGGCGTACTCGCGCAGGTAGATGGCCGCCACCACGCCGAATGGGGTGACGATCACCGCCATGATCAGGGTCATCATCACCGTGCCGAAGATCGCCGGGAAGATGCCGCCCTCGGTGTTGGCCTCGCGCGGGTCGTCGCTGACGAACTCCCACAGCTTGGCGCCGTAGAATTGCAGCTTGCCGAGGCTGGACATGGCGTTCGGCTGATAGGCCCGCACCACCTTGCCCAGGCTCAGCTCGACCTCGCGACCATCGGCGGTACGCACCATGGCGCTGTCACGATTGAAGGCCGCGTAGAGCGCCACCAGCTGGGTTTCCAGCACCTTGTACTCGGCATCCCACTGCGCCCGATCCATATCCAGATCGGCCTGGGCCTGTGCATCCAGCTTGCCCTGCAGCTCCAGCTTACGGGTTTGCAGGCGAATGCGCTCGAGCCCGGCATTGATCCGGCCGATGTCTTTCTTTTCCAGGCGCACCACCTGCGCATGCAGCTCGTCGACCCGCGCCAGACGCTCTTGCAGGGCAGTCCAGGCCGCATCGCCCTCGGCGACCAGCTGGCCGTTTTCCTTGACGTTGACCAGGTAGCCGTAGAGGTTGCCCCATTCGCGGCGCTCGAATGCCGTGAGGGTTTGCGGGGTGCGCTGATTGCTCAGCCACTCGCCCACCACCCAGTTGAAGTCGGCGCCGTACAGATCGCGGTTGCCCACCTTGAACAGTTCGCGAGTCATGAACTCGCCGCCTTCGGCTGCCACCGGCAAGCCGGACGCCGCCAGGCGCGCGCGTGGAATTTCTTCGATCTGGGTGATCTCGCCGGCCATCACCTTCATTTCCTGGCCAGGCACCTGATAGTCGGCCTCGACGATGTCGGCCGGCCAGAAGTGGCCGAGACCACGGGTGGCGATCACGGCGAGCAGGCCCAGGGTCATGATCACGGCGATGGACACCGCGCCGGCGTTCATCCAGATCCACGGCGAACCGCTTTTGACCCAGGCTTTTACGGAATTCTTTTTCACGGACATATACCTTCCAAAGCCTTAGAGCGACGCGTACTTGACGCGCAGACGCTGGCGCACCAGTTCCGCGAGCGTGTTCATGACGAAGGTGAAGGACAGCAGCACCAGCGCCGAGAGGAACAGCACGCGGTAATGCGTGCCGCCTACCGCCGATTCGGGCATTTCCACCGCCACGTTGGCGGCCAGGGTGCGCAGGCCCTCGAAGATGTTCATGTCCATGATCGCGGTGTTGCCGGTGGCCATCAGCACGATCATGGTTTCGCCGACCGCGCGGCCCATGCCGATCATCACCGCCGAGAAAATACCCGGGCTGGCGGTGAGGATGACCACCCGCGTCAGGGTCTGCCAGGGCGTCGCACCGAGGGCCAGAGAACCGAAGGTCAGGCTTTTCGGCACGCTGAACACGGCGTCTTCGGCAATCGAGTAGATCGTCGGGATCACCGCGAAGCCCATGGCCAGGCCGACCACCAGGGCGTTGCGCTGGTCGAACGGGATGCCCAGGTCATTGCTCAGCCAGCTGCGCATGTTGCCCTCGAACAGCCAGACTTCCAGGTGGCCGCTCATGCTCAGCGAGACGATGCCGATCAGCAGGATCACCGGGATCAGCAGCGCCGCTTCCCAGCCATCCGGCACCAGCAAGCGGACCGACTCGGGCAGGCGGCTCCAGGCGAAACCGGCCAGGAGGATGCCGATCGGGGTGAAGATCAACAGACTGAAGATGCCGGGTAGATGGCCCTCGACATAGGGCGCAAGGAACAGGCCGGCGAAGAAGCCGAGGATCACCGTCGGCAGCGCTTCCATCAGTTCGATCACCGGCTTGATCTTGCCGCGCATGGCCGGGGCCATGAAGTAGGCGGTGTAGATGGCTGCGGCAATCGCCAGCGGCGCCGCCAGCAGCATCGCGTAGAACGCGGCCTTCAGGGTGCCGAACGCCAGCGGCGCGAGACTCAGCTTGGGTTCGTTGTCGGTGCTGGCGGAGGTCGACTGCCAGACATAGTCGGCCTCGTCGTAGTTTTCGTACCAGACCTTGCCCCACAGCGAACTCCAGGAGACTTCCGGGTGCGGGTTGTCGATCAACAGGCGCTGCAGTTGCCCTTGCGACTCGACCAGCACACGGTCGGCGCGCGGCGACAAGCCGGCCAGGGCCGCGCCTGCGGCCACCGGCTCGACCAGCAGGGTGCGGTGGGCGGTGCTGTGGAAGATACCCAGGTCGCCGTTGGCATCCAGCGCCATGAACCCCTTGCGCCGCTCCTCCGGGAGAATCTGGGTGATGGCGCTGTCGCCCATCTGGAAGCGGCGGATCGACTTCAGGTACTGCTTGCCGTCCTCGTCGCGGACCATGAACCACTGCTGGATGGCACCCTTGCTGTCGCCGATCATCAGCGAGATACCACCGAGCAGCGCAGTCGCATTGGTGACGTCGGTGGTGCCATCGCTGAGCAGCTTGTAGCGACCATTCAGCTCCCGGGTACGCAGGCTGAAGACGTCCGCCGTGGCGCGACCATTGATCACATACAGCCACTGATGACGCGGGTCGATGATCAAGGCCTTGATCGGCTCGGCGATCTGCGCCAGGGCGATGCGATCTTCGCTGAGGGTCACCTCACCGGTCATCAGGTTTTCTTCGCGGCCGAGGCTCAGCACATGCAGATCGGTACCGGTGGAGGCCGTCAGCAACAAGGTGCCGCCGTTCAGGCTGACGCCGACGTGGTCCAGCGCGCGGCCCTGCTCGTCGAGACTGATCGCGGCTTCACCGAACGGGTAGTCGATCCGCGGCGTAATGGTTTTCACGTCGTTCGGGTAACTGACCGGGTAGGCATGTTCGAACACCAGCACCTGGCCGTTGGACAGGCCCAGGGCCACGCGATTGCTGCCCGGCTGATCCTGGGCAACCGCAACGATCTGGCTGTCGGCCGGCAACGGCAGGTCGATGGTGCTCAGCGCGGCCATGCTCTTGGCATCGAAGAACTGTACCTGACCACGCTCATCGAGGCGCATGGCCACCTGATTCTGCTCTTCCACCGCCAACAACAACGGCTGGCCGGCCTCCGCCAACCAGGCCGGCTGCACCGGCTCGCGCGTATCGAGGTCAGCACCCTGGAATATCGGCAAGACGATGTAGGCCAGGTAGAAGAAGATCAGGGTGATGGCGCCAAGCACCGCCAGGCCGCCAATGGAAACACACCAGCGGGCCAGGTGATCTTTCAGCGCACGCATGCGCCGCTTGCGCAGCAAGGCCGGGGTATTGAAATCCAGCCTCAGGGATTTGGGCGAGGCAGTCACGGTTTCACGAGCCAGGTCATTCATAGTAAGGGCATCTCTGCGCGGCCATGAGCGCGCCGTAATTTCATTCGTGGCACAGGCTGAATAATCTAGCCAGCTTATGTGACAGAAAAGTTACAGCGAGCTGACAAAGCGACGCCCACCTCTCTATCCGAGAGGCGGGCGCGGCTACAAGGCTGGCGTCCCTGCCAGTAGGGCCAGGTGCTTACAGACCCAGTTCCTTCATGGTCTTCTCGACCACTTTGCTCGGCAGCGGGATGTAGCCATCCTTGACCACCACTTCCTGGCCTTGCTTGGACAGCACCAGCTTGACGAACTCGGCGTCCAGCGGACTCAGGGCCTTGTTCGGCGCCTTGTTGACATACACGTAGAAGAAGCGGGCCAGCGGGAACTTGCCAGCCAGGGCGTTTTCTTCGTTGGCTTCAAAGGCTTCGCCGCCTTTCTTGGACAGTGCTACAGCCTTGACGCTGGAGGTCTTGTAGCCAATGCCCGAGTAACCGATGGCATTCAGGGTGCTGGAGATCGACTGCACCACGGAGGCCGAACCCGGCTGCTCATTGACGTTAGCCTTGTAGTCGCCTTTGCACAGGGCTTCTTCCTTGAAGTAGCCGTAGGTGCCGGATACCGAGTTACGACCGAACAGCTGCAGCGGCTTGGCTGCCCACTCGCCGGTCAGGCCCACGTCGCCCCAGGTCTTGATGTCGCTGGCGCCACCGCACAGGCGGGTGCTGGAGAAGATCGCGTCGACCTGCTCGATCGACAGGCTCTTGATCGGGTTGTCCTTGTGCACGAATACCGCCAGGGCATCGATGGCCACCGGAACGGCAGTCGGCTTGTAGCCATACTTCTGCTCGAAGGCCTGGATTTCGCTGTCCTTCATGGCGCGGCTCATCGGCCCCATGTTGGCGGTGCCTTCGGTCATCGCCGGTGGCGCGGTGGAGGAACCGGCGGCCTGGATCTGGATGTTGACGTTCGGGTAGTTCTTCTTGAACTCTTCCGCCCACAGGGTCATCAGGTTGGCCAGCGAGTCGGAACCGACGCTGGACAGGTTGCCCGACACACCGGAAGTCTTTTCATAGGTCGGCAGAGCCGGGTCGATAGCAGCGACCGCAGTGGCGGTGGCGACGCCAGCGGCGACGAAAGTCATGGCCGCCATCAAACGCTTAAGTTTCATGCCTTGCTCCTAGCAGAATTTAGTGTTGGATTGAACGAGCCCAAGTATCTGCAGCCCCTGTGACCAATCTATGAAATCAATGTGACAGTTAGATGAACACTGGGCACTTTGCCGGCACCGGGCATACCGACCGCCTTCAGGCGCTCGCGGCAAGGCGAGAGTATGTTCACAAGCGCTCAGTCGGTATACTCATCAAACCCGCACCCTAGCGGGCCTGCAGGCTGTTGAAAGCAGCCATGGCGGACCCATAACAACAACCGCGCCGCGAGCCGTAATCGAGATGAACGACTTCGAACAGGATGACCCGATTCCCCAGGGCGATCTGGCTTTGCAGATCACCGCGCTACCCCGCGAAACCAATGGTTTCGGCGACATCTATGGTGGCTGGCTGGTATCGCAAATGGATTTGGCCGGTACCGCCATGGCCAGCAAGGTCGCCGGCGGCCGCGTGGCAACGGTGGCGATCGATCGCATGGCCTTTCTGGTGCCGGTTGCCGTTGGTGCGCAATTGTCCTTTTACACCCAGGCACTCGAGATCGGCCGCAGCTCGATCCAGATGCTGGTCGAGGTGTGGAGCGACGACCCGCTGTCCAGCGAATGGCGCAAGGTCACCGAGGCGGTGTTCGTCTTCGTCGCCATCGACGGCAGCGGCCGCACCCGCCCGGTACCGGCGCGCCGCTGAGCAAGCGCCCCAGTCCATCCTGCGGACGGCTAACCGTAGGATGGTGCGGGCCGCGTAGGATGAGCGCAGCGATACCCATCGGCGATCGATAAATCACCACCATGGCCGCTACCCGGCAGCAGCGTCAGCCCTGGCGTTTATGGAGATTCGTACGCGGCTGTGATGGGTATCGCTACGCTCAACCACATCCTACCGAGCCATCGCCGGCGCTCCATCCGCACTGCAAAAACCTGAATCCAAGATACACAAACGCCGGCACGAGGCCGGCGTTTTTATTGGCCAGAAATCAGCCGCGGATGTTGTAGATGTCCTTCTCGTTGCTTTCGGCATAGTCGTACAGACGCTGCAGATACGCCTTCTGCTGCTCCCACACCTTGGTCGCCGCCGGATCGGCAGCAGCGGAGGCGTCGACCACTTCAGCGGCCACTTCCTTGAGTTTGGCCAGCACGTCGTCCGGCAGGCGGCGTACTTCCACGCCCTCGCCCTTGAGTTGCTCCATGGCTTCCATGTTCTTGGCGTTGTAATCGTCGAGCATGTCGCCGTTCACATCGCGCGCCGCAGCACGAACAATGGCTTGTAGATCGGCCGGCAGGGTTTCCCAGGCCTTGATGTTGATATCCAGCTCAAACAGCACGCTCGGCTCCTGCCAGCCCGGGGTGTAGTAATACTTGGCGGCTTTGTGCAAGCCCAGGGCCTGATCGTTGTACGGGCCGATCCACTCGGTGGCGTCGATGGCGCCGGTCTGCATGGCAGTGAAGATCTCGCCGGCGGGCATATTGACCACGGTGCCGCCCATCTTGGTCAGCACTTCGCCGCCCAGGCCAGGGGTACGCATCTTCAGGCCCTGGAAGTCGGCGACGCTGTTGATTTCCTTGTTGAACCAGCCGGCGGTCTGCACGCCCGTGCTGCCACAGGCCATGGGCAGTACGCCGAAGGGTTTGTAGACCTCCTCCCACAGCTCCAGGCCGCCACCCCTGTGCAACCAGGCGTTCATTTCCTGGGCGTTGGGGCCAAACGGCAGGGCGCAGAAGAACTGCGCGGCAGGCACCTTGCCTTTCCAGTAATAAGGCGCACCATGGCCCATCTCGGCAGTGCCACGGGAAACCGCATCGAACACTTCCAGTGCCGGCACCAGTTCGCCAGCGGCATACACCTTGACCTTCAGGCGGCCATTACTCATTTGCTCGACCAGCTTGGCGAAGCGTTCGGCCCCCACGCCTACACCCGGAAAATTCTTCGGCCAGGACGTAACCATCTTCCAGTTGAAAGTCTCGCTACTCGCACCTTCTTGGGGCTTGGCGGCAGTGTCAGCCTCTTTGTTGCAACCGGCCAATGCGGTTGCTGCAAGGCCTACACCCGCAGCTGCGAGAATTTGACGACGCTTCATGTAATAACTCCTTGTTGTTCTGTTGTTGTACTAATGGTCTGAGCACTGGGATCGCCAGTATTCAGCTATATGTTGAGTACCACAGGAACCTACACCTCTCAAGTTTAGCGACTACGTACGTAGTACTGCCGGTTGCGACGCTCTTACCCAGCCGCCTAGAATCGCCGGGTTTCCTGGCCATAACAATAAGGATCTGCCATGTCGAATCATCCCCCTCCCCTGCTCGGCTTAGCGCGCCTGCTCGACGCCATCAATGCCGGCTTTGGCAAGGCCTGCGCCTGGCTCACCCTGTTTCTGGTTGTCGGCACCGCGACCGTGGTGGTGTTGCGCTATGGCTTCGGCATTGGCGCCACCGCGCTACAGGAAGCCGTGCTCTACGCCCACGCCCTGGTGTTCATGGGCGCCGCCGCCTGGGTGTTGCAGCGCAACGGCCATGTTCGCGTGGATATTTTCTACCAGAAGTTCAGCGGCCGCCGCCAAGCCCTGGTGGAGATCTTTGGCAACCTGCTGTTTCTCCTGCCGGTGTGCCTGTTCCTCGGCTGGAGCAGCTGGGATTACGTGGGCAACTCCTGGGCAACTCTGGAAGGCTCGAGCGAATCGGGCGGTCTGAAGTTCGTTTATCTACAGAAGAGCATCATCCTGGTGCTGATCATCAGCCTGGTGCTGCAAGGAATCTCCGACTTGATCAAATCCGTCTACATCTTCGCCGGTCGCCTGCCTGCGCCGGAGGTGAAGCATGGTTGAGTTAATGGCGATCCTGCTGTTCATCTGTATCTGCGCGGCCTTGATGGCCGGCTACCCGGTGGCCTTCACCCTCGGCGGCGTGTCCCTGCTGTTTGCCGGCATCGGCATGCTCACCGGCACCTTCGATGGCGGTTACCTGAACGCCCTGCCCAACCGTCTGTTCGGCATCATGAACAACCAGACCATGCTGGCGGTGCCGCTGTTCGTGTTCATGGGGGTGATGCTGGAGAAATCGCGTGTCGCCGAAGACCTGCTGGAATCCATGTCGCGGCTGTTCGGCACCCTGCGCGGCGGCCTGGCGATTTCCGTATGCGTGGTCGGTGCACTGCTCGCCGCCAGTACCGGCATCGTCGGCGCCACCGTGGTGACCATGGGCCTGCTGGCCCTGCCGACCATGCTGCGGCGCGGTTACGACCCGGCCATCGCCACCGGCACCCTGGCGGCCACCGGCACCCTGGGGCAGATCATTCCGCCATCGATCGTGCTGGTCCTGCTGGGTGACGTGATGTCCAGCGCCTATCAGCAGGCGCAGTTGAAGATGGGCATCTTCTCGCCGAAAACCGTCTCGGTCGGCGACCTGTTCGTCGGCGCGCTGGTGCCCGGCCTGCTGCTGGTCGGCCTGTATATCCTCTACATCATCGGCGTGGCGATCTTCCAGCCGAAGAAGCTGCCGGCGCTGCCACAGGAAGAACTCGGCCCGATCGAATGGGGCAAGCTGATCAACGCCCTGGTGCCGCCACTGCTGCTGATCGGCGCGGTGCTCGGTTCGATCCTCGCCGGTTACGCCACCCCGACCGAAGCGGCCGCCCTCGGGGCCCTCGGCGCCATGGCGCTGGCCTTCTACAAGGGCAAGCTGAACTTCGGCCAGTTGCGTGAAGTGGCCTATGGCACCACCGAGATCAGCGCCATGGTGTTCCTGATCCTGATTGGCGCCTCGCTGTTCTCCCTGGTGTTCCGCGGCTTCGGCGGCGAGGTCATGATCGAGGACATCTTCGCCCAACTGCCAGGCGGGGTACTCGGCGCCTTCTTCCTGGTGATGCTGGTGATCTTCCTGCTCGGCTTCATCCTCGACTTCATCGAGATCACCTTCGTGGTGGTGCCGATTGTCGGCCCGGTATTGCTGGCCATGGGGCTGGATCCGGTCTGGCTCGGCGTGATGATCGCGCTGAACCTGCAGACCTCCTTCCTCACCCCACCGTTCGGCTTCGCCCTGTTCTACCTGCGCGGCGTCACCCCCAGTTCGGTGCCCACCAGCACCATCTACAAGGGCGTACTGCCGTTCATCCTTCTGCAGATACTGATGCTGGTGATCGCCTACATCTTCCCCAGCCTGATTACCTGGCTGCCGGAACAGGTATACGGCAAGTAACGCTTCGAACGCCCCTGCGTCTTCATCGCGCAGGGGCATCCTCCAACGCTATTCGCTGCGCCGTGGCTACCACGGCCGGCAAAGCCTTGCCCGTCAATCGTGCACGCCGGGCAGCGCTGCGGCTCGCCCTGGCGTGTTGCATGAGAGCCACCTGCGCTATCGGCCCTTTCAACTGGGGCCCATAAACATCGCCCCTAAGCTGTCGAGGTCTCCTATGTCGCTCACGCTTACCACGCTCGCCGCCTCTTCTCGCACCCTTGCCCGGCTCGATGCCCGCTGCATCGCCCGTATGACCTCAAGCCCGGGTCTCGGCGCAACGCCACCCTAATTACGCCCGCTCCGCCGTCCACCGAACTGCTTTGGCGCCCATTGGCGTGACGGCGGGAGTGCGCCTACGAATTCGGTCCGTACCTATACGCGCCGATGCAACACCCATAAAAACACTGGAGAGAACCACAATGAAAAGAACCTCCCTCGCACTGGCTGTCGCCGCCGGCACACTCGGTGTGTCTTTGGCCGCTCAGGCTGAATTCCTCAAAGACAGCAAAGCCAGCCTCGAAGCGCGCAACTTCTATTTCAACCGCGATTTCCGCGAAGGTGCCGGTCAGGCCAAGTCGGAAGAATGGGCGCAGGGCTTCCTGCTGCGCCTGGAGTCCGGTTACACCGAGGGCACCGTGGGCTTCGGCGTCGATGCGCTGGGCACTTTCGGCTTCAAGCTGGACTCCGGTGACGGCACCGCCGGCAGCGGCCTGCTGGTTCCCGACCGATCTTCGGGCGGCTCCCAAGACAACTACGGCGACCTCGGCCTCGCCGCCAAGGCCAAGGTCTCCGAAACCGTGCTCAAAGTCGGCGCGCTGCAGCTGAAGAATATGGCCATCGGTTCCAGCGACAGCCGCCTGTTACCCCAGGTGTTTCGCGGCGGCCAGTTGGTTTCCAAGGATGTTGCCGGGCTGACACTCGATGCCGGGTACCTGGACGAGGTCAACAACCGCGACTCCGGCGATTACCAAGACCTCAGCCTGAACACCTACGCACTTAGCGGCATCACGTTCAGCGATCCCAACCAAAGCAACGAGTTCGTCTTCGCCGGCGGCACCTACGCATTCAGCGACAGCCTCAGCGGCGGTTACTACTACAGCAACCTCGAGGACCTCTATAAGCAACACTCCTTCAACCTGGTGCATGTGTTGCCGCTGGGCGACAAGCAGTCGCTGAAGACCGACCTGCGCTACGCCCGCTCCACCGACGACGGCCACAGCAACATCGACAACAAGGCCTTCGGCGCCATGGTCACCTATGCCCTGAGCGGCCACAGCTTGGGCCTCGGCTACCAGAAGATGAGCGGCGATACCGGCGCGGCCTACGTCAACGGTACCGATCCATTCCTGGTCAACTACGTGCAGATCGGCAACTTCGCGGCCAAGGACGAGACCTCCTGGCAGGCGCGTTACGACTTCAACTTCGCCTCCATCGGCATCCCCGGCCTGACCTTCATGACCCGCTACCTGAGCGGCGACAACATCGACCGTGGCACCGCCTCGGACGGCAAGGAGTGGGAGCGCGACATGGACCTCGCCTACGTGATCCAGGAAGGCCCGCTGAAGAACCTCGGCCTGAAATGGCGTAACGCCATGGTGCGCAACAACTTCGGTCGCGACATGGACGAGAACCGCCTGATCGTCAGCTACACCTTGTCGCTGTTCTAGTCGCGGCCCCGCCTGCGGGGTTACAGGCCGGGCAGTTGCATCCTGCCCGGCCCGTTTTCACTGTGCGCACACGGCTACGCCTTCTGCAGCTCAGCTCGCCCGAGTTGTTTCCCTGCCGCCATGCTTGCTCACGGGGCACAAAAAAAATAACGCCTTGAGGAACGACCGCATGCCTAAACCACTTAAAGCTGCCCTGCTGTCCTATCTGCTTCTGGGGGCAATCAATGCCCGTGCCGAGCTGCCTCCGGACTATCGAATCATTCTACTGACCGCAAATTTCCCCCCCTTCAATATGGCCAAGGGCGGCAAGAATTTCGCCCGTGGCGACGAGGTTCAGGGTATCGCGACCGATACCGTGCGCGAGGTGTTCAAACGCGCTGGCATCGATTACAGCCTGACCCTGCGCACGCCCTGGAACCGGGTCTACGAACAGACCTTGGCGCTACCCGATCACGGACTGCTCGGCGTCGCCCGCAGCGAAAAGAACAGCGCGCAGTTCAAATGGGTCGGCCCGCTTGCCCATTATGAGAGCGTGCTGCTCGCGGCACCCGGCAGCGCCCTCAAGTTCGAAAACCTGGCCCAGGCCAAGGGCTATCGGGTGGGGGCCTACAAGAACGGTGGCGTCAGCCAGTATCTGGAGAGCCAGAAGCTGGCCGTGATCGACAGCCTACAAGACGAGGAGAACCTGCGAAAATTGCTCAGTGGCCGAATAGAGTTGTGGGCCACCTCGGACCCAGTCTGGCGCACCTATGCCAAGGAGGAAGACGTCACCGGATTGCAAACCGTGTTGAGCTTTCGCAGCGAAAAAATCTATCTGGCGCTGAACAAGAAAACCGCCGACGAAGTCGTCGACCGTTTGCAGAAGGCCATGGACGAAGTCATCGCCGAAGGCTACGACGGCTGCAGCAAGACCCCGGATCTGTGCTACCTGATTCGCGACCGGGGCACCCCATAGCCCTGGCGGGTACTTTTCAACGGCCTGCTATAACAGCTCCTGCCGGGGCCACGCCACAACGGCCCGGGACGCGATCAGATCACCGGCACGACACACATCCGGCGGGCTGTCGCTGCGCCCCGAACGGATCGCCGCCCCGCCCACTCTTCAAAAGCTGCCTGCAACACATAATCGGGCCAGCACCCCACGTCCGGGCGGGATCGATTCTGGCAAAGCGCAGCCTTTATGCCCGCTGCGGTCAGTTGAAACCGAACCAGAATTTATCGCCGTTGTAACTGAAGACGATGCCGTCACGGGCGATCTGCTGCAGTTTCAACTGCGCGCCCAGTTGGTCGCCTTCGCGCAACGTGCGGCCACTCACCCGGATAAAGCGTGCGGCCGGATCGCTCGAATAGATGTGTGCAGTGAATGCCATCTCGCGCATTTGCTTCTGCATATCCGCAGGCAGGGTCTTCCAATGGTTGACCCCGCTGAGGCCTTCCTCAGGCGGCGCCTCACCTCTCACCGGCAATGCTTCACGGACCACTGGCGGCTCTGGCCGTGCGCTCCAGGGTTGTTGCACAGGCGCGGTCACAACACCGCGACTGACTGGCATATCGAGCACCACCCGTGGGCTCTCGCGCACGCCCGGGGCCGGTGCCGACGCGGCTGCAAGGCTGGGCTCGGTGGCGTCATCGAGACGAATCCTCACCCCGGCCATGTCCTGCAGCGCGGGTAAGCCGGGGGCTTGTTCCAACGGTTCGGGCGGAGCCAGTGGTGTGGAGTTCTGGGGGATTGCTGGCAGAGTGGCCGGCTCGGTGATTGGCGCGCTGGCGGCAGGCGTCTCCTGCACGCTGCTCGGCGCCGTGTCGAACAGCATCCAGGCCAGGCTCAGCAGCAGGGCCACCAAAGCGGCCAGGGCCAGCCACTTCCACAGGGGATCGGTCCACTTGCGCGACTGCACCTTGCCGAACTCCGGCTGCGAGTCGATGTGCGGGATCTCACCGCGGTTGCGCTGGCTTTCGGAATGTTTGAGGGCGTTGAGAATGTACGACATGGACTCACTCCCCCTCCGGCTCGGAGGCCGTCAGCTGAGGAATATCCGTATCGGTCAGACTGCTGAGCTGGATCAGGGTCTGCGGTCCGACCACGGCATCGGTCACCAGTTGGTAATGATGCTGGAAGGCCAGGACTTGCAGTTGCAGTTCCTGATCGTAGTACTCGCCGTGGGTTGCCGTGGGAGTACGCCCCTGCAACCAGGCCAACTGCGTATCCAGCCAAGGCACCAGGGCGCTGCGCGCCTCCGGACGCAGCGGCACCTGGTAGCCGGGCGGCATGCGCCAGAGCACCAGTTGATTCTGCTGCAGCCAGCTACGCAGTTCGGCCAATTCGACGGTACGCACCTCGCCCGCGATATTCAGGCGCGCCAGCCCCGCGCGCGGTTCGACGCCGATCAGGGTGGCAAAGAACGATTGTCTGGCAGCATTGAACAGGTTGATCACCGCCGGCAGGTTCAATTTGAGCAACTCATCGAGATCGACCGGCTGCAGCAGGCAGCCCAGCTTGTGCAAACGAGCGAATTGGCAGACCACCGGCGCACCGGTCGGGTTGTACTCGATCCCCCAGAGCTGGAACAACGCCTGATAGGCCAAGGGCTCGGTCGCGCCCAGATCGGTGCCGTCCGGCCATTGCCAGTTGGCCGGGCTGGAAGGCGGCTCGCTCGGCGGTGCGGCGACCACAGGTTCCTCGATGAGTATTTCGTCCGCCTCCAGCACCGCCGGTTCGGGCTCAGGTTGTGGCGCTAGCGGCTCCTCGACAGGCACCGACGAGGCCACTGCCGACGCCTGCACCTCGGCTGGCACTGTCGGCAACAGGCTAGCCAACAGCCCGGACCCGCCCGGATACCAGAAGACCACCCCCAGCAGCAGGCCAAGCAAGGCCAAGGACAGCAGCGCCAGGCGCCAGCGCGGTGCCGGCATGGCTTGCTGGCCGCGCACTTCACGCGCGGCCCGCCCCAGCACGCCCCAGTCGACCTTGCCACGGCGCTCGACGAAGGCACCCAGCAGGGCCCGGTCGCAGATGATGTTGACCATCCGCGGCACACCGCCGGTCAACCGATGCAGACGCCAGAGAGCGGCGCGGGTGAACAGCGGTGCCTCACTGCCGCCGACCGCCAGGCGATGACTGACATAGGCGCCCAACTCGGTGCGGGACAGGGCGTTGAGATGGTAACGAGCGGTGATCCGCTGATTGAGCTGGCGCAGCTCCGGACGAGCCAGTTTGTCCAGCAGCTCGGGCTGACCGATCAGGATGATCTGCAACAGCTTCTGGCTGCTGGTTTCCAGGTTGGTCAGCAGGCGAACCTGCTCCAGCACGTCGAGGCTGAGATTCTGTGCCTCGTCGATGATCAGCACGGTATTGACGCCCCTGGCATGCGCCGCCAGCAGGTGGGCATTCAGCGCATCGATGTAACCCTTGATCTGGCTCCGGCTGTGCTGATAGGGGATTTTCAGTTCGTCGCAGATGGCTTCCAGCAACTCGATGATGCTGTATTTCGGGTTGAGGATGAATGCCACTTCGGCCGAGTCGGGCAATTGCTCGAGCAGGCAGCGACAGACCGTGGTCTTGCCCGTACCGACATCGCCGGTCAGCAAGACGAAGCCGCCGTTACAGTTGATGCCATACAACAAACTGGCCAGCGCCTCGCGATGCTGCGCGCTGAGGTAGAGGTAGCGCGGGTCTGGCGCAATGGTGAATGGCAGATCTGAGAAGCCGAAATATTTGCTATACATGGTTCATCGAACCTCGCAAAGCTCAACAAGACTATAGAGTCCCTGACGCCGGTTTCCAGTCCGGATTCGACATGCATCGGTGTAATAGCCTGTCGCCACTCCTTTCGTCGCCTGGCCTGAAAATCGCCAATATTGAAACTACGCTTGTATAGCGTAGTAACGGAAAGGAAGAGTAGTAAGAATAATGTGTACAAGGGGCTTAACAAATGCCTGCCACCGCCCAGCAACTAGTGGAAGAACCACGCCGTGCTCTGCTTTTCGATCTGTCCAACGACGAACGGTTATCCTCCAACCTGCATGTAACCGACTGGGTCTTCGACCGCATCACCTCGTCGAGCAACAACCTGGCTCTGCTCAAGCAGCGCCCCTACAGCGTGGGGGTCGCCTTCCTGCCCAGCAGTCTCTCGGAGGAACAGCGCGAACAGGTCGAAACCTTGCTCAACACCGACGAGCATCTTTCCTGGGTCGCCCTTACCAACCCGGCCAACCTTGAGAAAGCGGAATTCCGCCAACTGATCTACGAGCATTTCTACGATTATTTTTCCCTGCCGCTCGACGACAGTACCCATCTCAAGTGCGCCCTCGGTCACCTGCATGGCATGGCCCAACTGCGGCACACGGAAAACAGCCTGCTGCTGCCGATCGAAGAGTTTCACATGGTTGGCGGCAGCAAGCAGTTTCTCGGCATCTTCGACCAGATCCGCCGGGTCGCCACGGTCGATGCACCGGTGCTGATTCGCGGTGAAACCGGCGTGGGCAAGGAAATGATCGCCCGCGCCGTGCACCAGCGTTCGCGCCATCGCGGTGGCCCGTTCGTCGCGGTGAACTGCGGCGCCCTGCCGGAAACCCTGATCCATGCCGAATTGTTCGGCTACGAAAAAGGCGCGTTCACCGGTGCCTACAAGCGCAAGATCGGGCGCATCGAATCGGCGCAGAATGGCACCATCTTTCTCGACGAGATCGGCGACCTGCCACAGCAGCTGCAGGTCTATCTGCTGCGATTTCTCGAACAGAAGACCATCGAGCGCCTCGGCGGCAACCAGAGCCTGACCAGCAACGCCCGGGTAATCGCCGCGACCCACGTCGACCTGGAACAGGCGGTGAGCGAGGGGCGTTTTCGCGAAGACCTCTACTATCGCCTGAACGTGCTCAGCATCGAGGTGCCGCGCCTGGCGCAACGCAACAGCGACATCGAATTGCTGGCGCGCTTCTTCCTGCACAAGTTCGCCAAGGAACAGGGCAGCGTGGTGCGCGGATTTACCCGCCAGGCGGTCGCGGCCATGCAGAACTACGACTGGCCAGGCAATGTTCGCGAACTGATCAACCGGATCCGGCGTGCCCTGGTGATGAGCGAGAACCGCATGATCACCCCGCGGGACCTGGGCCTGGCCGAAAGCGACGCAAGGGTCGAGATCGAACCGCTGGAACAGGTCCGGGCGCACGCCGAGGAAGTGGCGGTACGCAGTTGCCTGAGCCAGTCCATGAACAATGTCTCGCATGCCGCCAAGCTGCTCGGCGTATCCCGTGTCACCCTGTACCGGATGATGGATAAATACGGCATCCGCTGAGAGCACTGTAACCAGAACTGAACAATAGGCGTGGGCAGCACTCCACGCCACAAACATAACCAGTTGATTAATAAAGAATAATCAAACATGGCTGGCTTTTTGCAATCTTCTCCCCATGCAGGGAGGAACCGCCATGTACGATCATGGGCAACCCGCGACCGACCACCAAGCACCGCAGAATGACTGCAAGGATGACTACGACCCGACACCGTCGGACCAGGACATTGGCCCGACCGCTTTCCCTATGTTCGCCGATCCGCCCTTCATTACCTGGCAAATCCTGCACCGCAAGCATGACGTATTCCAACGGGTCCATCCCAGCGTCCAGCCGCTGATCCTGTTATGGGACGAGGTCGACGACAGCGAGATGCTGTCCTAATTCATAATGGCACTGCGCCACAGTTCCTCTCCAGCCATTCCCCCACCGATAAACGGTCGATTTCGCCCCCTCTCCCCGCGCTACTCCTTCGCACCCTCTGCGGCAGACCTTTCGACCTTGATCCGGAAAAGTTCCATATCGTTTTTCAACCAATTCGTCCCGCCTTTATTCCTCAACTGTATAAAAAATGAGCAATTGCCATGCTAGATTTCGCCCCCATTACACATGTACAGAAAATAAACAGCTGTAAATGCGTATATGAAACTGGAAATACCCCGCTGCTTTGGCAGTTAACAGTGAGGTTTTGAAGATCGGCCAGTGAGCGTTACAGCTTGGGTGTGATCGAGGGGCTTAAACCAGGTAGCTCGCTACCCCGTGTCATCGCGATACAGAAAGCTCCTCTCCCGACAAAGGCATAACCAGGGCAACCTGGCGACGCAAAGTCACGGGCCCCCCAGCGGGTCGCCGGACTGCCGAAGGAGAATCTCCCTCACAGCCGTGAAGAGGATCTTTTCTGACTCGATTCAGGAGAGACCCATGCGCTTGTCCACGCGTTACGCCACACCTTTGCTCTGCGTTCTGGCCCTCAATGCCGGTATCGCCTTCGCCGCACCGCCGGCCGACGCGACCCGCATCGCCCATCCCGACATCCGTACCCTGCCGGCCGCCCGCGAGGCCGCCAGCAGCAACACCACGGAACTGCTCGGCCTGCACAAGCGCCTGCAGAAAGCCGCGACCAGCGAGCGGGCACAACTGCGTGAGCAACTGATCGGCAAGGCCGAACAGCGCCGCCAGCTGTTGCTCGAGTTGGCCCAGAGCCATCCCGAGGAAGTGCTGCGCGTCGCCATTCCGGAAGACAAGCAGAAGGGCATGCCGGCCGAGGTAGCGGCCAAGCTGGAGCAGCGCCTGGAACTGGATGGCGAGCTGCAGGTGGTCTACGAGGACTACGAGGACGGCTCGCACAAGCTGCGTCACTTCCTCAAGACCTCCTTCGGCGAGCGCTTCGAGTTGCGCCTGGCCAAGGCCCAGCGCGAATGGCGCAGCGGCCTGAGCGTGCGCGCCCAGGGCGTGCTGCTGGAACATACCGAGGGCGCCAGCGCGCCGATCCAGGGCGACCTGGTGGTCAACGACGACGACAGCGGCCTGCTCCTGCTCGCCGATGGCACGACCAGCAGCACCAGCACCGGCGAACTGGCCTACGACCTGCCCAACACCCTGGGCGCCCAGCGCACCCTGGCGATCCTGGTCAACTTCCAGGACAAGCCGAGCGAGAAACCCTGGACCACCACCCAGGCCAACAGCCTGATGTTCGGTAGCGGCGGTGTCAGCGGGTTCTTCAAGGAAAACTCCAGCCAGCAGACCTGGCTGAGCGGCAGCGTCGCCGGCTGGTACACCATTCCGGTCAACAGCACCGTGTGCGACGGCTTCGCCATCGAGAAATCCGCCAAATCGGCGGCCCAGGCAGCAGGCTTCAACCTGGCCAACTACGAGCGTTTCGTCTACATCTTCCCGAAGAACGCCTGCGGCTACAGTGGCATGGGCCAGGTCGGCGCCGCGCCCTCGAGCACCTGGATCAACGGCAGCATGATCCTGCGCACCGTCGCCCATGAGATGGGCCACAACCTCGGCCTGCACCATGCCCATGCCCTGGACTGCGGCGACACCACCCTGGGCAGCAGCTGCACCAGCCAGGAATACGGCGACACCCTGGACATCATGGGTTACTCCGGCACCGTCGGCCATTTCAACGGCTTCAACAAGGAACGCCTGGGCTGGCTGGCCAGCAGCAATATCATCAACGTCGCCAGTGGCGGCAGCTTCTACCTGAAGCCAGCTTCAACCCAGACCAACAGCGGCAAGGTGCTGAAGATCGCCAACGGCCTGGATAGCAGCGGCCAGCCCCGCTACTACTACGTCGAATACCGCCAGCCAACCGGCTTCGATGCGCAAATTACCGACCGCGGCGTGGTCGACCCGAACAACGTGTTCAAGGGCGTGGCCGTGCGCCAGGCCAGCCCGAGCAACGGCAACAGCGGCCAACTGCTGGACATGACCGCCGGCAGCAACTTCGTCGACATGAAGGACGCCGCCCTGGTCGGCGGGCGCAGTTTCAGCGGCAGCGGCATGACCCTGACCACCCAGTGGACCGATGCCAGCCAGGCCCTGGTCACTGTCGACTTCGGTGGCGGCGGCAGCACCACAACCTGCACCCGCAGCGCGCCTGTCGTCAGCGTCAGCCCGGGGCAAAGCACCTGGCTCGCGGCCGGCAGCAGCTATACCTTCACGGTCAGCGTGACCAACAAAGACAGCAGTGGCTGCACCAGCAGCAGCTTCAGCCTGAGCCCGGTCAAACCCAGCGGCTGGACCGCCAGCCTGGCCAGCACCAGCCTCAGCCTGGCTCCGGGCGCCAGCGCCAGCACCTCGCTGAAGGTCACCTCGCCGAGCACCGCCGCCGATGGTTTCTACAGCGTCGGCAGCAGCGCCACGGCCAACACCCGCACCGCCAGCGGCACTGCCAGCTTCGTGATCGACAACCCCACCAGCAGCACCAACCGGGCGCCCAAGGCCCTGAGCGACAGCGCGCTGCTCACCAGCCTGACCGCGGTGAACATCGCCGTACTGGCCAACGACAGCGACCCGGACGGCGACGCCCTGAAAATCGTCGCCTTCACCCAGGGCGGCAAGGGCAAAGTCAGCCTGAACAGCAACGGCACCCTGCAGTACAGCCCGGCCAGGTCGCTGAAGAGCACCGACCAGTTCAGCTACACCATCAGCGACGGCAAGGCCAGCGCCAGCACGACGGTGAGCATCAGCCTGAAGCGCTAGCAGAAGACCGAGGCCGTAGATAAAAAGAAAAAGGCGCGTGGCCCAGCCCCGCGCCTTTTCTATGATTCCCCCGGCCGGGCCCGGCTCCCCTGTAGCAGCGGATTCATCCGCGATAGGGACTTCCGGCCGGCACAGCTGTCGCAGCTAAAGCCCCTCCCACAAGAGCACCACCACACAAGTGAAGTGGCCTAATGATTCCGGACACACCTGAAGGACGGTACGCTACCGCCGCATGAGAAATGCCAGACAAAAAAGCGCAGGGCCATGCCCTGCGCTTTTCGTTTTGCGATGCCCGGGTCATCCCTGACGCCGGGCGGTTTACCACTTAGAACGAGTTATCGTTCGGCAGGTCGCAACCCAGGTTGTTATCGGCATCCAGTTCCGACGCCAACGCCAGGATGGTTCCCCGGTCTTTGGTGGCCAGCGCCGCATTGACCTCGGCGATGATCTCCGCCTCGGTCCACGGGAACTCCACATCCGGGTGGGCGGCGTTGAGCAACGAGGCCACTGCGGCGCGCAACAGGATCTGCGCAGCCCCGGCCAGGTTTTTGCCACCACCGTAGTTCAGCGCTTCCAGCAGGCTGTCGTCACCCAGGTGGGCCAGCACTCCATTCGGCAGACTGAATACCGAGTCCACGGTCTGGTTCGGGCTGTAAGCTACCCAACTGCCGGTGCTGTTCTTCCAGAAGCCCGGGGTGCAGCCTTCGAACTCTGGAGGCGGCGGTGGCACTTCACAGGTGGCATTGGCAGTGGCCGAGACCGGCGAGCTTTCCACGGCATCGCTGGCGCTGGCCACCACGGTGTTGGTGTGGAGGCCGGCCAACAGCGGTGTATAGCTACCGTTGTAGTTGGCCGAAGCCCCCGGAGCCAGATCACCGAGGTTGAAGGTCACGTCGTCCGAAGGATCGGCTGGCGTACCGTTGTCATCCAACACGATAACGCCGAGCAGCGCCACGTTACCGTTGTTGGTCACCGTGCCATCGAACAGGATCGCCTCACCGAAGGCTGCGGCGTCCGTGCACTGCTTGGTGACATCGATAGCCGCCAACACCTGGGCGTCGCAAGATGCCTGGGCGATGGCCTGGACCGCAGTCTGGGTCACCACATCGGTAGCCGAAGCGATCACCACATCGGTAGAGCTGGAGCCACTGGCAGCGAAGCTACCGTTGTATGGCGCCGATGCTCCAGGAGCCAGGCTGATCGGACCGAGCACGATGACGTCATCGCCAGGCACACCCGGCGTACCGCTGTCGTCCACCACTGTGACGTTCTCCAGCGCCACGTTACCGGTGTTGCTCACCGAGCCGCCGAACAACACATCGATACCGGTACCACCGGCATTGATGCTCGCCGTGCAGATCTTGTCCACCGCAATCGCCGCCAACACGTCGGCTTGGCAAGTGGCCTGGGCGACGGCCTGCACCGCAGTCTGGGTCACCACATCGGTAGCCGAGGCGACGACTACGTCGGTAGAGATGGCGCCACTGGCACCGAAACCACCGCTGTATGGCGCCGATGCCCCGGGAGCCAGGGTGATCGGGCCGAGCACGGTGACGTCATCGCCAGGATCGGCCGGCGTACCGTTGTCGTCCACCACCGTGACGTTTTCCAGCGCCACGTTACCGGTGTTGCTCACCGAGCCGCTGAACAGCACATCGATACCGGTACCACCGGCATTGATGTTGGCCGCACAGATCTTGTCCACCGCAATCGCCGGTTGCACATCGGCTGCGCAAGTGGCCTGGGCGCTGGCATCGACCGGAGTCTGGGTCAGTGCATCGCTACCCGAAGCGGTCACTACATCGGTTGAGCTGGCGCCATTGCCAGCGAAGCTGCCGTTGTAAGGCACCGATTCCCCTGGAGCCAGGCTGATCGGCCCGAGCACGATGACATCGTCGCCCGGATCACCCGGTGTGCCGCTGTCGTCCGTCACCACAACATTTTCCAGGACCACGTTACCGGTGTTGCTCACCGAGCCGCTGAACAGCACATCGATACCGGTACCATCGGCGTTGATCTCCGCGGTGCAGAGCTTGTCCACTTCGATCGCCGGCAATACATCCGCCGCGCAAGTGGCCTGGGCGCTAGCCTCAACCGGCTCACCGCTCAACACATCGACAGCGGTCACGGTGACATTGTCGGTCGAGCTGTTCGTGCCAAGAACGCCGAAACCACCGTTGTACGGCAGTGATTCACCGACATCGAGGGTCACAGGACCGAGCACGGTCACGTCATCGGCAGGATCGGCCGTACCCTGGTCGTCCACCACGATGACATCTTCCAGTGCCACGTTGCCGCTGTTGGTCACCGTACCGTTGAACAGTACGTCGATGCCCGTGCCACCCTCATTGACATTGGCGGTGCAGACCTTATCCACCGTCAAGGCCGGCTCGAGATCCGGCGAACAACTGGCCTCGGCCGTAGCGCTCACGCTGGTGCCGTTGCGATGGCCCTCGGCGGTCACCGTATCGGTAGCCGGAATGGCGGTGGTGCTGTAGCTGCCGTTGTACGGCTGCGACTCACCTGCGGCCAGGTCGGCTGGACCGAACACCACCACGTCGTCGCTGGTGTCGTCCGGGGTGCCCATGTCGTCGGTCACAGTAACATCGTGCAGGTCCAGGCCGCCGTTGTTGGTCACCACACCCTCGAAGTCGACCAGGATGCTGTTGCCGCCGTCTTCGGTATCCACCGCGGCGACGCACTCCTTGGTCACCTCAATGGCACAGAGGTCGAAGTCACCCAGCACGAAGTCCTTCAACTGCGCGGTTTCCGAACGCGAGGAACGGGTCTCGGCGAGGAAGCTGCTGAAGCAGGGCACTTCGCCCCCGAGCAGCTTCGACACGTTGATGCCACCCTCGAAGAAGCTCTCCGGAGGAATCCCGGCGAAGCCGTTCTTCGGCGTGTAGTCCCAGGCCGGCTCGCCGCCCAGGTTGGCGACGTTGGTAATGGCGCAGGCGAGCTTGTCGCCCGAACCATCGCACAAGGCGCTGTCGGAGCTGAAGATCTCGTCCAGGTTGTCCGCCACGTTGTCATTGTCCGCGTCCAGCGGATCCCATTCGTAGACCTTGATCTCCGGTACCGCGTTGGCGCCCTGGGGATACTCCACCAGGACCAGCAGGTCACCGCGCTGGTCGCCGTCACGGCCGACGTGCTCGCCTTCGAAGGTGCCGTTCGGTCCGAGGCCGACAGCGTCCTGGAAGAACCAGAAGCCGGCGAAGGCATCGCCGTTGTTGGCGAAGCGATCGAGGCCGAAGTAAATAATCAGGTCGCCCTCCTCATGCACCGTCGTGCCCGCCCCTACCGGCACCGTATAGGCGGCCGCATAGGCATTGGTGATGTCGTCCTTGTCCGGCACGTTGCCATCGGTATAGCGCCACTCGGTTACGTCGTTGATGTCCTTGGAGCCACCCTGGGTGAAGATGGTCACCGGCGCCAGGTCGGCGAGAATGCCGGTGAAGGCGCTCGAGCTGCCCGGCAGGCCATCCCAGTCATCGCCACCGCCGGCGACGTCAACCGTGTTGCCATCCAGTTCGAAGAGTCCTGGCGGGTCGCCATCCACGGCATAAATCGCCGTGGTCGTGACTCCCGCCGCCAATGCCGCCGCCAGCAAACAGCGCGGCAAGGCTCGTAGAAGATTGCGCGTGTGCATAACCATGCTCCCTCGCCCTTGCTCTGCACTCCCTGCGGCCAAGAGACGTTGAGACCTTTAGCGCTTGCCAGCCAGGCTTCCAGGCCCGGCTTGAACCCGTGTCATACGAGCCCACCGACAGCGAAAGGTGTATTTAGCATCGGTTCCGAACGACGACAGAGCTGTCAGGGATACCGAACCGGAGACCGCGGGGCCCCCTCGGCCAATAGGCAAACAAGTACCATGCCATAACTGTAATAGGCTGATTTACCTGAATTTTATGTAGCAGATTGAAGGTCGCCCCAGATCGCCACCCCGGCCTTGAGCGACGGAAGACGGCAGTTGTCCAGCGGCTGATACAGCCTCTTCCCTGTGCGGACTGAGAAATCCGCTCCAGCCCATGCGCCATGCGGGTTGAAGCAAATAATGGCTGCTGGCCACATTTGTCACGGACGTGCAACCAAGCGTGGCAGCGGCTGCAGGGCAAGCGCTGGCCGATTCGGCCTACCCAGCCGAAACCCCCGGTCTAGAGCCAATAAGCCATAATGCAGGGCTTCGGTGCAATATCTCGCCAGAGACACATCTGGGCATGTTTCTTATACCCGGCCTGTATAGCGAACATACAGCCACCGTGGTACAGGCTCGTCGCCTTAACCGCCAACCAGAAATTGAACAGCGACTGTTCACCCATGAAATCGCCTGGCGGGAAATCTGTTTTGCTTTGCATACAACCGCAACACAGCAAGCGCCCCTGCCGATAAAGGCAAAACCCGAGTACGAGGGGAAGACGCGACACCGCAAGCCCTGGTGGCGCTGCGATGCTTGCTCGGCAACGGCAAAGCCGCCGTGCATCGGCATAGGAGGCGGCCTTCATAGGCCGCTCCCCTGCCACACCACCCGGCATGCGGGTCCGCACCGGGCGGTTCGAGAGATTGAGGTTATGAGAGACGTACTAATCCCAGCCTGTC
>NZ_JAAOJA010000005.1 GCF_013184545.1 Pseudomonas tumuqii | reverse complement strand
TTCCACGCGCTGCACCCGCGCCAGCATGCGCCGCTCGCGCAGCGCGCCGAGGAACAGCGCCGCAGCGCGCATCGGGCCGACGGTATGCGAGCTGGATGGCCCGATACCGATCTTGAACAAGTCGAAAACACTGATAGCCACAACAATCTCCTGCACGCATTCCAGCTGTGCAGCCATCATCGGGATTTGCGCCAAGCGCAGGCGTCCCACACCGACGCGTTCGTATCCAAATCCGTCAGGCGGGGAATCGAGGAGCCGAATGGACACCGCCGGTTTCGCCTACACCGCAGCGTACGAGCCGGCGGATCGCCCACAAGCTGGCGCCTATATTTCCAGCGACCAAATGCGACAACTGCGTTCTGCCAGCGACCCGGCGCATAGGCAGCGAGCAAGCCCCGGCGTAATCATCCGACGCCCATGCGCCGGCCAGCAGCCGTTCGTCTCGCCAGGTTCATGGCCAGAGCCCCCAAGGGGGGATCCGCCACCCGCGATTGGATAAGCCGATGAAATTACCCCAGAACTGCCTGCTGGCACTGGCCCTGAGCAGCCCGCTGCTGGCCCACGCCGTAGAACCCGCGGCCTGCGACCTGGTGCGCCTGGCCGACGTTGGCTGGACCGACCTGATCACCACCAACGCCGTGACCCGTCTGGTACTCAACGAGCTGGGCTACCGCTCCCAGATCAAGCGCCTGTCGGTGCCGGCGACCTTCAAGGCGCTGCACGACAACGAGGTCGATGTGTTCCTCGACACCTGGCTACCCAGTTCGGAAAAGGACATCCGCCCCTTCCTGGACGACGGCTCGGTGGAGCTGCTGACGGTCAACCTAGAGGGCGCCAAGTACACCCTGGCGGTCAATCAGGCCGCGCACGAAGCCGGCCTCAAGGACTTCAGCGACATCGCCAAATTCCGCCAGCAACTGGGCGGCAAGATCTACGGCATCGAGCCGGGCAACAGCGGCAACCAGCTGATCCAGCAGATGATCGACAAGAACATCTTTGACCTCGGCGGATTCGAACTGGTGGAGTCCAGCGAGTCGGACATGATCCTGCATGTCAAACGCGCCGATCACCTGAGTAAATGGGCGGTGTTCCTCGGCTGGGAACCGCACCCCATGAACAACCAGCTGAACATGCGCTACCTGACTGGCGGCGACGATTTCTTCGGCCCCAACCTGGGGGGCGCCACCGTCTATACCACGGTGCGCAAGGGCTTTGCGACGCAATGCCCGAACCTTGGTCGGCTATTCAAGAACATGCGCTTCAGCCTGCAGATGGAGAATGACCTGATGGAGGCGATCCTCAACCAGAACACCACCCCCAGGCGCGAGGCCAAGGCCTGGTTGAAGGCCCATCCGCAGATACGCGCGCAATGGCTCGAAGGCGTCACCCGCCGCGACGGCAGCGTGGCGAATTTGCCATCAGACCGCAAAAAAACGCCCTGATTTTCACTTTTCTTCGCTTGCGCCGCAGCCCCCGGGATACGCCGGCTACACTCATGTCAACAGCTGAAAACCACGGCTGGCGCGGGTTTCAGCCTTGGCCAAGACCTATAAAACGCTGTTATGGTTTTTATAGGCCTGCGTCATGTCGTCGCCCAATACGTCAGCGTCGCAAACCGACAATTGCCGCGATTCGAAGACTATATCGTTGAGTCAGCCGATTTCGTCGCTGCCACCTCCCGCGGGAGATGGCAGACCGGAGCCCACCGCTCCGGACCGAATAACAGATAAGCGCTGGCAGCACATTTGGCGCCAGCCCAACAAGAAAATTTCGGATGTACGCGCATCTCGGTTCGAGATGTGAACTCCCAAGGATTGGGCTTCTTAACGCTGCCAGAGGGTTTGGAAAGCAGTTTGCGGTACGGCAATGCACGGTTCACTCAGTAACCGGCTCGAGCAACGCCCATGACCCACAAGGTTGCGGACGTGTGTTACGCGCTGTGCCTGAGCGCCCTGCCAGCCGCCCGGCAAACGGTCTTCCAGCACTCGAAACCATGCACACACCCACAGGCAAGTACAGTCGGCATCACCTGACGAACGCCCCGATGGCGCGCGGCAGGTTCCATGTAGCTGATCTGGGATGTCTACTGAAGGGGAACACCCATGCAGTCTGGAAAAATCGTCGTCGAGAACCTCTACAAGGTTTTCGGCGCACAGCCACAAGAAGCAATCGACCTGCTCAAGCAGGGCTGGAGCAAGGACAAGATCCTTGCCGAGAAGGGCGCGGTGATCGGCGTCAGCGACGTGTCCTTCAGCGTCGAGGAGGGTGAAATCTTCGTCCTCATGGGCCTCTCCGGCTCGGGCAAATCCACCCTGATCCGCCTGATCAACCGCCTGGTCGAGCCATCGGCCGGTAACGTCTACATCGACGGGCAGAACGTCGCCAAACTGCCGAAGAAGCAATTGATCGACCTGCGCCGGCGCGACATGAGCATGGTCTTCCAGTCCTTCGCCCTGATGCCCTCGCGCACCGTGCTGGACAACGCCGCCTTCGGCCTTGAAGTGGCCGGCAAGAGCCGCAAGGAACGCGAGAAGCGGGCCATGGAAGTACTCACCCAGGTCGGTCTCGACACCTTCGCCCACAAGTTTCCCCACGAGCTCTCCGGCGGCATGCAGCAGCGCGTCGGCCTGGCCCGCGCCCTGGCCGTCGACCCGTCGATGATCATCATGGACGAGGCGTTTTCCGCCCTCGACCCGCTCAAGCGCCGCGAGATGCAGGACGTGCTGCTGGAACTGCAAAAGACCCATCGCCGCACCATCATCTTCGTCTCCCACGACATTGAAGAAGCCATGCGCATCGGCACGCGCATCGGCATCATGGAAGGCGGCAAGCTGATCCAGGTCGGCACCCCGCAGGAGCTGGTCGACAACCCGGCCAACGACTACGTGCGCAACTTCTTCGACACCGTCGACACCAACCGCTACCTCACCGCCGGCCAGCTCAAGGCCGATAGCGTGCCGCTGTTCGTGCATAACGGTAAAGCGCCGGACGCGCATACGGTGTCCCAGGCGCTGCAAGCGCTGGACAAGCACTACGCCTTCATCGTCGACGAGAACCACCGTTTCTACGGCTCCATCAGCCTGGAGAAAATCGCCCTGCTGGTCGAAGGCGGCCAGACCCGCGGCCTCGACCATGCGGTGCTGAAACAGATCAACCCGGTACCGGAAGACATGCCGCTGGATCAGGTGATCGGGCGTTTGGTGGACAACGAGGGGCCGATCCCGGTCGTCGACGGCAAAGGTATCTACTGCGGCGCCATCAGCAAGGGTCGCCTGCTGACCCGCATGCAGGGGGAATGACATGAGCGAGAAGAAACTCGACCTGGGCAGCTGGGTCAACGACGTGGTCCAGCACCTGCTGGACAACTACAGCGGCGGCTTCGACAGCATCGGCGGCGTGGTCAGCGGCTTCTCCGAGGGCATCGAGAGCGTCCTGATGCTGCCACCGGCCTGGCTGCTGATCGCCATCTTCGTCGGCCTCGGCCTGTGGCGCATCGGCGCGCGCTTCGCCGCCTTCACCGCGGTGTCGTTCATCCTCATCGTCCTCACCGGCTTCTGGGAACAGACCGTGGTGACCCTCGGCCTGACCTTCTCCGCGACGCTGATCAGCCTCGCGCTGGGCATCCCGCTGGGCATCTGGGCCGCCACCAGCGAGCGGGTGACCACCATCATCCGGCCGATCCTCGACTTCATGCAGACCATGCCGGCCTTCGTCTACCTGATCCCGGCGGCCATGCTGTTCGGCCTCGGCCGCGTACCGGGGATCATCGCCACGGTGATCTTCGCCATGCCGCCGGCGGTGCGCCTGACCAACCTGGGCATTCGCCAGGTCAACAAGGAAATCATCGAAGCCGGCCAGTCGTTCGGCTGCAACAGCCGCCAGCTGCTGTTCAAGGTGCAACTGCCGAACGCCATGCCGTCGATCATGGCCGGGGTCAACCAGACCATCATGATGGCCCTGTCGATGGTGATCATCGCCTCGATGGTCGGTGCCGGCGGCCTGGGCAATGACGTGCTGGCGAGCATCCAGCGCCTGGATATCGGTCTAGGCTTCGAAAGCGGCATGGCCGTGGTGTTGCTGGCGATCATCCTCGACCGCATCACCGAAAGCTTCGGCACCAAGCAAACCGAGAAACGCAACAGCCTGATCAGCTGGGTGAGCGCGAAATTGCAACGCGAGTAAGGCCTTCACTTCTCCATTCACACAGGACGTCATAGATGAGCACATTGAAAACCATTGCCGGGGTTAGCCTGTTGTCCTGCGCGCTGCTGCAAAGCGCCTGGGCCCAGGAGCCGGAAAGCTGCAAGCAGGTGCGTTTCGCCGAAATCGGCTGGGCCGACATCGCCGCCACCACCGGCGTGGCCATGACCCTGAGCGAAGGCCTGGGCTATCAGCCGCGCAAGATCATGGCCTCGGTGCCGATCGCCTTCACCGGCGTACAGAAAAAGCAGATCGACGTGTTCCTCGGCTACTGGGCACCCTCGATGGATCCGGTGATCGAGCCATTCACCAAGGACGGCGGGGTCAAGGTGCTGCCGACCGCCAACCTGGAAGGCGCCAAATACACCCTGGCAGTGCCGACCTATGCGGCCGAAGCCGGCCTGAAGAGCTTTCAGGACATCGCCAAGTTCAAGAAAGAACTCGACGGCAAGATCTACGGCATCGAACCCGGTAACGACGGCAACCTGCTGATCGAAAAAATGATCAAGGGCGACCAGTTCGGCATGGGCCAATTCCGCATGGTCGAGTCCAGCGAAGCCGGCATGCTGGTGCAGGTGCAGCGCGCAGTGAAGAAGAAACAACCGGTGGTGTTCCTCGGCTGGGCACCGCACCCGATGAATACCCAGTTCGACATCACCTATCTGGAAGGCGGCGATGACATCTTCGGCCCGGACTACGGTGCGGCCAAGGTCTACACCGTGGTACCGCCGGATTACGAAGCGCGCTGCGCCAACATGGGCAAGCTGCTGAACAACCTGCAGTTCACCGTCGAGATCGAGAGCCAGCTGATGGAGAAAGTGCTGGAGAAAGAAGACCCGGCCACCGTGGCGAAAAACTGGATCAAGGCCAACCCGCAGATCCTCGACAAGTGGCTGGCCGGGGTCACCACCTACGACGGCCAGGACGGCATCGCCGCCGTGAAGAAACACGTCGGGCTCTAGGCCGACAACGCAATCCCGGCCCACCCGGATCACCCGGACGGGCCAGGTAACAAGCCGCAACCGCAGCGCACCAGCCGGATGCCCCAGGCAGCCGGCTTGCCTACGGCTTACCTCGCGGACCGACCGCCAGCAGGCCACTCGTGACCTGCCCGGCGCACACCGAGCACCGCAAGGCCCGCAATCAGAACGAGCCAGTAACACCACGGCACTGCCACTCACTGATGGAGCAATGAACCTATGCGCAATCTGAAAACCTTCTGCCTGCAAGGCCTCGGCGTCGCCGCCCTGGCCCTGGGCATGTCCACCGCCATGGCGGCGGACAAGCCGACCCTGACCATCGGCTACGTCAACGGCTGGGACGACAGCGTCGCGACTACCCATGTCGCCAGCGAAATCCTCAAGAGCAACCTCGGCTACAAGGTCGAACTGAAAGCCGTCGAACCCGCCATCATGTGGCAGGGCGTGGCCCGCGGCGACCTCGACGCCACCCTCTCCGCCTGGCTGCCGGTCACGCACGGCGAGTACTTCACCAAGATGAAAGACAAGGTGGTAGTCCTCGGCACCAACTACGCAGGCGCGAAAATTGGCCTGGTGGTTCCCGACTATGTCGAAGCCAAGACCATCGAAGACCTGAACAAGAGCAAAGCAGCCTACGACGGCAAGATCACCGGCATCGACGCTGGCGCTGGCGTGATGCGCCGTACAGAAGAAGCCATCGAGAAATACAAACTGGACTTCAAGCTGATGCCGAGTTCCGGCCCGGCCATGGCCATCGCCCTGGCCCGCGCCGAGAAGAAGAACGAAGCCATCGTAGTCCCCGGCTGGATTCCGCACTGGATGTTCGCCAAGTGGAAACTGCGCTTCCTCGAAGATCCGCAGAATGTCTTCGGTGAAGCCGAGCACATCGACACCGTGGCCAGCCTGGGTATGGAAGCCAAGGCTCCAGAAGCGGCCGCATTCCTCAAGAAGTTCTCCTGGGGCGCCGAAGATGTGGGCGCGGTGATGTTGGCCGTCAGCGAAGGCGCCAAGCCGGAGCAGGCCGCCAAGGACTGGGTCGCCGCCAACCCCGAGCGCGTGAAGGCCTGGTTGAACTAAGCACTGTTACAGCAACAACAGAAAGCGGGCTTCGGCCCGCTTTTTCGTGGCTGGCATCTGCCGCACATCTGCCGGGCATTGGACAGCCCAATGGGCGGTAACTAGGGTTAACCGTGCTAGCGCCCAATCAGATCAGCTAGCCAGAACCTGTCGCGTTTTCGAGGAATAGCAAGGTTGCAGGACGACAAGGAAGGCAACGCGACAGAGCACTCCGCGTCAATAGCCGTCAGCGGAACCGTCTCCAAGTACCACAACAAGCTGGAGTCCTGTCATGAAAATGCTCCTCACCGCCGAGTTCCCCCATGAGCCATTCAATACCCTCGTGAGAACCGGCAAAGCGGGCGAAGTCATCGCCCGCATCCTCGAAACCATCAAGCCGGAAGCGGCCTACTTCACCGAGCAAGACGGCAAGCGCGGCGGCATCTTTGTCATCGACGTTCAAGAGCCGTCGGATGTACCCGCCTTTGCGGAGCCCTTCTTCCTCAACTTCCAGGCCGACTGCAAGTTTCGCATCGCGATGAGCCCGGACGACTTGCAAAAGGCCGGACTGCAAGAACTTGGAAAGAAATGGGCGTGAGAGACGCCTGACCAGCACTCAGGGGAGCAGCCGCAAGCGATGCCTTGGCGTTTGAACGGCGATTCTGGCCTCATAGCCAAAAAGGGCACGGCCAAAAGGGGACCTGTTTATTTTCCGAGCCATGCCTTTCAGTTGATAAATGCGCTCGCCTATCCTGCCCTCACCATTGGCCACGCGCGAGTCGTGCCTGTCACCCATGCGGATCCTGATGCCATGACCATTGCGACAGACCAGGCGCTCTACCGTGCCCGCACCTTCTATCGCAAGGAGGGGGCCGGCAAAGGCTATCGCTACAGCCTGGAAATTCTCGATGAGCGCACTCAGCAGGTCATGGCAACCTGTGACCTGGTGGGGCGGGCGAGTTTTGCCGTGCTCGCGCTGGTGGATGAGCAGCAGCAGGTGTGGCGCATGGGCCCAAATCGCAAGATCATGCCGTCACGCTGGATAGTTACGGACCCGCAGCAGCGCGTGGTGATGCAGTTCGAGCAGAGCATTCTGGGCAAGCTGAGCAACCCGCTGCACAAGGTCGCGTTCAGCCTGCTGGATGGCGAGGGCAAGGTCATCTATTGTCTGCTCGATCCGCGAACCAGTATTGCCGATCGCCTGCTGGGGATTGGCCCGGACGACTGGCTCATCAGCGCGGGCGACAGGCTGGCGGCAAGGCTGATGAGGCTGCCGCGCCAGCCCAAAGCCCCGGGCCTGCTCGGTGCACTGAAGGCCCTGTTGCGCTCGACCGACCCCGCGATCCTCAGCATGGGCCCGCAGCACGCGTTCCCCGCGCCCGTGGCGCTGGGCCTGCTGATGCTCTTCCAGGAGTTGACCGATGCCTCCGCCGGGGCTTGAGCGCGGCGCCAGAAAAAGCGCGCTGCCTTATTGATCGGTCGGAACCCGCGCTAGAATTAATCGGCGCCCTTTCCCCTGCCGAGGATTCGCCATGCAGCCTGCAATTCCGTTCTTTCGCGAGGCCGGTGCCGGCCCCGGGGTAGTCTGCCTGCACTCGAACGCCAGCACGTCGAGCCAGTGGCGAACATTGATGGAGCTCTTGGCGCCGCGCTTTCATGTGCTGGCCGCCGACTCGCTGGGAGCGGGACGGAGTCCGGCCTGGCCAGGCGAGCGGGCGGTTGCGCTGCGCGACGAGGTGGCCCTGCTCGAGCCGGTGTTTGCCCGCGCCGGCGAGCCCTTTGCCCTGGTCGCGCATTCCTACGGCGCGGCGGTGGCGTTGATCGCCGCGCTCAGCCAGCCCCGGCGCGTTCGCGCCCTGGCCCTGTATGAACCGACCCTGTTTTCTCTGCTCGATGCCGAATCCCCGCCGCCGAATGCCGCCGACGGCATCCGCGCCACCATGACGGCCGCTGCCGCTGCACTGGAGGCGGGCAATCCGCAGGGTGCGGCCGAGTGTTTTATCGACTACTGGATGGGCGCAGGCAGCTGGGCGCGCATGCCTGAAGCGCGCCAAGGCCCTATCACGACCTCGATCGGCAATGTTCGCGGCTGGGCCGGGGCATTGCTCGGTGAACCCACGGCGCTGGCGGCCTTCGCCGAGCTGGATATTCCGCTGCTGTACATGCTGGGCAAGGACTCGCCGGCCTCTTCCCTGGGCGTCGCCCGGCTGCTGACCCAGACCTTGCCGCGGGTAGAAGTGGTCGAGTTCGCGGGCGTCGGACACATGGGCCCGATCACCCACCCGCAGCGGGTCAATGCGACGATTTTGCGCTTCCTCGAACGGCTCTGAGGTGAGCTCCGCAGCAATGGCCATTGCTGCGGTCAGTGGTTTTGTCTCAATGCCTTCTTGCAACAGCTGACTTGGGCGGAGCCTTAAAAATGGATCTCTGCGTTCTTGATCCCCAGTTCGCGCAGCTCATCGATCAACTCATCCAGATGGACGAAGGACTCGACCTCCTCGCGCTCATCGACCAGAAAGTAGCTTCTCCCCGCATCCTTCTTGAAGAACACGATCCACTCCTTGAGGTTGGTCGGGTTGGCGATCACATGGGTGTCGAAGGTGACGCCCTCGGCATGTTTGCTTTTAACGTCGTTACGGTTCATCTCGGTCACCCGCTGGTTGGTGCTTGCGCACACCTGTGCGCTCAGTGTCTGTCGCCTGCTCCGCTACGCCTCAGCCTGCAAGGCCAGGCGTGAGTCTCGAAACGATCAGTCAAAGAGCCGATTCATTATCACTACATGATAATATCATGCACATGCACTCACTGAGGAGTTCGCCATGATTGCGGTACGTGAAGCGTGGAAGGCCGGTTTGCTGGGGCGCAAGCACTGGCTGAACAACCTGGTCTCCGGGGTGATCGTCGGGATAGTCGCGTTGCCGCTGGCAATGGCCTTTGCCATCGCCTCGGGGGTCAAGCCCGAGCAAGGCATCTATACGGCGATCGTTGCCGGCGTGCTGGTCTCCCTGTTTGGCGGCAGCCGTCTGCAAATCGCCGGGCCGACCGGGGCGTTCATCGTGATTCTGGCGAGCATCACCGCCGAGCACGGCATCGATGGCCTGCAAATCGCCACCATGATGGCCGGCGTCATGCTGCTGTTGCTCGGCATCACCCGGCTCGGCGCGATCATCAAATTCATCCCGGCGCCGGTGATCGTCGGCTTCACCGCCGGGATCGGGGTGATCATCTGGGTCGGCCAGTGGAAAGACTTCTTCGGCTTGCCCAAGGTCGACGGCGAGCATTTCCACGAGAAGGTCTGGCATCTGCTGCAAGCGCTACCGGACCTGCACCCGGCCACCACCCTGCTGGCCATCCTCAGCCTGGGCCTGGTGCTGTTTTCAACAAGGCTGCCGGGGCTCAAGCGCGTGCCGGGCCCGCTGGTGGCGATGCTGGTGGTCACGCTGATCCAGGCACTGTTTCAGTTCGAAGGCGTGGCCACCATCGGCAGCGCCTTCGGCGGTATCCCCCAGGGCCTGCCTACCCTGGGCCTGCCTGAAATCACCCTGCCGCGGGTGATCGAGCTGATCGGCCCGGCCTTTGCGATTGCCATGCTCGGGGCGATCGAATCGCTGCTGTCGGCGGTGGTGGCCGACGGCATGACGGGTACCAAGCATGATTCCAACCAGGAGCTGATCGGCCAGGGCATCGCCAACCTGGCCGCGCCGCTGTTCGGCGGTTTCGCCGCCACCGGCGCGATTGCGCGCACCGCCACCAATATCCGTAACGGCGGCACCAGCCCGCTGGCCGGCGTCATGCACGCGGTCACCTTGCTGCTGATCATCCTGTTCCTGGCCCCGCTGGCGTCCGACATCCCGCTGTGCGCGCTGGCGGCGATCCTGTTCGTGGTCGCCTACAACATGAGCGAACTGCGCCACTTCAAGCGCATGGTGCTGCGGGCGCCGCGGGCGGACGTGGCGATCCTGCTGATCACCTTCAGCCTCACGGTGTTCAGCGACCTGGTGGTTGCGGTGAACATCGGCGTGATCCTGGCGATGCTGCATTTCATGCGGCGGATGGCCGCTTCGGTGGAAGTGCAGCAGGTGGTCGAGCAGGAGCTGGAAGAGGAGTTACGGCTTGGCGGTCATACCCACCTGCCGCCTGGGGTGCTGGTATACACGATCGAAGGACCGCTGTTCTTTGCCGCGGCCGAGAACTTCGAGCGCGCACTGGCGCAAACCCATACCGATCCGCAGATGCTGGTGATTCGCCTGAACCGCGTGCCGTTCATGGATATCACCGGCCTGCAGACGCTGGAGGAAGTCATCCAGCAACTGCACAAACGCAAGATCGTGGTGAAACTCTGCGAGGCCAACCGCAAGGTGCTGGCCAAGCTGGACAAGGCGGGCATCCTGCAGGAGATCGGCGCGGAGCATTATCACGCCGACTTCAGCGCCGCGCTGGGCGCCTACGAGGAGCGCGAGCACGCTAGCTGAGAAGCGGGCGGCTCAGCGGATCATGACTTGGCGCTTGGGCCGCGCTTGCTCTGGGTGGCGTAGGTGACGCCGTGGCTCTCGAGGTAATCGCGAATCAGCTGGCGCACGACTTGGGACGGCGTCAGGTCCTGCCCGGCGCACAGTTCCTCGAACGCCTTCTTCTTGACCGGATCGATCAACACGGTGAGACGCGCAGTCTTGCTTTCCATAAAATAGCCAATCACTCAAGTTTGATGTTAATCAAATTATAATGACATAGTCCGCCGGTGTCACGGCGCGGGGGGCTTGCCCGTCCGGCGGCAAGGGCTGGTGCCGGCCCTGCCGCGGCCGGCAAGTCGTGGGCTCCACGGCATATTTGTTTGATCGCTCAATAAAAATCGGCCTAGACTGCGGCCCAGCCCCGGCAAGGCCCGCCGGGGTTGTGAAAACATCGAGCGTCGTCGCGCAACCCCGCCCGCGGGCAGCACAAGGCGCTCGCCAGAGGCGCTTGTTGTCACCTCTCGAACCACGGAGATACCGATGCCCAAGGTCGGAATGCAACCGATCCGCCGCTCGCAACTGATTGCGGCGACCCTCGAAGCCGTCGATCAGGTCGGCATGGGCGATGCCAGCATTGCCTATATTGCCCGGCTGGCGGGGGTCTCCAATGGCATCATCAGCCACTATTTCAAGGACAAGAACGGCCTGCTCGACGCCACCATGCGTCACCTGATGCTGGCCCTGAGCACTGCGGTGCGCGCCCGCCGGGCTGCGCTCAAGGACGACAGCCCGCGCGCGCACCTGCGGGCGATGATCGACGGCAACTTCGACGACAGCCAGGTCAACGGGCCGGCGATCAAGACCTGGCTGGCGTTCTGGGCCAGCAGCATGCACCAGCCCTCCTTGCGCCGCTTGCAGCGGGTCAACGACCACCGCCTGGATTCCAACCTGTGCTGCCAGTTCCGCCGCGTCCTCCCCGTGCAGCAGGCCCGCACCGCCTCGCGCGGCCTGGCCGCCCTGATCGACGGGCTGTGGCTGCGCGGGGCGCTGTCCGGCGGCAGCTTCGACACCCAGCAGGCCATCCAGATCGCCTACGACTATCTCGACCAGCAGCTGGGCAAGGCTGGCTGAACGCAACGCTGTCCACACGGACGATGCTGATCGCCGTGTAGGGTGCGCCGTGCGCACCATAGACAACCCGCTCCATGGCCTCGGGCGCTGGTGCGCACGGCGCACCCTACGGACTGTTGGACGGTCCGGCAATCCGGCTAACCCCCCGCAATCCCCTTCCAACCCTGCCCTCGGCACGCTGTCTGTCGCATCCAGACCAGCCTGAGTCGCTCTCGGTTATTTTTGTTGATTGATCGTTCAATAAAAATAACGTAGGCTGATTTTCACTCTTTCCGGCCTGGACATTGTCGCTGTGCGCGACACCTGGACCTGCCCACCCATCTGGTCAAGGCGCACCGAAGCCGCCAGCCAGCCTTGCGAAGACAACAGACAAGAGAGGACTCCCCCATGGCCCGATTCGACGAACAGAAGCTCTACATCGGCGGCCGCTATGTCGATTCGACCAGCGGCGTCACCTTCGAAACCATCAACCCGGCCAACGGGGAAGTGCTGGCCAACGTGCAGCGCGCCAGCCAGGCCGACGTCGACCGCGCGGTGGCCAGCGCGACCGCCGGGCAGAAGGTCTGGGCGGCGATGACCGCCATGCAGCGCTCGCGCATCCTGCGCAAGGCGGTGGACATCCTGCGGGAACGTAACGACGAGCTGGCCGAACTGGAAACCCTCGACACCGGCAAGCCGCTGTCGGAAACCCGCTTCGTCGACATCGTCACCGGCGCCGACGTGCTCGAGTATTACGCCGGCCTGGTGCCCGCCATCGAAGGCCAGCAGATCCCCCTGCGCGAAAGCTCGTTCGTCTACACCCGCCGCGAGCCGCTGGGCGTGGTCGCCGGCATCGGCGCGTGGAACTACCCGATCCAGATCGCCCTGTGGAAGTCCGCCCCGGCCCTGGCCGCCGGCAACGCGATGATCTTCAAGCCCAGCGAAGTCACCCCGCTCAGCGTGCTCAAGCTGGCCGAGATCTACAGCGAAGCCGGCCTGCCGGACGGCGTGTTCAACGTGCTCACCGGCAGTGGCCGCGAGGTCGGCCAGTGGCTGACCGAACACCCGGGTATCGAGAAAATTTCCTTCACCGGCGGCACCAGCACCGGCAAGAAGGTCATGGCCAGCGCCTCCAGTTCCTCGCTCAAGGAAGTGACCATGGAGCTGGGCGGCAAGTCGCCGCTGATCGTCTTCGAGGACGCCGACCTCGACCGCGCCGCCGACATCGCGGTGATGGCCAACTTCTACAGCTCCGGCCAGGTCTGCACCAACGGCACCCGCGTGTTCATCCCGCGCATGCTGCAGGCGCGCTTCGAGAGCAAGGTACTGGAACGGGTCAAGCGTATCCGCCTGGGCAACCCGCAGGACGACAACACCAACTTCGGCCCGCTGGTCAGCTTCGCCCATCTGGAAAGCGTGCTCGGCTACATCGACAAGGGCCGCAGCGAAGGCGCGCGCCTGCTGATTGGCGGCGAGCGGGTGACCGACGGTGAATTCGCCAATGGCGCCTACGTGGCGCCGACCGTGTTCACCGATTGCAGCGACGCCATGACCATCGTCCGCGAAGAAATCTTCGGCCCGGTGATGAGCATCCTAGTCTACGACAGCGAAGAGGAAGTGATCCGCCGGGCCAACGCCACCGACTACGGCCTCGCCGCTGGCGTGGTGACCCGCGACCTGGCGCGCGCGCACCGGGTGATCCACCAGCTGGAAGCCGGCATCTGCTGGATCAACACCTGGGGCGAGTCGCCGGCGGAAATGCCGGTGGGCGGCTACAAGCAGTCCGGCGTCGGCCGCGAGAACGGCCTGAGCACCCTGGAGCATTACACCCGGATCAAGTCGGTGCAGGTCGAACTCGGCGGCTACGCCTCGGTGTTTTGAGCACTCCGCGCACCCGTGGGAGGGGCTTTAGCCGCGACGCTTTTCGCGGCTAAAGCCCCTCCCACGGGATGACTGCCACACAGCCCAGTAGCCCGGATGCAATCCGGGAACCGTCAGACCGTTTCACCCGAATTACATCCGGGTTACAAGGTGACGCCCATGTCCCAAGAATTCGACTACATCATCATCGGCGCCGGCTCGGCCGGTAACGTGCTGGCCACCCGCCTGAGCGAGGATGCCGAGGTCAGCGTGCTGCTGCTGGAAGCCGGCGGCCCGGACTACCGCCTGGATTTCCGCACCCAGATGCCCGCCGCGCTGGCCTTCCCGCTGCAGGGCCGACGCTACAACTGGGCCTACGAGACCGAGCCGGAACCCTACATGAACAACCGACGCATGGAGTGCGGACGCGGCAAGGGCCTCGGCGGCTCGTCCCTGATCAACGGCATGTGCTACATCCGCGGCAACGCCCTCGACTACGACGGCTGGGCCAAGGAGAAGGGCCTGGAAGACTGGACCTACCTCGACTGCCTGCCGTATTTCAGGAAAGCAGAAAGCCGCGACAGCGGTGCCAACGCCTACCACGGCGGCGACGGCCCGGTCAGCGTGACCACGCCTAAGGCCGGCAACAATCCGCTGTTCCACGCCATGATCGAAGCCGGTGTGCAGGCCGGTTACCCGCGCACCGATGACCTCAACGGCTACCAGCAGGAAGGCTTCGGCCCGATGGATCGCACCGTGACCCCGCAGGGCCGGCGCTCCAGCACCGCGCGCGGCTATCTGGACCAGGCCAAGGGGCGGCCGAACCTGACCATCGTCACCCACGCCCTGACCGAGCGCATCCTGTTCAGCGGCAAGCGCGCCATCGGCGTCGATTACCTGCACGGCGACAGCAACACCCCGACCACCGTCAATGCGCGCCGCGAAGTACTGCTGTGCAGCGGCGCCATCGCCTCGCCGCAGATCCTCCAGCGCTCCGGGGTCGGCCCGGCCGCCCTGCTGCGCGACCTCGACATCCCGTTGGTGCACGACCTGCCCGGGGTCGGCGAGAACCTCCAGGACCACCTGGAGATGTACCTGCAATATGCCTGCAAGGAGCCGGTGTCGCTGTACCCGGCGCTGCAATGGTGGAACCAGCCGCCGATCGGCGCCAAATGGCTGTTCCTCGGCAAGGGCACCGGCGCCAGCAACCAGTTCGAGGCCGGTGGCTTCATCCGCACCAGCGCCGAGTTCGAGTGGCCGAACATCCAGTACCATTTCCTCCCGGTGGCGATCAATTACAACGGCAGCAATGCGGTCAGGGAACACGGTTTCCAGGCCCACGTCGGCTCCATGCGCTCGCCCAGTCGCGGCCGCGTCCAGGCCAGGTCGAAGGACCCGCGCCAGCACCCGAGCATCCTGTTCAACTACATGAGCAGCCCGCAGGACTGGCAGGAGTTCCGCGACGGCATCCGCATCACCCGCGAGATCATGAGCCAGTCGGCGCTCGATCCGTTCCGCGGCCGCGAACTCAGCCCCGGCGCCGAGGTGCAGAGCGACGCCGAACTGGACGCCTTCGTCCGCGAACATGCGGAAACCGCCTTCCACCCGTCCTGCTCGTGCAAGATGGGCTTCGATGAGATGGCGGTGGTCGACGGCCAGGGCCGGGTGCACGGCATCGAAGGGCTGCGAGTGGTCGACGCCTCGATCATGCCGCTGATCACCACCGGCAACCTCAACGCGCCGACCATCATGATGGCCGAGAAGATCGCCGACAAAATCCGCGGACGCACCCCGCTGCCGCGCAGCACCGCGCCCTACTACGTGGCGGGCGGCGCGCCGGTGCGCCACACCCCGCAGCGCCGCTGAGCGCTGCGCGGTTCAATAGCCGGTCATTTCCAGGTAGCCCACGCCCGGGTGGCTGCCGCTGAAACGGATCGGCCCTTCCCAGTAGGGAAAGCGGGTGGCCATCCAGGCCTGCTCCTGCAACGGCGTGGTGTCGATGGCGAAATCCTTGGCGGCGATGCGCAGGGTCCAGGCGGTCGGCAGGCGCCGGCCGGCGACCCGGCTGAAACGCACCGGCTGCATCTGGATGTCCGCCTGGCTCAGCGGCTCGGCCCGGCCGTCCGCATGGATCCAGGTACCGGCGCGGTAATGCGCGCCGTCGGCCTGACGCACCTGGAACAGCATCAGTTTCTCGCCGCTCTGCAGGTGCAGGGAGAACCAGTCCCAGCCCTGCTGATCGGGCGCCAGCGGCTGGCTGCTCCATTCGCGGTCGAGCCAGGCCTGCCCCTTGACCGCATGGCGCTTGCCGTCCACCAGCAGGCTACCCTCGGCCTGGAAGAACGGCTGGCTGTAGTAATAGGAAGCCTGGCCCTGGCCGGACTTCTGGCTGAAACCCTGGGCGCCCTGCAGCACCGGCGGTCGTTCGCTGGTCAGGCGCAGGCGATAGCTGAAGCCCTCGCCGCGGGCCTGCAGCTCCAGCTCGCCCAGGCCGCCATTGGCCGGGCTGCGGCTGCGCAGCTGCCAGTCGTCGATCCAGGCCTGCAAGGGTTCGGCCACCACCCCGGCCTGGCCGATGCCGCCGCGGGCGAAGGTCTCGGCGTGGCGATGGCCGTCCGGTCCGGTCAGCGCGGCATGGCCCATCCACAGGTTCTGGTTGCGCCAGTCCGCCTCGCGCGAGCCGGGCTGCAGGGCGTTGCGAAACAGCGTCCATTGCACGCCCCAGGGACGGCCCTGGGCGTCCTGCAGATTGGCGGTGAGGTACCACCACTCGATGCGGTAGTCCGGGTGCGCGCCGTGGTCGGCCGGGAACCCCAGCAGCCGCCCCGGCTCGACCCGGGCGAAGCCCTGCGCCGCTCCGCCCAGCCCGGCGAAGCCGGCGGCCGGCGCCGGCGTTTCGGCGTCGCAGGCGGCGAGCAGCAGCAGGCCGGCGAGCAGCGCCAGGCTAATGCGAGCGTGCTGTCCGCGCATGATCTTTTCCTCGAGCGAGCCCCATCTGCAGGAGCCAGCTTGCTGTGGTCCGGCATTCCGACAAGCCGTCAACAAACGCCAATGATCGCCGGAGTGCCGGACCACAGCAAACTGGCTCCTACCTCTCCCGCGCTTCCACGCGGCGCTAACGTTCATCGGCGAAGCTGCGCAACAGCGCCGCCGGGGTGCTGCGGCCGAGTTGCCAGAGCGGCCAGGCGGCGGCCAGCAGGGTGGCCAGCAGCGCCAGGCCGAACAGCTGCAGGAGCTGGCCAGGAAACACCTGCAGCGGCAGGCGCCAGCCGAAGGCCTGCACGTTGATCACCGCAACCAGGCACCAGGCCAGCAACAGGCCCAGCGGCAGCGCCAGGAGCAGGGTAAGCACGGCCAGCAGCAGGGTCTGGCCGAGGCTGAGCCAGGCCAGTCGTGTGCGCCCGACGCCCAGCGCCCAGAGCGGCGCCAGCTGGCTGAGGCGGGTCTGGCCGAGGGTCAGCAAACTGATCAGCAGCGCCAGCGCGGCCACGCCCAGGGTCAGGCTGTTGAGCGCGGCGGTGGCGGCGAAGGTGCGCTCGAATACCCGGCCCGACCAGGCCTTGAGCGCGGCCTGGTCGATCACCCGGCTGTCGTCCAGGGCGAATTCTTCCTGCAGCGCCTGGATCAGTGCCGGCACCTCTGCGGCCGGCAGGCGCAGGCTGAAACTGCGCGGCGCCAGCCCCGGCCAGTGGCGCTGCAGGCCCGCCGCCTCGACCAGCAGGTGCCCCCTGGGATTGCCGTAGTCGGCATAGATGCCGAGCACCTCCAGCTCCCAGGCACCGCTCGGCGTCGGCAGGCGCAGGCGTTCGCCCAGCTGCAGGTCGAGGCGCCGCGCCAGTTGTTCGCTGAGCATCAGGCCCTGCTGCCGCTGCAGGCGCTGCCAGGCCTGGGCACTGGCGCTCAGCAGCGGCCAGTGCTCGCGGTAATGCGCCTGCGCGCGGATGCCGGTCAACTGTGCCGGCCAGCCCTGCAGTTGCAGCTCGACCCGCCAGCTCGGCAGCAGCGCGCGCACCTGCGGCTGCCCGGCCAGCCAGGCCTCGATGGCCGCGGCCTGGCTGGCGTCGACGGGCATCAGGTAGAGCTCGGCGGCCAGGCGCTGGTCGAGCCAGCCACTGAAGGTCTGGCGAAAGCCCGCGGTCATGCTACCGACGCCGATATTCGCCGCCAGCGCCAGCAACAGGGCCATCAAGGCCAGCGCCAGGCCCGGCAGTTGCTGGCGGCTGTCGGCGACGAACCACTGCGCCAGCGGCGTGCGGCAGTGCGGCAGCCACGCCTCGAGTAGCAGGTTGAGGCCCACCGGCAAGGCCAGGGCCGCGCCCAGCAGCAGGGCGGCGAGCAGGACGAAGCCGAGCGCCAGGCTGTCACCGAACAGCAGCGCGAACAGCGCCACACCGCCGAGCAGCGCCGCCAGCCAGCCCTGACGGCGCAGCCAGCGCGCCTGGGCCTGTTGCCAGGCCTCGGGCTGAGCCAGGGCCAGCAGCGGCAGGCGCGCGGCGCGCAGCAGACTGCCGGCGCCGGCCAGCAGCGCACCGAGCAGGCAGACCAGCAGGCCGCCCAGCCACCAGTGCGGCGCCAGGCTGAGGCGTCCGGCCACCTCGGCGCCATACAGGCTGCGCAGGCTGGCGGCGACATCCGGCAGCAGCCAGGCCGCCACGGCATAGCCGCTGAGCAACCCGGCGACGCCAGCAAGCAGCGCCAGCGCGCCGAGTTCCATGACCAGGGCGACCAGCAGGCCGCGCAGGCTCACCCCGCAAGTGCGCAGGTTGCGCAGCAGCACCCGGCGCTGCTCCAGGGCCAGACCGATGGCGGCATGGACGATGAACAGGCCGACGACGAAGGCCAGCAGGCCGAGGGCGCTGAGGTTGAGGTGGAAGCTGTCGGTGAGCTGGGCCAGATCGGCCCCCTCATCGCCGCGCTGCAACACCAGCTGCGCGGCCAGCGCCGCTGGCAGCGGTGGTGCGGCGCGGGCGAATGCGGCTGGCAGCAGCAACCGCGAGACCTGGCCGGGGGCGTCGAGCAGACGCTGGGCCACGCCAATGTCCACCAGCAGCACGCCGGGCGCCAACTGCGGCCACACCGTCAGCGGCGGCAGGCGCTGGCCGGAGGCGCTGAGCGGCTGCGCGCCGGCTTGCAGGCCAAGTTCGGCCAGGGTCTCGGCGGCGATCCAGCTGCGCCCGGGGCGCCCGAGAAACGCCGTCAGCTCCAGGCGTTCGAAGGGTTGCCCGGCCAGCGCGCCGCCGGCCGGCAGGGTCAATGGCTCGATGCCGATCAGTTGCAGGCGCTGTTCACCCTGCCCGTGCAGGCGCAGGCGCCCTTGCAGCAGTGGCGAGACCGGCCAGCCGGCGCGACGCAGTTCGATGAAGTGCTGCTGGGCAAACCAGCCGCCATCGCGGGCGACCAGGCTGTAGCGCTCGGCGCCGCCGAGCAGCTGACTGGCACGGGCATAGCTGTCGCGGGCCTGGCTGTTCAGCGCCTGCACCCCGGCCCACAGGCTGGTGGCCAGCCACAGGCCGGCCAGTACGCTGAACAACTGCAGCGGATGGCGCCGCCAGTGGCTGAGCAGGGCAGCCAGGGTCCAGTACAGGCGGCGCATCTCAGGCCGTCTCCAGCAGACGCCCGCCCTGCAGGCACAGGCAACGTTGCAGGCGGGCCGCCAGACTGGCGCTGTGGGTGACCATCAGCAAGCTGGTGCTGCTGCCGGCGAGCAACTCCAGCAGCAGCGTCAGCACCTCGGCGGCGCTGCGTTCATCCAGGCTGCCGGTGGGCTCGTCGGCCAGCAGCAGCGGCGGTCTCACCGCCAGCGCCCGGCCCAGCGCGACCCGCTGCTGCTGGCCGACCGAGAGCTGTTCGGGGTAGCGCCCAAGCAGGGCCGCCAGACCGAGGCGCTCGACCAGTTCGGCCTGCCAGTGCGGGTCATGCCGGCCGGCCAGGCGCGCCTGCAAGGCCAGGTTGTCGGCGACGCGCAGGCTGGCGATCAGGTTGAATTGCTGGAACACCAGGCCGATGCCGCCACGCCGCCACGCCGCCAGTTGCCCCTCATGCAGGTCGCCCAGCACGCGGCCGTCGACCTCGATACGCCCGGCGTCGGCCCGATCCAGCCCGGCCACCAGGTGCAGCAGGGTGCTCTTGCCGCTGCCGGACTCGCCCATCAGGGCCAGGCTCTGCCCCGTCGCCAGTTCCAGGTCGATGCCGCGCAACACCGGCAGCGCTCCCTGTGGCGTCGCATAGCTCTTGCACAGGCCCTGGACTTTCAGCATCGGTCTGCCACCTGAACGCGGGGGATGGTACCGCCAGGAAGCCCCAGGAACCCGGCCGGACCAGGGCGACTCGCCTCAGTAAAGCAAAGCAACCGTCACCTGCAGCAGTCGGCGTCGCCTTTCGGCACTGGCGCCGGTACCGGCTGCCGGCCGGGATCCTCGGTGCGCTCAGAGGGCGAGGCTTCGAGCGGCCGGGTACCGGCGTTCGGCTCGCTCAACGTCAGCAGGCGCTCGAACTCCTCCCGGCGGCCCTGCAGATGGCTGCGCGGCGCGTCGAGTCGGCCGCAGGCAGCCAGCGCACTGGCCGCACGCAGGTAAGCATTCAGGCGCCTGGCCAGATCGATTGGCAGGCGCTGGCTCTGCTTGCTGCTCATGCTGTCCCTCTCGCTATGCGGACGGATTGACCAGACGGCCCATACCAGGCCATGCAGCGAACCTGCCCGCCGCATGGGGCAAATCCACACTTCCCGCCTGCGCACCGGCCGTCGCGGCCTGCGCCACTGTTGCGCACACGGATTGCGAGCGCAGCTGAGCGCATTCGCCATGCCGTGGCTGCATCAGGCGCCCTCGGCTTGCTGGATCTTGTTCCAAGCTAGAGGTCCCGCAGCCAAACGGCATTGATTTACATCAAGGCATGCCGCGGATTACTTCAAGCCCAGGCGCCGAGCCAGACGTACCAGGTTGGCGCGATCCACCCCCAGCTCGCGGGCGGTGTCGGCCCATTTGTGCTGGTGACGCTGCAAGGCCGCGTCGATCAGCTGCTTCTGGTAGGCATCCAGGGCCTCGCGCAGCGGCACACCGCCGGCGGCTTCGGGCAGCGCCAGCGGCGGCGATTCGACAGCGCTGGCGCGCTGGGGCAGGTCCAATGCCTGAGTGTCGATGCTGAGGATGCGCGGCCGCTCGGCGCAGGCCGACAAGGCCTTGAGCGCGGCACGGCCGATCAGGTGCTCGAGTTCGCGCACGTTGCCCGGCCAATCGTGGGCCAGCAGGGCCTTCTGTGCATCGCCGGTCAGGCGCAGGCTGCGCAGCCCCAGGCGCGAGCGATTCTCCTCGAGGAAGTAGCCGGCCAGCAGCAGGACGTCGCGGCCGCGCTCGCGCAGCGCCGGGACTTTCAGCGGGTACACGCTCAGGCGGTGGTAGAGGTCGGCGCGAAAGCGCCCGGCGCGCACCTCCTCGGCGAGGTCGCGGTTGCTCGCCGCGAGCACCCGCACATTGACCCGGTGCTCGCGGTCCGAGCCGACCCGCTGCAACTGCCCGCTCTGCAGCACCCGCAGCAGCTTGGCCTGCACCACCACCGGCAGTTCGCCGACCTCGTCGAGAAACAGGGTGCCGCCGTCGGCCAGCTCGAACTTGCCGCTGCGCTCGTTGATCGCACCGGAGAAGGCGCCCCGCACGTGACCGAACAACTCGCTCTCGACCAGGGTCTCGGGCAACGCCGCGCAGTTGAGGCTGATCAGCGGTTGCATGGCCCGCGCCGACGCGGCATGGATGGCCTCGGCCACCAGTTCCTTGCCGACCCCGGTTTCGCCGCTGATCAACACCGTCAGCTCGCTGTCGCCGACCAGCGCGATTTCCTCCTGCAGGCGTTTGTGCAGCGGGCTCTGGCCGATCAGCTCGCGCGGCCGATGCTGGTCGGCAGCCTGCTTGTAGACCTCGGCCAGCCGATGCTCGTCCTCGACCCGGCGCAGCAACTGGGCGATGCGCTCATTGGCCATCACGGTGGCGGCGGCCAGGCTGGCGAACGCGGCCAGGGTGTCGAGGTCGACGCGACCGAAGCGCGCCGGGTCCAGCGAGTCGAGGGTCAGCAGGCCCCACACCTGGTCCTGCAGGTACAGCGGACAGCCCATGCAGTCATGCACCTCGAGGTGGCCGCGATGGCCTTCGACCAGGCCGTCATAGGGATCCGGCAGGCCGCAGTCCATGGCGAAGCGGGTCGGCCCGCGCTGGGCCAGCAACGCCTGCAGGCGCGGATGCTCGCCGACTTTGAAGCGCCGGCCGAGGGTGTCGGCGCTCAGGCCGTCGACCGCCAGGGGCACCAGCACCTCGCCCTCGAGCCTGAGCAAGGCCACCGCATCGCACGGCAACAGCTCGCGCAGGGCCAGCAACAGGCGGCGATAACGCTCGACTTCAGGCAGTTCGCGGGACAGATCGGCGACCAGCGGGATCAAGGCCGTCAGCAACGGATTTGCTGTCATAAAGACTACTCGAGGTCATTAGGACTCGGCTCTGCTTGCAGTCATAAAGACAGCAATGCATGCAAGTCATTGAAATTATTGGACTATAAAACTGGCACGAGTTGTGTAACAACCTAGGCACCATGAACTTAGCATGCCTGAGCGCGGCGGCCGAATGCTTCCCGATAATTGCCCGGCACGCCTCAGGCTGCACAGCCACCCAGGAACCACTCAATGCTCACTGCCCAACAACGCACCCTGATCAAGGCCACAGTGCCGCTACTGGAAACCGGCGGCGAAGCCCTGACCCGACATTTCTACCAACTGATGCTCGGCGAATACCCGCAGGTACGCCCGCTGTTCAACCAGGCGCATCAGGCCAGCGGCGACCAGCAACGCGCACTGGCCAACGGCGTGCTGATGTACACGCGCAATATCGACCGCCTGGAAGCGCTCGGCCCGCTGGTCGGGCAGATCGTCAGCAAGCATGTGTCGTTGCAGATCCTGCCCGAACATTACCCGATCGTCGGCAGCTGCCTGTTGCGGGCGATCCGCGAGGTGCTCGGCGCAGAGATCGCCACCGACGCGGTGATCGACGCCTGGGGCGCCGCCTATGGCCAACTGGCGCAGATCCTGATCGACGCCGAAGAGAGCACCTATGCCGCCAATGCCGAAGCCAGCGGCGGCTGGCGCGGCGCCCGCGACTTCCGGGTGGCACAAAAGATCGTCGAAAGCGAGGAGATCGTCTCCCTGCACCTGGTGCCGGCAGACGGCGGCGCGCTGCTCGACTTCCAGCCGGGCCAGTACATCGGCCTGCGCCTGCAACTGGATGGCGAGGAAGTGCGGCGCAACTACTCGCTGTCGGCCTGCGGCAATGGCCGCGAATACCGCATCAGCGTCAAGCGCGAGCCCGGCGGCAAGGCGTCCAACCACCTGCACGACCGGGTGCAGGTCGGCGACCGCCTGGAACTGTTCCCGCCGGCCGGCGATTTCGTCCTGCGCGAGTCGAGCAAGCCGCTGGTGCTGATCAGCGCCGGCGTCGGCATCACCCCGGCGCTGAGCATGCTCGAGGCCGCGCGCGATCACGGCCGGCCGATCCACTTCATCCACTGCGCCCGGCATGCCGGCGTGCACGCCTTCCGCGACTGGGTCGAGGCGCAGAGCGCGGCCCACCCGCAGGTGCAGCATTTCGTCTGCTACAGCGAACCGCGCAGCCAGGACCAGGCGCATGCCGAGGGTTTCCTGACCCGCGCGCAGCTGGCCGAGTGGCTGCCGGCCGAACGCGACCTGGACGCCTACTTCCTCGGCCCCAAGCCATTCATGGCCCAGGTGAAGAAGCACCTGCGCGAACTCGGCGTGCCGGAGCAGCAGAGCCACTACGAGTTCTTCGGCCCGGCCAGCTCGCTGGAGGCCTGAACAGCACTACCGATTCGCTGTCACCGGCCTGGGTGCGCCACATGTGTTTCGCCGGGGGACATGGGTAACGCCTGGTGCGCACAGCGCACCCTACAGCACCCCGGCCCGCCGCAGCTCGGCTATCTGCTCCAGACTCAAACCCAGCCATTGCTGCAACACCTGCTCGGTGTGTTCGCCGAGCAGCGGCGGGGCGTTGCGGTATTGCACCGGGGTCGCCGACAGGCGTATCGGGCTGGCCACCTGCGGCACGCTGCCGGCCAGCGGGTGCGGCAGCTCGACGCGCAGGCCGCGGGCCTGGACCTGCGGGTCGGCGAACACCTGCTGCAGGTCGTTGATCGGGCCGCAGGGCACACCGGCCTGTTCCAGGGCCGCCAGCCACTCGGCAGTGGTCTTGAACACGGTGGCCTGGCGGATCAGCGGGATCAGCTCGGTGCGATGGGCGACGCGCGCCTGATTGGTGGAAAAACGCGGGTCGGCGGCCAAAGCCGGAAGGCCGGCGACCTCGCAAAACTTGCGGAACTGCCCGTCGTTGCCGACCGTGAGGATGATGTCGCCGTCGGCGGTGGGAAAGTCCTGGTAGGGCACGATATTCGGGTGGGCATTGCCCAGCCGGCGCGGCGCCACGCCGGTGGTCAGGTAGTTCATCGCCTGGTTGGCCAGGCAGGCGACCTGCACGTCGAGCAGGGCCATGTCGATGTGCTGGCCTTGGCCGGTCTGATCGCGGCTGGCCAGGGCGGCCAGAATCGCCGCGCTCGAGTACAGGCCGGTGAGGATGTCGGTCAGGGCCACGCCGACCTTGACCGGCCCGGCGCCCGCCTCGTCGTCGGCGCGCCCGGTCAGGCTCATCAAGCCGCCCAGGCCCTGGATCATGAAGTCGTAACCGGCACGCTTGGCGTAGGGGCCGTCCTGGCCGAAGCCGGTGATCGAGCAGTAGATCAGTTTCGGGTTGAGCTCCTTCAGCGCGGCGTAATCGAGGCCGTAGGCGGCGAGGCCGCCAACCTTGAAGTTCTCGATCAGGATGTCGGCCTTGGCCACCATCTCGCGCACCAGGCGCTGGCCCTCGGCCTGGGTGAAATCCACGGTGAGCGATTGCTTGTTGCGATTGGCCGACAGGTAATAGGCGGCCTCGCTGGTGTTCTCGCCCTGGGCATCCTTGAGGAACGGCGGGCCCCAGTGACGGGTGTCATCGCCGACCCCGGGGCGCTCGATCTTGATCACCTCGGCGCCGAGGTCGGCGAGAATCTGCCCGGCCCAGGGCCCGGCGAGGACGCGGGAGAGGTCGAGTACACGGATATGCGACAGGGCACCGGACATGGATGCAGTTCCTTGAGTAGGGTGGATCGGGGCGCGTAGCTGACGCTTCACCCATCCACCATGGCAATGTCAGGTCGGTGGATGAAAAGAGCGTCATCCACCCTACGATCAGAAGAAAGCCTGGATCCCGGTCTGCGCGCGGCCGAGGATCAACGCATGGACGTCGTGGGTGCCTTCGTAGGTATTCACCACTTCCAGGTTGACCAGGTGGCGGGCCACGCCAAATTCGTCGCTGATGCCGTTGCCGCCGAGCATGTCGCGGGCCAGGCGGGCGATGTCCAGGGACTTGCCGCAGCTGTTGCGCTTCATGATCGAGGTGATTTCCACCGCGGCGGTGCCCTCGTCCTTCATCCGGCCGAGGCGCAGGCAGCCTTGCAGGGCCAGGGTGATCTCGGTCTGCATATCGGCCAGCTTCTTCTGGATCAGCTGGTTGGCGGCCAGCGGACGGCCGAACTGCTTGCGATCCAGGCAGTACTGACGCGCGGTGTGCCAGCAGTCTTCGGCGGCGCCCAGGGCGCCCCAGCTGATGCCGTAACGGGCGGAGTTGAGGCAGGTGAACGGCCCCTTCAGGCCACGCACATCGGGGAAGGAGTTCTCTTCCGGGCAGAACACGTTGTCCATGACGATTTCGCCGGTGATCGAGGCGCGCAGGCCGACCTTGCCGTGAATCGCCGGGGCGCTCAGGCCCTGCCAGCCCTTCTCCAGGACGAAGCCGCGAATCTCGCCGGCATCGTCCTTGGCCCAGACCACAAAGACATCGGCGATCGGGCTGTTGGTGATCCACATCTTGGCGCCGCTCAGGCGGTAGCCACCGTCGACCTTCTTCGCCCGGGTGATCATCGAGCCCGGATCGGAGCCATGGTCCGGTTCGGTCAGGCCGAAGCAGCCGATGTATTCGCCGCTGGCCAGCTTGGGCAGGTACTTCTGCTTAGTCGCCTCGTTGCCGAATTCGAAGATCGGCACCATCACCAGGGACGACTGCACGCTCATCATCGAGCGGTAGCCGGAATCGACGCGCTCCACTTCGCGGGCGATCAGGCCGTAGCACACGTAGTTCAGGCCGCTGCCGCCGTAGGCTTCGGGGATGGTCGCGCCGAGCAGGCCGGTGTCGCCCATCTCGCGGAAGATCGCCGGGTCGGTCTGCTCGTGGCGGAAGGCTTCCAGCACCCGCGGGGCCAGTTTGTCGGCGGCGAACTGCTGGGCGCTGTCGCGCACCATGCGCTCTTCTTCGGTCAGTTGCTGATCGAGCAGCAGTGGGTCGATCCAGTTGAAGCTTGCCTTGGCCATCGTGAAAACCTCGAGATAGGACGGGGGATAATCATCGCGGCCAGTGGCCGCGCCCACGGGGTGCATGGGATTGATCCTAGGCCGCATCGGCTCGCGGGGCAAACGAGGATTTCGCATGCTGTTGTGCTTTTTACGCACTCCGAGATAGCCTTGAGCGGCATTTAATCCAGAACAGAGTGAGAGTGCCGCACAGATGCGCCGCAAAATCCCCAGCACCACGGCCCTGATCGCCTTCGAGTCGGCGGCCCGCCACCAGAGCTTCACCCGAGCGGCCGAGGAGCTGGCCCTGACCCAGAGCGCCATCTGCCGGCAGATCGCCGGGCTGGAGGAGTTTCTCAATATCGAACTGTTTCGCCGCTCGCGGCGCGGGGTCCAGCTGACCGAGGCCGGCCTGTCCTACGCGCGCCGGGTCGCCGCGCAACTCGACGCGGTGGAACGCGACACCCTGGCGGTGATGGGCCAGCAAGGTGCCATGAGCATCGAGCTGGCGGTGGTGCCGACCTTCGGCACCCAGTGGCTGCTGCCACGGCTGAAGGATTTCCAGCGCCTGTACCCGCAGGTCACGGTCAACCTGACCAACCGCACCCGGCCGTTCCTGTTCGCCGATACCCAGTTCGATGCCGCGGTGTACTTCGGCGACGCCGACTGGTCAGGCACAGTCTCGCACCTGCTGATGCGCGAAAATCCGATGCCGGTGTGCAGCCCGGCGCTGCTCGCCGGGCAAAGCGGCCTGAGCGCCGAGCGGATCGCCGGCCTGCCGCTGCTGCAGCAAACCACCCGGCCCTACGCCTGGCGCCAGTGGTTCGCCTCGCTGGGGCTGAATGTGCCCCGGGACATGAGCGGGCCACGCTACGAACTGTTCTCCATGCTCGCCCAGGCCGCCATGCACGAGATGGGCGTGGCCTTGATTCCGCCCTTCCTGATTCAACGGGAGCTGGCCGAGGGCCGTCTGGTGCTGGCGCTGGACCATGCCTACAGCAGCGACAAGGCCTATTACCTGATGATTCCCGAACGCAAGGTGGAATCGGCGGCGCTGCAAAGCTTCCGCGACTGGCTGGTTCGGCAAGCGCGGGACTATGCCCGGGACAGTGGCCTGGAATAAACGACAGTAAGCGAAGCAACTGCCCGGGCGGCAACCCGCCAGACGCCGCGCCCGGTATTCCTGCCAGCGCTGGCAGACCCTTTCAGCCTGAGCAATTCAGGTCAAGCTGACTCCGTAGTCAGCAATGTCGACAACTACACTCTGCCGTCCGGCGTGGAACGCAGGCGTCCAATTTATTGCACAGAAAAGCCTGCATCACGCCCGGAATAGCAGGGCTGCACGCCCCGCCTGCCTGCGCAACCGCCATTTGATGGGCGACCATTCATGGCACCCATGCCGACGGGGCTGAAAATATCCGTCAGTGACCCTGGCGGCCAGGCCCGGCAAGCCTTTGCCGAAAATAATGGCTGACGAGTCGCTGAGTGACTTGTAGTTGTCGCAAGGTTTTACTCCCTAACGCCTTGAACGACTTATGCTGCGCCTGCAAAATGCCGCCCCGCCCGCAACATAGCTTCTGCTAGGGTGATTTGTGCTGATCCTCCCTTCGCCGGCGCGCCATCCGCAGTGCGCCGGTTCATTAAAAAAGATCACGCAGGAGATTTGACGTGCACATCGGTGTTCCTCTCGAAACCCATGCCGGCGAAACGCGGGTAGCCGCCACGCCAGAAACCATCAAGAAACTGGTCGGCCAAGGCCACCAGGTCACGGTGCAGAGCGGAGCCGGCGTCAGCGCCAGCATTCCCGACAGTGCCTTCGCCGCCGTCGGCGCGACCATCGGCAGCGCTGCCGCCGCCTTCGGCGCCGATCTGGTGCTGAAAGTGCTGGCCCCGACTGATGCCGAACTGGCCCACATGCAGACCGGCGCGGTGCTGGTCGGCATGCTCAACCCGTTCAGCAACGAGACCATCGTGCGGATGAATGCCCGCGGCATCACCGCCTTCGCCCTCGAAGCCGCACCGCGCACCTCGCGCGCGCAGAGCCTCGACGTGCTCTCGTCGCAGGCCAACATCGCCGGCTACAAGGCCGTGCTGCTGGCCGCCCACCACTACCCGCGCTTCATGCCGATGCTGATGACCGCCGCCGGCACGGTGAAGGCCGCCCGCGTGCTGATCCTCGGCGCCGGTGTCGCCGGCCTGCAGGCCATCGCCACGGCCAGGCGCCTGGGTGCGGTGATCGAGGCCTCGGACGTGCGTCCGGCGGTCAAGGAGCAGATCGAATCGCTCGGCGCCAAGTTCGTCGACGTGCCCTGCGAGACCGACGAGGAGCGCGAATGCGCCGAGGGCGTCGGCGGCTACGCGCGGCCGATGCCGGCGTCGTGGATGGCGCGCCAGGCCAAGGCGGTGCACGAGCGCGCCAAGCAGGCCGATATCGTCATCACCACCGCACTGATTCCGGGGCGCAAGGCGCCGACCCTGCTGCATGAGAGCACGGTGGCCGAGATGAAGCCGGGCTCGGTGGTCATCGACCTGGCGGCGGCGCAAGGCGGCAACTGCCCGCTGACCGTGGCCGAACAGGTGGTCGTCAGCAACGGCGTGACCATCGTCGGCTACAGCAACCTGGCGGCCATGGTGCCGGCCGATGCTTCGGCGCTGTACGCCCGCAACCTGCTGGATTTCCTCAAGCTGGTCATCGACAAGGATGGCCAGTTCCACCTCAACCTCGAAGACGACATCGTCAGCGCGTGCCTGATGTGCCGCGATGGCCAAGTCGTCCGTAACAACGGTTAATGGAGTAGGAACATGGATCTGATTTCCGATGGCATCTACAACCTGATCATCTTCGTGCTGGCCATCTACATCGGCTACCACGTGGTGTGGAACGTCACCCCAGCCCTGCACACCCCGCTGATGTCGGTGACCAACGCGATCTCCGCGATCGTCATCGTCGGCGCCATGCTCGCCGCCGCCCTGACCGTGACCCCGCTGGGCAAGACCATGGGCACCCTGGCCGTGGCCCTGGCCGCGGTCAACGTGTTCGGCGGCTTCCTGGTAACCCGGCGCATGCTGGAAATGTTCAAGAAGAAAGCGCCCAAGACGGTAGCCACCGGCGCGCTGGCGGAGAAGCACTGACCATGAGCATGAATCTGATCACCGTTCTCTACCTGTTCGCCTCGGTCTGCTTCATCCAGGCGCTCAAGGGCCTGTCGCACCCGACCAGCTCGCGCCGCGGCAACCTGTTCGGCATGCTCGGCATGGGCCTGGCCATCGTCACCACGGTCGGCCTGGTGTACAAGCTCGGCGCGCAAGTCAGTACAGAGGGCGGCGCCACCCAGGGCCTCGGCTTCGTCATCGTCGGCCTGCTGGCCGGCGGCTCGGTCGGCACCCTGATGGCCAAGCGCGTGGAAATGACCAAGATGCCCGAACTGGTCGCCTTCATGCACAGCATGATCGGCCTGGCCGCGGTATTCATCGCCATCGCCGCGGTGGTCGAGCCGCAGTCGCTGGGCATCGTTGCCGCCCTGGGCGATGCGATCCCGGCCGGTAATCGTCTGGAGCTGTTCCTCGGCGCGGCCATCGGTGCCATCACCTTCTCCGGTTCGGTGATCGCCTTCGGCAAGCTGTCGGGCAAGTACCAGTTCCGCCTGTTCAAGAGCACTCCGGTACAGTTCAAGGGCCAGCACAAGGTCAACCTGGCGGTCGGCCTGGCGATTCTCGGCCTCGGCCTGGTCTTCACCTTCACCGGCAACCTCGGCGCCTTCGCCCTGCTGCTGGCCCTGGCCTTCGTCATCGGCGTGCTGATCATCATCCCCATCGGCGGCGCCGACATGCCGGTGGTGGTGTCGATGCTCAACAGCTACTCGGGCTGGGCGGCCGCCGGGATCGGCTTCTCGCTGAACAACTCGATGCTGATCATCGCCGGTTCCCTGGTCGGCTCCAGCGGCGCGATCCTCTCCTACATCATGTGCAAGGCGATGAACCGCTCGTTCTTCAACGTCATCCTCGGCGGCTTCGGCGGCGCCACGGATGCCGGCCCGGCAGCCGGCAGCCAGGAGGCGCGCCCGGTGAAATCCGGCTCGGCCGACGACGCCGCCTTCCTCCTGAGCAACGCCGACACCGTGATCATCGTGCCCGGCTACGGCCTGGCGGTGGCCCGCGCCCAGCACGCGCTGATGGAGCTGACCGAGAAGCTGACCCACCGCGGAGTCACCGTGAAATTCGGCATCCACCCGGTGGCCGGACGCATGCCCGGACACATGAACGTGCTGCTGGCCGAGGCCGAGGTGCCCTACGACATGGTGTTCGAGATGGAGGACATCAACTCCGAGTTCGGCCAGGCCGACGTGGTGCTGGTGCTCGGCGCCAACGACGTGGTCAACCCGGCGGCGAAGAACGATCCGAAGTCGCCGATCGCCGGCATGCCGATCCTCGAGGCCTACAAGGCCAAGACCGTGATCGTCAACAAGCGCTCGATGGCCAGCGGCTACGCCGGCCTGGACAACGAACTGTTCTACCTGGACAAGACCATGATGGTCTTCGGCGATGCCAAGAAGGTCATCGAGGACATGGTCAAGGCCGTCGACTGACCGCTGCAGCGCATGACCAAACCCGGCCACAGCGTGCCGGGTTTTTTTCTGCGCGTAGCAACCCCGCCTTCTCGCCTTGCGACTGCTCTGCAGGGCCGCGTCACCGATACAGATCGCCGCCGCCCCACAACAGAATTGGATAAAAAGCTGAACCACAGATCAGCGATAACGGCCAATCAATTTGCAACTGTACCTATAGATAACCACTGCCTTTCTATTCAGTAGCAAGATAAAAAACTGTCTTGCGCGCTAAAGCGCGGCAATTCACTTATCACCGGTACAGCTAGCACAGAAAACAGCAAAACAGTTACTAAGCACACTATCTAATAGCTCAACAATTTAATCCAGCTGTGACTATTGCACCGGTTGCAAGAGGCGGAACATGGGCACCAAGCAAAACACTCTCTAGACCCGCCACAAGCGGAAGGATGACACCATGGGACGTACACTCAGTTCCGACCTGCTTTTCCAAACCAACTCCGCCAATGCCACCAGCGGTCTGCCGCTGCGCATGGTTGCCGCCCTGCTCACCTGGCAGCGCCGCATCGTCAGCCGCCGCCAACTGGCGCGCCTGGATGCCCGCCTGCTGGCCGATGCCGGCATCAGCGAGGCCCAGCGCCACGCCGAGTTGAGCAAGCCGTTCTGGCGTTAAGGCTGGCGGCGCAAGCCGCTGCACTCGCTCTGACAAACCCGTCCACGCCCAGCGTTGGCGGGTTTTGTCGTTATGTGCCGGCGCGAACAGCACAGCTTGTCGGGCAAGCCAGCAGAACAGTTTTATAAAAACAGCAACTGACCCAGTACACTTTTGCCTGGCTGTGACTGCCAGGCTAGCCAGTGGCGCGCGACCATGGATACCCATACCGCCACGCCCGCCCTGTACGGGAAGGATCATTGCCATGGAGCGCATTCTCAGCGACATTCCCGCAACGCTCGAGCAGTCAGCCAGCGGCCCGCTCGCCCGCCTGCGCGGCACCCTCAAGCGCTGGCAGCTGAATGTCCGCACCCGTCGCCAACTGGCCAGGCTGGATCCACACCTGCTGGCCGACGCCGGCATCAGCCCCGGCGAACGCCTGGCAGAACTGGAAAAACCGTTCTGGCGTTAAGCCAGCATGGTGTATCGACTGCCCCCTGAGCTAGGCTTGTCACAATGTGGTGTGGCCGATGGCCACGCCTTTGAAAGATGGCTCAGGAGTTTCAGGATGATCGCCTTGCGTGCACTTGGTTTTTCCGCTTTGTTGCTGCTGGCCACCGGCGCCACGGCTTCCAGTTTCGTCGCCACCACCGATACCCTGGGCGGCGCACTGATGGGCACATCGGACGCCACTTCCGATGCCAGCTCTTCGCTGCGTGACGACAAGCTCGTGTTGGCCGCCCGTAGCGACGCCGCCAGTTTCATCGCCAGCCAGGGCGCCATCCGCGGCGTGCAACTGGAAGCGGCGCTGCAGCACATCCGCCAGCAAGCCCCCGATCTGGCTGCCGACGATGAGCAACTGGCGCAGGCGATTCTAAGCCGCTGAAACACCGGCAGGCGGGCATGCAGCACGGCTTCAGGGCCGATGCAGCAGGCGTGCCTTGCCCTGCGTGGTTAGCCAGCCGTGCGCAGGAACTGTCCGCGCGGATAGTCTTCTAATCTTCATCATCTGCTTCCCGGAGATTGCCATGCATCGTTCCTTGCTCGTCGCCGTCGCCCTGCTTGCCTTGTCCGTCGGCAGTGCCCAGGGGCAAACCCTGGTCGCCACCAGCAATATCATCGTGCGTGCGTTGGATCGCACGTTCGACTTCACCTCGGATACCACGACCTCGGTGCGTGACTCGAAAATCGTCCTCGCCGCCCGTGACGATGCGGCCAGTTTCGTCGCCAGCCGGGGCGCGATCCGGGGCGCGCAGCTGGAAGCCGCACTCGGCACCATTCGCAGCCGCGTACCGGAAGCGCAGCAGGCCTCCGATCAGGTACTGGCCGAAGCCATTCTCGCCAGGTGAACCTGACCCGCGCCTGGCTGCTGGTACTTGTCCTGCTGACCAGCACCGGCGGCCATGCCGGATTACGCCTGGTGCTCGACAGCGATGCGCTCAGCCACAGCGAACGGCAGGCCAGCCGGCTGCTGCTGGATGAGGCGCTGGCGGCCCTGCCCGCGCTCTTCAAGCAACGCCTGGACCGGCGCGTCAAGGTGCGCTGGCGGCCCATGCCGGCCGAGGTCTATGGCCGCGCCGGCCGCTTCAGCGGTATCGAACTGAACAGCCAGCTGCTGCCTTCACTCAGCGCTGGCAGCGCCGCTACGCCGACCCAGCGCCCGCACGGCAACGTGCGCCGCGAGCTGCTGGCCACCCTGCTGCACGAGTTGACCCACCTCTACGATCGCGCGCAGCTCTGGCCAAAGGACGAGCAGCGCCTGTTGCAACGGTGCCGACTGCGCCTGGCCAGCCTCGGCCCGGTCGGCTTGCCCGATGCCTGCCGCGGCCAGACGGCGCGCCGTTTCACCCTCAGCGACAATCCGCGCCTGCTCGACCTGGCCGGCTGGCCGCAACAGGTCGGCCGGCGCGGCGCGCGCGAGTCGGCCAACGGCCAGGTGGCGCGCAGCCCGGATGTCTACGAGCTGAGCAACCCGCGCGAGTTCGTCGCGGTGAACATGGAGTACTTCCTCCTCGACCCCAGCTACGCCTGTCGCCGGCCCTCGCTGGCACGCCACTTGAGCGCGCATTTCGGCGGCTGGACAGCGGCCCGCCAGCAGCCCTGCGCCGACGCTTACCCCTACCTCAACGCCGGCCGCGATTTCGCCCGCCAGCCGCTGGGCACGCTCGACCCCGCCCGGGTCTACCAGATCGACTACCTGCTCGCCGAGGCCAACCAGGAATGGGCCAGCCGCTGGGGCCACAGCATGCTGCGCCTGGTGATCTGCGCCCCCGGCCGGCCGCGCGGGCCGGATTGTCGGCTGGATCTGGACGAGCACCTGGTGCTGTCCTACCGGGCCTTCGTCGGCGATCTGCAACTGTCCAGCTGGGACGGCCTGACCGGCGCCTACCCGTCGCGGCTGTTCGTCCTGCCGCTGGCCCAGGTGATCGAGGAATATACCAAGGTCGAACTGCGCAGCCTGGCCTCGGTGCCGCTGCAGCTCGAGCGCGCGCAACTGGAGCGACTGGTCACCCGTGCCGCCGAACAGCACTGGAGCTACGACGGCGACTACTACTTCATCTCCAACAACTGCGCGGTGGAAACCCTCAAGCTGCTCCGTAGCGGCAGCCAGAACCCGCGCCTGCAGGCGCTCGACAGCATCCTGCCCAACGGCCTGCTCGAGACCCTGGTGGCGCGCGACCTGGCCGATCGCAGCGTGCTCGACGACCCGCGCGAGGCCCTGCGCCTGGGCTATCGCTTCGACTCCTTCCGCGACCGTTACCAGGCCATGTTCAGGGTGCTGCAGCAGCGCCTGCCGATCGAACAGCACAGCGTCGAGGACTGGCTGGAACAGAGCGCCGAGGCCCGCCGCCCCTGGTTCGCCAAGGCCGACCTGCGCGCCAGTGCCGCGCTGCTGCTGCTCGAACAAGCGGCGCTACGCCGGCAACTGCTGCTGGCCCAGGACGAACTCAAGCGCCGCTACCTCAGCGGTCGCGCGGCCAAGGATCCGAGCCTGGACAAGGCCGGCGGTGCGCTGGAGCAGATTCTTGCCAACAGTGGTTTTCTCAGCCGCCCGGCAGAGCTGCTCGAGGGCGGCTACGGCCTGCCGCAGCGAGCCGAATGGCAGCGCCTGGAAGCCGAGAGCCGCAACCGCCAGCAGCAGCTGCGCCAGCTCAGCGACGACCTCGACCAGGAAGTGCGCAACCTGCTGGAGCCGACGCGCCTGGCCGAACTGGAGGCCAGCGAAGCCAACCTGGTGCAGCTTGGCGAACACCTGCGCGCGCTGCACAAGGCCAGCGGCGGCTTGATGCTGCCGTAGGGCATGCAGGACAACGGCGGTCAAGGCTTCGCCATGTCCGCCCTAGGGGATATGTTCCTGCTGCTCTTCGGGCAACTGCTCGTCCAGATGCAGCCAGGGCAAACGGCTCTGCACCCAGATATGCCGGTCCGCCGGTGCCAGCTCCGGCTGATCCAGGGTGGCGACGGTGATGTCCAGGGTCTGCGGACTGAGCGTGGTGAACAACGTCAGCTGCGCGCCGCAAGTCGGGCAGAAACTGCGCGTGCAACTGGCCGAGGAGGCGTACTGACCGGGGGTTCCGGCCAGCCAGCGGAAACTCGCCAGCGGCACGGTGAGCCAGGTGGTGACGATGCCGCCGCTGCTGCGTCGGCACACCGTGCAATGGCAGTGGGCGATATCGTTCAGGGGGGCAGCGAATTGATAGCGCATGGCGCCGCACTGGCAGCCGCCGCTGTGGATCTCGGTCATAAGCGCTCCTGGTGCAAGACAATAGGCAGGCCGGGACCAGTAAACAGGAGCGGCCCCGGCCAAGGCAATCGCCCGGCGACCGGCGCAAGCCAGCGGATATCGCCCTTGCGTCGCCGCGGCGCGCTGACCAAGATAGGCGCCTGCCACGCGCCTGGGGTTTTCGTGATCGATTTGTTGCTGGCCTTGTGGCCATTGTTCGCCTTGATCGTCGCCGGTTTTTATCTGCGCCGCTGGGACTTCCCCAACGAAGCCTTCTGGCCCGGCGCCGAGCGGCTGAATTACTTCATCCTGTTTCCCGCCCTGCTGCTCAGCAGCCTGGCCAGCGCGCCGCTGGACAACCCGGCGCTGCCACGCCTGGCCCTGGCGGTGCTGCTCGGCCTGGGTATCGCCTGGCTGGCGCTGCTCCTGCTGCGGCGCCTGCGCGGCTGGCCGGCCGGGCGCTTCGGTGCCTTCAGCCAGGGCGCGCTGCGTTTCAATACCTACCTGGGCCTGGCCGCAGTGGGCAGCCTGTACGGTCAGGCGGGCCTGACCCTGGCCGCCTTGATGCTGGCCCTGATGGTGCCGACGGTCAACGTGCTCTCGGTCTGGTCGCTGACTGCCGAGCGCGGCGTCAGCGCGCGCAGCCTGCTCCTGCCGATTCTGAAGAACCCGCTGATCCTCGCCTGCCTCGGCGGCGCCCTGATCAACCTCAGCGGACTCGGCCTGCCCGGCGGCAGCGAACGCCTGCTCGGCCTGCTCGCCGCCGCCAGCCTGCCGCTCGGCCTGCTCTGCGTCGGCGCCGCACTCAAGCCCGAGCAACTCGGCGGCGAGATTCCCGCCCTGGTCTGGAACAGCGGCCTGCGCCTGCTGGCCATGCCCCTGCTGGCCTGGGCCGTGGCCTTCGGCCTGCAATTGCCGGCGATGGAAAGCAGCGTGCTGGTGCTGTTCTTCGCCCTGCCGACGGCGCCGACCGCCTACGTACTGACCCGCCAACTGGGCGGCGACAGCCACCTGATGGCCGGCATCATCACCCTGCAGACGCTGCTCGCCGCGGCCAGCCTGCCACTGGTGTTGCAGCTGCTCGCGCCCTGAGCGGCGGCAGGACAGGCCGGCCAAGGCGAGTCGCCCGTCGTTCATCGCCAGCAGACGTCGGCTGCCGCCGACGAAAGCTTGCTGAAAGCTTCAGCGCATAGCATCCGTCCCACTGCCGGCACCAGACCGGCCTGCTCGGGCGCTGCACGTCGCCCGGCCAATCCCGACAACAACAAAATGGTGATTGCCATGCTTTTTCCCCACTGCCCGACTGGCCGCCCCGCGCCTGCTCTCCGCCCGCTGAACGTCCTGCGCTGACTCAACGTCCGCGCCGCGCCCACTCATACCGGAGATACCGCTATGCTGACCTTCCTTGGTTTCGCCATGGTCATGACCTTCATGTACCTGATCATGAGCAAACGCCTGTCTGCCCTGATCGCCCTGATCATCGTGCCCATCGCCTTCGCCCTGCTCGGTGGCTTCGCCGCCGGCATCGGCCCGATGATGCTGGACGGCATCGGCAAACTCGCCCCGACCGGGGTGATGCTGATGTTTGCCATCCTCTATTTCGCCCTGATGATCGACTCCGGCCTGTTCGACCCAGCCGTGCGCAAGATCCTCCAGCTGGTCAAAGGCGACCCGCTGAAAGTGTCGATGGGTACCGCCGCGCTGGCGCTGATCGTCTCCCTCGACGGCGACGGCGCCACCACCTACATGATCTGCGTGGCCGCCATGCTGCCGCTGTACAGCCGCCTGGGCATGAGCCCGCTGATCATGGCGGGGTTGATCATCCTTGCCGGCGGCATCATGAACATGACCCCCTGGGGCGGTCCCACCGCGCGTGCCGCCAGCGCCCTGCAGGTCGATCCGTCGGCCATCTTCGTGCCGATGATCCCGGCGATGATCGCCGGCGCGCTCGCCCTGTTCGGCCTCGCCTATGCCTATGGCAAGCGCGAGCGCGCACGGCTCGGCGTGCTGCACCTGCCGGACGACCAGGCCAACCATGCCCAAATCAGCGTGTCGCAATTCCCCGAAGCGCGGCGGCCCAAGTTGCTGTGGGTCAACGGCGCGTTGACCGCCGTGCTGATGGCCGCGCTGGTGGCCGGCCTGCTGCCGCTGCAGGTGCTGTTCATGATCGCCTTCAGCATCGCCATGGTTGTCAACTACCCCTGCCTGCAGCAGCAGAAGGAACGGCTCGCGGCGCATTCCGGTAATGTCCTGGCTGTGGTCGGGCTGATCTTCGCCGCCGGCATCTTCACCGGCATCCTGTCGGGTACCGGGATGGTCGAAGCCATGTCGAAGAGCTTGCTGGACGTCATCCCGCCGTCGATGGGTCCGTACATGGCGGTGATCACCGCCCTGGTGAGCATGCCCTTCACCTTCTTCATGTCCAACGATGCTTTTTATTACGGCGTGTTACCGGTTTTGGCCGAAGCCGCCCAGCATTACGGCATCAGTCCGGTGGAGATGGCACGCGCCTCCATTGTCGGCCAGCCGGTGCACCTGCTGAGCCCGCTGGTACCCTCAACCTACCTGCTGGTCGGCCTGGCCAAGGTCGAGTTCGGCGATCATCAGCGGTTCACGTTGAAGTGGGCAGTATTGATCTGCCTGTGTATCCTGCTCGCGGCATTGCTGCTTGGCGTGTTCCCGTTATTCGGCACGCCGTGAACCCCTACCACTGAAGTCGGCATTGTCCGACTTCGGCACGTTACAAGCCCAATGACTGCACGCAAGGAAACCGCAACATGGAGTGGCTCACCAGCCCGGAAATCTGGGTCGCCTTCTTGACCCTGACCGCCCTGGAAATCGTCCTCGGCATCGACAACATCATCATGATCGCCATCCTGGTCGGGCGCATGCCGCCACACATGCAGGCACGCACCCGCCTGTTCGGCCTGGCCCTGGCGATGGTCACGCGCATCATGCTACTGCTGTCGATCGCCTGGATCATGCGCCTGACCACCGACCTGTTCGAGCTATTCGGTCAGGGCATCTCCGGCCGCGACCTGATCCTGTTCTTCGGTGGCCTGTTCCTTCTGTGGAAGAGCAGCAGCGAGATCTACCACGGCCTGGAAGGCGAAGACGAGTCCCAGCAGACGCCCAACGGCGCGGCGCGCAACTTCATCGGCACCATCATCCAGATTGCCATCATCGACATCGTCTTCTCGCTGGACTCGGTGATCACCGCCGTCGGCATGGTCGACCACGTTCCGGTCATGATCGCCGCGATCATCGTCGCTGTACTGGTGATGATGCTTGCCGCCGGCACCATCAGTGCCTTCATCGACAAGCACCCATCGCTGAAGATGCTGGCGCTGTCGTTCCTTACCGTGGTCGGTACCGTGCTGATTGCCGAAGCCTTTGAAGTGCATGTGCCAAAGGGCTACGTCTACTTCGCCATGGCATTCTCCCTGGGCGTGGAAGCGATCAATATCCGCATGCGCACTGCGCGCGGCCGCAAGGCCGTGGAGCCGGTCAAGCTGCGCATGGATATTCCGGGCGAGTAAAGCGAGCCGGAAGAACGGAAACGGGGCCGCAAGGCCCCGTTTTGCTTTCCGGCTGGATGCTATGCCGGGGTGAACTGCTGCACCTCGCCCGGCGGTTCTGCTCGAGTGCTGACTGAGCGGCTCTTTCCGGGTGCGCTGGCGCACCAGCGCCAGGGCTTTCAACAGCATGCTGCGCAGCAGCGCCGGGCCGCCCAGCCGACGCACCGCCCCGCATCATCACCCTGCAGGCGCTGTTGGCGGCCGCTAGCCGGCGTTTGCTGCTGGTAGGCTGAAGGCCTGACCCACAAGGCGTTAAAAATATTGGACTACCCGGCAGGCTAAAAACAAAATAAATTTGTTTAAAAACAGCTGTATAGACCAATTTATCGCAACACCTAGCAGATCGCCCGGTCGGTTTTTCCCACAAATAACGCGCTATTCGTTTGACATATTTTACGGCTTTGGCAGACTGAGCCGGTGTTTCGACTGCCAGAGAGCGCCGAGAACAGGTTCAACCGCCTCCCTCCCGGCAAGCCTCTGCCGCCTGGTCGACACCGGCAACAAACAGGAAGCAGCGCCGCCGCGACGGCCCTTCCTGCACAGCAACGGCAGGCTCTCCCTGCCCCAAGGTGATCTATGTCCAACAACAGCGGCACTCTCTCCAACGCCAAACGCAAGCCCGTGGTCCTCATGTCCATGGGCGCTCAGGAACGCAAAGGGCATGCCTATCAGGTGATGACCCACAAATACATTGTCCCCCTCGTCGAGCTCTCCGGCTGCGTGCCGCTGCTGGCACCGACCTGCTGCGGCAACGACGACCTCGAGCAATACCTCGACATGGTCGACGGCGTGTACCTCACCGGCGCCGGCAGCAACATCGACCCGGCACTGTACAACCAGGAAAACCTCACCCCGGACAAGGCCCAGGACCGCGATCGCGACCTGTTCGACCTGCCGTTGATCCGCGCCGCCATCGCGCGCGGCCTGCCGATCTTCGGCATCTGCCGCGGCATGCAGGAAATCAACGTGGCCCTGGGTGGTGACATCCACCAGAAACTCTATGCCGTCGGCGACTTCGACGACCACCGCGAGGATTCCGACGACCCGGTGGATGTGCAGTACGGCGAAAGCCACAGCGTGCGTCTGGTACCCGGCAGCTGGCTGGCCGAATTGCTGGGCAAGGATGAGATCAGCATCAATTCGCTGCACGGCCAGGGCATCGCCAGCCTGGGCGAGGGCCTTGAAGCCCTGGCCTACGCCGAAGACGGCCTGATCGAAGCCATCCATGCCCCCGGCCTGGCGCAGTTCACCCTGGCGGTGCAGTGGCACCCGGAATGGCAGGCCAGCGCAAACCCCGACTCGGTGAAGATCTTCCAGGCCTTCGGCGCGGCCTGCCGCCAGCGCGTGGCGCAGGTTGTGGCGGCTAACCACCGCTAGCCGCCTGCTGAACAGTGTGTTGCGGTTCGATGCCTGTGGTGCGCACGGCCTAGGCGGCCCCGCGCACCCTACCGCGGCACCTGGGCTATTCGAGGGTGAACCACTGCACCTCGACCCGGCGGTTCTGCTCGCTGTCCTGACTCATTGGCTCTTCCCAGCCACGGCCGACCAGTTCGATGCGCTCCTCGGCGATCCCCGGATGGCGCGCCAGCAGCGCTTCCTTGACCGCCTGGGTGCGCTGGCGCGACAGCTCCATGGCCTTCAGCGCCATCTTGCGCAGCAGCGCCGGGCCGCCCTGGCGCTCGAACTCGCCGACCATGGCGTTATCCACATGGCCGCGCAGCAGCACGATGGAGCCGGGGCTGACCTGGAGGAACTGCTTGATAGTGTCCAGGTAGTCCTGGTTGTCTTTGGCCTGCTTATCCAGCTCCGCCGAATTCGGCTCGAAGAAGAAGCGGATGTCCTTGCTCAGCAGCGCGTCGCCTTCCAGGGCGACCTTGCCGCTGGTGCGGATCGGTGCGATGGCGATGCTCTGGTCCTTGAACTGGCCGCTCTCGGCCAGCGCCTTGAGGTGCTGCAGATCGGCGAAGCGCGCCGGGTCGGCCGGGTTGCGGATCAGTGCGCCATAGGCCAGCACCGAAGACTGGAAGATGCCCTGGAAGGAACCGGCCGAATCGATGCTGCCATCGAAGAACGCCAGGTTCTCCGGCAGGTTGCTCAGGTGCACCTTGCTCAGCTCGTCGAGGGTTTCCTCCGGCGTCCAGCCGAACACCTGGGCGACTACGCCGGCATGGGTCCTGGGATCGTCGCGTAGCAGGCGGTTGCCTTCCAGCAGGCCATGCACCAGGCCTTTGACGATCTCAGGGTGAGCGCTGGCGAAGCCCTTGTTGACCACCAGGATGTCCGCCACCACCAGCAGGTTGCGGTTGGATACCAGCATCTTCGCCGCACCGGCGGACTGTTCGACCACCTCGTCGGTGCGCGGCGACCAGCCGACGCAGCCGTTCAGGCGCTGCTTGCCGGTCAGTTCGGCGGCGTAGGCATCGCAGGCGATAAAGGCATCCTCGTAGAACACCAGGCCCAGCTCGTTCGGCCCCGGCCGGGCGTCCAGGTCGCGCAGCACCTTGACCGGCACACCGGCTTCGGAGGCCAGGTAGCGAATAAAGAACTCGCTCTCGTTGAACTGGGTGGCGCCGAGCACCTTGCCTTTGAGCTGGTTGACGCTGGCGATGGCGCTGTCCACCACCACCTGGTCGGCGCCGCGGGAGAAGGCGATCTGCGCCGGCACCGTGACCTCGAACTGCCTGCCGAGCACCGCCAGCACATCGGCAGTGGTCGCCACCGCGGCCATCTGACCGTTGTTCAGCGCCGACCATTCCTCGCTCTCGCCCTTGTTCAGGCGCAGCTGGAAACCGTACTGCTTGGCGAAGAACGACTCGGGGTTGGGCGCCAGCCCGCCGTTGGCGACGATCAGGCCGCCATAACCGGCATACTCGCTGATGTCGACGTCGATGATGTTGTTCTTCATCTCGTAGGGCGCCGCCGATTGCAGGGTCGGCGTGCCGCTGACCGGCTCGACCGGTTCGGGCCCAGCTGCCACTCCGAGACTGGCGGGCAGGCCGCCGAGCACGCTGTCGCCACCGTCCTTGAGCATGTCCTTGCCGACCAGCCAGGCGCCCAGGCCGAGCAGGCCGAGCACCAGCAATATGGTCAGCAGCTTGCCAGCGGCACTGCCCTGTTGGCGCTGCCTGGTTGCGGATGAATACATGACGCCTCTCCCTGTCGGATGCGAGCCAGCGGCCCGCCAATCAAAAGTGTTTACCGCCCGAACCGCTCCGCGGATTTCATCCGGGCTACGGGCTACGGGCTACGGTCTGCGACAGCGTAGGGTGGATGACGACTTTTTCATCCACCATCGTCGATGGTGGATGGGTGAAGCGTCATCCACCCTACCCGGTTCCATGACCCGAATAAGCCTGGGTGCAGCAGCCCATCAATGTCGAAGCGACTGGCCTTTCGCCGGTTTTCCGCCTGGGTCCTGCAGCACGTAGCGCGGCAGGGCCTGGTGTTCGTTGAGTTCGAGCACGCCGAGCAGGTCGCGCTGGCTGTTCAGCCAGCGGCTGGCCTCGTTGAACGAGGAGGTCAGGGCGTTCAGCGCCATGCCGATCTGCTCCTCGTCGGTGGCCAGCAGGGTCTGTTCGCGGATCAGGGCGATCTGCTGTTCGATACGCTGCAGCTCGGCATCGACATGCTCCTTGCGCCGCAGGCCTTCGACATGGGCCGCCTGGCGCGCGTCTATCACCTGCTTCTGCTGTTCCAGGCTGCGGCGCAACTCGTCGTTAAGCTCGGTGCTGGCGAGGCGCGCATCGATCTGCGCTTCCTGCTGCTGCAGTTCGGCGCTCTCGCGGGTGGCGGTGTCGGCCACCACGCTCAGCGCCTGGCCGGCCACCAGCAGACGCAGGTTGAGCCACACCAGTTGCTCCAGGCTGTCGGCGTGCGAGGCCATCAAGGGCGAGCGCGCCAGCAGCTGCAGCACCTCGCGGGCACGCGCCTCGACCAGCTGCTGACGCTGGCGCTGCGCCGCATCGAGGAGTGCCAGGCTGGCCTCGTAACGTTGCCCGGCAGGATCGGTCGGCTGCACTTGCCGGGCATCCACGGTGCGGCGAAAACGCGCGCTGCGCGCCAGCAGCATCAGATAACCCAGCTCCAGGCCTGCGCCGAGCAGCCAGAAGCCGGGGCTGACAAAGGCGCCGAGCAAGGCGAACGCGGCCAGACCGAACCAGTTCGGCGCCAGCGGCATGCCCAGCGGGCGGGCATTGAAGGCCGCCCAGAGATAGCGTCCGCCACTCATGGGCTGAGGTTCTCCTGAGCGAGGTGGCGCAAGGATTCGGGAACGAAGGCCATATCCGTGGCTTCGCGGATGGCGATGCTCATCTGCAGGCGCAGCACCTGCTCGGCCACCGGCGGCTGATAACCCTGCAGGCAATGCTCGAGCGCCGCCAGGGGCTGCATCTGCGCGGTGCGCACCTGGCGGTAGACCTTCACCGCCAGCGCCTCGGCGGCGCCGGGGGTGAGCAGCAGCGGCAGCGGCAGTTTCACCAGGGCTTTGATTTCCAGCTTGAGCTCGAAGCGCCCCAGCAGGGCCCTGAGCAGGGCGGCGCTTTCCTCGACCGTGGTGGTCGGCAGCAGCGGGATCTTCACGTCGACCCGACCCGGACGCTTGAGGTCGACCTCGATCAGGTCGGGACGCGAGGAGGCGAGTATCCAGATCACCTTGCCGCGGTTGTCGGCGTCGCCCATCTCCTGGGCGATCATCGAATAGAGGCGGCCGGACAGGCCGCTGTCGCCACTGCCGCCGTCGCGCTTGCCGAGGGTCTGGTCGGCTTCGTCGATGAATACGATGCAGCGGCCCAGGCCGCGGATCAGGCGGAAGATCTTCTCCAGATTGCCCTCGCTGGAACCGACCCAGCGGTCGCGGAAGTTCTTCAGCTTGACCACCGGCACCCCGGCCTCGCCGGCCAGGCACTCGACCAGGTAGGTCTTGCCGGTGCCCACCGGACCGCAAAAGATATAGCCCTTGGGCAGCGCGCGCAGGTCGGCGGCCTGCCACAGCGCCATGTCCTGGCGCAGCCAGATTTTCAGCGCGTCCTGGGCGTGGTAGTCGTCCAGGGTACGTTTCGACTCGATGAATTCCACCAGGCCGGCGCTGTCGCTTTCCACCAGCTCCTTCTTGGCTTCGACCCAGTCCTGGGCGCCGAGCACCTTGCCCTGGTGGGCGCGGCGTTTGACCAGGCTGGTCAGGGCACTGAGGCTGACCCCGGCGAGGGCCTGCACCGTGCCGTTGTCTTCGCTGGCGAAGGCGGCAGGATGATCCAGGCGCAGCTGCGCCAGGCACTGGCCGAGGCTGTCGGCATCCGGCAGCGGTACCTGTACCCGGTCGATGCGTGGGTTGTTGGCCACCAGCGGGTGCAGGTCATTGAGGTTGTCGGCGAGCAGCAGGCTGGCGAAGGCCATGTCGCTGAACGGCGGCTCGGCGGCCCAGTCGCGCACCAGGCTGGCCAGGCTGGCGCTGGCGAAATCGCCCTGGCGGCTGGCCGGCAGGACCAGCTCGGCGCCGCGCAGAATCACCGCCACATGCTCGTTGTCGCCACGACCCAGCGCCTGCAGGTTGGCGCGGTAGCGCAGGTAGCGGCTGATCAGCTCGATCGCCGCGCGCGGCTCATGGGGCCAGGGCCTGACCTGCTCCGCCGCCGGCCACTGGGCGAAACGCTCGCCGCCACGCAGCAGGCTCAGGCCATTGCCCGGATCGTAGAGGAACACCAGGTCGAAGGTGCCGAGCAGCCTGGCCTCGAGGTAGCGGGTCAGGCTGACCAGGCGGCCGTCCAGGGGGAAGCGATCGGCGACGTTGCCATAGAGCACGAACTGGCCATGGGCGCCGCTCTCGTAGGCCAGGCGCAGTTCATCGAGCCAGGCGGGTGCTTTGCCTTCACTGCTCATGGGCGCGCCTTACTGGTTTTCGGATTGCGGAGCGCTGCCGCCCATACTGCGATTGGCCGGCGCCTCAGGGGTGGCTTCCTGGCCCGGCAGGCTGATGCCTTCCTTGGCGGCGAAATCGGCCAGGGCCTGGTCGGCCAGGGCGTCCATCTCGGCTTCCTTGAGGTTCACTTCGCTCATGTCCATCGAGTCGCGGGCCATGCGCGCACGGCCGGCGGCCTTGGTGCGTTCTTCCTCGACCATCTCGTGCAGGCGGTTGAGGGTGTCGCCGGAGCCGCCGATGGTGCTGACCATGCCGGCGGCCATCTCGTTCATCTCGGCCATCGCGGTCTTCATGCGCATATCGTTGATCGCGCCCTTGAGCGCCTCGATCTTGCTGCGCGCGGCATTCACCGCCACCTCGCGGGCCTTGGTCAGGTTCTGGTAGGTCTCCTCGGCCTGGGCCAGCTGGCGGCGATTCTCTTCCAGCTCGCGGCCGAGGTTCTGCAGGCGCAGGGCGTTCTGCGCAGCGGCCGACTTGTTGCCGGCACGCAGGTGCGCGGTGGTGCGCGCATGCAGCTCACGCTCCTCGGCTTCCTGCTTGCGCACCTGGCTCATCAGCCGCTCGGCCAGGCCGGCATGGGCAGCCAGGCCCTGGTTGAAGTTGGCGATCTGCTTGCGCAGATTCTCCTGCTCCAGCTCCAGCAGGGCCTCCGGGTTCTGCCGCTCCAGGTCCTTGATGAACAGGGAGAGGATGCCTTTGAAGATATTGCTCAGACGGGTAAGCATGGTGTCTCCTTGCGCTAAGCGGACAATCCATCGGTGACCGGCGCCGCCGGTCAGGCTTGGCGCATTCTTGGCGAGCGCGTCGATTGTTGCAACCTTCTCGGCAATTGGCCGGATTCGGGCCACGACTGCCGGCGATGGGCACCGGGTAGGATGGCGTTGAGCGCAGCGATACCCATGCTGGGGTTTGATGGGTATCGCTGCGCTCAAGCCTACGCGGCCCGCCACATCCTACAAAAGCCATTCACCACTGCCGCGCGCAATGATCTTGGCTAGAGCAGCGGCTAGAACAGCGGCAGTTGAGCGTGACCGGCGCCGCTCGCGGGTGGCGCTGCGGATCTTGACTGCGTGACCGGGTCGACAGCCAGACGCTCGGCCAACCCCGCCGCCCGCTCGGCGCGGGTGGCCACGGCTTCGCCCAGGCGCGTCGGCAGGCCCCAGATTTCCACTTTGTGCCTGGCCCGGGTGATGCCGGTGTAGCACAGGCTGCGGCTCAGCAGCGGGCTGGGTTGTTCGGGCAAGACCAGCAGCACCTCGCTGAATTCCGAGCCCTGGCTCTTGTGCACGGTCATGGCGAAGGCGCTGTCGTGGCTGGGCAGCCGCGCCGGGGCGAAGGGGCGGTAGCCGTCTTCGGCCTCGAAGAACACCCGCAGGCCGAACTCGCTGTCCAGGCAGATGCCGATATCGCCGTTGAACAGGCCGAGGGCGTAGTCGTTCTGCCGCACCATGATCGGTCGACCGACATACCAGCGTTCGCGGCTGGCGACCTGGCCGCGCCTTTTCACCCGCGCCTCCAGCGCTTCGTTGATCCCGGCCACGCCCCAGGCGCCTTCGCGCTGGGCGCAGAGGGCGCGGAAGTCGTTGAAGGCGGCAAAGGCCGCGTGCGGATCGGCGCTTTTCGCCGCGGAGAGAAAGGGCGCATAACCGCAATCCAGGCGTTCGAGCAGATCGGCGGGGGTCGGCTGGGCGTTCCAGGCCAGGTCGCTGCGCTGTTCTTTCAGCAGGTTCAGGGTGCCGCTGACGTCGCCGCCGTTGATTCGCCGGGCCAGCTCGCCGATGCCGCTGTCGCCGGCGAAACGGTGGCTGTGGCTCAGCAACACCACGGCATCGCCCAGGCGTGAACCCGGTTGTGCGACCGGCACCTGCTGGCCGGTGATGCGCTGCAGGTCGGCGGCGGCCCGGGCGTCGAAGCCGCGGCCTTCGCAGAGTTCGGCGAAGACCGCACCGGCTTCCACCGCGCAGAGCTGGTCCTTGTCGCCGAGCAGGATCAGCCGCGCGTTGGCCGGCAGGGCGTCGACCAGTTTGGCCATCAGCGCCAGATCGACCATCGAGGCTTCGTCGACCACCAGCACGTCCAGCGCCAGCGGGTTGGCCGCGTTATGCCGCACCTGCGGGCTGTCGCCACGGCTGCCGAGCAGGCGATGCAGGGTGCGCGCCTGTTCCGGCAGGGCGGCCTTGATCGCCGCGCTGACCGGCAGGCTGGCCTTGGCATTGCGGATCGCCTCGGCCATGCGCGCCGCCGCCTTGCCGGTGGGTGCGGCCAGGCCGATGGCCAACTGAGCGCCGCCGGGCTGCTCGAGTAGCGCCGCGAGCAGGCGTACCACGGTGGTGGTCTTGCCGGTGCCGGGGCCACCGGAAATCACCGCCAGCCTGCGCCGCACCGCTTGCGCCGCGGCCAGGCGCTGCCAGTCGGGTTGCTGGGCGTTGAAGGCGAACAGGCGGGTCAGGCTTTCGCTCAGTTGCGCCTCATCGACGCTCGGCAGATCGGCGGCGCGGCTGAGCAGTTGTTCAGCCAAGTTGCGTTCGTAGGCCTGGTAGCGCGCCAGATAGAGGCGCTCGCCGACCAGAATTAACGGGGTGAAGTCGCCGTCGCCGTCGCCGCCGACCAGGGACGAGGCGGCAAGCCGCGCCTGCCACTCGGCCAGGAGCGGCAGGCAGAAGCCGTGCTCCGGCCAGGGCCGCTGTCCGGCACGCCGCGCCAGTGGCAGACAGACATCGCCGTTATCCAGCGCCGCACAGAGCAGCGCCGCCGAGGCCAGCACCAGCGGTTCGGCGGCCGGGTCGAGCCGGCGCAGGCTGTCGACCAGGGCGCGCTCCAGCGGGCCGAGGGGCAGGTCGGCAAGGTTCATCGACCACCCCCGTAGGGTGTCACGGGGCCGCCTAGGCTGTGCGCACCATCAACCGACGGGGTGGTGCGCACGGCGCATCCTACGGACCGCGAGCCCGTAGCCCGGATGCAATCCGGCGAATTCGTCAGGCGCCGCGAAGGTCGTTCCCGGATTGCATCCGGGCTACAAAAAACGCGCATCACTCGTTTCCCTCGAACAGGTTATCCAGGGCATCCAGCAGCCGATCATTGGGCCGCGAGAAATACACCCCGGCCGTTGGCATGCCGCGCAGGAACAGGTAGTAGGCGCCGCCCAACTGATTGTTGTCGAAATCGGCCAGGCGCTGACGCAGGAAGCGCCGCAGCGCCACCAGGTAGATCAGATATTGCAGGTAGTAGTGCTCGCCGGCCAGGGCCTGGAGCAGGCGTTCACCGCCGTAGTAGCTGGCGTCCGGGCCGAGCCAGTTGGACTTGTAGTCGGCGATATACCAGCGCCCGTCATGCTCGAAGGTCAGGTCGATAAAGCCCTTGAGGAAACCCTTCAGGTTGTCGAACTCCAGACGTGCGGCGGCTTCGCGCATCGGCGCGGCCAGGCCATGGGCCGGGTCGCTGAGGATGGCGCGCAGGCGCTGCAGGTCGAGATTGGCCACCGGGAAGGTGAAGCCGAGTTCCGGCAGGCGCCGCGCCGCCTGCAGGCTGGCCAGGGTCAGGCCATTGCCGTCGAGGTCGCTGTCGAGCACCTGCTGCAACTGGCTCAGCGCCACCTCGCGCCAGTCGCTGTCGATGCCATGGCCGTGCAGGGCCGGTTCGACCAGCTCGGCCAACGGCGCCTTGCCGCGCGCCCAGTCCTCCAGGATCGCGTGCAGACAGGTACCGGCGCGGGCGCCGCGGGGGAAGGCGAAGAAGCCGCTGCCCGGTTCGCTGGCAGCGGGCAGCACCAGGCCGTCGCGATCCGGCGCTTCCATGTGCAGGCCGGAGGCCAGCCCTGAGAAGCTACCGATGCGCCAGGCGCTGTGCAGGCTGCGGTTCATCTGCTGCAGCTGCCGGGGCGGCGGCGCGCGGCGTTCACCGGCGGCGCTGGCTTCGCTTTCGCGCAGCGCCTGCACGGCCATATGGCCGTGGCTTGCGCCCACCAGCTGCTCGATCTCGCCGCGCAGGCCGGCAGGGCTGAGGGTCTGCAGATGGCCGGCGAGTTCGCCCAGGGCATCCGCGCCGGGCAGCTGGCGACCGTGCAGCAGCCAGGCCAGGGCGCTGCTGTGCAGGCCGGCCTCGCTGAGGCTGCCGTCCTTTTTCGGTTTGCAGTCCACCGGCCCCCAGTGCAGCCAGAGGCGGTCGCGGGCCCGGGTCAGGGCCACGTAGGTCAGGCGCAGGCGCTCGGCGAAGCGCTCGTGGCGGGCGCGCTCACGGTGTGTATCGAACTGCTCGCCACCCAGGTCGAGCAGCGGCGTGCCATCGTCGGCGTGGCAGCTGATGTCTTCGCTCTGGCGCAGCAGCGCGCCGTCCCACAGGTAGGGGCAGAACACCAGCGGGTATTCCAGGCCCTTGGCGGTGTGGATGGTGACGATCTGCACCCGCTCGGCATCGCTTTCCAGGCGCAGCAGGGCTTCTTCGCCGTGGGCCTCGGCGCTGCGCTGGGCGTTGAACCAGCTCAGCAGTTGTTCCAGCCCGGGGCGTTGCAGGCTCTCGCTCTGCAGCAGTTCGGCCAGGTGCAGCAGGTTGGTCAGGCGGCGTTCGCCATCGACCAGGGCGAGCAGACGTGGCGCCACCTGCTGCTCGTCCAGCCAGGCGCGAAAGGCGCGCATAAAGCCCTGTTGCTGCCAGAGCTGATGGTAGCGCTCGGCGGCTTCGCGCTCGGCATCCCAGGCCTGGGCATCGTCCTGGCAGGCGGCCAGATCGGCGGCGCTGCGCCCGAGCAAGCGGCTGGCCAGGGCATAGCGCAGTGCGCCTTCGCGGCCCGGTTCGGCATAGGCGGCCAGCACCGCGGCCAGCTCGCCGGCCTCTTCGCTGTGCCAGACGTTTTCCTTGCCGCGGCGCACGCTGGGCACGCCGCGCGCCGCCAGCTCGGCGGCGACTTCCCCGGCCTGGCGATGGCTGGCGACCAGGACGGCGATATCGCCGCCCTTCAGCGCCGTGCGCTCGCCTTGCGCCTCGAAATAGGCCTCGCCACGGCCGCTCGCCGTCAGCAGCGCGGCGATGCGCCGGGCCGTGTCGCGGGCCACCAGGGCGCCGGCCTCGCCTTTACCGAGGTAATCGTCGGCCAGCCAGACCAGCGCCACAGGTGCGTCCTGTTCGGCATCGACAACCGGCAGCACCAGCTGCGCCCGCGCACGCTGGCTGGCACCGACCTGCGGATAGGTCAGGCCCTTTTCGGCGAAGGGCATGGGCCGGTCGAACAACAGGTTGAGCGCGGCGATCAGCTCAGGGGTGGAACGGTGGTTGGTGGCCAGGCTGTACTGCCGCGCGGCTTCGTCGCGGGCCTGGAGGTAGGTGGCCAGGTCGGCACCGCGAAACGCGTAGATGGCCTGTTTGGGGTCACCAACGAAACACAGGTCGCCCTGGTTTTCGTAGATGCGCCGAAACACCTGGTACTGCACCGGGTCGGTGTCCTGGAATTCGTCGATCAGCGCCACCGGATACTGCTCGCGCAGGGTGCCGGCCAGGTGGTCGCCGCCCTCGCCATAGAGCGCCTGTTGCAGCTTGTTGAGCAAGTCGTCGAAAGCCAGCAGACGCTGGGCGGCCTTGCGCTGCGGCAGCTGCTCATTGAGCTGACCGATCAGGCGTACCTGCAGGTCGATCAAGCGCTGCTCGGCCTCGGGTTGCGCGGCCTGCAGGGCCTCGCACAGGCCTTGCAGGGCATCGGCCAGCGGGCTATCCGGCACGCTCTCGCCTTTCTTGCTGGCCTTGGCCAGGCCTTCGCGCGACAGCCGCTGGTGCGCCTCGGTCTTGCTGAACAGCGCGGCGGCGTCGCTGAAGTAGCCGTCCAGCTCGGCCTGCCAGGCGCCGAGCTTGGCCGGGTTGCACATATTGCTCTTGAAGCCGGCGAAGGCCTTGAGCTGGTCCAGCCAGCCGGCACTGTCGCGTTGCCAGGCATCCCGCGCCTGTTGCCAGGCGTTGCGCAGGGCGCTCATCTCGCTGCTGGCCCCGGGCTGCGGCTCGATGCGCAGGTAGGGTTTGCCCAGGTGATTGCGCAGACGCTGGCGCAGGCTCTGCGGGGTAATTTTTTGCTGCACCAGAAAGGCCGCCCACTCCGGCTCGGCGGCGGCCAGCTCATGGCGCCAGAGGTCGGCGAGCAGGGCGTCGAGGATTTCGCGGTCATCAAAGGTCAGCTCGTTGTCGAAGTCGCCGCCGGCCTCGAAGGCCGCATCCTGCAGCGCGCGCTGGCAGAAGCCGTGGATGGTGAAGATCGCCGCCTCGTCGAAGCCATGCACTGCCAGCAGCAGACGCCGATGACTGGCGGCATCCGGGTACTGCGCGTGCAGGCGATTGAGCAGCTCGTCCGCGCCTGGGCCGTTATCGTAGACCGCCAGCAACTCGGCCAGACGCAGCCGAATGCGCTCGCGCAATTCGGCGGTGGCCGCGGTGGTAAAGGTCACCACCAGAATCTGGCTGACGTTGAGCCGCTGCTCCAGCAACAGCCGGGCGTACAGGGCGGTAAGGGTCCAGGTCTTGCCGGTGCCGGCGCTGGCTTCGATCAGCGAGCGGCCGGCGAAGCTGTCCTGCAGCAGGTCCAAAGGTGCGCTGGTCATGCCTCGTCCTCGTCGCTGCCGTGCAGAGCATCCAGCGCCGGGCCATAGAGTTGCTCGGCGAGGGCTTCGAAGCGCTCGTCCAGCGGGTCGCGGTCGCGGAAGGCCAGGGCGTTCCAGGGGTCCTGGCCTTCGCCGCTCATATAGTCGTTGCCCTGCCACATCACCCGCGCTTCGCTGCGCGCGGCGTCAATTGGCTCCTTTTTACCGGGCTTGCGCCATTTTCTGGCGAAACCATAACTGCACTTGGCCAGGACCGGCAGCGGTTCGCACAGGGCGCTCTTGTAGGCCGCGAGCCAGGGTTCGAGCAGTTGCAGCGGGTTGGCCAAGGGCCCCAGGCGCCATTCGCTTTTCGGCGACAGCAGGCGGCTGTCGCGGGCGATGCCCGGGGTGGCGGCGCAGTTGAGCAGCAGGTGGCGCAGCCAGAACGGCGCCAGTTCCCAGGCGCCGAGGTCGCGCAGGCGATAGTCGAACAGGCCGCTGGCGCTGACCCCATCGAGCCAGCCGTGGATGCGCACGCCGGCCAGCTGGATATCCACCAGCAGCGGTTGCGCCGCATCCTCCGGGCGTTCGTCGAACAGGGTCGGGGCGAAGGCGCGGATCGGTCCGCGAATCTGCCCCCAGTGCGCCTGGCCCAACTCGCCCACCGGCAACCAGCCGGAGGCGGCGGCCACGCTGCGTTCCTCGCGCTCGCTCCAGCCCTGTTCGATGGCCTGCAGCGCCAGCTGACGCAGGCCGTGCTGGCTGGTCCACTCGACGCTGAAGGGTTCGTCGCCGGCCAGGGCCTCTTCGCTTTGCGCCAGGCGTAGGCCGAGACGCTGCTCCAGCAGGTAGCGCGCCGGGTGTTTGAAGCAGTGGATCAGCTGGCTGGGTTCCAGGCACAGCGGATCGCCGCCCGGCCCGTCTGCATCCGGCGCGGCCAGGGTGCTGGCGAACGGCTGCGGTGCTTCGACCGCCTCGCTCAGGCGCTGGGCGGCGCGGAACCAGGGCGCGGCGAAACCGGCCTGCGCGCCGTCGGCGAAATTGCCGGCGGCGAAGGGTTGCAGCGGGTGCTGGTGGGTGATGTGGGCGCTGGCTTTGGGAGGCAATGACGGATCGGCGGCGTCTGTTTCGCGGCTAAAGCCCCTCCCACAGATAGCGGTCAGATCGATGACATCCAGCAGTTCGCTGACCAGCACCGAGGGCGGCAGTTCGGCGTTGCTGCGCGGGTCGCGGCCGACGTAGCTGAGGTACAGGCCGCCACGCGCCGAGAGGAGGATTTCCAGCAGCAGGTAACGGTCGTCGAGGCGCCGGGCACGGTCGCCACGCCGGGGTTTCTGGCCGATCAGGTCGAAGCCGGCGGCCGGGGTGCACCTTGGCAGGGCGCCGTCATCCAGGCCGAGCAGGCAGACCAGGCGGAACGGCAGGCTGCGCATCGGCACCATGGTGCAGAAGGTCACCGCGCCGGTGAGAAAGCCCGAGGCGCCGCCGCCCTGCTCCAGGGCAGAAGTCAGGTGCTGGCGGACAAGCGCCAACTCCAGCGGCCGCTCGATGCCGGCAGCCGTGGCCTGATCCTGCAGCGCCGCGCAGGCACGGGAGAGCAACAACAGGGTGTCGCCGGCCTCGCGCTCGTCGAACAGGTTGTCGATCAGCGCCAGCAGGGTCTCACTCCATTCGCCCAGGCTGCGCGGGCGCTGCAGGCTCTGCGCCAGGGCGGCGAGACGCTCGACGAAGGCGGCCAGGCACCCGAGCAACTGGGCGCGGCCACCTTCCAGGGCATCCAATGGCCAGCTGTCGCCGAGCAAGGGCGCGTGCGAGCCGGCCAGTTGCGGTGGCGCGGCGAAGCCCAGGAGCAGGCGATCCAGGCCCTGGCGCCAGGTAAAGGCGCTGTCCGCCGGCAGGCCCAGCTGCCGACGATGCTCGCCGTCGCGGCCCCAGCGCACGCCGGCCTCGCGCAACCAGTCGCGCAGCAGCGTCAGGTCCTCGGCTTCGATACCGGCGCGGCGGGCGATCGCCGGCTGCTCCAGCCAGGCGAGGATTTCCTCGGCGGCGAAGCGGCTGTCGGGCAGGGCGAGCAGGTTGAGGAAGGCCTCGATCAGGGGGATTTCCGCGCGCAGGCTGCGGTCGGCCAGGCTGAAGGGAATGCGCGGGGCGGCCATCCGTGGGGCGGCCGTCCGGCTAGCGCCGCTCTTGGCGGCGAAGATCGCCTCGATATAGGGTGCGTAGCGCTCGATATCCGGGGTCAGCACCACCACCTGATCCGGGGTCAACTCGGGATCGGCGGCAAAGCGGGCGAGCAACTGGTCATGCAGGATTTCCACTTCGCGCAGCGGCGAGTGGGCGATATGCAGCTCCAGCGAGCGATCGTCCTCGCGCAAGACCAGGCGCTCATCGGCCTGGCGGGTGCGCAGGCGCAGGATGTCGTTCTGCAGCGCCTGCAGCAGGCTGCTGTCGTGCAGATCGGCGTCTTCGGAATACAGGCCGGTTTCCTGGCTGCCTTCGCTCGAGGCCAGTGAGAACAGGCTGTCGAAGAAATCGCGGCCCTGCTTGCCCAGGCTCGCCAATAACGGGTGGCCCACATCCAGATACCAGTCATCCGGGCTCAACTCTGGCTGCCGCGCCAGCTCGCGGATATCGCGAATCTCGCCCCAGGCCTCGCGGCAGGGGTTGAGGGCGAAGATCACCACCTCGGTGTGCCGCGCCAGGCCTTCGAGTACGCGCAGGTGGTGGGTCGGCAGGCTGCTGATGCCGAACACCAGCAGGCGCTCGGGCAGCTCGGCGATGGGCGACGCGTCGTACAGGCGGCGCAGCAGGTCTTCGAGCAGGCGCGCGCGGTGCGGGTGGCCGTCGCGGGTCAGCTCGCGCCAGAGCAGCGCCTGCCAGGCTTCGTCAGGGCCGAGGCCCTGCAGCTCGTTGCGCTCCCAGGCGGCCAGCCAGTCGTCGCGATACAGCAGGTATTGGTCGAATACGTCGGCGATCTTGCTGGCCAGCGACAGGCGACGGCGCTCGTCGCCGCCCTCCAGGTAATGCGCCAGGCGCGGCGCTTCGGCCAGGTTGGCCGGCTCGCACAGCCAGTCGTACAGGCGCCAGGCCAGGGTGGTCGGCGCGAACGCCGATTGCTCCGGCAACTGGCCCAGCACCAGGCGCGACAGGTCCCAGACGAACTTGGCCGGCAACTGCACCTCGAGCTGCATGGCGATGCCCTGCTTGCGCGCCAGTTCCAGGGTCAGCCAACGGCCCATGCCCTGGCTCGGCACCACCACCAAGGCGGGGGCGAAGGGCTCGCGCAGGGGCTGGGCGAGCAGGGTGGTGGCCAGTTCGCCGAGGGTTTCCAAGTCGGGAGCGTGATAAAGGTTGAGCATGGTGGGCACTGCATCCGTGGCGAAGCGCTAGGTTAACCAGTCTGGCGGCGTGGGGCGACCGCCAGTGTCGCCTGGGCTGTTGTGAAAAAACTCTCGCCTACTGCGACTGCTGCAAATTCGTAGGGCAGCTCGGGCGGCGTTCCGTTCGGAGCGTAGCGACACCCCGCCCGCTTTATGCCGCGCCGCTAAACCAGGCTGCACTGCCTGCGGCGAGCCTACGGATCGCTAAAAACGCCCGGTGCGGCGTTGCGCTCGAAATTTGCACGACCGCCAGTGCTAGGATGGGGCGCACAAGGCCAGGAGGCGCGATGAACGACACGACCGACGACGCGGTGGATGTATTCCCCTATCTGCAACTGCTCTACGAGCGCGGCGGCTCGGACCTGTTCTTCAGTGTCGGCGCGCCGCCGCACATGAAGCTCGAGGGCCACAGCCAGGCGGTCGGCGAACGCGTGCTGCAGGCCGGCGAGGTGCAGCGGCAAGCCTACCAGTTGATGACGCAGAAACAGATCATGGAGTTCGAGCGCGATCTGGAGATGAACCTGGCGGTCAGCGTGCAGAGCGCCGGGCGCTTCCGGGTCAACGTCTACTACCAGCGCGGCGAAGTGAGCATGGTGGTGCGCCTGATCAAGAGCCAGATTCCCAACTTCGATGAGCTCGGCCTGCCCAGGCTGCTGGAGAAACTGAGCCTGCAGGACCGTGGCCTGATCCTCATGGTCGGTGCGGCCGGCTCCGGCAAGTCGACCACCCTGGCGGCCATGCTGGACTTCCGCAACCGCCACAAGAGCGGGCATATCGTCTGCATCGAAGACCCCATCGAGTTCCTCCACAAGCACCAGAAGTCGATCATCGACCAGCGTGAGGTCGGCCTGGACACCCACAGCTTTGCCGATGCCCTGCGCAACGTGCTGCGCGAGGCGCCGGACGTGATCATGCTCGGCGAGATCCGCGATGCCGCGACCATGCAGCACGCCCTGCACTATGCGGAAACCGGTCACCTGTGCCTGGCCACCCTGCACGCCACCAGCAGCAGCCACGCGATCGAGCGGATCGTGCGCTTCTTTCCGGACGAGGCGCGCAAGCAGGTACTGGCCGACCTGGCGCAGAATCTGCTGGCGGTGATCGGCCAGCGCCTGATCCCCGGCGTGGCGCAGAAACGCGTGGCGGCGGTGGAGTTGATGCTGGCCACCCCCTATATCCGCGACCTGATCCAGCGCGACCAGCTGGACGATCTTCGCGAAGCCACGGCACGCGCGCTGGAACAGGGCCTGCAGACCTTCGACCAGCACCTCTACCAGCTGCTCGAAGCCGGCCGGATCACCCTGGGCGAAGCGCTCAAGTTCGCCGATTCGCGCACCGACCTGAGCCTCAAGGTCAAGCTGCAACGCGGCTTCGGCGCCGAGGATGGCGAGCTCAAGGTGCTGCGCGACAATTGACGGCAGTCCTCGATCCCTGGGGGATCGACGCGGATCTGCAGGTAAGCGATCTGCGCCAGTTGGCCGAGCAGTGGCCCGGATAAGCCGGGTGACCCGCTCGAACAGGCTGGCGTCGCAGCCATTCGCCGACTAAAGCTAACTACAGGCCTGACCACTGATGATTGTGCTTCACCCATTCACCAAGCAACGACATCGGCCGGCGCATGAGCACCGCGCCCTGAGCGTCGCCACCCTTGGCCGCCCCGTCTGGTGCGGCCGCTGTCAGGGAGATGCATGATGCTGACCCTGCTCAATCTGCTGTCTGCCGTCGCCCTGCTGATCTGGGGCACCCATATCGTCCGCACCGGCATCCTGCGGGTGTACGGCTCGCATCTGCGCCAGGTGCTCAGCCACAACGTCAGCAAGCGGCCCATGGCCTTCGCCGCCGGGATCGGCGTCACCGCCCTGGTGCAGAGCAGCAATGCCACCGCGCTGCTGGTCACCTCCTTCGTCGGCCAGGGCCTGATGGCGCTGGCACCGGCGCTGGCGATCATGCTCGGCGCCGACGTCGGCACGGCCCTGATGGCGCGGGTGCTGACCTTCGACCTGAGCTGGCTGTCGCCGCTGCTGATTTTCCTCGGGGTGATCTTCTTCCTCTCCCGCCGGCAAACCCGCGCCGGCCAGCTTGGCCGCGTGGGCATCGGCCTGGGCCTGATGCTCCTGGCGCTGGAGTTGATCGTCGCCGCCGCCACGCCGATCACCCAGGCAACCGGGATCAAGGTGCTGTTCGCCTCGCTGACCGGCGACCTGCTGCTGGATGCCCTGATCGGCGCCTTGTTCGCCCTGATTTCCTACTCCAGCCTGGCGGCGGTGCTGCTCACCGCGACCCTGGCCGGCGCCGGCCTGATCAGCCTGCCGGTGGCCATCGGCCTGGTGATAGGTGCGAACATCGGCAGCGGCCTGCTGGCCTTCCTCACCGCCAGCCTGCAAACCCCGGCGGGCCGCCGGGTAGCCCTGGGCAGCCTGTTGTACAAGCTGCTCGGCCTGATCGTGGTGATCCCCCTGCTCAACCCGCTGGTGAGCTGGCTGGACAGCCTCAACTGGCGGCCGGCGGAACTGGTGATCGGCTTTCACCTGCTCTACAACAGCCTGCGCTGCGTGCTGATGCTGCCGAGCGTGGGGTTGATGGCGCGCTTCTGCAACTGGCTGCTGCCGGATCGCCCCGACACCGACGGCGTCGCCCGCCCGCGCCACCTCGACACTACGGCCCTGGCCACACCCAGCCTGGCGCTGGCCAATGCGGTGCGCGAGACCCTGCGCATCGGCGACCTGATCGAGACCATGCTCAACCACCTGCTGGAAGTCCTGCGCAGCAACCAGCCGGCGCTGAGCAAGGAGTTGCGCCGCCTGGACGACGACGTCGATGCCCTCTACAGCGCGGTCAAACTCTACCTGGCCCAGGTGCCGCGCGAGGCGCTCAGCGAACAGGACAGCCGGCGCTGGGCGGAGATCATCGAACTGGCGGTCAACCTGGAGCGCGCCGGCGACATCATCGAACGCATGCTCGGCAAGGTGCAGGACCAGAAGACCGCGCAACGCCATTCGTTCTCCGAAAGCGGCCTGGAGGAGCTGGCTGACCTGCACGGGCGCCTGCTGGTCAACCTGCGCCTGGGGCTGTCGGTGTTCCTCTCCGGCGATCCCGAGAGCGCTCGCCAGCTGCTGCGCGAGAAGCGCCGCTTCCGCGCCCAGGAACGCCGCCTGGCCCACGCCCACGTCGGTCGCCTGCATCGCCAGGTGGTGCAAAGCATCGAGACCAGCTCGCTGCACCTGGAACTGATCGGCGACATGAAACGCCTCAACTCGCTGTTCTGCAGCAGTGCCTATGCGGTGCTGGAATCCAGGGAAACCGGCGCGCTGCAGGCGGAGGAAGCGGGCGGCGAGTAGCCCATAGGCACAAGGCAGCCGCAGCTGCCTTGTGCCGTGGAGAAGCGCCAGTCAGCCGCTTACGGCAACGGCCGCAGGCTCGCGGCGGCGACGCTGCAGCCAGACCACCAGGGCGAACAGCAGGAAGCCCGGAAGCCACATCAGCTCCTTGGCCCAGCGTTCGGTCGGGGCGCGCACGACGAGGATCTGCTGGTCGAACTCGAGCCCGGCGTCGGCCGCCGGGCTGCCGAAGGTGACGCTGTCGATCAGCAGCTTGCCGTCTTCTTCATAGGTCAGCAGGCCGAGCTTCTCCAGGCGTTGCTCGCCCGTCTCGCCAGCCGGCACCGGCAGCAGCAGGACGAACTCGCGGGAATCGCCCACCGCGTCCTCGCCTCTGATGCGCAGACGCAACTGGCTGCCTTCCTCGACTTCGCCCAGCGCCTGCACCAGCTGCGACGGGGCGATATCGCGGTAGGGGTCGTGGACCATGTCCATCCAGAAGCCCGGGCGGAACAGGGTGAAGGCCACCAGCAACAGCAGCAGCCCTTCGTACCAGCGGCTCCGGACCAGGAAGTAGCCCTGGGTGCCGGCGGCGAAGATCAGCATGGCGATGGTGGCGACGATGAAGATCAGCACGCCGTGCCAGAAGTCCACGTCGATCAGCAGCAGGTCGGTGTTGAAGATGAACAGGAACGGCAGCGCGGCGGTGCGCAGGCTGTAGTAGAAGGCGGTGATCCCGGTCCTGATCGGGTCGCCCTTGGACACCGCGGCGGCGGCGAACGAGGCCAGGCCCACCGGCGGGGTGACGTCGGCCATGATGCCGAAGTAGAAGACGAACAGGTGCACCGCGATCAGCGGCACGATCAGGCCATTCTGCTGGCCGAGGGTGACCACCACCGGCGCCAGCAGACTGGACACCACGATGTAGTTGGCGGTGGTAGGCAGGCCCATGCCCAGCACCAGGCTGAACACCGCGGTGAGCATCAGCATCAGCAACAGGTTGCCCATCGACAGCAGCTCGACCAGGTCGGCCAATACCAGGCCGACTCCGGTTTGCGACACCGCGCCGACGATGATCCCCGCCGCCGCGGTGGCGATACCGATGCCGATCATGTTGCGCGCGCCGGCCAGCAGGCCTTCGCGCAGGTCGACCAGGCCGTCGATGAAATTGCCGTGCTCATGCAGGCCATCGGTGCGCAACCAGCTCAGCAGCGGGCGCTGGGTGAGCAGGATGATCACCAGCATCACGCTGCCCCAGAACGCCGAGAGCCCGGGCGACAGGCGTTCGATCATCAGGCACCAGACCAGCACCACCACCGGCAGCAGGAAGTGCAGGCCACTGAGCAGCACCGCGCGGGTCTCGGGCAGCGACTCCAGCGGTGCGTCCGGGTCTTCCGGCGCCAGCGGCGCAACGCTGGCGGCGATCTTCAGCAGGCCCAGGTAGACCAGCGCCAGCAACGCGCCGATGCCGTGCAGGGCGTAGTCGCCGAGCGCCGGCTTGAGCCAGCCGAGGCCATAGTAGACGGCCAGGGACAGCCCGCTGATCAGCGCCGCACCGAAGGCAAAGCCGGTCAGGCGGCGCAGCCAGGGCTTGGGCCGATGGCCGCCGATCGGCTGCAGGCCGAGCTTGAGCGCCTCCAAATGGACGATATAGAGCAGGGCAATGTAGGAGATCGCCGCAGGCAAGAAGGCGTGCTTGATGATCTCGACATAGGGCATGCCGATGTACTCGACCATCAGGAAGGCCGCGGCGCCCATCACCGGCGGCATGATCTGGCCGTTGACCGAGGAGGCCACTTCCACCGCACCGGCCTTCTCCGCGGAGAAGCCGGTGCGCTTCATCATCGGGATGGTGAAGGTGCCGGTGGTCACCACGTTGGCGATCGATGAGCCGGAGATCATCCCGGTCAGCCCGGAGGCGACCACCGCCGCCTTGGCCGGACCGCCCCGCAGGTGCCCGAGCAGGCTGAACGCCAGCTGGATGAAGTAGTGGCCGGCGCCAGCGCGCTCGAGCAGCGCGCCGAACAGCACGAAGAGAAACACGAAGCTGGTGGACACGCCGAGGGCGATGCCGAACACCCCTTCGGTGGTGATCCACTGGTGGTTGGCCAGGGCGGTGAAACTCACCCCGCGGTGCGCCAGCAGGCCCGGCATATAGGGCCCGGCCAGGCTGTAGACGAGAAACAGCAGGGCGATGATCGCCAGCGGCGGGCCGAGCGCGCGGCGAGTGGCCTCGAGCAGCAGCGGGATGCCGATGCAGGCGGTGACCAGGTCGGCCGTGGTCAGGCTGCCGGGGCGCTGCGCCAGTTCCTGGTAGAAGATGAACAGGTAGGCGGCACTGGCCGCGGCCACCAGGCCGAGGGCGAGATCCAGCAGCGGCACGCGGTCGCGCGGCGAGCGCTTGAACGCCGGAAAGGCGAGAAACGCCAGGAGCAGGGCGAAGGCCAGGTGGATGGCGCGGGTCTCGGTGTCGTTGAGCACGGCGAAACCGAAGATGAATGGCAGCGGCGAGGCGATCCACAGCTGGAACAGCGACCAGAGCAGCGCCAGGCCGGCGATCACCTGGGCCATGGCGCCGGCGGGGATACGCGCGCCGACGTCCAGGGCAATCAGTTCTTCGGTGGACAGTTCGTCGGTTGAAAGTCGCTTGTCATGCATGGGGCGAAACCTGCATTCGAGAAATCGGAAAACGGCAAAGCCCGCAGCCTTGCGACCCGCGGGCTTGTTTCAAGCTTAGGCTGTAGCCCGGATAAGCCCAGGCGCAATCGGGGGAGTGCTGCTGCCGATTGCGCTGGCGCTTAGCCGGGCTACGGACGGGGGCTTACATCCAGCCACGTTCCTTGTAATAACGTACGGCGCCGTCATGCAGCGGCGCGGTCAGGCCGACCTTGATCATGTCGGTTTCCTTGAGATCGGCAAACGCCGGGTGCAGACGCTTGAAGCGCTCGAGGTTGTCGAATACCGACTTGACCAGTTGGTAGACCACTTCCGGGTCGGCCTGGGCTGTGGTAGAGAGCACCGCCTTGCCGCCAATCGAGGGGGTAGGCGCATCGTTGCCCTTGTACACGCCACCCGGGATTTCGGCCTTGGTGTAGTAGCTCTTCTCGGCCAGCAGCTTGTCGATCTCGGCGCCGGTCACCGGCACCAGCACGGCGTCGGTGGTGGTGGTGGCTTCCTGGATCGCGCCATTGGGGTGGCCGACGAAGTAGGTCATGGCGTCGATGTTGTTGTCGCCCAGGGCGCTGGCCTGTTCGGCCGGCTTGAGCTCGGCGGACAGGGCGAACACCGACTTGTCCCAGCCCTTGACCCGCATGATTTCATCGAGGGTGTCGCGCTGCCCGGAGCCCGGGTTGCCGACGTTGACGCGCTTGCCCTTGAGGTCGTCGAGGCTGGCGATCTTGGCGTCGCGGCGGGCGAGCAGGGTGAAGACTTCGCTCTGCAGGGAGAACAATGCACGGATATCGTCCATCGCGCCTTCGGCCTCGAACGGCGCCAGGCCATTGAGCGCCTTGAACTGGTGGTCCGACTGCATGATGCCGAAGTTGAACTCGCCGCTGCGCAGACCGTTGACGTTGGCCACGCCGCCGCCACTGGCCGGGGCGTTGCACTTGATCCCGTGCTCGCTGGCGCCACGGTTGACGAAGCGGCAGATCGACTGCCCGGCCACGTAGTAAACCCCGGTCTGACCGCCGGTGCCGATGGTGACGAATTTTTCTTCGGCCTGTGCTGCGCCACTCAGGGTGATACCCGCGAGTGCCGCCGACAGGACCCATGCCAGGGATTTGCCTTTCATGGGGGAGCTCCTTTTCTGCCTGTGGTTAAGCCGCACTGACTTCGTGGGTTGCGGCCGGAAGCGAGAAAGTCTAACCGTTCAGACAGAATTTGCACGGTGCAATGCGCTTTTGCCAGGTAATCGGCTGGCCACGTGCAAGCCCACGCGACACTGACCCCAGTCAATAGCCGCGGCGGCCAGGCGCGCTAGCCTTAGTGGCAATTCGCCATCGAGTTGTCACCATGAACCAGACCAGCCTGCTCGTGATCCTGCCCAAAGCGCAATGCGTCAGCCGGGTGCGGCAATTGCTGCAGGCCCAGGCGCCGGGCTGCGAAGTACTCGGCCAGCCGAGCGACTGCAGTCAGGCCGCACGCTGTCGCTGGCTGCAGGCGCTGCCGCCACCCCAGGCCGGTGCCGTACAGGCCCTGCTCAGCGATGCCATCGAGGTGCTGGAGCAGACCCGGCATGCCTTCAAGTCGGCGCAACTGGCGCAGCTGCGTAAACGCCTGAGCCGCATGCTGGAGGACTTGTCGGACAATCCCGAATCGGGTAAAACCACACTTTAGTAGTGGTTTTCGCTCCGGCGCAAACCAGCTTTGCCGGGCAGGGCATATGGACCTGCAAGACAGAGCGCCGAGGCGAGTCATTTGCTGCAGATGACTCGCCTCGGCGCTTTTTTTTGCGCCGCGAAATGAAAAGGACTCGCCATGGGCAACGAACAAGAATTCCAGGACCTGCTCCAGCGCGTCGGCCTCGACCGCGAAGAAATCAGCCAGCGCCTGCGCTTTCTCGACTGGAGCGCCGCCGATGTCGAGCAGCTCGGGCGCCACAGCGCAGGGCTACAGCCGGCCCACGCCGGCTTCCTCGAGCAGCTCTACCAGCGCCTCGGCGAGTTTCCGGCGACCGCCGCCATCGTCAACGACCCGGCCACCATCAGCCGCCTCAAGCACAGCCAGGGCGACTACTACCAGCGCCTGTGGAATGGCCCTTACGACCGCGACTACGTGCTCGATCGCCTGCGTATCGGCTGGATCCACCAGAAGATCGGCGTCGACCTCAAGTGGTACCTGGGCGCCTACCGCCTCTACCTGCATGAGATGCTCGACGGCCTGCTCGGCGCGCACCCGGCCAGCACCGCTTTCGCCAGCCTGCTGAAGGCGGTGTTCTTCGACATCGGCCTAGCCCTGGACACCTACAGCGCCGCGCAACGCAAGGCCCTGGAAGACAGCGAGGCGCGCTTCGCCCGCGCCCTGCGCGGCGCCAACGACGGACTCTGGGACTGGCACGTCGACCACGACCAGCTGTACCTCTCCGAGCGCTGGGCGAGCATGCTCGAGCTGCACCGCGACCAGCTCGGCAGCGGCAGCGCCGGCTGGTTCGCCCGCGTCCACCCGGATGACCTCGGCGGCCTGCGCCGGGCCATCGACGCCCACCTGCAAGGCAGCACCCCTTCGCTGCACCACGAGTACCGCATCCGCAGACACAACGGCAGTTACCTGTGGGTGCTGGTGCGTGGCGTGGCCGAGCGGATCGGCCAGGACCAGCGGCGCATGGCCGGCTCGCAGACCGACATCAGCCAGCACCGCGCCGCCCAGGAACAACTGCAGCATGCCGCCCGCCACGACCCGCTCACCGGCCTGGCCAACCGCGACCGCCTGGCCGAGCTGCTGGCCCAGGCCCTGCAGCGCCAGGGCCGGGCGGGCGCGCGCGAGGCGGCCCTGCTGTTCATCGACCTGGACCGTTTCAAGCTGATCAACGACAGCCTCGGCCACCACATCGGTGACCACGTGCTGGTCGAAGTGGCGCGGCGCCTCGGCCAATGCCTGCGCCCCGGCGATCACCTGATCCGCTTCGGCGGCGACGAGTTCGTGGTCCTGCTCGACGATCTCGCCTGCATCGCCGACGCCGAGCGGGTGGCCCAGCGCATGCTCGACAGCCTGCAGCCGCCGCTGCAGGTGCAGGAGCACCAGCTGGTGGTCAGCATCAGCATCGGCATCGCCGCACTCAGCGAGGAAAACGCCGGCCTCGATTCGCTGCAAGCCGCCGACCTCGCCCTGTACCGCGCCAAGGCCGCCGGCAAGGCGCAGTTCGCCCGCTACAGCACCGAAATGCAGGCCCAGGCCCAGCATCAACTGGAACTGCAGAGCGCGCTGAGTCGGGCCCTGGCCAGGGACGAATTCAGCCTGGTCTATCAACCCATCTGCCAGCTGGATCAGGCCCAGCCCTACCTGGTGGCCGTGGAAGCGCTGTTGCGCTGGCAGCACAAGGGGCAGGCGGTTTCGCCGCTGGAGTTCATTCCCTGCCTGGAAGAGTCCGGGGCAATCCTGGCGGTCGGCGACTGGGTGCTGCGCCAGGCCTGCGCCCAGGTGCGCCACTGGCAACTGGCCGGGCAGACGGCGCTGCGCTGCTCGGTCAACCTGTCGAGCCGGCAACTGCAACAGGCCGACTTCGCCGCGCGGGTCGCCGATATCCTGCGCGAGAGCGGCCTGCCGCCCGCCAGCCTGGTGCTGGAGATCACCGAAAGCCAGCTGATGGAAGACAGCGCGCAGACCCTGGCCTGCCTGCGCGAACTGGCCAGCCTGGGTATCCAGCTGGCGCTGGACGATTTCGGCACCGGCTACTCCTCACTCGGCTACCTCAAACGCTTCCCGCTGCACATCCTCAAGGTCGACAAGAGCTTTATCAGCGGTACGCCCGAGGATGGCGACTCGCGGCTGATCAGCCGCGCCATCATCGGCCTGGGCCTGAGCCTTGGCCTGGAGGTGGTGGCCGAGGGCGTGGAGCGCAGCGAACACCTCGACTTCCTGCGCAGCGAAGGCTGCCGCCTGGCCCAGGGCTACTGGTTCAGCCGGCCGCGACCACCGGTCGAGCTGGAACGCCTGTTCAGCGGCGAGGACTGCTTCGAGGGCCTCTACTGCCTGTTGCAAGCGCAACCCGCGCTTTCACTCCCATAACGAGAAAACGCGAGAGAACCGTCCCCCCATGAAACTCAACCTGCCCATCAGCGGCCGTGCCAGCGCAGTCGCCGCCCACGCCAATATCCTCTCCACCACCGACCTCAAGGGCGTGCTGAGCTACGTCAACCCGGACTTCGTCGCCCTCAGTGGCTTCACCGAAGCCGAGCTGCTCGGCCACAACCACAACATCGTGCGCCACCCGGACATGCCGGCGCAGGCCTTCGCCGACCTCTGGCGCACGCTCAAGGCCGGTCGTTCGTGGATGGGCCTGGTGAAGAATCGCTGCAAGAACGGCGACCATTACTGGGTCAGCGCCTATGCCACCCCGGTGCTGCGCCATGGCCAGGTGGTGGAATACCAATCGGTGCGCACCCTGGCGCCGCCGTCGGGGGTCGCGCGCGCCGAGCAGCTGTATGGCGAGCTGCGCGCCGGGCGCAATCCGGCGCGGCTGCGGGCGCCGCGGCTGAGCCTGGCGCAGCGCCTCAGCCTGCTCGGCGCAGCGCCCGGCCTGCTCGGCGCGACGCTGCTCGGGGTCAGCGGCACACTGCCGCTGCTGCCCGCCCTCGGCGCTGCCGCACTGCTCGGCGGGCTGCTGGCCGGCGTGCTGCACCTTGGCCTGCGCCCGCTGGCGGACCTGACCCGCCAGGCCCGGGCGATTGCCGCCAACCCGCTGAGCCAACTGGTGTATACCGGGCGCAACGACTGCTTCGGCCAGATCGCCTTCGCCCTGCACAGCCTGCAGGCCGAAACCGGCGCCGTGGTCGGGCGGATTGCCGACTCGGCGCGGCAGTTGAGCGACCAGGCCGGACAGCTGGTCGCGGCGGTCGACAGCAGCAGCCAGGCGACCCTGCGGCAACAGGGCGAAACCGCTCAGGTCGCCAGCGCCATCGGCCAGATGGCCAGCAGCGTGCAGGAGGTGGCGCGGCATGCCCAGCTCAGCGCCAGCGCGGCCGGCGCCGCCGATCTGGAAACCGGCAGCGGCCTGCAGCTGGTCGAACAGACCCGCCAGTCGATCGCCGCCCTGGCCAGCGAAGTGCAGCAGAGCAGTCAGGTGATTCACCAGCTGGAGCTGCACAGCCAGGAGATCAATCGCGCCCTGGAAGTGATCCAGAGCATTGCCGAACAGACCAACCTGCTCGCCCTCAACGCCGCGATCGAAGCGGCGCGGGCCGGCGAGGCCGGGCGTGGTTTCGCCGTGGTCGCCGACGAAGTGCGCGGCCTGGCCTCGCGCACCCAGCAGTCCACCGCGGAAATCCACGCCATCATCAGCAACCTGCAGCAGGGCACCGGCAACGCCGTGGCCGCCATGAGCCGTAGCCAGCAGCAGGCCGCCGCCAGCGTTGCCCATGCGCTGCAGGCCGCCCAGGCGCTCGATGGCATCAACCAGCGGGTCAGCCAGATCAGCGACATGAACCTGCAGATCGCCGCCGCCGTCGAGCAGCAGAGCGCCGTCGGCGACGACATCCAGCGCAACCTCAGCGGCATCCGCCTGGCCAGCGAGAGCAACGTGCTGGCCGGCAGCCAGAGCCGCAGCAGCGCCAGCCAGGTCGCCGCCCTGGCCGACCGCCTGCAGGCCCTGGTCGAACATTTCTGGGGGCAGAAGCGCAATCACTGAAGCGCGGCAGACGGCGCTGGACACAGGCGTCGGGCACAAGGAGTATTCTCGGCTACTCGCCGACTTCGACCACTGCCATGAGCCTGCCCTTGCCCCTACTCGCGCGCGGAAAAATCCAGCTGCTTCGTCTGTTCGCCCTGATCCAGCGCAATCCGGGGCTGGTGGCGATCTTCGGTTTTGCCTCGGGGCTGGCGAGTTTTCTGCTGGTCGAGCGTCAGGCCGAACTGGCCCAGGTGCTGGCCACGGTGATGCTGGTCAGCTGGCTGTGGCTGATCCTGGAAAACATCCTGCGCGAGCAGATCGCCCGCTGGTTCGGCTTCGAGCTGCCGCCGCCGCTGCTGCGCTACGCGACCCAGATGATCCACCAGGAAAGCCTGTTCTTCGTCCTGCCGTTCTTCTTCATCACCACCACCTGGAACAGCGGCCAGGCGCTGTTCAGCGCCGTGCTGGCGCTGGCCGCGCTGGTCTCGATCATCGACCCGCTGTACTACAAGTGGCTGGCGCCGCGGCGCTGGCTGTTCCTCGCCTATCACACCCTGGCGCTGTTCGCGGTCATGCTCACCGCCCTGCCGATCATCTTCAAGCTGACCACCCCGCAGAGTTACCAGTTGGCCCTGGCCACTGCGGTGATCCTGTCGTTTCCCAGCCTGATCGGGATCATCACCGTGCAGCGCTGGTGGCGCGGCGTGCTGCTGGTCGGTTTGACCCTGGCGCTGGGCGCGACCGGCTGGCTGGTACGCTTCTGGGTGCCGCCGGCGACGCTGTGGCTGACCGAGGTCGCAGTGACCACTGAGTTCGATGACCGCAACCGCGCGCCGGGCACCAGGCTGAAGCAGCTCAGTGCCGCGCAATTGCGCAACCAGGGCCTGTTCGCCTACACAGCGATCAACGCGCCGCGCGGCTTGAACGAACGCATCTACCACGTCTGGCGCCACAACGGCCGGGCCGGCGAGCATATCGCCCTGGACATCCACGGTGGCCGCGAGAAAGGCTACCGCGCCTGGACCCACAAGCAGAACTTCCCCGCCGACCCGCTCGGCAACTGGCAGGTGCAGGTCATGACCGAGGCCGGGCAGATGATCGGCGTGCTGCGCTTCAAGGTAGTGGAATAGCCGGCAAACTGGACCACTACAAATTGACCATGGGAGGCGCTTTAGCGGCGCTGGCGCGCAGCGCCCTTGATCGCGACTTTCGCGGCTACGACTGCAGGGATGCAGGAGGTAGAGCGAAGCAGGATGCCCGAACCGAAAGCCCCTCCCACCAGTGTCTCGCCAGCATCGCAGTGCTCCCCTGAGCGGTCGACGCCTGGCGGCGGCGCCGGTCAGCCAAAGAACCAGTAACACACCGCAATCGCCGCCAGCACCCCGGCCAGTTCGGCCAGCAGGGCGCAGCCGACGGCGTGGCGCACGCGCTGGATGCCGACCGCACCGAAGTACACGGCGAGCACGTAGAAGGTGGTCTCGGTGCTGCCCTGCACGGTCGCCGCGACCAGCGCCGGGAAGCTATCGACGCCCTGGCTCTGCATGGTTTCGATCAGCATGGCGCGCGCCGCGCTGCCGGAGAACGGCTTGACCAGGGCAGTGGGCAGCGCCTCGACGAAGCGCGTATCCCAGCCGAACCACTCGACCAGCCAGCGGATGCCGTCGAGGCCGAACTCCAGGGCGCCAGAGGCACGCAACACACCAATCGCGCAGAGCATCGCCACCAGGTAGGGCAGCAGGCTCTTGGCCACGTCGAAGCCTTCGCGCGCGCCTTCGATGAACTGCTCGTAAACCGCCACCTTCTTCAGCGCGCCGATCACCACGAAGCTCAGGACCACGCCGAACAGGGTCAGGTTGCCGAGCAGCGACGACAGCGCTGCCAGCGCCGTGGCCGACATGCCGGCAAGCAGCGCCATGAAGCTGCCGAGCAGCAGCGCACCGGGGATCAGGTAAGCCAGCACCACCGGATCCCACAGGCGCAGGCGCTGCATCAGCGCTACCGAGAGCAGGCCGACCAGGGTCGAGGCGCTGGTGGCCAGCAGGATCGGCAGGAACACCAGGGTCGGGTCGGGCGCGCCCTGCTGTACCCGGTACATGAAGATCGACACAGGCAATAGGGTCAGCGACGAGGCGTTGAGCACCAGGAAGAGGATCTGCGCGTTGCTCGCCGTGGTGCTGCTGGGGTTGAGTTCCTGCAGCGCACGCATGGCTTTCAGGCCGATCGGGGTGGCGGCGTTGTCCAGGCCCAGGCCGTTGGCGGCGAAGTTCATGGTGATCAGGCCGAGCGCCGGATGGCCGCGCGGCACCTCCGGCATCAGCCGGGCGAATAGCGGGCCGAGCAGGCGCGCCAAGGCGTCCACCAGGCCGGCCTTCTCGGCGATGCGCAGCAGGCCGAGCCACAGGGTCAAGGTGCCGAACAGCAACACCATGACCTCGACCGACAGCTTGGCCATGGCGAACAGGCTCTCGACCATGGCGGCGAACACCGCCGGCTCGTCCCCCAGCAACCAGCGCGACAGCCCTGCCAGCGCTGCCACCACGAAAAATCCCAGCCACAAGCCGTTCAGCATCATCCACCCCCGATCAATGCGCGGATGATAGCGCGGCTCAAGGGGGTCGCGGCCAGGTTGTGCGGCCGCAGCAAGGCAATGCCCTAAATTAACCGGGCGCCGCCCTGCTCGTAGGCGTCAGCAGGCCCGCACCGCCCAACAGCAGCCAGGCGGCGACGAGCTGGCGCCATGGGTGATTGTTAGCCCCGCGGGCGGCGGCCCATGATGAATGACACGATGAACATCACCAGGAACACCACGAACAGAATCTTCGCGATACCCGTGGCAGTGCCGGCGATACCACCGAAACCCAGTACGGCAGCGACGATGGCGATGATCAGAAAAGTTATGGCCCAGCTCAACATGGCGTTTCTCCTTGGTGCGTGAGGTCTCGCAGTATTTGACTCGAATTCAATAGTCGACGTTCCAGCTCGGGCATTGCCAGTGCCTGGCCAGCGCTGCCTGGCCCGCCGCCCCGTGCGCCGCACGGCTGACGCGGCTCGACATCCACCTTCGCGCGACTGCCCCACAGCGATTGGCCGGCCAGCACCGTACCGCCGAGCATCACGCCGGACAGAGCCAGCAAAACAACCAGCAGCAGGACGATCGCGCAAAAGGCCGCCTTGCTCGCCTGCAGCGCCATGAACATGCCTAGAAGACCCAGCCGGCGTGACGCGCAGGGTCGCTCCAGACCGGCGCCAGGCTATCGCTGCTGATCTGCTGCACCCGCCGGACCGCCGTCATACCACCCGGCGCGGCGCCTGTCGGTAGGGCTGGAGTCGTCAGCACGGCACGGGGCGCAGTCACATCGGTCTCCCGACTCAGCACCAGCCCAATCAGCGCCAGCAGCAACGCGCTGCCAACCAGCAAGCACTTATCGCTTAACGCGAGATCGAAATGACGGCGACTCATCCTGAAACTCCTCCCAGGCTTGTCTGGGTTGTCCGGTGCCCGGCCGGCATGGATGCTGGCGCTGGGTGCTTGCAGCCTGACTATTGCAGCGGACGTGCGCAGTAGGCATGCCATCCATACAGAAAATAAAATCATTAAAATCAACAAGATAAAAATAAATTCAGCAACGATTACGAGCATCCGCACGATCCCTCGCCGGCCGCCGGGCGTTTTGCACGACGGTCGGGGAGAAACATCCCTGTGGCGCCAACCGGCCAGGTCGACGGCCCGAGTTCACCCCTGCGTTCGGCCGGCGCACAACCCGGACAGAACCGGGCGCTCACGCCCGGCGGGCAACCTTTAGTCCGTGATGCTCAGGTCCGCGGCTTCCACCGCCTTTACGCCGCGGATGCTGCGTGCGGTCTCGATGGCCAGTTGCTTCTCGGCCTCGCTCTTCACGCTGCCACCGAGCGTGACCTGACCGGCCTTGGTCGCCACCGAGATATTCAGGCCGTCGACGTTGCGGTTGTAGAGCAGGCTGGATTTGACCTTGCTGCTGATCCAGGCATCGCTGATCGCCGCCCCGGTATCACTCGCGACGTTCTGTGCTTTGCCCGCAGTAGTGTCGGTGGCGCTGACGCTCAGCTGGTTATGCACCTGGCGTACGCCCTCGGTATTGGCCGCCAGGCGCCCGGCCAGTTCCTTGGCCGCCGCCGTCTGGGCGCTGCCACTGAGGGTCACCACACCGTTGTCGCTGGTCACCTTGATGTCCAGGCCTTCGGTGTTGCGGTTCCACAGCAGCTTGGATTTCACCGTGGCGACCAGGGTGGCGTCATCGAAACGCTGCGCCAGGGTCGGTTCGCTGCTGACCGCCGGTTCGATCTGCGGATCGACTTTCAGCTGGTTATCGACCTTGTTCACCCCTTCGATGCCCAATGCGACCTGTTCGGCCAGATCGCGCTCGACAGCGCTTTCCACGCTGCCGGTGAGCCGCGCGCTGCCGTTCTCGACATCCACATCGATCTTGAACGGGCTGAGGTGGCGGTTGAGGGCGAACGCCGTCCAGATCGAGCCTTCCTGGCGGGCTTCAGTGAGCTGGCTGCTCAGGTCGCCCTGCTCGGCGTAGGCCGCCAGGGGCATGAAGGCGAACAGACCGGCGGTCGCGGTGGCCAGGGCCAGAGTTTTCAACTGATGCATGGCAGTACTCCTGTCGAATCCACTTAAGAGCCGCCTGTGGCAGCTCGGTATGAGTGGACTCTTGCAGAGCCTGTGCCAGCCCATTGATTTAAATTTAACCGTTATATATCAATGCCTTATTAAATATAACCAAAAGTCCAAGCATGCACTTTGCAAGATCGCCGCATACTGGTCATGCAACTTGCACGAAATCGCCGGGACTAATCCTTATATGCAGCCTCTGGAGATGGACATGGACGCAGCACAACCGGGCGGGCGCATCCTGCTGGTCGATGACGAAGCGGCGATCCTGCGCACCTTCCGTTACTGCCTGGAGGACGCCGGCCATCAGGTTGCCACGGCCAGCAGTGCCAGTCAGGCTGAAACGCTGCTGCAACGCCAGGTGTTCGACTTGTGCTTCCTCGACCTGCGCCTGGGCGAGGACAACGGCCTCGAGGTACTGGCGCAGATGCGCGTGCAGGCGCCCTGGATGCACGTGGTGATCGTCACCGCACTGTCGGCGGTGGATACCGCGGTCGACGCCATCCAGGCCGGGGCGGCGGATTACCTGGTCAAACCCTGCAGCCCCGAGCAACTGCGCGTGGCGGCGGCCAAGCAGCTGGAAATGCGCCACATGTCCACGCGCCTGGAAGCGCTGGAAGGCCAGGTGCGCAACAGCAAGCAGGATCTCGATTCGAACAACCCGGCGATGATGGCGATCCTGGAGACCGCGCGCCAAGTCGCCGCTACCGACGCCAATATCCTCATTCTCGGCGAATCCGGTACCGGCAAGGGCGAACTGGCGCAGGCCATTCATGGCTGGAGCCGGCGGGCGAAAAAATTCTGCGTGACCATCAACTGCCCCTCGCTGACCGCCGAGCTGATGGAAAGCGAGCTGTTCGGTCACAGCCGCGGCGCCTTCACCGGCGCCAGTGAAAGCACCCGCGGCCGGGTCAATCAGGCCGACGGCGGCAGCCTGTTCCTCGACGAGATCGGCGACTTCCCGCTGACCCTGCAACCCAAGCTGCTGCGTTTCATCCAGGACAAGCAATACGAGCGGGTCGGCGACCCGGTGACGCGCCAGGCCGACGTGCGCATCCTTGCCGCCACCAATCGTATGCTGGACGACATGGTCAAGGACGGTCAGTTTCGTGAAGACCTGCTCTACCGCCTCAACGTCATCACCCTCAAGCTGCCACCGCTACGCGAGCGCAGCGAAGACCTGCTAACGCTGGCCGACCGTTTCCTCGCCCGCTTCGTCAAGGAATATGCCCGCCCGGTGCGGGGCTTCAGTGACGCGGCGCGCGCGGCGTTACTGGCCTACGCCTGGCCCGGCAACATCCGCGAACTGCGCAATGTGGTCGAACGCGCCAGCATCATCTGCACCCAGCCGCTGGTCGAGGTCAGCCACCTGGGGCTCGGCGAGCAGCCGAACGGCAACGGCCTGCGCATCGGCAGCGCGATGAGCCTGGAAGAGCTGGAAAAAGCCCATATCAGCGCCGTGCTGGGCAGTAGCGAAACCCTCGACCAGGCGGCCAAAACCCTCGGCATCGATGCCTCGACCCTGTACCGCAAACGCAAGCAGTTCAACCTGTGAAGCTGCGCAGCCGGCTCTTCCTCAACAGCAGTGCGCTGATCACCGTGGCCTTGCTCGGCCTGCTGCTGGGCATGTTCAGCGTGTTGCAGCTGACCAAGACGCAAAACCAGGCGATGACCCACAACCTGAGCATTCTCGACGCCACCCTCGGCCTGCGCCTGGAGCTGAGCAAGCAGCTGATCCTGCTGTTGCCGGAAAACCTCGACCACCAGGCCTTGCAGGCCTCCGACCGGCGTTTCAACGACTGGCTCGAGCAGACCCGCGCAGGCGCTCTGGACGACCGCGACCGCCAGGCCGTGGGCGAGATCCAGCGCGCTTATGCGCTCTACGAACAGCTGTTGGATAAACCCTTGCCGGTGCGCCAGGAGATGCTTGGTTCCGCTGCCTTCGGCCAGTCGGTGGAGGCCCTGCGCGAGCGCATCAATGCCGTACAAATGCGCTACTTCGCCGCGCTGCAAAGTTCCGAACAGCGTTCGCAGGAGCGCGCCACCCTGATTGCCGCGCTGCTCGGCCTGATCGGCGTGGCCGTGCTGCTGCTCGGTTTCGTCACCGCGCACAGCATCGCCCAGCATTTCGGCCAGCCTCTCGAGGCCCTGACCCTGGCGGTCGAGCGGATCAGCCAGGGCGATTTCCAGGTCCATCTGCCGCCTTCGCCGGTCGCCGAACTGTCGTCCCTGAGCCAGCGCTTCGGGGTGATGGCCGAGTCGCTGCGGCGCTTCAAGAACAGCGAAGTCGAGACCCTGCTCACCGAGCAACGGCGCCTGCAGGCGGTACTCGACAGCATCGACGACGGCCTGCTGATTTTCGACCGCAGCGGCCTGCTCGATCACTTCAATCAGGTTGCCCAGCGCCAGCTCGGCTGGTACGACCAGCCGCGCGGCGTGAGCATCAGCCAGGCCCTGCAGCGCCCGGGGCTGGACGAGCAGTTGCAACGGGTCATGCGCGGCGAAGGCCTGGAACAGGCGCCGGAAGACCTCGAGGTCGAAGCCGACGGCGAGGTCCGCCTGCTGACCTACAGCCTGACCCCGGTCAGCCTCAGCGACGAACGGGTTCACGGTGCGGTGATGGTGCTGCACGACGTCACCGAACAGCGCGCCTTCGAGCGCGTGCGCAGCGAATTCGTGTTGCGCGCCTCGCATGAACTGCGCACCCCGGTGACCGGCATGCACATGGCCTTCGGCCTGCTGCAGGAACGCCTGCACTTCCCGCCCGAGGCGCGCGAGAGCAAGCTGCTGCACACCGTCGACGAAGAAATGCGCCGCCTGCTCCGGCTGATCAACGACCTGCTGAATTTCTCGCGCTACCAGAACGGCCTGCAACAACTCGACAGGCGCCCCTGCGACCTCGAGCAACTGCTGCAGCAGGCGCAACAGCGCTTCGCCGCCCAGGCCGCCGAGCGCGGGGTCACGCTCAGCGTCGAGGTCGGCGGCGCGCTGCCGGAGATCGATCTGGATCGCCTGCAGATCGAGCGCGCCCTCGACAACCTGCTCGGCAACGCCCTGCGCCACAGCCACGCCGACGGGCAGATCCGTCTGCTGGCACGACGTCAGGGGCAGCGGATGATCCTGGCCGTCGAAGATGATGGCGAGGGCATTCCCTACAGCCAGCAGGCGCGGGTATTCGAGCCGTTCGTCCAGGTCGGCCGCAAGACCGGCGGCGCCGGCCTCGGCCTGGCGCTGTGCAAGGAGATCGCCCAGCTGCACGGCGGGCGCATCGGCGTGCAGTCGCGACCGGGACAGGGCGCGCGCTTCTATCTGGAGCTGCCGCTCTGATTCAGGGCTCAGGGCTGGCTGTTGAGCACCAGCAGCAGCGCCGCCGTCTCGGCATCCGGCTCACCGTCGTAGCGCGCCTGACGGTACTTCATCTGGAAGGCGGCCAGCACATTGCGCGTGGCCTCATCCAGCTCGCCATGCGCGGGCACCAGATAGCCCTGACGCTGCAGTTGCTGCTGAAACCAGGCCACCGTGGGCAGGCTCTGGCTGAACGAGGCCTGCTGCTGCGCCACGGCCTGGGCGTCCGGCCAGGGCAGCAGACCGGCGTCGGCCAGGCGTTTCCAGGGGAACAGCGGCCCCGGATCGACCTTGCGCTGCGGCGCCACGTCGCTGTGCGCGAGGATGCTGCCGGGGGGTAGCTGATGGCGGCGCACGATGTCCTTGAGCAGCTCGATCAGCGCGTCGATCTGCGCCGGGGCATAGGGTTGCCAGTAGCGTCCGGCAGGGCCCTCGTAATAGCCCTGGTTGACCAGCTCGATACCGATCGAGGTGCTATTGAGCCAAGTGCGCCCCTGCCACTGGCTGTCACCGGCATGCCAGGCACGGCGGTTTTCATCGACCAGGCGGTAGATGGTCGGCGGTGCAGCGCCGATCAGGTAATGGCTGCTGACTTCTTCCTCGGTCAGCAGGCGCAAGGAGCGCGGCAGATCGGTCGAGGTGTAGTGCAGGATGATGTACTGCACCCGGCTGTTCTGGCCGATCGCCGTGTAACGGCTGTCGATCCGCGGACCGCTGGCACAGCCGGCGAGCAGGGTGAGCAACAGGGCAAGACAAAGGGCTCTCATGGGCGGATATGCAACACGCTTTGCAGGTTATCCAGCAGCATGTCGACGCTGAGCATGATCAACAGCATACCCATCAGTCGCTCCACTGCGGTCAACCCGCGTGGGCCGAGGAAACGCTGCAGGAACGAGGCCTGCAACAGGATAAAGGCGGTCGCCGCCCACGCCAGGATGACGGCCAGGTAGAGTTCCCAGAGCGGCCCTTCATGGGTATTGCGCAGGGTCATCAGCACCGCCAGCGCCGAGGGCCCGGCCACCGCCGGGGTGGCCAGCGGCACCAGCATCGGCTCACCGTCCGGTACATCGCCGAGCACGCCCTGCGGGCCGGGAAAGATCAGGCGCATGGCAATCACGAACAGGATGATACCGCCGGCAATCGCGGTTGCCTCGCGCGATAGGCCGAGGGCGCTGAGTACTTTGTCACCAAAGGTAAGGAACAGCAGGAGCAAGGCCAGGGCACAGAGCAACTCGCGCCCCGCTATCCACAGCCGGCGCCTGGGCGCGACGTTCTTCAGCGCGGCGATAAAGATGGCGATATTGCCGAACGGGTCGGTCACCAGAAAGATCAACACCGCGATACCGAAAATGTCCATGCAGCACTCCTCGACAGGTCGCGACAGTCTAATGTTGTAGTAGGCATGAGAGCTTGTGAAAAAACTCTCGCCTACTGCGGTCGCCTGCAAACGCCCGCTGCGGCGTTCAATATTTTCACAACCTCTGAGTCTGTCGGCAAAACGCCTGCGTGAGGCGAATCGGCGGCAGTTGCACACTCGTTGCGCCATTATCTGTGACCCGGCCATTTTGCCAGACCGCCGCTCGAGGAACCCACCATGCGCGCACTGCTGTGGTTCAAACAGGATCTGCGCCTCGACGATCACCCGGCCTTGCAGGCCGGACTGAATGCCGAGTGCCTGCTGCCGGTGTTCGTCTTCGATCCAGCGCAGTTGCAGACTTGCGCCTTCGGCACCCGCCGGCTCGGCGTGCACCGGGCGCGCTTTCTCCTCGAGAGTCTGGTAGCGCTGGATGGCGCGTTGCGCCAGCGCGGCTCGCACCTGCTGGTTCTGCCGGGCGCGCCAGAGCAGGTGATCCCCCGGCTGGTCAGCCAGCTCGGCCTGGACCGGGTGCTGACCCTGGAGGAGATCGCCCCCGACGAACGCACGCAACTCGCCCGCGTGCAAGACGCGCTGGCCGGCGTCGCCCTGTTGCAAGCACCCGGCAACAACCTGTTGCACGCGGATGAGCTGCCCTGCGCCCTCGAACAGCTGCCGCATGTGTTTAGCCAGTTCAAGAATCTGCTCGAGGAACGCCTGCACGTGTTCCAGCCCCGCCCCGCGCCCCACCGGCTGCCGCCCTTGCCGGACGGCGCGCAGGCGCTACTGCAAGTGCTGCCCAGCCTGTCCCGGCTGGGCCTGGGCGAGCCGCTCAGTGTGCCGGCCAGCGCCTTCCCGTTCTCCGGCGGCGAAACCGCGGCGCAGGCACGCCTGCGCGATTACCTGTGGAACAGCCTGGGCGTGCGCCACTACAAAGACACGCGCAACGGCATGATCGGCAGTGAGTACTCGTCGAAATTCTCGCCCTGGCTGGCCAACGGCAGCCTCTCGGCGCGGCGGGTGGTGGCCGAATTACGCCGTCATGAGGCGCAATACGGGCGCAACGACTCAACCTATTGCTTGTGGCTGGAGCTGCTCTGGCGCGACTTCTTTCGCTGGACCCTGCTTCGCCACGGCAGCGCGCTGTTCAAGGCGGGCGGCCTGAAAGCCACGGAGCATGCCCCGCAACGCCTCGATCAAGGCTTCGAACGCTGGTGCCAGGGTCGTACCGGCATGCCGCTGGTGGACGCCAATATGCGCGAACTGGCCGCTACCGGCTTCATGTCCAGCCGCGGCCGGCAAGTGGTCGCCAGTTACCTGATCAACGACTTGCAACAGGATTGGCGATACGGCGCCGCCTGGTTCGAGGAACACCTGATCGACTACGACCCGGCGAGCAACTGGGGCAATTGGGCCTATCTCGCCGGGGCCGGCTCTGACCCGCGGCACAAGCGCACCTTCAACGCCCTGCGTCAGGCCCGCCAATACGACCCGGACGCCACCTACGTCAGTCTCTGGCTGCCGGAACTGCGCCATGTGCCCGAGCATTTGCGCCACACGCCGTTCCTGCTCTCGCCACGGCAACTGGAGGCGCTCAACTACCCGCGCCTGGAACAGATTCCCGAGACCTGGCGGCCCTATCTGCCCCGGGCGGCCTGAGGCCTTGCTCAGCCCACCTCGACGCAGTTGCGGCCACCGCGCTTGGCCCGGTACAGGGCCTGGTCGGCGCGCTCGAAGACCTGCTCGCCGCGCTCGGCGCTGGCGAAGGCACTGATCCCGGCCGACAGGGTAATAGTCACCCGCTCACCCCTGAAGTGAAACGGGCAGGCTTCGATGCCGGCACGCAGGGTTTCCAACAGTTGCAGGCCGCCGGCCAGGGGGGTCGCCGGGATCAACAGAGCGAACTCCTCACCGCCGAAGCGGGCGATGAAGTCGGTCTTGCGCAGGCGCTTGTGCAGTTCGCCGGCGATGATTTTCAGCACCTTGTCGCCGGCCAGGTGGCCGTACTCGTCGTTGATCCGCTTGAAGTGGTCGATGTCGACCACCGACAGCAGCAGTTCGCCGCCGTAGCGCTGCCAGCGCGCCAACTCCAGCGCCAGGCGCTCGTTCCAGGCCGCGCGATTGGGCAGGCCGGTGAGCGGATCGAGCAAGGCTTTCTGCCGTTGCTCTTCCAGGTGCTGACGGAAGCCCTTGGCTTCCTGCTCCATGTTCGCCACTCGTTCGACCAGGATTTGCAGGCGTCCGGCTACCAGGTGCTCACGCTCGTCACGCTGGCGCTGGTATTGCTCCATGGTACCCAGCAAACCGTTCAGGCGGTTCTCCACCAGCCCCTTGAGGCTGTGCAGCTCGGTTGCCTGCTGCACGCTGCTGTGCAGACCGTCGACCTGCTGGCGCAGTTCGCTATCCAGTTCGCGCGCGGCGCTGAGCGAATCGGCGTAGCCATCGTGGGCGTCTTGCAAGCCGCCCTGAAACGTCGCCAGACGCTCATTGAGCTGCTTGAGGTAACCCTCGAATTCACGCTGGCCGACATCGGCGATGGCCAGCATCAGCACGGCCAGATCGTCCAGCACCGGCACCAGCTCATACATATTCAGCCCGGCCAGAATCCGCTCGCGCAGCAGGTCGGCCTGGTCCTGGTGGCGCTCCGGCAAGGCCAACTCATCCAGCAGGCCGAGCAGGGTTGTCTCGACATGCTTGGCGATGGCGCTGTAACCGGGCTCTGGCGGCGCCGGCAGGGCGTACTCGGGATCGGCAGGTGCGAGGGGTTCTTCCGCGGAGCCCGGCTGTGCCGCCGGCGGTAACAGGCCGGCAGGTAGCGGCAGGCTGTCGAGCACGCTTGCCGGCGCAACCGGGGCCGGCACGTGGACGGCGTTCGCCGCGATCTGGCTGGCGGCAACTGCCGTTGCTTCGCCCACGGGGCGAACGGGCGCCGGCTCCGCCAAGGCCACTAGCGCCGGCTGCAGCGGCTGTGGCAGCGGCACGGATGCGGCCGCGGCCGCCTGCTCATGGATGGCCGTGGCGCGACCGGCGAACAGGCGCTGGAGCAAGCCCGGACGCTCGACCTGCTCGTGCCCCAGCACTGTCAGCGCCTGTTGCTGCAGGGCACTCAACTCGGCCAGCAGCAGCGGCAGCTCGCGCACCTGCTCGGCCCGGCTAGCGAGCTGCTTGGCATAGTCTTTCAGCGGCTTGCGCACTTCGCGTGGCAGATCCAGTTCGAGCAACTGATCAACCAACGCCACCAGCGCAGTGGCAACCTGCCCGACCCGCTGCTGGCGCCGCTGTTCGGAGTCCAGCACGGTTTTTTCCAGACGCGGAATCAGCGCCGAGAGTCCCGCATCCATATCGTCGCGGCGCAAGATCTCGCGCAGATCCTGCATGCACTGATCGACCGCTTTATCGGCCCCCTCGGCCGCCAGGCTGCTGCGCACCAGGCCCCGGCGCAGCAGATCGACCCGGGCATCCCAGCGCCGTTCGAGGACTTCCTGCTGTTCGAGGCCGGCCAGGTACTTGTCTTTCCAGCGCCGGGCGTCGTTGTTCATTGTGCATCGTCGCGGGCGGGCAGGCCCGACCCAGCCGGCTGCAGGCCGCCCAACGCCTGGGGCAGACGAATTTCCACGGCCACCGGCAGGTGATCGGAGATCGGCAGGGCCAGCACCTCGAAGCGCTCCAGCGCCAGGCCGGGGCTGAGCAGGATATGGTCGAGGCAGCGCTGCGGCCGCCAGCTGGGGAACGTCGCTTCGATCTGCGGCGCCACCAGGCCAAGGTCGCGCAAGGGCGAACTCAGCAGCAGGTCGCTGGCGTGGGTGTTCATGTCGCCCATCAGGATCTGATGCCGGTAGCCGCCGATCAATTCGCGGATATAGGCCAACTGGCGGGTGCGGGTCCGCACCCCGAGCGCCAGGTGCATCATCACCACCACGATGGCGTCCTCGCCGTCGCCAATTTGCAGCAGCATCGCGCCGCGGCCGCGCGGGCCAGGCAGCGGGTGATCCTCCAGCAGGCTTGGGCGCAGCCGGCTGAGTACGCCATTGCTGTGCTGGGCCAGGCGGCCCAGGTTGCGATTGAGCTGCTGGTACCAGTAGGGAAAGGCACCGAGGTGGGCCAGGTGTTCGACCTGGTTGACGTAGCCGGACCGCAGGCTGCCGCCATCGACTTCCTGCAGGGCAACCAGGTCGTAATCCGCCAGCAGATCGCCGATGCGTTGCAGATTGCCGGCGCGGCCGTTGTGCGGCAGCAGGTGCTGCCAGCTGCGCGTCAGGTAGTGATGGTAGCGCTGGGTGTTGATGCCGACCTGGATATTGAAGCTGAGCAGGCGCAGGCGCCCGCCGCAGGGCCAATCGCCGGCCGCAGTGCACTGCGGGTTGACCTGTGGATCACACAGGCCAACCTGGCGGCTGCTCGACCAACGACGCAGCATGCTCGGCGCTCGTGGCGGCCGCCTACTGCGCGGCGCGCTCTTTATCGATCAGGTAATCGGCCACCTGCAGGGCCTGCTTGGCACCGCCGGCGCTGCCGATGTCGAAGCGGTACTTGCCGTTGACGACCATCACCGGCACACCGTTGATCTGGTAGGCCATGGCCAGTTTCTTGGCCTTTTCCATCTGGCTCTTCACGCCGAAGGAATTGTAGGTCTTGAGAAAGGTGTCCTTGTCGACCCCCTGGGTGGCGAGGTATTCGGCCATTTCTTCTGCCGTCGCCAGCTTCTTGCCTTGCTTGTGGATGGCGTCGAATACGGCGGCATGCACCGCAGGCTCCACCTTCAGCGCTTGCAGGGTGATGAAGCCCTGACCATGGACGTTCCACAGGCCACCGAACAAGGCCGGGATGCGCACGAAATTGACGTCTTCCGGCAACTGCTCGACCCACGGATTGATGGTCGACTCGAACTGATAGCAATGCCCACAGCCGTACCAGAACAACTCGACCACCTCGATCTGCCCGGGCTTGGCTACCGGCACCGGGCTGGCGAGTTCGACATAGTTCTTGCCCGCTTCGGGTTCTGCCTGAACAGCCAGCGCGAACAGGCTGCTGATGGCCAGGGCGGCGCCGAGGATCAGTTTACGCATGGGGTACTCCTTGCTTGGATGTTAAGGGCCTGTCAATAAATAACTACGACCTCTTGCTGGTCTTTTCGTCCGCCTTCGGCGTTACAGCAAAGCTTACATAGAACGACTATGCGCGCCTTGCCGTGCCTTGAAGGCAAACGAAAATCCGGCGCAATACGTAGCAGTTATTTCTTTCCATGACCTAAGCGTCGCCCAGCGACGAGTCGGAAATCAGACTCTGCGCTGCGGGCCAGGTTCCAGCCATTGTAGCGGGCTGACAAACGAAAAAGGGTGGCCGCAGCCACCCTTTTCTTTGCAGGTTCTTACATCACCCGCGGCAAGGCTCAGTGCAGGCCCTGGATGAAGCTGGATACCGCTTCGATATCCTTGTTGCTCAGCTTGGCGGCGATGCCGCGCATGATCATGCTGTCGCCGTCGTTGGTCCGATTGCCTTCACGGAAATCGGTCAACTGCTTGGCCACATAACCGGCATGCTGGCCACCGATTTGCGGGAAGCCGGCAGCGTCGAGACCCGCACCATCGGGCGAATGGCAACCGGTGCAGGCGGGCATGCCTTCGTTCAACTTGCCGCCACGGAACAGTGCTTCACCGCGCGCGACCAGTTTCGGGTCGGCGGCGCCCACGCTCATCTTCTGGCTGGCGTAATACGCGGAAATATCGGCCAGATCCTGGTCGCTGAGGCTATCCAGCAGACCGGTCATTTCCACCACAGGCCGAGTACCCGACTTGATGTCGTTCAGTTGCTTGAGCAGGTAACGCTCGCCCTGACCGGCCAGTTTCGGGAAGTTCGGGGCAGCACTGTTGCCATCGGCACCGTGGCAAGCGCCACACACGACGACCTTGCCCTGACCGGCGGCAGCGTCACCAGCGGCCTGGGCCAAACCGGTGATGCCCAGGGTCAACAGCAGACTCACGAGTATTTTATTCATCAACTAATCCAACTACGGCTAAGAGAGAAAGAGTTATGGGCCGGATTTACTCGGTCATCCACTGTATGACGGCTTGGTAATCCTCGGCGGTGCAGTCCATGCACAAGCCACGCGGTGGCATGGCATTCAAACCATTGGTGACGCTCTGTACCAGCACGTCCATGCCTTTGGCCAAGCGAGGTTCCCAAGCAGCCTTGTCGCCTTTTTGCGGCGCCGTCGGCAGCTGGCCGTTATGGCAAGCGCCACAGGTACGAGCGTAGACAGCCTCGGGATCCTGGGCGGCATGGCTATTGAACGACAACATCAACACACCAGCGGCAAGCAGCATTTTTTTCATCAGATCGACCTCATCAGGGAGGAGGGAACGTGCTGCTTCTAAGGGCAGAGGTTCTCAATCGTTCCCATGAACACTTATCCTGCGAGTGGGACAAAGCGCACACAAAATCTGCGGCATTATATACTGGCGTCACTGAAACGGAAACGACGCCGCTTGCCGCGCCGCGTGGCGCCCGGCAGGATGTGCGCAAATGTCGCAAGGGCTGCGCACCTGCAATTTCCATTATGCCCGCCCTCACCGGATACCCTGATGCAAGCTAAGAACCCCATTATCGGCCTGTGCCAACAAGCCACCTTTCAGATCAGCGCCGCCAAGGTCGACCAATGTCCGGACGATCTGGGCCACGAAGTCGCCTTCGCCGGCCGCTCCAACGCCGGCAAGTCCAGCGCGCTGAACACCCTGACCCACGCCAGCCTGGCGCGCACCTCGAAAACTCCGGGGCGCACCCAGTTGCTCAACTTCTTCCGCCTGGACGATGACCGGCGCCTGGTCGACCTGCCGGGTTACGGCTACGCAAAAGTACCGATTCCCCTGAAGCTGCACTGGCAGAAGCACCTGGAAGCCTATCTGGGCAGCCGCGAAAGCCTGCGCGGGCTGATGCTGATGATGGACATTCGTCACCCGCTGACCGAGTTCGACATCCTGATGCTGGACTGGTCGACGGCCAGCGAGATGCCCATGCACATCCTCCTGACCAAGGCCGACAAGCTGGCCTTCGGCGCCGCCAAGACCGCGCTGCTCAAGGTGCAGCAGGACATCCGCAAGCGCTGGGGCGACCGGGTGAGCATCCAGCTGTTTTCCGCGCCCAAGCGCCAGGGCATCGAAGAAGCCCAGGCGGTGCTGGCCGAATGGCTGCAATTGGGTGAGTTCGCGCTGCCAGACGATGAGGAAGCCGAGGCCTGATTCGGCGCCGGGTACTTTCCGCCGGACAAAAAAAACCCCGAGCCTCATATGGGGAGAGAGAAGCTCGGGATCTAAAGGTCTGAACCGCTAGGGCGGGGTTCAGATATCTGCCAACACTTAACACAACAAGGAGCATCGAACGGCTTTCTGGGCCATTCGTAGACTCTGACTGCCGGTGCAAAGGCAAAGTTCAGTGGCGTCTTAGAATCTATTGGTCATAAAGCATCTGTCCTTGATGCCTGGCGGTTTTAAAAGCCGGCAACCCAGGCCGCGGCCGTCCCCCATCCGTTGCCTGATTCTCCCGGCCAAACCGCGGTTTTAGTGCGCCTCGTCCCAGTTATCGCCCACACCCACTTCCACCAGCAGCGGCACAGCCAGTTCGGCCGCACCGCTCATCAGCTGCTTGATCCGCTCGCGCACCTGCTCGAGCAGGTCTTCGCGCACCTCCAGCACCAGTTCATCGTGCACCTGCAGGATCACCTTGGCATCCAGCCCCGATTCGCTCAGCCAGTTGTCCACCGCGATCATCGCGCGCTTGATGATGTCCGCGGCGGTGCCCTGCATGGGCGCGTTGATCGCGGTACGTTCGGCGCCTTTGCGCAGTCCCTGATTGCTCGAGCGGATCTCCGGCAGGTACAGGCGGCGGCCGAACAGGGTCTCGACATAGCCCTGCTCGGCGGCCTGCTCTCGGGTGCGCTCCATATAGGCGAGTACGCCCGGATAGCGGGCAAAGTAAACGTCGATATAGGCCTGCGCCTGCTTGCGATCGCAGCCGATCTGCTTGGCCAGGCCGAACGCGCTCATGCCGTAGATCAGGCCGAAGTTGATCGCCTTGGCACTACGCCGCTGATCGCCGCTGACGGCGTCCAGTGGCACGCCGAACACCTCGGCGGCGGTAGCACGGTGCACGTCGCGGTCATGGCGGAAGGCATCCAGCAGGCCTTCGTCCTGGGCCAGGTGGGCCATGATGCGCAGCTCGATCTGCGAGTAGTCCGCCGCCAGCAGCTTGTAGCCGGCGGGCGCGACGAACGCCTGGCGAATGCGCCGGCCCTCGGCAGTGCGGATCGGAATGTTCTGCAGGTTCGGGTCCGAGGACGACAAGCGCCCGGTGGCCGCCACCGCCTGGTGATAAGAGGTGTGGATGCGCCCGGTACGCGGGTTGATCTGCTCCGGCAGGCGGTCGGTGTAGGTGCTCTTGAGCTTGCTCAGGGTACGGTACTGCATCAGTACCTTGGGCAGCTCGAAGTCCTGCTCGGCCAGTTCGGCGAGTACCGCTTCGGCGGTGGATGCCTGGCCCTTGGCGGTCTTGCTGATGATCGGCAGGCCGAGCTTCTCGTAGAGGATCACCCCGAGCTGCTTGGGCGATGACAGGTTGAACTCCTCGCCGGCGATATCGAAGGCCTGACGCTCCAGCGCCACCAGCTTGTCGCCCAGCTCGACGCTGTGCTGGCCGAGCAGCTTGGCGTCGACCAGCGCCCCCTGGCGCTCGATCCGCGCCAGCACCGGCACCAGCGGCATCTCGATCTCGCGCAGGACCCTGGCCAGGCTCGGTTCGGCTTCCAGCTTGGCCCACAGGGCCTGGTGCAGGCGCAGGGTCACATCGGCGTCTTCCGCCGCATAAGGCCCGGCCAGTTCCAGGGCGATCTGGTCGAAGGTCAGCTGCTTGGCGCCCTTGCCGGCGATGTCCTCGAAGCGGATGGTGCTGTGGTCGAGGTATTTCAGCGCCAGGCTGTCCATGTCATGGCGGGTCGCCGTGGAGTCGAGCACGTAGGACTCGAGCATGGTGTCGAAGGCCACTCCCTGCACCGCGATGGGCGTCGAGGCATTGGCGAGGATATTGATGTCGTACTTGGCGTGCTGGCCGACCTTGGCCTTGCGCGGATCCTCGAGAATCGGCTTGAGCGCCGCCAGCACCTGGTCGCGATCGAGCTGCGCCGGCACGCCCATGTAGGAGTGGGCCAGCGGAATATAGGCGGCTTCACCAGCCGTGACCGCAAACGACAGGCCCACCAGCTGCGCCTTCTGCGCGTCGAGGCCGGTGGTTTCGGTGTCGAAGGCGATCAGCTCGGCGCCTCTGAGCTTCTCCAGCCAGCGATCGAACTGGGCCTGCTCGAGAATCGTCAGGTAGCCAGACGGGGTCGGGATGATCAGGGCCGGCTGCGCTGGCGGCGCAGCGCTGGCGGCCAGGCTAAACAGGTCGGCGGCCGGCGCCGCGGCGCCGGCGAGCTTGCCGCCCTTGGCGGCCTGGCCTTGGTTCTGGCGCAACAGCTCATCGCGCCAGCTCTTGAACTCCAGCTCGTCGTACAGCTCGATCAGCGTCGGCACATCAGCGGCGCCGGGATGCAGCGCGTCGATTTCCAGGTTCAGGGGCACGTCCAGCTTGATGGTCGCCAGCTCGTAGGACAGGTAGGCCATGTCGCGGTGCTCGGTGAGCTTGGCCGCCAGGGTCTTGGCCCCACGGATCGGCAGTCCGGCCACCTGGTCGAGGTTGGCGTAGATCACGTCGAGGCCGCCACCGATGCCGACCAGCAGACCCAGCGCGGTTTTCTCGCCGACCCCCGGCACCCCCGGAATGTTGTCGACCTTATCGCCCATCAGCGCCAGGTAGTCGATGATCAGCTCAGGACCGACACCGAATTTCTCTTTCACGCCATCGATGTCATAGACGCTACCGGTCATGGTGTTGACCAGCGTAACGTGCGGGCAGACCAGCTGGGCCATGTCCTTGTCGCCGGTGGAAATCACCACGTCGCGACCTTCGCCGGCGCATTGGCGGGCCAGGGTGCCGATCACGTCATCGGCTTCGACGTTGTCGACGCAGAGCAGCGGAAAGCCCAGCGCCTTGACGCTGGCGTGCAACGGTTCGACCTGCACGCGCAGATCGTCGGGCATCGACGGCCGATTGGCCTTGTACTCGGCGAACAGCGCATCGCGGAAGGTGCCGCCCTTGGCGTCGAACACCACCGCGAAGGGGCTATCGGGATACTGCTTGCGCAGGCTTTTGAGCATGTTCAGCACGCCCTTCACCGCCCCGGTGGGCAAGCCCCTGGAGGTGGTCAGCGGCGGCAGGGCATGGAAGGCGCGGTAGAGGTACGAGGAACCGTCGACCAGGACGAGAGGGGCTTGGCTCATGAGCAGGATCAACCTTTTCGGCGGGGGCGGCGTTAGAATGACCGCACCATTGAAAACAAAGGGACAAGGTTATCATGCGCACACTCAATAGCTTGTTGCTGGCCAGCCTGTTGGCTGTCGCTTCGCTCGCCGCCTATGCCGATGATGCGCCGTCCGCCGATCCGGACGTGACCATCCGCCAGGAAGGCGACAAGACCATCGAGGAATACCGGGTCAACGGCTTCCTCTATGCAATCAAAATCACCCCCAAGACCGGCAAACCTTACTTTCTGGTGCGCGCCGACGGCAGTGACGGCAACTTCGTCCGTTCGGACTCTCCGGACATGCTGATTCCGGCCTGGGAAATTTTTAAATGGTAAGGCAGCACATGTTAAGTCGGCGGTTCTGATATGTCGGTATTCACCCCCCTGGAGCGTCACGAGTTGGAAGCCTTTCTCGCGCCCTATGGCCTGGGTCGCCTGCGCGACTTCCAGGGCATCGTCGCGGGCAGCGAGAACAGCAACTTCTTCGTCAGCCTGGAACAGGGCGAGTTCGTCCTGACCCTGATCGAGCGCGGCCCCAGCGCCGACCTGCCGTTCTTTATCGAACTGCTCGATGTCCTGCATGAGGCCGGCCTGCCGGTGCCCTATGCCCTGCGCACCGAGAGCGGTGAAGCGCTGCGCAGCCTGGCGGAGAAGCCGGCGCTGTTGCAGCCGCGCCTGCCGGGCAAGCACGTCAGCCTGGCCAACCCGCATCATTGCCAGGAAGTCGGCAACCTGCTGGCGCACATTCACCTGGCCACCCGCGCACATGTGCTGGAACGGCAGAGCGATCGCGGCCTGGACTGGATGCTCGAAGAGGGGCCGAGCCTGGCGCTGAAACTGCCGGAGACGCAATTGCCGCTGCTGCGCGATGCCCTGGCGGAGATCCATGCGCTCAAGCCGCGCATCCTCGCCTTGCCGCGGGCCAACCTGCACGCCGACCTGTTCCGCGACAACGTGCTGTTCGACGGCAATCACCTGGCCGGCGTGATCGACTTCTACAACGCCTGTGCCGGCCCGATGCTCTACGACCTGGCGATCGCCCTGAATGACTGGTGCTCGGACGCCGATGGCAGTCTCGATCCGCACCGTGCCCAGGCCCTGCTCGGCGCCTATGCCAGCCTGCGCCCCTTCACCCCGGCCGAGGCCGAACTGTGGCCGGCCATGCTGCGCATCGCCTGCGTGCGCTTCTGGCTGTCGCGGCTGATCGCCGCCGACTCCTTCGCCGGTCAGCAAGTGCTGATCCACGACCCCGGCGAGTTCCAGCACCGCCTGCTGCATCGCCAGCAGGTCGAGGTGGCGCTGCCGTTCGCCCTGTAACGGCCCCTAGGGTGCTGCCTCAACCACAGCGCGAATAACCGCAATTCAAGCAGGTGGCGCAACCTTCCAGGTGCACCACCGCCTGGGTCTGGCACTTGCTGCACAGCTGCGCACCGGGCGGGAAGCCCTCGCCCGGCTCCACCGCGCTGGCGTCCTGGCTGGCCTGGTAGACCGCCCACTTCTGCGCCAGCAAGCGGCGTTGCCCTTCATCCAGTTCGTGGCCCTTGAGCAGGCCGATGGCGGTCAGGTGGCGCTCCAGCACCGCGCCGATCTCGGCCACCAGCGACGGCATGTAGACGCCGCCGCGCTTGAGGTAGCCGCCGCGCGGATCGAACACCGCCTTCAGCTCCTCGACCAGGAAGGTGCAGTCGCCGCCCTTGCGGAACACCGCCGACATGATCCGGGTCAGCGCCACTATCCACTGGAAATGCTCCATGCCCTTGGAGTTGATGAATATCTCGAACGGCCGGCGCTGCTCGTGGGGCGTGCCGGCGTTGAGGACTATGTCGTTGATGGTGACGTAGAGCGCATGCTCGAACAGCGGCGACTTGATCTTGTAGGTGACGCCGAACAGGCTCTCCGGGCGCTGCAGGGTCTCGTCCATCTGCACCGGCACCGGCGTCTCGGCGGCGGCCGCGCGCTGCATCGCCTCGACCTCGTCGATCACCTGGAAACCCTTGATGCGCTGCTCGATCTTCACCACCATGACCCGCTCCCTGCGGGTGGCCGGCCACCGCTGAAGCGGCGCGGCAAACCCGCTCAATACTTGCCGTAATAGCCTTCCTTCAAAGCCTCGAACAGGTTGGCGGCGCTGTGCACCTCACCGTCGTACTCGACCTCCTCGTTGCCCGCCAGCTCCACCAGGCTGCCGTCCTCCAGCTCGAAGCGATAGCGGGTGCGCGCCAGGTCCGCCTCCTTGACCAGCACGCCCTGGAACGCCGCCGGGTTGAAGCGAAAGGTGGTGCAACCCTTGAGACCCTGGCGCCAGGCGTAACGGTAGATGTCCTTGAACGCCGCAAAGGGGTAATCGGCGGGCACGTTGGCGGTCTTGGAGATCGACGAGTCGACCCACTTCTGCGCCGCGGCCTGGATGTCCACATGCTCGCTGGGGCTGATGTCCTCGCTACTGACGAAGTAGTCCGGCAGCCGCTCGGCCGGGTCCTCCGCGCCGGGCCGGGCGCGCGGGTTGACCCGCGCGCGGTAGGCCAGCAGCTCGTAGCTGAGCACCTCGACCCGATCCTTGGCCTTGCGCCCGGCGCGGATCAGGTTGCGCGAATAGCGCTGGGCGAAGCTCGGTTCGATGCCGTTGGAGGCGTTGTTGGCCAGGCTCAGGCTGATGGTCCCGGTCGGGGCGATGGAGCTGTGGTGGGTGAAACGCGCGCCGCGCTCGGCCAGCGCCGCCACCAGTTGCGGCGCATGCTCGGCCAGGTGCTGCATGTAGCGCGAATACTTGGCGTGCAGCACCCGGCCCGGCAGGCGGTCGCCGACCTGATGGCCGTCGGCGACCATCTCCGGGCGCTGACGCAGCATCGCCGCGGTCACCTCGAACTCCTCGGCCAGCAGCGGCGCCGGGCCTTTCTCCTCGGCCAGCTCCAGGCCCACCTGCCAGCCGGTCAGGGCCATCTCGCGCGCCACCTCCTCGGTGAACGCGCAGGCCTGCGGGCTGCCATAGCGCAGCTTGAGCAGCGCCAATGCCGAACCCAGGCCGAGAAATCCCATGCCATGCCGGCGCTTGGCGAAGATCTCGGCACGCTGCGCTGCCAGCGGCAGGCCGTTGATCTCCACCACGTTGTCCAGCAGGCGGGTGAAGATGCGCACCACGCGGCGGAACCTGTCCCAATCGAAGCGCGCGTCGGCGGCGAACGGCGCCTCGACGAAGGCGGTCAAGTTGAGCGAACCGAGCAGGCAGGCGCCATAGGGCGGCAGGGGCTGTTCACCGCACGGATTGCTTGCGCGGATGTCCTCGCACCACCAGTTGTTGTTCTGCTGATTAACCCGGTCGATGAGGATAAAGCCCGGCTCGCCGTAGTCGTAGGTGGCCGCCATCAGCGCATCCCACAGCTCACGGGCAGGCAGCGTGGCGTAGACCTTGCAGGCCACCAGGCCGTCTTCGCGCACGCAATAGCCGTCGTGCAGCGGCCAGTCGCGCCAGCGCACCTGGGCCGGATCGTCGAGATCCAGCGCTGCGCGCTCCTTGGCATGCAGCGGGAACAGCAGCGGCCAGTCGGCGTCGGCCTCCACCGCGCGCATGAAGTCGTCGCCGACCAGCAGGCTCAGGTTGAACTGGCGCAGCCGGCCGTCCTCGCGCTTGGCGGCGATGAACGCGCGCACATCCGGGTGGGCGATATCGAAGGTGGCCATCTGCGCCCCACGGCGACCGCCGGCCGAGCTGATGGTGAAACACATCTTGTCGAAGATATCCATGAACGACAGCGGCCCGCTGGTCTGCGCCCCGGCGCCGGAAACCAGGGCGCCACGCGGGCGCAGGGTGGAGAACTCGTAGCCGATGCCGCAGCCGGCCTTGAGCGTCAGCCCGGCCTCGACCAGCTTGCCGAGGATGTCCTCCATGGAATCGGCGAGGGTGCCGGAGACCGTGCAGTTGATGGTCGAGGTCGCCGGCTTGTAGGCCTCGGCACCGGCATTGGCGACGATCCGCCCGGCAGGAATCGCGCCATTGCGCAGCGCCCAGAGAAACTCCGCATACCAATGCTCGCGCAGCGGCGGCGCCTCCACCTCGGCCAGGGCCCGGGCGATGCGCTGCCAGGTGCCATCGATATCGGCATCCAGCGGCTTGCCGTCACGATCGCGCAGGCAGTACTTCTGCGCCCAGATATCCAGCGCCGCCGCCTGCAGGGCAATCCCCGCGGCCGCCGCCGAACCGCCCGCCGCGCGCTTGGCCATCTTCCGTCCTCCTGCCGCCGAGGTGATAAGAGCGAATCCTGCCTTTCACCTTAGCAGCCCCTGCAGACACCACGCCGCCCGGCGAGTGTGGGCGCATGGATGGTAGTCGGCGGGCGCTGCTATGGGTGGCAGGGAAGGCGAAGAGCAGTCATCAGACAACCTGAATCCCTGGTCAGGCAGACGGCCGGATGTGACTATCTCCGCGAGGCCGATGGCCAACGCCGACCTCCTGTCGCGATGATCGGAGGCCATGGTGCCCTCTTCCCCGATCCGCAAACCTTGCCCGCCAATCGATCCCGGCGGCCATCCGCTGCGGGCTGGATTCGGCCGCCCCGAACCTTTGCAGGTGTCACCTTGCTGTGTGATTAATTGACCTGCAGCAGTGTTTTTATCGTTCGGGCGAAAACTTGTTCTGCGGTGGCTATTTTTGCTTGAGCATGTCCACCGTAGCCTTACCGCAGAGTCCGAAATGAAGAACATCAAGATAACCTTGTGGGCGTTGCTGATAGGGCTAACCCTGCTATGGGCACTGGCAGAGACCGTCCTGCCGAAGCCGCTGACCTATTTCTCGCTGCGTGCGGTGCTAGTGCAATACACCGGAGTCATCGCGATGGCGGCCATGAGCGTGGCAATGATGCTGGCGGTGCGCCCGCGCCGCCCCGAACCGCTGCTTGGCGGACTGGACAAGATGTACCGGTTGCACAGGTGGCTAGGCATCAGCGTGCTGGTGTTTGCCAGCGTGCACTGGGTCTGGGCCAAGGGGACCAAGTGGGCGGTCGGCTGGGGCTGGCTGAGCAAACCGGTCAAGGGGCGCGGTGCCGGCCCGGAACTTGGCACCATTGAGCAGTTGCTGCGCAGCCAGCGCGGGTTGGCCGAGACCCTCGGCGAGTGGGCGTTCTACGCTGCCGGGGTGCTGATCATCCTGGCGCTGGTCAAGCGCTTCCCCTACCGCTGGTTCGCCAAGACCCACATCATCCTGGCCGCGCTCTACCTGGTGCTGGTGTTCCACACTGTGGTGCTGGTCAAGTTCGCCTACTGGTCCGAGCCGGTCGGCATAGTCACCGCCCTGCTGCTGGTCGGTGGCACCCTGGCGGCGTTCCAGGCGTTGTTCAAACGCATCGGAGCCCGGCGCAAGGTTCAAGGTGAAATACAAACCCTGATTCAGTACCCGGAACTGAACGTGCTGGAAACCCACATCGCACTGCAAGCGGGCTGGCCCGGGCACAAGGCCGGTCAGTTCGCCTTCGTCACCTCGTCTGAATCGGAAGGCGCGCACCCTTATACCATCGCCTCGGCCTGGAACCCGCCGCAAACGCAGATCAGCTTCATCACCAAAGCCCTGGGCGACCACACCAGCCGACTGCCGCAGACCCTGCACGTGGGCGACCTGGTGACGGTGGAAGGGCCATACGGCTGTTTCACCTTCGAAGACCAGAACCAGCGGCAGATCTGGATCGGTGCCGGCATCGGTATCACGCCCTTTGTGGCGCGGCTCAAGCAACTGGCGCTGGAGCCTGATCGTCAGCACAACATCGATCTGTTCCATCCTTCCGGCGAGTACTCACCCCAAGCCATTGATAAGTTGCGTGCCGATGCGACCGCCGCGGGGGTCAGGTTGCACCTGTTGGTGGCCGGCCAGAACGGCCGCCTCAGTGGCGAACGCCTACGCAAGGAAATTCCGGACTGGCAGGATGCCAGCGTCTGGTTCTGCGGACCTACGGGCTTTGGCCAGTCCCTGCGCGATGATCTGGTGGCCCATGGTCTGAAGCCGGAAGACTTCCATCAGGAATTGTTCCAGATGCGTTAAGCACCATTCCAGGGGCCATTCAGTCGGAACAACAGGGCCGCGATATTGATGATACGCAGCGTCAGCCTGGGCCGTTTGCAGCCATTCGCATCAAACCGGCACAACCACATTGGTTGTGTCCCTGGGCAGGGGGCTCTCTGCGCACACAGAGCTTGCCGCCCTTAAGCACCGGCCAGGCGCGCCCAACGACTCCAGCGGCGTTCAGGTCGCCCTGAAATTGCAGGTCAGGTAGCGATTGCTGAAGCCGTAGCGCAGCATCGAGCGCAGGCGCAGCAGCAGGTACGCAGGATGCTTGCGGTAGTACTGCAGCACGGCGTTGCCCACCCCTTCGGAGCGGTGCTGCTTGATCGGGCGTTTGACGAACAAGCCCTTGAATTGCCACCTCTGGATCTGCTCGAAAGACTGGTCCGGGTGCAAACCATGGCGGCGGAACAGGGCGAGGAACGAGGCTTTGCTGAAGTCATGCAGGTGGTGCGGGTTGCCGTCCAGGGTCGGGGTGATGGGCACCGAGGCGATCACCTGGCCCTGCTCGGCCAACAGCGCGGCATAGTTGGCGACCAGGAGCCGCGGGTTTGGCAGGTGCTCGATGGTTTCCAGGCTGATGATGCTGTCGAAGCGCGGCTCGGCGCTGAAGCTCTGGGCATCGGCACAGCGGTAGCTGAGGTTGGGCAGGCGGTAGTGCTGCTCGGCATAGGCGATGGCGGCCGGGTCGATGTCCACCCCCAGCACAATCTTGTCCGGGTGCAACTCGGCCAGCAAGGCGGTGCCGTAGCCGCAACCACAGGCCATGTCGAGAATGCGCTCGCCGCTCAGGCAGGCCGCGGCGAACCGATAACGCTGCAGATGGATGCGCAGGGTGTTCTGGTCGTCGACATTGTTCTGGTCGAGTTGCTTGGGGTAGATGCGTTCAATGGTCAGCATGCGGGCCTTCCCTGGTGAACCAGCGACAGCGCTGATAACGCCTGACTATAGGCCAGTGCAGGCACTGGATATAGCGCTCGACCGATAAGACTGTTGCACCCTGGTGGCGGACCGATGCGCCGTGATCCAGCCGACCAAGGGTTGCGGGTTTGCACGGTTACGGGATGGGGCCGCGCGCAGGTGAGCATCGGCCGCCTTGATGGATTATCAGCCAGCCCTGGATCCCGCCGCCAAAGCCGGTCACGGCCCGAGTCCGCCGCCGACGTCAGCCGACATGCCCCTGATTGCGCAGGCTTACAGGGCGCCCAGGCACTCGACCAGGCCATTGGCCAGGTTGTCCAGCAGGGTCTCGTAGCCGTTGCCATCCACTGCCAGCGCGCCGCCCATGGTGTCCAGTTCGGCCAGGGTCACCGGCAGGCCGGCGGTCAGGGTCTCGGCCAGGCGTGGGCGCAGCGGCGGTTCGCTGAACACGCAGGCCGGGCCGGCCTGCTGCAGGCGGGTGCGCATGGCGGCGACATGCCGCGCGCCGGGCTGCACTTCGCTGGCCACGCTGAACACCCCGGCATGCTGGAGGCCGTAGGCGGCCTCGAAGTAGTCGTAGGCCTCGTGGAAGACGAAGTAGGGCTTGCCGGCCAGGCCGCCCAGGCGGGCTTGCAAACGCTGGTCGAGAGCCTCCAGGCGGGCGCCGAAGGCGGCCAGGTTGGCCTGATAACGCGCGGCGTTGGCCGGGTCGGCACCGCTCAGGTCGGCGGCCATGCGCGTGGCGATCACCCGCGCATTGGCCGGCAGCAGCCAGAGGTGCGCATCCAGGGCACCGGGACGGTGGGCCTGATCATGCTCGTGCTCGTCGGCGACCTCCTGGCCATGCTCGTCATGGGCCTGGTCGTGGTCATCGTCCTCGGCATGGCTGTCGCCGAAGTGGCGCAGGTGCATGCCGGGCAGGTCCTGCACGGCGACGCTCGGCTGGCTGCGACCGGCCAGCACCCGCGGCAGGAAGCTTTCCAGGTCGGGGCCGATCCAGTACAGCAGCGCCACGTCGCGCACCCGCCGCACATCGGAGGGACGCAGCGCGTAGTGGTGCGGCGAGGCGCCGGGTGGCAGCAGCACTGCGGGGCTGCCGACACCGTCCTGCACGGCCGCGGCGATCAGCTGCAACGGCTTGATGCTGGTCAGCACGCGCACCTCGGCAAGGGCGGCAGGGCTGGTGAGAAAAACGGCGCAGAACAGACTGACAGCAGAAAAAAGACGCAACACGGAGGGCACTCGGACTGGAAGGAACGGGTAATATAATAACGTCTCCAGTCTCCGCCGTCCCTGCCCATGACTCAGCCACCGCTCGCCTCACGTCCCCACGACCATTCCCACTGCGTCAGCCATGCCCTGGCCGAGGCCGAAAGCATCTGCACACAGCAGGGGCTGCGCCTGACCGCCCTGCGCAAACGCGTGCTGGAGCTGGTCTGGCAGAGCCACAAGCCGCTCGGCGCCTACGACATCCTCGCCGTGTTGAGCGAACAGGACGGCCGCCGCGCCGCGCCGCCGACCGTGTATCGGGCGCTGGATTTTCTCCTGGAAAACGGCCTGGTGCACCGCATCGCCTCGCTCAACGCCTTCGTCGGCTGCAGTCACCCGACCCATGCCCATCAGGGCCAGTTCCTGATCTGCCGCAGTTGTCACGCGGCCATCGAACTGGAGCACGCGGCGATCAGCGCAGCGATCGTCAGTGGCGCGCAGAGCGTCGGTTTCGTGGTCGAAGGGCAGACCGTGGAAGTGGTCGGCCTCTGTGCGGGCTGCCAGGAGGCCGCATGAGCGATGCGCTGATTCGCCTCGACGGGATTGGCGTCAGCTTCCGCGGCCAGAGCGTGCTGCAGGATGTGCAGCTGAGCGTCAAACCCGGCGAGATCGTCACCCTGATCGGCCCCAACGGCGCCGGCAAGACCACCCTGGTGCGCACCGTGCTCGGCCTGCTCAAGCCCGATAGCGGCAGCGTCTGGCGCAAGCCGAAACTACGCATCGGCTATATGCCGCAGAAACTCCATGTCGATGCCACCCTGCCCCTCAGCGTGCTGCGTTTTCTGCGCCTGGTGCCCGGCGTCGATCGCGCCAGCGCCCAGGCGGCGCTGGCCGAAGTCGGCGCCAGCCAGGTGATCGACAGCCCCTTGCAGAGCATTTCCGGCGGCGAACTGCAGCGCGTGCTGCTGGCCCGTGCCCTGCTGCGCGAGCCGCAGTTGCTGGTGCTCGACGAGCCGGTGCAGGGCGTCGACGTCAGCGGCCAGGCCGAGCTGTACCGCCTGATCACCCAGTTGCGCGACCGCCATGGTTGCGGCGTGCTGATGGTGTCCCACGACCTGCACCTGGTGATGAGCACCACCGACCAGGTGGTCTGCCTCAATCGGCATGTCTGCTGTTCCGGCCACCCCGAGCAGGTCAGCTTTGATCCGGCCTTCGTCGAACTGTTCGGCCAGGACGCCAAGAGCCTGGCGATCTACCACCACCACCACGACCACGAGCACGACCTGCATGGCGCCGTGGTCAGCGAACCGAGCGCCGGCCTGAACATCCAGGGCCCGCTGCAACCCCATGTACACGGAGATGGCTGCAAGCATGGCTGACTTTCTGCTCAACGCCCTGCTCGCCGGCCTGGCCCTGGCGATGGTCGCCGGCCCGCTCGGCTCCTTCGTGGTCTGGCGGCGCATGGCCTATTTCGGCGACACCCTGTCGCATGCCGCACTGCTCGGCGTCGCCCTCGGCCTGATGCTCGACGTCAGCCCGACCCTGGCGGTGACGGTCGGCTGCGTGCTGCTGGCGGTGCTGCTGGTGACCCTGCAGACCCGCCAGCCGCTGGCCTCGGACACCCTGCTCGGCATCCTCGCCCACAGCACCCTGTCGCTCGGGCTGGTGGTGCTGAGCTTCATGAAGGACGTGCGCATCGACCTGATGGGCTACCTGTTCGGCGACCTGCTGGCCGTCGGCCCCGGCGACCTGGCCTGGATTCTCGGCGGCAGCGCCCTGGTGCTGGTGCTGCTGGCGCTGCTCTGGCGACCGCTGCTGGCAATCACCGTGCACGAGGAACTGGCCCGGGTCGAAGGCCTGCCGGTGGCGGCGATCCGCCTGAGCCTGATGCTGCTGATCGCCGTGGTGATCGCCGTGGCGATGAAGATCGTCGGCGTGCTGCTGATCACCTCCTTGCTGATCATTCCCGCCGCCGCCGCCCAGCGCCACGCGCGCACCCCGGAACAGATGGCGTTTGGCGCCAGCCTGCTGGGCATAGTCGCGGTGTGCGGCGGCCTCAGCCTATCGTGGTTCCAGGACACCCCGGCCGGACCCTCGATCGTGGTGTCGGCCGCCAGCCTGTTCCTGCTCAGCTTCGCCTGGCCGCGGCGCACGGCCTAAGGCGGACCGCGCCGCGGCGGCAGGACAGCACTCATCCTGTAGGAGCGGCGGGGACGCCTAGTCCCATGGCCGCGATGAGCCTACTCACGCAGAGCGTGGGTACGCTCAGATTCCCCGGATTGCATCCGCAATCCACCGACCCATCGCAGCAAGGTTTGGTTGCGCCCGGCCCGGCGGTGTAGAATTGCACGTTTTTTGCCCGACATGAGACTCGCAGTAATGATCTCGTTCGCCTCACGTTGTCTTTCCATCCTTGCTCTTGCGCTGCTGTTGGCTGCGTGCCAGAGCACGTCGCAGGAGCCCGGCGCGGCCACCGACGAGCTGCTCGGCGACTTTCGCCTGCTCGAACAGAGCCTGGCCAGCGGCCAGTTGAGCGAAGCCGAAAGCCGGCTCAACGCCCTGCAGTTGCGCGCCAGCGACGACGCCCGCCTGGAGGTCTATCAGCGCCAGCTGGCCGAGGCCTATCTGCAGCAGGGACAAACTGCCCTGCAGACCGGCGATCTGGACCGTGCGGCCAAGGCCCTCAGCCAGGCGCGCCAGCTGATGCCGCAGGCTCCCGCGCTGACCACCGGGCTGGGCGGCGCGATTGCCCAGGTTCGGCAAACCGAGCTGGATGCGGCGGATCTTGCGAGCACCGCCGCCGAACAGGCAGCCGCCCAGGCCCAAGCCGCACGGGGTGAACAGGCGCGCCAATTGCGCCAGGCCGCCGCGCGTCAGGCAGCGGCGCTCAGGGCGATCCAGTTGCCCGAAGAGACGCCGGCGCCGCCCGCCCAACTGATCGACCCGGCCGCCCCCAGCAGCATGATTGCCCTGCCGATGCTGGACAGCCGGGACAACCAGGGTCTCTACCGTCTGCTCGATACGGTCGCCGCGGAGGTGGTCAAGTGCCGCTGCACAGTGGCTATCCAGGTCCGCCAGGCCGGCGACTATCTGTGGCTCGCGCCGTTGCTCAAGGCGCGGATCGAACGTCTCGACCCAGACTTCAGCCCGGCCATGAGCCAGCGGCTCGAGCCCAACCAGACCCCGCAACTGTTGCTCAGCCCGCAACGCTAGCCCGGCAGCGGTCTGTCGCCACGACCTGCGCAGGCGCTTGGCCCTGCGCATGTACATGCGATCTGGCTATAACCATAGGTCTACAAAGATTTTTGCGGCCTAAAGAGTGCCGGGTAGACTAAGCGCCTTTATGCCTACCCGGCTGCTCGACAAACCCAAAAGGTTTAACGCGTGATCAACTTTCACCAAGTCCGCAAGGCGTATCGCGTCAACGGCCAAGATATCCCTGCCTTGCAGCCGAGCGACCTGCAGATCGCCCGTGGCGAAGTGTTCGGCATCATCGGTCATTCCGGTGCCGGCAAGAGCACCCTGTTGCGCCTGATCAACCGTCTGGAAGAGCCTTCCGGCGGCCGCATCCAGATCGACGGCGAAGACGTCACCGCGCTGGACGCGGCTGGCCTGCGACGCTTCCGCCAGCGGGTCGGGATGATCTTCCAGCACTTCAACCTGCTCTCGTCGAAGACCGTCGCCGCCAACGTCGCCCTGCCGCTGAAGCTGGCCGGGGTGCTGTCGCGCAGCGCCATGGAGACACGGGTGGCCGAACTGCTGGCGCGGGTCGGCCTCAGCGAACACGCCAACAAATACCCGGCACAGCTCTCCGGTGGACAGAAGCAGCGGGTCGGCATCGCCCGCGCCCTGGCCACCGAGCCGAAGATCCTGCTGTGTGACGAGGCCACCAGCGCCCTCGACCCGCAGACCACCGCCTCGGTACTGCAACTGCTGGCGCAGATCAACCGCGAGCTGAACCTGACCATCGTCCTGATCACCCACGAGATGGACGTGATCCGCCGGGTCTGCGACCGCGTGGCGGTGATGGACGCCGGCGTGATCGTCGAGATGGGCTCGGTGGCCGATGTCTTCCTGCATCCGCAGCACGCCACCACCAGACGCTTCGTCCAGGAAGCCGAGCAGGTCGACGAAGGCGAACTGCATGACGACTTCGCCCATGTCGCCGGACGCATCCTGCGCCTGACCTTCCAGGGCCAGGCCACCTACGCGCCGCTGCTCGGCAGCGTGGCGCGCGAGACCGGGGTGGATTACAGCATCCTCGCCGGGCGCATCGACCACATCAAGGACACCCCCTACGGCCAGCTGACCCTGGCCCTGACCGGCGGCGACCTGGACGCCGCGCTGGCGCGCCTCAAAGCCGCCGACGTGCACCTGGAGGTGCTGCGCTGATGGACGCCCTGACCCGTCTGCTGCACTCTTTGTTACCAAATGTCGATTGGGCGGAAATCGGCTACGCCAGCCTCGACACCCTGAGCATGCTCGGCGGCTCGCTGCTGTTCACCGTGATCCTCGGCCTGCCCCTGGGCGTGCTGCTGTTCCTCACCGGCCCGCGGCAGATGTTCGAGCAGAAGGCGCTGTACGGCGTGCTGTCGCTGCTGGTGAACATCCTGCGCTCGGTGCCCTTCGTCATCCTGCTGATCGTGATGATTCCCTTCACGGTGCTGGTCACCGGCACCTCGCTGGGCGTGGCCGGGGCCATCCCGCCGCTGGTGGTGGGCGCCACGCCGTTCTTCGCCCGCCTGGTGGAGACCGCGTTGCGCGAAGTCGATCGCGGCATCATCGAGGCGACCCAGGCGATGGGCGCAAGCACCCGCCAGATCGTGGTCAACGCCCTGCTGCCCGAGGCGCTGCCGGGCATCTTTGCCGCCGTGACGGTGACCGCCATCACCCTGGTGTCCTACACCGCCATGTCCGGCCTGATCGGCGGTGGCGGCCTCGGCGACCTGGCGGTGCGCTACGGCTACCAGCGCTACCAGCCCGACGTGATGCTGGTCACCGTGGTCCTGCTGCTGGTGCTGGTGCAGATTCTGCAAAGCGCCGGCGACAAGCTGGTGGTGCACTTCTCCAGAAAATAAACAGCACCCGCAAATAATTGCGCTTTATTGAATCGCGGCTATCCGCCGAATCCGCATCAATCCCACAAGGAGCTTCATGATGAAAAAATTGCTGACCGCCATCGCCGTCGTCGCTGCGTTTTCCAGCGCGGCCCAGGCCGAAACCCTGAGCGTGGCGGCCACCGCCGTACCCCACGCGGAAATCCTCGAGTTCGTCAAACCGGCCCTGGCCAAGGACGGCGTCGAGCTGAACGTCAAGGTCTTCACCGACTACGTGCAGCCCAACGTACAGGTCGCCGAGAAGCGCCTGGACGCCAACTTCTTCCAGCACCAGCCGTACCTCGACGAGTTCAACAAGAGCCGCGGCACCGAGCTGACCAGCGTCGTCGGCGTGCATGTCGAGCCTTTCGGTGCCTACTCGAGCACGATCAAGGACCTCAAGGATCTGCCGCAGGGTGCCAACGTGGTCATCCCCAACGACGCCACCAACGGCGGCCGCGCTCTGTTGCTGCTGCAGAAGGCCGGGATCATCACCCTCAAGGACGCCAGCAACATCCTCGCCACGCCGAAAGACATCGCCGAGAACCCGAAAGCGATCAAGCTGCGGGAACTGGAAGCAGCGACCCTGCCGCGCGTGCTGACCCAGGTCGACCTGGCATTGATCAACACCAACTATGCCCTGGAAGCCAAGCTCAACCCGACCGAGGATGCGCTGATCATCGAAGGCAGCGACTCGCCCTACGTCAACATCCTGGTCGCCCGCCCGGACAACAAGGACAGCGCCGCCATGCAGAAACTGGCCAAGGCGCTGAACAGCCCTGAAGTCAAAGCCTTCATCCTGGAGAAGTATCAGGGTGCGGTGGTACCAGCGTTCTAAGTTGTCGCTTTTCCGCTAGTCACACGAGCCCGCTCCCGCAGCGGGCTTTTTCTTGCCGCCTAGGTCGTGCGCACCAACTGTGTAGGGTGGATGACGCCTTTTTCATCCACCATCGCGATTTGGTGGATGGATAAAGCGTCATCCACCCTACGAGATCGCAAGCCGTGCAGATATAGGATCTACTTTGCCGTTTCGCGCAGGCAGTCGAGCAGACAGTCCAGCGCCGGCTGGCGCTGCGCCCGGCGCAGCACCGCGATCAGTTCGCGGTGGAAGGTCAGTTCGCCCAGTTCGAGTACCCGCAACTGGGTCGGGCGTTGCAGCCACAAGCCGGCGCGCGGGATCAGCGATACGCCGAGGCCGCACTCGACCATGCGCACGATGGCCTCCAGCTCGTCCAGTTCCAGCGCCTCGTGCACGCTCAGGCGCTGCTCGCGAAGGAACTGGCTGACCCGGCGGCCACCGAAAGAGCGGCGGTCGTAACGCACGAACGGCTGCTCGGCGAGGATCTGCAGCGGGTCCTCGCCGGCAACGCTCACGGGCGTGATCAGCACGAAGGGCTCGCGCGCCAGGCCGATTTGCAGCAGTTCCTTGGGCAACTCGAATGGCGGCTGGATCAGCAGCGCCAGGTCCAGTTCGCCCGCATCCACCCGGCTCAGCAGATCGAGCGACACGCCGGGCACCAGCTTCAGTTCGACCCGTGGCGCCAGTTCCCGAAAGCGCGGCAGGGCGTCGGGCAGCACGCCGGTCTGCACGCTGGCGATGGCGCCGACCCTCAACTCGCCCTGCCACTCGGCCGCCGCAGTCGGCAGGGCCATCTGTGCATAGAGCGCGAGCATCTGCTCGGCCAATGGCAGGGCATGCCGACCGGCGGCGTTGAGCAGCGCGGCACGGCCGCTACGGTCGAACAGCCGCACACCCAGGCCCTGCTCCAGCACGCGCATCTGCGCGCTGACCGCCGACTGGGTCAGGCCAACCTGCTGACCGGCGGCGGCGAAGGTGCCATGCCGGGCGACCATCACGAAGGTTCTCAATTCGCGCAACATCACCGCCCCGACTGATCAATTTTATTTGTGCTGACGAACAAGGATATTCGCTTTCAATCAGTATTACTGTTGCTGAGAATCAGCGGACATTGACCATCAGGAGTCTCGCCATGGCACTCGCCCCCTTCCACCTGGCCATTCCCGTCCACGACCTGGCTGCGGCCCGGCACTTCTACGGAGAGGTATTCGGCTGCGCCGAAGGCCGCAGCAGCGCGCACTGGGTGGACTTCGACTTCTTCGGCCACCAGTTGGTGATCCACCAGGCGCCGCAGATGGACTATCAAAGAGCCGCGCACAGCAACCCGGTGGACGGCCACGAGGTGCCGGTGCCGCATTTCGGTGTGGTGCTGGGCTGGGAAGATTGGCAGCAACTGGCCGAGCGCCTGAAGGCCAGGCACACCCGCTTCGTCATCGAACCCTATGTGCGCTTCGCGGGCCAGGTTGGTGAGCAGGCCACCCTGTTCCTCCTCGACCCCTGCGGCAACGCCCTGGAGTTCAAGGCGTTCAAGGATATTTCCCAGCTGTTCGCCCAATAGCGCCGGCGAGTGATTTTCATCGATCAATCCAGCGGATTGATCAAGCCCGGCAACTGTGCCGCCAGTTTTGCGTTGTTCAACGGCGCACGGATGAAGCCGCGCTGGGTGCCGTCCGGGCCGATGATCACCAGGTTGCCACTGTGGTCGACGGTATAGTTTTCCTTGCTGGTATCGGCCGGGATATAGGGAATGCTCAGCGCATTGGCGAACTTCTGCAGGGTGGCTTCCTCACCGGTCAGACCGATGAAGCCGGCATCGAAGTAGGCCAGGTATTTCTTCAACTGCTCCGGGGTGTCGCGGTTGGGGTCGACGCTGACCAGCACCACCCGCAGCTTGGCGCGGGTTTGCTCCGGTAGCTGGCCTTGCAGCTGGCGCAGTTGGGCGAGGGTGGCGGGGCAGATGTCCGGGCAGAAGGTGTAGCCGAAGAACAGCAGGCTCCACTGCTCCTTGAGCTGGTCGACCGCGACCGTCTGGCCGTCCTGATCGATCAGGCTCAGCTCGGGCAGCGTGCGGCTTTGCGGCAGCAGCACGATGCCGGCATCGAGCAGCGCGGTCGGGTCGTTCTGCCCTTTGCTGTTGAGCACTTTGTTGACGGTCAGGCCGAGCACCAGCGCGACTATGGCTACGAGAACGAAAACGGTGATCTGGGTACGGGTCATGACACCAACGATTACAGGTTGAGCAGCAGGTAATGGTCGACCAGCAGGGCGATAAACAGCAGGAACAGGTACCAGATACTGTACTTGAAGGTGTTGATCGCCGCGTGCGGTTTGCTGTCACGGTACAGCACCCAGGCCCAGTGCAGAAAGCGCGCGCCCAGGCCGATGGCGCAGACCAGGTAGAGCAGGCCGCTCATGTGGATGGCGTAGGGCAACAGGCTGACGGCGAACAGCGCGCCGGTGTAGAGCAGGATATGCACCTTGGTGTAGTGCTCGCCGTGGGTCACCGGCAGCATCGGGATGTTGGCCTTGGCGTATTCGGCCTTGCGGTGGATGGCCAGGGCCCAGAAATGCGGCGGGGTCCAGGCGAAGATGATCAGCACCAGCAGCAGCGGCTCGGCGGTCAGCTCTCCGGTGACCGCGACCCAGCCGAGCAGCGGCGGAGCGGCGCCGGCCAAGCCGCCGATGACGATGTTCTGCGGCGTGGCGCGCTTGAGAAAGCCGGTATAGATCACCGCATAGCCAAGCAGCGAGGCGAGGGTCAGCCAGGCGGCCAGCTCGTTGGTGAAGACCAGCAGCAGGCTGAGGCCGGCGACCGCCAGCAGCAGGGCGAAGCTCAGCGCCGCCAGCGGGGTGACCCGGCCTTCGGCCAGCGGGCGCTTGTGGGTGCGCGCCATGATCGAGTCGATGCGCCTGTCCACCACGTGGTTGACTGCCGCCGCCCCTCCGGCGCACAGGCCGATGCCCAGGTTGCCGAAAATCAATACCGTCCAGGGCACGCCGGCGCGGGTAGCGAGGAACATGCCGACCAGCGAGGTGATCAGCATCAACACCACCACCTTGGGCTTGGTCAGCTCCAGGTAGTCGCGCCAGCTGGCGTGAGCATGTTGTTCGCGCAGTAGAGTAGCCATCGGGTCTCTCCTTTTTTGTTATTTCGTAGCCGGAATAAGCCGAAGGCCGTAATCCAGCGTCTAACTCGACTCCAGGTGGGATTAGGCCGCGGTGCGTCTAACCCACCCGGCGGAACTCTTCATGGCTCAGAGCCGTAGGAGCGACGGGGGCGCCTAGCCCATGCCCGCGATATTCCGCGGCGCCCGTTTCGCGGGCATGGCCCGCTCCTACAGAAGATGCCCGCAGCCGGTAGTTGACCAACACCATCGTCAACAGCAATAGCGCGCCACCGGCGTTGTGCGCCACCGCCAGCACCAGGGGCAGATGGAAAACCACGTTGCTGATACCCAGGCTGATCTGCACGCCGAGCGCCAGCAGGAGCAAGCCGGCCAGGCGCGACAAGCCGGCGCGACGCAGTTGCCAGGCCAGCAACAGCAGCACCAGGGTCAGCGCCAGCGCGCCCAGGCGATGGGTCATGTGGATGGCCGTGCGCGCGTCGCTGTCGAGCTGGCCGCCGAGGTAATTCGGGCCGATATGCTGGGTCAGGTGAAAGCCGTTGGCGAAATCCATCGCCGGCCACCATTCGCCGTGACAGGTCGGCAGGTCCACGCAGGCGACTGCCGCGTAGTTGCTGCTGACCCAGCCGCCAAGGGCGATCTGGCCGATGACCAGCAACAGGCCGAGCGCAGCCAGGCTGCGCAGGCGCGCGGAAAGCCCGGGCAACGGCGCGGCTGCACCGGACAGGCGCAGGCTCAGCAGGAACAGCAGGCTGAGGGTGGCAAAGCCGCCGAGCAAATGGCCGGTCACCACTTGCGGCCAGAGTTTCAGGGTGACCGTCCACATGCCGAAGGCCCCTTGCAGGATCACCAGCCCGAGCAGCAACAGCGGCAGTTTCAACGGTTGTCCCGGCTCGCCGCGACGGCGCAGTGCCTGCGCCGCCAGGCCCAGGATCACCAGGCCGAGGCTGCCGGCAAAATAGCGGTGGATCATCTCGTACCAGCCCTTGGCCACCTCCACCGGCGCCTCGGGGAAGCGCACCTCGGCCAGCGTCTGCTGGTGCTCGCTCATGGGCACCGCGAGAAAGCCGTAGCAGCCCGGCCAATCGGGGCAACCCAGCCCCGCGTGGGTGAGCCGGGTATAGGCGCCGAGCAGCACCACCACCACCGCCAGCAGGGTGGCGAACAAGGCAAGACGGTAACCGGGTTTGCCCATCGTGAAGCTCCTTGTTCCGACGCAGGATGGGGGCACCCCATCCTGCGCGTCAGCCAATCTGGGAAATCTTCAGCAAATGCCGCAGGTCGTTGAGAATCGCCTTGCCCTTGCTACGGCTGTCGTAGCGCAGCACCAGATTGCCATGCGGATCGACTATCCAGAGTTGCGCGCCTTCGGCTTTGCCGGCGGTTTCGGCATAGGCCTGGGGTTCCAGTCGATAGCGGGTCAACTGCGGAAACTCGCGATGCAGCAGCGCGTCATAGTCAGCGGCCAGGGGCTGGGTGCTGGCCAGGGCATGGGAGGCCCGTGCGGTATCCCGATTGAGGCCGATATGAATCTGCCGGGCGAGAAACACCAGCTGCTTGCAGTCCGCATCGCAGGCCCCCGCCACTGTCACCAGCAACTGCCAGCGCAGCTCCTGCGCGCCGCTCACGCCGAGATCCGCGCGGGTCTGGCCGTTGCCGATCAGCTCGCCGTGGTAGCTGCGGGTTTCCGGGACCCAGAAACGCCACTGGTACATGGCGCTGGCCAGGATCATCGGGCCGATAACCACGGCGAGCAGCATGATCAGCTGCAGGCGCCCGCGGCGACGGCGGCTGGGCGACACTTCAGGCAGAGTGATGGCTGGGTTCATGGCGAGTCTCCCGCGCGTTATGCAAACCGAAATAGATGAACAGGCCGAGCAAAGCCGTTGCCAGAGCGAACCATTGAACAGCATAGCCCAGGTGTTTATCCGGGCTCATGACGACCACCGGCCAGTCGACCCGCAAAGACCCGGGGCCGGGCTCCAGGCGCAGCTCATGTGGCAGGCCCGTACGCCCCAACTGCTGCCAGAGCTCGTCCGGCTTGACCGCACCTATCACGCGCGGCCAGGTACTGGACTGCGGTCCCTGCTGCAGTTGCAGGCCATCGCCCAGCGGCACGTACACCGTGGCCTGCAGCCGCAGCGGCGTAGCGGGGGTGGCGAAAGTCGGGGTTATCCGGCGATCCGGCCAGGGCAGCCAGCCGCGATTGAGCAACAGCCAGAGACCGCTGGCCTGGTCATGAAAGGGTTGCAGGACTTCGACGCCCGCCTGGCCATCACGGGTGCGGTTATCCAGCAGCAAACTGTGCTGCGCATCGAAGTAGCCCTGCAGCTGGACCCGCACATAGGCAGGCTTCGCAAGGTTTGCGAGCTCGGCGATAGCGATAGGTGCGGCCAGCTGCTGGGCCTGATGGGCCGCCAGCAATTGGCGCTTTTCTTCGGCACGCGCCAGCTGCCAGAAACCCAGGCCGATCAGCGCGGGAAACAGCATCAGCACCAGCAGACTGGGCAGCCAGCCGGGGCGAAAGGCGTTCATCGCGCACGCGCCGAAGCGCGGGCCAAGCTGGTTATACTGCATCTGCAGGACATTCCTCTCCCCCCGGAGTTACGCATGCTCAAGGTCGCAATCGTCCTCTTGTTACTGGCCACCGTGGTCAGCTTGTTCAGCGGCTTGTTCTTCCTGGTCAAGGACGAGGGTCGTTCTTCCCGGGTGGTCAATTCCCTGACCGTTCGGGTCACGCTCACCGCCCTGACTGTCGCCCTGATTGCCTGGGGCTTCTACAGCGGCCAACTGGTGCCCCAGGTGACCTGGTAAGTAGCTTTGCCGCGAGTGTCAGAGCACATAAACGAAGGTGAACAAGCCGATCCACACTACATCGACGAAGTGCCAGTACCAGGCGGCCGCCTCGAAGCCGAAATGATGCTCGGGGCTGAAGTGGCCACGCATGACGCGAACCAGCATCACCGTCAGCATGATCGCCCCCAGGGTGACGTGGGCGCCGTGAAAACCGGTGAGCATGAAGAAGGTCGCGCCATAGATGCCCGAACCGAGGGTCAGGCCCAGTTCGGTGTAGGCATGGATGTACTCCTCGGCCTGGAACACCAGGAACGCCGCGCCGAGAATCAGGGTCAGCGCCAGCCAGAGGGTCAGCGGCTTGCGCTGGTTCTTGCGCAGGGCGTGGTGGGCGAAGGTCAGGGTGAAGCTGGAGCTCACCAGCAGCACGGTGTTGAGCAAGGGCAAGCCCCAGGCGTCGATGATCCCGCTGGGGGTCGGATAGAGCTTGGGATCCGGGGTGTTGAGCAACGGCCAGCTGTACTCGAAGCCCGGCCAGAGCATGTTGGCGATCCCCTTGTCGCCCTCGCCGCCCAGCCAGGGCCCGGCCCAGGTGCGCACGTAGAACAGCACGCCGAAGAAGGCGGCGAAGAACATCACCTCGGAGAAGATGAACCAGCTCATGCCCCAGCGGAACGAGAGGTCCATCTGCGCGCTGTACAGGCCGGAACGGCCTTCCTTGATCACGGTGCCGAACCAGCCGAACAGCATGTAGGCGAGAAACAGGCCGCCAACGAAGAAGATCAGCGGGCCGTTGGAGTCGGCCCGTTCGGCCTTGAGGTCGTTGAACCAGGTGCCGAGCCCGACGACCGTGGTCAGCAAGCCGAGGGTGGCGATAATCGGCCACTTGCTCTGGGCGGGAACGTAGTACTGCTCATGAGCTGCCATCTTTGTTCTCCTTATTGGCCCACCTGGGCTACAGGCGGTTTACTCGCAGTGATATCGAACAGGGTGTAGGCCAGGGTCAGGTGGCGTACATCTGCCGGTAGATCGCGATCGACGATGAAACGCACCGGCATTTCGATACGCTCGCCGGGCTGCAGCACCTGCTGGGTAAAGCAGAAACACTCGGTCTTGTGGAAATACGCCGCCGCCTTGGAAGGCGCGACGCTGGGAATCGCCTGAGCGGTCATCGGCCTGTCCGTAGGGTTGTGCGCGACGAACACCATCTGCGTGCTGTCGCCCGGGTGCACTGCCACTTCATCGGCCATAGGGCGAAACTCCCAGACCATATCGGCGGCGTTGGTGGCAAGAAACTGCACGCGCACCTGGCGCGATGCATCCACGCCCTGTTCCCCGGCCTCGTAGGCACCGGCGGTCTTGCCGTTGATGCCGAAGGCCTGGCACATCACGTCGTAGATCGGCACCAGGGCGAAACCGAAGCCGAACATCGCCACCACCACCAATGACAGACGGATAACCAGGCGGCGGGTGCTCAGGCTTTCGTTCATGCCAGCACATCCCCGCAGGAACGCACCTGCCCGCGAAGGGGACGCCGGATCGCGAGCAAGCTCGCGCCTGCAAAAGCGCACATCACTTCACTTCCGGCGGGGTCTGGAAGGTGTGGTAGGGCGCCGGCGACGGCACCGTCCACTCCAGTCCTTCGGCACCGTCCCAGGGCTTGGCCGCGGCCGGCTGGCCACTACGGATGCACTTGATGACGATGAACAGGAACAGCAACTGGGTCGCGCCGAACATGAAGGCGCCGATGCTCGAGACCATATTGAAGTTGGCGAACATCATGTTGTAGTCGGGGATGCGCCGCGGCATGCCGGCCAGGCCGACGAAGTGCATGGGGAAGAACGCCATGTTCATGCCGACGAAGCTCATCCAGAAATGCAGCTTGCCGAGGGTCTCGTCGTACATGTGCCCGGTCCACTTCGGCAGCCAGTAGTAGGCCGAGGCGAAGATGCCGAAGATCGCCCCCGGCACCAGCACGTAGTGGAAGTGCGCCACCACGAAGTAGGTGTCGTGGTACTGGAAGTCCGCCGGGGCGATGGCCAGCATCAACCCGGAGAAACCGCCGATGGTGAACAGGATGACGAAGGCCACCGAGAACAGCATCGGCGTCTCGAAGGTCATCGAGCCCTGCCACATGGTGCTGGCCCAGTTGAACACCTTCACCCCGGTCGGCACGGCGATCAGCATGGTGGCGTACATGAAGAACAGCTCGCCGGTCAGCGGGATGCCGACGGTGAACATGTGGTGCGCCCACACGATGAACGACAGGAAGGCGATCGAGGCCGTGGCGTAGACCATCGAGGTGTAGCCGAACAGCGGCTTGCGGGCGAAGGCCGGAATGATCGCACTGACCGCGCCGAAGGCCGGCAGGATCATGATGTACACCTCGGGATGGCCGAAGAACCAGAACACGTGCTGGAACAGCACCGGATCGCCACCGCCGGCGGCGCTGAAGAAGCTGGTGCCGAAGTGGATGTCCATCAGCATCATGGTCACGCAACCGGCCAGTACCGGCATCACCGCGATCAGCAGGAAGGCGGTGATCAGCCAGGTCCAGACGAACAGCGGCATCTTCATCAAGGTCATGCCGGGGGCGCGCAGATTGAGGATGGTGGCGACCACGTTGATCGCCCCCATGATCGAACTGATGCCCATCAGGTGCACGGCGAAGATGAAGAAAGTCACGCTTTCCGGCGCGTAGGTGGTGGACAGCGGCGCGTAGAAGGTCCAACCGAAGTTGGGCCCGCCGCCTTCCATGAACAGGGTGCTGACCATCATGCTGAAGGCCGCCGGGAGCAGCCAGAAGCTGAAGTTGTTCATCCGCGGCAGGGCCATGTCCGGCGCGCCGATCATCAGCGGGATCATCCAGTTGGCCAGGCCGACGAAGGCCGGCATCACCGCGCCGAAGACCATGATCAGGCCGTGCATGGTGGTCATCTGGTTGAAGAACTCCGGCTGCACGATCTGCAGGCCCGGCTGGAACAGCTCGGCGCGAATCACCATGGCCATGGTGCCGCCAAGGAGGAACATGGCGAAGCTGAACCACAGGTACATGGTGCCGATGTCTTTGTGGTTGGTGGTCAGTACCCAGCGCATCAGGCCCTTGGCGGGGCCGTGATGATGGTCGTGTCCGGCATGACCATGCGTATCGATCACTGCACTCATGTCCTTACTCCTGAGCCTTCTTGAACTCTAGAATGTCTTTGGGCGTGACCATGTCACCGACTTTATTGCCCCAGGCATTACGTTCGTAGGTGATGATCGCGGCCAGATCGACTTCCGACAGTTGCTTGCCGAAGGCGGCCATGGCGGTACCCGGTTTGCCGTTGACCACGATGCCGATATGGCCGGCGGCGGCACCGGTGGCGATGGCGGAGCCCTTGAGCGCGGGGAACATCGGTGGCAAGCCTTCACCCGTCGGCTGGTGACAGGCGGCGCAGGCGGTGTTGTAGGCCTTCTCGCCACGCGCCATCAGCTCATCCAGGGTCCATTCCTTACTGGTCAGTTCCTTCTCGGTGGCCGCGAGCTGTTTGCGCTCGGCCAGCCAGGTGGCGAAATCTACTTTCGACTTGGCCTCGACCACCACCGGCATGAAGCCGTGATCCTTGCCGCACAGCTCGGTGCACTGGCCGCGGTAGATGCCGGGCTCGTCGATGCGGGTCCAGGACTCGTTGATGAAGCCGGGAATGGCATCCTTCTTCACCGCCAGGGCCGGCACCCACCAGGAGTGGATCACATCGGCGGCGGTGATAAGGAAGCGCACCTTGGTGCCAACCGGCACCACCAGCGGCTCATCGACCTCCAGCAGGTAATGCTCGCCTTTGACGGCCAGGTTGTTGATCTGGTCTTGCGGCGTGGTCAGGTTGCTGAAGAACTCGACGTCCTGGCCCAGGTATTTGTAGTGCCACTTCCACTGGTAACCGGTGACCTGGATGTCCAGTTCGGATTCCGAGTTGTCGTAGATTTCGATCAGGGTCTTGGTCGCCGGGATGGCCATCAGCACCAGAATCACCAGCGGCACCACGGTCCAGAGGATCTCCACCGTGGTGCTTTCGTGAAAGTGTGCAGGCTGCTGCCCGGTTGAGCGGCGGTGGACCAGCATCGACCAGAACATCGCGCCGAACACCACCACGCCGATCACGACGCAGATCCAGAAAATGGTCATGTGCAGGTCGAACACCGAGCGACTGACCTCAGTAGCTCCGGGCGCCATGTTGACCGTCCAGCTGGCGTGAGCCGAGCTGAATGCCAAACACAGCAGGAGGCTCATCCAAACGCGTGGATGTCGCATCATTGCGGGTTCCCCTTATCGTTCTTGTTATCCCGCCGGCGGAGCATGCAGCAAAAGGATCAACGGCCATGACAACTGTCGAAACCTCTCCGTGCCGAAGCCCGTCCGGTGTTATCAGGTACTGTCTTTCGAACTCGAGTATAGACGGCGACTTCGACCTGGCAACGTCAAAACGAAAATCGCCAACGCCGCGCAAGCCTCGCGCTAAACGCCACGGCGGGTGTAGCCCGGCTAGAATCAGTGGTAGCGCGTTATAGCGCTCTCGCATAAGCATGAAAAAATTATGACAATCGCGTCTGAGCAATGGCCTTCAGCCAGCTAAGGTTCACCTCCATGTCCTCATTTCAGGAGTAGTCATGAATACCCTCGCATTGCGCGAACTGATTCAGCGCGCTCACCAGCACGAAGCCAGCAGCAAGCAACTCTCTGCGCAACTGGGTGAGCAACTGGAGCGCCTGCATCCCTCCATCCGTCTGCCCGACACCGACACCCTGGGGGTGCTCACGCGCTTTGTCAGCGCCTATATCGAACAGGTACCCGATGTATTGGACGCGGCCAATGAGGTCGCCCGCGAAGCCGGAATAGAGGAGCAGATCAAGCCGGTGCTGAAAGTCGCCGAGGAGTTCTTTCTCCAGCCGCCCGCGCTGATCGCCGGACATGACGGCCTCGACAGCCTGCTCGACGAAGCCTACCTGGCCCACCGCCTGGTCGAGGAGGTCAACGACCGCTACATCAAGCATCTTGGCCGGCCACTGATTCCGCTGGACACCACGGTGGCCAACCTGATCGCCCACCAGTTGATCGGCGAGCCCTTCGCCAATCAGCTGGATGAAGCCGTGCATCACGCCGTGGATGGCATGCTCGACGAGGCCGGCTTCGACCAGGCCTCCGTGCGCGCCTATCGCGAGCGCTTGAGCGACCCGCACACCGAAGCCGCCTGGAAACGCTGGCCCTGCCTGTCAGGCCAACTGGGGGTAGAGCTGCAGCTGGATGAATCGCGCGCGGCGGGCTGAGCGTCATCAGGCCCAACCGGTTGATGCTGTTGGGCTTCGTTTCGCAGCCTCGGCGGCCCGGCCCAACCTGGTATTTGTAGCCCATTGCGACTGCCGTACAGGCGCCCGAAGCAGCTGCCTGCTGTCAGACCTGCAAATAACGTGGCCGCGGCGTGGCCATCGGCAGCGGGCCGTCGCCGATCTGGCGGAATTCGCCTTTCTCGGCGTCATAGGCTTTGATCTCGCTGGTCTCGATGTCGTACACCCAGCCATGGATGAACAGCTGACCGCTGGCCAGGCGCGAGGCCACCGAGGGATGGGTGCGCAGGTGGTCGAGTTGGGCCACCACGTTCTCCTCGGTGAGGATGCCCAGGGTGTTGTGGTCGGCGCAGCCGCAATTGTCCGCCACCACGATCTTGGCCACTTCGGCATGGCGCAGCCAGGCTTTTACCGTCGGCATGCGCTCCAGCTCTTCGGGGTTGAGCACCGCCTTCATCGCGCCGCAGTCGGAGTGCCCGCAGATGATGATGTGCTGCACGCCGAGGGCCATCACCGCGTATTCGATGGCGGTGGACACCCCGCCCATCATCTGCCCGTAGGGCGGCACCACGTTGCCGACATTGCGGGTGACGAACAGGTCGCCGGGATCGCTCTGGGTGATCAATTCGGGAACGATGCGCGAATCCGCGCAGGTGATGATCATCGCCCGTGGCGTCTGCTCATGGGCGAGCTTCTTGAACAGCGCCTGCTGCTGCGGAAACACCTCCTGACGAAAGCGCTGGAAGCCTTCGATGATATGCCGCAGCGCGTCCTCGGCGCTTTCCACCACGCGGCTGTTCTGCTGCTCTTGCTTGTCCATAGGGCTGACCTCGATATCTGCGGGCTTGCATCCTCCTGGCTCGGAAAATATCCCGCGTCAGAGATTGCGCACCTTTACTGGACACTCGACGCGCACCTTGGGTCACCACGAACCCAGCCAATGGCCGCCGGACGGGTCGCCTGTTCGATCAGCAGCAATTCGCGTTCCAGTTGCGCCAGCCAACGCGCGGACGGCAGAAATAACCCGCCCAGGGTATGTGGCCGGGTTGTCGGCATGCCTGTGCTACCTGGCGATCACCACCGGTATTCGACCTGCGCGCCGAAGTGCGAGCCATGCTGCACACTGCCGAAGGCGCCGCTGCCCGATCAGCCGCGATGACGGCCGCGGAAGAAGTCGATCAGGCCCTGGGTCGAGCCGTCCTCGGCAGCGTCTTTCGCGCTGCCGACCAGCCGCGCATACACGCCCTGGCCCAGCTGCTTGCCCAGTTCCACGCCCCACTGATCGAAGGCGTTGGTACCCCAGATCGCGCTCTGGGCGAACACCTTGTGCTCGTACAGGCCGATCAAGGCGCCCAGGCGTCCCGGGCTGACGCGCTCGAGCACCAGGGTGTTGCTCGGCCGGTTGCCGGGGATCACCTTGTGCGGCGCCAGGCGCTGCACCTGGTCTTCGCCGAGGCCCTGGCTGCGCAGCTCGGCCTCGGCTTCGTCGCGGGATTTGCCGAGCATCAGTGCCTGGCTCTGCGACAGGCAGTTGGCGAACAGCCACTGGTGATGGTCGGCGACCGGGTTGTAGCTGCTCACCGGCACGATGAAATCCGCCGGAATCAGTTGGGTGCCCTGGTGCAGCAACTGGTGATAGGCGTGCTGGCCGTTGCAGCCGACGCCGCCCCAGATCACCGGCCCGCTGGCCGTGGTCACCGGGCTGCCGTCCTGGCGCACGCGCTTGCCGTTGGACTCCATGTCCAGCTGCTGCAGGTGCTTGGTGATGTTCCTCAGGTAATGGTCGTAGGGCAGGATCGCCTGGCTCTGCGCGCCCCAGAAATTGCCGTACCAGATGCCGAGCAAGGCCAGCAGCACCGGCATGTTGCGTTCGAAGGGTGCGCTCTGGAAGTGCTCATCCATGCGGTAGGCGCCGGCCAGCAGCTCCTTGAAGTTGGAGATGCCGATCGACATGGCGATCGGCAGGCCGATCGCCGACCACAGCGAATAGCGCCCGCCGACCCAATCCCACATCGGCAGGATGTTCTCCTCGCGGATACCGAAGGCCATGGCCGCCTCACGGTTGCTCGATACAGCCATAAAGTGCCGATGCAGCTCGGCCTCGCTGCCGCCCTGGGCCAGGTACCAGCTGCGCGCGGCCTGGGCGTTCTTCAGGGTTTCCAGGGTGTTGAAGGTCTTCGACGAGACGATGAACAGGGTGGTTTCCGCGCGCAGCTTGGCCGCCAGCTCGTGGAACGAGCTGCCGTCGATATTGGCCAGGTAATGGCAGCGCACGCCGCGCTGGGCGAACGGCAGCAGCGCCTCGGAGACCAGCTGCGGGCCGAGGAAGGAGCCGCCGATGCCGATATTGACCACGTCGGTGATCGGCTTTTCCGTATAGCCGCGCCACAGGCCGTTGTGCACCTTGCCGACCAGCTCGCTCATGCGGTTGAGCACGCGCTGCACCTCCGGCATCACGTCGACCCCGTCGACCAATACCCGGTCGCCGATCGGCCGGCGCAGGGCGGTGTGCAGGGCCGGGCGCCGTTCCGAAGCGTTGACCAGGGCGCCGTCGAACAGATCGCGGATCGCCTGCGCCAGGCCCGCCTCCCTGGCCAGGCCGACCAGCAGTTCGCGGGTGCGGCTGTCGATCAGGTTCTTCGAGTAGTCGAGAAACAGCCCGCAGTCGTTCAGCGAGAACGTGGCGAAGCGCTGCGGATCCTCGGCGAAGGCCTGGCGCAGGCTGAAATCGTCGAGCTGGTCGCGGTGCGCGGCGAGAGCCTGCCAACTGGCCAGGCGGGTGACGTCAATGGATGAGGGAGAGTGCGGCATAACGGCTCCAGTGGGCGAGGCGGGCGGGTCGATCAAAACGCGTCGAGTTCATGCCCATAGGGCAGGTCCGGGCCGACCCGCGAACAGGTCAGTGCCGCGGCCCCGACCGCCAGCCTGAGCATGGCGTCGAGCTGTTCGCGGGAAATCCCGGCCAACCCTTGCGGGCTGTCCAGGCCATGGCGGGCCAGGTAGGCGAGCAAGGCGGCCTGGAAGGTATCGCCGGCGCCGACCGTGTCGCGGGTCTGCACCGCCCGGGCCGGTACCGACCAGTGGCCGTGCCGGCGGCTGTGCACGCTGGCACCGTCGCCGCCATGGGTCAGGCACACCAGCTGGCAGCGCTGACCGAGCCACTGACGGGCAACGTCCTGGGGATCGCGCTGCGGGTAGAGCAACTGCAGATCCTCCTCGCTGACCTTGATCAGGTGGGCATGGGCGGCAAATGCCTCGATACGCCGACGCCACAGCGCGATATCCGGCTCGACGTTGAGCCGCACGTTGGGGTCGAGGCTGATCAGACGCCGCTCGCATTCGCGGCCGACCAGCTCGAACAGGGTGCCGGCGACTGGGGTGACCACCAGCGAATAGGAGCCGACATGCAGGCCGCGCACCCGCGCATCCAGTACGGGCAGATGCTCGAGGCGCAGCTGGCGGTCGGCGCAACCCTCACCGCGGAACGAGTACTGCGGCGAACCCTGGGCATCCACGCCGACCATGGCCAGGGTGGTCGGCGCATCGCTGGCAATCAGGTAATCGCCGCACACCCCTTCCTCGGCCAACACCCGGCGCAGGCGGGCGCCGAGGTAGTCGCTGGAAATCCCGCCGAACAGCGCCGCATCGCAACCGAGACGGCGCAAACCGACCGCGACGTTGAACGGCGAACCGCCGGCCAGCGCCTTGAACGCCAGCTCGCTGCTACGCGCGCCGGGCGCCAGGCTGAAGAAATCGAACAGGGCTTCGCCACAGACCAGATACATGGGGTGTCTCCACATCGACAGATAATTGGCAAGGCTATGTCTCCATTGCGTGTTGCAAGGCGATCAGCCGTTGGGCCGGGGGGCGTAGCCTGAGGAGCAAAACGACGAAGCCCAACGAGACATGTCACTGCCTGTTGGGCTTCGCTGCGCTCAGCGCCTACCTACCCGCGTGCGCTCGGCCCCAGACCTACACTGGTGCGCACGGCGCACCCTACCCATGCATGCAACAGTTAACGAGTACATGACCACTGGAAAACAGCTGCGCTCGGCCAGGGCGCAGCGCCTTGGGCTTTTTCGCCGTCCGTGGCGCCACGGGCGTGGGTGTTAGAACCAGGTTTCCATCTGCACGCCGAACTGCCAGAGACCACCTGCCTGGAAGCCATCCTCGCCGAAGGCGTCGGTGTTGCTGTAGTTATCCAGATCCGCCGACCAGTCCATCAGGCTGGCGAACACCCGCAGCTCGGGGCGGGTGAAGAAGCCGCCCATGTCGGGCTTGAACGTCGGCGCCACGGTCAGTTTCCAGAAGCTGCCATCGACCGCATTGCGCTGCTGATAGCCTTTGGGGTCGAGGTCCATGGTTTGCCAGCTCATTTCATAGACCATCTCGAAGTTGCTGCTGACTTCCTTGGCCAGGCGCAGATTGAGGGTCATCCAGCGATAATCGTCGCCGCCGACGTATCTGTCCTGGCTCTGCTCGGCCAGCAGGCTGGGGGCGATCCGCCAGCCACGGGCCAGCGGCGTCTGGCCATAGAGCGCCAGGCGCAAGGCCTTGGCGTCGTCGAGCAACTCGCCATCCGAGCCCAGGTTCTTGACCTCTGCACCGAGGCCCTGGCCGTAGAGCAGCGCCGTCTTGAAGAAGCCTTCGCGACCGAAGAAGTCCTTCTGGTGATGGGCCAGCATGCTTTGCACGCCGGAGTCGGCGGGGGTCAGCCCGGCGGCGTTGCTGCGGGTATCGTTCTTGTTCGAGCCGATGGCATTGACCATCCACTGCCAGCGGTCTTCGGCGAAGAACTGGTTGGACGTGAGGATGTAGCTTTCCACGTCGTCGTCACCGTCAGTGGCGCTGAAGTCGCCGTAATCGCGGCCCATCAGGGAGAAGTTGGAACTCCAGTTGTCGCCGAGCTGCAGGTCGTAGATACCGCCGCCGGTACCGGCCAGATAGACCACGTCCGAGTCCAGCCAATGGATGTCGAAGGTATCCCGGTCGTAGCGCTTGCCCGCCCACAGGCTGGCATTTTCCAGCATGGGGTTGCCCTTGAACGCCGCTATATGGTCGAGGGCGGCATAGGCCTGGCGCACGTTCAGGCTGCTTTCTTCGGCCGTCCAGTCGTTGGAGGTTTCCACCCCGTCGGCAATCGAAACGGTGACTTTGGAACGGGTACCGTTCTCGGCATGCAGCTCTTTCGCCAGGTCGATACGCATATAGGTATCGTCTTCGTTGCCGAGCCGCCCGACGGCGCCGCCGACCGAACCGGCCGGCGTAATATAGGGGCCACCATGTCCGCCGCTCAGCCCTTCGCCGACCAGCAGCCCGGAGCGGGCATAGCCATTGAAGCTGAAACCGTTGGTGAGCTTGCTGGGGTTCTGCCGCTCGCTGCGACCGAGTTTTTCCAGGGCCTCCTGGCGGGCTTCGACTTTTGCCAGACGGGCGTCCAGGACGGGAGCCGTGGTCGTTGCCTGTGCGGCAGGGGAAGACGCAGAAAGGGCGGGGCTGCCACCCTTGAGCTGCTGCAACTCCAGGGCGATGGCGTGGGCTTGTTGTTCGGCAGCGGACGCACGCATTTCAGCGGCGCTGGCTCTGGCCTCCAGCGCGACCATGCGCTCTTCCAGGGTCATGGGAGTGGCGGCCTGGGCCAGCACGGTTGCCGAACTGCTGAGCAGACCGGCCAGTAGCCATCGTGATGCATGCTGCATGGGGACTTCCTCTATTTGTTTTTATTGTGTGTTCCAGTCCGCCCTCAATCCGGTGATCGGGAAATCTCCGGGCAGCGGGGAAATGGGGGTGTACATCTGCGGATGTGCTGTTATATTAGCGATGTTAACGTTATCTTCAACAAAAAAACAAGAATGAAGAGGTTTTTATGTCAAGACTGAAAGCGGTTCTCCCCCTGGCGTTGCTGGCGATCTGCAGCGGGCTGCCCGCGCTGGCCGGCGCGGCCAACCTGACCATTTCCTGCGGCGCCGTGGGTGCGGAATTGCAGCTATGCAAGGACGGCGTCGAGGCCTGGTCGAAACAGACCGGCCACACCGTCGAGGTGGTGTCGACGCCCAACTCGGCGACCGAGCGGCTGTCCTTCTATCAGCAGATTCTCAGCGCCCAATCGGCCGACATCGACATCATTCAGATCGACGTGGTCTGGCCGGGCATGCTCGCCAACCATTTGCTGGATCTGCGCGAGGTGCTGCCGGCCAACGCCACCCAGGGCTATTTCCAGGCGCAGCTGGATAACGCCACGGTCGACGGGCGGCTGGTGAGCATGCCCTGGTTCACCGATTCTGGTCTGCTGTATTACCGCCAGGATCTGCTGGAAAAGCACGGTAAACCGGTGCCGCAAACCTGGGACGAGCTGACCGTCACCGCCCGCGAGATCCAGCAGGCCGAGCGCGACGCCGGCAACGCCAATCTGTGGGGTTATGTGTTCCAGGGCCGCGCCTACGAGGGCCTGACCTGCAACGCCCTGGAGTGGATCGGCAGCCAGCCGGGCGGCGACTTGATCGATGCCCAGGGCAATATCCAGGTCGACAGCCAGGCCACGCGCACCGCGCTGACCCTGGCCAAGAGCTGGGTGGGCGACATCTCTCCACCCGGCGTGCTCAATTACACTGAAGAAGAAGGCCGTGGCGTGTTCCAGTCCGGCAATGCGCTGTTCATGCGCAACTGGCCCTACGCCTGGGCCCTGGTGCAGAGCCCGGACAGCGCGATAAAGGACCAGGTCGGGATTGCCCCGCTGCCCAAAGGCGGCGAAAACGGCAAGCACGCCTCGACCCTCGGCGGCTGGGGCTTGTCGGTGTCGCGCTACAGCGCCGAGCCCAAGCTCGCCGGCGAGCTGGTGGCCTACCTGACCAGCGCCCAGCAACAGAAGCACCGGGCCCTGGTCGGCGCCTATAACCCGGTGATCGAGTCGCTCTACGACGACCCCGAGCTGCTCGCGGCCATGCCGTATTACAGCCAGCTGCGCACTATTCTCGCGGATGGCGTGATGCGCCCGGCGGCGGTCACCGCCGACCGCTACCCACGGGTTTCCAATGCGCTGTTCGACCGCGTGCACGGCATGCTCTCCGGCGCGGCCCCTGTCGATCAGGCGGTGACCGAGCTGGGCAACGACCTCAAGCGCATCAAGCGCCGCCACTGGTAAACCGCCAAGGAATCGCCATGACTAGCTCTATCTCCCGAGCCCAGCCGTTCTACGACGAGCTCCTGGCCGTCAAGGAAACGCCCGTGCAGCGTCGCCGCGTGCGGGCCGCCTGGCTGTTTCTGACGCCGATGCTGCTGTGCCTGCTGCTGGTGGCCGGCTGGCCGTTGCTGCGCACCTTCTGGTTCAGCCTCACCGATACCAGCCTGAGCGACGCCGGGGCCGGGGCTTTCGTCGGCCTGAGCAACTACCTGGCGCGCGATGGCGATGTCTGGACCGGCATCCTGGTCGACCCGCTGTGGTGGCAGGCGGTGCGCAACACCCTGCACTTCACCCTGGTGTCGGTCGGCCTGGAGATCAGCATCGGCCTGGCCGTGGCCCTGCTGCTCAACGTGCAGTTCACCGGGCGGGCCCTGGTGCGCGCGATGATCCTGATCCCCTGGGCGATTCCCACCATCGTCTCGGCGAAGATCTGGGCGTGGATGCTCAACGACCAGTTCGGCATCATCAACCACCTGATGCTCGGCCTCGGCCTGATCGACGCGCCCCTGGCCTGGACCGCCGACGCCAGCCTGTCGATGTGGGCGGTGATCATGGTCGATGTGTGGAAGACCGTGCCCTTCGTCGCGCTGCTGATGCTGGCCGCCTTGCAGATGCTGCCGGGCGATTGCTACGAGGCGGCCCGGGTCGACGGCGTGCACCCGCTCAAGGTGTTCTGGCGGGTCACCCTGCCGCTGCTGATGCCCGCGCTGCTGGTGGCGGCGATCTTCCGCATCCTCGACTCGCTGCGGGTGTTCGACGTCATCTACGTGCTGACCTCGAACTCGTCATCGACCATGAGCATGTCGATCTACGCCCGCCAGCAACTGGTGGAATTTCAGGACGTCGGCTACGGCAGCGCCGCCTCGACCCTGCTGTTCCTGATTGTCGCGGTGATCGCCGTGCTCTACCTCTATCTCGGCCGCCGCCAGATGGAGGTGCGCTGATGAACCTGCGTCTACTGAAAAAAGCATTGCTGCGCCTGGGCTTCTGCGGCGCGATCGGGGTACTGCTGCTGTACGCGGTATTCCCCTTCTACTACGCCGTGCTGACCTCGCTGAAGCCGTCCAGCGCCTTGTTCCAGGTGAGCTACTGGCTCGATAAGCCGGACTTCTCCAACTACGCCGCGGTGCTGCAGCAGGCGTCGTTCCTGCAGGCCATCGGCAACTCGGTGTTCGTCGCCGTCTGCGTGGTGGCGCTGGCGCTGTTCCTCAGCCTGACCGCCGCCTACGCCCTGGGCCGGGTCAAGTTCCGCGGCCGCGCCACGGTGCTGCTGCTGGTGCTGGGCGTGTCGATGTTCCCCCAGGTCGCGGTGCTCTCCGGGCTGTTCGAGGTGATCCGCGCCCTCGGTCTGTACAACAGCGCCTGGGCGCTGATCCTCAGCTACACCATCTTCACCCTGCCGTTCACCGTCTGGGTGCTGACCACCTTTATCGGGCAACTGCCCGGCGAACTGGAAGAGGCGGCGATCATGGACGGCGCTTCGCCCTGGGTGGCGCTCACCCGGGTGCTGCTGCCGCTGCTCTGGCCGGCGCTGGTGACCACCGGCCTGCTGGCGTTCATCGCCGCCTGGAACGAGTTCCTCTTCGCCCTGACCTTCACCCTGACTGACCAGGAACGCACGGTGCCAGTGGCGATCGCGCTGATTTCCGGCGGCAGCCAGCACGAGCTGCCCTGGGGCCTGCTGATGGCCGCCTCGGTCATGGTCACCGTGCCCCTGGTGCTGCTGGTGCTGGTGTTCCAGCGGCGCATCGTCTCCGGCCTCACCACCGGCGCGCTCAAGGGCTGACCCCACAAGAACAAGGAACAACAGCATGAGCAAGTTGAAACTCGACAAAGTGAACAAGCAACTGGGCGGCCTGCGCATCCTGCGCGATATCAGCCTGGAGATCGCCAGCGGCGAGTTCGTGGTGTTCGTCGGCCCCTCGGGCTGCGGCAAGTCGACCCTGCTGCGGCTGATCGCCGGGCTGGAGTCGATCTGCGCCGGCGACCTGCTGATCGACGGCCGCCGGGTCAACGACCTGGAGCCGCGCGAGCGTGGGGTCGGCATGGTCTTCCAGTCCTATGCGCTGTACCCGCACATGAGCGTCTACGACAACATCGGCTTCGGCCTCAAGCTGGCCAAGACCGAGAAGCGCAGCCTGCGCGAGCGGGTGCTGGAAACCGCACGGGTGCTGCAGCTGGACAAGCTGTTGCAGCGCAAGCCCAAGGAACTCTCCGGCGGCCAGCGCCAGCGCGTGGCCATGGGCCGGGCGATGGCCCGCGAGCCGGACATCCTGCTGTTCGACGAGCCGCTGTCCAACCTCGACGCGGCCCTGCGCGTGCAGATGCGCAACGAGATCGCCCGGCTGCACGCCAGCCTGGGCACCACCATGATCTACGTGACCCACGACCAGGTCGAGGCGATGACCCTGGCCGACAAGATAGTCGTGCTCAATGCAGGGCGCATCGAACAGGTCGGTTCGCCGCGCGAGCTCTACGAGCGGCCGGTGAGCCGTTTCGTCGCCGGCTTCCTCGGCTCGCCGAGGATGAACTTCCTGCCGGCGCGCCTGCTCGCCCCCGGCGCGCACAGCCTGATCGAGACGCCGGCGCTCGGCCGCCTGGCGGCCCTGCCCTTCGACAGCAGCGCGCTGGCGGCCAACAGCCCACTGAGCCTGGGTATCCGCCCCGAGCACCTGGCCCTGCAGAAGGCGCCAGGCGACGCCGGCTTGCGCGTGGTCGGCGTCGAGTACCTGGGCTGCGAAACCTATGTGCACCTCGATGTTGGCGAGGACGAGCCGCTGATCTGCCGCTGCGCGGCGACTGCCGAATGGCGCCAAGGCGACCGCGTCGAACTGCAGCCGGAGCTTGCCAACCTGCATCTGTTCGATGCCGACGGCAACGCCTTGCCGCGCCACCCCACGCCCGACGCCGCTACCCTGCGCGCCCTCGCCCAGGGCTATGCATGAGCCACTTCACGACGCCAACGAGTAATTGCATGCCTGTTTTCCTCGACCTCGCCCAGCGCCCGCTGAGCGAGGGCAGCGCCCTCCTGACGCCCGATTATCGGCCCGGTTATCACCTCGCCCCCAAAACCGGCTGGATGAACGACCCGAACGGCGTGGTGTACTTTCGCGGCGAATACCATGTGTTCTATCAACACCACCCCTTCGATCCGAGCTGGGGGCCGATGTACTGGGGGCACGCCAAGAGCCGCGACCTGGTGCATTGGCAGCACCTGCCCATCGCCCTGCAACCGGGCGACGACTTCGACCGGCACGGCTGCTTCTCCGGCAGCGCCGTGGTCTGCGGCGACAGCCTGGCGCTGCTCTACACCGGGCATACCTGGCTCGGCGAGGTGGGCGACGAGCGCAGCATCCGCCAGGTCCAGTGCCTGGCCACCAGCGACGACGGCGTGCACTTCGCCAAGCAGGGGGTGGTCATCGACGCCGCCCCGGATGCCGCGATCATGCATTTTCGCGACCCCAAGGTCTGGCGCGAAGGCGAGTACTGGTACCTGATCGCCGGCGCGCGCCTGGGCGACGTGCCGCTGCTGCCGCTGTACCGCTCCAGCGACCTGCGCACCTGGGAGTTCCTCGCCTACGTGAGCCGCGGCGGCGAGGGCGACGGCTATATGTGGGAGTGCCCGGACCTGTTCCGCCTGGATGGCCAGGACGTGCTGCTGTATTCCCCCCAGGGCATGCAGCCTGAGGGTTTCGAGCGGCTGAACAAGTTCCAGACCGGCTACCGGGTCGGCCAGCTCGACAACGATTGGCACTTCACTGGCGGGCCCTTTATCGAGCTGGACAACGGCCACGATTTCTACGCCGCGCAGACCCTGCTGGCCTCCGACGGCCGGCGTCTGCTCTGGGCCTGGCTGGACATGTGGGACAGCCCGATGCCGAGCCAGGCCCAACACTGGTGCGGCATGCTCGGTGTTCCGCGCGAACTGCAACTGCATGGGGAGCGCCTGCACAGCTACCCCGCACGCGAACTCGCGGCCCTGCGCCAAGCCCCCTTGCTGGCGGACGGCGCGCTCTGCTGGGACGGCTCGGGCAGCTGCGCGCTTGCCGCGTTGAGCGGCGACCGGCTGGAACTCGAGCTGCAACTGGATCTGGCCGACTGCCGCGACGGGCGTCTGGGCATCGCCTTGCGCTGCAGCGCCGATGGCCAGGAGCAGACCCTGCTCTACTACGACGCGCAGCTGCAGCGCCTGGTGCTCGACCGCAGCGGCTCGGGCGCGGGGGTCGGCGGTCAGCGCAGCGTGACGCTGGCGCCCGCCCGGGAACCCCTGCTGCTGCGGCTGTTCCTCGACCGCTCCTCCATCGAGGTGTTCGCCGCAGACGGCAGCTTCAGCCTCAGCAGCCGCATCTACCCGCAGCCGGACAGCCTGGGGCTGAAGCTGTTCGGCGCGGGCAGCGGGCGTGTCGCGATCCGCCAGGCCTGGCACCTGGCCTCGGGGTGGGTGGACAGCCTTTGAACCAACGCGCGCCTGCTGCGACCGCCTCCGGTTGCCCGTCGCGGCAGGCGGCGGCGCTGTGGCATGATTCGCGACTCACCCTGCCTGGTTGCTTTGCATGACTTCAGTGAAAGACGTTGCACGGCTGGCCGGCGTGTCCCTGATGACGGTCTCGCGGGCGCTCAACAGTCCGGAAAAGCTCAGTCCCGAGACCTACCAGCGGGTGCGCCGCGCCATCGATGAACTGCAATTCGTGCCCAGCATGTCGGCACGCAAGATCCGCGGCGACAACCTGCAGAGCCGAACCATCGGCGTGTTCGCGCTGGATACCGCGACCACGCCGTTCGCGGTCGAGCTGCTGCTGTCCATCGAACGGACCGCGCAACAGGCCGGCTGGAACGTGTTCGTGCTCAACCTGCTGAGCGACCCGCCCAGCGAGCAAAGCATCGACCTGATGCTCGCGCACCGTCCCGACGGCCTGATCTTCAGCGCCATGGGCCTGCGCCGGGTGAGCATTCCCGAGCGGCTGAAGAGCAAACCGCTGATCCTGGCCAACTGCCTGGCCGAGGACCGCAGCCTGGTCAGCTACGTGCCGGATGACGAAGCGGGGCAATACCGCGCCGTGCGGTACGCCCTGAGCCAGGGTTATCGACGCCCGCTGTGCATCAACCTGCCGAACCAGAGCCTGGCCTGGGAACTGCGCCAGAAAGGCATGCAACGGGCCTTTGCGGAGTTCGGTCTGGCGCCCGAGGACCTGCTGCAATACGACCTTTCGAGCCATGATGCCTATGGTGAGACGCCGGAGATCCTCGATCGGCACATCATCGAGGGCCGTGCGCAATTCGACATCCTCATCTGCGGCAACGACCGCATCGCCTTCTGCGCCTACCAGGTGCTGCTGGCCCGTGGCCTGAAGATCCCCGCTGACGTCGCCGTGCTCGGCTACGACAACATGATCGGCATCGCCGAGCTGTTCCTGCCGCCGCTGACCACGGTGCAGCTGCCCTACTACGAGATCGGCCAGCGCGCCGCGCGTCATCTGATCGAGGCCCTCGACGTATCCGGGACTCAGCGGGTGGACTGTCCGCTGGTCATCCGCGCCTCGCTTTGATGGCGGTCTGCGCGGGCGCTTGCTGACGGCCTGCGACGTCCCTCGAAGGTTTCACCCCCGCGGCCCCCAGCAGCGCGGGCATAAGCGCAGATTGCCAGGTCGCCCGGGCGAACGCATCAGAGCAGGCTCAGCTGCGCCCCCGGCGGGCAGAACTGGGAGCAGTCCAGGCCCTGGGTGTCACGGCGATCCAGGCCCAGCTTGCGACTGGCGAGGCGAAAGCGCTGGGCCAGCAGTTCGGCGAACGGGCCTTCGCCGCGCATGCGGCTGCCGAAGCGGCTGTCGTAGTTCTTGCCGCCGCGCGACTGGCGGATCAGGCTCATCACATGCACGGCGCGCTCGGGGAAATGCGCCTGCAGCCACTCCTCGAACAGCTCGGCGATTTCCAGCGGCAGGCGCAGCAACACATAGCCGGCCGAGCGTGCACCGGCATCGCGGGCGGCCTCGAGCAGGCGCTCCAGCTCGCTGTCGTTGATCAGTGGAATCATCGGCGCACAGATCACGCTGACCGGCACGCCGGCCTCTTGCAGCGTGCGCATGGCGCGCAGGCGCGCCCCCGGCGAGGCGGCGCGCGGCTCCATGATGCGTTTCAGCTCGTCGTCGAGGGTGGTCAGGCTGAAGGCCACGCTGACCAGGCGCTGACTGGCCAGCTCGCTGAGCAGATCGAGGTCGCGCAGGATCAGCGAGCCCTTGGTGATGATGTGCAACGGATGCTTGTAGCGCAGGAGAATTTCCAGGGCCTGGCGGGTCAGGCGCTGCTCGCGCTCGATCGGCTGGTAGGCATCGGTGTTGATCCCCAGGGCGATCGGCTGCGGCACATAGCCGGGCTTCTGCAGCTCTTCCTCGAGACGGCTGGCCAGGTTGGTCTTGGCGATCAGCCGGGTTTCGAAATCGATGCCCGGCGACATGTCCCAGTAGGCGTGGCTCGGGCGGGCGAAACAGTAGATGCAACCATGCTCGCAGCCGCGATAGGGATTCACCGAACGGTCGAAACCGACATCCGGCGAGTTGTTGCGGGTGATCACCGTCTTCGCCAGTTCGCTGCGCACCTCGGTGGCGCGCGACGGCGGCGTCTCGTCCTGAAACCAGCCGTCGTCTTCGGCCACCGAACGGGTCGGGGCGAAACGGTTGTGCGGGTTGCTGGCGGTACCGCGACCGCGGGGTGGCAGGGAAACGGACATGGGGCGACTCCGACAGAATACTGTATATAAATACAGTTATTCTGCCCTACCACCAAGTACCAGCCGTCGCCCTGCCGGCAGCATCCCCATGCCCAGGCCGTTGACCCTACGGTCATGTCCAAGGTCTGTGGCGTGGCGCCCCCCTGCGCTCGTAGGAACATAGGATCTACGGTTTGCGGGTGTCTCGTAGGAATTCGCTCGCCGCCTTCGACGAAGCGTTGTCGCGCAGCAAACTGTGTAGGGTAGGAGCCAGGGTGACGCCTAGTCCTTGCTGGCGATCCGGCGTCCCAGCGATATTTGCTGACCAAAAGCATCGCCAGCAAGCTGGCTCCTACAAAAAACGTCATAACCCATAGCGTCCATGACAGACGGGTTGTTTGATAAGAGCGGCGGAAACACCCAGTTCCATGCCCGCAAAAGACATCGCGAGCATGGGCTAGACGCCCCCGCCGCTCCTACGCTTGCGCATGCAACATAGGATCTACGGAGCCAGGCATCGAGGTCGCTGTCGCTGCCCGAGCCTTATTCCGTCGGCTTCTTCAGCTTGGGATTGGGGAAGAACTGCACCGCCTGCACCTTGGGATCGGCGGCCTTGGGTTTCAGGGCGCTGACGTTGACCCGGGTCGGCAGCTCCTTGGGCACCGAATTGCCGCGCGCATCCAGGGTGTCGGCGTAGCCGCAGGCCACGCATTCGCGGTGCGGCACGCCGTCTTCGTCCCACATCTGGATCTTGTCCTGCTCGCTGCAGGCCGGGCACACGGCGCCGGCGATAAAGCGACGCTTGCTGACATTCATCGGGACGTCGCTCATGCGGCCTCCTGGCTCAGGCCCAGATGGCGCAGCAGCGGGTCGATGCTCGGCTCGCGGCCACGGAAGTCGACGAACAACTCCATCGGTTCGCGCGAGCCGCCACGGGCGAGGATCGCCTCGCGGAAGGCGCGGCCGGTGTCGCTGTTGAACACGCCTTCTTCCTCGAAGCGCGAGAAGGCATCCGCCGACAGCACTTCGGCCCACTTGTAGCTGTAGTAACCGGCCGCGTAACCGCCGGCGAAGATGTGCGCGAAGCTGTTGGGGAAGCGGTTGTAGGCCGGCGGGCGCAGCACCGAGACCTCGGCGCGGATGCCTTCGAGCACCTCGAGCACGCTGCGGCCGTCGCCGTGGCTGGCGTGCAGTTCGAAGTCGAACAGGGAGAACTCCAGCTGGCGCACCATCATCAGCCCGGACTGGAAATTCTTCGCCGCCAGCATCTTGTCCAGCAGGTTCTGCGGCAGGGCGTCGCCGGTCTGGTAATGCCCGGAAATCAGCGCCAGACCTTCCGGCTCCCAGCACCAGTTCTCCATGAACTGGCTCGGCAGCTCGACCGCGTCCCAGGCCACGCCGTTGATCCCCGAAGCGCCGGCATGCTCGACCCGGGTCAGCAGGTGGTGCAGGCCGTGGCCGAACTCGTGGAACAGGGTGGTGACTTCGTCGTGGGTCAGCAGCGCCGGCTTGGCGCCCACCGCCGGGGTGAAATTGCACACCAGATTGGCCACCGGGCTGATCAGTTTGCCGCTGGCGTCGCGGCGCTTGTCGCGGGCGCCGTCCATCCAGGCGCCGCCGCGCTTGTTGGCGCGGGCGTAGAGGTCGAAGAAGAAGCGCCCGACATGTTCGCCGTGCTCCTTGATCTCGAACAGGCGTACATCCGGGTGCCAGGCATCGAACCCGGACAGCTCCTCGATCTGGATGCCGTAGAGCTTCTCGACGATGGCGAACAGGCCGCCCAGCACCTTGTCGATGGGGAAATAGGCGCGGAGGATTTCCTGGGAAATGCTGTAACGCTGCTCGCGCAGCTTCTCGCTGTAGTAACCGACATCCCAGCTTTGCAGGTCGCGGCAGCCTTGCTCGGCGGCGAAGGCTTGCAGCTCGGCCAGGTCCTGGACGGCGAACGGCTTGCTGCGCACCGCCAGGTCACGCAGGAAGTGCAACACCTGATCGGTGGACTCGGCCATCTTGCTGGCCAGGCTCAGCTCGGCGTAGTTGGCGAAACCCAGCAGCTTGGCCAGCTCCTGGCGCAGCTCGAGAATCTGCTGCATAACCGGGCTGTTGTCGTGCTGGCCGGCGTTCGGCCCCTGATCGGAGGCGCGGGTGCAGTAGGCGGCATACACCTCTTCGCGCAACGCGCGGTGGTCGGCGTAGGTCATCACCGCGAAGTAGCTGGGGAACTCCAGGGTGATCAGCCAGCCGTCCAGGCCCTTGGCCTCGGCCGCCTGGCGCATCTGCGCCTTGGCCGAATCGGTCAGGCCGGCCAGCGCCGACTCCTCACTGACCTGCTTGCTCCAGGCCTGGGTGGCATCCAGCAACTGGTTGGAGAAACGGCTGCCGAGTTCGGAGAGCTTGCTCTGGATCGCACCGAAGCGCTGCTTCTCGGCTTCCGGCAGGTCGATGCCGGACAGATGGAAGTCGCGCAGGGTGTGCTTGAGGATGGTCTGCTGGGCGACCTCGAAGGTGGCCGCCTCGGGGCTCGCGGCCAGGGCGTGATAGGCCTCGTACAGCGCGCGGTTATGGCCCAGCTCGGTCGAGTATTCGGACAGCTTGGGCAGGCAGGCCTCATAGGCCGCGCGCAGCTCGGCGTTGTTGCACACCGCATTGAGATGGCTGACCGGACTCCAGGCGCGATTCAGGCGATCGTTCAATTCGTCGAGCGCCAGCACCAGCCCATTCCAGCTCGGTGTGCCAGACTGTTGCTTGAGCAGTTCGGCAATGGCGGCGCGGTTCTCGGCAAGTAGCTTATCCACCGCCGGCTCGACATGCTCCGGGCGGATGACGGAATAGGGTGGCAGGTCGAAGGCTTGCAGCAGCGGGTTGTTGGCGGTCACGATTGGGCACCTGTAACGAAATGGGTTTGAAGCCATGAACCTGCGCTGGGCAGGCTGGACTCGGCACATATGCCCGTCATCATAATTACAATCACAGCTCACCGCAGCCTAAGAGGTTATATCGTGGCGATACGTACTTACCAACAGTTCACCCCGCAGCTTGGCGAGCGGGCCTTTGTCGATGCCTCGGCCGTGGTTATGGGCGACGTGGAAATCGGCGCCGACAGCTCGATCTGGCCGCTGGTGGTGATCCGTGGCGACATGCACAGCATCCGCATCGGCGAACGCACCAGCATCCAGGATGGCTGCGTGCTGCACATCACCCACGCCGGGCCCTTCAATCCGCGCGGCTACCCGCTGAATATCGGCGACGACGTGACCATCGGCCACAATGTCACCCTGCACGGCTGCAACATCGCCAACCGGGTGCTGATCGGCATGGGCAGCATCATCATGGATGGCGTGGTGATCGACGAGGAAGTGGTGCTCGGCGCCGGCAGCCTGGTCACCCCCGGCAGCCACCTGGAAAGCGGCTACCTGTACGTCGGCAGCCCGGCGCAGAAAGCCCGCGAACTGACCGAAAAGGAACGCAGCTACTTCCGTTACAGCGCCGACAACTACGTGCGCCTGAAGGATCAGCACCTGATGGAAGGCTATGCCAGCCGATGACGCGGGGAGGCATGCACTACCAGAACATCCTCTTCGACCTCGACGGCACCCTGACCGACCCGCGCGAGGGCATCACCCGCTCGGTGCAGCATGCGCTGGCGCAGCTCGGCATCGATGAGCCGGATCTGCAGGCGCTGGAGCACTTCATCGGGCCGCCGCTGTTGCAGTGTTTCATGCAGACCTATGGCTTCGACGAGGCCACGGCCTGGCAGGCGGTGGGGCATTACCGCGAGCGGTTCGCCGAGGTCGGGCTGTACGAGAACCGGGTATTCGCGGGCGTGACGGCGTTGCTCGAGCTGCTGCAGGCGCAGCGGCGCACCCTGTATATCGCCACTAGCAAGCCGCGGGTGTTCGCCGTGGAGATCGCCCGGCATTTCGATTTCGCCCGGCACTTCACCCTGATCTACGGCAGCGAACTGGATGGCACCCGCACCGACAAGGTCGAGCTGATCGGTCATCTGCTGGAGCGGGAGGGTCTCGATACGGCCAGCACCCTGATGATCGGCGACCGCAAGCACGATCTGATCGGCGCGCGGCGCAACGGCCTGGATGCGGCGGCGGTAGGTTATGGTTTCGGCAGCTTCGCGGAACTGCAGGCCGAGGCGCCGACCTATCATTTCCCTACCCTGGCCGAGCTGCACCGGGCCTTTAGCGACTGAGGCCCGGGATGGCCAGATACGCAGCGCGATGGGTCAGGCGCGTAGCGGCGTAATCCGTGGTAGGGGCAGCATGGGTATCGCCATGCTCAACCCATCATAATCAACCGTTCTTCTGGTAGATGATCTTGCGGGTGCCGCCGTCGCAGCTGCCGACCACCATGCTCTGATCCTGCACCTCGTCGTTGTCGACGATCTCCAGGGTGTAGCTGGAAACGCCGGCGGCCTGGATCTTCACTTCGATTTCCTGCTTGAGTTCCTCGCAGGGTTTGGGCGCCGCCCATGCCGTGCTGCCAAGCACGCCGAGCAGCACAGCCACTGTCCATCGGTTCATTGCACATCTCCTGGGTTTTGCGAAACTCGCCAGTATTCGACCGGCGCGCGGTACAGCAAGTTCTAGTTGGCTTTGGGCAAGGCTTCCAGTGCCCGGGTGCGCGCCTCGGCTGGCAACGTGCCGAGGGCGGCAACCCTCTGGTAGAAGCGCGGCCAATCACCGCCAACCTCGGCGAACAAGGCGGCGAACGCCGCTACCCACTTGTCGTAGAGGCCGAACGGCAGCAGCTTGGCGTTGTTCAGCGGCGCCGCGACCCAGGCATCGTAGCGGCCCTGGCCGCCCCACTCGCGCTCACGCAGGGTCCGGTACTCCTGGCGCAGACGCTCGAACTCGGCCTGTTTGGCCGCACGCATGGCGTCCACCGCCAGGTCGCTGGCATACAGCTGCTCCAGGCGCGCGCGACTGGCCAGCACCAGCGCGCTGAATTGTTCGCGCTGCCTGGCTTCGCGGCGGTCGACGGCGTTCAAGCCGCGCGCCAGCTGCCACTGGCGCAGACCTTCGCGCTCGACGAAGGTGGCGAAGGATTCGTTGAACGCGGTGTCGTCGGCCACATACAGCTGCTGGTGGGCCAGTTCGTGGAAGAGCACCGCCACCAGGCGCTCATCGTTCCAGCGCAGCATGGTGTTGAGAATCGGGTCGTTGAACCAGCCCAGGGTGGAGTAGGCCTCGACGCCGCCCAGGTAGGTGTCGAAACCTTGCTGCTGGAGCAGCGCCGCCGCACCACGGGCACGGCCCAGGCTGTAGTAACCGCGATAGGCCACGCAGCCGGCGATGGGAAAGCAGTGCAGCTCGGGCTTGACGGAAAACTCCGCCGTGGCGAACAGGTTCCACACCACGTAAGGCCGCTGGATATCGGCATACCGGCGGTAGCTGCGGTTATCCGGCAGGCCCAGTTCGGCACTGGCGAAGTCGCGCGCCTGCTGGGTCAGAACCAGGCGTTGCTTGAGGCCGGCATCCACCTGCGGATCGCGCAGCAAGGCTTCGACCGGCTGGCTCGCCTGCAACAGCTGCACCTGCCCGCGGGCCAGGTGGCTGTAGTAATCCAGGGTGCTGCAAGCGCCGAGCGACAGCAGCGCCGCCAGCAGCGGAACCCAGCGCCGGCGGAGCGAGTCGATAGAGAAAGGTGCAATGCGATGCGTCATGCCCGCCAAACTAGCGCATTGCAGCGACTGCCTGCACTATCGACGTAAGCTGATTGCAGCGCATCAATTGCGGAGACTCCCATGCGTTACCCAGCCCTGATCCTCAGCCTGTTGCTTCTCGGCGCCTGCGCCTCGCCGTTGCCAGCGCGCGACCCCGGCATGGCCTGGGTCGACCTGTACACCAGCGCCAGCGATCTGCTGATGGCCGAGGAACTCGACGGCAAGCGGGTCAACGATGGCCGTTACTTTCAGATCAGCCCTGGCGCCCACGAACTGATCGCGCGCTTCCAGTTCGAAGTGCAGGGCGGCGGCAACTTGATGGCCGAGCCGGTGCAGCGCACCTGCGAGCTGCGCGTGCGCTACGACGACTTCGCCGCCGGCCAGCGCTACCGGATCGAAGCGCGGACGCTGGCGATGAGCGCCCAGGGCTGGCTCTACGACGACCAGCGCAAGGTGCTGGCACGCGCCAAGGTACTGCGCTGCGGCGTTTTCTAGCCGCTAGCAGGCGGTTGCAAGACTGCCAGCGGGAACCTCGCGGATACTATCGGATCAAGCGTCGAGCACGGCTTCCAGGGTGATCTCGGCATTCAACAGCTTGGATACCGGGCAACCGTTCTTGGCGGTTTCTACCGCCTGCTCAAAGGCCGCTCGGTCGGCACCCGCAATCTTGGCGCGCAGGGTCAGGTGCACGGCGGTTATGGCGAAACCGCCGTCGAGCTTGTCGAGGGTAACCTCAGCCCTGGTCTCGATGCTTTCGGCGGTCATTCCGGCGTCACCCAGCTCCTTGGACAGGGCCATGGAAAAACAGCCGGCATGGGCCGCGCCGATCAGCTCTTCCGGGTTAGTGCCCGGCTGATCCTCGAAGCGCGAATTGAAGCCATAGGGGCTGTTCGACAAGGCACCGCTCTGGGTGGAGATAGTGCCTTTGCCATCTTTGATGCCGCCTTGCCAGTGGGCCGATGCTGTCTTTTTCATCTGAATTCTCCATTGCATTAGGGGCTACAGAGTTGAGAGAGCTATCGGCGCGACAAGTTCGCGCCGATTTAGCCAGCACGTACCTGCGCGAGAATCTCGAAGGCGCGCAAGCGGTCGGCGAAGTCGTAGAGGTCGCAGGTGAAGATCAGCTCGTCGGCCCCGGTCTGCTCCAGCAGCACCTCCAGGCGCGCCCGAACTTTCTCCGGGCCACCAACCACCGCCATGCCGAAGAAGCTGGCGACCGCCTCCTTCTCGTGGGGCAGCCACAGGCCGTGCATGCTCTTGACCGGCGGCTTCTGCACCAGGCTGTGGCCACGGATCAGGGCGAGAATGCGCTGGTAGGCCGTGGTTGCCAGGTATTCCGCCTGTTCGTCGCTGTCGGCGGCGATCAGTGGCACACCGAGCATCACATAGGGCTCGTCGAGCAGCGCCGAGGGCTTGAAATGGTTGCGGTAGACGCGAATCGCCTCGTGCATGAAGCGCGGTGCGAAGTGCGAGGCGAAGGCATAGGGCAGGCCTTTCTCGCCCGCCAACTGGGCGCTGAACAGGCTGGAACCGAGCAGCCAGATCGGCACCTGGGTGCCGCTGCCCGGCATGGCGATGACCCGCTGATTCGGCGTGCGCGGGCCCAGGTAGCCCTGCAATTCCTCGACATCCTGGGGGAAGTCATCGGCACTGCCGGAGCGCTCGCGGCGCAGGGCATGGGCGGTGAACGGGTCGGCGCCTGGCGCGCGCCCCAGGCCCAGGTCGATGCGCCCCGGATACAGGGTGGCGAGGGTGCCGAACTGCTCGGCGATCACCAAAGGCGCATGATTGGGCAGCATCACCCCGCCGGAGCCGACGCGAATGGTCGAGGTACCCGCGGCCAGGTAACCCACCAGCACCGCAGTCGCCGAGCTGGCGATACCGTCCATGTTGTGGTGCTCGGCCACCCAGAAGCGGGTGAAACCGAGGCGCTCGACATGCCGGGCCAGGGCCAGGGAGTTGTGCAGCGCCTGCTCGGGCCCGCCGTCATCACGGATCGGTGCGAGATCGAGGGTGGAAATCCTGGTCTGTGCTAACGCGCTCATCTGCCCCTGCCTGTTCGATTAGGGTCTATCGAAGCGAGTCGATACCCGAGTGGAATGCTGGGGGCTTACTCTACGGCGTCCAGGCGCGAGCGGCCAGCAACGACCGCCGGCGATCCACGGCGCGCGCATAAGCCCAGGCGCAATCCGGGACGCTGCAGTGGTCCAAGACGATTGCATCCGGGCTATCGCTGATCGGCAGTAGAGTCCCTCAGCTCTCGCTGATGCGGAAACCGACCTTGAGGGTCACCTGGTAGTGGCCGACCTTGCCGTTTTCGATATGCCCGCGGCTTTCCAGGACTTCGAACCATTCCAGGTTGCGGATCGACTTGGCACACTCGGCCAGGGCATTGTTGATCGCATCATCGCTGCTGATGCGCGAAGAGCCGACGACTTCGACTTTCTTGTAGGTGTGGTGATCAGACATGACGCTTTCTCCTCGAGAGGGTAGTTAAACGCTAGTCGATAACTCGGCAGTGCGTGGCCTCTCTTTGCCCGGTGATGACCTGCTCGGGCGTGGCTCGAAGCGCCGCGGTCAACCACTCAGCTCGCCGCGCAGCCACTCGGCCAGGCATTGCGCGCGCTTGTCCAGCCGCCGCGCAGGCACCCACAAGGCCAGGCGAGCCGGGGTCGCGACGAAGCCCCAGGGGGCGACCAGGCGCCCGCCCGCCAGATCATCGGCGACCAGTTGTTGCGGGGCGATGGCCACGCCCAGGCCAGCCGCCGCGGCCTCCAGCAGGTAGTAGAGGTGCTCGAAGCCCTGACCCAGCCTGAGTGCGCGGGTATCCAGGCCATTGCGCGCCGCCCAGCTCGGCCAGGCCTGCGGGCGCGAGCTGGTGTGCAGCAGGGGTTCGCCCAGCAGCGCCGCCGCTGGCGCCGCGTGCAGTTCGGCGAAGCGTCCATAACGCGGACTCAGGACCGGCCCGATGCGCTCGACCGCCAGCTCGAACACCTGCATGTCCGCCGGCCAGGGCGGCTCGGCGAACCACAGGGTGGCGTCGACCCCGGCACGCCGCGGATCCAGCTCACCCTCGCTGGCCGAGAGTTGCAGGCGCAACTCCGGCAGCTCGCGATTGAGCCGATCCAGCCGCGGAATGAACCAGCGCGCCAGCAGGCTGCCGGGGCAGGCCAGGACGAAGGGCGCCTCGGCCTGACCCTGCTGCAGCTCGCTGCAGACCGCCCGCACCCGCTCGAACGCCTCGCTGCTGACGTCGCGCAGGCGCACACCCGCATCTGTGAGTTTAAGGCCGCGGCCATCCTTGACGAACAAGGGCACGCCGAGGTGCTCTTCCAGCGCCCTGATCTGCCGACTGACCGCACCATGGGTGACATGCAGCTGTTCCGCCGCCTGACTGACGCTGTGCAGGCGGGCGGCTGCCTCGAACGCCCGCAGGGCATTGAGTGGGGGGAGCGCTTGACTCATCTGTGAGTTTTCCTGACAGGTTTAGGCGATCTTATCGCTTTTCTGTCAACCGCCACAGCCGTATCCTCAACACAGCTCGTAGGAGCGGGGGGACGCCTAGTCGCCATGCCCGCGATCGCGCCCAGGGGGCGCTCCTACACCATTCACCCGCAGGAGAACGCCATGACCTCATACCGCAGCGGCCCCGATGCCAATGGCCTGTTCGGCTCGTTCGGCGGCCAGTACGTCGCCGAAACCCTGATGCCGCTGATCCACGAGCTGGCCGCGGAATACGAGAAGGCCAAGCTCGATCCCGAGTTCGCCAAGGAGCTGGCCTACTTCCAGCGCGATTACGTCGGCCGCCCGAGCCCGCTGTATTTCGCCGAACGCCTGACCGAGTTCTGTGGCGGCGCGAAGATCTACCTCAAGCGCGAAGAGCTCAATCACACCGGCGCGCACAAGATCAACAACTGCATCGGCCAGATCCTCCTGGCCCGGCGCATGGGCAAGAAACGCATCATCGCCGAGACCGGCGCCGGCATGCACGGCGTGGCCACCGCTACAGTGGCGGCGCGTTTCGGCCTGGAATGCGTGATCTACATGGGCACCACCGACATCGATCGGCAGCAGGCCAACGTGTTCCGCATGAAGCTGCTCGGTGCCACCGTGATCCCGGTGGTCGCCGGCACTGGCACCCTGAAAGACGCGATGAACGAAGCCCTGCGCGACTGGGTGACCAACGTCGACAGCACCTTCTACCTGATCGGCACCGTCGCCGGCCCGCATCCGTACCCGGCGATGGTCCGCGACTTCCAGGCGGTGATCGGCAAGGAAACCCGCGAGCAGATCCTCGCCCAGGAAGGCCGTCTGCCCGACAGCCTGGTGGCCTGCATCGGCGGCGGCTCCAATGCCATGGGCCTGTTCCACCCCTTCCTCGACGACCAGGACATCCAGATCATCGGCGTCGAAGCGGCTGGCCACGGCATCGCAACCGGCAAGCACGCGGCCAGCCTCAACGGCGGCGTACCCGGCGTGCTGCATGGCAACCGCACCTTCCTGCTGCAGGACGACGATGGCCAGATCATCGACGCGCACTCGATCTCCGCCGGCCTCGATTACCCCGGCATTGGCCCGGAGCACGCCTGGTTGCACGACATAGGTCGCGTCGAATACACCTCGATCACCGATGACGAAGCGCTCGACGCCTTCCACAAATGCTGCCGCCTGGAGGGCATCATCCCGGCCCTGGAAAGCGCCCACGCCTTGGCCGAAGTGTTCAAACGCGCGCCCAAGCTGCCCAAGGAACACCTGATGGTGGTCAACCTGTCCGGCCGTGGCGACAAGGATATGCAGACCGTTATGCACCACATGAGCGAACAGGAGAAGCACGCATGAGCCGCCTGCAGACGCGCTTTGCCGAGCTGAAACAACAGAACCGCGCCGCCCTGGTGACCTTCGTCACCGCCGGCGACCCTCACTACGCCGCCTCCCTGGCGATCCTCAAGGGTCTGCCGGCGGCCGGCGCCGACGTGATCGAACTGGGCATGCCCTTCACCGACCCGATGGCCGATGGCCAGGCGATCCAGCTGGCGAATATCCGCGCCCTGGACGGCGGGCAGAACCTGGCCAAGACCCTGCAGATGGTTCGTGAATTCCGCCAAGGCGAACAGAGCACGCCGCTGGTGCTGATGGGCTACTTCAACCCGATCCACAAGTACGGCGTCGCGCGCTTTATCGCCGAGGCCAAGGAGTCGGGGGTCGACGGCCTGATCGTGGTCGACCTGCCGCCGGAACATAACGTCGACCTCTGTGACCCGGCGCAAGCCGCGGGCCTGGATTTCATCCGCCTGACCACCCCGACCACCGACGATGCGCGCCTGCCCAAGGTGCTCAACGGCAGCTCCGGCTTCGTTTATTACGTGTCGGTGGCGGGCGTCACCGGTGCCGGTGCGGCGACCCTGGAGCATGTCGAACAGGCCGTGGCGCGTCTGCGCCGCCACACCGACCTGCCGATCAGCATCGGCTTCGGCATCCGCACCCCGGAGCATGCGGCGACCATCGCCCGCCTGGCCGACGGCGTGGTGGTCGGTTCGGCGCTGATCGACCAGATCGCCAACGCCGAGAACGACCAGCAGGCCGTGGACGGCGTGCTACAGCTTTGCGCCGAACTGGCCGCAGGCGTGCGCGGCGCGCGGTTGTAGACCTCGAATGCAGGGTGGGCCGGGCGGCAATCCGTGCCTTGGCCGACTACTGCGAAGCCTGCAGTTGGCGCTGCGCCATCTTCTGCCGGCGATAGCTGATCGCGGCGGCGGGCACCGGGGTGACCTTGCCGGTTTCCAGCCAGCGCTTGAGGCGGTTGGCGTCGGCCATGTGGGTGTATTTGCCGAAGGCATCCAGCACCACGAAAGCCACCGATTTTCCGGCCATCTGCGTACGCATCACCAGGCAGTGGCCGGCTTCGTCGGTGAAGCCGGTCTTGGTCACCTGCACGCTCCAGTTGTCCTTGCGCACCAGGGCGTTGGTGTTGCGAAAACCCAGGGTGTAGTTGGGCTTGCGGAAGGCCACGGTTTTTTCCCGGGTGGTGCTCAACTCGCTGATCAATGGATAGCCCTGGGTGGCCTTGAGCAACAGCACCAGGTCGGTGGCCGTGGAGACGTTATGTTCCGACAAGCCGGTCGGCTCGACGAAATGGCTGCGCGTCATGCCCAGCGCCCGGGCCTTGGCATTCATCGCCGCGATAAAGGCCACATGACCGCCCGGATAATGGTGCGCCAGGCTGGCCGCCGCACGGTTCTCCGACGACATCAGCGCCAGCAGGAGCATGTCGCGACGGCTGACCTCGCTGCCCACCCGCACCCGCGAAAACACGCCGCGCATCTCCTGGGTATCGCGAATGATGATCGGCAGCTGCTGATCCAGCGGCAACTGGGCGTCCAGCGCGACCATGGCGGTCATCAGCTTGGTCACCGAGGCGATCGGCACCACCATGTCCGGATTGCTGGAATAGAGCACCTGGTTGGTTTGCAGGTCGACCAGCAGGGCGCTGCCGGCAGCAAGCTCCTGCTGGGTCGGCGCCTGGCTGGCGGCCAGGCTGTTCGAGGTAACGCCAAGGCCGCTGCAGATCAGCAACAGACCGACTATCGAATGACGAATGTTCACGGGGAAATTCACTGGGTTGAGTGGGGAAGAGTCAGAGCGGCGGCTACTGAGCGCGTCAGTATACGGAACTCGACCAGCACTTTTGCAGTGTAGGCCGTCTATACCGCTGCATTGCGCCCGTTCGGCGGAACCTCTCAGAGCGGCGAGCCTTCCCGCGCCAGTTCCAGCTTGAGCCAGTCGACGAACTGCTGGGTCAGGCGCTGGCGGCGCTTGCGCTCGGGCAACACCACGTAATAGCCGAAGTCGGAGCGCACCTCGCCGGCGCACAGGCGGCACAGCAGGCCTTGATCGAGCAGCTCATCGACCAGGTGGCGCCAGCCGATCGCCACGCCCTGGCCGGCGATGGCCGCCTGAATCAGCAGGGTGTAGTTGTCGAAGCGCAGCATGCCCGGGCTGGGCGTCTCGGCGATGGCGAACGCCCGGAACAGGCCATTCCAGTCGAACCAGCGCGAACGAATCTCCGGGCGCAGGTGCAGCAGGGGCAACTCGGCCAATGCCGTCGGCGCCAGCGGCAAGGCCCGGCCCTTGAGCAGCTGCGGGCTGCACACCGGGAATACTTCCTCGTGAAACAGCAGATGGGCCTCGCCGTGCTTGAAACGGCCATCGCCGAACGCGATGGCCACGTCGATCTCGGCCGGCAGCGCGGCCAGGTCGCGGGCGCTGGTGATCAGGCTGACATCGAGGTCCGGATGGAGCTGATGGAAACGCTGCAATCTGGGCATCAGCCAATAGGCGGCGAAGGCGAAGTCGGTGGCCACCTGCAGCACCTCATGCTGCTGCCCGGCAGCGACCGCGGCCAGGCCGGCGTCGAGGCTTTGCAGGCCGTCCTGGACGTAGCGCAACAGCAGCGCGCCGGCCTCGGTGAGGACGATGCCGCGATAGACGCGGTCGAACAGCCGGGTCGCCAGCTGCTGTTCGAGGCGCTTGATCTGCTGACTGATGGCCGGCTGGCTGCTGCCCAGTTCGGCGGCAGCCGCGGTGAAACTCAGGTGGCGGGCAGCCGACTCGAACACCCGCAGCACATCCAGGGACAGCCCCGCAGCGCTCTTAAACATAATCTGTAGTTATCCGAGTCATGTATTAACCGCGGGTTTACCCGGTTTTTGCCAGGCCTGATCATCAAGCCAGCAATGTCGCATAAATCTTTAATATGGAAAACCAGCGACCCATGAAGCGTCCGAATATCCTCTTCATCATGACCGACCAGATGGCCGCGCCTATCCTGCCGATTCACGATGCGGCATCGCCGATCAAGATGCCCAACCTGGTGCGCCTGGCCGAGCGCAGCGTGGTGTTCGACGCCGCCTACTGCAACAGCCCGCTCTGCGCACCCTCGCGCTTCGTCCTGGTCAGCGGCCAGTTGCCGAGCAAGATCGGCGCCTACGACAACGCCGCCGACTTCCCCGCCGACGTGCCGACCTACGCCCACTACCTGCGCCGCCTCGGCTACCACACGGCGCTGTCGGGCAAGATGCACTTCTGCGGCCCGGATCAGCTGCACGGCTACGAGCAGCGCCTGACCAGCGACATCTACCCGGCCGACTACGGCTGGGCGGTGAACTGGGATGCGCCCGAGGAGCGCCTGAGCTGGTACCACAACATGGCCTCGGTGCTGCAGGCCGGCCCCTGCGTGCGCAGCAACCAGCTGGATTTCGACGAGGAGGTGGTGTTCAAGGCCCAGCAGTACCTGTACGACCATGTACGCAGCAATCCCGAGCAGCCGTTCTGCCTGACGGTGTCGATGACCCACCCCCACGACCCCTACTGCATCCCCGCAGAGTTCTGGAATCTGTACGAAGGCGTCGACATCCCGCTACCCGGCCAGGTCATCGACCAGGCCGAACAGGATGCGCATTCGCAGCGCCTGCTCAAGGTCATCGACCTGTGGGGCAAGACCCTGCCCGAAGACAAGATCAAGGACGCGCGGCGCGCCTACTTCGGCGCCTGCAGCTACATCGATGCGAACATCGGCAAGCTGCTGAAGACCCTCGCGGACTGCAACCTGGCCGAGGATACGATCATCCTGTTCTCCGGCGACCACGGCGACATGCTCGGCGAGCGCGGCCTCTGGTACAAGATGCACTGGTTCGAGATGGCCGCCCGGGTGCCGCTGCTGGTGCATGCGCCCAAGCGGTTCGCCGCCCGGCGGATCGGCCAGTGCGTGTCGACCATGGACCTGCTGCCGACCCTGGTGGAACTGGCCGGCGGCCAGGTCGACGCCGACCTGGCCCTGGATGGCCGCTCGTTGCTCAGCCACCTCAAGGGCGAGGGCGGGCACGATCAAGTGCTCGGCGAATACATGGCCGAAGGCAGCATCGGCCCGCTGATGATGATCCGCCGCGGCGACTGGAAGTTCATCTACTCCGAGCAGGATCCGCTGCTGCTGTTCGACCTGCGCCACGACCCGCAGGAGCGCGAGAACCTCGCGACTTCGGTGGATCACCAGGGTCTACTGGCCGAATTTGTCGATGAGGCGCGCACGCGCTGGGATATCCCGGCCATCCACCGGGCGACCCTGGCCAGCCAGCGCCGCCGCCGCCTGGTCGCCGACGCGCTGACCCGCGGCCGGCTGAAAAGCTGGGATCACCAGCCGCTGGTCGATGCCAGCGAGCAGTACATGCGCAACCACATCGACCTCGATGACCTGGAGCGCCGCGCCCGTTATCCACAGGTATGACAGCAACACGCGTGCAACCACATAATTAGAAATCCGAGGAAACCAGTCATGAATAAATCAGCCACAGTGTTTCTCGGCGGGCTGTTATTGGCCGCCAGCACCTTCCACGCCCAGGCCGAAGACGCCAGTTGCAGCACGGTGAAACTGGGCGATCCGGGCTGGAGCGATATCGCCGTGACCAACGGCATCGCCAGCTTCCTGCTCGAGGGCCTGGGCTACAAGGCGCAGACCCAGACCCTGGCCGTGCCGATCATCTTCGCCGGCCTGCACAAGGGCCAGGTCGACGTGTTCCTCGGCAACTGGATGCCGGCGCAGCAGAGCAACTACGACAAGTTCGTCGCCACTGGCGAGGTGGACAAGCTCAAGGAAAACCTCAGCGGCACCGAGTACACCCTGGCCGTGCCGACCTATGCCTATGAGGCCGGGGTGAAGACCTTCGCCGACCTGGAGAAGCACGCCGACAAGTTCGACCGGAAGATCTACGGTATCGGTTCCGGCGCGCCGGCCAACGAGTCGATCAAGCAGATGATCGCCGCCAATGAGTTCGGCCTGAAGGACTGGAAGCTGGTGGAGTCCAGCGAGCAGGCGATGCTGGTGCAGGTCGGCCGCGCAGTGAAGCGCGAGCAGTTCGTCGCCTTCCTCGGCTGGACCCCGCACCCGATGAACGTGCAATACGACATGCGCTACCTCAAGGGCGGCGAGAAGTATTTCGGCGAGAGCGGCAGCGTCAACACCCTGGCCCGCAAGGGCTACGCCGCTGCCTGCCCGAATGTCGGCAAGCTGCTGAGCAACCTGAACTTCACCCAGGAGATGGAAAACGCCATCATGGACCAGGTGCTGAGCAAGCAGGCGAGCAATGCCGAAGCGATCAAGGCCTGGCTGCAGGCCAATCCGGCGGTGCTCGACGGCTGGCTGGAGGGCGTCAGCAGCCGTGATGGCGGCAACGGCCTGGCGGCAGTGAAGGCGCAGCTTTGAATTAACCGGCGCGATTGGTAGGGTGGGCTGAAGCGGATCGTTGCCCGGCGGATCGTTGCCTGGCGGATCGCCGCCCGACGGATCGCCGCCCGCTCCACCCTACGTCCGACCAAGAGCGACACTGAATGCCGCTACCCAGCCGCCAGACCCTGCTGCCGTTCCTGCGCTGGCTGCCCAACACCAGCAAGCGCAGCCTCGCCAGCGATCTGCTGGTGGGCCTGAGTGGCGCCATCCTGGCGCTGCCGCAATCCATCGCCTACGCCCTGATCGCAGGGCTGCCGGCCGAGTACGGCCTGTATGCGGCCATAGTGCCGGTGATCATCGCCTGCCTGTGGGGCTCGTCCTGGCACCTGATCTGCGGGCCGACCGCGGCGATCTCCATCGTCCTGTTCACCAGCGTCAGCCCGCTGGCGACGCCGGGCAGCGACGACTTCATCGGCCTGATCCTGCTGCTGACCTTTCTCGCCGGGCTGTTCCAGTGGCTGCTCGGCCTGCTGCGCTTCGGCGCCCTGGTGAATTTCGTCTCGCACTCGGTGGTACTCGGCTTCACCCTGGGTGCGGCCGTGGTCATCGCCCTCGGCCAGTTGCCCAACCTGCTCGGCATCAGTGTGCCCAGCCAGGCCACGGCGCTGGCGACCATCCTCGATATCGGCCAGCACCTGGCGGAAACCGACTGGCGCGCCCTGGCCCTGGCCGGCTTCACCCTCGGCGTCAGCCTGCTGGTCAGGCGCCTGTGGCCGCGCTTGCCGGCCCTGCTGATCGGCATCGTCGCCGCCAGCCTGGTCGTGCTGGCGTGGCCGGCCCAGCTCGGCGCCATCGCCCTGGTCAGCGCCTTCGAGGGGCGCTTGCCGCCGTTCAGCCCGTTGACCTTCGAGCTGTCGAGCATTCTCCAGTTGCTGCCCGCCGCGGTGGCCTGCGGCATGCTCGGCCTGGTCACCAGCCTGTCGATCGCCCGCGCCCTGGCCAGCCGATCCCAGCAGTTCCTCGACGCCAACCAGGAAGTGCGCGCCCAGGGCCTGTCGAATCTGCTCGGCCCCTGGTTCTCCGCCTCGCTGTCGGCCGGCTCCTTCACCCGCTCGGCGCTGAACCTGCAGGCCGGCGCGCACTCGCCACTGGCCGGGGTGTTTTCCGCGCTGCTGGTGGCGCTGTTCGCCCTGCTCGGCGCCAGCCTGATCGCGCACATCCCGCTGCCGAGCATGGCCGCAGGCATCCTCCTGATCTGCTGGGGCCTGGTGGATGTTGCCGGGGTGCGCGCGCTGTTCCGGGTCAGCCGCTCGGAGTTCCTGGTGATGCTGCTGACCCTGCTCGCCACCCTGCTGATGGAGCTGCAGACAGCGATCTATGCCGGGGTGCTGGCTTCGCTGTTCTTCTACCTCAAGCGCACCTCTCAGCCGCGGGTGAAATTCTGGCAGGAGGGCGAGGAGGAACTGCTGCGCGTCGAGGGCTCGATCTTTTTCGGGGCCTGCCACTACCTGCAACAGCTCATCCAGCACAGCAAGGGCGAGCGGGTGATCATCGATGCCCACCACGTCAACTTCATCGATTACGCCGGGGTGGAAATGCTTCACCAGGAGGCGCGGCGGCTGCTCGCACAAGACCGCAGCCTGATCCTGCGCCGCGCCCGGCCCCAGGTGATCGAGGAAATCCAGAAGCTCGAAGGCGCCGAGCTGTGCCCGGTGCGGTTCGAGGATTAGGACGTAGGGTGGATGACGCTTTTTTCATCCACCTTGCTGGCCCATGGTGGATGGGTGAAGCGTCAGCTACGCGCCCCGATCCACCCTACGGAATTTGCCGCTTCAGGCCGCGAGCGAGCGACGCATCTCGGCCAACACCGGCGCGCTGTCCGGGCGCACGCCGCGCCAGAGTAAGAACGCTTCGGCGGCCTGCTCGACCAGCATGCCCAGACCATCCAGGGTGCGCGCCGCGCCCTGCTCGGCGGCCCAGCGGTTGAAGGCAGTCGGCTGCCTGGCATACATCATGTCGTAGCACAGCGTATGGCCCGACTCGATCAGGCTCGCGGCGATGGGCGGCGACTCGCCGGCCAGGCTGGCCGAAGTGCCGTTGATGATCAGGTCGACCGGCGCATCGATCCAGTCGAAACCGCAGGCCACCACCGGGCCCAGGTCGGCGAATTCGCTGGCCAACTGCTCGGCCTTGGCCAGCGTGCGGTTGGCGATCACCAGGGCCGCCGGCTGCTGCGCCAGCAAGGGCTCGAGCACGCCGCGCACGGCGCCGCCGGCACCCAGCAGGAGGATGCGCTTGCCGCGCAGCTCGAAGCCGGCGTTGACGCTCAGGTCGCGCACCAGTCCGGCGCCGTCGGTGTTGTCGCCGAGCAAGCTGTCGTCATCCAGCTTCTTCAGGGTATTCACCGCGCCAGCGCGTTGGGCGCGAGCGGTCAGGCTATCGGCCAACTGAAAGGCCTGCTCCTTGAACGGCACCGTGACGTTGGCGCCCTTGCCGTCGACGAAGAAGTGCCGGGCGAAACCGGCGAAGTCGTCCAGCGGCGCGAGCAGCGCCTCGTAGCTCAACTGCTCGCCGGTCTGCGCGGCAAACAGGCGGTGAATCAGCGGCGACTTGCTGTGCGCGATGGGGTTGCCGAATACGCCGTAGCGGTCCATGAAAAGTCCTGTATCGAAAGGGCCATTGTAGGAGCCAGGGGGGACGCCTAGTCCTTGCTGGCGATCAGCCTTGATCGCCAGCAAGCTGGCTCCTACAGACAATATTCGCGTGTTCTTAATGACCCGCCAGCCAGTCGCGGTCGGTCAGATAATATTCGGTCAGGCGCGCTTCTTCGCTGCCCGCCGCGGGTTTCCAATCGTAGCCCCAGCGCACGTGCGGCGGCAGCGACATCAGGATCGACTCGGTGCGCCCGCCGGACTGCAGGCCGAACAGGGTGCCGCGGTCGTAGACCAGGTTGAACTCGACGTAACGACCCCGGCGGAAGGCCTGGAACTCGCGCTCGCGCTCGCCGTAGGGGGTCAGCTTGCGCCGCTGCACGATCGGCAGGTAGGCCGCGAGGTAGGCATCGCCGATGGCGCGGACAAAGGCGAAGCTGGTGTCGAAGTCCCACTGGTTGAGGTCATCGAAGAACAGGCCGCCAATCCCGCGCGGCTCGCCACGGTGCTTGATCTGGAAGTAACGGTCGCACCAGTCCTTGAAGCGCGGATAGACCTCGGCACCGAAGGGCGCACAGGCTGCGAAGGCGACCCGGTGCCAGTGCACGCAGTCTTCCTCGTTGGCGTAATAGGGGGTCAGGTCGAAGCCGCCACCGAACCACCAGACCGGCTCCTCGCCTGGTTTCTCGGCGCTGAAGAAGCGCACGTTGGCATGCGAGGTGGGCACATAGGGGTTTTCCGGATGGATCACCAGGGACACGCCGAGTGCCTCGAAGCCGCGACCGGCCAGCTCGGGCCGATGGGCGCTGGCCGAAGGCGGCAGGCCGTCGCCAAACACGTGGGAGAAGTTGACCCCGCCCTTTTCGATCAGCGCGCCATTCTCGATCACCCGCGTACGGCCACCGCCGCCGCCCGGGCGCTGCCAGCTATCCTCGAAGAACTCGGCGCCACCGTCCTCGGCTTGCAGGGCGGAGCAGATACGGTCTTGCAGGTCGAGCAGATAGGCCTTTACGGCCTCAGTACGGTCACTCACGGCGGCACCTTGGCAAGCAGTCAGGCCAGCCGGAGGTTGCCCGGCCGGCGAAATCGGTGGCAAGCATAACATTTGCCCAGGCGCCCTCGCAGTTGACGCCGCTCGAGCGACAGGATTGGATAGATGCCCCGACGCACCCCGGCCGCCGTCATCATCGGCGGTTTGATCGAACCCCTGCAGCAAGGAGCCTTGTATGGCCAAGCGTATTCAATTCAGCAGCCACGGCGGCCCCGAAGTCCTCGAGTACCGCGACTACCAGCCAGCCGCACCCGGCCCCCACGAGGTCCGCGTGCAGAACCAGGCGATCGGCCTGAACTTCATCGACACCTATTTTCGCAGCGGCCTGTATCCGCCACCGGCCCTGCCGTCGAGCCTGGGCAACGAAGCTGCCGGCATCGTCGAAGCGGTCGGCGCCCAGGTCAGCCAGTTCCAGGTCGGCGACCGCGTGGCCTACGCCACCGCACCGCTGGGCGCCTACAGCGAACTGCACGTGCTGCCGGCGAGCAAGCTGGTCAAGCTGCCGGAGGCGATCAGCTTCGAGCAGGCCGCTGCTGTGATGCTCAAGGGCCTGACCGTGCAGTACCTGTTGCGCCAGGTGTTCGCGCTCAAGGGCGGCGAAACCATCCTGTTCCATGCCGCCGCCGGTGGCGTCGGCTCCTTCGCCTGCCAGTGGGCCAAGGCGCTGGGGGTGAAGCTGATCGGCACCGTCAGCTCGGCCGAGAAAGCCACGCGGGCCATGGAGCAGGGCGCCTGGGCGACCATCGACTACAGCCACGAGGACGTGGTCCAGCGCGTGCTGGAGCTGACCGACGGGCACAAGTGCCCGGTGGTGTATGACGGGGTCGGCAAGGACACCTGGGAAATCTCCCTCGACTGCGTCGCCCCGCGCGGCCTGCTGGTCAGCTTCGGCAACGCCTCCGGCGCGGTGACCGGGGTCAACCTGGGCATCCTCGCGCAGAAGGGTTCGCTGTTCGTTACCCGGCCGACGGTGGCCGGCTACGCCGACACGCCCGAACGCCTGCAGATGATGGCCGACGAACTGTTCGGCATGATCGAAAGCGGTCGGCTCAAGGTCGATATCAGCAACCGCTATGCACTCAAGGACGCCGCCGCCGCGCAAGCCGCCCTGAGCGCCCGGCAGACCACCGGCTCGACCATTCTGCTGCCGTAGACAAACGGCAATCGTAGGGTGGGTTACGCGGCGCCCACATACCGCATAACTATCAATTTCGTGGCAATGCGCCGCTAACCCACCCTATGCAAACGCATCCCCATCAGGACGGTCGGATCACATCGCCGCTAATCAAGTCGCGGATCAGGCTGGGGTTCTTGCGCCCGCCCAGGGTACCGCCGAGCACCTTGTCCAGTTGCCGCGGGAAGTACTGCTCGACCCGCAGGCGCGAGCGGGCCGCCGGGCGTCCGGCCGGATTGGCCGAGGTCGATACCAGCGGGCCGGTGAGGGCGCAGAGTTCGCGCACCAGCGGGTGATCGCTGACGCGCAGGGCGACGCTGCTGTGCTCGCCGGTGATCCATTCGGGCAGGCGCTGCTGATGCGGCACCAGCCAGGTATTGGGCCCAGGCCAGGTGCTGGCCAGGCGCTCTTGCCAAATATCCGGCAGGTCTTCGAGAAGAAAATCGAACTGGTCAATGCTGTCCGCCACCAGAATCAGGCCCTTGTTCATCGGCCGCTCTTTCAGCGCCAGGAGCCGCTCCACCGCGAGTTCATTCCACGGGTCGCAGCCCAGGCCCCACACCGCCTCGGTCGGGTAAGCGATTATTCCACCCTGGCGGACCACCCGCGCTGCCTGCTGTATCTGCCAACGGCTAACCATTCACTGCTCTCCCGCTAAAGGAATGCCGCGCAGTGTATCCAAGCTAGCGGGCGCGGCCCACCCAGCGTCCACCTTCGCAGGCGATATGGCCGTCCAGTTCCAGCTCGGTAAGGGCCGCCAGCACCTGTGTCAACGGCCAACCGCTGACCGCCGCCAGGCCTTCACTGCTGTGCGGCGCCGCATGCAGCAGGTCGAGCAGCGGGTGTTCGAAGCGTTGGGCCGGGCTCGTTTCGCTCGCCAATGGCGGCTGCAGCTGCCAGCCGCGCAGCGCTTCGAGGATATGCGCAATGCTTTCCACCAGCACGGCGCCATCGCGGATCAACTGATGACAGCCGCGTGCACCGGGGTGGTGGATCGAACCGGGAATGGCATAGACCTCGCGGCCCTGCTCGGCCGCCAGCCGCGCGGTGATCAGCGAGCCGCTGGACGGGCTGGCCTCGACCACCAGCACGCCGAGGGACAGGCCACTGATGATGCGGTTGCGCCGGGGGAAATTGCTCGCATGCGGCGGGCAATCCAGCGGCAACTCGGACACCAGTGCGCCGCCGTGCTCGACGATGTCCGCGGCCAATTGCCGGTGCCGCGCCGGATACAGGCACTGCAAGCCGGTGCCGAGTACCGCGATGGTCTTGCCCGCCACATCCAGTGCGCCTTGATGGGCGGCGCCGTCGATGCCCAGCGCCAGGCCGCTGGTGATGACGAAACCACCGGCAGCCAGGCTGCGGGCGAAGCTGTGCGCGGTATCCAGTCCGGGCCGTGAAGCGCGGCGGCTGCCGACCATGGCCAGTTGCGGCAGCTCGAGCAACCCCGGATCGCCGTCCACGAAGAGCAGGGGCGGTGCATCGCCGAGTTCGGCGAGCAGGCCCGGATACGTGGGATCGTCCCACATCAGCAGATGATGCCGCTCGGCCTCCAGCCAGGCCAGGGCGGCGGCGGCGCGCTCACGCACCTCGCTGCTGCGCCGCGGTTCGGCGCAGGCGGCCGGCAAACCCAGCGAACGCCAGGCACTGGCTGGCGCACTGAGGGCTGCGGAGGCACTGTCGAAGGCGCTGAGCAATTTGCGAAAACGTCGCGGCCCAAGCTCCGGCAGGCTGTGCAGACGCAGGCGGGCTTCGAGTTCGGCAGGGGAAATGCAGTAGCTGGGGCATTGCGCCATGGCGATCATCCTTGATCGGTCGCGCCCGGGAATCCCGAGGAGTGGCGGGCGGCAGGTAGCGGTGCAGCAGAAACGCCAACCGCGCAAGCGCGCGGCTGGTGTCGGGGACGTTACGGGTTACGCACCTTGTCCATCACGGCGAGCTGGCGGTTAGCGCCGAGGATCAGGCCATAACTGAGCTTGTCGTAGGTGCGAAACACCATCAGCAGACCGGCCCGCTCATCGGGGATCTTCACCGCGTCGCCGGTGACCCGATCGCGCACGGTTTCACCGGTCTTGTACACCGCCAGCACGTTGCCCTCGGTCAGGCCATCACGCGCGCCCTTGTTCAGGGTGACCACGTCGAATTGGCCGATCTGGGTCACGCCGCGCGGGACGTCGAGGATCAAACCGTTGATTTCGCTGCTCGGCTCGCTGGGCATGAAGGTCGAGTTGATCGCCCGCTCTTCGGTGGCGAACAGGCGGTCGCCAAGGCGCACTTCCTGGGTCGAGCGCGCCAGGTTCATGGTGCCGATATCGCCTTCTTCGGCAATGATCTCGCCACCACCGATGTCATCGGCGTTGATCCCGAGGAACTCCTGGGTGTCCGGATCGATGTAGGTTTTACCCTGACGGAAGATGCCATATACCGGTGCGGTTTCATCGAACACCCCACGGGCATAGACCCGATCGCCGGCACCGCTGACCACACGCTCGGAGTCGCCGGCGACTATATAGGGTGCACTCTCGAATGCTTCGGGGGTATCGACGATGCGGTTACTCAGCAGAAAGCTATTGATCGCCTCCAGCGGAATGGTCGGAATGGCTTCGGCCATCGGCGTGCTGCGGACCTGCGGCGACAGCTTGATGGTGCCGCGCGACTCGCCACGGCTGAGCATCAGGCGTGGTTGGCCATCGACATAGACCAGGCTGAGTTGATCGCCGGGATAGATCAGATGCGGGTTGGCCACCTGCGGGTTGGCGTGCCAGATTTCCGGCCATTTCCATGGTTGGCTGAGAAACCGCCCGGAAATATCCCAGAGGGTATCGCCCTTGACCACGGTATAACGGTCTGGGTGACCGTCCTTGAGTTGCACTTCGGCCTGGGCCAAGCCGCTAGCGGCAAGCAATAGCAGGGCGAGTAGTGATTTCCTCATGCGGTGAATCCCTTTATTATGTGCCTTCACGTGGAGCGCCCTAGCGCCGCGACTAAACCCAGTAGTACTGCGGCGTGAAGCCGTTTTTCAATGCTGCTCATCATCTTAGCAGCGGATTTTGACTTTATTCCACAAGTGCATCACAAACGCATATGGCTATCTTGAACATCCTCGAATTTCCCGATCCACGCTTGCGCACCATCGCCAAGCCGGTGGACACGGTCGACGACGCCTTGCGTCAGCTGATCGACGACATGTTTGAAACCATGTACGAAGCGCCGGGCATCGGCCTGGCCGCGACCCAGGTCAACGTGCACAAGCGTCTGGTAGTGATGGATCTGTCGGAAGACAGAAGCGAACCGCGGGTGTTCATCAACCCCGAGTTCGAGACCCTCACCGACGAGGTGGAGCAGTATCAGGAAGGCTGCCTCTCGGTGCCGGGCTTCTACGAAAACATCGACCGCCCGCAGAAAGTCAGGATCAAGGCGCAGGACCGCGATGGCCAGCCCTTCGAGCTGATCGCCGAAGGCCTGCTCGCGGTGTGCATCCAGCACGAATGCGACCACCTCAACGGCAAGCTGTTCGTCGATTACCTGTCCAACCTCAAACGCGACCGCATCAAGAAGAAGCTGGAAAAGCAACATCGCCAGCAGGCTTGAGCCACATCTATAAAGGCTTGCTGCGGCAAGCCTTTTTCTTTCTAGCAGTGAGAATCCATGTCCGAGTCTTTGCGCATCGTCTTTGCCGGCACCCCGGAGTTCGCCGCCGAACACCTCAAGGCCCTGCTAGATAGCCCGCACCAGATCGTTGCGGTTTATAGCCAGCCGGATCGCCCGGCCGGCCGCGGACAGAAGCTCGCCGCCAGCCCGGTCAAGCAACTCGCGGTGCAGCGCGAGATCCCGGTCTATCAACCGCAGACCCTGCGTGACCCGGCCGCCCAGGCCGAGCTGGCCGCGCTCGCGCCCGACCTGCTGGTGGTCGTGGCCTACGGCCTGATCCTGCCGCAGGCGGTGCTGGATATCCCGCGGCTGGGCTGCATCAACAGCCACGCCTCGCTGCTGCCGCGCTGGCGCGGCGCCGCGCCGATCCAGCGTGCCATCGAAGCCGGCGACAGCGAGTCCGGGGTCACCGTGATGCAGATGGAAGCCGGCCTGGATACCGGGCCGATGCTGTTGAAAGTGCGCACGCCGATCGCCGCCGACGACACCGGCGGCAGCCTGCACGACCGCCTGGCCAGCCTCGGCCCGCAGGCGGTTATCGAGGCCATCGCCGGCCTGGCTGCCGGCACGCTGCAAGGCGAGGTGCAGGACGACAGCCTGGCGACCTACGCGCACAAATTGAACAAGGACGAGGCACGCCTGGACTGGGCACACCCGGCCGTGGAGCTGGAGCGGCTGATCCGCGCCTTCCACCCCTGGCCGATCTGCCACAGCACGCTGCATGGCGAAGCGCTCAAGGTGCATGCCGCCGAGCTGGGCGAGGGCAGCGGTGTCCCCGGCAGCATACTGGCGGCCGACAAACAGGGCCTCACGGTGGCCTGCGGCCAAGGCGCACTGCGCCTGACCCGCCTGCAACTGCCGGGCGGCAAGGCGCTTGATTTCAGTGACCTGTACAACAGCCGCCGCGAGCAGTTCGCCGCCGGCCTGGTGCTCGGCCTATGAATCCGCGCCTCGCTGCCGCCCGCGCCCTGGCTGTGGTGCTCAATGGCAAGGCTTCGCTGGGCAGCAGCCTGCCGCCGCTGCTGGACAAGGTCGAGCAGCGCGACCGCGGCCTGGCCCAGGATCTGGCCTTCGGCACCGCACGCTGGCAGCCGCGCCTGGCGCTGATCGCCGAGAAACTGCTGCAAAAACCCTTCAAAGCGGTCGATCGTGACGTCGAGGCGTTGCTGCTGATCGGCCTGTATCAGCTGTTCTACACCCGTATTCCGGCCCATGCCGCCATCGGCGAGACGGTGGCCTGTGTCGACAAGCTGAAGAAGCCTTCGCTCAAGGGCCTACTCAATGCCGTGCTGCGCAATGCCCAGCGCGACAGCGAAAGCATTATTGCCAGCCTGGATCGCGATCCGGTGCTGCATAGCGCCCATCCCCGCTGGCTGCAGAAAGCCCTGAAAGCCCAGTGGCCCGAGCAATGGGAGGCCATCTGCGCGGCCAACAATGCCCATCCGCCGCTGATCCTGCGGGTCAATCGGCGCCTCGGCAGCCGCGATGACTACCTGGCCGAGCTGCACGCCGCCGACATTGCCGCCGAGCCCTGCCGGTATAGCCGTGACGGCATCCGTTTGCTCCAGGCGTGCGATGTCACCAGCCTGCCGGGCTTCGCCGCAGGCCGGGTCAGCGTGCAGGACGAAGCCGCACAGCTGGCCGCCGGGCTGCTCGAACTGGCACCCGGGCAACGGGTGCTGGATGCCTGCTGCGCGCCGGGCGGCAAGACCTGTCACCTGCTCGAAGCCGAACCCGCACTGGCCGGCGTGGTGGCGGTGGATCTGGAAGAAAAGCGCCTGGTGCGGGTGCGCGAAAACCTCAAGCGCCTCAACCTCGACGCCGAACTGATCGCCGCCGATGGTCGTGATACTGCGGCCTGGTGGGATGGCCAGCCGTTCCAGCGGATTCTGCTCGACGCGCCGTGCTCCGCCACCGGGGTGATTCGCCGCCATCCGGACATCAAGCTGACCCGTCAGGCCGCGGATATTCCAGCGCTGGCCCAGTTGCAGGGCGAGTTGCTGGATGCCCTGTGGCCGACCCTGGAAGTCGGCGGCATCCTGCTGTACGCCACCTGCTCGGTGCTGCCCATGGAAAACAGTGACACCATCGCCGCCTTTCTCGCCCGTACGCCAAGCGCACGCGAGCTGCAGATAAGCGCTGACTTCGGTCTGCAACCAGCCCATGGTCGCCAGCTGCTGCCGCAAATCGACGGCCACGATGGTTTCTACTATGCCAAGCTGAGCAAGATCGCCGCGTCTTCCCCCTCTACAGGAGTGATCGCTTGAAAATCATCATTCTCGGCGCCGGCCAGGTCGGTGGCACCCTGGCGGAACACCTGGCCAGCGAGGCCAACGACATCACCGTGGTCGACACCGACGGCGATCGTCTGCGCGACCTCGGCGACCGTCTGGATATCCGCACCGTGCAGGGCCGCGGCTCCTTCCCCACGGTGCTGCGCCAGGCCGGTGCGGACGATGCCGACATGCTGATCGCGGTGACCAACAGCGATGAAGTCAACATGATCGCCTGCCAGGTGGCCTACACCCTGTTCCACACCCCGACCAAGATCGCCCGGGTGCGCGAGGCCGCCTACCTGACCCGCTCCGGCCTGTTCGACAACGAAGCGATTCCGGTCGATGTGCTGATCAGCCCGGAACAGGTGGTGACCAACTACATCAAGCGCCTGATCGAATACCCCGGCTCGCTGCAGGTGATCGACTTCGCCGAAGGCAAGGCCCAGCTGGTGGCCGTGCGCGCCTACTACGGCGGCCCGCTGGTCGGCCAGCAACTGCGCCAACTGCGCGAGCACATGCCCAACGTCGACACCCGGGTGGCGGCGATCTTCCGCCGCAACCGGCCGATCATTCCCCAGGGCGATACCGTGATCGAGGCCGACGACGAGGTGTTCTTCATCGCCGCCAAGGGCCATATCCGTGCGGTGATGAGCGAGATGCGCCGCCTCGAGGTCAGCTACAAGAAGGTGGTGATCGCCGGCGGCGGGCATATCGGCGAGCGCCTGGCCGAGGCCATCGAGAGCCGCTACCAGGTGAAGATCATCGAGATGAACCCGGCGCGTTGCCGCTACCTCTCGGAAAACCTCGACAGCACCGTGGTCCTGCAAGGCAGCGCCTCGGACAAGAATCTGCTGGTCGAGGAGAACATCAGCGACGCCGACATCTTCCTCGCCCTGACCAACGACGACGAGGCCAACATCATGTCGTCCTTGCTGGCCAAGCGTCTCGGCGCGCGCAAGGTGATGACCCTGATCAACAACCCGGCCTATGTCGACCTGGTCCAGGGTGGCGAGATCGATATCGCCATCAGCCCGCAGCTGGCTACCATCGGCACCCTGCTGACCCACGTGCGCCGTGGCGATATCGTCAGTGTGCACTCGTTGCGCCGCGGCGCCGCCGAAGCCATCGAGGCCATCGCCCACGGCGACGCCAAGTCGAGCAAGGTGGTCGGCCGCGCCATCAAGGACATCCCGCTGCCGCCGGGCACCACCATCGGCGCGATCATCCGCGCCGAGGAAGTGCTGATCGCCCACGACGCCACCGTGATCGAATCCGGCGACCACGTGATCCTGTTCCTGGTGGACAAGAAGTACATCCGCGATGCCGAGCGGTTGTTCCAGGTCGGCCTGACGTTTTTCTAAGCGCAGGAGCGGGCCATGCCCGCGAAGCTCTTGGGTTGCCCGGCTCGCGGGCATCGAACTAGGCGTTCCCCCCGCTCCTACTCGGAGGTTTTATGCTCGAATCCCTGGAAAAAATGCTGGCCAAGGGCGTGGACAATGCCCTGCTGCGCTTCGGCCTGGGCAAGGGCTATCTGGATGCCGGCGAAGCGGCGCGCGCCGCCGACCACCTGCAGCGCTGCGTCGAGTTCGACCCCAAGTATTCGGCCGCCTGGAAGCTGCTGGGCAAGGCGCTGCTGGCCGCCGAGCAACCGCTGGCCGCCCGCCAGGCCTGGGAGCAGGGCCTGCAGGCGGCCCGCGAGCATGGCGACAAGCAGGCGGAAAAGGAAATGACGGTATTTTTGCGCAAGCTGGACAAACGCCAGCAGCAACCCGAGTAGCTCACCAGCAGTCGATCACCCGGCTGGCGGCTGCGCCGCCATCAACCTCGGCAAGACAGCGCCTGGCGCTTGGGCACGGCCCGGGCGATGGCGTTGAGCAGCATGCCGTAGAGCGGCACGAAGAGCAGCAGGCTGACCGCCAGCTTGATCGCGTAATCCACACTGGCGATCTCGACCCAGTGCTCGGCCATGAACGGCTCGCTGCTGTGCCAGAAGGCGATGGAGAAGAAGGCGAAGGTATCCAGCAGGTTGCCCAGCACCGTCGAGGCGGCCGGGGCCACCCACCATTGCCGCAGGTTGCGCAGGCGATCGAATACCTGGATATCCAGCAGTTGCCCGAGGACATAGGCGATGAAGCTGGCCAGGGCGATGCGGGCGACGAACAGGTTGAACTCCTGCAAGGCGGCAAGGCCGGCGAAACTGCCGCTCTGGAACAGCACGGACACCCCATATGAGGCGACCAGTGCCGGCAGCATGACCCTGGCGATCACCTGGCGCGCCGGACCTTTGCCCAGCAGGCGCACGGTGAGGTCGGTGGCCAGGAAGATGAACGGAAAGCTGAACGCACCCCAGGTGGTCTGCCAGCCGAACAGGCTCATGGGCAGCTGCACCAGGTAGTTGCTGGCAATGATGATCAGCATGTGAAAGGCGATCAGGCCGGCCAGAGCCGGGCGCCAGATCGTCGTAGAAACCGAGGGCATGGCATGTCCTTTTTGAATGAGATGGGGTTAGGGAACCCATTGCCGCGGCGGGAAACTGTCAACCGCGCGGCATTCTAGCGTTTTCTTGACCGCCAGGATAAGTTTTATCCGCACCGCGGACAGCCGGTCAACGCTCAGAGGTTGTGAAAATATCGAGCGCCGTAGCGAGAGCGTCTCCTGGTGTTCGCGGCAAGGCGCGTTACGCGAAAAATGGGGGAGTTTAGTGAGCTAAATGACCCTGTTTTGACTCGCTTCGCTCGCCCTGCGGGCCAGCCTGCGGCTGTTACTCCGCTGCGCTCCGTTCGCGTAGCGCAACGCCAGCAGCGGGCGCCAGGGGGCGGGCGCAGTAGGCGAGAGTTTTTTCACTAGCTCTCAATAAAGCGCAGGCCGATACCCTCGGCGTCCACCCGCATCACTTCCATGTGCAGCACCGGCGCCTCGATCGGCAGGTCCTGCACCTGGCCCGTGATTATCGTGCCCTGGGGCAGGGCCAGCAGATCCGGGTGTTTGACGTAGACACCACCATCGGAAAGGTCACGAGTCTGCGCCACCACTTCACCGAAACTCGGGTGACAGATCTTGATCCGGCACTTCATCGAGGTACGTGGATGCTGGCGCTGACTGGGCATAGTGGTGACCGTCCTGTGCGGGTGAGCTGCGATTAATAGCGCAAAATCCTGGAAACGCCGAGCACTAACATTGAGAAGGCAGCGCTTGGGCGCCTCCACTCAGTACCACTTCTGCTCGCCTGGCGGGCGTTTCTTGAAGCGTTTCATGCTCCACATGTACTGGCTCGGGTAAGCCCGCACGTATTTCTCGATGACCGCGCTCATCGCCGCCACCGCGGTATCCACATCTTCGCTGTACATCTGCGCCGGCGCGGCCTCGAGGATCACCTTGAAGCCGGAACCATCGGCCAGGCGCAGGGCATGCAGAAACACCCCGCGGGCCTTGCCGCCGGTGAGCATGCCGGCCACGAATTTGCTGGTCAGCGCCTGGGTGCCCAGGAAGGGCACGAACACGCCCGCCGACAAGCTGGGCTCGGGGTCGGCGGGAATGCCCACGGCGCCGCCTTTGCGCACTTCCTTGATGACGCTGAGGATGCCTTCACGGGTCGAGGGCGCCACCCGGTTGCCCAACTGCACCCGCTGCTTGCGCAACAGTTCGTCGACCGCCTTGAGCTTGGGCGGCCGGTAGAAAATGATCGGTTTGCACTGGGCGCAGTAGAAGTGATTGAGCACTTCCCAGTTGCCCAGGTGACTGGTGATGCCGACCACGCCCTTGCCACTGGCCAGGGCCTCCTCGAGGACTTCCAGGCCCTCGACCTCACGGATCAGGCCGATGGATTTCTGTGCCGGCCAGATCCAGGCGCAGGCGCTTTCGGTGAATGTCTTGCCGATGTCCTTGAGGCTCTGACCGACCAGGCGCTCGCGCTCGGCCTCGCCCAGCTCGGGGAAGCACTTGGCCAGGTTGATCCGCACCACCTCGCGCGAGCTGTTCGGCAGCTTCCACATCAGCCAGCCGATGGCCGCACCCAAGCCTTGCACCGCACGCCAGGGGAGCAGGGCGAACAGGCGCAAAAACCCCACCACCAAGGCACCTTTGAGCTTTTCCACAGACAACTCCGCAAGGGCAAAAGGTGCCTAGTGTAACCAAGAGTGGCCAGGGCTGGGCACCGCCAAGGACTTAGGGTGGGCGCCATTCCCGCTAGGCACGGCACAGCACGGCATAGCGGTCGCAATCGGTGGCGTGGTCCATGACCATGCCCGTGGCCTGCATATAGGCATAGCAGATGGTCGGGCCGACGAAGGTGAAGCCGGCCTTCTTCAGCGCGCGGCTCATGGCTTCGGCCTCGGCGGTGACGGCCGGCATCTGGCTGCGCTCGCTGAAGTGGTTGATCTTGGGCGCGCCACCGACGAACGACCAGAGCAGCGCCAGCGGATCCTCCAGGCGCAGCCAGGCCTGGGCGTTCTGCCGCGCGGCCTTGAGTTTCAGGCGATTGCGGATGATCCCAGGGTCCTGCATCAGGCTTTCCAGGTACTCATCGCTCATCACCGCCAGGCGCTCAGGATCGAAGCCGAACAGCACCTCGCGGTAGCGTTCGCGCTTCTTCAGCACGGTTATCCAGGACAAGCCGGCCTGGAAGCCCTCCAGCAGCAATAACTCGAACAGCGCCTGGGGATCGCGCTGCGGCACGCCCCATTCCTGATCGTGATAGGCCTGGTAGAGCGGGTCGTCGGTACACCAGAAGCAGCGGGGCATAGGGCCTTCCTGGGCAGTGGAGGCCGCGTGGATTGGGGTATACTCCCGCCCTTTCTGTCGCAGCCCCAACAGGTGAATTTTCCGTGAGCCAGACTACGCCTGCCGTGCGCACCTTCCAAGACTTGATCCTCGTCCTGCAGCAATACTGGGCCGAGCAAGGTTGTGTGGTGTTGCAGCCTTACGATATGGAAGTGGGCGCCGGCACCTTCCACACTGCCACTTTCCTGCGCGCCATCGGCCCGGAGACCTGGAACGCCGCCTACGTGCAGCCCTCCCGTCGCCCCACCGACGGCCGCTACGGCGAGAACCCCAACCGCCTGCAGCATTACTACCAGTTCCAGGTGGTGCTCAAACCCAACCCGGAAAACTTCCAGGAGCTGTACCTCGGCTCGCTGCAGGCCATCGGCATCGACCCGCTGGTGCACGACATCCGTTTCGTCGAAGACAACTGGGAATCGCCGACCCTCGGCGCCTGGGGCCTGGGCTGGGAGATCTGGCTGAACGGCATGGAAGTCACCCAGTTCACCTACTTCCAGCAGGTCGGCGGCATCGAGTGCTACCCGGTGACCGGCGAGATCACCTACGGCCTCGAGCGCCTGGCCATGTACCTGCAGGGCGTCGACTCGGTCTACGACCTGGTGTGGACCGACGGCCAGTTCGGCACCGTCACCTATGGCGATGTGTTCCACCAGAACGAGGTGGAGCAGTCGACCTACAACTTCGAGCACGCCAACGTCGACAAGCTGTTCGAGCTGTTCGATTTCTATGAGTCGGAAGCCAATCGCCTGATCGAGCTGGAGCTGCCGCTGCCGACCTACGAGATGGTGCTCAAGGCCTCGCACACCTTCAACCTGCTGGATGCGCGCCGGGCCATTTCGGTGACCGCGCGCCAGCAATACATCCTGCGCGTACGCGCCCTGGCCCGCGCCGTGGCGCAGAGCTACCTGCAGGCGCGGCGCAAACTCGGCTTCCCGCTCGCCGCCCCCGACCTGCGTGATGAAGTATTGGCCAAGCTGGAGGCAGCAGAATGAGTGCGCACGATTTTCTGGTTGAACTGGGCACCGAAGAGCTGCCGCCGAAATCCCTGAACACCCTGGGCCAAGCCTTCCTCGCCGGCATCGAAAAAGGCCTGAAAGGCGCCGGGCTGAGCTATGGCCAGGTGCGCTACTACGCCGCGCCGCGTCGCCTGGCGGTGCTGGTCGAGCAACTTGAAGAGCAACAGGCCGATCGCACCCAGAACCTCGATGGCCCACCGCTGCAGGCCGCCTTCGACGCCGAAGGCAAGCCGACCCAGGCGGCGCTGGGCTTCGCCAAGAAATGTGGCGTCGACCTGGCCGAGATCGACCGCAGCGGCGCCAAGCTGAGATTCAGCCAGCGCATCCCCGGCCAGGCCGCCGCCGGCCTGCTGCCGGGCATCGTCGAGACCTCGCTGAACGAGCTGCCGATCCCCAAGCGCATGCGCTGGGGCGCGCGCAAGACCGAATTCGTCCGGCCGAGCCAGTGGCTGGTGATGCTGTTCGGCGATGCGGTGATCGACTGCGAAATCCTCGCCCAGAGGTCCGGCCGGGTCTCCCGTGGGCACCGCTTCCACGCCAATCAGGACGTGCGTATTTCCACGCCGGCCAACTACGCCGAAGACCTGCGCAGCGCCTATGTGATCGCCGATTTCGCCGAGCGCCGCCAGCAGATCGCCGCGCGTATCGAGCAATTGGCCAGCGAACAGCAGGGCAGCGCGATAGTACCGCCAGCCCTGCTCGATGAAGTCAGCGCCCTGGTCGAATGGCCGGTGCCGCTGGTCTGCTCCTTCGAGGAGCGCTTCCTCGAGGTGCCCCAGGAAGCGCTGATCATCACCATGCAGGACAACCAGAAGTACTTCTGCCTGCTCGATGGCAACGGCAAGCTGCTGCCGCGCTTCATCACCGTGGCCAACATCGAGAGCAAGGACCCGGCGCAGATCATTTCCGGCAACGAGAAGGTGGTGCGCCCACGCCTGACCGACGCCGAGTTCTTCTTCAAGCAGGACCAGAAGCACAAGCTCGAGACCTTCAACCAGCGCCTGGCCAACGTGGTGTTCCAGGCCCAGCTCGGCTCGGTCTTTGATAAGGCCAAGCGGGTGTCCGCCCTGGCCGCCTTCATCGCCCAGCGCGTCGGTGGCGACGCTACTCGCGCCGCGCGCGCCGGCCTGCTGTGCAAGTGCGACCTGGCCAGCGAGATGGTCGGCGAGTTCCCGGAAATGCAGGGCATCGCCGGCTACTATTACGCCCAGCATGACGGTGAGCCGGAAGACGTCGCCCTGGCGCTCAACGAGCAATACATGCCGCGCGGTGCCGGCGCCGAGCTGCCGAGCACCCTGACCGGCGCCGCGGTGGCCCTGGCCGACAAGCTCGACACCCTGGTCGGCATCTTCGGCATCGGCATGCTGCCCACCGGCAGCAAGGATCCCTACGCCCTGCGGCGCGCCGCCCTGGGCGTGCTGCGTATCCTGATCGAGAAACAGCTGGATCTGGATCTGGCGGCCACCATCGCCTTCGCCATCGAACAGTTCGACGGCAAGGTCAAAGCCGGCGAGCTGGCGTCTCAGGTGCAGGACTTCATCTTCGACCGCCTGCGCGCGCGTTATGAAGACGAAGGCGTCGAGGTCGCCGTCTATCAGGCCGTGCGGGCGGTCAATCCGGTCTCGCCGCTGGACTTCGACCAGCGCGTGCAGGCCGTGCAGGCCTTCCGCACCTTGCCTGAAGCGGCCGCCCTGGCCGCCGCCAACAAGCGCGTGTCGAATCTGCTGGGCAAGGCCGAGGGCCAGGTCGCCGCGAGCATCCAGGCCCACCACTTCGATACGCCGAGCGAGTTCACCCTCAACGCCGCCATCCAGCAGGCCGAACAGGCCGTGCAGCCACTGGCCGAGGCGCGGCAGTACAGCGCCGCCCTGGCGCAACTGGCCGGCCTGCGCGAACCGGTGGACGCCTTCTTCGAGTCGGTGCTGGTCAACGCCGAGAATCCGGCGGTGCGGGCCAACCGCTATGCCCTGCTGGCCAAACTGCGTGGCCTGTTCCTCGGCGTGGCCGATATCTCGGTGCTGGGCTGACGCTTGCCTGATCGTAGGATGGGTCGGGCCGCGCAGGTTGAGCTCGGCGATACCCATCATCACCCTTCGCCGGGTGGCGGCCAACACCGCCACCCGGCCATGGACGTCCCATGAAACTGCTGATTCTCGACCGCGACGGCGTGATCAATCACGACTCCGACGCCTATATCAAAAACCTCGACGAGTGGATTCCGCTGCCCGGTGCCGTCGAGGCCATCGCGCGCCTGTCCAGGGCCGGCTGGACGGTGGCGGTGGCCACCAACCAGTCGGGCCTGGCCCGTGGCTATTACGATCAGGCCGCACTCGACGCGATGCACGCGCACTTGCGCCAACTGGTCGCCGAACAGGGCGGTGAACTGGGGCTGATCGTGCATTGCCCGCATGGCCCGGATGACGGTTGCGACTGTCGCAAGCCAAAGCCCGGTATGCTCCGGCAGATCGCCGCGCACTACGGCGTCAGCCTGGCCGGGGTGTGGTTCGTCGGTGACAGCAGCGGTGACCTCAAAGCCGCGCTGGCCGTCGGTTGTCAGCCGGTACTGGTCAAGACCGGCAAGGGCCTGCTGACCCTGGCCCAGCCATTGCCGGCAGGCACCCTGGTATTCGATGATCTGGCGGCGGTCGCCAGCCAACTTATCCACTGAATGAAGCAGGCCCAGCCTGCTGACGGTAAACGCTCCCATGTCGACAATGCAGACCATCAGAACCTTCCTTTTCTACCTGTTGCTGTCTGTCAGCGCCTGCTTCTGGTGCATCCTCAGCGTATTCGTCGCGCCCTTCCTGCCGTTTCGGGCACGCTACCGTTTCGTCAATCAGACCTGGTGCCGCTGCGCTGTCTGGCTGGCCAAGGTGGTGCTGGGCATCCGCTATGAAGTCAAAGGCCTGGAGAACATCCCGCAGCGGCCCTGTGTGATCCTCGCCAAGCACCAGAGCACCTGGGAGACCTTCTTCCTCTCGGCGCTGTTCGAGCCGCTGAGCCAGGTGATCAAGCGCGAGCTGCTCTATGTGCCGTTCTTCGGCTGGGCCATGGCCATGCTCAAACCCATCGCCATCGATCGCAGCAACCCCAAGGCCGCGCTCAAGCAACTGGCCAAACAGGGCCACGAGCGCCTGGAGCAGGGCGCCTGGGTGCTGATCTTCCCGGAAGGCACGCGGATTGCCACCGGCCAGATCGGCAAATTCTCCCGTGGCGGCGCCTCCCTGGCGGTCAACGCCAACCTGCCGGTATTGCCCATCGCCCATAACGCTGGCGAGTTCTGGCCGAAGGAAGGCTGGGGCAAGACCCCCGGCACCATCCAGGTGGTGATAGGCCCGGTCATGCAGGCTGAAGGCACAGGCCCGCGGGCGATTGCCGAGCTGAACGAGCGCGCCTTCGCCTGGATCAGCCAGGCACAGCGCGATATCGGCGCCCTGGCCGCCGAAGGCGCCGCCTGCAACCTGCACGAAAGCGCTTAGAGCACTGGCGGAGCGGGCATCCGAGTCCGCCAAGCTTTTTGAAAAACTGTGGATAAGCTGTGGGCGAAATAGCGGTAAAACCCCTTTATCCTGCGTAACTAGCTGATTATTAATATCTTTGCCCCGAGCAGGGACAGCTCGCCGGCTGGGTATAAGTTTTCACCCGTTGCGCCAATCGGGCACCGACACGCGATCTTCGTCGACAACGGGACACACAAAGCGGCTAAGCTATTCGCCACTCATGTGCGCTGAAAGGGACTTCAGGCCGATGCTGTCCATATACCAACTCAAACCACACTTCCAGAACCTGCTGCGCCCCGGCGTAAAGCACCTCTACGACAAAGGCGTGAGCGCCAATCAGGTAACGTTGGCGGCGGCCATGATTTCGCTGCTGCTCGGCATCCTCCTGGCGACCTTGCACCAACACGCCTGGCTGTTCGCCCTGATCCCGCTATGGATGATTCTGCGCATGGCGCTCAACGCCGTGGATGGCATGCTCGCCCGCGAGTTCGGCCAGCAATCCAAGCTCGGCGCCTACCTCAACGAACTCTGCGACCTGGTCGCCGACAGCGCCCTGTACCTGCCCTTTGCCCTGCTGCCCGGCGTCTCGCCGCTGCTGGTGGTAGTGGTGGTGCTGCTGGCCCTGATCAGCGAATACGCCGGCGTACTCGGGCCGATGGTCGGCGCCTCGCGCCGCTACGACGGGCCCATGGGCAAGAGCGACCGGGCCTTCTGTTTCGGCGTGCTCGGCGCCGGGGTGGCCAGCGGCCTGTTGCCGCCCAGCTGGATCGACGGCCTGCTCGCGGTGATTCTCGCCCTGCTGCTTTACACCCTCTACAACCGCGTGCGCCAAGGCCTGGCCGAGGCGGCACAACCGACTGACTCGAAATAGGGATATCTCGATGCGCGAAGCCCAGGAACTGCGCTTTACCACCCATGACGGCGTCGAGCTGTTCTATCGCCACTGGCCTGCCGAGGTCGCCGACGCTGCCGCGCCTAAGCGGGCCATCGTGATGTTCCACCGCGGCCACGAGCATGGTGGGCGCATGGCCCATCTGGTCGACGAATTGGACATGCCCGGGTTCGCTTTCTTCGCCTGGGATGCCCGCGGCCATGGCCTGTCGCCGGGCGAACGCGGTGACAGCCCGAGCTTCGCCACCAGCGCGCGCGACGTGCAGACCTTTATCGACCACATCGGCGCCCAGCATGGGCTGGCCGAGGAAGAGCTCGCCGTGCTGGCGCAGAGCGTCGGCGCCGTGCTGGTCGCGACCTGGGCCCATGACTACGCGCCGAAGATTCGCGCCCTGGTGCTCGCCTCGCCGGCCTTCAAGGTCAAGCTCTACGTGCCCTTCGCCCGCAGCGGCCTCAAGCTGATGCGCACCTGGCGCGGCAATTTCTTCGTTAACAGCTACGTCAAAGCCAGGTACCTCAGCCATGATCCAGCGCGTATCGCCTCCTTCGATAACGACCCGCTGATCACCCGGGCGATCTCGGTGAATATGCTGCTCGGCCTGTACGAGGCCGCCGAGCGGGTGGTGGCCGATGCCCAGGCGATCCAGATTCCCACACAGCTGCTGATCTCCGGTGCCGACTTCGTCGTACAGCGCAAACCCCAGGAGCAGTTCTTCGAGCGCCTCGGCAGCCTGCGCAAGGAGCAGCACATCCTGCCCGGCTTCTTCCACGACACCCTCGGCGAACGCGAGCGCAGCCACGCCCTGAGCCGCGCCCGGCGCTTTCTCCTGCGCTGTTTCGAGGAGCCGGTGGCACGTCCTTGCTTGCTCGATGCCGACTGCCTGGGCGCGACCTGCGCCGAGGCCGAAAGCCTGGCCGCGCCGTTGCCGCCTAACTCGCTGCGCGACCTCTACTGGCGCGCCACCCGCGCCGGCCTCAAGTTCGGCAGCAAGCTGGCCGACGGGATCAAGCTGGGCTTCGACACCGGCTTCGACTCCGGCAGCACCCTCGATTACGTCTACCGCAACCGGCCCAGCGGCAAATCGGCGCTCGGCAAGCTGATCGACCGGAACTACCTGAACTCCATCGGCTGGCGCGGCATCCGCCAACGCAAAGTGCACGCCGAGGAACTGCTGCGCCTGGCCATGACCAAGCAGCGCGTGCAGGGCGAAGCCGTGCGCATCGTCGATATTGCCGCCGGCCACGGCCGCTATATCCTCGAAGCCCTGGAAGGCATGCAGCAGCCCGACTCGATCCTGCTGCGCGACTACAGCGATATCAATGTGCGCGACGGCGCCGCGCTGATCGAACAGAAGGGCCTGTGCGATATCGCCCGCTTCGTCAAAGGCGACGCCTTCGACCGCGACGACCTGGCCGCGCTCGATCCCCAGCCAACCCTGGCGGTGGTCTCCGGTTTGTATGAATTATTCGGCAGCAACCAGATGGTCGGCGACTCCCTGGCCGGATTGGCGGCGGCGATGGAAGAGGGCGGTTATCTGGTCTACACCGGGCAACCCTGGCACCCGCAGCTGGAGCTGATCGCCCGCGCCCTGACCAGCCACCGCGGCGGCGAAGCCTGGGTCATGCGCCGGCGCAGTCAGGCGGAGATGGACCAACTGGTCGAGGCCGCGGGTTTCCGCAAGCTGACCCAACGCATCGATGAGTGGGGCATCTTCAGCGTCTGCCTGGCGCAGCGGGTGTCCTGATGGCAAGCGCCGCGGTTAGCCGCGAAGCGGGGCTGTGGAAGCGCGGCCTGCTCTGGCTGCTGCTGTTGGCGCCGCTGTTCTTCGCCAGCTACGGCTTCGCCAACTGGCTGAGCGCTCAGCGGGCGGACGTCGGCACCCTGGTGTTCGCCTGGGAAAGCCGGATACCGCTATGGCCGTGGACCATCGTGCCTTACTGGTCGATTGACCTGCTATATGGCCTGTCCTTTCTGCTGCCGGCGACACGGCGAGAAATGGATCGCCACGGCCTCCGATTACTCAGCGTACAACTGCTGTGCATCGCCGCGTTCCTGCTCTGGCCGCTGCGTTTCACCTTCGGGCGGCCGGAACTGGTTGGCCTGTTCGGCACCCTGTTCGATGTGCTGATGGGCTTCGACAAACCCTTCAACCAGGCGCCTTCCCTGCATATCGCCCTGCTGGTGGTGCTCTGGGTGTGCTTCGCCCGTTATGCCACGGGCCTGTACCGGGTGTTGCTGCATGGCTGGTTCCTGCTGATTGGCGTGTCGGTGCTGACCACCTGGCAGCATCATTTCATCGATGTGCCCACCGGCGTGCTGGCCGGCTGGCTGTGCGTCTGGCTCTGGCCGCATCGCGGTTCCAGCCCGCTGCTGCACTGGCAACTGGCGCGCGATCCGCAGCGCTGGCGCCTGGCGTTGCGCTATGGCTTCGGCGTAGCGCTGATGGCGGCTGTGGCGGTGAATCTGGGCGGCGCCTGGTTATGGCTGTTATGGCCGGGCTTCTCCTTGCTGCTGGTGGCCCTGAACTATGCACTGTTCGACGCGGCAGGCTTTCAGAAGGATGCCAGCGGCCGCCTGAGCAGCGCCGCCTGCTGGCTGTTCGCGCCTTACCTGGCCGCCGCCTGGCTCAACTCACGTCTGTGGACGCGAAAGCATCCGTATGCAGATGAAGTCGGCGAGGGGGTTTGGCTCGGGCGCATTCCCGCGGCAGGGCAGACCGAGCGTTTTCATGCCCAGCTGGATCTCTGCGCCGAATTGCCAAGGCGAGCACCGGCCAAGGCCTATCGCTCGCTGCCGGTACTCGATCTCACGGTACCCAACGCGCACACGCTGCTGGCCGCCGCACAGGCAATCGAAACGCTGCGTCAGCAGGGTCCGTTGCTGGTCTATTGCGCGCTCGGCTATTCGCGCAGTGCCACCGCGGTAGCCGCCTGGTTGTTGCACAGCGGCCGTTGTCAGAACCTGAACGAGGCGCTCGCACGGCTGCGCCGGGCGCGCCCGCAGGTGGTGCTGAGCGAGGCCCATCAGCGCGCGCTGACGGACATGCAGCAACTGAGCGCCGGCGCGACACCGGCCTTGGCAACTGCCCATGGCTACTGAAATGCAGTTGTTTACCCTGGCCAGCCTGCTGCGCCGGGGCAAGGCGCTGGATCGGCTGTCCAGCGCAGTCAGCCTGCTCGGCCTGGCGATCGGCCTGGCACCGCTGCTCGGCGCCCCGGCGCAGCCCTTGAGCGCCCTGTTCTGCGCGCTGCTGGTGCTGCCGGGGCTGGCCGAAAAGTATTGGGCGTTGCGGGTGGCCCTGGATGCCGAGTTCTTCCAGCGCCTGGCGGACGACGCCGAGCACCTGGCGCTGCGTACCCTCGATCTCGATCAGGCGCTCACCCGGCTCGGCCTGCGACCAGCGAACCTGACGGCGCGCAGCTGGGATGAGCGCAGTCGCGGCGCCTTGCGTTTGTTACGCCTGCAGGCACTCTCGCTGCTCGCGCAACTGTTGCTGGCCGTATCGATGGTGCTCGGCCTGCCTTGGCTTTCAATCACTGGATAAGGAATCGTCATGCTCGCTGCCCTGACCGCCTTTGCGATTACCTCAGCCGCGCGCCTGCTTACCGGCGCCCGCGCCCTCTGGCTCGGCTGCACCGCGCAACCGGTGCAGCGGCTGTACTACGCCAACCACAGCAGCCACGGCGACTTCGTGCTGCTCTGGGCCTCGCTACCGCCGGAGCTGCGGCGCAGCACCCGCCCGGTGGCCGGTGCCGACTACTGGCAGCGCGACGGCTTGCGCCGCTATCTGATCCACCAGGTGTTCAACGGCGTGCTGATCGACCGCGAGCGCGGCTCCGCCCACAGCAACCCGCTGCAGCCCATGCTCGATGCCCTGGATAACGGCGATTCGTTGATCCTGTTTCCCGAGGGCACACGCAACCTGGAGGAGGGGTTATTGCCGTTCAAGAGCGGCCTCTTCCATCTGGCCCGGGCGCGACCGCAGGTCGAGCTGATCCCCGTATGGATCGCCAACCTCAGCCGCGTCATGCCCAAGGGCAGGGCGCTGCCATTGCCGCTGCTGTGCACCCTGAGCTTCGGTGCGCCGCTGCAACCGCTGGAAACGGAGAGCAAGGAGGCGTTCCTCGAACGCGCCCGTAATGCCCTATTGGCCATGGCGCCCGAGGAGGCTTGAGATGGATCACAACACCCTGCTGTTGTTCGCCGCTATCGGCGCCCTGTTGCTGCTCGCCTCGGCCATCGGCTGGTTACTTAAACGCCGCAGCGGCGTCACCCCCAACCCGGTGATCGATAACCTCAATGCGCGGATCAACGCCTGGTGGGTGATGGTGCTGGTGATAGGCGCGGCCTTCGTGTTCGGCGATATCGGCGTCATCCTGCTGTTCTATTGCGTCTCGTTCTACGCCCTGCGCGAATTCATGACCCTGACGCCAACCAGGCGCAGCGACTATCCGGCACTGGTGGCGGCCTTCTACTTCGCCCTGCCCATGCAATACCTGTTGATCGCGGTGGACTGGTACGGCCTGTTCACCATCTTCATCCCGGTTTACCTGTTTCTTTTGCTGCCGATTCTCGCCTCCCTGGGCGGCGATACCACGCGCTTCCTCGAGCGTGCCTCCAAGGTGCAATGGGGGCTGATGATCGCGGTCTACTGCATCTCCGCGGTACCGGCCCTGCTGACCCTGGACATCCCTGGCTATGCAGGGCGCAACCTGCTGCTGATCGCCTGGCTGATCATGGTGGTGCAGCTCTCCGACGTGCTGCAGTACGTCTGCGGCAAGCTGTTCGGCAAACACCAGATCGCCCCGCGCCTGTCGCCGTCGAAAACTGTCGAAGGTTTTGTCGGCGGGATAGCCTTGGCCAGCCTGGCCGGCGCGCTGCTGTACTGGATCACCCCGTTCAACTTCTGGCAGGCCGCGCTGATGGCCCTGACCGTCAACCTGCTGGGCTTCGCCGGCGGCCTGGTGATGTCGGCGATCAAACGTGATCGCGGAGTGAAGGATTGGGGTCATATGATCGAAGGCCATGGCGGCATGCTCGACCGCCTGGATTCGGTGTGCTTCGCCGCCCCGATCTTCTTCCACTTCGTGCGCTACTGGTGGGTGCCGCCGCTGGTCTAGATCCAGTACGTCGGCCGCCAGAACACCCCCAGACATAAAACAGCCCAGGTGCTCCTGGGCTGTTTTATTCGACTGCAGCCAAGCTCGAAATACCGTTCAGTTGATCGGCTCTTCAGCCATTGATCGAGGCCAGCGCCGGCCGGTGGCGCCACATGATGGTCGCGATAGTCGCGGCATACAGCCCAATCACCACCAGCCCCACCGACTGAATTTCGAACGGGGTGAATTTGAACAGCAGGACCAGGACGGCCAGCACACTCACGTTGAGCATGATGAACTTCGGCCGCCCCAGTTTCTCGACCTTGATCCCCAGATTGTCGGTGTACAAGCGCACCAGCGAATCTACCGAATTGATCACGAAGATAATCCCCACCGTGACCATCGCCAGCTTAAACAGCAGGGTGATCTCGATGGCGTTGGCGAAGTAGTAGTACAGCACGGAAAACCATATCGCCAACGGGATGGAAGGGATGATCAGCAATGCCAGCAGCAGCTGATAAGTCTTCAGGCCACCGACAAAGCGCGAAACGAACTGGCCGATCATCACGCTCCAGGCGAACCACCAGAACAGGTAGAAGGCGTGGTAGTCGCTCAGCGGCAGGACGAATTCATCCAGCTCGGCGAAATAGCCGGTGCCGATCGCCGAAGCCGCCTCGGCCACGTAGCCTGCATCGGCATCCATCAACCACCACATCCCGGCAATCAGGGCGAAGAACAACCAGGTCGACGCCACGCTGAGGATCTTCAGGTACCTGATATCGGTGCTCGAATAGACCGCCGCCAACAGAATCAGGAAGACCACCAGATACCCCCAGGCTTCGCCGACTTCCGGTGCATACCAGGCGATATTCACCAGGAACAGGTAGGCCGTGAAGGCGCAGGTCGAGATGATCACCAGATTGTTGATGATCTTCACCGGTTTCAGTTCGAAGAACTTCACCCGCGGCTCGATCACGCAGAAGTAGAAAGTGGTGATGAAATAGAACACCCAGATCAGAAAGCCCCAGAAGCCGAACTCGACAGCCAGTGGGTTGGAGAATTGATATTCCGCATCCTTGGCGTAGACCGGGAACTCGGTCAGCGGAAAGATGATCAGGCCCATGTCCAGGCCCGAGGTGAACAGGATCGCCATGAAGGTCAACAACCCCACAGGTTCTGTGCCATGACAGCGCTGATTACCCCAGCGCATCAGGACAAACAGGGTGGTGAGCAAAAGCGTGATGATCGCGCCGGACAAAACAATATTCATAAAGATCCCATGCCTAACGCCTCGCCGGATGCCGTGGGTCGGGATCAACCTTCAGGTCGACTTTAGCGTTGTGCTTGTAGTTGTTTTAATGGACTGCTTGCGGATCGCCCCTTACCTGCCTGGGCACCGCGCTGAGATCCTGGCAGCTCCTATCTGAGCGGCGGCTATGGCAAAGCATCTGGGCGGTAGAACCCCGTAGCCAAGGTCTTTGGCTCCCGGGTCGGTTGCGGCTAAGCCCGCTCAGGTCTCGTCGTTATCCTGTCGTTAGCTGCCAGCCCATGCATTCCCGTAGGCGACGTCTTTTATCCTGTCTCCGGCCAGGTCGCGCCATGGTGCGAGCGATTAGTTGGGGGGGGGGGAATATCGGGCACCAGCAGCAGCGTTCTACTGGTGGGTTCGTTGGATCGTCTGTGTGGCGACAGGTTCCAATAGACGACTTGATCGCTCAGCTACACCACCGCTATAGCCCAACCCTTTTCCCGCCCAACGACCCATCCCCCTGAGTAACACCGCTCAACCGGGCGTCCTGTGTTACGAGCGCCATCCACAGGTAACGTAACTGAGTGATACGGAAACAGATCAGCCACAGTTCGACCTGGCAATAAACGCGCTAAATTACCAATCTATTGATTTATAAGGATATTTTAAAACTGGCACGGGCTGTGCTATATCACTGGCAGAACAACAACAAAAACAGCAAAAAGAAAAACATCTCGACTCTGGCAAAACAAAAACAACACCGCAGAGAAGTAGCAAACAGATTTTTTTGGAGAGGGTATGCTTTTCCGGGCCTCAAACCCGGCAACCAGGCTGAGAAGAATAAAACTACCTTGAGGTAGCCCGTTCTGGTTGGATCACCTAGTGACAAGGGCAGTACCAGCGGCCAAAAAAATACGTTTGCCCTTGATCCCTTCTGGGGATCTGATGAAAAAGCTGTCGATCACTAATAACAACAACAGATCGCTAAACAAGAAAAACAAAGCACGCATTAATTATTAGAGGGGAGCCAATAGCTCCCCTCAGTGCTTTCTGGCTTCCCATCTTCAGCAGGGTCAGCCATAGGTCTTCCACTCCCATCATCAGTCTCGACGTGCTACGGCGTGCGAACGACCGGAAGGAACTGGGTACGGATTCCACAGCTATCTTGCGAGCCGAACAACTCCATGACACTGGACGACTCGACAAGCCGATATCCCATCGCCTTGTAACCACTTTGCCGCTTGCTCCACATCCGGAGCAAAGCAGGATGTCCGGCATCGATGAAGTCGATGATGCGCACATCGGCCTTGCTCGCCTGCTCCCGGTGCAGGCGACCCGCATACTGCTGGAGCGTACCCTTCCAGGAAACCGGCATGGCCAGCACCAAGGTATCCAGTGCAGGATGATCAAACCCTTCTCCAACCAATTTCCCGATTGCCAGGATCATCCGTGGCGCATCAGGTGGTAGTGCTTCCAGCCCGCCGATTAGAACAGCGCGTTGCCTTGTGGACAGTCGCCCAGGCCGGGTGAATAGATTTTCGATGCGCCCGGCCTAGCCGCGCCTCGATGCCTCTCATTTGATCGATTCGTTCTGTCAGTACCAGGATTTATTCGGCCTGCCTAAAGGCCATGTCGACCCCTCAATGATCAAGCTGATTCGCTTGAACACTGCCAAATGGCATCCTGAATAATCGATGCCCTTAGAACCAGGCGCATCGGCAACAAAACGAATAGATCCTCGATGAATGCCACATTCAGTCGCATGCGATCAGCAGGAATCGTCGATAAGTACAAAACCAAGCATCGTCTGACTGAAGCCTTCTCATCTAATTGGCAGGCCTTGCACAAGGCTAACTGATCTCAGGATGGACCCTTCCTTTAATGTGAAAAGCCCCTGCTCACGTTCGTGAGCAGGGGCTTTTCCTTTTCATGCTAATAACCAATAACTCTGGCCGAAATGGCAAATAACTTTGCCCATCGACAACAAACGATCAGAAGTCCAGGTTAGACACCGCCAGAGCGTTGGCCTCGATGAATTCCCGGCGCGGCTCTACGGCGTCGCCCATCAGGGTGTTGAAGATCTGATCCGCACCAATGGCGTCCTCGATCGTCACTTTGAGCATACGCCGTACTTCGGGGTCCATGGTGGTTTCCCACAGCTGGTTCGGGTTCATTTCACCGAGTCCCTTGTAGCGCTGAATGCTATGGCGCTTGGTGCTTTCGCTCATCAACCAGCCCAGGGCGTCCTTGAAGGTGGTAACGGCCTTCTTGCGCTCGCCACGCTGCACGTAGGCGCCTTCTTCCAGCAGGCTGTTCAGTTGGTCGCCCAGGCTGGTGACTGTCTTGTAGTCGTTGCTGGCGAAGAAGTCGCGGTTGAAGGTGATGTAGCTGGAGACCCCGTGGGAAATCAGTTCGACCTGCGGTAGCCAGAGGTGACGCTCCTGGTCTTCGTGCAGGCTGGTCTTGTACACCAGACCGGACTTCTCCATGCCTTTCAGACGGGCATCGAGCAGGCCCAACCAGGCTTGCACGGCATCCTTGTCCGCCAGCTGTTCGCTGCTGACGCGCGGAATGTAGACGAAATGTTCGGTCAGTTCGATCGGGTACAGGCGCGACAGGCGATTGAGGGTCTTCATCACCAGACGGTAGTCGTTGACCAGCCGCTCCAGCGCCGCGCCGGACAGGCCGGGTGCGCTTTCGTTGACGTGCAGGCTGGCGTCTTCCAGGGCCGACTGGGTCATGTATTCCTCCATGGCCTCGTCGTCCTTGATGTATTGCTCCTGCTTGCCTTTCTTGACCTTGTACAGCGGCGGCTGGGCGATATAGATGTAACCGCGCTCGACCAGTTCCGGCAACTGCCGGAAGAAGAAGGTCAGCAGCAGGGTACGGATGTGCGAACCGTCGACGTCGGCGTCGGTCATGATGATGATGTTGTGATAGCGCAGCTTGTCGATGTTGTACTCATCGCGGCCGATACCACAACCGAGCGCGGTGATCAGGGTGCCGACTTCCTGGGAGGAAATCATCTTGTCGAAGCGGGCTTTCTCGACGTTGAGGATCTTGCCCTTGAGCGGCAAGATCGCCTGGGTCTTGCGGTTGCGGCCCTGCTTGGCAGAACCGCCCGCGGAGTCCCCTTCCACTATGTAGAGTTCGGAAAGGGCAGGGTCCTTTTCCTGGCAGTCGGCCAGTTTGCCGGGCAGGCCGGCGATATCCAGCGCGCCCTTACGGCGGGTCATTTCCCGGGCTTTGCGCGCGGCTTCACGGGCGCGGGCGGCGTCGATCATCTTGCCGACCACGGCCTTGGCTTCGCCCGGGTTCTCCAGCAGGAAGTCGGAGAAGTGCTTGCCCATTTCCTGCTCGACCGCGGTTTTCACTTCGGAGGAAACCAGCTTGTCCTTGGTCTGCGAGCTGAACTTGGGGTCCGGCACTTTCACCGAAATAATCGCGGTCAAGCCTTCACGGGCATCGTCGCCGGTGGTGGCAATCTTGTGTTTCTTGGCCAGACCTTCCTGCTCGATATAGGCGTTCAGGTTACGCGTCAGCGCCGAGCGGAAACCGGCCAGGTGGGTGCCACCATCGCGCTGCGGGATGTTGTTGGTGAAGCACAGCAGGTTCTCGTTGAAGCTGTCGTTCCACTGCAAGGCCACTTCGACACCGATGCCATCCTCACGCTGGATGTTGAAGTGAAACACCTGATTGACCGCGGTCTTGTTGAGGTTGAGGTATTCGACGAAGGCGCGCAGGCCACCTTCATACTTGAACAGCTCTTCCTTACCGCTACGCTCGTCCTTGAGCACGATGCCGACGCCCGAGTTGAGGAACGACAGTTCGCGCAGACGCTTGGCCAGAATGTCCCAGTTGAAGTGGATATTGGCGAAGGTTTCCGAGGACGGCTTGAAGTGAATCTGGGTGCCCGTGCTGTCGGAGTCGCCAACGATGCGCATGGGTTCTTGGGGCACGCCATGCACATAGGTCTGCTCCCAGATGTGGCCACTGCGACGCACGGTGAGCAGCAGGTGCTCGGAAAGGGCGTTGACCACCGAGACACCTACGCCGTGCAGGCCGCCGGAGACCTTGTAGGAGTTGTCATCGAACTTACCGCCGGCGTGCAGCACGGTCATGATGACCTCGGCAGCGGAAACACCTTCCTCTTTATGGATATCCACCGGAATGCCACGACCGTTGTCGCTCACGCTGATGGATTCATCCGGGTGGATGGTGATGGTGATGTCGCTGCAATGCCCCGCCAGAGCCTCGTCAATCGAGTTGTCGACCACCTCGAATACCATGTGGTGCAGACCGCTGCCATCATCGGTATCGCCGATGTACATGCCAGGTCGCTTGCGTACGGCATCCAGGCCTTTCAAGACCTTGATGTTATTGGAGTCGTACGTTTGGTTTTCGCTCATGCTTCACTCCCGGTGGTCGTGGTCTGGGTGATACGACCATGTTCCACGTGGAACATGGCAACGGGCGTATCCGTGCGCCAGCCTTCCCTCAACAATTCATGGTCTACACAGGTGATGAACACCTGGCAGTGCAAGTCTTCCAACAAACGACACAAGGCGCGGCGATGCTGCTCATCCAGTTCTGACGGCAAGTCATCCACCAGATAAATGCATTGCCCGCGCTTGGCCTGATTAACCAAATGGCCCTGGGCAATACGCAGGGCACAAATAACCAGCTTCTGCTGGCCTCGCGACAATATCTCCGCGGCACTATGGGCAGCCAGACGCAATCTGAGATCCGCGCGCTGGGGACCGGCCTGGGTATGACCTATTTGCTGATCGCGGAGAAGGGAGGTGGCCAGCACTTCATTCAGCTCACGCTCCTTGTCCCAGCCGCGGTAGTAACTGAGGGTCAAGCCTTCCAGCTCCAACAGTTCGCCCAGCGTGCGTTCGAACACCGGTTTCAAGGCCTTGATATAGGCTCTTCGGTAGCCATCGATCTCGTCGCTGGCCAGGCATAGCTCGCGGTCCCAGGCCGCCTGCGAAGCGGCATCAAGTGTACCATGCCGCAGCCACGAGTTCCGCTGCCGCAGGGCCTTCTGCAGGCGCTGCCAGGCCGGCATAAAGCGAGGTTCCACGTGGAACACTCCCCAATCGAGAAACTGCCGACGAACCTTGGGTGCACCTTCGAGGAGGCGGAAACTGTCCGGGTTGATCAACTGCAGTGGCAGCGCTTCAGCCAACTGGGCAGCACTGCGCGCATTCTGCCCATCGATGCGAATCTGCAACTCGCCCTGACGATCACGGGAAATCCCCAGACTGCTTTGCCGGCCATCGGCCAGTTGCACTTCACCGAAAACCGTACAGGCCAGCTGCTCGTACTGAATCATCGGCAGTAGTCGTGTGCTGCGAAATGAGCGGGCCAAACCAAGCAGATGAACGGCTTCCAGCAAACTGGTTTTGCCGCTGCCATTGGCACCGTGGAGAATATTGATACGCGGGGAGGGGGAGAGGGTCACCGGGTGCAAGTTGCGCACCGCGGTGACCATGACGCGGGTGAGGGACATTTAGCAGTTACAGGCGCATGGGCATAACGACATAGGCGGAATCGTCGTTATCGGCCTCCTGCACCAGAGCACTGCTATTGGAGTCGGACAAAATCAGGCGCACCTGATCAGTCGTCATCACACCCAAGACATCGAGCAGGTAGCTGACATTGAAACCGATCTCCAACTGATTGCCGTTGTAGTCCACGGCGATCTCTTCTTCGGCCTCTTCCTGCTCCGGGTTGTTGGCCTGAATTTTCAGCAGACCGCTAGCCAGTTGCAAACGAATACCGCGGTACTTTTCGTTGGAGAGAATGGCAGTGCGGCTGAACGCTTCACGCAGGCCTTGGCGATCGGCGACCACCAGTTTGTCGCCACCGCGCGGCAGCACTCGCTCGTAATCCGGGAACTTGCCGTCGACCAGTTTTGAGGTGAAGGTGAACTCCCCGGTGGTCGCACGAATATGATGCTGGCCCAGGATGATGCTGACGTTGGCATCCTGCTCGGTCAGCAGACGTGCCAACTCGAGAATGCCTTTGCGCGGCACTATCACCTGATGCCGTTCGGTTTGTTCGATCTCGGCTGCCATCGAACACATGGCCAGTCGATGACCGTCGGTGGCGACTGCGCGCAGAATCCCGGTCTGCACTTCCAGCAACATGCCATTGAGGTAATAGCGCACGTCTTGTTGCGCCATGGCGAAGCTGGTGCGCTCGATCAGGCGGCGCAGCCTGCTTTGGCTCAGGCTGAGGGTCAACGAACCCGGGCCTTCCTCGACCGTGGGGAAGTCATTGGCCGGCAGGGTCGACAGGGAGAAACGGCTACGTCCGGCCTTGACCAGCAGCTTCTGATCGTCGACGCGGATGTCAATCAACGCATCATTCGGCAGGCTTTTGCAGATATCCATCAGCTTGCGCGCCGGCACGGTGATCTCACCGGGTTCGGCCGGTTCATCCAGGCTTACGCGGCCGACCAACTCGACTTCGAGATCGGTGCCGGTCAGCGACAGTTGCTGGCCTTCGACCACCAGCAGCACATTGGACAGCACCGGCAAGGTCTGGCGGCGTTCCACGACGCCGGCGACCAGTTGCAGTGGTTTCAACAAGGCTTCGCGTTGAATAGTGAAATGCATGGTCTAGTCCCTTGCCTAGTGGAGTGGCGTATTCAAGTGGTCAACGTACGCAGCAGATTCTTATAATCCTCGCGGATGTCCGCGTCGGATTCCTTCAGTTCAGCAATCTTACGGCAAGCATGCAATACCGTGGTGTGATCGCGGCCGCCGAAGGCATCGCCAATTTCCGGCAGGCTGTGGTTGGTCAACTCCTTCGACAGCGCCATCGCCACTTGCCGTGGTCTTGCCACCGAGCGTGAACGGCGCTTGGAGAGCAGGTCGGAGATCTTGATCTTGTAGTATTCGGCGGTAGTGCGCTGGATATTGTCGATGCTGACCAGCTTGTCTTGCAGCGCCAACAGATCCTTCAGCGATTCACGGATCAACTCGATGGTGATGTCACGGCCCATGAAGTGCGAATGGGCAATCACCCGCTTGAGCGCACCTTCCAGCTCACGCACGTTGGAACGGATGCGCTGGGCAATGAAGAACGCCGCGTCGTGGGGCAGATCGACTTTGGCCTGATCGGCCTTCTTCATCAGGATCGCCACCCGGGTTTCCAACTCGGGCGGTTCGACCGCCACCGTCAGGCCCCAACCGAAGCGCGACTTCAGGCGCTCTTCCAGGCCTTCGATTTCCTTCGGGTAGCGGTCGCTGGTCAGGATTACCTGCTGACCACCTTCAAGCAGTGCGTTGAAGGTGTGGAAGAACTCCTCCTGGGAGCGTTCCTTCTTGGCGAAAAACTGGATGTCGTCGATCAACAAGGCATCCACCGAACGGTAGAAACGCTTGAACTCGTTGATCGCATTCAGCTGCAGCGCCTTGACCATGTCGGCAACGAAGCGCTCCGAATGCAGGTACACCACCTTGGCATTCGGGTTCTTCTGCAGCAGATGGTTGCCCACCGCATGCATCAGGTGAGTCTTGCCCAGGCCCACGCCACCATAGAGGAACAGCGGGTTGTAACCATGCTTGGGATTGTCCGCCACCTGCCAGGCTGCCGCGCGGGCCAGCTGGTTGGACTTGCCCTCGACGAAATTGTCGAAGGTGAAGGTACGGTTCAGGTAGCTGGTGTGCTTGAGCCCGCCTTCCACTTGTACCGTGCGCTCTGTGCGCGCAGGAGCGGTCTGGCTGGCGGCCCCTGCCATTGGATCAAAACTGGATCGCGATGGCTCTGACAGCGCCGGGGCGGCCTTGGGCGCTGCTACTGGCGTGCTGGTCACGGCTGGAGCAGGCGCGGCAGCCATGCGCGGAGCACTGCTGCGTTTGCTGCCTATTAATAAGGATAATGCCGGCACCATGCCGTTGGTGCGTTCGGCGAGCAATTCCAGCAGCCGCGTCAGGTACTTTTCATTGACCCAGTCGAGCACGAAACGATTCGGCGCATAGACGCGAAGCTCGTCGCCTGCGGCTTCGACCTGCAGCGGTCGGATCCAGGTATTGAATTGCTGGGCAGGCAGTTCATCGCGCAGAAGCTCTACGCACTGCTGCCAAAGTTCAACGGACACGGATAACCCCTAAATAGGAAAGCGGCGAGGCAAAAAACAGCCGCCATTGTAGCCGCCGAAGACCGAGTTATCCACACGTAACGAGCGCTCTGGTGAGATACCCGGTGTCAGCCATGGGCCTTACCACTGGTCGATAACTGTATATTCAACTCTGTGGATAACCCCGCTTGAGCCCAGCGGATAAGCCTGGGCATAAGTGCTGCACAAACCTGGCTGTGGATAACATGGCATTCCATCCCCAGCTTATCCGCCGTCTTCACACAGCCGCAGCACCTGTTCCGGACAGACTTACCCTGCCGCCAAAGCTTCATGGATAAAGGGCTTGAGGCACTTATGCACAGGCAGGACGCTGGCTAATAGTAGTTAACATTACAGAAAAGCTTTAAATATTCTCTTCTCTATATTCTTTATTAACGAATAATGCTGGTTGGAAATTGACCTGACCCTCGTGATTCTCTAGAATCGCCGGTCTCTTAAAACGGGGGCCATTCCGGCCCGTAGTCGACCATCCAGGTAACACGCCATGAAACGCACTTTCCAACCCAGCACTATCAAACGCGCTCGCACCCACGGTTTCCGTGCTCGTATGGCCACCAAGAACGGCCGTGCTGTCCTGTCGCGTCGCCGCGCCAAGGGCCGTAAGCGTCTCGCCGTCTAAATTTCGGTATTGTGGTGAGTCGAGACTTCAGTCGGGAAAAGCGTCTGCTAACCCCCCGACAATTCAAGGCAGTCTTCGACTCCCCTAGCGGCAAAGTTCCGGGCAAAAATGTCCTGCTGCTGGCGCGCAACAACGAGCTGGATCACCCCCGCCTGGGTTTGGTGATCGGCAAGAAGAGCGTCAAGCTCTCGGTTGAGCGCAATCGCCTGAAACGCCAGATCCGCGAATCGTTCCGCCTCAACCAGGACAGCCTGGTCGGTTGGGACATCGTAGTGGTTGCGCGCAAAGGCCTGGGCGATCTGCAGAATGCCGAACTGGCTCACCAGTTCGGCAAGCTCTGGAAACGCCTGGCACGCAACAAGCCACGCCCGGAAACTTCTACCCCTATCGGGATAAACGACAGTCCCCATGCGTAAACTGGCCTTGGTTCCAATCCAGTTCTACCGCTACGCCATCAGTCCTTTGATGGCCAGCCACTGTCGTTTCTATCCAAGCTGCTCCTGCTACGCGCATGAAGCCATCGAACAACATGGCCTCATGCGTGGTGGCTGGCTGGCACTGCGCCGGCTTGGCCGCTGTCACCCGTGGAATCCCGGTGGCTACGACCCGGTTCCCCCCGCGAAAACCTCCCGTTCCTCTTCGATGGCCGAATAATCATGGATATTCAACGCTCGATCCTGATCGTCGCCCTGGCAATCGTGTCCTATATGATGGTTCTCCAGTGGAACCAGGACTACGGCCAAGCTGCCCTGCCGACTCAGACTGCAGCAGTCAGCAGTACCGTTCCGAGCTTGCCGGATACCACTGTCAGCGCAAAAACTGCCAACGGTGACGACATACCGACCGCAGCTCCTGCCGCCGATTCAGGCTCTATCAGCGTTGCCCCGGTGGCCGTCAGTGACCAACTGATTCGAGTGAAAACCGACGTCCTGGATCTGGCCATCGATCCCCGTGGCGGCGATGTAGTGGAACTGCGTTTGCCGCAGTACCCACGTCGGCAGGACCACCCGGACGTGCCTTTCCAGTTGTTCGATAACGGCAGCGAGCGCACCTATCTGGCGCAAAGCGGCTTGATCGGTAGCAACGCGCCGGACAAATCCAGCGGTCGTGCACTGTGGAGCAGCGACCAGCAGAGTTACGCATTGGCTGAAGGCCAGGACCAACTGCAGGTAGACCTCAAGCTCAGCGAAGACGGCGTCAATTACATCAAGCGCTTCACCTTCAAGCGCGGCCTGAATCCCGAGTGCTCGGCCAAGGAACAACAGCTGAAGAAGCCGGGATGCGTAGATCCCGCGTCTTACCAGATGACTGTCAGCTACCTGATCGATAACCAGAGTGGCAAAGCGTGGAGCGGCAATATGTTCGCCCAGCTCAAGCGCGATGGCAGTGACGATCCTTCCTCGACCACTGCCACTGGCACCGCGACCTACTTGGGCGGCGCGCTCTGGACCGCCGACGAGCCGTACAAGAAAGTGTCGATGAAAGATATCGACAAGCAAGTCTTCAAAGAAACCGTCGAAGGAGGCTGGGTTGCCTGGCTGCAGCACTATTTTGTCACTGCCTGGATTCCTGAAAAGGGTAGCGCCAACCAGGTCCAGACCCGCAAGGATAGCCAAGGCAATTACATTGTCGGCTTTACCGGCCCGGCCGTTCAGGTTGCTCCCGGCGCCCAAGGCGAAATCAGTGCCATTCTGTATGCCGGCCCGAAACTTCAGGGTCACCTGAAAACCCTATCCCCCGGCCTGGAATTGACCGTCGACTACGGCATTCTGTGGTTCCTCGCCCAGCCGATCTTCTGGTTGCTGGAACATATCCACAGCATCCTGGGCAACTGGGGCTGGTCGATCATCGTCCTGACCATCATCATCAAACTGATCTTCTTCCCATTGTCTGCCGCCAGCTACAAGTCGATGGCGCGCATGCGTGCCGTAGCGCCGAAACTGGCACTGTTGAAAGAACAGCACGGTGACGATCGGCAGAAGATGTCCCAGGCGATGATGGAGCTGTACAAGAAAGAGAAGATCAACCCCCTGGGTGGTTGCCTGCCGATTCTGGTACAGATGCCGGTGTTTCTCGCGCTCTACTGGACCCTGCTGGAAAGCGTGGAGATGCGCCAGGCCCCCTGGATGTTCTGGATTACCGACCTGGCGATCAAGGATCCGTTCTTCATCCTGCCGATCATCATGGGCGCCACCATGTTCATCCAGCAGCAGCTCAACCCGACGCCGCCGGATCCGATGCAGGCCAAGGTGCTGAAGCTGATGCCGATCATCTTCACCTTCTTCTTCCTCTGGTTCCCGGCCGGTCTGGTGCTGTACTGGGTGGTCAACAACGTCTTGTCGATCGCCCAGCAGTGGTACATTACCCGCAAGATCGAAGCGGCGACCAAGGCGGCTGCGGCCTGATCAGTCGGAGCAGCTAAGCTCTCGCAAGCCGTTACCCAAGACGCCCCCATCGTGGGGCGTCTTGCTATCCAGCGTTTGGAGTCCAGCATGTCAACAGTCCGTGAAACCATTGCCGCCGTCGCCACCGCCCAGGGCCGTGGTGGTGTCGGCATCGTGCGGGTCTCGGGTCCCCTGGCCGGGCAACTGGCCCTGGCGATTTGCCAGCGCCAACTGAAACCCCGCTATGCCCATTACGGTCCCTTCTTCGCCGATGCCGAACAGGTGCTGGATGAGGGCCTGGCCCTGTACTTTACCGGCCCCAACTCCTTTACCGGCGAAGACGTGCTGGAACTGCAAGGCCACGGCGGCCCGGTGGTGCTCGATTTGCTCCTGCGCCGCTGCCTGCAACTCGGTGCGCGCCAGGCCCGCCCCGGCGAGTTCAGCGAACGTGCGTTTCTCAACGACAAACTCGACCTGGCCCAGGCCGAGGCAATTGCCGACCTGATCGAGGCCAGCTCCGCACAGGCGGCGCGTAATGCCCTGCGCTCGCTGCAAGGCGAATTCTCGCGGCGCGTGCATGGCCTGACCGAACGCCTGATCAGCCTGCGGATCTACGTCGAGGCGGCCATCGACTTCCCCGAGGAAGAAATCGACTTCCTCGCCGATGGCCATGTACTCAACCTGCTCGAGGGCGTGCGCACGGACCTTTCCGGCGTGCTGCGCGAAGCCGGACAAGGCGCACTGCTGCGCGATGGCATGACGGTGGTGATCGCCGGTCGGCCGAATGCCGGTAAATCCAGTTTGCTCAATGCCCTGGCCGGGCGTGAAGCCGCCATCGTCACCGAGATCGCCGGGACCACCCGCGACGTGCTGCGCGAACATATCCACATCGATGGCATGCCATTGCATGTGGTGGATACCGCCGGCTTGCGCAGCACTGAAGACCAGGTGGAAAAGATCGGCGTCGAGCGTGCGCTGCAAGCCATTGGCGAAGCCGACCGCATACTCCTGGTGGTCGACGCCACCGCGCCCGAAGCCGACGACCCGTTCTCGCTATGGCCGGAGTTTCTCGATCAGCGCCCCGCTCCGGGCAAGGTCACCCTGATCCGCAACAAGGCCGACCTGTCGGGCGAAGCCATTGCCCTGGAAGTCGGCAGCGACGGTCATGTGACCATCAGCCTCTCGGCCAGATCCAGCGAGGGTCTGGAGCTGCTGCGTGAACACCTGAAAGCCTGCATGGGCTATGAACAGACTGCCGAGAGCAGCTTCAGTGCCCGCAGGCGCCATCTGGAGGCGTTGCGCCTGGCCGCCACCCATCTCGACCACGGTCACGCGCAGCTGACCCTGGCAGGGGCCGGTGAGCTGCTCGCCGAAGACCTGCGCCTGGCGCAACAGTCTCTGGGCGAGATCACCGGGGCGTTCAGCTCCGACGACCTGCTCGGGCGGATATTCTCCAGCTTCTGTATCGGCAAGTAGGTCTCCGCCAGACTGTCTCGCTCCCCCCTTTCTGTAGATCCTATGTTTATGCACAAGCCTCGCAGGGCTTAGAAATCGTAGGAGCGGCGGGGGCGCCTAGCCCATGCCCGCGATGCTTTTTGCCGTCCCGTCCCGGATAAAATCCGGTGAAACCTAGCGTCTATAAAATTGCTCCCGGATTGCATCCGGGCTACCCCCCCATGGTCGCTAAGCGCTGCCGTGCTGGATTGCTACAAGCCGTTCTTGGAGCAGACCGTACTCCTTCATATTGTTGATGGGTTACGCCGCATCCGACCTCCTTTCTAATCCACTATTTCCTTCCTGCGCTAACCCCCCACTGCCTACCGAGCCCCTGAAAACTCTCTTTCTGTCATTCCGGCAGGCATCCGCCTGGGCGAAATATGTGCGACCACCCACTTTTTTACCCACCTAAGCCCTGTGGAAAACCGCCCCTGAGCCCAGTCCATAACCCGGTGATAAAACTGAGGATAAACGCCCCTGTGGATAACCATCACTTTCATCCACAGGCTGTCTACGGCTAGCGAACAGGCTGACGGCAGGATCAGCACAGCCTTTTGAAACGCTACAAGCCACGTGAACATTGGGCTGTAGCCATCTATCCACAGAAAAGCGCTGCATACTTAATAAACATAAAAACAAAGATCTATATAAATTCATTCTTTTATTCTTTATTAACCGTCAGCTCTGGAATGACCAAGGCAGGCTGGCTATTTTTTGTGCAAAAGGCTTCTTTCACACGGGCTAAATCCCTATACTTCCCGGCTTTCCAGCTTTTCAAAGCCAAAAGCCCCCCATTTCTCAACAGGCACGAGGTGCGTGGTGGATTTCCCTTCCCGTTTTCAGGTGATCGTGATCGGCGGTGGTCATGCCGGCACCGAAGCTGCTTTGGCAGCGGCACGCATGGGGGTAAAAACCCTGCTGCTGACCCACAACGTGGAAACCCTCGGCCAGATGAGCTGCAATCCGGCCATCGGCGGGATCGGCAAGAGCCACCTGGTCAAGGAAATCGATGCCCTGGGCGGCGCCATGGCAACGGCCACCGACAAGGGCGGCATCCAATTCCGCGTGCTCAACAGCCGCAAGGGCCCAGCCGTGCGCGCCACTCGCGCCCAGGCCGATCGGGTGCTGTACAAGGCGGCCATTCGCGAAACCCTGGAGAACCAGGCCAACCTGTGGATATTTCAGCAGGCCGCCGATGACCTGATCGTCGAGAACGATGAAGTCAAAGGCGTGGTCACCCAGATGGGCCTGCGCCTGTTCGCCGATTCGGTGGTCCTGACCACCGGCACCTTCCTCGGCGGACTTATCCACATCGGCATGCAGAACTATTCCGGCGGCCGCGCCGGCGATCCGCCGTCGATCGCCCTGGCCCAGCGCCTGCGCGAATTGCCGCTGCGCGTCGGTCGCCTGAAGACCGGCACACCACCGCGCATCGATGGCCGTTCGGTGGATTTTTCCGTGATGACCGAGCAACCGGGCGATACGCCGATTCCGCTGATGTCGTTCCTCGGCAGTCGGGAGCAGCATCCACGCCAGGTCAGTTGCTGGATCACCCACACCAATGCCCGGACCCACGAGATCATCGCCGCCAACCTCGATCGTTCGCCGATGTACTCCGGGGTGATCGAAGGCGTTGGCCCGCGTTACTGCCCGTCGATCGAAGACAAGATCCACCGTTTTGCCGACAAGGACAGCCATCAGGTATTTATCGAGCCTGAAGGCCTGACTACCCACGAGCTGTATCCCAATGGCATTTCCACTTCCCTGCCGTTCGACGTGCAGTTGCAGGTTGTGCGCTCCATTCGCGGCATGGAAAACGCCCATATCGTGCGGCCGGGCTACGCCATCGAGTACGACTACTTCGATCCGCGTGATCTGAAATACAGCCTGGAAACCAAGGTCATCGCCGGTTTGTTCTTCGCCGGCCAGATCAACGGCACCACCGGTTACGAAGAAGCCGGTGCCCAGGGTCTGCTCGCCGGTGCCAATGCGGCGTTGCGCGCCCAGGGCAAGGACAGCTGGTGTCCGCGTCGCGACGAGGCCTACATCGGCGTGCTGGTCGACGACCTGATCACCCTGGGCACCCAGGAGCCGTACCGCATGTTCACTTCGCGGGCCGAATACCGCCTGATCCTGCGCGAAGACAACGCCGACCTGCGCCTGACCGAAAAAGGCCGCGAGCTGGGCCTGGTCGATGACGTGCGCTGGGCCGCGTTCGCGACCAAGCGTGAAGCCATCGCCCTGGAAGAACAGCGCCTGAAAAGTACCTGGGTCCGCCCCGGCACACCCCAGGGCGAGGCGATTGCTGCGCGCTTCGGCACCCCGCTGACCCACGAGTACAACCTGCTCAACCTGTTGTCGCGCCCGGAGATCGACTACCTCGGCCTGGTCGAACTGACCGGCGCGGGAGCAGAAGACCCGCAGGTCGCCGAGCAGGTCGAGATCAAGACCAAGTACGCCGGCTACATCGACCGCCAACAGGATGAAATCGCCCGGCTGCGCGCCAGCGAAGACACCCAGTTGCCCGCGGATATCGATTACAACGGGATCTCCGGCCTGTCCAAGGAAATCCAGCACAAGCTCGGCAACACCCGTCCGCAGACCCTCGGTCAGGCCTCGCGGATTCCAGGGGTCACCCCGGCGGCGATTTCCCTGCTGCTGATCCACCTGAAAAAACGCGGAGCTGGTCGCCAGCTGGAGCAAAGCGCCTGATGTCTGTGGTAACCAGCAAGCACGCCGAAGAACTGGCGCAAGGCGCCCTCGAACTGGGTGTCGAGGTATCGCCCAAGCAACAACAGCAGCTGCTCGCCTACCTGGCGCTGCTGATCAAGTGGAACAAGGCCTACAACCTCACCGCGGTGCGTGATCCCGACGAAATGGTCTCGCGCCACCTGCTCGACAGCCTGAGTGTGCAACCCTTCGTCCTCGGTGCTGGGGACAACTGGCTGGACGTCGGCAGTGGCGGTGGCATGCCGGGCATCCCCCTGGCTATCCTGTTCCCCGAGCGGCGCTTCACTCTGCTCGACTCCAACGGCAAGAAGACCCGCTTCCTGACCCAGGTGAAGCTGGAACTGAAACTGGCCAACCTGGAAGTTATCCACAGCCGGGTCGAAGCCTTCAAGCCTGAGCAGGCATTCAGCGGCATTGTTTCCCGCGCCTTCAGCAGCCTGGAAGATTTTGCCAACTGGACCCGCCATCTCGGCGACGGCCAGAGCCAATGGCTGGCCATGAAAGGCGTGCATCCGGACGACGAACTGCAAGCCCTGCCGGCCGACTTCCGCCTGGCAGCCACCCATGTGCTCAAGGTTCCCGGTTGCCAAGGTCAGCGTCATCTGCTGATACTGCGTCGCTCGGTCTAAGGGGAACGCAACATGGCTAAAGTATTCGCAATCGCCAACCAGAAAGGCGGCGTGGGCAAGACCACCACCTGCATCAATCTGGCGGCCTCGCTGGTTGCGACCAAGCGCCGCGTGCTGCTGATCGACCTCGATCCCCAGGGCAACGCGACCATGGGCAGCGGTGTGGATAAGCATGCCCTGGAACATTCGATCTACGACGTGCTGATCGGCGAATGCAACCTGGTCGAGGCCATGCAGTACTCCGAGCACGGCGGTTACCAGCTGCTGCCCGCCAACCGTGACCTGACCGCCGCGGAAGTCGGCCTGCTGGAAATGAAAATGAAGGAGAGTCGCCTGCGTAACGCCTTGGCGCCGATCCGCGAGAACTACGACTACATCCTCATCGACTGCCCACCGGCGCTGTCGATGCTCACGGTCAATGCCCTGGTCGCCGCCGATGGGGTGATCATCCCCATGCAATGCGAGTATTTCGCCCTGGAAGGCTTGAGCGACCTGGTCAACAGCATCCAGCGCATCGCCCAGATGCTCAATCCTTCGCTGAAGATCGAAGGCCTGCTGCGCACCATGTACGACCCGCGCATCAGCCTGACCAACGATGTTTCGGCGCAGCTCAAGCAGCATTTCCCCGACACGCTGTACCAAACCGTTATTCCGCGCAACATCCGCCTGGCCGAGGCCCCCAGCTACGGCATGCCGGCGCTGGTATACGACAAGCAATCCCGCGGCGCCATCGCCTACCTGGCCTTGGCTGGCGAGCTGGTTCGCCGTCAGCGCGCCAGCGCCCACACCGCAACCGCATAAGGAATTCCGCATGGCCGCCAAGAAACGAGGGCTGGGACGAGGCTTGGACGCCCTGCTGGGTGGTACCACCGTCACTGCTCTGCAGGAAGAAGCCGCCCAGGCCGATAGCCGAGAGCTGCAATACGTGCCCCTGGATCTGATCCAGCGCGGCAAATACCAACCGCGGCGCGACATGGATGCCACTGCACTGGACGAACTGGCCCAGTCGATCAAGGCCCAGGGCGTGCTGCAGCCGATCGTGGTGCGGCCGATTGGCCAGGGCCGTTTCGAGATCGTTGCCGGCGAGCGGCGCTGGCGTGCCTGCCAGCAGGCTGGCCTGGAGAAGATCCCGGCGATGGTGCGCGAACTGCCCGACGAGGCGGCGATCGCCATGGCGCTGATCGAGAACATCCAGCGCGAAGACCTCAATCCGATCGACGAGGCCGTGGCCCTGCAACGGCTGCAGCAGGAATTCCAGCTGACCCAGCAACAGGTGGCCGAAGCCGTGGGCAAATCCCGCGTGACCATCAGCAACCTGCTGCGCCTGATCGGCCTGCCGGACGAGATCAAGACCCTGCTGTCCCATGGCGACCTGGAGATGGGCCACGCTCGTGCCCTGCTTGGTCTGCCGGCGGAACAACAGGTCGAAGGGGCGCGACACGTTGTCGCACGAGGGCTGACCGTACGGCAAACCGAGGCCCTGGTACGCCAGTGGTTGAACGGCAAACCCAAGGTCGAAGCAGCGGCCAAAAGCGACCCGGACATCAGTCGCCTGGAACAGCGCCTGGCCGAGCGCCTGGGCTCTCCGGTGCAGATCAAGCACGGGCAAAAGGGCAAAGGCCAACTGGTGATTCGCTACAACTCGCTGGATGAATTGCAGGGCGTCCTGGCCCACATTCGCTGAAACAATTGACCGTGTAGCGGCTTCACGGAAATCACTACCTGGCAGTTGAACCGGGGGGTATACGCCCCTATACTTTGCGCGCTTTTGTCGGCACGAAATATGCCAAGTCGTTGATTTGAGGCGGCCGACGCCGTAAGGACCGTGACGATGGATGTTCGCACGCCAAATCGCCTGCCCTTTCATCGTTTAGCGGTGTTTCCGGTCTTGCTGACCCAGCTGGCTGTACTACTGTTAGCGGCTGCGGTGCTGTACGCCACACGCGGAGCAGTAAGTGGTTATTCGGGATTGTGTGGCGGGCTGATTGCCTGGTTGCCGAATCTGTACTTTGCCCACAAGGCGTTCCGTTTCAGTGGAGCGCGGGCCGCCCAAGCGATAGTCCGGTCTTTTTATGCCGGTGAAGCGGGCAAACTGATTTTGACGGCAGTGCTGTTCGCACTGACCTTTGCAGGCGTGAAGCCATTGGATGCGCTGGCGGTATTCGGCGTATTCCTGCTGACCCAATTGGTCAACTGGTTCGCGCCCTTGCTAATGAAAACAAGATTTTTAAGACCTTAGCGCTCGAGGGATATATGGCAGCAGCAGAAACCGCTTCGGGTTATATCCAGCATCACTTGACCAACCTGACCTACGGTCAGCACCCGGTCAACGGCTGGAGCTTTGCCCACAACGTCAGGGAAGCTCAAGAAATGGGCTTCTGGGCATTCCATGTCGATACCCTGTTGGTGTCGGTGGTGCTCGGCCTGATCTTCATTCTGTTGTTCCGCGCCGCAGCCAAGCGCGCCACTTCCGGGCAACCGGGTGGTCTGCAGAATTTCGTCGAAGTACTGGTCGAGTTCGTCGATGGCAGTGTCAAAGACACCTTCCATGGTCGCAACGCGCTGATCGCACCGCTGGGTCTGACCATCTTCGTCTGGGTCTTCCTGATGAACTTCATGGATCTGATCCCGGTGGATTGGCTGCCGCTGCTGGCTGCAACCCTCGTCGGCGATCCGCACCTGTACTTCCGCGTGGTGCCGACCACCGATCCAAACGCAACCCTGGGCCTGGCCCTGTCGGTGTTTGCCCTGATCCTCTACTACAGCATCAAGGTCAAAGGTATCGGCGGTTTCATTGGTGAGCTGACCCTGCACCCGTTCGGCAGCAAGAACATCCTGATCCAGGCCCTGTTCGTGCCGGTCAACTTGCTGCTCGAGTTGGTGACCCTGGTCGCCAAGCCGATTTCCCTGGCTCTGCGTCTGTTCGGCAACCTCTACGCCGGCGAACTGATCTTCATTCTTATCGCAGTCATGTTCAGTGGCGGTTTGCTGCTGGGCGGTCTGGGTATCGTCTTGCAGTGGGCGTGGGCCGTCTTCCACATCCTGATCATCGTGCTGCAAGCGTTCATCTTCATGATGCTGACCATCGTCTACCTGTCGATGGCGCACGAAGACAACCACTAAGCGCGCGACGCGCATCCTGATGCCCTTCCCCGACGGGGAAACGGCAGATCAGGCTGCGCTCTGCTCAAGGTGGACGCCCGCAAGGGCAACACAGGCAATGATTTAGCTTTACCGCTTTACCTTAGAAAACCTTAAACCAATACGACATAAAAGTCGGGAGGAAAGATGGAAACTGTAGTTGGTCTGACCGCGATCGCTGTAGCACTGCTGATTGGCCTGGGTGCCCTGGGTACCGCCATTGGTTTCGGCCTGCTGGGCGGTAAGTTCCTGGAAGGCGCTGCGCGTCAACCGGAAATGGTTCCGATGCTGCAAGTCAAGATGTTCATCGTCGCCGGTCTGCTCGACGCCGTGACCATGATCGGCGTTGGTATCGCACTGTTCTTCACCTTCGCGAACCCCTTCGTTGGTCAAATTGCAGGCTAATCACTCGAGTATTCGAGTGGATTGGTTTGACGGACAACGAACGAGCGAGGTGTTGGCGTGAACATTAATGCAACCCTGATTGGCCAGTCCGTTGCCTTCTTCATCTTCGTGCTGTTCTGCATGAAGTTCGTATGGCCTCCGGTCATTACGGCTTTGCAGGATCGTCAAAAGAAGATTGCAGATGGACTGGACGCTGCCAGCCGTGCGGCTCGTGACCTGGAGTTGGCCCATGAAAAAGTGGCTCAACAACTGCGCGACGCCAAAGGCCAAGCAGCCGAAATCATTGAGCAAGCCAAGAAACGTGGAACCCAGATCGTCGACGAAGCCCGTGAACAGGCCCGTGTCGAAGCTGACCGCGTGAAGGCTCAGGCTCAGGCCGAGATCGAACAGGAACTGAACAGCGTCAAAGACATGCTGCGCGCCCAATTGGGTAGCCTGGCCGTCAGCGGTGCCGAGAAGATCCTGGGCGCATCCATCGACCAAAACGCGCATGCGGAGCTGGTTTCCAAACTGGCAGCCGAAATTTAAGCGAGGGCGCGATCATGGCAGAACTGACCACGCTGGCCCGACCTTACGCCAAGGCTGCTTTCGAGTATGCCCAGGCCCACCAGCAACTGGCCTCTTGGTCAGCCATGCTTGGCCTGGCCGCTGAGGTGTCGCAAGACGACACCATCCAGCGCATGCTCACGGCTCCGCGTCTGACGAGTACAGATAAGTCCACCACCTTCAGCGAGGTGTGTGGTGACAAGTTCGACGCCCAGGTACGCAATTTCATCCATATCGTCGCCGAAAATGATCGTCTGGCCCTGTTGCCGGAGATCGCCGATCTGTTCGAGCTGTATAAAGCCGAACAGGAAAAATCGGTCGACGTGGATGTCACCAGTGCCTTCGCATTGAGCGATGAACAGCAAGACAAACTCGCCAAGGTTCTCAGTGCACGGCTCGGCCGGGAAGTGCGCCTGCATGCTACGGAGGATGCCAGCCTGATAGGTGGTGTCGTGATCCGCGCCGGCGACCTGGTAATCGATGGCTCAGTTCGCGGCAAGATCGCGAAGCTGGCCGAAGCATTGAAATCTTGAGTTTGAAGGGGCAGCAGAGCTATGCAGCAACTCAATCCTTCCGAAATAAGTGAAATCATCAAGGGGCGTATCGAGAAACTCGATGTCGCCTCGCAAGCCCGTAACGAAGGCACAGTCGTCAGCGTGTCCGACGGTATCGTGCGGATCCATGGTCTGGCCGACGTAATGTACGGCGAAATGATCGAGTTCCCGGGTGCCGTCTACGGCATGGCGATGAACCTCGAGCGCGACTCTGTCGGCGCCGTGGTTCTCGGTGCCTATCAGTCGTTGGCTGAAGGCATGAGCGCCAAGTGCACCGGCCGCATCCTCGAAGTACCGGTAGGTCCGGAACTGCTGGGTCGCGTGGTCGATGCCCTGGGTAACCCGGTTGACGGTAAAGGCCCTCTGAACAACGTCCTCAGTGACGCGGTTGAGAAGGTTGCACCGGGCGTGATCTGGCGTAAGTCGGTCGACCAGCCGGTGCAAACCGGTTACAAGGCCGTCGACGCCATGATCCCGGTTGGCCGTGGCCAGCGCGAACTGATCATTGGCGACCGTCAGATCGGTAAAACCGCTCTGGCGATCGATGCCATCATCAACCAGAAGAACAGCGGCATTAAGTGCGTCTACGTGGCAATCGGTCAGAAGCAATCGACCATCGCCAACGTAGTACGCAAGCTGGAAGAAAACGGTGCCCTGGCTAACACCATCATCGTTGCCGCCAGTGCTTCCGAATCCGCTGCGCTGCAATTCATCGCACCGTACTCCGGTTGCACCATGGGCGAGTACTTCCGCGACCGCGGCGAAGACGCGCTGATCGTCTATGACGATCTGTCCAAGCAAGCAGTGGCGTACCGCCAGATTTCCCTGCTGCTGCGCCGTCCGCCAGGCCGTGAAGCCTACCCGGGCGACGTGTTCTATCTCCACAGCCGTCTGCTGGAGCGCGCCTCGCGTGTTTCCGAAGAGTATGTCGAGAAGTTCACCAATGGTGCCGTGACTGGCAAGACCGGTTCCCTGACCGCTCTGCCGATCATCGAAACCCAGGCTGGCGACGTTTCCGCGTTCGTTCCGACCAACGTGATCTCGATCACCGACGGTCAGATCTTCCTGGAATCGGCCATGTTCAACTCCGGCATCCGTCCGGCAGTGAACGCCGGTGTCTCGGTTTCCCGCGTAGGTGGTGCCGCTCAGACCAAGATCATCAAGAAGCTTTCCGGTGGTATCCGTACCGCTCTGGCTCAGTACCGTGAACTGGCGGCTTTCGCCCAGTTCGCCTCCGACCTGGACGAAGCCACCCGCAAGCAGCTCGAGCATGGTCAGCGCGTTACCGAGCTGATGAAGCAGAAGCAATACGCGCCGATGTCCATCGCCGACATGTCGCTGTCCCTGTACTCGGCCGAGCGTGGCTACCTGCAGGACATCGAAATCGCAAAAATCGGCAGCTTCGAACAAGCTCTGATTGCTTACTTCAACCGCGATCACGCCGACTTGATGGCGAAGATCAACGTGAAGGGTGACTTCAATGACGAAATCGACGCTGGCCTGAAAGCCGGTATCGAGAAGTTCAAGGCCACCCAAACCTGGTAAGCCGCAGCGGAGGTCTGATGACCTCCGCCTGCTAACCCGATAGGTGTCAAATGGCAGGCGCAAAAGAGATTCGCAGCAAGATTGCGAGCATCAAAAGCACGCAAAAGATCACCAGCGCCATGGAAAAGGTAGCTGTCAGCAAGATGCGCAAGGCTCAAATGCGCATGTCTGCCAGCCGTCCTTACGCGGAGCGCATCCGCCAGGTGATTGGTCATCTGGCCAACGCCAACCCGGAATACCGTCATCCCTTCATGATCGAGCGTGAAGTAAAGCGCGTCGGTTATGTGGTGGTGAGCAGTGACCGCGGCTTGTGTGGTGGCCTCAATACCAACCTGTTCAAGGCCCTGGTCAAGGACATGGTGGTAAACCGCGAACAGGGTGTAGAGATCGACCTCTGCGTGATTGGTGGCAAGGGTGCGGCTTTCTTCCGCAGCTTTGGCGGCAATGTCGTTGCTGCGATCAGCCACCTGGGCGAGGAACCGTCGATCAACGATCTGATCGGTAGCGTCAAGGTCATGCTCGATGCATACCTCAATGGTCGTATCGACCGTTTGTCCGTGGTCTCGAACAAGTTCATCAACACCATGACGCAACAGCCGACAGTGGAACAGTTGATTCCCCTGGTCGCTGATTCGGATCAAAAGCTCAAGCATCACTGGGACTATCTCTATGAACCCGATGCCAAGGAGCTGCTGGACGGCTTGATGGTGCGCTACGTGGAGTCGCAGGTGTACCAGGCGGTGGTCGAGAACAACGCGGCTGAACAAGCGGCGCGGATGATCGCGATGAAGAACGCTACCGACAACGCCGGTGATCTGATCAGCGATTTGCAGCTGATCTACAACAAGGCGCGTCAGGCGGCGATCACCCAAGAGATCTCGGAAATCGTTGGCGGCGCTGCCGCGGTCTGATACCGGTTCATATATTCAGAGGATCCAGCTATGAGTAGCGGACGTATCGTACAAATCATCGGCGCCGTGATCGACGTGGAATTCCCACGCGATCAGGTTCCGAGCATCTACGACGCCTTGAAAGTTCAAGGCGCCGAAACCACCCTGGAAGTTCAGCAGCAGCTGGGCGACGGCGTGGTGCGTACCATTGCGATGGGCTCGACCGAAGGCTTGAAGCGCGGTCTGGACGTCAACAACACTGGCGCAGCCATCTCCGTACCTGTCGGTAAAGCGACCCTGGGCCGGATCATGGACGTACTGGGCAACCCGATCGACGAAGCCGGTCCGATTGGCGAAGAAGAGCGTTGGGGCATTCACCGTCCTGCGCCGTCTTTCGCTGAACAGGCCGGCGGCAACGACCTGCTGGAAACCGGCATCAAGGTTATCGACCTGATCTGCCCGTTCGCCAAGGGCGGTAAAGTCGGTCTGTTCGGTGGTGCCGGTGTCGGCAAGACCGTAAACATGATGGAACTGATCCGTAACATCGCCATCGAGCACAGCGGTTACTCCGTGTTCGCCGGTGTGGGCGAGCGTACCCGTGAGGGTAACGACTTCTACCACGAGATGAAGGACTCCAACGTTCTCGACAAGGTAGCCCTGGTTTACGGTCAGATGAACGAGCCACCAGGCAACCGTCTGCGCGTAGCACTGACCGGCCTGACCATGGCCGAGAAGTTCCGCGACGAAGGTAACGACGTTCTGCTGTTCGTCGACAACATCTACCGCTACACCCTGGCCGGTACCGAAGTATCCGCACTGCTGGGCCGTATGCCTTCCGCGGTGGGTTACCAGCCGACCCTGGCCGAAGAGATGGGCATCCTGCAGGAGCGCATCACCTCGACCAAGAACGGTTCGATCACCTCGATCCAGGCGGTATACGTACCTGCAGATGACTTGACCGACCCGAGCCCGGCGACCACCTTCGCCCACTTGGACGCCACCGTCGTACTGTCCCGTGACATCGCTTCCCTGGGTATCTACCCGGCGGTCGACCCGCTCGACTCCACCTCGCGTCAGCTCGACCCGAACGTGATCGGTCAGGAGCACTACGACACCGCCCGTGGCGTGCAGTACGTGCTGCAGCGTTACAAGGAACTGAAGGACATCATCGCGATCCTGGGTATGGACGAGCTGTCGGAAGCCGACAAGCAGTTGGTATCCCGTGCGCGCAAGATCCAGCGTTTCCTGTCGCAGCCGTTCTTCGTGGCCGAAGTATTCACCGGTTCGCCTGGCAAGTACGTCTCCCTGAAGGACACCATCGCTGGTTTCAGCGGTATCCTCAAAGGTGATTACGATCACCTGCCGGAGCAGGCGTTCTACATGGTCGGCGGCATCGAAGAAGCCATCGAGAAAGCGAAGAAACTGTAATCACCCGTGCGCCCGGAGACGGGCGCTGACGGTCTGGTTGAACGCGTAGCGAGTGAAGGCTAGGCAAGGCGAAAACCGGTGAAAAAGCGCAGTTTGCTCTGGTAAATGAGCATTTTGAGCCGGCTTTCAACGCAGCATAGTCGAGCGCATTATCGTTCAAATGACCGATACGTGAGGTTAGAAATGGCTATGACAGTCCATTGCGACATCGTCAGCGCAGAAGGCGAGATTTTCTCCGGTCTGGTCGAGATGGTGATTGCGCACGGCAACCTGGGTGATATGGGTATCGCTCCAGGCCACGCGCCGCTGATCACCGACCTCAAACCGGGTCCGATTCGCCTGATCAAGCAAGGTGGCGAAGCCGAGGTGTATTACATCTCCGGCGGCTTTCTTGAAGTGCAGCCGAACATGATCAAGGTTTTGGCCGATACCGTGCAGCGTGCTGCCGACCTCGACGAAGCCTCTGCTCAGGAAGCCGTCAAGGCTGCCGAGAAGGCCCTGCATGAAAAAGGCGCTGAGTTCGACTACGGTTCCGCCGCCGCTCGTCTGGCCGAGGCCGCAGCTCAGCTGCGCACCGTCCAGCAGCTGCGCAAGAAGTACGGCGGTAGCTGATACCGTTCTACTTCATTGCAAGTCAGTAAAAGGGTAGCCTTGGCTACCCTTTTTCTTTGTCCGCATTTTCTGGATCAGTGTCTGCCTATGTCTCTCGATATCGTCATCCTCGCCGCCGGCCAAGGCACCCGCATGCGTTCCGCCTTGCCGAAAGTCCTCCATCCGATCGCCGGTAAATCCATGCTCGCCCACGTCATCGACCGCGCCCGGGAGCTTTCGCCTGCCGGCATCCATGTGGTGATCGGGCATGGCGCGGACCTGGTGCGCGAGCGACTGGCGGCAGATGACCTGAACTTCGTCCTGCAGAGCGAACAACTGGGCACCGGTCATGCCGTGGCTCAGGCCCTGCCCGCGCTGACCGCCGAGCGCGTGCTGATCCTCTATGGCGATGTGCCGCTGATCGAGACCGCCACCCTCGAGCGTCTGCTCGAGCAGGTCGGCGCCGAGCAGCTTGGGCTATTGACCGTCGACCTCATCGATCCGACTGGCTACGGCCGCATCGTTCGCGATGGCGCCGGGGTGGTCAAGGCGATCGTCGAGCACAAGGACGCCACCCCCGAGCAGCGGCAGATCTGCGAAGGCAACACCGGCATCCTCGCCGTACCGGGCAAACGCCTGGGCGACTGGCTGGGCCGGCTGTCCAACAGCAATGCCCAGGGCGAGTACTACCTGACCGACGTGATCGCCATGGCCGTGGCCGATGGCCTGGTGGTGGCCACCGAACAGCCGTTGGATGCCATGGAAGTGCAGGGCGCCAACGACCGCATGCAGCTGGCCGAACTGGAGCGGCATTACCAGCAGCGCGCCGCGCGCAACCTGATGGTCCAGGGCGTGACCCTGCGCGATCCGGCGCGTTTCGACCTGCGTGGCGAAGTGACGGTAGGCCGCGACGTGCTGATCGACATCAACGTGATCCTCGAAGGCCGGGTGGTCATCGAAGACGGTGTGCAGATCGGCCCGAACTGCGTGATCAAGGACAGCACCCTGCGCCAGGGCGCAGTGGTCAAGGCCAACAGCCATCTGGACGGTGCCGAAATGGGCGCGGGCAGCGATTGCGGTCCGTTCGCTCGCCTGCGTCCCGGCAGCGTGCTCGGCGCCAAGGCGCATGTCGGCAACTTCGTCGAACTGAAGAATGCCGTGCTGGGCGCAGGCGCCAAGGCCGGGCACCTGAGCTACCTGGGCGATGCCGAAATCGGCGCCCGCAGCAATATCGGCGCCGGCACCATCACCTGCAACTACGACGGCGCCAACAAGTTCAAGACGGTGCTCGGCGAGGACGTGTTCATCGGCTCCAACAGCGCGCTGGTGGCGCCGGTGACCCTGGGCGACGGCGCCACCACCGGCGCCGGTTCGGTGGTGACCAGCGATGTGCCGGCCAACACCCTGGCGGTCGCACGCGCCACGCAGCGCAACATCGACGGCTGGAAGCGCCCGACCAAGAAGTGACCCTGGCGCAGGTTGATCCGGCCTGGCGACTGGTAGGCCAGCCATGGCCTGGGTTGCCTTCCTCGGCAAGACGCCTGTGGTTGATCATTGTGGGGGGGCCGGGGCAAGCTACGGCCTCTCGTATCAGCGCGGACCGAAGCCCATGAAGACCGTCGCAGTCGTGTTGTTCCCGGACCTGTTGCTGCTCGATGTGGCCGGGCCCATGGAGGTCTTCTCCATCGCCAATCGCTACCTCGATCCGGGCGATTGCTATGAGATATCCACAGTCGGCTCGGATGAATTGCGCGTGCGCGCCTCCAATGGCGTCGTGCTCACGGCGGATATGCATATCGACGACGCGCCAGGGACCTACGACGTCTTGTTGGTGCCGGGTGGGCCGGGTGCCTACAACGAAGTGTATCCAAGGCTCCAGTGCTGGTTGCGCACCGTGGCCGCCAAGGTTGGCTGCCTGGGCTCGATCTGCACCGGGGCCTTTATCCTGGGCCAGGCAGGCCTGCTCGATGGCCGGCGGGTCACCACGCACTGGAACTACACGGAGAGACTGGCCAAGCGGTTTCCCAACGCCCGGGTCGAAACCGACCAGATCTTCGTCAGAGACGGAACGCTGATTACCTCGGGCGGCGTCACCAGCGGGATCGATCTGGCCCTGTCCATCGTCGCCGAGGATCATGGCAAGCAAATAGCCCTGGCCGTTGCCAAGGTGCTGTTGGTGGTGATGAGGCGCCAGGGCGGGCAGATGCAGTTCAGTCCCTTGGTTGCCTCGGTGGCCAAGGAGGACTCGCCGATTAGCAGAGTGCAGAACTACGTCCTCGAGCACGTGACCGAGGAGTTCAGCGTCGAGCGGATGGCCAGCCTGGCGGCCATGAGCTCGCGGCACTTTGCGCGGATATTTACCCGCGAGGTGAATATGACGCCCATGGAGTTCGTCCAGAGTGCGCGAATCGATAGCGCCAGGGGACTTCTGGAAACCAGCGACCTGCCGCTGAAAACGGTGGCTTACCGCAGTGGCTTCGGCAGTGTGCGGCATATGCGCTATCTGTTCAGCGAAAGGCTGGGGCTGACGCCGAGCCAATATCGACGGCAATTCAGCTAGTTCTCCGGTGTCCGTATCGGGCAGCGGGTTGGCCGTATCTGTCCGCTTATAGGCATTTCCTGCGCGCGGATGTCTGGGACGATAGCCAGGAATCCTCAAGATGGAGTGGCGCTCGACGTCGGGCGGGATCGGCGATCGCAGCGCTTCGTGCGCATGAACACATTCAGAAGCATTCAGGCCGAAGAAATACTGCAATTCGGTTCGTTCTGCTATTACGTGCAGCGCCGCCTGGTATTGGATGGTGGTAGGCCGCTGCGCGTCGGCAGCAAGGCGCTGGATATCCTGCACCTGCTGGTGACGAACGCCGGCACCGTGGTGAGCAAGGCGGCCATCATTGCACATGTATGGCCCGCAACGGTGGTCGAAGAGATCAACCTGCGGGTGCATATTGCCGCCTTGCGCCGGGCGCTCGGCGATGGGCGGGACGGCCAGCGCTACATCGTCAATATCCCCCAGCGGGGTTATTCCTTCGTTGCCGATGTGCAGTCGCGTGAAGCAGAGGTTGCTGATCTACCCCGGCGGGCCGCAGGGCCCGGCCCAACGCTGCCGGCCCGGCTGTCCCGGATCGAAGGCCGTGATCCGATTGTGGCTCTGCTGGTCCGGCAATTGCCGGCTCGACGCCTGATGACGCTGGTCGCCGCTGGCGGCATGGGCAAGACAGCGGTGGCCGTGCGGGCGGCCGAAGTGCTGGCGGAATGCTACGAAGATGGGGTTGTCTTCATCGATCTTGCTGCGCTGGCCGATCCGGCGCTGGTAGCGGCCAGGGTGGCCGGTGCACTCGGCCTGAGCGTTCCCGCTCGGGATCCCGTCACCTGTATCGGCGACTATCTGCGGTCGCGCCACCTGCTGTTGCTGCTGGACAATTGCGAGCACCTGATCGATGCCTGCGCCACTCTGGTCGAGCACTTGCTCAAGGCCGCCCCGCGCCTGTCGATTCTGGCCACCAGCCGCGAGCCGTTGCTGGCCGAGGGCGAGTGTGTGCAGCGCCTGATGCCGCTGACCCTTCCCGCGGACTCGGCCCAGTTGAGCGCAGCGGATGCCTTGACCTATTCGGCGCTGCAGCTGTTCGTCAGTCGTGTGGCCTCCCACCAGGAGAGCTTCAGCCTGCGCGACCGGGATGTACCGCTGGTCGTGGGTATCTGTCGGCGTCTGGATGGTTCTCCCCTGGCAATCGAGTTGGCTGCTGCACGGGTCGATGCGTTTGGTCTGGAGGGCTTGCGCGCGCAATTGGCGGGCGCCTTTCTGCTGTCGATGCAGGGGCAACGCACTGCCCTGGCCCGACAGCAGTCGCTGCGGGCTTCGCTGGACTGGAGCTATGCGCTACTGACCCCGATCGAACAGTTCGTGCTGCAACGGTTCGCACTGTTCAAGGTGGCCGTCACCCTGGATCAGGCCATCAGCGTCATCGCCTGCAAGGCTGTGGGCAGCGCCGGTATTTTTGATGCGGTTATCCAGTTGGTGGCCAAGTCATTGCTGTTGGCCGAGATGGGCGATGAAGTCGTGCACTACCGGTTGCTCAATTGCACCCGTGCCTATGCCCTGGAAAAACTGCAGGAAAGCGATGAGTTCCGGCTTGTCCGGGAGCGCTATGCCCGGCATCGGGACATGCGCCTGCTCAAACCGAACCGCGCCTCTTGATGCCTGTGGCCGTCAGGGCGACTCAGGCCAGGCGCTATCCCTGCAGTTCGTCGAGCAGCTGTTTGGCCTTGAGCAGGTCGGGTGTGGCAAAGCCCTCGCTGAAGCGCCCGTATACCGCCGCCAGCAGCACATAGGCATCCTGGCGGCGACCTTGCCGCTGCCGCAGTTGCGCCAGACTCGTGGCGCAGCGCAGTTCCCAGGCCAGGGCACCCTGCTGACGGGCAATAGCGGCGGCCTGTGCCAGCAGGCATTCGGCGGCGATCTGATCCGGCTGCTGCCGGGCAAGCAGGCGGGTGGCCTTCACCCGCAGGATCTCCGCGGTGACCCATCCGGCTTCGCCGGACGCTGCCCGGTCGAGTACGGCCTCATCGGCGAAGCGTGGGTCCAGGGTCGCCAGGGTATCGCTGATCAATCCCTGGTAATCCGCCATGCTCGGCGCATGCTCGCTTCCGGCCAGCGCCGAATAATGCCGAGCCCAGGTGTGAAAGAAGCGCAGGTTATGCGCCAGGGCGCGCTCGTGGAACAACCTGAGCAGGTTGTCGGCCGCTGCACTGTTGCCGTTGTACTGGGCGATAACCCAGGCAGAGAGGGCAAGCGTGTAACAGATCGATGTGCCGTGGTCGATCCGCAGCGCGGTCTGCAGGGCTTGATCGGCCATCTGCCAGGCCTGTTCGGGATAGCCCTGAAGCCACAGCGTTCGCGCCATCAGGGTCAGGACTGCCACCTCCTGGTCATATTGCACGCCGAAGCCCTGGGTGAAGTGGTTACGCCTTTCGTCCCGGCTCAGGTGGGCCCGCGCTTGTTCGGCAAAGCGCCGCGCCAGTGTCTGATTCCCGGCGAAATGCTCAGCCAGCCCTTGCAGGCGGATCGCGCTTGGCGCCAGCTCGGCAGGGCCGAGGCGGCACAGCTTGTTGAAGTGTCGGGTCTGCTCCAGAGCCTCCCGATAGTGGCCGCTACTCAGGTTGACGGCCATGAGTCCGGATATGGCGTTGAGTTCGGCGTTGAAGTCGTTGCATCGTTCTGCCAGCTGCCGAGCCATGACGAAGGCCGCAATCGTCGCGGGTTTGCCGCCTTGCGTGTGGTACCAGGCGTTGCCCTGGACAAGCCGGAGCGCCAACTCGAGCTGCGGGCAGGGCGCCACCTGGCCTTGCAGCACTGCCAGGGCCTTGCCCACATAGCGTTCATGTTCCTTCAACAGGGATAGCGCTTGCCACAGCGCCGTCGACGCAACGGTCAGGCGCACCGCCAGAGCACCTATCCCGGTCGCCGAGAACCCCCAGTCGAGTGCGCTGCGCAGGTCATCCAGGCAATACGCATAACGATCCAGCCAGCGCTGGCGCGGTATTTTTCCCCACTCCTGATGGGCATGGCTCAGCAAGGTGGAACAGTTTTCCGCCTGACGCTGCTGGGTGGCCGGCAGCTCGCCGGCATGGCGCAATTTCTCCAGGGCATAGGTGCGGGTGGTCTCCAGCAGGCGGTAATACACCTGATCCTCCACTATCTTCACCTGCACCAGCGATTTGCCCACCAGTTGGCCTATCGACTGGGGCACCTGGTCCGCGGCGATATCGCTTGCCGCGATCACGGCGCTGGCCGACTCGAGCGTGAAGCGCCCGCGAAATATGCCGAGGCGGCGCAGGCAGGCCTGGTCCCGCGGCGTCAGCAGGTCATGGCTCCAGTCCAGCGTGGAATACAGGGTTTTCTGGCGCGGCAGGGCGGTTCGACGTCCAGGCGGGAGCAAGCGGAAATCGGCGCTGAGTTGCGCCAGCACGCCGCGCATGCCCAGGTTGCCGATCTGCGCCGCGGCCAGCTCGATCGCCAGGGGGATACCATCCAAGCGGCGGCACAACTCACTGGCGATCGGCAGCTCGCTGTCGGTCAACTCGAAAGCGTCCTGGCTGGCCCTGGCGCGCTCCACCAGCAACTGCAGGGCGGTGAAGCGCAAGGCCTGTTCCCGGTCCTCGGCGCCGACTGGCGGCGGGCATTCCAGAGGTCCAATGCGACGGACATATTCGTCCTCGATGCGCAGGGCTTCGCGACTGGTCGCCAGGATGTGCAGGCGTGGGCTGGCCTTCAACAGGGCGTCGGCGAGGACGGCGATGACATCGATCAGGTGTTCGCAGTTATCCAGCACCAGCAGCATTTGCCGAGCGGCCAGGAAGTTCGCCAAATCGTCGACCGGCTCATCACTGTGACGGGGCAGCTTGAGCGTCGCGGCCAGTTTCGCGGCCACCGCCGCGGGCTCGTTGAGCGGCGCCAGGTCGAGCAGGTAGACGCCCTGCGGATAATGCTCCAGGAGCAATTCGGCCACGTGCAGGGCCACCATGGTCTTGCCTATTCCCCCCGGTCCCACGAGGGTCACCAGGCGCTGTTTGCGTACCAGCTTCACCAGCCTGGACACCACCTCGGCGCGGCCGATTATTCGGCTCAGGTGAGGGGGCAGATTGCTTGGCGGCGCGCTCTGTTGCACGCCATCGGTGCCGTTTTCAGTTTCCTGCCACGAGAGCGGGGCGACCAGGCTGTAGCCGCGCTGAGGTACGTTGATGATGTAGCGCTGGCCGCTGTGACCATCCCCCAGGGCCTTGCGCAGGGCGGCCACATGCACGCGCAAGTTGATCTCTTCGACCACGCTGTCAGGCCAGACCCGGGCGATCAGTTGATCCTTGCCGACCACCGCGCCGGCGTTCTCCAGCAGCATCAGCAGGATGTCCATCGCACGGCTGCCAAGACGCAAGGGCCGGTCGATCTCGAGCACCAGGCGTCTGTGTGGATAGATCCGGTAGGGGCCCAGCGTGACGACTCGCTCGCTGGTAATGGTCGATGGTTGGCTCATGCCCTTTCCTGCATCCGCCGCTGGTTTTTAACGGAAGGCGTGCCTGTCTTGCGCGGCCTATATCCAAGCATGTTGCTCAGGCTTTTCCGTAAATGCAAACAGCTTAAAAAAATAATCCAGGAAAATCAGACGCCTGGCAGCGCCGCAGGGTAGTCGCTGTGGCCGGTTGCCGAGGGGGCGGCACAACGACGATTAACAACCCTTAACTCGCCCTCTTCCCGGCTGCCGCCGAAGATGAAATTCAAGCAGGCCCCGGTCGCTTTTCGCCAGCAGTGGGTCGCGTCGGTCGGCGTCACGGCATGCACCCGCGGTAGCCGTGCTAGCCGTTCTCTCCCCAGGATATTGTCGAGGACCATCCAATGAGCACCCTCACCACTCGCGACGGCGTCGAGCTTTATTACAAGGACTGGGGCAGCGGTCAGCCCATCGTGTTCAGCCATGGCTGGCCGTTGAACGCCGACAGCTGGGAGTCGCAGATGCTGTTCCTGGCGGCCAACGGCTACCGCGTGATCGCCCACGACCGCCGTGGTCACGGACGTTCCAGCCAGCCCTGGGACGGCAACGACATGGACCACTACGCCGACGATCTGGCCGAACTGATCGAGGCGCTCGACCTCAAGGACGCGGTGCTGCTCGGCTTCTCCACCGGGGGTGGCGAAGTGGCGCGCTACATCGGCCGCCACGGCACCCGGCGGGTCGCCAAGGCCGGGCTGATCTCGGCGGTGCCGCCGTTGATGCTGCAGACCGAGAGCAACCCCGACGGCGTGCCGATGGAGGTGTTCGACGGCCTTCGCGCCGGTTCCATCGCCAACCGCTCGCAGCTCTACCAGGACATCGCCAGCGGCCCCTTCTTCGGTTTCAACCGCCCTGGCGCGGTGGTTTCCCAGGGCCTGATCGATGCCTTCTGGATGCAGGGCATGCTCGCGGGGCACAAGAACACCTACGACTGCATCGCGGCCTTTTCCGCCACCGACTTCACCGACGACCTGAAGAAATTCGATGTGCCGACCCTGGTGGTGCACGGCGACGACGACCAGATCGTGCCGATAGGCACTGCCGGCCGGGCCTCGGCCAGGCTGGTGGCCGATGCCCAGCTGCTGGTGTACCCGGGCGCGCCCCATGGTCTGACGGATACCCACAAGGATCGGCTGAATGCCGACCTGTTGGCGTTTATCCAGCGTTGATGACAGTGCCTGTCTGCCGCTGCGGGTCACCCGCTCGGCGGCAGGCAATTCTTCACCGACTACTTGCATGAACCAAAAGGAAACCACCATGGCCATCGCCACAGCTGCCCCCGGCAAGACCCTGCTCAACCCGAGCGATCACACCCTGATCATGATCGATCACCAGTCGCAGATGTCCTTCGCCACCAAGTCGATCGATGCCGTCACCCTGCGCAACAATGCCGCGTTGGTGGCCAAGGCCGCCAAGGAGTTCGGGGTATCGACCATCCTCACCACCGTCGCCGAGAAGAGCTTCTCCGGGCCGATCTTCGACGAGATCAAGTCGGTGTTCCCCGACTACCAGGTGATCGACCGCACCAGCATGAACACCTGGGAAGACCCGCGTATCGCCGTCGAGGTCAATGCCGCGGACAGGCAGAAGATCGTCCTGGCCGGCCTGTGGACCTCGGTGTGCATCGTCGGCCCGGCGCTGTCGGCCATCGACCAGGGTTTCGAGGTGTATGTGATCGCCGATGCCTGTGGCGATGTGTCCGACGAGGCGCACGAGATGGCCATGCAGCGCATGATCCAGCTCGGCGCCCGGCCCATGACCTCGCTGCAATACCTGCTGGAGCTGCAGCGTGACTGGGCGCGCGGCGAGACCTACGAACAGACCGTGAAAACCTCGATCGAACACGGTGGCGCCTACGGCCTGGGGCTGATCTACGCCAAGACCATGTTCAACGCCTCGGAAGGCCACTGAGCAGCGGCGCCACACGCCCCCGTGTGGTGCTTGCCCCGATCGACGGAGAGATGAGCATGCGCGATCCGGTTGACTGGGCCCTGCTGTTCCTCAGGGTCAGTGGTTCGCTGCTGTTGCTGCAGCTGCATGGCTTGCCCAAGTTGCTGCATTTCAGCCAGGAAGCACAGGTGATCGAGGACCCACTCGGCCTTGGCGGTGTGCTGACCCTGAGCCTGGCGATTTTCGCCGAAGTGCTCTGTCCGCTGCTGATCCTGTTCGGCCTGTTCACCCGCCTGGCCTGCCTGCCCATCGTGTTTCTGCTGCTGGTCTCGCTGCTGCTGGTGCACCCGCAGTGGAGCCTTGGCGCAGGGCAGTTTGCCTGGTTGTTGTTGATCGTCTTCACCACCCTCGCCATTGCGGGCGGCGGCCGTATTGCCATCGGCCGGCGATTGATCGACCCGCAAGGCAGGCTGCTATGGATTCACTGAGGCAACGGGCGTTGCCGGGAGAGGCTATGGACGAGCTCGAAATAGTCACCCTGATCGTGCGTCACCGGGTAAAGGCAGGTCGGGAGGCGGCGTATGAACAGTGGCTGCGGCGTACCACCCGGATTGCCAGCACCTACCCCGGTCACCTGGGGGTGAACGTCATGCGTGACCTGGGCCAGTTCGTCTGTGTGCTGCGCTTCGCCGGGACCGGGGAGCTGCAACACTGGCTGGACTCCAGCGAACGCCGGCATCTGATCGAGGAGGTGGCGCCCTTGCTCGCCGAGGGCGATCAGACGCAGATCGAGGCGGGCCGCGAATTCTGGTTCACCCCGAGTCCGCTGGCGCCACCGGTGCGCTGGAAGCAGGCGTGCATCACCTTCCTGGTGATCCTGCCCCTGAGCCTGCTGGTGCCACTGCTCTGGCAGCCGCTGTTCGCTCGTCTACCCTGGTTGGGTGGCTATATCGCCAGCAACGTGCTGATCACCCTGAGCATCGTCCTGCTGGTCGTCTACCTGTTCATGCCCAGGGTGACGGCCCTGTTCGCCACCTGGCTGAAACCCCGTTGAGGGGCGGAGGACAGCATGAGCCATGACCAAACCGATCGCGGCCGCCGCCGCTTCCTCGCCAGCAGTTCCGTGGTCGGAGCCACTGGCGCCCTGTGGTCCGCCTTGCCGTTTGCCGCGGCTGCCGGCCTATCACCTAGCCATTCCATGAATTCCAAGGGGAGTGCCATGAACGCCGATCTGATCCTGTTCAATGGTCGTCTGCACACGGTCGACCGCGAAAACCCCAGCGCCACCGCCGTGGCGATCAAGGATGGGCGCTTCGTCGCCGTCGGTAGCGACGCCGAGGCCATGGCCCTGCGCGGCAGCGCCACCCGGGTCATCGATCTGCAGCGGCGCACCGTGGTGCCCGGTCTCAACGACTCGCACCTGCACCTGATCCGCGGCGGCCTCAACTACAACCTGGAGCTGCGCTGGGAGGGCGTGCCCTCGCTCGCCGATGCGCTGCGCCTGCTCAAGCAGCAGGCCGAGCGCACCCCGGCACCGCAGTGGGTGCGGGTGGTGGGCGGCTGGAACGAATTCCAGTTCGCCGAAAAGCGCATGCCGACCCTCGACGAGCTCAATCAGGTCGCGCCGGAGACCCCGGTGTTCGTCCTTCACCTCTACGACCGCGCGCTGCTCAACCGCGCCGCGTTGAGGGCGGTCGGCTACACCAAGGACACGCCGAATCCGCCGGGCGGGGAAATCCAGCGCGACGCCAGGGGCGAGCCCACCGGCATGCTGGTGGCCAAGCCCAATGCGATGATCCTCTATGCGACCCTGGCCAAGGGGCCGAAGCTGCCGCTGGAGTACCAGGTCAACTCGACCCGCCAGTTCATGCGCGAACTCAACCGCCTGGGCGTGACCAGCGCCATCGACGCCGGCGGCGGCTTCCAGAACTACCCGGACGACTATGCGGTGATCGAGGAGCTGGCCAAGGCCGATCAGCTCAGCGTGCGCATCGCCTACAACCTGTTTACCCAGCGACCCAAGGAAGAACTCGCCGACTTCAAGAACTGGACCGGCTCGGTCAAGCTGCACCAGGGTGACGATTTCCTCCGGCACAACGGCGCGGGCGAGATGCTGGTGTTCTCCGCCGCCGACTTCGAGGATTTCGTCGAACCGCGCCCGGACCTGGCCGCCAGCATGGAGGAGGAGCTGGAGCCGGTGGTGCGCCACCTGGTCGAGCAGCGCTGGCCGTTCCGCCTGCACGCCACCTACGACGAATCCATCTCGCGCATGCTCGACGTGTTCGAGAAGGTCAACCGCGACATGCCCTTCAACGGCCTGCCCTGGTTCTTCGACCACGCCGAGACCATCAGCCCGAAGAACATCGAGCGGGTACGGGCGCTGGGCGGCGGCATCGCGATCCAGGACCGCATGGCGTTCCAGGGCGAGTACTTCGTCGACCGTTATGGCCAGCAGGCCGCCGAGCAGACCCCGCCGATCCAGCGCATGCTCGCCGAGGGCATACCGGTCGGCGCCGGCACCGACGCCACCCGGGTGTCCAGCTACAATCCCTGGACCTCGTTGTACTGGCTGGTCAGCGGGCGCACCGTCGGCGGCATGGCGCTTTATCCACAGGGGCTTGCCCGCGACACCGCGCTGCAACTGTTCACCCACGGCAGCGCCTGGTTCTCATCCGAGCAGGGCAAGAAGGGCCAGATCAAGGTCGGCCAGCTGGCCGACCTGATCGCCCTGTCGGCGGACTTCTTCAGCGTCGAGGAGGAGGCGATCAAATGGATCGAATCGGTCCTGACCATCGTCGACGGCAAGGTGGTGTACGGCGCCGGCGAGTTCGGCAAGCTGTCGCCGCCGCCCATACCGGTCATGCCGGACTGGTCGCCGGTGGTCAACGTGCCCGGGCACTGGCGCCCGTCCGCACCGCTGGTGGCCCAGGTGCACCAGTGCGTCGGGTCCTGCGCGGTGCACGCGCACAGTCACGAAAGGGCGCGCCTGTCCTCGGTTCCGGTCAGCGACTTCCAGGGTTTCTGGGGTGCTTTCGGTTGCTCCTGCTTTGCCTTCTGACATGAGCACGGTGCCTGCGTCATCCGCCTGGAGCCCGCTGGGCTATACGACCTTCCGCTGGTTGTGGCTGGCCAGCATCGCCTCGAACATCGGCACCTGGATGCATGAGGTGGGTGCCGGCTGGCTGATGACCTCGCTGTCCGCCAGCCCGATGCATGTGGCGCTGGTCCAGGTCGTCGGCTCCGCACCGATGTTCTTTCTCGCCTTACCGGCGGGCGCCCTGGCCGATATCGTCGATCGGCGTCGCTACCTGCTGCTGGTGCAGCTGTGGATGGCCGCGGTCGCCATGACCCTGGCCCTGCTGACCCTGGGCGGGCAGATCACGGTCAACCTGCTGTTGCTGCTGACCCTGGGCATGGGCATCGGTACGGCATTGATGATGCCCGCCTGGTCGGCCCTGACCCCCGAACTGGTGGACAAGGCCGACCTGCCCGCCGCCATCGCCTTGTCCAGCGTCGGGGTCAACGTCGCGCGGGCGATCGGTCCGGCAATCGCCGGCGTGCTGGTCAGCCTGAGCGGACCCTGGGCGACCTTCGCCCTCAATGCGCTATCGTTCTTCGCGGTGATCGCGGTGCTGTTCTTCTGGCGGCGCGAGGTGGCCCCGGCGGTCTTGCCGGCGGAACGCCTGGCCGGGGCGATACGCGCCGGCTGGCGCTACAGCCGCAGTTCCAGGCCGCTGCAGGCGGTGATGGTGCGGGCGCTGGCGTTCTTCCTCGGCGCCAGTGGCGGCATGGCGCTGCTGCCGCTGATCGTCCGACGCGAGCTGCAGGGCAGCGCCGCCGACTTCGGCCTGTTGCTCGGCAGCGTTGGCGTCGGCGCGGTGGCCGGGGCCATGCTGCTGCCGCGCCTGCGGCCATTGATCCGCCTGGATTGGCTGGTGGCACTGGCCAGCCTGGTGTATGCGCTGGTGATCCTCGCCCTGGCCTTCGTCCGCGATTTGCGCGTGCTGATTCCGGTGATGCTACTCAGCGGCGCGGCCTGGATCGCGGTGCTGTCGAGCCTGCAAGTGGCGGCGCAGACCTCGGTGCCGGCCTGGGTGCGCGCCCGGGCACTGTCGGTGTACATCCTGGTGTTCTTCGGCAGCATGGCCGCCGGCGGCACGCTCTGGGGTTTGGTCGCCAGCCACAGCTCGATCCCGCTGGCGCTGTGCGCCGCCGCCGTCGCCCTGCTGCTGGGCATCCCGACGATGGCGCGCTTCAAGTTGCCGGTGACGGACGCCGAAGACCTGGCGCCGTCGCTGCACTGGCCGGTGCCGGTGCGGGTCGATGGCCAGGAGCAGGACCAGGACCGCGGGCCGGTGATGGTCACCCTCGAATATGACATTGCTCCCGAACACTGGTTGGAATTCCAGGCGGCCATGGCCGAGGTGCGGCGCATGCGCCAGCGCAATGGCTCGTTCTCCTGGGGGCTGGTGCAGGACACGGAAAACCCGCGGCGCTGGTCGGAATTCTTCTTCGACGAGTCCTGGCTCGAGCACTTGCGCCACCACAACCGGGTCACCCGCGCCGAGCAACGCATAGAGGCGCGGGCCAGGCGATTTCAATCCGCAGGCATAGCGATTCAGATCCGCCACCTGTTATCCGGACAGGCTGGCTGATACAGGCTTTCGCTCGACAAGACGAGCGGAGCAACACGCTGGTGTGAACCACCAGCGGCAGCACACATCCATCATCCAAAGGAGTCAACCATGAGCACCCTAACTCCCTACAAGCGCCTGGATAAGAATGACGCGGTAGTCCTGTTGGTCGATCACCAGACGGGCCTGATCTCCCTGGTCCAGGACTTTTCGCCGAACGAGTTCAAGAACAACGTGCTGGCCCTGGCCGATCTGGCCAAGTTCTTCGAATTGCCGACCATCCTCACCACCAGCTTCGAGCAGGGACCCAATGGCCCGCTGGTGCCCGAGCTCAAGGCGATGTTCCCGGACGCGCCCTATATCGCGCGCCCCGGGCAGATCAATGCCTGGGATAACGAGGACTTCGTCAAGGCGATCAAGGCCACCGGCCGCAAGCAGTTGATCATTGCCGGCGTGGTCACCGACGTCTGCGTGGCCTTTCCGACCCTGTCCGCCCTGGCCGAAGGCTTCGACGTGTTCGTCGTCACCGACGCCTCCGGCACCTTCAACGAAACCGTGCAGCAGGCGGCCTGGGCACGCATGAGCGCCGCCGGCGCGCAGATGATGAACTGGTTCGCCGTGGCCTGTGAGCTGCACCGCGACTGGCGCAACGACATCGAAGGCCTGGGCAACCTGCTGTCCGAGCGCATTCCCAACTACCGCAACCTGATGAACAGCTACGCGGCGCTGACCAAGTAAGGCCCTGGCGCCCACCTGCGGGTGGGCGCCTCTCGATGCTGGCGCGACCGTGCCCGACAACCTCGATATCCGCCGGCGCGGCGCGTGCGGCAGCTGCGGGTTCGGCGCGCGTTGTCCCTCGCAAAGACCAGGCAATGGCTGATCCAGGAGCTCAGGCATGAATCGCAATGACATGCGCAAGGTGGATCTGCACCTGTTGATCATCTTCGAGGCTCTGATGCACGAGCGTAATCTGACCCGTGCCTCGGAGAAGCTGTTTCTCGGCCAGCCGGCGATCAGCCATGCGCTGGCCCGCCTCAGAGACTTCTTCAATGACCCCTTGTTGATCCGCAGCGGCCGCGCGATGGAGCCGACCACGCGTGCACTGGAAATCTTCGAGCAGCTGCGCCCGGCGTTGGACGCGATGTCGAATGCGCTCAGTTATGCCCAGGCATTCGACCCGGCGACCAGCAAGCAGACCTTCCGGATCGGCTTGTCGGACGATGTCGAATGCGGGCTGTTGCCACCGCTGCTGAAAAACCTGCGCCAGGAAGCGCCGAACCTGGTGATCGTCATCCGCCGCAGCAACTTCCTGCTGCTGCCCGCGCAACTGGAGTCGGGGGAAATCTCCGTGGGGGTCAGCTACGTCATGGACCTGCCGGCGAACGCCAAGTGCCGGACCTTGCGCTCGATCAAGACCCTGGTGCTGCGTGCGGACGACCGGCCGGGCCCGCTCACTCTCGATGAATACTGCTGCCGGCCGCACGCGCTGGTGTCCTTTTCCGGCGACCTGAACGGCAATATCGACCGCGACTTCGCCCGTATCGGGCGCACGCGCAATGTGGTCCTGGCCGTACCGCAATTCAACGGCTTGCGCGCGCTGCTGGCCGATTCGGAGGTGCTCGCCACGGTGCCGGACTATGCGGCGGCCGAACTCGTCGCGGCGGGTGGCCTGCGCGCCGAACCGCCGCCCTTCGAGATCGCCCAGGCGAAGTTGTCGATGGCCTGGAGCAGCGCCCAGGACAACGACTGCGCGGAACGTTGGCTGCGCTCGAAAATCATCCAGTTCATGGCCAGCGAGGATTGATGGGTGGCGCCCGTATGCCGGCCGTAACCGTGCCTGTCGGTCGATTATCGCGCGGTTACAGCCCCGGCCCTGGCCGACGGCCGTTGCCGTCGACCCGGCGCTTCAATCCGCACTCGCCGCCAGCGAATCCTTGAGATAGTCGATCAGCAGGCGAACCAGCACCGAGCCTTGCCGATGCTGCGGGTACACCGCGAATACCTTTGCCGAGGGCAGCTGGTACGCCTGCAGCACGGGTACCAGGCTGCCCGCCTCAAGCGCGGCGCCGACGATAAAGGTCGGCAGCATGGCGAGGCCGAGCCCGGCGACAGCGGCATCGCGGACCAGCTCGCCATTGTTCACCCGCAGGCGCCCGCGCACCGCAATGCGCTCGAGCCGACCCTCGATCCAGTAGCTCCAGTCGACGGCCTTGGTGTGCCCATAGAGCAGGCAATCATGCTGGCGCACCTCGGCCGGCGTCTGGGGCGCACCGCGCCGACTCAGGTACGCCGGGCTGCAGCAGGTCACCGTCTCGAGCGGCGCAATCTGCCGCGCCACCAATGTCGAATCCTCCAGCATGCCGATACGCACGGCCATGTCGTAGCCCTCGCCGAGCAGATCGACCGTGCGATCGCTCAGGTCCAGCTCGATACTCACCTCCGGATACCGCAGGAGGAACCCGGGCAGCAGGGGGCTCAGGTGCAGGGTGCCGAACGACATGGGCGCCGACAGGCGCAGAACCCCGCGCGGCGCGGCGCTTTGCCGGGAGATCGACTGCTCGGCTTCGGCCACGTCGTCGAGTATTCGGCGCGCCCGCTCGTAATAGCTCAGGCCCAGCGTCGTCGCGTTCAGCTTGCGCGTCGAGCGATTGATCAGGCGCACCCCCAGGCGCGCTTCCAGCGCCGTCAGCCGACGACTGACGAACTGCTTCGACAGGCCCAGGGCGTCCGCCGCCGCGGTAAAGCTCTTGCAGTCCAGCACGCTGACGAACAGGCGCATATCCTCGAGCTGGTTCATTGTCTCTCCCTGGTGGACGATTAAACACATTTCAAGTCATTACTCGATTCCTTAGTGGACAGTAATCTGTTTTCACGGTGCTGAACACAGCCCCCCAAGCCAACCAGGAGAATCCCCATGACGTCCATCACCCATGCCCGCGCCACCCTGACCGGCCCCGTGACCGAAATTCGCAAGGCCTCCGAGCGCGGCTTCGCCGACCATGGTTGGTTGAAATCCCGCCACAGCTTTTCCTTCGCCTCCTACTACGATCCGGAGCAGGTGGGGTTTTCCGACCTGCTGGTGATCAACGACGACCGGGTGGCGGCGGGCGGTGGTTTCGGCAAACACCCACACCGCGACATGGAAATCTTTTCCTACGTGCTCGACGGCGCGCTGGCGCACAAGGACAGCCTCGGCACCGGCTCGGTGATCCGCCCCGGTGACGTGCAGTTGATGAGCGCCGGAACCGGTGTCGCCCACAGCGAATACAACGCCAGCGCCGCAGCGCCCGTGCACTTCCTGCAGATCTGGGTAGTGCCGGCGAAAAAAGGCATCGCGCCGCGCTATCAGCAGCAGCATTTTTCCGCCGAGGAAAAGCGCGGCCAGCTGCGCCTGGTGCTGTCGCCGGATGGCGCCGACGGCTCGCTGACCATCAATCAGGATGCGCGGGTCTACGCCGGCCTGTTCGATGGCGCCGAGCGAGCGGCGCTGCCCCTGCCCGTTGGCCGACACGCCTATGTCCATGTGGCCGCAGGGTCGCTGAGCGTGAACGGACAGCGGCTGCAGGAGGGCGACGGCCTGAAGGTTCGCCAGGCCGATAAGCTCGAGTTCAGCCATGGCGAAAAGGCTGAGGTGCTGGTTTTCGATCTGCGTCCGGGCGAACGACCAACCCTGTAAGCGCTAACCTCGCCGCGCCAACGCTCAGAGCCCATCTGAGCGTTGGCGCGTCTGCCTGTGCGGTGGCTCCAGAAAGATGATCCGCAGCGCGATCGCCATGGCCGATCCGTGGAACCCCGGCGGCCAGCGAGACCGGCCGCAGCCTGCTGGTCCAGGGCGTAAGCCATCGCGTGGTCGCATGGCTAGCATCGCCTTTGGTCGTTTTCCGGCTTGACGAACATGCTTCATTAGGTTTTGATTCGCGTAATTATCTTTCGAATCGAAACTTAGCATGTCGAAACGCAACACTCCGCAACGTCGGCACACCATCCTCGCCTTGCTCGCCGAGCAGGGCGAGGTGAGTGTGGATGAGTTGGCCAAGCGTTTCGAAACCTCGGAAGTGACCATCCGCAAGGACCTCGCCGCCCTGGAGAAAAACGGCCTGCTGCTGCGCCGCTATGGCGGTGCGGTGCCGCTGCCGCAGGAGCTGATCGGCGATGTCGGCCAGCCGATTTCCAAGTACAAGCAGGCCATCGCCCGCGCCGGCGTGGCGCGGATCCGCGAGCATGCGCGGATCATCATCGACAGCGGCACCACCACGGCGGCGATGATTCCGCAGCTCGGCCACAAACCCGGCCTGGTGGTGATGACCAACTCGCTGAACGTGGCCCGCGCCCTCAGCGAACTGGAACACGAGCCGGTGCTGCTGATGACCGGCGGCACCTGGGATCCGCATTCGGAGTCGTTCCAGGGTCAGGTCGCCGAACAGGTGCTGCGCTCCTACGACTTCGACCAGCTGTTTATCGGTGCCGACGGCATCGACCTGGCCCGCGGCACCACCACCTTCAACGAGCTGCTCGGCCTGTCGCGGGTGATGGCCGAGGTGGCCCGCGAAGTGGTGGTGATGGTCGAGAGCGACAAGATCGGCCGCAAGATTCCCAACCTGGAACTGCCCTGGAGCAGCGTCCATACCCTGATCACCGACGAGCGCCTCAGCGATGAGGTGCGTGAACAACTGACGGCGCGCGGAGTCAACCTGATCTGCGCCGCCTTAGAGCATAAATAGGAGAAGACTATGTGTGGCATCGTGGGCGCCGTCGCCGAACGCAACATCACCGCCGTGCTGGTGGAAGGCCTGAAACGCCTGGAATACCGCGGCTACGACAGCGCCGGTGTGGCGCTGCTGAATGAACAGGGCCAGCTCGAACGCCGCCGTCGGGTGGGCAAGGTCAGCGAACTGCAGGCCGCGCTGAACGACGAGCCGCTGGCCGGGCGCCTGGGTATCGCCCACACCCGCTGGGCCACCCACGGTGCACCGAGCGAGCGCAACGCCCACCCGCATTTCTCGGGCCAAGAGCTGGCGGTGGTGCACAACGGCATCATCGAAAACCACGAGCAACTGCGCGCACAACTGAAAGACCTGGGCTATGTGTTCAGCTCGGATACCGACACCGAAGTCATCGTCCACCTGCTCGAGCACAAGCTGCAGAGCCTGGGCGACCTGACCGCCGCGCTCAAGGCCGCGGTCAAGGAACTGCACGGCGCCTACGGCCTGGCGGTGATCAGCGCGCAGCAGCCGGATCGCCTGCTCGCCGCCCGCAGCGGCAGCCCGCTGGTGATCGGCCTGGGTCTGGGCGAGAACTTCCTCGCCTCGGATCAACTGGCGCTGCGCCAGGTCACCGACCGTTTCATGTACCTGGAAGAAGGCGATATCGCCGAGATCCGCCGCGATGGCGTGCAGATCTGGGATGTCGACGGCAAGCCGGTCGCGCGCGAAAGCGTGCAGTACCACGAAGGCGCCGAGGCCGCGGACAAGGGCGCGTTCCGCCACTTCATGCTCAAGGAAATCTTTGAGCAGCCCAAGGTGGTCCAGCGCACCCTGGAAGGTCGCCTGGGCAGCAACCAGGTGCTGGTCCAGGCGTTCGGCCCGCAAGCCGCCGAGTTGTTCGCCAAGGTCAGGAACGTGCAGATCGTCGCCTGTGGCACCAGCTATCACGCCGGCATGGTCGCTCGTTACTGGCTGGAAGAGCTGGCCGGGATTCCCTGCCAGATCGAGGTGGCCAGCGAATTCCGCTACCGCAAGGTGGTGGTGCAGCCGGCTACCCTGTTCATCAGCATTTCCCAGTCCGGCGAAACCGCCGACACCCTGGCCGCGCTGCGCAATGCCAAGGCGCTGAGCCCCGAGCAGGGCGGTTACCTGGCCAGCCTGGCGATCTGCAACGTCGGCATCAGCTCGCTGGTGCGCGAGTCCGACCTGTGCCTGCTGACCCAGGCCGGCCCGGAAATCGGTGTGGCCTCGACCAAGGCCTTCACCACCCAGCTGGTCGCCCTGATGCTGCTCACCCTGTCCCTCGGCCAAGTACGCGGCACCTTGGATAAACACTTGGAGGCCGAGCTGGTCGACGAACTGCGCCGCCTGCCGACCCGCCTCGGCGAAGCCCTGGCCATGGATACGGTGGTGGAGAAGATCGCCGAACTGTTCGCCGAGAAGCACCACGCGCTGTTCCTCGGCCGTGGCGCGCAGTACCCGGTGGCCATGGAAGGTGCGCTCAAGCTCAAGGAAATCTCCTACATCCATGCCGAAGCCTACCCGGCCGGCGAGCTCAAGCACGGCCCGCTGGCCCTGGTCGACAGCGACATGCCGGTGGTCACGGTGGCGCCGAACAACGAGCTGCTGGAGAAGCTCAAATCCAACCTGCAGGAAGTGCGCGCCCGTGGCGGCGAGCTGATCGTGTTCGCCGACCAGCAGGCCGGCATGACCAATGGTGAAGGCACCCATGTTGTGCAAATGCCGCACATCCACGATGCCCTGGCGCCGATCCTCTACACCATCCCGCTGCAGCTGCTGTCCTACTACGTCGCCGTGTTGAAAGGCACCGACGTCGACCAGCCGCGCAACCTGGCGAAGTCGGTGACGGTGGAATAAGTTATCCACAGCTGATCGAAACAACAAAAATCGCAGCCGAGGGCTGCGATTTTTTTATCCGCATGCAGGACATAGCCCATGGATCGATTCCAGGAAATGCAGGTCTTCGCCGCCGTCGCCCAGGAGCAAGGCTTCTCGGCGGCGGCGCGGCGTCTGGGGTTGTCGGCAGCCAGTGTCACCCGCGCGGTGGCGGCGCTTGAGCGGCGCATTGGCACTCAGTTGCTGACGCGTACCACCCGCAGCGTGCACTTGAGCGAGGCGGGTCAGCGTTATCTGGAAGACTGTCGCAGGATTCTGGCCGAGGTGCAGGAAGCCGAGGATTCGGCAGCCGGGAGCCACGCCCAGCCCCGTGGGCAACTGACGATCACCGCGCCGGTGTTGTTCGGCGAGTTGTTCGTCACCCCGGTCATGGTCGGTTACCTGACGCAATTCCCCGATGTCAGCATCAACGCGCTACTGGTCGACCGGGTGGTGAGCATGGTCGAGGAGGGCGTCGATGTGGCGGTGCGCATCGGTGAGTTGCCTGACAGCAATCAGCATGCGATTCGCGTGGGCGAAGTGCGCCGGGTGATCTGCGCGTCCCCTGGATTCCTGACCGAGCACGGTCGGCCTCGCCATCCTGCAGAGTTGAGCGCCGCCCCGATCGTCGCCACCTCGTCCATTGGCCAGCTCCGAAGCTGGCCGTTCCTCGATGCGGGCGAGCCGATCAGCGTGCGTGCGGAACCGCGTCTTGTGGTCACCGCCAATCAGGCGGCTATCACTGCCGCCGCCATGGGACTGGGGCTGACCCGAGTGCTGTCGTATCAAGTGGCGAGCAAGGTCGCCGCCGGTGAGCTGGAAATCGTTCTGGCTGACTTCGAACTGCCGGCATGGCCCATTCATGTGGTCTACCAGGGCGGGCGCAAGGCCCCGGTGCGGGTGCGTAGTTTTGTCGACTTCGCGGTCAAGGTGCTGCGCGAACACCCGGCCCTGCGCGGCTGAAGGGTTATTGCGCTGGCTGAAATAATGGATTGCGTTTGCTGGTTATTCTGCTGTTTTGCTGGTGGGCGGAAGATAGCTCCCATCGGCGCTGATCGTTCCTGAACGGCGCCATCGCCCAGCGGAGTCGACCATGCACGCGATCAAACTCTACAACTTCCCCCGTTCCGGCCATGCTCACCGTGTCGAGCTGATGCTGTCTCTGTTGCAACTGCCGACCGAGCTGATCTTTGTCGATTTGGCCAAGGGCGCGCACAAGCAGGCGGATTTTCTTGCGCTCAACTCCTTTGGCCAGGTCCCGGTGATTGATGATCAAGGCGTGGTGCTGGCCGATTCCAATGCGATCCTGGTCTACCTGGCGCAGAAATACGGCGACGGTCACTGGTTGCCAACCGATCCGCTCGGGGCGGCCAAGGTGCAGCGCTGGTTGTCGGTCGCCGCCGGGCCGATTGCCTTCGGTCCCGCCAGGGCAAGGCTGATCACCGTGTTTGGGGCGCCTTACAACGCGCAGGAGGTGATCGCTTATTCCCACAGCTGGCTCAACGTGATCGATCAGGAACTGGGCGCCACGGCCTATCTGGCCGGTAGCGAGCCGACTATCGCCGACATCGCCGCGTACAGCTACATCGCCCATGCACCGGAAGGCAATGTGTCGCTGGACGACTACGCCAACATCCGCGCCTGGCTGGCGCGGATTGAAGCCTTGCCAGGGTTTGTCGGCATGCCGCGCACCGTCGCCGGGTTGCAAAAAACTGCCTGATGCTCACGGCCCGACTCCGCCGGGCCGTTCTGATTGCGCGAGGAGCGCAGGGGAGAAGCCGTTATGCAACCTTCACCTTGGCACGCAGGCGAGCAACAGTTGCAGGCTCACGTGGGTGTCGCCGAGCGCATGGACGCCTTGGGTCGCCGGGTGATTCGCGGCGAGATGCCGGATCAGCACCGCACCTTCTATCAGCAACTGCCATTCATGCTGTACGGCGCGGTGGATGCCGACGGCAACCCCTGGGCCAGCATTCTCGAAGGGCCGCCGGGCTTTGCGCAGGCGCCCGCGTCTGCGCTGTTGCAGGTCGGCAGCCTGCCTGGCAGCGACGACCCGGCACAACTGCACGACGGGGCGGCGATCGGCCTGCTCGGTATCGAGCTGCACAGCCGCCGGCGCAACCGGCTCAATGGTCGAGTCGGTGCGGTAACGGCGAGCGGCTTCGAGGTGAAGGTGGAGCAATCCTTCGGCAATTGCCCGCAATACATTCAATTGCGCCAGTTTCGCCCGGTGCCCTTGGCGGATCCGGCGACCCGTAGCGCGCAGCGCCTCGATGGGCTGGATGACGCGGCCAAAGCCATGATCGCCGGCGCCGATACCTTCTTCGTCGCCAGTTATGTGGACGTCGATGGCCAGCGCTCGGTGGACGTTTCTCATCGCGGTGGCCAGGCCGGTTTCGTCCAGGTAGAGGGCAATCGCCTGACCATCCCGGACTTCGCCGGCAACCTGTTCTTCAATACCCTGGGCAACCTGCTGATCAACCCTCGAGCCGGTTTGCTGTTCATCGATTTCGAATCGGGCGACCTGCTGCACCTCAGCGGTCGCACCCAGGTCATCCTCGACGGCCCGCAGGTCGACGCCTTTCAGGGGGCCGAGCGGCTGTGGACGGTCGAGGTGGAGCGCGTGGTGCGTCGGCCCGCCGCGCTGGCCTTGCGCTGGCGCTTTGACGGCCTGTCGCCCAGCAGTTTGCTGACCGGCAGCTGGGCGCAGGCGAACGCCCGCCTGCAAGCCCAGGCCCTGGGGGATCGCTGGCGGCCGCTGCGAGTGACGCGCATCGAACAGGAAAGCCGCCACATCCGCTCGATCTATCTGCAGCCTGCCGATGGCGCCGGGTTGCCGCTGTTTCAGGCCGGGCAACATCTGCCTTTGCGCTTCAACCTTGCAGGCGCCGTGCACATCCGCACCTACAGCCTGTCGAGCGCGCCGTCAGATGACTTTTTCCGCATCAGCGTCAAGCGTGATGGCTTGGTGTCCAGCCACCTGCATGAACAGATTCGGGTCGGCGATGTGCTGGAAGCGCGGGCGCCGCAGGGACATTTCAGCGTGGCCGCCACTGAGCGTCGGCCGCTGGTGCTACTGGCCGCCGGCGTCGGCATCACGCCGCTGCTGTCGATGCTGCGCGAGGTGGTCTATCAAGGCCTGCGCACGCGGCGCATCCGGCCTACCTGGTTGTTGCAGAGTTCGCGGACCTTGGCCGATCAGCCGTTTCGTCCCGAGCTGGAGCGCTTGCTCGACGGCCTCGGTGACGCGGTGCGCGTGCTGCGTTTGCTCAGCCAGCCGGAATCCGAAGCGCGGGAGGGCGAAGACTTCGACCTGACCGGGCGCATCGATGCCGACCTGCTCAAGACCATTCTCGAGGTGGAGGACCACGAGCAAGTGGATTTTGTCCTCTGTGGCCCGGGAAGTTTCACCCAGGGGCTGTACGACAGCCTGCGGGATCTGCACATCCGCGACTCGAGGATTCATGCCGAAACCTTTGGCCCGTCGACGCTGCGGCGCAAGCCGGACCCGGACGCGCTGGTCGTCGCGCAACCAGCGGCCGCCAGCGTTTCGGTGCCCGTCGTGTTCCAGCGCTCGGCCACAGAGGCGTGCTGGCAGCCGGACGGCGGCAGTTTGCTGGAGTTGGCGGAAAGCCGTGGCCTGCGCCCGGAATTCAGTTGCCGCGGCGGTTCGTGCGGGACCTGCAGGACGCGCCTGATCAGCGGCGAGGTGAATTATCCACAGCCGCCTGCGGAGGTTCCCGACGCAGGCGAGGTGCTGATCTGTTGTGCGGTGCCGGCGCAGGGTTCGCAGCCACTGGTGCTCGACCTGTAACACCTTGTCCTGCAGAGATCGTGATTTTTGGGGGGATGTTTGCGACGGGGTCTGTCGGTTGTTGGGTCGGAAGGGAAATGGACAGGCTTTGGGGGGCGCTGCAAATTCAGCCGGATAATAGGGGGCAGACCACGGTTTCACTTGAATGACCAAGCAGAAGCAAAAACCGTGGTCCCCTATTACCTTCTGGACAGTTTCGATTACTTCGCCAGTTCGCACTTCTGCAGGTGTGCTTGGGCGGTTGCTTCCGGGATCACTTCAAGTTTGGCGCCACCCACGAATACGCCCATTTTGATGGACTGACGTACATAGTGGTTTTGCCCAGCGACGGCCAGCAGGTCGATGGCGTTGTCGCTGAATTCGGATTCGGTGGCGATGACGCGCTTGCCCGGGTTCACCAGACGGTAGAAGTAGGTGCGGTTGGCTGTCTCGCCAATCACTTCCCCATCGACCTTGACGGTCTTCTTCAGCGCTTGGCCGGCGAAGCTGTCGCGGTAGATATACAGCCCGGCCTTATCAGCGGGTGGGGCGGGGTAGGCCTTCAGTGCGGTGTCGGCTGAAGGGCTGTCCATAGGTACGGATGCACAACCAGTAAGAACGGCGAAGCCGAGCATGGTGATAAACAGCTTGAAGCGGTTTTGCATGGGGAAATCCTTTTCAGGAGAGGTTGGATAAGGCTCTAACGCGGCGCCTACAGGGCCTTCGCGGCGCGATTATGGCAGATTGATATCACCTTGGGCACTGGTGTTTGCTGATGTCTGGTTGCGGGGTAATAGGGGGGCAGACCACGGTTACGTTTGAATGATCAAGCAGAAGCGAAAAACCGTGGTCCCCTATTACTCCTTACTGCTCAAGCCGCCTCGCAGTGCAGGCTACGCAGCAGGCCTTGCCGCATGGCCCGGTCAAGCACCTGCTGCAACGGCGGGGCGGCGAAGAATGCCTGCATCTGCGCCGCCGATTGCCAGCGACTTTCCAACACCCACAGCGCTGCATCGTGCGGCAGCCGCCGCACCTCGACGCCCAGACAACCTGGCATGCCCCGCACGGGCTCACGCAGGTCATGCAGGCACAGCCCCAACTGCTCGGTGCGGCCATCCATGGCCTGCAGCACAGAGGTATGACTAGGCATCGGCGTGCTCTCCAGATTTACAGGCTCAGTAGGGGCTGGCGGTCGGCCGCACGATCAGCTCGCTGACATCGACATCCGCGGGCTGCTCGACGGCATAGGCGATGGCGCGGGCAATCGCATCCGGGGTGATGGCGACCTTGCGAAACGCCTTCATCGCCTCACGGCTCGGCGCATCGGAAATGCTGTCCGCCAACTCCGACTCGACCACCCCCGGCGATACCAGGGTGACGCGAATATCACCGCCCACTTCCTGGCGCAAGCCTTCGGAAATGGCGCGCACGGCGTACTTGGTTGCGCAATACACCGCACCGGTCGGCACCACACTGTAAGCACCGATGGAGGCGATATTGACGAACTGGCCGCTGCGCTGACGCTGCATCACCGGTAATGCGGCGGCGATGCCGTGCAGGACGCCACGGATATTGACGTCGATCATGCGGTTCCACTCTTCCACCTTAAGTGCATCGAGGCGCGACAACGGCATGACCCCGGCGTTATTGATCAGCACATCGACCCGGCCGTACTGCGCCAGAGCCGCATCGACAAACGCCTGGGTGTCGGCCTGACTGGTCACATCCAGGCGGCGGTACTCGGCGCTGCCACCGGCCGCGCGGATCTCGCCAACCAGTTGCTCCAGGCGTTCGGTACGCCGTGCGCCGAGCAGCAGCCGCGCGCCCTGCTCGGCCAGCAAGCGCGCACAGGCCTCGCCGATACCGCTGCTGGCACCGGTGATCAGAATGACTTTGTCTTGAATATTCAACATGGCGAAATCTCCGCTGGTAAGCGGCAAGGCGTGCCGCGACACCAACAGATTCCGCCAGACAGCCTGTGCAGGGTTAGACGATTCCTGGCGGATTATTGCCTAAAACTGTAATCACCCATGCAAATGCCCAACCCACGAAAATCCCGCCTGCCTTGCATGCCTAGAGATAAAGGCCAGTAAAATCGGGTGATTTGCCTATTTGTGGTGAATGATTGCCTGATCCTGCAATGCATCATGCGCAGCGCAGACTTGCCTGAAAAACCGGACTAGTCTGCAGGCAGACACAGGAGCCCTGCCCACATGACCCCCCTCGTCAGCCAACCAGCCCTCGACGACAGCCTGGCCTCTCGCCAGGCCGAACTGGCCGCCTTGATCCAGCGCCATTGTCCGGGCGATGGCCTGCATGGCAGCGCAATTCCCGGTCTCGACCTGGCCTGCGCGACCCAACCCAGCCTGCCCATACCGACGCTGTACCGGCCATGCCTGTGCATCATTGCCCAGGGCCGCAAGGATGTGCGCCTCGCGGGTGAGCAGTACACCTACGACCCGCTGAACTACCTGGTGGCCTCGGTCACACTGCCGGTTACCGGTCAGGTGATCGACGCGACCCCCGAGCATCCCTACCTGAGCCTGCGCCTGGACATCGATCCGGCGCTGATCACCAGCCTGATCGCCGACCTGGGGCCCATCGGCGTGCCCAATCCCGGCCCACGCCGGGCGCTGTACCTGGATCGCCTGGACACCCAGCTGCTCGACACCGTGTTGCGCCTGCTGCGCCTGCTGGAGACGCCGCGCGATATCGCCATGCTCGCGCCGCTGGCCCTGCGCGAGATTTTCTACCGCCTGCTGCACAGCCCCCAGGGCCACCGCCTGTACGAGATCGCCATCGCCGACAGCCAGGGCCAGCGCATCACCCGCGCCATCGAATGGCTGAACCAGCATTTCGACCAACCCATGCGTATCGAGGACCTGGCCCGCGAGGTCAACCTCAGCACCTCGACCCTGCACCACCGCTTCAAGGCAGTCACCGCCCTCAGCCCACTGCAATATCAGAAGCAATTGCGCCTGCAGGAAGCGCGGCGCCTGATGCTCTGCGAAGGCCTGGAAGCCGCCTCGGCAAGTTACCGGGTCGGCTATGAAAGCCCGTCGCAGTTCAGCCGCGAATACAGCCGCCTGTTCGGTGCGCCGCCACTGCGCGATCTGGCCCGTTTTAGAAACTCTGCATAGGACAATCGGGGACACGGATTCGCTTGAGTGATCAAGCAGAAGCGAAAAACCGTGGTCTGTTCCTTATTACTCCTGCGGGGCTTTTTGATAGCGATGGCTTAAGCGGCGAAGCCACCGTCGATCGAGAGGCTGGCGCCGGTGACGTAACCCGCCTCGGGACCGGCGAGGTAGGCAACGAATGCGGCGATTTCTTCGGCGCGGCCGTAGCGCTCGATCGCCATCAGGCCCTTCATGGTTGCCGCGAAGTCACCGTTCTCCGGATTCATGTCGGTGTCCACCGGCCCCGGCTGCACATTGTTCACCGTGATGCCGCGAGGGCCTAGATCGCGCGCCATGCCACGGGTCAGTCCGACAATGGCCGATTTGCTCATGGCGTAAACACTGCCACCGGCGAAGGGCATGCGGTCGGCATTGGTGCTGCCGATGGTGATGATGCGGCCACCTTCGGTCATGTGCCGCGCGGCTTCCTGACTGGCAACGAACACGCTGCGTACGTTGACGGCCAGGGTGCGGTCGAAATCTTCCAGACTGAAATCTTCGATCGGTGCAATCGCCAGCACTCCGGCATTGTTCACCAGGATGTCGATACGCCCGAAGTGGCTCAGCGTCTGGCTGACGGCGCCACGTACGGCGTCGGCGTCGGCGCTGTCGGCCTTGATGGCGAGGGCACGGCCGCCGGCCGCTTCGATGCCTCGTACCAGCTCGGCGGCTTTGTCCGCCGAGCTTACATAGGTGATGGCCACAGCCGCACCTTCGTGGGCCAGGCGCTCGGCGATGGCGGCGCCGATGCCCCGCGAGCCGCCCTGGATCAGGGCGACTTTGCCAGTGAGGTTGTTACTGCTGGGAGTGGTGATGCTCGACATGCTCGTTGCTCCGATTGAACGGGCGACTTGCCCGGATGAAACGAGTATCTACCGTCGATTGCATATCGATAATCCATCAATCACTCTGTTCACTCGATCCTTTTGGTTTACGGAGACGCTATGGAAACGCTCGCGGGCCTCGACTGTTTCGTGCGCAGCGCCGAGGCCGGCAGTTTTGCCGAGGCCGCACGCCGCCTGGGGATAACGCCCGCCGCAGTGGGCAAGAGCGTGGCCAAGCTGGAGGCCAGTCTCGGTGTGCGTCTGTTTCAGCGCAGTACCCGCAGCCTGACCCTGACCGAAGCCGGCGAGCGTTTCCTGCTCGAAGTCCGCGGCGGCCTGAGCAGCATTCAGCGCGCCGTAGCCAACCTGGCTAGCGCCGCCGGGCAGCCCGCCGGTACGCTCAAGGTCAGCATGGGCGTTATCTTTGGTCGCGATTACGTCGTGCCGATGCTGGGTGCCTTTCTGCAGCGCTATCCGGCGATAACGCCCGATTGGCACTTCGATAACAGCCCGGTCGACCTGATCGCTCAAGGCTTCGATGCCGCCATCAGCGGCGCGATGGAACTGTCGCCCGGGGTGGTGGCGCGCAAGTTGGCACCGGCCCGCCGGGTCCTGGTGGCCTCTGCCCGTTATCTGGATGCTCATCCGCCTGCGGCGGTACCGAGCGACCTGGCGCAACATGCCGGCATCCTGGTTCGCTCGCCACAGACGGGGCGGGTCCGCCCCTGGACGCTACGCAATCGCAGCAACGCAGAAGCGGCTATCGAACTGCCGGTACGCATAACCATGACCGATCCGGATGCCGCCTGCCGCGCGGCGGAAATGGGGTTGGGCATCGCCTTGGTCAGCTTGCCGCACGCCCTTCCCTATCTGGACCAGGGCAGCCTGTTGCGGGTGCTGCCCGATTGGTATGTGGACGCGGGGCATATAGCGGTGTACTTCTCCGCGCATACCTTGCTGCCGGCGAAAACCCGCGTCTTTGTGGATTGCCTGGTCGAGCATTTCAAAGCGCAGAATCTGGCTGAGCGGTTTTCCTGCTGAGCCAGATGCGGCGGCGATAGATAATAGGGGACAGACCACGATTTCGCTTGAATGATTAAGCAGAAGCGAAGAACCGTGGTCTGTCCCCTATTATTCGAGAGCCTGCCTGCGGTCTATGGCTTGGGCGCAAGCGGCCCAAAGAACCCGACGATGCGATGCAACTTGCCGTCGGGCGACAACTCACCGAAGTCAACTCCCTCCATAAACACCTTCCCATCCGCAAGCACCATGCGCCAGGTGAAGCGAAGCTTCCCGTGATGCATATCGATCCCACTGGTAAGTTCAAAGTGGGCTCCCGGGAACTGCTCAAAGAACCCGCCGATGTGATCGACGAGTTCTTTTCTGCCTGCGGTGTGTGCGGTGGGGTCGGTATAAGTGCCGTCCTCTGCCCATACGCGGTTGAGCAATTGCTGTCTGAGCGCGCGGTCAGGTTCGCTCCACGCACCCGTGTAAAGCGTGATCAGTTCGGACAGTTCCATGCGTACTCTCCTCTTTGCGGTTGCGGAAAACGGTTCGTTCGTCACGACGTGCTGAATGAGGCCCAACGATTAAGCTGAGGGGCGGCTTTAGCCCGCCCCAGCGAACGAAGTGAGTGATTTCAGCGACATTTTATGCTTATCGCGATTGCAACATTTTATCTATTACGGGGTCCATTTTTGCTTTTGTGCCCTTCCATTTCGTCATGTCTAAACCACCTTTGCCATTCAGATGATATTCACCATAAGCGATTTGCCGGCCAGCATTTTTAATTCTTATTTCAGCGTGAGAAAGGTAAGGCGTAAAATCCCAAGAGCGCAAGGCCGTATAGGTCAAAACGTATTCGCATTTGCTAGTGGCGTTGTTCGAAATAATTTCTGTTGAAATGCCATTTCGTTCGAAGCCGTCTTCAACAACCTGGACAAAGTCAGTAACCAGAACTTTTGGATTTTCTTGAATGCACACATGGCTGATTTTTAACGCAGGATCTACTGGCCTAACATCAATTGACGTGCATCCACTTGCCGTAATCATAACCGCTGAGATAAATGCAAATTTATTCATGGTGCCCTCTCTAATATAGTGCCCTGCATAACTTTTAGGTTAAGGGGCGTCCGCTGGCGGACGTCCCAATGAGCGAAGCGAACGATGTGAATCGTTTGTTAGGCTTATGCGGGTTGTGCTATGGATTGCGATTGGCCATTTTCTTCTTGGGCGTCGAGGAATGCGCGGCGGAAGTTTAGTGGGCTAGAAATTCCAGGTACTGGTGCTTGAGGATTGCCCGCTCCGGACACAACGATAGATCCAAAATTGAAAATACGACCAATAATTCCTTGGTTGACTTGAATGCTTTCAATTTTTTGAATATTAATTTCGATTGTAGAGCGACTAATAAGACCAAATTTGGCGATTACACGCTTGTTGGTAATTGCAAGTTCCGTTGTGAAATACCTAATTGCCGCTGCGATCCAGAATAGAAGCCCGATACCGAAAAAGCCAATAAGGATCAAGCCTACAACCATTAGTGGTAGTAGCGACCAAATACTAATTTTCCCTTGATAAATAACTTTCTCGCCTTTTGTAAGAGCGCTTTCTATGTAACTTCCCATGTGTGTATCTCCTTGGTTGATAAATCTATTTTTGGTAAAATCTAACGCCCGTCATCACCGGTGACAAACCTGCGCGAAGCAGAGGTTTGGCATCCGGTGCATGGGTTGGTTATGCATTGTTGATAAATAATGCGACGTTCTCATTTTCCGAACTTTACTTTAATAACATTAGTTCCATCAATTAGCTCTATTCTTTGTGCCAGCTTCCACTTAGGGTTTTGTGCCCATATAACACCCGTGCCGTCAAGCCGTATGCCACAACCACAATGCGACATGAGCCCTCCATTAATTTGTCCACCGCCGAAAGTTGTAGACTCCGGCGATAACTGAATATTAGTACCGCCGATATTCATATTTACTTCGACCGCAGTAATTGGAAATTTCACTGAGTCGTTATCCTTAAGCACGTCATTCTTGTATCTTCTAGACGCCTCATCGGAGCTGTTCAGTTCCAAGAATTTTAAATAAAGAAAATCTCCGTTTGCGTACTTCACTTCCAGTTCTTTACCTTGTGGAGGGCAACGAAGATCAATTGGACTGCCAATATTTTCCCATGAGTTATCTTCTACTACTAATCGCTCTTCGGCATTAATACTCAACATGTTAATACTCAAACGCAAATAGCCCTCATCGTCTCGTTTTAATGAAACGAGTTCATGACCATCGATTACTATTATTCTGGGCGTTTCATAGTAAAAAATACCACCGACTACGGCCAAAAGGTCGCGTCTTAGCCACTCCAAGTTTCCTTTTACAAATTTTGCATTCGTTCTATCTGACTTTAATGCATGGAGTTGTTCGATTGTGTACGCACCACCATCTGCTTTCTTGTGATGCTGTGCGCATAGAGCAATCATTCCACGTGGTTCATTATGAGGGCGAACACTTACTGGTGGGTCAAAATGGTGATACTCAAGATATGGATTTCCGCATCCCTTAACAGGGCAGCCAAAGCCAACCTCGCTTCTTAAAATCTCCTTCACTTTAGGAGGTATGGCTTTTCTCATAACTTTCGTCATTTACTTTACAATCATCCGTGTGTGAAATGCATAACGTTTGATTAGATAACAGGGCAATCGAGGGCAGACCATGGTTTCGCTTGAGTGATCAAACAGAAGCGAAAACCGTGCCCCTCTATTACTTTACTAGCCACCGAGTCCAATTAAAACACCACCGCCCGACATTGAGTTACGAGAGAACGTAGAACCGCCAACAGTCATGGAGGAAGAGTTACCGAATAAATTCAGGCCAATAGGCCTCATGTCCAGTTCATCTACTATTGCGCTATCATCAGATATGGCTTTAACGCTTAGCACAAGCTTCCCCTGAATAGTCACAACTACAGAGCCCGAAATTTCTTTAACTTCGACAGCAGGGTGTTTTGATACAGAATTCTCTACTACAGACAGAAATTCCTTGGTCTCGGAATTATTTAATGCTTGAAGCCAAATTTGTGGCTTTTCCCCTTTCCCTATTATTAAAGGTAACGTTTCTCCGATTGCAGCTATGTGACCACCACCATTAATAGTGTTACTGCAAACAACTAGGCTTTCATATGGCCGGTATGACTTAGGTAGATTATTTCGCGTAAAAGTCATTGCTGCTCTCCTTTTACTACCCGACGTTGTTTAGGAGAGTTTGTAAAATGCTCCTGAATATTTTTCATTATGAGCTTTCTGTCATTTGGTAGAGCAACTCCTATCAGATACAATACAATACAGACCAAAATACCTGCACCTAGCGCTAACCACTCGCCGAAATATATCTGCTGCTGTACGCCAGCCAATTGGGATGCTCCTTTCCCAAATAGGTTTAATCCAAAACCAAAGGTTGCTAAAAGAATGCTGTTTGCCCAGTTAAACGTAATAGGTTTACCGTTTTTTATGTGCTCAAAGTCGAGAGCGGTCAAAGGGTAATCTGCCTGCCATGTACCTATCGTGGCACCAGATAAAAACCCATGCACAGATATGGTTTCCGTTATGTTCTGGCCTTCTATTCGATTACTCATTCAAAGTTCCATTCTAAAAATCACAGCTTTAGTAATAATTAAAAAACTTCGTTATTGAATAGCCCAGCATCCCAGATAAGCCCGCCTGCACGCCACCGACGCTTATCGTAAGCGCCTCACAGTTCAAGCCATTACCTGTAACGGCAGTCAGCAGTGGGTAATCGCGTGGTCGCGTGTTTTCCCGCAACCGATTCGGCGCGGATAAGTGCTGTCTGGGCAGCTTGCCGCTGCCGTGCGTCGAGCGCAGTGCGCAACGACCAAGCGGGGCGGCATGGCGCGGCGCTGCTATGGCAAGCCTGGGCCAATCGGGTGATGGGCAACACATACCAAATATCCTTTTGGTAACGGCTGACGCGGAGGCTGGCACCGGGCCAGCAAAGGTAGCTCGACCTTAAGCACTCGGCGGCTAAACGGCAAGTCGCCTTTCGCCTCCCCCCTATGCGCAGCCGCTATGCCAGCGGATGGGTCGCGCAGGCGCAACCACCCTGCGGTTGTGGATAACTGCGCTGGGGAAGGGCCAGGTTTGGCTGGAGCCGCGGCCGAGCTGAACGCTGCACGCCTCGCCGCGAACGCCTGGAGACGCTCTCGCGACGGTGCTGGCTATGTTCCCAAGCGCTGACCGGCAGCAGGCTGGCGCCTACCGCCGGAATCTGTCCACCGCCTTGGCATCAGTGCCCGTGCATATGCTCGATCAGCGCGCGCTGTCGGCTGGCCTGGCTGCTGACCTGGTCGGCGAGGTCGAGGGTGTCGCGTTGCAGTTGCAGGCTGTGGCTGGCCAGGCCTTGCAGGGCGTGGATTTTCTGGTTGATCTCCTCGGCGGCCTGGCTCTGCTGGTGGCCGGCGGCGGCGATCTGGCTGCTGATGCCGGCGATCTCGCCGATGCGCAGGGTGATGTGCGCCAGGGCCTGGGCGGTGGCGTCGACCTGTTCGACGCTGGCCCGCGACTGTTGCAGGCCCTGCTGCATGGCCTTGACCACCTGCGCCGTGCCCTGGCGCAGGGCTTCGATCATGCCCTGGATTTCGTCGGTGGAGGCCTGGGTGCGCTGGGCCAGGGAGCGTACCTCGTCGGCCACCACGGCGAAGCCGCGGCCGTTGTCGCCGGCCCGCGCCGCCTCGATGGCGGCATTCAGGGCCAGCAGGTTGGTCTGCTCGGCGATGCTGCGGATCACCGCGAGTATCCCGCCGATGCTCTGGCTGTGCTGGCTCAGGGCGGTGACGGCCGCAGCCGATTGGTCGAGGGTGGCGGCGAGGGCGGCGATGCTCTGGTGCGCATTGCCCACCTGGCGCTGGCCATCGTCGCTCAAGGCCTGCGCCTGCTGGGTCTGTTCGGCGGCATTGCGGGTGTTGCCCGCCACTTCCTGGATGGTCGCGCTGAGCTGTTCGACTGCGGCGCTGATGCCATCCAGGGCCTGTTGCTGCTGCTCGGCCGCCTGATTGCTGGTGCCGAGCAGTTGCCGGGTATGGTCGGCATGGGCGCTGACCCGGCTGCTGCTGTCGCCGATGCGCGCCACCATGGAGGCCAGACGCGCCTCCTGCAGACGGTTGCTCAGCTGCAACTGGCCGACTTCGTCGATCCGCCCGGTGTAGATCAGCTGCTTGATCGGGTGCTCGACGATGCGCCGACTGTCCGCCACCAGCGCGGCGAAGGGCTTGCCGTGCAGGCTCAACAGCAGCCAGCAGAGGCTGGCGCTCGCGGCCAGCACGGCGCCGCCCAGCTGCGGGCTGTGGCTCAGGGCGAGCAGGCCGAGCGGGCTGAAGGCCAGCAGCGCCAGCAGGGACTGGGCGCGCTGGCGGGTCAGCCATTGCCAGCGCAATGCCGCCGGCTGCCTGCCCTGGCTGCGGGTGCGGTAGATGGCGCTGGCGCGCTGGATCGCCTCGGCCTGGGGCAGGCGATAGATGGCCTGGTATTCGCGCACCTTGCCGTCTTCCAGCACCGGGCTGATAAAGGCGTCGACCCAGAACGGCTGGCCGTCGGCCCGGCGGTTCTGCAGCATGCCCATCCAGGACTGGCCGCGGCCGAGGGTCGCCCAGAGATCCTTGATCGGCCCCGGCGGCATCTCCGGGTGACGCAGGCAGCTGGCGGGGCGGCCGAGCAGGGCGCTTTCGCCGAAGCCGGCCAGACGGCACAGCGCCGGGCTGGCGTAGAGGATGTTGGCCTGGCTGTCGGTCAGCAACAGCAGTTGTTGCTGGGCTTGAGCCTGGCCTGGGTCTGGCGCGCGCTGGGACATGGCTTCCGATCCGTAATAAAGGTGGCGGCAGACGCACGGGCCAGCGTTGCCGTGCCGCGCGGGCGCCGCCTGAGTTGAATTCGGGGGTAGTGAGCAAACCGCCCGGCGTGCTGCCGGGCGGTTGCGGGGGGTATTGCCTGTCAGTTACCGGTCGCGCGCATGTGCTGCACGCTGAACATTTCCGGCTTGCTCATTGCCGGGTCGACCTGACCCTTGAACTGGCCGGTGGTGCAGTGCATGGCCTGCACGTCGATCATGCTGAAGCTGTCGTCGATCGACACACCGCTGCCCTTGTTCTTCGCCAGGTGATGATCGGGGTGGGCCTGGCCGATGGTGAAGGTCTTCCACAGGCTGCCCTTGCGGTCATAGGAAATGGTGCGCGGCACGGTGAAGGTCTGCGCATCCACGTAGTGCACGCGCTTGGACAGCGGGTGGCTGCCTTCGACCGGCGCCGACTCGACCTCGTAGACCTTGCGCAGCTGCCAGGTGATGTTGGGGAAACAGCCGCCCTGGCCGGCGAAGGCCACCACCTGGTAGCCGTCGCTGTCCTTGTGGGTTTCGCTGTCCAGGGTCAGGTCGTTGTGGTTGTAGAAGGGCATCAACAGGAACTTGGTGCCCTTGTAGCTCCAGTTCATGTCGGAGATGCGCCCGTTGTAACCCTCGAAATCCTCGATCATCAGGTCCGAGCCGAGGAAGGCGTCGGTTACCTGGCCGGTGGCCAGGCGGCGCACGCGGCGCTGGAAGCCCAGGTAGAGCCAGGAGTTGTCGCGCTTGAGGTCGTCCTCGGCGCGGTGGATCAGCAGCTGGGTGTTGCGCACGTCATAGGGTTCCAGAACCTTGACGTAGATGCCGCGAAACAGCTGCGAGGGGTTCGGCGTGATCGCCGGCAGCGGCTGCTGGTTGACCCGGCCGGTGAAGTTGAGGAAGTGGAAGTCGAACTTGATGGTGCGCTCGACCTTGGCCGAGTCCATGTCGCGGTACTTCCAGTAGAACGGCGAGATGGCCGCGCTGTCGCCCCAGTTGTAGCCGTACTTGTAGTTCCAGGCCAGCTTCTCGCCGGCGCGCGGGTCATTGGCGTCCGGCTCCTGGGGGAAGGGCCGGCCGGCGACCCAGCCTTCGATCTCGCCGGGCTTGGCGCCGAGCTTGACCTTGTCCTGGCCCTGCCGGGTGGCCTCGACATAGTTGGGGTGCAGGTCGAAGGAGGTGGTCTCGCCGACCTGCATGTCCAGCCAGCCCTTCTCGATAAAGCCATAGAAGGCCGGATCGATGATGTCCTTGAACTGGGCGACGTTGGCCTTGTTGATGGTCAGGCCGGCGCTGAGCCCGGCAAACGCCGGTTTCTCGGCCTGGTAGGGGTAGAACGAGTTGTCGATCACGGCCGAGTCGGCCTGGGCGACACCTGCGCTCATGGCCAGGGCAAGGGCGGCGAAACGGAAGCGGAATTGCTTGTTCATGGGTCTTCCTCGTGGTGATCAGAAGCTGTAGCGCAGGGTCAGTTGCAGTTCGTCTTCCTTTTGCGCCATGCCGATAGGGCCGGCGCGGAAACGACCGAGGGGTTCATAGCCGGACAGGCCAAGGCTCATGCCTTCCGGTTGGCCGGCGCTGGTGAAGGGGTCCCAGGGGTTGCAGGTACGGCAGTCGTCGTACTCGCGGGCGCCGCGACCGACCTTGATGTTGGCGCCGGCGGTGATCTTCAGGTTGTCGCTGAACAGGTACTCGACACTCGGGGCGATGGCCGTGGCCTGGGCCTTGAAGTCATGCGCGGCGAGCAACTGCGGGCTGAGCCGATCGTTCATCCACCAGCCCTTGACCAGCAGGGTGCCGATCCAGTTCTGCTCCCAGTCCGGCATGCCGACCTTGCCCAGTGCGCGTGTCTCCTCCTGGTGTTCGTGGATGTGCTGGCCGAACAGTTGCGCCGAGAACAGGAAGGCGCGGCCCGGGTTGAGCAGCGGGATGAAGATGTTCTTGTCCGCGCCGATCACGTAGCGGGTCACGTCGGATTCGGAGAACAGCCGCGACTGCAGGGTGTTGGCGAACTCCTCGCCCTCGGTGTGCGCCACTTCGACGCGGAATACCGTGTCGATCGCCTGCGAGTAGTAGTCCATCGAGCCGCCGAGCAGGTTGACCCGCGGGAAGTGGATGTCGAAGGCGATCAGGCTCGGCCACACCGCGGTCTCGCCGGTGAAGGCGTTGGTCGCCGGGATGCCGCCACGCAGCGAAGGCAGTTGCGAGCGGTAGGTCAGCGCATTGAGGCTGAAGCCGAAGTCGCCGTAGACGCCTTCCAGCTTGATCCCGAACTGAGTGTTGGACAGGCTCCAGGACGGCATGTGCGCCTTGCGGATACCGATCTGGCCGGGGCCGAAGTCGGTGGCGATGTTGCCGTTGGCGAAGTTGGCCACGGTGCCGCCGTTTTCCCACAGGTTGTTCATGCCGCGGAAGAAGCAGGCCGCGTCGAGGATCGAGTTGGGCCCGCCGCACTGGCCGAGGTTGTGCGGACGGAACTTGTCGAAGTTCCACACGAACGACAGGTTGAGGTCGTCGAACAGCTCGCCGGCGCCCATGCGCCAGTCGGCCTTGGCGATCCACATGGGGATGCGGATGTCTTCCAGCTCGTCATAGATGTTGTTGCGCGAATAGTCGACCGGGTTGATCACGTCGAGCACGCGGAACAGGTCGGTGCGGCCCCAGATCACCTGCTGCTTGCCCAGGCGCCAGCTGAGGATGTCGCCGTTGGGCAGCTCATTGTCGAAGTCGGCGTAGAGCTCGCGGATGAAGTCCAGGCGCTCGTTGAACTCGGGGAAGCGCAGGTCGTCGCTGCTGGCGTCCAGGTAGTCGTCGATGCAGCCGCGGCTGTCCTTGTCGCAGGGCCGCACCGGCACGCCGAAGGCCACGCCGCCGCGGGTTTTGTGCAGGTTCTCGCCGAGTACGATCATGCCCTCGTTGGGGTTGCGCGCCTGGTCGAAGCCGAGCAGGGTGCCGGGCACCGTCAGGCCGCCACCGTGGGGCACGCTGTTGCCGGCCACGCTGTTCTCCAGCTCGATGGCGCCCCCCGCGCCGCTGCCGTACTCGCTGCTGTTGAGGTCGTAGACGCCGTCGTAGGTGCCACGGAAAGTGGCGTGGAAAGCGGTGTTGTTGAAGTTCAGCTGGCCGAGGTCGCCGAACTTGCGGTCGGCGTTGACCTGCAGGGTGTTGCGGAATTTCGACAGGCCGACGCTATCGCGGGCGAAGGTGGCGTTCTCGACGAAACCGGTGACCTGCATCTCCTCGTCGGCCAGGACCGCGGCCAGCGGGGTCAGGCCGCAGCCCGCGCCCGCCAGCGTGGCCAGGGTCCAGTGTTTCAGGCTTTTTCTTATTCTTGTCTGCATGGCAGAACCTCTTGCGGTGGGTTGTTGGTGCACGCCGGCTCAGGCCGGTTGGCGCGCCTCGGACAGCAGTCCGCCGCCCTGCTCCCGAAGGGCGGTCGACAGTGGATCGGTGGCAATTGGGGTGGCGTCGGGGCTGGTCGGTTCGGCGTCCTGGTCGGCGTGGATCACGCCGTCCGCATCGACGTAGGCATCGGTGATGAAGCGCGGCTTGAACACCAGCACCCAGGCCGGGGCCAGCAACATGGCGGCGATGCCGTTGATCACGATCATCACGCACAGCAGCTTGGCGGCGTCGGCCTGGAAACGCAGGTCGGAGAGCAGCGCCCACATGATGATGCCGGCCATCAGGGTCAGCGCGGTGAAGCTGATCGCCATGCCGGTGGTGGCGATGGCGCGGTGCACCGCGGCGGACAGGTTGCCGCTCTTGACCATCTCCTCGCGGATGCGGTCCATCATGTAGATCGAGTAGTCGATGCCGACGCCGATGCCCACGGCGATCACCGGCACCGTGTTGATGTCGATGCTCATCCCGGCCAGGCCCATGTAGGCGTAGGTCAGCACGGTGGCGAAGAGCATCGCCATCAGCATCATCAGGCCGGCGTGCCAGCTGGTGTAGAACACCATGACGAAGGCGAAGATCAGCAGGAACACCAGCGGCAGCACCAGCAGGTTGGTCTCGAACGCCGACTCGTTCATCGCCGCGGCGACGCCGAGGGTGCCGCCGGCCAGGCGGATGCTCAGGCCGGGGACTTCCTCGCCGTGTTCGGCGATCCACTGCTTGGCCATGTGCATGGCGCGGCGGATGGTCTCGCCCTGGCGGTCCTTGTAATAGAACACCAGGTTGGCGATGCGGTCGTCGGTGTCGTTGAACTCGTCCAGCGCCCCTGGGATCGGGCTGGAGGCCATGTAGGTGAACATCAGCCCGCCGACGTAATCGGCGTCATGGGGGATCTGGAACCAGCGCGGATCGTCGTTGTGCATCAGCCGGTTGACCTGCTTGACCAGGTCCGGCAGGCCCTTGCTGCCGCCCACCGTCGGGTCGCCGAGCATGTGCGCCTGCAGCGACTGCAGGGCGCGCAGCACTTCCGGGCGCTTGATCCCGCCGTTCTCGGCGTGCTCGGCGATGATGTACAGCTCCTCGGAGCCGGGGAAGCGCTGGTTGATCTGCTTGGACGACAGGTTGTAGTCGTGCTCGGGATAGAGGATCGGCGAGCCGGGTTCGGAGTCGCCGATGCGCACCTGCGCCGACGCCCACAGCCCGGCGACAATCGCCAGGGCGGCCAGCCACAGCAGCTTGCGCGCGGCGCCGGGGCGCGACACGGTGGCGGCGCAGGTGGCGCCGATATGGCGCAGGAAGGTTTCCTTGATTTCGGGATGCTTCGGCTGCGGCAGGATCGACAGCAGCAGCGGCACGCCGATCAGCACCGAGAAGATCACCGTGGTCGCCCACAGCGAGGCGTAGATGCCCAGCTTGGTGTTCAGCGCGATCGAGCCGATGGCGATCAGCGCCAGGCCGATGGCGTCCGAGGCGATGCCCAGGGTGCCGGGGCGGAACAGGCTGTCGAAGGTGGCGCGTGCGGCCAGCTGGCCGTTGCCGCGCTCGCGCACTTCGGCGTAGTAACGCTCCACCAGCTGCACGCCGTGGCTCATGGCCCGCGCGGCGATCAGGAAGGGAATCACCAGGCCCAGCGGATCGAGGTTGTAGCCCAGCAGGCTGATGATGCCCAGGCCCCAGATGGTCGAGATCAGCACCCCGCCAAGCGGGATCAGCACGCCGTAGGCCTTGCGGAAATGGAACACCAGCAGGGCCAGCATGGCCAACACGGTGAACACGAAGATCTGCAGGATCTGCTCCATGTAGGTGTAGGCCCAGCCGACCAGCACCGGCTGGCCGGTGGCGTACAGCTTGACGCCGTCGCGCACTTCCGCCTGGCGCAGGGCCTGCAGCTGGGCGAAGGTCTGTGCGTAGTCGAGCTGGCCCTCGATCAGCTGCGCCTTGACCAGCGCCACCTTGAGGTCGGGCGATACCAGCGGCCCGTAGACCCGCGGGTTGGCCACCACGTCGGCCTTCATCGCCGCCAGCTGGGCGTCGTCGAGCGCGCCGAATTCGGGCTGGTAGTAGGGTTCGGAGTTGATGCTGCCGACCTCGGTCAGCCAGATCTTGCGCGAGTTGCGGTGGGTCAGGCTGCTGACCAGGTTGTGGTTGACCCCCGGCAGGTTGTCCACCGCCTGGGTGACCCGGTCGAGGGTGGCCAGGTTGGCGTTGCTGAACAGGTCGCCGTCCTCGAACTCGACGCCGATCACCAGCACGTTGGCGCCGCCGAAGGTGTCCTTGATGCTGTTGTGCAGCTGGATATACGGGTGTTCCTGCGGCAGCAGGTCGGCGAAGTCGGTATAGACCTTGAGCGCCGGGATCTGCAGGGCGAAGAACAGGGTCAGCGCGCCGATCAGCGCCAGCACCCGGCGCGGGTTACGGAACAGCCAGAGTTTGGCCAGGTAGAAGAAATGGGTGAAGCGGTGCATGGACATGGTCATAGCCTCACTGAGCCTGGGCGGCCAGGGCCGGGCGGGTATCGAGGTTGAGCAACAGGCCGCGGCCGCCGGCCACGGTCAGACGATGGTCGTCGCTGCCGACGGCGCGCAGGTAAGTCGGCGCATTCGGCGTGGGCAATGCCTGCCAGCGCTCGCCGCTCAGACGCAGCACGCTGCTGTGATCGCCGATGGCGAACAGGCCGTCGCGGTTGGCGCTGAAGTTGAAGATCGGTGCGGCGGACGGAGTGTCCTGGCGTTGCCAGCTCTGGCCGGCGTCGACGGTGTGGTAGATGAAGCCATTGAGGCCGCCGACCCAGCCTTCATCCAGGCTGACGAAGCGGCTGGCGTGCGGGTAGAACTCCTCCGGCAGGCGGCCGCTGGCCTGCCAGCTTCGGCCGCCGTCGCGACTGCTGAAGAGCAGGCCGAACTCGCCGGTGACCACCGCCTGCTGCGCGTCGAGAAACTGCAGGGTGGTGAGCATGGCGTCTTCGTCCAGGCTGGTTTCATCCCAGTTGGCGCCCTGGTCCCGGCTGTTGAGCAGGGTGGTGAAGCCGCCCGCCGCCCACCAGGCGCCATCGGGTGTACAGGTCGCGGTGAGCATCTGCTCCTGGGTCGGCAGCGCCTGGGCATTCCAGCTCAGGCCCTGATCGGCGCTGTGCCACAGCTGGTTGTCGAAACCGAGGGCGATGAAACTGCCGTCCGGGCAGGCATCCACATCGATCAGACCGGGTTGCCCCGGCAGTTGCTGGCGCTGCCAGGTCAGGCCCTGGTCCTGGCTGACCAGGACCACGCCGTCGTTGCCGACCAGCACGCTGACTGCCGCGTTGCTGGCCAACGCCTGGTAATGATCGGTGCGCAGGCTGGCGTGGCTGGTTGCCTCGCCGACCGCCGCCAGATTCAGTTCGGCCTCGCAGCCGGTCAGCAACACGGGCAGCAGAAGCAGGGCAAGGGTGGTACGAGGCCGACGCGAGGTGGCAATAGCGCAGGGCAGGCCGTTACGCGGCTTGGGAGTGAAGCTCATTACGGGTCACCACTTGGATTGTTGTTGTCTTGCAGCGGTTGGTGACCCTAGAGCAACGCCTGTGCCAGTCTCCTGTATTGGTTTGCAAGTTACTGAAACGTATTTGTTTTTATGTTCTGTGAGGCTTGTTCGGCGGGGAATTGCAGCGCGGCGGGGCGCCTTGCCTTTGAGCAAATAATCAAATCGCCCGGAGCTTTATCCATTTGGTAAAACAGCCTCGAGAGGTCCGCCGGTCTGCCGTTGGCCGAGCCGGAGGATGCCCGCTTGTTGGGCGTTTCTTGAGCATTTCCGCGGTGGCGCCTCGGCATCGGGCAGGCCGTCCCGCCGGTAACCCGTCTAGTCCGGCGATATGCCGCTGCTGGCGCGCTTGATGCAACGAACCTGGCAACGCAGCTGAAGCCCTTGGTCAGCCAAGGGCTTCGCAGGTTGGAGCCGGCCATGAACAGTACCCACCCGCTTTTCCAGGCAAGCGCAACGCGCGGGGCACGCCAGGTGCTCTGGGATATCGATGCGGACGTCGAGCCGCCACTGGGCGCACACCTGGTCACGCCGCGCCATGGCTATTGCCATCACGGCATCTATGTCGGCAACGGGCGAGTGGTGCATTACGCCGGGTTGTGCGAATCGCTGCAGGCCGGGCCGGTGGAAGAGGTGCCGCTCGAGCGGTTCACGGCGAACCGGCCGGTGTGGATCGAGTACCGTCCCCTACCCGGCTTCGCGGCCGGGCAGGTGGTGGCCAGGGCCCGCTCGCGGCTTGGCGAGAGCCGCTATCGGCTGCTGACCAACAACTGCGAGCACTTCTGCACCTGGTGCCGCTATGGCTGCCCGCGCAGCGACCAGGTGCGCGGTCTGTTGGCTCGTCCCCTGGCGGCGCTGGGCCTGGTCTGGCGCCTGCTGCCCAGGCTGCTGGTGCGGGCCTGTCCGCAGTTGCAGCGGCTCAGTCAGGTCTCGATGCCGATCTTCTTCAGCCGGTAGGCCAGGGCCGGGCGGGTCAGCGCGTAGGGTGGGCCGGGTGGCGTTCCGCTTCAGCCCACCAAGATTGCGACGTTCAGGATCGGTGGGCTAAAGCCCACCCTACGCCGTCCGGCCCACCCTTCATGGCGATCCAGAGGTGCTGGGTGCACGAGCGTTCCCGGCTTGCGCCGTGTCATTGATTAAGGCTGAGCCCCAGCTACGTGTTGCATGCTGCGATGTCTTGTAGATCCTATGTTCATGTGCAAGGACTGCGACACCGTAGGGTGGATGACGCTTCACCCATCCACCATCAACGATGGCGGATGAAAAAGGCGTCATCCACCCTACATAGCTGCGATGTCTTGTGGGAGGCGCGACCCCGCGGCGAATGCAGCCCGAAGGGCTGTCTGCTCATCGCTTGGCGGATACAGCGAAAAGCTCGCCCCGAGGTCACGGAACGCCGCCCGGACCCTCCTACGAACCGCAGGCAATTCGCGCCTGGCGATACAACACGTAGTCGGGACAGAGCCTTGATTAATCGGCGGTTCTCACGAGCGCCGATGGGTATCGCTACGCTCAACCGCATCCTACAAAGACCCGGAGGCGCTCAGGCCTCGATGCCGATCTTCTTCAGCCGGTAGGCCAGGGCCGGGCGGGTCAGGCCGAGGATGCGCGCGGCGCCGGAGACGTTGTTATTGGCGCGCTGCATGGCTTCGCGCATCAGCTGTTCTTCGATGGCGTCCAGGCTCAGCCCGGAACCCAATACCTGTTCGATCCAGTTCTGCTCGGCGGCCGGTTGCAGCAGGGTGCCTTCGTTGGACAGCCGGCTCTCGAGCAATTCTTCCATCTGCAACTGCGGGAACAGCGCCTCGATACTGATGCTCTCGTTGCTCTCGGTGAGGATGATGCCGCGCTCGATGACGTTCTCCAGCTCACGGATATTGCCCGGCCAGGGGTAGTGCATGCAGGCCTCCATGGCCAGGTCGGAAAGGCCCAGGGTCTTCTTGTTGTATTCGCTGTGGAAGCGCTTGAGGAAATGCTCCACCAGCAGCGGGATATCCTCCAGGCGTTCGCGCAGGGGCGGGATGCTGACCGGGAACACGTTGAGCCGGTAGAACAGGTCGGCGCGAAACTTGCCGGTCTTGACCGCCTCAGTGAGGCTTTCGTTGGTGGCGGCGATTACCCGCACGTCGACCTTGCGCGTGCGGTTGTCGCCGACCCGTTCCAGTTCGCCTTCCTGCAATACCCGCAGCAGGGTGGCCTGGGCGCGCGGGCTCAGCTCGACCACTTCGTCGAGGAAGATGGTGCCCTGGTTGGCCCGCTCGAAACGGCCCATGCGCGACTGCAGCGCGCCGGTGAAGGCGCCCTTTTCCACGCCGAACAGCTCCGCTTCGATCAGGTCCGGTGGAATGGCGGCGCAGTTGACCGCGACGAACGGCTGTTCGGCGCGGGCGCTGCGCAGGTGCACGCTGCGCGCAATCACCTCCTTGCCCACCCCGCTTTCGCCGAGCAGCAGCACCGAGACCTTGCCCTGGGCGGCCTTGTCGATCATCTGGCAGACCTTGGTGTAGGCCTGGGACTGGCCGATGCCGTAGTACTGGCCTTCCTGGCGTTGCAGGCTGGTGCGCAGCGAGGCCAGTTGCGACTGCAACTCGTAGAGTTCCTCGATGATCGGATCGTTCTTGAAATACTGCTTGAACGCCTCGGCGTCGTCCCATTCCTCGGCCAGCTTGCCGACGATCCGGCATTTGTCGTCGCCGCGGCCGCGGCAGGTGATCTCCTTGAAGATCACCTCGCGGCCCATGAACGAGGAGGAGTAGCTGCAGGCGTAGCCGAGCAGGGTCCAGCACACCGGGTCGGCCATCGGCCCCAGTTCGCTCTGGCAGATTTCCACCTCGAAGGAGTCGACCCACTCCACCTCGACGTAGAAACGCCCGGTTTCGATGTCGATATCCAGCTCGGTGGGGATCGCCTTGACCAGGCCCTTGAGCGAATGCAGCTGCGGGCCGGCGAGGAAGATGTCCAGCTCGCTGCAATGCGGGCGCAGCTTGCGCGCCAGCTCGGCGTCCTTGAGGCCGGACTGATAGCCCAGGCGCAGGAAGAAGCCCTTGGCCCGCTCGATGCCGAGGATGCTCACCAGCTCGCGGCGAAAACTGCCCATGGCGGAAACCTGCATCAGCAACATGCGCTGTTCGCCGAACCAGATCTTGCCTTCCATGCTTTGAAAACGGATCTGTTTGCTCAGATCCTGAAAGTCCGAATGTTGCAGTTGTGGCTTGTACCTGATTGCCATGGCAATAGGACCCCTGATTGTTCTTGTAAGGGGAGAACCACCTCGGGCCGGTTTCCCTTCAGCCCCTGAAGATGGCTGAAGTTACCTGCCGGTTGCCTGCTTTTGCCTGCATTTTCCGGCCAGGCAAGGGCGTGGGGTGGTTGGCGGTCGAGTGCTGGCACAACGCCTCGCGGCTCGACTGGGCAGTCACCATATCCAGATCCATGCGCACTTGGAAGTCAACCAATTGATGAAATTGGCGCCGCCTGTCCGCCCATTTCCGCTGGCTGAGCATTTGCTCAAGCCGGCCTGGGGCATTTGATCAAATCATCAAAAAAGCCCGTATCGGCTTGGCCGCGCCGCGCCCTGCGGAGCGTTTCTTGCCGCCTTTTATTTTAAATAAGCCTTTATAAATCAATTGCTTGTAAGTTTTTTTCGATCATTGGCACAGCCGTTGCGTTAGGCCTGTCACCCGCCACCAAGGGAGATGGCCCGAACATGAACACGCTTGAACCCCGTTTTGAAGACCTGCCGCGTTACATCCGGGTGCGCAGCGAACCAGGTGCCCGCTTCGTCGAGTTCGATTTCGCCATCGGCTACCCGGACCTGTTCGTCGAGCTGGTGCTGCCGCAAGCCGCGTTCACCCAGTTCTGCCAGCACAACCATGTGGTGGTGATGGACCAGGCGATGGCCCAGGCAGTCGACGACGACATGGTCAAGTGGCGCTTCGGTGAAGCCGGCCGCCGCATGCCGGGCAAGCGCGACTGAGAGCCTGCCCACGGCAGCCACACACAACAACAACAGGTACGGTCGAGATGAGCATAGAGATCAAGACGAACACGGTGGAGCCGATCCGCCAGACCTTCAGCCATATCCGCAGACGCTTCGGCGACAAGCCGGCCAGCCGCTATCAGGAGGCCAGCTACGACGTCGCCGCCACGCTGAATTTCCATTACCGCCCGCAGTGGCAGCCGGACAAGCTGCTCAACGATGTCACCCGCACCTGCCTGGTGATGCGCGACTGGTATGCGGTCAGCGATCCGCGCCAGTACTACTACGGCACCTACGTGCAGACCCGCGCGCGCATGCAGGAAACCACCGAGCACGAGTACGCCTTCTGCGAGAAGCGCGAGCTGCTGGGACGCCTGAGCGACGAGCAGCGCGCACGCATTCTGCGGGTGCTGGTGCCGCTGCGCCACGCCGAGCTGGGCGCCAACATGAACAACAGCGGCATCGCCGCCGATGGCTGCGCCACCACCGTGGTGCAGATGCACATCTACTCCGCCATGGACCGCTTAGGGATAGCCCAGTACCTGTCGCGCATCGGCCTGTTGCTCGACGGCGGCGGCACCGCGGCGCTCGAGCAGGGCAAGCAGCTGTGGCTGGAAGATCCGCTGTGGCAGGGCCTGCGCCGCTACGTCGAGGACAGCTTCGTGGTCAAGGACTGGTTCGAGTTGAGCCTGGCGCAGAACCTGGTCAGCGATGGCCTGCTGTTCCCGCTGATCTACCAGAAGTTCGACGAGACCCTGAGTGCCGAAGGCGCCGGCGACGTCGGCATGCTCACCGAGTTCATGCGCCAGTGGTACGCCGAGAACAGCCGCTGGGTGGATGCCATGGTCAAGACCGTGGCCGCCGAGAGCGAGAGCAATCGCCAGCAGATCGAAACCTGGATTGCCCATTGGTCGGCCCGTGCCCTCGAGGCGCTGGCGCCCCTGGCCGAGATCAGTGCCGGCGGCGCGGCATTCGCCAGCGTGCAGCAGGACTTCCTCGCCCGGCTGAACAAGCTCGGCCTGAACATTCAATAAGGATCCAGACCATGTCGCTCGTTTACATCGTCCTGCAGGACAACGACAACGCCCGCTACCTGGTGGATGGCATCAGCCATGACAACCCCCATGCGCGGGTCGAGCACCAGCCGGCAATGATCCGCATCGAGGCCGAAGGCCGTCTGGAGATCCGTCGCGACACCATGGAAGAGCGGCTCGGCCGCGCCTGGGACGTGCAGGAAATGCTGCTGGACGTGATCACCATCGGCGGCAACGTCGACGAGGACGACGACGCCTTCGTTCTCGAGTGGAAAAATTAGGAGCCAAGCCATGACCGCCAACAAGAAAAAACTCGGCCTCAAAGACAAGTACCGCTACCTGACCCGCGACCTCGACTGGGAGCCCAGCTACCAGGACAAGAAGGCCATCTTCCCCCACGAGGATTTCGAGGGCATCAAGATCACCGACTGGGACAAGTGGGAAGACCCCTTCCGCCTGACCATGGATGCCTACTGGAAGTACCAGGCCGAGAAGGAGAAGAAGCTCTACGCCATTCTCGACGCCTTCGCCCAGAACAACGGCCAGCAGACCATCTCCGATGCGCGCTACGTCAATGCGCTGAAGCTGTTCCTCGGTGGCATCAGCCCCTGCGAGTACCAGGCGTTCCAGGGCTTCGCCCGGGTCGGCCGGCAGTTCAGCGGCGCCGGTGCGCGGGTCGCCTGCCAGATGCAGGCGATCGACGAGCTGCGCCACGTGCAGACCCAGGTTCACGCGATGAGCCACTACAACAAGCACTTCAACGGCCTGCATGATTTTGCCCATATGCACGACCGCGTGTGGTTCCTCTCGGTGCCCAAGTCGTTCTTCGACGATGCGCGCACGGCCGGGCCGTTCGAGTTCCTCACCGCGATCTCGTTCTCCTTCGAGTACGTGCTGACCAACCTGCTGTTCGTGCCCTTCATGTCCGGCGCGGCCTACAACGGCGACATGGCCACCGTCACCTTCGGCTTCTCGGCGCAGTCCGACGAGGCGCGGCACATGACCCTGGGCCTGGAGGTGATCAAGTTCATGCTCGAGCAGCACGAGGACAACGTGCCGATCATCCAGGGCTGGATCGACAAGTGGTTCTGGCGTGGCAACCGCCTGCTGACACTGGTCGGCATGATGATGGACTACATGCTGCCGAACAAAGTCATGTCCTGGGCCGAAGCCTGGGAGGTCTACTTCGAGCAGGCCGGCGGCGCGCTGTTCAAGGACCTGGAGCGCTACGGCATCCGGGCGCCGAAGTACGTCGAGCAGTCGACCATCGGCAAGGAGCACGTCTCCCACCAGGCCTGGGCGACCTTCTACCAGTACAGCCAGGCCACCAACTTCCACACCTGGATGCCCAACGAGGAGGAGATGGACTGGCTGTCGGCCAAGTACCCGAACACCTTCGACCAGTACTACCGCGAGCGCTTCACCTTCTGGCGCGAGCAGCAGGAAAAGGGCGAGCGCTTCTACAACAACACCCTGCCGCAGCTGTGCCAGGTGTGCCAGATACCGACCATCTTCACCGAGCCGGACGACGCCACCCAGCTCAGCCATCGCAGCCATGTGCACGAGGGCGAGCGTTACCACTTCTGCTCGGATGGTTGCTGCGACATCTTCAAGAACCAGCCGCAGAAGTACGTCCAGGCCTGGCTGCCGGTGCACCAGATCTACCAGGGCAACTGTGGCGGCGCCGACATCGAGTCGGTGGTGCGCGACTACTACAACATCAATATCGGCGAGGACAACTTCGAGTACCTCGGCTCGCCCGAGCACCAGCGCTGGCTGCAGTGGAAGGGCTTGAATCCGGCCGTCGCCCCGCTGCCCAAGGCGAGCTGAGCCGGCGCGGGACGGCAGCGCCGTCCCGCTCCTTCCGATACCCAGAACAAGAGGAACCTCTTCATGACCGTCAATGCCATCGGGGCTTATGAATTCCCCCCGCTCGACCTCGAAGCCAACTTCCACGGCAATCGCCTGCTGTACCTGGGCTGGGATCGCCACCTGATGTTCTGCTCGCCGTTCGCCCTGCTGGTCGATCCGGCCATGGGCTTCGCCGAGTTGTGCGAGCAAGTGCTGCGCCCGGCCATGGCCGCCCACCCGGATACCGCCAAGGTCGATTTCAGCGCCAGCGTCTGGCTGCTCAACGACCAGCCATGGTCACCGGATTTCGCCGCCAGCCTGGACGCCAACGGCCTCCGCCACAAGGACATGCTGCGTCTGCAAACCCCCGGCCTGAACGGCCTGGGCAACTCCGCGAGTTGAGGTGAGCACCATGAGTTACACCGTCACCATCGAACCGACCGGCGAACAGATCGACGTGGAGGAAGGCCAGACCATCCTCCAGGCCGCCCTGCGTCAGGGCGTGTGGCTGCCCTTCGCCTGCGGCCATGGCACCTGTGCCACCTGCAAGGTGCAGGTGCTGGAAGGCGAGGTCGAGATCGGCGCCGCCTCGCCCTTCGCCCTGATGGACATCGAGCGCGAGGAGGGCAAGGTGCTGGCCTGCTGCGCCACCGTGCAGAGCGACGTGACCATCGAGGCCGACATCGACGTCGACCCCGACTTTCTCGGCCATCCGGTGGCGGATTTCCGCGCCACGGTCAGTGCCATCGTCGAGCTGTCGCCGACCATCAAGGGCGTGCACCTGCGCCTCGATCGGCCGATGGCCTTCCAGTCCGGGCAATACGTCAACCTCGACCTGCCGGGCATCGACGGCAGCCGGGCGTTCTCCCTGGCCAATCCGTCGGGCCAGGCCAGCGAAGTGGAATTGCATGTGCGCCTGGTCGAGGGCGGCGCCGCCACCGGCTATATCCACCAGCAGCTCAAGGTCGGCGATCAGTTGCAGCTGTCCGGCCCCTACGGGCAGTTCTTCGTGCGCGGTTCGCAGCCGGGCGACCTGATCTTCATGGCCGGTGGCTCGGGCTTGTCCAGCCCGCAGTCGATGATCCTCGACCTGCTCGAACAGGGCGACAGCCGCCAGATCACCCTGTTCCAGGGCGCGCGCAACGTCGCCGAACTCTACAACCGCGAGCTGTTCGAGGGCCTGGCCCGCGAGCACGGCAATTTCACCTATGTGCCGGCGCTCAGCCAGGCCACTGACGATCCGGACTGGCAGGGCTTCAAGGGCTTCGTGCATGACGCCGCCAAGGCCCATTTCGACGGCCGCTTCAGCGGGCACAAGGCCTACCTGTGCGGGCCGCCACCGATGATCGACGCGGCCATCAGCACATTGATGCAGGGCCGCCTGTTCGAGCGCGACATCTTCATGGAGCGCTTCCTCACCGCCGCCGATGGCGCCGGCGACAGCCAGCGTTCCGCGCTGTTCAAGCGTCTCTGAGGGTCGCCGCCATGGGCAGACAACACCAGGTGACCGAGGCCCGCAGTGGCCAGCGCTTCAGCTGCGACGAGGCGCTGCCGGTCCTCACCGCCATGGAGCAGCACGGCCTGCTCTGCGTGCCGGTCGGTTGCCGCGGGGGCGGCTGTGGCCTGTGCAAGGTGCGGGTGCTGGCCGGCGACTACGAGTGCGGGCGCATGAGCTGCAAGCACGTCCCGGCAGACGCCCGCGAACAGGGCTACGTCCTGGCCTGCCGCCTGTTTGCCCGCAGCGATCTGTGTATCGAGCGTTATTCAAAACCGTGCAGCGAAAGCACGGTCGACCCACAACAAAGACAAAAGGTGTCGTTATGAAAAAAGGTGTGATGCGTCCCGGCCACGTGCAACTGCGCGTGCTGGACATGGCCAAGGCCCTCGAACACTACGTCGACCTGCTCGGCCTGATCGAGGTCGACCGCGACGGGCAAGGCCGGGTCTATCTCAAGGCCTGGACCGAGACCGACAAGTTCTCCGTGGTGCTGCGCGAGGCCGACGAGCCGGGCATGGATTTCATGGGCTTCAAGGTGATCGACGATGCCTGCCTGACCCGCCTGGCCGGCGAGCTGCTGGAGTTCGGCTGCCAGGTGGAAGAACTGCCGGCCGGCGAACTCAAGGACTGCGGGCGGCGGGTGCAGTTCAGCTCGCCGTCCGGACACCGCTTCGAGCTGTTCGCGCAGAAGCAGGTCACCGGCAAATGGGGCCTCGCCGAGGTCAACCCGGAAGCCTGGCCGCGTGGCCTCAAGGGCATGCGCGCGGTGCGTTTCGACCATTGCCTGCTGTACGGCGATGAGCTGGACGAGACCCTGCGCCTGTTCACCGAGGTGCTCGGCTTCACCCTCGCCGAACAGGTACTCGATGGCGGCACGCGCATCGCCCAGTTCCTCAGCCTGTGCATGAAGGCCCACGACGTGGCTTTCATCCTCCACCCGGAGAAGGGCCGCTTCCACCACGCCTCGTTCTTCCTCGAGACCTGGGAGGACGTGCTGCGCGCCGCCGACCTGATCAGCATGACCGACACCTCGATCGACATCGGCCCGACCCGTCACGGCCTGACCCATGGCAAGACCATCTACTTCTTCGACCCGTCGGGTAACCGCAACGAGGTGTTCTGCGGCGGCGACTACCACTACCCCGATCACCCGGTGGTGACCTGGACCGCCGACCAACTGGGCAAGGCGATCTTCTACCACGACCGCCAGCTCAACGAACGTTTCCTCACCGTGCTGACCTGAAGCCCCGGTTCGACTTATTGCAGAGATTGCGCAGATGAAAGAGATCAAGCATTTCATTAACGGTGCCTTCATCGGTTCGGCCAGCGGCCGCACCTTCGAGGACATCAACCCGGCCAACGGCCAGGTGATCGGCCGCGTCCACGAGGCCGGCCGCGCCGAGGTCGACGCCGCGGTCAAGGCCGCCCGCGCCGCACTCAAGGGCCCCTGGGGCAAGCTGACGGTGGCCGAGCGCGCGGAGATTCTGCATCGCGTGGCCGACGGCATCACGGCCCGCTTCGACGAGTTTCTCGAGGCCGAATGCCTCGACACCGGCAAGCCGAAATCCCTGGCCAGCCACATCGACATCCCGCGCGGGGCGGCCAACTTCAAGGTGTTCGCCGACCTGCTGAAGAATGTCGCCAACGAAGCCTTCGAGATGGCCACCCCGGACGGCGCCGGTGCGCTCAACTACGGCGTGCGCCGGCCCAAGGGGGTGATCGGGGTGATCAGCCCGTGGAACCTGCCGCTGCTGCTGATGACCTGGAAAGTCGGCCCGGCCCTGGCCTGCGGCAACTGCGTGGTGGTCAAGCCATCCGAGGAAACCCCGCTGACCGCCACCCTGCTCGGCGAGGTGATGCAGGCCGCCGGCGTACCGGCGGGCGTGTACAACGTGGTGCATGGCTTCGGCGGCGATTCGGCCGGGGCCTTCCTCACCGAGCACGCGGACGTCGACGCCTACACCTTCACCGGCGAGACCGGCACCGGCGAAACCATCATGCGCGCCGCGGCCAAGGGCGTGCGCCAGGTGTCGCTGGAACTGGGCGGCAAGAACGCCGGCATCGTGTTCGCCGACTGCGATATGGACAAGGCCATCGAGGGCACCCTGCGCTCGGCCTTCGCCAACTGCGGCCAGGTCTGCCTCGGTACCGAGCGGCTGTATGTCGAGCGGCCGATCTTCGACGCGTTCGTCGCCCGCCTCAAGGCCGGTGCCGAGAGCCTGGTGATCGGGCCGCCGGACGACGCCAGCAGCAACTTCGGCCCGCTGGTCAGCCTCAAGCACCGCGAAAAAGTCCTCAGCTATTACCAGCAGGCAGTCGATGACGGCGCCACTGTCGTCACCGGCGGTGGTGTGCCGGACATGCCGGCGCACCTGGCCGGCGGCGCCTGGGTGCAGCCGACAATCTGGACTGGCCTCTCCGACGATTCGGCGGTGGTCACCGAGGAAATCTTCGGCCCCTGCTGCCATATCCGCCCGTTCGATACGGAAGAGGAGGCCATCGAACTGGCCAACAGCCTGCCCTATGGCCTGGCGTCGGCGATCTGGACCGAGAACAGCTCGCGCGCCCACCGCGTCGCCGGCCAGATCGAGGCCGGCATCGTCTGGGTCAACAGCTGGTTCCTCCGCGACCTGCGCACCGCCTTCGGCGGCAGCAAGCAGTCGGGCATCGGCCGCGAAGGGGGTGTGCACTCGCTGGAGTTCTACACCGAGCTGAAAAACATCTGCGTGAAACTCTGAGGCGGCCATGACTGCATCCCTGAAGGCACCCCCCCAGGCAGCGGAGCAGGCTCTGGAGCCTAGCCCCGAGCTGGGTCGCGAGATCCTCGCCGCCGGCTGGCGCACCAACCTGCTGGAGCAGGGCAGCGGCTTTCCGCTGCTGCTGATCCACGGCTCCGGCCCCGGCGTCACCGCCTGGGCCAACTGGCGCCTGGTCATGCCGCAGCTGGCCCAGAGCCGCCGGGTGCTCGCCCCGGACATGCTCGGCTTCGGCTACAGCGAGCGCCCGACGGATGCTCACTACAGCCTCGACACCTGGGTGCTGCATGCCCTCGGCGTGCTGGACGCCCTGGGCATCGCCCAGGCCGACCTGGTCGGCAATTCCTTCGGCGGCGCCATCGCCCTGGCCCTGGCCGTGCGTCACCCCGAGCGGGTGCGCCGGCTGGTGCTGATGGGCAGCGTCGGCGTGCCCTTCGAGCTGACCCCGGGGCTGGACGCGGCCTGGGGCTACAGGCCATCGCTGGCCAACATGCGCGCGCTGCTCGACCTGTTCGCCTGCGATCGCGGCCTGGTCAACGACGACCTGGCCGAACTGCGTTACCAGGCCAGCATCCGCCCGGGCTTCCAGGAATCCTTCGCCGCCATGTTCCCGGCCCCGCGCCAGCGCTGGATCGAGGCGCTGTGCAGCGACGAGCGGGCGATCCGCGCGCTGCCCCATCCGACCCTGGTGGTGCATGGTCGCGAAGACCAAGTCATCCCGCTGGAGACTTCGCTGACCCTGGCCCACTGGATCCCCAACGCCCAGTTGCACGTCTACGGCCACTGCGGCCACTGGACCCAGATCGAACACGCCGGCCGTTTCGCCCGCCTGGTCGAGGATTTCCTCGCCGAGGCCGCCCCCCTTTCCTGAGAGAGAGACAAGCATGGACCAGATATTGATCAACGAGCTCGGCGACGAGCTGTACCAGGCGATGGTCAACCGTGAGGCGGTCAGCCCGCTGACCGAGCGCGGTTTCGCCATCAGCATCGACGACGCCTACCACATCTCCCTGCGCATGCTCGAACGCCGGCTGGCCGCCGGCGAGAAGATCATCGGCAAGAAGATCGGCGTCACCAGCAAGGCGGTGCAGAACATGCTGGGTGTGTATCAGCCGGACTTCGGTTACCTGACCGACGCCATGGTGTTCAACAGCGGCGAGGCCATGCCGATCAGCCAGCGGCTGATGCAGCCCAAGGCCGAGGGCGAGATCGCCTTCATCCTGAAAAAAGATCTGATCGGCCCCGGCGTGACCAACGCCGACGTGCTGGCCGCCACCGAATGCGTGATGCCTTGCTTCGAGATCGTCGACTCGCGCATCCGCGACTGGAAAATCAGGATCGAGGACACAGTAGCGGACAACGCCTCCTGCGGCCTGTTCGTGCTCGGCGACACGGCGGTGTCGCCACGCCAGGTCGACCTGGTCACCTGCGGCATGCTGGTGGAGAAGAACGGCCAGCTGCTCAGCACCGGCGCCGGCGCCGCGGCCCTGGGTTCGCCGGTCAACTGCGTGGCCTGGCTGGCCAACACCCTCGGCCGTTTCGGCATCCCGCTGAAGGCCGGCGAAGTGATCCTCTCCGGCTCGCTGGTACCCCTGGAGCCGGTCAAGGCCGGCGACTTCATGCGCGTCGAGATCGGCGGCATCGGCAGCGCCTCCGTGCGCTTCACCTGATCGAACAGAGGACAAACCCATGAGCAAGAAACTCAAGGCGGCCATTATCGGCCCCGGCAATATCGGTACCGATCTGGTGATGAAGATGCTCCGTTCCGAGTGGATCGAGCCGGTGTGGATGGTCGGCATCGACCCCAACTCCGACGGCCTCAAGCGCGCCCGCGAATTCGGCATGAAGACCACAGCCGAAGGCGTCGACGGCCTGCTGCCGCACGTGCTGGACGACGACATCCGCATCGCCTTCGACGCCACCTCGGCCTATGTGCATGCCGAGAACAGCCGCAAGCTCAACGCGCTCGGCGTGCTGATGGTCGACCTGACCCCGGCGGCCATCGGCCCCTACTGCGTGCCGCCGGTCAACCTCAAGCAGCACGTCGGCCGCCTGGAAATGAACGTCAACATGGTCACCTGCGGCGGCCAGGCCACCATCCCCATGGTCGCCGCGGTATCCCGCGTGCAGCCGGTGGCCTACGCCGAGATCGTCGCCACCGTCTCCTCGCGCTCGGTCGGCCCGGGCACGCGCAAGAACATCGACGAGTTCACCCGCACCACCGCCGGCGCCATCGAGCAGGTCGGCGGCGCCAGGGAAGGCAAGGCGATCATCGTCATCAACCCGGCCGAGCCGCCGCTGATGATGCGCGACACCATCCACTGCCTGACCGACGGCGAGCCGGACCAGGCCGCGATCACCGCCTCGGTCCACGCGATGATCGCCGAGGTGCAGAAGTACGTGCCCGGCTACCGCCTGAAGAACGGTCCGGTGTTCGACGGCAACCGCGTGTCGATCTTCATGGAAGTCGAAGGCCTGGGCGACTACCTGCCCAAGTACGCCGGCAACCTCGACATCATGACCGCCGCCGCGCTGCGCACCGGCGAGATGTTCGCCGAGGAAATCGCCGCCGGCACCATTCAACTGCCGCGTCGCGACATCGCGCTGGCTTGAGGAGTAGCACCATGAATTTGCACGGCAAGAGCGTCATCCTGCACGACATGAGCCTGCGCGACGGCATGCACGCCAAGCGCCACCAGATCAGCCTGGAGCAGATGGTCGCGGTCGCCACCGGTCTCGACGCCGCCGGCATGCCGCTGATCGAGATCACCCACGGCGACGGCCTCGGCGGTCGTTCGATCAACTACGGCTTCCCGGCACACAGCGACGAGGAGTACCTGCGCGCGGTGATCCCGCAGCTCAAGCAGGCCAAGGTCTCGGCGCTGCTGCTGCCCGGCATCGGCACCGTCGACCACCTGAAGATGGCGCTGGACTGTGGCGTCTCGACCATCCGCGTGGCCACCCACTGCACCGAGGCGGACGTCTCCGAGCAGCACATCGGCATGGCGCGCAAGCTCGGGGTCGACACCGTCGGCTTCCTGATGATGGCGCACATGATCAGCGCCGAGAAAGTCCTCGAGCAGGCCAAGCTGATGGAGAGCTACGGCGCCAACTGCATCTACTGCACCGACTCGGCCGGCTACATGCTGCCCGATGAAGTCAGCGAGAAAATCGGCCTGCTGCGCGCCGAGCTGAACCCGGCCACCGAGGTCGGCTTCCACGGCCACCACAACATGGGCATGGCCATCGCCAACTCCCTGGCCGCCATCGAGGCCGGTGCCGCGCGCATCGACGGCTCGGTCGCCGGCCTCGGCGCCGGTGCCGGCAACACCCCGCTGGAGGTGTTCGTCGCGGTGTGCAAGCGCATGGGCGTGGAGACCGGTATCGACCTGTACCAGATCATGGACGTGGCCGAGGACCTGGTGGTGCCGCTGATGGACCAGCCGATCCGCGTCGATCGCGACGCCCTGACCCTGGGCTACGCCGGGGTGTACAGCTCGTTCCTGCTGTTCGCCCAGCGCGCCGAGAAGCAATACGGCGTGTCGGCCCGCGACATCCTGGTCGAACTGGGCCGGCGCGGCACCGTCGGTGGCCAGGAAGACATGATCGAAGACCTGGCCCTGGACATGGCCCGGGCCCGTCAGCAGCAGAAGGTGAGCGCATGAACCGTACCCTGACCCGCGAACAGGTGCTGGCCCTGGCCGAGCACATCGAAAACGCCGAGCTGAATGTCCACGACATCGGCAAGGTGACTCACGACTTCCCCTCGATGACCTTCGCCGACGCCTACGACGTGCAGTGGGAAATCCGTCGGCGCAAGGAGGCCCGCGGCAACAAGATCGTCGGCCTGAAGATGGGCCTGACCTCCTGGGCGAAGATGGCGCAGATGGGCGTGGAAACGCCGATCTACGGCTTCCTCGCCGACTACTTCAGCGTGCCGGACGGCGGCGTAATTGACTGCTCCAAGCTGATCCACCCGAAGATCGAGGCGGAAATATCGGTGGTGACCAAGGCGCCACTGCACGGCCCGGGCTGCCACCTCGGCGACGTGATCGCGGCGATCGACTACGTGATCCCCACGGTCGAGGTGATCGACTCGCGCTACGAGAACTTCAAGTTCGACCTGATCAGCGTGGTCGCCGACAACGCCTCCTCGACCCGCTTCATCACCGGCGGACGCATGGCCAGCCTGGAGGAGGTCGACCTGCGCACCCTCGGCGTGGTCATGGAGAAGAACGGCGAAGTGGTGGAACTCGGCGCCGGCGCCGCGGTGCTCGGCCATCCGCTGTCCAGCGTGGCGATGCTGGCCAACCTGCTGGCCGAGCGCGGCGAGCATATCCCGGCCGGCACCTTCATCATGACTGGCGGCATCACCGCCGCCGTGCCGGTGGCGCCGGGCGACAACATCTGCGTGCGCTACCAGGGCCTCGGCTCGGTGTCCGCGCGCTTTATCTGAACCCCCGCGGCCGGCCTGCACGGTCGGCCGCCTCTATTGTTGGAGGACGAGGCCATGCCCATCGCCCAGTTGTACATCCTCGAAGGTCGCAGCAACGAGCAGAAGGAAACCCTGATCCGCGAAGTCAGCGAGGCCATGTCGCGCTCGCTGGACGCGCCGATCGAACGGGTACGGGTCATCATCACCGAGATGCCGAGCAACCACTTCGGCATCGGCGGCGAACCGGCGAGCAAGGTCAGGCGCTAGTGGCCTGTGCCGCCGCCCGGCGTTGGCGGCGGACTGCCTTGCGCTCATCTTGGACGCGGTATTGCCGTTGTCGTCGGAACGCCTATCGGCAAGAAATCTCGGCGTGGCCTGTAACGCCACGCCGCGACCTCGCTCTAGTTGAATGCCGGCCTGCAAACCTTGCGGCGATCGGCACTCCCAGACTATTCGAGGATTACCCCATGACTACCAAGACTATGGCTTCCGGCGCCGCCCTGGCGTTTGCCGCCGCTACCCTGTTCGCCGGCCTGACCAGCACCATGGCGGTGGCCGAAGAAGCCAAGGTGCACTGTTATGGCATCAACGGCTGCAAGGGCCAGAACGATTGCAAGACCGCGAACAACAGCTGCAAGGGCCAGGGTGCCTGCAAGGGCCAGGGCTTCAAGAGCATGACCCTGGCCGAGTGCAATGCGGCCAAGGGCACCGTCGGCGAGTGACGGCACCCGGAGTGGCCGGATTACGGCCACTCCGCTCCCGCGGTTGTTCAAGGAGCCTGACATGTCCGCCGAATCATCCAGCCTGGGCTATGGCCTGGGCCTGCGCACTCCCTATTACCAAGCGATTCTCGAGCAGCGACCGGCTGTCGACTGGTTCGAGATCATCTCGGAAAACTACCTGGTCGAGGGCGGCAAGCCGCTCTATTACCTGGACGCCATCGGCGAGCACTACCCGCTGGTGATGCATGGCGTGTCGCTGTCGATCGGCGGCCCGCACCAACTGGACCACGACTACCTGCGCCGGCTCAAGCGCCTGGCGCAGCGGGTGCAGCCGGCGTGGATCTCCGATCACCTGTGCTGGAGCCGCGGCAACGCCCACCAGTTGCATGACCTGTTGCCGCTGCCCTACACCGAGGAAAGCCTGCAGTACGTCGCCGCGCGGGTGCGCCAGGTGCAGGACCTGCTCGAGCGGCCGCTGGTGCTGGAGAACGTCTCCAGCTACCTGCGCAGCGCCGACGATCAGTTCAGCGAATGGCAGTTCCTCGCCGCGCTCAGCGAACTCAGCGGCTGCGAGCTGCTGCTCGACGTCAACAACGTCTACGTCAGCGCGCGCAACCATGGCTTCGAGCCCTGGGACTTCATCAGCGGGCTGCCCAAGCAGCGGATCCGCCAACTGCACCTGGCCGGGCACAGCGATTACGGCAGCTACCTGATCGACACCCACGACCAGCCGGTCAGCGATCCGGTCTGGCAGCTGTATCAGCGCACCCTGCGCCACCTCGGCCCGGTGGCCACCCTGCTCGAGCGTGACGACCACTACCCGGTGCTGGACGAGCTACTCGGCGAACTGGAGCAGGCGCGCGCCTATGCCGCCGTGGCTCTGCAGGAGTACCGGCCATGCGCCTGAACGACTGGCAGCGCGAACTCGAGGCCTACCTGCTCGGCGGCGACCCGACAGCCAGTCCGGCGTTGCGTGCCAGCCTGCTCGGCAGCCCGGCGCTGAGTGCCGAACAGGGCCTGGCGATCTACCACAACGCCTACCGCGCGCGCCTGCTGGAAGCCTTGCGCGGCGATTATCCGGCCGTGCACGGCTGGCTCGGCGACCAGCAGTTCGATGCGTTGGCCGGCGCCTATATCGCGGCGCACCCCTCGCGGTACTTCAGCCTGCGCTGGCTGGGCGCCGAGTTGGCGAGCTTCATCGAGACCTATCTGGTGCCGGCACAGGCGGCCCCGCTCGGCGAACTGGCGCGGTTGGAGTGGGCGTTCGGCCTGGCCTTCGACGCGGCCGCGGCTGAACCCCTGACCCTGGCGCAGGTGGCCAGTCTGCCCGCCGAGGACTGGCCGAACCTGCAGGTGCGCCTGCTGCCCAGCGTGCAATGGCAGCTCTGCCGGCACAACAGCCTGGCGCTCTGGCGCGCGAGCAAGGCGCAGGATGCCTTTCCCGCCAGCACGGCGCTGGAGCAGGCGCAGGTCTGCCTGATCTGGCGCCACGGCCTGGTCAGCCAGTACCGCAGCCTGGAACCCGACGAGGCCGCGGCCTTGCACGGCATGGCGGTGGCCGGCTGGAGTTTCGCCGAGCTCTGTGCGCACCTGCACCAGCTGGGGCAGGAGGCGCCGCTGCAGGCCGCCACCTGGCTGCGCCAGTGGCTTGGCGACGGCCTGTTGCAACGACATGGCGGATAGCCATTATCTATGGAACCGATGGCCTGACAAGCGAGTCAGTTGAACTAGTCTTTCAGTGATTTTGTTCAGCTGGAGGTTTCTATGCTCGCGTATCTGCCGCCTAACCTGCGTGATCTGCAATTGCCGCTGCGGCTACGTCTGTGGGACGGCAAGCAGATCGATCTGGGACCCGAGCCGCGGGTCACCATGGTGGTCAAAGACCCGAGCCTGGTGGCGCAACTGGCTCACCCGAGCCTGGCTGCCCTGGGCGGCGCCTATGTCGAGGGGCGCCTGGAGCTGGAAGGATCGATGAGTGCGGTGATCGAACTCGGCGATGCCCTCAGCCAGGCGCTGCTCGACGAAGAGTCGCTCCCCGAGCAGCCGCGCAGCGCCCACGACAAGGCCACCGACGCGGCGGCGATCAGCTACCACTACGACCTGTCCAACGACTTCTACGCGCTCTGGCTGGACCGCGAGATGGTCTATTCCTGCGCCTACTTCGAGACCGGCGGCGAAGACCTCGAGCAGGCCCAGCAGGCCAAGCTGCGCCACCTGTGCCGCAAGTTGCGCCTGCAGCCGGGCGAGCGTCTGCTCGATGTCGGTTGCGGCTGGGGCGGGCTGGCGCGCTTCGCCGCCCGTGAATTCGGCGTCGAGGTGTATGGCATCACCCTCAGCCAGGCGCAGCTGCAACTGGCCCGGCAACGGGTCAAGGATGAAGGGCTGGCGGCGCAGGTGCAGCTGGAACTGCTGGACTATCGCGACCTGCCGCAGGACGGCCGCTTCGACAAGGTGGTCAGCGTCGGCATGTTCGAGCACGTCGGCCACGCCAACCTGCCGCTGTATTGCCAGCGCCTGTTCGGCGCGGTGAAGAGCGGCGGCCTGGTGATGAACCATGGCATCACCGCGAAACACAGCGACGGCCGCCCGGTCGCGCGCGGCGGCGGCGAGTTCATCGGCCGCTACGTGTTCCCCCACGGCGAACTGCCGCACCTGGCGACCATGACCACAGAGCTCAGCGATGCCGGCCTGGAAGTGGTCGACGTGGAAAGCCTGCGCCTGCACTACGCGCGCACCCTGGAGCACTGGAGCGCGCGCCTGGAAACCCAGCTGGAGCAGGCCGCGCAACTGGTGCCCGAGCAGGCCCTGCGCATCTGGCGCCTGTACCTGGCCGGCTGCGCCTACGGTTTCGCCCGCGGCTGGATGAACCTGCACCAGATCCTCGCGGTCAAGCCGCACGCCGACGGCAGCCACGACCTGCCCTGGACCCGGGCGGATCTGTATCGCTGAAGCTGGGCAGGGCACTTTTCTTCAATACCGCACGGATCGCGCCCGTCAGTATTGCCGCTCTATCGGCGAACTGAATGGGTGTGCGATGACGGTGCTACTTTCCATGGCGGCCTTTGCCCTGGCCGCTTCGATTTCCCCTGGGCCGGTCAATCTGGTGGCGCTCAGCGCCGGCGCCCGTTATGGCCTGCGCGCCAGCCTGTGGCATGTGACCGGGGCGACCCTGGGCTTTACCCTGCTGTTATTGGCCATGGGCCTGGGCCTGCAACAGCTGTTGCAGCAGTGGCCGCCGTTGAAGACCCTGCTGCATGGGGCCGGCGTGGCCTTCTTGCTCTATATGGCCTATGGCCTGGCGCGCGACGACGGTCGGCTCGATAGCGGCAAGGCGCAGCGCGCGCCCGGGCTGTTCAGCGGCGCGGCGATGCAGTGGCTCAACCCCAAGGCGTGGCTGGCATCGCTGGCCGGCATAGGGGCGTTCGCGGCCGATGGCGAGCCGTATCTGGTCGGCCAGTTCGCCGCGCTGTATTTCGTCATCTGCTACCTGTCGATCGCCTGCTGGGCCTATGCCGGCGCCTTCCTGCGCCAGTACCTCGAGCAGCCGCGGCGCATGCGCCTGTTCAATCGCGGCCTGGCCCTGCTGCTGGTGGCCTCGGCGCTCTATCTGCTGCTGTGGTGATCAGTGCGCATGGCGGTATTGCCCGGGGGTAGCGGCGAGCAGCTGCTTGAAGGTGCGCTGCAGGTGCGCCTGATCGGCGAAGCCGGCCGCCAGGGCGACCTCGGCGATCTGTCCGCCACGCCTGAGGCGGGCCTGGGCGAACTGGACGCGGCTGTTGATCAGGTAGGCATGCGGGGTCATGCCGTAGCAGCGGCGGAAACTGCGGGTCAGGTAGGACGCCGAAAGCCCGGCCGCCGCACAGATGTCCTCCAGCTTCAGCGCCTCGGTGCAGCGTTCGCGGATTAACTCGGCGGCCAGGCGCAGGCGCGGGTTGTCCTCGCGTGGCTTGGCCGGTGCGGGGTCGAGGCGTTGCTGCAGCTCGGCGAAAAAATCCAGCAACGCGCAATGCTTGTGCATGACCTCGGCCTGGTCGTCGCCGAGCAGGCGATAGAGGCGGTTCAGGCCGCGGTAGAGCACGGGATCGTGGCTGAGGATATCGGCGAAGGCGCGCAACGGTTGGTTGCGGCTGAAGCCCAGCTGGTGCTGCAGTTCGGTCAGCCAGGCCACGTCGACATAGAACATGCGGTAGGACCACGCCTGGCCGTCCAGGGGGTTGCAGGCATGCACGTCGCCCGGGTTCATCAGCACCACGGTGCCGGCGGCGAGCCGCTCGCGGGCCTTTTCGTTGAGGTAGGTACTGCGTCCGCGGGTGATGGCGCCGATCGAGAAAAACTCATGGGAGTGCGGCGCGTAGCACAACTGACGCCCATCCAGCACATCGCGCGCCTCGACGAACGGCAATTGGGCGTCGCGCCAGAAGCGCGGGCTGGTTGCTTGATCTGCCTTGGTCTTTGCCATGCTGATTCGCTCGTTGGCCGGACCGGCCGAGTGACGACTATAGCCGTTGGCGGCCATCGAACATACCGGCAGCGATGCCGGGCGCTTTTGCCTTACCATGCCGGGATTGCCTTGCTGCGAGTCGCGCATGCCCGCTTTCTTCCCGCGTTACCGCGTCATCCTGATCGTGCTGCTGATCCTCCTCGGCCTGCTCGTCAGCATGTGGCTGGCCGGCCGCTATGCCGAGCAGCGCGCCTGGCAGGAGCGCAGCGTCGAGGCGCGTGGCCAGTTGCAACTCTATGCCCAGTCGATTCATACCCTGGTCGAGCGCTTCCGCTCGGTGCCCGAGGTGCTGGCGCTGGACAGCGATATCAAGTCGCTGCTGCATGCGCCGAACGATCGCCTGCTGCGCGAAAAACTTAATCAGCGCCTGGAACAGTTGAATGCCGCCGCCGGCTCCACCGTGCTCTACCTGCTCGACAGCCGGGGCGAGACGCTGGTGGCGAGCAACTGGCGCGACTGGAGCAGCTTCGTCGGCAACAACTACGCCTTCCGCCCCTACTTTCAGGATGCCGTGCGCCAGTCGTCCGGGCGCTATTTCGCGGTGGGCGTGACCACCGGGGTTCCAGGTTATTTCCTCTCCCATGTGGTGCGCGACGATGACGGCAGCGTGCTCGGCGTGCTGGTGGCCAAGCTCGAACTGGAGGCGTTGCAGCGCGAGTGGGCCGGGCAGTCCGGGGTGTTGCTGGTGGCCGACAGCTACTCGGTGGTGATTCTCAGCAGCCGCCCGGCCTGGCGCTTTCTTGCCCTGGAGGCATTGAGCGAACAGGCCCGCGCCGAGCTGGTGGAGGTGCGCAAGTACGCCGAGCAGGCGCTGCAACCGCTGGCCAGCGAGTTGCGCCAGCGCATCGGCGAGGACAGCGAATGGCGTCGGGTCGATGGCCCGGACGGGCGCCGCGACTACCTCTGGCAACGCCTGGCGCTGCCCGAGGAAGACTGGACCCTGCACCTGCTGGTCGAGCCGCAGGCGCTGGTGAACAGCGTGCGCAGCTACCGCCTGGCCGCCGCCGGGGTGTGGATGACCCTGGCGTTTCTGCTGTTGTTTCTCGCCCAGCGGCGCAAGAACCAGCGCCTGCAGGCGGGCATTCGCGAGCGCCTGGAACGCGAGGTGGCGCTGCGCACCGCCGAGCTGCGCGAGGCCCAGGATGGCCTGGTGCATGCGGCGAAGATGGCCGCCCTGGGGCAGATGTCGGCGGCCATGGCCCATGAAATCAACCAGCCACTGACCGCCATGCAGATGCAGCTGGGCAGCCTGCGCCTGCTGCTCGACAGCGGTCGCCAGGCCGATGTGCACGAAGGCTTGCGCCGCATCGACGGCTTGCTGCAACGCATGGCCGGGCTCACCGGGCACCTGAAGACCTTCGCCCGCAAGAGCCCGGCCGGCCTCAGCGAACGCTTGCGCCTGGGTGACGTGCTGGAGCAGGCGCTGCAACTGCTGGCGCCACGCCTGCGCAGCGAACAGGTGGAGTTGCACTGCGAAACCGACAGCAACGCCATGGTGCTGGGCGATGCGATTCGCCTCGAGCAGGTGCTGCTCAACCTGCTGAACAATGCCCTGGATGCCATGGCCTGCGCCGAGCAGCGGTTGCTCAGCGTGTCGATCCAGCGCCAGGGCGAGCAGTGCCTGCTGCGTATCGGCGACACGGGCGGCGGCATCGCCGATGAAAACCTGACGCGCGTATTCGAGCCGTTCTTCACCACCAAACCGGTGGGCCAGGGCCTGGGCCTGGGCCTGGCGGTGTCCTACGGCATCGTCCGTGAGCTGGGCGGGAGTCTGGAGGTGGCCAATGGCGAGCGCGGCGCGCTGTTCACCCTCAGGTTGCCGGCCGCGCCGGGCGTCTAGCGGCCGGTTAAGCTGCAGACCAGCGGCAGCGGCGCCTGCTCCGCCTGCTGCACCAACCATTGGCAAAACGACTCGGCGTGCTGGTGCCGCGGCCGGCCACGCGCCACGTAGCGATAACCGCTTTGCTGAAAACCGAAGGGCGCGATCAAGCGGCCGCCGAGCACGTCATCGGCGACCAGATGCCAAGGCGCGACGCAGACACCCAGGCCGCCAAGAGCGGCTTCCAGGCTGAAGAAATAGTGCTCGAATTCGGGGCCCGAAGCCGCCAGCGGAACCACGCCCACCGATTGGCACCACATTGCCCAGGCATTGCGTCGGGTTTTGGTGCGCAGCAGTGGCGCGCCCGCCAGATCCGCGGGGCCGTGCAGGGTCAGCGTGGCCGCCAGAGCGGGCGCGAGCACCGGGCCGAGACTCTCTGGGAATAGTTCGAGGGCTGGCGCCGCTGCAGTGCTCGCTTCGACATCGATGATGACGTCGTAGTGATCACCAGGGGGCAGCGCCTGCTGGTTAGTGGTGCTCAACCGCACGTCAATGTCCGGGTGCAGTTCGTTGAAATGGTAAAGCCGGGGGATCAGCCAGCGCATGCTGAAGCTCCCCAGGCAGAAGACGTCCAGTGTGCCCCGGGCGTCCTCGGTCACCGCGCGCAAGGCGCTCTCCATCTGGTCGAACGCTGCCGACAAGCTGGGCAGCAGCGCCCTGCCGTGGCTGGTCAGGCTCGGCTTGTTCTTCGAGCCTTCGAACAGCTGCAGCCCCAGGGTGGATTCGAGCTGTCGTACCTGACGGCTGATGGCGCCCGGCGTGACCGACAGCTCATCGGCCGCCGCGGTCATTCGACCGAGCCGGGCGGCGGCTTCGAAGGCGCGCAGGGCGTTCAGGGAGGGGAGTCGGCGTTTCATTATGTGAGTTTATGTCACATAGATTGGCCAAGGAAATCGCTTTTCGGCAAGGCTGATTTATCCAAATCTCTGACTCGCCTGGATCTTCCAGGCAAAGAGCCGGCAGGCCTCTAGTGCCGCGCCCCCCTATGGATCAGAGAGGAAAAATCAAATGCCATTCGTCCGTACCCATGTTCATGAAAATACCAGTCAGATGCACCGCCAACAGCTTGTCGAAGGTATCCATAGGGCCTTGGTCGACAGTATCGGCATGCCCGAGTCGGAACTGTTCAACCTGGTTTCGGCGTACAGTGGCGAGCAGTTCTTCTATGACCGTAGCTTTAACGGCATCGCGCGATCGGAGCAGCTGGTGGTGGTGGAAATCACCCTGCGCCGCGGCCGCAGCGATGCGATGAAGCGCGATCTTTACGCCGCGATCGCCCATAACCTGGAGCGGATGGCTGGCTTGTCTGCGCGGGATATTTTTATTTTCATGCATGAAAACGACTATTCCGACTGGTCGGTGGGCAACGGTGTCTTTGCCATGACCCTGGTCCAGCAAGCCGGCAACGACGGCTGATGGCGCTGCGGATTGCACCTGTGCCTCGAGTGGCGGTCGCAGCGGGCCTGTGACCGGGAGCGGGTATCCCCCGCCTCGCATTCGGGCTACCGGATCGCGCGGGTGGCGCTACACTGCGGCCGTCGAGTGAGGAGGTGCTATGAGCGGTCAGGTAATAGTGGTCGATGACGAGGCGGCGATCCGCGAGGCGGTGCAGCAGTGGCTGGAGCTGTCCGGCCTGCGGGTGCAGACCTGCGCCAGCGCGGCCCAGGCCCTGGCATTGATCGACCGCGACTTTGCCGGCATCGTCATCAGCGACGTGCGCATGCCCGGCACCGATGGTTTGCAACTGCTGGACAAGCTGCTGGAGCTCGACCGCGACCTGCCGGTGATCCTGGTCACCGGCCATGGCGATGTGCCGATGGCGGTGCAGGCCCTGCGGAACGGCGCCTACGACTTCATCGAGAAGCCCTTCACCCCCGAGCGCCTGCTCGACAGCGTGCGCCGCGCCCTGGACAAGCGCCGGCTGGTCTGCGAGAACCGCCAGCTGCGTCAGCAGTTCGCCCTCAAGGACCATATCGAGGCGCAGCTGCTCGGCGTCTCGCGACCGATGGAAAACCTGCGCCGGCAGATCCTCGAACTGGCCGGCACCTCGGTGAATATCCTGATTCGCGGCGACACCGGCAGCGGCAAGGAGCGGGTCGCCCGTTGCCTGCATGATTTCAGTCCGCGCGCCGGCAAACCCTTCGTCGCCCTCAACTGTGCGGCGATCCCGGAACAGTTGTTCGAGAGCGAGTTGTTCGGCCACGAAAGCGGTGCCTTCACCGGTGCCCAGGGCAAGCGCATCGGCCGCATCGAACACGCCGACGGCGGCACTCTGTTCCTCGACGAGGTGGAAAGCCTGCCGCTGGCGCAACAGGTCAAGCTGCTGCGCGTGCTGCAGGAGAAAACCCTGGAACGGCTCGGTTCCAACCGCAGCATCCAGGTCGACCTGCGGGTGATCAGCGCGGCCAAGCCGGACCTGCTCGACGAGGTGCGCGCCGGGCGTTTCCGCGAGGATCTGTACTACCGGCTGAATGTCGCCAGCCTGCGCATTCCGCCGCTGCGCGAACGCCGCGAGGACATTCCCCTGTTGTTCGAACACTTCGCCCGCGAGGCCGCCGAGCGCCACGGGCGGGAAATGCCGGCGCTGTCGCCGGCCGAACTGGCGCGGCTGCTCGGCCACGACTGGCCGGGCAATGTGCGCGAGTTGATCAACGCCGCCGAGCGCCATGCCCTGGGCCTGAGTACCCCGGTCGACAGCGCGGGCGAGTTGCCGGCGCAGTCCCTCGCCGAACAGATGGAAACCTTCGAGGCGCAATGCCTGCACCGCGCCTTGCAGCACTGCCAGGGCAATATCGCCGAGGTCATGGCGCTGTTGCAGCTGCCGCGGCGCACCCTCAACGAGAAGATGCAGCGCCACGGCCTGCAGCGCAGCAGCTATCGCCCGGCCGGCAGCGGCGACGAGGACTGAAGCAAACCTGCGCAGCGGCAACCTGGCCCCAATAAGGCCCGGCGCCATCCGGGATGGCCTGCACAGGCGATGAACTTCCCCCGGATTTCATCCGGGCTACGGGTTGATAGCGTCGGCTGATTTTCGCCTATGGTCGTTCAAGGGTAGGCATTATTCCGCTCATTACCCCTCGGGTCATTCGGTCGAAGCCTTCTAGACCGGGCCTTGCAACCCTTGGCACGGCATCTGCTATAGCTCTGCTACGCCCCACGCGTTGTTTGCGTCGGCGATTATAAGAAAGACCAGAGGTGAGCCTATGAACTGCCGTACGTCCCCCGCGAGCCAGTCTCGCCCAGCTCCGCTATGCCGCCTCTTGCGTGCCAGGCTTCGGCCGGGTGCGGGCATTCGCCACTTTCGCCCAGTCTGATCGACCCCCGGACCTGCATAGCCGCTGCGGCGGCCGTGCATCGTCTACAGTGAAAAAACGCTGCATAAAGCCATAACAACGACGGAGATACTCCATGCGATTGACCAAGCGTTTCAGTCTGCTCGCTGCTGCCGCGGCCCTGACGGCCAGCACCGCGGCTTTTGCCGCGCCAACCTTCATCAATATCCTCACCGGCGGCACCAGCGGGGTCTACTACCCGATCGGTGTGGGCCTGTCGCAGCTCTACAGCACCGGCATCGACGGCGCGAAAACCTCGGTGCAGGCGACCAAGGCCTCGGTGGAAAACCTCAACCTGCTGCAGAGTGGCCGTGGCGAACTGGCCCTGGCCCTCGGTGATTCGGTGGCCGATGCCTGGAACGGCGTGGAAGACGCCGGCTTCAAGGCGCCGTTGAAGAAGCTGCGGGCGATCGCCGGCACCTACCCGAACTACATCCAGATCGTCGCCAACAAGGAATCCGGCATCACCACCCTGGCCGACCTCAAGGGCAAGCGCATCTCGGTCGGCGCGCCGAAGTCCGGCACCGAGCTGAATGCTCGGGCGATCTTCGCCGCGGCGGGTCTGAGCTATGAAGACATGGGCAAGGTCGAGTTCCTGCCGTACGCCGAGTCGGTCGAGCTGATCAAGAACCGCCAGCTGGATGCCACCCTGCAATCCTCGGGTCTGGGCATGGCGGCGATCCGCGATCTGGCCGCCACCCTGCCGATCAACTTCGTCGCCATCCCGGCCGACGTGAGCGCCAAGATCGACAACGCGGCCTATCTGCCTGCCGTCATTCCAGCCGGCACCTACGACGGTCAGGATGTCGACATCGCGACGGTGGCGATCCAGAACATCCTGGTCAGCCATGAAGACGTCTCCGAGGAAGTGGCCTACCAGATGACCAAGCTGATGTTCGACAACCTCGAGCGTCTGGGCAACGCCCATTCCGCGGCCAAGGACATCAAGCTGGAAGGCGCGGCGAAGAACCTGCCGATCCCGCTGCATCCGGGTGCCGAGCGCTTCTACAAGGAAGTCGGCGCACTGTAAGAAAGATGGATTGGGTTTCGCCCAAGCTGAGCCCGGAGGCTCGCTTGAGCGAAGCGATACCCATGGCCACAACTGGATGGGTTACCCCGCTGCACGGCTAACCCATCCTGCCTGGCGCAGCCATGCGCCATCCTGCAGGTAGAGCTGCGAATAAAACCAGCGTGCTGAGCACGGCAGGTTTTGTTGGCGACTCTTGCACCTTATCGACGTTGTAATGAGGGCATAAGCTCCATGACTGAACAAAACCACGGCCTTGCGGCAGGTCCGGGCGATTGGCCGAAAGCGCTGTTTTACGTGGCGCTGCTGTTTTCGATCTTCCAGATCACCACGGCGGCCTTTCATCCGGTGTCCAGCCAGATCCTGCGGGCGGTGCACGTCGGCTTTCTGCTGCTGACGGTATTCCTCAGCATCCCGCTGGTCGGCACGCACAAACCCTGGCAACCGCTGGCCTGGCTGCTCGGCCTGGCCGGTATGGGCACGGCCATCTACCAGTGGGTGTTCGAGGCGGACCTGATCCAGCGCTCCGGCGACCTGACCAGTGCCGACATGGTCGTCGGCCTGGTGCTGATGGTGCTGGTGTTCGAGGCGGCGCGGCGGGTGATGGGCATCGCCCTGCCGCTGATCTGCGGGCTGTTCCTCGCCTATGGCCTGCTCGGCCAGTACCTGCCCGGGGATCTGGCCCACCGCGGTTATGGCCTGGATCAGATCGTCAACCAGTTGGCCTTCGGCACCGAGGGCTTCTACGGCACCCCGACCTATGTGTCGGCCACCTATATCTTCCTGTTCATCCTGTTCGGCTCGTTCCTCGAGCAGGCGGGCATGATCAAGCTGTTCACCGACTTCGCCATGGGCCTGTTCGGCCACAAGCTGGGCGGCCCGGCCAAGGTGTCGGTGGTGTCTTCGGCGCTGATGGGCACCATCACCGGTTCCGGTGTGGCCAACGTGGTCACCACCGGCCAGTTCACCATTCCGTTGATGAAGCGCTTCGGCTACAAGCCGGCGTTTGCCGGCGGCGTCGAGGCCACTGCGAGCATGGGTAGCCAGATCATGCCGCCGATCATGGGGGCCGTGGCGTTCATCATGGCCGAGACGATCAATGTGCCCTTCATCGAGGTGGCCAAGGCCGCGCTGATACCCGCACTGCTGTACTTCGGTTCGGTGTTCTGGATGGTTCATCTGGAAGCCAAACGCGCCAACCTGCGCGGCTTGCCGAAAGACCAGTGCCCGAATCCATGGACCGCGGTGAAAGAGCGCTGGTACCTGCTGATCCCGCTGTTCATCCTCATCTACCTGTTGTTCTCCGGGCGCACGCCGCTGTTTTCCGGGATGGTCGGCCTGGCCCTGACCGCCATCGTCATTCTCGGTTCGGCGATCATCCTGCGGGTGTCTTCCTTCGCCCTGCGCATGGCCTTCTGGATCGCCCTCGGCCTGCTCTGTGCCGGCTTCTTCCAGCTCGGCATAGGCGTGGTGTTTGGCGTGGTCGGGCTGCTGGTGGCGATCTGCTGGTTCATCAAGGGCGGGCGCGACACCCTGGTGATCTGCCTGCATGCCCTGGTCGAGGGCGCGCGCCACGCGGTGCCGGTGGGCATCGCCTGCGCCCTGGTCGGGGTGATCATCGGCGTGGTGTCGCTGACCGGGGTGGCGTCGACCTTCGCCGGTTATATCCTCGCCATCGGCCAGGACAATCTGTTCCTCTCGCTGATCCTCACCATGCTCACCTGCCTGGTGCTGGGCATGGGCATTCCGACCATCCCCAACTACATCATCACCAGCTCGATCGCCGCGCCGGCGCTGCTGGAACTGGGCGTGCCGCTGATCGTTTCGCACATGTTCGTCTTCTACTTCGGCATCATGGCCGACCTCACTCCGCCGGTGGCGCTGGCCTGTTTCGCGGCCGCGCCGATTGCCAAGGAAACCGGGTTGAAGATCAGCCTGTGGGCAATACGTATCGCCGTCGCCGGTTTCGTCGTCCCCTTCATGGCGGTGTATGAACCGGCGCTGATGCTGCAAGGCGATAGCTGGCTGGCCACCGTTTATGTGCTGTTCAAGGCGGCCGTGGCGATCGGTATCTGGGGCGCGGTATTCACCGGTTTCCTGCACTGCAAGTTGGCCTGGTGGGAGCGGGCACTGGGCTTCGCGGCCGGCGCCAGCCTGATCCTGGCCACGCCGATGAGCGATGAAATCGGTTTCGCCCTGGTGGCGCTGTTCCTCGCCCAGCACTTCTGGCGTGGCCGGCATGCCCAGGCGACGATGGCGTGATCGGATTGTGCATGGGCCTGGCCGGGGTGGTGTGGGCTGAACTGCCGGTGCCGGGGTTTACCCTGGCCTGGCAGCACACGATCGAAAAGGTCCGCTGGGAAGAGGATTACCGCGTTACGCCAGAGGGCTTGTTGCTCGGCGAGGCGCGGGTCAAAGGGTCTGGTGCCGGCATGGAAATCCCTGCCGATGCCGAACTGCGTGAGGGCAGCTGGCATTACCAACGCCAGCTAGCGCCCCTGCAACCGCTGCGCTTGGGGCGAACCCCCGAGGCGGGGGATTACCAACTGTGTTTCAACCAGCGTTGTCGCTCGATGAGCGACTGGCTCGGCCCGCCACAAGCGATCCAGCCGGCGTTGGAACTCTGGAGCTGTGAGCTGGGCTCCCCTGCATCCTCCGTGGATACAGGCCAGGACGACGGTTAAGGCCGCGTCTGCTCCCAAGGCCACAAGCCCTGGTCGTCGTAGAGGAGAACCCCCATTTGGCGCAGGCCGGTGGGGGTTTTGTTCGTTAGGGCTGTGCTCGGATTTCTGTCGAGTCGGGTAGGGTGCGCTGCGTGCACCAGCGCAGGTTGCGAACTCTTGGTGCGCACGGCGCACCCTACGCCGGCAGGCTACCGCGCACTCAAGTTCCGAGCATCTGGACACAACCCAGTCTTGGGACAGAGCCTTGCTTATGGCATGGGGTTGGTTATCTTGGCCCCTGGTGTGCCAGCCCCCACCTTGGGGTGTGCCTCCGATTTTCGTGATTACAAAAGGAAGCCGATGAGCACCATCACCTATTACCTGGACATGCACAGCCCCGAGCAGCTGCGGCCCAAGCCGCTGCCCGAGGAGTTGCAGATCGTCGAATGCCGGCACAAGCAATTCCAGCTCAACCGCTTTCTCTACCAGCTGGTGGGCGAACCCTGGGCCTGGACGGACAAGCTGAGCTGGAGCGAGGCGCAATGGCGCGAGCTGGTCGAGCAACCCGGTCACCGCACCTGGGTGGCCTATCACCAGGGGGCGATCGCCGGTTACTACGAGCTGCTGCGCGATGCCGAGGGCGCGGTGGAGATCCTCTATTTCGGCCTGGCCGCGGCGTTTCTCGGCCAGGGCTTCGGCGGCCCGCTGCTGACCCACACCCTGCAGTCCGCCTGGGCCTGGCCGGGCACCACGCGGGTCTGGGTGCACACCTGCAGCCTCGATCACCCCGGCGCCCTGGCCAACTACCAGGCGCGCGGCCTGCAGATCTACCGCGAAGACGTGACCCCGTAGAGGCGCCGCGCGCACCGGGTTTTCATCAACCGTCGGCCTGCGTCGCTAACTCAACCTACGCTTGCAGGGTCGATAGCGAACTTATGGAGTTTTGTCATGCGCATCTCAGTAATTAAACGCCTGTCCTTGGCCCTGTGCCTGTTGCCCGTGCTGGCCACGGCGCAGGATATCCAGCCCGGTCTGTGGGAAATCAGCTCGAGCAATATGCAGGTCGATGGCCAGGCGCTGCCGGACATGCAGCAAATGCTCGAGCAGGTGAAAAACCTGCCGCCCGAACAGCGTCAGATGATGGAGGAGATGATGGCCCAGCAGGGTGTGCAGCTGGGCGACCAGGGCGTGCGCGTGTGCATGAGCGAGGCGCAGATCAAGGCCCAGGACATTCCCCTGCAGGACCCCAAGTCAGGTTGCAGCCACGAGATCACCGAGCGCAGCGCCGAGCTGTGGAAATTCCGCTTCAGTTGCCCGGATGGACAGGGCGAGGGCGAGACGCGCTTTCTCAGCGACAAGGCGTTCACTACCCAGGTGCAGGGCACCTACGGCGGCCGCAACAGCAGCATGCAGAGCCATGCGCGCTGGATTGCGACCGATTGCGGCGGCTTGCAGCCGCGCTGATCTGCGGGCGCCTGGCCCTTCGTTGGTGGCGCGCTATCAAGAATGATTAACAAACGATAATAAAGTTCAATTACGTTGACGAGGACGGCAAGCTGCTGCGAAAATTCAATCGATAATTATTAGCATTTGCATCGGTGTGCCTGGGCCGCCGATGCGCGCGTGCTGGTAAGCGCCCCCTGCAAGCAAGGACGACCCTGCAGGGCATTCGATATTCGCATTGGGGAGAGTCCTTGTGTTGTGCAGAAAGACCCGCTTGGCCGTGGCCATCGCCGCCGCTTGCAGTTTCAACCATGCCCTGGCCGCCGACGGTGAGTCCCTGCAACTCGAGGCGCAGACCGTAGTGGGCAGCGCCGACAGCGCGCAGCCAGACAGCTACAAGGCCGCGCCCAGCAGTGCGGCGACCAAGCTGGAGCTGACGCCACGGCAGACCTCGCAGTCGATCTCCACCATCAGCGGCGCGCAACTGCAGGACTTCAAGCTGAGCAGCGTCAACGACGCGCTGAAATACACCACCGGGATTCAGGTCCAGGAAGTCGAGACCGACCGCACCTACTACAGCGCCCGCGGCTTCGACATCACCAACTTCCAGTACGACGGCATCGGCATCCCCTTCGTCTACGGCAACGTCGAGGGTGATCTGGATACCGCGATTTTCGAGCGGGTCGAGGTCATTCGCGGCGCCAACGGCCTGATGTCCGGCACCGGCAATCCCTCGGCGACCATCAACTTCGTGCGCAAGCGGCCGACCCTGGCGCCCCAGGCGCGCATCGACCTGAGCGCCGGTTCCTGGGACAAGCGGCGCATCGATGTCGACGTTTCCGGCGCGCTGAGCGAGTCGGGCAATGTGCGTGGCCGTGCGGTCTACGCCAACGAAAACAAGAACTCCTACCTGGATCGCTATTCCCGCGAGAAGAACATCTTCCACGGGGTGATCGAGGTGGATCTGGCCGACAGCAGCCTGTTCACCCTCGGCCACACCCTGCAGAAGAGCGACGCCAATAGCCCGATGTGGGGTGCGCTGCCGCTCAACTTCAGCGATGGCTCGGCCACCGACTACTCGCGCTCCACCAGCACCTCGACCGACTGGGCCTACTGGGACGTGCAGGAAAATCGCACGTTCGCCGAACTGGCGCACAGCTTCGCCAACGGCTGGCAGGCCAAGGCCGTGCTCACCCATGTCGAGAAGAAGGCCGACAGCTCGCTGTTCTATATGTACGGCAGCCCGGACCGCGACACCGGCCTGGGCCTGTTCAGCTACCCGTCCGAATACAAGGAGAAGAATAAGCAGCTGATCGCCGACCTCTACGCCAGCGGCCCCTTTGCTCTGGCCGGGCGCGAGCACGAACTGGTGGTGGGCGGCAGCTGGTCGAAATCCGAACTGGAAGATATCTCCTGGTACGACTCCTCGACCGGTAGCGCCCTGCCGCCGCTGGAAGATTGGCACGGCGACTACCCGCGGCCGCTGAACGATGCAGGCAGCAATGGCAGCGATTTCACCGACCGCATGAAGAGCGTCTACTCCGCCGCGCGCTGGAGCCTGAGCGATAGTCTGAGCCTGATCACCGGTGCGCGGGTAGTCGATGTCGACAGCGATGGCAGCAATTACGGCGAGAGCAAATCCACCTCGTATAACAACGAAGTGGTGCCTTATGCCGGGTTGATTTACGACCTCAACGAGCAGTACTCGGTCTATGCCAGCTACACCGAAATCTTCGATCCGCAGATCAAGCAGGACAGCAGCGGTACTCGCCTGGCCCCGGTCGAAGGGGTCAACTACGAAGCCGGGATCAAGGCCGAATTGCTCGATGACAAGGTCAACCTGAGCCTGGCGGTGTTTCGCACCGAGCAGGACAACGTCGCCGCGGTGGCCGGGATGAACGCTGGCACCACCTTCTATAAAGGCGAGGAAGGCATCACCAGCGAAGGTTACGAGGTAGAAGTCTCCGGCGAACTGCTGCAAGGCTTGCAGGCTACCGCCGGCTACACCTTCGTCGATATCCGCGATGCCGAGGACAAGCACGCCGTCACCTACTCGCCGAAACATATGCTGCGCGCTTCCACCACCTACCGCATTCCGGGGCTGGAGCAGCTCAAGGTCGGCGCCAGCATGAGCTGGCAGGACGAGACGCGTAACGGCATCGCCGAGCAGGACGCCTACGGGCTGGTCAACCTGATGGCCAGCTACGAGATCGACCGCAACTGGACGGTCTCGGCCAACCTCAACAACCTCACCGACGAGAAGTACCTGAGCAGCCTGTACTGGACCCAGGCCTATTACGGTGCCCCGCGCAACGCCAGCATGACAGTCAGCTGGAACTACTAGCAAACCGGCGCCTGTCGCGGCTCGCAAGGCTGCGGCAGGCATGGCCGCCTACCTCGACGAGAAAGCCCATGCGTTCCGCCTTTGTTGTTCTGCACCGTTGGTTCGGCCTGTTTATCGCAGTGTTCCTGTTCGTCTCCGGCCTGACCGGCGCGGTGATCTCCTGGGATCACGAGATCGACGAGTGGCTCAATCCGCAGCTGTTCGAATCCCGCAGTGCCGGCCCGCTGCAGTCGCCCGAGGCCCTGGCCGCCCAGCTGGAGGCGCGCGACCCGCGGGTGCAGGTCGGCTTCATGCCGCTGTACACCGAGCCGGGTCACGCCTTCGGCGTCAGCGTCAATCCGCGGGTCGACCCGGCCACCGGCAAGGCCTATGAGCTGGATTTCAATCAGCTGGCCCTCGACCCGGTGACCGGCGAGGAGCAGGGTCGGCGCCTGTGGGGCGCGCTGTCGTTGAGCCGCGAGAATCTGATGCCGTTCCTCTACAAGCTGCACTACAGCCTGCATATCCCCGACGGTTTCGGCCTCGAGCTGGGCATTCTGCTGTTCGGCATCGTCGCCATCGTCTGGAGCCTGGACGCCTTTGTCGCCCTGTGGCTGTCATTTCCAAGCTGGCGCGCCTGGCGCAAGTCGTTCGTCTTTCGCTGGCAGCAGGGCGGTTACAAGCTCAATTTCGACCTGCACCGTTCCGGCGGCGTGTGGATCTGGGCCCTGCTGCTGGTCCTGGCGGTGACCTCGGTGTCGATGAACCTCAACGTGCAGGTGACCCGCCCGCTGGTCGAGCTGTTCTCGCCGCTGACCCCCAGCCCCTTCGCCAGCCGCACCCCGGTCAGCCTCGATGAGCAGAAACAACCGGGCATCAGCCGCGCCGAAGCGGTCAGTCTGGCGGCAGCCGAAGCGGCACGCCTGGGCCTGGAGCACCCGGCCGGCGGGCTGTTCTATTCGCCGGAATTCGATGTCTATGGCGTCGGTTTCTACACCGCGCAGAACGACCACGGCGACGGCGGCCTGGGCAATCCCTGGCTGTACCTGGACGGCCAGAGCGGCGCCATCGCGGGCACCCTGATACCGGGCAGCGGTAGCGCCGGGGATATCTTCATGCAGGCGCAGTTCCCTCTGCACTCGGGGCGCATCCTCGGCCTGCCGGGGCGCATCCTGGTGTCGCTACTGGGCCTGGCGGTGGCCATGCTGTCGCTGACCGGGGTGGTCATCTGGGCGAGGAAGCGTCGTTCGCGGGCACTCGGCGGGCAGCGCAGTCGGCAGGCGCTGGCCGAGACGCCTGCCGCCTGCTAGAGGATCGGCGAAATCAGCCGCGCCACGCGCATGCCGAGCTGTTGCAGGCGATGCAGGTCGAGGCGGTCGGCGCCTATCAGTTCGCGGCAATTGCGCAGGTCTTCTTCGAGCATCTGTTCGACCTCGGTGGCAAAGCCGGGGTCGAAGGTCAGCAGGGTGATCTCGAAATTCAGGCGGAACGAACGATTGTCCAGATTGGCGCTGCCGATGGCGACGACGCTGCTGTCGATCAGCATGACCTTCTGGTGCAGGAAGCCCGGCTGGTAGCGGAATACCCGGATCCCGGCGCGCAAGGCCTCGAAGGCATACAGGCTGGAGGCAGCGTAGACCACCCGGTGGTCGGGCCGCGCCGGCAGCAGGATGCGCACATCGACGCCGCGCAGCACGGCCAGGCGCAAGGCGGCGAACAGCGCCTCGTCGGGGATGAAATAGGGGCTGGTGATCCACACCCGCTCGCGGGCACTGTGGATCGCCTCGACGAACAGCAGTGCGCAGGTTTCCTGTGGGTCGGCCGGGCCGCTGGCGATCAGCTGGCAGAGCATGCCCTCGCCCGGGTAGGCCTCGGGCAGCAACAGCGGCGGCAATTGGCGAGTGGCCCAGAACCAGTCTTCGGCAAAGGACTCCTGCAGGCAGGCGACGACCGGCCCGCGCACCTCGACATGGGTGTCGCGCCAGGGCGCCAGGGGCGGCTTGTGGCCGAGGTATTCGTCGCCGATATTGAGCCCGCCGAGAAAGCCACATTCGCCATCGACCACCACAATCTTGCGGTGGTTGCGGAAGTTCAGCTGGAAGCGACTGAGCAGCCCGCCGCCGGTGGTGAAGGCGTGGACCTGGATGCCGCCGGCGCGCATCTTCTCGCTGAAATGGCGCGGCAGGGCGTGGCTGCCGATGTCGTCATAGAGCACGAAAACCTGCACGCCGGCGGCCGCGCGCTCCAGCAGCAGGTCCTGCAGACGCTGGCCGAGGCGGTCGTCGCGGACGATGAAGAACTGCAACAGGATCACCTTGCGCGCGCTGGCCAGGGCGCTGAAGATCGCGGCGAAGGCCGCCTCGCCATCGATCAGCAACTGCACCTGATTGTTCGCCAGGCAGGGCATCAGGCCCAGCCGGGGCAGGGCACGCAGTTGCTGGTAGACCGGCGCGGCACTGGCGCTCAGGGCTTCGTCGACCCAGGGTCGCCAGTTCAGCGCGGCCATGGCCTGGTGCATCTGCTTGTCGGCGTGGCGCCGGGCCTTGATATAGGCATCGAAGCGGCTGCGGCCGAACACCAGGTAAGGCAACAGGGTCAGGTAGGGCATGAAGAACAGCGACATCGCCCAGGCCAGAGCGCCCTGGGCGGTGCGTACGGTCAGCACGGCATGCACGGCCGCGAGCATGCCGAGGGCGTGGATCACGGCGATCAGGTAGGCGAATAGATTGGGGATCGCGAAGTCCAGGGGCATGCCGGTTCCTGTGCGCTGATGCCGGGTGGCGAATCTGTTACCCCTGCAGTGTGGCACCAACAGGGCGGCATGCGCCAAGTCCTCAGAGCTTGTGAAAAAACTCTCGCCTACTGCGACTGTCTCTGCGAACGCCTCCAAACGCCCGCGGCTGCGCTGGATTTTTTCACAAGCTCCGAGTCGGTGGATGACGGCATTTGGCCTGCGAATGCCGGCCTGTGGCCGGCAGGCATGGGGTAGGCCTGTTACCCTGGCCGGCTAACCGGAAAAGTTTTCCGGTCGCGAGGAGTTGTAAGTTGGGCGTATCCGTCCTTCTTGTGCTTGCCAGCGAGTTAAATGCCTCAAGGAGAACTCCACATGGGAAGACCCCCTTTGCATGACACGACGCCACAGCCAGAAGCGGAAATACCGGGTGGCATTCCGGCCCCGAGCGGGGCTGCCAATCTGATCGATACCGACTATGTGGTCGGCCAGGACAACATCAAGGGCCGGTTCCTGTTCAACCTGGATATCCACGGCAAGGTCTTCAGTATCTCGGCCCTGACCGTGGTGCTGTTCGTGGTCCTGGCCCTGGCGTTGCAAAGCCAAGTCGAACCGCTGTTCGGTGCCATGCGCGATTGGCTGACCGCTAACCTGGCCTGGTTCTTTCTCGGTTCGGCCAATATCTTCGTCCTGCTCTGCCTGTTTCTGATCGTCTCGCCGCTGGGCAAGGTACGCCTGGGTGGCAAGGAGGCGACGCCCGACTATTCCTATGCCGGCTGGTTTTCCATGCTGTTCGCCGCGGGCATGGGCATCGGCCTGATGTTCTATGGCGTGGCCGAGCCGATGTCGCACTTTTCCTCGGCCATGGGCGGAGTCAGTCTCGGCGAGGATGGTTTGCGCACCGACTGGGCGCCGCTGGGCGCCGCCGCCGGCAATGCGCAGGAGGCCGCGAGCCTGGCGATGGCCTCCACCATCTTCCACTGGGGCCTGCACCCCTGGGCGATCTACGCGATTGTGGCCCTGGCCCTGGCGCTGTTCTCGTTCAACAAGGGCCTGCCGCTGAGCATCCGCTCGATTTTCTACCCGCTGCTCGGTGAGCGGGTGTGGGGCTGGCCGGGGCATGTGGTCGACATCCTCGCGGTGTTCGCCACCCTGTTCGGCCTGGCCACTTCCCTGGGCCTGGGCGCCGAGCAGGCGGCTGCCGGCCTCGATCACCTGTTCGGCATTACCGCGAACGATACCAGCAAGGTGCTGCTGATCATCGGCATTACCGCGATTGCCCTGATGTCGGTACTGGCCGGCCTGGACAAGGGCGTCAAGCGCCTGTCGGAAATCAACATGGTGCTGGCCATCCTGTTGCTCGGCTTCATCATTCTGGTGGGTCCGACGCTGGCGATCGTCACCGGCTTCTTCAGCAACCTGGGCAGCTACCTGGCCTATCTGCCCGAGCTGTCCAACCCCATCGGCCGCGAAGACGCCAACTTCAGCCAGGGCTGGACCGCCTTCTACTGGGCCTGGTGGATCAGCTGGTCGCCCTTCGTCGGCATGTTCATCGCCCGGGTCAGCCGCGGTCGCACGGTGCGCGAGTTCCTGGTGGCGGTGCTGTTGGTGCCTTCCCTGGCCTCGGTGCTGTGGATGACCGCCTTCGGTGGCACCGGCATTGGCCAACTGGTCGGCGCCGGTTTCACCGGGGTGGAGGATGCCGCGCTGGAGCTGAAGCTGTTCGTCATGCTGGAGCAGTTGCCGTTGGCCGAGATCAGCTCCTTTATCGGCATCGTCCTGGTGATCGTGTTCTTCGTCACCTCGTCGGACTCGGGCTCGCTGGTGATCGATACCATCACCGCCGGCGGCAAGGTCAATGCGCCGATTCCGCAACGGGCCTTCTGGGCCATCATGGAGGGCGTGGTCGCCATCGCCCTGCTGCTTGGCGGCGGCCTGGTGGCCTTGCAGGCGATGGCGGTGTCCACCGGCCTGCCGTTCACCATCGTCTTGCTGGTGGGCTGCGTGTCGATCGTCAAAGGCTTGCTGAGCGAGCCGCGCTGACTGCTGCTGGGTAATGCAAAACGCGCCTTCGGGCGCGTTTTTTGTGAGCGACATTACGCAGGGCTGGGCCGCTTGAGCCACCACAGCAATCATTGTGGGAGGGGCTTTAGCCGCGATGCTTTTGGCCCTCTGGTTAAGAACTCGCGGCTAAAGCGGAGTGTCGCCCAGCCCCTCCCACAAGATGATGCGCAACAACCCGCTCAGCTCCACAACGCGCCGACCGGTGTGGTCGGCGAATAGTGGCTGGCGACCTGCGCCTGCAACAGCTCCGCCGTGGCCAGGGCATCGGTCAGGGCGTGGTGCGCCTGGTACAGCGGCAGGCCATAGCGCAGGCGGCTGTCGGCCAGGCGGATGGAGGTCGGCTGGCGGCCGCACAGGCGGTCGAGCCAGCCCGGCTGGCGTTGACGGCGGTGCAGCCGGGCCTCCAGTTCCATGGTGTCGATCACCGGGAAGTGCAGCGCCTCGCCCAGATGCTGACGGACCGCCTGGTCGAGAAAGCCGCGCTCGAGCGTGCGGTAATGCACCACCATCACTTTGCCGGCCATGGCCGTCAGCAGTTCGCCGAGAATGGTCGTCAGCCTGGGTGCATCGCGGATGTCGCTGTGGGTGATGTGATGGAAGGTGACCGACTCGCTGCTCAGCTCGGAAACCGGCTTGACCACCCAGTACAGCGCCTGGCCGCAGCGGATGCGCGCCATGTTGAAGGGCACCAGGCCGAGGCTGACGATCGAGTGGCGGCGGCAATCCAGGCCGGTGGTTTCCACGTCCAGCGCCACCAGCGGCACCTGCTCCAGCGGGGTGTCGGCGGCCACCGCGCCGGCCTGATAGAAGGCGCTCAGACGTGGATCCTTGGCCGTTTGCGCGAGCCGGGTGAAGAGGTTCTGCCAGTCCGCAGGTGCTGCATGAGTGGTTCTACGCGGGACACCGGGCCGCTTCACAGGGAACAGCTTGCCGGGTAGCGGAAGCGCAGGAATTTCTGCGCATTGCTGAGCACCTGGAAGGCTTCCTTGAGGTTGTAACGCTCGCTGGCAGAGACCTTTTCCGGCTCGATGTAGTTGTCCGGCTCGCGGCCGGCCTCGAGGTCCATGGCCTGATGGCGGATGCGCACGATGGAGAGGAACTCCAGGGCGTAGCGCAGCTTGCTGATGGCCTCCTGGGGCATCAGCTTGGTGGCGGCGATGGCGTCCAGCCGCTCGTTGGAGTTCTGCGCCTTGGAGCCACAGGCCAGGGCGTGCACGCGGATCAGGTCGGTGAGCGGCGCGGTGCCGCGACCCTTGAGGTTGATGATGTTGTTCTGTTGGCCATCCTTTTCCATCACGAAGGTGCGGAAGAAGCCCAGCGGCGGGGTGCGGTTGAGGGCATTGCGCGCCAGGCTGGCGAGAAACAGCGGGTTGCGGCTGGCCTTTTCCGCGAGCAGATCCTTGAGGCTCTCGACCAGCTCGGTTTCGCCATGGACGCTGTCGAGGTCGAAGAAGATGCAGCTGTTGAGCAGGGTCTGCGGGTTGGGGCGGTCGATCCACTGGTTGAAATAGCCCTTCCACACCCGCAACGGCTGGCGCCACTGGGGGTTGGTGGCCATGATCCCGCCCTTGCAGTAGCTGTAGCCGCAGGCCGCCAGGCCGTCGCTGACGAAGGTCGCCAGCTTGAGGAAATACTCGTCGTGGACCCGCGGGTCGAAGCGGTTGTCGAGGACCAGGGCGTTGTCCTGGTCGGTGACCAGCAGTTGCTCGTCGCGGGCCATGGAGCCCAGGGCCATGAAGCAGTAGGGCACCGGCGGCGGGCCGAACTGCTGCTCGGCCAGCTCCAGCAGGCGCTGGGTGAAACTGCGGCCGATGCCCGACATGGCGCTGCCGATCATGTGCGCGCTGGCCTCGTCGTTGACCATGCGCACGAAGGTGGCGCGCAAGTCCGGCAGCAAGGCCTTGAGCTCGGCTACCGACTGTCTGTTGAAGATGCTGTTGACCAGGTACAGGCTGCTTTGCGATTCGTATCGGATGATGTCCGCCAGGTTGATCACCCCCACCGGCCTCCGCCGGTACACCACCGGCAGGTGATGGATGTTATGCCGCAGCATGCACAGCATGGCCTCGAACACCGAGGCGTCGGCCTGCAGGGTGATCGGGCTGGGCGTCATCACCTGGCTGACCGGGGTGTTCGCGGCCAGGCCCTCGGCCACTACCCGGGAGCGCAGGTCGCGGTCGGTGACGATGCCGACCATCAGCTGGCCCTGTTGCTCGGTTGCCGGCATGTCGCTGGGCTCGGACCCGCTGGCCTGTGGGTCGACGATCACCAGGGAGGACACGCTCTGCTCGGTCATCACCCGCGCGGCCTGCTGCACCGGGGTGTCCAGGGGCACGCTGACCGCTTGCCGGGAGACCAGCCGGCGCACCTTGATCTTCATCAGTTCGCTGGCCTTGCCCTGGCTGTCCACCGCCGACTTCAGGCGCGACTGGCCCTCGGCCTCGACGAAGTCGGCGAAGAAGTCATGGGCCTCGCAGAGCTGCTCGAACAGGCGGCCGGGAATGAAATAGATCAGGCTGTCTTCGATGGCACGGGCCGGCAGCCGCACCTTGTGCCCGCGCAGCAGGCCGAACTGGCCGAAGATGTCGCCCTCGGTCAGGCGATTGTAGAGGGCGCCGCTGCGACGGTAGATCTCCACCGCGCCGCTGCGCACATAGTGCAGCTCGTGGATCTGCGCACCGAAGCTGAGGATCTCGCTACCGGCCTTGAAGTAGGCGACCTCCACCTGGCGGGCGATCTCGTCGAGGCTGTCTTCGGGCAGTCCGTCGAAGGGGGGGAAGCGCTGCAGGTGGTCGCGGATTTCGATCAACTCGATCTGCATGCGGGCCTCTTGAGGGTGGCGGGCGGTCGAGCGGCGCCCGTCGCGCCCTGGCTGGTTCGTGATGGCCTGCTAACCATAACGCGTCCAGCGCCGGGCAGGCGATGGTTTCTCGGTCACGGGTCGTTCAGTTGTGCTCGAGCGTCAGGTAGACCGCCGTCTGGTTGAGCAGCTGGTAGGCGACTTCGCCGAAGGTGATGGGGCCGGTGAGTCGCGCCGTCTGGCGGCCCTGCAACTGCGAATAGAGGTAGTTGAGGATGCAGTTGCAGCCGAACAGGATGGGCCCGCCGTCGCGGGGCATGGCCTGCAGAAAGCGCGCGCTGTAGTCCTCGACCGCGTCGGCGAAACGGTAGTCCACCCCGGCAAACACCGGCGCGTAGAAGGACACCAGACCCGGCTCTGACTCCAGCGACTGGATGCTGACATTGATCATGGCCCCGCAGTAGTCGGCCACCAGCGGCAGGCGGGTGTCGATGCCGCGTTCGCGAATCAGCTCCAGCAAGCTGCCGCGCACGCCATCGATCAGGCAGTCGCGGGCGGCAAAGCCGGTCTCGTCGAAGCTCAGCGTCGGTCCCGCGCCGGGCTTGAACAGGTTCACCGCATGCACCAGCGCCGTCTGGTCGGGCGGCAGGGGGATGTGCAGGACGATGGCCTGGTCGACGTAACAGCGCCCGCTGCGGCCGTCGATCACCTGGGCCTGGGCGCTGCCCAGCTGATCCAGGTGCACGCCCGCCACCCAGCCGGCAATCGGCTTGATGTACATGTCCGGGTAATTCGGTGCCTCGCGGGCATAGTCCTCGAGCACGGCACTGCCGGCCGGCAGAATGACGATGCTGAAGCCATTTTCCGGGGCGTCTTCGAGCATGTGCGGTAGCCGCTCGCGGTCATAGCAGGCGATCTCGCCGACCTGCTGGCCGAAGGGCTGGACGAACACCCGGTCGAGGCGACAGGTGCCGCCCTCGCTGGCCATGAAGTAGGGGGTGGTGCCGCCGATCCAGTTACCCTTGGGCAGCGCCGCCAGGCACTCGAGGTGGCCGGCGATGGCCAGGGTTTCGCCGCGTTCGATTAGGGCGCTGGCCTGGCGCAGATCCAGCAGTACGCTTGTCGCTGTGGCGTTGCTCATGGCTGGTCGCCCTCCGTGGCCTGCTGCCGGTCGTTGTTCAGCTGGGCGATCTCATGCTCCAGGTGCTTTTCGTGTTTGATGAAGAAGCGTCGCAGTTCGTTGATCCTGAGGCTCTGCATATCCGGGTCATGGGCCCTGGCAAAGTCCTGGCGGGCGCGAGCCAGCAGCAGTTTCAGGCTCAGCAGGCGAATCTCGAACGGGCAATCCAGCGCCAGCAGGCGCAGCCATATGCCGTCGTCGCTGGCGGGAATCGTGCTGGCGGTTTGCCCCGCCGGATCGTCCAGTTGCAGGCGCGCCCGCAGGTCCGTATCCGTCGCGGCCAACTGGCCGGACTCGATCGCATGCTTAATCTGCCAGGCGAGGTGAATGTCGATATCCAGCAGGGCGCAGACCTGGCGATAGCGCAGGCCATCCTGCAGGCACTGGATCACCCGTCGGGCCAGGCCATGGGTGAAGTCGCTGGCGCTTTTACCGAGGAAGGCTTGCGCTGCCTGGCCGTCCTGCTCTGGCAGGCTGGCATGGATATAGGTCTTGTAGGCGCCGATATTGAGATGCCGCCAGCGTGAGCGCGGCTGTTCGCCGAGGTAGCGGCCGAACCAGGTTTTGCCGGTGCTCAGGTAGGCATGCAGCTCGCGGCTGTGGGTATCGACACGAACCCGGCTGACCTCCCAGGGCTCGTTCACTTCCAGCAACCAGCGGCACAATTCTGCGTCTTTCACCCGGACCTCCCTGTTGTGGTTTACCAGTCCAGGGACCTTCACATGGGGACGCGCAGCGAGCCAGCCAACCTTGGCACTAAGTCGTTGCTACTTGCGCAGCGGGCCGCTCGTTCGACAGGTACAGGAAAGAGGCGTTGGCGCCGGCTCGGGTAGGGAGCGCCGGGCGCACCAAACGCCTCCTGCCCGCGCTACCCCGGCATCGAGATCCGGGGCCAGCAGCAACGCGTAACGGGATACTCACAGGGTTTGATTCGATCGGCGGCTAGTAGAAACTCACCGCATGCCCCTCGCGGTCGAAGGCGACGAAGTTGCCGATGCTGCCGGCCTCGATGGCCCCGACCATCATCTTCAAGGGCTGCTCAGCCTCGTCGCTGCTCGGCACCATGCCTGCGCGCCCGGCCAGGCCGGCGGCGAACACCAGGTCCCAGGCCACCCCGGTACGGCTGGACTCGGCCAGCAGCCCGGCAAAATCCACCAGCTCGTCCGGCAGCTTGTCGACGCACAGCACCGGCTTGAGCGAGCCGCCCTGGTTCTCGGCGTGGCGCTGGCGTTCCTCTTCGGTCGCATCTTCCGGCAGCTCGGCGGAAACGAACACCAGCAGCAAGCGTTGCGGTTCCGGCTGGGCCTTGGCGGCGGCCAGCAGGTCGGCGAATTCGGCAATATCCATGACAGTCCATCCGTACGAAAAAAATGAGCGATGCGATAGCCCACACTGCCACGCGTCGTCGGCTCTTGACCATATCTCTTAAGATATAGATGGCGCGTCGCGCAGCTCGGTGCCTGCCAGGGCTTGCGGTCGCGGCCACTGCGACGGCCGTTCAGGGCTTGCTGCTTTCCCGCAGCTTGGCCAGCAGGGCTTCGCTCCTGATCAGCTGTTGTTCTTCGCTGAGGTGCGGGTTTTCCAGCACGCTGTCGATTTGCTCGAGCAATTCGCGCTGCCGGCGGATGCGCTGATCCAGCTGCTGGAGTTGGCGGTTACTGCGCCAGTTCCAGCAGGCCAGAGCCGCGACTGCCAGCAGTACCAGTGCAAGCCCCGTCCAGGTCAGATGAGTCATGGCTACTCCGGGCTGGCTGTCGCTCAGCCATTCAGGGGGCGCAGTGGCTTGCGCATGGCGAAGCGCTGCAAGGTAACAGCGCCGCGCACCACCGTCTGTGCCTGTTCCACAGAAAAGCCCTGGCGCGCAAAGAAGGGTCGCGCCGTCAGGCTGGCTTCGGTAAAGACCGAAGTGGCCCCCGCGGCTTCTATGCGCGTTTGCGCGGCCGCATACAGCATCGCGGCTACGCCTTGGCGCGCATAGCGCGGGGCGGTGAACAGCAGGTCGATATGGCCATCGCTGGTAAAACCGATAAAACCGGCGAGTTGCCGGCTATCTTCGGCGATTAACAGCTCCAGGGCCGCTAGACGAGTTTTCCAGGCGGGCATGTCTGCTTGCGCCGGTGCCCAGGCCTGGCGCTGGGTCTGCTCATAGTCAGCGGCGCCGAGTTGATGCACCGCGGCGCTGAACAGCTCGACTAACGCCTGCAGATCCTGGGCGTGGTAACCGCGCAAGGTAAAGGCCGGATGGCTGGGCATGGGCTGTGAGGTTCGGTTGATGTGAGAGCGCACAGCCTCAAGCAGATTGTCGCCGCTGTAAATACACGAAGGTTTCGCGCAAGGCCGCAGAGGGGGATTTGGGCTGGTAAGCCTGTTCACAGGCCTTACGGATGGCGTATTCCTGTTTGACGCCATAGAAGGTGCGCACCTGGCTCCGGGTCAGGTGCGCCGGTTTGCCGGTCAGCCTGGCAAGCAGTTCAGCGCCCCAGGCAGCACCGCCGCCGTCCACAGGTCATGGGCTTTGCCGATTTCCCAGGCCAGTTGTCCGATGAACATCAGGTAAGTCCTGCACGACGAGAAGGTCGGCAGGTCCCGGCAGGCGAGGGCAGGTAAATCGGCGGCTGGCGCCGCCCGTGCCTTATGGCTTGAGCGCGGCCAGCAGGGTGTCGAGATTGTGCCTGAACATGCCCAGGTAGCTGCTGGCCGGGCCTGTGCTGGCCAGGGCGTCCGAGTAGAGGGTGCCGCCGACCTTGGCCCCGGCTTCGTTGGCTATCTGCTCGATCAGCCGCGGGTCGCGGATGTTTTCCACGAACACCGCGCGCACGCCGTCGGCGCGGATCTGCCGGATCAGGGCGGCCACTTCGGCGGCCGAGGGCTCGTCTTCGGTGGAAAGCCCTTGGGGCGCGATGAAATTCAGGCCGTAGGCCTGGCCCAGGTAGGCGAAGGCGTCGTGGCTGGTGATGATGCTGCGCTGGGCCGGCGGCAGTTGGCCGAGACCCTGGCGTGCCTCGCCGAGCAGGGCGCGGATCTCGCCCAGGTAGGCATCGCGGCGGGCGCTGTAATAGGCGGCATTGGCCGAGTCGGCCTGGCTCAGCGCCTTGGCGATGTTCTGCACATAGATCTCGGCATTGGCCAGGTTCTGCCAGGCATGGGGGTCGGGGACCTTGTCGCCGTCTTCATCGAGCATCAGCGGCAGCACCCCGGCGCTGGCGTCGAGCCGTGTGCCGGGGGCCTCGCTGCTGGCGATCAGGCGCTGCAGCCAGGGCTCGAAGCCCAGGCCGTTGGCGATGATCAGGTCGGCGTTGAGCACGGCCTTGGCATCGTCGGCGCTCGGCTGGTAGAGGTGGGCGTCGGCATCGGCCCCGACCAGATTGCGCAGTTCGAGCTTATCTCCGGCTATCTGTCGGGTAATATCGGCCAAAATGCTGAAACTGGTGACGACTTTGAGTTTCTCCTCTGCGTTCAGGGGCAGCGACGCGAACAGGACGAACAGGGCGATCAATACACGCATGGAGCGTTCCTCAGGGTGACGGTAAGGGCTGGGCGCGCAGCAGGCCGTTGAGCGGGCCGAACAGCACGGAAAGGGCATAGGCCAGGCCGGCCAGCAACACGATGCAGGGACCGCTGGGCAGGTTGGCGTAATAGGACAGCAGCAGGCCGAGCCAGACGCAGGTCGCGCCGGTCAGTGCGGCGAGCAGCAGCAGGCAGGGCAGGTGGCCGCTCCAGAAGCGCGCGGCGGCGGCCGGCAGCATCATCAGGCCGACCACCATCAGTGCGCCTATGGCCTGGAAGCCGATCACCAGGTTGAGCACCACCAGGGTCAGGAACAGGCCGTAGGCCAGCGGGCCGAAGCGGCTGACGCTGGCGAGAAACAGCGGGTCGAGGCTGTCCAGCAGCAGCCAGCGGTAGATCAGCGCCAGGCCCAGCAGACTGCCGAGCGAGACCAGCAGCATGCCGTCGAGCGTGCTTTGATCGACGGCCAATACCGAGCCGAACAGCAGGTGCAGCAGGTCGAGCTGGCGTCCGGCCAGGCCCAGCAGCAGTACGCCGCTGGCCAGGGAAATCGGGTAGATGGCCGCCAGGCTGGCATCTTCGCGCAGGCCGGTATGGCGGGTGATCCAGGCGGCCAGGCCGGCCATGCCCAGGCCGGCGACCAGACCGCCGAGGGTCAGGGCCGGCAGGCTCAGGCCGAACAGCCAGAAGCCGATGGCGGCACCGGGCAGGATGCCGTGGGCGATGGCGTCGCCGATCAGGCTCAGGCGGCGCAGGATCAGAAACACCCCCAGCGGCGCGGCGCTCAGCGCCAGTACCACGCCGCCGAGCAGGGCGCGGCGCATAAAGGCGAATTCGACGAAGGGTGCCCACAGCAGTTCCACCCTAGGCCACCTGTTCCAAGGACGGGCGCTGGCCGATCAGCTGGCGGATCGGCGCGAAGCGGCAACCGCTGCGCGACAGCTGCAGGGCGTTGTCCAGGCGCTGGCTGAGGCTGGCGAGGTCATGGCTGACCAGCAGCTGGGTGCGGCCCTCGGCCTGCCAGCGCTGGATATGCTGCCAGAGCAGGGCCTGGCCGTGATCGTCCAGCGCCGCTTCGGGTTCATCCAGCAGCAACACCCGGGCATCGGTCAGGCTCAGCCGTGCCAGCAGCGCGCGCTGCAGCTCGCCGCCGGACAGCGCCTGCAGCGGTTGTCGCTGCAGGTTGAGCAGACCCCAGTCGGTGAGTACCTGTTGCAGGCGCGCCCGGCGTGCGCGGCGGTTCAGCGGGCTGCGCCAGAAGCCGGCGCTGACCAGGCTCTGCAGGCTGATCGGGAATTGCCGGTCGAGGGCCTGCTGTTGCACCAGATAGGCCACGCCCCCGAGACGCGGCACGCCCAGTTCGAGGCGTCCGCGCAGCGGTTGTTGCAGGCCGGCGATCACCTTGAGCAGGCTGCTCTTGCCGCAACCGTTGCTGCCGATCAGCCCGGTCAGGCTGCCGCTGGGCAGTTGCAGATCCAGCGGCGGGGTCAGCGGCTGGCCGCTCGGCCCCCATTGCAGGTGCTGGCAGCGGATCATGTCGGGCTCCAGTTCCAGCTGCTGGCAGCCACGGCATCGTGGGCGTGCAGGCTTTCCGCGTGAACCACGCGCAGGCTGAAGGCGCTCAGCCCGGGCTGCTGCAACAGGGCGCTGTGCAGGCGCCGTGCGGCGTCTTCGCAGAACATCAGGTTCTGCCCATTGGCCAGGGCGAAGGCCTGCTCGTCGGCGCGCTTGACCGCGGTCTGCAGCGCGGTGCCGAGGGCCTGCTCGGCGCGGTCGATCAGCTCGATCAAGGGCAGTTGATCGGCCTGCGGACTCAGGCGCACCTGCAGGGTGGCGGTGCTGCGCTGGCTATGCGGTGTGGCCAGAATGCCCTGGGTCGAGCCGAGCCAGGTCAGCAGTTGCTGATGGTCGAGCGGCTGGTTGGCGAAGTCCTCGATAAAGCGCTGCTGGATCAGCTGGCGGGCCAGGGCGGCGGAGCAGGGGCAGGTCGAGGAATAGCCGACCTGCACCTGCAGTTCCACGTGGAACCCCCATGAATCCTGGTGTGCACGCACTTCGAAGGGGTAGGCCTTGCAGCCCGACAACGGGCTGACCAGGGCCGGGCGGCTAAGCAAGGCCTCGCCGCGCAGGCTGATATGGGCCTGCCGCGACAGGCCTTTGTGGCTGTCAAGAAACTCGCCCAGCAGCTGGCGCAGCAACGGCGGGCTGAGGCTCTCGGTCTCCAGGACCTGCAGTGCCAGGTACAGGCGCGACATATGAATGCCGCGCGCGCCGCCATCATCCAGGCTGACCCCGGCATCGGCACGGGCGTTGATCCGTTGCCCGGCAAACTGCAGCGGCAGGGCGATTGCGCCCATGCCGACCCAGTCCAGGGGTTGTTGGTGGTGAGTCGCTTGGGCGGCGATATCCGGCAGAGTCAGGGCGTTCATCAGAAATCCAGCGCTAGGCAGTGACATTAAATGTTATGTTATAACAATTGAAACGTCACGCCAGCGAATTCGAACCATGACCTTGACCCTGCTTACCGAAGCCGAGCTGCTCGCCCAGCCGGCCGATGACTACATGAACGACGCCCAGCAGCAATTCTTCCGCACCTTGCTGCTGAGCCAGCGTGGTGACTTGCAGGCGCGCATTTCCGAGGAGTTGGAGGCCCTGCGCGAGCGCGAAACCAGCAGCGACCCGGCCGATATCGGTAGCGCCGAAGAACAGCGGCAGTGGCAGCTGCGCCAGCTCGAGCGGGAAAAGAAACTGCTCGACAAGCTCGACCAAGCGCTCGCTCGCCTGGCCCGTGGCGAATACGGCTGGTGCGGCGAAACCGGCGAGCCGATCGGCCTCAAGCGCCTGTTGCTGCGGCCCACCGCCAGCCTGTGCATCGAAGCCAAGGAACGCCAGGAACAGCGAGAAAAACACCTGCGTCACGCCGAACAATGATGGAGACCCCTGCAATGACTGAACGACTACCCGTGACCGTGCTATCGGGCTTTCTCGGTGCCGGCAAGAGCACCCTGCTCAACTACATCCTGAAGAACCGCGAGGGCCTCAAGGTCGCGGTGATCGTCAACGACATGAGCGAGATCAATATTGATGGCAGCGAAGTCCAGCGCGATGTCAGCCTCAACCGCGCCGAAGAAAAACTCATCGAGATGAGCAACGGCTGCATCTGCTGCACCCTGCGCGAAGACTTGTTGGAGGAGGTCGGCCGCCTGGCCAGGGACGGTCGCTTCGACTACCTGCTGATCGAATCCACCGGCATTTCCGAGCCGCTGCCGGTGGCGGAAACCTTCACCTTCCGTGACGAACAGGGCCAGAGCCTGGCCGATCTGGCGCGCCTGGACACCCTGGTTACGGTGGTCGATGGGGTCAACTTCCTCCGTGATTTCCACCAGGCCGAGAGCCTGGCCAGCCGTGGCGAAACCCTCGGCGAGGACGACGAGCGCTCGATCACCGACCTGCTGATCGAGCAGGTGGAGTTCGCCGACGTGCTGCTGGTGAGCAAGATCGACCTGATCGGCAGCCATGAGCGCGAGGAGCTGATCGCCATCCTCCGTGGCCTCAACACCCACGCCGAGATCCTGCCGATGGCCATGGGCGCGGTGCCGCTGAACAAGATCCTCGATACCGGCCGCTTCGACTTCGAGCGCGCGGCCCAGGCACCGGGCTGGCTCAAGGAACTGCGCGGCGAGCACATTCCCGAGACCGAGGAGTACGGCATCGCCTCCAGCGCCTATCGGGCGCGGCGGCCGTTGCACCCCGAGCGCTTCTTCAATTTCATCAACCGCGAATGGAGCAATGGCCGCCTGCTGCGCTCCAAGGGCTTCTTCTGGCTGGCCAGCAAGTACCAGGAGGCCGGCAGCTGGTCTCAGGCCGGCGGCCTGATGCGCCATGGTTTTGCTGGGCGCTGGTGGCGTTTCGTGCCGAAAAGCCAGTGGCCGAGCGATGACGAAGGCCTGCAGGCGATCATGAAGCACTGGAGCGCCGAGGTCGGCGACTGCCGCCAGGAGCTGGTGTTTATCGGCCAGAACATCGACTTCGCCCGGCTGACCGCCGAGCTGGATGCCTGTCTGCTGGATGACGCGGAAATGGCCCTGGGCGTGGATGCCTGGCGGGCGCTGCCCGATCCCTTCGGCCCCTGGGTCGAGGAGGAGGCGGCCTGATGCTCGTGCCCATTAATGTGAAAGTCGCGCAGCGACGCCATCCTTATGCCCTTCTCCCTCCGGGAGAAGGTGGCGCGCTGCGCCGGATGAGGGAGGCGGGTATACCCGCCAGGCAGCCGTTGCAGCAGGTGGTCGGCGAGCAGGTCGAGGTGCTCGGCGAGGTGTTGCGTGATGAGGTCAACCTGGCCGTCTGGCAGCGTCGCTTGCCGCCAGCGATCGGCGCGTTCGCCGAGCAGTTTCTGGCCAGGGGCGAGCCGCTGGCGGAGTCCAGGGTGCTGGAGTTGGTGCACTCGGAGAGCCCGGTGGAGCTTGGCGACCTGCTCCAGGGCTATGGCGAGTTGCCCGGCCACGCGGCCTTTATCGCCGATGTGGCCTGGCTGGTCAGTGCCTTCGCCTGCCTGCTCGACGCCCAGCGCATCGGCCTGCGCCTGCGCGTGCTGGACAAGGCCATGTGCCCGCGCTTTCACGTCGACCATGTGCCGCTGCGCCTGATCACCAGCTATGCCGGGGTTGGCAGCCAGTGGTTGCGCGAGGGCGTGATGACGAGGCGTCACCTCGGCGACCCGGCCGCCGAGCCCGTGGATGAGGCCCGGATCGAACGCGCCGCGGCCGGCCATGTGCTGCTGGCCAAGGGCGAGAAATGGATCGGTAACGAGGGTGGCGGGCTGATTCACCGCTCGCCGCAACTGCCACCAGGCGCGCGGCGCTTGTTGTTGACCCTGGACTGGCTGACCTGATGCAGGGTACTGCAAGAGTAAGGTGCGACTTGTGCACCGGCGGACAGTCGAGTTGTTATCGGTGCGCATGGCGCACCCTACTTGGGAGTGGCTAGCGCGCCATCCACACGCCTTTGCTCTGCCGCTCGCAGAACGGCTTGAGGTAGGCGGCGTCGCTGGCCACGCCGTAATAGTGAATGTCCTGCTGATAGGGCATGCCGCCGACCTGAGCGTTGCGACAGACGCCGTAGGCGCCGATCGGGCATTGCTCGACGAAGGCGACTTCAACCTTCTGCCCCTTCAGTTGCGGTTGGCAGAAGCCGCTGCGAAACAGGTTTGGCGGGATGCTGCGATTCTGCTGACAGACCTTGACGTCCAGGCGCTCGGCCTGACTGTGGATCACGCAGGCCTCACCCCAGGCCAGCCCGGACAATAGGTACAAGCCAAGCAGTAGAACGGCACGCATTGTTAAAGACCTCGGTAAACAGGCAATGGCAGGTACAGGTGGATTCTGTAGGAGCGGCCCCTGGCCGCGATAGCGTTTCGCGGGCATGGGCTAGGCGCCCCTGCCGCTCCTACAGTGCGGTGGCATGGCCAATAAGCAGTTTGCCGACTCTAGCATGCGACTTTTATTCAGTCTGCGCCCTGCTTGGGGTTCTCTCCCGGCAGGCAAACCCGCACCATAGGCCCATGCTCAAGAATATCCCCACCCACCTGATCGCCGGCCCCCTGGGCGCCGGCAAGACCAGCCTGATCCGCAACCTGCTGGCCCAGCGCCCGGCCGCTGAGCGCTGGGCGGTGCTGATCAACGAGTTCGGCCTGATTGGCCTGGATGCGGCCCTGCTGACCAGCGACGACGACGGCATCGCCATGGGTGAAGTGGCCGGCGGTTGCCTGTGCTGCGTCAACGGCGTGCCCTTTCAGGTCGGTTTGAGCCGGCTGCTGCGCAAGGCCAGACCGGATCGCCTGCTGATCGAGCCGTCCGGCCTGGGCCATCCGCTAGAGCTGTTGCGCCAATTGCGCGAGCCGCCCTGGCTGGGCGTGTTGGCCGTGCAGCCGGCGGTGCTGGTGCTGGATGCCGCCGCCCTGGCCGCCGGCGCTGGCTTGCCCGACAGCCAGCAAGCCACCTTGAGCAGTGCCGGCTTGTTGCTGCTGAACAAGGCCGAGAACCTGGACGAGGGAACCAGGGCGCGGATCCAGGCGCAATTGCCGGCACGCCCGCTGCGATGGACGAGCCAGGCGGCTTTGCCCTTGCACCAACTGCCCGGCTTCGCCGCCCGGGCCGAGGCGGGCACGGGGCTGGACGACCTGCCCGGCAGCGTCGCCGCAACCGTGCCGCAGATCTGGCGCACGCCCGCCGAGCCGATCTGCCAGGTTCAGGCACAAGCCGAAGGCTGGAGCATCGGCTGGCGCTGGCATCCGAGTCAGCGTTTCGAGCTGATGCAGGTGCAGCAGTGGCTCGGCAGCTTGGCCTGGCGCCGCGCCAAGCTGGTGCTGCAGACCAATGCCGGCTGGCTCTCGGCCAATGCCCTGGATGGCCAGCCGTTGCACTGGCAAAACAGCGAATGGCGCAAGGACTCACGGCTGGAACTGATCTTCGATCAGCCCCAGGAGGTCGAGACGCTGCGTCGGGGCATGGCGGCCTGCCGGATCTAGTCGCTCAGAGGTTGTGAAAATATCGAGCGCCGTAGCGAAGCGTCTCCTGGTGTCCGCGGCAAGGCGCGTTACGCGAAAAACGGGGGAGTTTAGTGAGCTAAATGACCCTGTTTTTTGCATAACGCAACGCCAGCAGCGGGCGTCAGGGGGCGGTCGCAGTAGGCGAGAGTTTTTTCACAAGCTCTCAGTCAGGGGTAGGCGTTGAACCAGGCGAGCACCTTGCCCGGTGAGGCGTCGAACCATTCGTGGTTACCCAAGGGCTCGGTATAGCGGCCTGTAGGGATGCCCTGGTAGAGCAGGCGGTCGTAGTACATGTCCATGCTCCACCAGGGCACGGTGAGGTCGACGAAACCGTGGACGAAGTAGGTCGGCGGGTGATCGGCAGGTAAGACGTCCGGCACCGAGCAGAGCGGACCGCTGCAGCTGGCGTAGGAGCCGGAATGCACCACCAGGGCCTTGAACTGGCCGGGGAAGGACACCGCCATGCGGCTGGTGTTGTAGCCGCCGCTGGAGATCCCGGTGGCGTATTTGCGCTGGCCGTTGAGCGGGCCGAAATGACCGCTGTCGATGGCCTGGAACAGATTGCTCAGGAAGCTGAAGTCGGTGCTGCTTGGGTACAGCTCTCCCGACAGACCGGGGATATTGGTCTGCCAGAACAGGTCGGCCGGGGCGCTGGGCGCGATCACCGCATAACCGTTATCGAGCAGAGTCTTGATGGTCTTGCCCTCGTTGTAGAGTTTGCCCAGCCACTCGTCGCTGTAATAGACGAAATCGTCCAGGGCGAAGAACGAGCCCTGATAGAACAGCGCCACCGGCCAGCCGTCCGCAGGTGGTGTACCGGCCGGGGTCTGGTAGATCACCTTGCGCAGGCTCAGGGGGCCTGAGGCAATCCAGGTCGACTGGTGACTGCAACTGATCTTTCCGGGCAGCAGCAGGCTTTTCTGGCGTTCGCTGCAGGGCGAGTCGGCCCAGCTCGGGGTGGCGCAACAGCACGCCAGCAGGGTGATCAGGCCCAGCCAGCGGACACGCGGTTTGGCAGTGATAAACATGACAGTTCTCCACTCTATTATTGGTTTTCTAAGGGTTGTCCTCCTGACCAAACGCTGTGCTTCCCTGCTGTCGCTTGTTAAATAGAAACATGAATTCCGATTCCGTCAAGTATGCCAACCCGCCACATCTGCGCGCTGCAGCGCCGCGGACTCTCTAGCGCCGGCCACGGCCGGAAGAAAAAAATCTTTGCCGGGCTTGCCAAAAGAAGAATGGACTACTATTTTATCGGAACCGATGTTCCGGTTCCGATAAAAACAACACAGCAGGAGATCATCGTGGCAACACAGAGATCAGCATGGACGGCCGGTTGCCTGGCGTTGCTGGCAGCGAGCCAGGGGAATGCCTTTCAGACGCGCTCGGGGGACTGGGCGCTGTCCCTGGATACCACCCTGTCCTACGGGGTGAACTACCGCATGGAAAGCCAGGATCGCCGGCTGATCGCCCGCGCCAATGGCGGCAAGGGCGACAACAGTGCGCTGATCAACTCCGACGACGGCAACCTCAACTTCAAGAAGGGCGCGCTGTTCTCCGAGGTGGCCAAGGTGGTGACCGAGATGGACCTGAGTTTTCAGGGCGATTACGGCATTTTCCTGCGCGCCCGCGGTTTCTATGATTTCGAACTGAAGGACGATAACCGCCGCCACCGCGAGATCCCGAACAAGGGCCTGGACGATGCCGGCTCCAGCATCGATCTGCTGGATGCCTTCGTCTACGGTAGCTGGACGGTTGGCGAGCGGGCCTTGAATGCCCGTCTCGGCCGGCAGGTGATCAACTGGGGCGAAGGGCTGTTCTATCAGAACGGCATCGGCGCGACCAACCCGGTGGACCTCAACGCCCTGCGCGCGCCCGGCTCCGAGCTGAAGGAAGCCTATATGCCGACCCTGATGGGCTATGCCTCGTTCGAACTGACTGAGGGGCTGTCCGTCGAAGGCTACTGGCAGCCCGGCAGCGCCTGGGAAGAAACCAAGATCGACCCCTGCGGCACCTATTTCTCCACCCTCGATGTGCTCGGTGACGGCTGCGATTACCTGATGCTGCCGCCCTTGCAGGAGCCGCTGACCGGCGGTCTGGCCTTCGACAGCCCGGAGCAGGCCCAGGCCTTTGCCGACAGCCTGGGCCCGGGGTTTCTCAATACGTTGCTCAAGGGCTACCTGCCCACCACCCATATCCCCCGTGGCAAGGATGTCAAAGCCGACGATGCCGCGCAGTACGGCGTGGCCCTGCGCTGGCTGGTGCCCGAGCTGAATGACAGCGAGCTGGGCTTCTACTACCTGCGCTACAACATGAACCTGCCGATGATCGGCCTGACCGTGGGCCAGCCCATGGTGTTCCCGGTGGTGGGGGCGCTGCCGGTCGGCACCAGTTCCAACTACTACGCCGAGTACCTGGAAAAGCGCCACCTCTATGGCCTCAGCTTCAACACCAGCATCGGCGGCGACAGCTTCCTCAATGGCCTGTCCCTGGCCGGCGAGCTCAGCTACCGGCCCAATGCCCCGATAGCCCTGGGCCTGGGCGAGTACCTGCCGAGCGCGCTGCTGGGCAATCTGGCCGGCATGCCGGTGGGCACGCGCCTCGATGGCTACCGTGAAAAGCCCATGTGGCAAGGCTCGCTGGTGGGCATCTACAGCTTCAACAACCTGCTCGGGGCCGACACGGCCACCCTGATGAGCGAAGTGGTAGGCAGCCGGGTACAGGGCCTGGAGTCGGATATCGACTACTACGGGGCCACCTCCAGTGCCTGGGGTGCGCAGGCGGGGCTGTCGCTGACCTATAGCAACGTGTTCAACCTGGTCAACCTGGTGCCCAGCGTCAACTACCAGTACGGCATCAACGGCGTGGCTCCGCAGCTGACCAACGGCCTGCTGGAAGAGCGCAAGAGCTATTCCCTGGGGGTCGATGCCATCTATCAGGAGTCCCTGACAGTCGGCGTCAAATATGTCGGCTACAGCGGCGGCGATCTGGCCAATAAGCTCAGCGACCGCGACTACCTCGGCGTCAACATCAAATACAGTTTCTAGGAAGGGAAGACCATGAAGACTTCAGGATTCTTGCGCGCCAGCCTGTTCGGTTCTCTGCTGCTGAGCGCGGGTCTGGTTCAGGCCCAGGTAGCGGCGGCGCAGGCCGTGCGCCTCGGTCAGGAGCTGACCCCGATCGGCGCGGAAAAGGCCGGCAATGCCGCCGGCAGCATCCCCGCCTGGGACGGCGGCCTGGCCCGCGATGCCAATGCCTACGACCCGGCCCTGGGCTACCGCGACCCCTATGCCGCCGATCAGCCGCTGTTCAGCATCACCGCAGCCAACGCCGCGCAGTACCGCGAGCAGCTCAGCCCCGGCCAGTTGGCCATGCTCACTCGTTTCAGTGACAGCTGGAAGCTCAACGTCTACCCGACCCGGCGCTCGGCCTCCTACCCGGACAAGGTGTATGCCGCCGCCAAGGCCAATGCGACCACGGCCAAGCTGATCGAAAACGGCAACGGCATCGCCGACTTCAAGCTGGCCACGCCCTTCCCCATTCCCCAGTCGGGCCTGGAAGTGTTGTGGAACCACCTGGTGCGCTACCGCGGCGACAGCGTCAAGCGCTACTACGCCCAGGCCGTGCCGCAGGCCAGCGGCGACTATTTCATGACCAAGATCGAGGACCTGTTCCTGTTCAACCAAGACGCCGGCGACCACAGCCAGAGCAACGGCAATATCCTCTTCTACTTCCGTCAGTCGGTGCTGGCCCCGGCGCGCCTGGCCGGCACCGAACTGCTGGTGCACGAGACCGTCAACCAGGTCAAGGAGCCGCGCCTGGCCTGGCTCTATGCCTCCGGTCAGCGTCGTGTGCGCCGTGCGCCGAACGTGGCCTACGACTCGCCCGGCACTTCATCGGACGGCATGCGCACCACCGACAACTTCGACATGTTCTCCGGCGCGCCGGACAAGTACGAGTGGCAGCTGGTGGGCAAGAAGGAGCTCTATGTGCCCTACAACAGCTACCGTCTGGCGGCCAAGAGCAACAAGTACAGCGACATCGTCAAGCGCGGCCACGTCAACCCGGATCTGCTGCGCTACGAGCTGCACCGGGTCTGGCATGTACGGGCCACGCTGAAGGCGGGGATGCGCCACCAGTACAAACAGCGCGATATGTATTTCGACGAGGACAGCTACCAGATCCTGGTGGTCGACCACTATGACAACCGCGACACCCTATGGCGGGTCGGCGAGTCCTACACCATCAACCTTTACGATCAGCCGCTGATCTGGACCAGAGGCGATGCGGTATATGACTTGATCGGCGGCCGATATGTCATCGGCATATTGTCCAATGAAGAGCCAGCCAATCAGTTTGATATTGCCTTGAAACCCTCGGACTTTACCCCGGCGCAATTACGCCGGGACAGCAGACGTTAATGTTTGGCAACTTCCAGATAATTACAAATCAGCCGGGAAAGTTCCTCGGGAATAACTTCCCGAGGTGTTTCGCCGAGGGTGCCGACCATGGTCAGGTAATTCAGGCTGGCCAGCAGCATATGCGCCGCCAGGTCGGCGGCCTGCTGCGGCTGCGGGTGGCGCAGTTCGTTGCGCCGGGCCAGCACGATGGCGCAGAAGGTCTGGCCGATATAGGCATTGAGCTGGTGGAAACGCTGACGGAACTGCAGGTCGGCCGAGCTGCGCCGAACCAGGGCGCGGAGCAGGCCTTCGCGGCCCTCGAACAGCTCGATTATGCCCTGGATAAAGGCTTCGATCTGGCCGCTGAGCGGCAACTCGCTGTGGCCGAGGTCCTGCACCAGGCTGTCGATGGCGCTGCGGCCCTGCTCGACGAAGCGCTCGTGCACGGCGTAGAGCAGTACGTCCTTGTCGCCCAGCAGACGATAGAAGGTGCCCACAGAGGACTCCGCCAGCACCGCGATCTGGGAGATGCCGGTGTCTTCGAAACGGTTGTCCGCAAGCAGTTCGGCAGCCACGTTGAGAAAGCGCTCAAGGGCTTTTTTACTGCGAGCCTGAGTCGGGCTGGAAATGCTGTACATGGGGAGAACTCTCTATAAGACGCAGGCCGATTCTAGGTTTTTCACCGGGATAAGGCAAACGCTCAGGTAATAACTAAGTTGGCAATTTTCCACGTTTAACCGGTGTTTCCTGATAATCCTCGCGGTTCAGGATGGCAGGACTAAGCGCGCACCAAAGTTTGTATTAAAGGGAGTTTATCCATGCACTATATTCAATTACGCAATGGCCGCTGCGCCTATATCCGTAAAGGTCATGGCCTGCCGGTATTGTTACTACATGGCCTGGGCTCATCCTCCCAGGACTGGCAGCCACAGATCGATGCGTTGTCGCGTTTCGCCGAAGTCTTCGCCCTCGACCTGCGCGGCCATGGGGCCAGCGAACCCTTGCGCGCCCCGGTCAGCGTGGCCGAATTGGCCGACGATGTGGCCGAGTTTATCCGCGTCCAGGTCATTCAGGGCTGCGTGCTGGTGGGCATCTCCATGGGCGGTATGGTCGCTTTCCAGCTGCTGGCGCAACAGCCGCAACTGATCGGCCGGCTGGTGGCGATCAACAGTGCACCGAGCTTTCCCCTGGATTCCTGGACCCTGCGCGGCAAGGTGCTGCTGCGCCTGGCGCTGATCCGCCTGTTCGGTCTCAAGGCCATGGGCCGGTTGCTGGCGCGCAAGCTGTTTCCCCATGCGGAGCAGGGCGAGCTGCGCCGGCGCACCGCCATGCGTATCGGGGCCAATGACCGGACTTCCTACCTGCATGCCATCCGCGCGATTCTCGGCTGGTCGGCGCTGCCGGCGGTCAACGGCGTCGATACGCCGATGCTGATCGTCGCCGGCGACCGCGACTACACCCCGCTGGCCTACAAGCAGGCCTATGTGGCGCAGCTGCGCAATGCCGAGCTGCAGGTGGTGAGCGATTCGGGGCATGCCACGTCGCTGGATCAACCCGAGCGGTTGAACGCCTTGCTGGAGCGCTTTATCCGCGTGTAGTGGAGATTAGGGAGTTGAGCGTGGAGTTGGGGGCGCTTCAGGGTGCCCTCTTTTTTGTTTGTGCGGCGCTCGGCACCAGGCCATCACTGGCAGTAAACTGGCCGGCCAGTCGACAGTGAGCCGCCGCATGTACCTTGAATCCTGGTCCCACTCCTGTTCCGCCGGGTTCACCCTGCGCGGCTGGCATTCGCCGCCTTCGGGCAAGCCGTTGCTGCATTTCCTGCATGGCAATGGTTATTGCGGGCGCGTCTACGAGCCACTGCTGGACTGCCTGGCCGCGGATTTCGACCTCTGGCTGTGCGATGCCCAGGGCCATGGCGACAGTGATCATGGCGGGCGTTTCCATGGTTGGAACCGCAGCGCCGAGCTGGCGTTGGAGGCGTTTGCCGAGGGCCGCAAGCACTTTGCCGAGGTGCCATTGTTTGCCGTCGGCCACAGTTTTGGCGGGGTCTTGACCAGCCTGATGCTGGCCCAGCAGCCGCAACTATTTCAGCGCGCGGTGCTGCTCGATCCGGTGTTGTTCACTCCGGCGATGATCGGGGTCATGGCGCTCTCCGACGTGGTCGGCCTGAGCCAGCGCAACACCCTGGCGAGCAAGGCGCGCAAGCGTCGCCGCGAGTGGCCGGATCGCGCGGCGGCGCATGCCGCGCTGCATGGCCGCGGGATGTTCCGCGGCTGGCACGAGGACGCCTTCTACGCCTATATCAATCATGCCTTGAAGGACACCGACGCCGGCGTCGAGTTGAAGTGCCGGCCGAGCCGCGAGGCGGAAATTTTCGGCTCCTTCCCCAAGCGCCTGTGGCCGTCGCTGGCCAAGGTGACGACGCCGACCCAGGTGCTCTATGGCCAGCACAGCTACCCTTTCGTCGCCAAGTCGGTGGCGCGCTGGTGCGCCAGCAATCCGCACGTTCATGCCCAGGTGGTGGATGGCGGGCATTGCTTCATGCAGGAGCAGCCGCGGGATACGGCCGAGCGGGTCGGCAGCTTCCTCCTGCAGTGCAGCTGAGATACCGCGCGCGGCCCATGGGGCGCGCTGGCTGGCGTTACCCGAGTTGGCCGGGCTGGCCCGAACTGCCGTTGCAGGACGGCGGCGCAAACCCGAATGGCTTGCCGGACCTGCAGGGCGGTAAGGGGCCCGGCAGGCTTCGTTTGTTCAAGGAGTCGCTATGAACCGGATGGTTTGCCTAGCCTTGCTGTTGCTGAGCAGTCAGGTCATGGCCCTCGATTGGCGGGACAGCCCTGCGGTATCCGCCGAATTCGAACGTGCCGCCATGCAGGGCACCTTTGTGCTGTACGAGATCGGTAGCGGACAACTGCTCGGGCACAACCGCCCGCGTGCGGAAACCCGCTATATCCCGGCCTCCACCTTCAAGATTGGCAACAGCCTGATCGGCCTCGCCACGGGCGCGGTCAGTAGTGTCGACGAGGTATTCCCTTACGACGGCAAGCCCCGCTTTCTCAAGACCTGGCAGCGGGACATGGGTCTGCGCGAGGCGATCAAGGTCTCCAACCTGCCGGTCTACCAGGAACTGGCGCGGCGCATCGGTCTGCAGCGCATGCGCAGACAGGTGGCCGCGCTGGGTTACGGCAATGGCGAGGTCGGCACTGAGGTTGATCAGTTCTGGCTGAAGGGGCCCTTGACCATCAGTGCCGTGGAGCAGACGCAGTTTCTGGCGCGCCTGGTCCAGGGTCAGTTGCCGTTCCCGCCGGCCATCCAGGCCCAGGTCAGGGACATCTGCAGGCTGGAGCAAGGCGCCGGTTGGACGTTGTACGGCAAGACTGGCTGGGCCACCGCTCAGGATCCGGGCATCGGCTGGTGGGTTGGCTGGCTGGAGCAGGACGACAAGCTGTACAGCTTCGCGCTGAACATCCCCATGGCCGATTTGCGCGATGCGGGCAAGCGTATCGAGTTGGGTAAAGCCAGCTTGCGGGCGCTGGGTTTGCTTTAAGGCTTGGGCTGGTGTCTGTCGGGTTTGCGATGATCCGAACGCCATCGCTCCAGCTCGATCACCTGGGGATTTTCCGCCGGTGGCGTCCTGAACGGATGGGGCGCCAGTTCGATGCGGCCGACCTGCTGGCCGAACATGACGATGCTGCCGACATGACGTTGTTCGCCGGTGACGGTGAACTCGAAGCCATACACCCGCGCCAGGCGCCTGCGCCCGCGGGCATCGGTCAAGAGCGTGATCTTGCGCAGCGCGACATTGCCGTCGAGCAGTTCGACATCGGCTTTCGCGCAGTGCTGTTTGACCTGCGCCAGGGCCCGCTCGCGCAAACCGTGGGCGTGCCATAGCCAGCCGCCGGCCGTGGCCAGCAGCATCAAAACGAAAATATTACCGAGGGTCAGCATTGCGGGGCTCCAGATGGGCACGGCCGGTCCTAGGAGTCTGTCGGACTTGACCGTTCGTAGCGAGGGAAAGTCCGGTTTGAGGCAGTTTTGCTGCTTTTTCGAGGCGAATAGCTGGCTATTTAACGAGGGAAAGCAGCAAAAATGACCAAATCCGGCTTTTCCGCAGTAGAACAGCGTTAAGTCCGACAGGCTCCTAGCCCCGGCCATGGCTCGCCGGCATTCTGCCAGTCAGGCCTCGAGCTGTCTTGCCTGGTCGATCAGCCTTCGCCTTTCAGTTCCTGGTAGCGTTGCTCGAGTTCCTGGCGAATCATGCGGCGCTGGTGGCCCTGGGTGAAGCGTCGCTGTTCTTCGGAATTCTGCGGCTGGCGCGCCGGTACCGCTATCGGCTTGCCGCCCTGATCGACCGCGACCATGGTGAAGAAACAACTGTTGGTATGCCGCACTGAGCGTTCGCGGATGTTTTCGGTGATCACCTTGATGCCGATCTCCATGGACGTGCGTCCGCAGTAGTTGACCGAGGCGAGGAAGGTCACCAGCTCACCGACGTGGACCGGCTCGCGGAAGATCACCTGATCCACCGACAGCGTCACCACGTAGGTGCCGGCATAGCGGCTGGCGCAGGCATAGGCGACTTCGTCGAGGTACTTGAGCAGGGTGCCACCGTGCACATTGCCGGAGAAGTTGGCCATGTCCGGGGTCATCAATACGGTCATCGACAGCTGGGCGTTTCCGGGTTCCATGGGGTTCTCTCACAGTTAAGGTGGATGGATCCGGGCGTGGCGGCGCCCTGTCTATCAGAACGATTCAGCTGACCACCTGGTCACGCCAGCGTTTGCGCGCATGCAGGTAGGCGGCGGTGTCGTTGTAGCCGAGCAGTTCGCCGATCTGCGCGCGGTTGCAGCCCTGCAGCTGGTAGTGCTGTTCCAGTTCGGCGCGCAGCAGGTCGAGCAGCTGGCGAAAACTCAGGTCCTGTTCCTGCAGGCGCCGGCGCAGGGTACGCGGGCTCTGGTGCAGGCTTTGCGCCACGCTCTCCAGGCTCGGCGCCAGGCCCTGTTCCAGCGCCTGGCGCGCGCTCGCGGCGACCCTGTCGGCCCAGCCACCGAGCTGGCGGCGCTGGGCCAGGCGGCGCTCCAGTTCCTGGCAGAGCAGCTCGACCATGCCGGCATGCCGGTTGAGCATCGGCAGGGCCTGGGTGGAGCGGTCGAACAGCAGGCGGTTGTGTTCTGCATTGAATTCGACCCGCTCGCCGAACCAGGGCCGGTAGTGCTCGTGGTAGGCCGGGCGCGCATGGCGAAAGCGCGCGCGCACCGGCAGCAGCGGCTGGCCGGTGCCGCGGCGCATCTGGGTCACGGCCATCACCATGTAGTGCTCGACCAGGTAGCGGGCCAGCTGTGGCGGGGCATCGATCTGCAGTTCCACGCCGGCGCCCTCGGTTTCCTCGACCAGTCGCAACTGGTCGCTATCGGCGGCCAGGCTGGCGTAGCGCGCCCAGCAGCGGCTGGCCTCGGCGACATCGGCGCAGAATAGGCAGAGGTGCGCCAGCACATGCCAGTCCTGGGGGCTGAACTGGTCGAACAGGTGCAGGCCGATGGCCGGATCGTGCTCGGCGGCGGCCTGCCATAGCTGTTCCAGCGCGACCAGGCTGAAATCCGGCGAAGCGCTGGCATGGCTCTGCAGGAAGCGTTCGAGGACCCGGCCGAGGGGGCCGCGGTGGAAGCGCCGGGCCGGCAGGTTGGCCCGTTCTCGGGTATTTTTGTCCAGTTCGCGCATGTCGTCTCGGGCCTGCTTGGCTTCTTATGGGGCTGTCGCCCGGTGCGTCTTCCGGGCCCAGTCGAGGTTGCCATGAATCCAACAACAATCGCCAACAATCCCTCGCTTGTGGTCGGCTCGATCTTTCTCGGTTTCATCCTGCTGGAGCTGGCCTGCGGCTGCCTTCGCCAAGCCAAGGGCCAGTGGCGCGATGTCGCTATCGAGGTGATCGGCTCGAGCCTGCTGCTCGGTCTGACCTTCCCGCTGGTCTTCTTCCTCTGTGATTCTCTGCTCGGGCACTGGGTGCCGCAGGTGCGCGGCGCCCTGAGCGGCCTGCCCTGGTGGGCCGGGTTTGGCCTGTTGCTGCTGTGCGATGACATGACCCAGTACTGGTGGCACCGCCTGGCGCACCGCGTGCCCTGGCTGTATGCCCTGCACCGGGCGCACCACTCGGCGGCCTATATGAGCATCCGCATCGTCTACCGCAACAACAGCTTCTATTACCTGTTGATGCCCGGTATCTGGCTGTCCGCCGCGCTGGTCTACCTGGGTTTGGCCGAGGTTTATTACGTCTATCTGCTCGTCAAGATGACGGTGATCTTCGGCGCTCACAGCAGCGTGCCCTGGGACGACCGGCTCTATCGAATCCATGCCCTGCGCCCGCTGATGTGGCTGCTGGAGCGGACCATCTCGACCCCGGCGACCCATTCCGCCCACCACGGCCAGAACGCCGCCGACGGGGTGACCCATTACAAGGGCAATTTCGGCAACCTGCTGTTCTTCTGGGACGTGCTGTTCGGCACGGCCAAGATCACCCGGCGCCGGCCCCAGGCCTTCGGTGTGGAGAACCTGCGGCCGGTGAGCTGGCAGCACGAGGTGTTCTGGCCGCTGGTGCGTAGCCGCCAGCCGGGCGAGGCCGCCGAGCCTCGGGCGCTGGGCAAGGGAGCCGGCCAATGAGCCTGAAACTGGTAGTGCTGGCCGGCTCCAGCCAGCCGTCCAGCCAGTCGGCCAAGGTCGCCGCCTACCTGCGCGGGCGCTTGCTGCAGCTGGGCCATTGCGCGGCGGCGGACCTCAGCCTGATCGACCTCGGTGCCACCCCGCTGCCGCTGTGGCCGGCCGAGGATCCTGGCGGCGTGTGGAGCGATTGCGCCACGCTGCTGCGCGAGGCGGACGGCGTGGTGCTGGTCAGCCCGGAGTGGCACGGCATGGCCAGCCCGGCGTTGAAGAATTTCTTCGTCTACGCCGGTCGCCGCGAACTGGGGCACAAGCCGGGGCTGCTGGTTGGCGTCTCGGCCGGCCAGGGAGGCGCTTATCCGCTGAGTGAGCTGCGCGCCTCCAGCTACAAGAACTGCCGGCTGTGCTACCTGCCCGAGCAACTGATCGTGCGTCAGGTGGAAGCGGTGCTCAATGGCGAGACGGCGCTCGACGAGGCCGATGCGCGAATCCGCGCCCGCGCCGACTGGGCGCTGCAGGTGCTGCTGCGCTATGCCCGGGCCATGCGCCCGCTGCGCACGGCGATCCGCTTCGACTCGGCGGACTTCGCCAACGGCATGTGAACCCGGCGCTACTTGCCCGCCGACAGGCCGAAGTCGATCGCCAGGTCGGCGCCGGTGATGGCCTCGGCCTGTGGCTGGCACAGGTACCAGACCAGTTCGGCGATCTCCTCCGGGCGCAGGAAGCGCGCTTCGCGGCCCTGCGGGTAGTCGCGCAGCAGTTCGCGCTTGTAGGCGTTTGGGTTGCCATGGCCGTAGCGCTCGGCCTGGTAGTCGAGCATCGGCGTGGCGATGTCGCCGGGCGATACCGCGTTGACCCGCACGCCGTGCTCGGCCAGTTCCAGGGCCAGGGTCTTGCTCAGCATCACCAGTGCCGCCTTGCTCGCGCAGTAGGCCGCCGAGCCGCGATAGGCCTGGCGCCCGGCATCGCTGGCGATATTGACGATACAGCCGCGGGTTTCCTTGAGGTACGGGATGGCGGCTTGGCTGATGTAGAACGCGGCCTTCAGGTTGACGCCCATGACCAGGTCAAAGTCGTCTTCGCCGAACGTTTCCACCGGCCCCTCGCGCCAGACCCCGGCGGCATTCACCACGGCATCCAGGCGGCCGGTGCTGACCAGCACCTCGGCCAGCAGCTCGCGGCAGTTATTTGCACTGCGCAGGTCGGCGGGGGCACTGAAATCCAGCGGCACCGCGGCATTCAGCGCGTGCAGGCCGGCCTTGTCGACGTCGGTGGCGGTGACCCGCCAACGGCTCTGCGAGAAGCGCTTGGCGATGGCGCGGCCGAGGCCGCCAGCGGCGCCGGTGATCAGGATAACGGGGGTGCTCATGGGCGGTTTCTCCAGGGGCGGTGGTCAATCCAGTCTAGGTAAGGGGTGTCGTGCAGCGGTTTGTGGAAGAGCCCGCACGCCTGAGTCAGCTACCAGCGCCAGTCCTGCTCGGCCACTTCGCCCATGAATTGGCGATATTCCTCGTGCTTGATGGCCAGCAACCGCCTGAGGACAGCCGCCCCGAGGGCGTCCTTGGCCCAGCGCGACCGTTCCAGGGTGTTGGGTATCGCAGGCTCAATCCGTCTCATGGTTTAGGATCATTCCCGGGCGCAGGGGATGGCCAGCAGCTCGGTCAGGGCCTCATCCAGGGTGGCGATCAGCCGGTCGACATCCGCTGCGCTGGTGTCCGGGCAGCACAGGGTCATGTTGTGGAACGGCGTGATCAGGATGCCGCGGTTGATCAGGTACAGGTGCAGGGCCATCTGCAGCTCGTCGTGGAAGGCCGCCTCGGCCTCGGCACCGGTCTGCGGCGGCGCCGCGCAGAACTGGAACTCGCTGCGCGCGCCCAGTTCGGTCACCGACCAGTTGAGCCGGTGTGTTGCGATCAGGCGGCGCAAGCCATCGGCCAGGCGTTTGGCCAGCGGCAGCATGTGCGCGTAGGCGGCCACGGTCATGACCTGCTCCAGGTTGGCGCGCATGCAATGCATGGCCAGAGCGTTGGCCGACAGGGTGGTGCCCATGCCGCTGTGGCCGTGGCCATGGCTGTTCTCGCTGGCGCGGCGGCGCGCCTGCTGCATGGCTTCGGCCATGGCGCTGCTGCAGCTAAACACCGCGCAGGGCACGCCGCCGGCAATCGGCTTGCCGAGCACGAAGAAGTCCGGCTCGAGGTTCCACAACCGGGTGCAGCCGCCGATATCGCTGGAGATGGTGTGGGTTTCGTCGATGATCAGCAGGCTGCCGTATTTCCTGGTCAGCTCGCGGCATTTGGCCATGAAGCCCGGTGCGGGCAGCACCATGCCGATATTGGTCATCGCCGGCTCGCACATCAGCGCGGCGACATCGCCCTGGGCCAGGGCGGCCTCCAGCGCTTCCACATCGTTGAACGGGATCGAGCGGCTGTACTGGGTCAGGTCGTAGGCCTGGCCGATCAGGCCGGAGCGCGGCTGGGTCTGGCCCTTGTGGCAGCGCACCATGACGTCATCCACGGTGCCGTGGTAGCAGCCGTCGAACACCAGCAGCACCTTGCGCTCGGTGATGCCGCGTGCCCAGCGCAGCACATAGCGGTTGGCGTCGGTGGCGGTGGCGGTGACCTGCCAGTACGGCAGGCCGAAGCGCGCGGCCAGCAGCTCGCCACAGACCACTGCGTCTTCGCCGGGCAGCATGCTGGTCAGGCCGTTGTTGGCCTGCTCGGCGATGGCCTTGGCGATCGGCTCCGGCGAGTGACCGAACATGCTGCCGGTGTCGCCGAGGCAGAAGTCGAGGTACTCGTGCCCGTCGACATCATGGAAGCGCGCGCCCTTGGCCCGGCTGACGAACAGTGGGCTGGGGGTCGACCAATCGGCCATCCAGTGCATCGGCACGCCGCCGAACAGCGCATGACGCGCGCGCTCGCCCAGGGCCATGGATTGCGGATTCTGTTCGATGAAGCGCTGCCGCTCACGGGCGGTGAAGGTGCTGATGGCAGATTCGGCGATCCCACTGGAGGTCATGCTTGAACACCTCGTTCGATTTTTTGCACATTCTTGTGGTGTGATCACGCATATGTCAACGCCTGGCGGATGAGGCGGCATCTGCTACTATTCGGCGACTTTTGTGATCACAAGGAAGGATCGAGATGAGCAATTCTGACTGGCAGGGCCAGGTTGCCCTGGTCAGCGGCGCCGGCAGCGACAGCGGTATCGGCCTGGCCATCGCGCGCCGCCTGGGGCGCGAAGGGGTGCGCATCCTGCTGACCGCCAGCAGTGCACGGATCCAGCAACGCGCCGCCGAGCTGCAGGCTGAAGGTATCGACGCCCGCGCCATGTCTGCCGACCTTACCGATGAAACCCAGGTGCTGGAGTTGGCCAACTGGGCGACGGCGCAGTTCGGCCATGTGGACATCCTGGTCAATAATGCCGGCATGGCCATGCAGGGCAGCGCGGAACCCTTCGCCGAGGTGGCGAGCATGGATCTGGCGACCTGGAACCTGTCGCTGGCGCGCAACCTGACCAGCGCCTTCCTGCTCACCCGTGCCCTGCTGCCGAACATGCAGGCGCGCGGTTACGGGCGCATCGTCAACATCAGCTCGACCACCGGCACCCGCGGCAGCAACCCTGGCGAAGCGGCCTACAGTGCGGCCAAGGCCGGCATGCTCGGTTTGAGCATGGGCCTGGCGCTGGAAGTGGCCAGGCAGGGCATCACCGTCAACAGCGTAGCGCCGGGCTGGATCGCCACCGGTTCGAGTACCGATGAAGAACGCCGTGCCGCCAGTTACACACCGCTTGGTCGTGCCGGTCGCCCGGAGGAAATAGCCGGCGCCGTGGCCTTCCTCGCCTCACCCGAAGCCAGCTACATCACCGGCGAAGTGCTGGTGGTGGACGGTGGTAATTGTCTGATCGAAAACAAGGCGCCCTGAGCGGTTCTGCATCGGTCAGGCGTTGTTGCAGGTGTCATGGACTGCGGTCAACTGCGCCTTGTCGGCTTCTAGCAAGCTACTCAGACACCCATCATTTCCCGGATTGCGGAGAAACGCATGCGCTGCTGTCCTCTGAACCCATTGCCGGCGCCGCCAGGCCACAGCCTGGTGAGCGCCGATGGCCGATAACCTGCAGGAACAACTCTACCAGCGGATCCGCAGCGACTTGCTGGCCGGCCGTTTCCAGCCAGGCGAGCGCCTGAAAATCCGCGACCTCGCCACGGCCTGGGGCAGCAGTCCGATGCCGGTGCGTGGCGCCTTGCAGCGTCTGGTCGCCGAGGGTGCCCTGGAGGGCGAACAGCAGCGCTCCGCGCGAGTCCCGGTGATGAGCCGCGAACGCTTCCAGCAGATCACCCTGGTGCGCCTGAGCCTGGAGGGCCTGGCTGTCGAACTGGCCGCACCGCGCCTGGGCCGCGCCGAAATCGACCTGTTGCATGGCTGCATCCTGCGCATGGAGCAGGCGCTGGAGCGGCGCGATATAGCGGCCTACCTGGAAGACAACAGTCTGTTCCACCTGAGCCTGTACCGCGCCTGTGCCAACCCGGTTCTGCTGCGTATGATCGAGTCGCTGCGTCTGCAAATCGGGCCGTTCTTCAACCGGTTGTTTAGCGACAGCACTCAGTTACTGCACCTCAACGATTTCCATGAGGCGGCCTTCACGGCGTTGCAGGCCGGTGACGGCAAGACGGCGCGCGCAGCGATGGAGCGGGACCTGAGCTATTTCGACGAGTACCTGCTCAACCTGCTGGCGCAGGAGGCGGATGAATCCGGTGGCGTGCGCAAGCCCCGCAACGGTCAGCTCTCCAGCCAGACGTCGCGTACCCAGTGCCACACCGAGTCCCAGGTTTCTTCTTCGCTCAGCTCGCCGGTGTCGCCTTCCCAGAGCACCACGGTGCCGTCCTGTTCGACGCAGTAGTAGTTGCCGTGATCCTCGCAGATCGGCACCAGCTCACGCGAGACACCCAGCGACCAGGCCACCGAGGCGACTTCCGGCAGGTAGGTGTGTGATTGCGGGTCGGTGGCGGTGACGGGCTCCAGGCGGCCGTAGACCACATCGCTGACCTTGAGCAGAAATTCGCGCAACTCGAACGGCAGGTTGATCAGAATCTGCTCTTCGATTTCCACCAGCAGTTCTTCTTCCGGCAGTTCCAGGGCGACCGGTACCGGTTCGTTCATTTCACGCAGTTGTTCGATGACTTCTTCCACGGTGTGGACTCCAGCAGCAGGACAGCATGACGGGTAGCAAGGGCGAGCCCCGCGCCATAGGGCGCAGAGACTCTCCAGGGTTGGGTTTTTACTCTGCCCGGCCTGGCCGAACAAGAGGGGGTTCCCGGGAAACACAAAACCCGGGACAGGCCCGGGTTTGTCAGTGCGTGCCGCAGGGACTCAGTTCTGGCGGATACCGGCTACCAGCCAGGGCTGGTTGTCACCGGCGTCGCGCTCCATGCGCCAGCTTTCGCTGAAGGCTTCGCCCTGATCGAAGCGCGAGGTCTTCGCCACGCCGGTGAAGGTCAGGGTGGCGACGGTCTTGTCGCTCAGGTCGTCGACGCCGTCCAGTTGCACCTCGAGGTTATCGACGTAGGTGGACTGGAAGCCCTCGCCCAGGTCGGCGCGCTCGCGCTTGAGGAACTCGAGCAACTGCGGGGTGACGAACTCGGCGATCTTGTCCATCTCGTCGGCGTCCCAGTGCTGCTGCAGGCTGAGGAAGTGCTCGCGACCGGCGCTGACGAAGCTTTGCTCGTTGAACCAGGCCGGCGCATTGATCACCGGCTTGATCGCGGCGGCGCTGGCGCCGCCGAAGATCGAGGCGGGTGCAGCCTGGGCAGGCATGTCACGCTGCATGGGCGCGCCATTGGCGGTTGCCGGGCCGACTTGCTTGCGCCGGGAGGCGAGGAAGCGGAACAGCAGGAAGGCGATCAGGCCGAAGATCAGCATGTCCATGATCTGCAGGCCTTCGAAGCCGTCACCCATGAACATCGAGGCGAGCAGGCCGCCAGCGGCCAGACCGGCCAATGGGCCGAGCCAGCGCGAGGCACCGCTGGCAGCTGCCGGCTGACGACCGGCGGTCGGCGTGGTGGCGGTCGAGGTTGGCGAGGTGGTCTGGCGAGTCTGGTGGCTAGGTGCGGAGCCGAAGGATTTGGCACCGCCAAAACGCTTGGCTTCGGCATCGAAACTCATGGTAAGGCCCAAACTCAGGCACATGGCCAGGGCAATGCTGAGGAAACGCTGCATGTTTAGCTGTCTCTTGGTGGTTGGAACGCTGCGCGGCATCTTGCCCGCCAACGGTGCGGAAGGCTAGTCATAGAATGTTTCGGGCTTTTGCTTTTTGCCCGAGTCGCTGCGTAGGGCGTGCCATGACGTGCCGCTTGGCGAGCGCGGCGCACCCTGTGTAGTCGCTATTGGCGCAATAGCATCAGCAGCGCTGCGCAGCGCAATTGCCGACGCAGGAAGGCGCGGAACTCGGCGGGGTCTTCCTCGGGGTGGCGCAACCAGTGGATGAAGCTGCGCAGGTAGACGCCGGTCAGCAGGCTTTCCTCGGCGATGCGCTGCAGGTGCCGGCTTTCCCGGCGGGCGCCCTCGCGCCACCATTGCACGGTGCGGCTGATACGCAGCAGGCCGAGCGCTTGCAGGTGCAGATGCGCGGGTTCGAGCTTGTACAGCAGCATCTGTCCGGTCACCGCCCGGTGCGCGGCCAGGCTGTCGAGCCAGGCGACCAGCAGTTCTTCCAGGCGCTTGGCCGGCTCCAGCGCGGCGAGGTCGGCGGCGCCGCTGCGCGCCAGCATGGCCCGGTCGGCGCGGTCGAACCAGGTTTCGACCAGTTGGTCCTTTTCCCGGTAATGGACGGCGATGGCATCCAGGCCAACGTCGAGCTGGGCGGCTACATCGAACAGGTGCAGACGTTCCCAGCCGCAGGCATCGGCCAGTTGCAGGGCGGTATCGAGGATCCGCGCTGCTGTGATTGGCGGTTTTTTCATCGGCTCACCTCGCCAAGCAGTATGGGCCGAGGGGCGCGCGAGGCGGGGTGGAGACGACCAACGGAAGGCGAAGCTCCGGTTGGTCGTAGGGTGCGCCGTGCGCACCACCTGACATTGCGATGGTGCGCGCGGCGCACCCTACAGGGGCTCAACGCCAGTTGTACAGCTCCTTCTCGGACAGCTTGTGCATCTGGCTGGTTTGCGCCTGGAAGGCCTTCATCGAGGCCCAGATACGCCCGTTCAGCTCGCTCTGGGCGGCCAGCTCGCCGAGCACCACTTCGGATTCGCGCTGCAGGGCGTCCAGCACTTCGTCGGGGAAGCGCTTGAGCAGGGTGCCCTGCTGCTGCAGCTGATCCAGGGCCAGGGCGTTGTGGTAGACGTAGTCGTCGAGCATGTCCTGGCTGGCGGCGCGGGCGGCTTCCGTGAGGATCGCCTGCAGGTCGGCCGGCAAACTGTCGAGGGCCTTCTGGTTGATCAGCAGTTCGAGCACCGCCTGGGGTTCCTGCCAGCCCGGGTAGTAGTAGAACTTGGCCGCCTTGTGCAAACCGAAGGCCAGGTCGTTGTAGGGGCTGACCCAGTCGCTGGCGTCGATGGCGTTGCTCTGCAGGGCGGTGAACACTTCGCCGCCGGGCAGGTTGACGGTGGTCGCACCGAGCTTGCTCAGCACCTCGCCGCCGAGGCCCGGCATGCGGATCTTCAGGCCCTTGAGGTCGTCCAGGGAGTTGATCTCCTTGTTGTACCAGCCGCCCATCTGCATGCCGGTGTTGCCCACCACCACCGGCTTGACGCCGTAGGGGGCATAGGCTTCGTCCCACAGCGCCTGACCGCCGCCCTTGCTCAGCCAGGCGTTCATTTCGCTGGTGGACAGGCCGAACGGCACGGCGGTGAAGAACTGCGCGGCCGGCACCTTGCCCTTCCAGTAATAGGCGGCGCCGTGGCCCAGCTCGGCGGTGCCGCGCGAGACCGCATCGAACACCTCCAGCGGCGGCACCAGCTCGCCGCCGGCATACACCTTGATGGTCAGGCGGCCGGCACTCATGGTGCCGACCCGCTCGGCCAGGCGCTCGGCGGCGGTGCCCAGGCCCGGGTAGTTCTTCGGCCAGGCGGTGACCATCTTCCACTGGAAACTCTGCACCGGCTCGGCCGCAGCCTGCTCGCTGACGGCTTTTTCGTCCTTGCAGCCGGCCAGGCCGATAACGGCAAACAGGGCCACGGCAGCGGTGAAGAGGTTGCGGCGATTCATCGGGGCTTCCTTGTTGTTTTGGGTTAATCCCGCAGCCCGGATTGCATCCGGGCTACGGACCGTCGTATCGGTGGTTACAGCGCGTTCAACTTGGCGTAGCTGAGCATCAGCCATTTGCTGCCTTCGCCTTCGAAATTCACCTGCACCCGTGCCTGGGCGCCGGAGCCCTCGAAGTTGAGGATGGTGCCCTCGCCGAACAGCGCATGCTGCACCCGCTGGCCGAGGCTGAACGCGGTGTCCGGCACGGCGCTGCCGGCGAACATGCTGCTGCCGCTCATGCTGCGGCTGTTCGCGGTGAAGGGCCGGCTGACGCTATTGGACAGGCGCACTTCCTGGATCAGCTGCGCTGGAATCTCGCGGACGAAGCGCGAGATCGAGTTGCGCGTTTCATTGCCATACAAGCGGCGGACTTCGGCGTAACTGATCACCAGTTTCTGCATGGCGCGGGTGATGCCGACATAGGCCAGGCGCCGCTCCTCCTCCAGGCGGCCGGGTTCTTCCAGGCTCATCTTGTGCGGGAACAGGCCTTCTTCCATGCCGACCAGGAACACCTGGGGAAACTCCAGGCCCTTCGAGCTGTGCAGGGTCATCAACTGGATGCTGTCTTCGTTTTCCGCGGCCTGGGTGTCGCCGGCCTCCAGCGAGGCATGGCCGAGGAAGGCCTGCAGCGGGCTCAACTCGTCGTCTTCGTCGTTGTCGAAGGCGCGCGCGGCGCTGACCAGTTCCTCCAGGTTTTCCACCCGGGCCTGGGCCTTCTCGCCTTTCTCGGCCTGGTGGTAGGCGATCAGCCCGCTCTGCTCGATGACCGTCTGGGTCATCAGGTGCAGCGGCATGCTCAGCACCTTGGCGGCGAGGTTGTCGATCAACTCGACGAAGCCGGCCAGGGCACCCGCGGCGCGGCCCGGCAGGGCCTTGTTGGCAAGCATCAGGCGGATCGCCTCCCACATCGCCACATCATGCTCGCGGGCATAGGCGCGGATCGTCTCGACGCTCTTCTCGCCGATGCCGCGTGCCGGCACGTTGATCACCCGCTCCAGCGCCGCATCGTTGCCGCGGCCGTCGAGCAGGCGCAGATAGGCCATGGCGTTCTTGATTTCGGCGCGCTCGAAGAAGCGCTGGCCGCCGTAGATGCGGTAGGGGATCTTCTCGCGCAGCAGGGCTTCTTCGAGCACCCGCGACTGGGCGTTGGAGCGGTAGAGGATGGCGATCTCGCTGCGCTTGAGGCCGTCCTTGCGCAGGGCGTCCTCGATCGACTCGACCACGTAGCGGGCCTCGTCGTGCTCGTTGAACGCCGCGTACAGGCTGATGGGCTCGCCGTCGCCGTCTTCGGTCCAGAGTTCCTTGCCCAGGCGCCCCTGGTTGTTGGCGATCAGCGCGTTGGCCGCCTTGAGGATGCCGGCGCTGGAGCGGTAGTTCTGCTCCAGGCGGATGGTTTCGGCGTCCGGGAAGTCGCGGCTGTACTGGTGGATATTCTCGATCTTGGCCCCGCGCCAGCCGTAGATCGACTGATCGTCGTCGCCCACTACCATCAGGCTGTCGCCGCCCCTGGCCAGCAGGCGCAGCCAGGCGTACTGCACGGCGTTGGTGTCCTGGAACTCGTCGACCAGGATATGCCGGAAGCGCCGCTGGTAATGCTCGAGCAGGCCCGGCTTGTCGCGCCATAGATCGAGGGCGCGCAGCAGCAGTTCGGAGAAGTCGATCACCCCGGCGCGGGCGCAGGCCGCTTCATAGGCCTCGTAGATCTTCAGCATGGTGGCGAGGAACAGGTCGCCGCCGGGCTGGATATGCTGCGGGCGCAGGCCTTCATCCTTCTGCCCGTTGATGAACCATTGCGCCTGCTTGGCCGGCCAGCGCTGCTCGTCCAGGCCCAGCTCGCGGATCACCCGCTTGACCAGGCGCTGCTGGTCGTCGGAATCGAGGATCTGGAAGTTTTCCGCCAGACCGGCTTCCTGCCAGTGCGCGCGCAACAATCGATGCGCCAGGCCGTGGAAGGTGCCGACCCACATGCCGGCCGGATTGACGCCGAGCATCTGTTCGATGCGCGCGCGCATCTCGGCGGCGGCCTTGTTGGTGAAGGTCACCGACAGGACGCTGTGCGGCGAGGCGTTTTCCAGCTGGATCAGCCAGGCGATACGGTGCACCAGCACCCGGGTCTTGCCGGAGCCGGCGCCGGCCAGCACCAGTTGCCGGCCCAGGCGAGCCGTGACGGCCTGGCGTTGGGCATCGTTGAGGGAGGCGATCAGGAGTTCGGGGTCATTTTGCATCGCGGCATTCTAGGGGGCGGCGGCAACGAGGGCAAACCGGGCGCGCGGCACATCGCCGCACGGCGGCCAGTGGACGAACGGCAAGTCACCTTGCCGGGTGGTTGTCGCAGGTCATCCTGGCCAGGCAAAGTGGTCTGTCGGGTTGATAAATTTGCACAGATGATTGTTGGGCGAAGCGTCTAGCTCGGGTATGCTCCGCCGACCTAGGCACCCATTACAAGAAAATAGCCTATGACCCAGACCGCTAGCGCCGCTGCCGAACTGACGCTGGACACTACACGCGAGATTCGTCAGCAATTCGCCACGGATATCGCCATCGAACGTACCCGCCTGCTGTATCAGGGCTCGTGGGTGCCGACCCTATTCATGCTGCTCAATGGCGCGGCCTGCGCCTTTTTGCTCTGGGCGCCGCCGAGCCGTGCTCTGCTCTCCGGCTGGCTGATCTGGCTGGTGCTGCTGGCCGTTCTGCGCCTGGTCCAGGTCAGCGCCTTCAATCGCGCCCAGCCGAGCCGCCAGGTGCACGCGCATTGGCGGCGCAACTTCCTGTTCGGCGCCGGCGCCTCCGGTCTGACCCTGGCCTTCGCCGCCATCGCCCTGGTGCCGGCCGATGTGTTCTATCAGCAGGCCCTGGTCTACGGCCTGATCGCCGCGGCGATCCTTTCCGCCAGCGTGGCCTATGCCGTCAGCCTGTCGGCGTTCCTGACCTTCGCCTTGCCCTGCCTGCTGCCGTCGGTGGCCTATCTGCTGCTCAGCGAACACAGCCTGCAGCGTGGCTGGGGCATGCTTGGCGGCATCCTGCTGCTGACCCTGCTGGTGGTGGCCTGGCAGGTCAACCGCCTGCTGCAGCGCAGCCTGTTGCAGCGCTTCCAGAATCAGGCGTTGATCGGCCGCCTGGAGCATGCCCGGCAGCAGGCCGAGACGCTCAATGGCGAGCTGGCCCGCGAGGTCGAGCAACGCCGCTGGGCCGAAGGCGAGCTGCGCACCGCCCATGCCGAGCTGGAAATGCGCGTGGCCGAGCGCACCCTGGAGCTGGACGATGCCACCCACGCCCTGAGCAAGAGCGAGGCGCGCCTGGCCCTGGCCCTGGAGGCCAGCGAGTTGGGCTTGTGGGACTGGAACCTGCAAAGCGATGAAGTGCATCACTCGCAGCTCAAGGAAATCTTCGGCCTCGAGCCCGAGGCGGTGCAGGCCATGCTGCGCGACCTCAAGCCGCGCCTGCACCCGGACGACCTGCCGTTGCTGCGCCGCACCCTGGTCGAGCACATGAAGGGCCGCAGCGACGGCTATCAGATCGAATACCGGGTCAAGCACGCCGATGGCCACTGGGTCTGGGTCGAGGACCGCGGCCGCGCCGTGGAGCGCGACGCCCAGGGCCGGGTCCTGCGCATGCTCGGTACGCGGCGCACCATCACCGCGCGCAAGCAGCAGGAAGAACAGCAGCGCCTGGCCGCCACGGTGTTCGAGGCGGCCAGCGAAGGCATCGTCATTCTCGACCCGGATTACCGCCTGCTGGCGGTCAACCAGGCGTTCAGCCAGGTCACCGGCTATCGCCAGGAAGACGTGCTGGGCAAGAGCGTCGCCAGCCTGATCAGCAGCCGCGACACCCGCCACCAATACCAGCTGATCCGTCTGGAGCTGGAGCGCGGCGACCGCTGGCAGGGCGAACTGATCGAGACGCGCAAGAACGGCGAACTCTACCCGCAACTGCTGCAACTCAACGTGGTGCGCGATGCGCGGGGGCTGGTCAGCCATATCGTCGGCTTCTTCGCCGACCTGTCGTCGCGGCGCGAGGCCGAGGAGCGTCTGCGCTACCTGTCGCACTACGACGAGCTGACCGGCCTGGCCAACCGCAGCCTGTTCCGCGAGCGCCTGCACGAGGCCAGTCAGCGTTCGCGGCAGAGCGGGCGCAGCCTGGCCCTGCTGCACGTCGACCTGGATCGTTTCAAGTGGCTCAACGACAGCCTCGGCCATGAAGTGGCCGACCAATTGCTGCGGCAGATGAGCCGCCGCCTGAGTCAGGCAATGCCCGAGGCCGACACCATTGCGCGCTTGTCCGGCGACGAGTTTGCCGTGTTGCTCGATTCCTACGGCAGCCTCTCGACCCTGGCGCGCATGGCCAGCCGCCTGCTGGCCAAGTTGCGCCTGCCGATGACCGTCGGCGGTCAGGAGCTGGTGGTCAGCGCCTCCCTGGGCATCAGCCTGCTGCCGGACAACGCGCGGGAGATCTCGACCCTGGTCAGCCAGGCCGATATGGCCATGCAGCATGCCAAGCACCTGGGCGGCAACACCTTCCAGTTCTACACCGATAACCTGCAGGCCTGCACCCTGGAACGCCTGCAACTGGAGACCCAGTTGCGCAAGGCGATCGACGAGAATCAGCTGGAGGTGTTCTACCAGCCCAAGCTGTGCCTGGCCGACGACAGCCTCAACGCTGCCGAGGCGCTGGTGCGCTGGCGCCATCCGGAGCGGGGGCTGGTGCCGCCGGGGGATTTCATCGGCCTGGCCGAGGAAACCGGGCTGATCGCGCCGATCGGCGAATTCGTCCTGCGCCGCGCCTGTCAGCAGGCACGGGACTGGCAGCAGCAGGGCCTGGCGCAGATCCGCGTGTCGGTGAACCTGTCGGTGCATCAGTTGCGCCAGGGCAAGCTGACCAGCCTGGTGCGCCAGGTGCTCGACGAAACCGGCCTGGCGCCGCAGTTCCTCGAGCTGGAATTGACCGAGAGCCAGTTGCTCGACAACGTCGAAAGCGTCATCACCACCTTCCAGCAGCTGCGCGATCTGGGGGTCAAGCTGGCGATCGACGACTTCGGCACCGGCTACTCCTCGCTCAGCTACCTCAAGCGCTTCCCGGTGGACTACGTGAAGATCGATCAGACCTTCATCCGCGACCTGGCGCTCGGCGGCGAGGATGCGGCGATTACCAGGGCGATCATCGTCATGGCCCACAGCCTGGAGTTGAAGGTGGTCGCCGAGGGCGTGGAAACCCAGGCGCAGATGGATTTCCTCAAGGCCCACCAGTGCGACGAAATCCAGGGCTACCTGATCAGCAAGCCGGTGCCGGCGGAGCAATTCGCCCAGTTGCTGCGCGATCAGGCCGACGCCCGCTGAGGCGGCCCGGGAGCCAGCCGATTGGCTGCTGTAGCTGACGCGCGACCCCGCTAATCCCCCTAGCCGGCTGCCCCTTGCGCAATCGGCTCAGCTCGCCTGCGCACCGCTCCCGGCGCCCTGCAGAAAAGTACTTTGGTGCCATGCAATTGCTGCTTTTGTACAAGAGCCGGCGATTAACCTTGCAAAATATACTGTTTTTGCCGAGCCATTTTGAGGGAATATGCAATGAAAACGATCTTGCTAGCGTCTTTAGCGTTAAGCAGTGCACTGGCGGTTGTCCCGTCCGTTCAGGCCGATGAGAAGGCCATGGAGGCCGCTGGGCATCAGTTGTTTGCGCACCACTGCGCAGCGTGCCATTCACTGGATACCAGCGAGAACGCCTTCGGCCCCAGCCTGTTCGGTGTGGTCGGTCGCCCGGCGGCTTCCGTGCCCCGGTTTGCTTACTCCAAAGCCATGCAGGCCTCGGGGATCACCTGGACCGAAGACAACCTGCGCAAGTGGATTACCGACAACGAGGCGTTGGTGCCGGGCACCCGCATGCGTCACGTCGCCATCAGCGATCCAGCCGAACAGGATTACCTGATCAGCTTCCTGCGCTCATTGAAGTAAGCCGGCAGCCGCTGGATTCCCGCACAACGGCGTAACCCGCCTCTCTCTCGCACGGCGCCTGCCCGCTGGGTCGGCGCCGTCTGCGCATTCACTCCATCCACTTGCGTCCCGCCAGCTCCAGCAGCAGGTTGGCCTGCTCCGGCCCGCTGCTGCCGGCCGGGTAAGGCCGCGGGCTCTGGTGGTGCTGCTGCCATCCATTGATGATCGGGTCGATCCAGCTCCAGGCGGCCTCGACTTCGTCGCGGCGCATGAACAGCGTCGAGTCGCCTTCGATCACGTCCAGCAGCAGGCGCTCGTAGGCGTCCCAGCGGCGTTTCTGGCGAAACGCCTGGGCCAGGTTGAGGTCCAGCTCCACCGGTTCCAGGTGCATGCCCTTGCCGGGGTGCTTGGCCATCAGTTGCAGGCTGATGCACTCTTCCGGCTGCAGGCGGATCAGCAGGCGATTGGCCTCGCCGTCGCCGAACAGCTGGTGCGGCACCGGCTTGAACTGGATAAGGATTTCCGAGGTCTTGCGGGCCAGGCGCTTGCCGGTGCGCAGGTAGAAGGGCACACCGGCCCAGCGCCAGTTCTCGATCTCCACCTGAAGGGCGACGAAGGTCTCGGTATCGCTGTCGTTGTCGACATTCTTCTCGAAGTAGTAGGCCGGCACCTCCTGCCCGCCGATCTTGCCGGCGGCATATTGGCCGCGCACGGTCTTGTCGCGCACGTCGAGGCCGGAGATGGGCTTGAGCGCCTCGAGCACCTTGAGCTTCTCGTTGCGCACCGATTCGGCGTCGAAGCGTACCGGCGCCTCCATGGCCACCAGGCACAGCAGTTGCAGCAGGTGGTTCTGGATCATATCGCGCATGGCGCCGGCATTGTCGTAGTAGGCGCCGCGGTTCTCCACGCCGAGGGTCTCGCACACGCTGATCTGCACGTGATCGATATGCCCGGCGCGCCACACCGGCTCGAACAGGGCGTTGGCGAAGCGCAGCGCCATCAGGTTCTGCACGGTTTCCTTGCCCAGGTAGTGGTCGATGCGAAATACCCGCGACTCGTCGAACACCGCACCGATCGCCGCGTTGATCGCCTGCGCCGACGGCAGCGAGTGGCCGATCGGTTTCTCCAGCACGATGCGCGCGTGTGGCCCGGCCAGGCCGGCGATCTGCAGGTGCGAGGCGATGTCTTCGAACAGGTCGGGCGCGGTGGCCAGGTAGTACACCCGCACGCGCTCGCCGGCGGCACCCAGGTGCTTGGCCAGGCGGCCGAAATCGGCGCCCTGGCTGGCGTCCATGGCGAAATAGTCGAGACGCGCGGCGAAGCTCTGCCAGGTGTCGTTGTCGAAGTCGGCGCGCGCCACCTGGGCACGGCAGCGGCGTTCGGCGAGGGCCTGGTAGGCGGCGCGGCTATGCGGGCTGCGCGCCAGGGCGAGGATGCGCATGTCGGCGTGCAGCCGGCCGACGCGGTGCAGGTGGTAGAGCGCTGGCAGCAGCTTGTGCAGGGCCAGGTCGCCCGTACCGCCAAAGACCAGCATGTCACAGGGAATGCTCAAAGCGGGAACTCCGACTCGGTTTAGCCGTGCGGGGGCGTTGGCCATGTAGTATAACTACAAAGTCACTACACCCCCGGCGTGTCCCGATCATAACCGAGTCGTCCCTCGGATGAGGGGAGCACGGCCTATTCGTCATCTTTCAGCCTGAGCCCATGCCCGTGAATTTGTTGCAGCACATCGCCCAGTCGCGTCATCTGTTACGCAAGTCGGAACTCAAGGTGGCCGACCACGTGCTGCTCGACCCGGCTGCGGTGATGCACAGCTCCATGGCCGACCTGGCGCACAGCGTCGGCATCAGCGAGCCGACCATCGTGCGCTTCTGCCGCGCCATCGGCTGCAGCGGTTTCCAGGACCTCAAGCTGAAGCTGGCGCAGAGCCTGGCCGCCGGCGCCAGCTTCGGCCAGTTCGCCATCCATGAAGACGACTCGGTGGCCGACTTCAGCCTGAAGATCTTCGACACCACCCTGCACACCCTGATCGAGGTGCGCGAGAAACTCGACCCGCAGGCCTTGCAGCGCGCCATCGCCGCCTGCGCCCAGGCCCAGCGTGTGGAGTTCTACGGCTTCGGCGCCTCCGGTGCAGTGGCGGCGGATGCCCAGCACAAGTTCTTCCGCCTGCTGCTGACGGCCGCCGCCTATTCCGATCCGCACATGCAGGCGATGTCGGCGGTGACCCTCAAACCCACCGATGTGGCCATCTGCATCTCCCAGTCCGGGCGCTCCAAGGACCTGCTGATCACCGCCAACCTGGTGCGTGAAACCGGCGCGACCCTGATCACCCTGTGTCCGAGCCAGACCCCGCTGGCCGACTTGGCCACGGTCAACCTGGCCATCGACGTGCAGGAAGACACCGAGATCTACACCCCGCTGACCTCGCGCATCGCCCACCTGGTGGTGATCGACGTGCTGGCCATGGGCGTGGCCATGGCCCGCGGCCCGGCCCTAGTCAATCACCTGAAGAGCGTCAAGCGCAGCTTGCGCAGCCTGCGCCTGTCGCCCAAGTCGGTGAAGCTGCACGAGGACTAGCCGCCGCGCAGCCCCGTAGCGCCTGTCGCCATGGACCGGGCTTCCCCGATGGCACCGCGCTTGACCGGGCTGCGGCGGCCCGGCTCACAGCGCCGCTCGTCGGGGTCATCGCAACTTCATCGCCTTGCCCCCAAAGCGTCACATCCCGGGCCGATCCTGTAACTCCCGTTATTCAGCCTGGGAGACCTGAGATGCCTCGTTATTCGGATGAAGCGCAGTCGCACGTCAGCAACGATGCAAAGAATCGGCGCAAGCTGCTCGATCAGCGGCGCATGGAATACCGCCGCGCCATCGAGAGCTACGCCGAGCGGCGGCAGTTGCAACAGCAATTGGCCGATTACCCGGAGCTGATCGCGGCTAACTACCTGGCCGCTGTTCAGGCGCCGGCTCGGCGAAGCGCTCAGCCAGGGCGTTGATCTGGCTGCGCTGATCGCGCACGAAAGCGAAAAACGCCTGGGCCACCGGCGACAGGTATTTGCCGCGCGGGTGCACCAGGCACCAGCTGCGCAGCAAGGGCAGTTCCGCCACCGGCAATTCGCGCAGTGCGCCGCAGGCCAGTTCGCGGCGCACGGCGTGGCGTGGCAACAGGGCCAGGCCGAGGTCGGCGAGCACCCCTTCGAGCTGACTTTCGGTCGAGCCGAGTTCCAGGGTCTGGGCGAAGTGCGCGCGTTTCTGGTGGCAATATTCCTCGCCCGCCTGGCGGGTGCCCGAGCCGCGTTCACGCACCAGTAGCGGCCAGGCCGTGAGGTCTTGCAGAGTCAGTGGCCCCTGGCTGCATAGCGGGTGCGTCGCTGGCGCCACCGCGACGATCGGGTTATTGAGGAACGGCAGAAACTCCAGATTCAGGTCCGTCGGCACCTGCGACATGATCAGCAAGTCATCGCGATTGGCGCTCAGGCGCTTGAGTGCCTGGGTATGGTTGGTGACCACCAGCTGCAAGCTGACTTCCGGGTAGTGGCGGCGAAAAGCGGCGAACAGGTGGGGTGTGAAGTACTTCGCGCTGGATTCGACGGCCAGGCTCAGCTGGCCCTGCAGCGAGCCCTGCAGGTCGCCCAGTTGCATGTCGAGGCTTTCCAGGCGGCCGAAAATATCCGCGCTGGCCCGCTGCAGGGCTTCGGCGGCGTCGGTCAGGTAGAGCTTCTTGCCGATGTAATCGAACAGCGGTTGACCGAGTAGCTCTTCCAGCTGGCGGATCTGCAGGCTGACCGCCGGCTGGGTCAGCGCCATGTCTTCGGCGGCGCGGCTGTAGGAGCGCTGCTGGCACACCGAACGGAACACCTGAAGTTGGCGCAGGGTGATGCGCATCAAGGATTTGCGCACGGGATACCTCGTTCGGTCGGGTGGTCTTGCGGCGGGTCGTTCGGCTGAGTGTATAAGCTATGGCTTATAGCCAAGCAAATAATTATTGATTTTGGTTATCAACCGCGCGGGCGTAGGGTGAACGGGTGGTCGCCACTGACGACTATCTGTCTGTCCCCTGGGTCGAGGAAGCACGCGTGATCAAGAAAATCCTGATTGCCAACCGCGGCGAGATTGCCGTCCGTATCGTGCGCGCCTGCGCCGAGATGGGCGTTCGCTCGGTGGCCGTCTATTCAGAAGCCGACCGCCATGCCCTGCATGTGAAGCGTGCCGACGAGGCCCACTGCATCGGCGATGAGCCGCTGGCCGGCTACCTCAACCCGCGCAAGCTGGTCAACCTGGCGGTGGAAACCGGCTGCGATGCGCTGCATCCGGGCTACGGCTTCCTCTCGGAGAACGCCGAACTGGCGGAGATCTGCGCCGAGCGCGGGATCAAGTTCATCGGTCCGTCTGCCGAGGTGATCCGCCGCATGGGCGACAAGACCGAGGCGCGGCGCAGCATGATCAAGGCCGGCGTGCCGGTTACCCCGGGCACCGAGGGCAACGTCGCCGACATCGCCGAGGCCCTGGCCGAAGGCGAGCGCATCGGTTATCCGGTGATGCTCAAGGCCACCAGCGGTGGCGGCGGCCGCGGGATTCGCCGCTGCAACTCGCGGGAAGAACTGGAGCAGGCGTTTCCGCGGGTGATTTCCGAGGCGACCAAGGCCTTCGGCTCGGCGGAAGTCTTCCTCGAGAAGTGCATCGTCAACCCCAAGCACATCGAGGCGCAGATTCTCGGCGACAGCTTCGGCAACGTGGTGCACCTGTTCGAGCGCGACTGCTCGATCCAGCGGCGCAACCAGAAACTGATCGAGATCGCCCCCAGCCCGCAGCTCACCCCCGAGCAGCGCGCCTATATCGGCGACCTGGCGGTGCGCGCGGCGCAGGCGGTGGGCTACGAGAATGCCGGTACCGTGGAGTTCCTCCTGGCCGAGGGCGAGGTGTACTTCATGGAGATGAACACCCGGGTGCAGGTGGAACACACCATCACCGAGGAAATCACCGGCATCGATATCGTCCGCGAGCAGATCCGCATCGCCTCCGGCCTGCCGCTGTCGGTCAAGCAGGAGGACATCATCCATCGCGGCTTCGCCCTGCAGTTCCGCATCAACGCCGAGGACCCGAAGAACAACTTCCTCCCCAGCTTCGGCAAGATCACCCGCTACTACGCCCCCGGCGGCCCCGGTGTGCGCACCGACACGGCGATCTACACCGGCTACACCATTCCGCCGTATTACGACTCCATGTGCCTGAAGCTGATCGTCTGGGCGCTGACCTGGGAAGAGGCGCTGGACCGCGGCCTGCGCGCGCTGGACGACATGCGTGTGCAGGGGGTGAAGACCACCGCCGCCTATTACCAGGAAATCCTGCGTAACCCGGAGTTCCGCAGCGGCCAGTTCAACACCAGTTTCGTTGAGGCCCATCCAGAGCTGACCGAGTACTCGATCAAGCGCAACCCATCGCACCTGGCCCTGGCGATTGCCACGGCTATCGCCGCCCACGCCGGCCTGTAAGGGGAATCCAGTCATGTCCAAGCCGTTTAATTCCAAAAGCATCTACGTTACCGACACCATCCTGCGCGACGCCCACCAGTCGCTGATCGCCACGCGCATGCGCACCGAAGACATGCTGCCGATCTGCCCCAAGCTCGATCAGGTCGGCTACTGGTCCCTGGAAGTCTGGGGTGGCGCCACCTTCGACGCCTGCGTGCGCTTCCTCAAGGAAGACCCGTGGGAGCGCCTGCGCCAGCTCAAGGCCGCGCTGCCCAACACCCGCCTGCAGATGCTCCTGCGCGGCCAGAACCTGCTCGGCTATCGCCACTACAGCGACGACGTGGTGCGCGCCTTCGTCGCCAAGGCGGCGGTCAACGGCATCGACGTGTTCCGCATCTTCGACGCGATGAACGATGTGCGTAACCTGCGCGTGGCCATCGAGGCGGTCAAGGCCGCCGGCAAGCACGCCCAGGGCACCATCGCCTACACCACCAGCCCGGTGCATACGGTCGAGGCTTTCGTTGAACAAGCCAGGCAGATGGAAGCCATGGGCTGCGACTCGGTGGCGATCAAGGACATGGCCGGCCTGCTGACGCCCTATGCCACCGGCGAGCTGGTCAAGGCACTCAAGGCCGAGCAGGGTCTGCCGGTCTTCATCCACTGCCACGACACCGCCGGCCTGGCCTCGATGTGCCAGATGAAGGCGATCGAGAACGGCGCCAGCCATATCGACACCGCCATCTCCAGCTTCGCCTGGGGCACCAGCCATGCCGGCACCGAGTCGATGGTCGCGGCCCTGCGCGGCAGCGAATATGACACCGGCCTGGACCTGGAACTGCTGCAGGAGATCGGTCTGTACTTCTATGCCGTGCGCAAGAAATACCACCAGTTCGAGAGCGAGTTCACCGCCGTCGATACCCGCGTACAGGTCAACCAGGTACCAGGCGGGATGATGTCCAACCTGGCCAACCAGCTCAAGGAGCAGGGCGCCCTGCACCGTATCAACGACGTGTTCGCCGAGATTCCGCGGGTGCGCGCAGACCTCGGTTTCCCGCCGCTGGTGACGCCGACCTCGCAGATCGTCGGTACCCAGGCGGTGTTCAACGTGCTCGCCGGTGAGCGTTACAAGACCATCACCAACGAGGTCAAGCTCTACCTGCAAGGCCGCTACGGCAAGGCGCCGGGCAAGATCGACGAGCAACTGCGCAAGCAGGCGATCGGCAGCGAGGAGGTGATCGAGGGGCGCCCGGCCGACCTGATCAAGCCGGAAATGGCCAAGCTGCGCGAGGAAATCAGCCTGCTGGCCAAGTCCGAAGAGGATGTGCTGACCTACGCCATGTTCCCCGACATCGGCCGCAAGTTCCTCGAGGAGCGTGCCGACGGCACCCTCAAGCCGGAGGTGCTGCTGCCGATTCCCGATGCCGGTGCCGTGGCATCGGCCGGGGGCGAGGGCGTACCGACCGAGTTCATCATCGACGTGCACGGCGAAAGCTACCGCGTCGACATCACCGGGGTCGGCGTCAAGACCGACGGCAAGCGCCACTTCTACCTGTCCCTCGATGGCATGCCGGAGGAGGTGGTGTTCGAGCCGCTCAATCAGTTCGTCGCCGCCAGCGGCAACAAGCGCAAGCAGGCCAGCGCAGCGGGCGACGTCAGCACCAGCATGCCGGGCAATATCGTCGAGGTGCTGGTGCAGGAAGGCGACGTGGTCAAGACCGGCCAGGCCGTGCTGATCACCGAAGCGATGAAGATGGAAACCGAAGTCCAGGCGCCCATCGCCGGTACGGTGAAGGTGGTGCATGTAGCCAAGGGCGATCGGGTCAATCCGGGCGAAGTGCTGATCGAAATCGAAGGTTAACCTCGGAGCCCCGGGCTGGTTGAACAGGCATTTGAGCAGATTTTCGGGGCTCTTTTTTATTACGTGGATGGACGTTGGTCCCGGATTGCCGAGGCGCACCCATCCCCCTTTTTGGTTATGTCCCACATGTTGTTTCTTCTTAACCGAGGGGGCGGCAGAGCGGCGGGGTTCAGCACAACCTGCTGTTGGGACATAACCCTTTATTCCGCTCGATGATATAGGTGACGCTGGCGGCGTCCTGACGGGCCAACGGTCGGAGTGTGTGCGGTGGGTCTGGATCCGGTGGTGCTGTTCTTCGTCTTCGGCCTGTTCGCTGGGCTGGTCAAGAGCGAGTTGAAACTGCCGCCGGCGCTGTACGAGACGCTATCGATTATCCTCTTGCTGGCCATCGGTCTGCACGGCGGCGTCGAGCTGGCCGAACAGGCCAGCCTGCAATTGCTCGGGCAGTCGGGGCTGGTGCTGGGCTTGGGCGTGCTGCTGCCGCTGGTGGCCTTCACCCTGTTGCGCGGCCTGCGCTTCGACCGGGTCAACGCGGCGGCGGTGGCGGCCCACTACGGTTCGGTCAGCGCCGGTACCTTCGCCGTGGTGGTAGCGTTCCTGCTGGCCAAGGGCATCGCCTTTGAGAGCTATATGCCGCTGTTCGTCGCCATCCTGGAAATCCCGGCGATCCTGGTCGGCATCCTGCTGGCCAAGGGCATCAGCCGCGACACCCATTGGAAGGAACTGGGCCGGGAGATTTTCCTCGGCAAGAGCATCATGTTGCTGCTCGGCGGCCTGGTGATAGGCGCGATCGCCGGCAAGGAAGCGATCAAGCCGCTGGAGCCGCTGTACACCAGCATGTTCAAGCCGGTGCTGGCGTTCTTCCTGCTGGAGATGGGCCTGATCGCTTCCGGTCAGTTGGCGTCGTTGAAGCGCTACGGCTTCAAGCTGGCTCTGTTCGCTTTGTTGATGCCGCTGCTAGGCGCGCTTATCGGTGCACTGCTGGCGCGGGCCATGGGCCTGTCCCTCGGCGGTACGGCGATGCTCGCCACCCTGGCCGCGTCGGCGTCCTATATCGCGGTACCGGCGGCGATGCGCCTGGCGGTGCCTGAGGCCAACCCGTCGCTGTCGCTGACCGCATCCTTGGGTATTACCTTCCCGTTCAATATCCTGGTGGGCATCCCGCTTTACCTGGCCTTGGCCGAAACTCTGATCGCATGGGGACTCTGACATGCCCGCCTACACCCGTACCCTGCTCACGGTGATCTGCGAAGCCGCCCTGGAAAAGAAACTGCTGGCCGACCTGGAAGCGCTCGGCGCCTCTGGCTGGACCCTCTCCGACGCCCGCGGGCGTGGTAGCCGCGGCGTGCGTAGCGCCGGCTGGGACACCGACGGCAATATCCGCTTGGAAGTGATCTGCGCCCGCGACCTGGCTGAACGCCTCGCCGAGCACCTGCAGGATCACTACTACACCAACTACGCGATGGTCTGCTACCTGGCCGAAGTGGAAGTGCTCAGGCCGGAGAAATTCTAACGGGATCGTATTCCCGGATTGTGCTGAGGCTTATCCGGGCTACACGGACTCAGCCAACAGCGCAGGACTTGTAGGAGGCGCGCCCCGCGGCGAATGCAGCCCGTAGGGCTGTCTGGCTATGGCCCCGGCGAAAATTCAAAGCATCGCCCCGAGGTCGGGCCTCCCACGGGTGCGTAGAGCGTTCGGGCTTGCGTAGGAACATAGGATCTACAAGCTGCGTCTTCCCCGCTGAGCCTGCGAATCCCAACGAGCGCTTCGCGGAGCCGGCGCCCTACCCGCGAAGCGCGATCAAGGTCTGGCGCTGGCGGCCCTGCTCATCGAAGTTCTCCTCCGCCAGCCAGCATTCGAATGCTTGCCGCTGCCTCGGCCACTCGTGGTCGAGCAGGGAGTACCAGGCGGTGTCGCGGTTGTGGCCCTTGATCACCAGATGCTGACGGAACAGCCCTTCGAAGCTGAAGCCGAAGCGTTCGGCGGCGCGCTTGGAGCGGGCGTTCAGATCATTGCATTTCCATTCCAGGCGGCGGTTGCCGAGGGCGAAGGCCAGTTCGGCGAGCAGGAATACCGCTTCGCTGGCCCGCGGCGTGCGCTGCATGGCGCTGCCGAAGGCGATATGGCCGATCTCGATGCAGCCATGGGCAGGGACGATGTTCAGGTAGCTGAGCAGGCCCTGGACCTGGCCGCTGGCGCGCTCGATAACGCTGAAGAACAGCGGATCGGCCGCGGCGGCGTTGGCGGCGAGCCAGGCATCGAAGTCGCTGCGCAGTTCGAACGGGCCGTAGGGCAGGTAGTCCCACAGCGCCGGGTCGACGTCCGCGCCTTGCAGGCTCAGCCACAGGTCGTCGCCATGGCGCTCGGGGTCGAGCGGTTCCAGGCGCACGTAACGGCCGTCGAGCGGGTGCCGTGGTGGTGGGCTGGCGGGTTGCCAATCGGGCAGGGCTTGCTGGGTCATGGTCGTCTTCCCCGGCTAGAGCGAATGGCTGTACTGGGTAAAACCGGCGCGCTCGGCGATGCGATCGTAGAGTTGCATGGCGGTGTGGTTGCTTTCCTGGGTCAGCCAGTGCACCCGCGGGCTGCCGGCGCTGCGGGCTTGGCCGTAGACGTGTTCGATCAGTTTGCGGCCGACCCCGCCGCCGCGCACGTCGGGGCTGACGAACAGGTCCTGCAAATAGCAGCTATGGGCTACCGACCAGTTGGAACGATGAAAAATCCATTGCACCAGACCGACGGCGCGGCCGTCCCGCCAGGCCAGCGCGGCATGGGTCGGCTCGGCCGGGTCGAGAAAGCGTTGCCAGGTGCTGGCGGTGGTGTCGGCCGGCAGTTCGCTTTCGTAGAAGTGCAGATAGCCCTGCCAGAGCGGTAGCCAGGCGGCATGGTCGGCGGCGCTAACGGGGCGGATCTCGATCTGGGACACGGCAGTCTTCCTTCTGTGTATGAGGCGTTGCTATCGGTGTGTAGGCGCCAGCTTGCTGGCGAAGAGGCGTTCAATGGTTCTGCAGGGTTTCAACCCAGGCTATTCATCAGCCGCGCCACTTCCTGTTCGTTCGGTGCCGAACTAGCCGCCAGAGCATCGCGTACGCCGGCCCGGTTGTCCGCTGGCTGGTTTTGGCTCAGCTTGCATTTGCCGGCGATGCGCTCGATCGGCAGTTCGAAACCGACGATGGCGCGCAGCATGGCGTCGAGGTAGTCGGCGGGCGCGTCGGCCAGCGACCAGGGTTGCGCCTGGCTGCTTTCGTGATGCGCGCTGAGGCGGCCGACCAGTTCGCGCAGACGCGCCGGCTCGTCGAACACCTCGGCGCGGCCCCAGGCGTGCACTGTCTGGTAATTCCAGGTCGGCACCGCCTTGTGGTCGCGGGCCTTGCTCGGGTAGTAGCCGGGGCTGACGTAGGCCGAAGCGCCGGGGAAGATCACCAGCACCTCGGCACCGGCGGCCAGGTCGCGCCATTGCGGGTTGGCCTGGGCGAAATGGCCGAGCAGGCGACCGTGCGGGCCCGCATCCGGGTCCAGCAGCAGCGGCAGATGGCTGGCGTGCAGGCCGTGCTCGCCCTGGGTCACCAGGATCGCCAGGGACGAGCGCGCGATCTGCGCATGCAGCTGGTCGAGGTCGTCGATATGGAAGGCGGTGGGCGAATACATGGCGGATCCTCCTGATGGATGGGCCATGCTAAGAGGGCTATTGGTTCTTTGTAAGAGCCATTGATGGCGATTTTCATGGGTCCAATTTATCCTGAGTTTTTCTTCGCCGGCCTGGGCCATGACCACTCGACCTCCGCTCCTGCTCGAACCCGCCGGGATTCGCCTCGACCCGCGCCAGGGTTTGGCCCGTCAGCTTTATCAGGCGCTGCGCGAGCGCATTCTCGACGGCCGCATGGCCAGCCGCATGCGTTTGCCGGCCAGTCGTGAGCTGGCCGCGACGCTCGGCATCTCGCGCAATACCGTGGTGCGCGCCTACGATCAGCTGTATGCCGAGGGGTATCTCGAGGGCCGGGTCGGCGACGGCAGCTATGTCGCGGAGCTGGGCGCTGCCGGCATGCCGCGTGGTGCGGCGCCAGCGGCTGCGGCCGAGGCGACGCTGCCGATCCTCGCACGGTTGCGCAGCCATGGCCCGGACAGCCCCCGCACAGGCCCGCCGCGAGCGTTTCGCCTGGGCATTCCGGCGTTCGATCTGTTTCCCTTCGAGACCTGGGCGCGCCTGCAGGCGCAGTTCTGGCGCGCGCCTTCGCCCGAGCGCCTGGGCTATGGCGACCCGGCGGGCGACCCGCGCTTGCGCGAGTTGATCGCCGCCTACCTGGGCAATGCGCGCGGTCTGCGCTGCACGCCCGAGCAGGTGCTGATCACCAGCGGTGCGCAGCAGGCGATCGCGCTCTGTGCGCAACTGCTGGTGCAAGCCGGCGATGAGGTGGCGCTGGAGAACCACTGCTACCGCTCGGCGGCGCAGATATTCGCCGTGGCCGGGGCACGCCTGCAGGGCATCGCGGTGGATGACGATGGCCTGGACACTCGCCAACTGGCTGGGCTTACGGACTGCCGGCTGGCCTATATCACCCCGTCGCACCAATACCCCACCGGCGTCACCCTGTCCCTGGCGCGGCGCCTGGAACTGCTGGACTGGGCCGGGCGCAATCAGGCCTGGATCATCGAGGACGATTACGACGGCGAGTACCGTTACAGCGGCACGCCGTTGGCGCCTTTGGCGGCGCTGGATCGCGAGGGCCGGGTGCTGTATGTCGGCACCTTCTCGAAAATCGCCTTTCCGGCCTTGCGTCTGGGCTATCTGGTGGCGCCGCCGGCCCTGGTCGAACCGCTCAGCCAACTGCGCGCGCTGGGCATGCGCCATTCCGAGACCGGCACTCAGGCGGTGCTCGCCGAATTTATCGCCCAGGGTCATTTTCAGCGGCATATCCGCCGTATGCGGCGGGCCGCCCAGGCGCGCCGGGATGCCTTGCTCGACGGCTGGCCGGCGCAGGCGGTGGGCGCGCTGCCGCAGGTGCACGCCGGTTTGCATGTGTGCTTGCCGTTGGCCAGCGTGGCGCGCGAGCGGGAACTGATCGAGCAGGCCGCGGCTGTCGGCGTGGAGCTCAGTGCCCTGAGCGATTACTGGTTGCCGGGGCCGGCGCGCGAGCCGCCGCGCGCCGGGCTGGTGCTGGGCTTTGCCGGGGTCGACGAGGAGCAGATCGCCCTGGCGCTGGCCAAGCTGCGCAAGGTCTGGCAATGCGAGCTGTGATGGCCAGGCTACGGAAAGCGTCTAGTGGCCTACGGTGCAGCGTTTCCCCCGGTGGTGAGTTCCAGTATGCAAAACCTGTTGAACGAGATTCTCGATGAAGTCCGCCCGTTGATCGGTCAGGGCAAGGTGGCCGATTACATCCCGGCGCTGGGCGATGTGTCGGGTGATCAGTTGGGCATTGCGGTGTACAGCAACGAGGGCGAGTTGTTCTGTGCCGGCGATGCGGCCACGGCATTTTCCGTGCAGAGCATCTCCAAGGTGTTCAGCCTGGTGCAGGCCATCGGTCACTCCGGCGAGGACATCTGGCAGCGGCTGGGTCACGAGCCGTCCGGGCAGCCGTTCAACTCGCTGGTGCAGCTGGAATTCGAGCGCGGGCGGCCGCGCAACCCGTTCATCAACGCCGGTGCCCTGGTGATCTGCGACATCAACCAGTCGCGCTTCGCCGCGCCGGTGGTGTCGATGCGCGATTTCGTCCGCCGCCTGGCCGGCAACCCGCAGGTGGCGGTGGATAACCGGGTGGCCGATTCGGAATACCAGCACCGTGCGCGCAATGCGGCAGCGGCCTACCTGATGCAGTCCTTCGGCAACTTCCATAACGATGTCGAGACGGTGCTGCGCAGCTACTTCAGTTGCTGCGCCTTGCGCATGAGTTGCGTCGACCTGGCCCGCGCCTTCTGCTTCCTGGCCAACGCCGGCTTTTGCCTGCACAGCGGTGCGCAGATCCTCACCCCACGGCAGACCAAGCAGGTCAACGCGATCATGGCCACCAGCGGCCTGTACGACGAAGCCGGCAACTTCGCCTACCGGGTCGGTCTGCCGGGCAAGAGCGGGGTCGGTGGCGGCATAGTCGCGGTGGTACCGGGGCGCTTCAGCGTCTGCGTGTGGTCGCCGGAGCTGAACGCCGCCGGCAACTCCCTGGCCGGGATCAAGGCGCTGGAGTTGCTCAGCGAACGGATCGGCTGGTCGGTGTTCTAGGCACCTGCCCGCCAAAGCAGGGCGTAGGGTGGATCGCGCTTTATCGATCCACCAGCGGGCGGTGCAGGTGGATGCAAAGGCGCCATCCACCCTACAGCAGCTTGCGGAACTGCACGAAGCCCGAGCGCTCGGCGACCCGCTCGTACAGCAGCATGGCCTTGCTGTTGGTTTCGTGGGTCAGCCAGTACACCCGCGCGCAGTCGGCCAGGCGGGCCTGGGCGTAGACGTATTCGATCAACTGGCGGCCGACCCCGCTGCTGCGCAGATCCTTGGCGATGAACAGGTCTTGCAGGTAGCAGTAGTCGCCGACGGTCCAGGTCGAGCGGTGGTAGATCCAGTGCACCAGGCCGATAGCCTTGCCCTCGTGCCAGGCGAGGGCGGCATGCATGGGTTCGGCCGGGTCGAGAAAGCGCTGCCAGGTGACGTCGCTGGTGGCGGCGGGGATCTCGGTCATGTAGAAGCGCTGATAACCCTGCCACAGGGGCAGCCAGGCCGCCTGGTCGGCGGCGCTGACGGGACGTATCTCGGCGGGAATGCGAACGGCCATCGGGCGACCTCCTGCAGGTAGGATCAGTCATCCTGAAACTGTTATGGCTGCGCTGCAAGTCCTGCACATCCGACTAGTCGGCGCGCTCGCCGCACAGATCCAGGGCAAACCAGTGTTCCGTCTCGGCCTGGCTCAGGCCGGCGCCGAGCAGGGCGAACAGCTTGCCCAGGGCGGCTTCGCGGGTCATGCCGCCGGCCGAGACCAGGCCGGCGCTGGCCAGTTTGCTCCCCGCCGCATAGACGCCGAACTCGACATGGCCATGGACGCACTGGCTGATCGCCGCCAGTACCACGCCGTCCTCATGCGCGGCACGCAGTGCGGCGAGCAGTTCGGCGTCGTCCGAGGGCCCGGTGCCGCTGCCGTAGCACTCCAGCAGCAGCCCGCGTACGCCGCTGGCGAGCAGGGCGCTGACCTGCGCGGCCTGGATCCCCGGATAGAACGGCAGCACGGCGAGGTTCACCGGCTGGCGCGGCTGACGGTAATCGAGACTGGCGGGGATGCGCTCGGCGCGCGGGCTCTGGCGCTGGCGCGGCAGTTCGGCGAAGGCGCCGAAGGTGGCGCTGCCCAGTTTGCTGACCCGCGCGCCGTGCATCAGCTTGCCGTCGAAGTACAGCTGCACGCCGGGTGCAACGCCCTGCTGCAGCGCCTGCATGGCGCCGAACAGGTTGGCCCAGGCATCGCTGCCGGCAACGCCGGCCGGCTGCATCGAGCCGGTCAGCAGCACCGGCACCGCCAGCCCGAGCAGCAGGAAACTCAGGGCCGCGGCGCTGTAGGCCAGGGTGTCGGTGCCGTGCAGCACCAGCACGGCGTCGCAGCCGTCCTGCTCGATGCCGGCGCGGATCGCCTCGACCATCGCCAGCCAGTTGGCCTGGCTCATGTTGGCGCTGTCGATCGGCGGCAGCAGTTCGCGGAAGATCCAGACGGGCAGTTGCCGCTGCTGTTCCTGCGCTTGCTGGGCCCGCAGCCGCGCCTCGAAGCCGGAGGCGGGCGCCAGGCCGTCTGCGCTCATCTGCATGCCGATGGTGCCGCCGGTGTAGAGCACCAGGAGTTTTGTTATCGCCATGACGGCTCTCCTCAGATAAAAAAACAGGGGGCCATGGCCCCCTGTGTATCACGTCGTTAGCGGCTCAGCGCTGGTGCACGCTGTGGCCGATCTCGGCGCTCAGGGTGCGCGGCGCTGTCGACGGCTTGGCGGGCCAGGCTGCCGGATCGAGGTCCAGGTCGGCGAAGGCTTTCGGGTCGAACACCGGCGACTCTACACCCGCCTTGATCTGGTTGTCGTAGTCGCGCATCAGGCGCAGGCCGACCTTGAACAGCAGAGCCAGGGCGATCAGGTTGGCGATGGCCAGCAGGCCCATGGTCACGTCGGCGAAGGCGAACACCGTACCCAGGTCCTGCAGCGAACCCCAGAGTACCAGGCCGATCACCAGCACGCGGTAGGTCTGTACCAGCCAGCGCTTTTCGCTGAAGAAGCCCAGGGCGTTTTCGCCGAGGTAGTAGTTGTAGATCAGGGTGGTGAAGACGAACAGCAGCAGGGCGATGCTGATGAATACCCGGCCCCACTCGCCGACCACGCTGGCCATGGCGGTCTGGGTCAGGATCACCCCGGACACTTCCATGCCTGGCTGGTAGACGCCGGAGAGCAGGATGATCAGCGCGGTGCAGCTGCACAGGATCATGGTGTCGATGAACACGCTGAGCGATTGCACGATGCCCTGGGCGACCGGGTGCTTGACCTCGGCCACGGCGGCGACGTTGGGCGCGCTGCCCAGGCCGGCCTCGTTGGAGAACAGGCCGCGCTTGACGCCCATGATGATGGCCGCGCCGATGCCGCCGGCGAAGGCCGGCTCCAGGCCGAAGGCGCTCTTGATGATCAGCGTCAGGGTCGCCGGTACCGCCTCGATGTTCAGGCCGATGACGACCAGGGCCATGGCGATGTAGGAGAAGGCCATCACCGGTACCAGCACGTCGGCCATCTTGGCGATGCGCTGGATGCCGCCGAAGATGATCAGGCCCATTACTGCGACGAGGATCAGACCGCTGATATGGGTGGGCAGGCCGAAGGTGTCGTGCATCGAGCTGGCCACGGTGTAGGACTGCACGGCATTGAAGCCGAAGCCGAAGGTCACCAGCAGCAGGATCGACACGACGATGCCCAGCCAGCGCTGGCCGAGACCGTGCTGGATGTAGAAGGCCGGGCCGCCGCGGTAGCTGCCGTCGGCTTCGCGGCGCTTGTACAGCTGGGCCAGCGAGCACTCGAAATAGCTGGTGGCCATGCCGACCAGGGCTACCATCCACATCCAGAATACTGCGCCCGGGCCGCCGAGCATGATGGCTACCGAGACCCCGGCGATGTTGCCGGCGCCGACGCGACCGGCGACGCTGAGCATCAGCGCCTGGAACGAGCTGAGCTGGCCCGGATGGTGTTGAAAGGCTTCGCTGAAGATGCGGAACATGTTGCCGAAATAGCGAAATTGGACGAAGCGTGAAGCCACCGTGAAATACAGCCCGAGGCCGATCAGCATCACGATCAGCAGCTTGCTCCAGATCAGGTCGTTGAGAATATCGAGCATGGCGGGAGGGTCTCTCTCTTGTTGTTGGGGAAAAATTCAGCGTCAGCATGGAGCCTGGGAATGGTTGGCCAGACGCGCTCGTCATGCAATTTCGCGGGTGGCGGCGATCTGATGCGAGTTGATGCTACAATCGCGTCGTTCGCGCCAAGAGGAACTGCAGCATGTCGGATTACCTGGGGTCCAACCTCAAGCTGCTGTGCAGCCACTACCGCTCGATTGCCGAGGTGTGCCGCAAGCTGGCGATCAACCGCGCGCAGTTCAACAAATACCTCAGCGGCCAGAGCCGGCCGACGGCGCACAACCTCAAGCGCATCTGCGATTTCTTCGGCGTCGAGGCCTATGAGCTGAACCTGCCGGGCGAGCAATTCGCCCACCTGATCGGCGCGCGCGGCGGTGGCCTGGAGCAGCAAGCCAGCGGCGATCCGCTGCTGGAATTGCTGCAGCCGTTGCGCGAGTTCGCCAGCAGCCTGTCGCGCTACTGCGGGTATTACTTCGAGTACGCCAACTGCATGTCGGTGCCCGGGCAGATCCTGCTGTCGCTGGTGCAGCTGCGCGAAGAGCGCGGCAGCTACCTGTTCGAGCGCCAGGAGCGCCAGGAACCGTCGCGCGCCGCCAGCGGCAAGGCCGAGGACTGGGTGCGCTGTCGCTACCTGGGCGCGGCCTTCTACCTGCAGGATCGGCTGTTTCTGATCGACTACGAATCGCTGACCGGCAACGAAATGAGCCAGACCATCCTGATCCCCAGCTTCAAGAGCCGCATCACCCGTCTCAACGGTTTGAAGACCGGAGTCTCCAGCGGCGATCGGCGCACCCCGGCCTGCACCCGGGTGGTCTGGGAGTTCCTCGGCAGCGAGATCAACCGGGTCAATGCCTATCGCCAGGTGATGCTCTACGACCCGGACGATCCACGGATCGATGCCGACATCCGCCAGCGCCTGGCGGGTGCACATATTCGCGATGGCCTGTTCGAGATCGAATAGCCGTCGGCCCGGCAGGCGTGCTCGGTAGCTCATCGCGTTCAGCACAATTCCGGGTTTTTCGCACAGCTGCCATAGCCTTCGCTGCGCATCTGCTCGAGCGCTGTTTGCAGGCGCTCGATCACTTCATCCGGGGTGTCTTTGTTGAGTGCCAGGTAGAGCTGCGAGGTGTGAAAGCTCAGGGCGTTGCCGAGGCCGCTGACCCCCTGCTCCCTGGCATAGAAGCGCCAGACCGGGTCGGACGTGGCCCAGTAATCGATCTGCCCGCGTTGCAGCTTGCGCAGATTTTCCTGGTCACGCAGCGAGTTGACCGGCTGGATGCCGGCGCGCTCCAGGTACTGGCTGACCGCACTGCTCTGGTAGGAGCCGATGCGGTAGGCCTTGGCCTGTTCCAGGTTGTCCAGACGCCGGGCCTGATCAGTGGCGGCCACCAGCACGCTTTCATACTGGGCGATCGGCCCGACCCATTTGAACAGTGGCCGCCGCGCCTCGCTCTGCGAGGTGGAAAACAGCCCGTGATTGGGCGTTTCCAGGGTCTGTTGATAGATCCGCGCCCAGGGGAAGCGCAGGGTCAGGTTGTAGGCAATACCGGCGCGTTTGAACATCTCGCGCACGATATCGGCGCTGAGACCCTGGATATTCGGGTCGCGGGCGAAGTTCTTGTTGTTCGCCGCCATGTTGAAGGGCGGAAAATTCTCGGTGAGCAGCACCACCTTGTAATCCGGCGGCAACTCGGCGTGGACGCAGGAGCTGAACAGCAGGCCAAGCAACAGGGACAGCGGGACATAACGGCGCATGGTCGATCACTCCTAAAAGCGAGCGCCCCGCGCCTGACGGCTGTCCGGGCGGGGCGGTGTTCGCAACAGATGGCGGCGGGGCGCAAACCCCGGCGGCGCTGAGTCAACGATGTGGCGGTGGCTCGGCCGGCAGTCTGGCGACCATCGGCCAGGGCGTCGGCTTATTCCTTGTTCGAGCTGTTGTAGATCTCGCGGTCCAGCTCGTTTTCGCTGTGGCCGACCAGGGTGGTGGTCATCAGGTCGCCGGCGACGTTGACCGTGGTGCGCGCCATGTCGAGGATGCGGTCGATGCCGGCAATCAGTGCCACGCCTTCCAGCGGCAGGCCGACCGAGGTCAGCACCAGGCCGAGCATGATCAGCCCGGCGCCCGGGATGCCGGCGGTGCCGATCGAGGCCAGGGTGGCGGTGAGGATGATCATCAGGTACTGGCCGGCGTTCAGGTCGACGCCGAAGGCCTGGGCGATGAACAACGCCAGTACGCCCTGGTAGATGGCGGTGCCGTCCATGTTGATGGTGGCGCCGACCGGCAGCACGAAACCGGCCACGCCCTCGGACACGCCGAGGTTCTTGCGCGCGCATTCGATCGACACCGGCAGGGTGCCGGCGCTGCTCGAGGTGCTGAAGGCCACCGCCAGTGCCGGGGCGACGCCCTGGAAGAAGCGCAGCGGGCTGAGCCGCGCGAACAGGCCGAGCAGGCCGCCGTAGACCAGCAGCACATGGGCCAGGCTGGCCAGGTAGATCACCCCGATGACTCCGGCCAGCGGCAGCAGTACCTCGGCGCCGTGGCTGCCAACCACCCCGGCGATCAGGGCGAACACGCCGTAGGGGGCGCAGCGCATGATCAGGTCGGTGAGCTTGTAGAAGGTCTCGGCCAGGCTGTCGAACAGCTTGATCGCCGGCGCGGCCTTGTCGCCGATCAGGTTCATGCTCACGCCCAGGGCGATGGCGAACACGATGATCTGCAGGATGTTGCCTTCGGCGAAGGCGGTGACCGGGTTGCTCGGCACCAGGCCGACCAGAATGCTCACCAGCGAAGGCGCCTGCTTGGCCTCGCTGCCAGCGCTGGCGACCATGTGCATGCCCTCGCCGGGGGTAAATAGCGTGCCAAAGAGCAGGCCGATGCTCACCGCGAAGGCGGTGGTGACCAGGTAGATGGCGATGGTCTTGACGCTGATGCGGCCCAGCTTGGCGCTGTCCTGCATGGAGGTGATGCCGGCCACCAGGGAGACGAACACCAGCGGCACGATGAGCATCTTGATCGCGTTAAGGAACAGCGCGCCGAGCGGTGCCAGGATCAGGGCGTCTTGCTTGAACGCGATGCCGGTGGCAACGCCGAGGGTCAGGCCGATGAGGATTTGCTGCCAGAGAGGCAGGCGCCCCCAGAGGCGCCATGGGGAGGTGAGGGTCGTGCTCGGGTTCATGCGTTCTACCGTCTGTTGTTGTTATTGGGCTGACCGTCTGCGCGGTCTGGCCGGGTGGCGCTCGGCGAACCGAGCGCCGCTTCAGGCGCGGGGCGCGCCGGGGGTCAGGCCTTGAGCGGCACCAGACGTGGCGCGATCATGTTTTCCGGGCTGAGGATGTCGGCCAGGGTGGCGTCGTCCAGCAGGTTTTCCTCGCGCACCAGTTCCAGTACGCCGCGGCCGCTGTCCAGGGCCAGCTTGGCGATGCGGGTGGCATTTTCGTAGCCGATGTAGGGGTTGAGGGCGGTGATCAGGCCGATGGAGTTTTCCATCAGCGCCCGGCAATGCGCCTCGTTGGCCGTGATGCCGACGATGCAATGCTCGCGCAGCATGTCCATGGCGCGCTGCAGCAGGCGGATCGAGTCGAAGACCTTGTAGGCGATCAGCGGCTCCATGACGTTGAGCTGCAACTGCCCGCCCTCGGCGGCGATGGTCAGCGCCAGGTCGTTGCCGATGATCTCGAAGGCCACCTGATTGACCGCTTCCGGGATCACCGGGTTGACCTTGCCGGGCATGATCGAGCTGCCCGGCTGGCGCGCCGGCAGGTTGATCTCGTTGATCCCGGTGCGCGGGCCGCTGGACAGCAGGCGCAGGTCGTTACAGATCTTCGACAGCTTGACCGCGGTGCGCTTGAGCATGCCGGAGAACAGCACGAAGGCGCCCATGTCGCTGGTCGCCTCGATCAGGTCGGCGGCCGGCACCAGGGGCTGGCCGCTGATCGCGGCGAGGCGGTCGACCGCCAGCTGCTGGTAGCGCGGGTCGGCGTTGATCCCGGTGCCGATCGCGGTGCCGCCCAGGTTGACCTCGGTGAGCAGCTCCGGCGCCAGGCTGCGCAGGCGCGCCAGGTCTTCGCCGAGGGTGGTGGCGAAGGCGCGGAATTCCTGGCCGAGGGTCATCGGCACGGCGTCCTGCAGCTGGGTGCGGCCCATCTTCAGCACGTGGGCGAATTCCTCGCCCTTGCCGGCGAACGCGCCGATCAGGCTGTCGAGGCTGGCCAGCAGGGTGTCGTGACCGAGCAGCAGGCCGAGGCGGATGGCGGTCGGGTAGGCGTCGTTGGTCGACTGCGCCATGTTCACGTCGTTGTTCGGGTGCAGGTACTGGTACTCGCCCTTGGCGTGACCCATGGCCTCCAGGGCGATGTTGGCGATCACCTCGTTGGCGTTCATGTTGGTCGAGGTGCCGGCGCCGCCCTGGATCATGTCGACCACGAATTCTTCATGGAAATCGCCGCGGATGATCCGTGCGCAGGCTTCGCTGATGGCCGCGTGCTTGGCCACGCTGAGGTGACCCAGTTCGCGGTTGGCATCGGCGGCCGCCTGCTTGACCATGGCCAGCGCGGTGACGAACTTGGGGTAGTGCGCCAGCGGTACGCCGGACAGGCGGAAGTTATGCACGGCACGCAGGGTCTGGATGCCGTAATAGGCCTCGGCCGGGACTTCGAGGGTGCCAAGCAAATCTTTTTCGACGCGGAAGGATGCGGCAGCGGACATGATGGGAGATATCTCCAGGGAATACGGCTAGCGCCGCGATGTCCCGTAGACTAAGGGCTGCGGCCGTAAACTGGCCAATGCTGTTAAGCGCTGGGGTATGCATAATCGGCATAATGTCGGCGTGACGCCGGATTGTCGGCGAGCGTAGACGTAGGGTGGATGACGCTTTATCCATCCACCATGGCCGGGGTGGACGGTGGATGAAAAGAGCGTCATCCACCCTACGCAGTTGAGGTGCCCTGGATGCAAAGCAGCGAAATCGCAAGGAACGACCCATGAATCTGGAAACCAAATGGCTGGAAGACTTTGTCGCCCTGGCCGCCACCCGCAGCTTTTCCCAGGCTGCGCAGAAGCGCTTCGTCACCCAGCCGGCCTTCAGTCGGCGGATCCGCAGCCTGGAGAACATGCTCGGCCTGACCCTGGTCAACCGCGCCTGTACGCCGGTCGAGCTGACCGAGTCCGGCCAGCTGTTTCTGGTCACCGCGCGCAGCCTGGTCGAGCAGCTGGGCGAGGTGGTGCGCCACCTGCACAACCTCGAAGGCAAGCAGGGCGAGGTGTTGCAGATCGCCGCCGCGCATTCGCTGACCCTGGGCTTCTTCCCCGAATGGATCGCCCGCCTGCGCCGTGAAGGCCTGCCGTTGAACACCCGCCTGGTGGCGACCAACGTCGGCGAGGCGGTGCACTCGCTGCGCGAAGGCGGCTGCGACCTGATCCTCGCCTATTACGACCCGGATGCCGCGCTGCAGATGGACCCGGAAATCTTCCCCTCGCTGCACCTGGGCGTGACCTCGATGCTGCCGGTGTGCGGGGTGGGCGATGACGGCCAGCCGCTGTTCGACCTCGACAGCGGCCAGAGCGTGCCGTTGCTGGCCTACACCGCCGGCGCCTTTCTCGGCCGCTCGGTCAACCTGCTGCTGCGTCAGCGCGCGCTGCGTTCGACCACGGTGTACGAAACGGCGATGGCCGACAGCCTGAAAAGCATGGCCCTGCAGGGCATGGGCGTGGCCTGGGTGCCGCGCCTGTCGGTCACCGCCGAACTGGCCCGTGGCGAGCTGGTGGTGTGCGGCGACGAACAGTGGCAAGTGCCGCTGGAAATCCGCCTGCACCGCTGCGCCCTGGTGCGCAAGGCCTCGGTGCGGCTGCTCTGGCGCAAGCTGGAAAGCGGCGAGGTCGGGCGTTGAGCCTGAACGCTTTTGTAGGAGCAGGCTTTCGGCGTTGCCTCAGGTGCCCGACTTGATCCTGGTCCAGGCCCGGGTGCGGGTGCGCTCGGCCCGCTGCGGCAGCGGTTGCAGCACGTACAGCGACTTCTGCGCCGCGGCGGTCGGGGTCAGGTCGGGGTTGTCGCGGATCTCCGCGCCCACCAACGGCATCGCGTCCTTGTTCGGGTTGGGGTAGCCGAGGAAATCGCTGATCGGCGCGACCACTTCGGGGCGCAACAGGTTGTCGAGGAAGGCGTGGGCCTCGGCGACGTTCTTCGCGCTTTTCGGGATGACGAAGGAGTCGTACCACAGCGGCGCACCCTCCTTGGGCAGACGCCAGTCGACCACCACGCCGTTGCCGGCTTCCTTGGCGCGGTTGGCGAACTGGTAGAAGCTGCCGGAGTAGCCGATGGCCACGCAGATGTCGCCGTTGGCGATATCGGTCATGTACTTGGCCGAGTGGAAGTAGGCGACATAGGGGCGGATCTTCAGCATCAGTTCGGTGGCCTTGTCGTAGTCCGCCGGACTGCTGCTGTTGGGGTCCAGGCCCAGATGGTGCAGGGCGATGGGCAGGATGTCGCCGGGCGAGTCGAGCATGGCCACGCCGCACTGCTTGAGCTTGCTGATGTTCTCTTCCTTGAAGATCAGGTCCCAGCTGTCCACCGGCGCATCGGCCCCGAGTACCGCCTTGACCTTGTCCGGGTTGAAGCCGATCAGCACGGTGCCGTACATGTAGGGCACCGCGTACTGGTTGCCGGGATCGTTGGCGGTCATCAGTGCGAGCAGGCCGGGGTCCAGGTGCTGCCAGTTGGGCAGCTTGCTCTTGTCCAGCTTCTGGAACACCCCGGCCTTGATCTGGGTGTCGAGGAAGGTGTTGCTCGGCACCACCAGGTCATAGCCGGAGTTGCCGGTGAGCAGCTTGGCTTCCAGGGATTCGTTGGTATCGAACACGTCCCAGGTCAGCTGGATGCCGCTCTTGGCCTGAAACTCCTTGGGCACCGAGGGGAGCATATAGTCGGCCCAGTTGTACGCCCGCAGCTGGCGCTGCTCGGTCTGGGCCACCGCGGCTGGCAGGCTCGCGGCGCAGAAGGCGGCAGCGAGCAGGGGTGCGCCGAATAGCTGGGTGAGTCTGTTCCTCGAGGTCACTCCAATCTTGTTGTAATTCAGTCGCTGCGCCCGGGAGCGCGGGGTTCGCGTAGGGTGGATGACGCTTTATCCATCCACCAGGGTGGTCCCGGTGGATGAAAAGAGCGTCATCCACCCTACGTTTTGCTCGCTTCGAAACCTTCCAGCACGTTCACCGCGTTGACGCCGATGGCCTCCACCGCATAGCCGCCTTCCATGACGAACAGGGTCGGCAGGCCGAGGGCGGCGATGCGCTGGCCCATGCGCAGGTAATCCGGGCTGTCCAGCTTGAACTGGGAAATCGGGTCGTCCTTGAAGGTGTCCACGCCCAGCGACACCACGATCACCTCGGCGGCGTATTCGGCGATGCGCTGGCAGGCGTCGTCCAGCGCCGCGCTCCACACTGCCCACGGGCTGCCCATGGCCAGCGGGTAGTTATGGTTGCAGCCCTCGCCGGCCCCTGCGCCACGCTCATCGCTATAGCCGAGGAAGAACGGGAACTCCGCCGCCGGGTCGCCGTGGATCGAGGCGAACAGTACGTCGCCCCGCGCATAGAAGATGTCCTGGGTGCCGTTGCCGTGGTGGTAGTCGACGTCGAGGATCGCCACCCGCTGCTTGCCCTGGTCGAGAAAAGCCTGGGCGGCGATGGCGGCGTTGTTCAGGTAGCAGTAGCCGCCCATCAGCTCGCCGGCGGCGTGGTGACCGGGCGGGCGGCACAGGGCGAAGGCGCTGTGGGCACCAGCGGCGATCTCGGCCTGGGCGCTGAGGGCCACCTGGGCGGCGCTATAAGCCGCCTGCCAGGTACCGGCGGTGATCGGCGCGCCGCCGTCGAAACTGTAGTAGCCGAGCTGGCCGTGCAGATCCCGGGGGATCACCGCGCGCAGAGTGCGCGCCGGCCAGGTGAACGGCAGCAGGTCGCCGCTGCCGTTCTGTGCCTGCCAGCGAGCCCAGGCGCCCTGGAAGAAATCCAGGTAGGCCGCCGAGTGGATGCGTTCGATCGGCGCGCGGCCGAAGTCCCTGGGCGCACGCACCTCGCCGAGCTGGCGCTGTTTGACCCGTGCGAGGATATGGTCGGCGCGTTGCGGTTTCTCGAAGCAGGGCAGCAACTGGCCATCGATCAGCTCGCAGCGGCCGTGGTGCAGGTGATGGTCGTCGCTGTAGTAGGTCAGCATGTATGGGTGAACTCCCAGGTGTCTTGTTGTGGGAGTCATTGTTCGCCGCACCGGCCGGCGGGAGAACGCTGGCAACGGCCAATAGGGGATCGAAGTGGCCAAATTGCATGGTCGCGCGGTGCTGGAATGCAAGCACCCTGTAGGAGCCAGCTTGCTGGCGATCAATCAAGCAAAAGCCATCGCCAGCAAGCTGGCTCCTACCAAAGCGTTAGGCTGGGCATCAGGCGCGAAAGCGGCTCGGCGCCACCCCGCTCCAGCGCTGGAAGGCATGGCGGAAGCTGGCGCTTTCGCTGAAGCCGAGTTCCTCTGCGATGCGGCAGATCGGCCAGTCCTCCTGGCTGAGCAGGGTCTTGGCCCGTTCGAAGCGCAGCTCGTCGAGCAGTTCCTGGTAGTGCGTGCCCAGTTCCTGCAGGTGGCGGCGCAGGGAGCGTGGCGAGCAGTGCATCTGTTGCGCCAGCGCCTCCAGCCCCGGCGGCTCGGCCAGGTGGCTGGCCAGCTCCGCGCGCACGCGCTGCAGCCAGGCCTGGCGGGTGGTGAACTCGCTGTTCTGCTTGCGGCAGCGGGCGAGCATTTCCTGATGGGTGACCGGGTCGGCCAGCGGCAGGCGCCGCTGCAGCCACTCGGCGGGGAAGGCGAAGGCATTGCGCGCGGCGCCGAATTGCAGCGCACAGGCGAAGCTGGCCGCGTAGTGCTCGACGTAGGCCGGTTGGGCATGGCCGAACTGCGCGGCGGCCAATGGCAGTGGCTGGCCGAGCAAGTCGTCGCCGATCAGCCTGAGCGAGGCCAGGCACATCTCCACATTGAACCGCTCCAGCGCCGGTGCATCCCGGTACTCGGCGGCGCTGATCCAGGCCAGCTCGCCTTCGACGCTCAGGTCCAGCTTGAAGTAGGTGCCGAGCAGGGCCGGGTACTGCAGCAGCAGGCGCCAGGCGTCACCAAAGGTGGCACTCGACAGCGCGGCGTAACCGAGCAGGCCATAGGACGACACATGCAGGCGCCGGCCCAGTTCCAGGCCGAGGTCGGCACGCAGGGCCAGGGCGTTGGTGCATACCTGCAGTTCCTGGGTGCGGGTGATGCGGCTGTCGCCGCCCTGCAGGTCGGCCGGGGCGATGCCGCTGCCGGCGAGCAGCGCTTCGCTCAGCTCGGGCCGTTCGGTGAACAGCTCGAGAATCTGTGCAACCACATGCAGGGTGGTCAGGTGGGCATGCAACATCGACGGCGTCCGCGTGGTTCAGGTCGGTGGCACAACGCAAAAAGCATACCGTGGCAGGTTACTGCAGGCCGTATTTCTTCACCTTGTCGAACAGCGTGGTCTTGGCCATGCCCAGGGCCTGGCTGGCTTGGCTGAGATTGCCGGCGTGGCGCTCCAGGGCGTCGGCCAGCAGATTGCGTTCGAACGCCTCGACGGTTTCGGCAAAGCCGAGGCCGTTGCCCGCGCCGGGCGGTGCGCTCTGTTTGAATACCGGCAGGCCCAGGGCGAAGCGCTCGGCGACGTTGCGCAGCTCGCGCACGTTGCCCGGCCAGTCGTGGGCCAGCAGGCTGGTGAGGGTCTGCCGATCCAGCTCGGGCACGGCGCGGTCGAAGCGCAGCGCCGCCAGTTGCAAGAAGTGCTCGAACAGCAGGGCGATGTCCTCGCGCCGCTCGCGCAGCGGCGGTAGCACCAGGGTCACCACGTTGAGCCGGTAGTAGAGGTCGCTGCGGAACTGGCCGAGTCGGCCTTGCTCATCCAGATCCGACTTGGTCGCGGCGATCACCCGGCAGTCAACGGCCACGCTCTGGTTCGAGCCGAGGCGCTCCAGCTGGTGTTCCTGCAGCACGCGCAGCAGCTTGACCTGCAGGTTGAGCGGCATGCTCTCGACCTCGTCGAGGAACAGGGTGCCGCCGTTGGCGTGTTCGATCTTGCCGATCCGGCGTTTGCTGGCGCCGGTAAAGGCATGCGCTTCGTGGCCGAAGATCTCGCTCTCGAACAGGCTCTCCGGCAGGCCGCCGCAGTTGAGGGCGACGAACTGCTTGGGCTGACGGCGGCTGAAGTCATGCAGGCAGCGCGCGATCAGTTCCTTGCCGGTGCCGGTCTCGCCCTCGATCAGCACATTGGCCGAGGTGTCGGCGACGTTGGCGATCAGCTCGCGCAGCCGCTGGATCGCCGGCGAGTGGCCGATGATGCGTTGCTCCAGCGCCTGGCGCCCGGCCAGTTGGCGGCGCAGCGCCGAGACCTCGCGGGCCAGGCTGCGCTGCTCGAGGGCGCGGCGGGTGACGTCGAGCAGGCGCTCCGGCGAGAAGGGTTTCTCCATGAAGTCGTAGGCGCCGTCGCGCATGGCCCCGACCGCCATGCCGATGTCGCCGTGGCCGGTGATCAGCACCACCGGCAGGCTGCGGTCGCGCTGCTTGAGGCGGACCAGCAGTTCCAGGCCGTCGATCCCCGGCAGACGAATATCGCTGATGACGATGCCGGGGAAATTCTCGCCGATGCGTTGCAGGGCTTCCTCGGCGCTGCCCACGCCCACGCTGGCGATATCCTCCAGGGCCAGGGCCTGCTGGCAGCCAAGCAGCACATGGGGATCGTCCTCGACGATCAGGACGCTTAGTGGCTCATTCATGGGCACTGGTCTCGCGGTGGGGGGCGGGTTTGGGCAGGCTCAGCTCGAAGGCGGTGCCGCCGCTCTCCGGGTGCTGCACGGTCAGGCTACCGGAGGCGGCCGCGGCCAGGCTGGCGGACAGGGTCAGGCCGAGGCCCAGGCCTTTTTCGCCGGGCTTGGTGGTGAAGAAGGGTTCGAACAGGTGCACCCGCGCGTCCGGCGCGATGCCCGGACCGTTGTCGCGCACGGTGAGCAGGTAGCGCGCGCCCTCGTCGCGGCCGCTGAGCCAGAGCTGGCGATCCTCCTGCTCACCCATGGCGTCGAGGGCGTTGGCGATCAGGTTGACCAGAATCTGCTCCAGGCGGATCTGGTCGATGGCCAGGCGGGTGTCGGCCTGCTCGTGTAGATAGTCGCGGTGAATCTGCAGGGCCCGCTGGCCCTGGCGCGGCTGCAACAGCAGCAGGGCGGCGTCCACCGCCTGGTTCAGGCTGGCCTCGCCACCGGCGTCGGAACGGCGGGCGAAGGCACGCAGGCTGCCGGTGATCTTGCCCATGCGATCGACCAGCTCGTTGATGGTCTGCAGGTTGCTGCTGGCGACGTCGAGCGCGCCGCGCTGGAGGAAGCGCACGGTATTGCCGGACAAGGTGCGCAGGGCCGCCAGCGGTTGGTTGAGTTCGTGGGCGATGCTGGTCGACATCTGCCCGATCACCGCCAGCTTGCCGGCCTGGACCAGTTCGTCCTGGGCCTGGCGCAGGGTGGTTTCGGCCTGCTGGCGCTCGCGCACTTCCGCCTGCAGGCGCTGGTTGCTGGCCTGCAGGTCGGCGGTGCGTTCGGTGATCTTGCGCTCCAATTCGTTGTTGGCCTGTTCCAGCGCTTCACGGGCGGCCAGGCGGGTGGCGATCACCTTGCGCCGCTCGTTCCAGGCGATCAGCAGAAAGGCCAGCAGGGCCAAGGCAACGGCGGCGAGGATGGCGTGACTCATCGCGGCGCGGTGCTGGTCTTGCAGCGGGGTGAGCAGGGTCAGGTGCCAGGGCGTGTCGTCCAGCGGGCGGGTCTGCGCCAGGTAGTCGATCGCTTCGGGCGCCTGTCCGGCGGCCCGGGTGGCGGCAAAGCTGACCTGCTCGATGCCGTCGCCCAGGGCCCGGCGCGCCAAGGGCTGCAACTCCTCCAGCGCCCACCAGTGATACTGCAGGCTGCGCGCCAGGCGTTCGCGGGTGTTCGGCCCCAGCGGATGGACCGCCTTGAGGCGCCGCGCCGGGTCGCTGGAGAGGATGATGATGCCGTTCTCGTCGCTGACGTAGGCCTCCAGCCGCGCCCGCTGCCAGCGTTGCTCGAGGCTATCGAGGCGCACCTTAACCACCGCCACGCCGATGATCCGCCCGTTGCTTTTCAGGCCATGGGCCAGGTAGTAGCCGGGTTCGCCGGTGGTGCTGCCGATACCGTAGAAGCGCCCGGGCTTGCCTTGCACGGCATCCTGGAAATAGGCGCGGAACGACAGGTCTTCACCGAGAAAGCTGCTCGGCTCGCGCCAATTGCTGGTGGCCAGTACCCGCCCGGATGTGTCCAGCACGTAGGTGGCCAGGCTGCCGCTGCGTCCGTTGAGGCCCTCGAGGTAATCGTTGACCCGCTGCCGGCGGTAGGCGCTGGGCGTCTGCAGCAGGCGGCGGACGTCGTCATTCAGCTCCAGCAGGCTGGGCAGGTAGGTGTATTTGGTGATCTCGCTTTCCACCGCGCGGGCGTTGAGTTCGAGTTGCCGCTCGCCGTTCTCGGCCAGGGCGCGGATGCCGAATGCCTTGCTGAGGTGATAACCCGCATAGCCGCAGCCAAGCATCAGCACGAGCATCAGCACGGTCAGCAACAGGTGTCGAACGAGGCGTGGTTTCACGGTCAGGGCTGGCGGCACGGCGCGAAGGCGGGCGGGAGAGCATTGCATCACAGTCATCCAGAGCTGGCCAGTTGCGCAGGGCGAGCGGTTGCCGCGTAGGGTGCGCCGGGCGCACCAATGGCGCCGGGCGTTCGGTGCGCAGGGCCTAGGCGGCCCCGCGCACCCTACGGGTCAGTGCTGGAGGATCTTGGCGAGAAACTGCTGGGCGCGCTCCGAGCGGGCCGAGACGTCGCCGAAGAATTCCTCCTTGGGGCAGTCTTCGACGATCTGCCCGGCGTCCATGAAGATCACCCGGTCGGCGACCTTGCGCGCGAAGCCCATCTCGTGGGTCACGCACATCATGGTCATGCCCTCGTTGGCCAGTTGCACCATGACGTCGAGCACCTCGTTGACCATCTCCGGGTCGAGCGCCGAGGTCGGTTCGTCGAACAGCATCACCACCGGGTCCATGGCCAGGGCGCGGGCAATCGCCACCCGTTGCTGCTGGCCGCCGGAGAGCTGGCCGGGGTGCTTGTGCGCATGATCCTGCAGGCCCACCCGTTCGAGCAGCTTGAGGCCTTTCTCGGTCGCCTCGGCCTTGCTGCGGCCGAGCACCTTGATCTGCGCGATGGTCAGGTTCTCGGTGATCGACAGGTGCGGGAACAGCTCGAAATGCTGGAACACCATGCCGACCCGCGAACGCAGCTTGGGCAGGTTGGTCTTGCTGTCGGCGACCGAGGTGCCGTCGACCACGATGTCGCCCTGCTGGAAGGGCTCCAGCGCATTGACGCACTTGATCAGGGTCGACTTGCCGGAGCCCGACGGGCCACAGACCACCACCACTTCGCCCTTCTTCACCTCGGTGCTGCAATTGGTCAGCACCTGGAAGTCCGCGTACCACTTGTTGACGTTATCGATCGAAATCATACGGCTAACCTTCTTTGCAGATGCTTGACCAGCAGCGAGGCGGCGAAGCTGACAGTGAAATAGACCAGGCCGGCGAAGATCAGGAACTCATGCGACTGACCGATGATGTCGCCGCGCGAGCGCGAAGCGTTGAGGAAGTCCATCAGGCCGACGGTGTACACCAGCGAGGTGTCCTGGAACAGGATGATGCTTTGCTGCAGCAGCAACGGGGTCATCTTGCGGAACGCCTGCGGCAGGATGATCAGGCGCATGCTCTGCGGGTAGTTCATCCCCAGCGCTTGTGCGGCGCCCATCTGGCCCTTGGCGATGGCCTGGATGCCGGCGCGGACGATCTCGCAGAAATACGCCGCCTCGAACATGATGAACGCCACCAGGCAGGAGCTGAACGCGCCGATCGGCGTGTCCTCGCCGGTGATCCAGCGCAGGATGAACGGCACCGCGAAGTAGAACCAGGTGATCACCAGCAGCAGCGGGATGGAGCGGAAGTAGTTGACGTAGGTGGCGGCCGCGTTGGCCAGCCACTTGTTGTGCGACAGGCGCAGCATGGCCAGGGCGGTGCCCAGGATCACGCCGCCGAGCACGCCCATGACCATCAACTGCAGGGTCAGCAGCATGCCGTCCCAGAGGCCGGGCAGCGCCGGCAGGATTGCACTGAAATCCATCATTTGCCTCCCACGGCGATCAGCCCGGGCACCGCGACCCTGTGCTCGATCATGCGCATCAGCAGCATCAGGCCCATGTTCAGGGTGAAGTAGATCAGGGTGGCCAGGGTGAAGGCCTCGAACAGGTTGGCGCTGAACTCGGCGGTCTGCTTGGTCTGCGCCAGCAGCTCCATCAGGCCGATCAGCGAGGCCACCGAGGAGTTCTTGAAGATGTTGAGAAACTCCGAGGTCAATGGCGGAATGATGATCCGGTAGGCCTGCGGCAACAGCACGTTGCTGTAGATCTGCGGCAGCCTGAAGCCCATGGCGTAGGCCGCGGCGGTCTGCCCCTGGGGCAGCGCCTGGATGCCGGTGCGCACCTGCTCGCAGACCCGCGCGGCGGTGAACAGGCCGAGGCACACCACCACGCTCAGATAAGCCGAGGTGGCCGGATTGAGATCTTGCTTGAACCACATTTCCAGCGGCTCGGGCAGCAGGTCCGGGACCAGGAAGTACCAGAGAAACAGCTGCACCAGCAGCGGCACGTTGCGGAAGATTTCCACGTAGGTGGTGGCGATGCCGGCGATCCAGCGATTCGGCACCGTGCGCATCACGCCCAGCAACGAGCCGAGCAGCAGGGCGATGACCCAGCCCACCAGGGCGATGGCGATGGTCCAGCCCAGGCCGGTGACGAACCAGTCCAGGTAGATCTCGCTGCCGATGCCGGTGGACTTGAAGAAGATGCCCCAGTCCCAGTTGTAATTCATGTGGGTTAACCCTCGGGTTGAGTCAATGCGAAGCGCAGGAGGACAGGCGCCGAGTTACTCCGTCGCGGGTGGCGACGGCGGCCCTGTCCGGTCTGCTGCAAGCGGGAGGTCGGGCCGGGTGCCGCGCGTGCACCTGACCGGAATCGCTCCCTGATTCCCGGCGCCGCGGCCCTTGTGAGGACGCGGCGCAACCGACTCAGATCTGCTCGGCAGATTTGTCGGTAGGCGTGGCGATCAGCTTTTTCAGCTCATCGCTCATGGGGAAGTTGAGGTTGAGGTTCTTCGGCGGGATGGCCTGCATGAACCACTTGTCATAGATCGCGTTGACTTCGCCGGAGTTGAACGTGGCCGTGATGGCGCCATCCACCACCTGCTTAAAGGCCGGGTCGCCCTTGCGCATCATGCAGCCGTAAATCTCGAAGGATTGCGGCTCGCCGACCACGCTCCAGTCGTCCGGGTTCTTGGCCTTGGCCATTTCGCCGTAGAGCAGCGCGTCGTCCATCATGAACGCCAGGGCGCGACCGGATTCGAGCATCAGGAAGGACTCGCCGTGGTCCTTGGCCGAGATGATGTTCATGCCCATCTTCTGCTTGGCATTCATGATCTTCAGCAGCCGTTCGGAGGTGGTGCCGGCGGTGGTCACCACGTTCTTGCCCTTGAGGTCGGCGAAGTCGTTGACCCCGGCGGTCTTCTTCGCCAGCAGGCGGGTGCCGACCTCGAAGATGCCGACGGAGAAATCCACCTGACGCTGGCGCTCGATGTTGTTGGTGGTGGAACCGCACTCCAGGTCGACGGTGCCGTTCTGCACCAGCGGGATGCGCGTCTGCGAGGTGACCATGTTGTAGCGCACCTTCAGCTCCGGCAGGTTCAGCTGCTGCTTGATCGCCTCGACCACCTTCAACTGCAGGTCATGGGAATAGCCGACCGGCTGGCTGGGGTTGTCGCCGAAATAGGAGAACGGAATGGAGGCGTCGCGGTGGCCGAGGGTGATGCTGCCGGACTCCTTGATCTTCTTCAGGGTGCCGGTGAGTTCTGCGGCCAGGGCCGGGGCGCTGAGCAGAGTGGCGGCCAGGGCGATGGCGACTGCGCGGGAGAGAGTGCTGGTGGTCATGCTGATCCTCACTGTTGTTGTTATCAGGCTGGCCGGCCGGGGTGCGGTGCATGCCCGGCGGCAGGGAAGGCGCGCGGCATTCCTGTAGTGAGGTAGAGCAGGGAGCGTGCCAGGCTTTTTGCGAACGAGGTAATTTTGTAAGTTATTGAAAGTAAACGATAAAAGTATAGTGGTTGACGCTAGGGCGAAAGCGCGGCGTTCGCCGGGGCGAACACGGTAGGCTTGCGCATTCGGAAAACCGAACAGCGGTCGCCGTGTGGCAGGGTCATTGGAACGTTTCGGTGGGCAAGCAAAGCGTTGCCCACCCTACAGAAACGGGTTCGGCACCAGCCCGTAGGGTGCGCCGTGCGCACCAGCCAGCCGATTGCCAGTGGTGCGCATGGCTTAGGCGGCCCCGCGCACCCTCCACAGCCAACCAGGCGCCTTCCGCGCCGGGCCAGTTGCTGCAGCCGACCGGGCAGGCCCAACGCCGCGGCCTGCCCGTCGCCCTGCCGCTACTGGGTCAGGGCAAAGACCGCCTCCTGGGCGAAGATGGCGTGTCCGGCCGCGGTCGGGTGGATGCCGTCCCAGAACAGGAAGCCATCGACTCCCTGGCAGGCAAAGGGCGGCACCTCGGGGGTGACGCACGCGCTCTGCACTTCACTCAGACCGAAGGCCTGCGGATCGTCCACCAACTCGCCAACCTTCTGATAGATGTCGAGCCGGGCGATCTCGATCTCGGGCAGCCCTTCCAGGCTCGCCAGCAGTGTCTCGAGGCCCGCGTTGAACGACTGCGAGAAGAATTCGGCCGCCTGCGCGGCGCCTGGGTTGAACGTATCGAGGATGCGCACGGCGGGGGTCAGCCCGAGGTTTGGTCCGTTGGCGACCAGGAAGTGCCGGGCGCCGGCCGCGTACAGGGCATCGATATTGGCGCCGATGGCAGCCAATGCGTCGGCGATCACGGCCCCGCCGGCTGGGCCGGCTTCCAGGGCGTCGCGGATGTCGTTGCCGCCGATCTCCAGGACATAGAGGGCATCGGCCGGCGCCACACCGGCGAAGTCGCTGAGGAAGCTGCCGACCTGGATCGACAGGTCGAAACTGGCCCCATCCTGACGTGCCCTGGCGCCGCCTACCGCGTAATTGCTCGCGCCGAGGTTCGTGCCGGCGAAGGCCGGCCCCACGCTGGCGGCGAACCCCAGCGGCCTGGCGAACTGCTCGATCCAGGTGGCGCCATTGCTGAAGTGGTGGCCGCCGCGGGCGTAGGGCGCGTCCGGCACCAGGAACTGGCTCAGGTTGGCGTAGGGCGGTGTCGATTGGCGGTGGGCCAGGGCGAAGGCATTGCCGGGGTCGGACAGGCTGGTGCCGAACACCACGATGCGGCTGAAGGCCACTTGCGCCGTCGCCCAGTTGGGCGCCAACAGGGCCAGCGCCAGGAGACCGATCAGCGTCCATCTGTTGGCCGATATCGTTTTCATTGCAGATGCCCTCGATGAGGAAAGGTTGGTCCCCTGAGCAAGTCGACTACCGGGATAAACAGGTTCGAACAGCTATCAGATTAGTCGACGACTACCCCGCGCTGGCGCAGCCGGGGTTCCGTTCGTCGTTACCCGCGCCGGCCTGGTCGTGAACGACGGTGACGCTGGGAGGTCACTGGCGCGCGAGGGCGGGGGCGCAAACTTCCGCTGCCTCTATATAGAGAGAGCGCCTGGAACCTCCGCACCTGGCCCGGCGGACGGACGGTCATGCAAGGGGGGCGCTCTTTGTGTCGTTACGCTATACTGCGCCGCCTCCAAACCCGCCGGCTCGCGGGTTTGTCCCAAACATGACAAGCCACGCCCTCTGCGTGGCTTGTTGGTTTTTGACGCGCCCTGAGGCGCCAAATGAAAGAGGCACGACGATGAGCGCACTGGTTGGCGTGATCATGGGCTCCAAGTCCGATTGGTCCACCCTTAGCCACACCGCCGAGATGCTGGACAAGCTGGGCATTCCCTATGAGGTCAAGGTGGTCTCCGCCCACCGCACCCCGGACTTGCTGTTCCAGTACGCCGAACAGGCCGACAGCCGTGGCATCCAGGTGATCATCGCCGGTGCCGGTGGCGCGGCGCACCTGCCGGGCATGTGTGCGGCCAAGACCCACCTGCCGGTACTCGGTGTGCCGGTGCAGTCGGCGATGCTCTCGGGCGTCGATTCGCTGCTGTCGATCGTGCAGATGCCGGCCGGCATTCCGGTCGCCACCCTGGCCATCGGCAAGGCCGGCGCGATCAACGCGGCCTTGCTGGCGGCGAGCATCCTCGGTCACCAGCACCCGCAGTTCCACGTGGCGCTCAAGCAGTTCCGCCAGGAGCAGACCGACAGCGTGCTGGATAATCCGGATCCGCGTCAGGCTTGATTGCCGGCCAGGCATCGCGGGCACGCCCGCTCCCATGGGTTGTGTACCGCGCAGGCGCTTGCGGCATTTGAAGAGGTAGAAGCATGAAAATCGGTGTAATCGGTGGCGGCCAACTGGGTCGCATGCTGGCCCTGGCGGGCACCCCGCTGGGGATGAACTTCGCCTTCCTCGACCCGGCGCCGGATGCCTGCGCCCAGGCCCTCGGTGAGCATATCCGCGCCGACTACGGCGACCAGGATCACCTGCGCCAGCTGGCCGATGAGGTCGATCTGGTGACCTTCGAGTTCGAGAGCGTACCGGCCGAGACCGTGGCCTTCCTCTCCCAGTTCGTGCCGGTCTACCCCTGCGCCGAGTCCCTGCGCATCGCCCGCGACCGCTGGTTCGAGAAGTCGATGTTCAAGGACCTCGACATCCCCACGCCAGCGTTCGCCGATATCCACTCGCAGACCGACCTGGATGCCGCTGCCGCCGCTATCGGTCTGCCGGCGGTGCTCAAGACCCGCACCCTGGGCTACGACGGCAAGGGCCAGAAGGTCCTGCGCCAGCCACAAGACGTGAGCGATGCCTTCGCCGAACTGGGCAGCGTGCCGTGCATCCTCGAGGGCTTCGTGCCCTTCACCGGCGAAGTATCGTTGGTCGCCGTGCGCGGCCGCGATGGCGAGACGCGCTTCTACCCGCTGGTGCACAACCGCCACGACAGCGGCGTGCTGGCCCTGTCCATCGCCAGCAGCGACCACCCGCTGCAGGCCCTGGCCGAGGACTACGTCGGCCGCGTGCTGGAGAAGCTCAACTACGTCGGCGTCATGGCTTTCGAGTTCTTCGAGGTCGACGGCGGCCTCAAGGCCAACGAAATTGCCCCGCGCGTGCACAACTCCGGGCACTGGACCATCGAAGGTTGCGAGTGCAGCCAGTTCGAGAACCACCTGCGCGCCGTCGCCGGCCTGCCGCTGGGCTCGACCGCCAAGGTCGGCGAGAGCGCCATGCTCAACTTCATCGGCGCAGTGCCGCCGGTGGCCGAGGTCATCGCCATCGACGACTGCCACCTGCACCACTACGGCAAGGCCTTCAAGGTCGGGCGCAAGGTCGGCCACGCCACCCTGCGCTGCGCCGATCGCGCCACCCTGGACCGGCAGATCGCCGCCGTCGAGGCGCTGATCGACAAGGCCTGAGTGATGCCTGGCGCCGGCTGCAGGCGGCGCCAGCGACTTCTGATGGAACCTCCGCGGCTGCCATCTATCCGATAGCCTAATGCCACGGTTTTTCGGCCCTGGCGCACTCACCTATTCGGAGAACCTGTCATGGGCATTATCGGCACCATCTTTATCGGCCTGATCGTTGGCCTGATTGCACGCTTCCTCAAGCCGGGCGACGACAGCATGGGCTGGATCATGACCATCCTGATCGGCATCGGCGGCGCCATCGCCGCGACCTACGGCGGCCAGGCGCTGGGCATCTACCAGGCGGGTCAGGGCGCCGGTTTCATCGGCGCGGTGATCGGCGCGGTGGTCCTGCTGGTACTCTATGGCGCAATCAAGAAGGGTTGAGAGCTTGTGAAAAAACTCTCGCCTACTGCGACCGCCCCCTGGCGTCCGCTGCTGGCGTTGCGTTACGCGAAAAACAGGGTCATTTAGCTCACTAAACTCCCCTATTTTTCTCGTAACGCGCCTTGCCGCGAACACCAGGAGACGCTCTCGCTACGGCGCTCGATATTTTCACAACCTCTGAGCCCTTCGCGTCCCGATCATCTGCGAGTACCGCCATGCGTCACCTGCTGTTGTCCCTCCTGCTTCTGAGCAGCCTGGCCCGCGCCGAGTTGCCGGAAACTGACTGGCTCGAATTGATGCCGGAAGAAGACCGCCAGGCACTCGAAGCCATGCCGGAAATCAGCCACAACAGCCCCGAGCAGGACGGCGCCTTCTATGATCCCGGTGGCCTCCGGCAGCAGGACAAGAACCTGCCGGCGGTGATGTACTCGGCCAAGACCGTCGCCGCCCTCGACGGCAAACCCATCCGCCTGGGCGGCTATCCCGTCCCCCTGGAAACCGACGCCCAGGGCCGCAGCACCCTGTTCTTCCTGGTCCCCTATCCCGGCGCCTGCATCCACGTCCCGCCACCACCACCGAACCAGCTGGTGCTGGTGCGCTACCCGAAAGGCATCGAACTCGAAGACATCTACGCCCCGCTCTGGGTCAGCGGCACCTTGCAGGTGGAGCAGGTCAGCAACGAGCTGGCCGATGCGGCCTATGCGCTGGAGGCGGGGATGGTAAGGGTGGTGGAGGAAGAGGATCTTTGATTCGGCAGTCCTGGGGATAGAGGTGAAAAGATCGTCTCTGATTGCCCTGCGATGGATAGGCCGCGACTGTCCGTTTGTCGTCATTTACCAACGACCGCTCTGGATCGACTCCGACCCTCGTTGAGCGGGCGGAGTCGGCAGCAAAAGCTGCCTCCCCACCTTGAAACCCAGGCAGGCCCTGCGTAATGAATACGAAACCACGAGTTATAGAGTCGTACGCGTAGTTTCTTACCTCATCAGCTTCGGTCTTGACGAGAGATCGCGTGTGTTCTTATCTATAATTGATCATCAATAGGTAAGCCGCGCTAAACTCCAACGTCTATCAAGGATGAGCATGGTGAGTGAAGAGACTGAAAGAAATCTGCGTCGCCGGAGAGCGATGTCTATGGCGCTATGGACGCCCGTGATCTACTTCGCTGCAGGAATGGTTCCTCTCGCTTATGAGTTCTCTACAGTTATCCCAAAAGAACTAACGGAATCGCACGGCACTCTTTCTCTTAAGCGTGTTGGAAGGGAGGTATTAACCAGAGTATCTAACAGAGAGGGCGAGCAACTTTTCACGTGCGCATCCGGCTTTAGAGGATACTCCGAATGCTTACCTCACAAAAATATTCCAGACTTAATAAATAATGAAGCACGTGTTCTCTGGTATGAGCAAGCCATCTTGCCTGCAATGACAGTTAAAAAGCTGGTTGTGCTTTATGTTAATGGACGACTGATAATTAGTAGAGAGATGTCTGAAAAGCGGATGAACAGAAGTAGAAACACTGGTCTTTGGGGATCCTCTGAAGTAGCCATGCATTTCTGGCTGACTTCAGCTGCTGCTGATTTTAAAAGCGGCAAATCGACCAAAAACGCTCAGATCACCCGCTCATTTCTGTGTTTTTAGCCGCCGCG
>NZ_JAAOJA010000004.1 GCF_013184545.1 Pseudomonas tumuqii | reverse complement strand
CGATCCACGCTTCCTCCCCACACTCGGTCGCCCTCATGCAGTTGCGCTTCACTTCGTTCGCTGTGGTCAGCTTACGGCGGGACTTTCACCCACAAGATTGCGCCCATGCTGGGCGCACACAAAAAAACCCGGCCTAAGCCGGGTTTTGTAGAACAGGCAAGAACTACTGGAACAGGGCGTCGCTCGACAGACCGTTCTTTTCCAGGATCTCGCGCAAGCGCTTGAGCGCCTCGACCTGAATCTGTCGCACACGTTCGCGAGTCAAACCGATTTCCTGGCCCACTTCTTCCAGGGTGCAGCTTTCGTGGCCGCGCAAGCCGAAACGCCGCACCACGACCTCACGCTGCTTGTCGGTCAACTCGGACAACCATTGGTCGATGCTTTGCGAAAGGTCGTCGTCTTGCAACAGCTCGCACGGATCGGTCGGCCGGTCATCGGTCAGGGTATCGAGCAGGGTTTTGTCAGAGTCGGGGCCGAGCGAAACATCCACCGAAGAAACCCGCTCATTCAAGCCGAGCATGCGCTTAACCTCACCCACGGGTTTTTCCAGCAGGTTGGCGATCTCTTCGGCCGAAGGCTCATGGTCGAGTTTCTGGGTCAACTCGCGCGCCGCACGCAGGTAGACGTTGAGTTCTTTGACTACATGGATCGGCAATCGAATGGTACGGGTCTGATTCATGATCGCCCGTTCGATGGTCTGGCGGATCCACCAGGTCGCATACGTCGAGAAGCGGAAACCACGCTCCGGGTCAAATTTCTCGACCGCACGGATCAAGCCGAGGTTGCCTTCTTCGATCAGATCGAGCAGCGACAAACCGCGATTGACGTAACGGCGGGCGATTTTCACAACAAGGCGCAGGTTGCTCTCGATCATGCGCTTACGCCCAGCCGGATCGCCCTTCTGCGCCAGACGCGCAAAGAACACTTCCTCTTCAGGGGTAAGCAGCGGAGAAAAACCGATTTCGTTGAGATACAACTGTGTGGCGTCGAGCGCACGGGTGTAGTCAATGTACTTGTGCTGCTTGCTGCTGGATTGTTTGGCTTTAGTGCGAGTGAGTGGCTTTTCCGCCCCATCATTCGACACATCATCCAAGACAATGCCAGGCTCCATCAAGAGCACTTCATCATCGACGTCAAACTCCGGCGCTTCTTTTGGATTGAGTGCCATTATTGTTGTCCCTTGCTGAGTTCGACAGCAAGCTCGGGTGGCACCTGTATCCCTGGCAACACCTGAGCCCGTCCCTCCCACGCGATGGAACAGACGAGCGACAGATCAACGGCGCGGCAAGTATTGCAACGGATCTACAGGCTTTCCCTGACGGCGAATTTCAAAATGAAGCTTCACCCGGTCGGCACCTGTGGAACCCATCTCGGCAATCGTTTGCCCTGCTTTGACCTGCTGTCCCTCCTGAACCAGCAGCCTGCGGTTGTGTCCGTAGGCACTTACGTAGGTATCGCTGTGTTTGATGATCACCAACTCGCCGTAGCCCCGTAAACCACTCCCGGCGTACACCACTGACCCATCAGACGCAGCCAAAACAGGCTGTCCCAAATCACCGGCGATATCAATGCCTTTATTCAAACTGCCGTTTGAAGAAAATCGCCCGATGACAACACCGCCGGCAGGCCAGGCCCAGCCTGACGCCGAGCGCTGGACAGGCTGCACTGGCGTGGTCGCCGGAGTCGGCTTGATTGGCACGGATGTTTGGGCCTGCGGCCTTGCTGCAGGGGCCTGAATCGGCGCAATCGGGCGAGCGACGGAGGCCGGCCGGGCCACTGTCGGTGCGCCGGCCACTACAGACCCGCGCGCCGGCTGACGACCGTCGAAGCGAATGACCTGACCAACCCGTATCAGGTAAGGCGGGGCAATGCCGTTGCGCGCAGCCAGGGCTTTCCAGTCCCAGCCGAAACGGAAGGCGATTGAATAGAGGGTATCGCCACGCCTCACTACATACTGGCCGCTGGTCACTGGTTGGCGCTGCTGCATGGCCGCCCCCCGGTTATTCCGATCGACGACCTGCACACTACCGGATGGCGAACTGGCGCAACCGGCCAGGAGCGCTCCAATCACCAGGCCACCCAACAGGCTCCGAGCGCTGCTGCATATTCGCGGTTGAATGGCTGTGAAACTCACCCTTATCTCCCTTTGTGGCCAGTGGTATCTGCTGAATGGCGCGTATTGTGCCGGAATTATTCGGTGCAGCCAGTGCTTTGCTGACGCCGACCGGCCAGCCACTCCAGCCCAAGCACCAGCAGTACCCCACCCAGAGCCAAAAGAATAGCCAGGAGCAGCTGTGGATCCTGACCGCTGACCTCGGCAAAACGCCCCGGCAAGAGATTGGTCTGCAGCAGCGGCACCTGCTGCCCATGGCTGTCGGCATGCCAGGTGAGGGTTTCTTTCCACGGCCAGAGTTTGTTCAGCGAGCCGAGCATCAGCCCCGTCAGCAAGGCCAGGGTCAGGTCGCGCCAACGCACCAACAACCAACGCAGCAACCCGGCGAAGCTGACGATGCCAACTAGGCAACCGCTGGCAAACAGCATCAGCACGTTGATATCCAGGCCTTTCACCGCCCCGAGAATGAAGGGATACAGACCCAGCAACAGCAGGATGAAGCTGCCGGAAATACCCGGCAGGATCATCGCGCAGATGGCAATCGAACCGGCAAAGAAAATACTCAGCGAATCAGTGCCCCACTGTACTGGCGAGGCCACCGTGATCCAGTAGGCAAAAGCCGCCCCCATGACGAAACTGACGAACCGGCTCCAGTTCCAACGCTGGATTTCGCGCGCCACCAGATGGGACGAAACCAGAATCAAGCCGAAAAAGAACGACCACACCGGGATCGGATGCACGGCCAGCAGGAAGGTGATCAGCCGCGCCAGACTGAGCACACTGGTCAGAATGCCCGCCAACAGAACCAGCAGGAAGGTCGCGTTGGCAGCCTGCCAGGCGGCGAGGACACGACCGCGCAGGAGCATGCCCAGAGCAGCGGGCACACTGGCGATCGAACGCAGCAGCTCATCGTAGATGCCGCTGATAAAGGCGACGGTGCCGCCGGAAACGCCAGGCACCACATCGGCCGCACCCATGGCAATGCCTTTGGCGAAGAGCAGGATATGTTTATTCACGGGTACTTCCAGGCAAACGCTAAAGATCAAGCCAAAGGCCCATTGAGCAAGGGGACGAAACGCACGGAATCCAGCACATGCCTGGCAAACCCCTGTTCCTCACGGACGATCAGCAGCAGCTGCTGCACATCGCCGGCACCGACCGGAATCACCAGACGACCACCCGGCGCCAACTGATCGAGCAGGGCCTGGGGCACCTCACTGGCGGCAGCGGTGACGATGATGCCGTTGTAGGGTGCCAAGGCCGGCCAGCCCTCCCAGCCATCACCCCAGCGGAACACCACGTTGCGCAGGTTCAGCGTGGTCATGCGTTCCTTGGCCCTGTCCTGCAGCCCCTGAATGCGCTCGACGCTGAATATCCGCTCGACCAGTTGCGCGAGTATCGCCGTCTGATAACCGGAGCCGGTGCCGATTTCCAGCACCTTGTCCAATGGACCGGCGGCCAGCAACAACTCGCTCATACGCGCCACCATGTAGGGCTGCGAGATGGTCTGGTTGTGGCCGATCGGCAGAGCGGTGTCTTCGTAGGCACGATGGGCCAGGGCTTCGTCGACGAACAGGTGGCGCGGCGTGCGCCGGATCGCTTCCAGCACCCGGGCGTTGGACAGCCCCTCTTCATACAGCCGCTGAATCAGGCGCTCGCGAGTCCGCTGCGAGGTCATGCCGATACCGCGATGCAGTTCGTCTTGCTCACGCCTCATCAGAGCAAACCCTCCAGCCATGGTTGCAGGCTGCTGAAACCGTCCTGAAAGGTACGATCAAGCTGCAAAGGAGTAACGGAGACGAAGCCCTGCATCACCGCATGGAAATCCGTGCCCGGTCCGCCATCCTCGGCATCGCCGGCGACCGAAATCCAGTAACCTTCCTTGCCGCGCGGATTGATCACCTTGACCGGGGCCGCCGCACGGGCGCGATGCCCCAGGCGAGTCAGCTGGATACCACGGATGTGTTCCAGCGGCAGATTGGGGATATTCACATTGAGCACGGTGCGCGGCGGCAGATCCAGCTGCTCATGAGCCTCCACCAGCTTGCGCGCGAAGTAGGCCGCGGTTGCCAGATTATCCGGCTGCCGCGAAAGCAGGGAGAAGGCGAATGCCGGACGGGCCAGAAACCGCCCTTCCAGGGCCGCAGCCACCGTGCCGGAATAGAGCACGTCATCGCCCAGATTGGCGCCCAGGTTGATACCGGCCACCACCAGATCGGCCACATGCGGTAGCAATCCATTCAGCCCCAGGTGCACGCAGTCGGTGGGCGTGCCGTTGAGGCTGATAAAACCGTTGGGCAAGGTGCAAGGGTGCAGCGGACGGTCGAGGGTCAGCGAGCTGCTGGCACCACTTTTGTCCTGATCGGGTGCGATCACCGCGCACTCGGCATAATCGGCCAGGGCAGCATGCAACGCGGCAAGGCCCGGCGCGGCCACGCCGTCATCATTGGAAATCAGAATACGCATGGGTTGTCCGTCTGCCCTGCAGGCAACAGATCGACGAGCTCGCGCACCAAGACGGTGGCAAAGCATCCAGCCGGCAGGACGAATTCCAGTTGCAGAATGTCAGGCTCGGGATAATGCCACGTCAAACCGCCGATGGGGAGGCGCAGAATACGCCGTTCGTGCGTCATGCCCGCTTCTGCCAACCAGTCGACCAAGGCGCGCTCATCCTCGGCGACCTTCTGCTCCAGCGCCTGGGCGACCCCGCCGGTCGTCGAGGCACCTGCGCCCCATAACGGCCCGGTCGGATGCAGATCGAGAATCGCCAGGCGCGGGTCGCCGCACTCGGTCTCGCCGGCAGGGAAAAAACTGCGGCTATCGGTAAAGGCCAGCAGATCGCCAGGCAGAGCCTGATTCCAGGTACCCGCAGCGACCCGCGCGGCCAGCACCCGATTGAACAGAAAGCTGCGCGCCGCCGAGAGCACGCGCGAACGCACGTTGCGCTGCTCGGGCAAGCTCTGGCGCTCGGCGAAATGCCGCGCATGGGCGACATTGCCGCCCTCGAAGCCAAAGCGTTGCAGACCGAAGTAGTTGGGAATGCCCTGCGCAGCAATCTGCGTCAAGCGCTGTTCCAGCGCAGCGCGATCGGCATCCAGCTGGGTCAGGCGCAGGGTGAAGCCGTTGGCCGCATGCGCACCACGCTGCAACTTGCGCGAGTGCCGCACCTGCTTGAGGATGCACAGGCTGGCGTCCTCGGCGGCGCCCAGAGCCGGGTCGGCCTTGCCTGGCAGGTGCAGACTGAACCATTGGCGGGTCAACGCCTGGCGATCCTTGAGTCCGGCATAGCTGATCATGCGCAGCGGCACGCCAGCCGCGCGGGCGATACGCCGCGCGGCATCCTCGGTGTTCAGGCCGCGCTTTTCCACCCACAGCCAGAGGTGTTCACCTTCGCCAGCCAGGGGAATATCCAGCACCTCATCGACCTGGAAGTCTTCCGCTACGGCCTTGAGCACCGCCGTCCCGCACGGCTCGCCATGGCCGCGCGGGCCCAGCAGTTCGAGTTCGTTCATCGGGCCACCAACAGCGCAACCGCGTGCACCGCGAGGCCTTCTTCGCGACCGGTGAAGCCGAGCTTCTCGGTGGTGGTGGCCTTGACGTTGACCTGATCGAGCGCGACCTGCAGATCCTCGGCGATCAGAGCGCGCATGGCCTCGATGTGCGGCGCCATCTTCGGCGCCTGGGCGACTATGGTGGCATCGACATTACCCACCTGCCAGCCTTTGGCCTGCAGCAAACCCAGGACATGGCGCAGCAGCACGCGGCTGTCGGCGCCCTTGAAGGTCGGGTCGGTGTCGGGGAAGTGCTTGCCGATATCGCCCAGTGCCGCGGCGCCGAGCAAGGCATCGGCGAGCGCATGCAGCAGCACATCGCCGTCGGAGTGGGCGATCAGGCCGAAGCCGTGGGGAATCCTTATGCCACCGAGGGTGATGAACTCGCCCTCACCGAAACGGTGCACGTCGTAACCGTGGCCAATACGCATAGTGCTCTTCATGGAAAATCAGGCCCTGCAAAAGTCAGGACGTGATTCTACATGCAGGAGCCTGGCTGTAGAGTGTGCCGTGCGCACCAGCAATCGCGCCGGCACCATTTTCGCAACCGCGGTGCGCACAGCGCACCCTACGCCAGCGCCTGGGCATGATGACGCAGGTGATCCTCGATAAAGCTGGCGATGAAATAGTAGCTGTGGTCATAGCCGGGCTGCAGGCGCAGGGTCAGTGGATGCTTCGCAGCTTGCGCGGCACTCTTCAGTGCATCCGGCTTGAGCTGGCTGTCGAGAAAGTCATCGCGATCGCCCTGATCGATCAAGATCGGCAAGCGCTCGGTCGCATCGGCAATGAGCGCACAGGCATCCCATTCGCGCCAGCGCGAACGTTCATCACCGAGGTAGCGGGAAAACGCCTTCTCACCCCAGGGGCAGTTGGACGGATTACCGATCGGCGCAAAGGCCGACAACGACTGGTAACGCCCGGGATTGCGCAAGGCGCAGACCAGGGCACCGTGCCCGCCCATGGAATGGCCGCTGATACCACGCTTGGTCGAGACCGGGAAATTAGCCTCGATCAGCGCCGGCAACTCCTGCACCACGTAATCGTGCATGCGGTAATTGCGCGCCCAGGGTTCTTGCGTGGCGTTCAGGTAGAAGCCGGCGCCCAGACCGAAGTCCCAGGCGCCCTCCGGGTCGCCCGGCACATCGGGCCCGCGCGGGCTGGTGTCCGGCGCCACTATGATCAGGCCCAGCTCGGCGGCCAGCCGATGTGCGCCGGCCTTCTGCATGAAGTTCTCGTCATTACAGGTCAGCCCCGACAGCCAGTAGAGCACCGGCAGTTTGGTGCCCTGCTCGGCCTGCGGCGGCAGATAGACGGCGAATACCATGTCGCAGTTGAGCGTGCTCGAGCGATGCCGGTAACGCTTGTGCCAGCCGCCGAAGCTTTTCTGGCAAGAGATGTTTTCCAGAGTCATAACGTCCCCGCGGGGTGCGCCGCGCGCACCACAACAAATCATTAGAAGTGAATGACGGTACGGATGCTCTTGCCTTCATGCATCAGCTCGAAGGCCTGATTGATGTCTTCCAGCGGCATGTTGTGGGTGATGAAGGTATCCAGGGGGATTTCGCCCTTCTGCGCCTTCTCCACATAGCTCGGCAGCTCGGTGCGGCCTTTCACCCCACCGAAGGCCGAACCGCGCCAGACCCGCCCGGTGACCAGCTGGAACGGGCGGGTCGATATCTCCTGACCGGCACCGGCGACGCCGATGATGGTCGATTCGCCCCAACCCTTGTGGCAGCACTCCAGCGCGGCGCGCATCAACTGCACATTGCCGACGCATTCGAAGGAGTAATCCACCCCGCCATCGGTCATATCGACTATGACGTCCTGGATCGGCTTGGCGAAATCCTTCGGATTGACGCAGTCGGTCGCGCCCAATTGCCGGGCGATCTCGAACTTGGCCGGATTGATGTCGATGGCGATGATCCGCGCGGCCTTGGCCATCTTCGCGCCGATGATCGCCGCCAGGCCGATGCCGCCCAGGCCGAAGATCGCCACGCTGGCGCCCTCCTCGACCTTGGCAGTATTCAATACCGCGCCGATGCCGGTGGTGACGCCACAGCCGAGCAGGCAGACCTTGTCCAGCGGCGCATCCCGGGGAATCTTCGCCAGGGAGATTTCCGGCAGCACGGTGTACTCGGAGAAGGTCGAACAGCCCATGTAGTGGTAGATCGGCTGGCCCTGGTAGGAGAAGCGCGAGGTGCCGTCCGGCATCAGGCCCTTGCCCTGGGTGGCGCGCACCGCCTGACAGAGGTTGGTCTTGCCGGATTTGCAGAATTTGCACTGGCGGCATTCGGCGGTGTACAGCGGGATCACGTGGTCGCCCACCGCCAGCGAGGTCACGCCCTCGCCGATCGCCTCGACGATGCCGCCGCCTTCATGCCCGAGGATGCAGGGAAACACGCCTTCGGAATCCTCACCGGAGAGGGTGTAGGCATCGGTGTGGCACACGCCGGTGGCGACGATGCGCACCAGCACCTCACCGGCCTTCGGCGGCTCGACATCCACTTCGACGATTTGCAGCGGTTGGTTGGGGGCAAAGGCTACCGCAGCACGTGATTTGATCATGATCGCTCTCCGACGGGTTGTAACAGTGGCGAAGAGTGTAGATCACCCTTTGCAGGGTAATAATCGGCGTTATGGCAAAACATTATTGCCATACAGGGATAATCAACCACAACCGGATTAGAATCCCACGATCGCCAGCAAGCTGGCTCCTACAGGGAACAAAACAATGAATCGCTGGGAAGGCCTGGATGAATTCGTTGCGGTGGCCGAGTGCGGCCAGTTTACCGCCGCCGCCGAACGCCTTGGCCTGTCCTCCTCGCAGGTCAGCCGCCAGGTCGCCCGTCTGGAAGAGCGCCTGCAAACCCGCCTGTTCTACCGCAGCACCCGGCGCGTGGCACTGACTGAAGCCGGGCAAACCTTCCTGCAACATTGCCAGCGCCTGCAGGATGCCCGCGAAGAAGCCCTGCGCGCGGTCGGCGACCTCGGCAGCGAACCCAAGGGACTGCTGCGCATGACCTGTGCCGTGGCCTACGGCGAGCGCTTTATCGTGCCCCTGGTGACGGACTTCATGACGCGTCACCCGCAATTGCGGGTGGACATAGAGCTGAGCAATCGCAACCTGGATCTGGTCCATGAGGGCCTGGACCTGGCCATTCGCCTGGGCCGCCTGCAGGATTCGCGGCTGGTCGCCACCCGCCTGGCGCCCCGGCGCATGTACCTGTGCGCCGCGCCGGACTACCTGCAGCGCTACGGCCGCCCACACAGCCTGTCGGAACTGAGCCGGCACAACTGCCTGATCGGCAGTTCGGACACCTGGAGTTTCCAGCTCGACGGCCGCGAAGCCGCGCAACGCGTGCAAGGCAACTGGCGCTGCAACAGCGGTCAGGCGGTGCTCGATGCGGCCTTGCGTGGCCTGGGGTTGTGTCAGCTGCCGGACTACTACGTACTGGAACATTTGCGCAGTGGCGCGCTGGTGTCCCTGCTGGATAACCAGCAGCCACCCAACACCGCGGTCTGGGCGCTCTACCCCCAGCAACGGCATCTATCGCCGAAAGTACGGCAACTGGTGGACGCCCTCAAGGCGGGGCTGGCGCAGCGCAGCGAATACAACTCCTGATCGCAGCAGCCCGCAGGATTGCGAGATCTCACGAACTCCGCGCGCCGCGTCACCCATCAACCATACCGAACGGCATACCGCGGCGCCCTAGCCGTGCTCGGCCCAGTGTTGGCGCAGCCAATCGAGGTCTTCGGGCCGGGTCACCTTGAGGTTATCGGCGCGGCCCTCGATCAGGCGCGGCGCCAGCCCAAGCCATTCGACCGCCGATGCCTCATCGGTGATCGCCACCTCGGCCGCCAGCGCCTGCGCCAGCGCGCGGTGCAGCAAGCCGAGGCGGAACATCTGCGGCGTGTAGGCCTGCCAGATCAGCGAACGATCGACGGTCTGCAGCACCCGCCCATCAAGTCCGGCCCGTTTCAGGGTGTCGCGCACGGGCACCGCGAGCAGGCCGCCGACCGGATCATCGGCCAGCTGCGCGAGCAGCAGATCCAGATCGGAGCGGGCCAGATTGGGCCGCGCCGCATCATGCACCAACACCCAGTCGCCATCCTGCGCACCCAGCTCTCTCAGGCGCTGCAAACCATTGAGCACCGAATCCGCACGCTCGCGGCCACCCTCGGCGCGAGCGATGCGCGGATCCTGCGCACAAGCCAGGCCCGGCCAGTAGGGATCATCGAGCGCCAGACTGACCACCACGCCGTGCAATTGCGGGTGATCGAGAAAACAGGCCAGGCTGTGCTCCAGCATGGTTTTACCCGCCAGCTCCAGGTACTGCTTGGGCCGGTCTGCACCCATGCGGCTGCCAACCCCGGCGGCGGGGATCAGAGCCCAGAAATGCGCTAATGCGGTCGCTTTCATTCGATCAACTGGTTGTCATTCGGCTAGCGGGTTGTGACTCGGTCAGTTGCTGGTCATTCGGTCAATTGGTAGAGCGTCTCGCCCTCTTTGACCATACCCAGTTCATGCCGGGCGCGCTCCTCGACGGTTTCCATACCCTTTTTCAGCTCCATGACTTCCGCCTCGAGAATCCGATTGCGCTCCAGCAGGCGCTGATTCTCTCCTTGCTGATCGGCAATCTGATGTTTCAGGTCGGTGACCTGCGCCAGGCTGCCATCGCCCACCCACAGGCGATACTGCAGGCCAACCAGCAGCAGGATCAGGACGGCTAACAACCAGTAAGGACTACGCATGACAGTAAAAGCATCCCAACGAAAAGAGGGGCGACTCGCGCCGCCCCTCTTTTACCATGACTCGACCGCTCAGCGAAAACGCCGCGAGCGGAGCCCGCAGCAGCGCTCAGCGATTGTCAAAATATCGAACGCCGTAGCGAGAGCGTCTCCTGGTGTTCGCGGCAAGGCGCGTTATGCGAAAAATAGGGGAGTTTAGTGACCCTGTTTTTCGCGTAACGCAACGCCAGCAGCGGACGCTAGGGGGCGTTCGCAGTAGGCGTCTCAGCCACGGAACTCGGCACGGCCGCGATACGGCGCCTTGCCAGCCAACTGCTCTTCGATGCGCAACAACTGGTTGTACTTGGACACCCGGTCGGAGCGGCACAGCGAACCGGTCTTGATCTGGCCGGCAGCGGTACCCACGGCCAGGTCGGCGATGGTCGAGTCTTCGGTTTCGCCGCTGCGGTGCGAGATCACCGCGCTGTAGCCGGCCGCCTTGGCCATCTGGATGGCTTCCAAGGTCTCGGTCAGGGTGCCGATCTGATTGAACTTGATCAGGATCGAGTTGGCGATGCCCTTGTCGATGCCTTCCTTGAGGATCTTGGTGTTGGTCACGAACAGGTCGTCGCCGACCAGCTGCATCTTGCCGCCGAGCTTGTCGGTGTGGACCTTCCAGCCGGCCCAGTCGGACTCGTCCATGCCGTCTTCGATGGAGATGATCGGGTAACGTTCGGCCAGGCCTGCCAGGTAGTCACTGAAGCCGGCGGCGTCGAACACCTTGCCTTCACCGGCCAGGTCGTACTTGCCGTCGGCGAAGAACTCGCTGGACGCGCAATCCAGGGCCAGGGTGACGTCATCGCCCAGCTTGTAACCGGCGTTGGCCACGGCTTCGGCAATGGCGGCCAGGGCGTCTTCGTTGGAGGTCAGGTTCGGTGCAAAACCACCTTCATCACCCACCGAGGTGCTCAGGCCACGGGCCTTGAGCACGGCCTTGAGGTGATGGAAGATCTCGGTGCCCATGCGCAGCGCTTCGGCGAAGGTCTTGGCGCCTACCGGCTGGACCATGAACTCCTGGATGTCGACATTGTTGTCGGCATGCTCGCCACCGTTGATGATGTTCATCATCGGCACCGGCATGGAGTAGACGCCCGGCGTGCCATTGAGGTTGGCGATGTGCGCGTACAACGGCAGGTCGTTGTCCTGGGCGGCGGCTTTGGCAGCGGCCAGGGACACCGCGAGGATGGCATTGGCGCCCAGCGTGGCTTTGTTCTCGGTACCGTCGAGGGCGATCATCGCCCGATCCAGGGCTTGCTGATCGAGCGGATCCTTACCCAGCAACAGGTCACGAATCGGGCCGTTGATGTTGGCTACGGCCTTGAGTACACCCTTGCCCAGATAACGGCTCTTGTCGCCATCACGCAGTTCCAGCGCTTCGCGCGAACCGGTGGAAGCACCGGACGGTGCGCAGGCGCTACCGATGATACCGTTATCGAGAATCACGTCGGCTTCCACAGTCGGGTTGCCACGGGAATCGAGAACCTCACGGCCTTTGATGTCGACGATCTTTGCCATTGCGTTTAGCACTCCAAAAAGTTGACGAGAACGGTACCGCCAGGGACTGGGTTTATGCCGCCTGCAAGGTCGGCAGGCGACAGATAGCTGACCACATAGTCAAATTATGCCCGGACGGCACTTTACCGAAGAAAAACCGTTTCAGGCAGTCTCAATCGGCGGAAAATTCTTGATCAGATCATCCAGCTGCTTGAGCTGGGTGAGGAAGGGTTCCAGCTTGTCCAGGCGCAAGGCACAAGGACCATCGCACTTGGCATTGTCCGGATCCGGATGCGCTTCGAGGAACAACCCGGCCAACCCCTGGCTCATGCCGGCCTTGGCCAGGTCGGTGACCTGGGCACGGCGACCACCGGCCGAATCGGCACGTCCGCCCGGCATCTGCAGGGCATGGGTAACGTCGAAGAACACCGGGTACTCGAACTGCTTCATGATGCCGAAGCCGAGCATGTCCACCACCAGGTTGTTGTAGCCGAAGGAGCTGCCGCGCTCGCAGAGGATCAACTGATCGTTGCCGGCTTCGACACACTTGGCCAGGATATGTTTCATCTCCTGGGGGGCGAGGAACTGGGCTTTCTTGATATTGATCACCGCACCGGTCTTGGCCATGGCCACCACCAGGTCGGTCTGCCGCGAGAGAAACGCCGGCAACTGGATGATGTCGCATACGTCCGCCACTGGCTGCGCCTGGTGCGGTTCGTGCACATCGGTAATCACCGGCACGCCGAAGGTCTTCTTGATTTCCTCGAAGACCTTCATACCCTCTTCCAGGCCCGGGCCGCGGAAGGAGGTCACCGAAGAACGGTTGGCCTTGTCGAAGCTGGCCTTGAACACATAGGGAATACCGAGTTTATCGGTGACCCGTACGTATTCTTCGCAGGCACGCATGGCCAGGTCGCGGGACTCGATGACATTGATGCCGCCGAACAGGACGAAGGGCTTGTCGTTGGCAATCTCGATGGCACCGACCTTGATGATCTTCTGGGTCATATCCTTATGCCTTCTTCGCGTGCTGCGCCAGCGCGGCGTTGACAAAACCGCTGAACAACGGATGGCCGTCGCGCGGCGTCGACGTGAACTCCGGGTGGAACTGGCAAGCGACGAACCACGGGTGATCCGGCGCTTCTATCACCTCGACCAGGGCGCCGTCGCCGGAACGACCGGTGACCTTGAGGCCCGCCTCGATCAATTTTGGCAGCAGGTTGTTGTTCACTTCATAGCGATGGCGATGACGCTCGACAATCACGTCCTTGCCATAGCACTGATGGACTTGCGAGCCGCTGAGCAGCTGGCAGTCCTGCGCCCCGAGGCGCATGGTGCCACCCAGGTCGGAGGCATTGCTGCGCTGCTCGGTGACGCCGGTGGCATCCTGCCACTCGGTGATCAGGCCAACCACCGGATGTGTGGTGCTGGCGTCGAACTCGGTGGAGTTGGCATCGCTCCAGCCCAGCACATTGCGGGCGAACTCGATCACCGCGACCTGCATGCCCAGGCAGATGCCCAGGTAGGGGATCTTGTTCTCGCGAGCGTATTGCACGGTGGTGATCTTGCCTTCCACGCCGCGCAGGCCGAAGCCGCCCGGCACCAGGATCGCATCGACGCCTTCGAGCAGGGCGGTGCCCTGGTTCTCGATGTCTTCGGAATCGATATAGCGCAGGTTGACCTTGGTGCGGTTCTGGATGCCGGCATGGCTCATCGCTTCGATCAGCGACTTGTAGGCATCCAGCAGTTCCATGTACTTGCCGACCATGGCGATGGTGACTTCATGCTCCGGGTGCAGCTTGGCGTCGACCACCCGCTCCCACTCGGACAGATCGGCACCGCCGCACTCCAGGCCGAAGCGCTCGACGACGAAATCATCCAGGCCCTGGGCATGCAACACACCCGGGATCTTGTAGATGGTGTCGACGTCTTCCAGGGAAATCACCGCACGCTCTTCAACGTTGGTGAACAACGCGATCTTGCGCCGCGAGGAGATATCCACCGGATGGTCGGAGCGGCAAATCAGCACGTCCGGCTGCAAGCCGATGGAACGCAATTCCTTGACCGAATGCTGGGTCGGCTTGGTCTTGGTCTCGCCAGCAGTGGCGATATAGGGCACCAGAGTCAGGTGCATCAGCATGGCGCGCTTGGCGCCCACTTCCACGCGCAACTGGCGGATGGCTTCGAGGAACGGCTGCGACTCGATGTCACCGACCGTGCCGCCGATCTCGACCATGGCCACGTCGGCATCGCCGGCGCCCTTGATGATGCGGCGCTTGATCTCGTCGGTGATGTGCGGGATGACCTGAATGGTCGCGCCCAGGTAATCGCCACGGCGCTCTTTGCGCAGCACGTGTTCGTAAACCCGGCCGGTGGTGAAGTTGTTGTCCTGGGTCATGGTCGTGCGGATGAACCGCTCGTAGTGGCCCAGGTCGAGGTCGGTCTCGGCGCCGTCGTGGGTGACGAACACCTCGCCGTGCTGGAACGGGCTCATGGTGCCCGGATCGACGTTGATGTAAGGGTCCAGCTTGAGCATCGTGACCTTCAGGCCCCGCGCCTCCAGGATGGCCGCCAGTGAAGCCGAAGCGATGCCTTTCCCCAATGAAGAAACAACACCACCCGTGACGAAGATGAAGCGCGTCATGAAAAACCCTAGAAGTCTGCGTTTAGGCGGTCAGCGCCGCCGGGGAAAGCGAAGGAAGGCCGAAGCCACAATTACGCATAAGCCGTAATTGGCAAGCCATTGCCGACTCCATTCTCTTGACGAAAAGGGGTCTGCAAAAGCTCTAGTAAGACGGGAGCGTAGTCTACCGGAAAGGCCTTAGCAGCTCAAACCTTGATCATGCATCGGCGGCTGCCAGCTGAGTTGCCATTGGCCATCACCCGCCCCATCCAAACCGGCAAGATTGGCCACGGCACGCAGTTCGCCATTGCACAGCAACAGCGGCAAGCGCGGGCGGACAAACGCCGGCACTTGCCGCTCATTGAGCAGGCGCTTCAAATCGCGATGACCGCGCCCGGCCAGGTCCATGACCTCGCCGCCCTGGCGATAGGCCAGACGCCAGTCGCCGGCAGGCAACCGACCGGTGACACGCACGCAACCATTGCCCGCCAGCGGCAACCAGCACCCAGGACCGAGCCGAACGTCGGGGGCTGGCGGCTCGCGCAGCCAGTCACCGCTGAGCCACCATAACCGCTGGTCGGCTCGACGCAATTCGCCTGCCGCCAGACGCCAGATCGGCGCGGCATCGCCGGCCGCATCGCGTAGCGCCTGCCAGCCGGCCCAGTGCTCGCTGTCGGGCATCGGGGTCAGGCGGCGCAACCAGTGGCGCAGGGCATTGCGTTGACGCGCATTGCTCAGCGCCCGCAACGGCGCCAGGGACAGACTTGGCAGATCGAGCCAGACAAACCCGCCAGGCGCCTGCGCCGCCTGCAGATCCTGCTGCGCCAGTTCATCGAGCAGCTGTGCAGCCTCGCCCAGATGCTCGGCGGCCCGCGCGATACTGACGGTCGCCTGCGGCCAGCGCCTGGTCAGTAACGGCACGACCTGATGACGCAGGTAGTTGCGCGCGAAGCGGCTATCGGCATTCGACGGATCCTCCACCCAGTGCAGCCGATGCTCATCGGCATAGGCCTGCAACTCGGCGCGGGAACAGCTCAACAGCGGCCGCAGCAGGTGCCCGGCACCGAGCGGTCGGCTCTGCGGCATGGCCGCCAAGCCCTGCACACCGGCGCCGCGCAGCAGGCGAAACAGCAGGGTCTCGGCCTGATCGTCGCGATGCTGCGCCACCAGCAAAACCTCGCCGGGACCAAGCCGCGCACGAAAAGCCGCATAACGAGCTTGGCGCGCGGCGCGCTCGATACTGGCGCCCGGCTGCACCTGCACATAGTCCACCTGCAGCGGCACACCCAGCGCCTCACACATCCGCCAGCAAGCCGCCGGCCAGCTATCGGCAAGCGCTTGCAGGCCGTGATGAATATGAATGGCGGAAAGCGGCGGTAACGCCTCGCGTTGCGCGAGACCGGCCAGCAGATGCAGCAGCACAGTTGAATCCAGACCACCGGAAAGGGCGATATGCCAGGCCGGCGCATCACGCCAGGGAGCCAGAGCCGTCAGCACGCGGGATTCGAGGGACATAGGTACAAATTCAGGCTGGGTGGGTCGGGCGGCGATCCGCTTCAGCCCACCGAGACAGACGCAGGATGGGCGAAATGTTCACCCATCCTACAGCAGCCGTCAGGCGATGCCGTAGCTCATCAGGCGCTCATAACGACGCGCCAGCAGTTCGGCGGTATCGAATTTGCGCAGCATGGCCAATTGCACAGCCAGCTCCTGACGAACCGATTCGGCGGCGGCGACTGGATCGCGATGAGCGCCGCCCAATGGTTCGCCAATCACCTGATCGACAATACCCAGGCCTTTCAGACGCTCGGCCGTGATACCCATGGCTTCCGCGGCATCCGGGGCCTTGTCTGCGGTTTTCCACAGAATCGAGGCGCAACCTTCCGGCGAAATCACCGAATAGGTGGCGTACTGCAGCATATTCAGCTGGTCGCATACGCCAATCGCCAGGGCACCGCCGGAACCACCCTCACCGATCACGGTGGCGATGATCGGGGTTTTCAGACGCGCCATCACCCGCAGGTTCCAGGCAATCGCTTCGCTCTGCCCACGCTCTTCGGCGTCGATCCCCGGGTAGGCGCCCGGGGTGTCGATAAAGGTCAGGATCGGCATCTTGAAGCGCTCGGCCATTTCCATCAGGCGACAGGCCTTGCGGTAACCTTCCGGGCGCGGCATGCCGAAGTTGCGGCGGACCTTCTCGCGCACCTCACGGCCCTTCTGGTGACCGATGACCATCACCGGCTCGCCATCCAGACGCGCGACCCCACCGACTATCGCCGGGTCATCGGAAAAATGCCGATCGCCGTGCAGTTCGTCGAACTCGGTGAAGATGTGCTGCAGGTAGTCGAGGGTATAAGGGCGCTGGGGGTGACGAGCCAGCTTGGCAATCTGCCAGCTGCTCAGGTTGCCGAAAATGCTTTCGGTCAGAGCACTGCTCTTGTCCTGCAGGCGGGCGATCTCATCGCCGATGTTCAACGAGTTGTCGTTACCGACCAGGCGAAGCTCTTCGATCTTGGCTTGCAGGTCGGCGATCGGCTGTTCGAAATCGAGAAAATTCGGGTTCATAGTCATCCGTCTTGCGTCGACGGCCATGCGGCCGGGGAGCTGTATCCGTTTCGCGCCTACCTTATAGGAACAGGCGCATTCAGGTCGACACTCGGGTCTGGATAAAAGTCACCGCAAACCGGTGATTCACTCACAATCCCATCCACAAGTGCCGCAACCAACCCATGAAGCCGGGGCCTCACAAATCAGCGGTAGTGCAGGAAGACGTTGTCTCGCCCGAACTGGTCACGCAATGCCTGAATCAGACTGTCGGCCGGATCGATTCGCCAGCCTTCGCCAAACTGCAACATGGCCCGCGCCTCCGCGCCGGTGTATTCCAGGGTGATCGGGCAGGCGCCGCGGTGGCGCTTGCACACATCCGCCAGCCAGCGCAGTCGGTCGCCCTTCAAGGCACTGCCGGCAATCTTCAAGCGCAGGCTGTCGGCCAGCCCGGTTCGCGCCTCCTCCAGGCTCATCACCCGCTTGGCCCGCAAGCGCAAGCCGCCGGAGAAATCATCGTTGCTCACCTCGCCCTCGACCACCACCAGGGCATCGCTCTGCAACAGCGCCTGATTGCTGGCAAAGGCTTCGGCGAACAAGGACGCCTCGATGCGGCCAGAGCGGTCATCCAGGGTGATGAAGCCCATCTTGTCGCCCTTCTTGTTCTTCATCACCCGCAGGGCGACGATCAGGCCGGCAACCGTCTGATCGCCACGCGCCGGCTTGAGGTCGATGATCCGCTGCCGGGCAAACCGCCGCACCTCGCCTTCGTATTCGTCGATCGGATGACCGGTCAGGTACAGGCCGAGGGTGTCCTTCTCGCCCTTCAGGCGCTCCTTGAGCGACAGCTCACGGGCCTTCAGGTGATTGGCATAGACATCGGCATCGGCATCGGCGAACACCCCGCCGAACAGGTCCATATGGCCGCTGTCATGGCTGCGCGCGGTCTGTTCGGCCGCCTGCACCGCCTCCTCCATCGCCGCCAGCAGGACCCCACGGTTACGATCGATATTGGCCTTGTAGGCTTTGATTTCCTCGTGGAAATACGGCCCCAGGCGATCCAGGGCACCGCCACGGATCAGCGCGTCCAGGGTGCGCTTGTTGATGCGCTTGAGGTCGACCCGCGAGCAGAAGTCGAACAGGTCCTTGAACGGGCCATCCTTGCGCGACTCGACGATCGCCTCGACCGGCCCCTCGCCGACACCCTTGATCGCCCCCAGGCCGTAGACGATCCAGCCTTCGTCGTTGACCGTGAACTTGAAGTCGGAAATGTTCACATCCGGCGCATCGAGGCGCAGCTTCATGCTGCGGCACTCCTCGATCAGGGTCACGACCTTGTCGGTGTTGTGCATATCCGCCGACAACACCGCGGCCATGAAGGCGGCCGGATGGTGCGCCTTGAGCCAGGCCGTCTGGTAAGAGAGCAGGCCATACGCCGCCGAGTGCGACTTGTTGAAGCCGTAGCCGGCGAATTTCTCCACCAGGTCGAAGATGTTACCCGCCAGCTCGCCATCGATACCGTTATTCGCGCAGCCCTCGACAAAGCCGCCACGCTGCTTGGCCATCTCCTCGGGCTTCTTCTTGCCCATGGCGCGGCGCAGCATGTCCGCCCCGCCGAGGGTGTAGCCGGCCATGACCTGGGCGATCTGCATCACCTGTTCCTGGTACAGGATGATGCCGTAGGTGGGCTTGAGCACCGGTTCCAGGCCCGGGTACTGGTAGTCCTGATGCGGGTAGGAAATCGGCTCGCGGCCGTGCTTGCGGTTGATGAAGTCGTCGACCATGCCCGACTGCAACGGGCCGGGACGGAACAGCGCCACCAGGGCGATCATGTCTTCCAGGCAGTCCGGCTTGAGCTTCTTGATCAGCTCCTTCATGCCGCGCGACTCGAGCTGGAACACCGCGGTGGTCTCGGCCTTCTGCAGCATCTGGAAGGTCGGCTTGTCGTCCAGCGGGATGAAGTCGATGTTCAGGTCCGGCAGGCCCTGCTTGGCCTGCTCGCGATTGATCGTCTCCATCGCCCATTTGATGATGGTCAGGGTGCGCAGGCCGAGGAAGTCGAACTTGACCAGGCCCGCGGTTTCCACATCGTCCTTGTCGAACTGGGTGACCAGGCCGCCGCCCTCGTCATCGCAGGCAATCGGCGAGAAGTCGGTGAGCTTGGTCGGCGCGATGACCACGCCGCCGGCGTGCTTGCCGGTGCCGCGGGTGATGCCTTCGAGCTTGCGCGACATTTCCCAGATTTCCCGGGCGTCCTCGTCGACCTTGAGGAAGTCGCGCAGCGGCTCCTCCATCTCGTAGGCCTTCTCCAGGGTCATGCCGACCTCGAAGGGGATCATCTTCGACAGGCGGTCGGCCAGGCCGTAGGACTTGCCCTGGGCCCGCGCCACGTCGCGCACCACCGCCTTGGCCGCCATGGTGCCGAAGGTGATGATCTGGCTGACCGCGTTACGCCCGTACTTCTCGGCCACGTAATCGATGACCCGGTCGCGGCCGTCCATGCAGAAGTCGACGTCGAAGTCGGGCATGGAGACCCGTTCGGGGTTGAGGAAGCGCTCGAACAGCAGGTCATAGGCCAGCGGATCGAGGTCGGTGATCTTCTGCACGTAGGCCACCAGCGAACCGGCACCCGAGCCACGGCCGGGGCCGACCGGCACGCCGTTGTTCTTCGCCCACTTGATGAAGTCCATGACGATCAGGAAGTAACCGGGGAAGCCCATCTGGATGATGATATCCAGCTCGAAGTTCAGCCGGTCGATGTAGACCTGCTTCTTCGCCTCGTAGTCCGGCGTGTCCTTGGGCAACAGCACGGCCAGGCGCTCGTCGAGGCCGTCGAAGGAGACCTTGCGGAAGTACTCGTCCATGGTCATGCCGGCCGGCACCGGGAAGTCGGGCAGGAAGTACTTGCCCATCTGCACTTCGATGTTGCAGCGCCGGGCGATCTCCACGGTATTTTCCAGCGCCTCCGGCAGGTCGCTGAACAGCTCGGCCATCTCTTCCGGGCTTTTCAGGTACTGCTGATCGGAGTAGGTGCGCGGCCGCCGTGGGTCGTCCAGGCTGCGGCCCTCGCCGATGCACACACGGGTCTCGTGGGCGGCGAAGTCATCCTGCTTGAGGAAGCGCACATCGTTGGTCGCCACCAGCGCCGCCCCGACCCTGGCTGCCAACTCGACCGCCAGGTGCAGATGCTCCTCGTCGTTGACCCTGTTGGTGCGCTGCACTTCCAGGTAGAAGCGCTGCGGAAACACCTCCAGCCATTCGCGCAGCAACGCTTCGGCTTCGGCCGGCTCGCCATTCAACAGGGCATGGCCGATTTCGCCCTCCTTGGCACCGGACAGCGCGATCAAGCCCTCGGCGGCGGCCTTGACCCAATCGCGCCGGATGATCACCTGGTCGTTGCTTTGCCCCTCGGTCCAGCCGCGGGAAACCAGTTCGGTCAGGTTGCGGTAGCCCTTGGGGTTCATCGCCAGCAGGGTCAGACGCGAAAGCGGGCCATCTTCGTCGGCGCTGGCCAGCCAGATGTCGGCCCCGCAGATCGGCTTGATCCCGCCGCCCATGGCCGCCTTGTAGAACTTCACCAGTGAACACATGTTGCTCATGTCGGTGACTGCCACCGCCGGCATGCCCGCGCTCGCCACGGCCTTGATCAGCGGTTTGACCCGCACCAGACCATCGACCAGGGAGAATTCGGTGTGCAGACGCAGATGGACGAACGAAGCAGTCATGGCAGTTCCATACAAAACACAAAAACGACAGGACGGGGATTGTACAGCCTTCGCAGCGGCAAGCTGCAAGTCGCGGGCAAGACTAGAAGCATCAAACAAGCGCTCGACAGAAGAGCGCTACTAGTCGTCCAGCAGCGCGCGTACCGGCGCGAACGAGCGCCGGTGAATCGGCGTAGGACCCAGGCGGCGCAGGGCCTCCAGGTGCACGGCAGTGGGGTAGCCCTTGTGCCCGGCGATGCCGTAGCCGGGGTACTGCGCATCGAGCAACTGCATCTCGCGATCGCGGCTGACCTTGGCCAGGATCGAGGCGGCGGCGATCGCCGGAACCTGGCTGTCGCCCTTGATCACCGCCGCGCTCGGCACCTGCAGGATGGGGCAGCGATTGCCGTCGATCAGGGCCAGGCGCGGCATGACAGACAAACCTTCGACCGCACGCTGCATGGCCAGCATGGTCGCGTGGAGGATGTTCAGGCGGTCGATTTCCTCCACCTCGGCGCGGGCGATGCACCAGGCCAGGGCTTTCTCGCAGATTTCATCGAAAAGCTTCTCGCGCCGTGCCGCGCTGAGCTTTTTCGAGTCATTCAGCCCCAGAATCGGCCGCAACGGATCGAGAATCACCGCCGCGGTCACCACCGCGCCGCACAGCGGGCCACGGCCGACCTCGTCGACACCGGCGACCAGCTCCTGCACCTGACTGAAATCCAGACCCAGCTGCATCAGGCCTGCCCTACCAGCTTGAGCACGGCCTCGGCCGCCTGAGCAGAGGCATCACGGCGCAGGGCACGATGAATCACATCGAAACCCTCGGTCTGTACTTCACCGTCATTGAGCAACGGTGCCAACGCCTGGGCCAAAGCTTCCGGGGTTGCCGCATCCTGGATCAGCTCGGGAACCAGCAAGCGCCCGGCCAGCAGGTTGGGCAGCGAGATATAGGCGCTGCTGACCAGGCGCTTGAGAATCAGGTAGGTCAATGGCGCAACCTTGTAGGCCACCACCATTGGCCGCTTGTACAGCAGAGCTTCCAGGGTGGCCGTACCCGAGGCGATCAGCACCGCATCACAGGCCGCCAGGGCATCGTGGGAGCGAGCATCGAGCAGGGTCAAGGGCAAGTCGCGCCCGACCAGCATCTGTTCCAGCTGCACACGGCGCTCGGGGCTGGCGCACGGCAAGACGAAACGGATGCCCGGACGCAGGGTGCGCAGACGCACCGCGGTATCGAGAAACAGCGCACCCAGACGCGCCACCTCACCGCCCCGACTGCCCGGCAACAAGGCCACCACGGTGCTGTCCTGCGGCAAGTCCAAGGCCGCGCGCGCCGCCGCCCGGTCGGCCTGCTGGGGAATCGCATCGGCCAGGGGGTGGCCGACGAAACGCACCGGCACCTGATGGGCGTCGTAGAACTGCGCCTCGAACGGAAACAGGCACAGCATCAGATCGCAGGCGTCACGAATCTTCAGCACGCGTTTCTGCCGCCAGGCCCAGACCGACGGGCTGACGTAGTGCACGGTCTTGATTCCGCCACGGCGCAATTTGAGTTCGAGGCCCAGGTTGAAATCCGGCGCATCGATGCCGATGAACACGTCCGGCTTGGCGTCGATCAGGGTCTTGATCAAGTGCCTGCGCCGCGCCAGCAATTCCGGCAGCCGGCCGAGCACTTCGACCAGGCCCATCACCGCCAGACGCTCCATGGGAAAATAGGATATCAGGCCCTCGGCCTGCATAAGCGGGCCGCCGACGCCGATAAATTCGATATGTGGATGACGGGCCTTCAAGGCCTGCATCAGGCCGGCGCCGAGAATGTCGCCGGAAGCCTCGCCAGCCACCAGCGCGACGCGCAATAGATCCGCCATAGGTTAGCGGGTGATGCCGCGCTGGGAAGCCAGGATCGAGTCGCGGAACACCGCGACCTCGGGGAACTGCAGGGAAGGTTCAGCCAGCTCGGCCAATGCCGCCTCGATGGTCAGGCCCTGGCGATACACGGTCTTGTAGGCGCGGCGCAGGGCGGCGATCGACTCGGCGCTGAAGCCGCGACGGCGCAGGCCTTCGAAATTCATGCTGCGCGCTTCCGCCGGGTTGCCGGAAACCGTGACGTAGGCCGGTACATCCTTGCCAATCGCGCTGCCCATGGCGGCAAAGCTGTGCGCGCCGATATGGCAGAACTGATGCACCAGGGTGTAGCCGGACAGAATCGCCCAGTCGCCGATGTGCACGTGGCCCGCCAGCGCGGTGTTGTTGACCAGGATGCAATGGTTGCCGACCACGCTGTCGTGGCCGATGTGGGCATAGGCCATGATCAGGTTGTGGTCGCCCACGGTGGTCTCGTCACGGTCCTGGATGGTGCCCCGGTGCATGGTGACACCTTCGCGAATGATGTTGTGATCGCCAATCACCAGACGCGTCGGCTCGCCCTTGTACTTGCGATCCGGCGTGTCCTCGCCCAGCGAGGAAAACTGATAGACGCGGTTGTGCTTACCAATTCTGGTCGGCCCCTTGATGATCACATTAGGCCCAAGCACGGTGCCCTCGCCAATCTCCACATCTGGCCCAATGATCGACCAAGGGCCGACGACAACGTCGTCAGCCAGCTTGGCAGAAGGATCGATGATGGCGCGAGGGTCAATCAAACTCATAGTTTGCGTTCCGCACAGATGATTTCAGCCGAACATACTTCCTTGCCGTCGACACTAGCCTTGCATTCGAACTTCCAGATGCTGCGCTTGTTGCTCAGGTGGCGGGCCTCGAGGATCAATTGATCGCCCGGCACCACCGGCTGACGAAAGCGCAGTTTGTCCGAGCCGACGAAGTAATACAGGGTACCGTCGGTGGGCTTCAAGCCCATCATCTTGAAACCGAGAATGCCGGCCGCCTGGGCCATTGCCTCGATGATCAGCACGCCGGGCATGATCGGATGCTGGGGAAAGTGCCCGTTGAAGAATGGCTCATTGATGCTGACATTCTTGTGCGCACGAATGCACTTGCCCTCTACATCCAGATCCACCACCCGATCGACCAGCAGGAACGGGTAACGATGCGGCAGGTACTCACGTATTTCGTTGATGTCCATCATGTCCAGAGAAGCCTGTAATAAAAAGAGAAGAGCACGGCATAACCGGCTCAGGCATCAGATGAGGCATTCCCGCTGGAGGTCACGGCAGCCAGTTGTTTTTCCAACTGTTGCAGTCGCCGCGCCATGTCGTCCAACTGACGAATTCGCGCCGCGCTCTTCTTCCACTCGCCTGCAGGCTGCATGGCGGTACCGGAAGAATAAGAACCCGGCTCGGTGATCGAACGGGTCACCATGGTCATACCCGTGACGAAGACGCCGTCGCAGACTTCGATGTGCCCGACCATGCCAACGCCACCGGCGATCATGCAGTTCTTGCCAATTTTGGTGCTACCGGAAATACCCGCACAGCCGGCCATGGCCGTGTTGTCACCGATCTGCACGTTGTGCGCGATCATGATCTGGTTATCCAGCTTGACCCCGTTACCGATTAGCGTGTCGGCCAGCGCACCGCGGTCGATAGTGGTATTGGCGCCGATTTCGACGTCATCGCCGATCACCACCCCACCGATCTGCGCAATCTTCTGCCAGACACCCTTCTCGTTGGCGAAGCCGAAGCCCTCACCGCCGATTACCGCCCCCGACTGGATCACCACCCGTTTGCCGATGCGCACATCGTGATACAGGGTGACCCGCGGCGCGAGCCAGCCACCCTCGCCGACCACCGAACGCGCACCGACCACGCAATGCGCACCGATCGTCACGCCTGCGCCGATCTGCGCGCCGCATTCGATCACCGCGCAAGCACCGATGCTGGCACTGCCATCCACCTGGGCATCGGCCGCCACCAGCGCGGTCGGATGCACACCGGCCACCGCCTGTGGCTTGCGATCGAACAGATGGGAGAGCTGCGCATAGGCCAGGTAGGGATTAGCCACAACCAGGGCGTCGCCGCCGTAGTTCTCGGCATCGGCGGCGGTCAGCAAGACCGCACCGGCACGGCAATCAGGCAGGTATTTGCGGTATTGCGGATTAGCCAGAAAGCTCAGCTGATCAGGGCCGGCCTCCTGCAAGGTGGCCAAACCGCTGACCGCCTTGTCGGCGCTGCCACGCAAGGTGGCACCCAGACGCTTGGCCAACTGAGCGAGGGTAAAAACCGGAGCCGCCATGATCAGCGCAGCTGATTCATGCGCTCGATAACCTGCAGCGTGATGTCGAACTGAGGCTTGACATCGATCACCGCGCCGCGCTCGAGCACCAGGTCGAAGTTGCCTTTCTTGATCACTTCTTCCACGGCTTTGTCCAGGTTCGGCTTGAGCTTTTTCAGCATCTCGCGATCGGCAACAGCCTTGGACTCGTTCAGCTCCTTGGATTGGAACTGGAAGTCGCGAGCCTTCTGCTTGAACTCGAGCTCCAGACGCTCGCGCTCGGCGGTCTGCATCTTGTCGCCATCTTTGACGATGCGATCCTGAATGCGCTTGGCATCGCTTTCCAGGGTCTTGAGCTTGTTCAGTTGTGGACCGAATTTTTTCTCGGCATCGACCGCATAGCGCTTGGCCGCGTCGGACTCGAGCAGGGCCATTTGGTAATTGAGTACCGCTACTTTCATTTCGGCGAATGCTGGGGTCGCCAGCAAGGCCAGGCTTAACAGAACCAGATGAGTCAACTTACGCACGGTGCAACTCCTGCAAAAACTGTTGTCGTTGTTCGGTAATCAGACGCTTAGAACGTCTGACCGAGGGAGAACTGGAAGACCTGGGTATCGGCATCGTCCGGTTTGACGACCGGCATGGCCAGGCTGAAACTCAACGGACCCAACGCAGTGATCCAGGTCAGGCCCACGCCCACGGAGCTGGCGAGGCTGCCCGCATCCAAGCTACAGCTGTCGCTAAGGGCTTCCTGGCTGGCGCTGCAATTGCTGTCGAACACATTACCCACATCCCAGAACAGCGCGGTACGCAACGAACGCTGATCCTTGACGAACGGCATCGGGAACAACAGCTCGACACCACCCTGAACCAGCACATTACCACCGAACGGCAGCGGATCCTGATCGGGATCAAGCAGAGTACCCGGATTGGCCCCGGTACTTGGCGTGCTGCGCGGACCCAGGCTGCTGTCTTCGAAACCGCGCACCGAACCGAAACCACCGGCGTAGTAGTGTTCGTAGAACGGCAGTTCCGTAGTGGAACCGAAACTGTCGGCGAAGCCCAGCTGGGTGTGGAAGCGCAGGCTGTAGTTCTCGCTGAGCGGCTTGAACACCTGGCCACGGTAGTCGATCTTGTAGAACGACAGGTCGCTGCCCGGCACCGTGGTTTCGAACACCAGGCTCTGCGAATGACCGCGAGTGGCCATGACGCCGCGATTGAGGGTCGATTCCGACCAACCCACCGAGGCCTTGAGGTTCAGGTAGCTGTCGCCTTCCTGTTCGAGAAAATCGAAGATCTCATCGACCGTATAAACGCCGGTGCTGATGTCATCCTGCTGCACGGTCAGACCGTAGGTCAGGCGCGACGTCTCACTGATCGGATAACCGATGCTGGCGCCAACCCCATAGCTGTCCACCGCGTAGCTGGACACATCGGTGTCGAGTTCGTCGTAGTCGGTGGTCCGATAGAAGGCGTTGTAGCCCAGGCTGACGCCGTCGGCGGTCCAGTAGGGGTCAACGAAGCCGAAGTTGTAGCGTTCCTGGTATTCGCTGCGGGTCAAGCCGACGCTGACCTTGTTACCCGTGCCGAGGAAGTTGTTCTGGGTGATCGAGCCACCGAGGATCAGGCCGGCGTTCTGGGCGAAACCGACGCTGGCGGTAATCGAGCCGGACGCCTGCTCTTCAACACTGTAGTTGACGTCGATCTGGTCGTCGGTGCCAGGTACTTGCGGGGTTTCGACGTTGACTTCCTTGAAGAAGCCCAGGCGTTCCAAGCGAGTTTTCGACTGATCGATCAGATATGTCGAAGCCCAGCCGCCTTCGATCTGGCGCATCTCACGGCGCAGCACTTCGTCTTCCGACTTGGTGTTGCCACGGAAATTGATGCGATTGACATAGGCCCGCTTGCCTGGATCGACGACGAAGGTGATGGACACCGTGTTGTCTTCATCATGGGCTTCCGGCACACCGTTGACGTTGGCGAAGGTATAGCCCTCGTTACCCAGGCGGCGGGTGATCAGCTCGGAGGTAGTGGTCATCACCTTGCGCGAGAACACCTGGCCTTCCTTGACCAGCAGCAATGACCTGATGTCCTCTTCCGGCACTTTCAAGTCACCGGAGAGTTTGACCTCACGCACGCTGTACTTCTCGCCCTCATCGACGTTGACGGTGATATAGACGTGTTTCTTGTCCGGCGTGATGGAGACCTGGGTCGATGAGATATCCATGTTGATGTAACCGCGATCCAGGTAGTAGGAACGCAGACGCTCCAGGTCGCCGGAAAGCTTTTCGCGGGCATACTTGTCGTCGTTCTTGAAGAACGACAGCCAGTTGCTGGTCTTCAGTTCGAACAGATCGATCAGGTCTTCGTCCGCAAAGACGCTGTTGCCCACCACGTTGATGTGCTGGATGGCGGCAACCGTACCTTCGTTGATGTTGATCTTCAGCGCCACGCGGTTACGCGGCTGCGGGATCACTTCGGTTTCGATTTCAGCCGAATAACGCCCCTGGGCCACATATTGGCGCTGCAGTTCGTTACGCACACCTTCGAGGGTCGCACGCTGGAAAATCTCGCCCTCTGCCAACCCGGACTGATTCAGCCCTTTGAGCAGATCTTCGCTGCTGATGGCTTTGTTACCCTCGATCTCGATGCCGGAAATCGACGGTCGTTCCACCACGGTAATGACCAGTACGTCACCGTCGCGACCGAGCTGGATATCCTGGAAGAAACCGGTCTTGAACAGGCCACGAGTCGCTTCAACCAACGCGCGATCATCGGCCTCTTCACCGACATTAAGCGGTAAGGCACCGAATACGCTGCCCGCAGACACGCGCTGCAGGCCGTTGACGCGAATATCGGAGATAGTGAAGGACTCGGCGTGAACTTCGGCGATCATCAATGCGGCAAGCACCGCAGGTAGCAGCAGACGTTTCATGAAGTCCTTTCTTAATTCCAACTGACGATAAAAAATCTGCCGCCCGAGGCGGCAGATTTGTAATTCAGTAACGGTTTACAGTCGACCCAGGTCGTTGATCAAGGCCAATAACATCACCCCGATCACCAAACTGATACCAATCTGCATCCCCCAACCCTGCACCCGCTCCGACAGTGGACGACCACGCACCCACTCGACCAGGTAATACAGCAGATGTCCCCCATCCAGCACAGGGATTGGCAATAGATTGAGAACCCCCAGACTTATGCTCAAGTAGGCGAGGAAGTTGAGAAAATCCCCCAAGCCCGACTCGGCCGAAGCGCCCGCCACTTTAGCAATGGTTATCGGCCCGCTCAAGTTTTTTACCGAGAGCTCGCCAAACAGCATTTTCTTCAATGAATCAAGGGTCAGCAGGCTCATCGTCCAGGTGCGCCGAAAGCCCTCCGCTACAGCCTCCAGCGGCCCGAAACTGACCTCGCGAAGCATCTCTGCCGGCCACTCGACACCTGCCACGCCGGCGCCCAGATAACCACTGCGGGCCTCACCCTCACCGCGGGCGGCGAGAGTCACGGCCACTTGCAGTTCCTGCCCGTCACGCTCGACGACCAGCCTGATCGGTTCGCCCGGCATGGCCTGCACGCGGTCGACCAGCTGCTGCCACTCATCCAGCGGCGCGCCATTGAGCATCAGCAAACGGTCGCCAACCTGCAATCCGGCCGCCTGCGCCGGGCCTTTCGGATCCAACTGCGCCAGCACCGGCAACAGCGCCGGGCGCCAGGGACGAATACCCAGGGCAGCGATTGGGTTGGGTTCCTCGACGCCCCTGAGCCAATCCTTCAAGACGATTTGCCGCGGGCTAGCGGCAGTGGAACCCTGCTCAAGAACATTGACGTTCAAGGTGCCACTTTCACCCAGGCGCCGCACCAGTTGCAGGTTGACCGCCGCCCAGCCAGTGGTCGGCTCGCCATTCACCGCAACGATTTCCTGCCCCACCTGCAACCCGGCAGCGGCCGCCAGACTGCCGACCTCCACCGCACCGATGACCGGACGCACCTGCTGACTGCCGAGCATCGCCACCGCCCAGAAAAACACCAGGGCCAGCAGGAAGTTGGCAACCGGCCCCGCCGCCACTATGGCAATCCGCTGGCGTACGCTCTTGCGATTGAATGACTGATCGAGCTGCTCGGGCGGCACATCGCCTTCGCGCTCATCGAGCATCTTGACGTAGCCGCCCAGAGGAATGGCGGCGATGACGAACTCGGTACCCTGACGATCATGCCAGCGCAGCAGCGGCGTACCGAAGCCCACGGAGAAACGCAGAACCTTGACCCCGCAACGGCGCGCCACCCAGAAGTGACCGAACTCGTGAAAAGTAACCAGCACCCCGAGTGCAACCAGGGTACCGACAATCATATAGAGCGCACTCATCTAGCTTCTCCGCGACTGGGGGTGTGCTCGCAGTAGATGACCAACCACGCGGCGTTTTGCTTGCGCTTATCAACCACGACGATTCAGCCATTGCCCGGCAAGCTCACGCGCTCGACGATCTGCCGCCAGGACTGCCTCCACACTTTCGACCGCAACGCCCGACTCGGCGTTCAGCACAGCCTCAATGATACTCGCGATCTCGGGAAAGCGAATGCGCCGCTCGAGAAAGGCCGCCACCGCCACCTCATTGGCGGCATTGAGCATGGCCGGCACGCTGCCGCCCGCCTCTGCCGCCTCGCGCGCCAGCCGCAAGCAGGGAAAGCGCTGCTCGTCCGGTGCCTGGAAGTCCAGCCGGGCGATGGCGAACAGGTCCAGCGGCGCCACACCCGAATCGATGCGCTGCGGCCAGGCCAGGGCATGACTGATCGGCGTGCGCATGTCCGGGTTACCCAGCTGCGCCAACACCGAACCATCGACATAGTCGACCAGCGAATGGATCACGCTCTGCGGATGGATCACCACCTCGACCTGCGCCGGCTTGGCGTCGAACAGCCAGCAGACCTCGATCAACTCGAGGCCCTTGTTCATCATGCTCGCCGAATCCACCGAGATCTTGCGCCCCATCGACCAGTTGGGATGGGCACAGGCCTGCTCGGGAGATACCTCGTGCAACTGCGCCAGTGGCGTTTCGCGGAACGGACCGCCGGATGCGGTCAGCAGAATCCGCCGCACGCCCACCTGCGCCAGCCCGCGGGCATAGTCGCCGGGCAGGCACTGGAAGATCGCATTGTGTTCGCTGTCGATGGGCAGCAAGACCGCACCGCTGCGCCGCACCGCCTCGATAAACAGGGCGCCGGACATCACCAGCGCCTCCTTGTTGGCCAGCAGGACCTTCTTGCCCGCCTCGACTGCCGCCAGAGTCGGCTTGAGCCCAGCCGCGCCGACAATGGCCGCCATCACCGCATCCACCTCGGGATGGGCGGCCACTTCGCACAGGCCCTGTTCACCGAACAGCACCCGCGTCGCCAGGCCCGCCGCCTGCAAACCGCCCTGCAGGTGGCGCGCCGAACGCTCATCCGGCACCACGGCATAACGCGGCCGGTAAACCATGCACAGCGCCTCCAGCTCAACCAGACGACTGAAGCCGGTCAAGGCAAACACCTGATAACGCGCGGGGTGCCGGGCGATCACATCCAGGGTACTGAGGCCGATGGAGCCCGTGGCCCCGAGCACCGTAATCTGCTGCAACTGGCTCACAGGGCACCCCAACCGGCCAGCCACAACAGCGCGGCGAACATCGGAATGGCGGCGGTCAGGCTGTCGATGCGATCGAGCACCCCGCCGTGTCCCGGCAGCAGATTGCTGCTGTCCTTGAGCCCAGCCTGACGCTTGAACATGCTCTCGGTCAGATCGCCGACCACCGAAATCGACACCACCAGCGCCGCACCCGCCAGCGCCATGAGCAACTCGCTGGCGAACCAGCCCCGGTAGAGGCCCACCGCCAGGGTGATCAGCAAGCTGGTGAACAGGCCGCCAATCGCGCCCTCCCAGCTTTTGCCCGGACTGACCCGCGGCGCCAGCTTGCGCTTGCCGAAGGCCTTGCCGGTGAAATAGGCACCGATATCCGCGCCCCAGACCAACACCATCACCGCCAGGATCAAGCCATTGGCCAGCGGCCACTGCTTGAACAGCACCAGCCCCTGCCAGGCCGGCAGCAGGATCAGCAGGCCGATCAACAGCCGCCCCGTCAGCCCGGCCCAATAGCGGCTACTGGCCGGATAGCTCAGCACCAGCACGGTGGCCAGCGCCCACCAGACGACCGCGAGCAGCAGCAGCCAGGGTGCCAATGCCGGCAGCTGATAGAGCCCGAACAACAACGCAGCGACGCCGGCAGCATAGGCCACTCGCAGCGCCTGTCCGGCCAGGCCCGCCAGGCGCGCCCATTCCCAGGCACCCAGGCTGACCACGGCGCCGATGAACAGCGCAAAAGCCGCACCGTCGAGCAGAAAGAACCCACCCAGGGCGATGGGCAGCAACACCAACGCAGTAATGATCCGTTGTTTAAGCATCAGGCACGCGCCTCGGCATCGACCTGTTCCGCGGATCGACCAAAACGCCGCTGGCGCTTGGCGTAATCCGCCAAGGCCTTGCGCATGGCATCGTGCTTGAAATCCGGCCAGAACAGATCAGAGAAATACAGCTCGCTGTAGGCCAACTGCCATAACAGGAAATTACTGATGCGATGCTCGCCCCCTGTACGAATGCACAGATCGGGCAAGGGCAAATCGCCCGTCGCCAGACAGCTCTGCAACAGCTCGGGGGTAATATCTTCAGGCTGCAAGTGCCCGCCCTGCACCTCTCGAGCCAAACGCTGCGCCGCCTGCGCGATATCCCACTGGCCGCCATAGTTGGCGGCAATCTGCAGGACAAAACGCTTATCGCCAGCGGTCAGGGCCTCGGCCTCACGCATGGCCGCCTGCAGCTCCGGATGGAAGCGCGAGCGATCGCCGATGATGCGCAGGCTGATGCCGTTGTCGTTGAGCCTCTTCGCCTCGCGGCGCAGTGCGCCGAGGAACAACTCCATCAGCGCCCCCACCTCTTCGGCCGGACGCTGCCAGTTCTCGCTGGAGAAGGCGAACAGTGTCAGCACCTCGACCCCGGTCTCGGCGCACACCTCGATGACCGCGCGCACCGCATCGACACCGGCCTTGTGCCCGGCAATCCCCGGCAACAGACGCTTGCGCGCCCAGCGGTTATTGCCGTCCATGATGATTGCCACATGACGTGGCACGGCCACTTTAGCGCCGTCTATGGTCTTGTGCATGAGGATCTCCTGACCGCTAAACGGCCATCAGATCCGCTTCTTTCTGCTTCACGGCCACTTCGATTTCCGCCACGAACTTGTCCGTCAGCTTCTGGATATCATCGGCGGCGCGACGCTCTTCGTCTTCGCTGATTTCTTTCTCTTTGACCAGATCCTTCAGCTGGCTCAAGGCATCACGGCGAATATTGCGCACGGCGATGCGGCCATCTTCGGCGGCATCACGCGCCTGCTTGGTGAAGCCCTTACGGGTCTCTTCGGTCAGCGCCGGCATGGAAATCAGCAGCAACTCGCCCAGGTTGGTCGGATTGAAGCCCAGGCCGGAACTCTGGATCGCCTTGTCGACAGCAGCCAGCATGCCGCGCTCGAACGCTACCACCTGCAGGGTGCGGGAATCCTTGACGGTCACGTTGGCCACCTGATTCAAGGGGGTGTCGGTACCGTAATAAGGCACCATCACGCCACCCAGGATGCTTGGGTGAGCCTGACCGGTACGAATGCGACTGAAAGCATGGACCAGCGAATCCAGGCTCTTCTGCATGCGTTCCTGGGTATCTTTCTTGATCTCGTTGATCATTTTTCACTTTCCTCGATCAGAGTACCTTCGGCACCGCCCAGCACGATATTCAGCAGGGCGCCGGGTTTATTCATATTGAAGACGCGCAACGGCATCTTGTGATCGCGGCACAGGCAGATGGCCGTCAGATCCATCACGCCGAGCTTGCGATCCAGCACTTCATCGTAAGTCAGGTGGTCGAATTTCTCTGCATGCGGATCCTTGAATGGATCGGCGGTGTACACCCCGTCCACCTTGGTCGCCTTCAACACCACATCGGCGTCGGTCTCGATGGCCCGCAGGCAGGCGGCCGAATCGGTGGTGAAGAACGGATTGCCGGTGCCAGCGGCAAAGATCACCACCTCACCGGTTTTCAGATGACGCAGCGCCTTGCGGCGGTCGTAGTGATCGGTCACCCCGACCATGGAAATCGCCGACATCACGATTGCCGGGATATTCGACCGCTCCAGCGCATCGCGCATGGCCAGGGCGTTCATCACGGTCGCCAGCATACCCATATGGTCGCCAGTGACCCGATCCATGCCGGCCGCGGAGAGCGCCGCACCACGGAACAGGTTGCCACCGCCGATGACCAGGCCGACCTGCACGCCGATTCCCACCAACTGGCCGACTTCCAAGGCCATGCGATCGAGCACCTTGGGATCGATGCCGAAATCTTCCGACCCCATCAGGGCCTCGCCGCTGAGTTTGAGCAGAATGCGCTTATAGCGCGGTTGACGACCACTCACCTGCTGAGCCATTACCAGTCTCTCCTGCGGCGTTTGAATTCTTTACGCGCCTTGCGGCACGGATTTATCGAGCGCTTTGACAACACCCGGAGCCCTTTGTGCAACGCCCACCATCGGCGCGGCAAACAGCCCGACAGCCCCTTAATTTGACAAAGAGGCCGCGCGCATAAGCGGGCAGCCTCTTCGGGGCGACAACTATAGAGCGTCTTACTGCTTGCTGGCAGCCAGTTGTGCAGCAACTTCTTCAGCGAAGTTGTCTACCGGCTTCTCGATGCCTTCGCCGACCTGGAAGCGCGTGAAGGAAACGATTTCAGCACCACCCTTCTTGGCCAGAGCACCGACCTTGATTTCCGGGTCCTTGACGAAAGCTTGCTCAACCAGACTGGCCTCAGCAAGGAACTTCTGGATCCGGCCACCGACCATCTTCTCGACGATTTCAGCCGGTTTGCCCTTGATCTTGTCTTCGTTGAGGCTCATGAACACGGCTTTTTCGCGCGCGATCGCTTCAGCGGAAACTTCGCTGGGCAACAGGAACTCAGGATTGCTGGCAGCCACGTGCATGGCGATGTCCTTGGCCAGATCGGCGTCACCGCCGTTGAGGACCACAACCACACCAATCTTGTTGCCGTGCAGATAAGCGCCGACCACGTCGCCTTCAACGCGAGCCAGACGACGAATATTGACGTTCTCGCCGACTTTGGCCACCAGCGCTTCGCGCGCGGTCTCCTGAGCGGCAATCAGCGGCGCAGCGTCGGTCAGCTGGTCGGCGAAGGCTTTTTCCAGGCTTTCGTTGACGAAGTTCTTGAAGTCGTCCTGCAGCGCCAGAAAGTCGGTTTGCGAGTTGACTTCGAGGATCACGGCCGACTTGCCGTCTTCAGCAACCTTGACCGCGATAGCACCTTCGGCAGCGATGTTGCCGGCTTTCTTGGCGGCCTTGATCGCGCCGGAAGCACGCATGTCATCAATGGCTTTCTCGATGTCGCCGCCGGCCTTGGTCAAGGCCTTTTTGCAATCCATCATGCCTTCGCCAGTGCGCTCACGCAGCTCCTTGACTAATGCCGCAGTAATCTCTGCCATTTCAAATTCCTCTTGGATAGGTTGTTAACCATTCCACCCGCCTGAACGGGCGATCAATTCTGTAAACACATTGCCCGGACCTGACGAACAGCAACCGGCTGACAATGGTTTTCAAAGTGGCAAAAAGGGGGCCTAGCCCCCTTTTTGCGCAGCGAGTAACGCTTGGCGCTTACCGCTTAGCCCTGAGCCGCTTCGGCTGCAGGAGCTGCCGGAGCTTGCTCGACGAACTCGTCGGTGCCGCCGCCGGTGTTGGTGCGACCGCGAACTACGGCGTCAGCCATGGCACCCATGTACAACTGGATGGCGCGGATGGCGTCGTCGTTACCCGGGATGATGTAGTCAACGCCTTCCGGGCTGCTGTTGGTATCCACGATGCCGATAACCGGGATACCCAGCTTGTTGGCTTCGGTGATAGCAATGCGCTCGTGGTCAACGTCGATCACGAACAGAGCGTCCGGCAGACCGCCCATGTCCTTGATACCACCCAGGCTGCGATCCAGTTTTTCCAGATCACGGGTGCGCATCAGGGCTTCTTTCTTGGTCAGCTTGGTGAAAGTGCCGTCCTGGGACTGAACTTCCAGATCACGCAGACGCTTGATCGAAGCGCGGATGGTCTTGTAGTTGGTCAGCATGCCGCCCAACCAGCGATGATCGACGAACGGCGAGCCGCAACGAGCCGCTTCCTGGGCAACGATCTTGCCAGCGGAACGCTTGGTGCCGACGAACAGAATCTTGTTCTTGCCCGAAGCCAGCTTCTCAACGAACGACAGCGCTTCGTTGAACATCGGCAGGGTTTTTTCGAGGTTGATGATGTGGATCTTGTTGCGCGCGCCGAAAATGTACTTACCCATTTTCGGGTTCCAGTAACGGGTCTGGTGACCGAAGTGCACACCGGCCTTCAGCATATCGCGCATGTTGACTTGGGACATGATAGTTCCTTGATAAGTCGGGTTAGGCCTCCACGCATCCCAATCTCCAACCCCTCGCACATGGCGAAAGGCACCCAGGAAATCGTGTCGATACGTGTGTGGATTAAAGCTTCCAGGCATACAGCCCGTAAAGCGGCGCGTTTTATACCATAAAAGACCGGCGCAAGCTACCAGCTTCAAAGCGCAAGCCAGGGCAGCGCGCGCGCAGCTTATGGCTTGCGGCCCGAAGCTGCTAACATAGCCCTCTTTTCAGTCTGTACCCGAGAGCCTATATGACCGTCACCATCAAGACGCCCGATGAAATCGAAAAAATGCGCGTAGCCGGCCGCCTGGCTGCCGACGTACTGGAAATGATCGGCGAACACGTCAAGCCCGGTGTCACCACTGAAGAGCTCGATCGCATCTGCCATGACTACATTGTCAATGTGCAGCAGGCCATCCCCGCGCCGCTCAACTACAAGGGCTTCCCCAAGTCGATCTGCACCTCGATCAACCACGTGGTCTGCCACGGCATCCCCAACGAGAAACCGCTGAAAGAAGGCGACGTGCTGAACATCGACATCACCGTGATCAAGGACGGCTACCACGGCGACACCAGCAAGATGTTCATGGTCGGCAAGGTCCCGGAGTGGGCCGAGCGCCTGACCAAGATCACCCAGGAGTGCATGTATAAAGGCATCCAGCTGGTGCGTCCCGGTGCCCGCCTCGGCGACATCGGTGAAGTGATCCAGAAGCACGCGGAGAAGAATGGCTTCTCGGTGGTGCGCGAGTACTGCGGCCACGGCATTGGCGCGGTGTTCCACGAGGAGCCGCAGGTGCTGCACTACGGCCGCGCCGGCACCGGCCTGGAACTCAAGGAAGGCATGACCTTCACCATCGAGCCGATGATCAACCAGGGCCGCGCGGAAACCCGCCTGCTCGGCGATGGCTGGACCGCGATCACCAAGGACCGCAAGCTCTCGGCGCAGTGGGAGCACACCATCCTGGTCACCGCCGATGGTTACGAGATCTTCACCCTGCGCAGCGACGACACCATCCCCCGCACGTCGGCCTGATGATCGCCGCCCCTATAAAGGAAGATCGCCGCATGCCGCAGGTAGACCCCGAGCTGTTCGACCGCGGGCAATTCCAGGCCGAACTGGCACTCAAGGCCAGCCCCATCGCGGCTTTCAAGAAAGCCATTCGTCGCGCCCACGAGGTGCTCGACGCGCGCTTCAGGGAGGGTCGCGAGGTACGCCGACTGGTCGAGGATCGCGCCTGGTTTACCGACCAGATCCTGCGTGAAGCCTGGGATCGCCTGGAGTGGAGCGAAGACGCCGACATCGCCCTGCTGGCGGTGGGCGGCTATGGCCGGGGCGAACTGCACCCTTACTCGGATATCGACCTGCTGATCCTGCTCGACAGCGCCGACCACGAAACCTTCCGCGAGCCGATCGAACGTTTCCTCACCCTGCTCTGGGACATCGGCCTGGAAGTCGGGCAAAGCGTACGCTCGGTCGCCGAGTGCGCCGAAGAGGCCCGTGCCGACCTGACGGTGGTCACCAACCTGATGGAAAGCCGCACCATCGCCGGCCCCGAGCGCCTGCGCCAGCGCATGCAGGATGTCACCAGCACCACGCAGATGTGGCCGAGCAAGCACTTCTACCTGGCCAAGCGCAAGGAACAGCGGGCCCGCCACGCCAAGTACAACGACACCGAATACAACCTCGAACCCAACGTCAAGGGCTCGCCGGGCGGCCTGCGCGACATCCAGACCATCCTCTGGGTCGCCCGCCGGCATTTCGGCACCTTGAATCTGCACGCCATGGTCGGCCAGGGCTTCCTGCTGGAAAGCGAATACGCCCTGCTGGTGTCCAGCCAGGAATTCCTCTGGAAGGTGCGCTACGCCCTGCACATGCTCGCCGGCCGTGCCGAAGACCGCCTGCTGTTCGATCACCAGCGCGAGATCGCCAGCCTGCTGGGCTATGAGGATGGCGACGCCAAGCTGGCGATCGAACGCTTCATGCAGAAGTACTACCGGGTGGTGATGGGCATCGCCGAGCTGAGCGACCTGATCAATCAGCACTTCGAGGAAGAAATCCTCCGCGCCGGCCAGAGCGGCCAGGCACAGCCGCTCAACAGCCGTTTCCAGCTGCGCGACGGCTATATCGAAGTCACCCACCCCAACGTCTTCAAGCGCACGCCCTTCGCCATTCTGGAAATCTTCGTGCTGATGGCCCAGCACCCCGAGATCAAAGGCGTGTGCGCCGACAGCATTCGCCTGCTGCGCGATCACCGCCACCTGATCGACGACGATTTTCGCAAGGACATCCGCAATACCAGCCTGTTCATCGAGCTGTTCAAGTCCCCGCAGGGCATCCACCGCAACCTGCGGCGGATGAACCGCTATGGCATTCTCGGGCGCTACCTGCCCGAGTTCGGCGATATCGTCGGGCAGATGCAGCACGACCTGTTCCACATCTATACGGTCGATGCGCACACCCTCAACCTGATCAAGTACCTGCGCAAATTCAAGTGGACGGAGCTGGCCGAGAAATTCCCCCTGGCCAGCAAGCTGATCGGCAAGCTGCCCAAGCCCGAGCTGATCTACCTGGCCGGGCTCTACCATGACATCGGCAAGGGCCGCGGCGGCGATCACTCCGAGCTGGGCGCGGCGGACGCCGAGGCCTTCTGCGTGCGTCATCAACTGCCCAGCTGGGACAGCAAACTGATCGTCTGGCTGGTGCAGAACCACCTGGTGATGTCGACCACCGCCCAGCGCAAGGACTTGTCCGACCCCCAGGTGATCTTCGATTTCGCCCGCCTGGTCGGCGACCAGACGCGCCTGGACTACCTCTACGTACTGACCGTAGCTGACATCAACGCCACCAACCCGAGCCTGTGGAACTCCTGGCGCGCCAGCCTGCTGCGCCAGCTCTACACCGAGACCAAGCGCGCCCTCAACCGCGGCCTGGAAAACCCGCTGGATCGTGAAGAGCAGATTCGCCTGACCCAGAGCGCCGCCCTGGACATTCTGGTGCGCGGCGGCACCGACCCGGACGAGGCCGAACAGTTGTGGTCGCAACTCGGCGACGACTACTTCCTGCGCCACACCGCCGGCGATGTGGCCTGGCATGCCGAGGCGATCCTGCAGCATGCCAACGACGGCAATCCGCTGGTGCTGATCAAGGAGACCACCCAGCGCGAATTCGAGGGCGGCACCCAGATCTTCATCTATGCCGCCGACCAGCACGACTTCTTCGCCGTGACCGTGGCCGCCATGGCCCAGCTCAACCTGAACATCCATGACGCGCGGATTCTCACCTCGACCAGCCAGTTCACCCTCGATACCTATATCGTATTGGAGGCCGAGGGCGGCTCGATTGGCGATAATCCGGCGCGGATCAAGCAGATCCGCCAGGGTCTGATCGACGCGCTGAAGAACCCCGACGAGTACCCGAACATCATCCAGCGCCGGGTACCGCGCCAGCTCAAGCATTTCGCCTTCGCCCCACGGGTGACTATCCACAACGACGCGCAGCGCCCGGTGACCATCCTCGAATTGACCGCACCCGATCGACCGGGCCTGCTGGCCAGGGTCGGACGGATCTTTCTCGACTTCGACCTGTCGCTGCAGAATGCCAAGATCGCCACCCTCGGCGAGCGGGTCGAGGACGTGTTCTTCGTCACCGACGCCAACAACCAGCCGCTGTCCGATCCCGAACTCTGTCGCCGGCTGCAGGAAACCATCATCGAGCAGCTCTCGGACGCCAACGGGCAATCCACAGAGCCAGGCCGGATAACCATTTGATCGAGACAGCGGCAAGCCAAATCCCATTCGGCTGCCGCTTGTAGTACCCAGGACAGAACAATGAACGACGCCTTGAACCAGCTGCAGCCCTACCCCTTCGAAAAGCTCCGCGCCCTGCTCGCCGGTGCCCGGCCGCCCAGCGACAAGCCGGCCATCGCCCTGTCGATCGGCGAGCCCAAGCATCGCTCGCCGGCGTTCGTCGCCGAGGCGCTCAGCGCCAACCTGGAGAAACTGGCGGTCTACCCCAGCACCCTGGGCATACCCGAACTGCGCGAGGCGATCGCCAGCTGGTGCAGCCGCCGCTTCAATCTGCCGGCCGGCATGCTCGACCCGGCGCGCCAGGTACTGCCGGTCAATGGCACGCGCGAAGCCCTGTTCGCCTTCACCCAGGCCGTGGTGCAGCGTGACGTCGGTGGCCTGGTGGTCAGCCCCAATCCGTTCTACCAGATCTACGAAGGCGCGGCCCTGCTCGCCGGTGCCCAGCCGCACTACCTGGCGTGCCTGGAGCAGCATGGCTTCAACCCGGATTTCGACGCGGTGCCAAGTGACGTCTGGCAGCGCTGCCAGATCCTCTTCCTCTGCTCGCCGGGCAACCCGACCGGCGCGCTGATTCCGCTGGCCACCCTGAAGAAGCTGATCCAGCTGGCCGACCAGTACGATTTCGTCATCGCCGCCGACGAGTGCTACAGCGAGCTGTATTTCGACGAGCTGAACCCGCCCGCCGGCCTGCTGACGGCCTGCGCCGAACTGGGCCGCAGCGACTGCAAACGCTGCGTGGTGTTCCACAGCCTGTCCAAGCGCTCCAACCTGCCGGGCCTGCGCTCGGGCTTTGTCGCCGGCGACGCCGACATTCTGCAATCTTTCCTGCTGTACCGTACCTATCACGGCTGCGCCATGCCGGTGCAAACCCAACTGGCCAGCATTGCCGCCTGGAACGACGAGCAGCACGTCAAAGCCAACCGCGCGCTGTACCGCGAGAAGTTCGACGCCGTGCTGGCGATTCTCGACGGCGTGCTCGATGTGCAGCGCCCGGATGGCGGCTTCTACCTGTGGGCAAAAACCCCGCTGGACGACGAAACCTTCACCCGTGAGCTGTTCGCCCGCGAGCACGTGACCGTGGTGCCCGGCTCCTACCTGTCGCGCAGTGTCGACGGGGTGAACCCGGGCGCCAATCGCGTGCGCATGGCCCTGGTCGCACCGCTGGCCGAGTGCGTGCAAGCCGCCGAACGTATCCGCGACTTTGTCAGCAACATGAATAGCGTGAAGAGCCTGCAAGCATGAGCACAACCCTCTACGGCATCAAAGCCTGCGACACCATGAAGAAAGCCCGTACCTGGCTCGACGAGCACGGGGTAAGCTACGTCTTTCATGATTACAAAGCCGTTGGCATCGACCGTGAGAACCTGGACAAGTGGTGCAACGAGCATGGCTGGGAAACCCTTCTCAACCGTGCCGGCACCACCTTCCGCAAGCTGGACGAGGCGCATAAAGCCGACCTCGACCAGCACAAGGCGATCGAGCTGATGCTCGCCCAGCCGTCGATGATCAAGCGCCCGGTGCTGGATCTCGGCAACAAGACCCTGGTTGGTTTCAAGCCCGAGCGCTATGCCGCTGAACTGGCTTGAACAACCCTCATTGGATTCGCGTTTAAGGAAAGCAACATGACCACGACCCTCTTCAGCCTGGCCTTCGGCGTCGGCACCCAGAACCGTCAAAGCAACTGGCTGGAAGTCTTCTATGCCCAGCCAATGCTCAAGCCAGCGGCCGAACTGGTGGCCAAGGCCGCAGAGAAACTCGGCTACAGCGGCGGCAATCAGGCGATCGGCTTCACCACCCAGCAAGCCGGCGACCTGGCCGAAGCGCTGAAGGGTATCGACGCCGTCCAGGCGGCCCTGCTCACCCGCCTGGCGGAAAGTCACCAGCCGCTGGTCGCCACCTTCATCAAAGAAGACCTGCCCCTGAGCAGCACGCCCGAGGCCTACCTCAAGCTGCACCTGCTGTCCCATCGTCTGGTCAAGCCGCACGGCCTGAACCTGACCGGCATCTTCCCGCTGCTGCCGAACGTGGCCTGGACCAGCCAGGGCGCCATCGACCTGGGCGAACTGGGCGAACGCCAACTGGAAGCACGTCTGCGCAGCGAACTGCTGGAAGTCTTCTCGGTGGACAAGTTCCCGAAAATGACCGACTACGTGGTGCCGAGCGGCGTGCGCATCGCCGACACCGCCCGCGTGCGCCTGGGCGCCTACATCGGTGAAGGCACCACGGTGATGCATGAAGGTTTCGTCAACTTCAATGCCGGCACCGAAGGCCCGGGCATGATCGAAGGCCGCGTTTCCGCCGGGGTATTCGTCGGCAAGGGCTCCGACCTGGGCGGCGGCTGCTCGACCATGGGTACCCTGTCCGGCGGCGGCAACCTGGTGATTTCCGTGGGTGAAGGCTGCCTGATCGGCGCCAACGCCGGCATCGGCATCCCCCTGGGCGACCGCAACACCGTGGAGTCCGGCCTGTACATCACCGCCGGCACCAAGGTGGCGCTGCTCGATGGCCAGAACCAGTTGGTCAAGGTGGTCAAGGCGCGCGAACTGGCCGGCCAGCCGGACCTGCTGTTCCGCCGCAACTCGCAAACCGGCAGCGTGGAATGTAAGACCCACAAGTCGGCGATCGAGCTCAACGAAGCCCTGCACGCCCACAACTGATTCGAGTAGGGTGCGCCGCGCACACCATTCGCACGTCGAGCAGCACTTGGTGCGCACGGCGCACCCTACGGACGATCCCCGCACCATCGGGTGAACCCCATGTCCCTGATTTCCCCTTGGCGCACCGACTTCCCCGGCATCCTGGCCCTCGACGCCGAGGGCCAGACCTACCTGGACAGCGCCGCCACCGCGCAAAAGCCGCAGGCCATGCTCGATGCCCTGCTCGGCTACTACGCCGGCGGCGCGGCCAATGTGCATCGTGCCCAGCATCTGCCGGGGGAGCGGGCGACCCGCGCCTTCGAAAGCAGCCGTGACAAGGTCGCGCGCTGGCTGAATGCCGCCGAGCCGAGCCAGATCGTGTTTACCCGCAGCGCCACCGAAGCCTTCAACCTGCTCGCTTATGGCCTGGAGCATGAGTTGCAGGCCGGCGAGCAGATCGTCATCAGCGCCCTGGAACACCATGCCAACCTGCTGCCCTGGCAACAGCTGGCCCAGCGCCGCCACCTCGAGCTGGTCGTTCTGCCGTTGGATGAGAGCGGCCTGATCGACCTCGAACAGGCGGCCGGCCTGATCGGCCCGCGCACCCGCGTGCTGGCGCTCAGCCAACTGTCCAATGTGCTCGGCTGCTGGCAGCCGCTGACCGAACTGCTGGCCCTGGGCAAGGCCCAGGGTGCGCTGACCGTGGTCGATGGCGCCCAGGGCGTGGTGCATGGCCGGCATGACGTCGAGACCCTGGGTTGCGACTTCTATGTCTGCTCCAGCCACAAGCTCTACGGGCCGGATGGCGTCGGCCTGCTCTATGGCCGCAAACCGGCGCTGCAGCGTCTCAGGCACTGGCAGTTCGGCGGGGAAATGGTGCGCGTGGCGGATTACCAGGGTGCCGAGTTTCGCGCTGCGCCGCTGGGTTTCGAGGCCGGTACCCCGCCGATTGCCGGGGTGATCGCCCTCGGCGCCAGCCTGGACTACCTGGCCGCCCTGGACGCCGCCGCCGTGGCCGCCCACGAAGCCGCGCTGCATGCCCAATTGCTGACCGGCCTCAGGGCGCGCACCGGCATCCGCCTGCTGGGCGCACCGACGGTGGCGCTGGCCAGCTTCGTGGTCGAGGGCGTGCATAACGCCGACCTTGCCCACCTGCTCACCGAGCAGGGCATCGCCGTGCGCGCCGGCCATCACTGCGCCATGCCGCTGCTGAAACGCCTCGGCCTGGCCGGCGCGATTCGCGTCTCCCTGGGCCTGTACAACGACGGCGCGGATCTCGAACGTTTCTTCGCCGCCCTGGATCAGGCCCTGGAGCTGCTGCGATGAACCTGCCCGCCGGCGCCGAGCAGGCCCTCGCCGCCTTCGGCCAATGCCTGGGCTGGGAACAGCGTGCGCGCCTGTTGATGCAGTGGGGCGAACGCCTGCCGGCACTGAGCGACGAGGAACGCTGCGAGGCCAACCGCGTGCACGGCTGCGAAAGCCAGGTCTGGCTGGTCGCCGAACACCGGGATCGGTGCTGGCAGTTTCGCGCCGGCAGCGATGCGCGCCTGCTGCGCGGGCTGCTGGCGCTGCTGCTGGCACGGGTTAACGGCCTGACCGGCGCGGAACTGGCCACAATCGACCTGGACGACTGGTTCGGCCAGCTCGGCCTGGCGCGCCAACTCTCGCCCTCGCGCAGCAATGGCCTGAATGCCGTGCTGCAGCGCATGCGCGAGCTGACCCGCGACGCTTGGATTCCGTAGCAGATCCCGCCTCGTCTACGACGCCGGGCTGTCGCACAACCAACTGGGCGCGCAAAGATCAAGACCGTAGATGGGTGAGGCCGCAGCAACAGCCATCTGCCTGCGGTGCGCACGGCGCACCCTACCCGAACCGGGCACGTGCCACGCCACCTGTGTTGTGGGCGGGCAATTCACCTTCTTCGCTGCCGCCGGAATTCACGGGCAAGGGATAGGGCATAGGGTCTATTTCGTCCGTTCGGCCGGCCGGCGCGCGCCGGCCACCAGCTTCTCCACGGTCTTGGCCACGGCCACCATGCCGAAGCTCGCGGTGACCATCATCGCCGCGCCGAAACCGCCGGCGCAGTCGAGCTTGACCCCTTCGCCGACGAAGCCCTTGTACTGGCACACGCTGCCATCCGGTTTCGGGTAGCGCAGCTGCTCGGTGGAAAACACGCAGGGCACGCTGTAGTTGCGCCCCGGCGTGCGCGAGAAGTTGTAGTCGCGGCGCAGGGTCGAGCGCACCTTGGAGGCCAGCGGATCGTTCCAGGTCTTGTTCAGGTCGCCGACCTGGATCTGCGTCGGGTCGATCTGCCCACCGGCGCCGCCGGTGGTGACCACCTGGATCTTGCGCCGCTTGCACCAGGAGATCAGCGCGGCCTTGGCGCTGACGCTGTCGATGCAGTCGATCACCGCGTCGAGTTGCCCGGTGATGTACTCGGCCATGCTCTCGCGGGTGACGAAGTCGGCTACCGCGTGCACCACGCAGGCAGGATTGATCGCCCGGATTCGCGCCGCCATCACCTCGACCTTGGCCTGGCCGACCGTGCTGTCCAGCGCCTGGATCTGCCGGTTGGTATTGCTGACGCAGACATCGTCGAGGTCGAACAGCGAGATCTCGCCGACTCCCGAGCGCGCCAGCGCCTCGGCCGCCCAGGAACCGACGCCGCCAATACCGACCACCGCAACATGCGCCGCGGCCAGGCGCTCGGCGCCCTCGCGACCGTACAGGCGGGCAATTCCAGCAAAGCGTTGTTGGTCGATCGTCATTTCATCACCTCAATCCCCATACCCCGGGCAGGCGCGCATTATAGGAAGCTCACCCAGCACACCCAAGTACCGATTCGACTCAAGCCGGTGAATGACCAGCTATACGGGTTTACTCGAGGCGGTGGCGCTATAGTCCGCCGACAACGAGAAGCCAGCCTGCCGGAGCCTGCCATGCGTAATTTCAGTTTTCATAATCCGACCAAGATCCATTTCGGCGAAGGCCAAATCGCCAAGCTCGGCAAGGAAATTCCCGCCGGCAGCCGCGTGCTGGTCACCCACGGTGGCGGCAGCATCTTCCAGAACGGCGTCTGGGCCCAGGTCGAGGAGGCATTGACGGGCTTCGCCATCAGCCGCTTCGCCGGCATCGAAGCCAATCCGCAGTTCGACACCCTGCTGCGCGCCGTGGCGCAGGCCAGGCGCGACCACTGCGATTTCATCCTGGCCATCGGCGGCGGCTCGGTGATCGACGGCAGCAAGTTCATCGCCGCGGCGCTGTGCCATGCCGGCGACCCGCTCGAGCTGCTCACCGGCACCCGCGCCAAAGCCGCGCTACCGCTGGGCTGCGTACTGACCTTGGGCGCCACCGGTTCGGAAAGCAACCAGCACGGCGTGGTCACCCATGCGGCGCGCCAGGAGAAGCTACCGTTCTCCAGCCCGCTGCTGTTCCCGCGCTTCGCCATCCTCGACCCCTGCACCACCTTCAGCCTGCCGCTGCGCCAGATCGGCAACGGCGTAGTCGATGCCTTCGTCCACACCATCGAGCAGTACCTGACCTACCCGGCCGACGCACCGCTGCAGGACCGCTATGCCGAAGGCCTGCTGCAGACCCTGATCGAGGAAGGTCCGAAAGCCCTGAGCAACCCCGAGGACTACAACGTCCGCGCCAACCTGATGTGGTGCGCCACCCAGGCGCTCAACGGCCTGATCGGCTGTGGCGTACCCCAGGACTGGGCCACCCACCTGATCGGCCACGAATTGACCGCGCTCTACCACATCGACCATGCGCAGACCCTCGCCGTGGTCCTGCCGGCGCTGCTCGCCGAACGCCGCGAGACCAAGCGCGCCAAGCTGCTGCAATACGCCGAACGGGTCTGGCAGCTGCACGAAGGCACCGAAGATGCGCGCATCGACGCGGCGATTACCGCCACCGAGGCCTTCTTCAAGCGCATGGGCGTGCCGACCCGCCTGTCCGAACACGGCCTGGACGCCGATGCGATCCCCCAGGTGCTGGCGCAACTGCAACGCCACCAGCTGATCGCCCTCGGCGAACACCGCGATATCGACCTGGAGGTCAGCGAGCGCATCCTGCTGCGCGCGTTGTAACTGCAGGCGCAGGCCCGGGCCGCCGTTTTGCTTTAATATGGCGGCCTTTCCGCTTGATGCCGCTCTGGAGCCGCAATGACTGCCCCCGCCCCGACCCTGACGCCCACCCTGGAACTCGCCTGCGAGCTGATTCGCCGCCCGTCCGTCACCCCGGTCGACGAAGGCTGCCAGGAGCTGATGATGCGCCGCCTGCAAGCGCTCGGCTTCCAGATCGAAGCCATGCGCATCGAGGAAGTGGAGAATTTCTGGGCCAGCCATGGCCAGCAGGACGGTCCGGTGCTGTGCTTCGCCGGGCATACCGACGTGGTGCCGACCGGCCCGCTGCAGGCCTGGCAGCACCAACCGTTCGATGCCCTGATCGACGAGCAGGGCATGCTCTGCGGGCGTGGCGCCGCCGACATGAAAGGCAGCCTGGCGTCGATGATCATCGCCGTCGAGCGCTTCGTCGCCGACCACCCGCAACATAAAGGCCGCATCGCCTTCCTGATCACCAGCGACGAGGAAGGCCCGGCCCAGCACGGCACCAAGGCCGTGGTCGAGCGCCTGGCCGCGCGCGGCGAACGCCTGGACTGGTGCATCGTCGGCGAGCCGTCGAGTACCTCGCTGGTCGGCGACGTGGTGAAGAACGGCCGCCGCGGCTCGCTCGGCGCCAAGCTGACGGTGCGCGGCATACAGGGCCACGTGGCCTACCCGCACCTGGCGAAGAACCCGATCCACCTGGCCGCCCCGGCGTTGGCAGAGCTGGCCGCCGAACACTGGGACGACGGCAACTCCTTCTTCCCGCCGACCAGCTTCCAGGTCTCCAACCTGAATGCCGGCACCGGCACCACCAACGTGATCCCCGGCGAACTGCAGGCGATCTTCAACTTCCGCTTCTCCACCGAGTCCACGGTCGAAGGCCTGCAGCACAGGGTCAACGCGATCCTCGCCAAGCACGGCCTGGACTACCACGTGGAATGGGCCCTGTCCGGCCTGCCGTTCCTCACCGAACCGGGCGCCCTGCTCGACGCCGTGGCCGCCAGCATCAAGCGCGTAACCGGCCGCGACACCCAGCCCTCGACCAGCGGCGGCACCTCCGATGGGCGCTTCATCGCCACCCTCGGCACCCAGGTGGTCGAACTCGGCCCGGTCAATGCCACCATCCACCAGATCAACGAGCGCGTGCTGGCCAGCGATCTGGAGGTGCTGACCGAGATCTACTATCAGACCCTCGTGAAATTGCTCTCGTAATGCTGACCTGCCCCCTCTGCCAAGGCGCCTTGAGCGCGCTCGACAACGGCGTGATCTGCCCCGCAGGGCATCGTTTCGACCGCGCGCGCCAGGGCTACCTGAACCTGCTGCCGGTGCAGCACAAGAACAGCCGCGACCCGGGCGACAACGCCGCCATGGTCGAGGCGCGCCGGCGCTTTCTCGACGGCGGCCACTATGCGCCGCTGGCCAGACGCCTGGCCGAACTGGCCGCGGGTTATGCGCCCGCGCGCTGGCTGGATATCGGCTGCGGCGAGGGTTATTACAGCGCACAGCTGGCCGACGCCCTGCCCGCTGCCGACGGTTATGCCCTGGATATCTCCCGCGAGGCGATCAAGCGTGGCTGCAAACGTTCGCCGCAGCTGACCTGGCTGGTGGCGAGCATGGCCCGGGTGCCGCTGGCCGACGCCAGTTGCCAACTGCTGGCCAGCGTCTTCAGCCCGCTCGACTGGCAAGAAGCCAAGCGCCTGCTCGCCCCTGGCGGCGGTCTGCTGCGCATGGGCCCGACCCGCGAACACCTGATGGAACTGCGCCAGCAGCTGTACGACGAAGTCCGCGACTACGACGACCAGAAGCACCTCGAACTGATTCCCGCGGGCATGCGCCTGGCTCACAGCGAAACCCTGAGCTTCACGCTGCACCTGACCAGCAGCGAGGCCCGCGCCGACCTGCTGGCGATGACCCCCCATGGCTGGCGCGCCAGCGCCGAACGGCGCGCCGCGGTGATCGCCGAACCCTTAGAGGTGACGGTTGCCATACGCTACGATTGGATCGAAAAAATCTAGGCTCCCCAGGAACAGATGACCATGCGCCAACCGGATATCGAGATTTACCTGAAAGATGCCGATCACCACGCCATCGCCGCCTGGTTGAGCGAAGCGCTCGGCCCCTGCACGCCCTGGCAGCAGAAAGGCCAGACCTTCAAGTGCCTGGCCGGCGAGGTGCCGGTGACCTGGCTGCCGAAAGCCGTCGGCAAATGGCACAGCCTCTACCTGGAAAGCGCCGCCACCCCCTGGGACGACGATTTGAGCTGCGCCCAGGCCGCCTTTGCCGCGCTCGGCGTCGAAGTGCGCTGCGCCCCGGGCAGCTGGCAGGAAGAGGAAAACGACGAACAGGCCGATCGCTGGATGCGCATCAGCGCCGACGGCGTCGAGGAAATCACCTGGCGCACCAGCTGAGGCTTTCCAGCCGTCAAGCGCCCGGGAATGGGCGACGTAGCAAGCAAAGGCACTTACCTAGTGTCGCGTCACAGATCAACCTGCGGTTAAACGGCCCCTCGTAGGGTGGGTTAGGCGCACGCTGCCGATAGCGATGAACCAGCAAGATCCGTTGCGCCGTAACCCACCATCGGCGCAACGCGGGAGATCGCTTGGTGGGTTACGCGGCGCGCCACGATAGCGATGCCTGATCGCTCGGAGGTTGGCGCCGCTAACCCACCCTACAATGGATCCGACATGTTGTGATCAACCGTGCTTGCGCCGCCGCCATAGCCACAACGCCAGCACGCCGAGGGTCAGCAACAGCGGCATCAGGGCGATATTGGCGAACTTCAGGGTGCGTCCCAGCGCCTCGATATCGGCGTTCAACTGGTAGCGCACCTCGCGCAGTTCCTTGCGGATCTTCAGCTTCTCCTGGAGGAACTGCTGCACCGTGGCCTGCTGCTCCGGGGTCAGTTCCAGCGCCTTGCTCGGGTCGTCGTTCTGCTGCAAGGCGGCGAGCTTCTGCTCGGTGTCCGCCAGGCGCGCCTGCAGGGCCTGTTCCTTCTCGCGAAAGCGCACTTCGGCCTCGCGCTGGATCGCCTCGACCGCCGCGAACGGACGGGTGAAGCGTCCGCGCGAACGCACACTGATCAGCGCCTCGGAGCCGGCCAGGTTATCCAGGGCGTTGATCGCGAAGCCGGCGTTGTCCGCCCACGGCTGCGGAATGCGCTGGCCGAAGAAGTCCTGCACCTGCACCCACATGCGGTCGGTGAGCAGGTCGGTATCGGCGACGACGATGACGTTGATGTTGTCCGCCTGCTGCAAGCCGTCCTTGCGCCCTTCGATGCCGTCCGGATAGGCCGACAGCGCCGGACCGTCGATGCGCGCGGCCAGGCTGTAGCGCTCGCCGGTCGGTTCGAGCTCGCGGATCAGCTCCTCCGGGTTCTGCAGCATGGCGAAGCGCTTCACGTCGAAGGGCATGGCGTACTGCGAGCTCTGGATCAGCGGGATGAAACGGGTCTTGGCGCCTTCCAGCGGCTCGAGTATGCCGGCGGCGGCCACGGTCAGGTTCTCCAGCGCGGCGGTGCTGATGTCGTCCTGATCCAGCGCCTTCTTCGGCAGGCTCAGCCAGGCGGCATGCCGCACCGGACGCCGATCCTGGCCCATGCTCACGGACATGGCGTAGGAGCCATCGCCGAGCACCTGGTCCGGCACCATGCGCAGGCCCCAGGCCTTGAACAGCGGCTCGAGATCGGAGGACTTGTCGATGGCCATCGCGCCGGGCATCTCGGCCTGGGTATCGGCCTCGCTGAACGGATCGACGAAGGCCAGCAGCTTGCCGCCGCGCAGGACGAACTGGTCGATGGCGTAGAGGGTCTGCTGCGGCAACTGTTTGGGGTGCACCAGCAGCAGCACCGAGACATGCTCGGGGATCAGGTCGACGTCGGCCTTCAGGCTCTCGATCTGGAACAGCTGGCGGATCTCCTCCATCACCATCCACGGCGGCGTCGGCTGGCGTGACGCCATGTCGAAACCGCCATTGATCTGCAACCCGGACAGCACGCCAACCACCGGCCGCTCGGGCTTGGCCAGGCTCAGCACTAGACGGCTGAGTTCGTATTCGAGGAACTCCTCCTGATCCAGGGCGAAGAACGGAATCACCTGGGTCGTACCCTCGGCATTCTTGCCGGCCAGGCCGAAGTACAGCGAATCGCCGCCCTGTTGCAGGGGAACGGCCTGCAGGCCGAACTCGGCCGCCCGGTCCTCGTCCTCGGAGAACGGCGCCGGGTCGATGACCTTCAGCTTGAGCTTGCCGCCCGCCTCGCGCTGGTAGGCCTTGAGCATTTCCTCGACGCGCTTGGCGTAGGTGCGCAGCGCCGGCAGGTTCTTGGAGGCGCTGTCGGAGTAGAAGAAGTTCAGCTCCACCGGCTGGTCCAGCTCGGCAAGAATCTGCCGGGTACCGGGGGAGATGGTGTAGAGCTTCTGCTCGGTCAGGTCCAGGCGTGCGCCGGTCAGGCTCAGACTGGAAAACAGGTTGAAGGCGAGAAACGCCAGGGCGATGAGGACGAGCCCGGCGCCGGAAACCATCAGCTTTTTCATGGGCACCCTCAGTCGGCTTTCTTAAGGTCGATGACCACCGCAGTCGCAGCCAACCAGGCGGCGATCAGGGTGAGGAAATACAGCAAATCGCGCAGGTCGATCACGCCCTTGCTGATGGCATCGAAACGGGTCAGGAAGCTCAGCGACGCCACCGCGTCGATCACCCACTGCGGCGCCCAGCCACTGAAGCCGTCGAGCACCATGGGAAAGCCGCTGACGATGAACAGGAAGCACACGCTGACCGCGAGGATAAAGGCGATTACCTGGTTCTTCGCCAGCGCCGACATGCACGAGCCGATGGCCAGGTAGGCACCGGCCAGCAGCCAACTGCCGATGTAGCCGGTAATGATCGCGCCGTTGTCCGGCTCGCCCAGGTAGTTGACGGTGATGATCATTGGAAAGGTCAGCAGCAACGCCAGGCCGGCGAAGGCCCAGGCCGCGAGGAACTTGCCGGTGACCGCCTCGAAACGGGTGACCGGCAGGGTCATCAGCAGCTCGATGGTGCCGGATTTGCGTTCCTCGGCCCACAGGCGCATGGCAATCGCCGGTACCAGAAACAGGTACAACCAGGGGTGGAAGGCGAAGAACGGCGCCAGATTGGCCTGGCCGCTCTCGAAGAAATTACCCAGATAGAAGGTGAACACCCCGGACAGGACCAGGAAGATCACGATAAATACATAGGCCAGCGGCGTGGTGAAGTAGCTCGCCAACTCGCGTTTGAACAGCACCGGCAACTGCCTCATACCATCTCCCCACGGGTCAGGCTGCGGAACACTTCGTCCAGCCGACCGCGTTCGACATTCAATTCCTTGACCCGCCAGCCGCGCTGAGCGATCAGCGCATTGACCTGCGGGAAGATCACCTGACCCGGCTTGGCCAGCACGCTCAGGCTGTGCTCGCGCTCGTTCTCTTCCACCCCGATGACGCCCGGCAAGGCCGCCAGCGCCACCACATCCAGCGGCTCTTCGGCCACCAGGGTGACGGCCTGGTGGTAGCGCGAACGGCTTTCCAGCTCCAGCGGCGTGCCATCGGCGAGCAGCTTGCCGTGGGCGATCACCACCGCACGGGTGCAGACCGCGCTGACTTCTTCGAGGATATGGGTGGAGATGATCACGATCTTGTCGTAGGACAGGCTCTGGATCAGTTTGCGCACCTGGTGCTTCTGGTTCGGATCGAGGCCATCGGTGGGCTCGTCGAGGATCAGCACCCGGGGATCATGCACGATGGCCTGGGCCAGACCGACCCGGCGCTTGAAGCCCTTGGACAGGGTCTCGATCGACTGCTCGAGGACATTTTCCAGCTCGACCTGGGCCACCGCCTTGGCCACCCGCTGCCGTTTTTCAGCCCCCCTGAAGCCGCGCACCTCGGTGATGAACTCGAGGAAACTGCGCACCGTCATGTCGCCGTAACAGGGCGCGCCTTCCGGCAAGTAGCCGATCTGCCGCTGGGCCTTGAGGCGGTCTTTCTGGATATCGAAACCGAGAATGCTCGCCGTGCCGGACGTCGGCGCCAGAAAGCCGGTGAGCATCTTCATGGTGGTGGACTTGCCGGCACCGTTCGGGCCGAGGAACCCCAATACTTCCCCCCGCTCGACGCGAAAGGACAGGTCATCCACCACTGTGTGCTGTGCGAAACGCTTGGTTAGCTTGCTTATCTCGATCATGGTCCCTCACCCGTGCGGTAACAGATCCTGCTCGCGGCCCGTAGAGCGGCGAAACGGGCTTTCAATGCCGGCAGGACTATAAGGAGTCCGGCGCCAACAGTGCAAGCCAAGAACCCGGAAGTCATAGCCCCCGCGCTAACCTGCACGCCCCACCCCCGGCGCTTCAACCAATCGGCTCATGACAAGCTTTTGCCGGCACGCCAGCGATCCGGCACACTAGCCGCCCCCGAGCAATCGCTCGTTTGCACAGCCAGCAGATTCCGTATGACCCGCTCCCCGTTACGCCGCCTCGTGTTCGGTACCCTGCGCCGCCTGCTGTACCTCTGGGTACGTTCGGAAACCATCAACCAGTCGGCCTTCAGCCTCAAGCTCGACCGCAGCAAACCGGTGTTCTATGTGCTGCAACTGCCATCCCTGAGCGATCTGGCGGTGGTCGATACGGAGTGCCGCAAGGCCGGCCTGCCGCGCCCGGTACTGCCGGTCGCGGTGGGCGAGTTGCTGGAGCCGGCGGCGTTCTTCTACCTGACCCCGGAGCCGGACTGGCTCGGCCGCCAGGACAAGCGCGGCATTTCGCCGACCCTGCAACGCCTGGTCAGCGCCCTCGCCCAGCACGCGGTGGACGATGCGCAGATCGTCCCGGTCAGCGTGTTCTGGGGCCAGTCGCCGGACCGCGAGACCAGCGCCTGGAAGCTGCTGTTCGCCGACAGCTGGGCAGTCACCGGGCGCCTGCGCCGCCTGGCCAGCATCCTGATCCTCGGGCGCAAGACCCGCGTGCAATTTTCCACCCCGATCCAGCTGCGTGAACTGGTCGCGCAGGACAAGGGCCACGAGCGCACCCTGCGCATGGTGCAGCGCATCCTGCGGGTGCACTTTCGCCAGCAGAAGGCCGCGGTCATCGGTCCCGACGTGTCGCACCGGCGCAACCTGGTCAAGGGCCTGGTACATGGCCCACAGGTACGCCAGGCGATCATCGAGCACGCCGAGCGCGAAAACATTCCCCTGAGGAAGGCCGAAGCCTTGGCCCTGCGCTACGGCAACGAGATCGCCTCGGACTACACCTACACGGTGATCCGCTTTCTCGAACTGCTGCTCAGCTGGTTCTGGAACAAGATCTACGACGGCATCAAGGTCAACCACATCGAGGGCGTGCAGGAGGTTGCCCAGGGCCACGAGGTGATCTATGTGCCCTGCCATCGCAGCCATATCGACTACCTGCTGCTGTCCTACCTGCTGTTCCGCAACGGCCTGACCCCGCCGCATATCGCCGCCGGGATCAACCTCAACATGCCGCTGATCGGTGGCCTGCTGCGGCGCGGCGGCGCCTTCTTCATGCGCCGCACCTTCAAGGGCAACCCGCTGTACAGCGCGGTGTTCAACGAATACCTGCATACCCTGTTCAGCAAGGGCTTCCCGGTCGAGTACTTCGTCGAGGGCGGGCGCTCGCGCACCGGGCGCATGCTCCAGCCGAAGACCGGCATGCTCGCCATCACCCTGCGCAGCTTCCTGCGCAGCCACCGCCTGCCGGTGGTGTTCGTGCCAGTGTATGTCGGCTACGAACGGGTGCTGGAGGGCCGCACCTACCTCGGCGAACTGCGCGGGGCGAGCAAGAAGAAGGAGTCGATCTTCGACCTGTTCAGGGTCGTCGGTGCGCTCAAGCAGCGCTTCGGCCAGGTCTGGGTCAACTTCGGCGAGCCGATCAAGCTGGCCGAATTCCTCGACCAGGAGCAACCCGGCTGGCGCCGCCAGGAACTCGCCCCGCTCTACCGTCCCAGCTGGCTGAACGAGGCCACCCACAGGCTCGGCCAGCGCGTGGCGCAACACCTCAACGAAGCGGCGGCGATCAACCCGGTCAACCTGGTGGCCCTGGCGCTGCTCTCCACCAGCAAGCTGGCCCTCGACGACCGCGCCCTGGCCCGCGTGCTCGATCTCTATCTGGCGCTGCTGCGCCGCGTGCCCTACTCGCCGCACACCACCCTGCCGGAAGGCGACGGCCAGGCGCTGATCGAATACGTGCAGGGCATGGATCTGCTCGCCGAACAGCGCGATGCGCTGGGCAAGATCCTCTATCTGGACGAACACAACGCCGTCCTGATGACCTACTACCGCAACAATGTGCTGCACATCTTCGCCCTGCCCGCGCTGCTGACCAGCTTCTTCCAGAGCAGCGCACGGATGAGCCGCGAACAGATCCTGCGCTACACCCGCGCGCTCTACCCCTACCTGCAAGCCGAGCTGTTCATCCGCTGGAACCTGGAGCAGCTGGATGCGGTGGTCGACCAGTGGCTGGCGGCCTTCGTCGAACAGGGCCTGCTCAGCTTCGAGGCCGACGTCTACGTGCGTCCGCTGCCCAGCTCGCGGCATTTCGTCCTGCTGACCCTGCTCTCGCGCACCATCGCCCAGACCCTGCAGCGCTTCTACATGGCCACCGCCCTGCTGCTCAACGCCGGCCAGCATGCGATCAGCGCCGAGGAACTTGAAGACCTGTGCAGCGTGATGGCCCAGCGCCTGTCGATCCTCCACGGCCTCAACGCCCCGGAATTCTTCGACAAGAGCCTGTTCCGCCACTTCATCCAGACCCTGCTCGACCAGGACGTGCTGCGCCGCGATGCGGCCGGCAAGCTCAGCCACCACCCGCTGCTTAGCGAACTCGCCGAAGGCGCCGCCAAGCGCGTGCTGCCGGCGGAGATCCGCCTGTCGATCCGCCAGGTGGCCATGGACAGCAGCGAGGATGTGCTGGAACCGGTTTAGCCGCCGCGCCTCACGAGAAGGCCCGCCCCAACAAGCCCTCATCAAACTAAAAATAACTCGTTGTTTTATAAATAGAAATTTAAAGTTTAACGAACTTGTGCAGGAACCAGTAATCGTAGGATGGTACGGGCCGCGTAGGATGAGCGCAGCGATACCCATCGGGCGGTTTATGCCTGTACCCGTTGGCGGGGCGGATATCGATGATGGGTTACGGCGCGCTTGTTCTGCTGGCAGCAAGTCGACTTGCGGGCGCCTAACCCATCCTACGGTCTTGGCCCTTGAGTACCCCAGCTTGCCGCGCGACAGCACGGCGCCGAAGGCGTGGCGGCCCCTCAGGCTACCAGGCTAGGCGACAACCGGGCCGCCAGACGGCCCTGCTCATGCCCCCTGCTCCTGACGCGCCAGCGCACTGCGTAGCAGGGCCGGCTGCAGCGGCCGATCGAGGAAGAAGCCCTGGGCTTCCTCACAGTCGTAGCGCTGCAGAATGTCGAGTTGCTCTTGCGACTCCACACCCTCGGCCGTCACGGTCAGGGAGAGCGCCCGGCCGAGACCGATGATCGCCTTGATGATGGCCTCGCTGCTCTCGCAACCGTCCAGGTCGGAGACGAAACTGCGATCGATCTTCAACCCATCGAAAGGGAATGTGCGCAGATAGCCGAGAGAGGAATAGCCGGTACCGAAGTCATCCATGGACAGCCTGACGCCCAGATCCTTGAGCGCCTGCATGATCACCAGCGCGCCCTCGGCATCCTCGAGCAGGACGCTCTCGGTGAGTTCCAGTTCCAATCTCGACGGCGGCAGGCCGGTTGCCTCGAGAACACGCTGTACCCGGGCCACCAAGTGCCCGCGCTGGAACTCCACCGACGAGAGATTTACCGAAACGATCAGATCCTCACTCCAGCTCATGGCTTCCGTGCAGGCGGCCTGCAACACCCAGGAACTCAGGGGCACGATCAGGCCGGTGCTCTCGGCGATTGAAATAAAGGTATCCGGGCTCAGCAGGCCGCGTTGCGGGTGCTGCCAGCGCACCAGCGCTTCGGCCGCGACCATGCGTTTGCTGCTGACGCTGTAACGGGGCTGCAGGAGCAGGCGCAGCTCGTCGTTTTTCAAGGCCTGGCGCAAGTCGCTCTCCAACTGGCGCTGTTCGACGGCCCGCTCGTTCATGTCGCTGGCATAAAAACGCCAGGTATTGCGCCCGGCCGCCTTGGCCTCGTACAGGGCGATATCCGCATAGCGGAGCAACTCGTCCGCCAAGGCGGCATCGGCGGGCGCCATGGCGATGCCGATGCTGGTGCCGATGAAAATACTGTGGTTGTCGATCTCGAATGGCTGTTCGATGCTGGCGATCAAGCGCTCGCACAGGTGCTCCACTTCCGCCTGAGCGGATATGCCGCTGATGATCAGGATGAACTCGTCACCGCCCATGCGGGCGACCAGATCGCCATCGCGCAGGCACAGGCGCAAGCGCCGGGAAACCTCGTAGAGCACCTGGTCACCGACTTCATGGCCGAAGGAATCGTTGACCTGCTTGAACCGGTCGAGATCGAGGCTCAGCATCAGCAGAGGCTTGTCCGCGCTGGGCGCCGCCTTGAGCTTGCCGTCGAGAAATTCCTGCATGCGGTTGCGGTTCGGCAAACCGGTCAGCGCGTCATGCAGCGACAGGTGCTCGATGCGCGCCCGCGCCTCGACCTCTTCGGTGATGTCGCTGACAGTACCGCGGTAACCGCCGCTGGCCTGAGCATCCGCAACGGTGCGCATGGAGAGTCGGCAGGTGCGCAGACGACCATCCCGGGCGCGGTAATGACATTGCCGGGTGCCATCGGATGCCCTGGTCTTGCGCTTGCTCAGCCAGAGGGACAGGCCACCGGGACACTCGATGAATTCATCGATCGGACGCCCCAGCCAGTCGCGCTCGGCATGCCCGGTCACCGCCTGAAAGCGCGCGGAAAGGTAGGTCAAGCGCAGCTCGGCATCGACTTCCCAGATCCAGTCCGAGGCGGCTTCGGCGACATCGCGAAAGCGCGCCTCACTGGCCGCCAGGGCCCGCTGGCTGGCGTACAGGGAGGCATAGTTGGCATCCATCTCACGCGCGGAAGCCATGGCCCGGCGCAGGGTCAACCAGGTGGCCAGCGCAAAAATGCTTCCGGCCAAGGCCAGCAGCGGCAGGATCAGGTACAGCAACTGATCGCCAGGCCGGGCCGGCTGCCAGCGCAGCAGCAGCGGCTCGCCACTGATGGTGGCCAGGCGCAACGAGGGCGCGCCGGGTGCATCGGCTGCCGCGTTGCTCACATGCAGCTTGTCGATGCCGAAATCCTCGCCAAGCGCCTGCAGCTTGTCCGGCCCGAGCAGATCGACGAAGAGCAGAACCGATGTCGGCCCCGGCACTTCGGCTACCAGTGGATCGCCTCCGGGGGTAAAGCCCGCAGCCGCAACCAGCGCCGGCTGACCGGCTATCTGCACAAAGCCCACGAGTGGCTCTTCATCCCCGGCCTGCTCGCGCGCCTGCGCGAGCAGGCCGGCTATATCCTGCCCGAGCCATTGCTCCACCGAGGTTGCCACGAGCTGGCCGTCGACCACCGCATAGGCGGTGGAGTCATTGGCCGCGACGACAAACACGCCCTCGAAGACGAAATCCTCGAACAGGCCGGGGCCCAGGTTCTGCCGCGTATAGGCCCACTCAAGATCGACCGTGGCATGCAGGTGTCGATAGGCCTCGCCCCAAAAGGCGTAGTCGCCGATAGTCGCCAGAATCGACTTCTGCCGGGCCTGGGTGGCCTTTTCCACATAGAACAGGCTCTGTTCGATCGCCCGCGTGTTCTGCTGCAGCGCAATCTGCAGCAACGCCACACTGGCCACGACGAACAGCACCAACAGCAAGGCCGAGATAAGCAGCAACGCCCGGCGTGTGGCACTCGAGTTGGCGACGCCGCTGGTCGGTTGACGGGGCAGTTCCGCTGTTGGCGACATGGCAAATCCTCGACCGGTTGGTGATACGGCGCACAGCAGGTGCAAACCAGGAAATACACAAAACTGAAGGCATTATGCCAGCAGCTCGCCATTCCCCGATAACACCAGCGCGCTCATTCAACTGCGCCATAGTGTCGCCAAAGGCATTGAGCAAATCGTGAACGAAGGTCATATCCGTTGAATAATTACGACTGCAGATCGCCCGGTCCGATCGGCCATGAACAGTCGATGGCGATTCAGGGCGCACATCCGGCCGGCTGTCGCTAGCGCTGAACGGATCGCTGCGCTGCATGACAGCGACCAGCCGCTACTCGGAAACCTGGCGGATATCCAGCAGCACCCACACCTCGTAACCCTTGGCGCGCGCGGCTTTTTCGGCCTCGAGCTGGGCGGCGAGCGTGCTGATCGAGCGGGAACGGTGTTCGAAGCGGAAAGGCGGGCCACCGTTCTTGCGCACGCTCAGTTCGACGAGCGTGTAACTGGACGGTGGCTTGGGCTGTGGCTGTGGTTGTTTCGGCGGAGCCGGGTCGAGGCCGAGGGCGCGGCGCATCTCGCCTTCTGAAAGGTTTTTTTCGGTCAAGCTAGAGCCCTAATGCATTAATTGAGTGTCATGGTTGAGCAGGACTTTGCAGGGAATTTCACGACAAAGTGCTGCGGGGCGGTGAGTCGTGTCAATGCAGCGCAAATCGAAGTGGATAGTGCCACGTCGACATAAAGAAGTGGATACGCAGCGCGTGATCCACCCCGACTTGCGGCTGGTAGCGCCAATCGAGCCGACCAACGGACTCTTGCCAGCGCATACCGCACCGCAGCCCCGGGCCATGCCCGCGAACCGTGGCAGGGCAATCTCACCGCCGCGCAGAGTTGGTCGACCCCGGCACTGTGGGTAAGATGGGGCATGACTATAAACAGCCCGCACTTTTCACTCGACCACCCCCGCCTGCTCGACGCCCTCGTCGCCACCGACAAACTGCTGATCATTCAGGACCTGGACGGCGTCTGCATGGGCCTGGTGCGCGACCCGCTGACCCGGACCATCGAGCGGCGCTATGTGCAGGCGGCCCGTCAGTTGGCGGGACACTTCTTCGTCCTGACCAACGGCGAACACATCGGCCGGCGCGGGGTGAACGGCATCGTCGACAACGCCCTCGCAGCCCCCGCCCAGGCCCGCGAGCAAGGCCTCTACCTGCCGGGGCTGGCTGCCGGCGGCGTGCAACTGCAGGACCGCCACGGCGAGGTCTGCCACCCGGGCGTGAGCGCGGCGGAGCTGGCCTTTCTGCAGACGATACCGGGCAAGGCCGAGCGCTTTCTCGGCGAACTGCTGGCCGCACCGCCCTATGCGCTCGCCGCCTCCGCGATCGCGCCCCTGGTCGGCGCCTGCGTACTGGACAACCTCGCCTCACCGACCCTCAACATCAACAGCCTCTACCAGCATTTCAGCGAGCAACCGGCGCTCTACCAGCAGTTGCAGCGGGCGCTCGAAGGCTTCATGGAGCAGCTGCTGGAGCAGGCCGCCGCCTGCCGGCTGGAAGAATCCTTCTTCGTCCACTACGCGCCCAATCTCGGCAGCGACGCCCTGGGCCGGGAAAGGCTCGGGTACAGCACGGGCGACAATGCCGGCACCACCGATTTCCAGTTCATGCTCAAGGGCGCCATCAAGGAAGTCGGCGTGCTGGTGATCCTCAATCACTACTATCACCAACACACCGGGCACTACCCGCTGGGCGCCGATTTCAACGCCCGCCAGGCCCCGCGCGAGCGCGCCGCCCTGCTGCAACTGGCGCGTGCGCACTTCGACCCAAGCCAGATGCCGCGCATCGTCGGCGTGGGCGACACGCTCACCTCGGCCAGCCGCACGCTGGATGGCCAGACCCGGCAACTGCGCGGCGGCAGCGACCGCGGCTTCCTGACCCTGGTGCAGGAACTGGGCAAAGCCTTCGACAGCGACAACTGCGTGATCTACATCGACAGCAGCGGCGGCGAAGTCGATCGCCCGGGCCTCGATGCCGCCCTCCTGCAGCGTCGGGCGACCGACCCGGGCCTGGAACCCTGGCCGGCAGCCGCGGGCATCAGCGACCCCGCCGACCCACTCGCGCTGGATGTGGTGTTCTGTGGTGGGCATGCACAATACGTGACCTTCTTCTGCACCCTGGCCGAGCGCTACGCGGGGCGCATCGACGCCGCCTAGCCGGACGCAGCAGTGGCTAGCGCGCCGCCAGCAACCGCCGCACCTCACGCTGCACCATGCTGGCGTATTCCGGCGGCGTCATCTGCGCCAGTTGCGCCCGCAGCCATTCGTCCCACTTGCCTTTGCGCTTGCTCTTTTCGCCGACCAGGCGCGCAGCATCGACCTTGGTGCGGTGCAGGTTCTGCTGCCAAAGCTCGAACAGCCGGGCCTTTTCCGCCTCCTCGACGTTGCGTTGTGCGCTGGGTTTGTTTGCCAAGTTGAAGCTCATCGAGCACTCCTGCCGCTGGAAAAAGGGCGCGAATTCTACGCATTTTCTCCATGTTGGCCAGGCTTGATTCACTGCGTTCAGGCGGCCGGGAACTCGCCCCGCGTGCGGCAGCAGGCGTCTGCCTCAACTCTTCAGCCGGTAACCGGTCTTGAAGATCCAGCCAACGGTGAGCACGCACAGCAGCAGAAAGGCGAAGATCATGCCCAGGCTGAGCGCCACGTTGACGTCGGAGACGCCGTAGAAGCTCCAGCGGAAGGCGCTGATCAGGTACACCACCGGGTTGAACAGGGTCACCGTCTGCCACGCCGGCGGCAGCATGCTGATCGAGTAGAAGCTGCCACCGAGGAAGGTCAGCGGGGTGACGATCAGCGCCGGGACTATCTGCAATTTCTCCCAGCCGTCGGCCCACACGCCGATGATGAAGCCGAACAGGCTGAAGGTCAGCGCGGTGAGCACCAGCAGGGCCAGCATCCAGAAGGGATGGAGAATCTCGAAATCGACGAACAGCCGCGCCGTGACCAGGATCACCAGGCCCAGCACGATCGACTTGGTCGCCGCCGCGCCGACATAGCCGACCAGGATCTCCAGATAGGACACCGGCGCCGAGAGCAGCTCGTAGATGCTGCCGGAATATTTGGGCATGTAGATGCCGAACGAGGCATTGGAGATGCTCTCAGTGAGCAGCGCCAGCATGATCAGTCCCGGCACGATGAAGGCGCCGTAGCTGACGCCCTGGACCTGGGTCATGCTCGAGCCGATGGCCGAGCCGAATACCACGAAGTACAGCGAGGTGCTGATCACCGGGGTGGCGATGCTCTGCAACAGGGTGCGCCAGGTGCGCGCCAGTTCGAACAGGTAGATGGCGCGGATCGCGTAGAAATTCATGCGCGTGCCTCCCTGACCAGGTTGACGAAGATGTCCTCCAGCGAACTCTGGCTGGACTGCAGGTCCTTGAAGTCGATGCCGTGCTGGGCCAGGTCCTTGAGCAGTTCGGCGATGCCGGTGTGCTCGCGCTGGGCGTCGAAGGTGAACACCAGGGCATGGCCCTGGTCCGCCAGCTCCAGGCGGTGGCCGTTCAACCCGGCGGGAATGCTCGCCAGCGGCTGCTGCAGCTGCAGGGTCAGTTGCTTCTTGCCGAGCTTGTGCATCAGCACCTGCTTGTCCTCGACCAGGATGATCCGGCCCTGGCTGATCACGCCGATGCGGTCGGCCATCTCCTCGGCCTCCTCGATGTAGTGGGTGGTGAGGATGATGGTCACCCCGCGCGCGCGCAGGCCGCGGACCATGTTCCACATGTCGCGGCGCAGTTCGACGTCGACCCCGGCGGTGGGCTCGTCGAGAAACAGGATCTGCGGCTCGTGGGACAGCGCCTTGGCGATCATCACCCGGCGCTTCATGCCGCCGGACAGTTCCATGATCTTGGCGTCGCGCTTATCCCACAGCGACAGGTCGCGCAGCAGCTGCTCCAGGTAGGCGGGATCGGCCTTCTTGCCGAACAGCCCGCGGCTGAACTTGACCGTGGCCCAAACCGTCTCGAACACGTCGCTGACCAGCTCCTGGGGCACCAGGCCGATCTGCGCCCGCGCCGCGCGATAGTCCTTGATGATGTCGTGACCGTCGACCAGCACCTTGCCACTGCCCGGGTTGACGATGCCGCAGATGATGCTGATCAGGGTGGTCTTGCCGGCGCCGTTGGGGCCGAGCAGGGCGAATATCTCGCCCTTGCGGATATCCAGGTCGATGCGTTGCAGCGCCGGATGGCCGGAGGCGTAGGTCTTGCTCAGTTGCTGGATCGAGATCACCGGTTGCACGGGAGGGCCTTGCTGGGAAAAAGAAACACAGAGTGAATGAAAACTGGCGCGGGGTGAAGCCGGTACGCCATGCCACGGCCGACGATGGGCGGCCCTTGAGGCGAAATCGCCACGCTAGCATGATGGACGGCATGAACCCTACCCCTGCCAATTCAGGTTCGGCCGACACCGCGCTGGCGGCCTTTCATCCCGCGGTCGCCGCCTGGTTCCACCAGCGCTTCGGGGCGCCGACGCCGGCCCAGGTCGCGGCCTGGCCGGCGATCGGCGCCGGCCGCTCGACCCTGGTCGCCGCGCCCACCGGCTCGGGCAAGACCCTGACCGCCTTCCTCGCCGCCATCGATGCGCTGGTGCGCGAAGGCCTGGCCGCCGGCGGCGAGCTGGAGGAGCGCTGCAGCGTGGTCTACGTCTCGCCGCTCAAGGCGCTGTCCAACGACATCCGCCTCAACCTCGAGGAACCGCTGGCCGGCATCCGCGCCGAACTGCAGCGTCAGGGCCTGGCCGATGTGCAGATCCGCAGCGCGGTGCGCACCGGCGACACCACCCCGAGCGAGCGCCTGGCGATGCGCAAGCGCCCACCGCATATCCTGGTGACCACCCCGGAATCGCTCTACGTGCTGCTCGGCTCAGAATCCGGACGGGAAATGCTGAGCGGTTGCCGCAGCCTGATCGTCGACGAGATCCACGCCATCGCCGGCAGCAAACGCGGCAGCCACCTGATGCTCAGCGTCGAACGCCTGGAGGCGCTGTGCCAGGCACCGCTGGTGCGCATCGGCCTGTCCGCCACACAGAAACCGCTGGAGGCGGTGGCGCGCTTTCTGCTCGGCAGTCAGGCGCCGTTGCCGGTAACAGACGGTCTACTGGGCGAGGGCATCGAGCAGAAGGAAGCGATGCAGCACCGACAGGCAACCGGTGAAGTTGGACGCAGCACGGTCGAAACCCCCTCTCCCCTCCGGGGAGACGACTGCATGGATGCAGGAGGTAGGGCGACGCAGGACGCCAAAGCCGAGGGTTGGGGTGAGGGGAAAGCAACGCCGTCGATAAACCTGCCTGTCGACGCCCCCGCCTGCCATATCGTCAACATCGGCTACACCCGCCCCCGCGACCTGGCCATCGAAGTCCCGCCGGTGCCGCTCGAGGCGGTGATGAGCAACGAGGTGTGGGACAGCGTCTATGCGCGCCTGGCCGAACTGGCCCAGCAGCACCGCACCACCCTGGTGTTCGTCAACACCCGGCGCCTGGCCGAGCGCGCCTGCCGGCATCTGGCCGAACGCCTGGGCAGCGCCGCGGTCGCCGCCCACCACGGCAGCCTGGCCAAGGAGCTGCGCCTGGATGCCGAACAGCGCCTCAAGCGCGGCGAACTCAGGGTGCTGGTGGCCACCGCCTCGCTGGAACTGGGCATCGACATCGGCGAGGTCGAGCTGGTCTGCCAGCTCGGTTCGCCGCGCAGCATCGCCGCCTTGCTGCAGCGGGTCGGCCGTTCCGGCCACAGCGTCGGCGGCACGCCCAAGGGCCGGCTGTTTCCGCAGTCGCGCGACGAGCTGATCGAGTGCGCCGCCCTGCTCGACTGCGTGCGCCGCGGCGAGCTGGACGCCCTGGTAATCCCCCACGCGCCGCTGGACGTGCTGGCTCAGCAGATAGTCGCCGAAGTGGCCTGCCGCGAGTGGCGCGAGGATGACCTCTATCGGATGCTGACCCGCGCCGCACCCTACATCGGCCTGCCGCGGGCGACCTTCGACGCCCTGCTGAAGATGCTCGCCGAAGGCTACAGCGGCCGCCGCGGGGTGCGCGCCGCCTACCTGCACCGCGATGCGGTCAACCAGCGCCTGCGCGGCCGTCGCGGCGCCCGCCTGACCGCGCTGACCAGTGGCGGCACCATTCCCGACAGCGGCGACTACAGCGTGCTGCTGGAACCCCAGGGCCTGCCGATCGGCACCCTCAACGAGGACTTCGCCATCGAGAGCATGGCCGGCGATATCTTCCAGCTGGGCAACCAGTCCTACCGCATCCTGCGCATCGAACCGGGCAAGGTGCGGGTCGAGGATGCCCGCGGCCAGTCGCCGAGCATCCCGTTCTGGCTCGGCGAGGCGCCGGGACGCAGCGACGAGCTGTCGGCCGCAGTGGCGCGGCTGCGCGAGCAGGTCGAACAGCTGTTGAGTAGGGTGGAAAACCGCGAAGCGTTTTCCACCGAGGCGGACTCCGCTGATGGCGGTTCTGCCCTCCCCCCCAGCCCCTCGCCTTCGGCATCCATACAGTCGTCTCCCGTAAATGGGATGGGGCAGCAGATCGATACAGCAGCCGAGTGGCTGGTGGCGACCATCGGCCTCAGCGAACCGGCGGCGCTGCAGATCGTCGACTACCTGGCCCGTGCCCGCGCCGCCCTCGGCGGCCTGCCGACCCAGCGGCGGCTGGTGATGGAGCGCTTCTTCGACGAATCCGGCGGCATGCAACTGATCATCCACTCGCCCTTCGGCAGCCGCCTCAACCGCGCCTGGGGCCTGGCCCTGCGCAAGCGTTTCTGCCGCAGCTTCAACTTCGAGCTGCAGGCCGCCGCCACCGAGGACGCGCTGATCCTCTCGCTGTCGACCAGCCACAGCTTCCCGCTGGACGAGGTGTGGCGCTATTTGCATGCCAACAGCGCCGAACAGCTGCTGGTCCAGGCGGTGCTGGATGCGCCGCTGTTCGCCGTGCGCTGGCGCTGGAGCGCCGGCGTCGCCCTGGCCCTGCCACGCTTCGCCGGCGGACGCAAGGTGGCGCCGCAGCTGCAGCGCATGCGCAGCGAAGACCTGCTGGCCACGGTGTTTCCCGACCAGCTGGCCTGCCTGGAAAATATCGTCGGCGAGCGCGAGATCCCCGACCACCCGCTGGTGGCGCAGACCCTCGACGACTGCCTGCACCAGGCCATGGACTGCGAGGCCTGGCTGGCCCTGTTGCGGCGCATGGAGGCCGGCGAGATCGAGCTGCTCGCCCGCGACCTGCCGGCGCCCTCGCCACTGGCTACGGAAATCCTCAACGCCCGACCCTATGCCTTCCTCGACGACGCGCCGCTGGAGGAACGCCGCACCCAGGCGGTGCAGAACCGGCGCTGGAGCGAGCCGCAGTCGAGCGACGAGCTCGGCGCCCTGGATGCCGAGGCCATAGCCGCGGTGCGCCAGGAGGCCTGGCCCGAGGTGCAGGGCGCCGACGAGATGCACGAGGCGCTGATGAGCCTCGGCGCCATCAGCCAGGCCGAGGCGCAGGTCAATCCCGGCTGGCCGGCCTGGCTGGCGCAACTGGCCAAGGCCAGGCGCGCCACCTGCCTGCAGCGCGATGGCGCGCCGGCGCTGTGGCTGGCGGCCGAACGCCTGCGCCAGTGGCAGGCGTTGCATCCAGACGCCACGTGCAAACCGGCGATCCAGGCGCCGACTGGCTTCGACGTGCCCTGGACGGCCGAGGCGGCCGAGGCGGCCCTGGTTGAGCTGGTCCGCGCCCGCCTGAGCGGCTTCGGCCCCCTGCCCTTGCCACGCATCGCCGCCGATCTGCAGCAGGATGAAGCGGCGGTCAACCTCGCCCTGCTCGCCCTGGAGGGCGAAGGCTATGTGCTGCGCGGGCGCTTCACCCCCGCAACCCTTGAGCAAGAGTGGTGCGAGCGCCACCTGCTGGCGCGCATCCACCGCTACACGGTGGGCCGCCTGCGCCGCGAGATCGAGCCGGTGCAGCGTGCCGACTTCATGCGTTTCCTGTTCGACTGGCAGCGCGTGGCGCCAAACAACCGGGTGCGCGGCGCCGAGGCGCTGGCCGGGGTGCTCGGCCAGCTGGAAGGTTTCCAGGCCGCGGCCGGCGCCTGGGAAAGCGAGATACTGCCGAGCCGGGTCAGCGACTACGGGATCAACTGGCTGGACGACCTGTGCCGTTCCGGGCGCCTGGTCTGGTGCCGCCTGGCCGGGCGCAGCCGCGCCGCCGGCGGCCCGCTGCGCAGCACGCCGATCGTCCTGCTGCCGCGCAAACAGCTCGGTCTGTGGCGCACCTGCCTGGGCCAGGCGCCGGCGGCCGAGCCCTCGCCGCGCGCCGAACGCCTGCGCCAGGTCCTGGCCAGCCAGGGCGCGCTGTTCTTCGACGAACTGCAGGAGCAGGCGCACCTGCTGCGCAGCGAACTGGAGGACTGCCTCGGCGAGCTGGTCGCCCTCGGCCTGGCCAACGCCGACAGCTTCGCCGGGCTGCGCTCGCTGCTGCTGCCGGCGGCCAAGCGCAGCCAGCAGCAACGCCGCGCCCATCGCGCCCTGGCCAATATGCAGGACGCCGGACGCTGGGCCCTGCTGCGCGGCCGTGGCGATGAGGTGACCGAGAGCAAGCCGAGCGCCGAGGCCCTGGAGCATGTGGCGCGCACCCTGCTGCGCCGCTACGGCGTGGTCTGCTGGCGCCTGCTCGAGCGCGAGGCCGACTGGCTGCCGTCCTGGCGCGAGCTGCTGCGGGTCTACCAGCGCCTGGAAGCACGCGGCGAGATCCGCGGCGGGCGCTTCGTCGCCGGCGTGGTGGGCGAACAGTTCGCCCTGCCGGAAGCCGTCGCCCTGCTGCGCGAAGTGCGCAAGCGCCCACCCGACGGCAGCCTGATCGGCCTGTCCGCCTGCGACCCGCTGAACCTGCTGGGCACCCTGTTGAACGGCAGCAAGGTGCCGGCGCTGGCCGGCAACCGCCTGCTGTATTGCGACGGCATACCGGTGGCGAGCCTGGTCGCCGGCAAGATCCAGCTGCTGCAGGAGGCCGACACCTTCACCGCCGGGCAATGGCAGGCCGCCCTGATCCGCCAGGCGGGCCTGCCCGCCCCCCTGAGCCATCGCCCACACCGCGCCGGCTCACGGCCCTGAGCAGGCTGCTCTTACATCCAGCAGGCGATAGCCGACACCGGCCTCGGTGACGATAAATTGCGGAGCGGTCGGGTCATCGCCGAGCTTCTGCCGCAGATGGCCGACCACGACCCGCAGGTAGTGGCTGTCATCGGCATGGCTCGGGCCCCAGATATCCTTGAGCAGTTGCTGCTGGGTCACCACCCGGCCGAGATGATGGGCGAGCATCGCCAGCACGGCATATTCCTTGGGCGTCAGCGCCACCTCGGTGCCGGCCAGGCTGACTCGCCGAAAGGCGAAGTCGACCGCGAGCGCCCCGCTGCGCACCACCACGTCCTGCCGACTGTCGCCAGTGGCCTGGCGCAGCAGTGCGCGAACCCGGGCGAGAAACTCCTGAATACCGAAGGGCTTGGTGACGTAGTCGTTGGCCCCGCCATCCAGCGCCAGCACCTTCTCGCTCTCGCTGGCGCGTACCGACAGCACCATGACCGGTACCTGCGACCAGGCCCGCAACTCGCGCAGCACTGCCTGGCCGTCCATGTCCGGCAAACCCAGGTCGAGCACCACCAGATCGGGCTTGCCCAGCGCCGCCTGCGCCAGGCCATCACGGCCATTGCCGCCTTCGAGCACCCGGTAGCCCTGGGCGCTGAGGCTGATGCGCAAGAACTTGCGGATCTGCGCTTCGTCATCGATAACCAGAACGCTTGGTTGGGTGGTTCTCATGCAGATCCTTCTTCCATCAGGGGTTGTGGATGCAGCGGCAGATGCAGGGTCAGGCTGGCGCCCTGGCCATCCAGGCCCGCGCCGACGCTGACCCGCCCGCCGTGCGCGCCCACCATGCCCTGGCAGATCGCCAGGCCCAGGCCGGTGCCTTGCCCGCCCCGATCACCGCGCGCGGCGGTATAGAACATATCGAAAATTTTCTTGCGTTCATGCTCGGGAATCCCCGGCCCCTGATCGCTGACGACAAGGCGCAACTCGGCCTCGTCCGCCTCCACGCCGATGCGTAAACGCCCCTGCGGCGGCGAAAAACGCGCGGCATTGTCCAGCACATTGACCAGGGCCTGCTCGATCAATGCGGCATGGGCATAGAGCAACGGCAACTCGGCCGGCACCTGAATCTCAACCTGCAAAGGTGCCAGCACCGGACGCAGGCGGTGCACCGCGCCGGCGACGATATCCGCCGGGGCCACCCAGTCGCGTTCCAGCTTGAGGCTGCCATGGCCCAGGCGGGTCATGTCCAGCAGGTTCTGGATATAGCGGTCCAGGCGCTCGGCCTCATCGCGCGTGCCTTCCAGCAGCTCGCGACGATCCTCCAGCGGGATTCGTTCGCCGAGTGCCAGCAGGCTGTCGATGGAACCGCGCATGGCGGTCAAGGGCGTACGCAAATCGTGGGACACCGAGGCCAGCAGGGCGCTGCGCAGCTCCTCGGTCTGGCCGTGCAGGCGCGCGGCCTCCAGGTCTGCAGCCAGTTGCGCCCGCGCCAGGGCCTGGGCCAACGGCTGGCCCAGGGCGGCGATCAGCCGGCGCTGCTCGGGTGCCAGCACGCCGCCGTCCCTGGGGCTGATGCCCAGCAGTGCCAGCGGGCCATCTTCGCCAACCAGTGGCCACCACCACCAGCGCCCGGCGGGCAAGGTTCCGGTGCCCAGGCCGGCCGGTTGCTCATGCTGCCAGGACCAGTCGGCGGCGGCGCGCTCCTGTTCGGTGAGAGGACGCTGCAGACCGGCTTCGACTTTCCATATGCCGTCATGACTGCGGCCCAGCAGGCTGATATCCACCTCACGCCAGAGTGCGAACTGTTGCATCGCCGCCGCCAGCACGGCCTGGCGGTCGGTGGCGGCGGTCAGCTTGCGCGACAGCTCCAGCAGCGCCGTGGTTTCCGCCTGGGTCTGGCGCAAGGCCTGCAGCTGGCGGCGCTGGCGGCTGGCCAGGTTACCCGTGAGGCCGGCCACCAGGAGGAAAAACAGCAGGTTCAGCACATCCTCCTGGCGCGCGATGCTCAGGGTCAGGGTCGGCGGGATAAACAGGAAGTTGTAGGCCAGAAAGGACAAGCCGGCGCAGGCCAGGGCCGGGCCCAGACTGCTGCGCACCGCCACCACCAGCACGGCGGCGAGAAAGATCAGGGAAATATTCGGCAATTCGAGAACGCGCGACAGCCCCAGCGCGACACTCGCCGCGACCAGGGTGGCCAGCGGCGCCAGCAGGTAGTCATACCAGGCCAGCGGCTGGCGGCTGCGGTGCCGCGTGGGAGCGCGATCGGCCTCGGTGTCGAGGACGCTGATTTCCAGGCCCTGGCCCTGCGCGAGCAAGCGCTCGGCCAGGCCGCGACCGAGCCAGCGACGGCGCAAGCGCTGGCGGCTGCGGCCCACCAGGATCAAGCTGGCGCGGCGTTCACCGGCATGTTCGATCAGGGTGCGCGCCACCGCCTCGCCGCGCAGGCCGACCACTTCGCCGCCGAGGCGCTCGGCCAGCTGTTGGGCGGCCTGCAGGTAGCCGAGACTCGTTTCGTCGCGCTTGCCGCCCGTATCCACATGCACCACGGACCAGGGCAGATGCCGCCGCTCGGCCACCTGGCAGGCATGCCGGACCAGGCGCTCAGCCTGCCCATCGCCGTCTATCCCGACCAGCAAACGGCCCCGCACCGCCGGGGCGGCCTGCCCCTGCTGGCGATAGCGCTGATGCAGGTCGGCATCGACTCGGGCCGCGGCAGTCTGCATCGCCAGTTCGCGCAGGGCGGTCAGGTTGGTCTGGCTGAAGAAGGCGTCGATGGCCGCGCGCGCCTGCTCCGGCACCTGGACCTTGCCTTCGCGCAGGCGCTCGAGCAATTCCCGCGGTGGCAGATCGATCAGGAGGATTTCATCGGCTTCCTGCAGCACCCAGTCCGGTACGGTTTCCTGCACCTGCACACCGGTAATGTCGCGCACCCGATCGTTAAGGCTCTCCAGGTGCTGCACGTTGACCGTGCTGTAGACGTCGATGCCGGCGTCGAGCAGCTCCTGAACATCCTGCCAGCGCTTGCTGTGGCGGCTGCCGGGGGCGTTGCTGTGAGCCAGCTCGTCGACCAGTACCAGCCTGGGCGGACTGGCCAGGATGCCGTCGAGGTCCATCTCGTCGACGGCCACGCCGCGCTGCTGCGCACGCAGCACGGGTTGCTGCGGCAAGCCGGCGAGCAGGGCCTCGGTTTCGCCACGGCTGTGGCTTGCCACCACCCCGACGCGCAGGTCGACGCCCAGGCGCAGCTGTGCCTGCGCCGCCTGCAGCATGGCGTAGGTCTTGCCGACGCCGGCGGCCGCGCCGAGAAACACCTTCAGCCGGCCGCGTCCCTCCCTGGGCAGGTCATCCGGCGGGGCGGCGGCGCGTGGGGCATCACTCATGCGACTGACTCGGTGTTCATGGATGGCGAATTGTCGGCCCGCATTCGGTTGAGCGCCAGCAGATTGCAGCGCGCAGACATTCTCCGGGCGACTGGCGTAAAGGTTCGATACGCGCAGAGCGAAGGCGCGTAAAAAAACCGTAAATTTTCGCCGCGCAGCCCTCCGGACAGCAGCGGACGGGCTGAGTCGGGGGTAGCATTCGCCATCTGCACCGGCTCCCAGGGAAAAGAGCCCCTGCCCCCAGCGAATGACCCGCAGGCCTGGTCGTCGACTGGAAAGCGGCTGCATCAGCACACTCGTGCGCCCACTTTGAGAAGCGTCCCCCATGCACGCAAGCCCTCGCTCTGACCTCCCAACTCTGCTGGCGACCGTCAGATGAAATTACTGCTTCATCCCGCCAGGGTTGTCGCCCTGGTGTTTCTGCTGGTGATACTGCTCGGCAGCGCCCTGCTGATGCTGCCGATCGCCCATGCCGAGGGTATGGCTGCACCCTGGGTGACCGCACTCTTCACCGCAGTATCGGCCGTGTGCGTGACCGGGCTGGTCGTGGTGGACACCGGCACCTACTGGTCAACCTTTGGCCAATCGGTGATTCTGCTGCTGTTCCAGCTTGGCGGCTTCGGCATGATGACGGTGGCGACCCTGCTCGGTTTGATGGTCAATAGCTCCTTTCGCCTACGCACCAAGATGATCGCCCAGTTCGAGTCGCGCTCATTGGGGCTGGGCGACATTGCCAGCGTGGCCAGGCTGGTGCTGGTGGTGACCTTCGCCCTGGAACTCATCCTGACCCTGTTTCTCACCTTCAGATTACGCCTGGCTTATGACCTGCCCTGGGCCGACGCGGCGTGGAACGGGCTGTTTCATGCCGTATCGGCATTCAATAACGCGGGCTTCTCGATTCACCCCGACAGCCTGATGCGCTATGCCACCGATGCATGGATCCTGCTGCCGGTGATGACGGCGATTGTCATCGGTGGTATCGGCTTCCCCGTCCTGCATGACTTGCGCAGCCGATTCAGGGATCCCCGTCACTGGTCACTGCATAGCAAGCTCACCCTGACTGGCACGGCCATACTGCTGCTGGGCGGCTTTTTCACCCTGTTGCTGTTCGAGTGGTCCAACGCGGCCACCCTCGGCCCCATGCCGGTAGCCGATAAAGTGCTCTCGGCGGCCTTTGCCTCAGTCTCTGCGCGTACCGCCGGGTTCAACTCGATCGACATCGGCGCCTTGACCCATGAAAGCTGGGCTCTGCACTACTTCCTCATGTTTGTCGGCGGCGGCAGCGCGGGTACCGCCGGTGGGGTCAAGGTCGGCACCGCCGCCATCCTGGCCTTGCTGGTCATCGCCGAGATCCGTGGCCACAGTGACAGCGAGGCATTCGGCCGCAGAGTCAGTGCCTCGGCCCAGCGCCAAGCCATCACCGTACTGGTGCTGGGCAGCGCCATGATCGTGCTGGGGACCCTGGTCATCCTGCGCGAAACCGACTTCCCCACCGACCAGGTCATCTTCGAAGTCATCTCGGCGTTTGGTACGGTCGGCCTGTCCACCGGTATCACCGCCGCTCTCCCCGAGTCGAGCCAGCTGATGCTGACGCTGCTGATGTATGTCGGGCGGGTCGGCACCATCACGTTTGCGGCGTCACTGGCCCTGGGCGAGCACCGCATGCCCTACCGCTACCCAGAGGAGCACCCAATTGTTGGCTAAGTTTCTGTTTACCGAGCAGTTTGCCTTTTCCAAGGGCGATAGCGTGGTGGTGATCGGCCTCGGCCGTTTCGGCAGCTCCGTGGCCAAATCACTGATGCACCTGGGCCATGATGTCATGGGCATCGACCGCGACGCCGAACCCGTGCATGAATGGGCCGATCTGTTGACGCATGCCGTCCAGGCCGACTCCACCAACCTCATGGTCTTGCGCCAACTGGGCGTTGCCGACTTTGCCCACGCCATCGTGGGGATCGGCACCGACCTGGCAGCCAGCCTGATGACCATCATGGCGTTGACCGAACTGGGGATCAAAGATATCTGGGTCAAGGCCCTGACTGCCGAACATGGGCAGTTAGCCCAGCGGATTGGCGCCCATCACGTGGTCTACCCGGAGGCGGATATGGGGGAGCGAGTCGCGCACCTGATTACCGGGCGGATGATGGACTTCATCGAGTTCGATGACGGCTTTGCCATCGCCAAGATCCACGCCCCGCTGCCGAGCCACAACAGCACGCTGGCCGACGCCAATATCCGGGAAAAATATGGCGTCACGGTGGTCGGGCTGAAGCGCGCCAATCAAGACTTCCAGCATGCCACGCCCAGCACCCTGATCCTGCCGGGCGATCTCCTTATCGTGTCCGGCTCGACCCATCTGATCCAGAAATTTGCCGGCCACGCAAAATGACCGGCGAGGTGAGCGAACTGCTCCCCCTGCCGGAAACGGTCGCGCCCGGCTGGTGCCGAACCAGCGTCCTTACGCCTTGAACCTTCGCGTCTTGAAGCTGATCGTCTCCTTGAATTCTTCCACCGTGCCAATACGCCGAAGGTCCGCCCAGGTTCCTTTGTAATAGGGCACTACGTTGCGATCGGTCCATGGCGTGGTCAGATCGCCCATCACGCCGTTGAAGTGGCCGAACTGCATGAAGGTCTGGTCCCGCTTGATATCCGCCTCCAGGTAGGCCAGCGCGTAGGACGAACCGTAGTCGTTGTACACCTCGACCACGTCCCCGGAGGCAATCGCCAGGGCTTGTGCATCCTCGGGGTTGATTTCCAGATAGGCCATCGGCACGCGCCGCCGCACGAACTCGTTGTACTGGTCGTGATAGAGCGTTTGCCACACTTCGTTGATACGCCCGCTGTTGATCCAGAAGCGGTATTTGCCCTTCTGCTCGGCCACCGGTTTCGGCAAGCCTGGCCAGGTTGCCGGCTTGAACTGCGCCTTGCCGTCCGAGGTGTCGAACTTGTAGTCGCTGTAGAGCATCTCGGTGCCGATCAGTTTGCCGTCGCGGTATTCCTTGACCGGTAACTGCACACCGTTGTTGCCCATGGCGCGCAGCCGCTGGTAGGTGACCAGGTTGCCGGTGGCGCCGCCCTGGCTGTCGATCGGGTCGGCGCCGGCCTGGCCGGCCATGCGGAAACCGTCATTGAAGGCGTCCTCCTCGCTCTTCCAGTCGAAGCCGGTGAAGCGCGCCGCCATGTCCTGCTTGCCCTCGGCGGCATACAACTGGTGAAGGGTGCTGGCGATCGCCGCGGCGATCAGGCAGTCGGGCTTCGCCGAACCGGGGGGATCGGTGAATTTCTCCGACAGCCGCAGCCGGCGCTCGCCGTTCATCGAGGTGAGGTTCATCTCGCCCGGATGGGCGGCCGGCAGCATCAGGTGCGCGGCCTCTGCCAGCTTGGTGGGATAAAGGTTGATATTGGCGAGGAACAGTCCGCCCTTGTTCTTCACCGCGTCGTAGATCGCATCCACCATCTGCGCAGTCGAACCGCCGCGGACGCTGGCCATGGCGTCCCTGACGATGTTGGCGCGGCGCAGAATGACCGTGCGATGTTGCTCGGCATTCAGGGTGGTCTGGAACGGGTTGGCGCCCCAGGCGGTATACATCATGCCCTTGCCATTGATGATCTCCTGATCCACGTAGATCTTGGAGTCGCCCGGATAAGGGGGACGGGTATAACCCTCCTGATGCCCGCCCATCCGCACCACACCGGTACCGCGGCGTCCGACGTTATGGGTCGCCAGCACCAGGTCGACCAGGGCGGACTGGATCAGGTAGTTGTCATTGCCCCAGATGATGCCTTTCTCGTAGGCGTGCATGGCATGCGGACGGTGCCCGGAAGCCTTGGGCTTGTAGGCCCACTCGGCCGCCAGCTTGAGCTTGTCCTCCGGCACGCCGGTGACGCGGCTGGTTTCCTCGAGCGACATGCGGTTGGCTCGCAGCGCCTGGTCGAAGTCCTTGGTATGAGCGGCAATGAAATCCTTGTCGTGCCATCCCTGTTCGACCACATAGGTCAGCAAGCCATTGAACAGCGCGATATCCGTGCCCGGCTCGATATCCAGGTGCAGCACGTTGTCCTTGCCGGCCGCCTGTTCGGCAATCGCGATGGTCGGCGTCCGACGCGGGTCGACGAAGATGATTTTCGCCGGGGCGATACTCTCGCCAGGAAATTGCTGCTTACGCTGCGCAAGCGTCTGCCCCTGCAGGTTGGGCAGCCAGTGCGCCAGGAAGTAGTTGGTCTGAGTTTCGTAGGAGTTGCAGCCGATGGCCAGGATCACATCGGCCAGCTCGGCGTCTGCATAGCTGTTGTTGAGCTCGCCAATGCCCATCTCGCGCGTGGCGTGGCACTCGGAGTTGTAGGCCGGGCGATTGTGAATACGCACCAGCGGCGTTTTCAGCGCGGTGAACATCAACTTGCCGGTGCCCCAGGTATTCTCGAAGCCACCGCCGGCGCCGCCGTGGTCGAAGCAGTCGAAGGCCAGTACGCTGGGCCCGTCATTATCGAGAATCTTCTTGGTCACCCCGGCATAAAGCGCCAGGGCATCCTCCCAGCTGGTGTCGACCCACTGGTCGCCGACATACACCCGTGGGCTGCGCAAGCGCTCCCGACCGACGCCCTCGGGGCTGTACATGACCTTGGCCAGCTGACCGCCGCGGGTGGACGACAACCCCTTGTTCACCGTGCACTCTTTGTCCGGCACGATCATGATGTTGTAGCGCGTGCCGTCTTTGTCGGTGATGGTGTTCTGCATCGCCGGGGTCAGGATGACGGCCAAGGGTGGCAACTGCTTGCGGAAATCGAGCCCAAGGGCATTTTCGTCGGGCGCCCGCCCGCCTTCCTGACTCTCCGGCCATTTGTACACGTGATAGCCACAACCGACGATGCAGAAGTGACAGGTGAGGTTGGTCTTCTGCGCGCCAGGAGGGGGCAGTGCCACACGATCTTTGTTGGTAGCCATGTAAATCTCCTTGTCACAGGAGGTTGGACTGACGTCCGTAGATCAACCCGTCGACGGCAACTGCGTTTACCGAATCGTCATCGGGGTTGTATACGAGCACTATGCTGGGCAGGTTCTCGGTAGCTTGGCCGGAAACCATCTGGCCAACATGCTCAGGGTCGAAGATGCTGAAGTGGCAGGGGCATTTGAACAGCCGCTGCCCCGGGTCATAGGTCACCGGGCAGCCCATGTGCGTGCACAACGTGCTGTAGGCAACAATGTCGCGCTCCGGGCCGACCCCACCAGGAACGGCACTGCCCATCTTGATCAGTACACAGGGTGATGCGGCGTCGGGGTAGGAGAACGCGACGGGCGTGTTGGCCTGCAGCTCCTGCGCCTTGCTGATTGCATTCATGGGGTACGGGAGATTGACCCGGCCCTCTGCACTCGAGGCCGCGGCCTGGGTCAGGGCGGGCACGCCGATGACCACGCTCGCGGCAACCCCACCCCCCACCTTCAGGAAACCTCTTCTGGAAATCGCTGCCATATCTGCCTCCGCATTACGCTTGCGATGCAGTCGGCCCTGTCTGTGTCGTAAGCGACTATTGATTCAACCAACTCAGCATAGGATAGAAAGTCCGGTTGCGCGGCCAACATGGCTCGGATGGCAGGTGGAACACCCGGGTTGAATGCAGCAAAACGTGCCCCTGGTTGGCTCTGCGCTTTGCAAAGCCGCGATCCGCGCCTGCCCCCCTTTCGTCCCCGTAAAACACAGCGTGCGCAACCGCCTGGAGTCTCGTCTCAAACAACCCGTATATCGTTGATTTCATGGGTTATGACGTTCTCTGTAGGAGCGGGCCATGCCCGCGAAACCCATCGCGGCCATGGGCCGCTCCTACAGGTGCCCACAAACCGACAGACGCGATTGCCCCCAGTTTGCTGCGCGACAGCGCAGCGTCGAAGACCGGGCACCCCCTCCTGCGCGACCGAAGCGCCAACCCGGGCGCCTAAAACGCCCCAAAAAAGGGATCAGGCAACCCGCCTGCACTCTTATGGTTCACCGCCCTCCGCCTGGGTGATGACCACGCAGAAGCCGATGGACGCCCGCGCGATCACGTGGCCATCGCCCGCAAAGGCCCGCACTGTCTCCGCTTGGCCAATCCGCCAGGAACACGTGGCAGGCTTCGACGACCTCGGCCTGTTTTCGGCACGGAACCTGCAAAAGCTCTCGCAACAGCTGCCAAACCTTCGGCAGCGCATCCCATATGGTCACCGACGACCATTGGCCTATAGCGGCCGGGATGGGTGAAGCGGACAGCGCAGTCCGGGCACATCACCCCACAAACCCATGAATACCAGGCAAAGACGCCTGGAGCTGCCAGCCAGCTCCAGGCGTTTTTTTTGTTGGCCGTGCCCCGGGCAACGGCTTCGACTGAGGAACGGCTATGAACTCTCTCGTCACTCCGATCAAGCGCGACACCTTGATCGTCATCGGCAACGGCATGGTCGGCCATCATTGCGTCGAGCAGCTGATCGAGCAGGGTGCACTCGAGCAGTATGAAGTGCATGTGTTCGGTGAAGAGCGCCAGCGCGCCTACGACCGCGTGCATCTCTCCGAATATTTCGGCGGTCGCGATGCCGAGTCCCTGGCCTTGGGCGAGCCCGATCTCTATGCCCGCCACGGCGTGCAGCTGCACCTCGGCGTGCAGGTGCTGGAAATCGACCGCGAGCGCAAGGAAGTGGTCACCAGCGCCGGCCGTCAGGCCTACGACCGCCTGGTGCTGGCCACCGGCTCCTACCCCTTCGTGCCGCCGATCCCCGGTGCCGAGGGCAATTCGCGCCTGGTCTATCGCACCCTCGACGACCTCGATGCGATTCGCGATGCCGCGGCCAACGCCAAGCGTGGCGTGGTGGTCGGCGGCGGCCTGCTCGGCCTGGAAGCGGCCAACGCGCTGAAATCCCTGGGCCTGGAAGCCCATGTGGTCGAGTTCGCCCCACGGCTGATGCCGGTGCAGCTCGACGGCGAAGGCGGCGCCGCGCTCAAGGCGCGCATCGAAGCCCTGGGCGTCGGTGTGCACCTGTCGCGTGCCACCCAGGAGATCGTTGCGGGCGAGGAATACGCCTACCGGATGAATTTCAACGATGGCGAATTTCTCGAAACCGACTTGATCGTGTTCTCCGCCGGCATCCGCCCGCAGGATGCCATCGGCCGCAGCGCCGGGTTGGAGATCGCCGCGCGCGGCGGCGTGGTGGTCGACAACGATTGCCGCACCAATGACCCGGACATCTTCGCCATCGGCGAATGCGCGTCCTGGAACGGCAGCATCTTCGGCCTGGTCGCGCCGGGCTACAGCATGGCGCGCAGCGTCGCCGCGCAGCTGGCCGGCGCCGTCTACGAACCCTTCACCGGCGCCGACATGTCGACCAAGCTCAAGCTGCTCGGCGTCGACGTCGGCTCGATCGGCGATGCCCACGCCGCCACCCCAGGTGCCAAGAGCTATCGCTTTATCGACGAGGCCAGCGCCAGCTACCGCCGTTTGGTCGTTTCCGCCGATGGCAAGAACGTACTCGGCGCGGTACTGGTCGGCGACAACAGCTACTACGACACCCTGCTGCAGTATGCGCAGAACGGCATCGTCCTGCCGAAAGACCCGTCCGGCCTGATCCTGCCGCAATCCGAAGGTTCGCCGACCCTGGGCGCCGACGCCCTGCCGGACAGCGCGACCATCTGTTCCTGCCACAACGTCAGCAAGGGCGCGGTGTGCTGCAAGGTCGAGGCCGGCGTCACCGACCTCGGCGAACTCAAGGCGCAGACCAAGGCGGCCACCGGCTGCGGCGGCTGCAGCGCGCTGCTCAAGCTGGTGTTCGACAACGAGCTGTCCGCCCGTGGCGTCGCCGTCGACAAGAGCCTCTGCGAGCACTTCGCCTATACCCGTCAGGAGCTGTATTCCATCGTGCGGGTGGAAGGGGTGATCAGCTTCGAGGAACTGCTGGCCAAGCATGGCCGCGGCCACACCGGTTGCGACATCTGCAAGCCGGCGGTCGGCTCGATCCTCGCCTCGTGCTGGAACCAGCCGATCACCGATCCGCTGCTGGTGCCGCTGCAGGACACCAACGATACCTTCATGGCCAACATGCAGAAGAACGGCACCTACTCGGTGGTGCCGCGCATCGCCGGCGGCGAGATCACCCCGGACAAGCTGATCGCCCTCGGCGCCGTGGCGAAGAAATACGACCTCTACACCAAGATCACCGGCGGCCAGCGCATCGACCTGTTCGGCGCCCAGCTGCATCAGCTGCCGGACATCTGGGGCGAGCTGATCGAGGCCGGCTTCGAAACCGGCCACGCCTACGGCAAGTCGCTGCGCACGGTGAAATCCTGCGTCGGCAGCACCTGGTGCCGTTACGGCGTGCAGGACAGCGTCGGCATGGCCCTGCGCCTGGAAGACCGCTACAAGGGCCTGCGTTCGCCGCACAAGATCAAGTTCGGCGTCTCCGGCTGCACCCGCGAATGCGCCGAGGCGCAGAGCAAGGACATCGGCGTGATCGCCACCGAGAATGGCTGGAACCTCTACGTCAGCGGCAACGGCGGCATGCGCCCACGACATGCCGAGCTGTTCGCCACCGACCTGGATGACGCAACCCTGATCCGCTACATCGACCGCTTCCTGATGTTCTACATCCGCACCGCCGACAAGCTGCAGCGCACCTCGGTCTGGCGCGAGAGCCTCGACGGCGGCCTGGATTACCTCAAGGAAGTGATCATCGACGACAGCCTGGGCCTTGGCGCCGAGCTGGAAGCGCAGATGCAGCTGGTCATCGACCGTTATGAATGCGAGTGGGCCAACGCCCTGAAAGACCCGGAGAAGCTCAAGCGCTTCCGCACCTTCGTCAACGACGAGCGCGGCGACCCGGATATCCATTTCGTCAAGGAACGTGGCCAGCGCCGTCCGGTGCATGCCTCTGAACTCCACCTGATCCCCGTTACCGAGGAGGTGCTCTGATGAGCCAGTCGAATGTCGTACGTGCCGAATTCCGCCAAGCCGCGCGCAATCCCGCCGCCTGGCGCGCGCTGTGCAGCCGCAGCGACCTGGTCGCCAACTCCGGCGTGGTCGCCTGGCACGAGGGCGCCCAGGTCGCGCTGTTCCACCTGCCGCATACGCTCGAGGGGGAAAAGCTCTATGCCATCGACAACCGCGACCCCAAGTCCGGGGCCAACGTCATCGGCCGCGGCATCGTCGGCCAGCTCAAGGGCGACCTGGTGATCGCCTCACCGCTGTACAAGCAGCACTTCCGCCTGGAAGACGGCAGCTGCCTGGAATACCCCGAGCAGAGCCTGCGCGTCTGGCCGGTGCGGCTGAATGGCGATGCGGTGGAGATCGGCCTGATCGATTGAGACCCTCGGGGCACACCAGTCGCCACCAACCCGATGGGCAAAACCGCTCTCGGCTCGCTATGCTTGGAGCCCATGACGCCCTCCCCCCAGATCCGCCAACCCTGCCCGCCCGGCGCCTGCGACTGCGGGCGCGAACAGCTGCTGGAAACAGCCGGCAGCGACCTGCGCATCCTGCGCCTGACCCGCCAGGAGGAAAAACGCCTGCTCGAGCGCCTGGAAAGCATCGAGAGCCTGAGCGACCTGGAAAGGCTGCAACAGCGCATGTACGAGCAACTCGGCATCCGCCTGGCCGTCGCCCCTGGCTTCAACGAAGTGCGCAGCATGCGCGGCATCGCCATCCAGATCGAGCAACTGCCGGGGCTCTGCCGCAAAACCCGCCAGGCGCTGCCCACCGCCATCCGCCGCGGCCTGGAGAAACACCCGGAAATCGCCTACCGACTGCTCGATGCCCATGACCTGTTCAGGGATGTTTGAGAGTTTGTGAAAAAACTCTCGCCTACTGCGACCGCCTCCAGACGTCCGCTGCTGACGTTGCGCTACGGCGCTCGATATTTTCACAACCTCTGAGGGCTGCATGGCTGGAAACAGCCGGACGCGCACCGCCAAGTGAATAGCACTGCGCAGGGATCGATATGGCTGATGGACAGGCGAGTAGAAACTCGCCCGCATCTACGGGCCAACCCGGTCAACGAAAACCCCGCTGATCAGTAGCGACCGAGCCCGCTGTGCGTGGCCCCGGAGTGGCCGGCTGGAATGACGCCTGGCGACTACAATCAAGTCGAGTCAGCGCTACAACGTCGCCGTTTCCTTGCTCAAGCCAGTTTCGGCAGAAGGGTCGACCATGCGATTTCAATGGGTAGCCACCTGTTTCGCAATCACCCTTCTGTGCGCTCAGGTGTTGGCGACTGAGCAGGAACAAAAAAAGGAAGCCGCCGAAGACAAGGCGCAGGTCCTGGAACAGAAAGCGGCAGAGACGGGCAGCGAGACACCTGCGCCCAAGTCCGAGGCCATCACCGCGTCCGAGGCGCAGGCGGTCGATCCCGCAGGCGTAGCGCCTCTGGACGATGCGATCACCTGCCTTGCACGCAGTATCTACTGGGAAATCAAAGGCGGCGCAGCTGTCGAGATGGAAGCCGTCGCCAGCGTGGTCATGAACCGATTGGGCCATGAAGGCTTTCCAGACACGGTGTGCGCGGTGGTCAAGCAAGGTTCTGAAAAGCCTGGCTGTCAGTTTTCGTGGTGGTGTGACGGGCGTGCGGATCAGGTAAAGGAAGACGACCAGTATGCCCTTGCCAAGGAAGTCGCACGAAAGGCCCTCAACAGGCAGCTCAAGGACCGAACCCATGGCGCTCTGTATTTTCACGACAGGAGTGTGATGCCTGCCTGGGCGAAGGAATACATCAAGACCACCGAAACCCGGAACTTTCTGTTCTATAGGCCCCATGACGGGACGGCGCGATAGGCCAACGTAAATCTCCGGTTTCGACCCAAACCAGGCATTCGTGACAGCCAGCAAGCGGCCAGTCAGCGAGGGTTCACCGTCCCAACCGTAAGCCCGCGGCGGATGCAGCCGCCCCTTAATCAACGTCTATGCTTCACGCGAGTGAGTTCTCCTGATCGACCGGATGCGGTCGCCCCGCGCTTGCCGGGTAGAGGCGCTGTCCACTCTCGCCGCAATGACCGCAGGAGCAACGAGCCATGATTGATGTACAGGTCTATCGCTATCACCCGGAACAGGAGCGGCAGCCCTGGATGCAGTCGTTGTCGTTGCCCGAGGAATTCCGCGCACGAATGGTGCTGGATGCGCTGGAGTTCTTGCATGAGGCCGATCCGACGCTGGTCTACCGGCGCTCCTGCCGGGAGGGGGTTTGCGGCTCGGATGGTATGAACATCAACGGCAAGAACAGACTGGCCTGTATCACACCGGTTTCGGAGGCGCTGGGCACGGCCAGCAGCCTGATCATCAGACCTCTGCCCGGTATGCCGGTCATCCGCGACCTGGTGGTCGACCAGAGTCTCTTCTTTCAGCAATACCAGAGCATCAAGCCATGGCTGATCAATCATGAGCCAGCGCCGGCCATCGAGCGCCTTCAGTCCCCCGAGGAGCGCGCCAGGCTCGACGGGCTGTATGAGTGCATCCTCTGCGGCTGCTGTTCCTCGCAATGTCCGTCCTGGTGGTGGAATCCGGAGAAGTACGTCGGGCCAGCCGGGCTGCTGCAGGCTTGGCGTTTCATTACCGACAGCCGCGACCAGGCCACGGCGGAACGGCTCGAGCGGCTGGAAGACCCATTCAGCCTGTTCCGTTGCCGCAGCATCGGCAACTGCTCATGGGTCTGTCCCAAGGGACTCAATCCCATGGCGGCCATCGGCAAGATTCGCCAGGAGCTGTTGCGCAAATCCACCTAGGACGCAGGATTGAGCGCGCACTCGCCACTGGGGAAACGAGCATGTGATGGGCCAGGTGACTCTGCATCGCCTCGAGCACAGCCTCATGCTCCCCGCGAGTCACCCGGCGCTGTGGGCTCGGGTGCATTGCTCTTTCAACGCACAATCTTGGCAGTGCGATCTCCAGTATCGGTGCAGCTTCAGCCCTTTCTCGATGCTTGAGAGCCGCCAGATCAGGCTTTGCCCAGCAGGGCATCGCTACTCGTTCTTTGCTGCGTCTTAGATGAAGTCACCTTTGCCGAAGCGGCCAGCCGCTGTCGCTCCCGAGGTCAGCGTCTTGGACACGAAAACAGTGATTCCAGCCTCATGGCACGCCAGGATTTCTTCGCCGTTGAAATACCCTCCGCCTGCGACCGCCGAGAGTTCCTCGACACCCATGGCCTCTCGCGCTTGCTTGGCCATCGAACTCAGCTGGTCACGATAAACTCCGTCGTTCGTGGCCTCGTGCGTCGGCTCGCCAGCGCGGACAACGCAATGGGAGACCACGCTTGATTTCGCTTCTGCTTGATCATTCCAGGCAACACCGTGGTCTGCTCCTATTGTCTGAACGCAATTTGCTCCGCGCTGATTGGGTGTAGGGTGCATGGCTCACTCATTCACGAGGAACGGTCATGCAATCGACCATGAGAGCCGCAGTGGTACACGCCTATGGCGAACCCTTGCGCATCGAAGAAGTGAAAGTAGCGCTGCCCGGCCCCGGGCAGATTCTGGTGAAAATCGAGGCCTCCGGGGTCTGCCATACCGACCTGCACGCCGCCGACGGCGACTGGCCGGTCAAACCACCGCTGCCGTTTATTCCCGGTCACGAGGGCGTCGGATATGTCGCCGCGGTCGGTGCCGGCGTGACGCGCATCAAGGAAGGCGACCGGGTCGGCGTACCGTGGTTGTACAGCGCCTGCGGCTGTTGCGAGCACTGTCTGACCGGCTGGGAAACCCTCTGCGAGAGCCAGCAAAACACCGGTTACTCGGTCAACGGCGCCTACGCCGAATACGTGCTGGCCGACCCCAACTACGTCGGGATCCTGCCGAAGAATATTGGTTTTGCCGAGATCGCCCCGCTGCTCTGCGCCGGCGTCACCGTTTATAAAGGCCTCAAGGTTACCGGCGCACGCCCTGGCCAGTGGGTGGCGATTTCCGGCATCGGCGGGCTCGGCCATGTCGCCGTGCAGTATGCCCGCGCCATGGGTTTGCATGTGGTGGCGGTGGACGTGGACGATGCCAAGCTGGCGCTGGCGAAGAAGCTCGGCGCCAGCCTGACCATCAATGCGCGCAACGAAAATCCGGCCGAGGTGGTGCAGCGCGAAATCGGCGGCGCCCATGGCGTGCTGGTGACCGCCGTCTCCAACGCGGCCTTCAGCCAGGCCATCGGCATGGCCAGGCGCGGCGGCACGGTGGCCCTGATCGGCCTGCCGCCGGGCGACTTCCCAACGCCCATCTTCGATGTGGTCCTCAAGGCCATCAGCATTACCGGCTCCATCGTCGGCACCCGCGCGGACCTGCAGGAGGCGCTGGACTTTGCCGCCGAGGGGCTGGTCAAGGCGACCATCCACACTGAAAAACTGGAGAACATCAATCAGGTGCTCGACCAGCTGCGCAAAGGCCAGATCGAAGGGCGGGTCGTGCTGCAGATGTAACGCCACCTCAGGCTGCGGCTAACGGGGTCAGGTCTTGCCTTTTGCTGATGAGGAATGGGGCCGCCCAGTAAATAGCCCCCGGCAAGGCCGGGGGATTACCCTGCTTATCAATTTCATGGCCCTTGGCCAGAATGATGGGCCGAATGGCCGTTTCTAGTCAGCCGGTACCGGCCTGTCGCAGAAGCGGCAGGCCGAGCAACCCCTTCCTTAGGCAGCCCATTTTTTCATCAAAATTCGTGCTTTAAGGGAAGGGATGCCGCGCGCGAAAAAAATCGGTTACCACGATATTGATGCTGCTGGGCGTCAGCTATGAATCGGAGCGGCCAGTCACGGATGACCTGAACCGCCCCCCAAAGCGGACGCTTACAAGCGTTTCCCAAGTATTTGCGAAACATCCAATCAAGTCTTACCTGGCGACCGCATCATTATTGATGCCTGACTCTTGGATCAAGTCGGCGACTATTGCCACTACCCGTAGAGTGATAGCCAAACGCCTGGTGTAGCCGTGTGCTGATAACACTGCCTGAATTAACGTCGGCGCATGCTGTTCCAGAGCATTCTTAAATAATCCTTAAGCCCGAATCTTCCGCCGTTCAGCTTGGCTTCAGGGTCGAGGGTTAAGGTTGAGCCATTCCTTCTGGAGAGGTTCGCCATGAACAAGACTGCCTTCACCCTCGCCCTGGCTGGCGCTGCCGCGCTTCCGGCCCTTGGCCAGGCCCGCGAGATCACGCTGCAAACCACGCTGAAAGAATACCGCGGCAACGAGGCCTACCTGGCCATCTACGTCACCGATGCTCAGGGTGACTACCAACGGACCCTGTGGGTCTCCGGCAAGAAAGCCAAGTACTACAAACATCTGCGTGACTGGGCCCATGCCGGCAACCAACCCGCCGAGTTCGATGGGCTCACCGGCGCCAGCGTCGGCAGCGGCGAAACCTTGGAAGTGTCCGTCGAGCTGGAGGATGCCCTGATCGATGCCGGCTACGAAATTCGCATCGATAGCGCCGTCGAGGACAAACGCGACAACCGTGCAGAGATCAAAGTGCCGCTGAGCCAGCAGGCGACGGAGATCAGCGGTGGCGCGCAAGGTTATGTCGACAGCTTCCGCTACCAATTCTGACCCGGTACAGGTTCATGCTGCAGCGCACTCATGTCGTACTCAGCCTGGCCCTTGGCGCCATGCTCATGGTTTCGGCCGCCACTGGCTTGCTGTTGTCCACCAGCACCCTCGTCGAGCACCTGCAATCAGCGCCCGCGCTTGGCGAGAACGTGGCGGCAGTCGCGGAACGCATCGCAGGCCACGTACAGGGCATCGAGCGCATCGAACGTGCGCCCAGCGGTGAGCTGCGCGTCACCTTCAGCAATGCCAGCGACAGCGATGCAGTGCTGGTCGATCCGAGCACTGGCGAGGTGATTGCGCCCTACCGGCCATCTGCAGCGCTTTCCTGGATCCGCGACCTCCACCGCGAGCTGCTGCTCGGTTCGGCCGGGCGCTGGCTGAGCGGTCTCGCGGCGCTGGCGCTGCTGGTACTTGTCGCGACGGGGGCCTGGCTGTTGGCGCGCCGGCTTGGTGGCTGGCGCCGACTATTGCTGCCGATCCCCCCGGGCAAGGGACTCTCTCACTGGCATACGGTGGTGGCGCGCTGGACGCTGCCAGCCCTGGCCATTCTCGCCCTGAGCGGGCTTTATCTTTCGGCCAGCAGCCAGGGCCTGATCAGCGACGGCCAGGAATCCGAGCCCTCGTACCCGCAGGCCCGCTATTCCGCCCCTGCCGCCAAGCTCGGCAGCCTGTCCGCATTGCGCACCCTCGACCTGCAGGACCTGCGCGAACTGGAGTTCCCCAGCGACAGTCAGGACGCCAATTTCTTCACGCTGCGCACCGCATCGGGTGACGGCTTTGTCAATCCCGGCAGCGGCCAGTGGATCAGCTATCAGCGGCATGGTTTCGCCCGCCGTCTTTACGAAACCGCCTACGAACTGCATACGGGCGCCCACTCGCCGCTGTGGGCACTGATCCTCGGCGGGGTCAGTCTTTGCGTGCTGTTCCTCAGCGGCTCCGGTGTGTTCGCCTGGTGGCAGCGCAAGCACCTGGCCGGCGCGCTGCCGGGCAATGCGCCGCCCGACCAGGCGGAAATCATCCTGCTGGTCGGCAGTCAGGGGGGCACTACCTGGAGCTATGCCCGTCAGCTGCACGAGCAATTGCTGGCCGGCGGCCGGCGCGTGCATTGCGCCAGCATGAATCAGCTGCAGCCGCGCTACCCGGACGCCAAATGCCTGTTGCTGCTTACCTCGACCTATGGCGATGGCCAGGCACCCGATTCGGCCAATGCGTTCCTCGGTCTCCTGAATCGGAGCCCTCTGCCCAAGGACCTTCAAGTCGCGGTGCTCGGTTTTGGCGACGCCCAGTTCCAGCATTTCTGCGGCTATGCCCGGCAAGTCGAGCAAAACCTGCAGCAACGTGGCCTGAGTTTGCTATTGCCCTTGCGTTGCATCGACCGCGGTTCGCTGAGCGAGCTGAACCTGTGGGCCCGGCAACTGGGTGAACAACTGGGCCTCGATCTGCACTTCACCCACGTGCAGCCCCGAGTGGCCATGCGGCGGTTGCAGCTGCTGAGCAGGGAAGTCTATGGCGAGCACAGCGAGTCGCCGGCCGCCATCCTGCGCTTTGCACTCACCGAGACGCCGCAGGCGAGAGGCCTCCTCTGCCGCCGGCGCCGCGCCACGCGCTTTGCTCCAGGCGACCTGTTGGCAATCAGTCCAGGCATTGGGGCGACGCCACGCTTCTACTCGATTGCCAGCAGCGATGACGACGACGCCCTGGAAATCTGTGTGCGTAAACAAGCGGGTGGGCTTTGCTCGTCGCGCCTGCATGCGCTGCAGGTGGGCGACAGTATCGAGGGCTTCATCCAGCCACACCCGGATTTTCGCCCGACGGCAGGTCGGCATCCGGTGATTCTGGTCGGCGCAGGCACCGGGCTGGCTCCGCTGATAGGCTTCGCGCGCAAGAATGCCCATCGGCGTCCGATTCACCTGTACTGGGGTGGGCGCAGTGAACAATCGGAGTTTCTCTATGAGACGGAATTGAGCGAGTACCTGGCTGACGGACGACTGACGCAGCTTGGTCTGGCCTTCTCGCAAGCGGCCATGCCGATGTATGTGCAAGATCGCCTGCGCCGGGACGCCAGTGCGCTGGCGGCACTGCTGCAAGACGGCGCGCAGGTGCTGGTGTGTGGTTCCAGGGGCATGGCGGCCGGTGTCCGGGGCGTGCTCGAGCCGCTGCTGCAACAACTGGGCTCCAGTGTCGAAAAGCTCCGGCTGCAAGGGCGGTACCGCGAAGATGTCTACTGAGCACCGGCCGCTGCAGCGCTACAACCTCAATGGCGCGACCATGGGCACGCGCTACAGCGCAGTGCTGTATGCCTCGGCGGGGCTCGATCAGGCGGCTATTGCTGCGGATCTGCAACGGACGGTAGACCGGGTCGACCAGCAAATGTCGACCTGGAAGCCCGAGTCCGACCTGATGCAACTGAACGCCGCGGCCTGCGGCAAGTGGCTTGGCGTCCCCCAAGAGCTGCTTTGGGTGCTGAGTACCGCATTGCGTATAGGCGAAGAGTCGGCAGGTGCCTTCGACATCGCTGTCGGTGCTCTGGTCAACGCATGCGGCTTTGGACCGCAACCGGCTGCCGGAGCCTTGCCTGGCCGGCAGACCAGTGCGCGTGCAGCACTGGAAATCGACCCCGGAAACCTGCGCGTACGCAAGCATGCACCGGTCACCCTGGATCTCAACGGCATCGCCAAGGGCTTTGCCGTGGATCAGCTGGCACGCTGCCTGGACCGGTACGGCACCCAGTCTTACCTGGTTGGCATCGACGGCGAAATGCGCGCCTGCGGAGTGAAAGCGGATGGCAGTGATTGGTGTGTTGCCCTGGAAAAACCCAGCAAGGGCCGGCGCGAGGTGCTCGGGACGCTGGAGTTGAGCAACACCTCCATCGCCACATCCGGTGACTACCGCCATTGGCGTGAGCGTGAGGGTACGGTCTTTTCGCACACCATGGATCCATGCATCGGCGCACCCTCGATATCAGGGCTCACGTCGGTATCGGTGCTCTGCACCAGCTGCATGTACGCCGACGCCTGGGCCACGGCATTGATGGTGCTGGGGCTGGAGCGGGGTACCCGGGTGGCAAAGGCCCATGGCTTGAGCGTCATCTTTGTCGCGCGAAAGGGTGATGAATTGCATCAGGTGACTGTCGGGCTCTAAGTCCACTGCAAGGAGCCAGTCTTCTTCGCCTATGCGCGGCAAAGCTGGCAACGAAGGCAGCGCGCTTGAGTCCGTTCAGCCAATAACCAGCGGCTGCCCCCATCGCGGACGCATCAATACGCCTGGCTTCTGGCCGGGAGTGACAGCCGTGGCGCAACAAACTATTCAGAGGGTGGGAAAATATCGAGCGCCGTGGCGAGACCGTCGCCAGGCGTTCGCAGCGCAACGTCAGCAGCGGGCGTCTGGAGGCGGTCGCAGTAGGCGGGAGTTTTTTCACAGGCTCTCAGCTCTGGCGACCGCTTCTACTTCCACGAGCGTGGCTTTCGATGCGAGTGAAGCGACACCAATGCCAGTAACTGCCGGGCGTGAGCCACCAAGGAATTTGGCCAGGATTGGCGCCAAAGACGCCATGTGGTCTTCAAGCTCTCCACGGATATACAACCGCAGATGCAGCAGGCTGTCGACGCTGGCGCCGGCCGCAACCAGTGCCGTGCGTAGATTTTCCAGTGCGGCCTCGAACTGGCCCGCGACGGAGTTGCGGGACACTTGGTAGTGGCGATCCCAATCGACCTGGCCGGAAACGAACACCAGCGCACTCTCGGTATCAAGCACTGCCTGCGACATGCCGAAAGGGCTGCCGTCATACAGCTGTTCAGGGTTTACCAGTTTCTTGGCCATTTCTTCGCCTCTGCCTATCGTGCGTTGCCGTCTTGGTTGAAGTCCATCGCCGCGACAGCGGCGAGATAGTGCTAACGATATCTGCTTAATTGACGAATGGACGTCGACACAGACGCGAACGGCCTGTCATGGGGCCATCCTTGTACGGTGCTGCAGGGAGGCCCATGTAACTATGGGCGGGTGTATGGCGCCGGTGGAGTGGAATCAATGTTGCGCACGAATCTGAACGAGATCCTGGTGTTCATGGCCGTCGTCGACGCGGGAAGCTTTATCGCCGGCGGGCAGGCGCTGGGCTTGACCCGCTCGGCGGCGGGAAAAGCCGTGGTGCGTCTGGAAGACCGACTCGGTGTGCGCCTGCTGAACCGCACGACCAGAACGCTGAACCTCACCGACGAAGGCCGTGTGTTCTACGAGCGGGGTTTGCAGATACTCGCGGCGGTCGATGACGCGGAGGCGAGCGTGGCGGGGCCTGCCGGCACGCCGCGGGGACTGCTGCGGCTTACCGTTGCCGATGCCTTCGGGCGGCTGGTGCTGCTGCCGCTGCTGAAGAAGTATCTCGAGGCCTGGTCCGAGGTCCAGGTCGAGGTGAGCTTCACCGATCGCCTGGCCGACATCGTCGAGGAGGGCTTCGATCTGGCAGTACGGATCGGCAGCGTGAACGCGGACAAGCAACTGGTCTCCCGGGTGGTCGCCAGGTACCAGGCCGTGCTGTGCGCCGCGCCGTCCTACCTCGCCGAGCACGGCGAACCGCTGAACCTCGACGCACTGGCGGGCCACGACTGCTTGTTCTTCAGCAGCCGCACGCGCAGGCAGAGCTGGCGCTTTCGTGACGACGCTGGATCCTGGGTCAAGGCCCAGGGGCGCAGCCGTTTGCGGCTAGATAGCGGCGAGGCCATCCGCGATGCCGCTGTCGCCGGGCTCGGCATTGGCTTGCTTCCGGACTTTCTGGTCGCACAGGACTTGGCTGCCGGTCGCCTGCAGCAGGTACTCCCCGCCCTCGACGCTGGCGATATAGAGATCATGGCGATCTATCCGAGCAAACGCCTGCTGGAACCCCGTGTCAGGCGCTTCATCGATCTGATGGTCGAAGAGCTGGGTAGCTGATGCACTGAATCGCCCCAGGTCTCGTAGCGACACACCTCCACGGCGGGGGGCGCGAGGCAGAGCAAGCGAGAAAACGCGGATCAAAAAAACGCAGGATCAGGTCGAGATGTCGATGAACTGCAGGCCTTCCCGCAGGAGCACGGCATGACCATCGCCGATCCGGCGGGCGCGTATTACGATAATAGCGATGCGGTGTATTGCCTCGATCCGGACGGGCTCAAGCTGGATGGCATGCGCTGTAACGGGCAATGCTCAATCGCCGGTTCGGACCGAATCGGCCAGCCTGGGCTATGGCTATGGCTGTTGCAGGCACAGGCAGCGCAACGACAGAGTGGAGGAGAAGGCCATGCCACAGGCGGTGCTGCTGGATATCGGCGGGGTGCTCTATCAGGACGCGAAACCCCTACCCGGCTCGGTATCGGCAGTTGCGGCGCTGCAGGCCAAGGGCTACCCGTTGCGCCTGGTGACCAACACCTCGCGCCTGACCTCCGCCGAGATTTACCGGCAACTGACAGGCATGGGCTATGCCTTGCAGCCCGAGCAGATCTACAGCGCCCCGCGCGCCGTGCGCCATTATCTGCAGGCCCATGACTTGCGGCCATACTGCCTGATCCACCGCAACCTCGAAGAGGAGTTCGCCGACCTGCTCGAGTTGCCCGCAGCCAATGCGGTGGTGCTCGGCGACGCCGAGGAACGCTTCGACTACGCCCACCTGGAGCGCGCGTTCCACCTGCTGCTGGACGGCGCGCCGCTGCTGGCCATGGGCGACAACCGCTACTTCTACAGTCACGGCGCCCTGCGCCTGGACGCCGGGCCCTTTGTCCGCGCGCTGGAGTATGCCGCCGGGATCCAGGCGCTGGTGCTGGGCAAACCCTCTGCAGCGTTCTTCGCCGGCGCCCTGGAGGAGCTCGGCGTGCCGGCCGGCGAGGCCTTGATGATCGGCGACGATGTCGAGAGCGATGTGCTGGGCGCGCAAAAGGCCGGTCTGCAGGCTTGCCTGGTGCAGACCGGCAAGTACCGCGCCGGCGACCAAAGCCAGGCGCCGGGAGCCTTGCTGGCCAGGGACCTGGCGGATGCGGTGCGGCGGTTCTGCTGACCCTGGGCGCCGTCGCTTGCGCGCCCTCCCCTTTGCCCGGTCACGGGATTGTCGTGACCCTGTCATACGCCTGCCACCGGCTTTAGCTGCAATCGCTGCAACTCATGGAGAGGATGCGGCGATGCGAATTTGCGTGATCGGGGCGGGTTATGTGGGGCTGGTGTCGGCGGCCTGCTTTGCCGAAATGGGTAACCGGGTGGTCTGCGTCGAGCGCGACGGCTCGCGTGTGGCGCGCCTGGCGCGCGGCGAGGCACCGATCTATGAGCCCGGCCTGGAAACCCTGCTCAAGGCCCATCTGGCCAGTGGCCAACTGAGTTTCAGCCAACACCTGGCGACGGGCATCGACCGCGCCGAGATCGTCTTTATCGCCGTGGGGACGCCAAGCGGGGAGGACGGTTCGGCCGATCTGTCGCATGTCCTGGCGGTGGCGGACGAGCTGGGCGAGCGCCTGCAACAGGCCTGCCTGGTGGTGGATAAATCCACGGTGCCGGTGGGCACGGCCGAGCGCGTGGCGCAGCGGATCAATGCGCGTCTGGGGCAACGCGGCAAGGGCTTCAAGGTGGTGGTGGCCAGCAATCCGGAGTTCCTCAAGGAAGGCTCGGCGATCGACGATTTCATGCGTCCGGATCGGGTGCTCATCGGCTGCGATGAGCCGGCCGGCAGCGAGCTGCTGCGCCGTTTGTACGCGCCTTTTTTGCGCAACCACGAGCGCGTTTTGAGCATGAGCGTGCGCGCCGCCGAGTTCAGCAAGTACGCGGCCAATGCCTTTCTCGCCACCAAGATTTCCTTTATCAACGAGATGGCGGGGCTGTGCGCGCGCCTGGGGGTGGATATCGAGGAAGTCCGCCGCGGCATCGGCAGCGACCAGCGCATCGGCACACATTTCATCTATGCGGGCTGCGGTTATGGCGGCTCCTGTTTCCCCAAGGATGTGCGCGCCTTGATCCGCGCGGCCGAGCAGGAAGGTATCGAGCCGGGCATTCTGCGTGCAGTCGAAGCCCGCAATGCGCTGCAGAAAACCTTGCTGTTTCAAGCGTTGCGCGAGCATTTTTCCGGGCACTGGCACGGCCGCGTCGTGGCGCTCTGGGGCCTGGCGTTCAAGCCCGGCACCGATGACCTGCGCGAGGCGCCGAGCCTGGTGTTGCTCGATGCCCTGCTCGCCGCCGGGGCAGTGGTGCAAGCCTGCGACCCGGTCGCCACCGCGGCAGTGGCAGCACGTTATGCCCAGGCCATTGCGAGCGGTCAGCTGAGCTTGAGCGAATCGCTCTACAGCGTGGTTGAAGGCGCCGATGCCGTGGTGCTGATCACCGAATGGAAGCAGTTTCGCCAGCCGGACTTCGTGCGGATTCGTGGTTCGATGCGCATGCCCGTGCTGTTCGACGGGCGCAATATCTATGACGCCAAACAGCTCGCGGAATTGGGTTTCCTCTACCGCGGCATAGGTCGGCCGGCGTTAGGGCATGCCAGGGAGCATGCAGCCTGATGGATTGCGCCGGTGATTTCCTCCCCTTCAGTCGGCTACTGGTCGGCAGCGCCGCCCCCTAACAGCCCCCCGCACGCCGCATAAATCCATCCCGCCGCCCTGCCCGCGCAATCGCGCCGCATGCCACGTAGAATCGCAGGTTGAAACAAGGCCTTGAGGTTGCAGCGGTGGATTTACAGCAGGGCTTCGTCCTGACCCGACATTGGCGCGATACCCCCGCCGGCACCCAGGTCGAGTTCTGGCTGGCGACCGACGCGGGGCCGCGGCATCTGCGCCTGCCCTGCCAGCCTTCGGTGGCCTTTATTCCTGCGGAGCAGCGCGCGCTGGCCGAGGCGCTGCTGCGCGGCGAGCGTGACGTCGAGTTGCGCCCGCTGGGCCTGTGCGATTTCCACCATCGGCCGGTGCTCGGCCTGTATTGCCGCCAGCATCGCCAGTTGATGACTATCGACAAGCTGCTGCGCAAGGCCGGGGTCGAGGTGTTCGAGGCCGATATCCGCCCGCCGGAACGCTACCTGATGGAGCGTTTCATCACCGCGCCGGTGTGCTTCGGCGGCACGCCGGACGCCAGCGGCATGCTGCTCGAGGCGCAGCTGAAGCCCGCGCCGGCCTATCGCCCGCGCTTGCGGCTGGTGTCCCTGGACATCGAAACCAACGCCCAGGGCGAGCTGTATTCCATCGCCCTGGAAGGCTGTGGCCAGCGCCAGGTGTATATGCTCGGGCCGGCGAACGGCGCGGACGTGGCGTGCGACTTTGCCCTCGAGTACTGCGACAGCCGCAAGCAGCTGCTGGAACGGCTCAACCAGTGGCTCGCCACCCATGACCCCGATGCGATCATCGGCTGGAACCTGGTGCAGTTCGATCTGCGCGTGTTGCACGAGCATGCTCAGCGCCTGCAGGTGCCGTTGCAGCTCGGCCGCGGCGGCGATGCGCTGGGCTGGCGCGAGCATGGCAGCCGCAACAATCACTTTTTCGCCGAGGCCGCCGGACGCCTGCTCATCGACGGCATCGAGGCGCTGCGCTCGGCGACCTGGAGCTTCACCTCGTTCAGCCTGGAGAACGTCGCGCAGACCCTGCTCGGCGAAGGCAAGGACATCGCCACGCCCTACCAGCGCATGGACGAGATCGACCGCATGTTCGCCGAGGACAAGCCCGCCCTGGCACGCTACAACCTCAAGGACTGCGAGCTGGTCACGCGGATCTTCGCCAAGACCGAGATCCTCACCTTCCTGCTCGAGCGCGCCACCGTCACCGGCCTGCCCGCCGACCGCAGCGGCGGCTCGGTGGCGGCCTTTACCCACCTGTACATGCCACTGATGCACCGCCAGGGCTTCGTCGCGCCGAACCTCGGCGAGCGGCCGCCGGAGGCCAGCCCCGGCGGTTTCGTCATGGACTCGCAGCCCGGCCTGTACGAGTCGGTGCTGGTGCTCGACTACAAGAGCCTGTACCCGTCGATCATCCGCACCTTCCTGATCGATCCGCTGGGGCTGATCGAGGGCATGCGCCACCCCGAGGACAGCGAATCGGTACCAGGCTTTCGCGGCGCGCGCTTCTCACGCACCCGGCATTGCCTGCCGGCCATCGTCGAGAACGTCTGGCAGGGCCGCGAGGCAGCCAAGCGCGAGGGCAACGCGCCGCTGTCCCAGGCGCTGAAGATCATCATGAACGCCTTCTATGGCGTGCTCGGCTCCAGCGGCTGCCGCTTCTTCGACCCGCGCCTGGCCTCCTCCATTACCCTGCGCGGCCACGAGATCATGCGCCGGACCCGCGAACTGATCGAGGCCGAAGGCCATGCGGTGATCTACGGCGACACCGACTCCACCTTCGTCTGGCTCAGGCGCGCGCATGGCGAGGACGAAGCGGCGCAGATCGGCCGCGCCCTGGTGCAGCGCGTCAACCAGTGGTGGCGCGAGCACCTGCGCCGGGAATTCGACCTGGAAAGCGCGCTGGAGCTGCAGTTCGAGACCCATTACAGCCGCTTCCTGATGCCGACCATCCGCGGCGCCGAAGAGGGCAGCAAGAAGCGCTACGCCGGCCTGGTCGTGGCGGCGGACGGCAGCCGCGAGATGGTCTTCAAGGGCCTGGAAACCGTGCGCAGCGACTGGTCGCCGCTGGCCCGGCAGTTCCAGCGCGAGCTGTACCTGCTGATCTTCAACCGGCAACCCCACCAGGACTATATCCGCGACTACGTGCGCCGCACCCTGGCCGGCCAGCTGGATGAGCTGCTGATCTACCGCAAGCGCCTGCGCCGCCGCCTGGACGACTACCAGCGCAATGTGCCGCCGCATGTGCGCGCGGCGCGCATGGCCGACGCATACAACGACCAGCACGGCCGCCCGCGCCAGTACCAGAACGGCGGCTGGATCAGCTACGTGATCACCCTCGCCGGCCCCGAACCGCTGGAAACCCGGCGGGCGGCCATCGACTACGAGCATTACCTGACCCGCCAGCTGCAGCCGGTGGCCGACGCCATCCTGCCGTTCGTCGGTGACGACTTCGCCCAACTGGTCGGCGGCCAGCTCGGCCTGTTCTGAGGCCGGCGCAGCTGCGCCAGCTTCGCCGGCGTAACCCGCAAGTTCTGCGAGACGCTGGATGAGGCTTTATTCATCCATCAATAGCAGGCCGTTTAAAAACGTAGGCGAGGCAGCGCTTAGCCCGGACGCAATCCGGGAGCGGTTGTTCAGGCCAATACTTGCCCCGGATTCCAGCCGGGCTACACAGCATGGTCACAGCGCGGCGCGGAGCAATGGCAGGTACGCGGGGCTCTCGGAAATCGTGTTGTGGCCCTTGCCCGGAATCACCTCGAGCGTGGCCACGCCGGGCGCGAAATGCCGGTAAAGCGCCTCGGTACTGGCACGCGGGATGATTTCGTCGTGCTCGGCCGCGACCAGCAGGGTCGGCACCCGGATGCGCGCGGCGTAGGTCGAGGATTCGAACTTGTCCTTGAGCAGCCACTTGATCGGCAGGTAGGGAAACTGGCGCGTGGCGAACGCCAGCAGGCTGTCGAACGGCGTGATCAACACCAGGCGCGAGGCCGGGCGTTGGCTGGCCAGACGCACGGCGACCCCTGCGCCCAGGCTGCGGCCCATCACCACCGTCTGCGGGTGCGCGGCGTGCACCCGGTCGAACAGGGCCAGGGCATCGTGCTGGATCGCCTCCTCGGAGGGCGACCCGGCACTGCCGCCATAGCCGCGGTAGTGCATCAAGTAGAGCGCATGCTCGGGAAAGGCCTGGGCGAACTCGGGCAGGTTCAGCGAAACGTCCTCGGCATTGCCGCCGAAGTAGATCAAGGCATTCGGGCCGGCGTGCGGCCTGACCGACACCAGCACCTCGCCAGCGTCCACCGGCAGCCTGAGCAGGGTGTCGGGCTGGCTGATGGCAAGCGGTTGCGGGAAGTAGATGAGGCTGCGCTGAAACACCCACACAGCCGCACAGATCGCCAGGTACACGGCGGCAAGCACTGCCAGGAGCGAGAGCATTCGCGACATAGGGGTAGCTTCTCTTCGGCTATGAGGCCGGGCTGAATGACTGCGACGGATCGCGTTCAACGTTTCAGCATAGGTTTATATGCCCTGCCCCGCGAAGCTCGCTACAGTAGCCGGTCACTCCAATAGCGAACTGAGCCAGGAGCCATTTATGAGCATTAGCCGATACGAAACCAGCGCACGGATGAGCCGAGTCGTGGTGCATAACCAGACCGCCTATCTATGCGGGCAGGTGGCAGAAGACCGCAGCGCCGGAATTGAGGAACAAACGCGCACCATGCTGGCCAAGGTCGACACGCTACTGGCGTCGGTCGGCAGCAATCGCCAACAGATTCTGTCCGCCACCCTCTACCTGAAGGACATGGGCCTGTTCGCCGAGATGAACAGCGTGTGGGACAACTGGGTGCCGCCAGGCTATGCCCCGGCCCGCGCCTGTGTAGAAGCAGCGCTGGCCAGCCCCGAACTGCTGGTCGAAATCTCCGTGATTGCAGCCGTCAGCCGTTGATTGCAGACGAACCGTTGCGCGGTTGCTGAACGTGGATTCGAGCATCCATCATCCTGCGCGGTTCGTAGGGCGGATTCGGAGCGCAGCATCGTAGGGTGGATGAAAAAGGCGTCATCCACCCTACCCGGCTGCCGTCGGCCGTTGATGGCAGGCGAACCGTTGCGCGCTTGCCGAGCCTGGATTCGAGCGCCCAGCATCCAGCGTGCATGGCTTTCCCAAAACAGCATGTTAGCGCTGGGCATAGACGATCCTGCGTCATCTATCCGCTGCACAAGCATCCTTTGTCAGCCACACCGCGGCGCCGTCTAATGGCAGCGCAACGCGGCCGGTTCATCTCTCCGCGCGCAGCCGAACATCCGACCCGAGGAACCTACCCATGCTGCTTGGCAAACCCCTCACCGCCTGGTGCAACGAGTATCCGCTGCTCAATGAGTTGATTGCGCTGCGGGAAACCAGCTGGTTCAACCCCGGGGTCGCCGGCGCGGCCGAGGCCTTGGCCGATGTCGGGTTGACCCGGGCCGATGTAACCGAGGCCAGTGCGCGCCTGGCTCGCTTCGCGCCCTATATCGCCCGGGCCTTCCCGGAGACCGCGGCCAGTGCCGGGATCATCGAGTCGGGCATCCGCGCGGCGCCGCACCTGCAGACGCTGTTAGCCGAACGCTATGGGCTGAGCGACAGTGGGGCGCTGTGGCTCAAGCAGGACAGTCACCTGCCCATCTCCGGTTCGATCAAGGCGCGTGGCGGCATCTATGAAGTGCTCAAGCATGCCGAGGAGCTGGCGCTGGCCGCAGGCTTGCTGCAGCCAACCGACGACTACGGCGTGCTCGACAGTGACGCGGCCCGGGCCTTCTTCGGTCGCTACAAGATCGCCGTCGGCTCGACCGGCAATCTCGGCCTGTCGATTGGCATCGTCAGCGCGCGCCTGGGCTTTCAGGCCACGGTGCACATGTCCGCCGATGCCCGCCAGTGGAAGAAGGACAAGCTGCGCGCCCACGGCGTCAGCGTGGTCGAGTACGCCTGCGACTACAGCGTCGCGGTGGCCGAGGGGCGCAAGCAGGCCGGCGCCGACCCTTACTGCCACTTCGTCGATGATGAGAACTCGACCAGCCTGTTCCTCGGCTATGCCGTCGCCGCGCAACGCTTGCAACAACAGTTCGCGGCCGCCGCGATCCGCGTCGATGCCGAGCACCCGCTGTTCGTCTACCTGCCCTGCGGCGTCGGCGGCGGCCCGGGCGGGGTGGCCTTCGGCCTCAAGCTGGCGTTTGGCGATGCGGTGCATTGCCTGTTTGCCGAGCCCACCCATTCGCCCTGCATGCTGATCGGGGTCTATACCGGACGACATGACCAGGTCTCGGTGCAGGACTTCGGCATCGACAACCTCACCGCCGCCGATGGTCTGGCGGTCGGGCGGCCGTCCGGCTTTGTCGGCCGCGCCATGCAGCGTTCGATCGACGGCTACTACACGGTCAGCGATGAAGAGCTGTATCGCCTGCTGGCACTGCTGGACAGCAGCGAAGGCCTGCGCCTCGAACCCTCGGCACTGGCCGGCGTACCGGGCATGGCCCGGGTGCTGACCGAGCAGCAAGGTTATCGTGCGCGCATGAACCTGACCCCGACCCGGATGGCCCAGGCCACCCACCTGGTCTGGGCCACCGGCGGCAGCATGGTGCCCGCGGCGGAAATGGCCGCTTATCTCGCCAAGGGCCGGCAACTGTTGCAGGCCGAACAGGCTGATAGCGGTGGCTGCTGATCCGCCACCGCTCACTGCTAGAATGACGCCATGCTGAATCTGCCCCCTCGGCTTGGCTCCGGGCTCAACAGTAGCCAGTTCGCCAACCTGCATACCTTCCATGCTGCGGCGCGCCATCTGAGCTTTGCCCGCGCGGCAGACGAGCTCTGCCTGACGCCGAGCGCCGTCAGCCATCGTATCGCGCGTCTGGAGCGCGGGCTGGGGCTGAAATTGTTTCAGCGCCTGACCCGCCAGATCCGCCTGACCGCGGATGGCGAACGCATCTTCAACATCCTGCAGGGTGCGCTGGGCGAGTTGCTCGAAGCCTTGCAGCAGGCTCCAGGCGCCGAGATCTCCGGACCGCTGGCGATCTATGTCCGTCCCTCGCTCGCCGAATGCTGGCTAGTGCCGAGGCTGGCCGACTTTACCGCCCGCTACCCCGCGGTTGCCCTGGATATCCGGGTGGGCAACGACACGGTCGATTTCCGCACCCAGAACATCGATTTGGCACTGTATTTCACCCGCGATGAGTTCCCCGGGCTGGTCGCCAGCCAACTGATGGACGAACAGATCGCCCCGGTGTGCAGCCCGCAGTATGCCCAGCGCCATGGCTTGCTGGATAACCCGGACAACCTGGCGCAGTGCACCCTGCTGCATGACTCCCTGGCCTGGGACAACGCCGCCTATGACGCCGAATGGCGACTGTGGGCCAGTCACTCGGGGCTTGAGGCCAAGCTGCCCCCGCGCAGCCTCACCTTCGACCGTTCCGACCTCTGCGTGCTGGCGGCCATCAATCACGCGGGGATCGCCATCGGCCGCTCTCGACTGGTGCAACAGCGGCTTGAGCGAGGCGAACTCATCCTGCCATTCGGCGGCTTCGCGCTGACCAGTCGCTGCCAATACCGGCTGGTGCACCCCGCCCTTGAGCCCATGCCGAGCCGGCTGCAGGTCTTCATCGACTGGCTGCGCGAATGCGTCACCGCCGACGCCGGGCAGGCATAAGGACCGCTCCAGAGCCTGTGAAAAAATCGAGCGCCGTAGCGAGCGCGTCTCCACGTGTTCGTAGCGCAACGTCAGCAGCGGACGCCTGGGGGCGGTCGCGGTAGGCGAGCGTTTTTTCACGGCTCTCAGGGTTTGCACCACCGCCCCGCTCCGCTACCCTCGCGACATACCTCAGCGCAAGAAGGATCGCCCCATGTTTCGCATCACTGCCCTCGTTGCCGGCCTGGCCCTGTCTGCCAGCGCTTTCGCCCTGTCGCTCGCCGACCTGTCCCAGCAGGATGCCAGCGGCGGGCTCAAGGACGCCTTGATCCAGGGCGCCCAGGTGGCGGTCAAGCAACTGGGCGCGCCCGGCGGCTTCAGCAACAACCCGGATGTGCGCATCGAACTGCCGGGCAACCTCGGCAAGACGGCGAGAGCCATGAAGATGATGGGCATGGGTGCCCAGGTGACCCAGCTGGAGACGAGCATGAACCAGGCCGCCGAAGCCGCCGTACCCCAGGCCCAGGTGCTGCTGGTGGATGCGGTGAAGAAGATGACCGTGCAGGACGCCAAGAGCATCCTCGCCGGCCCGCAGGATTCGGCCACCCAATACCTGAACAAGAGCAGCCGCGAACAGATCCGCGCGCGCTTCCTGCCGATCGTCAAACAGGCCACCGACCAGGTCGGCCTGGCCCAGCAGTACAACAGCTTCGCCGGCCAGGCCGCGGGCTTCGGCATGGTCGACGCGAAGAGCGCGAATATCGAGAACTACGTCACCGAACAGGCGCTGGACGGGCTGTTCGCGATGATCGCCAAGCAGGAAGCCAGCATTCGCCAGAACCCGGCCGGGGCGGCGACCAGTCTGGCGAAGAAGGTGTTCGGGGCGTTGTAGGAAGGGTTGAGTTGATGTGAAAAAGCCAGACCTTGGGGTCTGGCTTTTTTTGTGGAAAGACAAAACATTTATTGGAAGCGATGGGTGAAGGCGAGAAGCCAAAGCATCGCGGCCATGGCCCGCTCCTACAGTTTGCTTTGCTTTTTTCACAGGCGACGTGAAATGCCCCATCAGGAGGCCGAAACGCAGCGAGTAGTGGAATCGTTGGGTAAGGGAGCACGAGCCGGCATGGATGCGGCGAGAGGCTTAACGGGCCAGGGCCAGCCCTTTTAGGCCGGCCCCTGGGGCGCGCACTCCGTAGCCATGCCGTACACGAGCGCCAATCATAAACGCAGCAATACCCGGCTCAGCACCTGAAGGTCGTCTCCTCGCCGCTGTCCGGGTCGGTGCAGGTCACGGTGGCGGTGCGGAAGTTCAGGTCGACGAACAGGTGGCAAGCATGCTCGCCGGCGCGCCAGCCCATCGACACGCTCGACATGTTCGACTGGTGCAGCTCGAACTCGCCGGCGAAGGCCGGGTGGATCGAGCGCAGTTCCATCAGGCTCAGCAGGCGCTGCACCACCGGGGCCTGCAAGGCCTGCTCGGCCTCGTCCAGTGAGTAATGGTGGCGGTTGATTTCCCGCGCCTCTCCGGTTTCCAGCATCAGCTCGGTGTCGTTGTGGCCGGCCAGCAGGCCGACGTAGTAGACCTGCGGAATGCCGGGGGTGAAGAACTGGATCGCCCGCGCAGCGATGTAGGCGTCCTCGTTGCCCTGCAGGGCATCGAAGAAGGTGCAGGTGAGCTGGTAGATGGCGCCGACGCTGTGCACGTTGGCGGCCGAGCGGCGCAGGATGGGGTCGGCGCTGCGCTCCGAGACATTGTGGATCAGCGCTTCGATATGCTCACGCGGGAGGATCTCCTCCACATCGGGGATGCAGATGCCGTCGTGGGTGTCGAGCACGGTGATCTGGTTGTGCGGGCACATGCGCAGCCAGGACTTGAGGTACTGGCTGTTGGCGTCGAGCAGCGTGTACAGCAGCAGGGGCGGCAGCGCGAAGGCATAGGACCACATGCCGCGCGCCGAGATGGCGTACTGCCAGCTCGGATGGTCGTGCACCTCGGGCAGCAGCTCTATGCCGCTGGCCACCGCCGTGGTCTTGAACCAGTCGAGGATCTGCCACACCTGCGGCTCGACCAGAAAACAGCTGGTGCCGATCTTCTTGGTGGTGTAGCCGAAGGCATCCAGGCGCAGCAGCTTGACCCCGCGGGCGGCAAGATAGGCGATGGTGTCGGCCATCATCTGATAGGTCAGCGGCGAGTCGAAATTGAGGTCGATCTGCCGCTCGCTGAAAGTGCACCAGACCCGCCCGCTGCTGCCGTCGGCAAAGGTGATGTCGCGGAACGGTTCCTTTTCCTTGCGGATGTGGATCTTGGCCAGATCGTCCGGGCCGATTTCGCCCAGGCTGTCGACGTCGACGAACAGCTCGGCCCACTCCGAGGCCTTGCCCTTTTGCAGGTAGTCCTGGAACTCCGGCGAGTCGTCGGCCAGGTGATTGAGTACCAGATCCAGGCAGACATCGTAGTGCGCCGTCAGGCGCTCGATGTCTGCCCAGGAGCCGAAGGTCGGGTCGATGCGCTTGTGCGTCAGCGGCGAGAAACCGCCGTCGGCATTGGACGGGAAAGGCGGCAGAACATGCACCCCACCCACCGCGCGCCCCAGCTTGTGTTCGACGAAATCGGCCAGGTCAGCCAGGCCCGCACCGATACGGTTGGGGTAGGCGATCAAGTGGACGGTATTTTTCAGCGGCATGCGAAGTCTCCCTGAATTCATGGAATTTCAGCTGCCTGTCAGTGCAACCCTGGCAACCAGCGGTGCAGGACAAGCCGCGCAAGAACCCGGACGGATCAACGCACAAAAAGCCACGCCCTGCCGGCAACTGTCTGCCACAACGGTAACAGCTTGGGCCCAGGCCGTGAGCGGACAGCGCCCGCCGGCATCGGTTCGGCAGGACGTCGAATGGGGCGAACAAAAGGGCTCCGTACCCGAAGACTGGTCACAGGGCCGCTAGCGCTGCCCCGGATTGCATCCGGGCTACGAGCGCTGGGTAAGGTGGATGGATAAGTGGCGGCGCTGCAGCCGCGATGCGTTGCCACACGGCAACGCATTCGCGACCGAAGCCGCTGCCAGGACGCGGCTAAACCGCCGGACCAGGCTCTTGCTTGACCCGGAACCAGGCGGCGTAGAGTGCCGGCAGGAACAGCAGGGTCAGCGCCGTGGCGACCACCAGGCCGCCCATGATCGCCACCGCCATCGGCCCGAAGAACACGCTGCGCGACAGCGGGATCATCGCCAGCACCGCCGCCAGGGCGGTCAGCACGATGGGCCGGAAGCGCCGTACCGTGGCTTCGATGATGGCGTTCCAGCTGTCCAGGCCGGCGCTTCTGTCCTGCTCGATCTGGTCGACCAGGATCACCGAGTTGCGCATGATCATGCCGGACAGGGCGATGGTGCCGAGCATGGCGACGAAGCCGAACGGCTGGCGGAAGATCAGCAGGAACAGGGTCACGCCGATCAGCCCCAGCGGCGCGGTGAGAAACACCATGGCCGAGCGCGAGAAGCTCTTCAGCTGCAGCATCAGCAGGGTCAGCACCACCACGATGAACAGCGGCACCCCGGCATTCACCGATGCCTGCCCGCGCGCGGAATCCTCCACGGTGCCGCCGACGTCGAGCAGGTAGCCGTCGGGCAGCGCCGCGCGGATCGGCTCCAGAGTCGGCAGGATCTGCTTGACCAGGCTGGCCGGCTGCTCACCGCCATAGATGTCGGCACGCACGGTGACGGTCGGCAGGCGGTTGCGGTGCCAGATCACCCCTTCCTCGAAACCGTATTCGAGGATGGCGATCTGTGCCAGCGGCACACTGGTGCCGCTGTCGGTGGGTATGGCCAGGCTCGGCAGCAGACCGAGTTGCTGGCGCTCGCTCGGCGTACCGCGCAGGAGGATTTCGACCAGCTCGTTGCCTTCGCGGTACTGGCTGACCGGCGCACCGGTCAGCGAGCTCTGCAGGAAGCGCGACAGGTCGGCGGTGCTCACGCCCATGACGCGGGCGCGCTCCTGGTCGATGTTCAGGCGCACCACCTTGCTCGGTTCTTCCCAGTCCAGGTGGACGTTGGCCACATGCGGGTTGCCGCGCACCTTGTTCGCCACTTCGCGGGCCAGCGCGCGAACCTCGTCGATATGTTCGCCGGAGACGCGGAACTGCACCGGATAGCCGACCGGCGGGCCGTTCTCCAGGCGCGCAACACGCGTGCGCAGGGTCGGGAACTCCTCGCGCAGGGTGTCGATCAGCCAACTGCGCAGCTGCTCGCGATCCTCGATGCTTTTCGCCAGCACCACGAACTGGGCGAAGCTGGCGGCCGGCAGCTGCTGGTCGAGCGGCAGGTAGAAGCGTGGCGAGCCGGTGCCGACATAGGCCACGTAGTTGTCGATGCCCGCGTGGCCGTCGAGCAGTTGCTCGAGATGCTCGACCTGCTCTGCGGTGGCGTTCAAGGAGGCGCCTTCGCCGAGCTTGAGGTCGACCATCAGCTCCAGGCGCCCGGAGGCCGGGAAGAACTGCTGCGGCACGAAGCGGAACAGCATGATCGAGGCGACGAACAGCGCGAGGGTCAGCACGATCACCGTCTTGCGCCGACGTACGCACCACTGCACGGTGCGCCGCACGCGCTGATAGAACGGTGTCGCGTAGGGATCATGGCCCGCGGCGCTGCCGCCATGCTTGGCCGCGTGCAGCTTGGCCAGGTCCGGCAGCAGCTTGGCGCCCAGGTAGGGCACGAAGACTACCGCGGCGATCCACGACACCAGCAGGGCGATGGTCACCACCTGGAAGATCGAACGGGTGTACTCGCCGGTGCCGGACATCGCGGTGGCGATCGGCAGGAAGCCGGCGGCGGTGATCAGGGTACCGGTGAGCATCGGAAAGGCGGTGCTGGTCCAGGCGAAACTGGCGGCCTTGATACGGTCGTAGCCCTGCTCCATCTTGATCGCCATCATCTCCACGGCAATGATCGCGTCGTCGACCATCAGGCCCAACGCCAGCACCAGCGCGCCGAGGGAGATCTTGTGCAGGCCGATGCCCAGGTAGTACATGGCGGCGAAGGTCATCGCCAGCACCAGCGGAATCGACAGCGCCACCACCAGGCCGGTGCGCAGGCCGAGGGAGAAGAAGCTCACCAGCAGGACGATGATCACCGCCTCGGCGAGCACGCGGACGAATTCGCCGACGCCGGTCTTCACCGCCGCCGGTTGATCCGACACCTTGCGCAGCTGCATGCCGGCCGGCAGGGTTTCCTGCAGGCGGGCGAAATCGACTTCCAGGGCCTCGCCCAGCACCAGGATGTCGCCGCCGGCCTTCATCGACACGGCCAGGCCGATGGCATCTTCGCCCATGAAGCGCATGCGCGGTGCCGGTGGGTCATTGAAGCCGCGCTTGACCTCGGCCACATCGCCGATGCGGAAGGTCCGCTCGGCCACCCGGATCGGGAAGTTGCGGATTTCCTCGACCGACTCGAAGCGCCCGGTCACCCGCAGCTGCACCCGATCCGAGACGGTCTCGAAGAAGCCCGCCGCCGCCACCGCGTTCTGCTCTTCCAGCGCCTGCTGCACCACGGCCAGCGGCAGGCCGAGGGTGGCCAGCTTGGTGTTGGACAACTCGATCCAGATCTTCTCGTCCTGCAGGCCGATCAGCTCAACCTTGCCGACGTCCTTGACCCGCTGCAGCTGCAGCTGCACGCGGTCGGCATAGTCCTTGAGCACCGCGTAGTCGAAGCCTTCGCCGGTCAGTGCATAGATATTGCCGAAGGTGGTGCCGAACTCGTCGTTGAAGAACGGCCCCTGAATGCCCGGCGGCAAGGTGTGGCGAATGTCACCGACCTTCTTGCGCACCTGATAGAAGAGCTCGAGGATATCGGCCGAGCGCATCGAGTCGCGGGCCATGAAGGTCACCTGGGATTCGCCGGGGCGCGAGAAGGACACGATCCGCTCGTACTCGCCGGTCTCCATCAGCTTCTTTTCGATGCGTTCGGTGATCTGCCGGGAAATTTCTTCGGCGCTGGCTCCCGGCCAGTTGGTGCGCACCACCATGGCCTTGAAGGTGAACGGCGGGTCTTCGCTCTGGCCCAGCTTGGTATAGGAAATACCGCCGACCACGGCCAGCAACAGCATGATGTAGAGCACGATCTGACGATTGCGCAGCGCCCAGGCGGACAGGTTGAAATCCATCGGGGCTACTCCTTCGCGGCCAGCTTGACCGTGCGGTTAGCGCGGTCGACCGGGCGCACCTGCTGGCCTTCGCGCAGCACCTGCACGCCGGCGGCGACCACCCAGTCCTGCGCCTGCAGGCCCTCCAGCACCGGCACGCTGTGCTCGGCATAGGCTCCGATGCGCACGGGCGTGCGCTTGAGCGTGGAATCCTCGGGATCGACCACCCAGACATAGGGCTGGCCTTTCTCCGCGGTCAGCGCCGACAGTGGCACCGACAGTGGCACTTCGCCGTTGTGGGCGATGAACACCCGCGCGCTCTGGCCCAGCTCGGCCGCCACCTTGCCTTCGCTGAAGGCCACGCGGGCGGCAAAGGTGCGCGACTGCGAGTCGGCCGCCGGGGATATCTCGCGAATCCGCCCGGGGAAGCGCCGATCCGGCTGCGACCAGAGTTCGACCGCCACTGGCTGGCCGACCTTGAAGCGCTCGAAGGCTTGCTCGGGCAGGCTGATCGAGACTTCCCGCTCGCCATCGGCGGCCAGGGTGAACACCGTCTGCCCCGCCGCCACCACCTGGCCGACCTCGACCATGCGCCGGGCGATCACTCCGTCCTGCGAGGCGCGCAGCACTGCGTAACCGGCCTGATTGCTGGCCACGTCGAACTCGGCCCGGACCTGCTTGAGCCGCGCCTCGCCGGAGCGGTAGAGATTTTCGGCATTGTCGTATTGCGAACGGCTGACCAATTGGCGCGCCAGCAGGGTCTTGTAGCGATCACGCTCGGCGCGCACCAGTTGCAGATTGGCTTCGGCCGCGGCGACTTGCGCGCGGATGGCCTCGAGCTGCAAGCGCACATCCTGCGGATCCAGCTCGGCCAGCGGCTGATCCTTGCGCACATGGTCGCCCACCTCGACCAGGCGCTTGGCCACCTTGCCGCCGATGCGGAAGGCCAGCTCGGGCTCCAGCCGCGCGCGCACCTCGCCGGCATAGGCGTCCATCATTTCGGTCGCAGGTTGCGGCTGCACCACCATGGCGGGGCGGATAGACTGCTCGACCGGCTCACCATTACCACAGGCAGCGAGCAAAGCGATGAGACTGACGGACAAGGCATGGCGCAACATGATGGATGACCTTTCGCGAAGGTTTGGAATATTTGTACTGAGGGGTATAGTAAAAATAGCAAACTCACCAGTCCAGTATTAAAAGCAGCCAATGCCAAACAAGTTGTTACCGCCCAGCGGCCCCGGCCGCCCAAAAGATCTCGTCAAGCGCCAGGCCATCCTGCAAGCGGCGAAAACCCTGTTCCTGCGCCATGGTTACGATGGCAGCAGCATGGACGCCATCGCCGCCGAAGCCGGGGTGTCCAAGCTCACGGTGTACAGCCACTTCACCGACAAGGAGACCCTGTTCTCCGCGGCGGTGAAGGCCAAGTGCGAGGAACAGCTGCCCGAGCTGTTCTTCGAGCTGGCGCCAGGCGTACCGATCGAGACCGTGCTGCTGAACATCGGTCGCGGTTTCCACACCCTGATCAACAGCCGCGAATCGGTGGAAATGCACCGGGTGATGGTGGCCCTGGCCAGCCAGGATCCGAAGCTGTCGCAGATGTTCTACGAGGCCGGCCCGCAACGCCTGCTCAGCGAGATGGAAGGCCTGCTGAGCAAGGCCGACCAGGCGGGCCAGTTGCGCATCGCCGATGTGCACAGCGCCGCCGATCAGTTCTTCTGCCTGATCAAGGGGGGCGCCAACTTCCGCCTGCTGATCGGCTGCGCTGGCCCGCAGCAAGGCGAAACCGCCGAGCGGCATGTGCAGGACGCTGTGGAGATGTTCATGCGTGCCTATCGGCCAACGCAAGACGACAACAGGATGTAGGAGCGGGGGGGACGCCCAGTTCCATGCCCGCGATCGGGGGCCGCAAAGCATCGCGGGCATGGCCCGCTCCTACGAAACGCCCGAATCCCGGATGCTATCCGGGTTACCGTGACGATTTCAGGCCTGCAGCTTCTTCAACGGATAGATGTCGTAGCGGCTGGATTTGCCTTCCAGTGCGTAACCGGGTTTGGCGCCGTCGATGATCGGCGCCTTGCGCGGGCGCTTGACCACCACCCGGTGGCTGGCCAGGGCCAGAGCGGCCTGGAGCAGGGCCGGGGCATCCAGGTCGTCGCCGACGAAGGGGCGGAACAGGCGCATTTCCTTTTTCACCAGCGCGCTCTTGTCGCGATGGGGGAACATCGGGTCGAGGTAGATCACCTGCGGCGGATCGCCCTGCCATGCGTTCATCAGCTCGATCGCGTTGCCGGTCAGCAGGCGCATCTGCGCCACGATCGGGCCGACATCCCGATCGCCGGCGGCGCGGGCCAGGCCATCCTCCAACAGGGCGGCGATCAGCGGTTGACGCTCGATCAGCGTCACGCTGCAGCCCAGGCTGGCCAGGACGAAGCCATCGCGACCGAGTCCGGCGGTGGCATCCAGCACCCGCGGACGCACGCCCGGCTGCACGCCCACGGCCTTGGCTATCATCTGCCCGGTGCCGCCGCCGAACAGCCGGCGATGCGCCACCGCGCCCTCGACGAAATCCACCCGCACCGGCCCCGGCGCCTGCGGCCCCAGCTCGACCAGCTGCAGCCCCTGCTCGCCCAGTTGCAGGGCAAATTGCGCCTCGCCCTCCTGCGCCAACCCCAGGCGCTCGGCCCATGCAGCAGCGTGCTCGGCCAGATGCGGGGCCAGGGCCTGCATGCGAATTGTGGCGCCAGGCCGTTCGTCATTCATCGGGAATATGCTCAAAAAATAGTCAATTCGACCTGTATGCGGTCGATCATCGTTGATGCGGCATTCTGCCAGAGCCAGCCCTTTCCAGTCGCACCGAGTTCGCCCTGTTTGCGCGGCTTGCCCCTAGCCTGGTATCAGCCCGCTAGCGGCACATGCGGAACAGGCCCATATCGACATGCAGGTGATCGCGGTGGGCAGCGTTGTACTGCGGCCCGAGGGTGACATTGAAGCTGGCGCAAGCGCCTTCATGCACCAGACGCAAGAAGCGCGCGGCCTCGCCCTCTCCCGGCCAGTCGCGCAGCACGCTGATGCGCCGGCCGTCTTGCAGGCGAAAGCCGGCGATATCCAGGGCATTGGCCGCGGCATGCTGGCTGCGCCGCTGGCTGCCCGCGATGCTGCGGCAGGCGAAGCTGCCGACATGCTCGACCTGCACCACCGGCTGGCCGAACACCTCCTGGGCGGCAGGCTGCAAGGCATGCCGCTCGAACAGGGCAAAGGCCGCCGCCAGCGGGCAGCTGGCGATAAAGCTGCTGCTGAAACGCACCCCGGAGGCCTGCACCCGCAGGGCATTCTGCAGCGGACAATCCGCCGCCGGGCTGCTGTCGGGCAATGCCGTGTAACGCAGCGGCGACGTGGCCAGGGCCTGCCGGCAGAGCCCGGGATCATCCTCCAGGCGCCAGAGCTTGAAGGGGGTCAGCAGGTTCGGCGTGGCCCCAATATCCAGTGGCGCCCAGGGATTCCAGCGCGGCGGCACATCGAGCCACTGTTGCTGGACCGCCAGGGGCACGCCAAACAACCCCAATAGCACAAGCACCATCAGAACACGACGCAAACCCTACCCCGCTCAGAGCTTGTGAAAATATCGAGCGCCGTAGCGAGAGAGTCTCCAGGCGTTCGCGGCAAGGCGCGCTACGCGAAAAATGGGGGAGTTTAGTGAGCTAAATGACCCCGTTTTTTTGCGTAGCGCAACGCAAGCAGCGGGCGCCTGGGGGCGCTCGCAGTAGGCGAGAGTTTTTTCACAAGCTCTCAGTCCTTGAACAGATTGTTGATGCGCTCGAACGGCATGGCCTGGCCGGTCGCCTCCAGGCTGCCGCGAGCGGCCAGTTCCTGCGCGGCCTGGAAGAAGGCGCCATAGGCGACTCGCGCCAAAGCGGAGCCGAGACTGACGCGCTTCACTCCCAGTTCGGCCAGCTCATCCAGCGACAAGCGCAGGCTGGGCGAGCCCACCAATACGTTGACCGGGCGCGGCGCCACGGCCGTGACCAGCGCCAGGATTTCCTCGCGGCTAGTCAGGCCCGGCGCATAGAGCACATCGGCGCCCGCCTCGGCGTAAGCCACCAGGCGGCGGATGGTGTCGTCCAGATCGGCTCGGCCATGCAGGTAATTTTCCGCCCGCGCCGCCAGGGTGAAGGGGAACGGCAGGCGGTGGGCTGCCGCGACCGCCGCCTGGACCCGCTCGACCGCCAGTTCGAAGGGGTAGATCGGCGACTGCGCATCCCCCGTGGCATCCTCGATGGAACCGCCAACCAGGCCGATCTGCGCCGCCAGGGCGATGGTGTCGGCACAGTGCTGCGGTTCATCGCCATAGCCGTTCTCCAGATCGGCGGCCACCGGCAGCGGCGTCGCCTCGACGATAGCGCGGGCGTTAGCCAGGGCCTCCGCGCGACTGACCGCGCCTTCTGCATCGCAGCGGCCCAGGGAAAAGGCCAATCCGGCACTGGTCGTAGCCAGCGCCTCGAAGCCCAGGGCCGCGAGCATCTTCGCCGAGCCGGCATCCCAGGGATTGGGCAACACGAACAAGCCTTCGCGCTGGTGCAAGGCGCGAAATGCCTCGCCACGCTCCACCTGAGTAGCCATATCGATCGCTCCTATTTCGATTTCAACCTGCATGCACCTTAGCAGGCCGTTGAAAAACTACTGCGCTCGACTATGCGGCGTTGAAATCGGCCTCAAAATGCTCATTTACAACACGTAAACTGCGCTTTTTCGGCAAATTTCGCCTTGCCTAGCCGTCGCTCGCTACATTTTTCAACGGCCTGCTAGACCAGACTCACTGCGCCGCAACAGCCTGGAGGCAGGCCAAGCGAATCAGCTGCGACCCTGTTCGATCAGTTGCAAGCCATGGGTCAGGCTTCGAAAAATCCGCTGGAACAATGCTCAACCCGGCCGCCAGGCGGCCGATAACCAGGTACGCGGCATTCTGCCGACTTGGCCCGTCGCGGCCGCACCGAGTGACTCATGGTTAATGGCGTTTGCGCTTCCAGCACCGCACTGAAGGCCCTTGGCAGCAACCCGAGCCGCAGCAGCCCGGCAGACATTCGCGCCTACCTGGATTTCCAGATCCTCTTGAGCCGGGTGACCGCGGGCCAGCAACCGGCGGTTGCCGAGGCCACGGCAGGCGACCCAGAGGCGGCTCCGCACGCAGCGCCGGCGCTTGGCGAAGCAGACTGCGGTGCTCTGCAATTGATCGCCCAACGCCAGTTCGAGCTGAGCACCAGACTCAATGCCGAACCTGCGAAAGTCGAGCGCTTGACCCTGATGCTGCTCGCCGATGCGTTCAGCGCTGGCAGCCAGCTTGCCCGCGGAGCGCCCACACTGCCCTATCCGCTCAGCCTGACGTGAGCGCGGCGCAATTGCACTCAACGTCGATGGTGTGAAGTGGTGCGAAAACGTCCCGGGGAAATCTCGAAAAACTCGCGAAAACAGCGGCGGAAGTGCGAAATGCTGACAAAGCCGCTGGCGACGGCGATATCGGCCAGCGACTTGTTGGTCTGTTGCAGCAGCTGACGGGCACGGGTCAAGCGCAACTCCAGGTTGTAACGCGAGGGCGTCGCATTGACGTGACGGCAGAACAGGCGCTCGAGCTGGCGCCGGGAAATGCCCACGCAGCTGGCGAGCTCATCGACCGTCAACGGCTCGTCGATATTGTTGTGCATCAGCTCCAGCGCCGACTTCAACGCCTGCGGCAGGGTCGGGTCGTAATCGACGGCCACCACCGACACATCCAGCACTTCCTGCATTTTGTCGCAGCTCAGCACTTCCTCGATGGCGCTCACCAGGTTGATGCCACTGCCGCGGCGCACCACTTCCAGCATCATGCCCAGCGAGCTGTTGGCCCCGGCACAGCTGATCCGCTGACGATCCAGCACATAGGCATGGCTCGACAATTTCACCTTGGGGAACAGCTCGGCGATCATCGCCCGCCCATCCGGGTGGAAGGCACAATCGTAGCCATCCAGCAGCCCCGCTTCGGCGAGAAAATAGGCGCCATTCCACAAGCCGCCGAGCATGGCGCCGGCGGCGTCGGCCGCTTTGAGCTTGGCCCTGAGCAGTGGATCCGCCTGCAAGCGCACCCGGAAACCACCGCAGACGACCAGGATGTCCTGCTGTTTTTCTTCCAACTCTGCCAGGCGGCAGCCTGCCGAAATGGCGATGCCCAGATCGCTGACCACCACCTCGCTTGCACCACCGGCCACCAGCACCTCATAGAGCGGCGTCGGGCTCATCAGGTTGGCGGTGACCAGGGCGTCCACCGCCCCGGTGAAGGCCATCATCGAGAAGTTTTCCAGCAGCACGAAGGCGACCCGGCGCGGCGGCAGCGCCGGGCCGCCGTCCAGGCTCTTGGCGAGGTGCGCCATATTCTTGTTCTTCAGCAAGCTCTCGAAGGAGGAACGCATGTCGTAACTCTCAGGCAGTGAAGCGTCTACGCAGTAGTAAACCATAGGCGGCCGGCCCGGCATCAGCCGGCGCCGAACCGCGCGCTCGCCGCGCCAAGGTTGTGCAATATCGAACGCCGTCGCGAAGCCGTCTCCAGGTGTTCGCGGCAAGGTGCCTGGCGGCGGTCGCAGTAACGGGAGTTTCTTCACACCCGCTCAGAGCAGCCCCAGTTGCTCGCGCGCGGGCTCGACGATTGGCTCAGGCAAGTCCACCAGCCCCGGCAGGCGCGCCATCAACTGGGCGTGGAAACGTCGGGCCAGTTGCGGCGCCAGGCGGTTGTCGGCGGTGTGCAGGAAGACGTAGGGTGTGCGCCCGTCCTCGATCCAGCCGGCAATCTTGTCCAGCCAGGGCGCCATGAAGCGGTCGTTGGCGGCGAGTTCGGGATGACCGATGAAGCGTAGCTGCGGCGCCTGGCTGAACGCCGTCGGGCGGATCGGCAGGCGTGGCTTCTTCGCCTGGGCATGCAGAACTGCCGGCGCCTGCGACGCACAACTGAACAAGGCCCGCGCATCCAGGCAGATCCGCTCGATGCCCCGCTCCAGCAGCAGGCGGTTGAGCGCCCGCTCCTCCTCACCCTTGGCGAAGAAAGCCGGATGACGCACCTCGACGGCCAGTCCGCTGCCGCCCCAGTGCTCGATAAAGGCGCTCAATTCAGCGAGACGCGACGGGCCGAAGCTGGCGGGCAACTGCAACCAGAATGGCGCCACCCGCGCGCCCAAGGGTGCCAGCAGGCGGCGGAAGTCGTCACTGGCGGCCAGTTGCTCGCGCAAATCCCCGGCATGGCTGATATCGCGCGGCAGCTTGGCGCAGAAGCGCAAGTGCGCGGGCATCAGTGTCGCCCAGCGGTTAACCGTAGCGGCCGAGGGTCGCGCATAGAAGGTGGTGTTGCCCTCGACCGCATTGAAGACCTCGGCGTAGCGCGGCAAAAACTCCGCCGGACGCGCGCTATCCGGATACAGCGAACCACGCCAGGCCGGCTCGCTCCAGGACGGGCAGCCAAGAAAGTAGGGACGCATCAGCGGTCGTTATCAGGCGTAGAGATCAAGGCCCAGTATTTCCTGGGCGCCAGGCTCGCTGGCGTAGGTGGCGGTAGTGCTGTAACTGGCAATCGCCTGGGCCGCACGATTGCTGACGCCTGGCGGGTAGGTAAGGTTCTGCGTCCGCACCGGCAGGCTGTCGCTGCTGGCGCTGGAAGCCTGTACCCGACGGGTTTGCGCAGTCTGCTCGAAACCCTGGCTGCTCGCCGGGGCTGCCGGCTGCTCACGACGCTGCTCTATCTCACGCTGGGCTTCGCGAAACGGCGTAACCGCCGTGCCCGAACGAGGCCCGCGATCTGGCGAGTAGGAAGGTATGGAGCCGTCGATGCGCATCTATTGCTGCTCGGCAGTGGTCAGCCAAATGGGTGGAGGTGCATGCAATTTAGCCCCGCCCAGACGGATTGGCAATCGATCATGGAACGGGGCGACGCAGAGCATCCGGGCGCAGTAGCGGATCGCCAGCAAGGACTAGGCGCCCCCCTGGCTCCTACAGACAGCGGACGGCGACCTTATTGCGGCGCTTTCGGCGTGGCGACCTTGTCGCGCAGATACACCGGCAGGGCCTCGTCGGCCACTAGCGCCTCACCCCGCGCCCAGGCAAACCGCGCCAGGCTGAGCAGGTCCTCGGCATGCGGCAGCATGGCGCCGTCCTGTCCGTAAGGGGTCAGCGGGATGCGCGCGGCGAACGTGCCCCAGCCAGTGCCGGCGCCGAACCAGTCACCCGTCGCGTCGCACGGCAAACCGACCAGTTCGGGCGGCGCCACCACTTCGGCCCCGGCAAGGCGCATTTCGCCATTTTCGCTGCGATAGCAGCCCCAGTAGATTTCATCCATGCGGGCGTCGATGGCCGCAGCCACCTGACCGGCGCCGTACTCGCGCTGCGCGCGCTGGGCCAGTACGGCAAGGTTGGACACCGGCAGTACCGGACGATCCAGGGCAAACGCCAGGCCCTGCACCACGCCGACGGCAATGCGCACACCGGTAAAGGCGCCCGGGCCACGACCGAAGGCGATCGCATCCAGCGCCGACAGCGGCACACCAGCCTGGGCCAGCAGATCCTTGATCATCGGCAACAGGCGCTGGGCGTGCAGGCGCGGGATCACCTCGTAGTGGCTGATCACCTGGCCGTCATGCAGCAGGGCGACGGAACAGGCTTCGGTGGCGGTATCCAGGGCCAGGAGAGTGGTCATTGCATTCGGACGGTGACGAAATGGACCGGCATTAGAACGGCTTGAGGCTTTTTTTTCCAGCGCAATCACTATAGTTCGCGCCCGTCACGCGCACGAATCCGCCGGGCAACTGGCATGCACCGGGCCAGAACGGACCCAGTGCATTCCAGCAAACAGCGGCTTACCAGGCCTCGATCACTGTCTCGGCTTCCCAGGCGCTCAACGGCGCTTTGGACCAGGTGCCGTAGCCCGCATTGGGGAAGACGATCCATTCGGCACCCCATTTGCCCGCTTCCGCGGCCACGGTGGCGCGCTGATCGGCCAGCGGCGTCTTGCGGAAACGCCCATCGAAGTCGTGCAGCGTATCGCCCAGCAACAGCACGATCTGATGATCGGAGCTGACGATGGCGCGACGCTCGACCTTGGGCGGGCCCAGCAGCAGAACACTTTCCGCCGACACCTGGGGCAGGCCGAGCTTGTTCAGGGTGGCCAGGGTATGTGGCTTCTGCTCGTCGGCACGGTCCGAGATATAGCGAATGGTCACGCCCAGGCTGTCGGCGTGCTGGAGAAACTGCTTGGCACCGGGAATCAGCGCCGGGGTGCCGTCTCGCTCCCAGGGCAGCCAGGTGTCCCAGGCGTCATAGGTGTGGCAGTTGGCCAGGTCGCGCGCCAACAAGGCGCTGTTGTCGATGACGGTTTCATCCAGGTCGGTGACGATGGCCAGCTTCGACGGATCTTTCGCGGCGGCCACTGCCGCATCCAGCTTCAGCGTCGCGATGTTGTAGGCCTGCAGCTGCAGGGCCTGAACTTCCGCCGATTGCTGCTGGAAACGCAGGCCCATGGTGAACTCGGCGACAGTGCAGTCCGCCTTGGGCTTCGCCGCGGTATCGGCAAAGGCCGCGGGAATGGCCAGCAGCGATACCGCAAGGCCCAGCCAGGCAAGGCCGTTTGTGGATTTCTCGGTCATTGAATGTCCTCTCTCCTTGGTGGTGACGCACGCGCGACTCGACAGGCCAGGGCGCTACGGCCAGGCCAAACAGCTATGACTATCGCCCGCCGATAGTAAAAAACCTGTCGCGCCTCTCCATGCTTGAGAGCGACCCGAACGTATCCGTAGCCACACAAACACAAGGCCCAGAAACGCCAACGGCCCGCAAAAGCGGGCCGTTGGCTGACTGCAGGCAGCTGCTTAGCTGAGCGCGGCGAGCACCTTGGCGGTGATCTCGTCGACGCTCCCAACGCCGGCTATGGCGCTGTATTTCGGCGTGCCGTTGGCAGCGGCAAGCTTCTGGTAGAAATCCACCAGCGGCTTGGTCTGCGAGTGGTAGACCGACAGGCGGTGACGCACGGTTTCTTCCTTGTCGTCGTCGCGCTGAATCAGCTCCTCGCCGGTTTCGTCGTCTTTACCGGCGACTTTGGGCGGGTTGTGCTCGGTGTGGTAGACCCGGCCGGAAGCCGGGTGCACGCGACGGCCGGCGATGCGGCTGACGATTTCCTCGTCTTCGACGGCGATTTCCACCACGTGGTCGATGCTCACACCAGCATCCTTCAGCGCTTCGGCCTGGGGAATGGTGCGCGGGAAGCCATCGAAGAGGAAGCCATTGGCGCAATCGGGCTGGCTGATGCGTTCCTTGACCAGATTGATGATCAGGTCATCGGAAACCAGACCGCCACTGTCCATGATGCTTTTGGCCATCAGGCCCAGCTCGGTGCCGGCCTTGACCGCGGCACGCAGCATGTCGCCGGTGGAGATTTGCGGAATACCAAACTTCTTGGTGATGAAACCGGCCTGGGTACCTTTGCCGGCACCGGGCGCCCCTAGCAGAATCACGCGCATCGATGTGCTCCTCAAGATTAAAGAAAAAAGCGTCGGACTCGCCTCGTGGGGCCAATCTCAGAATGGTTCGGGCAACGCTGGCAAGTAGCCAAGTGGCCTGTGTCCAAGTGTCCAAGGGACTAAAAGGTTGATCACGATACACAGCGCACCCCCACCGCACAAGCCACCGAAAGTAGGATAAACAGGGGCCTTTCAGGCGCAATCAGACAGCGATCGGGTGCGTCCGGAACACCTCCGGAGCACCCGGGTAACGCCCGCGCTGCTCCCGCTAACCGGTGTTGCGCAAACCGGCGGCGATGCCGGCGACGCTGACCAGCAAGGCCTGCTCCAGAGGGCTGTCGGCCTGGCTATCACGCTGCCTGGAGCGCGCCAGCAGCTCGGCCTGGAGCAGGTGCAAGGGGTCAAGATAGGTGTTGCGCACGCTGATGAATTCCAGGGTCTCGGGACTGTGCGCCAGCAGCTGCGACTGACCGGTCAGCCCCAGTACCGTAGCCACCGCCTGCGACAATAGGTCGCGTAAATGTTCGCCCAACGGCCGCAGGGACGGCTCGACCAGCCGTTCGTCGTAGAGCCGGGCAATAGCGCCATCGGCCTTGGCCAGGACCATTTCCAGCATGTCGATGCGGGTGCGGAAGAACGGCCAATGCTCGCGCATCTGCGCCAGCAGCTCGCCCTCGCCGCGTTGCATTGCGCTGCTCAGGGCATATTCCCAGCCCAGCCAGGCCGGCAACATCAGGCGGGTCTGGGTCCAGGCGAAGATCCAGGGAATCGCCCGCAGGCTCTCCACCCCGCCCTCGCGCCGCTTGGCCGGGCGGCTGCCCAGCGGCAGGCGGCCGAGCTCCTGCTCCGGCGTGGCCTGGCGGAAATACTCGACGAACTGCGGATGCTCGCGCACCACGCCGCGATAGGCCGTGACGCCATCGGCGGCCAGCTTGTCCATCAGTTCGCACCAGGCCGGTTCGGGCGTCGGCGGTGGCAACAGGGTGGCTTCCAGCACCGCGGCCAGGTAGAGGTTGAGGTTCTGCTCGGCAATATCCGGCAGGCCGAACTTGAAGCGGATCATTTCGCCCTGCTCGGTGGTGCGAAAACGCCCCGCCACCGAGCCCGGCGGCTGCGACAGGATCGCCGCATGGGCCGGACCGCCGCCGCGGCCGACGGTGCCGCCACGGCCGTGGAACAGCAGCAACTCGACCTGTTGCGCGGCACAGACCTGCACCAGTTTCTCCTGGGCACGGTACTGCGCCCAGGCCGCCGCGGTGGTACCGGCATCCTTGGCCGAGTCGGAATAACCGATCATCACCTCCTGCGGGCCGTGCAGGCGCGCGCGGTAGCCCTTGAGGCTGAGCAGGCGGTCGATCACCGGGCCGGCGTTGTCCAGGTCGGCGAGGGTTTCGAACAGTGGCACCACGCGGATCGGCCGCAGCAGCCCGGACTCCTTCAACAGCAGTTGCACGGCCAGCACATCGGAAGGCGCACCGGCCATCGAGATCACATAGGAGCCCAGCGAGGCTGCCGGCGCGGCGGCCACCTCGCGGCAGGTGGCGAGTACTTCGGCGGTGTCGGCGCTGGGTTTGAAGTGGCTGGGCAACAGCGGCCGGCGGTTGTCCAGCTCGGTCATGAGGAACTGCTGGCGCGCCTCCTCGTCCCACTCGGCGTAGCGCCCCAGGCCCAGATAATCGGTGATTTCATCGAGCGCCGCGGCGTGACGGCTGGAGTCCTGGCGCACGTCCAGACGCACCAGGAACAAGCCGAAGGTGGCGGCGCGGCGCAGGCAATCGAGCAGCGGGCCATTGGCGATCACCCCCATGCCGCAGGCGTGCAGCGACTGGAAGCAGCACTCCAGCGGTTCGAGCAGTTCGCGGTTGTCCTGCAACACCGCCGCCGGCGCTGCGACCGGACCGTGCAGCGCCTCCTGGGCCCAGCTGCGGGTGGCGCGCAGACGTTCGCGCAGTTGCTTGAGCAGGCTGCGATAGGGCTCGGAACTCTCGCCAACCTTTGCCAGCAGCTCGGGGCTGGCTTGCTGCATGGACAGCCCGGCGGCCAGTTGGTCGATATCGCGCAGGTACAGGTCGGCCGCCATCCAGCGCGCCAGCAGCAGCACCTCGCGGGTCACCGCGGCGGTGACATTGGGGTTGCCGTCGCGGTCGCCGCCCATCCAGGAAGCGAAACGAATCGGCGCGGCGTCCAGCGCCAGGTGCATGCCGGTGGCCGCTTGCAGGGCATGATCAGCCTTGCGCAGGAAATTCGGCACCGCCTGCCACAGCGAATGCTCGATCACAGCGAAGCCCCACTTGGCCTCGTCCACCGGGCTCGGGCGACTGCGGCGGATCTCTTCGGTATGCCAGGCCTCGGCGATCAGGCGCTGCAACTGCTCGGCGACCTGCTCGCGCTCGGCGGCGGACAGGTCGCTGTGGTCGCTCGCGGCCAGCTGTGCGGCGATCGCATCGTATTTCTGGATCAGGGTGCGCCGCGCCACTTCGGTCGGGTGGGCGGTCAGCACCAGCTCGATGTCCAGCCGGCCGAACTGGCGCGCCAGGGCATCGGCGCCGTGGCCGTTGGCCAGCAGGCGCTGCAACAGTTCGGGCAACACCCGCGACTCGAAGGGCTCCGGCTCGTCAGGGTCGCGCCGGCGGATGCGGTGATACTGCTCGGCGATATTGGCCAGGTTGAGAAACTGGTTGAACGCCCGCGCCACCGGTAGCAGTTCGTCGTCGGCGAGCTGCTCGAGGCTGGCGCTGAGCTGCTCGGCACCGGCGGCAGAGCCGCGCCGCGCGGCCTTGGCACCCTTGCGAATGCGCTCGATCTTGTCGAGAAAAACCGTCCCCCGCTGGGCGCTGATGGTGTTACCCAGCAGCTCGCCGAGCTGATGAACGTCCTCGCGCAGACGCGCGTCGATTTCTGCCATGAGTGACTCTCCGCTGAAGCGTGAAGCTCAAGAGTGCCCAGCACGGCAACATCTTACAAGGGCGCGACACCGCACCGACAAGAACGCTGGGCAGCGTCTAGGCTCTAATCAGGCCCGCCACAAAAGGGCGAGGCCCAGCACAATCGCATAACCGCCTACCACGAGTAGGTAAAGGACGAGGTAGTCATGAAAATTCGCGAGCTTGTCCACCATTGGGAACAGAACGCCAAGGGTCGCATGACCCGCAATCTGTATCAGATCAATCTCGATATGGAAGCGGCTGCACGCCTGGCGGCTTTAGCCGAGATGTACCCCAAACGCAGCCCGGAAGCACTACTCGGCGAGCTGATCGGCGCGGCGCTGGAAGAACTGGAAACCAGCCTGCCCTACGTCAAAGGCAGCCAGGTGGTGGCCACCGACGAGGAAGGCAATCCGCTCTATGAAGATATCGGCCCGACACCGCGCTTTCTCGCCCTGTCACGCAAGTATCTGCACGAGCTGAGCGCGCAACAGGACAGCACCAACCACTGAAATCTCTGCATGCCCCTGAACGACCCACGCGCCCCAGCAACTGGGGCGGCGTGCCTGCGCGCACAAGCGTTCAAGAAAGAAAACATCAGAACGAATAAATCCAGAAAATAAGCTTTGATGGATTATTTATGTTGTTTTTTTTGAACAAAATTATTCTAAACGCACTCGAAGCTTCGTAGCGTTCTGACGAACGGTCGCGGCTAAGGGCCTGTTGCGCCTTGTCCAAAAGCGTCCGCCGCCTGCAGTCAAAACGCTGGCTGGTGACCATCATGGGAACCGCTGCATGCAAGGAAACCACCAATGGAACTGAACACCATGATCATCACCCCTGCCCGGCCACAACCTAGCCAACGGTCAACCTGGACACTCGCCGCACTCGCCCTCGGCAGCAGCCTGTTGCTGGCCGGCTGCGCCGGCAATCCTCCTAGCGAGCAGCTCGCAGTGAGCAAATCGGCGGTCAACTCTGCGGTCAGTGCCGGAGGCCCGGAATTCGCTGCCGTGGAAATGAAATCCGCACAAGAGAAGCTCAAGCAAGCCGAGCAGCAACTGCACGACCAAAACTACGAAGAAGCCAAACGCCTGGCCGAACAGGCCGAGTGGGATGCGCGCCTGGCAGAACGCAAAGCCCAGGCAGCCAAGGCTGAACAAGCCCTGGAAGACGCCCGCCAGGGCGTTGAGGAAATGCGCGAGGAAAGTATGCGTGGCAGCAGCCTTTAACCCCGGCCGCCAAACACGCTGAACACCGACTCCGCCAACAGCTAAAGGATTACCCGAATATGCGTACTCAAGTGATGATTCCCGCCTTACTGGCATTGAGCGTAGGCCTGGCCGCATGCTCCTCGCAACCCAACGTCAATCTGGAGGCGGCACGCAGCAATTTCTCCACGCTGCAGTCGGACCCGCAAGCCAGCAAGGTCGCGGCCCTGGAAACCAAGGGTGCCAGCGAGATGCTGGACGAGGCCGAACAGGCCTACCGCGCCAGCGAGGATGAACAGAAAGTCGATCAACTGGCCTACCTGACCAACCAGCGCATCGAAGTCGCCAAGCAGACCATCGCCTTGCGTAGCGCCGAACAGAACCTGGGCAAGGCTGCCGCCGAGCGTGCCAACGCGCGCCTGAATGCACGTGATGCACAAATCGATGCCCGTGATGTGCAACTCGATGCGCGCGATGCGCAAATCAAGCAGCTGCAGGACAGCCTGAATGCCAAAAAAACGGAACGTGGCACGCTGGTAACTTTCGGTGATGTGCTGTTCGACCTGAACCGCGCGGAGCTGAAGTCCGGCGGCATGAACAACGTCAACAAACTGGCTCAGTTCCTCCAGCAAAGCCCAGAGCGCAAGGTGATCGTCGAGGGTTACACCGACAGCACCGGCTCCGCCGCTTACAACCTGAGCCTGTCGCAACTGCGCGCCAACTCGGTACGCATGGCGCTGATAAAAATGGGCGTTGGCCCGGAGCGCATCGTCACCCAGGGTTATGGCAAGGAATACCCGGTGTCAGGAAATGACACGTCATCTGGCCGCTCGATGAACCGCCGGGTCGAGGTGACTATATCCAACGACGACCAACCGGTTGCACCACGCAGCACGACAAACGCTGGCTGATTACCGCGCAGCAGCACAATGCCGCTCACTTGAACCAGGTGAGTGGCATTTTTGTGGTCTTTTGTTTATCTGCACTACCGCAAGATCAGCTGTGGATGACGCTTTACCCGGTCCTGGGCGGTCCATTTTCTTAGCGTAGGGCGGCCGGGGCGCCGTCCGTTCGGAGCGCAGCGACAACCCGCCAGCTTTTGCGCCGCACCGCCAAACCAATGGTGCCCTGCCTGCGGCGAGAGCCACCCTACGAATAGCGGATTACTCGAGATAATCAGCCGAAACGCAGGGCACCGAGAAGCCGCCGTAGGCACGAGTTTTCACAGCCGCTCAGAGGTTGTGAAAATATCGAGCGCCGTAGCGAGACCGTCTCCAGGCGTTCGCGGCAAGGCGCCATACATGAAAAGCAAGGGAGTTTAGTGAGCTAAATGACCCTGCTTTTCATGTATCGCAACGTCGCAGCGGGCGTTTGGAGGCGTTCGCAGTAGGCGCGAGTTTTTTCACCGCCTCTCAACGCAACAGCCCCAGATCCTTGGCCCGTGCCACTGCCTGGGTACGCCGTTCGACGCCCAGTTTGCCGTTGATATGACGGGCATGGGTTTTCACCGTGTGCAGCGAAATGAACAGCTGCTCGCTGATTTCCTGATTCGAACAGCCCAGGGCGATCAGCTGCAATACCGCCAACTCACGCGAACTCAAGGCCTCGGTCAGCTGGCTATCAAGCCTGCTCAGCCGCCCTTCCTGGGTCTGCGGCAGATACTTGAGCAGCTCGACGGCCACGGCGCAATCGGGGCGCGCGATCAGTTGCTCGCGCAGCCACTGTGGCTGGTGCACGAACAACTCCTGATAAGGCAGCAAAGCACCACCCTGCGCCGCTTCCAGGCTGCTGGTCAGCCAGCTGACGGCCTCGCGGTCGCGTCCGGAGGCCTTGAGCAGCAGGGTCAATTGCACCTGAGCAGCGACCACGAACAATTGACCCGATGCGGACTGGGCGCACCGACTGAGTGCGCGCAGGCGCCGTTCGGCAACCTCCAGGCGCCCCTGCAAGCGTTCTAGCGCGGCTTGCTGCAACTCGATATGCAAGGCCAGCTGCGGGTGGAACTCGGGGGCCGCGCCGGGCGTTGCGCCGCAATAGGTCTCGGCCAGCCGCTGCAACCAGACTTCGGCCAATTCCAGCTGGCCCCGGGACAACCACAGCTCGCACTTGACCACCGTGATCATCGCCAGGTAGTAGATCGATGGCACATCCCAGGCATGCATCAGGCGCTCGGCTTCGGCCAGTTGGGCGAAGGCCTCGCCGAGGCGTCCTTCACGCCCCTCGACCCCGGCCAGCACGCAGTACCCCACCAGCAGGCTGATGTCGCGACAGGCGCGTGCCTCACCGATCCCGGCCAGCAATTTGGTGCGGGCGGCCTGGGTTTGCAGCGACACGCTGAGCAGATAGCCCTCGTACAGATTCAACCGCGCCCGCACCGAATAGACCCGCTGGCTCGAGAGCCCGTGCAACCGCTGCTGGCCCAGGCGTACCTCGACCAGAGCACGCTGAACCTCGCCACGGGCGTGCAGCACTCGCGCCCGCTCGGCATGCGCCAGGCCCTCGAACAGGGGATTGTCGATCCGCTGCGCCAGCTCCAAGGCCTCGCGATTGAGCCCCCGCGCACGCCACAGGTCGCCCTTGGTCATCGCCAGGTTGGCCAGGGTAAACAGGCACATCAGGCGCGGCCCGCAGCGTTCGCCGCCGAGCAGGGCCAGGGCCTCTCTGCAATAGCGCTCGGCCTCGGGCACCTGGCCACGACCGCGGGCGATGATGCCGGACAGGGCCAGCCACTGGGCCAACAGATCATCCTGCTCCTGCGCATTGGGGGCCGGCATGAAACGTCCCAATTGCTGGATCAGCTCGTCGGCGGCATCCAGCTGGCAAGCCAGGGCCAGAGCCCAGCCGTATAACACCAGCAGGCGCGGCGTGCTGGCCAGCAGGCTGTCGGGCAGGTCCATCTTCCAGCGCAGCAAACGCGCGACATTCTGCTCGCCGAGCAATTGTTCCTCGGACAGGTTCTGCACCAGATTGGCCGCCACTTCCGGCTGGCCGGCTCGTAGCGCCTGATCGACCGCTTCCTCATGCAGGCCCTGGCTGCTGAACCAGCGACAGGCCCGCAGATGCAGGGCCGCCTGGGACTGGCTGCGCTGGGCAGCGGGACGCGAGCGCAACAGATCGGAGAACAGGTGGTGGTAGCGAAACCAGTGGCCCTGCTCGTCCAGGGGCACCAGAAAGACCTGATGGGTCTGCAGGTGCTGGATAATCGCCGCGCTGTCATGCTGCTCGCGCAAGGCATCGCACAGCTCGACACAGAAACGCTCCAGGCAGGCGGTGTCGAACAGGAAGCTCTGCACCTCGGCCGACTGCTGCTCGATCACCTCTTCCAGCAGGTATTCGCGGATCAACCCCTCGTCGCCCTGGGGCACCCGCTCCGGGCTGCCGTCATCCGCCTGCTGACGGGTCAACAGCCACAGGCGCAGGCCGGCCACCCAGCCCTCGCTGCGCTGGCGCCACTCCTCCAGAACCGGCCCACTGAGCTGGGCACCCTGGCTGCCGAGTAGTGCGCGGGTCTCGTCCTCGGTCAGGCGCAAGTCCTGCTCCTGCAACTCCAGCAACTGGCGTGACAGACGCAGGCGCGCCAGGTGCCAGTCAGGGCGCTGGCGGCTGGTCACCAGAATGACCAGGCCCTCGGGTAGATGATTGAGGAGAAACTGCAGGCAACGGTCGAGCACCGCACCCTGGGCCAGGTGATAGTCGTCCAGCACCAGCAACAAGGGCGCTGTCGGCACGAGGCGCTCGCCCAACTCGTCGAGCAGGCCATCGAGCCACTCTTCGAAGGCGAAGGGTTGATGGCGCTGGCGCATGCGCAGCAATGCCTGGGCATCCTCGCCCAACCCCGGATAAAACTGCTGCAGACCCGCCAGCAAGCGCTCGAGAAAACGCCCGGGATCACTATCCCGTGGGCTGAGACCCAGCCACAGGCTGTGCCACTGCTCGGGCAGTGTCTGGCAGAACTCACTGGCCAGCGAGCTTTTGCCGAAACCTGCGGGGGCGCTGACCAGCAGCAGCCGCCCGGTCAAACCCTCGGCCAGCCGCTCACACAGACGCGGCCGCGATACATGGCTGGATGGCAGTGGTGGACGAAAAAAGCGACTGTCGCCCAGAGGAACGGAATCGCTGACTACAGGTGTTATACGCGTCAGATCGGTCATCACCCGGCTCTTGTTAAGTCATTGCCAGTTCAGGCGCGAACTTTCAGCAGACTATCGACTTAACCGCGGGAATTGAAGCCTGGATGTGGGCACGGACACAAATCATTACCCAGGCAGGCAACCCGGATTCAGTCTGAGCCAGTTCGTGCGGGCGCTGTTCAGCGGCATGGATAGCCGAATCGGCCACGCCAAAGCAGCGCCGCGAAGCGGGCGAGCCTCATGAATGGAGTAGGCAGGAACAAGGCCGGGAACATTTTCGACAGCGGCAGCAGCGCTGCGTGTAGGCCACGCGCCGTGGCTGGCGACACCGGCACGCTGTGCTGACCTGCTGGCCAGTGCCGCGAGCCACTGGGACATCGCTAAAACAAGAAAGCCGGCCCAATGGGCCGGCTTTCACTGTTGCAACAACGGTTGTTAGCGAACGCCAGCCTGACGCAGTGCTGCCGGGGTGTAGTCGCTTTCTTTTGCCGGGTAGCCGAACGCGTAGGATTGCTTCTCCTCGTTCTTCATACCCAGTGCCAGGTAACGACCGGACTGCAGGTCATACAGGGTTTCCAGGGTGTACCAGGGTACTTGCTTGTCGTAGTAGTACTGGGCGTGGGCCTCAGCCACACGCCACAGGGTACCGCGGCCGTCGTAATGGTCGATTTGCGCGGCCTGCCAGGTGTCTTCATCGAGGTAGAAGTCACGCTTGGCATAGATATGACGCTCGCCGGCCTTCAGGGTCGCAGTCACATGCCATACACGGTGCAACTCGTAACGGGACTGCTCCTGGTTGATATGGCCAGGCTTGATGATTTCGCTGTACTTCAGCTTCGGCGAATCCAGACGGTAGGTGTTGTAAGGAATGTAGATTTCCTTCTTGCCGTTCAGCTTCCACTCGTAACGGTCAGGTGCACCGTTGTACATGTCGAAGTTGTCGGACGTACGCAAGCCATCGGCGGCGGTACCCGGCCCGTCATAGGACACCTGCGGTGCGCGGCGCACGCGGCGCTGGCCGGCGTTGTACAACCATGCCAGACGCGGCTCTTTCACCTGGTTGAGGGTTTCGTGCACCAGCAGCACGTTACCGGCCAGACGCGAAGGTGCAGTTACCCGCTGCTTGAAGTAGAACAGCACGTTGCTTTCCTTGCTGGTGTCGACACCCTCCAACGCGCCACGGAAAGTGAACTCATCCTGGAAGTAGACCAGGCTGTAGGAACCGTTCGCCTGCGGTGTCGCCTGGGTTACCAGACGCTTGACGCTGCCACCACGGTAGCGGGTGATATGGTTCCAGATCGCTTCCAGACCATCCTTCGGAATCGGGAACGGGTTGGCCTGCTCGAAGTTCTCCAGACCATTGCCGCCCTCGACCATGCGAGTGCTGGCCGCATTGCGCTTGGTGGCTTCGTAGACGAAGTCCGGCATGGCGGCGGAACGGTGGGTCGGGTACACCGGTATTTTGTAGCTTTGCGGATAACGCTTGAACATGGCCTGCTGACCGGGGGTCAGCTTGTCCTTGTACTGTTCGGCGTTGGCCGCGGTGATGGTGAACAGTGGTTGCTCGTTGGGGAACGGGTCGGACAGGAAGCCGGCGGCATCGGCAGTGCCGGCATTCTTCGGCAAACCACCGGTCCAGGCCGGAATCGAGCCATCCGCATTACCCGCCATCTCGGCACCGACTGGCGTCAGCGTGGTCCCAAGCTTGGCAGCCTCGTCTGGCGACACCGCTGCCATGACGCTGCAGGCCAGCAGCGAAAGGGTCAGCGCGCCGGTTTGCAACAGACTTTTTGTTGTTTTCATATACAGAGTCTTCCTCAAAATTCCTGGCCGCTTAGAAGTTCATACCGAAGCTGAGTGCAACGAAATCGCGGTCGATAGCAGTGTTGTAGTCGCCACCGAAGAAATCGGTGTAGGCCAAGCTGGCGTTATAGGTGTTCTGGTAGTCGGCATCCAACCCCAGGCTGACGGCCTTGCTGCCTTCGTTGAACAGACCGTTCGGGCCGTAGCCATCCACATCATGCGACCAGGACACGCTCGGCTTGAGGTTGACGCCAGCGAACACGCTCGGGTATTCGAGAATGGCGCGAGCGCGATAGCCCCAGGAAGTGCTGGTCACGAAACCGTCGTCATTGGTTGCGCTGTAGGCACCATAGATGGAGTCGCGGCCGTATTGCAGATCCTCACGACGCTCGAGGGCGCCGACGTGGGCGACACCGACTTCGCCGACCACGGTCAGGCGACTGGCACCCAATACCTGGTCGAAGAAATGGGTCAAGGTAGTTTGCACCTGGGTCAGTTCCTTGCGGCGATAACCCTGGTTGTCCGCACCCGGCGTGGTATCGATGGTGGGGGCTGCCAGACCGCCGCTAGCCGGATTCAGCAACGCCAGGTTGAGCGCGGTACTGTTGATCTGGATCGGCGCATTGGGGCGATAGCTCACCTCGCCGCCCCAGGACGAGCCGGTGGGCAGCACGGTCGAGAAGCTCAGGCCGTACAGCTGAATATCTTCTGGATAGCTGATGAAGTATTCGCCATTACCCAGTGCAGTGCTTTGCGCCAGACCAGCACCCGATGCTTGGCCTATAGCCGTAGCGGTAGCTGCGTTTGCTGCATAGCAGGCGTTGGGGACTGGGCCGCAAGTTGCCACCAGGAAAGCGCTGGCCGCGGCGTTGCCACCCACCGCACCAATAGCAGGCAGTGCAGCAAAGGTACCTGCTTCTGCCGTCTTGGTATTAAAGAACGGATTACGGCTGTGGTAGTTCATGAAGTAGGCGCCGTACTCGGTGTTATCGCCAAGCCAGCGCAGGGCCATACCGTACTGGCCACTGTCGCGCGCATCGCGATCGCCGCCACGCGGCACCACCACGCCTTCGCTTTCCACATCGAAACCCTGGCCAAACGCGGCGGCGACCGGCTGCAACGGTGCAATAGCCGGCGAGCCGACAGTCAAGTTCCTATCGCAACCATCGGCCACCACGTCGGTGGTCGAGAAGAAGGTGCCGCAGTTATCGACTACGGTCTGGTCCCACTCGAGCTGGTAGAACGCCTCCATGGACAGGTTGTCGGTCAGGCTCTGCGACACATAGAACATGTTGACCGGGATCAGGCCTTCCTTGATCTCCGCGCCGGGACGGCGGAAGGCGGCGGCGTCGACCGGGTTGATCGAGTTGATCGAGTTCTGAATGAAGGTGCTTTCACCCCAGCTGACGACCTGCTTGCCCAGACGCACGGAACCCGGCATGTCGGCAATGTCGTAGTTGTGGTAGACGAAAGCATCGAGAATTTGCGCGCCCGAGGACTGGGCCGCTTCCTTACGGTTGTGGTCGTCGATGTCCTTGAACAGGCGCTCCTCGTCTTTCAACTCGAAGTCGTACCAGTACTTGCCGCGCACGAACACGCCGGTATCGCCGTACTTCAGTTCGAGGTCGTGGATACCCTTGAAGATCTTCGAGAAGGTCTCGCCTTTCTTGAAGTTCAGGCGGTTGTCGTCGCTGGTCGATGAAGCGGCTTTACCGCCATTGACGGTGCCGATCAGATCTGGATCTGCGCCACGGGTCGACCAACTGGCACCAACCGACAGCGACGAGTCGAACTGACCTTCTATTTCACCGATATTGAAATTCACGCCGAATGCCGGTGCGGCGAGGGTGGATGCGAGGCTGACGGCCAACGGCAGTTTAGCCAGACGCCAGGTTTGCTTTGATTTTGTCATCGACACTACTCCATGTACTTTTTTGTTATGGATAGTGCGGACTATAGCCAGAGGGTGTGACTGCCTGATCCCTCGAAAGTATGATTTGCAGCCTCCCAGACACTCTGGCTCGCAGGTTTCGGCGGATAAGTCCGATTCGCCACAAGCCAGGAATGGCTGGGAAAGAGCAATTGGCAAGGCAAACGCTTGTTTGACTATGCAGTCACTCCGGCCAGGTATCACCGCCACACATTACAGGGTGGAGAGAAACGCATAGCCGGCCGCCTGCCACTGGGCTATATCCAGGCGGATGCGTTTCTTGTCCAGCTTGCCAACGCTGGTCTTGGGAATTTCGGTAACAAGGGCGACCTGCGAGGGAATTGCCCACTTGTTGATATGACCCTGTTCGACATACGGCTTGAGGTGGTCCTTGAGGCCCTTGGCATCCAGGGTCTGATTCTCACGCAGCACCAGCAAGGCAAAGGGTCGCTCGCCCCACTGCGGATCCGCCACCCCCACCACCGCCACTTCACGCACGGCCGGATGCCGACTGATCAGGTCTTCCAGCTCCAATGAGGAGATCCACTCGCCACCGGTCTTGATCACGTCCTTGATGCGGTCGCGAATCTCGATAAAGCCCATGTCGTCGATGGTCGCCACGTCACCGGTGTGCAGCCAGCCGTGCTCCCAGAGTTCCTGACCTTTCTCCGGCTCGCGAAAATAACCCTGGGTCAACCACGGTGAACGCAACACCAACTCGCCCTGGGACTCACCGTCCGCCGGCAGCATGCTGCCATCGGCGCCCATGATCGCCGCCTCGACCAGAGGCACCGGTACCCCGGCCTTGATCCGATAGGTGATCTGCTCATCCTCGCTGCCGGCCAGCAGTTCGTCATTGATGTGCGCGCAGGAGATCAGCGGGCAGGTTTCCGACATGCCATAGGCCGCCGTCAGCTGGATGCCGCGCGCCTTGGCAGCATCGTAGAGGGCACGGTTCAGCGCACTGCCGCCGATGATCATCTTCAACCCGCCGAAGTCATGGCCTTGGGCGCTCGGGGCGCTGAGCATCATTTGCAGGATGGTCGGTACGCAGTGGGAGAAGCTGACCTTCTCTTCCTTGATCAGCTTGCACAGCAACTCCGGCTCGTAGCGCCCCGGATACACCTGCTTGATGCCCAGCATGGTGGCGGCATAGGGAATGCCCCAGGCATGCACATGGAACATCGGGGTAATCGGCATGTAGACATCGTTGGTGCCCAGCAGGCGCACGCTGTCGAGGCTGCCCAGCACACTGGCTGCCGCCATGGTGTGCAGCACCAGTTGCCGATGAGTGAAATACACGCCCTTGGGGTTGCCGGTGGTGCCGGTAGTGTAGAAGGTGGTGGCCACCGAGTTTTCATCGAAATCGGCGAAGTCATAGCTCGGGCTGGCCGCCGCCAGCAGCTGCTCGTACTCGCCGACCAGCCCCGGCAATTCGGCGGTTTTCTCCTCGGCATCGGTCAGCAGCAGGGTTTTCTCGACCGTGCTCAGTTGCGCGGCGATACCGTTGTAGAGGGGCACGAACTCACTGTTGACCAGGACGAACTTATCCTCGGCGTGGTTCATGGTGTAGAGAATCTGCTCAGGCGACAGGCGAATATTGATGGTGTGCAGCACCGCACCAAGCATGGGAATGGCGAACATGCATTCGAGGTAGCGGTGGCTGTCCCAGTCCATCACCGCCACGGTATCACCCGCCTTGACCCCCGCCGTCGTCAGCGCATTGGCCAGGCGTGCAACCCGCTCATTGAAGGTCGCATAGCTATAACGCAGCGTGTCGCGATAGACGATTTCACGGGTTTTTTCGTAGCGCACGCCGGAAAGCAGCAGGCGCTTGATCAGCAGCGGGTATTGATGGGCATTCGCCGCGGGCGGGATGATGCGGGTTTGCAACATAGAGAGCACCTGTCAGCAGATATATTTTATTCAGTGACAGGACTCTAGAGCGCTTACCAAGCGGGCAAATCAGTCAAAAGAATGATTTGCCCGTATGACTTTTTAACTATTTTTGGTCACGCAACAGGATCGACAAACACAGCCGGTTCACAGCCACTACTTATTTATCCCGCACGCTTATAGCGGCAACCGTAATACCCAATATCGTCATCGTCGGTGAGCGCCCCTAGCGCAACTCGCTGAACGCCAACTTGACGCCCAAGCCGATCAATACCGCACCCATCAGCCGGTCGAACCAGTGGCCCAAGCGGGCAAACCCGGCGCGCACCCGCGGCTGGCTGAACAACATCGCCACCAGGCAGAACCACAGCGCCGTCGCCAATGCCAGGTAGAGGCCATAACCGGCCTGCACCGTCAGCGGGGTATGCGGATCGATCACCACGGTAAACAACGACAGGAAGAACAGGGTTGCCTTGGGGTTCAGGCCATTGGTGACGAAGCCTGTGACAAAGGCCGCACGCGGAGAACGCGCGGCCTGCTCCAGGCTCAGCTCGGCGCGGGCCGGACCCGCCGGTTTGGCGCGCAATGCCTTGATCCCGATATAGAGCAGGTAAGCGGCCGCCAGCCACTTCAAGGCGTTGAACAAGACAATCGACTGGGACACGATCAGGCCGATGCCGAGCAGCGAATAGGCCACGTGCACGAAGATCCCGGTGCCCACACCCAGCGCGGTGAAGATCCCGGCACGCCGGCCGAAGGCCACGCTTTCGCGCACCACGATGGCAAAATCCGGCCCGGGGCTGGCTACCGCCAGCAGGTGAATCAGGGCAACGGTGAAAAATTCCGTCCAGTACATAGCGGCTCCGCAACAGGCATGGGGGTCTGATAGGCTGTTTACCTTACGCCCCGCTCCGACAGCAGAAAAGGTACAGCTGATGAGTAACAATAGCCGCGCAGTCTTTCTAGACCACAGCACACTCGACCTGGGCGATCTCGACCTGTCGCCACTGCAGCAGCTATTCGGCGAACTGACGTTGTACCCGCTGAGCAGCCCTGAACAGGTGATCGAGCGCCTGCAGGGTGTGCAGGTGGCGATCAGCAACAAGGTCCCGCTGGACGCCAAGACCTTTGCCGCCTGCCCCGAGCTGAAACTGGTATTGATCGCCGCCACCGGCACCAACAACATCGACCTGGCCGCCGCGCGCGAGCATGGCGTGCTGGTCTGCAATTGCCAGGGCTACGGCACGCCTTCGGTGGCGCAGCACACCCTGATGCTGTTGCTCGCCCTGGCCACCCGCCTGCCCGACTACCAGGGCGCGGTACGCGACGGCCGCTGGCAACAGGCGCAGCAGTTCTGCCTGCTGGATTTCCCCATCGTCGAACTGCAAGGCAAGACCCTCGGCCTGCTCGGCCACGGCGAACTGGGCGGTGCCGTGGCCACCCTGGCCGAAGCCTTCGGCATGCGCGTGCTGCTTGGCCAGCTGCCGGGGCGGCCGTCCCGCCCGGATCGCCTGCCGCTGGACGAACTGCTGCCGCAGGTCGATGCCCTGACCCTGCATTGCCCACTCACCCCTGCCACCCAGGACCTGATCGGCGAATACCAGCTGAGCCTGATGAAACCCGGCGCCTTCCTGATCAATACCGCGCGTGGCGGCCTGGTCGACGAACAGGCGCTGGCCGACGCCCTGCGCCGCGGCCATCTCGGCGGCGCGGCCACCGACGTACTGACCCGGGAGCCGCCAACCGACGGCAACCCCCTGCTCGCCGCCGACATCCCACGGCTGATCGTCACCCCGCACAGCGCCTGGGGCAGCCGCGAAGCGCGGCAACGCATCGTCACCCAGCTGACGGAGAACGCTCAGGCGTTTTTCGACGGCGCAGCGCGCCGGCTGGTGAACTAGCCGCACGAGGAATGGGTAATCGGGCCCGCATCGCCGCAGCCCCATTCCGCTCAAAGCCCTGGCCGGATTTGCTATCCTCCGCGCTTTTCCCAGGAGCCTATCCCCCCATGGACCCGCGAAGCGAAGTGCTGCTGCGCCAGGCCGACCTGTTCGGCGGCCCGTTGTTGCTCGCCGGCCTGCCGGCCGATGACCTGCTCGGCCAGTTGCCGGAAGCCCGGGGCTGGAGCTGGCACGCCGGCGAGCAGGCGCTGCTGGAAACCCGCTTTGCCGGGCGCAGCCACTTTGGCGTAACGCCTCCCGCGGACGGTTTCGCCGCCGCAGTGCTGTTCCTGCCGAAATCCCGCGAACTGACCGACTACCTGCTGGGCGCCCTCACGGCGCAACTGGCCGGGCGCCAGCTGTTCCTGGTCGGCGAGAAGCGCGCTGGCATCGAACGTGCGGCCAAGCAGCTGGCAGCCTTCGGCAGAGCGCGCAAGCTCGACAGCGCGCGCCACTGCCAGCTCTGGCAAGTCACCGTGGAAAACGCCCCAGCCACCCCGGACCTCGAAGCCCTGGCGCGGCACTACAGCCTGCCCCTGAGTGACGGCCCGCTGAGCGTGGTCAGCCTGCCCGGGGTATTCAGCCATGGCCGCCTGGACATCGGCAGCGCCTTGCTCCTGGAACATCTGGATCAGCTGCCGGCGGGTCACCTGCTCGACTTCGGCTGCGGTGCCGGCGTGCTCGGCGCGGCGCTGAAGCGCCGCTATCCGGAGAGCCAGGTGACCCTGCTGGATGTCGATGCCTTCGCCGTGGCCAGCAGCCGCCTGACCCTGGCCGCCAACGGCCTTGAGGCCAACGTCATCAGTGGCGACGGGATTGCCGCCGCCCCCAGGGGCCTGGCCGCTATCCTCAGCAACCCGCCGTTCCACCAGGGCGTGCACACCCACTACCAGGCCACGGAAAATCTGTTGCGGCATGCCGCCGAGCACCTCGAACGACACGGCCAATTGCGCCTGGTGGCCAACAGTTTTCTCAAGTACCCACCGCTGATCGAGCAATACCTCGGCCCCTGCCATACCCTGGCCGAAGCCAAGGGCTTTCGCATCTACAGTGCGAGCAAACCATAGCGACCCGATACAAGCGCAGGCTTGCCCAATCCGCTGCGGTTGGGCAGAATGCGCCCGTCCTAGGGGAGTAGTCTCCCGCGAGCAGCAGCTCGCCCGGCACGCGTCAACATACTTGGTCCACCGACCATGGTGCGTGCGACCCACAGCCCAGCAACACGGGCTGGCGCATTGTTAACCAGCAGCCGCTGGCCGATGACACTGCGCACAGGGTTTGACAAGACCTATGACACGCACACCTTACCCGGGGCGGGAAGGCGGTACGTGTCATAGCCATGTCGACCCGCCCCCGTTAGGAAGTCTGATGCTGGAATCCCTGTTCGTCCCTACCCTGATCGTTGCCCTAGCCGAAATCGGCGACAAGACCCAATTGCTCGCCTTGCTGCTGGCCGCGCGTTTTCGCAAGCCCCTGCCAATTATCCTCGGCATCGTGGTCGCCACCCTGGCCAACCATTTTCTCGCCGGTGCCGCCGGCAACTGGGTAGCCAGCCTGTTTTTCCCGCTGACCCTGAGCTGGACGCTCGCCGCCTCCTTCGTCGCCGTGGCGCTGTGGACCCTGGTTCCCGACAAGCTGGATGACGATGAAAGCTCGAGTTTCAAGCGCTACGGTCCATTCCTGACCACCCTGATCGCCTTCTTCATCGCCGAGATGGGCGACAAGACCCAGGTCGCCACGGTGATGCTGGCCGCGCAGTACCCTCACTTCGTGCTTGTGGTGATCGGCACCACCCTGGGCATGCTGATCGCCAACGTCCCCGTGGTGCTGGTCGGCAACTTTGCCGCCGAGCGCTTGCCACTGACCCTGATTCGTCGCCTGGCAGCCTGCGCTTTCGCCGCGCTGGCGGCTTATGCGAGCTACCAGGCCCTGCAACTCGGCGGACACTTATGGTATTGATTTGACGCCGATCCTCTGGCGCTCCGGCCGATGTTTTGGCTACTCTGACGGCCGATAAAGTGCGCAGCATCTTGCGCACCTTGCCCGACAAGCTTGGGAGAGCAGCATGTCATTGGATGATCGGAAAAAAGTGGTCCGCCAGCATATCGACCTGTCGTGGAACAAGGGTCGCCTGGCCCTGGCCGAACAGCTGCACAGCAAGGACTTTCTCTACAAAAGCTCGTTTGTCGGCCATCACCTGGGCAGCGCCGCCTTCGCCCAGCTGATCCAGGACATCCGCACTGCCATGCCAGACCTGCTGGTGGTGATCGAGGAGTGCATCGCCGAAGGCAACAAGGTCGTCACCTGGAGCACCCTGATCGGCACCATCGAGAAACCGGCCCTGGGTTACCCGCCGAGCGACAAGGTCTTGAGCATCGCGGCGATGGCCTTCTGGACGCTGACCCCGAGCAACGAGATCCAGGAAATCTGCACCATGTTCGACATGGAAAGCTTTCGCGCCCAACTGGGCCTGGACACCCGTTCCTTCTCGGAAAAAGCCCTGCCGTAAGCCGCTCGCCTATATGCACAGGGCGGCACCACCGCTGGCTAGCCCTGCCTGCGGTGGCGACGCTGTCAGCGCGCGGCCTTGGCCTGTTCGTAGAGCGGCATGACTTTCGGGATGGCCGCCTGCAAGGCGGCGATGCGGCTGCTCGACGACGGGTGGGTGCTCATGAACTCTGGCGGCGCGCCATTACCGGCCTTGGCCATCTTCTGCCACAGGCTGACAGCAGCGTTCGGGTTGTAGCCGCTGCGGGCGGCCAGTTCCAGCCCAAGCAGGTCGGCCTCGTTCTCGTTACCCCGGCTGTTGGGCAGGGTCAGGCTGTACTGCACCACGGTATCGGCCATGGCCATGCCCGTCTGGCCGAGCCCGAGCAGGGCACCGGCGCCCTGCTTGGCCAGCGCCACGCCGTAGGCCTTGGACATGGCTTCGCGGCTATGCTCGCGCAGGGCATGGGCCATTTCATGGCCGATGATCGCGGCGATCTCATCGTCGTTCAGTTGCAGCTTGTCGATCAGCCCGCTGTAGAAGAGGATCTTGCCACCCGGGCCGCAGCTGGCATTCAGCTCGGGACTCTTGATCAGATTGACCTCCCACTGCCACTGCGCGGCATCGGCGCGGAAAATCGGCGCCTGCTTGATCAGGCGATCGGTGATGACCCGCAAGCGCTTGGCGCTGGCGCTGCTCTTGTCCAGCACACCCTTGCTCGACGCCTCGCCCAGCGTCTGCTGATAGGACGCCGCATACATCTGGTTGATCTCTTGGGTCGAAAGCATGCTGAACATGTACTGCTTGCGCTCGACTCCCACTGCGCCACCGCTGGTGGTGTTCACGGCTTGGCATCCTGCCAGCAGCAAGGCCGCGGCCAGCGCGGTAAAGGACAACGTCTGGTTCATGCTGAATCTCCGTGCGAATAAGCCGCGTATGCTAGGCCCGCGCCCCTGGGCGAGCAACCGGCAATAGCGGCGGGAAGACGGCCAGCCATTCGTTATCGGCGCAAGACCCTGCGCCCGATAAACAGTCACGCAGTGCCTGCCGCTTTGCCAGGGCTGGTCGGATCGCAATAAGTTTCACCCCAGCACCCAACTGACGCCAGCTACGCCGGCGTCAGGCACTCGGGAGCATTCAGCTTGGGGTCGTTGACCAGATTGGCCAGGACCCGCTCGCGCAACAGCGGCTGCGGCCGGGCCAACAGCGCGTTGAGCTCGTCCAGCGGCGTGTCTGCCGCCAGCCACAGCGCCTGGGCGGCGGCATCGAGGATCAGCGGGCGACGCTGATTGGCCGCCGGCTGAGTCACCACCGCCGCGCTGAGATAGACACAACCCTCGACCGGATAGGCCTCCCACAGCGCGGCAAAGTACAGCGGGCTGTCTTCGCTGGTCAGCCAATACGGCCGTTTGCGCGCTGAGCCGCGCCATTCGTAAAAGCCATTGGCCGGCAACAAGCCGCGGCGCAGACGCAAGGCATCGCGGAACATCGGCTGCTCGGCCAGGGTTTCCGCCCGCGCCTGGGCCGGGGTTTTCGACAGATCCGTCAGCCAGGGCGGGGTCAGCCCCCAGCGGGCGCGCGCCAGTTGGCGCTCACCGGCGACGGCACGCAACAACAGAACCTGGGCACCGGGCGCAATATTCCATTGCGGCTGCTGATCCGCAGGAAAACCGGGCAAGGCCGCGAACACTGGCGACCAACGGAACAGGGCATAACGTCCACACATGAGACAACTCGATAACAGGTAGGCAGCGGGCCAGGCAGGGCCGGCGGTTGAATGGGACACCCGCGAAGACCAGGGGCCGACGCGTCACAGGCTATCGCTCAAGCAGCCTGGGCAGGCTCAGCCATCGCGCGCGGCGCAGCCTGCAGGTCCGCCACTGCGCGCCGAAGCGACTAGCAGAGCAGCACGCCCTGGAAGTTCTCTGGCTCGTCATTGGCCAGCGGTTGCGCGGCATTGTACGTGGCGATCAACTGCTGTGCGCGCTCGGCCTGAACATCCTCGACCATCAGACCGAGCAAGCCACAGGCCGGCAGCTCGCCGACCCCACCGAGCAGGTGCTGGCCGGTTAGGTGGGCCTCGATGCCCTCACTGGCCAGCATGCCCAGGAGCAACTCGCCTTCCAGCACGTCCTGCGGCTCGTAGATGCGCTGCATCAGTCGTTTTCTCCGCGCACATCGAGCGTCCAGTCAATGCCGTCGGTGTGCAGATCGAAGACAATGGGCCGGCAGCACACCGGGCAATCCTCGATGTACTGTTGATCGCCAGCGGAGAGGTCGAGCAGAGCCTCAACCGACTCGCCACAGTACGGGCATTGATAAAGCTGGCTTTCCAGCATCGCAGTCTCCATGTGACTTGTAGGTATAATCGCCGGTCTATCGCTGGTTCCAAGCACGGAACCACCCTCCTCAACATTCTGCTAACCACAGCCAACCACGACAAGAGAGCATGATGGGCGAATTCGATGCCATCCGACCTTACGCCGACTCCGAAGTACCCACTGTTCTGGCGCGCTTGCTGGCAGACAACGAGTTTCTCGACATCCTCACCCAGTATCGCTTCCCACGCCTGGCTGGCGCACTGGGCTGGCTGCTTAAACCACTTATAGCCTATCGACTGCGAGTTGAGTTCAGCAAGGTCGCCTCGGTAGCGGCGCTGCAGGAGAAAGTCGAGGTTTACGTCGACCAGAGCATCGAGCGCGCCACCGACGGCGTGACCTATTCCGGCGTCGAGCAACTCAAGGCCGGCAGTGCCTACCTGTTTCTCGCCAACCACCGCGACATCGTCATGGATCCGGCCTTCGTCAATTACGCGGTGTACCACGCCGGCCTGCCGACCCCGCGCATCGCGATCGGCGACAATCTGCTGCAGAAGCCGTTCGTCAGCGACCTGATGCGCCTGAACAAGAGCTTTATCGTGCATCGCTCGCTCAGCGGCCGCCGCGAGAAACTCGCGGCCTACCAACTGCTGTCGGCCTACATCAATCACTCGATCCGCACCGATTGCGAGTCGATCTGGATCGCCCAGGCCGAGGGCCGCGCCAAGGACGGCAACGACCGCACCGACTCGGCGATCCTCAAGATGTTCCACATGAGTCGCAAGAGCGAACCCTTTGCCGAAGTGATCGCTGCGCTGAAACTGACCCCGGTGTCGATCAGCTATGAATACGACCCCTGCGATCAGGCCAAGGCCCGCGAGCTGTTCATCCGCGCCAGCAGCGGCAGCTACAGCAAAGCGCCGGGCGAAGACGACCAGAGCATCGCCCTCGGCATTACCGGCTATAAAGGTCGCGTGCATATTCACTTCAGCGCACCGGTGAGCCACGGCCTGGAAGACAGCAAGCAGCTGGCTGCCGAGATAGACAGGCAGATTCTCAGCGGCTACCGGTTATTCCCGGTGCATTACCTGGCCTACGCCATGTGGAGCGCGCGCGATCCGGCACTCGACGTACCGAGCGCAGCGCAGCTGTTTCCCGCCGAGGAACTGGCTCGCGCCGAAGCCGAGTGGAACAAGCGCCTGGCGCGCTGCCCGGTCGAACAGCAGCCATATCTGGTGTTGCAATATGCCAATCCGGTGCGCAACCAATACCGGGTGAAAGCCGGCTTGCCGCTCTAGGAATGCCTGGCGCAGCAACAAAAACGGCAGCCCATGGGCTGCCGTTTTTGTTGTTTGAAACCATTGTCGCCGCCTCGGGCAATTCAGATCTGAGTGCTGCCCCAGGACAGCGCGAGCGACACCGCCAGGCTGATAAAACCGAAACGATAGAAAAACCGGTTAAGTCGTTGAGTCGGGGCGTCGAACATGTACACCTCCTCGGCCATATCCTTGGCAGCGCTGCCCGCGATCAAGCGCGCCACTGCGCGCTGCTCGCGCACTCGGGTGGCCAGCAGCAACCAGCTCCCGGCAAGCCCGAAGAACAGGGCAAGGGCATTCAACGACTGCGCGGGATGGGCAAGGAAAACAGACCAGAGCGCCTGCAACGGCATCAGCAACCTCCACAGCAAATTGGTGCACAGAGCACGCCTGTGCACCACGAAAGGGAAAATGCCGGCATTGTCGGGCGGAATGAAGCAACTGCGCTGATCGTTCGGGAAGGGAAAACTCGATTTTCCAGGGATAGGCGCTGACTTTCCGCCTCAAGCACTTCCATCAAGCGCACTTCACACCGCCGCAACCCACCGGGCGATCCGAAATACCGCGCGCAGTTTACTGGAGCAGCCGATTTAGAAGTTTCGTTTCCGACGAACGAAGGAGCTATCCCGAAATCGTCTGAGGATCGTCACATTCCTGGCCTAAGCTTTGAATCCTCTTCAGCTGCGCCACCGTCATCGCGGCACGGCGGCGTATCCAACCTGCCCCACGGAGGAATTGCCATGCTCACCCCACAACCACTTGATCGTGATTACCTGATCGATTCACTCGACGAAGTGGAAGACGTAATCAACGAGCTGTCCTTCAACGTCCAGGACCACCACTGGCTGGTCTATTGCGCCCTTGGCGGCCATGAACACTATGACCTGCCGGACATCGACCAAAACACCGGCTTCAGCTTGCCGGAGTTTTACGCCGAGGCGGCCTGAATCCCCCAAAAAGCCAAGCACGACTGCAATACCCTTCACTCAAAAAAAACGCCGCTCCCCCCCGCTACCGGAAAGCGGCGTTTTTTTGTGTGCGGCGCAGACCCTGGATGGGGTCACCCTACTGCCCTGCTTGATGGGCTGCCGCCAAGGAAAAATGCCGCTTGGCCCTTGCGGGGAAGCGGCATTCTCTCTGACTCTCGAGTTAGCCGACCAGTCGCTACCGCCAAGACCTGACAATCCTACTAGCGGCTGAACAGCATTGCGCTAACGGCCGGAACTCTATCGACCAGCGATTATTGGCTGAGCATTTGGCCAATGGTCGGATCCTTGAACGCGCGGGTCAGCGCATCGCTCAACACATCGCTGACCAGCTTGGTATTGGTTTCCTGGTTCGGTGCCATGCCAAAGCGCTGGTTCAACGAGGCGCCGTAGCGGCCGTTGTAACGGCGCGCGCTGTTCTGCACGTCGAGGCGGAAGGTTGCGGTGATATCGGACTCGGTGACGTACAAGCCTTCTTTCGGCGACTGGTACTTCAACTCGGCCAGGGTCAGGGTCAGTTGCGGCGCGTTGTAGGCATTCGGAGTCGGAGTGAAACCCAGCAGGCGCACCGCCGCTTCTGCCTGAGCTTGCAGTTTTGGCAGAATGTCCTGACCCCTCACGACGATCGCGCTGGTTTCCGGGTACAGGCCACCGCGCGTGCCGAGTACCGGCGACGGACGACCGTCGGCGACCCGAACCACCACCGGCTGGCCTTGGCCAACGGCGACCAGCGGGGCATTGATCTTGGGTTGCGGGCTGAGTTGTTGCGGGCTGTGGGCACAGCCGACCAGGGTCAGGCTGACGACAGTGATCAGACCAAACAACAGGCGATGCAGCATGCTCATCTCTCCATGGGTGTAGGGCGCAAAATTGCCCTGCAGTATAACCAGCCGCACCATGGGCTAACAGCGCCGCGGGCAAGACTTGAGGGTTGTCGGGCTGTTGTCATGGCCTTGTCATGCCCAACTGGCATAAGACTTTAGTCGTCAACCGCCTGAGTCCACACCATGTTTTCCCTTCGTTCCTGGCTCGCCCCGCGCCGTCACATTCGCACCTTTGCCCTGCTCGACGAGCACGGCCTGTGCCGTGCCTTTCGCCAGTCAGCCCAGGCGCCACAAGGCCTGGGCTGGATCGAGGTCAATCAGCAGCAGCTCGGCTGGCTGCATAAACCACTCCCCGCCAGCGCGCGTAGCGCCGCAAACGTGAAATATTCGGCCGCCGCCAAAACCTCAGCAGCCTGACCGGCGGGAGAAGAAAAGCCACTTGAGGCGATCAATTTTTCTGCATTCGTCTTATAATCGCGCCCCGATTATAAGGACGTCTCCTGATCGGGCCTCGCCGTACCGCTGATGCATTAGCCATCGGCCACGCCCCAGAGAGTCGCCCACTTCGTGCAGCCCCTTCCGGCTCGCCGCTTTTACCCATAACGCAGAATACCTTGCAGCCATGCAACGGGAGTTTTGCGCGGGCAAAAAGGCAGGCCAGGGCGAACGAGCTTTTGAGGTTCACGGCTCCAAAAGAGCGTGAAAAAAACGGTTTCAACAACTTCACAAGAGTGTGGCGAAAATGAACGATCTTGCGGCTGGCAAATGCTCCGCTATCCCCTCCTGCCTCATCCCAGGACATCTCGGCGACTGCTGATTAGGCGTTGTTTCACGCTTAGGCCTCTGGCCGTCAATTGGGTGCTGCATTTTTAGGAGAAGTGGTAATGGCGCATAACGATTACGAAACGGTAGATGCGGTGCTGGTTGGCGCCGGCATCATGAGCGCGACCTTGGCCGTGCTACTGAAAGAGCTCGATCCGACCCTCAAGCTGGAAGTCATCGAACTGATGGAGTCCGGGGCGATCGAAAGCTCCAACCCCTGGAACAATGCCGGTACCGGCCATGCCGGGCTGTGCGAACTGAACTACACCCCGCCAGCGGCGGATGGTTCGATCGACATCAAGAAATCGGTGACCATCAACACCCAGTTCGAAGAGTCGAAGCAGTTCTGGGCCTATTTGGTTGAAAAAGGCACCTTCGGCTCGCCCAAGTCCTTCATCACCCCGGTGCCACACCTGAGCTTCGTGCGCGGACAGGAAGGCATCGACTTCCTCAAGACGCGCTTCAAGGCACTCACCCAGCACCATGCCTTCAGCGACATGGAATACACCGAAGACCGCGCCACCATGGCCAAGTGGATGCCACTGATGCTGCCGGGGCGCGATCCCAACGAACCGATTGCCGCGACCCGGGTCATGGCGGGCACCGATGTCAATTTCGGCACCCTGACCAAACACCTGCTCGACCACCTGGGCACACAGCCCAACGCACAGGTCAAGTGCAGCCAGAAGGTCACCGGCCTCGAGCGTAACGAGCAAGGCTGGCGCGTCAGCATCAAGGATCTGCAGAACGGCGACCAGCGTACGGTCCAGGCCAAGTTCGTCTTCCTCGGTGCCGGCGGTGCCGCCCTGCCGTTGCTGCAGATGTCCGGCATCCCGGAAGGCAAAGGTTACGGCGGTTTCCCGGTGAGCGGCCAGTGGTTGCGCTGCGATAACCCGGAGGTGGTCAAACAGCACGAAGCCAAGGTCTACAGCCAGGCCGAAGTGGGTTCGCCGCCGATGTCGGTGCCGCACCTCGACACCCGTGTGGTCGACGGCGAGAAATCCCTGCTGTTCGGACCCTACGCCGGTTTCTCGACCAAGTTCCTGCGCCACGGCTCCCTGCTCGATCTGCCGCTGTCGATCCGCCCCAACAACATCGGCCCGATGCTGGCGGTGGCGCGCGACAACTTCGAACTGACCCGCTACCTGATCAAGGAAGTGATGCAGTCCGACGAGAAGCGCCTGAAGACCCTGCGCGGCTTCTACCCGCTGGCGAAAGCCGAGGACTGGCGCCTGGAAACAGCCGGCCAGCGCGTGCAGATCATCAAGAAAGATGCCAAGCACGGCGGCATCCTGCAGTTCGGCACCGAACTGGTCGCAGCCCGGGATGGCTCCATCGCCGCCCTGCTCGGCGCATCGCCAGGCGCGTCGGTGACCGTGTCGATCATGCTCGACCTGCTGCAGCGCTGCTTCCCCAAGCAGGTTGAATCCGAGCAGTGGCGCAGCAAGCTGAACGAGATCTTCCCCGCCATGGCCGCAGTGCTCGCCAGCGACGCCGAACGCTACAGCGAAGTGCAGGCGCGCTCCGACGAACTGCTGCAACTGAACGAGCCCGCCATGGCTTGAGTCGGCAGCAGAACTGAGAGCTTGTGAAAAAACCGTCTTGCGAGGCGGTTTTTTTATGGACGCTGTTTCGCTCAAGCAGCGCACGAACCCGTTGCTGGCAGTCACCCACATCAGAGCGCAGGATTGCCTACCGTTTTTTGCAGGTGGGGCAGACCGCGTAGCGATAGCCATCGCAGCTCAATCGGCGCACTGGCAATCATAAGCATGGTTCGCGGGGTTTCGCTCGAGCCGCCTAGGCAGAGGCACCCAGCGGGTAGAAGCTGAAGTATCGGCGTAGCGAATCGACCATCTCGACGAACTCGGCTGGCGGCGCCACCAGGGCGAAACCCGAGTCGAAGCTGCCTGGGGTGACATCCTCGCGACACCACTGACAGGTGGCCGAGAAATCGATGAAGCGTGGCGCATTCTGCCCTGGAATCTTCAAGCGCATGTCGAAACGCGCACCGACCAGCAACGGTAATTGGCTGATCAACATCAGGCCGTCCAACGACACATTGCCGATATAGCCCATCGGCTTATCGGTAATGCGGTTGAACACCTTCAGGTAGCTAGGTAACTGCTGGCGTTCTATTCGGCGCTGAATGGGCATAATGGCAAATCGCTATAAAGAGCCTCTAAGTATGGCCGCACTACTGCTCTTAAACCAGTTTCAGGAACAGCGCTCGGACACTCGGTCACGTAGCTGGCGACGAGCGGCATCCAGCTGTTCGTCGCTGTAATAGGTTCGTTCGCCATTGCCCTCGGAGCGGAAATAGCGCCGTCCTTCCGGGATCTGCGCCAATCTACTGCGCAACTCGTCGCATTCCTGCGCACGCTGGCTTTGCCGTTCGGCTGAGGCAACCGAAGCCTGCGCCTGCTCGGTGCGGCGCGCCTCGTAGAAGCGCGCGGTACGCTCCTCGCGCTCGCGGGTCGCCACGTCACGCTCGATCACCTGCGGCCTGACCTCGACCTGCTCGGCTCCGGGCGCAACAGGGCGCTGAGCGAAATGCACCTGGCCATTGGCATCGACCCAGCGATAAATTTCTGCCGCGGCCAATCCAGGCAGCAACAAAAGACAGAACAACAGGCGCATGATTTTTCCTCCCTGAACGATGCATCAGCTTACCCCTGCAACACCCAGTCGCCAAACCCTTCGACCAGTGGTCAGAGGGTTGCGGATGCAGTCTTGGCCGCTCCCACCGGACGGTAATGCCCCGATTGCTGCAAGGTTTCCAAGCGCGCGCGGGCGCGGAACGCGTATTCGCTGGCGGGATAGCGGCTGATGATGAACTCGTAGGTCTGCGCCGCATCGACGAACAGTGTCTGCCGCTCCAGGCACTGGCCACGCAGCAGGGAGATTTCCGGCTGCAGGTACCCGCGCGAACGGCTTTTGCGCTCGGCCTGGGACAACTCCAGCATGACCTGCTGACAATCGCCCCGCTCATAGGCGCGATAGGCGTTGTTCAAATGGTGGTCGAGCGACCAACGGGTACAACCGGCGGCGCTGAGCGCCAGGATCAGAATCAACAGGGTTCGCATGGGTCTCTCCTCCTCTGAGCAGTGTATCGACCGCGACGGGAAAATCTGCAGGGCAGCGCCGATAGCCGGTTCAGGCACCAGGCACTCAGCCACCACCCGCAGCCTCCACTAAGCTGATACAGATCAACGCCAGCAGCGCCCCCATGCGTTGCAATGTGCAGCTAACCCACAGCGAGGTCCAGACCATGAATCTGCAACAGCTACTGGTGGTCATCGATTCCCAGCAGCCCCACCAGCCGGCTCTCGAGCGCGCGCTATGGCTGGCGCGCAAGACCCGCGCGCAACTGCACCTGCTACTGGTCGAATACAACGCCACCCTGGAAGCCGGCCATCTGTTCGATACCGCCATGCAAAACCGGGGGCGCGCCGCCTTGCTCGACCGTGGCACGCAATGGCTGGAGGAATTGGCTGCGCCGCTACGGACCGAGGGCCTGGAGGTGCATCTGGACGTGCGCTGGGGCAGGCCGCTGCACAAATTGGTCTTGGAGAAAGTGGACGAGTTGGCGCCAGACCTGGTGCTCAAGTCCACCGTTCATGACAGCCTGCTGCGCCGGCTGCTGCTGACCAACAGTTGCTGGCAGTTGATCCGCCATTGCCCGGCACCACTATGGCTGGTGCACCATGCCGAATGGCAGGGCCACAGCCTGTGCGCTGCGCTCGATCCGCTGCACAGTGCCGACAAACCGGCGGCGCTCGATCACCAACTGATTCGCGCCGCCAGCGAACTGAGCCGTCAACTGGGCATGCAGGCTCACTACCTGCACAGTTATTCCCCCTTGCCGCGCACCCTGATGTTCGATGCCGAACTGGTCGCCAATTACGATGACTATGTCGCCCGTTGCGCCGCCCAGCACCGCGAAGCCTTCGAGCAGTTGATCGGCCAGTACCCGATCGCCACGCCCGATACCCACTTGATCGAGGGCTTTGCCGAAGAAGTGCTGCCACGCTTTGTTCGCGAGCAGCATGTCGATCTGCTGCTGATGGGCGCCATCGCCCGCGGTCACCTGGATACGGCCCTGATCGGACATACCGCGGAACGCATTCTGGAGAGCGTGGACTGCGATTTATTGGTCCTCAAACCTGAGCGGCTGTGAAAAAACTCCCGCCTACTGCGGCCGCCTCCAGGCGCTCGATATGTTCACAACCGCAGCGCAGAAAGGTAGTGCAGAGCAACAATGACTACAGGGTGACGGCGTAGTAGCCTCGCGCTCAATCGCAACTCAGGAGTCTGTGCATGACCTTTCGCCGTACCAAAATCGTCGCCACCCTTGGTCCATCGAGCAATTCGCCCGAAGTCCTCGAGCAACTGATCATCGCGGGTCTGGATGTCGCCCGCCTGAACTTCTCCCACGGCTCGCCGGACGAGCACAAGGCCCGCGCCAAGCTGGTGCGCGAACTGGCCGCCAAGCATGGCCGGCATGTCGCCCTGCTCGGCGACCTGCAAGGACCGAAGATCCGCATTGCCAAGTTCGCCTGCAAACGCATCGAGCTCAAGGTCGGCGACCGGTTCACCTTTTCCACCAGCCATCCGCTGACCGAAGGCACCCAGGAAATCGTCGGCATCGACTACCCGGATCTGGTCAAGGACTGCGGCGTCGGCGACGAACTGTTGCTCGATGACGGCCGGGTGGTGATGCGCGTGGACACGGCAACCGCCGACGCCCTGCACTGCTCGGTATTGATCGGCGGCCCGCTGTCCGACCATAAAGGCATCAACCGTCGCGGCGGTGGCCTGACCGCCCCGGCGCTGACCGAAAAAGACAAGGCCGACATCATCCTCGCCGCCGAGATGGACCTGGATTACCTGGCCGTGTCCTTCCCGCGTGACGCCTCGGACATGGAGTACGCGCGCAAGCTGCGCGACGAGTCGGGCGGTACCGCCTGGCTGGTGGCCAAGATCGAACGCGCCGAAGCCGTGGCCGACGACGAAACCCTCGACGGCCTGATCCGTGCCAGTGACGCGGTAATGGTCGCCCGCGGCGACCTCGGTGTGGAAATCGGTGACGCCGAACTGTGCGGCATCCAGAAGAAGATCATTCTGCATGCGCGCCGCCACAACAAGGCGGTGATCACCGCGACCCAGATGATGGAGTCGATGATCCAGAACCCGATGCCGACCCGCGCGGAAGTCTCCGACGTAGCGAACGCCGTGCTCGACTACACGGACGCGGTGATGCTCTCGGCGGAAAGTGCCGCCGGTGCCTACCCGCTGGAAGCGGTGCAGGCCATGGCGCGGATTTGCATCGGTGCGGAAAAGCACCCGACCAGCAAAGCCTCCAGCCATCGCATGGGCACGACCTTCGAGCGCTGCGACGAAAGCATCGCCCTCGCGGCCATGTACACGGCCAACCACTTCCCGGGCGTCAAAGCGATCATCGCCCTGACCGAAAGCGGCTACACCCCGCTGATCATGTCGCGGATTCGCTCCTCGGTGCCTATCTACGCCTTCTCCCCGCACCGCGCCACCCAGGCCCGCGCCGCCATGTTCCGCGGCGTCTACACCGTGCCGTTCGACCCGGCGGCCCTGCCCCCGGAACAAGTCAGCCAGGCGGCCGTGGACGAACTGCTCAAGCGTGGCGTGGTCAAGCAGGGCGACTGGGTGATCCTGACCAAGGGCGACAGCTACCACACCATCGGTGGCACCAATGGCATGAAGATCCTGCATGTCGGTGAAGCGCTGGTGTAAGGCCTGCGCCGTAACGCCAAAAGGCCGCTCGATCGAGCGGCCTTTTCGTTTGTGCAGCGTAGGGTGCGCCGCGCGCACCAAGAGCTCCATGAAAACTGCCGGTGCGCGCGGCGCACCCTTCGAGTCGGCGCTTAGCCAAATTGGGAGAAATCCGCCGGCCGCCGCTGCATGAAGGCCGTCAGCGCTTCGATGGCTTCCGGCGAGCGCAGGCGCTGGCCGAACAGTGCGCCCTCCTCCTCGATCACCCGGCGCAACTCTTCACGACCCGGCGCGCGCATCAGGCGCTTACTGTCGGTCACCGCCGAGGGCGCCAGTTGCTGGAAGCGCAGGGCCATCTCGCGGGCCTTGGCCAGGGTCGCGGCACCGTCCGCCAGCGCCTGGTTGGCAATCCCCCAGGCGGCCGCCTGCTCGCCAGTGAAGCCCTGTCCCAGCAGCAGCAACTCGGCCGCCCGCGCATGGCCGAGCAGGCGCGGCAGGATCAGGCTGGAGCCGTATTCGGGGCACAACCCCAGGTTGACGAAGGGCATCTTCAGGCTCGCCTCGCGGCTGACGTAGACCAGGTCGCAATGCAACAGCAAGGTAGTGCCGATGCCCACCGCCGGGCCGCTGACCGCCGCCACCACCGGCTTGCTGAACTCGAACAGGGCCCGCATGAACTGGAACACTTCACTGTTCAGACCGGCTGGCGGCGCCTGGATGAAATCGGCCACATCGTTGCCGCTGGTGAAACACGTCTCGCCGCCGGTGATCAGCACGGCGCGAACGCTGGCGTCCCGATCGGCCTGATCGAGCACCTCGGCCATGCCGCTGTACATCGCCCGGGTCAGGGCATTTTTCTTGTGCAAACGATTCAGGCGCAGGGTCAGCAGACCTTCCTCGCGCTCAACCAGCAGGTGTTCGCTCATCACTCATGCTCCGGGATCACGCCGCCGAAGTGGTTATCGGGCGTGCGGTAAAAACAGGTCGGCAAACATCTGATTACGCGGTATGCCTGCCAGATACAGGCGCCGGGTAAAGCGTTCGACACTGTCGGGGTGGCCGCAGAGTAAGGCGAGGGTTTGCCGGGAAACAAGGCGCAGTTCGGCCAAAGCCGCCGGCAACTCGGCCGCGCCGAGCAGCTCGACCTGCAGCTGCGGATGCTCCGCCGCCAGCTGTGCCAGGGGTTCGGCCAGGTAATGTCCGGTTCGATCATGGGCCAGGTGAATGACCCGGATGCTGCCCTGGTGATCCTGGCGCAGCGCTTCGCGCAACACCCCGTACAGCGGGGCCAGCCCGGTGCCGGCCGCCAGCAGCCAGAGCGGGCGCATCTGCCAGTCGGGGTCGTAGTGCAAGGCGCCGCCGCGCAGTTCACCGAGACGCAAGGCATCGCCCGGCTTGAATGCCCGCGCCGCATCGCTGAACGCGCCGCTGTGGCGACAGTCCAGGTGGAACTCCAGCCAGGGATCTTCGTCCGGTAGGCTGGCCAACGAATAAGGGCGGGCAATCCCCGTATCGGTCCAGAGCACCAGATGCTGACCGGCCCGGTAACGCAGCGGTTGCTGCGGGGTCAGGCGCAGGCGCAGCACATCCGGGCCGAGCCAGTCGCAGGCAGCGATCTGCGCGGGGCGGCCATCGCGCAGCGGATCGAACACTTCGACCTGCAGGTCGTCGACGATCCGGCACTGGCAGGCCAGCCGCCAGCCCTGCTCGCGACGCTGCGGGTCGAGCGCCTCGGGCTTGGCATCCAGCGGCTCACCGCGCAGGCAGCGCACCAGGCAGGCATGGCAACTGCCCGAACGGCAGCTATAAGGCACGGCAACACCACCCTGCAGTAGGGCATCGAGCAGGTTGCTGGCGGGCGCAACGGTTAGCCGTTGCTCACCCACCCGGAGCTCAGGCATCGACATCCTCCCAGGCCGCCGCGCAACGGTTACGCCCGCTGCGTTTGGCCCGGTAGAGCGCCTGATCGGCGCGCTGCAGCGCCTCATCCAGATCATCGTGCATGGTCAGCAAGGTCATTCCGATAGACAGACTCAGAGTATCCACCTTAATGCCCACGGGTTCAGCCTGATTGAAGGCCTCGCGCAAGCGCTCGCAACAGGCGGTGAACTGATCGGCCTGGGTGTTGGGTAGCAACAGCACGAATTCCTCGCCGCCGTAACGGGCGATGATATCGCCATCGCGCAGACAGGCTTGCGCCACGCTGGCGAAGGTCTGCAGGACACGATCTCCGGCGGCATGGCCGTGGGCATCGTTGATCCGCTTGAAGTGATCCAGGTCGATCAGCGCCAGGCCGTGCTGGCTGCCTGCGCGCAGACTTTCCAGCTCACCGTTGGCAAAGCGCAGGAAATGGCGACGGTTGAACAGGCCGGTCAGTTCATCCGTCGCCACCAAGCCTTCGAGCTGACGCATCATTCCGCGCAGGGTGTCCTGGTGCGCTTGCAAGGCGAAGCGGCGCTGGCGCATGCGCTGACGCATGGCGTGCATATAACTGGCAAACAGGCTCAGCCAGAGCATCACCCCAGCCAACACGCTGACCTGCAAGATGGCCAGGCCCGGATCGGCCAGCCGGTACAGATACGCCTCGTAAAGATTCAGCCCGGCAAAGCCGAAAAACGCGATGGCCGCACAGCGCGCAAACACCCTGGGCGGCAACTGGAACACACCGAACAACAGGATCAGCACGTAGACCACCAGCAAGGCGCCGCGGCCATTGGCAAACATGCCCAACAACAGCGTCAGCCAGGCCAGGGCCACCAGCACCTGCGCTTCGGTCAGGCTGGGGTCACGAAAGCGTAGATTCTGCCCGGAGAGAAACAGGCCGAGGAAGACCGCCTGAGTGAGCGCCGCCAAGCCGGTGACCAGCAGCGCAGTCGGTATGGAGGCACGAAACAGGTCGTTGAATACCGCGACCCAGCACAGCAGCCCCGTCAGGGCGTAGGTCGCCGTCGCCATGCCGAAGCGCTTCAGCAACAGGCGTTGCAGGGTATGCTGAGTGACCCGCTGATGGCTTAGGCTCATGGGGGCTTATGGGCTCCATCCCATACTGGCATTCAGCCGCCACTCTACGCCCGTGATGATCAAATGCACAGCACGTTCAGAGGGCGATCCGCGACCAAGGTCGACCGCCGGCGGGTGTCCGCCCAGTCGCCTGCGCGTTATACTGCCGCGCCTTTTTTACTGCGCCCGCGCGTCGACGCGTGGTTCGCCGCCGCCGAAGTTTCTGCCCTACTCCTACCTTTACAAAAGGAGCGCCAAGCATGACCGTGATCAAGCAAGACGACCTGATCCAGAGCGTCGCCGATGCCCTGCAGTTCATCTCCTACTACCACCCCGTGGATTTCATCCAGGCCATGCACGAGGCCTACCTCAAGGAAGAATCCCCGGCCGCCCGTGATTCCATGGCGCAGATCCTGATCAACTCGCGCATGTGCGCCACCGGCCACCGGCCGATCTGCCAGGACACCGGCATCGTCACCGTGTTCGTCCGCGTCGGGATGGACGTGCGCTGGGACGGCGCGACCATGAGCATCGACGACATGATCAACGAAGGCGTACGGCGCGCCTACAACCTGCCGGAAAACGTCCTGCGCGCCTCGATCCTGGCCGACCCGGCCGGCGCCCGCAAGAACACCAAGGACAACACCCCGGCGGTGATCCACTACTCCATCGTCCCCGGCGCCAAGGTCGAAGTGGACGTCGCGGCCAAGGGCGGCGGCTCCGAGAACAAGTCGAAGATGGCCATGCTCAACCCGTCCGACTCGATCGTCGACTGGGTGCTCAAGACCGTGCCGGAAATGGGCGCCGGCTGGTGCCCGCCGGGCATGCTCGGCATCGGCATCGGCGGCACCGCCGAGAAGGCCGCGCTGATGGCCAAGGAAGTATTGATGGAGTCCATCGACATCCATGAACTGAAGGCCCGCGGCCCGCAGAACCGCATAGAGGAACTGCGCCTGGAACTGTTCGACAAGGTCAACCAGCTGGGCATCGGCGCCCAGGGTCTCGGCGGCCTGACCACCGTGCTCGACGTCAAGATCATGGACTACCCGACCCACGCCGCCTCCCTGCCGGTGTGCATGATCCCCAACTGCGCCGCCACCCGCCACGCCCACTTCGTCCTCGACGGCTCCGGCCCGGCCGAGCTGACCCCGCCGCCGCTGGACGCCTACCCGGAAATCGTCTGGGAAGCCGGCCCGAGCGCACGCCGCGTCGACCTGGACAGCATCACCCCGGAAGACGTGCAGAGCTGGAAGCCGGGCGAGACCGTACTGCTCAACGGCAAGATGCTCACCGGCCGCGACGCCGCGCACAAGCGCATGGTCGAAATGCTCAACAAGGGTGAACAACTGCCGGTCGATCTGAAAGGCCGCTTCATCTATTACGTCGGCCCGGTCGATCCGGTCGGCGACGAAGTGGTTGGCCCGGCTGGCCCGACTACCGCCACGCGGATGGACAAGTTCACCCGGCAGATCCTCGAAAGCACCGGCCTGCTCGGCATGATCGGCAAGTCCGAACGCGGTCCGATTGCCATCGAGGCGATCAAGGACAACAAGGCCGTGTACCTGATGGCCGTCGGCGGCGCCGCCTACCTGGTATCGCAAGCGATCAAGAAATCCAAGGTGCTGGCGTTCGCCGAACTGGGCATGGAAGCCATCTACGAGTTCGAAGTGAAAGACATGCCGGTCACCGTGGCGGTCGACACCAAGGGCGAGTCGGTGCACATCACCGGCCCGGCGATCTGGCAGAAGAAGATCCACGACAGCCTGGCGGTTGAAATCAAGTAACCGCTAATCCGCTTAAACGACAAACCCGGCCATGTGCCGGGTTTGTCGTTTAAGCGCCAGCCTCAGTCCAGCGGTTCATCGTCGCGGATGAGGGTGTAGTGCCTGCCCTGCTGGTCCTCGCTGTAGTCGTGCACATAGAACATCACCACCTCGCCCAGCCCCGGCATGGTCGCCACATAGTCGCCGATGTCGGCCACAAAGAAGCCGGCCGAACCGGGCTTGGCCTCGCACTCGATATAGGCGGTGACGAAGGTATCGGGCTCGGCATCGCCGAAGAAGTCGGCACGCTCGAGTTCGTCCCAGTCGGCAGGCGCCTGGAACGCACCGCTGAACAGGATTTTGGCATCACCGAGGTCGAGTTCTTCGGCCTCGGGATCATCTTCATCCGGCCGGTAGACGGTGCAGTCCTGGGCGTCCGGGTTGCTGAGAATGGCCAGGCGCTGCTGGGGATCAATCGGGGGCATGTGGATCTCCTTGGGTCAGGATTGCAGCCTACAGGAGGCATCGGAGTCTGGGAAAATATCCAGCGCCGATGCAAGACGGGCGCAGTAGACGAGCGTCTCACGGCCGCTCGAAGACCAGGGCTTTCAAGCCGCTGTCGGGCTGGCTGTCGGCGAACTCCGGCGGGTTTTCCAGGCGCTGGACAAAGCTCAGGCTCGGTGCTTCAAGGGCCATGCTTTGCAGTAAAAAGTCGGGGCCGATGTCCGGGTCATTCATGCAGGCCAGGACCATGCCGTGCTCGCTGAGCAACTCGGGCAGGCGGCGCAGGACTTTTCGATAATCCTGGGTCAGGACAAAACTGCCCTTCTGGAAAGACGGCGGGTCGATGATGACCAGGTCATAGGGACCGCTCTTCTTCACCTTGCCCCAGGATTTGAACAGGTCGTGAGCGAGGAAACTCACCCGGCTCAGGTCATGCCCGTTCAGCCGGTGATTGTCCCGCCCGCGGCTCAGGGCCGCCCTGGCCATGTCCAGGTTCAGCACATGCTCGGCGCCCCCGGCGATGGCGGCCACCGAGAAACCGCAGGTGTAGGCGAACAGATTGAGCACCCGCTTGCCCTCGGCCTGGGCTTGCACCCAGCGGCGGCCGTAGCGCATGTCGAGAAACAGGCCGCTGTTCTGCTTCTTGCCCAGATCCAGCTGGAAACGCAGGCCATGCTCGCTGATCGGCCATTCATCGCGCACCTCGCCCAGCAGCCACTCCGTCGCGCTGTCCGGCAGGTAGCGGTGTTGCAGCAACAGGCTGTGCGCCTGGCTGTGCAGCCAGGCGGGCGACTGGGTCAGCGCCATGAGCATGTGTTTCAGCGCGGCCAGCTCGGCCTGCCCCGGCTCGCGGAACAGCGACACCAGCAGCACGCCCTGCAGCCAGTCGACGGTGACCTGCTCGAGCCCCGGCCAGCAGCGCCCGCGGCCGTGGAACAGGCGCCGCGCTTCGACGGGGGCGGGGTTCAATGCGGCGAGCAACTGCTGCTGCAGGGTAGCGATGGCATCTGAATTCATGGGGGGCTTATCACCTGGTCGTTGCGGCGCATTTTAAACGCAATGAAGGCCTGTCCCCGGAAAAACTCGGCGGTGGTGACAATATCCGGCGCCATCGCGAGACCGTCTCCCGGCGTTCGCGGCAAGCCGCACTGCGTTCAGCCCGGAGCGCAGCGACAGCCCGCCGCTCCCCGCACAAATGCCGATCGCTTAAGTCTGCGTTAAGACTCACCGCCGACACTCACACCCACGCCAACAGATGAGGTTCCGGTCATGGAGCTGCCTTGGGTGCAACACGACAACGCTTTGGCTCGAATCGGCCGCGATCACCCCCTGAGCCTGTACCTGGCTCAAGCCTCCAGCCCACGCCGGGCGCAACTGGAAGCCTTTATCCATGAGCGCTTCGCGCTGCAGCATGGCGCCCGGGTGCGCCACTTCATGCCCTGCCTGTTCGGCCTGGAGGATCTCGCCGGCCAGTTGCTCGGCGCGGTCGGCCTGCGCAGTGGCGCCAGTGGCCCGCTGTTTCTCGAGCGCTACCTGAAGCAACCGGCCGAGGCGGTGATCGCCGCGCAGCACGGGCCTAATCCGCCCAGCCGCCAGCAGATCGTCGAAGTCGGCAATCTGGCCGCCAGCAGCCCTGGCGCCGCACGCCTGCTGATAGTCGCGCTGACCGACCTGCTGGTGGCCCTGGGCTTTCGCTGGGTGACCTTCACCGGCACGCCGACCCTGCTCAACAGCTTCCAGCGTCTGGGCCTGACGCCCTTGCCGCTGGGCCCGGCCGATCCCGACTGCATGGGCGACGAGCTGGCCGACTGGGGCAGCTACTACGACAGCCAACCGCAGGTGATGGCCGGCGATATCTACGCCGGCCATCAGCGCCTGCTGCACCTCGGCGCCTATCCGCGCCTGGGCCACCAAGCCTTTTATGCCCTGGAGGACATGCCCCATGTGGCCTGCCGCTGACAGTCTGTTCACCGAACTGGCCCTGCACGCCGAGCGTATCGCCCTGCGCCAGGGCCAGCGGCAATTGAGCTACCGGCAGTTGCTCGATGAGGTGTCGCGGCGCAGCGCGTACCTGACGCAGCTCGGCGCCCAACGCATCGCCCTGGCCCTGGACAACGGCATCGACTGGCTGCTGTGGGATCTGGCCGCACTCAAGGCCGGCCTGGTCTGCGTGCCGCTGCCCGGCTTCTTCTCGCCGGATCAGCAACGCCATGTGCTCGACAGCGCCGGCGTCGACTGCCTGCTCGGCCAGGACAGTCCCGCGTATCGCGAGCTGGGCTTCGTTGCCAGCGGCGCCGGCCTGCTGCTGCGCCCGCTGCCGCAGACAGCCGAACTGCCGGCCGGCACCTGCAAGATCACCTACACCTCGGGCACCACCGGCCAGCCGAAAGGCGTCTGCCTGGATGCCCACACCCAGCTGCAAGTCGCCTATAGCCTGGTCAGGGCCAGCGCCGCCTGCCAGGTCGAACGCCACCTGTGCGTGCTGCCGCTGGCCACCCTGCTGGAGAACATCGCCGGGGTCTACGCGCCGCTGCTGGCCGGCGCCTGCGTCGAGCTGCTGCCGATGGCCGAGGTCGGCCTGCTCGGCGCCAGCCAGTTCGACCTGCCGCGTTTTCTCGGCGCGCTGCAGCGCGTGCAGCCGCACAGCCTGATCCTCCTGCCGCAGTTGCTGCTGGCCCTGGTCGGCGCCGCCGAACGCGGCCTGCCGCTGCCTGACTCGTTGCGTTTCATCGCGGTGGGCGGCGGCCGGGTGGCGCCGCAGCTGCTCGAGCGCGCCGACGCCCTCGGCCTGCCGGTGTTCGAAGGCTATGGCCTATCCGAATGCGCCTCGGTGGTCTGCCTGAATACCCCGCAGCAGCGCCGCATCGGCAGCGTCGGCAAGCCGCTCGAGCACCTCGAGATCCGTCTCGGCCCGGATCAGGAAGTCCTGGTCAAAGGCCCGCGCCTGCTCGGTTACCTGGGCGAGCCGGCACCCCAGGGCGACTGGCTCGCTACCGGCGACCTCGGCCATTTCGAGGAGGGCTTCCTGATCCTGCACGGGCGCAAGAAGCACCAGTTCATCACCGCCTTCGGCCGCAACGTCAACCCGGAATGGGTCGAGGCCGAACTGGTCCAGCAACTGCCGATCGCCCAGGCCTGGCTGCATGGCGAAGCGCTGCCGGCGAATGTCGCGGTGCTGGTGCCACGCTTCGCCGACAGCAGCGACGAAGACCTCGCCGCGGCAGTCGAGCAGGTCAATCGGCAACTCCCCGATTACGCCCGCGTGCACCACTGGCTGCGCGCCGAGCAACCCTTCAGCAGCGCCAACCAGCTGGCCACCGCCAACGGCCGCCTGCGCCGCGCCGCCCTTTATCAGCACTACCAGAGCGCCATCGACGAGTCGATGGCCGATGACCCCTGCCACGGAGATGCCCGATGAGTTTCTACGACCACCTGCTCGAACAGACCAGCAGCGAGCGCCATTACCTGCTCGGTGCGCCGATCATCCAGCAGGCCATGCGCGGCCAGGTCAGCCTGCCCAGCTACCTGGCCTTCCTCACCGAGGCCTACCACCACGTCAAGCACACCGTGCCCTTGCTGATGGCCTGCGGCGCGCGCCTGCCCGAACGTCTGGAATGGCTGCGCGAGGCGATTGCCGAATACATCGAGGAGGAATACGGCCACCAGGAATGGATCCTCAACGACATCCGCGCCTGTGGCGGCGATGCCGAGGCGGTGCGCGCCGGCACGCCGCAGATGGCCACCGAACTGATGGTCGGCTACGTCTACGACCGCATCGCCCGGCACAACCCGGCGAGCTTCTTCGGCATGGTCCAGGTCCTCGAAGGCACCAGCATCGCCCTGGCCACCCAGGCCGCCGGGATCATCCAGGAGCAACTGCAACTGCCGGCCCAGGCCTTCAGCTACCTGACGTCCCACGGCAGCCTCGACCTCGAGCACATCGAACTGCTGAAGACCCTGATGAATCGCCTGGACGACCCCGCCGACCAGGCCGCCGTGGTACACACCGCCAAGGTGGTCTACCGCCTGTATGGCGATATCTTCCGCAGCCTGCCGCTAGCCGGCGAGGAGTGATACCCATGCAACTTTGCGATTGTCGCGCCCTGCTTACCGGAGCCGGCGGCGGCATCGGCCAGGCACTGGTCGAGCGCCTGGTCGACGAGGGCGCGCGCCTGCTGCTGGTCGGGCGCCAGCTCGAGCCGCTGCAGCGCCTGGCCCTGCGCCACCCCGACAGGATCGAAGTGGTGCAGGCCGATATTGCCGAGCGCAGCGGCCGCGAGGCCGTGGTCGCCGCCGCCCAGCGTTTCGGCGGGATCAACACCCTGATCAACGGCGCCGGGGTCAATTGCTTCAGCCTGCTCGAACAACACGACGAGCAGGCCATCGCCGAGCTGATCGGCATCAACGTCACCGCCACCCTGCAACTGACCCATCGCCTGCTGCCGCTCTTGCGCCAGCAAGGCCGGGCACTGGTGATCAACCTGGGCTCGACCTTCGGCTCCATCGGCTACCCCGGTTTCACCGCCTACTGCGCCAGCAAGTTCGCCCTGCGCGGCTTTTCCGAAGCGCTGCGCCGCGAGCTGGCCGACACCCGGATCAAGGTGCTCTACTTCGCCCCGCGCGCCACCCGCACCACGATGAACGCAGCCAACGTGGTGGCGATGAACGACGAACTCAACGTCGCCATGGACGACCCGCAGAGCGTCGCCGCGCAACTGGTCGAAGCGATCCGCCGCGAACACGAGGAAAGCTACCTGGGCTGGCCGGAAAAGCTCTTCGTGCGCCTCAACAGCCTGCTGCCACGCCTGGTCGACCAGGCATTGCGCAAGCAGCTGCCGATCATTCAACGCTTCGCCCGCAGCAAGCCCTCAAGTGATAAATCAGCCCCGCGCGCGATTCCCTGACAGCGGTCTGCGGCCACGCCCGGTCGACCCGGCACTGCGCAAGCAGTTGCCGATCATGCAACGCTTCGCCCGTTCCAAATTCTGAAGGAGTTTCACCATGAAGTTTGCCCGCACCCTCGTCTGCACCCTGCTCTGCCTGGGCAGCCTGCCCGCCTTCGCCCTCAGCGAGCAAGGCCAGCAGCAACTGCAGCAGCTGCAAAGCCGCTGGGCCGAGATCAACTACCAACTGCCGGAGAAGCAGCGCGAGGCGGCCTTCGCCACACTCGCCGAGCAGGCGCAACAGGCGGTCAAGGCCGAACCCAAGGCCGCCGAACTGCTGATCTGGCGCGGCATCATCCTCAGCACCCAGGCCGGCGCCAAAGGCGGGCTGGGCGCACTGGGCCTGGTCAAGCAGGCCAGGGCCAGCCTCGAACAAGCCCTGGCCGCCGATCCCCAGGCGCTGGCCGGCTCCGCCTACACCAGCCTCGGCAGCCTCTACTACCAGGTGCCGGGCTGGCCGATCGGCTTCGGCGACGACAAGAAGGCCGAAGCCATGCTCAAGCAGGCCCTGGCGCTCAACCCGGACGGCATCGACCCGAACTATTTTTACGGCGACTTCCTCCAGCGCAACCAGCGCTACGCCGAGGCCAAGGTCGCCCTGGAAAAAGCCCTGCAGGCGCCCGACCGCTCCGGCCGCGCCAGTGCCGATGCGGGTCGCCGCGCCGAAGCGCGGCAACTGCTCGCCGAAGTCATCAAGAAGCTGGAATAAGTCCGCCGAGCGGAGTTGAATGAGCACAGCTCGCCAGCCGCCCATGTGCGCATGGCCGGGGCGGCCCCGCGCAGCCTGCATAAGGCTATGTCCCGGCGCGATTTGCTTCCCTCTCCCCAGGGGGACGGGGGGACTCATCAGCGCAAGCCGTACAATCGCGCAACACATCGTTGGGACATAACCCTACACAAGGAGTCGCCATGCGCATTCTGCTGGTCGAAGACGATACCGCCCTCGGTGAAGGCATTCGCACCGCCCTCAAGCCCGAGGGCTACACCGTCGACTGGGTGCAGGACGGCAGCAGCGCCCTGCACGCCCTGACCCATGAAAGCTTCGAGCTGGCGATCCTCGACCTCGGCCTGCCGCGCATGGACGGCCTGCAGCTGCTCAAACACCTGCGCGCCGCCGCCAACCCGGTGCCGGTGCTGGTGCTCACCGCGCGCGACTCCACCAGCGATCGCATTGCCGGGCTGGATGCCGGCGCCGACGACTACCTGGTCAAGCCGTTCGACGTCGACGAACTCAAGGCGCGCCTGCGCGCCCTGCTGCGGCGCAGCTTCAACCGCCCGCAGCCGGCCCTGGAGTACCGCGGCATCAGCCTCGACCCGGTCAGCCAGGCCGTGAGTTTCCAGGGCCAGGCGGTCAATCTGCCGCGCAAGGAATTTCTCCTGCTGCATGAACTGCTCGCCCAACCCGGCCGCGTACTGACCCGCGACAAGCTGCAACAGGCGCTCTACGGCTGGGACGAGGAGCTGGAAAGCAACGCCCTGGAAGTGCATGTGCACCACCTGCGCAAGAAGTTCTTTCCCGAGCTGATCCGCACCGTGCGCGGCGTCGGCTACCTGGTGGACAAAGCCTGATGCTGTCGATTCGTGCCCGTACCCTGCTGCTGGTTCTCGGCTTGCTCAGCCTGTCGATGAGCCTGATTTCCTACAAAAGCTACCGCGACGCCCAGCATGAGATCGAAGAGCTGTTCGATGCCCAGCTGGCACAGACCGCTCGGCTGCTGCAAGGCATGGTCAGCCGCGACATGCCCCCGAGCGCGCGCCAGAGCCTGCAAAATGCTCTGAACCAGGCAATCCTGGCGCAACATGAAGACGGCGATGCCGGCACGGCCAGCGGCCACCCCTACGAGGGCAAACTGGCCTTCCAGGTGCTCGATGAGCGGGGTCAGATACTCCTGCAGTCGGCCAGCGCCCCGACCGGCGTGCTGGAAAAAATGGTCGAAGACCTGCAACAAACGGACAGCCTCCCTCCCACACTGGCAACGGAAGAGCTGCTGGTCCACATCACCGAGCAGTTGGCCGGCTACCACACGGTGCCCCTTGGAAACTATCACTGGCGCCTGTTCATCCTGCGCGACCGACTCGATGGTCACTGGATTGTGGTTGGCGAACGAGAAGACGTGCGTGGCGAACTGGTGGGTAAAGTCGCCCTGCGCAGCCTGTTGCCCGACCTGGTCGGCCTGCCCCTGCTCGCCCTGCTGGTCTGGCTCGCGGTGGGCTGGGGGCTGCGCCCGCTGCGGCGCATGGCCGAGCTGATCAAGGCGCGCGCCCCGGACAACCTGGCGCCCCTGCTGCTGTCGCCGCTGCCCGCCGAACTGGAACCCATGGGCGCCGCACTCAACCGCCTGCTGATGCAGGTCAACCAGTTGCTCAACCAGGAAAAACGCTTCATCGCCGACGCCGCCCACGAACTGCGCACGCCGCTGGCGGTGCTGCGCATCCACGCGCAAAACGCCCTGCAAGCCCCCGACCCGGCCGACCGCAACGAAGCCTTGCGCCAGCTCGGCGGCGGCGTCGAGCGCGCCACCCGCGTGGTCGCCCAGCTGCTGACCCTGGCCCGCCTCGATCCCAGCGTGGTGCAGCTGGCGATGGTCAAACTCGACCTGCTCGGCTTCGTGCGCAACGAACTGGCCGAACTCATCCCCCTGGCCCTCGACCGCCAGCAGGAACTCAACCTCGACGCCGACGAAAGCGGCGACTACCAGCTGCTCGCCGACGGTCCGAGCCTGGGCACCCTCCTGCAAAACCTGATCGGCAACGCCGTGCAATACACCCCAATCGGCGGACGCATCCAGGTGCAACTGCAAGCGCAAGCCGATGCCCTGCTGCTGCGCGTCCAGGACAGCGGCCCCGGGGTCGAACCCGCCCTGCGGGAGAAACTCTTCGAGCGCTTCTACCGCCAGGGCGACGGCCAAGGCGCCGGCCTGGGCCTGTCGATAGTGTTGCGAGTGGTCGAACTGCACCGCGGCAGCATCAGCCTCGACGAGTCGCCATTGGGCGGCCTGGAAGTCTGCGTGCGCCTGCCACGGCGGCCCGGTGCCGAGTGCCCGTCCACGGCGCCGCGCCTCAGCTGAACTGCAGTTCGCTCAGGTCGATCGAAACCAGCAACTGGTCCTCCAGCGCCTGGTTGTCCGGCCCGCGCCTGAAGGCCCTGCGCGTGCAGGGGTAGCGGATGCCGTCCGCTTCGGCATAGTCGTGGACATACTGGGCGGCGGCGAGGCCGCCAGCCACCTCCAGGCTGTAGTCATGCCGGCGCAGCCGCAACTCGCGGTCGAAGTAGAAGTCCTGCACTGCGCTGTGGGTCGCGATCGAGCGCGGAAAATGCACCCGCAGCCGCCGCCATTCCCCGCTTGCCGCATGCCAGGGCTCGATCTCCTGCACGCTGACGCCGGGCCAAAGCAGGAAGAACGGCGTGGTCAGGTACGTCCACATCGCGTAGCCATTGAAGTACGCCCGCTGCAGCGGATCCCAGGGCGTGTCCAGTGCATGTCCGGCAAAGGACTCGCGGGGGTTCGCCCGCTGGGCGACAACCTGTCCGTCGAGGGTCTCGATGGCGATCCGCTGCGGCATGAAGGCGGTTCGCCGGTCAGGGGCGCCGAAGGGGCTGACCGACGCCCGCTGTTCGTGCAGCGAGACGCTCATCCGCCGCGGCGCAGCGTCCTGTTGCAAGCCCTTGAGCCCCCACAGGGTGCCACCGGTGACAATGGTCGCCTGCACCTGTTGCAGTCCCATCCAGCGTTTCAGGCCGCCATGCGCCTCGATGATCTGTTCGACGAAATCGCTCATCTGATTCTCCTGCGGCCGCTCGGGCCGTTGCTCCAGTCAGGACAGTTCGCCGCGCGGCGGACCGAGTTCAGCGGGCCGCGCCAGTCAGGCGATAGCGCGGCGCCGGCACCTGGCGCGACAGGTTGGGCAGCAGTTGCTGCCGCGCCGCCTGGTAGGCCTGCCAATCGGCGATTTCCGGCAGCGAAGGCAGCGTGATCGACTCGCCCTGGTCGAGGCCGGCCAGCGCCGCATCGACCAGGTCCTGCGCCTGCATCACGATCGCGCCGGGCAGATGATCGACCGGGATGCCGGCGCCTTCCCAGAAGTCGGTGGCGATGGCGCCGGGCAACACCACCTGGATGCGCAGCTTGCTGTCCTTCAGCTCGTGCTGCAGCGCTTGGCTGAAGGCCAGCACGAAGGCCTTGGTGCCGCCGTAGACGCCGTTGAGGAGTTCCGGGGCGACGCCGACGATCGAGGCGATATTGATGATGGTCCCGCCCTGGCGCGCGACGAATCCCGGCACCGCGGCATAGGTCAGGCGGGTCAGCGCGGTCACGTTCAGTTCGATCATCCGGGTCATCTGCTCGACGTCGGAGTCCAGCAGCGGCGCGGTCGCCCCCACCCCCGCATTGTTGACCAGCAGGCTGATGCGCGAATCGCTGCGCAGCAGCTGCTCGACCCGCGCCAGGTCGGCCTTGTCGTTGAGGTCGGCGACCAGCACTTCGACGCGGCGCCCGCTCTGCTCGCTCAGGCGTTGCGCCAGCCGCTGCAGGCGCTCGCGGCTGCGTGCCACCAGGATGAGGTCGTAGCCGCGCTGGGCGAGGCGCTCGGCATAGATCGCGCCGATGCCAGTGGAGGCGCCGGTGATCAGGGCGGTGCCGTTCGAGGGGTGGATAGCCATGTCTGTCTCCTGGTCCGTTTCGGGAAAGCGCCGGGAGCGGCGTTTCAGCAGGAGAATATTCGCCCTTGAGTCCGTCTTAAATGTCATATATACAGCTTTTTAGGACACCAGCCTTTCCTCTCGGCCAGCACCCAGGAGCAGACATGCAGCGCATCGGTTTCGTGGTCTTTCCCGAGTTCCAGGTGATGAGCTTCGCCGTGGTCACCGTCTTCGAGCTGGCCAATCTGGCCGTCCCGGAACCGCTCTACAGCGTCAGCCTGCTGTCGGAACAGGGCGGGCTGGTGCGCTCCTCGGCAGGCTTCGCGGTCGAGACCGAAGCCTTCGGCACGCAGTCCCTGGACACCCTGATCATCGGCGCGGCCACCCAGGTCCAGCCGGCGTCCGCGGCGCTGCTGGCGTTCGTGCGGCACTCGGCGTGCGGCGCCCGGCGCGTCGCCGGGCCATGCACCGGAGCCTTCACCCTGGCCGAGGCGGGCCTGCTGGATGGCCGGCGGGCGACCACCCACTGGCATTTCGCCGGCGAACTGCGCCGCCGCTTTCCCCGGGTGAAGCTGGAGGAAGACCGCATCTTCATCGTCGACGGCAACCTCTGGACCTCGGCCGGCATGACCGCGGTCATCGACCTGGCCCTGGCGATGGTCGAGCAGGACCTGGGCGCGCAGATCGCCCGCTCCGTCGCCAGAAGCCTGGTGGTCTATCACCGGCGCGCCGGCGGGCAGTCGCAGTTCTCGGCGCTGGCGAAGCTGGAACCCAAGTCCGACCGCATTCAGAAGGCCCTGGATTTCGCCAAGCACAACCTGCGCAGCCCGCTGGCGGTGGAGCAACTGGCCGCAGCCGCGAGCCTCAGCGTCCGCCAGTTCAGCCGGGCATTTCGCAGCGAGACCGGCCAATCGCCGGCCAAGGCGGTGGAGAACCTGCGCGTCGAGGCGGCGCGCCTGCTGATCGAGCAGGGCCGCCTGTCCATGGACACGATCGCCGATGAAACCGGCTTCGCCGACCGCGAGCGGATGCGCCGGGCCTTCCTGCGCACCATCGGCCAGCCGCCGCAGATGGTCAGGCGCAACGCCAGGGTGAGCTGATCGCCGGCCCTGCCGATCTTGGGAAAAGTCGCCGTAAACGAGCAGACAAGAGCAATCGGGAACAGGCCGCGATATTCATGCAGAGCGTCAGCTATGGGCGATTGCGCCTACGCTCAAGAGCGGTAGTCGTTCCAGACCGATGGTCGCGACAGGCGGGGATATTAATGGCCGGAGTCAATTTCCAAGTAAATCGACTCCGGCCCTGAGTGATCATCGTGCTGGCTGTTGGTCTGAGGCGGGTGGGTCCCGCGTCGGGAGCTCCCGCTGCACGGCAGGCCTGGCGCCCTCGGCGCTCGGCCGGCGGAATCCGAAACGCAGGAAATGGCTAGGAGCCCCCATGGGAGATCGCCTGCTCGTTCGATTGTTCTGGCTCGCGGTGGCCGCCGCACTGCTGATCCTGCTGTGGCGCGGCGGGACCTATCTCGCCGCCTGGACCTCTGGCCGGCCGGACGCCGTACCGCGGCTGGTGACGCCCCGCGGTGATCTGGCCGGCGACGAGCAGACCACCATCGAACTCTTCGAGAGATCGCGCGACTCGGTGGTGTTCATCACCCCCCGGGCGCAGGTGGTGGACGTTTGGACGCGCAATGTCTTCTCCGTGCCGCGCGGCACCGGCTCCGGGTTCATCTGGGATGATGCCGGGCACGTCATCACCAACTTCCACGTGGTCGAGAACGCCAGCGAGGCCACGGTGAAGCTGGCCGATGGGCGCAGCTTCCAGGCCACCCTGGTGGGCGCCTCCCCCGCCCACGACATCGCCGTGCTGCGCATCGGCGTCAGTTTCCAGCCGCCGGTGCCGCTGGGCAGCAGCGCCGACCTCAGGGTGGGGCAGAAGGTCTTCGCCATCGGCAATCCCTTCGGCCTGGACTGGACCCTGACCACCGGCATCGTCTCGGCCCTCGACCGCAGCCTCTCCGGAGAGCGCGGGCCGGCCATCGACCACCTGATCCAGACCGACGCCGCCATCAACCCCGGCAACTCCGGCGGGCCCCTGCTGGACTCCGCCGGCCGCCTGATCGGCATCAACACCGCCATCTACAGCCCCAGCGGCGCCTCCGCCGGCATCGGCTTCGCCGTGCCGGTGGATACCGTCAACCGCGTGGTACCCCAGCTCATCCGCAGCGGCCGCTATGTGCGCCCGGCCCTGGGCATCGAGGTGGACACAGCGCTCAACCAGCGGCTCGCCGAGCTGCGCGGGGAGCCGGGCGTGATCATCCTGCGCGTCGCCCCGGGCTCGGCCGCCGACGCGGCCGGGCTGAAAGGCGCCAGGCTCTCCCCGAGGGCAGCATAGTACCCGGCGACATCATCATCGCGGTGAACGACCAGGCGGTCGACTCGGTCGAGCAGTTGCTGGCGCGGCTGGACGAATACCGGGTCGGCGACATCGTCCGACTGACGCTGGAGCTTGACGGCAAGCGGCGCGAGGTGGAAGTGGCGCTGCAGCCGGGGACTTAGCCTAGTGGCGTATTGGGTTAGTTCGATGAGTCAACTTCGGAGGGTGTTCGAGAGTTTGTGTATTCCCCATTGACCGGATAAGGCCGAACACTCGTTGGCCGCCTTCCAGGGAGGGATGGACCCGCGTCGGCGCGCAGTCGAGCGGTGGATTGCCTGGATCCTTGGCCCGCCCCGGCAACGCTCGCGGGAACGGACCTACAATGAAACTGAGCCAGGTGGGCGGTGAACATCACAATACAATCCCGCGGTGCCGGCGCGGAAACGCGGAGCCGACACTCATCCAGCGGCTGACCGGCTTGTTAGCCATACAGATGGGAAAGACTGTGGACTTTCAGGGCTGGACCGCAACCGGAGGCGCCCTATGCCGAGTGACAGGAGCGGGGTCGGTGGCGAACGGCCGCCGCGGTTACAGGTCCGGCTGTTTGGTGCGGTCGAGATCATCCTGGACGGCCGGCGTCTTCGCGCCTTCGACTCGCTTCGCTTGCAACGCTTCCTGGCGCTGATCGCGTTGCGGAGAGACCCGCAGCACCGCTCCCGACTCGCGTTCGAGCTCTGGCCCGACTCCGACGAAGCGCAGGCACGCACCAACCTCAGAAAGCTGCTCCACGACTTCCGCCATGCCCTTCCCGACATCGGCGAGTTCGTCGAGATCGATCACGAGACGGTGCGCTGGATTGCCAGCGGGCCGAGCGAGGTCGACGTGCTGAGGTTCCAGGATGCCAGGGCCGCGGGTGATTTCGAGCTCGCCGCGCGCCTCTATTCCGGCGATCTCCTTCCGGCTTGTTACGACGACTGGGTCCTGGATGAGCGAGCGAAACTTCGAGCGCAGGCGTACGAGGCCCTGGTGCGGCTGGCCGAAGCGGCGGCGCGGCGCGACGACCACAAGGCCGCGATCCGGCATGCCCAGCGCATCATCGACCTGGAGCCGAGCGACGAAGCGGCCGTTCGAGTGCAGATGCAAGCCCATCTCGCGCTCGGCGACAGAGCCGCGGCGCTGCGCGCCTACCACCGCTATGCGCAGGTGCTCGAGCGCGACCTCGCGGTGGCGCCGGGCGAGACGATCGCGGCCCTGTACCAACAGCTGCGGGCCGGCGCCCGCAGTCACGACGAGGTGCAGGGCCAGAGCCTGGCCGTCGGCGAATCGCCTTTCGTCGGCCGCGACCGCGAATGGCAGTGGCTCTGCGCGGCATGGAACAGCGCGCGGAAGCGTGGGGCACATCTGCTGTTGCTGACCGGGGAGCCGGGGATCGGCAAGTCCCGCCTCGCCCTGGAACTTGGCCGCCGCGTTCGAGCCGAGGGACACGCGGTGGCATCGGCGCGTGCCTACGAGGCGGCGGGCAGACTGCCGTGGGGGCCGGTCGTCGAGCTGCTCCGATCCGATGCTCTGCGAAGCCATATCGACACGCTCGACCCGGTCTGGAGGGCCGAGCTCGCCCGTCTGCTGCCCGAACTCCGCGACCTTGCCCGGCCATCCGAACGGGGCCAGTCGGGCGACCCGGCTCAGCGCCATCGGTTGTTCGATGCCGTGAGCCGAGCCATCGTCGCCGGCGACCGCCAGCGCCTGCTGATCATCGACGATCTGCAGTGGTGTGACGCCGAGACCATCGAGTTGATCGGCTTCGTGGTCCGTTGCGGACAGACCGCCCCGGTCCTCATCGTCGGCACCGCCCGCTGGGAGGAGGTCCAGGAGCATCATCCCCTGGTGGAACTCGTCAACGCCCTGGGCCACGACCAGGCGGTGACCACAATGCCACTCGAGCGATTCGACCGAGCCACCACCGCGACGCTCGCTGCCCGGCTACGCGCCGAGAACAGGATCGATGCGAAACTGGCGGCGCGACTCTGGCGCGAGACCGAAGGCAATCCACTCTTCGTCATCGAGGCGCTTCGCGCCGGGATCTCCTCCGATGGCAGTCAAGCCGTGCTCACGCCGACGATGCGGGCGGTGCTGCACGCCCGACTGGGCCAACTCAGCGACGGCGCGCGGCGACTGGCCGAGGTGGCGGCCGTCATCGGGCGGCCCTTCTCGGTCGCTCTGCTGGTCTCGGCCGCGGGGATCGATGAGCACGAGCTCGTCGATCAGGTCGACGAACTCTGGCGCCGGCGGATCATCCGCGATCAGGGGCTCAGCTACGATTTCAGTCACGACAAGCTGCGCGCGGTCGCCCTGGAGATGGTCAGCCCGGCGCGCCGCCGTCAACTGCACCGGGCGGTCGCCGCGGCGATCGCGCTCGAGCACCACGGCGACCTCGACGCGGCCAGCCCGCAGCTGGCTGCCCACTACGACCAGGCCGGGATGCTCGAACCGGCGATCGATGCCTACCGCGTGGCGGGGCGCCGAGCGGTGGCCGTGTCGGCCCTCGAGGAAGCGGTCAGCCTGTTGCAGCGCGCGCTCGCCCTGCTCGCGGAGCTGCCACCGGCACCCGAGCGCGATGCACGCGAGCTCGACATCCGGATCGCCCTCGGCTCCCCCCTTGTGGCCCGCAACGGTTACGGCTCCAAGGCTGCCCACCAACTCTACGAGCGCGCCCTTGCCCTGTGCCGCAAGCTGCGCCGCCCGGTGGCACCGCCGATCCTCCGTGGTCTCGGCCTCGCCCGGCTGCAGGGCTGCCGCTTCGACGATTGCGATGAACTCGCTCGGGCCCTTCTCGAGCATCAGAGTCATGATCCGGTCGCCAGGACCGAGGGCCGCTATCTCCTCGGCGTGAGCGCGTTCTGGCGCGGCGATCTGGCCAGAGCCCGCCACTATCTCGTTGGCGCTATCGAAGCCTATGACCTATCCCATCGCGACGAGCATCTGGCGTTGTACGCCCAGGACCCGAAGGCAGTTTGCCTGGTACGGCTGGCCTGGGTCGAGCTGTGGGCCGGAGATGCCGGCCGGGCCGGCCAGACATCCCGATCTGCACTTGAGATCGCCGTGGATCTCGATCATCTGATGACCTTGGGCTACGTGATCACTTACGCGGCGATCGTCGCGGCCGAATCCGAAGATCTCGCCCGCCTCGCCGAGCTCCTCGCGGACGCCGAGCGTCTCTGGCAGCGGTTTTCGGACCGCTACCTCATGGTCGTCCTGGAAGCCCTGCGGGGCTGGCTGGACGTCTGCGCGGGATCGGCGGGTGGCATCGAGAAGATCCTGCGCTCGGTGGCGCGCTCGCGTGCCGAAGGGGAGACCCTCCACCTGACCTACACCCTGCTGCTCCTCGCCCGGGCTCGCGGCATGCTCGGCGAGTTCCGCCAGGGACGCGCCGCCGCACGCGAGGCCCTCGCCTGGGCACGGCGCTGCAACCAGCGCTATCTCGAGGCCGAGCTGTGGCGAGTCGACGGTGAGCTGGCTTATCGCTGCGGGGAAACCGAAGCCGCCGCCGCTTCTCTGCGCAATGCCGTCGCGACCGCCAGCGCTCAAGGGGCGGGCTGGCTGGAGCTGCGGGCGCTGCACGCCTTCGCCAGGCGCTTTCCCGATCAGACCCTGCGCGAGCAGCTTGGCGACCTCCTCGCGAGCCTTCCGTCGGGCCACGATCTCCCGGCGTTCCGGGCAGCCAGCGGCTTTCTGAGCGAGACCGGTTGAGCGGGAACGCTTTGGGAACGCCCGAGGGCGCACGCTCAAGACGAAACAGCGAAGCACCCGGAGGATCAACCCATGAGCGACATCATCAAGGCATTGAGCGAAAGGTTACGGGGGCGCGTCATCAGCCCGTCCGATTCTGACTACGACGACGCACGCGCCGTCTACAACGCCATGCACGACCGCAGACCCCGCGCCGTCATCCGCTGCGTGGATTCGGCCGACGTGATGGCCGCGGTCAGGGCTGGCCGCGACGCCGGCCTCGACCTGGCGATTCGCGGTGGCGGACACAGCGTTCCCGGCTTCGGCACGGTGGATGACGGCCTGGTCATCGACCTGTCGAGGATGAACAGCGTGCGAGTCGACCCGCTGAAGAAGATCGCCCGGGTCGGGGGCGGCGCGACCTGGGGTGATGTCGACCACGCAACCTATCCCTTCGGCTTGGCCGCGCCCGGCGGCGTCGTCTCCACAACCGGCGTAGGCGGCCTGACGCTGGGTGGCGGCATCGGCTACCTGACCCGCAGCGTCGGTCTCTCCATCGACAACCTGCTGGCGGCCGATGTCGTGCTCGCCGATGGCCGGCAGGTCACCGCGAGCGATTACCAGAACGAAGATCTGTTCTGGGCCCTGCGCGGCGGCGGCGGCAACTTCGGTGTCGTCACCAGCTTCGAGTTTCAGCTCCACGAGGTCGGCGACATCGTCGGCGGCCCGCTGTTCTACGAGTACGCCGATGCCGCGGCGGTCCTGCAGTGCTACCGCGAATACATTGCGGCTGCGCCCGAACAGCTCGGCTGCTTTTTCGGCTGGCAGATTGCCCCGCCCCTGCCGTTTATCCCCGCGGACCGGGTCGGGGATCTGTTCTGCGTGCTGGTCACCTGCTGGAACGGTCCACACGAGGAGGCTGCACGAGTGCTCAAGCCACTACGCGACGCCGCCGAAGTGAAGGCGGAGCAGGTCGGCGTCATGCCGTTCCCGGCCCTGCAAAGCGCCTTCGACGGCCTGGTGCCGAAGGGCCTGCAGCATTACTGGAAAGCAGACTTCATCACCGAGCTGAGCGACGCGGCGATCGCTGCTCACCTCGCGCATGGCAGGAAGACCCCGAATATCAGCTCGAGCATGCACCTGCATCCGATCAACGGTGCGGCGCAGCGGGTCGGCGCCAACGAGACCGCGTTCGGTCACCGGGACAAGAGCTTCGCCCCGGTGATAGTGGGAGTCTGGTCGGACCCTGCCGACAACCAGGCCAACATCCAGTGGGTGAAGGACTACTACGCCGCCATTCATCCCCACTCGGGCGGCGATGGGGGCTACGTCAACTTCATGTCCAGCGACGACGACCAGCGGGCGCCGGCCAACTATGGCGCCAACTACCAGCGGCTCGCGGCGGTGAAGGCGACCTATGACCCGGACAATCTCTTCCACATCAATCAGAACATCGTTCCAGCGCAGGGACGCTGAGACGCACGACGGTCATCCAGTCAGGAGCATCGACGACATGAGCGATCAATGGCTGTTCAAAAGCGAAACCTATGACAACTGCAGTTGCGCGGTGAACTGCGGCTGCCAGTTCAACCTGCCGAGTACCCACGGCTATTGCCAGTCGGCCTTCGTCGGCAACCTCGTGGCAGGCCACTTCAACGATACACCGCTCGCGGGGCTGAAGTGGGCGGCGCTGTACAAGTGGCCCGGCGAGATCAAGGACGGAAACGGCAAACGTCAGATCATCATCGACGAACGTGCCGATGCCGCTCAACGGGTTGCCCTGGAAACCATTATCTCGGGCGGCGCCTGCGCACCCTTGAGCAATCTGTTCGCCGTATTCGCGACCACCTGCGCGGAGTCTTGCGCGACCTTATTCCTGCCGATACAGCTCGAGGCGAACCTGGAACTCAGAACCGCCACAGTCGACATACCCGGCCTCATGAGGAGCAGCGGCAGACCCATCATCAACGAGTTCACCGGTGAGCCGTTCCACATTGCCTTGGCGCGCCCGCGCGGCAGTTTCGAGTTTACCTACGCGGAGATCGGCCAAGGCACGACCTCGGTGACGGGCGACATGGCGATGGCGTTCGAGGATTCATGGGCGCATTTCTGCATTCACCACTTCAACCAGGAGGGCATGGTCCGCGAAAGATCGAGGCTCACGGCATGGCTTGGCGGGTGACATCCGGCAGAGGCCGGAGTCGGGAAAAGTGTCTGGGCGCAAGCTGACAGGTAGACACTGGCCGGGTCCAGCCAGCCCCCACGAAAGACCATCTGCCGAAGGTCCGAAACCCAAGGGTCGCTGCAGGCCCTTATCAATCGTCCCGGGTCAGCACTTCCAGCAGTTCGATCTCGAAGATCAGGTTGGAGTTGGGCTTGATATGGGGGCCGAACTCTGTTTCGCCGTAGCCGAGGTGGGCCGGAACGAAGAGTTTGCGTTTGCCGCCGACTTTCATGCCCATCAGGCCTTGATCCCAGCCTTTGATCACGCGTCCGGTGCCGATCACGCACTGGAAGGGTTTGCCGCGATCGTAGGAGGAGTCGAACTTGGTGCCGTTTTCGAGAAAACCGTCGTACTGGGTGGTGATCAGGGCGCCCTTGACCACTGCCTTGCCCTCACCCACCCGAATATCTTCGATCTTTAATTCGCCGCTCATCACCCGCCTCCGTTGTCCTGCCTGGTAAGCGAGTTTAATCCACTCGGCGCAAGAACGCTGTTGCCGGCATCACTCGGCCGTCGGCGGCAATGCCGCCAGACGAGCCGCCAGCTCGCGCAGCAGGATCGAGACTGGATGGGGCTACCCGGCAAAAATTTCAGGTTTCGCGGCTTTCGTGGATAACGACCAGGCGTCCCCTGCGCTCCGGCAAACAGCACGACTTGCTTGGGCCACACGCAACAGCAACCTGGCCTTTCAGTTGGCTGCACAAGCCACGGCAACCAGAATCGCGCAGTATCCGCTGTGCCTGCCTGGTTATTGTGCCCGCTGCGCCAGTGACAGCTCGCGCACATTGCTCGGTCGCTGGCTGAGAAAACGCGTACAGCTGACGCGCAGGAAGGAGGCGAAATTCACCACCTCGCCGCGGTAGTCCATGACTTCGTCGTAGAGCTTGCTGATCAGCTGGTTGGTGGTCATGCCGTCGACCGCGGCGATCTCGGCGAGGATGTCCCAGAACTGGTTTTCCAGGCGCAGGGTGGTGACCACGCCGCGGATGCGCAGCGAGCGCGAGCGGGATTCGTAGAGGATGGGGTCGGCTTTGACATAGAGCTCGCACATGGCATGCCTTTCCTCGGTCGGGAGATGGGTCGTGGGTAGGAGCCAGGGAGACGCGTAGTCCTTGCTGCGGTTCGGCGCTCCGACGATGCTTTTGATCAACAAATATCGCCGGGACGCCGGATCGCCAGCAAGCTGGCTCCTACGGGTTTGCAGTCTACAGGCTGATCTGGGTGCCCAGCAGCCTGAGGAAGCCGGCCAGCCAGGCCGGATGCGCGGGCCAGGCCGGGGCGGTGACCAGATTGCCCTGGACATGGGCCTGGTCCACGGCGATCTCCATGTAGCGGCCACCGGCCAATTGCACTTCCGGCGCGCAGGCCGGGTAGGCACTACATTCGCGGCCATCGAGCACACCGGCAGCGGCCAGCAGCTGGGCGCCATGGCACACCGCGGCGATCGGCTTGTTGGCGGCATTGAAGGCCTGCACCAGGGCCAGCACCTCGGCATTCAAGCGCAGGTATTCCGGGGCGCGGCCGCCGGGAATCAGCAGGGCGTCGTAATCGTCGGCCTTGACCTGGCTGAAGTCGAAGTTCAGGCCGAAGTTGTGCCCCGGCTTTTCACTGTAGGTCTGGTCGCCCTCGAAGTCGTGGATGGCGGTGCGCACGGTTTCTCCGGCGCTCTTGCCCGGGCAGACCGCATGCACGCTGTGGCCCACCATCTGCAAGGCCTGGAACGGCACCATCACTTCGTAGTCTTCGACATAGTCGCCGACCAGCATCAGAATCTTTTTCGCAGCCATGAGCTTTCTCCTGTAACGGGTTGAGGGCGCGCAACCAGTATCCGCGCGCCATCCAGCGGACAGGTAATAGCCTAGGACTACATCGCCAGGAAACATGCCCGCACGTCGGACTGCTAGCGACGGCGGTCGAGCAGGTTCACCACCAGCCGATCCAGCCAGCCCCACAGGCGCTCCTGCACGCGTCGCCACCAGGGCCGGGCGTGCCAGAATTCCTGGCTGATCTCCAGGCTGTCGGCGAAATCCGCCTGGAAGCTGGCGACCACGGCGGCGGTCAGCTCCGGGTCGAGCGCTTCCACATTGGCGTCGAGATTGAAGCGCAGGTTCCAGTGGTCGAAGTTGCACGAGCCGATGCTGATCCAGTCGTCCACCAGGACCATTTTCAGGTGCAGGAAGCGTGGCTGGTATTCGTAGATCTGCACCCCAGCCCTGAGCAGCTTCGGGTAGTAGCGCTGGCCGGCATAGCGCACCGGCGGATTGTCGGTGTGGCGGCCGCTCAGCAGCAGGCGCACCTCGACCCCGCGCTCGGCCGCCTTGCGCAAGGCGCGGCGAACTTTCCAGGTCGGCAGGAAATACGGCGTGGCCAGCCAGATGCGTTGCTTGGCGCCGCGCAACGCACGCACCAGCGACTGCAGGATGTCGCGGTGCTGGCGGGCGTCGGCGTAGGCCACCCGGCCCAGGCCCTGCCCCACTGGCGGCGAGAGCGGCAAGCGTTTCAGCCCGGGCGTCGCTCGCGGTCGCCAGGCAAAGCGTGTATGCAGGGCATGCCACTGTCGGTCGAACAACGCCTGCCAGTCCGTCACCAGCGGCCCGGCGATCTCCACCATGACCTCGCGCCAGGTGCTATCCGCCTCGCCGGGGATCCAGAACTGATCGGTCGCGCCGGTGCCGCCGATAAAGGCCAGCCGGCCATCGACCAGCAACAGCTTGCGGTGGTCGCGATAGAAATTGCGCATGCCGCGGCGCCAGCGTAGCGGGTTGTAGCGCCGCAGTTGCACGCCGGCCGCGCTCAGGCGCCGACGATCGATCTGCAGCAGTGCCTGGGAGCCGTAATCATCGAACAGGCAACGCACTGCGACACCGCGCTGCGCCGCTGCGCACAGGGCTTGCAACAGGACTTCCATGCAGGCGCCACTGGCCACCAGGTACAGCTCCAAGGCGACCAGCTCGCGAGCTTCGTCGATAGCCTTGATCATCCGCGGGAAGAATGTCGGGCCATTGTTGAGCAAGGCAAATTGGTTGCCGTTGCGCCAGGGGAAAACCATCCCTGGCATCAGTACGTAGCCGGCAACAAGGAGCAGGTCAGGCGGATTCGCATAAGTCCCCGTAGGTTGAGCGTCCAGCCCGCCACGATAGTCGCCCGTGGCAGCCTTGCAAAGCCCGCTGCGCCGAGTCGCTTACGGCTGTGGCGGGATTAACACGGCGGGCAGCAACTGGCAGCCCTGTCGCGGGCCGAGCCAGATGGCGCTGTGGCTACGGCCCAGGCCGCTGGCGGTGACCCGTTTGCGGCTCTGATCATCGAGCAACTGGCTGACCGGCACGTACTGGCTCACATAACCTTCACAGTATGGCGCGGGGTTGTTCATCACGTAGCGGCAGGAACAATATTCCTTGGCCGTGTAGGCGCCGATGATGTCGGGGAAGGCCTGCAGGTGCGCACGATTCTGCCAGCCGAGCCCCACCAGCAGCAGGACGATCGCCAGCAGTAGCGTGCGCAACGGACGCCGGCGGATCATGGCTGCACCTCGCGGGCAAAGGCGGCGCTGACCCGCTTGAGCAGTTGGTTGTGCTGGAAGCTGGCGTCGCGATCATCGGCGTAACGCACGATCACCAGTTTCTCTGTCGGCAACACATACAGCCCCTGGCCCCAATGGCCGAGGGCGGCGAAGGCATCGGCCGGCGCATCCGCCCAGGGTCTGGCCGCGCCCGGCAGCTCGGCGTTCAGCCACCAGTGCCCGCCCGGCACGGCGTCACCCGCCTTGGCGCTCTGCGCCTGGTAGCTGGCCAAGGGCGTGCGGTTGAACGCGACCCAGGCCTGCGGCAGCACCTGCTGCTCGCCCCAGCGGCCATCACGCTGCATCAACAGACCGATGCGGGCCAGATCACGGGCGCTCATGTAAGCGTAGGACGAGCCGACGAAGGTGCCGGCGGCATCGGTTTCCCAGACCGCCGAGGTGATGCCGAGCGGCTCGAACAGCGCGTTCCAGGGATAATCCGCATAGGCCTCGACGCCGACCATGCCCTTCAGCGCGGCGGCCAGCACGTTGCTGTCGCCACTGGAATAGCGAAACCGTGCGCCAGGCTCGGCAGCGGCGGCGTGCGCCGCGGTAAAGGCCGCCATGTCCGAGCGACCACGGGTATAGAGCATGGCCACCACCGAGGACTTCAGCGGCGCGTATTCGTAGTCTTCGTGCCAGTCCAGGCCCGAGGCCCAGTTGAGCAGATGGCCGACCTTGATCCGCGGGTGCCTGGCAAACGGCGGGTAATACTGCGCCACTGGCGCATCGAGCTGGAAGCGACCCTGGCCGTAGGCGACGCCCAGCGTGGTGGCGAGCAGGCTCTTGCTCATCGACCAGGTCAGGTGCGGGGTGTCGGCTCGAGTCGGCCCGGCGTAGCGCTCGTAAACCACCCGGCCATCGCGGACGACCAGCAAGGCATCGGTGCGCACGCCCGTGCGGTTTTCGTCGTCGCGGGCGGGAAAGGCATAGGCCTCCAGTTCGGCGATGGCCGGGCTCGCAGGCACCGGCTCCAGCGCCCAATCGGCCGCCGGCCAGCTTTCGGCCTGGACCAGGCCGGCGCCGCCCGCCATGGCGAGGCTCAAACCGAGCCGATGCAGCAGGGATACGGGCATTGCAGTGCCTCCGCGGATGACCAAACGCCACCCTAGCACGCCGTCGATGACGCTAAAAAGCGCGTGTTTCTGGTGCGCAGGCGACAGCATCGCGAGCAAGGACCAGGCGTCTCCCTGGTTCTGATCAGACAACCCGCATGCCATTGATTTAATGGGTTATGACGTTTTTGTAGGAGCCAGCTTGCTGGCGATCCGGCGTCCCGATGACTTTTGCTGATCAAAAGCATCGTCGGAGCGCCGAACCGCAGCAAGCTGGCTCCTACATGGTTTGCTGCGCGACAGCGCGGCGTCGTAGACGCGGCGGGGTCTGCTACGGCTGCAGGCCCAAGGCGGCCTGGGCTTTGGCCAGGCGTTTGCCGCGTGCGGAGCCGCCGATCGACAGCAGGCCGCGGTCGCGTTGCCACAAGGCGGCCCAGTCCGCCGGCCCTGCGGCAAAGGCCGTGGGCAACTCGGCGTCGAGTGCTTCGAACTGGGCAAACAGCCCGGCCAGCAGCAGGTGCGTGGCGGTTTGCCTCGGGCCTTGCCGGGCCACTTCGGCGCAGCCGGCGAGCAGGCCGAGCAGGCGCAACTGCACTGCCTGCGGCCAGTTAGAGTCCTGCCCCACGCCATACAGCCAGGCGCCCACGGCGGTGAGGACGTGCAGGTCCTCGATGCTGCGAAAAGGCTTCACGTAGTCGTCCCAGCCATCGCCGGCCAGGCGCTCGCAGTGGGCGCCATCCAGATGCAGGCGGGCGTGGCCGATATCGGGCATCAGGGGCAGGCTTGGCAGCACCTCGATGCGCACCCCGGGATTGCCATTGCGCACCACGCCCAGGGCCAGCCGCACCGGTTGCGCCGGCGGCTCTTCGCGGGCGGCGACCAGCAGCCAGTCGGCGGCATCGCCTGCCGTGACGAAATCCTTGCGCCCATGCAGCAGCAGGTCGCTCAGGCGGGTCTGCAGATCCGCCGGGCGCACGCTTTTGTGCTCGGTGACACAGAGCGCGCCCAGCGACCAGGGCGCGCCAGGCCAGAGCACCCGCAGCGCACCTTGATAGCCAGCGAGGAAGGCCAGCCCCGGGGTAGCCGCCAGTCGCCCGCCGAGCAAGGCCAGTTCGAATGGCGACAGCCTGCCCAGCCGCGCCAGCAGCGCGGCATACCAGGCCTCCAGGCTGTCGGCGGCCGGCAGGCGTTGATGGGTTTGCAACAGGATTTGCCAGGGCATACGCAGTTCCTCGACCGGGATGGAGTGGCAGGCGGCTGTCACACAAGCATCACCAAAACTTCACAGGGGTGACACCGCTGCTACCTAGCCTGAGCTTGCCCAACAAGATCGACCGGCTGCAAGGCAAAAAAGCCGGCCAACGGAGATGACGGCATGACCCAGATGGCAATCACCCGCGACCGCACCACCCCAGCACGTCGCTTGCAAGCCGAGCGGCTAGTCGGCCCCGCTGCCCTGCGTGAAGCCCAGGCCCTGCGCTTTCGCGTGTTCAGCGCCGAATTCGATGCCAAGCTCAAGGGTGCCGAGTTCGGCCTGGACATGGATGACTACGACCTTCACTGCCAGCACATCGGCGTGCGTGACCTGAACAGCGGCCTGCTGGTGGCCACCACCCGCCTGCTCGATCATCAGGCCGCCGCCAGCCTGGGCCGCTTCTACAGCGAAGAGGAATTCAGCCTGCACGGCCTGCCGCACCTGCAAGGCCCAGTGCTGGAAATCGGCCGCACCTGCGTCGATAGCGCCTACCGCAACGGCGCCACCATCGCCGTGCTCTGGGGCGAACTGGCCGAAGTCCTCAATCAGGGCGATTACCGCTACCTGATGGGCTGCGCCAGCATCTCCATGCAGGACGGCGGCATCCAGGCCCAGGCGATCATGCAGCGCCTGCGCGAACGCTACCTGTGCACCGAACACCTGCGGGCCGAGCCGAAGACGCCGCTGCCGGCCCGGGAGGTGCCGAGCAACGTCATTGCCGAGCTGCCACCGCTGCTCAAGGCCTACATGCGCCTGGGCGCGAAGATCTGCGGCGAGCCCTGCTGGGATCCGGACTTCCAGGTGGCCGATGTGTTCATCCTGCTCAAGCGCGACGAACTCTGCCCGCGCTACGCCCGCCACTTCAAGGCGGCGGTCTGAACCAACATGACTTGCAGGATCGCCCGGCGCTGTGTAGACAGTGCCGGGCCATGTCGCCCGCCCGGTTTGGAGTACCCGATGAAGAAGCTGCGCCTGTACCTGCGAATGCTGCACCTGCTCGCCATCATCGGCCTGGTCACCCTGCTGGCCGGGGTGGTGAGTCTGCTCGAGCGTTTGCTGCGGCATGACCTGATGGGCCTGCGTCAGCGCATGAGCCGCTGGTTCTTCGCGCGCCTGAGCAATGCCCTGCCGTTCCGCCTGAGCGTGCACGGCGAACTGCCGCAGGAACCGATGTTGTGGGTCAGCAACCACATCTCCTGGACCGATATTCCGCTGCTCGGCATGCTCGCCCCACTGTCGTTCCTGTCCAAGGCCGAGGTGCGTTCCTGGCCGCTGGCCGGCTGGCTGGCGCACCAGGCCGGCACCCTGTTCATCCGCCGCGGCGCGGGCGACAGCAGCCTGCTCAACCAGCAACTCGGCCACTATCTGGGACGGGGCCGACCGCTGCTGATCTTCCCGGAAGGCACCACCAGCGACGGCCAGGTCCTGCGCACCTTCCACGGTCGCCTGCTGAGCAGCGCCATCGAGTCCGGGGTGGCGCTGCAACCGGTCGCCATCCGCTACCTGCGCGACGGCCAGCCGTGCATGATCACGCCCTTTATCGGTGACGACGACATGCTCTCGCACCTGTTGCGCCTGCTCGCCAGTGACCCTATCGACGTGCAGATCCGCCTGCTCCAGCCGATTGCCAGCACCACGCTGAATCGCAACCAGCTGGCACGCCGTGCCCACGCAGCCGTGGCCAGCGCCCTGGCCGTGGACAGCGAGACTCAAGCCCGGGCCGCGTGAATCAGTTGTGAAAAATCGAGCGCTGTAGCGGGAGTTTTTTCACAGCCTCTCAACCCTGTGGCGGCACGCAGAGAATGTCGCACGGCAACTCGGCCAGCAGCGCCGCGGCGACGCTGCCGAGCACCAACCGCGGCAGCCCCTTGCGCCCGTGCGTGGCGATCACCAGCAGATCGGCTTGCGTCGCCTGCAGCTCTTGGGCGATCAGCTGCCGGGGCTCGCCATCCTGCACCCGCACGCAGCCATCGGGCAGGGTCAAACCGGCGTCATGCAGGTTGCCAAGCAGGCTCAGCAAGGCCTCCCTGGCCTGAGTTTCGAGCAAGTGATGATTGATCGCCGCCTCCGTCAGCATGCCCATGGGAAAGGGTTCCAGGGCATGCAGCACCGTGCAGTGCTGCGGATCGAGCAGGCCCAGCCGCTGGGCACTGGTCATGGCCTGCACGGCGCCGGGCGACAGATCCAGCGCCGCCAAGGCATGCTGGTAATCGGCAGCGGCCGGTTGCGCGACGCGCAGTACCGGCAGGTGACTGCCACGGATCAGGCGCTCCACACTGGTGCCGAGAAAGAAGTCGCGCAGCGGCGTCTTGCGGTGGCAGCCGACCACCAGCAGGTCGGCATCCATGCCCAGGCACGCCTCGAAGATGATCGATTCGACCGCGCCGCTGCTCACCAGCACCCGCGGCCGGCTACCGGTCTGGACGGCCAGTTGCTGCGCCTGCTCGTCGAGCAAGCGCTCGACCCGCCGCACATGCTCGGCGACGAAGTCCTGCGGCGCCTCGTCGTCGACCACATGAACCAGGGTCCAGTCGCCACCACCCTGCTTTTCGATCAAGCGGGAGGCACGCTGCACGGCATGCGCCGAACGTGGGGAAAGGTCGGTTGCCACCAGTAGCTTGATCATCTCGTTCACCGTGCCAGGCTGTGCGTGTCTGAACATTCGACCGCAAAACATGCCCGGCGGTTTTGATGCAGATCAGCGCATGCCCCGTGAATAAGGCTACTGTGCCCACAGTGCAAGCATGGAGATGCCTGAATGGACACCCGACCACCCGTTCACGCCGCAACGGAGTGGCACGCCCTCGATACGCAACAGGCGCTCGACAGCCTGGGCAGCAACCCGACGGGCCTCGCCGCGGGCGAGATCGCCAGCCGCCGGCAACGCTACGGGGCCAATCGCCTGCCGCCGCCCAGGCGCCGCGGCCCGCTGCTGCGCCTGCTGCTGCAATTTCACAACCTGCTGCTGTACATGATGATCGCCGCGGCGGCGGTCACCGCCCTGCTCGGGCACTGGGTGGATACCGCGGTAATTCTCGTCGTGGTGCTGATCAATGCACTGATCGGCTTCATTCAGGAGGGCAAGGCCGAGCACGCCCTGGACGCCATTCGCGACATGCTGTCGCTGCATGCCATGGTCCTGCGCGATGGCGAACGCCGGGAAATCCCCGCCGAACAGCTGGTGCCCGGCGATATCGTCGCCCTGGTTTCCGGGGACAAGGTACCCGCCGACCTGCGCCTGCTCAGGGTGAAGAATTTCGTCGTCGAGGAAGCGGCGCTGACCGGCGAGTCGGTGCCGGTGGAGAAATCCATCGCCCGCGCGGCCGCCGACGCCGTGCTCGGCGACCGCCGCTGCATGGCCTACTCCGGCACCCTGGTCAGCAGCGGCCAGGCGCTCGGCCTGGTGGTGGCCACTGGCCCGGCCACCGAACTGGGACGTATCGGCAGCATGCTGCAACAGGTGCAGCCGCTGACCACCCCACTGCTGCGGCAGATCGACGGCTTCAGCCGCTGGCTGAGCGTGGCCCTGCTGGTCCTGGCGATCGTCACCTTCGCCCTCGGCACCCTGTGGCGCGAGCAGGATCCGGAGCAGATGTTCATGATGGTGGTGGCGCTGACCGTCGCGGCTATCCCCGAAGGATTGCCGGCGATCATGACGGTGATTCTGGCCCTCGGCGTGCAGCGCATGGCCCGGCAAAACACCATTGTGCGGCGCTTGCCGGCGGTGGAAACCCTCGGTTCGGTCACCGTGATCTGCACGGACAAGACCGGCACCCTGACCCGCAACGAGATGACCGTGCAACGGCTGGTCAGCGCCGATCGCATCATCGACGTCAGCGGAGTCGGTTACGCACCCGCCGGAGGCTTCCATCTCGCTGGCGCGCCCCTGGAAATCGACCAGCCCCTGCTCGAGATCGGCCGCGCGGCGCTGTTGTGCAACGATGCCCGGCTGGAAGAAGACGCCGCCGGCGACTGGCTGCTGCACGGCGACCCGACCGAAGGCGCACTCGCCACCCTGGCCCTGAAAATGGGCCTCGCCGCGCTGGAGACGCAGGCCGAGCTGCCGCGCAGCGACGCCATTCCCTTCGAGGCGGAACACCGCTTCATGGCCACCCTGCACCATGACCATAGCGGTCATGGGCTGATCTACCTCAAGGGCGCCCCCGAGCGCCTGCTGGAGATGTGCAGCCAGCAACGCACTGGCGACGGCGACCAGCCACTCGATGCGGACTACTGGCGGCGCCAGGCCACTGACCTGGCCGCCCATGGCTTGCGCCTGCTGGCCATTGCCAGCCGACCGGCCGCTGCCGAGCAACGCAGCCTGAGTTTTGCCGATGTGGAACAGGGCTTCACCCTGCTGGCGCTGTTCGGCATCATCGACCCGCCACGCGCAGAGGCCATCGCCGCGGTGGCCGAATGCCGCAGCGCCGGCATCGCGGTGAAGATGATCACCGGCGACCATGTCGAAACCGCCCGCGCCATCGGTGCGCAACTGGGCATCGGGGTTGGCCGGCCGGCCCTGACCGGCGCCGAAATCGAACTGCTCGACGAACGTAGCCTGCGCGAGTTGCTACCCGGCATCGAGGTGTTCGCCCGCGCCAGCCCGGAACACAAACTGCGCCTGGTGCAGGCCATGCAGGCCAGCGGCGAAGTGGTGGCGATGACCGGCGACGGGGTCAACGATGCGCCGGCACTGAAGCGCGCGGATGTCGGCGTGGCGATGGGCCACAAGGGCACCGAGGCGGCCAAGGAAGCGGCGGAAATGGTCCTCACCGACGACAACTTCGCCACCATCGCCGGGGCCGTGCGCGAAGGTCGGGCGATCTACGACAACCTGAAGAAATTCATCCTGTTCGTCCTGCCCACCAATGGCGGCGAAGCCTTGATCGTGATCGCCGCCATCCTGTTCCAGCTGAATCTGCCGCTGACCCCGGCCCAGGTGCTGTGGATCAACATGGTCACCTCCATCACCCTGGCCCTGGCCCTGGCTTTCGAACCGTCCGAGCAAGGTCTGATGATTCGACCGCCACGCCCGCCAGCCGAGCCGCTGCTCACCGGCTTCTTCGTCTGGCGCGTACTGATGGTCTCGCTGCTGATGATGGGCGGCGCCCTCGGCCTGTTTCTCTGGGAACTGCAGCACGGCAACAACCTGCAAAGCGCGCGCACCATGGCCGTCAACACCGTGGTGATGTGCGAGATGTTCTACCTGTTGAACAGCCGGCATATCTTCGCCTCGGTACTCAATCGCGAAGGCTTGCTCGGCAACCCCAAGGTGCTGCTGGCCATCGCCGTGTGCCTGGCGCTACAACTGTTGTTCACCTATGCACCGCCCATGCAGCAGGTATTCGGTTCCAGCGCACTGAGTGGCGGCGAATGGCTGCGCGTGCTGCTGGCCGGCTTGCTGCTGTTCAGCGTGGCGGAACTGGAGAAGGCAGTGATCCGCCGCTTTCACCTGCATCCCCATGCGCCGGGTTGAACCCGGCGCGCGCGGCACACCCTACCAGCCGTGGCGCCCAGGCGCAGGGCGCGCCGGCTTGCATCCAGGCTACGGCTCGCCGCGCAACTCGCCACGGGCGAAGGCCATCAGCTCGGGGTAAAACTGGCGAAAATCTTCGCTCAGCGGTCGGTACAGGCGCTCCAGTTCACCCAGGCTGCCGTCCAGCACGCCCGGCCGCGACAGCCGCCGGCCCATGCCGGCGAGCACCTGCTCCAGCACGGCAAACTCGCGGTAACTGCCCAGCCAGTCCTGGGCCGCCATGCGCGGTGCGATCAGGGCCAGGCGCCCAGGCAAAACCGGCTCGTCGGCCAGGACCCGATACACCCGCCCGGTGAACTGCGCCAGCGGCTCGTCGGCGTAATCCGGCCAATTGCGCGCCAGGCAGTGGTCGAAGAACAGATCCAGGAGGATCCCGGCATAGCGCCGCCGCTCGGCGGGGAAGCGCGCACGGGCCTGGGCCAGCAGCGCGTGGCTGTCGGTAAAGGCATCGATGCGCCGATGCAGGACGATCGCGGCTTCGATATCCGCGGGCCACTGTCCGGCCAGCCGGCCTTTGACGAAATCGCCATACAGGCTGCCGAGCAGTTGCGCCGGCGCGTCGCCGCCAAGGTGCAGATGAGCGAGGTAGTTCATTGGCCAGAGCTTACACATCAGCGCGGGCAATGAGCACTATCGGCGTAAACGATCTGTGTATCGCCTCAACCCGATATACAGTTCGCCCCATCGCGAAATGGCGCGACGGCAACCCTGGAAACGACACCAATGCCCATCGATATCGATGAAGTGATCAAAGCCCTGGCCCACCCGGTGCGCCGCGACATCCTGCACTGGCTGAAGACTCCCGAGGCGTATTTCGCCGACCAGGAGCACCCGCTGGAGATCGGCGTGTGTGCCGGCAAGATCGACCAGCGCACCGGGCTGTCGCAATCGACGGTCTCGGCCCACCTGGCGACCCTGCAACGGGCCGGCCTGGTGACCAGCAAGAAGGTCGGCCAGTGGCATTTCTTCAAGCGCAACGAGGACGCCATCCAGGACTTTCTGCGCCATATCAGTCACGAACTTTAACCACCCTACCCCTGCGCCTGAACGCACGCTCAGGGCATGCCCGCCGATGGAGAATCACCCCATGCCGACACTTTTCGACCCGATCAAGATCGGTGACCTGGAACTGAACAACCGCATCATCATGGCGCCGCTGACCCGCACCCGCGCCGACGCCGGCCGTGTACCCAACGCGCTGATGGCCGAGTACTACGTGCAACGTGCCTCCGCCGGGCTGATCATCAGCGAGGCCACCGCGGTCACGCCCATGGGCGTCGGCTACCCGGACACCCCCGGCATCTGGTCCGACGCCCAGGTGCGCGGCTGGAGCAATATCACCAAGGCGGTGCATGCCAATGGCGGCAAGATCGTCCTGCAACTGTGGCATGTCGGGCGCGTCTCCCACCCCAGTTATCTCAACGGCGAACTGCCGGTGGCGCCCAGTGCCTTCGCGCCGGCCGGGCATGTCAGCCTGGTACGCCCGATCACCGAATATGTCACCCCGCGTGCCCTAGAAACCGAGGAAATCGCCGATATCGTCGAGGCCTATCGCCAGGGGGCGGAAAACGCCAAGGCCGCCGGTTTCGACGGCGTGGAAATCCACGGCGCCAACGGCTACCTGCTCGACCAGTTCCTCCAGGACAGCACCAACCAGCGCAGCGACCGCTACGGCGGCTCCCTGGAAAACCGTGCGCGACTGATGCTGGAAGTCACCGATGCGGTGATTTCGGTATGGGGTGCCGGCCGGGTCGGCATGCACCTGGCGCCGCGCGCAGACAGCCACGACATGGGCGACAGCAACCGCGCCGAGACCTTCACCTACATTGCCCGCGAGCTGGGCAAACGCGGCATCGCCTTTATCTGTGCCCGCGAGAAGGAAGCCGATGACAGCCTGGCACCGGCCCTCAAGCAAGCCTTCGGTGGCGTGTTCATCGCCAACGAGCGTTTCACCAAGGCCCAGGCCAACGCCTGGCTGGAAAGTGGCAAGGCCGATGCCGTGGCCTTCGGCATCCCCTTTATCGCCAACCCGGACCTGCCCGCCCGCCTCGCCGCGGACGCCCCGTTGAATGAGCCGCAGCCGCACACCTTCTATGGCGCAGGACCGGTCGGCTATATCGATTACCCACGGCTGTAACGCTGCTGCGGCATGCCCGATGCGTTGAAATGAAAAAAGGAGCCCGAGGGCTCCTTTTTTCATTGCAGCAGGTCCTCAGTGCAGGATCTGGCTGAGGAACAGCTTGGTGCGCTCGTTCTGTGGGTTGTTGAAGAAGGTTTCGGGATCGGCCTGTTCGACGATCTCGCCCTTGTCGAGGAAGATCACCCGGTTCGCCACGGTGCGGGCGAAGCCCATCTCGTGGGTCACGCAGAGCATGGTCATGCCGTCTTCGGCCAGGCCGATCATGGTATCCAGCACTTCCTTGACCATTTCCGGATCGAGTGCCGAGGTCGGTTCGTCGAACAGCATGATCTTCGGCTTCATGCACAGCGCCCGGGCAATCGCCACGCGCTGTTGCTGGCCACCGGACAGCTGCCCCGGGTACTTGAGGGCCTGTTCGGGGATGCGCACGCGCTCGAGGAAGTGCATGGCGACTTCTTCAGCCTGACGCTTGGGCAGCTTGCGCACCCACATCGGCGCCAGGGTGCAGTTCTGCAGCACGCTCAGGTGCGGAAACAGGTTGAAGTGCTGGAACACCATGCCCACTTCGCGGCGTACCGCCTCGATGTGCTTGAGGTCATGGGTCAGTTCGGTGCCATCGACCACGATGCGCCCCTGCTGGTGTTCCTCCAGACGGTTGATGCAGCGGATGGCGGTGGACTTGCCGGAACCGGACGGACCGCAGAGAACGATACGCTCGCCCGGCTTCACGTTCAGGTTGATGTCCTTGAGCACGTGGAACTCGCCGTACCACTTGTGCACGCCCTCCATCAGGATCATCGGCTCAGCGCTGGTTTGTTTGTTTGCTACAGACATTGAAATAACTCCTAACGCTTGTGGCCAGTGTTCAGCTTACGTTCCAAATGCATGGAGTAGCGCGACATGCCGAAACAGAAAATCCAGAAAACCAGGGCGGCAAATACATAGCCTTCGGTGGCCATGCCCAGCCAAACCGGATCGGTGGTGGCTTGCTTGATGCTGTTGAGCAGGTCGAACAGGCCGATGATGATCACCAGACTGGTGTCCTTGAACAGGGCGATAAAGGTGTTGACGATGCCGGGAATCACCAGCTTCAGGGCTTGCGGCAGAATCACCAGGCCCATCATCCGCCAGTAGCCCAGGCCCATGGCCGCAGCGGCTTCGTACTGGCCCTTGGGAATGGCCTGCAGGCCACCGCGCACCACTTCGGCGATATAGGCCGACTGGAACAGGATCACCCCGATCAGCGCGCGCATCAGCTTGTCGAAGCTCATGCCTTCGGGCAGGAACAACGGCAACATCACCGACGACATGAACAGCACCGTGATCAAGGGCACGCCGCGCCAGAACTCGATGAAGGTCACGCAGATCACCCGGATCGCCGGCATCTCCGAACGCCGTCCGAGCGCCAGCATGATGCCCAGCGGCAAGGCGCCGGCGATCCCCACGGAGGCGATCACCAGGGTCAGCATCAAGCCGCCCCATTGACTGGTGGCCACTTCGCGCAAACCGAAGGAGCCGCCGTGCAGCAGCCAGAACGCCAGCAGCGGATACACCACCAGGAAGCCCAGGCCATACACGGCCTTGCGCGGCATTGCCGAAATGAACAGCGGGGCGGCACCGATGACGGCCAACCACAGGGTCAGGTCGACACGCCAGCGCAGCTCGGTCGGGTAGAAGCCGTACATGAACTGGCCGAAACGCTGCTGGATGAAGACCCAGCAGGCGCCGCCCGAGGTGCAGTCGGCACGGGTCGTACCCACCCAGTCAGCATCGATAATCGCCCATTGCAGCAGCGGCGGCACGACCAGCCAGATCAGGTAGGCGGCGAACAGGGTCAGCAGGCCGTTGAACCAGCTGGAGAACAGGTTGGCGCGCAGCCAACCGAGTACGCCGACGCTCAGCAGCGGTGGCGGTAGATCGGGTTTGAAAGTATGAGTGCTCATGGCTTGTCCTCTAGCGTTCGATCAGCGCCATGCGCTTGTTGTACCAATTCATCAACATGGAAATGCTGATGCTGATGGCCAGGTACACACTCATGGTGATGGCAATCACCTCGATGGCTTGCCCCGTCTGGTTGAGTACCGTACCGGCGAACAGCGAGACCATGTCCGGATAACCGATACCTGCCGCCAGCGAGGAATTCTTCGCCAGGTTGAGGTACTGACTGGTCAGCGGTGGAATGATCACCCGCATGGCCTGGGGAATGATCACCAGACGCAGGGTCTTGCCGGCCGGCAGGCCCAGCGAACGGGCTGCCTCGGTCTGTCCATGACTGACCGCCATGATCCCGGAGCGTACGTTCTCGGCGATGAACGCCGCCGTATAGATGGACAAGGCCAGGGTCAAGGCTATCAGCTCGGGAATCAGCACCCAGCCGCCACGGAAGTTGAAACCGGTCAGCTCGGGTGTGCTCCACTGCAACGGATTGCCGGTCAGCAGCACGGCCAGGCCAGGCAGCACCAGCAACAGCGGGATCGCCCCCAGGGACACCGGAAAGTACCTGCCGGTGGCCTCGAACCGCGCCCTCGACCAGCGTGTCAGCAACACGATGCCGATGATCGCCACCACTACAGCCCCGAAAAAGGTGACAAAGCTGTCCGAGGGGCTCGGCGCCGGCATATACAAACCGCGACTGTTGAGGAAGAAGGTCTGACCTATCTCCAGGCTGGCACGCGGGCCGGGTAGCGAGAGCATCACCGCGAAGTACCAGAAGAAGATCTGCAGCAGCGGCGGGATATTGCGGAAGGTCTCGATGTAGACGGTAGCGACTTTGCCGATCAACCAGTTGGGCGACAGCCGCGCCACACCGAGGATGAACCCCATAATGGTCGCCAGGACGATGCCGATCACCGACACCAGCAGGGTGTTGAGCAAACCGACGAAGAAGACCCGTCCATAGGTGTCGCTTTCGTTGTAATCGATCAGGTGCTGAGCAATGCCGAACCCGGCACTGTTGTTGAGAAAGGAGAACCCGGAGGTAATCCCGCGCTTCTCGAGGTTGGTCTGGGTGTTGTCGAACAGAAACCAGCCGATCGCCACGACGGCAATAACGGCAATGATCTGGAATAGCCATGCGCGCACTTTGGGGTCGGTCCAGACCGATCCACGTGGGCGCGAGACATTTGCAGGAGTTTGCATAGGAGCCCTCTAGGAACCCCCATGCCCGCATTGGCGGGCATGGGGGTTCACGTCATCTAGAACCTGCCGGCGCCCCAGGACGGGACGTCGGCAAAGACGATCAACGCACTGGCGGTGCGTATTGCAGACCACCTTTGTTCCACAGGGCGTTGAGACCGCGCTCGATCTTCAACTCGCTGCCGGCACCGACGTTGCGGTCAAAGCTCTCAGCGTAGTTGCCCACTTGCTTGATGATCTGCACGGCCCAGTCCTTCGGCAGTTTCAGATCCTTGCCAAACTCACCCTCGACTCCCAGCAGGCGGGCGATATCCGGGTTCTTGGTGGTTTTGGCCGTTTCCTCGACGTTCTTCGAGTCGATGCCCAGTTCTTCGGCGTTGAGCATGGCGAACAGGCTCCAGCGCACGATGTCGAACCACTCTTCGTCGCCCTGGCGCACAACCGGACCCAGCGGCTCTTTCGAGATCACTTCCGGCAGTACCACGTACTCCAGCGGCGCAGCCAGCTTGATGCGCTGAGCATAGAGTTGCGACTGGTCGGAAGTCAGCACGTCACAACGACCGGACTCCAGAGAAGTAGCGCTCTCGTCGGAAGTATCGTAAGTGATCGGGGTGTACTTCAGGCCGTTGGCGCGGAAGTAGTCCGAGAGGTTCAGCTCGGTGGTGGTACCGGCCTGGATGCACACGGTAGCGCCGTCGAGTTCCTTGGCACTGGTCACCCCGAGTTTCTTGTTAACCAGGAAACCCTGACCGTCATAATAGTTGGTGCCGGTGAAGTTCAGGCCCAGGCCGGAGTCACGCGAACTGGTCCAGGTGGTGTTGCGCGACAGCACATCGACTTCGCCGGATTGCAGCGCGGTGAAGCGCTCCTTGGCGGTCAACGGGCTGTATTTGACCTTGGTCGCATCGCCAAACAGGGCAGCGGCCACTGCGCGGCATACATCGACGTCGAGGCCGAAATAATTGCCTTTTTCATCGGCGTAGGAGAAGCCAGGCAGACCATCGCTGATACCGCACTGAACGAAACCTTTCTTTTGTACCGCGTCCAGGGTCGCGCCAGCGTGCACGAAGCCGCTGACACCCAGAACGGTTGCGGTAGTCAGAATAGCCAGGGTGGATTTCACCATCTTCATTAAAACCTCCAGTTGCTTTTGTTGTGTTTGGAGTCTCGGCCTCACCTCCGTACCCTTATGGGGCACGTCGATCGTGTCGGCAGCAACGCGATCAACCGGGGATCGGACCTCAGCGAGAGTCTAGTAGCCGTTTGTTTCATCGGCCATTAAACCTCGCTCGCCCATTGGTCGAATGGGCTGGAGACGGATAGCGATTCGCTTATCGTCAAACATGCAGCGTTCGACGAGTCTTGTGGAAACCCCCATCAAATGGCTTCCCGTCTGTTCCATACCCGGTTTGGTAGCAGTGTTACCGAGCCGGGCTACAGCATCAGTCCCGGTTGGTTATAGCAAAGCCCGTACCAAAGCTTCGCCTTTATCACCATACGGACAGGTCAAGAGCAAAACTTGTAACCTTGCGACATCTTCTTCACAGATTAGCCACTCACTGAAATTTCAGGTGCACTAAAAGATGCACAGCTGCACCACCCTGGAGCTACCCATGAGCGACCCGTTGATCCTTCAGCCCACACTCGCTGCCGACGCCTGCGTCATTTGGTTGCACGGCCTGGGGGCTGACCGCTATGACTTTCTCCCCGTGGCCGAAGCATTGCAGGAACGTCTGCCCAGCACCCGCTTCGTCCTGCCCCAGGCGCCGACCCAGCCAGTGACCATCAATGGTGGCTGGGCCATGCCCAGCTGGTACGACATCCTGGCCATGAGTCCGGCACGAGCGATCAACCGCGAACAACTGGAGGCATCGGCCCAGCAGCTGATCAGCCTGATCGAAGCGCAGCGCGACAGTGGCATCGACCCTGCCCGGATCTTTCTCGCCGGGTTTTCCCAGGGCGGCGCCGTGGTGCTGCATACCGCCTTCCTGCGCTGGCAGGGGCCGCTCGGCGGAGTCATCGCGCTGTCCACCTATGCGCCAACCTTCAGTGACGAACTGCAACTGGCGGATACAAAAAAACAACTGTCGGTACTCTGCTTGCATGGCAGATTCGACGATGTTGTGCAGCCCGCCATGGGCCGCACGGTCCACGACCAACTGACCGCCTGCGGCGTCGCCGTGCAGTGGCGCGATTATCCGATGGCCCATGAGGTGCTGCCGGAAGAGATCCGCGACATCGCCGACTGGCTGGCGCAGCGGCTGAGCACGCCACTGCCACGAGCCGAGAACAACACATGACCAACCAGCCCATCATTCGCGGTTTAGCCGATATCGAGCAGATCGAAGCCACCCCACTGGCCGAACGCAACCTGCCGCTCAGCACCTACGAGCTGATCCGCCGCACGGCCGCGGCGCAACCGCAGGCACCGGCGCTGTCCTTCATCCTCCAGGGTAGCGGCGACGAACCCGTCTATCGACTCGATTACCAGGCACTGCTGGGCAAGATCACCCAGACCGCCAACGCCTTTCACCGACTCGGCCTGCGCCCGGGCAAGGCAGTGTCGTTCCTGCTGCCCAACCTGCCACAGACCCACTTCACCATCTGGGGCGGCGAAGCGGCCGGCATCGTCAACGCGATCAATCCGCTGCTGGAACCCGAGCATATTGCCGAGCTGATCCAGGCCTCCGACTCCGAGTTGCTGGTGACCCTGGCGCCTTTCCCCGGCACCGACCTGTGGGCCAAGGTCGAGTCGCTGCGCGGCCATCTCCCGGGCCTCAAGGCGGTGATCTGTGTGGACCTGGCCAACCTGCTGCCCGAGCCGCAGCGCAGCGCGCTCAAGGCGCAACGCGGGCCGCTGCCGGAAGGCGTGCTGGACTTCGACGAGCTGATCGCCGCCTGCCCGGCCGACCAGCTGGAAAGCGGCCGCCAATTCCAGCCGGACGATATCGCCAGTTATTTCCACACCGGCGGCACCACCGGCACCCCCAAGCTGGCCCCGCACAGCCACGGCAACGAAGTGGCGATGGCCTACAGCATGAATCTGGTGACCCGTTTCGCGCCTGGCGACGTGACCCTCTGCGGCCTGCCGCTGTTCCACGTCAACGGCGTCATCGTCACCGGCCTGACGGCTTTCGGCGGTGGTGCCGAAGTCCTCCTGGCCACCCCGCAGGGCTATCGCAACGGCGCACTGATCGAGAATTTCTGGCGCATCATCGAACGCCACAAGGTCAGCTTCTTCAGCGGCGTGCCGACCATCTATGCCGGCCTGCTGCAGGTGCCCAGCGCGGGCCATGACCTGAGCTCGCTGAAATACGCCCTGTGCGGCGCCGCGCCGATGCCGGTGGAGCTGATCCGCCAGTTCGAGGCCAAGACCGGGCTGACCCTGATCGAGGGTTACGGCCTCACCGAAGGCACCTGCGGCACCTGCGCCAATCCGCCCGCCGGCGAGCGCCGTCCCGGCTCGATCGGCCTGCGCATGCCCTACTGCGAAGTCAGCATCAAGGTCCTCGACGAGCAGGGCCGCTACCTGCGCGATGCCGCCCAAGATGAAATCGGCAACCTGTGCATCCGTGGCGCCACGGTGTTCAAGGGCTACCTGCAAGCCGGCAAGAACGCCGGCATCTGGGTCGACGGCGACTGGTTCAACAGCGGCGACCTGGGGCGCATCGACGCCGACGGCTACATCTGGCTGACCGGGCGCAGCAAGGACCTGATCATCCGCGGCGGGCACAACATCGACCCGCAGATGATCGAGGAAGCCCTGCACAGCCACCCTGCCGTGGCCTTGGCCGCCGCAGTCGGCAAGCCCGACGAGAAGGCTGGCGAACTGCCGGTGGTGTATGCCCAGCTCAAGCCGGGCTGCCAGGCCAGCGAGGAGGAACTGCTGGCGCATGCCGCCGCGCACATCTCCGAACGTGCCGCCGTGCCCAAGGACGCCTGGATCATCGACGCCATCCCGGTCACGGCGGTGGGCAAGACCTTCAAGCCGGCCCTGCGTTTCGATGCCATTCGCCGGGTCTATCAGGCGGCAGTGGCCGAACTGGACAGTGCCATCCGCGTCGAAGTGCTCGGCGACGAACGTCTCGGCCAGCTCGCCCACATCCATCTGCCGCGCCGCGACAGCCAGCTGGAGCAGGCCGTGAGCAAGCGCCTGGCAGGGTTCGCGGTGCCCATCCAGCTGCACTGCAGCGACTGACGCACCTGGCTGAGCGCCAGCGTAATCCGGGGCGGGTTTCCCGGATTGCGCCCAGGCTTATCCCGGTTACGAAGCGGGCCGCCCCGGCTAGCGACGGCACTCGATATTTTCACAACCTCGGAGGCCAGCAAGGACCCAAGGATGCGCCCAGCGCTGCTGACAGCACCCGCCAGCCATGGCACTTCGCCGCGCCGGCTTCTTGCTTTACACTGGCAGCCGTTCACTCCTTAACCAATTGACGAGATGACCGTGCTCAAAGCACTCAAGAAAATGTTCGGCAAAGCCGAGGGCGAGCAGCCCAGCCCAACCAGCACGTCTGCTTCGCCAACCACGCCCCGTAGCGGCGACTCCAACCACGAGCAACCCAAGCGCACGGCCAAGCCGCTCCACACGGCCAGCACTAGCGGCAACCCCTCTGCGCTGGTGGTCAGCCAAGAGAAACCCGCCGCCAAGGCCGACAAACCCCGGCGCCAGCGCCCAGCCAAGCCGCTGGACACCTGGAAACTGGAAGACTTCGCGGTCGAACCGGCCGAAGGCAAGACCCGCTTTCATGACTTCAAGCTCTCCCCCGAGCTGATGCATGCGATCCACGACCTGGGCTTCCCCTACTGCACACCGATCCAGGCGCAGGTGCTGGGTTTCACCCTCAAGGGCCAGGACGCCATCGGCCGCGCCCAGACCGGCACCGGCAAGACCGCCGCCTTCCTGATCTCGATCATCACCCAGCTGCTGCAGACCCCGCCGCCGAAAGAGCGCTACATGGGTGAGCCACGTGCGCTGATCATCGCGCCGACCCGCGAGCTGGTGGTGCAGATCGCCAAGGACGCCGCGGACCTGACCAAGTACACCGGGCTCAACGTGATGAGCTTCGTCGGCGGCATGGACTTCGACAAACAGCTCAAGCTGCTCGAGTCGCGCTATTGCGACATCCTGGTGGCGACTCCGGGTCGTTTGCTCGACTTCAACCAGCGCGGCGAAGTGCACCTGGACATGGTCGAGGTGATGGTGCTCGATGAAGCCGATCGCATGCTCGACATGGGCTTTATCCCCCAGGTGCGGCAGATCATCCGCCAGACCCCGCCGAAGAACGAGCGCCAGACCCTGCTGTTCTCCGCCACCTTCACCGAAGACGTGATGAACCTGGCCAAGCAGTGGACGACCGACCCGGCCATCGTCGAGATCGAGTCGGAGAACGTGGCCAGCGACACCGTCGAGCAGCATGTCTACATGGTCGCCTCCAGCGACAAGTACAAGCTGCTGTACAACCTGATCGCGCAGAACGACTGGATCCGGGTGATGGTCTTCGCCAACCGCAAGGACGAAGTGCGGCGCATCGAAGAACGCCTGACCCGGGACGGCATCAGCGCCGCGCAGATGTCCGGAGACGTGCCGCAGCACAAGCGGATCAAGACCCTGGAAGGCTTCCGCGAAGGCAAGATCCGGGTGATGGTCGCCACCGACGTGGCCGGCCGCGGGATTCACGTCGACGCCATCAGCCACGTGATCAACTACACCCTGCCGGACGTGCCCGACGACTACGTGCACCGCATCGGCCGTACCGGTCGCGCGGGCGCCAGCGGCACCTCGATCAGCTTCGCCAGCGAAAACGACGCCTACGCCCTGCCGCCGATCGAGCAACTGCTGGGGCGCAAGATCAACTGCGAGATGCCGCCAGAAGAGCTGCTCAAGCCGGTGCCGCGCAAGCACTAAGCTTGCGCTAGGCAAACAAAAGGCGAAGCCCAGGGGCTTCGCCTTTTTCGTTGGGCTCCCGGCCGTGTGCGTAGCTCCGTAGGGTGCGCCATGCGCACCAATGCCCCGGAAAAGCCGGTGCGCACGGCGCACCCTACTTGAAATAGCGCGCCCGCACCGCCGCCACCGTCGCTTCGCGCAGCAGGCCGATAAACAGCTGCTCCACATCGCTCAGCAATTGGTTTTCCGGGGTGACCAGGTACACCTCGTTGACCGGCAGGTTGGCGTAGGGCGGCAGCTGGAACAGCAGTTTCTGCGCCACGAAGGGCTTGGCCCCTTCCACGGTCAGGGCACCGAAGCCGAGGCCGGCGAGGATCAGGCGGCGCACCTCCTCCTCGTTGGGCGAGACCGCCACCAGGCGCCCCCAGAACTGCTGCTCGGTGCGCACCGAGTTGACCGCGCTGAGGCCCTCGCCGGGCTGGTCGCTCTCGAAGGAGACATAGGCCAGACCGCGCAGGTCCGCCGCGGTCAGGTCCGCGCGACCAAACAGCGGGTGACGCGGGCCGCAGTAGAAGGCCATCTGCTCGTAGCCAATCAGGTCGAAGTGCAGGCCGGTCTGAGCGGTCTTCTTGTTGCTGATGCCGATATGCAGGCTGTCCCGAGCCACCGCGTCGACGATGTCGGCGCTGGGCTGGGAACTGAGGCTGATCAGCACATTGGGATAGAGGCGGTGGAACTGCGCCAGGCTGTCGTCGAAGGGCTGGCAGCTGACATGGCTGGCGACCTGGATATGCAGCTCGCCGAGCACCGCGCCGGCCTCGCCGGCGTACTGCTCGGCCATCTTGTCGATGATGCTACCGGCCGAGGAAATGTACTCGTAGACCCGCAGGCCCTGCTCGGTGAGGGAGAACATGCCCTTCTTGCGCTGGATCAGGCGCATGCCCAGGTGTTCCTCCAGACGCTTGAGGGCATTGCTGACGCTGGGCTGGCTGAGCGACAGCTTGCGCGCCGCGCCGGTGATGCTGCTTTCCTCGACGATCACCAGGAAGGTGTACAGCAGATTCCAGTCCAGGTTGCGCAGCAAACGCTCGCGGGGCGACAGCATGATCGGTAGTTCTCCCAGGCAGGCCGTCATCCCGGCCACTCCGGAGGCAACAGTGCACCGCCCACAGCCCCTAGCGCAAGGCTATAAGGCCATCGAACCTCGTAGGGTGCGCCGTGCGCACCGGCAATCCGCAACCGGCTGGTGCGCACGGCACACCCTACCTGCAGCTCAGTCCAGATCATGGGCCAACAGGTCGACGTACTCGCCACGGCGACGGATCAAGCGGCTGCCCTGCTGCTGGTCCACCAGCACCGCGGCGGCGGACTGGCGGCCGCAGTACTGGCTCATCATCTCCAGGGCGTAGGCCCCCACGTCCAGCAGGGCGATCACATCGCCCAGCGCGGTGGCCGCCGGCAGCTCGCGCAGGTTGGGCTGATGCACCAGCACCTGTTCCAGCACCGCGCGATGCTGGGCCAGCGCCGGTTCCTCGGCGATCAGGTCCGCCACCGCGCCCTCGCCTTCGATGTCGTAGTAGGTGTCGCTGCTGTCGCACAGCGGCCCGGCCATGCGGCAGTGGCGGGTGTCCGGATCATCGGCGCGGGAGGCGTTGAGCATATGGAAGTACCAGCCGTTATAGAGGTCGAACAGCACGCTGTAGCCGGCGTCCAGGTAGAACACCGGGCGGCCCTGGCGCTGCTTGTGCGCCTCGATGCGGGTCAGCAGGATGGCGCTGTCGCTGACCATGCTGCGCCCCGGTTCGACGATCAGCTCGATCTCGCTCCCCAGGGCCTGGGCCATGGGTTTGATCAGGTGTTCGGCGAGCAGGGCGAAGTCGACCCCGGTGCGGTAGTTGGCGCGGTAGTGCGGCGCCACCGAGTCGAAATTCTCCTCGGCGCTGCTGTAGTTCTTCGGGAAGCCGCCGCCCAGGTTCACATGCTCCAGGGCATAGGGCAGGCGCTCGCTGACCTGACGCACGTAGTCGATGAGGAAGTTGGCCTCGGCCTGGTACACCGCAATGTCGGTGACCTGGGTGCCGATATGGGCATGCACCCCCACCAGCTTGAGCGCAGTGGGATGGGCCAGGATCAGCTCGATGGCCTCGGCCTGTTCCGCTGCGGTCATGCCGAACTTGGAGGTCGAGGTGCCGGTCTGCCAGCCGGCGGCGGCACCACCCTGGATCTCCGGGATGATGCGCAGGCTGACCCGCGCCTGCTGACCCAGCTCGGTCGCCACCGCCAGGATGCGCGCCAGCTCCGACAGTGAATCGACGTTGATCGCCTTGATCCCGGCGCCGATCACCTCGCGCAGCTCGCCCAGCTGCTTGGCCACGCCGTTGAACACCATCTGCGCCGGGGCGAAGCCGGCGATCTGCGCCTTGTAGAACTCGCCACCGGAGTTGACCTCCAGATCCAGACCGCTGTCCTTGAACACCTTGAGCACCGCCAGGTTGGCGCAGGCCTTGCTGGCGAAGCAGACCCGGGTGTTGCCGTGTACCCGGCGGAAGTTGTCCAGGATATCCCGGGCGTTATCGCGCAGCTTGGCTTCCGAGTAGACGAACAGCGGCGAGCCATAGCGCTCGACCAGTTCGATGGCGTTGACCCCGTCGATCAGCAGCTGATTGTGGGCACTGTTGAGGTGCTGCTGTCTTTTCCAGGGGTGCAGGGAGACGACTTGGCTCATGCAATTACTCACTTAAACAAGGCAGTTGAAAAATGGCTCGGTAGGGTGGTGCGCGCGGCGCACCCTACGGCTTAGGTCATCAGTACTGGCTCGCCAACAGGCGGCGCAGGTTGTCCGATTGCGGGGCGTTGAACAGCTGTTCCGGGCTGCCCTGCTCCTCGATCCGGCCCTGGTGCAGGTACACCACCTTGGACGACACCTCGCGGGCGAAGCGCATCTCGTGGGTGACCATGATCATGGTGCGGCCTTCCTCGGCCAGCTCGCGGATCACCAGCAGCACCTCGCCCACCAGCTCCGGGTCGAGGGCCGAGGTGGGTTCGTCGAACAGCATCACCTCGGGGTCCATGGCCAGGGCGCGGGCAATGGCCACCCGCTGCTTCTGCCCACCGGACAGGCAGTCGGGGTACATCTGGCACTTCTCCAGCATGCCGACCCGGGCCAGCAGCTTCTTCGCCTGGTCCTCCACCTCATCGCGCGGGCGGCGGTGCACCAGGCAAGGGCCGAGCATCACGTTCTCCAGCACGGTCATGTGCGACCACAGGTTGAACGACTGGAAGACCATGGCCAGGCGCGCCCGTATCCGCTCTATCTGCCGCTGGAAGCGCCGCGAGCGCACCCCGCGGCGGTTGGTACCCAGTTCAAGCTCCTCGCCGTGCACCCGCAGGCGGCCGCTGTCGGGGAATTCCAGCAGGTTCATGCAGCGCAGCAATGTGCTTTTGCCCGAGCCACTGGAGCCGATAATGCTGATCACGTCGTGCTTCTCGGCGGTCAGCGAAACACCCTTGAGCACCTCGATGCCGGCGAAGGATTTGTACAGGTTCTCCACCTGCAGGGCGGTGGTCTGGGGGATGCTGGCAGTCATGGCGACACTCCGGCGGATACGCGCTTCGAGGCGAGTGAAGTGGCAGTGGATGGGGCCTGGCGTACCCGCTGGTGGCGAGTCAGGCACAGCTCCAGGCGGTGCCAGAGCCAGACGAAGGCGCTGGTCATCAGCAGGTAGAGCAGCGCCGCCCAGAGGTACACCGACAGGTCGAAGGTCTGCGAGAAGATGCGCCGGGTCTGGCCCATCACATCGAACAGGGTGATCACGCTGACCACCGCGCTGCCCTTGAGCAGCAGGATGATCTCGTTGCCCAGGGCCGGAAAGGCGATGCGGTAGGCATTGGGCAGGATGATGGTGCGGTACTGGTTGAAGCGCGACAGGCCCATGGCCACGCCCGCCTCGATCTGCCCGTAGGGCACGGCGCGCAGGCCGCCGCGGAGGATTTCCACCTGATAGGCCGTGGAATTGAGAACGAAGGTCAGCAGCGCGCAGTAGTAGGGGTCGCGGAAGAACCACCAGAGCCCCAGCTGGTTCAGCTCGGCGCGGAACTGACCCGAGCCGTAATACACCAGAAACAGCTGGGCCAGCAGCGGCGTGCCACGGAAGAACGAGACGAACAGGCGAATCGGCCAGCGCAGCAGGCCGCGCTCGCTGCAGCGGGCGATGGCCAGGGGCAGCGCCAGGGCGCAGGCCAGCAGCGCGGCGATAACGGTGAGCTGCAGGGTCAGGCCGGCGCCGGCCAGCAACTGAGCGGAGAAGCGCGTGAGGATATCCATCATGCCGCTGCACCTCCGCTACGGTAGCCACGGTTGGCGCGGCGCTCCATCCGGCCCAGCAGGCACTCGCAGAGCAGGCACACCAGCCAGTAGGCCAGGCACACCACGAGGAAGAACAGAAAGGGCTTCTTGGTGGTGCCCACGGCGATATTGGCCATGCGCATCAGGTCGCTGAGGGCGATCACCGAGACCAGGGCGGTGTCCTTGAGCAGGTTGACCCACAGATTGCCCAGCCCCGGCAGGGCCAGGCGCAGCAGTTGCGGCAGCTCGATCACGCGGAAGATGGTCAGCCGGCGCAGGCCCATGGCCTGCCCCGCCTCGCGCTGGCCGCCGTCCAGGGCCTGCCAGGCGCCGCGCCAGACTTCGCTGGAATAGGCGGCGAAGACCAGGCCCAAAGCCAGCACCCCGGCGATAAAGGGGCTCAGTTCCAGAGAGCCGGCCGCCGGGTTGTACCAGCGCAGCAGGGCGTTCAGGCCCATGCCCACGCCGTGGTAGATGATAAACAGGGTGAGCAGCTCGGGCAGGCCGCGCAGGGTGGTGCTGAAAGCCAGGGCCAGGGCCCGCGCCGGGCGAGCGCCAAACAGCACCAGCGCCGCCACCAGCAGGCCCAGCAGCAGGCCGACCGGCAGGGTGGTCAGCGCCAGGGCCAGGGTTACCCCAAGGCCCTGCAGCAACTCGTCGCCCCAGCCGGCGTCACCGAAGCTCAGGTAGGTGAGCCAGTCCATAACAGTTCCTCTTCTCGTTCAGCAGATGGGCCGTGTTGGGCTCACTGCTCCAGGGTCAACAGGTTGACCGAGAAGAACTTGTCGTTGATGGCCTTGTAGGTGCCATCGGCGATGATCGACGCCAGGGCCTGGTTGAGCGCCAGACGCAGCTGTTCGTCTTCCTTGCGTAGCGCCATGCCGACGCCCTCGCCGACATATTTCGGGTCGCTGATCGGTTCACCGGCCAGGCGGCAGCAACTGCCATCGGTGGATTTCCGGGTCCAGTCGAGCATCGGGATCATGTCGCCGACCTGGGCATCCAGGCGTCCGGACACCAGGTCCAGGTTCACCGCATCCTGGGTCGGATAGAGGCGCACGTCGGAGTCGGGGAATCTGGCCATCAGGAAATCGGCCTGGGTGGTCGCGCCCTGGGCGCCGATGGTCTTGCCCGCCATGGCGGTCGGGCTGAAATCCTTGAGTTCGGAATCCTTGGGCACCACGAAGGTCATCGCCGATTTCTGGTAGGGATCGCTGAAGGCGACCTTCTGCCGGCGCTCCTCGGTGATAAACATGGAGGCGATGATCACATCGTACTTGCGCCCCAGCAGCGCGGGGATGATGCCGTCCCAGTCCTGGGCCACCAGGCTGCACTTGGCCTGCATGCGCTCGCACAGGGCCTTGCCGATCTCGATATCGAAGCCGGCCAGCTGGCCGTCGGCGGTGTAGTAGTTGAACGGCGGGTAGGCACCTTCGGTGGCTAGGCGCAGGGTTGGGCCTTCGGCGGCCTGGGCGACAGCGAACGGCAGGGCACCGAGGCTGGCGCAGAGCAACAGGGAGCGGAGAGTCTTATTCATCTTGTTTTCCTCTGGAATCAGGGTTCGCTATGAAGCCGGCCGTCACCTGCAAGCCCACTTCACATCGCACTGGATGACCGCTTGGTCACCGCCGCGAACCAAGAATCCGCCCGCACCTCGCATTTATCAAATGCATATTTATTATGTTATGCATAATCCTGAGCTATGTGTTTATCCGCAAAAACCTTGCGCTCGACACCCTTCATGCAAGGCGGCACCGGGCTGTCGCGCCGCGCTTGAAGCACTGCCCCTGCAGGCCCATGACGAATACCCTCCTTGCTGCCTTTACAAGGGCGCCTTGCCACAGAGGTTGTGAAATAGCGGGCGCCGTAGCGAAACCGTCTCCAGGCGTTCGCAGTAGGCGAGAGTCATGTCACATGCTTCCACGCTGCTGCAGTCGGAGGTTCGGGACGGTGGCAGGCGCATTTCGCTCACGAATCCTCTTCGCGGCAGAAAGCGTGGCCGCTGCGGCGAGCGCCGTGGAGTTGCGAACCTATCCAATTTGTCGCCCCTGACGCTAAAAACCTATAGCCCAAGCCTGCTGCCATGCGGGTCCCGCGCTTTGCCTGCGGGCACGTTTTTTCCTCGCCAGCGAGTACAAAAATCATCATTTCGCCAATCTCCTGCTCCGCTCAGAATGCGGCCAACACCTACAGACAGCCGCACCTGCAGAACAATAAAGATCGGAATCAGAGGAGCCCCACCATGACCGACCTGAATCAAAGCGCCTTGCAGAATTACAGCGACCTGACAGCCGCAAGAACAGAAATCGACACCCTGGTGGTTGGCGCCGGTCAGGCCGGCGTGGCTATCAGCGAGCACCTGAGCAATCTCGGCGTGCCGCACCTGGTGCTGGAGAAAAACCGCATCGCCGAGGCCTGGCGCAGCGGCCGCTGGGATTCGCTGGTGGCCAATGGCCCGGCCTGGCACGACCGCTTCCCGGGCCTTGCCTTCGAGGATATCGACGCCGACGCCTTTGCCCCCAAGGAGCGGGTCGCGACCTATTTCGAAGCCTATGCGCAGAAGTTCAACGCGCCGATCCGCACCGGCGTGGAAGTGAAAAAGGTGGTGCGCAACGCCGACCGCGCAGGCTTTACCGTGGAAACCTCGGAAGGGGTGATCCAGGCCAACCGCGTGGTGGTCGCCACCGGCCCCTTCCAGCGCCCGGTTATCCCGGCGATCGCGCCCCAGGATGAGCGCTTCACCCAGCTGCACTCGGCGCAGTATCACAACCCGCAGCAGTTGCCCGAAGGCGCGGTGCTGGTGGTGGGGGCCGGCTCGTCGGGGGTGCAGATCGCCGATGAGCTGCAGCGCGCTGGCAAGCAGGTCTACCTCTCGGTGGGGCCGCACGATCGTCCGCCGCGCGCCTACCGCAACCGCGATTTCTGCTGGTGGCTGGGGGTGCTCGGCGAATGGGACGCGGAGATCGCCCAACCGGGCAAGGAGCACGTCACCATCGCCGTCAGCGGTTCCCGTGGCGGCCATACCGTGGATTTCCGCCGCCTGGCCCAGCAGGGCATGACGCTGGCGGGGGTGACCAAGGCCTTCGACAACGGCGTGGTGACCTTCCAGCAGGACCTGGCCGATAACCTGGCCCGCGGCGATGAGAACTACCTGGCGCTGCTGGATGCGGCCGACGCCTATATCGCCCGCAATGGCCTCGACCTGCCGCAAGAGCCCGAAGCGCGCAGCATGCTGCCGGACCCGCAGTGCGTGACCCAGCCCCTTGCCGAGCTCGACCTGGCCGAGGCCGGGGTGACTTCGATCATCTGGGCCACCGGCTACGCCGTGGATTTCAGCTGGCTGCAGGTGGATGCCTTCGACGCCAAGGGCAAACCAGTGCACCAGCGCGGCGTGTCCCGCGAGCCGGGGGTGTATTTCCTCGGCCTGCCGTGGCTGTCGCGCCGGGGCTCCAGCTTTATCTGGGGCGTGTGGCACGACGCCAAGCACGTGGCCGGGCATATCGCCACGCAGCGCACCTACCTCGCCTATCGCGATAGCGCGCAGCGCCAGAACGCTGACTGAACCCAGCTTTAGAGCCTGTTACAGAAACCGAATAAAGGAAGCCAGTCGATGCCTACCCATACCCGCATCCGCATGTTCAACACCAAGGCCACCTACCCCAACCAGAGCCTGGACAACGACCTGTGCCAGGCCGTGCGCGCCGGCAATACCGTGTATGTGCGCGGCCAGGTCGGCACCGATTTCGAGGGGCGCCTGGTCGGCCTCGGCGACCCGCGGGCCCAGGCCGAGCAGGCGATGAAGAACGTCAAGCAACTGCTGGAAGAGGCCGGCAGCGACCTCAGCCATATCGTCAAGACCACCACCTACCTGACCGACCCGCGCTACCGCGAGCCGGTCTACCAGGAAGTCGGCAAGTGGCTCAAGGGCGTCTTCCCGATCTCCACCGGCCTGGTGGTCAGCGGCCTGGCGCAGCCGCAGTGGTTGATGGAAATCGATGTGATCGCCGTCATTCCGGACAGCCAGCCGTAAGCGAGATATGTAGGGTGGACGGCTCTTTTTCCGTCCACCGTGTGGCGCATGGTGGATGGGTGAAGCGTCATCCACCCTACCGATTCCAAGGAGTAAACATGACCTTTTCTATCGTCGGTCGCTGCGCCGAAACCGGCCAGCTGGGCATCGCCATCAGCTCTTCCAGCATCGCCGTCGGTGCGCGCTGCCCCTGGCTGCGCGCCGGGGTTGGCGCGGTGGCTAGCCAGAACATCACCCTGCCGGCCCTCGGCCCGCAGATTCTCGACGCCCTGGAAGCCGGCCTGGAACCGGCGGCAGCGCTGGACCTGGCGCTCAGCCGCAACGGCTACAGCCAGTATCGCCAGGTCGCGGTGCTCGACAGCCAGGGCCGCAGCGCGCTGTTTTCCGGCAGCGAAGCCCTGGGACAGCACAACGCCGTGGCCGGCGAGCAATGCGTGGCGGCCGGCAATTTGCTGGCGGCACCTGTGGTGATCACCGTCATGGTCGCAGCCTTCGAACAGACCCCGGGCCAACTGGCCGATCGACTGCTGGCGGCGATGCACGCGGCCATGGCCGCCGGCGGCGAGGCGGGCCCCGTGCATTCGGCGGCGCTCAAGGTGGTCGGCGACCTCACCTGGCCGATCATCGACCTGCGCGTGGACTGGGCCGAGACCAACCCGATCGGCGCGCTGGATCAGCTCTGGCAGGCCTACCGGCCGCAGATGCAGGACTACATCATCCGCGCCCTCGACCCCACCGCCGCGCCCAGCTATGGCGTGCCCGGCGACGAGTAACGAGCAACCCCGGCGGTGCGCGCGGTGCACCAATCACCGCGACCGGTAGGGTGCGCCGCGCGCACCAATCACCTGTCCTTGGAGACAAGCCCCATGCCCAGCAGCCGCGACCTCCTGGCCCAGCTGATCGCCTTTCCCACCGTCAGCCGCGACTCCAACCTGGCGCTGATCGAATTCGTGCGCGACTACCTGAATGAGCTGGGCGTGGCCTGCGTGCTGGATTACAACGCCGAGCGCAGCAAGGCCAACCTGTTCGCCACTATCGGCCCCAGCGACCGCGGCGGCGTGCTGCTGTCCGGGCATAGCGATGTGGTGCCGGTGGAGGGCCAGGCCTGGACACTGCCGCCTTTCGAGCTGAGCGAACGCGACGGCAAGCTGTATGGCCGCGGTGCGGCCGATATGAAGGGCTTTATCGCCTGCGTGCTGGCCGCCGTGCCACGTTTTCTCGCCCAGCCGCTGCGCCTGCCGGTGCACCTGGCATTTTCCTACGACGAGGAAGTCGGCTGCCTGGGCGTACGCTCGCTGCTGGCCGAACTGCAACAACGGCCAAACAAGCCTGCGCTGTGCATTATCGGTGAGCCCACCGAACTCAAACCCGTGCTCGGGCACAAGGGCAAGCTGGCCATGCGCTGCCAGGTGCAGGGCGCGGCCTGCCATTCGGCCTATGCGCCGCAGGGGGTGAATGCCATCGAATACGCCGCCAGGCTGATCAACCGACTCGGCGAGATAGGCCAGCGCCTGAGCGCAATCGAGCGCCAGGATGCGCGCTTCGACCCGCCCTACTCCACGGTGCAGACCGGGCTGATCCAGGGTGGCCGGGCGCTGAATATCGTCCCGGCCGAATGCCAGTTCGACTTCGAGGTACGCGCCCTGCCCAGCGACGATCCGCAGCGGGTCGCCGAGGAGCTGCGCGCCTACGCCGAAACTGAATTGCTGCCACAGATGCATGCAGTGAGCACGGCCAGCGCCATCGCCTTCCAGCCGCTATCGGCCTACCCCGGCCTGGCCACAGAGCCGCACAGCGAGGCCGCGCAACTGCTGGCGCTGCTGGCCGGCAGCCGCGACTTCGGCACGGTGGCTTTTGGTACCGAGGGTGGGCTGTTCCATCAGGCCGGCATTGCCACGGTGATCTGCGGCCCCGGCAGCATGGAGCAGGGCCACAAGCCGGACGAATTCGTCAGCCTCACACAGCTGGCCGGCTGCGGCGCCATGCTCGCGCGCCTGGCCGACTGGCTGCAGGAGAACGCCTGAGTCACCCTTGGCCCGCCAGCCGGCTTCACGAGCGGTTGGCGGGCGTTCATGGCTTGCGTACAAACGTAGCCCCCCACAAATGCGAGCTGCAACAGTTAGCAGGCCGTTGAAAAATGCAGGCGAGGCAGCCAAGACGAGGCCACTTTTAACGCAGTATTGGCAACGTAAGCGGTTTTTCAACAGCCTGTTAGCCTAGCGCGGTCTGGGCTGTCGCCCGCCTGCCGTCGCAGGTTCAGCCGATGCTCAGGGCGCTCCCGGCTCCTCGACCTCGTGCCAGTCGCTGTCCGGATCGAACAGGGTCATGGCCCTGGCCTGCTTGTCGCCGTCCGGGCCGCTATCGCTCTCGAACACCTGGCCGTCGTGACTGATCATGAAGCTCATCACGCCGCTGTCGCCATACTCGGCCGGCCAGGTGATCAGGGCGAAACCGCGGCTCATGTTGTCGCCGAGCTTGTAGCTGTAAGCGCCGCCGGGCGCCGACGGGCCTTGGCCGTCGAGGATGCGGTAGTGATAGCCGTGCCACACGCCGTCCGGCAGGTCGTCGCCAAACAGCGGGCCGAGCGGGCTTTCCTCGATACCCGGCTCCTCGGGCCAGTACAACCCATCGTACTGGCCGTCGCTGCTCATGAACTGCTGTGCGTACTCGAGCACGCCGTCGCCGTCGCGGTCGACCTCGGCGTAGTCCATCTGCGCATCATGGTAGGCCCGCACCGACTGGATGGTGGCCAGCTCGTTGCGACCGATGCGGCGCGCGCGAATCTCTTCGCCGCCGGCCTTGGTGTCGAAGCGCCAGCCGTCCGTGCCCTGGATGAGCGGCAGCGGAAAGATCCAGGGCGTGTTGCCGACCACCAACTGCGCGCGTCCTGGCGCAGCGGGCTGGATCGCGTGTTTTTCCCTGTAGAGGGCAAGGAAGGCATCGACATCCTTGCGTTCGATAGCGTCGGTAGGGATCCAGGTCTGCCAGTCGTCACCGAGCAACGCGGCCAGGCGCTCGGGATCGCCCTGCGTCGTACCCAGCGCGACGACCAGCGCCTCGGCGGCGCTATCCGGGTTGGCAAAGGCTTGCTGGGCGCGGGCGTCCAGCGCCAACAAGGTCAGCAGCGCGGGAACGATCATTCGGCATAGGGCATTCATGGCGAGCCTCCTACTCAGCGCCGACGGGCGCCACCTCGGGAAGATGAGCGGACAGGGCGCTGCACCGGCCGGCTGCTGCGCTCCGCCCGCGGCCGACTGGCGGTGGCACGACTGGTTTCGCCGCGGCTGATATTGACGCGCGACTGGGCGGGATTGCGGGCATCGGCGAAGGCATTGTCGCGCGTGCGCTGGGCGCTGGAATGCTGCTGACGGGCCTGCTGGCGGGCCTGCGAGCTGCTTTGCGCACGCTGGCGCGGCTGGGCACTGGCCTGGGCGCGCTGCGGCTGGTTGCGCAGATCGCGGTCGGCTCGCTGGGCCCGCTCGCGCGCCTCGCGGTTGCTGGTGGCCGGGGCCTCGATACCACGCTGGCTCAGACTCTGGCGGGCCCGCTCGCGGTCGGCGCTGCGTGCCGGATCGCGGCCGCGCAGGGCATCGCGCTGTTCGCTGCCGGCCAGGCGCTGGCCGTATTGCTCGCGGCTGGCACGGTCGCGGTAGGGCACGCCGTCGCGATTGACCGCGTTGTGCTGCCACTTGTTCTGGTTGGCGTTGATCTGCCGGTTGCTATTGATGTTGTTGTAGCGGTTGACGTCGATGTCGACGTCGCCGCGGCCCCAGTTGCAGTCGCCCCACAGCGAATCGATGATCGCTACGCCGGCGGCGAAGCCCAGGCCGGCGACCAGCGCGGAACCGAAGTAGTAGCCCGGTGGCGGCGGGTAATACACCGGCGGATAGGACGGATAAGGCCAGCTGCCATAAACCACGGTCGGGTTGTAGCTGGGCACGTAGACGACCTGCGGATCGGCCGGCTCGATGATGATGGTCTGACTGGCGGCCGGTTGCACCACCGTGGTCGTGCTGGCCGGTGCCGCAGGCTGCACGGTGACCGTTTGTTGCTCGTTGGATTGGAGGTTACCGGCAGCTTGCGCCTGGCGACGCAGGCGCTGCACCGAGTCCATCACCGCGTCGGGCTGGGCGAGGAAGGCATCGCCGACGCGCTGCACCCAGGCCGGATCCTGACCCAGGGTGACCAGCACCGCCGGGAAGGCGACCAGCGACTGCACGCTCGGATCCCAGGGCTGGTCCGCCACCTGGCGCACGGCGGCGTCGCCACTGGCGTCCGGATGCGCCTTGGACCAAGTCACGGCGTCGGCGACATTGCCGGGATAGGTCGAGGCCATCAGCACCTGGGCCAGCAGGGAATCCGGATACAGCGCCAGCGGCGCCAGCATCTGGTCGAGCTCCTCCGCGAGGAACACCGTTTCGACCTGATCCGTGCCGGCAGACACACCCGCCGCTGCGGGGACGGGGGCGGTCTGCGCGGCGGAGTGGGCGTCCCGGTCCGGCCAACCGGAGAGAACCAGCCAGGCAAGCAGGACGGTGCTGAAACGATGACAACTAGGCATGACGCTTCTCCTTGCAAGGGAAAGCGAGGCTGAACACTGGGGCTGGGTGATCGCCGTCGGCAGCTGGCCGGCAGCCAAGAGAGCATAGGTGGTTTTTCTAGAGAACGCTGGGGGCCAGGTGGGTGATTCGGTGCGGTTACTGCGGCCTGGCCGGCCTTACCTCGAGCCCGTCGAGCTCAGCTGCGCCTTGCAGAATTCGACGAACAATTGCGCCGGCTTGGTCAGTTGCGCGCGTTTCAGCCAGGCGGCGGCCAGCCCTGAGCTGGTCACCGGTTCGGCGATATCCACCATCACCACCCTCTTGCCGTCGTAGGTGCATTCCGAGTGCGGCCGGGTCACCAGCAGGGAAAAGCCGAAGCCCTGGCCGACCATGCCGCGCACCATCTCGATGGACGGCGAGCTGAAGACGATATTGGGCGTCAGGCCCAGCTCCTCGAACAGACTGACGAAATAGCTGCGGCTCGGCTGCACGTCGAGCAGGATCATTGGTTCGAGGCACAGGTCGCGCAGCGACACCTGCACCTGACTGGTGAAACGGTGGCCCTCGGGCAGCAGGGCATAGGGCTTCTGCGCCGCCATCAGCGCCTCGCACTCGATGGTCGCGTCTAGGTCATGGTCGTAGAGGATCGCCAGATCGAAACGCCCGGCGGTCAGGCCCTGCAACAGTTCCTGCTGCTCGCCGTCGCGGATGCGAATTTCCACCCCCGGGTAGAGCGCGTTGAAACCGGCGATCAGGCGCGGCAGGTAGAGCGGCGCCACGGTCTCGAAGCAGCCGATATCGATCTGTCCGGCCACCATTTCATTGTCGGCCAGGGCGTTCTGCTCGAACTCGTGGGCCATGCGCAGCAGCTCCTGGGCCTTGCGGTAGAAGCGCGCGCCACCGGGTGTGAGCGATACGCCCTGGGCATGGTGGCGGATCAGCAATTGGACGCCGAAACTCTCTTCCAGGCCCTTGACCGCCGTGGAGATCGACGGCTGGGCGATATACAGCTTGCGCGACGCCTCGGCCACGCTGCCGGCTTCCACGGTGGTGACGAAATACTTGAGCTGGCGCAGGGTATAGGCGGCCATGGGGTACCTCCTCGATTGCGGCCTGCTGGCCGTCTTGTGATGATCTTACCGAAAGCCAACATACCCCAGCCCGGGCTTCTCGCCTGCCCAGTTTTTTCATGGCCTGCGAGCATATATTTACTAATTTTCCTTAAGCCCGGCCTGCGCCACCATCGTCCTCAACAACCACAAGAAGCCGCTCGCGGCACCCGACAAGCCGTTCACGGCATCAGGTATGCCGCTAGCGGCCCAGGTATGAGGATAGAGGCGATGTTGGACTACAGCGATTGGCACAAGCGCGCCGCCGCGCAAGGCTTTATCCCCCAGGCCCTGATCGACGGGCAGCTGCGCCCGGCCCAGAGCGGTGCGACCTTCGCATCCATCAACCCGGCCACCAACCAGCTGCTGGCCGAGGTCGCCGCCTGCGATGCGGCGGATGTCGATGCCGCCGTGCGCAGCGCCCGCCAGGCCTTCGAGCAAGGCCCCTGGGCACGCATGGCCCCCCGTGAGCGCAAGCAGGTACTGCTGCGCCTGGCCGAGCTGATCATGGCCAACCGCGAGGAACTGGCCCTGCTCGACTCGCTGAATATGGGCAAGCCGGTGATGGATGCCTACAACATCGACGTGCCGGGCGCCGCCAACGTCTTCAGCTGGTATGGCGAAGCCCTGGACAAGCTCTATGACCAGGTCGCCCCCACCGCCAGCGACGCCCTGGCCACCATCACCCGCGAGCCCTTGGGGGTGATCGGCGCGGTGGTGCCGTGGAACTTCCCCCTGGACCTGGCCGCCTGGAAGCTCGCTCCGGCCCTGGCCACCGGCAACTCGGTGGTATTGAAGCCCGCCGAGCAATCGCCCTTCTCCGCCCTGCGCCTGGCCCAGCTGGCCCTGGAGGCTGGCTTGCCGGCCGGGGTGCTGAACGTGCTGCCGGGCCTGGGTGAAAGCGCCGGCAAGGCCCTCGGCCTGCATATGGACGTGGATTGCCTGGCGTTTACCGGCTCCACCGAGGTGGGCAAGTACTTTATGGCCTACGCGGCGCAGTCCAACCTCAAGCAGGTGTGGCTGGAGTGCGGCGGCAAGAGCGCCAACCTGGTATTCGCCGACTGCCAGGACCTGGACCTGGCTGCAGAAAAAGCCGCCTTCGCGATCTTCTTCAACCAGGGTGAAGTCTGCTCGGCCAACTCGCGCCTGCTGGTGGAACGCTCGATCCACGATGAGTTCGTCCAGCGCCTGATCGCCAAGGCCCAGCAGTGGCAACCGGGCGACCCGCTGAATCCGGCCAGCCGCGCCGGCGCCATAGTCGACTCGCGCCAGGCCGAACGCATCATGGGCTTTATCGACCGCGCGCAGAGCCAGGGCGCCACCCTGGTCTGCGGCGGCCAGCGTCTGAGCTTCAATGGCTCGGACAGCTTTATCCAGCCGACCATCTTCACCGGCGTCACCGCGGCTATGCAGCTGGCCCGCGAGGAAGTATTCGGCCCCGTGCTGGCGGTGCTGCCCTTCGACAGCGAAGAGCAGGCCATCGCCCTGGCCAACGACAGCCAGTACGGCCTGGCCGCCTCGCTGTGGACCGATGACCTCAACCGCGCCCACCGGGTGGCCCGCCGCCTGCGCGTCGGCACCGTGTCGGTGAACACCGCGGACGCCCTGGATGTCTGCACCCCGTTCGGCGGCTGCAAGCAGTCCGGTTTCGGTCGCGACCTGTCGCTGCATGCCTTCGACAAATACAGCCTTCTGAAAACCACCTGGTTCCAGCTGCGCAGTTAGTGCGCAGCAGATAACGGTGCGCCTATGAGCACAGCGATATCTGCGCACGCAAGAGCGCGGCGATAACTGCGGCACCTGCCGCGTGCGATTCACCTGAGACAACAACAAGATTGCAGGAGAACCCCCATGCATGATCCCGATATCAGCCTTGCTCCCCCCTTCGAACTGGCGTCGCCCGCCGCGCGCAAACGCAAACCCAGCCTGGGCCTGAGCGCCCTGCTGGCCGTCGCCATCGGCCTGGTGGTATCCCAGGGCGTGATGGTGCTGATGCTGCAAGGCGCGGGCATCGCCGGCCTGGGCTTTCTGATCCCCCTGGCCCTGGCCTTCGTCCTGGCGCTGACCTATGTGCTGTCGTTCGCCGAACTGGCGCTGATGATCCCCCGCGCTGGTAGCCTGAGCAGTTACACCGAGGTGGCCCTAGGGCATTTCCCGGCCATCCTGGCGACTTTCTCCGGCTATGTGGTGGTGGCCATGTTCGCCCTCTCGGCGGAATTGCTGCTGCTCGACCTGATCATCAACGAGGTCTATCCCGGAACCTTCCCGCGCATGAGCATCGCCTACGGGGTGCTGATCGGCTTTACCCTCCTCAACCTGCTCGGTATCGATGTCTTCGCCCGCCTGCAATCGGCCCTGGCGCTGGTCATGATCATAGTGCTGCTGGCCCTGGGCCTGGCGGCGGTGACCGGCAGCGGCAGTGAGCCGATGCTCAGCAGCGCCATCAGCAGCGACTGGAACCCCATGGGCGCCAGCGTGATGACCCTGGTGGCGCTGGCCATCTGGGGCTTCGTCGGCGCCGAGTTCGTCTGCCCGCTGGTGGAGGAATCCAAGCAGCCGGAACGTACTATTCCCTGGTCGATGATCCTCGGCGTGACGGTGATCTTTATCACCATCGCCCTCTACTCCATTGGCGCACTGTTCTATGTGCCCCAGGCGGAACTGGCCAGCTCGGCGCTGCCGCACTACCTGTTCGCCACCGCCCTGTTTGGTGAAACCGGCAAGATCTTCCTGGTGGTCGCTGCCATTACCGCCACCTGCAGCACGGTCAATACCTCGCTGGCGGCCATCCCGCGCATGCTCTACGGCATGGCGGTCAACGGCCAGGCGTTCCCGCAGTTCAAGCTGCTCAGCAAGAAGCACAAGGCACCCTGGGTCGCCGTACTCTTTGTCGCCGCAATCACCGGCCTGCCAGTGGTGTTTATGGGCGACGACCCGGCCGCCATCGGCCTGCTGCTGCTGGCCGCGGCAGTCGCCTGGCTGCTGGCCTATATCATCTGCCACCTGGACGTGATCGCCCTGCGCCGCCGCTACCCGGACCTGGCGCGCCCATTCAAGACACCCTTCTACCCGCTGCCGCAGATCCTTGGCATCGCCGGCATGCTGGTGTCGATCTACTACGTGTCGCCGACCCCGGAGATGACCGCCTCGATCTACTACAGCGCAGGTGCGGTACTCGGCCTGGTATCGCTGATCGCCGTGCTGTGGATCAAGCTGGTGATGGGCAAACCGCTGTTCACCCCGGAGCCCCTGGACAAGGTGCTGGCCCGTCAATGAACCCCCGCCGGGGGCGCGCCCCCGGCTCACACCACAGCTAATCACCGAGGTTGTTGAACATGACAGTCCCACACACCCCCAACCGCCAGACCCAGGACTACCAGGCGCTGGATGCCGCCCACCATATCCATGCCTTTGTCGACCAGAAGGCGCTCAACGCCGAAGGCCCGCGCGTGATGGTGCGCGGCGAGGGCCTGTACCTCTGGGATAACGACGGCAAGCGCTACCTCGACGGCATGTCCGGGCTGTGGTGCACCAACCTCGGCTACGGCCGCAAGGATCTGGTCGCCGCCGCGACCCGGCAGATGGAGCAGCTGCCCTACTACAACATGTTCTTCCACACCACTCACCCGGCGGTGGTGGAGCTGTCAGAAACCCTGTTCAGCCTGCTGCCGGGCCACTACAGCCACGCCATCTACACCAACTCGGGCTCGGAAGCCAACGAGGTGCTGATCCGCACCGTGCGCCGCTACTGGCAGATTCTCGGCCAGTCGCAGAAGAAGGTGATGATCGGCCGCTGGAACGGTTACCACGGCTCCACCCTGGCCGCCACGGCCCTGGGCGGGATGAAATTTATGCACGAGATGGGCGGCATGCTGCCGGATATCGCCCATATCGACGAACCCTACTGGTATGCCAATGGCGGTGAGCTGACGCCGGCCGAATTCGGCCGCCGCTGCGCCCTGCAGCTGGAAGAGAAGATCCTCGAACTGGGCGCGCAGAACGTCGCCGGCTTTATCGCCGAGCCCTTCCAGGGCGCCGGCGGCATGATCTTCCCGCCGGAAAGCTACTGGCCGGAAATCCAGCGCATCTGCCGCCAGTACGACGTGCTGCTGTGCGCCGACGAGGTGATCGGCGGTTTCGGCCGTACCGGCGAATGGTTCGCCCACCAGCACTTCGGCTTCCAGCCGGACACCCTGTCGATCGCCAAGGGCCTGACCTCGGGCTATGTGCCAATGGGCGGCCTGGTACTGAGCAAGCGCATCGCCGAGGTTCTGGTGGAGCAAGGCGGCGTGTTCGCCCACGGCCTGACCTACTCCGGCCATCCGGTGGCGGCCGCCGTGGCCCTGGCCAATATCAAGGCGCTGCGCGATGAAGGCGTGGTCAGCCGGGTCAAGGACGATACCGGCCCCTACCTGCAGCAGTGCCTGCGCCAGGTGTTCGGCGCGCATCCGCTGGTCGGCGAGATCCAGGGCAGCGGCCTGGTCGCCGCCCTGCAGTTCGCCGAGGACAAGGCCAGCCGCAAGCGCTTCGCCAATGAAGGCGACATCGCCTGGCGCTGCCGCACCATCGGCTTCGAGGAAGGCCTGATCATCCGCTCCACCCAGGGCCGCATGATCATGGCTCCGGCCCTGGTGGCCGGGCGCCTGGAGCTGGACGAGCTGGTGGCAAAAACCAAGCTCGCGGTGGATCGCACCGCCATGGAACTGGGCCTGCTTTGAGTCAGCGCTGGCGCCCGATACGAGCAAGCATGACTTGAGCTAAAGGCGTGCAGGCGCAGCAGCGGTACGCTGTTGCGCCTACCCGGTTAACGAGAAGCGCAGTGACGGACAGTTACGGCTTGTGCCAGCGCTCGGCAGCGCTCTGATCGCTTTGCCGGCCTTCGACCCAGCAGGAACCCTCGGCCGTGTCTTCCTTCTTCCAGAACGGCGCGCGGGTCTTCAGGTAGTCCATGATGAAGGCGCACGCCTCGAACGCCGCCTCGCGGTGGGCGCTGGTGGTGCCGACGAAGACGATCGGCTCGCCCGGCTCCAGGCGGCCGACGCGGTGAATGATCTGCAGGTTCAGCAGCGGCCAGCGCTGCTCGGCTTCGAGCGCGATTTTGGTCAGGGATTTCTCGGTCATGCCAGGGAAGTGTTCGAGAAACATCCCGCCGACTTCGCGGCCCGCGTTGAAGTCACGGACATAGCCGATGAAGCTGACCACCGCGCCGATTCCGAGGTTGGCGGCATGCAGCGCGTTGACTTCGGCGCCCGGGTCGAAGGGCTCCAGCTGGACGCGGATGGCCATGCTCAGCCTCCGGTCACGGTCGGAAAGAAGGCCACCTCATCGCCCTCCTCCAGTGGCTCGTCGAGACTGCACAGTTCCTGGTTGCGTGCGCACATCAGGTTCTGTTCGGCCAGCACTTGCCATACACCGCCGCGGGCCAGCAGGTGCTGGCGCAGGTCATCGAGGGTAGCGAGCGCCTGGGTATCGTTCAGTTGCTCGCCGTCCAGGCCCAGGGCCTCGCGGTAACGGGCAAAATACTGCACATGAATCATTGATCGTCCTCGGCCTTGTAGTGACCACTCTTGCCGCCCAGTTTCTCCAGCAGGCGCACGCTTTCGATGACCATGCCGCGGTCAACGGCCTTGCACATGTCGTAGATGGTCAGGGCGGCGACACTGGCGGCGGTCAGGGCTTCCATTTCCACCCCGGTCTGCCCGCTCAGCTTGCAGCGCGCGGTGATCTGCACGGCATCATCGCCATGGGCGAGCAATTCGACCTTGACGCTGCTCAACATCAGCGAATGACAGAGCGGGATCAGGTCGGCGGTCTTCTTGGCGGCCTGGATGCCGGCGATACGCGCGACGGCGAACACATCGCCCTTGGGGTGCGCGCCGTCGACGATCATCTGCAGGGTTTGTGGGCGCATGCGCACCACGGCTTGGGCCACGGCCTCGCGGACGGTCAGCGCTTTGTCGCTGACATCGACCATAGTGGCGTGACCTTGGGAATCGAGATGGGTTAGCACGAGTTTACTCCAGGCAGGGATCGGCCGATTGTAAACCCAGCAGTCAAGATATGGCAGCGGCACGCTGCAAGCCGGGCTGCTGCGCATTCAACTCGCAGCTTATGGCTTGCAGCGTGCCGCTCACCGCCTCCTACATATGGGTTTCGGCGAATTCCGCCAGGATCGAACGCGGCACCCCTTGCAGGGTGATGTGCACGCCGTGGGGGAAGTCCTTGAAGCGCTCGGTGAGGTAGGTCAGGCCCGAGCTGGGCGCCGACAGGTAGGGTGTATCGATCTGCGCCAGGTTACCCAGACAGACCACCTTGGAGCCGGTGCCGGCGCGGGTGATGATGGTCTTCATCTGGTGCGGGGTGAGGTTCTGGCACTCGTCGATCAGGATCAGGCTCTGCTGGAAGCTGCGCCCGCGGATGTAGTTGAGGGATTTGAACTGCAGCGGCACCTTTTGCAGGATGTAATCGACGCTGCCATGGGTGTTCTCGTCGTCCATGTGCAGGGCTTCGAGGTTGTCGGTGATGGCGCCCAGCCAGGGCTCCATCTTCTCCGCCTCGGTGCCGGGCAGAAAGCCGATCTCCTGATCCAGGCCCTGCACGCTACGGGTGGCGATGATCCGCCGATAGCGCTTGCTGACCATGGTCTGCTCGATGGCCGCGGCCAGGGCCAGGATGGTCTTGCCCGAACCGGCGGCGCCGGACAGGTTGACCAGGTGGATGTCCGGGTCGAGCAAGGCGAACAGCGCCAGCGCCTGGTGGATATCACGTGGCCGCAGGCCCCAGGCTTCCTGATGCAGCAGCGGCTCCTGGTGCAGATCGAGGATCAGCAATTCATCGCTCTGGATGCCCTTGATCCAGCCGACGAACCCCTGCTCGTCGATGATGAACTCGTTGACGTGGACTGCCGGCAGGTTGTCGATCAGCTGCACCCGGTGCCAGGTGCGCCCGTGGTCCTGACGGGTCTCGACCTTGCTCACCCGGTCCCAGAAGGAACCGCTCATGCTGTGATAACCCTTCGACAGCAGCGACACATCGTCGACCAGCTGGTCGGTATGGTAGTCCTCCGAGTCGATCCCGCAGGCGCGCGCCTTCAGGCGCATGTTGATGTCCTTGGTCACCAGCACCACGGACATGTCCGGGCGACGGGCTTTCAGCTCGACCAGCTGGTTGATGATCTTGTTGTCGTTGAGATCCTCCGGCAGCCAGGTAATCGGCGAAGTACTTTTAGTCATGAGAATCGAGAGAAAACCACAAGGCCCGCTCTTCTCGCGCTGGATCGCGACACCATGCTCCACTTCCTCGGGTGTGGCGCTACCCAGGATCTTGTCGATCAACCTGATAGCTTGCCGGCACTCGGCGGCGACACCAAGCTTGCCGGTTTTCAGCTTGTCCAACTCCTCCAGAACGGTCATCGGGATGGCGACGTGGTGTTCCTGGAAATTCAGCAGCGCGTTGGGATCGTGGATCAACACATTGGTGTCGAGGGCGTAGAGGGTTGGAGCGGTGGGCTTGAAGCTTCCGTGGTCATCCATACTCGGTCACCTTCTTATAGGAGCCAAGCGACGGAATGCCTGAGCAGCGTTCCGCCGCGGGGACCACCGCCTTCTCAGACGGGGGCTGAGCAGGTGCATGCAAGGTGAAGGCCAAGGGTCGCCACCTGTCTGCAGGGTTCGGCGGTCTGTCTTTTAAATACTCCAAAAATCATGACAGGCGAATGTTTTTTTCAGTTTTCCCACGTTTATTTGTCGCCTCGACAAATAGAGCTTGGCGACCCGCAAAGGCGCCGTTAAAGTCAGAAGTCCGACCCGCGCTCCCAGCGAAAAAAATCCCGCCGCAGTAACCCCCTCACGGCTCGTTTTCAGCACAACGATTAACCTCAATCGTCACGTGCACCAACTCGCTAATCCCCGCCAGCCGGACCTTGTAGCGATCCGCCGAGATGTCGCCATGGGTCACCACGCTGACAATGCAGGCGTACTGTGCGCGACCGACCCGCCACAGGTGCAAGTCCGCCAGTTCGGTGTCCACTTCCTCCGCCAGGGCGCTGCGCACCCGCACCACAACGGGGCTGTCCATCTCCCGATCGAGCAGCACCGTGGCGGTCTCGACCAACAGGCCCCTGGCCCATAGCGCGATGATCACGGCGCCGAGCACGCCCATCAGCGGATCGAGCCAGCTCCAGCCGAACAACAAGCCGCCCAGCAGCGCAACGATCGCCGCCACCGAGGTCAGCGCATCGGCCAGCACATGGATAAAGGCGGCATGCCGATTGAGGTCGCGCGCCTTCGCCGGCGCGACGTGATCGTGATCGTGATCGTGATCGTGATCGTGATCGGCATGAGCATGACCGTGAACATGCGCGTGCTCATGCTGGTCGCGCAGCAGCCAGGCCGACAGCAGATTGACCAGCAGGCCGACCACCGCCACCCCCAGCGCCACCTCGAAGGCAATTACCTGCGGCCGCCACAGCCGCCACAACGACTCGAACGCCAGCAGCGCCACCACCACCAGCAACAGCAGCGAACTGGCGAAACCGGCCAGCACCTCGATCTTCCAGGTGCCGAAGGCGAAACGCGGATCATCGGCGTAACGCCGCGCCAGCAGGTAGGCCAGGGCCGTCAGGCCAATGGCGAGCATATGCGAAGCCATGTGCCAGCCATCGGCGAGCAGGGCCATGGAGTTGAAGGCATAACCGGCGGCGATTTCCACCAGCATGGTCGCCCCGGTCAGCGCGGCCACCCGCCAGGCCTGGCGTTCGCTGCGGGTTTCCAGCGGTCGGTAATCGTGGGAAGGCTCCCAGCGCGAGTGATTGCAGGCGGTCATGGTGGCTCCCTGGAGGATTTGACCTGGACAAACTACAACCCCGTGGCCGCCCCGAGGTCAAGCGCAGCGCTTTGCCCAGGCGCAACACCGTCAGCGCGGATTGCGCCAGGCTTAGCCGGATTACGCCGGTGCACGACATCGTCGCTAGTCTTGGCCGCCCCCAGCTTCTAGAATCGCGCCCAGACTTTCAGGAGCAGACTCTATGCTGATGGTGATTTCCCCGGCCAAGACCCTCGATTACCAGACGCCGCCGGTGACCCAGCGTTATACCCAGCCCGAGCACCTCGACCACGCCCAGGATCTGATCGGCCAACTGCGCGACTTCACGCCCATGCAGATTGCCGAACTGATGCACCTGTCGGACAAGCTCGCCGGGCTGAATGCCGCACGCTTTGGCAGTTGGACCAGGACCTTCACCCCGCAAAACGCCAAGCAGGCACTGCTGGCGTTCAAGGGCGATGTCTACACCGGCCTCAACGCCGAAGACTTCAGCGAAGCCGACTTCGATTTCGCCCAGACCCACCTGCGCATGCTCTCCGGTCTCTACGGCGTGTTGCGCCCGCTCGACCTGATGCAACCCTACCGTCTGGAGATGGGCACCAAGCTGGCCAACCCACGCGGCAACAATCTCTACGACTTCTGGGGCGAGCGCATCAGTGGCTGGCTGAATGACGCACTGGCCGCCCAGGGCGACCGAGTGTTGCTCAACCTGGCCTCCAACGAGTATTTCAGTGCGGTGAAACGCAAGCTACTCGACGCGCGGATCATCGATACCGAATTCAAGGACCTGAAAAATGGCCAGTACAAGATCATCAGCTTCTACGCCAAGAAGGCCCGTGGCCTGATGGCACGCTATGTGATCAAAGAGCGCCTGAGCGATGCCGAGGGTCTCAAGGACTTCGCCGCACAGGGCTACCGCTACTCGGCGGAGCACTCGAAAGCCGACAAACTGGTGTTTCTGCGCGACCTCCCGCAAGACTGATCCCGCCTCCATACCCCCGCCCGGGCCGCCCGCACGGCCCGTCGGCAGCGCCCCAGCGGCAAGCAAATACCGGCACAAACAGCCTGGTTAATTAATTAACACCTGCCCCATTGAACTTTCCGGGCACTTAATGCACCGCGCGCGCAGTGCAAATCCGCGATTATAAATTGCTATCAATTTGCAATTACTTGCCACTATCCAAATAGCCCCTCAAATGAAAAAAGAGGACGAACGGCAGGAACTATAGGAAAAATCGCACACTCTTACCGACGTAACACAATTACTTCATGCAACTTCTGCGTGAACCAACCTGACGCTAATTGTCGGACAGCAGTCCGCCGGGTTACTTCACTCAGATAAATGTTGCCACGCAATCACAGGAGAACTTTTCACTGTTCGAATGTTCCACTGATAGCCAGGAGCCAGAGCCTCCCAGGCCTGCAGCTCAGTAGCAGTATAGGGCACGCTTCATATTACAAGCCCGGTTCAGGCCTCCCCTGCGGATGCCAGATATTTCTCATGCCTAAATTAATTCAGTCGCCCCGTCGACCTGAGTTGAATGAACGATCGTGGCCAAAAAGCCACTATTAAATTGTGCAATAAATGGACGAGGTAATACGATGCGAATCAGTATCTTTGGTTTGGGTTATGTGGGTGCCGTGTGTGCCGGTTGTTTATCGGCCCGCGGCCATGACGTGGTTGGCGTCGATATATCCGCCACTAAAATCGACCTGATCAACAATGGCAAATCGCCAATAGTCGAACCCGGCCTGGAAGTGTTGCTGCAGCAGGGCCTGAACTCTGGCCACCTGCGCGGCACCACCGATGTCGCCGACGCGATTCGTGACACCGAGGTCTCGTTTATTTGCGTCGGTACGCCGAGCAAAAAGAACGGCGACCTGGAACTGGACTACATCGAAGGCGTGTGCCGCGAAATCGGCTTCGCCATGCGCAACAAGCCCGAACGCCACACCGTGGTAGTGCGCAGCACCGTGCTGCCGGGCACCGTGAAGAACGTGGTGATCCCGATCCTCGAAGACTGCTCGGGCAAGAAAGCCGGGGTCGATTTCGGCGTGGCGGTGAACCCCGAGTTCCTCCGCGAAAGCACCGCGATCAAGGACTACGATTTCCCGCCGATGACCGTGATCGGCGAACTGGACAGCGCCTCCGGTGACCTGCTGGAAAGCATCTACAGCGAACTCGACGCACCGGTCATCCGCAAGGACATCGATGTCGCCGAGATGATCAAGTACACCTGCAACGTCTGGCACGCCACCAAGGTGACCTTCGCCAACGAGATCGGCAACATCGCCAAGGCGGTCGGGGTCGACGGCCGCGAAGTGATGGACGTGATCTGCCAGGATCACAAGCTCAACCTGTCCAAGTACTACATGAAGCCCGGCTTCGCCTTCGGTGGCTCCTGCCTGCCGAAAGACGTGCGCGCCCTGTCCTACCGCGCCGGCAGCCTCGACGTCGAAGCGCCGCTGATCGGTTCGTTGATGCGCAGCAACGTGGTCCAGGTGCAGAACGCCTTCGACATCATTTCCAGCTACGACAAGCGCAAGGTCGCCCTGCTCGGCTTGAGCTTCAAGTCCGGCACCGACGACCTGCGCGAGAGCCCGCTGGTGGAGCTGGCCGAAATGCTGATCGGCAAGGGCTTCGAGCTGAGCATCTACGACAGCAACGTCGAATATGCCCGCGTCTATGGCGCCAACAAGGACTACATCGAATCGAAGATTCCGCATGTTTCCTCGCTGCTCAACAGTGACTTCGATGCGGTAGTCGATAACGCCGAGATCATCGTGATCGGCAATGGCGATGAGCGCTTCGCGCCCCTGGCGCAACAGGCTCTCGACGGCAAGCACGTGGTCGATCTGGTCGGCTTCATGCCCACCGCCTCGCGCACGGGTGCCGAAGGTATCTGCTGGTAAATCCAGCCTGCAACAGGCCGTTGAAAAGCGGCAGTAGTTTTTCAACGGACTGGCAGCCAGTTGGGCCGAACCTTGGACGCGCGAGCAGCACCCTCGTCCAAGGTTCCTCCGGCGCACACGATGGATACGCATATGCAAACAAACTCGCTGAAGACCGGTCTCCTAGAGGCCGCAGGCTGGATGTTCTACCTATCACTGCTGATGTTGCTCGCGTTGGCGCTGCCCAGGAGCGTGTTCGACCCCGAGTCGCGCGACTACCTCCTGTTGATCGGCGCTGTGGGCATCTGGCGTTATTCCATGGGTGCGGTGCACTTTTTGCGCGGCACTCTGTTTCTCTATGTGGTGTACCCCTATTACCGCCGCAAGGTGAAAAAACTCGGCAAGGACGCCGACCCTTCTCAGGTGTTTCTGCTGGTCACCAGCTTCCGCATCGACGCGTTGACCACCGCCCAGGTGTACCGCTCGGTGATTCGCGAGGCGATTGACTGCGGTTACCCGACGACGATGGTGTGTTCCATCGTCGAGCTGTCCGATGAACTGCTGGTGAAAAACCTCTGGGCCCGGATGAACCCGCCAGAGCACGTCAAGCTGGACTTCGTGCGCATCCCCGGCACCGGCAAGCGCGACGGTCTGGCCTACGGCTTTCGCGCCATCTCCCGGCAAATGCCGGATGAGAACGCGGTGGTCGCGGTGATCGATGGCGACACCGTGCTCGGCGAGGGCGTGGTGCGCAAGACGGTGCCCTGGTTCAAGCTGTTCCCGAATGTCGGCGGCCTGACCACCAACGAGTTCTGCGAGGTACGCGGCGGCTACATCATGAGCGAGTGGCACAAGCTGCGCTTCGCCCAGCGCCACCTCAACATGTGCTCGATGGCGCTGAACAAGCGGGTGCTGACCATGACCGGACGCATGTCGGTATTTCGCGCCGAGGTGGTCACCAACCCCGCATTCATCGCCGATGTGGAAAGCGATCACCTCGACCATTGGCGCCTGGGTCGTTTCCAGTTCCTCACCGGCGACGACAAGTCGAGCTGGTTCAGCCTGATGAGCCTGGGCTACGACACCTTCTACGTGCCGGATGCGGCGATCAACACGGTCGAGCATCCACCGGAGAAGAGCTTCATCAAGGCCAGCCGCAAGCTGATGTTCCGTTGGTACGGCAACAACCTGCGGCAGAACGCCCGCGCTTTGCGCCTGGGCACCCGCCGCCTCGGCTGGTTCACCAGCCTGGTGCTGTTCGACCAGCGCGTATCGATGTGGACCAGCCTGCTCGGCATTAGCGTGGCGATCATCGCCAGCATCAAGTACGGCGCCGGCATCCTCATCGCCTACCTGCTGTGGATCGGCCTGACTCGCCTGGCACTGACCCTGTTGCTCAGCGTGACCGGCCACCGCATCGGCCCGGCTTACCCGGTGATCCTTTATTACAACCAGATCGTCGGTGCGATGGTGAAGATCTACGTGTTCTTCCGCCTCGATCAGCAGTCTTGGACCCGCCAGCCGACCAAGCTCGAGCGCGGCCTGTTGAGCTTCCAGCGTTGGTTCAACACCTGGTCTTCGCGCTCCATGACTTTTGCTGCTGCCAGCGTTTTTATCGCCACGCTTCTGGCGTTGGTGTGACCGGAACTCGACCGGAACCCTTTTCGAACAGGAAATTGCAACCATGAATACAGCCGTCAACGTCAATGTGGTCCATGAATCGGAAGCCCAGCGGCAACACGCGCGGGTCAAGATCCCGGCCGTGCTGCGCTACCTGACGAAAAACCGTGAGCGCGCCGACCAACCCATCGGCGACATCTCGGCCGGCGGTTTCTGCTTCAACGCCGGCAAGGTGGCGGTGCAGGTCGGCGACTTTCATAAAGGCCGCTTGCAGTTCAAGCTGGACAGCCTCGACCTGGCCATCGATATCGAATTCCAGGTGCGCTCGGTGAATGCCGACGACGGTCGCGTCGGCTGCCAGTTCCATAACATCAAGCCACGCGAGCAGGCCACCCTGCGCTACCTGATCAGCGCCTTCCTCGGTGGCGAACTGGTCAGCGCCGGTGACCTGCTGAGCACCTTGCAGCGGGAAAACTTCACCAAGGCACGCAAGAACGGCGCCGGCGGCTCTGGCATGGGCGTGTTCGGCCGGTTCAAGGCGGTGAGCTTCAGCCTGGCGATCTTCCTGGTCGGTCTGGCCGCCTTCGGCTTTATCTTCAAGTCGATCTACGGCATCTACTTCGTCACCCACGCCGAATCGGGCCTGGTCAACGTACCCAGCCTGCAAGTGACCATGCCGCGCGAAGGCATGGTGCAGAGCCTGCTCGGCCCGGAGGCCATGGTCGAGAAAGGCGCGCCCATTGCCACCTTCTCCGCCAGCATGCTGGAGATGCTCAAGGGTCACCTGACCGACGAGCAAATGTCCCCGGAGAATGTCGAAGAGCTGTTCGGCAAGCAAATGAAGGGCACCCTGACCAGCCCGTGCGACTGCAAGGTGGCCCGTCAGTTGGTTGCCGACGGTCAGTTCGCCGCCAAGGGCGATGTGATCTTCGAACTGGTACCGCAGAACACCAAGGCCACAGTGCTGGCCAGCTTCCCCTACCGCAACTTCGCCCAGGCTCGCCCGGGTAGCCGCGCCAGCTTCTGGGTGGCCGGCGAAGACACGCCGCGCTACGGCAAGATCATCAGCAGCAGCCTGCATGAAGGCGGCCTGTCGGCGGACATTCGCGTGATCATCGAACCGGAGCAGGACCTCAACAGCAGCCTCGCCGGCCAGCCGGTCGAAGTCATCCTCGATCGTGGCCCGTCGTTCGACTGGCTGCTCGACAAAGCCCTGGCGAAAGGTCAATAAGGAGGACTCCGCAATGGCGACTATCGCCCCCCGTCTCATGCATGCCGCGCCCCTGCTGGCGCTTTCCCTGGCCGTGACCCTCGCCGGTTGCGCCGGGCTGCCGGACGAGCGCCTGGCCGCCGAAGCGCTGAAGCGCGGCGACACCAGCATCGCCGAGCAGAACTACCGCCAGCTGGCGGAGTTGGGCTACACCGATGCGCAGGTCGGCCTGGCCGATCTGCAAGTAGCCGGCGGTACGCCGCAAGACCTGGAAAAGGCCGAGCGGACCTATCGCCTGGCCCTGGACGAGTCGCCGCGGGCCAAGGCACGCCTGGGCAAATTGCTCGCGAGCAAAGTGGACGCCAGCCCGGCCGAGCGCCGTGAAGCGGGCGAGTTGCTGAATGACGCCTTCACCGCGGGTGAGCAGAGCAGCCTGTTGCCGCTGGTCATGCTCTACCTGCAATACCCACAGGATTTCCCCGGTATGAACGTTCAACAACGCATCTCCACCTGGCGCCAGCAAGGCCATACCCAGGCCGATCTGGCACAAATCCTCCTCTATCGCACCCAGGGCGACTACGACCAGCACCTGGGTGAAATAGAACAGATCTGCCAAGGCCTGATTGCCGAGGCCGAGGTCTGCTACGTCGAACTGGCCACCGTGTACCAGAAGCAAGGCCAGGCCGACAAACAGAAAGCCCTGCTGCAACGCCTGATGGCGGGCTACCACAGCGCCGTGGTGACCCCGCAGCGGGTGGATGCCGTCGCCCAGGTGCTGGCCGACGCCGAACTGGGCAAGCCGGACGAAGGCAAAGCCCAGGAACTGCTCGAAGCCATCGCCCCGGCCTACCCGGCCGCCTGGGTCAGCCTGGCGCGCCTGCTCTATGACTACCCGGGCCTGGGCGACATCGAGACCATGATGAGCTACCTCGACAACGGCCGCGCCGCGGCACTGCCGCGCGCCGAACTGTTGCTCGGCCGGCTCTACTACGAAGGCAAGCTGGTGCCGCAGGACCCACACAAGGCCGAAGAGCATCTGCGCAAGGCCGCGCCCAGCGAACCCAGTGCCAACTACTTCCTCGGTCAGCTCTACATCCGCGGCTACCTCGGCGACATCTACCCGCAGAAAGCCCTGGATCATTTGCTCAGCGCCGCCCGTAACGGCCAGATCAACGCCGACTTCGCCCTCGCGCAGATGTACTCGCAAGGCAAGGGCGTGATTCCCGATCCGGTCAATGCTTTCGTCTTCAGCCAACTGGCGCTGCCGAAGAACACGCCGCAGGCCACCGAACTGGCCAGCCTGGTCGAACAACAACTGCAACCGGCCCAACGTACCCGCGCCGAGCAACTGCTGCGCGAAGAACGCCAGGTGCGCGGCAACGTCTTGCAAGCCCAAACCTCGTTACAGGCGCAAAACCAATGAACAGGAATTACGCGATGAAACTCAACAGGATCACCGCAGGCCTGGGCCTGAGCGTGTCATTACTCTCCGCCAGCTCGGCATGGGCGGTGCAGATGAGCGACGACAACTTCGGCCTCGACGTCAAGATCACCGCGCAATCGGAAGATGACCGCGACCTCGGCACCCGCGACGGTGGCGACGTCAACGGCATCGGTGTCGACCTGCGCCCCTGGCTGTATGGCCAACGCGGTGACTGGAGTGCCTTCGCCATGGGCCAGGCGGTAGTCGCCAGCGACATCATCGAGACCGATACCCTGGCGTCGTCCGACGCCGACCTGGCCAGCGATGCGCCGGCAGACGACGGCCGCGATCGGAAGAAGAACTACCTGGCCCTGCGCGAATTCTGGGTCGACTACGCCGGCCTCACCGACTACCCCGGCGAGCACCTGCGCCTGGGCCGCCAACGCCTGCGCAACGATGACGGGCAATGGCGCGATACCAATATCGAAGCGCTGAACTGGACCTTCGACACCACCCTGCTGCGCGCCAGCCTGGGTACGGCCCAGCGCTTCAGCGAGTACCGCACCGACCTCGACGAACTGGCCGCGGAAGATGAAGACCGTCTGCATCTGTTCGGCGATATCGAAACCCAGTGGCGCCCGGGACATTGGGTCGGCCTCAATGCCCATCACTCCGACGATGACGGCAAGCTGGCCAATCCCGGCGAACCGATCGACGCCCTGGACAAACGCGCCACCGGCAAACTGACCTGGCTCGGCGTGCAAGCCAACAGCGACGCCTACAACTTCCGCAACCAGAAGCCAGTCAATTACTGGGCCAGTCTCACCTCGCTGACCGGCGACCGTGAAGACCTGACGCGCGGCGTCGACAACGGCCAGGAAATCGCCACCGGCAAAAACAGCGACAACGTCAGCGCCTGGGCCACCGACCTCGGTCTGCGCTTTCGCCTGGACCCCAACTGGCAAGTCGGCGGCGCTTACGCACGGGCCAGCGGTAGCGGCGATGAAGACGGCAACGGCACGGGCAACTATCGCCAGACCGGCCTGCAAAGCAACCGTTCCAACTTCACCGGCACCCGCGCCAGCGTTCATCGCTACGGCGAGGCCTTTCGCGGCGAACTGAACAACCTGCAGTCGGCCACCCTGTTCGGCTCCTGGCAGATGGCCGAGGACTATGACGCCAGCCTGGTCTACCACAAGTTCTGGCGGGTCGATGATCGGCAGCAGATCGGTAGAAGCGGGATCAACGCCCGGATCGATGACCCGCTCGCCGACGACGTCCCGGCGCCCCAGGTCGCCCTGGTGGATGGCGAGAAAGATCTCGGCCAAGAACTCGATCTGGTGGTCACCAAGTACTTCAAGCAGGGCCTGCTGCCCGCTTCGATGAGCGAGGCGATCGACGAGCCGGCAGCCCTGGTGCGTTTTCGCGGTGGCGTGTTCAAGCCCGGCGATGCCTACGGCAGCGACACCGACTCGATGATGCATCGAGCCTTCGTTGACGTTATCTGGAAATTCTGAGGACAGCGCCATGAAGCAACGACCAGGCAAACTCAAACAAGGCTGTGCAGTAGGCCTGCTATGCAGCGGCCTACTGCTCGGCGCGCTGCAGCTGGCGGCGCCCTGGGTGCAAGCGGCGCAAGTGCTCGACAACCCTAATGTGCCGACCAAGGCACTCAAGGAAACCAGCAACTACACGGTAACCAGCGTACCCGTCGAGCAGTTGCATCTGGATGTGCCCAAGCTGCCCGACCTCAGCGGCTACACCGCGGCGGCCGTCGAAGCCAAGATCAAGCGCACGCCCGGCGGCAAGGTCGTGGTGCGGCGCATGTTGCAGCAGGATGCGCTGAAGGACTTCGTCGGCGGCAACGAGCGCCTGCGCGAATGGGTCCAGCGGCAGAACGGCATGCCCCATGCGATCTTTATCGAAGGCGGCTACGTCACCCCGCAGGACATCGCCAAGGCCCTGCCAGACAGTCAGTTCCGCGAGGTCAAGCCGGGCGTCTACCTGGCGCGGCTGCCGATCGTGGTGGCCGAGGGTGCAACCCTGCACGTGGGCAAGGACACCAAGGACCTGCGCCTATCCCAGGAACGCGGCAGCTTCATGGTCAACGACGGCCAGCTGTTCTTCACCGACACCAAGCTCACCGCCTGGCGCGAAGCGGACAACAGCCCGGCCAGCTTTCGCAAGGCCGATGAGTTCCGCCCGTTTCTGGTGTCCTGGGGCGGCAGTGAGCTGTACATCTCCGGCAGCGTCTTCACCAGCCTGGGCTACAGCAACAGCAAGTCCTACGGCGTCAGCATCACCCAGTACACCCCCGGCATGCAGGCCCGCCTCAAGCGTGCGGAACCGACCGGCTGGCTGATCGACTCGGAGTTCGTCGACCACTGGTACGGCTTCTACTGCTACGAAGCCGCGAACGTGGTGGTCAAGGGCAATACCTACCGCGACAACATCGTCTACGGCATCGACCCGCATGACCGTTCCCACGGTCTGATCATCGCCGATAACACGGTGCACGGGACCAAGAAGAAGCATGGCATCATCATTTCCCGCGAGGTCGATGACAGCTGGATCATCAACAACAAGACCTACGACAACAAGCTCTCGGGCATCGTCCTCGACCGTAACAGCGTGCGTAACCTGGTGGCCTACAACGAGGTGTACCAGAACCACGCCGACGGCATCACCATCTACGAGAGTTCGGACAACCTGCTGTGGGGCAACAAGGTGTTGAACAACGCCCGCCACGGCATTCGCCTGCGCAACAGCACCAACATTCGCCTGTACGAGAACATCTCGGCGGCCAATGGCCTGACCGGCATTTACGGCCACATCAAGGATCTCTCGAACACCGACCGCAACGTCGCACTCGACCCCTTCGACACCGAAGTGTCGATGATCGTGGTCGGCGGCAAGCTCGCCGCCAACGGCTCCAGCCCGCTGTCCATCGACTCGCCACTGTCCGTGGAGCTGTACCGCGTGGAAATGCTCGCACCGAGCAAAAGCACCGGCATCAGTTTCGCCGGCATCCTCGGCGAACGACAGGATGAAATTCTCGACCTGATGGTGCGCCGCAAACTAGCCGTACTCATCGACCCGGTCGAGAGTCAGGCCGAACTTCAGGATTGAGGGAATACAACGTGATCAAACGCCACTTCAATTTCCGCCAACTGGCCCTTGCCAGTGCCCTGTTGGGTGCTGCGGGTAGCGCCATGGCCGCACCGCAGTACCAGGTGCAGCGGGTCGGGCCACTGTGTCCGATCGCCCAGGACCCGAGCCAGTACAACACCAAGTACCTGAGCTTCTTCACCGCGCTGGTGCAGGGCCAGGGTGATTGGCTGTTCCGTAGCGGCAACGACCTGCGCACCGATTTTGGCACCACGCCCGCCGGCTATCGCCAGTTCAAGCGCCTGCGCGACACCCTCAAGCGCAAAGGCATCGAGCTGATGGTGGTCTATCAGCCGACCCGCGGCCTGGTCAACCGTCAGCAGCTGACCGCGCAGGAGAAAGCCAGCTTCAACTTCGAGCTGGCCAAGCAGAATTACCTGAAGGCCGTTGCCGAAATCCGCAAGACCGGTATCTGGGTCACCGACCTGTCACCGCTGTTCGACGAACAGGACGTGGACACCGCCTACTACTTCAAGGCCGACCACCACTGGACGCCGGCCGGTGCCGCGCGCACCGCCGAACTGGTGGCCGAAACCCTGAAGCAAATGCCCGGCTTCGACGAAGCGCCGAAGCAGGAGTTCGCCAGCACGGTGACCGGCCTGCTGGGCAAGGCCGGCACCCTGCACAAGACCGCAGCCACCTTCTGCGGCACCACCTACGCCACCGAGTACGTCGAGCGCTTCGAGACCGAGCCGGTGGGCGAAGCCGATAGCGACAGCCTGTTCGGCGACGAGGCCGACCCGAAGGTCGCCCTGGTCGGCACCAGTAACAGCGGCCCGGCCTACAACTTCGCCGGTTTCCTGCAGCAATACAGTGGTGTCGAAGTGCTCAACCGGTCGGTCAGCGGCGGCGGCTTCGACAGCGCCCTGCTGCAATACATGACCAGCAAGGAATTCCACGAAAACCCGCCGAAGATTCTCATCTGGGAGTTCGCCACCCATTACGACCTGGCGCAGCAAAGCTTCTACCGCCAGGCCGTACCGCTGGTGAACAACGGCTGCGAGGGCCGCCCGGCGGTGATGAAGAACAAGGTCACGCTCAAGCCCGGCTCCAACCAGGTCCTGGTCAACGGCGAGAACCAGCCATTGCTGGATCTGCGCGGTGGCGACTACCAGGTCGACCTGACCTTCAGCGACCCCGGCGTGCACAAGGCCAAGGCCACCCTCTGGTACCTGACCGGCCGCCGCGAGAATTTCAAACTCGAGCAGAGCGACCGTGCCCCTACCGACGGACGCTATGTCTTCGAACTGCGCAACGATGCCGATTGGGCCGACCTCAATCTGCTCGCCCTGGACATCCATAGCCCGGAAAACATGCCGGCAAATCTCAGCGTCGAAGCAACCATGTGCAAACGCCCCAGCGCTGGCGACAAAGCCCTCACGGCACAAGCCCAGTGAAGGCAATAGGAGGCACGATGAAACGCCCCATTTGGATACTCGCTCCCTGCCTGATCGGCGCGGCCCTGCTCGCCCAACCGTTGTTCGCCGCCAGCCTGGTGCCGCCGGCCGGCTACTACGCGCCCGTGCAGGTCACCGACAAGAAGGCGCAAGCCTGCCAGGCAACGCCAAAGCCCTACACCGACAAACTGGTGTTTCGCAGCAAATACGAAGGCTCGGGCAAGGCCCGCGCCACCCTCAACACCGACTCGGAGAAGGCCTTTCGCGACAAGACCGCCGCCATCACCGAAATGGAGCGAGGGATCAGCCAGCAGGTCATGCACTACATGCGCGATGGCCAGCCCGAGCTGCTCGACTGCACCGTGCAGTGGCTGAGCGAGTGGGCCGAGGCCGACGCCCTGCTCAGCAGCGATTACAACCACACCGGCAAATCGGTGCGCAAATGGGCGCTGGGCAGTCTGTCCTCCGCCTACCTGCGCCTGAAATTCTCCAAGTCACAGCCGCTGGCCGCCTATCCGCAGCAAACCAAGCTGATCGAAGCCTGGTTCATCAAGATGGCCGAGAACACCGTGCATGACTGGAGCGATCTGCCGCTGAAGAAAATCAACAATCATAGCTACTGGTCCGCCTGGTCGGTGATGTCCACGGCCATCGCCACCGATCGCCGCGATCTGTTCGATTGGGCCGTGGAGCAGTTCCGCGTGGGCGCCAACCAGGTCGACGCCGACGGCTACCTGCCCAACGAACTGAAGCGCAGCCAGCGCGCCCTGGCCTACCACAACTACAGCCTGCCGCCGCTGATGATGATCGCCGCTTTCGCCCAAGCCAACGGCGTCGACCTGCGCAAAGAAAACCAGGGCGCGCTCCAGCGCCTGGCCGAACGGGTACTGGACGGGGTGAATGACCAAGACGACTTCGCCAGCAAAACCGGCGAGAAACAGGACATGGAAGACCTGAAGAAGGACAGCAAATACTCCTGGCTGGCGCCCTACTGCACGCTTTATGCCTGCTCGGCCGACACCGAGGAGCTCAAGCAGGAGATGGGCCCGTTCAAGACCTTCCGTCTCGGCGGCGATGTCAGCCAGGTGTTCGATCCGAAGAAGCCGGACGATAGCTGAGAGCGGCTTTATGTAGGGCGGCTTGTGTAGGAGCCAGCTTGCTGGCGAGCCAGACGCCGCAAAAGCATCGCCAGCAAGCTGGCTCCTACAGGTCCGTGGTGGTTGCACGGAATGTAAGCCTCGGACGATGAAACACCCTCCCGCTCGCGGGGGGAAAGGGGGGCTTGCGAGCCCCGGAAGAGTTGCTACTCAACGGAGATCTACGGATGGTCTTTTCATCCAACGTATTCCTGTTCCTGTTCCTGCCGATCTTTCTCGGCCTGTATTACATGAGCAGTAATCGCTATCGCAACCTGCTGATCCTGATCGGCAGCTACGCCTTCTACGCCTGGTGGCGGGTGGATTTTCTCCTGCTGTTCATCGCGGTCACCCTGTGGAACTACGGTTTCGGCCTGCGCATCTATCGCGCCGGCGTACGCAGCAAGGCGGCGCAACGCTGGGTGATCTGGGGCGTGGCCGGCAACCTGGCGACCCTGGGTTACTTCAAGTACGCCAACTTCGGCGTGGCGAACATCAACAAGGTGCTGGACGGCGCCGGCTTCGAGCCGTTCCTGCTGACCCATGTGATCCTGCCGATCGGCATCTCCTTCTATATCTTCCAGTCGCTCAGCTACCTGATCGACGTGTACCGCGGCGACACCGAACCCACGGAAAACCTGATCAACTTCGCCGCCTTCATCGCCCTGTTCCCGCAACTGATTGCCGGGCCGGTGCTGCGCTACAAGGATCTCGCCGACCAGTTTACCGACCGCACCCACAGCCTCGACAAGTTCTCCGAAGGCGCCACCCGCTTCATGCAGGGCTTCGTCAAGAAGGTGTTCATCGCCGACAGCCTGGCACCGCTGGTCGACCACATCTTCGCCCTGCAAGACCCCAGCACCGGCGACGCCTGGCTGGGCATGATCGCCTACACCGCGCAGTTGTATTTCGACTTCTCCGGTTACAGCGACATGGCCATCGGCCTGGGCCTGATGATGGGGTTCCGCTTTATGGAAAACTTCAACCAGCCCTATATCAGCCAATCGATCACCGAGTTCTGGCGGCGCTGGCACATCAGCCTGTCGACCTGGCTGCGCGACTACCTGTACGTGCCGCTGGGCGGCAACCGCAAGGGCACCTTCAACACCTACCGCAACCTGTTTCTGACCATGCTGCTCGGTGGCCTGTGGCACGGCGCCAACTGGACCTTCCTGATCTGGGGCGCCTGGCACGGCATGTGGCTGACGATCGAACGCCTGTTCGGGGTGAACGCCGCGCCCAAGGTGATCAATCCGCTGAAGTGGCTGTTCACCTTCTTCCTGGTGATGCTCGGCTGGGTGATCTTCCGCGCCGAGAACCTGGACATCGCCTGGCGCATGTACAGCGCCATGTTCAGCCCGGCGATCTTCAGCAGCCAGGGCTGGCAGCTCAGCGAACTGAACAGCGCCAGCATCAGCGACCTGCAGGTTGCCACCCTGGTACTGGCTTATGCGGTCATGGCCTTTTGCGGCTTGCGCCAGTTCTACCGCCACAAGGCGCTGGATGCCCGCGCCGATGGGCCGGCGACCGAGCTGTCGCGCATGGTCAAGGCCGTGCCTGGCGATGAGCAGGGGCTGACCGTCGGCAGCGGCGGTGTGCTGGTGCAACAAGCCACCTGGAGCGCCGCCATGCCGCGCTACCTGGTACGTGGCGCGTTGCTGCTGCTGTTCTGCGCCTCGGTATTGAAGCTCTCGGCGCAGAGCTACTCCCCCTTTCTTTATTTCCAATTCTGAATGAGGCCGAGCATGACGCGTCCATTACGCAAACTCTACGTCGCCCTGTTCCTCGGCGTGCTGACCCTGCTGCTGCTCTGGTCCATGCGCGGGGTCCTGAGTTACCAGGCCCCCAACCAGTTCAGCGTGCTCGACGGCAACCTGGCAAAGACCTTCGAGAGCCATTACGACAAGCAATTCCCGATCAAGCAGATCGGTATCAACGTCTGGGCCGCGCTGGACTTCCTGCTGTTCAACGAAGGCCGCCCCGGTGTGGTGATCGGCAAGCACGACTGGTTGTACTCGGATGAAGAGTTCAAGCCGGTGGCCGATGGCCAACAGCACCAGCGCGACAACCTGGCGCTGATCCAGGGCGTACGCGAGCAACTGGCGCAACGCAATGTGCTGTTGCTGCTGGCGATAGTGCCGTCGAAGTCGCGCCTGTACCCGGAGCACGTCGGCGACAACCGCATCAGCAGCCAGCGCGAGGATCTCTATCAGCGCTTCCACCGCGAGGTGCGTAGCGCCGACATCGCCGCGCCGGACTTGCTCGCCACCCTGCGGGCCGAAAAGAACAGCGGTCAGCTGTTCCTGCGCACCGATACCCACTGGACACCACTGGGCGCGGATCTGGTCGCGCGCCAACTGAGTGAAACCGTAAACCGCTCGCTCGCCCTGAACGGCGAAGCGCAGGCATTCGTCACCGAGGCGACCAAACAGAAGCCACTGCTGGGTGACCTGACCAGCTTCCTGCCACTGGCGCCGCTGTTCGAGCAGCTGATGCCCGAACCCGACCAGTTGCAGCAGTACCAAACCAATGCGGCAGACGCGGCCGGCGGCAGCGATGCGCTGTTCGCCGACAGCGACATCCCGGTGGCACTGGTCGGCACCAGTTACAGCGCCAACCCCAACTGGAATTTTGCCGGTGCCCTGCGCCAACACCTGCAACGCGACCTGAGCAACCACGCCGAAGACGGCCAGGGGCCGATCGTGCCGATGCTCAAGTACCTGCAGAGCGACGAATTGAAGAACGCCGCGCCGCAGTTGGTGATCTGGGAGTTCCCCGAACGCTACCTGCCGATGGCCAACGACCTCAGCAACTTCGATCCGGCCTGGATCGCCGAACTTAAAAGCAACAGCAGCAAGCAACGCCTGGCCAGCAGCACCAGCCATTGAATCGGCCCTGCGCTGGAAAGGCTTCACCCGAACATGATCAACAGATCATTTTGTTAAACCACATGGAGATTTACCCATGAACAGACAAACCAAATGCAGCTGGACGTCCTACGCCTGTGCCATCGCCCTGAGCCTCGGTGCCCTGCACGCCCACGCCGGTGAAGGTGGCCTCTACGCCCCAACCGCGCCCAAGGGATCGACCTTCGTCCGCGCCTATAACGCCGGCAACAGCGAACTGAGCGTCAGCGTCGGCAACACCGACCTGCGCGACATCGCTCCGCTGGGCTCCAGCGACTTCAGCTTCCTCCCGGCCGGCAGCTACAGCGCCAAGGTCGGCAGCAGCAGCCTGCCAGTGAAACTCGACGCCGACCGCTACTACACCCTGGTCAACCAGCCGGGCGCGGAACCCAAGCTGGTGGAAGAAGCCGCATTCGCGAACAAGCAGAAAGCCCTGCTGCGGGTGCAGAACCTGTCCGACAGCACGCTCAGCCTGAAGACCGCCGACGGCAAGGCCGCGGTGGTCGACAAGGTCGCCCCGGATGGCAACGGCGAGCGCGAAGTCAACCCGGTCAAGGTCAGCCTGGCGCTGTTCGACGGCGAGAAGAAGATCAGCGACCTCAAGCCCGTCACCCTGGCGCGCGGCGAAGTGGTCAGCCTGTACATCACCGGCAGCGGCAGCCAGCTCTCGCCGGTGTGGGTCAAGCGCCCAGCCAAGACCGACTAAACACCCGGACAACAGCCAAGATCGGCAATAGACCGACATGCAAACAGCGCCTTCATGAGGAGGCGTTTTGGAGTGATGCCCCCAGAGCTGTTCGTTCAGCCTGGGTAACCGGGCAAACCCGCCAACGGGCGGGACACGTCCAACCAAATGCATAAACGCTTTAGGAGTACCAACATGATTCCAGTAATTCTTTCCGGCGGCAGCGGCTCGCGTCTTTGGCCCCTCTCGCGCAAGCAGTACCCCAAGCAGTTCCTCGCCCTCACCGGTGAAGACACCCTGTTCCAGCAAACCATCAAGCGCCTGGCCTTCGACGGCATGCAGGCGCCGGTACTGGTATGCAACAAGGAACACCGCTTTATCGTCCAGGAACAACTGCACACCCAGCAGCTGGCCACCCAGGCGATCCTGCTCGAACCCTTCGGCCGCAACACCGCGCCAGCGGTGGCCATCGCCGCCATGAAGCTGCTCGCCGAAGGCCGTGACGAACTGCTGCTGATCCTCCCCGCCGACCATGTGCTCGAGAACCAGCAAGCCTTCGAGAACGCCCTGGCGCTGGCCAGCAAGGCCGCCGAAAAAGGCGAGATGGTGCTGTTCGGCATCCCCGCCATCCGTCCGGAAACCGGCTATGGCTACATCAAGTCGGTGGCCGACGCGGCGTTGCCTGAAGGCGTGATTCGCGTGCAGTCTTTCGTCGAGAAACCCGATGAAGCCCGCGCCCGTGAATTCGTCGCCTCGGGTGACTACTTCTGGAACAGCGGCATGTTCCTGTTCCGCGCCAGCCGCTACCTGGAGGAGCTGAAGAAACACGACGCCGACATCTACGACACCTGCCTGCTGGCACTTGAGCGCAGCGAGGTCGAGGGTGACGTCATCAATATCGACGCCGCCACCTTCGAGTGCTGCCCGGACAACTCGATCGACTACTCGGTGATGGAAAAGACCACCCGCGCCTGCGTGGTACCGCTCGATGCCGGCTGGAACGACGTCGGCAGCTGGTCGTCGATCTGGGACGTGCACGAAAAGGACAACAACGGCAACGTCACCAAGGGCGATGTCATGGTGCACAACAGCCGCAATTGCCTGGTGCACGGCAACGGCAAGCTGGTCTCGGTGATCGGCCTGGACGACATCGTGGTGGTGGAAACCAAGGACGCCATGATGATCGCCCACCGCGACCACGTGCAGGACGTCAAGACCGTGGTCAACCAACTCAATGAGCAAGGCCGCAGCGAAACCCAGAACCATTGCGAGGTCTACCGGCCGTGGGGCTCCTACGACTCGGTGGACATGGGCGGGCGCTTCCAGGTCAAGCATATCTCGGTCAAACCGGGCGCCACCCTGTCCTTGCAGATGCACCACCACCGTGCCGAACACTGGATCGTGGTCTCCGGCACCGCCGAGGTGACCTGTGGCGAAAATGTGTTCCTGCTTACCGAAAACCAGTCCACCTACATTCCGATGACCGCGGTGCACCGCCTGAGCAACCCCGGCAAGATCCCCCTGGAAATCATCGAGGTGCAATCGGGCAGCTACCTCGGCGAAGACGACATCGAACGCCTGGAAGACGTCTACGGCCGCAGTGAGGCTGCCCCGCTGAGCATCGCCGCCCGCTGAGTCGACCTTAACCCCGCAGCAAACAAACGCCGGCCCTTGCCACAGCAAGGGTCGGCGTTGCTGTTTCCGGCCTGCGCCAGCACGGCGCATGTCGCCCCAGCCTTGTGTAGGATAAGGTCCTGTGTTGTCCACCAAGGCCCACCCCCTATGTTATTCGGCGCGATACTGGTTCTGAGCTGGCTGATCCTGCTGATCCGCTACCCGAGCAAAGCCCTGCCTATCTCCCTCGTCGCGCTGATCGGCCTGGGCCTGGTGGCCAGCTGGGTGCTCTGGCAGGAAAGCCGCGAGACGCGTCACCTGGCGCATCTGCAATTACGCCTGGTCTACGACCCGCAAAACTGCCCGGCCAATCGCCCGCTGGCCCTGACCCTGCAGAACGGCAGCAGTGCCGCGCTGCTCGAACTGCGCTGGCAGATCGCCGCCTACCGCCCCGGCGACAGCGTCAACCTCGCCGAACGCCTCTACGAATCGCCCCGCTACAGCGGCCCCGGCGAACTGCTGCCCGGCGCCACCTGGCAGGACTGCCTGCCCCTGCCGACCCTGCGCAGCGGCTATCGCGCCAGCACCCTGGAGTTCCGCGCCGAACGCCTGCAAGGCAGTTTCAGTCGCTGATCCACCCTCTCAACCCCACAAGGATGCCCGCATGACCCAGCCCACCGTCCTGATCACCGGATGCTCCAGCGGCATCGGCCGCGCCCTGGCCGACGCCTTCAAACAGGCCGGTTATCAGGTGTGGGCCACAGCCCGCAAGGAGACCGACCTCGCCACCCTCGGCGCGGCCGGGTTTACCGCGGTGCAACTGGACGTCAACGACGGCCTGGGCCTGGGCCGACTGGCCGAACGCATGCAGGCGGAGATCGGCGGCCTGGACGTGCTGATCAACAACGCCGGTTACGGCGCCATGGGGCCGCTGCTCGATGGCGGCGTCGAGGCCATGCGCCGGCAGTTCGAGACCAATGTGTTCGCCATCGTCGGCGTGACCCGGGCGTTGTTTCCCCTGCTGCGGCGCAACAAGGGCCTGGTGGTGAATATCGGCAGCGTCTCCGGGGTTCTGGTCACCCCCTTCGCCGGCGCCTACTGCGCCTCGAAAGCCGCGGTGCATGCCCTCTCCGATGCCCTCCGTCTGGAGCTGGCACCCTTCGCCATCGAGGTGATGGAGGTGCAGCCCGGTGCCATTGCCTCCAGCTTCGGCGCCAATGCCAGCCAGCAGGCCGAGCAGTTGCTCGATGAGGCCTCGCCCTGGTGGCCGATCCGCGAGGGGATTCGCGCCCGTGCCCGCGCCTCCCAGGACAACCCCACACCCGCCAGCCACTTCGCCCGCGACCTGCTCGCCGCCGTGCAACGCGGCAAGCGCCCGCGCCTGCTGCGCCTGGGCAATGGCAGCCGTGCCCTGCCGCTGATGGCGGCACTGTTGCCGAAAAGCCTGCTCGAGGCTGTACTGAAAAAACGCTTCGTGCTGAACCGGAGCCTCTGAATGCAGCCCTCGACCGATCTGACGCCAAGCCCTGCCGCCGTGTCCATGGCCCGCCTGGCCCTGGCGGGCGTGGCGGCGGTGATCGTGCTCAATCTGCTGCTGCGCACCTTCGTCAGACTCGGCGGCCTGCTGACCACCCTGCTGATTGCCGCCACGGTCGCCGCGGCCATGGCCCTCTGGTTTGCCGCTCGCCAGCGCCGCGCGCCACTGCCCAGCGAACGGCGACACCTGGTCTGGCTCTATGGCGGCGTCCTGGGGCTGCTCTATCTCGGCCTGCTGGCCATGATGGCGCTCAAGGACGAGCCCAGCCCGATGGGCATCCTGCTCCTCGCCCTGCATTACCTGTGCTACCCGCTGTTCGCCCACGTGTTGTTCTCCGCGCGGATTTTCCCCAGGCAGCGTTAGCACGCCTGCCGAGGGCCACGCGGTCAACCACAGCAGCTTCTATGCTGACTAGAGTGCCTTTCCCATCAGCCGCTCAATAGGCCATCGCGTATGCGCATCGCACTGCTGGCCCTGAGCCTGATGCTGTTCGGCTGCGCCACCGCGCCGGCCCCGCCTGCGCCCGCGGGCGAGTGGCGGAGCGTCCATGTGGTCAATCACGGCCTGCATACCGGGCTGGTGATCGCCCGCGCCGACTTGCTCGAAGTCCTCCCCGGATTGGCCGAGACGTTCGACGACGGCGACTTCATCGAACTCGGCTGGGGCGACGAGGCGTTCTACCGCGCCGCGCAACCCACCTTGGGCCAGACGCTGCAGGCGTTGTTCTGGCCGACCGCCAGCGCGTTGCATGTGATCAAGATCGCCGGAGACCCTCGGCGGCAGTTCGCCGGCCGCGAACTCATCGAGGTACGGCTGGCCGAGCATGGCTACCGGCAACTGCTCGGCTTCGTCGCCGCGCGCTTCGCCCGCTCGGCGCAGGGCACCTTGCTGGTACTCGGCCCGGGCCAGTATGCCGAGAGCCGCTTCTACCAGGCCGAGGGCAGTTACACCCTGCTCTATACCTGCAATACCTGGGTCGCCGAGGCGCTGGTCCGCGCGGGTTGCCCGCTGACCAGCGCCTCGGCGGTAACCGCGGGCCAGGTCATGGCCCGCCTGCGCCGGGCGACGACGGCCGGCGCGGCCTGCCTGGCCGCGCCCTGAGGCACGCAGGGCCGGCGGCCATACCCGGTTGTTTTAAGCCTGTTCCAAATGGGCATAATCGCGTGTACGTCCCTCGACTATCGTCATGGATATCAGCCTATCGCGCAGCGTCATGCTGTCTGGCGCTCACGGCCAGCACAGTGCCAGAGTCTTCGCTTTACTTGTGCAAGCAGCCGCTGCGCGGGTTGTCGACCCAGCGTTGCTCGAGCCGAGCGAAAGGAGACCATGATGAGCCCACTCAAAAGCGTCGTTATTCCACTGGCATTGTTGAGCGGATCGCTCATGGCATCTGCCGCCTGGGCCGAGCCGGCGGCGCTGATTACCGCCACGCCCGCCGAACTCGAATGGGTCGCCGCGCCGTCGGTGGGACCCGGTGCGATGATCGCCGTGATCGAGGGCGATCTGAAAACTGCCGAGCCCTTTACCTTCCGCTTGAAGGTGCCGGCCAACTCGAACATCGGCGTGCATACCCATCCGGTGACCGAACGGGTAACCGTCATCTCGGGCACCTTCTATTTCGCCAACGGCGACAAGTTCGACGCCGCCCAGGCCAAGGCCTACCAGCCAGGCGACACCCTGATCATCCCCGCAGGGATGCCTATGTTCGCAGCCACCAAGGACCAGGAAGTCGTGGTTCAGTTGCATGGGACCGGCCCCTGGGGCATCAGTTACCTGGACCCGGCGGACGACCCGAGAAACCAGTAGCGTCGTGGCACGCCAGGCTGTTGCCGCGCGATCGCCTCGGCGCGGCAACAGCGGCGGATAAAACGCCGCCCGGCGTCGTGAGCGCGCGGCCCGGAAGCCGGTCAAATTGGCGACAGAGCCAAGCCCGCCATGGTACGTGGGCAATTCCTGGCATACGGCCAGGCGTGATCCGCTATCGGCTCGAGCGCAGCGCATAAGCGCATGCCAGGCAGTGCCGCGCCCCGCAAGCGACTATTGGTTTTATACTCAATGCAGGTCGTGCATGAGTCGGAGGCGAACCATGTCAGTGCCTACCCGCCAAGAGCATCAATGCCTGAACCGCGCGTTGCGCACCCTGAGTGGCTGCAACCGGGCACTGCTGCGCGCCGAAGACGAAGCAACCCTGCTCCAGGAGATCTGCCGGGTGATCGTCGAGCAGGCCGGTTACCGCATGGCCTGGGTCGGCCGCGCCGAGCAGGACGCGGCGAAGACGGTCACCCCGGTTGCCCACGCCGGGGTCGAACAGGCCTACATCGATTCGCTGAACATCTCCTGGGCCGATGACGAACGCGGTCGCGCCACCACCGGCACGGCGATCCGCACCGGCCAACCGGGCCTGACGCGCAATCTGCTGACCGACACCCACACCCGGCCCTGGCGCGAGGGCGCGATCAAGCACGGAATCGCCTCGTTTCTATCGCTGCCGCTACGGGTCGAGGGCGAGATCTTCGGTGCCATCGGCATCGGCGCCCCGGACCCCGATGCCTTCGGCCCCCAGGAGCTGGAGCTGCTGAGCGAGGCCGCCGAGGACCTGGCGTTTGGCCTCCAGGCCCTGCGCAGCAAGGCGCGGCGTGCCCAGGCCGAGCAGGAGATCCAGCGCCTCAACCGCGCCCTGTCGACGCGGGTGGCGGTCAACCATGCACTGATCCACGCCATCAACGAGCTCTCGTTGCTCAAGGAAGTCTGCCGGGTCCTGGTGGCCGAATGCGGCTACCGCCTGGCCTGGGTCGCCTACCTCCAGGAAGACCCCACCGAACCGGAACGCCAGGTCGCCTACGCCGGCGACGATCACGGTTACCTTGCGCGTGTCGAGGCCTGGGCCGGCAGCGCCGAGGGCAAGGCCTACATCCAGCAATTCGATGCCGAGCTCACGGCCGGCCGGCCACTGGTCATCCGCAACCTCCTCGATGAACCGCTAGAAGCGCTAAAAGACGTCGCCATCGAGCACGACATTGGCGCGGCCATCGTGCTGCCGCTGCGGGTCGAAGAGGTGCTGATCGGCAAGCTGGTGATCACGGCCGCCGAGGGCGACGCCTTCGACGAGCAGGAAGTCGACCTGCTGCTGGCCACCGCCAACGACCTCGGTTTCGGCATCGCCACCCTGCGCACCCGGGCTCGGGCGCTGCAGGCCGAAGCGACCATCAGGCGCATGGCTTATACCGACGAGCTGACCGGCCTGCCCAACCGCCTGCGCCTGCGCGAACTGCTGGAGAACGCGATCAGCGCGGCCAAACAGGAGCACTGGGCACTCGGCCTGTTGCAACTGGAGGTCGGGCGCAACCAGGAACTCAACGAAACCCTCGGCTATCGCGAGGGTGACCGCCTGCAACAAGCCATCGCCGCCCGCCTGGTCCAGGCGGTGGGCGCGAGCAACGCGGTGGCGCGGATCGGCGAGTGCGAATACGCCGTGCTGATGCCCAGCGGCGGTGCCGAACAGGCCTCGCAGCTGGCGCAGAAAATCCTGGTGGCGCTGTACGAACCGATCGACCTGTCCGGGCTTTACCTCGACGCCCGCGCCAGCATCGGTATCGCCCTCTACCCCGGTCACGGCACCGATGCGGATGCGCTGATCCGCCGCTCCGGCAGTGCCATGGACCAGGCCAAGCGTTCCAGCAGCGGCTATGCGCTGTTCCACGGCGGCCTGGATCGCGAATGCGCCCAGCACCTGACCCTGATGAGCGAGCTGCGCCGGGCGATCGAAGGCAACCAGCTGCGGTTGTACTACCAGCCGAAGCTGCAGATCGCCACCAACAAGGTCTGCGGCAGTGAAGCCCTGGTGCGCTGGCAGCATCCGCAGCACGGCCTGCTGCCGCCCAACGATTTCATCAAGCTGGCCGAAAATACCGGGCTGATTACCCCACTCACCTACTGGGTGCTCGACGCGGCGCTGGGCCAGAGCTACGCCTGGCACCAGGAAGGCGACCATCGACCGGTCTCGGTCAACCTGTCGGCGCACGATCTGCGCGATCCCAAGCTGATCGAGCGGATTCGCGGCGCCTTCGCCACCTGGGGCGCGCAGCCGAACTGGATCGAATTCGAACTGACCGAAAGCGCACTGATGGAAGATCCGGTGGCGGCGCTGGCGACCCTGACCCAACTGCGAAACCTCGACAGCCGGCTGACCATCGACGACTTCGGCACCGGCTACTCCTCGCTGGCCTACCTGCAGAAGCTGCCGGTGGACTCGCTGAAGATCGACCAGTCCTTCGTCACCCGCATGCTCAGCGACGACGATGACTCGGCGAAGATCGTGCGCTCGATCGTCGAACTGGCGCACAACCTCGACCTCGAAGTGGTCGCCGAAGGTGTGGAAAACCAAGAGACCCTGACCCGCCTAGGCAACTTCGGCTGCGACATCGCCCAAGGCTTCTCGATCAGCCAGCCGCTCCCCGGGGACAGCTTCCGCGCCTGGGAAGCGCTGTCAACCTGGCATTGACCCACGCAGGAGACGCCATGCCATCCCGTAGGGTGTGCCGCGCGTACCACAGCTAAAGACGCTCGTCACCTCTGGCCATTCAGCCCGCAGCCCGTGCCAGCCGCGCTACGGCTTTCGGCTTGCGAAACACCAGCACGTTGCCGAGCATCACCAGCAGCAGACCGAACAACGCCGGCGCGGTCCACTGATAGCCTTCGACGAACACCGAGATATTCAGCGCCACCACCGGGAACAGCACCGTGCAGTAGGCTGCCCGCTCCGGCCCCATGCGCCCGACCAGGGTCAGGTAGGCGGTAAAGCCGATCACCGAACCGGGAATCGCCAGGTACAGCAGCGAACCGACATAGCGCGTGCTCCACTCGAAAGCGAACGGCGTGCCGTTGACCAGACCGATCACCACCAGCATCAGGGCGCCGTAGAGCATGCCCCAGGCATTGGTGGTCAGCGGCTTGAGGCCGGCCTTCTGCTGCAGGCTGGAGAGCAGATTGCCGGCGGAAAAGCACAGGGTACCGAGCAGCGACAAACCGATGCCCAGCAGGGTTTCCCGGCTGGCCGCATGGCCGGCCAGCTCCGGCCAGAACAGCAGGCCGAGGCCGCCCAGCCCCAGGGCGCCGCCAGCCAGTACATTGGCGGCAATCTTCTGCTTGAGGAACAGCCGGGCATTCAGCGCATTCCACAAGGTTGCCGTGGAGAAAATCACCGCGATCAACCCGCTGGGGATCCACTGACTGGAGGTGTAGAAACACAGGAAGTTGATGCAGAACAGACACAGTCCCTGGATCAGGCAGATCACCTGGCCACGTCTATCGAGCTTCTGCAGGCGGCCACTGAGCAGCAGCACGGCAAACAACAGCGCCGCCGCCAGGGCGAAGCGATAGGCAATCGAGGCGACAATCGCCACCTCGCCCATCTGCAGTTTGATGGCGATCCAGGTGGTGCCCCAGATCAGCACGGTCAACAGGTACAACGACAGATTCATCGGATGACTCCCGGTAGATGCCGCAAGTCTGCGCCGTGCCTGGCGCCGGCACTTGCACAAAGTTGCGGGTTTTGTCCGGCAGCGGCAGCAACGCCCGAGCCACTCAGCCGCTGCCGCCGCAGCGCATGTGCGCTGGCGCACCGACCGCAAGTGGCTGTGCGCCCAGTCTGAATCCAGGGCTGCCTGGCGGACTTTTCTCTTCGGCCGTGGTCAATAGCAAGAGGCTGCCGGCAACAGGCAGCACAAGAGGATATGGGTTATGACGACAATCAACAGATTCGGCCCCCTGCTCGGATTGGCCGGTGTCCTTACGCTCAGCGCGTGCATGTCCACGCCACCGCCCGCTGCGCCCTATCCGCAGGATCCCTACCAGGGTAGCGCGGCACCAGGCGGCATCTATTCCGGCTACGGCCGAGTGGAGTCGATTGACAGCGCCCCGCAGGAGTACCAGGGCGTCGGTGGAACCGGCATCGGCCTGGGCTCAGTGGCAGGCGCGGTGATCGGCGGCGTGGCGGGCCACCAGGTAGGCTCGGGCAGCGGCAACACGGCGGCGACAATCGCCGGGGCGGCAGGCGGCGCCTACATCGGCCACCAGCTGGAGAAGCGCAAACAGGCGGCCAGCGCCTACCGGATAACCGTACGCATGGAAGACGGCTCCTATCAAACCCTGACCCAGCCAAGCATCGGCGACCTGCGAGTCGGCGACCGCGTGCGCATCGAGAATGGTGCCCTGCAGCGCTACTAGCGTCGCGATACCGATCAAGCGGCGGTGCAACGCCCTCGCGGATGGGTTAGGCGCACGCTGCCGATAGCGATTGGTCCAGCAAGATCCGTTGCGCCGTAACCCATCATCGGCGCAACGCTGGATAGCGTTTGCTGGCGGAAGTTACTGCGCCGGCTTTAGTCCGCAGACGCCTGGTCCGGCTATGCCCAATGGTTGCTCGGCCCCCCGCCGAGCGGCATGACGGACTCTGCAATCTCATCGGAATTCGGTCCGCGGCTTTCGCCCTGTCCTAAGCTTTATTAAAGGCACCAGGGCATTCGCCTGTGAGGACTGAACATGCACCCCTTGCTAGAGGAGCTTCATCACTATCACCAGACTATTTCCGTCACCATCGACCAGATGAAAGGCCTGCTCGACAAACTGAAAAATGACGTGTGCGACGCGGCCGATCGGCAGCAGCTTTTTGCACTACTGGAGTCGCTGCATGGTGAAGCCGAGACCCGGCACCACCAGAACGAAGAGCTTATTCGCCGCCTGCTGTTGACCACCCGCGCCCCCGTGCATCCGCGCGTGCTGGATATAGAGCGCGACCATCAGGGCTTCGCCCGGATTGCCAACCAACTCAAGGCGCTCGAGCACTCGAGCCATACGCCGAGAGAAATAGCCACCTTCATCGAGGATTACATAAGCAAGTACTATGATCACCTGGACAGCGAGGAACATATCTTCTTCCCCCTGGCGGATGAATGGCTAAGCGACAACCAATGGCAGGAAATCAAGCGACAGTGGCAGGCATCCGGCTCGTAGGGCGGCCCGGACGGCGCTCCGTTCGAAGGTAGGGCGGTCCGGGCGGCGGTCCGCTCGGAGCGCAGCGACAGCCCGCCAGTTTTGTGCCTGAACCATGGTGTACTGCCTGCAATGACGTCCGGCTGTGCTGGTTAAGCCTTCAACGCAGCTTCGATCGTCGCGATGTCGATCTTTCTCATGTTCATCATGGCTTCAAACGCGCGCTTGGCCGCCGCTCGATCAGGATTGGCTATCGCGGCCGTCAATGCGCGTGGCGTGATCTGCCACGACAGTCCCCACTTGTCCTTGCACCACCCGCATGCGCTTTCCTCGCCGCCGTTTTCGACAATCGCGTTCCACAAGCGGTCCGTTTCGGCCTGGTCGTCAGTGGCAACCTGGAACGAGAAAGCCTCGTTATGCGTGAAGACTGGCCCCCCGTTCAGTCCGAGACAGGGGATGCCCATCACCGTGAACTCAACCGTCAGGACATCGCCCTGCTTGCCCGCCGGATAGTCGCCAGGCGCGCGATGGACTGCGCCTACCGCGCTGTCCGGGAACGTCTTGGCGTAGAAGGTCGCAGCATCCAACGCGGTGCCGTCGTACCAGAGGCAAATCGTATTTTTGCTGATCATCCTGGTTCTCCAAGATTGGGACTGACCCGTGGAGTCTAGCCTCGAAGGTAGCCTGGAGCGGCAGCAGGGCATTCTTGCTGCCTGCTATCGAACCAATCATAGCTGCCGTTGGCGAAAGGCAGAACCGGCCAAAAACGGACCTTGAACTGACGACCCATGACGTGTTGTTTTTGATCTTTAGATCACTTTTGCGGTATAGCCCCAACAAGATCCCTGAAGCCTCTTCCGCGTCAGGTTTGTGCGTGCAGGACGTGTTGATCCGGTTGATGGGTTCAGGCGCATCCTGCTCGCCTTCTTCTAGTTATCGAAAAGAGCAGCCAGATCTCCGGTACGCCAGACGTTGTCGACCCTGACGCGTTCAATGAGCCAAACGTCTCCCTGCCTTACCATTTCCACGTCGTAACGGTTTTTCATGAGGTAGTGGCGCGACGGATCGCTTTTCAGCACGTGCTGCGCTTCCACCAGGGCATCCAGATGCGCCTTGTCACCATTGATGCTGGCCCGAGGGTTGCTCACCGAATGAGTGGTGTCGACGTGACTGAGCGCTACTGATAGCGCTGCGACGATAGTGTCCCGACTTTCCAGCACCGGGTATTCAAAGCCGGCTTTTGCGGCGGCGGGCCGGAAGTCGGAAACTGCATTTTCCGCCAACGCCGATGCGAGAAGATCGTTGTCTTGCAGATCGATACCGGCAGCGAATCGGTAAAGTGTTTCAACCACCGAGAGCTTGTCTGCGGTTTCCTGAAGGTCTGTGGATGACATGGTTAACGCCTTATGTGAAGTGAATCACCATGGTATAAGTTGTATACTAGATATCAATTACGCACCTTGGAGTCATCAGGTATCTCAGAGGAAACCACATGCATGAATCGGATGATCGGAGCCTGACTCGAATCGGCTCAGACACAGACAATAAAGTCGATTGCTCGAGTCGTTTCTTGCTGGATCAAATCGCGGACAAGTGGTCGGTACTGATCCTAGCGGCGCTATGTCAGAAGCCGCTGCGGTTCAACGAACTCAAACGCTGCCTGGATGGCATTACCCAAAAAGCGTTGACTCAGGCGCTGCGACGCCTGGAGCGCAACGGCATCCTTGACCGTCGGGTGATCCCTTCGTCGCAGATAGCGGTCGAGTACAGCATTACCCCATTGGGCCGGACGCGGGAAGAACCATTCCGGGCTTTGCATACCTGGACCATCTGTCACGTGGACGCCGTCATACAAGCACAGTCGGCCTTCGACGAACGCGAAACTGAGCCGTTATAGCGCCCTAGTAATCGGTCATTGTCGTACCGGCAATGGTCTCGGCGAATCCGATGCCGAACACCCGTGCCGGGGTTTCGAAGCCGGGTTGTCGCTCACCATTCAGCACCCGACGTGCTGCCTCCACAGCTGCCAAAGGTGTGTAGCTGTAGCCGTTGACTGTTTCGATGACTGAGCGCACAACCATGCCGTCAGCGCCTACGACTTCAGCCACTGCACGGGCACGATGACTGTCACGCTCTTGAATACTTGGGCCGTCCGGGAGTTGTGACAGATCGCCTTCAGGGAAGGCATCGCCGGTTATATGCACAAACATGGCAATGTTCGGGATGGCGGTGGAACGCCAGCCGGTGACCAGATCACCGAACGATAACGGCACGCACAGCGCCGGACCCTGGCCAAAATCGAAGTACTGCGGTTGCGCATCCGGTGTTGCTAAAAGCTGTCCATCCACTCGCGTCAGAAGCCCCGCCCCCATGATCTCGCTGACACTCATGGCCGAGCCCCGTGACATTGAGCCAGCGACCTGTAACGCTACTCTCAACGTCTGCGGATTCTGCACGCGCCGAGCGACATGCATCGCCAGACAGTCTGTCGGCACCACGTCCCAGCCAACCCCAGGCAGCAACATGACCCCGGCCTGCGCAGCTTGGGTTCCCAACCGTTCCGCCAGCCGATAGGCATTGATCTCAGCCGTGATATCCAGATAGTCGACCCCGGCCTTGATGCAAGCGTGCATCAAGGGTTGTGCCGTTTGAGCGAAAGGCCCGGCAAAATTCAGCAGTACGCCGACGCCCTCCAACGCTTCTGCCGCCAGGGCATCAGGGCTGAACACTCGATACGGAACATCAAGTCGCGTAGCGAGTGACTTCACCTTTTCGGCAGTGCGCCCAGCGATAACAATGTCCAGTCCCAATGCCTTGGCATGCTCGGCAGCCATGCGACCGGTGTAACCTGTCGCGCCGTAGATCATTAATTTGTTCATTGCGCGTGCTGCCAGTTCTTGTAGACGAATTCGAGGCTGTAGCCGTCCGGGTCAAGAACATTGGCGGCGTAATAATTGGGGTCGTAATGCAGTCGTGCGCCTGGAGCACCGTTGTCGATAGCACCATGTTCCATGGCGGCTGCGTAGGCGGCATTAACTTCAGCCTTGCTGTGCGCCACGAAGCCAACATGCGCTGCCCGCCCCTCTACCACGCCCTCGCGCAACCAGAAAAATACCCGCCCATTGGCGCCGAAGCCCTTGAGATCCGGGTGGCCCGGCGGACCGTCCTTGCCGTCGTAATCGAGCCGTCCGGTGATGCCGAGCGGAGCCAGCGCAGCGGTATAGAAACGAATGGAACGTTCAACGTCACTGACCGAGATAAAAATGTGATCAAGCATTGCGGATGCCTCGCTTTCAGAGGGTGATTTAAATGAAATATCCGCCCGAGACCTCAATGGTTTGGGCATTGATCCAGCTACCTTCTTCAGACAGCAGCATGGCGATAACACGAGCGACGTCCTGCGCTTCACCCACTCGGCCAAGGGCCGTCTGCGAGGCGAGTAACGTTTCGAATTCTTCATTCAAACCGCCGCCCAGCTCAGTGCGAATCGCGCCCGGCGAGACTGAATTGGCACGGATGCGCCGAGGGCCGAACTCTTTGGCCATGTAACGAGTAAGCACATCGAGCCCACCCTTGAAGGCCGCATAAGGCGCGACGCCCGCCGTGGCAACGCGTGTTGTGGCGCTGGTCAGGTTGACGATACTGGCGCCTTCTTCCATCAGCGGCAGCAAAGCCTGGATCAGAAAAAATGGCCCTTTGAGGTGAACGTTCAACAAGCCGTCAAACTGTGCCTCAGTAACCGTCTCCAACGGGTTGAACAAGCCATGGCCGCCGTTGTTCACCACACCGCCGAGGGTGGTCACTCCCCAGGTTGTCTGTAAGGCGAGTTGCACCGCTTCTCGGAAACTGTCGAAACGGCTTATATCGGCAACGTCGAGTTCAAGCGCCACCGCCTTGCCACCCGATGCCAGGATGCGCTCGACAACAGATGCTGCCGAGTGAGGATCGCTCTTGTAGGTCAGAATGACGCCCATGCCGCGCTGGGCGCAGTGCTCGGCGGCACTGGCGCCGATTCCCCGGCTGCCACCTGTGATAACGACAACACTCATACGCTGCTCCAATGTCGCTGAAATGAGTTACTACAGTAACCATCGCCTTCGCCATGAACGCAGCCGTTCCTACTCGAATCCTGCCTGTTTCTGCTTTTTTCTTGCGTGAATGCATCCGCCTGAGTTCAGATGCCCCTTATGACGAACCGACTGAAAGAACTTCGGGCTTTGGCTGCACAAGCCGAAAACCGCCGCACCGAGACGGGCATCCCGCGCGTGGCCATGGTGCAGGGGAAAATTCCTGAGCATCTGCTGGCAGCTGTTTACGAGCCGATGATCAACCTGATCCTGCAAGGCAGTAAATCGATGACCATCGCAGACCGTACGCTTCGCTACGATCCGGCGACGTATTTCGTGATGTCCATCGAATTGCCAGCAGTAGGTCAAGTACACCCCAGTGCCCAGGGTGAGCCTTACCTCGCGGTCAGCCTGACATTGGATCCGACGGTACTGACAACGTTACTGGCTGACCTTCCAAAACCCGGCGGGCATTACGACAAGAATGCCGGCTTCTCGGTAGCGCCGGTCACACCTGATTTGATGGATGCCTGGGTACGCCTATTACGCTTGATGAACCGCCCCGAGGACATCGCGGTCCTGGCGCCTGCCTACGAACGTGAGATTCTGTATCGTGTTCTGCAAGGCCCCCATGGTTGGATGCTGCGTGACATCGCGGCCCCCGATAGCGCCATGGCTCGGGTCAGTCTGGCCATCCAGTACATTCGCCGTGATTTCGCTAAATCCATACGGGTGGAGGCACTGGCGCAACACGCTGCGATGAGCGTCTCAGCCTTCCACCGTCACTTCAAAGCCGTCACTGCATTGAGCCCGTTGCAGTATCAGAAAAGGGTTCGCCTGCTTCAGGCGCGGACGCTGATGGTCGCCGACGCCAAAAGTGTCACCCATGCGGCGTTTGAGGTTGGTTATGAAAGCGCTACGCAATTCAGTCGAGACTACGCACGGGTATTTGGCATACCGCCAGCGCGAGATGCGACCAGAATTCTTGGGGAAACCCGAGGCGAGAGAAGGTAGGCCGATTTACTTTTTAGCACCAAACACCGCGTGTGCTTAGCAGCCGATCTTAGGTGTACTCCACAAATTACCGAGAGTTAACGTCCTCTTTTGCCGATTCTGTTGAAAACAGTCGATCTTGGCCGGAGCCGCCTTTCCAGAGCTCAAAAACGCACGACTTGGACGTTGCTGCGTGAAAACCAAGGCAGTTCCGTCTCCCGTTCGGGTCAGATTTCAACGTAGGCAACGCTCTTTTGTGGGCTGAAATTGCAAATGGACTTTTTCAACAGAATCGGCCGAACGCAGACTTTCGTGACCGTCCGCTCCTTGGCCCATCATGGCCACCGGCACAAATCCCCTCTTGCCTAAACTTGCGCTTTTCTCTCCCCTGAGGGCTGGCAGATGCTCGGGGCCGGGGTAGCATGGCGTGGCAGAGGGAGTACCCATGTCACAGCTCGATCAAAGCCAGGTCTTCCAGGCCATGGCCAGTTCGCCCAATTCCAGGCTGTTGCACAGCGCCGAGCTGGGCGATGGCCTGGCCGCGGCGCTGTGGAGCAATTGCCACGATACCCGCGACTACCAGGCGCCGAGCCACCATACCCTGTCCTGCTACCTGGCCGGCGGCACCGGTACCTTTCGCCGCGAGCGCCCGGACAGCAAGGGCGCGCCGGACAAGTTGTGCATCCTGCCGGCCGGCCATCAATCGGCCTGGGTGATCAACGGCGAGATCAATCTGGCGCACCTGTATGTCAGCCAGGAGCAGTTCGCCCTCGGCGCCGTGCGCCTGCTCGACCGCGAACCGCGCGAGCTGCAACTGCGCGAAGGCACCTTCCTCGACGACCCGCAGCAGGCCCAGCGCTTTCGCCAATTGAGCCGACTGAACTGGCTGGAGCCCGGCGAGCGTCTGCTGACCAGCAGTCTGGCCCACGCGCTGCTCGACCATGCCCTGCTGTCCCAGGTTGGCCGGCGCGATGGCCTGCGCCTGACCGGCGGCCTGGCGCCAGCACAACGGCGACGGCTGCGCGAGTACATCGACGCGCATCTGGCCGAGCCGCTAAACCTGGGCCAGTTGGCCGGGCTCTGTGCGTTGTCCGAGTACCACTTCGCGCGCATGTTCCACCTGAGTTTCGGCCTGCCGCCGCATCGTTATCTGCTCGCTCGCCGCCTCGAACGCGCCCGCCAGCTGCTGCACGGCAGCCGCCTGCCGCTGGGCGAGATCGCCCTGGCCTGCGGCTTCGCCAGCGCCAGCCACTTCAGCAACCGCTTTCGCCAGGCCTTTGCCGCGACGCCAGGGCAGTACCGCCTGGCGCTCGGCGGCTGACCGGCCGCCGTTTGCCGGGAGACGGCATATGGCTGTGCGAGGCGGCGCCTGACAGCCAGCGCCACCGCTGGCCTGAGCGACCGCCCGCCAGATTGCTCAACGGCCTGCTAATCCACCGCCAGCTGTGCCAGAATCATCGGCTTTGCACCCACCCGGCACTGCCATGTCCAGACTCGCCCCCACTCCCGCTGAATTGCCATGATGGCCCTGGATGTCCTGCATCTGCGCCAGGCCGACTGGCGCCCGGCCTTTCGCGCCGGGGACTTCAGTCGCGGGCTGGGCTATGCCGAGCAGGGCCGCAGCACCCTGCTCAGCCTCAAGGGCGAAACCCTGCTGGCCAGCTGTCGTGGTTCGGGCGCGCAGACCTACCAGCAGCGCATCAGCCTGCAGTCCTTCCCCCAGGGCTGGAGCGTCAACGGCCATTGCAGCTGCCCGGTGGGGTTCAACTGCAAGCACGTGGTCGCCGCCCTGCTGACCCTGGAGCGCCAGCAACTGGCCGGGATCGACCTCAGCCCGCTGATAGAGACGCGCGCCGATGTCGTCGAGCAGCGCCTGGAAGGCGTGCAACCGCGGCCCGTGCTGATGCTCGGCAGCCATGTGCGGGTGCATTTCGATGCGCGCAAGGGCCGTATGCTCGAGCAGACCCAGCACCGCGCCGCCCTGGCCTTCGATTACCAGGGCCAGCTGGCCTACGGTAAACCGGCGAAAGACCTGCTGGTGCGCCAGAGCCCGAGCCTGACCCTGCGCATCATCCGCGACGCCGCTGCCGAGGCGGCGCTGCGCCAGCGCCTGGAAGATGCCGGCCTGCAGGTCGCCCTGCGCCAGAGCGAGGCCCTCGCCGAGCATCCCGGCGAACACTTCGAGCTGCCCGGCGAGACGGCCTGGCTGAGCTTCGTCCAGCAGCAATTGCCGCTGCTGCGCGAGCAGGGCTGGCGGATCGAGCAGCAGCCGGAATTTCGCTACAACCTGGCGCAGGTCGACGACTGGTACGCCGCGATCGAAGAAACGCCCGAACACGACTGGTTCGACCTGGAGCTGGGTATCGAAGTCGAAGGGCAGCGCATCAGCCTGCTGCCGATCCTGCTGCAGGCGATCCGGCACAAACCCTGGCTGCTCAATGGCGATGCCATGGCCCAACGCCAGGATGAGGAAATGCTGCTGGTCAGCCTGCCGCAGAGCAACAAGCACATCGCCCTGCCCTTCGCCCGCCTCAAGCCCTTGCTGGCGACCCTCGGCGAGCTGTTTTTCCGCGAGCCGGGCGAGTCCAGCCAGCGCTTGCGTCTGCCCCGCGCCGACGCCGCACGCCTGAGCGAACTGGAGCAAGGTCCGGCGCTGCACTGGCAGGGTGGCGAGCAACTGCGCGGTTTTGCCCAGCGCCTGCAGGCGCACAGCGCTCAGCAGGTCAAACCGCCGGCGGATTTGCAGGCCACCCTGCGCCCCTATCAACTGCAGGGCCTGGCCTGGATGCAGGCACTTGCCGAGCTGGAAATCGGCGGGGTGCTGGCCGACGACATGGGCCTGGGCAAGACCCTGCAGACCCTGGCGCATATCCTCAGCGAGAAACAGGCCGGGCGCCTGGACCGACCGGCGTTGATCGTCATGCCCACCAGCCTGATCCCCAACTGGCAGGACGAAGCCGCGCACTTCACCCCGCAGCTCCGGGTGCTGGCCCTGTACGGGGCGAAACGCCGCCCGTTGTTCAAGCTGATCGGCGAACACGATATCGTCCTGACCACCTACGCCCTGCTGCCGCGCGACCTCAAGGCGCTGGCCGCGCAGCCCTATCACCTGCTGATTCTCGACGAAGCGCAGAACATCAAGAATCCGCGCAGCAAGGCCGCCCTGGCCGCCGGCCAATTGCAGGCCCGGCAACGCCTGTGCCTGACCGGTACGCCGCTGGAAAACCACCTGGGCGAACTCTGGTCGCTGTTCAACTTCCTCATGCCCGGCTGGCTCGGCGACGCCAAGAGCTTCGCCCGCGACTACCGCACCCCGATCGAGAAGCAGGCCAACCAGCAACGCCTGGCGCACCTGCGCGGACGGATCAAACCCTTCGTGCTGCGCCGCACCAAGGAACAGGTGGCGCGCGAGCTGCCGCCCAAGACCGAGGTCACCCACTGGGTCGAACTGACCGCCGCCCAGCGCGACCGCTACGAAACCCTGCGCCTGGCGATGGACAAGAAAGTGCGCGATGAAGTCGCCCGCCAGGGCCTGGCGCGCAGCCAGATCGTCATCCTCGAGGCGCTGTTGCGCCTGCGCCAGGCCTGCTGCGACCTGCGCCTGCTCGGCGATGACGACGCGCAGCTGAAAAGCAGCGACTCGGGCAAACTCAGCGCCTTGCTGGAGATGCTCGAAGAGCTGGTCGATGAAGGCCGCAAGGTGCTGCTGTTCTCCCAGTTCACCTCGATGCTGGCGCTGATCGAAACCGAGCTGCAGGCGCGGCGGATCGGCTACACCAAGCTCACCGGCAGCACCCAGGATCGGCGCACCCCGGTGCAGCAGTTCCAGGCCGGGCAGTTTCCGGTGTTCCTGATCAGCCTGAAAGCCGGCGGCGCCGGCCTCAACCTCACCGCCGCCGACACCGTGATCCACTTCGACCCCTGGTGGAACCCGGCCGCCGAAGCCCAGGCCAGCGACCGCGCCTACCGCATCGGCCAGGACAAGCCGGTGTTCGTCTACAAGCTGATCGCCCGCGGCAGCGTCGAAGAGAAGATCCAGCACCTGCAGCAGGCCAAGGCCAACCTGGCGCGCGGCCTGCTGGAAGGCGGCAGCCAGGCGCAGTGGCAGATGAGCGAAGACGACCTGCAGGCGCTGTTCGCGCCGCTAAGTGACTGACCCCGCTTTTTGGTCATCGCTCTGCGTATCGTCTTTCTCGGATGCATCATCGGCCGTATTGCGCTTGCGCCGTGGGCCATCCGCCTACACCGAGGAGTAGGCGGCATGGCGCACCAGCAGAATCGCCTTCGCCGCCCAGTTCGTCGCTTTGCCCGACGACATACACCAGGGTCGGCGTCTGATAGACCAGGTTGGCGTTATCGCCGATGCACGCCACGGCAGCGGCGTCGCTTATGATTTTGCTCATTGAGTAAACCTTATAGCTGCCGGACGGGGAGACAAGTGGCTGACAGTAAAGCCGCTGAGCAGGTCAAGCCCGCTGCGGAATATGGCCATGGCTCATGGTTGCCCGAGAGAGACGTGGCGCGATGACTGCCGCGAACGCCTGGAGACGCTCTCGCTACGGCGCTCGATATTTTCACAACCGCTGATCCCTTGCCCCACCTTGCCAACGGGTGACGAGCGCTCCTTGTCACATGCCGTCACATCCCGGTGCAGTGGATGGCTTAGGCAGGCGCTGTAATGGACAAAGATGACGCAAATCGGTGTGGAACCATCCGCATTTTGGCAAGTAACCAGGAAGCAAGGTGCTAGGCTGCAAGCCAAGAGTTACCGGGTAGTTGCTCGCTGTTTGCATGGCTGGAGAGGCCGATCTCGCTATCATCGGGCGCATTCAAATTGCCCACTCAGTTTTTAATCCCAGGAAATCAACCATGCCCAGCAGTACGCGGTTTGCAGTCGCAGTCCATATTCTTACCGGGTTAGCCATTCACGAAAATCAACCCCTGCCATCCGAAATTATCGCCAAGAGCGCCAGTACCAATGCCTCGGTGATTCGTCGAATCCTGTCGATGCTCAATGAGGCCGGCTTTTCCACCTCGCAGTTGGGCCAGGGCGGCGGGGCTTTGTTGGCCAGGCCTGCCAGCAGCATCACGCTGCTGGACATATACCGGGCGGTGGAAAAGGTCCCGCTGTTCTCCATGCACAGAACGGCGCCGGACAAAGGCTGCGCGGTGGGCAAATACATCCAGCCGATCTTGCAGGAGAAAATCGACATCGCCACCGCGGCGCTGGAACTCGAACTCAGCCGGGTGAGCATTGCCGATATCGCCGGACAGATCTCCGAGAGCGAGCGCCTCTGTCCTGACTTGCAGGATTACCAGGCCCGCTAACCAGGCAGCGCGGCCACGCTCAGGGGCTGGCCGAGCAGGCTGCTCATGATGCTGCGCGCCTTGTCCTGCGCGGCACTGCTGCAGAACGCCAGGATGCCAGGGGTTTGCTGTGTGCTGAGCAAATCCAAGGCCTGCAAGCGCCTGCCTACTTCGGCGGCAACCGCCGCCGAGGGATCGATAATCTGCACGTCAGGCCCCACCACGCGCTGGATGCTGTCTAGAAGAAATGGGTAGTGGGTACAACCCAGCACCAGGGTGTCGACGCCCTTGTCCAGCGCAGGGGTGAGCAGGCTCCTGAGTAGTTGCTCCACCTCGCTGGAATCCAGGTCGACGGATTCGACCTTGTCAGCCAGCCCCGGACAGGGCACGAACAGCACCTCCACGCCGGCGGCATAGCGCTGGCGCAAACGCTGCAGGCTTTCGCTGTGCAGCGTGCGGGTGGTGGCCATAACGGCTATGACACCGCTCCGGGTCATGATGGCGGCCGGTTTGATGGCTGGCTCGATGGCGATGATGGGGATCGCGAAGCTATCGCGCAATTCGCTCACCGCCACCGCGGTAATGGTGTTGCAGGCAATCACCACGGCCTTGCACTGCTGCCCGACCAGGAAACTGATGATCTGCGCGGACCTTGCGCTGATCCAGGCCGGACTCTTGTCGCCATAAGGCGCATGGAGCGAATCGGCCACATAGAGCAGATTTTCCTGCGGCAACTCAGCCTGGATCGCGCGCAACAGCGACAGCCCCCCTACTCCTGAATCGAGCACGCCGATCGGCTTAATGACAGCCACACCCGCGGCCTCGCCGTAACAGTTATAGCCATGCACCATTGGATTCATTCCATGGTTTTATCGAGCTTGGCGGCTCGCTGGCCGCGCAGGTGCCACGCAGTCAGCAGCGCCGGGCGGGCGTGTAGCAGCGACATAGACAGTGCGCCGGCCAGCATGCCCCAGAAGGCCGAGCCTATGCCCAGCAGGGAAACCCCCGAGGCAGTTACCAGAAAGGTGATCAAGGCCGCTTCACGGTGCCGCTCTTCCAGCAGGGCGCTGGCCAGGCCGTTGCCTATGGTGCCGAGCAGGGCCAGGCCGGCGATGGCCAGAATCAGCTCATTGGGGAATGCCATAAAGAGCGCGCCCACTGTGGCACCGAAGATGCCCACCAGCAGATAGAAGAAGCCTGCCGCAACCGCTGCCGCATAACGTTTTTTCGGGTCCTCATGGGCTTCCTTGCCGGTGCAGATGGCCGCGGTGATGGTCGCCAGATTCAAGGCGTAACCGCCGAAGGGCGCCAGCAGCAAGGTCGCCACGCCGGTCCAGCCAATCAGTGGCGAGCTGGGCGTCTGGTAGCCGGAAGCGCGCAGCACGGTCAGGCCCGGAATGTTCTGCGAGGCCATGGTCACGGCGAACAGCGGCAGGGCGACACCGATCATGGCCTGCAGGCTGAAGCTGGGCGCGACGAACTCGGGCGTGGCCAAGGCCAGGTCGACTCCCTGGAAATTCAACATGCCGGTGCCGGCGGCTATGCAGATGCCGACGAGCAACGGCACCATGACCGCATACCTGGGCAGCAGGCGGCGCGCCAGCAGGTAAGAGAGGAACATGGGAAACACCAGGCTGAACTGGGTTTGCATGGCCTTGAATGCATCCAGGCCGAAGCGCAGCAGTATGCCGGCCAGCATAGCGGCGGCGATGGCCATGGGGATGTGCTTGACGATGCGTTCGAACCAGCCGCTGAAGCCGCACAAGGCGATCAGCGCACCGCAGACGATAAAGGCCCCGGTGGCTTCCTGCAGTGAAACGCTGGAGGCACTGGTGATCAGGATCGCCGCCCCGGAGGTGGACCAGGCAATGGCGATCGGTGCCTTGTAGCGCAGCGACAGGGCGATGCCGGTTACGCCCATGCCGATGCACAGGGCGAGCATCCACGAGCCGATCTGCGCCGGCGTGGCACCCAATGCCTGGGCGGCCTGGAATACCAGGACGGCGGAACTGGTGAAACCCACCAACACCGTGACGAACCCGGCATTGATGGCGGAAAGGGACAGATCGTTGAAGAAACGCATAACCAGATCCTGTTGTCTTGAAAGCGCCAGGCCTTTCGCGCATACGCGAAAGGCCTGGCGAAACATAGGCCCGCGCCGTTACTGCGAGGCGACCTGCTGGTCCGCGATGGCCTTGATATAGGCCGGATGAGCCTGGACCGCCGCGATCATGCGCTTGACCTTGTCGCTCATCAGGATATCGACCGGGAAGTAGGCACCCCAGCTGGCATACACGGCCAACATCATGTCGACCACGGAAATGCGCTCGCCGAAGATAAAGGTCGAGTTTTCCAGTTGCGTGTCCAGCGAGGCCCACAGCGTGCCGATGATGTCGCTGGCGGCGTTCAGCGCCTGCTCCTTGGCCGGGCCGTCGGCGAGGGTCTTGCCGATAAAGAACAGGCGACCATAGGCCGGATGCAACGTGGCGTTGGCGAACATCAGCCACTCGGTGAAGCGGGTTTTTTCCAGGCCGCCCTCGGGCAGCATCTGGTTTTTGTGCTTCTCCAGCAGGTAGAGAATGATCGCCGCGCCTTCGCGGATGACCTGGCCGTTATCGACCAGTACGGGAACCATGCCGCGGGAGCCCAGCTTGTCGAAATCGCTGACCTTGTTGCGGTCAATCGGCTCGACGTCCTGGTTGAGCTCATTGAGCAGGGCATGGATGGCCAGTGAACAGGCACCCGGCATGTAATAAAGTTTGTACATGATGTTCTCCTACCTTGGTTTCGAGCTGTTGCTCTTCGAATTGACGCGCCCTTAGCGGGGACGCGCCGTCCATCTCCGTTACCTGCGCCTGCAAACCCGGCCTAGTGCTGATGCCAACTGGAGGCCAGTAACACCCTTATGAATCTGCGTTGCCGCGCTTGCGTTCAGGCCACCGCTGTCTCCACACCGGCCGTTTCGTTGCAGCGGAGCCAGTCTAGGCAAGCGTGGTTACTTATGTATACCTGCAATCTTTTAGTTGCTACATTTACCGGTAACCATCTGGTAACCAGCTAGCCAAGGAGTTGAACATGCTGCCGAGACGGCGCAATCCCGTAGCCCATCCCCGTTGTCCCTTGAGCGAATGCCTGAGCATCATCGGCGGCCACTGGACACCCAATATCATCTGGTACCTGAGCCAACAGCCGCGCCGTTTCAGCGAATTGAAGGCGGACATTCCCGGCATTTCGGCCAAGGTTCTCAGCGCCCGGCTGAAGAAGCTCGAGGCCGAAGGGGTGGTCATCCGTACGGTGCTGCCTACCTCGCCGCCCAGTGTCGAATACAGCCTGTCGAGCCTGGGTCTGGAGCTGAAACCGGCGATCGAAGCCATCGTCGCCGTGGGCCATCGGCTCAAGGAAATCGAGTTGGCCGCGGGCTGAATGGCTGTCCTGCCACTAGAGAAATTCATGGCCCGCCTTCCACAGGGTCATGCCCATCAGCGCCACCAGCATGACCAGCAGCATCACCCGGATAAACGGCGCGCCTTTGCTGATCGCCGCGCGGCTGCCCAGCCAGCCGCCCAGCGCATTGGCCAGGATCATGGGCAATGCGACGATCCAGACCACCTTGCCGGCCCAGATAAAGGCCGCCACGCCGCCAATGTTGGTCAGCAGGTTGATGGGTTTGCTGGTCGCCGTGGCAGCCAACAACTCCAGTTTTAGTCGGGCATGCTTGACCAGCAGCAGAAAGACCCCGGTGCCCGGCCCGGAAAAACCGTCGTAGAGCCCCACCGGAGCCAGGCCGGCGATGATCCTGGCCGCCGAGGGTGGCGGGGATGCCCGCTCGCTGCCGCGCACCTTGACCAGCAGCGCCACCAACAGGGCAACGATCAGGCAGACGAGGATGCATAGCTCGAGAATCCAATCGGGCGTGAGTATCGCCAGGCGGCTGCCGAGGAACGCGGCCAGTACGCAGGGCACGGCGGCCACCCGGACGATGCGCCAGACGATCTTGCCATCGAGCGCATAACGCAGCGCCGCGCTGGCGGTGCCGACCAGGGCCACCGCCTTGTTGGTCGCCAGCACATTCACCGGGGCCATGCCGGACAGCAACAGTACCGGCACCTGGATAATCCCGCCACCGCCGGCGATGGCGTCCAGGTAGCCGGCGCAGAGCGCGGCCAAGACCAGCGCCGCCAGCCATTCGGGGGCCTGGTTGAATAGCGTCAGTTCCATCTTGGGCTGCCCGTCAGGCCGGCGCTCGGTTGTATCTGGCGCGATCTAGCCAAGGTGCTGCAGCCGGTCGCGCTCGCTCACCTGGATACCACCGGTACCCCAGTTGTCGGTGTTGACCTCGTCGATGACCACGAAGGTGGTGGCCGGGTTCTTCTGCAGGACATCCTGCATAAGCTGGGTGACGCCGGCGATCAGGCGCGCTTTCTGCTCCCGGGTGACCCCCAGGTCGGTCACTTTGATATTCACGTAAGGCATATTGTGCTCCAGGTCTTGGGTTTGGCTGATGCTGGGCCGGCTGTCAGGCGCAGCCGCAGCTCTGGGCTTGCTCGGCGCTCAGGTGCGCTTCGTTGTGGGTGACGAAGCCGCTGCGTTTCCACCAGTCCAGACCGCCGATCAGCTCCTTAACCTTGAAGCCGAGACGGGCCATCTTCAGCGCCGCGGAGGTGGAGGCGTTGCAGCCGATGCCGTCGCAATACACGACATACAGCGCCGCGCGGGACAGCTGCGCAGTGTGCGTCTCGATCATGCGTTTATGCGGAAAACTCAGGGCGCCGGGGATGTGCTCGCGGGTGAAAGACTCTACGGAGCGGGCATCGAGAACCATCAGGTCCTCGGCGGCTTTCTGGGCTTCGGCCAGGTCCCAGGAATCGATTTCGAAAGCCAGCTTGTTGGCGTAATGCTCGATCTGTTGCTGCATGATGGTCTCCAGGATGATGGGGCGGTGCAATAACGTCCGGCCCGCTAAGCGCGCCGGACGTTGGCGATCAGGCGCGGATAAAGCGCTGCTCGCGGTCGGCGTCGAAGTAGGGGCTGTCGACTATCTTGCTGCCGTCCTCCTTGCATATTTCCAGGTGGAACTTGGTCGGCCCGGCATAGCCGTAATGGTCGCGGGGAATCTCGATGCTCTTGGCGCGGGCCAGGTCATAACGCGAGTCGTCGGCGATAAAGCGCAGGGAGAAGGCGTCGCGGCCTTCCAGCTCGCCCTCGCCCAGCTTGACGCTGCGGTGAATCACGTACTTGTCAAACAGCAGGGCGTCGCCCAGCTCGTAGTCGTCCTCGACCGAGAAGTATTCGAGCAGGCGGCCGATGCCGGGCGAGTTGAGCGGCTCGTCGCGCAGCGCAACGTAGTCGTCGAAGGCGATACCGCCGGACTTGATGCGCTCGTCCAGGCAGCGGAAGACGGCCGGGTCGATATAGTCGTACATGAACTCACCGGAGATGACGTCGCGCGGCACATAGCGCATGCCGCCGGCCTGTTGCTGGGTATTGATGGGGTGCAGCGGTGCCCACAGGGTGGTGGCGTAGTCTTCGGAGCGGTTGAAACCGAAGCTCTGCGATTCGATATGCCAGGTGAAGCCCTTGCTGACATTCTTCTTCAGACCGAAACCGACGCCCTGGGTGAAGAACAGGGTGCGCTTGGTGAGGCCGTGCATGATCTTCTTGAACTGCTGGTTGGCGAGCAGCTCGAAGATCACTTCGTCGTTGTTGCACAGGTCATAGCGCAGCTTGTCGAAGCCCTTCTGATAATGATCGGTGGGCGTTTCCAGTTCATCGTTCACCCGCTTGCGCAGGTACTCGATCATGTCGCTGGAAAAGAACTGTTTGAGCAGGACGAAACCGGTGCGCTGGTAGTCGGCAATATGCTCATCGGTTAGGCGGAAGTTCTGATTAAGCGTTTCCACAAAACACATCTCCATTGTTTATTTGCTGGACTCGTGGGGCTCTGCGCGCAGCAGGCGGCACGAACCTGACACGCAGGTTCGGCATGCCTGACTCGGATTACACCTGCAGCGCAAGAGGTCTTGGCGTATCGGCGTCTTCGCAACTACTGGGGCGAAGGGCGAATACCTTCTCTTGGCGGAGCACGCCGACGAACTCATCGAGCCATTCATCGCTGGGCGCGGTGAAGCTCCGGCCCAGGCGCTCGAGGGTGCGCAGCGTGCGTTCGTTGCTGTACTTGATGTTGCGGCTCTTGCGGCTTGCCCAGAATTTGCCGAGCAGGATGTCCGGGTCATTGGCCCCCTCCACCGCGCGGAACAGTTCGGCGAAGTTGCCGTGGCCACCGCGGCTGAAGTGGAAACCGCAACGTTCCAGGGCGGCGAACACCCGTTCCATGCTGACCTCATGGATGCTGTCGACATGGTAGGTGCCGGGGCTGGATGAGGCGTCCAGCGACACCGCCACTATGCCCGAGGCCACCTCATCGACCGGCGAGAGAACCAGGGGCTCACCCAGGCATTCCGGCAACTGGCCGACCTTGATGCAGGACGCGAGGAACTGCACCAGGCGGTTATCCCGGGCATTGATCTGAAAGCGCGCCGCGCGGGAGTCCGCCGACACGTTGCCGGAGCGGTAAATAAAGCCGTTGTTGCCGTGCAGGCGGAAGCGGTTGACCAGGCACTCGGCGGTGTATTTGGTCAGCTCGTAGTTGTTCTGGAACTCCTGGCCGATATCCAGCGACTCCTCGCAGAAGAAGGCGACCTGTTCCTGGCGGTTCACCCCGCTGACTGCCAGGGTGGACATATAGTGCAAGTCCTTGGCGCGCTGGAATTCGGCCAGTTCGATGCAGGACTTCACCGACTGCACATTGCTCTTGGTGAACGCCTCCTCGGTGCCGAACAGGCGGGTGTCGGCGGCGAAGTGATAGATAGCCTCCACCTGCTCACTGAGCTGCTGGTAGGTCTGGTCATCCAGCCCCAAACGGGCCTCGCAGACATCGCCCTGGTGGATGCTCAAGCGGTTGCTGAAGCCCTCCAGGCGAATGCCGGGGAAATACCAGCCGAACAACTGCTCCAGGCGGGCCTTGGCCGAGGTGCCCTGTTTGTGGCGCACGATGCAGTGGATATGGGCATTCGACTGGAAGATCAGCTCTTTGAGCGCATAAGTCCCGATATAGCCGGTGGCACCGGTCAGCAGCACATGGCGGTATTCGCGATGTTTCTGCTGGCGGGTCTGGGCCAATAGCTGGCGCGGCGCATAGTTGAGCATGCCGGTGCGCGTGCCCTGTTCCAGCACTATCTGCGGTGCCGAAGGAGGCATTCCCGCCAGGTCGGTCAGTTGCGCAGCGATGCCGCGCATCAGCTCGTGCATGTCGGCGGCTTCGACCGACTGCGGGAAGGACAGGTCGAGCAGCAACTGCCCATCTATCACCTTGCCGGTCAGCTTCAGCTCATGGCAGCGGTTGTTCTGCGCATGGCGGGCGTGGCCGAAGGCGAATTTCGCCGGGGTCAGCTCGAAGCGTTCATCGTGGGCGAAATTGACATCGCCGAGAAAGTTGAAGCACACCGGCGCGGACGGGGCATAGCGGCCTTCGTGCGCATGTGGTCGAGACAGCCCGTAGCCCACGCCGAGGTCCTCCACCGCGGCGAATGCACGGCTGACTTCCTGCACCACCGCCGGCATCTCCAGGTGCGGCAGCTCGAGCAGCAAGGGGAAGGTCGAGGTGTGCCAGCCGACCACGCGGCTGACATCGGTGCTGTCATCGAAGGTGACCCGGCCATGGCTTTCGACATCGATGGCTTGCCGTTCGCCGCCGCGCAGTCGCCCCAGGCACAGGCCGAAGGCCGCCAGCAAGAGCAGGTGAAACGGTATGCCGGCGCTGTTCACCAGGTCGCGCAGCAGACGCTGGCTGTCCTCCGCGGAGAAGCCCAGCCACAGCGTGGAGGCGGCACCTTCGGTGTTGTGCGCGGCGAAGTAGCTCGGCAGCGCCGCCGCCTCCCGCTCGGTGCGGCGCAGCCAGGCGCTCTGCAGCTGCGCCTTGTGGCTGTCGATATGCTCCACCCAATCCCAGAAGGTGGTGCGGTTGGGCGTGCGCAGGCTGGCGGTGCCGAAGTACCTGTCGCTGTAGTTGCGCGTCAGCTCGGCGATGATGATGCGCCAGGAAATCACATCCACGGCCAGGTGATGGGCGACCAGCAGCAACAGGTCTTCACCTTCTTTGACCTTGAACAGGTGCACGCGCAGCAGAGTACCGTCCGCCAGGGACAAGGCAGCCTGGACGCGTTCGGCGACCCGCTCGACATGGCTCTGGATCTGCGCCTCGCTGTCGCCGGCGATAAAGGACACGCTGAGGCTATCGTTGCCGTCCTTCTCGGTATGGCTGGCATGCAGGCCCTGGGCATCGCTGGCGTAGGCCATGCTCAACGAGGGGTGCTGCTCCAGCAGTTGACTGAGGGCGGCATTGAGGATGGCCATGTCGATCTTGTCGGCGCTTCTGAGCAGCAGCGCCTGGTTGTAATGGTCCGGCTTGGCCAGTTGCTGCTGGAGCAACTCGCGCTGCGCTGGTGAAAACAAGTTCAGGCGTTGCAGATCACGTTGCGTCGCCGCTCCGTTCAGGCTGCCTTCCTGCTTGTCCAACGCCTGCAGCAGGCCGTTCACACAGGGGTTCTTGAGAAAGGCGTGGGCGCTCACCGGATAGCCTTTTTCCTGCAGTTCGGCGATCAGCTGGATGGCGTCCAGAGAGTCGCCACCGCGATCGAAGAAGCTGTCTTCGAGGCCCACCGCCGCGCCGCGCAGGTGTTTGCGAAACGCCGCGCGAATGGCCTTGAGGCGCTCGTCGCCATCCTCGTCCTGGGGCTGGAGCTCGTCCTGCGGCTGATCTTGCAGTCGCTCCTGAAGCTGCATGCGCAGCAGCGCCAGATTGGTTTTGCCGTTGGCATTGCGTGGAAAATCCGCCAAGGACAGCAGGGTTTTCGGAATCATATAGTCGGGCAGCAGCGCCGGCAGCTGTCCCTTCAGCTCCTGCTCCGGACGCTGGCCCAGCAGCGCCGCGATCAAGCGCTCGCGGCCGCGCACCTCGAGGAGAAACACGGCGGCATCGTCAATCCCGGGAACGCCGCGCAGGACATTTTCCACATGCTCCAGCTCGACCCGGTAGCCGTTGACCTTCACCTGGCGATCGACCCGGCCAATGAACTGCACCAGGCCGCTGGCATCCAGGGCCACCAGATCACCACTGCGGTAGAACCGCTGCGGGCCTTGCGCGGTTTCCATTTCGAGGAAACTCTGGGCGGTGGCCTGCGGGTTGTTGCGATAGCCCTGGGCCACCGAGGGCCCGCCTATATACAGCTCGCCCTTGGCGCTGTGGTTGGCGAATGCGCCCTGCTCATCGCACACGCACAGCAGGCTGTCACCCAGCGCGCGGCCGACCGGAATCGAATCGGAGGGCAGCGCGTCTAGCTGGCCGAGGCTGGTCAAGGCAAAGGTGGTGACCCCCACCGTGGTCTCGGTGGGGCCATAGTGATTGAATAGCTGGGCGATCCGCCCAGACTCGAGCACGCGACGGGCCAGCTTCTTGGGCAGGGCCTCGCCGCCGAACACCAGGTATTCCAGCTGCGGCAACTCGATGCCTGGCTGCTCGGCGGGAAACATCGCATTCCAGTGCGAGGGGGTGATCTTGAGGAAATCGATCCGCTGCCGCTGCAGATAATCGCGAAACGCCGCGGGGTCTTTGCGCTGCTCCACGCTGAGCAGATGCAGGCAGCCCCCGCTGCTCAGCGACAGGAACAGCGAGGTGTTGCCAAGATCCGCCGCCAAGGTGCTGGCATGGGCATAGTTGAGCGGTCGGGTGATCGCGAAGCGCTGGCTGACCGACTCCGTGTAGTGCTGGATATTGCCATGGCTGACAGCTACCCCTTTGGGCATGCCGGTGGAGCCGGAGGTGAACAGCACATAGGCGCTCGCCTCGCGCTCGACCCGGACGACGCTGCCCTGCTCCGCGCCCAGCAACGCGCCGTGCATATCCAGCGGACACAGGCCCAGCTCGCGCAGTGGTTCGAGATGAACCGCCGCGCAGAGCACGGCATCGGCGGCGATGGCCGTCAGCCTGTGGTAGTTCTCCTCACGGACCCCGTCATCCTCGACAAAGGTGTAGGCCGCGCCGACTTTCAGCACGGCAAACAGCGCCACTATCGAGTTGATATCGCGGTTGGTATAGATCGCCACCAGCGAATCCTGAGCAATCCCCGCCTGCGCCAGGTAAGCGACCATGCGCGACGACTGGCGCTCCAGCTCAACATATGAAAGCACTCGCGAGTCGGCCACGACTGCCGGTTGCAGCGGCGCGGACAGACTCAGCTCACGGAGTTTATCTAGCAACATTTCATCAACTTCCTGTCGAGTGTTGGTTAACAAATGGAGGGTTCGACTAGAGGGCGACGCCATGCTGGATAAAAGCCGCGCGGGTGGGCGCGTGATCGAGAACGCCTGAGCGCTGCAACAGCTTGACCAGGTTGGCCTTGGTGGTGACCACATAGCTGTTCAGGTTGTCGAGGAACTGCGCCTGGGTGTCGTCGATGATTTCCGTTACCTGGGCTGCGCTGAAACCACTGGCGCGCAGAATCTTGCGGTCGAAGACGCGATCTTCGTCAGCGGCCAGGTAGTCATCCAGGTAGGCCGGCAGCATGCTGCCGATGATCTGTTTGCGCTCTTCGGGCAGGCGCGCCCAGTGCGCCTTCATCAGCTTGGCGAAGTAGTTGGCGTGACGGCCTTCGTCGGAAACGTGATCGGTCATTACCCTGGTAAACGCGGCGGAGGCGTCCTTCTCACGGCCGATGCTGATCAGGTCCTTGGTCAGGGTGTGTTCGGCCAGGGTCACGGAAATAAGCTGGAAGTCGTTGTGCACCTGGGCCGGCAACAGTTCGAAGGCGCGCTTGACCGCGCTCAGGTTACCGTTGGTTTGCGGCACTTCCAGAGGCTCGACGCCGCTCATGGTTTTCATCTGAATGATGTAATCCATGGCCACGTGAGCGTGGTAGCCCTCGTCAATGACCACAGTCAGGGCGTCGAGCTTCTCTTCTTCACTGGCCCCGGTTATCACGTTGTTGACGATGTTCAGGCTGCAGTCGATAACGAAGCGGGTTTCCAGCAGGCCTATCTCGTACATGTACTGGTAGGCAGACTGGGTCAGCACATAAGCCACGCCCTTGTGGCCGAGCGCCTGGACCTTGGGGTGCTCGCTGAGGATCTGGCGGGATTTCGGGTAGGTGAATTCGCCGTTGGTCTCTTCCGGAACGATGATGCGCGGGCTGTTGCGTACGGTTGCCCTGGCATACCATTTGTTGACCGACTCGAAGAATTGTTTGGAGTTGAGTTCGACGATCGCATTCATGTGCATTCCTCCTTAAAAGTCACGGGTTTGATGAGTCGTATTCAGAACGGCAGCAGAACCGGGAAGGCCTGGCGGTGCGCGGCCAGCGCTTCGCTTACGGATTCGCCAAGGGCTGCGGCGAAACCTTTCAGGTCTTGGTCGCTGTGGGCGGCGGAAAGAAAGATCGGCTCTTCCAGCGACGGAGCCATCAGAAAACCCTTGTCCAGCATCAGTTGATGGGTCTTGGTGTAGACCTCGTAGTGCTGATTCTTGACGTCCTGATAAGACTTCATCGCGCGGTGGCTATCGCGAAAGGCGACGCCGCCGAGCGCACCAAAGCGGGTGAACAGGAACGGAATGTTGGAGGCGTTGAATTCGTCGCGGATGGCGCTATCGAGCACCTGACCCTTGCGCTCCATTTCCTCGTAGAAACCCGGTTGTTCCAGCACATCCAGCGCGGCATTGGCCGCCGCCATGGTCAGCGGGTTGGCGGCGAAGGTGCCCGACTGGAACACGCTGTTGCCGATCGCCACGTGCTGCATGAAGCGCGCCTTGCCGGCGTAGGCACCGATCGGCGTGCCACCACCGATGATCTTGCCGAAGGTCACCAGATCGGGGTCGATATCCATCAGGTTGCAGATGCCGCCAAAGTTGAAACGGAAACCTGTCACCACCTCGTCGAAGATAAACAGCGCCTCATGCTGATCACACAGCAGGCGGATCAGCTCCATAAAGCCTTCCTGCGGACGCACGAAACCCATATTGGTGGCGTAGGGTTCGACTATCACCGCCGCGATGTTCGCGCCGTGCGCCTTGAACAAGCTCTTCAGCTGGTTGGCATCGTTGTATTGGCACAGCAGGATCTCGCGCCCCAGATTTGGCGAAATGCCCTGGGTGACGCCTTTGGTCTTGATCCCGGCAGTGCTCGGGGTGGCCAGCAGTACGTCCGAGTGGCCGTGGTAGGAACCGACGAACTTGACCAACAGGTCTTTGCCGGTATGCGCGCGGGCAATACGGGTGGCGGTCATCACCGCTTCGGTGCCGCTGCAGACGAAACGGATCTGCTCGATAGCCGGAGTGCTGGCAACTATGCGCCTGGCCAGCTGGTGCTCCAGCGGCGAGGTCAAACCAACTACCGTGCCCTGTGCGGCCTGGCGGGAGATCGCCGCGCTGATCTCTTCACGACCATGTCCCAGCAGCAAGGCACCGAAGGCGTTGAGAAAGTCGGTGTACACGTTGCCGTCTACATCGGTGATTTTCGAGCCCTTGGCTGCTGCGAAGCAGATCGGGTTGCCACCGACCTGCTGGAATGCCCGCATCGGCGAACTGACAGCATCTGGGATAACCGAACGGCCGAGTTCGAAGAGGTGAGCTGAGGTTTTGGTGGAGCGCATTCTTGTCGTTTCCCTATTGAACAGAGTGGCCCCCTGGTACTTCGCTCTTTCCAAGGGCGCTAGCGTTTACACATCCGATTTAAATGTATCTGTGTTGCAAACACATGAACAATCTAAGGCGAAACGATGGCTGCACAATCCATATCCAGTGAAAGTGTGAGTCAATTCACTTCGGTGTCGATTGGTCAGGCGAAATCCGTGCGCTTTCACACAATTTTTTGCGATGGGTAACGGGCCGAAGGAGAACTTTTTCTGCCTACTATTCAGGGAGACAGGCAGAAAAATGGCGGCTGGGGCGAGCCGATGGCGGCCAGGGCAAGCCGGTGTTGATCTACAGGCTGATCGCCCGTGCAGCGTCGAACAGAAGATCCAGCACCTGCAGCAGGCCAAGGCCAACCTGGCGGCGCTGTTCGCGCCCTTGAGCGATAGAGGTCGGCGAGACTCGATACGACCTCTACGGGAGAGCAAATCGCCCACCAGAATATGCCCATCAACCAGCACTATGCCCATCAACCCAGACGTCGCAGTTTGCCAAGCCTGCCTACACTGAGACCACGGCCATCTATCCTGACGTGGCAAGCGTCGAGGATTGGATTGCCAGGCACGTCCGTCATACCCATAGCACTTGCTGGTGCCTGAATCGACGCCAGCAAACGCAGAGACCCCGCAATGAGAAAAGTCCTGACCCGCTGCGCCATCGCCGTCGCCCTGCTGCTGCTCGGCTTGCTGATTGTCATGGCAGGTGGCTGGGGCGTGCTGGCCATCACGTTTGCCGGGCCAGCAGACACCACGCTGCGCAATAGCCTGGCAGGCGCAGTTGCCATCGCCTCGCTGGCCGCGTTGGTCGGCCTGGGCTTGCGCCGCTGGCGCGGCCGCTCCCTGGCGGCCTACCTGGTCCTGTTCGCCGGGCTGCTGACCTGGTGGTGGCGCGTCGAGCCGTCCAACGAGCGTGATTGGCAGACCGACGTGTCGGTGCTGCCCTACGCCACTATCGACGGCGATCTGGTCACCGTGCACAACATCCGCAACTTCGACTACCGCAGCGAAACCGATTACACCCCGGCCTGGTACGACAAAACCTTCGACCTGAACAAACTGGAAGGCGTCGACCTGGTCGCCTCCTATTGGATGGGGCCGGCGATTGCCCATACGTTCCTCAGCTTTGCCTTCGAGGGCGGCGACCATCTGGCCGTATCCATCGAGACGCGCAAGGAGAAAGGCGAAGCCTATTCGACGATCAAGGGCTTCTTCCGCCAGTACGAACTGTTCTACGTGGTCGCCGATGAGCGCGACGTCATTCGCCTGCGCACCAACTTCCGCCAGGACCCGCCCGAACAGGTCTATCTCTATCGACTCAAGGGATCTCTGGAAAATGGCCGGCGTCTGTTTCTCGAGTACCTGCACGGCATGAATGCGCTCAAGGACAAACCGGAGTTCTACAACACCCTCACCACCAACTGCACGACGCAGATCTGGTTGAGCGCCAGGGTCAACACCGAGCACATTCCGTTCAGCTGGAAGATTCTGGCAAGCGGCTATGTGCCGCAATACCTCTATGAAAATGGTCGACTGGAGGATAACGGGCCGTCATTCGACGAAGTCCAGCGCAGGGCACTGATCAACGCGCGTGCCAATGCCGTGGATAGCCCACTGGATTTCTCCGCGCGCATCCGCGACCTCTCGCTACTCGATAACTGAGGCCTGGTGCCACTGGCCAATCAAAAACCGCGCACAAGCTGCAAGCAAACGCCACGGGGAGTGACGATGAAACAGCTGGCCCTTTATGTCTCTGCGGCGCTGCTTGGCTGCTGCACACCGAGCATCCTGTCCACCGCCGTGGCGGCCGAATCGCTGGCCGTCAGCGAACGCCCGGCAACCAACCCGAAACGCCCGAAAATCTGCCTGGTACTTTCCGGCGGGGGCGCGCGCGGCGCGGCGCATGTCGGCGTACTCAGGGTGCTCGAGGAATATCGGGTACCGGTCGACTGCATAGCCGGCACCAGCATGGGTTCCCTGGTCGGCGCAGCGTTCGCGACCGGCACCTCCATCGATGAAATGGAGCGGCTGCTCGGCGGCATCTCGACCGAGTTGCTGTTCAAGGAAAAACCGCCGCGCCAGGAACTGGCGATGCGCCGCAAACAGGACGACTACAGCATTCTGTTCACCCCCGAGGTCGGCCTGCAGAACGGTGAGGTCAAGATCAGCAAGGGCCTGGTGTCGGGCGTGCAACTGGAAACCGTGTTGCGCAAGCTGTCCAAGGTCAAGGGCTATCACGATTTCGATAAACTGCCGATCCCCTTCCGCGCGGTGGCCACCGACCTGGTGACCGGCAAGGCCGTGGTGTTCAGCGAAGGCGAACTGGCCAACGTGATGCGCGCCAGCATGTCAGTGCCCGGCGCGGTGGCTCCGGCGGAGTTCGATAGCATGATCCTGGTCGATGGCATGCTCACCAGCAACCTGCCGATCCAAACCGCCCGCAACGAGATGGGCGCGGACATCATCATCGCGGTCAATGTCGGCACGCCCTTGCTCAAGCGCGAAGAGCTGAATGGGATACTCGGCGTCACCAACCAGATGCTGAGTATTCTGACCGAGCAGAATGTGCAGGCTTCGCTGGCGACCCTGCAGCCGGGCGATATCCTGATCTCCCCGGATCTGGGCAATTTCTCCACTGGGGATTTCGACCACCTGCCACAGATCGCTCCGCTCGGTGAGGTGGCGGCGCGTGCAGTGGCCGAGCAGCTCAAGCACCTGTCGCTGCCTCCTGCCGAATACGCTGCGCTGCGCCAACGCCAGTCGGTTCAGGTGGTCGCCGATCTGCGGCCGGTCGACGAGGTTCGCTTCGAGCAGCTGGCTCGGGTCAATCCTGAAACCCTGCAGAGCCTGATGCAAACCAAGGTCGGCCAGCCGATCGACCAGGACATACTCGACCAGGACATGCGCCGTCTGTATGGCACCGATGATATCGAGCACGTGAACTACCGCTTCCTCGAGGAAGAGGGCAAGCGGGTGCTCGCGGTGGATGCCGTCGAGAAAAACTGGGGGCCGAACTACCTGCGCTTCGGCCTGGGACTGTCCAGCGACTTCAGTGGCGATGCCTTCTTCAACCTGCTCGGCAGCTATCGCCAGACCTGGCTCAATTCGCTCGGCGCGGAGTGGCGCAACGACGTGCAACTTGGCCACACCAGCGGCCTGTATACCGAGTTCTACCAGCCACTCAGTGCCCAGGGCGCCTTCTTCGTCGCGCCACACGCGGCAATCGAGCGGCGCACGGCGGACCTGTACCAGGATGATGATCGGATCGCCAGCTACGAGATGACCTCCACCCTCGCAGGCGTCGACATCGGCACTAATTTCAAACGCTATGGCGAGCTGCGCGTCGGCATGTTGGGCGGCAAGCTCAAACCGCAACTGGACACCGGGCCGCAAAGCCTGTCCCCAGGCGAAGGCAGCATCACCCAGGGCGCCTTTACCGGCCGACTGATTCTCGACCAGCTCGATAGCGTGCACTTCCCGCGCTCAGGCTGGCGCGCCGGCAGCACGCTATTCAACTCGAACAGCAGCCTCGGAGCGGACGATGAGTACACCAAGTGGGATGCCGAAGCCAACGCGGTCTATTCGTTCGGCAATCACACCTTCAACTTCGCGCTGAAGGCTGGCGGCAAGCTCGGCAACGACCCCTTGCCGCGCTACGACCAGTTCCAGTGGGGTGGTTTCCTGAAACAGTCCGGCTACTCCACCGGCCAGCTGCTCGGCGAGGAGCTGCAGTTCGGCAGGATGATGTACTACCACCGCATCCTGCCGGGCAGCATATTCGAGGGCGCCTACAGCGGCTTCTCGCTGGAAGCCGGCCGGATCGGCAACCCGCTGGTGCCGGGCAACACGGAGGACTGGCTCAAGTCCGCCAGCGTATTCATCGCCGCCGACAGCCCGCTTGGCCCGGTTTATCTGGGTTACGGCCGCGCGCAGGACGGCAACAGCAGCTTTTATTTCTATCTGGGCAGACCGTTCTAGGTTTTATACGTGAGCAACACCGCCCGCTGACGACAGCTACGGCGGCCGCCGTAGCAACAGCGATGTACAAGGGGCAGCCATGGCCTGCGGGCTCATTTGGCTACCCATGTGAAACGCCAACAGCCCCTGACAGGCCGTTGAAAAATGTAGCGTGCGAATACTAGGCCGGGGCGCGTAGCCAAGCGAAATCAGCCGAGGAAGCGGACTGGGCTCGCACGTGAGAGTACGAGCTGTACATGAGCATTACTCTTGCACCCACCCGTCGGGTCGCACCTAGGCGGCCCCGCTAAAGCGAGTTAGCCGCAAGCGGCTTGCCGAGACTGACTCGTGTCGCTGCGTTGCAACGCGGCACTCATAGTCGAGCGCAGTAGTTTTTCAACAGCCTGCTAAGGCATGTAGCCGACTCTTGACCTAGCCTTCTTCTAGATCCCAGCAGCCCAGCCTTCTGAGCCAGCCATTCGCCTCCGGCAAGGACGATTAGCCATGCCACCAGAATCGTCACTACCCGACAGCCCGCCCAGCCCTGAAACCGCATCCTCCTGGCTACGCTGGCTACCGGGCTTGCTGATGCTCAAGCGATACCGCCTCGACTGGCTGCCCAAGGACCTGGCTGCCGGTCTGGTGCTCACCTCGATGCTGGTGCCAGTCGGCATTGCCTATGCCGAGGCCTCCGGCGTGCCGGGCATCTACGGCCTGTATGCCACCATCGTTCCGCTGCTGGCCTACGCCCTGTTCGGCCCCAGCCGCATTCTGGTGCTCGGCCCGGACTCGTCGCTCGCCGCGCTGATCCTCGCCGTGGTGCTGCCGCTTTCCGGCGGCGATCCGATGCGCGCCATCACCCTGGCCAGCATGATGGCGGTGGTTTCCGGGCTGGTATGCATCCTCGCCGGCCTGCTGCGCCTGGGCTTCATCACCGAGCTGCTGTCCAAGCCGATCCGCTACGGCTACATGAACGGTATCGCCCTGGCCGTTCTCACCAGTCAACTGCCCAAGCTGTTCGGCATCTCCATCGACGGCGAAGGCCCCTTGCGTGATCTCTGGGCCCTGGGCCAGGCTATCCTGGCCGGCGAGGCCAACTGGTATGGCTTCGCCGTGGGTGGCGGCAGCCTGGCGCTGATCCTGCTGTTCAAGCGCTTCGAGCGGCTGCCGAGCATTCTCATCGTGGTGATCCTGGCGACCCTGGCGGTCAGCTTCTTCGATCTGGGCAGCCAGGGCGTCAAGGTGCTGGGCGATCTGCCGCAGGGCCTGCCAACCTTCACCCTGCCCTGGCTCAGCGGCGTCGACATCGCCACCGTGGTGCTCGGTGGCTGCGCCGTCGCCGTGGTGTCCTTCGCCGATACCAGCGTGCTGTCGCGCACCTATGCCGCACGCACCCAAACCCAGGTCGACCCCAACCAGGAAATGATTGGCCTGGGCGCCGCCAACCTGGCCGCCGGACTGTTCCAGGGCTTCCCCATCAGCAGCAGCTCCTCGCGCACCCCGGTAGCCGAGGCGGCTGGCTCCAAGACCCAGGTGACCGGGGTGGTCGGCGCCCTGGCGGTAGCGGCACTGTTGCTGGTCGCGCCATCCCTGATGCGCTACCTGCCCAACAGCGCGCTGGCCGCAGTGGTGATCGCGGCGGTCATTGGCCTGTTCGAGTTCATCGACCTGAAGCGGATTTACCGCATCCAGCGCTGGGAGTTCTGGCTGTCGATGGCCTGCTTTGCCGGGGTCGCCGTCTTCGGCGCCATCCCCGGCATTTGCCTGGCGGTGGCAATCGCCGTGATCGAGTACCTGTGGGACGGCTGGCGCCCGCACTTCGCCATTCTCGGCCGCGTCAATGGCCTGCGCGGCTATCACGATTTGAAGCGCTATCCAGAAGCCCGTCGGGTGCCCGGCCTGGTGCTGTTCCGCTGGGACGCGCCGCTGTTCTTCGCCAATGCCGAGTTGTTCAGGGAATGCATACTGCAGGCCATCGAGGAGTCGCCGACGCCGGTACGCCGGCTGGTGGTAACCGCTGAGCCGGTCACCAGCATCGACGTCACCTCTGCGGACATGCTCGGCGAGCTGTGCGAAACCTTGCGCGCGCGCGGCATCGAGCTGCATTTCGCGGAAATGAAGGACCCGGTCAAGGACAAGTTCAGCCGCTTCGGACTGCTGGAAGTGTTCGGCGAAAACATCTTCCAGCCTACCGTGGGCGCCGCCGTGGATGACTACCTCGACGATCATGCCGTGGACTGGACGCCCTGAGCGGCAGATCGTCAGCAAACCCCGAGACCTTCGTGGCCAATCAAGCCCATTGGCCGTCGATTCAGTAGCGCTCCTCCACCATCTTGAAGGGGTAGGAAACAGCCTTGTAACGGCCGATCCGGGAGCGTTTTGGCAGTTTGACGGGCTCTTGTCGAGTCAGATCCTCGTAGGGAATCTGCTGGAGCAGGTGGCTGATGATATTCAGACGCACCCGCCGCTTTTCCTCGGAGCGCGCCATGAACCAGGGAGCCCAGGAGGTGTCGGTGGCCACGAACATTTCGTCGCGGGCGCGAGTGTATTCGTCCCAGCGGCTGAATGACTTCAGATCCATGGGCGACAGCTTCCAGATCTTGCGGCCGTCGTTGATCCGGTCCTCCAGCCGACGTTGTTGTTCCTCGGCGCTCACCTCGAGCCAATACTTGATCAGAATGATCCCCGACTCGATCATCATCTTCTCGAACAGCGGCGCTATGCTGAGGAACTTTCGAGACTCCTCCTCGGTGCAAAACCCCATGACCCGATCGACGCCCGCACGGTTGTACCAACTGCGATCGAAGATCACCACTTCGCCGGCCGCCGGCATATGGACGAGATAGCGCTGTCCATACATCTGGGTCTTTTCCCGGTCGGTGGGCGCCGGCAGGGCCACCACACGAAACACCCGCGGACTGACCCGCTCGGTGAGCGCCTTGATCGTCCCACCCTTGCCCGCACCATCGCGCCCCTCAAAGACGACGCACACCTTCAAGCCCTTGGCCACCACCCACTGCTGCAACTTGACCAACTCGACATGAAGCTGCTTCAGCGCCTCTTCGTATTCCTTCCTGTGCAGGCGTTCCCCGTCAGCCGGTAGATCCACCGCTGCCTTGTTCTTTTTTTTGGCCATTTGCGAAGCTCCTTCAACTCATTAATACGCAAACTACTGATAGGACGGCCTGCAGTTCCCACGCTCCAACATAAACACCGCTATGCCTGGGTCAGGCGACGCATGCCGTGCCGTGGCAACGCCTCTCAACCGCATCAGCTGGCGCGCGCCCGCCCACGACTTTACTGGGCCTGAGCCGCCTGAGCCGGCCAACCGCCACCCAGCGCCCGGTACAGGCCAACCACTGCACTCAGCTGTTGCTGGCGCGTCTGCGACTCGAGGAGTTCCGCCTGGAACAGGCTGCGGTCAGAGTCCAGCACCTCCAGGTAGCTGACCAAGCCACCGTCATAGCGCGCGCGCGACAGCCGCGCCGCCGTACGCGCCGCCTCGAGCTGGCGCTGCCGGGCGGTGTACTCGGCACGCGAAGTGCGCAAGCCGGTCAGCGAATCGTCCACGTCACGCAACCCATTGAGCACCGCCTGTTCGTAGCCCAGACGCGCCTGCTCGGCACGCTGGCGTTGCGCCTCCTCCACTGATTTCAGCTGCCCCGCGTTGAAGATGGGCGCGAGGATGTCGCCGAATACGTCCCAGCTTTCGCTATCGCCCTCGACCAGGTCGCTCAGATCGCGGCTCGCATAGCCGAAGCTGGCGGTCAGGGACAGGGATGGCAAACGCTGGGCGCGGGCCACGCCAATGCGCGCGGTCTCGGCGGCCAGTTGCTGCTCGGCAGTCACGATGTCCGGCCGCCGCTCCAGCAGGCTCAGCGGCAGGCCTGCCGGAACCTCGACAGGCAAGGTCTGCCGGGCCAGTTCCTCACCGCGCTCAATGACCCGCGGACGCGAGCCCACCAGTACGCTCAGGGCATTTTCGCTCTGGCGTACCGCCCGCTCGAATACCGCCACCGAGGCTTGGGCATCGGCGGCCTCGATCTCGGCCTGGTTGACGTCCAGCTCCGGCACCGTGCCTTTGGCGTAACGCTCCTTGATGATCCCCAGCGCATCTTCACGCGACTGCAGAGTGCGCACGGAGATGCGCAGCCGGTCGTCCAGATCCAGCAACTGGAAATAGGTGGTGGCCACCGAGGCAATCAACGAAATGGTCACGTTGCGCGCGCTTGCTTCGGTGCTCAGCAGCTCCGCCCGTGCCGCCTCCGTCGAGCGCCGCAACTTGCCCCACAGGTCCACCTCGAAGGAGGCTGCGCCGTTGAAGTAATAGCTGCTTGCGGTCTCGGCCGTGGCCAGGATGTTGCGGCTCGGCGATGACCGACCCGCCCCGGCCGCGGCGTCGATGAACGGATACTGGTTGGCCCGTTCGATGCGCAGGATCGCTGCAGCCTCCTCGATGCGCGAGATTGCCACCCCGAGATCGCGGTTGTTGGCCAACGCTTCCTCGATCAGCGCATCGAGCGTTTGGTCGGCGAACAGCTCCCACCAGTCGAGGTTGGCGAACGCCGGATCGGTCGCGGCCGGTTCCTTGTAGGCGCTCGGCACATCGAGTGACGGACGCTGATAGTCGGGGCCGACCATGCAGCCGCCGACCGCCAGCAGCCCGGATAGCAGCATGGCCGTCAGCAGCGGCCGCCTGGCGAATCCCTTCATGGCTTGGCCTCCTCGCTGGCCGGCGCGGCAGGTGCCGCCGGTTTCTTCTTGGCGGTGAGATAACGCTCCACGATCACGTAAAGACCCGGCACCAGCACCACCCCCACCAAGGTAGCCACCAGCATGCCGGCGAAGGAGGTCATGCCCATGATCTTGCGTGCCTCGGCACCGGCGCCACTGGCGAGAATCAGCGGGATCACGCCGAGAATGAAGGCCAGCGAGGTCATCAGGATCGGCCGGAAGCGCCGCCGCGCCGCCTCCAGCGCCGCCTCGACCGGGCCCTTGCCGCGTGCGGTCTCCGCGCGGGCAAACTCGACGATGAGGATGGCGTTCTTCGCCGCCAGGCCGATCAGCATCACCAGGCCGATCTGCGCGAACACGTTGTTCTCGTAGCTGGAGCTGAAGAAGCGCGCCAGCCAGAGGCCGAACATGGCGCCGAAGATGGCAATGGGCGTGCCGAACAGCACGCCGAACGGCAGGGACCAGCTCTCGTACTGGGCGGCGAGAATCAGGAAGACGAACACCAGGGCCATGACGAAGACGATGCTGCCGGAGCCTTCGGCGGCCTTCTCCTGGTACGACATGGCGTTCCAGGCGTAGGACATGTCGCTGGGCAGCACCTGCGCCGCCACCTCCTCCAGCGCCTTGAGGGCCTGGGACGAGCTGTAGCCCGGCGCCGGACGTCCGGTTACTTCGGCGGCGCGGAACATGTTGAAGCGGTAGGTGAACTCGGGGCCGTTGGTGGACTCGTCGGTGAGCAGGGTGTTCATCGGCACCATCTCGCCGGAACCGTTGCGCACATAGAACAGCGAGGCGTCGGCGAGATCCTTGCGGTAGTCGGTCTCCGCTTGCACATAGACCTTGTACAGCCGGCCGAAGCGGTTGAAGTCGTTGACATAGGCCCCGCCGAGGAAGGCGCCCAGGGTCTGGTTCACATCCGCCGGTTCGACGCCGAGCTTCATGGTTTTCTGGGTATCCACGTCCAGGAAGATCTGCGGCACCGTTGCCCGATAGGTGGTGTAGAGGCCGGCAATCTCCGGGCGCTTGGCGGCCGCCTGGATGAATGCATCGGTCTGTTCAGCCAGGTAATCGGGGCTGTTGCCGACCCGGTCCTGCAGCATTATCGAGAAGCCGGAACCGGTACCGAGACCCGGAATCGCCGGTGGCCCGAAGGCAATGGCGATGCCTTCATTGATCGCGGCCAGCTTGGCGCTGAGCCGATGGGCAACCTGGGTCGCCTGATCCGCGGCCGCGGGCCGTTCGTCCCAGTCCTTGAGCTGGATGAAGAAGAACGCGTTGTTGGTGGACGAAGCGCCCGAGAGGAAGCTGTAGCCGGTCACGGTGGTGAAGGACTCGATGGCCGAATCGGCCGCGAGGATGGCCTCGACCTTGGCGGCCGCGGCGTGGGTTCGCTCCAGCGAGGCGGCGTCCGGCAGTTGCAGGTTGGCCATCAGGTAGGCCTGATCTTCCTCCGGCACGAAGCCGCCGGGAACGGTGCGGAACAGCAACAGCAGCGCCAGCACCAGCACGCCGAGCACGGCCAGCGCACGCAACGGGCGATGGGTGAAGCGGCTGGTAACCCCGACGTATTTATCCGTCACCCCGTCCAGCATCCGGTTGAAGCCGTCGAAGAAGCGTGCAAGACGGCCTTTCTTGCCGTGAACGTGCGGCTGTAACAGTGTGCTGCACAGCGCCGGGCTCAGTGACAGCGCAACGATCGCCGAGATACTCACCGAAATGGCGATGGTGATGGCGAACTGTTGGTAGAGCCGACCGGTGATGCCCCCCATCGCGGCCACCGGCACGAACACCGCAATCAGCGAAAGCGCCGTGGCGATCACCGGGCCGCTGACCTCCTTCATCGTCTCGACGGTGGCCTGGCGCCGCTCCATGCCCCGTTCCATCTTCTCCGAAACGCCCTCCACCACCACGATGGCATCGTCCACCACGATGCCGATGGCCAATACCAGGCCGAGCAGCGAGAAGGTGTTGATCGAGAAGCCGAGCAGCGGGAACACCGCGAAGGTGCCGATCAGCGCCACCGGCACCGCCAGGGTGGGGATCAGGGTGGCGCGGAAGTTCTGCAGGAAAATGAACACCACCAGGGTCACGATGGCGGTGGCCTCGAACAGCGTATGGACGATCTCCTCGATGCCGGCAGAAACCGGCTTGGTGGTGTCCAGCGAGATCACGTACTCGATGTCCTCGGGGAAGCGTTCCTTCATCCGTTCCATCGCGCCGCGGATGTTCTCCGCGACTTGCAGGCCGTTGGCATCGGGCAGCTGGTAGACCGCCAGCACGGCGGCCGGCTTGGCATCGAAGGCACCGATCTGGTTGTAGGTCTCGGCGCCCAGTTCGATGCGGGCCACGTCACGCAACAGCACCTGCGAACCGTCGGGGTTCGAGCGCACCACCACCTCGCCGAACTGTTCCGGCGTCTCCAGGCGGCCGCGGGTCTGCACGGCATAGGCGAACTCGGTGCCGGCCGCCGCCGGCGGGCCACCGAGCTTGCCCGCCGGGGTCAGCACGTTCTGCTGCTGCACGGCGTTGACGATGTCCGGCACGGTGAGCGACAGGCGGCTGAGCTGGTCGGGCTTGATCCAGATGCGCATGGCGTAGTCGGCGCCACCGAAGATGGTGACCTGGCCAACCCCCTGAATGCGAGCGATCTCGTCGAGCACGTTGATCGACATGTAGTTGGTGAGAAAATCCGCATCGAAGGTGCCGTTGGGCGAGCGCAGGGTCACCAGCATCAACGGGAACGCCAGCGCCTTCTTGACCTTGACCCCCTTGCGCTTGACCTCCTCCGGTAATTGCGCGGAACCCTCGGACACGCGGTTCTGCACCAGCACGTTGGAGATGTCGAGATCGGAGCCGACTTCGAAGGCCACCGACAGGGTCATCTGCCCGTTACCGGCGTTGGTCGACTTCATGTAGAGCATGTTCTCGACGCCGTTGACCTTCTGCTCCAGGGGGGTGGCGACCGACTGCTCGACGTTCACCGCATTGGCGCCGTCGTAGGTGCCCTCCACCTTGATCTCGGGTGGCGTGATATCCGGATACTGGGCAATCGGCAAGCTCGCCATGGCGACCAGGCCGGCAATGATGATGATGATCGAAATCACCATCGCGAAGATGGGACGACGGACGAAGAACTCACCCATGTCAGGCTCCCTTCGCCGCAGTCGGTGGCAACTCGTTGGCCTCGGCTGGCCGCGGGCTGACGGTCATGCCTGGGCGCAGGCGCAGCAACCCCGCCACCGCGACTCGCTCGCCCGGCTGCAGGCCGGACTCGATCACCCAGCCGCTGCCGAGCCGCTGCCCCACCTGCACCTGGCGCACCTCCACCGTGTCATCCGGCTTGACGACGAACACCCGGTAGGCGGACTGCAATTCGCTGACCGCCCGTTGCGGCAGCACAATCGCGCCCTTGAGCTCGGCGGCATCGAAGCGGATGCGCGCGAACATGCCCGGGCGCAACAAGCCCTCGCGATTGGGAAATTCGGCCTCGATGGTCAGCGAACCGGTGGTGGGATCGATATTGCGGTCGACCTTGGTGGGCACCCCGCGGTGTTCGTAGAGGCTGCCATCGGCCAGGATCAGCGTCAGCGGAAGCTTGCCCATGTTGTCGAGGCCGCCATTGGCGGGGCGGTTGCCCTGTTGCTGGTCGGCCAGCCGCCGCGCCGCGTTCAGATAGCCGCGCTCGGTGATGGAAACCCGCACCGCAATGGGGTCGGTGCGCGATATCACGTTGAGCAGCCCGCCGTTGTTGCGCTGACTGACAAAATCGCCGATCTCGGCCTCCGACAACCCGATCAGGCCGCGCTCGGGCGCATGGATCCGGGTGTAACCCAGCTCGATCTGCGCCAGTTCGACCTGGGCTCTGGCCGCCTCCACGTAACTCTTCGCCGCATCATGGTTGGCAACGGCGGCATCCAGATCCAGCTTGCTGACGGCGTTGATCTCGGCCAACGGCCGGATGCGGTTCAGATCCGACTTGGTCTTGACCAGGCTGGTCCCGGCCTGCGCCAGCATCGCCTGGGCCTGGGCGACCTTGGCCTGGAAGGGTTGCGGGTCGATGGTATAGAGCAGAGCCCCCTTGTCGACGAAGGTACCTTCCTTGAAATGAATCCCGTCGAGGAAGCCATCGACCCTGGCGCGGATGGTCACATCGGTGGAGCCGATGGTCTCACCGATCACATCCAGAGGAATGTTCACGTCCTGAGCGGCAACGGTAACGAAGGGAATGTCCAGCAAGGCTGGTGGTGGTGCTTCCTTGCTGTCGCAGCCACTGAGCAGCATATGCACAACGGCGAACGCCATGCCAAGAAGCAGACGTTGATTGATTTTTTTCGACACGGTGCTTCCCCTCAACAATAGACCTGGCACGGCTCAGTCACACGGGTCACGAGGCAAGCCAGCCCTGGCTCGTCCGTGAGAACTTGCTGATGGTCTCCGTTTGCCAATCAAGGATTAAGAAAACGCTAAAGGACATCTTTCGCGACAAGCGATTGCAGGCGTCAGCACAGAACCTGTGCGGCAGTATCGAGCAGTGGCGGCGATCCCCTGCCGCCGCGAACAGCCGCGCAGTCCTGGTAAAAATCAGTATGGTCAAGGCCTGGCCTTTCGCCACAGTCAGTTATCTCCTTTTGGAATAGTCTGGCTCCGCCGAAGGTTTTCGCCGGCTGTCGCAAGCTCCTCGCGCAGCACCAACAGCGGCTGTTGAGAAGCTCTGAAATAACCGCTTTCCGGGCTATCGAGCAACGCGATCAGGGTCAGCACCACGGAGAACGAAAGCGCCAGCAACGGGATTGCCCATGAGCGCCCGGAACCGGCAATGGCCATCTGGTAGCCGAACCCGAGCATGGTCAGAACCAGCAACGCAAACAGAACCAGCCATATTTCATCGGGAAGCCGCGTTTCTATGCCGATGGTCACCCGTAGCGCATGCACATTGATCAGTTCGTTCAGCGATTCGATGTAGAGGGCGGCAACATCCGAGTTCATGTCCAGGCGGGCATTCTTCACCGCCATTGCCCAGAGCTGCCGTTGCACCTGTTCCGACTCGGCCACGGCCTTGCGGGTTTGCTCGAGACCGGCGGCCTGGGCCGCCTGCAGACGCCAATCCACGTATTCGGCCAACAGGCCTGCTGCTTTCTCACGATCATCCTGCGGAAGAAAATCGGAGCGCAGAAAGGCGGTGCGAATCGAGCCGGCGTCCTCGCGCACCAGTGCTTTACGCGTGTCGTAGCGGTCGGCGACGATCGCGAAGGTGAACGCCAGGATGAACGCCAGCAAGCCCATGGTGGCGCCGGCAATCGCCGAAGCCGACGATTCCTTTTCTTCATCGGAGCGCCTGTGCACGGCAAATCCAAGCCGATACCCCGCCTCGATCGCTACTACCATCAGGAGAACCGTTACCACGAAAAAACCAACGATCACGGACTCTGACTCCCCATGTTTTTCCGCCTCGGCCTGGCCCTATCCTGTTCTTGCAACGAACGCCCAGCGCTCCCAGGCTCGAAGGAGCCTGGCGGCTCATTGCCGCGCTTTTTCCGACCGCGGGATCTGCGACTCACTGATCCTCTCGGCGAGAAGCCGGCTGACGATCACGCCAGGAACCCATCCCCTGTCATGATCGTCATGCATGCGCGGCCCTGCCGGCGCTACTCGAACTTTTCGATATCGCGCACGATGCCGTCGATCACGCCCTTGAGGGTGGCCAGGGTGACCTGTTCCTCCTTGTTCTCCAGTTCCTTGCCATAGCCCTTGCGCACCACCTGCAGCACCGGCTGGCCGGTGCTGGCATCGCGCAGTTCGGCCTCGACGAACAGCTCGGTGGTGCGGTCGCGCGCGCCGGTGGCGCTGGTGGTGGCGGCCACGACCAGTGCGATGGGGATCACCTCGTAGGGCTTGAGCCCTTCGGCCTCGGTCTCCACACCGGTAATGGCGGCACGCAGGATCAGGGTTTGCGGGCCGGGCTTCGTCCCCTCCTCATGAACCTGGAAGCGCCGGCCAAAGGCGGCCTTGACCTGTTCTGAGGTGTAGGTCTGCAACTGATTCAGAGCCGGCGCGCCGATCTGCGCGGATGGACTTGGGGTGGGATAGAAGCCGATTTCCTGCACAATCACGTGCTTATAGCTGTCCAGCTTGACGCCGGGCGCTATCCAGCGCATGACCGGTTGCCCGGTGGCGGACGTGGCAGGTTGCAGCTGCGAGTAATCGGCGAGAAAGCCTGAGTACTGCGCAGGCTCGGTGACTTTCGACGCGCAGCCCGCGAGCAGCAGTGCGGAAAACAACAGCCCAGTGACGGCAATACTGGAACGCTTCATGGGGTGGCTCCTGTAGGGGGCAGTTACGTCAGGCTCATGCAGCCGCCAAGGATGCGGATGGCGGCATCTGGCCGGTGTTCAGGCGTGCTCGATCACAAGGGGCTTTTCTCCCTATGGCAGCGCGTAGACATGCGTCAGGATCTTGGCCATTTCGCCCGGCTCGCCGAAGTACTTCGTGTAGAGCGGCTCGTACTCGTCTGACCGGTACAGGTCGCTCAACACGGTGTCCACCAGCAGGCGGAAGTCCTCGTCACCGCGCGCCAGGGCCATGGACACCGGGGCGATTTCGAAGATGCGATCCAGCACCATCATCTGTTCGGCGGCCTGATTCTTCGCGAGGAAGTTCTGCAGCAGCATGCGCTCGGCGAAGAACGCACTGGCCTTGCCCTCGGCAACGAACTGCACGCCCTGCTCATGGCTGCCGACCGTGACCAGGGTGGCGATCACCCCGAGCCTGCGCAGCTTGTCGCGCACCCAGTCTTCGGTGACGCCGCCTTCAACGGTGGCAAAGGTGTGACTGGCCAACCCCTGGTTGATGGTCGCGCGCCAGGTCGGCCCGCTGTGCACCGCTTCGCCATTGAGTGCGTTCACCAACCCCGGCGCGGCGTCCTTGCGCACCACGACGGAGAGCCCGGCGGTGTACACCGGTAGCGAGTAGCTGATCGACTTGCGCCGCTCCAGGGTTTGCGGCGTCGGCGTGCAGAGGATGTCGATCGCGCCCGAACTGATCGCGCCAACCGCCTCGTCAACAGTCAACGCCTGGTAGCGCACCTGCATATCGCTCAAGCCCAACCCGGTTTTGACCCCGTCTGCGATCTTCAGGCACAGGTCGATGGCATAGCCGCCGACCTTACCGCCCTCCTCACTGCTGAACGGCGCGACGTCGGGTATATAGCCCAGAGTAATCGCGTTGTTGCTGCGTACACGTTCGAGCGTAGCGGCGCCGGCCAGCAGCGGCAGCAGCGCGAACAGACCCGCGAGCAGCAGACTTACGGTTTTGTGTGGCTTCATGTTCATATCCTGGTCCCTACTTTCAGATGTCTTGGCAATCCGGAAGACCACGTTTAGCGCTCGGCAGGCGCGGCCGCGACGGCCGGGCGCTCGTCGACAAAGTTCTTGGCAATCAAACCGTAGAGCAGGTAACCGATCGCCAGCACGATGGTGGCGCCGAACACCGCATCTTTGCCGGAGGCATAGATGGCGTAGTACGAGTAGGCCATCGCCACCAGCAGCACCAGCAGGTTGCGGGTATATACCGCCGAACTGACCTTGGCCTTGTGCATGATCACCAGCAGACCGGTGAGCGCAGTCACGTAGGGAATCAGGTTGGTCACCGCCGCCAGACTGACCAGCTTGCTGAACTGCTCACTGGCGTTGGGCGAGATGGTCGACAGGGCCAGCAGGGTCTGCAACACGCCACAGACGATCATGCCGATGATCGGCGCATTCGCCGCGGTGACCTTGGAGAACAGCTTGGGGAACAAGCCCTGGTCGGCAGTCATCTTGGCGGTCTGCGCCAGGGTGAACTGCCAGCCCAGCAGCGAGCCGATGCAGGCCATCACCGCCAGCACCATGATGATGTTGCCGACCGTCGGGTTGAACATCTGCGCGTATACATAGGCGAACGGTGCCGAGGAGTTGGCCAACTCGGCGTTCGGCACTATGCCCTGGATCACCGTGGTCGACAGCACATAGACCACCGCGGCGCCGAGGGTGCCGAACAGGCAGGCCAGCGGTACGTTGCGCTTGGGATCTTCCACCGCATCCGAGCTCTGCGCCGCCGATTCCATGCCGAGAAAGGCCCACAACGTCAGCGGGATGCTCTGGGTGATGGCGTCGCTGACGGCGATGTTGTTCGGGTTCCAGGCGGCGGCAAACACCTTCGTATCGAACCAGAACCAGCCGATCACGCTCAGCCCCGCCACCGGAATGATCACGCCCCAGACGGTGACAGAACCGATCTTGCCGGTGATATTCGGGCCGCCGAAGTTGGCCACCGTGGTCAGCCAAAGCAGGGTGACCGTACCGACGAACAGCGGAATGGCGCCGCTGCCCAGCCAGGGGATGAACGAGGTGAGATAGCCCACCGCGGAAATGCCGATGGCCACGTTGCCGATCGCCAGCGACAGGAAATACAGGAACGAGCAGAGAAAGAACGCCGACTTGCCGTGCGCCTCCTCGCTGTAGGCTGACATGCCGCCCGAGCGGTTGCAGAAGATGCCGCATTGGGCAAAACAGTAGGCGATGGCCATGGAACCGATCGCGGTGATGATCCATGACAGCAGCGAGACTGCCCCCAGTTGCGCCATGTTCGCGGGCAGCATGATGATGCCCGAGCCCATCATGTTCACCGCCACCAAGGTGGTCAGCCCGAACAGGCTCATTTTCTTACTTGAATCAGCCATACAAGACTCCTTGCTCTGCTCGAAGCGATGACCCTGGGAACGCCGCACTACCGCGCGCCCCGGGTGATTAGGCGCTACTGTTTGACCACATAGACCCTGTAGGTAAGTTGACCCTGGGCGTCGCGCTCGACCTCGACCCCATGGTTGTCATGGCCAAAGCCCGGGAAACGGCCATCGAATAGTTCCATCGCCAGCAGGTAGTCGACGATGGCGCGCTTGTCGGCTCCAGCCTTCTCTCCCGGCATCATCAGCGGGATGCCCGGCGGATAAGGGACAATCTGCACGGCGACGGTGCGGTCCAGCATGTCGCGCACGGCGATCTGCTCGATCTCGCCCCTGACCAGCCGGGCGTAGGTGTCGCGCGGCGAGGACACCGGGTCGGGCAGCAGGCTGAAAGCCGCATCCATGTTGTGCAGCAGGCGCGAGGCCAGCATCTCCTGGTGCATCTCCTCGGCCAGATCGCGCAGGCCCATGCCGGCGTAGCGCTCGGCGTGGCCGGCCACCAGGTCGGGCATCACCAGTTCCAGCGACGAGTTACCGTCGTAGTGTTTCTTGAACTCCATCAGGCCGGCCACCAGCGAACCCCACTTGCCCTTGGTCACGCCCAGGCTGAACAGCAGCAGGATGGAATAGGGCTCGGTCTTCTCCACCACGATGCCGCGGCTGGAAAGGAAGGAGGACACCAGCGGCGCCGGAATGCCGCTGCCTTGCATCTCGCCTTCCAGGGTCTGCCCCGGGGTCAGCACCGTGACCTTGATCGGGTCGAGCATGCAGTAGTCGGCACCCAGGTCGCCGAAGCCGTGCCATTTGGCCGTGGGCTCGAGCACCCAGGCATCGCCACGATGAAGGCGCTGCGGGTCGAGGTCGGCAAACGGCACGCCATCGACCTCGTCCGGCTGCCACACGCCGAACCACCAGTCCTTGGCATCGCGCATGTGCATTTCCTTGCCCAGGCGCACCATGGCCTGGCGGAAGGCGATGGCTTCGCCAATCGATTCGTCGGTGAGGTACTCGCCGGCATCGGCCATCATCTTGGTCGATACATCGGTGGAGGCGATGATGCTGTACTGCGGCGAGGTGGAGGTGTGCATCATGAAGGCTTCGTTGAACAGCGCCGGCTTGACCGGCACCTTGCCCGAACGGATGTGGATCATCGAGGCCTGCGACAGGGCCGCGAGCAGCTTGTGGGTGGAGTGGGTCACGGTCACCGTGGCGTCGTCGGCATGCCGCTCGCCGCGGTACATGCCGTAGCGCCCCTCGTACAGCGGGTTGAAACGCGCATAGGCGTACCAGGCCTCGTCGTAGTGGATCCGATCGACCGTGCGGCTCAGCTCGCGGGTGGTGGTCTGCACGTTGTAGCAGAGGCCGTCGTAGGTCGAGTTGGTCAGCACTGCCAGCACCGGGCGGGCCTGCTTGTCGCGCGCCAGCGGGCTGTCGGCGAGTTTCTGCGCGACCGCCTCGGGAGTCAGCTCGCTGTGCGGCACCGGGCCGATCAGGCCGCGCGCGTTGCGCCGCGGGCGCAGGTACAGCGGCACCGCGCCGGACATGTTCAGCGCATAGTTCAGCGACTTGTGGCAATTGCGGTCGACCAGCACGGCATCGCCGTCGGTCACCGCCGAGTGCAGGACCATCTGGTTGCTCGCCGAGCTGCCGCCGACCGAGAAGAACGAGTAGTCGGCACCGAATACCCGGGCCGCGTAGCGCTCCGCCTCGGCTACCGGGCCGGAGTGGTCGTTCAGCGAACCGAGCTGGCCGACCGACACGCTGAGGTCGGAGCGCAGCATCTGCTCGCCGTAGAAATCGAGGAAACTGCGCCCCACCGCGGTCTTCATGAAGGCGGTGCCGCCGGTGTGGCCGGGGGTATGCCAGGAGTACTCGCAGGTGTCGGCGAAGTTGACCAGGGCACCGAAGAATGGCGGCAGGATGGTGTCGAGGTAGCGCTTGGCAGCCGCCGCGATGCGTCCGGCGATGAACTCGGGGCTGTCTTCCGGCTGCCAGATGAAACCGTCGACGTTCTCGACGAACTCCAGGGGTACCCGGCTCTGGTGCACCTGGCTCATGCCCAGCATGATCGGCAGCTGGGCGGTACGCCGACGGATCAGGCGGATGACCTGCAGCGCCTTGTCCAGGTCGTGCTCGCACAGGCCCCAACCGAGGATCACGCAGGAGTAGGCAGGGTCCGCGCGGAAGACGATTTCCGCATCTGCCAGGGAGCCCACCAGCTCCACCTCAATCTCATGCGCCTGCAGCGCCTGGCCAATCGCCTGGGCGCTGTGGGTGACGATGCTGTCTTCAACTCCGCGGGTGCTGAGGACGATCAGCACCGGGTAGCGCTGTGCCAGGGACGCGGGCAGCGCGGTATCCGAATGAGGCATGAGAGACTCCTGTAGTGATGGAGGTGGAAGCACTCGCCTTACTTGAGGCACCAGAAGTGGTAACCGCCATCCTTGTGCTCGGCGCCTGACACTTCCTTCTCGAATCCGGGGAAGCGCTTGCCCCAGTCCTGCAGCGCCAGGATGTAGCTGAGCCAGGGGCCGTCCAGCGCACCCAGGTTCTCGCCCGGCATGACGATCGGAATGCCCGGCGGATAGGGCATGATGCCGACCCCGGTGACCCGGTTGGCCGCCCGATCGAGCGGCAGCAGTTCGGCATCGCCGGCCTGCAGGGCCTGGAAGGCGGCGCGCGGGGTCATCTCGATCGGCGGCAACTGGCCAAAGGCCTCGGCCTGCAGGGCATCCATGCGGCTGCTGCGCATGTGTTCGAACATCTCCAGGCTGAGGTCGCGCAGGCCCATACCCTGGTAGCGCTCGGGGTGCTGCGCCACCAAGTCGGGCAACACCCGTTGCAGCGACACGTTGGCGTCGTAGTGGCGCTTGAAGGCCAGCAGCACGTTGATCAGCGTGCCCCACTTGCCCTTGGTCACGCCGATGCTGAACAGGCACAGCACCATGAAGTCGGTGATGCGCGAGGGCACGATGTTGTTGCGATAGAGGAAGGCGCCGAGCACGGGCGCGGGAATCCCCTCCGCCTCCAACTGACCGTCGGCGCCCATGCCCGGCACCATGATGCCGACCTTGATCGGGTCGAGCAGGCACCAGCCCTGTTCCAGGCCGGCAAAGCCGTGCCATTCGGCGCCCGGCTCGAGTTCCCAGCAAACCGCATCGGTCGCCAGCTGCTCGGCGTCGGCGTCGGCGAAATCGACCAGCTGGCCACTGCCGTCGCGCACCCGGGGGGCGTTCCACGGCTGGAAGAACCAGTCGCCGCGACTGGCGAACTCGCGATGGACGCGTGCCAGCGCCTGACGGAAATCCACCGCCTCGCGAATCGAGTCCTGGGTCAGGCTGTAGCCGCCATTGCCATCCATCATCGCCGCGCCCACCTCGTTGGAGGCGAACATCGCATAGAGCGGCGAGGTACTGGCCTGGATCACGAAGGACTCGTTGAAGCGGCTGTGCTCGATCGGGTTGCGGCCGTTGCGGATATGGATGAACGAGGACTGCGACAGCGCCGCCAGCAGCTTGTGGGTGGAGTGGGTGGCGAACACCGTCGGCGCGTCGGCCTGGTGTTCGGCCGGGTCGCCGCGCATGGCGAAACGCCGGCGATACAGCGGATTGAAGCGCGCATAGCCGTACCAGGCCTCGTCGAAGTGGATACGCGCGCTGCTCTGCGCCAGCAGGCCTTCGGCACGTTCGGCGTCCAGGCACATGCCGTCGTAAGTGCAGTTGGTCACCACCGCGTAGACCGCCTGGTCACCCTTGGCCTGGGCCTTCAGCGGATGGCTGGCGATGGCTGCGGCGATGCGCTGCGAATCGAACTGCTCGGGCAGGATCGGTCCGATGATGCCGTAGCGGTTGCGCGTCGGGGTCATGTACAGCGGCAGCCCGCCACTCAGCACCAGGCCCTGCTCGATGGATTTGTGGCAGTTGCGGTCGCACAGGGCGAACTGGTTTTCGCCGACGCAGGCCATGAAGATGGCGCGGTTGGAGCCGGAGGTGCCGTTGAGTACCGCATAGCTGGCATGGGAGCCGAAAATCCGCGCGGCATAGGCCTCCGACTCGCCGACCGGGCCGCTGTGGTCGAGCACCGAGCCGAGGTTGCCGCGCTCGATGCCGCTGTCGGCACGAAACAGGTTTTCGCCGAAGAAGTCGAAGAACACCCGGCCCACCGGCGATTTGGTGAAGGCGATGCCACCCTGGTGCCCCGGCGCCGCCCAGGAGTGTTCCTCCTTCATGGTGTAGCGGATCAGCGCATTGGTGAAGGGCGGCAGCAGGTTCTCGAGGTAGCGCTCGATCGCGGCGATCACCCGCCCGGCGACAAAGGGCGCGGTGTCCTCGAGCATCCAGACGAATTCGTCGGCCAGTTCCATGGCTTCGACCGTGAGGCTTTGCTTGGCACTGCGATCGGCCATCAGGAACACCGGCACGTGCTCGTGGCGCTGGCGGATGGCGCGCAACAGTTCCAGGGCCAGCGCATGGCTGGCGGTGTCGTTCTTGCCCAGGGTCCAGTCGACGCAGATGCAGTGCAGCGCCGCATCGGCAACCACCGACGCCAGCCCGTCCTCGTAGGAGGTGGCCTTGACCACCGCGGTATTACGGTTGTGGAACTCGTCCACCAGGTCGTTCAGCACCCGACCCCGCGCACTCAGCGGATTGACGAGGTCATCGTCGACCAGCAGCACGCGTTTCTTCAGTTGAATATTGGTGCGTCCGATCATCAATCCTGCCCTCTAATCCGGGATAGCAGCAGTTGCAGACTGCTACTGAGAGCAGGAGCCAACCGCATTCGCATTGCTAATGCTCCCCTGCCCGATTTGCTCCACGCTAGCTGGCGATAACCGGACAGCAAGTCGCATGAGCGCAAAGATGCTCGACGCCTGATCTAGATCAAAGATTTCTAAGGAAAATTCACCTGGAAATTTTTGCGTGATAACCGCGATTGAGTTGCTGATGGAAGAGGCGTTTTCTATCGTGCAACGCCGTTGCAGGGGCCATTGCCCCGGCGCCGCCACTCGACTCGCTGTCTTCCCGAGCAGCGCTACGGTTGAGTGGCTATGCTGGGCTTACCGTCTCGGTATCGATGCAGCGGTCTACAAGGAGAAAATCGATGCAGCTCATGCCCACTTCCGACAAGGCGCTGTCTCGCGGCCTGCTCGATGTCCTGATTCGTGCCGGCCTGATCGCCGTGCTGGTGATTTTCTGCTACCGGGTCTTCCGCCCGTTCCTCGATCTGATGCTCTGGTCGCTGATCCTGGCGGTCACCCTCTACCCACTGCAGATAAGGCTCAAGAGCAAGCTGGGCAACAACGACGGCCGCAGCGCGACGCTGATCGCGCTGATTGCCATCGGCGTCCTCATGGTGCCCATCTACCTGCTGGGCTCATCCTTGGCCGAGTCGGTGGAGAATGCCCTGGCCGTGGTCAAGAGCGGCAATGTCCATATTCGCCCGCCGGCCGAGTCGGTCGCCGACTGGCCGCTGGTGGGTAAGCCGCTGTATACCTTCTGGCTGCAAGCCTCCACCGACCTCACCGGCGTGGCGCAGAAGTTCACCCCGCAAATCAAGGAGCTCGTGCTCACAATGCTGGGCAAGCTCGCCGGCCTCGGCATGGGCCTGCTGGTGTTCATCGTCGCCCTGATGATCGCGGGCATCTTCATGGCCTACGGCGAGGGCGGCAGCCGTAGCGCGGTGGAGATCGCCACGCGTCTGTCCGGTCCGGACAGGGGACCGCAGATCACCCAACTGTGCACCGCCACCATCCGCGCGGTGGCTCAGGGCGTGGTCGGCATCGCCTTTATCCAGATGCTGCTGATCGGCGTCGCCTTCGTCCTCAAGGGCATCCCCGGCGCCGGGCTGCTGGCCCTGGCGGTGCTGCTGCTCGGCATCATGCAGTTGCCGGCGACCCTGATCACCATCCCGGTGATTGCCTTCGTCTTCACCACCGAGGGGGCCAGCACGGCGACCATCGTCTTTGCCATCTACGTCTTCGTCGCCGGTCTGGCCGATAACGTGCTCAAGCCACTGCTGCTCGGGCGGGGGGTCGATGTGCCGATGCCGGTGGTGCTGATCGGCGCCCTGGGCGGCATGGTCACCAATGGTGTGATTGGCCTGTTCATCGGCCCGGTGGTGCTGGCGGTCGGTTACCAGTTGTTCTGGCAATGGGTCAGGGATCAACCGAAGGATGGCGGACCGGACAGCCAGCAACAGACCTGACTGCGCCATGTTGCCTTCACGTCTCCCAGGCCGATTCCTCCTGCTCGGCGCCCTCGGCCTGAGCGGCTGCATGCGCCTGGGGCCGGATTTTCAGCCACCTGGCGAGGCCTGGCTCGAGCAGTGGCGCAGTGCGGCCATCGAGCAGGCCAGCCAGCCGGGGGCACAACCCGATATCCGCGAGTGGTGGCTGGTGTTCGACGACCCGGCCCTCGACCGCCTGATCAGCGAAGCCGACACCCACAACGCCAGCCTGAAGATTGCCGGCCTGCGGGTGATGGAAGCCCGCGCCCAGCTGGGCATTGCCCAGAGTGGGCGCTACCCGCAACTGCAGCAGGCCAGCGCCGACAGTTTCTACCTGGACCGCAACCAGTCCGGTGGGCGCAATGCGCAGGACAGTCAATTCTGGCAGCACAGCCTGGGCTTCGACATCGGCTGGGAGCTGGATTTCTGGGGCCGTTTCAGCCGGGCCATCGAGTCGGCCGATGCCGCCTACTTCGCCGCCGAGGCCAATTACGAGGACGTGCAGGTGCTGCTGCGCGCCCAGGTGGCGGAAACCTACTACGCCCTGCGCACCACAGAGGCCCGTCTGCGCGTGGCCCGCGAGAACGCCGAGCACCAGCGGCGCAGTTTCGAGATCACCGAGCGCCTGTTCCGCAGCGGCGAGAGTGACGAACTCGATCTGCAACAGGCCAAGACCCAGTACCTCGGCACCCTGAGCAGCCTCCCGGAATTCGAGGATCAGGTAGCGCGCACCCGCAACGCCCTGGCCGTGCTGATCGGCCGCCCTCCCGGCCAGTTGCCGGAGCTGGTCGAGCGCGAAGGACTGATCCCGCTGATCGACCACGCCGTGCTGCAGGATGTGCCGGCCGACCTGCTGCGCCGACGCCCCGACATCCGCGCCGCCGAACTCAATGTCGCCGCCCAGTCGGCGCTGATCGGCGTGGCCAAGACCGATCTCTACCCCTCGCTGAGCCTGCTCGGCAGCATCGTCTGGTCCACCAGCTCGCTGGACGGCGCGCCCGATACCCTGGATCTGGTCGGCGGTCCCAGCCTGCGCTGGAACCTGTTCGACTACGGCCGCATCGACAATAACGTGCGCGTGCAGGACGCCCGCCTGCAGCAGCTGATCGAGGTCTACCGCGACAGCGTGCGCCAGGCGGCGCGCGAGGCCGACGACGCCGCCCGCGGCCTGAGCAAGGCGCTGGAGCGCGAGCGCATCCTGCGCGAGGCGGCGATATCCGCCGAGCGCTCGCTGACCCTGGCCAGCGCCCAGTACCGCGAAGGCTACGCCGACTTCCAGCGCGTGCTGGATGCCCAGCGTGCGTTGCTGGTGCAACAGGACAACTACCTGGTGACGCGCAACAGTGCGGTGAGCAACCTGATCGCCCTGTACAAGGCCCTCGGCGGTGGCTGGCACAGCGCCCAGCCCAGGGTCGATCAGCTCAGCCGCGCGCAGATGCAGCAGCGCACCGACTGGGGCAACCTGCTGGATGAGCCATCGGCCGGTGATGCCCCGCTGCCAAACAAGGACAGCCAAGATGAGTGACGCAGCCCAACCCGCCCCGCCGCTTCCGCCCACTCCGGCGCCAAAGCCGCCCGCCGACCCGGTGAACCAGGGCGTGAAGTGGGTGATCGGGCTGATCGCCCTGAGTCTGCTCTGGTACCTGCTGGCCGACCGCTTCACCCCCTACACGCAACAGGCACGGGTGCAGGCCTTCGTCGTGCCGGTGGCCGCCGAAGTGGCCGGCCGGGTGATCCGGGTACTGGCGCGCAACAATCAGATGGTCGAGGCCGGCGACGTGCTCTTCGAGGTGGATCCCGAGCAGTACCAGATCGCCGTCGAGCGGGCCCGCGCCGAGCTCGAGTCGACCCGCCGGCAGATTGCCGCCAGCACCGCCGGCATCGACTCGGCGCAGGCTTCCCTGCGCGCCGCCCAGGCCAACGAACTGAAGTCGCAGCAGGACCGCGAGCGCCTCGAGCGGCTGTACCGCGAAGACCCTGGCACCATTTCCCTGCGCCGCCTCGAGGTGTCGCGGGCCAGCCATGTGCAAGCCATCAGTCAGGTCGCCGCGGCCAGCGCCGAAGTGCAGCGTGCGCGCGAACAGCAAGGCGGCAGCGACGAACAGAACGCCCTGCTGCGCAGCGCCGCCACCGCCCTGAAGAAGGCCGAGCTGGATCTCGCCAATACCCAGGTGCGGGCACGTTCGGCCGGTCTGATCACCGACCTGCGCACCGATGTCGGCCAGTTCGCCGCGGCGGGCAATCCGCTGATGACCCTGATCACCATCCAGGACGTGTGGATCAATGCGGAAATGACCGAGAACAACCTCGGCCGGCTCGAGCCCGACACGCCGGTAGCCATAGTGCTGGACGCCCTGCCCGGCAAGGTGTTCGCAGGCCGGGTGCGCAGCGTCGGCTACGGCATCAGCGTCGGCCAGAGCACTGCTCCCGGCACCCTGCCCAACGTGGAGAACAGCCGCGACTGGCTGCGCCCGGCGCAGCGCTTCCCGGTGATCATCGAGTTCGCTCCGGGCGAAGTGAGCAAATTGGCCAAGCTGCGCGGCATCCGCGTGGGCGGCCAGGTCGACGTCATGGCGTTCCCCACCGAGGGCAATCCGCTCAATCCACTCGGTCGCCTGTTCCTCTACCTGATGAGCTGGCTGTCCTATGCCTACTGAGTACGCTCATGCCGACCCGGCGTGAACCCCGCGCCCAACGTGCGCTGCGCCTGGCCAGCGGCACCGCACTGTGCCTGGCCGTCAGCTTCGGCCTGGGGCTGCCGCTGCCGTTCATTGCGCCGCTGTTCGCCCTGTTCCTGCTCGCCAAACTCAATCGCCCGCTGTCGCTCAAGGCCGCGCTGGGCCTGACCCTGGTGGTGATGCTGACCACCGGCAGCGGCCTGTTGCTGATCCCGTTGCTGCGCTACGCCTCATTCAGCGGCGTGCTGCTGGTTGGCCTGTGCCTGTTCCTGGCCTTCCGCCACGGGCTGAGTGGTGGCAACGGCCTGCTCACGACCTTCCTGGTGATCGGCCTGACCATGATTTCGGCCGCCGGCACCGCCGATTTCGCCCTGGCCCTGATGGTCATCAATGCCCTGGTACAGAACCTGCTGCTCGCCGTGCTGATCTTGCCCCTCGGCCACTGGCTGTTTCCCGAGCCGGCCGACGCCCCGGCATTGCCGGTCGAACCGCCCCTGCCCGCAGAGGAGGTCGGCTGGGTGGCGCTGCGCGCTGCGCTGGTGGTGCTGCCGGCCTACCTGCTGGCATTGATCAATCCAGCCGGCTACATGGCGATCATCCTCAAGGCGGTGAGCCTCGGCCAGCAGAGTTGCACGGCCACGGTGCGCAATGCCGCTCACGAGCTGATCGGCTCGACCCTGCTCGGCGGCCTGCTGGCCATCCTGTTCTGGTGGGCCCTCGGCCTGTTCGTGCACCTGTGGATGTTCTTCCTGTGGATGCTGCTGTTCGGCCTGCTGCTGGCGCGCAAGCTCTACCGCCTCAGCCCGACCCGGCAAAGCCCCGGCTTCTGGCTGAACAGCCTGGTGACCATGATCATCCTGCTTGGCCTGTCGGTGCAGGACAGTGCCAACGGCCAGGATGTCTACAGTGCCTTCGCCATGCGCATGGGCCTGTTCATCGCCATCAGCCTGTATGCCTGGCTGATGGTCTACCTGCTGGATCGATACCGCCAACGTCGCCAGATACGCCAGCCCGACTGCTGAGGAGATTCGCCCATGCTGCTCAACCTGCTGGCCGGCCTGCCCGTGATGCTGCTCTGCCTGGTCATGGAGGCCATCTTCGTGACCCTGTGCCTGCGTTACTACGCCAGCCACTACAAGCGTTTCAAGCATGCCGGGCGGAGCCGCAAATCGCTTGCCCTGAATATCCTGCTGCTGGGGATGGTGATGCTGCTGATGCTGCTCGGCAATTTCGCCCAGATGATCATCTGGGCCGCGCTGTTCGTGCTGATCGGCGAGTTCGAGGAATTCGCCAGCGCGCTGTATTACTCGGCGGTCAACTTCGCCACCCTGGGCTACGGCGATATCGTCATGTCCGAACGCTGGCGCCTGCTCGGGCCGCTGGAGGCGGCCAACGGCATCCTGATGTTCGGCGTCTCCACCGCGGTGATGACCGCTGCGGTGATGGATGTGATCAAGCACAACATCGCCGAACTGAAGCAGAGCGAACGACCTTAGACCAAGCCTCAATGCCAACAGCAAAGGCGACAGCAAAGGTGTCCCCGATGTGTTGGCACGTAGGCATTGATTGCCCGGTCGAGGCGACTAGAACTTGTCGATATCGCGCACGATGCCATCGATCACGCCCTTGAGGGTGTCCAGGGTGATCTGCTCCTCCTTATTCTCCAGTTCCTTGCCATAGCCCTTGCGCACCACCTGCAATACCGGCTGACCGGTGCTGGCGTCGATCAGTTCGGCCTCGACGAACAGCTCGGTGGTACGGTCGCGCGCGCCGGTGGCACTGGTGGTGGCGGCCACGACCAAGGCGATCGGAATCACCTCGTAGGGCTTGAGTCCCTCGGCCTTGGTGTCCACTCCGGTAATGGCGGCACGCAGGATCAGGGTTTGCGGGCCGGGCTGGGCACCCGCCTCGTGCACCTGGAAGCGCCGGCCAAAAGCGGCCTTGATCTGTTCGGAGGTGTAGGCCTGCAACTGGGCCAGAGCCGGGGCGCCGATCTGCTCGGACGGACTCGGGGCGGGATGGAAGCCGATCGACTGCACAACCACGTGCTTATAGCTGTTCAGGTTGACGCCTGGCGCCATCCAGCGCAAGACCGGTTGGCCAGTGGGAGACGTGGCCGGTTGCAGGCGCGAGTAATCGGCGAGGAAACCGGAATACTGCTCCGGCTCGGTGACTTTCGACGCGCAGCCGCCGAGCAGCAACGCGGAAAACAATAGCCCGGTGACGGCAATGCTGGAACGCTTCATGGTGTTGCTCCTGTGTGGTGACGAGTCGATCAGTAACGCCAGGTGATGGAACTGCTGAGGACATGGATGGCTGCATCGGCGAATTCGCCGGACGTACTGATGCGCTCACCGACACCCTTGCTCTGCGCGATGGGCATGTCGCCCATCCAGATAAAGGCATAGCCGAGGTTCAGCTCCGCGTCCCTGTTGAAAGCGTAGGAGATGCCAGTGGCCAGGCGCCAGGACTCAGCCATCGGCGTGTCAAAAGTGCGGTCACTATCGGCAACCGCCGAGCTGTCATATGCCAGCCCGGCTTGCCAGAGCAGCGCGGGCGTCGCCTGGTACTGGCTGCCGATAGCCAGGTGCCAGGTGTCACGGTATTGACGATCGGTCGTTGCCGACGTCGGGTTGTCGGAATCCAGCTCGATGCCGACCCGACCGAACTCCGACCAGTCCTGCCAGCCGGCACTGGCCAGCAGCGCCCACTGTGCGTCGAGCGCCTGATAGAGGCTGAGGGTAGCGGTTTGCGGAATCGTCATGTCGATGTGCAGCGGTGCGCCGAGGATGCCGCGTTCATCGAGCTGCGTGACCAGCGCGGGGCGCAGGTCGGCGATGCTCAAGCGATCCTCGAACTCAAGATCGACTGCCGTGGTGTAACTCAGGCCGATGCGGGTGCCGGCGCGCGGCTGGTAGATCACCCCGAGGTTGGCACCATAGCCCCAATCGTCGCCCTTGTAATGCAGTTGCCCATCGGCGAAGTTGCCAATACCCAGCGGGTTGTTATCCACCGCCACGTGGGTTTCCAGCGTGCCGTATACCGCGCGCAGGCCGAGGCCGACGGACCACTGCTGGTTGAGCCGGTAGGCCATGCCGGGCGCCAGCGAGACACTCATGATGCTGGCATCCTGGACGAAATAACGGCCGCTCCAGTCTTCGTCGTAATCACCCGCCAGGCCGAAGTCGCCATACAGGCCAAAGCCGACGCTGAGAGCCTGGTTGACTGCATGGCTGACGAAGAAGCTGCCGCCCGGCAGCCACTCGAGGATCTGCCCGCTGTCGGCGCCGGGCTGACTACCCGCCTGGTCATCGAACGAGAGATCGCCATTCACCACCTGCAGACCGCCGCTGACCTGAGTGCCCGGCAAGAAGGCCAGGCCGGCCGGGTTGCTGGCCAGGGTGGATGGCCCCTGGGCACGTGCGGCGGCGCCGGCGTTGGCCAAGCTGACGTTATCGCTAGCGTACTCATACAGCAGGATACCGCCAGCCTGGAGCATGCCGGGACTCACGAGACAAAGGAGACTACTCAACCAGACAAGGGACGGGCTCGCGATGCGCATATGGACATCCTTGATGAAACATCTGCTGCGACTAGCGGCCCAGATAAACGGGCCGTGAACTCCCGTCAGAAGCCAAGATGGAGAAGCGTGAGACGCTCCGCCACAAGCTCGATTAAATGGCACTTCAGCTTCTGATATTTAGTCTGGACCCGGAGTTGTGTCAATTTACGAGCAAAAGCAGATTCGCTCACATGCCCGCAACCATTGCGGTGGCGGTGCGTTGTGCCGTGTTGCTGAAAGCAAGGGCTTGGGGGGGGGGGCTAGGGATTGCCTGCTCGGCCATGCGTTGGCGGCGCTGATCAGCAGGCTTAGATGATGCAGATGCAACGCTGACCTGTCCTCCGGGGCATGTTCTGGAGGACAGTCGTCACCGCGCTATTGATGGATGGATGCAGTCCGGCCCGGCAGCGACGAGCACGCCCATCGGTGCAACGGCTGGCGGAGAACCGGATCGCCGGGCCGCCGGGCCGCCTAATCATCGCCCTGGGCATCATCCTTCTCCGCCGCGTTGTCGGCCGGGTTGCGGCGCATGCGCGGGCCATCGGCTTGCACCGAGGGGAAGCGCGCGGAGGCGTAGCGGACCACCAGAATCGCCACCGCCAGCAACAGGATCGCCCCGGAAATCATCACCACGCCCATATCCGGGCGATGGTGGTGCGACACGTCGGAGATCAGCAAACGAGTCAGCGCGGTGATCGCCACATAGATCAGGAAACGGATCGGCATGTGGTTGGTCTTGAAGTAGATCCCGACCATCGCCCCCAGTTCGAGGTAGATGAACAGCAGCAGGATATCGTCGACCGTGGTGTGGCCCTTCTCGACCATACCGCTGAACGCCATCACCGCCGCCCAGGCGGTGGCCCCGCCGATGGCGAACAGCGCCAGGTAGTGAAAGCTCTCGACCAGCAGGTTGCCGAGCGACTCGGCCAGCCCATGCAGGTTCTCACGCAGCGCCTCGGCCCAATTCAATTTCAAGATGCGACTCCTCGGAGGTTGTGAAGATATCGAGCACCGTCGCGAGGCGGCGGCAGTAGGCGGGTGCTTTTTCACCAGCGCTCGGTAGTGGGTGCCCCGCCATGATCGGACCCGCAGGTGACGGTTGGATTATGCAGGATGAGGGCCAGCCAGGCGGCCGGGAAGAGTGCTGTGCGGCAATACGACACGCCCCCGGCAAGCAGCGGAGGCAAGAAAAAAGCGGGCGGCGCCCTCAGCATTGGCGCCACCCGGAGTCGGGCCTATTCGCTGATCGGTCCGCACTGGGCGGTCGGCATGAGCTGGAGAAACTGCTCCGAACTCATATGCACCAGACCTTCATGATCGCCCGACTCGAAATACACGTCCTTGAGCGCCGTCAGCGACTCGTCGATCAGGGTTTCCATCTCGAACGCGCTGCCCACCGGCGGAATCGCGCCGTCCGCGCAGTCGCTGAAACGCGGGCCGAACTCGTTTTCCCGTGCCAGCCGCCAGTGGCGTTTGGTCAGTTTGCGCACCTTGTTGAGGTCGACCTGGTGGGTCGCCGGGACCACCGCCATCAGCCAATGCCCCTGAAAGTCGTCGAGAATCACCGACTTGGCCATCAGATGCGGCGGTATGCCGGCGCGCCGCGCCGCTTCACGGGTGGTCATCGAAGGATCGTGCTGCAGCATGTCGTAGTGGGAGTGCTGCTGTGACAGGTAGTTTTGCAAACGATTGGCCATGCTCATGATGCACCTCCTGACGTTGGCCTGAGAATCGACGCCAGCCCCGCTTCCCGCTGGAGTCCGCGACAACCGGGTACTGCCGCGACGGGAGTATTGCGAGCCGTCCGGGTATTGCCCGGCCCTGTTTCGAGCCGTGCCTAGCACATACAAGTTTAGTGCATGGGCAAACCCTGTGACCGATGCACTAGCAGGCCTCGGCCAACTGCTTTACACTGCGCCAATACTGTATATATGAACAGTTTTTTACAACCCATCAGCGTGAAGGCGTAGAGGTGATGAATGGCCGTCGAAGTGGTGTACCGCAGCAGCCGGGATCTGGAGCGTTTATTCATGGATAAAGCCGAAGCCGACCGTCATGACAAGATGCTCGAACTGGCCGAGCTGCTCACCGATGTATTGCAAAAGGCCGTGCCTTCGCTGAACGAGCAGCAAGGCGAAGAACTGGGCATTTTCATGGCCAAGAACCGCGAAATCTTCGCCAAGGCCTTCAAGAACCAGCCGGACGCGCTGAGCGAACTGGGCCAAGCCGCGGCCGAATAACCACGACTGCCGCAAGAACGGCCACCCCGTCTTCGCTGCCGCGCTGTCGCGCAGCAAACTGGAGGACTCAAGGATCAAGACCGTAGGATGGGTCGGGCCGCGTAGGTGGGGCCGCCTAGGTCGGGCCGCGTAGGTTAGGCGCCCGCAAATTGACCTGCTGCCAGCAGAACAAAGGCGCCGTAACCCATCATCGATACTCGCCCTGCCAACGGGTACAGGCATAAACCGCCCGATGGGTATCGCTGCGCTCATCCTACGCGGCCCGCACCATCCTACGGTTACTGGCTCCTACAAGATCTCGTACAGATTTCTATATAAAAACAATGGGCTATTTTCAGTTTGATAAGAGCGGGGGGGACGCACAGCCCATGCCTGCGAAACGCTTTTATGACCAAATCTTCTCGGACAGAGCCCACCCCCACCCATCAGTCAGGCCGATGGCTCGCACTGCGTGGCCCGGATGCAGTCCGCAGATGCAATCGCGGCGTAGTTAGCGTCGCCCTCTTCACCTCACCCCCGCTGCCCACGCTTTCGGCCATCCTCATGACTCAGATCATTGTCGCCGACCAGCAATAGCTGGAATCCTGAAGCTCTTGCGAAGCGGAGATTCAAGGAAAAGGCCCATGCCCAGGAAAGTCGAGCCTGGCGACCTGCTACTCGCCATGCTGGTGCTGGCACCGCTCGCCATGGCCGGACCGAGGTTGTCGGGGCTGCAGGGCGAGGGGGTTGTCTGGCTGCTGGCCCTGGCCGGGCGGATAACGGGGGTGCTGGGCCTCGCCGCGCTGCTGGTGACGGCGGCCATGTGCGTACGCCTGCCAGGGCTGGACCGCTGGTTTGGCGGCCTGCCACGCCTGTGGCTACTGCATCGACACCTGGGTTTCAGCGCTTTTATCCTGATTCTCGGCCACGTGCTCCTGCTGAGCTTCGCGGCGCTGCCGCTGTCGCTGGAGCAGGCATTGCGGGTGCTTTTCCCGCCGCTCTCGTATGCCCCTATCTGGGCCGGCTGGCTGGCCCTGGCGGCGCTGATCGGCGCCCTCGCACCGACCTTCCAGGTGTCGGGCATCCACTATCAACGCTGGAAACGCCAGCACCTGCTGTCTGCGGCCGCCCTGCTGCTGGCCTTGCTGCATGCCCTGCCGGTTTCCCCTGAGCGCGCCGCCTGGTGGCTGCTGAGCCTGCTGGCCCTGGCCGCGATCGCCTGGCGCAAGCTGCTGGCCCCGGTTCTGGCGCGGCGCGAATACCGGGTCGCCCAGGTCACCCGACTGGCGGCGGATGTGGTGGAAATCAGCCTGGTGCCCAAGCACAAGGGCATCGTCCATAGTGCCGGACAATTCATTTACCTGACCCCGCAGGATCCATCGCTCGGCGCCGGATGCGCAGAAGAGCACCCCTTCACCATCACCTCTGCGCCGGGCGCTGCCGAATTGAAGCTGGGGATCAAGGCACTCGGCGATGCCAGCCTGGCCCTGCAGGCGCTGACGCCGGGCAGCCGGGTGCAGGTCGAGGGACCGTACGGGCAGTTCTTCGCGCGTCGGGCGCCGCAACGCAAGCAGCTGTGGCTGGGCGGGGGCATCGGCATCACCCCCTTCGTCAGCGCAGCCCGATACCTGGCGGAGCGGCCCGATCAATTCACCCACGTGGTGTTGTTCTACCTGGCCAATCGTCCGGAGCGCGCCTATTACCACGACGAACTCGAACGGATCGCCAGCGCCCACGAGCAGCTGAGCCTGAGCATCCACTACTTCTCCTGCTGCGGCCCCCTCAGCGAGGCCTTCCTGCGCGAGCATTGCCCCGACTTCGCCGAGCGCGAACTCTACATCTGCGGTCCGCCAGCGATGCTCGAGTACCTGCACGGGCTGCTGGCCACGGCCGGGGTCGACCGCGCATTCATCCACACGGAGGCATTCGATTTCCTATGAGCCTGAACAAGATCGCCTATACCGCCCTGGTCGCCTTCTTCAGCGTCGTGCTGACGCTGCTGGCGACCGGTTTGCTCATGGGTCGCTCGACCGAGCCTGCTACCACGGCCGACACCCTCAGACCGATCGGCGCAGAGGAACTGGCCACGCACAATCACCGCGACAGTTGCTGGAAGGCCATCGACGGCAAGGTCTATGACGTCACGTCCTACCTCCCCGAGCATCCCGGCGACGAGGCCCTGACGCTGGACTGGTGCGGCAAGGACGCCAGCGCGGCGTGGCACAACAAACGACCCGGACAGGCCCACAGCGCCAACGCTGCGCTGTTGCTGCAAAGCTATCTGATCGGCCAGTTCGCGTCGGCCACAGCCGCCGCACCGCCCCGGCAGGTCCTGACTACGCCGCAGGGAACAACTGGCACATCTTCGCGCCCGTCCGCCAAGGTACTGCTGGGCCTGGCACCGGGCACCTACCTGGACGGCATCTATCGTGGCCACTTCTCGGACCGGGGCGAGATGCAGGTCAGCCTGCAATTCAGCCTGCGCGAACACCGAATGCACGACATCGAACTGCGCTACCTCGCCTATGCCGGCGTCGACTACCTGAAACTGACCGAGGAACACCCCGCCTACCCGGTACTCCTGCAATACCGGCAAAGCATCGCGCACCTGGAGGGCCAGCCCCTCGCCAACCTCTTCGACCTCTACGAGCCGGGCAAGGTGGTCGACGACATCGACGCCTTCAGCGGCGCCACCCTGCGCGCCAGCAAGGTCATCTCGGCGGTGCGCGATGCCCTGAACCGCGGGGTGTACCAGTGGCAGTGAGCGCATGGGCGCCAGCCGGTCAGGCTGTCCGAGCAGAGCCATAGGCGCAAACTGCTGACTGGGCCAGGCCGTACAGGTCGGACCATTATCGGGCCTACGCGACGCGTCTCTATTTGCAGCTATCCGTATTCCCGAACAGGCCGCTCATCGCATATGTACATAGGTGCCCGGCGCGGCGTCCAGCGGCGGGTAGTCCTGGCTGCCGAGGGCCGTCAGCGTCTCGCGTTGCTCGCCCGAGCGTGCCTGAATCCAGTCCAGCCATTGCGGCCACCAGCTGCCTTCGTGCTTCTGCGCCTGGCTATACCAGGCGTGCGGGTCGGCGCTCAGGCTGGCGTGTTCCATATAGGTGGCCTTGGGGTTGCCCGGCGGGTTGAGGATGGCCTGGATATGCCCGCTGTTGGACAGGATGAAGCGCTTGTCGCCGCCAAGCAGCAGGGCCGAGCGGTAGGCCGTGTCCCAGGGGGTGATGTGATCGTTGATCCCGGCCACGCTGAAGCTGTCGACCGTGACCTTCTGCAGGTCGATCGGCGTGCCGCAGACCTGCATGCCGCCGGCACGGCTCAGGGCATTGAGCCGGAAGAAGTCGAGGAAGTCGCCGTGCAGGGCGGCCGGCAGGCGGGTGTTGTCGTTGTTCCAGTAGAGAATGTCGAAGGCCGGCGGCTGCTTGCCGAGCAGGTAGTTGTTGACCCAGTAGTTCCAGATCAGGTCGTTGGGACGCATCCAGGCGAACACCTTGGCCATGTCGCGGCCGTCCAGCACCCCCTGCTCGGAGGAGCGGCGCTTGGCCGCCTCCAGGGTCTGTTGGTCGACGAACAGCGCCGCCGGGCTCTCCACCCGGCTGTCCAGCAGGCTGACCATGTAGGTGGCGCTGGCGACCTTGCGCAGCTGCCGCTTGGCCTGCAGATGGCCCTGCAGGACGGCCATGGTCAGGCCGCCGGCGCAGGCGCCTAGCAGGTTCACGTCCTTGCTGGCGGTAATCGCCCGACAGGCATCGATGGCCTCCTCGAGCGCCTGCACATAGCTCGACAGGCCCCACTCGCGATGGCGGGCGTCCGGATTGCGCCAGCTCACCACGAACACCTGCAGGCCGTTCTTCAGCGCGTACTGGACGAAGCTCTTGCCCGGCGCCAGATCGAAGATGTAGTACTTGTTGATCTGCGGCGGCACGATCAGCAACGGCCGCGCGTACTGCTGCTCGCTCATCGGCTGGTACTGGATCAGCTCGAGCAACTCGTTGCGCAACACCACCGAACCCGGGGTGACCGCCAGATTGCGACCAACCTCGAAGGCCTGCTTGCTCACCTGGCTGGGCATGCCGCCGTTGTGCAGCAGGTCGTCGACCAGATGACCGACGCCCTTGAGCAGACTGACGCCGCCGGAGTTGAACAGCTCCTTGAGCGCCAGCGGGTTGAGCAGGCTGTTGGACGGCGCCAGGGCATCGCCGAGCTGGGCCAGGACGAAGCGCGCGCGGGCTTGCTCGTCGGCCGGCAGATCGCTCTCGTCGACCCAGGCGTTGAGCTGCTGTTGCCAGACCAGATAGGCCTGCAAACCGCGGCGATAGAAGGGATTGAGCTGCCAGGTGGGATCCTGGAAGCGCGCATCGCGGCTGTTCGGTGGCAGCACGGTGTCGCCGCGCAGCACGCGCCCCAGTTGCCTGCCGAGGGCCAGGGCGTGGCGACTACTGTGGATCGGCTGCTTGAGGCCCTGCAGGGCCAGGGTGCGCAGGGTGGCCAACAGGTTGCGGCCGCGTAAGCCGCCCAGGGCGCTTTGCCCGGCATTGGCAAAGGACGCGGGTACGGGCAAGTTGCCCGACACTGGTTTCTCTTGCATGGAAAAACATCCTCCGGTCATCCCGGTATGGAGTCGAACGGAAAGGGTTGCTCGCCAGGCGCGGCGGGATACGACCGAACAACCGCGCCAAGCCTCAACCCGCAGACAGGCACTGCCAAGGGCTCAGCTGGCGATGCGCTGCGCAGCCCTGCGCTCAACGAGCGGATAGCGGTGGCCATCCAGTAGCGGCGCGGACGTCGCCATGGCCGGCTGAAGGAACCCGAGCAAGGCCTGGCGGGTATCGCGCCAGGCCGCCTTGTGCTCCATATCGAGGAAGTGTCCGGCATTGCCGATGGTGCGGAACTGGCACTGCCGCGCATGGGCGGCGAACAGCCGGGCATCGGCCGCCGTGGTGTATTCGTCCCGCTCGCCGTTGACGAACAGCAGCGGAACCTCGATGGCTTCGGCGCACGCAAGGTAGCACTGGGTATCCCGGGTCAGCACCTCGCGGACATGGAAATGCATCTGCAGGTATTCGTGCTCGGCCAGGCTGCTGATATGCCGCTGGTTGAAGCGTTTGAGCAGCGATGGCAGGTGCTTGCCGATGGTGCCGTTGATCAGGCGGCCGACGTTGAAGCGGTCGCGGGCCAGGAGCAGGTCCAGGCCGCGCTCCAGGTAATCGCGCATCGGCTGGTTGAGCCGCGCGGCGAACGAGTTGATCACGGCCTTCTCGATCCGTCGCGGCCGCTGGGCCAGGGCCAGCAAGGTGGCCGCGCCGCCCCAGGAGAAGGACAGCACATGGTTCGCGCGAAAGTGTTCGATCAATTCCAGAAGTATCTCGGCTTCGTCTTCCTTGCGGATCGGTCGATCATGGCGATTGTGCGCTTTCGACTGGCCGGCATAGGGCTGGTCGTAGAGCACCACATTGAAGCGAGGCTGCAGGTAACGCAGCGTCGGGGCGAAGAATGCGGTGGTTGCCAGTGAGCCGTTGACCAGGATGATGGTCTTGTTGGCGGCAGGGTTGCGGTAATGTTCCGTGTGGATTTTGTACTTCCGGTGAATTTCGACGATGGCAGTTTCCGGCCTCATATCGTTATCCTCTTGGCACAAATTGGGCGCTGCGGACAGTCTGTGCACTGTTCGCAGGGCCATAGCGCGGGCAAAAAAACGCCTGTACCCGAGACTTGAGCAAGTATCAGGCAGCCCCATAAATGACTTGTTTACGTTCACTTAGTTGCAGTGGTTTATCGGATCGATTCCACGTACCACGGCTGAGGATCCCTCCGCTTCAACCAACGCGCACTACACCGCACAGACTGACAACGCGGGCGCCCTGGAGGCTCGACCTGACCTGTTGGTCACCCGTCGACTAGGGAGCAAAATTTAAGCAGGCGTCCCGCGGCTGCGCAACACTCCGCAGGGGTTATTCCGACGAGCGCCAGCGCCATCGAGCGGAACCTGGAGGGCGCTTGGCGAGCCGTTCGAGCGCTGCTCGCCAAAGGTTCGTCAGCCCGCCACTGCGCCGGCGCAAGCGCAGATCCGGGCCAGCCCTGCGCCGGCCAGCTTGTCATTCAGCCAGGCTTCGGGCAGGGTCATGACACCAGCATCCTTGCTCCCGGAGTCACTCATGTCAGCCCTGTACCCAAGTGTCGATCCCGATGGCCTGGTCGAATACTCGGTCGTCTACACCGACCGCTCCCTCAACCATATGTCGCAGGCGTTCCAGCGCGTGATGAACGACATCTCCAGCACCCTGAAACAGGTCTACAACGCCCACGCCGTGGCGATAGTGCCCGGCAGCGGCACCTTCGGTATGGAAGCGGTGGCACGCCAGCTGGCAACCGGCAGGAAGTGCCTGGTGATCCGCAACGGCTGGTTCAGCTACCGCTGGACGCAGATCTTCGAGGCGGGCCAGATCCCGGCAACGGCCCAGGTGCTGAAGGCCCGTCCCGTCGAAGCCGGCGGCCAGGCCGCCTTCGCCCCGCCACCGCTCGACGAGGTGCTGGCGACCATTCACGCGGAAAAGCCGCACCTGGTCTTCGCCGCCCATGTCGAAACCGCCTCGGGCATCCTCCTGCCCGATGACTACCTGCGCGCCGTCGCCGACGCCGTGCATGCGGTAGGTGGTCTGTTCGTGCTCGACTGCATCGCCTCGGGCACGCTCTGGGTCGACATGCAGGTCAGCGCCGTCGATGTGCTGATCAGCGCGCCGCAGAAAGGCTGGAGCGCGTCCCCCTGCTGCGCCCTGGTGATGCTCAGTGCGCTGGCCTGCGCGCGGATCGACGAGACCCAGAGCAGCAGCTTCGCCTGCGACCTGAAGAAATGGCTGCAGATCATGCAGGCCTACGAACAGGGCGGCCATGCCTACCACGCGACCATGCCCTGCGATGCGCTGGCGCGTTTTCGCGATGTCATGCAGGAAACCCAAGGCTACGGCTTTGCCGAGATCCGCGCCGAGCAGCAGACCCTCGGCCAGCGGGTGCGCGCGCTGTTGACCGCCAAGGGTTTCAAGAGTGTCGCCGCAGCAGGCTTTCAGGCCCCCGGCGTGGTGGTTTGCTACACCGACGACGAGCAGATCAAGAACGGCAAGAAGTTCGCCGCCCTGGGCCTGCAAACTGCCGCCGGGGTGCCCCTGCAATGCGATGAACCGGCCGACTTCCAGACCTTCCGCATCGGCCTGTTCGGCCTGGAAAAGCTGAACAATATCGAGCGTACCGTCGAGATCCTCGAACAGGCGCTGGACCAGCTGCCAAGCGACTGATGCATGGCGTTCCAGGCTGCGCCGCCCAGGCGGTACAGCCTGGAGCGCCGCGCGAATCAACCCTCGCCCTGCTCCAGCGCCTGCACCAGCGCCTTGAGAAAACGCGCGGCCTCGCCGCCGGTGACCGCGCGGTGATCGAAGGTCAGCGATAGCGGCAGAATCGGGTGCACCACCACCTTGCCGCCCACCGCCACCGGCTCGTCGCGGATACCGCCAGCGCCGATGATCGCCACCTGCGGCGGCATCACCACCGGGTTGGCGTAACGGCCGAACAGGGTGCCGAAATTGGACAGGGTGATGGTCGCGCCCATCATTTCCTGGGGCGGGATCGAGCGCGCCTTGACGTCGGCACGCAGGCGCGCAACCCCTTCCTTCAAGTCCTCCGCCGTGCGTGCGCCGACATTGCGCAACACGGGCACGAACAACCCGTCCGTAGTATCCACGGCGATGCCCAGATCGAGTTGCGCGTGGCGCTTGAGCGACAGGTTCTTGCCATCGAACCAGCTGTTCAGCACCGGCTCCACCGCGCAGGCGGCGGCGATCGCCTGGGCGATGCGCACCAGCGGATCGCGCGCCTGCAGCCAGCGATGCAGGTCGGCGTCGCCGACAATGAACACCGGCACCACCTCGGCATGCGAACGCGCCATGTTGATCGCCATGCTGCGCCGTACCCCGCGCAGCTTGTCGCCACCGAACTTGTCGCGGGCGGACTGGGTCGCGGCTTCGACATCGCCGCGGGTGATCAGGCCGTCGGACCCGGAGCCGGACAGGCCACTCAGGTCGACCCCCAGCTGGCGGGCCAGTTGACGCACCGCCGGGGTCGCGCGCGGCGCCAGATGCTCGCGGGTCGAAGGCGCGGCGCCGACGAAGAAGCTGTCCGCCTGCGCCTCGCCACCGCCTTCCAGACGGCCGACCACGGTGCCGGCATCGGCCTCGCCCTCGTAGGCCAGCAGCGGCTCGCCGACATGCAGGATGTCGCCCTCGGCGCCGAAGGTCTTGGCCACCACGCCGTCGTAGGGCGCGGGGATATCGACGATGGCCTTGGCGGTTTCCACCGAGACCAACAGCTGGTCGGCCTTGACCTCCTCGCCGGCCTTGACGTGCCACTCGACGATCTCGGCCTCCTGCAGGCCTTCGCCGAGGTCGGGCAGTTTGAAGTATTTCATCTCCACTCTCCCATTCACTTCCCCGTAGAAGCGGGGGTGACGCCTAGTTCCATGCCCGCGATCGATCCGACACCCGCATCGCGGGCATGGCCCGCTCCTACATGATCAGCAGCCGTACACCCGTTTCAGGCGTAATCCAGTACCGTCTCGCAAGCGGCGAGGATGTCCTCGACGCCGGGTATATACAGTTGCTCCTGGCGGTACAGCGGCGGCGGGATATCCGGCGCAGTGACCCGCTGGATCGGCGCCTGCAAATCCAGCAGGGCGCGCTCGTACAGGCTGGCGGCGATTTCCGCGCCGACCGCGCAGCTCTTCGGCGCCTCGTGCACGATCACGCAGCGCCCGGTCTTGCGCACCGAGGCTTCGAGGGTATCCAGATCCAGCGGCTTGATGCAGGCAACGTCGATCACCTCGGCGGACACCCCGCGCTCCTGCAGTTGCGCGGCCGCCTGCAGGGTCTCGTGGACACTGGCGCCCCAGCTGATCAGGGTCAGGTCGCTGCCCTCGCGCAGGGTGAAGCAGCTGTCCAGCGGCAGGCGCTTGCCATCGTCATGCAGCACCTGCGGGTTCATCCGGTACAACCGCGTGGGCTCGAGGAAGATCACCGGATCGGGATCGTCGATGGCCGCCAACAGCAGGCCATAGGCCCGCGCCGGCGAGGACGGGATGACCACGCGCAGGCCGGGAATATGGGCGAACATCGCCTCGGTGCTTTCACTGTGGTGTTCCGGCGCACGAATCCCGGCGCCCATTGGCGTGCGCAACACCATCGGGCAGCTCAAGCGGCCGCGGGTGCGATTGCGCAGGCGGCTGGCATGCGAGACCAACTGATCCAGCGCCGGGTAAATGAAGCCCATGAACTGGATTTCCATCACCGGCTTCAACCCCTGTGCGGCCATGCCGATCGCCAGCCCGGCGATCATGGTCTCGGCCAGTGGCGTGTCGATCACCCGCTTGAAGCCGAAGGTGTCGCGCAGGCCGGCAGTGGCGCGGAACACACCGCCGTTGACGCCGACATCCTCGCCCAGCACCACCACATCCAGGTCCTCGTACATGGCCCGGTGCAGGGCCAGGTTGATCGCCTCCAGCAGGGTCAGTTTGGCCTCACTCATGGCGGCTCTCCTCACGTCGGGCGACGCGCTCGCGCAGCATGTCGCGCTGCTCGGCCAGCGCCGCCGGCCACTGCGCATAGACGTAGTCGAACAGCGCGTCGAGCGGCTGCGTGCCGACCTGTTCGAAGGCCTCCACCGCCTGCTGCACCAGGCCCTGGCACTCGCCGATCAGCGCCTGCTCGCGGCCTTCGTCCCACACCCCCTGGGCGGCGAGAAAAGCCTGCAGGCGCTTGACCGGCTCCTCCTGCCAGGCCTGCTTGACCTCGGAGGCCGGGCGATAGCGGGTGGCGTCGTCGGCGGTGGTGTGGTCGCCGAGGCGGTAGCTGATGCACTCCAGCAACACCGGGCCCTTGCCGTGGCGGGCACGCTCCAGGGCGACCTGCATGCGCTCGTAAACGGCGATGATGTCGTTGCCGTCGACCTGCTCGCCGGGAAAACCGGCACCGATGGCCTTCTGCGCCAGGGTCGGCGCACCGCACTGGATGCGCCGCGGCACCGAGATCGCCCACTGGTTGTTGTTGACCACGAAGACCACCGGCAATTGCCAGGCGCCGGCGACGTTGAGCGCCTCGAGGAAGTCGCCCTTGCTGGTCGCACCATCGCCGCAGGTGGTGACGGCGACCCGGTGCTCGCCGCGAATTTTCATCGCCGTGGCCACGCCGCAGGCATGCAGGGCCTGGGTGGCGATCGGCACGCAGAGCGGAAAGTCCTGGGCCACCGCCGGGTCGACATAGGCGCTGCCACGCTCGTCGCCGCCCCAGTAGAGGAGGATTTCCTCCATCTTCACCCCACGCATCACCTGCACGGCGGTGTCGCGGTAATAAGGCACCAGCACGTCCTCGGGCTTCATCAAGGCGCCGATGGCCACGCCTATGGCTTCCTGGCCGATGGTCGGCGCATAGGTGCCGATGCGCCCGGTACGCTGCAGGGCCACGGCCTTCTGGTCGAACAGGCGGGTCAGGACCATCTGCCGGTACAGGCGGATCAGCAAGTCGAAGTCGTCGGCCCACGCCGGCAAGGCACCGAGCAGGCGACCCTGCGGATCCAGGTAACGGGTATAGGGTATGTCGGGGTTGAGCAAATTCATGGACGTTTCCTCGGCACCTTGTGAGTGTGCTAACAACGGCCGACGCTTGTGGCATCGGCTGAGGCTGGCCGGCCAGGACAAGCAGGGTCAGCCGTACAGCAAACGCTCGGCCAGGGCATCGGCGACCCGCGCGGGTGAGCGCTTGTCGGCCTGGGCGTGGGCGTAGATCTCGGTCAGGCGCAGGCTGATCTGCTGCAGGTGCGTGGTGATCGCCGCCAGGCTCTCACCGCGGTGCCTGAGGGCGACGTAGATCAGCCCGCCGGCATTGATCACGTAATCCGGCGCATAGAGAATCCCGCGCGCCTGCAGGGTGTCGGCGATGTCGGCACTGGCCAGTTGATTGTTGGCCGAACCGGCCACTGCCGAACAACGCAGCTGGCCAACCGTTTCGCCATTCAGCACGCCGCCGAGACCGCAGGGCGCGAAGATGTCGCAGGGCGTGGAGAGCAGGGCGTCACTGGCCACCGGATGGGCGCCCAGTTGTTCCACTGCCAGTTGCACCCTGCCGCGATCCAGGTCGCTGACCAGCAACTCGGCACCGACGGCGTGCAGCTGCTCGGCCAGCGCATAGCCGACATGGCCAAGCCCCTGGATGGCCACGCGCAAGCCTTGCAGATCATCGCCGCCCAGACGCGCCTGCGCCGTGGCGCGAATCCCGGCGAATACGCCCATGGCCGTATGCGGCGAAGGATCGCCCTCCTCGGTGGTGCTGGTGACATGCTGGGTGTGCTGGGCGATGCAGTCCATGTCGGCGCTGGAGGTGCCGCTGTCCACTGCGGTGATGTAGCGACCATTGAGCGTCTCGATGAAACGGCCGAACGCCTCGAACAGCGCCCCACGGTTGGCGACATGCGCCGGGCGGATGATCACCGCCTTGCCGCCGCCCTGCTCGAGGCCGGCCAGTGCGGCCTTGTAGCTCATGCCCTGGGCCAGGCGCACGGCATCGCGAATGGCACTCTGCTCGTCGGGATACGCCAAGTAGCGGCAGCCACCGAGGGCTGGACCGAGACGCGTGTTGTGGATGGCGATTATGGCCTTGAGGCCCGTGGCGGGATCCTGCGTGAGGTGCAATTCCTCAAGCCGGGCGGCTTCCATCATGGCGAACATGCTGTGGCTCCCTTGCTTCTGGTTACAGCCAGTATAGGTGCAGCCCCCGAAACCGCCCGGCCAGGCCGGCATAAGCCGGGCCTTGAGCAAAGCCGGGCTGCATAAACGGCAAATCCAGGCGCAGCACTGGACGCCGCCCAGCAAGGCGGTTACAACCGAGTATTCTGCGGAGGTGATCATGAGCCCACGCCAGACCTGTCTTGCCTGCCTTGAGCGAGAACCGCCTGCGGTCTTCGAGGCGGCGCTATGGATTGCCGCCGAACACGATCCGACGTTGCAACCGGCCGAGGTGCTGCGTGAGTTCGGCACGCTGCAGCAGCAAATCAGCCTCGGCCTCCCCGCCTTGCCGCCCCAGGAACTGGCGCAACCGCTGCTGCGGCGCCTGAGTGAGCTGGATTTTCGCGAAGACGACAGCCCGCCACGCCCGCAGGTCGCCTTGCTGCACAAGGTTATCCAGCGCCGCCGCGGACAACCGCTGGCGCTGGCATTGATCGCCCTGGAGCTGGCGCGACGCCTGGAGATCCCCTTGCAAGGGGTGAACTTCCCCGGACATTTCCTGCTGCGGGTAGCGGGCGCCGATCACCTGCTCGACCCCTGCGGCGGACGACGCCTGTACACCCGTGACTGCCGCGAACTGCTGATCCGCTACCAGGGCGCCCAGGCCGAACTCAGCGCCAGTCACATGCGCCCCTGCGATGGTCGCAGCATGCTGCAACGGCTCTCACGCAACCTGCATCACCTGCACCTGCTGGAAGAGGACTACCTGGCGGCCTTGAAAGATGCCGAACGCGTGTTGCTGCTGGGCGCGCCCACGGTGGCCGACCACCTGGCCCGCGCCGAGCTGTACCAACGGCTGGAGTGCCCTCAGGCCGAGCGCTTCGATGTGCAGCACGCCCTGCTGCTGTGCGACGACCCGGCGCAACGCATGCTGCTCGCCGAGCGCCTGCGCCAGCTCGGCACGCCCCCGCCCCTGCATTGATTCACCCGGGCGGCGATCCGTTCGGAGCGCAGCGATAGCCCGCCGGGTTTTGTGTCGCGCCCTACGGTGTGACAACAAGACATTGCCTTGCTTACAACAGCCCCAACGCCTTGGCCTGCGCCACTGCCTGGGTGCGCCGGGCGACGCCGAGCTTGCCGTTGATCCGCCGCGCATGGGTCTTCACCGTATGCAGGGAAATAAACAGCTGTTCGGCGACTTCCTGATTGGACAGGCCTTGGGCGATCAGGCGTAGCACAGTCAGCTCACGGCAGCTGAGGCAGGCATCTGCCGCCGCCGGCATCTCGCCGATTGCCGCTTGGGGCGGTTCGGCGGCGGCGAACCACAGCCCCTGATAGTTCAGGCGCTCACGCAAGCTTTGCGCGGCCTGCCGGGCCTGGTTCGCCGCCGGCAGATCTGCGCAGGCGCTGCAGGCCTCGGCATAACTTGCCCAGAGTTCGCTGGCGAATGCCTGGCGGCCCTGCCCCACGGCCTGGTCGAGCAATGACTGCAGCGCCTCGCGGACATCTACGCCACGCAGCATGTCGAGGCACAGCAATAGATGTTCCAGGCGCAGGAACAGCTCGGGAAAATTCGGCGGCGGCACGCTGGTTTCGAGTCGGTGCCCCAGCACCCGGGTCAAGGCTTCGCGAGCACGCGAGTGGTGCCCCTGGTAGATCCACAGGCGGCTGCTGGCCAGCAACAGCACGCCGCGATAGAGGGTATCGCTGATCCGCTGGCGCTGCATCCAGCGCTCGGCTTCGGCCAGGTGGGCGAATGCGGCGGGAATATCGCGGCGGCAAGTGGCCAACTCGGCCAGGCCCAGATAGCCATGAAAGGCCCCCGGGTCACCATCAGCCCGGGCATCCGCGAGCCCGGTTTGCAGGTGGCTGGTCGCTTGCTCGATGCAACCCTGACGCAGCGCCAGACGCCCCAGACGCAGCAAAATCCGGCCACGCACCGGCGTCCGCTGCAACGACTGCGCATCCATCTGTTCGAGCACCCGCTGCAGCAGTGCCTCGGCGCGGGCAAACTCACCGCGCACCTCCAGCAGCAGCGCGTGATCGAGCTCCAGCAAGGCCTCAAACACCGTGCTACCGCAGCGGCGCGCCTGCTTGAGTACCTCGTAGCTGAGCTGCTGCGCCTGTTCCAGCCGGCCTTCGCCGATGGCGATCTGGGTCAGCACCGAACGGCAAAGCAGGCTCTGCGCCCAGGCGCTATCCGGCAACGCCGACAGCGCCTCGAGCAGATGCGCGCGCGCCTCTGGCGCCTGGCCACGACCATAGGCGGCAACCCCGCGAATCGCTTGCCACTGGGCGAACAGCTCGGCCAGGCGCTCGGCATCGGCACGCGGCTGAAAGCGCTGCAGTTGATCGACGCAGGCCTGCGCCTCCTCCAGGCGCCCGACCAGCAACAGTGCCCAGGCGTTCAGCAGAATCAGGCGCGGAGTGCTGGTCAGCAGGCTTTCCGGCAGCGAGCTGCGCCAATGCAGAATCAGCGCCAGATCCTGGCCTTGCAGCAGTCGCTCCTCGGCGAAGCGTTCAAGAAAACTGGCCGCGACTTCCGGCTGGCCGCCCTTGAGCGCATGCTCCACCGCCGCGCGCACCTCGCCGCGGGCAGCGAACCACTGGCTGGCATGCAGGTGCAGGCCGGTGCAAGGCGCGGTCTTGGTCCGCTGCTGCAGCAGATGAGCCAGTGGCGGGAAGACCTCGAGCCAGTCCGCCGCACCCTCCACTTCATTGATGAACAGGCCGCGGGCGCGCAACGCCTGCAGCCAGGCCGCCCCCTCGCCCACGCCCAGCAGGTGCTCGCAGAGTTCATCGTTGAAACGCGGAATCTGCGCCAACTGGCAGAGTGCGTGGTTCAGTTCGGCGGGCAGCCCCTGCAACACCTCGTGCTCGATATAGTCGCGCAGCAGGGGATTATGATCTTCACACAGCGGCGATCCCGAGCCCTCGCGTTCGCCCTGGGCGGCCAGCAGACGCAGGGCCGCCGGCCAGCCACGGGTCAGGCCGAGCAGGTTGTCCGCGCGGCTGGCGCGCAGCGTATCCACATGCTGTAACCAGGCGCCGACCTCGCCCGGAGTGAAGGCCAGTTCCGCGCCCCCCAGCTCGAACAACTCGCCCTCCAGCAGCAGGCGCGGCAGGTTGCAAAGCGGGCGCCGCCGGCTGCCGAGCCACCAGCTGAGGTTGGCCGGCGAAGCGCAGAGCAGACGATCGAGGCAGGCGTCGAGTTCGCCATCGGGCTCGCGCGGATAGTCGTTGAGCATGATCCACAGCGCGCGCTGCTCCTGCTGCAGCGCCGCCAACAGTGCGGCTTCGCTCATGCTCGACGGATAGCCCAGGGCGCTGGCCAGTTGTCGGCAGAACGCCGCCGGCGAGGTTGGCTGCCCGGCGCAGTTGAGCCACAGCGGCGAGCATTCGGGCGGACATTGGCGGGCGCAGTCGGCGAGCAGCACCGACTTGCCGAACCCCGCGGGGGCGATCAGCAAACGCAAGCGACAGTCCTGGGCGAGCAAGCGGCGCTGCAGTTGCGCGCGCTGAACATGCCCGGGCGGTTGGCGCGGTAACAGGCCCTTGGCGCAGGATGGCAATGCGATGGGCGGAGATGGCGCGTAGGCGGTCATGACGGCTCGTATTGATTTTGTTTGGGGAGCAGTGCTCATGAGACTAGACCCGAACCCGGGCCTGCAATAGCTGTATCAGCCTAGCTAATATTTGGCGATAAAAAAAAGGCGGCCCGAAGGCCGCCCAATTAAGGAGGAGCAGTGACAGCAGTGACTCTGTCGGCCCTAGCGCACGCCTGAGCTGCGCAGGGCGGCCGGGGTGTAGTCGGCGGCACTGGCCTTGAAGCCGAAGGCATAGGCGGACTTCTCTTCGTTCTTCATGCCCAGGGCCAGGTAGCGACCGGCGACGACGTCGTAGAGAGCCTCCATGGTGTAGGCCGGCACCTTCTGGTGATAGTAATTCTGCGCATGCCCCTCGGCGACGCGCCACAACTGGCCGCGACCGTCGTAGTGGTCAACCAGGGCCAACTGCCAGCTGTCCTCGTCGAAGTACATGTGGCGTTTGGCGTAGATGTGCCGCTCGCCGGACTTCAGCGTGGCCTCCACTTCCCAGACCCGGTGCAGCTCGTAACGGGTCAGGTCCTGGTTGATATGCCCGGCCTTGATCACGTCGTCGTATTTCAGGCTGGGCGAATCCAGCTTGTAGCTATTGTAGGGAATGTACATCTCCTTCTTGCCGACCAGTTTCCAGTCGTAACGATCCGGCGCACCGGAGAACAGGTCGAAGTTGTCTGCGGTACGCATGCCATCGGCGGCGGTGCCCGGACCGTCGTAGGCCACCTGCGGGGCGCGGCGCACGCGGCGCTGGCCGGCGTTGTAGATCCACGCCAGGCGCGGCTCCTTGACCTGGTCGATGGTCTCGTGGACCAGCAGCACGTTACCAGCCAGGCGCGAAGGTGCAGTCACCCGTTGCTTGAAGTAGAGCAGGATGTTGCTCGCCTTGGCCGGGTCGACGTCGGGCATGTCGGAGGGGAAGGCGATTTCGTCCTCGAACTTGACGATGCTGTAAGAGCCGTTGGTCTGCGGAGTCGCCTGGGTGATGTAGCGCTTGACGTTACCGCCGCGGTAACGGGTGATGTGGTTCCACACCACCTCGACCCCGCTCTTGGGGATCGGGAAGGCGTAGTAGCGGCTGTCGCTGAAGTCCTGCAGACCGTTACCGCCATCCATGGGCTTGGTATTGAGTGCGCTCTGCTTGGCCGCTGCGTAGATCTCATCGGGCAGCGCAGCGCTGCGATGGGTCGGGTAGACCGGGATCTTGTAGGTGTCGGCATAGCGCTTGAACATCGCCATTTGCCCGGCGGACAGCTTGTCCTTGTACTGCTCGGCATTGGCGGCGGTGATGGTGAACAATGGTTGCTCGCTGGCGAACGGGTCGGCGAGGAAGCCCTTGGCGTCGACCGCACCGGCGTTGGTTGGCAGACCGCCGGTCCAGGCCGGAATGCTGCCGTCGGCGTTGCCGGCCATTTCCGCGCCTATCGGGGTCAGGCTGCTGCCCAGTTGCGCGGCTTCCTGTTCGGAGACTGCCGCCATCACACTGCTGGCCAGCAGGCTCAGGGCCAGCGCGCCAGTTTGCAGGATTCTTGTAGTTTTCATCATGTACGGATCCTTTGCGCGTGGTTGATCAGAAGTTCGCACCGAAACTCAGGGCAACGAAGTCTCGGTCGGTGATGGTGTTGTATTCGCCGCCGAAGAAATCGGTGTAGCTGAGGCTGGCGTTATAGGTGTTCTGGTAATCGGCACGCAGACCTAGGCTGACGGCCTTGCTGCCTTCATTGAAGTTTGGCCCATAACCGTCGACGTCGTGCGACCAGGCGACGCTCGGAGTCAGGTTGACCCCGGCGATCACGTTGCTGTAGTCGGCGCTGGCGACAAAGCGGTAACCCCAGGAACTGCTGGTGTAGAAACCATCGCCCTGACACTCGTCCGGGTTGGCGGCGTTGAACGCGCCGCACACACCGGGCACGCTGAACTCGCCAGCGCCGAAGATCGGGTCGCGGCCGAAGCGCAGTTCGCCGACATCATCGCTGATGCCGCTGATGTGGTTGTAGCCGACTTCACCGATCAGGGTCAGGCGGCTGGCGCCGAGTACCCGGTCGATGAACTGGATCGCGGTGATCTGCGCCTGGGTGAAGGGCTTGCGCTCGTAGCCGTGGATGTCGCTGCCGCCGACGTTCTGCGCCTGGCCGCTCTCGAATACCGGGTTGAAGGGCAGGCCCAGGGCGGCGAAGGACAGATCGGTGGAGTTGATCTGCATCGGCATGTTCGGCCGGTAACTGAGTTCGCCGGACAACGCGGTGCCACCGACGTTGGTCTGGAAGCTCATGCCATAGAGGCGGATATCCTCCGGATATTCGATAAAGTAACGGGCGTTCGGCGCACCGGGGATAAAGGCCCCTGAAGGGGTGGTGGTGCGGATGGTGCTGAATACCGGGCCGCGGCTGTGGTAGTTCATCGCATAGAGGCCGAACTCGGTGTCGTTCAACTGCTCGGCAAACCAGCGCAAGGCCACCCCGTACTGCCCGCTGTCACGCGCATCGCGGTCGCCGGCACGTGGGATATAGACGTTTTCGCCAGGGGCAAAGCTGTTGTTCGACTCGCCCGGCGGCAGATCCGGGCCGAACACGGTCAGGCGATCATCGCAGCCGTCGGCAATCACATCGGTGGTGGAGAAGAAGGTGCCGCAGTTATCCACCACGGTCTGATCCCACTCCAGCTGATAGAAGGCTTCCATGCTCAGCGAGTCGCTCAGACCCTGGGAGAGATAGAGCATGTTGACCGGGATCAGGCCTTCCTTGATCTCCGCGCCGGGGCGGCGGAAGGCGGCCACGTCGACCGGGTTGATCGAGTTGATCGAGTTCTGGATGAAGGTGCTCTCGCCCCAGCTGACCACCTGCTTGCCGACCCGCACGCTGCCCGGCAGGTCGCCGATGCTGTAGTTGTGATAGACGAAGGCATCGAGAATCTGCGCGCCGGAAGACTGCGCCGCTTCCTTGCGATTGTGGTCGTCGATGTCGTAGAACAGGCGGCTCTCGTCCTTGGTCTCGAAGTCGTACCAGTACTTGCCGCGAACGAACACACCGCTGTCGCCGTACTTCAATTCGAGGTCGTGGATGCCCTTGAAGATCTTCGAGAAGGTCTCGCCTTTCTTGAAGTTCAAGCGGCCGTCGTCCGAGGTGCGCGAGGAGGCCTCGCCGCCGCTGGCGACCGAGATGAAGTCCGGATCGGCGCCGCGCACCGACCAACTGGCGCCGACCGACAGCGCGGAATCGAACTGGACTTCGAGCTCGCCGGCATTGAACGTGATCGCCTGGACCGGCGCGACACAGCCTAGGGCGACGGCAACTGCCAGTGCGCACGGCTGGAAGCTTGCATGCCTTGTTTTTGTTGTCATGCGGCTCTCCTGGAAAGCATGGTTTCGTGTTGAGGGCTCAAGTTACCCAGCGCCACCCTTGCGGATAAGCGCCCGAAAGAGGGATTCGCCCTGTCAACCGAAAGAGTGAATGCCCGCCTGCCGCGCGGCTTGCGCGCCGGCATATGAGCCTGCTGGATGGCCTGCCATAGCGCCGCTGAATACCCAGCCGAAATAGCGCCGAGCGCACCGGGACAAAACGCCTTGCGCCGGCTAGGCTGGCAACGCACTCAACCAGGAATAACCAGCATGTCGCCGTACCCGCCCATCAGCCTGTGGATGGATCAGCTCGACCAGCCCCTGACGCCGCGCCCGGCGCTGCAAGGTCGGCTGGAGGTCGATGTGGCGATCATCGGCGCCGGTTACACCGGCTTGTGGACCGCCTACTACCTCAAACGCCAGGCGCCCGAACTGCGCATCGCCGTGGTCGAGGCCGAGTACGCCGGCTTTGGCGCCTCGGGGCGTAACGGCGGCTGGCTGATGGGCAACCTGCTCGGCGAAGACCGCCTGCTCGCCGGCTTGCCCGCCGAACAGCGCCGGGCCGCCTTCGACCTGCTGCACGGCATCCCCGACGCAGTCGCCGAGGTCTTGCAACGCGAAGGCATCGCCTGCGACTACCGCCAGGGCGGTGTGCTCTATTGTGCAGCGCGTTACCCGGAGCAGGAGCGCCGCCTGCGCAGCTGGCTCGACTCGCTGTACGCCGAGGGCCTCAGCGAAGCCGACTACCGCTGGCTGACGCCGGGCGAACTGCAGCAACAGCTGCGCATCAACGGCCCGCTCGGCGCCATCCACAGCCCGCACTGCGCAACCATCCAGCCAGCCAGACTGGTGCGCGGCCTGGCCCAGGCGGTCGAACGCCTGGGCGTGCAGCTGTTCGAGCAAAGCCGCGTGACCCATTGGCAGCCGGGCCTGCTGCGCACCGCCCAGGGCGAGTTGCGCGCCGACTGGGTGGTACCGGCGGTGGAAGGCTACGCCGCCGAGCTGCCGCTGCTGCGCCGCTATCAGTTGCCGGTGCAAAGCCTGCTGCTGGCCACAGAACCCCTGTCGGCCAGCCAGTGGGACGAGATCGGCCTCGATCGCGGCCAGGCCTTCAGCGAATTCAGCCGCCAGGTCACCTACGGCCAGCGCAGCGCCGACGACCGCCTGGTGTTCGGCGCCCGTGGCGGCTACCGCTTCGCCGGCAAGCTGCGCCAGGACTTCAACCTGAATGCCGAGGAAATCGGCCTGCGCCGCTACCTGTTCGGCGAGCTGTTCCCGCAGTTGCGCAACGTCGCGATCAGTCATGGCTGGGGCGGCAACCTCGGCATGGCGCGGCGCTTCCAGCCGCACATGCTGCTCGACCGCAACAACCGCATCGCCCTCTCCGGCGGCTACGGCGGTGAAGGTGTCGGCGCCAGCAACCTCGGCGGGCGCACCCTGGCCGACCTGATTCTCGGCCACAGCAGCCAGCTGACCCGGCAACCCTGGGTGCTCGGCGAACGCCCCCTGTCCGCCCTCAAGGCCTGGGAGCCGGAACCCTGCCGCTGGCTCGGCTACACCGCCATCATGCGCAGCTTCGCCGCCGAAGACCGGGTGCTCGCCAACCCGCACAGCCCACCCTGGCGCCGCGCCCTGGCCGCCAGACTGGCGGACTTCATGGAAGGCCTGATGCGCTGAGCCGCGCCGATCGCCTTATCGCCTTAACTGTGGGAGGGTCCGGGTGGCGTTCCGTGACCTCGGGGCGAAGCCTTTACCCTGCAGCGCAGCACCACAAGCTGGCAGCCCTGCGGGCTGCATTCGCCGCGGGGCGCGCCTCCTACAAGGTTGCGTACAGCACACCTGCTAGACCGGGCCGGGACTGACCGGCAGCTTGATCACCCCGCAGGCGAAACGTGCACCTCCGCCGCCCAGGGGCTGGGGATGGTCGGCGTGATTGTCCGCGCCGGCGTGTACCATCAACGCGCGGTTGTGCAGGTCTTTCAGACTCTTCAGGCGTGGCGCCAGCACCGCTTGGGTGGCGCTGCCATCGGCGGCCACATAGAGCGCCGGCAGATCGCCGCGGTGCGCATCGTCCTCCCAGGGGAAACCGTGCCGGCCGGTCTTGTCCGGGTCCCAGTGACCACCGGCGGCGCCGGCCGGGGTCAGCTTGCCATCCACCTCCACGGCATTGCAGTTGCCGGTCATGTGCACGTGAAAGCCATGCAGGCCCGGCTCCAGCCCGGCGAGACTGGGGGTGAACACCAGGCCGTACTTGGACTCGCTGATGCTGACGCTGCCGAGCGACGGGCCGCTGCCGGACTCGCTGGTCCTGGCCATGTCGACGGTGACCGATTCGGCCGCCTGCAGGCCACCGGCGATGAACAATGAGAAGCTGAGGGCGATGCAAGGACGCATGGGCTGACTCCTGGGTTATCAAGCGGTTGTGCAACGGACAATCGGGGACTGCTGTGGGTTCATAATAGTCGATGTATTCAAATCGATACGTCGTAACGATTTGAATACATGCACCGAGAGCCCCCGGCACCACTAAAGCGACACCGATTTTCCCGAGAACGACACAGCCATCCGTATCGATTTCGCTACACATAAATGCAACGGGTACCCCTGTAAATATATAACTCGTTGTTTTAATTATACTTTTTAGTTTTGGCACTGGCATTGCAGAAGGTCAGCATCCCTGCGCTCGCTGCCCGCCACGAGCGCATTACAACGGCCCGCCAGCCAAGAAGCGGGCGCCCCCTTGAGGAATCCCCATGAGCGAGTTGCGTTTTACTGTCGAACACGAATGGCTGCGTCAGGACGCCGATGGCCTGGTCACCGTGGGCATCACCGCCTACGCCCAGGAAGCCCTGGGTGATGTGGTGTTCGTGCAACTGCCGGACCTGCAGAGCTACGCTGAAGGCGCAGAAGTCGCGGTACTGGAGTCGGTAAAAGCGGCCAGCAACATCGCCATGCCGCTGGACGGCGAAGTGCTCGAAGTCAACGCCGAGCTGGAGGCCAGCCCGGAACTGGTCAACGAGGATCCGCTGGGCAAGGGCTGGTTCTTCCGCTTCCGTCCGACCAATGCCAGTGCCGTGGCTGACCTGCTCGACCAGGCCGCTTACGAGCGCCTGCTCAATGCCAACGCCGACGCCTGAGAGAGCAACATGACCGATCTGACCACCCAGAACGAATTCATCGCCCGCCATATCGGCCCGCGCGACGCCGACACGGCGGCCATGCTCGGCACCCTCGGTTTCGACTCCCTCGACGCCCTGACCGCCAGCGTGATCCCCGAGAGCATCAAGGGCACCAGCGTCCTCGGCCAGACCCCGGGCCTGTCCGAAGCCGATGCCCTGGCCAAGATCAAGGCGATTGCCGGTCACAATCAGCAACTCAAGACCTACATCGGCCAGGGTTACTATGGCACCCACACGCCGAGCGCGATCCTGCGCAACCTGCTGGAAAACCCGGCCTGGTACACCGCCTACACCCCCTATCAGCCGGAAATTTCCCAGGGCCGCCTGGAAGCGCTGCTGAATTTCCAGACCCTGATCATCGACCTCACCGGCCTGTCGATCGCCAACGCATCCTTGCTCGACGAAGCCACCGCCGCCGCCGAAGCCATGACCTTCTGCAAGCGCCTGTCGAAGAACAAGGCCAGCAACGCCTTCTTCGCCTCCCAGCATTGCCACCCACAGACCCTCGACGTGCTGCGCACCCGCGCCGAACCGCTGGGTATCGAGGTGGTGGTCGGCGACGAAAGCGCCATCACCGATGCCAGCGCCTACTTCGGCGCGCTGCTGCAATACCCGGCGAGCAATGGCGATATCTTCGACTACCGCGCGCTGGTCGAGCGCTTCCACGCCGCCAATGCCCTGGTCGCGGTGGCCGCCGACCTGCTGGCCCTGACCCTGCTGACCCCGCCGGGCGAATTCGGCGCCGACGTAGCCCTGGGCAGCGCCCAGCGTTTCGGTGTGCCGCTGGGTTTCGGCGGCCCGCACGCCGCCTACTTCGCCACCCGCGATGCGTTCAAGCGCGACATGCCGGGCCGCCTGGTCGGCATGTCGGTCGACCGTTTCGGCAAGCCGGCCCTGCGCCTGGCCATGCAGACCCGCGAGCAGCACATCCGCCGCGAGAAGGCCACCAGCAACATCTGCACCGCCCAGGTGCTGCTGGCCAACATCGCCAGCATGTATGCCGTGTACCACGGCCCCAAAGGCCTGATCCAGATCGCCCAGCGCACCCACCAGCTGACCGCGATTCTCGCCCAGGGCCTGGCCAAACTCGGCCTGGCCGTGGAGCAAGCGCACTTCTTCGACACCCTGACCGTCGCCAGCGGCGAGCGCACCGCACAACTGCACCAGCAGGCACGCGCGATGGGCATCAACCTGCGCGAGATCGACGGCGAACGCCTGGGCCTGTCGCTGGACGAAACCACCGACCAGGCCGCCGTCGAGCGCCTGTGGGAAGTCTTCGCCGAGCCGGGCAACAGCCTGCCTGACTTCGCCGAGCTGGCCGCCAGCGTCGCTACGCGTCTGCCGCAAGGCCTGCTGCGTCAGTCGGCGATCCTGCAGCACCAGGTGTTCAACCGTTACCACTCGGAAACCGAGCTGATGCGCTACCTGCGCAAGCTCGCCGACAAGGACCTGGCGCTGGACCGCAGCATGATCCCGCTGGGCTCCTGCACCATGAAGCTCAACGCCGCCAGCGAAATGATGCCGGTGACCTGGGCCGAGTTCGGCAACCTGCATCCCTTGGCCCCGGCCGAGCAGAGCCAGGGCTACCAGCAGCTGACCGACGAGCTGGAAGCCATGCTCTGCGCCGCCACCGGCTATGACGGCATCTCCCTGCAGCCGAACGCCGGCTCCCAGGGCGAATACGCCGGCCTGCTGGCGATCCGCGCCTACCACCAGAGCCGCGGCGACGAGCAGCGCGACATCTGCCTGATCCCCTCCTCGGCCCACGGCACCAACCCGGCAACCGCCAGCATGGCCGGCATGCGCGTGGTGGTGACCGCCTGTGACGCCCGCGGCAACGTCGACATCGCCGACCTCAAGGCCAAGGCCGAAGAGCACAAGGAGCGCCTGGCCGCGCTGATGATCACCTACCCGTCGACCCACGGCGTGTTCGAGGAAGGCATCCGCGAGATCGCCCAGATCGTCCACGACAACGGCGGTCAGGTGTACATCGACGGCGCCAACATGAACGCCATGGTCGGCCTCTGCGCGCCGGGCCGCTTCGGCGGCGACGTCTCGCACCTGAACCTGCACAAGACCTTCTGCATTCCCCACGGCGGTGGCGGCCCGGGCGTCGGCCCGATCGGGGTCAAGGCGCACCTGATCCCGTTCCTGCCCGGCCACGCCAGCATGCAACGCAAGGTCGGTGCGGTCAGCGCCGCGCCGTTCGGCAGCGCCAGCATCCTGCCGATCACTTGGATGTACATCAGCATGATGGGCGGCGAAGGCCTCAAGCGCGCCTCGCAGATGGCCATTCTCAACGCCAACTACATCGCCCGCCGCCTGGAAGAACACTACCCGGTGCTCTACAGCGGTGAAGGCGGCCTGGTCGCCCACGAGTGCATCCTGGATATCCGTCCGCTCAAGGACAGCTCCGGCATCAGCGTCGACGACGTGGCCAAGCGCCTGATCGACTTCGGTTTCCACGCCCCGACCATGTCCTTCCCGGTCGCCGGCACCCTGATGATCGAGCCGACCGAAAGCGAATCCAAGGAAGAACTGGACCGCTTCTGCGACGCCATGATCGCCATCCGCAATGAAATCCGCGCGGTCGAACGTGGCGAACTGGACGCCACCGACAACCCGCTGAAGAACGCGCCGCACACCGCCCTGGAACTGGTCGGCGAGTGGACCCACGCCTACAGCCGCGAACAGGCGGTCTACCCGGTTGCCAGCTTGATCGATGGCAAGTACTGGCCACCGGTCGGCCGGGTCGACAACGTGTTCGGCGACCGCAACCTGGTCTGCGCCTGCCCGTCGATCGAGGCCTATCAGGAGGCCTGAGGCGATAAAAACGTAGGATGGGTCGGGCCGCGTAGGTTAGCGGTGCGGGACACCTCTCGCATTGCTGACACCCCTCTCCGCGCACCGCGTAACCCATCAAGGGCCAGCGCGGCTTACGCAATGATGGGTATCGCTTCGCCAACCCACCCTACGTTTTGTTTACCCAATATTTTCGACTCACCCCTACCCGGGGCGGGTCAGTTGCACCCGACAAGAACAACAACCGAGGATCCTCGCCATGTTCAGCAAGCACGACCAACTGCAAGGCTACGATGACGCCCTGCTCGCCGCGATCAACGCCGAAGAGCAGCGCCAGGAAGATCACATCGAGTTGATCGCCTCGGAAAACTACGCAAGCAAACGGGTCATGCATGCCCAGGGCAGTGGCCTGACCAACAAGTACGCCGAAGGCTACCCGGGCAAGCGCTACTACGGCGGCTGTGAGCACGTCGATGTGGTCGAGCAGCTGGCCATCGAGCGCGCCAAGCAGCTGTTCGGCGCCGACTACGCCAACGTCCAGCCGCACTCCGGTTCCTCCGCCAACAGCGCCGTATACCTGGCGCTGCTCAATGCTGGCGATACCATCCTCGGCATGAGCCTGGCCCACGGCGGCCACCTGACCCACGGCGCCAAGGTGTCGTCCTCGGGCAAGCTGTACAACGCGGTGCAGTACGGCATCGACGGCAACGGCCTGATCGACTACGCCGAAGTCGAGCGCCTGGCCGTCGAGTGCCAGCCGAAGATGATCGTCGCCGGCTTCAGCGCCTATTCGCGCACCCTGGATTTCGCCCGCTTCCGCGCCATCGCCGACCAGGTTGGCGCCCTGCTGTTCGTCGACATGGCGCATGTCGCCGGGCTGGTCGCCGCCGGCCTGTACCCCAACCCGCTGCCCTATGCCGACGTGGTCACCAGCACCACCCACAAGACCCTGCGCGGTCCGCGCGGCGGCCTGATCCTGGCCAAGGCCAACCCGGAGATCGAGAAGAAGCTCAACTCCGCGGTGTTCCCCGGCGCTCAGGGCGGTCCCTTGATGCACGTGATCGCGGCCAAGGCGGTGTGCTTCAAGGAAGCCCTGGAGCCGGCCTTCGTCGCCTACCAGCAGCAGGTGATCGACAACGCCCGCACGATGGCCGAGGTGTTCGTCGGTCGCGGCTATGAGGTGGTGTCCGGCGGCACCGACAACCACCTGATGCTGCTCAGCCTGGTCAAGCAGGGCCTGACCGGCAAGGCCGCCGATGCGGCGCTGGGCGCGGCGCATATCACGGTGAACAAGAACGCTGTGCCGAACGACCCGCAGTCGCCGTTCGTCACCTCCGGCATCCGCATCGGCACCCCGGCGGTGACCAGCCGCGGCTTCAAGCAAGGCGAGTGCCGCGAGCTGGCCGGCTGGATCTGCGACATCCTCGATGAGCTGGATAACGCCGAAGTGAGCGAGCGGGTTCGTGGTCAGGTCGCCGACCTTTGCGCGACTTTCCCGGTCTACTCTGCATAAGTAACGCACTGCCGTAGGAGCGGGCCATGCCCGCGATGTGCCGCGATAGTCGCGGGCATAGGACTCGGCGTCCGCTCCTGCTCCTACGTCAAAATGGCTGACCAGCCGATGGAGTCAAGCATGTCACTCAGCGTTTTCGATCTATTCAAAATCGGCATCGGCCCGTCCAGCTCGCACACGGTCGGGCCGATGCGCGCCGCCGCACGCTTTGCCGAAGGCCTGCGCCGCGACGACCTGCTGGCCAGCACCGAGTCGGTGAAAGTCGAGCTGTACGGCTCGCTCGGCGCCACCGGCAAAGGCCACGGCAGCGACAAGGCGGTGCTCCTCGGCCTGCAAGGCGAGCAGCCGGACAGCGTCGACATTGCCAGTATCGCCGGGCGCCTGGCGACCCTGCGCGAAACCGGCGAACTGCAACTGCTCGGCGAAAAAACCATCCGCTTCATCGAGAAAGAACACCTGGCGATGATCCGCAAACCGCTGGAGTTCCACCCCAACGGCATGATCTTCCGCGCCTTCGATGCGGCCGGCCTGCAGATCCGTTCGCGCGAGTACTACTCGGTGGGCGGTGGTTTCGTCGTCGACGAGGACGCCGCCGGTGCCGACCGCATCGTCGAAGACCAGACCGTACTGACCTACCCCTTCACCACCGCCAGGCAATTGCTCGTCCACTGCGCCGAACACCAGCTGTCGATCAGCCAGGTGATGCTGGCCAACGAAGCCGCCTGGCGCCCGGAAGCGGAAACCCGCGCCGGCCTGCTGAAGATCTGGCAGGTGATGCAGGACTGCGTCGAAGCCGGCTGCCGCAATGAAGGCATCATGCCCGGCGGGCTCAAGGTCAGACGCCGCGCCGCCGCCCTCCATCGGCAACTGTGCCAGCACCCGGAAGCCGCCCTGCGCGATGCCCTCAGCGTGCTCGACTGGGTCAACCTCTACGCCCTGGCGGTGAACGAGGAAAACGCCAGCGGCGGCCGCGTGGTGACCGCCCCAACCAACGGCGCGGCCGGCATAGTGCCGGCGGTGCTGCACTACTACACGCGCTTCATCCCCGGCGCCAACGACGACGGCGTGGTGCGCTTCCTGCTCACCGCCGCCGCCATCGGCATCCTCTACAAGGAAAACGCCTCGATCTCCGGCGCCGAAGTCGGCTGCCAGGGCGAAGTCGGCGTGGCCTGCTCGATGGCCGCCGGCGCCTTGTGCGAAGTGCTCGGCGGCAGCGTCAACCAGGTGGAGAATGCCGCCGAGATCGGCATGGAACACAACCTCGGCCTGACCTGCGACCCGATCGGCGGCCTGGTTCAGGTACCCTGCATCGAACGCAACGCCATGGGCTCGGTGAAGGCGATCAACGCCGCGCGCATGGCCCTGCGCGGCGATGGCCAGCACTTCGTCTCGCTCGACAAGGTGATCCGCACCATGCGCCAGACCGGCGCCGACATGAAGAGCAAATACAAGGAAACCTCGCGCGGCGGCCTGGCGGTGAACATCATCGAATGCTGAACACCTGTTACGGGCGCGCGAATTGCCGCCACCCTACGCCATAACACTGCAACCATCCCCTCGCCCCTCTGGGGAGAGGGCTAGGGAGAGGGGTCGATATTCGCCCCACCCACGACATCAATGGAGAAAACCGCATGACCAGCGAAACCCTGGCGAAAACCCCGCTACACGCCCTGCACCTGGAACTTGGCGCGCGCATGGTGCCCTTCGCCGGCTACGACATGCCGGTGCAATACCCGCTCGGCGTGATGAAGGAACACCTGCACACCCGCGAAGCCGCCGGCCTATTCGACGTCTCGCACATGGGTCAGATCATCCTGCGCGGCCCGCATGCAGCACAGGCCCTGGAACGTCTGGTGCCGGTCGACATCATCGACCTGCCGGTCGGCATGCAGCGCTACGCCATGTTCACCGACGACCAGGGCGGTATTCTCGACGACCTGATGGTCGCCAACCTGGGCAACGACTGCCTGTTCCTGGTGGTCAACGCCGCCTGCAAGCACCAGGACCTGATGCACCTGCAACTGCAGATCGCCAGCCAGTGCCAGATCGAGCCCTGCTTCGATCGCGCCCTGCTCGCCCTGCAAGGCCCGAAAGCCGTCGACGTACTGGCGCGCCTGGCGCCGGAAGTCGCCAAGATGACCTTCATGCAGTTCGCCCCGGTGCGCCTGCTCGGCGTCGACTGCTACGTCAGCCGCTCCGGCTACACCGGCGAAGACGGCTATGAAATCTCGGTGCCGGCCGCACACGCCGAAGCCCTGGCGCGCAGCCTGCTGGCCGAACCGGAAGTCGCGGCCATCGGCCTCGGTGCGCGCGATTCGCTGCGCCTGGAAGCCGGCCTGTGCCTGTACGGCCACGACATGAGCACCAGCACCACGCCGATCGAAGCCAGCCTGCTGTGGGCCATATCCAAGGCCCGCCGCGCCGATGGTGCGCGTGCCGGTGGCTTCCCCGGCGCCGAGCGGATTTTCGCCCAGCAGCGCGACGGCGTCGCCAGCAAGCGCGTCGGCCTGCTGCCGCAAGAGCGCGTGCCGGTGCGTGAAGGCGCGGAAATCGTCGATGCCGATGGCAATGTAATCGGCAGCGTCTGCAGCGGCGGCTTCGGCCCGACCCTCGGCGCACCGGTCGCAATGGGCTACGTGCAAAGTAGCCATAACGCCCTCGACACCCCGGTCTGGGCCATGGTGCGCGGCAAGCGCGTGGCGATGAAAGTCGCCAAGACCCCGTTCGTGCCGCAGCGTTACTACCGCGGCTGACGATTGCCTCACTGCGCCGGCTGCCCGGTTGGCGCAGCCTGATTCGCGCGGTTATGCCGCGCGAATATCGGTAAAGATCAGGCGATTGCCGAACGGGTCCGTGACCTGCATATCGCGCCCCCAGGGCTGGCTGATGATGCCGGGCCGCGCATTGCCATAAGCCCGACCCGTCAGCTCGGCGTGCAAGGCATCCAGATCATCGACACTGATGCGCAGCGCCGCACCGGGGCAGCAATCGCCATGGTGCTCTGACAAATGCAGCACGCACCCTGCCCTGGATACTTGCAGATAGAGCGGCAGGCCCGCCTCGAAGCGATGCGCCCAGTCTTCGCTGAACCCCAGAAATTCGCAGTAGAAAGCCCGCGCCTTGGCTTCATCGAAGCTGCGCAGGATAGGAATCGGAGCCGCCAGCTGCATAAATACCTCTCCCTGAATAAGTGCAAGGCACTCTATTTCAGCTTTGCCCCCCTGTCATCCAGGGCAACGGCTGGTTGACCGGTTTGCGCCACTGCTCAGCTGGGCAGTCAGGCAACTGCGCCTGTTGCTGAACACCTCGCGATCGATATCGCGCACATCCAGCGACAGCGCATTGACCCCGGGCAGGCGCTCGACCAGGGCGCGCACTATCTGCCGGGACAGCAGGCGCTTCTGCTCATCCGTGCGCCCCGCCAGGATGTAGAAGATCAGGTGAACAACGTCTTCCTGCGTGCCACCAACATTGAAGTGCTCATACAGGCTCAGGCGTCGCTTGACCTCGCCCGACTGAAACAACCCGGTGGCGGCGGTCGCCTCCTCGACTAGGCGCCGCAACTCGGCCGGCGTGATCAGTCGCGTCACGTCAGGCTTTGCGAGCCTTCGATAAGGCAGTGCGGCATAGGCGTCTCCTGCAGAAGAGAGGATCCGGAGCTGGATCACCCGAATAATCGTCATACGTTATCGCACAACAAAATCAACAATAACAGCCCTTCATACAGTGCAAACCAACCGCCGCCGGCCTCTGACACGCCCTTCTACAGCGCCGCCGGCAACCGCAAGCGCTCCCAAGCGCCACGCCACACCCCTTATAAATAGGGGACTACACGGATCAACCCGTGCGCACTGGACGCTTGATGGCGCTTTTTTCTTATTGAACTTTCGTCTAGGGACGCGTTGACAACGCCAGCCAAGACTGCCGATAATCCAGCCAATGTTGTACGACAACATATGACTAATCATAAAAACAAAAACCAAGGCCCGACCATGACGACTGTTGCTCTCGCCGCATCGGCTCGCTTCTCGCCCCTCCCAGCCGGCCCCGCTTCGCTACGCGCCAGCAGGACGCCCCGGCGACACCCGCACACAGCCACCGAATTCGCCGAAGGCTAAGCCCGAAGCAAAGGCGTGTTCCTAACCCGAACTCGCTCATCGCCCTGGCACAGGGCAACTCACACGCTCCCTGCGCACGATGCTGGCTTCAAGGCCGGCAAGGGAGCGGCTTGTTCAAAAATGGGAGCACAACAACAATGACAGCACGCAACGCCCTCTCGCTGGTCCTGCTCGGCGCCGGCAGCATGGCCCTCGCCTTACCGCTCAGCAGCCAGGCCGCCGGTTTCAGCGAAGACGCCAAGGTCACCCTCGGCCTGCGCAACTTCTATATCAACCGCAACTTCGTCGACCCGGCCTTCCCCCAGGGCAAAGCCGAAGAGTGGACCCAGAGCTTCATCCTCGACGCGCGCTCCGGCTTCACCGAAGGCCCGGTCGGCTTCGGCGTCGACGTGCTGGGCCTGTATGCGCTCAAGCTCGACGGCGGCCGCGGCACGCGCAACACCGGCCTGCTGCCGGTACATGACGGCAACCACCCGGCCGACGACTTCGGCCGCCTGGGCGTGGCGGCCAAGGCCAAGCTGTCCAAGACCGAACTGAAGGTCGGCGAGTGGATGCCGGTCCTGCCGATCCTGCGCGCCGACGACGGCCGCTCGCTGCCGCAGACCTTCCAGGGCGCCCAGCTGACCTCCAACGAGATCGCCGGCCTGACCCTGTATGGCGGCCAGTTCCGCCAGAACAGCGAACGCAACAACGCCAGCATGGAAGACATGAGCTTCGCCGGCGCCCTGTCGGACCGCTTCAACTTCGCCGGCGGCGAATACAGATTCAACCAGGAGCGCACCCTGGTCGGCCTGTGGCACGCCGAACTGCAGGACGTCTACAACCAGCAGTACCTGCAAGTGCAACACGGCCAGCCAGTCGGCGACTGGACCCTGGGCGCCAACCTCGGCTACTTCCAGGGCGGCGAAGACGGCAGCGAACTGGCCGGCGAACTGGACAACAAGACCTACTCGGGGCTGTTCTCGGCCAAGCTCGGCGGCAACACCTTCTATGTCGGCCTGCAGAAGGTCAGCGGCGACAGCGGCTGGATGCGGGTCAACGGCACCAGCGGCGGCACCCTGGCCAACGACAGCTTCAACGCCAGCTACGACAACGCCAAGGAGCGCTCCTGGCAAGTGCGCCACGACTACAACTTCGCCGCCGCCGGCATCCCCGGCCTGACCCTGATGAACCGCTACATCAGCGGCGACAACGTACACACCGCCAGCACCGACGACGGCAAGGAATGGGGCCGTGAAACCGAACTGGCCTATGTCATCCAGAGCGGCGCCCTGAAGAACCTGTCGATGAAATGGCGCAACGCGAGCATCCGTCGCGACTTCAGCAGCAACGAGTTCGACGAGAACCGCCTGATCTTCAACTACCCGCTGTCGATTCTCTGATTCACGGCTTTACCCGCGTCGGCTTACTCCATGTGTTACGGCACCTTCGGCCCGTCCTGGTGACGGGCTTTTTTTATCTGCTGGATCCGCTACCCGACTGTCGATCTGCAGCCCTGTCATACGACCAGTTACCGGGCACCGTGATTTCACCATGCCCTGACTCAACTGGGAGACCGCCATGTCGACAGAGACGCATAGCAACCCGCAAACCGAGGTGCGCGCACTACTGGAACGCTGGGCGCAGGCCATTCGCAGCAAGGATCTGGACGGGGCGAGTGCCTGTTACGCTGCCGAGGTGCTGTCGTTCGACCTCGCACCGCCGCTCCAACGCAGCGGGCGGGAGCGGATCAGCGCGGACCTGGCGCACTGGTTCGCCACCTGGGATGGGCCAATCAGCCTGGAGATTCGCGAACCACGCCTTACCCTGGGCGACGAGGTCGCGTTCTGCACCAGCCTGCAACGAATCAGCGGGCGTAAAACCGACGGCGAGCGACCGGCAATCTGGGTGCGCGCCACCCTGGGCCTGCAGAAGTTCGACGGCGCCTGGCGCATCGTCCATGAACACGCCTCGACGCCTTTTTATATGGATGGCAGTTACAGGGCCGCGATCGATCTCGAGCCCTAAGACATTCCGTAGGGCCGGCCCCACGCAACCGATCTCCCCTGGCCACGGCAGATCCAGCTTGAGCACCTGCTTGTAGAGAAATAAAACGAGGCCAACGGAAGCGGACACACCTCTGCGCAGCGCGAGATCGGAACGGAAAGCCTCGACTTCAGCCGCCCCTTCGCCAGAGGGTGACGATTGCGATGACAACGTATAAAACGCCGCCCCACTCGTAATAAGTGCGCTCGGTACGAATCGCGCAGTTTTGCAGGCGAATCTGCTCGCGCACCTGATCGAGCAACCGGGGCTTCCCGCCCAAGGCATTCAACTCCCTTATGCGGTCATCCAACCGCTACAATGCCCAGGACAGGGCTGGTCGAGAGGACAGGGAATGCCCCCGTCAAAGGGTTATCACACCAGTTGGTGTCCATTTATAGTTAGGCCGCAAGTGCCATCATCCCTTACTTCGAACGAACGCTTCCTCGCTGACTTTCATGATCAGCGTGCTGGCGTCACATCGCAGGCCTTCATGTCATTGCGAGCCGCCAAGCAGGGTGAAGTCGCCACGTCTTCATACGACTTCCTTGCCGCCTTGGTTTCCAAAGAGAACTCGCCACTGACAGTGCTGGATGTAGCCTGCGGTGATGGCTACCTGCTGTGGCTAGTGGCTTCCTCGCGGCAGCGGCCAGCAACGCTGATGGGCGTTGACATCAGCCAAGGCGAACTCACGGTGGCAAGACGCAGACTCGGGCAAAGTGCCACTCTCATCCAAGGGCGTGCTCAGGCACTGCCGCTGCCTGAAGGCTCGGCCGACTTCGTGCTTTGTCACATGGCCCTCATGCTCATGGACGATCTGGACTCCGTGATCACGGAAGTCAGGAGAGTACTGAGATCCGGTGGCGTCTTCTCATTCATTGTGGGAGCCAAGCCACCACCGAGCGCTGCACTGGACCTGTACCTAAGCCTGCTCCGCGTCGCGCGGCGGCGTCTGAACTCAACGATCCCAAGTTTTGGCGACCCGCGGCTCAGTGAGCCTGGGCAGATTCAGCAATTGCTCACCAATCGTTTCGATGACGTGTTGGTCGAAGATGTCTCGATCTCAAGACGCTACTCGCCATCGGATATTTGGTCTTGGTTTGAAGGTATGTACGACCTGCATGGAATCCCACCGCACGAGCAAGCGCTTATGAAGCAGGATTACATCGCAGCTCTGTCCCCGCTGTGCGAGGAAGACGGATGCCTCGAGTTCACAGACAACCTTCGTCAGGTGCGCGCGATTGCGACCTCACCTCAAACCGTATGCCCATCAACCTGAACCGGAGCTGTATACATGGAAGTAGTAAATAATTTGGCACCTGATGAATGTGGTGGAATGGAGGACATTCGCAGAGAGATTGATCTTCTTGACCAGGATGTTTGAATGAATTTTTCCAAGCACCAGCGAGTTGGGCAGGTCCGCCCCCATGAGCCGCAAAATACCCCGTGAGCAGCCGACGTCTCCCCATCGAACGCACGGCCTCGGTTGACGTGCCAGCTATAGCAGGGCGCGTGCAACGGTTTTGCGAAACTCGGCTGGACTGGTTCCCGACCAACGCGCAAACGCGCGAATAAATGCGGCCGGTTCGCTGTAAGACAACTGGTAGCCGATGGCTTTTACGGAATCGGCGGAATGACTCAACAGGTAGACGGCACGGTCAAACCTGATCTTGTCGATCAACTCCGAATACTGCACGCCCTCCTCATTCAGATGCCGACGCAAGCTGCGCTCGGAACAATTCAAGGACTCCGCCATTGCGGCTGCACTGGGATACTCGTCCATACACGACAAGCTATTGAGCACGCGTTGCCGACAGGATGTTGAAGCAAAGCGCGTGGCGGACTCACGGCACTGTTGCAGGAAAACGTTGTAGCTGAACTCGCTGCGTTTCGGGTTGATCGCCTGGCCAACTTCATGATCAAAAGTGACGTAGGTGAAGTCGTGGCCGAAACTGACCGGGCAATTGAACTCCGTTAGATGCTGTTGCGGTTTTTCCGGTTGGGGATAAGCGAAAGCAACTTTCGTGACGAAACCCTTGGCAGCGTCACCGAATATTTCGCCAAGCAAATGCTGTGCGCCGCACATCGACAGATTGATCAGAAAACCATGGTACCGCTCCAGATTGACCGTCTGGCGATAACGCACCACGGCGTTGCCCGGTGCCAGCGAACCGATTAGCTCCGGCGTAAACCACCGATTGGACAATGTTTGAAAGCGCCTTAACAAGTAACCGGCATGGTTCAAATCGACGGCATTGGCCACCAATCCACCGAGCATACCGACGCTATTGACGTTGACTTCCCCGCCTATGGCCAGCCCAAGTTCGTCCATGTTCTTGCTACCAACCAGCCGTTGAATACTGGCGTAGACGGCGAGCTCGGCTTTGCCATTGAGCAGGGTTTCCGGCTGCGAATACGATTGGCCATCAAGCCCGCTGTCGCGCAAAACCTCATCCAGATCGTAGCCGCGCCGCAGCATTTGCTGAATGCAAAACGAGAGCAATGCGGGCATTGGACAGGTCGACTGCAATGGATTCATTTTGGTGATGAACCAGATAGTTTGGCCGGAATTATCAATTGTATGGCCGTTCTCAGCCTTTGGGGAAGCCGCTTTGGCTTGTAGGCTTTCTGCATTCATCTACAGCGGTAGCCGATGAGTGTCGGCGCAGCGATCATCAATTCAAATTCAATAATTCAAATTCAATAATAAAGAAGAACAAGCCATGACAGAGAAGCAAGCCAGCGAAACTATTCGAGCCCCCGGCCTGCACTTGCTGGCGATGGAACTGCGTTTGCCGCTGGAAATATTATCCACGCTGGCATTGTGGCCGCTGCTGACGGCCAGAGCGCGCGGCGATGGACATCCGGTGCTGGTCTTTCCGGGCCTGGTCGCCAGTGACCGCTCGACGTTTCTGCTGCGACGCTTTTTGCAAGCACAGGGCTACTCGGTGCACTGCTGGGAAATGGGTCGCAACCTTGGGCCGCAGCCCGGCGTGATGGGGGCCTGCCTGAAACGCATTGATGAATTGCGCGCACAGCATGGACGCAAAGTCAGCCTCGTCGGCTGGAGTTTGGGCGGCCTGTTCGCGCGTGAGCTGGCGAAAATGCGACCCGATGATGTACGGGCGGTGGTGTCGCTAGGCAGCCCATTTGCCGGGCCTGAAAGCGCCAGCAATGCGAACGGCATTTATCGGCGCTATAACCCGCCTAAAGGCGAGGCGGCCAGCGAGTTCCCCAACTTGCATCTCGCGCCGTCAATGCCAACGACTTCGATCTACAGCCGCAGCGACGGCATCGTGGCCTGGCCCTGCTGCATCCAAAACGACAATCCGCATACCGAAAATATCGAGGTGCATGCCAGCCATGTCGGCATGGGCGTGAACCCTATGGTCTTGCGCATTCTCGCCGACCGCCTCGCCCAGCCCGAGGGTGCGTGGCAACCCTATCGTCGTTCGAACCTGGACTAATGCGCCATTTCGGCAGTGCGGGGATTCGCCAGCCAGATGCGCACGTGCACCTATTCGACTAAACCCACCCAAGCAATCGAGGGGCATTGACATGGCGCGTGGCTTAAAACACTTAACGGCGATAGACGCGATGTTTCTGTATGTGGAAACGCCCGAGATGCCGATGCACGTGAGCTCCTTGATGTGCTGCACGCTGCCCGATGGCTACCAGGGTGATTATTTCGAGGACGTAAAAGCCTTGCTGCAAGCACGCTTGCATCTGGCCAGCCTGTTCACCAGCAAGCTGGTGCAGATGCCGTTCGATCTCACCACGCCGGTTTGGGTTGAAGACGAGAATCTCGATCTGGATTACCACTTGCGGCGGATGGTGCTGTCCAAACCGGGTACGCGCCAACAGCTGCACGCGCTGGTTGCGCGGCTGCAATCGTCATTGCTCGACCGCAGTCGCCCGTTGTGGGAGATCTACGTCATCGAAGGCCTGGAAAACGGCGAGGTAGCGGTTTTCAACAAGATTCACCACGCCGCGATGGATGGCCAGGGCGGCGTGGCGGTGGCCAAGATAATTTTGGACATCACCCCGGAGCCGCGTGCGGTGCGAGCACCGCGCACGCGCCTGTACCGTTGCAATGATCAACTGGGCGCCGCCGAGATGATGAGCGCCGGCCTTGGCAATACGGCGGGCCAAGTCAAGAAAGTAGCGACTGTGTTCGGCCAATTATTGGCAATGGGCGGCGACAAAGTAATAAGGAGCATGTCGTGGAAAGCCTTACTCAAAAGCAGCGAAGCGGTTGGCGTCGACGCCGCGGAACCAAGCCCCCAGCCGCGACGCGAGCGCCAACGCTTCGCCCCGACCACGGTATTCAACGGCAGCATTACCAATCAACGCTCGGTGACCAGTTTCTCGCTGGACCTGGCCGAGCTGAAAGCGCTCGGCAAATCCGTGGACGCGACCATCAATGACATGGTGATGGCGATCTGTTCCGGCGCGCTGCGTAGCTATCTCAGTGATGCCAACGCGTTGCCGGCCAAGTCGTTGATAGGCGCGGTGCCCTACTCGATGCGCGCGGCAGGCAACACCGAGATTTCCAATCAATCGTCATTGGGCTACATGCGCCTGCGTACCGACATCGCCGACCCGATGCGACGGCTGCGCGCGATTCAGGAATCTTCCCAGGCATTCAAACAAGACAACGCGGTGTTCAAAGGTTTCGCCCTGACTGATTTTCCGTCGATCGGCTTGCCGTGGCTGTTGCCGATGATGGTCAACTTCGTCACCCGCGCGCGCCTGACGGAAAAAGCCCCCGCGCTTGCCAACGTCGCCATCTCCAATGTACCGGGCCCCAATATGCCGCTGTATTTTGCTGGCGCGCGCCTGCGCGTCTTTGCCCCGGTAAGCATCGTCATGCACGGCGTGGCGCTGAATATCACGGTGCAAAGCTACAACGGCGGGCTGAACTTTGGTGTGGTGGCGTGCCGCCGCGCGTTGCCCAATATGGAAGATTTTGCCGAGGATATGTTGGCCGCCTATGAGGACTTGAAGAAGGCCATCGCGCGTCATCAGCGCAAGCTGGCAAAGGAGGCGGATGAGCTGGCCAGCGATGCTCTCCCCAACCGCGCGCCGGCAGCAACCGACGCTACAGCCGAGCCAGCTGTTGCGCCGATCAAGCGCAGCAAGCCTGCGTTGGTCAAGGCATTGCCCAAACCCAAGGCGAAAAAGTCCACGTGACCTCGCATCGCCGCCGCACGGCCATAAAGCGTGGCGGTGTCTTTCTCGAAAGGAAAATTTGCCATGAATGAACTGAATCAACGCTTCCAACGCGCGACGGAAATCGCCGAGCGCGACATCGGCTTCAAGCCAGAGACGGCGGTCTTGCTGCAGTCCTATGCACTCTATAAGCAGGCCACTACTGGTGATATCGAGGGCGAGCGCCCCGACGAGCTGGTCGCCGTCGCGAAGTACGCCGCGTGGGAGCGGCTGGAAGGCATGAGCGCAGACGAAGCCAAACGACAGTATGTGGACCTGGTCGAGAACACATTGGCGCAATGATTCGCCGCACCAGGTTTCCCGCGCGGTAGAGCGGCCACCGCGGCCACCCTGGATTCTGTCTCTGCGCGTCATGCAGTTCGGCGTTCATGAACGGCTCGAAGCCGATAGGCGTTTGCCCAAATGGCGGCGCCTCCTGAGATTGATGCCGCGATGCTCGATGCGCTCGCCAAAGAAGCCGGCACGTTCTGCGCTGAGGTGCCGCATCCGCTCAATGCAATAGCGGACCGCGAAGGCTGCCGCATGGCGCGCCAGCGTTTGCAGCCGACAGCACGGGCGCTATGCTGCATAAGCAGGGCGCGCCGCGATTGCAATGCGGTCGTCAACGCTCCGCTGCAGGCATAGTGCAGCCGCCAGTGCGGCCGAGGTGCTCATGACACGGAGACGACCATTGCTCACACTGGGCTCGCTCGTGCTCACGGGCCTGCTTGCCGTCCCCGTGGTCGATGCCCAGGCATGGGAGTTGCGGGGTGTGAAGAGCATCACCGCCACCACCCGCGACAACCAGCGAATCACCCTTGGCAGCGTGCGCTTCGAGCCGCGGGGTGATGGAAGCGTGGCGTTCACCGTCAGTCTGGAGCCTGCGCGCTTCACCGATCACTTCCTGTCGATGAAGGAGTTCAAATGCCTCGATGGTCCGGGCGAAGTCGTCTGCCATGTGCCCTACCCGCACGCGCAGCCCGGCACAATTACCCTCGATGACCTGGCGTGGCTGGAGCACAACCTGCTGTTCTTGTACCAGTTGCCGACCGATTTCGGCGCCAAGCTGTGGAACGGCTTGTACTTCCAACTGGAGCCGACCGAACAAGGGCTGCGGGGCAGGCCGCAGGCGATCGACCTCAACTACATCAGCGCGCCGTCAGGCACCCCCGAGCAGCCGCCCTACCAACCGGAGCAGCGCGACGAGATTGCCCCAGGCGTGCGCTGGATCGAGTCCCTGAGCATCGAGTAGTGCCCGCGCTGCTCGTCCTGCCTAGCGCAACGTCCCCACCATCTCTGCCGCCACGCTGAGCACAGCCCTGCCCAGCCGCATCGAGCGTTTGCCGCTCCAGCCGGTAAGCGGATCGGGGCTGTCGTCGTGGTCCTTGAAGGGCATTTCGATGGTGAAGGACAGGCAGTCGAACTCCATGCCGACCGCGTTGCACGCCAGGGTGGTGTTGGCCTGGCCGGGTTCGTCGCGCTTGTAGCCGAATGCAGTCTGGAACTCGGCGCCGAGCGCCAGCAGGCGGCGGCGGAATTCTTCCTCGAGTTGTTCCAGGCGCGGGCTGTAGCCGGGGTTGCCTTCGCAGCCGGCGGTGAACACGTGGGGGATTTCCTCGTCGCCGTGGATGTCGAGGAACAGGTCGACGCCAACCTGGCGCATCTGCTGCTGGACGAAGTACACCTCGGGCGTCTCGCTCGCGCTGGCCGCTTGCCAGGCGCGGTTGAGATCTTTGCCGGCGGCGTTGGTGCGCAGGTGGCCACGCAAGGCGCCATCCGGGTTCATGTTCGGCACCAGGTAGAGGTCGGCCTGTTGCAGCAGGGCATTCAGTTCGGCGTCGTCGCGCTGTTGCAGGCGCTCGATCACGCCTTCCATGAACCATTCGGCCATGTGCTCGCCGGGGTGCTGCTGGGCGATGATCCAGATCTTGCGCTGAGCCTGCGGGTTGCGGCTGACGCGCAGCAACTGGATGTCGCGGCCCTCGATGCTCTTGCCCGTGGCGAACAGTTCGGCACCGGCCCGGTTCAGCGCCTGCTCGATCAGCCAGTCATGCCGCGCACGGCTGTAGGGCTCGAAGTAGGCGAACCAGACCTGGGACTCGCTCGGTTCGATGGCGAAGCTGAGCGCGCCACCCTCGAAACGGCTGGGCACGCGAAACCAGTTGCTATGGTCGTAAGAGGCAACGGCGTGGTAACCCTCCCAGGCCTTGTTGTAGGCCGATTCGCCGGCGTTGGTCAGGCTGAAGCCATAGCGCTGGCCTGGAGTCAGGCCGTCGACCTTGAAGTGGAACCACTGGAAGTGATAGCTGTTGAGATCGGGGCGCATGGCCAGCAGCACCTGTTGCGGGTTGCTGGCGTCGAGCACCTCGATATTGCCGCTGTCGAAGTTGCAGTTGATGTTCATGAATACCTCGCGAGCCTGATGGTGCCCTGCACCTTTGCCCGCAAGAATCGCAGGTCTGCCCGTCGGATGAAATGCCAGAGGCGACATCTGGCTCGGCCAAACCTTATCGACTGCTCAGAGCATCCGGGCGCGATACAGCAGCAAATAACCCAGGCCCAGCAGCAGCCAGCCCAGCAGCGGGTGAAACAGCAGGTGCCAGAACCAGGCCCGCGGATCGAAACCGACGCCGTGGATAAAGCCGTTGGCCACGCCCCACATCGCCAGCATCAGCAGGCCGTGGCTGTAGTGCCCGTCGGCATCGAGCATGGCCGCCGGGTGAATCAGCAGCACCAGGCTCAGCGGTATGGCCAGCAGCAGGGACAACGCCCGGCTGCCGCCATGCCTGAGCCAGGGACGGGCTTCAGTCGTCACCCACGGGCTCCTCGTCGAGGCTCTGGGTGGTCTCCAGCCACAGGGCGTTGATGATGCCGAAACTGCAGGCGAGCAATACGCCGAGTATCCAGGTGAAATACCACATGGTCGTGCTCCTCAATAAAGCCCGTGCTGGTTGTCTTGGATATGCGCGGTGGTGACCTTGCCCCACATCTTGACGTAGCACCACAGCGTGTAGCAGAGGATCAGCGGCACGAAGATAGCCGCGGCGACCAGCATGATGCCGAGGGTCAGCTTGCTCGACACGGCGTCCCATACGGTGAGGCTGGAGGCCGGATCCAGGCTCGACGGCATGACGAAGGGAAACAGGGCGAAGCCGGCGGTACAGAGGACGCCGACGATGGCCAGGCTGCTGCCGAGAAAGGCGATGCCGCCCTGCCGCGCGCTGGCGCCGGCGAAGGCCAGGGCCGCGCCGAGAATGCCCAGCAGCGGGGCGATCTTGCTCAGCGGGTAGTGCCCATAGTTGGCCAGCCAGCCGGGGTTGTTCTGCACGACGGTCTTGCCCAGCGGGTTGAGCGCCGCAGCCGGATCGAAGCTGGAGCTGATGACCAGGCCGTTGATATTGCCCAGCCACAGCCACAGGCCCGCGCCGATGAAACTGGCCAGGAACACCAGCGCCAGCAGCCGCGCCGCCTGCCGCGCACGTTGGGCGATGACGCCCTCGGTGCGCATCATCAGCCAGGTGCCGCCGTGCAGGCCGAGCATGCTCAGGCTGACCACGCCGGCGAGCAGGCCGAAGGGGTTGAGCAGTTGCCACAGGCCTCCCTGGTAGCTGGAGCGCAGGCTGTCGTCGAACTGGAAGGGCACGCCCAGCAGCAGGTTGCCGAAGGCCACGCCGAACACCAGCGAGGGCACCACGCCACCGACGAACAGGCCCCAGTCCCAGCTTTTCCGCCAGCGGGTGTTTTCCAGCTTGCTGCGGTAGTCGAAGCCCACCGGGCGCACGAACAGGGCGAACAGCACCAGCAGCAGCGCCCAGTAGAAGCCGGAGAAGGCCGCCGCATAGACCAGCGGCCAGGCGGCGAACAGCGCGCCGCCGGCGGTGATCAGCCAGACCTGGTTGCCGTCCCAGTGCGGCGCGATGGTGTTGATCACCACCCGCCGTTCGTTGTCGCTGCGGCCGACGAAGGGCAGCAGCGCGGCGGCGCCGAGGTCGAAACCATCGGTCAGGGCGAAGCCGATCAGCAACACGCCGACCAGCACCCACCAGATCAGCTTGAGACTCTCATAATCGAACATGCGGTTCTCCTCAGGCCAGAGTCGGTTGCGCGCCAGGTGCCGCTGCCGGCGCCCGCTCGAAGTGGTAACGCCCGGTATGCAGGCTGCTCGGGCCGAGCCGGGCGAACTTGATCATCAGGTACATTTCGATCACCAGCAGCACGCTGTAGAAGGCGGCCAGGGCGATCAGCGAACCCCAGACATCGCCTTCCGAAACGCTGGAGGTGGACAGGTGGGTCGGCAGCACTTCACCGATCGACCAGGGCTGGCGGCCATGCTCGGCCACGTACCAGCCGGTCTGTGCGGCGAACCAGGGCAGCGGCAGGCACCACAAGGCCCACTTAAGCAGCCAGGGTTTGCTCTCCTCGTTCTTGCGCGCCGAAGCCCAGAAGGCGCAGACGAACAGGCCCAGCATGAGGAAGCCGCTGAGCACCATGATGCGGAAGGTCCAGAACAGCGAGGCGACATCGGGGATGGTGTCCAGGGCCGCCTGCTTGATCTGCGCCTCGCTGGCATCCACCACGGTCTCGCTGTACTTCTTCAGCAGCAGGCCGTAGCCGAGATCCTGTTTCACCGCGTTGAACGCGGCGATATTGGCCGCGCTCTTGTCGCCGGCGCGCAACTGGCTGAGCAGGCCGTAGGCGAGCATGCCGTTGCGGATGCGCAGCTCGTGCTGGGCCACCAGATCCTTGATCCCGGTGACCTGCTGGTCCAGCGAGCGGGTGGCGATGATGCCCATGGCATAGGGAATCCTCACTGCATAGTCGGTGCGCTGCTCGGCCTGATTGGGCAGGCCGAACAGGGTGAAGGCCGCCGGCGCCGCCTCAGTCTCCCACTCGGCCTCGATGGCCGCCAGCTTGGTCTTCTGCACGTCGCCGATCTCGTAGCCGGACTCGTCACCCAGCACGATCACCGAGAGGATCGACGCCAGGCCGAAGGCCGAGGCGACGGCGAAGGAACGCCGGGCGAAACCGAGGTCGCGGCGCTTGAGCAGGTACCAGCTGGAGATCGCCAGGACGAAGATCGAGCCGGTGACGTAGCCGGCCGCCACGGTGTGGACGAACTTGACCTGGGCCACCGGGTTGAACAACAGTGCGCTGAAGCTGGTCAGCTCCATGCGCATGGTCTCGAAATTGAACTCGGCACCCACCGGGTTCTGCATCCAGCCGTTGGCGATCAGAATCCACAGCGCCGACATGTTCGAGCCGATCGCCACCAGCCAGGTCACCGCCAGGTGCTGCACCTTGCTCAGGCGGTCCCAGCCGAAGAAGAACAGGCCGATGAAGGTCGACTCGAGGAAGAACGCCATCAACCCTTCGATGGCCAGCGGCGCGCCGAAGATGTCGCCGACGTAGTGGCTGTAGTAGGCCCAGTTGGTGCCGAACTGGAACTCCATGGTCAGCCCGGTGGTGACGCCGAGGGCGAAGTTGATGCCGAACAGCTTGCCCCAGAACTGGGTCATGTCCTTGTAGACCTGTTTGCCGGTCATCACATAGACCGACTCCATGATCGCCAGGAGAAACGCCAGGCCCAGGGTCAGCGGCACGAACAGGAAGTGATACAAGGCTGTCATGGCGAATTGCAGCCGGGACAGGTCGACAACGGTTTCCGAGATCATCTCGGTTTCTCCTCGGCGGGGGTGGATGCGGTTGAGCGGCCCAACAGGTGCTGACCGGTTTTCGCGCTGCCATCCTTGGGCACGGTCGGCGCATCGAACCAGAACGTCTTGATGCCCAGCAGCAGAACCAGCTTGATCAGCAGGATCAGGCTGATCTCTTTCACCAGGCGGTGACGCAAGAAGTCGAAGTGAGCGGCCATGGTCGATACTCGTGGGGGTATGCGAATTGTCGCGCAGTGGGTCACTCGACTGTTGATCCAGGGCAATGAAAGCCTGGTGGCCGCCGCGGCGAAGCGTCGCAGCGCCCCCCTCCCCATACGAGGCAAGTGCCGCTCGACTCGCCTGAGGATTTCATCGGAATCTTGCAAACGCCAAGGCCGCCGGCCCCTGCAGGGCACCGCCCGCCCGGTGGCAAGCAACTTGCCGGGGTAAATGGGGTCTTCTAGTCTGCAGCGGCCGCCTTCAGGCGTTCACGGCAAGGCGCAGGACCCTGCAGCGATTCGTAGGGCCGTCCTTTCAGCAGCCACCCGCATCGACTCGACAAGAAGTGACAGACCATGAACGCTCAGCAATGGCTCCGCCCGCCCCTCCCGGCACTCATCTGCGCACTGCTCCTGCTGGGCGGTTGCGCCGCTCAGCCAGCGGGCACGGGCAGTGCACCGCAGACAGAACCACCCGTGGCCGACACAGCAGCGGTTGCGGACGTCGACGCCACCCTGGAGAGACTGCGCAGCCAAGCCAATCGCGGCGATCTCGACAGCCAGTTCCAGCTGGGCAGTTTCTACTTCGTCGGCAAACCGGCGAAAGACCTCAAGCAAGCCGAATACTGGTGGCAGCAGGCCGCCGACAAGGGCCACGCCATGGCGGCGGTCAGCCTGGCCTATCTGTATACCGGCCGCGACAACCCGGACTTCGCCAACCCGCAGCGCATGCTCAAGTACCTCAACCAATCGGCCGCCGGTGGCAATCCGATGGCCCAGCATATTCTCGGCAACCTCTACCTCAGGGGCGAACAAGGCGTGCCGCGCGATGCCAGCCAGGCCCGCCGACTGTTCCAGAGCGCCTGCAAACAGAACTACGCCGCCAGTTGCACGGCGCTGACCGCACTGCCCTGAACCTGTCGCAGGCCCCTCATTAGCGGTGCAGGCACTGCAGGTGCGAGGGGCTCCGCATAAGAGCGATCCGGCGGGCGGCGTTGCCTTTCAGCCAGCAGATTCGCGGATAAAGACCGGGCACGCCGAGCGCCGAGCGCATAGCGCTCGGCCAGCGGTGCGCACGACGCACCCTACCCGGATCGGGCACGCGCCACGCCACAGTGGTTGCGGGCAGGGCTGCCGCCCCCGTCATGGCGTCAGGTCGAACAGCGCCTTGCCGCTTTCCATGTCGCTGGGCACGGAAAAATGCTCGTGGGCAATCAACCAGCGCTCGCCCTGTTTGCGGAAGCACTGGGTGACGCGCATCCAGCAGGTCTGCGTCTGGCCCTTGTCGTCGGTGCCGCCGCAATGCAACAGGTAATGGGCCACGCCGAGGTTGTCGTCGATCATGAAACTCGGATCGTGCACCTCGAACATGCCCTCGCCCGTACACATTTCCATGCAGGCTTGCCAGTGCGCCTTGTAGGCTTCGCGACCAACGAAACGCAACGGACCGATGGCGTCATAGGCCACCACTTCGTCGCTGTAGTGGCTGATGATGCGCTCGACATCCTTGGACTGTGCGGCCTTCGCCCAGCTGTCGATGGCCTGCTTGAGCTGGCTTTGTGGGGTATCGATGATCATTGCTCTATCTCCTCTTGCAGGGTGCGGGGTCAGGCTTCGTTCGGCGCGCAGCACGCGTGGGCGGACGCCGGTTGTTGGTACTGGTCATGCAGGCGGGTCCAGTGCATGCCCTTGCCGTCGAGGTCGGGCATGCCGCCCCAGCCTTCTCCGCGGCCGAACGGCGTCAGGTCGAGGTAATTGTAGGTGCCCATGAGGATGTCCAGGCCGCGGCCGTAGCTGGAATAGCAGTGATAGACCCGCTCGCCGTCGCGCAGGAACACGCTGACGCCGGGCTGTTCGCCCTGTATGTGATAGGTCAGACCGAGGCGCTCCAGCGCGGCCTTGTCGCGGTAGTTGTACTCCACCGGCGCCACCGCCTCGTCGGTAGTGACGTGATAGTCGTAATTGAAGGCGCTGCCGTAGGAGGAATACCAGGGCAGGGTCCAGCCCATGCGCCGCCTGAACGCCTCAAGCTCGGCCAGCGGTGCGCGGGAAACCAGCACCAGGGTGGTGTCGCGGGCATGCAGGTGGGCCTGGTGGCCGATGTTGTCGACCAGGCTGGAACAGCCTTCGCAGCCCTCGCCGCGGTCACGGAGGTACATGAAGTGGTAGATGATCAACTGGCGGCGCCCCTCGAACAGGTCGACCAGGCGCAGTTCGCCCTGCGGCCCCTGGAAGCGGTAATCCTGGGTCACCGCCACCATCGGCAGCTGCCGACGCTCGGCGTTGAGTGCATCTCGCTGGCGGGTCAGGGCCTTCTCTTTCTCCAGCAGCGCCTTGCGCGCCAGCAGCCACTCTTCGCGGCTGGCGATTCGGGGTAGTGGGTAGTCATTGCGGTTCATGGTCTGAACTCCCGGTGATGGATTGACTTGCGCTGGCTGCGGCGCGGCCCGCTCACACGTCCAGCTGACGCACCGGCCGCACTTCGACGCTGCCGACCCGCGCCGCCGGGATCTTGCCGGCGATCTGGATGGCTTCGTTGAGGTCGCGGGCATCGACCAGGTAGAAGCCGGCCAGTTGCTCCTTGGTCTCGGCGAAGGGGCCGTCGGTGATCGACAGCTTGCCGCCGCGCATGCGCACCGTGGTCGCCGTCTCCACCGGCTGCAGCGCCTCGGCGGCGAGCATGCGGCCGCTGTTGCGCACCGATTCGGCGTAGGCGAAGCACTCCTCGTCACGCGGGCTGTCGGGGGAGTCGTGCAGCAGCTGTTCGTTGCTGTAGACCAGGCAGAGGTATTTCATAACGGGCTCCGGATTGCATGGGGCTGGGTATTGATTAGTCGAGCGCCAGGCGCGGCAATCGACAGCGCGCAGATAAATATTTCCGCGCCCGACCAACGGCCACCCCGTAGGGTGCGCCGTGCGCACCAACAAGCTTGGCCGGCGACGCACCTCAGCCGTCGGCCAGCTGGTCCAGGCGGCGTTGCAGGAACTGCCGATCCGGTCCCTGCCGGGCCAAGTGCAGAGCGCGCCGATAAGCGGCGCGGGCCTCGCCACTGCGGCCCAGACGGCGATAGAGATCGGCCTGGGCGGCGTGCGCCAGGTGGTAGTCGACCAGTTCGCCACGCTCGAGCAGGGCTTCGATCAGGGCCAGACCGGCTGCCGGGCCGTCGCGCATGGCCAGCGCCACCGCGCGGTTGAGTTCGATCACCGGCGAGGGCGAGATGCGCAGCAGGGCGTCGTAAAGCCCGACAATCTGCGCCCAGTCGGTGGCCGCGGCGTTCGGCGCCTCGGCATGCACGGCGGCGATGGCCGCCTGCAACGCATAAGCGCCGAACCGTCGCGAGCGCAGCGCCTGCAGCACCAGGATGTCGCCTTCGGCGATCAGCTCGGCAGACCAGAGCGAGCGATCCTGCTCGTCCAGCAGCACCGGCTCACCGCTCGCCGAGGTCCGCGCCGGGCGACGCGCCTCGTGCAGCAGCATCAAGGCCAGCAGGCCCATGACTTCCGGCTCGGGCAGCAGGTCGAGGAGCAGCCGCCCCAGCCGGATGGCCTCGCTGGACAGGTGGCTGCGGGTCAGCGCGTCGCCGGAACTGGCGAAGTAGCCCTCGTTGAACACCAGGTAGATCACCTGCAGCACCGACTCCAGGCGCTCGGCCAGTTCGCCGCGCCCCGGCACCTCGTAGGGGATGCGCGCATCGCGGATCTTGGCCTTGGCCCGCACGATGCGCTGGGCCACGGTGCTCGGGCTGGTGAGAAAGGCGCGGGCGATGTCCTCGGTGCTGAGGTCGCAGATCTCGCGCAGGGTCAGCGCCACCTGGGCATCGGCGGCGAGCGCCGGGTGGCAGCAGGTGAAGATCAGGCGCAGGCGGTCGTTCTCGACGCTGTCGCCGTCCCACGGCGGCTGATCGCGCGCGGCAATGCTATCGGCAAGCTGCGCATCCAGCGGTTCGAAACGCGCCTGGCGACGCAGGCCGTCGATGGCCTTGAAGCGCCCCGCCGACACCAGCCAGGCCCGCGGATTGGCCGGTACGCCATCGCGCGGCCACTGCTCCATCGCCACCCGAAACGCCTCGTGCAGCGCCTCTTCGGCCAGGTCGAAATCGCCCAGCAGGCGGATCAGGGTCGCCAGCACCCGCCGCGACTCGTCACGGTAGAGCGCGGTCAGCAGTTCGTGCAGCTCGTCGGCGGCGTCCATGGTTGCCCTCCCTTCGACTGATGAGCCTGTCAGCGTAGGCCGCCTGGACGGCGAGGACAACGGGCCGGAACAACCGATCGACCGGCGTAGGCGGTGCCGCGCGCGCCATCGGGTATGCGCGTTATGCGCGATGAGCACTTGCTGCGCATGGCGCAGCCTGCGAGTCGATGTCATCTCCAAGACGGCTCACCGGCAAGTCATGGCGCCTGCCGGCAAAAGCGTCTCGACGCAGATGACAGAAAAGCGCCTGGTCAGGTGCTGGTGAGAACGTCGACAAAAGCCGGCTGTAACGCAGCAACCCGGCGCGCTTGTGGCGCGCCGGTAACAGCACAGGTGAGGTTGCAGGAAGAGCAGCCGCGCCGCTTGTGGCAGCGCGGTGATAGGCACGCCGGACGAAACCGGCACACATATGGGGTGGCGCGGCGCTTACAGCGGGGTAAGCAGCTCGCCCTGGTCGACAAAGGCCTGCAGATTGGCCAGCACCAGCTGTTCCATCTGCAGACGGGTTTCCTCGCTGGCGCTGCCGATGTGCGGCAGCAGCACCACGTTATCCAATTCGCGCAGGGCGGCCGGCACCGCGGGTTCGGCCGCGTAGACATCCAGCCCGGCACCGCCCAATACGCCGTTTTGCAGCGCCTCGATCAGCGCCGTTTCATCGACCACCGAGCCGCGCGCGACATTGATCAGGATGCCCTGCGCTCCCAGCGCTTCGAGGATCGGGGTATTGATCAGGTGATGGGTGGCCGCGCCGCCCGGACAGGTCAGGACGAGGAAATCCGCCCAGCGCGCCAGTTCGAGCAGGCTGGCTGCATAGGCATGAGGGCTGCCGGTCACCGGCCTGCGGTTGTGGTAGCGCACCTGCATGGAGAAGCCAGCGGCACGCTGCACCACGGCTTCGCCGATGCGCCCCAGGCCGACGATGCCCAGGCGTTTACCGCTGACCTTGCGCGCCAATGGAAACGCCGCACTCGGCCAACTGCCGGCGCGGACAAAACGGTCGCTTTCGGACATGCGCCGCGCCGTGTCGATGATCAGGCCCATGGCCACGTCGGCGACGCAATCGTTGAGCACATCCGGGGTGGAGCTGAGGACGATGCCGCGATCACGCAGCAGCTCCAGCGGATAGGGGTCGTAACCTACGCCAAAGCTGCAGATGGCGCGCAGGTTCGGCAGGCACTCCAATTGCTCGGCGCTGCAGCCGAAGCGGGCCGAAGACACCAGCAGCTCGAACTGTTCGCCCTGCTCGCGCAGAAAGGCCAGGGGGTCGGCCTGCTGCCATAGCGCAGTCACCTGATAGTGATCAGCCAAGGTGCGGTTGAAGCGCTCACTTAGCGGGCCGATCTGCAGTACCTGGGGTTTGCTCATGGGGCTCCTCGGTTGACCTTTATCTCGGTGGAAATGGGTGCGCACGGTATGCGGCGTGCCCGTAGGGTGCGCCGCGCGCACCGTCCTTCAGGTCACCGGGGCCGGGTTGAATAGCACCAAGTCGTTGTGCAGCCTGTGCTTCTCGGCCCAGGTCTGTTGCTTGCCGCTGGCGACATCCAGATACAGCTGGAAGATGTGCCAGCCCATCTCGTCCAAGGTCATGCGCCCGGAGGTGATCTGCCCGGCGTCGACGTCGATCAGGTCGGGCCAGCGCTCGGCCAGCTGGGTACGGGTGGAGACCTTGATCACCGGCACCATGGCCAGGCCGTAGGGCGTGCCGCGACCGGTGGTGAAAATATGCAGGTTCATCCCGGCGGCCAGTTGCAGGGTGCCGCAGATAAAGTCGCTGGCCGGCGTGGCGCAGAACCACAGGCCCTTGCCGCGCACCCGCTCACCCGGTGACACCACCCCGGCGATGGAGCTGGAGCCGGACTTGGCGATCGAGCCCATGGCCTTTTCGACAATATTGTTCAGCCCGCCCTTCTTGTTGCCCGGCGTGGTGTTGGCGCTGCGGTCGGCCATGCCGCGCTGCAGGTAGCGGTCGTACCAGTCCATCTCGCGGATCAGCGCATCGGCCACTTCCACCGAGGCCGCGCGCGGGGTGAGCAAATGGATGCCGTCGCGCACCTCGGTGTTCTCGGAGAACATCACCGTGGCACCGGCGCGCACCAGCAGATCGGCGGCCACACCGAGGGCCGGGTTGGCGGTGATGCCGGAGAAGGCGTCGCTGCCGCCACACTGCATACCCACCGACAATTCAGACGCTGGCACCGTCTCGCGGCGGCGCTCGTTCAGTACCTGCAGACGCGCCTCGATCATCGCCATGATCTGTTCGACCATGCCGGCGAAGCCGTTGCTGGAATCCTGCAGGCGGAATAGCCAGTCCTCCTCGTCCATGCCGTTGGTGAGCTGGTCGCCATCCATCAACTGGCTGGCCTGCAACTTCTCGCAGCCGAGGCTGATCACCAGCGCCTGGCCGCCGAGGTTGGGGTTGCGGCTGATGTTGTAGAGCGTGCGGATCGGCACCACCGCATCCGGCGCGTTGATCGCCACGCCGCAGCCATAGCTGTGCGACAGGGCGACCACGTCATCGACATGGGGGTACTTGGGCAGCAGCTCCTTGCGCACCCGCTCGACGCAATGATCGAGCACCCCGACCACGCACTGCACGGTGGTGGTCACACCAAGGATATTGCGCGTGCCAACGCTGCCGTCCGGGTTGCGAAAACCCTCGAAGGTATAACCCGTAAGCGGCTCAATCGGCGCAGCCGGCAAGGTCGCCTTGGGCAGGTTGTCCAGGGCGGGCGGCTCCGGCATGCGCAGTTGCGCCTCGGTCACCCAGCGCCCGGCGGCGATGGGCTCCAGGGCATAACCGATCACCTCGCCGTAGCGCAGCACTTTGCCCTCCACGGCGAAGTCCTGCAACGCCACCTTGTGGCTCTGCGGAATACCTTCGACGGCCTCCAGGCCATCGGCAAAGCGGCCGCCCTTGGCCACGCCCTGCTCATTGACCACCACACCAACGTTGTCGGCCGGGTGCAGGCGGATATAGCGCGGCGAATCCTGATGGGGAATCAACTGCATGGACATGCTCTCCTCTATTTCAAAGTGGACGCCGCCACGGCGCTTTCAGCCGCAAGGCCTGGCGGCGCGTCCAGCTCGATCCGGTGAATACGACCGACGATAACCAGATAACTGATCACCGCCAGCAAAGCGTTGGCACCGACATAGATCAGCGCCGCATCGAACGAGCCGGTGAGGCTGACCAGATAACCGACCACGATAGGCGTGGTGATGGCCGCCAGGTTGCCGAAGGTATTGAACAGCCCACCGGACAGGCCGACGATCTGCCGGGGCGAGGTGTCGGCCACCAGCGTCCAGCCCAGGGAGCCGAAGCCCTTGCCGAAAAACGCCAGGGCCATCAGGCCGATCACCGCGGTATCACTCTCGGCATAAACACAGAGCACGATGCTGCTGGCCAGCAGCATGCCGACGACGATAGGCAGCTTGCGCGCCAGGGTCAGCGAACAGCCGCGGCGCAGCAAAGCGTCCGACACCAGGCCACCGAGCACGCCGCCGATAAAGCCGCAGATTGCCGGTAGCGAGGCGGCAAAACCGGCGGAGAGAATGGTCATGCCGCGCGCCTGCACCAGGTAGACGGGAAACCAGGTGAGGAAGAAATAGGTAATGGCGTTGTTGCAGTACTGTCCGAGGTACAGACCGATCAACGTGCGTTGGATCAGCAGCAACTTGAGATAACGCCACTGCGAGCCGCCCGCACCGGCAGGCCTTGGGGCCAGGTCGATCAGCGCGCCGCCGGCTTCGATATGGGCGAACTCGGCTTCGCCCAGGCGTGGATGTTCCCGCGGGCCGTGCATCACCTTGAGCCACAGGCCACAGAGCAGCAAGCCCAGGCCGCCCAGCACGACAAACACATACTGCCAGCCCATGTCCTGCACCACCCAGCCCATCAGCGGGGCGAATACCGCGGTGGCCGCATACTGCGCCGAGGCGGACATGGCCGTGGCGGTGCCGCGTTCGCGGGTCGGGAACCAGGCGGCGATGATCCGCGCATTGCCCGGAAAACAGGGGGACCCGGCAAAGCCTACCGCCAGGCGCAGAAGAAACAGGCTGACGATGGCCCAGGCCAGCGGCAGCATGCCGACAAGGCCCTGCAACAGGGTAAACAGCGACCAGCAGAACAGCGTGATCAGATAAACGCGCCTCGCCCCGAAGCGATCGAACAGCCAGCCACCCGGGATCTGCCCGATCACATAGGCCCAGCCGAACGCGGAAAAGATATAGCCGAGCATCACCGCATCGATGCCCAGATCCGCCTGCAGCGCGGCCCCGGCTATCGATAGGCTGGAGCGGTCGGCGAAGGTGACCGTGGTGACGAGGAACAGCATCAGCAGGATGGAGTAACGCACCCGGCCCGGTTTGACTGCATGCATTGGGCAAACTCGTCAGAAATTCGAGTGAGGCGGCCCGCTGCCTGTTGGCAAGCGGACCGCCGGACACTGGTTTAACGCACCAGACAGGGCCGTTTGTTATCGAACTGCCAACCGGAGATCAGGTACTGCATGGCCACGGCATCGTTGCGCGCACCGAGGCCCATGCCCTTGTACAGCTCGTGGGCCTTGGCCAATGCATCCCAGTCCAGCTCGACGCCCAGACCCGGAGTCTTCGGCACCTGCACCAGACCGCCTGCGATCTGCAGCGGGTTGCGCGTGAGGTGCTGACCGTCCTGCCAGATCCAGTGGGTGTCGATAGCGGTGACCTTGCCCGGCGCGGCGGCGGCCACGTGGGTGAACATCGCCAGGGAAATGTCGAAGTGGTTGTTGGAGTGCGAACCCCAGGTCAGGCCCCATTCGTTGCACATCTGCGCCACCCGCACCGAGCCCTGCATGGTCCAGAAGTGCGGATCGGCCAGCGGAATATCCACCGACTGCAACTGGATGCAGTGGCCCATCTGCCGCCAGTCGGTGGCGATCATATTGGTCGCGGTCGGCAGGCCGGTGGCGCGGCGGAATTCGGCCATCACCTCGCGGCCGGAGTAACCGTTTTCCGCGCCGCAGGGGTCTTCGGCATAGGCCAGCACGCCGTGCAGGTCGCGGCACAGCTCGATGGCTTCGGCCAGGGACCAGCCGCCATTGGGGTCGAGGGTCACCCGCGCATCCGGGAAACGCTCAGCCAGGGCACAAATCGCCTCGACTTCTTCGCCGCCGCGCAGCACGCCGCCCTTCAGTTTGAAGTCGTTGAAGCCATAGCGCGCATGGGCCGCTTCGGCCTGGCGGACGATGGTCTCCGGGCTCAGCGCCTCTTCGTTGCGCACGCGGAACCAGGCGTCGTTGGCATCCGCTTCGTTGCGGTAGCCCAGATCGGTCTTCTCGCGGTCACCGATATAGAACAGATAACCGAGCATCTCCACCGCATCGCGCTGCTGACCTTCGCCGAGCAGGGCCGCCACCGGTACGCCAAGGTGCTGGCCGAGCAGGTCGAGCAGCGCCGCCTCCAGGGCGGTAACCGCGTGGATGGTGATACGCAGGTCGAAGGTCTGCAGGCCGCGCCCGCCTAAGTCGCGGGCGGCGAAGGCCTTGCGCACCTGGTTGAGCAGGCCGTTGTAGTTGCCGATGGACTGGCCCACCAGCAAGGGGCGAGCATCTTCCAGGGTCTGACGGATGGCTTCGCCACCGGGCACCTCGCCGACGCCGATGCGCCCGGCGTTGTCCTTGAGAATGAGGATATTGCGGGTAAAGAATGGGCCGTGGGCACCACTCAGGTTGAGCAGCATGCTGTCGTGGCCGGCGACCGGCACGACCTGCAGCTCGGTGATGATCGGGGCACCGGCGAAGGTGCCGGCAGTGTTAGCTGTACTCATGACCGTTCCCTTTTTATTGTTGGGCGGGATAAAGCTCTTGTTGCAGCCGTGGGGTGGGTGACGCTTTTTCATCCACCACAACGACGCTGTGGTGGATCGGTGAAACGTGATCCACCCTACGCGGTTGAGACCGGTGCCGGTCTCAACCGATGTAGGTGGTCTTCACCGTCGTATAGAACTCCTGGGCGTATTTACCCTGCTCGCGGCTGCCGTAGGACGAACCTTTGCGACCACCGAACGGCACGTGGTAATCCACCCCGGCAGTCGGCAGGTTGACCATGACCATACCGGCCTGGGCATGACGCTTGAAGTGGTTGGCGTATTTCAGCGAGGTGGTGCAGATACCGGCGGACAGACCGAACTCGGTGTCGTTGGCCATGGCCAGCGCCTCGTCGTAATCGGCCACGCGGATGATATTGGCCACCGGGCCGAAGATCTCCTCGCGGCTGATGCGCATGTCCGCCGTGCAGTCGGCGAACAGGGTCGGGGCCAGGTAGTAGCCGTCCTGCTCGCAGCTGACGCGCTCGCCGCCGCAGACCAGGCGTGCGCCCTCGGCCTTGCCGATCTCGATATAACGCAGGTCCTGCTCGAGCTGGGCCTGGGACACCACGGGACCGATATCGCTGCCCTTCTCCAGCGCATGGCCGACGGTGATCGACTGCATCCGCTCGGCCATGGCCGCGACGAACTGGTCGTAGATACCGGCGGTAACGATCAAGCGGCTGGAGGCGGTGCAACGCTGGCCGGTGGAGTAGAAGGCGCTCTGCACCGACAGTTCCACGGCGGTTTTCAGGTCGGCATCGTCGAGGATGATCTGCGGGTTCTTGCCGCCCATCTCCAGCTGCACCTTGGCACCGCGCGCCATGCAGCTGGCGGCGATGCTGCGGCCGACGCCGACCGAACCGGTAAAGCTGACGCCATCGACCTGCGGGTGCTGCACGATGGCTTCACCGACCACCCGACCGCTGCCCATCACCAGGTTGAACACCCCGGCGGGGAAACCGGCGCGGGAGATGATTTCGGCGATGGCCCAGGCGCAGCCCGGCACCAGATCGGCCGGTTTCAACACCACGCAGTTGCCGTAGGCCAGGGCCGGGGCGACTTTCCAGGCAGGGATGGCGATGGGGAAGTTCCACGGGGTGATCAGGCCGATCACGCCCAGCGGTTCGCGGGTGACTTCCACCGAGACGCCGGGGCGCACCGAGGCCAGCACTTCGCCGGCCTGACGCAGGCATTCGCCGGCGTAGAACTTGAAGATATTGCCGGCGCGAGTCACCTCGCCAATGGCTTCGGGCAGGGTCTTGCCCTCTTCCCGGGCCAGCAGCGCACCGAGCTCTTCGCGGCGGGCGAGGATTTCGCTGCCGACCTTGTCCAGCGCATCGCTGCGCGCCTGGATACCGGAAGTCGACCAGGCCGGAAAAGCGGCGCGGGCGGCGGCGATGGCCTGAGCAACCTGAGCGGCGTCGGCCTGGGCGTATTCGCCGACCACATCGGCCAGATCGGACGGGTTGATATTGCTCGAATAGCTGGTAGCGGCGAGCCACTGGCCGCCGATGTAGTTGTCGTAACGTGATGGATTGGCCACGAATAGCCTCCTGTCTGTGGGCGACGCGTGATCGCGCCGCGCTCGGTCAAACGGTGTTTATTGCGCGCCCTGGGCTTCGATCAGGGCGGCGAGCATCTCGTACTCATCCGCCAGCAGATCGGTCAGCGGCGCACGTACCGGGCCGGCGTCATGGCCGACAATCCTGGCACCGGCCTTGATGATGCTGACGCCGTAACCGGCGCAGCGATTACGGATATCCAGGTACGGCAGGAAGAACTCATCGATGATCTCGCCAACAGTGGCGTGATCGTCGCGCGCCATGGCGTTATAGAAGGACATGGCAGTTTTGGGGATGAAGTTGAACACCGCCGAGGAGTACACCGGCACGCCCAGGGCCTTGTAGGCGGCGGCATAGACTTCCGCGGTGGGCAGGCCGCCGAGGTAGCTGAAGCGCTCGCCGAGACGGCGACGGATCGACACCATCAGTTCGACATCGCCCAGGCCGTCCTTGTAGCCGATCAGGTTCGGGCAACGCTCGGCCAGTTGTTCCAGCAGCGGCGCGGTCAGGCGGCAGACGTTGCGGTTATAGACCACCACGCCGATCTTCACCGACTTGCACACCTGCTCGACGTGGGCGGCAACCCCTTCCTGGCAGGCTTCGGTCAGGTAGTGCGGCAGCAGCAGCAGGCCCTTGGCCCCCAGGCGCTCGGCTTCCTGGGCCATTTCGATGGCCTGGCGGGTCGGCCCACCGACACCGGCGAGGATCGGCACGCTGCCGGCGCAGGTGTCGACCGCGGTCTTGATCACCGCCGAATACTCTTTGCCGGTCAGGGAGAAAAATTCGCCGGTGCCGCCGGCGGCGAACAGCGCCGAAGCACCGTAGGGCGCCAGCCATTCCAGGCGGCGCGCATAGGTATCGGCGCGGAAATCGCCGGCAGCATCGAAATCGGTCACGGGAAAGGACAGCAGACCGGAAGAGAGGATGGACTTCAGTTCTTGTGGATTCATTGTGCGAACACCCTGGAGAGCGAATGGTGGAGAGGAGCATCAGTCGAGACTGTAGAGATACGTTATCGTACAACAATGGTCAATACCATCACTTTTCTCGACCGGCTATCGCCCTGGCTGCCACCCCTCGCCTCCGTCAGTTGCCACCCCAGTGCCCGGGCAGTTGCCCGCCAGGCTCGACGCTAGAAGCCTGCGCATCGCCACTGCAGAGCGAGTAGCGACTGTGGCGGCTAACCCGGCAAACCCGCGCCGCACCCATAACCGGTGGTCGCCGCCGGCACTTTTCACTCAACCGCGCGTTGACAAGCTCGTCAGACGCTGTTGATAATCCGGCCAAGTCATACGACAACGTATGACACTTCTAACAACAAAGAATCAGGCCCAGCCATGATTATGAAGACCCAGGCACATGCGCCCTTTACCTGCCCGATAGCTGTCGCCCCCGACGGCCCAGCCGCCTTGTGCACCGTGCACCCACGGAACGCTCTGCATCTGCTGCGCAGCGCCGCGCCGAAGCGCCTCCCTCATTCCTGCTTGCGCTCATTGCACCGCGCCATGCCTGCAACGCCGCGCCTTCATACGGCCGGCGCACGGCTCCGCGCCCCCGCTGCCCAGCCCCTGGAGAACCCTGCCCATGCTTGAACAGGCCCATACGCACACCCCGCGAGTGGTGGAGATGCAGGTGATTCCGGTCGCCGGCCACGACAGCATGCTGCTCAACCTGTGCGGTGCCCATGCGCCCTACTTCACCCGCAACCTGGTCATCCTCAAGGACAGCGCCGGGCGCAGCGGCGTCGGCGAAGTACCCGGCGGCGAGGGCATCCGCCAGGCGCTGGAACGCAGCAAGGGGCTGGTCATCGGTCAGCCGGTCGGCCGCTATAACCGCATCCTCAACAGCCTGCGCCAGGCCATCGCCGGGCGCGACGGCGGCCCGCAGACCACCGTGCATCAGGTGACGTCCGAGGCCGAGGCCGCCGTACTCAAGCAGCCGCATGAGATCAACCTGCGCCTGGACAACGTGATCACCGCGGTCGAAGCCGCGCTGCTCGACCTGCTCGGTCAGCACCTCGACGTCCCGGTCGCCGAGCTGCTCGGCAACGGCCAGCAACGCGACAGCGTGCCGATGCTCGCCTACCTCTTCTATATAGGCGACCGCCAGCGCAGCGACCTGCCCTATCTGGCCGGCCAGGGCTCGGGCGAGGACTGGTACCACCTGCGCCACCAGGAGGCCGTCACCCCGCAGGCCATCGCGCGTCTGGCGCAGGCGGCGAACGCCCGCTACGGCTTTAGCGACTTCAAGCTCAAGGGCGGGGTGATGCGCGGTGCCGAGGAGATGCAGGCGGTGGCCGCGATCAAGGCGTGCTTCCCCGACGCCCGCGTGACCCTCGACCCCAACGGCGCCTGGTCCCTGGCCGAGGCCATCGAGCTGTGCCAGGGCCAGGGCCATCTGCTGGCCTATGCCGAAGACCCCTGCGGCCCCGAGCACGGCTATTCCGGCCGCGAGATCATGGCCGAGTTCAGGCGCGCCACCGGCATCCCCACCGCCACCAACATGGTCGCCACCGACTGGCGGCAGATGGGTCACTCCCTGCGCCTGGAAGCGGTCGACATCCCACTGGCCGACCCACACTTCTGGACCATGCAGGGCTCGGTGCGCCTGGCGCAGCTGTGCGAGGAGTTCGGCCTGACCTGGGGCTCGCACTCCAACAACCATTTCGATGTTTCCCTGGCCATGTTCACCCATGCCGCCGCCGCGGCACCGGGACGCATCACCGCCATCGACACCCACTGGATCTGGCAGGAAGGCCAGGAGCGCCTGACCCGCGAACCGCTGCAGATCGTCGGCGGTCGTGTGCAGGTGCCGCAGAAACCGGGGCTGGGCATCGAGCCGGACATGGAGCGCATCATGCTCGCCCACGAACTCTATCAACAGGTCGCCGGTGCTGCCCGCGACGACGCCATGGCCATGCAGTACCTGGTGCCCGGCTGGCAATACGACCCCAAGCAACCGAGCCTCGGCCGCACGCCGGCCTAACCCACCACTTCGCCGCAAGCCCACTCACCGGAGAACTCCAATGAAAAAAACAATCCGCGCCTCCCTCCTCTCTGCCCTGGTCGGCATGGCTGCTATCGCCGCCCAGTCGACCGCCTTCGCCGCCGACGAGGTCAACTGGCCGACCCGCCCGGTGCAGGTGGTGGTGATCGCCAACCCCGGCGGCGATACCGACTTCAATGCGCGCATGATGGCCAAGTACTTCAACAAGATCACCGGCAAGAACATGGTGGTGACCAACGTCGCCGGTGGTGGCGGTACCCTGGCCGCCGAGCAGGTCAAAGGCGCCGCGGCGGACGGCAACACCATCCTCTTTACCCACACCGGCCAGCTGATCGTCAACGAAGTGGCCGGCCTGTCCGATGACAGCTTCGAGGCCTTCGACATTGCCTGCATCGCCGGCGTGGACAAGGGTGCGATCTTCGTCGCCAGCGAGAGCGCCGAGGTCAAGACCCTGCAGGCGCTGATCGACAAGGCCAAGGCCAATCCCAACAGCGTCAGCTACGGCACCGAGATGGGCAGCTTCTCGCATATCCAGGGGCTGATGTTCGAACAGCTGGCCGGGGTGAAGCTGAAGATGGTCGACGCCGGTACCGTGTCGGAGAAGGTCGTCGCCCTGCTCGGCGGCCGTATCGACCTGGGCGCGATCAGCTACGGTTCGGTGCAGGACTACGTCACCGGCGGCCAGATGGCCGCCCTCGGCCAGCCCAACAGCGAGCGCAACGCACTGCTCGGCGACGTACCGACCTTCAAGGAGCAGGGCGTCGACTTCACCATCGACAAGCCCTACGTGGTCGCATTCCCGAAAGGCACCGACCCGGCCATCGTGGCCAAGATGGCCGGCATCATGCAGCAGATCACCGAGACGCCCGAGTACGCCGAGGAGCTGAAGAAGTCCTTCAAGCAGCCGGTGGCCTACCATGGCACCGAAGAAGCCATCGCCGTACTGAGCAAGACCCGCGAAGACTTCATGCAGTACAAGGATGTCCTGCGCAACAAGTAACAGGTGACCCGGCCAGCCCGAGTGCTGGCCGGTGCCCGGCCCCATCCCCTGAGGTTTCCCGATGGCTACCACCAAGAAAAAGGAGCTGCTGATCGGCATCGCCATGCTCGGCGCCAGTCTCGGCTACCTGTTAATGACCATCCAGTTGCCGCGTCACAACGGCATCGACGCGGCCTTTGTGCCCAGCCTGCTGTCGGCCATGCTCTGCCTGCTCGGCGTGCTGCAACTGCTGAGCGTACGCAACTGTACTCAAGCCGTGACGGAGTACCACCCCGATGGCGAAGCCGAGGTGGCGGGCGGCAGCGATATCAAGACGGTGGTCAAGACCCTGGCGTTGATCCTCGGCTATATCGCCCTGCTCAACCCGATTGGTTTTCCGATCATGACCGTGATCTACCTGTACCTGCAGTTCATCGTGCTGACCCCGCTCGATCATCGGGTCAACCACCTCGTCTATGCCCTGATCGCCGTAGTCACGTCGGCCATCACCTACCTACTGTTCCGCGAGGCCTTCGATCTGATGCTGCCTTCCGGGCTGCTGCCGTTCTAAGGAGGATCGACCATGCTCGAATTACTGCAGCAAGGCTTCGGTGCCGTCTTCTCGCTCCATATCATGCTGCTGATGGTGATCGGTGTCGCCGTCGGCATCGTCTTCGGCGCGGTGCCCGGCCTGTCGGCGACCATGGCGGTGGCCCTGTGCCTGCCGCTGACCTTCACCATGGGCCCGCAAGCCGGCCTGTCGCTGCTGGTCGCGCTGTTTATCGGGGCCACCTCGGGCGGGCTGATCTCGGCCATCCTGCTGAAGATCCCCGGCACGCCCTCCTCGATCGCCACGGTGTTCGATGGCGGTCCGCTGATGGAACAGGGCCATGGGGTCAAGGCCCTCGGCGTCGGTATCGTGTTTTCCTTTCTCGGCACCATTTTCAGCATCGCGGCGCTGATGTTTATCGCCCCGCAGCTGGCCAAGGTCGCCCTGCGTTTCGGTCCCCATGAATACTTCGCCATCGCGGTGTTCTCCCTGACCCTGATCGCCACCCTGTCCGCCGGCTCCATGGTCAAGGGCCTGTTCGCCGGTGCCCTGGGCTTTGCCGTGTCCACCGTGGGCATCGCCCCGGTGGAGGCGATCCGCCGCTTCACCTTCGGCGTCGCCGAGCTCAATGGCGGCTTCGCCATGCTCACGGTGATGGTCGGCATGTTCGCCGTGGCCGAGATCATCAAACTGGCCGAGAGCGGCCGCCACGCCCACCAGAGCAAAGCGCAAGCGGTGAGCATGAAGAACATCAAGGGCTTCGGCTTCTCGCTCAAGGAGTTCCGCGAGCAGCTGCCCAACGCCGGGCGCTCCGGCCTGATCGGCCTGGGTATCGGCATCCTCCCGGGCATCGGCGCAGGCACCTCCAACCTGGTCGCCTACATCATCTCGAAGAAGCGCGCGAAGAACCCGGAAACCTACGGCAAGGGCAATATCGGCGGCGTGGTGGCCAGCGAAACGGCCAACAACGCCGGCATCGGCGGGGCCATGCTGCCGCTGATGACCCTGGGCATTCCCGGCGACACCGTCACCGCGATCCTGCTCGGCGGTTTCCTGATCCACGGCATCCAGCCCGGTCCGCTACTGTTCATCAGCCAGGGACCGCTGGTGTACACCATCTTCGCCGCGCTGATCATGTCCACCGTGCTGATGCTGTTCATGGAGTTCTACGGCCTGCGCCTGTTCATCAAACTGCTCGACGTGCCCAAGCACATCCTCCTGCCGATCATCCTGGTGCTCTGCGTGGTCGGTGCCTTCGGCCTGAGCAGCCGGCTGTTCGACGTCTGGTCGATCCTGCTGTTCGGCCTGCTCGGTTACCTCTTCGTCAAAGCCGGGATGCCGGCGGCCCCCTTTATCATCGGTTTTATCCTCGGGCCCATGGCCGAGACCAACCTGCGCCGCGGCCTGATGCTCTCCGACGGCAACTTCGGCGCGTTTCTCAGCAACCCCATCGCCGCGGCATTCCTCGGCCTGGCCCTGGTCTTTATCCTCTGGCAGGTCGTCAGCGCACTGCGCAGCAAGAAAAGCCTGGTGAACGAGATACTGCGAACCTGAGCCTGCCCCCTGGCCACGCTTAAGCCAGCATCTCGCTAATCCACCGGGCGTGTTGGGCAACCTCCTGCACCTTCGCCTCGGGCACGGCCTGCCGCGCCTGGGCGAAGTCGGCCAGGGTGCGCTGCTTCAAGCGCAACATTCGCTGCCACTTGGTCAGAAATGCCGGGCTGCGTTGCTGCAGCTGCTGCGGGCCGAAGTACAGCTCCTCAGCGCAGTACATCACCGGCCTCATGCGCTCGGCGACGATGATTTCGTAGTAGAAGCGGTTTTCCCGCAGCACTTCCTCGCAAAGGATGCAGTAGCCATTGTCCATCAGCCATTGGCGCAGTGGCTGCTCGCCGCCGTTGGGCTGCAGGATCAGGCGCTCATTACCGCTCAGGCGGGCCTTGCCGCTGTCGAGGATGTCGCGGATTCTCTCGCCGCCCATGCCACAGAGACTGATCGCCGTGATCCTGTCGCCCGGCTCGATTGCCGCCAGGCCATTAGCGAGGCGCACGCTGATGCGCTGGCTCAGCTCGTTCTCGCGCACGGTACGTTCAGCCGCGTGAAACGGCGTCAAAGCCACCTCGCCGGCCACCGCCGCCGTGATGACGCCGCGACGCATCAACGCCACGGGCAGGTAGCAGTGATCCGAACCGATATCGGCCAGCCGCGCACCTGCAGGTACATGCGCCGCTACACGCTCCAGACGCATGGACAATACCCGTTCGTTCAACTTCAACCCCTTTCACCACCGACGTCCGACACGGACGGCCAGATCGGCGCGCGATTCTGCCGAGCAATGCGGGGGATGGCAAATGCTTGCGAGCAGCGCTGCGGTTCGGTCTGGATCTGTGTGCCCTACTCGCCCCACCACCTGCAATCAGCCACTCCCCCACTCGATCAACTCGAACCCCACATCCAGCCGCAACGGCTCACGCGCCAGCGCCGGTTCGGCGATACGCGGCAGCGGCGCGCAAGTCGGGAGATTTTCTGCTCAAGCATGCCCCTAGGAAGTCCACGCAGCTTGGCCAGCGGCTGTACACTGCTGACGCGAGATACGTTGTCATACAACTTTAGTCGGTAGTGGCGGACCTCAGGTTTGCCGGACAACCGGCCTGGGCCTGGCAAGAGCCACTCAGGTGCTTGCCAAACAGCCCTGCAGCTGGCGTTATAGAGGCCTTAAGCCAGAATAAAACCACACATTACCAAGGGTTTAGCGCCTGACAAATCGCGGCATCAAGCAGACGAATAACCGCAACTGGTTCCTCTTGCGCGTTGACATTTGCCCACAGGCCTGATGATAATCGACACAAGTCATACGACAACAGATGACATGCCCAATAACAACAAAGCAGAGCCTGCCATGACCCCAACAGCCAACGTCCCAGCCCCCTTCAATCGACTGCTGCTCACCGGTGCCGCTGGCGGTCTGGGCAAGGTGCTGCGGGAAAGCCTGCGGCCTTACGCCGCCATCATGCGGGTGTCCGATATCGCCGAGATGGCTCCCGCCGCTGGCGCCTATGAAGAAGTCCAGGTCTGCGACCTGGCCGACAAGGCCGCGGTACACCAGCTGGTCGAGGGCGTGGACGCGATCCTGCACTTCGGCGGGGTGTCGGTCGAGCGCTCGTTCGAGGAAATCCTCGGGGCCAATATCTGCGGCGTGTTCCACATCTATGAAGCGGCGCGCCGGCATGGCGTCAAGCGGGTGATCTTCGCCAGCTCCAACCATGTGATCGGCTTCTACAAGCAGAACCAATTTATCGACGCCAACGCGCCGCGCCGACCGGACAGCTACTACGGCCTGTCCAAGTCCTACGGCGAAGACATGGCCAGCTTCTACTTCGACCGCTACGGCATCGAGACCGTGAGCATCCGCATCGGCTCCTCCTTCCCCGAGCCGCACAACCGCCGAATGATGAGCACCTGGCTGAGCTACAGCGACCTGACCCAGCTGCTCGAACGCGCCCTGTACACCCCCAACGTCGGCCACACCGTGGTTTACGGCATGTCGGATAACCACAACGTCTGGTGGGACAACCACCTGGCCACGCACTTGGGCTACCAGCCCAAGGACAGCTCGGAGCAGTTCCGCAGCCGGATCGAAGCCCAGCCCATGCCCGCCGCCGATGATCCGGCGATGGTCTACCAGGGCGGTGCCTTCGTTGCCGCCGGCCCATTCGGCGACGCCTGAAACACCCCTGCGCTGCAGAACCACCAAAGGGGAACCAGCTGCCATGCAAGCCGAACTGATTGTCGACGCACGCAATGCCACCGGCGAAAGCCCGGTGTGGAGCACCGAGGAACAGGCCCTGTACTGGGTCGATATCCCGGCCGGCCAGCTGTACCGCTGGAGCCCCGCGGATAATCGCACCCAGCAATGGACGGCTCCGCAAATGCTTGCCTGTATTGCCCGCTGTCGTGACGGCGGCTGGATCGCGGGCATGCAGAGTGGCCTGTTTCACCTGCAGCCCGGCACCGACGGCAGCCTGCACAGCCGCCCACTCAGCAGCGTGGCGCATGCCCTCCCGGCTATGCGCTTCAACGATGGCCGCTGCGACCGCCAGGGCCGCTTCTGGGCCGGCAGCATGCTGCTCGATATGAGCGCCGCCGCGCCAGTCGGTGCCCTGTACCGCTACTGCGTCGGGCAACACGAGCCGCTTGCCGCGCAAATCGGCGCGCTTATCGTTCCCAACGGCCTGGCCTTCAGCCCGGACGGTCGCACCCTGTACCTGTCCGACTCGCACCCTTCGGTGCAGGCCATCTGGGCCTTCGACTACGACATCGACAGCGGCACGCCGCATAACCGCCGCTTGTTCGTCGACATGCGCCAGCACCCCGGCCGCCCCGATGGCGCGGCGGTGGACAGCGAAGGCGGCTACTGGATCTGCGCCAACGACGCCGGCCTGATCCACCGCTTCAGCCCCGACGGCCGCCTGGACCGCTCCCTCGCCGTGCCAGTGAAGAAGCCAACCATGTGCGCCTTTGGCGGGCGCAATCTGGACACCCTGTTTGTCACCTCGATCCGCCCGGCCGGCGACCTCAGCGACCAGCCACTGGCTGGCGGTGTGTTCGCCCTGCAACCCGGGGCCAAGGGACTGGAGGAAACCTGCTTCAACAACTGAGCGGCGACTCGCGATTGGTCGCGCGCTCGGTTTTCGCAACGCTGCACATCCAACAACAACAAGACTGGAGCTTCACCATGACCTTCAAACGCAAGTTGCTTGTCGCCGCCCTGCCCTTTGCCTTCTGCCTTTCAGGTCTGGCGCAAGCCACCACCATGAAGATGGCCGAGATTCATCCGGCCGGTTACCCGACCGTTGTCGCCCAGGAAGCCATGGGCAAGAAGATCGAAGCGGCCACCAATGGTGAGCTGAGCTTCAAGATGTTCGCCGGTGGCGTGCTGGGCTCGGAAAAGGAAGTGGTCGAGCAGGTGCAGATCGGTGCCGTTCAAATGACCCGCGTCAGCCTGGGTACCGTTGGCCCGGTGGTACCGGACGTCAACGTGTTCAACATGCCATTTATCTTCCGCGACACGGCGCACATGCGCGCGATCATCGACGGTGAAATCGGCCAGGAAATCCTCGACAAGATCACCAACTCCGAATTCAACATGGTCGGCCTGGCCTGGATGGATGGCGGTACCCGCAACATCTATTCCAAGAAGCCGGTACGCAACCTTGAAGACCTCAAGGGCATGAAGATCCGCGTGATGGGCAACCCGCTGTTTATCGAGACCTTCAACGCCATGGGCGCCAATGGCGTGGCCATGGACACCGGCGAAATCTTCAGCGCCTTGCAGACTGGCGTCGTCGACGGCGCGGAAAACAACCCGCCGACCATGCTTGAACACAACCACTACCGCACGGCCAAGTACTACAGCCTGACTGGCCACCTGATCCTGCCGGAGCCACTGGTGATGTCCAAGGCCAGCTGGAACAAGCTCACCCACGAGCAGCAAGAGATCGTCAAGAAGTACGCCAAGGAAGCGCAGTTCGAAGAGCGCAAGCTGTGGGATGAAAAGTCCGCCAGCAGCGAAGCCAAGCTGAAAGAAGCCGGCGTCGAGTTTATCGAAGTCGACAAGAAGCCCTTCTTCGACGCCACCGCGCCGATTCGTGCGAAATACGGCGCGCCCTACGCTGAGCTGATCAAGCGTATCGAAGCAGTCCAGTAACTCAGTATCTCTGAAGAACCCCGTGGCGGCTGCTTAGGCCGTCGCCACGCGCGTGGTGAAGTCTCATGAAAAACTTGCTGTTACGCATCAACGACGTGATTTACCAGGCCTGCATCTGGGTCGCTGGCACCGCCATCGTCGTGATGGCGCTGATCATTCCATGGGGCATTTTCGCCCGTTACGTACTGGGCAGTGGCGCCGGTTGGCCGGAGCCCATTGCGATCATGCTGATGGTGCTGTTCACCTTTATCGGTGCCGCCGCCAGTTATAGGGCCGGTGCACACATGGCCGTGACCACCTTTACCGACCGCCTGTCACCCGCGTGGCAACCCAGCATCAGCCTGCTGGTGCAGCTGCTGATGGCGGCCATCGCCCTGTTTATGACCATCTGGGGCATCAAGCTGTGCGCGGCCACCTGGAACCAGTTCATGAGTACGCTACCGACACTGCGCGTAGGCATCAGCTACTCCCCCATTCCGATTGGCGGTTTCGTGACCCTGGTCTTCGTTCTTGAGCGCCTGTTCCTCGGCGACCAGAGCCACCGCCGCGTGGTCAACTTCGAGCTGCTTGAAGACAGCAAGGAGGCCGTGTAAATGGATGCGCTAATCCTGCTTGGCAGCTTTCTCGTCCTGATTCTGCTGCGCGTACCCGTGGCCTATTCCCTGGGCATATCGGCCTTGCTCGGTGCCTGGTACATCGATATTCCGTTCCACGCGATCATGATTCAGATCAGCGGTGGCGTGAGCAAATTCTCCCTGCTGGCCATCCCGTTCTTCGTCCTGGCTGGCGCGATCATGGCCGAAGGCGGCATGTCGCGGCGTCTGGTGAATTTCGCCAACGTGCTGGTGGGTTTCGTGCGGGGCGGCCTGTCGCTGGTCAACATCCTCGCCTCGACCTTCTTCGGCGCCATCTCCGGCTCGTCCCTGGCCGATACCGCCTCGGTCGGTTCGGTGCTGATCCCGGAAATGGAAAAGAAGGGCTACCCGCGTGAGTACTCCACCGCGGTCACCGTCAGCGGCTCGGTACAAGCGCTGCTGACCCCACCCAGCCACAACTCGGTGCTGTACTCGCTGGCGGCCGGCGGCACGGTGTCCATCGCCTCGCTGTTTATCGCCGGCATCGGCCCGGGGCTATTGCTCAGCGCGGTGATGATGGGCATGTGCCTGTACTTTGCGCGCAAACGCAATTACCCCAAGGGCGAGGTCATCCCGCTCAAGCAAGCGCTGAAAATCTGTGTGGATGCGCTATGGGGCCTGTTCACCATGGTGATCATCCTCGGCGGCATCCTCTCGGGCATATTCACCGCCACCGAGTCGGCCTCCATCGCCGTGGTCTGGGCGTTCTTCGTGACCATGTTTATCTACCGCGACTACAAGTGGCGCGAGCTGCCCAAGCTGCTGCACCGCACCGTGCGTACGCTGTCGATCGTGATGATCCTGATCGCCTTCGCCGCCAGCTTCGGCTACATCATGACCCTGATGCAGATCCCCTCGAAGATCACCGCGCTGTTCCTGACCCTGTCGGATAACCGCTACGTGATTCTGATGTGCATCAACTTTATGCTGCTGGCTCTCGGCACGCTGATGGACATGGCCCCGCTGATCCTGATCCTCACGCCGATCCTGCTGCCGGTGGTGGTGGATATTGGCGTCGACCCGGTGCACTTCGGCATGATCATGCTGGTCAACCTGGGCATCGGCCTGATCACCCCGCCGGTGGGCGCGGTGCTGTTTGTCGGCGCGGCCATCGGCAAGGTGACTATCGAGAACACCATCAAGGCACTGCTGCCGTTCTACGCCGCGCTGTTTATGGTGCTGATGGCCGTGACCTATATTCCGGCCATCTCGCTGTGGCTGCCGAGCATGGTGCTGTAGAACCTGCTCACAATCTGCTGCGCGTCGGCCCTGCGGCGTTAAAAACAGGCTCGGACGGTGGCTTGCCACCGAACGGCCTTTAGGCCGGCCCGGAGGGCAAGCGGAGCGAGTAATGCTCATGTACAAAAGTACACTCGTGTGCGAGCCCAGTCCGCTTCCTCGCCTGTTTTGACCAGCCGAAGGCTGTTACTAATGTAGCGCCTTGCATGGCTCTAGCTCGCGAGATCGTGAACAGGTTCTAGGCCGTGTCACTGCGTCACGATCCCCTGGAGCCGCCGACCTGGCGGCTCCTTGCTTTGTAAGGACAGAATCTCCGCCATGCCTGCCGCCCCACCCTTCCCCCGGCATATCGCCGCACTGATCCTGGCCACCCTGGCCTGCTCCTTCGCCGGCAACCATATTGCCGCGCGGATCGCCTTCGACCATGACACCGGCCTGCTGCTGGCGATGCTCTGCCGTTCCGGGGTGACCCTGCTGGCGCTCGCCGCTCTGGTGCTGTGGCGTGGCGAATCGCTGAGGATGCGCCGCCAGACCTGGGCCTGGCAGCTGCTGCTGGGCCTGCTGATCGCGGTGCAGAGTTTCTGCATCTACTCGGCGGTGGCGCGGATTCCGGTGGCCCTGGCGTTGCTGGTGGTCAACCTCGCGCCCATTCTGCTGGCGCTGCTGACTTGGGCCCTGGGAGGGCCGCGACCGACCCGCCGCGCGGCCTGGCTGATGGGGCTGATTCTGCTGGGCCTGGTGTTTGTGCTCGACCTGCCGCAGCAGCTGTCCGGCCCGGCCGAGATCGATCGGCGCTGGGTCGAAGGGGTGCTGTTCGGTCTGACCGGGGCGGCGGCATTTGCCTGCGCCCTGTGGATCACCGGACACCGGCTCAGCGGCATGCCGGGCACGGTGCGCAGCATGCTGACCATGCTGGTGGTGTTCGCCGCCTCGGCCCTGGCCGGGGCCGGCGGTCTGCTGCCGGGCGGGATGGATCTGCCTAGCGCCACGGCCGGCTGGATCGCCTTGGGCTGCCTGGTGCTGCTGTATGGGGTGGCGTTTTCTGCGCTGTTTATCCTGGTCACCCGCCTGGATATCGCGCGCAATGCGCCGGTGATGAATATCGAACCGGTGGCCGGTCTGCTGTTCGGCTGGCTGATTCTCGATCAGCTGCTCAACGGCCTGCAGATGTTCGGCGGCCTGCTGGTAGTCAGCGGTATCGTCCTGCTGGCTTACAAGCGCCAGGCCTAGCAGGACCCTCTTGAACTATCGGCCGCCATCAACCGTGCAGCGCCTGCGCCTCCGCCGTTTCATGGGCCTGACGCAGACGCTCGCGGCTGTTGGTCAGGTGCAGGCGCATGGCCGCGCGGGCCGCATCGGAATCCTGGCGGGCGATGGCCTCGAAGATCTGCTCGTGCTCGCGGCTCAGACGCGCCATGTAGTTCTGCTGGTCGTCCTGGGCAATGCGCGCCGAGTTCAGGCGGGTGCGCGGGATGATGCTGGTACCCAGGTGGCTCATGATGTCGGTGAAGTAGCGATTGCCGGTGGCCTCGGCGATCAGCAGGTGGAACTGGAAGTCCGACGCCACCGCATCGCCGGAGTGGGTGACGTTCTGGCTCAGGGCATCCAGGGCCTCGCGCATGGCCGTCAGCTGCTCCGCACTGCGCCGTTGCGCGGCCAAGCCCGCCGACTCGACCTCGAGGCTGATGCGCAACTCGAGAATCGCCAGCACATCGCGCAGGGTGACGATGGTCGCCGGGTCGATGCGAAAACCGCTGGGGCTCGGCGTGTCCAGCACGAAGGTGCCGATGCCGTGGCGGGTTTCCACCAGGCCAGCCGCCTGCAAGCGCGACAACGCCTCGCGCACCACGGTGCGGCTGACGCCCTGCTCTTCCATGATCGCCGACTCGGTCGGCAACTTGTCGCCGCGCTTGATCACGCCGTCGCGAATCCGCTGGGACAGCTCGGTCACCAATTCCTGGGCCAGGCTGCGATGCTTTCTGCGTACGCGCGGTGGGCTGTTCTGAGTGTCCATATCGGAGGTCTTTCTCGGCTGACGACTAGGCTGCCATCATATCCCAGCAGTTGTACGATGACACCCCCGGTCACGCATCGGCCGTGTGCAGCAACGACAGCACGCGTTTTCAAGACAGCTATTGGCGAAGGCGGAACCCGATGACAGCGACACTTCTCAGCCTCGAAGACGGCATCACCCGCCTGAGCCTGGCCCCCGAACTGGGCGGCAGTATCGTCAACTGGGTGGTCACCGCCACGGGTCAGGCGCTGCTGAGGCCCAGCGACCAACAGGCCCTCGACGCCGCCACGCCACGGCGGCTGGCCTGCTACCCGCTGGTGCCCTGGTCCAATCGTATCGCCGGCGGCGGCTTTGCCGGCCCCGATGGCTGGTTCGATCTGGCCGCCAACAGCCCCAGCGATCCCTTGCCGATCCACGGCAGCGCCTGGCAACAGCCCTGGCAGGTGAGCGCACAGAGCGCGACGGAAATCGTCCTGCAACTGGACAGCCAGCTGCCCTTCGCCTATCGCGCGGTACAGCGCTTTCGCCTGCACGGCGGGCGGCTCGACCTCGACCTGCAGGTCACCCACCTGGACGAGCGCGCCGCCTGGCATGGTCTGGGCTGGCACCCCTATTTTCCGCGCACTCCGCACACCCGCCTGCGCGCCGCGGCAAAACAGGTCTGGCACTGCGACCACAGCCGCTTGTCCACCGAACTCGCTACGCTGCCAGCGGCCTGGAACTTCGAGCAGGCTCGCCACCTACCCGCGCAGCAGGTCGATAACGCCTTTGCCGGCTGGAACGGTGAATGCCAGATCATTCAGGAAGATGGCGGTTACCAACTCGACTGTTGCAGCGACAGTCCGTATTACTTGCTTTATTGTCCAACCAAGCAGAGTCCAACCAAAGAGAGTCCAACCGAACAGAACTTCTTCTGTTTCGAACCGGTCACCCACCCGGTCAACGCCCATCACCTCCCTGGTCGCCCGGGCCTGCGCTTACTGCGCCACGGCCAATCCTCCAGCCTGCACTTCGGTTTGCAGTACCGGCCACTGAGCCACAGTTGAACGCCTGCCGGAGGCACTATCGAGCGCTTAATTGAACATAACGGTCTTATTCACTGTCAGACCAAACTCATAGTGGTCACCCGTCTAGACAGGGCGATTCAAACCCCCTCTAGACTTTTAAACGACGTTGACCATAATTGTATTCAGCTGTATGCAGTGGCACTTTTGAGAACACTCGCTTAATTATTCCAAGTAGTTGTTTTCGAAGAACATTATTTCTCAACAAGATGCATGGAGGAGTGTTCGACAGCCACATCAGCCATTGCCACAGCCAATAAATCGATGACCGTTGCAGTAAGGCCAATGCCTTACGTTGTCATCGCACCACTCTTCAAGACCATGGGTAATCACGTGACGAAAGACGAACTGCGCGCCGAACTCGAGCGCCAGGCGCAGCGTTACATGGATGTACAAGGCGGAGAAATCATTACTTACGCCGCTCAACCGGATCCCGAGCGCAAGCCCTGGCGCAAGAAGGCCAGCCTTCTTGACCAAGCATTTGAAAAAGAAATCGAAAAGATCGAGAAAGACCTGCACGCCAAACCCGACGAGCACAGCGGCTGAGCGATTCCTGCAGAACGTCCTTGCAGGAATAACGATCGATAACCGCAGCTCGCGGCGTTAGCGCCCCTTGCCACCCAGCAACGAGCCCAGCAGACCGCGCACCAACTGCCGACCAAGCTGGTTGGCGGCTTGGCGTACGGCGCTTTTCATCACCTGGCCGGCCAGGCCGCCCAGCATGTCGCCGATGCCGTCGGCGGGACTCGCTTTGGTTGGCGGCTGCGCCGCCGCCTCGGCACTGGCTTGCGCGGCACGGGCGCTGAGCAGTTCGTAGGCCGACTCGCGGTCGACCGGTTTGTCGTAGCGCCCAGCCAGCGGCGACTGGCGAATCAAGGCGCCCCGCTCGCTCTCGCTCAACGGACCGATGCGCGACTGTGGCGGCGCGATGGCCACGCGCTGGACCATGGCCGGCGTGCCCTTCTCTTCCAGGGTGCCGACTAGGGCCTCGCCGATACCCAGTTCGGTCAGGGTTGCCAGGGTATCGAGCGAGGGGTTGGGGCGGAAACCGTCGGCCACCGCGCGCAGGGATTTCTGCTCCTGGGTGGTGAAGGCGCGCAGGCCGTGCTGAATGCGCAGGCCGAGCTGGGCCAGCACGTCATCGGGCAAGTCACTGGGCGATTGGGTGACGAAGTAGACGCCGACGCCTTTCGAGCGAATCAACCGCACCACCTGTTCCAACCGCTCCTGCAGGGCTCTCGGGGTGTCGGCGAACAGCAGGTGCGCCTCATCGAAGAACAGCGCCAGCAGCGGCTTGTCGGCATCGCCGCGCTCCGGCAACTGCTCGAACAACTCGGCCAGCAGCCACAGCAGGAAGGTCGCGTAGACCTTCGGCGCCTCATGCACCAGACGGCTGGCGTCGAGCAGATGGATGCGCCCGCGGCCGTCGCGATCCGGCTGCAGAATGTCCTCCAGCTGCAGCGCAGGCTCGCCGAACAGGGCCTCGGCGCCCTGTTGTTCGAGGCTCGACAGACGCCGCAGGAGGGCCTGGGAAGAGCCAGTGGTGAACAGCGCACTGTCCTCGCCGAGCACGGCCGGATTGTTCTTCAGGTAGGCCAGCAGGGCTTTCAGGTCTTTCAGATCGAGCAACAGCAGCCCTTCGCGATCCGCCACCTTGAACGCCGCATAGAGGGCGGCCTGCTGGCTGTCGGTCAACTCCAGCAAAGCCCCGAGCAACAGCGGGCCCATCTCGCTGAGGGTGGTGCGCAGCGGATGACCGCTCTGGCCATGGATATCCCAGAGCGTAACCGGGTAGGCCGTCGGTCGATGCTCAAGCCAGGGCATGCTGGCAATGCGCTCGGCCACCTTGCCTTGCGGCGCGCCGACGGCGCCGAGTCCGCACAGGTCGCCCTTCACATCCGCGGCGAACACCGCCACACCGGCATCGCTGAACGCCTCCACCAGGCGCTGCAGGGTCACCGTCTTGCCGGTGCCGGTCGCCCCGGCCACCAGGCCATGACGATTGGCCAGGCGCAAAAGCTGGCCGACAGGTTGACCACCGAGATCGGCGCCAAGAACCAACTGGTTTGCTGCAGGCATTTATATGTCCCCTGAGTTAAAGCTTTGCTCCCACCATGCCGACATAATTGCTGACGCCGATTTACCGGCGCTGCCTGTGCCGTGCACCAGCCCAAGACTGGTTCCAGACATTACCGGACGCAAGAAGCCATGAGTAATAATTTGAAATTCAGCCACAAGATTCTCCTGGCCGCCTCGCTAGTGGTAATCGCCGCCTTCTCCCTGTTCACCCTGTACAACGACTACCTGCAACGCAATGCGATCCGCACAGACCTGGAAAACTACCTGCAGGAAATGGGCAACGTCACCGCCAGCAATATCCAGAACTGGCTGTCGGGGCGCATCCTGCTGGTGGAAAGCGCCGCCCAGTCGATTGCCCGGAACAGCGAGCCCGAGCAGGTCGTCGGCCTGCTGGAGCAGAAAGCCCTGACCTCGACCTTCGCCTTCAGTTACCTGGGCAGCGCAGACGGCGCATTCACCATGCGCCCGGACGAGAAGATGCCGGACGACTACGACCCGCGCAGCCGCCCCTGGTACAAGGACGCCATGGCTGCCGGCGCCACCACCCTCACCGAACCTTACGTGGATGCCGCCACCGGCGCACTGATCATCACCATCGCCACCCCGGCCAAACCTGCCGGCGTAGTCGGCGGCGACCTGAGCCTGAAGGCCCTGGTCGACATCATCAATTCGCTGGACTTTGACGGCCTGGGTTACGCCTTTCTGGTCAGCGCCGATGGCAAGATCCTGGTGCACCCGGACAAGAGCCTGGTGATGAAAAGCCTCGCCGACGTCTTCCCCGAGAACACCCCGCGCATTGGCAGTGCGCACAGCGAGGCGGCCAGCAACGGCCAGACCCGCATCCTCACCTTCGCCCCGGTCCAAGGCCTGCCCTCGGTCAACTGGTACGTCGGCCTGTCCATCGACAAGACCAAGGCCTATGCGGCGCTCAGTGACTTCCGCGCCTCGGCCATAGTCGCCACGCTGATCGCGGTGGTGCTGATCATCCTCCTGCTGAGCATGCTGATCCGCCTGCTGCTGCAACCGCTGACCGTGATGGGCAAAGCCATGCAGGACATCGCCCAGGGCGACGGCGACCTGACCAAACGCCTGGCGATCCAGTCCGACGACGAATTCGGCGTCCTGGGCAAAGCCTTCAACCAGTTCGTCGAACGGATTCACGGCTCGATCCGCGAAGTGTCTTCGGCCACCCACCAGGTCAACGAAGTGGCCAAACTGGTGGTCAACGCCTCCAACTCCTCGATGATCAACTCCGACGAACAGGCTAGCCGCACCAATAGCGTGGCCGCCGCAATCAACCAACTGGGCGCCGCTGCCCAGGAAATCGCGCGCAACGCCGCGGACGCCTCGACCCAGGCCTCCGATGCGCGGCAACAGGCCGAGGATGGCCGTCAGGTGGTGGAGAAAACCATCCACGCGATGAACGACCTGTCCAGCAAGATCCGCACCTCCTGTGGCCACATCGAAACGCTGAACGGCAAGACGGTGAACATCGGCCAGATTCTCGAGGTGATCAAGAGCATCTCCCAGCAGACCAACCTGCTCGCGCTCAACGCCGCCATCGAAGCCGCCCGTGCCGGCGAAGCCGGTCGCGGCTTTGCCGTGGTCGCCGACGAGGTGCGCAACCTGGCGCACCGCACCCAGGAGTCGGCGCAGGAAATCGAGAAGATGATCGAGGAACTGCAGGTCGGCTCCCGCGAGTCGGTCACCACCATGACCGAGAGCCAGCGCTACAGCGAAGAAAGCGTGCAGATCGCCAACCAGGCCGGCGAGCGCCTGAACAGCGTGACCCTGCGCATCGGCGAGATCGACGGCATGAACCAGTCGGTGGCCACCGCCACCGAAGAGCAGACCTCGGTGATCGAGTCGCTGAACATGGACATCACCGAGATCAACACCCTCAACCAGGATGGCGTGGAAAACCTGCAGGCCACCCTGCGCGCCTGCGGCGACCTGGAACAACAGGCCTCGCGCCTCAAGCTGCTGGTCGACAGCTTCCGCATCTGAAACCGTCGACAGCCAGGGAGGGCGCCTAGTCGGCGCCCGTTTTCATTTCGCTGCCCGCTGCTTCCGGCGGCTCGCCAGCCTGCTCCTGGAGCTGGCGCCACAGCTCGGCGGCATCGGCAAATTCGCTGCCGCTCTGCGGGTGCAAGGCATCCGGGTCATAACGCCTGACGCAGCCCTCACCAAGCGCTGGTGGTGGCTGCGAGGTAGCGCGGTCGAGGGGGTCGTGCATGCCGTGCACCTCCGTTGGCGCCCGCATTAGCGCCCAATAGATCATTGAAATCGATCGATATCAGCGCAAATTTACGCTTTTTATTGATCCGTCCATTTCCCACAATGACCACCTCGAGGTACTTCCCAGAGGTGATCATGTACCAGCTTCGCCCCGCTGCCGAACGCGGTCACTCGCAACTGAGCTGGCTGAACAGTTACCACAGTTTTTCCTTCGGCGAGTATTACGACCCGCGCTTTCAGGGTTTCTCGCACCTGCGGGTGATCAACGACGATAGCGTCATCGCCGGCGCCGGGTTTGCCACGCACGGCCACCGCGACATGGAAATCATCAGCTATGTTCGCCAGGGCACCCTGGCGCACCAGGACTCGCTGGGCAGCCGCGAAGAAATCCAGGCAGGGGAATTCCAACTGATGCGCGCCGGTTCCGGCATCCGCCACAGCGAGTTCAACGCCTCGGCGAGCGCGCCCGTGCACTTCATGCAAATCTGGATAGAGCCGGCGCAACGCGGCTTGGCGCCGAGTTATCAGCAGCGCGCCTTCGCCACGCAGGAAGGCCTGCAGCTCATCGCCAGCCCGGACGGCGCTGGCGGCAGCTTGCAGGTCGCCCAGGACATGACGCTCTACCGCTGGCAGAGCGGCCCGCTCGACTATGTGCTTGCCCCCGGCCGCTGGCTCTACCTGCAGCTGTTGACGGGCCAGCTGAATGGCCCAGGCATACACCTGACCCCTGGCGATGGCCTGCAAGTGCGCGAGCCCGGCACACTCAACCTGCAGGGTCAGGGCGAGGCGCTATTGTTCGACTTGCCCGCGGCCTGAAACCTCGGCGCCGCAGGCGACTTGCGGTCTCACTGTGAAAGGACTTTGCCCTGCTCGTGCTGGGCGAACTCCTTGACCGCGCGCAGCACATCGCTGCGACTGATCTGGCCAACCAGACGCCCGTTCTCCACCACCGGGAGGCGTCCCAGACGACCGCGCAGAAAGCGCTCGGAGACCTCAATGATGTCGGTTTCCGGAGAGATGGTCTCAACCTCGGTAGTCATATAGGAACTGACCACACCCCCGATCGCCTCGTAATAAGCCCCCGAGAGGATGCCCCGCAGGCAGTCGCCCTCGGATAACAAGCCGATCAGGTGGCCCTGGGAGTCAACCACCGGGGCGCCCGCAATACGATGTTCCAATAGCCGATTGATGGCGGTGAACAGATCGGTGTCAGACCGAAACGTCACCAGATGGCGAGTCATGTAATCGCGCACCTTGATTGATTTGAGCATTAGCGAACTCCTTCAGCCTGCACTTGGTTAATGCACGATACGGCAATCAGTCGAACACCACAGTCTTGTTATCGTGAACCAATACTCGGTCCTCTAAGTGATAGCGTAGCCCACGGGACAACACCATTTTTTCCACATCCTTACCCAGACGGACCATTTCTTCGATGCTGTCGCGGTGACTGACACGCACCACGTCCTGCTCGATGATCGGGCCGGCATCCAACTCCTCGGTCACATAGTGCGAGGTGGCGCCGATCAGCTTGACTCCGCGTAGCGAAGCCTGGTGATAAGGCTTGGCACCGACGAACGACGGCAGAAAGCTGTGGTGGATATTGATCACCCGCTGGGCGAAATCGCGACACAGTTGCGCAGGCAGAATTTGCATATAACGCGCCAGCACTATGACGTCGGCGGCATGCGCATTGACCAGTCGTTCCACTTCATCGAAGGCCCGCTGCTTGTGCTGTGGCTCGACCGGCACATGGAAATAGGGGATGCCGTGCCACTCGACCATGCTGCGCAAATCCTCATGATTGGAAATCACGCATGCAATATCGCAGTCCAACTCATCGCTGTGCCAACGGTGCAGCAAGTCAGCCAGACAATGCGACTCGCGACTGGCCATCAACACCACGCGCTTTTTCTGTGCCGAATCAGTGACCCGCCATTCCATGGAGAACTCACGGGCGATGGGCGCAAAGGCTTGATGAAACCCCGGCAAATCGAACGGCAAGGAATCGGCACGAATCTCATGGCGCATGAAGAACCAACCGCTGTGATTATCCGAGTGATGACTCGCCTCGGTGATCCAGCCGTTGTAGGTGGCCAGAAAGTTACTGACCTTGGCCACGATACCAACGCGGTCCGGACAGGCTATGACCAACCGAAAAGTACGCATGGGAAACTCCAGAGAAACCGCAAAGTCGGTCATTCTAGCCACAGCGCGAGAAAACTGCAGTAATCCTGACATCCAGCGCGGACCTCGAAAAAACTGACAAACACTGACGGGTTGACTCATAGAGTTATCGCGCCAGCAAATTTGCAACTTTGTTTGATAAACCGTGGCAAATTCTTGCAAAGCAGTTTACTTGTCAAAAGTGCCTGACTATTATTACTGACACTTAGCCATCACCTACTCAGATTAAGGTAAGCCCCATGTCGCTGATCAACGAATACCGTGCCACCGAAGAAGCCATCAAAGAACTGCAAGAGCGCCTGAAAAATCTGTCGCAAGACGACAAGCTGAAAAAAGAACTCGAATTCGAAGGCAAACTGCGCACGCTGATGGGCGAATATCAGAAGTCCCTGCGTGACATCATCGCCATGCTCGACCCGGACGCCAAAGTCAGCAAGGCACCGCGCGCCGGCGCCAAGACCACCGGGGTCAAGCGTGCGCGCAAAGTTAAGCAGTACAAGAACCCGAACACCGGCGAAGTGATCGAAACCAAAGGTGGCAACCACAAGACCCTGAAAGAGTGGAAAGCCAAGTGGGGCGGCGATGTTGTTGAAAGCTGGGCCACCCTGCTGGACTAAGCTCTACGCTTGAATCAGCGATTTCAGCGCATAAAAAACGCCAGCCTTGCTGGCGTTTTTTATGCGTTGTAACAATATCCATGTCGAAGACAAGCGCCGGGTGGCGTCAGGCCGCGCGGCCAGACGGCGAGCCCCTACAAAATGGCAGGCAACGGCCACTCGCTATTTAGCGTCTGCAGCCTGCAGCCCATTTAAAGGGCATAACGCAAGCGCAACTGTTGCGCATAGTCACGCCACTCCGTCAGTACCGTTTGTTGCCCGGGTGTGGCCTGCGCGAATATTTCGTCGAGCGCTGCCTCGAAATTCGTCAAGGTATTAGGCGCGCCACACTCGGGGCGGGTTAAACGCTGCTGACAAAATTCTACCCAGCGCTGCTGTTCTGCCGCGTCCAGGCTGGAGGAAAAGTTGCGCGCGCGATAACGAAATAATAATTCAGGTAAGCGTGCATCATCGAACGGCCAGGCATTCTTGGCTAACTGCGAGGGTTCGGCACTGCGCACTTGTTCGCATAAACGCCGGTCGCGATCACCGATAAAACCATCATATAGCTGTTGCTCGGGATCCTCGCTGGGCGCAAAACCTTCTTCGCCATATATCAGCGCGAGTTTGTCCTGCCATTGCGCTTGAGCGGCCACCAGTCGATCGGCATGCAGCAGAGGACCGGTCATATCCAACTGCAAACGCTGAATATCTTCGCCACGCAGTACATTCAATGGCGCCAGCACCGGACAACGGTTGATGTGCAGCAACTTCAAGGGGACCGGCAACTCGCCGTCGCCCAGTTGCTCGCGCCGGGTATATAGGCGCCGGCGCAAGGACTCGCCATCTTCCTCGAGCAACGGCGCCGGATCGGCGTGCAAGTCGCAGACGATAAGCGCATTGCGATTACGCGGATGCCAGGCCAGCGGCAATACCACAGCCAGGTAATGCCGCGTACCGGCGAAGCGCCCGGAAATATGCACCAGGGGTTGTAACAAACGAATCTGGTCGAGCACCCGTTGCTTGCTGCGCATGTGATAGAGGTAGTTGTACAGTTTTGGCTGCTTACTGCGAATCAGGCGCGCCAGCGCGATGGTCGCGCGCACATCGGCCAGCGCGTCATGGGCCTGGCCATGTTCGATGCCGTTGGCCGCGGTCAGGCGCTCCAGCTTGAGGCTGACGCGGCCCTCTTCCTCCGGCCAGACAATGCCATCCGGGCGCAGGGCATAGGCCGCGCGCACCAGATCGATCAGGTCCCAGCGGCTGTTGCCACCTTGCCACTCGCGGGCATAGGGGTCGAAAAAATTGCGGTACAGGCTGTAGCGGGTGACTTCATCGTCGAAGCGCAGGCTGTTGTAGCCCACAGCGCAAGTACCCGGCTGAATCATTTCGGCATGCATGCGGGCCATGAATTCGGCCTCGCCCAAGCCTTTCTCCGCCAACTGACTGGGCGTGATACCAGTGATGAGGCAGGCGGCCGGGTGCGGCAGGATGTCGTCGCTGGGCTGGCAGTAGATGTTCAGCGGCTCGCCGATTTCATTGAGGTCTTCGTCGGTGCGAATCCCGGCGACTTGCAGCGGTCGGTCGCGACGCGGATCGATACCGGTGGTTTCGTAGTCGTACCAGAACAGACTGGAGGTCACGGCGGTTTCCTAGAGGCGGGGTCCGCGCCAGTCTAGCAGGCTGTTGAAAACCGTAGCGAGCAACGGCCGGGCCGAGGCGCCTGGCTGAGGCCTTGACCCACCGCACAGCCGGGCGCGCTCGCAACGCCCTTGTTTGCCAGGCTGATTGCCAGTATCGCTATCGCTACTATGCTCTCTTGGACATTTCTGCTCATACAAGGACGCCGCCATGAGTGACGCAACCAGCCCCAACCCCTATGCAGCCCCCGCCAGCAGCCTGCGACAAGCGCCGAGCGACAGCCAGGCGCCGAGCATCGAGCAAGCCCTGAGCCGCGGTTACGACTTCGCTATCGGCGAACTGCTCGGCGAAGCCTGGCAGCGCGTCAAAGGCACCAAGGGCATCATCATCGGTGGCTTCCTGGTGTTCTATGCCGTGATGTTCGTCGTGTCACTGGTACTCGGCGGCATGCTCGGCATCTTCGCTGCCCTCAGCGAAAGCCCGACGTCAGTCATGATCGGCGAGCTGGTGATCGGCGTGCTGGCCTCGGCCCTGGCCTATCCCTTCATGGCCGGGATCAACATGATCGGCATTCGCCGCGCGGCCGACCAGCCGATCAGCTTCAACGAGATCTTCAGCCATTTCGGCCGCACCCTGCCCCTGGTGATCACCGCAGTGGTGATGATGCTGCTGATCTATCTCGGTATGTTCCTGCTGATCATCCCGGGCCTGTATCTGGCCATCGCCTACATGCTGGCGATTCCGCTGGTGGTCGAGCGCGGCCTGTCGCCCTGGCAGGCGCTGGAAGCCTCGCGCAAGGCCATCAGCCAGCACTGGTTCAAGACTTTCGGCCTGTTCCTGCTGCTCGGCCTGATCACCCTGGTCAGCGTCATTCCGCTGGGCATCGGCCTGGTCTGGAGTATTCCGCTGTTCGTCATCGCCATGGGCGTACTCTATCGCACCATTTTCGGCGTGCTGCCGCCCGCCCAGTGAACCCCACGCAATCGGGCCGATTCGCCGGCCCGATTGCGTCCCCGCCTGCTGCTGGTTAGGGTCTGTTCCCGTTTCATCGCGACCGCGCCGGAGCCTGTTTTTGCGCGAGGCAAGGCGCGAGACGCGAAGTTTGGTCGTTCCAAATGAGCGTCAAGAAACGCAGCATCGCGCAAAAACAGGCCCGGCCCTGCGGGTTGCGCGGAAAATCTCGCCATGCGTTGTTGTAGGACTTGGCAAGGGAACAACCATTACCGGCGTCCTACGCCTAGCGGAACGCCGCCCGGCCATGGCGAGATTTTTTGCGGCAACGCGGCTTGCGCTGAAACGGGAACAGACCCTAGCATCGGGCTTTCTTCGATGCAGTCTGCCAATGCCCCTCAACCCAGTCGCCCGTTTCTCCCGCGCGCAGTGCCCGCCGCTGGATACCCGTTATCGGGTGGAAACCCCGGAAGGCATCGATCTGCTCCTGCGCCCGGCGGGCCTGGTGCCGCGCGCCCTGGCCTTCGCCATCGACCTGCTGATTCGCGGCCTGCTGTTGCTGGCGATGTACGTCGTCCTCGGTCTGCTCGGCAAGTTCGGCATGGGCCTGGCGACCATCCTGCTGTTCCTGGTGACCTGGTGGTACATGGTGCTGTTCGAGGTATTCAACCAGGGCCGCTCGCCGGGCAAGCAGCTCCTCGGCCTGCGCGTGGTGCACGATGACGGCACCCCGGTCGGCTGGGCCGCCTCGCTGACCCGCAACCTGCTGCGCTTCGTCGATATCCTGCCGTTCGGCTACACCCTGGGCATTCTCAGCTGCCTCAATCACCCGGCGTTCAAGCGCCTCGGTGATATCGCCGCCGGCACCCTGGTGGTCTACCGCGACACCCTGCCCGCGAGGCCGAGCCTGCCGCAGGCCGAAGCGCTGCATGCACCCTTCGCCCTCGACCTGCTCGAGCAGCGCGCCCTGCTCGGCTTTGCCGAGCGTGGCGCCAGCCTGTCCGGTGAACGCCGCACCGAGCTGGCGGCCATTCTCGCCGAGCCGCTGCAAGTCCCGGTCGAGCAGGCGGAACAGCGGCTCAACGGCATCGCCCGCGGCCTGCTGGGGCCGACATGAAACAGCGCCTGTTCGAAAGCCGTCACCAGGTCGACTGGCAAGCCTTCGCCGAACAACTCGACGCGCTTGAACGCGGCAAGGCCGACAGCCAGCAATGCAAGGGCTTCGCCGCCGCTTACCGGCGCCTGTGCCAGCAGCTGGCCCTGGCCCAGGCCCGCGGTTACAGCAACCACCTGATCGAGCAACTGCAGCAACTGGCGCTGCGTGGCCACCAGCAGTTCTATCGCCATCGCAGCCCCCTGGGCGCGCAGTTGCTCGGTTTCCTGCTGGGCGGCTTCCCCCGTCTGGTCCGCGCCGAATGGCGCTGCGTGCTGGTCGCCAGCCTGGTGTTTTTCGGCAGCCTGCTGGTCATGGGCGCGCTGGTCTACCTGTTCCCCGAACTGATCTACAGCCTGGTCGATGCCGACCAGGTGGCGAGCATGGAGCAGATGTACGACCCCGATGCCCGGCGCCTCGGGCGCTTCGGCGAACGCCACTCGGGCGACGACTGGCTGATGTTCGGCTTCTACATCATGAACAACATCGGCATCGCCTTTCAGACCTTCGCCAGCGGCCTGCTGTTGGGCCTGGGCAGCCTGTTCTTCCTGCTGTTCAACGGCCTGATGATCGGCGCAGTGGCCGGCCACCTGAGCCAGATCGGTTACGGCACGACCTTCTGGTCGTTCGTCATCGGCCACGGCGCCTTCGAATTGACCGCCATCGCCCTGGCGGGCGGCGCCGGCCTCAAGCTCGGCTGGGCCCTGCTCGCGCCCGGTCGCCGGTCACGCGGCGAAGCCTTGCGCCTGGCCGCCGGGCGCAGCGTGCGTCTGATTGGCGGGGTGATTGTGCTGCTGGTGCTGGCGGCATTCGTCGAGGCCTACTGGTCCTCGATGACCTTCGCCGAACCGACGGTCAAATATGCGGTTGGCGCCGCCCTCTGGTTGCTGGTGCTGAGCTACCTGCTGCTGGCCGGCCGAGGTGCCCATGCGCCTGACTGATGCCAGCGTGGCGATCCGTCCGCGCGGTCCCTGGGAAGCGCTGGATCTGGGCGTACTGCTGGCGCGCCGGCATGCCGGCCTGTTGCTGGCCAGCTGGGCGTTGGTCACGGTGCCGATCTTCGCCCTGCTCTGCCTGTTGCTGTGGGACTACCCGGGCTGGGCGATATTCGCCTTCTGGTGGTTGAAACCGGCCTACGAGCGCCTGCCGCTGCATATCCTCGCCCGTGCCCTGTTCGGCGACACGCCCAGCCTCAAGCAAGCGCTCAAGGCCCTGCCCGGCCTGCTCAGACCGCAGTTGCTGGCCAGTCTGACCTGGCGCCGCTTCAGTGCGACGCGCAGCTTCGACCTGCCGGTGTTGCAACTCGAAGGCTTGTCCGGCCAGGCGCGCAGCCAGCGCCTGGTAGTCCTGGGCCAGCGCGATGCGGGCGCCGCGAGCTGGCTGACGGTGGTCGGCATGCACCTGGAGATGGCGCTGTGGCTGGGCCTGGTCAGCCTGTTCTACCTGCTGCTGCCGGCGCAGATCGAGCTGGACTGGAGCTGGCAAAGCCTGGCCAATGCGGCGGCCGGCGAGTGGCTGTGGCTGGAACACCTGTCCAACCTGCTGTATGTGCTGGTGCTGATCGTCTGGGAACCGGTCTACGTGGCCTGCGGCTTTACCCTCTACCTGAACCGACGCACCGCCCTGGAGGGCTGGGATATCGAACTGGTGTTCCGCCAACTGCGCCAGCGCCTGACCGGCGTGGCCTACGCCCTGCTGCTCGGTTGCGGCCTGTTGCTGCTGCAAGCGCCGACGCCGGTCATGGCTGCCGAGATCGGCAGTTGTCCGCTGCCGCTGGAAGACCCCAGAGGTCCCGAGGCCGCACGCCTGCTCAAGCAACCGCTGAGCAGCCAGGCGGCCCAGCACAGCATCGAGCAACTGCTGGATCAACCACCCTTTGAACACCGCGAAACCGTTACCCGCTGGCGCTTCGGCGAGCAAGAACCAGCCGCAGAGCCGAGCGAAGAGCAGCTCAGCGGCCTGCTGGAACTGCTCGAGAAGTTCTTCAAGCTGGCCGAATTCTGGAACAGCATCGACGCCGTCGCGCTGTTTTTCGAGGCCCTGCTCTGGGCGGCCCTGCTCGGCCTGGTGGCCCTGCTGGGCTGGCGTTATCGGCAATGGCTCGGCGTCTTCGCCGGGCGCCTGGGCCTGCCGCAGCGCACCGCAACGCCGCCCAGCCGCCAGCTGTTCGGCCTGGAGGTGACCCCGCAAAGCTTGCCAGAAGATGTCGCCGGCACAGTCGAGCAACTCTGGGCCGAACAGCCGCGCGCGGCTCTCAGCCTGCTCTATCGCGCCTTGCTCAGCCGCCTGCTGGACGATTATCGCCTGCCCCTGAACAGCGCCCACACCGAGAGCGAAGTGCTGCGCCTGGTCGAGGACCTGGAGCAAAGCGAACTGAGCAGCTTCAGCCAGGCCCTGACCCTGCACTGGCAGAATCTCGCCTACGGCCATCGCCTGCCGCCGGACGAGCTGCGCCAGACGCTGTGCCAAGACTGGCGGCGCCTGTTCGACGACAGGGTAAGAACATGAGCAGACGCCGCCAGTGGCTTATCGGCAGCGCGCTCATGCTTGGCCTGATCCTGCTCGGCCTCTACCTGCTGAGCCGCGCCCAGCCCTACACCGAAACCCTCGAGCACGGTCCGGCACCCGAGGCGCAGGCCAATCCGTACCTGGCCGCCGAGCACTTTCTCCGCCAGCAGGGCCTGCAGGTGCAGCGCAGCGCGGACCTGCAGCTGCTGCCGACCCTGCCCAGTGCCGGGCAGACCCTGTTGCTGCTTGCCGATCGCCAGCGCATGAGCCCGCGCCAGGTCGAACGCCTGCTGGCCTGGACGGCCAAGGGCGGGCATCTGGTATTGGTGGCCGAACGCCTGTGGGATGAGGATGAGGGTAGAAGCGGCGACCTGCTGCTCGACAGCCTGGGCCTGCAGCAGTACCAGAGCGACGACCTCGACCAGCCAGACGACGAGGCAGAGGAACCCGCTCCGGATGCCGACGAGACCGCAGCCAGCGCCTACCCCGAACTGACCCAGCTCTACCTGGAAAACGAGGACGCGCCGGCCTACTTCAGTTTCGACACCGGTTTTCACCTCTACGATGCCGACAATCGCGCCCATGCCTGGGCCAACAGTGCCGCGGCGACCCACCTGGTCCAGCTCTACCATGGCGACGGCCTGGTCAGCGTGCTGAGCGACAGCTGGATCTGGCAGAACGACAGCATCGCCAATTACGACAATGCCTGGCTGCTCTGGTACCTGAGCCAGGACAGCGCCGTGACCCTGCTCTACCACGCCGAGCGCGACGACCTGTTCAGCCTGCTGTTGCGCGACTTCCCCCAGGCCCTGCTGGCCCTGGCCCTGCTGCTCGGCCTCGGCCTGTGGCACGTCGGCATGCGTCAGGGACCGCTGCAAGCGCCAGCCAGCCCGAGTCGCCGGCAGTTGCAGGAGCACCTGCGCGGCAGCGCCGACTTCCTCCTCAGGCGCAGCGGCCAGCACAGCCTGCTGCAGGGTTTGCAACAGGATATCCAGCGCCGCGCGCGACGCCGTCACCCCGGTTTCGAGCGCCTCGGCGTGACCGAACAATGGCAAGTGCTGGGACGCCTGACCCGTCTGCCCAGCCGCGCCATCAGCCAAGCCATGCGGCCGCTGCCCACACAGCGCCTGTCCGCCGTCGACTTCACCCGCCAGGTCGCCCACCTGCAAACACTCAGGAATGCCCTATGATGAGCGAACACACGCCCGAACCGCTGAGCCCAGCCGCTGCCGCCCCGGCCCCAGCGCCGAGCAATCCGGCGCAGCAACGCCAGCGCGCCAGCCAACTGGCCCAGGCCCTGCGCCAGGAACTGCACAAGGCGCTGATCGGCCAGAATGCGGTGGTCGACGATGTGCTCACCGCCCTGATCGCCGGCGGCCACGTGCTCATCGAGGGCGTCCCCGGCCTCGGCAAGACCCTGCTGGTACGCGCCCTGGCGCGCTGCTTCGCTGGCGAGTTCGCACGCATCCAGTTCACCCCGGACCTGATGCCCAGCGATGTCACCGGCCACGCCGTGTACGACCTGCAGAGCGAGCAGTTCAAGCTGCGCAAGGGCCCGGTGTTCACCAACCTGCTGCTGGCCGACGAGATCAACCGCGCCCCGGCCAAGACCCAGGCGGCGCTGCTGGAGGTCATGCAGGAGCGCCAGGTTACCCTCGAAGGCCGCGCCCTGGCGGTGCCGCTGCCGTTCATGGTGCTGGCCACGCAGAACCCGATCGAGCAGGAAGGCACCTACCCGCTGCCCGAAGCCGAACTCGACCGTTTCATGCTCAAGCTGCGCATGGACTACCCCGAGCAGGCCGAGGAGCTGAGCATGGTGCGCCAGGTCACCCGCTCGACCCGCGCCGACATGCTCGACGTCAGTCCCTTGCGCACCCTGCTGCAAGCCAAGGATCTGCTGGCCATGCAGAAGATCGCCAGCGACCTGCCGCTCGACGAGCAGGTGCTCGACTATGCCGTGCGCCTGGCGCGCGCCACCCGTACCTGGCCGGGGCTGATTCTCGGCGCCGGACCCCGCGCCTCGATCGCCCTAGTCCGCGGCGGCCGCGCCCGTGCCCTGCTGCGTGGCGGCGACTTCGTCCTGCCGGACGACATCAAGGGCTGCGCCCTGGCCGTGCTGCGCCACCGCGTACGCCTGGCGCCGGAGTTGGATATCGAAGGGCTGGCGGTCGATCAGGTGCTCCAGCAGTTGCTCGATCAGGTTGCGGCGCCGCGTCTATGAACCTGTCGATCCCGGGGGTTGGCGCATGAAGCCCGCACGCGCGCTGCTGAGCCTGCTCGGCGCCCTGCTCGGCCTGGCGATTGTGCTCGGCGTCTTGCAGGCCCTGGCGGTAAAAGTGCCGCAGAGCCTGCACGCGCTCTGGTGGGGGCTGCTGCTGGCGCTGACCGGCGCGGCGCTGGTGGATGCCCTGCGCGTGCGCAAATTGCCCTCGCCACGCCTCGAGCGGCTGTTGCCGGGCAACCTGCCGCTGGGGCGCTGGAGCGAGGTACGCCTGTGCCTGCACCACGCCTATGCCCAGCCCCTGGCGCTGGAGGTGTTCGACCACGTGGCCGATGGCATGGCGTTCGAGCATCTGCCGCAACGCATCGAACTGCGTCCGGGCGAACAGACGCAGCTCAGCTACCGCGTGCGGCCGCTGTTGCGCGGGCACTTCAGTTTTACCCAGTGCGAGATCGACCTGCCCAGCCCGCTGGGCCTGTGGCGCGCGCGCCGCTACCTGGCCCTGCCCGGGGAAACCCGGGTCTACCCGGACTTCGCCCGCCTGTATGGCGCGCAACTGATGGCGGTCGACGACTGGCTCAGCCAGCTTGGCGTACGCCAGCGGCCACGCCGCGGCCTGGGTCTGGAGTTTCACCAGCTGCGCGAATTCCGCGACGGCGACAGCCTGCGCCAGATCGACTGGAAGGCCACCGCCCGCAAGCGCACGCCGATCGCCCGCGAGTACCAGGACGAGCGCGACCAGCAGATCATCTTCCTGCTCGACTGCGGCCGGCGCATGCGCAGCCAGGACGGCGAACTGGCGCACTTCGACCACGCCCTCAATGCCTGCCTGCTGCTCAGTTATGTGGCCCTGCGCCAGGGCGATGCGGTGGGCCTGGCGACCTTTGCCGGGGAGCAGCAGCGCTTCCTCGCGCCGGTCAAAGGGCCGGCGCAACTCAATGTGCTGCTGAACGCCGTATATGACCTGCGCAGCACCCTGCAGCCGGCCGACTTCGCCGCCGCGGCCGACAGCCTGCTCGCCCGCCAACGGCGGCGCGCCCTGGTGGTGCTGGTGAGCAACCTGCGCGACGAAGATGACGAGGAGTTATTGAGCGCGGTCAAACGCATCGGCCGCCAGCACCGCGTGCTGATCGCCACCCTGCGCGAAGAGGTGCTCGACAGCCTGCGCCACACGCCGGTCGAGGATCTTGCCACGGCCCTGAGCTACTGCGGCGCGGTCGATTACCTCAACGACCGCGCCGGCCTGCACGAGCGCCTGGCCGCGCACAACGTGCCGGTGCTCGACGCCCGCCCCAGCGAACTGGGCCCGCAACTGGTCAGCCGCTACCTGGACTGGAAGAAGGCCGGGGTGCTATAGGCGATTCGTAGCCTGGATGAGATCCAGGACAGCAGCTGGGTCGTGGCATACCGCTCGCGGATGTCATCCGGGCTACGGGAAATAGCAGATCAGCCGCGGGCGGCCTTGACCACTTCGATATAGGGTTCGGCAAAGCGCTGATCCTGGATCAGGGCGATGAAATCGCGACCCTGGGCATCCTTGGCCTCGAGGTCGTAACCGGCTTCGACGAAAAAGCCGACGAAACGCGCGAAATCGTCGATGCGCAGGCCGCGATAGGCCTTGATCAGCTTGTGCAACGACGGCGGCGTGGCGTCAGCCGGCTCCACGGAGAGGAACAGCTTGATCGGCTCGTCACCGATCTCTTCGCCAATCACCTGTTTCTTGTCTTTACGCATCGTTCACTCCAACACTGCAGGCCACACGGGGCCGGCAGTGTACCTCTGGCGGAGGCTGCTGCTCAACGCGCAAGCGGGCTGGGAGATGGCGATGGCAGGCCTGGACCTGCCCGGCAAACAGCCAGCCGGACGTTGTAGCACACGGCGCGTCGACGCCAACAGCCGACTTAGGTCAACGCCCTGGCCGCGCGCCAGGCTCTATACTCCGCGCAGCCATGCCGGAGGCCCCATGTCGCTATCCTTACCGCCGCTGTTCGCCGCCTGGCGCCAGAGCCTGCGGGCCGGCTATGGCTGGAAAAGCCTGCGCGGCGACCTGAGCGCCGGCGTCACCGTCGGCATCATCGCCATTCCGCTGGCCATGGCCCTGGCGATTGCGGTGGGCGTGGCGCCGCAGCACGGTCTCTATACGGTGTTGATCGCTGCCCCGCTGATCGCCCTGTGCGGCGGTTCGCGCTTCAACGTCTCCGGCCCCACCGCGGCCTTCGTGGTGATCCTGCTGCCGATCACCCAGCAATTCGGCCTCGGCGGCCTGCTGCTGTGCACCCTGATGTCCGGGCTGATCCTGATCGCCCTGGGCCTGCTGCGTGCCGGCCGCCTGATCGAGTTCATCCCCTATCCGGTGACCCTGGGTTTTACCGCGGGCATCGGCATCGTCATCGCCACCCTGCAGCTCAAGGACCTGTTCGGCCTGAGCCCGCTCGGCCAGCCGAACAACTACGTGGAACAGCTGAGCCTGCTGCTGCAGGCACTGCCCGGCCTGCAGCTCGCCGACACCCTGGTCGGCCTGGTCTGCCTGAGCGTGCTGATACTCTGGCCGCGCTGGGTGCCGAGAATCCCCGGGCACCTGGCCGCCCTGGCCATCGGCGCCGTGCTCGGGCTGCTGCTGGAGCACGTCGGCCTGCCACTGGCGACCCTCGGCGAGCGCTTCAGCTACAGCCTGGACGGCGTCGAGCACCCGGGCATCCCGCCGTTCCTGCCGAGTTTCGCCTGGCCCTGGCAACTGCCCGGAGCGGACGGCCAGCCGCTGCAGCTATCCTTCGAGCTGGTCCGCCAGTTGCTCGCGCCGGCCTTCGCCATCGCCATGCTCGGCGCCATCGAATCGCTGCTCTGCGCGGTGGTCTCCGACGGCATGACCGGCAGCAAGCACGACCCCAATGGCGAGTTGCTCGGTCAGGGCATCGGCAACCTGATGGCGCCGCTGTTCGGCGGCATCACGGCCACCGCGGCCATCGCCCGCAGCGCCGCCAACGTGCGCGCCGGCGCCTTTTCGCCGCTGGCGGCGATCATCCATGCCGGCGTGGTGCTGATCGCCATCCTGTTCCTCGCGCCGCTGTTCAGCTACCTGCCGATGGCGGCCATGGCCGCCCTGCTGCTGATGGTCGCCTGGAACATGAGCGAGGCGCGCCACGTGCAGCACACCCTGCGCATCGCCCCGCGCAGCGATGTGCTGGTGCTGCTGACCTGTCTGGTGCTGACGGTATTGTTCGACATGGTGCTGGCGGTCGGCGTCGGCCTGCTGCTGGCCGCCGGGCTGTTCATCAAGCGCATGAGCGACCTGACCGACACCGCCGCCCTGCCCAAGCACTTCCACGAAGCGCTGAGCGACCTGCCCGAGCATGTCCTGGCCTACGCCATTCGCGGCCCGCTGTTCTTCGGCGCGGCGGAAAAGGCCCTGAGCGTGCTGCGCCGCTTCACGCCCGGGGTGAAGGTGGTGATCGTCGAGATCAGTGCCGTGCCATTGCTCGACATGACCGCCCTGGCGGCGCTGGACAATGTATTGCGCGACTACCGCACGCAAGGCGTGGGCCTGGTACTCAGCGGCCCGACGCCGCAGGTGCGCCTGCAACTGCGCCGCGCCGGCATCCAGCGGGTCGAGGGCCAATTGGCCTATGTACGCGACCTCGATCAGGCGCGGGCGAAGGCCCTGCGCTGGCTGCAGCCGGCAGAAGAATCGAACGAGGTGGTGACCACCCCGTAACGCGCATCGCTACATGCCCTTGACCGCATAGATCCCGGCGGCGTTGCGCCAGTAGCCCTTGTAATCCATGCCGTAGCCGAAGATGTAACGATCGATGCAGGGCAGGCCGACGTAATCGGCTTGCAGGTCCGGGCGCGCCTTGCGCTGGTGATCCTTGTCAATCAGCACCGCGGTATGCACCGCGCTGGCACCGGCGTGGCGGCAGAAGTCGACGATCGCGCCCAGGGTGTGCCCTTCATCGAGGATGTCGTCGATGATCAGCACGTCGCGGTCGATAAAGGAGATTTCCGGCTTGGCCTTCCAGAACAGCTCGCCACCGCTGGTTTCGTTGCGATAACGGGTGGCGTGCAGGTAGGACAACTCCAGCGGGAAGTCGAGCTTGGGCAGCAACTTGCCGGAGAAGATCAGGCCGCCGTTCATCACGCAGAACACCACCGGGTTGCGCTCGGCCAACTCGTCGTTGATCGCCGCGGCGACCTGGTCGATGGCCGCTTCCACTTCGGCTTCGGTGTACAGGCAATCGGCTTCCAGCATGACTTGGCGGATATGGGCGAGATCGACGGGCATGGTCTTTCCTCTATGAGTGGACGAAAGCTGAACAAGCACAGAAACTGATCGATACGTCAGAATAAAAGTCGGCAAAGGTACCCATCTGCCCCCGGCGGAGCAAGCCCTGGCAGACAAACCGCCGGAGGTATGCGCAATCGGCGACATTACACCCTGAATTCCTGTAAGCCGCGTGCGTCTGCGCGCCAGCAACGCAAAGCCAATGCTAATCTAGGCCAATTTTTTTTTGCCAGCCCGTCGGAGAGTCCAGCATGCCCGTCCTCGAGATCCGCCACCCGCTGATCCGCCACAAACTCGGCCTGATGCGCCGCGCCGATATCAGCACGAAGAACTTCCGCGAGCTGGCCCAGGAGGTCGGCGCCCTGCTGACCTACGAAGCGACCAAGGATCTGCCCCTGGAAAACTGCGAGATCCAGGGTTGGGCGGGCACCGTGCAGGTGGAGAAAATCTCCGGCAAGAAAATCACCGTGGTACCGATCCTGCGCGCCGGCATCGGCATGCTCGACGGCGTGCTCAGCCTGATTCCCGGGGCCAAGGTCAGCGCCGTGGGCGTGGCGCGCAATGAGAAGACCCTGCAGGCGCACACCTACCTGGAAAAACTGGTGCCGGAAATCGACGAGCGCCTGGCCATGATCATCGACCCGATGCTCGCCACCGGCGGCTCCATGGTCGCCACCATCGACCTGCTGAAGAAGGCCGGCTGCAAGGATATCCGCGCCATGGTGCTGGTCGCCGCGCCAGAAGGGATCAAGGCAGTGGCCGACGCCCACCCCGAGGTGATGATCTTCACCGCCTCGATCGACCAGCGCCTCAATGAGCACGGCTACATCATTCCCGGCCTGGGCGATGCCGGCGACAAGATCTTCGGCACCAAGCAGAAGGACGCCTGAGCAGGCAGCCGGCCGTCAGGCCGACCTGGCCGCCCACTGCTGCAGGCGCACCACGCTGTCGCGGTAGGGCTTGAGGCTCATGCTCAGCAACACGACCGAGCTGAATACGGCGATGCTGGTGACGATCAGCAGCGAGTAGCGCAGCGCCAGGTCATCGCCGAATACATAGTCGGTCACCAGCGCCACCGCCGTCGGGCCGATGCCCAGGCCGATCAGGGTGATGACGAACAAATAGATCGCCGAGGCCTGGCCGCGCATCGAGTTGGGCATGATTTCCTGGATCGCCGCCGGGGCGACGCCGAACGGCATGCTCAGGAAGAACACCGCCGGCGCGATCAGGATCGCCGCCCAGAGTGCGCTGTCCATCAACGGGAAGACCAGCACGAAGGGCGCGGCACCTATGGCGGCATACAGACCGACACGCATATTGGCGTCGCTGCTGCCGCGCCTGGCCATCCGGTCGGCCAGACGCCCGCCGGAGACGATGCCCAGGCAACCGAACACCGCCACTATGCTGCCGTAGACGATGCCGACCTGGCCGGCGTCCCAGCCGTAGGTGCGGATAAAGAAGGTCGGAATCCAGGCCGCGCTGCCGTAGCCGGCGAATGCCAGGCCGGCAAAGCCGAAGTTGTGGCACAGCACGGTGCGTTTGTTGGCGCGGATATAGCGGCCGACATCCGCCAGCGGCACCGCGACACCGGCGCCGACACCACGCCGGGCCGGCTCCTTGACCGCCAGCATGAGCAGGGTGAAGAGCACTCCGGCGGCGCCCAGGGCGAGAAAAATCAGCTGCCAGGGCCGCACTTCGCCGATTACCGGCAGCATCACGTCGCCCTGGGCCGAAGCCAGCTTGATGACCAGGCCGCCGAACAGAAAGGCCAGGCCCGAGCCCAGATAGACCCCCATCGAGTAGACGCTGATGGCGGTAGCGCGGCGCGCGGCGGGGAAGCTGTCGGCGATCAGCGAATAGGCCGCCGGCGACAAGGCCGCCTCGCCGACACCGACGCCGATGCGGCAAATCAGGAACTGCCAGTACAACCTGGCCATGCCGCAGGCGGCGGTGGCCGCACTCCAGAACAGGATGCCGATGGCGATCAGCCCGCGCCTGCTCTTGGTATCGGCCAGGCGGCCCAGGGGAATGCCGCAAACGGTGTAGAACAGAGCGAAGGACAGGCCCATCAGCAGGCTCATCTGGGTGTCGCTGATCATCAGGTCGCGGCGGATGGGGCCGACCAGCAGGTTGAGAATCTGCCGGTCGATAAACGACAGCACGTAGGCCACCATCAGAATGGCGACAGTAGCCCAGGCTCGGGCACTGGAGGGATAGCCGTTATTGTTGTTGGACACTGGCGGTCTCCTCGGCACCGCTTACGCGATGCGCGACGGTTGAAAGTGCCGCCAGCTTAGGCCGATATGGCCCTTGTGGAGTATCGCCTGGCGGCCTTATCAACCTGGCGAATGCAACGCATCCCTTCGAGCGAATGGACCGCCTGACCAGGCGTAACCCGGATAACGTGCAGTGGAAAACCAGGGACGGGCTGCCGGGGTCGCCCGTCCCGCTCTGCCAGGCCTGCCGTCACAACATCAACGGCGCCCGCTCGCTGAGGGTCTTGAGCGCCGCCACCCAGCTCGGGTGATCGTTGAGGCAGGGCACCAGTTGCAGGCTTTCGCCGCCGGCGGCCTGGAATTGCTCCAGGCCACGATCGCCGATCTCCTCCAGGGTTTCGATGCAGTCGGCAACGAACGCCGGGCACATCACCAGCAGTTTCTTCACGCCCTGCCCGGCCAGCGCCTGGAGACGACTTTCGGTATAGGGCTCGATCCACTTATCCCGCCCCAGACGCGACTGGAAGGACACCGACCACTGCTCCGGGCGCAGGCCCATGCGCTCGGCAAAGGCGGCGGCGCTGCGCATGCATTGCGCGCGGTAGCAGGTCGCCAGCACTTGCGGCGGCGCCGTGCGGCAGCAATCGGGGCCCTTGAGGCAGTGCTTGCTCGGGTCGAGCTTGCGCAGGTGGCGTTCCGGCAAGCCGTGAAAACTCAGCAACAGGTGGTCGAAATCCTGCTCGAGGTAAGGCCTGGCACTGTCGACCAGGGCATCGATGTATTCCGGCTGGTCATAGAAGGGTGCCAGTATGGAGAAACGCATGTCCAGGTTAGCCGCACGCACCACCCGCCTGGCTTCCTCGATCACCGTGGTGGTGGTGCTGTCGGCAAACTGCGGGTACAGCGGCGCCAGGGTCACCTGCTGGATGCCTTGCGCCGTCAGCCGATTGAGCACCGTCTCGATCGACGGCTCGCCGTAGCGCATCGCCAGTTCGACCGGGCCCTGGGTCCACTGCGCCTTCATCGCCGCCTGCAGGCGCCTGCTCAACACCACCAGCGGCGAGCCGTCCGCCCACCAGATCGACGCATAGGCATGGGCCGAAGCCGCGGGGCGCTTGAGCAGAATCAGCGACACCAGCAAACGCCGCAGCGGCCAAGGCAAATCGACCACATAGGGGTCCATCAGAAATTGATTGAGGTAGCGCCGTACATCAGCCACTTCGGTCGACGCCGGGGAGCCCAGGTTGACCAGCAGCAAGGCGTGATTGCTCATGCAGAATCCTTATCAGTCAGTGTCGACCCAGCAAATCCGCCAGGGCCGTATCCAGATCGGTGAAACGAAATCGAAAACCGGCTTCGCTCAGGCGCACCGGCAAGGCGCGCTGGCCTCCCAGCAGCAAACCGGACAATTCGCCCAGACCGACGCGCAACACCACCGCCGGCACCGGCAATAACGCCGGCCGATGCAGGGCGCGGCCCAGCGCACGGGCAAACTCGGCATTGCGCACCGGATGCGGGGTGCAGGCATTATAAGGACCGCTGGCCTGCTCCCGCTGCAAGAGAAAATCCATCAGGGCGATTTGATCGGCCACATGCACCCACGGCATCCATTGCCGACCATCGCCCAGCCGCCCGCCCAAGCCGAGCTTGAATGGCAACAACAGGCGCTTGAGAAAGCCACCATCACGGGCCAGCACCAAACCGGTGCGCACCAGCACCACGCGAATCCCCAAGGCTTCGGCGCGTTGCGCGGTTTCCTCCCAGGCGCCGCACAGTTGCGCGGCAAAGTCCTCGCAGACCGGCGGCGAATCCTCGTGCAGCTCGCGCTCGCCGCCATCGCCATACCAGCCCACCGCCGATCCGGACAGCAGTACCCGCGGCTGCTCGGCGCGCCCCTGCAGCCAGCTCAGCAGCTGCTCGGTAAGGGTGATGCGGCTGGCCCAGAGCAGGCTCTTGCGCTTGCTGGTCCAGGGCCGGTCGGCGATCGGCGCACCGGCCAGATTGACCACCGCATCCACCGGCTCAGCACCCAGTTCTTCGAGCTGGCCGATGCCGCGCACCTGCGCCCCGCACAGCGCTGCAACCCGCTGCGGACTGCGGCTCCACACCGTCAACTGGTGGCCCTGCTGCGCCCAATGCTGACAAAGACCGCGACCGATCAAGCCGGTCCCACCGGTGAGCAATATGTGCATGGCATCCTCCTCGCATGGCGTTCACCAACCTGATATCCGTCAGTCTGGTTTATCACAGGGCAACGTGCCTTTAATCCGGCTCAGGATTGTCTTTAATAAAGAGAGGCACGATTGAATCCGATAAGCCCTGTACACACAATCAATACTGTATAGGTTTTGTCTAAAGCGTAGCCTAGCAGGCCGTTGAAAAACGTAACGAGCGAAGGCTAGGCAAGGCTGATTTCAACGCTGCATAGCCGCGCGCAGTAGTTTTTTGACAGCCGGCGAGTGCTTTGAAGTTAAGAGGTAGATATGACCGCACCCATCGCCATCATCGGCACCGGCATCGCCGGACTGTCCGCCGCCCAAGCCCTGCACGCCGCCGGACATGAGGTTCAACTGTTCGACAAAAGCCGTGGCAGCGGCGGCCGCATGGCCAGCAAACGCAGCGATGTCGGCGCCCTGGATCTGGGCGCGCAGTACTTCACTGCCCGCGATCGCCGCTTTGTCGATGTGGTTCAGCAATGGCATGCTCGCGGCTGGGTCGCCGAATGGACGCCGAACCTCTATCACAGCCGCAATGGCCAACTCAGCGCCTCGCCGGACGAGCAGGTGCGCTGGGTCGGCAGCCCGCGCATGAGCGCCATTACCCGCGCCATGCTCGGCGCCCTGCCGGTGCATTTCTCCTGCCGGATCACCGAAGTGTTCCGTGGCGCGCAGCACTGGCATCTGCAAGACGCCGAAGGTCATAACCACGGCCCCTTCAGCCATGCGGTGGTCGCCACTCCGGCGCCGCAAGCCAGCGCCCTGCTGGCGGCGGCGCCGAAACTCGCCGGCGCAGCCTCCAGCGTGATCATGGAACCGACCTGGGCGGTTGCCCTGGCCTTTGCCAACCCACTGGACACCAAGGTCGATGGCTGCTTCGTGCAGGACAGCCCGCTCGACTGGTTGACGCGCAACCGCAGCAAACCCGGGCGCGACGGCAGCCCGGACACCTGGGTGCTGCACGCCAGCAGCAGTTGGAGCAAGCAGCACCTGGACATGCCCAAGGAGGCGGTGATCGAACACTTGCACGGTGCCTTTGCCGAGCTGATCGACTGCGCCATGCCTGCGCCCATCTTCAGCCTGGCGCACCGCTGGCTCTATGCCCGTCCGGCCAGCGCCCACCAGTGGGGTTCGCTGGCCGATGCCCACCTGGGCCTGTATGCCTGCGGCGACTGGTGCCTGTCCGGGCGAGTCGAGGGTGCCTGGCTGAGCGGCCAGGACGCGGCGCGCAAACTGCTCGCACACCTGCAATGAGCGCAACAGCGCCCGGGGTGACCGCCAGGCAGCGCCTCAACCCGGACAAACTGCTGCTGTCGAAATGGACTGCGGTGCAGCCGCAAGACTGCGAAAAACACTTTCTGGCCAGCCAACTGTTCTACGACGAACAGGGCCATGTGCTGCAGATCGAACTGCAGGCAGAGGTTGTGAAAATATCGAGCGCCGTAGCGAGAGCGTCTCCTGGTGTTCGCGGCAAGGCGCGCTACGCGAAAAATGGGGGAGTTTAGTGAGCTAAATGACCCGGTTTTTCGCGTAGCGCAACGCCAGCAGCGGACGCCAGGGGGCGGTCGCAGTAGGCGAGCGTTTTTTCACAAGCTCTCAGCTCAGCCAACGCTGCCAGCGCCTGGACTGGCGCGTACTGGATGATGCCATGAGCTGGCACCTGGGCTGGCAGTAGCACAGCCTCGATCAGCCTGCTGCCGCGGCAGGTAAGCACAAGCCCCCCCCCGCCGAACACCACTAGTCGCCCCCTTCTCTTCCATCCCCATGCCAGCGAACCGCCGACATCGCGCAACGTGGCGATCGCCACTCGCCACGAAAAACCGATGCAGTACTTGTACAAAATGTTTTACTTGTACAATTGCGACCCTATGATGAACACAAGTTGTACATTAATAATTTTATGTACAAGTACTCATCAGAGGTTGTGCCATGAACCCGCTCCCAGTCGCCGCCAGCAAACCCAAACTCGCCATCAGCGCCTGCCTGCTGGGTGCTGAAGTGCGCTACAACGGCGGTCACAAGGAATCACGGCTGTGCAGCCGCACCCTCAGCGAGTATTTCAATTTCGTCCCCCTGTGCCCCGAGGTGACGATTGGCCTGGGTACCCCGCGCGAACCCATCCGCCTGGTCGGTGACCCCGCAGCGCCCCGTGCAGTGGGTAGCGTGCAGCGTGAGCGCGACCACACTGAAGCGCTGGCCACCTACGGCGTCCAGATGGCGGGAACGCTGGACGATATCTGCGGCTACATCTTCATGCAGCAATCGCCGTCCTGTGGCCTGGAGCGGGTCAAGATCTACCAGGACAACGGCCGTCCCAGCGAACCCAAGGGCCGCGGCATCTACGCCGCGGCATTCTGTGCCCGCCGCCCGGATCTGCCGGTGGAGGAGGATGGCCGGCTCAACGATCCCATCCTGCGCGAGAACTTCATCACTCGCGTGTTCGCCTACGCGCAATGGCAACAACTGCTGCGCGACGGCATGACCCGCAAGACCCTGCTGAACTTCCACTCGCGCTACAAATACCTGCTGATGGCCACCCATCCCCTGCAATACAAGGCGCTCGGCCGCCTGCTCGGCAACCTGCACCAGCATGATCTGCAGGAATTGGCGCCGCGCTACTTCAGCGAGCTGATGGCGGCATTGAAGCAGTGCGCGACCCGGCGCACCCACAGCAACACGCTGCAGCACCTCAGCGGTTACCTCAAGCAAGCCCTGAGCAGCGCAGACCGCCAGGAAATGCAGCAGCTGATCGGCCAGTACCGCAACGGCATCGTGCCGCTGGTGGTGCCTCTGACCCTGCTCAAGCATCACTTGCGTCGCCACCCGGACAGCTACGTGGCCACCCAGGTTTACCTGCAGCCCCATCCAGAAAACCTCAGCCTGCGTAATGCCCTCTGAGCATGGATGACCTCACGCAGAGCGACTCGCCCGCAGCTGCCGGCGACGACTACCAGCAGGCACTGGCCAAGGGCTTCCTGCCGATTCGCGACGTCGCCCGGCTTACCGGCGTGAACGCCGTGACCCTGCGTGCCTGGGAACGCCGCTATGGTCTGATCGTGCCGCACCGCACGCCCAAGGGGCACCGCCTGTACTCGGTCGATCATGTGGCACAGGTCCAGACCATCCTCACCTGGCTCAATCGAGGCGTCTCGGTTGGCCAGGTCAAGGGCCTGCTGCGCGCCAATCAGCCAGCATTTGCCGAGGCCACCTCGCAATGGGACGAGAAATGCCAGCGCCTGCAGGAAGCCATCTGCAACCTGGCCGAACGGCGCCTGGACGAATGCTTCAACAGCGAGCTGGCGCTCTACCCGCCGCACACCCTGTGCAAACAGCTGCTGCTGCCCCTGCTCGAAGCGCTGGAACTGCGCTGGCGCGGTCAGTTCGGCGCCCAGGCCGAGCGGGTGTTCTTCTATTCCTGGCTGCGCAGCAAGCTCGGCGCGCGGCTCTACCACCACAACCGCCAGCAGGGCGGCGCGCCGCTGCTGCTGATCAATCTTTCCGACTTGCCGATGGAGCCGGGGCTGTGGCTCACCGCCTGGCTGGCCAGCAGCGCCGGCTCGGCGGTGGAGGTCTTCGATTGGCCAGTGCCACCGGCGGAGCTGGCCATGGTGATCGAGCACATCCAGCCCAAGGCGCTGCTGCTCTATTCCAGCCAGGCGCTGCACAGCGCGCATTGGCCGCGCCTGCAGGCGGGTTACGCCTGCCCGTGCCTGGTCATTGGCCCGGCGGCGCACATCCACCACCAAGAACTGCAGGCCCTGGCGCGGCAGGACAGCGCGCTGGACATGGCGCCAGACCCGCTGAGCGCCCTGCACATTCTTTCCACTCGCAACCTGCTGGATCGCCAATGACCACGCCACAACTGCTATGGCTGCGCACCGACCTGCGCGTGCACGACAACAGCGCCCTGGCCGCCGCCATGGCGGCCGGGCCGACGGTCGCCCTGTTCCTGCTCAGCCCCAGGCAATGGCAAGCCCATGACGATGCGCCGAGCAAGGTCGATTTCTGGCTGCGCAACCTGAGTGAGGTGAGCCGCGAACTGGGCGCCCTCAACGTGCCCCTGCTGGTGCGTCAGGCCGACCACTGGAGCGAAGCGCCGCGGGTGATCGCCGAACTCTGCCAGCAATTGCAGATTGGCAGCGTTCAGGTCAACGAGGAATACGGCGTCCACGAGAGTCGCCGCGACCAGGCCGTGGCCCAGGCACTGGACGCGCTTGGGATCAACTTCCGCAGCCACCTCGATCAACTATTGTTCAGGCCCGGCAGCGTGCTGACCAAGTCCGGCGGCTACTTCCAGGTCTACAGCCAGTTCCGCAAGGTCTGCTACCAGCGCCTGCACAGCGCCCTGCCCGCGCAGGTCAAGCGCCCGGCCGCGCAGGCGCCGCTGCCTATCGCCAGTGACCCGATTGCCGACGCGGTGGCGGGCTTTGCCCCACCGGCCGCCAGCCTGCGCCAGCTCTGGCCGGCTGGCGAGCAGGAAGCCCACAGACGCTTGCAGGCCTTCGCCGACGAGCAGATCAACGACTACCAGAGCGAGCGCGACTTGCCGGGCAAACCCGGCACCAGCCGCTTGTCCGCCTACCTCGCCGCCGGCGTGCTGTCGCCCCGCCAATGCCTGCACGCCGCTCTGCACGCCAACCGGGGCGAGTTCGACAGCGGCAACAGCGGCATCGTCACCTGGATCAACGAACTGCTCTGGCGCGAGTTCTACAAGCACATCCTGGTCGGCTACCCGCGCGTCTCCATGCACCGCGCCTTTCGCCCGGACACCGACGTCCTGGCCTGGCGCCAGGCGCCGGACGAACTGGCCGCCTGGCAACAAGGCCGCACGGGTTTTCCGCTGATCGATGCGGCAATGCGCCAGCTGCTCGCCACCGGCTGGATGCACAACCGCCTGCGCATGGTCGTGGCGATGTTCCTGACCAAGAACCTGCTGATCGACTGGCGCGAAGGCGAGCGCTTCTTCATGCGCCACCTGATCGACGGCGACCTGGCGGCCAACAATGGCGGCTGGCAGTGGAGTGCCTCCACTGGCACCGACGCGGCACCCTACTTCCGCATCTTCAACCCACTCAGCCAATCGCAGCGCTTCGACCCGGACGGCCGCTTCATCCGCCACTGGCTGCCCGAGCTGAGCGGCTTGAACAACCAGGACATCCACAACCCGGCGGCCATCGGCGGCCTGTTCGGCGTAGCGGATTACCCGCGGCCGATGGTCGACCTCGGCAGCAGCCGCGCACGCGCCCTGGCCGCCTTCAAGCGCCTGCCGCAGCTGGCACCGGAGACGCAGGCATGAGCGATTTCCTGCGTCAGTTCGCCCACTCCTTCGCGGCCCTGAACAAGGACAACCTCGAGCGCCTCGGTGAGTTGTACAGCGACGATGCGCTGCTGCGCGACCCCCTGCACGAGGTGCGCGGGCTGGCCAACCTGCAGCGCTATTTCGCCGAGCTGTACGCCAACGTCAGCGAGCTGCGCTTCGATTTCTACGGCTTCGATCAGGTGCGCCCGGGCGAAGGCTACCTGCGCTGGACCATGAGCTACCGCCACCCGCGCCTGGCCGCCGGCCAACTGATCCGCGTGGAAGGCTGCTCGCACCTGCTGTGGACCGACAAGGTTCATCAGCACCGCGATTTCTTCGATGCCGGCGGCCTGCTCTACGAGCATCTGCCTCTACTCGGCCAGGCCATCCGCTGGCTGAAAAGGAGACTGGCATGAAACGCATCTGGCTCACCGGCGCCAGCAGTGGTATCGGCGCGGCCCTGGCCGAACTGCTGCTGCAACGCGGCCATCGCCTGGCGCTCAGTGCGCGCACGGCCAAACCCTTGCACGCCCTGGCCGAGCGCTACCCGGAACAGGTGCTGGTCGCCGCCGGCGATCTCGGCGACGCCACTCAGGTACGGGCGATTGGCGAGCGCATCGCTCAGGTATGGGGGGCGCTGGACAGCGTGATCCTGAATGCCGGCACCTGCGAGTACGTCGAGGTGCAGAGCTTCGAGGCCGCAATGATCGAACGGGTGGTGCGCGCCAATCTGTTCTCCGCCAGCTACTGCATCGAAGCGGCGCTGCCGCTGCTGCGCCTGGGCCATGAGCCGCATCTGGTCGGCATCGGCAGCGCGGTGACCTACCTGCCGCTGCCGCGCGCCGAGGCCTATGGCGCCTCGAAGGCCGGCATGCGCTACCTGCTGGAAGCGCTGCGCCTCGACCTGGCGGCCGAGGGCATCGCCGTCACCCTGGTCAGCCCCGGCTTCGTCGACACCCCGCTGACGCAGAAGAATGATTTCCCCATGCCGATGCGCTGGCCGGTGGACAAGGCCGCCCGGCATATCGCCGAGCGGCTGGAGCAGCGCCCGTTCGAGATCGCGTTTCCCGGCCCCTTCATCGCCATCCTGCGGCTGCTGGCCCATCTGCCCAAACGCCTGCAAGTGGCCATCGGCACGCGCATGGCCCGTACTGCCAAGGACCACGCATGAAAATCGCCATTATCGGCAGTGGTATCGCCGGCTTGACCAGCGCCTACCTGCTCAATCGCAACCATGCGATCACAGTGTTCGAGGCCGGCGACTGGGTCGGCGGACATACCCATACGGTGGACATCGAAGTCGACGGCCGTCCGTACGCAATCGACACCGGCTTCATCGTGTTCAACGACTGGACCTACCCGAACTTCATCCGCCTGCTCGGCCAGCTCGGCGTCGGCTACAAACCCAGCGAGATGAGCTTCTCGGTGAGCGATCCGCTCAGCGGCGTGGAGTACAACGGCCACAGCCTCAACAGCCTGTTCGCCCAACGCAGCAACCTGCTGTCGCCGAAGTTCATCGGCATGCTGCGCGACATCCTGCGCTTCAACCGCGAGGCGCTGGACGACCTGCAGCACCAGCGCATCGATGCCGTCACCAGCCTCGGCGGCTACCTCGAGCAGCGCGGCTACGGCGAGCGCTTCATCCAGCACTACATAGTGCCGATGGGCGCGGCGATCTGGTCGATGTCGCTGGCCGACATGCTCGGTTTCCCCCTGCAATTCTTCCTGCGTTTCTTCAACAATCACGGCCTGTTGTCGGTCAGCGAGCGCCCGCAGTGGTGCGTGGTCGAGGGCGGTTCGCGCAGCTATGTGGCGCCCTTGTGCTCCTCGTTCAAGCAGCACATTCGCCTGAACTGTCCGGTGCTACGGGTCGAGCGCGACGAGCACGGCGTCAGCCTGCATACCCGCGCCAGCCGCCAGCGTTTCGACAAGGTGGTGTTCGCCTGCCACAGCGACCAGGCGCTCAGGCTGCTCGCCCAACCCTCGCCGGCCGAGCAGGAAATCCTCGCAGCCCTGCCCTATGCCGACAACGATGTGGTGCTGCACAGCGACACCCGCCTGCTGCCCAAACGCCCCCTGGCCTGGGCCAGCTGGAACTATCGTCTGGGCGGGCCGGTCAATCAGCCCGCCGCGGTGACCTACAACATGAACATCCTCCAGGGCATTCAAAGCGACACCACCTTCTGCGTCAGCCTCAATCAGACGGCGCTGATCGACCCGAGCAAGATCCTCGCGCGCTACCGCTACGCTCACCCGCAATACAGCCTGGCCGGCATGGCCGCGCAGGCACGCTGGGAAGAACTGCTCGGCGCCCGGCACAGCTATTTCTGCGGTGCCTACTGGGCCAACGGCTTCCATGAAGATGGCGTGGTCAGCGCCCTGCGCGTGGCGCGCGCCTTCGGCGAGGAGCTGTGATGAACAGCGCCCTGTACAGCGGCTGGGTGCAGCACCGGCGCTTCGCCCCCAAAGCCCACGCCTTCCGCTACCGCATGGGCCTGCTCTACCTGGACCTGGACGAGCAGCAGCAGCTGTTCGACCTCTCGCCCCTGGCCGGCAATGGCCGCTGGGCGCCTTTCGCCTTTCGCGAAACCGACTACCTGCCGCAATTCACCCGCGCCGGGATCCGCCTGAGCGATGCCGTGCGCCAGCGGGTCGGCGCCGCCCTCGGTCACAGGCCGCTGGGCTCGATCTGCCTGCTGACCCAGCCGCGCAGCTGGGGCCTGGCCTTCAATCCGGTGAATTTCTTCTACTGCCATGACGCCGACGGCAGCCTCGCCGCGATCCTCTGCGAGGTGAGCAATACCCCCTGGCGCGAGCGCTATCACTATGTGCTGCCGTCAGACGGCGACGGCCATCAGCACTTCGCCGTGGCCAAGGCCTTGCATGTCTCGCCCTTTCTGCCGCGCGAACTGGAATACCGCATGGCCTTCAGCCCCGCCGGCGCACGCCTGGGCATCCACATGGCCGACTGGCTGACCGACGGCCAGGGCGCGACCAAGGTCTTCGACGCAAGCATCAGCCTGCACCGCAGCCCACTCGACCGCGCCAGCCTGCACGCCTACCTGCGCAGTTTTCCCTGGATGACCGGCAAGACAGTCGCGGCCATCTACTGGCAAGCCCTGCGCCTGCTGCTCAAGCGCATCCCCCTATTCAGCCATCGCGCCGCGCAAGGTCAATTCCGCGTCGCGCGCCCAGTGTCGAAGGACGTGCCCCATGAAAAGCTCTAGCCTGTCATCCGCGAAAACCTCGCTGCGTGTCGGCAGCGGCATTGGCGCCAGCCTGCTGCGTCGCGCCGTCCTGCGCCAACTGGGCCAGTTGCGCCACGGTCACCTGCGGCTCATCGACGGCGATGACTTTCTCGAATTCGGCGATGCCAATGCCAGTCTGCGCGCCGAGATCCGGGTGCTGGACGGCGCACTCTGGGGCCTGGTCGCCGGCAACGGCTCGATCGGCGCGGGCGAGGCCTATATCCACGGCTACTGGAGTTCCCCCGACCTCACCGCGGTGATTCGCGTGTTCGCCGGCAACCTGGCACTGCTGGACGCCATGGAGCGCGGCCTGGCTCGGCTTGGCCGCCCTTTCGTGCAGAGCCTGCACTGGCTCAATCGCAATACCCGCAAGGGCTCGCGCAGGAATATCGCCGCTCACTATGACCTCGGCAACCCGCTGTTCGAGCAGTTGCTCGACCCGACCATGATGTACTCCGCCGCCATGTTTGCGCGCCCGGACGACAGCCTGGAGCAGGCGCAACTGCACAAGCTCGAACGCATCTGCCAGAAACTCGCGCTCAAACCCAGCGATCACCTGCTGGAAATCGGCACCGGCTGGGGCAGCATGGCCATCCATGCCGCCACCCGGTACGGTTGCCGGGTGACCACCACCACCCTGTCGCGGGAGCAGTACGCCTACACAGAGCGGCGCATTGCCGAACTCGGCCTGGGCGATCGCATCACCCTGCTGCTGGAGGACTACCGCGACCTGCAGGGCCAGTACGACAAGCTGGTGTCGATCGAAATGATCGAAGCCGTCGGCCATCGCTTCCTGCCGACCTACTTCAAGCAATGCGCGCAGCTGCTGAAAGATGACGGACTGATGCTGCTGCAAGCCATCACCATCCGCGACCAGCGCTACGAGCAGGCCAAGCGCAGTGTCGACTTCATCCAGCGCTATATCTTCCCCGGCGGCGCGCTGCCCTCGCTGCACAAGATGCTGGAAATCATCACCGCCAAGACCGACATGAACCTGCACCACATGGAAGATTTCGGCCAGCATTACGCGCGCACCCTGCGCCTGTGGCACGCCAACCTGCAGCAGGCCCGGCACAAGCTCGAACAACTGGGCTACGACGAACACTTCTATCGGCTCTGGGAGTTCTACCTGTGCTATTGCGAGGGCGGCTTCATCGAGCGCACCATCGGCACCGCGCAATTACTGCTGGCCAAGCCGGCGGCGCAACCGCAACCCCTGCTAGGAAACTTCGATGCCTAAACTGATCGCCAACGCCCTCCTCTTTCAGCTCGGCTGGTTCGCCTGCGTATTCAGCGGCGACAGCCTGTGGCTGCTGCTGGTCGCGGCGGCAGTGGCGGTGCACCTGCTGTGGGTCAGCAACTGGAGCGCCGAGGGCAAACTGCTGATCAGCGTATTTCTCGCCGGCAGCGCCCTGGACAGCTTCCTGCTCAACCTCGGGGTATTCGACTTCGGCGAGCCGCGCAACCTGATCCCGCTGTGGCTGGCCCTGCTCTGGCTGCTGCTGGCCACCACGCTCAACCACTGCCTGGCCTGGAGCGCCCGGCCCTGGTGGCGCGCCAGCCTGCTCGGGGCCTGCGCCGGCCCGCTGTCCTACTATGTCGGCGCGCAGATCGCCGGGGTCGGCCTGCCTTACGGCACCTGGCCGACCCTGCTCCTGCTCGCCGTGCTCTGGGCCCTGGTGCTGCCCGTGCTGCATGGGTTCGCCAAGCTCTACCGCAACCAATATGAACAAAGCGTGCGCGCACGCCAATCGACCTAGGCGGCGCGAGCTGAATCAGGCTTGTGTATTCATCGGCGCGCAGGGCGCGCCCTACAAGCTGCTTTGGTCGGCCGGATGCAATTCGGCCCCGCGCCTGGCGTACACTGCACCGCTATGACCGAGCCAACCCAGATTCCCCTCAGCCAATTGCCCAGCGAAACCGCCGTCAGTTGCAGCAACTGCGCCGCCTGCTGTTGCCAGCTGGAAGTGATGCTGATCACCGACACCGGGGTGCCGCCACGCTTCATCGCCACCGACGACTGGGGCGGTGAAGTCATGCATCGTCTGGACGACGGCTGGTGTGCGGCGCTGGATCGCGACAGCATGCGTTGCACCATCTACGAGGTGCGCCCGCTGATCTGCCGCGAATTCGAGACTGCCTCGGCCGAATGCCTGGACGAACGCCGCGGCATGACCAGCATCTATCGCTGAATCGGACCTATTGCAGAAACAAAAAATCGGCCAGCTGGCCGATTTTTCTTTGCCCCGCTCTAGAAACTCAAACGGTAATGCAGGGTATAGGCCTCGGCACCGTCGTTCGGGTTTTCCAGCCCGGCGTTGGAGTAATGCAACGCCCGCAGACCGACTTCCTGACCGGCAAAGCGCAGCCCGAAACCGAGGCGATCTTCGAACTGGAAGGACGAACCCAGATCGTTGTCCTCCAACTCGGTGCTGCTGAAGACGGCCAGGCCGATACCCGCTTCGACATAGGGCCGCACACTGTCGCCGGCAAACTCGTAGACGAACACCGGCGTGAAGGACAGGCTGTGGTTGCTCGCCGTCTCGTCGCCTTCCCAGTAGGTATACCCCGCATCCCAGTAACCGGTCAGGCGCCCGATGTCATGCGTCAGCAAGGTGCCGAAATCGAACTGGGTGCCCAGCCGATAGACCATGGTCGAGTCGCCGGACTGGCCGATGGCGAAGGTCACGTCGGCGGCTTGCGCTGTGCCAACCGGCCCCAGGATCAAGGCTGCAAGCGCAGCCGCAGGAAACAGCTTGGTCATTGGAATATCCTTTTTCACCCGGTGGAGGGAGCTCCACCCTTCGCTGCTGGAAGTATAGAAATTTTTGTTCCTAGTGAAAGGCCAGCAATGCATAAAAGTGCAGTCCTGGCGCAATCACAGCGGTCGCACCGGCGCCGACTCACCCCACAACAGGGGTAACACCGCCTGCATGCGCAGCGGTTCGGCGCTCGACCAGAAGCGGGCCGCCTGCGCCGGCCCGCCGGCCAGCAACTGGCGCTCGCCGAGCCTGCGCTGCAGTTGCCGCGCCACCGCCGCGCCGGTGTCGATCAGGCTGACCGATGCAGGCAGCAGCTCGCGCAACAATGGCTTGATAAAGGGGTAATGGGTACAACCGAGGATCAGCGTGTCGCAGCCCTCGGCCAGCAGTGGCTGCACCCAGCCACGCAGCATGTCGCGGGTCTGCGCGCCATCCAGATCGCCGGCCTCGATACGTTCGACCAGGCCCGGGCACGGCTGGGTAATCACCCGCACATCGCTGGCGAAGCGGTCGAGCAAGGCGGCGAATTTGGCGCTCTTCAGGGTACCGGTGGTGGCCAGCACGCCGACCACCCCCGAGCGGGTCGCGGCAGCGGCCGGCTTGACCGCCGGCTCCATGCCGACGATCGGCAACTGCGGGTACAGCTCGCGCAATTCGGCGACGCCCGCCGCGGTGGCGGTATTGCAGGCCAGCACCAGCGCCTTGGCGCCTTGCTCGAGGAGAAACCCGGCCAGCAGCCGGCAGCGCTCGCGGATGAATTCCGGGCTCTTCTCGCCATAGGGCACATGACCGCTGTCGGCTATATAGAGCAGCGATTCATTGGGCAGCAGCGCACGAATCTCGCCCAGCACCGACAGACCGCCGACGCCGGAATCGAACACGCCGATTGGCGCGTCATTGCTCACGGCCGGCACCGCCACAGACGCTGCACGCCGGGTCACGCTTGACCCGCAGCTCACGAAAGCGCGAGCCCAGCGCATCGATCAGGAGCAAGCGACCGACCAGCGGCTCACCGAACTGCGCCAGCAGCTTCAGGGCTTCCAGGGCCTGCAGGCTACCGACCAAACCCACCAGCGGGCCGACCACGCCGGCCTCGCTGCAGGTCAGTTCGGCTTCGCTGCCGTGGCCGTACAAGCAGTGATAGCAGGGGCTGTCGGCACGCCGTGGATCGAACACCGAGAGCTGCCCTTCCAGGCGAATCGCCGCGCCGCTGACCAGCGGCTTGCGCGCCGCCACGCAGGCGGCGTTGACCGCCACGCGGGTGGCGAAGTTGTCCGAGCAATCCAGCACCAGATCCACCGCCGCCACGGCGGCGGCCAGGGAATCGCTGTCCAGCGCCTGGCGATGGCTGTGCAGGCGCAGCTGTGGGTTGATCGCCAGCAGGCGTCGCGCGGCCGAGTCGACCTTGCTCTGGCCGATGCTCTGGGTGTCATGGACGATCTGTCGCTGCAGGTTGCTCAGGTCCACCGTGTCGAAATCCGCCAGGTGCAATTCGCCAACCCCGGCCGCCGCCAGATACAGCGCCACCGGCGAGCCCAGCCCGCCGAGACCGACGATCAGCGCGCGGCTGCGCTTGAGGCGCAACTGGCCATCGATATCGATCTGTTGCACCAGGATCTGCCGGCTGTAGCGCAGCAGTTCCTGGTCACTCAGCATGTCCTGTTGGTTCATGGTGTCACTCATGCGGCTGTTCCTGAAGCAAGCATCCCAGACTGATACGTTCGTGACCACCCAGGTCGCGACGGCTCTGCACCGCGCTGAAACCGCGCGCGGCCAGCAGCTCGCGCACCGCGGCGGCCTGGTCGAAGCCGTGTTCCAGCAGCAGCCAGCCCGCCGCGTCGAGATAGGCCGGCGCCTGTTCGATGATCAGGCGAATATCGTCCAGTCCATCGACCCCGGCAACCAGCGCACTGCTCGGCTCGAAGCGCAGATCGCCCTCGCCCAGATGATGATCGCCGGCGGCGATATACGGTGGGTTGCTGACGATCAGCCGATAACGCTGGCCGGCCAGCGCCGCGAACCAGTGACTCTCGCAGAAACGCGCATTGGCCAGCTTGAGCCGCGCGCGGTTGCGCTCGGCCAGGGCTACCGCCTGCGGTACCCGATCGACACCTGTGACCTGCCAGGCCGGCCGTTCGCTGGCCAGGGCCAGGGCAATCGCGCCGGTGCCGGTGCCTAGGTCGAGCACGGCCGCAGGCGTGGCCGGCAGCAGGGTCAATGCGGTCTCCACCAGCAACTCGGTGTCCGGCCGGGGAATCAGGGTGTGCGCGGCGACGTCCAGCTCCAGGCTCCAGAAGCCCTGGCGGCCGAGAATATGCGCCACCGGCTCGCCGGCCTTGCGCCGCGCCAGGTCGGCGGCAAAGCGGGCGCCCTGTTCGGCGTTGACCTCACGCTCGGGCCAGGTGTGCAGGTAGCTGCGCGACTTGCACAGGGTATGGGCGAGCAACAGCTCGGCATCCAGCCGCGGCGTCGGCGAGTCGGGCAGTTCGGCGTGGCTGAGCAAGGATTCGATGGTGACCATGGCTGCATTTTCGTAGGAGCCAGCTTGCTGGCGATCAAAGAGCGTCAAGCATCGCGAGCAAGCTCGCTCCTACAGGAGCTAGAGCTAACCCGCCCCGTAGCCCGGATGCAATCCGGGGCAAAGCCAACCTGCATCAATCGCCCAACGCGGCCAACTGGTCGGCCTGGTATTCGGCGAGCAGCGGTTCGATCACCGCGTCGACGCCACCGGCCAGCACTTCATTGAGCGAATACAGGGTCAGGTTGATGCGATGATCGGTGACCCGGCCCTGGGGGAAGTTGTAGGTGCGAATACGCTCGGAACGGTCACCGGAGCCCACCAGCAATTTGCGCGTGTCGGAAATCTCCTTGTGCGCGGCGGCCTCCTGCTGGTCCTTCAACTTGGCCGACAACCAGGCCATGGCCCGCGCACGGTTCTTGTGCTGGGAGCGCTCTTCCTGACATTCGACCACCGTGCCGGTGGGAATGTGGGTGATGCGGATCGCCGAGTCGGTGGTGTTGACGTGCTGACCACCGGCACCGGAAGAGCGGTAGGTGTCGATGCGCAAATCGGCCGGATTGATGTCGATGGCCGCTTGTTCATCCGGTTCGGGCAACACAGCCACGGTGCACGCCGAGGTGTGGATGCGGCCCTGGGATTCGGTTTCCGGAACCCGCTGGACGCGGTGGGCGCCGGACTCGAACTTGAGCTTGCCATAGACATTGTCGCCTTCGACCCGGGCAATCACTTCCTTGTAGCCGCCGTGCTCGCCTTCGCTGGCCGAGAGAATCTCAACCCGCCAGCCGCGCCGTTCGGCATAGCGCGAATACATGCGGAACAGGTCGCCGGAGAAGATCGCCGCCTCGTCGCCGCCGGTGCCGGCGCGCACTTCGAGAAAGACGTTGCGGCCGTCGCTGGGGTCTTTCGGCAACAGCATGCGCTGCAGGTTGTCTTCCAGTTCGATCAGCTTTTCTTTGGCCTCGGCAACTTCTTCCTCGGCCATTGCACGCATGTCCGGGTCGCTGTCCTTGAGCAGCGCCTGGGCGCCCTCGAGATCGGCCTGCACCTTTCGAAACGCCCGAAACGTGCTGTTAACCGGCTCGATCTCGGCATATTCGCGGGAGTAAGCCCGGAACTGGTTCTGATTGCCGATCACTTCGGCATCGCCAAGCAGCGCAGTCAGCTCTTCGAAGCGGTCCTGCAGCATGTCGAGTTTGTTGATCAGTGACGCTTTCATTGCAGGCCTTTATTTATTGACCGAACTGGACGGCGCGCCCTCATCGAGGGCAAAGAGTTCCTGGGCCACGCCGAGCGCATCGACGCGACCGTCGGCAGAGAGTTTTTTCAGCTGCACGCTAGGCGCATGCAGCAGCTTGTTGGTCAGTCCGCGGGCCAGTTGCACCAGCACCTCCTCGGCCGCACTGCCGTTATTGAGCAGGCGCAGGGCCTTGGCCAATTCTTCGTCGCGCAGGCGCTCGCCCTGCTGGCGATAGGCCTTGAGCACATCCACCGCGGCCAGCTCGCGCAGGCGCAGCATGAAGGTCTCGGCACCCACGGCGACCAGCTCCTCGGCCGCCTGTGCGGCGCCCTGGCGGCTTTTCAGGTTCTCCGCGATCACTTCGTGCAGGTCATCGACGGTGTACAGGTAGACATCGTCGAGCTCGCCGACCTCGGCCTCGATATCCCGTGGCACGGCGATGTCAACCATGAAGATCGGCTTGTGCCGGCGCTGTTTCAGCGCACTTTCCACCGCGCCCTTGCCGAGAATCGGCAACTGGCTGGCAGTCGAGCTGATGACGATGTCACTGTGCACCAGCTCCTGGGGAATATCCGAGAGCAGCACCGCATGGGCACCGAACTGCTCGGCCAGGCTGCTGGCCCGCTCCAGGGTGCGATTGGCCACGACGATGCGCTTGACCCCCTGTTCGTGCAGGTGCCGCGCCACCAGGCTGATGGTCTCGCCGGCGCCGATCAGCAGGGCCTGGCTGCGGTGCAGGTCGCTGAAGATCTGCTTGGCCAGGCTCACCGCGGCAAACGCCACCGACACCGGGTTCTCGCCGATCGCGGTATCGGTGCGCACGGTCTTGGCGGTGCTGAAGGTGGCCTGGAACAGGCGCCCGAGCAACGGGCCAATGGTGCCGGCCTCGCGCGCCACGGCGTAGGCGGACTTCATCTGCCCGAGAATCTGCGGCTCGCCCAGCACCATCGAGTCCAGCCCCGAGGCCACCCGCATCATGTGGCGCACCGCGGCATCGTCCTCGAGCACGTAGGCACAGGCGCGCAACTCGTCGAGGCTGAGCCTGTGGTACTCGGCCAGCCAGACCAGCACCCCGTCGACGGTCAGCACGTCCTGTTCGAGGTACAGCTCGCTGCGGTTGCAGGTCGACAGAATCGCCGCCTCGCGGCTGGCCGTGCACCGGCAGAGCTGCTGCAGGGCCTCGACCAGCTGCTCCGGGGAAAAAGCCACGCGTTCGCGTACCGCCACCGAAGCGGTTTTATGGTTGATCCCGAGGGCAATAAAGGTCATGCACAGTCGCTGGCAGGAAGATAAGCGCGCAATTGTCCTACTTCGACAGAGTGAGAACAACCACCGCCGAATATTGTCTCAAGTAGTCACCAATCAGCTATCAGGCCTCGCCCCATGGGCTTGCCCTACGGCTTGTGTCATGATGCTCCGACCGCAGGTTAGTCGCTCTTCTCTCTATGAATAGATCATTCGCGTTGCTGGCCGCCCTTGCCTTGTTAAGCGGTTGCCAGACATTTACCTCCTCCGAGCCAGACGGCGTACCGCCAGTGGAAGAAGCCTCTGCTGTAGCAGAAGTGCCGAAGCCCGAAGTCTATGCTTCGTTCAGCCAGGAAACCCTGCTCGCCTTGCTCACCGCCGAACTGGCCGGGCAACGCAATCGCTTCGATATCGCCATCGGCAACTACGTGCAGCAGGCCCAGGCGACCCAGGACGCCGGTGTGGCCGAGCGCGGCTTTCGGATTGCCGAATACCTCGGCGCCGAGCAAGCGGCGCTGGATACCTCGCTGATCTGGGCGAAAAACGCCCCCGACAACCTCGACGCCCAGCGTGCCGCCGCCATTCAGCTGGCCCGCGCCGGCCGTTATGACGAGTCCATGACCTACATGGAGCAGGCGCTGCAACGCAAAGGCAGCACCCACTTCGACTTCCTCGCCCTGTCCGCCCTCGAAACCGACCCGGATACCCGCGCCGGCCTGCTGCAAAGCTTCGACCGCCTGCAGAGCAAGTACCCGGACAACGGCCAGCTGCTATTCGGCAAAGCCTTGCTCCTGCAGCAGGACGATCGCCCGCAGGAAGCCCTCGAGCTGCTCGAAGCACAATCGGCCAACCAGGATGAAATCCCTCCTCTGCTGCTCCATGCACGGCTGCTGCAAAGCCTCGAGCGTGGCGAGGAAGCCTTGCCCCTGCTGGAAAAAGGCATCAGCCTGCACCCCGACGACAAGCGCCTGCGCCTGACCTATGCCCGCCTGCTGGTCGAACAGGATCGCCTGGACGACGCCAAAGGCGAGTTCGCCTCGCTGCTGCAACAGTTCCCCCAGGACGACGACCTGCGCTTCTCGCTCGCCCTGGTCTGCCTGGAAGCCGAAGCCTGGCACGAGGCCATCGTCTACCTCGAAGAGCTGATCGAACGTGACAGCCACGTCGATGCCGCCCACTACAACCTGGCCCGCGCCTATGAAGCCCTCGGCGAAAATGACAGCGCCCTGATCGAATATGCACTGGTCGGCCCCGGCAATGATTTCCTCCCGGCCCAGGCGCGCCAGGCGCAACTGCTGCTCGACAGCAAGCGCGGGGCAGAAGCCGCGCAGCGCCTGAGCGAGGCCCGTACAGCGCAGCCCGACTATGCCATCCAGCTCTACCTGATCGAATCGGAAGCCCTGGCCAGCCACAGCCAGCACGAACAAGCCTGGCAAGTGGTGCAGCAAGCGCTGGAGCAATTCCCCGACGACCTCAACCTGCTCTACACCCGCGCCATGCTCGCCGAGAAACGCGACGACCTGGACCTGCTGGAGCAGGATCTGCGCTTCATTCTCGAACGCGAACCGGACAACAGCATGGCGCTCAACGCGCTGGGCTACACCCTGGCCGACCGCACCACGCGCTACGACGAAGCCAAGGAGCTGATCGAGCAAGCCCTGCAGCTCAACCCGCAAGACCCGGCGATTCTCGACAGCCTCGGCTGGGTCAACTATCGACTGGGCAATCTCGACGAAGCCGAACGCCTGCTGCGCCAGGCGCTGGCGCGCTTCCCCGACCATGAAGTCGCCGCCCACCTCGGCGAAGTACTCTGGGCCCGGGGCAAGCAGCGCGAGGCGCGCAAGGTCTGGGCCAACGCCCTCAAACAACAGCCTGACAGCACTTTATTGCGCAGCACCCTGCTGCGCCTGACCGGATCAGAGACCTTTTGATGTTTGTGCGGCAACTCCTCGTACTCGGCCTGCTGGCCCTGCTCGCCGGCTGCGCCGGCCTGACCTCCCGCGAATCCCTCGAGGGCGAAGGCAGCCCGGCGCTCTGGCAAAGCCATAAACAACAGATCGGCGGCCTCGACGCCTGGCAAATCAGCGGCAAGGTCGGTATTCGCGCAGCACAGGACTCCGGCAGCGGCACCCTGTTCTGGCTGCAGCGCCAGGACTATTACGACATTCGCCTGTCCGGCCCGCTCGGCCGTGGCGCTGCACGCCTGACCGGGCGTCCAGGCGACATCCAGCTTGAAGTAGCCAACCAGGGGCGCTACCAGGCCGCCTCCCCCGAACAACTGCTGCAGCAACAGCTGGGCCTCAACCTGCCGGTCTCGCACCTGCTGTGGTGGATTCGCGGCCTGCCCGCGCCCGACAGCAGAAGCCGCCTGACCCTCGACCGCGACAGCCGTCTGGCGCAACTGAGCCAGGACGGCTGGCAGGTCGAGTACCTGCGTTACGCCGAGCAGGATGGCTACTGGCTGCCCGAGCGCCTCAAGCTGAGCGGTCACGATTTGCAGGTCACCCTGGTGATCAAGGACTGGCAACCGCGCCAGCTCGGCCAATGACCCCGTCGGCAATACCCGCCGCCGCCGAACTGAAGCTGCCGGCACCGGCCAAACTCAACCTGATGCTGCATATCCTCGGCCGCCGCGCCGACGGCTACCACGAGCTGCAGACCCTGTTCCAGTTCCTCGACTTTGGCGACGAGCTGGGTTTCGCCCTGCGCGCAGACGGCGCCATCCGCCTGCACAGCGACATCCCCGGCGTGGCCCACGACAGCAACCTGATCGTGCGCGCCGCTCGCGCCCTGCAACAGCAGACGGGCTGCGCACTGGGCGCCGACATCTGGCTGACCAAGCGCCTGCCCATGGGCGGCGGGATCGGCGGCGGCAGCTCGGATGCGGCGACCACCCTGCTCGGCCTCAACCACCTCTGGCAACTGCATTGGGACGAAGATCGCCTGGCCGGCCTGGGCCTGAGCCTGGGTGCCGACGTCCCGGTTTTCGTTCGCGGCCGCGCCGCCTTCGCCGAAGGCGTTGGCGAAAAACTCACCCCAGTGACCCTCAGCGAGCCCTGGTTTCTCGTGGCAATTCCGCAAGTCCTTGTCAGTACTGTGGAAGTTTTCTCCGACCCTGAGTTGACACGGGATACGCCGCCCATTAAAGTTCGCAGCCTTCTTGAGGGGGGTAGTCGTAATGACTGCCAGCCAGTCGTCGAGAAGCGTTACCCAGAAGTACGTAACGCGCTGATCTTATTGAACAAATTCGTATCGGCAAAACTGACTGGGACTGGAGCTTGTGTGTTTGGGAGCTTCCCAAACAGGGCCGATGCTGATAAAGTCGCCCGCCAACTTCCAGCCACTCTGCCAAGTTTTGTGGCACAAGGTCGTAACATCTCGATGTTGCACCGCGAGCTTGAAGTATTGGCAAAGAAGTGAATGCGTAGCATCAGTTACAGGGGCGTCGCCAAGCGGTAAGGCAGCAGGTTTTGATCCTGCCATGCGTTGGTTCGAATCCAGCCGCCCCTGCCATTACTGCCCCAGGGCAGCGATAAACTGACAAGCAGCATTGGGTTACACACGATACAGGGGCGTCGCCAAGCGGTAAGGCAGCAGGTTTTGATCCTGCCATGCGTTGGTTCGAATCCAGCCGCCCCTGCCATTTTCTATACTCATCCAGGTATACCCTCAGCCGGCAGGTACTGCGCGTGTCCAAGATGATGGTCTTTACGGGGAACGCTAACCCCGATCTGGCGCGACGTATCGTACGTCAGCTGCACATCCCCCTCGGCGATGCCTCTGTCGGAAAATTCTCCGACGGCGAAATCATGATTGAAATCAACGAAAACGTTCGCGGTAAAGACGTTTTCCTGATTCAGCCGACGTGCGCGCCAACCAACGACAACCTGATGGAACTGGTAGTGATGGCCGACGCCTTCCGCCGCTCCTCAGCCACCCGAATCACCGCTGTCATCCCCTACTTCGGCTATGCCCGCCAGGATCGCCGACCGCGCTCCGCCCGCGTGGCAATCAGCGCCAAAGTCGTGGCCGACATGCTCACCGTAGTAGGCATCGACCGGGTTCTTACCGTCGACCTGCACGCGGACCAGATTCAGGGCTTCTTCGATATCCCGGTAGATAACATCTACGGTTCGCCAGTACTGGTGGACGATATCGAAGACCAGCGCTTCGACAACATGATGATCGTCTCCCCGGACATCGGTGGCGTGGTGCGTGCGCGTGCCGTCGCCAAATCTCTGGGTGTCGACCTGGCGATCATCGACAAGCGTCGCGAGAAAGCCAACCAGTCCGAAGTGATGCACATCATCGGCGACGTGGAAGGCCGTACCTGCATCCTGGTCGACGACATGGTGGATACCGCCGGCACCCTGTGCCACGCGGCCAAAGCGCTGAAAGAACATGGCGCCGCCAAGGTCTTCGCCTATTGCACCCACCCGGTACTCTCGGGCCGTGCGATCGAAAACATCGAAAACTCCGTACTCGACGAGCTGGTGGTGACCAACACCATCCCGCTGTCCGCTGCCGCGCAATCCTGTTCGCGTATTCGCCAACTGGATATCGCCCCGGTAGTCGCTGAAGCGGTTCGCCGTATCAGCAATGAAGAATCGATCAGCGCGATGTTCCGCTAACCCGGAAATCGCCCTGAACGCGAAACGCCCCACTGTGTTGGTGAGGCTTATTACCTAACCGTCTGGTCGCTGGTCGCAAGCGTGAAGGGCGGTTTGGTTATTTTGGAGAAGTGAAATGACTGTTGAATTTGCCCTGAATGCTGAAGTGCGTTCCGACCTGGGGAAAGGTGCGAGCCGCCGCCTGCGTCGTAACGTTGCCATGGTTCCTGCTGTCATCTACGGTGGCGAAAAAGCCCCGCAGTCGATCAGCCTGCTGGCCAAAGAACTGGCCAAACTGCTGGAAAACGAAGCCTCGTTCAGCCACGTGCTGAACCTGAATGTCGCCGGCAGCACCGAAAGCGTCCTGATCAAAGCGCTGCAGCGTCACCCGGCCAAAGGCTACGTGATGCACGCCGACTTCATCCGTGTGGTTGCCGGCCAGAAACTGACCGCCCACGTCCCCCTGCACTTCCTCAACCAGGAAACCTCGGTTGGCGTGAAGACCCAAGGTGGCGAAGTTTCCCACACCCTGGTTGAAGTTGAAGTTTCCTGCCTGCCGAAAGACCTGCCGGAATTCATCGAAGTCGACATGGCTGCCGTTGAAATCGGTCAGATCGTTCACCTGTCCGACCTGAAACTGTCGAAAGGCGTTGAACTGGTTGCACTGGCTCACGGTAACGACCTGGCAGTGGCCAACATCCACGCTTCGCGCGTAGTCAAAGACGTAGTAGAAGGCGAAGGCGAAGGCGCTGCCGAGTAATACTCGCACCGCCGGAAACCAGCCCAGGCGCATTAGCGGCTGGGCTATTTCCACGAAAGGGCTCCTGACATGACTGCCGTACAACTGATCGTCGGCCTGGGCAACCCCGGCCCCGAATACGACCAGACCCGGCATAATGCAGGGGCCCTTTTCGTTGAGCGCCTGGCCAGCAACCAGGGCGTCAATCTCAACACTGATCGCAAATATTTCGGCCTGGTGGGCAAGTTCAGCCATCAGGGTCGCGACGTTCGCCTGTTGATCCCCACCACCTTCATGAACCGCAGCGGCCAGTCCGTAGCGGCGCTGGCGAATTTCTTCCGCATCCCGCCGGAAGCCATTCTGGTGGCCCACGACGAACTCGACATGCCGCCAGGCGTCGCCAAACTCAAACAGGGTGGCGGGCACGGCGGGCATAACGGCCTGCGCGACATCATCGCCCAGCTCGGCAACCAGAATAACTTTCACCGTCTGCGGCTTGGCATCGGCCACCCAGGGCACAGCAGCATGGTCTCCAACTTCGTCCTCAGCCGCGCGCCGCGCAGCGAGCAGGAACTGCTCGACACCAGCATCGACTTCGCTCTCGGCGTGCTGCCGGAAATGCTCGCTGGCGACTGGAACAAAGCGATGCTCAAGCTGCACAGCCAGAAAGCCACCTCTTAACTCTCCGCGAGGGATACACCATGGGATTCAATTGCGGCATCGTCGGCCTGCCCAACGTCGGCAAGTCCACCCTGTTCAATGCCCTTACCAAAGCCGGCATCAGCGCGGAGAACTTCCCTTTCTGCACCATCGAGCCCAACAGCGGCATCGTGCCGATGCCCGATGCGCGCCTGCAGGTACTGGCCGAGATCGTCAAACCCGAGCGTGTGCTGCCGACCACCATGGAGTTCGTCGACATCGCCGGCCTGGTCGAAGGCGCCTCCAAGGGTGAAGGCCTGGGCAACAAGTTCCTCGCCAACATCCGCGAGACCGATGCCATCGCCCACGTGGTGCGCTGCTTCCAGGACGACAACGTGATCCACGTGTCCAACAGCATCGACCCCAAGCGCGACATCGAAATCATCGACCTGGAACTGATCTTCGCCGACCTCGACAGCGTCGAGAAGCAGCTCTACAAGGTGCAGCGCAACGCCAAGGGCGGCGACAAGGATGCCGTCGCACAGAAAGCCCTGCTGGAGAAGCTGATCCCGCACTTCAGCAAAGGCAAGCCGGCGCGCACCCTGATGAAGACCCTCAGCGACGATGAGAAGCAACTGGTCAGGGGCTTCCACCTGCTCACCAGCAAGCCCGTGATGTACATCGCCAACGTCGCCGAAGACGGCTTCGAGAACAACCCGATGCTCGATGCGGTGCAAGCCATCGCCGACGCCGAAGGCGCCATCGTGGTGCCGGTGTGCAACAAGATCGAAGCGGAAATCGCCGAACTGGATGACGGCGAAGAGAAAGACATGTTCCTCGAAGCCCTAGGCTTCGAAGAACCCGGCCTCAATCGGGTAATCCGCGCCGGCTACGAACTGCTCAACCTGCAGACCTACTTCACCGCCGGCGTGAAGGAAGTACGCGCCTGGACCGTCAAGGTCGGCGCCACCGCACCGCAAGCCGCCGCCGTGATCCACACCGACTTCGAGAAAGGCTTCATCCGCGCCGAGGTCATCGCCTATAGCGACTTCGTCCAGTACAAGGGCGAAGCCGGCGCCAAGGAAGCAGGCAAATGGCGCCTGGAAGGCAAGGAGTACATCGTCAAGGACGGCGACGTCATGCACTTCCGCTTCAACGTCTAAGCGCTTGATCGCACGCGAAAAAATTCGCGCATCAGGGTTGACAGAAAAGTCCTGGACGCGAATAATGCGCGCCACATCGGCTACGTAGCTCAGCTGGTTAGAGCATAGCATTCATAATGCTGGGGTCCGGGGTTCAAGTCCCTGCGTAGCCACCAAACAAAACAAGGGTTTAGCGAAAGCTAAGCCCTTTTTTGTTTTCCGAAGTGACTACAAAGTAACTACGGCGTGCCTACAGACCGACTGACCACCTCAAGCTTCCCAAGGATTGATCACGGGAACGCCCAGGTAGTCGAAGTGACGAACATTGCGCGTAGCGACTCGCGCATCATGCAAAGCGGCGATTGCGGCGATCTGCCCGTCAGCCATATCCACGACCTTCCCTTCTGCCTCACTCTCAGCCGCTAAGCCTGCATAGTGAATAGCCGCTTCTGTATCAAACGGAAGAATGCGACCGGCAAAATCCTCTTCAAACATCAGCGTCGCCAGCTCGAGCAAACCTTGCTTGCGCTTGCCATCAGACATGCGGGCGATGCCGTAGAGAATTTCGGCAACGGTGATGGCACTGATGAACAGCTCGCGTGAAGACTGGGCATCAACCCACGCCAAGACCTCTGGAGCAGGCTTAGCCCGCATCAACTCGGAAAGCACGTTGGTATCCAGCAAGATCATTCGCCAAAGCTCGCGGCACGTGCCTTGTCCTTGCGAGCAGGCACTTCGAGATCCACCCCACCAACGGTAGCGAATCGAGCGTGGATGCGACTACCTAAGCCACCACTCTTTTCTGGCTTAAATAACGCTTGGCGAATAATGACCCTGGCCTCTTCTTCCATCGAGCGGCCATGGCTTGCGGCAACCACACGCAGTTGAGCCTTGAGGTCGTCGTCTAGGTTTCGAATAGTGATGCTGGCCATATCGTCTCCAAATGAAATCATTGATTGCATTGATATCACCCAGAAGTATATCCGCACTGCGCAAGGGGCGACAGCCTCAAAGCAGACTCCAAATGATCCGGCGACAAGTGGGCATAGCGCATGGTCATGGTGATGGATGAATGGCCGAGGATTCGTTGCAGGCTGAGGATATCCCCTCCCCTCATCATGTAATGACTGGCGAAGGTGTGGCGTAGGATGTGGGTAGCTGCCCTGGTGTCTGGAAGCCACAGCGTTCGTAGGCGCTTCGAAATGTAGCCCGGCAGGACATGAACAGCCGACCGTTTCCAGGCATGGCCACCTTGAACGCAGCAGCTTCGACTTCCTTGGGTATCGGCACCGAGCGCGACTGCCGAGTCTTGATCCGGTGAAAATGGGCCTTGCCCAAAAGACGGCTCCTCGCGACAGGCTTCCGGCTTCATCCCAGTGCACACCAGTGCTCAAGCAGACCAGGGCAACCGGATAGGTGTGGTTGTTCGTCGACGCCCTGCCCTCACCGAGAAGCCGAGCGTTGGTCATGCGCCTGCTGAGATTTACTCCCCGGCTAGCACGGGCGCCACGTCGAAACACATGCGCCACCCCTCGTTATTGATCCCGAAGCGCCCAATCGAGACCGCCCTGTCGGGGTATATAAGCTGGAACCGCTCACACAGCCTCAGCGCGACTGCGTTCTTGGTTTCCTGAGTACGATCCTCGGCGGCCACATCGACATTAACGAAGCGACTATGCGCTCCTTCGTTCGCCTCAGGCTCAGGCAGACAACCCAGCGGCATCAACTCATCCGCGTATTCCTGTGCTGTTTTGCTCACGTCGCATCTCCTGACTGGGGTTTAGATCGCTGGTGACTACTGATGCACGACCTGTCGCACGCGGCAATCGGCGGACAAAGCTGGCGATTCAAGGACCAGCTAACGGCGAGGCAAGTTCCCCCGAAGAGACCTCAACCTTACGCCAATAAAGGGATCACCTGGCGACTTGCGTGTTTAACCAACACTGACAGTCAGCACGGGCTTATTGGTTTCCGCTCATTTCGCTCAGCGACTGTGAAAACATCGAGCCCGTCGCGAGAGCGTCTCCTGCTGTTCGCGGCTACGCACAGGGCGCCAAGCCATGGAGGCATGAGCCAGTCCCGCAGAGGCCGTATTACCTTGCAGCGGCCAATGCCGGCAAGGCCAGCATGGCCAAACCCACGGTTAATCGCGCCAGCACGATGGCTCTAGGTGATAATGCCCCACCATATGGTTATTCACTCAACAGAGGAGTCCTGCGCAGGTGATGTTCGAGATCAAGCAGTTGAATCCTGAGAAATACCGCCAGCAGACGCGCCGCAGCACCCTGATCATTGTGCTGCTTTTTGTGCTGCTGGGCATGCTGCTATCTAGCGCCGCCGTGAGCCTGTTCGGCGAACCCGGCGGCGATAATTTTCGCTGGAATCTGGGCGGCATTATTGCCGGGCTGCTGCTGACCGTGGTGCTGGTGCGGTTCAAGTTCTGGCAGCAACCCTGGATGGCGCCGGCCGTCTACGGCTGGCAGCTCAAGCGCAGGCTGATGAGCATCACCAATGTCATGCACCACGTCACCGTCGGCGTCGCCGCTCAAGATCCGAGCGCGATGAAACTGCTGCGCTTCTATCACCTGGGCCTGACCCAGATGCACCACCTGGACGGCAACCCCAGCGCCCTCAGCCAGATGATCGCGGAGATCAACCGACACAAGGAGTCTATGGCGGCCTTGGGCCTGGATACCGAGCAGAATCAGCTGGATCCAGCCTGGCTTGAGACGGTGAAGAAGGCCAACGCGGCGCGCTAACCGCGCCACTGGCCCACGAACAGCCGCTGGGTCTCGCTTCACTCAGCCTGCGCCGCCGACCTGCACCCCCATCCCGACCGATCAGCCGCGCCTGGCACTCATCTGCGTGCCCAGCAGCAGTCCGCCGAAGATCAGCCCGCCGCCCAGCCAGTGGAAGGGTTGCAAGCCCTCGCCCAGCAGCAGCCAGCCGAGTACCGCGGTGAACACCGGCATCAGGTAGTTGGACAGCGCCGCTTTGGCGGCGCCGAGTACGCGCACGCCGTGGTTCCAGGCAAGGTAGGCGACCAGCGAGGCGAATACCGCCGTATAGGCGATGGCGCCGAGGTTGCTCGGGGTGACGGCGAAACTGGCGCCCTGGCTGAGTTCGTAGAGGTAGAACGGCAGGATCAGCGGCACGCCGAGCAGCATCAACACGCCGAGCAGCGCCAGTGGCGGAATCGGCAGCAGGTACTTGGCCCAGCGCCGCAGCAGCAGGGAATACAGCGCCCAGTCGGCCACGGCCAGCAGCATGATCAGGTCGCCACGGTTGAACGACAGCGCGGTCAGGGTCGCCCAGCGGCCCTGGGCGATCAGCACCAGCAGGCCGCTCGCGGCCAGGCCCATGCCCCACCAGGCGCGGCGTTGCGGCCATTCGCCGAGCAGCAGGCCGGCGCCGATAAAGGTCATCAGCGGCAGGCAGGTGTTGACCAGGGTGATGTTGATCGCCGCGGTAGTCTGCGCGGCGCTGTAGAGCATCGAGTTGTAGCCGGCGATGCCGAGCCCGCCGAGCACCAGCAGGCGCCAGCCAGCCGCACGCAACTCGGGGCGATGGCGCCACAGCGGCGCCAGCACGAACGGCAGCAGCAGGCTCAGGGCCAGGCACCAGCGCCAGAACGACAGGGCCAAGGGCGGGATCTCGCCGGCGAAGGCGCGCGCCACCAGGGCGTTTCCCGACCAGCACAGCACGGCCAGCAGCAGGCCGAGCATGGCCAGGCTGCGCGAACTGTGCACCACCTCAGTTCTGGCCGAGCGGACGCAGGCGGTATTGCGGCGGCAGCTGTTCGATGCCACTGACGGTGACGTTGAGGTTCTTCCAGCGACCGTCCTTGATGCCGTAGATGCAGCCGTGTACCGACAGTTCCTGACCGCGATGCCAGGCGTTCTGCACGATAGTGGTATGGCTGACGTTGGCCACCTGCTGGATCACGTTGAGCTCACAGAGGCGGTCGACCCGCTCCTCCTCGCTCGGCAACTTCGCCAGATGGTCGCGGTGCTCGTAATACAGATCGCGGATGGTCCGCAGCCAACCGTCAATCAGGCCGAACTGGGTGTCCTGCATGGAGGCCCGCACGCCGCCGCAACCGTAGTGACCGGTGACCAGGATGTGCTTGACCTTGAGCACGTCGACCGCGTACTGGATCACCGACAGGCAGTTGAGGTCGGTGTGCAGCACCACGTTGGCGACGTTGCGATGGACGAACAGATCGCCCGGCAACAGGCCGACGATCTCGTTGGCCGGCACCCGTGCATCGGAGCAGCCGATCCACAGGTATTCCGGCGCCTGCTGGCGGGCCAGCTTGGCGAAGAACGCGGGGTCCTGCTGGGTGATGGCCTCGGCCCACCGTTCGTTGTTGTCGAAGAGGTGTTGTAAGTCACTCATACCATCGGCTCCCTAAAGTATCGATGCGCACCATACGGAGCGCACATGGCCTTTGACAAGCCACTTGGCGTTGCCGTCACAGCCGAAATGATGCAGACAGTGTCGAATCGCGCGAGCCCGGGCACCCTCAAACGGCCGCATTACCGCCGGGCCCGTCGACTCATGTCAGCCGAACGGCCCCGCTCGAGCGAGCGCAGAGGGAAATTCGCGGGAATCTTCCGCGTTCAGAACCGTCAACCCCCTATGGCTTCCGCAAAAGAGGAATACCGATGAGCCGATCCAGCACAACCAACGCAACAGCCCAGCAGGCCTCGAACCAGCAAGAGGAGTCCAAGCGCGATCAGGCTGTTCAGGAAGGAGCGCCGAACGAGCCCAGTGCCCAAGAGCAGATAATGGAGGAGCTTTCCCCCGGCAAACGCCGTGCAGCAGGCCTGAGCGGCGATGACGATCGCGGCTATGGCCCCGACAGCGACGACCTGGAAGCAGAAGACCTGATCAGGAACGACGGCGCCCGCTCGCCCTTTGAACAAGGTGAGGTGCTGGCCGCTGACATGGATCTGAGCATCGTCGACGCAGACGAAGCTGGTGCCGGCGATGTTCTCGATGAAGAAGAAATGGCCGGCCAGGAGCCGCTCAACTCAGCGCGACAGCGTACGCCGAACGGCTCAATCGATTAGCGTGCAGGCCATCACCAGCGCGTCCTCGCGGCCGCCGACCGCGGGGTAGTAGTCGCGGCGCCGGCCGATTTCATTGAAACCGTAACGCTCGTACAGGCGATAGGCCGACTGGTTGCTGGCGCGCACTTCGAGGAAGCATTCGCCAGCCTTGAGTTCCATGGCGCGTTGCATCAAGCGCTCCAGCAGCAACAAGCCGAAACCGCGACCCTGGCTCTCCGGCTTGATGGTGATATTGAGCAGATGGGCCTCGTCGATGATCACGTTGATCACCCCATGGCCGACCTGCTGCTGCCCCTCGAACATCACCCAGCAATCGTAGGACTTGAGGCTGTCGAGGAAGATGCCGCGGGTCCAGGGATGGCTGAACGCGGCGTACTCGATCTTCAGCACGGCCTCGATATCCGCCTCGCTCATCGGGCGGAAAGAAATCGCATCACTCATTCGGGTTGACTCAACAGGCGGTTGAAACGTAGGCGAAATGGCCGAAACCAGGCGACGCTGGAACTGCTCAAGAGGTTGCCAGCCAGCGTTGCCGCACCCGGCGCATGGCTTGCCACAGCTCGGCCTTGCGCACCGGCTCGTCCATCAGCAATTCCAGCCCCGGCAGCGCCCAGGCCGCCCCCAGGCCGTCGATCTGCAACTCGCGGTTGTAGGCCTCGGCATCGGCGTCGCCAGCGAAGCGGATGGCCGGCAAACCGACCAACCACAGACAGATGCAGGGTTGCTGCTCCTCCAGGCGCGCGGCGATGAAGCTCTGCACATAGTCCAGCGCGGCCTGTGGCCCCTGATCCATGCTGCCGCGCGCCAGCAATGGCCAACGTACCGGCTCACCGACCAATTGCGGGCTGTCCGGCAGGCCGGCGGCGCGCAGCAGATCCTTGAGCAGCAGGTAGGCCGGATCGCGGCCCTGCAAGGGTTCGCCGGTCGGCAGCTCGACCAGCAAGGCGCAGTCGCCGGCGCGCAACAGTTGCAGGGCGAAACGCGGCGGCGGCGCAGCCACTGGCTTGGCCGCTACAGGCGGCTCGGCCTCGGCAGCGGCGTCCGCTTTGCCACTGCGGGGCATGACGCTGGGCCGCGGCACCTCGATCTTCGGCCGCTCGGCTGGCGGCTCGGGCCTGCTCGGCGGCGCGGGTTCGCTGGCCGGCACCGCGACCGGCGGCGCGGCCGCGACTGGCACCTCCGGCGCTGCCGGCTGCAGCAGCTCCGGGCGTGAGGGGGCAGCAAAAGGCAGCTCCACCCGCGGCAGCCAACTGGCCACCTGCATGGCGCTCAGATACGCGCGACGCCGCAGCTCTGCAATCAAACGTCAGCCACCTGCGGGTGGGCCTTGTGCCCGGCCTGCATCAGGTTGAGGGCATTGATATAGGCCTTGGCCGACGCCACCAGAATGTCGGTGTCGGCACCATTGCCGTTGACGATGCGCCCGGCCTTTTCCAGGCGCACGGTGACTTCGCCCTGGGAGTCGGTGCCCTCGGTGATGGCGTTGACCGAGTACAGTTGCAGGCTGGCCTGCGAACTGGCAATCGACTCGATGGCCTTGAAGGTCGCGTCCACCGGACCGGAGCCTTGCGCAGCCGCCCTGCGCTCCTGGCCATCGACACTGACCACGATCTGCGCCTGCGGCACTTCGCCGGTTTTGCTCGCCACTTCCAGACTCAGCAGCTTGAAGTGCTCGGGCGCTTCGGCGCTCAGGCTGTCGGAAACCAGCGCCTGCAGGTCTTCGTCGAAGATTTCGTGTTTCTTGTCGGCCAGCTCCTTGAAACGGGCAAAGGCGGCGTTCAGTTCGCCCTCGCCGGCCAGGACGATACCCAGCTCCTCCAGCCGCGCACGAAACGCCGCACGCCCGGAATGTTTGCCCATGACCATCTTGTTGGCATTCCAGCCAACCGACTCGGCAGACATGATCTCGTAGGTCTCCCGGTGCTTGAGCACACCATCCTGGTGAATACCCGATTCATGGGCGAAGGCGTTGGCGCCGACGATGGCCTTGTTCGGCTGCACCGGGAAACCGGTGATGCCGGAGACCATGCGCGAGGTACTGAGGATGTGGGGGGTGTCGATGCGGGTGTGCACGCCGAGCAGATCTGCGCGGGTCTTGATCGCCATGACGATCTCTTCCAGCGCGGCGTTGCCGGCACGCTCGCCGAGGCCGTTGATCGTGCATTCCACCTGCCGGGCACCGGCCACCACGGCGGCCAGGGAGTTGGCCACGGCCAGACCCAGGTCGTTGTGGCAATGCACGGAGAACACCGCCTTGTCGGCATTGGGAATGCGCTCGAGCAACTGCCGGATCATCTCCGCGTACTGGTGCGGAATCGCGTAGCCCACGGTATCCGGAATATTGATGGTGCGCGCCCCGGCATCGATCGCCGCTTCGACAATCCGGCAGAGAAAATCGATCTCCGAACGACCAGCATCTTCACAGGAGAATTCCACGTCGGCGCACAGGTTGCGCGCGCGCTTGACCGCATGCACCGCCTGCGCGACCACCTGATCGGGCTGCATGCGCAGCTTGTACTGCATGTGGATCGGGCTGGTGGCGATAAAGGTGTGGATACGCCCGGAGTTGGCGCCCTTGAGCGCTTCGGCGGCGCGGTCGATGTCGGCATCGAGGGCGCGCGACAGGCTACACACGGTGCTGTCCTTGATGGCGTCGGCAATCGCCTTGACCGCGGCGAAGTCACCCGGGCTGGCGATGGCGAAGCCGGCTTCGATCACATCGACTCGCAAACGCTCCAGAGCCTTGGCAATGCGCAGCTTCTCTTCACCGGTCATGGACGCGCCGGGGCTCTGCTCGCCGTCGCGCAGAGTGGTATCGAAGATAATGACGCGGTCGTTGCTGCTCATGCTGGGTTCCTCACGGATGCGCAGAAGCACACGCCCGATGTGGGGGCGCATGTCGATAAGGATTGATTGTCGCGTGAAATGCCGCGGGCGGGAAGCGTGATGGACGCCTGCGTACCATCGCGGCTAAAGCCCCTCCCACGGGCCAGAAAGCAAAACGCCCACCAAAATGGTGGACGTTGGGCTGATCGAGCGAGCTAGGCGCAGCCGATCAGAGGGCTTGATCCCAGGGACGGTCGCCGTTGGCGTCCTTGATCCGGGTCGGCAGGCCCATCACGTCCAGCAGCTTGAGGAACGGCTCGGCCGGCAGCTGTTCGACGTTGGCCATGCGCGCCACATCCCAATCGCCCCGGGCGACCAGCAGAGCGGCGGCGACCGGCGGTACGCCGGCGGTGTAGGAAATGCCCTGGCTGTCGGTCTCGGCATAGGCATCGGCGTGGTCGGCGACGTTGTAGATGAACACCTCGACCGGTTTGCCGTCCTTGCTGCCTTTGACCAGGTCACCGATGCAGGTCTTGCCGCTGTAGCCCGGGGCCAGCGAGGCGGGGTCCGGCAGTACGGCCTTGACCACTTTCAACGGCACCACCTGCAGACCTTCGGCTGTGGTTACCGGCTGCTCGGAGAGCAGGCCGAGGCTGTTCAGCACGGTAAACACATTGATGTAGTGCTCCCCGAAGCTCATCCAGAAACGCACATTGGGCACGTTCAGGTGCTTGGACAGGGAATGCACCTCGTCATGCCCGGTCAGGTACAGATTCTGCTCGCCGACCACCGGCAGGTCGTCGGTGCGTTTGACTTCGAACATCTTGTTGCTGGTCCACTGGCTGTTCTGCCAGCTCCAGACTTGGCCGGTGAATTCGCGGAAATTGATTTCCGGATCAAAATTGGTGGCGAAGTACTTGCCGTGGGAACCGGCGTTGACGTCGAGGATGTCGATCGACTCGATGCTGTCGAAGTACTGCTGTTGCACCAATGCAGCATAGGCATTGACCACGCCCGGGTCGAAACCGACGCCGAGGATGGCGGTCACGCCTTTTTCCTGGCACTCGGCCAGCTGCTTCCACTCATAGTTGCCGTACCAGGGCGGCGTTTCGCAGACCTTGCCCGGTTCTTCGTGGATGGCGGTGTCGAGGTAGGCAGCCCCCGTCTCGATGCAGGCGCGCAGCACCGACATGTTGAGGAACGCCGAACCCACATTGATGACGATCTGCGATTCGGTCTCGCGGATCAGTGCCTTGGTTGCTGCTATATCCAGCGCGTTCAGCGCGTAAGCCTTGATCTCGGCCGGCTGCTTCAAGCTGCCTTTGGCCTTTACGCTGTCGATGATGGCCTGGCATTTGGAGATGTTGCGCGACGCGATAGCAATACGACCCAACTCGTCGTTGTGCTGCGCGCACTTGTGGGCCACCACCTTGGCGACACCTCCTGCACCAATGATCAGAACATTCTTCTTCAATTTCTTTGTACCTCCTTTAACCGCCGGTCTTCAGGAAAGACTGGACAGGTAGTCGTCGAAACCAAACTCACGAACCAGCTCGACGCTGCCATCGAGTTGTCGCACTGCAATAGACGGCATTTTAAGACCGTTGAACCAGTTTTTCTTGACCATGGTGTAACCCGCTGCGTCGATAAACGACAGCCGATCGCCGATGGTCAGCGGACGATCGAACTGGTATTCGCCGAAGATATCCCCAGCCAGGCAGGATTTACCGCACACCATGTAGCTGTGCTCGCCATCACAGGGGGCCATCTTGGCGTCCAGACGGTAGATCAACAGATCGAGCATGTGCGCTTCGATGGAGCTGTCGACCACGGCCAGATGCTTGCCGTTGAACAGGGTGTCGAGCACCGTGACTTCCAGGGAGGCGCTCAGGGTGATTGCAGCCTCGCCCGGCTCCAGATAGACCTGCACGCCGAAACGCTCGGAGAAGGCCTTGAGGCGTGCGCAGAACTGATCCAGCGGATAGCCTTCGCCGGTGAAGTGGATACCGCCACCCAGGCTGACCCACTCGACCTGCTCAAGCAGATGGCCGAAGCGCTCTTCGATGGAGCTCAGCATCTGCTCGAACAGCTCGAAGCTGGAGTTCTCGCAGTTGTTGTGGAACATGAAACCGCTGACCTTATCCATCACCCCGGCGATCTTTTTCGGGTCCCACTCACCCAGGCGACTGAACGGGCGTGCCGGGTCGGCCAGCAGGTAATCCGAGCTGCTCACCTGCGGGTTGACCCGCAGGCCACGCACCTTGCCGGCGGACGCCTCGGCGAAGCGCTCGAGCTGGCCGATCGAGTTGAAGATGATCTTGTCGCAGTTGGCCAGCATCTCGTCGATTTCATCGTCGGCCCAGGCCACGCTGTAGGCGTGGGTTTCGCCGGCGAACTTCTGCCGACCGAGCTTGAGCTCGTACAGCGACGACGAGGTGGTGCCGTCCATGTACTGCTGCATCAGGTCGAATACCGACCAGGTGGCGAAGCACTTGAGCGCCAGCAGCGCCTTGGCCCCGGACTGCTCGCGCACATAGGCAATCTTCTGCAGATTGCCCAGCAGCTTTTGCTTGTCGATGAGGTAGTACGGCGTCTTGATCATCTGTGTGCCTATACAAGGTCAGCCGGCAGGAAATCAGCAGTGCCAACCCCCTCCCCAAAAAGTGGAGGCGAATTGTGCCGATAACCGACGCATATCGAAAGAGCAACGGGGATATTTCGTCTGACAACCGACCATTGGCGACGCTTTAACGCAAGCGCCGGCCAGCCGCAGCCGCGCTGGAGCGCCCGTAGCCTATGGTTGCAGGCGCCAGACAGGATGCACAGCAAGAATGACCAACTGGTGACAGCAATGTGCCATGCAGACGCGCCGATTGCAGGTTATTGCGGCGCAAAGCGACTCAGCCCTGGCGAAACAACCCGAGCAGGTGCCGGGCAATTGCCCCCTTGATCGCGTTGATGCTCGGTGGCGAGCAGTGCGCCAGCTGGAGCGGATTGAGACGGTGCAGGTGCAACGACGGCATGCGCGCCTCGAACCCGCGCAGATCCTCCTTGATCAACACCGGCAGGAACGACTCGCCCCTGGACCGATAGCGCTGGATCAGCAACCTGAGGCCATCCTGAAACGGCAATTCCCTGGAGGCCACCAGGCGATTGTGGCTGGGAATTTTCAAATAGAGGCCAGGGTAGCCCATGGTTTCGCCCGGCAGGATATGGATACCGGTGGGTTCTACCGCATGGGCCGGGATGTCATGGAAGGTCTCGCTCCAGCAGCGCTCGTCCGGGAGGATGGTGATGTCGCCATGATCGCTCGGCGGCACCACGAAGCTGTAGCTGCTGTAGAGCGTTGCCGCATAACCCGAGTAGACGCACAGGCGGTTCTCGAAACGCTGCAGGAAGGCGATTGCCTCGCGACGGTCGGTGATGGCGTCGAGATCCCAGTCCAGGTCACGCTGATCCTGCAACTCGCGCCAACAGGCATCGACATAGGCGGCGGAGGTGGACGACATAGGCTCGATCCCAGCAGGGGCTTTGATCGGCTATCGCAGAAAACATGCCAGCGAATTCAGTCACTTGAATGGGGCTTCCAGCGCATTCGGATAATCCGAGCACGACTGCGGCGGTCGCAAACTGCCGCATTGCGTCACCTGCGCCAACAAAGCGCCTCCGATCGGTTCAGGCTCAATCGATTGCCGGTCGATGCAGTACAATCGGCGTTTTTCCCAGATTGAGCGACCGGCCTTCGATGATCGATCCCAAGCGCGTACTGCGCGCCCTTGCCGAACACTGGACGTTGCTCGAACCGCTCTGCGAGCGCTTCGATAGCGGCACCCTGAGCCTGATCGAGCTGCGCAAACAGCTGACGGCGCAGTTGCCGGAGAGCACGCCGGTGGACATTACCGCCCTGCTCGACCAGTGGATCCGCCTGGACATCCTGGTGCCGGTGGCCAAGAGCCCCAACCGCTTCGAGCTGAACGCGCAGATCCACGACTTCCTCGCCTACCTGCGCCGCGAGCACCGCTTGGGCTTGTGTCTGGAGATCGAGGCCTATTTGCGCCACCTCGAGCGCCTGGCCGGCTATATCAAGGACGCCTTCGAGGTGCGCGACGCCGCCGACCTGGCGCGCCAGCTGCGCCTGCTGGATATGCGCGTGCGTGACGTGCTGAAGAAGCTGGCCAACGACGAACAGGCGCTGGTCGCCGTGGCCGAGCGGGCCAAGACCAGCGACCGGCAGATCCCGTTGCGCCAGCGTTACGCCGAGGTGCTGGCGACCTGGGACGAATACGTCGAGCCGATGATCCAGCTGGTCGCCGCCGACGGCGCCTTCGAGCAGGGCGTCTACCGCGTCGAGCATGTGTTGCTGCGCCTGCTCGGCGAACAGCAGCGCCTCGGCCAACTGGTCGACGATGACCTGCTGCTGCGTACCCACGCGCGCATCCTGGAGATGCAGACCACCGCCCAACTGACCCTGCGCCGCGCCCGCGAACTGCTGCTGCCGCTGCGCGAGGAGGCGCGTCGGCACAACGCCGTCACCCGTGGCGCGGCCCTGGCCCTGGCGGCGATCCGCCGTAAAGGCCTCGACGCGGTGCCGCAGGCATCCTTGCCGCTGTTCAGCCGGCCGCAGAGCACCTTTCTCGGTACCGCGTCGCAGGTCGAGGCCTATGTCTATGCGCTGGCGCGCTTCGAGCCCAAGCCGGCGCAATTCCCCAAGGCCAGCACTGCGCGCAAGGGCGAAGCACCGCGCGCGCCACGCACCGCCCGCGAGATGCTCGAACGCTGCGAACAGGCGTTGCCGCTGCCGGATTTGATGAGCTGGCTGCTGACGCAGGAACCCGAAGGTGCCACCGACGAACTGCTGTATTGGTTCTCGCGCCTGTCGCGTGACGCGCGCTTCCAGCGCGAGCGCCTGGAACGCCGCGATTACCTGACCGCCGAGCACCAGCTCAGCCTGAGCTCATTCACCTTGCTCCGCGCCGCGCCATAGGCTGCTCGCGCGCAGCACAACCGAATCCGCGGTGCGCACCGCGCACCCTACGTACAACGCGCTGCCGCCGCAGCGAATGGATTGCCATGAATATCGACCTGAAAGAACTGACCCAACTGGCACCGATCTTCCGCGAGCTGTTCAAGGGGTATCACGTCAGCCGCCGCGACCCGGAGCTGTATGCTCAGCTGTCCAACCAGCAGGACCAGTACCGCGCGCTGTTCAAGGCGCTCGGCTATGAGCTGGTCTGCGATAGCCGCGGCTTCTACTATTTCGTTCCCGAGCAGATGGGCGCCCAGGTCAACAAGACCGCCCAGCGTTTGGCACTGTTCACCTTCATCCTGGTCGAGCACCTCGCCGACCAGGGCCGCGACCCGTTGGCCGTGCTCGACGGTGGCAGCCTCGGCCGCGATGAACTGCCGCCGCTGCTGGAAAAATACCGTGACCTGTTCCTCCAAGCCGAGGTCACCAGCGTTGAGGAGCTGGAAGAAAAAGTCATGCGCCGCCTGAACCAGCTGGGCTTTGCCAGCGAAGACAACGGCATCTACCGCTTCCTCGCCCCCATGCACCGCTTTCTCGATGTCTGCCTGAGCGTGCAGCAGGATCGCGACCTGGCCGCCACGCTGCACAGCGCCCTGCCGCTGCCGACCCCGGTGCTGCTGGACGATGAAGCCGAGGACGACATCATCAGCCTCGCCGAAGAGTATGCCGACGAATCCGAAGAAGACGCCCTGGCCCGTGCCATGGCCGACGAACACGCCGTACAGGAGACCCTCGCATGAGCCAGGAACGCTACGGCATTCGCCGCTTTGCCCTGTTGAACACCGCCGGCTACAGCCTCGGCCTGTTTCCCCTGGAAAACCCGCTGTCGGTGTACGGTGCCAACAACCTGGGCAAATCCGCCTCGATCAACGCCCTGCAGTTCCCCATCCTGGCGCGCATGTCGGACATGAGCTTCGGCAAGTACAGCCTGGAGCAGTCGCGCAAGTTCTACTTCGCCACCGATACCAGCTACATCCTCGTCGAAGTCGCCCTGCCCCACGGCCCCCACGTGATCGGTGTGGCCGGGCGCGGGCCGGGCGGCGGTTTCGGTCACCAGTTCTTCGCCTACCAGGGCGAGCTGGACCTGGCCCACTACCAGAAGGACGGCACCTGCCTGCGTCAGCGCGAGTTGTTCAACGCCCTGGAGCGCGAAGGCATCAAGGCCTTTGAGCTCAAGCCGGAAGAGCTGCGCCGCCTGCTGGTCGGCGGCCACACCTCGATACCGCTGGACCTGACCCTGATCCCGCTGCGCTCGACCAGCGAGCAGAGTCTGAAGACCTTCCGCGCGTTGTTCATCAACCTGCTGCATATGCGCGAGATCACCGCGGCCAAGCTCAAGCAGCTGTTCCTCGACGCCTTCGAGCACAGCCTGCGCTCGGGCAGCGTCGACTACATCGCCGCCACCGAAGAGGCGTTCCGCGATGTGCGCCGGATGGAGCAGGACTACCAGGCGCTGGTCAGCGCCGGGCCGCTGATCGAGGCCCTGGCCGCCGGCGTGGCCCAACGCGAGCAACTGCGCGGCAAGTTGCATCGCCTGTCGCCACTGCTCGATTCCCTGCTCGGCACCTGGCAGGACTATGCCGGCGCGCGCCGCGAAGAGCTGGTGATCCAGGCCGAGCATTACCGCGGCGAACAGGATGGCCTGCAGCACGAACAACGCGGCGGCACCGCCGAGCTGATGCGCCTGGAGCGCGAGATTAGCGAAATCCAGCGCTGGCTCGGCGAGCTGGCCGTACTGAAGAACCGTTTCGCCCTGGTCAGCGACGTGCAAGTGCTGGAGGCGCAACTGCTCGCCGCCAAGGACGCCCACGACGAACTGGCCGGCGCCCTGGCGCAGTCGCGGCAGTTCTCCAGCGAAGATCTGGACGAGCGCCTGAGCGATCTGGACAAACGCCTGAAGTCGGTCAAGCAGCAGCTCGAACACGCCGACAACAACAGCTACTCGCGCCTGCGCGAAGAGTTCTCCCAGGCCGACGTCGACCGCCTGATGCGCCTGTTCAATGGCCAGCTGTTCAGCCTGCCACTGGGTGAAAAAGGTATTCAAGTTGGCGATGGCGAGGCCTGGGTAAAATCCCTGGAAGCCGTGCTGGATGGGTTCAAGGGCGAGCGCTTCGAAGTACCGGGCCTGTCCATCGACCTCTCGCATATCGAACCGCCGGCCCTGCAAGCGCTGGCCGACCGTGCCGCGCTGCGCGACCAGAAAGACCGCCTCGAGCGCGAATACAAGCAATTGAAAACCCAGCAGGCGGTGGCCGCCGACCGCGCCGCCAGCAAGGCCCAGGCCGAACAGTTGTACCAGGCCGTGCTGGATGCGCAGAAAGCCCTGGAGGATTTCCGCCGCAGCCAGACCCTGGCGGTGGAAGAAAACGGCAAGCTGGAACAGCTTGCGCAGTTGGAAGCCGCCCAGGACGAACTCAAGCGCGCCTCGGACGCCTTTACCGAGCGCGTGCAACAATTGTCCGCCAAGCTGCAACTGGTCGGCCGTCAGCTGGCCGACCTGGAAGCCAAGCAGCGCACCCTGGAGGACGCCCTGCGCCGCCGCCAGCTGCTGCCGGCCAATCTGCCGTTCGGCACGCCGTTCACCGACCCGCTGGACGATTCCCTGGACAACCTGCTGCCGCTGCTCAACGACTACCAGGACGCCTGGCAGGGCCTGCAGCGGGTCGATGGGCAGATCGAGGCGCTCTATGCCCAGGTACGCCTGAAAGGCGTGGCCAAGTTCGACAGCGAGGACGACGTCGAACGCCGCCTGCACCTGCTGGTCAACGCCTATGCCCATCGCCAGGACGAAGCGCTGACCCTGACCAAAGCCCGCCGCGCCGCCGTCACCGATATCGCCCGCACCCTGCGCAATATCCGCAGCGACTACGACAACCTGGAACACCAGCTGGCGCTGTTCAACCGCGAGATCAACAAGCGCCAGGTCTCCAACCTGGAGAGTTTTCGCATCGTTCTGGCGCCGAACAAGGACGCGCTCAAGCATATCGACCAGATCATCCACAGCGCTGGCCAGTACGAGCAAGGCGAGACCCTCTCGGTGTTCGACCTGCAGCAGAGCAGCGATCAGGACAGCAAGAACGAGGAAGCCAAGGAATATCTGGCGCGCCTGGTCGCCGCCAACCATAACCAGTTGGGCCTGAAGGATCTGTTCGAGCTGGCCTTCGAGATCACCAAGGTGCATGGCCAGCCGGTGATCCACACCGATATCGACGGCGCAGCGTCGAACGGCACCACCATGACCATCAAGGCGCTGACCAACATGTATCTGCTGCTGCACCTGATGGATCGCGATCAGGCCGGACGCATCCGCCTGCCCTACTACCTCGACGAGGCGGCGGATATCGACGAGAAGAACCAGCAGGCCTTGATCGAAACCAGCCTGCAACTGGGCTTCGTGCCGATTCTCGCCTCGGTCAAGCCGCAGGTCTCGGCCCATGTGGCCATCGACCTGGAAGGCGGCAGCGGACCGAACGGCATCTATATCGACGAGGCGGATTGGAAATACATCCAGCGCCGGGAGACCAGCAAAACACAGGCTCTGCCTGTCGAAGCTGTCGAACCGGCCTGAAACATCCGACACAACTAACCCGGCCCGCCTAGGCGGTCCTGATTAGTTGTGATGTGCCTATTTCGGCAAGGCGATCTTCGGTGCCCAACCCAACCATTCGCCCTGTGGCTCGTCGAACAGGGCAAAGGTCTGTCCCGCCCGGGCCTGGTTGCTCGTGGGCTCCTCCGGCGTGGCGAACGCCACGCCGCCTTCGATCAGGGTTTCCAGGGACTCGCTACGCACCTTCACGCCCTTGAACAGTCCCGCCTCGAAACCAACGCCCGAGGTATTCCAGAAACGGCTGCCGGTGCGCACCAGGCCGGCATAGCGCGGCTCGATGAGGATATGAATCAGCACCCGATCCGCGGTCGGTCCCAGCTCATAGCCAGTCACCTTGCCCACCGGCACTTCCCGATAACTCACTGGCACCCCGGCTTTCAGCGAGCTGCGCCGCGTGGTGCTGAGCACCAGATGCAGGCCATGCTCCTCCACCTCTTGGCTCGGCGGTCGGGCCAGCGCGATGAATTCGGTCTGTCGGGACGCGGCCTTGTGCGCCGGCAGCACTTCCAGGTACTGGCCACTGACCAGGGTATCCAGGTTAGTCACGCGGGTCAGGCTGAACTCCGGTTTGACCACCCAGAACCGCGTACCAACCCGGGCGATCTGCTCAGTCGCCAGGGTCACGCGAGCACGCAAAACCACAGCCTGCAGGTCATCACTGAGCTCGATACTTTCGACCTTGCCGACATCCAGGCCTCTGTAGCGTATCGCCGTGCCCGGACTCAGGCCATCACCGCGCTCCACCCTGATGGTGATTGCCATGCCATCCTGCATGGCCGTTTCGCGACTCTCGTAGAGGTTGAAGCGCGGCACTCGTCTGGACAGGGCAGGTGCCTGCATATCCGTGGTTTCGAACGCGATGCCGCCAGACAACAGGGTCTGCAGCGACTCGCTCTTGACCTCGACCCCGGACAAACCGCCTTTCAAGGTAATTCCACTGGCATTCCAGAAACGCGTCGAGCTGTTCACCAGATGTACATACTCGGGCGCGACGTGCAGCCCAAAGACCACACGCCGATTGTCGCGCGCGAGCTGAACGCTCTGCACCGAACCGACAGCTACCTGGCGATAGAGGATCGGACTGCCGACGTCCAGTGAACCCCGGCTTTCGCTGAACAGCACCAGGTGCAGGCCGGGCGCATCCAGGTTGAGTGGTGGGGCCTTGGGCCGCGCCACGAAATCGCGCTTGGTTGTCGCGCCCTTCTCGCCGGGGCGCACGGCAATGTAATTGCCCTTGACCAGCGCCTCCAGACCGGTAATACCGGCCAGGGAAATCGACGGTTTGACCACCCAGAACTCGGTGCCATCAACCAGGTAGTCTTCAGTGCGCGGATCGAGGCTCAATTCGGCCAAGGCGCCGGTCAGGTCATCATTGATCTTCAGCGCCTTCAAGGTGCCGGCCTGTACGCCGTTGTACAACACCGGCGTGCGTCCGGCCTGCAAGCCTTCGAAATCGGTCATCTTGACCAGCACCCTGATGCCGGCCTGAGCTGCGTCGAAATCTTCATACAGGCGAAATGGAATGCTCGGGTCGGTCGCCGGACTCTCCTTGCGATGCTCCGGCGTGGCGAAGGCGATCCCGCCCGCCACTATGCTGGCCAACGACTCACTGCGCAGCTTGAAACCCGACAATCCGGCGTCGATACTGATGCCGCTGGCATTCCAGAACCGCGTATGTTTGCGCACCAGGGCGGCATAGGTCGGCTCGATATAAAGCTTCACCTCGACCGTGCTCTGATCGTCGGCGAGGGCATAACTTTTCACCCGGCCAACCTGAATCTGCTTGTAGAACACCGGACTGTCGCGATTCAGCGAACCGAGGCGCTCGGCCTTCAAGGTCAGATGCAACCCGGGCCGGTCATCCGATAACGGAGGGGGCTCGACTAGGGCCTCGAACTCCAGAGTCGGCTCACCGTCACCAGGACTTACCGCAATGTAATTACCCGACACCAGGGTTTCCAATCCGGTGATACCCGCCAGGCTCACGCTCGGCTTGACCAGCCAGAAGCGCGTGTTACTGCGCAGGTGCGGCTCAACCTTCTTGTTCATTTCCACAGTAGCGACAACGCCGAGGTTTTCACCACTGTCATCCAGTGTCATCGCCTTGACCTTGCCGATCGCCATGCCCTTGTAAATCACTTCAGTCTTGCCGGCCTGAATGCCTTCGCCGCTCGGGAAGACCACCTGAATGTCGATGCCTGCCTGACTGTAGGCGCGCCAAACCAGCCAGATACCGATCAGCAAGGCAATCAGCGGCAACACCCAGATGGCCGACCAGTTGGAAGCGGGACGCGTTCTCGCCGTCGGTAAATCAGTCATGGTCGTCATTCGACTCCGTGTTATCCCAGATCAAGCGGGGATCGAAAGTTAAAGCCGCGAGCATCGTCAAAATCACCACGCTGGCGAAGGCAATCGAACCGAAACCAGGCTCGATACTCGCCAGGCTGCCGAACTTGACCACCGCGACCAGAATCGCAATCACGAAAATATCCAACATCGACCAGCGACCAATCCACTCGATAAAGCGGTACATGACTATCCGCTGACGCACCGAGATTGGCTGATGGCGCTGCACCGAATACAGCAGCAAGGCAATGCCAAACAACTTGAACGTCGGCACCAGAATACTGGCGATGAACACCACTGCGGCAATCGGCAGCATACCGAGGTGCACCAGCTCGATGATGCCCGACATGATGGTGTCGGACTGCCCCTTGCCCAGCGAGTTGACGGTCATGATCGGCAGCAGATTGGCGGGGATGTACAGCAGCGCAGCCGTCAGCAGCAATGCCCAGGTACGAATCAGGCTGTTCGGGCGACGGGCATGAATAACGCCCCCGCAACGCGAACAAAACTGCCTGGGACTGTCAGGCTCCAGCTTATTCAGCATATGGCATTCGTGGCACACCAACAGGCCCGCATCAATTGCCCGCATGTGCATCTTCCCCGGATAACGCCCGCCAAATCTGATGCGGGGACATCGTAACCTCCAGCCAAACCTGGACCAATAACAAGGCCACGAAACACACCAAGCCAATCCCCAGGCTCAAGTCGGCGATATCGGCCAGCTTGACGATCGCCACCAGGATGCCCATCAAATAAACCTCGAGCATGCCCCAATCACGCAGATGGTGATAGATACGGTAGAACAGCAAGCCATAGCCACGGCCAATGTTCCAGGCAATGCTCAGTAACACCAGTAGCTGGCAAAGCAGCTTGAGCAAAGGCACCGCCATGCTGCAGAGAAACACCACCACGGCCACGCCCTGCATATCACTTTCATACAGCCCAACCACACCACTCCACACCGTGTCCTCGGTCGTCTGACTGAGCAAGTTCAGCTGCATGATTGGCAGAAAATTAGCGGGGACGTAAAGCAACAGGGCAGCAAGCACCAGAGCCAGGCTGCGTCTTACAACCTGATGGCGCTGGGAGTAAAGCTCAAAACCACAACGTGGGCACTCAGCCCGCTCGCCATCCGCCAACTGCGGCCGACGCATCAATAGATCGCACTCATGGCACGCAACCAATTCATCCAGTGGCAGCGTCGACAAGTCATGAGATTCAGCCGAATCGGCCATATGCAAAGGCTCAAGCGAAGTGAATGACTATTCTAGACGAGCAGAGCACAGAACCGTGCCTTCTGACATCGCAGGATGGGATGCCTGCGCCCGGTCTTTTCCGCGCACAAAGACAAACCCCCCACCTGCTTACGCAGATGGGGGGTTTGGAATATAAGCTTGACGATGACCTACTCTCACATGGGGAAACCCCACACTACCATCGGCGATGCATCGTTTCACTACT
>NZ_JAAOJA010000003.1 GCF_013184545.1 Pseudomonas tumuqii | reverse complement strand
AGGCCAGCATTTTGCCTCGGGCTTCCTTCAGATTCGCAGTCACCCGCGACACCCTTGCCTCTGGCTAACACTTCCCCTTGCCGGGTATGTAGAGGACTTTCACCTCCAAGTCACCAGCGGCCACCACAGCCAAACTGGTTGCGCTTACGCGCAACGCGCCATGCCTGGCGCACCAAAAAAAGGGTCGCTACAGCGACCCTTTTAATTCACAGCCACTGTGCTCAGCCGGCCAGCACATGGGCCAAGACGGCCTTGACCCGCCCCATGCCCTCGTCCAGGGCGCGCTCGATGGCGGCCATGGTGATCAATGCATTGGACTTACCCGCCGCCGGGTTCACCACCAACGCCAGACAGGCATAAGGCAACGCCAACTCGCGTGCCAGCACCGCCTCGGGCATGCCGGTCATGCCGACGATATCGCAACCGTCTCGCTCCATCCGGGCGATCTCGGCAACCGTCTCCAGGCGCGGTCCCTGGGTGCAGCCATAGACCCCCTGAGCACTGAATGCGTAGCCCTTGGCAGACAGCGCTGCGGCCAGTTTTTCCCGCAACTCGGCATCATAGGGGTGGCTGAAATCCACATGGGTGACATGCTCCAACTCGCCCTCATAGAAGGTATGCGCACGCCCCGAGGTGTAGTCGATGATCTGGTGCGGCAGACAGAAATGCCCGGTGTCCATGGCCGCCTGGATGCCGCCAACCGCATTCACCGCAATAACCGCCTTGGCACCCGACTGTCTGAGCGCCCAGAGGTTGGCGCGATAATTTACCTGATGCGGCGGAATCCGGTGCGGGTGGCCGTGGCGAGCCAGGAACAGCACTTCACGACCCGCATACTTGCCACGCAACACCGGCGCCGAAGGGGAACCATAGGGCGTATCCAGATGCAGTGCCGCGGTAATGGTCAAGCCGTCCAGCTGGGTCAGGCCAGTGCCGCCGATTATGGCGTAGACAGTCATCAAGCTCTCCTCAATCGATTAATTGCGCGGTGCGTAATGCACCCACTGCTTCCAGCCATCGCGGGCTCTGCCGGTATTCCGTACCCGGAAAAGCCCGGCGACGCATACGCGCCAAACCTGGCGGTACAACAACCTGCAAACGCTGCAAGGCGCTCAGTGCCAACTCCGCGGCAGCGCGATCATTGCATACCAACCCCATGTCGCAACCCGCGCTCAGCGCCGCCTCGATGCGACAAGCCGCGTCGCCCACCACATGAGCACCGGCCATCGATAGATCATCGCTGAAAATCACCCCGGCGAACTGCAACTCGCCACGCAGAATTTCCTGTAACCAGCGCCGCGAAAAACCGGCAGGTCGGTCATCTACCTGCGGGTAGATCACATGCGCCGGCATCACCGCGGCCAGCTGTCGGCTCAATTGCGCGAACGGCTGCAGATCGCTGGCGCGAATCTGCTCAAGGCTGCGCTCGTCCACTGGAATCGCCACATGGGAGTCGGCCTCGGCCCAGCCATGCCCGGGAAAATGCTTACCGGTCGCAGCCATACCCGCCGCGCCCATGCCGCGGATAAATGCAGCCGCCAGCTGCGTGGCGCGTTGCGCATCCCCCTCGAAAGCCCGGCTACCCACCACGGCACTGCGCTGATGATCCAGGTCCAGCACCGGCGCAAAGCTCAGATCCAGCCCCACCGCCAATACTTCGGTGGCCATCAACCAGCCACAGCGCTCGGCCAAGACGTCGGCATTGGCGTTATCGGCAATGGCGCGCATCGCCGGCAAACGTACAAAACCCTGACGCAGACGCTGCACCCGCCCGCCCTCCTGATCGACAGCCAGAAGCAGATCAGGACGTACCGCACGAATGGCGGCCGACAACTCTCGTACCTGCCGCGGGTGCTCGACATTGCGCCCGAACAGGATCAAGCCAGCCACTTCGGGCTGACGGAGAATCTGCCGATCCTCTGCAGTCAGCCAGGTACCGGCGATATCCAGCATCAACGAGCCTTGCATGGGTGAACTCACAAATAATCCTTAACTAAAGTAACGCCGCCGCCCAGACCGGGCATGCCGCCTCGTCGATCTGCACGGCACATTGAACAGGGACGCGCGGGAACAGTGCCAGCAGATCGGCATTGCGCAGCCGCACGCAACCATGGGAGCGCGGCACGCCCATGGGCTCGGTGTCCGGCGTGCCGTGCAGATAGATATAGCGGCGGAAGGTATCGACCTTTCCCAGTCGATTGCGCCCCACCTCACAACCACTGAGCCAGATAATCCGCGTGAGGATCCAGTCGCGACCGGGGAACTGCGCAGCCAGGGCCGGCGACCAGACTTCGCCGGTCCAGCGCCGCCCCCGCAATACCGCCCCCAAGGGCAAGCCTTCGCCGATCTTCGCCCGCACTCGATGCAAGCCACGCGGGGTGCAGCCGGAGCCATTCAGCTCGCCCGGGCCATTGAGGGCGGTGGACACAGGCAGGCGCAGCAACAGCTGCCCGTCGGCAAAGCCGTACAGGCACTGATCAGCGAGGGAGATATGCAGAAAGTCGAGAGCGCGCATGGGCGACTAGCTTAGCGGATCGGACTCGCCAAGCCCACTAGGGTCTGTTGCCGTTTCGTTCGCGGCCGCGCCGAAAAGGCAACAGCCCCTGGCTGTGGCATCAAACCTTGACAGGTATGCCGGCGCTCTTGACGCGCGGCTTGAGCTGAGCAGCGGCCAGAGCCTCATCGGTCACACCGCTTTCCGAACGCATGCCAGCCGCCAGGAACGGCACCATCATGCGCATGACCTGCTCGATCGACGTATTCACCCCGAAGTCGGTCTCGGCCATGGCGCGCAACGCCTTGATTCCGGACATGCTGAAGGCCGCAGCGCCGAGCATGAAATGCACGCGCCAGAACAACTCCAGCGGCGGGATACGCGGTGCGGCCTCATGCACCAGGAGCATGTAACGGCGGAACACCTTGCCGTACACCTCTTCCAGATACTTGCGCAGGTGGCCCTGACTCTGACTGAAAGCCAAACCCAGCAGACGCATGAATATCGACAAATCATTGCCACTACGCGGCTTCACGGCCAGCGCCTGATCCACCAGCAATTCGAGCAACTCTTCAAGGCTGACTTTCATCTCCTGCTTGGCCTGACGACGATCCAGCTCGCGCTCTAGGCTGCTGCAGAAAGGACCGAGAAAACGCGAGAAGACCGCCTGGATCAGCGCTTTTTTCGAGCCAAAATGATAGTTCACCGCTGCCAGGTTGACCCCAGCTTTACTGGTGATCAGCCGCAATGAAGTTTCCGCGAAACCTTTCTCTGCGAACAATTGCTCCGCCGCATCGAGAATGCGTTCAACGGTTTCCGACTGTGCCATGACTATCCACCTGACAAACACTTGTTTGAAACATACGTTTCGACCTACCGCCTTGTCAAGTCGCGCAAACCATTTTATGGCCGGACAGTCATGTATCGGCAGCAAACAACGCCTGGCACTCGCAGGTGCACTGGTCAGTGCACCGAGTAAGTAACCTGCAATGAGAGGAAACAGCAAGCAGCGAATTTTAGCCAAGAAGACAAAGGAGGATTGCCAACCCCGAATCACTGTATATAATCACAGTAACTGGATAAAAAAACAGAGCCCGACATGCTGAAACTGACGCCACGCCAAGCTGAAATTCTCGCCTTCATCAAGCACTGCCTTGACGATAACGGCTACCCGCCAACCCGTGCGGAAATCGCTCAGGCACTTGGTTTCAAATCACCCAATGCCGCCGAGGAACACCTCAAGGCCCTGGCCCGCAAAGGGGCCATCGAAATGACCCCGGGCGCCTCACGCGGCATCCGCATCCCTGGCTACGAACCGAACAACACGGAAGAGGGTTTACCCGTGATCGGTCGCGTCGCCGCTGGCGCGCCCATTCTAGCGCAACAGAATATTGAAGACTCATGTCGGATCAACCCCGAGTTCTTCCACCCCAAGGCCGACTACCTGCTGCGCGTGCGCGGCATGAGCATGAAGGACATCGGCATACTCGACGGCGACCTGCTGGCCGTGCACACCACCCGTGAAGCACACAACGGGCAAGTGGTAGTGGCTCGCATCGATGACGAAGTGACGGTCAAGCGCTTCAAGCGTGAAGGCAACAAGGTCTGGTTGATTGCCGAAAACCCCGAGTTCGCCCCCATAGAGGTGAACCTGGAAGAACAGGAGTTGATTATCGAAGGTTTGAGTGTCGGCGTTATCCGTCGCTAGCAGGTCTCTGAAACCCGGGCCGCGCTCGACTGATCGACATGGCCGCAACGCAAGTGGCGTCAAGCAGTAGCCGAAGGCAGGTCGAACGACCGCAGCAGGCAAAAGGAGACGTGTACCTCGCTAATCGCACCCTCGCCTCGCTCCGCTCGCCCATTCGGGCTGCGCTCAAGTGAGGCCGCTTTCAACGCCCCGAGCTTTGACACCAACAGGGCAAAACGTAGGTAGTTTTCCAGCGCTGGCCAGAGGAGGTTCTATGCAGTTCCCGCAGTCACTAAGCCGTACACAGTTGCCCCTGTTCGAGGGGCTAATGGCCGCGGCAGTGACGCCGCTGCTGAAGCAGGAGGTGGAGTCACCCTGGCAGGAGAACCACCCCGAAGCCTTCAGCGAAATGTCGCTACGTGGCGCGGCGGGCCACTGCCTGAACCTGCTTGCACCAATTCTCCGCGAGTTGAGTCAGAACAACGATGCGCGCTGGCTGAGCCTGATCGCCCCACCCAGCAGCCTGACGCAAACCTGGCTACGCGAAGCCGGTCTCAACCGCGAGCGCATTCTGCTGCTCCATCCGCGAGGCAAACAAAGCGCCTTGCAGCTGGCTCAGGAAGCACTGAAGCTGGGTCGCAGTCATACGGTTGTCAGCTGGCTTCACCCTCTTGAGCAGCATGCCCGGGAGCAACTGGAGCAGGCCGCACGACAGGGCAAGGCGCAAAGCCTCAACATCAGTCTGGGGTAAAATTCGCAAGCAATGGCACAAGGACTGTGCATGAGACGACGCCATCATCCAGGTACATGAACCAGCCACAACGCCTGAATCCAGCTGCTGATCGTCATATCAACGTCAAGACAACCCATCCGCAATCAATGCAGCACGCGCGGGCCTTGTGCGCGGTCAAAATCACCTTCTGCCAATTTCCCGGCCATTTGCACGCCGACACTGAGCATAGCCTTGGCTACCTCGATGTGCTGACCCTGCAGGAATTCCTTGGCATCAGCGGAAAAATCCAGCACCACCAAGGTTTCTTCGTCTTCTGCACGACGCAGTGCAATGCGCCCATCGGGCAACTCGACGATCTCAAGGTAGGATGTAGGCATAGGGCTGGCTCTCCACGAAAGGCCGGCATTGTAACAGTCGACCAAGGCTCACCCTAGCCCGCTTATCCAAACTCGACTCACCACTCACTCAACGACTCGCGAAAGCGCTTGGCCAACCCCTTCAACTCCTGTCGCCAAGCCTCCAGCGTTTCACGCGCCAGTGGCGGGTCCTCCTGATCCAGGCTGACCGCCACGATCAAGGGCGTGCTTGGGTCGACCTTGGCCTTTTTCGCCGCCTGTGGTGGCTGAAACAGCTCAGCGTACGCCTTCAGCAGCTGAGCCAGCCAGGTTTCCGACTGCTGCGCCAACTCGATTAGCTCGGCCAACTCGGGACTCGGAGCAGCATCCAGCAATGCCTTGTCCAGCAACTGCTCGGCTCGTGCTGCATTGCTTTCAGGTAGACGGTAGTAACCGGCAATCTCGTGACACAACCCCAGCAGCGCTCCATAGAGATGGAATAACGCCGCCTCACGCTCGGCCTGTATCAGGGCCAACGAGTTGACTGCTCTCCCCTCCTGCGCGGCGCGCCAGGACTCCAGCGACAGACCGGCATAGAAGAGCTTCTGGTTGGTACGGGTATACAGCTCATGGGCCATAAAGGCGCCCTCCACTACAGACCGATCAGGCCACTATACGCGCGCCTGCTACCTGCAGACGCGCACCTTGTCCGATCAACGCTTGTCTTCGACCTTCCACTTGCCGCCGTCATAGAAGGCGCGCCAGCCGGTCGGCTTGCCTTCGACCTCCGTCTGCACGTACTGCTCTTTGGTCTTGCGGCTGAAGCGAATAACCGCCGCACGACCTTCCGGGTCTTTCTTCGGCGCATCACAGAGGAAGTGATACTTCGGATCGATCTCATCCTTGTGCGGAATCAGCTCCAGCACCAGCGGCGCACGGGTTTCGCGGTTCTTCGGAAACTGACTGGCGGCCAGGAACAAGCCCGATGCACCGTCACGCAAGATATAGGTGTCATTGACCTTCTCGCACTTGAGCTCGGGCATTTTCACCGGATCCATCTTCGGCGGAGCAGCCTCACCGCTTTTCAGCAGCTTGCGGGTGTTTTTGCACTCAGTGTTGGTGCAACCGAAAAACTTGCCGAAACGCCCGGTCTTCAGCTGCATCTGGCTGCCGCACTTGTCGCACTCCAGGCTTGGGCCTTCGTAACCCTTGATCCGATATTGGCCCTGTTCGATCTCGTAGCCCGTGCAATCCGGGTTGTTGCCGCAGATATGCAGCTTGCGCGTCTCGTCGAGCAGGTAGGCATCCATGGCGGTGCCGCACTTCTGGCAGCGATGTTTGCCCAGTAGCACCAGTGATTCCGACTCGCCCTCGTCGTCCGCGGCGATTTCATCGCCAGGGACCAGGTTGATGGTCGACTTGCAGCGTTCTTTCGGCGGCAGCGCATAGCCGGAACAACCGAGGAATACCCCGGTGGAGGCGGTACGAATCATCATCGGCCGACCGCACTCACGGCACGGGATATCGGTCGGCGTCGGCAGATTGGCTCGCATGCCACTGTCGCTGGCCTCGGCCACTTCGAGCTTCTTCTTGAAGTCGCCGTAGAACTCATCGAGCACATGCTTCCACTCGCGCTCGCCCTGGGCCACATCGTCCAGGTGTTCTTCCATGCCGGCGGTAAAACCGTAGTCCATCAGGTTGGAGAAGCTTTCGCTCAGGCGCCCGGTAACGATGTCGCCCATTTTTTCCGAGTAGAAACGCCGGTTGTGCAGTGCGACATAGCCGCGATCCTGGATGGTCGAGATGATCGCCGCATAGGTCGACGGACGACCGATACCGCGCTTCTCCATCTCCTTGACCAGGCTAGCTTCCGAATAGCGTGCCGGCGGCTTGGTAAAGTGCTGGCTCGGATCGAGCTTGATCAGCTTGAGTACGTCGCCCTGGGCCATGTCCGGCAACACATCGTCATCGCCCGGCTTGCTCATTTGCGGCAATACCCGGGTGTAACCGTCGAACTTGAGAATCCGGCCCTTGGCGCGCAACTCGAACTGCGCGGCAGTGACGGTCACGGTGGTCGACAGGTACTCGGCAGGCGGCATCTGGCACGCCACGAACTGGCGCCAGATCAGCTCATACAGGCGTTCGGCATCACGCTCCATGCCGGTTAGCTGGGTCGGCTTGAGGTTGACATCAGACGGACGAATCGCCTCGTGCGCCTCCTGGGCCCCTTCCTTGCTGCTGTAGGCCAGCGGATTGGCCGGCAGGTATTTCTTGCCGAACTCGCCTTCGATGAAATCACGCACCATGCTCACGGCATCGGCCGACAGATTGGTCGAGTCGGTACGCATGTAGGTGATGTAACCGGCTTCATATAGACGCTGGGCCATCATCATGGTCTTCTTCACCCCGAAGCCCAGACGATTGCTCGCCGCCTGCTGCAGGGTGGACGTAATGAACGGTGCCGACGGCTTGCTGCTGGTCGGTTTGTCTTCCCGCTTGGCAATGCTGTAGCTGGACGCCTCGAGCGTTGCCAGGGCTGCCATCGCCTGGGCTTCGTTCAGCGGCTTGAAGGCCGCACCGCTTTCGCGTGCCACCTCGAAACGCACATTAGCGCCCTTGGCCGTGCCGAGGTCGGCGTGCACTTCCCAATATTCTTCAGGCACGAAGGCGCGAATCTCTTTCTCGCGCTCGACCACCAACTTCACCGCCACCGACTGCACCCGGCCAGCCGACAGACCACGAGCGATCTTGGCCCACAGCAATGGCGAGACCATGTAGCCCACTACACGGTCAAGGAAGCGCCGTGCTTGCTGGGCATTGACCCGATTGATGTCCAGCTCGCCCGGCTTGGAAAAGGCCTCTTGAATGGCCTTCTTGGTGATCTCGTTGAACACCACGCGCTTGTAGCGGCTGTCGTCGCCACCGATGGATTCGCGCAGGTGCCAGGCAATGGCTTCCCCCTCGCGATCCAAGTCGGTTGCGAGATAGATGGTGTCGGCATCCTTGGCCAACCGCCGCAGTTCTTCTACAACCTTTTCCTTGCCTGGGAGGATTTCGTACTTGGCCTTCCAGCCATGTTCGGGATCGACCCCCATGCGCGCCACCAGTTGGCGCTTGGCCTTTTCCTTGGGCGACAACGCCGGCACTTCACCAGCCGCCGCCTTGCCCCGCTTGACGGGCTCTTTGGCAGCACTTGCCGAGCCGCTGGTAGGCAGGTCACGGATGTGGCCGATGCTCGACTTCACCACGTACTGGTCGCCCAGATACTTGTTGATGGTCTTGGCCTTGGCCGGGGATTCCACGATGACCAGCGATTTGCCCATGGATTGGAAAATTCCTGAAATTCGATAAATGAAAGGCGAGAGGCGCCATAAAAACTGTTGGAATATAGTGTTCAGCAATAACTGTCGAGGTGAATTCAACCGAAGAAGCGGAGTTTACTTGCTGTAAAAAAGCATTCTGCGGCCGCGTTCAACGCTGCACGATCCAGCGCATGGTTTTTCAATAGCCGGCCAGCGCGGCACCGCTATATATAGTGGGGTTAAGGTTGAGGTCAAGCGCAGCAATAGTGCGGTCTGCGTTCAGGGTCGGTCGAAAAGGCTGGTTTCGGCCTGAATCAAAGCAAAGCGCGGAACCATCTCGCCGTCCACTTCAACGCTTTCACAAAACATCTCCAGCGGGCGCACCCACAGCCCGTAATCGCCGTATAGCGCCTGATAGACCACTACTTGCTGCTCTGCCTCGGAATGCCGAGCCACGCCAAATACGCGGTACTCGGGTCCTTTGTAGTGGCGATAAAGACCGGGCTGTAATTGCATGGCTAAATTCCTTGAAGATTTTCTGCCGAGAAAAAATTTCCGGGAGAAATTTTTCACGTCGCGTAGCGACGGCCTGAAGGGTGGCCGCCATGGATGGCAGGCCAAAAACAAAAACCGGGGCACTAGGCCCCGGTTTTGCGTCTGTGAGCGCCTTCTCTGATCAACTAAAGGCGTTCGAAGACAGTGGTAATGCCCTGACCCAGGCCGATGCACATGGTCGACACACCAAAAGTGCCACCATTCTGCTTCATCACGTTCAACAGGGTACCGGAGATACGCGCACCGGAACACCCGAATGGGTGACCCAGCGCAATGGCACCGCCGTGCAGGTTGACCTTCTCTTCCATCTTGTCGAGCACTTTCAGATCCTTCAGCACCGGCAGAGCCTGGGCGGCGAAGGCTTCGTTGAGCTCGAAGAAGTCGATGTCATTGATGGTCAGGCCAGCACGTTTGAGGGCCTTCTGGGTAGCCGGTACCGGACCGTAACCCATGATCGCCGGATCGACACCAGCGACCGCCATGGCACGTACCACGGCCATCGGCTGAATGCCGAGGTCCTTGGCGCGCTGGGCGGACATGACGATCATGCAGGAAGCGCCGTCGGTGATCTGCGAGGACGTGCCCGCGGTCACGGTGCCGCCTTTCGGGTTGAACGCTGGTTTCAGCGCGGCCAGGCTTTCCAGGGTGGTCTCCGGACGTATGGTCTCGTCGAAGTCGAACATCTTCAGGAAGCCGTTCTCGTCGTAGCCTTGCATCGGGATGATTTCATCCTTGAACTTGCCTTCGACGGTGGCCTTCTGTGCCAGACGGTGCGAACGCTCACCGAAGGCATCCTGCTGCTCGCGGCTGATGCCATGCATCTTGCCGAGCATTTCCGCGGTCAGCCCCATCATGCCCGAGGCCTTGGCGGCATACAGCGACAGGTGCGGATTCGGATCGACGCCGTGCATCATGCCGACGTGGCCCATGTGCTCCACCCCGCCGATGACGAACACGTCGCCATTGCCGGTCTGGATCGCCTGCACGGCAGTGTGCAGGGCGCTCATGGAGGAACCACACAGACGGCTGACCGTCTGCGCAGCACTGGTGTGCGGGATCTGGGTCATCAGCGACGCCATGCGCGCGATGTTCCAGCCCTGCTCCAGGGTCTGGTTGACGCAACCCCAGATCACGTCTTCCACTTCGGCCGGATCGACCTTGGTGTTGCGCGTCAGCAGGCCGCTGATCAGGTTGGCCGACAGGGTCTCGGCACGGGTATTGCGATGCATGCCACCCTTGGAACGACCCATCGGGGTGCGACCGAAGTCGACGATCACTGCATCTCTAGGATTCAGGCTCATAAATTCACTCTCGCTCTAGTCTGTGCGCATTAACCGAAGAACTTCTGGCCGTTGGCGGCCATTTCGCGAAGTTTTGCGGTCGGCTGGTACAGCGCACCCAGGTCGGCATATTTGTCGGCCAGGGCCACGAATTCGGCGACACCGATGCTGTCGATGTAACGCAGCGCACCACCGCGGAACGGCGGGAAGCCGATGCCATAGATGAGGCCCATATCGGCCTCGGCGGCGGTTTCGACGATGCCGTCTTCCAGGCAACGCACGGTTTCCAGGCACAGCGGGATCATCATGAAGTTGATGATGTCTTCATCGGTCACTTCACGCTGCTCGGTGACGAGGGGCTTGAGCAACTCGTAAGCCACCGGATCAATGACCTTCTTCGGCTTGCCACGCTTGTCCATTTCGTAGGCGTAGAAACCCTTGCCATTCTTCTGGCCCAAGCGATTGGCTTCGTACATCACGTCGACTGCAGTGCGACCTTCGACCGCCATGCGATCCGGGAAGCCTTCGGCCATCACGTCACGGCCATGGTGACCGGTATCGATACCGACCACGTCGGACAGGTACGCCGGGCCCATCGGCCAGCCGAACTTCTCCATGACCTTGTCGATGCGCACGAAGTCGACACCGAAACCGAGCAGTTTGGAGAAACCGCCGAAGTACGGGAACAGCACGCGGTTGACCAGGAAGCCCGGGCAGTCGTTGACCACAACCGGAGTCTTGCCCATCTTCTTGGCGTAAGCCACGGTGGTGGCGATCGCCACCTCGCCGGACTTCTCGCCACGGATCACTTCGACCAGCGGCATCATGTGCACCGGGTTGAAGAAGTGCATGCCGCAGAAATTTTCCGGACGTTTGAGCGCCTTGGCCAGCAGGCTGATGGAGATGGTCGACGTGTTGGACGTCAGGATCGCATCACCCTTGACCAGACCTTCCACTTCGGCCAGCACGGCTTGCTTGACCTTGGGGTTCTCGACCACGGCTTCGACGACGATGTCGACGTTGCCGAAATCGCCGTAGGACAGGGTCGGGCGAATGGCGTTGAGGGCTTCTGCCATCTTCGCCGGGGTCAGGCGGCCTTTGGCCACACGGCTGCCGAGCAGCTTGGAGGCTTCGTTCAGGCCCATCTGGATACCGTCCTCACGGATATCCTTCATCAGGATCGGCGTGCCCTTGACCGCCGACTGGTAGGCGATACCGCCGCCCATGATGCCGGCGCCGAGAACGGCAGCCAGTTTCACGTCTTTGGCGATTTCGTCGTAGTGCTTGGCTTTCTTCTTCAGCTCCTGATCATTCAGGAACAAACCGATCAGGCTGGCAGCAACCGGGGTCTTGGCCAGCTTGACGAAGCCGGCGGCTTCCACTTCCAGCGCCTTGTCGCGACCGAAGTTGGCGGCTTTCTGGATGGTCTTGATCGCCTCGACCGGAGCCGGGTAGTTCGGGCCGGCCTGGCCGGCAACGAAGCCCTTGGCGGTTTCGAAGCACATCATCTGCTCGATGGCGTTGAGCTTGAGCTTTTCCAGCTTAGGCTGGCGCTTGGCCTTGTAGTCCAGTTCGCCGGAGATGGCGCGCTTGACCAGATCCAGCGCTGCGGCCTGCAACTTGTCGGCAGTCACGACCGCATCGACGGCCCCCACTTTCAGGGCATCGTCCGCACGATTTTCCTTGCCCGAGGCAATCCACTCGACCGCATTGTCGGTACCGATCAGGCGAGGCAGCCGCACGGTGCCGCCGAAGCCCGGGTAGATGCCCAGCTTGACTTCCGGCAGCCCCACTTTGGCGCTGTCGGCCATGACCCGGTAATCCGCCGCCAGGCACATCTCAAAACCACCGCCCAGGGCGATGCCATTGATTGCGGCCACGGTCGGCACGGCGAGGTCTTCAAAATCACTGAAGATCTTGTTGGCTTCGAGGTTGCCAGCCACCAGCTCTGCGTCCGGCAACTTGAAGCTGTCGACGAACTCGGTGATGTCGGCGCCGACGATAAACACGTCTTTGCCACTGGTGACGATCACGCCCTTGATCGAACCATCAGACTTGATTGCATCGACCGACTGACGCAGTTCGTTGAGGGTTTGACGGTTGAATTTGTTGACGGACTCACCCTTGAGGTCGAATTTCAATTCGACTATGCCGCTCTCAAGAGCCTTAACCGTGATGGCTTTACCTTCGTAAATCATCAACTGATCTCCACGGTATGGAAGCTGAACAGTACACATCGGAGCCAACCAGCTAGCTACCCCACGGCACAGCCGTTTCAGAGTAGCCCCTACGAGCCTGGCACACCCGCCGACGCGATAATCGGACTGGATTGGCGCTGCTTTCTTAAGCAAACGCTCAATTCATACGCCCGTTTGATTTGGGTGTGCCCACCTTCAAGGAAAAGCTGCAGATTGTCAATTGGTCGCTTGTAGCTTGATGCATCGACGACTACCCGAGCTAGGACTCCTGCTGACGGATAGCCTTGTATTGAAGCGATCAGGCAGCCATCAGCAGCGATAAACAGAAAAATCCAATATTTGGCCGACAACAGCCCCACGCAAGCGAGCCCTTCAGCAGCCTGATGAGAGCGTTTCAACCGCACTAGGGCACGCAAAAAAAGCCTCAGCGACTTTTATGTACAGCAGCATGGGAGGCCATCAGCGCAGTGAAAACCCAGGAGTTCACTGACTTGCAGCCGGTGGCTGACCTGGCAACCAGCACCGCCGATTGCTGGCCCTGCGCCAGGAGCCATATGGCACAATCGAGCTGGACGATAGACGCCGCACTGACCCAGCAAAGCCGCGAGCAAAACCTGCTGACGCAAGCAATCGCGCTCGGCTATGCTTCGCCAGGAGCAACTTCTTAGGGTGGGGGGAACCCAATCACTGGAACAGATGGTCACCGGACTGCCGGCAAACCGCAGCGCCTGGAACGGGGCCCCGCAGGACAACCGGCAAATCAGGCAGACGCCGAACAGCGTCAGCCGCAAGTGGCGCTTATTGAATAATCGCGGACATGCAGCACCGAGCCAGGGCGCACTGCGCATGGCTCATTCGACCTTTCCGGCCTGCCTGGCCGCATTTATAGCCCGGTGCCTGCATCGGGTTTTCTTTCTTGATTGCCTGACGGTCTGCCGCTCAAGCGCGTGCAAGCAAGAAGCTGGCGATCTTCTGCAGCGCGTCCAATTCTTCCCGCTCACCCCAATACAGCGCGATCACCTGCGTCGTTGCCTCGACCTTGTACACATCGACCGGCAGGCTGGCCAATTGCTCGGCCAATGACGCATCGCCGCACGGCTCACGCCATTGATTCAGCCACTGGCCCGGTGCAGCCTGCCAGTAACACCAGCAATCCTCATGCCCACGGCGCCGCGCCCGATGATATTGCGGACACTGACCCGGCGGCTCGATAGCCAGCCAGTGCGGCCACTGCTCGCGCGACAACTGCATCGCCAACCCCATGCGCCGGGCTTGCAAACGCACATCCATCCGCCCACGCTGTCGCCGCGATGGCATTAGCATGGCCAGTGGGCTGAGCACAAAAGCCAGAAGCAGCAATATGATCCATACAGGCATAAATTCATCTCGCAGGCAAAAGCCTGTCACAAGCGTTCAATGCGGCCATACTTACCACCATCGACAACCCTTAGAGGAGTCACCCATGCCCTACCAGCATATTCTGGTCGCTGTCGACCTAACCGAAGAGTGCGATCCAGTCATGCAGCGTGCACAGAAGCTGGCCTCGAGCAGCCACGCCAAATTATCCGTGGTACATATAGTCGAACCCATGGCCATGGCGTTTGGCGGGGACGTGCCCATGGACCTGTCGATGCTGCAACAGCAGCAATTCGAACAAGCCCGTGAGCGCCTGGACAGCTTTGCCGGCAAATACCCCGACCTGGGCGCCGACCAACGCCATCTGGCATACGGTCAGCCACGTCAGGAAATACACCGCTTGGCCGAGGAGCAAGGCTGCGACCTGATCATCGTCGGCAGCCATGGCCGCCATGGCCTGGCATTACTGCTCGGCTCTACCGCCAATGACGTGCTGCATGGCGCCCCCTGCGACGTGCTGGCCGTACGCCTGAAGAAACCCGAGTAAACGCGCAACTGGCGAATGAGGCGCCAAACCTCATTCGCTCCCGGTCACTCGAAATTGTCGCCCGCACTCATCACCAACGGACGAATCTTCTGCAACTGGGTTTCCAGTGAGTAGGTCATGCTCGACGACATGGAAAAGAAGGTCAAAAAGGCCTTGAGGTTCGAGTCGCCCTCGCAGGTGTCGTGAATCCGCTGCCAGAACGCCTGATTGACCAACTGCAATTGCTGAAACATGCGCACCAACCCTTTCAACTCCCAATCCGCGAGCCGCCCTTCACGGAAATTGAAATACTGGCGCGCCAAGTACAACGAAACCGCGCGCAGGATGAATTCCTGATTATTGGCGAACGGCAGATGATTCTGCGCCATCGGCTTGAGCTTGCCCAACACCGGACAGGCGCTAGTTGCCATGATCACCCCGAGCAGGGCACGCAAGCCCTCCTCCAGCCCGACCTGCTTGGTGTATTCACGCTCTGGCGTGCGCACCCAGACCATGGCCTTCTTGAAGGCCGGCAGCCCCTGAAAGTCCTCGATCACCTGGTGCAGATCGACGGCTGCCGGGCAGTGACTGAAGTCGTTCCTGCTCAGCGGACAATTGCTGCACTGCTGGTGGTCCAGGCGCGTCCAACTGGGCGCCACCTGAGCCTGGGCGGGATCATACACACGGTTCAGTTCGATCCTGTAACTGAACTCGTGATTATCGTCGAGAGTAATCCGGTACTCGATGGCCATGCATGTCTCCGCCAGACGTTTTGAGGTTGTGCTTGGGGATAATCAGCTATTGCAACAATCGGGCTCAGAGATTGTGAAAATATCGAGCGCCGTAGCGAGAGCGTCTCCTGGTGTTCGCGGCAAGGCGCGTTACGTGAAAAACGGGGGAGTTTAGTGAGCTAAATGACCCTGTTTTTCGCGTAGCGCAACGCCAGCAACGGGCGTCAGGGGGCGGTCGCAGTAGGCGAGAGTTTTTTCACAAGCTCTCAGCCTTCCAGCTCGGCCCAACGCTCCAGCAGTTTATCCAGTTCATGCTGCTGACTTTGCAAACGGGCCAACACCTCGGCAGTTTTTTCCGCGGATTGCTGGTAAAACGCCGGGGCGCCGATCTGTGCCTCCAGTGCGGCTATGTCCACCTCCAGCGCATCAATCTGCGCAGGAAGCGCCTCAAGCTCGCGCTGCACCTTGTAACTGAGCTTCTTCTTGGCCACCGGCGCATTGGCAACCGGCGCCACCTCAGGTGCCGGTGCCGCCTCGACTACGGCGGAAGCCAATTCGGCCTTGCCGGCCTTGGTTTCGCCAACCCCGAGCAACCGCGGCGAACCACCCTGACGCAGCCAGTCCTGATAACCGCCCACGTATTCACGAACCTTGCCCTCGCCTTCGAAGACCAGGGTGCTGGTCACCACGTTATCGAGGAATGCCCGGTCGTGGCTGACCATCAGCACGGTGCCCTTGAACGTCAGCAACACCTCTTCGAGCAGCTCGAGGGTTTCCACGTCGAGGTCGTTGGTCGGCTCGTCCAGCACCAGCAGGTTGGCTGGTTTGCTGAACAGCTTGGCCAGCAACAGGCGTGCACGCTCGCCACCCGACAGCGCCTTGACCGGCGTGCGGGCACGTTGCGGACTGAACAGGAAGTCGCCCAGGTAGCTCAGCACATGCCGGCTTTGCCCATCGATCTCGATGAAGTCGCGGCCTTCGGCGACGTTGTCGATCACGGTTTTTTCCAGGTCGAGCTGATGGCGTAGCTGATCGAAGTAAGCCACGTCGATGCGCGTGCCCTCCTTGACGCTGCCGCTGCTCGGTTGCAGGCCGCCGAGCATCAGTTTCAGCAAGGTGGTCTTGCCGGTGCCGTTGGCGCCGAGCAGACCGATACGATCCTCGCGCTGCAGGACCATGGAGAAATCCTTGATCAGGAACGGCCCACCCGGGTGGGCGAAACTGACGTTATCCAGCACCATCACCTGCTTACCGGATTTATCGGCGGTATCCAGCAGGATATTGGCTTTGCCGGTACGTTCACGGCGCTCGCTGCGCTCGACCCGCAAGGCCTTCAACGCCCGCACGCGCCCTTCATTACGGGTGCGCCGGGCCTTGATGCCCTGGCGAATCCAGACTTCTTCCTGGGCCAGACGCTTGTCGAACAGGGCATTGGCCACTTCTTCGGCGGCCAGGGTGGCTTCCTTGTGCACCAGGAAGCTGGCGTAGTCGCCATTCCAGTCGATCAGGCCGCCGCGATCCAGTTCGAGGATGCGCGTGGCCAGGTTTTGCAGGAAGGAGCGGTCGTGGGTAATGAACAGCACGGCACCGTTGAAGCCCAGCAGCGCCTCTTCCAGCCAGGCGATGGCACCGATGTCGAGGTGGTTGGTCGGCTCGTCGAGCAACAGCAGGTCCGGCTCGGAGACCAGCGCCTGGGCCAACAGCACCCGCCGCCGCCAGCCGCCGGACAATTCGGCCAGGGTCTTGTCGGCCGGCAACTGCAAGCGACTCAAGGTGCTATCGACCAGTTGCTGCAGACGCCAACCGTCACGGGCCTCGAGGTCATGCTGGACATGCATGAGCTTGTCCAGATCGGCATCGGTGACGATGTTCTGGCTCAGGTGGTGATACTGGGCAAGAAGTTCGCCGACCCCGTCCAGGCCCTGGGCAACCACATCGAAGACTGTCCGTCCGTCGGCTACTGGCAGCTCTTGCGGCAACTCGCCGATCTTCAACCCCGGCGCGCGCCAGACCGAGCCGTCATCGGGCTTCTGGTCGCCCTTGACCAGCTTCAACATGCTCGACTTGCCGGTACCATTGCGGCCGATGATGCACGCCCGCTCGCCACGAGCAATCTGCCAAGACACCTTGTCCAGCAGCGGCATGGCGCCGTAGGCCAGGGAAACATCGGTGAACTTAAGCAGGGTCATGGCACGCCTCGATAATACAGCGACTGATAAACAGGCAGGTAACGGCTGCAAAAGCGCAAGAAATGAACAGCCATCTACGCGCTCCAGCCCTATTCTGCAGAGGTTCATCACCGCAAAAAACTTGTTTGCCGGCGCCCGCAGGCGTCGACAAAAACTGGGCGCGCATTCTAACCGAGATGAGCACCGAGTTTGCGGGCAATTTTCATTGAGGCGCCAGTCGGCAGCGCAGCTTTCACCTGCCCCCGGCAAAAGGCTAAGCTAGGTGTATCAAGCGTCGGTCTCGCCGCCGCCTCTCCCATTTGTTTACCCGGAAGTGTCATGCGCGGTCGCCTGTTTCGCCTGTTTTCCTGCTTGATCCTCTCTGCCGCGGCAACCGCAGCAGCTCAGGCTGCCAGCCTGGCCCAGCAACGCCAGTACTATGACGAAGCCAAAGCCGCCCTGGCCAAAGGCGACAAAGGCCCTTACCAGCGCTATGCCAACGCCCTGCGTGATTACCCGCTGGAGCCTTACCTGGCGTATGAAGAACTCACCGCCCGGCTCAAATGGGCCAGCAATGACGAGATCGAAAAATTCCTCGCCGAGCATGGCGACCTGCCGCAAGCCAGCTGGATGAAGTTGCGCTGGCTACGCTGGCTGGCCGAGCGCGGCGAGTGGCAAACTTTCATCAACCACTATGATCCTGCACTGAACTTCACCGAACTGGATTGCCTGTATGGCCAATATCAACTGGGCCACGGCATGCTGGCCGAGGGTTCTGCCACCGCCGAGAAGCTCTGGCTGGTCGGCAAGTCGCAACCCAATGCCTGCGATCGCCTGTTCGAGCAGTGGGCAACCAAGGGCAAACTCACCGAAGAAATGCGCTGGAAGCGCGCCAAACTCGCTGCCGAAACCCGCAACTATGGCTTGGCCAGCTACCTGGTCAAGGGGCTGCCGACCCTGGGCAACCACGGCAAGCTGCTGCTGGAAGTCGCGCAGAAACCGCAAATCCTCAGCCAAACCGCTCGTTTCAGCCGCAACGATCAGGCCATGGCCGATGTCGTGGGTCTCGGCTTGCGTCGCCTGGCCCGGCAAGATCCGGAGAAGGCCCTGACACTGCTGGATGGCTATGCCCAGCGCATGAAGTTTTCCAGCGACGAAAAAGTCGCCATCGCCCGTGAAATCGGCCTGACCCTGGCAAAACGCTTCGACGCGCGCGCACTCAAGGTGATGGCCCAGTACGACCCACAACTGCGCGACAACACCGTCAGCGAATGGCGTGCACGCCTGCTGCTACGTCTCGGCCGCTGGGACGACGCACATCAGTTGACCCGCCAGATGCCTGCAGAGTTGGGACAGACCAACCGCTGGCGTTACTGGCAGGCGCGTAGCCTGCAGTTGGCCCAACCCAACAGCCAGGAAGCGCAAGCGCTCTACCAGGGGCTGGCCAAGGAGCGTGATTTCTACGGATTCATGGCCGCCGACCAGGTCAAGGCGCCCTACCAACTGAACAACAAGCCGTTGCAACTTTCACCCAAGACCCTGCAGAAAGTGCGCAACGCCGCTGGCATTCGTCGCGCCATGGAATTCCACGCGCGCGGCCAGATCGTCGATGGCCGCCGCGAGTGGTACCACGTCAGCCGCCTGTTCAGCCGTGACGAGCTGGTTGCCCAGGCCCGCCTGGCATACGACATGGGGTGGTACTTCCCGGCGATTCGCACCATCAGCCAGGCGCAGTACTGGGACGACCTGGACGTGCGCTTCCCCATGGCCCACCGCGAACCGCTGACCATCGAGTCGAAGAAACGCGGCCTGCACTCCAGCTGGGTATTTGCCATTACCCGCCAGGAGAGTGCCTTCATGGCCGATGCCAAGTCCCCGGTCGGCGCCATGGGCCTGATGCAGTTGATGCCGGCGACCGCCAAGGCGACCGCACGCAAATTCGGCATCCCCTTGAGCAATCCGAACAATGCCCTGCTGCCGCATGTGAACATCCAGCTCGGCGCCGCCTACCTGAGCCAGGTCTACGGGCAATTCAACGGCAACCGCGTGCTCGCCTCCGCCGCCTACAACGCCGGCCCTGGCCGGGTACGCCAGTGGTTGCGCGGCGCCGACCACCTGGCCTACGACGTCTGGATCGAGAACATTCCGTTCGATGAAACCCGTCAGTATGTACAGAACGTGCTGTCTTATTCGGTGATCTACGGACAGAAGCTCAACGCCCCGCAACCACTGATTGCCTGGCACGAGCGCTATTTCGACGATCAGTAGGTTTTCGCTGCAAGCCAAGCAAGATGGGGGGCTCAGGCAGCCCATCGCGCTTGCAGCTTATGGCCTGCTAAAGGGTGTGGATTACTCCAACACCTCAACCGCCATACCGAGCTGCAGCTCGCCGCCGCCCTGGTTGATCAGATTCTGGCCGAAGTACAGCTCGCCATCACGGGCGCGGTAGGTCTTCAGCGTGGTCAGCGGTTCACGGTCGGCACTGCGCTCGCCGGTCAGCGGGTCCAGGGTTGTGAGGATGCAGCGCGTGCAGCCCTTGGCTACACGAAACTCGATGCCGCCAATGCGGATACGCCGCCAACTGTCTTCGGCATAGGCCGCACTGCCCTCGACCACCAGATTCGGCCGGAAACGCAGCATTTCCAGCGGCCGGCCAACCCGCGCCGACAAATCATCCAGCGAAGCCTGGCCGATCAACAGCAGGGGAAAACCATCGGCGAAGCCGACCTTCTCCGCCGCGCTGAGATTACCCGCGATATAACGGCCGCGCTCGGCGGGCACATGCACCAGGCGACAGGGCTTGCCGATAAAGCGGCTCAACCACTCGGCTGCCTCATCGCCGGCGTCCGGGACATAGAGGCTGTCGCTCCAGATAAACACCCCGCGCAACGCTGCATCGGCCGTCGGCAAGGGCACCTCGAGCGCAGCAAAACCGGGCGCACTTAGGGTCAGGCCACCCGCAGCAGTGTGCCGCGCCAGCAGTTGACTCATCTGCGGCAAGGCCCGCTGGGTAAGAAAGCGCCCATTCTGTGCATCGACTAACATCCAGCGACGGTCACCGACCACGCCCAGGGCATCCAGCTGAATTGCAGTCAGCGGTTCGGCGATGGCGGACTTCAGTGGATAACGGTACAACCCGGAGAGACGTAACATGAGCCAGCTTCCCGTTCGGCAAAAAGCCCTTATACGAGTAACCCGGCGTACTCACAAGCCCATATTGGCGTTGGCTCTGGCGGTCCTGCTGAGTGCCTGCAGCGGCAGCCCGCCGGACAACCTGGGCGTGCACGACGGGCGCCTGGCGCCCTGCCCGGAGTCACCCAACTGCGTCAGCAGCCAGGCCAGCGACGAGGCGCATCGGGTCGAGCCGCTGCCGCTCAAGGGCAGCCCGGCGCAGACCCAGGCACTGCTGGTCAAACTATTGGCCGACGAACCCCGCGTGCGTCTGATCGAACAGAGCGCGGATTACCTGCGTGCCGAATTCAGCAGCCAGGTGCTGCGTTTCGTCGATGATGTGGAGTTCCTGATTGGCGAGCAGGCCGTCGATGTACGCTCGGCCTCGCGCCTGGGCTACTCGGATCTGGGGGTCAACCGCAAGCGCATCGAGCACCTGCGTCAACGCCTCGGCGAGCAACTGTAGCGGCTACCGGGCCGCCCTACGCGCGGGGTTCATCCAGCATCAAGCGTTCGCGGATCACGTCGACCAGTTTGTCCGGCTGGAACTTGGAGAGGAAGTTGTCGCAACCGACCTTTTTCACCATGGCCTCGTTGAAGCTGCCGGACAGCGAGGTATGCAGCACCACGTAGAGATCCTTCAGGCGCGGATCCTGACGGATCTCGGTGGTCAGGCGGTAGCCGTCCATCTCCGGCATTTCCGCATCGGTGAACACCATCAACAGCTTGTCGGTCAGCACCTCGCCGGCATCCGCCCATTTCTTCAGCATGTGCAGGCCTTTCAGACCATCGGTGGCCACATGCATCTTCAGGCCCAACTGCGACAGGGTCTCGCGCAGCTGCGCCAGGGCCACACTGGAGTCGTCCACCAGCAGCACCTCACGCCCGCGCGCACGCTCCAGCAGCGGATCGGCCAGGCGGTCGCCGGATATCTTGGCGTTGTAGGGCACGATCTCGGCCAACACCTTTTCCACGTCGATGATTTCCACCAACTGCTCTTCGACCTTGGTGATCGCCGTCAGGTAATGCTGGCGCCCCGCGCCACCCGGTGGCGGCAGGATGGACTCCCAGTTGAGGTTGAGAATGCGATCGACGCCGCCCACCAGGAACGCCTGCACCGAGCGGTTGTACTCGGTGACGATGATGGTGCTGCGCTCATCCGGCACTATCGGGCGCATGCCGATGGCTTGCGACAGGTCGATCACCGGCAGGGTCTGGCCACGCAGATTGACCACCCCGCAAACAAAGCGATGGCGGTGCGGCATCAGCGTCAGCTTGGGCATCTGCAGGACTTCCTGCACCTTGAACACGTTGATCGCGAACAACTGTCGCCCAGCCAGGCGGAACATCAGGATTTCCAGGCGGTTCTCGCCCACCAATTGGGTACGTTGATCCACCGAGTCGAGAATGCCAGCCATTGCGCGCTCCAAATTGTTGTTATCGAATCCAGTTACAGCAAGGCTATCGGCAAGGAGCGACAGCGCTGAAGCCGACCAGGCGCCATCTTGCACGAGCCGGCGCAGCGGTGCCAGCCAAGTGCCAGCGACATCACTCGCGCAGCAACGGCGAATCCACCGGCAAATGCACCCGCAATGCATGACGCCGCGCGGAAAACCGCAGTCGCGAGCTTTCCAGCGGCTCGCCATCCAGATTCACATCCAGACCTTCCGGCGCCTCGATCTCCACCCAGGGCAAGCGCGCGCTGAGGGCGACGCTTTGCAAGCCATTGATCCCGCCGGCCAACAAGGTGCCCAGGGTGCCAACCACATCCTCCGCGGCTGGGACTATGCAGACATCCAGCAAACCGTCATTCACTCGCGCATGCGGGCAAAGCAGATGCCCGCCACCGGCCTGTCGCCCATTGCCAATGCCCATGGCAATGAACTCGCCCTCCCAGAGGAAATCCGGCCCACTGAAGCGACCAAAGGCCGAACGCACCTCGGCAAAGCGGGTCAGGCCGGTGAGAAAATAGGCCGCGCCGCCGAGCAGGCGCTTGAGGTCTTCGGAGGTGTTGGCGGTGACATTGGAACCGAAACCACCCGTGGCCATATTGAGGAAAAGCTGACCATCGACCTCACCCAGGTCAATCGGCTGCGCCGGCGTATCCAGCAACGCCAGGGCTTCGAATGGAGTCAATGGCAGCCCCGCGGCATTGGCGAAGTCGTTGGCGGTACCCAGCGGCAGTAGCACCAGGCTGGCCTCGGTCTGCGCCAGCGCCATCGCTTCGGCCACCTCGCGCAACAGACCGTCACCACCGCCGGCGATCAGCGTCGGATAGCCGGCCAGCAGCGCCTCGTTGACCAGCCGACGGGCGTCACCCGCCTCCCAGGTGACCCGCACGTCGAGCTGCCAGCCATCCTTACGGCGCGTCTCCACCGCGGCGCGCACCTCTTGGTTGCCGGCTTGCTTGCCGTGCAGGATCAACAATGCCTTGCGTTCGCTCATAACCAGCGCCTTGGAAGCCAATCGGATCGAGACTGTGTGGACAACGAAAAGCCGGCAAAGGTGCGCCAGCACGCAAACGCAAAATAGTGCCTGCCTGTCAGCTCGCCCAATGCAGCACGCATCACTCGCCCGCGGGCAGATCGACCGCGCTATCGCCCTGCGGCGGCTGACAGAGTGGTAGCCAGACGGTGAACACGGCGCCCTTGCCGGGTTCACTCTCGACTTCCAGGCGGCCATGGTGTTTGGCCACGATGCTGTAAGACACCGACAGGCCAAGACCGGTGCCTTGCCCGACCGGCTTGGTGGTGAAGAACGGGTCGAACAAGCGGGTCAGATTCTCCGGGGCAATACCACTGCCACTGTCGCGCACCCGCACGAACACCCAATCATCCTGGGCGCCGGTTTCCAGCCAGATAGTGCCCTGCCCCTCGATGGCATGAGCGGCATTGATGATCAGATTCATGAACACCTGATTGAGCTGCGAGCCGAGACACTGCACGGGCTGCAATTCGCCGTAGTTCTTGACCACCTCGGCCTTGAACTTGATCTCGTTCCAGATCACGTTGAGCGTGCTGTCGAGACCCTTGTGCAAATCGGCCTCCTGCCAGTCGCCCGAGTCGATATGGGAGAAGTCGCGCAGATCCTGGACGATCTGCTTGACCCGCTCCAGGCCCTGGCGTGACTCACGCACCAGATCGGCCATGTCGCTGCGCAGAAAATCGTAATCCAGCGCCTTGTTGGCCTGCTCCAGCTGCGCGCGCAAGGCTGCATCCTGATGTTCGGCTGCCAGCGCCTGATAGCTCTCGATCAGGTGGAACAGATCACCGACATAACGCTCCAGGCTGCTGAAGTTGGAATAGACGTAACCCACCGGGTTGTTGATCTCGTGGGCAACGCCTGCGGCCAACTGGCCGATCGCTGCCATTTTCTCCGACTGCAGCAGTTGCGCCTGGGTGTCCTCGAGCTTGCGAATCAGGCGTGTCTGCTCGCTCTGTTCGGCGCGCAGCAGTTGATTGAGCTGCTCCAGTTGCAGGTGCTGGGCCGCGGTTTCGGTGGCATCGGAGATGGTCAGGCAGACATATTTGACGGTGCCCGCGGCCTCCACCATCGGCGAGAAGGTGCAATTCTGGTACATCATTTCGGTCGAGCCGGTGATCGGCCGGCTGCCGGAGAAACTGAACAGGTGCGGGCGTTGCTGCCAGGAGGTGAACGCCAGGTTGTGCAAGGCGAACACCCCGTCGACCTTCTTCTGCACCCACAGCCGTGGCAACTCCGGAAACAGCTCGAACAGCGACCGCCCCCTGACCTCATTGCAGTCCTTGCCGCTGTGGATCGCCATGAAATCGTTCCAGAACGCTACCCGGTACTGGCTATCGAGCAACAAGACGCCGAGGTTGATGCTCTGCAGCACCGCCACCAGCTCCGCGGGCAATACTTCTCCTGGTGCAGACGTCATCTCGCATCCTTATTCCGATGATCTACTAGATATCACTCAGCAACTGATCGATCACTTCGATAACGGTGCCCACCGTGTCTTCGGTGATGCACACCAGCAGATCACAATAGAAGCTGTGGGTCGCCACTTCGAAATGGATCTCCAGCACCAGCGCCTGATGGCCACGCAACTCCTCGGCGCCGAGTACCTCCTGCAGCGAACGCCCACGCGACAACAGCGAGGGCGAACCGTAACTCACCTTGATATCGACCTGCTGCGCCAGACCATTGATACAGGCCCCGGTCAGGATATTGGTGACGTCCAGCATCAGCTCATCCTGAATGCTGTGTTTTTCCAGACCTTCATAGCCCATCAAGTCGGCCAGTTGATCGGCACCATTCACGCCAAAGCAGACCATCACCTCGCCGCGCAGGCGACCGAGAAAGGACTGACGGGTGATGATGGCCGGCTGACTGGCGATCGTCAGCTGATTCAGCAGGCTGGTATTGGTCACGTCGACGGCATGGATGCAGGGGACTGACAGGGTGACGAAGGTTTCGGTCAAGCGGGCCAGGCGATCAGCGCCCTGGCCCATGGCCACGTTCATCAGTTCCTGCAAGGCATCGCGCTGCTCTTCATTCAAGTTCGCCAGTTGGCTGCTCATCTAGATCAGCCCTACTTCATACAGCGCCGCCTGCATGGCCTCGGAGGTAATCGGTTTCTTGACGAAGGCCGCCGCCCCCAGATCGCGTACTCGCTGCTGGGCTTGCGGCTGGATATCGGCGCTGATGACGATGACGACGGCATTGGCATCCTCGCGCTTGAGTTGCTCCAGGGTACGAAAACCGTCCATCACCGGCATGGTCAGATCGAGAAAGATCACCTCGGCATGGCCGGCATGGAATGCCGCCAAGGCTTCCTCACCGTTAGCGGCCTGGGTCACGACCGCCTGCAATTCCGCGGGCAGGGCTTTGAGCACCAGTTTTCGTGACATCGCCGAATCATCGACTATCAGTATTTTCAAGCGAGCGTTCCTCTGCTTCTTCTTATGATTCTTATGGCATCGCGTACAGCGCGTGACAGTATGCTGCATGGCCAGCCTATCACGGTTGCCACTTGCACCTTAGCCAAGCCCCGGCCTTTTGCCATGCGGCACGCTCAAGCCTGCCAACTGGTCCGCGGCTTAGGCCGGATAGCCGGTGATCGCGCGAATCCGCAGATACAGCGGCTTGAGCTGCCGGTACATGTGCAGGTAGACCTCGCGATACAGCTGCTCATAGATACGCTGCGCCGCCGGATTGGGCACGAACACCTGGCCGACCCGGGTCATGGCTGCGATGGCACTGGGAAAATCCGGGTGCAGGCCGAGGCCCACCGCACAATCGATGGCCGCTCCCAGGCCAGAGGTTTCGTAGACATGCGGACGCTCGGCTGGCAGGCCGAAGATATCGGCGGTCAGCTGCATGGCCGCATCGCTCTGCGAACCGCCACCGGAGACGCGCAGACGGGTAATTTTCGTCCCCGAGCGTTTCTCGATCCGCTCCTTGCCCTGGCGCAGGGCATAGGCCAGGCCTTCGAGAATGGCGCGATAGATATGCGCGCGGGTGTGCACATCGCCAAAGCCGATGATCGAGCCCTTGGCCTCCAGGCCAGGCTCGCTAATGCCCGGCGACCAGTAGGGTTGCAGCATCAGGCCCATGGAGCCGGCCGGCACCGCGTTGACCAGTTCGTCGAACAACGCCTCGGGCTCGACGCCAAGCGCCTTGGCCCGCTGCATTTCGCGCTGACCGAACTGCTGCTTGAACCAGCTGACCATCCAGAAGCCGCGGTAGATCATCACCTCGGTGTTGAAGTGAGCGGGAAGCGCCGCCGGGTATGGCGGGATCAGCGCGATGGTTTCCAGATACCTGCGTCGCGTGGTGTTGATGGTCGCGGTGGTGCCATAGGACAGGCAGGCAATATGCGGCTCCAGCACACCCGCGCCGAGCACTTCGCAGGCCTTGTCGGCACCCGCGGCGATCAACGGCAAACCCTCGGGAATACCGGTGTGGCGGCTGGCCGCGGCGCTGATGCTGCCGAGCTGTTCGCCCGGCTTGCAGAGCTCCGGCAACTGCTCGCGGCGCACCGCTATGGCCTGCCACTTCCAGTCACGCAGCGCAGCCCACTTTAGTCGCCTGTAATCGAACGGCAGGTAGCCGACGCAGCAGGCCAGCGAATCGACGAAGCGCCCGCACAGGCGATGGCTGAGAAACCCGGAGAGCAGCAGGACTTTATCGGTTTGCGCGCAGATCTCCGGCTGGTTCTGCGCGACCCAGTTGACCTCGGCCTGGGCGCGAAAATGATCGACCGCCGCTTGCGCGCCGAGCAGCTTGAACAGCCAGCCCCAGGGCCCCTTGATCCTGCCGCGCACCTCGGCCTGACGCTGATCGAGCCAGAGGATCGCCGGGCGCAGTGGCTGGCCCAGCGCATCGACATGGATCAGCGTGCCACGCTGGGTGGTTAGCGCCACGCCCTTGATCAGACGGCGGTCGATATCCACCGCCGCCCACAGCCGTTGACAGGCCTCGCCGAGGCTGGCCCAGTAATACTCCGGGTCCTGCTCGGCCCAGCCGGGCTGAGTGGAATAATAGGCCTCGAGTTCCACCTTGCCCTTGCCGAGCAGATTGCCCTGCAGGTCGAACAACAGCGCACGCACGCTCTGGGTGCCGTTATCGATGGCCAGTAAGTAGCTTTTTTCGCTCAAGACAGAGTCCTTACAGTTAGTCGAACTCGCGCAGGGTGCGCCGTGCGCACCGACCGTCAGATGGTGCGCACGGCGCACCCTACCTGGCTGGCAGGCTGTAACACCTGCGCCAGAGCGCCAGGTAGTCACGCTCCTCCTGCTGCCAACGCTCGTCGCTCCAGCCCAGGCGCGCCTGACACAGCGCGCGGATGCGCGGCAGCTCGGCCTTGGCGCCTTCAGCCAGCAACAGCCCGAGCCGGGTGCGACGCAGCAACAGATCGTCCAGGTGCAGCACCAGCTCGCTCTGCGCCGCCCAGGCCAGTTCCACCCAGAGCGTATCGCTGCCGGCCACCCGCTCGCTGCCGACCTCATCGAGCAACGCCAACAACCCCGGCAGCTCGCGGCCATGCCGGCCGGCCAGACGCCGCTGCTGGCTGGGGCTGAGGGTGGGCATCGGCGGGAGCACGCCGGAACGAAAGATCTCGCTGCCTTGGTCGTCCAGCGCCCGGCCGAGCATCTCGGCGCAGGCCCGCAGCACCTCCAGAGCCAGCAGACGGAAGGTGGTCAACTTGCCGCCGGCCAGGGTCACGCAACCGGGCTCGATCCACAGCGCATGCTCACGCGTCTCGTCCGAGGGTTTACGCCCGCCGGCACCATCGCTGACCACCGGCCGTACCCCGGCCCAGGTTGACAGCACGTCGCCAGCCGTGATTGCCGCACTGGGAAATTGCTGGGCGCAGGCCGCCAACAGGTACTCGAGCTCCTCGGCGCTGATTCGCGCCTCCTGATCCAGCGGCTCGGAATGATCGAGATCGGTGGTGCCCACCACGGTCGCGCCTTCCCAGGGGAAGACGAATACCGGGCGCCGGTCCGTGCCATGCATGAAGCTGAAGGCGTGCGCCACCGGCAGACGCCAGGTCGGCAGCAGCAGATGGCTGCCGCGCAACGGCCGCACATGCTCGCTGGATGTCGCACGCAGCTGGTCCGCCCAGGCGCCGGTGGCCTGAGCCACGACCCGGCTGCGGAAACTGAACCGCCGGCCGCTGTCACTATCCTCGCCGAGCAGGCCAACCACCCTGCCGTTGTCGCGCAGCAGTTCGATCACCTTGACCCCGTTGAGCGCCTCGCCACCATCGCCGCGCGCCTCGCCCAGCACACGCATGACCAGGCGGGCGTCATCGGTCAGCGCATCGAAGAAGCGCGTGCCGCCGAGCAGACCGTCTTGCTTGAGGCCCGGCGCCAGATAGCGCAGCTCCTGCAGCGGGTAGTACAGATGGTTGCGCTTGCCGGCCAGGGCGTCGTACAGCGCCAGCAGCCCGCCAAACACTTTCGGCCCGGGAAACTGGCCCTGGTAATGCGCCATCACGAAGCTCAGCGGATCGACCAGGCCGGGGGCCTCCTGCAGCAGGCGCTGACGCTCGCGCACCGAGTCGCGGGTCAGTCTGAGCTGGCCCTTGGCGATATAACGCAGGCCGCCATGGACCATCTTCGACGAGCGGCTGGAGGTGCCCCAGGCGAAATCGCGCTGTTCCAGCAGCAGGCAGGTCCAGCCGCGCCGCGCCGCCTCGCGCAGAATGCCGGCGCCGCTGATGCCGCCACCGATGACGATCAAGTCCCAGTCGCGCGCGGCCAGCCCGGGCAGCGCACGCTCGCGCCAGGCGGCGTTCCAGGCCGGCATGCTCATTGCTCGAGCAACACGCCGGGAGCCAGGCGCTGCTCCGGGTCGAAGTGCGCGGACAAGGCCTTGAGCGCCGCCATGCCCAGCTCGCCCTTCTCCCGTACCAGATAGGACGCGTGGTCGCGGCCGACGCCATGCTGATGACTGATGGTGCCGCCGTTGTCGACGATGGTCTGGCTGGCGGCGTGCTTGAGCGTTTGCCAGCGCGCCATGGCCTGCTCGTAGCTGTTGCCGGGGCGGAACACGTAGGTGGTGTAGATGCTCGATCCCTCGCCGTAAACGTGGGACAGATGGGTGAACACATGCACCCGCTCGCCCTCGTCACCCAGGCCACCGCGCAGGCTGGCCTCGACCTTGTTCAGCAGGCTATCGACATTGCTCCAGTCGGTGGCGGTTTCCAGGGTGTCCACCGCGTAGCCGGCGCTCCACAGACCATGGCGCAGATAGGGGAAGCGAAAGCGGTTCTCCGCCCACTTCTTGCCCAGCAAGGTGCCACTGAACACGCCGCCAAAACCCTTGAGCAGCCGCTTCGCCTGCTTCAACGAGGCGCCATTCTGCGTACGGCTGCCGGTGACGCCGAAAGTCAGCATGCACTTGCCGTCGCGGGCGCCGCGCAGGGCCAGGTACTTCTCCAGCCAGGCGATTTGTTGCGGATGACCGGCCAAGGCCAGTTGAGTACGGGTTTCGCTGGCATTGGCCAGCCGCAGCATCGACAGTGGCACGCGCGCCTGGGCCAGGCGGCGGATACCCGCCAATGCCTGCTGCCAGTTAGGCATGAACACCGCGTAGAAATGTTCCTGTTCGGCCAGGCGACTAATACGCACCTTGACCTCGGAGATGATGCCGAAGCGCCCTTCCGAGCCCATCAGCAGCTCACGCAGGTCGGGACCGGCAGCCGAGGCCGGAAAGCTCGGAATCGCCAGGGTGCCGGCGAAGGTCTCGACCTTGCCGCCGGCAAACAACTGCTCGATGCGCCCGTAGCGCAGCGACTGCTGGCCACTGGAGCGGCTGGCGACCCAGCCGCCGAGGGTCGACAGCTCCCAGGATTGCGGAAAATGACCGAGGGTGTAACCACGGGCGCGCAACTGGCTTTCCACCTGCGGCCCATTGGCGCCGGGGCCGAAGGTGGCGATCAGGCTGTCGTCGTCGACCTCGATCAGCTTGCCCATGCGTTCCAGCGACAGGGTCAACACCGGCTTGTCACTGGCTTGCGGGTTGATATGCCCGGCCACCGAGGTGCCGCCGCCATAGGGGATCACAATCAGATCCTGCTGGCTGGCCCAGGCCAGCAACTGGCGGATCTGCGCGGCGCTCTCCGGGAAGGCGACCCCGTCGGGAAACACGCCGAACTCGCCGGAGCGCATCGCCAGCCAGTCCGCCAGGCTCTGGCCGCGAGCGTGACGCAGCCGCGCCTCGGCGTCCTGGCTGATCAGCGGGTGGGCCGGCAGACGCGAAGCTGGCACCTTGGCCAGCACCTGCGCCAGGCTGGCATCGGCCAGCGTCTGACCGGGGCCGATCAACTCGGCAAGAAAGGCCTCGCCATGGCTCGGCAATTCCACCACTGTTGCCTCATCGCCCCAGCCGTTCCAACGTCGCATCAGCCTCTCCCCTGGATATTTCGGTCGCCATCATTGACTGCCTATACTAGCCAGCCGTCGCCCGGCGTCACTGTCGGATCGGGACAGGCGCTGTCGCCAATCGAGCCATTGCGAATAAGAAGTCTATGCACAATCTCGGCTACACCTCGGTTCCCGCCCTGCTCAAATACCTGCGCCACGCCGAACAGCTGGGCCTGGATATCGACCAGGCGCTGGCGGCGGCCGGCGTGCAGGCCGAAGATCTCGCGGACAACAGCAAGCGCATTGCCGGTGCAGTCCACCAACGCCTGCTCCAGCACCTGATCGAGGTCTCCGGCGACCCGCTGTTCGGCCTGCATTGCGCGCGTTTCGTGCAACCCGGTTCCTGGAGCGTGCTCGGCTATATCACCATGAACTGCGCCACCCTGGGCGAGGCCATGAGCCGGATCGTGCCCTACGAAAAACTGGTGGGCGATATGGGGGTGAGTCGGATCGAGGCGACCGCCGATCGGGTCAAGCTGATCTGGAGCTGCCGCCATGAGACCGCGCTGGTTCGCCGGCACATGGTCGAGGACGTCCTGGCGTCCTGGCTGCTCTACGCGCGCTGGATCGCCGACATGCAGCGCTCGCCGCAGGAAGTCTGGTTCGAGCATGCCCTGCCTGCGGGCGTGGACAGTGCCGAGTACAGCGCGGTGTTCGGTTGCCCGGTTCGCTTCGAACAACCCTGCAGCGCCCTGATCGTGCCGCTGGAATACCTCGACATGCCGCTACGCCAAGCCGACGCCAACCTGCTGCGCACCCTGGAAGAACATGCCCTGACCCTGATGGCCGGCCTGGATGACGACGAAGCGCTACCGCAGCGGGTCAAGAATGCCCTGCGCCTGCTGCTCAAGGATGGTCTGCCGCGCAAGGAACGCGTGGCGGAAAAATTCAACATGACGCTGCGCACCCTGCAGCGTCACCTGCAGCAGGCCGGCACCAGCTACCAGCAGATCCTCGATCAACTGCGCCAGGAACTGGCCGAGCACTACCTGCTGCGCAGCGACCTGGCGATCCAGGACATCGCCAGCTACCTGGGTTTTACCGAGGCGCGCTCCTTCCACCGCAGCTTCAAGGGCTGGACCGGCCAGACTCCGGGCGAGTTTCGCGAGAGCCGGCGCAAACCGTAGATGGGTATCGCTGCGCTCAACCCATCCACATAGCCACCTACCCGAGAATCTCGCTCAGCGGGATAAAGCGCAGGCTGTCGCCCTCGGCCAGGGTCGTGCCTTCCAGCACCTCGGCCAGCCCCTCGGCCCAGGCGGCGCTGCGCAATACGCCGGAACTCTGGTTGGGGTGCAGCACCACGCGGCCATGTTCCAGACGCGCCCGCAGGTACTCGCGGCGCTTGCCCGGCTTGTTCCAGGCGAAACCGGCCGGCAGCGCAAAACCCAGCGGCTCGACCCGCTGCACACCCATGCGGCGCAGCAGGTAGGGGCGCGCCAGCAGACCGAAGGTCACCAGGGTCGAGGCCGGATTGCCCGGCAGGCCGATCACCGGCACGCCGCGGAACTGCCCGCAGGTCAGCGGCTTGCCCGGCTTGATCGCCAGCTTCCAGAGGGCCAGCTCGCCCTCTTCGCGCAGCGCCACACCGAGAAAATCCGCCTCGCCCACCGACACTCCGCCGGTGGACAGGATCAGATCGACATCGCTCAGCGCCGCCAGAGCCGCGCGGGTCAGCTCCAGGTCGTCGGCGAGGATGCCGCCATCCACCACCGTGCAGCCGAGGCGCTGCAACCAGGCCATCAGCAGGCGGCGATTGCTGTTGTAGATCTGCCCCGGCCCCAGCGGCAAGCCCGGTTCGACCAGCTCGTCGCCGGTGGACAGCACCGCCACCCGCAGACGCCGACGCACGCTCAGTTCGGCGCTTCCCAGCGAGGCCGCCAGGCCCAGTTCGATCGGCCCGAGGCGCGTTCCCGCCGGCAACAGGTGGTCACCGACACGGGTTTCCTGACCTTGGGCCCGGATGTTCTGGCCGAGTCGCAATGGCTGGCTGAAACGCACCCGGCCATCGGCCTCGACCACCGCGTTTTCCTGCATTTCCACTGTATCGGCACCCGCCGGCAGCGGCGCGCCGGTGAAGATCCGCGCGCAGCTACCGGGTTGCAGCGGCTGCGGCGCGTTACCGGCCTGGATCCGCTGGCTAACCGTCAGCGGCTCGCCCGTCCAGTCGGCCAGGCACAGGGCATAACCATCCATCGCGCTATTGGCCCAGGGCGGCAAGTCCAGCCCGGCAATCAGCGGCTCGGCCAGCACCCGCCCAGCGGCGTCGGCCAGGCCGACCCGCTCGTTGTCACTGATCGGCATCGTCTCGGCCAGGGCCAGCAAACGCTGGAGCGCCGCCTCGACCGGCAACAGGCCGGGTTGTTCACCACCGCTCATCCGCGGCGCTCGCAGGCAACCGCCTGCTTCAGATGCGGCACGAAATTGCACGGCCGATGGCGGGCGTCGAGCTGCTCGCCGAGGATGCCGTCCCAGGCGGTGCGACAGGCGTTGGTCGAACCCGGCAGGCAGCACACCAGGGTGCCGTTGGCCAAGCCGGCCAGCGCGCGCGACTGGATGGTCGAGGTGCCGATATCGGCCACGGAAATCTGCCGGAACAGCTCGCCGAAACCGTCCACCTGCTTGTCCAGCAGACAGGCCACCGCTTCGGGGGTACTGTCGCGGCCGGTGAAACCGGTGCCGCCGGTGATCAGCACCACCTGCACACTGTCGTCGGCGATCCAGGTCGCGACCTGGGCGCGGATCTTGTACAAATCGTCCTTGAGCAACACCCGCGCCGCCAGGGCGTGTCCAGCCGCCTGCAGACGGTCGACAAACAGCTGACCGGAGGTGTCGGTTTCCTGGGTACGGGTATCGCTGACGGTCAGCACGGCAATATTCAACGGCACGAATTGCGCCTCGGCCTTGTGGTTCATGGCAGGCTTCCAGTTGTCTGAGAGAGTGCGCGATGTTATATCACAAGCCCACCTCTGGAGGCTCTGCCATGCCCGCTACCACTGCTCTGCCGGCCTGTTCCGTACTGCTGTTGTGCGGCGGACGCGGACAACGCATGGGCGGCCGCGACAAGGGCCTGATCGAGTGGCAGGGCCGCCCACTGATCGCCTGGCTGCATGATCTGGTGCGACCGCTCAGCGACGACCTGATTATCTCCTGCAACCGCAACAGCGAACGCTACAAGCCCTTTGCCGACCGCCTGATCGCGGACGACGACGAGCACTACCCGGGTCCGCTGGCCGGCATCCGCGCGGGCCTGCAAGCGGCCCGCCACGACTATTTGCTGGTGCTGCCGTGCGATACGCCCCTGCTCGACCGCGCCTTGCTCGAGGCATTACTGGGCAAGGCCGGCAGCCAACCGGTCATGGTGCGTCAAGGCGACTTCTGGGAACCCCTGTTCAGTCTGATCCCCAAAGCCCTGGGCAGCACACTCGAAGAGGCATGGCTGGCCGGAGAGCGCAGCCCGCAGCGCTGGCTCTGCCAGCATGATCCCATTGCCGTCGTTTGCCCGCCCAACGACCCGCGCCTGGCTAACCTGAACACCCCGGAACTGCTCGCGCAGGTCAGCGAATAAGCACCGAGCGTTTTCCACACCCTCTGAGCACTGAACTTGGCCGCCAATTTCCCGTCTGAGACTAAGTACACAGCCCCCTATAAACACAAGGAAACACGTCATGACTCAGCGGACTCTTCCCGCATGCCTGCTCGTTTTGGGCCTAGCCGCACTAGCAGGTTGCGCATCGCCATCGGTCATCACCCTGAACGATGGTCGTGAAATCCAGGCCATCGACACCCCAGCGTTCGATGATAACTCGGGCTTCTACGAATTCGAACAACTCGACGGTAACCGCGCCAAGGTCAACAAGGATCAAGTGCGGACCATCCAGGAGCTGTAAGCACGACCTGCGCTCAGGCGGTCACTTGAGCCATTTAGTGACCCCTGGAGGCAGGCTAAGAACCAGAAGTACTCATAGAGCGCACTGCCGCTGGAAAAAAATATCAGCCTAACCCCTTGTGCAACAAAACTTTTTCAGTAAAATGCGGATTATTCGGAGTGTAGCGCAGCTCGGTAGCGCGTCTCGTTCGGGACGAGAAGGTCGCAGGTTCGAATCCTGTCTCTCCGACCAGATCCCAGTTTCACCCTGCCTCGTTCAGGTACTGAAACAAGCAAAACAAAGCCCGCCTCGTGCGGGCTTTGTTTTGTCTGGCTGAATCGTCCTGCCTCCCCGCGGAGCAGAAGCGGACTGGACTCGCCCTGCGGGCCAGCCTTCGGCTGTTACTCCGCTTCGCTACGTTGCAAAGCCGCAAAGCCGCAAAGCCGCAAAGCCGAGCGCAATGGTTTTTCAACGGCCTGTCAATTGGTACCTAAAACGCACCTCGGCAGACCCGGCGTGCGCCGCATTACCCTCTCAAAGGCTCTGAAACGCGTGCAGTAGCGCCTTGCTCAAGTCCACGGTGGAAAACTTGGTGAGCACATCGTTGGCGCCTACAGAACGGGCCTTCTCGGTGTTCATGGTGCTGTCCAGCGAGGTGTGCAGCAGCACATAGGTCTGACCGATGTCGCTGCGCTGACGAATTTCCCGGACCAGGCTGTAACCGTCCATCTCCGGCATTTCGATATCCGAGACCAGGACTTCGATCGGCAGGCCAGCCTGGTGCTGGGTAAGCAACACGTCCAGCGCACTCGCGGCGCTTCTCACCGCCTGACAATCCAGATCGAGCTTGCGCAGCGTGGCCAGGGTTTGCTGCAAGGCCACATGGGAGTCGTCCACCACCAGGACACGACGACCGCGCAGCAGTTTGCGCTCGGCCTCCGTGAGCAACTGCTCGTCGACCTCCTCCGGAAGTGTGGGAGTGATCTCGTGCAGGACTTTCTCGATGTCGAGAATCTGCACGATGGCGCCATCGATCTGGGTCACTCCGGTTATAAAGGCTCTCGCCCCGGTGCCGACCGGTGGCGGGCGCACGTCGCTGGTGGAGCACTGGACGATGCGCTCGACACTTTGCACCTGCAGCCCCTGCCGCGAACGGCTCAGTTCGGTGACGATCAGGCAACCATCCCGGCTGTCAGTCTCCCCGCGCTCGCCGATTGCCCGCGCCAGGTCGACCACGATCAAGGATGCACCGCGCAGGGTTGCCACGCCGCGCACATGGGGATGGCGATTGGGCAACTTGGTCAATGCTGGACAAGGAATGATCTCCTGAACCTTGAGCAGGTTAATGCCTAACAACCGGCCACTGTGCAAACGGAACAACAGCAGCGATAACGCATCCCCCAGTACCACACTCATCAACCACCCTCCGCTTCGAATTCAGACCCGAACACGCTCAAAGCCTAACAGTTGAGCCTGATCCACCCGACAAAAATTACCTGACGACCCACCCGGCTCAGCGCTTGCCTGCGCAGCGGTCAAGGCACCATCCCGAGTCCAGTCGCGCTCACTCAAGCCAAGTGAATCGTTCTCTTGTAGCCCGGATGCATTCAGGCACACGGCTAGAAGCCGGCCAAGGCGCGCAGGAAAGGGCGTAATCAAGGCAAGTTGAACCGTTATCGACCGACATCGCCGAAACTAAATACTCAGCGGTTTTGAAAATACCGAACGCCATCGCGAGGCCGTCTCCAGGTGTTTGCGTAGCGCAACATCAGCAGCGGGCGCCTGGAGGCGGTCGCAGTCGGCGGGAGGGTTTTCACAACCCTTCAACGCAAGAATTCTACAACCTGCTCGGCCTCGAACGGCCAGTTGAGTTCAGCGCCGGTATCGCAACGACGCAATACAGGGATGCGCAGGGCATAGCGTTCGACCCAGTCTTCGCGCTCGACGATGTCGATCAGCTCGACCAGCAAACCATGTTCGACGAAAGGCATCAGCATCGCCTCGGCCACGTCACATAAATGACAGCCAAGGGTGCCGAACAGTTGGCATTCAGGGAGCATCCACAGGCCTCCATACAGGGACTTGCAGTCTAGCACCGAGCCCTGCTGGCGTAAGCTTGCTGCGCCAGCAGCCCCCTCTCAGAGGTTGCGAAAAAGACCGCTTCACGCATTCGCGACAAGAGGCCGCACCGTACAGCGCAGCGTTACGTTCGGAGCGCAGCGCCAACCCGCCAGCTTTGCGGCGCACCGATTAACCATGGTGCACTGGCAGCGTCGCAGTAGGCGAGTCTTTCACAACCGCTCAGGCGGCAGTCGACGCCACGGCAGGGTCAAGCAGGCCTTGCAGACCATCGAGCAAGCGACTGTTAAGCCGTTCGGCCTTTTCCAGGTGTTTCATGTCGAGACGTGGATCCAAGGCAAAACCGCCCTTGAGCAGTTCCTGCAGACCGTCGCGACCGCTCTCAAGCAGGCTATTGATGTTGCGCAATGCCGCGAACAGGCCCTTGGCATAATCAATCAGCGACGGGTTGACCGCGCTGGCCGCCTGACCGCCCTGCTCGGCAACGGCGCTGTAGGCGTCGGTGGCCTGGCGCACGCTGCTCTGGGTCAGGCGCAGGGACATCGAGGCCAGCTGTTCGCCGTCCATCTCCAGCGCCATGGCGCGATCGAAAGCGCCCGTCAGGTCGCCAGCATAGAACTTGTCGGCGAGGTCCTGCACCTGAGCAAACAGCTTGTCCAGGGCCGCCCGCTCCTGTTCGTCCAGCTCGCCTTCGACGCTGACCTGCCAGGCGCCGATCTGCACGCTGCCGGACTGACTGCTGGCGACCAGCGCAACAGCACTGCTGTTGCTGGTTGCGGCAACCCGGGTTTGCGACCAGTTGGCCGAAGCCTGGGCGACAGAAATGCGCAGGCGATCGCCATCGCGAGTGGTCACCGCCATCTCGAAAGTTTGCGCGACGGCAGCGAAGCGCTCGCTGGAGGCCGCGACCCGGGTATTGCTGACAGCTTCCAATGCGGCCGGAGCGAAGCGTTTGCCGAGGTCGCCCAGACCATCCTGGATGCGCTGGTAGGTGTCGTCGATGTCCGCCGCCACCTTGCCTTGCAACACCCCCATGCCATCGAGAATCTTGCGCGCCTCGGCAAAGCCTTTCTCCACGCCATCGCGCGCCTGGGTCATTAGCGCCTGCAGCCTGGCAGAATCGGCCCCAGCGGCCGCTTCGCTGTGCAGACGTTGCTCGATAAAACAGAGAACCACCGAGGCGACCTTTTCCGGGCTGAAGGCATCTGTCTTGCCGCTTAGCGCACCGGGCTGCAGACCGAGGCGCTCGGCCAGCCGATTGGCCAGCGTCTGCTGCGCATCGGCGGCATTGCGCATGGCTGTCGAATGGTTCTGCAGAGACGAACGTGAAGCCGGCGAGGCAAGCGAGGCCAGAGTGTTCATGACGAGGTACCAGAGCAGGATATCTACCCGGTTGACGGCCGCGAGCAGGCGAACTTGAGCAGGCAGCGGGCACTGACCGACCAGCGGCGTGCAGGCCACCGACGCCAGATACTCGAGTCAGCCTCTCAGCGACGGTCAGGGTCACGTCGAATACCATCCCTGGTGCCGAGCCATGACCCCAGCCCCGTGGATATGCGCTAGATCTCCCATGACAGACTCGGCAGTCACGCGTAAGTCACTGACACATAAAGCATGCCGACTAAAGTCTAAAGGCCAGTCAAGCGCGCGCGTGGTTTATTCCACAACGCCGTAACAGGTCGGTCACGCGCCGGTCCGCACACCATCATGGAGACAATAATAATGAGTAAGACGCGCCTCGCCCAAGCAGTGGCCCTCGCCACCCTGGGCGCCAGCCTCACCCTGCCATCCCTGGCTTACGCCGAATTCGTCAAAGACAGCAAAGCCAGCCTGGAGCTGCGCAACTTCTACATGAATCGCGACCTGCGCAATAGCACCGCAGTGCAGCAATCCAAACGTGAGGAGTGGGCACAGGGCTTTATCTTCAAAGCCGAATCCGGCTTTACCGAAGGCCCGGTCGGCTTCGGCCTCGACGCCTATGCCGGCCTGGGTCTGAAACTCGACTCGTCGGACGAGCGCGCCGGCACTAACTTGCTGCCCAATAGCTTTGGCAATGAAGGCCCGGATGAGTATTCCGAAGCCACCGCGGCAGTCAAAGTGAAACTGTCGAATACCGTGGCCAAGGTCGGTGGCATGATGCCGAAACTGCCAATCGTCACTTCCGGCGACTCGCGCTTGCTGCCTCAGGTGTTTACCGGCGGCATCATCAACTCCCAGGAGATTGAAGGCCTGAGCCTCAATGGCGGCCAACTGCAGAAGGTCAACTTCCGCAACTCCACCGATACCCAGGACATCACCGCAGCCAACAGCTTTGCAGGTATCGAAGGCGGCGATTACAACCTTGCCGGCGGCGATTACAAATTCAACGGCGGCAATACCACGGTCGGCCTCTGGTACGGTGAACTGGAAGACATCTACGACCAGAAACTCTACAACCTGGTCCATATCCAGCCCGTGGGTGACTGGAAGCTCGGCGCCAACCTGGCGTACTTCGACTCGCAGGACAATGGCAAGCAGCGGGCTGGCGACATCGACAATGGCCTGACCTCGGTAAACCTCTGGGCCGGCCTGGGCGCACACACCTTCCGCACGGGTTACCAGCAAGTCAGTGGTGACAACGCCTTCCCGTTCCTCAACGAGACCGACCCCTACATCGTCAACTACATCCAGATCCTCGACTTCACCCGTGAAGATCAAGAGTCCTGGCAAGCGCGCTACGACATCAACTTCGCGACCTATGGCGTACCCGGCCTGGTGGCCTTCGTGCGCTACGTCACCGGTGAAGATTTCACTGGCGTAGGCGGTCGCGATGGCAAGGAATGGGAACGCGACCTGGACATCAGCTACACCGTTCAGGAAGGCCCGCTGAAAAACCTCGGCGTGCGCTGGCGCAATGCCATGGTGCGCTCCAATGCCAGTATCGGCGACCTCGACGAAAACCGCCTGATCGTCAGCTACAGCATCCCGCTGCTGTAAGCCCGACTGCAAACAAAAAGCCCGCTCATTCGAGCGGGCTTTTTGCGTTTTGGATCGCCTTTGCTCAGTCTTCGCTGACCGAGCCAATCTTGTGGATCGACAAGTCGGCGCCATTGAACTCATCTTCCTGACTCAGGCGGATGCCGACCAGCGCCTTGAGCACGCCGTACACCAGCAAGCCACCGAGCAACGCCACCACAACGCCGAGCGCGGTACCGACCAACTGGCTGCTCAGGCTGATGCCGCCGAGGCCGCCCAAAGCCTGCTGACCGAAGATGCCGCAGGCGATCCCGCCCCACACGCCGCACAGGCCATGCAGCGGCCAGACGCCGAGCACGTCGTCGATCTTCCAGGTGACCTGGGTCGCAGTGAACGCCCAGACGAACAGCGCCCCGGCGATGGCGCCAGTGGCCAAGGCGCCGACCGGGTGCATCAGGTCGGAGCCGGCACACACCGCCACCAGTCCGGCCAACGGGCCGTTGTGCAGAAAGCCCGGGTCATTGCGCCCGACCAGCAAGGCCGCCACGGTACCGCCGACCATTGCCATCAACGTATTGACCGCCACCAGGCCACTGACGCTGCCCAGGGTCTGCGCGCTCATGACGTTGAAACCGAACCAGCCGATGATCAGGATCCACGAGCCCAGGGCGAGAAACGGAATATTCGACGGTGCGAATGCCACCAGCTTGCCATCGCGATAGCGCCCGTTACGCCGCCCCAGCAACAGCACCGCACCCAGGGCCAGCCAACCGCCCATTGCATGCACCACCACCGAGCCGGCGAAGTCATGGAAAGGCGCGCCGAACTGCGCCTCGAGCCAAGCCTGAACGCCGTAGTTGCCGTTCCAGATCACGCCCTCGAAGAACGGATAGACGAAGGCCACGATCAGAATGGTGGCGCACAGTTGCGGACCGAACCGGGCACGCTCGGCGATACCACCGGAGATGATCGCAGGGATCGCTGCGGCGAAAGTCATCAGGAAGAAGAACTTGACCAGGGCATAGCCGTTGCCTTCGGTCAGCACGCTCGCCGGTTCGAGGAAAGTCACGCCATAGGCGATCCAATAGCCTATAAAGAAATAGGCTAGGGCTGACACGGCGAAGTCGGAGATTATCTTCGACAAGGCGTTGACCTGATTCTTCTGCCGCACCGTACCCACCTCGAGAAAGGCGAAGCCGGCGTGCATGGCCAGCACCATGACCGCACCAAGCAGGATAAACAGGGTATTGGAGCCGTGAATCAGGGTTTCCACAGCACTATTGATGTTTTCCATCAGCGAAGAAAACTCCGTGGTTAGAGAAGACGCACCAAAGAGAGTCACTTATGACAGCAGGCGCACCATCCTGCAGCACAACAAGCGACTCACTTCATGTAGCACAGCCATACAGGGCACTGAAACAGCCCCGCTAAAATTTGCACACAAGGAAATTAATCTATATTTATCAATTAGTTATCAATACACCATGGCGTCCGAGCCGACCCTTGCCAAGCCCCATAAAAGAGCATTCAGCCAAGGGAGCGCACCAGCACAATGCAAGCGTTGTACCAGTGCGTGATCGATCAGCAGCTGAAACCGCCCGGCCTTATAAAGAAGGAACCCAATCCCCGCTCCACACTCGAACCTTTTACACTGAACAAAACAGTTCAAGGAGAAACCCGATGCCTCGTAAAAACGCCAGCGCAACAAGCCAGGACGAACTGATCAACGAATTTCAGGCACTGGTTAGCGACACTGAAAAACTGCTGCAACATTCGGCCAGCCTGGTTGGCGAGCAAGCCGAAGAGCTACGCGAACAGATCCGCACCAGCCTCGGCCGCGCCCGCTCCACCTTGCACAATGCGGAAGACTCGCTACGTGATCGCGGCAAGGCCGCAGTCCAGGCAACCGAGGGTTATGTGCAGACCCATCCCTGGCAGACGCTGGGCGTTGCCGCCGCCATCGGTTTGCTGCTGGGCATGCTGATCACTCGGCGCTGATGAGAGAAGACATGGACGCCACACCCTCCCCCCCCAGCCGCGGCGCCTCGCCGCGGCGCTTTGCCGGTGCCCTGCTCGGTTTATTACATGGCCATGTCGCACTGTTTGGCGAAGAGCTGAAAGAACAGCAAAGCCACACGCTTCGCCTGTTGGTGCTGACCAGCCTGAGTCTGGTGTTTGGCTTGCTCCTGGTGATCGGCCTGTCTGCTGCGCTGTTGATCAGTTTCTGGGATAGCCATCGGCTGACCGTGATCATCCTGCTGTGCGCGGCTTATACCCTGGGCCTGCTGATTTGCCTGCTGCGCCTGCTGACACACCTGCGCAATGCCCCTCCACCGTTCAATGCCAGCCTCGAAGAACTGGCCCGCGACCGCGAGCAACTGCTGCCATGAGCCTACCCGAACTGCCTGCCAAGGCCTCGCGCAGCGAGTTACGCAAAGCCATGCTGCGCCTGCGCCTGGAAATGCATCGCCAGGAATTGCGCCACGAAACCCTGGTGATCCTGCAACCGCTACGCCAGGTGCAGCATTTCAGCAGCCATTGGCGTGAAGAGCTGAGCAACAGCAACGCCCCACTCTGGGTCGCTGGCGGCGCCCTGCTGCTGGCGACGCTGGGCGTACGCCGCGGCAACTGGCGACGCTGGCTACGCATCGCCCTGATCGCCTTCCCGCTGCTCAGGCGCAACCCGCCACGCGGCGCTGGCAACGAGGCAAAAGCCCCATAAGCAGGCCCTCGCCTGGCTGAAGCATAACGCCGCAATTCGCGGCGTTTTGCTGCCTGCCCATAAGCCCGCAAGTGCTCGCTCGCCCCCCTCGCCACCGATGGCCACCTGCACGCGGCCCTGGCGCCCCCCATATTCAATCAATAAGGATGCCCCACAGCGCTTGCAGCCGATCGCGCGAACCCCGAAGCTAGAGGTCATCTGCCACTGAATGGCGAGGACTGGCCTTGGACTGGCAAACACTGCTCAACCGCGAACGACTCGGCAAACCGACGCACAGCGCCGATGAACTGGGCCGCACGCCCTTCCACAAAGATCATGACCGGATCATCTTCTCCGGCGCCTTTCGCCGCCTGGGACGCAAGACCCAGGTACATCCGGTGTCGAGCAACGACCACATCCACACGCGCCTGACCCATTCGCTGGAAGTCAGCTGCGTCGGGCGCTCGCTGGGCATGCGTGTCGGCGAGATGATCCGCAGCGAGCTGCCCGCCTGGTGCGAGCCGAGCGATCTGGGCATGGTCGTGCAGTCGGCGTGCCTGGCCCATGACATCGGCAACCCGCCATTCGGCCATTCGGGCGAGGATGCGATTCGCCACTGGTTTCAGCAGGCCGCGGGGCGCGGCTGGCTGGAGGCGATGAGCGAAGCCGAGCGCGGCGATTTTCTCAGTTTCGAAGGCAACGCCCAGGGTTTTCGCGTGCTCACCCAGCTGGAATACCACCAGTTCGACGGCGGTACGCGACTGACCTATGCAACCCTCGGCACTTACCTGAAATACCCCTGGACCGCGCGTCACGCCGAAGCGCTCGGTTACAAGAAGCACAAGTTCGGCTGCTACCAGAGCGAACTGCCGCTGCTCGAACAAATCGCCCACAAACTCGGCCTGCCGCAACTGGAAGAACAGCGCTGGGCGCGCCATCCGCTGGTCTATCTGATGGAGGCGGCGGACGACATCTGCTACGGCCTGATCGACCTGGAAGATGGCCTGGAGATGGAACTGCTCGACTACCGCGAAGTCGAGGCACTGCTGCTCGACCTGGTTGGTGACGACCTGCCGGAAACCTACCGCCAGCTTGGTCCGCAGGATTCAAAACGGCGCAAGCTGGCGATCCTGCGCGGCAAGGCCATCGAACACCTGACCAATGCCGCTGCCCATGCTTTCGTCGAACAGCAAGACGCCCTACTTGCCGGTACCCTGCTGGGCGATCTGGTCGAGCATATGCACGGCACCGCCAAGCGCTGCGTGCAGAGCGCCAAGGACATGGCGCGGGAGAAGATCTTCCAGGACAAGCGCAAGACCCTGCACGAGATCGGCGCCTACACCACCCTGGAAATCCTCCTCAACGCCTTTTGTGGCGCCGCACTGGAGCAGCACGGCGGGCGCACACCATCGTTCAAGCACCGGCGTATCCTCGACCTGCTCGGCAACAATGCGCCGGACCCGCATGGATCGCTGTATACCTCGTTTCTGCGCATGATCGACTTTATCGCCGGCATGACCGACAGCTACGCTACTGAAATGGCCCGTGAAATGACGGGGCGCTCGAGTCCGGTGTAATTCATGAAAAGCGTGCTACGGAAAACCTTCAGCTGGCATGCCGGACCGCCGGCCTGGGGGCCGGCGATGGTCGCCGGCTTCGGCTGCGCCCTGCCCTTGCTGCTTGGCTTGTTCAGTGCCCACCCGGGCTTTCTCTGGGCATCGGTTGGCGCCTTTCAGGCCGCCCAGGCCAACCCCCTGCACCGCTTCGGCATGCTGCGCATGCTGATGCTCATCGGCCTCGGCGCCTGCAGTGCCGGCCTGGGTTTCTGGGCGGCCAGCAATCCGCTGATCAGTCTCGGCCTGTTCGGCGCCTTCGGTTTCTTGCTCGCCTGGCTGCAACGCTTTGGCAGCGAGGCCGGCAAACTCGGCATAGGCCTGGCCGTCTGCCTGTGTCTGGGGCAAGGTCAGCAAGGCCTGGGCAACCTGGATAAACCGTTGGCCATCGCCATGCTGTTCATCCTCGGCGGCCTCTGGGTGATGCTCCTGGCGTTCGGCCTGCGTGGCATGCATGGCCTGCGCATGTGGCCCTACATGCCCCGCTTCGTCAGCATCCTCAAAGTGCTCAAACGCCGCGCCAGGCGCTTGCCGCAGCAGCAGTGGCGCCTGCATGCACTGGCCTGCACCCTGGCCTTCTCGCTCGCTGGCCTGATCGTCAACCTGGCCGGCCTGGAACGCGGCTATTGGTTGACCTTGACCGTGGTGACCACCCTGCAGCTGGAATTCCAGGGCAGCCTGGTGCGCGCCCTGCAAGCGAGCCTGGCCAGCCTGGCTGCTGCCGGGTTATTGATCTTGCTCGGGCACAGCCTGCAGGACCCGCCCCTGATGGTCGCCACCCTGCTGCCATTGATCGCCCTCAGCCGTGCCATCCAGGCCAACCACTATGGCTTGTTCGTGCTGCAAACCACCGTCTGCTTCGTCTTGCTCGCCGAAAGCCTCGCCCAGGATTGGCAGCTTGCCGAAGTGCGCTTGCTCAACGCCCTGTTTGGCGTGGTACTGGCGCTGCTCGTCGCGCTGCTCATGCACGGGCTGAGTCAGTTACTGGACAAACACGCGAAGCGCGTTGCCACGCCGCAGCAAACACCTTGAGCAGGGACATCGAGCAGCAGCTCTAAGCTTAGGTTTTCTTATAATTAATCGCTTTTAGCAGGCAACCCTGCGGACCCTTCACTATGCTTCGCGGGTCCGCAGCGCAATTCACGGAGGGACGCGCGATGCCCAGGATTACCAGGCCCCACGACCGCCGCTTGCCCCTGCACGTACATATCAGCGTGTTGTTCACCCTGCTGTTGTTGCTGATCGGCGTAGTGCTGGGACTGTTCAACTACCAGCAGAACTCGCAGATCATCTTCTCCAGCAGCGCCAAGCTGTTCGAACGCCTCCAACAGGACGTGCAGAAGGATCTGCGCCACACCTACCAACCCATCAACCACCTGCTCAACATGCTGGTGCTCAATCGCGACACCCAGGCGAGCGATCTTCAGGGCCGCCTGGCGCTGCTTGAACCTTTGGCCCAGGCCCTGCGTGACAACCCCAAGCTGGCCTCGCTGCACCTCGGCTATGCCGACGGCGACTTTTTCATGCTGCGGCCGCTGCGCAGCGAAACGCGGAAGCAGCTCCTGGCAGCACCCGAGCAGGCGAGCTATCAGGTCTGGTCGATCGACCGCAGCGCAACCGGGGTCGAGGCCCATTACCTGTTCTTCGACGATACGCTGAACCTCATCAGCCAGCAGCAACGCCCCCTGGAAGCCTTCGACCCACGCAGCCGCAGTTGGTACCTGAGCGCCAGCAGCCAGACCGAGCAGATCACCACCGCGCCTTATGTGTTCTTCTCCACCCGGGAAGTCGGCACTACCCTGGCCAGGCGTGCCGGACCGAGCAGCGTGCTGGCCGCGGACCTGACCCTTTCCGACCTCTCCACCACCCTGGCCCAGCACCAGGTGACGGCCAGCAGCCAAGTCATCCTGTTCGATGCCAAGGGCAATACCGTGGCCTATCCAGACAGCACGCGCCTGTTGCTGATGGATGACGACCAAGCGCAGCTGACCCCGGCCCGCGATCTCAGCCCGGAACTCGCGACCCTCCTGGGCGATGGCCTGGACGCCCCGCATCAGGGCATTCTGGAGCTGAGCGAACGACGCTGGGTCGTCTCGCGCAGCCATATCCAGGAAGGCGGACCGCAAGGTCTGCACCTGGCGCTGCTGGTACCGGAAGACGAACTGCTGGCCGACGCCTATCGCATCCGCTGGCAAGGCGCACTGATCACGCTGACCGCCTTGCTGCTGTGCCTACCCCTGGGTTGGCTGGCGTCGCGGCTTGTGGCCAAACCCTTGCGCGCCCTGGTGCAGGAGGCCGAGGCCATCCGCCGTTTCGACTTCAACCACCCCTCCAGCGGTCACTCGCCGGTGCTGGAAGTGGATCAACTGGCTAAATCCATGGTGCGGATGAAGGAGACCATTTCCAGCTTCCTCGACATCTCCGCCAGCCTCTCCGCCGAAACCCGCTTCGACACCCTGCTTGAACGGATTCTGCAGGAGACCGTGGCCATCAGCGCGGCCCACGGCGGCCTGATTTACCTGCTCGACGCCGACAGCGGGCGCCTGGAGCCTTATGGTCTGTTTCTCGACGGCGCGCAGCACAGTCTCGACCAGCACAGCATTCGTGGCTACGACAAGGCCGCCAGCCAATTGCCCTGCTGGCTGCAGCAACCGGCCAACGGCGCCAAGAGCAGCATCGCCTCGCTGGGCTTCGATCAGGCCGGCGACTACCGAAGCCTGCTGCAAAGCCTCGACAGCCCGCGCGTCCATCTGGTAGCCACCGGCCTGCACAACCGTCAGGGCGATAGGCTGGGCATCCTGGTGCTGTTGCACTGCGACCGTGGCGAGCCATCCGACCTGGCCATGCAGAGCCCCGAGCGCGTGGCGTTCGTCGAGGCGCTGTCCGGCGTGGCGGCGCTGTGCATTGACAGCCAGCGTCTGCTGGAACGGCAGAAACTGCTGCTCAATGCATTTATCCAACTGATCGCCGGCGCCATCGATGCCAAGAGCCCCTATACCGGCGGCCACTGCCAGCGCGTGCCGGAAATCACCCTGATGCTGGCCCGCGCGGCGGCGGACAGCGATGAGCCGGGCTTTCGCGACTATCGGCCCAGCGACGATGAATGGGAGGCGCTGCATATTGCCGCCTGGCTGCATGATTGCGGCAAGGTCACCACGCCCGAATACGTGGTAGACAAGGCGACCAAGCTGGAGACCCTCTACGATCGCATCCATGAAGTGCGCATGCGCTTCGAAGTGCTCAAGCGCGACGCCTGGATCGCTTATTGGCAAGGCTGCGCGCAAGGGGGCGACCCGCTGCAACTGGCCACCGGGCGCGATGAGTTGCTGGCCACCCTGGACGCTGAGTTCGCCTTCGTCGCCCGCTGCAACATCGGCGCTGAGGCCATGGCCGAGGCGGACCTGGCGCGCCTGCAACAGATCGCCACACGCACCTGGACACGCACCCTCGATGATCGCCTCGGTCTGTCCTGGGAAGAAGCCAAACGCCATGAGCGGCGGCCGGCATCGCGCCTGCCGGTCGAAGAGCCGTTGCTGGCCGACAAGCCCGAGCACCTGATCGAACGTCCACCCGCGGAAATCATCCCGCCCGATAATCCCTGGGGCTTCCAGCTGGACGTGCCCTTGCACAAGTTCAATCGCGGCGAGCTGCACAACCTGGGCATCACCCGTGGCACGCTAACGCGCGAAGAGCGCTACATCATCAACCACCACATCGTGCAAACCATCCTCATGCTCGACCGCCTGCCCTTTCCCGCGCACTTGCAGAGCGTCTGCGAGATCGCGGGCGGTCACCATGAAAAAATGGACGGCAGCGGCTACCCGAAACGCCTGCACCGCGAACAGATGAGCCTGCCGGCACGCATGATGGCGATAGCCGATATTTTCGAAGCGTTGACCGCCGCGGACCGTCCCTACAAAAAGGGCAAGCGGCTCTCGGAGTCGCTGCACATCATGGCGACCATGTGCCAGGACGCGCACATAGACCGGGAACTGTTCGGCTTGTTCGTCCGCACGAAAATCTATCGGCGCTACGCCGAACGCTTCATGCAAGCACAACAGATCGACGAGGTGGATGAACGCGCAGTGCTGAGCAAAGCCGGGCTGGCAGACAAGACGTCCGCTGGGCTTGATATCTTCTTGGCGAATTAGACGGTCTTGCAGAAGGGCGGGAGCCGAAGGCCCGCATGCACGGTGAAGCAACGGCTAGGCATGTTGCATGCCCAGCCGGCGGACATCAGGCCGGGGTATTGATGGTGCTGTCCGGATACCAAACGTCCATCAGCGGGCTGACAGTAATGTCGACCAGCTCATCACGACCTTTCAACCAAGCTTCGACCTGGGCACGCTGCTCTTCGCTGACCGAGCCACGCTTGGCCAGACATACCAGACCATAGTCATCGCCACCGACATAACCAAGACCGTTGGCGGTCATGGCGTCACGCAGAAACTGATCGAGGAATGCATCAATGGCCTCTTCGGCCAGATCGTCTTTGAAGTTCAGGTTCAGCTCAAAACCCAGCTCCTGGAATTCATCCACGCAGAGTTTTTTGCGCAGACGGCGGGAACGGTTAGTAGCCATGGAACAATCCTCAAAAGTGATAACGCGCGGCACTTTAGCAGCTTGCCGTACGAATTGCCCGCCTCTCTGCCAGCCAGGCGACAGGCGCCGTGCAGCCAAACCAGCAGAGCGAGCATTTACGCCGGTCACAGAGCGGCGCAAGGAGGACGACCTTGGGGCATAATGTGCGGCAATTCGCAAAACCTCGACGGAACCTTCCGCACATGTCGCTCGTGATCGCCACCCCTCGCCTGGAGGGTATTTACCCATGATCAACACCTTGCGCAAACTGGCCATCGCCGGTTTGCTCCTGCCGCTCGCCCTGCCCTTGCATGCCGCCGTCAACAGCAGCCTGCCGGCCAAGGTCCAGCAATCGCTGAAAGCCAACAAGATCAGCAGCCAATCCCTGTCGGTGGTCACCCTGCCACTGACCGGCCCGGGCACCAGCACCTTCTTCAACGCCGACGTGTCGGTCAATCCGGCCTCGACCATGAAGCTGGTGACCACCTTTGCCGCGCTGGAGCTGCTCGGCCCGACGCACCAGTGGAAAACCGAGTTCTACACCGACGGCCCGCTGAAAGACGGCGTGCTGCACGGCAACCTGTTCCTCAAAGGCGGTGGCGACCCCAAGCTGAACATGGAGCGCCTCTGGCTGCTGCTGCGCGACCTGCGCGCCAACGGCGTGCACCAGATAAGCGGCGACCTGGTACTTGACCGCAGCCACTTCAACCAGCCTGCTCTACCGACCTTCAACGATGACGGTGGCGACACCAACAAACCGTATCTGGTCACCCCCGACGCCTTGCTGGTCAACCTCAAGGCACTGCGCTTCGTCGCGCGCACCGACGGCGGCAAAGTGCACATCGCGGTCGAGCCACCGATTGCCGAGATCCGCATCGACAATCGGGTCAAGGCCTTGCCTGCCGGCAAATGCCCCGGCTGGCCGGATGTGCGCTACAACCCGGTGAAACAGTTCGACGGCACCACCGTGATCGTCAGCGGCAAACTGACCGAGGGCTGCAGCGCCCAGACCTATCTGTCCCTGCTCGACCACCCCGGTTATGCGGCCGGCACCGTGCGGGCGATCTGGGAGGAACTGGGCGGCAAGATCCTCGGCAAGGATCGCCTCGCCGATGTGCCGAAAAAGGCCCGCCTGCTCGCGCGGGCCTTCTCCCCGGACCTGGTGGAGATCATCCGTGACATCAACAAATACAGTAACAACACCATGGCCCGTCAGCTGTTTCTGAGTCTCGGCGCGCAGTTCCGCAACGAGGCCGATGGCGACGATGCCAAGGCAGCGCAGCGAGTGATCCGTAGCTGGCTGGCGCGCAAAGGCATTACCGCCCCGCACCTGGTGATCGAGAATGGCTCCGGCCTGTCGCGTGACGAACGCGTCAGCGCACGTGAACTGGCGCAGCTGCTGCAGGCCGCTTGGAAAAGCCCCTATGCCGCCGAATTCATCAGCTCCATGCCGCTGGTGGCCATGGACGGCACCATGCGTAAGCGCCTGCACCGCACCGCTCTTGTCGGCGAGGCGCATATCAAGACCGGCACCCTGAACAATGTCCGCGCCATCGCCGGCTACAGCCGCGACCGCAACGGCAATAGCTGGGCGGTGGTGGCGATTCTCAATGATCCGCGGCCCTGGGGCGCGTCATCGATTCTCGATCAGATACTGATCGACCTGTATCGCCAACCCAAACCCTGAACGCATGGGTAGACGGCTGTCCGGCATGCAGTGCGTGGGAAAATAGCCGCCATCGACGCAGGCAATGTTTCCCACGGCCTCAGCCGCGCACGCCGCCTTCGCGCTCCCAGGCACAGCGCACCCGCAGCTCACCCTCTTGCGGGCTGTGGCAACCGCTGTCCGACTCCCAGCGGAAGGTATGCGTGCCATTCAGTTCGGTTTCCAGATGCACCACGGCGCTGGCCCAATACAGGCGTTTGAGCAGCGTCTCGAACTGCTCGATCCACAGGTTCCACTCATACTCGACCGCGCGGTAACTGGCGCCGAAGTGAATCACCTGGGTCTGGTACAGGCCTTCTCCGGGCTGCTGGCAACAGGCAAACATCTCGCGCCCGAGAAATGGCCAGGCCTCGCCCGCCGGCAACTCGCCCAGCACCTGGTGGTTGATCTGCCGACGCAAACGGCTCTGCGCCGGACTAGCGGATGGCCAGTCGCGAATGCAGCCATAAACGATGGATTCGGACTCCACACGGGTACTCCAGAAAATCAAGGCTGCCTTCTACCACAGCGTCGAGTGCCGAGAAAGGAACTGCTGGGGAACTTTGTCATTTTGCCGGCCGGCTCACCGTCGCCTGATCAGGCATGGCGCGGGCCGTTACGCATGACCCAGGCCAGCGCCGTCATCAGCAACGCCAGGCCGGTCAGCACCATGAACGGTAACTGATAGTGACCGGCAAGATCGCGCGCCAGCCCGGTCAGCACCGGCGTCAGACACGCCATGCTGTAGCCCATGCAGAGCATCATCGCGGTCCAGCGACTGACTGCCAGCGGCGAGCCCGCCTCGTACAACGGCAGCACCAGGGACAAGGCAAATGAGCCGCCGAGACCGAAGCCGATGGTGACCGCCCAGAATTCCGGCGCGAAGGTCGGCACCAAGGTGATCATCGCCAGGCTCACGGACGACAACAAGCCGCAGGCGACCAACAAGGCATAGCGATTGCCGAAACGCTGGGCCAACCAGGGCAGCAGGAACGCACTGGGCATGCCCATCAGCATCGAGATACTGAACAGCGCATTGCTGTGCAGCAGGGTCAAGCCTGCCTCGTGGTAACGCGCCACCGCCCAGGTTGCCAGGGCATAGAACAGCCCTGCCTGAATCGCGAAAAAGCAGCTGATCATCCAGGCCCGCGGCTGCTTCCATGGCAAACCGCTGCCGGCTTCTGCTGCATCCGCGGACTCCGCCCGATTGGGCAGGCACAGCCACAACAGCGACCCCAACAGCGCGGGCAAGGCCCAAACCGCCAGCCCCTGCGGCCAACTGTCGCCGAACAGTTGCGCGGCTGGCGCCGTCAGCACGGCACCAGCGGCGCCGCCAATAGCCATACTCAGGGAATACCAGCCGACCACCGTGCCCATCTGCCCAGCGAAGTGGCGCTTGATAAAGCCAGACAGCAAGGGCCCGGCAATGGCGATGGCGGCACCGAGCAGCACTGCACTGGCAATCAGCACCACACTGGACCGACCGGCCAGGCGCATCAGCAAGGCAGCGGTGATCACCCCCATGCACACGGCAACGGTACGCTCCAACCCCAGCCGCAACGCCAGACGCGGAGCGAAAGGCGCCAGCAAGCCCATGCACAGTACCGGCAACGCCGTGGTCAGGCTGATCAGGCTCCGGCTCAATGCCAGCTCATCGGCAATCCGCTCGATGAGCGGCGCCAGCGAGGTGATCCCGGGGCGCAGATTGATCGCCGCGACCACCAACGCCAGCAATAGCAGGGCTCTAGACGGCGCGTTCAATTTGCGCCGGCCCGGGGCGGTCGAACAGACAATTGCAAACAGGTTTCTGGCGAGGTTTTCACTAAGATTCCAACATCCTGATGGCTAGACTGAGCGAGCCGGAAACCCTAGCGCCTAGGCGGCTGGAGAGCAAGTCCGCAAGCACTAAAGCTGACCGAGCGATCAGGCGCCGTTCGAACGATCATTGTGACCAAGATCCCGCGCCGGATCGATCAAGTCGCGCAAGCGCTGCTTGAGCACCTTGGCTTCGGGAAAACCACCGTCGGCCTTGCGTTCCCAGAGCTGCACGCCATCACAGGTGACGCGAAACACCCCGCCGGTGCCGGGCTGCAGGCTGACCTTGCCGAGATCATCGGCGAAGGTCGACAGCAGTTCCTGGGCCAGCCAGGCCGCACGCAACAGCCATTGGCACTGACTGCAATAGGTGATGGTCACTTCTACCTTGCTGCTGGACATAAACCACTCTGCCTACGCAAAAAGAAAGATGATAACCCCGTCCCGGCTTGCAACGTAAAAAGGCCCGCTTACCTTGCGCAGGTAAGCGGGCCTTTTAGATGAAGCCCCGATCAGCTAGTGACAGGCTTGACGCATGCCTTCAGGCAATTTTCGCCAACAGCTCGCGGGCTTCCTGCTTCTGTTCGTCATCCCCATCGTTGATGACTTCATTGAGGATATTACACGCGCTTTCCAGGCTGCCCTGATCGATGTAGGCCAGTGCCAGGTTGAGTTTGGCCAGGTTATCATGACTGCCGGCCAACTGGTCGAGGTCGTGCATCAGGCCGCTGCCATCGGCAAGGGGTTGATCGAGGAAGCCTTCGGCCAGATCGTCGTGCAACCAGTCGTCTGCCGATGCTTCTTCAACCAGCATCGACTGGGCGAAGGGACTGCGCGCATCGCGATTGCCCGCCAACTCAAAAGACTCCGGCACCTCGTCACGCGCGGAAAACTCCGGTGCCGAGGCGGCACCCTTCTTACGCATGCTGGTTGGAAATGGGCTGACCAGATCCCAATCCGCATCCAGCGACAAATCATCCAGATTGAGCTGGAAATCATCCTCCAGCACCTCATCCGCTTGCACTGGCGCCTCGTCCAGCACCAACACGGCATCGTCCAGCGTCTCGGCAGCCACGGGGGCATCGAGCAACCCGGGATGACGCGCCTTGAGCTGATCGATACGCGCCGCAGTGAAACCGGAATCGCGCAACCTCGCCTCTTCCTCGGCGAAGGCCCGGGCATTGCCCTGCTGGGCCAACACTTCCAGCAGACGGAAGCGAATATCACTGCGCTCTGGCTGAGCATCCAGCGCCTTGCGCAGGATCACTGCAGCCTCACCGAAGCGGCCATAGGCAATATAGATATTCGCGCCTTCCAATGCGTCGACTGGATTGGTTACAGCTGCCGGTGCCTGATCGACACGAGCGACCAAAGGAACGCTGCGCAGCGGCGGCGCAATTGGCTCGGGCATGTTAGCCGCAGGCCCGGGAACTGGCTGAGCCGGTTGATCTGGCGCTGCCAGCGAACGCCGCTTGCGCCAGAACAGCCCGAACAAACCCACCAGCAGCACGACCAGCGCAGCCAAAGCGGCGCCGAACCAGTTGCGGCTCGACGCCTCGCCTGACTCGCTCAGCTCAACCAGCGGAGGCTCTGCGGCGGCAGGTGCCGGAGACGACTGGACGAGCGCGGGCCGCTCCACCAACTGGGTTTGCAACTCGGCCAATTGCTGATCCTTGTCGCCCATCTGTGTCTGCAACTGCTGCAACTGCGCCTGCAGATCGGTGATGCTCTGTTGCAGCTTGAGCGTTTCCTCGGCCTGACTGAGCAGCTCCTGATCCAGGCGCCGCTGTATTTGTGCCATCTGTTCGGCCTGCGCATCGACTGGCGGCTCACCGGGCGCCAGGGGCTGCATGCTGGCGCTGGCAGCGCCATCAGCACTGACGCTGGCGAGCGGTGCACCGAGCGCCTGGGCGGCGTCCGGGAGCAACAGGTCGGCCCCGGCCCGCAGGCGGTTGATATCACCAGCACTGAATGCCTGCGGATTGAGTGCGTGGATATCGCGCATCAACGCCTGCTGCGATGCCTGACTACCGGCAACGCGCAAGTCTGCGGCGATCTTCCACAGGCTGTCGCCACTGACGACCCGATACCGCACCCCTGCTTCGGCGACCGGCATGACGCGCGGCGCAGCGGCAGTTGCTGACGCTGCCGCAACCACCGGCGGCGTGGACGCTGCGCGCACCTCAGGCACGGCCGCGACGGTACGGTAGGCCGATGAACCGGGCGGATCGAGCAGCAGGGTGTATTCGCGCAGCAGCGCACCATTGGGCCGCGCCACTTCGACGATGAAGTTCAAATAAGGCTCGCGCACCGGCTGACTCGACACCACACGAATCACACTGTTGCCGCCTCGCAGCAAAGGGGTGAAACGCAGATCGTTGAGAAAGAACAAGCGATCGACGCCAGAGCGGCTGAATGCATCGGCAGATGCCAGTCGCACCAACAGATCACTGCTGGACAGATCGGCGACTTCCAAGAGTTCAATTTCCGCCTCCAGCGGCTGATTCAACGCCGAATGCAGGGTGATCTCGCCCAGCCCCAAGGCTGGCACTACGCCAGAATAGAATGCCGAGCTTGAAGCAAGACCGAACAGCAATTGCCGGACCCGAGACATATGCACTCTCCCGCTGACTCCGCTCCCGAGTCGTCACACCACCCCACGCTTTGGCGTGCGTCTCCATCAGTGGTGAAAACAGTGGGTGCAGCAAATTCTTATGTCGGGGCAACACTCCGTGTCGAACCCGGCTGATCAATGAGTATGGCCATGATTTACCGGCCTGCATGCTTTAACAGACGATCTGTTAGTGCAGGCGCAGCAATAAGGCAGGTAGCCATCATACGCAAAAGCAACGGGCAGCAGTCAATAAAATGACCTTTTCCACCTGCTGGCTGGATACGGGGCGTCAGCGCCCTGTCGAACGCACGCGCCAAGCCGCCAGCACAGTCAGGGCGAAAACCGCCGCCATCAGCCAGAAACTCTGCTGGAACGCCATGGCCTCAGCCGCCAGGTTGCCCCCCTCGCGGCCATGACGCCACTCGAGAAAGAACGTCAGTAAGTTGACGCCAAATGCCCCGCCCAGTTGCCGGACGAAGGTAATCGCACCGGCGCCCAGCGCCAGTTCCTGTGCACTGAGGATGTCCAGCGAGCCAGTGCTCAGCGCCGGCAACAGCAGCCCGAGCCCGACCCGTCCGACACAGGCCCAGAAGCACAGCACGGCGAACGAGGCGCCCTGCTCGAGCCAGCCGAAACCTGCAGCAGACAAGGCGAAAATCAGCAACCCGCTGACCAGCAGCAAGGCCGCCGACTGCCTGTCGCTCAGCCAGCCACCGACAAAGGAAGCGGCGCCCATCAGCACTCCGGTTGGCAACAGCAGCAAGCCGGCGCGGCCGGCGCTGTAGCCTTCGACGGTTTGCAGGTACAGCGGTATCAGATAGGTCGAGCCATACAGGCCCATGCCCAGGGTCAGCGCCACCCAGCTGGCATTGCGAAAGCCGGCATGCCGCCACAAATGCAACGGCAGCAGCGGCTTGGCGCTACGCCAGCTGCGGGTGAAAAAGCCGATAAATGCCAACGTACCCAGCAGACCGGGCAACCATACCCGTGGCGTCAGCCAGGCAAAGCGCTGGGCCTCGGCCAGGGCGCCGAGCAAGGCGAACAAGCCCACGCACAATAAAACGAACGCCCATACATCCAGCAAAGGCGTGGTTTTTTCCCGCTGGCTGGGCAACAACCACTGCCCGCCCAGCAGCGCCAGGCCGCACATGGGCAAGGGCAACCAGAATACGGCGCCCCAACCAAAGTGGTCGACCAGATAGCCGCCGATGGTCGGCCCCAAGGTTGGCGCAACCATCACCCCCAGGCCGTAGAAGCCCAAGGCCATGCCCCGGCCGCCGCCAACGAATACGCGAAAGATCAGCACCATGGCCAATGGCTGGATGATTCCGGCACACAGGCCCTGGACGATGCGCAGGGCAATCAGCTGCCAGGCCTCTTGGGCGACCAGGGCCAGCAATGAACTGAACACGAACAGCCACAGACCGAACTGCGCAGTGCGCCTGGCGCCAAAACGCGAATGCGCCCAGGCGGCCAATAACAGGCCGGCGGTCATGGCCGCGAGAAAACCGGTGGACAACCACTGCGCCTGCGGCCGGCCAATCGAAAAATCCAGCATGATCGCTGGCAGGGCCACATTGATGCTGGTCGAGGCCAGCACCATGGCCATGCTGCCGATCATCAGGATGCCCAGCAACCAGCGCGGATAGTGCGCGCCGAAACGCGCCTGCAAGTCAGGTAGACCCTGCCCCATCAGCGCTTTTCCAGGTTACTCAGAATCCGTGCATGCACCTGCTGGCAACGGCGCAGCTCTTCTTCGTCAATACCGGCGAAGAGCTCTTTGCGCAGCTGGGTGGAAATGGCCTCGATCTTTTCGATCAACGGTTGCGCCGGCGGGCTCAGGGAGATTTTCTTGGCACGGCGATCTTCCGGCACCGCCTGCCGGATGACCAGGCCCTGGGCTTCCAGGCTATCGAGCAGCCTGGCCAGGGTTGGTCCTTCGACTCCCACGCTTTGCGCCAGCTCACGCTGGGTCGGCTGCTCTTCAAAGCGCGACAGATGCAAAAGCACCAGCCAGCGCGCCTGTGACAGTCCAAGCCCGACCAGACGACGATCGAGTTCGGCGCGCCAGGAACGGGATAACTGGGCTAATTGCATGGCGAAACGGTGTGGATCCAACTGCGACTGCGACATGGCTGAACGGCTCTTTAAATATCAAAATCTAATTATTAGCGAGCTAACCATAACCGCAACCCCGAGAGCAAGTCCCCTGGAATCTCTCTGGGGTTGTGAAAATATCGAGCTCCGTCGCGAGGCCGCCTCCAGGCGTTCGCGCAGTAGACGAGCGTTTTTCACAACCTCTCAGGCACCGAATTCGGCCTGCAGTGCGGCACGCACGCAGTACAACACGCCGTCCTCGGCCCGCCCGACGAACAAGCCGCTGACTTCAGCCACCGGCGGCAGCTCGCCTTCGCCATCGAGAAAGGCATCCTGAATTTCGCCGAGCAGTTCTTCCGGCAGATCCAGCGCTTGCTGCAGGGATAGCTGCTGGCGGCCGATGGCCTCGGCCAGCAGGCTGTAGACGTTCTTTTCGCTGCACTGGAGTTGGCTGGCGATCTGCAGCGGGGTCATGCCGGCACGGGCCAGGCTGACCAGCTCATGCCGCAGGTCGAGCACCACCCGCGGCGCCTCGGCATTACCGCTCAGCACTTCGAGGAAAGCCGCGCCATAGCGCTCCAGCTTGCGTGCACCGACCCCGCTGACCTGGGCCATTTCGGCCAGGGTGCCGGGCTTGCTGCGCAGCATTTCCAGCAAGGTGGCGTCGGGGAAGATCACATAGGGCGGCACCGCATGCTCCTCGGCCAACTTGCGCCGCAGCGCGCGCAGGGCTTCCCATTGCTCGCGCTCGTCGCCGCGGACCAGCTGGCTGGCAGCACTGCTGGAGGTTTTCGCCGTGTGCTGCGGTTTCAGATCGCGGCGCAATTGCAGGGTCACTTCACCGCGCAACAAGGGCCGGCAACTGTCGGACAGACGCAGGCCGCCGTAGCCCTCGAGGTCGACATCGGCCAGGCCGCGCGCTACCAGTTGGCGGAACAACGAGCGCCACTCGCCCTCGCTGAACGCCTTGCCGACGCCGAATACCGACAGGTGCTGATGGCCCGGGCCACGCACCTTGTCGTTGTCGCGACCGAGCAGCAGGTCGACCAAATGGCCGACGCCATAACGCTGGCCGCTGCGATAGATCGCCGAGAGTGCCTGACGCGCCGGTTCGGTGGCATCCCAGGTCTGCACACCGTCGATGCAGTTGTCGCAGTGGCCGCAGGGATTGGGCATATCCTCGTCGAAATAGGCCAGCAACACCTGGCGGCGGCAGCGGGTTTCCTCGCAGAGCGCGAGCATGGCATCGAGCTTGTGCTGCTCGAGACGTTTGTGTCGCTCGTCGCCTTCGGAATTGTTGAGCATCTGCTTGAGGAAGATCACGTCCTGCAGGCCATAGGCCATCCAGGCATCGGCGGGCAGGCCATCACGGCCGGCGCGGCCGGTTTCCTGGTAATAGGCCTCCAGCGATTTGGGCAGGTCCAGGTGGGCGACGAAACGCACGTTGGGCTTGTCGATGCCCATGCCGAAGGCGATGGTCGCCACCATGATCAAACCTTCCTCGTTGAGGAAGCGCTTCTGGTGGTAGGCGCGCAACTCGTTGGCCAGGCCGGCGTGATAGGGCAGCGCCGGAAAGCCCTGTTCGGTGAGGAACGCCGCCATCTCGTCGACCTTCTTGCGCGACAGGCAATAGACGATACCGGCATCGCCCTTGCGCTCGGCGAGGAAGGCCAGCAACTGCTTGCGCGGCTGTTCCTTGGGCACGATGCGATAAAAAATGTTCGGCCGGTCGAAACTGGAGAGGAAGCGCTCGGCGTTGTGCAGATGCAGGCGCTGAACGATTTCTTCACGGGTGCGCATATCCGCCGTGGCGGTCAGGGCGATGCGCGGCACAGTGGGGAACAGCTCGGCCAGCTGGCCCAACTGCAGGTATTCCGGGCGGAAGTCGTGCCCCCACTGCGACACGCAATGCGCCTCGTCGATGGCGAACAGGGCGATGTCCAGACGCTGCAGAAATGCCAGCATGCGCGGCTGCACCAGGCGTTCCGGGGCCAGGTAGAGCATTTTTATCTCGCCGCGGTTGATCTGCTCGGCGATCTCGCGCTGCTGCTCGGCATTCAGGGTGGAATTCAGGGCCACCGCCGCCACCCCCAACTCGTCGAGGGTGGCGACCTGGTCGTCCATCAGGGCGATCAGGGGCGACACCACCACCGCCAAACCCTCGCGCAGCAAGGCCGGCACCTGAAAACACAGCGACTTGCCACCGCCGGTCGGCATCAGCACCAGGGCGTCGCCACCGCCCGCCACGCGCTCGATGATCGCCTCCTGGCGGCCACGGAAGCTGTCATAACCGAAAACGTCTTTGAGGATGCGCAGTGCGTGGTCGAGCATGAAAGGTCTCCGAAACGAGCCGCGCATTATACCCACCTGCTTGCCGGACTGAGTTTTGATGTGTTTTTCGCTGCGCATTTTCCTAGAACTATGGCCGCTGTAGCAGGTCTGGACTAGAATCCATCCTCGTTTACTTCTTCAAGGTAGCCCCACGATGTCCTTCGCCGAGCAACTGTCCCGCCTGCAAGCCTTCCTCGACGCCGATGAGCTGCACGAAGAGGCTCTGGACTACGTGGCCGCCCACGGCTACCTGACCGCCTTGTCGATCTGTCCCGACCCGGTACCGGAGCGCGAGTGGATCGATGCCCTGTTCTCCGAGCCGCCGCATTACCGCAGCGACGAGGAACGCGACGATATCGAAGCCACCCTGGTGCAACTGCAGACCCATATCGCCCGCCAACTGGCCAGCGACGACGACCCGGAAGTGCCGTGCGAACTCGATCTCGGCGACGATCCGGACGACTCCGACCTGCGCGGCTGGTGCATCGGCTTCATGGAAGGGGTGTTCCTGCGTGAAGCCGCCTGGTTCGACGATGCCGAGGACGAGGTCAGCGAACTGCTACTGCCGATCATGGTCGCCTCCGGTTTGTTCGAAGAGCAGCCAGAGTTCGCCGAAATCGCCAGCGACCGCGACCTGGTGGACAGCATGGTCGAGCAAATCCCCGAACTGCTGACCGCACTGTTTCTGCTGTGCCATGCCCCGGAAGAAAAACCAGCCCTGCTCAAGCCTCGTCACCATTGAGTCTGCGCCACTGTCATGGCGCGTGACATAAGGGAAAACCGTAATCCGCTGATTCGCTGCGCACTGCTGACCCTGGGTTGGCTGTGCGTAGCACTCGGGGTGATCGGGATCTTCCTGCCGGTCTTACCGACCACGCCGTTCCTGCTACTGGCCGCGGCCTGCTTTGTCCGCAGTTCCAAGCGCTTCTATCTGTGGCTGGTCCTGCATCCCAGGCTTGGCCCATGGGTTCGCGACTACCTCGAAGGCAAGGGCATCCCGCTCAAGGCCAAGGTCTACAGCATCGCCCTGATGTGGTTCAGCATCGCCCTCTCCTGCTACCTGGTCCCCCTGTTCTGGGCACGCGCCTTCATGCTCACCAGCGCGCTGTTGGTGAGCCTCTACATCCTCAAGCAGAAAACCCTGCCCAACCCACGTTGATCGCGCGCTATTCAGCTACTGAGCAGGCGCGGCGCCTTGCTGCGAATACGTGGATGCTCTCGCTGCGGCGCTCGATTTTTCACAACCGCTGACTAGACAGCTCACGGCAAAGCCGCGGGATGCCGCCTAAACTCCAGCCATGATTGGCGGAGAAACGGCAGATGCGGCCATGGCAGCGCCTTCCAGGATGGCAACAGCGCCGGCATTGGCCGGCACTTGCGTTGCTTCTGCTGCTTGCCGCCCTGATCGGGCTAAACCGGGCCTGGGCTGCCTGGGGTGACTGGAACTTCAGCCTGCTCATCGACACCGCCGAAAAGCGCTACGGCAGCCTGGGCGACGCCAGAGTGCGGATCCTGGCGTGGGAAGCCTTGTTCAAGGACAGCACCCACCTCGCAGAACAGGACAAGCTGGACAACGTCAATCGCTTCTTCAACCGGCAGATTCGCTTCGCCGACGATAGCCGCGTCTGGCAGCAGGTCGACTACTGGGCCACCCCCATCGAATCCCTGATCAAGGGCGCCGGCGATTGCGAGGACTACGCCATCGCCAAGTACTTCAGCCTGCGCCGCCTCGGCATCACCAGCGAGAAGCTGCGCATCACCTACGTCAAGGCCCTCAGGCTGAACCAGGCGCACATGGTGCTGACCTATTACCCCAGCCCGGCCGCCGAGCCCCTGGTGCTGGACAACCTGATCAATCAAATCCGTCCTGCCTCACAGCGCCAGGATCTGCTACCGGTGTATGCCTTCAATGCCGAAGGCCTGTATTTGCCGGGCGCGCGCAACAAGAAGAGCGACAGCAAGAAACTCTCGCGCTGGCAGGATTTATTGAAAAAAATGCACACAGAGGGCTTCGCCATCGGCGAAGGTTAGGAGAACGCCATGTCCCTGCTCAAGCAACTGTTTCTCGCCATCTGCCTGTTCCTGGTGGTGGCCTTCACCGGCAGTTTCATTGCCGGGGTAGAAAGCTCCCGCGAGCAATTGATCAGCCAACTGAGCTCTCACGCCCAGGACGCGGCCACAGCCCTTGGCCTATCGTTGACGCCGCATGTGGACGATCCGGCGATGGTCGAGTTGATGGTCAGCTCGATCTTCGACAGTGGCTACTTCACCAGCATCCGCGTGCTCAGCATCCCTGACGAGCGGGTCATGGTGGAGCGGCAGAGCGATATCGAAAGTGAGCAGGTGCCCCGCTGGTTCGCCCGCCTGGTCGACCTGCGGCCCCAGGGCGGCGAGGCCTTGATCATGCGCGGCTGGGAGCAGGCGGCCCGGGTCGAAGTACTTAGCCACCCGCAGTTCGCCATCGCCAAGCTATGGGACAGCGCCATTGGCAGCCTGCTCTGGCTGCTGCTCTGCGGCCTGGTCAGCGCGATTCTCGGCGGCTGGCTGCTGCGCAGCCAGTTGCGCCCGCTGGACAGCATGGTGCAGCAGGCCCAGGCCATCAGCCGCCGCGAATTCCTGACCCTGCCCAAGGTGCCGCGCACCCCCGAACTGAAGCGCGTGGTACTGGCCATGAATCAGATGGTGGACAAGCTCAAGGCGCTGTTCGCCGAAGAAGCCGCGCGCAGCGAGAAGCTGCGCGAAGAAGCCTATCAGGACAGCCTTAGCGGCCTGGCTAATCGACGCCTGTTCGACATCCGCCTGGCCAACCTGCTGACAGTCACGGAGCAGAGTGCCGAAGGCTACCTGATCGTACTGCGGGTCAATGACCTTGCCGGCCTCAACCAGCGCTGGGGCGGCCAGCGCACCGATGCGCTGATAGTCGCCATCGCCGAACTGCTCAAGAGCCTGCTCAACCAGCCCAACCGCGCCCACTGGCTGGCCGCACGCAGTCGCGGTGGTGAGTTCACCGTGCTCGCACCCGGCGACGGCCGTTTGGAGGCCGAGCAACTGGCGCGCGAACTCCACGAAGACCTGGAAAACCTGCGGCAAACCGATGCCAGCGACTGCGCACCGGTGGCGCATATCGGCATGACCCTGTTCAGACCAGGCGAAGCCATCGGCCAGGTACTGGCCCGCGCCGACCAGGCCCTGGCCCAGGCGCAGAGCGACCCGAGCCTGCCGTGGGGACGCCTGAACGATTTCGCCAGCCAGCCCGGCCAAGGGCTGCATGAATGGCGCCAGTTGATCGATGACGCCTTGCTCAATGGCAAAGTGCAGCTGTATTTCCAGCCGGTGGTGAAATGCACCGATCGCAGCCATGTGCTGCATCAGAAGGTCCTGGCACGCTTACTCGACCCGCGGGGAGAAACCATAGTCGCCGGCCGTTTCCTGCCCTGGATCGAACGCTTGGGCTGGTCCGCACGCTTTGACCTGGCCATGCTCGAACACAGCCTGGCGCACCTCGCCCGACACCCGCAGTCCCTGGCTCTGAGCCTGTCCAGCAAGACCCTGCACGAACCGGAAAGCCTGGCGCGCCTGCTCTCCATACTCAAACAGCACCCCCAACAGGCAGCACTGCTGACCCTCGAAGTGGACGAACATCATCTACCCAGACCTGCCGAGTTCGAAAGCCTGAGCCAGCGCATCCGCGACACCGGCTTCCAGCTCGGCCTGCAGCATTTCGGCGGACGCTTCAGCCTGATCGGCAACCTGACCCACCTGGGCTTGGCCTACCTGAAAATCGACGGCAGCTACATCCGCGCCATCGACCGGGAGAGCGACAAACGCCTGTTCATCGAGGCCATCTTCCGCACCACCAACAGCATCGACCTGCCGCTGATCGCCGAGATGGTGGAAACCGAGGGAGAACTCACAGTGCTGTGCGAACTGGGCATCCACGGCGCCATGGGCCGCCTGATCGGCACGCCGGCGCCACGATAAGGCCATGGACCCTATGTTCATGTGCAATATCCGCAAGATCGGGTGGATAACGTTTTATCCATCCGCCAATAGCGATGGTGGATGGAAAAGGCGTCACTCTCCCGCTCTGATAGCCCGGATGAAATCCGGGGGGTCCCAGCATTTACAAACTGCCCCCCGATTGCATCCGGCCTGCTGTATTCAATTGCAAGGTCCGCATGACATCGCCGGATAAGCCCTGGCGCAATCCGCAATGGTGACGACCCCAGATTGCGCTGCGCGTGCCCGCTGTTGCGACAAAAGAAAGCCCGCCATCCGTTAGAAGTAGCGGGCTGACTTATGGTTGAGGTTTTAGACCGTATCGACCTTCAGCGTGCCATCACCGAGCATACTCATCATCAGGTCAGCCTCGTTGCCCACCCCATAGCTGGCGTACAAGTTGACGTTCTGCAACACAATGGTCTGTTCGGGGGCAGCGGCCGGATCGGCGACTGCTGTGCTGCTCACATTGAGCACGGTGTCGAGACCCGAGATGGCGATATCGATATAGCTCAGCAAGTTGCCGAGATCCTCGGGCGTCCCGTGCTCGCCAACCAGTAACTCGGAAAGATCCAGTTGGTCCCCCCCGGAGTTGAAGCCCGCCACGAAGTCGGTGATGGTATCGGTGCCGCTCTCCCCGGCCTGCCACCTGAAAATATCCGCACCGGCGCCGCCGGACATGGTGTCGTTGCCCAGGCCACCGAGCAGGATATCATCGCCATCATTGCCGAGCAGGGTATCGTTGCCGCCATAGCCGAACAGGTAGTTCTCGCCCCCGTCGCCGACGAGCAGGTTGGCCAGATCGGTGCCCTCAATGCTCTTGCTGTCCGGGTAGACCGTCACGTCGATGGCGCTGCTGACCGAATCGCCGTCACCATCCGTGCCAGTCACCGGCAGGCTGAAGGTGACTGGACCGATATCGGTGTCCTGGCCAAAGGAGAACTCACCGAGTTTGAAGCTGGTGGAGGTGCCGTCGATACCAACGGCGCCATTAGTCGACTCGATCGCCTCGATTTCCACGGCATTGAATGCCTGCGGCTCACCGAACGCGTCAACACTGACAATCTGGAAGGTCCAGCCGTTACTCATGTTGTAGAGGATCACCCCATCACCGTCCTGAGCCACATGGTTGGCGTTATTCTGCACATTGCCATTGGCGTCATAGATGACGATCTCGCTCACCAGCAACACCAGCTGCGCCGTAGCCGTGGTACCTACCAGGGTGGTATTGGCGTTGGTCGCGCTGCCGTCGCTGTTGTAGATGCGCAGCTTGAAGTCCGCATCCTTGCTGCCACCGCTGACCACCAGCTTCTGCCGGAAGGCGAAGGTCTGCTGATAGCCGTCGAAGCTGTAGCCTTCGTTGTTTTGCTGGTCGTTGATGCTCAGGCCGGTGACCAGGTCATAGCGGATGACATCGCCGCTGGACAGCTCGTTGCCCTGACCCACCCCCAGTTCGTTGGCGTTACTGTTGACCGAACCGGCATCGCCACCCAGCGGCATGATTTCCGAAGACACCAGCACATCATCGCTGCCGTCGGGGTCGGGTACCTGATTGCTGCCAATGTTCAGCCCCTTGAACGGCACGTTACCACCACCGATGCCAGACAGATCGGTGACGCTGGTGACCTGTGTGTTGCTGATGAAGGTGGCGGTGAACATGGTGATCGACATGTCGCCATTGACATCGATCTCCGCCGTGAAGGCCACGTCGCCGTCCAGAGTCCTGGCCTCGATGTGCTGCGCATCACCATCGTAGAAGAGGAACAACTCCTCGTTGTTCATGTACAGCTGGCCGCCCTCATTATCGGCGAACACCTGCCCATCGATGATGGCGAACGCGATGGAACCCACCCCATCTGCACCGGCATTGGCCATGAAGTTGAGCGCCTTGGTCACGGTAGTGATAGTTGGATTCTCGATGCCCAGCACCACGTGGATCGAGTCGGGGTAGAAGGCCTGAGGCACGTCGTCGACAACACGGATGCTGAGCGTGCCGGCGTCCGTGTCGCCATCGGCATCGGTGACGACCACGGCGAGGTTGTCGAAGAGGCTGTTCTCGCCAGCCCCACTGGCATGGGTCTCGTTGTCGAGCAACTCGTAGCTGTAGCTGACGCTGCCGCCGAAGGCATCGCCGCTATAGCCGGTGATGGTCAGGGTATTGCCGAGATCGGTGGTGATGACGATGGGCACGCTGCCGCTATTGGCCAGGGCCGCAAAACTGATCACGGTGGGAGCGCCCAGGCCATCGAGGCTGAGGCTGGCAATGCCGTCCGGGGCGCTGATCTGGAAATCGCCGGTGACGGTGGTGGACTCCTTGACCGGGTCGGAGCCGTCCGGCAAATCATCCTCATCGACCACAATGTCACCGCCCTCCCCAGCCGGGGTGAGGCCGGTGATGGTCACGCCATCGTCAGCACCCTGAATGGTAATGGTCAGGGTCGCCGTATCGATATCACCATCAGTGTCCCGCACCGTGTAGGTAAAGGTCTCGGTAAGACTTTCCCCGAAGCTCAACCCTTGAACCAGTGGGTTGCTGTTGTCCAGCAGGTAGCTGTAGGTACCATTGCCGGTGTCGGTAAAGGTGCCGAAAGCGGCGGTGGTGCTGCTCCAGGACACGAAGCTGTTCGGCGCATCCGCACCGGGCTGGCCGTTGGGGTGCAGGTCGTTGTCGAGCACGCTGCCGGTGATCGGCGCCTGGCTGTCTTCACTCAGGCTGTTGCTGTCGTCCACCGCGTTCGGCGCATCGTCAAAGATATCGATGGCGAGAGTCGTAGGGGCCGAGGACAGCGTGCCGTTCGAGGCACTCAGCGTGAATACAGCGGCTTCGATATCGGCGCTGTGGCTGAGGGAACTGGTCAGCTCAAAGCTGTAGCTGACCACCCCAGTGGTACTGTCGTAACCGGTGATGGTGAGCGTGCCATGCTCACCGGCGAAACTTGTGCCCACCAGACTAACGATGGGCACCGTCACGCCGTTAATGGTGAGGCTCTGCAGAACGCTTGTCCCATCGGGATGCGCCAACGTGAAGGTGCCGCTGACGAACTCGCCGTCCGAATCCGCATTCGACCCCGTCGCCAAGGCGGATTCGAATACCGTCTGACGTTCACCCAAAATGATCTGAGGAGTACTCGGCGCTATATCCGCCGCCTCGATATCCGGATCGGGAAACTCCGGAACGAAGCTCAAACCCTCGGTGGGAAAACCAATGACCGGGTCGAGGGCACCGGCAGTTTCGTCCAGCAATACGAAAGAATGACCACCGCCGGCATTACCAGCGGCACCGGCACCAGGCCCCGCAGCCGTGGCAGCCAAACTGGCGGTAGGGTCTTCGCCCGCTTCGATGGCGGCCTGCAACTGCTCGACCTCGGCAAGATCCTGGTCGCTGGGGGCGCTTCCCGCGTCTTGGGCCGCTGCAGCCGAACCGTCGCCGCGAGCACCCGCCAGCAGTTGCGTGTCGAGCATCAGGCTGCTGTCGCGGCCGAGGGTCAACTCGCCACCGCCGACCAGGGCGATGGCAACTGCACCGCTCGCGCCGGTAACCAACTGCTCTCCGGCAAAAACCCGATCACCTTCTGTCAGGGCTCGACGCGCTCCATTGCCAGCTACCGCAAAAACCTCGCCGATAACCTGACTGACGACACCAATCAAAGTAGCCATGATTCCTTCCTCACTGCAGCAGCTGCCGACCAGCATCGACAGGCCTGAAAAGAGTCAAGACGCCTTGGCGACTATGGGGCGTTGTTCAAGAGGCGACTGCGTGAAATGAAATGGCAGGAGCATTCAAAAACCATGTACGACAAAAAAATGTCGCGTATCCCACCGCCGTGCGGCTGCCTATCAGAAACATCCCCGCCCTATGTGCGTTGTAAGTCGTGCTTGACCGCCTATTCCTTTCGCCATGCAACAGACTGTTAACCAATGAATACATGGCTCATGCAAGAAACAATGTGCTGCTTTTTCCTGACTGCATAAGATTTTTTCTTCATAAACCTTGTGACAATTTTTTCTTAGTCTGTGCAGAAAGATGTTCTTAGCTCTACTGTTACAAGAATGGAACAGTTTCACTGAGATTTTTGCCAAAATTTTGGCGGCTGGAAAAGAACACTCATCAAGGAGATTCATCACATGCGCGCTTTAAATCCGCTGTGGAGCAGTATGTTGCTGGCCCTGGCCTGCACTCAGACTCAGGCGATGACCCTCTCGGAAGCGATCCAAAGCACCCTGGACAACCACCCGGAAATCCATGCGGGGATCAACAGCCGTCTTTCCTCGGACGAAGAAGTGAAGATGGCCAAAGGTGGCTACCTGCCGACAGTCGACCTGCTGGTCGGTTACGGCCGGGAACATACCGACAGCCCGAGTACCCGGGCACTGGGCGATCACAACACCGAAACGCTCAACGCTCGCAATGCCGAACTGCGTCTGCGGCAGATGCTGTTCGACGGCTTCAACACCCCCAATGAAGTCGCACGAACCGAAGCGGTAGTGAACTCGCGGGCCTACCGGGTACTTGGCACGACAGAGAGCCTGGCGCTGCGCACCGTCGAGGTGTATCTGGATCTCCTCAAACGCCGGGAACTGGTCGACCTGGCCAAGAACAACCTGCTTGCCCACCAACGCATCACCGATCAAATCGATCTGCGCAGTCGCCAAGGCGTCGGCAGCACTGCCGACTTCGACCAATCCAACGCACGTCTGGCCCTGGCGGAAAACAATCTCTACACCGAGCAGGTCAATCTGGCCGATGCCCAGGCGAACTTCATCAGCATGACCGGGCTCATGCCGGACGAACTGGTAGCCCCGGTGTCGGTTCGCAGCGCCTTGCCGGAAGACTTGAACGCGGCCCGGCAGGCGGTTATGCAAAACAACCCCTACCTGAAATCGGCGCAAGCCGACGTGCAGGCCGCCGAGAAGCAATATGAGGTTGCCAAGTCACCGTTCTACCCACGCTTCGATGTCGAGCTGGCGACCAACGCCGACGACAATATCCAGGGCGATGAAGGTCACTACAACAGCTGGCGTGCCGCCGTGGTGATGAACTACAACCTGTTCAACGGCATGCGCGACAAGGCGCGTCTGCAATCCTCCGCCCACCAGATCAACGAATCGATGGACATCCGCAACAACGCACTGCGCGTGCTCAATGAAAACCTTGCGCTGGCCTGGAACGCCATGGACAACGCCCGCCTGCAAACACCGAAGGCGCGCGACTATGCCGACTACACCACCCGGGTTCGCGAGGCTTATCAGCAGCAATTCAGCCTGAGCCAGCGCACCCTGCTCGACTTGCTGGACAGCGAGAACGAACTCTTCACCGCCAACCGCCGCTACACCGAAGTGCGCTATACCGAAGAGTTCGCCATGTACCGTGTGCTGGCTGCCATGGGTGATCTGCTGCGCCAGCAGCAGGTGATTGTCCCGGCCGAGGCTGTAGCCCTTTCCGATGTAAAGAGCGAGGCACACCTACCGGAAATGAAGTAGTACCGCTCAAGGAGCAGCAACCGTGACGACAATGGAAAGGACTGGGCCCACCAGCGACCCGCGCTCGAGTCATGACGATCCACTGCTGGACGGCTTGCTGATCCTTTGCAAGCTCCATGGCTGTACTGGCAGTCGTGACAGCCTGAGCGCTGGCTTGCCGATGCCCAAGCAACGCCTGAGCGCCGAGCTGCTGCCGCGTGCAGCCGCGCGGGCAGGCTTGCAAGGTCGCTTGCTGCGCCGCGAACTGACGGCCATTTCCGCACTCAACCTGCCGGTACTGCTGTTGCTCAAAAACGGGCGCAGCGCAGTCCTGCGCAAATGGCTGGACCGCGATCAGGCGCTGATTCTGCCGTGCGAAGCAGACGGTGGTGAACAGCGCGTTACGCGCGCGCAACTGGCCGAGGGCTACAGTGGGCAGGCGTTCTTCGCTCGACCACGACATGAGCTGGAAGACGCCCGCACGCCACTGCTGCCACGCATCGATGCCTGGTTCCGCGACACACTCAAGCTGTCCCGCTGGCTGTATACCGATGCCATGCTGGCCAGCCTGCTGGTCAACGTGCTGGGCCTGATGGTGCCGCTGTTCGTCATGCAGACCTACGACCGCGTGGTACCCAACCAGGCCACCTCGACCCTCTGGGTGCTGGCCATCGGCCTGTTCATCGGCACCTCCTTCGAACTGCTGCTGCGGGTGCTGCGCGCCAACCTGCTGGACAGCGCCGGCAAGAAGACCGACGTGGTGCTCTCCGCCACCCTGTTCGAACGCATCACCGGTATGTCCATGAAGGCGCGCCCGGCCACTGTCGGCGGCTTCGCGCAGAACATCCACGACTTCCAGGGCCTGCGCGAATTCCTTACCGCGGTGACCCTGACCAGCCTGATCGACCTGCCTTTCGCCCTGTTGATGATCGTGGTGATCGGCTTGCTTGGCGGTTGGTTGGTCGCCATTCCGCTGCTGGCCTTTCCGCTCACGGCGATCTTCGCCCTGATCATTCAGGGCCGCCTGCGCGACACCGTGCAACGCAGCCTGGCATTGGGTGCGGAGCGCCAGGCCCTGTTGATCGAAACCCTCGGCGGCCTGGAAACCCTCAAGGCCTGCGGCGCGGAAAGCGAACGCCAACACCAGTGGGAAACCACCCATGGCGCCCTGACCCGGCTGGACACCCACGCCCGCTTCCTCTCCTCCCTGGCCACCAACGGCACCCTGTTTCTCCAGCAATGCGCCGGCATGGCCATCATCATCGCCGGGGTCTACGCGATCATCGCTGGCGACATGAGCGTCGGCGCGCTGATCGCCTGCTACATGCTCAATAGCCGGGTGCTGGCCCCGCTCGGCCAGGTTGCCGGGCTGATCACCCGCTACCAGCAAGCGCGCCTGACCATGAAGAGTACCGACGCCCTGATGGGGCTGCCGCAAGAACGCCAGGCCAAGCAGCGGCCGCTGGAGCGCACCTTGCTGAAGGGGGCCCTCGATGTGCGTCAGGTCAGCTTCAGCTACCCCGGGCAGAGCAGTCCGGCACTGGCCAAGGTCAGCCTGCGCCTGAACGCTGGCGAGCGGGTCGGGATCATCGGCCGCAGCGGCTCGGGCAAGAGCACCCTGGCACGCCTGCTGATGGGCTTCTACACCCCGGACGAAGGACAAATCCTGCTTGACGGCCTGGATCTGCGCCAGCTCGACGTGGCCGACCTGCGCCACCAGATCGGCTATGTTGCGCACGATCTGCCGTTATTGGCTGGCAGCCTGCGCGACAACCTGACCCTCGGCGCTCGCTATGTCAGCGATGCGCGCATGCTCGAAGTGGCCGAGATGACCGGTGTCAGTGAACTGGCCCGGCAGCACCCGCAAGGCTTCGATCGCCCGGTCGGCGAGCGTGGCCAACAACTCTCTGGCGGCCAGCGCCAAGCAGTGCTGCTGGCCCGCGCGCTGCTGCTCGACCCACAGATCCTGCTGTTCGACGAGCCGACCAGCGCGATGGACAACACCAGCGAAGAAATCCTGCGCAGCCGCCTGCACGCCTGGGCCCAGGGCAAAACCCTTCTGCTGATCACTCACCGCAGCTCGATGCTCAGCCTGGTCGATCGCCTTGTGGTGCTGGACAACGGCCATATCGTCGCCGATGGCCCGAAAGAGGTGGTGATCGAAGCCTTGCGCAAGGGCCGCGTCGGCCCGGCGGCGGAATAGGAAGGCACTTATGCAAGCGCATCGAGCCATCTTCGCCTACATCGCCAGCCTGGGCAGGCGCAAGCAGGACACCGAGTTCATGCCGGAAGTCGAGGGGGCGATTCTCGAGGATTCGCCCTGGATGTCGCGCATCACCATCTGGGTGGTCTGTGCCTGCCTGATCGCCGCCTTGCTCTGGGCCCATTTTGCCGTGCTCGAAGAAGTCACCACCGGCGAGGGCAAAGCGATTCCCTCGAGCAAGATCCAGGTCATCCAGAACCTCGAGGGCGGCATCGTCAGTGAGATATTCGTGCGCGAAGGCCAACTGGTAAACAAGGACGATGTCCTGCTGCGCCTCGACGACACGCGTTTTCTCTCGAACAAGGGCGAGACCGAAGCAGACCGCCTGGCGCTGATTGCCCGCATCGAACGACTGACCGCCGAAGCCGAAGGCCGCCCCATCGCCATGCCCGAAGAAATCACCCGCACGGCAGCGCAACTGGCCGAGGACGAGCTGGCACTCTACAGCTCGCGGCAACAACGCCTGCACAGCGAACAACGGACCCTTGGCGAACAGCTGCTGCAAAAAAGCCAGGAGCTCGCGGAGTTCCGCTCCAAGGCGCAGCAATACCGTTCCAGCCTGAGCCTGATTCAGCAAGAGCTGAACATGTCGCAACCGTTGGTAGCCGCCGGGGCAATTTCTCAGGTGGAAATACTCCGCCTGCGCCGAAGTGCAGTCGAAGTGCGCGGCTCACTGGACGCCACGACCCTGGCCATCCCCAGGGCGGAAGCGGCAGTCAACGAGATCAAGAGCAAGATCGAGGAGTCCGAGCTGGGCTTTCGCTCCGACGCCTTCAAGGAGCTCAATGATGCCCGCACCGAACTGAAGAAAATCACCGCCACCAGTTCCGCCATTCAGGACAGGGTCAGCCGTACCACGGTGGTGTCTCCGGTCAACGGCATCATCAAACAGCTGAAGATCAACACCATCGGCGGCGTCGTCCAGCCGGGCAGCGACATGCTGGAAATCGTGCCGCTGGAGGACAATCTGCTGATAGAGGCCAAGGTGCGCCCGCAGGACGTGGCCTTTCTCCATCCGGGGCAGAAGGCCATGATCAAGTTCAGCGCCTACGACTACACCATCTATGGCGGACTCAGGGCCAATCTGGAACTGATCAGCGCCGACACCATCGCCGATGAGGAAGGCAACAGCTTCTACCTGATCCAGCTGCGTACCGATAAAAGCCACCTGGGCAGCGACGAGCATCCCTTGCTGATCATTCCCGGCATGATCGCCACCGTGGACATCATCACCGGCGAGAAAAGCGTGCTGGACTACCTGCTCAAACCCGTGTTAAAGGCCCGCAGCGAGGCGTTGCGCGAGCGCTAGAAGTGGCTGGTGGAGCAGTGCTTTTGTAGCCCGGATGCAATCCGGGGAATCTTGCGCCTACCGAACCTCTCCCGGATTGCATCTGGATTACAGGAACACAATCACCCAGCGCTGGATAAGCGCAGCGCAATCCGGGGAAATCCAGCGCCTACAAAGCCGCCCCCGGATTGCATCTGAGCGGCCATTAAGCGTTATCGACCTTGAGCGCGTTGTCGTCGATCAGATTGGCGATCACCGCCGCCTCGTCGCTGGTGCCGTAGAAGCTGGACAGGTCCAGGCCGCTGAGCGTGATGTCCTGCACCGACTCGCCGCCCGGCGTGAGGCTGATCGAAATGGTCGTGCTTTCACCGAAGGCGAAGTTCAGGTAGCCATCCAGCCCACCGCTGTCCGTATCCACACCGGAAAGCAGCTCAGACAGATCGATAACATCCGAGTTGACGCCCGTCGGATCGATGTAGAAATCGCTGATGGTGTCGTTGCCACCAGTATCCCCGGCATTCCAGACAAAGCTGTCGCGCCCCTCACCGCCGCTCATGGTGTCATCGCCCAAGCCACCGATCAGGACATCATCACCAGCACCGCCGCTGAGGATATCGTCACCCGCGCCACCCTCGAGGTAATTGGCCTGGGTATCGCCGCTCAGTTGGTCATCGCCTGCGCCACCGAGAATGCCTTCGATTGAATCGTAGGTATCGCCGTCTGCCAGTCCACCCTCGCCAATGCCGGTTTCCAGATTGACGCTGACTCCAGCCGTATCGGCGCTGTAGTCGGCAACATCGACCCCCTCGCCGCCCAGCAATTGATCCGAACCGGCGTCGCCCACCAATACATCGTCGTCCTCCCCGCCAGACAGCACATCATCACCGAGACCGCCCAGCAGCACGTCACCACCCGCACCGCCTTGCAGCATGTCGTTGCCGGCATCGCCCGCCAGGTAGTTGGCCTGGTCGTCTCCGGCCAGTTGATCGTTGCCCGAGCCGCCCATCAACCCTTCGATTGCGCTGTAACTATCGCCCAGCGCCATTCCCGAAAGTCCGACGCCTGCCGCCAGGCTGGCGGCAATCCCCGCCGCGTCGTCGCCATAATCGACGATATCGAAGCCGGCATTGCCGTCGATGATGTCGGTCAGGCTGCTCGCCGCGATCACATCATCGCCCGCCGTTCCCTCAAGAACGAAGCTGGTCGTCGAGTCCTCCGCGACCACCTGCACGTTCAGGGTCGAGGAAACACTGAAATCGCCATCGCCATCCTGCGCCACTATGTCGAACGCCAGGCTCTGATCTTCTGGCAGCAGCAGAGTACTGATGGTGGTGGTGGCGAAACGCACTCTGCCGTTACCGGCAATCCCCTCGAGCTGTAGCTGGTTGAAGCTGATATCGGGATCTATCACCGTCTCCGCCATCGTCCCGGTGACGGTCAGGGTTCCGCTACGACTTTCACCGGTCTGGCTATTGGTCGCGGTCCAGCGCACGGTCAGCTCACCATTGACCTGATCGTTAACCAATACCACCCGATCGACCAGACGCACATCGGTCGCTGGGGCGTTGTCGGCCCCCGGCGCGCCGACGGCATGAAACTCCATGGTGAACTGCTCGTTGCGCTCGAAGAACTGATTGTTGATGCCGAAGCCCTGGGTGGATGAGTTGACCGCACCCGGACTGCTGAACTCGATCAGGCCATCGGCCGTTTCGGCGAAACCTGGCACGTGCCCCGGCGCAAGGTTGCTCAGGGAATAGGTCAGCTCACTGGCGGCTTCGGGCTGAAGCAGATTGAACACGTAGGTGCCGCTCGCGTTCACCGTCAGGCTGAACACCGCCTGGTTGCCCGAGGTGAGGCCCGTCAGGGTGGAGCTCAGGAAGTTACCCGTACCATCGTAGTTATGGACCGTGGTGTAGTTCAGCCCAGTGATGGCTGGCCCGCTGATATCGAAGCCATTCAGACCATCGGCGCCCGATACCACGGAAAAGGTGCCGTTAACCGCGCCAATTTCGTTGGAAATGATTGCCGTGGTGAAGGCGCCGAGCGATGGCATATCGTCGACGACGCCAATCACCAGACTACTGATGGCCGAAGCCGTGCCGTCCGACACGCTGACACTAAAGCTGTCGCTCTCCGTTCCGGCCAGGTCAGTGGTCGGGCTGGCCAGCTGGTATTGGTAACTGGCGATGCCGGTCAGCGCATCGAAGCCGGTGACCGTCAGGCTGCCGTGGGCGCCGACGAAGCTGCTACCGACCAGGCTGCTCAGCGCCACCGTGGTGCCGTTGATGCTGACGCTCTGCAGATCGTCCAACCCATCGATATCGCCAAGGGTAAAGCTGCCGCTGGCGAATTCACTGCTGGCGCCGGCATCGGAGCCGGCGGCCAGGCCGGCTTCAAACACCTGGGCACCGATCACGCTCAGGCTCGGCGCGTCGTTGCTGCCGGTGATGGTGATGCTCAGTTGTGCGGTCGACGGATCGCCGTCGGCGTCCTGCAGGGTGTAGCTGAAGGTTTCACTGAGCTGCTCGCCGTTGTCCAGACCCTGCACCGCGGCCAGGCCGGTATTCAGTACATAGCTGAAGCTGCCGTCGGCGTTGAGCGTCAGCTGGCCATAGTTACCGGCCTGGTCGCCGGTGCTGCTGACGCTGGCGCTGAGGTCGGCACCGCTGGTGTCGTTGCTCAGGACGTTGCCGATCACGCTGGCGATATCTTCGCTGAGGCTGAAGGCGTCGTTGGCGGCATCAGGCAGGTCGTCGACGATATCGATCACCAGGCTGCCGGAGGCCGAGCTGGTGCCGTCCGACACGCTGACGCTGAAAGTTTCGCTTTCATCCACACCGGCCAGGTCAGTGGTCGGGCTGGTCAATTGATACTGATAGCTGGCGATGCCGGTCAGCGCGTCGTAGCCGGTGACCGTCAGGCTGCCGTGGGCACCGGCGAAGCTGCTACCGACCAGGCTGCTCAGCGCCACCGTGGTGCCGTTGATGCTGACGCTCTGCAGATCGTCCAAGCCATCGACATCGCCGAGGCTGAAGGTACCGCTGGCGAACTCATTGCTGGCACTGGCATCGGAACCAGCGGCCAGGCCGGCTTCGAACACCTGGGCGCCGATCACGCTCAGGCTCGGCGCGTCGTTGCTGCCGGTGATGGTGATGCTCAGTTGTGCGGTCGACGGGTCGCCGTCGGCGTCCTGCAGGGTGTAGCTGAAGGTTTCACTGAGCTGCTCGCCGTTGTCCAGACCCTGCACCGCGGCCAGGCCGGTATTCAGTACATAGCTGAAGCTGCCGTCGGCGTTGAGCGTCAGCTGGCCATAGTTACCGGCCTGGTCGCCGGTGCTGCTGACGCTGGCGCTAACGTCCGCGCCGCTGGTGTCGTTGCTCAGCACGTTGCCGATCACGCTGGCGATATCTTCGCTGAGGCTGAAGGAGTCGTTGGCGGCATCAGGCAGGTCGTCGACGATATCGATCACCAGGCTGCCGGAGGCCGAGCTGGTGCCGTCCGACACGCTGACGCTGAAAGTTTCGCTTTCATCCACACCGGCCAGGTCAGTGGTCGGGCTGGTCAATTGGTACTGATAGCTGGCGATGCCGGTCAGCGCATCGTAGCCGGTGACCGTCAGGCTGCCGTGGGCGCCGGCGAAGCTGCTGCCGACCAGGCTGCTCAGCGCCACCGTGGTGCCGTTGATGCTGACGCTCTGCAGATCGTCCAAGCCATCGATATCGCCAAAGCTGAAGGTGCCGCTGGCGAACTCGCTGCTGGCGCTGGCATCGGAGCCGGCGGCCAGGCCGGCTTCGAACACCTGGGCGCCGATCACGCTCAGGCTCGGCGTGTCGTTGCTGCCGGTGATGGTGATGCTCAGCTGCGCCGTGGACGGATCGCCGTCGGCGTCCTGCAGGGTGTAGCTGAAGGTTTCACTGAGTTGCTCGCCGTTGTCCAGACCCTGCACCACGGCCAGGCCGGTATTCAGTACATAGCTGAAACTGCCATCGGCGTTGAGCGTCAGCTGGCCATAGGTTCCCGCAGTGGTTCCGGTGGTAACCACGCGGATCCCGCCGTCCAGACCGGGGATGTCGTTGCTCAAGACATTGCCGAGCACGCTGGGCGTGTCCTCGCTCAGGCTGTTGGCGTCGTCGGCGGCAATGGGCACGCCATCGATGGACGGTTGCTCGGGTGTTTCGAGCGCTGCAGCCGGTTCTGGCTGGGGAAACTCGGGCACACCGCCCAACCCTTGTGTAGGGAAGCCAATCACCGGTTCCAAAGCCCCGCCGACCGCGTCGAGCATCACGAACGAATGACCACCGCCCGCTGCACCAGCACCCGTTGCAGCTGGCCCCGCGGCAGGAGCAGGCGCGTTCAGGGTCGGATCCTCCCCGGCTTCGATGGCTCTTTGCAGCGCTTCCACATCCGCCAGCGCCGCTGCCGTCGGCACTGCCGCCTCGCCGCCCTGGGCGTCAGCCAGCAGCTGTTCGGTTAGCAGGAAATCGGTCTCGCGGCCAAGCGTGAGCTCACCACCCTGGATCAGGTCGATACCGACCGCAGCGCCATTGTCGGTGAGGATCCGCTCACCGGCGAATACAGCGTCGCCCGCGGAGAGGGGGCGGCGCCCGCCATCCTCAGCAACCGCAAATACTTCACCCACAACTTGCCTGACGGTTCCGATCAACGTGGCCATATCTCTCTCCGAATCACCTGATGGCGCAGCACCTGAAAGGGTTTTTGTGCTGCTTTCTTGCTTAGTGGCGTTTCAATATCAAAATTCAATAATCAATAGATAAAATCTATTATTAGATTTTTAGGTCATCCGAAGTGACGTAGGCAAATACAGAACGCAGGCTTGCCTGCTTCAGACACCTGCAGATTACGTCGAGGAAATTCCAGGACACTGATCGAAGTCAATGAACGCAGCGCCTGACGGGGGATAACATGCGCCAGCAATGGGCCATCAACATCACACGGCAAGGCTTCTGTAGCCTGGAATGGGTGAAGGAAGCTTACTGGTGGGGGCAAGTGAGAATAAACGCGCCTTCACCTTTTATCAGCCAATTTGATTAGCTTTATCTATCGAAACCTCTGCTCAGGAGTGCCTGCAATTGACGATTATGGAGCAGGCAGCACCCTCAACGGACCCGAGGCTGAGCCACGACGATCCGCTGCTGGATGGCCTGCTGATACTGTGCAAACAGCACGACCATATCGCCAGTCGAGGCAGCTTGAGCGCAGGCTTGCCGATGCCCGAGCAGCTTCTCACCCGTGCCTTGCTGCCCCGCGCAGCGGCACGGGCGGGCCTGCAAGGGCGCGTACTGAAACGCACGTTGTCGTCGATTTCCCCGCTCAACCTGCCGGTGCTGCTGTTACTCAAACAGGGGCGTTGCGCGGTACTGAGCAAATGGGGCGAGGATGGCAAGGCGCTGATTCTGCCCAGCGATTGCGATGGCGGCGAGCAATGGCTGTCCGGCGAGGCGCTGAGCGAAGCCTACAGCGGCGAAGCCTTCTTCGCCCGCCCGCGCCATGAGCTGGAAGAGGCACGCAACCCGCTGATTCCGCGGGTGCATGCCTGGTTCCGCGACACCCTCAAACTGTCCCGCGGGCTGTATGCCGATGCAATGCTGGCGACCTTTCTGGTCAACACGCTTGGCCTGATGGTGCCGCTGTTCGTCATGCAGACCTACGACCGCGTGGTGCCCAACCAGGCCACCGCCACGCTCTGGGTATTGGCCATCGGTCTGCTTATCGGCACCTCGTTCGAGCTGCTGCTGCGGATAACCCGCGCCTTTCTGCTGGATACCGCCGGCAAGAAGACCGACATGGTGCTGTCCGCCACCCTGTTCGAGCGCATTACCGGCATGACCATGAGCGCCCGGCCCGCGACCGTCGGCGGCTTTGCCCAGAGCATTCACGACTTCCAGGGCCTGCGCGACTTCCTCACCGCCGTGACCCTGACCAGCCTGATCGACCTGCCCTTCGCACTGCTGATCATCATGGTCATCGGCCTGATCGGTGGCTGGCTGGTGCTGATCCCCCTGCTCGCCTTCCCGCTTACTGCCCTGTTCGCCTTCATCATTCAGACGCGCCTGCGCGACACCGTCCAGAAGAGCCTGAGCCTGGCCGCAGAGCGTCAGGCCCTGCTGATCGAAACCCTCGGCGGCCTGGAAACCCTGAAAGTCTCAGGCGCCGAAAGCGAGCGCCAGCATCGTTGGGAGACCACCCACGGCGCCCTCACCCGCCTGGACAGCCACGCCCGCCTGCTTTCGGCAGTGGCGATCAACGGCACCCTGTTCCTCCAGCAGTTGTCCGGCATGTCGATAATCGTCGCCGGGGTGTACAGCATCATCGCCGGCGATCTCAGTGTCGGCGCCCTGGTCGCCTGCTACATGCTCGGCAGCCGGGTGCTCTCGCCGCTCGGGCAGATCGCCAGCCTGATCACCCGCTTGCAGCAGGCGCGCCTGACCATGAAAAGCACCGACGCACTGATGGCCCTGCCGCAGGAACGTCCGGAACACCAGCGCCCACTGGAGCGCAGCCACCTCAATGGCGCACTGGATATCCAGCAGCTCAGCTTCACCTACCCCGGCCTCAGCAGCCCCTCGCTGCGCAACATCAGCTTGCATATAGCGCCCGGCGAGCGAGTCGCGATCATCGGCCGCAGCGGCTCGGGCAAGAGCACCCTGGCGCGCCTGCTCATGGGCCTGTACACCCCGAGCGAAGGGCAGATCATGTTCGACGGGCTGGAGCTGCGGCAGATCGATGTCGCCGACCTGCGCAGCCAGATCGGCTATGTCTCCCATGACATGCCGCTGTTGACGGGCAGCCTGCGCGACAACCTGACCCTGGGCGCCCACTACATCAGCGACGAACGCATGCTCGAGGTCGCCCAGCTGACCGGTGCCCTGGAGCTGGCACGCCAGCATCCACAGGGCTTCGACCGGCCGGTTGGCGAACGCGGCCAACTGCTCTCGGGCGGCCAACGCCAACTGGTGCAGATGGCCCGGGCGTTGCTGCTCGACCCACCGATCCTGCTGCTCGACGAACCCACCAGCGCCATGGACAACAGCAGCGAGGAGGCCCTGCGCAGCCACCTGCTGACCTGGTCCCAGGGCAAGACGCTGCTGCTGATCACCCATCGCATGTCGATGCTCAGCCTGGTGGAACGGCTGATCGTGCTGGACAACGGCCATGTGGTGGCCGACGGCCCCAAGGCCGCGGTCATCGAGGCGCTACGCAAAGGCAAAATCGGTCCGGCGGCCATATGAACCTGACGCCCCTCCACGACTCACTCGCCTATCTGGAGCCGAACCATGCTGCATAAGCTCTGGATTTACGTTGCCGGCATCGGCCGCAGCAAGCAGGACACCGAGTACATGCCGGAGCTCGAAGGCGCGATACTCGAAAACTCACCCAGGATCGCCCGCTTTACCGTGTGGATCGCCGGCCTGCTGTTGATCGTGGCGCTGACCTGGGCCAACTATGCGGTACTGGAGGAGGTCACCACCGGCGAAGGCAAGGCGATCCCCTCCAGCAAGATCCAGACGATCCAGAACCTGGAAGGCGGCATAGTCGCGGAAATCTTCGTGCGCGAGGGCCAGGTGGTGAACAAGGGCGACACCCTGTTGCGCCTGGACAGCACCCGGTTTCGCTCCAACCAGGAGGAATCGGAGGTCGACCGCCTGGCCTTGCTCGCGCAGATAGAACGCTTGACTGCCGAGGCCGAGGGCAAACCGCTGGCGTTGTCGCAGGAGATCATCCAGCAAGCGCCGCAACTGGCGGAGGATGAGCGCGCGCTCTATGAATCGCGCCAGCAACGCTTGCACAGCGAGCAGCGCACCCTGCGCGAGCAGTTGATTCAGAAGCAACAGGAACAAGCCGAGTTCCGCTCCAAGCAGCAGCAGTACCGTTCCAGCCTGGCGCTGATCCAGCAGGAATTGAACATGTCCACGCCACTGGTAGCGGCCGGGGCGATCTCCGCCGTGGAGGTGCTGCGCCTGCGTCGCAGCATCGTCGAGGTCCGTGGCGCCCTGGATGCCACCACCCTGGCCCTGCCACGGGCGGAGGCCGCCGCCAACGAGATGCAAAGCCGGATCGAGCAATCCGAGCTGGCGTTCCGCGCTGAGGCCTTCAAGGACCTCAACGAAGCGCGCACCCAATGGCAGAAAATCACCGCCTCAAGTGTTGCGATCCAGGACCGGGTCAGCCGCACCACGGTGATATCCCCGGTCAAGGGCATCATCAAACAGCTGAAGATCAACACCATCGGCGGCGTCGTCCAGCCGGGCAGCGACATGCTGGAAATCGTGCCGCTGGAAGACAACCTGCTGATCGAAGCCCGGGTACGCCCCCAGGATGTGGCCTTCCTGCATCCGGGGCAGAAAGCCATGGTCAAGTTCAACGCCTACGACTACACCATCTATGGCGGACTCAAAGCCAACCTGGAATTGATCAGCGCCGACACCATAGTCGACAAGGACGGCCGCAGCTTCTATCTGATCCAGGTCCGCACCGACAAGAATCACCTGGGCAGCGACGCGCACCCCCTGCTGATCATCCCCGGCATGGTCGCTACCGTGGGCATCATCACCGGCGAAAAAAGCGTGCTGGACTACCTGCTCAAACCAGTGCTCAAGGCCCGCAGCGAGGCGTTGCGCGAGCGCTAGAAGTGACTCGTGGAGAGCCGCAAGCAGCGCTTTTGTAGTCGGCTAAGGCTGTAGGAGCCAGTTTGCTGCGGTCCGGCGTCTCGGCGATATTCGCGGATCGCCAGCAAGCTGGCTCCTACGAGAACCTGTAGGCGTCAATCCACTGATTAAGACTGAGAGCTTGTGAAAAAACTCTCGCCTACTGCGGCCGCCTCCAAACGCCCGTTGCGGCGCTCGATTTTTTCACAACCTCTGAGACTGTGCGCTATCACTGTGGTTGCGCAGGTAGGTCTGCTCGCCCATGGCGGCGATCTGCCCGTCGATCAGGGCTTCGAACGGCTTGAGCAGCGCCTCGAATTGCGCCGGTGCCTCCAGGATATCCAGCGCACAGACAACCGCCTCGATAGTCGACAAAGCCCCCGGCATCGGCGCCTTGCGCAAGCGATAACGCGACTGCAGTCCGGGCGCGAGCGTGACCCGCGGCAACGCCGCCAGCAGCGGATTGCAATGCAGCAGTTTGCGCGCCTTGCGCCAGGTGCCATCGGGCACTACCAACAGCGCCGGCAACTCGTCCAGTTGCGCCGCGAACTGCGCCAAGGGTTGCGCCTCTTCCCCGGGAAACAGCAAACAGGCCCGATAACCGGGCTGCGCCAACAGCGCCGGCAAGTCCTCGAACCGCTCGCCAACGCGCAGCTCGGCGTTGCTCAAACCCAGCGCCGCCAAACGCGCGGTATTCAGCGCATGCCTGACCTCGCTCGGGTGCTGCAGAATCAGCAGCCGGGTGCGGCTCGGCAACTGCGGGATCAGCGCACATAAACAGCGGTCTAGCGGGCGGCAACAGCGCGGGCAATGGGGGCGTGACATCGGCATCTCCTTGGCCCAACAGTTTGCCACACGCCCGACCTCACGCCACTTGCCCGGGCATATCAAAAGGTGATTTGCGCGATGCCAGCGTGCTCAATGAAGTAGTCACCAGAGTCAAACGATCTCCTTGCCGCGATGCTATTCACCTAAGGGATTGCAGCCGTTCTGGGGCAGTGTCCTACACGTAACCCGGGTGCAAGCCGTGGCAGGGTGCCGGCGCGAGGTTTCACCGGATTTCATCCGGGCTACAAAAATGCTGCTCACCTGGCCTCTATGAACAGAATTGCCTGACTGCCGACCCTTACAGATGAGCAGCCTGCTGTTAGCGATTGAACCGCTCGGCCAGGCTGTGCAGGTAGTCAGCCATCTGCTCCAACTCCTTGCCGACGGTTGCACCCTGATGCGCCTGCCCGGCGCTCTGGTCGGACAGTTGGGCAATCCGGGTGATCTGCCGGCTGATGTCTTCTGCGACGTGGCTTTGCTCCTCGGAGGCGGTGGCCATCTGCTGACTCATGCCGGAGATACGGCTGACCGACGCGCTGATGCCATCCAGCGCCGAACGCACCGCTTCGACGCTCTGTACACTCGCGCGCGAGATCTCCTCGCCCCTGCCGGCGGTAACCACCGCCCGTTCGGCACCGGCTCGCAGGGAAGCAATGATCTGGTGAATTTGCTCGGTCGACTCGCGAGTACGCGCGGCCAGTGCCCGCACCTCGTCGGCTACCACGGCGAAACCACGCCCCTGTTCACCCGCACGCGCCGCTTCGATGGCGGCATTGAGCGCGAGCAGGTTGGTCTGTTCGGCAATCGAGGTGATCACATCGGCCACACTGCCGATCGACTGGGTCGAGCTGGCCAGGTCATTTACCGCTTGGCCGATATCGACCACCGACTTGGCCATATGCTGCATCGACAGCAGGCTGTCTGCGGCCAGTTGCAGGCCTTGCTTGGCCAGCCCATCGGCTTCTTCGGCCGCATGGGAGGTGTTCTGCACGTTGTGCGTGACCTCCTGAATGGTCGCGGCCATCTGGTTGATCGCGGTGGCCGACTGGTCGGCCTCGCTGCGCTGCTGATCGAGCATCTCGGCGCCGGAACGCGACAGCTGCGCCGATTGCGCCGCATGTTTCTTGACGTTGATGCCGGCATCTTCCAGGCGGGTAAGCGCCGTCTGCAGGCGCGCCTCTTCACTGATCATCGCCATATCCAGCAGAGCCTGGGCGCCACGGTTGTCGCTATAGGTCAAGGCCACCAGGCTGCTGGTGAAGGCTTTGGGGTGTTCGGCCAGGGTTTGCTGAATCGACTGGCGACTGCTGGACAGCTGATAGACGCCCAAGGCAAACAGGGTTGCCGCAATGAAGGCCAGCAACCAGGGGCCTTCGACCAGCCAATGCGCCCCCAGAATCGCCAGACCAGCGAGAATCAGTGGCCAGGAGCGGACCAGGCCATAAGTCCAGGATTCGAGCGCCGGGATCGCTGGCTTGCCGGCCCTCAACCTTGCATAGAGCGCCTCGGCCCGGCGCTTCTGCGCCTCGCTGGGCAAGGTGCGAACCGACTCGTAGCCGGACATCCGACCGCCTTCATAAATCGGCGTGACATAGGCGCTTACCCAGTAGAAGTCACCGTTTTTCGCACGGTTCTTGACTATGCCCATCCAGGGTTTGCCCTGCTTGATGGTTTCCCACATATGGGCAAATACCGTTGGCGGCATATCGGGGTGGCGCACCTGGTTGTGCGGCTTGCCGATCAGCTCTTCCCGGGTGAAACCGCTGATGGCGACGAAAGCATCGTTGCAATAGGTGACGTTGCTGTTGAGGTCGGTGGTTGAAATCAGTCGTTCGTGTGCGGCGAAGGTTCTTTCCCGCTGTGTCACCGGAAGATTCTGGCGCATCGCATGCAATCCCTGTCGTTGATAAATTCAGTCTGCCCACACTCATAACGCTTAGGTCTAGCACAGTGAAAGCAACATGCCACCGCGACATTAAGCAAAATCGGCTCCGGCGCCAGGCCCTGCCTCAGCGAGCGCTGAGTTGCGCCTTCAGCAAGTCCCTGAAGGTCTGGATCAATGGCTCGCGCGAGCGTCCACGGCGCAGGATCAGGGAAAACGGCGCCTGATAACCGAAGGTCGCCGGCAGCAATACACGCAAGCGGCCCTGCTCCACCCAGGGCTGGGCGTAGTGTTCCGGCAGGTAGCCAATATAGGCGCCGGACAGCACCAGGATCAGCTGCGCTTCCATCGACTCCACCGTCGCTGCGCTGTGCTTGAAACCATGCCGCGCCAGTTCGGCCTGGCTCCAGTAGCCGCGACCGACCATGCGTTGCTGGGCGATCACCTCCTCGGGGATGCGCCGCTCGCCGAACAGCGAATGGCGCTCGCTGCAGTACAACCAGTGCTGCTCGCGGTACAGCGGTTGGTAGACCAGGCCGTTCATCCGCGTGGAGAAGGCGCCGATGGCCAGGTCCAGGCGGTTGTCCAGCACCGCCAGTTGCAACTCGTAGGGGCTCATCACCGACAGGTGCAGGTGCACGGCCGGGTGTTCCTGGCTGTAGGCGCCGATCACCTCGGCCAGCGGCAGGGCCGGATCGCTGACGGTCGAATCCAGCACACCGAGGTTCAGCGTGCCGCGCAACTCGCCCTTGAGCGCCGCTGAGTAGCGCTCGAAACCTTCCAGCTCACCGAGCAGGCGCAGGCATTCCTGGTGGAACAGTTCGCCCTTGCTGGTCAGGCTGAAACCGCCGCGTCCGCGATGGCAGAGGCTCAGGCCGAGCTGGCCTTCCAGTTGGCTCATATAGGTGCTGATCGCCGAGGTCGACAGGTTCAGCTCCTGCTGCGCCGCGGCGAAACCCTGGTGACGCACCACACTGACGAAAATGCGCAGCAGTTTCAGGTCGGGCAGGGTACTGGTCATGGCGTTCTCGTCGGCTATTGCAAAAATCGATGGTGCGCACGGCGCACCCTACGGCGGCGGCCGACACCGCGTAGGGTGCGCGGGGCCGCCTAGGCCGCGCGCACCAGAGACATCTGGCGCAATGTAGACCAGAGCCTCTTAGTTTAGAAATCTCTGAACTAAGTTTTTGCCCATAGCGATTTTTCTCCACGGCGCCTTGCCCAACAATCCGGGCCAACGACTAGTACAACCACAACAACCGTGAGGCCTTCCCATGGACAAGATTCTGCACCAGCCCCTGGGCGGCAATGAGATGCCCCGTTTCGGCGGCATAGCCACCATGATGCGCCTGCCACATATCCAGACGTCCGCCGAGCAGCGCGAGCTCGATGTCGGCTTCATCGGCGTACCACTCGACATCGGCACCTCGCTGCGTTCCGGCACCCGCTTCGGCCCGCGTGAAATCCGCGCCCAGTCGGTGATGATCCGCCCTTACAACATGGCCACCGGCGCCGCCCCCTTCGACTCGCTGAACGTGGCCGACATCGGCGATGTGCCGATCAATACCTTCAACATGCTGGAGGCGGTACGCATCATCGAGGCGTTCTACGACAACGTCCTCGAACACGGGATCATCCCGCTGACCCTTGGCGGCGACCACACCATCACCCTGCCGATCCTGCGCGCGTTGAAGAAGAAGCATGGCGAGGTCGGCCTGGTGCATATCGACGCCCATGCCGATGTCAACGATCATATGTTCGGCGAGAAAATCGCCCACGGCACCACCTTCCGCCGCGCCGTCGAGGAAGACCTGCTCGACTGCGACCGCGTGGTGCAGATAGGCCTGCGCGCCCAGGGCTACACCGCCGAGGACTTCAACTGGAGCCGCAAGCAGGGCTTCCGGGTGGTCCAGGCCGAGGAGTGCTGGCACAAGTCCCTGGCCCCGCTGATGGCGGAGGTGCGCGCCAAGGTCGACGGCGGCCCGGTCTACCTGTCGTTCGACATCGACGGTATCGACCCGGCCTGGGCGCCGGGCACCGGCACTCCGGAAATCGGCGGCCTGACCACCATCCAGGCGATCGAGATCATTCGCGGTTGCCAGGGCCTGCAGCTGATCGGCGGCGACCTGGTCGAGGTCTCGCCGCCCTACGACACCAGCGGCAACACCTCGTTGCTCGGGGCCAATCTGCTCTACGAAATGCTCTGCGTATTGCCGGGTGTCCAGCACCGCTGAAGCGGACCCGGCTTTTTTACTGAACGGGCACCGCGTGCGGTGCCCGCGCACTACAACAATAAAATAGGGTGCCAAGATGAACTCTGAACAAGCCATGCCCCTGCTGGACGACCAACCGCCGGCGGATAAATCCTACAACCTGCGCCAGCTGCTGATCTTCCTGATCCCCTCGCTGCTCGGCGTCCTGTTGTTTCTCACCCCGATCGTCTACGACGGCAAGGTCACCATCGGCCTCGGCGTGATGGCCGATGCCCTGAAAACCTCGCTGAGTGCCTGGCTGCCGGCCATCGCCACCGGCCTGCTGCTGTTCTCCGCTGCCCTCGGCCTGCTCGGCTCGGCCCTCAAGCCGCGCTGGCTCACCCAGCGCCACGCGCTCAACGAGCTGTTCAACCTGCCCCCATTCTGGCTTGGCCTGCGCCTGCTCGGCGCTGTCTTTGCGACCATGACCTTCTGGCAGTTCGGCCCGGAGTGGATCTGGAACGCCAACACCGGCGGCGTGGTATTGAAAGACCTGGCCCCGGTGCTGATCACCTTCTTCCTGGTGGCCGGGCTGATCCTGCCGCTGCTCACCGACTTCGGCCTGATGGAGTTCTGCGGCACCCTGGTGCGCAATGTGTTCCGCAAGGTCTTCGGCCTGCCCGGTCGCTCGGCCATCGACGCCATCGCCTCCTGGCTCGGCTCCGGCACCGTCGGCGTGCTGATCACCGCCCAGCAGTACCAGAAGGGTTTCTACAGCGCCCGGGAAGCGGCGGTGATCGCCACCAATTTTTCCGTCGCCTCGATCGCCTTCAGCCTGCTGATCACCAATTTCATGAACCTCGACCATCTGTTCGTGCCCTTCTACCTGACGGTGGTGGTGGCCGGCCTGGCCGCCGCCATCATCACCCCGCGCATCCCGCCGCTGTCGTGGAAGAAGGACGACTACATGCCCGGCGTCGGCAAGCAGATCAAGGAAGACGTCCCTACTGGCAGCTCGCTGCTGCGCTGGGGCGTGCTGCAGGCGGTCAACCGTGCCAACAACAACCCTTCGCCGGCGCAGATGCTCAAGGTCGGCGTGCATAACGTGGTGGATATCTGGCTCGGCCTGCTGCCGCTGGTGATGGCGATCGGCACCGTTTCCCTGGCGATTGCCGAGTACACACCGATCTTCAACTGGCTGTCCTACCCCATAGTGCCGCTGCTGGAACTGCTGCAACTGCCGGAAGCCGCCAAGGCCGCGCCGGCCATGCTGGTGGGCTTCGCCGACATGTTCCTGCCGGCGGTGCTGGGCAAGGGCATCGAGAGCGAGCTGACCCGCTTCGTGGTGGCCTGCGTGTCACTGACCCAGTTGATCTACATGTCGGAAGTCGGCGTGCTGATCATCAAGGCCAAGCTGCCGCTGAACCTGCTCGAACTGTTCGCGATCTTTATCATCCGCACCCTGATCACCCTGCCGATCATTGCGCTGATGGCGCACTGGATCGTCGGCTGAAAGGCTGCGACAAAACCTCGCGCTCCTACAACGACAGCACAGGACTCGATGACATGACCACCTGCGGCGAATTTCTCGTCAAACAGCTCGAAGCCTGGGGCGTCGACACCGTGTTCGGCATTCCCGGCGTACACACCGTCGAGCTCTATCGCGGCCTGCCGCACAGCGGCATCCGCCACATCACCCCGCGTCACGAGCAGGGTGCCGGCTTCATGGCCGACGGCTATGCCCGCGTCTCGGGCAGGCCGGGGGTGTGCTTCATCATCACCGGGCCGGGCATGACCAATATCCTCACCGCCATGGCCCAGGCCTATGCCGACTCGATCCCGATGCTGGTGATTTCCAGCGTCAACCAGCGTAATCGCCTCGGCCTGGGCAAGGGCTATCTGCACGAACTGCCTAACCAGCGCGCACTGACCGCTGGCGTCACTGCCTTCAGCCATACCCTGATGAGCGTCGAGGAGCTGCCCGGCGTGCTGGCCCGCGCCTTCGCCGTGTTCGAGGGCGAACGGCCGCGCCCGGTGCACATCGAACTGCCGCTGGACATCATCACCGCGCCGGCCGCGCACATGCAGCTGGCGCCACGGCCGAGCATCCAGCGCCCGTCGCCCAATCGCGCGCTGATCCGCGAAGCGGCGGCCATGCTGAAGAATGCCAAGCGCCCGCTGCTGCTGCTCGGTGGCGGCTGTGTCAGCGCGCAAGCCGAGGCCCGTGCCCTGGCCGTGGCCCTGGATGCGCCTACCGCCCTGACCATCAATGCCAAGGGGCTGCTGCCACCGAATCACCCGCTGTTGCTCGGCAGCAACCAGTCGCTGCTGCCGGTGCGCCAGTTGGCCCTGCAGGCCGACGTGGTGCTGGCGATCGGCACCGAGCTGGGCGAGACCGACTACGACGTGGTGTTCGACGGCAACTTCCAGCTGGGCGGCCAACTGATCCGCATCGACATCGATTCCCAGCAGCTACAGCGCAACTTCACCCCGAGCCTGGCGATCCAGGGCGATGCGCGCCTGGCCATGCGCATGCTGATGGCCGAGCTGAATCCCGCCGAGCTACGCGCCAGCAGCTCCGGCGCCCTGCGCACCGCCGCCGTGCAGGCGCAGTTGGCCGAGGACTTCAGCGGCTGGGCGCATTATCGCCAGCTGTTCGACACGCTACTGGAAACGCTGCCCGAGGCGCGTTTCGTCGGCGACTCGACCCAGACCGTGTACAGCGGCAACCACCTGGTCGAGCTGGACGGCGCGCGGCGCTGGTTCAACGCCTCCACCGGCTACGGCACCCTGGGTTACGGCCTGCCGGCGGCGATCGGCGCCAAACTGGCCGAACCGGGCCGACCAGTGATCAGCCTGATGGGCGACGGCGGCATCCAGTTCACCTTGCCGGAGCTGGCCAGCGCGGTGGAAGCAGGGGTCGGCATCATCGTGCTGCTGTGGAACAACAGCGGCTACGGCGAGATCAAGCGTTATATGCAGAAACGCGACATCACCCCGCTCGGCGTGGACATCTACACCCCGGACTTTATCGCCCTGGCCCGCGGCTTTGGCTGCATGGCCGAGCGCGCCCGCGACCACGCGCACCTGGCCGAGCTGCTGCGCAGCGCCCCGATGGATCGGCCGCTGCTGATCGAAATCCTGGAGGCACCACCGTTCCACCCGTGAACGCACGACCTCAGGGCGTACCCGAGGGCGTAACTGGCAGTGCTGCGCCGCTGGGTGCTGGTACCGCGGACGCAGATGGCCTGATACTTAGGTGGGCCTCAGCCCACCAGTACGCGCCACACGGAGCATCCAGGATGAAAATCGTCAGCCGCGACAGCTGGTTCGAGGTGCGTCACCTGCAGGATGGCGTCGCACTGATCCACGAGCCCTACATACGGCCCTTCTACCGCTGCAACCTGTGGCATGTGCGAGGACGTGACCGGGACGCATTGATCGACTCCGGCTCCGGCCTGGTCAGCCTGCGCGAGCAATTGCCCTGGCTCACCGAGCGGCCATTGCTGGCGGTGGCCAGTCATACCCACTTCGACCATATCGCCCGCCATCACGAGTTCGCCGAACGCCTGGTGCATCCCGCCGAAGCGGAAATCCTCGCCGCGCCGACCGGAACCAATACCCTGGCCAGGGACTTCGTCGGCGACGACATGTTCGAGGCGCATCCGGATTGCCCGCTGTGCTACGCCGAGTACCGGGTCAGGGCTGCGCCCGCAACGCGATTGATCGAGGACGGTGATGTGCTGGAGTTGGGCGACCGGGTATTGCAGGTGCTGCATACCCCGGGTCATTCACCCGGCGGGATCAGCCTGTGGGAGGCGGCGACGCAGACGTTGTTTTCCGGCGACATCCTCTACGACGGGCCGCTGGTTGAGAATATCTATCACTCGAATCTGCAGGGTTACGCGAAGAGCCTCGCGCGGCTTCGCCAACTACCGGTACGCACCGTACATGGCGGGCACTTCCCGAGCTTTTCCGGTGAACGCATGCGCGAGTTGATCGCAGGGTGGTTCACCGACCACCCACAACTGACTTAGCTTGGCTGTGGACCAGCTCAATGTGTGCTGCCGATGAATGGCGGTTGCCGGTCAATGCGCTGGGTGAGCTAAAGCCCATCCTTGGCAACCTGACATATCAGCGGCGTCGGCGCGGCGCTTGAGGGCGGCGCTGGTCGTCATCACGCACCGGCACAGGTTGCAGTTTCGGCCGATCAAGCAAACCCAGGGCAACCAGCAGGTCGTGTAAGGCGTTATGCAACTTGGCGATCATGGCATTCCCTCCTGCCAAGGACTTCGACAAGGCGCTCGAGAGCACCTTCTGTCAGAGTAGATTAACCCAGCGCACTTGCAGACGCTTGATGCAAATCAAACAGCCCTGAACATGACCGGCTGTCGGCCAAGGCACGCAACCAGTGGCAGCGGCCTCGTTGACCCGGGCCAGCCCTACTCGACCTGCTCGGTTCTACGTCGGTACGGAAACACGTCGATCACCTTACCGGCGCGAATCGCGTCCTGCAGGCTTTTCCAGTAATCGGCGTCATACAGTTCACCGTGCAATTGGCTGAACAAGCGACGCTGCTTCATATCGGCGAACAGGAAAGGCGGGAACTCCTCGGGAAATACGTCCAGCGGCGCCACGGAATACCAGGGCTCGGAGGCCATCTCATCCTCCGGGTAGCGCGGCGGCGGGATATGCCGGAAATTGACCTCGGTAAGGAAGCAGATTTCGTCGTAATCGTAGAACACCACCCGGCCGTGGCGGGTGACGCCAAAGTTCTTCAGCAGCATGTCGCCGGGGAAGATATTGGCGGCGGCCAACTGCTTGATCGCCAGGCCGTAATCGTCGAGCGCTTCGCGCACCTGGGCTTCGCTGGCATTTTCGACATACAGGTTCAGCGGAGTCATACGCCGCTCGGTCCAGCAGTGACGCACCAGCACGGTATCGCCGTCGACCTCGACGGTCGACGGCGCCACCTCCAGCAACTCGGCCAGACACTGCGGCTCGAACTTGCTGAGCGGGAAGCGGAAATCGGCGAACTCCTGGGTATCGGCCATGCGACCGACCCGGTCGACGGCTTTTACCAAGCGGTATTTCTCGATCACAGTGGCGCGATCGACGTTCTTCGACGGCGCGAAACGATCCTTGATGATCTTGAACACGGTATTGAAGCCGGTCAGGGTGAATACGCTCATGACCATGCCGCGCACCCCGGGCGCCATGACGAACTTGTCGTCGGTGCTGGCCAGGTGATTGATCAGGGCGCGGTAGAACTCCGACTTGCCCTGCTTGTAGAAGCCGATCGAGGTGTACAGCTCGGCGACATGCTTGCCCGGCAGGATGCGTTTGAGAAAGCCGACGAACTCCGCCGGGTAGCCGACCCGCACCATGAAATAGGAACGGGTGAAGGAGAAGATGATCGACACCTCCGCTTCATCGGTAATCAGCGTATCGATCTGGATCCCCTGACCTTCCCGGTGCAGAAACGGAATCACCAGCGGCCATTGTTCGTCACAGGTATTGATCCGCCCGACCAGATAAGCACCCTTGTTGCGATACAGCCGCGAGGAGAACAGCTCGATGCTCAGTTCCGGATCCTTGCACACCCAGTCCGGCAGGTTTTCGCGCATCTGCTTGACCAGGCGCTGCAGATCTCGCTCGGAGTTTTCGTAAGCCACTTCGAACCGGTAGTCCTCGAAGATCTGCCGCAGCGCCCGTTCGATATTGCCCTGGGGGTGATAAACCCGGGTTAGCGGCTCTGGGGTATTGGCGCGTAGCGCCGGACGCGTGGTGTGAATGAACATGCAGCCATCGTTGATCTGATCATGGCTGAACAGCCCGCAGAAGATCGAGTTGAACCAGGTTTCCGCCAGCTCGTCGTCGCAACGCACGTCGATCAAGGTGATGTAGGCCGACTTGACCAGCGGCCACTGCGCCACATCCAGCAGCACCTCGGACGGATAGGCCGCATGCAGGCGCTGACTGACTTCGCTGACGAATTCTTCATAAAGGGCGATCCGGGCGGCCGCGGCGCGCTGGATTTCCTGCCACTGCGCCTGCTCGAAGCGCACCCGGGCCCCGTTGGTGATCTGACGGAACTGCTCACGATAATCGTCGAAACCGTCAAGAATAAGCGTGGCGATAGCGCTGGCGGGCCATTGCTGCGGCATGGGTAAACCCCTAGTGACAAATGAAGCGACTTGTACGGACTGCCGAGCTTAGCCAGTGGTGACACCGAGGAAAAGCCGGCAAAGGTCGCAAACTGCGAAACATTGGCGTTCGTGCCAATTGAAAGACTCTGCACCCGTTAACTGTTGCGAGCCCTACAAGGTCGCGGTCTGGATCAACAGTGAACGGATACCTGGCCATTTAAAAGCCACTTTCGCATTGCCTTGCCCGGCATGCCCGGCAACACTGCTCGCCCCGAATCGATTTGGAGTGGCTCGTGCGCCTCGCCGACCTGTTGCGCCTGTTGGTGCTCGCCGCCATCTGGGGCGCGAGCTTTCTGTTCATGCGCATCATTGCCCCCGTGCTCGGCAGCATGCCGACCGCCTTTTTTCGCGCCAGCCTGGGCGCCCTCGGCCTGCTCGCGATTCTGCTGATCATGCGGGTGCAGTGGGACTTTCGCGGCAAGCTCAAGCAATGCCTGGTGCTTGGCGTGATCAATGCGGGCCTGCCATCGGCCATGTATTGCCTGGCGGCGCTGGTGCTGCCAGCCGGTTACTCGGCGATTTTCAACGCCACCACGCCGATGATGGGCGTGTTGATCGGCATGCTGTTCTTCGCCGAGGCGCTGACGTTGAGCAAGGCCGCGGGGGTGGCGCTGGGCTTGTTTGGTGTCGCCGTGTTGACCCGGACCGGTCCAGTCGAAGTTGATCAGCAACTGCTGCTCGGCGCCGCTGCCTGCCTGATCGCCACCACCTGCTATGGTTTTGCCGGCTTTCTCACCCGGCGCTGGATCGGCCAACAAGGCGGCCTGGACAATCGCCTGACCGCGTTCAGCAGCCTCTGCGGTGCCAGCCTGTTCCTCCTGCCCCTGTTCGCCGGCAGCTTGATCGGGCAACCGCCAGCCAGCTGGGGCGGCCTCGAGGTGTGGCTGTCCCTGGCCGGTCTGGGGCTCATCTGCACGGCCTTCGCCTACGTGTTGTACTTCCGCCTGCTGACCGATATCGGCCCGATCAAGGCATCGACCACCACCTTCCTGATCCCGCCGTTCGGCGTGTTGTGGGGCGCCCTGCTCCTCGATGAACCGCTGTCCTGGGCCTACCTGTATGGCGGTGTCTTGATCGCCATCGCCCTGTGGCTGGTAGTCCGACCGGGCACGGCTGCGAAAGCGCCCGACGCAGCCATTCAAGAACCCGCCAGGCTTGACCGTCGCCCCTGATCAACTGCCAGCCTGGCTGGCGCCCTTAGCGCACCAGAAACCCTGCCAGCGCATCCGCCGCGGCCTGCATATGCTGTTCGTGACTGAAGCCTGAGCGCTTGAGCGGTTTGAGGTCGTGGTCACCACTCGCCAGCCAGTGCAGCGTTATCGCCGTGGACAATTGATAACCGGCCACCGTCTGCCGGTCGCCCAGGGCGTCGCGTTCGCCCTGGACGATCAGGGTCGGCGTGTGCAGTTCGGCCAGGTGCGCGATGCGGGGCTTGTCCGGTTTGCCAACGGCATAGAACGGATAACCCAGGCAGACCAGCGCCGCGGCGCCCAGTTCGTCGGCGAGCAAGCTGGCCATGCGTCCGCCCATCGACTTGCCGCCGATGGCCAGCGGCCCTGCGACTTGTTGGCGCACCTGGGCATACACCCCGCGCCACGTTTCCAGCAGTTTGGCCTGTGGATTTGGGGGGCGTTTCTTGCCATCCAGGCGACGTGCGGCCATGTAGTCGAACTCGAAGCGCAGCACCGAAACCCCGCGTGCGGCCAGCATTTCCGCCATCTGCGTCATGAATTCGCTGTCCATTGGCGCGCCGGCGCCATGGGCGAATACCAAGGTGGCTTGCGTCGCCGCGACAGGCCGATTCCACAGCCACTCGTCTCGCCCCGGCGGCTGTGCGCATTGACCCGGGTCAATACCGGCACTTTGCCCTTTGCCCATGCTTACCTCGCTTTAGAAGTCCTTCGGCCTGCGTCACCGCTCACGCTCGCGCGAGGCCAACTGTTTTGAATGATCTGCCCATAACCGTGGATGGAAACCCAGACATGAACACTACAATCAGTTCCGCCTACAACTACAAGGTGGTGCGCCAGTTCGCCATCATGACGGTGGTGTGGGGCATAGTCGGGATGGCGGTCGGCGTACTGATCGCCTCGCAACTAGCCTGGCCCGCGCTCAACTTCGACCTACCCTGGACCAGCTTCGGTCGCCTGCGCCCGTTGCACACCAACGCAGTGATCTTCGCCTTCGGCGGTTGTGCGCTGTTTGCCACCAGCTACTACGCGGTGCAACGCACCTCCCAGGCTACCCTGTTCGCGCCCAAGCTGGCGGCCTTCACCTTCTGGGGTTGGCAGGCGGTAATCCTGCTGGCGGCCATCAGTCTGCCGCTTGGCTACACCAGCTCCAAGGAATACGCGGAACTGGAATGGCCGATCGACATTCTGATCACCCTGGTCTGGGTCAGCTATGCCATCGTGTTTTTCGGCACGATCATGAAACGCAAGGTCAGCCACATCTATGTGGGCAACTGGTTCTTCGGCGGTTTCATCCTCACCGTGGCCATCCTGCACCTGGTCAACAACATGGCCATTCCGGTGACCTTGACCAAGTCCTACTCGGCCTATGCCGGGGCGACCGATGCGATGATCCAGTGGTGGTACGGGCACAACGCGGTGGGCTTCTTCCTGACCGCCGGCTTCCTCGGCATGATGTACTACTTCGTGCCCAAGCAGGCCCAGCGTCCGGTGTATTCCTATCGCCTGTCGATCGTGCACTTCTGGGCGCTGATTGCCGTGTACATCTGGGCCGGCCCGCACCACCTGCACTACACCGCGCTGCCGGACTGGGCCCAGAGCCTGGGCATGGTGATGTCGCTGATTCTGCTGGCACCGAGTTGGGGCGGCATGATCAACGGCATGATGACCCTCTCGGGCGCCTGGCATAAGTTGCGCACCGACCCGATCCTGCGCTTCTTGGTGGTGTCCCTGGCCTTCTATGGCATGTCCACCTTCGAAGGCCCGATGATGGCGATCAAGACCGTCAACGCGCTCTCGCACTACACCGACTGGACCATCGGCCACGTCCATGCCGGCGCCCTCGGCTGGGTGGCCATGGTCTCGATCGGTTCGCTCTATCACTTGATTCCCAAGGTTTTCGGCCGCGCCGAGATGCACAGCATCGGCCTGATCAACGTGCATTTCTGGCTGGCCACCATCGGCACCGTGCTCTATATCGCCTCGATGTGGGTCAACGGCATCGCCCAGGGCCTGATGTGGCGTGCAGTCAACGAAGACGGCACCCTCACCTACTCCTTCGTCGAAGCCTTGGAAGCCAGCCACCCCGGCTTTCTGGTGCGGCTGATTGGCGGCGCGATCTTCTTCAGCGGCATGCTGGTGATGGCCTGGAACGTCTGGCAGACCGTGCGTCATGCCAAGGCCGCCGAACTGGAAGCCGCTGCACAGTATTCGGTTGAAGGAGCCCACTGATGAGACACGAAATACTCGAGAAGAATATCGGCCTGATGGCCCTGATGATGGTGCTCGCCGTCAGCATCGGCGGCCTGACCCAGATCGTCCCGCTGTTCTTCCAAGACGTCACCAATGAGCCGGTGGCCGGCCTCAAGCCCTACACCGCACTGCAACTGGAAGGCCGCGACATCTACATCCGCGAAGGCTGCGTCGGCTGCCATTCGCAGATGATCCGCCCGTTCCGTGCCGAAACCGAGCGTTACGGCCACTACTCGGTCGCCGGTGAAAGCGTCTACGACCACCCCTTCCTCTGGGGTTCCAAGCGCACCGGGCCGGATCTGGCCCGGGTCGGCGGCCGCTACTCGGACGAGTGGCACCGTGCCCACCTGTACAACCCGCGCAACGTGGTGCCGGAATCGAAGATGCCGTCCTACCCGTGGCTGGTGGACAACACCCTGGATGGCAAGGACACCGCCGCCAAGTTCAAGGCGCTGCGCACGGTTGGCGTGCCTTACAGCGACGAGGACATCGCCGGCGCCGCCGAGGCGGTCAAGGGCAAAAGCGAGATGGATGCCATGGTCGCCTACCTGCAAGTGCTCGGCACTGCCGTCAAGAACAAGAGGTAGGCCATGTCATTCGCAACCATTGATATCGGCACTATTCGCGGCATAGGTACGGCACTGGTACTGCTGTCCTTCGTCTGCGTGACGCTCTGGGCTTACAGCAGCAAGCGTCGCGCCGCGTTCGACGAGGCCGCGCTGCTGCCTTTTGCCGATGAACCCATGTCTGCTGCATCGAGGAGCAACACCCCATGAGTACCTTCTGGAGCTGGTATGTAACCCTGCTGACCGTTGGCACCCTGCTCGCCCTGTTCTGGCTGATTTTCGCGACCCGCAAGAGCGAAACGCACAAGAGCGAGACCGAGCAGACCATGGGTCACTCCTTCGATGGCATCGAGGAATATGACAATCCCCTGCCCAAGTGGTGGTTCATGTTGTTCATCGGCACGCTAATCTTTTCCGTCGGCTACCTGGTGCTCTACCCCGGCCTGGGTAACTGGAAAGGTGTGCTGCCGGGCTACGAAGATGGCTGGACCCAGGTTGCCCAGTGGCAACGCGAAGTGGATCAGGCCGATGAGCTGTACGGACCGATCTTCGCCAAATATGCGGCCATGCCCCTGGAAGAGGTGGCTAAAGACCCGCAGGCGCTGAAAATGGGCGGCCGCATGTTCGCCACCTACTGCTCGGTTTGCCATGGCTCCGATGCCAAGGGTGCGGCGGGCTTCCCCAACCTGACCGACAACCATTGGCGCTGGGGCGGCGAGCCTGCCGCGATCAAGGCCAGCATCCTCAATGGCCGCATGGGCATGATGCCGGCGTGGGGCCAGGCGATTGGCGAGGAAGGCGTGCAACAGGTGGCGGCTTACGTGCGCCATGATCTGGCCGGCCTGCCACTGCCTGCCGACAAGTCCTTCGACCTGCAGCAGGGTGCGCAGATATTCGCCAGCAATTGCCAGGCCTGCCACGGTGCAGAAGGCAAAGGCATGGCCATGCTCGGCGCGCCCGACCTGACCAAGTCCGCCGGCTGGATCTACGGCAGCAGCCTGGTGCAGATGCAGCAGACCATCCGCCACGGCCGTAACGGTCAGATGCCGGCCCAGGAGCAGTACCTGGGTAACGACAAGGTGCACCTGCTGGCCGCCTATGTGCTGAGCCTGAGCCAGGGGCAACAGCGAGCCGAGTAACCCTTTACGCAAGATTGGCGACAGCGTGCTGTCGCCAACCCCTCTACCAACCCGCCTCCTGCCAACCCGCCGCAGGTGCGACGCAACGTCGCATCAACTCGCTACGGCTTGGTCATTTCTTGATTTGAGTTAAGCTTGCCAGCAGTCGCCAGCCGCCATAACTCGGGGCAAGACCCTCTTCGCGCTGCTTTTCCAGTTGTCGACAAGACGCTGCAGAGCACCCGCGAAACCCTTGCCGAAAGCCCTTGAAGGCACGACCCGATGGGTCTGCAGCGTTGCAATGGCTACCTGCCTTCTCCATACTTGCCGCCGATTTTTGCCCCTATGAAAATCCATTAACCGTGGAACCCAGCATGAGCACAGCAATCAGTCAGACTGCTTATAACTACAAGGTGGTACGCCAATTCGCCGTGATGACGGTGATTTGGGGAGTCATTGGCATGCTTCTAGGTGTGTTCATTGCCGCACAACTGGTGTGGCCGGAACTCAACCTGGGAATGGAATGGACGAGCTTCGGCCGTCTGCGCCCCTTGCACACCAACGCGGTGATCTTCGCCTTCGGCGGATGCGCACTGATGGCCACGTCATTCTATGTGGTGCAACGCACCAGTCAGGCTCGCCTGATCTCCGACGGCCTGGCCGCTTTCGTCTTCTGGGGCTGGCAGGCAGTGATCGTGCTGGCCGTCATCACCCTGCCGCTGGGTTACACCAGCACCAAGGAATACGCCGAGCTGGAATGGCCGATCGATGTGCTGATCACCATTGTCTGGGTCGCTTACGCGGTGGTGTTCTTCGGTACCGTGGTCAAGCGCAAGACCAAGCACATCTATGTGGGCAACTGGTTCTACGGCGCGTTCATCCTGGTCACCGCAATGCTGCACATCGTCAACAGCGCCGCCATGCCGGTGAGCCTGTTCAAGTCGTACTCGATGTACTCCGGCGCGACCGACGCGATGATCCAGTGGTGGTACGGCCACAACGCCGTGGGCTTCTTCCTGACCACCGGCTTCCTCGGGATGATGTACTACTTCGTGCCCAAGCAGGCCGAGCGTCCGATCTACTCCTATCGCCTGTCGATCGTGCACTTCTGGGCGCTGATCACCCTGTACATCTGGGCCGGTCCGCACCACCTGCACTACACCGCGCTGCCGGACTGGGCGCAATCGCTGGGCATGGCGATGTCGCTGATTCTGCTGGCGCCGAGCTGGGGCGGCATGATCAACGGCATGATGAGCCTGTCGGGCGCCTGGCATAAGCTGCGCACCGACCCGATCCTGCGCTTTCTGGTGGTATCGCTGGCCTTCTACGGCATGTCCACCTTCGAAGGCCCGATGATGGCGATCAAGACCGTCAACGCGCTCTCGCACTACACCGACTGGACCATCGGCCACGTACACGCCGGCGCTCTGGGCTGGGTAGCGATGATCTCGATCGGCTCGCTCTATCACCTGATCCCGAAAGTCTACGGTCGCGAGCAGATGCACAGCATCGCGCTGATCAACCTGCACTTCTGGCTGGCCACTATCGGCACCGTGCTCTACATCGCTTCGATGTGGGTCAACGGCATCACCCAGGGCCTGATGTGGCGCGCAGTCAACGAAGACGGCACCCTCACCTACTCCTTCGTCGAAGCACTGGAAGCCAGCCACCCTGGTTTCGTGGTGCGCATGATCGGCGGCATGTTCTTCGTCACCGGCATGCTGTTGATGGCATACAACACCTACCGCACCGTGCGTGCCGCCAAGCCGGCTGAATACGATGCGGCTGCGCAGTACACAGCGGCGGGGAGCGCTCACTGATGAAACACGAAATCATCGAGAAGAATATCGGCTTGATGGCGCTGCTGATGGTGCTCGCCGTCAGCATCGGCGGCCTGACCCAGATCGTCCCCCTGTTTTTCCAGGACGTCACCAATGAGCCGGTGGAGGGCCTCAAGCCCTACACCGCGCTACAACTGGAAGGCCGTGACATTTACATCAAGAACGGCTGCGTCGGCTGCCACTCGCAGATGATCCGGCCGTTCCGCGCCGAAACCGAGCGCTATGGCCACTACTCGGTCGCTGGCGAAAGCGTCTACGACCACCCGTTCCTCTGGGGTTCCAAGCGTACCGGTCCGGATCTGGCCCGGGTCGGCGGCCGCTACTCGGACGAGTGGCAGCGTGCGCACCTGTACAACCCGCGCAACGTGGTGCCCGAGTCGAAAATGCCGGCCTATCCCTGGCTGGTCGAGAACAAGCTCGACGGCAAGGACACCGCGAAGAAGCTTGAAGTCATGCGCGGCTTTGGCATTCCGTACACCGATGAAGACATCGCCGGGGCCAAGGATGCAGTGAAGGGCAAGACCGAAATGGACGCGCTGGTCGCGTACCTGCAGGTTCTCGGCACCTCAATCAAGAACAAACGGTAACGCAACATGCCTTCTTTTCTTACGGACGTCGGGACCATTCGCGGCATAGGCACAGCAGTGGTGTTCATCGCTTTTATCAGCGTTGTGCTCTGGGCCTATAGCAGCAAGCGTAAATCGAACTTCGACGAAGCAGCCAACCTGCCCTTCGCTGACGATCCCAAACCCAGTGAGCGTGACGAGAAATCTTCCAGGAGCAATAACCAATGACCACGTTCTGGAGTTGGTACGTAACAATCCTCTCCCTAGGCACCATCTTCGCATTGACCTGGCTGATCTTTGGCACTCGCAAGGGCCAACGCCAGGAAGCCACCGAAGAGACCGTCGGCCATAGCTTCGATGGCATCGAGGAATACGACAATCCACTGCCCAAGTGGTGGTTCATGCTGTTCCTCGCCACCATCATTTTCGCCCTGGGTTACCTGGTGCTCTATCCGGGCCTGGGTAACTTCAAAGGTCTGCTGCCCGGCTACGAGCACCTCGACAACGAGGCCAAGACACCTTTCGCCACCGATATCCAAGTCAGTGACGGCGTGCGCAATGCAGGCTGGACCGGCGTGCATCAGTGGGAAAAGGAAATGGCCAAGGCTGACGGGCAATACGGGCCGATCTTCGCCAAATATGCCGCCATGCCAATCGAACAGGTTGCCCAGGACGAGCAAGCACTGAAGATGGGCGGTCGCCTGTTCGCGTCCAACTGTTCGGTGTGCCATGGCTCCGACGCCAAGGGGGCCTATGGCTTCCCCAACCTCACCGACACTGACTGGCTGCACGGCGGCGAAGCGGAAACCATCAAGACCACCATCATGGGCGGTCGCCAGGGCATGATGCCCGCACAACTGGCCGCACTTGGCGAAGAAGGCATCCGCAATGTCGCCGGTTACGTGCGCAGCCTGTCGGGCCTGAAAAACCCGGAAGGTATCCAGGTAGACGTTGCCGCAGGTCAAAACATCTTCGCCGCCAATTGTGCAGTCTGTCATGGTGCTGACGCCAAGGGGCAACAGGCCATGGGCGCGCCGAACCTGACCGACCGAACCTGGCTCTATGGCTCCAGCTTCGCTCAGGTTCAGCAGACCCTGCGCTATGGTCGCAACGGCAAGATGCCTGCCCAGGAAGACTTCCTCGGCAATGACAAGGTGCACTTGTTGGCGGCTTATGTGTACAGCCTGTCGCAACAACCCGAGGAGAAGTGATTCTCCACCTGAGTTGAGCGCGACCTCCGGTCGCACCCAACCCGCGCAAGCCAGGCGTACCATAGCGTAATAGCGAGAATGACCCCGGCCGGCAAGTATCGGCCGGGGCAGCCAATCAACCGCCGTGGTACACACTGATGAACACGCAAATCCCCGTTAAAGACGTCACCCCGGCCAAGGTCGAAACCGTCGATCTCTACGCCAATCGCGAAAAAATCTATACCCGCTCTTTCACCGGCATCTTCCGCAATCTGCGCATGCTCGGCGGCGCCCTGCTGTTCATCCTCTATTTCGGCACTGTCTGGCTCACCTGGAATGGCCGCCAGGCCGTCTGGTGGAACCTGCCAGAGCGCAAATTCCATATCCTCAGCGCCACCTACTGGCCCCAGGATTTCGTCCTGCTGTCGGCCGTATTGATCATCGCTGCCTTCGGCCTGTTCTTCATCACCGTCTATGCCGGGCGCGTCTGGTGCGGTTACACCTGCCCGCAGAGCGTATTCACCTGGGTGTTCATGTGGGCGGAAAAGGTCACCGAAGGCGACCGCAACCAGCGCATGAAACTCGACAAAGCGCCAATGACCGCGCAGAAGTTCCTGCGCAAGCTGGCCAAGCACAGCATCTGGATCGGCGTTTCCCTGCTCACGGCCATCACCTTCGTCGGCTACTTCACGCCGATCCGCGAGCTGATCAGCGAACTCTTCACCCTGCAGGCCAGCGGCTGGGCGGCTTTCTGGGTCGGTTTCTTCACCGTGGCCACCTATGGCAACGCCGGCTACCTGCGTGAACAGGTGTGCATCTATATGTGCCCCTATGCACGCTTCCAGAGCGTGATGTTCGACCAGGACACCCTGATCGTCTCCTACGACCCACGCCGCGGCGAGCTGCGCGGCCCGCGCAAACGCGATGCCGACTACAAGGCCGAAGGTCTGGGCGACTGCATCGATTGCAAGATGTGCGTGCACGTCTGCCCGACCGGCATCGACATCCGCGACGGCCTGCAGATCGAGTGCATCGGCTGCGCGGCCTGCATCGATGCCTGCGACAGCATCATGGAGAAGATGAACTACCCGAAAGGGCTGATCAGCTACACCACCGAACACAACCTGTCGGGACAGAAAACCCACCTGGTCCGTCCGCGCCTGATCGGCTACGCCATCGCCCTGCTGGCCATGATGGCGGTCTTCGCCTGGGCCGTGGCCAGCCGCTCACTGGTCGAACTGGACGTGCTCAAGGATCGCGTGCTCTACCGCGAGAACGAGGAAGGCCGGATCGAGAACGTCTACACCCTGAAGATCATGAACAAGGCCCAGCAACCGGTCACGTACCTGATCGAAGCCGATGGCCTCGATGGCCTGGTCTACGAAGGCAAGCGTGAAATCAAGGCTCTCGCCGGTGAAGTGCTGGCGCTGCCGGTCGAACTGTCGATCGACCCGGAAAAACTGCCGTCCAGCACCAATGAAATCATGTTCCGCATCCGCTCCGCGGACGATGAGAGCATCCATAACGACGCCGCCAGCCGCTTTATCGGTCCGAGCGTCCGCTGATCAAAAGGCCAAGCATGTCTGACGAAGCACCGATCAAACCCTGGTTCAAGCAGTTCTGGCCCTGGTTCCTCATTGCCCTGCTGGGTTACTCGGTCGTGCAAGGGTTGGCCCTGCTGACCATTGCCACGCGCAATCCGCCGGGTTTGATCTCCGATGACTATTACGATGTCGGCAAAGGCATCAACCAGTCGCTGGAGCGCGAATCCCTGGCCGTGCAACTGCAACTGCGCGCCACCCTCGACCTCGACGACGCGAGCGGCGTGGCCAGATTGCAGTTGCAAGGCAATAGCGGCCCGGCGCAACTGGTGCTGAACCTGATCTCGCCAACCCAGCCGGAGCGTGACCGCCGCATCGTCCTGCAGCCGCAAGGCCAAGGCCTGTACCACGGGCAGATGCAGGATGTGGTGCAGGGCCGGCGCTTCGTCGAACTGATCGGCCAGGAAGGTGGCAAGGACTGGCGTCTGTTCGAGGAAGAAACCCTGGAAAGCGGCAAGACCATCCGACTGGGGGATGCCCAGTAGTGCACTGTTGCTACGATAGTGATGCTGGCGAAAGGATTCGGAACACAGAGCGTAGGAGCCAGCTTGCTGGCGATTTCCGGCGCCTGTCGGCGGATCGCCAGCAAGCTGGCTCCTACATACCCGGTCAAACATCCTGCGACCAAGTGCCCGACCCAAGTTTGCGCCCCCATGGCTAGCCCAACCCCCTGTTACCACTGTGGCCTGCCGGTTCCTGCCGGCAGCCGCTTTCACGCCCAGGTGCTGGGTGAGACTCGCGCCATGTGCTGCCCGGGCTGCCAGGCGGTGGCCGAGGCCATAGTCGCCGGCGGGCTGGAGCACTACTACAAGCACCGCAGCGAAAGCGCCGCCAACCCGCAAAGCCTGCCGCAGGCCCTGCCCGATGAGCTGGCGCTGTATGACCGCGCCGACGTGCAGCAGCCGTTTGTCGAACAGCACGGCGAGCTGAGCGAAACCTGCCTGCTGATCGAAGGCATCAGCTGCGCCGCCTGCGGCTGGCTGATCGAGAAGCACCTGCGCGATGTGCCGGGTATTGCCGAGGCCCACCTCAACCTGTCCAACCACCGCCTGCAGGTGCGCTGGGCCGACAGTCAGCTGCCGCTCAGCCAGTTGCTCAAGGAGCTGCGCAAGATCGGCTATGCCGCGCACCCCTGGCAGGCCGATGCCGCCGCCGAGCAGTTGCAGCGGGAAAACCGCCGGGCCATGCGCGAACTGGGTGTGGCCGGCATGCTGTGGATGCAGGTGATGATGGCGACCATGGCCACCTGGCCGGAATTCAACATCGACCTCAGCCCCGAGCTGGACAGGATCCTGCGCTGGGTCAGCCTGTTCCTCACCACGCCGATCGTCTTCTACTGCTGCGGCCAGTTCTTCCGCGGCGCCCTGCGCGATCTGCGCACCCGCCACCTGACCATGGACGTCTCGGTATCACTGGCCATCGGCGGCGCCTACGTCGCCGGCATCTGGTCGACCATCAGCGGCCAGGGCGAGTTGTATTTCGACGCCGTGGGCATGTTCGCCCTGTTCCTGCTCACCGGCCGTTACCTGGAACGCCGCGCACGCGAGCGCACGGCGGCGGCTACCGCGCAGCTTGTGCAACTATTGCCAGCCTCCTGCCTGCGCCTGGATGGCGACGGCCACAGCCAGCGGATCCTGCTCAGCGAACTGCGCGCAGGCGAGCATGTGCTGGTGCCGCCCGGCGCCCTGCTGCCGGCCGATGGGCGCATTCTCAGCGGTCAGTCGAGTGTCGATGAATCGCTGCTGACCGGCGAATACCTGCCACAACCACGCGGCGTCGGCGACAGCGTGACCGCCGGCACCCTCAACGTCGAAGGGCCGCTGACCGTCGAAGTGCAGGCGCTTGGCGATGCCACCCGACTGTCGGCCATCGTCCGCCTGCTCGAGCGCGCGCAGAGCGAGAAGCCACGCCTGGCGGAGATCGCCGACCAGGTGGCGCAGTGGTTCCTGCTGATCGTGCTGGTAGTGGCCGCCGTGGTCGGCCTGGCCTGGTTGCAGATCGATTCCTCGCGCGCCTTCTGGATCGTGCTGGCCCTGCTGGTCGCCACCTGCCCCTGCGCCCTGGCCCTGGCCACCCCGACGGCGCTGACCGCCGCCACCGGCAGCCTGCACAAACTCGGCCTGCTGCTGACCCGCGGTCATGTGCTGGAAGGCCTCAATCAGATCGATACGGTGATCTTCGACAAGACCGGCACCCTGACCGAGGGCCGCCTGACCCTGAGCGCCATCCACCCGCTCGGCGAGCTGGACAGCGATGCCTGCCTGGCCCTGGCCGCCGCCCTGGAGAATCGTTCGGAACACCCGATCGCCCGCGCCTTTGGCCGCGCCGCCCAGGCCGCCGAGCAGGTCGACAGTATTCCCGGGCTGGGTTTGCAGGGCCTGGTCGAAGGGCGCCAACTGCGTATTGGTCAGCCCGCCTTCGTCAGCCAGTTGAGTGGCCAGGCCGCGCCGGCGATCCCCGGCGCACAGGGCCAGTGGTTGCTGCTCGGCGACAGCCGGGGCCCGCTGGCCTGGTTCGTCCTCGACGACCGCCTGCGCGATGACGCCCCCACCCTGCTCGCCGCCTGTCGCGCGCGCGGTTGGCAGGTGCTGCTGCTCTCGGGCGACAACTCGCCGATGGTCGGCGAAGTGGCGCGCCAACTGGGCATCGAAGACGCCCGTGGCGGCATGACCCCGGACGCCAAACTGGCGGAGCTGCACAAATTGCATGCACAGGGCCGCCGCGTGTTGATGCTCGGTGACGGGGTCAACGACGTGCCGGTGCTGGCCGGCGCTGATATCAGCGTGGCCATGGGCAGCGCCACCGACCTGGCGAAAACCAGCGCCGATGCAGTGCTGTTGTCCAACCGCCTGAGCAGCCTGGTACAGGCCTTCAGCCTGGCCCGGCGCACCCGTCGGATCATCATCGAGAACCTGGTCTGGGCCAGCCTGTACAATGGACTGGTGCTGCCGTTCGCCGCCATTGGCTGGATCACGCCGATCTGGGCCGCGCTGGGCATGTCGCTCAGCTCGCTGCTGGTGGTACTCAATGCCCTGCGCCTGACCCGCAGCCCCAATCCGTAGGTTGGCGCGGCGGAACCAAGCCCAACCTACCCCGCTTTTTTTGGCCCCGGAGACCCCATGCCCGCGCTCTACATTCTGATCCCGGTTGCCATTGCCCTGGTCGGCTTCGCCATCTGGCTGTTCTTCTGGGCCGTCGACAGCGGCCAGTACGACGACCTCGACGGCCCGGCCCACAGCATCCTGTTCGACGACGAAGACCCCATGCACAAGGCCGGCGTCAGCCAGGCGCAAAAGCCCGACGAGCCAACCGACGACGAGGCGCCACCCCGTGCTTGAACTGGCGCCCCTGCTGTTGTCTGCCCTGATCCTCGGCCTGCTTGGTGGTGGCCACTGCCTGGGCATGTGTGGCGGCCTGATGAGCGCACTGACCCTGGCCATACCGGCGGAACAGCGCGCGCAACGCTTGCAGCTATTACTCGCCTACAATTTCGGCCGGATTTTCAGCTATGCCCTTGCCGGCCTGCTCCTCGGCCTGGCCGGCTGGGCCCTGGCCAGCAGCCCGGCGGCCATGCTGTTGCGGGTTGTCGCAGCGCTGCTGCTGATCGCCATGGGCCTGTACCTGGCCGGCTGGTGGAGCGGCCTGACCCGCATCGAAGCACTCGGCCGCGGTCTGTGGCGCTACATCCAGCCGCTGACCCGCCGTTTCATGCCGGTCACCAGCCTGCCGCGCGCCTTGCTGCTTGGCGGCCTGTGGGGCTGGCTGCCGTGCGGCCTGGTCTACAGCACCCTGCTCTGGGCGGCGAGCCAGGGCGACGCGCTCGACAGCGCCGCGCTGATGCTGGCGTTCGGCATCGGCACCCTGCCGGTGCTGCTGGCCACCGGCATGGCGGCCGAACGCGTGACCGCGTTGCTGCGCAAACAGGGCGTGCGCATGGCGGGCGGCCTGCTGGTGATCCTCTTCGGCCTGTGGACCCTGCCCGGCCCCCATCAACACTGGCTGATGGGGCATTGAGGCACGAGCAGGGAAACCAATCTAATGGCGCTCTACTCGCGGCTATAAGTCGATGCGCTAAGTGGCCGCGTCGCCCAACCCGAAATTTCCCCCATCCCGGCACCCTCATCTGCCGCTCTGCAACCTTGCCCCCGAACTCCCGTTGACACAGGTCAAGACGCTCAAGAGCCCGCTTGCATAGACTCCCGGCATTGATAGTTGGATCGGGGATTACCCGCATGCTTGACGCCATCCACTGGGATACGGACCTGATCCGTCGCTACGACCAGGCCGGGCCGCGTTACACCTCCTACCCCACCGCCGTGCAGATGCACAGCGGTGTCGGTTCATTCGAACTGCTGCACGCGCTGCGCGAAAGCCGCAAGGAATTGCGCCCGCTGTCACTCTATGTGCATGTGCCCTTCTGCGCGCACGTCTGCTACTACTGCGCCTGCAACAAGGTGATCACCAAGGATCGCGGGCGCGCCCAACCCTATCTGCGTGAGCTGGAACACGAGATGGCGATCATCAGCCATCACCTCGACCGCAACCAGCGCGTCGAACAGCTGCACTTTGGCGGTGGCACGCCGACGTTTCTCAGCCATGACGAACTGCGTCACCTGATGAGCCAACTGCGCCAGCACTTCAACCTGCTGGATGACGACTCCGGCGACTACAGCATCGAGATCGACCCGCGCGAAGCCGACTGGTCGACCATGGGCCTGCTGCGTGAACTGGGTTTCAACCGGGTCAGCCTCGGCGTGCAAGACCTCGACCCAGCGGTACAGCGCGCGGTCAATCGCCTGCAAACCCTGGAAGAGACCCGCTCCATCGTCGAAGCCGCGCATACCCTGCAGTTCCGCTCGGTCAATATCGACCTGATCTACGGCCTGCCCAAGCAGACCCCGCAAAGCTTCGCCCTGACCCTGGACGAGATCATCGCCCTGCAGCCTGATCGGCTGTCGCTCTTCAACTACGCCCACCTGCCCGAGCGGTTCATGCCACAACGGCGCATCGACAGCAACGACCTGCCCAGCCCGGCAGACAAACTGGCGATACTGCAGGCCAGCATCGCCCAACTCAGTGCCGCCGGTTACCGTTATATCGGCATGGATCACTTCGCCCTGGCCGACGACGAACTGGCCAGTGCCCAGGAAGACGGCAGCCTGCAGCGCAATTTCCAGGGCTACACCACCCACGGCCATTGCGACCTGATCGGCCTCGGTGTCTCGGCCATCAGCCAGATCGGCGACCTCTACTGCCAGAATGACAGCGACCTGAACCAGTACCAGCAAAGCCTGGCCACTGGCCAACTGGCCACCCGGCGCGGGCTGCACTGCAATGCCGATGACCGGGTCCGCCGCGCGGTGATTCAGCAGCTGATCTGCCATTTCCACCTGAGTTTCGCCGAGATCGAGCAGGCCCACGGCATCCAGTTCCGTGCGTACTTTGCCGAGATCTGGCCACAACTGGAGCAGATGGCCCGGGACGACCTGATCAGCCTCAGCCCTGAAGGCATCAACGTGCGCCCCGCCGGTCGCCTGCTGGTCCGTTCACTGTGCATGCTGTTCGATCACTACCTCAACCAGGACAGCCAGCAGCGCTTCTCGCGGGTGATTTAGCAGCGTAAGCCGCGGTCAACCGCTAAACGCATAACCAGCGGTTATGAGCCGGTACTGTAAAGCCGCGTTCAGCGAGCCAATTAAGACTTTCCTCGACTGGCTGAGACCGCCACCCTGCTGTAACCTTACGAGCATTGCGTGTTTTACCTAGGAATCGACGCCGATGTCCGGAAGCATCAAGCTGCATACGCCACATCAAGCTCATTGCAAGGATTGCAGTCTGGCGACCTTGTGCCTACCGCTTTCGCTGAACATGGAAGACATGAATGCGCTGGACGAGATCGTCAAGCGCGGTCGCCCGCTGAAAAAGGGCGAATTCCTGTTTCGCCAGGGCGATGTCTTCGGCTCGGTGTTCGCCGTGCGTTCCGGCGCACTGAAGACCTTCAGCCTGAGCGACGGTGGCGAAGAACAGATCACCGGGTTCCACCTGCCCAGCGAACTGGTCGGCCTGTCGGGCATGGACACCGAGACCTATCCGGTATCGGCGCAGGCCCTGGAGACCACGTCGGTCTGTGAAATCCCCTTCGAGCGGCTCGATGAGCTGTCGATCCTGCTACCGCAACTGCGGCGCCAGTTGATGCGAGTGATGAGCCGGGAAATCCGCGACGACCAGCAGATGATGCTGCTGCTGTCGAAGAAAACCGCCGACGAACGCATTGCCACCTTTCTGGTCAACCTGTCTGCCCGCTTCCGCGCCAGGGGCTTTTCCCCCAACCAGTTCCGCCTGGCCATGTCGCGCAACGAAATTGGTAACTATTTGGGCCTTGCGGTGGAAACCGTCTCCCGGGTATTTACCCGCTTCCAGCAGAACCAATTGCTCGAAGCCGAAGGTAAGTCGGTGCATATTCTCGACCCCATCGAACTGTGCGCCCTGGCCGGCGGCAACCTCGACGGCTGACCGAAGCAGGAGCGTCGGTCGCCAACAGCCGGCGCCTTACGCCACTCCAGTCAGCGGCAGGACTCTTACGATGATTTTCGACGAATTCAGTATCAAAACCTTGATCCGCCCGGTCGCGGACTTTCCCAGGCCCGGGGTGACTTTTCGCGACATCACCCCGCTGCTGCAGTCGCCACGCGCCCTGCGCATGGTCGCCGACAGCTTTATCCAGCGCTATGTCGAAGCCGAGTTCAGCCATATCGGCGCCATGGATGCCCGCGGCTTTCTGATTGGCTCGATCATGGCTTATGAACTGAACAAGCCGCTGATCCTGTTTCGCAAGCAGGGCAAACTGCCAGGCGATGTGCTGCGCGAGAGCTACCAGAGCGAGTACGGCGAGGCCTTTCTCGAAGTGCAGGCCGACAGCCTCTGCGACGGCAACCAGATCCTCATGTTCGACGACCTGATCGCCACCGGTGGCACCCTGCTGGCTGCTGCACAACTGGTGCGGCGCATGGGCGCGAGCATTTATGAAGCCGCCGCGATCATCGACCTGCCCGAGCTGGGCGGCTCGGAAAAACTCCAAGACATCGGCATTCCGACCTTTACCCTCACCGCCTTCGCCCTAGACGACCGCTAACCATGCCCGAAAATACCCTGACCCCGAGCTACGGCACTTGGCGCGAGCGCTTGGCCGACCTGATGGAAAGCCCGGGCATCACCCGCCTGGTGACTGGCCTGATCATCCTCAATGCGGCAATCCTCGGCATGGAAACCTCGCCAAGCCTGATGGCCGACTGGGGCAACCTGCTGCTGGCACTGGACAAGCTGATCCTCGGCCTGTTCATCCTCGAACTGGCACTGCGCTTCGTCGCCCGCGGTGCCGGCCTGCTACGCGACCCGTGGGCGGTATTCGATTGCCTGGTAGTGGGCGTCGCCCTGGTGCCAGCCAGCGGCCCATTCGCCGTGTTGCGTGCACTCAGGGTATTGCGGGTTTTGCGGCTGATCTCGATCAATCCGAACATGCGCCGGGTGGTGCAGGCCCTGCTGTCTTCGCTGCCGGGCATGGGCAGCATCGCCATGCTCCTGGGCCTGGTGTTCTACGTGGCGGCGGTGATGGCCACCCAGTTGTTCGGTGAGGCTTTCCCCGAATGGTTCGGCAGCCTCGGCGCCAGCCTCTATACCCTGTTCCAGGTGATGACCCTGGAAAGCTGGTCGATGGGTATCGTGCGCCCGGTGATGGAACAATTCCCGCTGGCCTGGCTGTACTTTCTGCCGTTCATCCTGATCGCCACCTTCATGATGCTCAACCTGTTCATCGCGGTAGTGGTCAATGCCATGCAAGCCACCCACGATCAGGAAGCACTCCAGGCGCCGCCCTCGAAGACCGAACAACTGCTGCTCGATGAACTGAAAGCCCTGCGCGCAGAAGTCGCCGAACTGCGCCAGCCACGCGCCTGAGCCGCTCCCGAGCCACCCTGATCTACTCGAAAAACACCTCGAAGAAACGATCCAGTTCGCCCTCGTACTGATCCAGGAAATACAGGGTGTCGGCCGCCAGCAAGTCGAGCAGGATCATGCCGTTCGGCCCCGAATCTTCACCGGCCGCTGCGCGCAGGCGCGCCGTCACGCCCAGATTGACCTGACGCAAGTTGCGATACACCTCACGCAAGCCGCTCAGCGACCAGTCCGCACTCATGCCACGCTGCTGGCGCAGGTATTGCCCAAGGAGGTAAGTGCCGAACACCCGGTACAGCGTTTCGTCGCTGCCGCTGAACGGCAGGTGAAACCAGGCCATGGCTTTAAGCTGTCGCGTGTATGGACAGCCCGAAGCGGCGCCAAGCACACCCAGCAGCGAACCGAAAGCACGCTGCAGCGAGGTACGCTGACGGATATCCCGCCCCCGCCACAGCACACGCACAGCCACCTCCTCATAGGACGGCATCTGCGCCAACACCTCGACCGGCTGCACCAAGGCGACGGCAAAAGGACAGTGGGGAGTCTCTGCATCACGCAGCGGACAATGTCCACATTGCTGGAATCCGAGGCGCGTCCAGTCTGGCAGCGCGGCGTCTGGCGCACCGGGCAGTGCCGCCAAATCGACCTGATGCTGCCAACTGCGACCATCGGCGAACTCGAAGTGGTACTGGATGACCGAGTCATCCGTTGCAGACTGCGCCATGGGCTAACCTGAGTGGCAGAGTTATTAAAAATAAGTGTGGCAGCGAACGGCCAGCATCACCATAATTTCGACGTCAAAATAAAGTCAAAAACCGAAGTACAAAGTGCGACCCAGGCAACGTAAATAACTTACGGCCTGATAGCCAAGCGGAGTTCGCCATGGATAGCAGCCAAAGTGAATTGGCCTCTGCTCTTGTTGAGCACATCGAGATCGGCGTGATCATCCTCGATGACGAGCTACGGATTCAGCACTGGAACAACTTCGTGACGCAGTGTAGCGGCAAGCGCCTCGAGCAGGCACAGCAACAGCTGCTGACCCGCATATTCCCGGAAGCCGACAGCCTCTGCCTGAGCAAGATGCTGGCTTCCGCTCGCGACCATGGCGAGCATGTCTACACCGAGTGGCGCGAAACCCCCTACCTGATTCAGCTGCCATTCGACACTTGCGGCAAGCCAGCCCCGCTGATGCTGCAGAGCACCCTGCTGTTCCCATTCAAGCGCAGCGATGGCCAGCCGCTGTTTGGCCTGATCCTGTACGACAGCAGCGAATTCGCCCGCGACAACAAACAACTGGATACCGCCCTGCAGGCCTTGAGCAGCAAGCAGATCGAGCAGGAACTGCTGATCATGAAGCTGGAAAAAGCCAATGCCCAGCTCATGCAATCGGAAAAACTCGCCGCCATCGGCCAGCTCGCTGCCGGCGTGGCGCACGAGATCAATAACCCGATCGGTTATGTGTTCTCCAATTTGCAGACCCTCGCCGGTTACGTTCATGACCTGCTGCGAATCATCGACGCGGTGGATGGCGCGGTCAGCCTGGAAGAGTTGCGGCAGCTCAAGCGCAGCCTGGAGTACGACTATATCCGCAACGATGTCGAGGCGCTGATCGGCGAATCCGGGGATGGCATCGAGCGAGTCAAGAAGATCATCGCCGCGCTCAAGGATTTCTCCCATTTCGAGGAGGATGAATTCCGCCTCGCCGACCTGCATCGTGGCCTCGATACCACCCTTAACGTGGTCAATAACGAGCTCAAGTACAAAGCCGAGGTGATCAAGGAATACGGCCAGCTGCCGGCAGTGGAATGCATGCCCTCGCAAATCAACCAGGTCATGATGAACCTGCTGGTCAACGCCGCCCACGCCATCGAGCAGTTCGGCCGCATTACCCTGCGCAGCGGGCACGAAAACGACTGGGTCTGGCTGGAAGTGGAGGATACCGGCCACGGCATCGCTGCGCATGTCCTCAACCGCATCTACGAGCCGTTCTTCACCACCAAGCCGGTGGGCAAAGGTACCGGCCTGGGCTTGTCGCTGTCTTATAACATCGTGCGCAAGCACAATGGTCGTATCGAGGTGTTCAGCACGCCTGGCCAGGGCACACGCTTTCGTGTCTGGTTACCAGCCCTGCAGCCCGCCCAGCCACTGATCAAGGAGGACGTCGCTCACCATGAGTGAACCGAACACCATCGCCAACGTCCTGCTGGTGGACGACGAAGAAAACATCCTCAGCAGCCTGCGCCGCGTGCTCAGGGGTGAAGGCTACAGCGTGCAGATCGCCAATGGCGGCGAGCAGGCCCTGCAAATCCTGCGCAGCCAACCGATCGACCTGGTGATTTCCGACGCCCGCATGCCGGGCATGGACGGCGCCACCCTGCTGGCCGAAGTGCAGAAGCACTGGCCCGAGACCATGCGCATCCTGCTTACCGGCTACGCCGACATCAGCACCACCATTCGCGCCATCAACCAGGGGCAGATCTACCGCTACATCAGCAAGCCCTGGGACGACGACGAACTGCGCCTGACCATGCGCCAGGCCCTGGCCTACCAACACTCGGAGCGCGAGCGGGTGCGCCTGGAAGCGCGGAGCCTGGAACAGAACCAGCGCCTGCAGGAACTCAATGAAACCCTGGAACAGCGGGTCATGGCGCGCACCGCGGAGCTGGAACAGACCGCCGACATGCTCGACCTGGCTTACGAAGAGCTCAAGCGCAGCTATGTCACGGCAACCGAGGTGTTCTCCAGCCTGGTCAACCAACGCATCCCCAAGGACAAGCAGACCAATACCCAAGTCATCGCCCTGGTTCGCGCCTATGCCGAAGTGCACGGCCTCGACGCCGCCCCCAGCCGCGATCTGACCATGGCCGCCGCGCTCTACAATATCGGCAAGCTGACCTGGGACGATCAACTGCTCAGCCGCCCTTCCGATCTGCTCTACAAGCAGGAGCGCGAACGCTACCGGCAGTACCCGGTTCAAGGCGAGAACCTGCTGATGACCCTGGAGCCACTGCAGGATGCGGCCCGACTGATCCGCCATCACCAGGAACGCTGGGACGGCAGCGGCTTCCCCGACCACCTCAAGGGCGAAGCCGCGCCTTTCGGTTCACGCCTGCTGAAACTGGCGGTGGATTTCATCGAATTGCAGCGCGGCAGCATTCTCGAGCGCAGGCTAAACCGCGATGAGGCCCTGTTGCTGATCAACAAATACAGCGGGCGCCTCTACGATCCGCAGTTGTGCGAGCGATTCATCACCCTCTGCACCGAGCTGGCGCCGGACATCACCCTGGCCGACCCGAGCATTCTCGCCCTGGATACCCGCCGCCTGGAACCTGGCATGGTGCTGGCCCGCAACCTGCACGCCGACAACGGCATGCTGCTGCTCAATGAGGGCAAACCGCTGACCGCTCTGTTAATCGACAAGCTGATCGCCTTCGAAGCCAGCGAAAGTGGCCACTACACCCTGTTTGTCCGCACCGCCGAGGATGCCACGCTGGCCACGGAGAAGACGCCATGATCAAGATTCAACTGCTGGATGACGAGCCGCAAATCCTCAAGGCGTTGCAACGGGTGCTGCGCCCGCACGACTGGGAAGTGCATGCCTTCAGCGACGTCCAGCAAGCCCTGGAGGCACTGACCGAGCATGAGTACGCGGTGATCGTCTCCGACTTGAAGATGCCGCACCTGGACGGCGTCACCTACCTGCAGTTCGCCAAGCAGCGTCAGCCCAATGCCATGCGCATACTGCTGACCGGCCATTGCGACCGCAACTCGATGATGCAGGCGATCAACCAGGCGGAGGTCTACCGCTTCATCGCCAAACCCTGGGAAGACTTCGAGATCGAAGTCGCGTTGCGTGGCGCCATCGACCTGTTTCTCCTGCGCGACGAAAACCAGCGCTTGCTCATGCAGGTGCGCCAACAACAAAGCGCCCTCGAGCGCCAGCAGCAGGAATTGCTGCGCCTGGAGGTCGAACATCCCGGCCTTACCCGAGTACGCCGCGACAGCGATGGTTCAGTGCTGATCGACGAGCTGGACGACGCTCAAGCCAACTGATGATCATCCGTGCTACCCGGCGCAGATCGATAAGGACTCGAGGATGGACATCAAGACCCACCACGTGATTTACCAGGCCTATCTGCACATCCTGGCCTTCACCATTCTGGCCCTCAGCGGCATCAGCCTGCTGGACTACCTGTTCTGGTGGCAGCCCGACGCTGCCCAGGTGGTGCTCCTGCCGGACAGCGCCCTGGCAGGGCTGTTGCTCGGCCTCGGACTCCTCGGCTGCATCCAGCAAAAGCCCCGGCTGGCCAACCCGGCGCTCGGCCTGTTGCTCGGGCTGGCGCTCTACAGCCTGGCGCACAACCTGTTAAGCGGCAGTCCGGAGCAAGGCCAATCGCTGATCAGCGGTTATCAGCGCATGCGCAGCTCCCTGGCCCTGCTGTTCTGCCTGCTCGCCATTGGCCTGCTGAGCAGCCAGTGGGGCCGCAAAGGCCAGCGCCTGAACGCCATGCTCGGCTGCGCAGCGCTGGCGCTGGCCGGCCTGTCACTACTGTCATCCTGGCTGCCGGAACTCGACGCCTGGCGCCTGGGTTACAACATCAACGTCAGCCGCCCGGCCAATCTGTTCGCCGTGTCCATGGGCCTTGTGCTGCTTTGCCTCACGCTGCTACCCACCGAGCGCCAGCACCTGCTCGTGCGCAGCACCATCCTGACCGGCGCCCTCGGCACCCTGATCACCTGCAGCGTCTGGTATCTGCTGACCCTGCAGAACATCGAGTCGAGCAGCCGACAAAGCGAACTGCTGCAGGCCAAGCAGCAAAATTCGATCACCAGCAGCCTGGATACCCGTCTCGCGCTGATCCAGCGCACAGCGGAACATTGGGCGGTCAACGGAAAGCTGCCCACCCACGCACAATGGCAACAAGAAAGCCGCAACTATCTGCGTGATTTTGCCGATATCGGGATGATCGCCCTGCTCGATGAGCATTTGCGTCCACAACGGCTGCTCGGCCGCGGCCAGGCGGAAACCGAACAGCTAAGCAGCCTGCTCGGCCAAGCCAGTCCGCGCGCCTGGCTAGAGCGCCTCCCCCACGACGGCAAGGCGCACATGAGCGAGGCCTATGACCTCGCCGCCCAGCCCCGGGGGCTGATGGCGATCCGCCTGTCCTTGCCGGACAACCCTGACTGGACGCTGGTAGCCAGCCTGGACCTGACCCGTACCCTGCAGGACGGCCTGGGCAGTGAGCCGCATGACAACGACGTAAGGATCTACCAGGGCGAGCAGTTGCTGTTCGACAAAACCAGCCACCCGCCCGGGGCGACCGGCACCAGCAAGATGCTCGGGCCGACCGCCAACAACTGGCGCCTGGTCAGCTACCAGGTCGCCGACACGACCAGCCCGACCTCCAACCACTTGCCCGGCATCGTGGTGCTGTTCGGCCTGGCCTTCAGCCTCGTCATCATGGTCAGTCAGCGCCTGGCCCTGCTGGCCATCGAGCACTCCAAACACCTGCAGCAGAGCAACCGGAGGCTTGAGCGCAGCCTGCGCCGCCAGGCCGAGCTGCAGGAGCTCAATCAACGGATCATGGACTACTCCATGGACGTGCTCTGCTCGATCGACGCCCAGGGCCGCTTCACCCGAGTCAGCCCGTCCGCCAGCACAGTGCTCGGCTACTCGCCAGAAGAGCTGCTGGGGCAAGCCTACCTGCAGTTCATCGTGCCCGAAGACCGCGAACGCACTCAGGCCACGGTCGACGCCATCATGGCGGGCGAATCCCATCACAGCTTTCGCAACAGCTCGCGCCGCAAGGATGGCAGCCTTGTCCACCTGCTCTGGTCCGCAGGCTGGTCGGAGAACGACCGCACCCTGTTTGCCGTGGCCCATGACGTCACCCGCCTGGTGTACAACGAAGCCTACGCCGAGGATCAGCGCGACATCCTCAGCATGATCTCCACCGACCAAGCGCTGCCGGATATCCTCAGAACCATCTGCCTGCTGGCCGAATCTCAGGCGCCCGGCACCCTGTGCTCGGTGCTGCTGGTCGATAAAGAGCAGAAACACCTGATCCACGGCGCTACGCCGAGCCTGCCAGAGAGCTTCAACCAGGCAGTGCATGGCATCGCCATCGGCCCCAGTGTCGGTTCTTGTGGCACGGCCGTGTATCGCCGCCAATTGGTCATCGTCGAAGACATCGACAGCGACCCGCTCTGGCATGAGTTTCGTGACCTGGCCTTGCAGCATGGCCTGCATGCCTGCTGGTCGATCCCGCTGATCTCCCACCACGGCGACGTACTCGGCACCTTCGCCATCTACAGCCAGCAACCCGGCGCCCCGGACGACGAGCATCTGCAACTGATGGCCACCGTCGGCCAGCTGGCTGCCATCGCCATCGAACGCCAGCACGACCGCCTGCGCCTGCAGGCAAGCGAACAGCGCTACCGCTCGCTGTTCACCTTCAACCCCAATCCGGTGTTTTCGTTCGACCTGAACGGCAATTTCGAGAGCATGAACCAGGCAGGCTGCCAGCTATCCGGCTACAGCGAAGCACAGTTGCTCGGACAACACATGTCGATGCTGGTACACAACGAAGACCTGACACTGATCCAGGACTACATCGATTCCGCCAGCAACGGCGACAGCCAAAGCCATGAAGTTCGCTGCCGCAACAGTGACGGGCAACTGCTGGAAGTGGACATCACCAACCTGCCGATCATCATCGACGAGAAAATTGTCGGGGTGTTCGCCATCGCCAAGGACATCAGCGAGCGCAACCGCATGACCCGCGCCCTGCGCGAAGCGTTGCAGCACTCCGAACACCAGGCCGAACTGCTGCGCGGCCTGAGTGAAACCGCCGTCAACATCAACAGCATCATGGGCACCCAATCGCTGCTGGACTACATGAGCGAACGCCTGCGCTTGCTGCTCGGGGCACACCAGGCGGCCATGAGCCTGAACCGGGCCGGCAACTGGACCCAGTCGATCAACGCCGTCTCGCTCTCGGAAAAATACGCCGCCTGGAAGGGTGCGTCCAACCCGTCCGCCGACAGCGCTATCCACTCCCTGACCGACGAGATCGATCAGCCGACCCTGCTGACCCAGGCCGAACTGGAACAGCACCCCTGCTGGCCGGAGCTGAACAGTACCGACAATCAGCACCCGCCCATGCGCGGCTTGCTTGCGGTGCCCCTGAATGACCATAGCGGGGCCCATTTCGGTCTGCTGCAGTTATCGGACAAGTACGACGGCGAATTCAACCCGGACGACCTGGCGATTGCCCAGCAGTTTGCCCAGATGGCCGTCGCGGTACTGGAAAACAACCGCCTGATGCAAGCGGTGATCACCGGCGAACGCCGCCTGAAAACCCAGCTGGAGTTCACCTCGGCGATCACCAACAGCATCGCCGAGGGCCTGTTGGCGGTAGATCGCCAGGGCCTGCTGAGCTTCGTCAACCCGACCGCCGCCGAACTGCTCGGCCAACCGGCGCAAGTGCTGCTCGGCCAGGCACTGGCCAGCTACCTGCCGCTGGCGCTCAACGACAGCGAGCATAACCAGCGAACCAGCAGTTACCACGGCGAAATCAGGCTGGCGCCGACATCGCCGGGCGAGCGCTATATCGCCTACGACAGCGCCCCGCTGCTCGATGATGATGCACCGCAGGGCTGGGTGGTCGCCTTTCGCGACATCACCGCCCAGAAGGAGGCGGACAAGCAGCTGCGTCTGCTCAAGCGCAGCCTGGAAGCCAGTTACAACGGCGCTCTGGTCTGCGATGCGCTGGCCGATGACCAGCCGATCATCTACGTCAACCCGGCCTTCGAACGCATCACCGGCTACAGCGCGGAAGAAGTCATCGGGCGCAATTGCCGCTTTCTTCAAGGGGCTGAGCGCGAACAAGCCGGCATCAACGAAATTCGCCAGGGTCTGGCGGAAAAGCGCGAAACCCATGTGGTGTTGCGCAACTTCCGCAAGGACGGCACCCCCTTCTGGAACGATCTGTATATCGCCCCGGTGCCTGACGAGGAGGGCAAGATCACCCATTTCATCGGCGTGCAGAACGATATTTCCGAGCGCAAACGCTACGAATCCGAACTGGCCTACAACGCCAGCCACGATGTCCTCACCGGCCTGCCCAACCGCTCGCTGCTGGAGGATCGTCTGAACCAGGGTTGCCAGATCAGCCGCCGCTACAAGCGCAGCCTGGCGGTGATGTTCATCGACCTGGATGGCTTCAAGCCGGTCAACGACAGCATGGGGCACAGTGCCGGCGATCTGATTCTGGTCGAAGTGGCGCGCCGCATGAACCAGCAGGTCCGTCCAGGCGACACCGTGGCGCGGCTGGGCGGTGACGAGTTCATTGTCATCCTGCCGGACCTGGCCCGTGAAGAGGACGTGCTGCTGGTGGCAGACCGGATCATGGAGAGCATCGCGCGGCCCTATACGGTCGGCGGCGTCGATCTGCACATCACCGCGAGCATCGGCATCACCCTCAACGACGGCAGCCTCGAACAGCCAATGCAACTGATCCAGCAGGCCGACCTGGCCATGTTCAAAGCCAAGCAACAGGGCCGCAACAACTATCAGTGGTACACCGAGGATCTCAACCAGAAGGTCAGCGAGCGGGTAACCTTGCGCAACCAGCTGCAGAAAGCCATCGACACCGAAGCCTTCGAACTCTACTACCAGCCGCAGATCGACAGTCGCACGGGCCGGGTGATTGGTTATGAGGCGCTGTTGCGCTGGCAACACGCCGAGCAGGGGTTTATTTCGCCGGCGCAATTCGTGCCCATCGCCGAGGACACCGGGCAGATCATTCCGCTCAGCGAGTGGGTACTCAAAACCGCCTGCCGCGATGCCCGCCTGCTGCTCGATCAAGGCTTCAATGGCGCAGTGATGGCCGTGAACATTTCACCGGTGCAGTTCCAGCGCGCCAACTTCGTCGAGTTCGTGCGCAGCAGCCTCATCCAGGCCCAGCTGCCGGCCGAACTGCTGGAGCTGGAAATCACCGAAACCGTGTTGCTGGCGAATGCCGAGCGGGCCATCTTCACCCTGCACGCCCTGAAAGACCTGGGCGTACGCATCGCCATCGATGATTTCGGCACCGGCTTCTCCAGCCTCAACTACCTCAAGCGCCTGCCGATCGACAAGGTCAAGATCGACCGCTCCTTCATCCAGGACGTGATCAGCGACCGGCATGATGCGGCGATCACCCAAGGCATCATTTCCATGGCCCACCACCTGAAGCTCAAGGTGATCGCCGAAGGCGTGGAAACCGAGGCGCAAGTCGCCTTCCTGAAGAAAAGCCACTGCGATGAATTCCAGGGCTACTACTTCGCCAAGCCCATACCGCTGGCAACCCTGAAACATTACCTCCAGCAGCGCGCCAAGGATCGCCTGCCCGCAGCAGAGAGCGCTGCCGAAAGCAGCACACAGACCCTGCTCCTGCTCGATGACGAAGAGAATATTCTGCGCGCCCTGACCCGGGTACTAAGGCGCGACGGCTATCACGTGCTTACCGCCAACCGCGCACAAGATGCCTTCGCCCTGCTGGCAAAGCACGAGGTCCAGGTCATTCTCTCCGACCAGCGCATGCCGGAAATGAACGGCACCGCGTTCTTCAGCCGGGTCAAGGACCTCTATCCGGATACCATCCGCATTGTGCTCTCCGGCTACACCGACCTGACATCGGTGACCGAGGCGATCAACCAGGGCGCCATCTACAAGTTCCTCACCAAACCCTGGGACGACGCGCAACTGCGGGCCACTGTCGCCCAGGCATTCCAACACCATGAACTGGCCCAGCCCAAAGAGGACAATCCAGCGCCACAAGATAATCCAGCGCCTGGAAAAGACTGATGGCGCGGCAGGACAGCCCAGCGAACCGGTGGCTGCGCCGAACCCGCCGCTGGCTGATCAGCATGATTTCCTGACCGGCAGCGGCGGCCAGCAACCCTCTGCCAAGAGGCAGTGAGCAAGCTCGGCGAGTCGCCTGGTGGCAGTCTGCAGCAGTTCGCCGGCGCAGGGCTTGCCGCCCTCCATCCGGGACCTGACGGCCCAGGGCGGCAAACACCGGCGCTCGTGCGCCAACCCGACAATCACCTGCTGCTGAAATCAGATATCCACGCCCGGCGCCCAGGGATTGCTGCCGACGCGGCGATCCTTGTTACTCCGTCGTTCTTCCTGGAAGCGGATATCGGCGCGGCGATCCTGCACCTTGCGCCGTTCGCCGCCACCGCGGGTATCGATCTGGAACTTGGCTCGGCCCTTGCTCACCCCCTCCTCGACTTGCTCGGCGAGGGGTTCGAGCGCCAGGTCTTCGAGGGAAATGTCGGAATTTTCATGACTGGCCATTGGCGTACTCCACGTCATCCTGCCTTACTCATTGAACTCACCTGACAGCCGCATGGCGTTCGCAACAGGCGGGAGTTCTTTCACAAACTCTCAGCGCTCCCTTGCTGACCAGGTCTGTGGATAGGCTAGTACGGCTTGGCCCGGCACGACAGGCTCGTCGTCGCCTTGTTCGCGGCAGAAATTGGCGGCGAACGGCAGCCAGCGCCGCGCATCGGCTTTCCGGGAGGCAAGCGCATGCCAAGGTTTGCAGTCAAACCCGCCCAGGGCATCCCGCACACGATCTGGGCGCTGGGCCTGGTCAGCTTGTTCATGGATGTGTCATCGGAGCTGGTGCACAGCCTGCTGCCGCTGTTTCTGGTGGGTACGCTGGGCGCCAGCATGCTGACGGTCGGGCTGATAGAAGGGCTGGCCGAGGCCAGCGCGTTGCTGGTCAAGGTGTTTTCCGGCGCGCTCAGCGATTTCATCGGCCGGCGCAAAGGCTTGCTGCTGCTTGGTTACGGCCTCGCGGCGCTGAGCAAACCGCTGTTTCCCCTGGCTGACTCGGCGGAAACGGTTTTCATCGCACGCCTGCTGGACAGGATCGGCAAGGGCATCCGTGGCGCCCCGCGCGATGCGCTGATCGCCGATGTGGCCCCGGCCGCTATCCGTGGTGCCTGCTTCGGGCTGCGCCAGTCGATGGATACCGCCGGCGCCTTTCTCGGGCCGATCCTGGCGATCCTGCTGATGCTCTGGTTCAGCGGCGATATCACCCAGGTGTTGTGGTTTGCGCCTATCCCCGCACTGCTGGCGGTGGTCACGCTCTGGGCCGGGGTCAGCGAACCGGCACGCCCAGCGCGTGCCCTGGCGTTACGTTCGCCGGTGCGCCTGCAATCCCTGGCTCGATTCTCCAAGGCATTCTGGTGGGTGGTCGGCATCGGCGCGGTGTTCACCCTGGCCCGCTTCAGCGAAGCCTTTCTGCTGCTGCGCGCCGAGCAGTTGGGCCTCCCCGCCGCCTGGGTGCCGCTGGTCATGGTGGTGATGGCGGCGTTCTACATGCTCTCGGCCTACCCGGTGGGCAAGTGGTCGGATCGCATCGAGCGCAGCACCTTGCTGGGCGCCAGCTTGCTGCTGCTGATCCTCGCCGATCTACTGCTGGCCTGGGCCGGTTCGGTCATCACGGTGCTGCTCGGCGTCGCCCTGTGGGGCCTGCATATGGGCTTCAGCCAGGGCATTCTGGCAGCACTGGTGGCGGACACCACGCCAGCCGAGCTCAAGGGCAGCGCCTTTGGCCTGTTCAACCTGGTCAGTGGCATCGCCGTGCTGCTGGCCAGCGCGACCGCCGGCTGGCTGTGGCAGTCCTATGGCGCCCCAGTGGCCTTCTACGCCGGCACCGCCCTGGCGGCAACGGCTCTGCTCCTGCTACGCGTCAGGCGAACTGGGCAATGAAGCCGCCATATGGCCAACTCGCAACCGCGACGCCGCCCTTCACCCGTACTGCTTATCGGAAATCCGGCCAACCCTGAGCAGACCGGAGCAATTCGCGGTCAGACAACAGGCATGCCTTTGCTGTATCTTCGAGCCCATGCTGCGACAGCAGCCTTCCTGATGAGAGGCCCACGCTAGGCGGGCCCCGCACCTCATCGACGCAACTGACTGTGCACAGGCTTACAGACCCGCCATGGCGGGTTCTGCCATTGCACAAGGCCAGTACGGTGAAGTGGCAGAAGCCCGAAAGCGGCCTCTGAAGTTCTTCCGAAAGCATGCCGTAGCGCCCTTTGATAGGCTCAGCCGGATCGAGTCCTATTGCATTTTCAATGCTGGCCAGGAAGGCATCCATGAACTCGTTTCTTCGCTCCATTCTCGGCCCCCGTCCCCTCTCACCACCCTGGACTGACCCCGCGCCGGTACGCCAGGAGCTCTTCGGCGTCGAGCGCCTGGAACAACACGCCCACAGCCTTGCTGCGGTTCAGTCGGTGACCGCGCATCCGCCGACAGTGCTGTCGCTGCATGTCCGGCTCGATGACAATGCCAAGGTATTGCTCGCCGCCTACAGGGCCAGCGCCGCGGAGCTGGAGCAGAATCGCAGCGTAGTGCCGGCCGCAGAATGGCTGCTGGACAATTACCACCTGGTCGAAGCCCAGATCCGCGAGATTCGCGATGATTTGCCGCCGGGCTTCTATCGCCAGCTACCGAAGCTGGGCCATGGTCCGTTCGCCGGCTATCCACGGGTGTTCGGTCTGGCCTGGGCCTTCGTCGCCCATACCGACAGCCACTTCGACCCCGACACGCTGCGCCGCTTCATCAGCGCTTATCAGCGGGTTCAGCCACTGACCATTGGCGAGCTATGGGCCGTGGCCATCACCTTGCGCATCGTGCTGATCGAAAACCTGCGCCGCCTGGCCGACCAGATCAGCGCCGGCCGCGCCGCCCGCGCCGAGGCCGATGCCCTGGCCATTCGCCTGCTGGCAGCAGGTTCCGCGCGCAGCGCCCTGGAGGCGGAGGTCGCCACGCGCAAGGCCGGGCCAATGTCCGAGCCTTTCGCCGCAGAACTGGCCAAATGCCTGCGGGACCAGGATCCCAGGACCACCCCGGCGCTGGGCTGGCTGGAAGAACAGCTCAGCCTGCAAGGTGCCTCGATCGATGACGTGGTGCAGCGCTCGCAGCAGCGCCAGGGCGCGTCCAACCTCAGCGTGCGCAACGTCATCACCAGCATGCGACTGATTTCCGATATCGACTGGGCCGAGCTGTTCGAGAGCGTCAGCCTGGTCGATGAGCGTCTAGGCGCGGGCAGCGCCTTTGCCAGCATGGATTTCCCCACCCGCAACCTGTACCGCAGCGCGATCGAACAGCTGGCCCGCGGTTCCTCGGCCACGGAACTGGAAGTGGCCGGCCTGGCCCTGGCGGCGGCTCAGCATGCCGAGCAAAGCAGGCAAGGGGAACAGGCCGAGCGCGTCGGCGACCCGGGCTACCACCTGATCGCCGAAGGGCGTCGGGCGCTGGAACAGGCCATCGGCTTCAAGCCGCCGGTGCGCCTGCGCTTCAGTCGCCTCAAGATCCGCCTGGGTATCGCCGGCTATGTCGGCAGCATTCTGCTGGTGGCCACGAGCTTGCTCGCGCTGGCGTTGTGGACGCTGTCGATGCCCAGCGTGACGGCTGGCTGGCTGCTGCTGTTGGCCGTGCTCGGCTTCCTCCCGGCCACCGAAGTGGCGACGGCGCTGGTCAATCGCACGGTCACCTGGAGCTTCGGCGCCATGACCCTGCCCGGCCTGGAACTCACCAACGGGGTGCCGCAAGCGCTGCGCACCCTGGTTGCGGTGCCGACCCTGCTGACCAGCGAGGCCGATCTGCTGGAGCAAATCGAGCGTCTGGAAGTCCATCACCTTGCCGGTGCCGGTGGCGATCTGACTTTCGCCCTGCTCACCGACGGGCTGGACGCCGATCAGCAAGTGGTCGCGACCGATGCCCCGCTACTGGCCGTGGCGGTCGCGGCCATCGCCCTGCTCAATCAGCGGTATGGGCCAGCCCCGGGTGGCAGCCGCTTCCTGCTGCTGCACCGCCATCGGCAGTTCAATGCCGGCGAAAACACCTGGATGGGCTGGGAACGCAAACGCGGCAAGCTGCATGAGCTCAATCGGCTGCTGCGCGGTGCCAGCGACACCAGCTACATGACCCTGGCGGGTTGCACCCAGCAGGTGCCTGCGGATGTGCGTTACGTCATCACCCTGGATGCCGATACGCGGCTGCCGCGCGATGCGGCGCTGCGCCTGATCGGCAAGATGGGTCACCCGCTGAATCGGCCGCGCTTCAGCGACAGCTTGCAGCGCGTCACCAGCGGCTATGCGATTCTGCAACCGCGGGTCACGCCGTCCTTGCCGGTCGGACGCGAAGGCTCGTTCTATCAACGGGTGTTTTCCAGCCCTGGCGGCATGGACCCTTACGCGGCGGCGGTTTCCGACGTCTACCAGGACCTGTTCGGCGAAGGCTCCTACACCGGCAAGGGCATCTATGACATCGATGCCTTCGAGGCCGCCCTGGCCAGCCGGGTGCCGGAAAACTCGATGCTCAGCCATGACTTGTTCGAGGGTATTTTCGCCCGTGCCGGCCTCGCCTCGGATGTCGAGGTCGTCGAAGAATTTCCCTCGCGCTACGACGTGGCAAGCAAGCGCCAGCACCGCTGGACCCGCGGCGATTGGCAACTGCTGCCCTGGATCTTCGGGACGCGCAGCGGTCACCTGGCGGTTCCCTCGATCGGCTGCTTCAAGATGCTCGATAACCTGCGCCGCTCGCTGCTGGCCCCGCTGACCTTGCTCGCCCTGGCGGCCTGCTGGCTGCTGCCGATGCCGGCCGCCTTGAGCGCGACCCTGCTGATGCTCGCGGCCATGGCGATCCCGGCCTTCCTGCCCACCTTCTTCGCCCTGCTGCCACAACACAGCGGTGTGCGTCTGCCCAACCATCTGCGCCGGCTGCTCGCCGACCTGAAACTCGCCACGGCGCAGACCCTGCTGTCGCTGGCCTTTCTGCCCGACAGCGCCTGGCGCATGCTCGATGCCATCGGCAGAACCCTGGCGCGGCTGGCAATCACCCGCAGCAACCTGCTGCAATGGACCACCGCGGCACAGTCAGCCATCAGCCCGCGCCTGAACCTACGAGGTTTCTATCGCGGCATGGCCGGTTCGACCACCCTTGGCCTGCTGGTCGCGGCCGGCGCGGTGGCCTTCGCCCCCGCTTCCTGGCCCGTGGTGCTGCCTTTCGCCCTGCTCTGGCTGGGCGCACCGGCACTTGCCTTGCGCGCCAGCCGCTCGCCACGGGTCGCCCGCAGTCTCGCCCTGAGCGAGTCGGACGCGCGCGACTTGCGCCTCACCGCCCGGCGTACCTGGCGCTTCTTCGAGACCTTCGTGACCCCGGTGGACAACATGCTGCCGCCGGACAATTTCCAGGAAGATCCGCAGCCAGTGGTGGCTCATCGCACCTCGCCGACCAACATGGGCCTCTACCTGCTCTCGACCATTGCCGCCCGCGACTTTGGCTGGGCCGGCACCCTGCAGACCGTCGAACGCCTGGAAACCACCCTCGCCTGCATGCTCGGCCTGCAGCGCCACAGGGGCCACTTCTTCAACTGGTACGACACCCAGGACCTGCGCGCACTCGAACCGGCCTATGTGTCATCGGTCGACAGCGGCAATCTCGCCGGCCACCTGATCGTGCTCGCCAATGCCTGCGAAGAGTGGTTCGCCATGCCGCTCGCCCCACAGGCACGCCAAGGCATGCAGGACAACCTGCACCTGGCCCGAACCACCATCGACGCCTTGTCCGCCAACAGCGAGCGCGGCCAGCAGCTCGCCGCCCTGCTCGACGATATTGCCGCCCAGTTGCAGGGCGCGCAAGCGCTGGAGACAATCTCCGCACCGCTCAAACGCCTGACGGAAAAGGCCGCCAAGCTGGCTCAGGAGATCGCCCCCAGCGTCGGCGAGGACGGCTTGACCGATCTGCTGTTCTGGCTCGAGGCGCTCGGCCTGAGCCTGACCGAACATGCGCGTGACCGGCAGCAGGCCGACGCCGCAGTCGCCGGCCTCAGGTTGCGCCTGCAGGCACTGGCCGGCACCGCGCGGGAGATGGCGCTGGCGATGGACTTCGCCTTCCTGCTCGACCCCGAGCGCAAACTGCTGTCGATCGGCTACGGCCTCGTCGACAACCGCCTCGACCCGAGCTGCTATGACCTGCTGGCCTCGGAAGCCCGTCTCGCCAGCCTGTTCGCCATCGCCAAGGGCGATGTGAGCACCCGCCACTGGTTCCGCCTCGGCCGCACCGCGACCCCGCTGGGCAACGGCTCGGCGCTGATTTCCTGGTCCGGCTCGATGTTCGAATACCTGATGCCGTCGCTGATCATGCGCGCGCCGAGCGGCAGCCTGCTCGAGCAGACCAACCGCCTGGTGGTGCAGCGTCAGCAGGACTATGGGCAGGCACAGAACATCCCCTGGGGTATTTCCGAGTCCGCCTATAACGCCCGCGACATGGAGCTCACCTACCAGTATTCGAACTTCGGCGTGCCCGGCCTCGGCCTCAAGCGCGGCCTCGCCGAGAACGTGGTGATTGCGCCCTATGCCTCGGGTTTGGCGACCATGATCGACCCGCAAGGCGCGCAACAGAACTACCAGCGCCTGAGCGACATGGGCGCGCTTGGCCGTTACGGCTTCTATGAGGCCCTCGACTTCACGCCCAGCCGCCTGCCCAATGGCCAGCGCGTGGCCATCGTGCGCAACTTCATGGCCCACCACCAGGGCATGACCATAGTGGCCATCGCCAACACCTTGCAGGATGGGCAGATGCGCGAGCGCTTCCATCGCGAGCCAATGATCCAGGCCTGTGAACTGCTATTGCAGGAGCGCATGCCGCGCGACGTGGCGGTTGCCCATCCACGCGCCGAGGAAGTGAAGATTCGGGCGCCGGAGGTCGGCAGCGACGCGCAGACCATGCGCCGCCTGACCGGTTCGGCAGCCGATGCACCGCCGATCACCCACCTGCTGACCAATGGCCGTTATGCCGTGATGTTGACCGGCGCGGGCGCCGGTTACAGCCGTTGGCGCGACATCGCCATCACCCGCTGGCGCGAAGACGCGACCCGCGACGACTGCGGCTCGTTCATCTTCCTGCGCGATACCCAGGACGGCCGGGTCTGGTCCGCCGGCGGTCAGCCGATCGGCAGCACAGCGGACTCCCACGAAGTGCTGTTCGCCGAGGATCACGCCGAGTTCATCCGCCACGATGGCCGCTTGACCACCTCCATGGAGGTGCTGGTGTCCGGCGAGGATGACGGCGAAGTGCGCCGCGTCTCCCTGGCCAACAGCGGCCGCCAGGCGCGTGAGATCGAGCTGACCTCCTACGCCGAAGTGGTATTGACCACGCCCGCCAGCGACAACGCGCACCCGGCGTTCGCCAAGCTGTTCGTGGTCACCGAATACCTCGCCGAGTTCGGCGCCCTGCTCGCCACCCGCCGCCCACACGCTGAGGCTGAGGCGCAGGTGTGGGCGGCGCACTTTGCCGTGGTCGAAGGCGAGATAGTCGCCGATCCACAGTACGAGTCCGACCGCGCACGCTTTATCGGCCAGCGCCCGAGCATCGCCGCAGCCGCGGTGATCGTCGATGGCCAGGCACTGTCGAACACGGTCGGCACCGTGCTCGACCCGATCTTCGCGCTCAAGTACCTGGTCAGCATCGCCCCGGGCAAGGCCGCACGGGTCGCCTTCTGGACCCTGGTCGCCGCCTCGCGGGCCGAGTTGCTCGACCTGATCGACAAACACCATGACCGCAGTGCATTCGAGCGCGCCAAGACCCTGGCCTGGACCCAGGCCCAGGTGCAGCTGCGCCACCTCGATATCCAGGCTGCGGAAGCGGCCGACTTCCAGCGGCTGGCCGCGCCCATTCTGTACGCCGATCCACGTTTCCGCGCGCCGTCGAAGGCGATCCTGCGTGGCGCCGGGGCGCAGGCCGGGCTCTGGCCCCACGGGATTTCCGGCGACCTGCCGATCGTCCTGCTGCGCATCGACGACATCCAGGAAATCGCCCAGGTACGCCAATTGCTGCGTGCCCACGAATACTGGCGAATGAAGCGCCTCGGCGTCGATCTGGTGATCCTCAACGAGCACGCCTCCTCGTACCTGCAGGACCTGCAGATCGCCATCGAGACCGCGGTGCGCCGCAGCCAGTCGCGTCAGCGTTTCGGCGCCGAACTGGCACAGGGTTCGGTCTATGTGCTGCGCGCCGACCTGCTGAGCGTCGCCGCCCGCGCCTTGCTGCGCTCGATCGCCCGGGTCGCGCTGATCGCCCGCCGCGGCCCGATTGCCAATCAACTGGTCAACCACCTCAGCGCCGCCCCGGCCCTGCCGCCACGGGCATCCGCCCAGTTGCCGACGGCGCCTGCGCCAGCGCAAGCGCTGGCCGAACAGGCCGCAGCCAGCGAACTCGCCACGGATCTGGAGTTTTTCAACGGCCTGGGCGGTTTCGCCAACAACGGCCGCGAATATGTGACCCTGCTGCAGGCCGGCCGCAACACGCCGGCACCCTGGATCAACGTGATCGCCAACCCGGGCTTCGGCTTCCAGGCCTCGGCGCAAGGCAGCGGCTACACCTGGGCCGAAAACAGCCGGGAAAACCAGCTCACGCCCTGGTCCAACGACCCGGTCACCGATCCCTGCGGCGAAGCCTTCTATGTGCGTGACGAAGACAGCCTGGCCCTGTACAGCGCCACGGCGCAGCCGATCCGCGATGACGGCCTGTACATCGCCCGCCACGGCCACGGCTACAGTCGCTTCGAGCATCAGGTGGACGGCATCGCCCTGGAGTTGCTGCAGTACGTGGCGCTGGCCGACCCGATCAAGATTTCCCGACTGACCCTGCGCAACCTCTCGGGCCAAGCGCGCCGGTTTTCCCTCACCGCCTACAGCGAATGGGTACTGGGCACCGCCCGGGGTGCGTCGGCGCCGTTTATCACCACCCAGGTCGATGCCGGCAGCGGTGTGCTGCTGGCGCGCAATCCCTGGAGTAACGCCTTTGCCGGACGGGTCGCCTTTGCCGACCTCGGCGGGCGGCAATCCTCATGGACCGGCGATCGCTGCGAGTTTCTCGGCCGCAATGGCAACGCGGCGGCACCCGCCGCGCTACTCGGCAACGCTCCCCTGTCCGGCACCACTGGCGCCGGCTTTGATCCCTGCGCCGCGCTGCAGTGCAGCATTGAATTGGCGGCGGGCGAGAGTGTGGAAGTGGTCGCGTTCATCGGCCAGTGCGCCTCCAGCGAAGCCGCCACAGCCCTGGTCGAACGTTACCGGGTAGCCGATCTCGACGCGGTACTCAAGGCAGTCACCGACCACTGGCAGAACGCACTCGGCGCGGTACAGGTGCAGACTCCCGACCGCGCCATGGACATCATGCTCAACGGCTGGCTGCTCTATCAGACCCTCGCCTGCCGCATCTGGGCGCGCTCGGCGTTCTACCAGGCCAGCGGCGCCTACGGCTTCCGCGATCAGCTGCAGGACGGCATGGCCCTGACCTTTTCCCAGCCCGAGGCCACGCGCAGCCATATCCTGCGCGCCGCCAGCCGGCAGTTCGTCGAGGGCGACGTGCAGCACTGGTGGCTGCCACATTCCGGCCAGGGGGTGCGCACGCGCATCTCGGATGACCGCGTCTGGCTGGCCTTCGCCACCGCAAGCTATATCGCGGTGGCCGACGACCCGGCGATCCTCGACGAGCAGGTGACGTTCCTCGACGGGCCGCTGTTGAAGCCCGAGGAGCACGATGCCTTCTTCCAGCCGATGGTCGCCGCCGAAGAGGCCTCACTGTTCGAGCACTGCGCCCGGGGCCTCGAGCAGTGTCTGCAACTGACCGGCAAACTCGGCCTGCCACTGATCGGCGGTGGCGACTGGAACGACGGCATGAACCGCGTCGGCGAAGGCGGCCAGGGCGAAAGCGTGTGGCTCGGCTGGCTGCTGCTGCGCACCCTCGAGCTGTTCGTCCCCTTGGCCCTGGCGCGGCCAACCATCGGCGACGCCGAGCGTGCAGAGCGCTGGCGCGAGCACGCCCTGGCGCTGCGTGCGGCGCTGGAGCGCGAGGCCTGGGATGGCCAGTGGTATCGCCGGGCCACCTTCGACGACGGCACCTGGCTCGGCTCGCACACCAGCGCCGAATGCCGCATCGACTCGATTGCCCAATCCTGGGCGGTGTTGTCCGGCGCTGCCGACCCCGTGCGCGCGGCCATGGCCATGCAATCGCTGCAACAGCAACTGGTCCGCCAAGATGAGGGCATCGCCCTGCTGTTCACCCCGCCCTTCGACAAGACGCCGCTCGAGCCTGGCTATATCAAGGGCTATCCACCCGGCCTGCGGGAAAATGGCGGGCAATACAGCCATGCCGCGATGTGGGTCATCCTCGCCCACGCCAAGCTGAGCGCCGGTGACCAGGCCTGCGCGCTGTTCGCCCTGCTCAACCCGATCAACCATGCGCGCACAGCCGAAGAGAGCCAACGCTACAAGGTCGAGCCCTACGTGGTGGCGGCCGATGTCTATGGGGTCGCCCCGCATAGCGGCCGGGGCGGCTGGACCTGGTACACCGGCGCGGCCGGCTGGATGTACCGCGCCGGGGTCGAGGGGATTCTCGGCATTCGCCGCGAAGGCGCCTGGCTGATCGTCGCTCCCTGCATCAGCGCGGCCTGGCCGGCGTTTTCGGCCACGGTAAGCCTGGGGTCCAGCCAGTACCGGATCGAGGTGGACAACCCCGCGCGCCGTTGTCGCGGCATCGCCCATGCCCAGCTCGACGGTGTGCCCATCAGCCATGCCGAGGGTGGCGTACGCGTGCCCCTGGACGGGCAGAGCCACAGTTTGCTGATCACCCTGGGCGGCATCACCCGCAGCAGCCAGAGCCCTCCGGACGCTGCGCTGCGGCCCCGGGCCAGCCTGGAGAACCCAAGGACAGCATGATGATCGAACCCTTGCTGCTCACCGCAGCCCGCCTCTGTACCTTCAATCAGCACCAGCAGCTGACCAATGCCAGCAGCTTCTTCTTCGCCCGCGACGAGCGCCTGTTCCTGGTCACCAGCCGGCACGTGATGATCGATGCGCAGAATCAGCACTTCCCCGATCGCATCGAGATCGAACTGCATACCGATCCGGACAACATCGCCCAGTCCATCGGCATTTCCATCCCGCTCTACCGCGACGGTGAAAGCCTGTGGCGCCAGGGCCTCGACACCACCGGCGAAATCGATGTGGCGGTGATCGAGCTGGACCGCGCCGCCTTACCCGCAACCGCGCTGTATCGCGCCTTCACCCCCGAGCACCTGTATGGGCCGACCGCCGAGGTCGAGGTCGGCACGTCCCTGCTGGTGGTCGGTTTCCCCCTGGGTTTCCACGACACCCTGCACCACATGCCGGTGGTGCGCCAGGCGGTGATCGCCTCGTCCTTCGGTTTGCGCTTTCAGAGCAAAGGCTACTTTCTCAGCGATGCGCGGACTCACCGCGGCATCAGTGGCGCGCCCGTGGTGACGCGGGTCGCCGACACCCCGGAGAACGGCCTCGGCGACCTGCCATGGATGCTCCTGGGCGTGCACTCGGCACGCCTCGACGTGGGCACCCGCGACCTGCAGCTGGACGAGGCCCTCGGGCTCAACTGCACCTGGTACGCCGACATCCTGCTGACCCTGACCGAGCAGTGAAAAGCGGCCGAACTCGGCGGCGGTGAAATATCGAGCGTCGTTGCGAGAGTTTTTTCACAAGTTCTCAGTCCTTGCTCAGCGCCACATCGACGATCTGTTGCGCCTCGCCAAGAATCCGCTGCAGGTGCGCCCGGTCGCGGTAGCTCTCGGCGTAGATCTTGTAGATGTCCTCGGTACCCGATGGCCGCGCGGCGAACCAGCCGCCGTCGCTGATCACCTTAATCCCGCCAATCGCCGCGCCGTTGCCCGGCGCCTTGTCGAGCACCCGGGTGATCGAATCGCCGGCCAGCTGGGTGCTGCGCACCTGCTCAGGCGAGAGTTGGCTGAGGGCTTTTTTCTGCACCGGGGTGGCCGGCGCATCGACGCGGTCGGCCACTATCTCGCCGAACTCCTCGGTCAGGCCGCGATACAGTTCACCGGGATCGCGACCGCGACTGGCGGTCATTTCCGCCGCCAGCAAGGCCAGGGCCATGCCGTCCTTGTCGGTGGTCCAGACCCTGCCGTCGCGGCGCAGGCAGGTGGCGCCGGCGCTTTCCTCACCGGCAAAGCCCAGCGAGCCATCGAACAGACCGTCGGCAAACCACTTGAAGCCGACCGGCACCTCCAGCAGCGGCCGGCCCAGGCGCGCACTGACCCGATCGATCATGGCGCTGCTGACCAGGGTCTTGCCCACTGCCGCCGTGGCACTCCACTGCGGGCGATGCTGGAACAGGTAATCGATGGCCACGCTGAGAAAATGGTTGGCCGGCAGCAAGCCGACACTCGGCGCGACTATGCCGTGGCGGTCGTAATCGGTGTCGCAGGCAAAGGCGATGTCGTAACCGTCCTTGAGACCGATCAGCCGTTGCATGGCATGGCTGGACGAGGGGTCCATGCGGATCTGCCCGTCCCAGTCCAGGCTCATGAAGGCGAACTGCGGATCAATGACCTGGCTGACCACCTGCAGATCGAGCCCGTACTGCTCGGCGATGCGCGACCAGTAATGCACGCCCGCGCCGCCCAGCGGATCGACGCCCATACGCAGGCCGGCAGCCCGGATAACCTCGAAATCGATCACGCTGCCCAGGTCGCCGACATAGGCCGCCAGGTAATCGTGCGCATGGGTGGTGGCCGCCTGACGTGCCTGGGCCAGCGGCATGCGTTTGACCGCTTTGAGGCCGTCTTCGAGCAAGGCGTTGGCGCGGTTCTGCACCCAGTTGGTGATGTCGCTGTCGGCCGGGCCGCCATTGCACGGGTTGTATTTGAAGCCGCCGCTGTCCGGCGGGTTGTGCGACGGGGTGATCACGATGCCGTCGGCCAGGCCCCTGCTGCGGCCCTGGTTGTGCACCAGAATGGCGTGGGAGATCGCCGGGGTCGGAGTGAACTCGCCGCCGGCGGAAATCATGGCCTGCACGCCATTGGCGGCCAGCACTTCCAGCGCCGTGTCGAACGCCGGTTGCGACAGGGCATGGCTGTCCGCACCGATAAACAGCGGGCCATCGATGCCCTGCGCTTTACGGTAATCGCAGATCGCCTGGCTGATGGCGAGCACGTGCCACTGGTTGAAGCTGGAGGCCAACGAACTGCCGCGATGCCCCGAGGTGCCGAAGGCCACGCGCTGCGCGGCCACGCCGGGATCGGGCTGCAGGTCGAAGTACGCGGCCAGCAGTTGTTCGATATCGACCAGCATCTCTGCGGGCGCCGGCTTGCCGGCCAATGGATGGATGCGTGAACTCAAAATTGTCTCCCTGAATAACGTGTACAGACCCTAGCCTAACAGGCGCCGGCACAATCGCCGACCGCCTCGCCGCCGCTCAACTCGTCTTGCCCAGCCAGCGCCATCACATGCTTGACGGCAAGCGCAGCATGCACTGCAGCATTTTCTCGTTTACGGCCCAGCTAAGTGCGCTAGCGAACGGACGCCATTCTCGTTCTTTCTCATTCTTTCCATGTCGCATCAGTCAATGAGTTTCCCGAAGCGCAGAACGCCTGGGGAAGTTAACGGGTTCCGGGAATAACGATCCGGCCCCCGCTGCATCGAGCGTCGATGCCGATTAACTGTGGAGAACAGCATGCCCCCCCATCCGCGCACGTTGGCAGTCACATCGGCCATCGCCATTGCCGTAGCTGCCATAAGCAGTGCCGTCAGCGCGGACCGGTCGTTCACCGATGCCCGGCAGCAAACCCAAGCCTGGCGGGCCTATGCGCAACGCCACTACCTGCGCGCCAACCACCTCGAAGTGACCGTAGTCAACGGCAAAGCCACGCTCACCGGCAAGGTCGCAGGCCAGCTCGACAAAGACCTGGCCAGGCTCATAGCACTAGACGTCGATAGTGTGGTCGAACTGGACAACCAGATCGTGGTGCACACCGAAGCTCCATTGCCGAAACCACCTGACCGCTCCGGCACACCGGCGTATTTCGCCGAACAAGCGCGGCGCGGCAACTGGAACGGTCATCTGGACGAATCGGCTTTTTCCCCCGCCCATGAAGCGGTCGAGCCCGCCCCCCCGGGCAACCGCGTTAACAGCGGCTGGCTGAGGGGCGGCGCAGATAACCCCGAGCAGCAGACTCCAGCCTTTGACCGTGCGCAAAGCAGAGATGAAGCCAACAGCGTCAATCGGGAGGGATTCAAGTTTTAACTCGGCGACAGCCCGCAGGCCCTGGCTCTGCAGGATGCGGGCAGCCATTTGGTCTGGCCTTATGCGTTGTTCAAAAGGAGTGAATGTGCGACATGGCCAATCGAATACTGATCATCACCGCTGATGCCGAAGATGCAGCGACTCTGCAGAACGTTCTGAACAAGGCCAAAGACGGCCCATTCATCCTCGAATGGCAGCAAAGCCTGGCCGATGCCTTGGCTCGCCTGAAGACCGGCTGCATCGATGCGATCCTGACCGACTTGTCGCTACCCGACAGCCAAGGCATCGAGACCTTCGACCAGTTGTTCGCCTGCGCCCCACAGACGCCGATCATGACGCTCAGTGAAATCGACGACGAAGAACTGGCCGTCGAAGCCGTAGAGCGTGGCGCCCAGGGCTATCTGTCCAAAGGCCACTTTGGCAGTTATCTGGTGCCCCAATCACTGCGCAACATCATTCAGCGCAAAGCGGTCGAGGAAAGCGTTTTCCTGGAAAAGGCCCGGGCCGAAATCACCCTCAACTCGATCAGCGACGCGGTTATCGGCACCGATATGACGGGCAATGTCGACTACCTGAATGTGGCGGCAGAGGCGCTCACCGGATGGTCGCGCGAAGACGCCCGCGGCCGCCCCATCGCCGAGGTAATGCAGATCATCAGCAACGCTACACGCGAGGCGCTGGCAAACCCGATCGAGTCGGTACTGTTGCATAACGAAGCGAAGTTCTTGGCGGCGGGCGCGATACTGATCAAACGCAACGGCAGCGAGGCGGCGATCGAAGACTCCGCCGCACCGATTCATGACTCCAGCGGGCAGATCAAGGGCGCGGTGATCGTGTTTCATGACACCACTGCCGCCCAGGCGATGACCATGAAGATGGCCCACCTGGCGCAACACGACTTCTTGACCAACCTGCCCAACCGCGTGCTGCTCAACGACCGTATCGCTCAGGCGATCAGCCTGGCCGAGCGCCAGGGCACGACGCTGGCCGTACTGTTCCTCGATCTGGACAACTTCAAGCACATCAATGATTCCCTCGGCCATGCCGTTGGCGACCAATTGCTGCAGTCCGTCACGCGCTGCCTGAGTACTTGCGTGCGCAAATCCGACACGGTGAGCCGCCAGGGCGGCGATGAGTTCGTGGTGCTGCTTTCGGAAGCGCATGAGGCACAGGACTCGGCCTTGACCGCGGAAAAAATCCTCGCCGCGCTGGCCAGGCCCCATGTCATCGACCAGCATGAGCTGCATATCACCACCAGCATCGGCATCAGCATCTACCCGGCCGATGGTCGAGACGCGGAAACCCTGATCAAGAATGCCGACACCGCGATGTACCAGGCCAAGGACAGGGGGCGCAACAACTACCAGTTCTTCACCCAGGACATGAATGTGCGGGCGGTCGAGCGGCAACTCATCGAAAGCCATTTGCACCATGCACTGGCGCGACAGCAATTCGTCCTGCATTACCAGCCAAGAATCAATCTGCGCAGCGGCGCCATTACCGGTGCCGAGGCACTGTTGCGCTGGCAGCATCCGCAATGGGGCCTGGTGGCGCCCGCCCGCTTCATCTCGATTGCAGAGGATTGCGGGCTGATCGTGCCGATTGGTCGCTGGGTGTTGCGTGAAGCATGCGCCCAGGCAAAGCTCTGGCAAAACGCCAACGCAGAACCAATCACGGTTGCAGTCAACATCTCTGCCCAGGAGTTTCGCCACCGGGACTTCATCGCGGGGGTTCGCGCCATCTTGAGCGACAGAGGATTGGCACCCGGCATCCTGCAACTGGAAGTGGCCGAGAGCGTGTTGATGCGCGATGCCAAGGCCAGTATCGAGACCCTTCACCAGCTCAAGGACATGGGCATCCAGCTGGCGGTGGATGGCTTTGGCACCGGCTTTTCCAGCCTGAGTTACCTGAATCGATTTCCGCTTGACACACTCAAGATCGATCAGTCGTTTGTCCAGGAGATCGGCAGCACAGATGGCACCGGCATCATTGTCCGCGCGGTGATCGCCATGGGCTCCAGCCTCAATCAGCGGGTGATCGCTGAGGGTGTGGAGCAACAGTCGCAACTGGAATTTCTGCAGGAACAGTCATGCGAGGAAGGTCAAGGCTACTTTTTCAGCCGGCCGCTGGCGCTGGAACAATTCGTTGCCCTGCTGCAAACGGGTATCTGCCCAACGACCTATAAATGATGCCCTTGAGCTCGCCACGGCAGGCCGCTTGAACCTGCACGACCGAGCGCAGTGGTTCGCTAGTGCAACAACTGCGCGTAGTCATCAATGGCGGCGTCGTAACACTCGCAGGAGGCGGCCTCCAGCCCTTTGCGGTCGAGGATGCTGATCTCGCCACGGGTGTAGTGGATCAGGCCGCGCAGTTGCAAGGCTCCTGCGGCGACGGTGACGCCACTTCTGCGCACCCCGAGCATGTCGGCCAGGTATTCATGGGTAAGGTAGAAGTGATCGGCGTGCGCGCGATCATGGGTCATCAGCAACCAGCGCGCCAGGCGCGGTTCGATTTCATGGAAGTGGGTGCAGGCAGCGGTTTGCGACAGCTGCGCCATCAGCACATACAGGTAGCGATTGAGTATGCGCAGCAGCTCCGGGCATTCCTGCAGCTCGCGGCGAAAATGCGCCGCGTTGATCCGCCAGGCAGTGCCGGCGCCCTGCACCACCGCCCGCATCGGCACGCTGTTCACGCCCAGAACCAGGGTCGCACCGAGCATGCCTTCATTGCCGATCAGGCCCATTTCCAGCGGTTGATGGTCACGTAGCGTGGTCACCAGCGAGATAAAGCCGGTCAGCGGAAAGTACAGGTGGCGTAAGGTTTGCTCCGGCTCACAGAGGATGGTGCCGAACACCAGATCGACCGGTTCGCAGCACTCGAGGATTCGTTTCGACTCCTTGTGCGGCAAACTTGCAAGCAGCTGGTTAACCACGGGAACCCGTATTGCTGCTGACATTCAACCGTCCTGCAGCACGAGAAAATCGGGAAGCGATACAGGAAAGGTGCCGAACAGTCCCGATTCGGCAGTCTGATTGAGCGGCGCTGGCTTGTCTGTTCGCTATGGTACGGATGGCGCTAATACCTTGATTGACATCGAATATGCTGTGTCGCTCGGCGCTTTAACCCAGCGAAACCGGTTAGACCGCAAAGGGCAGCAGGCGATCCGTTTCCTTCTTGACCACCGCATAGCACTCGCAACTCATCTGCTCGAGCCTAGGCCGGTCGATCACCCGGATACGCCCACGGCTGTATTCGATCACCCCGGCTTTATGCAGCTTGCCAGCTGCCTCGGTGACGCCCTCGCGGCGCACGCCCAGCATATTGGCGATCAGTTCCTGGGTCATGACCAGATCATTGGTTGGCAGGCGATCGAGTGACAGCAGCAACCAGCGGCACAGTTGCTGGTCAATCGAATGGTGGCGGTTACACACCGCCGTCTGCGCCATTTGCGTGATCAGCGCCTGGGTATAACGCAGCATCAGGTGCAACATCTCGCCGTAGCGGTTGACCTCTTCCATGAACTGCCGCGACGGCAGTCGATAAGCGTCGCCGGCGCTTTGCACAATGGCGCGACTGGTGGTGCTCTCGCCGCCCATGAGCACGGCGACGCCAATCAACCCTTCATTACCGACCACGGAAATTTCCGCCGACGCGCCGTTCTCCATCACATAGAGCAGCGAGACGATGGAGTCGATCGGAAAATAAACGTGGCGCAAGGTGTCGCCAGACTCATACAAAACCTTGCCCAGGGGCAGTTGCACCAGTTCCAGCTTGGGCAGCAGGCGGTTTTGAATGTCAGCAGGCAAGGCAGCCAAAAGATGATTTTGCTGTGGTGTAGCGTGCATCTCAGGCATATCGAGCTCTATAAATGGGGGCATAACCGCCCCCCTCGCTGACAGCATATCCATATTCACCACGCCATCTGTGCGCTATCGAACATAACGACCGAAACCGCAGCCCCGGCCTCGCAGGCCGCCAGCGGCGAACGCATCGATCAATGCACTGACGAGAAGGCGGTGCTTTTCACAACCGGCCCATCAGCAGCAGGACCAGCACGATGATCAACACCAGGCCCAACCCGCCGGTGGGACCATAGCCCCAGCTCCGGCTATGCGGCCACGTGGGTAGAGCACCCACCAGCATCAGTATCAGTACGATCAACAGAATCGTTCCCAAGCTCATGGCGTTCTCCTTGAATGGTTCAAGCTCGCTGTAGCGAACCGTGCCGATCAGCGTTGAACGACTTCGATCAACCCTTCTCGACACGGCACCCGGACAGCTTGAATGGATAGTCCGCTCAGTTCAGTGCGTTAACGAACATAGTCACACCTGGCTACGCGCACCGAGCACTGGCCTACATACTGAATCTAGCCTAGTGACTATCCTTTTGCGTGTACATTCAGGCGAATGTAGCGCTTCGACAGCCAGCCGGCTGCAGCGCGATATACCTCCCCGGGAGGATGGCCAATGCAAGCAGCCTATTGCTGGAAGCTGAGTCTCACGGCAATCCTCAGCCTGGCGCTGAGCGCCTGCAGTTCATTGCCAACCCTCACGCCCGATATGGCGCACCTCGATGCGCCGCCGGTGCAACTCGACGGGCCCCACGGGCCACTCTCGGCCGCACGCAGCAAGGCCATTCTCGATCGGCTGCAGGCGCGCGGCGCAGAGACCAATATCTTCGACCTGCACCTGGCAGTCGAAGAAGCCATCGTCGGCAGCCCCCTGACTACCGGCAACAAGGTCGAACTGCTGCAGGACGGCCCCGCCACCTATCAGGCGATGATCAATGCGATCGACGCCGCGATCGACCACATCAACCTGGAAACCTACATTCTCGAAGACGACGAAGTCGGCCAGCGTTTCGCCGATGCGCTGATCGCCAAGCAGCTGTCCGGTGTGCAGGTCAACCTTATCCGCGACAGCGTCGGCACCCTCGGCACACCGAGCAAGTTCTTCACCCGTCTCAGCGCGGTCGGGATCCAGGTGCTGGAGTTCAACCCGGTCAACCCGCTGACCGCCAAGGCCGGCTGGACGGTCAACCAGCGCGACCACCGTAAGCTGCTGATCATCGACGGGCGCATCGCCTTCCTCGGTGGCGTCAACATCAGCAGCGTCTATTCCGGCGGCTCCTTCAGCCCGCAGTCGAGCGAACGCCCCGGCGCGGCGCTGCCCTGGCGTGACACCCACCTGCAGCTCGAAGGTCCGGTGGTCGGCGAGCTGCAAAAGCTGTTCATCGAGACCTGGGAAAAGCAGCAAGGCAACCCGCTGATACCACGCGATTACTTCCCAGTCAGCCAACATCGGGGGAACGACGTGGTGCGCGCCGTCGGCAGCTCTCCGGACGATCCCTACAGCCTGATCTACGTCACCCTGATCTCGGCACTGCGCAGCGCGCAAAGCGAGATCTGGCTGACCAACGCCTACTTCGTGCCCGACCCGCAGCTGCTTGCGGCGCTCAAGCAGGCGGCGGCGCGCGGCGTCGACGTGCAACTGATCCTGCCCAGCAGCACCGATTCCTGGCTGGTCTTGCATGCCGGCCGCGCCTACTACAGCGAATTGCTGAAGGCCGGGGTCAAGCTGCACCAGCGCCGCGATGCCCTGCTGCACGTGAAGACCGCGGTGATCGACGGCGTCTGGTCGACCGTCGGCTCGACCAACCTCGACTGGCGCAGTTTTCTGCACAACCAGGAGGTCAATGCGGTGGTACTCGGCACGGATTTCGGCGGCAAGATGCGCGCGGCCTTTCTCGCCGACCGGGATAAATCGGAGCAGATCACCCTGGAGCAATGGCGCCGTCGTCCCCTCGACGCGAGGGTCAAGGAATTGCTCGGGCGCCTTTGGGAGTACTGGCTGTGAGGCGTTTCCTGCCAGGCGGCGCAGGCTGTTTGCAGTGGCTAGGCGCAGCCGTGCTGTTGGCCCTGCTGCTCGCGGCGCCGGTCTATGCCGAGGACGCCGAGGTGCTCAGGGCCCGGCATGCCGCCCTGGCTGAACAGCTCGGCGACAACCCGTTCCAACGCCCGCTGCATCTCGAATCCCGGCAAACGGACGACACTTTGCAAGGCGATATCTACGCGCTGATCGAGCAGCCCTACGCCTTGGTCGGCACGGCGCTGCAAGGCAGCGCGCACTGGTGCGATATCCTCATCCTGCACCTGAATGTGAAAAGCTGCCGCGTCGCATCGAGTCCGGAGGGTGATGTCCTGCGCATCAATATCGGCCGCAAGTTCGAGCAGGCGCTGGCCGATGCCTACCTGTTCGAGTTTGCCTACCGGGTCGCCACGGCTGCGCCCGACTTCCTTCAGGTGCTGCTGGATGCCAAGGAGGGGCCGCTGGGCACCAGCCGCTACCGCATCAAGCTCGAAGTGGTGGCACTCGATGCCCAGCGCAGCTTCCTCCATCTGTCCTACTCCTATGCTTACGGCATGGCGGCCCGCGTGGCCACGCAGGGTTACCTGGCGACCCTGGGGCGCAACAAGGTGGGTTTCAGCATCGTCGGTCGTAACGCCGAGGATCAGCCCGTCTACATCGGCGGCATGCGCGGCGTGGTCGAACGTAACACCATGCGTTATTACCTGGCGATCGAGGCCTACCTGAGCGCCCTGGCGGAGCCGCCAGCGGCGCGCCTGGAAAAACGCCTGGACCTCTGGCAAAGCGGTGTCGAGCAATACCCGGCGCAACTGCACGAACTCGAGCGCGACCAGTACCTCACCATGAAGCGCAAGGAAATCCAGCGCCAGCGGGCGGACGCTGCCAGCGAATAAGTGCCAAGGGCTGCGCCAGCCACCGGTGCACCCTCACCTTCTGCCTGGGCTTGCCGCAGGGCTGGGAAGTGGTGGCGGCGGTAATTGTCGTGCAGTCGGTGGTCGAACTGTTCGGCATGCAGGGGTATCTGTGCGGGCTGCCGCGCCGGCTGTTTCGCTAGCACGCGCCTCTCAGGGCGCCTTGTGGCCGCGCGCCGCTTCGGCCAGGTAGAACCAAGTCGGGGCGTCCAGTTGCAGCGTGGCGCCGTGCAATGCCTCTTCGATCCGCGACCAGCGCAGGCTGCCGAGAATCGGCCGCGGGCTGCCCGGCAAACGGCGCAACCAGGCCAGGGCGACCTGATTGGGGGTTGCCTGCAAGACGCCAGCCACCTCGGCCAGGGCCTGCTGCAAGGCCGGGGGAAAAGCGCCGCCAGCCAGCGGCGACCAGGCCAGGACCTGCAAACCGTCGGCCTGCAGGGTCTGCAGCTGACCATCCCAGGCGCTTTGTTGCGCCAGCAGCGACAGTTCGATCTGATTGCAGCGCAGCGGCAACTCGCGGCCCAGGCTTTGCCAGTGCAGCGGCGCGGCGTTGGACAGCCCGAGCCAGCCGACCTTGCCGCTCTCGACCAGGGCCTGCAGGGCGCGCACCACTTCGTCGGCGCACAGCAGCGGATCGGGACGATGCAGAAGAAAGCCATCCAGGCGCTCGACGCCCAGGCGCGCCAGCGAAGCCTCGACCGCGGCGGTCAGGTAGGCCGCCCCGCTGTTGTAGTGCTTGACCTGCCAGCGCGAGCCGTCCAGTGCCGCCGGCACGATATCGGCCTTGCTGATCAGTTGCAGCTGGCCGCGCAACTGCGGGCGCAGGCGCAAGGCCGCGCCGAAGTGCGCTTCGCACTGGCCCAGGCCATAGATGTTGGCATGGTCGAACGCATTCAAGCCCTGCTCGACGCAGCGCTCGACAAAGCTCAGCAGGGCCTGCGGCGTCGCCAGCTCGGGATAATCGAGCAGGCGCATCATGCCGAGCAGCAGGGGCTGCTTGATCGGTGGCGGATTCATGCTAGCGGATTCCAATAAGGAGTCGGACGAACGCCCGTAGGGTGCGCCGTGCGCACCCTGTGGCCGAGAGGAAAAACCGGTGCGCACGGCCTAGGCGGCCCCGCACACCCTACGGGATCAGCCCGGATGCAATCCGGGGCCGCAACCGCACTCAGTCCAGCAGCTGCAGGGCTTCGGCACTGCACTGCTGGATGCGCGCCCAGTCACCGTTCTTGACCCACTGGCTGTCGAACATCCAGGTGCCGCCGACGCACATCACGTTGGGCAGCGCCATGTAGCGCTGCAGGTTGTCGGGGTTGATGCCGCCGGTGGGGCAGAACCGCACATCGCCAAAGGGACCACCGAGGGCCTTGAGCGCCGCGGTGCCGCCGCAGACTTCCGCGGGGAACAGCTTGAAGCGGCGGTAGCCGAGGGCATAGCCGAGCATGATGTCCGAGGCGCTGCTGGTGCCTGGCAACATTGGTACCGTGCTGTCCAGGCTGGCCTTGAGCAGTTCGGCGGTCGAGCCGGGGGTGACGATGAACTGCGCACCGGCCTCCTCGGCGGCGGCGAGCATCTGCAGGTCGAGCACGGTACCGGCGCCGACACAGAGTTCGGGCCGTTGCTCGCGCAGCAGGCGAATGGCGGTCAGGCCATGGGCCGAGCGCAGGGTGATTTCCAGCACGCTCAGGCCGCCGGCTGCCAGGGCATCGGCCAATGGCAGGATGTCCGCCTCGCGGGCGATGGTGATCACCGGCATGATCCGCGCACGGGCGCAGAGGCTGTCGATCTGGGCGATTTTTGCAGCCATGCGGGCGTGCGGGCTTTTGTCGTTGGTCGTCATATCGGCTGGTCCTTCGGCCCTAGGGGCACCAGTAAATCTCGAGGGGGGAATGCAATAGCGCGCGTACCGGCATGCTCGCCACCTCGCCCGCAGCCAAGGCGGCGGCCAGGGTCGCGAGCTTGCCCTGACCCTGCAGGGCCAGCAGCGGCAAACGTGCCGAGCTCAGCAACGGCAAGGTCAGGCTCAGGCGCTGATGCGGCACGCTGGGCGCCAGCATCGGCAGGCAGCGGCGCGGGCAGTCGGCCTGCAAGGCGTCGTGCAGATTCGGGCTGTTGGGGAACAGCGAGGCGGTATGGCCGTCGTCGCCCATGCCCAGCACCAGCACGTCGATCGGCGGCAACTCGGCCAGGGCCTGGTCGGCCTTCAGCGCCGCCTGCTCCAGGTTTACTGCCGGCTGGTACAGGCCGAAAAACCGCGCGGCGGCGGCCGGGCCATGGAGCAGATGGCGGCGCACCAGGCCTTCGTTGCTGTCAGGGTGGGCGACCGGCACCCAGCGCTCGTCCGCCAGGCTGATCACCACCTGCGCCCAGTCCAGCGGCTGCTGCGCCAGTTGCTCGAAGAAGGCGATCGGGCTGCGCCCACCGGACACCACCAGGGTCGCCTGGCCCTGGGTTTCGATCGCCACGCGTAGTGCCTCGGCGACCGCCTGGGCCAGGGCCTTGGCCAGCTGCGCCGGATTGCTCAGGCTGCGCGCCACCACGCCCAACGGCAGATCGAGATCAGAGATCGCCATACCAGGACCTCCCGTCGCGGGTGATCAGGGCAATCGAACCCATCGGCCCCCAGGTGCCGGCGGCGTAGGGTTTCGGCGCATCGCCCAGCTGCTTCCAGCCGGCGATCAGCTGATCGCACCACAGCCAGGCGCATTCGATCTCGTCCTTGCGCACGAACAGGTTCTGGTTGCCGCGCATCACTTCCAGCAGCAAGCGTTCGTAGGCATCGGGGATGCGCGCGCTGCGGTAGGTGTCGGAGAAATTCAACTGCAGGGCGTGACTGCGCAACTGCATGCCCTTGTCCAGGCCCTGGTCCTTGGTCATCACCTGCAGGGCGATACCCTCGTCCGGCTGCAGGCGGATGATCAGCTTGTTGCCGATCAACTGGCGCTGCTCCGGGGCGAAGATGTAGTGCGGGGTTTCCTTGAAGTGGATGACGATCTGCGACATTTTTTCTGCCAAGCGCTTGCCGGTACGCAGATAGAAAGGCACGCCGGCCCAGCGCCAGTTGCGGATGTCTGCACGGATGGCGACGAAGGTTTCGGTATCGCTCTGGGTGTTGGAGTTTTCCTCTTCCAGATAACCCGGCACCGCCTTGCCATCGCTGCTGCCGGCCACGTACTGACCCCGCACCACCTGGCGGCTGAGTTGCGCGGCGGTGATCGGCTCCAGCGCCTTGAGCACCTTGACCTTCTCGTCGCGAATGCTGTCGGCGGACAACTCGCTGGGCGGGTCCATGGCGATCAGGCAGAGCAGTTGCAGCAGGTGATTCTGGATCATGTCGCGCAGCTGACCGGCCTGGTCGAAGTAGCCCCAGCGGCCTTCGATGCCGACCTTCTCGGCCACGGTGATTTCCACGTGGGAGATGTGATTCTGGTTCCACTGGGTTTCGAACAGGCTGTTGGCGAAACGCAGGGCGATCAGGTTCTGCACCGTCTCCTTGCCCAGGTAATGGTCGATGCGGTAGATGCGGGTTTCCGGAAAATACTGCGCGACCGCATCGTTGACCGCCCGCGAGGACTCCAAATCATGGCCGATGGGCTTTTCCAGCACCACCCGCGCCCGCTCGCTCAGGCCGACCCGCGCCAGGTTGGCGCAGATGCCGCCGTAGACCGAGGCCGGCGTGGCGAAATAGGCGATCATCCGTTCGCCGCTGCCGACCTGCTCGGCCAGCGCGTCGTAGTCGTCGGCCTGAAGGAAGTCCATGGTCAGGTAGCTGAGGCGCGCCTGGAAGCGCTGCAGCACCAGCTTGTCGACCTCGCTGGCCGGCACATGGCGCAGCAGGTGCTCGCCGATGCAGGCCAGATGCTGTTGCGCCTCGCCATTCTCGCGCGCCAGGGCGAAAATCCGCGTATCGGCATGCAGCAGACCGGCACGGTCGAGCTGATAGAGCGCCGGAAACAGTTTGCGCAGGGCCAGATCGCCCAGCGCGCCGAACAGGGCAAAAGTACAGGATTCAACGGTTATCGAAGGCATGATGTTTGTTCTTTTATCAAGTTAAGCTAGAAATACCCTGTCGACGGGATTTTATCAAGGCCATATGTAGTAATAAAAACAACATTTTGCTAAAAAACACTTTCCGGTGGTAGCCCCATGGGCCCATCAGTACGATAGGCCAGCAATTTCAGCCCTGGCTAAGGAATGACAATGGACCGCGTGCGCAATCTTCTGGAGCAGATCCAGAGCCGACTCGACAGCCTGAACAAGGCCGAGCGCAAAGTCGCCGAGGTGATTCTGCGCAACCCGCAGCAAGCCACCCGCCTGAGTATCGCCGCCCTGGCGCAGGCCGCGCTGGTCAGCGAACCGACGGTCAACCGCTTCTGCCGCTCGTTCGGCGTCAGCGGCTACCCCGAGCTGAAGATGCAGCTGGCGCAGAGCCTGGCCAGCGGCGCCGCCTATGTCAGCCGCGCGGTGGAGGCCGACGACGCCCCTGAGGCCTATACCCGCAAGATCTTCGGCAGCGCCATTGCTTCATTGGACAGCGCCTGCCAGGCCATGGATCCGCAGCTGATCAGCCGCGCGGTCGACCTGCTGATCCAGGCGCGGCAGATCCACTTCTTCGGCCTCGGCGCCTCGGCTCCGGTGGCGCTGGATGCGCAGCACAAGTTCTTCCGCTTCAACCTGGCGGTATCGGCCCATGCCGACGTGCTGATGCAGCGCATGCTGGCCTCGGTGGCGCACACCGGCGACCTGTTCGTGATCATCTCCTACACCGGGCGCACCCGCGAGCTGGTGGAAGTCGCACGCCTGGCCCGGGAAAACGGCGCCTCGGTGCTCGGCCTGACCGCCGCCGGTTCGCCACTGGCCAAGGCCAGCACCCTGAGCCTGGACATCCCGCTGCCGGAAGACACCGACATCTACATGCCGATGACCTCGCGGATCATCCAGCTCACCGTGCTCGACGTGCTCGCCACCGGCATGACCCTGCGCCGTGGCGTGGACTTCCAGCCGCACCTGCGCAAGATCAAGGAAAGCCTCAACGCCAGCCGTTATCCGCTGGACGAGGAACCGAGCTAACCCGCCTCCCGGAATCATCGACCCCAGCCCGCAGGGTGCGCGGGGCCGCCTAGGCCGTGCGCACCAGGCACCCGGCCCAGCGGTCGCACAGCGCACCCTACGGCGGCAGTGTTGGCTGACAGGTAACTAACCACCCACCAGCAGCGACCGTCCATCCATCTCCGCCGGCACCGGCAGGCCCATCAACTCCAGCAGAGTCGGGGCGATGTCGCACAACCGGCCGTCCCTCAGGGCGAAATGCCCGGCGCGGCCGCTGACCAGGATCAGCGGCACCGGGTTGAGGGTGTGCGCGGTGTGCACCTGGCCCGACGCGGCATCGAGCATCTGCTCGACATTGCCGTGATCGGCGCTGATCAGGCACTCGCCGCCCCCCGCCAGGGTCGCCTCGACCACCTCGGCCAGGCAGGCATCCAGCGCCTCGACCGCCTGCACCGCCGCGGCGAATGAGCCGGTGTGCCCGACCATGTCGCCATTGGCGTAGTTGCACACGATCAGGTCGAAGGCCTGGCTGCGGATCGCCTGCACCAGCTGCTCGGTCAGCTGCGGGGCGCTCATCTGCGGCTGCAGATCGTAGGACGCGACATTCGGCGAGGGGATCATAATCCGCTGCTCACCGGCAAACGGCTGCTCGCGACCGCCATTGAAGAAGAAGGTGACGTGGGCATATTTTTCCGTCTCGGCGATGCGCAGTTGGGTCTTGCCCAGCGCCGCCAGGTACTCGCCGAGGCTGTTGGCGATAGCCTGCGGCGCATAGGCGCAAGGCCCGTCGAGTCGATCCGAATAGCGGGTCAGGGTGAGCAGGCGCTGCTTGTCGATCGGCTTCGGCCGGGCGAAGCCGTCGAACCCGGGGTCGACCAGGGCATGGCAGAGCTGGCGCGCCCGATCGGGGCGGAAATTCATGAAGATCAGCGCGTCCTCCTCCGCCACCCGCACCGCTGGGCCAATCGCGGTGGCGCGGACGAATTCGTCCGACTCGCCGCGCGCGTAGGCCGCACTCAGCGCCTCGTCGGGACTGGCCGCATGAAACTCGGCGCGGCCCTCGACGATCAGCCGATAGGCCGCCTCGATCCGCTCCCAGCGGTTGTCGCGATCCATCGCGTAGTAGCGGCCGATCAGCGAGGCGACACGCCCGCGCCCCAACCCCGCCAGCTCCGCCTGCAACGCGTCGAGCGAAGCCTGCGCGCTTTTTGGCGGGGTATCGCGACCATCGAGAAAGGCGTGCACGTAGAAACGCTCGATACCGCGCTCGGCCAACACCCGGCAGGCGGCGAGTATCTGCTCGCGGTGACTGTGCACGCCGCCCGGCGACAGCAGGCCGAGCAGGTGCACCGCGCCACCGCGGCGCCGGGCACCATCGACCAGGTCGAGCAACGGCGGATTGGCGGCGAACTCGCCGGTGGCGATTGCCCGGTCGATACGGGTGAGGTTCTGGTACACCACGCGGCCGGCGCCGAGGTTCATGTGGCCCACTTCGGAGTTGCCCATCTGCCCCTCGGGCAGGCCAACGGCCAACCCGGAAGTGGCGATCCGGCTATGCGGAAAGCACTGCAGCAGGCCGTCCAGGTTCGGCGTGCGCGCCGCGGCGAAGGCGTTGGCATCGGCCTCCTGACGCAAACCGACGCCATCCAAAATAATCAGAGTACGTGTGCTCATCGCGGCAGCCTTCAGAAGATGTAGTCGGTGGTCAGGAAGCTCGACTCGCGGTTGCGAATGATCTCGCTGACCAGCGCCTTGTTGCTCTCCTGGAATTTGGTCGCCACCAGGGTGCGGATGGAAAACACCCGCAGCGCGTCATGCACCGACAGGGTGCCCTCGGCCGAGTTCTTGCGCCCATTGAACGGGAAGCTGTCCGGGCCGCGCTGGCACTGGGCATTGATGTTGATCCGCCCCACCTGGTTGGCGAAGGCGTCGACCAGCCGGCCGACCTGGGCCGAGTCGCTGCCGAAGATGCTCAGCTGCTGGCCGAAGTCGGAATCGAGCACGTAGTCGATCACCGTCTGCAGATCGCGATACGGCACCACAGGCACCAGCGGGCCGAACTGCTCCTCCTGGTAGAGGCGCATGTCGGCGCTCACCGGGTAGAGCACGGCAGGATAGAAGAACGAACCGCGGCTTTCGCCGCCGCCGGCATTCACCACCCGCGCGCCCTTGGCCACGGCATCGGCCAGCAGGCCGCCGAGGTACTCGACCTTGCCCGGCTCGGGCAACGGCGTCAGGCTCACGCCCTCCTCCCAGGGCATGCCCGGCTTGAGCGCGGCGACCTTGGCGGCGAACTGCTCGAGGAAGCGCTCGACCACATCCTCATGCACGAACAGGATCTTCAGCGCCGTGCAGCGCTGGCCATTGAACGACAGCGCGCCGGTGACCGCCTCGCTGACCGCGTTATCCAGGTCGACCTCGGGCAGGACGATCCCCGGGTTCTTCGCATCCAGGCCCAGGGCCGCGCGCAGCCGGTGCGGGCGCGGGTGCAGCTTCTTCAGGTCGCTGGCACCCTTGTGGGTGCCGATAAAGGCGAACACATCGACCTTGCCGCTGGCCATCAGCGCGCTGACGGTCTCCCGGCCGCTGCCGTAGATCACGTTGATCACCCCGGCCGGGAAGCTGTCGCGGAACGCCTCGAGCAGCGGACGGATCAGCAGCACGCCGAACTTGGCCGGCTTGAACACCACGGTATTGCCCATGATCAGCGCCGGGATCAGGGTGGTGAAGGTCTCGTTCAGCGGGTAGTTGTAGGGCCCCATGCACAGGGTCACGCCCAGCGGCACGCGGCGGATCTGGCCAAGGGTATCCTGCTCCAGCTCGAAGCGGCTGGAGCGGCGATCCAGCTCCTTGAGCGCCTCGATGGTGTCGACGATGTAGTCGCAGGTGCGGTCGAACTCCTTTTGCGAGTCCTTGAGGTTCTTGCCGATCTCCCACATCAGCAGCTTGACCACCTGCTCGCGCTGCTCGCGCATGCGTGCCAGGAAGATCTCGACATGCTGGATGCGCTCGGCCACGCGCAGGCTCGGCCAGGCGCCCTGACCATTGGCGTAAGCGCGCACCGCCGCATCCAAAGCGACCAGCGCGGTCTCGGCGTCGAGCAGCGGCGTACTGCCGAGGATCAGCTGCTGCTCGCCCTGCTCGGACTTGAGCAACACCGGGCTGCGCACGCTGGCCAGCGGCCCGTTCCAGGTGCGTAGCTGGCCATCGACCAGGTAGTCGCGCTGCTCGATGGGTGCGCCGAAACGGTACTGCTCGGGAATCTCGGCCAGGCTCGGAAACAGGTTATCGAGGCGATTGGCGGTGGTCATGGCATTAACTCCTCTGAGGAAAGATCGAAGCGCTGCTATAGGCCGCGCGACCCTGCAGTGCCTGCTCGATGCGCAGCAGCTGGTTGTACTTGCCGACCCGGTCGGAACGGCACAGCGAGCCGGTCTTGATCTGCCCGGCACAGGTCGCCACCGCCAGGTCGGCGATGCTGGTGTCCTCGGTTTCCCCGGAACGGTGCGAGATCACCGCGGTATAGCCGGCATCCTGGGCCATGCGAATGGCGTCGAAGGTTTCGCTGAGGCTGCCGATCTGGTTGAACTTGATCAGGATCGAGTTGCCGATGCCGCGCTCGATGCCTTCGCGCAGAATCTTGCTGTTGGTGACGAACAGGTCGTCGCCGACCAGTTGCACCGTCTTTCCCAGGCGCTCGGTCAGGTAGGCCCAGCCATCCCAGTCGCTTTCGTCCATGCCGTCCTCGATCGAGGCGATCGGGTAGCGCTGGCACAGCCCGGCCAGGTAATCGGCGAAACCCCGGGAATCGAAGCTCTTGCCTTCGCCGGCCAGCACATAGCGGCCGTCGCGATAGAATTCCGAGGCGGCGCAGTCCAGCGCCAGGCTGATGTCCTTGCCCAGCTCATAGCCGGAGCGGCGCACCGCCTCCTGGATCACCACCAGCGCCTCCTCGTTGGACGCCAGCGATGGGGCGAAGCCGCCCTCGTCGCCCACCGCCGTGCTCAGGCCGCGCTCGCCGAGCACCTGCTTGAGCGTATGGAAGATCTCCGCGCCCATGCGCAAGGCCTCGCTGAAGGAGCTGGCGCCGATCGGCTGGATCATGAACTCCTGGATGTCGACATTGTTGTCGGCGTGCTCGCCGCCGTTGATGATGTTCATCATCGGCACCGGCAGGCTGAAGCGGCCCGGCTGACCATAGAGCGTCGCCAGGTGCTCATACAGTGGCACCTGCTGCGCCGCCGCGGCGGCCTTGGCGGTGGCCAGCGAAACCGCGAGGATCGCGTTGGCGCCCAGCACGCTTTTGTCCTCGCTGCCGTCCAGCGCGATCATCGCCGCATCGACCGCACGCTGATCCAGCGCATCCAGCCCGCGCACCCGATCGCCAAGCGGCCCGTTGACATTGGCCACGGCGCGCAGCACGCCCTTGCCCTTGTAGCGCTCGCCGCCGTCACGCAACTCCAGCGCCTCGCGGCTGCCGGTAGAGGCGCCGGACGGCACGCTGGCGACGCCCACGGCGCCACCGGCCAGGGTCACCACGGCCTCCACGGTCGGATTGCCGCGCGAATCGAGGATTTCACGGGCGGCCACTTGCTGGATCAGGGTCATGTCAGTCATTGCGCTCGGTACCTTGGACGTGGGTTGGGGTCTCGCGACACAGGGGCGCCTGCTCGAGCAATTCACGCTGCTCGGCGTAGGCTTCGCGAAAATCGAAGTCGCGCGGCCACTCAGCGTCGGCCGCCGCGATGACCGTCGTGCGGTCGTTGTAGATACTGGATCGGTTCACAGGCAGCTCCTCGATTAACAAATGCGATCGCCCACGCGGATCACCCGCAGGCAGTTGGTGCCACCCTGGGCATTGGCGTGATCGCCACGCGAAATCAATACGTGATCGCCCTCGACCACCACCCCGCAACGCAGCAACTCGTCGACCGCGCGGCCGTTGACCTCGGCGATCGGGTAGCTGTCGCTGTCGAATGGAATGGTCTGCACCCCGCGGAACAGCGCGACCCGGCTCTGCGTGCGCGGGTTGCGGGAAAAGGCATAGATCGGCAGGTGCGAGCGAATCCGCGACATCAGCCGCGGCGTGTCGCCACTCTCGGTCATGCAGATGATCGCCTTGACCCCGTGCAGGTGGTTGGCCGCGTACATCGCCGACATGGCGATCGACTCGTCGATCTTGTGGAACACTTCGTCCATGCGGTGCTTGGAGCGATGCGCCAGCGGGTGCTTCTCCGCACCGACGATCACCCGACACATGGCCTCGACGGTCTCCACCGGATAGGCCCCGGCCGCGGTCTCGGCCGACAGCATCACCGCATCGGTGCCGTCGAGCACGGCGTTGGCCACATCGAACACCTCGGCGCGGGTCGGCATCGACTGGGTGATCATCGACTCCATCATCTGGGTCGCGGTGATCACCAGCCGATTGAGCGTGCGCGCGCGCTCGATAATCATCTTCTGCACCGCGACCAGCTCGGCATCGCCGATCTCCACGCCGAGGTCGCCACGCGCCACCATGACCCCGTCGGAGGCCTCGATGATCGCGTCCAGCACCGCGAGGTCGTTGACCGTCTCGGCCCGCTCGATCTTGGCGATCAGCCCGGCCTCGCCGCCGGCCTCCTGCAGCAGGCGGCGCGCCAGCTGGATATCGGCGGCATCACGGGGGAAGGACACCGCCAGGTAGTCGACCTGCATCTCGGCCGCGGTGCGGATATCGAGGCGATCCTTGTCGGTCAGGGCCGTCGCCGACAGGCCGCCACCCTTGCGGTTGATGCCCTTGTTGTTGGACAAGGGACCACCGACCAGCACCTCGCACCGCAACCGACTGGCCTCGACCTGGCGCACCACCAGTTCGATACGGCCGTCGTCCAGCAGCAGGATGTCGCCGGGGCGGCTATCGCTGATCAGGGCCTCGTAGTCGATGCCCACCGCCTGCGCATTGCCGGCGCTCTTGTCCAGCCCGGCGTCGAGGACGAAGGCCTGACCCTTGCTTAGCTGCACCTTGCCCTCGGCGAAGCGGGCGATGCGGATCTTCGGCCCCTGCAGGTCGGCCAGCACGGCGACGAAGCGCCCGTGCTTGTGGGCCATCTCGCGCACCAGCGCGGCGCGGGCGATGTGCTCCTGGGCGGCGCCGTGGGAGAAGTTCAGGCGCACCACGTCCACCCCCGCCTTGACCAGCGCCTCGATCGCCTCGGGACTCTCGGTAGCCGGCCCCAGGGTGGCCACGATCTTGGTTCTTCGGCGCATAGCTCAGACTCCTCAACGACGGTTTGGACAGGGATAAGCAAAGGCACTGGCGGCGCCCTTTTTTGTGGAGAAGGGGCGCAACAGGCAACCCACTCACTGCACCATCGACCCGGGAAGCCGCCAAATACGTGGTTGCTTTACTAAACAAAGCTATTGTTATCCGACACAAACCCAATCATCAAGCGCAAATGTTGTTTTATTACAACATTTACGCTTAATGATTCCGGACTTGCGGCACCGACTGAAAGCCAACCGTGGCAGAAGCCCGAACAGCCGCCTGCCTCGCGGACGAAACTAGTGAAAAGGGGGTAATCGACGATGCGTCGTACGCGACCCTGGTCATGCGCGGCAATGACCACGCACCGGACAGCCCCGGACTCAGAGGTTTGAAAATATCGAGCGCCGTAGCGAGGCCGTCTCCAGGCGTTTGCGGCAAGGCGCGTTAACGCAACGCCAGCAGCGAGATCCAGGGGCGGTCGCAGTAGGCGGGAGTTTTTTCACAAGCTCTCAGCCCAGACTGGCCTGCAGACACAGCAGTGCCTCGTCCCCCGGCGCCAGGGACAGGCTGTCGGGTCCGCAACTGGCGGCCTCGACGCAGACAAAACCCAGCGCCTCGCGCCAGCTCACATCGGTCAGCGGCCGGCTGCCGGGATGCCAGACCACGCTGTTGGCGCCGCCACGGGTGTCGACCAGCAGGCGCCGCTGCCAGGCCAGGTCCTGCACCTGCAAGAGCGCGCCAGGGCGGAAGATCCGGTGGCAGCCCTCCTCGACGCGCAGTTCGCCCTGCTGCCGACAGTCGCCGCGCGCCAGCAGGTCATGGCCAGCGGCGCCATCCAGGCCGAGCAACGCCACCCGCGCGACATCGCTGACCTGCCAGTAGGCGTGCAAGGCCTGGCTGAGCCGGCAGGGTTCGCTGTCCTGGTGCGAGGTGCGCAGGCGCAACCTCATCTCCTCGCCCAGTTCGACCTCGAGGGTCACCCGCCAGTCGCACAGTTCCAGTTGCCAGGTCAGGCGCACGCCCCGCTCGTCCGCCTCGCTGTCGAGCAATTGCCAGTCACTCAGCCGCGCCCAGCCGTGGGACGGCCAACCGCTTTCGCTGGGGTGACGGCCGAACCAGGGCCAGCACACCGGCACGCCGCCGCGAATCGCCCCGCCGCGCGGCCAATGGCTGGCGCACCACAGCCAGGGCCGCTGGCCGTGCGGCTGGAAGTGCAGCAACTGGCCGCCCTGGCGACTGAACGCCGCCTGGAAGCGTGGGTGCTCGAGCAACAGCAGCTCGCGCCCCTGGTGCTGCAGCCACTGCTGGGCTTGCCCAGCGGGCAGCGGAAACAGCGCAGCCAAGGGATGCGGAGAGGCATTCCTTGGCTGCGCTGCGAGCGGGCCGGGCAAACGCCACGGCTTAATCGGCGCCATCGCCCACCCTGCTCAGCGGCATGACCTGCACTGGCTTACTTCCACCAGTACTCGACCTGCACGCCGAAGTTGGAGCCGTGCCGCGCGTTATCGAAGGCGCCGCTGTCGGACAGCGCCGAACCCGCCGCCAGTTGACTGGCCGCGCGCTGCGCCGCCTGGTTCCAGCTGGCGTAGGTGTAGTACAGGCGGAACTCGGGACGTGCCCAGAACCCCGGGCCGGCTGGCGACCAGGTCGGCGCCACGGTGAACTTGCTCAGCTTGCGCGTGCCATCGACCGCATCGACCTGATCGTGACCCAGCTCGCCGACCAGCTTGAACTGTTCGGTGAAGGCATAGCTGGTACGCCCGCCCACCGACAGCCAGTCCTGGTCGCTGCCATCCGGGCGCACGTCTTTCTGGTAGACGAACTGCACCTGGCCGCCCAGGCGCGGGGTGATCTGCCAGTCGAAGAACTCGACCAGGCGATAGCTCTTGTTGTCACGATCCAGGCTCACGTCGCCGGTGTAACCCAGACCAGTACCCGGACCGCGACCATACTGCAGGGCGAATTTGTTCTTGCCACCGAGGAAGTCGCTCTGCACATGCTGCGCGGTAAGCGCCCAACCACTGTTGGCATCCGTACTGTCGGGCTTGTCGATGTAGCTCAGGCCGAACTCCAGCTCGCCACCCGGATTGGTCTTGAAGCCGGCCACGTTGAAGTCGTGACGATTGATATAGGGTTCCTGGAAGTAGCTGTCCTTGCGCGAGAAGGCGTAGCTGTATTTCAGCCCGCCCAGCTCGAAGTCCTCGATACCGGCGCCGGTGGCGCTCTGGTTCCAGTAGTAGAAGTCGGAGATATGGATGTCGTTACGCTTGTAGAAGCGTCGCCCGGCCCAGAACGAGCCGCCATTGAGCGCCGGCATGTTGCTCAATTCGGCGTACATCTGGTTCATCCGCGCGAAGCCGTAGTCGCCGGTAAACTCGGGCGTGTGGCCGTATTCGTTGTACAGCTGGGCCATGCCCTCGACGCTGAGCACCGAGCCGTCGTCCAGGGTCAGCAGGTCCTGGCGCAGGTCCAGCTCCATGTAGTGCTCGCACTCGTTGCCCAGGCGGTATTTCGACTGGGCACCGGGCAACTGGAAGCACGACTGGCTGCCATTGCCGTCCGCACTGCCGGCGCCGCTGCGTACATAGCCGCTGAACTCGAGGGCCTGGGCCTGGGGCAAGGCCAGACCGAGGGCCAGGGCCAGCAGGCAGGGCGCGCCGCGCCGTGATGACTGAGGGTTGATACTGATCTTCATGTCTGCTCCTGATTGTTTTTATTGTGTGAACTGCTTCGGATAACCGCCGAAGCGGCGGATTCGGTGAACTCCAGTGGTGCGCGCAGCGCACCCTACGCAGTGCCCTCGTCCCCGTAGGGTGCGCTGTGCGCACCAGGGGCCGAGGCTGCCGATTGTCTTTATCCAACCGTCGAAGCGGCCTTGGCAGCGCTGCGCATGGCCTAGACGGCCCCGCGCACCCTACCGAGCTAGCCGGCCTTGAACTGGGCCACTTTGCCTCCGCTGGCCAGGGGTTTGCCCGGCAGCAGGCGCTCGCCGCTTTTGGCGTCGAACAGCAGCACCTTGCTTGGATCGAACTGCAGCTCCAGGGTTTGCCCCACCTGCGGCGCATCGTCCGGGGCCATGCGGCAGCACACCTTGGTCTGGTTGAGTTCGACGAACACCAGGGTGTCCGGCCCGGTGGGCTCGATGACCTCGACCTCGGCGCGAATCGACGATTGATTGCGGCTCTCGTCCGTGGCCAGGAGGATCTGCTCGGGACGAATGCCGAGGATCACTTCGCGATCCTCGAAGCCCGCCTCCATCGCCCCCAGCGGCAGTTCGCAACGCGCCTGACCGGAGTCGAGCAGCGCCAGCAACTGACCGTCGCGCCGTTGCAGGCGCAGGGGAATGAAGTTCATCGGCGGCGAGCCGATGAAGCTCGCCACGAACAGATTGGCCGGGTCGTTGTAGATCTGCTTGGGGGTGCCGAACTGCTGGATGATGCCATCCTTCATCACCGCCACCTTGTCGCCCAGGGTCATGGCCTCGATCTGGTCGTGGGTGACGTAGACCGTGGTGGTCTTCAGGCGCTGGTGCATCAGCTTGATCTCGGTGCGCATCTCCACCCGCAGCTTGGCGTCGAGGTTCGACAGCGGCTCGTCGAACAGGTAGATCTTCGGCCGCCGCGCCAGCGCCCGGCCCATGGCCACGCGCTGCTGCTGGCCGCCGGACAGCTGGCCGGGCTTGCGCCCGAGCAGGTGCTCGATCTGCAGCAGTTTGGCCACCCGCGCCACCTCTTCCTCGATGGCCGCCGGGGCCATCTTGCGCATCTTCAGGCCGAAGGCGATGTTGCCGTGCACGGTCATGGTCGGGTACAGCGCATAGGACTGGAAGACCATGGCGATGTCGCGGTCCTTGGGACTCATGCCGCTGATGTCCTGATCGTCGACCAGGATCGCGCCGCCGCTGATGTCTTCCAGGCCGGCGATGCAGTTCATCAGGGTCGATTTGCCGCAACCGGAGGGACCGACCAGGATCAGGAACTCGCCGGAATCGATCGAGATCTCGATGTTCTTCAGGGTGTCCGCCAGGCCGCTGCCGTAGGACTTGTTGACGTTACGCAGTTCGAGGGTTGCCATATCGTTCTCCTAACCTTTGACCGCGCCGGCGGTGAGGCCGCGCAGGAAGTACTTACCGGCCAGCACATAGACCACCAGGGTCGGCAGGCCGGCGATCATCGCCGCGGCCATGTCGACGTTGTATTCCTTGGCCCCGGTGCTGGTGTTGACCAGGTTGTTCAGGGCCACGGTGATCGGCTGGGTATCGCCGCTGGCGAACACCACGCCGAACAGAAAATCGTTCCAGATCTGGGTGAACTGCCAGATCAGGCAGACCATGATGATCGGGGTCGACATGGGCAGCAGGATGCGCCCGAAGATGGTGAAGAAGCCGGCGCCATCCAGCCGCGCCGCCCGCACCAGGGCATCCGGAATGCTCACGTAGTAGTTGCGGAAGAACAGCGTGGTGAAGGCCATGCCGTAGACCACATGGATCAGCACCAGGCCGCTGGTGGTGTTGGCCAGGCCGAGCTGGCCGATGGTGAAGGACGCCGGCAGCAGCACCACCTGGAACGGCAGGAAGCAGCCGAACAGCAGCAGGCCGAAGAACAGCTGCGAACCGCGGAATCGCCACATGGCCAGCACGTAACCGTTCAACGCGCCGATCACGGTGGAGATCAGCACCGCCGGAATGGTGATCTTCACCGAGTTCCAGAAATAGCCGCCGACCCCGTCCCAGGCCTTCAGCCAGCCGATCGCGGTGAACACCTCGGGCCAGGACAGCAGGTTGCCGGTGCGGATGTCTTCCGGGCTCTTGAAGCTGGTCAACAGCATGATCACCAGCGGGATCAGGTAGACCGCGCAGGCGGCCAACAGGGTGGCGTAGATCGCCACGCGGCTCAGGCTGACGGGCTTAGTCATGACGTTTGCCTCGCAGTTCGGAGTACAGGTAGGGCACCAGGATCGCCAGCACCGCGCCGAGCATGAGGATCGCACTGGCGGCGCCGAGGCCCATCTGGCCGCGGGTGAAGGTGTGGGCATACATGAACATCGCCGGCAGATCGGAGGCGTAGCCGGGGCCGCCGGCGGTCATCGAGGCGACCAGGTCGAAGCTCTTGATGGCGATGTGCGAGAGGATCATCAGGGCACTGAAGAACACCGGGCCCAGGCTCGGCAGGACGATGCGCAGGTAGATGTTCGGCAGGCTGGCGCCATCGACCTGGGCGGCGCGGATGATCGACTGATCGACCCCGCGCAGGCCCGCCAGGAACAGCGCCATGACGAAGCCCGAGGACTGCCAGACCGCGGCGATCACCAGGCAGTAGACCACCCGATCCGGGTCCACCAGCCAGTCGAACCGAAAGCCTTCCCAGCCCCAGTCGCGGAGCATCTTGTCGATGCCCAGACCGGGGTTGAGCAGCCACTTCCAGGCGGTGCCGGTGACGATCATCGACAGTGCCATGGGGTAGAGAAAAATGGTGCGGATAAAGCCTTCGCGGCGAATCCGCTGATCCAGCAGCACCGCCAGCAGCACGCCGATCACCAGGCTGATGCCGATGAACAGGCCGCCGAAGAGCAACAGGTTCTGGCTCGCCACCCACCAGCGGTCGTTGTCCCACAAGCGGGCGTACTGCTGCAGGCCAACCCAGGAATAGTTGGGCATGAAGCGCGAACTGGTGAACGAGAGCAGAAAGGTCCAGAGGATGTAGCCGTAGAAACCGACCAGAATGATCAGCATGCTCGGCGCCAACACCAGCTTGGGCAGCCAGCGTTGCAGCGCATCCAGCGGTGAGGCCTTGGTGAAAACTGCGATTGAACTCATGGGTGACTCCGTTGCGTGTTGCGCCACTAGTAGGAGCCAGCTTGCTGGCGATCAGCGCGACTGCGGTTGATGGATCGCCAGCAAGAACTCGGCGTCCCCCTGGCTCCTACAGAAATCCGGCACGGCCGATCCCGTGGCGCGCGCCGGAGGGCATGCGCCAGGGACAAGCAGGTCAAACGTAGTGGGTTATCGCCGGCGCACCGGCGGCCGGGCCGACTCTACTGCACGGCCTGGATCGCCGCGGCCAGCTGCTGGGCAGCCTTCTGCGGATCGGCCTTGGGGTCGTTGAAGAAGTTGGTCACCACATCGAACACCGCGCCCTGCACATAGCTGGAGGCGGCCATGCCGTGGGCCAGGCTCGGCTGCAGACCACCATTGCCGGCGGCTTCCTTGAAGTCGACCATGGACTTCTGCGCGCAGGCATCGAAGCTGCTCATGTCCTGATCCATGCGGACCGGGATCGAGCCCTTGTTCTGGTTGAAGAACTGCTGGAACTCCGGCTCCAGCACGGTGCGCGCCAGGTCTTCCTGGGCCTTGCGGTTGTCCGCATTGCTCAGCTTGAACATGGCCAGCGAATCGATGTTATAGGCGAAGCTGCCCTGGGTGCCGGGGAACGGCAGGCACTCATAATCGCTGCCGGCGACCTTGCCGGCGGCGGTCCATTCGCTCTTGGCCCAGTCACCCATGATCTGCATGCCGGCCTTGCCGTTCATGACCATGGCGGTGGCGCTGTTCCAGTCACGCCCGGCGGCGTTGGCGTCGACATAACCGCGCAGCTTCTGCAGGGCGGTGAATACCTCGACCATCTTGGTGCTGGTCAGCACGGACTCGTCCAGCTCGACGAAGGCCTTGTGGAAGTCTTCCGGGCCAAGCACAGCCAGGGCCAGGTCTTCGAATACGGTGCTGTCCTGCCAGGGCTGACCGCCATGGGCCAGGGGCATGAAGCCGGCGGCTTTGAGCTTTTCCGCGGCGGCGAAGAATTCATCGAGGGTGGTTGGCGGCGTGGCACCGGCCTTGGCGAACACCTCGGGGTTGATCCACAGCCAGTTGACCCGGTGCACGTTGACCGGCACCGCCACGTAGTCGCCGCCGAACTGCATCGCCTCGATCACCTGGGGCGGCAACAGCTCATTCCAGCCGTTCTGCTCGGCCACCTGATTGAGGTCGGCGAGCAGGCCCAGTTCACCCCACTCCTGGATGTCCGGGCCCTTGATCTGCGCGGCGGCTGGCGGATTGCCGGAGACGGCGCGGGTTTTCAGCACGGTCATGGCCGCTTCGCCACCACCACCGGCGACGGCGAAGTCTTTCCAGGTGTGGCCCTGGTCTTCGACCAGTTTCTGCAGGGTATCGGCGGCGCGCTTTTCGCCACCGGAGGTCCACCAGTGCAGCACTTCGACTTCACCGGCAAGGGCGGTCAGCGGCATCAGGGCAGCGAGGGAAACAGCGGTGGACAGGCGAGAAATCGCATTCATGAGCAGGTTCCTTTCTTGTTGTTATGCACCGGCAAGTCTGGTGCTTGCGCTGGAATCGAGTCTAACCAGGGTCGGCACCGCCGCGGGTAACGAAGGGATGCGCAAAGGTCACAGGATGGTTACAAAGCGGGAACGAACGTAGGGTGGATGACGCTTTATCCATCCACCAACTGCGAAGGTGGATGAAAAAGGCGTCATCCACCCTACACAACCACCGGATACAGGCTCCCATCAACGCGGCAGGCTCAGGGTCACCCGCAAACCGCCCTCGCGCAGGTTGCGCAGGCTCACCTCGCCGCCGTGGCTGTGGGCGATGTTGCGCGCGATACCCAGGCCCAGGCCATAGCCCTGCTGCTGTCCGGCCAGGCGGAAATGCGGCTCGAACACCTGTTCCAGGCGCTGCTCGGGCACCCCAGGCCCCTCGTCGTCGACATGCAGGACGAAGGCGGCGGCATCGTCCTCGATATGCAGGTGGGCGTTCTGCCCGTACTTCAGCGCGTTGTCCACCAGGTTGCCGATGCAGCGCTTGAGCGCCAGGGGCTTGCCGGGATAGGCCGCGCACGCCTGGCCATCCAGGGTCACCCGACCATTGCCGGCCGGCGCCAGGTAGGGCTCGACCACGCAATTGAGCAACTGGTTGAGGTCGACCGGCTCGATATTTTCGTGAATGTCGGTGTCCTTGACACACTGCAATGCGCCCTTGACCAGCATCTCCAGCTCATCCAGATCACGACTGAATTTGGCCTGCACCGCTTCGTCGTCGAGCAGCTCGACGCGCAGGCGCAGACGGGTGATGGGCGTGCGCAGGTCATGGGAAATGGCGCTGAACAACTGACTGCGCTCGCGCAGGTAACGACCGATGCGTTCGCGCATGGCGTTGAACGCGCGACTGACCTCGACCACCTCGCTGCCCCCCGCCTCGGGCAGCGGCTCGACCTCGCTGCCCAGCGACATTTCCCGCGCTGCCAGCGCCAGGCGCTTGAGCGGCCGACTCTGCCAGTGCACCAGGATGCCGATGAACAGCAGCAGGAAGCTGCTGGTAAGGATGATGAACCACAGCTGCTGGGCCGGCAGCCCCTGCTGTTCCAGGCTGACATAGGGTTCGGGCATCAAGGAGGCGAGGTACAGCCACTCGTTCGGCGCGATCTGGATCTGCGTCACCAGCACCGGCGGATTGAGCGGTTCCAGGCTCAGGGCGTAATGCGCCCAGGAGCGCGGCAGCTCGTCGAGCTTCAGCGCGTTGTTGAAGATGCGCAGGTCATCCGGGCTGACGAACTGCGCCGACACATCCAGGTCCTTGCCCAAGCGCTCGCGCAGGGTGGCGTCGACCGCATCGAGCACCGCGCGCTTGCGCGGGGTTTCCGGCAGCACCTGCATGTCCAGTGGCTTGTCGTTGAGCGAGACGAAGAAGCGCGTGCCGCCCATATTGCGCAGCTGATCGAGGACCATGGGCCGGTAGCCCAGCGGCAGCGAGCGGAAGTAGCCGACGCTGGCGGCCATCGACTGCGCCAGGCTGCGGGCACTGGTGAGCAGGCCCTCCATCTGGCTGGCGCGCAGCTGCGACACCCAGATCACGCTGGACAGCGCCTGGGCCAGCAACACCACCAGCAGGGTGAGCAGCAGCATGCGCCCGAGCAGCGAGCGCGGCAGCGACAACCACTTGCGCAGGCTAAACATGGTTATGCGGCGTGACCGCCGCCGCCAACTGGTAACCGCTGCCGCGCACGGTGCGGATCAGGCGCGCCGGCTTCTCGGTATCGCGCAGGCGCTGACGCAGGCGACTGACCGCCATGTCGACGATGCGCTCCAGCGGCATCACCTCGCGGCCACGGGTGGCGTTGCCGATGGTGTCGCGGTCGAGGATCTGCTGCGGGTGATCGAGAAACAGCTTGAGCAGGGCGAAGTCGGCGCCGGAGAGGATCACCTCCTCGCCGTCGCGATGAAACAGGCGGTGGCTGACCATATCCAGGCGCCAGTCATTGAAGGCCAGCACCTCGCTGCCGCGCTCCTGGGTGAAGTGCGCACGGCGCAACAGGGCCTTGATCCGCGCCAGCAACTCGCGCGGGCTGAACGGCTTGCCCAGGTAATCGTCGGCGCCCAGCTCCAGACCGATGACCCGGTCGGTCTCGTCGGAACTGGCAGTGAGCATGATGATCGGCACCTGGGCAAAATGCTGATGCTCGCGCACCCAGCGACAGAGGCTGAAGCCATCCTCGTCGGGCAGCATCACATCGAGAATCACCAGGTCGGCTGACTCGGCGCACAGGGCCTGGCGAAAGCCGGCACCGTCGCCGACGGTACGCACCTGGAAGCCGGCACGACTCAGGTAGGTGTGCAGCAGTTCGCGAATTTCCTGGTCGTCGTCGACCAGCAGAATCGATTTTCCGGGCTGGCTCATGGTCCGCCGTCCTTATTGTTATGGGGCTAACGCGCGCTCAATCTGTAGGGTGCGCCGCGCGCACCAATAATCGCAGGCGGTGCGCACGGCCTAGGCGACCCCGCGCACCCTACACAGAAGCCTGCTGCAAGGCCACGCCCGCGCCCATCAACCCCGGGTATTCGGCCGTCACCAGCCACACCGGGATACCCTCGAAGTAGTCGCTCATGCGGCCCTTGTCGCGCAGGCAGCGGGCGAAGCCGCTGGCCAGGAAAAACTCGGCGAAGCGCGGCACCACACCGCCGACAATATACACGCCGCCGCGCGCGCCCAGGCTCAGCACGTTGTTGCCGGCGGCGCGCCCCAGCCAGCAGCAGAACTGCTCCAGCACCGCCACCGCCACCGCATCGCCGGCCAGCGCCGCCGCCGTGACCTCGGCCGGCGAACTCAAGCGTGGCTCGTGCCCATCCAGCGCACAGAAGGTGCGATAGAGCAACAGCAGGCCGCTGCCGCTGAGCACATCCTCGGCGCGCACATGGCCGAGCTGGCGATACAGCTGCTGCCACAACTCGGCCTCGCGCGGGCTGCCGATCGGCAGGTCGACATGGCCGCCCTCGCCGGGCAAGGCCAGCCAGCTGCCGTCGGCCAGGGCCAGCAGCGTGCCGACGCCGAGGCCGGTGCCCGGGCCGATCACCACGCAGGGACGCTCGAGCTCGGCCGTGCCGGGGCAGACCGGCAGCCGCTCGTCATCGCGCAAGCGGGTCATGCCCAGGGCCATGGCGGAAAAATCGTTGACCAGCAGCAACTCGCGCACCTGCAGCTCGCGGCAGAAGGCCGAGCGGCTGATGCGCCAGTGGTTGTTGGTAAAGCGGAACAGGTCGCCGCTGACCGGGCCGGCGCAGGCCAGACACACCGAACCCACCGCGCCGAGCGCCAGGCCCAGCTCGCTCAGGTAGGCACGGATCGCCTGTTCCGGCCCCGGATAGTCGGCGGTGGCCAGCACCCGCACCGACTCCAGCTGTTCGTCGCGCCACAGGGCGAAGCGCGCGTTGGTGCCACCAATGTCACCGACCAGGGCCAGTTTCACTTCAGCGACTCCAGGCTGGTGGTGAAGGCACAGGCGCCCTGCTCTGCCGAGCTGAAGGACTGGCGCATGAAGGCGAACAACTCGCGACCGCAGCCCACGGCATTGTCCAGGGTGCCGACCGCCGGCTCGCGCGCCGCCAGCTCGGCGACATCGACCAGCAACTGCAATTCGCCGGTGTGACCGTCGAGGCGAATCATGTCGCCGTCGCGCACCAGCGCCAGCGGCCCGCCACCGTAGGCCTCGGGACAGACGTGGATGGCCGCCGGAATCTTGCCCGAGGCGCCGGACATGCGCCCGTCGGTGACCAGCGCCACCTTGAAGCCGCGGTCCTGCAGCACACCGAGGAACGGGGTCATCTTGTGCAGTTCCGGCATGCCGTTGCTGCGCGGCCCCTGGAAGCGCATCACCGCGACGAAGTCGCGCTCCAGCTCGCCGGCCTTGAAGGCATCGGCCAGTTGCTGCTGATCCTCGAACACCAACGCCGGGGCCTCGACCAACTGGTGTTCCAGGGCCACGGCGGAGACCTTCATCACCCCGCGCCCGAGGTTGCCCTGCATCAGGCGCAGACCGCCTTCCGCGGAGAAGGGATTGGCCACCGGGCGCAGCACGCTTTCGTCGTGGCTCTTGCCCGGGCCGTCGCGCCAGACCAGTTGGCCGTCGTCGAGGAAGGGCTCGCGGGTGTAGCGACTGAGGCCGTGACCGGCCACGGTGTTGACGTTCTCGTGCAGCAGCCCGGCATCCAGCAGCTCACGGATGAGGAAGGCCATGCCGCCGGCGGCCTGGAAATGGTTGATATCGTCCTTGCCGTTGGGATAGACGTGGGCCAGGGTCGGCGTCACCGCCGACAGATCGGCCATGTCCTGCCAGGTCAGCTGGATCCCCGCGGCCTGGGCGATGGCCGGCATATGCAGGGTGTGGTTGGTCGAACCGCCGGTGGCGCTCAGGGCGACGATGGAGTTGACCAGGCAGCGCTCGTCGACGATCTCGCCGAGCGGCATGAACTGCCCGCTCTGCTTGGTCAGGCGGGTGACCTGCTGCGCCGCCTCGCGGGTCAGGGCATCGCGCAGCGGGGTGTTGGGGTTGATGAAGGAGGCGCCCGGCAGGTGCAGGCCCATCACTTCCATGAGCAGCTGATTGGTGTTGGCGGTGCCGTAGAAGGTGCAGGTGCCGGGGCTGTGGTAGGCGGCCATCTCGGCGGCCAGCAGCTCGTCGCGCGTCGCCTTGCCCTCGGCATAGCGCTGGCGCACGTCGGCCTTTTCCTTGTTCGACAGCCCGGACGGCATCGGACCGGCCGGCACGAACAGGCTCGGCAGATGACCGAAACGCAGGGCGCCCATCAGCAGGCCGGGGACGATCTTGTCGCAAATCCCCAGGTACAGCGCGGCGTCGAACATGTTGTGCGACAGCGCCACCGCGGTGGCCATGGCGATCACCTCGCGGCTGGCGATGCCCAGCTCCATGCCCGGCTCGCCCTGGGTCACGCCGTCGCACATGGCCGGCACGCCGCCGGCGAACTGGCCGACTGAACCGATTTCGCGCAGGGCCTGCTTGATTCGCTCGGGATAGTCTTGGTAGGGCTGATGGGCGGAGAGCATGTCGTTATAAGCAGAAATAATCGCCACGTTGGCCGCATTCATCAGGCGCAGGGTCTGCTTGTCCTCACTGCCGCAGCCCGCCACGCCGTGGGCGAAATTGGCGCATTGCAGCTTGCCGCGCTGCGGGCCTTCGCTGGCCGCCGCGCGAATCATCGCCAAATAGGGCTCGCGCGTGGCGCGGCTGCGGGCGATCAGGCGGTCGGTTACCTCAAGTACGCGGGGATGCATGTGATTGACTCCAGGCTGGCGGATAGCAATATTTTGTACTTAATACAAAAATACTGCCACTTAAAACACTTGATTTCTATACTTACGAGCATAATCTTGTAATTCCAACAACAAAACCAGGCCAGGGCCTCATCCATGACTATCCGTATCGCAATCAACGGTTTTGGCCGCATCGGCCGCAACGTGCTCCGCGCCCTCTACAGTCAAGACTACCGCCAACAGCTGCAGGTGGTCGCCATCAACGACCTCGGCGACAGCGCGATGAATGCCCACCTGCTCAAGTACGACAGCGTGCACGGGATCTTCGCCGGCAGCGTCGACAGCGATGGCGAAAGCCTCACGGTCAACGGTGATCGTATCGCCGTCAGCGCCATTCGCAACCCGGCCGAGCTGCCGTGGCAGGCGCTCAAGGTCGACGTGGTCTTCGAGTGCACCGGGCTGTTCACCGAGCGCGACAAGGCCGCCGCCCACCTCGCCGCCGGCGCACGCAAGGTGATCATCTCGGCACCTGCCAAGGGCGCCGACGCCACCATCGTCTACGGCGTCAACCACGACATTCTGCGCCAGTCCATGCAGATAATCTCCAACGCCTCCTGCACCACCAACTGCCTGGCCCCGGTGGCCCAGGTGCTGCAACGCGAACTGGGCATCGAGCACGGCCTGATGACCACCATCCACGCCTACACTAACGACCAGAACCTCTCCGACGTCTACCACAGCGATCCCTACCGCGCCCGCTCGGCCACCCAGTCGATGATCCCGACCAAGACCGGCGCCGCCGAAGCGGTCGGCCTGGTGCTGCCGGAGCTGGCCGGCAAGCTGACCGGCATGGCCGTGCGCGTACCGGTGATCAATGTCTCGCTGGTCGACCTGACCGTCCAGGTAAGCCGCAAAACCAGCGCCGAAGACATCAACCAGCTGCTGTTGAGCGCCAGCCGCACCTCGCCGGTGCTGGGCTACAACAGCCTGCCGCTGGTCTCCTGCGACTTCAACCACAACCCGCTGTCGTCGATCTTCGACGCCAACCACACCAAGGTCAGCGGCAAGCTGGTGAAAGTCATGGCCTGGTACGACAACGAATGGGGCTTCTCCAACAGGATGCTGGATACCTGCCTGGCCTTGCATAACGCGGCTTGAACGCGATTGCGGGCGGCGCGTCTGACTGTGTAGGAGCCCGGAGGCAGTCCGCGACAGCGTTTCCCCGGATGGCATCCGGGCTACCAGGCGCGCCGAGCCTGATCGATCACCGTACAACTAGCGAGACCAGGAACCCATCATGAGCCGCATCAGCTTTACCACCGCCACCCTGCCCGAGCGCAAGCGCATTGCCCTGGTCGCCCACGACCACTGCAAGGAATTCCTCCTCGACTGGAGCGAACGCCAGCGCGACAAGCTGGCCCGGCACCACCTGCTGGCCACCGGCACCACCGGCCTGCTGCTCGGCCGCCGCCTCGACCTGCCGATCGAAAGCATGATCAGCGGCCCGCTCGGCGGCGACCAGCAACTGGGCGCGCGCATCGCCGAACGGCGGGTGGACATGCTGGTGTTCTTCTGGGACCCCTTCGAACAGCAGCCCCATGACCCGGACATCAAGGCACTGCTGCGGGTCGCCGCGGTGTGGAACATCCCGGTGGCCTGCAACGAAAGCAGCGCCGACTACATGCTCAGCAGCGTGCTGCTGGATCAGGCCCACGACTACCGCATCCCCGACTACAACGCCTACCTCGCCGCCCGCAGCTGACCGCCGCGCCACCCGTGCTTCAGGCCCCCAACGCCGCGCACACCGCGCGGCGCCGGCGGGCAGCGGCGCCCTGCCCGCCGCCCTAGCCACACCCACCGCCGCACGTCGCCCGCACCAGCCCGTGCGCCGGCATGCCGGCTTTTTTTGTTCGAGCGTGCCTGTAACGAAAGCAGAGCCACTCCGTCTCTAGAAGCAGGAACGGCAAAACACAGCCAAGGCGAAACGCTCGATGCGGCATGCCGTTCCATGCTGACCCGCACCCATCAATCGTCAAGACGGAGCAACCCAGATGAACACCACCGCTTCCCATGCCGTTGTATCGGCCGCCGCGCTCGCCCTGGCCCTGGGCGCTGCCCTGGCGATATCCAGCGCGCCGCTCACCGCCCAGGCGGCGGACAACGAGAAATGTTTCGGCGTCGCCATGCAGGGCAAGAACGATTGCGCCGCCGGCCCCGGCACCACCTGCGCCGGCACTGCCAAGGTCGACTACCAGGGCAACGCTTGGAAGCTCGTACCCCAGGGCACCTGCGAACAGACCGCCTCGCCGACCTCGCCGACCGGCTTCGGCCAGCTCGAGGCCTTCAAGGAAGTGAAGCAGTCCTAAGACTCTGGCCGACTGCGACCGCCTCCAGGGTCCGCTGCTGAGGCGGCGAATGCCTGGAGTCGTCTCGGCCGGCATTCGATATTGTTGCAACCGCAGAACCCCTGCAGGAGCGTCGATGATGATCGTCTCGCCAACCCAGGCCACCAACGGCGCTCCCGCACTGTCGCCCCAGCTGCCACCTCGGGCCGGCATCGGCCTGAAATCGCAGCATTACCAGCAGATCCTCGAGCGCAACCCGGCAGTCGGCTTCTTCGAAGTGCATGCCGAGAACTACCTGGTCGCGGGCGGGCCCTTCCACCACTACCTGGGCCTGATTCGCGAGCGCTACCCGCTGTCGATCCATGGCGTCGGCCTGTCGCTCGGTGCACAGCAGCCGCTCGACCGGGAACATCTCGAGCGCCTGGCCAGCCTGCTCGAGCGCTATCAGCCGCAGGCCTTTTCCGAACACCTGGCCTGGTCGAGCCATGGCGATGTGTTTCTCAATGACCTGCTGCCGCTTGCCTACGACAACGCGACCCTGACCCGGGTCTGCGCGCATATCGATCAGGTGCAAAGCCGCTTGCAGCGCCAGCTGCTGCTGGAGAATCCGGCGACCTATGTCGAATTCGCCCACTCGAGCATGGACGAAGCCGCCTTCATCGGCGAAGTGGTCCGCCGCACCGGCTGCGGCCTGCTGCTGGACGTCAACAACGCCTACGTTTCCAGCATCAATCATCACTGGGACGTGCAGGCCTATCTGCACGCCCTGCCGCTGCACGCGGTCGGCGAAATCCACCTCGCCGGCTTCGCCGAAGACCGCGACGCGGCGGGCGAGCGCCTGCTGATCGACAACCACGGCGCGCCCGTCGACGCCGCCGTATGGCGGCTCTACACCGAGGTGCTGCAGCTGATCGGCGCGACCCCGACCCTGCTCGAACGGGACAATGCCATCCCGCCCCTGGATCTGTTGCTGGAGGAAGCGCAGCACGCGCAGGCGCTGCTCGACGCGATTCAGCCGACTCGACGGCAGGCCTCGGCATGAACAGCCAGCAGGATTTTTTCGCCGCCCTGCTCGATCCCGAGCGCGACTGCCCGGCGGACTTGAAAACCTGGAACGGCTCGGATCCGGCGGCGCGCTTCGCCGTCTACCGCAACAACGTCCTGAGCTCGCTGATCGACGCCCTGGCTGCCAGCTTTCCGGTGGTGCAGCAGCTGGTGGGCGAGGCGTTCTTCCGCGCCATGGCGGCGGTCTACGTACGCCACTCGCCGCCGCGCACGCGCATCCTGGCCGACTACGGTACCGACTTTCCGACATTCATCGAGGGCTTCGCCCCGGCCGGCAGCCTTCCATACCTGGCGGACGTGGCGCGCCTCGAACTGCTGCGCATCCGCGCCTACCACGCGGCCGACGCCGCGCCCCTGAACCCGACTGTACTGGCCGCGGCCCTGGCGGTACCGGAACGCCTCGGTAGCCTGCGGTTGCGCCTGCAGCCCGCGCTCGGCCTGCTCGATTCGGCCTTCGCGGTGGTCTCGCTGTGGGCCGCCCACCAGGGCGCGCTGGCGCTGGCCGAGGTCGACCCCGACCAGGCGCAATGCGCCCTGGTGTTGCGCAACGGCCTGGCGGTCGAAGTGCTCGGCATCCGCCGGGGCGACCTGGTGTTTATCCAGGCCCTGCTCCAAGGCCAGCCGCTGGGCGCCGCCACCCAGCCAGCACTGGCATCCGACCCGACCTTCGACCTCGGCGCCTGCCTGGCCCAGCTGCTGCGCGCAGGTGCAATCACCCACTGTACATACGACAAGCAAAGGCCACTGCCATGACCGCTCACGCTCTGACCCACCCCATCACCCCGGCTCGCCTGATCGCCCGCGCAATCGACCTGTGCACGCGGGTTCCCTACAGCCTGGTCGCCCTGCTCGCGCGCTTCTCGATTGCCGCGATCTTCTGGAAATCCGGGCAGACCAAGATCGAAGGCCTGGCCATCGATCTCGTTTCCGGGACCTTCGAGTTCGGCCTGCCGCGACTCTCCGCCTCGGCCATCCCGCTGTTCGAGCACGAGTACCAACTGCCGTTGCTGGCGCCGGCACTGGCCGCGCAGCTGGCTGCCGTCAGCGAGCACCTGTTTGCGCTGCTGATCCTGCTCGGCCTGGCCACCCGCTTCTCCGCCCTGGCCCTGTTCGGCATGACCCTGGTCATTCAGCTGTTCGTCTACCCGGATGCCTACCCGACCCACGGGGTCTGGGCGGCCGTGTTGCTGCTGCTCGTGGCCAAGGGCCCGGGGCTGCTGGCCATCGACCAGCTGATTGCCCGGCGTTATGGCTACGCCGGCTGATCCGCCTGGTCGGCCAAGCGGTCATTCAGATAATCGAGAAAGCAGGCGATGCGCGAGGCCAGCGCGGTGTTGCGGTAGTAGACCGCATGAATCGGCTGGTGCACCTCGACCGTGTGCTGCGCCAGGATCTGCACCAGCTCGCCGCGGCGGCGGTCGGCGCCGGTCATGAAGTCAGCCAGACAGACGATGCCCACATCGGCCAGGGCCAACTGGCGCAGGGTCTCGCCGCTGGACGCCTGCAGGCTCGGGCTGATCGCCAGCGCATCGCCGAGCGGATGGCGCAGCGGCCACTGGTTGAGGCTGTCGGGCTGGGTGAAGCCGAGCAGGCTGTGGTCGCGCAACGCCTCGACGCTTTGCGGCGTGCCGTGAGCCGCGAGGTAGGCCGGGCTGGCGAGGATGCGCAGGCGATTGCTGCCCAGTGCGCGCGCATGCAGGGTCGAATCGCGCAGCGCACCGATGCGGATGGCGACATCGGTGCGCTGCTCGAGCAGATCGATGATCCGGTCGCTGCTGTGCAGCTCCAGCTGGATCTCCGGGTACTGCGCGCGAAAGCCCGCGATCAGCGGCACCACGGCATGCAGCATGAAAGGCGCGGCGGCATTCACCCGCAGACGCCCGGCGGGCTTCTGCCGACGCACCTTCATCTGCTCTTCGGCGTCCTCGACCGCCTCGAGGATCTTGCGCGCCTGGGCGAGAAAGGCCTGGCCCTCCTCGGTCAGTTCCAGACGCCGGGTGGTACGGCGCAACAGGGTGACATCCAGCTTGTCTTCCAGCCGGCTCAAGGCGCGACTGACGCCGGAAGCGGTCTGCGCCAGGTGTTCGGCTGCGGCGCTAATAGAACCGCTGTCTACCACGCTGACAAAGGCCAGCAATTCATCGAGGGTCGTTTTCATTCGTGCATATTAGTCAAATATCCTGCGCTATAAATCCTGTTTTCCCGCATGAGTAGCCGGGCGACACTGCGCACCTCACCGTTTCCCCTGGAGCCCCTGCCAGGCCCATTGCCCTGCTGGCCTGGCAAGCGCCCGGCGACGAGTCGCTGATCATTGCGCGCATCGTCACCGGCCTGGAAACGCCAGGCGGAGCGGATGCGCTCTGCTGGCACGGGTGGACAAACCGGGCCAGCGCTCAGCCCGCCCGAGCGCCCTCACCGGCACAGCAATCGCGGCTGTCCAGGGCCTCCAGCAAGCGGCAGTGCTCGGCTTCGGCGCTGGTACAGCCGGCAAGCTTGCTCAATTCAGCTTTCATCTTCTGCAGATCGCGAATCCGCGCCTCGATGGTCAGCAAATGCGCTTGCACCAACTGGTCGGCTTCCGCACAGGGGCTGTGGGGCTGGGCGGCCAAACCGAGCAAGGCGCGAATCTCCTCCAGGCTGAAGCCCAGCTCGCGGCCGCGGCGGATAAAGCGCACCCGGCGGATATCCGCCTCTTCATAATGGCGGTAGCCCGAGGCGCTGCGCCTGGGCGGCGGCAGCAGTTCACTGCGCTCGTAGAAGCGAATGGTCTCCAGATTGACCCCGCTCTCGCGGCTCAACCCACTGATGGTCAGCGGCTTGCCCATGGCTTGACTCCGTAGTGACTACAGGGTTTAGCGTACTGCCCATACCCTTTCAGGAGAAGCCTAATGGGCGCCAACTGCTGCAACGCCGCATCGAGCTGTGCAACCACCCGCCTCAGCAAGCGTTATCGCAAGATCCTGTGGCTGGCCCTGGCGGTCAACCTGGGCATGTTCGCTGTGGAAATCATTGCCGGCATACGCGCCGATTCGGTGTCGCTGCTGGCGGATTCCCTGGACTTTCTCGGCGATGCCGCCAACTACGGCATCAGCCTGCTGGTACTGGGCATGAGCCTGACCCTGCGCGCCAGAGCCTCGCTGTTCAAAGCCCTGTGCATGCTGGTATTCGGCGTCGGCGTGCTGATTGCGGCAATCTGGCACCTGCTCGGCGGCCAGGTGCCCGACGCCCCCACCATGGGCCTGGTCGGCAGCCTGGCCTTGCTGACCAACGCCGGCGTGGCCGGCCTGCTCTATGCCTACCGCGAGGGCGACAGCAATATGCGCAGCGTCTGGCTGTGCTCGCGCAACGATGCCCTCGGCAATATCGCCGTGCTGTTCGCCGCCCTCGGCGTGTTCGGCACCGGCAGCGCCTGGCCGGACCTGCTGGTCGCCAGCCTCATGGCCGGCCTGGCGGTCACCTCGTCCTATCAGGTGATGCGCCATGCGCGCCAGGAGCTGGCCGAGGAAGCCGAGGCCAAGGCCGTGGCTTGAGCGGCTGCGCGATGCCTCGGCCAGTTGACGGTCACCGAGAGGGGTTTACAAAAGTAGCGAGCGATGGCCAGGCCGGGACATCGCGCAGCCAGGCGAAGTCAGCCACAGAACGTTGCCCGCTCAGAAATCCACCTTGCCCCGCCCCGCCTTGATCGTCCCGCGCTTGGTCTTGCCTTCCAGACGGCGCTTCTTCGAACCCAGGGTCGGCTTGGTCGGGCGCCGGGCCTTTTCGGTCTTGGCGGCATTGCGAATCAACTCGGCCAGCCGCTCCAGGGCATCGGCGCGGTTCTGCTCCTGGGTACGGTATTGCTGGGCCTTGATGATCACCACGCCCTCGGCGGTGATGCGGCTGTCGCGCAGTGCCAGCAGACGCTCCTTGTAGAACGCCGGCAAGGATGAGGCCTGGCTGTCGAAACGCAGGTGCACGGCACTGGAGACCTTGTTGACGTTCTGCCCACCGGCGCCTTGCGCACGGATGGCGGTCAACTCGATTTCAGCGTCGGGCAGGTGGACGCTGTTGGAAATAACCAGCATGGCAAAGGGCTTCGGCAGAAAGGGCAATCAGGATATACCCAAGCGCGCCTGGAGGAGATCGCAGTTACCGTGAGTTTCCCCAGTCGCCGAGCACATGGGGGAGAATTGAGCTGCCTGGCAGGTCGCGGTAAAGGCGATTTTTCAGCGCCACCGCCGGCGAGCAGTCGCCCCCACGACAGCCCGGGCAATCGTGGTAATTCGCCTGTAATCAGGCAAAGCAAAACACTCGAAACCGGGAGCATTGCGTGCAAGCCGTGGCATACTGCCATCGGTCTGATAGCGTACCGATGCGAGCACTGCAGGTTGCGCAAAACGGCCAGTCAGAGACACCTCGACAACTCCGGGCATGCCGGCATCCAGCGGCCTCATGCACCACCAGATAGCGGGTTATCAGCATGCCATCACTGCTCAAGCGCCTCATCCCGTTGCTATTGTCCATCTGCCTGGCAAGCCCTGCCGTGAATGCCGCAGACGACTGGCAGGAGCTTCCGGCAAACCCGCTGATTCTGACGGTCACCGGCGAACTGGGCTGTTGCCCGCAGGGCCAGGCCTTGTTCGACCTGCAGCGCCTCGATGCCCTGCCCCAGGTGGAGGTGAAAACCCTGACGCCCTGGACCGAACAGGAGGACAGCTATCGGGGCGTCAGGCTCAGCGTTCTGCTCGACGAGCTCAAGGCCCAGGGCCAGCGCATCGACGCCACCGCCCTCAACGACTACAGCATGCTGTTGAACCTGCCGGCCGCGCGCCAGTACCCGGTGATCCTGGCAACCCGCAAGAATGGCAAGGTCATGGGCGTGCGCGACAAGGGCCCCATCTGGGTCATCTACCCGCTGAGCGACTTCCCCGAACTGCGCAAGGAAGAGCATCACCAGGCGATGGTCTGGCAGCTCAAATCGCTGAACATTGGCCGGTAAGCGCCGATGCGTCGCTTGCGCTACCTGTTTCTGCTGCTGATCACCCTGGGTTTCGCCGTTGCTATCGCGACTTCGCTGGTCTACAACCAGCGCAATGCGCAAATGACCTCGGCGCGCATCCAGCTTTCCGCCTGGTCGCTTGCCCAGTTGGAGTTCGAATACCTGCGTTTCGTCAACACGCTGCAACTGTTCCAGGCCGGAGGCGCCTCCCGGGAAAAGCTGCAGTTCGATTACGACCTGCTCTGGAGCCGTCTCGAGACCTTTCTCTCCGGCCAGGAAAACAGCGCCATCCGCCAACGCTTCAATGCCGGCGAGACGGTTGCGCAGTTGTTCGCGCAACTGCGCAGCGATGAAGCACTGCTCTTCAGCCCAGACCTGCAACCCGGCACGCCGATCGAGCAGGTCATCGAACGCTACAATCGCTACCTGATGCCCATTCGCCAGGTGATCATCAACAACTTCACCGGTCCGGAAGCGGCGCGGATTGTCGACGAAATCCACCACAACCAGCGCCTCAGCCACTTGCTCTTGCTCGGTCTGCTGTTCTGTGGCGGCGGCCTGATCCTGATGTTCTATCTGGAGGCGCGGCAGAATCGTCTGATGGGCCGCAATGACGCCTTGACCAACCTGCCCAATCGCAACAGCTTTCAAGCCCTGCAGAACGACTCCAAAGTTGCCAACTGCTGCGCCCTGGCGGTGATCGAGCTGAGCAATTTTCGCGCGGTCAATGAATGCATCAGCCACGAGGCCGGCGATCGCCTGCTGCAGCGCATCGGCGAAACCCTCAACCGGCTGAAACCGCAAGGCAGCTTCATTGCCCGGGTGGCCGGTGACGAGTTCGTCATGACCTTTCCTCAGGGCTTTCCCGAAGAGCTGGTGAACAGCGTCCTGAACAGCCTTGCCTACGCCTTGAGCTTCGACTTCCAGAGCGACAAACACCTGTTTCAGGTGGGGACGCGCATCGGCCTGAGCTTCAATCCCGACAACAGTTTCAGCCTGCAGAAGCTGTACTACTTCGCCACCCTGGCCGCGCGTGAACTGCGTGCGGGCAAGCACAAAGGCCTGGAAGTATTCAATGAAGAGATCAGCAACCGTTATCTGCGCAGCCAGAACCTGCTCGACGATCTCAAGCGGGCGATGGCGCAAACCGGCTCATCGGGCCTGAGTCTCTACTACCAACCGATTGTCGGCCTGGTCGACACCAGCATCGGGGTTGAAGCCCTGCTGCGCTGGCGCCACCCGACACTGGGCTTTATCCCGCCGCTGGAAGTGGTGGAATTGGCGGAGAACAATCAGCTGGGGCAAAAGCTCGGCGAGTGGATTCTGCAGCGACTCAAGCAGGACCTGCTCCGCCTGCCCCTGGGCCTGCGCGATATCCTGTACTTTTCGGTGAATCTCTCCCCGGCGCAATTTACCGCCAGCCTGCCCGAGCAAATCGAGCAATGGCTTGGCGAGGCGCCGATCCGCGCCAACCAACTGGTGCTGGAGATGACCGAGTCGATCTCGGTGGCCAACTTCAATGAGGGCGGCACCATCCTGCGCAAGCTCAATGAGCAGGGTATCGCGGTGGCACTGGATGACTTCGGCACCGGCTACTCGTCGCTGTCCTACCTGCGCGAACTGCGCGTGCAGCGGATAAAAATCGACAAGTCGTTCATTCAGGGCATCAGCCACGACCAGCAACTGCAGCGCGTGGTGCGCAGTATCGTCGAGCTGTGCCATACCTTCAGGTTCAAGGTGACCTGCGAAGGCATCGAGGATGAAAACGATGCCCAGCAAGTCATCGACCTCGGCTGCGATCATGCCCAAGGCTATTGGTACGGCAAACCCATGCCCGTGCCGGCCTTGATCACCTGGCATGGCGAGTTTCTCGCCCGGCCCATGCTGAAAAAACGCCTGCTGGTGCAATAAGCAGCGGATCGACGCGCACGACAGGGACCCAGGCGCATGCCGAGCAAAATCGTTGCCTGGGATTTCCGGGCCACAGCAGCAACGCCTGGCGATGTAACCTAAGCGTCTCGACAAGACGGACGACCAACCGATGGACTCCATCACCCAGGCAGTGCTCGGCGCCAGCATCCAGGGCGCACTGCTCGGCCGCTGGCAGGGCCGCAAGGCACTGCTGTACGGCGCTGCCCTCAGCACCCTGCCCGATCTGGATGTAGTAATCGACTATGGCGACGCGCTGGCCGAGGCTACAGCCGCCATGGGCGATACGCAGCTGCTCCAGCAGCCTCGGCGTGCACAGGTACAGCGTGCTGTAGACCTGGCGGCAGGCCTGGTTGCCCAGCGCGCAGGCGAACCAAGGCTTGCCAACACCGGCCGGGCCGGTTGTGCTGTTGACAGATCCACTCGCCACAGGCCGCTGGTCGCGATCAGGCGCTCGTCCAGCGCACGACCTCGACGGCGATCAAGGTCTTACAGGCAGACGCTAGCGTAGCTGAGCTTAGCCTGTTTGCGCAGTTGCTCCAGCCGCGTGTAATCGCGCCAGGCCAGCTCGCGGTCGAGCAGCAGGCCCAGGCAGGCTCGATACCCCATCTCTGGATGCGGTTTGCGGGTCAGTTGGTATTCGACGATCTGCCGGGTGTGCGGGTCGATTCGCTCGCCCAGCCGAGCAGGCGCTGCAGTGTCCACTCGCGGTGCGCCTTGTGCGAGGCCGGCATGTGTTCGCTCTGAGTGCTGTAGGCGCCACGCCGCTGAAGCCGCAGGTGACTGGCGACCCGCCGGTTGCCGTGCAGGATCTCCACGCTATGCGCGCTCCGTCGCAGATCGACGCTCTGTCAGGCCAGCGTCGAGGCCACGCGGTCAATGCCGCCGTTCACCCCGACGTGGTAGTCGATGTTGACCTTGCAGCGCTTGAAGATCGCGACCCCATGGGGATGCAGTGGCAACGGCCGCAGCAGCGGCTGGTCGAACCGCTCGAACCACTCCCGGCGACAACCATCGAGCTTCTTGAACGGGCGTTGGTTCAAGTCCTCCAGCAACTCGGGCAATCGCCCGATTGAGTTCATGCAAACTGAAGAACTGCCGGCGCCCAACCGCGCCATGATCCAGCGCTCGACGACCTGCACCGCCACCTTGGCCTTGGCTTTGTTCTGTGGCTTATGCGGCCGCACCTGCGCCCAGCCCTCAAGAAGGAAGACCGAAGCCAACATCCGTCAATCTTCCGCCACAACCCACCACTCGTCGGCATGATTGACAATTTTACGTCACCAAGCAAGCTGCTTTAACCCCGCGGAACTCAAGGAATAAAACGGTTTCCAGCCATTAAAGTGCCACTGTAAGTGCTTGCCCATGGCTACTCCAGCTCCTTGACAGATGTCAAGGCCAGTCTTTCATAACCATTACATTTGAACGAAAACGTGGGGCCCGCCAACATGAAAGTCAGTGTGTTCGGCACCGGGTATGTAGGCCTTGTTCAAGCTTCAGCCTTGGCTGAAGTCGGCCATACAGTCCTTTGCGTCGACATTGACGAGCAGAAGATCAACCAACTGCAACGGGCGGTGCCACCGATCCAGGAGCCAGGTCTTTCGGACCTGATCGATGACAATCTGCGCGAGGGGCGGTTGTCCTTTAGCACTCAGGCCAGCGATGCGGTCATCCATGGCCAAGTGATCTTCATCGCCGTCGGCACCCCATCCAACGAGGACAGCTCCGCCGATCTGCGCCAAGTGCTGGCAGTGACCCGCGAGATCGTCAGCCACATGCAGGACGACCGTACCCTGGTGATCAAGTCCACCGTACCGGTCGGTACCGCCAGCCGGGTGGCCGAAGTCGCCCGCGAGGAACTCGAGCGGCTGGGCAAGGCGCAGCTGAAGGTACGCGTGGTCTCCAACCCCGAGTTCCTTAAGGAAGGCAGCGCGCTCAACGACTGCATGCGCCCCGATCGCATCATCATCGGCACCGGGGACGATGTCGCCCGCAGCCAACTGGCCGAGCTCTACGCGCCGTTCTTCCGCAATCATGAAAAGTTGATCTTCATGGACAACCGCAGCGCGGAGCTGACCAAGTATGCGGCCAACGCCATGCTGGCCACCCGCATCAGCTTCATGAACGAACTGGCCAACCTGACCGAGCACCTGGGGGCCGATATCGAGGCCGTGCGCAAGGGCATCGGCTCCGATCCGCGCATAGGTTACCACTTCATCTACCCCGGCTGCGGCTTCGGCGGCTCGTGCTTTCCCAAGGATCTGCGTGCCCTGCTGCATACCGCCAAGCGCATCGGCATGCCGATGCGCCTGCTGCAGAGCGTCAGCGAGGTCAACAACGCCCAGCGCCAGATCCTGTTCAGCAAACTCAAGCCGCACTTCCCCGCCGGCCTGGCCGGCAAGTCCATCGCCGTATGGGGCCTGGCCTTCAAACCGAATACCGACGACATGCGCGAGGCTCCCAGCCGCTACCTGATGGAAGCGCTGTGGCAAGAGGGCGCGACGGTTCGCGCCTTCGACCCCGAGGCCATGTCCGAGTGCCGGCGACTCTACGGCTACCGCGACGACCTTGAGCTCTGCGCCACCCGCGACGACACGCTGCAGGACACCGATGCCTTGGTGATCTGCACCGAGTGGAAGAACTTCCGCGTGGTCGACTTCGACCTGCTGGCGAAGAAGCTGCGCGCGCGCCTGATCATCGACGGCCGCAACCTCTACAACCCAGAGCAGGTGGCGGCATCCGGGCTGCACTATTCCGGCATCGGCCTGCGCCACTGCCCCCCGGAACTGCCGAAGCCATGAAGATCCTGGTCACCGGCGCCGCCGGCTTCATTGGTGCCCATTGCGTCCTGCGCCTGCTGCGCGACGGGCATCGGGTCTGCGGTCTGGACAACTTCAACGACTACTATGACCCAGCCCTGAAGCACGCCCGCGTGCGCTGGGTACAGGAGCAGGCGGGCGACTTCCCCCTGTGGCACCTGGATCTGGCCGACAGCCCAGCCATCGCCGCGCTGTTCGCCCGCGAGCGCCCTGAGGCCGTCATCCACCTCGCCGCCCAGGCGGGCGTGCGTTACTCGCTGCACAATCCGCAGGCCTATGTCGACAGCAATCTGACGGGCTTCCTGAGCATCCTCGAAGGCTGCCGTCACCACCCCGTGCGTCACCTGCTCTATGCCTCGTCCAGCTCGGTATACGGCGCCAACCAGCACACGCCCTACTCGGTGCAGGACCGCGTCGACCACCCGTTGTCACTGTATGCCGCCACCAAGAGAGCCAACGAGCTGATGGCGCACAGCTACAGCCACCTGTTCGGCATCCCGGCCACCGGCCTGCGCTTCTTCACCGTCTATGGCCCCTGGGGTCGACCGGACATGTCGCCGATGCAGTTTGCCCAGGCGATCGTCGAGCGGCGCCCGCTCAAGCTGTTCAACTACGGCCAGCACCAACGCGACTTCACCTACATAGACGACATCATCGAGGGCCTGACGCGCCTGCTCGAACGTCCACCGAAGGCCATATCGGACGGGGATCGCGAGCGCCCCGATCCCGCCACCAGCATGGCGCCCTGGCGACTCTACAACATCGGCGGACAACGGCCGGTCGAGCTCAAGGATTACCTCGCCATCCTGGAAAGACACCTGGGCCTCAAGGCCGAGGTAGAGCTGCTGCCACTGCAATCGGGGGATGTACTCGACACCTGCGCCGACATCTCCGAGCTGGAGAGAGACACCGGTTTCCACCCCCAGATCGGACTGAATGAAGGGCTCGCGCGCTTCATTTCCTGGTTTCGTGACTACTACTCACTGCCTGTCGTTGAGGTATCGCAAGGCCATGGACCTTCGCCACTGGCAGAACCTGTGCAGAAGCGGAGGGCTATATGAGCGGCCATCCAGAAGGTGCGGTACTCGACGAACTGCGTCTCGACAAACGCCTGGACCCCAGTCATCGCATACGGATCGATGCCGCGATCCACCGGCAAGGGCGCGGCTGGATCACCGGCCGCCCCGGCGCTCGACCCTGGACCCTGTCGCGGACCAATCGCGTGGTTGCCTGCCTAGGGGCGCTGGTGTTGCTGGTATTGCTCTCGCCTCTGCTGCTGGCTCTGGCCTTGGCCGTCAAACTGGACAGCCCGGGGCCGGTCCTGTTCATCCAGCAGCGCACCGGCTATCGCGGGCGCTGTTTCGGCATGTGCAAGTTCCGCACCATGGTAGCCAACGCCGAAGCACTCAAGGAGTCCGTGCGCCACCTGAACAAACACGGCGCCAATGCTATCGACTTCAAGATCGACAAGGATCCGCGCGTCACGCCACTCGGCCGCTGGCTGCGGCGCAGCAGCCTGGACGAGCTGCCCAACCTGTTCAACGTGATCGTCGGCGACATGCGCCTGGTGGGCCCCCGTCCCACCTCGTTCAACGCCTACTGCTACGAAGACCAGCATCTTTCGCGACTGAGCATCTACCCCGGCATGACTGGCCTCTGGCAGATCTCCGGGCGCAGCGATATCGACTTCGACCAACGAGTGGCGCTGGATCTCCGCTACATCGCCGAGCAGAGCCTCTGGCTGGATTTGAAAATCCTGTTACTTACCCCTTTCAAGGTATTCAGCGGCCATGGTGCCAGCTGAGCCCCATCAACCTCACGCCGTAAAGCAGATCAGGGAGTCACCACCATGAACATGCTCCGTTCGGAGGAGACCACACTGTTGCTGGAGCAGGACAAGCGCGTCCTCAGCCCCAGCGAAGTCAACCTGGCGGCTACAGTGCTCGACCAGGACTGCCAGGTCATCCTGCTGACAGCACCGACCAGCGGTTGCGGCACCACCACCAGCGCCATCTGCCTAGCCAAGCAACTGGCCAAGGCGGCCAAGGGCAAGGTCCTGCTGGTGGACGCCGACCCCTCGGCCACCGGGTTCAGCACGCGCATGGGCATGGCAGCCGACGAAGGCCTGTTCGAGCTGCTGCAAAGCGAGCAGCCGGAGGAGCGCCTGGCCGATTGCGTGCAGCGCGTGCCCGACCTGCCGTTCGACCTACTCCCCCTCGGCCACCCGTCCCAAGTGGCCGGACACTTCACCACCGAGGACATGCAGTGGCTGCTGGCCTGCCTGAGTGCCCACTACCGCTTCGTGGTGATCGATGCTGAGGCGGTCTACAGCGGCAACAGCGCCACCAGTCTGGCCGCCATGGTCGATGGGGTGATCCTGGTGATCCGCGCCGAAGCGACCCGCTGGGAAGTCGCCCAGGCTGCCGTGCAGCGCCTGCAGCAGGCCAATGCCACCCTGCTCGGTAGTGTGTTCTACGCGCGCAAGCTCTACTTGCCGCAGTGGCTCTACAACCTTCTCTGATCACGCAGACAGGACGCTCGCCATGAAGTATTTACCGCTTCTCCTGCTCGCCGCTCTGGTCGGCTGCAGTAACCAGGAAACCAGCCGCTCGATTCCCGCCCGCATCCTCACCGCGCCCGAGGCGCAGGCCACGCAGAGCGAAATCATTCCGATCACCCAGGTGCTCAGGCCACAGGACGTGCTCGACGTAATCTTCCATATCGAGATGGATTCACCCGAGGCCTACCGCATCCAGAACGGCGACTCTCTGGAGCTCCAGTTCCTCACCGCCAAGGGCCTCACCGGAATCAAGACGGTAATGCCCGACGGCCGCATCAACCTGGAGTACGTCGGCTCCATGCAGGTCGCCGGGCTGACCGTCGAGGAAGCTCAGGCGGCCCTGATCGAGCGTTACAAGGGCATCCTCAATACGCCCTTGATCACGCTTTCCGTGCCCAAGGCGCAAACCCGCGCGCAGCGCCTGCGCGACACCCTGTTCAGCCCAAGTACCGGCATGAGCCGGGAGATCACCGTCGGCAATGACGGCAGCGCCAGCTTCCCGATGCTCAGCAGCATGCAGCTCGGTGGAATGACCCGGGAGGAGCTGCAGAAGCGCCTGAACGAGCGCTACCTCAAGGAGGTGGGGCCGATCCAGGTCGACGTGCTGCTCAAGTCCACCACCGCCAACGAGGTCTATATTCTCGGCGAAGTCGGCAAGCCCGGGGCCTACCCGGTGCGCCGGCCGATCTCGGTGCTGGAGGCACTGACCCTGGCCAGTGGGCATAACCCGACCACCGCCGCGCTGGACTCGGTGCTGATCCTGCATCGCCAGGGCGACCAGGTGCTGGCGCGCACCTACGACGTCAAGGCCCTGCTCAAGGACAATGCCGCCAGCATGGCCTACCTGCAGCCCGACGACCTGCTCTTCGTGCCCAGGACCGGTCTGGCCAAGGCCGGCGACACCGCCCGCCAACTGGCCGATGTGGTGCTCTTCAGCGGCTTCAACTTCGGCTTCTCCTACCGGGTCGACAACAAGGAGGAGGATAACTAGCCATGTACACCATCGAGAGCGAAAACCACCTGAAGAGCGAAAACTATCTGCATGAGTTCTTCCGCACGCTGTTCGCCAACCGTCGACTGATCAAGCGGGTGTTCCTGGTGTTCGCCGCCATCACTCTGCTGCTGCCATTGCTGCTCAAGCAGTCGTTCGACATCAATGCGCAAGTCATGGTGCAGTCGAAGAAGCTGCCCCAGGCGGACACTGGCAGCGCCAGCCTGCTGCAGAATACCGACAGGTTCCTGCCTCCCACCCTGGCCGACATGGAAACCGAGAGCAGCATCCTGCGCTCACCGGACCTGGTCCGCGACACCCTCGACAAGATGCACCAGGAGGGTTATTTCCAGGACGAGGACAGCGTGCTGCGCGACTATCTGATCACTCCCCTGCAGGAGCATGTGTTCAACCCGCTGCGCAGCGCCCTGGGCCTGGAGGCCGACCCTGTGCGCGACACCCGCCTGGACCAGCTGACCCTGCAGATCCTGGAAGATCTGGAGATTTCGCCGGTACCCGGCTCCAACGTCATCACCGTGCACTACACAGCCAGCGACCCGGCTCTCGGCACCCTGATCGTCAACCGCTTGCTCGACAACTACCTGGTCCAGCGTCACGAGCTGCACTCCAACGACCTGCCGGAAGCCTTCTACGAACAGAAGAAGGTCCAGTACCAGAAGCGTCTGGGCAACCTCGAGGGCCAGCGGTTGGCTCTGCTCGAGCAGACCCAGGCGGCCAACCCCGAGGAGGAAATCACCTTCAACCTCAATGCCATCAACCTGGACAAGCAGGCGCTCAACCAGTACCGCGACCGCCAGCTGGAAAACCAGCGCTGGCTTGACTACCTGCAGAAAAGCCTGGCCGTGGCACGCAAGGCGAAGTTGAGCGACTACAGTTTCCCCTTCACCTTTGCCAACACCATCGATAACGTCGCCTTCGAGGACCGTGAGATCCGCCAGCTGGGCGAGCGGGTGGTCGAACAGATCAGCCAGTACGGCTACGAGGGCGACATCTACCGCCACGACAGCGTGCCGATGAAGATCCTCTATGCGCAGGCCGACCGCACCCGCAAGCAGTTCCTCCAGGTGGTTAGTAACCGCATCAGTGAACGGCAGAAAGCGCTGGATATCATCGCCGGGGTGATCACCCAGAAGACCGCGCGGATCGACGAGTACAAGGCGCGTATCCACGAACTGCAGAACGTGCAGAGCACCCTGCGCCAGCTCAACACCGAGATCGAAGCGCTGCACCAGGCCTTCTTCACCTACACCCAGCGCTATGAGGAAAGCCGCAGTCGCAGCCTGCTGGACGGTGGGCTGTCCAACGCCCGCGTCCTCAGCCGGCCCTTCGAGCCCACCGAGGCGAGCTTTCCCCAACCGATGCTGATCATTCCCCTGGGGCTGCTCACCGCGTTGCTGCTGGCGATCGCCATCGGCTATATCCGCGAGTTCTTCGACCACCGCTTCAAGCATCCGGCGCAGATCCAGCAGCAGCTTGACCTGCCCGTGCTGATGACCATCAATGCCGAGCAAGCTACCTTGCCCAATCCGCATAAACCCGGGAGTCTGCCATGGATCCGGTATTGGGTCAGCGACTGAGCACCCGCGGGAAATCCCCGTTGCGGGTCGCCCACTTGCTCAGCAGCGGCGGTTTCTACGGCCTGGAGCGGATGCTGCTCGAGCATTGCTTGCACGCCCCTGGGCAACACCGCGTGCTGTTGCTGAACGGTCCGGAGGAGCTGGCCGAGCGCTTTCGCAAGGCCGGCGTGGAGCTGACCCGTTGTGCCAACCTGGGTAGCCTGTGGCAGACCCTGCAGCAGCCCGACGCCGAGCCGGTGCTGCTCAACGGGCATGGTTTCAAGGGCCTGCTCTATGGCTGGCTGAGCGCGATGCGCTTCGGCCTGCCACTGGTCACCACCCAGCACGGTTTCACTCCGCGCAGCCACAAGCAGCGTCTGTATACCTGGCTCAGCCTGCAGCTGTGCCGCACCCCGCAGGTGCGGGCGGTGGCCTGCGTGGCCGGCAGCATCGCCCGGTTGCACAGCCAGGCTGGCGTCCGTGCCGACAAGCTGCATGTGATTCCCAACGGCCTGCCGTCAGCACCGGAGGCTCAGCATGAACGTCCTGCTGCGGCTCCCGCCGCGCCGCTGATCGGTTTCGTCGGCCGCCTCAGTGCCGAAAAAGGCCCGGATCTGTTCGTCAAACTGGCCATCGAGCTGTGCCGACGCCAACCCGAACTGCATGCCGTGCTGCTCGGTGAAGGCCCGCAGCGCGGCGAACTTCAGGAATGCATCGACGCCGCCGGGCTGCACGAGCGCATCGGTCTGCCGGGCTATCAGGAGGATATGCCGGCCTGGCTGCGTGCCCTCGACGTGCTGGTCATCAGCTCGCGCACGGAAGGCACGCCGATGGTACTGCTGGAGGCCATGCAGGCCGGAGTAGCGGTAGCCGCCTTCGCTGTCGGCGGCATTCCCGACGTGCTCAGCCATGAAGTCTCCGGCCTGCTCAGCCCACCCGGCGAGCTCGCCGAGCTGGCCGCCCAGGTGGAATGCCTGCTGCTCAGCCAGGAACTGCGCCGGACGCTGACCACCCAGGCCAGGCTCACCCAGCTCAGCCATTACCACCTGCCGGCCCAGGCCGAACGCTGGCGTCAGTTGTACCGCAACGCGGTCGGAGGGTGATGCGATGCCTCTGGTTCTGCCCCTAGCCCTGATCCTCAGCCTGGCCTGCCTGTTGCTCCTGGCCAGCCCCCACCCCTACCTGGCCCCCCTGGCCATTCCGGGCGTGGTCGCCCTGGCCGTGCTCTACCGCCGGCCGGCCTGGGGCGTGCTCGGCCTGGTCGCCCTGGTGCCCCTCGAGGGGCTGTTCGCCGAAAGTGGCGGCATCACCGCGAGCAAGCTGCTGGGCCTGGCGCTGATTGCCATAGTCGCGCTGCAACTGCTGCTGCATCAGCTGCCGGGGGTGCGTCTGCGCAGCAACCTGTGGCCGCTGCTGTTGCTGTTCCTCGGCTGCTACCTGCTCAGCCTGCTGTTCAGCAGCCACACCGGCCTGTCCTTGCTGCACCTGCGCCAGCTGGCCGTCGGCCTGGTGCTGTTCGCCATCACCCTGCTGCTGTGCCGCGACCTCGACCTGCTGATGCTGGCGCGCCTGGTGGCGCTGTCGGTGGCCGGCACCTGCGTAGTCGCTCTGGTTTCCACCAGCCACCAGGTCGCCGGGCGCGCCACCGGCCTGCTCACCGACCCCAACTACTTCGCCCTGCTGATCACCTTTGCCTTTCCGCTGGCGCTACTCCTGCTGCTGCGTGCGCCGCGCTGGCCGCAACGGCTGTTCTGGCTGCTGCTGCTGACCCTGCTGCTGGCCGGCCTGGGCCAGACCGGCTCGCGTTCCGGACTGCTGGTGCTGCTGCTGACCAGCAGTCTGGCCGCCTGGAATTACCGCAGCAGTCTGCAACGCCTCCTGCTGCCGCGCCACCTCGGCTGGCTGATCCTCGGCCTGGCGATCACCCTGCCGCTGGCCCCCTCGCTGCTGCCGGACAGTTTCGTGCAGCGCCTGGAGGCCCTGACCAGCCTGAAATCCGGGGTCAATGCCCACGTCGACAGTTCCCTGGCCCGGCGCAGCTCCTACCTGCTGGTAGGCGGCGAAATGATCAAGCAGGACCCCCTGCTCGGCGGCGGCCCCGGCACCTTCCCCCTGCACTTCGCCAAGACCGGTTATGCCATCGCCTTCGCCAACCGGCCGCTGCCGGAGGAGCTGTACCGCGAAGCGCACAACACCTACCTGAGCATGCTCAGCGAAGTCGGTCTGCCGGGTGGTCTGCTGTTCATCGGGCTGGTGCTGCTCAGCCTGCGCAACTTCCAGGTCGCCCGCCGCCAATGGCTGAGCCGCGGCGATCAGCAACGGGCAGCGCTGGCCACCCACCTGGGCCTGTCCTTCGCAGCGCTGGCCTGCTTCCTGGCTTTCCTCAGTGTGCCGAGCCACAAGTACCTGTGGGTGATGCTTGCCGTGGCCAGCTACCTGCGCCTTGAGGCCAGCGACGCGGTGGCTGGTAGGGAGCGACCATGAACCGGGTCAGCATCATAGTCCCCACCCTCAACGAGGCCGGCCACCTCAGCCGCACCCTGAGCGCCGCACAACGCGCAGCCGAGCACTGCGGGCTGGAGTATGAACTGATAGTGCCGGACAACGGCTCCATTGACGGCAGCCAGGCCCTCGCCAGCAGCCTCGGCGCGCGGGTGCTCGACTGCCCCGGAGTGAGCATCGCCGCCCTGCGCAACCGAGGTGCGGCGGCGGCCAGCGGCGACTGGCTGGCCTTCCTCGATGCCGACATGGAGGTACCCTTGGATTGGCTGCAAATGTGGCGCGAGGTGCGCACCACGAATCGTGCCGACGTCCTCGGCCTGGTTCACCGGCCACCGCCGCAGGCTCCCTGGTATGCCCGTGCCTGGCTGCAGCGGGTGGCCGCCGAGCGTAACCTCCCGGCGCTGCGGGACTGGCTGCCGACCGCCAACCTGTGCCTGGAGCGCCACTGGTTCGAGCGCGTCGGCGGCTTCGACGAAAGCCTGCGCACCTGCGAGGACAAGGATCTCAGCCTGCGCCTCGGTGGCGCCGGCGCCCGCCTGCTCAGCCTGCCCACGCCAACGGTGCTGAACTGGGGCTTCGAAGGCAGCTGGGGTGAATGGCTAGGCAAGGAGCTCTGGCGCCAGAGCAGCCAGGCGCAGTTGCTGCGCAAGGGCAGCGTCGGCCTGCGCATGCTGCGCTTCCCGCTGCTGGCGGCCGGGCACTGGGCGATCGACGCGCTGGCGCTGCTCTGCCTGCTGCTCGGTCAGCCGGCCGTGGCCGCCGGCGTGTTCGCGCTGGGCTGGTTGCCGGCACTGATGATGACTTTGCGCTATCGCTACAACAGGCAACGCCCGTTACTGGCGTTGCATCTCTTGGTGCTGCACTGGCTGCGCATGCATGTCGCCGGTATCGCACTGCTTCTGGGGCTGATGGATCTGACCGCACGGAGGCCTTCCCGTGGCTGAAGCGATTTTCTGGCTGTGCCTGTTCCTGCCGTTCTTTGCCTACCTGGGCTACCCCGCCCTGCTGGCCGTCTACGGCCTGTTCCAAGGTGACGCGCAACCCGTCGCGCTAGAACAGCTGCCGCGGGTCAGCGTGATCGTCGCCGCCTACAACGAAGAACGGCATATCGAAACCAAGCTGCGCTCGCTGCTGGACCAAGCCTACCCACGCGAGCGGCGGCAGATCATCATCGCCAGCGATGGCTCCAGTGATGCCACCGTGGCGCTGGCCCGGCAGGTCGCCCAGGCCCATGGACAGGACGACGTCCAGGTGCTGGACCTGCCGCGCGGCGGCAAGGCCAGCGCACTGAACAGTGCGGTGGCCGTGGCCGATGGCGATATCCTGGTGTTCAGCGATGCCGACACCCTGTGGACCGACGACACCCTGGCCCAACTGGTCGCGCCCTTCGCCGATCCGTGCGTCGGCGCCACCGCCGGCAATGTGGCCATCCTCTCCTCGGGCAAGGCGCTGGCCATCGGCGACCAGCTCTACCGCGACTACGAGTCCTGGCTGCGCCGCCTGGAAAGCCGCACCGGCTGCATGGCTTCGGCCGACGGCGGCTTGCAGGCCCTGCGCCGGAGCTTGTTCCAGACGGTGCCAACGGATGTCACTGACGACTTCTTCCTGACCACCTGCGCCTCGGTGGCCGGGCGACGCATCGTCTTCGCCGAGGCCGCTCGGGTCACCGACCACGGTGTCGAGACGGCAGACAATCAATTCCGCCGCCGCCGCCGGATCACCGCCCGGGGCCTGCAAAGCCTGGCCCACCGCCGCGAGCTGCTCGACCCGCGCCGGCATGGCGTGTTTGCCCTCGCCCTGATCACCCACAAGCTGCTCCGCCGACTGGTGCCGGTGCTGCTGATTCCGCTGCTGCTGAGCAACTTCTGGCTGTGGAACGCGGGCGACTTCTACCGCCTCAGCCTGATCGCCCAGCTCGCCGGCTATGCGCTGGCAGTGATCGGCCTGCTCGGCCAGCGGCGCCACCTGCCGAAGCTGTTCCGTCTGGCGGCCTATGGGCTGGTGACCCTGGCCGCCATGAGCGCCGGCGTCTGGCATTTCGTCAGCGGGCAGCGTTACCACCACTGGAATCCGCAGCAGAACCGATGAGGATGCATCGTGCCGCTCAAGCAGCTGATCAAAGCCGGCACTGGCTGGCTCTACCTCAACACCCCCGCCGGGTCTCGCCTGTTGCGCGGGACCGGGACCATTCTGATGCTGCATCGGGTGCTGGCCGAAGATCCGCCGGCGGCCCTGCCGCATCGCTCCCCACTGTGCATCGGCAAGCCAGCCTTCGAGAATCTCCTGCTCTGGCTCAAGCACCACTTCGACTGCGTGCCGCTCGGCGAACTGCTCGACCCAACGAGCCAGGCAGGCGAGCGGCCGCGCCTGACGCTGACCTTCGATGACGGCTGGCGCGACAACGCCATCCATGCCTTCCCGCTGCTGAAAAAACACGGGATGCCGGCGAGTATCTTCCTCTCCACCGACTTCATCGGCAGCAACCGGCGCTTCTGGTGGGAAGCCATCGGCGAAACCCTCTGGGGCAGCTTCGGCGAAGAGGCCCGCGAGCTGCTCGGCGAACGTCTCCACCAGCGGCACCTGAGCCTGCCGGGCGAACTCTGCACGGCGCGCCCCGAGTACCTGCGCAGCCAGGCCCTGAGCCAGTTCCTGCAACAGCTGAAAAGCCTGCCGGCGGCCGCCCTGCAAGCGCTCGCCGACAGCTGCCCGGACCCGGTCGAGCCACACGGTCTGGACTGGCGGCAAGTGCAGGAGATGGAAGCCTCGAGGCTGGTACGCTTCGGCCCGCACGGCGCCAGCCACGCGATCCTCACCGGCCTCGACGACTGCAGCCTGGAAAGCGAACTGCAGCGCTCGCGCGAGGCCATCGGCGCGCACTGCAAGATGCCGCTGCCGGTCTACTGCTACCCCAATGGCGACCACGACGCGCGCGTCTGCGCGGCGCTCACGCGGCAGGGCTACCGCCAGGCGCTGGGCACCCGCACCGGTCTGCATCGCAACCAGCAGGCGACCTCGCTGTCGCTGCCGCGCATCGGTGTCAGCCATCACACCGCGCGCCAGCCCGCCCTGCTCGGCTGGCGCATCCTACAAGGCGCCCGCTGCCACGGCGCGCAGGCACAGGCACAGGCACAGGCACAGGCAGCGCAGACCAACGGGATGCAGGGATGAAGCGCAATGACTATATCCGCCATCTGCTCCTCAGCATCGGCACCAAGCTGGCGATGCTCGTCCTGCGCCTGCTGCGCAACGTGCTGCTGGCGCGCATCCTCGGCCCGGCCGACCGCGGCCTGTTCGCCCTGCTCAGCGCCCTGCCGGAACTGATTGCCGCCTTCACCAGCGGCGGGCTGAACACCGCCGTCGGCTACCACGCGGCACAGCAGCGTTCGATGGGCGTGCTGCTGACCCAAGTGCTGGTCTATGGCTGCCTGTTCGCCGGACTGGCCACCTTGATCGGCGTGGGCCTTCTGCGCAGCCTGGGCAGCGATCTGGACCTGTCGCAGCGCCTCGGCCAGTTCGCCTGGCTGCTGCTGCTCGCGGTGCCACTGTTTGTCCTGAAGAACGCCCTGCTGAACCTGCATAACGCCGATGGCAAGGTCGGCGTGTTCAACAGCCTGCGCCTGACCGAATCACTGAGTTCACTGCTGCTGTTCCTCGCCCTGTTATGGATGTGGCAGGACGCCGCCCTGCTGGCAGCCATCGGCAGTTGGCTGGGCGCGCTACTGGTGGTGGTGATCGTCGGCCTCTGTCTGCTCGGCCGATTCCACCCGGTCAGGCTGCGCTGGGATCGCCACAGTCAGCACGAACTGCTCAGCTTAAGCGGCAAAAGCCACCTCGAAGTGCTGTTCCAGCAGGTGTTGCTGCGCTCCGACTACCTGCTCATCGGCGCCATGCTGGATAACCAGGCGCTGGGCTACTACGCCATGGCCAGCGCCGCCGCCGAACTGCTGTCCATCGTCCCGGAGGCGGTCACCACGCCACTGATGAAGCGCCTGCTGCAACAGGGCGAAAACATCCGGCGGCTCACGCCGCTGGCACTGCGTCTGACCGGCAGCACCATGCTCGTCGCCTGCCTGAGCATGGCGCTGCTGGGCGAATGGTTGATCGTGCTGCTGTTCGGCGCAGCCTACCGACCGGCCTATCCCGCCCTGCTGGCGCTGCTGCCCGGCATTTTCAGTCTGTGCTACGCGGGCATCCTGCGCCTGGATCTGCTCGGCAAGCAGCGGCCCGCTACCCTCTCGCTGTTCACCGGCGGCGCCGCGGCGCTCAATGTGTTGCTGGCCCTGCTGCTGATCCCGCGGTGGGGCATAGTCGGCGCCTCGATCGCCTCATCAATCGCCTACAGCACCCTCAGTCTGGCGATGCTCCTGCTCTACTGCCGGCTCAGCGGGGTCGCCATCGGCCAGACCCTGCTGGTCTTCCCCAGCGACCTGCGCATGCTGCAGGCGCAACTGCGGCCAGCGGCATGAAGCCCAGCCACCTGCTCATCGCTTGCCTGCTATCCGGCACGCTGCTGCCGGCCGCGCGGGCAATGGAATGGCCAGGCATCCGCGACGGCGCGCTGCACCTGCGCGTCGAGCAGGCCGACAACCTACAGGTGTCCTGGCAGCCGGCCTGGCAGGCCGAGGCCAACGAAGAACACCTCTATCTGCAGGCCGGTGACGGCCGCCTGCTGGCCCAGCGCGACATCGCCGCCAGCGAAGTGCGCGGCCGGCAGCAGTGGCCGCTGCAGGTGAACGGCAGTGGTTACCGCCTGGAAATCCCGGGCTACAGCTTCCGCCTCTACCGGGTCAGCCACGCCGACAGCAGCGCCGCCCTGTTCGAGCCGGTGAAGCTGCATTTCAGCGCCATAGTGCCAGCCGGCATGCAGCTGTACTTCCGCGTGCGGGCCGGCGAGCGCGCAGTGCTGGCCGGCAAATACTACGGCGGGGTCAGCGGCCTGGATGTCCAGCGCCTGAGCGACGGTCTCGACCTGCGCCTGCCCCTGTCGCGCCACGCCCATTACGCGCAAAGCGACCGCCTGGAGCTGCCGGTGGCCGCCGAGGACCAGCTCTGGCGCCTGCGCCTGCACGGCCACGGCAAGGCCGCCTTCTGGCTCGACGGCAGCGACAACTTGTTCGCCCAGCACCCCGAACACCTGTTCAGCCCCAACCAGGAGTTCGGCCAGGTCAATCTCGAGTTGCATACCCAGGTGCTCGGGCCCACGCCCAAGCTCGGCGTGGCCCTGCCCTACAGTCCGCCCGAAGCGCCCGAGCTGCTCGCCCAGCTGGCGCCGCGTGCCGCCAGCTACTACAGCTTCGTCGATGTCATGGCGCGCCGGCCCCGGCACGAGCAGGCCTTCCGCCCGCTGTACCTGAACCACTACGGCATCCGTACCGACACCACCCTGCTGTCGAGGACCGGTCGGCGCCCGGTGCTCAGCGCCGACAGCACCACCCTGGCCGGGCTGCAAGCCTTGCTCGAGGGTATCCGTGCCTTCGGCGGAGTGGGCACCCACTACATCGCCTTCGCCGACGAGCCCAACCTCAATTACCCCGATTACGCCAATTTCGCCGGCTATTTCGCCCAGATAGCCACCCAGATCCGCCAGCACCCCGGGACGCGGGAAGCCGGGGTACGCATCGCCATGCCGGCCTCCTCGCGCCTGCTCAACGGCCCCTTCAGGGAAGATGCCAAGGCGCGCCGCGGCCTGGATTGGTCGCGGCGCCTGCTGGCCGAGCACGGCGAGTGGGTCGACGCCCTCTCCTGGCACGAATGGATGGTGCGCGACCTGCGCGCCACCCGCCTGTACCGCGACAACGTGCGCCAGGCTGCGCAGCTGGTCGGCCTGGATGCCCAGGGCCGGCCGCGCAAGGCGCTGCTGCTGGGGCAGACCAATATTTCCAGCGGCAACGGCATCAGCCCCTACGAGCAGGAAACCCAGTTCGCCGCGCTCTGGTGGGCCTCGGTGGCGATCAACTCAGCCCAGGACGGCCTGCTGGAGCTGCTCAACTGGTATCTGGCCACGGATGAACCGGATCACCTCAAGGGCATGATCGGCCTGGCCGAGGATGGACGTTTCTACCTCAAGCCGGTGGGCCTGGCCATGGTCTTCATACAGCAACATTGGCTGGAGCAGGTGTTGCGCCTGGACAACGATGCCTTCGAGGTGGACGTCCTGGCCATGCGCTCCGGCTCTCGCCTGAGCTTGTTCGGCGTGAACAAGACGATGCGGCAGCAGCAGGTGCAATTGCGCGGCGAACCGCTGAACTGCAGTGACCAGGAGCCGCCCAGGCTCCAGCTTTTCAGCGCAGCGGCTAGGCTCAGTAGCGAGCCGGTGCGTTGCACGGCAGGGGCATGGCATTTCAGCCTGCCCGGGGAATCGCTGTTCGCCCTGAGCTGGGAGGCGCCATGAATCTGGGCGTTGTGCTGGGCAAACTCAAAAGCAAAGGTCTGTAAGCACACGCTCTGCGAACGCTACCTGTTCAGCCACTGCCTACTGCTCTGGCTGCAACGCGAGGAGGCCATGCCCCAACCTGCAACGCTCGCATCAATGGCGCTACTTCCCGATCACCCGGGAGCTGCTGCCGGCCTTTCACAAGCACTTCGCCCATCAGCTCACGGTGATGGGTGACCTGCTCGAGATGGAGGGTGTGCACGGGCTCGCCGCCCTGAACCACGACGGCGACGTCTGCGCGTTTCTCTGGTTCAGCGAACGCGACTACTACGACCGGCATTACCATCGCTGCTGGTTCCCCGTCGAAACCTATAGCGTCTACCTGTTCGCCGTGGAGATCGCTCCGGGCCATCGTGGCAGCGCCCTGTTGCTCGGCACCCAGGAAAGCCTCTGGCAGATGCTGCACGTCGCCGGCTACCAGCGCGCCCAAACGGTGGTCAACGCGCTCAACGGCCGACCCCTGAAACTGCTCGAGCGCCCCGGTTTCCGCCCTCTCGTACGGCAATCCCATATCTATACCCTGTGGGCACTCTGCGCTTCAGTCGCCAGCAGTCAGACTTGCGCGTGCGGATCGGGCGCTTGAGCGGTACCGCCGAACCGCATGACTAGCGCCTTTTCAACCAGCCCTTCAGGCCTTTTGCATAGGGATAGAGGCCGACCCAGAAATCGGCCAACGGCGAACCGCTGCTGAGCATGAAGGTGCATAGCGGCTTGCGCTCCAGCCATAGGCGATTGATCAAGACGTTATCCGGATCCGAGCAGGAGTCCATCCACTCGATGCCGCGCTCCTCGAGTTCGTTTCGCCGGTGCAGGTACTCGAGGATGAGGAGTACGCCAGGCGAATATTTGCCGTAGTCCTCATCGAAGGCGATCTTGAAGGCGAAGGCACCCGGCGGGGCGAGGAAGTCGCAGAGCATCGCCAACGGACGGCCATCGAGGGACAGTTCGAGCATCATCAGCTGACCGCGGGCATAGGCGGCGCTGGCGACTGCCTCGAAATAGCGGCGGGATTCTGGGCGGCTGCCCAGAGCCGATTGCGACTCGCCTTTCCAGCCCTTCAGCTCGAGTTCGACGAACGCCGCGAGCCAGGCCGTCAAGTCCTCGCCGCTGGGTTGCAGCACGCGAGTACGTAAGTCGCCCAACTCGGCCAGGCGGTTACGTCGGCGGCGGTACTCTTTGCGTTCCTTGGCCGATAGCGCCCGCTCCAGGTAGTGCTCGGCATCCTCACCCAACCTGATCAGCGCTCGCTGCCAGTGAGCACCCTCATGGAAGCGTCGCCCCTCCTCGTGCAACGCCCCGCGCAGGCCATCTGCCAGCGGGCCATCGGCAGGCGCATTGCGCATCAGCAAAAGAGGGTAGTTGTCTCTATGCCTGTGCAGCCAACGCAGGAAAGCGCGCATCACCCTGCTCTCGTGACCACTGCGCACCAGGGGCGCCACCGAGAAGCAATAACGGTGGCGGAACATTCCGGCCACCGACAAGGGCCAGAAGGCACAGGCGCCCGGCTCGAACAACGGAAAAAAGCCATCGACCACAAGCCCGGATTGTGTCGTTTCCTCGGTCGCGCGGAGCATGAACAACAGCACGAAACGCTTGTCGCCCGCCAAGTGCTCGAGGGCCGGCAGCAAGGCCCAGGGCGAGTAGAACACGTTGGGTTCGGCGGCGGCCTTGGCCAGCGCCTCCCAGGCTTCGATATAGGGCTCGGCATCTGCCACCGAGCGCACGATCTCGATGCGGTAGTCGGCGCACATAGGCACAGCGGAGTTAGCGTCGTAGGTTGTCTGAATAGTCATCTCGCGCATCCTGCCCTGCAAGGGCAAAGCTCCATCCACCCCAGCAGTGAAGTGATCCAGTCACAGGGGAATACTCTGCCGCGTGAGTTTTGCTCACCCAGTTCAGGGTTGCCAGCGACTCCCTTCACCTCGGAGCCGGTCATGCTGCCCCGGACAACCTCCACGTCGGCCTCGCAGGACTATAGCAACGGCTCAAGCGGGCCGCTTTGAAGTGCATAAAAGTTGGCCATCCGGTCGTCCTGCTCGCGCTCGCAATCTTGCTACGCTGTCTGTAAGTGCTGCCTCTGCGCACGCCTTCGACAATCAGAGTGAACTAGGTCATGGATTACTGCTTCCAATGGTGCCTTTCCCTCAACGCCAGCGATTTTCCCCACGCAGCCTACGCGGCCCTCTGTGCCCGAGTACCGCAAAGTACCCCGTTCAACCATCTCGGCTGGCTGCAGGCGGCCGAGTGCGCCCTCGAGCCTGGACAGCAACTGCACATCCTGCTGGCCTGGGAGGACAGTGACCTGCGCCTGTGCCTACCTCTGGTCAGTGCCCGCGAGCGCCATCTCGGCCTGCGCTGGACGGTGCTGCACCATCTCGGCTACCCGCTCAGCGACCGCATCGCCCTGCTCTGCCAGCTCGACGATGATGGCTGGAGCCAGGCGCGCGCAGCCATCCATCGGAGGTTGCCACATGCCCTGCTGCAGCTGAATGAACTGGTTGCCGCAGGCGAACAGGTCGCCCTCCTCGATCACTGGGCCAGCGCCAGCTCGACCCACGAGCGGCGCCTGAGCTGCCGGGTGCCGCTGCATGCGATCAGCGCAGCCGACCATCAGGAGCCGTCCGGTAGTCTGCGCTACAAGCTGCGGCGGGCACGCAAGCGCACGGCCGCCTGCGGCGCCGTAGTGCGCCGCCTGGCGCCGGATGGCGCCAGCGCCGGCGCCTTGCTGGCGGCCATTGCCAGCGTCGAACAGGCCAGCTGGAAAGGCGAGGAAGGCGTCGGCATCTTCTCCGGCGGACGGCGCCAGCAGTGGATGTGCCAGGCCTTCACCGCGCTGGCCGAGGCCGGGCTGGTGCGTGTGGTACTACTGGAGCATGAGGGCCGCTGTATCAGCTACCGCCTCGGCCTGTTGGAGCGCGGCCGGCTGTACGACTACAACCTAGCCTACCTGCCGGAATATGCCGAACTTGTCAGCGGCCGCCTGCTGCTGGATGAATGGATCCGCTGGGGGCTGGAAGAAGGCTGGCAGTATATCGATGCCTCGCGGGTCAGCCGCAACGGCTCAGGCCACCAGTTGCTCGAGCGCATGAGCGGCGAGGTCGAGCAACTGCGCTGGAGCTTCTACTCCTGGCGCCCTAGCGGACTGGCTCTGGGCCTGGCCTATCGCTGCTGGCGCTGGCTGAAAACGCGCCGGCAAGCTGGCCAGGCCCGGCGAGCGCAGCCAGGCCCGAGCAACGAAGAGCCCCTATGCCCAGCAGAGTGATCATCAACGCCGACGACTTCGGCCTGAGCGCGGAAGAGAACGCCATCATAGTCCGCGCCTTCCGCAGCGGCCTGATCAGCTCCACCACCCTGATGGCGAACATGCCGGCATTCGCCGAGGCCTGCTCCCTGATTCACTCCGAAAGGCTACAGGGCCGGATCGGCCTGCACTTCAACCTCAGCTTCGGCCGCCCGTTGAGTGCCAACATCCGCCAGCAGCGGCTGTTCTGCAATGCCGCAGGCGAATTCGACCTGTGCCTGCCACGCTACCGCCTGTGGCTGAGCCCGGCCTCGCGCGAGGCGGTGAGCGTCGAATTGCGGGCACAATGGCAGCGTTGCCTCGAGCACGGGGTGCGGCCAAGCCATCTGGACTCCCACCAGCACGTGCACACTATATGGCCCATATACGAGCTGGTGGCACGTTTCGCCGCCGAGCAAGGTGTGCCGCTGCGCCTGGCGCGCAACCTGGGGGGCAACATCGACCCGGCCAAGCGGCTGTTCAAAATGCTGCTCAACCAGCGCCTGCGCCGCCTGGCCGGACGCTGCGCCGAACATGTCTGCACGCCGGCCGACCTTCGCGATCAGCCGCTACCGGCGCAGGGAACGCTGGAGGTGATCGTCCACCTTTTCGCCCTGGGCGAGGACTTCGGCGATGACCATCTGGACGCAGAGGAGTCGCTCAGCGCCCTGCTCGACAGGTGCCTGGCCGGGGTTCCGCGCATCGCCTACTCGGCCCTTACCGAGCTCTAGGCGCCGCGCAGAGCGAAACAGCGCACCCGCCCTTGCCAAGTCGTCGAAGGGGCTGCGGCAAAATCGACACAGGGATTGAAACTTTTCCTTGAAATTTCTCTGCTGTATTTGCGCAACAGCTGGCGTAACTTGACCGTCTGCTTGCTCGATAGGTTTGCTCATGGACTCGATTACCCAGGCAGTGCTTGGCGCCACCCTCCAAGGCGCACTACTGGGTCGTTGGCAAGGGCGTAAAGCACTGCTGTACGGCGCCATGCTCGGCACCCTGCCCGATCTCGACGTGATCATCGATTACGGCGACGCGGTGGCGAACATGACCCAGCACCGCGGCTTCACCCATTCGCTGTTCGTCCTCTTCGGCGTGGCGCTGCTGCTGACCTGGCTGGTCCGGCGCCTGCACCCGCATCCGGGCTACTCGACGCAACGCCTGTTCGCCACCCTGGCCCTGGTCCTGCTGACCCACCCGTTGCTGGACAGCTTCACCAGCTACGGCACCCAGCTGTTCTGGCCGCTGATGCCGACGCCCACGGCCTGGTCGAGCATCTTCATCATCGACCCGCTCTACACCGCGCCGCTGATCAGCGCCGTGCTCCTGGGGCTGGCCTTCGGTCTGCGCGACAAAATGGCCAAGGCGCCGCTTGTCGCCCTGGCCCTGTCGACCCTTTATCTGGGTTCGACCCTGGCCGGCAAATCCATGGCCGAGCAACGGGTCGAGGCGCAACTGGCGCGCCAGGGCATCCAGGCCGAAGCGCTGTTCAGCACCCCGACCCCGCTCAACAGCCTGCTCTGGCGCGTAATCGTGCTGGATGGCGCGTATTACCACGAAGCCCTGGTCGGCTGGTTCGACCCGCAACCGCCGCAACTCATCCGCCTGCCGCGCGGCACCGCCCTGGCCGAGGTACTCGCGGACTCGGCCGCGCACCAGCGCCTGGCCTGGTTCACCGATGGCGTGCTGCGCTACGACCAGATCGGCGGGCACCTGGTGGTCACCGACATCCGCCTGGGCATGACCGGCGTGCACCCGTTCCGCTTCGACTTTGCCATCAAGCAGAACGGCGAATGGCAGGTGCCGCAGGAGATCGATTACTGGCCGGCGCCGCTGGTCGATCTGAGCCAGTTGCTGGTGCTGTGGCGGCGCATCTGGCAGCCGGATCTGCACGTGCCCCTGGCGGCCTGGGCCAGCGAATTGGGAAAGCCCCTGCTCAGCGCCGCCCGCCAGGCCTGCGCCGCTGGGCGCGATGACTGCTGACGGCGGGGCGCTGGACTGCAGCAAAGCATATACACCCTACGGATCTCGGGTTGCCCGAGGTAATGAGTCTACTACCCAGTTCCCGCTCTCGTAGCCCAGATGCAATCCGGGAAGTGAGGCGCCTGCCATAGCGCTGCCGGATTGCATCAAGTCCGTGGTGTGTCTCAGGTACGGAACTGCGCGACCAGGCCCTGCAACTCGACCCCCAGGCGCGCCAGCTCGGCGCTGGAGGCGGCCGTTTGCTCGCTGGCACTGGCGCTCTGCTCGCCGATATCGCGCACCCGGGTAATGCTTTCGCTGATGGAATCCGCCACGGCGCTCTGCTCTTCGGCGGCGGCGGCGATCTGCTGGTTCATCTGTTCGATGGTGCTCACCGCCTGGGTGATGCGGCCCAGGGCAGCGCCCGCCTGGCCGGCCAGGGTGACGGTGCCCTGGGTCAGCGTACGGCTGCTTTCCATCTGTTCCACCGCCCCGGCCGCCATACGCTGCAGGCTGCCGATCAGGCCTTCGATTTCCTCCGTCGAGTCATGAGTACGCCGCGCCAGCGCCCGCACTTCGTCGGCGACCACGGCAAAGCCGCGACCCTGGTCACCGGCCCGGGCGGCCTCGATGGCCGCATTGAGCGCCAGCAGATTGGTCTGCTCGGCGACCGCGCGAATCACCTCCAGCACGCCGCCGATGCGCACGCTCTCCTGATTCAGCGTCTGGATGGTTGCGGCCGACTGCTCGACCTCCAGCGCCAGGCTGCCGATCTGGCTCACCGCCTGCTGCACCACCCGATTGCCCTGCTGCGCCTCGCGGTCGGCCTCGCGGGCGGCCATGGACGCCTGCTCGGCGTTCTGTGCCACTTCCTGCACGGTGGCGGCCATCTGGTGCATGGCAGTGGCGGTCTGTTCGGTTTCCTGACGCTGGTTGTGCACCCCGGCGCTGGTTTGCGCGGTGATCGTCGACAGTTGCTCGGCCGCGGCGGCGATCTGGCTGACGCCGCTGCCAATCCGCCCGACCAGAGTACGCAGACTGCTGGTCATGCCCTGCATGGCCGCCTGCAACTGACCGAGTTCGTCACGGCGATCGAGCGGCAAGTCCTGGCTAAGGTCGCCCTGGGCAATGCGCTGGGCAATGGCCACACTCTGGCGCAGGGGGATGACGATCGACCGGGTGATCAACCAGGCAGCCAGCAAGCCGAGGATCACCGCCGCCACACCCATGGCCGCAAGCAGCAGCACGGCTTGGCGACTGGCGGCCGCCATGCGCTGCTCTTCGCCGGCTTTCGCCGCTTCGGCCAGACTGAGCACCGCCCGCGCCCGCTCGATCATCGCGCTTTCTGTGGTTCGGCTCTGTTCGCGAACCTGCTGGTAATAGCCGAAGGAGCGCTGGTAGGTGGTCAACGCTTGCAGGGCCGTTTCGATCGCAGCCTTCTGCTCATCGCTCAACCACACCATCAGGCTGCGGGCGACGCTTTGCAGATCCTCGCTGATGTAGGCCCACTCCTCCAACGCCGCGGCCGAACCATCGATGATGTACAGGCTCTCATGGCCGCGCAGTTCGAGCATGCGCTTGCTCATGCCGGACGCCGTTTCGGCCAGGGTCAATGGATCGCTGCCGCGCAGCCGGTCACCCTGCAGGCGCAACTCGCGCACGGCGTCGTACATCGCCAGTTCGAGCGTCTCGAACTGACCGCGCGTCTCGACCGCGGCATCGTCCATGTCCTGGCGCGCCTGACGCGCCCTGCCCTGCAAGTCGACGTAACTGTCGAACTGGCTCAGGTAATCGGCAACCGCCTGGTGCATGGTCTGATAATGCTTGGCCTGCGTCGCCGAGACGCCCTGCTCCAGTTGCGTCAGCAACGCTTGCACGGCCGCCAGGCTCTCGCGCACCCGCTCAGCACGCTCAGCAGTTTGTTCGCTGGCGAAATCACCCTCCAGGCGCCGCGCCTGGAGAATTTGCATATTCACTGCCGTCAGTTGTCCGGTCAGGGCATGCCCTTGCAGGATGGTCTGCACCGCGATGAAACCGCTGGCGGTTACGGCGATGGTCAGCAGCAGCACCAGGGCAAAACCGCAGAGCAGCTTCTTGCTGACGGCCAGGTTGGTAAACAGGCAGGGGGCAGACGACGACATAAGCACAACTCCATTATTGTTATTCGACACGCCGACCAGCCTTCCGGGGAGCGGTTTGGCTGGCATGCGGGTGCACGGCATCGATTTTTCAAGCCTGGAGCATCGCAACCCTTGTGCCAGCTTTAGCCTTTACCTCCTTATAATCGACCGCTTGCCGCGAACCATTAGGGCAGAGGCGCTCAAGCATGCTCGGCCAACCGGACCAAGCCTGCAGCCCGCCTGTTGCCGGGGCCGATGTCGGCGGCTTTCCGCCGAGCAAGCCCGGCAAGTGGCGGCTATTCGCCGGTCTGCCGATCGCCAGATACTCGTCTGCCGCGATCACGCCCGCATAAAAAAGAGGCGCGCGACTCGATGTCGGGCGCCTCATTTTGTATGTCTGATGACGAGCAGCAGGCTCATCCTCCGGCGCGTCGCAGCATCCAATGCGCAATCAGACAGCCGGACCAGGCGACCACGCTCACTGGGCGTCGGGCTGCACCTCTGGAGCGGCCTGCTTGAAGGCCTCGAGGGATTCGCAGCGCGCCGCCATGGCGAGGATGCGCGGGTAGGCATCGAGCGCACAGTTGAAACGGCGGGCGTTGTACAGCTGCGGAATCAGACAGGCCTCCAGATACCCGGGGTGCGGGCCCAGGGACAGGCGCCCCTCGAACGCCGCCAGGCCCTGCTCCACGGCCGTCAGCCCGGTATCGACCCAGTGCCGATACCAGGTGTCTTTCGCCTCCTCATCCACACCTAGCTGATTGGCCAGGTACTGCAGCACGCGCAGGTTGTTCAGCGGATGGATCTCGCAGGCGATGTGCAACGCCAGCGCCCGCACCTGGGCGCGCTGCGCCGGATCGGCCGGCAGCAGCGTCGGCACTGGGTAGGCCTCTTCTAGGTACTCGAGGATCGCCAGGGACTGGGCGATCCTGAGCTCGCCATCGACCAGCAGCGGCACCAGCTCCTGCGGGTTGAGCGCCCGGTACTCGGCCGCGTGCTGCTGGCCGCCGTCCTTGACCAGATGCACCGGCACCTGCTGATAGGCCAGGCCCTTGAGGTTCAAGGCAATACGCACGCGGTAGGCGGCGCTGGAGCGCCAGTAGCTATAAAGCGTCAGCATATGAATTCTCCCTGTAAGAGCCAGCTTGCTGCGGTCCGGCGTCCCGGCGATGCGCTTGCAGACCGTAGGATGGGTTGAGCCTGCGATACCCATCGCTGCGCGCGATGGGTATCGTCGCTACGCTCCTCAACCCATCCTACGGCTCATACTTTTCCACCACCTGGTCGATGGCGCCGAAGAGGCTGTGGCCGACGGCATCGAACATCTCGATGCGCACCCGGTCGCCGAACTTGAGGAACGGCGTCCTGGCCTCGCCCTGCTCGATGATCTCCAGCATGCGTTTCTCCGCCAGGCAGGACGAGCCGGCACTGCGGTCGTAGTTGGAGACGGTGCCCGAGCCGATGATGCTGCCTGCGCCCAGCGGCCGGGTCTTGGCGGCATGGGCCAGCAGGGTCGGGAAGTTGAAGGTCATGTCGGTGCCGGCATCCGGCTGGCCGAACAGCGCGCCGTTGATCTGCGAGACCAGTGGCCGGTGCACCTTGCCGTCCTTCCAGCAATCGCCCAGCTCATCCGGGGTGATCGCCACCGGCGAGAAGCTCGACGACGGCTTGCTCTGGTAAAAGCCGAAGCCCTTGGCCAACTCGCCGGGGATCAGATTGCGCAAGGACACGTCGTTGACCAGCATCAGCAACTGGATGTGCTGCGCGGCCTCGGCCGCGGTGACGCCCATCGGCACGTCGTCGGTGATCACCGCGATCTCGGCTTCCAGGTCGATGCCCCAGGCCTCGTCGGCCATCTGGATCGGCGCCTGCGGCGCGATAAAGCAGTCGGCGCCGCCCTGGTACATCAGCGGGTCGTGCCAGAAGCTCTCCGGCATCTCGGCGCCACGGGCCTTGCGCACCAGTTCGACGTGGTTGACGTAGGCGCTGCCGTCGGCCCAATGGTAGGCACGCGGCAAGGGGCTGTGGCAGGCAGCCTGGTCGAAGGCGAAGGCGCCCTGCTCCAGACCGTCGTTGAGGCGCTGGTAGACCGCGTCCAGCTTGGGACGGGCCACGGTCCAGTCGTCCAGCGCGGCCTGCAGGGTGGCGGCGATGGTCGGGACTTTTACCGCACGGCGCAGGTCGCGGGAGACCACGACCAGCAGACCGTCGCGGCCTTGCTTCAGTGATGCGAGTTTCATGCTCAAACCTCGTAGGGTGCGCCATGCGCACCACAGATATCCGTCGGGTTGCGGTGCGCGCGGCCTACTTCAAGCCCGGCGCGCGCCAGGAGTTGACGTATTCGGGCACATCGACCTGCGCGGCCGCCGGGTCGATCTCCAGGGCGCGGCGGGTATCGATCATCACCGCCACCTCATCGACGAAGGTCGCCGGGTTCTCCAGGCTCTTCTGCAGTGCCTTGGGGTGCGGGCCGTGGGGGAAGCCGCAGGGGTGCAACGTGACCATGCCCTGCTCGATATTGTCGCGACTGAAGAAGTTGCCGCGGTGGTAGAACAGCACTTCGTCGTAGTCGTCGTTGTTGTGATAGAAGGGCACTTTCAATGCACCCGGATCGCTCTCCACCGGCCGCGGGGTGAAGGTGCAGACCACGAAACCATTGGCGACAAAGGTGGTGTGCGCCGAGGGCGGCAGGTGATAGCGATGGCTCATCAGCGGACGGATATCGCGCCAGTTGAGCCGCACCACGGTGTTGTCGCCATGCCAGCCGACCACGTCCAGCGGGTTGTAGGGGTAGGTCACGGTGCTGATCTGGTTGCGCCGCTTGATCCTGATCTGCCAGGTGCTTTCGTCCTGCTGGGCCTTGAACGCCTGGTCCAGGCGCGGATGCTCGAGCACCGCCGGGTCGAAGATCGCCTGGGGGCCGAGCAGGCCCTTGTCCGGCAGCTGGTAGGCGCCATCGCTGCTCTCGATCAGCAGCATGAAGGTCGGCTCACGGGTCTCGATGCGCCAGGCGGTGCCACGCGGAATCACCAGGTAGTCGCCATCGCGGTAGCTCAGGTGACCAAAATCGCAGTAGAACGCCCCTGCTCCCTCATGGATGAACAGCAGGTCATCGCCGTCGGCGTTGCGCACCAGGTGGCGCATGGCGCCGTGGGTCTTCCACAGGCGCAGCTTCATATCGGCGTTGTGCAGGGTCAGCGGCGCCTCCAGCGGACAGTCGCGCTCGCTGGCGATGTCGTTGAAGTTGAAGGCGTGCGGGCGCAACGGGCCTTGCCAATCGATCCAGGCGGTCGGCGGATGTTTGTGGTGCAGGTGCGCGGTGGGGCCGAAGAAACCCTCGCGGCCCATCTCGCGCTCATAGGTGCCTTCGGGAAAGTCGCAGTGTGCCTGGCGCGAACAGTCGCCTTCGCGCAAGGGAAAGCTGATCCAGTTACGGCTCATGACAGAACTCCATCGTAGGGTGCGCCGTGCGCACCATTCATCATAGGCGCACAGGGCCAAGGCTCATTTGTCCTTGAGCACGCCGCGCTTGATCTGGTCTTCCTCGATAGACTCGAACAGCGCCTTGAAGTTGCCCTCGCCGAAGCCTTGGTTGCCCTTGCGCTGGATGATCTCGAAGAAGATCGGGCCGATCACCGTGTTGGTGAAAATCTGCAACAGGATGCCGTCATCTCCCGGCGCGCCATCGATCAGGATATTCAACTCGCGCAACAACTCGGTCGGCTCGCCATGGCCGGCAACGCGGCTGTCCACCTTGTCATAATAGGTGCCCGGAGTTTTCATGAAGTCCACGCCGTTGGCCCTTAGTTGGCGCACGCTGGCGTAGATGTCGTCGGTGCTCAGGGCAATGTGCTGAATGCCTTCACCGTGGTATTCGCGGATGAATTCCTCGATCTGCGACCTGTCGTCGGCCGACTCGTTGATCGGGATGCGGATCTTGCCGCACGGCGAGGTCATGGCCCGCGAGACCAGACCGGTGAGCTTGCCTTCGATGTCGAAGTAGCGGATCTCGCGGAAGTTGGCGATGCGCTCGTAGAAACCCGACCAGACATCCATCTGCCCGCGTTTGACGTTGTGGGTCAGATGATCCAGCTCTCGCAAGCCGACCGCGTTGTCCTGCGGCGTACGACCTTCGATGTACTCGAAGTCGACGTCATAGATGCTCTTGTCGCCATAGCGATCGACCAGATACAGCAGGGAACCGCCGATGCCTTCGACACAGGGAATATTCAACTCGCCGAAATTGGCGTGGCTGCCGACCAGCGTGGCACCTTGCGACTCGACATAGGCCGCCGCCTGGGCCGCGTTCTGCACGCGGAAGGCCATGGCGCAGGCACTTGGCCCGTGCTTCAGGCCGAACTCGCGGACATGCCCGGTGGGGCTGCCGTTGAGCACGAAATTGATGTCGTTCTGCTGGAACAGCCAGACTTCCTTGGAACGATGCTTGGCGGTTTCGGTGAAGCCCATGGCGGTGAACAGGTCACGCAACTGCTGAATGCCTTCGGCAGTCGGCGCGGTGTACTCGACAAATTCGAAGCCGTCGGTACCGATGGGATTGTGCTGTTCGATCTTGTTCACGGCGGTCATTACGCCTCCTCGTTATTGTTGTGGATTCGGCGCCCTCGCCTACAGGCAGGACGACGCAGCTAACTCCATGACAACCGAGGCAAGCGCGCCCCACAAGATCGCCCGGGCGCTGGGCAGCAGCCGCTTGCCCGCCCATCGGCAAGAAAACCTTACAACCTGATAAACACCAGCCAAAGCGTCCAGCGCATGGTAAAAAGCCGGGTAACCCGTAAGGATTTATTTACAATGCGGCGCATTTAACTGCCAAACAAGCACGGATTCTGCCGATGGCGGCGGCATAAACTCCCAATCAGCCCGCCAGACCCGGTTGAATACGCCCAGTGAAGGAATAATTGAACGCTAGCCACTGAACCGTGGCCCAATCCTGCGGGTACTGATATTCAGGGACAGCAACCGGCAATCACCCAAGGCGCCAGCCATACTCGAATAGTGGCACACTGCCACTTTATGACCTGCCACTTCGACCCGCACAACCACGCGACGGAAAAGCCATGAGCAATGAGCCAGAAGAAAGTAGCGGCGAACCCATCAGCGCCGAGCAACGCCTGGAGCTGCTGGAGAAAGGCCGCCGACTCGACCGCATCCTGCTGTTCATCCTTACCGCAGTGCTGGCCATGACGCTCGCCAGCTGGCTGACCATCGGCCTGCTCGGCCAGTCCGGCGAGCAGGCGGAAGACAGCGGCGCCAAGCAGATCCAGAGCCTGCAAGAACAGGCAGCCGCCCTGCAAAAACAGGTCGCCGAGCTTGAACAACAAGTGGGCCAGCAGGGCCATCAGCTGAGCACCCTGCAAAACAGCAAACCGGCAGTGCCGCTGAGCAGCGGCGACAATCGATCCGTGCAGCAACAAGTCGCCCAAACTCTGATCGGCCAGGAACAGAGTTTCCAGCACAGCCTCGGGGCCCTGAAAAACGGCATGCGCGACCTCGCCGGCATGATCGCGGGGTCACGCAGCTGGCTGAGCGACTATCAGGAGGCACTGGACAAGCAAGTGGGCGAAAGCCAGGCGCGCGCGCAACGCCTGCAGCAGTGGGCTAGCGACTCGAACGACTCGCCAGCAGTGCCCTAGCAGCAGCTTCACCGCTGCATGAGCCAGGCATTGCAGCGACGCGAGAACCATCAGGCAGTTAGCCACCCGCAACCTGCCGCGCAGCAACGACTGCCGGGTGCGCGGCACACTTGCGCAACAGCGCTTCTCCCGTACACTGCGCAAATTCAGATTGCAGGGAGCGCAGCATGCGACTAACACTCGGCTGGACAAGTGCGGTGGTGTGCCTGCTCTGCGCTGGCCCTGGACAGGCGACAACACTGGATGATGACCCGCTGCTCGAGAGTGCGGCAAGCTCCTCCGCCGTGGCCGAACGCAAGGCACGTGGCGTGCTGCGCGCCCGCGATCAGGCCGTGCTATCCAGCGAGCTGGCGGGGCGCATCGTCGAAATGCCCTACACCGACGGTCAGGACTTCAACAAAGGCGAGGTACTGGTACGTTTCGACTGCAGTGCTTATCAGGCCCAATTGAACGCCGCGCAGGCAGCGGTGCGGGCGGCACGCGAAGAGCTCAACCACAACAAGCAACTTGCGGCACTCAACTCGGTTGGCCGCTTCCAGGTGGCGCTGGCCGAGGCCCGTCAGGCCCAAGCCCAGGCCGAGGCCCAGGTCTACCAGGTGCAGGTCAAGCGCTGCAGTGTCGCTGCGCCGTTCAATGGCCGGGTGGTGCAACGCAAGGTGCAACCGCACGAAAGTGTGGCCGGTGGCACGCCACTGCTGGAGATCGTCGACAACCGCACTTTGGAAGTACATCTGCTGGTGCCTTCGAGCTGGCTGGCAGAGCTCAAGCCCGGCCAGCACTTCGAATTCGTCCCGGATGAAACCGGCCAGCCCTTGCAGATCGAAATCAAGCGCCTGGGTGCCCGCATCGATGAAGGCAGCCAGACCCTGCTGCTGATCGGCGCCCTGCCCCAGGACGCTTCCGGCCTGTTGGCCGGCATGAGCGGCAGCGCACGTTTCCTGGAGGCGCCATGACGGCTCAGGTACCAGGCCCTGCCGAACGTGTGTTCGCCCAGTTTCTCGCCCTGCAAAAGCAGGCGCGGGCAGCAGTGGATATCGACAACCTAGCCTACGTGCTGGTCAACGACGCGCAACCGCTGTTTGGCTACCGCCACGCCGCCTTGCTGATCGCCGGTCGGGCGCAGGCAGTGACCGGCATCAGCCAGGTCGAGCCCCACGCGCCCTTCGTCGCCTTTGTCGAGCGTGCGGCCAGCCAGTTGCTGAGCCAAGGCGCATCGGCCAAACCCCAGGTCGTGAACGCCAGCGCGCTGACCGAGCAGACCCGCGCCGACTGGCAGAGTCTGTCCGCCGGAGCGGTTTTCTGGCTGCCGCTGCTCGATCGCCGACACCAACTCTTTGGCGGCTTATGGGTCGCCCGCGAGCAACCCTGGAGCGAGGCCGAACAGGCTCTGCTGATCCAGCTCGGCGACTGCTACAGCCATGCCTGGCTGGCACTGCAGCCACGCAAGCCCTGGCGCCTGCGCTGGCCACGCAAGAAAATTCTCGCCGTTGCGCTTGCCGCCTCGCTGCTGATGCTGCTGCCGGTGCGCCAATCGGTGCTGGCTCCGGCCGAAGTTGTGGCGCTAAACGGCCAGGTGGTGGCCGCGCCGCTGGATGGGGTAATCACCGAGTTCCTGGTCAAGCCCAATCAGCTGGTGAGCAAAGGCGACATCCTGCTGCGCTTCGATGCCACCAGCATCAAGGCCCAGGCCGATGTCGCCGAGCGCAGCCTGAATGTGGCCGAGGCCGAACTCAAGGCCAACGCCCAACGCGCCTTCGCCGATGCCGATTCCAGTGCGCGAATCGACCTGTTCGCCGCCCGTGTCGAGCAGAAGCGCGCCGAGCGCGACTACGCTCGCGAATTGCTGGCGCGCAGCGAAGTGCGCGCCGAACGCGATGGCATCGCGGTGTTTGCCGATGCCCAGCGCTGGACCGGCAAACCGGTGCAAACCGGCGAGCGGCTGATGGAGATCGCCGACCCGAACCAGGCCGAATTGCGCATCGAGTTGGCAGTGGGCGATGCCCTGGACTTCAAAACTGGCAGCGAAGTGGCCCTGTTCCTCGACAGCGACCCGCTGCATCGCCACGCCGCGCGCCTGCAACGCAGCGCTTATGAAGCCCAGCAGACCGCCAGCGGCCAACTGGCCTATCGCCTGGATGCCGAGTTCGCCAGCGCGCCACCACGTATCGGCCTGCGCGGCACCGCAAAACTCTTCGGCGATCGCGGCCCGCTGGCCCTCTATTTATTAAGGCGCCCCCTCGCCGCCTTGCGCCAGACGGTAGGCCTGTAGATGCAACTGCCCTCCCTGCGTGCTGACCTGCAACTGTCCGCTGCCGGCCCGGCACTGGACGGGTCCCCGCAGTGGACATTGGCCGACCCGCTGCGCGGACGTTATTTCAAACTCGGCGCAGCCGCCATGCGCCTGCTGCGGCACTGGCAGCTGGGCGATGCCGAACGGGTGCTGCAGGCCGCCAACCGCGAGCCCGGCATACCGCTCGCCAGTACCGAACTGGAGGAACTGCTGGGTTTTCTCCGCGGTCACGATCTGATCTCGGCCCTGGATGCCGAACAACGTGCCAGCTATGCGCCAAAGGCCGCGCAACAACGCCAAGGCCTGTGGCAGCGCCTGCTGCATCAATACCTGTTCTTCCGCATTCCGCTGTGGCGCCCGGATGCCTTTCTCGATCGTACCTGGCCCTTGCTTGAGCGCCATGGCGCAAAGCTGCTGCGCGTTGGCCTACCCCTGCTGCTCGGCCTCGGCGTGTTTCTCGCCGCCCGCGACTGGGAGCGTTTTATCGCCACCTTTCCTCATCTATTCAGCCTGGGAGGAGCGCTGGCCTTCGCCATAGCGCTGACCTTCGCCAAGCTCTGCCACGAATTCGGCCATGCCTACATGGCCAAACGCGCCGGCTGCCGGGTGCAAAGCATGGGCCTGGCCTTCATGGTGCTGTTCCCGCTGTTCTACACCGATGTCAGCGATGCCTGGCGGGTCAATGATCGCCGTTCGCGCCTGCTGATCGGGGCCGGCGGCATCCTCGCCGAGCTGCTGCTGGCCTGCATCGCCCTGCTCGCCTGGTCCCTCCTGCCGGACGGCCCCGCGCGCACCGCCGCCTTCATGCTGGCCAGCGCCACCTGGATCACCACCCTGCTCATCAACCTCAATCCCTTTCTGCGTTTCGACGGCTACTTTCTGCTCAGCGACCTGTGGGGCGTGGACAATCTGCAGTCACGCGCCTTTGCCCTGTGCCGCTGGCGCATGCGCGAAGCCTTGTTCGGTTACGGCGAACCAGCACCCGAGCCGCTTTCGCCCGGGCTGCAACGACGCTTGCTCCTTTGGGGCTACAGCGCCTGGGTCTGGCGTGCGCTGCTGTTTCTCGGCATCGCCCTGGTCGTCTATCACCTGTTCTTCAAGCTGCTCGGCATCTTTCTGATGCTGGTCGAACTGGTGTGGTTTATTGCCCTGCCAGTGGTGCGCGAGATGCGCCAGTGGTGGCAGCACCGGGCCCTGGCCCACCCAGCGCGACTGCTGCTCGGTGCGTTGCTGCTGATCCTGCCGCTGGCCGTACTGATCCTGCCCTGGCGTGGCGCGGTGCAGGTGCCTGCTCTAATTGAGGCCAGCCGGGTCGCGGCGCTACATGCACCCACCGCCGCCCGCCTCAAGCAGGTGCAGGTCGAAGAGGGGCAGGCGGTGCAAGCCGGACAGGTGCTACTGGAGTTGGAGTCGCCGGACCTGGATTACCGCCAGGCGATTGCACGGCGCGAAATAGAGATCCTGCAGTTGCAGCTCAAGCGTCAGGCCGGGCGCAGCGAGACCGCGGCGGATGTCGGCATTCTCGAACAGCGCCTGGCCCAGGCCCTGGCCGAATACCGCGGCCTGGCCGCCCAGCGCGAACGCCTGCTGTTGCGTGCGCCGTTTGCCGGGGTGGTGCGCGACCTTGCGAACAACCTGCACCCAGGCCGCTGGCTGGCCATGGAGCCGGCCCTGGTGCGGGTGATCGCCGCGGGCGCGCGGCTGCGCGGCTACCTGCCGGAAGGCGATCTGTGGCGGGTCGGGCCCGGCGCGCCGGGCCACTTTATCGCCGACGACCCGGTTCGCGAGCGCCGTGCGGTGCAGTTGCAGAGTATCGCCGCCACCGGTGCGGCCTATCTGGAGCAGGAGGCCCTGGCCTCCGACCGCGGCGGCCCGCTGGCGGTGCGCCGCGACGAAGAGCAGCGCGCGCGGCCGTTGCAGGGGCAATACGCCGTGCACCTGAGCCTGGACGAGCCCTTGGCGGTCACACAGCCCCTGCGTGGGGTAGTCGAGCTGCAGGGGCGGCGCGAGTCGATGCTCGCCGCGGCCTGGCGACGTCTGGCGGCGCTGGGGGTCAGGGAGAGCGGATTCTAGCCGGCCGCTGAATCGAGCACGGGTTGACCAGGACTGTGCGGTTCAGTGCGAGCTTAATGCGCGCTGCAAGCTCGGGCCCAGCAACCTTTCTGTGGCCATCCACTGCAGCAACCGTTTGACATTCTGCGCCACACTCCGGGTGTCGCAGTCGAGTATCAGGGCTGGCGTCTGCGGTGGCTCGTAAGGGGCCGAAACCCCGGTGAAATCAGCGAGTTTCCCGGCCCTGGCCAAGGCGTAGTGGCCCTTGGGGTCGCGTCGCTCGCAGGTGTGTAGCGCGGCCCGACACCACACCTCGCGGTAATCGGCGCCCAGGCGTTCGGCCAGCAACTGCCGGTGACTGGCCAGGGGCGCAATCATGGCCATGGGCACCACCATGCCGGCCTCAACCAGCAGAGCGGCCACTTCGGCGGCGCGGCGCAGATTTTCCTGGCGTTCGCTTTCGGTAAAACCAAGGTCTTGGTTGAGCCCCGCGCGCAGCCGGTCGCCATCGAGCACCAGGCATTGACCACCCAGAGCCAAGAGCCGTGCCTCCAAAGCGTGGGCCAGTGTCGATTTGCCGGCGGCCGGCAAACCGGTCAACAGCAGTGCGACCCCGCGATGATCCTGGCGCGCCTCGCGCTGCTGGCGATCGGGGGGAGTAAGCAATTCATCCAGCGGCATAATCAAGACCTCGAGGGACAGTTGTTCGATGAGTCGATGCGGCCGGGGGCGCTTCTGGTAACACCTATCAATGGCCGGCCCCCGGCGCCCAGCACATTTCTCCCTGTGCACTGGCAGGCGTCGCAGGCCCCAGCAGGATCGAACGATAAAAGAACCGGGCGAGCAGAGACAAGGCGGTGCCAAGATTGCATATGATCTCGACTGTGTCCCGCTCAGGCTTCGCCTGCCCTTCTGTGCTGCTGCAGCGTTCAGGCGATGATAGCGGCATGGTCCTCCGAGGGGCGACGCTTTGCTTGATGGATGCCAAGGCCGTTCAGTGCCGGCCAAGCGCTCGGCCCGAGGACCGGCCTGGCTCAGTATGGTGAACTGCCACCAGTGCTTTTCGACAGCTGCGCCGCGCCTTGCGCCGTGTTGCAGCGACCCGTCAAGAGGCGCGGCTATCTCGCTCTGCACTTCTTGACATTAAGGTCCCGCTCAGTCGCGTGCGGAGAAGATGATTGCCTGGTACCCCAGGGCTGGCTGTCACCACTGGCGCCCACCTGGGGGCCAGCCATGGCCACCGGGTTGGCCAATCCGCCGGATCAGACCAGCGCAGAAGGCGGGTCGCTCACAGGCGAAGCGCCCCGATAATCGAAGGTCTCGCTGGGCATGGGCGTGAGCGACGTGGCTGCACCCGCTACTGGAGAAGTAAAGCCCTGTAGGGGTAGGGATTAGAGTGTTTGGGCACAGCCGCCGGATTTTTAGCGGTGAAAAGGACGCTTTGGAATGATGGCGCTAGGCTAAATACAGATTGCATGGTTTAAATGGTCACTCAGGTGCTTTAACGCTATCGCTCACACAACCGATGCGGAATGAGTACGCATTGCCAAGGCAAGTGCGAGAAGGAGTTTGCATTGTCATCGTTTCATTTTATTTCCGGCCTGCCCCGTGCCGGTTCGACCTTACTCTCGGCGATGCTGCTGCAGAACCCGCGCTTTCATGCCGGCATGAGCAGTCCGGTGGGGGCGCTGTTTTCCAGCATGCTGGGGCAGTTCAGTGCCGGTAGCGAGTTCGGCCCGGTGATCGATCAGGGCACGCGCCGGCGTCTGTTACGGGGGCTGTTCGACAGTTACTACGCCGAGCACCTCGACAACACGCTGGTGTTCGACACCAACCGCATGTGGAGCGCCAAGCTGCCGGCGCTGCTCGACCTGTTTCCCCAAGCCAAGGTCATCGCCTGCGTGCGCAATGTGGCCTGGGTGATGGACAGTCTCGAACGCCTGTACCGGGCCAATCCCTACGAAAACACCAAACTGTTCAACGACGATGCCGAGCGCAACACCGTCTACAGCCGGGTCGAGACCCTGGCCCAGCGCAATCGCCTGGTAGGTTTTGCCTGGGCGGCGCTGAAAGAAGCCTATTACGGCGAGCATGCCGGCTCCCTGCTGCTGGTGGACTATGATCTGCTAGTCCAGGCGCCGGAGAAGGTGCTGCGTCTGGTCTACGATTTTATCGACGAACCTTGGCATCCCCACGATTTCGATAGCCTGAGCTACGACGCCCCCGAGTTCGACCAGGCCTTGGGATTGTCCGGCTTGCACCGCGTACGACCCAAGGTCGGTGCAGAGTTCCGACGAACCATCTTGCCACCGGACCTGTTTGCGCAGTACAGCGACCTGTCGTTCTGGAACGATGGCGCCGGCAGCATGGCCCATGTGATCCGGGCCAGTAACAACTAGCCTGTCAGCGCGCTGCGCTGAAACAACCCAAGAACAACCGTTTCTGCGCCTCGCGCGCGAGCAGTGAGGCAATTCTCATGTGGTGGAGCAAGCGCACTAACCCGTCCCTCTATTCGACCGACAAGGCCCGGTTGTCTCTTCGCTCCCCGCTGATCCAGGTTCTCGAGCCGCGCATGATGTTCGACGGCGCGCTGGCGGTCGAGGCCGCCGCCGCAGCTCAGGCCAGCGATGCGCAGACGCCCAGCCCGACCGAGGCGAGCCAGACTGCGGTCGATACCCCTGCAGAGTCGACCGGTCAGGTCAACACCGGGGATGCCCAGTCGCCGGGCGACGGGGCCGGTGAGGATGCGGCCATGCCCTCGCCTGCCGGCGTCACCGTCATTTTTGTCGACTCGCGCGTACGCGATCCCGACGCGCTCCTGGCGGGACGCGCGGCGGACACCGAACTGGTGATGCTGCAAGCCGGCCAGGACGGTTTGCAGCAAATGGCCGATTACCTGAGCGAGCGCTCGGACATCGCCTCCGTCGTGATCGTCGGTGAAGGCCATGAGGCCAACCTGTGGCTGGGCAGTACCTTTCTTAGCAATGACAGCCTGAGCGGGCATGCCGAGCAACTGGCGCAGATTGGCCAGTCGCTGCGGCCCGATGGCGACATCCTGATTTACTCCTGCAATCTGGCGCAAGGCGGCGCGGGAGAGCAGTTCGTCAACGCGTTCGCGCAATTGACCGGCGCCGACATCGCCGCGTCGAGCAACCGCACCGGCGCCGGTGGCGACTGGCAACTGGAAACCCGCACCGGTACGATCGAAACCGCCGTGCCTTTTGCCAGCGCGGCCTTGGCCGGCTACGACTTCAGCCTGGCCACCTTGACCGTTACCACCAATGCCGACGAGCTGGCCGGTACTACTAACCTCGCGACCGAGACCGGTGACGGTGCCGGGCTGTCGCTGCGCGAGGCGATCGCCGTGGCCACCTCGGACGACACCATCACCTTCAACAGCGACATGACCATCACGCTGACCCAGGGTCAGCTCACGCTCAACAAAAACCTGACGATCGACGGCGATCGGGATGACAACGGTACGGCCGATGTCACAGTCGACGCCAACCACAACAGCCGCGTATTCACCATGAGCACCGGTACCGTGACCCTGGACGGTCTGGTCATCACCAAGGGCCTGGTTTACGGCAATGGCGGCGCCTACAACAGCCTCAATGGTGGTGATGCATTGGGTGCGGGTATCAATATCACCGGCGGTACGCTCACCCTGAAAAACTCATCCATTACCGCCAACAAGGCTGCTGCTGGCGGGGGCAACGGCGGTGGCACTGGTTACGGTTACGGCGGCGGCGGCGGCGGCGGGTTTGGCGGCAAGGGCGGCGGCAATGGCGGCGCCTATTCCGGCAGTTACGCCGGCACCGCGGGCGGCGGCGGTACCGGGGGAAATGGCGGTTTCTACAATCAATCTGCTCAAGCAGGCACGGGTGGCAGCACAGCCGGCGGTGCGGGTGGCACTTCAGTAGGGGGATTTTCGTCCGGTGGCGTGGGTGGTGGCGCAGGCAGTGCTGGCACCGGATTTATTGGCGGCGGCGGCGCCGGTGCAGCGGCATCAGGAGCGGCCGCTACCGGCGCTGGCGGCAATGCCGTGGGCGGCCTCTATATTGCCGCTGGCGCAACGGTTTATATGTCTTCGACCACGGTCACCAATAACTTGGGCGCGGGCGGCGGCGGCTCGGGAAGTGCCAATATTGCCGACAATGCCAATGGTGGTATTGGCGTGGGGGGCATCTGGAACAAAGGAACCTTGCACTACAACAGCGGCAGTGTCGATCTCAGCGGCACCGACAATGCCAACTATGGCGCGGGTGGTGCCAAAGGTGGCAACCAAAATGGGGGCGGAGACACTGCCAGTAACGGTGCAGGCGCTAACACCGGGGGTGAGAACGTGACCACCACCGGTGGTGTGACGGATTCGGCCTGGTCGCCCACCGCTATCACCTCGGCCACCTACGACGCCAGCACCGGCGTGCTGTCCGTCACTGGGGCCGACATGGTCACCGGCGACACCATCGATGTCAGCAAGCTGACGGTGACCGGCCAGGGCGGCGGTACCTATACCCTGACCTCGGGGAGCGTGACGGCCAGCAGCGCCACGGCCTTTTCGGTGACCTTGAACGCCACCGACAAGCTCGCGATCAATGGCCTGCTGAACAAGGCGGGCACCACCGCGGTGGGCGGCACCACGTTCAACCTGGCCGGCGCGGCAGGCTGGGATGCCACCGTCGGTTCGGCCGCCGATCTGACCAGCAATGGCATCACGGTCAGCAACGTCACTTCGCCGACCATCACCAGCGCCACCTACGATTCGGCGACCCATACCCTGTCCGTGACCGGCAGCAACCTGGTCGGCACCCCGGGCGGGAGCAATGACATCACGGTATCCGCCTTGACCCTGACCGGCGAGGGCGGTACGACCTATACCCTGACCAGCTCCTCTGTGGACGTCAGCAGTGCCAGCGCATTCTCGGTCACGCTCAATGCCACCGACCGTGCGGCGGTCGAGCAGATGTTCAACAAGAACGGCAGCAGTTCCACCGGCACCACGACTTACAACCTGGCCGCGGCCGACGACTGGAACAGCGTTATCAATGCCAGCGATATTGCCGATGCCAGCAATGGAGTTACGGTATCCAATGTCCCTGCTCCAGCCATCACCAGCGCCACCTATAACGCCACCACCGGCGTGCTGGTGGTCACCGGCAGCGGCTTTCTCAGCGCGTCGGGCGCTACCAACGACATCATCGCCAACAAGCTCACCCTGACCGGCGAGGGCGGGGCGACCTATACCCTGACCGATTCGTCCAATGTCGAGATCAGCTCTGGCACCAGTTTCAGCCTGACCCTGAGCGCCACGGACAAAGCCGCGCTCAACCAGATCGTCAACAAGAACGGCACCAGCTCCACCGGCGGCACTACCTTCAACCTGGCCGCGGCCGAAGATTGGGCCAGCGGTGCCGATCCGGCCGTGACGGTCGCCGACCCGACCGGCAACGGCGTGACCGTCAGCAACGTCGCGATCCCCAGCATCACCAACGCCACCTACAACGCCGCCACCGGCGTGCTGGTGGTCACCGGCAGCGGTTTCCTCAGCGCGTCGGGCGCCACCAACGACATAGTCGCCAACAAGTTCTCTCTCAGAGGTGAAGGCGGCACGTTCTATGCGCTGACCGACACCGCCAACGTCGAGATCACGTCGGGCACGTCGTTCACCCTGACGCTCAGCGCCACCGACAAGGCCGGCGTCAACCTGATCGTCAACAAGAACGGCGGCCTTTCGACCGACATCTCGAGCTACCGCTTCACAGCGGCAGAAGACTGGGCCGCCGGGGCGAATGCCGCACTGAACGTGGCAGACAGCCTCAGTCCATTCACTGCAAGCAACGTGGCCATCCCCGCGATTACCAGCGCCACCTACGATGCCAGCACCGGCGTCCTGGCCGTCACCGGCACCGGATTCCTGTCCAGGCAGGGCGCCACCAACGACATAGTCGCCAACAAGTTCACCCTGACCGGCGAGGGCGGGGCCACTTATACGCTGACCGACTCGTCCAATGTCGAGCTCAGCTCCGGCACGGCATTCACGCTGACCCTGAGCGCCACCGATCGCGCCGCGATCAACCTGCTCGTCAACAAGAACGGCACCGGCTCGACCGGAGGCACCACCTACAACCTGTCCGCCGCCGAAGACTGGGCCGCCGGTGCGGATGCGACGCTGAACGTGGTCGACGCGACCGGCAACGGCATCACCGCGAGCAATGTCGCCGTCCCGGCCATCACCAGCGCCACCTACGACGCCAGCACCGGCGTCTTGGTGGTGACCGGCAGCGGTTTCCTCTCGGCGAACGGCGCCACCAACGACATAGTCGCCAACAAGTTCACCCTGACTGGCGAGGGCGGCGCGACCCATACACTAACCGATACCAGTAATGTCGAGATCACCTCCGGCACCGCCTTCACCCTGAGCCTGTCGGCCACCGACCGGGCAGCACTCAACCTGATCGCGAACAAGAACGGCACCAGTTCCACCAGCGGCACCACCTTCAACCTGGCCGCGGCCGAGGACTGGGCAGCGGGCGCCGACGCCGCGGTGGTGATCGCCGACCTGACCGGCAACGGCATCACCGTCAGCAACGTGGCGGCGCCGGTTATCACCAGCGCCACTTACGACGCCAGCACTGGCACGGTGGTGGTCAGCGGCAGCGGTTTCCTCTCGGCGAGTGGCGCGAGCAATGACATAGTCGCCAACAAGTTCACCTTCACTGGCGAAGGCGGTGCGACCTACACCCTCACCGATACCAGCAATGTCGAGATCGACTCCGGCACCAGCTTTATACTCACCCTAAACGCGACCGACAAGACGGCGTTGCTGGCGATCATCAACAAGGATGGCACCAGCTCCACGGATGCGACGACTTACAACCTGGCGGCCGCCGAAGACTGGGCCGCAGGCGCCGATGCGGCTATAACCGTGGCTGACCTGACCGGCAACGGCATCACTGTCAGCAATACCAATGCCGCGCCCAGCATCGACAACCTGGCCGGTGATAACCCGAGCTTCACCGAGGGTGGCAGCGCCGTGTTCCTCGACACCGGCACTGCAGTGGTCATAGCCGACAGCGACTCGGCGGATTTCAACGGCGGCAATCTGACTGTGTCGATTACCGCCAACAAGCAAGCCAGTGAGGATGTGTTGGCCATCGATACCACCGGCACGGTGGCACTGTCCGCCGGGATGACCCTGGGCAGCAGCCTGTCCGTCGGCGGTGTAACCATCGGCACCATTGCCGCCGGCGGCACCGGTTCGGGCAGCGACAACCTGATAGTAACGCTCAACAGCAACGCCACAGCCGCCCGGGTGAGCACCTTGGTTCAGGCGCTCACTTACAGCAACAGCAATACCGCCGACCCGAATACCAGCACTCGCACTGTGAGCATCAGTGTCAGTGACGGCGATGGTGCGAGCAGCTCGGTTGACACCACCGTAGGCGTCACTGGGGTGAACGATGCACCGACGCTTTCGGCTACCGGCGGCACCCCGACCTATACCGAGAACGGTGCAGCGGTCGATCTGTTCAGCGGCGTGAGCATCAGCACCATCGAAGCCGGCCAGACCATCACCGGCTTGGCCTTGACGGTCAGCAATCTGGCGGATGGCGCCAGCGAGATAGTCAGCGTCGATGGCACCGACATTACGCTGACCAACGGCACCAGCGGCACCACCACGGGCGGCAACGCCATCGATTACAGCGTCAGCGTGATCGGCAGTACCGCCACCGTCACCCTTAGCGTGGCCGGCGGCTTGAGCACTGCGACGGCGCAGACCCTGGTCGACGCCATGGGCTACCGCAATGCCAGCGAAACCCCCGACACCACCAGCCGCGTGGTGACGCTCACCAGCATCACCGATAACGGCGGCACCAGTAACGGTGGCGTGGACAGCAGCGCCGTATCGATAGCCGCCACCGTTGCGGTGACCAGCGTCAACGATGCGCCGGTCATCACCGCGCCCGGTTCCATCGGCGTGACTGAGGATGTGGCCAGCGCGCTGACCGGGATCAGCTTTGCCGATGTCGATGCAGCTGGCGGCACGGTGACGGTTACCTTCTCGGTCGGCTCGGGAAGCCTCTCCGCCACCAGCGGCGGCAATGTGGCTGTCGCCGGTAGCGGCACCGCCAGCCTGACGCTGACCGGCTCGATTGCCGATATCAACACCTTTATCGCGGCCAGCGGCCTGGGCTTCACCACGGCCGGCAACGCCACCGGCGATGTCACCCTGACGGTCGCTGTCGATGATGGCGGCAATACGGGTACCGACCCGGGCAATAGCGGCACCGGTTCATCCGAAGCGGACTCCACCACCGTTACCCTGAGCGTCACGGCAGTCAACGATGCGCCCGTGGTGAGCGTCCCGGCCAGCATCGGCGTTACTGAAGACACGGCCAGTACTTTGACCGGTATTTCCTTCAGCGATGTCGACGCCGGTGGTGGCAGCGTTATCGCCACTCTGTCGGTCGCCTCGGGAACGCTGGCGGCCACCAGCGGCGGCGGTGTAACCGTTGGCGGCAGCAGCAGTGCCCTGACCCTGACCGGCACCGTTGCCAACGTCAACGCCTTTATCGCGGGCAGCAACCTGACCTATACCACCGCCGCCAATGCCACCACCGACGTGACCCTTACGGTGGCTATCAATGACAGCGGTAATACCGGCTCCGGCGGCGCGCAGAGCGACAGCGATACCACCACCCTGCAGGTGAGCGCGGTTAATGACGCGCCCGTGGTCACGCTACCGGTCTCGATCAGCATCAATGAAGATGTCAGCACTGCCTTGACCGGCATTAGCTTCGCCGACGTGGACGCCGGTAGCAGCTCGGTTACCGCGACCTTCTCGGTGGCCTCGGGCACCTTGAGTGCTACCAGCGCCGCCGGGGTCGTCGTGGCCGGCTCGGGTACCGGTAGCCTGACCCTGTCGGGCAGCATCACCGATCTCAACGCCTTTATCGCTGCCAATGCGCTCAGCTTCCAGACGGCATTGAACTCGACCAGTAATGTGGTGCTTACCGTCAGCATCGATGATGGCGGCAACAGCGGTAGCGGCGGCAACCTCGACGATACCGACACCCTCATGTTGATGGTGACGGCGGTGAATGACGCACCGGTCAACAGCGTGCCCGGCGCCCAGGCGGTCGATCAGGACGCCGCGCTGATCTTCAGCAGCGGCAACGGCAACCTGATTTCCCTCAGCGATGTCGACGCGGGAGGCGGCACGGTGCGAGTGACGCTGACCGGCAGCAACGGCCTGATCACCCTGCCCGACACCACCGGCTTGAGCTTTATCGTTGGCAGCGGCGCCAACGACGGCAGCATGACCTTCGAAGGCAGCATTGCCGACATCAACGCGGCGCTGAATGGGCTTATCTTCTCTCCCACGCCTGGCTACAACGGCGCGGCCAGCCTGCAGATCACCAGCAGCGATCTGGGGCTGAACGGCAGCGGTGGGACTCAGACTGATAGCGACACCATCACCGTTACCGTCAACAGCATCAATCCGGAAATCACCGCGGTCAACGTGACCAATCCGGACGGCGGCTACAAGATCGGCGACAGTATTACGGTCACGATTACCCTCGACCAGGCGGTGACCGTGGATACCGCCGGTGGCTCGCCCACGTTGCTGCTGGAAACCGGCAGCACCGACCGATTGGCCACCTACGTGTCCGGCTCCGGCAGCGACACGCTGACCTTCAGCTACACCGTGCAGGCAGGCGACCTCAGCGCCGATCTCGATTACCAGTCCACCGGCGCCCTGGCCCTGAACGGCGCGACCATTCGCAGCGCCAGCAGCGACGATGCCATCCTCACCCTACCGGCCCTCGGCGGCGCCGATTCCATCGCCGGCCAGCACGACCTGGTCATCGACGGCGTGGCGCCGAGCGTGAGCTCAGTGTCGGTACCGGCCAACGGCACCTATGTCGCCGGGCAGAACCTCGATTTCACCGTCAACTTCAACGATGCGGTGGCGGTCGACAGCTCAGGTGGCACGCCGCGCATCGCCGTCACGCTGGATACTGGCGGCACCGTCTTCGCCGACTACCTGTCCGGTTCCGGCAGCAGCGCTCTGGTCTTCCGTCTGACGGTTGCCAGCGGCCAGCTCGACAGCAACGGCATAGCCCTAGCCGGCAACATCGACAGTAACGGCGGCACCCTGCGCGATGCGGTCGGTAACGACGCCAACAGCACCCTGAACGGCGCCGGCGCCACCAGCGGCGTGCGGGTGGATGCCGTCGATCCGGTGGTGGCCTCGGTCAGCGTGCCGGCAAGCGGCGCCTATAATGCCGGCGATGTGTTGAGCTTTACCGTCAATGCCAGCGAGGCGGTGATCGTCGACACTGCCGGCGGCACGCCACGCCTGGCCTTGGATATCGGCGGCGTAACCCGTTACGCCAGCTATGTCTCCGGCAGCGGCAGCACTGCACTGGTGTTCCAGTACAGCGTGCAGGCCGGCGACACCGACATCGACGGCATCGCACTGGGCGGCAGCCTGGATCTGAATGGCGCCAGCGCCCGTGATGGTGTGGGCAATAACCTGGTGCTGACACTGAATGGCGCCGACAGCAGTGCCGGGGTGATCGTCGACACCACGGCCCCGCTCGCAGAAAATCTGCTACGCCTGGACCCATCACCCACGTCAGCGAACACCGTACGCTTCACCCTCACCTTCAACGAAGCCGTTTCCGGGGTAGACGCCAATGACTTTTCGCTGACCAGCACCGGCAATGCGCTCGGCACTATCCAATCCGTGCAACAGATCGACGGCCGAACCTACCAGATCACCGTCGGCGATATTGCCGGCAATGGTTCACTGGGCATCAGCTTGAATGCCACTGGCAGCGGTATTGCCGATGCTGCCGGCAACGCATTGACCACCAGCATTATCGGGGAGGATTATCTGCTCGCCAGCACGACTGGCGATCCAGAATTCCAGTCCTATCCACCCGTCACTTTCGTGCTGCCGCCGAGCCCACCGCTATCACCTGTGCCTCCGCCGCTGCCGCCACCCCTGACAGATTTGCCTTTGCTGCCTACCCCGCTGTTCGAACAGCCGACCCTGGGCAGCGGTATTCCTACACTAGGCAACATCTTCATCAATAACGGCGCACTGGCTCCAAGCTTCCTCGCCCAGGTCTTCGCCAGCAGTGATCCGAGCGGGGGCGACGGATCTGGGGCCGGTTTCCTCGGCTTCGGCGGTGGTGATGGCGGCGTGTTCGGCGCCAGCACCCTGTCGAATATCTTCGGTATCGACTCGCTACCCGAATCGACCCCGCTGGATATTTTCGATGACAGACAATGGAACGAGAATGCCGAGCAAGCTCCGCACGGCGTACTTGGCGCACCCACGTTAGGCCAGCAACTCCATGAAATGCGCACTACCGAGCAGCGCCAGTTGCGTGAACTGGCCCTGGCACTTGGCCAGTTCGAGGGCGCTAAGCCACAAGCCTGAGCCACACGACTAATAAATCAAAAAAGATGGATTGTGCCGTGACTAGGGGGCGGCCCAAGGATGAATAGAAGCCAGAAATTGTTCGGCGTCAGCGTGTTGGCGCTGGCTATCAGTGGTTGCGCCGTAACCAGCCAGCCTATCGAGCGCAGCGTTAGTGAGCAGCGGGCGCAGAGCGACCTGCAAAACATGTTCAAGGATCAGGAGCCCCTTAGCGGCGCCCTGACGCTTCACCAGGCGATGGCGCGTGCGGTGAAGTACAACCTCGAGGCGCGCCTGAAAGTAATGGAAGAAGCCTTGGCCAAGCGTCAAGTCGACCTGGCCAGTTTCGACATGCTGCCGCGCATGGCGGCTTCGGCCGGTTATGCCGGGCGCAGTAACGTCAGCGCCTCCAGCAGCCAGAGTGTCGAAACCGGCACCCAGTCGCTGGAACCCTCGACCTCCCAGGACCGCGACCGCGAGGTGGCAGATCTGACCATGGTCTGGAACGTGCTGGACTTTGGCGTCAGCTACGTCAGCGCCAAGCAGCAGGCCGACCAGCGCCTGATCGTGCAGGAACGACGCCGCAAGGTTATCCATACCATCACCCAGGACGTGCGCTCCGCTTACTGGCGCGCGGTGGCGGCAGATCGCCTGCTGGGCAAGATCGACAGCTTGATGGCACGGGTCGGCGAGGCGCGCAGCAATAGCCGCAACATGAGCGAACAGCGTATCGGCGACCCGATCCAGGCACTCAGCTACCAGCGCGCCCTGATCGAAGCGACCCGCCAGTTGGAGCAGCAGCGCCGCGCGCTCTCGCTGGCCAAGACCGAGCTGGCTACCCTGATCAACCTGCCGCCTGGCACGCCGCTCTCACTGGCGGCTTCCGATGGCTATGAGATACCGCAACTCAAGGTGGAACTCGCCACGCTGGAACAGCAAGCACTGGCCAATCGTCCGGAACTGCGTGAGCAGGACTACCAGGCCCGGATCAGCGCCGCAGAGACACGCAAGGCGATGTTGCGCCTGCTGCCGGGCCTGGAATTCTCGGCCGGCGGCCATTACGACAGTAACTCTTTTCTGGTCAACCAGAGCTGGGCCGATTATGGCGTGAAGGTCACCTGGAATCTGTTCAGCGTCATTTCCGCCCCGGCGGCTATCGAGGTGGCCAAGGCTGGCGAGGATGTGACGGTAGCACGGCGTCAGGCGATGTCCATGGCGGTCCTGGCGCAACTGTACGTGGCCAATGCCAATTTCAACGAAGCCCAGCGCCAGTTCCAGACCGGCCAGGAGCTCGCGGAGCTGGATACGCAGATCGTCGAGCAATTGCGTAACCGCCATCAGGCCCAGGGCATCGGCGAACTGGAGCTGATCCAGGGCGAGTTGAACGCCCTGCAAGCCGACCTGCGGCGCGATCTGGCTTACGCGGAAATGCGCAATGCCTACGGCCAGCTGTTTTCCAGCGTCGGCATGGACCCACTGCCCAGCCAACTACCGTCTGGCGAGTTGAGCGTGATTGCCCAGGCGCTGGCCGACAGCGAAACACGCTGGCAGCAGGGCAATCTTGCGCCAAGCGAATAGCCCGATGGGCATGCCTGTTCGATAGGAGTTGCAGCCGCTGCGACGAGGCGCTTGCCGCGTCCAGGCGTTCGCCGCAAGCGTCGCGAGATGGTCAGCCGTCCCGGCGATGCCGGGGTATTTCGAGTACGGCGCAACCCATCATTGCGCGACGCCCGGCGGGATAACACGGCGCCTGGAGGCGGTCGCAGCAGGCGGTTTGTTCACCGCCCTCAATGCTGCAAATGCCCATACAACTTGGCGTACAACCCGCCATCGGCGATCAGCTGCTGGTGATCGCCATCCTCGGCGACGCTGCCGCCATCGAACACCAGCACCCGATCCGCCTGTTTCACCGCCGACAGGCGGTGGGCGATGATCAGGGTGGTGCGGCCGTTGAGGAACTGGCCCAGGGCCTGATGCAAGGCGTACTCGGTGGCGGCATCGAGGGCCGAGGTGGCCTCGTCGAGAATCACCACTTTCGGCTCGGCCAACACCATGCGGGCGATGGCCAGGCGCTGGCGCTGGCCGCCGGACAGGCGCACCCCGGAGCGCCCGACGATGCTGTCCAGGCCGTTGGCCAGTGCGCTGATGGTGCCCGCCAACTGGGCGATTTCCAGGGCGCGCCAGCAGGCTTCGTCGCTGCGCTCGCGGCCCATGCACAGGTTGGCGCGCACCGTGTCGTTGAACAGTGCCGGATGCTGCAACACCACCGCGACCTGCTCGCGCACGGTTTCCAGGCCGATCTCCTGCTGGCTGCAACCACCGAAGCGAATAGTCCCCGCCTGCGGCGTATAGAGGCCGAGCAGCAACTGCACCAGGGTGCTCTTGCCGCCACCACTGGCGCCAACGATGGCCACCTTTTCGCCCGGCGCGATGCTCAGGTCGAGGTTTTCCAGCACCGGTTCATCGTTGTAGGAGAAGGTCAGGCCACGCACCTCGATACCGACGGTATCGCGCCCCTTGAACGGATCGACACCGCCCGGGTACTGCGGCTCGTCGCGACGCGCGAGCAACTCGTTGATCCGCGCCAGCGCGCCACCGGCGGCGTAGAACGCGTATTGCAGGTTGAGCAACTGCTCGACCGGCCCGATCATGAACCACAGGTAGCTGAACACCGCGAGCATCTGGCCGATCGACAGATCGGAGAACAGCACGGTGAGCATGGCGGCGGCGCGAAACACGTCGATGCCGAACTGGAACAGCAGGCCGCTGGCGCGGTTCGAGGCATCGGTCTTCCACTGCGAGGCCACCGCATAGTCGCGCACCTCGCGGGCCCGCCCACCGAGACGACCGAGGAAATAACCCTGGCGATTGCCGGCACGGATTTCCTGGATGGCTTCGAGGGTTTCGGTGAGCGCCTGGGTAAAGCGTGAAGTGCTGTCGTTTTCCAGTCGTTTCAGGTGTTTGACCTGCTTGCCCAGCAGCACCGTGGCGTAGATCACCAGCGGGTTGAACAACAGGATCAACAGCGCCAGCTGCCAGTGCATCCACAGCAAAATCGCCGAGGTCCCCGCCAGGGTCAGCACCGCCACCAGAAAACGACTGAGGGTTTCGCCGACGAATTTGTCCAGGGTCTCCAGGTCGGTGACCAGGTGGGTGGTCACGGTACCGCCGCCGAGGCTTTCGTATTCACCGAGGGAAATACGCTTGAGTCGCTCGATCAGGCGGATGCGGATGCGGTAGACGATGTCTTTCGACAGGCGGGCAAACAGGCGCGCCTGCAACACGTTGAAGATCAATGCCGAACCGCGCAGCAGCAAGGTCAGCACCAGCATCAGACCGATATAGCCGGCCGCGGTTTCCCAGTCGGTCGGGAGGAAGCGATCCATCACCTTGAGCGCGGCATCGCCATCGTGCAGCAGTACTTCGTCGACCAGCAGCGGCAGCAGCAGCGGGATCGGCACGCTGCACAGGGTGGCGAACACCGCCACCAGATTGGCCAGGATCAGGGCTTTCTTGTGATGCAGGGCCAGGCGGCGGATTTCCGCCCAACTCAACCGATCAGGCATAAGCCGCGCGCTCCAGCCAGCGACCGAGCAAGGGCGCCAGAACCTCGAGCGGCTGATAACCATTGGTCAGCAGGGCCAATTGGCCGTTGCGTTCGGCCAGCAGGGTGGGAAAGCCGGAGATGCCCAGATCCTGCACCCAGCTGAAATCGGTCAGGGTGGCTTCGCGCTGCTCGGCGCTGTCGAACGCGGCGGCGAACTCGATCCGCGGAATTCCCGCACGCTCGGCCAGCCCGACCAACACGCTGGCCCGGGTAACGTCCACACCGCTGGTGTAGAACGCCCGCTGGATCAACTGGGTCAGCGGCCAGACACTGTTCACGTCCAGGCTGCGCGCGGTAACCAGCGCCCGGCAGGCCGGCTCCGTGTCGTAGACCAGGCCCTCGGGCAAGCCGTCGACGAAATTGAATAACTGGCCGGTACTGGCATTCACCGCCTGCCAGTAGCCCAGGTAACGCACCCGCGCCGCCGCGTCGATGGCCACACCATCACGGCGCAGGCCGCCGAGCACCAGTTGCAGGGGCACGCCGGCCGCAGCCGCCTGCTCGGCGAGGGACTCGAGCACCGGGGCAAACCCCCAGCACCAGGAACACATCGGGTCCATCACGTAGAGCAGGCGTGCGTGCATGGTCTAGCCCTCGTTGGCGTGGCGTGGGTTGTAACCCAAGGGATGCGGCTGGTTGCGGGCCTTGGCCAGTTCGATCTGCTTTTGCCGTTCGCGGGCGCCGGCGCGGGTTTTCTCGGGCAGCGAATCCCAGCAATGCGGACAGCTTACGCCGGGGGTGTAGTACTCGGACTGACGATCTGCCACCGAAATCGGCGTGCGGCAGGCATGACACTGGTCATAATCGCCCGCGCTCAGGTCATGCCGCACGGTGACCCGATTGTCGAAGACGAAGCAGTCACCGCGCCACCTGGTCTGTTCCTGGGGCACTTGCTCCAGATACTTGAGGATCCCGCCCTTGAGATGGAACACCTGTTCGAAGCCGGCACCGAGCATATAACTGGAGGCCTTCTCGCAGCGAATGCCGCCGGTGCAGAACATCGCCACCTTCTTGTGCCTGGTCGGGTCGAAGTGCGCCTTGATGTACTCGGGAAACTCGCGAAACGATTTGGTCTTGGGGTCGACCGCCCCCTCGAAAGTGCCGATCGCCACTTCATAGTCGTTGCGCGTGTCGATCAGCAGCACCTCGGGATCGCTGATCAGCGCATTCCAGTCGTGGGCCTCGACATAGGTGCCGACCTGCTGGTTGGGGTCGACGCCCGGCACGCCCAGGGTGACGATCTCCTTCTTCAGCTTGACCTTGGTGCGGTAGAACGGCTGTTCGTCGCAGTACGACTCTTTATGGTCGACATCCGCCAGGCGCGGATCCAGGGCAAACCAGGCGAGCAAGCCGTCGATGCCGGCGCGCGAAGCGGAAACGGTGCCATTGATGCCTTCCTCGGCGAGCAGCAAGGTGCCCTTGATCCCGTTGGCCAGCATGCTTTGCAGCAGGGGCTCACGCAATGCCTGGTAATCCGGCAGGGAGACGAACTTGTACAGCGCGGCCACGACTATCTTGTCACTCATCAAGCGTTTTCCTTCAGTAGTCGCCCACGTAAAGGGCGGACTGGGTCTGCAAACGAACGCGCCGGCGTTAGCCGGCGCGTTGCCTAGTTTACTTTTCCTGGGGCTTGCCGTGTAGGGGCGGATTGACTCAGCGCTGAGAGCTTGTGAAAAACTCTCGCCTACTGCGCCCGCCTCCAAACGCCCGCTGCTGGCGTTGCGCTACGTGAAAAGCAGGGTCATTTAGCTCACTAAACTCCCCTGCTTTTCACGCAGCGCGCCTTGCCGCGAACGCCTGGAGACGGTCTCGCTACGGCGCTCGATATTTTCACAACCTCTGAGCCCCCGAACAGGTTGCTGTTCGCAGGAGCGGCCAGGCGGCGTTCCTACGCGCTCTGCGCTCGAGCGGTGGAGGATGTCGCCGAGCGGCCGGACGGCTTCAATGCCCGCCCTTGCAGGTCGGTGAAGCCGGCGCGGTGCCTTGCTGCGCCCACTCCTCGGGGGTGTAGGTATGCAACGCCAAGGCATGCACTTCGCTCATCAGCTCGCCCAGGCTGGCGTAAACCTTCTGGTGCCGCTTCACTGCATTCAAGCCCGCAAATTCAGGGCTGACGATCACTGCCTTGTAATGGGTTTCCAGCCCCCTGCTGTGCATGTGACTTTCGTCCAGCACCTCGAGGTGCAGGGGGTCAAGTGCAGCCAAGGCAGTCTGCAGTTGAGCTAACTTCGACATTTTCAAACTCCATTCACGGTTTTTTCGGCCCCAGCTCGGCGGTCATGTCCGCCAGCAGTTTATTCACTTTCGGTACCGCTGTTTCCAGCTTGCCCTGGGTCATTTGCGCCGATTTCTCGGTCAACATCGGCATCTTTTGCAAGACCTTCTGGCCCAACGGCGATTGGTAGAAGCTAACCAATTCCTGCATTTCCTGCTCGTTGAAATTGCTGGTGTAGAGCTTGATCATATCCGGCTCGAGCTTGTCCCAGGCGACGGCCCGATCCAGCTCGGTATTGGCCTTGGCCTGGTAGGTTTCCAGCAGAGCCTGTTTGCCCTTGCCCTTGCCGCTCTCGGCGAAACGCTGGGCGAACATCTGCTGCACCTGGGCATAGACCGGCACCACCAGTTTGTCAGCCTGGGCCAACTGCAGAAAACGCTCCGCATCGGCAGCATGACTGCTGGCATCGGCAAACGCCTGAGCGCTGCCGCAGGTCAATATGGCGACGGCACAGAGGGTAGATAAACGTGACATTGGATGCTCCGGATTTAATGGGACGAGTATGTATGACCCATGGTCGGCCATTTTGTGCCCAAGCCCGTCCGCCACTCAAGTAAACGCCGCCCTGTCAGCCGTCCATTCAGCGGCGGAGCAGAATGCCAGCACTTGCCCAAGCCTGAAGGTGCGGGCAAGCTCGACTTATCTCAGTAAACTTCTACGCTCTTCGATGACGGCGAATTCACTGCGCCGCCTGCAGCAAAACACATGGACGTGACCGATGAACAGCTTCACCCGCCCACACGCCTCTTGCGCCATAGCGCTGTGCGATGCCCGAGGCCAACTCAATCCGCAGGCCATTGGCTGGTCGCCCCGCCCCCGGATCGATTGCGCCCTACCCGGCCACGTCGGTCGACGCAAGCGCTGGAACCGCTGGTGCATCACCACCCCGCACTGGATGCTCGTGCTGACCCAGGCCGATTTCGACTATGTCGGCTATGGCGCCGCCTATTTTCTCGACCTGAGCAGCGGCCAGGCATACGCCTACAGCCAGTTGCGCCTGCTGGCGCGCGGCTGCCGACTGCCCGATCAACCCGAGCAAAGCCACGAATTCTGTCACCCGCGCCTGCAGCTGCGGATCATCGAACAGCCTGGCCGCCTGCGCCTGACAGTCGCCACCCCCGACATCGGCGGGCAACCGCTGCAGGTTGACCTGGATATCCAGCGCCCCGCCCACCTCGACTCGGTCAATCTGGTCGCCCCGCTCGGCCCACGGCACTTTCATGCCACCTGCCGGCAAATGGGCCTGCCTGCCAGCGGCAGTGTGCAGCTCGGTAGCCGCCATTACGGCTGCGTAGCCGGCCACAGCTTTGCCTCCATGGATTTTGGCCGCGGCGTCTGGCCATTGCACAGTCATTGGACACGCGCCGCCTTTGCCGCTCCGGGCGGCATTGCCGGCAATTTCGGCGCGGGCTGGACCGATCACAGCGGACTCTCGGAAAACGCCTTGTGGTTTGGCGGCGAACTGCTGCACCTGGACACTCCGGTGCTGATCCAGCAGAACCCTCATAGCCCCTTGGCCCCATGGCGCCTGCACAGCCTCGACGAGCGGGTCGACCTGACCTTCACCCCGCAGCAGTTGCAGCAAGCCTGCCCACGCCTGGGCCCCTTCTATGCCGATACCCGACAGTGGTTTGGCCATTTTGACGGCATCCTGCGTGGCCCCAATGGCGCATGCGTGCCGGTGGACCACGCGCGGGGCTGGCTGGGTGCGACCCACGCGCGCTGGTAAATCTGCCGTACCCGCGGCCACCAGCCGCGCATCCGCAAGCCCGGCTGGCGGTTAGGGAACCCGCAGGCGGTTGCAACAGCCTAAACTTGCTGAATCGCCTTCCGGAGAGTTCCATGAGCCGCACCGAAACCGACAGCCTCGGTCCCATCGAAGTGCCTGAAACGGCCTATTGGGGCGCGCAAACCCAGCGTTCGCTGATCAATTTCGCCATCGGCGAAGAGCGCATGCCCGTGGCCGTGCTGCATGCCCTGGCCTTGATCAAGAAAGCCGCCGCGCGGGTCAATGACCGCATCGGCGACCTGCCGCCGGACATCGCCCGGCTGATCGAGCAAGCCGCCGACGAAGTGCTGGCTGGCCAGCACGACGAGCAATTCCCGCTGGTGGTCTGGCAAACCGGCAGCGGCACCCAGAGCAATATGAACGTCAACGAGGTGATCGCCGGCCGCGCCAACGAACTGGCCGGCGGCGCACGCGGCGGCAAGAGTCCGGTGCACCCCAACGATCATGTCAACCGCGCGCAAAGTTCCAACGACAGCTTCCCCACGGCCATGCACATCGCCGCGGCCAGCGCCGTGCTGCGTGACTTGCTGCCGGCCCTGGCCGAACTGTCCGGCGGGCTGGCCGAGCAATCCGCCCGCCACAGCCAACTGGTGAAGACCGGACGCACCCACATGATGGACGCCACGCCGATCACCTTCGGCCAGGAGCTGTCCGCCTTCGTCGCCCAGCTCGACTACGCCGAGCGGGCGATCCGCGCCACCCTGCCGGCGGTTTGCGAACTGGCTCAAGGCGGTACCGCCGTCGGCACCGGGCTCAACTCGCCCCAGGGCTTTGCCGAAGCCATCGCCGCCGAACTGGCGGCCTTGAGCGGCCTGCCACTGGTCAGCGCGCCCAACAAGTTCGCCGCCCTGGCCGGCCACGAAGCCCTCACCAGCCTCTCCGGCGCGCTGAAAACCCTCGCCGTGGCCCTGATGAAAATCGCCAATGATTTGCGCCTGCTCGGCTCTGGGCCGCGCGCAGGGTTTGCCGAGGTCAAGCTGCCGGCCAACGAACCTGGCAGCTCGATCATGCCGGGCAAGGTCAACCCGACCCAATGCGAAGCGCTGTCGATGCTGGCGTGCCAGGTCCTGGGCAACGATGTCACCATCGGTTTTGCCGCGAGCCAAGGGCATCTGCAGTTGAACGTGTTCAAACCGGTGATCATCCACAACCTGCTGCAATCGATTCGCTTGCTCGCCGATGGCTGTCGCAACTTCCAGCAGCACTGCATCGCCGGCCTGCAACCGGATGCGGCGCAGATGGCGGCGCACCTGGAGCGCGGCCTGATGCTGGTGACTGCCCTGAACCCGCATATTGGCTATGACAAGGCGGCTGAAATCGCCAAGAAAGCCTATCAGGACGGCAGCACCCTGCGTGCAGCCGCGCTGCAACTGGGTTATCTGACAGAAGAACAATTCGACGCCTGGGTCCGCCCGGAAACCATGCTGGAGGCCGGCAACCATGACTGAAGCAGGCAAAAGCGGCGCCACCCCGATCGAAGGCGACGGCAAACGCATCCTGATGATCCTCGGCACGCCGAAAACCAGCAGCCTCTGCCACGCCCTCGGCGAAGCCTATGCCCAGGGTGCGCGCAACGAAGGGCATGTGGTGCGGCAGTTGAAACTCGGCGAACTGAGCTTCGACCCGGTGCTGCGCGACGGTTATGACCAGAGCCAGACCCTGGAGCCGGATCTGCTCGAAGCCCAGCGGCAGATCCACTGGGCCGAGCACCTGGTGTTCGTCTACCCGGTCTGGTGGGGCGGCTTGCCGGCACTGCTCAAGGGCTTCTTCGACCGGGTATTCCTGCCCGGCTTCGCCTTCAAGTACCGCGGTCGCTCGCAGCTGTGGGACAAACTGCTGAGTGGCCGTACCGCCGATTTGCTGGTGACCCTGGACACCCCGCCCTGGTACTTCCGCTGGATCTATGGCGCGCCGGCGCATCGGCAGATGACCCGCACCATCCTCGGCTTCAGCGGCATCAAAACCCGGCGCCTGAGCGAATTCGCCCCGGTGCGCCCCTCCACCGAGGAACAACGGCAGAGCTGGCTACGCCGCGCCGAAACCCTCGGCAGCCGCGCCTGAGGTGGCAGTCAGGCAAATCGTCGGGCGGGTTAGGTGCATGCGGCAATCTACCCCCTGACGCAAGCCCCGGCGCGCCGTAACCCAGCGTGGCGGCAGGCTGCCTACGCCGCCACGCGCACCCGACGGGCCCGCAAGCTGGCCATCAGCGATGGGCCGAGCGCCGTCAGTGCCGACCCCAGCACCACCAAGGCCGCGCCGCCGTAGGCAAGCCAATTGATCTGTTCGGGTCGCACATGATCCGGCCACCAGATCGCCGCCAGCGCTACCGAGCCGAACGTCACCAGCGGCGTGATCGCCAGCGTCGCACTGACCCGCGAGGCCTCCCAGTGCGCCAACGCCTCGGCGAACGCGCCATAGGCCACCAGGGTGTTCAGGCAGCAGGCGAACAGCAGCCAGCCCTGCAATGCACTCAACTCGAAGATCTGCTGCGGCTGCGCCCAGGGCGTCAGCAGCAGCGCGCAGGCCAGGTAGATCACCATCATCACCTGCAACGAGTTCCACACCGTCAGCAACTGCTTTTGCGCCAGGCCATAAAACGCCCAGACAAACGCCGCCAGCAGCACGATCAGAACCCCGGCGGTGTAATCGCTCAACGACGTCAGCAACTCGCCCAGGCGCTGATTGAAAAACAGCGCAAAACCGAACAGCAGCACGGCCAGGCCAATGCCCTGGGCGAAACTGAAACGCTCACGGAAGACGAACAGGCTGCTGATCAGCAGCAAGATCGGCGCGACCTGGATCACCAACTGCGTGGTGCCGGGGCTGAGCAGGTTCAGGCCCATCAGATAGAGCACATAGTTGGCACTTAACCCGGCAATTGCCAGGGCGAGAAGCCAGCCTCCCTTGCGCCCCAGAGGACGGAAACGTGGCAAGCCTCGAGACGCGGCCAGATAGGCCAGCAGAATCGAACCGGACACCAGCAGTCGATACCAGGTGACCGTGACCGGGTCCATCACCTGCAGCACTTCTTTGAGCTTGATCGGCAACACGCCCCAGAGCAGAGCGGTGAGCAGCGCCAGGAACAGGCCGTAGAGCCAACGGCCGGAAGAGATATGCATGACTGCCTCGAGCGCAAGCTAAGGGCGCAAAGCGCTAGTTTATGCCGCCCTGGCCAACCGCCACAGTCACAGTTAAGAGGGCTTGCATGCGGGAACTGTACCGCTTACAAACAGCACTTAGTCATACGTTTGACGTCAAATCGGCATGAATCAGCGCAACCCAGGCAATGAAAGTCAAAAAACCAACCATTGGTCGTCAACTCGAACGAGTCCATCGGCGCGGCTTAGACTAAAACTATTCGGCTCATTGCATGAGGTTCCCGCCATGTTCGGTCAACGCACCATCGACCCCAGCCCCGGCACGCACTATCGCAGTGAGCGGGTCAGCGCAGTCAACGGCCAGTATTTCTTCGCGACGCGCGAAGGCACCCTCGAAGGCCCCTACGTCACACGCATCGACGCAGAGCGGGAGATCGGCTCCTATATTCGCCGCGTGATGCAGGCCAGCGGCGGCACCGAGAATCGAGCATTCTGAGCCGGATAGAAAAGCGCCCCATAACAAATAAAAAACCCCCAGGTATCGCTACCTGAGGGCTTCGTATATGGCGCAGCGGACGGGACTCGAACCCGCGACCCCCGGCGTGACAGGCCGGTATTCTAACCGACTGAACTACCGCTGCGTGTCGGATGGGCTTGCGCCCAAAGAACTCTTGCTTCATCTGGAAGAGCGGCTGTACTAGCCGTTCTGCCTCATGTTAGGCGAACCCAACATGGAAAATATGGCGCAGCGGACGGGACTCGAACCCGCGACCCCCGGCGTGACAGGCCGGTATTCTAACCGACTGAACTACCGCTGCGCGTCGGTCGGACTTGCGTCCGAATTCACAAAGAGTGGTGGGTGATGACGGGATCGAACCGCCGACCCGCTGCTTGTAAGGCAGCTGCTCTCCCAGCTGAGCTAATCACCCATCGCTTTGTGAGGCGCGCAATTTACGGGTGGGACGGAGCTAAGTCAATACCCCGCTTAAAGTTTTTCTGAAAGTGCAGAAACTATCGCAACCCCGCCCAAGGGCATCGGCCATGCGCCAGACCCTGGCGCGGGATAGAACCGCCGCCTTATTGCACCACGTTCAGGGTCAACCTGGCCGCCACCCGATTGTCCTCGGTACGGTCCAGGCCCGCCTCGGCAATCCGCACGCCCTGTTGTTCCAGCCGACTGAACCAACGCAGTAACAGGTCGAATGGCGCCGGCTGCAAACTGACCTGCAGCGAACCATCACTGTCGCTGTCCACTCGCACGATGGCCAAACCCTGCTCGGCGGCGCTGGCGGTAACCAGCCCCTGCAGGCGCGCCGGCTCGATACTGGCCTGCGGCTTGCTCGCCAGGCTGCGTGCCAATGGCGCCTGTGCCTGCAGGTAAGCATGCAGGGCGCGCTCCTGCTCGTAGGCACTGCGAGCCGCAGTCACGCCCTGCCGCGCCGGCTGCCAGAGCAACAGGTACAACAGCGCCAGCAGCACAAACAGCGCCAGCAGCCCCAGCGCCAGACGCTCGCGCGATTGCAGGGCACGCCAGCGCTGCACCAGCAGCGAGCCTTGCAGCTGCGCCGCAGAGGGTTTCATCAACTCGCCCAAACGACTCATGCTCATCCTCCGATCACCACACGGGCGCTGACCCCAGCCCCTTCGCGACTGGCCGAACCCAGCTGTACCGCCAAGCCGGCCTCCTGCAGCCGCTCGCGCAGCCGCTCCAGCTCGGCAAACCCGGGCGCCTCGATCTGCATGGCCAGATCACCCCGCACCTCGCTGAAATCCACCTGCTGAACCAGAATCTGCGTGCCCTCCGCACTCAGCGCCTGATTCACCTGGGTGAGCAGGCCGAGCAAACGCCCCTGACCGCTGGCGCCGCCCCCGGCCAGGTGCTGATCCAGCTGGGCGCGCAGGTTGACCAGCTTGTGGTCTTCGGGGAACAGCTCCCGATAGAGCGCTGCGCTGGCCTCGGCATAGGCCTCGGCCTGATGCTGCAAATGCCAGCCCTGGGCCAGATTGAAGCCCCACTGCAACACCAGCCACAGGCCGACCAGCCCCAGCAGCGGACGCCAGCGCTGCCACTGGCCGCTGCTTTGCTGCGCGGCGAACTCACCCTGCGCCAGATTGTTGCCGAGCGCCTGACGGGCCAGCCAGACATGCCCATCGACCACATCGACAAGCTCATCCAGCGGTTCCAGCCCGGCCTGCTGAGCTGCTCGATAGACGCTATGCGGATGCGCGCAGCCGGCGGCCAGCGCCGGCCAATCCTCGCCAGCCAGCGCCAGGCGGGCCACCCCTTCCCCGCCGAGCAACCAGCGCGAATCCAGATACAGCAGCTGGGTGCCCTGATGTGGCAGCAGATCGGCATCCACGGCAATCGTGCGGGGCGGCGTCGTGCACAGCGCCAGCCAGCTCGCCAACCAACGGCGGCGTACGGCGAACACCCGATGACGGCCGTCTTCGAGCCGCTCGCCCAAGGCCAGGTGCAACTGCTCGATGTCCTCGGCGAGCAACTCTTCCACCGCGAACGGCAGGGCCTGGCGCAACCAGCGGGCCTTCTGCGTCGGCAGACGCACGGCGCAGGCCGTCACCGCCTCGACCGGCAGGACCAGGGTCCAGGCAGCGCCCGCCCCGGCCACCGCCTCGGCGAACGGCAGACACTGACTGTCACCCTCGCGCACCCGCTGCACCGGCAACTCCGCCCGGGCGCCGGCACAGGCCCCAGGCGGCAGAAATACATACAACTGATTCATTGCTCGACTTCCTCGACGGGTGCAGGCGGAACACCGCTCTGCCCCAGATCACGGGCCAGCACATACAACCGGCCATCGCTGGCACGCTGCAGGGTGCTGCGTAAAACCTGACGGCGATCACCGACGCTGACCTCGCTGATCACCTGAAAATACTGGCTGCCCACCGCCAGCCCCTCGCTCGGCACCGGCATCCCGGGCAATTGCGCGAGAAAACTCGGCAGATCGGCATAGCCCTGGCTCGCACGCGCGTCCACCAGCCCCTCGGCCGTGCTCAGCGGCAAGCCCTCGACCAGGCTCGCCAGCACCCGGGCGCTGGCGGTATTGACGTTGAGGCTCGCATCCGCCGGCAAGGCGCTGACCCAGGGCAACAGGCGTCGGTAATCGACTTCACTCATCTCCAGCAGCAGGCGCAACTCGGACACATCGACCAGCGTACGGTTGGCCGCGCGGTAGGCCGGCGCTGCCAGCAGGTACTGATTATCCTCGGCGCCATAGCCACCGCTCGGTTCCTGATCGGCGTCCAGCCAGTCGAGCAGACGCTCGGCATAGGGCGCTTCGATCTGCAGACCGGCGAGCAGGCGGCGAAACTGCGCCACTGCCGCGTCGTTGGGTGCACCCTGGCGCACCAGGCTATTGAGGTTGAAACGCCCCGTCGGGTCGATGATATGCACCCGCAACTCACCGCCCTCGTCCAGGGCGAACGGCGTCAACGGCTGCGCCCAGGGTTCGCCCAGGTGATCCACAGGCGCACGCGGGTCGCCTTGCTGCAGATCACGCCGCAACAGCGCCTTGGCCAGGGTTTCGCCACCCAGCGCGTAATGCCAGGCCTGGCGCACATGCAACTGGTTGGCGCTGCTGCGAATCGACAGCTGCTGGCGGGCGATTATCCCGGCGCAGACCACCGTCACCACGGCCACCACCAGCAACACGGTGATCAGCGCCACACCGCGCTGTGCCTTCATGGTTCGAGTACCTCGCCCTGCTCTTGCGACTCTTGCGGCTCGCCCGGCTGATCTGCCTGCGGTGCCTGCGCCGCGCCCTTGGGCAGCACATCGGACACGCGCAGCAGACGCCGCAACTCGCCATAACGCCGGTGTTCGAGCAGCAGTTCGAGCGCCCGGGGCAACTGGCTCAAGCGCTCTTCACCGCCGGCCGACGGCGGCGGCCAGCTGCTTTGCCAGTTGCCGTCGTCATCCAGGTAGCGCAGGCGGATGCCGATCACCCCATCCAGCGCCTGCTGCACCTGGGGCTGGCTGTCCTGGGCCTGGTCGAGCACATTCCAGTAGCGCCGCTGCCACTGCTCGCCGCTCAGCTGCCAGCGCACCCGCTGCACCTCGGCGCGCGCCAGGCCGAGCGGATTGCGCCAGCCGGCGCGGCTCAGCTCCACGCCGGCGTCATCGCCCTCCTCACCGAGCAGGGCCGGGCGCGGCTCGCCGAAGGGATCGCGCACCGGGCGTGCGCTGACCTGTAGCAGGTCGCGCTCGAAGGCGGCGATGGCACGCACCAGTTCGCGCAACTGTTGTTCGTGAGCGCGCGTGCTGTTGTCGGTCTGCAGCACACTATCGAGCATGCGATAGGTGGCCAAGCCGAGCAGGGCGAACAGGGCGATGGCGATCAGCAACTCGAGCAGGGTGAAACCGCGTGCGCGCCTCATCGCCCATCCTCGAGAAAGCCGCTGAGACTGACCACCGCGCGCTCGCGCAGGTCGCCAGCGCGATTGCCGCTGAGCGGGCGCAGCGCCACCCACAGGGTGACCCGGCGCATGCTCGGCTCGCTGCTCGCCTGGATCTCGCTCTGCCATTGCCAGCGCCGCCCGGCGAACGCCAGCTCGCCCTGGTCGCGACCATCGCCGGGCGGCGTTTCGGCCAGTTGCAGTTCGCTCAAGCGATTATCGGCGATCCACATCGCCAGGGTCTTGTCCTCCAGCCGGGAGGCGGTCTGCAAGCTGCGCGCGCTGGCCGTCAGCACGCTGGCGGCGACCACGGCGAAGATTGCCAGCGCCACCAGCACTTCGAGCAGGGTGAAGCCACGGCAGCGCCTCATCCTGGCCGCCTCGACTGGCCGTCGAGTTCGACCTCGACCTTGGGCAAGCGGAAGCCATCGCTGGACAACAGCAGACGCAAACCGTCCTTGCGCCGCTCGCTCAGGCGCACACGAAAGGGGCTGAGCTCGCCGCTGGAGAGCAGCAGCAGTTGCGGTACGGGATTGGCCGCACTGCGCGACTCGGCCGTCGGCTGCGGCAAGTGCAGCGCCTCGCCCTCCAGCTCGACGCTCAACTCGGCCCAGGCCGGCAAACGATGCGATTTATCGTCCAGAGCCTGCCAGCGCGCGGCCAGCGGATCGTAACGCAGCACCCGATAGCCCTCGGCCTGCAACAGCAAGCCGTATTCGCGGTTGTCCAGCACCGCTTCCTCGGCCAGCACAGCGATCAACCCGGCCAAGCGCTCGGCCTCGTTACGCAACTCGCGGGCCGGGCCGGCGATGCCGGTACTGAGCACGGCCAGGCCGATCAGGCTGCCGAGAATCACGATCACCACCAGCAACTCGACCAGGGTAAAGCCCTGGCCCGGGCTGGACGCGCCACTGCGCCGGACACGCATGCTTCAGTCAAGCCTCATCAGAGGTCCCAGTTACCGATATCGGCATCCAGCTCGCTACCGCCCTGCTTGCCATCGGCGCCCAGCGAATAGAGGTCGAAGGCACCCTTGGTACCGGGCGCCAGGTATTGATAGACATTGCCCCACGGATCGACGGGCAGGCGCTTGAGGTAGCCGTCGCGGTTCCAGTTCTTCGCCGGCGGGTTGCCGGAGGGCTTCTCCACCAAGGCCTCCAGCCCCTGCTGGGTGCTCGGGTAGGCGTGATTGTCCAGCTTGTACATGTCCAGCGCGGCGGCCACCGCCTTGATGTCGCCCCTGGCCACCGTGACCTTGGCCTGATCCGGCCGGCTCATGATCTGCGGCACCACCAGGGCGGCGAGAATGCCGAGGATCACCACCACCACCATGATTTCGATCAGGGTGAAACCCTGCTGTCCGTGCGCCCTTGTGATTTTCACCTGCTTACCCCACCAACTGATTGAGAGACAGAATCGGCAGCAGGATGGCCAGCACTATGACCAGCACCACTGCACCCATAAACACCAACATGAAAGGTTCGAACAACCCGACCAGCAGCGCCACCTGGGCGCCCAGGTCGTTTTCCTGATTGCGCGCCGTACGCGCGAGCATCTGGTCCAGCTCACCGGAGCGCTCGCCGCTGGCGATCATGTGCAGCATCATCGGCGGAAATTGCCCGCTGGCCTCCAGCGCGCGGGTCAGGCTACCGCCTTCGCGGACCTTCTGCGCAGCCACCACCACCTGCGCGCGGATCACCCGGTTGACGATCACCTCGGCGCCGATGCCCAGCGCCTCCACCAAGGGCACGCCACTGCGGGTGAGAATGGCCAGGGTCGAGGCGAAACGGGCACAGTCGGTGGCGCGAATCAGGCCGCCGAACAGCGGCACGCGCAGTAGCACGCCGTGCCAGCGCCGCTGCAGCGCCTCATCGCGCAGCGCCCAGCGCAAGGCGAAGAACCCCAGCAGCACGAGGATCAGCGCCAGCCAGCCCCAGCCCTTGACCCACTCGCTGGCGACGATCAGCCCGCGCGTCAGCGCCGGCAGGGTCTGCCCGGAGTCGACGAACACCCGCACGATATCCGGTACCACGTAACCGAGCAAAAAGCCGACGATCAGCAGCGAGGCGCACATCAGGATCAGCGGATAGAGCAGCGCCAGCTGGATCTTCTGCCGCGACTGCTGGCGCTGCTCGGTGTAATCGGCCAGTTGCTCCAGCACCGGGCCGAGGTGGCCGGCATGCTCGCCGGCCGCCACGGTAGCCCGATACAGCTCGGGAAAGGCCGCGGGAAATTCCTTCAGGCTGCTGGCCAGACCATGACCCTCCAGCACCCGTGCGCGCACCGCCAGCAGCATGCCCTGGATCCGCGGAGCGCGGGCCTGGGCCGCCGCCGCGCGTAGCGCCTCCTCGATCGGCAGCGCGGCCTGGATCAGGGTCGCCAGCTGGCGGGTGAGCAAGGCCAGGTCGCGCGCCGACAGCCCGCGCGCCAGACTGAAATGCCCGCCACCACGGGCTTGCTCGCGGGTCCGCGTGGCCTGCACATCCAGCGGCGACAGCTGCCGATCACGGAGAATTTGCCGCACCTGGCGGGCACTGTCGGCCTCCAGCACACCCTTGTGCTGGCGACCATTGCCATCGAGGGCGAGGTATTCGAATGCGGCCATTAGCGTTCCTCGCTCACTCTTCCTGGGTCACGCGCAGCACTTCTTCCAGGCTGGTCAGCCCTTCCAGCACCTTGCGCCGACCATCCTCGCGGATGCTCGGGCCGAGGCTGCGCGCGTGGCGGAGCATGTCCTGCTCGGCGGCGGCGTTATGGATCAGGGTGCGCAGCTGATCGTCGAACATCACCAGCTCGTAAATCCCGGTACGGCCACGGTAGCCCTGCTCATGGCACTCGCTGCAGCCGCGCGGGTGATACAGGGTCGGCGGCGCTGCGGGCGCGACGCCAAGCAGTGCGCACTCGGCGGCATCGGCCTGGTAGGCCGCCTTGCAGTGCGGGCAGAGTACCCGCACCAGGCGCTGGGCCAGCACGCCGAGCAGGGAGGAAGACAGCAGGAAGGGTTCGACGCCCATGTCCACCAGACGGGTGATGGCACCGATCGCGCTGTTGGTGTGCAGGGTGGAGAGCACCAGGTGACCGGTCAGCGAGGCCTGCACCGCGATCTCGGCGGTGTCCTTGTCGCGGATCTCGCCGACCATCACCACATCCGGATCCTGGCGCAGAATGGCGCGCAGGCCGCGGGCGAAGGTCATGTCGACCTTGGGGTTGACCTGGGTCTGGCCGATGCCTTCGAGGTGGTATTCGATCGGGTCCTCCACCGTGAGGATATTGCGCGTGCGGTCATTCAGGCTGACCAGGCTGGCGTACAGGGTGGTGGTCTTGCCGGAACCGGTGGGGCCGGTGACCAGCAGGATGCCGTGGGGCTTGCGCACCGCCGCCTCCATCAACTGGCGATCGCGCGCGCTCATGCCCAGGTGCTGCAGATTGAGGCGCCCGGCCTGCTTGTCGAGCAAGCGCAGCACCACCCGCTCGCCATTGGCCGAGGGCAGCGTGGACACGCGGATGTCCACCTCGCGGCCACCGACCTTGAGGGAGATGCGCCCGTCCTGGGGCACACGCTTCTCGGCGATATCCAGGCGCGCCATGACCTTGATCCGCGACACCAGCAGCGCCGCCAGCTCGCGCTTGGGCTCGAGCACCTCGCGGAGGATGCCATCCACGCGAAAACGCACCACCAGGCGTTTCTCGAAGGTTTCCAGGTGGATATCCGAGGCGTCTTCCTTGATCGCTTCGCCGAGGATGGCGTTGATCAGGCGAATGATCGGGGCGTCGTCTTCCTGCTCCAGCAGGTCTTCGATTTGCGGCACCTGCTCGGCCAGGGCCGCCAGATCCAGGCTGCCGCCCAGCCCCTCGGCCAGCTGCATGGCCCCGGCTTCGTGCTGGTAGGCCTTGGCCAGGGCCTGCTCGAACGCCGGCGCGGAGATGGCCCGCAGCGGCAGGCGCTGGCCAAGGAAACGCTGCGCCTCGGCCAGCGCCACCAACTCGACCGCCGGCCGGTAAGCCAGGCAGGGCGTTGGCTCTGCGGCCAGCAGCACCACCCCGTGACGCTTGGCGAAACCGAAGGGTAAACGGCGCAACGGTTCTTCAATGAGTAGAGCGTTCATCCTGAAAATGCCTTGAATCTGTGACGTGAGGTAAATATCAAGGCCTAATACTGGCCCACGCTCATATGGGTTAATGATTATGATTGTGCGCCGCCGGACTGAAGCACGGGGCCATCTTTAGCACATCATGCGTGACGACACACCACCCTGACGGGGGACTGGAAAATCCTCGTCGACTGACTATGATCGGCGCGCGACCCATGCCGCCCAACCCTGGATCCCTGGAGTGACGCCCTTGCCTTTTTCGGCAACCCGACGCTGGCTACAGCAGCACGCCACCGCCCTGAGCGCTGCCGTGCTGGTCCTGGTCATCAGCATCAGCCTGGCCTGGCAAACGACCGATTGGCTGCGTCTGCTGCGCACGCCTGCATTGCCCCCATCGGTGCAGAGCGCACAACAGCCGGTCAAGCCGCCCAGCCATACCCTCGCCCACCTGTTCGGTACCAACATGAGCGCCAGCGCTACGGCGGCACGGCCCACCAACCTGCGCCTGACCCTTTTGGGCAGTTTCGTGCATGCCGACCCTGCGCGTTCGAGCGCGATCATTCGCAACGAAGGCAACCAGCCTCAGCGCTACTCGATCGACAGCGAAATCAGCCGCGGGGTTCGCCTCAATGCCGTGCATGCAGACCACATCGAGTTGCTGCGCAATGGCCAACGGGAAATTCTGGCCTTCCCTCGCAGCCGATCCGAACAGTTGGCCGAGACGCCAGCGCAACCGGCAACGGATACCCCGAGTCAACTCGACGAACTGCAAAACGATAACCTCACGCTACTGCGCGAACGCATGGACGCCCTGCACCAACAGATGGAGACATCCGGCGCCGAACCGAGCGATGCCGAACCCAGCGATCAGACCACGGAAAGCAACTGAACCGATGACCCCGATTTTCTCGCGCCTCACCTTCGCCCTGCTTGCCGCCGGCATGACCCTCGGCCCCCTCCCGCTGCAGGCCGCCATCGAGCCGGTCGCCCCCAGCGCCAGCCAGCAGGAAGAAAGCTGGACCATCAACCTGAAAGGCGCCGACATTCGCGAATTCATCGACCAGATCGCGCAGATCACCGGTGAAACCTTCGTCGTCGACCCGCGGGTCAAGGGCCAGGTCAGCGTGGTGTCGAGCACGCCACTGACCCTGAGCGAGGTCTATCAGCTGTTTCTCTCGGTGATGACCACCCATGGCTTCAGCGTCATCACCCAGGGCGAGCAGGCGCGTATCGTGCCCAACGCCGAGGCCAAGGCCGATGCGGGACAAGGCCCGGCAGCGCCGGATCGCCTGGAAACCCGCGTGATCCAGGTGCAGCACAGCTCGGCAACCGAACTCATCCCCTTGATTCGCCCGCTGGTGCCGCAATATGGCCACCTGGCCGCCGTCACCTCGGCCAACGCCATCATCATCAGCGACCGCAGCGCCAATATCGCCCGCATCGAGGATCTGCTGCGGCAACTCGACCAGACAGGCGATCGCGATTACAGCGTGCTCGACCTGCAGCATGCCTGGGTCATGGATGCCGCCGAACTGCTCAATAACACCCTGGAGCGTGGCCAGGCCAAAGGCTCGGCCGGCGTCCGGGTGATCGCCGACTCGCGCACCAACCGCCTGATCATCCTCGGCCCGCCGGCCGCGCGCGCCAAACTGGTAACCCTGGCGCAATCGCTGGACAGCCCGACCAGCCGCTCGGCCAATACCCGGGTGATTCGCCTGCGCCATAACGACGCCAAGACCCTGGCAGAAACCCTCGGCGAGATCTCCGAAGGCCTGAAAACCCAGGGCGAGGGAGAAGCCGCCGGCAAACCGCAGAACATCCTGATTCGTGCCGACGAAAGCCTCAATGCCCTGGTGCTGCTGGCCGATCCGGATATGGTGGCGACCCTCGAAGACATCGTCCGCCAGCTCGATGTGCCACGCGCCCAGGTGATGGTGGAAGCGGCCATCGTCGAAGTATCCGGTGACATCAGCGATGCCCTCGGCGTGCAGTGGGCGGTGGATGCTCGCGGCAGCACCGGCGGCCTGGGCGGGGTGAATTTCGGCAACACCGGGCTGTCGGTCGGCACTGTCCTGCAAGCCGCCCAGGATCAACGCAATGATGTCGACAACCCGATCTTCGACAACCTCCCGGACGGCGCCATTATCGGCCTCGGCACCGACAGCTTTGGCGTACTGATCACCGCATTGTCGGCCAATACCAAGAGCAACCTGTTGTCGACGCCCAGCCTGCTGACCCTGGATCATCAGAAAGCGGAGATCCTGGTCGGGCAGAACGTGCCGTTCCAGAGTGGCTCCTTCACCACCAGCGCCTCGGGGGCGGACAACCCCTTCACCACCATCGAGCGCCAGGACATCGGCGTGACCCTGAAAGTCACCCCGCACATCAACGAAGGCGCCAGCCTGCGCCTGGAAGTCGAACAGGAAATCTCCTCCATCGCCCCCACCACCCAGGGGATCAACGCAGTGGATCTGATCACCAACAAGCGCTCGATCAAGAGCACCATCCTCGCCGAAGACGGCCAGGTCATAGTGCTGGGCGGGTTGATTCAGGACGACGTGACCCAGACCGACTCGAAAGTGCCGCTGCTCGGCGATATCCCCCTGCTTGGCCGCTTGTTCCGCTCGACCAAGGACACCCGCATCAAACGCAACCTGATGGTGTTCCTGCGCCCGACCGTAATCCGCGATGCCGCTGGCCTGGCCGCGCTCTCGGGGAAGAAGTACAGCGACATCCGCGTGCTCGGCGACGTGCGCAGCGACTACCGCCCCGGCATCCTGCCGAAAGACCCCAGCAAACTGTTCGACCGCGACAGCACGCCGGACATCGACGTGCGCAAGTAAGGTCTCGGGGACTCCGACAGTTGCTTGCTGAAAATCGAAGTCGCCTTGCGCGCCGAACAAAAAAAACCGCGTCGAACGACGCGGTTTTTTTTGTGGCTAGCCCCTGCTTATATGGCTGCGTCTCAGCGATAGGCCTCGAACAGGCCGGTCGCGCCCATGCCGCCACCCACACACATGGTGACGATGCCGTAACGCAGGTTGCGCCGCTGCAGCTCGCGCACCAGATGGCCGACCTGACGCGAGCCGGTCATGCCGAACGGGTGGCCGATGGAAATCGCGCCACCGTTGACGTTGTACTTGTCGTTGTCGATCTGCAGACGATCGCGGGCATACAGACACTGCGAGGCGAAGGCTTCGTTGAGCTCCCACAGGTCGATGTCGGCAACCTTCAAGCCCTTGGCCTTGAGCAGTTTCGGCACCGAGAATACCGGGCCGATGCCCATCTCGTCGGGCTCGCAGCCGGCGGCGACGAAGCCGCGGAAATAGGCCTTGGGTTTGAGGCCCAATTCCAGGGCTTTGTCCAGGCTCATCACCAGGGTCATGGAGGCGCCATCGGACAACTGCGAGGCGTTGCCGGCGGTCACCGAGCCGTCCTCGGCAAATACCGGCTTGAGCGCGGTCAGGCTTTCCAGGGTGGTGTCGGCACGGTTGCAGTCGTCGCGATCGACCACCCCCTCGACGATCTTCTTCTCGCCAGTGGCCTTGTCCTCGACCAGGTACTTGACGCTCATCGGCACGATTTCGTCGTCGAACAGGCCTTCGGCCTGGGCCCGCGCGGTGCGCTGCTGGCTCTGCAGGGCATAGGCGTCCTGGGCTTCGCGGCTGACGTTGTAGCGCCGTGCGACGATCTCGGCAGTCTGCCCCATGGGGTAATAGATCCCCGGCACATCCTTCTGCAGGATGGGGTTGAACAGATTGTCGGTGTTCATGCTCTTCAGGGTCATGGTGATCGACTCGACGCCGCCGGCGACGATGATCTCGCTGCAACCCGAGGCGATCTGGTTGGCGGCGATGGCGATGGCCTGCAGACCCGAAGAACAGAAGCGGTTGAGGGTCATGCCGGCGACCTGGGTGCCCAGGCCGGAGAGTACCGCCACATTGCGGCCGATGTTCATGCCCTGGGCGCCCTCGTTGGAGCCGGCACCGACGATGCAATCCTCGACCAGCGCCGGATCCAGGCCGCTGCGCGCCAGCAGCGCATTCACGCAATGAGCCGCCATATCGTCCGGACGGGTCTGGTTGAACTTGCCACGGAAGGATTTGGCCAGGCCAGTCCGCACGCTATCGACAATCACCACTTCACGCATGACGCACCTCAATTGTTGTTGACGTTGGATATGCCATGAGAATAAGGCTGAACAATCTCAGCCCGCGACGATCATTCACCAGCCATATGCGCAACCATCTTCCGCCAGATCCTGGGGTTCGCTGCAAGGCCGGGCTAGAGCACACTTTCAATCCTTGGCGAACGCCGCCTCCAGCGCCTCGTTGATGGTGCGCAGCACCTTGACCCGGGCGAAGCGCTTGTCATTGGCCTCGACCAGGGTCCAGGGCGCGATCTCGGTACTGGTACGGTCGACCATATCGCCCACGGCATCGCGGTACAGCGGCCACTTGTCGCGATTGCGCCAGTCGTCCTCGGTGATCTTGAATCGCTTGAAGGGGGTTTGCTCACGCTCCTTGAAGCGCTGCAACTGGGTTTCCTGGTCGATCGCCAGCCAGAATTTGACCAGCACCACGCCGGCGTCGGTCAGTTGCTCCTCGAAGTCGTTGATCTCGCCATAGGCACGCAGCCAATCGGCGGGCGTGCAATAACCCTCGACCCGCTCCACCAGCACCCGGCCGTACCAGGAACGATCGAACATGGTGAACCGGCCGCGCGCCGGGATATGCCGCCAGAAACGCCACAGGTACGGCTGCGCGCTTTCCTCGTCGGTCGGTGCCGCCACCTGCACGATGCGGTACAGGCGCGGATCGAGCGCCGCCGTCACCCGGCGAATCGCGCCGCCCTTGCCGGCCGCATCGTTACCCTCGAACACCGCCACCAGGGCATGTTTGCGCATGCGCTTGTCGCGCAGCAAACCCGACAGCCGCGCCTGCTCCCCGACCAGTTGCTCGTTGTACTCGGCCTTGTCCAGCGCCTGGCGCATATCCAGGCTATCGAGCAAGCCACGGTCATCCAGGCTGGAGGTCAATGGCGCCGCATGGGGCTGAGGCAGCAGCCGGCTGTTGGCCTTGAGTGCGGCTTGCAAGCCATCGAGGAGAATCCGCCCGACCGTCAGGCTGCGGTAATACTCGTCCACGCCCTCGACCACATACCAGGGCGCATAGTCGCGGCTGGCGCGGCGCAGCACCCGCTCACCGACCCGCACATACTTGTCGTAGGTCTGCGACTGCTGCCAGTCCAGCGGGCTGATACGCCAACTGTGCAAGGGATCGTCCTGCAGCGACTTGAGGCGCGCCTTCATCTGCTTCTTGGACAGGTGAAACCAGAACTTGAAGATCAGCGCGCCCTCGTCACAGAGCATGCGTTCCAGGGCCAGGGCCGCATCGATCGCCTGATCCAGCACGGCATTCTTGAAATTCCCGTGCACCCGCCCCTGCAGCATCTGGCTGTACCAGTTGCCAAAGAAAACCCCCATGCGCCCCTTGGGTGGCAGCTGCCGCCAATAGCGCCAGGCCGGCGGGCGGGCCAGCTCCTCGTCGGTTTGCTGATCGAAGGTGCTGACCTGGATCAGACGCGGATCCATCCACTCGTTGAGCAGCTTGACCGTCTCGCCCTTGCCGGCCCCCTCGATCCCGCAGAGCAGGATGATCACCGGAAAACGCGCCTGCTGCCTCAATTCGTACTGCGCCTCCAGCAATGCCTCGCGCAACGCCGGTACGGCGGCGTCGAACGTGGCTTTGTCGATGGAATGACCAATCTCGGCGGACTCGAACATGACCAGCTCCCTGATGTGATCAGCAGAGCCTAGCGGATCGCGCGAGCGACGGGGTGAGCCATGTGCTGTTGCACGACCGATCGAGCAGTAAAGCAACTCGCAGCGCACCGGGGCCGCCCCGCCGACACAATCAGTCGACACAACCGAAGTTCTCTGCCCTGACCGAGGCAAGCAGCTAGGCGCAAACACCCTACAGTCCCTGTGGGAGGGGCTTTAGCCGCGATAACACCAAGCCGGCACAAACCCTTTCGCGGTTGAAGCCCCTCCCACATAATGCCCGCCTGCTCAATCTGGTGCGCTTGCCATGCCCGACTCCCCGCTCGACCTACCCGACAGCCAACCCGCGCAGCTCGACTGGGATGCCGAGGGACAGCCGTTATCGCGGCTCTTCGGCGATGTCTATTTCTCCAACCAGAACGGCCTGGCCGAAACCCGCCATGTGTTTCTCGCCAATAACGACCTGCCGGCGCGTTTCAGTGCCCTGGGCGACGGCGAACAACTGGCGATAGGCGAAACCGGTTTTGGCACCGGGCTGAATTTTCTCTGCGCCTGGCAGCTGTTCGAGCAGCAGGCGCCCGCCGGCGCGCGGCTGCACTTCGTCAGTGTCGAGAAATACCCGCTCGGCTACGCCGATCTGCAGCGCGCCCTGGCCTTGTGGCCGGAGCTGGCGCCCTTCGCTCACGAGCTGCTGGGCCAGTACGTCGCCCTCCATCCGGGCTTTCAGCGCCTGATATTCGCCGGCGGACGGGTGATCCTGACCCTGCTGATCGGCGATGCCCTGGAGCTGCTGGCGCAACTCGACGCGCACATCGACGCCTGGTTCCTCGACGGTTTCGCCCCGGCGAAGAATCCGCAGATGTGGACCGCGGACCTGTTCGCCGAGCTGGCCCGGCTAAGCGCCCCCGGCACCAGCCTCGGCACCTTCACCAGCACCGGCTACGTGCGTCGGCGCCTGAATGACGCCGGCTTCAAGATGCAGCGGGTGCCGGGCCTGGGCCACAAGTGGGAAGTGCTCAAAGGCCAGTTCGACGGCAGCGCTGCGGGTGCCGGCAAACCCTGGTTTGCCCGCCCGGCGCAGCGCCAGCGCGAACGTCGGGCCCTGGTCATAGGCGCGGGAATGGCCGGTTGCGCCACTGCGGCCAGCCTGGCGGCACGCGGCTGGCAGGTGACCCTGCTGGAACGCCACGCGGCTATCGCCGAGGAAGCCTCGGGTAACCCGCAAGGCGTGCTCTACCTCAAGCTGTCGGCCCACGGCACGGCGCTCTCGCGCTTGATCGTCAGCGGCTTCGGTTACACCCGGCGCCTGCTCGAACGCCTGCAAAAAGGCCGGGACTGGGACAACTGCGGGGTACTGCAACTGGCCCTCGACGCCAAGGAAGCGCAGCGCCAGGCGCAACTGGCGGCGGCCTTCCCCAGCGATCTGCTGGTCAACCTCGACCAGGTCAGCGCCGAAGCCCAGGCCGGCATCCAGCTGCCGGCCGGCGGGCTGTTCTACCCGCAGGCCGGCTGGGTGCACCCGCCGGCGCTGTGCCGCTTGCTGGCCGAGCAGCCGAACATTCGCCTGCAACTGCACCAGGAAGCGCTGCAGTTGCGCCGCGACGGCCAAACCTGGCAGGCCTGGAACGGCGCGGATCTCCTGGCCAGTGCCGCCGTGGTGGTGCTGGCCGGCGCCGCCGAGATCAAGCGCTTCCCCTACAGCGCCGAGCTGCCGCTCAAACGCATTCGCGGGCAGATCAGCCGAATACCGGCCACCGCGCAGAGCACGGCACTGCGCAGCGTGGTCTGCGCCTCGGGTTATATCGCCCCGATGCGCCTCGGCGAACACACCCTGGGCGCCAGTTTCGACTTCAAAAGCGACGACCTGACACTCAACCGCGCCGATCATGCGGACAACCTTGGCCTGCTCGAAGAAATCTCGAGCGACCTGGCCGAACGCCTGCACAGCGCCCAGCTCGACCCGGCCCAGCTCGAGGGCCGCGCCGCCTTTCGCTGCACCAGCCCGGACTACCTGCCCATCGTCGGCCCCCTTGCTGACCGCTCGGCCTTTCTCGCGGCCTACGCGGTGCTGGCCAAGGATGCCCGCCAGGTGCCGGATACCCCCTGCCCCTGGCTCGACGGCCTGTATATCAACAGCGGCCACGGTTCGCGCGGGCTGATCACCGCGCCCTTGTCCGGCGAACTGATTGCCGCCTGGCTCGATGCCGAACCGCTGCCCGTGCCCCGCGATGTCGCCGAGGCCTGCCACCCCAACCGCTTCGCCCTGCGCCTGCTGATCCGCGGCCAATAGTCGCAACCCCGGACGCGGCGCTTGCCTGGATTCACGACCCGCGCATACCCTACGGGGTATACAGACACGGAGTGACACCGCATGCGCCTGATCCTCGTACTCGCCGCCCTGCCGACGCTGGCCTGGGCCGCTCCTGCTGCCGACCTGGCCAGCCTCGAACGCGAAGCCGCCGGCCTCATCCCACCCTTCCAGCAACAGCTGATGCAGACGGTAAAACAAGCAGTCGCTGAGGGCGGCCCGGTGCAGGCCGTGCAAGCCTGCCAACTGCTCGCGCCGACTATCGCCGTGGAGCACAGCCAGCACCCCTGGAAAGTCGGGCGCACCGCTCTGCGCCTGCGCAACCCGGACAATCAGCCGGATGCCTGGGAACGTCAGGTACTGGAAGACTTCTTACAGCGGCAACGCGCCGGCGAAGCGCTGACGCAGATGAGCGCGTCGGCGGTCGTCGACGGCGAGTTCCGTTACATGCAAGCCATCGCCACCGGCGAGCCGTGCCTGGCTTGTCACGGCCAGGCGATCAAGCCCGAGGTGGCGGCGCAGATCAAGCAAGGCTACCCCGCGGACCAGGCCAGCGGCTTTCGCCTGGGCGAACTGCGTGGCGCCTTCACCCTGCGCCGCACGCTGGCGGAGGCAACACCATGAGCGAACAAACCCGCGCCGCCCATCAAGACGCGATGCTCAAACGCCTGGCCCGGGTCGAAGGGCAGATCCGCGGCATCCAGGCAATGATCCGCCGCAGCGAGGACTGCGAGGCCATCGCCCAGCAATTCGCCGCCGCCCGCAAGGCGCTGGACAAGGCCTACCAGGAGATGCTCGCCTGCCTGCTGGAAGAAGCCGTACTCGACCCCGAGCACGACCCCAGTGAAACCCTGGCCCGGGTTCGCACCATTTTCACCAAGTACACCTGAATGGTGTAGAGACCCCGCGCTGTCGCTCCTGGCTCCCCACCGTCTCACTCCATCTCCCCGCAGAGTTCCGCCGCGCGCAGCAGCGCGGCGGTCAGGCTGTGCCGCTCCCAATCCTTGAGCGCGGCGAAGCGCTGGCGAAACTCCGGCGGCAGCAGGGTCGGCGCCTGCTGCACCAGTTCGCGGCCGGCATCGCTGAGCAGCAACCACTGGCGACGGCGATCCTGGTCGTCGCGCTGGCGCTGCAACAGGCCGCGCTCCTCCAGACGATCGAGCATGCCCGACAGCGTCGCCGCCGTCAGACTGACCCGCCCGCTCAGGTCGCTGGCGGTCAGTCGTGCCTCGCCGGCCAGCACCTGCAGGATCATCAACTGCATGGGCGTCAGCCCGCCGAAACGGGCCAGGCGCTTGGCATGCACCTCACCGGCCTGTTGCAGGCGCCTGAGCGACTGGAAAATCGGCAGATCGAGCGCCATCACAGATGACAAATCTATTTCAGTAGAAACCATTTTATCCGCCATATCTGCCTTTTAACTCGAATGATCGCTTTGACATGAAAGCATTTATTTGTTTACCTGTAAAAGGCTCGGCAACTCCGAACCACTCCCCAACGGCAACACCGGTAAGGAATTATGTGCGGAATAGCTGGAGAATTACGTTTTGATCAGCGACCGGCCGATCTGGCCGCGGTCGAGCGAATCACCCACCACCTGGCCCCTCGCGGCCCCGATGCCCACGGCTTTTACAGCCAGGGCCCGATCGCCCTCGGTCATCGCCGGCTGAAGATCATGGACCTGGCCGAAGCCTCCGGCCAGCCGATGATCGACAGCGATCTGGGCCTGTCGATGGTATTCAACGGCGCCATCTACAACTACCCGGAACTGCGCAGCGAGCTGCAAGGCCTCGGCTATCGCTTCTTTTCGGGTGGCGACAGCGAGGTGCTGCTCAAGGGCTACCACGCCTGGGGCAAGGATCTGCTGCCCAAGCTCAATGGCATGTTCGCCTTCGCCGTGTGGGAGCGCGACAGCCAGCAACTGTTCATCGCCCGGGATCGCCTGGGGGTCAAACCGCTCTACCTGTCGCGCACCGGCCAGCGCCTGCGCTTCGCCTCCAGCCTGCCGGCGCTGCTGCAAGGCGGCGATATCGGCAAGACCCTCGACCCCATCGCCCTCAACCATTACCTGAATTTTCATGCCGTGGTCCCGGCGCCGCGCACCATCCTCGCCGGCGTGGAGAAACTGCCCGCGGCCAGCTGGATGCGCATCGATGCCCAGGGCAACTGCGAACAGCAGACCTGGTGGAACCTGCAGTTCGGGCCGCGGCGCGATGAAGTCGACTTCAGCCTGGAAGACTGGAGCGAGCGCGTGCTCGACGGCATGCGCGAGGCGGTGTCGATTCGCCAGCGTGCGGCCGTGGAAGTCGGCGTGCTGCTCTCCGGCGGCGTCGATTCCAGCCTGCTGGTCGGCCTGCTGCGCGAGGCCGGGGTGGAAGATCTGTCGACCTTCTCCATCGGTTTCGAGGATGCCGGCGGCGAGCGTGGCGACGAATTCCAGTATTCCGACCTGATCGCCGAGCGCTTCACGACCCGCCACCACCAGCTGCGCATCGGCGAGAACGAGATTCTCGAACAATTGCCGGCCGCCTTCCGCGCCATGAGCGAGCCGATGGTCAGCCATGACTGCATCGCCTTCTATCTGCTGTCGCGCGAGGTGGCCAAGCACTGCAAGGTGGTGCAGAGCGGCCAGGGCGCCGACGAGCTGTTCGCCGGCTACCACTGGTACCCGCTGGTGGATGGCGCCGACGATGCCTTCGCGGCCTACCGCCAGGCGTTCTTCGACCGCGAGCACGACGAGTACGCCGCCTGCGTGCAGCCCGAGTGGCTGACCAACGATGCGGCCGGCGACTTCGTCCGCCAGCACTTCGCCCAGCCCGGCGCCAGCGCCGCGGTGGACAAGGCGCTGCGCCTGGACAGCACGGTGATGCTGGTCGACGACCCGGTCAAGCGGGTCGACAACATGACCATGGCCTGGGGCCTGGAGGCGCGCACGCCGTTCCTCGATTACCGCCTGGCCGAGCTGTCCGCGCGCATCCCCGGACGCTTCAAGCTGCCCAACGGCGGCAAGCACGTGCTCAAGGAAGCGGCGCGCCAGGTGATCCCGGCGGCGGTAATCGACCGCCAGAAAGGCTACTTCCCGGTGCCGGGCCTCAAGCACCTGGAAGGCGCAACGCTGGGCTGGGTGCGCGACCTGCTGGTCGACCCGAGCCAGGATCGCGGACTGTTCAACCCGGCCATGCTCGACCGCCTGCTGACCGACCCGCACGGCCAGCTCACCCCGCTGCGCGGCTCCAAGCTGTGGCAGCTGGCGGCGCTCAACCTGTGGCTGAGCGAGCAAGGCCTGTAGCACGTAGGGTGGAAAACCGCGAAGCGTTTTCCACCATCACCGCCGTCATGGTGGATGTAAAAAGCGACATCCACCCTACAGCGCTCCCCTGTGGAGTGCCTACCGTCGCCGTAGCCCGGAGGCAATCCGGGGCTGTCACGACACCCTTCGCGACCCGCAACCAAGCCGGGCGCGACTCAACAGCAAAGGACACTTCTCCAATGCGCGCTACTGCCTTCAACCAACGTCTTCTGCGCGGCCAGGCGCCCTCCTATGAGCGCCTGCAGGCGCGCTTCGCCGAGGATCACGGGGCCGAACCCTGCCAACCCCTGGCCCTGCACTGCGGCTGGGGACGCCTGCTGATCGGCCACACCTACCCCGACGCCGCCGAGCTGGCGCAAGCCCTGTTGAGCGAGCAACCGGGCGAGCGCGATATCGCCCTGTACGTCGCCGCCCCGCAGCAGGTGCTGGCGCAGGCGCCACAGCAATTATTCCTCGATCCCTCGGACACCCTGCGCCTGTGGTTCAGCGACTACCGCCCGGCGCACAGCGGCTTTCGCGGCTACCGCATCCGCCGCGCGCAGAATGCCGAGGACTGGCAGGCGATCAACTGCCTCTACCAGATGCGCGGCATGCTGCCGATCGAACCGGGCAAGCTCACCCCGCGGCATCAGGGCGGGCCGGTGTACTGGCTTGCCGAGGACGAAGACAGCGGCGCGGTGATCGGCAGCGTCATGGGCCTCAACCACCACAAGGCCTACCAGGACCCGGAACACGGCAGCAGCCTCTGGTGCCTGGCGGTCGACCCGCGCTGCAACCGTCCCGGGGTCGGCGAAGTGCTGGTGCGCCACCTGATCGAACACTTCATGAGCCGCGGCCTGAGCTACCTCGACCTCTCGGTGCTGCACGACAACCGCCAGGCCAAGGGCCTCTACGCCAAGCTCGGCTTTCGCGAACTGCAGACCTTCAGCATCAAGCGCAAGAACAGCATCAACCAGCCGCTGTTCCTCGGCCCCGGCCCCGCGGCGGACCTCAACCCCTACGCGCGGATCATCGTCGACGAGGCCCTGCGCCGCGGCATCGAGGTGCAGGTGGACGACGCCGAAGCCGGGCTGTTCACCCTCAGCCACGGTGGCCGGCGCATTCGCTGCCGTGAATCGCTGACCGACCTGACCAGCGCGGTGAGCATGACCCTGTGCCAGGACAAGCGCCTGACCCACCGCGCCCTCAGCCGCGCCGGCCTCAGCCTGCCGGCCCAGCGCCTGGCCGGCAGCGCCGAAGAGAACGCCGCCTTCCTCGCCGCGCATGGCAGCCTGGTGGTCAAGCCGGTGGACGGCGAACAGGGCCAGGGCGTGGCGGTCGACCTGCGCAGCCCGGCCGAGGTGCAGGACGCCATCGAACGCGCCCGCGCCTTCGACAGCCGCGTGCTGCTGGAAAGTTTTCATGAAGGCCATGACCTGCGCATCCTGGTGATCGGCTTCGAGGTGGTCGCCGCGGCCATCCGCCGCTCGGCCGAAGTGATCGGCGACGGCCGCCACTGCATCGGCGACCTGATCGACGCCCAGAGCCGCCGCCGCCAGGCCGCCACCGGCGGCGAGAGCCGCATCCCCAAGGACGCGGAAACCCTGCGCACCCTGCATGCCGCCGGGGTCGACTACGCCAGCATCCTGCCCCAGGGCCAGCACCTGGCCGTGCGCAAGACCGCCAACCTGCACACCGGCGGTTGCCTCGAGGACGTCACCGAAATCCTCCACCCGGCCCTGGCCGAAGCAGCGGTCAAGGCCGCCCGCGCCCTGGACATCCCGGTGGTCGGCCTCGACCTGCTGGTGCCGGCGGCCGACCAGCCGGAACACGTGTTCATCGAAGCCAACGAACGCGCCGGCCTGGCCAACCACCAACCGCAACCGACCGCCGAGCGCTTCATCGACCTGCTGTTCCCGCTCAGCCAGGTGGGCTGAGCAAAGCAGCCGGCTGCTCGCCATACACCCTCTGTAGGTGCCAGGGGAACGCCTAGTCCTTGCTGGCGATCTTAGCTTCCCCCCGATCGCCAGCAAGCTGGCTCCTACGCGGCCCAACCAGGAGACTGCCATGCAGCCACTACCCGAACCCGATCTCGACTACCTGCAGAAAGTCCTACTGGAGATGCTCGCCATTCCCAGCCCGACCGGCTTTACCGACACCATCGTGCGTTACGTCGCCGAGCGCCTGGAAGAGATCGGCATCCCCTTCGAGATGACCCGCCGCGGCACCATTCGCGGCACCCTCAAGGGCCGTCGTTACAGCCCGGATCGCGCGGTGTCGGCCCACCTCGACACCATCGGCGCGATTGTCCGCGAGCTGAAGGACAGCGGCCGCCTGGCCCTGGCCCCGGTGGGCTGCTGGTCGAGCCGCTTCGCCGAAGGCAGCCGGGTCAGCGTGTTCACCGATACCGGGGTGATCCGTGGCAGCGTGCTGCCGCTGATGGCCTCCGGGCACGCCTTCAATACCGAGGTCGATCAGCTGCCGATCAGCTGGGATCACGTCGAGTTGCGCCTGGACGCCTACAGCGCCACCCGCGCCGACTGCGAGTCGCTGGGCGTCTCGGTGGGCGACTTCGTGGCCTTCGACCCGCTGCCCGAGTTCACCGACAGCGGCCACATCAGTGCCCGCCACCTCGACGACAAGGCCGGCGCCGCGGCCCTGCTCACGGCGCTCAAGGCCATAGTCGGCAGCGGTATCGAACCGCCGATCGACTGCCACCCGCTGTTCACCATCACCGAGGAAGTCGGCTCCGGCGCCGCCGCCGTCCTGCCCTGGGATGTCAGCGAGTTCGTCGGCATCGACATCGCCCCGGTCGCGCCCGGCCAGCAATCCAGCGAGCACACGGTCAGCGTGGCCATGCAGGACTCCGGCGGCCCCTACGACTATCACCTGTCGCGGCACCTGCTGCGCCTGGCCAGCGAGAACGAGATCCCGGTGCGCCGTGACCTGTTTCGCTACTACCACAGCGACACGCAGTCGGCCGTCACCGCCGGCCATGACATCCGCACCGCCTTGCTGGCGTTCGGCTGCGATGCCACCCACGGCTACGAGCGCACCCATATCGACAGCCTGGCGGCCCTGACCCGTCTGCTCGGCGCCTACCTGCTGAGCCCGCCGGTGTTCGCCAGCGACGCGCAACCGGCCAAGGGTTCGCTGGAGCGTTTCAGCCATCAACTGGAACACGATGCGCAGATGGAAAGCGAAACCCGTGTGCCGACCGTCGACAGCCTGCTCGGCCAGCGCGACAAGGACGCTTGAAGGCCAACCCACATCCGGGCAAAGTGGCGGGCATGGGATGACGGCGTGGCGTGTTTGCGCGCCCCCGCTAACGATAATGGGGGGGCGCGGATGCCGCGGATGTGCCTGACGCTGCTGTTGCTCTGGCTTTGCGGGCCGGCGTGGGCGTTGTTACCCGCGGAGCTGGATAAACCGGAACTGCGCCTGTCCCTCGGCGCCGCCATGGGTTATCTGCAGGACCCGGAGGGCAGCCTGACCCTCGAACAGGTCAGTGGCCTGGGCGACGAGCGCTTCGCAGCGGTTCAGGGCGACCACGCCAACCTGGGCAAGAACCGTTCGGTCTGGTGGTTCAAGGTGCGCCTGCGCAACAGCCTGGCGCAGGATCTGGCCGGCTATCTGGAAGTCAATTACCCGCTGCTCGATCATATCCAGATCTACCTGCGCGGCAGCGACGGTAACTGGCTCATGCAGGAGGGTGGCGACCGCTACGCATTCACCCAGCGCCCGGTGCAGGTGCGCAACTTCTGGTTTCCACTAACCCTGCCCCCGGGCGACAACAGCCTGCTGGTGCGCGTGGACACCAGCAGCACGGTATTCGTGCCGCTGGTCTTCAGCACCCACAACGCCAGCGCGGCCGCCCAGGAAAACCTCATGGGCCTCGATGGCGCCTTCTACGGCGTGCTGTTCGCGATGTTCTGCTACAACCTGTTCCTGTTTATCTCGCTACGCGAATCGGCCTATTTCTGGTACCTGGTCTACAGCCTGAATATCGGTCTGTTCAGCGTCAGCTTCGACGGCATGCTGTTCAAATTGCTGCCGCACTACATCGACCTGCAGTCAATCGGCATCTACCTCCTGATGTTCCTCCACTGCCTGAGCGCCAGCCAGTTCAGCCGCCACTTCCTGCATACCCAGCAGTACTTTCCGCGCCTCGACCTGGGCCTGCGCCTGTTCATGCTGGCCACGTTCGGCTGCCTGCTGTCGCTGCCGCTGATCGGCCTGCAGGCCTGGAACATGTTGGCCAGCCTGACCGTGCTGGCGGTCTCCCTGGTGCTGCTGCTCAGCGGTGCCTATGTCTGGCGCCGGGGCTTGCGCTACGGCTCCTACTACATCCTCGCCTGGGGCATTTTGCTGGCCTCGTTCATCATCGCCACCTCGGGTTCGCTGGGGGTCGAGCTGTTCGGCCTGTACGGCGCCGCGGTGGTCAAAGTCGGCGTGACCATCGAGCTGATCACCCTGTCCATCGGCCTGGCCGACCGCATCAACACCCTCAAGGAAGAAGGCTTCCGCTCGCGCCGCGCCGCCGAACAGGCGGAGATCGAGAACCAGGCCAAGAGCCGCTTCCTGGCCATGATGAGCCACGAGATCCGCACCCCGCTCAACGGCGTGCTGGGTATGCTGCAACTGCTGCGGGAAACCGCGCTGGATCGCAGCCAACGCTTCTATGTCGATACCATCTCCAGCTCCGGCAGTTCCTTGATGGCGGTGATCAACGACATCCTCGACTACGCGCGGATCGAATCCGGCAAGCTCAGCCTGGAACATATCGATTTCGACCTCGAACAACTGACCTCCGACACCCTCAGCCTGTTCACCGGGCAAGCGCTGGACAAGCACCTGCGCCTCTACATCAGCCTGGATGCGGACGTGCCGCGGCGCATGCGCGGCGACCCGACCCGGGTCAAGCAGGTGTTGATGAACCTGCTGAGCAATGCCCTGAAATTCACCGACGCAGGCCATGTCGGGGTGAATGTCTGCCGCCGTAGCGACTCACTCGGCCAGGCCCACCTGGTGTTCTCGGTCAGCGACAGCGGCGTCGGCATCAACCAGCAGAATCAGGCGCGGCTCTTCGAGTCCTTCTCCCAGGGTGACTCCAGCACCACCCGGCGCTATGGCGGCAGCGGTCTGGGCCTGGCCATCAGCAAGGAACTGGTGGAAATGATGCACGGACGCATCGAAGTACAGAGCACCCCGGGCCAGGGCACGCGTTTCGCCTTCGACATCCCCCTCGACGACCAGGCACACGAAGCCGATGCCCTGGGCCTGCTGCTCAAGGGGCGCAGCGCCCTGCTCTGCTCGCTCGACGGCCTCGGCCTGGATGCCCTCAGCCGCCTGCTCGGACGCTGGGGCATGCGCACCGAGCACTGCCAGAACCCGGACAAACTGCACACTTACCTGGAAGACTTCGCCGTTGCGCCGCTGCTGGTATTGATGTCGCCCTGGCCCGGCAGTGCCAGCCACTGGCTGGATTCACTGCACCCGTACCTGCAACCCGGCCAGCGCATATTGCTGCTCTGCCCACCGCAGCAATGCCAGCAACTGCCATCCAGCACCAGCCTGCGCCTGCTCAGCCTGGCGCAACCGCTAACGGTCAGCGCCCTGCGTGCCACGCTGGTCGAACTCTATGCAGAACAGCGCACCGAAGTGCACAAGCTGCCACGTGCAGCGCGCCCCGAGCAGGAGGCAGCCCCGTGCATCCTGGTCGCCGAAGACAACCCGGTTAACCAGCTGGTGGTGCAAGGCTTCCTGAAGAAACGCGGCTATAGCGTGCGCCTGGTCACCAATGGACTGGCCGCACTCAACGAATATCAACGCGACCCGGCAGCGATACAGCTGATCCTGATGGACTGTGAGATGCCGGTCATGGATGGTTTCGAAGCGACCGCAAAAATTCGCCAGATGGAGCGCCAACAAAACCTCGCGGCGGTACCCATCGTCGCCCTGACCGCGCACACCCTCGACGAACACCGCCAGCATGGCATGGATGTCGGCATGGACGACTTTCTCGGCAAGCCACTGGACAGCGCCCAGCTCTATGCCACCCTGGAGCGCTATCTGCTCGAGCAGACCCTGCAAGACACATAGGCGCCGCGATCTGGCGGGCTGTCGCTGCGCGCCGAGCGGAGCGCCGCCCGGATCTCCCTACGGGTTAATCGCAACCTGAGCAGCCACCCGGGCCAGGGGCGTGCGACTGACGGTGAGATGCAGGCATGGCCAGCACGCCCAGGGCGCGTTAGCATCGCCGCTGCGTTCTGGAGAAACAAACCGTGCTGATCCCCGCGTCCCTGCTCGAAGCCGACACCCTCACCCGCCTGATCGAGGACTTCGTCACCCGCGAGGGCACCGACAACGGCGACGAAACCCCGCTGCAAACCCGCGTGCAACGTGTGCGCCGCGCCCTCGACAAAGGCGAAGCGGTCATCGTCTTCGATCCGGAAAGCCAGCAATGCCAGCTGGCACTGAAACGCGATGTGCCCAAGGAATGGCTGCAAGCGCTCAGCGAGTGACAGGCGTATTAGCCTGTTCAGGCACCATAGCTCAAGGGCTGATGCGCTTCTGCTTTGGAATGCAGGGCAGTCCGTGCGGAGGTAGGGCGGCTTCGGAGCATAGCGACAAGCCGCCAGCTTCTGTGCCGAACTAATAACCTTGGAACACTGCCTGCTGCGGATCGCGGACTGCCCAAGGTAATGGGCCGGCGCCTACTGCGTCACGTCAAGACGCCTGCAGTAGGCGACAGTTTTTCACCAGTTCTCAGCCTTGCGTGGTCAAACGCCAGGCACGGTGGATCTTCGGGTTGCGGGCAAAGTCCGGATCCAGGGTCGCGGCGCTGATTTCCTCCACCCCATAACGTGCCGCCAGCCCCTCATCGAGCTGGAACTTGCGGAAGTTATTGGAGAAATACAACACCCCACCCGGCGCCAGGCGCGCCATGGCCAGGTCGAGCAACTGCACGTGGTCGCGCTGGATGTCGAACACGCCCTCCATGCGCTTGGAGTTGGAGAAGGTCGGCGGGTCGATGAAGATCAGATCGTATTCGCCGCGATCCTCCTCCAGCCAACTCATCACATCGGCCTGCTCCAGCTTGTTCTTGTCCGAGAAGCCATTGAGCGACAGGTTGCGCCGTGCCCAGTCCAGGTAGGTCTTCGACAAATCGACGCTGGTGGTGCTGCGCGCGCCGCCCTTGGCTGCATGCACGCTCGCCGTGGCGGTGTAGCAATACAGGTTGAGGAAGCGCTTGCCGGCGGCCTCACGCTGGATGCGCAGGCGCAACGGCCGATGATCGAGGAACAGTCCGGTGTCGAGGTAGTCGGTGAGGTTGACCAGCAGCTTCACCCCGCCTTCGTTGACTTCCATGAACTGGCCCTGGCTGTTCTGCCGCTGGTACTGCTTGGTGCCGCTCTGGCGCTCGCGGCGCTTGATGATCACCTTGTTCTTGTCGACGTTCAACGCCTGGGGAATCGCTGCCAGGGCATCGAACAGCCGCGCCTGGGCCTTTTCCGGGTCGATGGATTTCGGCGCGGCGTATTCCTGTACGTGCACCCAGTCGTGATAGAGGTCGATGGCCAGGGCATATTCGGGCATGTCGGCGTCGTACAGCCGGTAGCAGTCGATGCCTTCCTTGCGCGCCCATTTACCCAGCTGTTTCAGGTTCTTTTGCAGACGATTGGCGAACATCTGCCCGCCTTCGCTCAAGCGGGCCTGCTCGACGACAGGAGCCGGCGCCGGTTTAAGCGGGTTGCCGTTCTTGTTGTACTGGCGCTCTAGCGGCTCCAGCGGTGCCTTGTCGGCTTCTGCCTGCTCGCGCTCGCGTTCACGCTGCTCCGGGGTACGCCGCTCGCCGGTGACGAACTGCTCCGGCTGCACCTTGATCAGCAGCAACTTGCACGGCAGCGCGCCATTCCAGAACGCGTACTGCTTGTGGCTGCGGATGCCCATGCGCTTGCCCAGATCCGGCGCGCCGGTGAACACCGCCGCCTCCCAGCCCATGCAGGCCTGGCGCAGGCGTTCGCCGAGGTTCTGGTAGAGATACAGCAGGCTGGCCTCATCACCCAGGCGCTCGCCATAGGGGGGATTGCAGATCACCAGGCCTTTCTGGTTCTGGTCCGGGCGCGGCTCGAAGGTCGCCAACTCGCCCTGATAGACCTTGATCCAGTGGCTCAGCCCGGCCCGCTCGATATTGTTGCGTGCCGGCTGGATCAGACGCGGATCGGCCTCGTAACCGCGAATCCACAACGGCGGCTTAGCCAGCCCTTCGCTCGCGCGCTGCTCGGCTTCGGCGTGCAGCTTCTTCCACAAGGCCGGGACATGCCCCAGCCAATGGCTGAAGCCCCACTGCTCGCGGTTGAGGTTCGGCGCGATGTCGGCAGCGATCATGGCCGCTTCCACCAGGAAGGTGCCGACCCCGCACATGGGGTCGGCCAGGGCGCCGCCCTCGGCGGCGATACGCGGCCAGCCGGCACGCAGCAGCACGGCGGCGGCGAGGTTTTCCTTGAGCGGCGCGGCGCCCTGCTGCAGGCGGTAGCCGCGCTGGTGCAGGCTGTGCCCGGACAGGTCAAGGGAAAGAATCGCCTCGCCGCGATCCAGGCGCAGATGCACGCGCATGTCCGGGTTGAGCTTGTCGATCGACGGCCGCGTGCCGTCCTTCTGCCGCAGTTTGTCGACGATGGCGTCCTTGACCTTCAACGCCCCGAAGTGGGTGTTGTCGATCCCCGAACCATTGCCGCTGAACTCCACGGCCAGGCTGCCGTTGGGTTCCAGGTGCTCGAACCAGTCGACCTCCAGCACGCCTTCGTAGAGGCTTTCGGCGTCCTGGATCGGAAAGCGCTTGAGCACCAGCAATACCCGGTTGGCCAGGCGCGACCACAGGCACAGGCGATAAGCCGTCTCCATCTCGGCAACGCCCCGAATGGCGGACGTATGCTCGCGCGCCTCCTCGAGCCCCAGGTTGCCGGCTTCTTCAAGCAGCAAGCCTTCCAGGCCCTTGGGGCAAGTGAGAAAGAGTTCGTAACGATCCGACATGGGGATATCCAGTGCCTAAGGCAGTAAACGGCAGGTGAACGAGTCAACACGGCCAAAATAAGTGACAAAACGTCGCAAGGCGACCCTTCATCGGAATAAACAGAGCATGCAACCGCGATTAATTCGCAGTGGCGAAACACCAGTACGCACGCTGCAAACGCCCGCGCCATGGGTAATAGTCCCAGGAAACAGAACCTCTTGCGTGTCGCCTTATGGCCTGAGCGGCAAAAGTGTTACTTCCTTATGACAAAACGATCATTCCCAGGCACCCAAGCATTCGATAGAAATCTACCCAGGCCTTCGTTGCAACGACGAGGGCACGAGGTAGAACCGCCACGCCGGCAGCGGCTTTCTCCTCTGGCAGATCTTTCTGCCTGACCTCGCGACGAGGTCGCCGAGGTCTAAGGGACATAACAGTCAACATTGAGGGCAATACCCTATGAGAAGACTTAAGCGTGATCCATTAGAAAGAGCTTTTTTGCGCGGCTACCAGTACGGCATCCATGGCAAATCCCGCGAAATGTGTCCTTTTACTCTTCCGTCCGTTCGTCAAGCCTGGTTAAACGGCTGGCGCGAAGGTCGCGGTGACAACTGGGACGGACTGACCGGCACCGCCGGTATCCATCGACTCAACGAACTCAACGCAGTCGGCTAACTGACTCAAGGAATCTACCGACTTCATCAAGCACGCCCCATCCGGGCGGCGGGCGAGAGCCCAGGGGCTCCTTCAGGGAGCCCTTTTTTATTGCCTGTAATACGTCATTCCCCACAAAAGCCAGCGTCGTTCAGCCCTTGCGCGGCAATCCGGCAATCGCATCCACCGCTTCGCGGATCAACGCCGGGCCCTTGTAAATGAACCCGGAATAAATTTGCACCAGGCTTGCCCCGGCGGCGATTTTCTCGCCGGCGTGCTTGCCTTCGGTGATGCCGCCCACCGCAATGATCGGCAAACGCCCTGCCAACTCCGCCGCCAGAACCTTGACGATATGGGTGCTCTTGTCGCGCACCGGCGCGCCGGACAGACCGCCGGCCTCATCGCCGAACTCCAGGCCCTGGACGCCTTCCCGGCTGAGGGTGGTATTGGTGGCAATCACCGCATCCATACCGGCCTCGACCAGCGCCCTGGCCACCTCGACGGTTTCTTCGTCGCTCATGTCCGGGGCAATCTTGATGGCCAGCGGCACGCGCTTGCCATGCTCCCGGGTCAGGTCTTCCTGACGCAGGCGCAAGGCCTCGAGCAGCTGCTTGAGCGAGTCGCCGAACTGCAGGCTGCGCAGGCCCGGGGTATTCGGTGAGCTGACGTTGACCGTCACATAACTGGCGTGGGCATAGACCTTGTCCAGGCACAGCAGGTAATCGTCTACCGCGCGCTCGACCGGGGTATCGAAGTTCTTGCCGATATTGATGCCGAGCACGCCTTTGTACTTGGCCGCCTGCACCCTGCCCAGCAGATGGTCGACACCGAGGTTGTTGAAGCCCATGCGATTGATGATGGCCTCGGCCTCCGGCAAGCGGAACAGCCGCGGCTTGGGATTGCCCGGCTGCGGACGCGGTGTCACGGTGCCAATCTCGACGAAGCCGAAACCCAGCTGGGCGAAGCCGTCGATGGCATCGCCATTCTTGTCCAGGCCGGCCGCCAAGCCGACCGGATTGGCAAATTCCAACCCCATCACCTTGACCGGCAAACTCGCCGGCGCCTTGCACAGCAGACCATTGAGCCCCAAACGTCCGCCAGCACCGAGCAGATCGATGGTCAGCTCATGGGAGGTTTCCGGGGAGAGTTTGAACAGTAGCTGGCGGGCCAGGGTATACATGGGCAGGCTTAGCTCGATAATGGCGAAGGCGGAAAGGCGGCGATTATACAGGCCGGGGGAACAGCTAGCGAGCAAAGGTCGAGCCAGCGCCCGTGCTGGCCGCAACGTCAGCAGCAGCGGCGAGCGGCATCAGCCCAGGCGGCGCAGGCTGAGTAACTGGCCAGCCGGGTTAAACTCCAGTTCGAAGCAACCGTAGACGCCTTCGTGAGTCAAGAACGGCCGGAAATGATGGGCCGGCACACTGACCCGCCGACCATCACGACTCTGCACCAGGATGCGGTTGGCCCGTCCCTGATAGACCGCACGCATGCGCTCGGCCGATAACGCGAGATCCAGCAGCAGACTGGCCATGCAGACACCTTGGCATAATGAATGCGCTAATCTTGCCACAAGCAACCACCAGGCTCCGCGCGGAACCCGCCATTTTGACCAGCAAAGCCTGTGCAACCGCCTTGTGGCTCTGCCACACTTGCGCCGGTGTCCTTGGAGTTCGCACCCGGTCATGAGCCTGTTCGATCAACCCTCCTCCTTCAGCTCACGCCTTGCCGCCCTGATCCAGCGCCTGGGTTTGAGCAGTCGTGCGCCGCGCTTGATACTCGAACGTGCCAGCCGCCTGCACCTGCCCTTCAACGCCATGCCCGCAACCCGCGACAGCATCTGCTGGCTCGAAGGCCCGCCACTGCAACGCCTGGTCGAACTGCCGCGCGGCGCCCTGTCCGGCCCGGTGCAGGAAGACAAAGCCCAGGCCCATGCCGTGCTGATCAAAATCGTCGAGGTGCAACAGCAGCAGCTGGAGTCGTTCGACCTGCGCCTGATCGACGGCCTGAGCAACTGCGACCCCGAGCAGACCCACTTCACCTGCTTCGAGGATTACGCCGCCAGCCAAGCCTGCCGCCAGGTGCGCATCATCAGCTACAAAGACTTCGTCAGAGCCATCAGCCAGGCCTTGCCGCGCTTCCTTGCCGGCGAACGCATCAGCCTGCGCCAGGCCAGCTGGCACGGCGAGCGGATATTCTGGGGCGGCGAGCAGCACAGCGAAGCCCTGGCCTGCGCCGTCGCCTATGCACGCCGCCGCCAACTGGAAATCGTCCTACCCGCCGAACTGTCCCGCTATCGCTTGAGCAGTAGCGGCCTGAGCGAACTGCAACAGCGCTATCACGTCCTGGCCATGCCCGGCGCCGCCTGGAGCGACCCGGCGTTCATGAGCCTGCTGCTGGATACCGGCCTGCCTTATGCCCGCCTGTCACTGCTGCGCAACCCGGGTGCGCCGGAATTCCTCCTGCTGCCCAAGCACTCCGCTGCGGCCAGCGCCCTGGGTGAAGGCCTGCGCCTGGCCGGCGCACCGGATGTGGTGGACCATCTGCAAGGGCTTGCAGCGCACCAACCCGAGACAGCTCCGATCCAGGGCACGACATCACCGACATAGCCTTGGCCATTGCCAGACCTGGGCAGGCGCCCAATCAGCCGCCGCAGACCGAACCGATCAGCTGATCGAAGGCGCTGAGCGAAGCCTTGGCCACCAGGGCCTCACGCCTGCATCGCCCGGCCATGCACATTCATCGCCGCCTGGCGCAAGGCCTCGGAACGGGTCGGGTGCGGGTGACAGATCAGCGCGATGTCTTCGGCCGAGGCGCTGAACTCCAGGGCCACGCAGTACTCGCCGATCAGCTCGCCAGCGCTGGGACCGATGATATGCACGCCGAGGATCTGGTCGCTGCGCTCGTCGGCCAGCACTTTGACGAAGCCTTCGGCCTCGTGATTGATCTTCGCCCGGCTGTTGGCACTGAAGGGAAACTTGCCGACCTTGTAGGCGCGCCCTGCAGCTTTCAGCTGCTCCTCGGTCTGGCCCACCGTGGCGACTTCCGGCTTGGTGTAGATCACGCTGGGAATTGCGCCGTAATTGACTTCGGCGGCATGCCCGGCAATGCGTTCGATGCAGACGATGGCCTCGTCCTCGGCCTTGTGCGCCAGCATCGGCCCGGAAGTCACGTCACCGATAATCCAGATGCCCGGCACGCCGCTACGATGCTGCTGGTTTTCCAGCATGCCGCGCTTGTCGGTAGTCAGGCCAACGGTTTCCAGGCCCAGGCCTGCGGTATAGGGGCGGCGGCCGATGGCGACCAGCACATAGTCGGCCTGCAACTGCTCGGCCGCCCCGCCAGCCGCAGGTTCCAGGCCGAGTTCGACGCCCGTGGCGCTGGACGCAGCGGCCGTGACCTTGCTGCCGAGCTTGAAGGCCATGCCCTGCTTGCTCAGGGTGCGTTGCAAGGTCTTGGCGGTTTCGTCATCCAGGCCCGGGCAGATGCGGTCGAGGTATTCCACCACCGTGACCTGGCTGCCCAGACGCCGCCACACCGAGCCCAGTTCCAGGCCGATCACCCCGGCACCGATCACCACCAGGTGCCGGGGCACCTCCGGCAGCGCCAGCGCGCCGGTGGAATCGAGGATGCGCTGGTGGTCGATGGTCACCCCGGGCAGCGGCGTCGGCTCCGAGCCGCTGGCGATGACGATGTCCTTGGCCTGCAATTCACGCTGGCTGCCATCGGCCAGGCTCACCGTGACCCTGCCCGGGCCGTTCAAGCGCCCCCAGCCCTTGATCCATTCGACCTTGTTCTTGCGAAAGAGGAATTCGATGCCTTTGGTCAGAGCCGTCACGCTGGCGTCTTTCTGCTTCATCATCTGCGCCAGGTCGAGACGCGGCTCGACCTCGATGCCGAGGCTGGCAAACTCGCCACCCAGCGCCGCCTCGTATAGCTCCGAGGCATGCAGCAACGCCTTGGACGGCATACACCCGACATTCAGGCAGGTGCCGCCGAGGGTCTCGCGGCCCTCGATGCAGGCCACCTTGAGACCCAGTTGCCCGGCGCGGATGGCGGCGTTGTAGCCGCCCGGTCCGCCGCCGATTATCAGCACGTCATAGCTGCTCATGCAGTCGCTCCTTTGGCTGCGCAAATGGGTTGCGCGGGGTTACCGAGCCAGCGCCGCACCCACTGCCGGCCGTGGGCGCAGCAGATGAAAGGCGCTAAACGCCGCTACGGCGAATAAAGCGTTCAAGCCAACCATAGGCCAAGCCGTGCCATCCGCCAGCAGGCTCAGCAGCACACCACTGCAAGTGGCTCCCGCCATCTGCGCAAAGCCCATAAAGCCCGCCGCCAGGCCGGCACGATGCGCATTAGGAATCACCGCGCCAGCCACCGCAGCCGGCAGCAACATGCCGCCGCCCAGGGTCACCAGCACCTGGGGGACGGACAGCCCCAGCAGCGACAAACCGAACAGCAGGTAGACCAGCAGGGTGGCGACAGCACCCGCCGCAACCAAGGCCACACCGATGGCGACGATCTTCTCGGGGCCCAATTGCATGATCCTGCGCTGGGTGAACAACGCGCCGGCAATCAGCGCCGAGACAATCGCGCCAAAGGTGATGCCGTACTGTGCCGGACTCAGTCCGAGCAGGCCGATATATACCGCCGAAGAACCGGCAATCACCGCGAACATCGCCCCGTAGGTGCAGGCCAGCGTCAGGGCCAGGGCACGGAATGAGGCGGCGCGCAGCAGGTCGGCATAGTTGCCGGCCAGCCCGCGCCACTGCCCGGCCTGCGGATCGAGATACGGGTTGCTTTCGCGGTACAGGCTCAGTACCGCCAGCACCGCGCCAAGGCCGATCGACAAGGCCAGCAGGATCGGCGCGCGCCAGCCGCCATACAGGGTCAACAGCCCGCCAATCATCGGCGCCAGGGCGATGGCGCAGAGCATGCCGATGACCGTCAAGGCCAGCGCCGGACCGGCTTGCACCTGCCACACGTCCCTGACGATGGCACGCGCCAACACCAGGGCGGCGCAAGCGCCCAGGCCCTGCAGCACGCGGGCGGCGATAAATTCACCCATGCTGCTGGCCGCGAGCATCCACAGCGTGGCCAGCAGATAAAGCGCCAACCCGGCGAGCAATACCGGACGCCGGCCAATCCGGTCCGACAGCGGCCCCAGCCACAGCTGGCCAAGGCCGAAGGCGGCGACAAAGGCCGACAGCGCCAGCAGGCTGCTGCCTGGGCGAGCCGACATGATCAGCTCGATGGCGCCCAGGCTGGGGATGATCAACTGGGTGGAGATTTCCCCCAACGCGGTCAGGGCCACCAGGATCAGCAGCAAGCTGCGGGACGGTGATGGGTAACGATGCATGGCGCGCGTCCTCTGTTCTGCGGTCAGCGGCAGTCGCCAACCTTTAATATTTCGACCATAATATAAATCATTAAATTATGTCCATAATTTAAATTGACCGATCCCTGCCACTCATCGCAGACCAAGGAGCCTCATCCCATGACCACCCCATCACGCGAAGAAAAGCTCAACGCCTGGCCCAGGTCAGTGAACTGCAGCCAGAGGAATTCTTTGACCGCATCGGCAGCGGCGAGCTGCCCTCGCCACCCTTTGGCCATCTGCTCGATTTCATCCCGCTGGAATGGGCGCCGCTTGCTATTGTCGCGCAGCGTCGGCGACCCCGAGCTGTCCGACCGGCTGCTGCACGGTGCCCGCGAACTGCTGATCGAACAGGCCAACGCCACACTCAACACCTGGCATTGCGCCGATAAAAAGGCCCTGAGCACCTGCGCCAGGGCCTTATTCCCATCCACCTACTTATAACGAACAGCCGCACGGCTATGCGACAGGTTTGGCCCCAGCTTGGCGCGGGCGGCGACCAGCTCGGCCCAGTCGGCGACATCCGGCAATGAAGGGATAGTCACCCGTTCGCCCTGATCGAAACCGGCCAAGGCGGCATCGACCATCTCGCCGACCTCCATGGTCATGCTCGGTGGCAATGCCGATTCGTCCATGCCACTGCGCTCCCAGATCTCGGTACGGGTGATGCCCGGCAACACCGCTTGCACTTGCACGCCGAGCGTGCCGACTTCCCCCTGCAGGGTCTGACTCAGGCTCAGTACATAGGCCTTGCTGGCGCTGTAGACGGCGTTGAACATTTCCGGCGCCAGGGCGACTACCGAGGCGATATTGATGATCGCGCCCCGCCCTGCCGCGCCGAAGTTGGCGGAAGCGGCGGCGGACAGGCGGGTCAGCGAGACGATGTTGAGCAGGATCAAGCGCTCGACAGTGTCCAGATCGGCTTCGGCGAGGGTGCCATTCATGGCCATGCCGGCGTTGTTGACCAGCAAGCTAATGGCGCTATCGCTGCGCAAACGCCGTTCGACGGCCAGCAGGTCGGCCTTGTCGGTCAGGTCGGCCTGCATGGCCTCGACCTGCACGCCGTACTCCTCGCTCAGGCGCTTGGCCAAGGCCTGCAGACGCGACAAATCCCGGGCCACCAGCAACAGGCCATAACCGCGACGCGCCAGGCGCTCGGCGTAGGTGGCACCAATGCCTGAGGAAGCGCCGGTGATCAGGGCAATGCCTTTGTCGTTTTGCGTGTTCATGAGCTGTCTCCTGGAGTGCGGCTAGGGTGGGCGTGCAGCTAGGGTGCACCCATTTACATTGCGCTCATAATATATAAATTGTATGTCGATGATAATTTAATATGCCGAAACGATGCGCCCAGCCATTCAGTCTCTGCCGGATAAAGCCTCGGGCACAAAAAGCGGACAACCGATCAAGGTTGTCCGCTGATTTTTAGCGCAGAGCGCCTAGCGCATCAGTTGCTGCGGATCAGATGATCGAAGGCGCTCAGCGAAGCCTTGGCGCCCTCGCCCACGGCGATGACGATCTGCTTGTACGGCACGGTGGTCACATCGCCGGCGGCGAAGATACCGGGCACATTGGTGCCGCCCCTGGCATCGACGATGATCTCGCCGCGCGGTGACAATTCGATCACGCCTTTGAGCCAGTCGCTATTGGGCAACAGACCGATCTGCACGAAGATGCCTTCCAGTTCGACGCTGTGCAGCTCGTCAGTATTGCGATCCTTGTAGACCAGCGCCTTGACCTTCTGCCCATCGCCCAGCACTTCGATAGTCAGCGCGCTCTTGATGATGGTCACGTTGGCCAGGCTGGCCAGTTTCTTCTGCAGCACCGCATCGGCGCGCAACTGACTGTCGAACTCGATCAGGGTGACATGGGCGACGATGCCGGCCAGGTCGATGGCCGCTTCCACGCCGGAGTTGCCGCCACCGATCACCGCCACCCGCTTGCCCTTGAACAACGGACCATCGCAATGCGGGCAGTAGGCCACGCCCTTGCCGCGGTAGGCCTGCTCGCCGGGTACGTTCATCTCCCGCCAGCGTGCGCCAGTGGCGAGAATCAGGGTCTTGGCCTGCAGCGACGCGCCGCTGTCGAACCTCACCTCATGCAGGCCACCCGCCTGCCTGGCCGGAATGATGGCGCTGGCACGCTGCAGGTTCATGATGTCCACGTCGTACTGCTTGACGTGTTCTTCCAGGGCGCGGGCCAGCTTCGGCCCTTCGGTTTCCTGCACCGAGATGAAGTTCTCGATGGCCATGGTATCGAGCACCTGGCCGCCGAAACGCTCGGCCGCCACCCCGGTACGGATGCCTTTGCGCGCGGCATAGATAGCCGCGGCGGCGCCAGCCGGGCCACCGCCGACCACCAGCACGTCGAAGGCCGCCCTGGCGTTGAGCTTGTCGGCATCGCGGGCACCGGCGTTGGTGTCGATCTTGGCGATGATTTCTTCCACACCCATGCGACCCTGGCCAAACAGCTCGCCGTTCAGATAGAGGCTCGGTACCGACATGATCTGCCGCGCTTCGACCTCCGCCTGGAACAGCGCGCCGTCGATGGCGACGTGGCGGATATTGGGGTTGAGCACCGCCATCAGGTTCAGCGCCTGGACCACGTCCGGGCAGTTCTGGCAGGACAGCGAATAGTAGGTTTCGAAATTGAATTCGCCCTCGATGCCCTTGATCTGTTCGATCACGTCCGCGGCGGTCTTCGAGGGATGACCACCGACCTGCAGCAACGCCAGCACCAGCGAGGTGAATTCGTGGCCCATGGGAATACCGGCAAAACGCAGGCTGATATCCGCCGCGGGGCGATTGAGCGAGAACGACGGCGTGCGACTGTCGCTGCCATCGGTCTTGAGGGTGATCTTGTCGGTCAGGCCGACAATGTCTTGCAGCAGGCCGAGCAGTTCACGGGATTTGTCGTTGTCATCGAGGGACGCGACGATCTCGAACGGCTGGGTGACCTTCTCGAGGTAGGTCTTCAACTGGGCTTTCAGATTGGCGTCCAACATGACGGGAAGTCCTCAATGACAAAAATTCGGGGCAATAAAATGCCCGGACGGATCACGCCCGGGCATCGGGGACCGTTAAGAATCGGGTAAGGCTCTTAAAGGCTGGCGTAGGGTGGATGACGCTTCACCCATCCACCATTGACAATCAGCAGTGGTGGATGAACACAGCGTCATCCACCCTACGGATCGGCACTATTAGATCTTGCCAACCAGATCCAGGGAGGGAGCCAGAGTCTTCTCGCCTTCCTTCCACTTGGCCGGGCAGACTTCGCCCGGGTGGCTGGCGGTGTACTGGGCGGCTTGCAGCTTGCGCAGGGTTTCGGAGACGTCGCGGGCGATTTCGTTGGAGTGGATTTCCACGGTCTTGATCACGCCTTCCGGGTTGATCAGGAAGGTGCCGCGAAGGGCCAGGCCTTCTTCTTCGATGTGCACGCCGAAAGCGCGGGTCAGCGCGTGGGTCGGGTCGCCGATCAGCGGGAACGGGGCCTTGCCCACAGCCGGGGAAGTCTCGTGCCAGACCTTGTGCGAGAAGTGGGTGTCGGTGGTGACGATGTACACCTCGGTACCGGCATCACGGAACGCGGCGTAGTTGTTGGCAGCGTCTTCGATCTCGGTCGGGCAGTTGAAGGTGAAGGCTGCCGGCATGAAGATCAGAACCGACCACTGGCCCTTGAGGGACTGCTCGGTGACTTCGATGAACTTGCCGTTGTGGAAAGCGTTGGCCTTGAAGGGTTGAACCTGGGTGTTGATGAGGGACATCTCTAATTCCTTGTGAGGGTTGAAGAAGCTACAGGGCGCATCTTAGCCACTTCAGCGCAGAAAGCTTATTGATTGCCGCCATGGTTTCGATTGATTAAGCCAATCGAAACCCGCCTTCAGGTCAGGGTCGGGTCTATCACCAACACCAGTTTGCCGTTAACCCGGTTGCTCGCCAGTTCGGCAAAGGCCGTTTGCGCGTCCCCGATCGGGAAACTGCGCGCCAGTTGCGGCTTCAGCCGGCCTTCGGCAAACAGCGGCCACACCTGCTGCTGCAGATCGCGCAGCAGATCGGCCTTGAACTGATCATCGCGGCTGCGCAGGGTCGAACCGATCAATTGAATGCGCTTACCCAGCAGCAAGCCCAGATCCAGCTCGGCCTTGCGACCGCCCATCAGACCGATATTCACCCAGCGACCATCGAGCGCCAGCAACTCCAGGTTGAGCGCGGCGTAGTTGCCGCCAACCGGATCGAGGATCACATCGAAGGGGGCGAAATCGCGCAAGGCCTGCAGGTTGTCGTCGCCACGCAACACGCCCGCCTGGGCACCCAGGGCTTCGCAATAGGCCAGCCGCTCGGCCGAGCCGACGCTGACCCAGCACGGGCTGCCAAATGCCTTGCACAACTGGATCGCCGCCGACCCCACGCCACTGGCCCCCGCATGCAACAGGACCTTTTCCCCGGGTTTCAAGCCCGCCAACTGGAACAGGTTGAGCCAGGCCGTGGCATACACCTCCGGCAAGGCAGCCGCCTCATGCAGGGAGACGCCTTCGGGCACCGGCAAGGCGTGCCGTGCATCGATTACCACCTCCTCGGCCATGCCGCCGCCGGCCAGCAGCGCGCAAACCCGATCGCCCACCTTCCAGTCACTGCCAGCGCCGACCTCACTGACCACGCCGGCGCATTCCAGGCCCAATATATCGCTGGCCCCCGGCGGCGGCGGATACAGACCGGCGCACTGCAACAGGTCGGCCCGGTTCAGGCCGGCGGCTGCCACGCGAATACGAATCTGCCCTACATCACAGGCCGGGGTGGGTTGCTCCGCCCACTCCACGCGCCCTTCCACGCCTTGCAATGCCTTCACGCTGCCTCCATAGTGCATTTAACCGAGTCCGACATTTAACGTCGGCTTTTGCATTGCGCCGATGGAACCTGGCGCCCAGATAGATGGCCTAATATGCGTTATCAAATGTCCTTACGTCGAGTCAGCATGAAGCGATCACTGCTTAGCACCCTCCTCGCCCTTAGCCTCGGTTTAAGTGCTTTGCCGCTGTCTGCGAAAACCACCAGTGCCGATCCGTGGGAGTACTTGCAGCCGAATCGCGAGCAGGTCATCGCCAGCCTCAACGTCGTAGAGCTGCTCAATCGTCACCATTACAACAAGCCGCCGCTCAACGACGAGCGCTCGGTGAAGATTTATCAGGGTTACCTGAAGATGCTCGACCCCTCGCGCAGTTACTTCACCGCGGGTGACATCGCCGAATTCGACCAGTGGCGCAACGAGTTCGACGACCTGCTGAAAAGCGGCAATCTGGAACCGGGCTTCCTGATCTACAAGCGCCATCTGGAGCGTCTGCAAAGCCGCCTGCAGTTTGCCTTGAACATCCTCGAACAAGGCGTCGACAAGATTGACTTCAGTGTCGACGAGAGCCTGCTGATCGACCGTGAAGAGGCCCCCTGGGCCAAGGACCTGGCCGAGCTGGACGACCTGTGGCGCAAGCGCGTCAAAGACGAAGTGCTGCGCCTGAAGATCGCCGGCAAGGAACCCAAGGCAATTCAGGAGTTGCTGGTCAAGCGCTACAAGAATCAACAGGCACGCCTGCGCCAGACCCGCGGCGAGGATATATTCCAGGCCTACATCAACGCCTTTGCCATGTCCTACGACCCGCACACCAGCTACCTCTCCCCGGACAGCGCAGAGAACTTCGACATCAATATGAGCCTGTCGCTGGAAGGTATTGGCGCGGTGCTGCAAAGCGACAACGAGCACGTCAAAGTCGTGCGCCTGGTACCCGCAGGTCCGGCCGACAAGAGCAAGCAGATTGCACCGGCGGACAAGATCATCGGCGTTGCCCAGGGCAGCGACGAAATGGTCGACGTGATCGGCTGGCGCCTGGACGAAGTGGTCAAGCTGATCCGCGGCCCGAAAGGCTCGCTGGTGCGCCTGGAAGTGATTCCGGCAAGCAACGCGCCGAATGACGAGACCAGCAAGGTGGTCAACATCACCCGCGAAGCGGTCAAGCTGGAGGAGCAGGCCGCGAAGAAATCCGTGCTGCAACTCACCCACGAAGGGCGCGACTACAAACTGGGCATCATCGAGATTCCCGCGTTCTATCTGGACTTCAAGGCCTTTCGCGCCGGCGATCCGGATTACAAGAGCACGACCCGCGACGTCAAACGCCTGATCGCCGAACTGGAGCAGGAAAAAGTCGACGGCGTGGTCATCGACCTGCGCAACAACGGCGGCGGCTCCCTGCAGGAAGCCACCGAACTGACCGGGCTGTTTATCGACCAGGGACCAACCGTACTGGTCCGCAACAGCGACGGCCGGGTCGATGTGCTGGCGGATGAAAATACCGGTATCTACTACAAAGGCCCCCTGGCGGTACTGGTCAACCGCCTGTCCGCCTCTGCTTCGGAGATTTTCGCCGGCGCCATGCAGGACTATCACCGCGCCCTGATCCTCGGCGGCCAGACCTTCGGCAAAGGCACGGTGCAGACCATTCAACCGCTCAATCACGGTGAGCTCAAGCTGACCCTGGCCAAGTTCTACCGCGTTTCCGGGCAAAGCACCCAGCACCAGGGGGTGATCCCGGATATCCAGTACCCCGACGTGATGGACACCAAGGAAATCGGCGAAAGCGCCCTGCCCGAGGCCTTGCCGTGGGACAGCATCAAAGCGGCGATCACCCCCGAACTGGATCCGATCCAGCCGTTCCTGGAGGAGCTGCAGACTCGCTACGATAGCCGTACCGCGAAGAATCCGGACTTCACCTTCACCCGCGAGCGCCTCGCTCTGGCGCAAAAGCTCATGGATGAAACCCGCGTCAGCCTCAACGAAGGCAAACGCCGTGCGCAACAGACCGATATAGAAGCGCAGCAGTTGGTGATCGAGAACAGCCGCCGCAAAGCCAAGGGTGAAGACCTGCTCAGCGAACTGAAAAAGGAGGACGAAGACGCCGCGCCGGTCGAGCCTGAAAAAACCAAGCCGGAAGATGATGCCTTCCTCGCCGAAAGCGGGCATATCCTGCTGGACTTCCTGGGATTGAGTTCGCGGCTGGCCAAGCAGTGAGTTAGCCGCTTACGGCTGTCATCAAAGGGTCATCAATCTGTCGTGAAATGCAGGGGCTGATAGCGATATCAGCCCCTGCCTTTTTTCTGGATATCGAGACCCGTCATGACCGTCACCGAGCAACTGAGCGCGCTGAACCATATTCTCGCTCACGGCGACCTGCATAGTTTGTTCCAGCCGATCATCAGCCTTTCCGAACGCCGTATCCTCGGCTACGAAGCCCTGACCCGCGGCCCCTCCAACAGCCCACTGCACTCGCCAATCAATCTGTTCGCCGTGGCACGCTCTGCCGGACGACTGGGCGAGCTAGAAGTGGCCTGTCGAAAAAATGCCTGCAGGCGCTTCAGCGAACTGCAACTGCCAGGCAAGCTGTTTCTCAACGTATCCCCGGACTCACTGCTGGAGCCCGGCCATCAACCCGGGCGTACCCTGCAACTGCTGCAAGCCTATGGCATCCCTCCCAGTCAGGTGGTGATCGAGCTGACCGAGCAGTCGCCCACCGAGGATTTCGCCCTCCTCGACACCGCCCTGCATCATTACCGCGCCATGGGTTTCTCGATTGCCCTGGACGACCTGGGCGCTGGCTATTCAAGCCTGCGCCTATGGTCAGAACTGCGCCCGGATTACGTGAAAATAGACCGCCACTTCATCGACGGCATTCATCAGGATGCGGTCAAGCGCGAGTTCGTGGGCTCGATCCTGAAGATGGCCAAGGCATCACGCGCCCAGGTGATTGCCGAAGGTATCGAGCTGGAAGAAGAACTCGTCGTACTGGCGGAAATGGGCATTGACCTGTTGCAAGGCTACTTGCTCTGTCGCCCGCAGGAACAACCGCCACAGGACGCACACCAGCTGCTGCCAAAGCTCAACGGCAATGCGCTGGTCCTGAGTGAGGAAGGCAGCAACCTCAGCGCCCTGCTCAACGAACAGTCGGCAGTAGCCCGGCACACGCCGATCGCCGAGGTGCTGGAAGCCTTCCGTGCCCAGGCCAACCTCAACTCCCTGGCCGTCGTCGATGAGCATGGGCAACCGGTCGGTATCGTCAACCGCCATGCGCTGTCCGAAGCGCTGCTCAAGCCCTTTGCCACCGACCTGTTCGCCCGCAAGCCGATCAGCCGCCTGATGAGCCATGACTTCCTCGCCGTCGAACTGAAGCAGTCCCTACAGAAGGTCAGCCGCCTGCTCACCAGCCGTGCCCGTCAGCGCATCGAGGAGGACTTCATCATCACCCAGGACGGCAGATATCTGGGGCTGGGGCGGGTGATCGATGTGCTCAAGCTGATCACCGAACTGAAGATCCAGCAGGCACGCTACGCCAACCCGCTGACCTTGCTACCGGGCAATGTACCTATCCAGCAATGCCTGACGCGCCTGCTGCAGCAAGCCCGTGAAGCTGTGATCTGCTATGTGGATATCGACAACTTCAAACCGTTCAATGACATCTATGGCTATGCCAAAGGCGATGAAGTACTGCTGAGCCTGGCGCAATGCCTGAGCGAGCGGGTCGACCCTGCCCGCGATTTCGTCGGCCATATTGGCGGCGACGACTTCCTGCTGGTGCTCGGCTCGCACGATTGGCGCGCCCGCCTCAATCGCCTGCTGGAAGACTTTCAAAGTCAGTGCCGACGCTTCTACAGCGACGAGCATCTGCAAGCGGGTTGCCTGGTCGCCCACAGCCGACAGGGCCAGCGCCAGGAGTTCGCGCTGCTCTCCCTGTCACTGGGCGTGGTGCACTTGCGCCCGGAACAGTGCGCACAACTGGACGCCAGCCAGCTCGCCGGCCTGGCATCCGAGGCTAAACGCCACGCCAAGGCGGTGCCCGGCTACAGCCTGCATATCATCGATACGTACAAGCTGTCGGCGTAAGCCAATCACCTCGCTCACAGGCTTGAAATTCTTATCAGGGAATAAGCAGAGCGTAGGCGCCAGCTTGCGGCATTCCTGCGGCGCCCTCGGATCGCCGATCACGGCAACCGGGATAGCCAAGCGGGCAGCGTTGCGCCCCCCGCAGGATCCTCCTCTACCCCGCTACAATCCCAGCTCCCGGGCCCTCTGGACAAAGCGTGCCGCCAGTTCGGTATCGGCCGGCAAGCCCGGGCCGCCCTCGCGATACAGATCGGCCAAGCGCTGGGCGGCCAGGGGGTGGCCAGCCGCGGCCGCCAGCGTCCACCAGCGTGCGGCCTCAAGGCCATCGGCGGCTTGCCGGGTATCACCCGCCAGGCTCAGTACGCCGAGCCGATAGGCGGCCTTGGCATCGCCACCAGTGGCGGCCAGACGCAACAGACGCACGCCTTCTTCACGGGCGCCAAAACCCTGGCCACGAAACAGCAGGATATGCCCGTAGAAGCTCTGCGCAGCAACATCGCCGAGGTTGGCCATGCGCGCGAACTGGCCTTCAAGCCAGCGCCAGCCGCGTGGCTGCTTGACCAACCACGACCAGTGGAACAGTCGCCGGGCCACGCCATAGCCTATCCGCGCCCGCAGTCGCCAAAGCACCTAGAGCTCCTCGGTGTAATCAAACTCGAACACCCGTACCACTTCGGCCGCATGCCAGGACGCGGCTGCTACGCCGTCCGAAGCACCGTTAAAGCGGCCAAGACGAGTCACGCAGTCGAAGAATCCGGTTCGCGGCAACCGACTCGCTCCCTGACTGATCACCAGGGCGCTGCGCAGTGGCCGTTCGGCACGGGCATCCAGGGCCGCCAGATGCTCCAACGCAGCGGTGAGCGTTTGCATCGCCGGGGTTGGCAAGGCCAGACGCTCGACCAAGGCCCGATAGGTCAGCAGATGACGCTGACGCCGGGCATCCTCCAACTCATCGAGCAAGGCCTGCCAATGCTGACGACTGATACTTACGCTCAAAGCTTCTCCTCCCAGCCTGCGACCCCGAGCGTCCAGGCCAAGGCCCGCTTGATGGCTGCATCCGGCTCGCGCTCGGCGCTTTCGATCATGCCCAGATAATGCGGACTGACCCCCACCGAACGGGCCAACTCCTGCAGCGACAAGCCCTTTTCTTCACGCAAACGCGTCAACTCGCTCAGCGCCGGCTTGACTGCACCCGCAGCCGCTTCCGGCACTTGCGCAACGTGGCCCGAGGCCTGCAACAAGGCCAGGTAATCGGCCCAGGGCAGTACCGCATATTCGGGCTCGCCATCACGTTTGATTACTTGCACTTTCATTCTCGACTCTCCGTGGAAAGCAGTACCGACAGCCTCAGCACCTTCCTTGCAGGGGGCTATGTTAACAGCCCGATACTCTAAAGGGCGTGACCTATACTGCCTTGACACTGTCAGGGCGATGCTGCGGGGGTATTTTGAGAGTACTGGCGATTCTTCTGCTGGGCTGCTGGAGTGCCATGAGCGGCGCAGAAGCATTGCGCTGGGGCTTCTCCCCTGCCGACGGCATGCCTTATGTCGAGGTCCGTAATCATCAACTGCTTGGTGGTTTCACCCACCGACTTGGCAGCCGGGTCGGCCAACGCCTGAATCTCGAGGTGCACTTCGTCGAGACCCCGAACAGGCGCATTGAAGAGTTCATTCAGCGCGGACGCATTCATCTGATCTGCAACGCCAACCCGGATTGGGTGGCCGAACCACAGCGCTATCGCTGGTCAGCCAAACTTTACCAGGAGGAGGACGTACTCCTTCTGCATGACCGGCAAGCGCCCGTGACAGGACTGCCAGATTTGCACGGCAAAGTCCTCGGCACCCAGCTCGGCTATATCTACAGCCTGCCGTTGATGGAGGCCTTCGCGCGTGAACTGGTGACGCGCCAGAATGTCCGTGATCTCGACAGCGGGCTGAACCTGTTGAGCAGGCAACGGCTGGATGCGCTGATCGACATGCGCCGCCCCCTGGCCTACAAGTTGGCCCAACGCCCGGAGCTGCCGCTGCACTTCAGTGACTGGGTGATACAGCGCTATGACCTGTATTGCATCTATGGTCAGCACCTGCCGATCAGTGCCGACAGGCTGGATGAGGTGTTGCTGGAACTGCGCGACTCGGGTGCGATCGCACGAATGCTCGATGACATCCCCGGGCGGCCTCCCCAGTAACCCGCCAGCGTTGTGCCGCGCCGGCAAGGCTGCACCGCCCGAGGTAATCGGTCGGCGCCTACTGCGTCACGTCAAGGCGGTCGCAGTAGGCGCGAGTTTTTTCACAACCTCTCAGGGCTTCGATTTTTCCAACGCCGGGTTTTGCCCATCCGGCAAGCGCTCGATAACCTCGAGCGTCTCGGGCGTCTGGGCTTCCCGCCAGGCCCGAAATGCCGCCAGCTCATCGCTCCAGGTGCGCAGCACCCAGGCCAGCACGGCCAGATCATCGATAAGGCCAACCACCGGCAACCAATCCGGCAGCCCATCCAGTGGCGTGATGAAATACAGCAGCGCCGCCACTACCGCCAGTAACGCCTGCGAGCTGATCGCTCGATACTCACCGCGCCACCAGGCCATGCAGAGACCTTGCAGGAGCCGCAAATCTTCTTTCAAAGCGCTGAAGCGCCCGCCTTGCCTTGCACTCTTGCGTGCTACCGCCAGCAGCAGGGCAGGTAACCGACCGCGCCGTAAAAAAACCTGTGCAGTACGTAGATAACTGGAAAAATTCCACGGCTGTTTCATGGGTATTCCTCGGCAACCCGCATGTCTGCTGGGCTGGCTTGGGTTATCCACTAAAGCTGTGGATAACCTTGTGAACAGATTTCAGATGAGCCTATCAAACGCCCAGCCCATGCGGCCTCGCTTCAGATCGGACATTTTTTATCCAGCCATTAAAGTTGTTTTAAATCAATAACTTGAAATTTGCAAAGAGTTTTCCAAGAAGCGCATGGCAAGGCCATGTCAGGTGCCCGGTTAAATGTGCATAACCATGACGCCAGAATTCCATTCTGGTCTTTTTTCCGACCCGCCAGTCAGTCTCGGGTTCGATTTTTTAATCGACAGAAACGACAACGCCCCGTCGAAACGGGGCGTTGTCTGCAACCTTGGCGACCTGTCGAACCCGGAACTATTCCTGGTTCGTCAAACGCCTAGCGCTTACTGCTCGGCACCAGCAGCGGCGGCGGCCTTGATTTCCAGCAGTTCCAACTCGAACACCAGTACCGAGTTGGCCGGAATTGCCGGAGTCGGGCTTTGCTCGCCGTATGCCAGCTCGCTCGGGATATAGAGCTTGTACTTCTCGCCGACATGCATCAGCTGCAGGCCTTCGACCCACCCAGGAATCACACCGCTGACAGGCAGTTCGATCGGGCTACCGCGCTCGATAGAACTGTCGAACACGCTACCATCGGTCAATTTGCCTTCATAGTGCACGCTCACCACGTCAGTGGCTTTCGGCTGATCGCCTTCGGCTTTTTTCAGCACTTCGTACTGCAAACCGGATTCGGTGGTGACCACCCCTTCACGCTTGCCGTTCTCTTCGAGGAATTTCTTACCAGCCTTGGCCGACTCCTCCTTCATGGTAGCCATGCGCTCTTCGGCACGCTTCTGCAGGAACGCGAAAGCCTCGACCAACTCGTCGTCTTTCAGGCGTTGCTCTTTCTTGCCGATGGCATCTTCGATGCCTTGAGCCACGGCTTTCGAATCGAGGTCATCCATACCTTCCTGCGCCAGGCTCTTGCCCATGTTCAGGCCGATACCGTAGGAGGCTTTCTGCGCCGGAGTCTCCAGGCTGATTTCCTTGGTTTGCGAATCACAACCCGCGAGAACCAGGCCTACCAGAGCGACCGCCGCCGCTAAACGATGCTGTTTCATGCTTATTCCTTGTTCGGTGCGCCCTAGGGCAATCGAGTGAAGGCGCGAGCTTAGCAGGCTGCCGCAATCACTGGCTACCAGGATACGAACTAGAAAATGCGTATAAGTTCAGGTGTTTAAGCGGATTTTCGAAGGGATACAGCGAGTATTGCGGAAGGGGCATAGCAGAGATGGAGCGAGGTAAAAAAATGGCGCAGCGGACGGGACTCGAACCCGCGACCCCCGGCGTGACAGGCCGGTATTCTAACCGACTGAACTACCGCTGCGCGTAACTTCAAAAGCGAATTGGTGGGTGATGACGGGATCGAACCGCCGACCCTCTGCTTGTAAGGCAGATGCTCTCCCAGCTGAGCTAATCACCCTTCACTCTCGAAGTGGGGCGCATTCTAGACAGCCGACCTCACCTTGGCAAGCACTGATTTAAAAATTTTTTATCGACGTGCCAAAGGCTTAGCGCAGGGTTGGCCTGAGGCGCCAAGGGGAGAATAATGCGCGCTTTGCGTTAACGGGTAGGCCGCCAGAGGCGCCCGAAGCATAAAGAGCCGCTCGCGGCATACCCGCTTCCCTCATCCGTCGCTGCGCGCCACCTTCTCCCAGGGGGAGAAGGATAGAAGGATGGCGTCGCTTCGCGACTTTCACGTTATATGGAGAGTCACCCCCTCATGTGGTTTCGTAACCTGCTGGTTTATCGCCTCACCCAAAACGTCCCCTTCGATGTCGAGGCACTCGAAGCCGCACTGGCCGCCAAACCGGCGCGGCCCTGTGCCAGCCAGGAGTTGACCACCTATGGTTTCGTCGCCCCCTTCGGCAAAGGCGGCGATGCGCCACTGGTGCATGCCAGCGGCGATTTCCTGCTGATCGCGGCGCGCAAGGAGGAACGCATCCTGCCCGGCAGCGTAGTGCGCGATGCCTTGAAGGAGAAAGTCGACGAGATCGAAGCCGAGCAGATGCGCAAGGTCTACAAGAAGGAACGCGACCAGCTCAAGGATGACATCGTGCAGACTTTCCTGCCGCGCGCCTTTATCCGCAAGTCGGCGACCTTCGCCGCCATCGCGCCGAAACAGGGCCTGATTCTGGTCGACGCCTCCAGCCCGAAGCGCGCGGAAGACCTGCTCTCCACCCTGCGTGAAGCCATCGGCTCGCTGCCGGTACGCCCACTGACCGTGAAGATTGCCCCCAGCGCCACCATGACCGAGTGGGTCAAGACGCAGAAAGCCGCCGACGACTTCCATGTGCTCGACGAATGCGAGCTGCGCGACACCCACGAAGATGGCGGCGTGGTGCGCTGCAAACGCCAGGACCTGACCGGCGACGAAATCCAGCTGCACATGACCTCCGGCAAACAGGTCACCCAGCTGTCGCTGGCCTGGCAGGACAAGCTGTCGTTCATGCTCGACGACAAACTGGTGGTCAAACGCCTGCGCTTTGAGGACCTGCTGCAGGATCAGGCTGAACAGGATGGCGGCGACGACGCCCTCGGCCAACAGGACGCCAGCTTCACCCTGATGATGCTGACCTTCGTCGAGTTCCTCCCCGCGCTGTTCGAAGCCCTGGGTGGCGAAGAGACGCCCCAGGGCATCTAAGCTCGCCCGGGAACAATCCGCTAGCCCGGATCAGCTCCAGCGTAATCCGGGAACGCCTCCCGGATTACGTCAAGGCTTATCCAGGCTACATGCTCGGCCCGCAACTGCGGCGCTGCTCATGAGCCCGCCAGAATCAACAACCGTCAGCAGACCTGCCCCGCCAGTAATCACACCTGCAGCAGGCGTTCGCGCAGCTTGTGGATCTCATCACGCAGCTGTGCGGCGGCCTCGAATTCCAGGTCGCGGGCCAGCTGGTACATTTTCTCTTCCAGTTGGCGGATGCGCTTGGCGATTTCGCTCGGCGAACGCAGCTCGTTCTCGTAGCGTGCACTCTCTTCCGCGGCCTGGGCCATGCCCCGGCGCTTCTTGCTGCGCGAGCCCGGCACGGTGGCGCCTTCGAGGATGTCCTGGACGTCCTTGAACACGCCCTTGGGCGTGATGCCGTGGACGGAGTTGAAGGCGATCTGCTTGTTGCGCCGCCGCTCGGTTTCGCCGATGGCGCGCTCCATCGAGCCGGTCATGCGGTCGGCGTAGAGAATCGCCCGGCCGTTGAGGTTACGCGCAGCGCGACCGATGGTCTGGATCAGCGAGCGCTCGCTGCGCAGGAAGCCTTCCTTGTCCGCATCGAGAATCGCCACCAGCGACACTTCCGGCATGTCCAGACCTTCGCGCAGCAGGTTGATGCCGACCAGCACGTCGAAGGTGCCGATGCGCAGGTCACGGATGATCTCGACCCGCTCCACCGTGTCGATATCCGAGTGCAGGTAACGCACCTTGGCGCCATGATCGGCCAGGTAGTCGGTCAAGTCCTCGGCCATGCGCTTGGTCAACGTGGTAACCAGCACCCGCTCGCCCAGTGCCACGCGCTTGTGGATTTCCGAGAGCAGGTCATCGACCTGGGTCAGCGCCGGGCGCACCTCGATCTGCGGGTCGACCAGGCCGGTCGGCCGCACCACCTGCTCGATCACCCGCCCGGCATGTTCGGCCTCGTAGTTGCCCGGCGTGGCCGAGACGAAGATGGTCTGCGGGCTGGCCGCCTCCCACTCCTCGAAGCGCATCGGCCGGTTGTCCAGCGCCGAGGGCAGGCGGAAGCCGTATTCCACCAGGGTTTCCTTGCGCGAGCGGTCGCCCTTGTACATGGCCCCGACCTGCGGCACCGAGACGTGGGACTCGTCGATCACCAGCAGCGCCTCGTCCGGCAGGTAGTCGTAGAGGGTCGGTGGCGGCTCGCCCGGCCCGCGCCCGGACAGATAGCGCGAGTAGTTTTCGATGCCGTTGCAATAGCCCAGCTCGAGAATCATCTCCAGGTCGAAGCGGGTGCGCTGCTCCAGACGCTGCGCCTCGACCAGCTTGTTGCTGCTGCGCAGGTAATCCAGGCGCTCGGCCAACTCGACCTTGATCTTGTCCACCGCCTCCAGCAGCACCTCGCGCGGGGTGACGTAGTGACTCTTGGGGTAGAAGGTGAAACGCGGCAACTTGCGGATCACCTCGCCGGTCAACGGATCGAAAGCCGACAGGCTCTCCACCTCGTCGTCGAACAGTTCGACACGCACCGCTTCCAGCTCCGACTCCGCCGGGAACACATCGATCACGTCGCCGCGCACCCGGAAGCTGGCACGGGCAAAATCCATATCGTTGCGCGTGTACTGCAAGTCGGCCAGGCGGCGCAGCAGTTCACGCTGATCCAGCTTGTCGCCACGATCGACGTGCAGCACCATTTTCAGATAGGACTCGGGGCTACCCAGACCGTAGATGCACGACACCGTGGTGACGATGATCGCATCCGGCCGCTCCAGCAACGCCTTGGTCGCCGACAGGCGCATCTGCTCGATATGGTCGTTGATCGAGGCGTCCTTCTCGATAAAGGTGTCCGAGGACGGCACGTAGGCTTCTGGCTGGTAGTAGTCGTAATAAGAAACAAAATACTCCACCGCGTTGTTCGGGAAGAAACTCTTGAACTCGCCATACAACTGTGCGGCCAGGGTCTTGTTCGGCGCCAGAATCAAGGTTGGACGCTGGACCTGGGCGATCACGTTGGCGATGCTGAAGGTCTTGCCCGAGCCGGTCACGCCGAGCAGGGTCTGGTGCGACAAACCCGCCTCCAAGCCTTCCACCATCTGCCGAATCGCCTCCGGCTGATCGCCGGCAGGCTGAAAACGGGTGACCAGTTGGAACTTGGACATGACTAACCTCGACAAACGACTGTGACGCGATCTGAAAGCGTACGTCAAAACAGCTGAAATGCGTGTACCCGCTGTCGCGACACACGTTATGGGTCGTTATACTACCGGCCCACTTACGCAACCCCTAGCGGGGCGTTGCAGACATTTATCCCTCTTCCTTCGAGCTGCCGCATCCATGAGTCTGTTCTCTGCCGTCGAAATGGCTCCGCGCGACCCCATCCTGGGCCTCAACGAAGCATTCAACGCCGATACCCGCCCCACCAAGGTCAACCTCGGTGTTGGCGTGTACACCAATGAAGATGGGCGAATTCCGCTATTGCGGGCCGTGGCAGAAGCAGAAAATGCGCTGACGGCCACCCATGCGCCCCGTGGCTACCTGCCGATCGAGGGCATCGCCGCTTACGACCAGGCCGTGCAGACCCTGTTGTTCGGCGCCGACTCGGCCCTGATGAAGGAAGGCCGGGTGATTACCGCCCAGGCCCTGGGCGGCACTGGCGCCTTGAAAATCGGTGCGGACTTCCTCAAGCGCTTGCTGCCTGATGCAGCGGTTGCCATCAGCGATCCGAGCTGGGAAAACCACCGCGCACTGTTCGAGGCAGCGGGTTTCCCCGTGCGCAACTACCGCTATTACGATGCCTTCAGCAATGGCGTGAATCGCGGCGGCCTGTTCGAAGACCTGAAGAACCTGCCCGCCCGCTCGATCGTGGTACTGCACGCCTGCTGCCACAACCCGACCGGCGTCGACCTGAGCATGGACGACTGGCAGGCCATTCTCGAGATCCTCCGTGAGCGCGAGCATGTACCCTTCCTCGACATCGCCTATCAGGGCTTTGGCGACGGCATCGAGGAAGACGCCGCGGCCGTGCGCCTGTTCGCCGAATCCGGCTTGACCTTCTTTGTCTCCAGCTCCTTTTCCAAGTCGTTCTCGCTGTATGGCGAGCGGGTCGGCGCGCTGTCCATCGTCACCGGCTCGAAAGATGAAACCAACCGGGTGCTGTCGCAACTCAAGCGGGTGATTCGCACCAACTACTCGAACCCGCCGACCCACGGTGCCAGCGTGGTCGCGGCAGTGCTCAACACTCCCGAACTGCGGGCCATGTGGGAAGCCGAACTGGGCGAAATGCGTGAGCGCATTCGCGCCATGCGCATGGCCATGGTCGAACAACTGGCCGCCCTGGGCGCCAAACGCGACTTCGGCTTCGTCGCCCAGCAACGTGGCATGTTCTCCTACTCGGGTCTCACCACCGAACAGGTGGAACGTCTGAAAAACGAGTTCGGCATCTACGCCGTTGGCACCGGACGTATCTGCGTCGCCGCGCTCAACCAGCGTAATCTGCCGGTCGTTACCCAGGCCATCGCCCAGGTTCTCTGAACCGGCCAGGGGAAGTCCGAGATACTTGACTTCCCCTTCCTAATCAGTAGGATACGCACCGTTGTTCCGCGATAGCTCAGTCGGTAGAGCAAATGACTGTTAATCATTGGGTCCCAGGTTCGAGTCCTGGTCGCGGAGCCAAATTCGAGAACCCGGCCATCCAGCCGGGTTTTTTATTGCCTGCGGACTCTCACCGGGACTGCGTCCCAGGTTATTCGCCAAGGCTCACCCCTCCGGGGCCACGCTGAAGCGCGTTCAGCTGCGCTGTCGAGTCCTGGTCGCGGAGCCAAATTCAAGAGCCTCGTTTAATACCGGGGCTTTTTTGTTTCTGTCGGACTCTCACCTGGGACTGCGTCCCAGGTTATTCGCCCAAGCTCACCCCTCCGGGGCCACGCTGAAGCGCGTTCAGCTGCGCTGTCGAGTCCTGGTCGCGGAGCCAAATTCGAGAACCCGGCCATCCAGCCGGGTTTTTTATTACCTGCGGTTAATCCCGGAGCTTTTTTTGTTTCTGTCGGACTCTCACCTGGGACTGCGTCCCAGGTTATTCGCCCAAGCTCACCCTCCGGGGCCGCGCTGAAGCGCGTTCAGCTGCGCTGTCGAGTCCTGGTCGCGGAGCCAAATTCGAGAACCCGGCCATCCAGCCGGGTTTTTTATTACCTGCGGTTAATCCCGGAGCTTTTTTTGTTTTCAGTGGGCACCAAGCGCAATCCGGGAAGCTCTCCGCTGATTACGCTGGAGCTCATCCCGGCTACGGGACTGCCCTTACCAATCTGCGCAGGGGGCCGACACCGGCTAAACCGCAGAAAACCGTTGCAGCTGCATTTCCCGCAGCCGGCTCAGGGTGCGACGGAACGGGAAAGCCAGGTAACCCTCGGTATATAGCGCCTCCAGTGGCACCTGAGCTTCCAGGTAGAGCGGTATGCGGCGGTCGTAGCATTCATCCACCAGGGCAATGAAGCGCCGCACGCTATCGTCATGCGCCGCCAGCGCGGGCAGTTCGCGGTCGCCGGCCGCCACCCGCTCGATACCATCCTCGGTACCACGGGCGATAGTGCCTGGTTTCTGCTGGCCGCTCAGGGCTGGCACCTCGCTGAGCACTATGACCGAGAAATGATCGCACAGGGCAATGAAATCCAGCGCCGAGACCGGCTGTTCGCACAGATCGGCAAAGCGGCACCAGATCACCGCAGCAGCCTGTTGCACCACGCGAATGGATCGCTGCCCAAGCACAACGGGGCGATCAGATGGCGTCGCGCCCACCGTTAACCGGCGAAAAACCTCCTGCAGCGCACTGGGTCGATCCGGCTCGGCCTGCCAATAGCGCTGATGCTGTATGCCCGGGTGCAGGCGGTGATCCTGCCCGCCATCGACACCGACAACCTGCATGTACCGGTTGATGGCCACTATCGCCGGGAGCAAGCGCTCCCGATTGAAACCGTCGGCATATAGCTGTTCCGGCGCCTGGTTGGATGTGGCAACCAGCACAACGCCCTCCTCGAACATCAGCTGCAACAAGCGCCCGACCAAAATGGCATCGCCAATGTCACTGACGAACAACTCGTCGAAACACAGCACACTGACCTCGGCGCTCAGCTCACGAGCCAAGGCCCGCAAGGGATCGGGAGTGCCGGTCAACTGGAACAGGCGGCGATGCACCCAGCGCATGAAATGATGAAAATGCTGACGGCGCGCGGGCACTCGCAGGCTTTGATAGAACTGATCCATTAGCCAGGTCTTGCCGCGTCCTACCGGCCCCCAGAGATAAACCCCGCTGACTGGCTGCGCACTGTCTCCAGGCCGATGCAACGCCTGATGGCAGTTTTCCAGCGCCCTCACCGCCCGCTGCTGGGCGTCATCCACCTGGAAACCATGGTGGTCAAGGGCATGCTGGTAGATCGCCTGGGGAGACATCGCATTCATCGAAAAGATAACCGTCCGTTGATCCGCACCTGCCGATGCGCACAGGACTGCCGGTGGCCGTCCAGAAAACGCGAACTGTATTGCAGGACCGGCCTGGCGGTCACCCCCAACATGCAAAAAGGCCGGTCATTGACCGGCCTTGATCTTCCAGCGTATCGGTTAATTGATGCTCAGCTTGTCGCGGTTCTTCGCCAGGATGGACTCGCCGATGCCCTTGACCTCAAGCAGCTCATCAACCGAGGTGAAGGCGCCGTGGGCGTCACGGTACGCCACTATCGCCTTGGCCTTGGTCTCGCCGATACCGCTCAGCTCACGCTGCAGCGTGGGAGCATCGGCCGTATTGAGATTGATTTTGCCGACCTCTGCCACTTGCACCGCCGCAGGCTTCGCGGGAGCAGTCTTGGTGGTTTCGGCGGCGGAGACGCTGAGAGCAGCTGCGGTCAGAACGGCACACAGCAGGGAGGAGAGATAGCGCTTATGCATGTTGGAACTCCATTTCAGAAAAGCTCAAGTCAATTGTGAGCAGCGCGGGACATCCATGCGCCGCGCACTTCAAGTTAGCCGCCAGCATCGCCTTGTCAAACTCACCCGCGCATTTTATTGACGATTTCTCGCGGCTGCGTACTGCTCGACAACCATTTAAATTATCAAAAACTATCAACAACATAAAAATGACGCATTTCTTCAATCAGCATGCAGCCGCTAACCTCACAAGTAATCGCTAATACTTCTCATTAGAGGCCAGCCATATTCAAGACCCTAACCTTCACTCTGATGCACTTCTGCATCGCCTTTGCGGTGACCTATGCGCTGACTGGTAGTGTCGCGGCCAGTGGCCTGGTCGCCGCCATCGAGCCTCTGTGCAACTCGGTTGGCTTCTACTTTCACGAGAAGCTCTGGCAACGCCTGGAAAAGCGTTCGAGTCCGACACCAAAATTACCGAAACATGCCTGGTTGCACCATCAGGCTTGAGAGGCTGTGAAAAAACGCTCGCCGCCTGCAGCCGCCTGACGCTCCGAGCAATGACTTCGAGCCGTCTGAAGTGGCCCGATGATGCTGGACACACCTTGCAAGACCCAGGGCCACACCGCATGCTCGCCTGATCAGCAACTCAAGGAGCGACCATGTCCCATTTGCACATCCGCAGTGCCCAGCGTGACGATGTTGCGCTGATCATCGGTTTTATCCGCGAACTGGCCGAGTACGAGAAGCTCAGCGATCAGGTGGTAGCCGACCCGGCACAAATGAGCGAACACCTGTTTGGAGCGCACCCCTTTGCCGAAGTGCTGATCGGCGAAGTCGATGGCACGGCCGCAGGCTTTGCCCTGTTCTTCCACAATTACTCGACCTTTCTCGGCAAACCCGGTATCTATCTCGAAGATCTCTATGTACGCTCCAGCGCCCGCGGGACGGGACTTGGCTCTGCCTTGCTCGGCAAGCTGGCGAGCCTGGCTATAGCGCGCGGCTGCGGACGTCTGGAATGGTCGGTGCTGGACTGGAATGAACCGGCCATCGAGTTCTACAAACGCCTGGGCGCTCAGCCGCTGGATGACTGGACGCAGTATCGCCTGACCGGCCCGGCGCTGCACGACCTGAGTCAAAAATCGGCTTGATCGGCACTCTCCGAAGGTTCGGTTGTCTCACTTCTTTCAACTCGATCAATCAGCCCTCTTTTAAAGGGATTTAATTCATGCCGCTTGTATATCGCCTCGCTGCTCTGCTGTGCGGCATAACCCTCGGTGGGCCACTGTTGGCCGCCGAGATCGACGCGCAAAGCTATGGTTACCCACTGACCAACCCGTTCGAGGCGACCATCGCCACCACGCCGGCCGAACTGCAACCGCAACTGCCGGCCGATGCCGACATTGACCAGCAGGACTACCGGGTCAGGCTGCGCCCGGAGCGCGAGTTCGAACTGCCGGATAACTTCTGGCCGGTGACCAAGATGGGTTATCGCCTGGCCAAGCAGAAAGGCGAGGCACCGCTGATTTTCATCATCGCCGGCACGGGCATGCCTTACGCCAGCAGCACTGCGGAGTACCTGAAGAAACTGTTCTACGGCGCCGGTTACCACGTGGTGCAACTGTCCTCACCGACCAGCTACGACTTCATGACTGCTGCCTCGCGCTTTGCCACACCGGGCCTCACCGGCGAAGATGCCGACGATCTGTACCGAGCAATGCAGGCCGTGCGCGCCCAGCACCCGCGCCTGAAGGTCAGTGCCTTCCACCTGACCGGCTACAGCCTGGGCGCCCTGCAAGCGGCATTCGTCAGTCAGCTCGACGAAACCCGCCGCAGCTTCAACTTCAAACGTGTGCTGCTGCTCAATCCGCCGGTCAACCTCTACACCTCGACCAGCAACCTCGACCGCCTGGTACAAACCCAGGTCGAAGGCATCAACAGCAGCACCACCTTCTATGAGACGGTGCTGGCCAAGCTGACCCGTTATTTCCAGGAAAAGGGTTACGTCGACCTCAACGATGCGATGCTCTTCGACTTCCAGCGCTCCAAGGAGCAACTTTCCGACGAGCAGATGGCCATGCTGATTGGTACGGTGTTCCGCTTCGCCGCTGCCGATATCGCCTTCACCTCAGACCTGATCAACCGGCGCGGCCTGATCACCCCGGCGCGCTACCCGATCAACGACAGCACCAGCCTCACACCATTTTTCAAACGTGCCCTGCAATGCGACTTCGACTGCTACATCACCGAGCAGCTGATCCCGATGTGGCGGGCTCGCCTTGACGGCGGCAGCATCACCCAGATGATCAATCAGGTCAGCCTCTATGCCGTCGAGGACTATCTGAAAGAATCCAGCAAAATCGCCGTAATGCACAACGCCGATGACCTCATCCTCGGTCCTGGCGACCTGGGTTTTCTGCGCCGAACCCTGGGCGATCGCCTGACCGTCTACCCGTTTGGCGGGCACTGCGGCAACCTCAACTACCGCGTCAACAGCGACGCCATGCTGGAGTTCTTCCGTGGTTAAGCCTCCTGCGACAACCCTGCTGCTGACCCTGCTGCTGACCCTGCTAATGACCAGCGGCCTGACTCAGGCCCAGCATCACGCCGATGAAGACGGCTTCAAGCAACCGCTGCAACACCTGCAGTTCAATCCTGGCCTGGATCAGCGCGAGTTCGAACGCTCGACCTTGGGTGCCCTGAATGTCTATGACCCCCTGGAGTCCTGGAACCGGCGCGTCTACCACTTCAACTACCGCTTCGATCAGTGGGTGTTTCTGCCCATAGTCGACGGTTATCGCTATGTCACCCCGACTGTTGTGCAACATGGGGTGAGCAACTTCTTCAGCAACCTCGGCGACGTGCCAAACCTGCTCAACAGCCTGCTGCAGTTGAAAACCAAGCGCACGATGCAGACCACCGCCCGCCTGCTGCTCAACACCACCATCGGTGTGGCCGGGCTGTGGGATCCGGCAAGCCGCATGGGCCTGCCGAAACAGCGCGAAGACTTCGGCCAGACCCTGGGGTTCTACGGCGCACCGGCCGGCCCTTACCTGATGCTGCCACTGCTCGGCCCCTCCAACCTGCGCGACACCGGCGGACTGGTGATGGATTTCAGCGCCAAGAGCCAGGTCAACTGGCTCAACGTGGCCGAAGCCAGCAACAATCATCCGGAAATATTCTTGCTCGAGACGGTCGATCAGCGCTCCACCGTCAACTTCCGTTACGGCCAGCTCAACTCGCCGTTCGAATACGAGAAGATCCGCTACTTCTACAACGAGTCGCGCAAGCTGCTGATTGCCGAATAGAGCGAGCGACCATAGGGCCGCCCCAGAGTCTTAACCTGGCGCGGCTCAGAAGCGGTGGAAATATCGAGTGCCGTCGCGCGAGCGTCTTCTGCTGTTCGCGGCAAGTCCACCGACAATCTAATAAACTGATCATTATGTCGCGAATTTCGCAACCATCAATCTGATTGGTAGGCATAGGATGGGCATATTCCAATTTGAGGAGATGCCCCATGAGCCCACTACGCAGCGTACTCGCCATCCAGCCCGGCCAACCCGCATCCGACGGTGCTGGCGTGCGCCTGAACCGAGTGATTGGCGGCGGCGGGATCGAGCGCTTCGACCCCTTCCTGATGCTCGATGAGTTCGCCTCGGACGATCCGGACGACTATATCGCCGGCTTCCCGCCGCACCCGCACCGCGGTTTCGAGACCATCACCTACATGCTCGAAGGCCGCATGCGTCATGAAGACCACCTGGGCAACGTCGGCCTGCTGCAAAGCGGCGGCGTGCAGTGGATGACCGCCGCCCGCGGCATCATCCACAGCGAGATGCCCGAACAGGAACAAGGGGCCATGCGCGGCTTCCAGCTGTGGCTCAACCTGCCGGCCAAGGACAAGCTCGGCGCCCCCGGCTACCGCGACATTCCCGCCAGCGAGATTCCGCGCCTGACCACGTCCGGCGGCGTCGAGGTGGTGGTGATCGCCGGGCAGTTCGACGATGGCGAACGGCAACAAGGCGGCGCCGTGCAACGCCCGCACACCGAGCCGCAGCTGTTCGACTTGCGCCTGCCGGCCGGCAGCCAGATCGCCCCGCGCCTGCCTGACGGCCATCGCGCCATGCTGTACGTCTACGCAGGCACGCTTGAGTTACCGGGCGCCAGTGCGCAGACGGTGCCCGCCGGACGTCTGGTGCGCTTGTCCGATAGCGGCGAACTGCGCCTGAGCAGCCGCGACGGCGCCAAACTACTGCTGATTGCCGGCAAACCTTTGGGCGAGCCGATCGTGCAATACGGGCCGTTCGTGATGAATACCCGGGAAGAAATCGAGCAGGCGCTGCGTGACTTGCGTGATGGCGTGCTGGCCTGATTGCGGCATATGACCGTAGCCCGGATAAAATCCGGGCTACGCGGAGCGGCGGTCCCTACGACACTGCACACTCGGCCTGACGCAGAGACAGCGTTACGGCGCGTAGCGACGGTACAGGCCCGGCGGCACGCCGCTGCTGTCGGTCGGCTGCCACGGCCCTTGCGGATTGGTCGCCCAACTCCAGCCGCTGCTCCAGCGGTAGTAGGTGCGCTCGCGGTAATACAGATCACGCGCGCCCCACACCACATAGACGCCCAACCCCGCATCCCAGTGGCTTTCCACCCCCGGCGGCGGCGCATAACGCGGGTGTGACTTGCTCACCGGCAATTGGCTGATCGGCGCCGTGCCCTGCACCGCGCAGCCGGCAAGGCTCGACAAGCCGATGGCCAGGCCAATCGCTAGCCATCTGTTCATTGCGCCTGGCCGTCCGCCGTGTCGATGGTCAGCTGTTGCGGCTCGGTGGTGCTGCTGGCCAACGGCTGGCTACGACCGATCCATTCGCCGGCGGTGGCATTGCCGCTGCGCGAAATACGCGCCACCAGCTGCACCTGGGCGAACCCGGAAATTTTCAGTTGCGGCATCATCGCGTCGCTGTCCGACAGGCTGACCTCGGCCGGCAGATCGGCCACGGTCAGGCGCTTGACCGCCAGCGGCATCGGCGGACCGGAGGCGGCACGGGCGAAGACGAACACGCTGTCGCCCGGCTCTACCTTGTCTTTCAATGCCGCCGCCAGGTCGACCTTGACCCTCAGTTGCCCGCTTGCGGCGGCAGCCGGCGGCGCATCCGACGGCCCAGCCAGGCGTTCGCGGGCACGGGCGATGCCGCCCTGGATGGCCTGGCGTGAGGGATCCTGCTCGGGCAATACGGCGACCAGACGCTCCCAGAAGCCAATGGCCTCCTCGAAACGCTCTTCTTCATAGGCGGCGATGCCGAGCAGGCCGAGGCTGGTGACTTCCGCCGGGTCGGCCTTCAACGCCTCATCGGTCAGCGCCTGCAGCTGCTCGGTCCATTGTTTGTCGCCGGCGAAATACAACGCCTGGGCCCACTGGCCGAGCAACTCCGGCTCGCGTCCGCCGGTGTCCACCGCGCGCTCGAAGGCAGTGGCAGCGTCGGCGGCACGGTCCTGGGCCATGTAGGTACGGCCGAGGAAGTACCAGCCTTCGGCGGACTTCGGATCAGCCTTCACCGACGCCTCCAGGCGCGCGGTCATCGCCTCGATGGTCTGCGGCTGCTCGGCGAAGGTTCGCGCGCGCTCGACGTCGTCGATCGCGCCCCAGTACAGGTACAGACCGTAACCCAGCAGCGGCATCAGCAAGGCGGCGGTCAGCGGCACCTTGCTGCCGAGCACACCGACCCTGGCCTTGCTCTCGGCACCGTCGGTGTCGGCCAACAGTTCGCGGGCCGCTTCATCGCGACCGTTTTGCCATTGCTCCTCGCTGAGCGTGCCGGCCTGACGCTGATTTTCCAGCTCCTGCAGGCGCTCCTGATAGAGGGTGACATTCAATGCGGTGCGGTCTTCTTCGGCCTGGGCCTTGCGGCCGCGCAGGACCGGTATCAGCAGAAAACCCAGGGCAGCCAGCAACAGCAGGCCGGCGGACAGCCAGAATTCGATCATCAGTCTTTCTTATCCTGAGGCGTTTGATGGGTAGGCCTTTGGCTGAGCAGAGCAGCCAGGCGTTGCTGCTCATCGGCGGAAAGGCCGCTCGATCCCGCGGACTTCTTGCCCCGACGACGCAGTACCACCACGCCGAGCAGCACGAAGCCGCCGACCAACAGACCGGCCGGCCCGTACCAGAGCAACAGGGTGCGCGCCGTGACCGGCGGTTTGTAGAGGACGAAATCACCGTAACGCGACACCAGGAAATCGATGATCTGCTCGTTGCTCTGGCCCTCCTCCAGCATGCGATAGACTTGCGCACGCAGGTCCATGGCGATCGGCGCATCGGAATCGGCGATGTTCTGGTTCTGGCACTTGGGGCAACGCAGTTCCTCGATCAGGCTGCGATAACGCTGGCGCTCCGCCTCATCGGCGAACTCGTAGGTGTCGATGGCCGCCTGGGCGGTGCCGAGCAGGGCCAGACCGAGCACGGCGGCACTGAGCAAACGCTTCATGGGCTGACCTCGTCGACCAGTTCTTGATAGAGCGGCGCCAGCTGTTCGCGCCAGACCCGCTCGTCGATCACGCCGACGAACTTGTGGCGGATGATGCCTTCCTTGTCGACCAGGAAGGTCTCGGGCGCGCCGTACACTCCCAGATCCAGGCCCAGCGAGCCGCGCGCATCGTTGATATTGAGCTGGTAGGGGTCGTGGAATTCGACCAGCCACTTCTGCGCCGCGGCGTTGTCATCCTTGTAATTGACTCCATGGATGGTCACACCCTGCTGCGCCAGCTTGTTCAATACCGGGTGCTCGACCCGGCACGCCACGCACCAGGTGGCCCAGACATTGACCAGCGCCGGCTGGCCCTTGAGGTCGGCCTGACTGATGGTTTGACCGCCCTCTACCGCCGGCAGGGAAAACGCCGGGAATGGCTTGCCGATCAACGCCGAAGGCAACTCGGAGGGATTGAGAAACAGGCCGCGGTAGAGAAACAGCGCCACACCGAGAAAGATCGCCAACGGCAACAACAGGATCAGCCGCTTCATGTTTGCGCCCCCGCCATACCGAGGGCTTCACGCACGCGGGTGGTGACCTTCATCCGGTAGCGCTTGTCGGACGCCGAGAGGAAGCCACCCAGGCCCATCAGCAAGGCGCCGAACCAGATCCAGCGCACGAACGGTTTGATGTGCACGCGCACGGCCCAGGCGCCGCCGCCCAGCGGCTCGCCCAGCGCCACGAACAGGTCGCGGGTAAGGCCGGCGTCGATTCCGGCCTCGGTCATCACCGACTGCTGCACGGTATACAGGCGCTTCTCCGGGTGCAGCACGCTGATCTGCTGGCCATCTTCGAGAATCCGCACGGTGCCTTTGTCCGAGGTGAAATTCGGCCCTTCGAAGTGTTCGGCACCCTCGAAGATGAACTGGTAACCGCCCATCTCCACCGAGTCGCCTGGCGCCATGCGCATGTCGCGCTCGAAGCTGCCCATGCTGGTCAGGATGACCCCGAGGGCGCACACGGCCAGGCCGAGGTGCGCCGTCTGCATGCCCCAGTAGCTGCGGCCCAGACTCGGCAAACCCTTGAGCAGGCCCTTGTGGCGGGTCTTGTCATGAATGTCGCGCACCCCGGCCAACACCACCCAACTGGCCAGCAGGCAGACGCCCAGCACCGCCCAGCTGAAGTCACCGAGCAACACGCTCGCCAGCGCGGCCAATGCCACGCTGCCGATCAGCACCGGGGCCAGCATGCCCAGCAGCCAGCGCAGCGGCGTGTCCTTCCAGCGCACCAGCACGCCGATCGCGATCATCGCCATCAGCAGGCCCATCAGCGGCACGAACAGCGCGTTGAAGTACGGCGGGCCGACCGAAAGCTTGGCCCCGGTCATGGCATCCAGCACCAGCGGATAGAGGGTGCCGAGCAGAATCATCGCGGCCGCCACCACCAGGATCAGGTTATTCACGAACAGCAGGGTCTCGCGCGACCACAGGGCGAACCCGACCTGACTCTTGACCACCGGCGCGCGGATGGCGAACAGGGTCAGCGAACCACCGACCACGATTAACAGGAAGGCCAGGATGAACACGCCACGCGCAGGGTCGGTGGCAAACGCATGCACCGAGGTCAGCACCCCGGAACGGACCAGGAAGGTGCCGAGCAGACTCAGGGAGAAGGCGGCAATCGCCAGCAGCACGGTCCAGCTCTTGAACACGCCGCGCTTCTCGGTCACCGCCAGGGAGTGGATCAGCGCGGTGCCGACCAGCCAGGGCATGAAGGAGGCGTTCTCTACCGGATCCCAGAACCACCAGCCGCCCCAGCCGAGTTCGTAATAGGCCCACCAGGAGCCCAGGGCGATGCCGATGCCGAGGAAGGCCCAGGCGACTATGGTCCAGGGTCGCGACCAGCGCGCCCAGGCCGCATCCAGCTTGCCGCCGAGCAAGGCGGCGATGGCGAAGGCGAAGGCCACCGAGAAGCCGACGTAGCCCATGTAGAGCATCGGCGGATGGATGATCAGGCCGAAATCCTGCAGCAACGGATTGAGGTCACGGCCGTCCAGCGGGGTATTCGGCAGCAAGCGCTCGAACGGATTGGAGGTGACGATCAGGAACAGCAGGAAGCCGACACTGATCATGCCCATCACCCCGAGCACGCGGGCGAGCATCTCCTCGGGCAACTGGCGGGAGAAGATCGACACGGCGAAGGTCCAGCCGCCGAGGATCAGCGCCCAGAGCAGCAGCGAGCCTTCATGGGCGCCCCACACCGCACTGAACTTGTAGTACCAGGGCAGCGCGCTGTTGGAATTGTGGGCCACATAGGCGACGGAAAAATCGTCGACCATGAAGGCGTAGGTCAGGCACAGGAAGGCGAAGACCAGGAAGGCGAACTGGCCCCAGGCCGCAGGAACGGCCAGGCTCATCCACTGCCGATCGCCGCGCCAGGCGCCGATAATCGGCAGACTGGCCTGCACCAGGGTCAGGCACAGAGCCAGGATCATCGCCAGGTGACCGAGTTCGGGAATCATTGCGCCCCCCCTTGGGTGGCCGCGTCATGCTTTTGCTTCATTGCGCTTTGCTCCAATGCCTGCATGACTTCCGGCGGCATGTAGTTTTCATCGTGCTTGGCCAGCACCTGGTCGGCGATCAACACGCCATCGGCATTGACCTTGCCCATGGCCACGATGCCCTGGCCTTCGCGGAACAGATCCGGAAGGATACCGCGGTAGCGAATGGTCACGCTGGCCGCCCCGTCGGTCACCACGAAGTCGGTATCCAGAGTGTCGCTGGAGCGCTTGACCGAGCCCACTTCGACCAACCCGCCGGCACGGATACGCGTGTCTTGCGGCGCCTCGCCGCTGGCGATCTGGGTCGGGGTATAGAACAGGTTGATGTTCTGTTGCAGCGCACTCAGGGCCAAGGCCACGGCGATGCCCACGCCGGCGAGGATCGCCAGGATGATCAACAGGCGCTTCTTGCGAACAGGGTTCATTGCGACTCCTCCCGGCGCAAACGACGCGCCTCGTCTTGCAGGTAACGGCGGCGCGCCAGCAGCGGCAGCACGACATTCAGCGCCAGCACGGCCAGGCTGATGGCAAAGGACGACCAGACGTAGGCCCCATGGGTGCCCATGGCGAGAAACTCGGCGAACGAGGTGAAACTCATAGGCTTTTCTCCACGTGCGTTTTGACCTCGGCCTTGGCCCAACTGCTGCGCGCCTCGCGTTTGAGCACCTCGAGGCGCATGCGCAGCAACAAGACGGCGCCGAAGAAACAGTAGAAGCCGAGCACCATGATCAGCAGGGGCAACCACATTTCCAGCGGCATGGCCGGTTTCTCGATGACGCTGAAGGTGGCGGGCTGGTGCAGGGTGTTCCACCACTCCACCGAATATTTGATGATCGGAATGTTGATCACCCCGACGATGGCCAGCACCGCGCAGGCCTTGGCCGCACTGTCGCGATTACTGATGGCCTGACCGAGGGCGATCACGCCGAAATACAGGAACAGCAGGATCAGCATCGAGGTCAGGCGCGCATCCCAGACCCAGTAGGTGCCCCAGGTCGGCTTGCCCCAGATGGCCCCGGTCACCAGGGCGATCACGGTCATCCAGGCACCAATGGGCGCGGCCTGCTGCACCGCGACATCGGCGAGTTTCATTTTCCATACCAGGCCGACCACACCGGCCACCGCCAGCATGACGTACACCGACTGGGCAAGAAACGCTGCCGGCACATGGATATAGATGATGCGGAAGCTGTTGCCCTGCTGGTAGTCCGGCGGCGCAAAGGCCAGGCTCCAGACCAGCCCCACCGCCAGCAACAAGGCAGCAGCCGCACTCAGCCAGGGCAGCCAGCGCCCGCTGATTTCATAAAACCACTTGGGCGAGCCCAGCTTGTGAAACCACGTCCAGTTCATCAGATTACTCATCATTCTCCGAGGTAATGGCCGCACAGGCCGTCCTCGGTAGCACGGTTGTAAATCACTCGCCGACGCTAATGGTCAGACCGGCGGCAATGGCAAAAGGTGTCAAGGTCACCGCCAACGCGGTGAGGCTGGCCAGCCACAACAGGTGACCGACCGCCGGCAATCCTTGCAGGCTGGCTTGCAACGCTCCGCTGCCAAGAATCAGCACCGGGATATACAGCGGCAGAATCAGCAGCGCCAGCAACAGGCCGCCACGCTTGAGGCCCACCGTCAGCGCCGCACCGACCGCGCCGAGCAGGCTCAGCACCGGCGTGCCGAGCAGCAGCGAGAACAGCAGCACCGGCAGGCAGCGCCCGGGCAAGCCAAGCATCAGGGCCAGCAAGGGTGCCAGCAGCACCAGGGCCAGACCGGAAAACAGCCAGTTTGCCAGTACCTTGGCCAATACCAGAAGAGGCAGGGGGTGCGGCGAAAGGACCCACTGCTCCAGCGAGCCATCCTCGAAATCGCTGCGAAACAAGCCATCCAGCGAGAGCAGCACGGCCAATAATGCCGCCACCCACACCAGCCCCGGCGACAGGGTTTGCAACAGCTGCGTCTCCGGCCCCACGGCCAACGGAAACAGGGCGACCACGATGGCGAAGAACACCAGCGGATTGGCCAGCTCGGCAGGCCGGCGAAACAACAGTCGCGCTTCGCGGGCGACCAGCAAACTGAACACATTACTCATAGGCTGCGCTGCCCCAGATCTAGCTCGCGGTAACCGGCGGGCTTGACCGTCAGCGTGTGGTGGGTGGTCAGCAGCACCAGACCGCCCATTTCGCAGTGCCAGGCCAGATGGTTTTCCAGTTGCGCCACGGCGAGCTTGTCGAGGGCGGTGAAGGGTTCATCGAGGATCCACAACGGCGGCCCATCCAGATACAAGCGGGCCAGCGCGACACGACGCTGCTGACCGGCAGACAGGGTATGACAGGGCACATCCTCGAAACCGCGCAGGCCGACGGCCTCCAGCGCCTGCCAGATCGCCGTGCGTTCGGCCGGACGATGCAGCGCGCATAACCAGGCCAGATTTTCTTCGGCGGTGAGCAGGCCCTTGATCCCGGCGGCATGGCCAAGCCACAACAGATTGCGCGCCAGCTCGCTGCGCTGCGAACCCAGCGGCTGGCCATTCAGGCGGACTTCGCCGGCCGTTGGCTGCATCAGCCCGGCGAGCAAACGCAGCAGGCTGGTCTTGCCGCTGCCGTTTGGGCCGGAAATCTGCAACATCTCGCCGGCCGCCAAGCGCAGCTCAAGCCGTTCGAAAAGCATACGCCAATCCCGCTCACAGGTGAGCGCCACGGCTTCGAGAAGAGGGCTGGTCACGGCATATTTACCTAAAAAGCGGTTCAAGTCGGCAGTGCCCCGGCCGCTATACTGACGCAAGTTAAATGCGCAGCCGACCCAGACGGGGCGCGATTATACATGCCATGCCCTGCCCCCCGCAGTGGGCATTTTCGACAGGGTGTAACCCGCCAATGAGCGAAATCAGCAGTTCCCGCCCAATAGCGCCAGCACCAACCAGCAACCGTGCCAGCGCACCGGCCAGCGATCTGGCGCTTAAGCTGCTGCAGCCGCTGCAAGGCCTGTTGGCCAGCGGCGAGAGCGCCAAGGCCGAAGTGATCGTCCTCAAGGAAGTGGCTGCTCTCAAGGGAGTGGCACATAGCTTCCAACTGCTGCTCAAGCTGACGCTGGACAATGGTCGCCAGACAACCCTGCAGGCCAGCAGCCCGCGCCCCCTTGCCCAGGGCACTGCCCTGATGGTCACGGCGCTGTCGGAAAGCCGCCTGGCCGTGGCGCTGCTCGCCGGTGGCGAGAAGGCCCTGACCAGCCTGGATCTCGAACAACTGCCAATCGGCACACTGCTGCAAGGCAAGGTCGTGACGCGCGAACAACTGGTCCAGGCGAAATCACAGCAGGTGCTCTACAAGGTGGTAGTGAGCCTGCTCAACACCCCGCTGGCGGGCAGCAAGCTGTCGCTGGAAACCCCCTTGGCCCTGCCCCTCGGCAGCCTGCTCAGCGCCCAGGTGCAAGGCAGCCAGGCCCTGAATTTCCTGCCCCTCAGCGGGCGTCTCGATCAGCTCGAGTTGAGCCAGCAACTGGCCAGTCAGCAAAACCGCCAGGGCTCGCTGGAAGGCTTGTTCAGGGCCCTGCAAGGCGCAGGAGGCAAGGAGGCGCTGCCGGAAGGCCTGCGTACCAGCATCGACAAACTGTTCAACGCCCTGCCCGATGCCGCCCAACTCAGTACCGGCAAAGGGCTGAGCCAGGCCATAGAAAACAGCGGCTTGTTCCTCGAAAGCAAACTGCTCGGGGGCCAGGGCCATGCCCTGCCTGCAGATCTGAAAGCCAACCTGCTGCGTCTGGTCAACCAACTGCTGCCCACCCTGGCGAGCGGTGCACCGCTGGCCACGGCCAATGCCAGCGCCGCCATGGCCCAGGCGCTGCCGGCATTCGCCCGCGACATCCTCGGCTCCCTCGGCCAAGCCAGCGCACGCCAACAGGCATTGCGCTTTCCCCTGCCATCGCGCCTGCTGCAGGCGATGGAGGGTGACGCCGATCTGCAGACCCTGCTGAAACTGGCCGCCGCCGCCGTCTCGCGCCTGCAAACCCATCAACTGTCCAGCCTGGCGCAGAGCCAGGTCGGCCCGGACGGCAACCTGCTGACCACCTGGCAACTGGAGCTGCCTATGCGCGACCAGCGCGAACTGGTGCCCCTGCAGGTAAAAATCCAGCACGAAGCACCGCAGAAATCGCCGGGTAACGACCACAAGGAAGCGCTGTGGAAGGTCGAACTGGCCTTCGACCTGGAACCGCTGGGGCCGTTGCAAGTCCAGGTGCAACTGGTCCGCGGCGGCCTGTCCAGCCAGCTATGGGCCGAGCGCCCGCGTACCGCCAGCCTGATCGACGCCGAGCTGAACACCCTGCGTGAACGTCTGACCGCCGCCGGCCTGACTGTCGGCGAACTGGCGTGCAAGCAAGGCACTCCCCCCCAGGGACCAAGGACCAGCCTGGAACAACGCTGGGTTGACGAAACTGCATGAAAAAACCAGCACCGCGCCAAGCCATCGCCCTGACCTATGACGGGCAGAATGCTCCCAGCCTCAGCGCCAAGGGCGATGACGAACTGGCCGAAGCGATCCTGGCAATTGCCCGCGAATATGCAGTGCCGATCTACGAGAATGCCGATCTGGTGCGCCTGCTGGCACGCCTGGAACTGGGCGAGGCGATCCCCGAGCAACTGTATCGCTGCATTGCCGAGATCATCGCCTTTGCCTGGCACTTGAAGGGCAAGTGCCCGCCGGGCTTCCAGAGCGATAAGCGCGACAACGACATCAGCCCGCCGCTAGCGCTACTCGACGGCCCGCCCCGCTAGCGCAGAAGGCGGCTCCTGGAGTCCGGATGCAATCCGGGGCGAGCCCATGATCGCCCTCGAATGCATTCGGGCTACGAAAGCGCAGCGACAAATTGGCAACTAGCGGTTTTTCGGTTGATTGAGCTTGCTGATCAGCTCCGCCTCGGCCTTGCTCAGGCCGCAGGACTGAGTCAGGTCATCGACGCTGGCGCCCAGGCCGACCAGGCGCGCGGCCTGGGTGAACGACAGGCTGCTGGGGTCGCGCTGCTCGATCTGGCTGAGCTTGTCCGGCAGCGGCGCAACGATCTGCCGCAGTTCGTGCAGTTCTTCGCCCATGCGCACGCTACCGGCCAGATAGATATCCAGGCGTTTACTCAATTCCCTGAACTGCAGATCGCGCGCCGCGTCCCGCTCGGCCTGCAGCAATGCCAGCTGGCGCTGCTGCATGATCAGCCAGACGCAGGTGCCGACCAACCCCAGGCACACCAGCCCAAGCAGGATCAGCGCGATCTCGAACATGGTTTAAATACTCTCCAGTTCGGACCACTCTTCTTCGCTCATCATCTTGTCCAGTTCGACCAGAATCAGCAGCTCGCCATTCTTGTTGCACACGCCCTGGATGAACTTGGCCGACTCGTCGTTGCCGACATTCGGCGCGGTTTCCACCTCGGACTGGCGCAGATAGACCACCTCGGCCACGCTGTCGACCATGATGCCGACCACTTGCTTGTCCGCCTCGATGATCACGATGCGGGTATTGTCGGTCACCGCCGCCGAGTCCAGACCGAAGCGCTGGCGGGTGTCGATCACCGTCACCACGTTGCCGCGCAGATTGATGATGCCCAGCACATAGCTCGGGGCGCCCGGCACCGGCGCGATCTCGGTGTAGCGCAGCACTTCCTGAACCTGCATCACATTGATGCCATAGGTTTCATTGTCCAGGCGGAAGGTCACCCATTGCAGGATGGGATCTTCAGCGCCTTGTGCAGAATTCTTCTTCATATCCCTAGCCTCGTCGTAAGCCGCACTGGGCGGCGTGCGCGGTTCAAACCGCTGGTCATCATCGGTCAGGGCCGCCGCAAGGGCGAGCCCGTTATCTCTCAATCAGTGAATCTGGCCATTGACCATGCGCTTGGCCGCGCCGCTGGCGATCAATTCAGCCAGGGCCGTCACATCCAGCAAGGCACACATGTGTTCGATCACGGTGCCGGCCAGCCAAGGTCTCAGGGTGCGCTGGGTGCGCCACTTGATCTCGCTTGGATCCAGGCGAATCGATCGGCTGACCTGATGCACGGCCAGGCCCCATTCATAGCCTTCGACTGAAATCACATACTGCAAACCCTGGCGAAAATCATCGCGATAACGGTCAGGCATGACCCAGCGCGCGGTATCCAGGACTTTCAGGTTACCGGCCTGGCACGGCAGTATGCCGAGAAACCAGTCCGGCTGGCCAAATAATGGCGTCAACTCCTGCCCCGCCAGCGGAAAGATCGAACCCAGGCACACCAGCGGCACGGCCAGGGTCAGGCCGGCGACGTCGAATAACAGGCATTCGAACGGCTCTTGTGCCCACTCCGGCCGCTCTCCCGGCTGCAGGCCGGGCAGCAGATTCAACGTTGTAGCGGGTAGATGGACGTCGATCACCGGCTCAACCGACACCGGCCGGGCGACCACAGCAGGCGCCAGTTCGATCACCGGCACGACCACCAGCGGTTCAGCCAGTGCCTGCACGGGCGTAGCGGAGAACAGGCCGGCATCGCGCGTCTGCTCCTCCAGCACCGCGGCCTCGAACTCGTCGAGGCTGCTGCTCTCGGCCAATTCGACAGCAGCCTCCTGCAACAAGCTGTCCAGATAGGACTGCAAGGCCAACTGGGGACGCGTGGCGATGGCGACGGGACGGCTCATAGATGGAATCCGTAAAAATTACCTGTACAACCTATCGGCCGCAGTGGCGACATACTTGAACGCTTCGGCTCGACATTAACCTTCATCTCAAGCCACCTGCGCGGCCAACTGCTGCGTCAACAGGTGCTTGAGCAGCGCCCGATAGGCCAGTACACCGCGGCTGTTGGGGTCGAACTGCGAGGGCGTACGGCCTGCGCGGCTGGCATCACGCAAGCGTGTGTCGATCGGAATATAGGCTGGCCACAGGTGCTCGGGATAGCTGTCGCGCAGCAGGCGCAAGGTGCTCAGCGAGGCCTGGGTACGCCGGTCGAACAGGGTCGGCACGATGCTGTAGGGCAACGCCTGTTTGCGCGACCGGTTGATCATCGCCAGGGTACTGACCATGCGCTCCAGGCCCTTGACTGCGAGAAACTCGGTCTGCACCGGAATCACCAGATGCTGGCTGGCCGCCAGCGCATTGACCATCAGCACGCCCAGCAGCGGCGGACTGTCGATCACCGCATGGTCGTAACCCTGCCATAGCTGCGTCAGGCTCTTGGCGATGACCAGGCCCAGCCCACTCTGCCCGGGCGATTGACGTTCGAGCGTGGCCAAGGCGGTGCTCGATGGCAACAGGGCTATGCGCTCATGGCTGGTGGGCAACAGCAGTTGCTCCGGCAGCCCCTGAGGTACCACGCCCTGATGCAGGAACAGGTCGAAGCAGCTGTGCTCCAGCGCATCCGGATCGTGGCCGAAATAACTGGTCATCGAGCCATGGGGGTCGAGATCGACCACGACCACGCGCTTACCGGCATCGGCCAGCAGGCCGGCCAAGGCGATGGCGGTGGTGGTCTTGCCCACACCACCCTTTTGATTGGCTACTGCCCAGACTCTCATCTTGTTTGTCCTCCCGGCATGATCCAGATCCTACCGAGAACAGGCGTCGCCCTAGCGGGCAAACGACGGAGGATTGACGGCACCCGCTGGCGGGGCCTGCACTGCAGGCGGTGGTGCAGGTTGCGTGCCAGCCCGCTGCAAGGCGCTATCGGGGCGTGCATTGGAACTGCCCACACCACTCACGCTGCGGCGCACATCGAGGTTGCGCGACACCACCAACACCACGCGTCGGTTACGTGCCCGGCCATCGGCCGTCGCGTTATCCGCCACCGGCTGAAACTCACCATAGCCCACCGATGCCATCCGCCCGGGATTGACCCCATCCATCGCGAGCATGCGCACGATGCTGGCCGCCCGGGCTGCGGACAACTCCCAGTTGGTCGGGTACTGCGCGGTCTTAATCGGCAGGTTGTCGGTAAAGCCCTCGACATGCACCGGATTCTCGTAAGGTGCCAGAATTTTGGCAATCTTCTCGATAAGGTCGAATGCCGCATTGTTCGGCAAGGCATCGCCACTGGGGAACAACAGGCTGGAACTGAGTTCGATCTCGACCCACAACTCGTTGCCGCTGACCTTCAACTGCTTGGAGTCGATCAACCCGGCAAACGCCTGGCGCATGCTCTCGGCAATGCTCTGCAGAGAGTCCGCCGGCTGACTGGGCGGCTCGTCCTCATCGACCAGCGCGCGATCCGGCTCGGTGGTTCGCGGACGCAGGTCGCCCACGGGGATAGGCTTGATCGCCCGGTCGGGCTGGTTGAACACCCCGGTCAGGCTGTCGGAGAGAATCTTGTACTTGCCCTCGTTGATCGAGGACATCGAATACATCACCACAAAGAAGGCGAACAACAGGGTAATGAAGTCCGCGTAGGAGACCAGCCAGCGCTCATGATTTTCGTGCTCTTCCTGGTGCCTGCGACGAGCCATGGTTACTCCATGAAGCCTTGCAGCTTCAACTCGATGGAGCGCGGGTTTTCACCTTCGGCGATCGACAGAATGCCCTCCAGCAACATCTCGCGGTAGCGCGACTGACGCAGGGCGACGGCCTTGAGCTTGTTGCCAATGGGCAGCAGCAGCAGGTTGGCGAAACCGACCCCGTAGATGGTGGCGACAAAAGCCACGGCGATGCCGCTGCCGAGCTTGCTCGGATCGGCCAGATTGCCCATCACGTGGATCAGGCCCATCACCGCACCGATGATGCCGATGGTCGGTGCGTAGCCACCCATGCTCTCGTAGACCTTGGCGGCCTGGATATCGCGGCCTTCCTGGGTGTACAGATCGACCTCGAGGATGCTGCGGATGGCTTCCGGCTCGGCGCCGTCGACCAGCAGCTGCAAGCCCTTGCGTGCATAGGGATCAGTCTCGGTATCGGCCATCGCCTCGAGGCCGAGCAGGCCTTCCTTGCGCGCGGTCATGCTCCAGCCGACGACATGTTCGATGCCGCCGACCAGATCGATGTGCGGCGGGAAGAAAATCCAGCGCAGGATCACCAGGGCCCGCTTGAATACGCTGACCGGTGCCTGCAGGAACGCCGCGCCCAGGGTGCCGCCAATCACGATCAACGCCGCCGGGCCATTGAGCAGCGCCGCGACATGACCACCCTCCAGATAATTGCCACCCAGAATGGCGACGAACGCCAGGATGACCCCTATCAGGCTCAGCACATCCATTACACGCAAGCCTCTGCCAAGTGCCGACCGATGTCGTCGAGGCTGTAGATGGCGTCCACCAGATTGGCTTTGACCACCGCCATCGGCATGCCGTAGATCACGCAGCTGGCCTCATCCTGCGCCCACACGTGACTGCCCTCCTGCTTGAGCAGGCGCGCGCCCTCGCGCCCATCGGCGCCCATGCCGGTCAAGACCACCGCCAGCACCTTGTCGTGAAAGGCCTTGGCCGCCGAGCCGAAGGTAATGTCGACACAGGGCTTGTAGTTCAGGCGCTCATCGCCCGGCAGAATCCGCACCGCGCCGCGACCGTCGATCATCATCTGCTTGCCGCCCGGCGCCAGCAGTGCCAAGCCCGGACGCAACAGATCGCCATCCTCGGCCTCCTTGACGCTGATCCGGCACAGCTTGTCCAGACGCTCGGCAAATGCCTTGGTGAAAGCCGCGGGCATGTGCTGGATCAGCACCAGCGGCGCCGGGAAGTTGGCCGGCAACTGGGTCAGTACCCGCTGCAGCGCCACAGGCCCGCCGGTCGAGGTACCGATGGCCACCAGCCGGTAGGACTTGCGCTTGGGCGCACTCGCGCGCGCAGTAACCGACGCGGAGGCTGGCGCCGGCACCGGGGTGCTGACGCCGGGGCGACCGAGGCTACTGAGCGCTGCCGGCTTTCCCAGCGTGCTGACACTCGGCGCTGGCGCCGCGACAATCCCGCGGCGATTGCTGCGGGCGATGGTATGCACCTTCTCGCAGAGCAGTTGCTTGACCTTCTCCGGGTTGCGCGAAATGTCTTCGAAATTCTTCGGCAGGAAATCCACAGCCCCGGCATCCAGCGCATCCAGGGTGACGCGCGCGCCTTCGTGGGTCAGCGAGGAGAACATCAACACCGGGGTCGGGCAGCGCTGCATGATGTTTCGCACGGCGGTGATGCCGTCCATCATCGGCATCTCGTAGTCCATGGTGATCACGTCGGGCTTGAGTGCCAGCGCCTGATCGATGGCTTCGCGGCCATTGGTCGCCGTACCGACCACCTGGATATTCGGATCGGCAGAGAGAATTTCCGAAACGCGCCGGCGAAAAAAGCCGGAATCGTCCACCACCAACACCTTGACCACCATAAACACTCCTAAACGGCGCCGCCTGAGGCGGCGCCGCGAACAATCAGATGCGCCGCGCGTAGCGCTTGAGCATGCTCGGCACGTCGAGAATCAAGGCAATGCGTCCATCGCCGGTGATGGTCGCGCCAGACATGCCCGGAGTGCCCTGGAGCATCTTGCCCAATGGCTTGATCACCACTTCCTCCTGACCGACCAGTTGATCGACGACGAAACCGATGCGCTGGCTGCCGACGGTGAGAATCACCACATGGCCCTCGCCCTGCTCCTCATGGGCAGCGCTGCGGACCAGCCAGCGCTTGAGGTAGAACAGCGGCAATGCCTTGTCGCGCACGATCACCACTTCCTGGCCATCGACCACGTTGGTGCGCGACAGGTCGAGGTGGAAAATTTCGTTGACGTTGACCAGCGGGAACGCGAAGGCCTGGTTACCGAGCATCACCATCAGCGTCGGCATGATCGCCAGGGTCAGCGGTACCTTGATGACGATCTTCGAGCCCTGGCCCTTGACCGAGAACACGTTGACCGTGCCGTTGAGCTGGGAAATCTTGGTCTTCACCACGTCCATGCCGACCCCGCGGCCTGACACATCGGAGATCTCGGTCTTGGTCGAGAAACCCGGGGCGAAGATCAGGTTGTAGCATTCGAACTCGTTGAGCCGGTCGGCCGCGTCCTTATCCAGCAGGCCCTTCTCCACGGCCTTGGCGCGCAGCACATCGGCGTCCATGCCCTTGCCGTCGTCGGAAATCGACAGGAGGATGTGATCGCCTTCCTGCTCGGCCGACAGCACCACCTTGCCGCCGCGCGACTTGCCCGCGGCCTCGCGCTCTTCCGGGGTTTCGATGCCATGGTCGACGGCGTTGCGCACCAGGTGCACCAGCGGATCGGCCAGCGCCTCGACCAGGTTCTTGTCGAGGTCGGTTTCTTCACCGACCAGTTCCAGATTGATCTCTTTCTTCAGGCTGCGCGCCAGATCGCGGACCAGGCGCGGGAAGCGACCGAAGACCTTCTTGATCGGCTGCATGCGCGTCTTCATCACCGCCGTCTGCAAATCCGCGGTGACCACGTCGAGGTTGGAGACGGCCTTGGCCATGGCCTCATCGGCGCTGTTGGAGCCCAGGCGCACCAGGCGGTTACGCACCAGCACCAGTTCGCCGACCATGTTCATGATCTCGTCCAGGCGCGCGGTATCCACCCGTACGGTGGTTTCCGCTTCGCTGGGTGCTGGCGCCTTGTCGGCGACCGCGGCGGCCGGCGGCGGCGCTTTCAGCGGAGCAACCTTGGCCGCGGGTTTGGCCAAGGGCTGCGCGGCAGCTGCGGGTTTGGCTGGAGTGGCCGCCGCTACTGCTGCGGGCGCCTTGGCGAGCGCGGCCGGCTCGACAAACTTGCCCTTGCCATGGAGCTGATCGAGCAATGCCTCGAATTCGTCGTCAGTGATTTCGTTGCCCGTCGCCGGCGCAACGGGCGCTGCGACCGGCGCCGCTGCAGGCGCTGCAGGCGCAGCGAACTGGCCCTTGCCATGCAGCTGGTCGAGCAGCGCCTCGAATTCGTCGTCAGTGATCTCGTCGCCGGCAGCGCCCATTGCTGGTTGCACCGCGACATTGCCGACCACTGGCGGCGGGGCGAACTGGCCCTTGCCATGCAACTCGTCGAGCAACGACTCGAACTCGTCATCGCTGATTTCATCACTGCCGACGCTAGTGCTCGCCACCTGGCCAGGCGCCTCGGTCAGCGCATCGAGCAACTGTTCGAATTCGCTGTCGGTGATATCGCCAGCAGCGGCCTCGGCAACCTCGGCAACGGGCGGCTCGAGCGCAACGCTCGCCGCCGGCTCGGCCAGACGCGCCAAGGCCGCCAGCAGCTCCCGCGTGGCCGGCGTCGGTGTGACGCGCTCACGCACTTCGGTGAACATGCCATTGACCGCATCGAGTGCTTCCAGCACCACATCCATCAACTCGGAGTCGACGCGCCGCTCACCCTTGCGCAGGATGTCGAAGACGTTTTCTGCGATATGGCAGCATTCCACCAGCTCATTGAGCTGGAGAAAACCGGCACCACCTTTGACGGTATGGAACCCGCGAAAAATAGCGTTGAGCAGATTCATGTCGTCCGGGCGGCTTTCAAGCTCCACCAACTGCTCGGACAGTAGTTCAAGAATCTCGCCGGCCTCCACCAGGAAGTCCTGGAGGATTTCTTCATCGGCGCCGAAGCTCATAGACGTGCTCCTAAAATCCCAGGCTGGAAAGCAGATCGTCGACGTCATCCTGATTGGATGCGACGTCTTCACGCTTATCGGCATGAATCTGCGGACCTTCACCGTGGGAAGGCTCTTTTTGTTGTTCTTGTTCAGCACGCAGCACGGCGTGGTCATGCTCGATACCGGCAAAACGGTCGACCTGACTGGCCATCAGCACCAGTTTGAGCAGGTTGCTTTCCACTTCGGTGACCAGCTGGGTCACCCGCTTGATCACCTGACCGGTCAAATCCTGATAATCCTGCGCGAGCAGGATGTCGTTGAGCTGGGCGGACACCTGGACGCTGTCACGCTCGCTGTTGGCGAGGAACAGTTCAATCCGCCTGGCCAGGTCGCGGAACCCCTCGGCGCCCATTTCCCGGCGCATGAAGCGGCCCCAGTCGGCACTCAGGCTCTGCGCCTCGGCGCCGATGCCGTTGACCAGCGGTGAACTCTGCTCGACCAGATCCATGGTGCGATTGGCCGCTTTCTCGGTCATCGTCACCACATAGTTCAGGCGCTCGGTGGCGTCGGTGATTTGCGACACTTCCTTGGCGTGCGGCACCCGTGGATCGAGCTGGAAATTGACGATGGCGTTATGCAGCTCGCGCGTCAGCTTGCCGACCTCGTGATACAGACCACGGTCGCGCACCTTGTTGAGATCGTTGATCAGTTGCACCGCTTCGCCAAAATCGCCGTGTTCCAGGCTCTCTACCAATTGGCGCGCGTGAATTTTCAGGGTCGACTCGAAGTCACCCTGAGCGGAATCATCGTGTTCCATAGTGCCCTCGCGGCAGACATCAGCCGTTGACCCGCTCGAAGATTTTTTCAATCTTTTCTTTCAGCACCTGGGCTGTGAACGGTTTGACCACATAGCCATTCACCCCGGCTTGTGCGGCCTCGATGATCTGATCGCGTTTCGCTTCAGCGGTCACCATCAACACCGGCAGGTGCTTCAGGCGATCGTCGGCGCGCACCGCACGCAACAAGTCGATCCCGGTCATGCCTGGCATATTCCAGTCAGTCACCAGAAAATCGAAACTGCCGCTGTGCAGCATCGGCAGCGCAGTGGTGCCATCATCGGCCTCTGCGGTATTGGTGAACCCCAAGTCGCGCAGGAGGTTCTTGATGATCCGGCGCATCGTTGAAAAGTCATCAACGATGAGGATTTTCATGTTTTTGTCCAAGTCGACCTCCGTACAGTCCCAAACGAACCCAGCACCTGGGCACGCTTTCAATCGTGAAACCGGCCTGACAGGCCGCCGCAAAACTATTTCGCTGGTTTTCCAACGGACTGCTGATTTAACTGCTCAGCTCGCTCGCCATTCCCCCAGGCGTGCCCGCAAGCGTGCGGCACACTGGCTATGCAACTGGCTGACGCGCGATTCGCTAACCCCCAGAACCTCACCAATTTCCTTGAGGTTCAATTCCTCATCGTAATACAGCGCCAACACCAGCCGCTCCCGCTCGGGCAAGTGGCCGATGGCATCGGCCAACGCCGCCTGGAAGCGCTCGTCCTCCAGTTCTCGCGAGGGTTCGGGGTGGGTGGAGCTGGCGTCTTCGTGCAGCCCGCCATGTTCGCCGTCCTGCAACAGATCGTCGAAACTGAACAGCCGACTGCCCAAAGTGTCGCCAAGGATGCCGTAGTAATCCTCGAGACTCAATTGGAGTTCGGCCGCAACCTCTTGATCTTTAGCGTCGCGACCGGTTCTAGCTTCAATTACCCGAATGGCGTCGCTGACCATGCGGCTGTTGCGATGCACCGAACGCGGCGCCCAATCGCCTTTGCGCACCTCATCGAGCATCGAGCCGCGAATGCGGATGCCGGCGAAGGTTTCGAAACTGGCACCTTTGCTGGAGTCGTATTTCTTCGAGGCTTCGAGCAGGCCAAGCATACCGGCCTGGATCAAGTCATCCACCTGTACGTTGGCCGGCAAGCGCGCCAACAAGTGATAGGCAATCCGCTTGACCAAGGGCGCGTGGCGCTCGATCAACTGGTGCTGGGCGTCCTGGGTCTGAGCCTTGCTGTACATACGGAGTCCAGAAGCTGCTGTCATATCGCCGTATCCGCGGTCGGCTGCTGCACCAGGCGCTCGACGAAAAATTCCAGATGGCCGCGCGGATTGGCCGGTAGTGGCCAGGCATCGACTTTCTGGGCAATCGCCTTGAACGCCAGGGAACACTTCGAACGCGGGAAAGCTTCGTAGACCGCACGCTGTTTCTGCACGGCCTTGCGTACCGATTCATCGTAAGGCACCGCGCCGACATATTGCAGCGCGACGTCGAGGAAGCGGTCGGTAACCTTGGTCAGCTTAGCAAAGAGGTTGCGGCCTTCCTGTGGGCTGTGCGCCATATTCGCCAGCACGCGGAAACGGCTCATGCCATGGTCGCGGTTGAGCAGCTTGATCAGGGCATAGGCATCGGTGATCGAGGTCGGCTCGTCGCACACCACCACCAGCACTTCCTGGGCGGCGCGGACGAAACTGACCACCGAGTCGCCAATACCGGCAGCCGTGTCGATGATCAGCACATCGAGGTTTTCGCTGATGTCGCTGAAGGCTTGAATCAGGCCGGCATGCTGCATCGGCGAGAGCTGCACCATGCTTTGCGTGCCGGAGGCCGCGGGCACGATACGAATGCCGCCGGGACCTTGCAGCACCACGTCGCGCAGTTCGCACTCGCCACTGATCACATCGGCCAGCGTGCGCTTGGCCGTCAGGCCCAGCAGCACGTCGATATTGGCCAGACCCAGGTCGGCGTCCATCACCATTACCCGCCGACCGAGATCAGCCAGCGCCAGCGCCAGATTCACCGACACATTGGTCTTGCCGACGCCACCCTTGCCGCCGGTCACCGCAATCACCTGTACGGGATGCATACCCATGTTATCTACACACCTTGTCTGACTTCGACTGGAACCATGTGGCTGCGTGTCCTGCGCCAAGCCACTGGCGGGCGCCACGCATTGCCGCATATCGCTGAACCACTGCCGCCATGGCCATTAACCGGCGCGCCGCGCCGGGTGTTGATAAAGCCCGGCAAACATCTCGGCCATCGTATCTTCGCTCGGATCTTCGGCGTTTTGCAGGCCCACCGCACGGCTCACCAGCTGGTGGCTGCGCGGTACCTGCAAATCATCCGGAATCCGTGGCCCATCAGTCAGATAGGCTACCGGTAGACGCTGGCCAATAGCCAGGCCTAAAACCTCACCCAGACTGGTAGCTTCATCCAGTTTGGTCAGAATGCAGCCGGCAAGACCGCAGCGCTTGTAGCTGTGGTAGGCCGCCTTGAGCACCTGGCTCTGGCTGGTGGCCGCCAGGACCAGGTAATTCCGGGCCTTGATACCGCGACCGGCCAGGGTCTCCAGCTGCATGTGCAGGGCGGGATCGCTGGCCGGCAAGCCGGCGCTGTCGATCAGGACCACGCGTTTGCGCGCCAGGGGCGCCAGGGCCTGGGTCAACGACTGCCCCGGATCGACCAGGGTCACCGGCACGTTGAGAATACGCCCCAGGGTCTTCAGTTGTTCCTGGGCGCCAATCCGATAGCTGTCCAGGCTGACCAGGGCGACATGCTGGGCGCCGTACTTGAGCACATAACGCGCGGCCAGCTTGGCCAGGGTGGTGGTTTTGCCCATACCGGCCGGACCGACCAGGGCAATCACCCCACCCTCTTCCAGCGGCTCCTGCTGCGGCGTTTGAATTGCATGGGCCAGGTGGGCGAGCAACATGCCCCAGGCCTGGCGCGGCTCGGCGACATTCGCCACGCGCTCGAGCAACACCCGCGACAACTCGGCGGGCAGGCCCATGCGCTGCAGGCGCCGCCAGAGATTGGCCTGCTGCGGCCGACGCGTCTGCATCTGCCCCCAGGCCATGGAACCGAGCTGTACTTCGAGCAACTCACGCAATCCATGCAACTCGGAGCGCATGGCCTCGAGTGCGCCCTGGTCGCTGCTCGTCATGGGTGCCGGCGCGGCCATGCGCAGCGCGGCATCCAGCGTGTCGAGCGGCGCCGCCGGCTCTTCGGCGAACAGCTGGCGATCCTTGCTGGCGTCGGCCTGGCTGCGCGTCACCAGTTCGGCCTGGGCCGCGGCGATGCGCGCCTGGGTCTGGCGCAGCTCGGCTTCCAGCGCCGCGTTCGGTTGCCGGGCAGGTGCGGCGGGAATCTGGTAGTCCAGTGCGGCAGTCAGTTCGACCCCGCCGGCAACCCGGCGGTTACCGATGATCGAGGCGTCCGCGCCGAGCTCATCGCGAACCAGCTTCATGGCTTGACGCATATCGGCAGCGAAAAAGCGTTTGACCTGCATGGCCTGTTACCTCGGTTAATTCTGCCCCACCGTTGCGACGATGGTGACCTGCTTGTTGTCCGGGATTTCCTGGTAGGCCAGCACGTGCACACTCGGCACTGCCAACCGTGCAAACCGCGAGAGCATCGCCCGAACCGGTCCGGCTACCAGCAGGATCACTGGCTTGCCGAGCATTTCCTGGCGCTGCGCCGCTTCCACCAGGGAACGCTGCAGCTTCTCGGCCATGCCCGGTTCCAGGAGGATACCCTCCTCGGAGCCTTGACCGGCCTTCTGTAGACTGTTTAGCAATATCTGTTCCAACCGTGGCTCGAGGGTGATCACAGGCAGCTCCAGCTCTAGTCCCACGATGCTTTGCACGATTGCCCGAGCCAGGGCGACCCGCACCGCCGCGACCATCGCGGCGGGATCTTGACTCTTCGGCGCCACGTTGGCGATGGCTTCGGCGATGGTGCGGATGTCGCGCACCGGCACCTGTTCCTGCAGCAGCGCCTGCAACACCTTGAGCAGGGTCGACAACGACACCAGACCCGGCACCAGCTCTTCGGCCAGCTTCGGCGAACTTTTCGCCAGCAACTGCATGAGCTGCTGGACTTCCTCGTGGCCGAGCAGCTCATGGGCGTGCTTGTGCAAGACCTGATTGAGGTGGGTAGCGACCACGGTGCTGGCATCGACCACGGTGTAGCCCAGCGATTGCGCCTGATCGCGCTGGCTCGGGTCGATCCATACCGCCTCCAGGCCGAACGCCGGATCCTTGGCGGCAATCCCGTTGAGGCTGCCGAATACCTGGCCCGGATTGATCGCCAATTCGCGATCCGGGTAGACCTCGGCCTCGGCCACGCTGACGCCCATCAGGGTCAAGCGGTAGGCACTGGGCTGCAGGTCGAGGTTGTCGCGGATATGCACCGAGGGCATGAGGAAGCCCATCTCCTGGGAGAGCTTCTTGCGCACCCCCTTGATCCGCGCGAGCAACTGGCCACCCTGGTTGCGGTCGACCAGCGGGATCAGCCGGTAACCGACTTCCAGGCCGACCATGTCCACCGGCATGACGTCGTCCCAGCCGAGCTCCTTGACCTCCTGGGCGCGCTGGGCCGGCAGCAATTCCTGCTGACGCTGAACCTCATGCACCTCCTCTTCCTTGACCTTGCGCTGCTTGTTGGCGATCCAGTAGGCGCCGCCGGCGGCGACCAGGCCGAGGCTGATAAAGGAAAAATGCGGCATGCCGGGCACCAGGCCCATGGCGATCATGATCGCCGCCGCCACGGCCAGGGCCCGCGGCGAGGCGAACATCTGCCGATTGACCTGAGCGCCCATGTCTTCCGAACTGGAGACGCGGGTGACCATGATCGCCGCCGCGGTCGACAGCAGCAGCGAGGGGATCTGGGCGACCAGGCCGTCGCCGATGGTCAGCAGGGTGTAGACCTTGCCCGCATCGGCGAAGCTCAGGTCATGCTGGAAGATGCCGATGGCGATGCCACCGATCAGGTTGATGAACAGGATCAGCAGACCGGCGACGGCATCGCCGCGGACGAACTTGCTGGCACCGTCCATCGAGCCATAGAAGTCGGCCTCCTGGGAGACCTCGGAACGACGCTTCTTGGCTTCCGGCTGGTCGATCAGACCCGCATTCAGATCCGCGTCGATGGCCATCTGCTTGCCGGGCATGGCGTCCAGAGTGAAGCGTGCACTGACCTCGGAAATCCGCCCGGCACCCTTGGTCACCACCACGAAGTTGATGATCATGAGGATGGCGAACACCACGATACCGACCACGTAGTTGCCGCCGATCACCACCTCGCCGAAGGCCTGGATCACCTGCCCCGCCGCGCCATGGCCTTCATGGCCGTTGAGCAACACCACACGGGTGGAGGCGACGTTCAGCGCCAGACGCAGCAGGGTCGCCGCCAGCAGAATGGTCGGGAACACCGCGAAATCCAGCGGGCGCAAGGCATAGATGCCGACCAGCAGCACCACGATCGACAGGGCGATGCTGAAGGTGAACAGCACGTCGAGCAGGAACGGCGGAATCGGCAGCATGACCATGCCGAGCATGACCAGCAGCATCAGGGGGATGCCCAGATTGCCCTCGCGCAACCCCGACAGGTTGCTGCGCACGTTACCGACCATTTGTGAGCGATCTACTGCCACATGCCTACCCCAGCCAATTCAATCTTTTGACGCTAATCGCGCCTTTGCCAAGGGATTGCAAGAAGCTGTCCAACTTTGCCTGGGCGAGGGCTTAGTCCGCCGGCATGAATCGCTCGATCTCGGTGGATATCACTGCGCTCATCCTACAAAAGCCCTGCGACTGCCAGCCCGTAGGATGGCGTTGAGCGAAGCGATACCCATCACTGCGATCTGCGGCCAATCAACAACCTCGACGGCATCGCAACCGGCCGATGGGTATCGCTGCGCTCAAGCCTACGCGCCCCGCCACATCCTACAACTGCCTCAGCCCGCCCCTACTCGTCGCGGCGCAAATCTGGCGGGATCGGCAGGTCCGGCAGCGGCGCCGGGCGCTTGCCCTTGCCGGCCCGGTACTGGCGGATCTGGTAGACGTAGGCCAGCACCTGGGCCACGGCCAGGTACAGGCCGGCGGGGATTTCCTGGTCCAGCTCGGTGGAGTAGAACACCGCCCGCGCCAGAGCCGGCGATTCCAGCAGCATGACCTTGTGCTCCTGGGCGATCTCGCGAATCTTCAAGGCGGTAAAGTCGCCGCCCTTGGCCAGCAACACCGGCGCATTGCCTTTGCTCGGGTCGTATTTCAAGGCCACGGCGAAGTGAGTCGGGTTGGTGATCACCACGTCCGCCTGCGGCACGGCCTGCATCATGCGCCGCTCGGCCATCTCGCGCTGCAGCTGGCGGATACGCTGCTTGACCTCGGGCTTGCCCTCGCTGTCCTTGTATTCGTCGCGCACTTCCTGCTTGGTCATCATCAGCTTCTGCTTGTTGTCCCAGAGCTGGAACGGCACATCCACCGCTGCAATCAGCACCAGCCCGCAGGCCATCCACAGCGCGCTCCAGCCGACCACCTGGGCCGCGTGCAGGATGGCCGACTGCAGCGGCTCATGGGCCATCGCCAGCAGGTCGTCGATGTTGGCCGACAACACCGCTAGCGCCACGGCAAGCACCAGGGTGAACTTGGCCAGCGCCTTGAGCAATTCGACCAGTGCCTTGGTCGAGAACATCCGCTTGAGCCCCGCCAACGGATTCATCCGGCTCATCTTGGGCGCCATCGCCTTGGCCGAGAACAGCCAGCCGCCCAAGGCAATCGGGCCGACAATCGAGGCGATCAGCAAGGCCAGAAACAAGGGCAGCACGGCGTCCACGGCGACTTTGCCGGAGGCCAGCAGCCAGATCATCATGGAGCGCTCATCCATGATCACCTCGCGCGACAGCGAGAAGTTGCCGCTCATGATCGACAGCAAGGCGCTGCCCAGGCTGCCGCCAAAGGCCAGCAGGCCACCCGCCCCGGCCAGCATGATCGCCAGGGTATTGAGCTCGCGGGAGCGGGCAATCTGCCCCTTCTCACGGGATTCGCGCAGGCGTTTCTCCGTGGGTTCCTCGCTTTTATCGGCACCGCTTTCCGATTCGGCCATGGCTTAACCCGCCCGCGCCATTTCGCGCAACAGTTGCAGGGCTTCGCTGGCGAATACCTGGTACTGCGCAAGAATATCGGCCATGCCAATCCAGAAGATCACCAACCCCACGACCAGGGTCAGCGGAAAACCGATGGAGAAAATATTCAGCTGCGGCGCGGCGCGGGTCATCACCCCGAAGGCCAGGTTGACCACCAGCAGCGCGGTGATCGCCGGCAACACCAGAATCAGCGCCGCGCCTATCACCCAACCCAGTTTATTGGCCAGCTGCCAGTAGTGCTCGACCAGGAAACCGCCGCCAACCGGCAGGGTGACGAAACTCTCGGCCAGCACCTCGAAGACCACTAGATGGCCGTTCATGGCGAGAAACAGCAAGGTCACCAGCATCAGCAGAAACTGCCCGATCACCGCCACCGAGATGCCGTTGGCCGGATCGACCATGGAGGCGAAGCCCAGGCCCATCTGCGTCGCCACTATCTGCCCGGCGATGACGAACGCGTGGAAGAACAACTGCAGGATAAAGCCCAGCATCACCCCGATCAGCACTTCCTGGGCAATCAGGATAAACGTCGTCAGGCTCAGCGCATCGACCTGCGGCATCGCCGGCAGGTTGGGCATCAACACCACGCAGATCGCCAACGCCAGATACAGGCGCACGCGCATCGGCACCAACTGCGTACCGATGATCGGCATCACCATCAGCAGTGCCGCAATACGAAACAGCGGCAAGAGAAAGCTGCTCACCCAGCCGCCGATCTGCGCATCGCTCAGTTCCAGCATGTCAGCCGATCAGCATAGGAATATTCATGATCAGGTTCTGCGTGTACTCGATCATCTGCTGAGCCAGCCAGGGCCCGGCGACGATCAGGGTGACCAGGATCACCAGCAGGCGCGGCAGGAAGCTCAGGGTCTGTTCGTTGATCTGGGTGGCGGCCTGGAACATGGCGACCAGCAAGCCGACCAGCAGGCTGGGCACGACGATGATCGCGACTATGGTGGCGGTCAGCCACAGCGCCTCGCGAAACAGGTCGACGGCGACCTCGGGCGTCATGCTCAGGTTCCTCCGAAGCTGGCGGCAAGGGTGCCCATGATCAGCGCCCAGCCATCGATGAGAACGAACAGCATGATCTTGAACGGCAGGGAAATGATCAGCGGCGAGAGCATCATCATGCCCATGGCCATGAGGATACTGGCCACCACCAGATCGATCACCAGGAACGGGATGAAGATCATGAACCCGATCTGGAACGCCGTTTTCAGCTCGGAAGTCACGAACGCCGGCACCAGGATAACCAGCGGTGCATCTTCCGGGCTGGTGATATCGGTGCGTTTGGACAAACGCACGAACAACTCGAGATCGCTTTCGCGGGTCTGCGCCAGCATGAAGTTCTTCAGCGGCACCTCGGCCTTGGCAAGCGCCTCCTGGGCGGGCAACCGCTCGCTGAGATAAGGCTGCAAGGCATCTTTATTAATCTGTTCGAACACCGGCGCCATGATGAACAGGGTCAGAAACAGCGCCAGGCCGACGAGAATCTGATTGGACGGCGTCTGCTGCAAGCCCAGGGCCTGACGCAGGATGGAGAACACGATGATGATGCGGGTGAAACTGGTCATCAGCATGACGAAGGCCGGAATGAAACTCAGTGCCGTCATGATCAACAGGATCTGCAGGCTGACCGAATACTCCTGCTGGCCTTCGGTGTCGGTACTCAGGGTGATCGCCGGGATCGACAACGGATTGTCGGCGGCAAACACCTCGCCAGCAACGATCATGGGCGCGAGCAGGGAGAACAGCAGAATCAGCAGCAGGCGCAACGCGCTCATCACGACTTGTCCTTCTGATCCTTGCCCAGCAATTCCATCAGGCGCTGGGCAAACTCGGTCGAGGCCGGTTCGCCGTCAGGCAAGTGCACCGGCTCTTTCAGCACATGCAGGGGCGCGATGCGTCCCGGCGTCAAGCCGAGGAGCAGCTGCTCGCCGCCGACCTGCACCAGCACCAGCCGATCGCGCGGCCCCAGGGCCTGGCTGGCGACTATCTTGATCACCTGACCGCCGCGCGGACCTAGCTGCTGCACCCGGCGCATCAGCCAGGCGAGCAGGAAAATCAGGCCGATCACCAGCAGCAGGCCGAGCAGCAACTGCACCAGTTGCCCGGCGATGCCGCTGCTGGCCATGGGGGTGAGCGCCTGCGCTGCCGGCTCGGCGGCCAGGGCGGTGAACGGCAGGAACAAGGTAACGCCGAGAAGTCTGTGCATGATCGGGCTCTGTCGGCGCATTAACGCAGTTTCTTGATCCGCTCGCTGGGGCTGATCACGTCGGTCAGGCGGATGCCGAACTTCTCGTTGACCACCACCACTTCGCCGTGGGCAATCAGGGTGCCGTTGACCAGCACATCGAGCGGCTCGCCCGCGAGACGATCGAGTTCGATCACCGAGCCCTGGTTGAGCTGCAGCAGGTTGCGGATGGTGATATCGGTGTTGCCGACTTCCATGGAGATCGACACCGGAATATCGAGAATCACATCGAGATTCGGCCCTTCCAGGCTGACCGGCAGATTGCCCCTGGGCACGCTGCCGAACTCCTCCATGGGTGCGCGTGGCGGTGCCGGCGCAGCCGCCCCACCGACGGCGAGCATGGCATCGATATCATCCTGATTGGCGTCGTCGCCGGATTCGGACAAGGCGGCGGCCCACTCATCGGCCAGCGCCTGCTCCTCGGGAGAGGTGTATTCGTTATCGTCTGCCATCGTGTGTCCTCGGCTGGCTGGTAGCGGGTTGGGCGAGCGCCGTGCTGTGCAATGACAGGCGGTCAGCGCTGGCGATCAATAGGCTCTAGCACTTGCAGCGCCAGGTTGCCTTTGTGCGCGCCGAGCTTGACCTTGAAGGACGGTACGCCATTGGCACGCATGATTACGTTGTCGGGAATATCCACCGGGATCACATCGCCCGGCTGCATGTGGAGGATGTCGCGCAGCCGCAGCTGGCGCTTGGCCACCGTGGCGCTGAGCGGCACGCTGACCTCGAGGATGTCTTCGCGCAGGGACTTGATCCAGCGTTCGTCCTGATCGTCGACGTCGGACTGGAAACCGGCATCGAGCATCTCGCGGATGGGCTCGATCATCGAATAGGGCATGGTGATGTGCAGATCGCCGCCACCGCCGTCCAGTTCGATATGGAAGGTCGACACCACGATCACTTCGCTGGGGCTGACGATGTTGGCCAGGGCCGGGTTGACCTCCGAATTGACGTATTCGAAGTTGATGTCCATCACCGCGTGCCAGGCTTCCTTGAGGTCGATAAACGCCTGATCGAGCACCATGCGCACCACGCGCAGTTCGGTGGGGGTGAATTCACGGCCTTCGATCTTGGCATGCCGGCCATCGCCACCGAAAAAGTTGTCGACCAGCTTGAACACCAGCTTGGCATCCAGGATGAACAGGCCGGTGCCACGTAGCGGCTTCATCTTGACCAGATTGAGGCTGGTCGGCACATACAGCGAATGCACGTACTCGCCGAACTTCATCACCTGCACGCCGCCCACCGCCACATCCGCCGAACGCCGCAGCAGATTGAACATGCTGATGCGGCTGTAGCGGGCAAAACGCTCGTTGATCATTTCCAGGGTCGGCATGCGCCCACGGACAATCCGGTCCTGACTGGTCAGGTCATATTGCTTGACGCTTCCCGGTTCGGCTTCGTCCTCGGTATCGACCAGCCCGTCATCGACGCCGTGCAGCAGCGCATCGATTTCATCCTGGGAAAGCAGGTCTTGCACAGCCATGTGGAGCTCCCCTGTAGGGTCTTGAAAGACAGTTCACGCTGGCGCGGTGAACATGCCCTATTGCAGCACCAGGTTAGTGAACAGCACTTGCTCGACGGTCAAGTTGCCCGTCTCCTTCTGCGCCAACTCCTGCACGCTGGCCGTAGCCTGCTGGCGCAGCATTTCCTTGCCCACCGGGGTGATCAACGACTCGAAGTCCTGGCTGGAGAACAACATCACCAGACGGTTGCGCAACACCGGCATATGCACCTTCAGCGCATCGAGCGCCGCCTGGTCACGCGCCAGCAAGGCAATACTGACCTGCATGTAGCGCGCCCGACCGTCATGGGTGAAGTTGACCACGAACGCCGGCATCAACTCTTCGTAGATCGCCACTTGCTTGACGGGTAACGCGGGATCCGCGGACGCCACCTCGACTTCACTCTTGGCCGCGCCCTTGTTGAGGAAGAACCAGGTACCGCCTACCGACAACCCCACAGCCAGGAGCAAGGCCACGACAATCAAGATGATGAGCTTCAACTTACCAGCCGGTTTCACCTCGGCGCTTGCCGGGACTTGCGCCGCGTCTTTCTTAGCCATGCCAATTATCCGTCACTAATCGGGGTTCAATCCGTGTTCAAAGGGTTGAGAGCAAGTGTTATGCCAGCTTGCGAACATCTGCAGTTCGTCGAGCGCCGGGCCTGGGAAACACCCAGACCAAAGCGCGACAGCATGTCGTCAGCGAAGTTCGACTCAACGATGGCCAGCGGGTATACCAGTCTCGCCCCTTGCTGTCACCCGAAAACAACCACGCCCGCCTCCATTGCGGGGGCGGGCGGCTATCCGTTCGGAACGCAGGGCGAACTTTTGTAGGATGCGGCGGGCCGCGTAGGTTTGAGCGCAGCGATACCCATCAACCGGTTGCGCCGCCGGGTTTTATTGATTGGCTGCAGATCGTCGTGATGGGTATCGCTGCGCTCAACACCATCCTACGGGTGGATGGCCGCAGCGTTTTTGTAGGATGTGGCGGGCCGCGTAGGTTTGAGCATAGCGATACCCATCGACCGGTTGCTCAGGCGTGACGCGAGACTATCCGGCCCGCTAAGCGTAATAGTCGACCATGCCGCGCCCACTGCCGGACAGGCTGCCCTTGAGTTCCACGCCGAGGGGCGCAAGCTCCTCGTCAACCCCGCCCAGCAGTTCATTACCCGCGTTGCCACGCCCCTGGCCATCGCCGCCCTGCCCCTGCCAGCCGCGGTTGAGCGACTGATCGGAAACGTTCACATCGAGCAGGTTCATGCCTTGCTGGGTGAACATCTCGCGCAAGCGGTGCATCTGCCCTTCCAGTGCCTCACGCACCCCGGCATTGGCGCTGGCGAAGGTCACCTGGGTCTGCTCCTGATTGACGCTGATACGCACTTCCAGGCGTCCCAGCTCGGCCGGATCGAGCTGAATCTCGGCGGACTTGAGGTTCTGGCTGGAGAGCAACATCACCCGATCCACCACCGCCTCGCCCCAGCCGGCCTGGTGCATGGGTACCGGCTGGCCGGCCATCAACCCGGCGCGCGGCGCTTGCGAGGTCTGCTGAGCAACCGCCTGGCTCAGCGCACTGAGCCTGGCGACGAAGTTTTCCGGCCGCGTGTCGGCGGCGCTTTCCTTGAGTGCCTCCAGGCCCTGCGTGGTCAGCTCGAGCGAGGGCAGATCGACCTCGGGCTCCGCCTGCTGAGCGCCCATGGCCGCGATGGCGCTGGCAAAGCTCTGCCCGGCGCTCTGCGCCGCTTGCGGCACCACACTGCCTGGCGTGCCCTGGGCCGCTGCGGCCTTGGCTTTGGCGCCCAACTCCAGGGCCATCTGCACGGCCGGCAGTTGCTCCAGCCCATCCAGCTCGGGATCGGCGCTGGCTGCCGGCAACTGAACCGGCGCTGTTGCCCAGGCACCCGGCAGAACGGCCGTCATCAGCGGCTGCGGCTCGCCGGCGAGTTCAAGTTCGAGTTCCAGGTCGGGGTCTGCCGCCTCGCCATCGAGCGGCTGCTGGCCGAGCATGTCCAACGCCAGCAACGGATCGAGGGCAGGATCATCCATGCCTGCATCGCTCGGCAAAAGCTTGCCGCTATCGGCAAACTCCGGCTGCTGCGCGACAGCCACAGCCTCTGGGGCTTGCGGGCTCTGCGCCTCCTGGGTCGCGGATTGGCCTGGGCGATCGGCTTTGACAGAGGCATCGCTGCGCCCTGCTGCTTTCGCCTGACGCTCCTGGGCATACACCTGGGCAAAACTGGAAGCCTCATTCTTGCGGGGCTCGGCCGGTTTTTCCGGGGCTTTGCCCGCAGACGCTTTCGGCTTTATTTGCGGAGCCGAGCGGAGGAGCGGATCGGGGGCGACGGCCATGGGCATTCTCCATTCAAATGGGGTCGTGCCATAGGTTTAGCAAAGGCCGGGCCAAGTTGGCTTCAAGCGGGGCAATCGGGATCGTGGGCCGCCATCCAGCACCCTTTCAGGTCCGATAACGCTGACGTTCTGACTTGAACAAGATGCGCACAATGGCAAATTCACGTTCGATCTGCTCGATCAGTTCGGGCGCCTCAGCCAGCAACTCGCGTCGACCGACCTCCTCCAGCTGCTTGCACAAACTGGCGAGCATGGGCGCGCCCATGTTGCTGCAACTGCCTTTGAAGCTGTGCGCCGCCAGGCGCAGACCCTGCGCGTCCGCCTCACGCATGGCCTGGCGCAACAAGCGCAGGCGCTCTTCGGAATCCGCCAGATAGGTATCCAGCAACACCGGATACTCATCCTCCATGACATCCTGCAGCGCGGCCAGTACGGCACTATCGAGATGAATATCTGACATCTGCTCGCTCCCTGATCATCAGGCGCGGGATTATGCCCCAGCCAACCAGGAAAACTCCACGCTAACCCCCCGGCCATCCTCCGGCCAGGTACAGCGCTCGCTCAACTGACGAACCAGAGCCAGGCCGCGGCCACACAGGCGGTCAACGCGCAGTTGTTGCTCGACAATCGCCTGCCCATCGAAACCCGAGCCGCTGTCTTCGACCCGTACGGTCAAACGCCCACCGGTAGACTCGGGAACCAGTTGCAGGTGGAAACGCACATAGCCCTCGCGTAGCTGAGCCAGGCGGGTGCTGCGCTGCAGGTAATACTCGGCGAAGCCTTCGGCATCGCATTTCAGGCTCGAATCCAGGCCCAGCACCCCATGCTCCAGAGCATTCGAGTAGAGCTCAGCGAGCACGCTGTAGAGCGCGCCGCCCTGGGGACGCAAGCCCTCGACCTCGAGCAGCAATTGCAACAGGAATGGCAGCGGATTGAAGCGGCGCAGGGTCTCGCCACGAAACTCGAAACTCGCCGACCAATCCAGTGGACTGTTCTGGCCACTGCCGGTGAAGACCAATGGCCCACGACTGAGGCTACCCTCCTCGACCATGCTGACTTCGACCAGGCTGACATCGTCTTGCAGCTCGCCGCGAAAGTTCAGCAACGCCTGCTGAATTTCCGCGAACAACTGCGCCGGCTGCCGATTGGCGGAGAATACCCGGTGCAGGCGCCTCTCGCCGAACAGCTCGCCCTGCTGGTTGCAGGCTTCCAGCACGCCATCGGACAGCAGGAAAACCCGGTCGCCCAATTCCAGCGGGAAGACCTCGTAGCGGTCATTGAACGCTGCCGGCGCCAACACCCCCAACGGCAGATGCCGCGACACCAGGGGCACCCGCTCGGCGCCGTTGGCGCGCAGCAGATAGCCATCCGGCAAACCGCCGTTCCACACCTCCACGACCCGGCGCTGGAAGCTGATATTGAGCAGGGTGGCACAACAGAACACGCCCAGCGGCAGGATGCGTTTGAGCTTGGCGTTGATCTCGCGCAGGATCTCGGTCAGGGAATAACCCTTGGCGGTCATGCCATAGAACACCTCGGCCAGCGGCATGGCGCCGATCGCCGCCGGCAGGCCATGGCCGGTGAAATCGCCGAGCAGCACATGCATGCCACCGGAAGGCTTGAACGCGGCGAGCAGCAGATCGCCGTTGAACAAGGCATAGGGCGATTGCAGGTAGCGGATATTCGGAGCCGCGAGACAACCGGAATGCGCCACCTTGTCGAATACCGCCTTGGCCACGCGCTGCTCGTTGAGCAGGTACTCGTTGTGCTGGGCGATCAGGTCGCGCTGCTGCAGCACGGTATCCTGCAGGCGGCGCAGGCGATCCATGGCATTGATCTTGGCCTCGAGGATCACCCGGTTGTAGGGTTTGGCGAGAAAGTCATCGCCGCCCGCCTCCAGGCAGCGCACCAGCGCTTCGCCTTCGGTCAGCGAGGTCAGGAAGATGATCGGCACCAGCTCCTCGCCGGCCATCTGCTTGATCCGGCGTGCCGCCTCGAAGCCATCCATGACCGGCATCAGGGCGTCCATCAATACCAGCTGCGGACGCTCCTGCTCGAACAAGGCGACCGCCTCCATGCCATTGCTGGCGGTCAGGCTGCGATGGCCCTGACGGCTGACGATGGTCGACAACAGCATGCGGTCGGCAGCATTGTCCTCGGCAATCAGAATCGACAGGCGCGCAGGCATGGCTCGGAGACTCGCGCTAGGTGATCTGGAACAGTTGTTCGAAGTTGGAGATGGCGAGGATCTTGCGCACATCCGGGTTGCAGTTGAGCAAACGGATTTGCGCGTGATCGCCACCGGCGTGATCGCGCAACAACAGCAACATGCCGAGCGCCGAACTGTCGAGATAGGTGGTGCCCTTGAGGTCCACTACATAGCGTTTGGGGCTGAGGTTGACGCGCTCATAGGCATCGCGAAATTCCTGATGGGCGCCGAAATCGAAACGTCCCTGAATCACAATGGTCAACTCTTGCCCATCAGGCGAAGGCAGCGAGGTGATGGCCATACAGAACTCCTTACTCGAGCAGAACAGTCGATCACGCCCCCAGACAATGCGGCGCGATGGTTATCGCGCCTGAACGAGCCTGGAGGCACAATCCGTGTGATCAAGATGTAGCACTCGCAGGTGTAAGCGGCAACAGGCAATCAAGCGGAATCGTCCCGGCGTATGCGTTGTGCCAACTCGTCGAGGAGTTTTTGCTCGCGCTTGTCCGCGCTCAGGCGGGCCTCCTCCTGATAGCGCTGAACCAGCTTGCGCAGGCCTTCCAGGCGCGCATAGCGCTGTTGCCAGACCACCCGAACCTTGTCCAGGTTGTTGCTATGCCAGGCCACGCTCTGGCGCTGCTGGCCGATGGCGGTTTCCAGCTGGGAAAGAAAACGCTGATAGTTCATCAGCCATTGCCCGGAAACCCCACGCTGGCCTTCGCTGATCCACTGTTGCTGATAATCGCCACGGTATTGTTCCAGCTCGCCCAGCTTGACCTGAGCCTGGCTCAGCAGTCCCTGACAGTGGCCGAGTTGCATGACCGCCTCGCGCTCGGCGCGCTCGGCCATCTCGATAACCGGCGCCAGACGCGCGGCGCGACTGGTCGACACTTAGCCCCCCGGCGCGGCATTGGGGTTGAAGGTCGCCGCCAGTAGCGCACTGCTGCGTTCCAGGCTTTCACTTTCGCCCAGGCTCTGGCGCAGGTACCTGACCATCGCCGGCTGGCGCGCGATGGCCAGGTCGGTATCGGCATCGCCACCGGGCACGTAGGCGCCGACACTGATCAGGTCGCGGCTCTGCTGATAGCGGGCCCACAGCTGCTTAAAGCGCTGTGCGCTGCGCTGGTGCTCGCTGCTCACCACTTGCGGCATGACCCGGCTGATCGAGGCTTCGATGTCGATGGCCGGGTAATGGCCCTCCTCGGCCAGCCGCCGCGACAGCACGATGTGACCGTCGAGCACGCCACGCGCGGCGTCGGCAATCGGATCCTGCTGATCGTCGCCTTCACTCAATACCGTGTAGAACGCCGTGATCGAACCGCCGCCCTCCTCGGCATTACCGGCGCGTTCGACCAGTTTCGGCAGCTTGGCAAACACCGACGGCGGATAGCCCTTGGTCGCCGGCGGCTCGCCAATGGCCAGGGCGATCTCGCGCTGGGCCTGGGCGAAACGGGTCAGCGAATCCATCAGCAAGAGGACGTTCTTGCCCTTGTCGCGAAAGTATTCGGCGATGCGCGTGCAATACATCGCCGCGCGCAGACGCATCAGCGGCGCATCGTCCGCTGGCGAGGCGACCACCACGGAACGCTTGATGCCTTCGGCACCGAGGATCTCGTCGATGAATTCCTTGACCTCGCGGCCACGCTCGCCGATCAGGCCGACCACGATGATGTCGGCCTCGGTAAAGCGCGTCATCATGCCCAGCAGCACGCTCTTGCCGACCCCGGTGCCAGCGAACAGGCCGATGCGCTGGCCGCGCCCGACCGTGAGCAGGCCGTTGATGCTGCGGATGCCGACATCCAGCGGCTGGCTGATCGGGTGGCGTTTCAGCGGATTGATCGTCGGCCCATCCATCGGCACCCAGTCTTCGGCCTTCATCCCGCCCTTGCCGTCCAGCGCCCGCCCGGTGCCGTCGAGCACCCGACCGAGCATCGACTTGCCCATCGGCAAGCGTCCGCTGTCCGGCAGCGGCACCACCCGCGCCCCTGGCGCGATGCCGGCCAGGCTGCCGACCGGCATCAGGTAGCTCTTGCCGTTGGCGAAGCCCATCACCTCGGCCTCGACCTGCACCGGGTGATAGCTGTCATCGTTGATCACCAGGCAACGGCTGCCGAGTGCCGCGCGCAGGCCCTCGGCCTCCATGGTCAAGCCGACCATGCGCTGCAGACGTCCCTCGACCACCGGCTGGCTGGGCAACTGCAGCACATCGCGGTAACCGGCCAGCCGCTTGGCGAAACTGGTGCGTTCAAGACGCATGCGGTGGCTCCTTGGCCACGCCCAGATCGAGCTGGATATCGGTCGGGAGCGGGTGGGTGGCCTGTTCGCGCTGTTGCTCGAACAGCTGCTTGAGCGCCTGACTGAGGCGGGTTTCGATGCTCGCATCGATGCGACTGTGCTCAGTCTCGACCCGACAACCGCCGGGCAACAGGGCGTCGTCTTCGACAATCCGCCAGCTTTCCTCGTGGCGCTCGCGCAAGGCCTTGACCATCTCGAAGTCTTGCGGATTGAGCTGGATACGCACGTTGCCGGCGCCCATCGGCAGCAACTTGAGGGCTTCGCGCAAGACCTGGCGAATCTGGCTGGAGTCGCTGTGCAGCTCGCGCTGGATCACCTCGCGGGCCATGTGGCTGACCAGGCTGACCAACGCCACTTCGAGCTGCTGGTCCTGCTCGGCAATCGGTTCGAACAGCTGTTGCATCAACTGCTCGATGGCGAGCATTTTGCCTGCCAGCGCGGTATCGGCCTCTTGCCTGGCTTTCAGCTGGCCGCTGCGATAGCCGTCCTTCTCGCCGGTGCTGAAGCCTTCGTTGTAGGCGTCCTGGCGAATCGCCTCCAGCTCGTCCAGCGTCAAGGGCTTGACGTCCTCCAGGGCCACATCCTCGGACGCGGCCGACTGCGTCTGACCGCCCTCGGCCTGGGCTGCGCCAGCCGCGTGCGCCGGATCAGGCTCGGCATCCTCGACCTGCGGGTCGAAGCTGGGCAATGCCCAGCGGTCGATGACGCTGATGTCCTGGGCGCGAATCAACTCGCTGGGCGCTTCCTTGGGGGCCATGCCGATCTTCTCCGGTTAAACCATCTCTTCGCCACCCTTGCCACCGAGGACGATTTCCCCGGCTTCGGCCATGCGCCGGGCAATGGTGAGAATTTCCTTCTGCGCCGTTTCCACGTCGCTGACCCGCACCGGGCCCTTGGCTTCCAGATCGTCGCGCAGCAGTTCGGCCGCGCGCTTGGACATGTTCTTGAACACCTTCTCCTTGATCGCCTCGTCCGCGCCCTTGAGCGCCAGCACCAGCACATCGGAGGAGACCTCGCGCAGCAGCGCCTGGATACCGCGGTCGTCGACCTCGGCGAGGTTGTCGAAGACGAACATCAGGTCTTCGATCTGCGTCGACAGGTCTTCATCGACTTCACGGATCGAGTCCATCAACTGGCCTTCGATCGAGCTGTCGAGGAAGTTCATGATGTCGGCCGCCCGCTTGACCCCGCCCATGGTGGCGCGGGTGCTGTTGGAGCTGCCGGAGAATTGCTTCTCGAGAATCTGGTTGAGTTCCTTGAGCGCCGCCGGCTGCACGGTATTCAGCGAGGACACGCGCAGGACGATATCCAGGCGCACCTTGTGATCGAAATGACCGAGCACTTCACCGGCCTGGTCGGGATCGAGGTACGCCACCACGATCGCCTGAATCTGCGGATGCTCGTAGCGGATCACATCGGCCACGGCGCGCGGCTCCATCCACTTCAGGCTGTCCAGGCCGCTGGTGCTGCCGCCGAGCAGGATGCGGTCGATCAGATTGCCGGCCTTGTCCTCGCCGAGGGCCTGGGTCAGCATCTTGCGGATATAGCCGTCGGCGCCCACGCCCAGGCTGGTCTGATCGCCGACGATCTCGACGAATTCGCCCATCACCTGCTCGACCTTCTCGCGGTGCACGTTGCGCATGCCGGCCATGGCCACGCCGACGCGCTGCACTTCCTTCGGCCCGAGGTGGCGCAGCACCTGCGCGGCATCGGTTTCACCGAGCGACAGCAGGAGGATCGCGGCCTTCTCGACCTTGCTCAACTTGGTGGCTGTACGGTTGTCATTCATCGGCGTTGATCCACTCTTTCACCACCTGGGCGACGCGACCCGGATCTTCCGCCACCAGGCTCTTGATTGCATTGAGCTGCGCATCATACCCCTCGCTCGGACTCGGCAGGAGGATGCTTTGCGGGCCGCCGAGGCTGACCCGGTCGGCCGCCAGTTCGCCGGCCAGGCCGCCCATCTCGCCCAGCTCGACATCGCCATGGCGACCGCCAGCCGTCAGTCCCCGACCTTTACCGCCACCGGTGATGTTGTTCAGCACGGGGCGCAACACGCCGAACACCAGCACCAGAATGAACAGCACGCCGAGCACTTGCTTGACCACGTCCCAGAACCAGGGCTGGGTGTAGAACGGAATCTCGGCGATTTCTTCGCCGATAACCGCGGAAAACGGTGTATTGATCACGCTGACGCTGTCGCCACGGCTGGCATCGAAGCCGACCGAGTCCTGCACCAGGCGGGTGAAGCGCGCCAGCTCGTCGATGGTCCAGGGCGTGCGGCTGGTTTCGCCGGTGGCCGCATCGACCTTGAACTGATCGTCGACCACCACCGCCACCGACAGACGGCGCAGACGGCCCTGCTGCTGTTTGGTGTGGCTGATCGAGCGATCCAGTTCGAAATTGCGCGTCGATTGCTCGCGCTTGTCCGCCGGGAACGGTGCCAGCATCGGCTGACCGGTCACTGGATCCATGACCTGCTGGCCGTTGACGTCCACCAGCGGTTGACCCGCGGCAACCGGCCCGCCTGCGGCTGCCGCGCCACCGGCCTGCTCGGGTGCCGTCGCGGCGCCCGGCGGCTGATTGCTCAGGGCGCCCGGTATGCCCAGCGGCGACTGGCTGCCGCTGCTGCGTTGTTCGTTGACCTGTTGTTCGCTGCGCAATGCCGGCTGATCCGGGTTGAACATTTCCGAGGTGGATTCGACCGCACTGAAGTCGACATCGGCCGACACTTCGGCCTTGTAGCGCCCGGCACCGAGCACCGGCTGGAGGATATTGTGCACGCGCTGGGTGAGCATGCTCTCCATGCGCCGGCTGTAGTCGAACTGCTTGCCGGCCATGCTCAGCTCGGACATTTCCTGCTGATCGGACAACAGGTTGCCTTTCTGGTCGACCACCGTGACCTGCGACTTGTCCAGCTCGGGCACGCTGGTGGCGACCAGATTGATGATCGCCATCACCTGGCTCGGCTCCAGGCCGCGACCGGAATACAACTCGACCAGCACCGAGGCACTGGGCCTGCGCTCGTCACGCACGAACACCGAGCTCTTCGGAATGGCCAGGTGCACCCGCGCGGCCTTGACGTTGTTGAGGCTGGACACGGTGCGCGCCAACTCGCCTTCCAGGCCGCGCCGATAGCGCGTGGCCTCCATGAACTGGCTGGTGCCGAGGCCCTGTTCCTTGTCGAGAATCTCGAAACCTATATTGCTATCGCTCGGCGCCACGCCGGCGGCGGCCAGACGCATGCGTGCCCGCGCCAGGTCATCGGCCTTGACCAACAGGGCACCCGAATTCGGTTCGACGGTATAGCTGATGTCGGCCGCCGCCAGGGTTTGCATGACCTGGGAAGCGTCCATCCCTTCCAGGCTGCCATACAGCGGACGGTAATCCGGCTGTTGCGACCAGAGCACCACGGCGAAACCAATCGCCACGCTGGCGGCCAGACCGACCAGCAGGCCGAGTTGGCGCAGCATCGACATATCCGAGAGATTTTCCAGAAACGCCAGGCCGAACAGCGGCTTGTTCGAATCATTGCCAGCAGTGGTGGCGGGAACGTTGGTGGCGAGTGCGTCGGCCATGATCTAGAACCTACCCTTAAACCGGCATCTGCATGATGTCTTGATACGCCTGAACCAGCTTGTTGCGAACCTGGGTCATGGCCTGGAACGACACGCTGGCTTTCTGCGAGGCAATCATCACATCGCTCAAGTCCACCCCGCTCTTGCCCATTTCAAAGGCAGTGGCCAGCTGGTTGGAGGTCTGCTGGGTTTCGTTGACCTTGTTCACCGCCTGACCCAGCATGTCCGAGAAGCTCGGCGCCCCGGGTTCCGGCGCACTGACGACCGGCTGCTGCCGCGCCATCGCCTCGGTCTGCATGGCACGCATTTCCAGCATCAAGCGATTGAATTGAATACCCTGGCTCATGACCTTCCTCCACTGGCCGCGGTTTTTTGACACTACGCGGCTCGTAACAGGGATATTGCAACAAGGGTGCCAGGTAAGGTGGAAACGGGGGAGCAGGCAACGCACTCCCTCGTAGGCGGCGCGACCTTGCGGCGATTGGCGGACAAGGTCCGCCCACAAGCAACAGCATCGCGCCGGGGCGGCCCTCCTACAGGAGCAGCAGGCAATCCGGGGATAGCCGACACAACTTCCCGGATTTCATCCGGGCTAGCCGCGGAAATGTCGGCTCCGACATAGTTTGCTGCGCGATAGCGCGACGTCGAAGACGGCAGGCAATCTCCTACGAGAAGCGCAATCTCCTACGAGAAGCGCAATCTCTGGCGTGACGCGCCACTAGCTGGCAAACAGATAAGCCTCCACATCCATGCCGGCATCGCGCATCTGCGCCAGCTTGTAACGCAGGGTACGCGGGCTGATACCCAGGCGCTCGGCGGCTTCCTTGCGGCGCCCACGCTCGGCGCGCAGGATATCGATGATCATCTGGAACTCATGCCGGCGCAGGTCTTCACCCAAGGCGCCAGCCTCGGCCGCAACGACCTCCGGCGTCACCGTCACGCTCGCCGGCACCACCGCCAGGAACGGCCTGGGCGCAGGCGCGAGACTGCCAACAGCGGCCGTCAGGCACAGATCCTGCGGCTGGATCAGGCCACCCTGCTGCAGGATCAACGCGCGCTGAATGGCGTTATCCAGTTCACGCACGTTACCCGGCCAGGCATGACTCACCAGGCTCGCCTGGGCCTGCGGCGAAAGACGAATAGGCGCGTGATTCATTTTTTTGACGTGCTTGGCCAGCAGTCGCTCGGCCAACGGCAGGATGTCGGCCGGGCGCTCGCGCAACGGTTGCCAGGCCAGCGGGAAGACCGACAGGCGATAGTAGAGGTCCTCGCGGAAGCGCCCCGCCGCCACTTCGCCGGCCAGGTCGCGGTTGCTGGTGGCCAGCACGCGAATGTCCAGGCTGATCGGCTTGCGCCCCCCCACCCGCTCCACTTCACGCTCCTGCAGCACGCGCAACAGCTTGGCTTGCAGGCCTTGCGGCATTTCGGAAATTTCATCGAGCAGAATGGTGCCGCCCTCGGCCAGCTCGAACTTGCCCGGCGCGCTGGCGATGGCGCCGGTGAAAGAACCCTTCTCATGGCCGAACAGCGTGGCTTCAAGCATGTTGTCGGGAATCGCCGCGCAGTTGATCGCAATGAACGGCTTCGCCGCCCGCGGCGACTGCTGGTGAATGAAGCGCGCCAGCACCTCCTTGCCGGTGCCGGACTCGCCGGTGATCAACACCGTCGAATCGCTCTGCGCCACCCGCGTAGCCAGCTCGAGCAACTGCACGCTGGCCGGCTCCAGCGCCACCGGGCCGTCCTGCTCGGTCGCCGTCACACGCCCGAGGGCATGGCGATCGACCAGCGCCAACAGGGTTTTCGGCTCGAACGGCTTGACCAGGTAATCCGCCGCACCCTGGCGTATCGCATCCACCGCCCGCTCGACCGCCGCGAAGGCGGTCATCAGCAGCACCGGCAGTTGCGGCTGACGCTGGCGGATCAGGGCCAATAATTGATGACCGTCCATACCCGGCATGTTCACGTCGCTGATCACCAGACCGAAAGGCTCCTGCGTCAAGGCCACCAACGCCGCTTCGGCACAATCCACCACCCGATAGTCGTGACCACCCAGCGCCAGCGTATCGGCCAGGGCTTCGCGCAGGGCGCGGTCGTCTTCGACCAGCAGAACTTTGGCAGCCATGGTGCTACTCCTGAATCAAGGGTTGTGCCGCGGGAATCAACGGCAGAATCAATAAGGCACAGGTGCCGCGCGCGATCCGCGAACGCACCTGCAATTCGCCCTGATGGGCGCGCGCCACTGCCTTGACCACGGCCAGACCGAGGCCGGTACCGGTGGTCTTGGTGGTAAAGAAGGGTTCGCCCAGACGAGCCAGGGTGACGTTGTCGATACCCGGACCGCTGTCGCTGATGCACAGGCGCAAGCTGTTGCCACGCTGATACAGATGAATCTTCAAGCGCGCCTCGCGCCCGGCGGCCTGGATCGCGTTCTCGATCAGGTTGAGCACGCTACCGACCAGGGTGTCGCGGTTACACAGCAACTCGCCGTCACGACTGTCGCACTGCCAACGCACCGTCATGCCGCGCACATGGGGCTCGGCCGCAGCCTGCAGCGCCTCGAACACTGCCTTGGGCGTCAGCCGATCCGGCAGCGGCAGGTCACCACGGGCGAAGATCAGCATGTCGCGCACCTGGTGCTCCAGCTCATGCAGACGTTCTTTCAGGCGTCCGGCGAAGCGCTGCTGCTGCTCGACCGGCAACACCTGCTCAGTCAAATGGCTGGCATAGAGCAACGCCGCCGACAGCGGCGTACGAATCTGATGAGCCAGGGAGGCGACCATGCGCCCCAGCGCGGACAAGCGCTCATGCCGCGCCAGCTGATCCTGCAGGCGCCGGGTTTCTGTCAGGTCGGTGAGCAGCACCAGCTGCCCCGGCTCGCCTTGCAACGAGCGGGTGGCAATCGACAGGCGCCGACCATCTTTCAGGGAGATTTCGTGGCCATCGTCCTCACGCGGGGCGAAGTTGCGCGCGATCACCTGACGCCAGAGCATGCCGAGCAGCGGCAGACCGAGCAGATTGCACGCCACCGGATTGGCTTCACGCACCACGCCCTGCCCGTCGATGACGATGACCCCACCGGGCAGCAGATCCAGCAGGCTTTGCAGGCGATAGGCCAGGCGCTCCTTCTCGGCCAGCTCCTGCATGCGCTGGGCGCTGATCAGGGCCAACTGCCCCTTCAACTCGGCGACCCGATCCTCCAGCATGCTGTAAGACTCGCTGAACTGAGTCGACATCTGGTTGAAGCGCGCAAACGCCTGCTCCAGGCTGGCGCGACTGGTCAGCTCCTGAGAAACCGCAGGTTCGAGTTCAGCATTCCGGGAAGGTTGGGCGTTGGGCTTCATTATTCTCTCTCGCCTGGCGAGCCGTCATAAGACAGTCAGTTAGCAGAGAGTTAGCAATACCCGTGCCTAAAAAAAATTGGTTATTTTTCAATGCCTTGAAAAACAAGGCCGTCGGTTGCGTCAAAGCCCCGGCTGAATTGAATGCAGTGGCGCCAAGACCCTGACTCGCTGGCAGTTGGCTGGTGTCGCGACAACGTTGAAATGTCGGTTCAACCCCGAACTCTCGTGGGAGCGGCCGGGCGGCGTTCCGCTTTAGCCGCGATGGGCCGTCAAGGCACTGAAAGCATCGCGGCTGAAGTAGACCCGTAGGATGGGTTAGCCGCCACAGAGCTTCGATCAAGGTAGCGTTTTGAATGCGGCGTAACCCATCAGATGCGGCATACCGGCTGACGCCATGTTGGGTTACGCGGCGGTTCAAGGCTGAATTTGATTCAGGATAGGTGCCCGCTGCTAACCCAACCTACGGACGGCGCTTGATCGGCGCGACAGCAAGACTCGTACCGGCTTACGCCCCTACGGCATCAGTCTTCCTGCGCCTCGTCCTCGCGCCGGCTCATGCCGTACTTGCGCATTTTCTCGACCAGGGTGGTGCGGCGAATGCGCAAGCGCTCTGCCGCCCGGGCGACCACACCGCTGGCGTCATCGAGCGCCTGCTGGATCAAGCCCTGCTCGAGGTTGCCCAGGTAGTCTTTCAGATCGAGGCCTTCGGCCGGCAGCATGGCTGGCGTATTGACCCCAGGCAGCCCGGCGATGATGGCCGCGCGCTCCTCCAGATCCTCACGCAGGCTGGCGGTCAAATCCTCGTCTTCATCGTCGACATGACGGAATTTCTTCGGCAGCTCGCCCACGCCGATCACCCCATAGGGATGCATGATCGCCATGCGCTCGACCAGATTGGCCAGCTCGCGCACATTGCCCGCCCAGTCGTGGCGGCACAGCGACATGATCGCCGCCGAGTTGAAACGGATCGAGCCGCGCTTCTCGTGCTCCATGCGCGAGATCAGCTCGTTCATCAGCAGGGGAATATCTTCGATACGCTCGCGCAGCGGCGCCATTTCGATGGGGAATACATTCAGCCGGTAGTAGAGATCCTCGCGAAAACTACCCGCTTCGATCATCTCCTCCAGATTCTTGTGGGTCGCCGCGATGATGCGTACATCGGCACTTTGCGTCTTGTTGCTGCCAACCCGCTCGTAGGTGCGTTCTTGCAGCACCCGCAGCAGCTTGACCTGCATCGACAGGGGCATGTCGCCAATTTCATCGAGGAACAGGGTGCCGCCATTGGCCAATTCGAAACGCCCGGCGCGGCTGGTGATCGCGCCGGTAAAGGCGCCCTTCTCATGGCCGAACAGTTCGCTTTCCAGCAACTCCGCGGGAATCGCGCCACAGTTGATCGGCACGAAAGGCGCTTCACGGCGCTTGGAGTGATAGTGCAGGTTGCGCGCCACCACTTCTTTACCGGTGCCCGACTCACCGAGGATCAGCACGCTGGCCTCGGTATCGGCCACCTGCTGCATCATCTGCCGCACCTGCTGGATGGCGCGGCTGGTACCGACCAGGCTGCGGAACAGATTCGGTTCACGCTGACGACCGCGCTCGCGCGCCTGGTCGTACATCTCGCGGTAGACCTGGGCACGGTGCAAGGAATCGAGCAGTTTGTTGTAGCTAAGCGGCATTTCCAGGGTCGCCAGCACACGGCGGCGCAACTCTTCCGGCCATTCCGCGGCCGCATGCTCGTCAATCAGCAGGATCGGCAGAAACTCGTCCCAGGCAGCAGTTTGCTTGAGGATCTCCAGGACCCCGCCCTTGGCCTGCACATCACCGAGCAATACGCTGAGCACCTCCCTGCTGGCGGACAATGGCGCGACCGCATCCTGCCAGTCACGGCTGCCACATGCGAGGTGATCTTCGCCCAGGAAATTCAGGATCACCGTCAAATCCCGACGTCGCTCGCTGTCATCGTCAATCAGCAGAATTTTCGTTTCACGCCACATATTTTTGATCTGATCCTGGGAGCGAACGGAAGCGCACTCTGTCGAACACGACAACTACGCTGGCAATTGGCCGCTAGTAAAGTCAATTTATCGAAAATAGTCAATTTTATGGCGTGCTTTTTTTGATATTCACGACCAATTGCCTAAGCGATTGTTTGCAAGAAGGGGGAACTCAGCTTTGCATGAATAGCTCGAGGGGTATCGCTGCGCTCAGCCTACGCGGCCCGCACCATCCTACGAACTGTACAGCTCCGTAGGATGGGTTAGCCGCCAGATAGCTGCGATCAAGGCCGCGTTCTGCGTGCGGCGTAACCCATCAGGTGCCGAGTACCGGCTGGCGCCTTTGCCGAGGGTCAGTCCGCGGGCATAAATCGCTCGATGGATATCGCTGCGCTCATCCTACGCGGCCCGCGCCATCCTTCGAACTGTACTAGCCCCGCTAACCCATCACCCAAACAACTGGTAGACCTTGGCCCCTTGCTGGGCCTGGTTCAGCTGCATCAGCTCGCCCGCCAGGCGCCGTTGCTCCAACTGACAGACATCGACCAGCTCGCGGTACAGATCCAGCAACTCCTGCATGCGCGCGCGCAGCACGTCTTCGTCCTGCACGGACTCGACCATGGCTTCGTCAACGGCTTGGCGGCACTGCAGATCCAATTCGCCGATGGCCGCCCAATCCTGTGCGGCCAAGGCATCGCGCAAGGCGCTTCCAGTCTTTTCCAGACGCTGGACAGATGAACTCATGTGCGTGCTCCTTAAAGCGTCAGACTGCATCACTGGCCGATCGCGTCCCAGCCTGTCTTCACATTGCGCAACAGCCCCGCCACTTCATCGAGCGACGTGGCGTCATTTTTCACATTGGCCTCAAGTAAACGGGAAACCATGTACTGGTAGAGGTTATCCAGGTTGGCCGCCAACTCGCCACCCTTCTGCAGATCCAGGCCTTCGCGCAGACCACCGATGATGCCGATGGCCTTGCCGATCAGCTCACCCTTCATCGATGTCTGCTCGCGCTCCATGGCGCCACGCGCCTGGGCGATACGGGTCAGACCACCTTCCATCAGCATCTGGATCAACCGGTGGGGGCTGGCATCCACGGCCTGGGCCTGGGTGTTGACGCTTTGATACTGCTTCATGGCTGCCATCGCGTTCATGCTGAAGGTACTCCAGTGTAGTGCGGGAATACTTCATGTATCGGCAGTGCCGGCAGCAGCTTTAGGGCGACGTGAAAATAACACAACTGATTGATTTAACTCGTCAAACAGGAATTGGAAAGCCACTTTCCAGGCATCGATGAAGCGCCTCCGGCCTCAAGAGGCTACCGGCTCGACCTCAGGCCCGATCGCGATCCAGGCATCACGTATCTGCACCAGCAAGCCCTGCACCTCTTGCAGACTACGGGGAGTGCTATCAAGCGCCACACCGGCAAGCCGTCGGGTCATGTAGTCGTAAAGCGAATCCAGATTCTCCGCAATATCCCCACCGAGTTCTTTATCCAGACTGCCCTGCAGAACGCTAATGATGGAAATAGTCGCACCAACAGCCTCACCACGTATGCCGTGGTTGCCTTGCTCCTGCGCCAGCAGCGCCAGGGAAATACGCTCAAGCGCGCCATCCAGCAGCAACTGCACGGTTTGATAAGGCGTTACTTCCTGGCTGACCTTGACGCTCTTGTAGGTATCGATTGGCTTGCTCACGCCTTAACTATCCTTTTTTACAACACCAGGGAGATTGGCAAACACCTGAGCGAGTTGATCACCTGTACTTTTCAACTGCCCGACCAATGCATCCATGGCATTGAACTGAGCAAGCAAGCGGGTTTGCATTTGCTCAACGCGCCTATTCAGGTTTTCTGTCTGTGTCTTGATATCGCTTCGCGTACTTTCTAGCGCTTTCATACGTTGCTCAAGAATACCGCCAGTCTGGATAAACCCATCAATGCGCTTATCCACCCGACTCATCAACCCGGTATCGCCAGTAAAAAATGCACCTACCGCATCGAAGTTATCCTGCAAAGCAGGATCAAGTTTGGTGTCATCGATTTTCAGGGTGCCGTCTTTCTGGGTAGTGATACCCAAATCGGCAAGTACTCGTACACCCTCCTGACCGGAAGGATTGACCAGTTCATTACGCACGCCACTGAGCAAATTACGCACGGTGGAGTCACCCACCAGACCACCAACAAGCGGGGTACCGTCCTCGCCTACTTTAGTGACGCTAGTCAACTTGTTGCTAGTACTGATCAGCTTGTTATAAGCATCGACAAAGGTCTTGATGCTGGCTTTTACGCCAGCACTGTCCTGCCCGACGGTCAAGGTAATGGACTTACCGACTTCGGTCTTTTCCAGCAACTCAAAATCGACATCAGCTATGGCACCGCTGACTTTATTGGTTGCGCTACTGAGAGCCAAGCCATCAACCGTAAACTCGGCATTCGCAGCCTGCACGATATAGCCCGAGCTGGCTGCACTGCCGGTGCTCAGCGCGATGCTGCCATCAACATCCAGCGCTGACAGATTACCCGTACCGGTGACCATCAGATCTTTATCGGCACCGGTTTCAGTGGCGCTAAATACCAAGCGCGACTCACCATTTACCGGATTATTGACAATGGTTGCGCTGATGCCCTGGTCTTTCAGCGCGGCATTGAGCTGATCACGAGTACTGGCCAGATCGGATCCGGCAGCAATAGTGACCGCGGTACCAGTATCGCCGGCACCTAATTTGACCGTAAGCGTCTGCTCGCTTGCGCCACTCGAGAAACCACCAGCCACAGCAGCCGTAGCAACCTTGCTGGCGGCTGCCAGGCTCTGCACTTCTATTTTGTAGATGCCCGGTGTAGCCGTTTTACTGGCGCTGGCAGTCAAGGTGCTGGTATTGGACGATACGGCCGTGCGCTTCTCGAACAAGGTGGCGCTGTTCAAGTCTTTCATGGCTGCTTGAAAGGCGCTCAACGCGCTCTTGAGCTCACCCAGGGCAGAGAATTTGGTAGTAGTGGACTTCTCCAGGCGGGCCAATTGCGCTTCTTTCGGCGCCTTTTCCGCGTTGACTATCGCCGTCACCATATTGGTGATGGGAAGCCCGCTGTTAACACCTGTGATGCCATCAATTACGCCTGCCATGCTGGTTACCTCGTCATGAAGTTGACGCTTAAACGCTTACGCCTGCCCAATCACAATGGACAGTCAAGAAACATGCCAGCGATCAAGCTTCGGCCTTGAATAACAGACTACGGACTTCTTCCAGGCTTTCCGCCAAGCGCAACGCCTCCTCTGATGGTAGCTGACGAATAACTTCGCCCGACGCACCATCGGTTACCTTTACCACTACGCGACCGCTTGAATCATCCAGCGTGAAATTCAAATCACGCCGAATACTCTGCACAAAACTTTGAATCGCAATCACCGCATCCTCGACCGGCTCACGAGCCTGCGTGGCCTCTTCAGGCTCTTTCTTAGACACCTCGGCATCAATCTCAGCCGCCTTGGCGGCTGCAGCGACAGGCGAGACTTGCGTAACTGCAGCATTCGCTTTGGAGAGCGATGCAGACAGAGAACTGTTTATGCCTATATCCATTTTCTTTTACCTCGCAAGGCAAAACGGGGAGAAGTGCTATGCACTTCCCCCCGCAGCCTGATGCAGACTAGCCGTTTAGCTTACTGCAGGAGGCTGAGCACCGCCTGCGGCAACTGGTTAGCCTGGGCCAGGATCGCGGTGCCAGCCTGTTGCAGAATCTGGTTCTTGCTCAGATTCGCGGTTTCAGCGGCGAAGTCGGTATCTTGGATCCGACCACGGGCAGCCGATACGTTCTCCGAGATGTTCTGCAGGTTGGAAATGGTGTTCTCGAAGCGGTTCTGCACCGCACCCAGATCGGCACGCTGGTTATCGATCGCCTTGAGGGCATCATCGATGACCAGCACGGCCGACTGTGCACCCACCGCATTGGTGATGTCGATATCTTTGACCGAGTTGGCAGTTTCAGCCGTCGTCGACGCTGTCACGGTAGTGAAAGTAGCGCCTGTAGCGTCGGCGCCGGCGCCGTCGGCGAAGGTGATAGAGGTGAGTGCATTGGTGGTCGAGGTGGTGGCGTCGCCTTTACTGATCACCTGATAAGCGCCTGCAGCATCCTTATGCACACCCACTTCCAGGTTGGCGTCGTTGATGGCCGCCGCCAGCTTGTCGGTAACCTCGGCAACCGTATCACCGGCCGCCAGCTCGACATCCAGAACCGCGTCAGGGGTAGTACCCGAGAACGCGAGCGTCACGGTCGCGGTACCGCCGCTGGCAGCTCCAGCAGTAGCGTTGCCAAAGGCGCTTTTAAAGAAGTTACCCTCGAGCGAATCGGCACTCATTTCGCCAATGCTGACGCTGATGCTTTCGTTCGCAGCCGAACCCACCTGGAAATTCTTGGTACCGAAATTACCATCGAGCAATTTCTGACCGCCGAAGGTAGTGGTATTGCTGATACGGTCCAGCTCTTTTTTCAACTGGCCGACTTCGGAGTTCAATGCCGTCCGCTCGGATTCGCTGTTGGAGCCGTTGGCCGACTGCAGGGACAGATCGCGCATACGCTGCAGAATATTGGTCGACTGCTGCAGTGCGCCTTCCGCGGTCTGCGCCAAAGAGATGCCATCGTTGGAGTTGCGCACCGCTACGCCCAGGCCGTTGATCTGGCTGGTCAGGCGGTTGGCGATCTGCAGGCCGGCTGCATCGTCCTTGGCGCTGTTGATGCGCGAACCGGTGGACAGGCGCTGCAGGGAAGTCGCCAGCGCATTGGAGGAGCTGCTCAGGTTGCGCTGGGTATTCAGGGACGCAATGTTGGTATTGACGGTAAGGGCCATGGTGTTTGCCTCCAATGGGCTGATACTTGTTGGTAGCCTGGATGTGCGAGAGGTTGGACGGTTGCCTTGCTCAGGCACCCAGTTACTTCGCATTCGTAAGCTATATCGCCCCGGCTGGGGAAAACTTAAGGGCCACCCTCAAAAAACTTTCGCTGCCAACCGATGCCCTGGTCGCAGGCCGGTCAGGGCCAGGGTCAATCAGGCAGCCAGGCCTTGCGCCAGGCCTCAAGACTTTTCCCTTCAAGCATCCATTCATTGCGCACCGCAGCACGCAACTCATCGCCCATGCGGGCCGAAGCATCCAGATCGGCCAGATGCAGGCGGATGGCGTCCAGCCAATCCTTGAAGCGGTTCTTGACCCGGGTCACCGGCAAAGCATCCCGATAGCAGCGCACATCGCTGCAGATCACCGGAAAACCACAGGCCCCGTACTCCAGCAAACGCAGATTGCTCTTGCACTCGTTGAACAGGTTCTGTTCAACCGGCGCCAGCGCCAGATCCAGGTTCAATCCGGCCAATACTGCCGGGTACTGCTCAATGGGAACCCCTGGATGGAGCTCATGGATAAAGGGCCTCAGCCTGTCTGGACACATGCCGAAGAAGACCCACTCCACCTCACTCGCCAGCGCCTTGACCACATCGGCAAGCATTTCCAGGTCGCCGGCATGGCCGGCCCCGCCCGCCCATCCCACGCGCGGCTTGCTGGAACACCGCCGCTGGCTGGTCAAGCCATGCCATTGACGAGGGTCGAGACGGTTTTCTATAACCCGGATATCCGGGTGGAAATCCTGGAAGGCCTCGGCCATCGCGTCCGTGGACACCACAAAGCGATCCACATAGGAGATGCCGAGGCGCAGCGACCTTAGTATGTCCTTGGGCATGTGCGCTCGATACGCACTTTTCATCGGTAGATTTGGCAGATAATCATCCAACTCATACACCTTGAACGCTCGCGAGAAAGCCTGCATCCGGCGCATCGCCTCCAGCCGCTCATCACCAATCTGACGCTGCAGCAGCACAACATCCGGATCGTAACGTTCCAGATCCGCTACAGAGAGCATGCCAAACGAAAGAGCACCCTCAATGAAGCCCTGTTGCTGCAAGGCACTGAAGGGTTGAATAACTCGGTATTGGCCACAGCCGTCCCAGTCCGCAGGGTGTGCCAAAACCGTCGGCAACGGCCGCCAAGCGTCGAGCGGCCGCCAGGACAACTTGTTATCGGCCAGCTTGAAACCGCTAGGCTCTACCAGGGATAGGTTGGAGTTATAGGCTGGATCGCGCGCCAGCAACGGCAGCCATTTAGCGTACATGGCGTCCTGCTCTGCGACAAAGCGCTTGTGCTTGGCGTCGCTGGTCTGTTTGTCGACCTTCGTCTGGCTGACACCGCCCTCGTGCATCAGCACGGCGTGAGGCGTCCACACCGTTAAATAGCCAACTTCACGGGTTTTTAAACATAGATCGATATCGTTATAAGAGACCTTGAACTGCTCTTCATCCATACCGCCCACGTCCAGGTAAACGGATTTTCGAATCATCAGGCACGCCGCCGTCACCGCGCTGTAGTTCTGGTCGACTTGCAAGCGCTGCATATAACCCGGGGCATCCATTGGCTCACCGATAAAGGGGTGTTCTGCGGGGCCACACAAGCCAAGCACCACCCCCGCGTGCTGGATACGACCATCCGGATAGAGCAACTTCGCCCCTACGATACCGACCTCTGGACGCTGTGCATGGTTGAGCAACTCATCCAGCCAGTCGTTGCGAATAGCCGCTGTGTCGTTGTTAAGCAAAACCAGATAATCACCCCGCGCCGCGCGCGCCGCCATATTGTTGATCGCCGAGAAATTGAATGGTTGCGGATAGCGGATCACCCTGACCTTCTCTTCAGCCATGGCCTCGACCCCCGCCAACCACTCGAGCGCCTCGGGCGTCTCGCTGTTGTTGTCGATGATCAGTATTTCGTAATGTTCGTAGCGGGTATGTTCCAGCACGCTCTCAACACAACGCTGGAGCATGGGCAGTTGATCCTTGGTTGGGATCAGAATCGAGACCAGCGGTTGCTGCTGATGACCATAGCTGATGTGATAGCGCCCCGGCAGGTCGGAACCGACGTGCGCCTGCGGATAGTCACGCACAGCAAGATGACGGGCAATGCTTGCACGCTCATCTGGATTATCCAGCAGGGCCGGGGCCTGGGTGATAAGTAGCGGTTCACTCACATGCCCCAGATCCTGCATGCCACCCGACTCGACCAGACGCAAAATCAGATCAAACTCCATCGCTGCGCTGTAACGTTGAGCAAAACCCTCCAACTCGACGAACGCATCGCGGCGAAAAAGCCAGTGACGCGCCATACTCGCGGGGAAACTCAGCAGCAGATCCAGATTGAATCCGGGCCGGAACATCGGCCCCAATGAGCCATCGGCCAGGCGCAGCATTTCGTCGCCATAGATGGCTCGGCAACCCGGGGAAGCGATCAGTTCCAAGGCCACCATCATCAGACCGCTCGCAGTGAACTCATCCCCTGCCTCGACCATCATTACCCAGTCGCAATCCGCCTGCGCCAACATCTGGTTGATGGTGTCGACCTGCTGATCGGCTGACACGCGCCTGCACTCTACGCGCGGGTCGGCACGCTCGAACTGCGCGCCCTCGCCAACACTCAGGAGCAGAATCTGCAGCCCGGCGTAGGGCTGCTTTTCCTGACTCAAACTGTCGAGCGTCGCCCGTAGTTTCCCTGCGTCACCCTGCCTATCCAGCACCAGGATGCCGAACCGCGGCCCGCCACCGCTGGTTTTCAGGTACCCGCCGATCAAGTGCTCCTGAACCGCTGTCGGTACACGCGTATCCAGCCATGGCCGGAAGCCTTCCCGTTCCTCTTGAATCATTTCACCCCCGGCGTCCCGCAACGGCGGGAACGCCCAAGGCCCTGGCTGTACGGCGGCAACTGCCTGAAGTGTCTCTGCACGCTTGGCCGCCTCGGCCAGGCGCCGACGCAGGGGAAAATCGTGCCACTCCTCGGCGCCAGCGGCCAGCGGGTGGCAACGTACCTGCTCGTTCGGTCGCGGCGCATACAGCCCCATGGCCCGGATTTGCCCGGCGAACACCTGCACGCCCTTCTGCCACAGCGGCAGCATGTCGCCCTGCTGTTGACGCTGCTCGGCATGCTTGCGGAAGCAGGAAAGCGGCTCGCACAGATAGGCTAGATGGCCGTGCCGCAACACATTCACGTACATCGCTAGGTCGTTGATGGCGCGCACCGTCTGCCCGTTGAGGCAACAGACGTTTGGCTTGATCCCGGCCAGGTGTGCACGACGGAACATCACCGTGCTCGGCTCGCCGATGAAGTTCATCGGTGAGTCGGCGAGGTAGGCGATCAGGTCGCCGCCGTGCAGGATGCCGTCCTGATCAAACGGGCAGCAGGTCGCCGGGACATCCGGTAGCGGCAAGCCGGATTTGTCGATCAACAGCCGCCGCGAGGTTACCAGGCTGACCTCGGGATTGGCGCTGAAGACTTCCACCATGCGCTCGACGCAGTCGTTCAACAGGATGTCGTCGTCGTTGAGGAACTTGACAAACTCACCCGCGGCCTCGATCACGCACTGGGTGTAGTTCATCAGCCCGCCGAGGCCCGGCTGGTTGCGAATGACGCGGATCGGGTGGCGGCTGTGCCCGCGGTGACGCTCGACGATCTGCTGAATGCCATCGTTCGGGCAGTCGTCGCTGATCAGGATTTCCAGCGGCTGGTAGCTCTGGGCGAGCGCACTGAGCAGCGCCGCCTCGAAGTGCCGCGGTTTGAAGGTGGGAATCACGATGCTGACGAGGGGGTTCTTGCTCACGTTGTGCTTTCCTCAGTGAATAGAGGCGAGTGACGGTTGCGCCACCCGCGACTCATTTCAGGGTTCGAGAATATGGGAATGGCTGACCAGGACTTGGCGCACCGCCTGCGGGCTGTTCCACATCAACACGTCGAGGACGGAAAGACCCGGCACACAGGTATAGGGCTCGGCGTCGTAGCGGAACTCGTCGAATTTCAGGAAGCCGAGTCGAATGTCGTGACGGGTGAAGTCCTGCGGGTCGAACAGCGTCCGGCCACCGGCCGGATTCAGGTACGCGCTGACGCCCAGTTGCCGACTTATCGCCGGCGCCCAGCCACCGGGGCTGTCGATGCCTTCCAGGTCGAGGCCAAGTTCCGAACAAATGACGTAGTCGAACGGCAGTTCCAGATAGCCACAGACCGCTGCCAGCCCCTGGACGTTGAGGCCGACCAGCGAGTTGTCGGTCGTGAGATCGAAAGCCCGGTTCACCAGTTGCGCGACCTGCTCATAGAACGGCGCCTTGCGCCGGTAATGGGTCAGCTTGCCGAGCAGGCTGGCGCGGGTTTTGTGCATGTTCTGCACGCGTGCTTCGCGAGTAGTAATGGCGATAGAGGAATTGGCCAAGGGTACGTTGACGTAGTTCCAACCAGCCTGCGGATGCAGCATGCGGTTGCGGCTCATCCAGGATTTTGGCGTGTACTGGCTGACATCGAACACCACCCAGCGCTCGGTGTGGGCGATCAGCGCGAAATGCCCGAGGTACGGGAAAAAGTACGGTTGCATGATGCCCAGCTTCACGCCCACCCCCCCAGGCTGTGGCGAACGCTGGCGGCCTGCTCCCGGGCGGCGCGGACTATTTGGCCGATGCGCCGCGCACCAGCCGGGTCTATCGGTTGGCCGATCGGCAACTGCAGCACCTTGGCGCACAGGGCCTCGGTCACTGGGAGGCGTTCGGCCGCCTCCGGGTAAAGCTCGTCATAGGGCGTGCAGCGGTGGATACCGGGATAGAAATAGCGCCGCGCCAGCACGTTTTCCGCGCGCAGCACCGCCTGTAATTCGTCACGGCTGAGGCCGAAGCGTTCAGCATCGATTTCGCAGACCACATATTGGTAGTTGGTCGTGCTCACCGCCTGTGGTTCGATCAGGCGCAAGCCCGGCAAACCGGCCAAGGCAACGCGGTAGGCGGCGAAAATCCCCCGATTGCGCTCGAGGGTCTGGGCAAAATTATCCAGGCTGAGCAGGGCGATGGCCGCCTGCGCCTCGGACATGCGGCCATTGGCGGTACGACTGACATGCACCGGGTGCCCGGCGCCGTAGCTGCTGCGGATATTGCGCAGGCGCGCGGCCAGTTCGTCGTCGTTGGTACACACGCAACCGCCTTCGGCGGCGCTCAATACCTTGGTGGCGTGGAAGGAAAACACCTCGATGGCGCCAAAGTTGCCAACCGCCCTGCCCTGCACCGCGCAGCCAAAGGCATGGGCCGAGTCGTAATACAGCGGCACGCCGCGACTATCGGCGAGCTGGCGCAGGTGCTGCTGAGCGCAGACATCGCCCCACAGGTTGACCGCCAATATTGCGCTGACGTCGTTGTCTTCCAGCAACGCTTCCACTTGGGCGGGGTCGAGCTGATGGGTCAACGGGTCGACGTCGCAGAACAACGGCTCCAGCCCGGCCCAGGTCAGCGACTGCGAGGTGGCGATAAAGGAGAACGCAGGGGTGATCACCTTGCTGCGCAGGCCCAGGGCATCGGCGGCCATCAGCAGGCCGATGGTGGCATTGGTGACGCAGATGGCGTGGCGCACGCCCAGACGCTCCTGCAACACCTGCTCCAGTTGCTGGGTCAGCGGCCCCTGATTGGTGTAGTACTGGCGCTCGAAGATGCCGCGCATGGCTGCTTCATAGGCGGACCATTCGGGGAAATACAGCTGGCCGACCGGCAGCGGCTGCTCGAACGCCGGCGTGGCGCCGAGGATGGCGAGTTCGACGGCGCTCATACGGCAGCCCTCTGGCGCAGCTCGGCGGCATGCGCATGGAGAAAGCCCAGCATGGCGACGATGGCGTGGATGTCCTGCTCGTCGACGAAATGGCCGCAGGGCAGCAGCACAAAGCGTTCGGCGAGCCGCTCAGTCACCGGCAGCGAGCCGCCGATGGTCGGGTAATCGGTGGGTTTCTGATGCAACGCCGGCGAATAATAGGCGCGGGCGAGTATGCGTTCGGCGTTGAGCAGGCTCAGGACCTGCGCCCGTGGCAGCGGCCAATCGTCGAGCAGTTCGATCAGGATATTCTTGAAACCGCTCTGCTCGCGCTCGTCGAACTCGACCAGGCGCACGCCCGGCAGGTCCGCCAGCTCCCGGCGATAAGCCAGGTAGCGCTCGCGATTGCGTGCCACCTGGGCGTCCAACCCATCCAAGCCGGCCAGCGCCATAGCCGCGTGCACCTCGTTAAGCTTGGCGTTCATACCCAGTTCCTGGACGTTGTCCGGGGTGTAGAAACCGAAGCCGCGCATGCGCACCAGTTTGGCCGCCAACTCGGCGTCGTTGGTGGTGATATAGCCGCCCTCGAAACCGTTGAGCAGTTTGCTCGCATGCAGGGAGAAGCACTCGGCCCGGCCGAAGCTACCGACCTTGCGCCCGGCATAGGTTTCATAGACCGACTCGACGGCGTCGATAAACAGCGGAATGCCGCTTTCCTCCGCAAGCGCTTCCAGTCCGACTGCATCGCAGCAGTTCATGATCGGATGCACTCCGAGGATCAGCGCGGTCTGCTCGTTCAAATGCGGGCGCACGGTGTCGGCGCTCAGCGCCAGGGTCTGCGGGTCGACCTCGCAGAAGCGCGGCACCAGGTCGGCCCAGGCCGCCACATCGGCCATGCGCCTATAGGTCAGCGAGGGCATGACGATTTCCCGACGCCCCGGCAGCGCCAGGCATTTAATCGCCAACACCAGCGCCCAGAAGCCGCTGCAAAAGGTCACGCAATGGCGGGTCTGGTGGAACTCGGCCAGACGCCGCTCCAACTGCTGCACCAGCGGCCCGTTATTGGTGAATTGGTGCGCCTCATAGAAGGTGCGCGAATACTCCAGGAAACGCTCGAAGTCCGGCTGAACCAGGCTCGAAGTCGAGCGCGGCAAGTCGAACAGCGGCTGGCCACCGAACAGCGCCAGCTCATCGCAACTGGATTTGGCACTCATGGGCGCGCGCGTTCGAGCAGAGCGTCATAGCGGTAGTGCGCGGTGTAGAAGCCCTTGGGCATACGCTGGATATGCGCCTGCCAGCCGCAATCGGCGGCCAGTTGGCAGAATTCCTCGACGCTGCGCCAGATGCCGATTTTCGAGTCGTGGTGCTTGAGTTCGGCGGTGTGGTCGCGGCCATCGGTGTAGAAATCCTGCTGCCGTTCGAGGTCCGGCAGGTTGCCGATAAACACCCGCTCGACCTGGCTGTAATCGCGGCACAGCGTGGTCAACACCAGACGCGCGGTGGCCTCGGGAAAATACGGGAAGCTGCCGTAGCACAGCACCTTGGTGAAGCGCGCCGGGTCGGCCTCGGCGACTATGTACTCGCCGACGTCGGCCAGATCGAAACGACGCAGCGGCAGCTGCTCGAAATAGCGCTTGGCCACCTCGATCAGCACCTCGGAATAGTCCACACCATAGACTTCGGCGCAGTCGTCGAAGAAGTAGCGCGACAGCGCACCATTGCCGCAGGCCAGATCCAGCAGGCGGTCGCCGGGCTGGAAGGCCAGCGCATCCTTGATGGTCGCGACTATCAGTTGAATCTGCTCTTCCGAAACCGGCTGGCCATTGACCGACCGCTTGATCTGCCCCCAAAAGTCGTCGGGAGCTAGGGTTTTCGGATATTCCTTGAAATCTGATTCCACTGGAGTTGCCCCCTGCTTACTGCTATTGGGATAACCGTCATCGCCCCGTAAAGGACGCTTGTTGAAAACGCAAGCATTCCATCCGCCGGCTTCTATGCGGCGTTATGCGCGCGCGATATAGAGAATGCTGCTCGGTTTCAGGCCCATTGCCGCGTACACCTCGGTGCCAAAGTAGTCGATGCCGTATTGGTCGACGCTGAAGCCGTTCGCCTCGATCTTGCGCACGAAGTCGTCGTGTGCATAAAGCCGTACGTGATCGTTCTGCCCATACAGCCGCCAGCGTCCAGCCTCGTCGGTGATACTGGGGTCTTCGAGGGTTTTTTCCATACCGACGATGATGGGCGCCATCAGAATGCCGCAACCACCGGCGCGGGTAATCCGGCACAGCTCGCGCACGGCCTTGCCGTCGTCGGCGACATGTTCGAGCACGTGGCTACAGATGAAGAAATCGAATGCGCCGTCGTCGAAGGGAACATTCATCAGGTCGACCTGATGGTCCACGCCCTGCATCGACAGGTCGGCGGTGGCGTAGTCGAAGAACTGGCTGCTGCGCAGCAGGCGGGACATCGTCTGCTCCGGCGCGAAGTGCATGACGCGAGCGCCCTTGCACAGTCGGCCGGCGGCGATTTCCTGCTCCATCCAGTACACGTACAGGCGCTCGCGGTCGGAGGCACCACAGCTTTTGCAGGTATAGGTGTCGTGGGCGGTCATCTCGCCCTGGCCATAATGCACGAAGCCATGGCGGCGGGCGCTTTCCCGGTAGAATGCGGGGATAGCCGCAAAGCTCACGTCCGCCTGCTTGCACACCGGGCAACGGTATGCAGGCTGCGCAGCCGCTTGCGGCGCCGCAACGCAGTCCGGCTCGGCCTTCGACGGCGCCAACTGGCTGATCAGTGCCTGCTGTTCCTCGAGAATATCGAGCAGATTATTGGCCACCAGATGCTGGCTCTCGCCCTGCATCGCCAGGGCCTCGCGAAAGAGCTGCAATGCACTCTGCGAATCGCCCAGTTTGTAATGCACCACGGCCATATCGTTGGCCAGTTCGGCATGCAGTCCGGCAAACTGCCTGACTTGCTCGAGCAGACGCAGTGCGGCGGCAAATTCGCCGTCAGCGAACGCCTGGTAAGCCTGCTCTTTCAGCGCTTGCAGATCGATTCCCATGAAAGTCTCATGTGCTGGTTCCCGCGCGGCTGGACTGATAACGCCAAGCAACGCCGGGACGCGTCAATGATTTGGCCAAAGGCCTGACTGCAACCTGTACAGCAAGAACCCAGCCAATACGCCGGCACGGCGTTCGAGCGTGGACACCCGCGAGATGGCGGGAAAGGGTGGCGACTGCACGCTCCAGGGGACGGCAGCTACCCGTGGCTGATCAACGCAACTGGTTGAACAGGTTGAGGCTGCTGATCTTCACGTAGCTTTGCTGTGCGGCCTCCAGCACGATGGACTGAAAGGACAACCGCGACAGGGCTTCGGCGTAATCCAGCTCGCGCAAGTCGGCCTGCACGGACTTGTTGACCAGCGCGACGTCTTCGTTGTCGGTCTGGGTCGAGTCGATGATATTCAGGCGTGCGCCGATTTCGCCGCGCACGCTGTCGACGGTGCTCATGCCGTGATCGAGGTTGGTCAGGGCCACAGCCACCGCATCGCGCACCTGCAAGCCAGTCGCCGGGCTTTCCAGGCTAGCGCGGAGCTGGGCGATGGTGTCGAGAATGCCCTGTTTCTGCCGAGTAGGGTCGGCGGTGATCTGGATGCTTTCACCGCCCACGGGCACCCCGTCGAACTGCACGCTCACCCCGCGAAACACCAGCTGGTCGCTAGTTGCATCGTCTGCATCCATACGCCCGCTGGCGAGCACGGCTGCGGCAGGAATATCGTAGACGTCATAGCGTTGCGGATCTGTCGGATCGAAGCGGATTTCGATACCCGTATCGGGGAACGCCGGACTACCGGCAAATGCCACTTCGTCCTGCACCAGTGGTGCGGACACACTGAGGGTGGAGCCGGGCGCCAGTGAAGCGTCGAGCACCGCATCGAGACGCCCGGCGTTGGTGACGTTCTGGAAGATTTTCTTGCCGCTGTCGCTGATCGCCAGATCCAGTGAACTGGCCACCTGCAATTTGCGCTGTCCCTCATCACCCTGATAGCTGTAGCTGCCATCGCCCTCGCGCACGAAGGGTTGGGTCTTGCCCTGAAACCCGGCGAACAGGTATTCGCCACGGGCATTGCGGGTGTTCATCAGGCCGAACAGTTCTTCCTCGCGCGCCCCCAGTTCCGCCGCGATGGACTGGCGATCGGCATTGCTGAGCGCACCATTACCCGCCTGCACTGCCAGCTCGCGCACGCGCTGGAGAATGGTGTTGACCGAGTTGAGGGTGACTTCTTCCTGGGTCAGGCTGTTGTTGGCCGCGGTGAGGTTGTCCTTGTACTGGGTCAGCACATTCTGCTGCTGCTCCAGTTGCAGCAGGCGCACCGAGGCGACTGGGTCGTCCGCCGGAGTGAGGATGCGGTTGCCGGTGCTGATCTGCTCCTGGGTGCGGGTGGCATTGGCGTAGTTGCGCTGGATGCCGGCGACTCCGTTGTTGAATGCCTGGATGGTGGAGATGCGCATGGAACATTACCTCTGAGGCGGCCAGGGTACCTGCCCTGCTGCCGAAACTTGATCGCCAGCAAGCTGGCTCCTACACGTCAATGGGGCGCCACGCGCACCGGGACTTTTACCTGAAGGTATTGATCAGGGTATCGAACAAAGAGCGCGCAACTTGAATGACCTGGGCCGAGGCGTTGTAGTACTGCTCGAATTTGATCAGGTTGGCGGCTTCTTCGTCGAGGTTGACCGCGGACAGCGAGTCGCGGTTATCGGTCGCCTGTTTGAGGATGGCGCCGGTCGCCTCGCTGTCCTGCCGGGCCTGGGCGGTCAGGGTGCCAACCCGCTCGACCAGATCGCCATAGCCATCGGTGAAACTGACCCCGGTACTGATGCCCACTGACGGATCCACGCCTACGGTCTGCTTGTTCTGCAGATCGACCAATTTCAGGGCGTTGCGGTTGTCCGATACGCCGTTGGCGTTTAAATCCAGGGTGAAGGTGTCGCCACTTTCCGGGCGACCACTGATGGAGAAGCTGACAACATTGCCCCCTCCCAGATCCAATTCATAGGTATTTGCCTGTCCAGATACGAACGCGCCGGCAGGCACCCGGGTCAAGCCGGCTACCGGAGTGCCTGGCGGGTTTTCAAAAGTGCCGGAGCCGTCATAAATCAAACCCATCGGCAAGGCCGCAGCAATAGCAGCAGAGTCTATGGGACTAGTACCCGCAGCAATCAAATCGGGTTGGGAAATCGAACCGTTACCGTGATTCTGCAAGTCGGCTGCGGAGCGCACTGGCGCGGCAAACGCCAACTGATCGGGCTGATCCAACTGGGCGCTGATGGTCGTGGCGCCCCGCCGGGTCGGTTGCAGCAAAAACCTGTCATCCGCCGCCGGGGCAGAATCGAGCGCCAGTTCGAAACCCTGGTCGCGACCTGCCGCATCGGTAAAGGTCAGGGTCACCGGATAAGCGCCTGGCGAGCTCGGACTCACGGTGATAGCCGCGCCATCGCTCAAGCGCCGGGCGCTGTAGTTGCTGCCATCGTATTCCAGGCGGTAGTCACTGGTGGTGAGCACGCTGGTATCGGTGATATTCAGCGCCGGCTGGACGTTGCTGGTGTTGCTCGAGAACGCCCGCACCCGCAGCTGAGCCAGCGCCGTATCGTTGTAATCGCCGAACAGCGCGGTGCCCACCTGGCCTTTCAGGTCCAGGCCCTGGCCGAGCTGGGTGTTGACTTGATCGCTGACCGCCAGGGCCAGTCGCCCCAGCGAGTTGAGGGTCGGGTCCAGGGTCTCGGCGCGGTAGCGGATCAGCCCGCCCAGCTCGCCACCGGTGAGCAGGGAGGTGATGCCCTGGCTCGAACCGCCGCTGACGAAGTTCACCTCGAAACGCGTCGGATCGCCCTGCCCTGGCCCGACTTCCAGGCGGCTGGTGGTACTGCCCACCACCAGCGGCTGGCCGGAGCCGACGAACAGGTTGAGCGAGTTGTCATCCTGCGCCACCACGGTCACGCCAACGTAGGTGGACAGCTGGCGGATCGCCTCTTCGCGTGCATCGAGCAGGTCGTTGGGTTGCTGGCCGTTCGCCGCCGCCTTGGCGATGGCATCGTTGTAGCTGGCGATCGAGGTGGCCAGACGATTGACCTGGTCGCTGACGGCCACCATCTGCTTGTTGATGAACTCGTTCTGTTCGCTGATCCGGTCGGACACCGTATTGAAGCGCCTGGCCAGGCCTTCCGCCTCGGACAGCACCAGTTGCCGCGCCGGGATGTTGGCCGGGTCTTCGGCGGCCGTCTGCAGGGAAGAGAAGAGCTTCTGCAGCGAGGGCGTGATGCCGGTGGTGGTGCCGGCCAGCAGCGAGTCGAGCTGCTCGATCTGGCTTCGGTAGGCCTCGACGTCGGAGCTGAGGGCGGTGCTGCTGCGCACCTGGGTGCTCAGGAACTCGCTGTAGGTGCGGCGGATATCCACCAGGGTGGTGCCCGAGCCGATATAGCCGGCACCGCTGAACTGCGGGTTGCGCGTGGCCTGCACCGCATCCTGGCGGGAAAACCCCGGGGTGTTGACGTTGCTGATGTTATGCCCGGTGACCGCCAGCGACGTCTTGTTCACCGACAACCCGGACAGGCCAATACTCAGTAGGTCAGCCATGGCTCAGTTCATCCCCGGGTCTGCGCTGTGTCGCTGGACGCGATCGTTTGATAGGTCGACATCTGCCGGGCGATCTGCGCCACCTTGCGCGCGTACTGCGGGTCAGTGGCATAACCGGCCTTCTGCAACTCGCGGGCAAACTGCTCGGGGTTCTCCGTGGCATTGAGCGCTTTTTCGTAGCGGCCGTTGCTCTGCAGAAAGCTCACGTAGTCTTCGAAGCTGTGGGCGTAGGAGTCGTAGGCGCGGAAGGATGCCGCCTCCTTGACCGCCTTGCCGCCCTGGTATTCGGTGGTCAGCACCCGTGCCGACTCGCCGTCCCAGCTGTTGTGGCTCTTGATGCCGAACAGGTTGTGGCTGCTGGTGCCGTCCTGCTGGCGGATGATCGACTTGCCCCAACCGGTCTCCAGCGCGGCCTGGGCCACCAGGTAGCGGGCATCGACGCCGATCTTCTCGGCGGCCTGCTCGGCCATCGGCAGCATGGCGGCGATGAATTCGTCCTTCGAGGCGAAGGCCGCCTTGCCCGGCGCCTGGGCCAGGCGACGGCCGCTGATGGCATCCGCGCCATTCAGGCTCAGGGCCTTGTCGGCGGGAGCGGCAAACGTCCTGGCCGGGATCCAGTCGTTTTGCGCCAGTGGCTGTGCATCCGCCACGCCGGCCGTCGGCACGATGCCCGCCATCAGCCGGTCGCCGAGTTTGCTCGGCAGCGACAGGCGCCGCTGGTTGAGCAGGGATGAGTCGTCGCGACTGCTGTCGACCTTGGCCAACGGCTTGCTCGGCGCACTCGGCACTGGCTGATCGACCTGGGCGAAGGGATTGGGCCGACTGCTGGCGTCCTTGATCTTCGACATTTGCCGCACCAGCACGTCGGCCAGGCCGATGCCGTTCTGGTTGTTCGATAGGGTCACCGACAATTGCTGGTCGTGCATGTCCTGGTAGGTCTTGCTCTCGTTGCTGTTCATGAAGTTGCCTTCGGCGAACACTTCGTTAGCCGAGCGCATGGCCTTGAGCATCTCATTGAGAAACAGCGACTCGAACTCTTGCGCCACCTTGCGAATGTTCTTTTCGCTGTCGCCACCGACCTTGAACTGGTTGAGCCGGTTCAGGTCGGTGAAGGCGCCGCTGTCCAGCGGGCTGTTGCTGTTGACGCTGCCGAGCAAACCGGCCGAGAGTCGAGAATCCATCGCCGCAGTCTCCTTAAATCACGATCAGGTCGGCCTGCAGGGCGCCGGCTTGCTTGAGCGCCTCCAGGATGGCCATCAGGTCGGAGGGCGATGCGCCCACCTGGTTCACCGCCCGGACGATCTCATCCAGGGTGGTACCGGGGCCGAACTTGAACATCGGCTTGGCCTCTTCGACCGCGCCCACCCGCGAGCGCGGCACCACCGCCGTCTGGCCGCCGGAGAAGGCTTCCGGCTGGCTGACGATGGGGTCTTCGGTGATGGTGACCGTGAGACTGCCGTGGGTCACCGCCGCCGGCTGCACACGCACGTTCTGGCCGATGACGATGGTGCCGGTGCGTGAGTTGATGATGATCTTGGCCACCGCCTGTCCGACCTCGACCTCAAGGTTTTCCAGAATCGACAGGTAATCCACCCGCTGATTCGCATCGAGCGGCGCACTGACGCGGATCGAACCGCCGTCGAGCGCCTGGGCGACACCCGGACCGAGCAGGTCGTTGATCTGGTCGACGATGTTCTTCGCCGTGGTGAAGTCCGGACGATTGAGGTTGAGGGTCAGGCTGTTGCCCTGATCGAAACCACTAGGCACCGAGCGCTCGACGGTTGCGCCGCCAGGAATGCGCCCGGCCGAGGGCACGTTGACGGTGATCCGCGAACCATCGCCGCCTTCGGCATCGAAGCCTCCGACCACCAGATTGCCCTGGGCGATGGCGTAGACATTACCGTCGATACCCTTGAGCGGCGCCATCAGCAGGCTGCCGCCGCGCAGGCTCTTGGCGTTGCCGATGGAGGAAATGGTGATGTCGATGGTCTGCCCCGGCCTGGCGAACGCCGGCAAGTCGGCATGGATGGACACCGCGGCGACGTTCTTCAGCTGCACGTTGCCGCCTGGCGGCACCTTGATGCCGAACTGCGCCAGCATGTTGTTGAAGGTCTGCACGGTGAACGGCGTCTGGGTGGTCTGGTCACCGCTGCCATTGAGGCCGACCACCAGGCCGTAGCCGATCAACTGGTTGCTGCGCACGCCCTGGATGCTCGCCAGGTCCTTGAGCCGCTCAGCCTGGGCCGGCAGGCACAGCAGGATGCACAGCAGCAAGACGTAGGAGCGGGTCATCGGCGTCATCCTGTTCAAAACGGCCACAGCGGGCTGATGAAGAAACGATCGAACCAACCCGGCTGACTGGCGTCGGCGAAGGCGCCGGTGCCCGAGTAGGTGATGCGCGCATCGGCGACCCGCGTCGAGGCCACGGTATTGTCCGTGGTGATATCGTCGGCGCGCACCAGCCCGGCGATGCGCACCAGTTCGTCACCGGTGTTGAGGGTCATCCACTTCTCGCCGCGCACCGACAGAATGCCGTTGGGCAATACCTCGGCCACGGTCACGGTGATCGAGCCACTCAAGCTGTTGCTCTGGTCGGCCTGGCTATCGCCCTTGGTATCGCGGCTGGCACTGTACTCGGCGCCCAGCGACAACTGATTGTCGGAAAACGGGTTGGCCGCCGATACCGCGCCGCCGAACAGCGAGGTCAGGCCGATGTCGGCGCTGCTGTCCTTCTGGATCTGCGAGCCGGCATTCTTGCTGGCCTGGGTACGCTCGTTGAGGGTGATGGTGATGATGTCGCCGACGCGGAAGGCCTTGCGGTCATCGAACAGGTTGTTCTCGAAGCCGGCCTGGTAGATGGACCCACTGTTCTGCGCGGCTGGCAGCGGCGTGCGCGGCAGTACCGGCGCGTAATACGGGTCGTTGGGCTTCGGCGGCGGCGACACGCAACCGCCAAGGGCGGTTAGCGCAAGCATCGAGAGCACAAGTATCAGCCGGTTCATTACCACTACCTCACGGCGTTGTATTTCAAACCAGGGTCGGGCTAATGCCCACCCTCAGGGATTAAAGATTCTGCGAAACGAAGGCCAGCATCTGGTCGGCGGTGGAGATGACTTTCGAGTTCATCTCGTAGGCGCGCTGGGTGGTGATCATGTTGACCAACTCCTCGACCACGCTGACGTTGGAGTTTTCCAGGGTGTTCTGCAGGGTGGTGCCCAAACCGTTGAGACCCGGGGTGCCGACCTGCGGCGCACCGCTGGCAGCGGTTTCCAGGAACAGGTTGTTGCCGATCGCTTCCAGGCCCGCCGGATTGATGAAATCGGCGGTCTGCAGATTGCCGACGATCTGCGGCTGCGGACTGCCGTCGGTGGTCACCGACACCGTGCCGTCTTCGCCGACGGTGAAGGTGCGCACTTCGTTGGGCAGGACGATCGCCGGCTCCAGGGCATAACCGTTGGAGGTGACGACCTGGCCGTCCGAATTGAGATGAAAGCTGCCATCACGGGTATAGGACACCGTGCCATCCGGCATCAGCACCTGGAAGAAACCGCGGCCGTTGACCGCCATGTCCAGGGGTTGCTCGGTGGTTTGCAGGCTGCCGGCGGTGAAGATCTTCTGCGTGCCGACCACCCGCACACCGGTACCCAGCTGCAAACCGGACGGCAGCTGGCTGTCCTGGCTGGACTGGCCACCTGGCTGGCGACGGATCTGGTACAGCAGATCCTCGAACTCGGCCCGGTCGCGCTTGAAACCCGTGGTCGAGACGTTGGCCAGGTTGTTGGAAATGGTGGTCAGGTTCATGTCCTGGGCGGACAGACCGGTCTTGCTGACCCACAGTGCCGGAAGCATATAGATTCTCCTCGAGCGCCATTTTCAAGGCGCTGCGTGCTGGTAATTAGCTAATTTGCAAAACCCGCGCCACAGCGGCCGCATTGTCTTCGGCGGTGCGCATCATCTTCACTTGCAGTTCGAACTGGCGGGACAGGGAGAGGATCGCGGTCATCTCCTCCACCGCGTTGACGTTGCTCGATTCGAGGAAACCGGAGGTCACCTGCACCGTGGCATCCGCCTGCACCGGCTCGCTACCCTTGAAGCGAATCAGGCCGTCGCTGCCCTTCTCCATCTGTTTCAAGTCGGGATTGACCAGCTTCAGCCGGTCGACCTCGGCCAGCACGCTAGGGCCTTCGCCGAGGGCGCGAATGCTGATGGTGCCGTCCTGGCCGATCTCGACCTTCTGCTCCGGCGGCACGGCAATCGGCCCACCATTGCCCATCACCGGCAAACCGTTGCCGGTACGCAGCACCCCAAGGGCGTCAATATTCAGGCTGGCGGTGCGCACATAGGCTTCGCTGCCGTCGGCCGCCTGTACCGCCAGCCAGCCGCGCCCGCCAATCGCCACATCCAGGTCGCGACCGGTTTCCTGCAGAGTGCCGGGAGTGAAGTCGGTACCGGGGCGCTCGGTCATGGCATAGACCCGCGCCGGCAACGTGTCGCCGAAGACCTGCATCGAACGCGCCTGCTCGAAGTCGCGGCGAAAGCCATTGGTCGAGATGTTCGCCAGGTTGTTGGCGTGGGCACTCTGCGCCAGGCTGTTGTTGTGGGCTCCAGTCATGGAGACGTACAGCATCTTGTCCATGGTTATCCTCCGAGGTGGGCGTGACGCCCGCCGCTCTATATAAGGTGATAGAGCAAACGTCGTGCCACCCTCGAACGACAATCATAAGTTGTTGAAAAATATTAATTTTAAAATAAAGAAAAGGCCCCGCGAGGAGCCTTTCAAGAGGAGGTCGGCGAGTTATTGCCGCCGGCGGCAAAGCCATTGCCTGCTGCCTAGAGTTGCCGCCGCTGCGCCAATCAGGCGGATTGAGTGGCGATCCGCATGAACGCCGATGGGTATCGCTGCGCTCAAGCCTACGCGGCCCGCCACATCCTACAAAAGCCCTGATCACGCTAATGGAGCAGTGAACCGTAGGATGGCGTTGAGCGCAGCGATACCCATCAATCGGTGGCATCAATCGGTGGCACCCTGCTGCCGCGCCTTATCAGCGCAGGTTGATGATGGTCTGGGTAATCGAGCTTTCGGTCTCGATGGTCTTGGCGTTGGCCTGGTAGTTGCGCTGGGCGACGATCAGGTTGACCAGTTGATCGGACAGCTCGACGTTGGAGTCTTCCAGGGCGCCGGACTGCAAGGCGCCCAGGGTGCCGCTGCGCGGCGTACCGACCACCGGCTCGCCAGAGGCGAAGGACTGCACCCAGGCCGTCTTACCCACCGGGGTCAGGCCCTGCACGTTGGCGAAGCTGGCCAGAATCACCTGCCCCTGCACCTTGGATTGACCGTTGGTGTAACGGGCGAAAATCACCCCGGTGTCGTCTATTTCAAGACCCGCCAGTTGGCCGGTGGTGTAGCCGTCCTGACTGACGCTGTTGACCGCGAAGGAGCTGGAGAACTGGGTGGAACTGCGCATATCGACCAGAATACCGGTGGGGTTGGCATCCGCGCCATTGCTCGACCACACCGGCGGCTCCCCGCCATCCGAGGCGGCGGGCACCCAGTCGTTCAAGGTAAAGCGCCCGGTGGCATCGACGGTGAAAGCCGCACTGGAAGTCAGGCTGCTGGTATCCAGCTGGCCACTGGCAGTAAAGCCGACTGCCATCGAGTAGGGCGTAGTCGATGTCGGGGTAGCCGGATTGCGCCCATCGACCAATACATTCATCTGCCACTCGTTGGCACCGGTTTTGACGAAGTACTGACTGAGCACATGGGCATTGCCCTGGGTGTCGTAGACGTTGGTCGAGGTAGAGGAGTTGTAGGTAGTCGGATCGGCCGGATCGAAGGTGGCGTTGCCCGCCGCTTCGGCGGCGGTGATTTCCGCGGCAGTCGGGTTCAGCGGATCGAGCGCACCGGCAATCGACGCGTCATATGCGCCCTGCCAGGATGTCGGCACCGTATTGGTCGAGTTCAGGTTGAATGTCTGATCCAGTGTCGTGGTTGACCGCGGTGCCTGGCTCGCGGTCTCGATGCGCAGGTCGCTGATCACGCCATTCTGCAGGTTGCCGTTGCCATCGACGGCATAGCCCTGCAGCTTGTAGCCGAAGTTATTGACCATGAAGCCATCGCGGTCGGTACCGAAATAGCCGGCACGGGTGTAGCTGACCTCGCCGTTGTTGCTGGTCTGGAAGAAGCCGTTGCCGTTGATCGCCAGATCCAGGGAATTCTGCGTGTAGTTGACATTGCCCTGGTTGAACAGCTGCGACACATTGCTCAGCAGCACGCCACTACCCTGCGCGTTCTTGCCGGAACCGTTCACCGAGGCCGCATAGACATCGGAAAATTCCGCACGCGACTGCTTGAAGCCAGCCGTACCGGCGTTGGCGATGTTGTTGCCGGTCACGTTGAGATCGCTGGTCGCAGCGCGCAGGCCGCTAAGACCGATATTGAACGCCATGGAAGTCTCCTTTGCCGGTATGGCCGGCGATTAAAACCCTGAAATTACTGACCGATGACCTGCACCTGGGAGAGCGGCACACTGCCAAGCCCCGCCAGGTTGAGCATCAACTCGCTGCCGCCCAGCACCACACTGTCGACGTTGGCCGGGAGCATGGTGTAAAGCCCCTTGGTCTCGCCTTCGTAGGTGGCCTGCGCCTCGAACTTGTAGGTGCCGGGCGGCAACTGATTGCCGCTGGCGTCTTTGCCGTCCCAGATGAAGCTGACATTGCCGGCGGCCTGCTCACCCATATTGATCCGGCTCACCACCGTCCCCGCGTTGTCGTAGACATTGACGTAGACGTTGCTGCTGCTGGTCGGCAGCACCATGCTGGCCTTGAAGCTCTCGCTGGTATCCACCACCGCCTTGTCGGTCGGGATGATCACCTTGCGCCCGACCAGGGATGAGGCCTGCAGCGCCTGGGAGGACTGGTAGCCGGACAGCAGCGAACCCATGCTGGTATTGAGCTTCTCGATGCCTTCGACCTGGCTGAACTGCGCCAGCTGGGCAATGAACTCGCCATTGCTCTGCGGCTCCAGGGGGTTCTGGTTATTCAGTTGCGCCACCAGCAAGTTGAGAAACTCGTTCTTGCCCAATTCTTTATTGGCCGTGGTGTCGCTCTTGATCTGGTATTGATCGAGTGCCGAACTGACGCCATTTACCGTGCTCATGCCGTATCCCCTTCGTGCGGCTTACTGACCCAGGGTCAGTACGCGCTGCAACATTTGTTTGGCCGTGTTCATCATCTCGACGTTGGTCTGGAACGCCCGACTGGCGGAAATCATGTCGGCCATTTCCTCGACCACATTGACGTTGGGGTAATACACATAGCCGCCTTCATCGGCCGCCGGATGGTTCGGCTCGTAGCGCGGCACCAGGCTGCTCTGATCCTCGACGATCCCCAGCACCTGCACGCCGCTGCCGGCCTGATCCTGCTCGGCGAACAGCGAACCGCTGCCATCGCCCGTGGACTGCTGGAACACGGTGGCGAATACCGGATGGCGCGCGCGATAGGTCTGGTCGACGCTCGACGACACCGTCTCGGCATTGGCGATGTTGCTGGAAATGGTATTCAGACGAGTGCTCTGGGCACTCATGCCGGTTCCGGCGATATTGAAAACACTGGCGAGTGACATGGCATCAGGCTCCTTTATTCGCCGCGCAGGGCGCTGACCAGCCCTTTGAACTTGCTGTTGAGAAAGGTGAAGCTGGCTTGGAAGTTCACTGCGTTTTCCGCGTAGGTGGACTGCTCGACCTGCACGTCGACGGTGTTCTGGTCGATCGACGGATGCGAAGGAATGCGGTAGGCCAGGCTGGCACTGCCCATGGCCACGCCCTCGGCGGCGATATGCCGGTTGTTGGTGCGGGCTAGACCGGCCGAACCACGCTGGGCATTGGCGCTCTGCTCGGCCAGCACCGCAGCGAAATCCAGATCGCGCGCCTTGTAGTTGGGCGTATCGGCATTGGCTATGTTGCTGGCCAATACCTCAGCACGCTGGGCGCGAAAGCCGAGTGCCTTTTCATGGATGCCGAGTGCGCTGTCGAAGCTGATGCTCATGGTCAGGAACCTTTGCCGTTGGGCTTGCCTGTTTTGCGTACAAGACACTTAGCAAAGGTTATGCCATTTAATTTATTCGTTATTTTTCAATAACTTGAGATAATTCAAGCACTACAACAACGGCCAAGTGGCAAGGCTTTTCCGCCCATTGGCAAACAAAGCGGCAATAGGCCCGGCGCTTTGCCGCCCCCAGTTCTCAAACTGGACCGCGCTTCTGTAGGAGGGGGGGACGCCCAGTTCCATGCCTGCGATACTGTTGCTCGGCCATTTCGCCGGCACCAACAAAAACGGGAGGCCACTGGCCTCCCGCTTCTTTATATAGTGCCTCCCTGTTAGCGCAACCGGCTCACTTCACCTTGTAGATGATCCCCGGGCTGCATTGCACCATCTGATAACGATCCGGCAGGCCGTTGAGTGCCTCCGATGCGCCGAGGAACAAATAGCCACCCGGCTTCAACATGGCATGAATGCGCGTGAGGATGTCTTTCTTCATGTCGGCGGAAAAATAGATCAGCACGTTGCGGCAAAACACGATGTCGAACTTGCCCAGGCTGGCATAACTGTCCATCAGGTTCAGCGGACGAAACTCGACGCGACTCTTGATCGCCGGCTTGACCACCCAACGTCCAGGCGCTTTCGGATCGAAATAACGCTGCAAGCGCTCTTGCGACAGGCCCCGGCCCATAGCCAGGCTGTCGTACTCACCGGATTTGCAATTGGCCAACATCGATGGCGAAAGATCGGTGGCAACAATCTGCACACCCGACTTGAGCTGGCCGATATTGGTTTTTTCGAACTCGTCGATACTCATCGACAGGGAGTACGGCTCCTGCCCCGAAGAACAGGCCGCCGACCAGATGCGCAGACGCTGCCCCGGATTGGCCTTGATAATCTCGGGCAGGACCCGGTTCTTCAGCACCTCGAAGGGATAGGTATCACGAAACCACAGGGTTTCATTGGTGGTCATGGCATCCACCACCTGCTCACGCAAACCGCTACGCGGCTGGCTTTGCATGCGCTGCACCAATTCCCCCAGGGTCTTGATCCCGTGCTGTTCCTGCAACTTGTTCAGTCGGCTGGATACCAGGTACTGCTTATTGCTCCCCAGCAAAATGCCACAGGCCTTTTCCAGAAACGTCCGGAACTGCTCAAAATCCAAATTACCTGAAGACACTAGCCAGGCCTCGCCAATCAAAGTGTTGCACTGAAAGATGCACCCGCTGCCCTATCGTCAGGCCGAAACACAACTGCGGCATTCGGAGATACGGCGTTAAAAACAGGTTCAACAACTCATTTACGCTTGAAAAAAACCAAGCCCGGTAAACGGCACAGCCTGCAGTTCTGCTTGCGCGAGACAAACCCAACCGGCATTCGCCCGGCCCTCACAGGGTCTGATCGACCTCATTGATGCGTGCGACCACCCGCGCCGCCAGATCATCGGGACGAAACTTGGGGAGAAAGTCATTGGCACCGACCTTCTTCACCATGGCCTGATTGAATACCCCGGAAAGCGAAGTATGCAGGAGGATGTGCAATTTCTGCATGCGCACATCGCTGCGGATCTCTGCGGTCAGGGTATAGCCGTCCATTTCCGGCATCTCGATATCGGAAATCAGCATCAGCAGCTCCTGGTCGGGGCGCCTGCCCTCGTCTGCCATGTTGCGCAGGTAATCCAGGGCTTGCCGACCATCGTTCAGCGCCGTGACCTCGACCCCCACGGTTTGCAGGCAGCGAATCACCTGCTTGCGAGCCACCGATGAGTCATCGACTATCAGTACATGCTTGCTGAGTGCCTTGCTCTGGGTTTCGGCATCGACCACACCGGCAGAAATCACCTCGGACGTCGGCGCCACCTCGGCGAGGATTTTCTCCACATCGAGAATCTCCACCAACTCCTTGTCCAGACGCGTCACCGCAGTAAGGTAGTGATCACGCCCCGCACCCTTGGGTGGCGGATGGATCTCCTCCCAGTTCATGTTGACGATGCGCTCGACCGAATGCACCAGGAAGCCCTGAACCTTGGTGTTGTATTCGGTAATGATGACGAAGCTGTTCTTCAGATCCTGCAACGGCGGCCGCCCCGTCGCCATGGACAGATCGAGGATGGGAATGGTGCCACCCCGAATGCTCGCGACGCCCCGCACGACCGGACTGGATCTGGGCATGATGGTGAGTTTGGGGCATTGCAGCACCTCCTTCACCTTGAAGACGTTGATCCCATAAAGCTGCCCGCCATCAAGGCGGAACAGCAGCAGCTCCAGACGATTCTGCCCAACCAATTGCGTGCGCTGGTTAACCGAATCCATTACACCGGCCATGCCCAAACCCCTCTGTTTGAGTGCGCACATCAGCGCTGAGCGTAGCAGGCGGCACGCGCCTTGCTACTCACTCTGCATGAACGCAGAAACGACAACTTTTCGACATGCCTATCGAAGCAGGTATCGATACCTGCCGGCAAAAGGCCGCTATTGGCTGGCAGTTTTACCTGCTTTGCTCGCGCTCGGCTACAGCCCCGTGGCACCTGCCTCGGTAACCTTGCCTGAACAGCTTATCGGCGCGAGCCACAGCTTTCTTGAGCTGGCGGTCGCCGATTACCTGCAGCGCAGCGAAATCCAGGGGCGCCATGAGGTTGAAATCAACCGTCTCGATCCACGCTTGCGCCTTCCGCTGTGCGACAAGGAATTGACGATTACCCTGGAAAGCCCAGCCCAGCCAATTGGCCGGGTCACCATGCGGGTACGCTGTGATGGCAGCTCACCCTGGACGGTTTTCGTTCCCGGGCAGGTCAGGCTGTACCGTGACGTGGTCACCGCCATCCGCCCGCTCAAGCGCGAGGCTGTGCTGAGCGATCTGGATGTGAGCCTGGTGGAACGTGATGTGGGCCTGCTCAATCAAGGCTACCTGACCAGCCTCAAGCAGGCGGTCGGCAAAAAACTGACGCGCCCGCTACAGCCGGATCAGGTATTGGCGCCGGCGCATGTCGAGCAAGCCGAGGTCATCCGTAAAGGCGATCAGGTGGTGATCAGCGCACGCAGCGGCAACATGAGCGTGCGCATGCCAGGCGAAGCCCTGTCGGACGGGGCCATCGGCAAACAGATCAGCGTGCGCAACCAGCGCTCGAAACGAATCGTCAAAGCACGGGTAATGGGGCCAGGACAGGTTGAAGTGGCCATGTAGGCACGACTTCGCTCGGCCTCGGACAGGCGCTTGCCAAACAGGCTGGCTGACGATTAGCCGCGCTGTGTTTAAACTGTTGCTTGAAACACACTTTATTTTTCTAAAGTTTCTGCAGACACGGCCGAGAAACTAGGCAAGCGTCCAAATACTGTTCGAGGTTTTGCATCATGGTCATCGACTTCAACCGGCTAAACAATGCCACCACCCCTGCTAACTCAGGGCGTGCGGGCGGTGCTCAGTCTGGTGGCAAGACTGAAGCCATCAGCGAAAAATCGACCAGCCCGGCAGCGGCTCCAGCCCAGCAGGCAGACGCCAACAAGAGCGGAGAGTCGGTGCAGCTCAGTCGCGAAGCGCAACAGCTGCAAAAAGTCAGCGAAAAACTGGCTGAACAACCGACCGTCAATAAAGAGCGGGTTGCCCAGCTCAAACAAGCGATCCTTGACGGCAGTTACCAAGTCGACAGCCAGCGCGTTGCCAGCAAACTGCTCGACTTCGAATCCCAGCGCTAGTCTAGCAGGCCGTTGAAAAACGTAGGCGAGGCAGGCGAGACAAGGCAAAAATGGCCGAAAAAGCGGAGTTTACTGCTGTAAATGAGCATTTTGAGGCCATTATTAACGCAGTATCGCCCACGCAGGTAGTTTTTCAACAGCCGGCTAAAGGCAGCGCAGGGATGTTAGCCTTACAGCGCAGTAGCGCTGCTACGGTCCGCTAACATCTGAGAGCCTGCGATGCACGACATTACCCTGCTTGAGCTGTTCAACGACGATATCGGCAGCACCGAGCAATTGCTCGCGCTGATCGATGACGAATTCCAGGCCCTCGGCGAGCGCGACCTGGCTCGCTTGCAAAGCATTCTGGAAAAGAAGCAACCGCTGCTGGCGCAACTCGACCAACACGCCCAGGCACGCAGCCAACTGTTGCTCGGCCTGCAGCTGAGCGCCGACCGCGCAGGCCTGCAAGCCCTTGCCGAACGTTCCAGCCAAGGCCCGGCACTGCTCGAGCGCGGCGACCAACTGCACAGGCTGCTCGAACGCTGCCAAGCGGCCAATCTGCGTAACGGCCGCTTGATTCGCTCCAGCCAGGCCTCGACCAGCAGCATGCTCGGCATTCTCCGTGGAGGAGAAACCCCCAACCTCTATGACAGCCGCGGCAGTACCGCTAGAATCGGCCAGCAGCGCCCGCTCAGTCAGGCCTGAACACTTAATAACAAGGCACAGGAAAAATGCTGTCATAATGCCAGCACCCTAGTGCGACCGTATCTGCCTGGAGAGTTCTGGACCGTGTCCAACCCCTTTATCGAGGACGATGGCCCGCAACCACCGATGGTGCTCAAGGCCCCTGTGGAAATCGTGGCCAATCTGCGTCAACTGCAACAGCACCACGACCCCTTGGTTATCACCTTCCACGAACGCAACCAGCGGTTTCAGAGTTACCTGATCGAAGTCGACCGCGACAAGAATCGCCTGATTCTCGACGAGATGATCCCCAACGATGCCGAACGCTTTCTGCAAAACGGCGAATCATTTCGCATCGAAGCCTTCCATGAAGGCGTGCGCGTAGCCTGGGAGTGCCTGCAGCCGGTACAGATAGACCAACACCAGGGGGCACGCTGCTACTTCAGTCCGATGCCTGAAGAAGTGCATTACCACCAGCGCCGCAATGCCTACAGAGCGTCACTCAAGCAAACCGACCAGGTCAAGATCGAGCTGGCCGGCGCCAAGTTGCGCAGCCCCATAACGGGACAACTGCTGGATATTTCCGCCACCGGCTGCAAATTGCGCTTGCCGGGCAATGTTGCCAGCAGCCTGCACTCTGGCCAGGTTTACGAGAGCTTTACCGCTCAACTGCCCTTCGGCGCGATGACCACCGCCGTGGAACTGCGCCATGTGCAGTATGAAGAGAAACTCGACACGACCTTTGCCGGCGTACGCTTCCACCGCATGAACGGCCTGGAGCAACGCCAGGTCGAGCGCTTCGTCTACCAACTGCAGCGCGAGGCACGCCGCTTCGACAGCGACGGCTTGTTCTAGTAGCCTGTCGGACTTGTCCGTCCACAGCGTGGGAAAGTCCGACAGGCTGCCAGGGTTGCGTCTCCCCTGAAATGTCGGATGACTGCAGGGCTGACAACGCAGGATAGCGGCGCCAAACGGCATACCGGGCTGTGTCAATGGAATGGATATCGCCCTGCCTACGCTCAGACTTCGACCCGGATGCCCAGCGCCGCCAGGCGCGGCAGGTCTTCCGGGCGATCGACATCCCACAACACCGGCAATAGCTGATGATGCCAATCCAACTGCTGCAGACGCTCGCAGGTCATGCTCAATACCTGATCGGTTCCCCAGGGCATGTCGTGAAACAGCATGGGGTCTACGCAGCGCAAGCCGATCAGGACATAACCACCATCCTCGGCCGGCCCCAGCACTACAGGCTGGCCGTGCAATGCCTCGCAAGCACCACTGAGGTATTCGCCGTCCAGCGCCGGGCAATCGTTGCCGATCAACACCACGGCGTCGCTTCCCGCCAGCCCCAGGGTCGCTATGCGTCGCATGCGCTCGCCCAAGTCGCCGGCGGGCTGCTCGACCAGCGTCCAGTTCAACTGATCGGCGAGTGCCTGCAGCTGCGCATCCGGACTGTCGTCCAACCACAAAAACCGCTGAGTGAACCCTTGCGCCGGAAGCCGCAAGGCCCGCTCGAGCAATAACCGCTGCAGGTCGCACGCACCCTCTTCGCCCAGAATAGGAATCAGCCTGGTCTTCACCTGCCCAGGCACAGGTGCACGCGCCAGCATGTGCAAAGAAATAGCCAGTTTCATAGCGGTGGCCCTCGGTGATACTGCCGCGCCAACTGATCCGGGCTGGCGCCACAATAGTAGGCCAGCCGCAGACGCCACATGAACAACACAGTACGCCAAATGCCATCTTGCTCCCAGCGTCTGCTTGAAGTTGACAGCGGAGGACGCAAGCAACGCGGCCGCGCCCGCTTTTTCAGGCGCCCGCTGAGCTCGATGTCTTCCATCAAGGGGATGTCCGCGTAACCACCCAGCGCCTCGAACGACTCACGGGCGACGAAGATTCCCTGGTCGCCCGTCGCCACACCGGTCAACCGCGAGCGTAGATTGATCATCGTACCGATCAGGCGTAGAGCCAGGCCACTGCCCGACAAACGTACATCGAAACGCCCCCAGATCGGCCGCTCCGCCAACACGGCAAGCAATCGCTGGATGGCCGCGGCACTGACCCGGGTATCGGCATGCACGAACCACAGATAGTCAGCCGCCGCGACCGCGGCGCCGGCATTCATTTGCAGGGCGCGCCCCGCACTGGTCTCGAGCACCTGGTCGGCCTGCTCCGCGGCCAACGCACAGGTTGCATCGCAGCTGCCGCCATCCACCACAATCAGCTGCGCTCCAGCCGCACGCAACGGCGCCAGATCCGCCAGCAACAGAGGTAGGGCCGCCGCCTCATTGCGCGCCGGGATGATCACGCTGAGTAACGGCATCACGACTTCGACATCGGCTCGACGGGATCAACCGCTCCGGCGGCGGCCATGTCGGCGGCGTCGCCATCCAGCATCTGATCCTGCACGACCTGTTCGTCGACCCGCGGATCAAGGGCGGCAACCAGGGGCGAACTGGTCATGTTGTCCGGCATCGCGACGTGGTGCAGCGGGGCATCGTCGACCTGATGCAGGTGGCTGATGTTATCCGGGCGCACCCGCCAGATCAGGATCAAGGCCGAGCAGAAGACGAAGGCATAGAGCATGTTGGCGCCCCAGAAGCGCATCAACACACCGGCCAGCAGTGGGCCGATACTGGCCCCAACACCGAAGGTCACCAGCAGCATGGCAGTCAGTGAAACACGCCGCTCGCCCTCGACGTGGTCGTTGGCAAAGGCCACGGCCAGGGGGTAGAGACTGAACTGCAACAACCCGATGACGAAACCGACACCGAGCAATACCCACAAGTCCGCCTCGGGCATCAATGCCAGAGGCAATGCCGCCAGGGCCAACAACACCGCACAGCCGCGGATCAACGCGGCCCGATCGCAACGATCCGACAACCAGCCGAGCGGCCACTGCACCAGCAGACCGGCAAAAATGCAGCTACCCATGAAGAGACCGACCTGCTCGGTAGACAAGCCCATGCGGGTCGCATACAGCGGCGCCAAACCATAGAAGGCCCCGATCAGCAGACCGGCAACGGCAATGGTGGTCAGCGACAAAGGCACTCGCTTGATGAAGAAGTGCAACTCCAGCGGTGCCGGATGCATGGGCGCCGGGTGCAACCTGTGAGTCAACGCCACCGGCACCAGGCACAGGGCAAAGCACAGCGCCACCAGCATCAGCAGTTCGAGACCGAGGGCCGGATGAACTACCAACACCAACTGACCGAGGATCAACCCCAGGTAGGAGGCGCCCATATATCCGGAAAACACCTGGCCGCGCTGACTGGTATCCGCCTGTTCGTTGAGCCAGCTCTCGATCACCATGTATTGGCACATCATGGCCAAGCCCACCAGCATGCGCAATAACAGCCAGGCCGGTAGCCAGTCGGTCAAGCCGTGGCCCAGCACGGCGGCCGTGACAACCCCGGCACAGGCCACATAAGCGCGAATATGCCCGACCCGGCCGATCAGTCGATGCCCCAGTTTGCCGCCCAGCACCAGGCCAATATAGTTGGCCGCCATCAAGGCCCCCACCCATAGACCATCCACCGTTTCAGCCAAACGCAACGCCAGGTAGGTACTCAACAGACCCGACCCCAGCAACATCAACAGGGTGGCGAAATACAGCGAACGAAAAGACTTCCAGATAAGGCGCATGACTCTGCGAATAACTCCTTGATTGACGACTGAACCGCTCGAGGCGAACGGCGCGGCCGCGATGGCCGCAACAAATGAATAAATGACTGAAGCATAGAGCACAGGGGTGAAGCCGAAACGCGATGCACGTAAGCACGTGCCTGGCCGCATCAAGCGGACTCGCCGACCAGGCGTTGATTCTTTGTGCATGCAGGGGCAACTTGTCTGGTTGCAACGCAATGCTGGCAACGCGGGTAATCTTGCAACCGCCAGCTATGCCGGGCCGGCAAGAATGCGCCGCTCCCAGGGCGTGATCTCGTCGAGGTAACTGCTCAATTCCAGGGTCTTGCTGGCGATGTAGCCTTCGATGAATTCCTTGCCGAACAGTTCTACCGCCAGTCGACTGTTTTTCAGACGCTCAATGGCGGCATGCATGGTACAGGGTAGCGTCAAGTTAGCCGGCACCTCGAACTCACCCTGCACCGGCGCACTCGGCTGCAACTGCTGCTCAAGACCGTGCAGGCCGGCAGCCAGGCTGGCCGCCAGTGCCAGATAGGGGTTGGCATCGGCGCCCGGCAGGCGGTTTTCCACGCGCCGCGCCAGCGGCGCGCTGGCCGGAATACGCAGGCCCGCGGCGCGATTGTCTTCCGACCAGCAAGCATTGTTCGGCGAGGCAAAAGGATGACAGAGCCGCTGGTAGGAGTTCACGTGCGGGGCGAACAGCAGGGTGAAATCCGCCAGCGCCGCTTGCTGGCCGGCGATAAAGTGATAGAAGGCCGGCGTCGCCTGGCCATCCGCGGCGCTGAAGATGTTTCGTCCGCTGCCCTGCTCGACCACGCTCTGGTGGATATGCATGGAACTGCCCGGGGTATGCGCCGAAGGCTTGGCCATGCACACCACTGTCAGCCCGTGCTTGAGGGCGACCTCCTTGAGCAGATGCTTGAACAGCAAGGTCTGGTCGGCCAGCTGCACGGGGTCACCATGCAGCAGATTGATCTCGAACTGACTGACGCCCATCTCGTGCATAAAGGTATCGCGCGGCAAGCCTAATGCGGCCATGCACCGATACACCTCGCTGAAGAACGGCCGCAGGCCGTTATTCGAGCTGATGCTGAAAGCACTGCCACCCTCCTCGCGCCGACCGTCCAGGCCGGCTGGCGGCTGAAACGCTTGCTGCGGATCAGGGTTCGGCGCAAACACGAAGAACTCCAACTCGGTTGCCACCACCGGCTGCCAACCGTGAGCGGCATAGTTCGCCACCACCTGCTTGAGCAACGCGCGGGTGGACAGGCCCGAGCTACGGCCATCCAGCTCATCCGCGTCGCAGATCGCCAGCGCGCGCGGCATATCACTCCAGGGCAGGCGGTGGATCTGGGTCGGCTCGGCATTCAGCGCCAGATCGCCGTCGTCGCTGCCGTAGAAACGTGGCGGCGGGTAACCACCCATGATGCATTGCAGCAGCACGCCACGAGCCAGCTGCAAGCGCCGGCCTTCGAGGAAACCCGCGGCGGTCATCACCTTGCCCCGCGGCACGCCGTTCAGATCCGGGGTCACGCACTCGATCTCATCGACGCCGCGCAAAAGTTCTTCCAGTGCACTGCGGCTAACGGTGTTCATCTGTTCCTGTCCTTGTTGCGCAGAGGCCGTATTCAAACGGCGATGCGTACAAAATACGCACCGACCGTGCATAATTTCAAGCAGGCGGCCTACCCGTTGTTGCTTGAAAGTAGCCTGCAGATATAAACATCTAATAATTAGATAATATCAATCGCGAAACAAAAGCCTCTCAAAGCCCTCTTAACAACCCGAAAAATCCTCTGAAACGCCCGAAATAAAAGGCTCAAAGCCTACTATCAACAACATCGATTATTACCATGCCTGAGCTGCACTTCTTCATCTATTTTTCATCCGTAATATGGGCTCCGTAGCCACTTACCGCCCCCACGAGGAGCCTGAAGATGAAAAAGCAAATTCTTACCAGCCTGATCCTGGCCAGTTTGTCCGTTAGCGCCTTTGCCCTGCCACAAAGCGCCCCGCAACCCCAGTCCGACGGAGTTAATGCCGGCAGCACCTTCGCCGCAGACGGCGCTGACCGCACCGGCGTCAACCGCTTTGCCGAAGACGGTGCCGATCGCACCGGGATCAACCGCATTGCCGCCGATGGCGCCGATCGCACCGGCATCAACCGCATTGCTGCAGACGGCGCCGACCGCACCGGCATCAACCGCATTGCCGAAGATGGAGCCGACCGCACCGGCGTCAACCGCATTGCCGCAGACGGTGCCGATCGCACCGGCGTCAACCGCATTGCGGAAGATGGAGCCGATCGCACCGGCGTCAACCGCATTGCGGAAGATGGAGCCGATCGCACCGGCGTCAACCGCATTGCCGCCGACGGCGCCGACCGCACCAGGGTCAACCGCATAGGCTAATATCCACCCGCGGAACGGGCTGATCACCTCAACCCGTGCATGCAAAAACAAAAAGGCGCCCTATCCGGCGCCTTTGCTGTTTCTACTCTCCCCGCCCTACTCCAGGCGCGCCAGGCGTTCTTCCAATTCGGCCACCCGTGCTTCCAGGGCATCCAGCCGACTCTCATCGTATGCACTGCCGGCCGGACGTTCGACGTGGCTCGCGCGGGCGTCCATGATGGCCTGGAGATCGACTGGATCGCCGAGCAGGTGCATATAACGATCCTCGCGCTGCCCGGCCTGACGCGGCAACTGACAGAGCAAGCCACGGGTGATCAAGCGCTCCAGATTGTGCTGCAGCTGTTCGGCATCCTCGAACGCATACATGCGGCTGCTGCGCGTCAGCAACTCGTTGACCGTTTGCGGCCCGCGCAACAGCAACAGACCGATCAGTACGACCTGGGCCGCCACCAGTTCCAGTGCCTTGTCCGCGCGATGCTCCCAGCGATCGGCGCGACTGCCCATCACCAGACGCGCCAGGCCGCGCCCCTCCAGGCTGCGCAAACCCTGGCCGACCTGTCCGGCCGTGAGGTTCATCAAGGGTTCGCGGCTGGTCTTCTGGTTGCAGGCCAGCACCAGGGCATTCAGGGTCAGCGGGTAAACCTCTGGAGTGGTCGCCTGCTTCTCGACCAGGCAACCCAGAATTCGAGCTTCGGCGGTCGTCAGCGGCACATCGATGGGCGGGGCTGTGGTTTCGCTGGTCATGACAATTCTCTATGGCTCGGACGTGCCGATAGCCTAGCTCGACTGGCGCCGGGTTGACATGGCTAGCGCCAGATTCCGATGCCAGTCAGGCAACAGGCGTTAGCCGACCAGAGCAGCCGCAGTAGTCGCGTGCTTTTTCACAGCCTCTCACTCCTTGTCGAGATCCACCAAGGGCTGCTCGCGCACTTCGGTTGCCCGCCCGGCCTGGATGGCTTCGATGCGCTTGCGCGCATCATCCACGGCGGCGCGGTCGGCGAGCAGCTCGTAGTCGACGTGGAAATGTCGCTGCTGGCCGGGCTCGATGGTCGGGACCAGGCCCAGCGGACGCTGGTAGCGGCGATTGTAGGAAAAGCTGGTTCCCGGCTCCAGCCCGGTGACATAGCCCTGTTTCTCGGTATCGGTGTTCTTCCACAGCGAGAACACCGGCAGCTCGGCGGTGTTGAAGCCGACCGCGATACCCAGCTCACCGGCACGGTTGTGCAACATGGCCAGGGTTTCGCCCTTGGCGTCGGCGTAGGGCACCACGTTGTAGACGGTTTCGTCGTAGTCGGCGGTCGGACCGCGATAGGCCTGCCAGTCGCCCAGGTCAACCTTGGCCTTTGCGTTGAACGGCGAGACCTGTTTCACCGGTGCGACGAACTTGGCGCCCTGCTCCAGCAGCGGCGTGCCGAAGTTGGTGTGGTACAGCGCCTGGTATTCCTTGGGGTAGTCGCCATTGTTGGTCAGCGTATCGTGCAGCGAGAAACCAGCGCGGCCGGGTGTTGTGGTGAGTTCCGTGACGATCGAGAAATCGACCTTCTTGAAGGCTTTCTCCTGCAGGTCACCACGCAGGCGGATCGCGTAGGGCGGCTTTTCGTCGATCTGCAGCACCACTCGAGATGCCGGGATATTCGCGGCGCGGCCGTGCAGCGTAAGCAGCTCGCCATTGTCCATGCCGGGATGACCGACCCACTCGTAGCCGCAGCGGGTGACCAGTTCATTGAAGCCCTCCAGCCAGCCCAGTCCACCGCGGCCACTGAGTTCGATGAAGGCCGGGTTGACCACCTCCTCCACCGGAGAATCCCAGCCCAGGCGCACGTCACCGGCCACCGCCTGAAGCACGTTCATGCCACGGGTGGGGATGACCGTCATCTTCATCGTGCCATTGTCGATCTCGATCAGGCTGACGCCTTCCTGACGACCGCCGTGCAAGGTGCGCAGGCTCACAGAAAACGCAGGGGAGGCCTTGATGCCGAGCTCTTCGCTGGTAACGCGCCAATTCTGCGCGGGCGTGTCCTGGTCGATCAACACCTGCTCCCAGGCCTGGACGGAGGTGGTCAGGCAGATGCCGAGGCCACAGAGAAGCTGCAAACGGGTCATGGGAAATCCTTTGTTGTTATTGGGTGTCGGTTGAATCTAGCTGAATCGTTTCAGCAAACAAGTAAAAACAACCGGGAACCGACCAACGTCGAAAAAAAAAGATGAAAACTGCGCGAAATGCGCCCTGGAGAAACCGCTCGTACCCTTGCCCATCGACGAAGCGGCACACCCCATGCGGGCAACCACAACGCCCGCATGGCCGAAGAGCAGTGCCGCAGCCCGGGCAAGCTGACGGCTGGCTGGCAGAAACGAAAAAAGGCTTACGCCATGCGCAAGCCTTTTTATATGGCGTCCCCTGCTGGAATCGAACCAGCATCTAGCCCTTAGGAGGGGCTTGTTCTATCCCTTGAACTAAGGGGACTCGGTAACTCTGCTCGGCAATGCTGCCGACCGGGCCGCATGTTAACCAGCCTCGATGGATTTGTCATGTCACTGCCATCAACCCGCGGCCATACTCTAAATCGGCCACCCAGGAGATCGCCATGACCCAGCCAGCATCCAGGCATGTGCCAGATTCCCCATTTACCCACCTGACCCTGCGCGCCGCCTGCTCCGGCGACGCCCAGGCGCTGAGCGTGCTATTGCAGCAACTGGCGCCGGACGAAGCAGGTCCCGACGCAAAACTGCTGGCCCTGCGCCTGAACGAGTCAGCGGTAAACCAGGTCGTACTGGTGGCCGAGCGCGACGGCAAGCTGCTCGGCACCTGCACGCTCAACCTGATCGAACACCTGGCGCACAACTTCGCCCGCTCGGCGATTCTCGAGGACGTGGTCGTGGATGCCGACGCCCGCGGCCTGGGTATCGGCCAGGCCTTGATCGACAAGGCCGTCGAGCGCGCCCGCGCTTGGGGCTGTTACAAGCTGGCGCTGTCGAGCAACCAGAGCCGCGAGGCGGCCCATCGTTTCTATCGCGGGCTGGGCTTCAAGCCTCACGGCATCAGCCTGGCCCTGACACTGGACTGAGGCAGGTGTCTCGACATGGCCTTTCGCGGTCAATGCCCCTCTTATCAAACTAAAAATAACTCGTTGTTTTATATATAAATTAAATCAGTACGAAGTCTTGTAGGAGCCGGTAACCGTGGATGGGTCGGGCCGCGCCTAACCCCTCCGTACTGTAAATGCCGGCGCAACTCGCCCGTAGGATGGCGTTGAGCGCAGCGATACCCATCGAGCGATTTATACCTGTATCCGGTTGTCGTGGCTGAAATCCATGATGGGTTACGGCGCGGTTATTCTGCTGGCAGCAGGTCAATTTGTGGGCGCCTAACCCATCCTACGGTCTTGATCCTTGAGCACACAGTTTGCTGCTCGACAGCGCAGCGTCGAAGACGGGGCGGGGTCTCTTACGGGGATCGCGGTGTTCTTCTGGGAGGGGACTTGTGCGCGAATATGTGACGGGCCTGCCAAAGCACCGAGGGTGGACAAGCTCCGCGTTGTCCACCCCGCGCCAGACGCAATCCCGGACGGCTAACGCTTATGCGAACAGCCCCAATGTGTGCAGGAACACCACCAGAATGCCTACCGGTGTGACCCAGCGCAGCAGCTGCCACCACAGTTTGAACAGCTGCGGCTGACCGATGCCCAAGGCTTCCTGCACGGTCGTGCGGCTCAACGCCCAGCCGGTGAACAGCACCGTCCCCAGCCCGCCGAGCGGCATCATCAGGTTGGTGGTCAGGTAGTCCAGGCTGTCGAAGAAGGTCTTGCCGAACAGGGTGAAGTCCGCCCAGAGGTTGAACGAAAACACCGTGCCCAGACTCAGCAGCCACAGCGCCAGGCCGCTCAACAGCACCGCCTTGAACCTACCGATGGCAAATTTTTCGCCGAGCCAGGCGATGGTCGGCTCGCTCAGCGAGATCGCCGATGTCAGCGCGGCCAGCGCCAGCATGATGAAGAATAGCCCGCCGACCACCTGGCCGAACGGCATCTGGCCGAAGGCGATCGGCAGGGTGACGAAGATCAACCCGGGCCCTGCTCCCGGCTCCAGGCCGTTGGCGAATACCAGCGGGAAGATCGCCAGCCCGGCGAGCAAGGCCACCGCGGTGTCGGCCAGGGCCACCATCAATGAGGTCTGGACGATGGAAATGCCGGCCGGCAGGTAGGAGCCGTAGACCATCATCGCGCCGCTGGCCAGGCTGAGGGTGAAGAAGGCGTGCCCCAGGGCTACCAGCACGCCCTGGGTGCTGAGCTTGCTGAAGTCGGCGTCGAACAGGAAGTGCGCGGCCTCGAGGAAATGCCCGGTGGTGGCGGCATAGCCCACCAGGATCAGCAGCAGCACGAACAGCCCCGGCATCATGAAGCGCAGTGCGCGCTCCAGGCCTTCGCGTACGCCCAGGGCGACGATGCCCAGGGTCAGCAGCAACACCAGGGTGGCGTAACCGGCCAGCTTCCAGGGATCGCCGAGCATGGCGCCGAACAATGCACCGCTGCTCTCGCCGTCCAACCCGGCGAAACTGCCTATGGCCGCCGCCGGCGCATAGGCCAAGGCCCAGCCGGCCACCACCGCGTAGAAGCTGAGGATGAGGAACCCGGTGAGCACCGCCAGCGTGCCCAGCCAGCGCCAATGGCGACTGGCACCCGCCTTGCGGGCCACGGCGGCGAAGGCGCCCTCGGGGTTGGCGCGACCACGGCGGCCGATCATCACCTCGGCCATCAACAGCGGAATGCCGATGGCCAGGATACAGGCCAGGTAGACCAGGACGAAGGCACCGCCGCCGTTCTGCCCGGTGATATAGGGGAATTTCCAGATATTGCCCAGGCCCACCGCCGAACCGGTGGCGGCGAGGAAGAATACCCAGCGCGACGACCACAGGCCGCGCGCCGCTGCACTGCTGATGGGGCCGGCACTGGCGCCGGCGACGATGCTGTCTTGACTCATTGGGGCTTGCCCTCTTGTTGTTGTGGTGGAAATACGGAAAACCTTGTTCGTGCCGTTAGCGGTCTCTTGCGTAGGGCGGGTTAGCCGCGAAGCGGCGTAACCCGCCGAAGCTGGTGCGCGCGGCCTAGGCGGCCCCGCGCACCCTACGGGGTCAGCGCCCGGCGTGCAGACGCTCCTGGGCCATGCGGTCGGCGACCGCCGTGGTAGTGCTGCCCTCGCGCTCGGCGCGCTGGAAAATCTCCGCCAGGGTGGTGCCGATACCTTCGATATGCGCCTTGAGTTCGGCCGTGCTGCCGCCATTGCGCTCGTAGCAGACATCGATGATGCCGCCGGCATTGATCGCGTAATCCGGGGCATACAGGCAGCCACGCCGGCGCAGCTCCTCGGCCAGCCCGGCATCGGCCAGCTGGTTGTTGGCCGCACCGGCGATCACCGGCGCGCGCAGGGCTTCGAGGGTCTGCGGATTGATGATGGCGCCCATGGCGCAGGGGGCGAACACGTCCACCTCGAGGCCGTAGATGTCGTTCTGGCCAACGGCCGTGGCGCCCAGTTGCTCCACCGCGCGGCGCACGTTGGCTTCGACTATGTCGGTCACCCACAGCTCGGCGCCGGCCTCCTTGAGCTGCTGCGCCAGGCCGAAACCGACCTGGCCGACACCCTGGATCGCCACCCGCAGGCCCTTGAGATCGTCACGCCCGAGGCGCTGTTTGACCGCTGCCTGCAGACCGATAAACACTCCATAAGCCGTCGAGGGCGACGGATCGCCATTGCGCATGCCGCCGCCAAAGGCCTCGCGCTGTCCGGCGCCGGCGACATGGCGGGTGCGTTCGGCCATGATCTGCATTTCCGCCACCCCGGTACCGGAGTCGGCGGCGGTGATGTAGCGCCCACCCAGGCTGTCGACGAAATCGCCCATGGCCTGGAACAACGCCTCGCTCTTGCCGGTGTGCGGGTTGCCGATGATCACCGCCTTGCCGCCGCCGAGCGGCAGCCTGGCCAGCGCCGACTTGTAGCTCATGCCGCGCGACAGGCGCAGCACATCGCGCAGCGCTTCCTCGTCGGAGGCATAGGGCCACATGCGGCAACCGCCGAGGGCTGGGCCGAGGTTGCGGTTATGGATGGCGATGATGGCCTTCAGGCCGCTGGCCTGGTCGTGGCCATAGACCACCTGTTCGTGGTGATCGAATTCGATATGGGAAAACACGGACATGGGGATTCCTTGGGAAGTTCTTGTTTGGAGGATCGGGGGCTTCGCATCGACCTGTAGGAGCCGGCTTGCTGGCGATCCGCCGGCATGGATTGGATGCCAATGATCGCCAGCAAGCTGGCTCCTACATTACAAAGCGCGCATCAGGCCGCCGGTTCGAACAACTGCACCGCCTGGATCTCGCTGACCAGCAGGCGCGCCTTGAGTTGGCGCTCCTGCTCGCGCACGTTGACCAGGCTCTGCTCCTTGACGTGACCATAACCGCGGATCTGTTCCGGCAGTTCGGCCAGCGCCACGGCGCTGCGGTAGTTGCCGGCATTCAGCTGCTTGAGCAGGTAATCGACGCTGCGCTCGTAGTCCTCGATCAGCTGCAGCTCCAACTTGCGTTCGGCGCTGTAGCCGAACGGGTCGAGCGGCGTGCCTCGGAGGGCCTTAAACTTGGCCAGCAGGCCGAAGGCCTTGAGCATCCAGGGGCCGAACTGGCGCTTGCGCGGCTGGCCGGTCTTGGCGTCGGGCTTGCTCAGCCAGGACGGTGCCAGGTGGAACTGCAGGCGGTAGTCGCCCTGGAACTGCGCCTCTAGCTGCTGGATAAAGCGACCGTCGCTGTACAGCCGGGCCACCTCATACTCATCCTTGTAGGCCAGCAGCTTGGCGTAGTAACGCGCCACCGCTCGGCTCAGCGCCTGATCGGCGCCCTTGTCGGCCAGGCGCACGCGCTGCACCAACGCGCGGTAGCGCTCGGCATAGGCGGCGTTCTGGTAGGCCGTGAGGAAATCGGTGCGGAACTGGACGATCTCGTCCAGGCTTTCGCAACGCGGCGCCTCGACCACCTTGGGGCTGGCCAGCTTCTCCACCGCGGCGCTATCGTGCGCCGCGCGGCGACCCCAGAGGAACGCCTGCTGGTTGAGCTGCACGGCCACACCGTTGAGTTCGATGGCCTTGGCGATGGCTTCGGCCGAAACCGGCACCAGGCCTTTCTGGTAGGCAAACCCAAGCATGAACAAGTTGCTGGCGATGCTGTCGCCGAGCAGGCGCGTGGCCAGGCGGGTGGCGTCGACGAAGTGGGTCTTGCCCGCGCCGACTGCCTCGATCAGCGCCTCGCGCATGGCCGCACCCGGCACCTGGGCATCCGGGTTGCGGGTGAATTCGGCAGTCGCCGCCTCATGGCTGTTGATTACCGCGTGGGCGATCCGGTCATTGAGCTTGGCCAGGGCTTCCTCGCTGGCCGCGACCACCAGGTCGCAACCCAGCAGCAGGTCGGTCTCGCCGGCGGCGATGCGCACGGCAAAGATATCGTCCTGCTTGGCGGCGACGCGGATATGGGTGATTACCGGGCCGAACTTCTGCGCCAGGCCGGCCTGATCCAGCACGCTGCAACCCTTGCCCTCGAGATGCGCAGCCATGCCCAGCAGGGCGCCGACCGTGGTCACGCCGCTGCCGCCGACACCCGGCAGCAGAATGTTCCAGGGCCGCTGCAGCGACGGTTGACGCGGCTCCGGCAAGGCGATGAACAGCGCACTCAGGCCCACCGCTTCCGGCTTGCGCAGACTGCCGCCGTGCACGGTGACGAAGCTCGGGCAGAAGCCCTCGACGCAGCTGAAATCCTTGTTGCAGGAGTTCTGGTCGATCTCGCGCTTGCGCCCCAGTTCGGTCTCCAGTGGCAGCACCGACAGGCAGTTGGACTTGACGCTGCAATCGCCACAGCCCTCGCACACCGCCGGGTTGATGAAGGCACGCTTGGCCGGATCGACCAGCTTGCCGCGCTTGCGCCGACGGCGCTTCTCGGTGGCGCAGGTCTGGTCATAGATGATCACCGAGGTGCCCTTGAATTCGCGCAGCTCGCGCTGCACCGCGTCCAGATCGTTGCGGTGATGGAAGCTCACGATGGGCGCGAAGCCGGCCCGGCTCGGGTATTTGTCCGGCTCGTCGCTGACCAGGGCGATGCGCTTGACACCCTCGGCGAACACCTGCTGGCTGAGCTGATCGACGCGCAATTCGCCGTCGATCGGCTGGCCGCCGGTCATGGCCACCGCGTCGTTGTAGAGGATCTTGTAGGTGATGTTGACCCCGGCCGCCACCGCCGCGCGCAGGGCCAGTTGGCCGGAGTGGAAGTAGGTGCCGTCGCCGAGGTTCTGGAAGATGTGCGCGGTGTCGGTGAACGGCGCCTGGCCGATCCAGGTCGCGCCCTCGCCGCCCATCTGGGTGAAGGTGTCGGTGTTGCGGTCCATCCACTGGGTCATGTAGTGGCAACCGATACCGCCCTGGGCGCGGCTGCCTTCCGGCAGTTTGGTCGAGGTGTTGTGCGGGCAGCCGGAGCAGAAATGCGGGGTGCGCAGCGTGGTGTGTTTGGGCGCCGCCAGGGAAGCTTCCTTGGCGGCGAGAAAGGCCAGGCGCTCGTCGATACTGGCGCTGCTGTAGATCGGCGCCAGGCGCTTGGCGATGGCGCGGGCGATCATCGCCGGGGTCAGTTCGGACAGGTTCGGCAGCAGCGAGACGCCGGTCTCGTCGAACTCGCCGACCACCCGCGGACGCTTGCCCACCGGCCAGTTGTACAGCTGGCCGGTCAGTTGGTCCTCGATGATGCTGCGCTTCTCCTCGACCACCAGGATTTCGTCCAGCCCCTCGGCGAACTCGTGCACCGACACCGGCTCCAGCGGCCAGCTCATGCCGACCTTGAGCACGCGCAGGCCGACCTGGGCGCACAGCGCCTCGTCCAGACCGAGGTCTTCCAGGGCCTGGCGCACGTCCAGGTAGGACTTGCCGGTGGTGACGATGCCCAGGCGCGGATTGGGCGAATCGAGCATCACCCGATTGAGCTTGTTGGCGCGGGCGAAGGCGCGGGCGGCATAGATCTTGTAGGTGTTGAGGCGCTGTTCCTGGGCCAGGGGGGGATCCGGCCAACGGATATACACGCCGTCCTCCGGCAATTCGAAGTCCTCGGGAATCTTCACCTGGATACGCAGCGGGTCGACCTCCACCACCGCCGAGGAGTCGACGTTCTCGGCGATGGTCTTCAGCGCCACCCAGCAACCACTGTAACGCGACAGTTCCCAACCGATGATGCCGTAGTCGAGGATTTCCTGGACGTTGGCCGGATTGAGCACCGGGATCGAAGCGGCGATAAACGCGTGCTCGCTCTGGTTGGCGATGCTCGAGGACTTGCAACCATGGTCGTCGCCGGCCAGCAGCAACACGCCGCCATGCTCGGAGACGCCGGCCGAGTTGCCGTGCTTGAACACGTCGCCGCAGCGGTCGACGCCCGGGCCCTTGCCGTACCACATGGCGAATACGCCGTCGTAGCGCGCGCCGGGAAACAGGCTGGTCTGCTGGCTGCCCCACACCGAGGTGGCGGCCAACTCTTCATTGACCCCCGGCTGGAAGTGGATGGCGTTTTCCTGGAGGAAACCCTTGGCTTCCCACAAGCTCTTGTCCAGGTTGCCCAGGGGCGAGCCGCGGTAGCCGGAGATAAAACAGGCGGTATTCAGGCCGTGGGCGGCGTCGCGCTGCTTTTGCAGCATCGGCAGGCGGGTCAGCGCCTGGGTGCCGGTGAGGTACAGGTGACCAGTGGCAAGGCGATACTTGTCATCCAGGCGGATCTCGGCCAGAGACATGCGGACGCTCCTTTTATTTTTATGGAGAGCAAGGCTGGCAACGGTGAATGCCAACCGGGTTCTGTTTCGCCCGGGATCACCGGGCTAAACGACTGGCTAAGAATATGACTGAGCGGTACGGAGATTTTATTTCTAATTTCGGGCCAAAAAGCCAATAATACGCATGACTTTTCCAACAATTACAAAAAATTGGGATAAATCATGCAAGAAAAGCTCAATCCTCTCGATCGCAAGATTTTGCGCCTGCTGCAGCACAATGCCGACCTGTCCGCCGCCGAGATCGCGGAAAAGGTCGAACTGTCGCAATCGCCCTGCTGGCGGCGGATTCATCGCATGCAGGAAGAAGGCCTGATCGAGCGCAAGGTCGCCTTGCTCAACCCCAAGTTACTGGGCCTGAGCATGACCGTGTTCGTCGACATCAAGCTGTCGGCCCATGGCCGCAAGAATCTGGAGGAGTTCGAACAGGCAGTGGTCGGCTATCCGGAAGTGCTGGAGTGCTACACCATGGCCGGCGGCTCGGACTACCTGCTCAAGGTGGTGGCCAAGGACATCGCCGGTTACGAGCGCTTCCTGCGCGACCACCTGCTGCAACGCCCGCATGTGCAGGAGGCGCACTCCAATATCGCCATGAGTGAAGTCAAGCGCACCACCGAATTGCCGCTGGATTGAGGCGCAGCTCACTCCGGAGGCGCTCCGTCCGGAGGCAAAGGCAGGCAGAACCGGCGCCCAGCAGAGTCAGACACAGGCGCGACTGGCTCCGATCAGGAGCAACAGATTATCCACCGTGCGTTCGAAATCGCTGGAGTTGTCCAGCACATGCAGACCCTCGGCGGCGGCCACGGCGACGCTGTCGAACAGCGCATTGCGGGCCAAACGCTGCTCGATCTGCTCGGGCGTTTCACGGCCACGGGCGAGCAGGCGCTCGCGCAACACCTCGAGATCCACCGTCAGCAACACCCCGATCAGCCATGGATAGCGCTGGCGCGCCTGACTCAGGTAGGCCCGCGAACCATTGACCAGCACATCTTGCCCAGCCGCCAGCCACTCATCGATCTGCCCGGGAATGCCATAGGCCAGGCCGTTGGCACGCCAGCTCAGGGCGAAGGCGCCCTCGCCCTCCATCCGCTCGAACTCGTCCGCGGAAACGCCTATGGCCGCCTCGCCCACCGCCTCGGCGGAACGGGTGATGACCCGCTGCACGATGCGGCAGCCCCGCGCCGCCAACCGCTCGCGCGCCGCATTCAACAGGCTGTCCTTGCCCGAACCCGAAGGTCCCATCAGATAGATCAACCTGCCGCCCATCACAACACCCTTTTCGCTTGTCGCCAGACTTGCAGGATTAGCACCTGACCTTCATGCACCCGCGCGCTTAGCGGATCGGCAGGCAGGCCAACGCGGATTTCGCCCGGAGCAGATCATAGCCGTCGTCCTCATCGACCAGCAGCCAGACGGCCTGTAACAGGCTGGCCGAATAATAGTCACGGGAGAGAATACCCAGCCGGTCATATTGAGCCAATTCGGCGGCTATTTTACCCGAGCGGGAATCACCAAGGACGCTATTCGGTGCCCCATCAGCACCTTGCAACCCGGCTCGTGGCTGGCTCTGAGCGCCGCCGGGGTAGTCCAGCATTCGGCGCTGGACTTCGACGCCCGCGTACAGGCCAGGGTCGTAGCGTCGCAACCGGCCAGTTCCACGTCGCGAACATGACGCACTGCTCTGCTGCGCCACTGGACACGCCAGCGCCGCATACGCCCCAGACCGCCGAGCAGGATGTTTTGCACTACGCTTAGCTAAACAGCCAGATTGAACGCTGGCAGATGTAGTCAATATCAGCGCACAGGTGCTGCACGCGGCCATTCAAATGTGCCCGCACTGGGCGGTCGAGCACCCGGATGCCGCCACCCGCCGTGCTGGTCACAGGCGGCTAGTCCAGCCAGGTGGATTTAACGGCTGGACGGCTCGAGGTCGCCGCTTGCTGCTGAGCAATACAGGCGAATCCTCTGGCGGCCCTGCTAACGAGCCATGACGCGTGGGCGACTGCCGTTTAATTTTTATATCGGGCAAATAAATGCCGGTCTTTTGCCCAACAACTCGCATTTCTGACAACCGGTGCTGGCAATGAGCCTTTATACCCAACACAATGCGACACGTAATTGGCGTCAAATATTTGTGTAGACTGCGAAGCCTTATCGATACAAATAACGATTCTGAGTGAACAGCTCGTGCTAAAGACGGTCAAACCAGTGACAATCACGTGGCTCACTGCCAGCATCGCTTCCCTGAACTAATCGGTTAAATGTATGCGCCCAATGAAACAGGCTATTTATTCCAGCCGCACGGCTGACAAATTCGTCGTTCGCTTGCCCGATGGCATGCGCGAGCGCATCGCAGATGTCGCGCGCAATCATCATCGCAGCATGAACTCGGAAATCATCGCCCGCCTGGAGCAGAGCATGCTTCAGGAAAGCGGCCTGGGTGATGAACTCAACGTCAGCCTGGATAGTCCCGAACTGTCCTTGCACGAACGCGAGTTGCTGCAGCGTTTCCGCCAACTGTCACGCCGTCAACAGAATGCCCTGGTGGCACTGATCGCCCATGACGCCGAGATGGCCGCTGAAGAAGCGTAAGTTGCGACGATAAAAAACCGGCCCTGGCCGGTTTTTTTTGTTGGCCAAAGAAAAGCCGCCCTGAACAGGCGGCTTTTCTTGGCTTACAGCATCTAACCGTGCCTGCTAGCCAACGAAGTTGAGCAACACACCGGCCGCTACTGCCGAGCCGATCACTCCGGCCACGTTGGGGCCCATGGCGTGCATCAGCAGGAAGTTCTGCGGATTGGCTTCCAGACCGACCTTGTTCGATACCCGCGCCGCCATCGGCACTGCCGATACCCCGGCCGAGCCGATCAACGGATTGATTTTGTTCTTGCTGAACATGTTCATCGCCTTGGCCATCAACACGCCAGCGGCAGTACCGCCACAGAAGGCGATCATGCCCAGCAGCAGAATGCCGAGAGTCTTCAATTGCAGGAATGACTCGGCAGAAAGCTTGGAACCCACGGTCAATCCCAGACAAATGGTCACGATGTTGATCAACGCATTACGCGAAGTATCGGCCAGACGCTCGACCGAGCCCGCCTCACGCAACAAGTTGCCAAAGGCGAACATGCCCACCAATGGCGCAGCGTCCGGCAGGAGTATGCCCACCAACAGACAAAGCACCAGCGGGAACACAATCTTCTCGACCTGGCTGACATGCCGCAACTGCTGCATGACGATCGCACGCTCTTCCTTGGTCGTCAGCGCACGCATGATGGGCGGCTGAATCAGCGGAACCAGAGCCATGTATGAATATGCGGCAACCGCAATCGGCCCGAGCAAATGAGGCGCCAGTTTGGCCGTCACAAAGATCGAGGTCGGACCATCGGCACCACCAATGATCGCGATAGAAGCCGCCTCACGCAGGGTGAATTCCATGCCAGGAATCCCCAGGGAGGCAATGGCCAACGCGCCGATCAAGGTGGCAAAAATACCGAACTGTGCCGCCGCACCCAGGAACAAGGTCTTCGGATTGGCCAGCATCGGCCCGAAGTCGGTCATTGCGCCGACCCCCATGAAGATCAACAGCGGAAACACACTGGTCGGCAAGCCGACTTCATAGAACAGGTGCAAGATCCCGGAGCCTTCAGCCATACCGGCCACGGGAATGTTGGCCAGCAGGCCACCAAACCCGATCGGGATCAGCAACAACGGCTCGAAGCCTTTCTTGATCGCCAGGTAGATCAACCCCAGGCAGACTGCAATCATCAAGGCCTGACCGGGCTCCAGATGATACAGGCCCGTGCTTTGCCAAAGTTTGAGAAGCTTTTCCATTAAATGCCCCTCAACCGATGGTCAACAGGCTTTCGCCTACCGCCACCGCATCGCCCACCTTGACGTTAACCGCACCGACGGTGCCGGCCTTGAACGCACGAATCTCGGTTTCCATCTTCATCGCTTCAAGAATGATCACCAGCTGCCCTTCTTCGACCGTAGCCCCCGGCTGCACCATAACCTTGAAGATATTGCCAGCCAGAGGCGCCGACTGCGGATCGCCAGCACCGATAGATACTGGAGCAGCAGCGGCCGTGACAGCGGCGCCACCGACAGGCTTGAGGCCTTCGATGTCGCCACCTTCGTTGACCTGGACCACAAAGGACTTGCCGTTGACTTCCACGGTGTAGACCTCGGGCTTGCCAGCTTCACGCGCCGGCAATTCGTTACCGGTCGGTGCCGGCTCGAAGGCCGCCGGATTGCCGCGATTTTCCAGAAACTTCAGGCCGATTTGCGGAAACAGGGCATAAGTCAGTACGTCGTCGATTTCCTCTTTGGCCAGTTTGATGCCCTTCTCCTGGGCGATGCCCTTGAGTTCGGCGGTCAGCTTGTCCATTTCCGCAGTGAGCATGTCCGCTGGGCGACAGGTGATGGCTTCGGCGCCATCCAGCACCCGCGCCTGCAGCTCTTTATTGAAGGGGGCCGGCGCTGCGCCGTATTCGCCCTTCAACACACCGGCGGTTTCCTTGGTGATCGACTTGTAGCGCTCACCGGTCAGTACGTTGATCACCGCCTGGGTGCCAACGATCTGCGAAGTCGGGGTCACCAGCGGGATAAAGCCCAGATCCTCGCGCACCCGCGGAATCTCGGCCAACACTTCATCGAACTTATCTTGGGCGCCCTGCTCTTTTAGCTGGCTCTCCATATTGGTCAGCATGCCGCCCGGCACCTGGGCCACCAGGATGCGCGAATCGACACCCTTGAGGGTGCCTTCGAACTTGGCATACTTCTTCCGTACTTCGCGGAAGTAGGCGGCGATTTCTTCGAGCAGCAACAGATCCAGGCCGGTATCGCGTTCGGAACCCTGGAAGATCGCCACCACCGACTCGGTCGGCGAGTGGCCGTAGGTCATCGACAGCGAGGAAATTGCCGTGTCGACGTTGTCGATACCGGCTTCCACCGCCTTGACGATGGCCGCGGTCGACAGACCGGCCGTGGCATGGCACTGCATGTGAATCGGGATCGACAGGCTGGCTTTCAACCGCGTCACCAGCTCGAAGGCGATGTACGGATTGAGAATGCCGGCCATATCCTTGATCGCGATCGAGTCGGCACCCATGTCTTCGATCTGCTTGGCCAGGTCGACCCACATTTCCAGGGTGTGCACCGGGCTGGTGGTATAGGAAATCGTGCCCTGGGCATGCTTGCCCAGCTGCTTGACCGCCCGCAGTGCAGTCTGCAGGTTGCGCGGATCATTCATCGCGTCGAACACGCGGAACACATCGACACCATTGACCGCCGCACGCTCGACAAATTTTTCCACCACGTCATCGGCGTAATGCCGATAGCCGAGCAGGTTCTGCCCACGCAAGAGCATCTGCTGACGGGTATTGGGCATAGCCTGCTTCAGCGCGCGGATACGCTCCCAGGGGTCTTCGCCCAGATAGCGAATGCAGGCATCGAAAGTAGCACCACCCCAGGACTCAACCGACCAGAAGCCAACCTGATCGAGCTTCGGCGCGATCGGCAACATGTCTTCAAGACGCACCCGGGTCGCCAGAATGGATTGATGCGCGTCGCGCAGAACCACATCGGTGATACCGAGTGCATTTTTCGTAGCGGTCATACGGAAACTCCCTGACAAACCAGAATCAGCCGCGGCGCGCGCGGTGTTGATGAAGGGCCAACTGAATGGCAGCAAGAACGTCTGGCCCAGGCCCCTGGCCCACTGACTTGACCGAAGCCGGTGCACTGGCCTCACGTGCATGCTGGGCTGGCGCGAAACGCTCGATCACACGGGCCATCAGGCGGATGCAGAGAATCAATAGAGCCAGAAAGAAAAATACTGCACCCATGCCCATCAGCATGAGCTCGACACCCTCAAGCAGGAGTTGGCTGGAGGTCATGTTGACTCCTTATCGGCGCGACTCGGCAGTCGCATATTCTTGGATGGAGGGGTACCCGAAAACTGCCGGGCAAAGCTGGCGCACCTTAGCTTGAAACGGTTGTTTGAGCAAACCCCAGGCTGCATTTGGCGACAAATATGGACAAAAAAGCGCCATGCATTCACCGCATAAATAAGCGCACCCCGCTACAGCAGGAACACCGTGGCCAGTCCGAGGAAGATAAAGAAGCCGCCACTATCGGTCACCGCGGTAATCATCACACTGGCCCCCATCGCCGGATCGCGCCCTATGCGCACCAGGGTCATGGGAATCAGCACCCCCATCAAGGCCGCAAGCAGCAGGTTGAGGGTCATGGCCCCGGTCATCACCACGCCCAGCGACCAGCTGTCGTAAAGCGTATAAGCCACCACACCAATCACCCCACCCCAGACCAGGCCATTGATCAAGGCAACGCTCAACTCCTTGCGAATCAGCCGCGCGGTATTGCCAGTACTGACCTGATCCAGCGCCATGGCGCGCACGATCATGGTAATGGTCTGATTGCCCGAGTTACCGCCGATACCGGCAACGATCGGCATCAAGGCAGCCAACGCCACCAGCTTCTCGATAGAGCCCTCGAACAGGCCGATGACCCGCGAGGCAATGAACGCCGTAATCAGGTTGAGGGCCAGCCAGGCCCAACGGTTGCGCAGCGACTTCCAGACCGAGGCGAAGATGTCTTCCTCCTCGCGCAGACCGGCCATGTTCAGCACTTCGCTTTCACTTTCTTCACGAATCAGATCGACCATCTCGTCGATGGTCAGACGGCCAATCAGCTTGCCGTTCTTGTCGACCACCGGCGTTGAGATCAGGTCGTAACGCTCGAACGCCTGGGCAGCATCGTAGGCATCCTCGTCCGGATGAAAACTCACCGGATCGGTGGCCATGACTTCGCTGACCAGCTTGTCCGGATCGTTGACCAGCAAGCGCTTGACCGGCAGCACGCCCTTGAGCACGCCGTCGTAATCGACCACGAACAACTTGTCGGTATGCCCCGGCAGCTCCTTGAGGCGCCGCAGGTAGCGCAACACCACTTCCAGGCTGACGTCTTCGCGGATGGTGACCATCTCGAAGTCCATCAGCGCGCCGACCTGGTCCTCTTCATAGGACAACGCCGAGCGCACCCGCTCACGCTGCTGCGCATCGAGGGTTTCCATCAACTCGTGGACGACATCGCGCGGCAGCTCGGAGGCCAGGTCCGCCAGTTCGTCGGCGTCCATTTCCTTGGCCGCCGCGAGGATCTCGTGATCGTCCATGTCGGCGAGCAGCGTTTCGCGCACCGCATCGGATACTTCGAGGAGGATATCGCCGTCGCGCTCGGCCTTGACCAGTTGCCAGATGGTCAGACGCTCGTCCAACGGCAGTGCTTCGAGGATATGGGCGACGTCGGCGGAGTGCAGCTCATCGAGCTTGCGCTGCAGCTCGGCCAGGTTCTGCCGGTGCACCAGGTTCTCTACCCGGTCGTGATGCAGGCCTTCCTGACGATGCGTCAGGTCTTCGACCAGCTTATGCCGATGCAGCAACTCGACCACCTGGGCAAGGCGGTCCTGCAGGCTTTCTTGCGGCTTCTTGGCTTCTACTTCAGTCATGGCACGCTCCACCCCCAGCGGCGGCGCACGCCAAAGAGGGTCAATCAATCAGTACGCGATTGCACAATCGAGATTCAGAGTAACTACTGGGTAAGTCCATGGTGGTGGTCCACAAGCCCCGGCGGGGCTGACGGGCAAAATGATAACACCGCCCGACGGCTTTGCACGTTACAAAAAGCAGGCTAGAACAAGCCTTTGCAGCACAAACTTCAGCGTTTCTTAACAACCTGTAGTTGCGACGCCGGAGACGCCGCACAAGGCACCACTGGCAAAGCCGATCCGAGCGACTAGGCTTGCCAGACGACCGTCAAGGAGGACGTCACTATGCATGGACTGCGTCGCGCAGCTTTCTGCGCCATTCTGTTGTGCCCACCCCCACTTCTGGCCTCAACCGTGTTCCGCTGCGAAGACGCCAGCGGCCACGTCACCTTCACCCTGCAAGGCTGCCCCGCCGAACAGGCGCAATACCTGCAGGATGCCTACAACGCGACCCCTGGCAGCGGCAAACCCACCCCACTGGCCAAATCAAGCAAACCATCACGCGGCAAGGCCGCGAAAAAGACCGGCGCGCTGGTGGTGGTCGGTGAGCAGGAGGATGGTTGCGGCAATCTGGTTACCGGCAGCGAGCGCCGCACAGCCATTATCAAACAGCAGATACGTAGCGGCATGAACCGTAGCGACGTGGAAAGCAGCCTGGGCACACCAGACAGGATCAGCAGCCAGAACGGCCAGACGCGCTATCACTACCGCGACAATCAAGGCAACAACCGCCAGGTCAGCTTCGATGAAACCGGCTGCGTCAAAGGCAAGCGCTAGCTGCCTGTCGGATGTGCCACTGATACCGACAACCGCCCACCCCAGCGCGGCATCCGCAGTCTGCAGGGCGTGCAATGCGCACCAGAATCGAAGCTGATCGACGAGCGAGCCAAAGCAAGACCGGAACCAAGGAAAGCCCCGAACAAAACGCCAGGCAAAGAAAAAGGGCCTGCATCGCTGCAGGCCCTTCTATTTGGTGCACTCAGGAGGATTCGAACCTCCGACCGCTCGGTTCGTAGCCGAGTACTCTATCCAGCTGAGCTATGAGTGCAAGTGGCGCTTTTTAACCAGATCACCGCTGGTTTGAAACACGACCCGCTTCGCTGCCGATCATCTTCAATATGGTGCACTCAGGAGGATTCGAACCTCCGACCGCTCGGTTCGTAGCCGAGTACTCTATCCAGCTGAGCTATGAGTGCACTGTCCGGGCGCATTATAGGGATTCAAATTTTTCAATCAAGCTTAAATCAGATTAATTTCAACAACTTACTGATCAAGCAGGAATAAAACCCTATAACACTTAATAATGGCGGAGAAGGGGGGATTCGAACCCCCGACACCCTTTTGAGATGTACTCCCTTAGCAGGGGAGCGCCTTCGGCCACTCGGCCACCTCTCCGCAACACGGGGCGCATGATACCCATCTTTGCCCCGCTTGCAAAGCCAAAAATTAGATAAAAATTAGTGGCTTGGTTCTTCGTCTTTCTCTTTCTGGATGCGCTGGTAAATCTCCTCACGGTGCACGGCTACTTCCTTCGGCGCGTTAACGCCAATGCGCACCTGATTGCCCTTAACGCCCAACACGGTGACAGTGACCTCGTCACCCACCATCAGGGTCTCACCGACCCGGCGAGTTAGAATCAGCATTCCTTTCTCCTCACGGATTTAAATCCAATACAACAGTCTGCAAAAAAGAAAATGGTGGCAGCCCCCGTGAATCTCAAGCGAGGCCTTCACCCAAGTATTGACTAGTGTGGGCAGAAAGAAAGTCCATCCACGCCAACCAAAAAGACAAAAGGCGCGCAATACTGCGCGCCTTTCGGGCAATGCCTCAGTCGCCCTGTCGGGCCGGGGCATCCAATTCGAAGGCCGTGTGCAAAGCACGCACCGCCAACTCCAGATATTTCTCCTCAATCACCACGGACACCTTGATTTCCGAGGTGGAGATCATCTGGATATTGATATTTTCCTTGGCCAGGGCCTCGAACATGCGGCTGGCAACCCCTGCATGGGAGCGCATGCCGACGCCGACGATCGACACCTTGGCAATCTTGATGTCGCCAATCACTTCGCGGGCGCCCAGCTCACGCGCGGTATTTTCCAATACCTGCTGCGCGGCCTGATAATCGTTGCGGTGCACGGTGAAGGTGAAATCGGTGGTGTTATCGTGCGCCACGTTCTGCACGATCATGTCGACTTCGATATTGGCGGCACTGACAGGGCCGAGAATCTTGAACGCCACGCCCGGGATGTCCGGTACGCCACGGATAGTCAGCTTGGCTTCGTCGCGGTTGAAAGCGATGCCGGAGATGATCGGCTGTTCCATGGATTCCTCTTCATCAAGGGTAATGAGGGTGCCCGGACCCTCTTTGAAGCTGTGCAATACGCGCAGCGGGACGTTGTACTTGCCGGCGAATTCCACCGAGCGGATTTGCAGCACCTTGGAACCCAGGCTGGCCATTTCCAGCATTTCTTCGAAGGTGATCTTCTCCAGGCGCCGAGCCTGGGGCACCACACGCGGGTCGGTGGTGTAGACACCATCGACGTCCGTGTAGATCTGGCACTCGTCGGCCTTCAGCGCCGCCGCCAGGGCCACGCCCGTGGTGTCGGAGCCACCACGCCCGAGCGTGGTGATATTGCCGTGCTCGTCCACCCCCTGGAAACCGGCGACCACCACCACACGACCGGCCTTGAGGTCGGCACGCAGCTTCTGATCGTCGATCTGCAGGATACGCGCCTTGTTGTGCGCGCTGTCGGTGAGAATCCGCACCTGGTTGCCGGTGTAGGACACCGCCGGCACACCACGACGAATCAGCGCCATGGTCAACAGGGCAATGGTCACCTGCTCACCGGTGGACAACATCACGTCGAGTTCACGCGGCACCGGCTGATCATCGCTCGCCTGCCTGGCCAGCTCGATCAACCGATTGGTTTCACCGCTCATGGCGGAAACCACGACCACAATGTCATCGCCGTTTTCGCGGAACTTCTTCACCTTCTCGGCCACCTGCTGAATCCGCTCAACAGTGCCGACGGAGGTGCCGCCAAATTTCTGTACGATCAAAGCCATTTCAAAGCCGCCTCAGCCCGTGAAGGGCGCCCATTAAACATTCAACTCAATATGCTGCCAAGGGCTACCGGGCGTTTTCCGGGCCTTGGGCTCGACGCCTACAGACCTTGCTCGGCAAAGCTTGCGGCCAGCGCCAAGGCGCCACCCAGCGCGCCGGCATCGGTGCCGCCGCCCTGCGCCATATCCGGACGACCACCGCCCTTGCCGCCGACGGCCGCTGCAGCCTGCTTCATCAGCTCGCCGGCCTTGAGTTTGCCGGTCAGGTCCTGGGTCACGCCGGCCACCAGCACGACCTTGTCGTCCTGCACGCCGCCGAGCAGGATCACCGCGCTGCCGAGCTTGTTCTTCAACTGGTCGACCATGGCCAGCATGGCTTTGCCATCCAGGCCGTCGACCCGCGCACTGAGCACCTTGATGCCTTTGACGTCGACGGCAGAGCCGGCCAGATCATTGCCGGCCGCACTGGCGGCCTTGGCCTTGAACTGCTCCAGCTCCTTCTCCAGCTGACGATTGCGCTCCAACATGGCAATCAGCTTGTCCAGCAGGTTGTCGCGGCTGCCCTTGACCAGCGCGGCGGCCTCTTTCAGCTGCTCTTCGGCTGCATTCAGGTAGGCGAAGGCTGCCGCACCGGTGACCGCTTCGATACGCCGCACACCCGCCGCCACACCGCCCTCGCTGGTGATCTTGAACAGGCCGATGTCGCCGGTACGGGACACGTGAGTGCCGCCACAGAGTTCGACGGAGAAGTCACCGCCCATGCTCAGCACGCGCACCCGATCGCCGTATTTCTCGCCAAACAGCGCCATGGCGCCTTTTTGCTTGGCGGTTTCGATATCGGTCTCGAGGGTTTCCACGGCGCTGTTGTTGCGCACCTGGGTGTTGACGATATCCTCCAGGGCCTTCAGTTGCTCCGGCGTGATCGCCGCGAAGTGACTGAAGTCGAAACGCAGACGCTGGCTATCGACCAGCGAGCCTTTCTGCTGCACGTGCTCGCCGAGCACCTGACGCAACGCGGCGTGCAGCAGGTGCGTCGCCGAATGGTTGAGCGCGGTGGCCTGGCGCACGCCGGCTTCGACTTCGGCCTTGATCGAGGCGCCCACGCTCAAACTGCCCTTGGCGACCACGCCGTGGTGCAGGAAAGCACCGCCGGCCTTGGTGGTGTCGCGCACATCGAAGCGCACGCCGGCACCTTCGAGGAAACCGCAGTCACCGACCTGGCCACCGGATTCGGCATAGAACGGTGTCTGGTCGAGGACCACCACACCCTCCTCGCCTTCGCTCAGGGTATCGACCGCCTGGCCGCCCTGGAACAGCGCGATGATCGCACCGCTGCCGCTGGTGCCGGTGTAACCGAGGAAACGTGTGTCGCTGTCGACCTTGACCAGGGCGTTGTAATCCATACCAAAGGCGCTGGCGGAACGGGCGCGCTCGCGCTGGGCCTGCATTTCGCGCTCGAAGCCGCTCTCGTCCAGGGTCAGGCCACGCTCGCGGGCGATATCGGCCGTCAGGTCGTAGGGAAAACCATAGGTGTCATACAGTTTGAACACCGTCTCGCCGGGGATCAGCTTGCCCTTGAGCCCGACCAGATCCTGCTCGAGAATCCTCAGGCCCTGCTCCAGGGTCTTGGCGAACTGTTCTTCTTCGGTTTGCAGCACGCGCTCGATGTGCGCCTGCTGCTGCTTCAGTTCCGGGAAGGCTTCGCCCATCTCGGCCACCAGGGCGGCGACGATCCGATAGAAGAAGCTACCCGTGGCGCCCAGCTTGTTACCGTGGCGGCAGGCGCGCCGGACGATCCGGCGCAGCACATAGCCGCGGCCTTCGTTGGACGGGGTGACGCCGTCGGCGATCAGGAAGCTGCAGGAGCGGATATGGTCGGCCACCACTTTCAGCGAGGCCTGGCCCTCGTTGGCGCAGCCGATGGCCTTGGCCGAGGCATCCAGCAGGCTCTGGAACAGGTCGATCTCGTAGTTCGAGTTGACGTGTTGCAGCACCGCACTGATGCGTTCCAGGCCCATGCCGGTGTCCACGCTCGGCGCCGGCAGCGGGTGCAGCACGCCGTCCGCGGTGCGGTTGAACTGCATGAACACGTTGTTCCAGATCTCGATGTAGCGATCGCCGTCTTCTTCCGGCGAACCAGGCGGACCGCCCCAGATGTGCTCGCCATGATCGAAGAAGATCTCGGTACACGGGCCGCACGGGCCGGTATCGCCCATGGTCCAGAAGTTGTCGGAGGCATAAGGCGCGCCCTTGTTGTCGCCGATGCGGATCATCCGCTCGGCCGGCACGCCGATTTCCTTGTTCCAGATGTCGTAGGCTTCGTCGTCGTCGGCGTAGACGGTGACCCAGAGCTTGTCCTTGGGCAGGTTCAGCCAGCGCTCACTGGTCAGGAACTCCCAGGCGAAGTGGATGGCATCGCGCTTGAAGTAATCGCCGAAGCTGAAGTTACCGAGCATCTCGAAGAAGGTGTGGTGACGCGCGGTGTAGCCGACGTTTTCCAGGTCGTTGTGCTTGCCGCCGGCACGCACGCACTTCTGGCTGGTCGCGGCACGGGTGTAGGCGCGTTTTTCCAGGCCGAGGAAGCAGTCCTTGAACTGGTTCATCCCGGCGTTGGTGAACAGCAGGGTCGGGTCGTTGCCCGGAATCAGGGAGCTGGAAGCGACACGGGTGTGCCCCTTCTCTTCGAAGAAGCTGAGGAAAGCTTCACGGATTTCAGCGCTTTTCATAGGATCATCCACGGAAACAGGCGGCCACGGCAAAGCCGGCAAAGGGCCGCATTATATCGGCCCTTTAGCATCGGTACAGCGTGTTTATCAATAGATAGCGGCTATTACCCTTCTCGCCACTCAAGGGCAGCGCCAAACACGGCGCTGAGCAAGGCTGCATTTCAGCTGCGGGGGTAACCCAGCATTGCCCGGCGACAGGCCGGCTACTCGCTTAGGCGTTGCCCGACAGCTTGAGCCGCGCCGCCTGGGTGAAATCCAGCATGCGCTTGAGCGGTTTGATCGCCTTGGGAATCAGCGCGGGATCGACGAAGATCTCGTTGCTGCCTTCACGCAGGCTCTGCAGGGTGCGCTGCAGGGTGTTCATCGCCATCCATGGGCAGTGCGCACAACTGCGGCAGGCGGCGCCGTTACCGGCGGTCGGCGCCTCGATGAATTCCTTGTCCGGACACAGCTGCTGCATCTTGTAGAAGATGCCGCGGTCGGTGGCGACGATAAAGGTCTTGTTCGGCAGCCGCTGGGCCGCCGCGATCAGTTGGCTGGTCGAGCCGACTGCATCGGCCAGGTCGATCACCGCCGTCGGCGACTCCGGATGCACCAGCACCGCGGCGTCCGGGTACAGGGCCTTCATGTCCTCGAGCTGCTTGGCCTTGAACTCCTCGTGGACGATGCAGGCGCCGTCCCACAGCAGCATGTCGGCACCGGTCTTGTTCTGGATGTAACGCCCCAGGTGCTGGTCCGGCGCCCAGATGATGCTTTCGCCGTTGTCCATCAGGTGCTCGACGATCTCCACCGCGCAACTGGAGGTCACCACCCAGTCGGCACGCGCCTTCACCGCCGCCGAGGTATTGGCATACACCACCACGGTGCGCTGCGGGTGCTGGTCGCAGAACGCGGCGAACTCCTCCACCGGGCAGCCCAGATCCAGCGAACAGGTCGCCTCCAGGGTCGGCATCAGCACGCGCTTTTCCGGATTGAGGATCTTCGCCGTCTCGCCCATGAACTTGACCCCGGCCACCAGCACGGTCTGCGCCGGGTGCTGATTGCCGAAGCGGGCCATTTCCAGGGAGTCGGAGACGCAACCGCCGGTCTCTTCGGCCAAGGCCTGCAGCACCGGGTCGCAGTAATAGTGGGCAACCAGCACCGCATTCTGCTTTTTCAGCTCGGCGGCAATCTCGGCGCGGTAGAAGGCCTCCTGCTCGGGCGTCAGCGGCTTGGGCTGCTTGGCGTCCAGATGAGCCTGGACCAGGAGGCGTTCGGAAATCTGCGTCATGTCATCAGGCCCTGTACAGGTCGATCAGCGGGAACTCGAGTATACCCGCCAGTTTGACTACACGAGAGCAGGTTGGGCAGGCATACGGGGAGAAAAGCGCGCGGCAACAAAGAAAGTCCTGCGCCCTTCTAGAGCCGCAAGATTTTCATAATAGTTTGATCTTAAAAGACTTTGCAAATACGCCCGCAGGCGTTGCCCTGGTATCCGCAGCGAACACCCAGCACAGGCCACGGACGAATCCCAGACTGCGCCGAGGGTGTCACTGCCGAAGGAAATCCACTACCGCCCGGGTGAATGCCGCGCCCGCCTCGACATTGGACAGGTGCGCGGCATGCAACTCGACCAGCTGCGCGCCGGCGATCTGCTGCTGCATGAAGCGGCCATGCTCGGGGGTGGTCACCGCATCGGCAGTGCCGCAGACGATCAGGGTCGGCAGCTTGATCGCAGCCAGTTGCTGGCGAAAATCGGCATCGCGCACCGCCGCGCAGTTGCCGGCGTAACCCTGGGCCGAGGTGGCTGCCAGCATCGCGGTAATGCGGTTGGCCTGCGCAGGCTCGGCCGCGGCGAACTCGGGGGTGAACCAGCGCGCAATGGATGCATCGCGCAGGTCGCTCATGGCCTGCTGGCCGCCTTGCAGCACGCTGTCGATGCGGCTATTCCACACTTCGTCGTTGGCAATCCTGGCCGCAGTGTTGCACAGCACCAGCTTGTGCAGACGCGCGCCGGCATTGATGCCCAGCCACTGGCCGATCAGGCCGCCCATGGACAGGCCACAGAATGATGCCTGGCGGATATCCAGGTGATCGAGCAGGGCCAGCACATCGCGACCCAGTTGCTCGATGCTGTAGAAGCCCGCACTGACCTGCGACTGGCCGTGGCCGCGGGTGTCGTAGCGCAGCACCCGGAAATGCGCGGTAAAGGCCGGCATCTGCGTGTCCCACATGCCCAGGTCGGTGCCCAGGGAATTGCTCAGCAGCAGCACCGGCGCGTCAGCCGGGCCTTCGAGTTGGTAATTCAGGTCGCCATCGGCGAGGTGGACAACAGGCACGGCAAAACTCCTTCAAATAAATAGGACTCGATGTTCGGCCAGGACGCTTGCGCCCCAGCGGCAAAGCCCGCTGCCATGGGCTCACACCGGGTCATTGCTGACAATGCTCTTGTAGCTCGATGGGTATCGCTGCGCTCAACACCATCCTACGGGGCTGCAGCGGCTCTTGTGGCTCTTGTAGGATGCGGTTGAGCGCAGCGATACCCATCACAATCGAAAGCCGGCTCACACCAGGATCATGGCGGCAATTGCTGCTGGCAGATGGCCTGGCGGTGACTCATCAAACCCCGTTGGCTATCGCTGCGCTCAGCCTGGGCGGTCCCACCTAGGCGCCCCCATCCTACCGGGTGCCGGTCAGGACAGGCATGTCCCATCGCCGTTCGCGGCTGGAGCCACGCCCGCAAGCGGGTCGGCTCAGACCCGCTCGATGGCCAGCGCCAGACCCTGGCCGACACCCACGCACATGGTCGCCAGGCCGCGCCTGCCGCCGGACTTTTCCAGCTGGTGCAAGGCGGTCAGCACCAGGCGCGCGCCGCTCATGCCCAGCGGATGACCGAGGGCGATGGCGCCGCCGTTGGGGTTGACCTGGGGCGCGTCGTCGGCCAGGCCGAGGTCGCGGGTCACCGCCAGGCCCTGAGCGGCAAAGGCTTCGTTGAGTTCGATCACGTCGAAATCGCTGATCTGCAGATCCAGCCGCTCACACAGCTTGCGCACCGCCGGCACCGGGCCATAGCCCATGATCCGTGGCGCCACGCCGGCGCTGGCCATGCCCAGCACCCGCGCCCGCGGCGTCAGGCCGTGCTTCTGCACCGCCTCGGCAGAGGCCAGGATCAGCGCCGCAGCCCCATCGTTGACCCCCGAGGCGTTGCCGGCGGTGACGGTCTTGTCCGCGCCATTGACCGGCTTGAGTTTGCCCAGGGCTTCCAGGGTGGTGTCCGGGCGCAGGTGCTCGTCCTGATCGATCACGCTGTCGCCCTTCTTGCCCTTGATCACCACCGGGACGATTTCTTCGGCGAAGAAGCCGGCCTGCTGGGCGGCGGCCGCACGCTGCTGGCTGCGCAGGGCGAAGGCGTCCTGATCGGCACGGCTGATCCCGAACTGGTCGGCGACGTTGTCGGCGGTCTGCGGCATGGCATCCACGCCGTATTCGGCCTGCATCAGCGGGTTGATGAAACGCCAGCCGATGGTGGTGTCCTCGATCTTCTGGTTGCGGCCGTAGGCGCTGTCGGCCTTGCCCATGACATAGGGCGCGCGCGACATCGACTCGACGCCGCCGGCGATGGCCAGCTCCATCTCGCCGCTGGCGATGGCGCGAAAGGCCGTGCCGACCGCGTCCATGCCCGAGGCGCAGAGACGGTTGAGGGTCACCCCCGGCACCGAGTCCGGCAAGCCGGCCAGCAACAGGGCCATGCGCGCCACGTTGCGGTTGTCTTCGCCGGCCTGGTTGGCGCAGCCCATAAAGACTTCGTCGACCTGGCTCAGGTCGAGCTGCGGATTACGCTCGATCAACGCCTTGAGCGGCACCGCCGCCAGGTCGTCGGCACGCACCGCGGCCAGACCACCGCCGAAGCGGCCGATCGGTGTACGCACGGCGTCGCAGATAAATACGTCGCGGCTCATTCCTCACCTCCGGCCTGGCCGTGGGCGGCCGCGGTGCGCGCTTCCAGGGCGCGCAGGGCAGCGAGTTCGACTTCGCTCGGCTCGGCGGTGACGCTGAGGTTGTCGGCAAAACGGATCTGCCAGCCGGTGGCTTCGATCACCTGCTCGCGAGTCACGCCCGGATGCAGGGTGGTGACGATGAACTCGTTGCTGCCGGCTTCCGGTTCCATGATGCACAGGTCGGTGATGATGCCGACCGGCCCCGCACCGGGCAGGCCCAGCTGCTTGCGATGGTCGCCGCCTTCGCCATGGCCGACCGAGGTGATGAAGGCCAGCTTGTCGACGAAGGTGCGGTGCGACTGCTTGAGGATGATCAGCACCTGCTTGGCGCTGCCGGCGATCTCCGGCGCGCCACCGGCGCCGGGCAGACGCACTTTCGGCTGGTGGTAATCGCCGATCACCGTGGTGTTGATGTTGCCGAACTTGTCGACCTGGGCGGCGCCGAGGAAGCCGACGTCGATGCGCCCGCCCTGCAACCAGTAGCGGAAGATCTCGCCGGTGGGCACCACGGTGTCGGCGGTCTCGGCCAGCTCGCCGTCGCCGATCGACAGCGGCAGCACGCTCGGCTTGGCTCCGATCGGGCCGGATTCGTAGATCAGGACCACGTCCGGCGAGGAGGTCAGGCGCGCCAGGTTGGCGGCCTTGGACGGCAGGCCGATGCCGACGAAGCACACCGCGCCGTTCTGCAGGCGGCGGGCGGCGGCCACGGTCATCATTTCATTGGTGCTGTAGGCGCTCATCAGTTGGCCTCCTGCTGGGCAGCCAGTTTGGCCTGGCGCAGTTTTTCTTGAAAAGCGGCGAAATCGGCGGTGCCGCGGATGTATTCGTCGATCCAGGCGCTGAAGGTCTCGCGGTCGCGGGCGATCGGGTCCCAGGCCTGGTAGAAACGGTTGTCACGCTCGGAGTAGCCGAGGGCGTAGGACGGATGGGCACCGCCGGGCACGTGGCAGACCGCGGTCAGCGCCCAGCTCGGCAGCACGCAGGCGTTCATCGGCGCATCGAGGTCGTCGACGATTTCTTCCACGGTGACGATGCAGCGCTTGGCCGCCAGGGCCGCTTCCTTCTGCACGCCGAGGATGCCCCAGAGCAGCACGTTGCCCTTACGGTCGGCCTTCTGCGCGTGGATCACGGTGACGTCCGGACGCACGCTCGGCACCGCCGCCAGCACTTCGCCGGTGAACGGGCAGGTGACGGTCTTGATCAGCGGGTTGACCTTGGGCAGGTCGGAGCCGGCGTAGGCACGCAGCACCGCGAACGGCAGGCCCGAGGCCCCGGCGACGTAGGCGTTGGCCATGTCGGCGTGGCTGTGTTCCTCGATTTCCAGCGGCTGCGGCCAGCCCTTCTCCACCGCATCGCGCAGGCGATGCAGGGAGCCGACGCCCGGGTTGCCGCCCCAGGAGAACACCAGCTTCTTCGCGCAACCGGCACCGATCAGCAGGTCGTAGACCAGGTCGGGAGTCATGCGGATCAGGGTCAGCTCGCGCTTGTTCTGGCGGATAAGCTCGTGGGACGCCGCGGTCGGGATCAGGTGGGTAAAGCCTTCGAGGGCGATGCTGTCGCCGTCGTTGACGAAGCGTTGTATGGCTTCGGCGAGGGAAATGATTTCGGCCATCGGTGCTGCTCTCACTGGTTGGACAGTGCCACCGGGTCAGGGTGGCGGGTGAGTCAACAGTAGGCCGAGCGGCCCGGGCAAACAATCCGATAATCGACTTACTGTTCGATTATCGAACCATTCTTGTTCCAATCAGCCCCTGAACATGGACTACCCGCAGACCTTCAGAGCAGGTTCCAGGTGTAGGTGAAGATCAGGCGGTTCTCGTCGACATCGCTGCGGTAGTTGGAACGCGCGGTGACGTTGCGCACCTTCACCCCCAGGCCCTTGAGCGAACCGCTCTGCACCACGTAACCGACGTCCAGGTCGCGCTCCCACTCCTTGCCCTCGAAGCCGCGGCCGGTGTCGACGTTGTCGCCGGTCAGGTAACGCACCCCGGCGACCAGCCCCGGTACGCCCATGGCGGCGAAGTCGTAGTCGTAACGCACCTGCCAGGAGCGCTCGTCAGCCGAGTCGAAGGTAAAGGTCGGCACCTCGTTACCCAGCGGGCTGACGTTGGCGAACACCCGCGGCAGGCCGTGGTCGCCGAACATGGCCTGGTAGCCGAGATAGACGGTATGCCCGCCATGCTTGGCCGAGAGCAGGGAGTAAAAGGCCTGGTTGTCGATCTCGCCGGCCAGGTGCGAGCCGTCTTCGGCGGAGTCGAAATAGCCCAGGTTGGCGCCGAGCACCCAGTCGCCGACCGGCTCACTGTGCTTGAGGCTGAAGTGGCGCTGGTTGTAGATATCCTCCAGCTGGGCATACCAGGCGCCGACCGAGGTGCGCTTGGCGTTGAAGGCATAGTCGGCGCCGGCATAGTTGAGGCGGTCCGTGGTGATCAGCCCGCCGCCATTGCGCAGCGGGACGAAACCGAGCATGGCGCCCAGCTCCTCATCACCGGCCTCGTTGCGCAGGCTGGTGGAACGCAGCTGACCGCCCTGCAGGGTCAGACCGGCGATCTCGTTGGAGACGATGCTGACGCCCTGATAGGTCGGCGGCAACAGGCGGATATCGCCGAAGTACAACACCGGCAGGATCAATTGCTGTTCACCGATCTTCAGCTCGGTCTTCGACAGCCTGACTTTCAGGGCCGCGCCCAGGCGGCTGTAGTCATCGGCCGCCCTGCCCTCATCGGTCACTGGCAACAGGCCGGTATTGACCCGATCCGGGCTGCTGTCGAGCTTGATCCCCAGCAGGCCGATGGCATCCACACCGAAACCGACCGGGCCCGGGGTGTAGCCGGATTTGACGTTGAGGATAAAACCCTGGGCCCACTCCTCGGCCTTGGACTGCTGGTTCGGCCCGACGATGTCGGAGTAGTCGCGACTGAAGTAGTAGTTGCGCGCCTGCAAAGTTGCGCTGGCATCCTCGATAAAACCGCCTTCGCCAGCCTGACTCAGGCTTGGCAGTGCGGCCGCGATGGCCAGGGGCAGCAGGCGAAGGGAGGTGATGCGGTTGTTGTTCATGGTTGGCTCTTGTTGTTATTTCAGGTTGCAGAAACCCGCCCCGGCGCGCTGGACGAGCCGGTGATGCAAGGCATGGCGGGGGTTATATGAGCGGCCGCCAGGGCCGCTCATAAAGGGGAATCGGATCGATCAGGGTGCAGGGTCACCCACAGGGCCCGCTGTCGGCACAGCTGCGCTCGCCGTAGCGCGTCGAGTCAGCAGCAGGTGCGCGGCAATGCCGAACAGCAGACCCCAGAAGGCTGCCGACAGCCCCAGAAAGGACATGCCCGAGGCCGTCACCAGAAAGGTGATCAGCGCCGCTTCGCGGTCCTCCACTACCGCCATGGCGCCGGCCAGCGCACCGGCAATCGCGCCGAACAGCGCCAGCCCGGCCAGGGCGGCGATCAGTTCCCTGGGAAAGGCGGTAAACAGCGACACCAGGGTCGCGCCGAACAGCCCCAGCAGTAGATAGACCACACCGCCGACCACCCCGGCGACATAGCGCCGGGCCGGGTCTTCGTGGGCTTCGCGACCGGTGCAGATGGCCGCGGTGATCGCCGCCAGGTTGAGGCCGTGGCAGGCGAACGGGGCCAGCAGCAGCGAACCCAGGGCGCTGCTGGCGATGATCGGGCTGGCCGGGGTCTGGTAACCGGCACCGCGCAGCACCGCCATGCCCGGCACGAACTGGCCGGTCAGGGCCACCATCACCAGCGGCAAGGCGATATTCAGGCTGGCCGCCAGGCTGAATTCGGGGCTGATCCACACGGGCGTGGCCAGGCCGATGACCAGCGCCTCCTGGCGCAGCTCGCCCGTGGCGAAGGCGATAGTGCAACCGACCAGCAGCACCGCCAGCACCGCATAGCGAGGCAGCAGGCGCTTGACCAGCAGGTAGCTGGCGAACATCGCCAGCACCAGAAAGGGTTTGGCCTGCAGCGAGACGAACAGCCCGGTGCCGAAGCTGAACAGGATCCCGGCCAGCATGCCGGCGGAGATCGCCGCGGGCAGTTTGCCGATGATGCGGTCGAAGGCGCCGCTGATGCCGACCAGGAAGATGATCAGGCTGGCCACCATATAGGCACCGACCGCCTGGTTCAGGCTGATCTGCGGCAGCAGCGAGACCAGCAACGCCGAGCCCGGTGCCGACCAGGCGATGATGATGGGCACCCGGTAACGCAGGCTGAGGGCAATGCCCAGCACCGCGCTGCCGATGGAAATCGCCCAGACCCAGGACGACAGCACGGCATGCGACAGGCCCGCGCTCTCGGCCGCCTGGAAGATGATCACCAGGGGTCCGGCATAGGAAATCACGGTGGCGATAAAGCCGGCCACTACGGCGGACAGGGAGAAATCGTCGATCAAGGCTTTCATGGGGCCTCGCAAGGTATGGATGGCGCTCCTCGGGGAACGCTCTCGTTGTTAGCGACGACTGTAGGGTGCGCTGCGCGCACCATCTAAACGACACGCGACATTATTGGTGCGCACAGCGCACCCTACGGAGGACTAGGCCCCCTGCAGGGCACGCGGACGCTTGCTGCGCTGCTCGGCTTGGGCGGCGGGAGCCTTCTGCAGCTGGAAGTCGAACTGCAGTTCGGCAAAGCGGCTGCCTTGCACGCCACGGTCATGGGCGGCAGCGGCGTCCTCGACGAACTGGATGTCGCCGACCAGGCCGTCGCGGGTGGCGTAGGCGAAGTCGTCCCACAGGTACTGCTCGCCGGCCAGGTTGATCTGGGTGGTCAGATGACGATGGCCCGGGGCGGAGATGAAGAAGTGGATGTGCGCCGGACGCTGGCCGTGACGACCGAGCAGATCCAGGCATTCCTGGGTCGGGCCGTCCGGGGCGCAGCCGTAGCCGGACGGCACGATGCTGCGCGCGCGGTAACGGCCTTCGGCATCGGTGACGATGCGTCGGCGCAGGTTGTAGGCGGACTGGCTCTGGTCGAAGTAGGAGTAGTTGCCCTGGGTGTTGGCGTGCCACAGGTCGACCACCGCGCCGGCCACAGGCGCGCCTTGGGTGTCGCGCACCACGCCTTCGAGGAACATCACGGTGGCATCCGGCTCGCTGCCGTCGTCCATGCGTACCTCGCCTTCGGCCAGCGGCGCGCCGGCGACATACAACGGGCCCTCGATGGTGCGCGGGGTGCCGCCGGTGAGGCCGGCCTGGGCATCCTTGGCATCCTGCAACAGGTCGAGGAAGTGTTCCAGGCCCAGGCCCGCCACCAGCAGACCGACTTCATTGCGCCCGCCCAGGCGATTGAGGTAGTCGACGCTCTTCCAGAACTCGTCGTCGCTGATGTCCAGGTCTTCGATGATCTTCGCCGCGTCATTGATGATGCGCAGCATGATCTGCTTGATACGCGGGCTGCCCTGCTCGCTGTTGAGGCCGCTGGCTTCTTTGAACAGGTCCTGGATTTCGGCGGTGTGGCTAACTTTAACGGTCATGGTGGTTACCTCGGTTTTTTGTTCTAGGACTAATCAACGGTCGTCTTCACGGATCGACGAGGGATGCCGGCACAGGGCATCGATCTCGATCTCCATGTAGGGGAACAGCGGCAGCTGTAGCAGGGTGTCGTGCAGTTCCTGCACGCTGTCCAGGTCGAATACGCTGTAGTTGGCGTACTGCCCGGCGATGCGCCACAGGTGGCGCCACTTGCCCTCGTGCATCAGGCGCTGGGCCAGTTCCTTCTCGTCCGCCTTGAGCTGGGCGGCCTTGGCCGGGTCCATATCCAACGGCAGTTTTACGGTCATCGTTACGTGGAACAGCATGGGTTTATCTCCTCGGCGGGTTAGGCCGTTGGCGCAGCGTCAGGGGCGACGGAAGAACGCCAGGCGTTCTTCATCGAGGGTCAGACCGAGGCCCGGGGTACGCGGCACATGCAGCTGGAAATCGCGGTACTGCGGTGCCTCCTGAACGATTTCCTCGGTCAGCAGCAGCGGGCCAAACAGCTCGGTGTGCCAGGTCAGCTTGTTCAAGGTCAGGAAGGCATGGGCCGAGGCCAGGGTGCCGATCGAGCCTTCCAGCATGGTGCCGCCGTACAGGGCGATGCCGGCCGCTTCGGCGATTGCCGCGGTGCGCAGCACGGCCCGCGGACCACCGTTCTTGGCGATCTTCAGGGCAAACACCGACGCAGCACCGTCGGCGGCCAGGCTGAAGGCGTCTTCCACGCTTTCGATGGATTCGTCGGCCATGATCGGTGCTGGGCTGCGCTGATTGAGGCGCACCTGCCCTGCCCGGTTGATCCGCGCAATCGGCTGCTCGATCAGGTCGATACCGTTGTCGCCGAGCACCTGGCAGGCGCGCAGGGCCACCGACTCGTCCCAGGCCTGGTTGACGTCGACCCGCACGCTGGCGCTGTCGCCCAGAGCCCGCTTGATCGCGATGACGTGCTTGAGGTCCTGGCTGACCTCACCCGCGCCGATCTTCAGCTTGAAGATGCGGTGACGGCGAATCTCCAGCATGTGCTGCGCTTCGGCGATGTCCTTGGCGGTGTCGCCACTGGCCAGGGTCCAGGCCACTTCCAGGCTGTCGCGCACGCGGCCGCCGAGCAGTTCGCTGACCGGCAGCCCCAGGCGCTTGCCCTGGGCATCCAGCAGCGCACTTTCCAGGCCGGACTTGGCGAAGCTATTGCCCTTGGCGGCTTTATCCAGACGCAGCATGCAGGCATTGATATTGGCCGCGTCCTGACCGATCAGCAGCGGTGCGAGGTGGCTGTCGATGTTCTGCTTGATGCTCTCCGGGCTCTCGTTGCCGTAGGCCAGGCCACCGATGGTGGTGGACTCGCCGAGGCCTTCGATAGAGTCGGCGCAACGCAGACGAATGACCACCAAGGTCTGCCGCTGCATGGTGTGCATTGCCAGCTTGTGCGGGCGGATGGTCGGCAGGTCGACGATGATCGCCGACACGCTTTCGATCAGGGTTTGGCTCATTTCAATCTTCCAGTCAGTCCCCCTCGCCCACCTGTGGGAGAGGGGTCAGGGGTGAGGGCTAAAGGCTCAGGCCTTGGCACCGCTCAACAGCATGGCTGGGTGCTGCCGGCGCTTGGCGCTGATGGCGAACACAGTCATGGCGATGGCGGCGATGGCTCCGGGTACGGCGAAGGCCAGGAAGTTCAGTTGCAGCGGCAGGTTGATGCCCATCAGCGCGCCGCCCAGCAGCGGGCCGACGATGGCCCCGTTGCGGCCGATGCCCGAGGCCCAGCCCAGGCCCGTGGAGCGGATCGACAGGCCATAGAACTGCGCAGCCCCGGCGTACAACAGAATCTGTGTACCAATGGTGGTGGCACCCGCGACGAAGATCAGCAGGTACAGCAGCGGCGTCGGGCTCTTGAAGCCCAGCAGGCTGATCGACACGGCGGCGGCAACGAAGAAGGCCACCATCACCTTGCTCAGACTGAAGCGATCGCCCAGCCAGCCGCCGAGAATGGCACCGGCCATGCCGCCGAAGTTCAGCGCCAGGAGGAACGACAGGCTCGAACCCAGGCTGTAGCCGGCGTTGGCCATCAGCTTGGGCAGCCAGGAGCTCAGTGCGTAGACCATCAGCAGGCAGCAGAAGAACGCCAGCCACAGGCACAGGGTGCGCAACGCGCGGCCCTCACGGAACAGCTCGAACACCGCCACGCCCTTGCCTTTGCTATCACTCATATGCAGCTGGTCGGCCGCGTCGATGTGCAGGCCCGGCTGGATCTTCTGCAGCATCTCGCGGGCCTGCTCATGACGGCCCTGGCGCAGCAGAAAGCCCACCGATTCCGGCAGCTTCCACAGAATCAGCGGCAACAGCAGCAGGGGTACGGCGGCGGCGAAGAACATCGCCTCCCAGCCGAAGCGCGGCAGCATATAGATGCCGACACCAGCGGCGAGCATGCCGCCCACCGAGTAGCCGCTGAACATGATGGCCACCAGGGTGCTGCGCAGGCGCTTGGGCGCGTACTCGTTCATCAGTGCCACGGCGTTGGGCATCAGGCCGCCGCAACCGAGACCGGCGATAAAGCGGCAGATACCGAACTCGGTGGGGTTGCTGGCGAAACCGTTGACGATGGTGGCGCTGGAAAACAGGGCAAAGCAGATGGCGATGCCCTTCTTGCGCCCGATCCTGTCCGCCAGGGTGCCAAAGGCCAGCGCGCCGAACATCATGCCGAACAGCGCATAACTGCCCAGGGCACCGGCCTGCAGTGGGGTCAGCCCCCACTCCTGCATGATCGACGGCAGTACCACGCCGTAAATAAACAGGTCGTAACCGTCGAAGATCAGCAGCAAGGCGCAGAGCGCCATGACCATCCAGTGGAAGCGCGAGAAGCGCGCGGTGTCGATGATTTGGTGAACGTCTATCTGTCGCATGGCATGGGTTCTCTCTTTTGTTTTTGTTGTGAACAGCGGGTTGAAACGGCTAACGCTGCGGCTTTCTGTAGCTCCGTAGGATGGGTTAGCGGCGCAGAGCGCAAGGCCCAAGCACAACGTCGAATCGCGCGCGCCGCGTAACCCATCAACGAACCCGACTCCACCTACCCCAGATCACCGCCACCCACCGGCAGGGTCACGCCGGTGATATAGGCGGCGTCGTCGGAGGCCAGAAACAGAATCGCCCCGGCCTGCTCGTCGATGCTGCCGTAGCGTTTCATCAGGCTGCTGCTGAGGGTCTGGTCGACGATCTGCTGGTACCAGAGCTGCTCCTGCTCGCTCTGCGCGGCCGTGTTGCGCGGGATGCGCCGCGGCGGCGCTTCGGTGCCGCCCGGGGCGGTGGCATTGACCCGAATGCCGCACTCGGCGGTCTCGAAGGCCAGGCAGGCGGTCAGCGCGTTGACCCCGCCCTTGGCCGCGCCGTAGGGCACGCGGTTGACCCCGCGGGTGGCAATCGAGGAAACGTTGACGATGGCGCCACTGCCCTGCGCGAGCATCTGTGGCAGCGCGGCATGGCAGCACCACAAGGTCGGGAACAGCGAACGACGCACTTCCGCCTCGATCTCATCGGCCTGGTAGTGCTCGAACGGCTTGGCCCAGATGGTGCCGCCGACGTTGTTGACCAGGATGTCCAGGCGGCCGAAACGCTCGACCGTCGCGGCCATCACCCGCTGGCACTCGGCAAACTGCTCGAGGTCGGCGGTCAGGCACAGCACCTCGGCGACGCCGGCCAGTTCGTCGGCCAGTTCGTGCACCAGCTCGGAACGGTCGACCAGCAGCAGCCGGCCGCCCTCGGCCGCCATGCGCTCGGCCACGCGACGACCGATGCCCTGGGCGGCGCCGGTGATCACGGCGACCTTGTCCTGAAAACGTTTGCTCATGAACCACCTCGGTTGCGTAGCCCGGATGCAATCCGGGGGAATCCGGCAGAGAACCCCGGGCTAACGCTCGAATAAAACAGGCCCGCTCACCCAGTAAGCGGACCAAAGGAGCCTTTCAGGCGCTGGCGGCGAACTTCTCGTAATAGAAGTTGGCCGGCTGGATGCCCTGTTCGCGGATGTATTGGCTGACCGCCTCGACCATCGGCGGCGGGCCGCACAGGTAGACATCCACGTCGCCGTCGTTGAGGTGCCTGGGCGCGATGTGCTGGGTGACGTAACCCTTGTGCGGGTAGCTGCTATCCGGGCTGGCCACGCAGGCGCTGTAGGTAAAGTTGGCGATGCGCGCGGCCAGGGCCTCGAGCTTGTCCATTTCGACCAGGTCGAAGTCGTGGGTCACCCCGTAGATCAGGTGCAGCGGGTGCGCGCTGCCCTGCTCGGCAATCTTCTCGAGCATCGCGGTGAAGGGCGCCAGACCGGTGCCGCCGGCCAGCAGCAACAGCGGCCGCTTGATTTCGCGCAGGTAGAAGCTGCCCAGCGGGCCGGCCAGGGTCATGCTGTCGCCGGCCTTGGCCAAACCAGTGAGGAAGCTGCTCATCAGGCCGCCCGGCACGTTGCGGATCAGGAAGCTGACCTCGCCGTCCTTCGGCAGGCTGCTGAACGAATAGGCGCGGCTCTGCTCGCTGCCCGGCACCTTGAGGTTGACGTACTGGCCCGGCAGGAACGCCAGCTTGCTCAGCGACTCACCCTTGATCGACAGGGCGATGGTGCTGTCGGACAACTGGCGCACCGCGCTGATCGCCGCCTCGAAGCTGGCCTGCTGGGTCTTGCACAGCTCGCTTGAGGCCGGCACGCGCACCACGCAGTCGCTCTCGGCACGCATCTGGCAGGTCAGCACATAGCCCTGCTCGGCTTCGGCCTGGCTCAGGGCGTCGTCGATATAGTCTTCGCCGAGGTCGTACTGACCGGCTTCGGCGAAGCACTTGCAGGCCCCGCAGGCACCGTCGCGGCAATCCAGGGGGATATTGATGCCCTGGCGATAGGCGGCATCGGCCACGGTCTCGCCGAGTTTGGCGTCAATGAAACGGGTGACCCCGTCTTCGAAATTCAGTGCGATCTTGTGGCTCATGGCACACCTCGCTAAACAGTTCTATGCCGATAAAACGCGGCTTGAAGCGTCACGAGCGCAGCTGGGGCAAGGCGCGGCACGCCGAGAAAGCGCAGTTCACTGGTTGTGAATGAGCATTTCGAGGCGTCCCGCAACACAGCCCAAGCCAGCGCAGTAGCTTCAGTCCGTGTTTTCAGATGTGGTAGACGTCGATGACTTGCCGCACGTAGTCGTTCTTCAGGACCACCTTCTTGGCCTTGATCAGCGGGTTCGGCCCGCTGCTGTCGAGGCTGTAGAAACTGGTGCCGTAGAAGTGGTCGACGACCTTGTAGCGAAAGCTCATGGTGTGCCAGTTGAAGCGCAGCTTGCACAGGCCATTGGCCTGCTCGAGCAGCTCGATATTGCTGATGTTGTGCGAGGTGCGCGTGTCCGGAATGGTGGCACTAGAGCGCTCGGTGCGGATGCGGAACACCCGGTCTTCCAGACCGCTGCGGTTGCCGTACCAGATCAGCGAGATTTCGGTCTGCGGGTTTTCCACCAGCTGATCGCGGTCGTCCCAGGCCGGCATCCAGAAGGTCGCATCGCTGGCATACAGCTCCAGCCATTCGTCCCACTGCTTGTCGTCGAGATAGCGCGCCTCACGGTAGAGGAAGTCACGCGCGGCTTCATAAGTCAGGCTCATTTACGCGCCCTCCACGTGAATCAGTTGATCCTGCTGCTCTTGCAGCGCCTTGATCATCTGCTGCTGCCAGTAGTGGTGCTGCAGTACGAACAGGCCTTCGTCTTCGGTACGCACGCCGCTCATCAGCGGATGCAGGTCGATCTCCTTGGCCGACTCGTCGGCCCCCTCGACCCAGTGTTCGCAACCGCGGGACATGTCGTTCCACTCCATGGCGCGACCGGCGAAGCCCTGCTGGCAGGCGCGGAACTCTTCCAGGTCGTCCGGGGTGGCCATGCCACTGACATTGAAGAAGTCTTCGTACTGACGGATACGTCGGGCGCGCGCCTCAGCGCACTCGCCTTTCGGCGCGATGCAGTAGATGGTCACTTCGGTCTTGTCCACCGATAGCGGCCGGGCGATGCGCAGCTGCGAGCCGAACTGGTCCATCAGGTACAGGTTCGGGTACAGGCAGAGGTTGCGCGAGTTGCCGATCATCCAGTCGGCGCGGGCTTCACCGAACTCGCTGGCAAGGCGCTCGCGCTCGGCGAACAGCGGCCGGTCCTCGGGGTTGTCCCAGCGGGTCCAGAGCAGCAGGTGACCGTTGTCGAAGGAGTAGAAGCCGCCGCCCTTCTTGCCCCAGCCGCCGGCGCTCATGGCGCGGATATCGTCGCCGGCTTCTTTCAACTTGCGCTGCTGCTGGGTGGCGGCGTAGTTCCAGTGCACGGCGGTGACGTGGTAGCCGTCGGCACCGTTCTCGGCCTGCAGCTTCCAGTTGCCCTCAAACACGTAGGTGCTGGAGCCGCGCAGCACTTCCAGGCCATCGGCGGACTGATCGACGATCATGTCGATGATCTTCTTCGACTCGCCGAGGAAGTCCTCCAGCGGCGCGACGTCTTCACGCAGGCTGCCGAACAGGAAACCGCGGTAGGACTCGAAGCGCGCAACCTTCTTCAGGTCGTGGGAGCCGTCGCAGTCGAAACTCTGCGGGTAGCCGGCCTCCTTGGGGTCCTTGACCTTGAGCAGCTTGCCCGAGTTGTTGAAGGTCCAGCCATGGAACGGGCAGGTGTAGGTGGCCTTGTTGCCGCTCTTGAAACGGCAGAGCATGGCGCCGCGATGGCTGCAGGCGTTGATGAAGGCATTCAGCACACCGTCCTTGTTGCGCGCGATGAAAATCGGCTGACGCCCCATGGAGGTGGTGTAGTAATCGTTGTTCTCGGGGATCTGGCTTTCATGGGCCAGGTACAACCAGTTGCCCTCGAAGATGTGTTGCATCTCCAAGTCGAACAACCGAGGGTCGGTGAACATCTCGCGCTTGCAGCGGAAAATGCCCTTGTCTTGGTCTTCTTGCAGCAGGCCGTTCAGGTAGTCGAGTCGCAGGGTCATCGCCGTGGCTCCGTTATTATTGTTTCAACGGAATCAAGGCTACGGCTCAGGACTGTCGGACAATATCCAGTTCGTGCACGACCTCTATCCGTTTTTTGCAAGGCGGCGAAAACGGATAAACGGTAGGTACGCGACAACGCCCGATACCGCACCCAGGTGCGGCATCGGGCGTTTCAGCAGGAAAAAAGAAGGTTATGGACGCGAATCAGCTGCGCCGACGCAGGGTGTCCGAGGGCAGCTCGCCGAAGGTGCTCTTGTAGCTCTCAGAGAAACGTCCCAGGTGCAGGAAGCCGTAATCCAGCGCCACCTCGGTGACGTTGCGCACCTTGGCGGTCGGGTCGATCAGGCAGGCATGCACCTTCTCCAGCTTCTTGTTGCGGATGTAGTGCTTCGGCGTGGTGCCGGCGTTGCGCTCGAACAGCGCGTAGAGCGAACGCGGGCTCATGCGCACCACCTCGGCCAACTGCTCCAGACCGATGTCCTGCTTGAGATTGTCCTCGATGTACTGGGCAATCCGCTCGAACGATGGGCAGCTCTCGCCCAGCTCATCGCGCCCGACGTTGTTGGCCAGCAGGCCGAGCAGCTTGGTCGCGATGATGCGGGTGTAGTGCTCTTGCACCTGGGTCATCGGCTGCGCACTTTCGGCTTCCTCGCAGACCAGCCCGAGCAGATTGACGAAGCCGTCGAGCTGCTGCAGGTTGTGCCGTGAGGCGAAGCGAATGCCATCGGTCGGACGACGCCAGTGGTTCTCGCTGCAGGCCCGATCGAGAAAGGTCGCCGGCAGCTTGACGATGAACTTCTCGCAATCGTCGGAATAGGTCAGGTCGACCGGATCGTCCGGGTTGATCAGCAGCAGCTCGCCGGGGGTGAAGTAGTGCTCCTGGGCATGGCCGCGCCACAGGCAATGGCCCTGCAACAGGATTTGCAGGTGGTAGATGGTTTCCAGCGCCGGCGAGGTGACGCGCACGCTGCCACCGTAACTGATCCGGCACAGATCCAGGCTGCCGAAGGTGCGGTGGCTCAGACTGGCCTCGGGCCGCCCGCTTTGCGGCAAACGAATGCAATGCGAGCCGACATGCTGATTGACATAATCGGAGACTGCATAGGGGTCGGCATGGTGGAATATCCGACTTTTCTCGTTAAGCAGACGACAGTCCATAACACGGGGCTCTTATAGTTTTTATGACGCTGAGGGTCGGCACAAGCAAGGCATCCGCCCTCAGGTCTTTTATTGATACAGGCAAAACAGCCATACGGTGGCCTGCACCGATCAACGGTCGGCAAGCGCTACCCGCCCGCCGTATCGGTCGACTCGCCGGCATCGATCATATCGGTTACGACAGCTTAGTGAATTCGAACAAAAGCAGGATGATCAGTGCGCGATAACCGCACACATTCACACCCAGGCTCAGCCCACAAAACGCCACGGCGCCCAGAGGTTGTGAAAAAACGCTCAGCTCACAATGGCTTGAACAGCTGACTGCTCAGCTCGCGGCTGGCGTTGAGCATGATCGGCAGGAAGCGCTGCTCCAGCTCGCGGGCGGGCACCCGCCCGGCGTGGGTGCTGACGTTCATCGCGGCCAGTACGTGGCCGGACGAGTCGTACACCGGCACGGCCAGCGAGCGCAGCCCTTGCTCCAGCTCCTGATCGACCAGACACCAGCCCTGCTGACGCACCTGTTGCAAGCATTCCCAGAGCGCTTCCGGAGTATGCAGGGTGCGACTGGTCTTGGCCTGCAGGTCGGCGTGATTGAGGTAGTCGTGCAGGCTGTCGTCGTCCAGCGCGGCGAGGAGGATGCGGCCCATTGACGTGCAGTAGGCCGGCAAGCGACTGCCGACGCTCAAGTCCACCGAGATCAGGCGCTGCGGAATCGCCGAGCGTGCGATGTAGAGCACCTGCTCGCCCTCCAGGGTAGCCAGGTTGCAGGCCTCGTGCAGCTGCTCGCTGATCCGGTCCAGGTAGGGCTGCGCCGAGACGGCCAGGGGCGTCGACGACAGGTAGGCATGGCCGAGGGTCAGCACCTTGGGCAGCAGCGAATAGGTACGCCCGTCGGTGGTCGCATAACCCAGTTTCATCAGGGTATACAGGCAACGGCGCACAGCCGCGCGGGGGATCTCGGTGCGGTGGCTGATCTGCGCGATGGTCAGGTGGCGCTTGCGCTCCTGGAAGGCATTGATCACCGCCAGGCCGCGCGCCAGCGAGGTCATGAAGTTCGGATCGCCGCTCAGGTCGGCGATGCGTTTGGCCGGAGAAACATACACCGGCGGCACCAGGCCGGACAGCGATGGACGCGCATCGGTCATACAACCTCCTGAGCAGATGGGAGCAACAACGATGCGATTATCGAACGGCAGTTCGATAATCGCAATTGCTCCAGCCGACGCAACGGGCTGGGGAGTAGAAAGCCAGGCGGGCAGAAAAGATCCCTGCCGGCCTAGTTTTCTATTTCCTGCTGCGTCTTAAGCTGCACTCCGGCTTGCAGGACCTGATTCCCTTTCAGCTACAGCTCGATACTCAAAGCCACCCTCGCCTGCCGTCTACGACACTCGCCGCCATCTTATTCAGCACTCTCGCCCAGGGCCACCCGCCGCCTGGGGAGCTGGGCAAATGGCTCAAAAAGGAAAATGGCTCTTCTAAAGCGAATGGAATGGTGCTCAAGGGTAAAAGCCCCACCCGAGAGGGCCACTCCAGACCATCCAGAAAATACTAATTCTGCGCCCCAGGTAGCATTTTTCGGGATTGACAATAAAAATACTTTGCTTGCTATAAAACACCCCGTCATCTACGTTGAAGCCGTACGCAAAGGCAAACCCGTCGAAAGACGGGGACGCAAAGTCACCGGTCTAACGGGTGTAAAACCCCATGACAGCGGGACCGCCGGCATTTCATGTGGTTTCCCGGGTACGGGTTCTCCGTACTCAACTCACATCGTGGTGTTATCGGATCCTCCCTGATCGGTATCAGCTCAAGCGATTGTCAACGGCGAGCACGCCGGCGACAGGGCTTACAGGGGATATTCAACATGAACGCAGCTACTTTTTCCCGCACTAACTTTCGCCGTGCCGCACTGGCTTCAGTCGTCGCCTTGGGCGTCTTCGGGTCATCCAGCGGCTTTGCCGCCGGAGCGTCAACCACGTCGACCGCTACCGTAATCACCCCGATCGCGATCACCAAGTCGGTGGACCTGGCCTTCGGCAGCTTCGCACGGGGTGCCGGCGGCAGCGTCACCGTTTCCACCAGCGGCGCCCGGACAGCATCCGGCACTATTCTGTCGACCGTAGGTGGCACCCCAGCAGCCGCCAAATTCGACGTCACCGGTGAGGGTACCTCGACCTACAGCATCACATGGTCCGGTGACACAATCCTGACCACAGGGGTTGGCGGAGCCGGGGAGACCATGGCGCTGGCCAGAGTCAGTGATTTGACCGCCGGCGGCGCCACCAGTGGCGAAGTGGCAAGTGGCGCGCTGACCGCCGGCGCGCAGTCCATATACCTGGGTGGCGTGCTGACGGTAGGCGCGGCTCAGGTTGCAGGCGCCTATACCGGCAGCGTGACGGCAACGGTCGAATACAACTAACCTTCCGCCGACCTATCAAGCCGGGCCCTGGTCCGGCAACCCTTTTCCGCGTAGCGCCACTGGCAGTGCCGGCGCTAGCGACATCGCCTCCGCACCGATGCCATAACCAGGAGCGCCGCGATGAAGCCGTATTTGCCGAAACTCCTGGCCCTCGCTGCCCTCGCCGCCCTGGCGGCGCCCGCCAGCTGGGCGCTGGAGATGGCGATCCAGAACAACCAGGAGTTGTCGTTCGGCAGCTTCGTGGCCGGCAGCGGCGGTTCCGTCACGGTCAGCACCAGCGGCGCGCGCAGCGCCAGTGGCGGTGTGCTGCTGATACCTTCAAGCGCCGGCGCAGCCGCACAGTTCACGGTTAGCGGCGATGCCAATGTGACCTATACGATTCAACTGCCGGGTAACGACTTCGTGAAGCTGTCGGGTCCGGGAGGCGATATGTTCATCAATGAATTCACCGGCAGCCCTTCCGGGGCCGCCGGGCAACTGAGTGCGGGCGGCTCCCAGAGCCTGTCGGTCGGCGGGACACTCAGTATCGCCAGTGGCCAGTCTCCCGGGGAGTACTCTGGCAGCTTCAGCGTGACCGTGGACTACAACTGATCCATCGCGAGCAGCACGCCGGTGTCACCAACAGTGCACCCAGCCCCGTCCGGTACGCCGAACAATGCCATAAAAGGATTTAGCCATGCCCCCTGCAACCTCGTCGCGCAACACCAGAGCGGCGCACCTGCTCCAGCGACTCACCCTGAGCGGCCTGCTGTTTTTGCTGCCCGCGAGCCATGCAGGGGCCGAACTGATGCTGTACCCGACCCGCGTTGTCTTTGCCGGCAACCAGCGCGCGGCCCAGCTTGAACTGATCAACAATGGCAGCGAGAGAGCGACTTATCGTATTTCCCTGGTGAACCGGCGCATGAGCGAAACGGGCGCCTTCAGCGAGATCGATACCCCCTTGCCCGGCGAACAGTTCGCCGACGACCTGCTGCGCTACTCGCCGCGCCAGGTCACGCTTGAGCCAGGGACCGGGCAAGCGGTGCGGATCATGGTGCGCAAGCCCGCCAACCTGCCGAGCGGCGAGTACCGTTCGCACCTGCTGTTCGCGCAACAACCCGAAGCCCGCGGCAGCACCAGCATCGAGGAGCGCGATCCCGCCGCCAAGAATGAGATCGGCATCAAGCTGACCACCCTGGTCGGCATCTCTATCCCGGTGATCGTGCGTCATGGCAACACCGACGCCAGCGTGTCGCTGACCCAGCTTGACCTGCAGCAACCGCCTGGCAAAGCGCCGACTCTGGCGCTGCAGATGGAGCGCAGCGGCAGCCAGTCCGTCTACGGCGACCTGACCGTCAGCCTGATTCCTGCCCGCGGGGCCGAGCAGGTTCTGGCGCGGGCCAATGGCGTTGCGGTCTATAGCCAAAACCGCGTGCGGCGCGCGAACATTGCGCTGCAGCGGCCGAATGGCCAGCGATTAACCGACGGCGCGTTGCGGGTCAGCTACCGGGAACAGGCGGAGGATGGTGGCGCACTGCTGGCCGAGGCGGTTCTCCAGCTTCCCTGACGCGTGCCGTCCGACATGACGTCGGCAGCAGCCCGCCACTGGACGCACCGGTTGGCCGCGCTGTTGCTGGTCCTCGCGGGCCTTGTCCTCAGCGGGGCTTTGCTGGCCCAGGAGCATGACCCGGAGGCGACTTTCCTGCTGCTCGAGGTGCGCCTGGATCAGTCGATACTGTCAAGCGCCATCCCCGCCTATGACGTCGGCGAGCATACCCTGCTGCCTTTGGGTGAACTGGCCAGGTTGCTGAGCATTGCGATCCAGACCCAGCCCGCACAAGGCACCGCCAGCGGCTTTATCCTCGACGAAGACCGCGCATTCAGCCTGAACCTGGGCGAAGCCAGTGTGACCCGAAGCGGGATCAGCGAGACGTTCGATCCGGCGCTGGTGCGGGTCGAGCCGGATGATCTGTATGTGGCCAAATCCCTGCTCGAGCACTGGCTGCCGCTTGAGCTCGAGGTCGACCGTTCCAGCCTCTCCCTGCGCGTTCAAGCACTCGAACCCCTGCCCTTGCAGTCCCGCCTCAAGCGCGAACGCCTCGGCGAGCGAGCGGGCATGGGCAGTGGTTATCAGGATCCCGGCTATCCGCATCATGCGCAGCCCTACCGGCTGCTGGGCATGCCTTTTGTGGATCAGACCTTCGCCACCGAACTGCGCAAGAACGATGCAAGCACCCAGACCGACGCGCGCTATACGGCCTTTCTCACCGGCGATCTGCTGGGCATGGAGTCATCGCTGTATTTCTCCAGCAGCAAACAGGAGCCGGGCCCCGATGTGCGGGCCACGTTCGGCCGCCACGACCCCGCCGGCAACCTGCTGGGCCCACTGCATGCCCGCTCTTTCAGTTTCGGTAGTCTCTCGACGCCGAGCGTAGAAAATATCAGCCGGGGTAGCAGTGGCGAGGGCGTGAGCCTGAGCAATCGTCCGCTGACACGGCCAACCAGCTTTGACCGCCAGACCTTTGAAGGGGATCTGCCGCCGGGCTGGGACGTGGAGCTTTATTACAACGATGCCCTGATTGAGTTCCAGCGGGCCGACGCCGAGGGTCGCTATCGATTCGAAGACCAGCCGCTGAGTTATGGCCGCAATGACTTTCGCCTGGTCTTCAACGGTCCGCTGGGCCAGACACGGGTGGAACAGCAGAGTTTCTCCCTGGATCAATCCATGGTTAAGCCCGGCGAGTTCCAGTACAGCCTTACCGAACACCGCGACGACGACGGGCAAGCGCGCTCTATTAGCCAGTTCGACCTGGGCCTCACGCGCTCGCTGTCCGCATCGGCCGGATTCATCCGCGCACCGGCCGGTAGCGCTGACGAACAGTACTCGACCTTTGGGCTACGCACATTCTGGCAGGCCATGAGTATCAGCGGTGACTTTGTCCAAGCGCAGGACGGTGGCTCGCTGGCCGAACTCGGCTTACAGACCCGCATCCGCGGCGTGGCCGTGGACGCCAGCCGCACACAGCTGAACGCCTTCAACAGCGAGGTGTTTCTCGACTATAGCGACCCCATTCGCACCCGCGACGAACTCCGGCTCAGTGGTTCCGTGCCGCTGGGAGCACGCTCGCGCCTGCCCGTGGCCCTGACGGCAACGCGGGACGAACGGGAGTCCGGCATGACCGACACCGATGTCAGCGCCCGTATTTCCGCCTACCTCTATCACACGGCGCTCACCAACACCCTGAGCTGGCGCGCCTTCGGCGACGTCGAGCAAACCTTCGGCAGCCTGCAGATCAGCCGCCGTGTGCGCGATATGGGTTTACGCGGCCAGGTCGAATACAGCCTGGATTCCGGCGGGGATATCTCCTCGCTGGCACTCTCTGCCGATAAATACCTGGCAGACGGCTACCGCCTGACCCTGAGCGTGGCGCACGCCTTCGAGTCACCGCAAACGCAGTACACCGCCGGCTTTACCAAAAGCCTGGGGCGCTACGGATTGGGCGTCAATGCCAGCTATCTGGACACCGGCGAGATCATCGTCGGCGCTCAATTCTTTATCGCCATGGGCCGGGATCCACGCCGCTCCGACTGGCTGTTCGACGCCCGGCCCATGGCCAACAGCGGCGCGGCCTCGGTACGCATGTTCCTCGACGACAACAACAACGGCGTGATGGATCCTGGCGAAGAACCGCTACCGGGGGCAGGCTTTACGGTCAACGGCGGCAGGCATCAGGCCCGCACGGATGCGGCCGGCATTGCCCACATCGATCACTTGCCGGTCAGACAATATGTCGACATCGGGGTCGACACCGCGACGCTGATAGACCCGCAATGGGCGCCGGAGATCGGCGGTATGCGACTGCTGCCGCGCCCGGGTGGTGTGGCTCGCCTGGAGTTTCCGGTGCGCATGACCACGGAAATCGACGGCACGGTTTATCTGCTGGAGGGCGGTATCGAGCGCGGTATCGGCGACCTGAAGCTGGAACTGTTGAACGACCAGCAGCAGACAGTGGCCGAGGCAACCAGCAGCTGGGACGGTTTCTATATCGTCTCGGGGGTGGTCGCCGGGGATTACCGGTTAAGAGTCTCCCCCCAACAACTGCAGCGTCTGGGCCTGACGGATACGACGGGTAGCCGCCAACTGAGCGTATCGGGCGATGGCGCCTTTATCAGCGGCATGGATCTGATAGTTCGGCCGTTGTCAGGGCCGCAGCCAATCCAACCCAGAGCGCGAAACCCCCAGGCTGCGGCACAGCCCAGGGCTAAAGCGCAGTTGCGCAGCGAATCCTGGGTGCAGGAGCAACCCGCTACCAATTTCACGATCCAGCTGATGGCGGCAAGCTCCGAGGCAGCGGTACAGGACTACATCGAGCAGCATCACCTGACGGATACGGCAGCTTACTTTCGCACCCTGCACCGCGGTTCACCCTGGTACTCGGTCGTCTACGGCAGTTTTACCAGCGACCGGCAGGCCCGGACTGCACTGAAACAACTCCCCCCGACCCTGACCACGGCATCACCCTGGCTACGGCAGTACGCTGACATACAGCGACATACCGAACTGGCCGGAGCCCCATCTCAGGGAGCCAAGACCAACTAGCGGCGCCGCCCAAAACAAAACCGCGTCTGCACCCGGTAATCAACAGGGTCAAGACCCGCTGCAACCAGAGGGCTCAGCCGTGGTCAGCTGCTAGTTTCCTAGCGGCTGACCACGGCTGAGCCCTATTCGAATCATCTGCGCACGGTATGACGTGAGACCGGTGCCGAACCTGTGCGTGTTCAAGACCGGAACCCCAGCAGCTGCCGGCCGAGATCGGCTCTCACAGCCAGGCGGCTTCGCTCGCTTGCGCGCGGGACAAATACCCCGGACATGAAAAAGCCCGCCGTTTCCTAAGAAACCTGCGGGCTATCTCTTACTTACATCATCCCGAGCCGAACCTAATCTTCGCCCCAGACGGCTGCATGCCTAACAAGCTGGCGCTGCTTCGCACCCCTTCCTAGTCCAACAGTCGCGATGAAAATGGTGGGTCGTGTGGGATTCGAACCTACGACCAATTGGTTAAAAGCCAACTGCTCTACCAACTGAGCTAACGACCCAATGCAGGGCGCATGATACTGATTTAATTCAGGAAATCAACACCCGGAGCAAACTTTTAGCGATACCGGGTCGGATCGGCCACCGCTGCTGCGGCAAAACCGGCCGCACGCAGGCGACAGCTGTCGCACTTGCCGCAGGCACGACCTTGCTCATCGGCCTGGTAGCAGGACACCGTCAACGCGTAATCCACGCCATGGCGCATGCCGGCCTGGATGATCTCGGCCTTGCTCATGTTCTGCAGCGGCGCCTGGATATGGAAACCCTGGCCTTCGACACCGGCCTTGGTCGCCAGGTTGGCCATGCGCTCAAAAGCTGCAATGAACTCGGGACGGCAATCCGGGTAGCCGGAATAATCCACCGCATTGACCCCGATGAAGATATCGCGCGCGCCCAGCACCTCGGCCCAGCCCAGGGCCAGGGAGAGAAACACGGTATTGCGCGCCGGCACATAGGTGACCGGGATGCCTTCGCTGGGGCTTTCCGGCACCGCGATACTGCTGTCGGTCAGTGCCGAACCACCGATGCCATCGAGACTCAGGCCGATCACCTTGTGCTCGACCACCCCCAAGTGCCTGGCCACCCGCTCGGCCGCCTGCAATTCGGCGCGATGGCGCTGGCCATAGTCGAAGCTCATGCTGTAGCAGCTGTAGCCCTCGGCCTTGGCCAGAGCCACCACGGTGGCCGAATCGAGGCCGCCAGAGAGAAGAATTACCGCTTTCTTGTCGCTCATATCAATGTCCCGGCTCGTCGTTCCAGAGAATCTTGTGCAACTGCATTTGCAGGCGCACGGGCAGGTTGTCGGCGACGATCCAGTCGGCCAGCAAACGCGCGCTCAACTCATGGTGGCTCGGCGAGAACAACACTTCACCGGCGCGCTCGTGCAAACGGTACTGGATCAGCTTGGTCACCGCCCAGTCATAGTCTTCGCGCGAGCAAATCACGAACTTGACCTGGTCGTTCGCCGTCAGCAACTCGATATTCTCATAGCGGTTGCGCGCCACTTCTGCCGAACCGGGGGTCTTCAGGTCGAGCACCTTGCTCACCCGCAGGTCGACCGCCGATACATCCAGCGCGCCGCTGGTTTCCAGCGACACCTGATAACCGGCATCGCACAGACGCTGGAGCAGAGGGATGCAGTTGGGTTGCGCCAGCGGCTCGCCACCGGTTACGCAGACATAGCGCGGCTTGTAGCTGGCAATCTGCTCGACGATGGCGTCCAGCGACATGACTTCACCACCACTGAAGGCGTAGGCAGTGTCGCAGTACTGGCAGCGCAGGGGGCAGCCGGTCAGGCGAACGAACACGGTCGGCAAGCCGGCGGTGCGCGTCTCGCCCTGCAGCGAGTAGAAAATCTCGGTAATTCGCAGGGTATCTTGCATATCAGCCACGGGCGTGACGGCTAAACAGGCCATCCGCCTCCGTTGCGGGAAAAGGGGCGCGGATTGTAACGAAAAAACCCGCGCCAGGCGCGGGTTTATCACTACAGCTTGCAGCTTTCAACTTAAGAATTGCAGTTGATTGCTTATGGCATCCGCTGCAAATCCCGCTGCGCCAGCTGCGCCGCAGAACTTCCCGGATACTTCGTAATCACCTGCTGCAGAATGCCTTTGGCCTTGTCTGTGTTGCCCAGACGCATTTCGACATCAGCAAGCTTGAACAACGAATCCGGCACCTTGGCATGCTGCGGATAGGACTGACTGACCTGAGCAAAGGCCTTACCGGCAGCCTGCAGGTCACCCTTGGCCAGGTTCACCTCACCCAACCAGTACTGGGCATTACCGGCGTATTGGCTGTTCGGGTATTTACGCACAAAGGCAGTAAACGCCTGGCTGGCCTTGTCGAAATCCTTGGCCTTGATCAGATCGAAGGCAGCGTCATAAAACAGCTTCTCCTTCTCTGGATCAGCCGGGCCATTGCTAGCCGAAGTTGGAGCTTGCGTCTGGCCAGCAGTTGCTGGCGGACTACCATTGGTGCTGGCAGCACCAACGGCAGGAGAATTCTGGGTGGCCGCAGCACCTGCTGCTCCACTACTCAAGCGCCGATCAAGATCCTGGTAACGCTCCAGGCTTTCTTGTTTCAACCGCTGAATTTCATTCTGTTGCTCTTCGAGCAGCCCGCGCAGTTGCGCGATTTCTTGCTGCATCTGTTGCAACTGGGTAAACACCATGCCTTGCGCCGAGGTCGGGGCTTCAGCCCCTCCCCCAGCGTAGGCGCCGGACGTGCCATAACCAGAAGGAGGATAACTATTGCTGCCATAATCGGCATTGTTATCCACCACAGGAACCTCAGCCCAAGCCGAAAACGGCAGGCAGAGGGCCAAAACAGTCAAAGCACGACGGCAGGTATGCATGGCTATTACTTACGCAGTTCTACGCGGCGGTTCTGAGCCCAGGATTGCTCGTCGTTGCCAGTGGCAATCGCACGCTCTTCACCATAGGAAACCAGTTCCAACTGAGCGGGGGAAACACCTTGCAGCACCAGGTAGCGTTGAACGGCTTTCGAACGACGCTCGCCCAGAGCCATGTTGTACTCACGGGTACCGCGCTCGTCAGCGTGGCCTTCCAGAACGACGCGAGCGCCATTGCCTTTCAGGTCTTTAGCGTGAACGTCGAGTGCGCGCATGGCTTCGGCTTTCAGGTCGGAGCTGTCGTATTCGAAGTAGAACGTGGTGATAGCGCGCAGAGCAGCTTCTTCGCTCAGGCTGCCATCTACGGAACCAGTGTCAGCACCGTAACCAGCGTTCGGATCTACAGCGTCGCCTTCACCAGCAGCATCGCCGCCTTTGGACGAACAACCAACAACAACGGCCAGAGCCAGACCCAGTGCAGCAAATTTGCCAAACTTCAGCATTTCCATCATGTAACTCCTAATGAACCCCAGTGTGTTAAGCAGTATTTCATAGCAATAAAACGGTGTTGCGCCGCATCAGTTCAGGTAAGGGGACCAGGAAGGCTCTCGAACTTCGCCTTGAGCGGTAGGAAGAGGGAGCCTTACACGCCCATTAATGGACGCCAACATCAAGACTCCCCGACCCTGCTGGCGGGTCGCGTAGATTAGCATGGTGCCGTTGGGCGCAACAGTGGGTGACTCATCCAAACTTGTGTCGGAAAGAATGCGCAAATTACCACGTTGCAGGTCCTGGGCCGCTACCTTGAACACGGTGAAACCATCCTGGCGATGGATCATCACTAGGGTTTTCTCATCCGCCGAGAGTTTCGGGTTGGCGTTGTAGTTACCAACGAAGGTCACCCGCTCCACCGCACCGCTGTTGATGTTGGTCTTATAGATCTGCGGCTTACCGGATCGATCCGAGGTGAAGTAGATGGTATTGCCATCCTTGCCCCAGAACGGTTCGGTATCGATTGCACCCTGATTGGTTACACGCCGGATCTGCCGAGACCCCATGTCCATCACATAGATTTCCGGGTTGCCATCACGGGACAGCACAAACGCCAGCCGACCACCATCCGGCGACCAGGCTGGTGCACCGTTGAGGCCGTCAAAATTGGTGATCTGCTCGCGCCGCCCGGTGTCGATGTGCTGAACGAAGATACGCGGACGCTTCTGCTCGAACGACACATAGGCGATTCGACGGCCATCCGGGGCAAACGATGGCGACAGGATCGGCTCACGCGACTGCAGCAAGGTCACTGCACGAGCACCGTCGTAGTCGGAACGCTGCAGGGTGTAACGGGTGTTGTTGACCGAGAAGCGCTCGGCAGTGACATAGAGCATGCGCGTGGAAAACGCGCCCTTGACCCCGGTCAGCTTCTCGAACGACAGATCGGCAATATGGTGCGCCATATCACGCAACTGATCAGGAGTGCCGCCGACGCTGCCGGTCAGCACCTGCTGTTCGGTGGCCACATTGAGCAGGGCGAACTGCACCTGCAAACGACCGCCACTGGGCACGACACTGCCAACCAATACATATTGCGCGCCCAGGGCTTTCCAGTCGCGGTAGATGATCTCGCTGGCCTGACTCGGCAGGCTGATCATGTTCTGCCGCGGGATCGGCTCGAACACTCCCGAATTGCGCAGATCATTACCGATGATCTCGGCCATGTCCTCCGGCAGCACTGTGCCGCCTTGCCAGCCGAATGGCACGACTGCGATAGGGGTCGCACGGTCAGTACCAGTGCTGATCACCAAAGGATCAGCCGCCTGCACCGAGCCGACCAACATGGCCAGACCGAGCAGGACGATACGCATCAGGGTATTCACAGACCTAAATCCTCCGGTTTGAAGATGACGCCACGCTGCCTGTACATACTGTCAAAGGTCGCGCGATCCAATTGTTGCATCTCAGCGATGCGACCGACGTTACGCACCGCTTGTATTGCGGAACTGTCGAATGGCGCATCGCCACTGGAGCGGGTGACACTGGCGTTGATGATGGTGCCATCGGGCAACATCTCGATCAGCACTTCTACACTCATGCCGTTACGCGCCGATGGCGGCCTGCGCCACTGCTCACTGACCAACTTGACGATCAAATCATCGAGATTGCCGGCAACCTGGTCGCCTACCTCATCGGCCAGTGCCTGCTGGCGACCGACATCCTCGGATAACAGTTCGGCCAATGCGGCGGCTTTCTTGTCTTCGGTGGCTTTGCGCTGAGCCGCCTCGGCTGCCTTTTTCTTGGCATCATCCGCGGCTTTTTTCTTGGCCGCTTCGGCTACGGCTTTTTTCTTCGCCTCTTCGGCGGCTTTCTTCTTGGCGTCTGCCGTCGCTTTTTTCTTGGCGTCTTCGGCAGCTTTCTTCTTCGCCGCTTCATCCGCCGCTTTTTTCTTGGCGATAGCGGCTAGCTTTTTCTGCTCCGCGGCCTTCTTTTCTGCATCAGACTTCTTCGCCGCATCGGCTTTCTTCGCCGCATCGGCCTTTCGAGCCTCCTCGGCCTTCTTTTGTTCCGCAGCCTTGGCCGCAACAGCCAGTTTTTCCTTGTCGGCCTTTTTCTGTTCCAGCTGTTCGGTTTCATAGATTGGCGCGGTGGTTTTCTTGGTCTCACCGGCAATTTTCTGGTTGGTCTGGGTAGTTGCCTGACTCTGCGACTTCAGCTGATACAGGGTCGCCTGGACGATTGGCCGGGCCGGCGGCAAGTCCGGAGCGAAGGCAAAACTGACGAACAGCATGGCGAACATCAGGACATGCAGCGCCACAGCCCAGAGCACAGGCCAAAACAGGCTTTCCGAAGGTGAAGGCTCGCGTTGCTGCCGCATCAGGGGGCCTCGGTAATCAGCCCGACGTTACCCACGTCGGCCTGCTGCAAGCCACCCATGGCGGCCATCACGGTACCGTAATCGACCGCTTTATCGCCGCGCACGAACACCTGCACCTGTTTACCCTGAGCACGACTCTGATTGATGATCGCGGTGACTGCCCTGGTCATTTCTTCCAGGGTCATGGCTTGATCCTGCACGGTATCGACATCGACTTCCGTGCCCATATTCCAGAAGTAGGACTTGTCGGACTTGATCGAGATCGTCAGTACCTGGGCGTTATTATCCTGTGGCAAGACCTCACTGCTGACCTGCGGCAGATCGACCTTGACCCCTTGGTTGAGCATTGGCGCGGTCACCATGAAGATCACCAGCAGCACCAACATCACATCGATGTAAGGCACCACATTCATCTCGGAAACGGGCTTGCGTCTGTTGCGAATTCTGGCCATGGCTTGAAACCTATCTTGAGAGTGCCTAAGGCTTAGTCGTCGCTGGTATGGACTTTACGGTGCAGGATCGCCTGGAACTCGTCGGCAAAGGTGTAGTAACGGCCGATCAGCATCTCGCCGCGTGAGGAGAAACGGTTGTAGGCGATTACCGCAGGGATCGCCGCAAACAGGCCGATGGCGGTGGCGATCAGCGCTTCGGCGATACCCGGCGCCACAGTGGCCAGGGTCGCTTGCTGCACCTGGGCCAGACCGCGGAAGGAGTTCATGATTCCCCAGACAGTACCGAACAGGCCGATATAGGGGCTGGTGGAACCGACGGTGGCGAGGAACGGCAGGCTCTGCTCGAGCTTCTCTTCTTCACGCGAGATGGCCACGCGCATGCCGCGCGCCACACCGTCCATTACCGCATCGGGGTCGACACCCTGCTGCTGACGCAGACGGGAGAACTCCTTGAAACCGGCACGGAAGATCTGCTCCAGCCCCGAGTCAGGATCCGGATTACTGCCCGCCTGACGATACAGCTTGGACAAATCGATACCGGACCAGAAACGCTCCTCGAAATTGTCCAGAGCACGCTTGGCGGCACGCAGCAAGGTGCTGCGCTGGAAAATCATGACCCACGAGGTGACCGAGGCGGCCACCAGCGTCAACATAACCAGCTGTACCACCAGACTGGCATTGCTGATCAGACTCCACATCGACATATGGTCAACGGTGTTGGCTTCCACGCTTACTCTCCTGCTTTGGCTATATCCGCGTCACTCAGGCCGGCAAAGGCCGCGCGCAGAGCTTCGGGAATAGCCCGGGGTTTCAAATTGTCGGCGCGCACACAGGCCACCAGGAACTGCCCTTCACAGAGCAGCGCATCATCCGTGGCCCGCCTGACCTGCTGACGAAAACGCAGGCTGGCACGGTTTAATTCCATTACTTGCGCACTTACCAGCAACTCATCATCCAGGCGCGCCGGCGCGTGATAGCGCGTCTCACTGGAATGCACGACGAATAACAGGCCCTCACCCGCCAGCGTCGACTGGGCAAAGCCCAGGTCGCGCAGCCGCTCGGTGCGAGCCCGCTCCATGAATTTGAGGTAATTGACGTAGTAGACGATACCGCCTGCATCGGTGTCTTCGTAATAAACCCGACAGCGATGAGCGAAAGGCTGAACTCCGTTTTGCGCGTGCATACTCTAGTGCTAGCTCCTGAACTTGCCAATCACTGACGGCAAGTATTTTTGCTTACTCGCCATCGGCAGCAAACAAGTCGACGGACGGCAAGTCGCCCATGCGTTTCGGCATATTCAGGCCGAAATGCAGGTAGGCATGCCGGGTTACCACGCGCCCGCGCGGGGTACGCATGATGTAGCCCTGCTGAATCAGGTAGGGCTCCAGTACATCTTCGATGGTGTGGCGCTCTTCACTGATCGCCGCAGCCAGGCTGTCGACCCCCACGGGACCGCCATCGAATTTCTCGATCATGGTCAGCAGCAGCCGGCGATCCTGGTGATCGAAACCGCGCTCGTCGACATCCAGCAGGTTGAGTGCCGAGTCGGCAATCTGCCGGGTGATGTCGCCCTGGCCACGCACCTGGGCGAAATCCCGCACCCGGCGCAGCAGGCGGTTGGCGATGCGCGGCGTACCGCGGGCGCGGCGGGCGATCTCGAAGGCGCCCTGGGCCTCGATCGGCAAACCGAGAATGCCCGCCGAACGCGTGACGATGGTGGTCAGGTCCTCGGTGTTGTAGAACTCCAGGCGCTGGACGATACCGAACCGATCGCGCAACGGATTGGTCAGCATGCCCGCGCGCGTGGTGGCGCCGACCAGGGTGAAGGCCGGCAGGTCGAGCTTGATCGAACGCGCGGCCGGGCCTTCGCCGATCATGATATCCAGCTGGAAATCTTCCATCGCCGGGTACAGCACTTCTTCGACGATCGGCGACAGGCGATGGATTTCATCGATGAACAGCACATCGCCCGGCTCAAGATTGGTCAGCAGCGCGGCCAGATCGCCCGGTCGCTCCAGCACGGGGCCGGAAGTGCTCTTGATCGACACGCCCATTTCCTGGGCGATGATATTGGCCAGGGTGGTCTTGCCGAGCCCCGGCGGACCGAAGATCAGGGTGTGATCGAGGGCTTCGCTGCGCCCCCTGGCGGCCTGGATAAACAACTCCATCTGCTCGCGCACGCTCGGTTGACCGATGTATTCGGCCAGCCTCAACGGACGAATGGCACGATCCACCTGCTCATCGCGGTCGCGGCTAGTGGCGGTAATCAGGCGGTCTGCTTCGAGCATCGAGAGTTACACCATTCCCTTCAGGGCACGACGGATCATATCTTCACTGCTCAACCCATCTTGCTTGATCGCGGAGACCGCGCGGCTGGCTTCTTGCGGCTTGTAACCGAGGGAAATAAGCGCACTGACTGCATCATTCTCCGCATGTGGGACTGTGCCAGCAGCGCGAGGTTCAACGACCAGGGTCGCCATGCCGGGTACGGCCTCCCAGGCCTTGAAGCGATCTTTCAATTCAACCAACAGACGCTCGGCGGTTTTCTTGCCGACCCCGGGGATTTTCACCAGCACCGAGGTGTCTTGCGCCTGCACACAGCGCACCAGCTCATCGACTTCCAGCCCGGACATCAAGGCCAGCGCCAGTTTCGGGCCGACGCCGTTAAGCCGGATCAGCTCGCGAAACAGCTGGCGCTCACGCTTCTCGAAGAAGCCATAAAGCAGGTGTGCATCTTCACGCACCACCAGGTGAGTGTGCAGGGTCAAGGGTTCGCCGACTGCCGGCAAACGGTACAAGGTTGTCATGGGCACTTCCAGCTCATAGCCCAGGCCGTTCACATCCAGAATCAAATGCGGCGGCTGTTTCTCCGCCAGGGTGCCGCACAAACGTCCAATCACCGCTGCTTTCCTTGAGTAACGCTATAAACGAAGGCGGCCACCGCGCCGTTTGGCAGCGGCCAGACCGTGTGGAATCAGGCTTTGACGGTGATGGGCGTGGCACAGTGCAATCGCCAGGGCATCCGAAGCATCGATCTGCGGCTTCTGCACCAGCTTGAGCAAGTGCATGACCATCATCTGCACCTGCTCTTTATCGGCACCACCGGTGCCGGCAATCGCCTGCTTGACCTGCGTTGCGGTGTACTCGGCGATATCCAGCCCCGCCTCGATCCCCGCCACGATAGCCACGCCACGGGCCTGGCCGAGCTTGAGTGCCGAATCCGGGTTGCGCGCCATGAACACCTGCTCGATGCCCATGGTCACCGGCCCGTAGGTCTCGATCACCTCGCGCACGCCGCGAAAAACGATCTGCAGACGCTCCGGCATCGAGCCGCTGCCGGTACGAATACAGCCCGAGGCGACATATTCACAGCTGCGCCCGGTATCACGCACCACACCATAACCGGTGATACGTGAGCCGGGGTCGATACCGAGGATCAACGTCATGCCCTACCATCCGCCCGAATTGTCGATCAAAGCCGGCAACCATACTGTTTATCTATCCAGTTGGCGAGTATAGGGCCAGCCTTCGCTGCCGTCACCCACATGGCAGCCATAAAAAAACCGAAAGCCTCTGAGTTACACCCCTCCCAGCAACTTCCGGCCCTTATCGCCCAACAACCGATCAACCAAGCTGTTCCATGATCTCGTCGGGAATCTCGGCGTTGTGGTAGACGTTCTGCACGTCGTCGAGGTCTTCCAGCATGTCGATCAGCTTGATCACTTTCTGTGCGGTTTCCAGGTCAGTGACGGGCGCACTGATCGACGGGATCATCGCCACTTCAGCCTCGTCACCCTTGAACCCGGCATTGCCCAGCGCCTCGTTTACCGCATGGAAGTCGGCGAACGCGGTATAGACCTCGACCGAACCGTCCTCACCGCTGACGATATCGTCGGCACCGGCTTCCAGCGCCGCCTCCATCAAGGCGTCTTCATCGACCCCCGGGGCGTAGCTGATCTGACCTTTGCGCTCGAACATATAGGCCACCGAGCCATCGGTACCCAGATTACCGCCACACTTGGTAAAGGCATGCCGCACTTCTGCGGCCGTGCGATTGCGGTTATCGGTCATGGCTTCGACGAAGATCGCCACGCCACTGGGCGCATAGCCTTCGTAGCTCAGCTCGACCATGTTGTCGGCTTCGTCGGAACCCACACCGCGGGCGATCGCCCGGTCGATGGTGTCACGGGTCATGTTGGCGGTCAGCGCCTTGTCCACGGCCAGGCGCAGACGCGGATTGTCCGCCGGCAGACCACCGCCTTTGGCGGCGACGGTCAGCTCACGAATGAGCTTGGTGAAAATCTTGCCGCGCTTGGCGTCTTGACGTCCTTTGCGGTGTTTGATGTTGGCCCATTTGGAATGACCAGCCATAACTCACTCCGTCTTCAATTCAACTCGGGTTGCGTAACAGCCATAACGAAGAAGCCTGGCAAACCCAGGCTCCTTGTCGTCGGCAAGGCTTATTCGGCCTTGGGCTGCTCGCGCAGGCGAATGTGCAACTCGCGCAACGCCTTGGCATCCACCACACCCGGCGCCTGAGTCATGACGCAGGCCGCGCTCTGGGTTTTCGGGAAGGCGATCACTTCGCGGATCGACTGGGCGCCGGTCATCAGCATCACCAGACGATCAAGACCGAAAGCCAGGCCACCGTGCGGCGGCGCACCGTACTTCAGTGCATCGAGGAGGAAGCCGAACTTCTCCTGCTGCTCCTCCTCGCTGATGCCGAGCACGCGGAACACCGCCTGCTGCATGCCCTTGTCGTGGATACGGATCGAGCCGCCGCCCAACTCGGTGCCGTTGAGCACCATGTCATAGGCACGCGACAAGGCGACCGCCGGGTTGGCTTGCAGTTCGGCAGCCGTGCAGCTCGGCGAAGTGAAGGGGTGGTGCAACGAGGTCAGGCTGCCGTCATCACTCTCCTCGAACATCGGGAAGTCGACGACCCACATCGGCGCCCATTCGCAGGTCAGCAGATTCAAATCATGGCCCAGCTTGATGCGTAGCGCGCCCAGGGCTTCGCTGACGATCTTGGCCTTGTCGGCACCGAAGAACACGATATCGCCATCGACCGCACCGACGCGATCAAGGATCACATTGAGGTTGTCCAGCGGGATGTTCTTGACGATCGGCGACTGCAGACCTTCAACGCCATTGGCCCGCTCGTTGACCTTGATATAGGCCAGGCCGCGAGCACCGTAGATGCCGACGAACTTGGTGTACTCGTCGATACGGCTGCGCGGCATGCTCGCCCCGCCCGGTACGCGCAATGCGGCAACCCGTGATTTGGGGTCGTTGGCCGGGCCGCTGAACACCTTGAAATCGACGTCCTTGAGCTGATCGGCGACATCCACCAGCTCCAGCGGAATGCGCAGGTCCGGCTTGTCCGAACCATAGCGGCGCATGGCCTCTGCGAAGGTCATGTGCGGGAAGTCGGCGAACTCGACGTTCAGCACTTCCTTGAACAGCTGGCGGATCATCTTCTCGGTGATGGCCATGATGTCGGCTTCATCGAGGAAGCTGGTCTCGATGTCGATCTGGGTGAATTCCGGCTGACGGTCGGCACGCAGGTCTTCGTCGCGGAAGCACTTGGCGATCTGGTAGTAGCGATCGAAACCGGCGACCATCAACAGCTGCTTGAACAGCTGCGGCGACTGCGGCAGGGCGAAGAAACTGCCAGCATGGGTGCGGCTCGGCACCAGGTAGTCACGCGCGCCTTCCGGGGTGGCGCGGGTGAGGATCGGCGTTTCCACATCGAGGAAGCCGTTCTCGTCCAGGTAGCGACGGATGCTGGTGGTGATGCTCGAACGCAGCTTCAGCTTGGCCGCCATTTCCGGGCGGCGCAGGTCGATGAAACGATAACGCAGGCGGGTCTCCTCGCCGACATCGGTGTATTCATTGAGCGGGAACGGCGGGGTTTCCGCCTCGTTGAGCACTTCCAGCTCATAGCCCAGCACTTCGATGGCGCCGGAAGCCATGTTGGCATTGCCGGCACCGGCGGGACGCAGACGCACCTTGCCGGTGATCTTCACCACATATTCGCTGCGCACCCTGTCGGCGACGGCAAAGGTCTCGGCGCGATCGGGGTCGAACACCACCTGAGCCAGACCCTCGCGGTCACGGATATCGAGGAAGATCACTCCGCCATGGTCACGGCGGCGATGGACCCAGCCGCAAAGGGTGACTTCCTGGCCGTCCAGGCTCTCGTTCAGTTGGCCGCAATAATGGCTGCGCATCATGGTGGTAATCGCTTCTCTTGAGTCTTGAATTCGTTGGGCCGCGTGGAGTGAGGCGCTGGTCCGGGGCCATGCCTGCCGGCAGGTTCACGCGGTATTTTCTGCAATTGCAACAGTCGGCGGGGCCAGCAATCGACCAACGGCGCGCTTGCGCCAGACCGCCATCAACCCGCGTTTCGCGGCAAAGCGCGGGATTATATATGGTTAAGCCGTCACTTGCAGCCGCCACCCCCAGGAGCCTGTCGGACCAGGGACTGTCCTGCCGCGAAAAAGCCCGACAGGCTCCTGACGCTTTTGTCCGGCCACCTATACTCAGCTCCACCTTTACGGAGATCGCTCATGACCCCCTCCAGCCCTGCCGACCTGCCCAATGATGTGCTGGATGATTTTCGCCAGGAAACCGCAGAGCAGTTTCAGCGCAGCGAACAACTGCTCATCGAGCTGGAGCACTGTCCCGACGATAGAGAAAAGCTGCACGACCTGTTTCGCCAGGTTCATACCATCAAGGGCAACCTGGGCTATATCGGCCTGAACGCGCTAATGCCCCTACCGCAGGCCATGGAAGACGTTCTGGCCTGCCTGCGCGAGGCACGCTTGAACTTTGACAGCCTGCTTGGCGACATTCTGCTGGTAACCCTGGACCACCTCAAAGAGCTGATAGCGCAAGGCCTGGGCGGTTCCCCTGTCCGCCTCGACCACCTGCAGTTCGACACGCTCAGTCAAGCCTTGCGCACACTGGCGACGGCTCCTGCTGCCCGACAGACGGAGGTCCGCCGCGCGCTCCTGCAGCAGCTCGACCCCAACAACCAGCTGCCCGCCCCCACAACTTCAGGCGCCCCACAGGCTGCCGGACTGCTCGAGCAGCACGGCATTGCGCTGGACGAAGACCTGCTGTTCTTCATCGAACTGATGCAAGCCAGCGAGCGGCGCTCGCGCTATTGGCAGGGCCGAGGCTTGCGCCAACTGGACCTGGCCCTGGCCATCAACCAGCACGGCAATACACCGGAATACCCGGCGCAACTGGCAGCTGCCGTCTGCCTGCATGACCTGGGCATGGCCTTTCTGCCCCTGGACACGCTGCACAAGGAAGCCCGCCTCACCCACGAAGAACGCCAGCAGATGCAATCGCACCCGCGCCTGGCTTATGACCTACTGAAACGCCTGCCTGACTGGGAGGCAGCGGCCAACATCGTCCTGCAACACCAGGAGCATGTCGACGGCAGCGGTTATCCAGGAGCCCTGCAGGAGCCCGATATCCGCCCCGGCGCCCTGATTCTCAATATTGTCGACACCTTCGATGCACGCACCCATGAACGCGCCCACCAAACCCTGAGCAAGCGCCCATTACTGCGTGCCATCCTGGAAATCAACGGCCTCATAGGTCGCCAGTTCAGCCCGTATTGGGTCGACGTCTTCAACCGCACCCTCCAGCAACACCCGACCCTCGCGCACCGCTAGCAGGCCGTTGGGAACGCAGGCGAGGCAGCCGAGGCGAGGCAAAAACAGGCGCAACGCAGCGTCGCGGAGTAACAGCCGAAGGCTGGCCGGCAAGACGAGCGAAGCGAGTCAAAAGCGCAGTTTACGTGGTGTAAATGAGCATTTTGACGGGGGCGCCTAGCCTGGGCTCGCACCCGAGCCTGTTTTTAACGACGAATCGGCAACGCAGCAGGTAGTTTTTCAATAACCTGCTAACCCCTTGCGCCAGACAGCCACGCCGGCCTAGGCTCGCCCGCAGACCCACCGACCACTCATCGACAGTCATACACCGTCGAGCACAGGCTCGACTCAGGGAGTCATATGCAATCGCTTGCAGGCAAGGTAGCCGTAATAACCGGCGCGGGTTCTGGCATTGGCCGCGCGCTCGCCGAATTGCTGGCCAAGGAAGGCTGCCACCTGGCGCTGGCCGACATTAATGCCGCCAACCTGGAAAGCATCACCAGCGCCCTGCGCCAACAGGACCGCCAGGTCAGCAGCCACATCCTCGATGTAGCCGATCGCGCGGCCGTCTTCGCCTTTGCCGACACCGTACTGACCCACCACGGCAGCGCTCACCTGGTCATCAATAACGCCGGCGTGGCCGTATCACAAACCATTGCGAACCTCAGCTATGAGGACTTCGAATGGATAATGGGCATCAATTTCTGGGGCGTCGTGCATGGCACCAAAGCCTTCCTGCCCCACCTGCTGGAACACAACGCAGGTCACATCATCAATGTTTCCAGCATTTTCGGCATCGTCAGCATGCCCTCGCAGGGGGCGTATAACGCCAGCAAGTTTGCCGTCCGCGGTTTTACCGAAGCCTTGCGCCAGGAACTGCACAACAGCAACGTACAGGTCAGCTGCGTTCACCCTGGTGGGATCAAGACCGACATCGCCCGCTCGGCGCGCTTTTACCAGGGCATCAACGGCAAATGCGACGCCAGCCGGGCAGCCGCGGACTTCGACAAACTGGCCCGCACCACCCCGGAACAGGCTGCCAGGGTTATCGTCGATGGACTCAAAGCCAAACGCCCACGCATCCTGATCGGCAACGACGCCCGCCTCCTCGACTGGATTCAACGCCTGCTGCCGAGCGCCTACCCCAGGCTGCTGGCCAGACTGATGCGCAGGAACTGAACCCCATAGCATCAAACAATGACGCTTATTGACATAAGCCAAGATCAAGCATGCAGCCCCTATGCTAGGCTCCGCGCATTGCGGAGCCAGACAAGCTCCGGGCCATCTGAAAGGAGAAATGCCATGGAAATCAATATCGGAATCGCTGAGCAGGATCGCGCCGCCATCGCCGAGGGCTTGTCCCGACTGCTCGCCGACACTTATACCCTGTATCTGAAAACCCACAATTTCCACTGGAACGTCACCGGCCCGATGTTCAACACCCTGCACCTGATGTTCGAAGGGCAATACACCGAGCTGTCACTGGCCGTCGACCAGATCGCCGAACGCATCCGCGCCCTGGGCTTCCCGGCACCCGGCACCTACGCCGCCTATGCACGCCTGTCCTCGATCAAAGAAGAAGAAGGCGTGCCAAGCGCGGCCGACATGATCAAACAACTGGTTCAGGGCCAGGAGGCCGTGATCCGCACCGCTCGCGGGATCTTCCCCTTGCTCGACAAGGTCAGCGACGAACCTACCGCAGACGTGCTGACCCAGCGCATGCAAGTGCATGAGAAAACTGCCTGGATGCTGCGCAGCCTGCTCGACGCCTGACCGGCCCCGAACCAAGAGCCCGTACTGATTGAAACGATCAGCAGGTAAAGGCCACTCCCGGTCTTTGCCTGGAACCTGCACCGAGGTCGCCCTGGGCCGAAATGTGCCTAGGCGCTAGACAGCGCTTGTTCTATGCTTCAGCCATCCGCAACTTGCCACAGTGACATGCATGAGCAAGCCAAACAAAACCCCGAGCATTCTCGAGCGCTACCCGGAAGACACTCGCGAGGCGGCGGCCCTGCTGAAGCAGGCCGTGCCCTTGATGATGCGTCATGGCATACCACCTAATCCGCTGCACTACGCGCTTTGGTATACCTACAGCCAAGGCCAGGAGCCGGAGCTCAATCGTCGCCTGGACAAGATCGTCACGGATTTCGACAGCTTCCCCGCAGAGGCAGCCGTCAAATTGTTCCGCGACTACGTCATTCGTCACGAACTCGAAGAAGCCCGCGCGGGCCAACAACAAGTCATCGAACTGGTCGACGGCATCGAAGACGATGTTTCGCTCAGCGTGGCCGGTAGCCACCACTATCAAGCCAGCCTGGAGCAGGGGCTCGCCGCCCTGAAAGAGCCGATCATCGATGACCTGCCCAACGTATTGAACGACCTGCAACAAAGCACCCAACTGATGCAGGATCAGCAAGAGAAATTCCTCTACCGCATACGCGCCGCGCAGAACGAGATCCAACACTTGCGCGGCCAGCTGGAGCGCGCCCACGTCGCGGCAACCCTCGACAGCCTGACCCAGGTATTCAACCGACACGCCTTCACCCGCCTGCTGGAACAGGCACTGACTGGCGAACACCAGGGTGTGGCCCTGGTGATGCTGGATATCGACCACTTCAAACAGTTCAACGATCAATATGGTCATCCGCTGGGCGATCGGGTTCTCCAGCATGTCGGCCAACTGCTGCGCGCTGCACTGCCGCCACGCGCTACCGCCGCGCGTTACGGCGGTGAAGAGTTCTGCGTAATTCTTCGCGAGTGCTTCGATACCCAGAGCGCACACGCCTTCGCCGAAGGCCTGCGCCAGAAAATCCAGTCACTACGGATAAAAGTACGCCGCACCGACCAGGTACTGGATAGCATCAGCGCCTCCTTTGGCTTCGCCCTCGCCAAACCCGGCGACAATCCGGAAAGCCTGCTTACCCGCGCCGATGACGCGCTTTACCAGGCCAAACACAGCGGTCGCAACCAGGTCCACCCCGAGGCTTGCGAAAACGCCCTAAGCGCTTGATTTGAGTAGCTCACCTCTTTGCTGTTAAATACGCCCCGTGCCGCTGTTCCGAATCACTGGATCAGCGCATAGGCCGACTACACGCGCATCCACAACGCCCTCAACCCAAGGCAATGCCTGTGCAATCGGCTCTTCCTGGCGATCCTTTTAACAAGTGAGCTCATTGAATATGTTGAAAATTGTCCACCTGCTAACGGGCCTCACCGCCCTGCTGCTGTCATTTGTGCCAAGCCTAAGCAATCAACCCCTGCCATTTCTGCAACAGCCAGAAGCCCTGTGCCTTGCCTTGTTCGGCTTACTTAACCTGATCCTGGCACCCCAATTGCCTATCTGGCATGCCGGCCTGCGCCATCAACTGCAAAACCTGGTTTCCGCCCTGCTGATCCTGGGCACCCTGCTGCAAGCCTTGATTCTACTGGCCCCGCTACCAACGATTGCCGACCTGCCCGCCCCCCTGTTCAGCTTGCTTGCCGTGCTCGCCGCAGTACTGCTGCACCTGGCGACCAACCTGCGCTTGAAAATCCGCGACAGCGCCGTTACCCACAACATGACTGACCGAGAAACCGGCACAGTCAAATGGTTCAATACCTCCAAAGGCTTCGGCTTCATCTCCCGCGACTCGGGTGACGACATCTTTGTGCACTTTCGCGCGATTCGCGGCGAGGGCCATCGAGTATTGGTCGAGGGCCAACGCGTCGAGTTCTCCGTCATGCAACGCGACAAGGGCCTGCAAGCGGAAGACGTGATTGCCGCTTCCCCCGCCCGCCGCTAACCCCCTTAGCTAACCCCTTGAAAGCAGAAAGCCCGCAGAGTGCGGGCTTTTCTGTTTATAAGACGGCTGCCAGAGACTAATAGTGAGGCGGTGGCGCCTCATCGTCAGCCGAGTCGAGCTGCCCAGCTATTTCATCCTGACGCCTGGCCAAAGCCGCGACCTGCAACTGCAAGCGATCCAACTCACGTTGCTGCGCCACCAGTACATCGTTGAGCGCCTGGATGGTGTCATCCTGAAAAGCCAAACGGCTTTCCAGATCGGTGATTCGTTGCTCCGCCTTCATCCCTCAGTCCTCGATAAAACAGAAATTTTCGCCCAGCACCAGGCGCAACCTGTCCTTGATCGCCAGCACCTGCTCATCGCCATACGGCTGCGCAGGCAGCCTGCCCCACACCGGTGCCGGCCAGGCTGCATCGTCACGCCGCCGCACGATCACATGCATGTGCAGTTGGCTGACCATATTGCCCAGGGTGGCAATGTTCATTTTGTCGGCACCGAAGGCATCCTTGAGCGTCTCGGCCAGCATCGTGGTTTCCTGCCACAAGGCTTGCTGATCATCGGCATCGAGCTGAAACAGCTCACTCACCTCTTCGCGCCTGGGCACCAGGACAAACCAGGGGTAGTGCGCATCATTCATCAGCAGCAAACGACACAGCGAAAAATCGCCCACCGGCAGAGTGTCCTGCTGCAAACGCGGATCCAGAACAAACATAGGCCACCCTCCTGCCACACCATTGAATAGACAAAGCTTAGTGCCATAAGCGCAAACCCGACATGCCAAGCGACGGGTCAGCAGGATACGCGGGAGCCGCAGCGGATTCACCTGCCCCCCCCGAGCCCGGCAACGCACAAGCTCGCCATGCAGCAGCCCAGGACAACAGAGCACGCACCATTATTGCGCACGGTTTGTTTCTTAGCGTAATGGCGACCCCCACAAGCGTTACCCGCGCAACCCCGCGCGCTCAGCCGAATGCCGCGTACGGCCATGAGAAGCCAACGGCCCTGTCAACCTTTCACTGCTGGTACAGCTGGCATGGAGCGGCTGTAAACCCCATGAAACCTGACGGCAATACCTTTACAATGCTCGACAGGCGCAGCTCGGGTTCGGCAAAATATCGGCATCCAACGAGAACCATGCATTTTGAGCACGACTCTTGCTATAACTACTGCGCCACCCGGAATACTGGGCGGCCAAGCAGCAAAACCCGGTTATCGCCAACCGAAACTGCAGAATTCGTCAGCGCTGCAAAACACACGCGGGAATCTACAGAATTGCGACATGCTTCATCGTCTTTTGCGACATGACCGTGAACAAAGTGCAAGGAATAGATTGCAACTATCGCCAACTTTAGCTGCGTGCTATAAGTTAGCGCCGACACAAAAAGAAAGAGCTGTCCATATAACAAACAGTCGGACAGCGCAACTCTTCTAAACCAAAGGAGCAATCACGATGCAAGTGATGAAGTGGAGCGTAATCGCCCTCGCAGTAGCAGCGGGCAGTACCCAAATGGCCATGGCCTCGAGCCAGTCCGAATCCAAGGGCTTTGTTGAAGACAGCACTTTCAATATCTTCAACCGTGTTCTCTACATGAACCGTGATTTCCGTAATGGCGGCACCAATGGCGCCAGCACTTCCGCCAACCCTGCCGGCTATCGCGAAGAAACCGGCCTGGGCATTCGCCTGCTGGGCGAGTCCGGCTTCACCCAAGGCGTCGTCGGTTTTGGCGTCGACGCCCACTCCCTCTCCAGCATCAAGCTGGACAGCGGCCGTGGTCGTTTTGGTACCGGCCAGTTCGACCAGGACAGCGATGGCCGCGGCGAAGACACCCAGACCGAAGTGGGCGGCGCGATCAAGATGCGTCTCTCCGACACCGTGCTGAAGTACGGCAACCAGATGACTGCCAGCCCGGTCTTCAGCACCGACGACAGCCGCATCCTGCCGGAAGTCGCCACCGGCACCCTGCTGACCAGCAATGAAATCGAAGGCCTGGAGCTGTCCGCCGGCCGTTTCACTGCCATGAGCAGCCAGTCCAGCACCGATCGCGACACCTTTGCCTTGACGTCCGCCAACATCGTCGGCGCCAGCTACAGCTTCACCGACAACTTCAGCGCCGCCATCCACGCGTCCGACGTCGAAGACCACTTCAAGAAGACCTACGTCAACCTGAACTTCAACCTGCCGCTGGGTGAAGATCAGGCGCTGAACTTCGACCTCAACGGCTATAAAACCGAAGACGATGGCCAGAAGCTCTCGGGCGACGTTGACAACAAGATCTGGAGCCTGGCAGCAGCCTACTCCCTGGGCGCTCATACCTTCACCCTGGCCCACCAGCGCTCCTCCGGTGATACCGCCTATGCCTATGGCGTTGATGGCGGCGGCACCATCTGGCTGGCCAACTCGGTGCAGTTCTCCGACTTCGACCGCCAGGACGAGGAATCCTGGCAGGCTCGCTACGACCTGAACATGGCCACCTACGGCGTACCGGGCCTGAGCTTCATGACCCGCTATGTCTACGGTGACAACATTGAAACAGGCGTGGTTGGTGCCGGCGAAGGCAAAGAGCACGAATTTGACTTCGAAACCAAGTACGTGATCCAGGAAGGCGCGGCGAAGGATCTGTCCTTCCGCATTCGTAGCGCCATCTGGCGCGCTAACAGCGCCATGAATGAGCACTACAGCGCTGACGTGAACGACTTCCGCCTGATCGTCGAATACCCGCTGAGCGTGTTGTAATTCAGCTGTAATTCGTTAGCGATATGAAAAGCCCGGCTTGTGCCGGGCTTTTTCTTGTCTGCCACTTACATGCTGATCATTATTTAACCAACACTCATCAAAGTGGCAATGCATAAGTTCCGGTCACATGCGCCACCAACTCTTCTTCATTGCCCAGCGAATAAAGCGACACTTCGCACACCGCCTGGCGCCGACTCAAACGTAATATCCGCGCCGCGGCCAACAAGTCCACCGGCTTGGGCTTGACCAGAAAGTTGATATTCAGGTTCGACGTGACCGCCATTTCCACGCGCCCCAGCCGCCCCAGCACTACTGCATACATGGCCGCATCCGCCAGTGCCATAATGGTCGGCCCCGACAGCGTGCCGCCGGGACGCACCAACTTGGCATGAAAGGGCACCCGCGCCAGCACACCCTGCGCATCCAGCCGGTCGATGCACAGCTCGATATCCTCGGCCATGGGCAAACCCGCCCGAATCAACGCCTGAACCTGTTCCGCCGTCAATACCGTCACGCTCACCTCCTCCCGAACCGCCTGCCTGCATCCTGTACGCAACAGTACAGGCACCGTACAATGCCGACCTATCAAAAGCCCTTGCAACCGACAGAACGGCCAATTATGCGCACCAGTCAGTTCCTGCTCTCGACACTCAAAGAAACCCCTTCCGATGCCGTAGTGATCAGCCACCAGCTGATGCTGCGTGCCGGAATGATCCGCAAGCTCGCTTCGGGCCTGTATACCTGGCTGCCGATGGGCCTGCGCGTAATGCGCAAGGTGGAGGCCATCGTCCGCGAGGAAATGAATGCCGCAGGCGCCCTCGAGGTGCTGATGCCGGCGATCCAACCCGCCGAGTTGTGGCAGGAGTCGGGGCGCTGGGAGCAATATGGCCCCGAGTTGCTGCGCCTGAAGGATCGCCACGGTCGCGAGTTCTGCGTCGGCCCGACCCACGAAGAAGTGATCACCGACCTGGCGCGCAATGAATTGAGCAGCTACAAGCAACTGCCGCTCAACCTGTACCAGATCCAGACCAAGTTCCGCGACGAGATCCGCCCGCGTTTCGGCCTGATGCGTGGCCGTGAGTTCATCATGAAGGACGCCTACTCCTTCCATGTCGATCAGGCGTCGCTGCAAGCGACCTATGACCGCATGCACCAGGCCTACTGCAAGATATTCACCCGCCTGGGCCTGAATTTCCGCCCGGTACAGGCCGATACCGGCTCGATCGGCGGCACCGGCTCCCATGAGTTCCATGTGCTGGCCGAATCCGGCGAAGACGATATCGCCTTCAGCGACAGCTCCGACTACGCCGCCAATATCGAGAAGGCCGAAGCCATTCCGCGCGAAACCGTGCGCGGCGAAGCGAGCGAAACGCTGCGCCTGGTCGAAACCCTGAACACCAAGACCATCAACGATCTGGTCAGCCAGTTCGACGTGACCATCGAGAAAACCATCAAGACCCTGGTGGTGCATGGTGCCGAAGCCGGCACGCTGATCGCCCTGATCATTCGCGGCGACCACGACCTCAACGAAATCAAGGCGGCCAACCTGGAACAAGTGGCCAGCCCGCTGGTCTTTGCCTCGGAAGCGGAACTGCGCGACGCCATCGGCGCCGGTGCCGGCTCCCTCGGCCCGCTGAATCTGCCACTGCCGTGCATCGTCGATCGCTCGGTCGCCCTGATGAGCGATTTCGTGATTGGCGCCAACATCGACGACAAGCACTACTTTGGCGTGAACTGGGAGCGCGACCTGCCCCTGCCGATGGTCGCCGACCTGCGCAACGTCATCGCTGGCGACCCGAGCCCGGATGGCCAGGGCACGCTGGAGATCAAGCGCGGCATCGAAGTCGGGCACATCTTCCAGCTGGGCAGCAAATACAGCGAAGCGCTGAACTGCACCGTGATGGGTGAGAATGGCAAGCCGGCGACCCTGACCATGGGTTGCTACGGCATCGGCGTATCGCGCGTGGTGGCCGCGGCCATCGAGCAGAACAACGACGAGCGCGGGATTCTCTGGAACGACACACTGGCACCGTTCCAGATCGCCCTGGTGCCGCTGCGTTATGAAACCGACGCCGTACGTGAAACCACCGACCGACTCTATGCCGACCTGACGGCTGCCGGCTTTGAAGTACTGCTCGATGACCGTGACAAAAAGACCAGTCCCGGCATCAAATTCGCAGACATGGAATTGATCGGCATCCCCCATCGCATCGTAATCAGCGATCGCGGCCTGGCCGATGGCAATCTGGAGTACAAGAGCCGTCAGGAAACTGAGGCTCAGGTGGTTGCCGTCGCCGACATCATGTCCTTCATCCACGCACGTATCCGCCGCTGATTTCAGCCTTTGATAAGAGCCGTCATGTTCAAACGAAGCACCCTAGGCCTCGTCGGCGCCGCACTCTGCGGCGCCCTCTTTTTGAGTGGCTGCGCCAACCAGTTGCCGCAACGCAGCGAACATGAGGAGCGTGTCGAGCGCAAACTGCTGGATCACAGCCTGCAAATAGACGTGGGCGAGCCGCGCGTACTGGAACTGCCGCAGCGGCGGGTGCGGGTGCATGAACAGAAGACCTTCGAGGTGACCGCCTTCGAGGTCAGCCGTCGTTACGACCGCTACACGCCCTACCAGCCCTGGCGCGAACTCTACGAAGTGCCGTTGGGCGCGGTTGCCGTGGTCGCCGGCATCGGCGCCAACGTGCTCAACGTGGTGTTGCTCGGCAGCCTGCCGGACAGCGCCACCAAAGACTGGATCAGCTATGGCTTTGCCGGGCTCAATCCGTTCATCAACGTCGAGTCCAACGGCCGCTCGCAGCAGAACCTCGCCAGCCTCGACGAGCAACGCCAGGACGCCCGTACGGAATACTCCAGCCTGCCCTGGGCCGAGCGCCCGGTACTGGTCGAAGCTGACGGACAAACCCATGAGCTGCTGACCGACCGCAATGGCGTGCTGCGCCTCAACCTGCTCGACAGCCCCTTTGCCGAGCAGGATGTCAGCCGTATCGGCACCTTGCAGTTGAGCGTCGCAGACCCGCAAGGCTCGACCCGGGCGGATGCCGCCTTGCTGGTCAGTCGCACCCTGCGCGGCAAGCTGCAGGAAGCGCACAAGCTGATCTACGACGATCTGGAAGACGATGATGTCGAACAGTGGGTACATCGGGTCAAGCGCTTGTCCGAGCTGGGTCTGGAGGAAGAAGCCAGCGAGCTGGAACAGAGCCTGATCGAACTAACCCGCAACGACCCCGAACTGCAGGAAAGCTTCCTGCTGGCACTGATGCAGGATGCCGGGCGTCTGGTTGCCGACCCCGGCAACGACTGAGCCGGAGCCTGGCCTTGCGCCTGTGCCTGACCCTGCTGCTGACCCTGCTGTGCCTGCCCAGCCATGCCAACCTGCGCCAGGCACCCGAGCCGGAACTGCGTGCGCTGCTGCAGCGCACGGTGGCCGAAGCCGACAGTTTTCAGGATCGCTTCGATGCGGAAGTCTGGCTGCTGGACATGTCGACCCGCATGACGCGCTATATCCCCGTCGCGGAAGAACGCCTGACCCTGCTCAGGCTGGTGCACCGCGAAGCCAGCAAGGCCGGCTTGCGCCCCGACCTGGTCCTGGCCCTGATCCACACGGAAAGCCATTTCGACCGCTTCGCCATTTCCTCGGCTGGCGCCCAGGGCATGATGCAGGTCATGCCGTTCTGGAAAGCCGAACTCGGCCGCCCGCAGGACAACCTCACCGATAACGCCACCAATCTGCGCTACGGCTGCACCATCCTCAGCTTCTATCTGCGCAAAGAGAACGGCAATCTGAGCCGCGCCCTGGCGCGCTACAACGGCAGCCTCGGCAAGCAGACCTACCCCGCCAAGGTCATCGGTTTCTGGCACGACTTCTGGTACGTCAAGCCGTGATTCGCCGATTGCTCGACGAAACCGCCTGGATGTAATCCGGGGAAGGTTCGCGCGCACATCTCCCGGATTGCATTCGAGCTACCACTTGTCCGCGAGGCGGTGGCGCGAGCGCAACAAACTTCGCGGACAAGTCCGCGTCTAAACCATCAGCGCCGCACGATGAATCCGGCGATCCCTTGCAACGCCTGTTCCTCCAGCTCGACCGCGGTGACCTTGGCCTTTGGCGGCCCCTGCTCCAGCCAGCTGGCCAGCTCGCGCACCGCGGCCTCCTCACCTTCGCACAACACCTCGACGCGACCGTCACCGAGGTTGCGTACCCAGCCATCCACATCCAGGCGTTCGGCTTGTTCGGCAGTGGCTTGGCGGAAAAACACCCCCTGCACCCGACCACTGACATAACCATGTAAACAGATTCGCTGCATGCCACTACCCTCCAGTGCGCAAGGCCTGCACCCGCGCCGCCAAGCCGAGCGCCGTCTGTTCGCCGAGCAAACGTTCGCGCATCCGCCCCTTGTCATCGACGATATAGGTGACCGGCAACACGGCACTGGCCGGCAGCCCATAGCGCGCGGCCGGGTCTTGCTCGAGCACGGTGAATTCAATTCCCATCGCCTGGGACGCCTTGGTCAAATCCGCGCCCTGCAGACCGTCGAAGTTCACCCCCACGACGCTCACCGATTGCGCCTCGAGCTGCACGGCGAGGGCATTCAGTTGGGGAATTTCGCTACGACAGGGCGCACACCACTCGGCCCAGTAATTAATCACCAACCACTGGCCTTCCAGACGCTCAGCCGGTACCTTTCGTCCATGCTGATCGACGCCGACATCTTCAGCGCAACCAGCCAGAATCAAGCCGGCGCAGATTCCCGTTACCGCACGAATCACGACCTGGAATCGCCTTCCCATGCATTCGCTCCTCGTCCACATTGGGTTGATATGACGCTAGATGCCTTGCGCCTTGAAGTGCCGGACATCCTCGAAGAAGACGCGGCGCCTTTGGCCGACCTCAACGAGCGGTTAGCCCAAGCGCGTTCGCTGCAGCACGAAGATGCGCTGCAACAGGTGCTCGGCCTGTTGTTCAGGCTCAACCGCAGTGCCATGACCTTACTCGAAAGGCAACGCGCGCTGCAAAACTGCAGCGATGAATATCGACACTATGCCGCGGCCTACCTTGACGGCAAGCCCCCGTCGCCACTGTTCGTGCGCCTGTGCAACGAGCTGGCTATCGGTTTCAAACGCCTGCTGCTGCAGATCCTCAAAGGCCGGCAACCTTCGCGCCCGCATTTGGCCTGGTGCCTGTATATGGCCCTGCACTTCCTCGCCCAGAGCCTGTTGCGCCACTACCAGCTGTATCAGGAACCGCCACCCAGCCTGTGGCGCGACAGCCATCTGCTGTACTGGATCGGCGAACATCAGGAGTGCCTGGATGAGCCGGTCGCAGCAGCCTTCCTGCCAGCGCCGGCGAGCACCCTGCGCGGCATTTACCAGCAGATGCTGCTGCTCGCCTTGAGCAACCCCTTTCACCTTGCCGAGGGCGAATGCCCCCAGTTGTTTGGCGCCCTCGCGCCCCTGGCAGGCCTGGCTCGCCTGCTGCCTTGGGATGACGAGGGCGACAGCGAGGCCCCGATCGTCGACCTGACAGAGTCGCAGCCTTGTCTCGGCTATCAGCAACAACCCGACGGCAGCCGCGACTGCCTGCGGCGTTTCGAGCTGGGCGCCTTGCTGGTCGCCCTGCATGATCCAGCCCCACTGCAGAGCACCCACGAGCGCCAACTGCTCGAACGTGTCCAACACCACTGGATGGGCCAGCAGCAACGTCGTTACCCTCGCGAAGAGCTCGATCTGGCCTGCAACCTGCTGGTGGGCTTGCCCGCTATCCACGCCCAACTGCTGGAGACGCGGCCTTCCCCCTCGGCCGCCCAGATGCTCGATGCCAGTGCAGGTGGCGCGCGCCTGCTGTGTCACCCCGATCAAACGGCGCACATAGCAGTGGGGCAACTGGTGCTCTTGCTGACCAGCAGCCCGGCACCGCTTCTGGCGCTGGTGCGCTGGCGTCATCTCAATATCGAGGGGTTGCACCTGGGTCTGCACTACCTGAAAGGCCTGGTGAAACCGGTCTGGCTGCGCCGCACCCCCAGCGCACAAACTCACCAAGGCGTTTTGCAGAGCACACCGGCACCCGGCAATGGCTGGCATCACGGACTGTGGCTGCCCAATGGGCAATTCGGCGAAGGGGAAAACCTCTGGCTGCAGCAGGCCAACGTGCATAACCAGGTGATCATGCCGCTACCCCCGGCCGACCTCAGCACCGTCTCGGTCACGCGCCACCCGTTGCAACTGGCCTGAACACCAGAAACTGCGAGACGAATCACAGCCGACGACGGTCGAGTGCACAGTTTGCTCGGCACAGCCCTGCTTATAATTTGTTGCCCATCGTATCGATACGCTCCGCTATAAGCCCGGGAACAGCACAATGACCAACGCCCACGACAAGTTGATCGGCCCTGCGCCATCGCGCATCGTCGATGCTGCCCATCTGCTGGTCACGCCCTACGAGGGGCGTGTAGCCGAATACAACATCGCCACCTGGCTACAACTGCCGGGGCTGGCCAATCTGCCGGTATCTTTGCTGGTCAGCTATCGTGATGGCGACAAGCGCCGCGAAGTCAGCGTGGATCACGGCAAAGTCAGCCTGCACAACAAGATCCTGCTGTCCGGGGTCGCCAGACTCCCGGTCAAACACAAGATCGAAGATATGCAGATACGCCTGCGCTCTGCGGTGCCAGCGGCAACGCTGGTGGTCGAAGAGTTGTTCATACAAGCGGTCGAAGCGACCCGCCAACACAGCCGCCAAGTTTCGGCCTGAGCCTGCAGCGCGTCGACCAACCCCGCGAGAACCGCGGGGTTTTACTGTGCTCAGGCACCGACTCGCACTGCGCAGCCGCCGTGCTCGGCTAGCGGTTCTGTTACGGGTTCTGCGGATTCTGCGGGATGAGGCACCAGCGACTCGGGCCAGCGTGCAAAATGCAGCCCGGTAATCCGGTTCAGCCGCTCCAGCGCTTCTTGCGGATCGCGTTGATGCACGTGGATCACCTTGCCATGAGTGGCTTCGCTAAAATGTTCAATTGTCATGAAACGCCTTCAATCCCCATCAATGCCGACAACCTGATTGCAATCTGCCATAACGATTGCCAGAAGCGTGCCAGCCTGCTTTGGCCCCACCGATGGCCTGCCCGTGCCAATAGCTATGAGAGCTTGTGAAAAAACTCTCGCCTATTGCGGCCGCCTCCACGCCGTAAACTGACGCTTTTTGTCACTCGGTCACCGGATTCAGCCAGTCCGCCAGGCTGCCATCGAACAGCACTGCCTGCTCCTCGTACAGCCGCTCCAGCGCCTGGCGCAGCGCTGGATACCAGGGCTCATCGAGCTGTTCCGGCAACTGGTTGAGCTGTGGCAACGGCCAGGGACTGCGACTCAGCAACTGCTGCAGGCTGTAGTGATCGAGATCACGGCTCAGCACCCAGGCTCCCGCACTGGTCGGCGCCACCAACAGCTGCTGCTCGAGAAACTCGAGCACCTCCTCCCACTCATGCTCCGGCAACAGCCAGCCCTGGCGCTGCACATCGCGATGGCGCACTTTCAGACCCGACTGCTGGCGCGCATAAAACACCCGCAAGACCCCCATCACCACCAACAACTTCGGCATGGCGCGCTTGCGCCACTGATGCGACGAGCTCAGGTTGCAGACCAATTCGGCGCCAAACAACACGATCAACCAGGACAGGTAGATCCACAGGAGGAACAACGGCACCGTGGCAAAGGCACCGTAAATCAACTGATAGCCCGGGAAACGCTGCACATAAAGCCCGAACAGCGCTTTAGCCACCTCGAACAGCACAGCGGTGAACAACCCGCCCAACAGCGCATGCTGCAAGGGCACACGCGCATTGGGCACCGAGGCATAGAGCAGGGTAAAGGCCGCCACGCTGAACAGCAGCGGCGCGAAACCCAACAGGGTTTTTGCGCCCATCAGCGCATCGGGCCCGGAGAGCAGCGACAGCGAAGCGATATAGGTACTGACCGCGAAGCCGGTGCCGAGCAGGATCGGCCCCAGGCTCAGAATGGCCCAGTACAGCAGAAAGCTCGAGACGCCCCGGCGCGGCTGACGCACTCGCCAGATGGTATTGAAGGCTTTTTCGATGGTTACCAGCATCAGGAAGGCGGTAACCGCCAGCACCACCACGCCGATCCAGGTCAACTGGCGGGCCTGGACCGTGAAATTGCGCAGGTATTCCTGGACCATTTCGCCGGTCGATGGCACGAAGTTACGAAAAATAAACGCCTGGATTTGCTCTCCCGTGCCCTGAAATGCCGGCACGGCAGAGAGCATGGCGAAGGTCACGGTCATCATCGGCACCACCGCGAACAGCGTGGTGTAGGTCAGCGCAGCGGCATTGTTGGCGCCGCGATCGGCGAGAAAGCGCTGCAGCAGAAAGCGCCAGAATTCCAACCAATCATTCACGCGCTGACGCATGCCCTCTCCTTAGCGATTAGCCAACTGGCCCCATTGCAGACCACAAATACGCCGCCCTGTTCAGACTAGGGCGTCGACGCGGTTAGAATAGCCGCCACCTGACGCAAGATGCGACCTGCATATGACCGATCTGACGCTCTATCACAATCCCCGCTGCTCGAAATCCCGTGGCGCCCTGCAACTGCTCGAAGCGCGCGGCCTCGCGCCGACCATCGTGCGTTACCTGGAAACCCCGCCCAGCGCCGCCCAATTGAGCGACCTGCTCGGCAAACTGGGGATCGGCGCCCGGCAACTGCTGCGCAGCGGCGAAGACGAATACCGCACGCTGAACCTGGCCGACCCCGCCCTGAGCGAGGCGCAACTGATCGAGGCCATGGTTGCCCATCCGAAACTGATCGAGCGGCCGATCCTGATCGTCGGCAGCAAAGCGGTGATTGGCCGGCCACCGGAGAAAGTCCTGGAGCTCCTGCCGTGAGCGCCCCTTATATTCTGGTGCTGTATTACAGCCGCCACGGCGCCACTGCCGACATGGCCCGCCAGATCGCCCGCGGCGTGGAAATGGCCGGCCTGGAGGCGCGCCTACGCACGGTACCGGCCATCTCCAGCGAGTGCGAAGCGGTAGCCCCGCAGATTCCCGCCGAAGGCGCGCTGTACGTCAGCCTCGACGACCTGAAGAACTGCGCGGGCCTGGCCCTGGGCAGCCCGACCCGCTTCGGCAATATGGCGGCGCCGCTGAAGTACTTCCTCGACGGCACCAGCAGCCTATGGCTGAGCGGCGGTCTGGTCGGCAAACCGGCTGGCGTATTCACCTCCACCGCCAGCCTGCATGGTGGCCAGGAAACCACCCTGCTGTCGATGATGCTGCCACTGCTGCACCACGGCATGCTGATCACCGGCCTGCCCTACAGCGAGTCCGCGCTGCTGGAAACCCGCGGCGGCGGTACGCCTTACGGCCCCAGCCATCATGCTGGCGCCGACGGCAAGCGCGCCCTCGACGAACATGAAATCACCCTCTGCCGCGTACTCGGCCAGCGCCTGGCGCACACCGCACTTAAACTGGAGAGCATCCGTGGCTAAACTCCCCAAACCCCTGCCGTCGCTCGGCTGGCTGAAGCCGCGCATGGCCGTCAGCCGTGCCGTCAGCCTGGCAAGCTTCCTGGCCCTGACGGTGTTGCTGCTGGTGTGGAACCTGATGTTCGCCGACATACCGAGCAAACTGCTCTGGGTGATCCTGGCCTTCCAGTTGGCCCCTTTGCTGCTGCTCGCCCCCGGCCTGATCATCGGCAACGCCCGCGCCCACGCCTGGACCTGCTTCGTGGTCAACCTGTACTTCATCCAGGGAGTACTGGCCGCCTTCGATCCGTCCAAGGCGCTGTTTGGCTGGGTGCAAGCCCTGCTCAGCGTCAGCCTGTTCTGCGCCGCCCTGATGTACACCCGCTGGTGCTTCCAGTACGACCGCAAACTGGCTGGGGAAAATTGAGTTAGCAACGGCTGCAACAGGTGCTGCCCGACTCACCGGGCCACGCTCTTGGAGCGGGGTGGCGCCTGTCACGGATGTACCGGCGATATCAGTCCGATGGGTTAGCGGCAGCGACCAGGCAATCGATTATTACCAACCCAACGTCTCTTTGAGAAAGGGAATGGTCAGCTTGCGCTGGGCCTGCAGGGAGGCCTGATCCAGGCGCTCGAGCAACTCGAACAGCGCACTCATGCTGCGCTCGCCGCGGGTCAGGATAAAGCGGCCGACCTCATCGCTGAGGTGCAGGCCACGGCGCGAAGCGCGCAGCTGCAAGGCACGCAACTTGTCTTCATCGGACAGCGACTGCAACTGGAAAACCAGCGCCAGGGTCAGGCGCGACTGCAGGTCGGCCAGTTTGACTGGCAGCTCGCGCGGCGAACTGCTGGCCGCCAGGAGCAAACGTCGACCGCTATCGCGCAAGCGGTTGAACAGGTGGAACAATGCTTCTTCCCAATCGTTGCGCCCGGCCACGGCATCCAGGTCATCGAGACAGACCAGCTCGCACTGCTCCAGGTTATCCAGCATGGCCGGGCCGTACTCGACCAGCTCGGCCAGCGGCAGATACACCGCCGGCTCGCCGCGCTGCTCGAAACGCAGACAGGCCGCCTGCAGCAGATGACTACGACCCACCCCCGCGCCGCCCCAGAGGTAGATCAGGCTTTCCGCCCAGCCAGCCTCCGCCTCACACAGGCGCTCGACATAGCCAAGCGCCGCAGCATTGGCGCCGGGATAGTAGTTGGCAAAAGTGGCGTCATCACGCAGACGCACGCCCAAGGGCAGTTGAATGGGTCTCATGCAGGGCTGATCGGCTCGTCGGAAGCACTGGGGGGCTCCCCATAAAGATCCGAAAGTTTATATAAATCATGCGCATGGCGCACTAGAACCATGATCACTGCCGCCACCGGCAACGCCAGCAGCACACCCGTGAAACCGAATAGCTGGCCGCCGGCCATGATCGCGAAGATCACCGCCACCGGATGCAGGCCGATCCGATCACCGACCAGCCAGGGGGTCAGCAGCATGCCTTCGAGCATCTGGCCGACGGTGAAGACGGCGGCAATGGCCAGCAGCGGGTAGAAATCGCCGCCGAACTGAAACAGGCCGGCAGTCAGCGCCGCGCCGATCCCCACCACCACGCCCAGGTAAGGCACGATGCTGGCCAGGCCGGCCAGCAAACCGATCAACAGCCCCAGCTCCAGACCGATCAGCATCAGGCCGACGGCGTACATCACCCCCAGCGCCAGCATCACCAACAGCTGCCCGCGCAAGAAGGCACCGAGCACCTCGTGACATTCGCCGACCAGTTTCACCACCAGCCCTTCTTGGTTGCGGGGCAACAAGCCACGCAACCTCGCGACCATCAGGTCCCAATCGCGCATCAGGTAGAAGCTGACCACCGGGATCAGCAGCAGATTGACCAGCCAGGCCAGCAGGGCCAGGCCCGAGGCCGTGGCTTTTGACAGGAGCATGCCGAGAATGTCGGTGGTTTCGCCCAGGTGTTTGGAGAATGCCGCCTTGAGCTGATCGAAGCGCCAGAAACCGTCACTCAGCCCCAGTTTGGCCTGCACCCAAGGCAGCGCTTGATTCTGCGTCCAGTCGAGCATTTGCGGCGCCAGTTCGTAGAGGCGCATCAGCTGCTTGCCGAGCATCGGCACCAGCACCAGCAGCAAAATCGCCAGGATCAGGCTGAACAGGGCGAAGACCACGATCACGCCCCAGGTGCGCGAAAGCTTCCAGCGCTCGAGCCGATCGACCAGCGGATCACCCAGGTAAGCCAGCAGCACGCCGATCAGGAACGGCGAGAGAATCGGTTGCAGCAGGTACAGCAGCCAACCGAGCAGGAGCAGCCCAGCTATCCATAGCCAGCGACGTGAATCAATCATGCTCAACCCTCGATTGGTGCAACCAGACAATCTGCAGGCCCATGAATGAAAGCCTGACAGAGCAACGCACAAACTGGAGTGCCGCGCCGTATTGAGCGGCAGTTTTCAAACCACCGATGCGACAACCCGCGTTTCGGCGGTCCGCGTTCGGCGACCCGCGGCAGTCTACCAGCGAAAACGCAGCACATCGTCACGCCGTAGCACCTGAGGTGGAGGCTCGCCGGGCGGCGACTGCGGCGACTGGCTGGCATCGACCGGCAGCGCTTCGACCGCCACTTCCTGCAAATGCACCAGCGCCAGCTGCGCGCGCAACTGCTCGGCATTGGCATTGACGCGATAGATCAGGCGGTCACCCTCGACCTTGTGCAATTGCGCCGCCAGCGGCTCAAGAATGCGTTGCAGCTCGGCATAGCGTGCCAGATCGGCACCCTGCACTTCCAGGGTCAGGCTGGTCGCCGCGCCTGGGGCCACCACGTAGCGTTGTGCCAGCCGCTCGCTCACCAGCAACAGCACGGCATCGGCCAGTGCCGCTTGATCGGCGCCCTGGGCCTTGCCTTGCTCGCGCGTATCACCCAACCACAGACGCCATTGGGCCTGCCACTCACCGTTATCTTCACGCGCCTGCACGGCCAGCAGGGCATCGGCGGCATAGCGCTCGGAGGCAGTCCGCAGCGCCTCCGGTTCGACCGCCCCGAGGTTCTCGGGCGTCGCCAGCAACTGCTCGTTCAAGTCGGCAATCGGCAAGCGCAGCGGCAAACCACGGTGCTGCGCCGCCTGATGCAAGGGTACGGCGCTGCTCTGACCATCGCCGACCAGGTTCGAACCATCGCTGGCATCATTCAGCCACCAGGCCAGAATCGCCGGACGATTGGCACCCCACAGCGACAACCCGGCCTGACGCAGGCTGCGGTCGGTGCTGACAGAATCGAAATCAACCAGCAAGCTGTCTTCTTCGTAACCATACTGGCTGATGATCTGCTGCGGATCCTGGCGCAGTTCGGCCAGCGCCGGGTTGTTTACCGCCTCGCGGTCGCCGGTCAAACGCAGCACCAGGGTCTGCAGGGCGCGGCCCAGGGCCGCGTCACGCTCCTCCGGCTGCTGGCTGGCGACCGGCTCGCGGACCTGATACAGATCGCTCACCGTCGCCGCCTCGCTGGACAGGCTGAACAGTGGCAGGCAGCAAATCAACAGACGGGCGATCAGGCGCATGAATAGGTTCTCGACAGACGGAAGGCGGCGTACAAGCCATGGTACACGGCTTATACCTTAAACAGCCGCCCGCGCCCCGGCAACCACCACACGGCGCGGGTGGCCGCTGCCCGGCAAGCCTGATAAAATCGCGCGCCTTCGCAGACCGACCGCCGCAGCGCCGGTGCACATCCGAACTCCCCCTTAAAGGCCTGGATCTATGAGCAAGCAACCCTCCATCAGCTACAAGGACGCAGGTGTAGACATCGACGCAGGCGAAGCCCTGGTCGAGCGCATCAAAAGCGTGGCCAAACGCACTGCGCGTCCGGAAGTCATGGGTGGCCTGGGCGGCTTCGGCGCCCTTTGCGAGATCCCGGCCGGCTACAAGCAACCGGTGCTGGTGTCCGGCACCGACGGCGTCGGCACCAAACTGCGCCTGGCGCTGAACCTGAACCGGCACGACAGCATCGGCCAGGATCTGGTCGCCATGTGCGTCAACGACCTGGTGGTATGTGGCGCCGAGCCGCTGTTCTTCCTCGACTACTATGCCACCGGCAAGCTCAACGTCGACGTGGCCGCCACCGTGGTCACCGGCATCGGTGCCGGCTGCGAACTGGCCGGCTGCTCGCTGGTCGGTGGCGAAACCGCCGAAATGCCCGGCATGTACGAGGGCGAGGACTACGACCTGGCCGGCTTCTGCGTCGGTGTAGTGGAAAAAGCCGAGATCATCGACGGCTCCAGGGTCGCCAGCGGCGACGCCCTGATCGCCCTGCCGTCCTCCGGCCCGCACTCCAACGGCTACTCGCTGATCCGCAAGATCATCGAAGTCGCGGGCGCCGATATCGAAACCATCCAGCTCGACGGCACGCCGCTGACCGACCTGCTGATGGCCCCGACGCGCATCTACGTCAAACCGCTGCTCAAGCTGATCAAGGACACCGGCGCAGTCAAGGCCATGGCCCACATCACCGGCGGCGGCCTGCTCGACAACATCCCGCGCGTGCTGCCGGATGGCGCCCAGGCCGTGGTCGACGTGGCCAGCTGGACTCGCCCGGCGGTATTCGACTGGCTGCAAGAACAAGGCAACGTCGACGAAACCGAAATGCACCGCGTGCTCAACTGCGGCGTCGGCATGGTCATCTGCGTGGCCCAGGACCAGGTCGAACTCACCCTCAAGACCCTGCGTGATGCCGGCGAGCAGCCGTGGCTGATCGGCCAGATCGCCACCGCCGCCGCAGGCGCCGAGCGCGTCATCCTGAACAACCTGAAGCGCCATTGATGCCGACCGCCTGCAATGTAGTGGTGCTGATCTCCGGCTCCGGCAGCAACCTGCAGGCGCTGATCGACAGCAGCCAGGCGGGCGATAACCCGGTGCGCATCCGCGCGGTGCTCTCCAACCGCGCCGATGCCTATGGCCTGGAGCGCGCCAAGGCTGCCGGCATCGACACCTGCGTGCTCGACCACAAAGCCTTTGCCGGCCGTGAAGCCTTCGATGCGGCGCTGATCGAGGCTATCGACGCCTTCGAACCGCAACTGGTGGTACTGGCCGGCTTCATGCGCATCCTCAGCAGCGACTTCGTCCGCCACTACGCCGGACGCCTGCTCAACATCCACCCCTCGTTGCTGCCCAAATACAAGGGCCTGCATACCCACCAGCGGGCACTCGAGGCGGGCGACGGCGAGCATGGCTGCAGCGTGCACTTCGTCACCGAGGAACTCGACGGCGGCCCCCTGGTCGTACAGGCAGTGATCCCGGTACAGTCGCACGACTCGCTGGACAGCCTGGCGCAACGGGTGCACGAACAGGAACACCTGATCTACCCGTTGGCCGTGCGCTGGTTCGCCGAAGGTCGCTTGCGTCTGGATGCGCAAGGCGCAATGCTGGATGGCCAGCCACTGCCGAGCACCGGCCACCTGATCCGCACCTAGGAGATACCATGCGTCGCGCCTTACTGTTCGCCCTCGCCTTATTCAGCTTGCCGGCCCTGGCCAGCGAGCTGAAGCCGTTCTCCGCCAGCTATACCGCCGACTGGAAGCAACTGCCGGTCAGCGGCACCGCAGAACGCAGCCTGCAGGCCCTGGACAACGAGCGCTGGCAGCTCAACTTCGAAGCCTCCATGCTGGTCGCCAGCCTTAGCGAACAGAGCACCTTCCGCCTCGACAGCAACACCTTTCTGCCCCTGACCTATCGCTTCGAACGCAGCGGCCTGGGCAAAGGCAAGAAAATCGAGCACGACTTCGATTGGGCCGGCAAGCAAGTGACCGGCAACGACCGTGGCGACCCGGTGAGCTTTCCGCTCAATCGTGGTTTGCAGGACAAATCGACCTATCAACTGGTGCTGCAATACGACGTTGCCGCTGGCAAGAAAAGCATGAGCTACCAGGTGATCGACGGCGACGAAATCGAAACCTACGATTTCCGCGTCCTCGGCGAAGAAGTCGTGCGCACCAAAGCCGGCCAGATCGACGCGATCAAGGTCGAGCGCGTGCGCGACCCGACGCAAAGCAGCCGTAAAACCGTGCTCTGGTTCGCCAAGGACTGGAGCTATTTGCTGGTTCGCCTGCATCAGGTGGAAAAGGACGGCAAGGAATACCAGATCATGCTCAAGGACGGCACGGTCGACGGCAAGCCGGTCGAAGGCCGCCGCGACTGATTTCCAGACACTGGAAACAGAGAGGCCGGGCGATGCCCGGCTTTTTCATGAGTAGGAGCGGGCCATGCCCGCGATGCTTTTGGCAGGCATGCTCTATTGCGTGCAGCCATGCAACTGGACGCCCCGCCCTCCTACCAAACACCCGAGGACCGTAGCCCGGATGCAATCCGGGGCAATAGCGGTTGCACAGGAAGCTCCCGAATCGCATCCGGGCATCGACTCGACGCAAGGAGGGTGTGCCGTGCGCACTGCCGGTAGAAGACGCTTAGGGTGCGCACGGCCTAGGCGGCCCCGCGCACCCTATGGCAGCATGGCCCTTACCACATCAGATCATCCGGCACCTGGTAGGCGGCGTACGGATCGTCGGCATCCGGGGCTTCGGTCGGGGTATTGAGCATGACCACGCGCTGCGGGTCGCGCTCCTGAATCTTCAGCGCCGCTTCGCGCGGGATCACTTCATAACCGCCGCCACTGCGCACGATGGCCAGCGAGCCGCTGCTGAGCTTGTCGCGCATCAGCTTGTTCACCGACAGGCGCTTGACCTTCTTGTCGTCGACGAAATTGTAATAATCCTCGGTGGTCAGCTTGGGCAACCGGGACACTTCGATCAGTTGCTTGATCTGCGCGGCACGGGCCTTCTGCTCGATCTTTTCCTGCTGCTGCCGGTTCAGCTCCTGATCGCGCGCGGCCTTCTCGGCCATGGCCTGCTGGGCGGCGAGCTTTTGCGACTGGTCCTTCTCGACCTGGCCCTTGTGCTCCAGGCGCTGCTGCTTCTGTTTTTCCTTGCTGACCTGCTTGGCCTGCTTTTCGTTGACCAGCCCGGCTTTGAGCAACTGATCGCGTAGTGAGATCGCCATAACCTACCTTTCCGAACAATAAATAGTGGATGAAACCAGTCCCGCGAAATCAGCAATCCGGTGTTTGCTGCTGTTCCAGCTTCTTGGCTTCGCCCCAGAGCACATCCAATTCTTCCAGGTCGCAATCTTCCATGGCCCGCCCGGCTTCGCGCAATGCCTGTTCGATAAAACGAAAGCGCTGCTCGAACTTGCCATTGGCGGCACGCAGTGCCGACTCCGGGTCGACCTTGAGGTGGCGGGCGAGATTGGTCACCACGAACAGCAGGTCACCGACCTCCTCGGCGATCGCCTGCGGATCATTCTCGCTCATGGCCTCGAGCACTTCATCCAGCTCCTCGCGCACCTTGTCCACCACTGGCAAGGCCGCGGGCCAGTCGAAACCGACCTGGGCGGCGCGCTTCTGCAATTTGACCGCGCGACTCAGGGCCGGCAAGGCATTGGGCACATCCTCTAGCAACGACAACTGCTCAGGCGTGGCGGCCTTCTCGGCGCGTTCCTCGGCCTTGAGCTCTTCCCAACGCTGCCTGACTGCCGCCTCTTCGAGCCTGGCCACGTCCGGCGTGCCATACAGGTCGCCGTCGACGAACACGTGAGGATGGCGGCGCAGCAGCTTGCGGGTGATGCCGTCGACCACCTCGACAAACTCGAAGCGCCCCTCCTCCTTGGCCAGCTGGCTGTAATACACCACCTGGAACAGCAGGTCGCCCAACTCCCCCGGCAGGTGCTCGAAGTCGCCGCGCTCGATGGCGTCGGCCACCTCGTAGGCCTCTTCGATGGTGTAGGGCACGATGCTCGCGTAGGACTGCTTCAAGTCCCACGGGCAGCCATGCTGCGGGTCGCGCAGACGGGCCATCAGGTGCAGCAGGTCGTCGAGTTGGTACATGGCAAGTTCCGATTCAGTCGCAGGGGATGACGTTTCGTCCAACCTGCGCGGCTATAGCAATCGATCCTGAGCGTCGCGAGCGAAGGTCAGACAAGGCGAAGGGGAAGCGAAAAAGCGGAGTTGGCTTTTGCCAATGAGCATTTTTCACTTCCCCTTCAACGCAGTATCACCGAGCGCAGCAGCTCAGGAGGCGCGGTGGCGGCGGGCCTCGATAATATTGGGCAACTGCGAGATGCGCCCGAGCAAGCGCCCCAGGGCATCCAGCCCGGGGATCTCGACGGTGATCGACATCGACGCGGTGTTGTCTTCCTTGTTCGAGTGGGTATTGACCGCCAGCACGTTGAGTTTTTCGTTGAGCAGCACCTGGGTCACGTCACGCAGCAGGCCGGAACGGTCGTAGGCGCGGATGATGATGTCGACCGGGTAGGTCTGCACCGGCACCGGCCCCCAATTGACCTGGATGATCCGCTCCGGCTCGCGGCCACCGAGTTGCAGCACCGAGGCGCAATCCTGGCGGTGGATACTGACGCCGCGCCCCAGGGTGATGTAGCCAACGATCGGATCACCCGGCAGCGGTTTGCAGCACCCGGCCATCTGCGTCAGCAGGTTGCCGACCCCCTGGATCTGGATATCGCCGCGCTTGCCCGGCTTGAAGCCCGAGGCCTTGCGCGGGATCAGTTCGAGCTGCTCGTTGCCACGCTCCGGCTCGACCAGCTGCTGCGCCAGGTTGACCAAGTGGGCCAGACGCAGGTCGCCGGCACCGAGGCTGGCGAACAGGTCTTCGGCATTTTTCAGGTTGGCCTTCTCGGCCAGCTTCTCGAAATCCACATGGGGCAGCGCCAGACGCGCCAACTCGCGCTCGAGCAGCGCCTTGCCGGCGGCGACGTTCTGGTCGCGGTCCTGCAACTTGAACCAGTGGACGATCTTCGCCCGCGCCCGCGAGGTGGTGACATAACCCAGGTTGGAATTCAGCCAGTCACGGCTTGGCGTGCCGTGCTTGCTGGTGATGATTTCCACCTGCTCACCGGTTTGCAGGCTGTAGCTGAGCGGCACGATGCGCCCGTTGATCTTGGCGCCACGGCAGTTGTGGCCGATCTCGGTGTGCACCCGGTAGGCAAAGTCCAGCGGCGTGGCGCCTTTCGGCAGGTCGATGGCATGACCGTCCGGGGTGAACACATAGACCCGGTCCGGTTCGATATCGACGCGCAACTGCTCGGCCAGCCCACCGATATCGCCCAGTTCCTCGTGCCATTCGAGCACCTGACGCAGCCAGGAAATCTTCTCTTCGTAATGGTTGGAGCCGGACTTGACGTCGGTACCCTTATAGCGCCAGTGCGCGCAGACGCCCAGTTCGGCCTCCTCGTGCATGGTCTGGGTGCGGATCTGCACCTCCAGCACCTTGCCTTCCGGGCCGAGCACCGCGGTGTGCAGCGAGCGGTAGCCGTTTTCCTTGGGGTTGGCGATGTAGTCGTCGAACTCCTTGGGAATGTGCCGCCACAGGGTGTGCACGATGCCGAGGGCGGTGTAGCAGTCGCGCACCTCCGGCACCAGCACGCGCACCGCACGCACGTCATAGATCTGGCTGAACTGCAGGCCCTTTTTCTGCATCTTGCGCCAGATCGAATAGATGTGCTTGGCCCGCCCGCTGATATCGGCCTTGACCCCGGTGGCTTCCAGCTCCAGGCGCAGGTGGCTCATCACATCATTGATGTACTGCTCGCGATCCAGCCGGCGCTCGTGCAGCAGCTTGGCGATCTGCTTGTACTGCTCGGGCTCCAAGTAGCGGAAGGACAGGTCCTCCAGCTCCCACTTGATATGGCCGATACCCAGACGGTGCGCCAGGGGGGCATAGATGTCGAAGACCTCGCGGGCCACCCGCTGCCGTTTTGCGTCGTCGGCATGCTTGACCGCGCGGATCGCACAGGTGCGCTCGGCCAGCTTGATCAAGGCGACGCGCACGTCATCGACCATGGCCACCAGCATCTTGCGCAGGTTTTCCACCTGGGCCTGGGAGCCGAGCACCAGGGAGTCGCGCGGATTGAGGCTGGCGCTGATCGCCGCCATGCGCAGCACGCCATCGACCAGCTTGGTTACCACCGGGCCAAAGCGTTGCTCCACCGCAGCCAGGGTCACCTTGCCCTCGCGTACGCCACGGTAGATGACCGCGGCGACCAGCGAGTCCTGGTCGAGTTTGAGGTCGGCGAGAATCTCGGCGATCTCCAGGCCGGCGCGGAAGCTGGAAGCCCCTTCCGACCACAGATTCTGCGCTGCGTTGGCCTGCTGCTCGGCCTCGCGGGCGAACTCGCAGGCGTCGAGCAAGGCATCGTGCTCCAGCGCCGGGTCGACGCTGAGTACATGGGCCAACCAGGCCTCTAGGTTGATGCTGCCGTCATCGTTGATCGGCTGGTGCGCTCTAACCTGAACCATCTTGCTTACCTTCCCTAGGGTGCGCGCCACGCACACCGGACAGTCGCCGGACTTCTTCGGCCCGGTCGGTTTAACCACTTAAGGCACACTCCTTGTGCACCCCTGCACAGCGTAGATAAGGGCTGCTGGCAACAAAACCAAGCGACTTGGTTCACCGTTCGCCTCTAGCTACACGTTTTCAATCTATGGCCTGACAAACAACGCCATGGCCTCGACATGCGCCGTTTGCGGAAACATATCGAGGATGCCGGCCTTTTCCAGCCGATAACCTTGCGCCAGCAACTCGGCAGTGTCACGCGCCAACGTGGTCGGGTTGCACGACACGTAGACCAGCCGCTTGGCGCCGAGACCGCCGACCTGCCTGACCACCTGCAACGCGCCGTCACGCGGCGGGTCGAGCAGCACGGCGGCAAAACCGCCTTGCGCCCAGCCGCTCTCGACCAGCGGATTCGACAGGTCGGCCTGGAAAAAGTGCAGGTTGTCGATGCCGTTGCTCGCCGCATTCTGCGCCGCCCGCTCGACCATCGCCTGCACCCCTTCGACCGCCACCACTTCACGGGTCAGACGCGCCAGCGGCAAGGCGAAATTACCCAGACCGCAGAACAGATCCAAGACCCGCTCATCCGCCTGCGGCGCCAGCCAGTCCAGCGCCTGGGCGACCATCGCCTCGTTCACCAGGGCATTGACCTGGACAAAATCGCCCGGCCGATAGGCCAGTTGCAGATCCCAGCGCTGCAGGCGGTAACCCAGGCTCTGCTCGGGCTCGAACGGCTGCGGCGCGCCGATGCCATGCAGCCAGAGTTGCCCGTCATGGGCCAGGCAGAACGCCTGCAAGCGAGCCAGATCGGCCTCGCCCAAGGCCGAGGTGTGACGCACCAATACAGCGCTGGCGCTGCCATGAAACAGTTCGACATGACCGATGGCCTGGGGGTTTTCCAGCGCCCGCAAGACCGCCGGCAATTCGCGCAGGATCGGCTGCAAGGGCTGTACCAGAACCGGGCAATCGACGATGGCGACGATGTCCTGGCTGGCCGCGGCGCGAAAGCCGACGTCCAGGCGCTTGTGTTTGACGTCCCAGCGCACGGCGATGCGTGCGCGGCGCCGGTAGCCGAACTCCGGTCCGACCAACGGTTGCGCCCACTCATCCGGTTGCACGTTGGCCAGGCGGCTGAACTGCTCGCCGAGCATGCGCTGCTTGAGGGCCAACTGATCGGCATGGCTCATGTGCTGGACGCTGCAGCCGCCGCAGGTACGCGCATGGGCGCAGGGCTCCAGCCGGCGCGCGGGGCTGGCAGTGATAATCCGCTCGCTGCGGGCCTCGACCACCTGACTGCGCGCACCCAGCACCCGGGCTTCGACCTGCTCGCCGGGCAAGGCGCCGCTGACGAACCAGGTGCGCCCCAGGGCAAAGGCAATGCCGCGACCATCGTTGGCCAGGCGTTCGATGCTGAGCTGCTGCTTCTTGCCCAGCGGAATTTGCGTCGCGCGCACGCCGCCACTGGGCTGGAAGCGCAAACCGCTGGCTTTCTTGGCCATCAGAGCTCCGGCGTGTCGTACACGCCCGTCGACAGGTAACGGTCGCCGCGATCGCAGATGATCGCCACCATCACCGCATTTTCCACTTCAGCCGACAGCCGCAGCATCGCCGCCACCGCCCCGCCGGAGGACACCCCGCAGAAGATGCCCTCTTCACGCGCCAGACGCCGCATCACATCCTCGGCTTCGCGCTGGGCCATGTCGATAATCCGGTCGACGCGACTGGCCTGGTAGATCTTCGGCAGATACTCCTCGGGCCAGCGGCGGATACCGGGAATGGTCGCGCCTTCCATCGGCTGCAAGCCGACGATCTGCACCTGCGGGTTCTGTTCCTTGAGGTAGCGCGAGACCCCCATGATAGTCCCGGTGGTGCCCATGGAACTGATGAAGTGGGTGATCTGGCCCTGGGTCTGGCGCCAGATTTCCGGGCCGGTGCCCAGGTAGTGGGCCTCGGGGTTGTCGCCATTGGCGAACTGATCGAGCACCTTGCCGCGGCCACCGCGCTCCAGGCTGTCGGCCAGGTCGCGGGCACCTTCCATGCCCTCCTCGCGCGACACCAGCACCAGCTCGGCACCGTAGGCGGTCATCGCCGCCTTGCGCTCGGCGGTGGAGTTGTCCGGCATGATCAGGATCATCTTGTAACCCTTGATCGCGGCGGCCATCGCCAGGGCAATACCGGTGTTGCCGGAGGTGGCCTCGATCAGGGTATCGCCGGGGCGGATATCGCCGCGCAACTCGGCACGGGTAATCATCGACAGCGCCGGCCGGTCCTTCACCGAGCCAGCCGGATTGTTACCTTCCAGCTTCAACAGCAGGGTATTGGAGGTATTGCCGGGCAGGCGCTGCAAACGCACCAGCGGCGTGTTGCCGACGCAATCGGCGATAGTAGGGTAGTGCAAGGTCATGGCGTCGATCGGGTCCAGATGGCCGGAAGGGTCCCTATGATAGCGGCAAACGGGCAGCGGCCATAACCGGCGATGGCGCGCCTTGTTGCAGCATGCTGCCAGGGCGACGCCACTGTTGTTCCGTCAAGCCCAGCCGCTACACTGCCAGCTTGAGTTCAGCCAACAGGCAACGAGGAAGGACGTCCGTGTTCAAGGATCTAGGCATAAAAGGCCGCGTGCTCATGCTCACCCTGCTGCCCACCAGCCTGTTGGCGCTGGTGCTGGGTGGCTACTTCATCTGGGCGCAACTGTCCGACCTGCAGGCACAACTGCTGCAACGCGGGCAGATGATCGCCGAACAACTGGCGCCGCTGGCTGCCCCCGCCCTGCAGCGCCATGACGCGGCCCTGCTGCAACGCATTGCCACGCAGACGCTCGAGCAGCCCGACGTAAGAGCCGTCAGCTTCCTCGGTGCCGAACGCGAGCGTCTGGCCCATGCCGGCCCGGGCATGCTCGATCAGCCACCCAGCGATGACCCGAGCCAGGCGGGACGACGCAGCAGCCAGGATGCCACGCGCTTTCTCCTGCCGGTGCTGGCACAACAGCTGAGCCTCACCGGCGAGCCGCTGACCCAGCCCGACAGCAACCTGCTCGGCTGGGTCGAACTCGAGCTGTCCCACCAGGGCACCCTGCTCAAGGGCTACCGCAGCCTGCTGGCCAGCCTGCTGCTGATCGGCACCGGCCTGATCGTCACCGCCCTGCTCGCCCTGCGCATGAGCCGCAGCATCAACGGGCCCCTGCGGCAGATCAAATACAGCGTCGCCCAGCTCAAGGATGGCCACCTGCATACCCGCCTGCCGCCGCTCGGCAGCCATGAACTGGACGAGCTGGCCTCGGGCATCAACCGCATGGCCGAATCCCTGCTCAACGCCCAGGAGGAGTTGCAACACAGCGTTGACCAGGCCACCGAAGACGTACGGCAGAATCTGGAGACCATCGAGATCCAGAATATCGAACTGGACTTCGCCCGCCGGGAAGCCCTGGAGGCCAGCCGGATCAAATCCGAATTCCTCGCCAACATGAGCCACGAAATCCGCACCCCGCTCAACGGCATTCTCGGCTTCACCAACCTGCTGCAGAAAAGCGAGCTGACCCCACGCCAGCAGGATTACCTGGGCACCATCGAGAAATCCGCCGACAGCCTGCTGGGGATCATCAACGAGGTGCTCGACTTCTCCAAGATCGAGGCCGGCAAGCTGATCCTGGAAAGCATTCCCTTCAACCTGCGCGACCTGCTGCAAGACACCCTGACCATCCTCGCCCCGGTCGCCCATGAAAAGCGCCTGGAGCTGCTCAGCCTGGTCTACCGCGACACGCCGCTGACCCTGGTGGGCGATCCGCTGCGGCTCAAGCAGATACTGACCAACCTGGTCAGCAACGCGATCAAGTTCACCCGTGAAGGCAGCATCGTCATGCGCGCCATGCTCGAGGATGAGAGCGCCGACCGCGCCCAACTGCGCATCAGCGTGCGCGACACCGGTATCGGCCTGTCCAACGAAGACCTGCGCGCACTGTTCCAGGCCTTCAGCCAGGCCGATAACTCGCTGTCGCGCCAGGCCGGCGGCACCGGCCTGGGCCTGGTGATCTCCAAGCGCCTGATCGAGCAAATGGGTGGCGAGATCGGCGTCGACAGCACGCCTGGCGAGGGTTCCGAATTCTGGATCAGCCTGAGCCTGCCGAAAGCCCGGGATGACGCCGAAGACCTGCCCCGCCCACCTCTACTCGGGCGCCGTGCGGCCATCCTGGAAAGTCATGAGCTGTCACGCCAGGCCTTGCAACATCAACTGGAAGACTGCGGCTTGCTGGTCAGCACCTTCGACAATCTCGACAACCTGCTCGAAGCGGTCGCCAGCGCACACCACAGCAGCCAACCGCTGGGCATCGCCGTGCTCGGCGTCAGCGCCCAGTACCTGCCGCCGGAACGCCTTGGCCAGCGTATCTGGGATCTCGAGCGCCTCGCCTGCAAGACCGTGGTGCTCTGCCCGACCACCGAACAGGCGCTCTATCACGAAGTCCTGCCCGACGCGCACAACCAACTGCAGGCCAAACCGGCCTGCACACGCAAACTGCAACGCGCGCTGGCCGAACTGGTCAGCCCACGGCAAGCGCGCACGGAAGCCAGCCCGCCCGCGCCGAGCCGGCCGCCGCGCGTGCTCTGCGTCGATGACAATCCGGCCAATCTGCTGCTGGTGCAAACCCTGCTGGACGACATGGGCGCTCAGGTCAGCACGGCCAGCAGCGGCTACGAAGCCCTGGAAAAAGCCCAGCAGGAATGCTTCGACCTGATCCTCATGGACGTACAGATGCCCGGCATGGACGGCCGCCAGACCACCGAAGCGATTCGCCAGCATGAGAGCGAACACGGCCAGCCCCCCACCCCCATAGTCGCGCTGACTGCCCACGCCCTGGCCAACGAGAAACGCGCCCTGCTGCAAAGCGGCCTGGATGATTACCTGACCAAGCCCATCAGCGAACGACAACTGGCCCAGGTGGTACTCAAATGGACCGGCCTGGCGCTGCGCAATCAAGGCCCCGAGCAACCCGGCGAAAGCGCCAGCGCAGGCCGCGGCCTGCACGTCCTGGACAGCGAAGAAGGCCTGCGCCTGGCCGCCGGCAAAGCCGACCTGGCCGCCGACATGCTGAGCATGTTGCTGGCCGGCCTGCCCGCCGATCGCCAGGCCATCCGCCAGGCCCGCGAGGCGGGCGAGCGCAACGCCCTGATCGAACGTGTGCACCGCCTGCACGGCGCCACCCGCTATTGTGGCGTGCCGCAACTGCGGGCCGCCTGTCAGCGCAGCGAAACCCTGCTGAAACAGAATGACCCCGCCGCGCCAGCCGCGCTGGACCTGCTCGACGCGGCGATCGAACGACTGGCCAAAGAGGCGCAGATCAACGCCTAGCGCCAGTGCACAGGGGCGACACACATCCGGCGGGCTGTCGCGTGATAGCATTTGCGCTGACTTGGAGGAACCATGGCCGAACACGATTTCCGCTACAACCTGCTCAACCCCGAACACACCCTGATCGAATGCCGCGCCCTGGCACCGGGCCGCTACCAGGTGACCGGCAACGGCGGCTCGATGCGCAGCGGGGACAGCCTGCTGGTGACCCTCAAAGGCAGCCGCGAGCTGAGCATGCGCCTTGAGGTCGAGAAGGTGCGCCACCTGATCAACCCTCCAGGGCAATGGGTTGCAGTCGCCAAAGGCCCGATCTTTGGCGAATTGGCGATCTTCAATTGGCAGGTCAAATGCGACGGCTGCGCCGCCCAACTCGACTTCGAGTTTGCCGTCGATGCCGCGCTGGGCAAGAAAGCCCAGGCGCCTGCCGCCGAAGCCCGGATCAACCAACTGGGCTGGCGCAGCCAGAACGGCCAGCACCTGTGCCCGAAGTGCCGAAAGGAAGCCGCATGAAGCGCACCCTCGGCGTCGGCCTGCTGAGCGCCAGCCTGCTCGGCTGCGCCAGCGCACCATTGCAACTCGAGACCGAACGCAGCTATCAGGTGGAATGGATTGGCGAACGCCCGCTGATCGACCGCAGCCACCTGACCATCACCCTCGGCGCGGACGGTCGCGCCTACGGCAATGCCGGTTGCAATCACTGGTTCGCCAGTTACACCCTGGCGGGCGAACAACTCAGCTTCGGCGCCGCCGGCAGCACCCGGAAAATGTGCGCGCCGGCGCTGATGGAGCAGGAAGCACGTTTCCTCGACAGCCTGGGCAAGGTGCAACGCTGGGATGTCTCGCCGATCGAGCAGCTGCGCCTGTGGCCGGCAAAAGGCAAGCCGCTGCGCGTGTGGCCGGAACAAGGCTGAGAATTACCGCGCAAACAACTCCAACTGCTCATGCCGCCCGCGCAAGTCGTGCAGGCGCACGCCGACGCCCAATAAACGCACCGGCTTGTTGCCGCGGGTGAAGGCGGCACTGAGCAGCAGCTTGTAACTGTCCAGATCACGACCCGCACCGGCCTGCTCCAGGGTGGTCTGGGTGAAGTCGTGGAACTTGATCTTGACGAAGGGCTTGTCCGGCCGATAACTCGCATCCAGCCGCGTCATGCGCCGCGCCAGCTCGTCGAGCAACTGCGGCAGTTGCGCCAGACAGGCCGGCAGATCCGGCAGATCCTGGTCGTAGGTGGTTTCCACGCTGACCGACTGGCGCCTGCTGTCGGTCTGTACCGGCCGCTCGTCGATACCGCGGGCCAGCCCCCAGAGGCGCTCGCCGAAGCTGCCGAACTCTTTCGCCAGGTTCAGCTTTTGCCATTCGCGCAGGTCAGCGCAGGTGCGGATGCCGCGCCGCGCCAGCTTGTCGGCGGTCACCTTGCCGACCCCGTGCAACTTACTCACCGGCAAGACCGCGACAAACGCCTCGACCTGATCCGGAGTGATCACGAACAAGCCGTTGGGCTTCTTCCAGTCGCTGGCGATCTTGGCCAGGAACTTGTTCGGCGCCACCCCCGCCGAGACGGTGATATGCAGCTCCTGCGAGACCCGCCGCCGAATGTCCTGGGCGATCCGCGTGGCGCTGCCGGCAAAGTGCGGGCTGTCCGACACATCCAGATAGGCCTCATCCAGCGACAACGGCTCGATCAACTCGGTGTACTCACGGAAGATCGCCTGGATCTCGCGCGACACCGCCTTGTAGGCATCCATCCGCGGCTTGACGATCAACAGGTCCGGGCACAGCTTCAGCGCATGCCCGGAGGCCATCGCCGAGCGCACTCCGTAGGCACGGGCCTCGTAATTGCAGGTAGCGATCACCCCGCGCCGGTCCGCCGCGCCCCCCACCGCCAGCGGCTTGCCGGCCAGGCTCGGATCGTCACGCATCTCGATGGCGGCATAGAAGCAGTCGCAATCGACGTGGATGATTTTTCTGAGGCTCATATTCCGCTGTCGTTAACTACGGCGCCGCCGTCTCGGCCGCTGGCGCAGGCTCGACCGCCTCGGACTCGGAGTCAGGCTTGTTCATATACGCCTGAATCACCAGGATCACGATCAGCATGAAGGCCGCCAGCGGCAGCAGCTTGGTCTTCTTCGGCGCAAGCGGCGGCACTTCGGCGCCGCAGGCCGGGCAGCTCGTTGCCTGACTCGGTAGCGGCGCACCGCAGGCTTTGCATTCAAGTCCCATCATCATTCTCCAACTGAATAGCCGCCGACTCTAGCCCAACAGCGGGTTGCTGGGCTATGCCAGCGATGATCGGCCGGCGCAGAACGCCACCTAACAGGCCTGCCCCGACACCCCGCTCGCCCAGCCTTGTCCCTCGCCAAACCCAAGCCAGCCGGGCCTGACGCCTGACTCAAGCTCCCGACACAACGCTAAGCACCTGAACCAACAACAGTTTTTCCCTAGACAAGAGTTGACAGACGGTTTTTTGGCGATAGAATTGGCGCCGCGGGATGGAGCAGTCTGGTAGCTCGTCGGGCTCATAACCCGAAGGTCGTAGGTTCAAATCCTGCTCCCGCAACCAGTTTTCCGAAAAGGCCACTCAATCGAGTGGCCTTTTTCGTTTGCGCCTTCCAAACCTACTTAAGCAATTGATTGAAAAGCAGAAATCAGTTGACAAGCACGCCCATGCGGATAGAATTGGCGGCGCGGGATGGAGCAGTCTGGTAGCTCGTCGGGCTCATAACCCGAAGGTCGTAGGTTCAAATCCTGCTCCCGCAACCAGTTTCCGGAAAGGCCACTCAATCGAGTGGCCTTTTTCGTTTGCGCGCCCGCAACGATCATTAACGCAATTGATTGAAAAACAGAAATCGATTGACAAGAACACCCGTTCGGATAGAATTGCCGGCGCGGGATGGAGCAGTCTGGTAGCTCGTCGGGCTCATAACCCGAAGGTCGTAGGTTCAAATCCTGCTCCCGCAACCAGATACTCAAAAAGGCCACTCAATCGAGTGGCCTTTTTGCTTTCCGCCGTTCGGCTTTCCAGGCGCGAACATCGTTCCCGCTCAGCAAAGCTTAAGCTTCATATGCCTATGCTTGCGCTGTTCAAACCAAACGGCAGCGGAGCCGCATCACCATGTCCTGGAAAAATACCGACACGCGTTATGGCAATCTATCGATCACCCTGCACTGGCTGATGCTGGCGCTGATCGCAGGCGTGTACGCCTGCATCGAACTCAAGGGCAACTTCCCCAAAGGCAGTGAAACTCGCGACCTGCTCAAACAGTGGCACTTCATGCTCGGCATGGCGGTATTCGCGCTGGTCTGGCTGCGCCTGCTGGCTCGCTTCGTTGCCCCGACACCGAAGATCAAGCCCGCCCTGCCCGCCTGGCAAACCTTGCCCGCGCAGATAATGCATCTGGCGCTCTACGCCCTGATGATCGGCGCACCACTGGCCGGATGGTTGATCCTCAGCGCGGCCGGCAAGCCCATCCCGTTTTTCGGTCTCGAACTGCCGGCGCTGGTCGAGAAAACTCCCGAGCTCGCTGCCAGCATAAAGGAATGGCACGAATGGGCCGGGGTCGCCGGCTACTGGCTGATTGGCCTGCACGCCGTCGCCGGCCTGCTCCACCACTTCATAAGCCGCGACAATACCTTGCTGCGCATTCTGCCGCGTCGGGCCTGATCGCCGACACGCAGGGCCGAAGAACGGCGGGCGGTCCGGGCGGCGAGCCGTTCGGAGCGTAGCGACAGCCCGCCAGTTTTGCGCTCAACCGATGAACCACGGTGCACTGCCTGCGGCGAGTGCCAGCCTACGGGTCGCGGATTGCTCGAGGTAATTTGGTCGGCGCGAAGGGTGCCTACAGGCGAGAGTCGTTTCACAGCCCCTCAAGTGCTGGTCAATCCGGCAATCCACCGCTAGAATTGCGCACTTTTTGATCAGAGGCGCCTCCAGCGCCCATCCTTCAAAGCCTGAGGTTCGCCGCATGTCCACCCCCGCCACGCCGAAAGTCGGATTCGTAAGCCTCGGTTGCCCGAAGGCCCTGGTCGATTCCGAACGCATCCTCACGCAACTGCGCATGGAAGGTTACGAAGTCGTATCGACTTACCAGGACGCCGACGTGGTGGTGGTCAACACCTGTGGCTTTATTGACAGCGCCAAGGCCGAATCCCTCGAAGTAATCGGCGAGGCCCTGGCCGAAAACGGCAAGGTCATCGTCACCGGCTGCATGGGCGTGGAAGAGGGTGCGATCCGCAACGTGCACCCCAGCGTGCTGTCGGTTACCGGCCCGCAGCAGTACGAGCAGGTGCTCAACGCCGTGCATGAGGTGGTGCCGCCGAACAAGGAACACAACCCCCTGATCGACCTGGTGCCGCCACAGGGCATCAAACTGACCCCGCGCCACTACGCCTACCTGAAGATTTCCGAAGGCTGCAACCACAGCTGCAGCTTCTGCATCATCCCCTCGATGCGCGGCAAGCTGGTCAGCCGCCCGGTCGGCGAAGTGCTCAACGAAGCCGAGCGCCTGGTCAAGGCCGGGGTCAAGGAACTGCTGGTGATCAGCCAGGACACCAGCGCCTACGGCGTCGACCTGAAGTACAAGACCGACTTCTGGAACGGCCAGCCGGTGAAAACCCGCATGACCGAGCTGTGCGAAGCACTGTCGAGCATGGGCATCTGGGTGCGCCTGCACTACGTCTACCCCTACCCGCACGTCGACGAGCTGATTCCGCTGATGGCCGCCGGCAAACTGCTGCCGTACCTGGACATCCCCTTCCAGCATGCCAGCCCGAAAGTGCTCAAGGCCATGAAGCGCCCAGCCTTCGAAGACAAGACCCTGGCGCGGATCAAGAACTGGCGCGAAATCTGCCCGGAACTGACCATCCGCTCGACCTTCATCGTCGGCTTCCCCGGCGAAACCGAAGAAGACTTCCAGTACCTGATCGACTGGCTGAGCGAAGCCCAGCTCGACCGCGTCGGTTGCTTCCAGTACTCACCAGTAGAAGGCGCATCGGCCAACCTGCTGGATAATCATGTGCCAGATGAGATCAAGCAGGATCGCTGGGACCGCTTCATGGCCCATCAGCAGGCGATCAGCGCCGCCCGCCTGCAGCTGAAGGTCGGCAAGGAACTGGAAGTGCTGATCGACGAAGTCGACGACCAGGGCGCCGTGGCGCGCTGCTACGCCGACGCCCCGGAAATCGACGGCAGCGTGTTTATCGCCAGCACCGAGGTCAAACCCGGCGACAAGGTACGGGTGCGCATCGTCGACGCCGACGAATACGACCTGTGGGCCGAGCTGGTCTAAGAGGCTGTGAAAATACTGCGGCCGCCTCCAGACGCTCGATATTTTCACAACCTCTGAACCGCCGCGCCCCTCACCCGAGGGGTGCGCGCCGCTGTTCTAAACTGCTAATAAACCCCGCAACCAAGCCAGCCCCATGGCCAGACTCAAGGTCTATTACGACGGCGCCTGTCCGCGCTGCGTGGCTGACCGGCGCCGTTATGAAAAACTGCGCACGCGCAGCGACGACAGCGTGGAGTGGGTGGACATCAGCGGCAAGGAAGAGCAGTTGCGTGCCGCCGGCATCGACCCGTACCTGGCACTGACCGAACTGCATGTCGAAGATGCTCAAGGCCGCATCCACCGCGAACTGGATGCCTACATCCTGCTGATGTCGCGCACCCCGACCCTGCGTCCGCTGGCCTGGCTGCTCGGCCTGCCCGGTCTCAAACCCCTGTTTTCCTGGGGCTACCGCCACTGGGTGCTACGTCGCCTGCGCCGTGAAGGCCGGCTATAGAAGTGCACCGAGCAGCGCAGCAGTCCATCAGCGCCAGCGACCGCCTTGCTGGGCACGCGAAGCGGCCAAGACTGTGCCGTAGACCTCCTTGACCCCCGCAGCGAACTGTTCGATGGAATGCTCCGCCGCCACCAGCAGGGCGTGACCGGACATCTCTTCGCGCAGCCGATCGTCCTCGAGCAGCAGGATCACCCGCGCGCACCATTGGCCAATGTTTTCCGGTGTCTTGAAGCCGTTATAGCCCTGCCTGACCACATCATCGATACCACTCGAACGTACCGCCACCACTGGCAAGCCTGCGGCCATGGCCTCCAGAATGACCATGCCCTGGGTCTCCGATTTGGAGGCGAAAAGAAACAGCTCGCCCAGTCGGTAGTAAATCGCCATCTCCTCTGGCGGCACGGCGCCGAGCAGCCTGAAATGGCCAGCGAGTTTCAGCTCGTCGATACGCCTGAGCAGCCGCTCGCGCTGATGGCCGTCACCGATCATCAGGACGAGAAAGGGCCGCTCGGTCTGCCCGCGCAGACTAGCGATCGCATCGATCAGGAAATCGATGTTCTTTTCATTGGAAAGCCGCGAAACACTGATCAGGACTTGCTCGTCGCCAATGCCCAGCGCAGACCTGAGACGGGCGACCTGCTCCGCCGTCACCTCTCGAAAGCGCTGGTAGTCGATACCCGTGGGTTGCACGAAGACGGGCGTCTTCACGCCGATCATGCGCAAATACTCTTCTGCAGAGTAAGTGGGCACGATCACCGCATCGCATTTATTGGCAAAGCGCTTGATCAGCGCATGGGAGATCAGATTGCGAAAGAGCGTGCCAGGCAGAGGCACGAAGTGGGCATAGTGTTCCAGCCGGGTGTGGTAGGTAAAAACCGCCGGCACCCGCAGCCGATGCGCCAGCAGCAGGCCCAGCGAACCGAGCCAGAACGGATGGTGCAGGTGAATCAGGTCGGGGCGAAAGTCCCTGACCGCCTGACCGATACGCCGTAGGAAAATATTGGCCAAGCGAAACTCGCGCTTCTCACCCATGGCCAGGATCGACGGCACCCTGAGCACGTGCGCCTCCACCTGCGGCTGATCCCGATAACGCGGCGCAATGAGCAGCACCGCGTTGCCCATGGCCGCCAGCCCCCGCCACAGCCGCTCGATCGAGATGGGCACACCGCCGATAAAGGGCAGGTAGTTGTTGGTGAACATCGCGATCCGCAGCGGTTTCTCCAGCCAGGGCGAGGGATCCAGATCGAAGTTCGGATAATAGTCGCGCTCGGCGAAAGCCAAGGTGTAGAGCTTGATCGCGGCGATGGTCAGGCCGCAGACCAGCAGGATGAAGTTCAGATAGCCGACGTAGAACAGCGAATAGATGAAGAACCAGATGCTCTCGAGTTGCTTGAAGAGTGGGTGCTGGTCGACGTCGAGGTGCTGCACCCGAGTGTCGATACCCTGCGCGGATACCGCCACCTGCACATAATGATGAAAACTGGCCCGATCACTCAGGAGCAGGCCACCCGCCCCGCCGCTGGTAATGAAGCGGGTATCGCCGCGCCGCTGTTCGGAAAACAACGGCAGGTTGGCGGCAAATACCGCATCGACCGGGTATTGCGCGATCAGCCCCAGCAGCGCTTCACGGAACGCCGCAGGCTGCAGGTAATCCCGTTCACCGGTAAAACCGGCAGGCGCCTCACCGTGCAGCAGCGGCTTGCCGGTAAAGACAAAGGTGTGCCGCGCATCGCCCTGACGCAAGAGCTCCCTGAACCAGAGAACCTGCCAGCGCCAAGGCGTTTTGCCGGTGCTGTCGAGAAAGATGAAGCGACTGTGAGCGGCCCGGAAGCTGAAAAAATGCGGGCCGAAGTGCTCGTAGAATCGATAGCTGCCGAACTCTTCGTATTCATGGGCGCCAAAGGTCAACACATAGGGTATCTGCAAATGGCTCAGGGTGCCGTGTAGCGCCCGGTACTTGTCCTCGCCGCCGCCGCTGACCGCATTGCCGGCGGAGATGATGAAATCGACGCCGGACGCATTGAGCATCGGAATAATGCGCCGTTCGAAGATGCCGACGGAATTATTGATATTGCCCACCACCGCGAAGCTGAAGCCATCCCGATTCTCCAGCCGTGCCTGGATCGCCTCGATCTGGCCGGTGTGCTCGCCCTCGAAGTCGGACAGCACAACATTCAGATAGACCTTGTAGCCCAGCAGCAGGCAGACAATCAGCACATTGCAATAGAAAAGGAGCTTGAGCGGACGGCGCACTGTCATTGAGGACTGATCCGGCTACGGGCCTGGACGCACTGCTACACCGCCAAGCGGATGACTCTGCCACGAGCGTGGACGACAACAGGCCGGCTCGCCCTCACCCGCAAACATTCCAACGGGCTTCAATAACCCCCGAGGCTCGAGCCGCCTTCGATGCGCTAAGCATAGACAGCCGTGGCGCATACCATGCAGTTTGGGAAGCGGCGACGCGGACCGGCAAACATCAGTGCTCGCACCTCAGGTATCACTGCAAAGCCTGACGAACCGCCAACAGCAGGGCCTGATCCGCGACGGGCTTGAGCAGTGTGCTGCTGGCGGTGACCTGACCATCGGCATTCAACAGGGTGACCCTGGTGTTGTGGCTTATTTCGCCATTGTCCAGAGCCCGATACTTGATCTGCAACGCCGCCGCCATGGCTCGGGTTTGCCCCTCGTCAGCCGCCACCGCCAGGCGGAAAAAGCGCTGGTCGAGCTGGTGCATATGGCTCAGATGCGCCAACGAGGCAGGCGTATCGTGCTGCGGATTCAGGCTGACCATCAGTACCCGAAGCGCACCCGCCTCGGGCTGGAGTTCGGCGATGGTCCGCTGCAGGCTCTGCATGAGTACTGGACAGGCCGATGCACAGTCGCCATAGAACATGGTGACCAGCAATGGCTTGCCAGCCATCTCACGCCAATCGAAGCGCGTACCCTGCGCATCGGTGAGGGGCATCGCCAAGCCATACAGCGAGTCGGCGGGCAAGCTGGCGAGCGCGGCATTCACCGGTGCCGCCTGTGCCTCCGGCAACACCCCGGGGGTCAGCAGCAGGACCGTGGACAACACGGCGCCGTGCAGCGCCAGACGCAGACGTTTGACTCTATTCATTGGGGACTCCTGATAAATGAGGGACGGGGTCGCGCGCGCAGCGAAAGCCCAGATAGTTGCCGCCCTGATTGGCCTCCATGGCCGCCAGCAGGGACAAACGAATCAGCACCGCGTAGTTGTTCTTGTCGCTCAGCGACAGGGCCGCGCCACCACAGAAGGCCAACTGTTTCTGCTCGCCCTGGGTCCGGCTGTCTGCGCTGACGAACAGACCATTGAAGTCCTCTACCCACTCCCACGTCAGTTCGTGCAGATCATGGATGCCGTAGTAATTGGCTGGCTGTAGACCTATGGCCTGGGGCGGCTGATTGGCCGGACGCGAATACCAGGCGAGAATGCGCGCCAGCCAAACCGGATCCTCCCGCGCATCGGCGCGCAGTTCATCGGCCGCGGCGGCAAACTCCCACTCGTACCAGGTTGGCAAACGCGCCTGCTCACTGACGCAGAAGGCCTGGGCGGCATGCCAGCTGACCTGGGTCACCGGCGCATCGGCCTGCAGCGGCGCAAACCTCAGCGGCCCGGCCCACAACGCCAGATAGTCCGCGCCAGCCAGCACTCCCGGCACCGCACCACGCCGCCACTGCGGATGGGCCTGGAGAAACGCCAGGTACTCGGCATTGCTCACCGGCGTGCTGCGCAGCCAGAACGGCTGGATGCGGGCCGCGGAACGTTCACCATCGGCCGGCAACACGCTGCGAAACTCACCACCCGCCAACAACCGGTAGTCAGCAGCCCCGGCACTGCCGGCGATGCCCGCGCAGCAGAACAGCACCGCACGGGCCAGCCAGACGCACCTCAACCCCAGGTTCACAACTTCTTGATCTGACGCATTTCACTGACCTGCTCCGGGGTCAGTACCGGCTTGCCCTGGTTCATGGCCACATTGATGTAATTGATCACCGCCGCCACATCGTTGTCATTCAGATCCTGCGGCGGCATCACACCGTTGTAGGGCTCGCCGTTGACCACCAACTTGCCACTGCGACCGTGCAGGACGATATAGGCCATCTCATACGGCCGCTCCTGGAAGAAGTCGGAGTTGGCCAATGGCGGGAATACCCCCGCCACCCCTGTGCCATCGGGCAAGTGACAGGCCGCGCAAACCCGCTCGTAAACCGCCTTGCCACGCGCCATAGCGACATCGCCATTCGGTATCTCCGGCAGCGGCGCCTTGACCGCGACTGCTTGGCCCGCCACGGCAGGCAAGGGCTGCTTCACGCCCACACCGAAAATCTCCGGCGGTGCAGCACCGCTGACCGCCAGCAAACCGACCGCCCCCTTGTTGAAGGCGCGGGTCAGCGAGTGGTCGACGAGGGTCAGGTTACCCGGCACCTTGGGCACGAATTCGACAATCGTCGAGCCTCCAGGCGGTACCAGGGTGGTCTGCACATTTTCCTGATAGCGGGTGCCACCATCGCCATAGACGCGGTCGAAGATCGCGCCGATCACATGGAAACTGGAGGTCAGGTTGGGGCCGCCGACGCCGAAAAACATCCGCACTTTTTCGCCGGTGTTGGCGGTCAGCGAACCCTTGCCGATCAAGGCGCCATCGGCACCGTTAAACAAGACATAGGTGGGTTCTTCATCGACTGCTTTCTGCATATCGAAGTTCTGCAGGCCGTCGGCACGGTAGGCGCCGTTGGTATAGAAATCGCCCTGCATTACATAGTATTCGCGGTCAACCTTGGACATGCCCTCTTTGGGTTCGACCAGAATCATGCCGTACATGCCATTGGCCACATGCATGCCCACTGGCGCCGTGGCGCAGTGATAGACATACAATCCCGAGGCCAATGCCTTGAAGGTGAAGACCGCTTCGTTACCCGGTGCGATCAGGGTTTGCTCGGCGCCGCCACCCGGGCCGCTGACGGCATGCAAATCGATGTTGTGCGGCAGTTTGTTGCCGGCCAGATTCTGCAGATGTAATTCAACGGTATCGCCTTCACGCACCCGAATCATCTTGCCCGGCACGGTGCCGCCAAACGTCCAGAACATGTAGCGCGTACCGGGGGCTATTTCCCGCTCGACCTCTTCCACGGTCAGATTGACCACCACCCGCGCCGGGCTCTTGCGCGTAATAGGTGCCGGCAGCGCCGGGGGCGCGACCAGTTCCTGAACGATCACCGGCAGCTTCGCTTCGGTCGCGGCGACTGCGGCTGTCGAGGCCAGCGCCAACGTACAAGACAGCAGGGCGAGTTTCGTTATTGCACGCTTGAAATTACGTTCTTTCATATGCCTGTCCTCATCCTTACTGGCAGAAGTATTGGTAAATCCAGGCAAAATAGTTGCATACCTAACGAATCATTGATTGACCATAATCAACGTCCTGAAAATGGGCTGAAATACTGATTGCAGAGGGAATGGAGCATGAAGCGGATAGTTTTGCCGAACGCTATTCGCCCCGGCATTCAGGCGGGGCAGTCTTTGCCGACGCCGACTTCCAGCCCCCAAACAAGAGGCCGCGAGCATGCTCGCCGCCTTCCAAGCGCAAACACGGATCAAGTCAATCCGGCGGCGCGTGGCCTGCAGAAGGCAAGGGCTATAGTTGCTGATGGCATCGTCCTACCAGCCGGCTGCCAGACAAGCAGCCGCGGGGCGGACATTTGTTTAGCAGGCCGTTGAAAAACGTAGGCGAGGCAGCCGAGACAAGGCAAAAACAGGCGAGGAAGCGGACTGGGCTCGCACGCGAGTTTACGAGCTGTAAATGAGCATTCCGAGCCCGTTTTTAACGCCGTATCGGCAACGTAGGTAGTTTTTCAACAGCCTGCTAGTGCTTCGCCGCATCAACTCCTGATGCGTGCGGACAGTTACCGCCCAGCGCGGCAGTCGGGCTAACGGAGGCTCACCATGACTTCAGTCAGCGAAATCGCACCCGACCTGTATCGCCTATCGACCTATGTCCCCGAGGCCAACCTGCAGTTCAACCAGTTTCTCCTGCGTGACGAGCAGCCCTTGTTAGTGCATACCGGCATGCGCGGCCTCTTCCCGTCCGTCAAGGAGGCCGTGGCGCGCCTGATCGACCCGGCGACGCTTCGCTGGATTGCGTTCAGTCACTTCGAGGCCGATGAGTGCGGCTCGCTGCGCGAATGGCAGACCCTGGCACCAAAGGCCGGCGCCCTGTGCAGTCTGGTGGGCAAGGTGGTGAGTGTCGACGATGTGGTAGCCGCCAGGCCGGCGCAGGCGCTCGACGACGGGGAACTGATCAGCACCGGCAAATACCGCTTGCGCTTCCTGCGCACGCCGCACGTCCCCCACTGCTGGGAGGCCGGGCTGTTTTTCGAGGAAACCCAGGGCACCCTGCTCTGTTCCGACCTCTTCCATCAGAACGGCGATGTCGAACCGCTGACCTCCGCGGATGTGATCGGCAGGGCCAGGCAAACACTGCTGGACTATGAACACAGCCCGCTCGCCTCCTACATGCCTTACACCCGGCAGACCGCGCCGACGCTCGAGCGTCTGGCGCAGCTCAAGCCCAGGACGCTCGCGACCATGCATGGCTCGACCTTTACCGGCAATGGCGCACAGGCCATCCGCGACCTCGCCGCAGTCCTGAAGGAGATTCTCGGCGCAGAGTGATCCCGCTGGATCGGCGCGATCGGCGCCCTCTGCCCCCGCATGCCCTGGTTACCGCGTTGCCGCCCGGGGCTTTAACCGGGCGTCCAGCAAGGGCATGGCGAGTACGCGAGGTCGACTGAGCTGGCCTATAATGCGCGCCAGCAGACGAACACCGGGTATCGATCACACCCAGGCTTGGTCGAAGCGGGTAGAATGCGCGCCCGTCGCGCTGGGAGCGCGTTATGGGTACACAAGGACGCTGTCACCGAGGAGTTTTATCTTGCGCCTACTAATCACCCTGGCCACCTGCCTGTTGCTCGGTGCCTGCGCCGGTAACCCGCAGTCGACCTACGAACACGCCGTACGCTCGGCAAAGGGCCCGATCGCCAAGAGCAATCTCGAAGCCATCCATAATGTCCAGGCGATTCCCCTGCCGGTGAATCCCGGGCTGTTGCCGCCAACCTGGCAGATTGGCGCGGATCAGCCGCGCCTGGACTTCGGCAGCTCGATCTCCAATTACCGGGTGTTCTCCCTGCAACTGAAGAAGGGCGAGCGCTATGCGCTCAGCGTCAATTCGCTATGCCACAATGCCTGCCTGGGCTTCAACAAGTTCGCCCTCAAACCGCGAGCGCTGTTGCTCGATGCCTACGGCACGGTGATCGCCAATCAACCCTCGCGTGCCTCGGCCATCGTCGGCCAAGTCAGCCTGGGCTGGGATGGCGAGGCGCCGGAAGACGGTACTTATTACCTGCTGGTGGCTGCGGACAATGAAGACATCGGCAAAACCATCGTGATCGACGACATCTGGATCAACAACTCGCCGTTGATGGCGGTAAAGGTCGGCATGCACAGTGCCCCCTTCGGCCAGATCAACGCCTTTTCCACCTCCACGGGCGAGTAGCGCTAGCGCCCGGCAGCGCCAAGACGCATCTCGCCAGCACGGATTCGGGCCTAACCGTCGGCCTATTGATCAGAAGCAATGCACGTTGCGCGCAACGCCTTAGCCTGTAGCGGCCACCCCCACGGGTCCAAACAGTCGTAACGCGCGAGGTTCATATGAGTATCACGTCCGCCAGCATCTGCGAGGCCGCCGACCAACTGCAGGGTTTTGTCGGCTTCAATGCCAGGACCGGCCAACATATCGTGCGTTTCAGCGAGGATTCGTTCGGCCTGGATGTGCCGCAGGACAGCATCACCCCGAGCTGCGAGTTCGTCTGGAGCGCAGGGCCAGAGCAACTGATGACCCTCAAGCGCGAGCGCATTCAACTGCTCCTCGACCTGCGCATCGACGAGCGCCTGAATATCGGCGAACCGTTGCGGGTGTATATGCACCGCCAGGATCTGCCGGAGATCACTGCCGAGCGCCTGCTTCGCCAGGCCTGACGCGATGCCGGCGGCCAACGGTCAGCCAGGCGCAACAAATGCACTGCAATATCCAGCGCGCGGCCTCGCCGCGTAACTGGTCGGCTATTGTTCCGTCATGGGCGTAAACTTCGATCAAACAGGCTCATGCAGTTGGGAGGTGGCAATGACTGAAAAGCGCTTACGCTCCGTGCATCACTCAACCACTATCTAGACCGAGGTAAAGATCATGAGCAAAGGCATGGACTCAAAGAAACAGGCAAAAAAGAAACCGCTGAAAACAGCGCAAGAAAAACGCATGACGAAAAAGGGCAAACAAGCCGACAAAACCCTGCTCGGCAGTCACTCCTCCAACGCCTGAACCATTCGCCCAGCACCGGCCAATGGCCTGTGCTGGGCAGATAAGCCGCGAACCCGCCGCTCTCGATGAACCTCTTGTCCTGCATGCCCGATCTACACTGTCGCGCCCTACCTGCCCCACTGCTACCGCTGGTGGATGAGTTCTATCGTGCGCACCGCTCGCCCATGCGCGTCGACCGCCAGGCTCGGGTATGGGTCGTGCAACACGCGGAAATTGTCGCCGCCCTGTGCCTGCGCCCGCTGGCACAGGGGTATTGGCTTAGCGGCCTATTCGTCGCACCGAGTCAACGCCGCCAAGGGCTGGCGCGCCAATTGATCGAACAGGCCCTGGCACCGGCCAGTGAACCGGTCTGGCTGTTCTGTGATCCCGAACTGCACAGCTTCTATGAAAACCTGGGTTTTCTGCCCTGCACCAGCCTGCCCACGGCACTCGCCGAGCGGCTGTCACGCTATCAACGCAAGAAAAACCTGATCGCCCTGTGCCGTTAGCAGGCACACTGGCCCAGCAACGGCAGACGGATGCCGCACTCTTCGCCGGCTTGGCGCAAATGCTGGCACTTTGTTCAGCTTCTGCCCTTGCCGGTTCAGGCAAAGCTCTGCATCCTTCAGGCATAACAACGACAAGAGCCTTTCATGGCCAGACTGACCCAGCGACTGCTCAAGCGGCTGCGCAACGACTTCCAGCTGTCCATCATTACCCTGATGAGCCTGTTCGGCATCATGGGCATCTCGCCCTATGCCGTGTATCGACTGGCGGAAGGCAATTACCTGGTCAGCGCCGCCGACACCACCATCGTGTTCTCTACCGTCTGCGCCGTGCTCTATGCCTGGCGTACCGGCGACACGGTCAAGCCCGGCATCTACCTGGCAATCATTTTCTCGCTGGGTTCGACGCTGATTGCCATCAACCTGGGGGTCAACGGGCTGTTCTGGATCTACCCGCTGATCCTGTTCAACTTCTTCATGGTCTCCCCGGGGAAAGCCACGGCGGCTACCGTACTGGTGCTGTCGACCCTGGCCGGCTATGCACTGCTGGTACCGGGCACGGTATTCGAGAGCAGCTACCAGATGGTGTCGTTCCTGGTCACCGGCCTGCTGGCCAGCGCCATGGCCTTCATCTTCGCCTACCGCACCCGCAGCCAGCGCGACCAGTTGCAGATCCTGGCGAGCCAGGATCCGCTGACCGGCGCGCGCAATCGCCGGGCGATGAATGAGGAACTGAAGATCGCCGTCTCCATCCATCGCCGGCACGGCAACAGCTACGGCATACTGGTGATGGACCTGGATCACTTCAAACAGATCAACGACAGGTTCGGCCACCCGGCTGGCGATCAGGTGCTGGTGGCCTTCGTCGACCTGATCAGGTGCTGCTCACGCCAGGAGGATCGCCTGTTTCGCTTCGGCGGCGAAGAGTTCCTCCTGCTGCTACCCAACACCGACGAGCGCGGCCTGCGCGCCGCGTCAACCCACCTGCACCAGCAGATCGCCCAGAACCTGCCAGGCCCCGGCGGCCCGGTAACCGTCTCGATCGGCGGCGCCATCCTGCGCAACGACGAGGCTTGGGAATCCTGGCTGGAGCGCGCCGACCAATGCCTGTATCAAGCCAAAAGCGCCGGGCGCAACCGCACCATCATCGATGGCACACCGCCCATCCCGGAGCAACTGTCCGCGCAATAGCGAGCAGGCCCTGCACCGGACACAGCACCTCTGGCGAAGCACTTGCACTCCCGAGTACGCTGACTCTGTTGATGCATATCGACTTGATCATGAAGAAGACGATGTGCCGGCATGGCACGCGCGCAAGCATGCGCAAAAGACCGGCCAGCGGCTGTAACAAGCCGGGCATCAGCCAGTCTATTGAGCACATCACCGTGCAGAGAGCAGCCATGAAACGTCGTTCATTCCTCCAGGGCATGGCCTTCTTGCCCACCCTGCCCCTACTCGCCAGCCATGCCCCCCTCAGCCAGGCCGCGACTGTCGTGCCGCTGGACAAAGCGCACAGCGAGTGGCGCGAATTGTTGTCGCCAGAAGCCTATGCGGTGCTATTCGAAGAGGACACCGAACGAGCAGGCAGCAGCGCACTCAACCAAGAAAAACGCGCCGGCACCTACATCTGCGCTGCCTGTTATTTGCCGCTGTTCGACAGCCAGCACAAATATGAAAGCGGCACCGGCTGGCCCAGTTTCACCCAGGCGATCGCCGGCCACACCGGCTTCAAGCGCGACTTCAAGCTGATCTTCCCGCGCACCGAATACCATTGCGCCCGTTGCCAGGGGCACCAGGGCCACCTGTTCAATGACGGCCCGCCGCCGCGCGGCGAACGCTGGTGCAACAACGGCGTCGCGTTGCGTTTCATTCCCCAGGGTGAAGCCTTGCCCGCACTCAGGAGCTGAACATGACCGCTAAAGCCCCCTTCAGGCTCTCCCGCGGACCGCTGACCGCTGCCACCCTGGTCCTGGCCGGGTTGCTCAGCGCCTGCGGACCGAGTTCGGCCGGAACAAGCCAGACCCCGGCAACGATGCCGAGCGACTCCAGCTCACAGGATGCAGCTGTTGCGGTATTCGCCGGGGGCTGCTTCTGGTGCACCGAGTCGGATTTCGACAAGGTGCCCGGCGTACTGTCCACCACCTCCGGCTACATCGGTGGGCACCTGAAGAATCCCAGCTACGAACAGGTTTCGGCGGGTAGCAGCGGTCATATCGAAGCGGTGCAGGTGCGCTTCGATCCGGGCAAGACCAGCTACGCCAAGTTGCTGGAAGCCTACTGGCCGACCATCGACCCACTGACCCCGAATGCCCAGTTCTGCGACCACGGCGCGCAATACCGCAGCGCAATCTTCTACGCCACGCCCGAGGAGAAGGCCCTGGCCGAAGCCTCGAAAGCCGCTCTGCAAGCCTCGGGACGCTTCCAGCAACCGATCGTCACGGAAATCCTGCCCGCCAGCACCTTTTATCCGGCCGAGGACTATCACCAGGACTATTACCAGAAGAACCCGCTGCGCTATGCCTACTACCGCAACGGCTGCGGCCGCGACAAGCGCCTGGAACAGCTATGGGGTAAACACGACTGACGGTGCTGCCCTCAGCAATGGCAGCCGAGCAGAATGCTGGAACTGCTGACATCACCGTAATCTTTCAGCGCCGATCGCGCGCGCCCCAAACGAAAAAGGCCTGCATCGCTGCAGGCCTTTAATTCGGTGGTGCGTTGAGAGGAATCGAAGAGAACCGTATTTACGTGGCACACAAGTCAATCAAAAGTTCAGGCATACATATAGGCATACAAGGCACAGGCTGCTGGGTGTGGATCGATCCATTTTCGATCATCTCTTTTGGTCGTCCGTGTTGAGCGAAAAAGAGTCATTCCTACAATCTTGAAGCCTTAGCCCCACCGCACGGAAGGGTCAATTCTCCGTGTCGCGGCGGGGTCGCCTCGGGGCAATTTTCTTTCGCGCGGTGCTTCATGAGCCGTCATGTAGCCCGTCTGCAGTATCCATTCCGCTTTCAGGCGATATTTCGCCTGATTACGTGCCAAAACGCTCTTCCCAGGATATCCAATAGGTGTCGGCAACCGATAACCGAGGAGACTCCTAAATGCCGACAGACGCCTTCGAAAGCCAGTACCTCATTCGTCAAACGAGCCTGTGCAAACGACTCGACCTATCGCGCTCCGGCCTGGACAAGCTGCGCAAAAAGGACGAGACCTTTCCAAAGCCCATCAAAGACGGGGCCACCCGACAAGCAGCTACCTACTACGTAGTAGCGGAGATTGAGACCTGGATAGCCAATCGCATCGCCCAACGCGACGCGTCTATCCAATGAGGACCATCGACCACACCTCAGAGCAGCAGTCAGTAGGCTGCCTAACTGCTCGAGTTGAGGCGATTGCTGCAAGAGCCGTGGCTAAGGGTCGAGCCGCAATACTAGCCACTGCGCTTGTGACAGACGCGAAACGCTGTCAGCTACCCCCTTGGCCTGATACCGCCCGAGGAGTACCTAACATCGCATTGCGCTCGGCGCTGTTCGGCGCGATTGGGAAGGGCTCACGGCGCTACCTGGAGCGGGAAAAGATTTTCGCTCAGACAGGCATCACGATTATCTACACCGGCGCACAACTCGATCAGGGTGACCTGGATGTATGGGAGACCGTACTACACCTGGCGCGAGCTCAGCCCATCGGCCAGGAATGCAGCATCACCGCCTACAGGTTGTTGCAGCTACTGGAATTAACGGACACCGGGGCAAATCGTAAAACGCTTAAACGCCGCCTCAGCCGACTGAATGCCTGCGCGCTCGACGTTCAGGTCGGACCACGAGTCCATTATGAGGGCAGCCTGATCAACGAAATTGTCCGCGATGAACACAACGGCCAATTCGTCATTCGCCTGAATCCGGGCCTCAGCACAATGTTCGGTGCAGACCAGTTCACCCGGATTCATTGGAAGGTAAGGCAAGCACTGAACGGTCATTATTTGGCCCAGTGGCTGCATGGTTTCTACTCAAGCCATGCTGCCCCGTTCCCACTGAAAATTGAAACTCTTCATCAGTTGTCCGGCAGCAAAACCGCCGATCAGTCCAAATTTCGCCAGCTACTGCGCAAAGCACTGAATGCACTGAGCCGGGCGAGCGCCGATCATGGGCAACCTTTCAGTTATTTCATTGAGGGCAATTTGGTGAAGATCGAGAAAACCCCGAGCAAAGCGCAACGCCGTCACCTGACCAAGCGCAGATGAGAAAAATGCCGTTACTGCGGGTAGGAAAATACCGTCGCAGCAGGTATGGGATACCGTTACTGCAGGTAGGTATCGACGTCACAGCAGGTAGGTTTTACCGTTGTAGCGAGTAGCCTGTCTTCAGACTGTCTACCTCGAAACCCCAGCAACGCCTCAGACTATCGGCGGGAGGCGCCCTTCCCTAATCTTTTTTAATCTAATTCTAATCCACTCCCAGCCCCCGATTTCCAGCCAGTACTCACCTCTGGACATATCAACGAGTACATGGAGCTACTCGGCGGCCAAAGCAGCCAGCCTATGGCTCAGGTAATGGAGTCCCATCCAGGAGTGGCAACGGTTCGACTGCCAAACGCGTAGTACGGCCCCAGGTGGTGCGCGAGGTAATCAAGGCCTGCCGCAATGCCACCAGCCTGAAAATCCTTTAAACGTGTAGCGCTGCCAATGAGTCGTGCGATGGTTATTCCTACCACTCCTGCCGAACTGTTCACCAAGTTCCAGACCAGCTTCTATGGCGAGCCGGTGGAAGCAGTGTCCAAGGCGCTGGGGGTGGATTGACTCGATGCGCGACAGCGCCTTAGCGTTTTCAGCTGGGCACTTTCCCCATTGACGGAAAATCATCAGGGACGACTAGACACATCCCTACTGTACGCAGTATGTTTGAGTTGCATTTTGACAGCCATGCTGTCAGACCTATCGCTATGCGATCAAAAGTTACAATACAGTGCCCTAGCGGTTTTCTGTATCCAAGGAATAGGCCCCACGCCTAAATAAAAAGTGACAGCGTTCTAGCATGTCACTCGTGGTCGTACTCAAGGTACGCCCATAGAAAGCCCCCCCAAAAATCACTTCGCCCTTACGGTCGAAGATCAGCTCATAACGATCTGAAATCACCTGACCTGGTTTGCTGTGTCCGATTGCAACTGCAATCCTCACCGGCAACTTATCGCCTTGCGTTCTACCTGGCACCGTAACCAGCTCTTCAAAAAATACTCTCCGCAGAGACGGTCTTGATTTTTTCGAGCCCAGCCCAAGCGCAGAGCGGGTTTCAGCCTATACGTCCTCGGACGAAACCCGACGAAAATGCCAGAAATGGCCCTGAGCCAAGACATATGGGATCCGCTCCGAGGTAGAGCGGATAGGTCGACTAACGGCCGATGCCGGACTGCTGCAATTGCAGTGGAATGCGAACGCCCCGCCATAGCTCCCAATCACGACTCAGAACCAAATACACCTCCAAATCGCGGTACCACCCGCATGATCAGTGGCCCCCGCCCAGTCGGCGAGCGCTGTTTTTTGCTTGCGAAACACTCAACAGATGAATTGGGCATCGGCGGGAAAATTATTTCTTACTACGTTCGGAGATCTCACATGACAAACAGAACCAGGAATTTCGGTATTGGTTCGCGTGACATAAAAAAGGCCGGAAATTTTGCACTCAAAGAGACGAATCTATCGTTCGGCTCAACAGCAACCATCACTGAGCGCTGGAAGAAATTTGCATCATTCATGAACAAACGAGGCCTCCAGACGATGGAGCAAGTGGATCAAAAACTGGTAATCAAATACGGAAAATATCTGGCCGAGCTAGTCGACATTGGAGAGTGCTCCCCTGCGTATGCACAAAATCTTGTCAGCGCTGTAAATACGGTAATGACAATGGTCATACTAGGGAAATGGGATTCTGTAAGCCCGACCAAGGACTGCGACATTCCAGAGCGATCATACGCGCGCACAATCCCACCGACCGGAATCAACCGAAATAAGTTCTATAGCGCTATTGATGAGCTATCAGGGCAGAGTCTGGACCATGGAAAAGCTATAGCTGTACTTGCGAGAGAGCTTGGGCTTCGCACAAAAGAATCTGCCTTAATCAATTGCCACAAAGCCCTTCACGAAGCCTTGGCGCACGGTGTAATCAACATCACAGAAGGCACCAAAGGCGGGCGACCCAGAACCATCCAAATAACATCAGAATCCCAAATATCCGCACTAAAAATAGCGTCATCAACTCAGGCAAGTAAGCGCAGCTTGATTCCGACCGAGATGACATGGGCACAGTTTCGCGAAGGTGAAATACGGCAGACACGTGAAGCACTGCAACATCATGGCATTAGTCGTCTTCATGACTTGCGCAGCGCATATGCGTGTGAACGCTATGAGGCAATAACTGGACAGCAGGCCCCGGTTCTTGGTGGTTCTGTAGACAGACAAACAGACCAATTAGCACGCAATCAAATTGCACTAGAACTGGGTCACGGACGCATTGATGTAACTAACGCATACCTCGGGAGCCGACAATGATTCCGAGAGAAATTAGACACAAGCTCAATTTATATAAAGCCAAAGGGGGAAAGCAGAGCCGGCGTAGAACAGTAAAAAGAGTGGAAGAATTTGTCTCTTGGTGCAAATGTTCCCCTCACCAGATCGGCAAAAAACATGTTCACGCCTTTTTTGAGAAAATGAATTTTGCACCGCTTACAGAGCGCGATTACTGGTACGCGATAAAATTACTTTGGGAAACTCTTGGAAGACAGGGCAAGCCTCCCAAAAAAGACATAAAAGTAGAATCAAACAGCGAAGGTCAAGATACGTGAGCCAAAAAAATGAACACAAAGAGCATCCAAAAAAATTGTTTCATAAGCATGTTATGAAGCTGCATCCTGCTCCTTGCCTAGACCACTATTGCGTCACTAAATCCTGGCCAATGACAGCAGAGGAAATTCTGCTGGAATATTCAAAGTGCGATAACCGGCGCGGAGTTTTTATAATGCATTACCTAACATCCGGCGGAAAAATATTATATTTTAGATTAGCCAACAATCTCTACCTGCGCCGAGTCAATAACAGCTTATATCTCCACACTTTAAACAGCGAAAATTATGCCATAAGCTTTCTTGGAGAAAGGGTTTTTTGGATGAAATTTCTACCCCTATTATTATCAGAGCAAAAAGGGGAAATTGCAGGCTACCCAGCAGAGCTTGAAGCAGAAATCACTGAACACTTTAAGCAGCTAGCAAAATACTGGAGACGATCTAAGGAAACGTCAAGCTGGAGCGTAAAAATCTCAGACATACTCAAAAAAATAACCCTTGAACGTGCGAAAACTTAAGAAAGGAAAACTCTGCGAAAAATACTAGTAAATCTTCTGTTTTAGCCTTTAGTTAGGCTCCACTCCTAACTTAAGAAGAACTAGCCAACATCTGCACGCAATCCTTGGTAGGGAAAACCAGGAGTTCGTATCATTCAGTTTCAACATAATAGAACTAATTAATTATTCTGGTTTGACAGTTCCCACATAATTATAAAGCATGGATAGCGAAACACCGTACCGCTTTGCAATATCAATGACATTGATATCAGAATATTTATTCAGTGCATTAATTTCACGTACCTGCCGTTTGCCTAAAGCAGGCTTGCGCCCTCCTTTTCGAGCGCGAGCCGCAGCCAATCCTGCACGAGTGCGCTCAGAAACAGGTTTATCTCAAACTCAGCTAAGGCAGCGAAAACATGAAAGATAAGCTTCCCCGATATCGCTGCTGCTCGGGGCACGAATCCTTACACCTCACCCCGGTTCGCTCACTACCAATAGCTGCTGTCGGGCTCGGGTTGCAGCGACATAATTCTCGAACCGTTTAATAACGCACTCGGAGTTACCAAAGTCCAGAATAGCAACGGCTTTGAACTCTAGGCCTTTGATACGTTTCTTGCTGCCGAAACGCACGCCACTCTCTTCCTGCCCCGGATCAGCCTGGCGTGCTTTTAGCTCTACCGTAGCAATGCCGTTAGACTCCAGTGCATTGATGACCTTGCTATTCACCGGGGTCAGACAGATCTCATGAGTACGGATCTCACCGCTCTCGGTCAGCCCCTTTATCCACGCCAGAACAGCGCTAGCCACTTCATCATCTGTTTTACATTTGACTAGTTGTGGTTTTGGCCCGTGGAATACTGAGCGATCTCCCTGCGTAACCGCCACGTCGCCATTGAGGTCATCTACGTCAAGGCCGTCCAGTACTCCGTGAGCCCAATCACGAATTTCTTCGCTGGTACGGTAGTTGATTTTCAGACGACGGGAACGCCCTCTCACATCAATGCCCGCTCGACTCATAGGCACGGGAGTTGCGTTATAGATACGCTGGTGTCCGTCACCGACAACACAAAGAGGATCGTTCAGGTCTTTATCCATGGGGCTGATTGCTGCAACCAATCGCAATGCCTCCAGGCCGAAATCCTGAATCTCATCGACAAGAACATGCCGGTATTGCGGGAAGTCGCCACGCTCAACAATCAGGCGAGCCTGATGGATCAGCCCATCAAAGGTCAGCAACTCACGCTTGGTCAGCTGCCTGCGAACTTCAACGAATACTTTCCACACCGCTTTGCGCTGCTTTCTGCGCAGGACCTGCCGACCAGTACGCACCGCTGTCAGGTACTCCTCTTCAGTTGATATCCCCATTGGCTCGATTATCAGCTCGAACTCCTCACGCAGAAAATCAGCAGTAAACTCTTGTTCCGTTGCAGCAGGCAGCGTCATGACCTGCTTCCAAATCGACTGCAAATCATCAGGCTCTGCAATTTTGCCTTTCCAGTGGGCCCGGAAGCAGATAGTCCTGGCCAGTTGATGCAGGTTGGTTACCTCAATGCGATCACTGAAACCGGCCGCAAGCTTTTCCATCAAGCCCTTGATGGTGACTGAAAGATTGGTGGTGTAGGTGGTAATAAGGACTTTTTCATTATCCTTGCACTGCTTCGCCAACCAGGCCGCACGATGCATAACCGCTACCGTCTTGCCGGTACCAGCTGCACCAAAAATCTTCATGGGGCCTTTGGTCGACCACTCGACCAGCTTGCGTTGGTAGGGATGCAGGAAAATACGCCACTCTTCGATGTCCTCGCTGAGGATCTCACGTAAATGCTCTTCCCCCTGCACCAGCACTAGGTTCATATTGGACATATCTGCCAAGTGGCTGAAGTCACCCGGCCCAGCAGGCTTGGCAACATCATCCAAACCGCCAATCATCTCGTTTAAGGCGTCATCAAGCGCCATACCCGCAGCAACACCAAAGAGAATCTGGCTGGCCTCAGGAGGCAGATACTCTGACAAACGCTCGAAATCATCATCCGACTTCACCGCCCTCACCGCCGGAATTAAGGCGTGCGGCACACCAGCCTGAAACAACTCATCGTCAGAAAGCTTCTGCAGCACATAGGACTCAACATCGGGCACAACCGCCTCAGCAACTGGCTGCACCCGGTTGTCCCCAGCCAACAGCGAGCGCTCGGCTTCCTCAACGTCGAACACCTGCAAGGTGCCTAGTGCCAGGTGCGTCTCAAAGCGCTTGTTGGCGCACCACTGGTAGGCCTCGTCATGGTGATCAATATGCATCAGCAGGTAGGTATCCCCCTGCTCTGGCGCAATAACAATGGCGCGATAATCCAGACCAACCCGGGCACTGCGCACCTTAGAGTCTTTGGTGGCATTCACTGGCTCTAGGTGAATACTCGCCTGGGTACTGTCCTCTTCAAACTTTTGCGTCAGCTCAACGACTTTCTTTTGTACTTTCGCCGGGAGCTTGCCGAAGCCTTTGAGCACATCCCGGTGCAGCATCATTTTAGCCATGTTCAATTATCTCCATCTGACTTCGGCAACTGGTCAATGCACCACTGCTCGCCGCGCGTCTCAATATCTTTTTCAGTAATAACGCGCCATCCCGCCTGTTGCCATTTGCTGGCAAATACTGCCTGATCGCCCACCAGGATACTCACGGGAGGCGTTGACTCAGGCCAGGCCATCTCGGCAAACAGATCATCGCTTAGGTCATCACTGATGTACTCCACCTCAGGCAACAGGCAACATGCCTCAGCCATCAATTTGACCAGTCGCTCAAGGGCAGGCAGTACCTCTTCGATCACCTCCTGCCAAGACTCATCAAGGCTTTTCAGGGGGGTCAGGTCCGGCTCTGGTATTACTCCGTTCTCGTACTCAGAGGTGATAAACACCAGAGTGTTGCCAAGGAACTGAAACAGGTTGGCCATTGCATAAAAGCGGCGCCAACGGAGCTTGAAAGTCTCTACCGCAGAACGTTCAGCAGCCGAATCCCCCAGACGCAACTCAAGCTTGAGGTTGGTAAAGTCATTGACCAGCAACTCCTGCCCCAACCCATAGACCATAAAATCTTCCGTCAGCGCCAAGTTTTGCGATAACCAAACCCAGTCACCCCGGTCATCCCTACCAACTGGCGGAACAGGGTAACCATTGCGCCACATGGCAAGCTGGCTTGAAACCTTGCCGGATTCCTGCCCAATACCATTGCCAGCCAGCAGCATCAGAGAGAAACCGAGCATTTCCCTGCCGACGTACTGCCAACCCGGCGCATATGGGGTCAGCAGAAAGGCTTTCAGCTGGTCAAACGCATGACCCGTTGCAGTTCTCACTGCGGGGATTTTCACCCCACTTACCGCCTTTAAACGCGCGGGCAGGATATCGTCGGTTATACGCTGAGCCATAAAACGGAATCTCTGGCCGTTGGCTTCCGCCAGATCATCCCACCCCAGGCTCCACACCCAATAACGCTGACTCTCCAAAATGGATCTGCGCTTGAGCCAGTCATCAGCCAGCCCTGATTCAGCCTCATTCGGCTTCACATGCGGTTCAAAACCATCAAGGAAAATTGCCACCGGACGACAAATCTCGTCATCGGAAAACAACAGAAAATCGGGCTGGCACTTAACCGCAACGCCTTGGACACCGCCTAGCACTGGCTGCAATTGCAAAGACCAGATTCGCCCATCACCCAGGGTGAACTGAAAGCCTCGGCTACCGGCAATCAACTCTTCCCGCCAGTCACCCGGTTTGCCCAGCGTTTCTACCCAATGCTGCAAGGTGCTTACGAAGCGTTTTTCCAGCACACTGCCAAACAGCGCTTTTGGTTTGATGTCATCTAGCCCCTGCTTGGCCTGCCGGGTCTGTCCCGCCTCAATCAAGCGGCTGAGCAGGCGAATGCCCCTTTCGCGGCTGATGTCTGCAGCCCTATATTGCATGTGATAGGTGCGCAGGCAGCGGTAACAGCCATCGGTGTCGTCCTTGGTCTGATGCAACTCACGGCAACTGCAGCTCTCCAGGGCAACCAGGGCACGGCGCATCACATCCATCACACCCTCGCCCATGCGCTCTTGATCGTCCTGCTCCTGAAACAAGGCCTTGAGAAAGCCGGTACCACCAGGCACCGCATCCATCAGCACCAGATAATGTTGAGTCGTTCCCTCCCGCAGATTAGGAATAACCTGCTGGCGAACCATCAAATGCCCTGGGTCGCCCTGAAAGCGCAGGCGCATACCCAGGTATATGGCTGCCTCGAGTGTTGAGAGGTCTTCTGCTTCCACATCAGGTAATAACAAACGGACCGCTTCCGAGCGCAACTCCCGATACAGGAAAACACTTTCCCACCGGTATGCGTCCTCCAGCCGACCTTCACGTTTACGCCGTTGAGTTTCTCTGTGACCAGAACAGCTCCTGCGGTGGTTGACGTTGTCACGGTTCTGCCCGGATTTAGCCGCAACGCCGCAATCAGCACAAATCAGGAAGCCTTCCGATGACACCTTAACGTCCTGGCCGAAGTCCAGATCTCGGTGCTGCAACTGAAAGCCAGCATTCACCTCTCGCATCACCATAGCGGCCCGATACTCAATACCAAAAGGCACTGAATCATTACCCACAGCCCCGCTCGCCTGCTCCACGGTTTGATCGAAGGAGGTGACTAGCTGGTACATTTCGTTTTCGCGCTCATCTCCCTTATCAGCAGACAGGCTGTCGTAATACTCCATGTAGGAAATCGCCTGGGAGCGAGAAAACTCCAGAAACTGTACCTGTTGCCCCTTGTCCATCTGGCCCTGTGGTCCGTCGTAGCCACACTGCGGGCAAGCGGGTACAGCATCGGGCTGGTCCAGCTCAGCTTGTTGGCGCATGTGGCCACACTGCCCGCACACCGCCCACTTGGCAATCAGTGGCTGACTCTTTGAGCCCAGCTCCAGCTGCTGAATATCAAAGCGGTGGCTGTGGGTGTAAAAATGGTTCCAGGGTGCCAACTCACGAATAGCCGATGAGCCTGCACGCACCAGTTCAAAGGGTGGACGTACCTTGAACTCATCCTCACCCGTTTCACCTCTGGCCCTGCGGTTATAGACCGCTCCGGAAAACCGCACACCCCGCTCGGGGAAGGCATAGTTGGGCAATAGCCCGTGCTCGGTCAGCACCTCCAGCGAACTGATATCACTCAGTTTGCGCTGACGGGCACGCAGAATATTTTCCTCACGCTCGATCTCGGCCAGGTCTGCCGATTCGATCTGTTTATCAATCTTGTCCTTCTGGCTGCGCAAGCGCTTCTGTGCGTTTTGCAGCAACAGCCGTTGTTGCTGAAATTCACTGGCCGCCATCTCAATGGCCGCACGCAGGCGCTCGGTCGTGGATTCCTGCAGAAAGCGCTCGCGGGTATCTGCTTTGACGTTGTGCTCAAAGTGCTTGAGAAAAACGGTGCGCAAAACCTCTTCGTTTTCAAGCATCCAGGCAATCAAACCGGGTATGTGCCCGGCTTGGTTGTTGATCACCTCGTCGACCAGCTGATTAGCAGTGGCCGGCAGATCCGTCAGCGCGCCCTGACGCACAGCCTGATCAAAACAAAAAGCCAGATACTGGCGCACCAGCACAGCACTGGCATCAAGCCAGCAACCAGGTGGCTCGATCTCACCCGCCAGAAGTGCCTCCGGCCTGGCGTAGAAGAAAAGATCGTGCGGACGCTGATTGATAATGCTCAGCACCAACGCGGTACCGGTTTTTCGTCCGGCACGGCCGATACGCTGCAGATAACTGGCAGTAGTAGGCGGAATGGAACACAACATGGTGGTCGAGAGATCACCAATATCGATACCCATCTCCAGCGTGGACGTTGCCGTAAGCACGTTGGGGTCGTCCGCGTGGCTGCCACTGTTGAAGTTCAGTTCCAGCGCTTCACGTTCCAGGGTATCCAGCAAACCGGTGTGCTCATGGGCAAAGACTCGACGCAATGCGCCCTTCCGGTAGCGCGTTCGATAGTAAATTTCCCGCTCGTTAAGTTCAGCCGACTCATAACGACCGTGCTTATCCCGATAGGACAGGCTGGGGGCATCCTGCCACAGGGCAGCTTCCAGCTCGGGCCTGTAGAGGTGATAGCCGCTGGTCGTGCACTGCAACTTTTGCCCGGCAGGGTAAAGTCGGGCGGCTATGTCGCTGATGGCGTACCAGGCTTTGTCACCGTCTTGATGCAATCTAACCAAGAGGCCGGACTTTTCCCCGGCCGACAGGAATGCAGCAAGCAAATCCACCAAGGTTGCATCATCCACGCCTGGCAGGCCCAACACCCTTCGTGCCCAAAGCAGCTGCCATGGCAGCATCTGACCATCACGCGGCGCTACCAGCATATGGTCGTGATACTTGTCTGGCTGGGTCGCCAACAGCCGGGGCTTGTATTTACCCTGGGGGGGATAGGTTTCTCGCCCTGCCACAACCCGGCCAAACGGGAACTTGCCCCAGTAGTTTTGCTGGGCATAGCTGTGCAAATAAGCATGACGCACACCGCCCCGTTCGCGCTGGCGGTGCAGAATACCCAGCAGCCACAGACGCAAGCTTTGCTCATCTAGATCTGCAAGCAGCGGGCTGATGCGGGCAAAACGCTGGCGCAGCTCATCCAGCGCGGCATCAATCACCGCACTGTCCCACCCCAGGGTCGCGCTGGCATGCAGCTCCATGGTCCGACCATGGGTCAACATCAAACTGAATTCGCTGGTCGCCTCCCAGGTCAGACGCTCTGCAATCTCTCTGCGCAGCTTTGCAGGCGGATCCTGCAGGCTGCCATTGCGATACTCCTGGTAGGGTTCGTATTCGCGCAGGTCCGGCGGAATCAGAGTTGCCATGGCCTCTTTCAGGCTACCCGGACGCCCGGGCTTCTTTTCAGCCCAGAATGCCAGCAATCGCTCCCCCACCTCAGACAGGGGCACGCCCTCATCACCGACATCATCAATCAGATGCTGCAAGGCGGTACGCAAGGTGAAATGGTAGGTGCGCGCCGAGAAAAAACCGGCGCGATGGCTGGCATCCTGCACACTATCGGTAAAAGCCAGCAATTTGGGATCATTGTTCAGCACCGAGCCGAACACCTCATCTATTGCCACGCTGGACATGGTTGCAGCCCGACTACCAATAAACATCAGACTGTCCAGCTCTTGGCAGTGCGGGCACTTGCGTATGCCTACACGATTGCCGTTCTCGGTGGTGCGTTGTTCGTGAACCACTTTCACCATAAAGGTGGATTCATTGGTCAGAGGACAGGGGCCTGGCCCCTCTCGCAATACCAGTGAACTGGGAGCCAAATGCCAGCGCAAGCCTTCCAGTCCCTGCTGACCACCCTGCTCTACCGGGTCATCCCCCTCCAGCCAGGGGCTTAGCAATACCAGCCGCTGATCCGGATCGCGCTCAAAACCCCAGGCATCATAAATGGGTGAGGCTTCAGTGCTCAGCTGCTTTCCGCGCACACCCTGTTTGTTGATCTCGCTGTCCTTGTCGGGATCGTGCAAAGCGACCCAGGCCAGCTCACCACATTCGGTGCAGTGCACTACCGGGAGCTGATGTTTGCCTTCCGGCAAGTTGTCATCCAACCAGGTAAACACCGGCGAAGGGTTAACCAGCGAACCGATACGACGCAGTTCACGCAACCACAGCTGCACCTGGGTCGGTACCAGCGGGAAGGGTTTGCCACTCCTAAGCTCACGGGCCTGCGCTACCAGCGCCAGGAAAGCCAAAACAATCTCACCCCGCCCCTGCAAATCACCCGCTGAACGCAGGGCAAAATCATCGCGGGACAACTGACGCAGCAGCTCAAGCCAATGCACCGCATGTTCCTGGGTTGCCTTGAGCAACTGGTGAAATAGCAAATGCCGGCGCAACCACTCACCCAAGGCCACGCCCCAGAGGTCATTCTGGTTGAGACCCTCGAGTGCCGGTTTGAGCGCTGCATAGTGCGGCGTCCAGTCAGTCCAGCGCGGATCATCAGCAGTAACGGGGAAAGTCGGTCCACCAAAGCAGGGGGCCATGCGCCGTGCATACATCAGCGCATCTTCCAGATGACGTGGTTCGGCTTCATCCACACTGGGTAAAAGATCTGCTTCCAGCACCGGGGTACGCACAACCTCATCCACCCGGTAACGGTCTTCCTGGATTACCGCATCATCCGTAATTTTTTCTTCGAACAGAGTGCTGGCAAAGTCACAGAGCTTCTGTATCGGGCCCAAGGTGGTTTCATCATCCCCGCCAGCCACGGTGGCACTAGTGCCTACCATGCACAACTGGCCCTCGGGAATATCAAACCGGGCCTTGAGACGACGAATAAGACAGGCAACATCGGCCCCCTGCGCTCCGTCATAGGTGTGCAGCTCATCTAGCACCAGATACTGCAAAAGCCCAGGTTCCGCCTGGTTGTGCTGCCAGATACTCATATCCTTGGGCCGCAGCAGCAGATAATCGAGCATCTTGTAGTTGGTCAGCAGAATATCCGGCGGATTCTTCTGCATCTCAGCCCGGTTAGTAATGGAGGTGTAGGCTTGCTTACCGTCTCCGCCGGTCTGAATCACCGTGACTTCGGTGTAAGTGCCAGGCTCTGCACCTTCGTCTCTGCTGGAGTTCTGCCGCATGCGCCCGGTATACAGGCCAACCCGAATACGGGCCTTGCGCTGACCATTGAGTGCATAGCTGAGCTGGTCAGACTTGAGAATCTCTTCAGCAAAGCGCCCGGCCTGGTCTGCCGCCAGGGCATTCATCGGGTACAGCACAATAGCCTTGATGCCGTCCCGCTTGCCGGCCTGCTGCATGCGCAGGCAATGATCCAGCAAGGGGTAAAGAAAACACTCGGTCTTGCCTGAACCGGTGCCAGTGGTCACCAGAGTATGCTGTGGCAAGTGCCCATTACGTGTGGTCAGGCGCCGCCAGCTCAAAGCTTGATGCTTGAACGGGGTAAAGGGTACGTGCAGGTCAAACAGGACGGAAATATCTCCCCTTTCCTGTCTGAAAGGCCGGCGCAACTGCACCCAGGGGCCCTTGAACAAGCCCTCCTCCGGATGGTTGAAAAAAGCATCCAATGCCCGCTCTGTTGAAGCAAGGCGAAGGTTGAAGGTAGCTCCCAGGTAATGCAGTACCTGCTTTCTCACTTCCAGCGCTAGCGTTGCCGGTAGCATAGTCTTTTCCTTGTTAACGCCTATCCTGACGCTGTCTTATTTGACTTCCTGAATCTGCCTGCACTGGGCAACACAATCCCAGACGCCTACCCCGTCAACCGGCTGTTACTGATGCGTATGGCCAGATTTCACTGGCACTGGAAAACAGATCCTCCGAGCGCTGCAGAATGGTCTGTTCATTCCAGTCCGTCAGCGAATCAACCTTACCAGCAGCGGGAGCATGGAAATACCGGTTCAGGTTGAGCTTGCTGAACTTCGCGAGTTCCGGCCTTTTGTTGCTCCAGCCAGCATTGGAAAGTGACGGGTTAAGGCTGCTGGTAATCAGTGTCAGATTTCCCAGGGTATGCAAAGCCTGATTGCGCTGCAGGATAAAGCTGAGCCGTTGCTCCGGATCACTGCTGACTGCTTCTGGAATGAGCCAGTTTTCCTGCCATTTCACCGGCATGATGTGTTCAATGGTCAGCCTGGGGGGCAGCGGCAAGACTTCACTTTTCTTCACGCCCTGCGCCTGGTCAATCGCTTCAAGCACGGCACGCAACTTGTACTGCGCGAGGTTCTGGTAAGCAGACTTATGCAAGATACTCTGTCTAAACTCTTCGTCCGTGGGAAAGCGCACGCTGTCGCCGGTGTTGGACAGCAGCACCTCCTGTAGGGCCATCGCGGTGATTTCACCGCGCTTGTCCAGCGCCTTGATCACATCAACAAACAAGCGGTTGTAGTTCTTAGAGGTCATGCCGCAGAGCATTCGGCGAATCAGGAAGGACTCCAGTACAACCAGCAAGCGATCGAACTCGGCCTGCTGCTTGGGTAACAGCTGGTCACATGCCAGCAGCAACAACGGGAACACCGTTGCCGTATCTACTGCCTGCAGTCGTGAGAGAAAAACGGCCAGACGCGACCCTGCCGGCGGTACGGCAAAGGTGCGGAATGATCGGGCATAGCGAGACATGGACTGCAAATGCTCTTCGATACTGAGAGGTTGCGTCGACAACTGCACCCTCTGCTGCCGACCACTGGCAGTATCAGCATCCTCAGCGGCCTGCTCCTCAAGCGCCAGCACATACTCTTTGAATGCCTCGAACAAATGGGCACTGCGCACATCATCACGCAGCATCAGCGTCAAGTAATGCTGCAGGTACAGATCTATGCGTGGCCGTTTGATCCGCCCCTGTTTGACTTCCTTGCGCCAGAATTTGTCATCAAAGGCTTTCCAGTGTCGCTCATACAGCGGTTCAATATCCTTGCCAGCTGACTGGGCACGGCGGAATAGGTAATTCTTGATGAGGTCAGCCGGGAGCAATTGCGTGCCCCGGGCATTTAGCGTCTCGAAGATGACTTGGGATTCGTCCTCGTCATCCAGATTGATCACCACTACCTGCAGCCCGTTACCAATTACCTGCCATAGCGCTTCCAGCCGATCCTTGACCGGCATGGCTGGCGCTGAGGCTTCCTCCTGGCTCAGCTTGCCCTGCAGCCAGTCATCCAGCTTGCGATAGAAGTAGCGGTAGCCGCCCAGCACCTGATGATTCTGATCCTGCCAATCAGGCAAGTTTTCCAATTCCCGCTCAAGGCCCTCGGGCCCTTTTGCGGCATGCACCAGCTTGAACGCCTCGCGGTCATTATTGGTCGGCCAAACCTTGTAGCGCTCGTGCTCGAAATCCACTTTGCTGGCTTTGTTCGCTACGAGATCGTTGAAACGCTCGTAAAACTTTTCACTGTCATGCTGCTGGCACACATCCCGGGCGGCAATCATGAAGAGCTGCAGGGTGGTAAATCGCTGCTGACCATCAATCACCTGATGGGTCTCGATCGAGCCTGCCACATTCTTCATCTGCTCCAGCACGACCGCGCCAAGGAAGTGAGTGCGGATGCGCGTCGTGCGTAGCTGGTAATCCATCAACTCCTGAATATCTTCCCAGAGTGGAGCCCAGTTGCGCTCCACATTCCAGACATAGGGCCGCTGGAACAGCGGGATCTGGAAGGAAATGGTGCCGTCAAAAATCTGGTTCAGGTTACGGGCCTTGGCATCCATGGTCAGGCGCTCTTCTCGATAGTATTGCTTACCAGTCCCAGCCGTTCGGAGAACACTCGGTAGGCAGTACGGTAATCCTCTATCCGGTCAACTCTGGTGAAGGGCGGATAGAAAGTTCGAGTAACAGTTTGGTTGCCGTTGTCGATTTCCCAGCTGACATTCAGCGGAGAGGTACCATCATGGTTTGCTCTAGCCGCACGCAGATCTGTGCCCCCAGAGTCCTTCCGCGCTGTATTAGGCAAGCGCTGGCCACGGCTGTCGTACTCGTCAACCTCCTCATAGGACTTCATTACAGGGAACTGAACAGAATAGATCTGGATAAGCTCCTCTTCTGCCAGTTCGAGATCAAGCGCGCAGAGCACATCAATTTCAATCTGGGCTAAATGCCGCTGCATATCATTGCGAAGAGTTCCGCGCTTTTCTATCGAGAAATCAGTACCATCAAAAGCACTAGTCAGAAGTCCAAAGCCATCGACATCAAGTTTTATATCATTGTAAAAAACATCGAACTGACTCGACACACACTGTAGTGCGAGTGTTCTTGCCACGATTGCATCGGAAAGCTTCCTGCTGCTCGGTAAAATAAGGCTTGCCAAATCAGAGTTATGGACATGTCCACGGCCTTTCATTTTTACATAGAAGTCCGAAACAACCGACGAACAAAACCCTGCAAACACAAGTAACTTATACTGATCAAACATAGCCACCACTCTTGCTGTGTTAATAGCAGAAGCGCCAGGTGGCATTAGTGCCCCCATCAACGTTCGTTCATTTGATGGCTGACACATATCCCTCACCATAAAGCGAGGGTAAGCAGTCAAGGGTTTGGGCAGCCGTTTTTTCTGGTCCTCGCTAGGCTTTATCTGCTCAAGCCTTGAAACCGAAAACAGCTCCATGAACTCTCGGCTATTGCACTCCAGTCCATTATTTTTTAGCCAATACACGGCACCTTCGATGTCACCATCCCAATGGCAGAAAAAACCAAACCGTCTTGCTGTTTTTGCCCCAGGGTTGATGCAATCTACTCCATAGCGAATGAGTGGCTCGCCGAGTAAGGTTTCATATGCTGCCACCTCATCATCGGCAACCGGCCAAAAACCGGGCTTCCAAAAATTGTCATTTTTGACAGGTTTTTGTGGCTTTGGCCATTCGGGGATCGCATTGAAAAAGGCGGAAAGGTCGCCATACTCATCGCCCGGGCGATAAACAGCACGGGGCAAGTAGTCGCTGTGGATGTTCCCGAGATCGACAACATCGTAATCACTTTTTTCCTTGCAAACTGAGCGCGCCGTCTTGGTGAAAGGGTTACCAACATAAAAATGGGGGCCTGAAATCACCCACTCATCGGCACTCTGAGGTTGAAAGCTTGGGCTTTCCATTCGGGTAATAATTCCATCCCGTTGCCCATAAGTTTCATCGATCATCACAGTAGCGTGATATTCATCCTGAAGATCACCTAGCCGAACTGGAGCATTTGCAAACTTTTCCAGCACCTTCAAAACTTGCTGGCTATGCACCTGTGGAAGTCGAGCCCGATTACAGGGCGTTCCTTCTTCATCCAAGAGTTTTGCAAAAAGCTCCAGCTCCCGACTTGTTATGAACAGCTGTCTTTTTGGATGCCCCCGCATCTCCCATTTACCAAATTCATCCTTCAATGCCGGTACTTGATAGTCCGCGCTCACCAGGTCTTCGCACTGTAAAATTGCGCGAGGATGAAAAATATTACTGATCGATTTAAAGGATATTTCTGACTTCGGAGTGGAAGTTAAAGTCATACAGAAAACTTTGGCTGACCCTACATCCGCAAACAATGGAAGCCAGTTCTGATATTGATAGGTGGCACGCAGTCTCGGGTATAGCGCCTCTCTGAAATCTCCGCCTTTTGCATCATCAAAAATCGCGTATTCGTGGTAAAAACCAACCATCGCGCCCTCAGCGATCAGGTCCCAACTCCTTTCGATAAAATTCTTGTAGAGGTTAGTCTGCACACCGGCTAGTGCAGGGTAGAAGGTGGCATCATTTAGGAAGACGTTGATACCCTCGCCCTGCTCAAAAGCACGTTTGTAAATTTGCAGTCGCTCTGAGTGCTGCAACAAATTCGAACGCTCACGGTTGTAAGTGGCCGACCTGGCATCACGCACCCCCAAAAGCGGCTCAAACTCGCTTAGTAAAGGCGCATCACTCCACGTCACTTTAAGCCAAGGCGGGTTGCCAAACATCAGATCAAAGCCCCCAGGCTCTGGCCTACCAGTCACCTTTGGCCCGAGGATCTCGGTAAAAATAAGCTCCCAATGATGGAAGTTCTGATCTGCACTGGTATGGCGCCCGACACCAAACCAAGGCACCAGTTCGCTGAGATGGGTCGCATCGGGCAGATGCTGCTGACTGGCCTGGAACAAGTCTTCTAGGCGGATGGCCACACCCAGCTGAATATCCAGCATGGCGCGGGTGGCAGGATCGTCGGTGCCCTGACCAAGCAGCACTTCAGCAGCGGCCAGCCAGGCCTGCCTGCTAGGCAGGTCTGAAGCCCGGTCCAGGGGCCAGAAATAGAAGCTGCACCAGCTGTCCATCAACAGACGCAGGCGCTGGAAAGCACCCGATTCCGCTTCCAACGTGGCCTTGATTTGCTCCTGGCGTTTGAGACTGGGACTGGGGCTGGTGGCTTTCAAGTCGTTCTGGGTGATGGGCCATACACTAGCGGTACAGGCGGTATTGGCTAGTGCCTTATGGCGTTCGGCAGCGTAGTCGGCCCAGAGCGCATCTATGCGCTCACTCAGATGTTCTAGCCGGGCAACCTCTTCCGGCGAATGCTTCTGTTTGACATGGCTATTCCGCCACAACTTGATCTGTTCGCATTCCTTGGGCCAATGACTTTTCATCAGGCTGTCATTGGCCGCGGGGGCCATATCTTCGTCCCACACCAGGAAGTGATAGACCTCACCGGGCTGGCGAGCCTCGCCAGGCTTGAGCTGTCGTGGTGCCTGGGCGTTCTTGCCATAGAACAGACCGCGCAGCAGCTGCTGTTTGCTCCAAACACTGCGACGGGCGCCGATCAGGCTGTTACCGGCACGCAGACGCAGGCCAAACCAGGGTGTGGCAGCCGGGCGGTAAAGCGGCTGACTGTCCGCGTCACCGGGGTTCAGAGTGATCCGGTGAATGGTGGACAACCACAATGAGAGCGCACCCAGTTCCACAGCGACTGGATTGAGATCCACACCGTATACGTTGTGCACAGCGATGTAATGGCGGGTACGGCGCAGCTCATCCTCATACTCACTGGGGTCGATACTGCGACCAAGCTGCTTCTGCTTGAGAGTCAGGTATCGACGCGACAACTGGTCAGTAGCTTCGACCAGAAAGGCCGCCGACCCCATAGCCGGCTCACAGATTTTGAGCCTGAGGATTTCGTCCGCCTGCTCCGCACCAAAATCCTTGAGCCGTTCCTTGAGCGCTTCTTCCACAAGCGTGCGGGTAAGCACTTCCGGGGTGTAATAGGAAGCGCTGCTGACCCTGTCCACACCGTTCAGGTGCAAGATAAATGAACCCGGATTGTAATACCGTGTCTGTTTGGTCCGATGCTCCAACACTATTTCGCCTGGTTTGAACTCGCTTTCCCGGGTTGCCGGCACGAACCAGGTCGGCACCTTGGCGTCGATGTCATTGTCCAGCATGGGCTTGCCGTTTTTGGCCTTCTGGTACACCTGGATCAACTTTTCATCCGCAAAAAAACCGCGGTATGAGAGCAAACCTTCATACACCGAACCCAGCTGAACAATGCCCAGTTCGGCGTAGTTGATGCGACCAATGCGCTTGCTCTGTTGTGAGGTACCCAGGCTGAGGCAGCGCACGACCCGGTGCAGCACCCGATTAGGCAGTTTGACTCGGCTGAGCAGTGGCGTGGCCAGGGGATCGAATAGGGACGCTGTCAGGGGCTGGATGGCAAATACCTTGCCGGGTGTATAACGGCTGCGACCGCCTGAACTGCTCCCGGCCAGCGACAATTGCTCACCGGCAGGATTGCCAAACAGGCTGTCCTGCTTGGGCAGACGACCAAACTCCGCAAATTCGGGCTCTTCCGCTTCCAGACCGTCGTGTGCCGGATCAAAGCCCTCATAGATAAGCTGGAACAAGCGGTTCAGGTGTTCGGCTATATAGGTGCCCTGCTCCGTGGTCGTCCCCGGCTCGTTGGCATCCACCAAATCGCGCAAGGCTTCCAGGCTGTAACCCAGCCGGTAGACATCGTCGGTGATCGGCAGAATACCCAGATCACCACCACGGGCCTCGGCATACAGGCAGAACAGCAAGCGGTAGACATAGATGAGTGCATCATGGCGCAACTGATCGGCCGTGATCTCGCGGCTTCCGTCGGCCAATGCGGATTCACGCTCACTGAGCTGGCGGTAACCCAGATTGGCCTGACGTCTGGCATCTACCCAGCCATTGGCAATGGCCTGGATGGCCTCGCGAACCGCGCTCTGGAGTTGTTCCGATACGCCGTGGGTGCTTTTAAGGCTGCCTTCGCGCAGACGTTCGTGCAGCACCTCATCGGATTCACCCTGTGGCACCAGAGCCTCGCATGAGACCAAGGCGCAGATGGCGTCAAAGGTATCCTTCTGGTTGCGGCCATAGGCCTCATCCATATCGATCCACAGGTACCGCCCTTGGACGTAGGTATGGCTGTCCAACAGATAGATACGGCTCCCGGCCAGCAGCATCACCCAGCGCGGGGCGTCCTCCTGTTTGAGCAGCAGGGCGATGGCTTTTTCCCAGCTGGCTTGCAGGGTGGGCAGGCCGTCAACCAGCTTGCTGGTGGGCAGCACCTCCTGCTCCAGCGGCTCTTCATCATTCTCGCCATCTGAGAGGCAGAACGGCGCCTGGGCGATTACCAGCCAGGGCCGGTTATGCCGGTTGAGGCGATGCAATACCGGCAGCTGACGCCGCTCGCTGGACAGCTCCAAAGCAAAGGGCTGCGGCTGGTAGCCCAGAGCATGCAGCAAGGCCGGGTGCCAGGCATCAATCGCAGCGTTGGCTGCCCTTGCGCGCAGCAGCGGCTCGGGGTAGTCCAGCGCCTCGGTCTTGGCTTTGAAGTAGCTTGTGGAAAGGGCAGCCAGCTTGCGAGGGGCCGACTGGCTGCCGGCTTCCTTCCAGGCTTTGGACTGCGCGGCAATGTCTTTGGCGAAGCCGTTCTTGTCGGCCAGGTAGTGGGCGGCATAGTAGTCACCCACGTTCTTGATTGCGTTATCCAAAGCCATTATTGAACCCCTTCCACAACCAACACCAGGCGTGTAGTGGCTTCATCCGTCGCCCGGTAGTGGGTCATTTCCCAGTTTTCCTTGCGGTCGTCCAGGTACTTTTCCATTTCTTCACGTTTCTGCCTGAGCTGGGTGGCGCGCTTGCCTTCAGGCGGTAACCCGGCCAACTGTCCATCAATACGTTCAGCCCAGCGGGCAAACCAGTGCTCCAGGCGTTTGTTCTCTTCGTCCAGGCGCGGACGGATTTCAGCGCGGCGCAGATCCTTGAGCTTGCGCATGTGGTGCAGGCTCTGGTCTACCGCGGAGGAAAGGAAGCTTTTGAGCAAATGTTCAGGCAGATTGCCGCGCTTGCCGCTGTTGGTGAGTTTGTTGAAGTCGACCTCCGCCAGCGCTTCTTTGAGCGGGCGGATCTGGAATTGACCGCCCTTGCGGAAGGATACGCCATGGGGGTCGACAATCAGCGGCGTGCCGGCGCGGGAGCTGACCTGACCGATAAAGCAGAACAGCAGCTCGCCGGGCTGCAGGAAGGGTGAGCTGATGAGCGGCGCTTCCCCCCGCTGCTGCAGCATCATCAGTCGCTCAGCCAGCCACTGCATGACTGGGTGCTGCTCTGTCAGCAGTAGCTCGCGTGACCACTGGCCCTTGTGCGCCAGTGCAGCCTGGATAGCGTTGTTGACCCGTTTGGGGCTGGCGGTGAGGTAGAGTTGCTGATCCTCTGGCCAAGCTTCTTCGGGCATGGCTGAGGCACCATAGACCATTTCGCTTTCAACCCAGGGCGCCCCCAGGCGACGCGCCAGTTCTTTTGGCGGAGTGAAAATAAACTGTTCTGCGGTTTTTTCCAGCGGGTGCCAGTCGTTGCCACCGACCTGAGTCTTCAGTATCCGGTAGCCCTGCTCAAAGAATTCGCTGTTGGAGAGCAGACGAATGCGGGAGTTGTCCTTGATGCCTTCAGCATCGAGTGCCATCTCGGCTGGCTGGCTGCCATCCCCTAGCAGGAAGTCGAGTAAGTTCTCATGACCCTGTTGATTGGCTGACTTGAGAAGTGACTCCAGCTCGCTAGTCTCCCCACTGCTTTTCTCCATACGATCAAGCAGTGCCCTGTCACCCTGCACCAGACTTTCACCAATGACTTCTTCTTCACGCTTGGCGTCATACAGCTTGAGCACGCTCTCTCCGGTGCGGGTGGAGCGGTTGATTTCTTCCACCTTGCGGACCAGGCGCCCGAAAATCTCGCTATCCCCTTCCAGCAAACCCTCACGGGTTTCCACCATGAGATAGCGGATCACGGGTGAGTGTTTCTGGCCAAATCGGTCGATACGGCCATTGCGCTGGATAAGGGTGATGATCGACCAAGGCAGATCATAGTGAATGATGTGATGGCACTGGTGATGCAGGTTCACGCCTTCTGATGCCACATCAGTAGCCAGCAGCAGGCGCATCGGACTGGTGCCCGTACCGAATGACTCAACCACCTCAGCCAGAGTCGCATCAGACATACCGCCGTGTATGGCAGCAATGACTTGGCCGGCCTGCTTTTCCTGCTTGTCGCTGAAAGCCAAGCTAAAGTGTTTGGCCAGCGCTGGTGCCAGAAACTCTTGGGTAACCCGGCTTTCCGTAAACATAAGTAGTCGCGGGCTCTTGGCTGTGCCATCCCAGCCCATGGCTTCCAGCTGCTGGATCAGCAGAGCAAAACGTGCGCTGGTTTCAAGCTTGAGCGGCTGAAGCTGACTTATCAGCAATTTCAGCTCGTCCACTTCGCGGGAGCCGGGATCATTGGACTGCAACTGTGTCAGTCGCTTGCGCGCGGTGGAAAGACAAGCCTCCGGGCTGGACAAGAAGGCCTTGTACATACCCCAACTGACGATGGCCTGGGTATCGATCTGCTTGTCCCGTACCAGCTGCCGGATATGCGCGAGCTGGTGGTAGGCACTCTCCTCAGCTTCTGTGGCCCTGACGGTGGTTTGTTCGAGCGGTATCACTTCCCGATCAGAGAAGTTGTCTCCGGCCTCGGCTCTGACGTCCTCCTTGAAACGCATCAGGAAGAAGGGGGCGATGTCTGCGGCTTCATATTCCTGCAGCTTCGGGTCGGGAACAGCTGAGGGGTCAAGCAGACTGATGAGGCGCCCGAAGGTTTCCCGCTTGCCGTTATGGGGCGTGGCCGTAGTAAGAATCATGCTGTTGGCTCGGCGCGAGAGACGACGGGCCAGTCGGTAGCTGAGGTGCTTTTCAGGGTTGCCACCACCGGACACGTTATGGGCCTCATCGATGACGACCACATCCCAGCGGGTGTTTTCCAGGAAATGGGCGTAACGGCCAATGTCCTTGAGGGTGTCAATCGACATGATGATGCGGTGATAAACCTCGAAGGGGTTTTTCGAGGCGGGAATTTTCAACTGCAGCTTGGATAAAGCAGCAGAGTCCATGCGCACCAGCGGCAAGGCAAAGCGATTCCACAGTTCAGCCTGAAACTGGGTGAGCATGGACTTTTTGGCGAGCACCAGAATGCGCCCTGCCTGCCCGCGGCGAATCAGCTCGCTGAGGATCATGCCGACTTCGATTGTTTTACCCAAACCGACCTGATCAGCCAGCAACAGACGCGGCCGCATCTGCTTGAGGGCGCGGTGAACTGCCTCTTTCTGATAGTCCATGGGGGTAAATGCCCCCATGTCATCCACATGCGGCTCTGGATCGGTTAACGGCATTTGGCGCAGCTGCGCCTCAAGGAACAGCCGTGACCGGGAATAACCGTTGGAGTCGTCACGGATAAGTTCAGTCTTACGCGGATCCACTTCACGCAGCGTATCGAGCTGGGTCAGGAAGGCCGCTTCATGCCCACGATTGAGATCATCAACACCTGAGCAGAACACGATCTGATGCTGACTGCTGCCAGCGGCGTCCACCCGGGTTACCAACCATTCTGCATTACGGCATTCAACACGCATGCCGGGAGTGAACACTGTCAATTGGTTTGTCCTTATCCGGGTTAGCCATGGCTAACCTTCAATTCACGGTAAATAAAAGCCTTTCAGTCGATTGCCCATCACTCGCATTGCCTTCAGGTACCGGCAACAACATTTTGGCTACGCTCGCCGACAGCCAACCCGCTGAGCTAAATGCGGGAGAAGACGGAATCGATCGCAACCCCGAAGAAATCAGCTTTGTAGTAACTCAGCCTCTACGGCGAACGCGTCAGCCACGCTCATGCCGTTAACGATGTTTTCGATGATGGTCTCACGAAGATCCCTGATGGTACTGGGATAGCTGGCGCGATTGCCAAAATAGTGCTCGGACATTAGCCGCGTTGCCTCCTCGCGCTTGAGTCGCCTGAGAGGGGTAACCGCCTTCTCACTCTGCTTGCCGTATAGGTTGAAGTCGCGGTCAACGGTTGACCAATCAAACTCAAATCAACGCTGCTGTTCAGCCTCACAATCGTGTTGCCACATGGCGCTGCCAGGGTACTTATCCGTCTTGCTGACTATCACCAACGTCAGACGCGGCAACTCACGCTCCTCTACAAAATCGTATATAACCCAGAGAATTCGTCCCACACGAACTGGAATGAGGTTGGCGACCCGCTGATCATCGGAATAGCGAGCCTGGGCACGGTCGATCAGTTCCGAGTAGGTAAGCAGAGCATTGCTCGCGGCCACGTCTATAACCAAGGGGTAAAGCAGGCGTGCAAGCTGAACATCTAAAAGGGTTCTAGCCATATGGGACTCCAGCTAATGAGCGTTCGGACTTCCGATGTCTTTGTGGGCGCGAAGCGTCCACGCCCTTAGGGCTGACCGTTGTAATGAGAGAGCTCTAAAGCAAGTGCGCTGGTAATTCCCCCATTTTTAGTGTTCGGCGGAAGTATAGGTCAGCTGATGTAGCTCCATTTTTGCAGGTGATGCAGCGACGCCCGTGAAGCAAAAGGTTGCTTGCTACGAAGGCTCATAAGATGGCGGCGAGTCAGGTTACCGCGAGTCCATAGCCGGGGTTAAGGCGACTGAAATCGAAGGGGTGCGGCGATGCAAGCCGGTGCTCAACACTCAGCAAGTCGAGATCAATCAACTGGTGCAACGCGCCACCATGGAGCAACCGCAGCACCTCCGCAAGAGCCAAGGTTGCCGCGACAGCTCCGACGAAAGGTGCTCCCACCGCCTTTCCGGCCAGCAGGGTGACGCCGCAGCGGTCGAGTTGGCCATCCTCAAACATCTTCGCGTAAGCGGCGCGGTCCTCTACCTTATCGTCCCTCTTACCGACCTTCCAGATCTCGGCCGCCGGACGGGGGCTGGGCAGGACGTGAAGCCGTATGGTTCGGAAGTCACGATGGCCGCGGCCGAGCCCGGCCTCAACGACGAGATCGAACCCAACCAGATCGAGAGCGCGTCGACCGAGCGCATTGTCGAGCCCGCACAATGCCACCGTAGGCTCATCGGCCTGCCTCGTGAAGCCGGAGTCAAACAGTCGCTCGTGGATGACGGCCGTGAACCCGCGCCGTTCGGCCCACGCCGCCATGGCGCGAGTCTTCTTCACGCCCAGGATCGAAGCGTCAGTGAGAATCGACGTGCTTTCCGTGGACGGGGTAATCACGTCCACGTCCTGCATCACCAAAGAAACATCGCCCGGATCCGCATAAGGCAGGAGCCCTAAACCCCACAGATAGGCTTGCCCGAGATGCCCCAGGCCAATCAACCACAAACGAGACGGAAGATAGGCCAACTGTGGTTCGTTAGAGTCACCCGTTAGCCAGTCTGCTTGCGCCTCGGGCCTCCAGAGGGACACGCCGATGGGCCGGTGCCCCGCCACCGGTACTCCGCCGTTGACGAAGAGGAAGGCCTCGTTGATCGCCAGGGCTGCAGCCAGCATTGCGGCCAGAGGCATTTCAGGTCCAGGTTCCGGAGCAAGTTCGGAGTGGATCGGCAGGATTCCGCCGCGCCATCCGCCGACCGCGGTCCTGACGCAGAAACCGGGGCGCCGCAGTCGGGCGCCCCCGCCGATGACGATGGTCGGCGTTCCATCTGCGGCGGACGCGACTGCCCCCCCTAGCGCTATCACCGCTTCACGCAATGTGGCGCCCAGTGGCATCGGCACGGTCAACGGCACATCAAGTGTGCCCTCGACCATCACGCCGCCTAGGAACACGCGCCGGCCGAGGGCTACGGCCGTTAAGAGAGCCGCTTGACTCAGGGGATTCGTTGCTTCGGTTTGATCGATAATGAGCGCGAGGCAATAGCCCTGAAACAGGGCCTCGGCTTCGGCGAGACTTTGGGCAGCGCCACTGTCTAGCGCTTGCTTGACCAGACGGTGCAGCTTCTCGGAGGGGTCGAAGGTGATCATGGCGGATCCTTTAGAAACCGATATGGAGAAAAAGCCGCCGTTCATACGGCGGAATGGTGACCCAGTCCTTTGAACCCTGGTAGCGGTAGATGCCGATGTCACGGCGCGAGAGTGGCTCAGTAGCGAACCGCGGAAGGATCAGAGCAAAGTGCCCCGCCCGCGAGATCATCGGGTGTGCGCGGTCTGAGTGGCTCTGCGCTTCACCACCGGGATGAACATGGATGTCAGCGACAACCGACAATCCGCGCGCCTTGCAGATCGCCCACAAGTCACCGAAGTGGCGGCCATCGAACCGGACGATTCCAGTGTCCAGACAGTGTGGGTCGAGGTCGTCATAGAGGACGAAATCGACGATGCGGGCACGGCCAGCGCTCCGATATCCCAGCAGGAACGCGCCGCTCTCCTGCCTGCATCCCCGCCCCCGCTCGCGCAAAGCTGCAATAAGCCTTCGCCACAGGAGCCAGGAGCAGGACAGTTCATGCCGCGGCGCAAGGAGGCGGCGAATAGTCTCGGCAATGGAGAAGTTCATGTACGAGCTCCAAATATTGGACGATCCCCTGTGATGGGCGCCAGATTTTCGATGGCATCTCAGTTCGCCAGTTGTCATGACCGAGAATACTTTCTCGATCACAAGGAAGATAAAGCGCCATGCCATTCTTCCAGTCGGTGCGAAACACGGCCGTAACCCTCCCTCCCCGCCCACAGGGCCAGAGTTCGAAAGCCAGGACGGCATTCTGATCAGGATCCCAGGGGCCGCCAGTCGGTGGGGTCTGCGGGTAGCCGGCACAATCCAGTCGCAAGACGTACTCGTGATTGTCCTTCGCGGTAATGGCAATCAAAACGAAGGGCCAAGTGACCCCGATCAGGCGCCATCGCCCTTCGGTCTGTCCCAGGCGGAACGTGGCTTTCGCCACGTCTGCCTCGAATGCCCGCTGGTCAGGCGCGCTCACTCATCAATCTCCAGCGCGCCGTTGACACGCTCGTCGGCGACTAGATCAAAGGCTTGTGCGCAGGTATTACGTGGAGCCAAGGCGCCGATGTGGGTGCCGGGCGCTGGGCGATCGTGCGTCCCTACGATCTGCAGGACGTGTTCGCCGGCCTCCTCCTCGCTCATTTCGAACTCACGCTCGGCGGCCCAGCGCTTGACGCGGGCAACCGTCGCACTTGGCGGGAAGCGGCGGTCGACGTTTTCGCCATTGAAGGTGACCGTAACCTCGATGTGGCGGCAGCGACTCAGATGAAGCTTCAGTCCGATCGCGCCAGCGCGATCGCCCACCCGCTCGTTGTCGGCGAGCGGATCTTCCTCGTCCTCGATGAAGAGGAACGCGTGGGCGGCGACGCCGTGTTTTTCGGCGAGGCGGGCTTTGATGACGGCGAAGGTTGCGTCTGGCTCGACTTCGAGATGTTCGATCTCGCCAAGCCCTTCGCCTTGATAGAACAGGTCGATAGATTTCATGGTTTTGCACTCCGGGGACCGGAAGTGCAAGGCTCTATTGCCCAGCTCCGTCCCTTACCTCTCTGATCGGTTCAGACAGCGGAACCCGGAAAGGCGAAGGCAAAATTCTTTAGAGGAGTGTCAGCGGCCCTTCTGGCATCGCGGCGCAGATGAAGAAGTGGGGGCACCGGGGACACGTCACTGAGTCGACCTCGGTAGGAAACCGTCCAGCCCCGATGCCGGCGAGCATGGTGTCGCTCTTGGTCTGGCGGTTGTTGAGCTTGGTGGGCGATACGGTAACGGCCTCGGCCGTATCGTCAGTGAGATGCAGTGCCTGGACTATGGCAGCGGTACCGAATCGTGCCTGCGCAGCGAGCTTATAAAGCGTGTATTCGAGCCGGTCATATTCATCGCTGCGCTTGTAACCCGTGCGAACGCGGCGCAGCACTACAGTGCCGTCGGGAAGCTCCGCAAGCTCATTGGGTTCGACGTAGATGCGGCCATTGGGGAGGTCGATCGCCAGTGGCTCGATTTCGCTGAAACACCTTCCGGCACCCGAGCGGATCAGAGCAGCGACAAGTCGCGACGCAAGACGGCGATAGTCGCCCGCAAAGGCGTGGTCGACGGGACCACGTTCTAGCCAGATTTCCTCGAATGCCGCCTCGGCCTCGGCCAGTGTCGGTTCGGCACTACGTCGGGCTTCGGCCAGCCAGCGCAGCAAGGCGTAGAGGCAATCGTGGGTTCGGGAGAAGGCAGTCGCCTTACGTGCACCACCGAGGCCCAGCACGTGCGTATAGAAGAAGCGGCGTGGGCATTTCTCATAGGAGGTAAGGCGGCTGTCCGTGACTATCCAGTCTGCGGGCCAGGTCACCACAACCGATAAGGGGCACGGTGCATCTGCAGACAGAGGAAACATTGCAGGGCGCGCGATCTCATCAATGAGCGCCGGTGGCATCCACTCGAGAAAGCGTGAGGCCGAGCGATTCATACCGTTGGGCTGGCGCCGCGCCAGATAGAGCCGCAAATAGGTGCGAGCACGCGAGAGCGCGACGAAGAACAGACACTCTTCCTCATGCTCGTGCGCGCGTTTAGCTTCATCCGAGACAGAGAACTCTTCGGCACCTTCAATCATGCCGGTCGGCGGCGGGCAGCGCTGGCCGCGATTCGCGGATGGAAAGCTCTGCACTGTCAGGCCTGGAACATGAACAGCCTCGAATTCAAGGCCCTTGCTGCCATGCACAGTCATAAGGCGCACGGCGTCCATGTGAAGCGCAGCTTGTGGAACCTGCCGGAGGTCGCGCTCTTCCGCGAGAAGAACGAGCTGTCGAACACGATCAAGCGTTCGCTGGATAGGAGTGCCGCCACCAATTGGGCTCTGTTCACGCACGAAGTTCAGGAACTGCCAGACTGCGACCGCTCGCATCCGGCCCGCGACTGTGGTCACCTGCACCATTTCGCGCAGGAGGTCGGTCCGATCAAGGAGATAGGTCGACAGGAACTCCCATGCCGATGCGTTTGGCGAGATTCCTGCTAGATCTTGACCAAGACGGGTCAGCGACATGCAGCCTTCCGGCGACAAACCTTCAGCGCTTGCCAGCGAAGCTAAGCCGGCCAAGGCCGGTTGGCCCATGGTACGGAGATGGCGAGAAGCAACATGCACATCCTGCAATGAGAGGTGGTAGCGCGACATCGCTCCGACGCGTACGAGGGCATCGCCGAACGGGTCGACCGCAAGACTGATAAGCGCCAGTAAGTCTCGGACCTCCTCGCGCTCGAAGAAGCTTCCGAGATGAAGAACTGGAATGCCACGCGCCTCCAGCGCCGCGGCGATGTCATTCAACCGCCTATTCGACCGACATAGTACAGCTTGGTCTCGCAAGGCCACTCCTTGGTGCTCAAGCTCGCGAACGCTCGCTGCTACGCCCTCCGCCTCATCTTCAAGTGTGTCGAATCTGCGGATCTCAGGTTTCGCTGGGCCTTGTCCCCGGTCGGCTTCAAGGGCAAGCGGCAGCATACCTCCAGATGCCCCCATCTTCGGCGCGACGGCGGCGAAGCTGTTTACGATCTGCTCGGTTGAGCGATAGTTGATCCTCAGTTGATCTACATCCGCTCCAGGGTAATCGACGCTGAACCGGGCCATGTTGGCCGAGGACGCGCCCCGAAACCGATAAATCGATTGACGGGAGTCGCCAACTACCCATAAACGACTACCGTCGCCCGCCACGGCCTTCAGCAATCTGGCACTCGCCCGGTTCACATCCTGATATTCATCAACGAGCAAGTGCCGGTGACGAAGCTGGACAGCAAGGCGAAGCGCCGGATCAGCCTCGAGGAGCAGTGCCGGCCGCATTATCAAGTCACCGAAATCGACGGCGCCGCGTTCGCGTATGGCTTGCTCATACAGGTCGTAAATGTTGGCGATTTCCTGGCATTTCTCGGCCGAAACTCGGGCATCGTCGTCGGCCGCTGCAGTGAGCATCGCATCTGCCAGGGCCCGGTATCGCACCGGATCGGCAAGTTCGTCTTTAGCGCGCGAAATAGCGGCCACCACATCCCGCAGTACCATCGCCGGATCCCAGAGATTGCGATAATGGATGAGCGACAGTGTTGGCAGGATTTCCTCGAGCACCTCGATGGCGTCGCTGCGATCGAAGAGCGTCGGATTCGACGGAAGGCCAAGCCGATCATGATGGCGCCGAACTAATTCTAATCCGAAGGCGTGGAAGGTCCCGATCCAGATTCGGGGCGCTGCCTCGGGGGCCGCGAGCGCCAGACGATCTGCTAACTCACCGGCGGCACGATTGGAGAAGGTCAACACAAGAATTGCGGTCGGGTCGATGCCCTCCGCCAGAAGCGACATGACGCGTTTGATGAGCGTACGGGTCTTGCCCGTTCCTGGCCCGGCCTGGAGTTGAAACGGCACTCCTCGATGGGCTGCGGCCCGGTCCTGTGATGGGTCGGGTCGCGGAGTATAGGGTGGCTCCGATACCGATTCCGAAGTCGGCACCGGTGGAAGAAGCAAGGCGTCAAAGAGTTGCTGGCGCACGAGCGGTTTCGGCAGACCCGTACGCTGGGCGATTGTGCTCGCTGTCTGGCCATCATCGAGATGGAGCCGTCTCGCGAAGGAGCGCGGCAAGAGAAACTCCCGAGCGAAGACGTTCGCCTGAAGCTCGCGCCGCTCCCTTGCGCCATAGTCTTCGACGCGTTGCAGGCCTACAGGTACGGCCTCAGTCGAGCGCGACGGGTCAATGTCATCCGCCACGCAAGACGAAGAGCCCGAATGAATCTCGGCATGTCCGATCTCGTGGGCAACAAGCAATGCTCGCGTGGCAATGTCACCTGACGTCTCGCAGCAGACCACGCCGCTCTGTTCGTCGAAGAGCGCTCGCGCGTTTTTCAGCGCAGGGTCGCCGGGCTCTAACCAGACGAGTTCGAGATCCAGTCGCGCCACTGCAGCATGGACGAGCGCAAGCGGATCAAGCGGATCCGAACCAGTTGCTACCAACTCGCCATGAAGACGGGCCGCCGCCTCCCGAATCGATTCGAACGCGTCCATGCCGTCAGAGACTCAAAAGCCGTTGCTGTTGCGCCTCGGTCAGGCCCGAGCTGTGCACAGCTTCTGCGAAGGTTTGGAATCTGTCGTTGTTCGGCTTCTCGTCAGCCTTGTAGAACTGTCGCCCCATCGGCGCTGCAGTTCGTGTGGCGGAAAAATGCGCGACGACGACGTCGAGCGGCGCATGGAGCTCGTCAGCGACCAAGCGCAGGAACCCGTCCGTTAGCGTCTCCGGTTCGATCTGTCGATCACGTAGCTTCGCGACGAAAACGGTTGAAGCCTCGATCCGGCCGGCGAACGCCCGAAACTCACCGCGGGTTAGGGTAGAGAAAGGATTCGGTACATCCTTGAATGCCTCCAGCGGCCGATCCTGTTTGACAGCGGTCGGACCACTTCTTCCAGTCGCGTAAAGGCGGTTTTGAAAGCGGCTCATTGCGCGCGACACCGCGGGGCTGACGACAGTCGGATCGATAGCAGCCTCAGCCGCTTCGACGGCAGCATCGCTGTGCAGTGCATCTAGGGCGAGCTCAATGGCGAAGTCAGTTAGCTCCTCAGCATAGTTCGGATAACGTCGAACCAAGTCGTCAAGCAGATCAGCATCGAGCTCGTGTTTCGCCAATGAGAGTTCGTATAGTGCGTCGCGCAGCGGCGCGGCACTGGGAATCAGGTTCAGGGGCATATGTCCTCCTTGAATCGCGACAGTTTCGCCGCCGCCCGAGTCAAGCGGTTGCGAATGGTACGCCCTGTGCAATTGCACAACGTTGCTGCCGTCACCTCCTCAGGGTCTTCGGATTCCTCCTTGTACCCCAACACATGGCAGAGAGTAACGGCCTTACGCTCGTCAGGCGGTAAAGCATTGATCGCTTCTAAGAGCTCATCCAGGAAAAGAGTGCTCTCTTGTGTAGCAGGGGTCCTAAATGTCTCCGTCATGCGGGCGAAGACATCCTCATCGGGATCTGGCTCAGCGTCGTCGGCGTGATCGGGCAGTGGCGCTAAATGCTTAAGACGGTTCATCTCGCTCCGCACCAAGTCGATGCGGAGGGCTCGAAAAGCCCGATTGAAGCGGCATTCGAAATAGTCGAGATCGTTCGGGTTTTCCTCCGTTCCGTCGGTTGCGAACATCTCACTGAACAGGCTCAGTGCCTCCTCCCGCAAGCTGGCCGCACTCGAGAGTTGTCCGTCCGGAATCTTGACGAGGAGATTGGCTTCGCAGCGAGCGAGTAATATAGGGAGCACTGCACTAGCTTTGACGATGTTTCCGGAGCAAATCGCATCGCGGATCAAGTGAACCAGGCACTCGGAACTCAGATGGCCGGGCGAGCTACGATCTGTGATCGCAAACCGGTGTCGCAATGTCGCGAGATCCAGGCTGAGAACCTGCTCAATCTGGGCCTCCACCGTGGGTGGGCGAATGTATAGCGCTCCTTTTGAGTCGCATTTGGTCAGCGATCGAACCATCTCACCTCCTTGCATTGCTCAACAGCAAAAACCGAGCGTCCTTTAAGTATCCCGAAGAATCCCCGCTCGACTTCAGCTTGATCGCATTGCGATCAGGGTTTCCGGAAAAGTACCTGTCCTGTTACGCGATTTATCTTCCCCCACCCGTTCTGGCAGTGACAAGATATTCCGACAGTCAGCTGGGTTACAGGTAGAAATCCGCACCTACCTCCTATATCCGAACCCGCCGCAATTGAGCCCGCTACCGCATCTCAATCAACCTCTGCTTGAACCAAACGTGCACCGGCTGAAAGAAAAATGCTTCTCGCACCTCAATTAGGAATTGCCTGCTGGTTCGCGCCTGACCGACGTAGCGGAAGAATGACAGGTTTTCGAGATGCTCAAGCAGAGACTGTTCGGCATCTGGATCAGCAGGATCAAAGGAGACATCCTCCGCCAAATCTTCTTCGCGCCAAACCTCAAAAAGATGAGGCCTGAGCACCTCGATTAACTCAGCCTCCCGAGACGTTCCCATCAGTTGAACAGGCTTCCAGGGCGAGCCAGGCTCAAAGCTCGGCTCTTCTGAGACATCAACTGCAACCAGTCCTGATGAGTTCATCAGCAGCTTGCGATCTACCTTTAGCCAATGCCCGGCTGTGCGCGCCATCCAACTCTCGAACAGGCCGTCGATCTTGCTCACCTGCGCTAACAGCTTTCTTTTGGGTGAGCAGTCCTCATACCCCATTCTGATAGCCTGATCGACTCTTGCCAGCAGCGCGCGGACGTCTACCTCCTGTGCCGGTGCAAGAAACCTAAATGGAAGGTACCGGGGACCACCAACCAAGTAACACTTTTCCGCAACCTCAGGGCTTCCCGTCTCCGCCCCCATCCATTGAGCCAGCTCCTGCAACAGCTTGTAGATTCGCCCGTGCAGATTCTTCTTACCGGAGGCAAACAACTGCAACTGGCGCAGGCATTGCGCAACCTGACTATGCTCGTTCTCTCCTAGTGGATTGACCGGTCGCCGCAAGCGAGGATGATTAGGAATACCGGCAAGCATGGATACCCCTTCTCTCATGCGGCCTTCTAACTCATGCACACCTATCCAGATAAGATTGGCAGGATCCACTTGGCTCTCTCGGGGTAGGTCGCCTACCGATGCAGCTACATACTCAAGTAGATGATCCAGCGGGTAGTCAGAACCTCTCTTTCGCCATGCAACGACTGCGTGGCGAAAGAATTCCTTGAAGCACGGATGGCTGAGCACATCTTCGGGCTTTCCAGCCAGGACTCGCAGGATTGAGAGGGAATAGAAGCCATGTAACGTAGAAAGAAGATCCAGGTATACGAGCCCCGGCGATGGCAATTCATGATCTCCAGCCGCAGCCACATCAGTGCTGGATGCAGATTCTTCAGGCTTGTTCCGAGAGATTGAGACCGAATGACGACGCAACGCCCACTGCCCATCCTGGGCATGACGCACCGCATCCTCATAGTCGAGCACCGGACGGAACCACAGTTGTGCGGCTGCCGACTGGCACCGGTGCTCGAGAGGTGCGTTCACCGAGTCGAATAGATCGAGCATGACCAAACGCTCGGCCAAATCCTGGCGTTGAGTCTTGGAGCCAGGCTCATAATTGATCCCAGTTCTATCTTCAAGAACATGGGGGTATCCAGCCTGGAGACGTAGCTCTTCGGCGCGGCGCTGAACCAGGTCTGACAGTGAAACCAGCGCCTCTGCAACCTGGCCATCTGCCCAAACCATGTGAGAGGTGGCCTGCTTCCAACCGGAAAAGCCGAAATCAATCGCGGCCTGGTCGAGCGCATGGCCATGGCTAAGCTGGGAAGTTTTCTTGATACGCTGTGCGCGATTTTTCAGATGCGCCTCAAGGCGCTGGGAATAGCTGCTCATACGTCATCCTCACGTGCTTGCGCAGCCAATCAGGCATCACCCGCTAATACCCCTTGCGGCCGCTTTCAGCACAAGGGTGATACGCATGAAAAAGGTCTTAGAGCAGTCCCCACTGGGGTTCGCTATAGCGGGTGGCAGGCGCCTGCAAGTCGCCCAGCACAGATCGAACCACATTTGCCCTGAGTCCTTCAAGGTCAAAATCGTAAACCAGGCCAGCACGAGCGAGCACGGATCTACGGACGATGAGCTAGTTGTCGTCGTCATCTGTCGTACATCCGTTACCTACCCAACCAAGGAAGCCGGTTTGCGCGATTCACACGTCGTCATTTGACGACCATCTGTTGCCACATCTGCAGCGCACACGAAAAAACTCTCCTGATCGGAGGGCTGCTCACGGGGAATTTTCTGTGTGGAAACCCAAGCGACAAAAGCGATCACCAAGCTCGCCAATCCAAAGCTGCCCCAGCGGCAGCAGGTCTATCTGACCCGCATGCAAGCTGTTCAGAGTGCTAGAAGCCTTGAGGTGATATACAGAATTCCGATCAAAAGAGAAAAAGAGCCCCCGATATGCCTCGAGCAGTCTTCACGGAAAGCCAGGTCGTGAAGGAAGTGCCGTGGTGATGAAAACCTTGTCCCGTACTCGCGCAAAACCACTAACAGTAAATAGTCTTGTCGTCATTTGCTGTGCCTGGTGACGACGCCTCAGGGGTCAGGCCGCATGCTTCGCTGCTTGTCGCCTCTGGTGACGACGATGCCGCTCTTGACTCTACAGGCATCGTCATCCGACGTCTCTCATGACGACGAAGTGCGGTTCATGACTTGGGTTTCCCCAACTCTGTCGGATCGTAGAGGCACGTCAGGAAGCGGGAGGTGTCGAATGCGTCATTCGTTGGTCATGTGTCAATGCTGCGGAAAAATGATGGTTCCGAGGACAAGCTACAGCCGCAGCTACCAAGGCTGGGGCGGAGGTAGACCGGTTTCAAATCACTGCCCGTTTTGCCTAAGCGAGAACTGGGATGGCAGCATGCCTACGCTGCAAGCGCAGGTGTATGCCCTACTGGGTATTGGACTTGGCGTTCTTGCCTGCATTTTAGTAGGTGCTTTTCTGATGAAGATTCAGTGGTGGCTGGGCATCGAACATAAGTATGAACTGCTCACCTGGATGACCTATGTACTTGCTGTTTACGCCGGGTATCGATTTTACAGGTGGTTCGCTAACTGCTGACAGAGGCTGTGACCACGCCCCTCCTCGCCTAGGCATGACACCAATAGCTCAGCACAAAGAGTTTGTTTGATACCGAGCATCCAGCCTGCCAGCAACCCAGTAACCAACAACTCCGACAAGCGCGATAGCAATCAGTAACCCGCCAATGAAGCCGCCCAGAAGCAGCATCTGCTCGTCCTGCTCCCCCCACTGGTAGGGGCGCATCATCAACATCCGCAACGCTACAAGGAAAATACCGAATGTGGCGGCAAGGCAGCAGCCAAACCGCCACCGATAATGGCCGACCACCGGCAACACTAATGCCCGGCCAACCGTCAGCAATAGACCTCCCATCCAGAGGCAAACCACCACCAGCGTCGTGGCCACCGGTGCCAGACGAACAGCTAAACCGATCTCACCAGCCTGGTCTGTCGGCAGTTGCGCAATGTACCACCACATCCACATAGCCCATGCACCGAGCAGAAGCACTGCCAACAGCAGTAGCGTGGAAAAAATGAGTCCGATGGCATCGGTCCGAAGAGGCAAACTTTTCATCAGAGGGGCTCCCATACAGATGATCTACTCGGTGATAGCACAGGCCAACCAAATCCCAAGCTACGCAGCGCAGGGTAATTGCGCAATTATCCACAGCAGGCGGCAAATGCCAGCCTGATAGTGGGTAGCGAGCAATCAGCCGTGGCGAAAATTAAAAGACCCCTCCCTCAATCACGGTGAGTAACTTTCCCGGGATTACTGGATTCGGCTTTTCTGACCCGATCAATTTCGCCTCTCTGCGTGCTCCAACCCGTTTGCCACAAAGCCCATACAAACCACCGACAGAACGACACAAATGACCGGCCCTCCTCCCAGCATCGGCCACCAATACGGCAGAATAAGCGGATATGCCCCCGGTGTCAGCGCTCCGCTACGGACTAGTTGTCGAGCAGTCACACGATCCAAATTGCACAGCAAACCGAGATCCCAAGCTACGCTGTCTGTGGTCTCTTGACCACGCTGGCGGCAGGCGGCTTAGACAATTCAAAAGGTGCTGTCCGAGGAAAGGCTACAGCCGTCATGACCGCTAATATCCATACCGGCGAAATCCCCTGAGAATCCGTCAAGGTCATGCAGATCCATTCCCAGAGGGTTACCCATCACACCGATAGCGCCATCAACCATGGGCAAGCCGGTGGCCGGGTTGACCGTGATGCGGCCACCATCCATCCAGGCATTTGCGCAGCTCACAATCCAGGCAGCTTGGTCAACGCTCAGTAGATCCATTTGTGTGTCGAAGATGTCCATAGGTGCGGGCACTTCACCCTGTTCGTCGACGGCGCACTCATACCATTTGCGCTCAAACGCGATTCCGAGATCGTCCCGCAGGACGACTGCACGCCCTCTGGTTGGGTAAACCACTGTGGTGTACGCCTCCGACTGCCGGCGCAGAGCGATCAAGATTGAATTGATGAGGCATTGCACGGGGTTCATGTTCGTCTCCTCGGGTTGGAGACTTCACAGTGCCCCGATCAAAGCAAATCCCAAGCGTGTACAACGGTCTCGCTTTCAGCCGCCGAGGCTTGGGTTATCCGCAAGCAGCCATAGGGTGTCCTGGGACATCCTCTATGCGGAGCAGCACAATGGAATTTCGCCATATTGGTAGCGGTTGCTACTTCCCGCCTATCGCGCCAAACGGTCGGATCTATGCCACACCTATTGGGCAGGAAAATGGGATAGAAATTTTCTGCCTAACTCCTGAAGGAATCACTGGGGCTGGCATCCAATCAAATTGGTCACAGATCGCAGGCTTTTATTCAGACGAAAACTCATGGGAGATCACCCTGAATAACTACCCTGGCCGGGGTATGAATTTTCGTCGATACAACCACTTCACCTTGCTTGCCGAAGGAAGCGAAACGCTCACAACAAGCATTCAAGGATTTGCCATTCCCCCGTGCGTGATGAACCGCATTGCCTTTGAGCACCAGGGGTGGCGTAGCAGGCACGTCTAAAGATTTTGGCCGGTCAGCGGAATGTAGCTAATTCATAGCGTGCAGAACCGCTGCCCCCACTGATTGACAAGGACTCAGTAGCAGCCTTACCAATCTGGAACCTAGACAGCAAAGCCTCGGGTTATCCAGTTTATGGTCGCTGCGGTTTACTCATGCGCGCTTGATTTCCACCACGTTGCCTTCGATCACGTTTACTTGGCGGTCAAACTCTGCGCGCAGTACTGGTGTCATGTCATTAGCCAGGCAGTCGAGATAATCGGCATACCACTGCATCATGGCGCGGCGCTGAGGCAGGTACTGGGCCTGGTTGTAGATACCGGAGACGCCTGCTTCCTTGTGCGCCAACTGCGCTTCGACGTGCTCTTTGAGCCATCCGTGTTCGCGTAGCAGCGTGCTCGCAGTGTGGCGGCTGCCATGCCCTACCAGCTTGCCGCGATAGCCGACCTTGGAGAGCGTCAGGTTAATGGTGTTCTCGCTCATCACGGGCTTCTTGGGGCCAATACCTGGGAACAGGTAGCGGCTGCGACCGGTCATGCGTTGCAGCTCGCGCAGGGCATCCAGCATCTGTCGTGGCAGGGGCACCATATGATCACGGCGGGCCTTCATCTTGGCAGCAGGGATAGTCCACAGGGCCTTCTCAAAGTCGATCTCTGTCCACTCCGCCCAGCGCACCATGCCGGGCCGGCTCGCAGTCCACAGGCACATCCAAGTGGCGGTACGGGCTGGCAAGCGGCTAGTGGTCGCACGCAGGCTATGCAGAAAGACTGGCAGCTCAGGCTCTAACAGGTGCGGGTGTTGCTTGGACTTCGGAGCAGATGCAGCAATGTCCACCAGATTCGATGCCGGATTGTTCTCACACAGACCACGGCCTATCGCGCGCCCGAATATCTGATTAACCCAGCCCCTGGCTTTGGCCGATATGTTGTGCGCTCCGCGCCCCTCGATCGTGGCCTGCAGCTGGGCGCAGTCAGTGCGAGTAATCTCCCTCAGTGGTTTATCGCCCAACGCCGGCAGGATGTCCTTATCAAGGTAGAGGCGAATGCGCCAAAGCGTGCTTTCGGCCTTGCCGTCTGCCTCCTTGGCGGCATACCACTCCTCGGCGGCTGCTCGGAAGGTGTTAGCGGCGGCGATTGCTTCGGCCATTCTGGCGGCGGTCTTGCGTGCAACCGGATCAACGCCATCAGACAGCAGCTTGCGCGCCTCCCCTGCCTTCTCTCGCGCTCTGGAGCCAGACAGATCGGGATACCCGCCCAGACCGTGCCAAGACCACTTGCCGTCAGGCTTCTTGTAGCGCAGCTCCCACGACTTGGTGCCGTTGGGCTTCACTCGGAAGTACAGACCGTTGCCGTCAGCCTCGCGATATGCCGCGGCCTCGGGCTCCAGAGTCGCCAGAACAGTGTCAGCCAGGGGGCGCCGCTTGATGCCTGCTCGCTTCATTTTTGTATGCCTAAGTTCGCGTTACTCAGAAGCATACAAGCAGGCATACACGGCATCAACGGCTATACGGGGACATAGAGAAACAAGCAGGAATAAAAAACCGGCTACGACGGCCGGTTTATGAGGGTTTCAGCATCATACGGGAACATGCTGAAACATAGTATTGGTGCCGTTGAGAGGAATCGAACCCCCGACCCCATCATTACGAATGACGTGCTCTACCAACTGAGCTACAACGGCAAAAGCCTGGGCATTATTCAATGGAGTCCGCGGGCGCTCAAGCGGGTTTTGTAAAAAACCGGTGCTGAGGCACACCCAGCGCACCCTCTGCCGGGGGAAACGCCGTTACTTGGCGGCCAGTTCGATGTGGTCGTCGTAAATCACGATGCGACCCTGTTTGTACAAGCCGCCGATGGCCTTCTTGAAGTTGCCTTTGCTGACGCGAAACAGGGCGCTGATGGCTTCTGGCGAACTCTTGTCATTGAGGGGCAGCACGCCATCGTGCTCGCGCAGCTTGGCCAGGATCTGCTCGCCCAGGCTGCTCGCCGCTTCCTGCCCAACCGCCTGCAGGCTCAGGCTGATCTTACCGTCGGCACGCACTTCCTTGATGAAGCCCTTCTCCTGCATGCCACTGCGCAGGAACTTGAACAGTTCGTTCTTGTGGATCAGGCCCCAGTGTTTGCCGTTGATGATCGCCTTGAAGCCCATGTCGGTGGACTCGACCACCAGCAGGCCGACTTCCTGACCGACCGTGTAGGTGGCCGGCACGGTGTCCAGGTAACGATCCAGGCGCGCAGTGGCGGTGATGCGCTTGCTGCGCTTGTCGACAAACACGTAGACCACGCAGTAGTCGCCAACTTGCAGCGGGCGCTTCTCTTCCGAATGGGGCAAGAGCAGATCTTTCGGCAACCCCCAGTCGAGAAATAAACCGACGCGGTTGATATCCACCACTTTCAGGCTGGCAAATTGACCGACCTGCACTTTCGGGGTTTCCGTGGTGGCAATCAGCTTGTCATCGCTGTCCAGGTAAATAAATACATTCAGCCAGTCTTCCACCTCACTTGGCGTGTCTTTGGGGATATAGCGCTTGGGCAGCAATATTTCGCCATCCGCGCCGCCATCCAGATACAGGCCAAAGTCGGTGTGTTTCACGACCTGCAAACTATTCATTCGTCCGATTACAGCCATGGTGCCCTACCCTCGTTGCGAGCCGGACATTCTACCTGAGTTGCGGCCTGGTTTCCTGGCGTCGACACGCGGACTCACCGGGACTGGCCAGGGCGCCCGAAGCGATCCGACCAGCGGAAAGCGCCCGTCAGCGAGAACCGACAGGCAGCTCACGTCTCTAATAGAGCGCTGATAAAACAATGGTTTACTCAGTGCCATCAGCACTATTCATCCATTCGGCAAATCACCGGTATAGTCGCAACTTGAGTTGCCAGCGTTATTTACCAAGTAATTGTCAAGTCGTTCGTGTACAATCGGCGGCCAAATTAATTTTTAAATAGGTTAATGGCCGCCATGCGCGTTAAAGCATCAAACAGCAAGCCCAAGCCAGCTCCAGCCGTCGAAACCAGCGCCTCGATTGATGCACAGATCGCCGCCTTCTTGAACTCCGGCGGTGAAATCCAGCAGATCGCCAAGGGTGTCAGTGGCCAGGTCTACGGCGCTTCCAAGCAGATCACCATCGGCAAGAAATAGCCGACTTACCTTAGCCCCGCAGCGCTTTGCTCCCCCAGACAAGGCGCTGGGCTAATGCTTCATCCTCTCCCCTCTATTTCAGTGAATTCAACTGCCCCCACTGGCGGTTAGCACACGCATGTTTCAGAATCATGTCTAATCGCGCTCTGCGGTGAACTCGGCACTGCTGTCGATCATCTACATCTCTACATCTATGACAACTACCTCTGGAGTCTCCGTGCGCCCACCCAGCCATTGGCTGCAGCACCCGGCCAGCGCCCCGCTGACATTGGCCTTGGTATTGATCGTGATCCCACTGGTCAGTCGCTACGGGCTGGGCTGGTCGCACCCGTTCGGTTACCTGTCGGATCTGGCCATCGGTAGCCTGCTGCTGATCCTGCTGCACGGCCGCAGCTGGTTGCTGCGCCTGCCCGTGCTCCTGATCTGGTGCAGTTTCAGCCTGAGCAGTGCCGAACTGGTCAGCGCGGTCGGGCGCATGCCCGAGCCGGCAGATCTGCACTACCTGGGCGATGCCCAATTCGTCCGTCACTCGACCCAGGGCGGTGGCCTGAGCCACCCCTTGTTGGCCCTGGCGCTGACGTTTGGTATCGCCCTGCACCTGCTGCTGAGCCGGCGGCCGAGCGCACCGCCGCGGCAAGGCATCAAACTGGTCTGGCTGCTGGCCCCGCTGTCATTACTGGTGACTCATGCCGTCTACCAGTACCGCAGCCCCAGCGAAGCCGCCCAATGGCTGCAGTTCAACCTGCCGCACAAGATGCTGGCAGAAAGCCTGAGCGCCGGACAGTTACGCCTCGAGGACTGGCTGGCCGGCGACCAACCCAGCAGCCCGCCGGACATCAGCGCGTTCAACCAGCTCGACCTCGCCGGCACACCGCTGCTCGACCACCCGGGACAGGCGCGCAATGTGCTGATCATCACCCTGGAAGGCATCCCGGGCGCCTATATCGACGCCAGCCGCAAGGCGCTGCGCAGCAGCTATCGGCAGGCGCTGATGCCGCGGCTCAGCCAGTGGGCCGAGCGCGGCATGCTCACCCCGGACTATGTGCTGCACAGCCACCAGACCATTCGCGGCCTGTACGCCATGCTCTGCGGCGATTACAGCAAGCTCGACTCCGGCACGCCAAAAGGCATCGAACTGCTCGGCAATCCCCAGCGCAGCGAGCAGTGCCTTCCGGCGCAGCTGCGCCAGCGCGGTTTCACCACCCATTACCTGCAAGGCGCCGGACTGCGCTTCATGGCCAAGGACCAGATCATGCCGCGCATGGGCTTCGACAAGACCCTGGGCCGCGACTGGTTCAAGAAAAAACCCTACCTGGAATTCGGCTGGGGCGTGGACGACAAGACCTATTTCGAAGGCGCCCTGAAGTATGTGAAGCAACTGCGCCAGCAGAAACGCCCCTGGATGCTCACTCTGCTCACCGTCGGCACCCACCAGCCCTACTCGGCACCGCAGGACTACCTTGACCGCTACCCGACCGCCAAGCAGGCAGTAGTCGCCTACCTGGACGATGCCGTGGCGGATTTCCTCGTCGGGCTGGAGAAACAGGGCGTGCTCAAGGACACCCTGGTACTGATCACCTCCGACGAATCCCATGGCGTGGAAAACGTGCGCCTGGCGTCGGCCTGGGGCTTCAACCTGCTGCTGGCGCCGGAGCAGGCGCAACTGCCGGCGCTGAAGACTGGCGTCTACGGGCACGTCGACCTGACGGCTTCGGTGCTCGACTATTTCGCCCTGCCAGTCCCGGAAAATATCGCCGGCCGCTCGCTGCTGCGCGACTACACCAGCGGGCGGGCCATGCTATCCGCCACCAACGGCATGCTGCGCCAGCACGACGGCCTGGGCACCTTCACCGAATGCGACTTCCAGCAAGTCTGCCGGCGCTATGCCAGCAGTGGGTTCATTGCCGATAGCGCGGCTTACCTCGGCCGTATCAGCGGCCGCGAGGCGCGCCTGGTCAGCCAGCGCGCCACCCTGCTCAACCAATCCCTGCACAACGGTCAGGCGCAACTGCACTACCAGTTCGCCAACCGCAAACGCATCAAGCTGAAACGCAAAGTCGGCGACGACTGGGCGGACAGTCTGGTCGGCGCCCAGTACCTGGAGCTGCCCCGCGGCACGCAAACCACCGTCACCCTGAAGGTGCGTGGCGTCGGCATGGATAGCAGAGGTGCCACGCTGCAGTTGAAAACCAAGGAGTTCGAGCGCGACGTGGCCCTGCCGATCCCTGAACTGCCGCGTCTGACCCAGGACAAGCCGATCGAGGTCAGCTTCAGCTTCAACAACCTGGCCGCACGCAAGGCGTTCTCCTTCCACCTGCTCGGCGAGGGTAAAGGCGCCATCGAGATCCTCGATTTCAGCGTGACCAGCAGGCCGCTGAAACCCAAGCTGTTGGCGGCCAAGACCGACGAGGACGACGCCCAGAAGACCCGCTGAGCGCCGTAAACCGGCGCTTACTCCCGGGGCTGCAGGGCCAGGCGCAGCAACTGTCCGTTGCTGGCGTCGGTCAGCACATAGAGATAGCCATCCGGCCCCTGGCGCACATCGCGGATGCGCGCATCGAGCTGTTCCAGCAGACGCTCCTCATGCACCACCTGATCGCCACGCAATTCCAGGCGAATCAGCGCCTGCCCGACCAGCGCACCGATGAACAGGTTGCCTCGCCAGGCGGCAAGGCGCTCGCCGTCATAGAACGCCATGCCGCTGATTGCCGGTGACTTTTCCCAGACATAGTGCGGCGGTTCGGTGCCGGCGACCGCCTTGCCCTGGGCTTCCGGAATCGGCAGGAACGAATAGTTGAGCCCATGGGTGGCGAGCGGCCAGCCGTAGTTCTTGCCGGCTTGCGGGATGTTGATCTCATCGCCGCCACGCGGGCCATGCTCGTGGGTCCACAACTGCCCGGTCGAGGGGTTGAGTGCCGCCCCTTGCTGGTTGCGATGGCCGTAAGACCAGATTTCCGGGCGCACGCCTGCCTGACCGACAAAGGGATTGTCGCGCGGCACTTTGCCGTCCGGGTGCAGGCGCACCACCTTGCCTTGCAGCTTGTCGAGGTCCTGTGCGGTCGAGCGCTGGTTGTTTTCGCCGAGGGCGATGAACAGATGACCGTCGCGGTCGAACACCAACCGCGAACCGAAATGCGCGCCGCTGGACAGTTTTGGCAGCTGGCGGAAAATCACCTCAAAATCTTGCAGCTGGCGGTTATCCGGGGACAACCTGGCGCGCCCGACCGCAGTACCGGCGTACTCCCCATCACCGGCCTCGGCATAGGACAGATAAACCAGGCGGTCCTCGGCAAACTCGGGCGACAGCGCCACATCGAGCAGCCCGCCCTGGCTTCTGGCGTATACGGCCGGCACCCCGCTGATCGGCTCGGACAGCACGCCCTGCAGCGTTACCAGGCGCAAACGCCCAGGCCGCTCGGTGACCAGCAGGCCTTGCCGATCAGGCAGAAAAGCCATGCTCCAGGGATGCTCCAGCCCGGCGACCACTTGGCTGACCTGCAGGGTGCCGTGTTCGCTGGGGTATTCGCGGACCTGCGCGGTAGCCGGCGGCATCAGCAGCACGCCGCTCAAGCCCAGAATCGCCAGTAGGGGTGTATGCAGCATGCTTCTCTCCTTCGCGGCGGAAAGTGGCGGAGCCGGATGTTCGAATCATGCACCAGCACTGTCCGACTTGCAGCCCAGGGGCGTTACTCCAGATGTCGAGTTCAATACATCGCGTAACGCCGCTCGATCGCGCGGTACTCGCCACTCGCACGAATGGCAGCAAGCCCTCGATTGAAGCGATCGCGCTGGGCCTCATGGCGAAAGCCGACCTGATAGGGCGTTGGCGCGAAGATCCAGTATTCGGTCAATGGCTGGCTGACATCGACCTGATCGAGCACCTCACGATTGAGATAGCGCAGGATCCGTATATCCGCCACCACCACTTCGATCCGCCCGCTGTAGAGCAGGCGGTTACGCGCGATCTGCTGCGCCTCTTCGCGATAGCGCGGGTTGTTCTGCGCCATCCGCTGAAATTCGCTACCGAGCAAGAAGCGTGCACGTTGAAATGTGCTGACCGAGTAATTGCCCAGATCGGCTATCCGCTCGATCTTGTAGTTGCGCGCGCGCAATGCCACGGCAACATTCTGGTAGTAGATATGCGGCTCGGAATAGAAGGCATCGATGCCGCTCTGCTGGTTAGTGGTGGCGATGGCATCGATCTCGCCACGGCGCAACAGCCAGTGCAGGCGTTCCATCGGCATATACAAGACTTGCATGGCAAAGCCGGCGCGCTTCGCGGCAGCCGCCACTATCTCGTACTCCAGTCCCCGCGCCTCACCTTCAAACACATAAGGCGGCTTGTGCGTCCCGATACCCAGGCGCAACGGTTCAGCCGAAATTGCGAGACTGAACCAGAGCAGCACCATCCCTAACATCCACTGCATGCCAGTTCCCTTAGTTGCGCTGTCGTGCAGCATAAACGGCCACTCAGGGTGAACGTACAGCCAGGTTGCGACCCCATGTGTGTGCAGGCGGTGGATGCAACAGGCGCTCGATCAGATCCTGGTTGCACGCCCACCTCCCCCTCAGCAGGCCGCTCGGCGTGCCGAACGCGAAACCCTCCCTTGCCCAAGGCCAGGTGCTCTAGAGTTCCGACCCGGAAAGGGCAGTCAAGGTTTCACGGGCTCGGGTGCAGCAAGCCAAGTGCAATCACAGGGATCTATTGAACGGGATTCATCGCGGCATAGCCACTCCGGACTAGACTCAGTCCTCTGAATGAATCGCCATCAACTGGAGAAGCAGCATGCTCAAAGCCGAATACCAAACCCGCGGCCCGGTTCCGCAAGAGGTGATCGAAGCGGTCGAACTGCAGCTACCGCCACCGGCCGCTGGCCAGGTGCGGATCAAGGTGGCGGCCGCGCCGATCAACCCCTCCGACGTCCTCACCCTCACCGGCGAATACGGCATGCTGCCGCCGCTGCCGGCGATTGGCGGCAACGAAGGGGTCGGCCGCGTCACAGAACTGGGAGCGGAGGTGAGCAACCTCAAGGTCGGCCAACTGGTGCTGCTGCCGGTCGGCTGCGGCACTTGGGTCAGCCACCTCAATGCCCCGGCGAACAAGCTGATCCCGCTGCCAGAAGCCGACCCGCTGCAACTGGCGATGCTGACCGTCAATCCGCCGACCGCCGCCCTGCTGCTCAGCCAGTTCGTCGACCTCAAACCCGGCGACTGGGTGATCCAGAACGCCGCCAACTCGGGCGTCGGCAGCTACCTGATCCAGCTGGCCAAGCTGCGCGGCTTCAAGACCATCAACGTGGTGCGCCGTGAGTCGGCAGTGGCTGGGGTGCAGGCCGAAGGCGGCGACGTGGTGCTGGTCGATGGCGCGGATCTGGCCAAGCGCGTACGCGCGGCCACCGACGACGAAGCCGTGCGCCTGGGCATCGATGCGGTGGGCGGCGAGGCCACCGACCATCTGGCCGCGAGCCTCAGCGAGGGCGGCGTGCTGGTCAACTACGGCATGATGAGCCGCCAGCCCTGCCAGGTTTCACCGGCGTCCTTCGTGTTCCGCGACGTGAGCCTGCGCGGCTTCTGGCTGGCCAAATGGTTCCAGAAAGCCACCCCGGCCGAGCAGATGCAGGTATTCGGCGAGCTGACCCAACTGATCGCCAGTGGCAAGCTGCACACCCGCGTGGCGGCCACCTATGACGTCAGCCAGATCAAGGAGGCGGTGGCCGCGGCCGCCAGCGGCGAGCGCGACGGCAAGATATTGATCGTGCCGAAATAAATTGGCCTGGTAGTGCCGTAGGTCGGGCGGCGATCCGCTTCGGCCCGCCACGGTTGACCACGTCGGTGGGCTGAAACCCACCCTAGCAGACAGCGCTGGCTTACTCCGCCGCAGGCGCCGGCTTGCGCCGCTTGAGCGGTGCCAAGCCATCCTGGCTGACCAATTCCGGCGCCGCGACCTTGGGTTTGTTGATGGTATTGCGCTTGCTTGGCGCCTTGGCCGCCGGTTTCTTCGCGGCCAGCTTCTTGCCGGTCTTGGGGTCGACCTTTTTCTTCTTCGGCCCAACCGCCTTGCCGGACGCCTTGAGGTTCTTCGGCCCCTGGTAGATGCCCTTCAGGTCCTTGATGTTGCGCCGCTCGAAACGCTGCTTGAGGTAGCGTTCGATGCTCGACATCAAGGCCCAGTCGTTGTGGCAGATCAGCGAAATCGCCAGGCCTTCGGCACCGGCGCGGCCGGTACGGCCGATGCGGTGCACGTACTCGTCACCCGAACGCGGCATGTCGAAGTTGATCACCATATCCAGACCGTCGACATCCAGGCCGCGCGCAGCCACATCGGTGGCAACCAGGATTTTCACCGCGCCCTGCTTGAGGCGGTCGATGGCCAACTTGCGATCCTTCTGGTCCTTCTCGCCGTGCAGCACGAACACCTTGAAATCGTGGGCCACCAACTTGCCATACAGGCGGTCGGCCTGCACCCGGGTATTGGTGAAGATGATCGCCTTCTCGTAGGTTTCGTTGGCCAGCAGCCACTCGACCAGGCGCTCCTTGTGATGGTTGTGGTCGGCGGTGATGATCTGCTGACGCGTGCCTTCGTTGAGCTGGCTGACGCGATTGAGCTGCAGGTGCTCCGGATCCTTGAGTACCTTGCCGACGATCTCGCGCAGGCCCGCACCACCGCTGGTCGCGGAGAACAGCAGGGTCTGGCGCTCGGCATTGCACAGCTCGCTCAGACGCTGCACGTCTTCGGCAAAACCCATGTCGAGCATGCGGTCGGCTTCGTCGAGCACCAGCACTTCCACTTCATCGAGCAGCAGGTTGCCGGCGTTGGCGTGTTCGATCAGGCGACCCGGTGTGCCGATCAGGATGTCGACCCGGCGCAGCATCGCGGCCTGCATCTTGAAATCCTCACCACCGGTGATCAAACCGGCCTTGAGGAAGGTGAACTGGGCGAAGCGCTCGACTTCCTTGAGGGTTTGCTGGGCCAGCTCACGGGTGGGCAGCATGATCATCGCGCGCACACTCATGCGCGGCGAGGAAGCACCATCACCCAACAGGCGATTGAGCATCGGCAGGACGAAGGCCGCCGTCTTGCCGCTGCCGGTCTGTGCCGTGACCCGCAAATCCTGCCCTTGCAGCGCCAGCGGAATAGCCGCCAGCTGCACCGGGGTGGGCTCGGTAAAGTTCAGCGCAGCCACGGCTTTCAGCAGACGTTCATGCAGGGCGAATTGGGAAAACACGGGGGTAACCTCGACGAAAAACGGAAATCAGCTGCATAGCGTAACGGTTTCCCGCGCTGCGGCCGAATTTCTTTGTGCAGACCCGCACAGAGCAGGCACCTCGGTACTTGAACAAAGCGCCATGAACGCGCTCAATTCAGGCAGCACAACCGTCCCAAGGCCCAGGAGAACTGCATGTCCAACCCGTCTCGCACCCTGCTGATCTGTAGCGGCCTGGCCATCGCCCTGGCCACGCAGAGCGTTTTCGCCGCGCCGAAAACCGATAACCATGGCAAACCGGACGCTGGCCATGACGGCGACGTCAGTGTCCACCTCAGTGGCCCGACCATCGATATCGGCCGCGTACGCATCGTCCTGGGCGACAACCGTGAACTGATCGGCCCGGTTAGCTCATTGCCACCCGGTATCGCCAAGAATCTGGCCCGCGGCAAACCACTGCCACCTGGCATCGCCAAGAACTTCGACGGCCGGGTGAGCAGCCAACTGCCGCACTATGACGGCTACGAATGGAAACAGGCCGGCACCGACGTGATACTGGTGGCGATTGCCACCGGGATCATCTACGAAGTGCTGAGAAACGTGCTGGACTGATCTGCCACACCCGCATCGAGCAGATGGCCGACCTTTACATAAATCAGGCAACCCTCACGGGAAAACGGTGTATGCGTCGAGCCGTGCGGGTTGCGCAGCCAGGTGCCGGCGGGATAATCGCCGAACTCATCCTGAAACACCCCCTCCAGCACCAGGATTTCTTCCCCGCCAAGATGCTGGTGCGCATGAAACTCGGTGCCTGGCGCCCAGCGCACCAATGTCGTGTGCACCGTCGCGAAGCTGGCCAGTGGCAATACCCTCAAACCCGGCACCAGACCTGGCTGCCACTGCGCCTGGTGCGTATCGATGCGCAGCGTTTGCTGATCCTGCGGCTCCTGGTAGCACAGCTTGACGAACAGCAGGCACCCGCCAGGGCTGGACGGCGCATGGCTGCTGCCGGGCGGATTCTTCAGCCAGTAGCCGGCAGGATAGGCGCCATGCTCATCGACAAAGACCCCTTCGAGTACCAGGATTTCCTCGCCTCGCGGATGCTGATGGCTACGGAACTGCGAACCCGGCGCATAACGCACGATCGAGGTGGCGCGTCCGCTTTCCGCGGCAAAGCGTTCCAGCGGACGCCGCTCGACACCAGGCAACGGCGAGGCCTGCCAGTCGATAGTCCGGGTATCGAGCACCACCCGCTCGGCCAGGTCGGCATTGATCTGCATGTCACCTCCCGTCAGGTACGCCGCTGCTTGATCAGCAGACGCGCGCTGTCCCAGCCGACCAGCAGCACCGCCAGCCAGATCGGCAGATAGGTCAGCCATTGCTGGGCATTGAAGCTTTCGCCGAGAAACAGCAGTGCCACCAGAAACAGCAGCACTGGCTCGACATAACTGAGGATGCCAAACAGCCCCAGCGGCAACAACCGGCTGGACGCCATCATCGCCGCGAACGCCAGGGCGCCGAGCAAGCCCAGCCCCGGCAGCAGCCACCACAGCTGCGGCGCCTGGGTGAACACCGCCACCGGCCCCCAGGCGACGATCAGCCAGACCGCCAAGGGCGCCAGCACCAGCATTTCCAGGATAAACCCGGACAGGGCATCCAGGCGCATCCAGCGGCGCAACATGAAGTACGGGGGATAGCCGAGCGCGGTGACCAGGGTGACCCAGGAAAATGCCTGCAGGCGCCACAGTTCATGCAGCACGCCGAGCAAGGCACAGAACACCGCCAACTGCTGCAACGGACGCAGGCGCTCGCCGTAGAACACCCGCCCGGCCAGCACCATCGCCAAGGGCAGCAAAAAGTAGCCCAGCGACACATCCAGCATGCGCCCGGCCAGCGGTGCCCAGACGAACAAGGCCCACTGCACGCCAATCAGCGCCGCCGCCAGTGGCAAGGCCGCCAACAATCGCGGCTCATGGCGCAGGCGGCCGAGGGCCACGGCCAGCACCGTCCATTGCCGGGCCACGGCGACCAGCAGCAACACCGCCGGAATCGACCAGAGCACCCGTTGGGCGAACACCTGCACACCATCCAGCGGCGCCAGTTGCTGCACATAGCCGGGAATCAGGGCAAACAGCATCGAGGCGCCAATCGATAGCGACACGCCACGCCCGGACAGCTTCATCGCATCTCCTTCGCCACCAGTAGCTGCCGACTGCCGACCCGGGTCAACAGCAGGGAACTCGCAATCACCGCCTCGCCCAGGCTCAACCGCCACAGATCGGCATCGCGGTTCCACAGCAACAGATTGACCAACAGACCCGTCGGCACCAGAGCGTTGTTCATCACCGCCAGGGTGCCGCCATCGACCAGGCTCGCGCCCTTGTTCCACCAGTAAAGACCAAGCACGGACGCCACCATACCGAGCCAGGCCAAGACCCACCACTGGCTGGCGCTGGTGGGTAAGCGAGCGGCGTTACCGAACAGCAAGCGGGCCGGCAAGGCGAGCGTCGAAGACGGGGCGGCCGCTCCTGCAGGTAGATCGTCACGCCTGGACATGCTTGCAACGGTTAACGGGTACATAAGCAAAAAAAACCCGGCAAATCGCCAAAGCGATCGACCGGGTACATGCGCCCCAGGAGCAGAGGGACGCCAAGGGAGTTGCCTGTTACTTGAACTTTAGGCCACTTGTGCCAACTGCGCCTTGGCCTCGGCCAGACCCTTCTCCATAAACTCGCCGCCCAGGTTGAGGCCTTCGGCATGGATGAAGCTGACGTCGTGAATGCCGATAAAGGCCAACGCCTGACGCAGGTAGGGTTCCTGATGATCCATGTTGCCACCAGCGTAGATACCGCCACGGGCGGTCAGGACGAAGGCACGCTTGCCCGTGAGCAGGCCTTGCGGCCCGGTTTCGGTGTACTTGAAGGTGACGCCGGCACGCAGCACATGATCCAGCCAGGCTTTCAGGGTGCTGGGAATGGCGAAGTTGTACATGGGCGCGGCCAGCACCAGCACATCGGCAGCCAGCACTTCATCGGTGAGCTTGTTGGACAGGGCCAATGCGCTTTGCTCCGCGACGCTCTGCTGATCGGCCGGGGTCATCCAGCCGCCCAGCAGGTTGGCATCCAGATGCGGTACTTGCTCGACCGCCAGGTCGCGAACCTGGATTTGATCGGCGGGGTGAACAGTTTGCCACTGGGCGATGAATTGCTCGGTGAGCTGACGAGAAACCGAGCCTTGTTGGCGGGCGCTGCTTTCGATTACCAGAACTTTTGACATATTTTTGCTCCATCGAGAGGGGTTGGTTAACGTCGATGGAGCAAAGAGTAGAGACACAGCAATCGATTAAAAAGCGCAAATAATCGCTTTTACCTATCTATAAAATTGATTTATTAAACACCTCGCACTAGGATCGCTAATGTTCATGACGGCGGTGGTTATTTCAGGCCACAGGTCAACTGCACGCGCAGCTTGATGATGCTGCGGGCGAATTTCATCGTCAGGTTGCTGCTCTGCCCCGGCGCCAACAATACTTTGCGGGTACGCGGCGCCTCGGGGCCGTTGCGGAACACCCCGGTGCACTCGGCCTCGGTCTCACCGTAGTTGTAGAGCAGCAAGGCGCCCATGTTGTGATCGATTTCCTGGGTCGTGACCGACACCTCGGCACCGTTGAGCTGTTTTTCCACCTCGAACGGATAAGCGAAAGCGGCCAGCGGCAACCAGGCGATCAGGACACAGCAAATTTTTTTCATGCGGCAGTCTCCAACAAGGGACTGCCAGTTTAGAGCGAGTTCGCCTCAGAGGTTGTGAAAATATCGAGCGCCGTAGCGAGACCGTCTCCAGGCGTTCGCAGCAAGACGCGCTACGTGAAAAGCAGGGGAGTTTAGTGAGCTAAATGACCCTGCTTTTCACCTGGCGCAACGTCAGCAGCGGGCGTCTGGAGGTGGTCGCAGTAGGCGAGAGTTTTTTCACAAGCTCTCAGTGCACCCAACGGCTCGCGTGAATAGGAGAGGATAATGAAAGCGCCCCGCGTGACCCTCGATCAATGGCGTACGTTGCAGGCCGTAGTCGATCAGGGTGGCTTTGCCCAGGCCGCCGAGGTACTGCATCGCTCGCAATCCTCGGTCAGCTATACCATTGCGCGGATGCAGGAACAGCTCGGCGTGCCGTTGCTGCGCATCGACGGGCGCAAGGCCGTGCTCACCGAGGCTGGCGACGTGCTGTTGCGCCGTTCGCGGCAACTGGTCAAGCAGGCCAGCCAGCTGGAAGACCTGGCCTACAACATGGATCAGGGCTGGGAAGCCGAGGTTCGCCTGGTGGTTGACGCCGCCTACCCGACCGCACGGCTGATCAGGGCGCTGGCCGCCTTCATCCCGCAGAGTCGCGGCTGCCGCGTGCGCCTGCGCGAGGAGGTGCTGTCGGGCGTCGAGGAAGTGCTGCTGGAAGGCACCGCCGATCTGGCCATCAGCAGCCTGTCCATGGTCGGCTATCTGGGCCATGAACTCAGCGAAGTGGAATTCGTCGCGGTTGCCCACCCCGACCATCAGCTGCACAAGATGCAACGCAAGCTGACCTTCGAGGATTTGCAGAACCAGTTGCAGGTGGTTATCCGCGACTCGGGGCGCAGCAAACCGCGCGACGTCGGCTGGCTGGGTGCCGAGCAACGCTGGACGGTCAGCAGCCTGTCGACCGCCGCCAGCTTCGTCAGCAGCGGCCTCGGTTTCGCCTGGCTGCCACGCCACCTGATCGATCGGGAGTTGTGTGAAGGTATCCTCAAACCCCTGAAGCTGGAACAGGGCGGCAGCAGCCACCCACGCTTTACCCTCTACAGCCACAAGGACAAGACCCTGGGGCCGGCCAGCCAGATTCTCGTAGACCTGATCAAGAACTTCGACGCGGCACCACTCAGTGCGCCCTTCGCCGCTCCCCAACCAACCAGCTGACAGGAGTCATCCATGCCCTACTACGATAACGACGGTTGCCAGTTGCACTACGAGGAGTACGGCAAGGGCGCGCCGGTGCTGCTGATTCACGGCCTGGGTTCAAGCACCCGCGACTGGGAATATCAGATCCCCGAACTGGCTGCGCACTACCGGGTGATCGCCATCGACATACGCGGTCACGGCCGCTCGGACAAGCCGCGCGAACGCTACAGCATCGCCGGTTTTGCCGAAGATGTGAGCGCACTGATCGAACACCTGGGCCTCGACAGGGTGCATCTGGTTGGCATCTCCATGGGCGGCATGATCGGCTTCCAGCTGGGCGTCGACCGCCCCGAACTGCTAAAGAGCCTGTGCATCGTCAACAGCGGCCCCGAAGTGAAGGCGAAAAGCCCGCTCGACTACCTGGAAATCGCCAAACGCTGGGGCCTGTCGCGCCTGTTCAGCCTGGAGACCATCGCCAAGGTACTGGGTAACCTGTTGTTCCCCAAGCCCGAGCAAACCGAACTGCGGCGCAAGATCGAAGAGCGCTGGCCACAGAACGACAAGCGCGCCTACCTGGCCAGCCTCGACGCCATCATCGGCTGGGGTGTGCGCGAACGCCTGGCGCGCATCACCTGTCCTACCCTGGTGATCACCGCCGACCACGACTACACCCCAGTCGCGCAGAAAGAGGCCTACGTCAAGGAAATGCCCGACGCACGCCTGCTGGTGATCGAAGACTCGCGTCACGCCACACCACTGGATCAACCGCAACGCTTCAACAGCAGCCTGCTGGCCTTCCTCGAAGAAGTCGAACAGGCCGCCTCCACTCCCCTCCAAAAGGATCAACAAACATGCTGAAGACACTCGCCCTCGCCGCCTGCTCCGTACTGTTTGCCAGCAGCCTGCTGGCTGCGGAGAACCCGAAAGTGCTGCTGACCACCAGCCTCGGCGAAATCGAAATCGAGCTGGATGCGGAAAAAGCCCCGGTCAGCGTGGAAAACTTCCTCGGCTACGTGGACAGCGGTTACTACGCGGGCACCCAGTTTCACCGGGTGATTCCGGGATTCATGGTGCAAGGCGGCGGCTTCGACGCCGACATGCAACAGAAGCAGACGCAAGCCCCGATCAAGAACGAAGCCGACAACGGCCTGCACAATGTGCGCGGCACCCTGGCCATGGCGCGAACCCAGGTGCGCGACTCGGCCACCAGCCAGTTCTTCATCAACCACAAGGACAACGCCTTCCTCGACCATAGCTCGCGCGACTTCGGTTACGCGGTCTTCGGCAAGGTGCTGCGCGGCATGGACGTAGTCGACAAGATCGCCCAGGTACCGACCAGCAATCGTGGCGGCCACCAGAACGTACCGCGCGAGCCGGTGCTGATTCTCGAAGCCAAGCGTCTGTAACCCATAGGCGGCACATGCCGCCCGCCCTTTTTGGCAACCGCCAGTGCGTAACCGCACGCGCAGAGCCTCAGAGGTTGTGAAAATATCGAGCGCCATGGTGAGGCCGTCTCCAGGCGTTCGCGGCAAGGCGCGCTGGGTGAAAAGCGGGGGAGTTTGGTGAGCTAAATGACCCTGCTTTTCACGTAGCGCAACGCTGCAGCGGGCATTTGGAGGCGTTCGCAGAGGCGTTCGCAGTAGGCGGGAATCTTTCACGAGCGCTCAGGCGTTGTAAAAATATCGAGCGCCGTGACGAGGGTGCCTTCAGGCGTTCTCGGCAAGGCGCCGCACTGTACAGCGCGGCGTTCCGTTCGGAGCGCAGCGATAGCTCGCCCGCTTTGCGTCGCGCCGACGCAACCTTGGCGCACTGCCTGCGGCGAGTGACACCCTACGGATTCTGGCTTGCACCAGATCGTAGGGCGGCCCTGCCGTGCAGCCTATAGCACCGGCTCCCCACCTCAAGCCGGGAACCGGCCATGCACACCTCACAGCTTACTGCTGGTAGTCATCCTCGGCAGGCTCTGCTGGTGCGGGTTCTGCGGGCATAGGCTCACTTGGCATAGGCTCGGCAGGCATGGGCTCAGTTGGCATGGGCTCCGCCGGCGCAGGGGCCTGCTGCTCCATCGGTGGTGGCGCCGGCGGCGCGCTGGGTTTGGCCGGTTCGTCGTCGCACCCCATCAACGTCAGGGCAAAAAATGCGGGTAACAGAAATGAAATACGCATGTATGAACTCCATTACTAGTGAGTGGACGCCCGAATTCGGGCCAGGCGGGTTAAGCCGCCCCTCACCTTTATGGACAGGTGCCAGGCGCAAGAGTGCCGGAACGGCCGATAATTGAGGCTTGCGGGCTCAGCCGCCGAGCGCTGACCGCACGGGCCGGAGTCCCTGTCGATGCTCGACAGCAGACATCTGCGCCCTGAGGTGGCCTGCACCCTGCGGCTTTACCCGGCAGTCGAGCGCCTGCGGGTTAAGGGATAGAATCAGTACTCCTACCACCGCCAAGGCAGGATGCCTGAGATGCTGTTTCGCCGCTTCGAAGCCCTGATCGACGTATTCAAGGCCAGCCCGGACGCCGCACCGCCGACGGGCATCCTGGCGTTCTACGTCTATTACCTGCGTCAGGTCTGGCCGCTGATGTTCGCCGTGCTGGTGGTCGGCTTCTTCGCCGCGCTGATCGAGGTGGCGCTGTTCAGCTTTCTCGGCCGGCTGATCGACATGGCCCAGGCCACGCCGAGCGCCGAGTTCTTCAGCCGCTACCGTGGCGAGCTGCTGTGGATGCTCGTGGTGGTGGCGCTCATCCGCCCAGTGGTGTTCGGTCTGCACGACCTGCTGGCCAACCAGGCGATTACCCCGAACCTGACCAACCTGGTGCGCTGGCAAAACCATCGCTACGTGCTCAAGCAGAGCCTGAGCTTCTTCCAGAACGACTTCGCCGGACGCATCGCCCAGCGCATCATGCAGACCGGCCCGGCACTGCGTGATTCGGCCATGCAGGTGGTCGACGCGCTCTGGCACGTGCTGGTCTATGCCGGCAGCGCGCTGTACCTGTTCGCCGCGGCCGACCTGCGCCTGATGCTGCCGCTGACACTGTGGCTGGCCGGCTACTGCCTGCTGCTGTGGTACTTCGTGCCGCGGATCAAGAACCGCTCGGCCAGGGCCTCGGCGGCGCGCTCCAAGCTCATGGGCCGGGTGGTCGACGGCTACAGCAACGTCACCACCCTCAAGCTGTTCGCCCACACCCACGAGGAAGAAGGCTACGCCCGCGAGGCGATGCAGGAACTGCTCGACAAGGTGCGCCTGCAGACCCGCACCGTCACCGCCCTGGACTTCAGCGTGACCTGCCTCAACGGCCTGCTGATCGCCGCCACCGCGGCGCTGGCCCTGTGGCTGTGGGGCCAGGACCTGATCAGCAGCGGCGCCATCGCCCTGACCGTCGGCCTGGTGATTCGCATCAACAACATGGCCGAGTGGATCATGTGGGTGGTCAACGGCATCTTCGAGAACGTCGGCACCGTGCAGGACGGCATGCACACCATCGTCCAGCCGCGCCAGGTGTGCGACCGGCCCGAGGCCAAGCCGCTGCAGGTCAGCCGTGGCGAAGTGCATTTCGAGCACATCCACTTCCACTACGGCAAGCCCGGCGGGGTGATCGCCGGCCTCGATCTGCGCGTGCGCCCCGGCGAGAAGATCGGCCTGGTCGGCCCCTCCGGCGCCGGCAAGTCGACCCTGGTCAGCCTGCTGCTGCGCCTCTACGACCTGCAGGACGGACGCATCCTGATCGACGGCCAGGACATCGCCGCGGTGACCCAGGAGAGCCTGCGTGCGCAGATCGGCGTGGTCACCCAGGACTGCTCGCTGCTGCACCGTTCGATCCGCGACAACCTGCGCTATGGCAAGCCCGGCGCCAGCGATGTCGAGTTGCTGGAAGCCGTGCGCAAGGCCCGCGCCGACAGTTTTATCCCCCTGCTCGACGACGGCCAGGGCGGCCGCGGCTTCGATGCCCGAGTCGGCGAGCGCGGGGTCAAGCTCTCCGGCGGCCAGCGCCAACGTATCGCCATCGCCCGCGTGCTGCTCAAGGACGCGCCGATCCTGGTGCTCGACGAAGCCACCTCGGCGCTCGACTCCGAGGTCGAGGCGGCGATCCAGGAAAGCCTGGATACCCTGATGCAGGGCAAGACGGTGATCGCCATCGCTCACCGCCTGTCGACCATCGCGCGCATGGACCGCCTGGTGGTGATCGAGCAGGGCCGCATCGTCGAAACCGGCAGCCACAGCCAGTTGATCGAACGTGGCGGCCTCTACGCCCGCCTCTGGCAGCACCAGACCGGCGGCTTCGTCGGGGTGGAGTGATCCCCCCTTCGCGGCCATGGACCTAAGCGTCCCCACCACTCCTACCGGATGGCGGCATGCGCTGCTTTTTGTAGGTGCGGGCCATGCCCGCGAAGCGATGTTGGATGCACCAACCATCGCCGAGTCGGATCAAAGCCAGATGGCATTCCAGAACGGATAATCCTCGATTCGCTTGATCAGCCCCGCGCGCAGCGGATTGGCCACGATGTAACGGGCGACGGCTTGCAGGTCTTCCTCTTCGCGCAGGGCATGATCGTGAAAGGCTTTCGACCAGAGTGGACCCGTTCGATTCAGGGCCCGGTTGGTGTGGCGAGAACTGGCGAATTTGAGTCGGCCAATCACCTCGCCGAGGCTGTCGGTCTCTCCAAGCTGAAGCAACCAGTGCACATGATCCGGCATCAATACCCAGGCCAGCATGCGGCTTTCCCTGAACAAGGTGGCGTCCTCGAAGCAGCGCGCGGCCGAGCAGGCCGCAGGAAAGTGGGTGAACAGCGGTTCGCGGTTTTCGCTGGTTGCGGTGATTAGATAAGCCGTATTGCTCAGGGAAACCCGGCCTTTGCGCAAGGCCGCGTGCCCCGGTTTTTTATGGCTGTGATGCTCGTCCATAAGCGTTCTCCTTGAGAAATTCGCGGGCATGGCCCGCTCCTACGGTATGGGGTCATACCCACAAAATTGTAATCGCTTCGCGGACATGGGACTGGACGTCCCCCCCGCTCCTACATAATTGTCACCGCAATCACCCGTAGGAGCGGGCCATGCCCGCGAAAAAACCTCAGCCCTGCCGATACGGCAACAAACTGCGCGCGTCCTCGGCGTAACCCTGCACACCCTGGCGCTCGTCCTGGAGGAAATCTGCCACCGCCGCGCGCAGGCCCGGATGGCAGAGGTAGTGCCATGAGCGGGTGATCACCGGCTCGAAGCCGCGGATCAGCTTGTGCTCTCCCTGGGCGCCGGCATCGAAACGCTGCAGCCCCTGGGCAATCGCATACTCCATGCCCTGGTAGAAACAGGTCTCGAAGTGCAGCCGATCGAACTCCGCCAGGCAGCCCCAATAGCGGCCATACAGGCTATCGCCACCGGTCAGGCTGAACGCCATGGACACCGGCCGGCCGCCCCGGCGGGCCAACACCACGCGAATCATCTGCGGCATGCGTTCGGCCAGCAGGCTGAAGAACAACCGGTTCAGATACGGCGACTGGCCGCGCACCCGGTAGGTATTGGCGTAACACAGGTAGACGAAATCCCACTCGGCCTCGCTGAGCTGATGGCCCTCGCGCCAGTCGAACTCGATGCCCTGCCCCGCCACCTGCTCGCGCTCCTTGCGCATCTGCTTGCGCTTGCGTGAACTGAGGGCATCGAGAAAATCCTGGAAATCCCGGTAGCCGCGGTTGTGCCAATGGTATTGGCAGCCGAGGCGCTGCAACCAGCCGTCACGCCCCTGCAGCAACGCATCATCGGCCGGGCTGGTGAAGTTGATATGCAGGCTCGACAGCCCCTGCTGCGTCAGGCTGGCGCTCAGTTCATCGAGCAATCGCCCGGCGGCGAGCGGATCGCCGAGCAAGCGCTGCCCGCTCACCGGCGAGAAGGGAATGGCACCGAGCAGCTTGGGGTAATAGTCGATGCCCGCACGGTGACAGGCATCGGCCCAGCCATGATCGAACACGTACTCGCCATAGGAATGGCTTTTTATATAGGCCGGCATGGCCGCCAGCACCCGCCCCCGGCCGTCCTGCAACACGCGATGCGCCGCCTGCCAGCCGCTGCGGCCGCCCACGCTGCCGCTGTCTTCCAGCGCCGAGAGAAAGGCGTGGCACAGAAAAGGCTGCTGATCGATGCGCAAGGCATCCCAGCTCGAGGCATCCAGCTCGTTCAACGCAGACAGGGTCGATATAGGCATGACCGCAGTCTGGCCTGTTGTCCTGACGAAAAAAAGCCCCGCACGCGGCGGGGCTTGAAGGGAGCAACGTTGTACTCGTGGTGCGTTTACTCAGAACACATACTGCAGGCGCATCACCACCGCATCGCCGTCATCGTCGCCGACGTTGTTGGTGATCTTGTCGGTCGAGCTCATCACATAGTTGGCGGCGACCTTGACCGCCTCGTTGGCGTACCAGTTGACGCCCACGGTGTGCAGCTGGGCTTCGGTGTCGCCCACTTCGCGGGTAGCGGTTGCGGTGACGATGTTGTCGTCTTCGACGGTGATGCTGTCGTAGCGGTAAAACATTTCCCAGGCGCCGATCTGCTTGTTGGCCGGTTTGATGCTGTCGAACTTGGCGCCGTCCAGCTTGTAGCCGCGCGATTCGCCGGTCAGGGTGTAGGCCAGTTGGCCGTAGTAACCGCTGGCTTCGACGTCTTCGATGGTGGCGCGATCGGCCTTCAGCGTGCGGCTCAGGTATTCGGCCTGGGCCGAGAACGGACCAAGGGCCCAGGCCAGTTCGGCACCCCAGGCGGCGTCATTGTCGAAGTCGCCGGCAACTCCCTGGAAACCGCCGAAAGTGGCGCGGTTGCCGTTGGCGCCGGCGTCGTTACCACCTGCAGTGGAGACGCCACGCACGGTCAGACGCGGACGGATCCGGCCGTCGATGGCGGCATCATCCAGGTCGCGCTGGGCGTAGTTCAGGCCCAGGTGCAATACGTTGCCCGACTCGGCCATCGGGGCGAACACACCGCGGGCGTTGAACTGCTTGACGCTGTCGCCGTCGGTATCGTTGTTGTCTTTGGCGGACAAGCCGGCGGAAACCCAGGCCATGCCGCCAACAACGGCGCTGACTTGCGCGCCCAGGCCGTTCTCGTGACCGTTGACCCAGTCGGAGACTTCATACATGGCACTGCGCTCGATGGCGGTGATCCACTTGGAGCTGGTGGCCTTTTCCAGGCCGAAGTCCGGGTCGAAGCGGCCGAACTTGAGGGTGACGGGGGCGAAGCCGGTATAGGCGATCGAGGCTTCGTCGAAATAGCCATCGTCGGAGTTGCCGGCGTTGTGCGCGAAGTCGTAGCTGATCACGTATTTCCAGTCTTTGTAGGCGACACCGCTCAGCTCGAGGAAGGCGCGACGGAAGTAGGCGCCGTCACCGGTTTCGCCGTTCCTGGTGTGGAAACCGTCGAAACGACCGTAGTCGGCCTGCAGGCGGCCGCCCAGCTTGAAGCTGAATTCCTTGTCGGTGGTCGCCACTTCCAGGCCACCCTTGGTCTTGACCACGATATCGGCGCCGTCAGTGGTGACGGTGCCAGCGAAAGCCTGGGCGGAAACGGCCAGAGCCAGGGCGCTGGCTGCGAAGCCGGCCATTGCTCCACGGAAGCTGTGCTTACGGATCATCGAAGATTCCTCTAATAGACGTTTAGTGTTGAAAACACCCGAGCGATCGCGCTCGTTCGTGCTGCAGGGAATCTTGGCGACGGGTTATGTCAGCCCAGTTGCTGATATATAAATTTTTGATGACAGCGGAACTTTTTTACTTCGAATTTCTATAAGCAGGAATGGGTTCCCTGAGTAGCGAGGGCGAGTCGCTGCGGAGCAGGTTGCTCGTGCGAGAAGACCGGGCGGCGTCCGTTCGGAGGTAGGGCGGTCCGGGGGGCGGCGATCCGTTCGGCGCGAAGCGACAGCCCGCCAGCTTGGTGCCGCGCCGATGAACCATTGGTGCACTGCCTGCGGCGAGTGACAGCCTATGGAGCGCGGATTGTTCGAGGTAATGGGCGGAGCGTAAGGGGGGATTGGAAACGGCCGCGGTAGGCGGGAGTTGTTGCACAAGCTCTCAGTCCTCGACCTTGGCACCCCGCGCGGCGATCTGGCCGTACCAGGTTTCCAGCACTGCGCTGCGCTCGCCGGCCACCACCCGCAACAACTCGATCCGCGCCTGAGCGCGATCGACGCCGTGGTGCACGAGGTAGCCAAGCAGTTCGTTAAACAGCCGCCGCCGGCTGTTCCCGGCTGCCGAGTCGTCGCGCCGCGACATGCAGTTGACCAGCAGGGTGGAGCCGCACACGCAGTTGCGAAAGACCTCGACCAGCGGCCCTGCATCGTCGACGACCGCCTTCAGGCCGGTGATCTCGGGGCGGATCGCCTGGGTCTGCTGGAAGTAATCCACCTCGTTTGCGAAGACCCGGCCGCAGTTGCGACAACGCTTGGGAAAGTCGTCATGGCCGAGCGCCTTGAGACCGGCGAACCAGGCGTCGTGGTTGGTAATCGATGGCATCCCATCCTCCCGCACCTGGATAGTGACTGGCCTGTTAAGCATAGGCTGGGTGGCGGCCAATAAAAGGCGGGGCGACGAGCCCCCCTGGAGACTCTCTCAACGCTGCTGGCGCCGCAACTCGGCCAACTTGGCGGCCAGGGCATCGAGTTCGGCGATCGGCGCTTGCGGCAGCTGGCGCAATACGGCCTGGCTCAGGCGCATCTGCTTGATGAAACGCCGGCAGCGCAAACACATGGCCAGGTGCGCGCGTACGGCCAAGCGCTGACGCAAGCTCAACCGGCCATCCAACAAATCACTGGAATGTGCCACCAGCTCCTTACAACTCAGCATTGGCCGGTCTCCTCGAAATGCTCCAGGGTGGCGAACACCTTCAGGCGCGCCCTGTGCAACAACACCCGGACATTGGAGAGCGAGACCTGCAAAAGATTACAGATCTCGTCCAACTCCAGGCCCTCGCGTTCACGCAACTGCAGCACGCTGCCTTGCAACTCGGACAGGCTGCCCAGGGTTTTCTCCAGGCACTCGCGCAACTCGGCGGCAGTCAGCAGGGCATCCGGGCTGTCCTGATGCCAGGCGTGGGGCGCCAGCAACCAGTGGCCATCCGCGGCGAAGCGCTCGTCGCCGATGGTGCCGTGCGGCCCTGGCAGGTCGTCCAGCAGGACTTCGCGGCGATTGTGCTTGAGGCGGGTCTTGGCGGTGTTGGCGGTGATGGTCAGCAACCAGGTCTTGAGGCTGGAACGGCCCTGAAACCCGTCCAGATTGCGCACCACCGCCAGCCAGGCGTCCTGCACCACTTCGTCGGCATTGCGGCTGCCGACAATGGCGAAGGCCACCGCGCGCATCGCCCCCTGATAGGTGGCGACCAATTCGCGGAAGGCCTTCTCCTCGCCGGCCAGCAGGCGGGCGAGCAGCGCACTATCGGACGGGTAGTCCATCAACGCTTACGCAGAATCACGCTGCCGATCGAGTAACCGGCGCCGAAGGAGCTGAGCACGCCCAGGGCGCCCTTCGGCAGGTCGTCCTGGTTTTTGTGCAGGGCAATCACCGAACCGGCCGAACTGGTATTGGCGTAGCTGTCGAGGATCACCGGCGCCTCGCCCGGCTCGGCATCGCGGCCGAGCAGCTTGCGCGCGATCAACAGGTTCATGTTGAGGTTGGCCTGGTGCAGCCAGAAGCGCTTGACGTCGCTGACGTTCAACTGGTTTTCCGCCAGATGGCTGGCAATCAGCTCGGCGACCATCGGGCAGACTTCCTTGAACACCTTGCGGCCTTCCTGGATGAACAGCTTGTCCGGCGCGCCTATGCCCTCTTCCGCCGCGCGGTTGAGGAAGCCGAAGTTGTTGCGGATGTTGTTGCTGAACTGGGTGATCAGCTTGCTGCTGACGATGTCGAACTGATTCGCGGAGGTGGCCAGATCGGCCCGTTCGACGATCACCGCGGTGCAGGCATCGCCGAAGATGAAGTGGCTGTCGCGATCACGGAAGTTCAGGTGGCCGGTGCAGATTTCCGGGTTGACCAACAGCATCGCCCGCGCCTGGCCGAGCTGGACGGCGTTGGTCGCGGCCTGCAGGCCGAAGGTGGCCGAGGAGCAGGCCACGTTCATGTCGTAGCCGAAACCCTGGATGCCCAGTGCCGCCTGTACTTCGATGGCCACTGCCGGGTAGGCGCGCTGCAGATTCGAGCAGGCGACTATCACCCCGTCGATATCCGCGGCGGTCTTGCCCGCACGGGCCAGAGCCTCCTGGGCAGCGGCGACGGCCATCTCGCAGAGGATGCCCCACTGCTCGTTGGAGCGCTCGGGAATGCGCGGCACCATGCGCTGCGGATCGAGAATGCCGTCCTTGTCGATCACGAAGCGGCTCTTGATCCCCGACGCCCGCTCGATAAAGGCGCTACTCGACTCGATCAGCGCCTCGACTTCGCCGCGGGCAATAGCCGCGGCGTTGGCGGCATTGAATTGCTGCACATAAGCATTGAAGGATTCAACCAGCTCGTCGTTGGAAATACTGTTCGCTGGGGTATACAGGCCGGTACCACTGATCACGGCTTTGTGCACGGTCAATCCTCTTGTTCTCTCGCCGCGCGGGGCGGCCAATTATCCAGGCAGCCGCTGGCGGGCGGCCATCGGCATAAGGTCTGGGAGCCGGCGGGGTGATAACAGCCTGGCAAAGGCACACCCCATTCCAAGCCGCAGAGTGTGCCACAGCCAAAACAGTTTCGCCCGCCCCTCAAACAAGCGCTTGACTGGCGGTCTGTCGGTTATCCGTAGAGCGGTGCCAAGCAGCGGCCGGCAGCCCCAAACAAGTGTAGTCTGCGCGCCCGGCAGGCGATAAAACCGGACCTCTTCACCGCCAGCCGCAGAGTCGGCTTGACCGGCACGCCCTGCGGAGAAAAGATGGGCGCCTGGTTCTGCCAACGCTCAAGAACAACCATCTGCGACGGATACCCAAGCATGGCCCTGCACACCTGGCTGCTCTACCTGACCGCCGTCATCGGCCTGGCGCTGACGCCCGGACCCAACGGCCTGCTGGCCCTGACCCACGGCGCGCTCTACGGCCATCGCCGCACCCTGTGGACGGTGGCTGGCGGCGTCAGCGGCTTCGCCGTGCTGATGGCCCTGTCGATGTTCGGCATCGGCGCCCTGCTGAAAGCCTCGGTCGACGCCCTGATCCTGCTCAAATGGCTCGGCGGCGCCTACCTGATCTGGCTCGGTATCCAGCTCTGGCGGGCACCGGCGCTGCACCTGGCCGCCGTCGTCCCGGGCGCCGCCAAACCCGGCCCGGCATTATTTCGCCAGGGCCTGCTCTCGGCCCTGTCCAACCCCAAGGTGATCCTGTTCTTCGGCGCCTTCCTGCCGCAGTTCCTCGACCCGCAGCGCAGCCTCTGGCTGCAATTCGCCGTAATGGCGCTGACCTTTGCCCTGGTCGAGGGCCTCGTCGAATACCTGCTGGCCCGCGCCGCCCAGCGCATCCGCCCCTGGCTGGAGCGCAGCGGCAAAGGCTTCAACCGCTGCTGCGGCGGACTTTTTGCATTGATGGGCGCGGCCTTGCCGATGACCCGCTAGCAGGCCTGTGTAGGGTGCGCTGTGCGCACCACTGACAACCCGGGTGCCTGGTGCGCACGGCCTAGGCGGCCCCGCACACCCTACGAGCCGGTGTCAGCGAAACAATAACTCTGAGGCAGCACACCAGGAGGCTGTTTCATCCCACCACCGCCAGGCAGGCCACAAGTCGCCTGGCGCAAACCGAATGACGCCCCTATGCGCTGCTTGTTACTTGCCCTGATCCTGTTGAGCCTCGGCACCACCGCGGAAGAACGGCCGTTGCGCTTTTCCGTCAGCGAAAGCTGGGCCATGCCCATGGTCCACATCGAGAACGGCCAGGCCACCGGCGGCGTCCTCTATGACCTGCAACAGCGGCTGGCCGAGAAGGTCGGCCGCCGCGCCGAAATGCTGGTGCGCCCGCGCCTGCGCATTCAACAGATGCTGGAGCGCGGTGAAATCGACGTGCGCTGCTACGTCAACCCGACCTGGCTGAGCGAGTCGCACCATCAATACATCTGGAGCGTGCCGTTCATGGTCCAGCGCGACCTGCTGGTCGGCCGCAGCCAGCAGCAGGTGCAGCTGAGCCGGATGCAGGGCGAGACGATCGGCACCGTACTGGGTTTCACCTACCCCGGACTCGCCCCCTTGTTCGCCAGCGGCCAACTGCAGCGCGACGACGCCCGTACCCAGGAACTGGCGCTGGCCAAGCTCCAGGCCAGGCGCTACGACTACGCCATCAGCAACGAACTGACGCTGCAATGGTTCAACCGCCAGCAGCCGGCCGGGGATAAACTCCAGCCGCTGCAGGAAGTTGCCGCCGACCTTGTCGCCTGTATCGTGCGCGATGAACCGGACGTGCCGACCATGCCGCTGCTGCGCGCCCTGGTGCAGATGAAGCAGGCGGGCGAGTTCGAGCAGATCCTCGCGCGCTACCGCTGACCCGCCGAAGCTTTAATCCTCGAACCATTGCAGCAGACTGGCCGGGGCACTGAGCCGGAAAACACCTGACCCCTTCCGAGAGAACAGCATGACCGAGCACGCCACGACCGCCCTGCCACGCCTGTCTGCCCGCGCGATCCTGCTGATCGAGCTGGCTTTGGCACTGGGCGGTTTCGCCATCGGCACCGGCGAGTTCGCGATCATGGGCCTGATGCCCAACGTCGCCCAGGACCTGGGCATCAGCGAGCCGCAGGTCGGCAACGTGATCAGCACCTACGCCCTCGGCGTGGTGGTTGGCGCGCCGCTGCTGGCGATCCTCGGTTCGCACCTGTATCGCCGACACCTGTTATTGCTGCTGATGACGGTATTCGCCGTCGGCAACTTCGCCAGCGCCCTGGCCGCCGACTATCAGACCCTGATGCTGTACCGTTTCTTCGCCGGGCTGCCGCACGGGGCCTACTTTGGCGTGGCGATGCTGGTGGCGGCGTCCATGGCGCCGCCGCACAAACGCGCCAAGGCGGTCAGCCGGGTGCTGATGGGCCTGACCGTCGCCATCCTGATCGGCAACCCGGTCGCCACCTGGCTCGGTCAATGGCTGAGCTGGCGCTATGCCTTCGCCATGGTCGGGGTCATCGCCCTGCTCACCGTGGCGATGGTGGCGATCTTCCTGCCGCTGGATAAACAGCAACCGCGCAGCTACCCGATGCGCGAACTGCGTGCGTTCAACCGCGCGCCCGTGTGGCTGGCACTGGCCATCAGCTCGATCGGCTTCGCCGGCATGTTCTGCGTGTTCAGCTACATGGCGCCGACGCTGATGAACGTGACCGGGGTGCCGCAAGGTTGGATACCCTTCGCCCTGGCGGCGTTCGGCCTGGGCGGCATCCTCGGCAATATGTTCGGCGGCTGGCTGTTCGACAAACTGCGTTTCAAGGCCGTGGCCTGGCTGCTGCTGTGGAGCGCCGGCGTGCTGCTGATCTTCCCGCTGGCGGCCCAGTCGGTCTGGAGCATATTTCCGGCGGTGTTCGCCGTCGGCACCATGGTCGCCTTGTCGCCCGCCCTGCAGACCCACCTGATGGACGTCGCCCAGGATGCGCAAACCCTGGCCGCCGCCTCCAACCATGCCGCCTTCAACATCGCCAACGCGCTCGGCCCCTGGCTCGGTGGCCTGGCGATCAGCGCCGGCTTCGGCTGGACGTCAACCGGCTACATCGGTGCCGCCACCGCCGTTGCCGGACTGCTGGTGTGCTTCCTGGCCTGGCAGGTTCAGCAGCCCGGTATACCAACCGCCAAAGCCGAGCGCGCCGCGAACAGCTAAAACCCCGTAGATCCTATATTCATGTACAAACGCTCGCAAAGCGTAGGAGCGGGCCATGCCCGCGATGCTTTCTTGCGGAAGCGCTCTATCGCGGCCATGGGACTGGGCGTCCCCGCCGCGCCTACGAAATGCCCAAGAACCGTAGCCCGGATTGCATCCGTATATGGACTTGCTTTGCCTGGGCAGGCCCTGCGGCGGACTCGAATTAAAAAGCCAAGACGCAAGTCTTGGCTTTCGGCGGGTTCAAGACCCAGGGTCTGTTGGCGCTTCGCTGCGGCCGCGCCGGAGCCTAGGCTGATCGCCTGCAACCCATGGAGTTGCTTAGCCGCCTCCTAAGCACGGTGGTAATACAGCTTGTTAACGATCACCCAGTCCTGCCCGATCTTCAGCAGCGCCAGGTAGTCCGTGAACTTCAGGTCGAAATACAGATCGGTCATCTTTACCGCGGCCGCATCACCCGTTATATCGATGCTTTCCAACTCCCATACGGGCTGGGCAGCGCTCGGGTCCGGGCCTTCGGCCTCGATGGCGGCGATGAAGTCATCCAGCGATAACCACTCCAGTTCGCCATGAAAGTGGCCGATGATCCGGCAGTCGGGATGGAACGCCTGTCGCAGCCGGGCCTGGTCGGCGAACACCATACCCTCTACATAAGTGCGCACCACCTGGTTGATTGCCTGCTTGTCTGTCGCGAGTTCCGTCATAGCCTTAACTCCTGCGCCGCTCGGCACTCTCCAGTGGCCGACAGCGGGAGCCGATCGACAGCCCCTCCAAGGGGCTGGCCAATAGAAAAGCCTAGCAGCGCGCCGCGGTGCAGACGGGCTTGCCCCGACAGTCGGCGACTGTATCTGGCCTCAGAGGTTGTGAAAATATCGAGCGCAACGTCAGCAGCGGGCGCCTGGAGGCGGTCGCAGTAGGCGGGAGTTTTTTCACCGCCTCTCAGGCCTGGCGGATCAAGCCGGCGATATCGGCGACTCTGGCGCTGACCGCGCCCTCGATACGCTCGATGTCCTGCTGATGGCGCTGCTCCAGCTCGACCTGCTGGGCACACAGCTTCAACGCCGTGAGCACCAGCAGGCGCTCGCCGATCAGGGTCGACGATTGGGCCTTGGTCTCCGCCAGCAGGCGCTTGAGCAGCAACACAGACGCGTTTAAATCCGCTTCTTGGCCGACCGGCACCTTGATGCTGTAGTCGTTACCCAGGATTGAAATGACCTTGATCGCTGTACCGTCACCACTCATATGCTAGCCGGGCTCGCCTTGACAGTGCTGCTGCCGGTGGCCAGTTCGACCAGGGCCTGGATCCGCGTGACAGTGGCGCTGTGCAGCTCTTCCTGCTCGATCGCGCTCAACTGCAGGGTCTCGTTTTCATCCTTGATCTGCGCCAGTTCGCTGCTCAATTGCACGTTTGCGCTCTGCAGCGCCTTGTTCGCCTGCACAAGGTCGCTGACCAGCTGTTCCAACTGACTTAGGCTATTTTCCAACATATTGATTACTCGAGCTTTTTGGCGGGCCGCCACAATAAAGAAAAGCCCCGGGAGAAGCCAGGTGTCGCCAAACACCGTTTTCGACCAGACGTCACCCCAGATCGACAGTGGCCCCTTGATGGAGGCCAGAGCCCTGGAGTCGCCACCCCCGCGGGACCAGCACAATTCAGTCGGTCCGACAGCCCCTTCCCGCCGTGAGTTCCCCTTGACCGGCAGACGGTTGCCAGGGTGCCCGACACAGACGGCGCACGTTCGTCGCCGCGCCAGAGTCCGTGAGCCTGGCCGCACTAAGCTGATAAGTGATCGATTCGTCAGCTGAGGTGCGCCATGGGGTCCCCGGTCGAAATAACCAACCGTTCGCCCGCGCAGGTGGCCGACCTGCCGGCACTCATCCGCCAATACGCCGAGCCCCTGCCGGATCTGCACAGCAGCGCCTTCGCCGAACTGTTCGACCGCTACGGCGATGCCCGCGTGGTGCTGATCGGCGAGGCCAGTCATGGCACCACGGACTTCTACCGAACCCGCGCCGCCATTACCCAGTGCCTGATCGAACGGCATGGCTTCAACATAGTCGCGGTCGAGGCGGACTGGCCGGATGCCGCGCAGCTCGACCGTTTCGCCCGCCAGCGCAACGCCTCGGCCTGGACCCAAAGCGCCTTTACCCGCTTCCCCACCTGGATGTGGCGCAACACCGATGTATCGCGCTTCATCCACTGGCTGCACCACCACAACCAGCCGTTGCGCGAGGACCAGCGCGTCGAGTTTCGCGGCCTGGATGTCTACAGCCTGCGCAACTCCATGGCCGAGGTCCTGCATTATCTGGATCAGGTCGACCCGCAGCAGGCCCAGCAGGCACGCCAGCGCTATGCCTGCCTGTCGCGCTGGCAGGACGAGCCGGCGCGCTATGGCTTGTTCGTCGAACACGGCAAGGGCAGCTCCTGCGAGGACGCTGTGGTCGCCCAGCTCAACAGCCTGCTGGGCAAACGCCTGCAAGCCTTCGAGCAAGACCACGAAGACCTCTTCAATGCCGCGCAGAACGCCCGGGTGGTGCGGGCGGCCGAGCAGTACTACCGGATCATGTACCGCGGCTCCGCGGCCTCGTGGAACCTGCGCGACCGGCATATGTTCGAGACCCTGCAGGCCCTGCTGCAGCACCGCGGCCCCGCGGCGAAAGCCGTGGTCTGGGCGCACAACTCGCACATCGGCAATGCCGCCGCCAGCGCCATGGGCTGGCGCGGCGAATTCAACATCGGTCAACTCAGCCGGATTGCCTGGGAGCACGACGCCGTGCTGATCGGCATGGGCACCGACCATGGCCAGGTGGCCGCCGCCGACGACTGGGATGGCGAGATGCACATCAAGGACATCCGCCCGGCGCGCCCGAACAGTTGGGAGTATCAGTTTCACCAGAGCGGCCTCGGCGCCGCCCTGCTCGACTGGCGCGATCCCAAGCGCCAACCCCTGCGCGACGGGCTGTCCACCCTCCTGCTCGAACGCGCCATCGGCGTCATCTACCGGCCGCTGACCGAGCTGCAAAGCCACTACTTCCAGGCCGTGCTGGCCGATCAGTTCGATGCCTTCATCTGGCTCGACGAAACCCACCCGATCAAACCGCTCAGCGCCCCCGGCAGCGCCAGTCACGATGACGAGACCTACCCGTTCGGGATCTAGGCTGAAACAAGCCGCAGAAAACCTGCCCAAAAAGCCATCCGCACCCTGACTCGCGACCATGGCCCGGAGGGTGCGCCGTGCGCACCAGCATCGTCTGCCAGCGGTGCGCACGGCGCACCCTACCCGGATGGGCAGGTGCCGAACTGCATGGATGGCAGGGATATCCGCGTTAGGGTGAAACAAGCCTCTGAGGCTGGCGGAAAAGGCGCCCCATGCCGGACTCGCTGTCATGACACGTAGGGTGCGCCGTGCGCACCAGGCTTCGTCTGCCAGCGGTGCGCACGGCGCACCCTACCCGGCGCCCGATCCCGCGGCGTACGCCGCGGTCGCGCCAGACGAACCACCTCCGGGTCGATGCCCCTGGCATGCGGTGCTATTCTTGGTTCTCCCTTCCTCTCGTTCGCTGCCGCCGATGCGTGCAGCGACGGGTTGGCAATGTGGAGATTGGCCCATGTCTCGTCCGATGGTTCACGGACGGGCCGGCGCGGCCAGTGCCTCGCCTGGCGAGGCTTCGGCAAGTGCCCGGCTCGACGCCTGGCTGAGCGACCGCAAGCAGGCAGGCGCATTGTTTCTCGATGTCGACGGCACCCTTCTGGATATCGCCGAATCCCCCACTGCGGTCTGCGTTCCGCGCGAGTTGCGCGCAGCCCTGGAGTGCCTGCATCGCCGCCTCGGCGGGGCGCTGGCGCTGGTCAGCGGCCGCCCACTCGACGACCTCGACCGGCTCTTCACCCCCCTGCGGCTGCCCGCCTGCGGTGTCCACGGCGCCCAGTGGCGAGTGCATGCCGACGAGCCGCTGCACCACGAGACGGCAGCATCGCTGGCCGCCCCCGTGCGTGAGCGGCTGCACGCCCTGGCGCGCAGCCATGCCGGCATCCTGAGCGAGGACAAGGGCAGCAGTTTCGCCCTGCATTACCGCGCCGCACCGGCCGCCGGCCAGGCGCTGGCGGCGGCCCTGCGCGCGCTGCTGAGCGAGCCCGAGGGCGCGGGCCTGCGCCTGCTGCCCGGCAAGATGGTGTTCGAGGTCATCGCCCATGGCAGCGACAAGGCCCAGGCGATCAGGCGTTTCCTCGAGGTGGCGCCGTTCGCCGGGCGGCGCCCGCTGTTCATCGGCGACGACGTGACCGACGAGCCCGCCCTGGCCCTGATGCCCGAGCTGAACGGCCTGGCCCTGTCGGTCGGGCGCCTGCTGCCCGGCGCCAGCGCCGTCTTCGATAATCCGGCGGCGGTGCGGGCCGCCCTCGTCCGCGCGGCAGGAGGGACCGATCGATGATCAAGCACCAGGGTGCGCTGGAACTCGGGCTCATCGGTAATTGCCGCGTCGCCGCGCTGGTGAATACCCTGGGTCGCCTGGTGTGGTGGTGCTACCCGAACTTCGACGGTGATCCGGCCTTCTCGCGCCTGCTCGCCGGCGACGAGGAGAAGGGTTTCAGCGACTGCCTGCTCGACGGGATGAGCAGCAGCCGCTCGGAATACCTGCGCAACACCGCGATCATCGGCACCACCCTCCAGGACGCGGCCGGCAACGCCGTGCGCATCACCGATTTCGCCCCGCGCTTTCTCCAGTACGGCCGCAACTTCCGCCCGGCCCAGTTGTGCCGCCTGATCGAGCCGTTGCAGGGGCTGCCCCGCATAACCCTGCGCATGCGCCCGGCCCATGGCTACGGCAAGCCCTGCCACGCCGTCGCCGGGTCCAGCCACATTCGCTACCTGGGCGGCGCCGACACCATTCGCCTGACCACCGATGCACCGCTGTCCTACATCCTGCGCGAGACACCGTTTGCCCTGACCCGCCCGATCAGCATGGTGATGGGCGTCGACGAGCCGCTCGACGACGCCCCGGAAGAGGTGGTCAAGGGTTTCCTCAAGCGCACCAGCGCCTACTGGCACGAGTGGGTGCGCGCGCTGGCAATCCCCTTCGAATGGCAGGAGGTGGTGATCCGCGCCGCGATCACCCTCAAGCTGTGCAGCTTCGAGGAGACCGGCGCGATCATCGCCGCGGTGACCACCTCGATCCCGGAAGCCCCCGGCTCGCAGCGCAACTGGGATTACCGCTACTGCTGGCTGCGCGACGCCTATTTCGTGATCCTCGCGCTCAATCGCCTCGGTGCGACCAAGACCATGGAGGGCTACGTCGATTTCATCACCACGGTGGCCGCCGGCGGCGCCGAGCTCAAACCGCTGTACGGCATCGTGCCCGACCTCGACCTCACAGAACGGATCGAGCCCGACCTGGCCGGTTTCCTCGGCCACGGGCCGGTGCGGGTCGGCAACCAGGCCGCCGAGCAGATCCAGCATGACGTCTTCGGATCCGTGGTGCTGGCCGTGGCACAGAGCTTCGTCGACCAACGCCTGCCGAACCCGGGCGATGAGGGCATGTTGCGCCTGCTCGAATCGCTCGCCTCGCGGGCGGCCTGCTTCGCCTTCGAGCCCGACGCCGGCATCTGGGAATATCGCGGTCGCCAGCGCGTGCACACCCATTCCGCCCTGTTGTGCTGGGTCGCCTGCGATCGGGTCGGGCGCATCGCCGCACGGCTCGGCCTGGCGCCAGCGGCAGCGACCTGGCGCGCGGAAGCGCAGCGCCTGCGCGAACGCATCCTGCGCGAAGCCTGGAGCCCGCGCCGCCAATCCTTCACCGGCAGCTTCGGCCACGACGACCTCGACGCCAGCGTGCTGCTGATGAACGAGCTGGGGATCATCGACGCCAGCGATCCGCGCTTCATCGCCACCGTGGACTGCGTGGGCCGCGAGCTCAACGTCAACGGCCACCTGCTGCGCTATGCCACGGCCGACGATTTCGGCCTGCCCGAAACCGCGTTCCTGGTGGTCAAGTTCTGGTACCTGGACGCCCTGGCCGCGATCGGTCGCCGCGACGAGGCCCGCGAGCGCTATGCCGAGCTGGTCGCCGCGCGCAACACCTACGGCCTGCTGGCTGAAGATCTGCACCCGCATACCGGCGAGATGTGGGGCAACATTCCGCAGACCTACTCGATGGCCGGCCTGGTCAACACCGCGATGCGCCTGTCCATCAGCTGGGAGGAAGGCCTATGTCGCGGCTCGTGGTGATCTCCAACCGGGTCGCGCTTCCCGACGAGGACGGCCGACCGGCGCCGGGCGGCCTCGCCGTGGCGGTGGAGGCCACCCTGCAGGGGCGCGACGGGCTCTGGTTCGGCTGGAGCGGACAGGTGTCCGACGCGCCACCGCCACCCACCAGGGTCGATTGCGGGCACATGCAGTACGTGCTCACCGACGTGCGCCCGCAGGATTTCCAGGAGTACTACAACGGCTTCGCCAACCGCGTGCTCTGGCCGATCCTGCACTACCGGCTCGATCTCGCGGAGTTCAGCGAGGCCGATCTGGACGGCTACCAACGGGTCAACGCGTTCTTCGCCGAGTGCCTCGATGCGCTCCTCGAGCCAGACGACATCCTCTGGGTGCATGACTATCACCTGATGCCACTGGCGCTGGCCCTGCGCGCGCGCGGCCACGCCAACCGCATCGGTTTCTTCCTGCACATCCCCATGCCCCCGCCGGACCTCCTCACCGCCCTGCCCCACCATGCCGAAGTGGTCGGCGCGCTCACCGAATACAACCTGATCGGCTTCCAGACCGACAACGACGCAGGCAACTTCACCCGCTACCTGACCCACGTGATCGGCGCGACCACCCGCGACGGCCGCCACTACCACCTGGGCCCGCAACACTTTCGCGTCGGCGTGTTCCCGGTGGGTATCGATGCCGCAGGTTTTCGCCGCATGGCCGAGGCCTCGACGCACAGCAGCTTCGCCGCGGAACTCGACGAAAGCCTCTCCGGGCGGACCCTGATGGTCGGCGTCGACCGCCTCGACTACTCCAAGGGCATCGTCAACCGGCTCGATGGCTACGAGCGCTTCCTCGAGAAATATCCCGGGTGGCACGGCCACATCAGCTACCTGCAGATCGCCCCCGGCAGCCGCATCGACATCCCCGAATACATCGACATCGATGCCGCGGTCAGCGCCAAGGTGGGGCACATCAACGGTCGCTTCGGCGCCGCCTCCTGGGTGCCGCTGCGCTACGTCAGCCGCAACCACCAGCGCGAGGAAGTCGCCACCATCATGCGCATGGCGCGGATCGGCCTGGTCACGCCCCTGCGCGACGGCATGAACCTGGTGGCCAAGGAGTTCGTCGCCGCCCAGGACCCGGCCGACCCGGGCGTGCTGATCCTCTCGCAGTTCGCCGGCGCCGCCGCCGAGCTGGGCGCGGCGCTGATCGTCAACCCCCACGACCGCGACGCCATGGCCGACGCCATCCACCGCGCCCTGGACATGCCGCTGGAGGAACGCCGCGCACGCCACCGGGAGATGTACGCCGTGCTGGAGGCCAACCACATCCGCAACTGGGGCCGCAGCTTCATCAAGGCCCTGACCTGGCCGGGACGCCCGCCCGAGTGAGGGCCGGAACGCAGAGCGCCAGCGCCTTGCCCGGACAAACCAGACGCCAGGTGTTCGTTGCCAGGCCGCAGGAGCCTTGGCGCGAGCGACACACTGCACTATGCTCGGCCAATCCAAGGGAATGTCAGCCAACCCCGCCTATCCGGCAAGGACCGCCGCTACTCCCTGTCTTGTTTGCCACGCAGTCGCCAGCCCCGTTGTGCGCAGGGAAGGCGGTAGCGTGCCTGAGTCATAGCTAACAGCCTGTCGGACTCGAGCGTCCGGGTAATAGGCAACACGAGTATCTCCGTGCAGATTTGCAGGGTAAATCGTGGGGGTCCCCTGTGCTGCTCAACGATCCAGCGGACTCAGCACAGCCAATCCGCCGCGGTTGAGTACGTGGGTATAGATCATGGTCGTCTTCACATCGGCATGGCCCAGCAACTCCTGCACCGTGCGGATATCCTGGCCGCCTTCCAGCAGGTGGGTGGCGAAGGAGTGCCGTAACGTGTGCGGGGTGGCCAGCTTGACGATACCGGCCTCCTTGACCGCCGCCTTGAAGGCACGCTGCACCCGCTTTTCGTCGAGATGATGGCGGCGCACCTTGCCACTGCGCGGATCTCGCGATAGACCGGGGGCAGGAAAGACATACTGCCAAGCCCATTCCATCGGCGCCTTCGGGTATTTCCGTTCGAGCGCGAAGGGCGGATACACGTCGCCGCGTCCAGCCTGGAGTTCCGTCTGGTGGATGGCCCTCACCATGGCCAGGTGTCCTTGCAACGGCAGAATCAAGCACTGCGGCAGCACCGTGACCCTGTCCTTCATTCCCTTGCCGTCACGGATCAGGATCTCCTTCCGGACGAAATCCACGTCCTTGACCCGCAAACGCATGACCTCCATCAAGCGCATGCCCGAGCCATACAGCAGGCTGGCAACCAGCCAGAGTTCGCCCTCAAGACGCGACAACACCTGCCGAACCTCGGCAATGCTCAACACCACGGGTAAACGCACAGGCTTTTTCGCCCGGACGACATCCCCAAGCCACGGCAGATCCAGCTTGAGTACCTGCTTGTAGAGGAACAACAAAGCAGCCAGCGCCTGGTTCTGCGTGGATGCGGAAACATCTCGGCGCACAGCAAGATCGGAAAGAAACGCCTCGACTTCAGCAGCCCCCATTTCCAGCGGGTGGCGGTAGTGGTGAAATCGAATAAAACGCCTGACCCACTCGCAATAGACGCGCTCTGTCCGAATCGAGTAGTGTTTGAGGCGAATTTGCTCGCGCATCTGATCGAGCAACCGGGGCTTTCCGTCCATGGTGTATAACTCCCTTATACGGTCATCCGACCGCTGCAATGCCTAGCCTAGACAGGGATAGACGAGAGGACAAGGAATGTTATCCACCACAACCGTAAAAGCGTTATCACACCAATTGGTGTCTATTTATAGTTAGAGGAAAACATGGAAAGCATCGCTGCTTATATTAAAGATCCCGGCTGGTGGTTTTCGGCTGTATTTGTTGCAATCATTGCCAGTATCTTTGCCGGATTCCTAAAGGATAATATTGAAAAACTATTAAGCAATATTTTTACCGGACTAAAAGCATGGAGAGCTACGCGCGAAGAAAGGAGGCGAATTATTATTGAGTCGTTACTAAAAGACAAAATGTATTTCGTTATCTCGCTATTCAGAGCAGCTATAGGGGTAACCATATTTACTTTATTCACGCTAATCTACATGTCAGCACCAATATTCCTCTCAACAGCCCCTGCCTCATCTACAATTTTTTCCGCAGAAGATATTCGCCATGTAATATGGAATATAATCACTCCAATCTTAGGGTTGCTAAACATCACAATTTCATACAAGACAGCAACACGAATGTCCATCGTCTTCGAAGCTGCTAAAGAATATCGAATCAGGAATAACCTTCCGAAGTTCCTCTAACAATGCGTATATGGACTCTCCCCACAAGTAGTGAGTAAAGCCTTTCTTTTGCATCTGTCGTCAGCGCGGTTGCATGCGTATATCCGGCCTGTTTTGGGCTTTATCGCCCTGGCCATTCTGTAGTTCGCGCAGCGGGGGCCAAGCGCTCAAACGATCCCGAGGATCAGCATTGTTATCGGCCTTATTCCGCTGCAGGACTCGCCTGTTCCGACAGTGCTGCTGCTCACCACAACCACTAGAAAACCATCACTCCTTCCTGATTACCTCCGCCGTCAGGCGGGCTTTACGCTCTGCCAGTCGCCATTGAAGCGTCGTTCATGGCACCACACCGCCCAGCAGATCCGTACCAGTTTGTTGGCCAGGGCCACAGCCGCTTTGTTGTGCCCAATGCGCGCGGCGGTCTCGACGGCCCAGCGTTGTAACTGAGTCAGCTTTT
>NZ_JAAOJA010000002.1 GCF_013184545.1 Pseudomonas tumuqii | reverse complement strand
GCTGCTTTGCAACCCCTCTTTTTAAGCTAACTTCTTGTTTTACAAGAGGTTTTCCGAGAGGCCTGCGCCGGAAGAGGTGCGCATTATAGGCCCAGCAGAATCCGCGTCAAGGCTTTATTCAGCCTTTAGCGTTATACGCGCAAAAGCCTTCCAAATTCCGGTTAAACAGCCTGGCCAACCGTCCGCCGCCCTATTCACTCTAAACCAGCACTGCAGTTACTGGATAAGACCCGAACTGCCACTCGATACTAGCAATGGAACTCACCACCCAGCGGCTGACAGAATCTAGATCTCTGCGTATTCAAGCATGAGCGGCGGACTGCTCTCATGCACCACGCTATCCGACAAGATCGACCATCGTGTCAAACGCAACAGCTCACCAACCAGACTATTGCGCAACGATGCCTTCCTCCAGTCGCATCTATTCAATAGTCCATTAAAAGCCAGTGATCCAGCAGCCTTGCAGCATTTTGCTCGAAACCTCGGGCGTCGCACCCAAGCACTCTCGCCAGCGCTCGCTTGCACATGCATACGCGCCTATTGAAAGGGCTGGACAATCGCATCTAAGTAATCAAACGCATGATCTACGGGTAACGCGTGGTCTATGGGTTCAGAACTCCGGCTATTTGTTCCTGAAAATCAAGTTCTGCCTTCCCCAGACAATTGCGATAAGTCCAAGCCCCCCGCTGGCGTTACTACTCAGCGGATCCTAGTCGACGTAATGCAATCAGATCTCAGTGATGGCTCTACTGGCAACCGCCGCATCTGGCTGAGCAATGGGTACCGGCAACCCGTCTTCGGCCGCTACCACTTCGCGCACCATATCCCAGTCCAGCCGCAAGCTGCCCAGTTCTTCACGTTTGAGCAATGCGTTGATCACGGCAGCATGTCGGTCGACAATCGAGGACTCACCCGTGTCATCAAGCGGTGCATGCGCCTCCAGATACACCTTGCCGTTGCTCAAGCCAAACTTGTATGGCTCGTTGATGATGCGCACCGGAGTGCCAACCGGCACCATATCGGCCAGTTGCAATACGTTATGGTTAAGCATGCGGAAACAGCCGTGACTGACGCGCATACCGATACCAAACTTCTTGTTCGTGCCATGGATCAGGTAGCCGGGTACCGACAAGCTCATCTTGAAAGGCCCCAGTGGGTTATTCGGCCCTGGCGGCACGTAAGCCGGCAGCGGATCGTCATTGGCAGCATGCTCCTCAAGAATCGACTTCGGAGGGGTCCAGCCCGGATTCGGCGTCTTCGCAGTGATCCGCGCATCGGCCACCGGCGAACTCCAACCCTCACGACCGATCCCCAGCGGATAGGTGTGCACCACGTTCAGCCCTTTCGGGAAGTAATACATGCGGTACTCGGCGAGGTTGATCACAATCCCCTCACGCGGCCCCGAAGGCAGAATAAAGCGCGTGGGCAGGATTATTTCCGTGCCTTCACCAGGCAGCCAGGCATCGACTCCCGGGTTGGCCGCAATCATTTCCAGATAACCCAGATCGTTGGCCACGCCAAGATCGGCAAAGGTGTCTTCGTATTTGGCTTTGACCACCTGCACCTGGCCGACAATATCTTCACCGGGCGGCGGCAAAGGCAGTTCCATGGCAACAGCTGTATTGGCGCCGAACAACGCGCAGACTGACAAGCAACGGGCGACGGCAGGAACGCGCGACAACATCCGGAAATCCTTGACGAAATGGCTGACAATTTAACTCGGCAATTGTACAACGACGCCCATAGGTTGGGAAAATATCCCACGCTGCGGCGCGCGCCCCTCAGAGCGCTCTCTATAACAACGGGAGTTTTTTCATACCTGTTCAGGCCAGAGCGGCCGCTGACCGCGGCGTTGCGCGTCGAGGGTCGTCCGGCACACCGAACACAGGCGCGTGTCGCGCAGCATGGGCTTGTCGAGCTCGCGCCAGAGCGGCTGCGCCGGCAACAATCCGCCACACAAGGTACGATCGGCATAGCCGCCCAGCTCGAACTGACGCGCGACCAGATGCACGCGCACCTCTCGGCAGGCGAACAGGTCAAGCTGCTCGTCCGGCTCGATCAGTTGATAAGCGAACAAGGACCAGGCAGTACGCGGCATCGATGGCTCCTAGGCGGGAGCGCCACATTAGCTGAAAGACCGCTCGCGGAAAAGCCTGTCAAAGCAGCGGCAGCAGGGTCGGCCAGAGGTTTTCCAAGAGTACTGGCTGAGCCGCTACGGCTGGATGAATACCATCGCGCTGCATCATTTCGGGCACACCTCCCACCCCATCAAGAAAGAAGGGGACAAAGGCCACCTGTTTCTCCTCCGCCAAGGTGGCAAACACCTGCGCAAAGGCTGTCGTGTAACGGATACCGTAATTGGGCGGCAGGCGCATCCCTAAAAGCAGTACCTTGGCCCCCGCGTCCTGCGACTGCTCAATCATCGACGCAAGATTCTGTTGCAATTGAGCCGGAGTCTGGCCGCGCAAACCATCGTTGCCGCCCAGCTCCAAAATCACCAGGTTTGGCTGATGCTCGACAAGCAGCCCAGGGAGCCGCGCGGCGCCGCCTGCGCTGGTGTCACCGCTGATCGAGGCATTCACCACCTTGTGTTCAAAACCCTGCTCGGCCAAGCGTTTTTCCAGCAAAGCGACCCAACCCTGACGGGTATCCAGGCCGAAAGCCGCGCTGATACTATCGCCAACGACCAGCACGGTGTCCGCCAGCGCGACCTGTCCCCAGCACAACAGGGTAAAAATCGCACTCATTAACCCTGCACGCATTGGATTCCCCATGAGCTCAAGCATTCTTACCGCCCGCAACCTTAGCAAAGTGGTTGCCAGCGCGGAAGGCGAGTTGACCATACTCCATGACCTGTCCCTAGGGCTGAACAAAGGCGATAGCCTGGCCATTGTCGGCAGCTCGGGCTCGGGCAAGTCGACCCTGCTCGGCCTGCTCGCCGGTCTCGATCTGCCGAGTGGCGGCACTGTCGCCTTGGCCGGGCACAACCTGGGCGCGCTGGACGAAGATCAGCGTGCGCGGGTGCGCGCCGAGCATGTCGGTTTCGTCTTCCAGTCCTTTCAGTTGCTCGACAGCCTCAATGCCCTGGAAAACGTCATGTTGCCGCTGGAGCTGGAAGGCCATGCCGACGCCCGCCAGCGTGCCCGCGCCCTGCTCGAGCGGGTCGGCCTGGGCCAGCGCCTGACCCACTACCCGCGTCAGCTCTCCGGCGGCGAGCAGCAGCGCGTGGCCATTGCCCGCGCCTTTGTGGCCGAGCCCGACGTGCTGTTCGCCGACGAACCCACCGGCAACCTCGACAGCCACACGGGCGAACGCATCAGCGACCTGCTCTTCGAGCTCAACCGGGAGCGCGGCGCGACTCTGGTGCTGGTCACCCACGACGAGCGCCTGGCCCATCGTTGCCAGCGCCTGATCCGCCTCGAAGGCGGCCACTTGGTCGACCACGCGGAACCCTGATGACTCATATGCCGTTTGCTCGACTGCTCTCACTGGCGACCCGCCAACTGCTGCGCGACGCCCGTGCCGGCGAATTGCGCGTGCTGTTTTTCGCCCTGCTGGTGGCAGTCGCCGCCAGTACAGCGATCGGCTACTTCAGCGCGCGGTTGAACGACAGCATGCTGATGCGGGCGACCGAGTTCCTCGGTGCCGACCTGCTGCTCAGCGGTAGTTCGCCCGCCGCGCCGGAACAGATCAACCGTGGCAAACAGCTGGGCCTGGACCATTCCCAAGTGGTCGAGTTCTCCAGCGTGATCGCCAGCGATGCTGGCATCCAACTGGCCAGCGTCAAAGCGGCCGACAGTGCTTACCCCCTGCGCGGCCAGCTGAAAAGCGCCGCTGCACCCTACGCAGCCGAGCAAGCCGGCCCCGGTCCGCAACCCGGTGAGGCCTGGGCCGAGGCACGCTTGTTCGCCGCACTCGAACTGAGCGTCGGCGACACCATCGAGGTCGGCTCGAAAAACCTGATCCTGAGCCGGGTCCTGACCTACGAACCGGATCGTGCCGGCGACTTCTACAGCCTGACCCCGCGCGTGCTGATGCACCTGGATGACCTGGCAGCCACCGGCGTGGTACAGCCCGGTAGCCGGGTGCGTTACCGCGAGTTGTGGCGTGGCACGCCGGAGGCCCTGAGCGCTTACCGCCAGGCAGTCAGCACCAATCTGGCGGCCAACCAGCGCCTCGAAGATGCCCGCGACGGCAATCGGCAAATCGGCAGCGCCCTGGGCCGCGCCGAACGCTACTTGAATCTCGCCAGCCTGGCGGCCGTGCTGCTCGCCGGGGTGGCGGTGGCCCTTTCGGCCGCGCGCTTCGCCGCCAGGCGCTTCGATGCCAGTGCCTTGCTGCGTTGCTTGGGGCTGTCGCGCAACCAGGCGCTGGGCCTGTTCAGCCTGCAACTGGCCCTGCTCGGGCTTGGCGCCAGCCTGATCGGCGCCCTGCTCGGCTGGCTGGCCCAGCATGGCCTGTTCTACCTGCTGCAAGACCTGCTCCCGGCGCAGATCCCGGCGGGCGGTTTATGGCCCGCCCTCGCCGGCATCGCCACCGGCCTGGTCGCCCTCGCTGGCTTCGCCCTGCCCCCCTTGGCGGCCCTCGGCCGAGTGCCGCCGCTACGCGTGCTGCGCCGCGACCTGCTACCCGTGCCCGCCAGCTCCTGGCTGGTGTATGGCGCCGCCCTGTTCGCCCTTGGTCTGATCATGTGGCGCCTGAGTCTGGACCTGCAACTGACCTTCGCCCTGCTCGGCGGTGGCCTGGTCGCCGCCCTGCTGCTCGGCGGCCTGCTCCTGCTCGGTCTGCAAAGCCTGCGCCGTCTGCTGGCCCGTTCTTCACTGCACTGGCGTCTAGGGCTCGGCCAGTTGCTCCGTCACCCCTTGGCCGCCGCCGGACAAGCCCTGGCATTCGGCCTGATCCTGCTGGCCATGGCTTTGATCGCCCTGCTGCGCGGCGAATTGCTCGATACCTGGCAGGATCAATTGCCCGAGCAGGCGCCCAATCATTTCGCCCTGAATGTATTACCGGCCGACAAGGATGCATTCGCCGCGCGCCTGGCCGAACTCTCGCCCCATCCGGCACCGCTCTACCCGGTGGTGCCCGGACGCCTGACCATGATCAATGGCGAGCCAGTACGGCAAATCGTCAGCAAGGAGTCCCAGGGCGAGCGCGCCGTGCGCCGTGACCTCAGCCTGACCTGGGCGGCCGACCTGCCCGAGGGCAATCAGCTGCTCGCCGGCACTTGGTGGGGCGCGTCCACCGCCGACGACTTGCCGGGTGTCTCGGTGGAGTCGGAGCTGGCCGAGAGCCTGCAGCTCAAGCTGGGCGACCGCTTGCGTTTCAATGTCGGAGGCCTCGACCGTGACGCCCGGGTCAACAACCTGCGCGAGGTCGACTGGAACAGCTTCCAGCCCAACTTCTACATGATCTTCGAGCCCGGCACCCTGCAGGATCTGCCGGTCACCTACCTGACCAGCTTCTACCTGCCCGCCCAGCAGGAACGACAGTTGGTCGAACTGTCACGCGCCTTCCCCGCGGTCACCCTGCTGCAAGTCGAGGCCCTGCTCGCGCAACTGCGCAGCATCCTGGCCCAGGTCACCCTGGCCATCGAATTTGTCTTGCTGTTCGTTCTCGCCGCCGGCCTGGCCGTGCTGTTCGCCGGATTGCAGGCCACCCTGGACGAGCGCATTCGCCAGGGCGCCTTGCTCCGCGCGCTGGGTGCCGAGCGCAAATTGCTGGTCAAGGCACGACAGACCGAGTTCGCCCTGCTTGGGGCAATCAGCGGCCTGCTGGCGGCCATCGGCTGCGAACTGATCAGCTTCCTGCTCTATCGCTTCGCCTTCGATCTGGCCTGGCACGCCCACCCCTGGCTATTGCTCCTGCCCGCGATCGGCGCACTGCTGGTAGGTGGCGCAGGCGTGCTCGGTACCCGCCGTGCATTGAATGTCAGCCCGCTGACGGTGCTGCGCGAGGGCTGATAGACTCGCGTTTCATTCGCCACCCAGCAGCCCTATGAGTCGCTATCGCCCACCCCGCTCCGCCGGTACGCCACTGATCACCCCCGAAGGCGAGGCACGCCTGCGCGCCGAATTGCACGAGCTCTGGCACGTACGCCGGCCCCAGGTCACCCAATCGGTCAGTGAAGCGGCGGCGCAAGGTGATCGTTCGGAGAACGCCGAATACACCTATGGCAAGAAAATGCTGCGCGAGATCGACAGTCGCGTGCGCTTTCTCACTAAACGCCTGGAAAGTCTGAAAGTGGTCAGCAGTCGCCCGAGCGATGCCGACAAGGTCTATTTCGGCGCCTGGGTCACCCTCGAAGACGAGGACGGCAACGGGTCACGCTATCGGATCGTCGGCCCGGATGAGCTGGAACTGAAACTCAACCTGATCAGCATCGACTCGCCCCTGGCCCGCGCCCTGATCGGCAAAGCCCTGGATGCCGAGGTCCGGGTGCCAACCCCGACTGGCGAGAAGACCTGGTATGTGATCGCCATCGATTATCCGTAATTGCAGGCGCCGCTCGGGAGGAGATTCAGCGCCGGGTGATCAAGCCCTGCCGGGCGACCCGCGTCAGCTCACGCACGGTGGCATGCAGATGCTCGGCACTGGGTGCTTGCAGCACGGCCATATCGAAGCTATCGCTGGCGAAACGCGCCAGCGCCTGATGGCCATCGACGAAGTGGATCAGAAAGGCACGCGACCCGCCCCAACGCTTGGGCCAGCCGTCGAGATAGCGCAGCAGGGTCGGCTGGTGACTGCCGCCGAGGAGAATTTTCGGGTTGCGCTGGCTCAGCCCGGACGTGATCGGGGCCAAACGAATCAGCGGTTGGGGACAACTCATGCTCATGTCTCCGCCTCATGAATCCCGCCGGGCAGGTGAGAGGCGACACCGAACCAGCGCTTTAGCGGTATTTCGAAGCCTCCGCAGAGTACTTCTCAGAGCCTTGCAATCTGCAAGTGACTCGGCGCCCCGCAAGTAGCTGTTTAAATCGGCGCATGGGCCAGCATCCTAGAGAAGCCTGCGCAATACTGTCAAGACAGCGCCCCGCATGGGAACCGAACAGCATGAAAAACGATGCTCTGCGCCTGTTCTTTGCCCTGGGTTGCCCGCTTGAACTGGCCGAGGCCATCAGCACCTGGCGCAGCAGCCTGCACTTGCACGGCCGCCCGGTCGCCGCGGCCAATCTGCACCTGACCCTGGCCTTTCTCGGCCAGCAGCCGCGTGCCCGCGTTGCGGAGTTGCAAGGCTTGGCGGGCGGATTGCGCGCCAAGGCCTTCGAGCTGCATCTGGATCGCCTCGGACGACATCGCAATGGCCTGTTGTACCTGGCCCCGAGCCACACGCCGGAGGCATTGCTGGAGCTGGTTGAGCGGCTGTGCAGCAACCTGAGCAGCGCCGCAATCCAGCTGGACAACCGACCTTTTCGCGCCCACCTCAGTCTGCTGCGACACTGCCCCATGCAAGCAATCGACGCTGATCCATGCTTCGACTGGCCGGTGACCCGGTTTTCCCTGTTCGCCTCCGAGCAGAGCACCCGGGGCACCCATTATCGGCAGTTGCACACCTGGCCACTGTTGCGCAACGACCTAGGCGCAAGTGGCACCACCTGATAAGCCGCCACCCGCGAGACTTGCACTGCCCTGCGCCCACCCAAATACAGCACAGGAGACCCACTGGTGCCCTGTTGTTCACTTAAGAGAAATGCCGCTTTCCCTTGGCAGGAAAGCGGCATTGTTCTGGATTTGAACCGCAACACGGACGGCGCCCGCGCTGCTTAGCGGTGGTGCTTAACTGGCAATCTGCTTGTCCAGCGACAACTTGCCCGCGCCCTCGACCAGCACCGCCAGGCTTATCGCCATCAAGGCCAAGGCGAATTCATAGCCGTTATTGCTCATGAAGAAGCCGTTGCCCAAATGCACCGTGACAATTGCCACCAGCATGGTCACCGCCAACACTGCCGCCGCCGGGCGCGCCAGCAGGCCGATGACCAGCGCCAGGCCGCCGAAGAACTCGGCACTGCCAGCCAGCGATGCCATCAGATAGCCCGGCGCCAGGCCGATGCTCTCCATCCACTGGCCGGCACCTACCAGGCCAGGGCCACCGAACCAGCCGAACAACTTCTGCGAACCATGCGCAGCGAAGGTCAGGCCAGCGATGATGCGCACTATGGCCAGGCCGTAACCTGCTTGAGTAGCGACGACAGATTTGATCAGAGTGTTCATGGGCAGCAATCCTTGTGTGGAGGGGTTGATGGAGCCAAGACTAAACCAATTATCAGATATTAAAAGCCGATTAATTCGCTAATTAATATCGTATAAACAGATCACTCCCGCGCACTAACCATTGCTTCCTGCGACTCCAGCAAATAACGCTCGCGGTCATAAGCAAGGTAGTACTTGTTCACACTATTTACATAACTGACCACGCCCATCCCGACCTGCTCCATGGCGATCCGCTCGACCTGGAAAAACCACTGATTGGGATTCAGGCCACGCCGGCGAGCCTCGGCGCGCATGCTCTGCACCCGCTGCGGCCCCATGTTGTAGCCTGCCAGGACGAAGGCCATGCGCTCGCGCTCATTGAGCTGCGGGCTGTTGAAGAAGTTGCGTCGAATCATCGCCAGGTACTTGGCACTGGCCTGCACATTGTTATCCAGCACGCCGATATTGCCGACACCGACACTGCGCGCGGCAGCCGGGGTTATCTGCATCAACCCGGTGGCACCACCAACACCTCGCGCAGCCGGATTGAGGGTGGATTCCTTGAATGCCAGCGCGGCCAGGGTCAGCCAATCGAAGCCCTGCTGCGCGGCATGCCGTTGCAGTACCGGGCGCACCTTCTCCAGACGTTGACGCTCGGTTCGCCCAAGCGGGTAATGCACCTTGTAGAGGCGCCGATAGATCCGCTGAAATGCGCCATCCAGATCGGCCGGAGCGCGATAGGCCGCCAGGAAACGGTCGACACTGGCGCCGAGCATCGACGCTTCACGACGCAGGTACCAGCGCATGTCACCGTCCTTGGCCAGCACCAGGTGCGACTCCAGGCGCAACTTGGGCATGACCTTGGCCCAGCGCTCGGCAATCGGCTGCTCCACCGCGGTGACACTGAAGATCCCGGCCTGCACCATTTCCAGTACATCCTCGACGGCCAGGCTGGGGTCGACCCACTCGATGATGATCGGCGGCCGCTTGGCCTGCAGCAGCTTCCGGTTGAGCGCCTGCACGGCAAGGCCCGCTGCGCTACCCGCCGCCAAGGCCAGGCTACGCCCGGACATCTGCTCGAGACTCTGATAGCGTCGATCGCCCTGCCGCGCCACTATGATCAAGGGGACATTGCTGCGGATCGCCGCACTGGCGCTGACACTGCTGCCACCGCGCACGTTGAGCAACTCTCCCGGCGCGACAAGATCGCCTTCGCCGCGTTGCAAGGCCGCGAGCAGTTGGTCCTTGGCCTTGGGAATGATCTTCAGCTTGAGCGCGCGGCCATCGCGGGCATTACGATTGAGATACTGCTCGAATGCACGCAGGCGGTGGTATTCCACCCCGATGCTCTGGCCTTTGATTTCACCGGAGCTATTACGGCTCTGGTTGACCAGCACACGCAGTTCACCGCTGCTACGAATACTCGCCAGATCACGCGCCTGGCTCGGCTGCCGCACTTCCGGCGGCCCAGCCACACGTGCAGCGGCCGACAACGGCAGCAACAGCAAAAGGCAGAATATAAGCAGCGGGCGCGACATCGAGTCTCCACGGCAAGGGCGGCCACCAGGCGTCATTGGCCGAGTGAGAGTACCGCAGCGCTCGCCAAGTTCCAGGAATGCGTGGGGCGCGGAGATTCGCACAGCTCGCTTCCGGATACCAGCCAGATGATCTATTCAACATTACAAAGCCACTATAAGAGGCTGTAATTTATGGATTTATTTAAAACAAAAAAGCTCTGTTATGCTGCCAACCCCAGCCCATAGGTCGCACCATGCAACTCATCGACATAGGCGTCAACCTGACTCATCCAAGCCTCGCCGAACAGCGTGAAGCCCTGCTCGCCCGTGCCTACGCCGCCGGTGTCTGCCAGATGCTGCTGACCGGTAGCAGCCTCGAACAAAGCGAACAGGCCCTGGAACTGTGCCGTCAGCTGGATGAAAACGGCCAGCGCCTGTTCAGCACCGCCGGCATCCATCCGCACGACGCCAGCAGCTGGAACAGCGACAGCGCCAGCCAGCTGCAGGCCTTGCTGCGTGAGCCGCAGGTGCGCGCCGTGGGTGAGTGCGGGCTCGACTTCAATCGTGATTTTTCGCCGCGCCCACAACAGGAAAAAGTACTCGAAGAACACCTGGCCCTGGCCGTCGACCTGCGAATGCCGGTTTTCCTCCATGAACGTGACGCCGACCAGCGCCTGCTGGAGATCCTTCGCGACTACCGTGACCGCTTGCCGGCGGCGGTGGTGCACTGCTTCACCGGAGAAAAGCGTGCCCTGTTCAACTACCTCGACCTCGACCTGCACATCGGCATCACTGGCTGGATTTGCGACGAGCGCCGCGGCACCCACCTGCACCCGCTGGTGCGGGAAATTCCGGTCGGCCGGCTGATGCTGGAAACCGATTCACCGTTTCTGCTGCCGCGCAGCCTGCGCCCGAAACCGAAAAACGGCCGCAACGAACCGGCCTTCCTGGTCGAAGTGCTCCGAGAGGTGGCGCTGCACCGCAACGAAAGCCTGGAGACCCTGGCGGCGCACAGCAGCGCCTGCGCCCGGCAGTTCTTCAGCCTGCCTGTGGTTGCCGAGACAGCCGTCGAGAGCGACTACGACTGAAGGACTCTCGGGCTTGCCAGGTGCAGCGCTGCGCCGTCAACGTCAAGCAACCTCCTGCGAGCAACGGCTGGAGTCCGCGCAACATTTAGCTAGCCGCAACAGTGCTTTTTCTAAAGTCCGCACCAGAGCGGTCGTTAACATGGACGAAGCGTCCTGTTGATGAAGATCAACAGGCACATTGCAGTTTCGCGAGACAGTAGTGGCACTTTGCCAATTGCGTTCACCGTTATCGGAAGAAGACATCCTATGGGCTCTTGGGTTCGCGACCTTTCACTCAAATACAAGTTCTGGGCCGTCAACGCCGTGGCCTTCGTCACCACCTTGCTGCTGGTGCTGTACGCCCTGCAACTGGAACAGCAGGTCCGCGTCGACGCGGCCAAAAGCGCTGCGCAAGCGCAGGCCAAACTCCTCAGTGCCTGGCCGGCAGGTCAGCCGCTGCCTGGCGGCGCGCAGCTGCTGGCGTTTGCCGATGGCCAGACACCGCCGCTGGCCAACAACCAGGGCGCCAGCCTGAGCCGCGCGCGCGGCTGGGTAGCCCTGGAGCATGACCCGCTGTCGACCCAGGATGGCTTGATCGGCGCCGAGGTCATCGACCTCGGCCAGGGCCAGCGCCTCGCCGTACTGGCCCACGCGCCCAGCCTGATGCAGGTGATCGCCGAGCGCGCACTGAGCTATGCGCTGGTTGTCGCCCTGTTGATGCTGGTCCTGCTGGCGGCCTCGCAACTGCTGATCCACTTCCTGCTGAGCCACCTCAACACCCTCAAGGATGTGATGCTGCAGGTAGAAAAAAGCGGCGACCTGGCGGCACGCGTGCCGCTCGACTGCCGTGATGAAGTTGGCCAGATGGCCACGGCCTTCAATGCCATGCAAGCCGGCTACCAACGCGTGGTCGGCATCGTTGCGCAGACCGCCGCCCGTCTGGACGAAGGCGCCGAGCGCATGGCCCTGAGCATGCGAGACGTGCGCCAGGGCATGCTCGACCAGCAAAGCGAGACCGAACAGGCCGCCACCGCGATCAACGAGATGTCCACCACGGTCCACCATATCGCCCAGCACACGGCAGATACCCGCGACCAGTCAAAAAACGCCGAGCAACTGGCCGGTTCCGGTCAGAAAGTGGTCGACCGTGTCGGCCAGTCGATCGCAGGATTGTCCAGCGGCGTGCAACAGACCGCGCAAATGATCCAGCAACTGGCCGTCGACAGTCAGAAAATCAGCACCGTCGTCAGTGAGATTCACGGCATTGCCGAACAGACCAACCTGCTCGCCCTCAACGCCGCCATCGAAGCCGCCCGCGCCGGCGAAATGGGCCGCGGCTTTGCGGTAGTGGCCGACGAGGTGCGCAATCTGGCCAAACGCGTGCAGGTCTCAACCGATGAAATCACCCTGATGATTTCCTCCCTGCAAAGCGGCACCCGTGATGCCGTCGAGTTCATGCAGGAAAGCTCACTCAAGGCCGATGACTGCGTGCAACAGGCCCACGAAGCAGGCCAGGCACTGGTCGCCATCACCGGCTCGGTGGCACAGATGCGCGAGAGCAACACCCAGATTGCAGTGGCCGCCGAGCAGCAGAGCCAGGTGGCCGAAGAAATGAACCGCTCCATCGTGAGCATTCGCGACGTCACCGAACAGACGGTGCAGCAAACCACAGGCTCCGCCACCACCAGCTCCGAGCTGGCGGCCTTGGCCGGCGAGCTGAACAGGGCCATCCGCCAGCTCAAGCTGTAACAGCAGGAACAGGGTGGAAACGCGACAAGACTGCGTAGCCGGATAAACCGCGCCACGCGCTGCAATCCGGGAATCGGCTCTAGATTGCGCTGGCGCTCGGGCAGGCTAGGGTGCTTGTTGCTGGTTAACCGAACACCGTGACCGTCTGCCGGCTGATCGCCAGCAACTCCCCGCGCGGACTCCACAAGGCGGCGGCGATATGCCCGTAGCCGTCACGGGCATGCTCGATCTGCGCGCGGTAGAGGCACCAGTCGAGGGTATTCAGCTCGGTAACCGGCTGGACAAACTCGATGGTCCAGGTCAACGAGCTGCCCGGAGCCGGGGCTCGCAGGTGCGGCAGTACCGCCGGCGGCCAGGCATCGACCAGGGCCAGCAGGTGCGCCTCGCTAACCTGCTGCACCTCGCCCCCCTCGCGCAAGCGCACCCAGCCGCCCATTTCCCGCGAGGGGTTGTTGCTGAAGGGCATGCCGCCGATGCCCCAGCGCATGGCCAGGAAGCGAGTGAACTCCGGGGTCACATTGCGTACATAGGCAAGTTCCTCGCAGTCCTCGACTGGCTTGATCTGCGGTGCTGGCTCAGCCACAACCGTGATCGCCGACTCGCGCGCCGCGCCGAAACTGCCCTGCACCAGGGTCACCACCTGGCCGTCCTGCACCGCGCGGCCCAGCACCTGGCTGACCGCCTTGCCTTCACGCAGCACCTCGACCTGGAAACTCACCGGCACATCAGGCGCGGCCGGGCCGACGAAGGTGATCGCCAGCGAACGCGGCGGCCGCCCCGCAGGAACGTGGGCGCGCATGGCTTCATACACCAGCGCCGCCATCAGACCACCGAAACTGGCCCGTCCCTGCGCCCAGGCAGACGGGATCACCACGGCCTGCGGATTGGCGCGAACGGCCTGGAGCAACTCGGAAAAATCCATAACCACCTCAAGACATCAATAGCAGGTGATCTTAGGGGAAATCCACGGCGGGGCGAAACGGCGTTTCGGCCAATTGACGCGGGCAAACGGCGTGTCGAGTGCAGAGCGCCGCCCTTCCCTCGCTACGGACGGCCAAGTCCGACCGCCTGCTGGGTCGAGACAAAGTCCTCCTGCAGCGCCAGCAAGGCCTGGTCGGCCCTCTCCTCGGCTGTCTGCAATGCCGTGCGCCAGGTGTCGACGCAAGCGGCAAGATCCGCTTCCTGCTCGGCCCGCTGCAGCCACTGCAACAGATCATGCCAATCGCCCAGCGCCGACTGCGCCGCCTTCAGGCGCGCCAGGGGCTGGGCCGATAATCCGCTCAGCTGCGGGTAGGCCTCGGCGCCGTAGCGCACGCGCTTGATCAACAAGCGCAGGCGATGGCGATCATGCGCCGGGTCGGCCAGGGCTTCGCCCAGGCGTCGTTGCTGCTTGGCCAGGCGACGCTTGACCTGCTTGCGCAAGCCGCGCAGCTCAGCGTCGGTCGCAGCGTGGCGCCACAATTGCGGCCACTGGTCCAGCGCCGCAAACAGCGCCGGCAGCGCGTCGTCAGCCAACAGTGCCGCATACCCTTCCAGCAAACGCGACTGACGCAGATCGACCGCATCGCGCATGCCCAGCCCCTGCAAATGGGCGAGCAGCACTTCGAGATCACGCAGCGGTCCGCTGATACGCCCAAGCTCGGCCGCCTGTTGCTGCAGCGCGTCACACGCGGGCACGCCACGCAACGGCCGCAGCAGGCTGCGCAGCTTGCGCAGGGCAATGCGCAGATCGTGCAGGGCTTCTGGATCGGTCGCCGCCAGCAAACGCTCGCGACAGGCATACAGGGTGATCTGCAGGCGCAGAACCTGCTGCAACTCACCCTCGATAAAACGCCCCATGGGATCTTCCTTCCCGCCTGCTAGAACTGCCAGCTTAGCAGCGCAGGATGGCCCGAGCGGTTTTCCGTTCGCAGCGTAGGCTTCGGTCGGCTATCCGTTCGCAGCGCAACGACAGCTCGCAGATCGTCAACGCCAGGGCAATGCCCGGCGCAATTCCCTCAGATGTGCGCGCAGCAATGCCGGAGCGGGCTCGTCTCCGGCATAGCGCTGCGCCTCGAAGGCTGCCGCGAAGGTAACAATGGCCTGCGCCTGGGCTGGCAGGGCCAGCGCCGCGCGCTCGGCATAGGCGCGCGCACCTTCGCCCGGCTGGCGCGGCCCGGCATACCGCGCCAGCAAGCGCTCGAAACGCTGGAACAGGCGCGGCAGGGGGTCACGCGCGCGCTGCCAGGGCTTGAATAGCCAGAGCGCCAGCAGCCCCAGCAGCAGGCCACCACCGCCCACCAGGCCGAATGCCAGGACTCGGGCATCGATACGCCCGAACCAGCGTTGCAGCAACTCCAGCTGCTGCGCGCCCTGATAGCCGAGCACCAGGCGCTGCCAGCCATGGTTGAGGTTGTCCCAGCCCAGGCGCAGCTGGTTCAGCCAAGTCAGCTGGCGGTAACGCAACGGCGAGAAGGGCGAGCCTTCGAGAAAGCTCTGCTCGTCGACCAGCGCCTCCTCCAGGCCCAGCTCGATACGTTCCGGGGCCACCTGGAAGGTCGGATCGACACTCACCCAGCCCTGGCCTGCCTGCCAGTATTCGACCCAGGCGTGGGCATCGAACTGACGCACCTGGACGTAGTCGCCGCCGGGGTTGTACTCGCCACCCTGGTAGCCGGCCACCACCCGCGCCGGGATACCGGCCGCGCGCAGGACGAAGGTCATGGCGCCGGCGTAATGGGCGCAGAAACCGTTGCGGCTGTCGAAGAGGAACTCATCGATGCTGTTCACCCCCAACCGTGGCGGGCGCAAGGTATAGCCGAAGGGCTCGCGGTTGAAATGGCCGAGCAGGGCCTGCACCAACTGCTCGGGCTGCGGATATTGCCGCTTGAGTTCGGCGCCCCAGGCGCGGCTGCGTGGATCGCCGTCCTCCGGCAGTTGCAGGGCGCGGCGCAGGCTGTCGCTGGAAGCCGCCGGCTCACGCACTGCCGCCGGCCAGGAGGTCACCTGGTAGAGCAAGGTGCGTTCGACCGGCCGCCCGCGCTGCAGGCGGTAATCGCTCATCTGCCGGGTGTTTTCGAGGCTGGTTTCGGCGACGTCCAGGGCGAACAGCCAGGACTGCGAACTGGGTTGCATGACGATGCTGTAGCGCAGCGGCTCACCCCGTTTCTCCCAGGCCGGTGCCAGCGGCAACTGGGCGAAGGCGGACTGCGACCAGCGCCGGCCGTCGAAGTGCTCGAAGGTCAACGCCCGCCAGTAGAGTTGCTCGCGAGGCGGCACCGCGCCGGTGAAACTGGCGCGAAAGGCCAACCCGCCCGAGCGGCTCAACTCGGCGATATCCGCCGGCGCCATGCTCTCGGCCAAGCCGCTGACCGCGCGCTCACTCGGCAGCGGCAGTGACCACAGCGGCCCCAGGCGCGGGAAGAAAACGAACAGCAACAGCATCAGGGGCACGGCCTGCAGCAGCAAGCCGGCAGCCAGCCGTGCGGTGGCCCAGGGCTGCGCGGCGACGCCGCCCTGCTGCAGGCCGATCAGGGCCGCCAGCAGGGCGGTGACCGGCAACAGGCTGAACAGCGCGGCGAGCAGGCTGTCGTCGAACAGATAGGCGCTGACCACCACGAAGAAACCGAGAAAGATCACCACCAGGGCATCGCGGCGCGTGCGCATTTCCAGCAGCTTGAGGATGAAGGCGGCGACCAGCAACACGACCCCGGCATCCAGGCCGATCAGGCTGCCGCGGGAAAGCAACACGCCGGCGGCCGTGCCGAGCAGCAAGCCGGCCTTGACCCAGGCATTCGGATAACCGGCGCGCATGCGCAGGATCTGGATGCGCCAGGCCGCGCAACCCAGCCACAAGCCGACAATCCACAGCGGCAGATGGCTCAGGTGCGGCACGATCACCAGCGCCTGGGCGACCAGCAACCAGGTCAGGCTGATCCGCGGAATCTCCGCCCGCCTGCTCACGCCGGCGTTCCGAACAGTGCCAGGGCGCGCAGGCAGGCATCGCGATGCTGCTCGCCGCTGGCGGGCGCCAGCACCTGGCCCGGCAAGCGCAAGGCAAAGGGCTGCTGGCGCTCGGACAGTTGCAGCACCCAATAACAGAGCAGCGACAGGCGCAGCTCGACATCGCCCGCCAGCGCCGCGAAATCCAGCCACGGCTCGCGTCCGCTGAGCGCGGCGAAGTCCTTGACCAACAGGCCCTGGCCGCGGGAATAGGCCTTCCAGTGCAGACGTCGTTTGGAGTCGCCGGGCTGGTAACGCTTCAGCCCCTGGAAATCCTCGCTGCCCGGACCGTAGGCGCGCGTGCCCGGCTCGTCCAGCTCGTCGTCAGCGCCTGCGGCCAGCGGCAACTCGCCCGCAAGCGGCTGCGGATAGACCAGCAGCGTCTGATCGAGGTCGACCCAGCTCCAGGCCACCAGGATTCCCAGCGGGAAACGACTCTCGACCCGCAAGCGCCCCGGCCGCAGCCAGCCGCGGCGCAATGCCTGCAGGCTCAGCTCGCACTCGCTGACGCCCTGCGCCGGCACATCCAGAGTCTGGTACGCCGTGTTCGGCCAGCCTAGGGCGATCGCCTGGTGCGCCCGCGCGCTGCTTTCCAGACGCAGGCGAAACTGCCCCTGTTCGCCGACGAACACCGACCTTGCCCCAGCGGCCTTGAGCACCAGACCCGCCAGGTTACGGTAGGTGTGCAGGATGGCGACGATAAACAGCGACGCCAGCAGAAACGTCAGGGCATAGGCCAGGCTGTTCTGGTAATTGATCGCGGTCAGCAGCATCAGCAGCAGCGCCAGGGCAAATGCCACCCCGACCCGGGTTGGCACGATGAAGATCCGCCGCTGGGTCAGGCGCACGCTGGCGGCGGGGGGAATCCGCCGGGCCAGCCAGCGTTGCCAGCGCTGTTTGAGCAGTTGCCTCAAAGCGCCGGCACCTCGCGCAGCAACCACTGCACCAGCGCGCCGCCGCCATGCCCGGTCGGATCGCTGCGCTCGCGCAGGCGATGACCGACCACCGCCGGCAACACCGCCTGCACATCCTCGGGAATCACGTAATCGCGGCCGGCGAGAAAGGCCCAGGCGCGGGCGGCGGCGAGCAAGGCCAGGCTCGCCCGCGGCGACAGGCCCCAGGCGAACTGCGGCTGGCTGCGGGTGGCATCGACCAGGCGCAGCACATAGTCGATCAGCGCATCGCTGGCACGCACCCTGGGCACTTCGGCCTGGATCAGCGCCAGCTCGGCATGGTCGAGAATGGCCTCCAGGCGCGGCAGCAACGAGCGCCGCGAATCGCCGAGGAGCAGGGCCTTTTCAGCGGCCTTGGCCGGGTAACCGAGCGACAGGCGCATGAGGAAGCGATCGAGCTGCGACTCGGGCAAGGCGAAGGTGCCGCCCTGGCTCACCGGGTTCTGCGTGGCGATGACGAAGAACGGATCCGGCAGCGGCCGGGTCGCGCCCTCGATGGTCACCTGGCCCTCCTCCATGGCTTCGAGCAGCGCACTCTGGCTTTTCGGCGTGGCCCGATTGATCTCGTCGGCCAGCACCAGCTCGGCGAAGATCGGCCCGGGGTGGAAGAGGAACTGCCCGCTTTCCCGCTCGAACACCGAGGTGCCGAGGATATCGCCGGGCAGCAGGTCGGAGGTGAACTGGATGCGCTGAAAGCTCAGGCCCAGGACCCTAGCCAGCGCGTGGCTGAGGGTGGTCTTGCCCATGCCCGGCAAGTCTTCGATCAGCAGATGGCCGCGGGCCAACAGGCAGGCCAGGGCCAGGCGCACCTGCGGCTCCTTGCCCAGCAGCACCTGATTCACCGCGTCCAGGCAGGCATTCAGTCTTGTGCGCATCGTTCGCTCCGAGGTTGTGAACATATCGAGCGCCGTCGCGAGGCCGCCTCCAGGCGTTCGCGGCAAGGCGCGCCACGTGAAAAGTGGGGGAGTTTAGTGAGCTAAATGACCTCACTTTTCACGTGGCGCAACGCCGCAGCGGGCGTTTGGAGGCGGCCGCAGTAGGCGAGAGTTTTTTCACAGCCTCTGCGGCACCTTATCCAAGTGCGTCGATGCTACTGGCCGGCATCCGGTGGGCAAAGTGCCCTGTAACCTTTGCTGACGAAACTGCGGGCGCGGTTCGCACTTTGCGGCGAACGCTACAAGCGGAAATGCCCGGCCATGCCCTGCAGTTCGCGGCCCAGCTGGGCCAGGCGAATGCTCGAATCCGCCGTTTCGTCCATGGCCAGCGAGGACTGATCGGCGATATCGCGAATCGAGGTCACGCTGCGACTGATCTCTTCGGCCACCGCCGTCTGCTGTTCGGCCGCCGCGGCAATCTGCTGGTTCATCTCGAAGATCAGGGTCACCGCCTCGGCGATCCCGGCCAGGGCACCTTCGGTCTGGTTGGCATCCTCAACCACATGGGCGACCAGGGCACCGCTCTGCTGCATGTCGGCCACCGAGCGACGTGCGCCCTCACGCAACGTGGCGATCAGGCCTTCGATTTCCGCGGTGGACTGCTGGGTGCGCTTGGCCAAAGCGCGCACCTCATCGGCCACCACGGCAAAGCCGCGGCCCTGGTCGCCGGCACGGGCGGCCTCGATGGCGGCGTTGAGGGCCAGCAGGTTGGTCTGTTCGGCCACGCTCTTGATCACATCCAGCACCGAATCGATGCGCTGGGTGTCCTGACTGAGGCGCTCGATGCTCTGGGTGGTGGTGGCCATCGCCGCCGCCAGCTGGTCGATCCGTACCAGGGTCTGGCGCACCACCTCGGCGCCGCGACTGACCCGGTTGTCGGCGTCCTCGGTGGACGCGGCGGCGGCCTCGGCGTTACGCGCCACCTCATGCACGGTGGCGGTCATCTCGCTCATGGCGGTCGCCACCTGATCGGTTTCCACCCGCTGGCCATTGACGCCCAGGCGGGTCTGCTCGGTGATCGCCGACAACGACTGCGCCGAAGCGGAAATCTGGCTCACCCCACCCTGCAACTGGCCGACCATCTCGCGCAGGTTGTTCGACATGCCCTGCATGGCGGCCTGCAACTGCCCCACTTCGTCGCTGCGCTGCACTTCTATGCGCACACTGAGGTCGCCCTCGGCGATCTGCCGGGCCTGCTCGATCACCTGCTTGAGCGGACGCACGATCAGCAGGGTGATCGCCAGGGTCGCCAGCAGACCGATCATCAGGGCCAGCGCCGCGGCCAGCAGAATCAGCCAGCCACTGGCTTGCAGTTGCGCCTGCATGGCGCTCTTCTGGCGGGAGTAGGCCTGTTCCACCAACTCGACGATGCGTTCGGCCTGCGCCACCAACAGGGCATATTCCTGCTTCTGCTGGCGCAAGTGGCCGTTGTATTCCTTGAGCCGTTCATTGAACGAGTCGACGTTGCCGATGACTTCCGCCAGCACCGAGGCATAGCCCGGGCTATTCACGGCATCGCGCAGCTCGCCGGCCAGGGCCTGCGCATCGAGGGCCTGCTGGATTTCGCCCTGGGCGACTTCAGCCGTAGTGCGGCTCTGCTGCAGGCGCACGCGGGCCTGGTCGAGCGCCTGCAGCAGCAACTGATGCACCTTGCCGATCTGTCCGGCCTGCAGCACCGACTCGGCGCCTTGGGTACCCTGGCTGCTCGCAAGCAGATCGACGCCATCCTCGGCCAGGCCATCCTCGAGCAGTTCAAGGCTGTTGGCGGCGCTCACCACCAGCCAATTGGCCGCCTCCAGGGACAGGCTCATGTTATCGGTCAGCTCGACAAAACGATCGAAGGCCGCGCGGTACTGGTCGATGGCAGCGTCGACCTCACCCAACAGCTTTCCCTCGGCAGCCGGCAGTTCGGCCTGCAGGGCTGCGCTGCTCGCCAGCAACGTCTGTGCCTGCTCATGCAGGCGCGCGACATGCGTGGTGTCGCTAGTCAGGGCGAAATCCTGCTCGCTGCGGCGGATCTGCAGGACCTGGCTGTTGATCGCGCTCATGCGCTCGAGCAATGCCGAGCGCACACCGACCTCGCGCAGCGCCGAATAGCCAGTAGCGGCAACCACCGCGGTCAACGCCAGCACCACGCCAAAACCCAGGGCCAGTTTCTTCGCCGTACTCAAGCTGGCGACGTGCCGCTGCAGATCAGTCCACATATATCCCACTCCACCCCGGCCACTGACGAACCCGGCTCGCCAGCTGAACAGGCAAGATAGAAGCGCGAGGCTGCTGGCGACAAGCCAGCAGCCGGGGCAATTGTGCTTTTAGCTATGTGCAGGTCGTTTTCAGAGCGGATTGGCCTGCCAGCTTCAGGGGCGCTGCATCTCGAAAAGATCGCGGGTACGGGTGTAGGCCATGCCGCCCAGGCGGCCGATCAGATCGAGCTTGTGCGGATCGATCCGGCCCTGGTCGTTGAGTACTGCATCGTCGACATGGGCGAGCAGCACTTCGGCGAAGATCAGGTGACAGTTCGGCGCATCCGGCGGATACGCCAGCACTTGCGCCACACGGCACTCGAAGGCCACTGCCGCCCCGGCCACGCGCGGCACGCCAACCCGCTCACAGGCCAGGCTGGGGATGCCATAGCGCTCGAACTCGCTGACCCCATGGGGCAAATGGGCGGCGCTGGCATTCATCGCCTCGGCCTGGGCGAAAGACACCAACTGGATCACCAGCTCGCCGCTGGCCTGTACGTTGCGCAGGGTGTCCTTGGGGCTGCCGTCGTCACGCAGGTTGACGTTGACCATCAGCGTCGGCGGCGCATCGCTGATCACCTGGAAAAAGCTGAACGGCGCCAGGTTGCTGATGCCATCGCGGGAAACACTGGAGACCCAGGCAATCGGCCGCGGCGTTACCGTGGACGCCAACCAGCGGTAGGCATCCAAAGGCGTCAGGCTGGCGAAATCGAGTTGCATCAGCGCCCGGCTCGCGACTCGCGGATGTAGAAGCGCGCCCGTTCGGACTTGCTGGTGCAGCCCTCGTAGCTTTCGAATTGCTGCTGGGTTTTCGCCGCGGTCAGCAGCGACAGGGCCTTGGAATAACTCACGGTACCGGCAAAGCCTTCGGCCTTGGCCAGATCCAGCTCGGTCCAGGCCGCATTCAGTTGATTGGCGCAGCTATCGCGGTAGGCGGTTTTGCCGGCGCAACCGGCCAGCAGCAGGGCGATCATCGGTAGCAAGATCCAGGCTTTCATGTTGTGCACTCCTTGATACAGGGAAATAACCAGACAGTAATGATGCGATATGACGGCCGCAGGACGAAAAAGTGCCCGCACTCCTCAAGAATGGGCACGCTGGCGGAGAAACGCCACTACGTCCGCCTGCTCGCCTACGAACTCGATCCGGCCGGCCTTGTTCTCGCGCTGGAAGGCATACATGGGGTCGTAATACTCCACCAGCAGCGCCTCGATCCAACCACGGTGCAGATCCACCCCGCCCTGGCGCTGCTGCTCGAGCAGGGCTTGATCCATGATCGCTGCCAGACGTTGGTAACGTTCCCCGCCCAGACGCTTGAGGATGTTCGCCAGGCTCTGCTGCAGGCGCTCGGCGAAGGCCTTGAAGCCCTCCTGCGCACCGTACAGGGCAACGAATTCGTCACACAGGTCGATCACGTAATCCTTGAGAATGCGCTCGACCCGGCCCGCCAGGCTGTCTTCCAGCCAGACCAGGGGGAACTCCTGCATGCCCTGGTAGAGCTCCAGCGGCAAGGCACTCTTGCCGATGATGCGGCCCTCATCCTCGAGCACGAACTGCTGGATGCCCGCCGCACGTTTTTTCAGGATGTCGATGGCCAGGGCGTTCTCGAAATCGATCTGCGCCGGCTGGATCGTGGCGCGCTTGCCGAAGCTGGAGCCGCGGTGATTGGCATGCCCTTCCAGATCCAGGCTGTTGTCGAGTTGCGCGATGACCTCGGTCTTGCCGGTGCCGGTCATGCCGCCGACCAGGATGAAGTCGCACTGCGCCGTCGCCTGCTGGGTGGTTTCCAGGAGGAAGCTGCGCATCGCCTTGTAGCCGCCGATCACCCGCGGGTAGTCGATGCCCGCCTCGCTTTTCAGCCACTGCTGGACGATTTGCGAGCGCAGGCCGCCGCGAAAGCAATACAGGTAGCCCTGCGGATTGGCTCTGGCGAAGGCCGCCCAGGCCTCGATGCGCTCGGCCTTGAGCGCACCGCTGACCAGCTGCTGACCCAGTTCGATGGCCGCCTGCTGGCCGCGCTGCTTGTAGCAGGTGCCCACCCTCTGCCGCTCGCTGTCGTCCATCAGCGGCAGGTTGATCACCCCGGGGAAGGCGCCCTTGGCGAACTCCACCGGAGCGCGGGCATCCATCATCGGCACGTCGTCGAGAAACAGCTGGCGGTAGTCCTGGGTGTCGTCACGCATCACAGCACCTCGACCGCGTAAGTCTGTCGCTCGAGCAACTGGCCGATCGGTTGCAATGCCAGGCCCAGTTCGGCGGCGACCGCGAGAAACTCCGCTTCGCCCTCGGTGGTCACCGCGATCAGCAGACCGCCGCTGGTCTGCGGGTCGCACAGCAGGAGTCTGTGCAGCTCGGCCAGCGGCGCGATCTTCTCGCCGTAACTGTCGAAGTTGCGCTGGGTGCCGCCAGGCACACAGCCCTGCTCCAGGTAATACTCGGCACTGGCCAGGCGCGGCACCTTGGCGAACTCGATGCGCGCGGTCAAGCCGCTGCCGTCGGCCATCTCGACCAGGTGGCCAAGCAGGCCGAAGCCGGTGACGTCGGTCATCGCGGTCACCCCGGCGAGCTTGCCGAAGCGGCTGCCCGGCTTGTTCAGGGTGCACATCCAGTCGCGCGCCAGGCCGATGTCCTCGGCGCGCAGCTTGGCCTGCTTCTCCGCGGTGGTGAGGATGCCGATGCCCAGGGGCTTGCTCAGGTACAGCTGGCAGCCCGCCGTGGCAGTGTCGTTGCGCTTCATGTGGCGTTTTTCCACCAGGCCGGTAACGGCCAGGCCGAAGATCGGCTCGGGCGCATCGATAGAGTGCCCGCCGGCCAGCGGAATACCCGCCTGGTCACACACCGAGCGGGCACCGCGAATCACCTCACGGGCCACTTCAGGGGCCAGCAGATTGACCGGCCAGCCGAGAATGGCGATGGCCATCAGCGGGTCGGCACCCATGGCGTAGATGTCGCTGATCGCATTGGTCGCGGCGATCCGGCCGAAATCGAAGGGATCATCGACGATCGGCATGAAGAAGTCGGTGGTCGACACCACCCCGCGTTCTTCGTCGATGGCGTAGACCGCCGCATCGTCACGCGAGGCATTGCCGACCCACAGATTCGGGTCGAGATTCTGCGCGCCACTGCCGGCCAGGATCACTTCCAGCACCTTGGGGGAAATCTTGCAGCCGCAGCCAGCGCCGTGGCTGTACTGGGTCAAACGGATCGGCTCGCTCATGAAATCTCACTCATATCGTCGACAGGCGGCGGCATTCTAGCAAATGTCGCCTTGGCGCCAGTGATCGGCGCGCGTATGTTGATAAAACAATGCCTTACGGAGGTTGAAGATGACTCAGCGAGTAGCCTTGGTCCTGGGCTCCGGCGGTGCACGGGGCTATGCGCATATCGGCGTGATCGAAGAACTGGAAGCGCGCGGCTATGACATTGCCTGCATCGCCGGTTGCTCCATGGGCGCGGTGGTCGGCGGCATCTACGCCGCCGGCAAGCTCAAGGAATACCGCGACTGGACCCAGAGTCTGGATTACCTGGACGTGCTGCGCCTGCTCGATGTGAGCTTCCGCCTGGGCGCCATTCGCGGCGAGAAGGTGTTCGGCAAGATCCGCGAGATCGTCGGTGAGATCAATATCGAGGATCTGTCGATTCCCTTCACCGCGGTCGCCACCGACCTGACCAACCAGCAGGAAATCTGGTTCCAGGAAGGCTGCCTGCACCAGGCCATGCGCGCCTCGGCGGCGATTCCCAGCCTGTTCACCCCGGTGATCCAGGGCAAGCGCATGCTGGTCGACGGCGGCCTGATCAATCCGCTACCGATAGTGCCGGTGGTGTCCAGCCACTGCGACCTGATCATCGCGGTCAACCTCAACTCGACCAATCAGCAGCATTACCAGTTACCAGTGATCGACCGGCCGCCGGCACTGAAAAGCCGTTTCGACCTGCTGATGAACTCGCTCGGCTCGCGGCTGCCCTCGTTCCGCCGCAAACAGGGCGAGGACGACGAGCTGTTGCTGCAGGAGGTGGAACCTGCGCAGGCGCCGCTGAACCCCTGGCTGCAACAAGCTGCCCCGCCCAAATCCGAGAGCACCGATGGACACAGCGCAGGCGCCACCAAGTCCGCCAGTGGTTCGCGGGTCGCCGACCTGAGCGGGCCGGCCTCCCTGCTGGAGTTGATCAACCAGAGCTTCGAGGTCATGCAGACTTCACTGGCGCAGTACAAGATCGCCGGCTACCCGCCGGACATCCTGATCAACGTACCCAGGCGTGCCTGTCGCTTCTTCGAGTTCTACAAGGCCCCGGAACTGATCATGCTCGGCCGGCAGATCGCCCGCGACACCCTGGACAGATACGAAAAGGAGAATTAGTCCGGTGGCGACTTAGCCGATGGTTCCTCGGTTGCCGGCGCCTTGTCCGCCACCCAGTCGCTGAGCAGGCTGTAGGCCAGGGCGAGCAGGGTCGGACCGAGGAACAGGCCCATGAAGCCGAAGGCCAGGATGCCGCCGAACACGCCGAGCAGCACCACCACCAGCGGCAGGTTGCCGCCGCGGCTGATCAGGTAGGGCTTGAGGATGTTGTCTACGCCGCTGATGACGAACATGCCCCAGATCCCGAGGAAAATGGCAAAACCATAGTCGCCTTGGGTGAACAGCCAGAGAGTCGCGGGAATCCAGACCAGAGGCGGTCCCATGGGGATCAGGCTGAGTACGAAGGTGAGGATGCCGAGGATCAGCGCACCCGGTACGCCAGCGATATAGAAGCCGATCAGCGCCAACAGCGCCTGCGCCGCCGCCGTACCGATGACGCCGTTGACCACCCGCTGCACGGTGCCGGCAACCAGTTCCAGGTAGTGCTCGGCGCGCTCGCCGATCAGGCGTTCGAGCAGGCTGTGGGCGAACTCGGCCAGACGCGGCCCATCACGGTAGAAAAAGAACACCAGCACCAGGCTCAGGGCCAACTCCAGTACGCCGCCGCCAATTTGCGCACTACGCGCCAGCAACCAATTGCCGACCTGACCGAGATAGGGCTTGAGGCTGGCGAAGAACGCCGCGCCCTGTTGGTCAATGGTCTGCCAGAACCCCAGCAGGCTCTCGCCCACCAGCGGAATATCACCCAGCCAGTCCGGCGCTGGCGGCAGGCCGGTGACCCGGTAACCCTTGAATAGCGCCGTGGCATCGCCGATGTGTTCGGCCAGGTTGAACCCCAGCATCACCAGGGGCACCGCCACCAGGCCAATCCAGCCCAGGGTCAGCAGCCCGGCCGCAGCGGTTTGCCGGCCATTGAGCAAACGGGTCAGCCCGCGCATCAGCGGCCAGCTGGCAAAGGACAGCACTGCCGCCCAGAACAGCGCCGAACCGAATGGCGCGAGCACCCATAGGCTCGCGCCGAGTAGCCCGAGGAGCAAAATCTGCACCAGCAAGCGGTCGTTATTGAGCATTCTTGCAACTCCGCATCAGTGGCAACTCCGCAATAGTAAGAAACGACGCTGGGCCCGGCACCTCAGGTGCAGAGCCCATTCAGCAGGCCATTACAGGATGGCCGCGGCACGGGAAACGCGCGCCTTCGCGGCGGGCTTGGCGGGCTTGGCAGGCGCTCAGCGCAGCACGTTGATGCGCAGACCTTCAACGGCGGCATCGCCCAACTCCAGCCGCGCGGCCCTGACCCGCTGCTCGACCAGCGCCTGGCGCCAGGCTTCGGCCTGGGTGCCGGACAGGCTGACACGCAAGGTGCTGTCGAGGTTGAGGCTGCGCGCCAGCACTGTCACCCAGGCTTCGCTGGGCTCGGTCTGCTTCGGCAGACGCAGCTCGCCGCCGTCCCGCAACTGGCGCAACAAGGTGGCAGGCGTTGGCAGCACCTCGGCCAGTGGCGCATTGGCGGCCAGCAGCTCGACATGCAGATAGGCACGCTTATTACCCCGGGTGATGCTGTAGAGCGCCAGCAAACTGTCCTGGCGCGGCGCGGCCAAGCGCATCAGCACATAGGCCTGCTGGTCATCGGAGCCATACAGAATGCGATTGTCGAATACCGCATTGGCCCACAGGCTGCTCGAACCGCACTCTCGACCCTGACACCAGTAGAGCAGCTCGGCGTCCTGCGCCTGCAGCGCTTCGCGGGCCGCGGTGAATACGTCATCGGCGGCATGGGTGCGCGGCAACTCGTACGTCAGCGAGGTCAGCTGCCCCTGCACCGCCACTTCGCGCTCGTAGCGCAGACGGCCACTGATACGCCGAATCGCCCCTTGCGGGTAGATCCGCTCCCGCTCGGCGGCTTCGCTGAAACTGACGATCTGGCTACCGGGAAAACGCGGCAGCACCTCGAGATCGCGACTGCCGGCGACATCCGCGGCCGACACCGCAGCGCTTGCCACTACCCCTGCCAACAGACTGAACCAACGCATGTGAGCCCTCATTGGATCAGCATCGACTGGGCGGTTTTAACCGCCGTGTCGTCAAGCACTTCGCGGCGCGGCAAGACGATGCCGCGCTGCACCGCCGGGCGGCTCTCGAGTGCCTCGATCCAACGTTGCAAGTGCTCCAGGCCTTCGATCGAGACGCCCGACCAGTCATGAATGCGCACCCAGGGGTAGGTGGCGATATCGGCGATGCTGTAGGCGCCGCCCAGGTATTCGGCTTCGCCCAGGCGTCGGTCCAGTACCTCGTAGAGGCGCCGGGTTTCGTGCTGGTAACGGTCGATCGGGCCTTGCAGCTTCTCCGGAAAATAACGGAAGAACACATTGGCCTGGCCCTGCATCGGACCGATACCGCCCATTTGGAACATCAGCCACTGCAACACCAACGAACGGCCCTTGAGGTCCTGCGGCAGCAGTTGCCCGGTCAACTCGGCGAGGTAGATCAGAATGGCGCCGGACTCGAACACGGCGAAGTCGCCGTTATCACGGTCGACAATGGCCGGAATCCGGCCATTGGGGTTGATCTTGAGAAATTCAGGGGTCTTCTGCTCTTTGCGCTCGAAACTCAGCGCATGCAGACTGTAGGGCAACTGCAACTCCTCGAGCGCGATGGACACCTTGTGGCCATTGGGGGTCGCCGCGGTATACAGGTCGATCATGCGATTCTCCATTGCAATCGGCCACACCTTCCCCAGTTGCCTTGGGCAAGTCAAGACGAGCGTAGGAAAGGATTGAAACAGTCTGCTACCAGTTGCGCGCCCGCCTCGTCATCCAGATGCAGATGATGCCCGCCGGGCAGATGGGTCAGGTCGATCGGCAAACCGCTCAACAGCTCGGCCAAATGCGGCTGCGCCACGAGCATGCCTTGCTCGGCCAGCAGCAGGCTCACCGGGCATTGCAGGCGCCGGACGAAAGCCATGGCATGGGCCTGGGTCAGGCGCAACGGCGATGGCAGGGTCAGGCGACTGTCGGTGCGCCAGGTGTACCCCCCCGGTACCGGCATCAGCCCGCGCTGGGCCAGCAACTCGGCGGCGTCGCGGCTGACTGCGGCGGTTCCGCGCATGCGCGCCTGGACCGCACGCTCGAACTCGGCGTATACCGGCTTGCGCTTGCCGGCCAGGGCCATCTGCGCCTTGAGTGCCTCGGCCAGCTTCTGCGGCGCCGTGTCGGCCTCGCCGGTGTAGGGAATCAAGCCGTCGATCAGTGCCAGGCGTTCGACCCGTTCGGGCAGTGCACCGGCCAGCAACACCGAGACGATGGCGCCCATGGAATGACCGAGCAGGGAGAAGCGCTGCCAGCCGAACTGTTCGGCCACCTGCAGGACATCGTGCACGTAGTCCCAGATCGCATAGCTGGCGCCCGGGGGACGGTGATCGGAATGGCCATGACCGGCGAAATCCAGGGCGACGATGCGCAGCCCCGGCAACTTGGGCGCCAGCCGGGCGAAACTCGCGGCATTGTCCAGCCAACCGTGCAGGGCGATCACCGGCTGGCCATCCGCCGGGCCATACAGATGGGCCGCCAGCTCGATATGCGGCAGGCTCAGGCGTACTTCCTCGAACGGCAGGTTCATGCGGATACCTCGGCAGGGGCTTGACCAGACCAGCGTCTGAACAGCGAGCGCAACAGCTCGGCCGTGTCCTGCGGCCGCTCCAGGGGGAACATGTGGCCGCCCGGCAGGGTCAGGTATTCGCCCTTGGCCATCCGTCGAATCAAGCGTGCGTGATGTGGCAGCACCACCCGGCTGTGACGCCCGCGAATCATGGCCAGCGGCACTTGCAGCTGCTGCGGACGACCCGGTGTGGTGTGCGGCACGCTGCGATAGATGCTGATCTCGGTGGCCGGATCGAAACGCAGACGCAGGTTCTGTCCATTGTCGTGCAGGCCATGCTGCAGATAGGCATCCAGACATTCCGGATCGAACCGGCGAAACAGGCTCTTGGCGCCGAAGTAGCTGCGCGCCTCGATCAGGTCGGCGAACTCTTCGCGCCGCCCCAGGGTGCGCCCGGCCGGGGTGATGCGGTCGATAAAGCCGAAGCGCTTGGCCGCACGGATGACGATGCGGTCGGCCAGGGTCAGCACCGGCGAATCGAGCATCACCACTCCACGGTACAGCTCGGGCCTGAGCAAGGCCGCGTGGTAATGCAGCACCCCGCCAAGCGAGTGGCCGACGCCCCATACCGGCTCGCCGCGCTGCTCGAGATGGTGCAGCAGTTCGTCGACCAGGTTGCTCCAGTTGTCATTCACCGGAAAGCGCGGGTCGTGGCCGTGTTGCGGCAGATGCAGCACCTGGTAATCCGGGGCCAGGGCGGCGAACAGCTTGCCGTAGGTGGCCGAGGGAAACCCATTGGCATGGGCGAAGAACACGGGCTGAGTCATGGCGGCGGGCTTAGGCGAAATGGTCCGGGGATTGTCCGGCAGCCACGCCGACACGGCAATGACGAAACGGCCAATGAATGACGGCACTATGGCCAAACCCAAGGGGAGGCACGCCAGCATGCCCACGCGGGCCTGCTGGCGGAGGACTCAACGCTGCGCCGGGCCGTTCTCGCCCAACGGCACTATGGCCATGGTCAGCCGCGAGATGCAGCTGATTTTGCCATCCTCGCCGCTCAGGCGAATGTCCCAGACATGGGTGGTGCGCCCCAGGTGCACGGCGCGCGCCACCGCGCAGACCCGCCCGCTGCGCAGGCCACGCAGGTGGTTGGCATTGACTTCCAGACCGACGCAGTAGAACCGGCTGCTGTCGAGACACAGGTGGCTCGCCATGGAACCGAGGGTTTCCGCCAGCACCACCGAGGCACCGCCGTGCAGCAGGCCGTAGGGCTGATGGGTTCGCGCATCGACCACCATGCTGGCACTGAGGGAGTCGTCGTCGAAGGATTCGAAGCGAATGTCCAACTGCTCGCCGATGGTGTTGTGCAAGGTCGCGTTGAGCTGTTCGATATCCGGAGTTTGCCGCCACAGGCCCATGGGAAATCCTTTTTTTGCGGTTTATGCAAAGCGCTTCGGTCCGGGGGCTTCCCGGGCCGAACCCGTCACTCGTGCCACAGCACCGTTTCGCGGCGCTCGACCCAGTCGGCGAAGTGCGGCCCGTAAGTGCCTTCGACCACCGTGCGCTTGATCTTCAGGGTCGGCGTGAGGAAGCCGTTGTCCACCGCCCAGACGTCCTTGACCAGCACCAGGCCCTGCAGGCGCTCGTGCTTGTCGAGCGCCAGATTGACCTGTTCGAGCAGGCTCTTGAGACTGTTTTCCAGGTCGTCACGGTTGCCATTGGCGATCTCCTGGCGGCCGGCTTCGGAGAGCACGCAGAGCGCCATCGGCTGGGCCATGCCATCGCCGACCACGCACACCTGCTCGATGCGTGCGTGCACGGCCAGGCGGTTTTCGATCGGCGCCGGGGCGACATATTTGCCCTTGCTGGTCTTGAAGATTTCCTTGATCCGCCCGGTCAGGCGCAGGTTGCCTTCGGCATCCTGTTCGCCCTTGTCGCCGGTGCGCAGGAAGCCGTCGGCGGTAATGGTTTCCGCGGTTTTCTGTGGATCCTTGTAATAACCCTGCATGGTCGCGCCACTGCGCACCTGCACCTCGCCATCCTCGGCGATGCGCACCTCGACACCGGGGCTGTTCTGGCCGATCCAGCCCTGCTTGAACTTGCCCGGCCGGCCGACATGGGAATAGCCGCAGTTCTCGGTCATGCCATAGACCTCGAGTACTTCCAGCCCCAGGCGCTTGTACCAGTTGAGCAAGGTCTCAGGCACGGGCGCGGCGCCAGACAGGGCATAACGCACCGCGTCCAGGCCAAGACCGGCGAGCACCCTGTTGCCGACCAGGCGCCCAATCAGCGGCAGCTTGAGCAGGAAGTCGAGCCTGGCAGCCGACATCTTGCTGTACACCCCCATCTGGAACTTGGTCCAGATCCGCGGCACGCCGAAGATCACCGTTGGCCGGGCGCGCTTGAGATCGTCGAGGAAGGTCTCCAGGCTCTCGGCGAAGAAGACCGTCTGCCCCGAATAGATCGATGCCAACTCGACGAACATGCGCTCGGCCACATGACACAGCGGCAGGTAGGACAGGACCCGATCGTCTTCACCGACGCCGAACAACTCGGTGGCATGGCTGGCGGCAAAGCCCAGGTTGCTGAAGTTGTGCATCACCCCTTTCGGCATGCCGGTGGTGCCGGAGGTATAAATGATGGTGGCCAGTTGATTGGCCGCCGGCGTGGGGTCGTCCTGAATCGGCGCGCAGGCTTGCAGCTCGTCCCACAGGTAGCTGAACGGCCCCGGCGGGCGCAGTGGCAAGCCGATGGTCGGCAGCTCGGCAGGCACCCCCGCCGCCATGCCCGGCCAGTCGTCCAGCTTGCCGATGAACGCCAGCGCCGCCTCGGAATGCTGCAGAACCTGGCGCACCGAGTCGGCGGTCAGGTTCGGGTACAGCGGCACCGAGACATGCCCGGCCATCCAGATCGCCAGGTCGGCGATGATCCAGTGCGCGCAGTTCTTGGAAATGATCGCGATACGGCTGCCTTGCGGCAGTTCCCGGCTGCGCAGCCAGTTGGCGCTGCGACGGGCCTGCTCGCCGACATCGGCCCAGCTCAATTCCTGCAGCTGACCACCCGGCAACGGCTGAACCATATAACGCTTGTTCGGGTGTCGGGCTTCACGCTGGTAAAACATCTGCAAGGGCAAACGAATAGCATCGGCCACAGGGCGTCCTCCTTTGTTGTTTTTGTGGAGCCAACCAAGCAATTGCTTGGTCGGACTATATCCACGCACAAAGGCGAGCCGCAAGTGAAGAAATGTTTCGCTGTGTAGCCCGCTTTCAGCCGTGCTGCGGATGCACCAGGGCAAGCAAATCCATCAGCCCGGCGGCCAGCACATCGCCTTCCAGTTCGGCCAGGCTGGCGGTGTGCATCGGCACCGCCTGCTGGCGGTGACCATGGATCAACAAGCCGGCCAGGGCGCCGACCAGCGGCTGGTGGGTCACCAGCAGCAACTCGCCATCGCCGTAGCGATCGAGCTGGCGGAGGACTTCGCGCGGGTCGCTGTCCGGGGTCAACCAGGGCACGCTATGGACACCGCCGGTGAAACCCAGGGCTTCGCGGACCAGCGCGGCAGTTTGTTGCGCACGCACATAGGGACTGGCCAGAATCGCGCCGAGCGCACGCCCCTCCAGCTGCACCGCCACCTGGCGCACCTCCTCGCAACCACGCGCCGTCAAGCGGCGCTCGGCATCGCTGCGCGCCTGTACTTCAGCCTCGCCATGGCGCAGTAACCACAGCCTCATTGGCTGGTACTCACAGCTTCGGCTCTTCGTCACGCACCGGGTGCGGCGCGGGCGGCACGCTATGCGGCGCCTGACCTTGCGGGGCTTGCGGCGTCGGCCAGTCGGCGAATGGCCAGGGCTTTTCTTCGGTGTTGAAGGTGCCGAAGCGGCCAATCTGTGCCAGGTACTGGCTCAGGCTGTCACCAAATCCGAGCAGGCTGGCACTTGGCGCAGCATAAAACAGCCGGTAGCCCAACTGCAGCAAGACCACGCCACCGAGCACCAGCTCGGCCAGCTGCCAGACGATGACGAACACCACCATCCAGAGAATCCGCAGCAGAATGGACTCGCGTTCCAGCTCTTTAGGCGCTTCGCTCATGAAAATCTCCTTGTGAAGTAGCGGGTCAGAAACCCGTGGTGGGAATGAAATCGACGTCGGTCTTGGGCTCGGCCAGCATCAGCGCTTCGATCACCTGGTTCAGCGTGCGGCCCTCGAACAGAATGGCATGCAAACCCGCAACCAGCGGCATATAGATCTGCAATTCCTCGGCCTTGGCCTTGAGTACCTTGATGGTGTTGACCCCTTCCGCCACCTCACCCAGACGCTCCACCGCGTCCTCGAGGCTCAAACCCTCGCCCAGGGCGAAGCCGACCTGATAGTTACGACTTTTTGCTGACGAACAGGTGACGATCAGATCGCCGACCCCGGCCAAGCCGAGGAAGGTCATCGGGTTGGCCCCCAGTTGCACGGCAAAGCGGGTCATCTCCGCCAATGCCCGGGTGATCAGCATGCTCCGGGTGTTCTCGCCCATGCCCATGGCCGAGGCCATCCCGGCGATGATCGCGTAGACATTCTTCAGCGCGCCGCCCAACTCCACACCGAAGCGGTCGCCGCTGGCATAGACGCGGAAGGTGCGGCCATGCAGCACCGCCTGAACCCGCAGGCACAGCTCTTCATCCTCGCTGGCGATCACCGAGGCAGTCAGCGCGTGTTCGGCGACTTCCCTGGCCAGGTTCGGCCCGGACAGTACGCCGATACGTGCCTGCGGGGCGATCTCTTCGAGCACCTGACTCATCAGCTTGAAACCATGCGCCTCGATACCCTTGGTGGTGCTGACCAGCAACTTGCCGGCGAGCTGCTCGGCCACCGGCTGCAGCGCCTGGCGCAGGGCGCTGGAAGGCAAGGCGACAAATACCAGCTGGCAGGCACTCAGGGTCGCGGGCAGATCGGTGAGCGGCTCGACACCGGGGTGAATCTTCACCCCTTTGAGATAACGCGGATTCTCGCGAGTCGCGAGAATCGCCTCGACCTGATCCGGGTCGCGCATCCAATGCAATACATGCTGACCGTTCTCCGCCAGCAGGTTTGCAATTGCGGTGCCGAAGCTACCGCCGCCAAGCACGGCTATGGGTTGCTGTTCAGTCATAAAGGTATCCGTTTTGGGCCATGCGCAATGGCAATCTGGATTGCATTATACGGGCCAAGGGGACAGCGACCAGCTTTTAGCTGGATCCCAAGCCTGGCGCGGTCTGGCAGAAATGCTCTCAAGCGTGCGCGCGCCGACTGAAAAAGCCACGCGGCTCGGTTAACATGCCGCACTTTCAACGCGAACAAGGCCGTTGCGTGGCGATCAATCCCCGAGCCTCACTCCCCCTGTCGTTACTGGCACTGTTGGCCACTGGCGAAGTGCTGGGCGATGACCTGTTCGACAACGCTCAAGCCATGCCGGAAGTACTGACCGCTACGCGCTTGAAGCAGTCGCCGGCGGCAGTTCCCGGCAGCGTCACGGTACTCGACAGCGCCTTGATCAAGGCCAGCGGCGCCCGTGATATCCCGGAACTGCTGCGCCTGGTGCCTGGCATGATGGTCGGCTACCGCCATGGCAACCAGGCCACCGCCAACTACCACGGCAGCAACGTCACCGAGGCCCGGCGCCTGCAGGTGCTGATCGATGGCCGTTCGGTCTATCGCCCCGGCCTGGCCAGCGTGGACTGGACGGATATTCCCGTGGCGATCGAAGACATCGAGCGGATCGAAGTGTTTCGTGGGCCGAACACCGTCAGTTACGGGGCCAACGCCTTGATGGGGGTAATCAATATCCTCACCCGCCATCCCCTCGACAGCCGCGGCACCCGCCTGAAAACCACCCAGGGTCAGCGCGGCATCCATGACTGGTACGCCAGCCACGGCAATGCCTGGCAGGACAGCGCACTGCGCCTGTCACTGTCGGGCCTGCAGGACAGCGGCTTCGATCACGACCAGTTCGGCCGCGATTACCGCGACAGCCGCCGGCTCAACCGTTTCAACCTGGCCGCCAGCCAGCAACTCGACAGCCGTCACAGCCTCGACTGGCAACTGGCGGCCAAGGAAGGCAGCAACCAGCGCCCCTATGGCTACACCCCGGTGTTCGGCGATATCGCGCCGGGCGACAAGGGCTCGGACGTCACGGCCCGCGACTATGCCGGCTCGCTGCGCTGGACCCTCGACTTCAACCCCGAGCACAGCCTCTATCTGCAAAGTTCGGCCCAGCACTGGGAACGCAAACAGGTCTGGCGCGCCTGCGAGGCGGAAGTCGCCTTCAGCCCGGCCCTCGGCGAGTTGTGGGATCTCAACCCGTTCTATGTGGTCAAGTTCGGCGAGAACCCGCTCGGCGCGGTGCCGCCCGGTACGGCCCAGGAACAGGCACTGGCCACTGCCGTGCGCGCGCAATTGCTCGGCGGTGCCGCGGCCCCGGTCTGCGGCGACGTCAACCAGAGCATGCGCGAGACCCGCTACGATTTCGAACTGCAAGACACCCTGAGCCTGTCCGACGACCTGCGCCTGCTCAGCGGCCTGGGCTATCGCTACGATCATGCGGACTCCGAGACCTATTTCAACGGCGCACTGAGCAACCACATCTGGCGCCTGTTCGGCCATCTGGAGTGGCAACTCGGCGCCCACTGGCTGGTGCAGGGCGGCGCCATGCTGGAAGACGACCGGCTTTCCGGCAGCTCGCTGACCCCGCGCATCGCCGTCAACTACCTGATCACTCCGCGCCACGGCCTGCGCGCGGTGTACTCCGAAGCCGTGCGTTCGCCGGACATGTACGAGAACAACGTCGACTGGCGCTACCGTGTGCGCAATCTGCAGCCACAGGCCTTCGGCCAGAGCAGCGCGACCTACTTCGCCCGTTCCCGCGGCCCCGGCGACCTCGACCAGGAAATCATGCGTTCGCGTGAACTGGGCTACAACGGCTCGTTCGCCGATGCGGACATCACCCTGGATATCAAGCTGTTCTACGACGAAATCCACAGCATGATCAGCGAGCCGCTGCGCAACGACAGGTTTTTCCCGAGCAACGCCAACAGCATGCGCTTCAGCGGCGCCGAGACCCAGATCGACTGGCAACTCAGCCGTGCCGACCGTCTGCGCCTGAGCTACGCCTACGTCGACTTCAGTGCCAGCAGCCGCCTCGATCGGCGCCTCACCGCGCGCCACAGCGGGTCCGCCGGCTGGCTGCGCGACTGGGGTCAGGGCTGGTCGAGCGCGCTGTTCTATTACGGCGCCGACCAACTCAATCAATACCGTTTCGAACGATTGGATCTGCGTGTGGCCAAACGCATTGCCATTGGCAGCGCGGCCCTGGAACTGGCCGGGGTCATGCAACAGCGCCTCGACGATGAGCCGCTGACCTGGCAAGAAAACAACCACGACCAACGACACCTGCTGTATTTCAGCGCGGAGCTAGAATTCTAGGATGGATTACCCCCCCTCACGGATGAGCCCTATGCGATTTTCATGGATGCCTCACTGGCTTCTGTGCTGTTGCCTGCTGTGCAGCTCCCCGTTGCCCGCTGCCGAGATCCTCCTCAGCGGCGCCGAAGACAACCCGGCCATACGGTCATTCAGCGCCGCGCTGGCCGAGTTGCGGCCGCAGGATCGGGTGCGCTTCCAGCCGCTGGCGCAACTGCCGAGCCCCGAGCGCATCCCTGCCGATACCCGCCTGATCCTCCTCGATCTGCACGCCCTCGACTGGCGCCTGAACACCTCCGCAGGCCCACCGACCCTGATGCTGCGGATCAGCCAGGTGCACGCCCGGGAGCGCCTCGGCAATCGCCGCCCGGCCCAGCTCAGCCTGCTCTGGAGCGATCCGGCGCCGGCCCGCCAGTTGCGCCTGATACGCCTGCTAATGCCCCAGGCGCAACGGATCGGCGTGCTCTACGACGAGCACAGCCAGTTCCTGCTCGATGAACTGCGCCACGCCGCCACGCCCCTGGGCCTGGAGATCGTCGGCCAAGCCTGGCCGGACAACCGTGACAATCGCCCCCTGCTGACGCTGCTGCAACGCAGTGACCTGTTGCTCGGGCTCAACGATGACGATCTGTTCAATCAACGCACCGCGAAAAACCTGCTGCTGACCAGCTACGCCCAACAACGTGCCATGATCGGCCCCAGCGCCAGCTTCGTGCGCGCCGGCAGCCTGGCGAGCGTCTACAGCGACCAGCAAGACTGGCTGCACAGCCTCGACCAACTGCTCGACCAGCCACCGCAGAGCTGGCCGCGCAGCGCTTACCCCGCCTATTTCAAAGTACTCGGCAACCGTCAGGTGGCACGCGCACTGGCCATAGAATTGGCCGATGACGCCCGCCTGGCGCAGCAAGTGGCTGAAGGAGAAAACCTATGAAGCTGGGCCGTGACTGGGACATCCATACCCGCACGCAGCTGATCAGTGTCGGTCCGGCGCTGTTGATGACCCTGCTGCTGACTGGTTTCTTCACCTTCGTGCGCCTACAGGATCTGCGCCAAGAGCTTGACCACACCGGCCAGTTGATTGCCAGCCAGCTGGCCCCGGCGACCGAATACGGGGTTATCTCCGGCAACCTGGAGGTGCTCGACGCCCTGTTGCAGGCCACCCTGAAAACCCCGCACGTGCGCTTTCTCGAAGTGCGTGACCACGCCGACAACATCCTGGTGTATGTCGAACAGCCCAACAGCGACGGCCACGGCAACGCGCAGGTGGAAATCTTCCATGCGCCCATTCGCCTGCAGCGGATCGCCCTGGACAGTGACTTTCTGCAAACACCCACCGCCGATCTCGGGCAAGCTGCCGAGCACGACCTGGGTCGTGTCGTGGTCGGCATGTCGAATGACGCCTTCAGCACCCGCCAACAGGAAATCCTCCTCAAAGCCGCGGTCCTGGCGCTGCTCGCCCTGATCCTGACCTTTATCCTCGCCCGCCGCCTGGCCAGCCGCCTGTCGCAACCCCTGAGCGCCATGGGCGACGCGGTCACGGCAATCCAGGCCGGTGACTACCGCACCGCCCTGCCCGAACCCGAGGATGGCGAGCTGGGCGCCCTGGCCCGGCACATCAATAACCTGGCCAATGGCCTGAAGCGCGCCAGCCTCGAGCAGGAGCAAGCCATGGCGCTGCTGATCAAGGCACGCGAAGAGTCGGAGCAGGCCAACAGCGCCAAATCCGACTTCCTGGCCATGATGAGCCACGAACTGCGCACCCCGATGAATGGCGTCCTGGGCATGCTGCAACTGCTGGAAACCACCGAGATGACCCAGGAACAGACCGAATATGCGGCGCTGGCGGTCGAGTCCACCGAACACCTGCTGAAAGTCATCAACGACATTCTCGACTTCTCGCGTATCGAGCGCGGCGCACTGGAACTGGAATGCATCCCCTTCAACCTGCTGGAACTGGTGCAGGCCTGCGTGCAGGTGTTCCAGCACAGTGCCCAGCAACGCGGCCTGGCGCTGCAACTGGACAGCCAGGGCGGCCTGGAGTCACTTGAAGTTCAAGGCGACCCGACGCGCATCCGGCAGATCCTGGTCAACCTGATCGGCAATGCGCTGAAGTTCACCGAAGCCGGCAGCATCCGCGTGCAAACCCGCTGGCAAGCGCTGGATGATCAGGTGCTCTGGCTCACCTGTGCGGTGCACGACAGTGGCATAGGCATCTCGGCCGAACGCCTGGAACACATGTTCGACGCCTTCCAGCAGGCCGACACCTCGATCTCCCGGCGCTACGGCGGTACCGGCCTGGGCCTGCCAATCGCCCGCACCCTGGCCGAACGCATGGGCGGCACCCTGCGCGGCGAAAGCCAGGAGCAATGCGGCTCGGTATTCACCCTGGAAATACCCCTGCCCTTCTCCCGCCAGCTCCGCCAGATCGCCGCGAATGCCCCGGCACAAGAGCAGCAGGGACAAGATCAGGAGGTGCTTCTGGTCGAGGACAACCCGGTCAACCAGACCGTGATCGAGGCCATGTTGCGCAGCCTCGGCTACCAGGTCTGCCTGGTCGGCGATGGGGCCCAGGCGGTGCAGAGCGTCGAGCGCCAGCACTTTGCCGCCATCCTGATGGATTGCCGTCTGCCGATCATGGATGGCTATGAAGCCACCCGCCAGATTCGCCGCCTCGCTAGCCAGGCCGATATACCGATCATCGCCCTCACCGCCAATGCCTTGCAGGGCGATCGCGAGACCTGCCTGGATGCAGGCATGAATGATTACCTGGCCAAACCCTTCAAGCGCGCCGATCTGCAACGGATATTGCTACGCTGGTTGCCACCCCGACCTTCGACCAGTGTTCAAGACAACTAAAGTGTTGCAGGCTTGACCTGCACAGGCTTACCAAGGTGCCCCTCTGTGGCAAGATGTCGGGGACGGAGCAGCGCTGTACTCAGCGCGCTGTGACTTTCACCACAACGCAACAGTCTATGACTAGGCTACCGGTAGACGCACAATAGCGGCGTGACCGGCCAGGACGATTCACCCAGCCTTGGCGCATGGGAAATATTGAGGAGCTCGCATGACCAAACAAAACGCCTTCACCCGGGAAGACCTGTTGCGCTGCAGCCGCGGCGAACTGTTCGGCCCAGGTAATGCGCAATTGCCCGCCCCGAACATGCTGATGATCGACCGCATCACCCACATCAGCGACACCGGCGGCAAGTATGGCAAGGGCGAGATCGTTGCAGAACTCGATATCAACCCGGACCTGTGGTTCTTCGGTTGTCATTTCGAAGGCGACCCGGTGATGCCAGGCTGCCTTGGCCTCGACGCCATGTGGCAGTTGGTCGGTTTCTTCCTCGGCTGGCAAGGCAACCCGGGCCGCGGCCGTGCGCTGGGCTCGGGCGAAGTAAAGTTCTTCGGTCAGATACTACCGACGGCCAAGACAGTGACCTATAACATACAGATCAAACGCACCATTACCCGCTCGCTGATCCTGGCCATCGCCGATGGCACTGTCAGCGTCGATGGCCGCGAGATCTACAGTGCCGAAGGCTTGCGCGTCGGCCTGTTCACTTCTACCGACAGTTTCTAAAGGATTCCCCCCATGCGTCGCGTCGTGATTACCGGTCTGGGCATCGTTTCCTGCCTGGGCAATGATAAAGAAACCGTCTCCGCCAACCTTCGCGCTGGCCGGGCAGGTATCCGTTTCAATCCGGAATACGCCGAGATGGGCCTGCGCAGCCAGGTGTCCGGCTCTATTGACCTGAAACTGGAAGAACTGATCGACCGCAAGGTCTATCGCTTCATGGGCGATGCGGCAGCCTTCGCCTACCTGTCCATGGAACAGGCGATCAAGGACGCCGGTCTCAGCGCCGAAGACGTTTCCAGCCCGCGCGTCGGCTTGATCGCCGGCTCCGGCGGTGCTTCGACCTTCAACCAGATGGAAGCCCTGGACATCATGCGCGAGAAGGGCGTCAAACGGGTCGGCCCCTACCGTGTGCCGCGCACCATGGGCAGCACCGTATCGGCCTGCCTGGCGACTCCGTTCAAGATCAAGGGTGTCAACTACTCCATCTCCTCCGCCTGCGCCACCAGTGCTCATTGCATCGGCAGCGCCATGGAGCAGATCCAGATGGGCAAGCAGGACATGGTGTTCGCCGGCGGCGGCGAAGAAGAGCACTGGACCCAGAGCTTCCTGTTCGATGCCATGGGCGCCCTCTCCACCCAGTACAACGACACCCCGGAAAAAGCCTCGCGGGCCTACGATGCCAAGCGTGACGGTTTCGTCATCGCCGGTGGCGGCGGCATGGTGGTAGTCGAGGAACTGGAGCATGCCCTCAAGCGCGGCGCCAAGATCTACGCGGAAATCGTCGGTTACGGTGCCACTTCCGACGGCTACGACATGGTCGCGCCGAGCGGCGAAGGGGCGGTGCGCTGCATGCAGCAAGCCCTGGCCACGGTAAAAGACCCGATCGACTACCTGAACACCCACGGCACCTCGACTCCGGTCGGCGACGTCGCGGAAAGCCGCGCAGTGCGTGAAGTGTTCGGCGCCAAGGCCCCGGCCATCAGTTCGACCAAGAGCCTGACCGGCCACTCCCTGGGCGCCGCCGGCGTGCAGGAAGCGATCTATTGCATGCTGATGATGGAAGGCAACTTCATTGCCGGCTCGATCAATATCGAGGAAATCGATCCTGAAATCGCCGATCTGCCGATCCAGCGCAGCACCGTCGAAAACGCCAAGATCGACACGGTAATGAGCAACAGCTTCGGCTTCGGTGGCACCAACGCCACCCTGGTACTCAAGCGCTGGACCGGCAAATAGGCCGGATCGAACGCAGAGGCCCGCGGGCAAGGTGCATGGAAGCACCTGATGCAACCGAGTAACAGCAAACGACAAAGGGCGCCCAATTGGGCGCCCTTTGTTTTTGTCTGGCCTTCAGGCCGCTTCCTCAACCTCTTCAACTTGCTTGGCCTTCCTGACGCTCGGCAGCAGCATAGGCACGCGCTGGCGGTAGGCCTCATATTCCGGGTGAGCCTTCAGCAGGTCGCGCTCCTCCAGGAAGATGCCGATCAGGATATAGACGCTGGTCAGCACGGCGAACAGCAGGTGCGCCACCGTCATCTGCGGAGTGCACCAGAAGACGAAGAGCCAGCCCAGGTAGAGCGGATGACGCACCAGCTTGTAGGCCGCCGGGGTCTTGAACGGCAGCGCCGTGTAAGGCTTGCCCAGCAGCTGCAGCCAGACCTGACGCAAGCCGAACAGGTCGAAGTGGTTGATCAGGAAGGTGCTGTACAGCACCAGCGCCCAACCGAAGCCGAAGCCCGCCAACAACGGCAACTGGCCACTGCGATTCTCCACCTGCCAGATGACGCCGCCCATGGGTTGCCAGAAATGGAACAACGCGATCAGCGCCAGGCTGGAAAGCAGCACATAGGTGCTGCGTTCAGCCGCCTGGGGAATGATCCGGGTCCACCAGGCCTTGAAGGCCGGCCGGGCCATCACGCTATGCTGAATGGCGAACACCGCCAACAGCAGTGTGTTGATCACCAAGGCATTGCCGAAAGCCATTTCGGGGACCCCGTCAATGGTCCGCGGCACTAGCGGAAGATTGCCAATGAAGGCAATGGCGTAAAGGAAAGTGGCGAAAAACACGGCATAACTGCCGACGCCGTAGAGAAAGATCGCAAAGCGTTTCATGGTTATGGTCCTGCCTCGATTGGGGGTAGCTGCAAGACTGTTTGCAGTCGAGGTCAGGTTGCGCGGCGCCTGTATCAGGACCATGGCGGGCAGCACACAGTTTGTATGCACTTGGTTTCAGAGGTTGTGAAAATACCGAGCGCCGTCGCGAGGCCGTCTCCAGGCGTTCGCGGCAAGGCGCGCTACGTGAACAGCGGGCGTCTGCAGGCGGTCGCAGTAGGCGGGAGTTTTTTCACAGCCGCTCAGTCGGGTTCACTGCGCAGACTGGCGCACAACAGGCCATGCAGGCGGGCCTGATCCAGCGGCTTGGTCAGCAGCGCCTTGAGCCCTTGCTCCAGCACTTCAGCCTCGGCCAGGGCATCGCTGAAACCGGTGTAGAGCACGATCGGCAGATCCGCCCGCGCCGCCAGCAGGCGACGGGCCAGCTGCAGCCCGCTGAGCCGGGGCATGCTCTGGTCGAGGATGACGAAATCCCAGGCATAGGGATCGGCCAGCAGCAGTTCGCTGGCCTGCTCGGCATCGCAGAATAGCCGCGCCGACAAGCCCCAGCCCTCGAGCAGCTCGCCCATGAACTCGGCCACCAGTACATCGTCGTCGACCACCGCGACCCGCCCCTGCAGCGCACTCCACTGCAGCGCCTGGGGCCTGATGGCGGCGCCCTGAAAAGCAGGATCCAACACCTGGCTGAGCACCGGGATCAGGATGCGGAAGGTTGCCCCCGCACCCGGTGCGCTCTGCAACAGAATATGCCCGCCATATTCATGCACGATACCGTGCACCATCGACAGCCCCATGCCACTGCCCTGCCCGCTGACCTTGGTGGAAAAGAACGGCTCGAACATCCGTGCGCGCACCAGCGGGTCGATGCCCGGTCCGTTATCGCTCACGGTGAGCGCCACGAAGCGGCCCTGGACGCTCTGCTGACAGGAGGCGCAGACCGCCGTCTCGTGCACCTCCAGCCCGAGGCTGACGGACAGCTGGCCGACGCTGCCCATGGCATCGCGCGCATTGATGCAGAGGTTCATCAGCACCTGCTCCAGCTGCACCGGATCCACCAGCACCGGGGGCAGATCCTGGGCCAGCTGGGTGTCGAGTTCGACGGTGGCGGGCAGCGTCGAGTCCACCAGCTTGATGAAGTCGCTCAGCACCACGTCCAGCGCCACCGTCTGCGGCTTGCCTCGACTGCCGCGGCTGAAGGTGAGCATTTGCTGAATCAGATCGCGAGCCTTCTCCGCGGAATGCTGGACCCGCGCCAGGTACTTGCCGAGTCGCTCATGCTGCAGCTGTTCGGCCTGCTCCTGGGCCATCACCGTGTAGCCGAGCATGCTGGTCAGCAGGTTATTGAAGTCGTGGGCGATACCTCCGGTCAGGTGGCCGATGGCTTCCATGCGCTGGGCCTGGCGTAACTGCTGCTCCAGGCGCACCCGCTCCGCCTCGGCCTGCTGGCGTTCGGTGATGTCGCGCAGGTAGCAGATGAACCGCGGCCCTTCATCGCCCTGCACCACCGCCAGCGCCAGTTCGGCGGGAAACTCCTGGCCATTGGCCCGCTGGGCGACCACCTCCATGCGCTTGCCGAGGAAGGTGCCGCTGCCGGTCTTCAGGTAGTGTTCGAAACCCCGCTCATAGGCCTCGCGGAACCGCTCTGGAATGATCAGGCCGAGTAGCGAACGACCCAGCACCTGGTCGCGGCGCATGCCGAAACACTGCTCGGCCGCCGGGTTGAAGACCAGCACCCGGCCCCGCTCGTCCATGCCGATGAAGCAGTCCAGCGCGGTATCGGCGATGGCCCGGTGTTGCATCTCGCTGGCGCGCAGGGCCTGTTCGGCCTCCTTGCGCTGGGTGATCTCGCGGGTAAAGGCGAGAATCCGGTCGACCCCGCCGATGGTCGCGCGTTTGAGCAGCACCTCATCCCAGTGCAGGCTGCCGTCGCGGTTGCGCCGGTGCCATTCGAAGCGCTGCGGTTCGCCGGCCCGGGCGCGGGCCAGGTAAACGGCCGCCTCCTGACCGGTGTAGGGCGCATAGCCGGCGCTGAAGTCATCGATCTCCAGCTTGAGCATCGCCTCGTAGCTGTAGCCGTAGGCCTGACAAGCCTTGGGATTGACGTCGACCAGTGCACCGCTGTGCAGGTCGTAAACGAAGATGGCGTCTTCCGAGCTGTCGAAGATCGCCCGATAACTGGCCTCGGCCTCCAACCGCTCGATCTCGGCGGCGGCGCGCACCGAGAAGATCCGCAGCACCGACTCGACCCGATTGCGGTTGTCCATCGGCCCGCAGCGCCCGGCGGCGATCAGGCCCAGCGGCCGACCATCGCTGGAGAACAGCGGATAACCGGCGTAGCTGTCGACACCGAACGCCAGCAGGCTGTCATCGCTCGGGAAGCGTTGCGCCAAGCCGCTGGGAATGAACTGGAAGGCCTTGCCGAACACCTCCTGGCACGGTGTACCCGGCAGTGGGTAGCTGGTATTGCGGTGCAACCGGCCAGCGTAGTACAGGGCCAGGGTCGTCAGGCTCTGGCCATCGGCATTGATCCGGCTGACGAAGGCGAAATCGGCCTCCAGCGAGCGCGTCATATAACGCGCGATCGCCTCGAACACCTCGCCGCTGCTGGCGGCGGACACCCCCAGGGCAACGTGGCCGAGGGCTTCCTCGAGACTCTTGCGGGCGCTGATGTCGGTAGAGATGCCGCACACCGCGGTCACCTGCCCCACGGCGTCGAACAGCGGGAACTTGGTCGACAGGTAGGTGTGCGCTTCCCCGCTCACCTGCACCTGCTCCTCGAACTCCATCGCCGCGCCGCACAGAGCCACCCGCTGGTCATTGGCCCGCAGCACATCGGCCAACGGCGCCGGCAGGAGTTCATGGTCGGTGCGCCCGAGTACCTCTTCAGCCTGCAGTTGGAACAGCTGTTCGAAGGCACGGTTGACCAGCTGCAAGCGACCGTGCAGGTCTTTCACATAGATCACCGCGCTGCTGTTGTCGACGATCTGGCGCAGTTGATGCTCCACCGCACTGCTGCTGGCGGCAGGGATCGGGATTGGCTGGCTCACGCGGGCATCCTCCGGGAACGGCAGTCAACCCTGAGTATAGAGACCGCCCCATGGCCTTAGCGCGCCGACAACACGGGTGAAACAATTGAAACAAACCCACGGATCGGCGTGCGTGAACCCGCGGTAAGCGACGGCAGGCGGCCGCAAGCTCAATCGCCCGGCACGAACATATAGCCGACACCGCGCAGCGTGCGGATGATCTGCGGTTTGTCCGGGTCCGGTTCGAGCTTGCGCCGCAAGCGGGCGATGCGGATATCGATGGAACGATCGAAGGGATTCCAGTCACGGTTCTGGGTCAGATTGAGCAGTTGATCGCGCGACAGCGGCCGGTTCGGCCGCTGGGCGAAGGCCTGCAGGAGGTCGAACTCCATCGCCGTCAGGGGAATCTCGGCGCCCTCGCCATCACATAGCTGACGGCGCTCGAGGTCCAGGCGGCAGCGCCCCAGTTGCAGGTAGCGGTGCGCGTCCTCGGCTGCCGCTGCCGGTGGAGGGACTCGCCGGTAGCGGCGCAACACGGTTTTCACCCGTGCCAGCAGCTCGCGCGGATCGAAGGGTTTGGCCAGGTAGTCGTCGGCGCCCACCTCCAGGCCGATGATCCGGTCGAGCGCACTGCCGGCCCCGGAAATCATGATTACCGGCAGGTCGTGGTGTTCACGCAGAAAGCGCGCCAGGCTCAGGCCGTCCTCACCGGGCAGGCCGACATCCAGCAGCACCAGGTCGGGCAGCCCGGTTTGCAGGACCTGACGCATGGCCGCACTATCGGCACAGGTGTGCACCTGATAACCCTGCCCGCCGAGGTAGTCCTCGAGCAACTGACGCACCTCGCCATCATCGTCCACCACCAGGATCTGTTTGCCCTCCTGCATGCCCACCACCCTCGCCGACCCGCTGCTCCTCACAGCATAGTCAGCCAGACGCGCGACGCATCAGGCGAATGACCGAACGGGCATGGCGCCTTGTTTGACCAGGATCAACGCCTCGGCCGCGGGCCGTCCTATGCTGCTGGCAACGCCAACCGCAGCACGAGAGGGATCAGGCATGACGATCAAAACCATCAGCGCCCACGGGCAAATGCAGGCCGGCATGAGCATCGAGGTGCAATGCGGTGATTATCGCGTGGTCATGGACCAGCCCGCGCATGCCGGCGGCCAGGGTCTGGGGCCCACCCCGCTGGATATCGTCCTGGCGGCGGTCGCCGGCTGCTTCGGCACCCTGGGCCGCTACATCGCCCATCAGCAGAAGATCGAGCTGCGCGGCATGCGTTTCGAGATCGAGGCCGACTACGACCCCGACGGCCTGCTCGGCCGGCGCGATGACGTGCGCCCCGGGTTCCAGGCGCTGAGGGTCCAGGTGGAGATCGACGCCGACCTCGACCGTGAACAAAAGCAGGCGCTCCTCGACGAAATCGAACGGCGTTGCCCGCTGGTCGACAACCTGCTCAACGGCACCCAACTGCACAGCCGCCTGGTCTGACTTGCCGGGCAACCATCAGCGCACCTGAAAGCGCTGTTCGGCCAGCTTGCGGTCATCCTGGAACACCAGGAAATGCCACTCGCCTGCAACGACTTCATGGGGTTCGCTGAATTCGAAGGCCATCACGTCCTGGGGTGCATCCGGCACCAGCTGCTGTACCACCACGAACTTGTCGTGACGCTTGCCGTCGGGGGTTGTGATGCCAGGCGTGAGATAGAGCAGGGTCAGCGGCGCATCGCCGGCGGTTTTGCCCGTCAGGCTGTAGCGCATGCCGAATTTGCTGCCGAGCTTGGCCGGGATCACCTCAGTGCGCTCGATCGGCTGCTTGCTGCGGGTCAACACCCGTTCGCCCGGCTTGAAGTCCTGGTACTGGCTGGCAAAGATGCCGTACTCCACGGGCCCCTCGACCCGCACCTCGGCCTGCACCAGCCCGGCCGTCAGCATGAGTGCGGCCAGCGCACTGAAACGGGTGTATTGCATGTCGCGCTCCTTGTTTGGGATGGCGCGAGCCTATGACGCCCGTGTGACAGGCGAATGACAAGCTACTGCTCGAGTTCGCCGCGCACCTTGCGCGGCAGTATGGCGAGGAAGTTGTCCCGCGCGACCTGGTGCGCCACTTCGGCGGGCAAGGCATCGAGGAACGGCTCGAACCCGTGCATGTACTCGCCCATGCTGTCGAAACGACCCACCACGTCGGAACCGAGCATGAACCGCTCCGGATAGCGCCTGACCAGTTTCAGCCAGTCCGGGTCGGGCTTGCCCTGCTCATCCAGCAGATAGGGCCTGAGCATGCTCCAGGACAGGTCGATATACAGGTTCGGGTAGGCTTCGAGCATCCGATCGAGGGTCGACAGGAGGAAATCCAGCTTCTCCTGGTGCCGATGTATTTCCAGGCTGGTGCCGGCATGCGCCCAGATGAAGCGCACATGCGGATGATTGCGCAGCGGCGCTTCCATTTCCGGCAAATACAGTGGGTTACGCTCGCGCTTGGAGGTGATGTTGGAATGCAGCATCACCGGCAAATCATATTCGGCGGCCAGATGGTAGACCCGCGCCAGCGCCTCGTTGTCGGCCCGCGGTGCATCGCCGTGGATCAGCGCAGTGAGGTCGTCGTGGCGGGTGAATATTTCGCCGATGCCCTCCCACAGGCCGGGATCCATTTCCAGCATGCGGCGGATATGCGCATCGGCGTTCTTGTCGTTGGGGTTGATGCCGGACAAAAAGGGGTGAAAACGTCTGCGCTGCTCGCTCGGCAGCTGCTTGTAGGCATGCGCAATCAGCACATCGGTGGCGCTGTACCAATAGGCATTGGCGTCATCGCCGGCATAGTAGCGCGGGCGCTTGGGTTCGTTCTCGTCCCATTTCTTCGCCACCGGGATACCCGAGAGCATCACATGCTCGACATTGGCCTCGGCCATGCGCTCGATCAGCTTGTCCATGCCGTCGCTTTCCTGGAAAAAATCGACGTAATGCAGGTGTGCATCGCTGTAGCGATAATCGCGGGAATACGCACCGCTCGCGGCCAGCACGAGGAACAGAATCAAGCTCGAACGTAGAAGATGCACAGCGGTGTCCTCCTGACAGCATGGTCTGGGTAGACCCGGCAGCTACCCGGCAAGTTCAGCGAGCGCGCTGGCGTGGCCCACGACGCCAGCTGAATAGTCCGGGGCTAGCGCGGCGCGGCCAGCGATAATTTCCGCACCGGCGTTACGTGCTGACGGCGCTGGCCGGCAAGCGCAGCGATGGGCTAGGCTGGCAGCTTAGCCATATTCCGTCCCCGGAGTTGCCATGAGCGCTAACCGCAACGCAACCGGCCTGCTGCTGATCCGACCGCGCCAGGAGGATATCGGCGGCCAGCCGATCCTGCGCCCGCTGCCGTCGGCCAAGTGCCGCAATGTCGGCCCCTTCGTATTCTTCGACCATATCCTCGAGCAGGACTATCCGCCCAGCCGCGGCCTGAACATCGACCAACACCCGCATATCGGCATGTCCACCCTCACCTACCTGTTCGAGGGTCAACTGCAGCACAAGGACAGCCTCGGCTCGGATCAACTGGTCAAGCCCGGCGAAGTCAGCTGGATGACCGCCGGCCGCGCCGTGGCACATGTCGAGCGTACGCCGGCGGCGCTGCGCCAGCGCGGTTCACGCCTGCATGGCCTGCAAGTGTGGCTGGCCCTACCCGAGACGGAGGAACAGGGTGAGCCGAGCTACAGCCACTATATTGCCGACAGCCTGCCGCATAGCGAGGCCATGGGCGTGCAGATCCGCCTGATTGCCGGCAAGGGTTTCTGCCTCCAGTCACCGGTGCCGGTGCGCTCGCCAACCCTGTATGCCGAACTCAGACTGGCCGCCGGCGCCAGCCTGGCGATTGCCGCCGAGCACCCGCAGCGGGCGCTGTACCTGATCGATGGCGACGCGCTGCTGGACGATCAAGCACTGCCGCTGCGTGGCCTGGCGGTACTGCCCGAGGGCGAAACCTTCACCCTCAGCGCCTGCGGCGAAAGCCACCTGGTGCTGATCGGCGGCCAATCCCTCGGGCCGCGACGGATAGACTGGAACTTCGTCGCCAGCGACCCGGCACTGATCGAGCAAGCCCGTGAACGCTGGAAAAATCACGATTGGCCCAAGGTACCGGGGGAAACCGCGCGCATCGAACTGCCGCGCTGATCCCCCGCCGTCGTTAGCGCGCCTGTCACTGCGCCGCGAACACCTCATCGAACAGGTCGTTCATCGCCCGGTAGGACCGCGCCGCCACCTGCGGATGGTACTGGTTGCGACCCGGGGTATTGGCCTGCGGATTGGTGAAGGAATGCACCGCGCCGCCGTAGCTGACCAGTTGCCAATCGGTGTTCGCCGCTTTCATCTCGGCGATAAAGCCCTCGACCTGCTCCGGCGGCACCGATGGATCGTCGGCGCCATGCAGCACCAGCAGCGGCGCCTGGATGTTCTGCGCATCGGCCGGGTTCGGCGTATCCAGATTGCCATGGAAGGACACGAAACCTTGCAGATCGGCGCCCGAACGGGCCAGCTCGAGCACCGCGCCGCCGCCGAAACAGAAACCGATGGCGCCCAGCTTGCCGCTATTCAGGGCCACCTGCGCGGTCTGCGCCTTGAGCACCTCGACCGCGGCCTGGGCGCGCTTGCGCATCAAGGCCCGGTCGCCGCGCACCGCACCGGCGGCCGCCCCCGCCTCCTGCACATTGCTCGGGCGCACCGCCTTGCCGTACATGTCGGCCATGAACACCACGTACTTGTCGCCCGCGACGAGTTCGGCCTGCGTCGCCGAGCTCTCGGTCACCCCCAGCCAGTCCGGCACCATCAGCAAGCCGGGCCGCGGACTGGTCACCGCATCGTCATAGATCAGCATGCCCTCGAAGGCTTCACCGTCGATCTCGTAAGGCACCGGCTTGACCACCACCGCGGCCTCGGCGACACCGACCAGGCCGACCAGCGCCAAGGGTATGAGTGATTTGTGCATCGACCTGCTCCTGTTCAGTGGGTACCCCTCAAACAGTAGCGCCTGTGCGCGCACCACGATGAAAAAAGCCCGCATAAGCGGGCTTTTTTCATTACTACAGGTATCAAACCACTGCAGGTATCAGGCCGAGAGCTCGACCAGCAGCTTGTTCAGACGCTGCACGTAGGCCGCCGGATCTTTCAGGCTGTCACCGGCCGCCAACGCGGCCTGGTCGAAGAGGATGTGGCTGAGGTCGGCGAAACGCTCTTCGTCCTGCTCGGCATCCAGCTTCTCGATCAGCGGATGGTTGGGATTGAACTCGAAGATCGGCTTGGATTCCGGCACCTTCTGCCCGCTGGCCTCGAGAATCTGGCGCATCTGCAAGCCCAGGTCCTGCTCGCCGATGGCGAGGATCGCCGGCGAATCGGTCAGGCGATGGGACACCCGTACCTGCGCCACCTGCTCGCCCAGCGCGGTTTTCAGGCGCTCGGCCAGGCCTTCCTTGGCCTTGGCCACTTCTTCCTGAGCCTGCTTGTCCTCTTCCGAATCCAGCTTGCCCAGGTCCAGGTCGCCACGGGCGACGTCGACGAAGTGCTTGCCGTCGAACTCGGTGAGGTAGCTCATCAACCACTCGTCGATGCGGTCAGTGAGCAGCAGTACCTCGATGCCTTTCTTGCGGAATACTTCCAGGTGCGGGCTGTTCTTCACCTGGGCGTAGGATTCGCCGGAGAGGTAGTAGATCTTGTCCTGACCTTCCTTCATCCGCCCGATGTAATCGGCCAGGGCCACGCTCTGCTCGCCCGCGTCGCTGCTGGTGGAGGCGAAACGCAGTAAACCGGCGATCTTCTCCTTGTTGGCGAAATCTTCCGCCGGACCTTCCTTGAGGACCTGGCCGAAGTTCTTCCAGAACGCCTTGTACTGCTCGGGGTCGTTCTTCGCCAGTTTTTCCAGCATGTCCAGTACGCGCTTGGTCAGTGCCGACTTCATCGAGTCGATCACCGGATCCTTCTGCAGGATCTCGCGGGAAATGTTCAGCGACAGGTCGTTGGAGTCGACCACACCCTTGATGAAGCGCAGGTACAACGGCAGGAACTCGTCGGCCTGATCCATGATGAACACGCGCTGCACATACAGTTTGAGGCCCTTGGAGGCATCGCGCTGGTACAGGTCGAACGGCGCCCGGCCCGGTACATAGAGCAGCGAGGTGTACTCCAGCTTGCCCTCGACCTTGTTGTGGCTCCAGGCCAGCGGGTTGTCGAAGTCATGGGCAACGTGCTTGTAGAACTCCTGGTATTCCTCGTCCTTGATCTCGTTGCGCGGGCGGGTCCACAACGCGCTGGCGCGGTTGACGGTTTCCCACTCGACTTCGGCCGGCTTGTCAGCCTCTGCATCGCTCTCCAGAGAAGAAACAGACTCTTTCGGCAATTCGATCGGCAGGGCGATATGGTCGGAGTATTTCTTGATGATGTTGCGCAGACGCCAACCATCGGCGAACTCTTCCTCACCCTTCTTCAGGTGCAGGACGATACGGGTGCCGCGCTCGGCCTTGTCGACGGTGGCGACCTCGAACTCGCCCTCGCCCTTCGACGCCCAATGCACGCCTTCACTGGCCGCCAGACCGGCGCGACGGCTGAACACGTCGACCTTGTCGGCGACGATAAAGGCCGAATAGAAGCCCACGCCGAACTGACCGATCAGGTGCGAATCCTTCTTCTGGTCGCCGGACAGATGATGCAGGAAGTCGGCGGTGCCCGACTTGGCAATGGTGCCGAGGTGAGTGATCGCGTCCTCACGGCTCATGCCGATGCCGTTGTCCTCGAGGGTGACGGTCTTGGCTTCCTTGTCGAAGCTGATGCGAATCTTCAGCGCGGCGCCACCTTCCAGCAGCTCGGGCTTGGCCAGCGCCTCGAAACGCAGCTTGTCGGTGGCATCCGAGGCGTTGGAGATCAATTCGCGAAGGAAAATTTCCTTGTTGGAATACAGCGAATGGATCATCAGGTTCAGCAGTTGCTTCACCTCGGTCTGGAAGCCCAGGGTTTCTTTTTGAGTTTCCACACTCATGGTCGTCTAACTCCACATTGGTGACTAAGCCGGAATCCGGCGGATGTCATGCAGATGGGGGCAAGCTTTTGGATTTCAAGTAGTTGGCCAAGCCACTCAGGGTTCCAGCAGCTCGATCCTACTGATTTCCTCGGGCCGCAAGGCATAGCTGGCTGTACCCGAACCGCTCAGACGCTGGCGGATGACAATGCGACCTTGCTGGTCGACCCCCTGGAAACGCCCCTCCGCCATACTGCCGCGCGTGGTCGACGCGCGCATGGTCAGGTTCTCATAACGGCTTGGGCTGCGCAGCAGACCGTCCAGGCTGAAACGCAGGCGCCGATCCAGCGGACGGCTGATCCGCTCGCCGCTCACCGCCGCGACTGGTGCGGCCGCCACCTGAGGGGTAGGCGCCACAACCGCCGGTTCAGGCAATGCGGCAAAGCGATCGGCCTCGACCGCCCAGCCGCGCGATGCGCTCTTGTTCAGGCGAATGGGCAGACGTTGCGCTTGCCCGTCGATCTGCGCCTCGATGGTCAGTTCGAGGCTGTCAGTCGGCAGCGTCAGCGCCGGCAAGTGGCCCAACTGCACCGCGCGAGTAGCAAAGCGCCGCTGCAGATAATCCGCGATGACATAGGCCAGGGTGTCGGTGGAGTCGACATGCCGATCGACCTTGCCGTCGCGATAACGCAAACCATCGCGGAACACCTCGATCCTGCCGCTCAGGGTGGTCTTGAATTGTGCAGGCAGCACCAGATGAAAATCGCCCGCCAGCTTGTTCGGTGGCACAGGTTGCAGGTTCAGGTGCAGGGTGTAGCCATGGCTCAGCCGACGCGCCTCGGGCAGTTCCTGCTCCGGCAGCAACCAGCTCACTTCGATTTCCGGCAGCGGGCCCTGGTCGCCTGGCAACACATCGAGGCGCAAGGCACCAGTCACGGGCTGCGGCAGGCGGATGACCAGTTCGCGACGAGCAAAAAAATCCTGGCCTTCGCGCAGGCTGAGTACGCTGCCGAGCAACTCGCCCTGCTGCGGCACAAAAGGCTGGCCATGCAACTCGCCGTGCAACTCGATGGCCAATTCCGCCGGGGCCTGCACGTCTGGCTTGAGCCACTGCATACTCAACAACGCATGCAGACGCTGCGAATCCTGGCTGGCTAGCAGGGTCAAGCCGACGATCAGCGGGATAAACCCCAGGGCGCTGAGGCCCAGCGCCTGACGCGCACTGCGCCAGTGACGCAGCACATACAGCAGCGTAAACGGCGGCAGCAGACTCGCCCAGCCCCAGAGCAGCCCCGTGCCGAAGGCGCGCATCACCAGCCAGACCAGGCCGGCCAGAATCAGCAGCAAGCCACCGAGGATCAGCAACGCGTCCATTCAAGTTCCTTAACTAGAGATACCGAGCAGGTCCGTTAGGCGTGGCGGACTCAAGGCTCGTCGACCTTGAAGTGCGCCCGTGCCGTGGCAATAGGCTCGGTTTGATTGGTTTGCCAGGCCGTAATTGCCACGTTGGCGACGCGACGACCTTGTCGCCACACCTGGCACTGGGCATAGGTGTCACGATAATGACCGGCGCGCAGGTAATCTATCGAGAAGTCGATGATTTTCGGCAAATGTGGAATACCCATGAACATCAGCAGATGGAGCATGGCGGCATGTTCCATGAAGCCGGCGATCACCCCGCCGTGCAACGCCGGCAGGAGCGGGTTGCCGATGTTGTCCTGGTTGGCCGGCAAGCGGAAAACCATGTCTTCGCCCAGCCGCAGGCATTGCATGCCGAGCAATTTGGCATAAGGCATCAGGCTGATCAGCGCGTCGTAATCGCCGTTTTCATGGGCCTGGGATACCCGCTGATTGAGTTTCAAGTCACTCATGCGCCAGCCCCTTGAATGTCACGCTTGAGTTGTTTGTCGCCCGTCACGCCTTTGCCCATGCGCATGAAAGTCCCGACTACGTGGGCAATCGGCTGCGCCGGGTCGTCCTGATAGGCATAACCGCGGGTGAAGATGATATTCGGCGTAACCCGGTAGCATTCGGCAAAACCGAACACGTCCTTGTTCGGCTCGGCCGGGTGCATGTAGTCGATGCGCAGGTCGAGGGTTGGGCAAACCTCGAACTCAGCCAGCGCGCAGACGGTTGAAATACCACAGGTGGTATCCATCAGGGTGGTTATCGCACCACCGTGAATCACCCCGGACTCCGGATCACCCACTATCTGCCTGCTATAGGGCAAACGCAGGGTCAATCCCAGGGGGCTGGCGTCATGCACCTGGAGTCCGAGCACCTGGCAATGACGCAGCGCCGCCAAGAAGCGCTGCGTCTGCTCGAGAATGAGGGTATTGCTCATCGATTCAGTCCCACCACAACGGCACAAAGGGCGCGAATGATAGCGCCTCACCGGGCCACGGCACATTGTCATGATGCTGGAGGAGAACACTGATCAAACAATTGACGGGGAACTTAGTCGAACGGGCTATGCTCGAATGGGCTATGCCTGGGGCAACTCAGCCATCTGCCATCCTAAATGTCCACAAGGAGTACTGACCGTGCAAAAGCCATTTACCTATACCCTGCTTCTCGCTGCTGTCCTGGCGCTGGCCGCTTGCGAAAAAACGCCGGAAGACAAGATGGAGTCGGCCAAGGAGTCCGTCTCGGAAGCGGCTGAATCCGTGGGTGACGCGGCCGAAGATACCGGTGAAGCGGTCAAGCAGAAAACAGAAGAAGTGATGGAAGACTAAGCCGATCACCGGCAAAAATCGCAGATGATCGCGGATCACGCCATCTGAGATGCCGGTGACCCACTCAAACGCCAAGGCCCGCGTTATGCGGGCCTTGGCGTTTCTGCTGTTATTACAGGGCGGGAGTCAGCATCAGCAATAGACTGCACAGCAAGCCTACCCCCCACACCAGGCTGCGCTGCCAGTGCATATCCGCCCAATAGAACAGCAGATACAGCACCCGCGCGACCACGAACGTCAGTGCCAGCACATCCACCAGCAGCCCATGGGTCTGGGTGACATGGGCCATCAGCACGCCCACGGCAAACAACGGGAAGGCCTCGAAACTGTTCAGGTGGGCCGCCAACGCCCGCGCGCCGAAACCAGTCAGCCGGGCTTGCTGGCTGCGCGGGTGATGATTGTCATACACCCCGCTCTCCTGCTGCATGGCCCTGGCCACTGGCGCCTTGGCCAGAAAGATCAGCAGCGCGCTGATAAAAATGCACCAAAATGACAAACTCATTCGCCCTTCTCCTTGGCCGGTTCAACCATTGCAGTCTGGGTATAGACCATCACTTCAAGCACATCGGAATGGAACTCGCGGCGGTAGAGTACCAACACCACGCCAGTGGTCACCGCAATGAAGAACCAGGGATTGATAAACCAGGACAACGTCGCCATGCCAAAGTAATAGGCACGCAAACCGTAGTTGAACTGGTTGGCCGCCATCGAGATCACCCGCGCGGTGCGCTCGGAAAACGACTTGCGCTCCTGCTCGGTAACATGCCGCTCGCCCAGCATCGGCGCCGAACCGACCAACACGGCAGCGAAATTGTACTGGCGCATGCACCAGCTGAAGGTAAAGAAGGCATACACGAATACCACCCCCAGACACAGCAACTTGACCTCCGACATCTCGCGACTGGCCGCCTGCACGAAGGGCAGGTCGGCCAGCAACGACACCGCGCGATCGGAGGCACCCAGCACGGTGAGGATACCGGCAAGAATGATCAGGGTGCTGGAGGCGAAGAACGAGGCATTGCGCTCCAGGTTGCCGATCACGTTGGCATCGGCGATGCGGTTTTCGCGCAACAGCATGCGGCGCATCCAGTCCTCGCGGTAGAGATGCAGGACACTGGCCAGGCAAGGCGTGGTGCGACCCTTGAACAGCGCATAGCGGCTGTAGCCGCCCCAGCACAGCAGAAACCAGGCAATAGCCACTAGCTGCTGCCAGAGATTGTTTTCGAGAATGTTCATGAGTCCCCCCAGTCTAGGGCGCGATTATAGCGAGCCGAACGCGGCTGTACCGCTACCTTGTTCGCGCGCCGCAGCACTGGTTGCCACGCGCCGCAGGACCGACTTGCATGCGCCAAAAAATAAACCGCGGCGGGCAGTTGCGAAGTGCCAGCACCTGAACAACACTGCAACAGCAAACGCACCATGACGGTGCCAAACTCAACCCGTGTTCGAGTCCAGTCATTGCGCTAGAAACCTGCATGCTTTGATGAGACAGGAAGTCCCACAATACCGCCAAGGAGAGCCGGCATGTCCGTGCAGCGCCTTTTTTCCCTGATTTTCGCCGCCATCATCTTCTGCACCGTCCTGGTTTCAGCCTTGGTCATGCTGATGCTCGCCAACCAGGACCACCTGAGCGTGAGCCAGGAAAATCGTTATCGCTCCTACCTGCTGGCGGACGAACTGAGGCAAAGCTCCGACGACCTCACACGCCTGGCACGTACCTTCGCCGTCACCGGCGACTCGCACTATGAAGAGCAATATTGGCAGGTGCTCGATATCCGCAACGGCAAACGCGCCCGACCACAGCAGTATGAGCGCTTGTATTGGGATTTCCTGGCCGCCGGCCTACCCGCCCCCAGAGCCAACGGGGAATCCGCGCCGCTGCTCGAGCTGATGCAGCGCCAGGGTTTCAGCCAGGCGGAACTGAACAAGCTGGCCGAGGCCCAGGCCAATTCCAATGCCTTGGTACAGATCGAGACCGAGGCGATGAACCTGGCCAAAGGCCTGCTAGCCGATGGCCAGGGCGGCTTCACCAGACAAGGAACGCCCGACCGGATACTGGCCAGCCAACTGATGCACAGCCCGGAATACCATCGGGAAAAAGCCAAGATCATGCAGCCAGTGGATGACTTCTATGCCTTGCTCGACCGACGGACCGCAGAAGACGTTACCCACTACGCCCGGATAGGCGAGCGCTACATGGTCGCCGTGACGCTGATGGTCGTGATCCTGATCCTGATTGCGGCCGTCGGCATATTCACGATTCGTCGCAAGGTTTCCGGCGCATTGCTGCGTTTGAGCGACGAAGCACGCCGGGTCGCCGAAGGCGAGCTGGGCACACACCTCGCCGCGCAAAGCGGTGGTGAGTTTGGCGTGCTATCGCACTCATTCGGCCAGATGGTGAGCAAACTGCGCGAAATCGTCAGCAACGTGATGCACTCAAGCAGCCAGCTGAGCGTTTCCGCGTCGCAGCTGACCAGCACCACCACATCGACCCAGCACAACCTCAAGCAGCAGGAACTGCACACTACGGAAGTGGCGGCAGCCATGACCGAGATGGCGGCCACGGTGCAAGAAGTCGCGCGTCATTCCACGCAAACAGCCGAAGCGGCGCAGCGCGCCGACCAGGCCGCCAACGCCGGCCACCTGCTGGTCGGACAGATGGTCGAATCGATCGACGCCCTGGCCCATGAAATCGGCAATGCCGCGACTGTGGTGCAGACCCTGGCACAGGACACGGCCGATATCGGTAGCATCCTCAATGTGATTCGCAGCATCGCCGACCAGACCAACCTGCTGGCTCTTAACGCGGCCATCGAAGCAGCCCGCGCCGGTGAACAGGGCCGCGGCTTTGCCGTGGTCGCCGATGAAGTACGTTCGCTGGCCAAGCGCACTCAGGACTCCACCCGGGAAATCCAGGAGATGATCGAGCGCCTGCAAGCCGGCGCCAACAAAGCAGCTGGGGTGATGGGCCAAAGCCGTACACAGGCGGAATCGGGCGCCAGCCAGGCGATTGAGGCCAGGCAGGCGTTGGAAGTCATCACTGGCGCCAACCGAGAGATCAGTGACATGGCCGTCCAGATCGCCAGCGCGGCCGAGCAGCAGGCCGCGGTGGCCCAGGACATCAGCCAGCGGATCGAGATGATCCGCGACTTGGCCAGCGGCAATGCCGAAGGCTCCAATGAGGTCACCGAAGCCAGCCACGACCTCGCCGAACTGGCCGAGCGGTTGCACGCCCAGGTCCGGCATTTCAACCTCGGCGGCAATTCCGCCTGAACAACCTGGGGATTGCCATCACGGACTCAAACAGCCAGGGCCATGGACGTCCGACACCGTGATCCTGGCTGCCTGCACACGCCCTTAAGCGAAGCATCAGGCCAATGCTCCCTGCGTCTTTCCCCGCAGACGGTCGAGCAGCGATGCCAACAACAAGGTGACCAGCACCGGCAGCAACCAGCCGAGGCTCTCGCCAGCCAGTGGCAACTCGCTGAACAATGACGGCAGCAACTGACTGAAGCCCGCGGCGGCGAAGCCATCGATCAGGCCGAAGACCAGTGTCACCGACATCACCGGGACGAATACCCGACGGGACGACAGCCACAGGTTATCCAGCAGGCTCAATGCAACCAGCACGATAGCCAGCGGATAGAGCCCCACCAGCACCGGTACCGAAATGCTGATCAACTGGGTCAAGCCCTGATTGGCCACCAGCAGACTGAACAAACCGAACACCACCACTACCACCCGGTAGGACACCGGCAGCAGGCTGCTGAAAAACTCGCCGCAGGCCGTCAGCAAACCCACTGCCGTGGTCAGACAAGCCAGGGTGATCACCACTGCCAGCAGCAGGCTGCCAGCGGTACCGAAGGTGTACTGGACATAGGCGGTGAGGATTTGCACGCCATTCTGCGCTTCACCGGCAATACCCTGGCTGGTCGCCCCCAGGTAGAACAATGCCAGGTACACCAAGGACAACCCAACGGCCGCAATCAGTCCGGCAATCACCGAATAGCGCGTGATCAACGCGCCATCGGTCACCCCCCGGTCGCGGATGGCCGTGGCAATCACGATGCCGAACACCAGCGCGCCAAGGGTATCCATGGTCAGGTAGCCCTGCAGGAAGCCCTGGACGAAGGGCGCCGCCTGATAGTCCGCGGCAACCTGGCCAATCTCGCCGGCAGGCATCAGCAATGCAGCGCCCCCCAGAACCAGGAGCGCCGCCAAGAGCACCGGCGCAATGAATTTACCGATGCGATCGACCAGTTGCCCCGGGTTGAGCGACAGGAACAGCACCGCCGCGAAATACGCCAGGCTGTAGATCAGCAGTGGTGTAGCCGAATTGCCGGTGAACGGCGCCACCGCCATCTCGAAAGACACCACCGCAGTACGCGGCGTGGCGAACAGCGGGCCGATGGCCAGGTACACCGCCACCGCAAACAGCATCCCGGCGCGCTTGCCCAGCGGTGCGGTGAGCAGTGCCATACCGCCGCCGACCCGGGCCAGGGCGACAATGGTGAGCAGCGGCAAGCCGACACCGGTGAGCAGGAAACCCAGGGCCGCCAGGCCAATATTCTCGCCCGCCGCCATACCGGCACTGGGCGGGAAGATGATGTTGCCGGCGCCGAGAAACAGGGCAAAAGTCATGAAGCCGAGGGCCAGGAGATCCGAGCCTTGCAAACGAGTCATAGAGGGCAATACCACAGGCAGAAAAATATGAATTCCGAGGGTTTCCCGAAGGATCGGGGGAAACGTCGCCCTGCCGGTTGGGCTGAGCCGCTGCTGCACCGCTACCCGCTTGTGGCGGCCAAGGCGCGAATAGTTGCCAGCCTAACGAATTTGCCATTTGCGCGGCACTGACACAGGTCAGACTGTCGAACCAAGATAAAAAGCTGTCGCATCGACAACAGTTCGCCCGGCCGAGCCCAGACACTCATCACACGGCAGGAGCCAGGGGGACGCCTGGTCTTCGCTGGGGATTCGTTGCGGCCTGCGCTCAAGCCCAGCGCCGTCAAATCGGCATCTTGCTGGGCTAACGCCCGCCCTTAGGCTATCTCAACAGGCCATTGAGACATGGCTAACAAAAAAGGCCACCCGAAGGTGGCCTCTTTACAGTCAGCAACGCTTAGGCGTTTTTGACTTCCCAACCGGTCAGCTCGGCCAGGGCCTTGCCGATGTCAGCCAGGGAACGCACGGTTTTCACACCAGCGTCTTGCAGCGCAGCGAACTTCTCGTCCGCAGTGCCCTTGCCGCCGGAGATGATGGCGCCAGCATGGCCCATGCGCTTGCCCGCAGGGGCAGTCACACCAGCGATGTAGGACACCACCGGCTTGGTCACGTGGGCCTTGATGTAGGCAGCCGCTTCTTCTTCAGCCGAACCGCCGATCTCGCCGATCATCACGATCGCTTCGGTCTTCGGGTCTTCCTGGAACAATTTCAGGATGTCGATGAAGTTGGAGCCCGGGATCGGGTCACCGCCGATGCCCACGCAAGTGGACTGGCCGAAGCCGGCGTCGGTGGTCTGCTTCACGGCTTCGTAAGTCAGGGTGCCGGAACGCGACACGATGCCTACTTTGCCTGGCAGGTGGATGTGGCCCGGCATGATGCCGATCTTGCACTCGCCCGGTGTGATCACGCCTGGGCAGTTCGGGCCGATCAGGACCACGCCCAGTTCGTCGCACTTGACCTTGGCTTCGAGCATGTCGATGGTCGCGATGCCTTCGGTGATGCAGACGATCAGCTTGATGCCGCCGAAGGCCGCTTCCAGGATCGAGTCCTTGCAGAAAGGAGCCGGCACGTAGATCACGCTGGCAGTAGCGCCAGTGGCGGCTACGGCTTCTTTCACGGTGTTGAACACCGGCAGGTTCAGGTGCGTGCTGCCGCCTTTACCCGGGGTCACGCCGCCAACCATCTTGGTGCCGTAGGCGATGGCTTGTTCGGAGTGGAAAGTGCCTTGCGAGCCGGTGAAGCCCTGGCAGATTACTTTGGTGTCTTTATTGATCAGGACGCTCATTACTTGCCCTCCGCAGCTTTGACGACTTGCTGAGCAGCGTCGGTCAGGCTGGTTGCCGCGATGATGTTCAAGCCACTTTCAGCCAGTACTTTTGCGCCCAGGTCGGCGTTGTTGCCTTCCAGACGAACCACGACCGGAATCTTCACGCCGACTTCCTTGACTGCGCCGATGATGCCTTCGGCAATCATGTCGCAACGCACGATGCCGCCGAAGATGTTCACCAGAACAGCTTTGACGTTGTCGTCGGAGAGGATGATCTTGAACGCTTCGGTCACGCGCTCTTTGGTCGCGCCGCCACCCACGTCGAGGAAGTTGGCTGGCTGACCGCCGTGCAGGTTGACGATGTCCATGGTACCCATGGCCAGGCCGGCACCGTTGACCATGCAACCGATGTTGCCTTCAAGGGCCACATAGTTCAGTTCGAACTTGGCCGCATGAGCTTCGCGCGGATCGTCCTGGGACGGATCGTGCATGGCCCGCAGCTTCGGCTGACGGTACATGGCGTTGCTGTCGATGTTGATCTTGGCGTCGAGGCAATGCAGGTTGCCATCGGCCTTGATTACCAGCGGGTTCACTTCCAGCAGAGCCAGGTCGTAGTCCTGGAACAGCTTGGCCAGGCCCACGAAGATGTGGGTGAACTGCTTGACCTGATCGCCTTCCAGACCCAGCTGGAAAGCCAGTTCGCGGCCCTGGAACGGCTGTGCGCCGACCAGCGGATCGATAGTGGCTTTGAGAATTTTCTCAGGAGTATCGTGAGCAATCTTCTCGATGTCCACGCCACCTTCGGTGGATGCCATGAACACGATGCGGCGGCTGGAGCGATCGACTACCGCACCCAGATACAGCTCTTTGGCGATGTCGGTGCAGGACTCAACCAGAATCTGGTTGACCGGCTGACCGGTGGCGTCGGTCTGGTAGGTCACCAGACGCTTGCCCAGCCAGTTGGCGGCGAAGGCCTTGGCGTCTTCCTTGCTCTTGACCAGCTTCACGCCGCCCGCTTTACCGCGGCCACCGGCATGCACCTGAGCCTTGACGACCCATTCGGTGCCGCCAATTTTTTCGCAGGCTGCTGCGGCTTCTTCCGGAGTGCTTACGGCGAAACCCTTGGATACGGGCAGGCCGTATTCAGCGAACAGCTGCTTACCCTGATACTCGTGGAGATTCATGCTTGTCTACCGTCTTCGTTAGGTATTGCGCATTCGGTGCTGCACTTGGGATGCCGCACCACCTGTGACTGCTTCTGCGAGCAGTCCGGCGGCGTTCCGCGCTTGAGCCAGGCTCAAGCGCGGGCAGACCGCCGTGGTTCTTCTTGTAACCTCGCCAGCACCGGTGAGCTGCAAGCAGCAGCCGGTGCAGCGGCTTACAAACGACTACTTAGCGCTTCTTGCGGTTAACGACGTGGATGGCATGGCCATTCACGGCCAGGGCCGCTTCATGCAGCGCTTCGGACAACGTCGGGTGGGAGAAGACCATCATTCCCAGGTCCTCGGCGCTGGTGCCGAACTCCATACCGATTGCGCCCTGCTGGACCAGCTCGGCGGCGCTCGGGCCGATCACGTGAACACCCAATACGCGATCGGTGTTGGCGTCGGCAATCACCTTGACCATGCCGCCGGTATCATTGGCAGCCATGGCGCGGCCACTGGCGGCGAACGGGAAGGTGCCGACGTTGACGGCAACGCCCTCGCCCTTCAACTGCTGCTCGGTCTTGCCAACCCAGGCGATTTCCGGATGGGTATAGATGACCGAAGGGATCAGGTCGTAGTTCATCTGGGCTTTGTGCCCGGCGATGCGCTCGGCAACCATCACGCCCTCTTCCGAGGCCTTGTGCGCCAGCATGGCGCCGCGGACCACGTCACCCACGGCGTAAACGCCCGGTACGCTGGTGGCGCACTGGTCGTCGACGTAGATGAAGCCACGCTCGTCCAGATCGACGCCGCTATCGGTGGCCAGCAGATCGGTGGTCACCGGACGACGGCCGACCGCTACGATCAGCTTGTCGAAGGTCAGCTGCTGCTCGCCTTCGGCATCGGTGAAGCTCACGGTGACCTGCTTCTTCTTCACTTCGGAAGCGGTCAGACGCGCGCCCAGGCGAATCTTCAAGCCTTGCTTGGTAAAGGTTTTCAGGGCTTCCTTGGCGATCTGCTCATCGGCAGCCGGAAGGAATTTGTCCTGCGCTTCGATCACGGTGACGTCGGCACCCAGGCGCGCCCATACCGAACCCAGTTCCAGACCGATCACGCCAGCACCGATGACGCCCAGAGTCTTGGGCACGCTCTGGAATTCCAGGGCGCCGGTAGAGTCGACGATGGTGTCGTGGTTGACCGGGGCCGGCGGAATGTCGATCGGCTTGGAGCCGGAAGCGATAATCACGTTCTCGGCCTGAACCACCTGAGTGGTGCCGTCCAGCGCAGTGACTTCCACCTGCTTGCCGGCCAGCAACTTGCCGTGACCTTCGAGCAGGGTCACGCCGTTGGCCTTGAACAGGGTGCTGACACCACCGGTGAGGTTCTTGACGATGTTGCTCTTGCGCGCAACCATCGCCGGCACGTCGATGCTGACGCCCTTGGCCTCGATACCGTGGATGGCAAAGCCTACTTTGGCTTCGTGATATTTCCAGGAGCTGTCCAGCAGCGCCTTGGACGGAATGCAACCGACGTTCAGGCAGGTACCACCGAGCGCGATCTTGCCCTCATTGTCCTGGTACTTTTCGATGCATGCGGTCTTCAGACCGAGCTGAGCAGCCTTGATCGCGGCTACATAGCCGCCAGGGCCGGCACCGATGACTACCACGTCAAATTTCTGGGTCATACATGATTCCTTCTCGAATAAACCGGACGGCCCCTTGTGGGGGCCACCTTGGGAGAGACTGGCTTAGATATCCAGCAGCAGACGAGCCGGATCTTCCAGCAGGTTCTTGATGGTCACCAGGAAGCTCACCGCTTCCTTGCCGTCGATCAGGCGGTGATCGTAAGACAGCGCCAGGTACATCATCGGCCGGATAACAACCTGACCGTTGATGGCCATCGGGCGCTGCAGGATGTTGTGCATCCCCAGGATGGCGGCTTGCGGCGGGTTGACGATCGGCGTCGACATCATCGAACCGAAGGTACCACCGTTGGTGATGGTGAACGTGCCACCGGTCATGTCGTCGATCGACAGCTTGCCTTCTTTGGCCTTCTTGCCGAAGGTCGCGATGCCACCTTCGATTTCGGCCAGGCTCATCAGCTCGGCATTGCGCAATACCGGCACCACCAGGCCGCGGTCGCTCGATACGGCAACACCGATGTCGGAGTAGCCGTGGTAGACGATATCGGTGCCGTCGATCGAGGCGTTAACCGCCGGGAAACGCTTCAGCGCTTCGGTGGTGGCCTTGACGAAGAACGACATGAAGCCCAGGCGCACGCCGTTGTGGGACTTCTCGAACAGGTCCTTGTACTTCGAACGCAGGGCCATGACTTCGGTCATGTCGACTTCGTTGAAGGTGGTCAGCATGGCCATGGTGGACTGGGCTTCGACCAGGCGCTCGGCCACCTTGGCACGCAGGCGGGTCATAGGTACGCGCTTCTCGACCCGATCACCGACGGCCAATACCGGCGCGGCAGCTGCCGGGGCAGCAGGCTTGGCAACTGGCGCAGGGGCCGGGGCGTTTTTCTTGGCGGAGGCGGCAGCGACCACGTCTTCCTTGGTCACCCGACCACCCTTGCCGGTGCCGGCAATGCTGTTCGGGTCGATGCCATTCTCTTCAGCCAGCTTGCGTGCGGCCGGCGAGAGGATTTGATCATCAGCCGCAATACCGGGAGCCGCGGCAGCAACAGGCGCAGCAGCCTGGGCGGCGGCGGGTGCAGGAGCAGCAGCACCACCTTCGCTCAAGGTACCCAGCAGTTCATTGCTGAGCACGGTGTCGCCTTCGTTCTTGACGATTTCAGCGAGGACACCGTCGGCCTCGGCCAGCACTTCGATCACTACTTTATCGGTTTCGATGTCGACGATCAGTTCGTCGCGCTTGACCGCATCGCCCGGCTTCTTGTGCCACGTGGCCACGGTGCCGTCGGCAACCGATTCCGGGAAAGTAGGGGCTTTGATCTCGATAGCCATTCTGTGTGGTTCCTTAAATTCGGTTTGTTCGACGAGGCGGCCTCATCAGGCCGCCTCTTGCGCAAAGGCGTTAAACGGTGAAGGCGTCTTGCAGCAGTTTTTCCTGCTGTTCGGCGTGCATCGAAGCGTAACCACAGGCCGGTGCAGCAGAGCCTTCGCGGCCGGCGTACTCGAGGAACAGTGTCTTCTTGTACGCGGTGGCAACGCGACGCATGTGATGCTGACTGCAATACCAGGCACCCTGGTTCATCGGCTCTTCCTGACACCAGACGATGTGCTTGAGGTGCTTGTACGCCGCGAGAACTTCGGCCAGGTCTTCTTCCGGGAACGGATAGAGCTGCTCGATACGCACGATGGCGATATCTTCGCGAGCCTCGGCACGGCGCTTCTCCAGCAGGTCGTAGTAAACCTTGCCGCTGCACAGGATCATGCGCTCGACCTTCTTCGGATCGATGGCATCGATCTCTGCAATCACGGTCTGGAACGAGCCATCGGCCAGATCTTCCAGAGTCGAGATGGCCAACTTGTGGCGCAGCAGCGACTTCGGCGTCAGGGCGATAAGCGGCTTGCGCAGTGGACGGATCACCTGGCGCCGCAACATGTGGTAGACCTGCGCCGGCGTAGTCGGCACACACACCTGGATGTTGTGCTCGGCGCTCAGTTGCAGGAAACGCTCGAGGCGCGCGGAGGAGTGCTCCGGGCCCTGCCCTTCATAACCGTGTGGCAACAGCATGGTCAGACCACACAGGCGGCCCCACTTGTGCTCGCCGCTGGTGATGAACTGATCGATCACCACCTGGGCACCGTTGGCGAAGTCGCCGAACTGGGCTTCCCAAATGACCAATGCATCCGGCTTGGTGGTGGCGTAACCATATTCGAATGCCAGCGCAGCCTCTTCCGACAGCAGCGAGTCGTACAGGTCGAAACGCGGCTGGCCGCTGTACAGGTGCTTGAGCGGTACGTGGGTACCCGGCTCCTTCTGGTTGTGCAGCACCGCATGACGGTGCGAGAAGGTGCCACGGCCAATGTCCTGGCCGGTCATGCGGATCGGGTGACCTTCGAACAACAGGGTGGCGTAGGCCATGGTTTCGGCGTAGCCCCAGTTGATCGGCAGCGCACCGGCGCCCATCTTCTGACGGTCTTCGAGAATCTTCGCGACCTGGCGCTGAACCACGAAACCTTCCGGGATTTCCAGCAGCTTGGCGGACAGATCCTGCAGGGTCTTGAGTTCGAAACGGGTGTCGTGACGGGCGGTCCAGGTATGGTCCAGGTACGGACGCCAGTCGACGAACAACTCCTTGTTCGGTTCCTTGACCAGGCTCTTGACCACATGCTGGCCATTGTCCAGTGCGGTGCGGTAATCGTCGATCTTGCTCTGCACATCATCGGCAGAGTGGCGCACGGCCGCAGTCAGCACCTCGGCATACAGCTCACGGGTGGTGCGCTGCTTGCTGATCTGCTGGTACATCATCGGCTGGGTGCCGCTTGGTTCATCGGCCTCGTTGTGACCGCGGCGGCGGTAACAAACCAGATCGATCACCACATCGCGCTTGAACTGCATGCGATAGTCGACGGCCAGCTGGGTGACGAACAGCACCGCTTCCGGGTCATCGCCATTCACGTGCAGGATCGGCGCCTGGATCATCTTCGCCACGTCGGTACAGTACTCGGTGGAGCGCGAGTCTTCCGGGTTGCTGATGGTGAAACCGACCTGGTTGTTGATCACGACGTGGATGGTGCCACCCGTCTTGAAACCACGGGTCTGCGACATCTGGAAGGTCTCCATCACCACACCCTGACCGGCGAACGCCGCGTCACCGTGCAGCGAAACCGGGAGCACCTTGTCGCCGGTACTGTCGTTGCGGCGATCCTGACGAGCGCGCACCGACCCCTCGACCACCGGCGAAACGATCTCCAGGTGCGAAGGGTTGAAGGCCATGGCCAGGTGGACTTCGCCACCGGCAGTCATGACGTTGGAGGAGAACCCCTGGTGATACTTGACGTCGCCGGAACCGAGGGCGGCCTGCTTCTTGCCCTCGAACTCGTCGAACAGATCACGCGGGTTCTTGCCGAAGGTATTGACCAGCACGTTGAGGCGGCCACGGTGGGCCATGCCGATGACGATTTCCTTGGTGCCGTAGGAGCCGGCGCGCTGGATCATTTCATCGAGCAGCGGAATCAGGCTCTCGCCGCCTTCCAGACCGAAACGCTTGGTACCCGGGTATTTGGTGCCCAGGTATTTTTCCAGACCCTCGGCGGCAGTCAGACGCTCGAGCAGGTGGCTCTGCACTTCGGTGGAAATGCTCGGACGCCCACGCACGCTTTCCAGACGCTGGGCAAACCAGTTGCGCTGCTCGGAATCGACGATATGGGTGAACTCGGCACCGATGGTGCGGCAATATGTCTGCTGCAACGCATCGTGAATTTCACGCAGAGTAGCCTCTTCCTTGCCAATGAACAGACCACCGGTACGGAAGGTGGTGTCCAGGTCGGAATTGGTCAGGCCATAGTGATTGATCGACAGATCAGCCGGTGCATGCCGTTGCCACAGACCCAGCGGATCGAGCTGGGCAGCCTGATGGCCACGCATGCGGAATGCCTGGATCATGCGCAGGACTTCGACCTGCTTCTTTTCGTGCTCACTGCTCACGCTGCCGGCGGATACCGGCTGGGCGCGGCGCTGGTTTTTCGCCAGCAACACGAAGTGATCGCGAACCGTGGAATGCGATACATCAGTAGCAGCGTTGCCATCTGTCGGCAACTTCTGAAAGTAGGTGCGCCACTCTTCGGGCACAGCGTTGGGATCGTGCAGGTAAAGCTCATAGAGCTCTTCCACATAGGCAGCGTTACCACCGGATAGGTGGGCACTGTTCCACATGCGCTGCATCACGCTTTCTTGCATGCTTGGTCACCCTCGGTAAGGGGACACCACCGGCGAAGAAACCGTTCAGGCTTCCGAAGTCTTGAAGCAGCGACTTCGGTAAAGCCACCACGGATCCCGCAGATAGTCCGGGCACCAGCCCGGATGCCCCTGCTGGTCGTCATATTTTTCAAAGTTAGAGCCACTGCTTTGTGAGCTGCAGCCCTGGCTAGACTGCGACGCTGGCTTCAAGCCAGGCGTCGCAGGTGTCACAGGTAAAGCTTTGAATCAGATACCGCTCTGCAACAGCATGTTGCGTACGTGGCCGATCGCCTTGGTCGGATTGAGACCTTTAGGGCAAACATTCACGCAGTTCATGATGCCGCGGCAACGGAACACGCTGAACGGGTCGTCCAATGCAGCCAGACGCTCTTCGGTCTTGGTGTCGCGGCTGTCGGCCAGGAAACGATAGGCCTGCAGCAACGCAGCGGGACCGAGGAACTTGTCCGGATTCCACCAGAACGATGGGCAACTGGTCGAACAGCAAGCACACAGGATGCACTCGTAGAGGCCATCCAGCTTCTCGCGCTCTTCCGGCGTTTGCAGACGTTCGATGGCCGGAGCCGGCGTATCGTTCTGCAGGTACGGCTGCACCTTTTCGTATTGCTTGTAGAAGATGCTCATATCGACGACCAGGTCACGAATGACCGGCAATCCCGGCAAAGGACGAATCACCAGCTTGCCGCCCTTCACCACCGCCGACAGCGGGGTGATGCAGGCCAGGCCATTCTTGCCGTTGATATTCATGCCGTCGGAACCACACACGCCTTCACGGCAGGAGCGACGGTAGGAGAAGCCCTCATCCTGTTCCTTGATCAAGGCCAGCACGTCGAGGACCATGATGTCCTTGCCGCCGGTATCGACCTGGAAGTCCTGCATGAACGGCGCAGCATCCTGCTCCGGGTTGTAGCGATAAACACTGACTTGCAACATATCAGCCATCCTTAATAAGTCCGAACCATGGGTTCAAACGTCGGAACTGTCTTCGGCGAGAAGTTGACTGCACGTTTGGTCACACGCTTTTCACCCGGGAAGTACAGGGAATGGCACAACCAGTTCTCGTCATCGCGATCCTCGAAGTCTTCGCGGGCATGGGCACCACGGGATTCTTTACGAACCTCGGCGGCGATAGCGGTGGCTTCCGCCACTTCGAGAAGGTTTTGCAGTTCCAGCGCTTCGATACGCGCCGTGTTGAACGCCTGGCTCTTGTCGGCGATCTTGACGGTCGCGATCCGCTCACGCAGGCCGGCCAGTTGCTCGATGCCCTTCTGCATGTATTCGCCGGTACGGAACACGCCGAAGTAGTTCTGCATGCAGGTTTGCAGCTCTTTACGCAGCGGCGCTACGTCTTCGCCGGTGGTGCGTTCGTTGACCCCGGACAGCCGCTTGAGCGACTGCTCGATATCGGTTTCGCTGGCACCACGGACTTCCACGCCTTCTTTCAGCGCTTTTTCCAGGTGGATGCCGGCCGCACGGCCGAACACCACCAGGTCGAGCAGCGAGTTGCCGCCCAGACGGTTGGCACCGTGCACCGACACGCAGGCCACTTCACCGACGGCAAACAGCCCATCGATGATCTTGTCGTTGCCGTTGGCGTCCTGGGTGATGGCCTGGCCATGGATGTTGGTCGGCACGCCGCCCATCATGTAGTGGCAGGTCGGTACGACCGGAACCGGCGCAACCACCGGATCGACATGCGCGAAGGTCTTGGACAGCTCACAGATGCCCGGCAGACGGCTGTGCAGCACGTCTTCGCCAAGGTGGTCGAGCTTGAGCATGACGTGATCGCCATCCGGACCACAGCCGTTGCCGGCGATGATTTCCTTGACCATGGAGCGCGCAACCACGTCGCGGCCAGCCAGGTCTTTGGCGTTCGGCGCATAGCGTTCCATGAAACGTTCGCCATGCTTGTTGATCAGATAGCCACCTTCACCACGGCAACCCTCGGTCACCAGTACACCGGCTCCGGCGATGCCGGTTGGGTGGAACTGCCACATTTCGATGTCTTGCACCGGTACGCCGGCACGCAGGGCCATGCCGATGCCGTCACCGGTGTTGATCAGCGCGTTGGTGGTGGAGGCGTAGATGCGACCGGCACCGCCAGTAGCCAGAACCACGGCCTTGGAACGGATATACACGGTCTCGCCGTTTTCCAGACAGATCGCGATCACGCCGACGATGGCGCCATCCTGGTTCTTCACCAGATCGACCGCGTACCACTCGTTGAGAAACGAGGTGCCAGCCTTGAGGTTGGCCTGATACAGGGTGTGCAGCAGGGCGTGACCGGTACGGTCGGCGGCGGCACAGGTACGAGCGGCCTGGCCACCCTTACCGAAGTCCTTGGACTGACCGCCGAACGGACGCTGATAGATGCGGCCTTGCTCGGTACGGGAAAATGGCAGCCCCATGTGTTCCAGCTCGAACACAGCTTCCGGACCTACGGAACACATGTACTCGATAGCGTCCTGGTCACCGATATAGTCGGAACCCTTGACGGTGTCGTACATGTGCCAGCGCCAATCGTCGTTTGGATCGGCCGAAGCGATGGCGCAAGTAATGCCACCCTGGGCGGAAACAGTGTGCGAACGGGTCGGAAACACCTTGGTGACTACAGCGGTCTTGTGGCCGCCTTGAGCCAACTGCAGCGCAGCACGCATACCCGCGCCGCCGCCACCAACGATGATGGCGTCATAAGAAAGAGTACGAATAGTCATGAATCAGTTACCCCAAAAAATCTGCACGCCCCAGACGAAGAACGTGAACATGGCAATGCCACACGCGGCCTGGAACAGGAAACGCACGCCAGTCGCCCACTTACCCAGCGCCATCGGCGTCAGGTAGTCGGTGGAAATCGTCCACATACCGACCCAGGCGTGAGCGCTGAGCGCCACCAGAGTCAGCAGGCTGAAAATGCGCATTGCGTTATTGGAGAACAGAGCATGCCATTCGGCATAACCCATGCCGGGATTAGCAACTATATAACCCAGCAAAAACACTACATAAGCCGCGAGAACGACTGCCGACACACGCTGTGCCATCCAGTCATAAAGACCTGAACGCGAGAAGTTCGTGACGTTGGTTACCATATCCACACCCCCACCAATACGATCACGACCGCCGAAACGACGAGAACGATTTGCGAGCCCAGCTTGCCGCCTTCCAGCGTCTCACCGATGCCCATGTCCATGATCAAGTGGCGTACTCCGGCCACCAAGTGGTAAAGCAGAGCGGACAGCAATCCCCAGATCACGAATTTGGCCAGCGGGCTGGTCAGGCATTCTTTCACCTCGGCGAAGCCTTCCTCTGATGCCAGCGACTTGTCGAGCCCATAAAGCAGCACGGCAATGCCGACGAAGAGAATGACACCGGAGATACGGTGAAGAATGGACGTGTAAGCGGTGACTGGGAGTTTGATAGTCCTAAGGTCGAGGTTTACAGGTCGTTGGCTATTCACGGCTTTTTTATCACACTGAGAGCCCTAACTATCAGGGCAAAGTTGTCGGGAAGTGCACTGGTCAGGTACCCATCACCCAAGGAGTGACAACCACCAGAATGAGGGCTCAGAGCCCTTGGTGGCCGGGCGCAGAGTATAGACAGTTAGGTCGCTAATGACAACGAAATAGGTCGCTATTGACAACGCAAAGGCCTGCACCTAAAGGCTCATTGCACACCTAATACAAATGGCGTAAACAGCGCCATTTTTTGCAAAAAACAGCCCGCAAACCCTTCTGCCGCCTGGGTTTTCCCAAATTGACTTTCAAATTTATCTCACTATAGTGATGCGGGCCCTGCGTGGGGGGCCGTCAGATGATTTCAAGCATAACTAGGAGGCCACACATGGCTGACAAAAAAGCGCAGTTGATCATCGAGGGCGCAGCCCCCGTCGAGCTGCCCATTTTAACCGGCACCGTTGGTCCCGATGTAATTGACGTGCGGGGCTTAACCGCCACGGGCCGTTTCACTTTTGATCCTGGCTTTATGTCCACGGCTTCGTGCGAGTCGAAGATCACCTATATTGATGGTGACCAGGGCATTCTGCTGCACCGTGGCTACCCCATCGAGCAGCTGGCAGAGCAATCGGATTACCTGGAAACCTGCTACCTGCTGCTCAACGGCGAATTGCCTAATGCAGAAGAAAAGGCCAAGTTCGTCAGCACCATCAAGAACCACACCATGGTTCATGAGCAACTGAAGACCTTTTTCAACGGCTTCCGCCGCGATGCCCACCCGATGGCCATCATGTGCGGCGTGGTTGGCGCTCTTTCCGCCTTCTATCACGACTCCCTGGACATCAAGAACCCGCATCACCGCGAAGTATCGGCCATGCGCCTGGTCGCCAAGATGCCGACCATCGCCGCCATGACCTACAAGTACTCCATGGGTCAGCCGATGATGTACCCGCGTAACGACCTGAACTACGCGGAAAACTTCCTGCACATGATGTTCAACACCCCGTGCGAGATCAAACCGATCAGCCCGGTGCTGGCCAAGGCGATGGACAAGATCTTCATCCTCCACGCCGACCACGAGCAGAACGCCTCGACATCGACCGTCCGTCTGGCCGGTTCCTCGGGCGCCAACCCGTTCGCCTGCATCGCCGCCGGTATCGCCGCACTCTGGGGCCCGGCCCACGGTGGCGCCAACGAAGCAGTACTGGCGATGCTGGATGAGATCGGCGACGTGTCGAACATCGACGTCTTTATCGCCAAGGCGAAGGACAAGGACGACCCGTTCAAGCTGATGGGCTTTGGTCACCGCGTCTATAAAAACCGCGATCCGCGCGCCACCGTAATGAAGCAGACCTGCGATGAAGTCCTGAAAGAACTGGGCATCACCGATGATCCGCAGCTGGAACTGGCCATGCGCCTGGAAGAGATTGCCCTGACCGATCCGTACTTCATCGAGCGCTCGCTGTACCCGAACGTCGATTTCTATTCGGGCATCATCCTCAAGGCGATCGGCATTCCGACCAGCATGTTCACCGTGATCTTCGCCCTGGCGCGGACCGTCGGCTGGATCTCGCACTGGAAAGAAATGCTCTCCAGCCCGTACAAGATTGGCCGCCCGCGCCAGCTGTACACCGGCTACACGCAGCGTGACCTGAAGAAATAAGCTTCGGGCTTCATCGATGCACTAAAAAAGGCTGCCACTGGCAGCCTTTTTTACATCCGAGTCATTCACCGGGTGAATGACTCGCCGCCGCAGCGCTTCGAGCGTGTTGTAAGGCGCATCCACTACAAAACTACCGGCCAGCCAGGACGGCACACTGCCTCCCGGCTCGCTATGCATCTGGTAAATCACCTCGACCTCACCCGCCGCTTTCGGGATAAACGCCCAATAACCTTCGACCTTGCTCACCCGCACCCAGCCCTTCTGCTCCGGGAGGTAAGCGGCGACCCCGCTGAGGATACGGGTGACACTGCCATCGGCACCTTGCCGGGTGGTCACCCGCAATACTGCATCGCGCGGCCTGACCGGCCACGGCATAGTGAAGCGGCTATAGATCCAGCTCTGCGCACCCTCGTGCTTGAGCAGCTTTTGCTCTTGGCACGCATAGATCCAGGCGCAGGACCCGCCGACATCCTCCTGCAACGCCAACAAGGTCGGCATATCCGTCTGCAGCCTGACGACGCCGCGATACGCCTGGTACTTTGAACCCGGCACCTTGCTCAGGAACACCTGGATCCCCGCCTGGTCCTTGACCAGGCGCCAGTCCTCGGCCTGCAAGGGACCGACCGCCGCCAGCAACGCGCCGGCGCATAAAAGCATGCCCGTCAACGACTTCACCATTGCCAGCCTCTCGCCTCGACCGCTCACTCAGCTCGCCAGAGAGGTCTGCTGCTCCAGCCAGCCTAGCAGCTGGATCGCCTCTTCATTGCTAGCACCGCAGACATCCGGCTCCGGCATAAACGCCGAGCACACCGCCGGTCGCTCCGGCTTACCGAACAGGCCACAATAATTATCCGCGGACAGCTGCATGCAGCGCTCGCCCGCCGCCTTGCCGTGCGGCATACCGGGGATAGGAGAGCTGATCGAAGGAGCAATACAACAGGCACCACATCCAGCACGGCATTGCATGACGGCACAACCTCGAAATAATCGGAACAGCGGGACGCTCCAGCGATTTTACCCGGACCGGCGCCCGCCGGGCATCCCAGCCCAACACTCGACATCACCAGGCTGGACATGGCCAAGTACGTCGGCGTCTTGCAGGTCGAAGCTGGTCAAGGCTTGCTCGGCACCTTCAGACGGGCAATCAGGCTGGACGTATCCCAGCGCGCGCCGCCCATGGCCTGGACATCGGCATAGAACTGATCGACCAGCGCCGTGACCGGCAGTTGCGCGCCGTTGTGCCGCGCCTCTTCGAGCAGGATCGACAGATCCTTGCGCATCCAGTCGACGGCAAAACCGAAATCGAACTCACCGGCCAACATGGCCTGGTGGCGGTTTTCCAATTGCCAGGATTGCGCGGCGCCCTTGCTGATCACCTCCATCGCCCCTTGCGCGTCCAGGCCCGCGCACTGAGCGAAATGCAGTGCCTCGGACAACCCCTGGACCAGGCCGGCGATGCAGATCTGGTTGACCATCTTGGTCAGTTGCCCGCTGCCGGCCGCCCCCATCAAGCGCACCATGCGGGCGTAAGCCTGGATCACCGGTTCGGCACGCGCATACACATCCGCTGCGCCGCCCACCATCACCGTCAGCGCACCATTTTGCGCGCCGGCCTGACCGCCGGATACCGGCGCATCGAGGAAACCCAGTTGCAACTCGTCGGCCCTGGCCGCCAACTCACGGGCGACATCGGCCGAGGCGGTGGTGTGATCGACCAGTACAGCACCCGGCGCCATGCCGGCAAACGCGCCATCTTCGCCCAGCACCACGCCGCGCAAGTCATTGTCATTACCCACGCAGACCATCACCAGCTCGGCACCCTGGGCCGCCTCACGCGGGGTAGGCGCGCTGCTGCCGGCAAACTCGGCCAACCACTGCGCCGCCTTGGCCGGTGTACGGTTATAGACACACACCTGATGTCCGCTGCGAGCCAGGTGTCCCGCCATCGGATAACCCATTACGCCCAGCCCGATAAAGGCTACCTTCGCCATACACACCTCCGAATTCAGGGATACTCAGCCTAACATGCGCTCTAGGAGACTGTCCGAGAATGGCCATCGACTGCAAAGTGTAGGCTGGGCCGGGCCGCGTAGACTGAGGAATGCAGCCCGACCTTGTATCCCGGCCAGGCCGCTAGCGAGCCAGAAAAGCTTCACACACCGATCTATCGAGACAACGGAGGACTTATGGGACATTGGTTGGTAGTCGACCTGGAAGCCACCACCGAAGAAGGTGGATGGCCACTGGAAGAAATGGAAATCATCGAGATCGGCGCCAGCCTGGTCAGCGCCGCCGGTCATGAGGTGGATCACTTCCAGCGCTTCGTGCGTCCAGCACGGCGACCTCACTTGACCAGTTTCTGCCGCGAACTCACCCATATCAGCCAGGCCGATGTCGATGCCGCGGCGCCGCTGACCAGCGTCTGGCCGCAGTTCGAGCACTGGCTGCTGAATCATCAGCCGCAGCTGGTCGGCTGGGCCAGCTGGGGCGAGTACGATCGCCGTCAATTCGAGCAAGACTGGCAGCAATGCCAGTTGGTCAGCTGCCTGAGCCAGATCCCCCACCTCAACCTCAAGCGCCGCTTTGCCGAAGCCCGCCAATTACCCCGTTCGGTCGGTCTCACTACCGCCCTGCAACTGGCCGGCCTGCAATTCAGCGGCGAGCAACACCGGGCGCTGACCGATGCACGCAACACCGCCCGGCTGCTGCCCTTGGTGCTACCGCTCTAACGCCCCGCAAAGCAGATGACGCACCGCCGCGGCTTGGGCATACTTGCCGGCCTTTTCAGCACAAGCTCTCAACCCCTTGCGAGGAATTGCACATGTTCAAGGTCAATGAATACTTCGGCGGCACCGTCAAATCCATCGCCTTCGGCATGGCTGAAGGCCCCGCCACCATTGGCGTGATGGCCGCCGGCGAATACGAGTTCGGCACCGACAAACTGGAAATCATGCACGTGGTCGCCGGTGCCCTGACCGTCAAACTGCCAGGCAGCGACAGCTGGGAAACCTTCGCCAGCGGCAGCCACTTCACGGTCCCGGCCAACAGCAAATTCCAGCTCAAGGTGGCAGTCGACACCGCCTACCTGTGCGAATACCGCTAAGGTAATTAGCGCCTGAAAAACCGGCCCTGATGGCCGGTTTTTTTGTTTATGCCCCTCAACATCGTGGAACAACCAAATGCCGCGCTCCTCGCACTTCGCCCTGGTGATTCTGCCGATCATGCTGTTGCTGATCGCCATGACCTCGATCCAGAGCGGCGCCTCCCTGGCCAAAGGCCTGTTCCCGCTGATCGGCGCCACCGGCACCACCGCGCTGCGCCTGGGTTTGGGCGCCTTGATCCTGTGCGTACTGATGCGCCCCTGGCAGGCACGCCTGAACCTGCGCTCCTGCCGCTCGCTGCTGGCCTACGGCCTGGCCCTGGGCAGCATGAATCTGCTGTTCTACCTGTCGCTGCAGACCATCCCGCTGGGCATCGCCGTGGCCCTGGAATTCACCGGGCCACTGGGCCTGGCCCTGCTGTCTTCGCGACGCCTGCTGGATTTCGTCTGGATCGCCCTGGCGGTCTTTGGCCTCTGGTTGCTGCTGCCCAGCGCGCAAGCCGATGTGCAACTCGACCCGGTGGGCATGGCCCTGGCATTGGCTGCTGGTCTGTGCTGGGCGCTGTACATCATCTTCGGCCAGAAAGCCGGGGCCGAACACGGCCGGCAAACCGTCGCGCTGGGCACCATAGTCGCCGCCTTGCTGGTATTCCCGATCGGTGTGTGGCACGCGGGCAGCAGCATGTTCTCGCTCGACCTGCTGCCCATTGCCCTTGGCGTCGCGATACTCTCATCGGCGCTGCCGTACAGCCTGGAAATGGTCGCCCTGACCCGCCTGCCCGCCCGCACCTTCAGCATCCTGATGAGCATGGAACCGGCCATCGCCGCCCTCTCCGGCCTGCTGTTCCTCAGCGAGCGCCTGACGTTGAACCAGTGGCTGGCGATCAGCGCGATTATCCTGGCCTCGGCCGGCGCGGCGGCGACCATCAGACCGAAAGGCAAACCGCTCTAGATCGCCGACTCCACCTCTTCATTGCTGAACTGCAGCTCGGCCAGCCGCGCATACAGCGGGCTGCTGGCGACCAGCTCGGCGTGCTTGCCGATGGCCACCAGCTTGCCCTGCTCGATCACCGCGATGCGGTCGGCGCTTTTCACCGTGGCCAGGCGGTGGGCGATCACCAGGGTGGTGCGCCCCTGCATCAAGCGCGGCAATGCCTGCTGGATCAGGTGTTCGCTTTCCGCATCCAGCGCGCTGGTGGCTTCATCGAGCAGCAGGATAGGCGCATCCACCAGCAGCGCACGGGCGATGGCCAGGCGCTGACGCTGGCCACCGGACAAACCCAGACCGGCATCGCCCAGGTGGGTCTGATAGCCCTCGGGCAGCTTCATGATGAACTCGTGGGCATGCGCGACTTTGGCCGCGGCTTCGACCTCGGCATGGCTGGCATCGGTTCGGCCATAGCGAATGTTGTCCTCCACCGAGCCGAAGAACAGCGCCGGATTCTGCGACACCAGGGCGAAGCAGCGGCGTAACTCATGGGGATCGAGGCGTTCGATGGGCTGGCCGTCGACCAGGATGCGGCCCTGCTGCGGATCGAAGAAGCGCAGCAGCAGATCGAACAGGGTGGATTTCCCTGCCCCCGACGGCCCGACCAGGGCCAGGGTTTCGCCCGGCGCGACCTCGAGGTCGATGCCATCGACGGCAAAACTGCCGGGCCGCGACGGATAGGCGAAGCGCAGCGCCTGCAACTCGATGCGCCCTTGCAGCGGTTGCGCCAGTTGCAGAGCATCGGCAAGCGGCGGGGTGATTTCATTGCGCGCCTGCAACAGCTCGGCAATCCGCTCGGCCGCACCGGCGGCGCGCTGCAGCTCGCCGATCACCTCGCTGAGGGTGCCGAATGAGCCACCGACGATCAGGCTGTAGAAAACGAAAGCCGCCAGTTCGCCGCCGGAAATACGCCCGGCGATCACGTCCATGCCGCCGACCCAGAGCATCACCCCCACCGCGCCGAGCACCAGCACGATGACCACGGTAATCAGCCAGGCGCGCTGGGCGATGCGTTTGCGCGCGATATCGAAAGCCGCCTCGGCAGACAGGCCGAAGCGCCGTTTGTCTTCACGCTGGTGGTTGTAGGCCTGCACCGTCTTGATCTGCCCGAGCACCTCGCCGACGTAGCTGCCGACATCGGCCACCCGGTCCTGGCTCAGGCGCGACAGCGCGCGCACCCGCCGGCCGAAGATCAGGATGGGCGCGACCACCAGCGGCAGCGCCAGCAGCACGATGCCGCTGAGCTTGGGGTTGGTCACCACCAGCAGCACGCTGCCGCCGATCAGCATGATCAGATTGCGCAACGCCATCGACAGCGAGGAACCGATCACCGACTGCAACAGCGTGGTGTCGGCGGTCAGGCGCGACTGGATCTCCGAGCTGCGGTTGCTTTCATAGAAGCCCGGATGCAGATCGATCAGGTGGTTGAACACCCGCTTGCGGATATCGGCGACGAAGCGCTCGCCGATCCACGACACCAGGTAGAAACGGGTATAGGTGCCGACAGCCAGGGCCAGCACCAGTACGAAAAACAGCCCGATCGACTGCTGCAACGCCTGCGGCGACTGGGTGGCCAGCCCCTGATCGACCAGCAACTTGATGCCCTGCCCCATGGACAGGGTGATCGCCGCGGTAAACATCAGCGCCAGCAAGGCACCGACCACGCGCCAGCGATAGGGCGCGATGAAACGCCAGGCCATGCGCAGGGCATTGCGCTGGCGGGAAGACAGGATCGAAAGCATGGGCACTCGCTACGGGGCGTGTCAGCCCTGAGATTATAGGAGGTGTCGCATAGGCCGCCGCGAAAGCGCGCGCGCTCCGGCTAGATGGGGGCGAAGCAGGCGCAGATCAAGCAGGTCGACGCTGATGAGCTTGCTCGCCCCTTTCAATCATGCAGAAAACGCCGGGCATGGTCGGCGCTCGGCAGCAGGCAGCTGTCATAGCGACCGAACAGCCGGTAGCGGTTGAGTGCGATACGGTCGTAACACCAGTCGCGCACTGGCCGTGGCAGCACTCGCAACAGTGCCAGCAACCGCCAAGGCCCGGGCAGTTGGGCGACTATGCGCAGCAGCGCATCCGAGCGCACCAACAGCTGGCCATCCTCTATATAGGCCATGGTGTCAAAACGCTCGGAGGGCAAACCGGACCAGGCCAGCAGCGCCTGGCCCTGGACCGACTGCACCGAGGCCAGTCTAAAGCGCTGCTGCGGGTCATGCCGGATCAGGAACTTGACCCAGCCGTTACACAGCTTGCACAGCCCGTCGAACAGCACCACGCGTTCGCCGGCTTGGGTAACGGGAGGAAGCGATTGATCCGTCATGCCCAACTCCTGCACCTGGATAGGTCGATGCTACTCCGTCAGGCTGCGGGAATACGCTATTGCCGCTGAACAAGAGGTCTTCAGCCCGCCTTGCCCGCCTGCAGGAGCCTGGCCATCACTTGCCCACGGGATAGAGCAGCTCCTCTTTATAACCCGCCCACACTCGCACCACGTCGGGGAAGGCATCGTCCAACTGCACGTCGCCGCTGTCGACCAGCAAGGGCCGGCCTTCCAGGGTGCCGAGCTTGCGTTTGGTCGCCACCACTCGCAGATGCTCCAGGCCCACGGCGCGCAGCACACGCGGACTGATCTGCTGGTTGCCGCGGCCAATGATATGGCCCTGACCACCGATGGCGGTCACCAGCAGCCGCGCCGGATGCCCGGCCACCAACTCGAACAGCTGCGCCTCGGTGACATCGAGGGCGATCACCTGGCCGTTCTCGATCACATCGACGCCGAGCAAAGTGGTTGTCAGGCCGAGATTATGCGCCAGGCCATGCAGGGTCGAGCCGGGACCGAAGATGTAGCGCACATCGGCTTCCCAACTGTCCTGCAGCCAGTCGGCCAGGTCGCTGAGCACCAGTTCTTCGGACTCCACCCCGCCCTGCTTGACCTGCTGCATATAGCCGCCCTCCTGCGGCACAGTCAGCTCGCCATACCAGCGCGCCGTTACCCTGCCTGCGCGCAAGGCGCTTTCGTCGATATCACGCACCTCGCCACTGGTCAGACGCACCAGGCCGCCCTCGATCAGCCGCGCGGTCAGCTCGCCGGCGGCGCGCGGGCTGACGGCATAGACCCCGGACTGGATCTTCACCCCGGCCGGAATGCCCAGCACCGGCTGCCCCTCGCGCACGGCGGCGCAGATATCCCGCGCCGTGCCGTCGCCACCGGCAAACAGAATCAGCGCAACGCCAGCATCCTGCAGCTGTTCGACCGCCTCGCGGGTATCCGCCGCGCTGCTCAGCCGATCATGCAACTCACCGAGCACCCGATAACTGAAGCCCATCTCGGCCAGCAGATCGGCGCCCATCGGCCCGGGAAAGGTCAGAAAGTCCAGGCGTTCCTGCACCACTCGCAGACACTCCAGCGCCGTGCGCGTACGCGCTGCCGCCAGCGGTTGACTGCCCAGGGCCAAGGCCTGTTCGGCCACGCCATCACTGCCCTTGAGCCCCGCCGGACCGCCAAGACCTGCCAGGGGATTGATGATCAAACCCAGGTGGAAGCGCGCCATAAGCACCTCATTGAACCCCGACTGTCTCGCGGGGCTTTTCAACCGCCAAGTTTTTTTGGCACAGTGACAACAGAGTCACTTGTGAACTGTATTTTTGACGGAATTCCGTCGTTCGAGACTGTCATAGCCCGTTCATCCGACTCTTTTAGACTGCGCACACCATCTGATGAGGAGACAGTTCATGAGCCCGCACCGCCAGACGCCCGCCCCCCGCGTTGCCCCCAAGCAGTCGCAACAGCCGGTAGGCGGCGCCATCATCGACGAACAAGGCCGGGAAATCCCGATCACCGAGAACATGATCCAGCGCGCCTGCCGGGAGCTGGAAAAAAGCCTGGTTGCCCCAGGCACGAAAAACTCCTGATCCGCCCGCTTTAGCCAAACCCAGGCAATGCCTGGGTTTTTCTTGGGCCATGTAGCCATTACCTGTTGAGGATAAACCTAGGGTAGACCGGGCGGCGACCCGCGTCAGCCCACCCGGCCCGCTGAACGCTGCACGCGCCCTTTGGCCTTATGCATCAGCGCAACGTCGCACCCAGCGCCTTGATCATCTGCGCCAGCTGCGGCGCATCGCCTTGCAGTTGCACGCTCAGTCCATCGATCTCGCGGCGCATCGGGTAATGCTTGCGCAATGCATCAAAGGCCGCCCGCTGGTTCGCCGTGTCGCCCCGCAGGCTGCGGCGGAAATCCGCATCGTCGCGCCGCGGGTCATAGACCGCGCGACACACAGTCGCCAGCGCCCAGGCCGGATCGGCAGCGGCCTCCAGACTCAACTCGGTAAGCCAGGGCGCCGGCATCAGCTCGTCGAGGCTGACCGTCGGCGTGCAGCCGAGATGCGCGCAAACCGCCGAATAGATCTGCGCCGTGCCGCGCAGCTTGCCATCCAGGCTGTAGCCGGCGATATGCGGGGTGGCGAGGCGGCACAGGCCGGCCAGCGCGACATCGACCTGTGGCTCGCCTTCCCAGACATCCAGCACCACCTGCAGATCGCCACGCTGCTCGAGCAACTCGCGCAGCGCCGAATTATCCACCACGGCACCGCGGCTGGCATTGATCAGCCAGGCGCCGGGCTTGAGCCGGGCCAGGCGTCGCGCATCGAACAGATGATGAGTCGGCTGCGCGCCAGCGCGTTCGAGCGGGGTGTGCAGGCTGAGCACATCGCACTCGGCGAGCACCTGCTCCAGGCTGACGAAATCGCCGCCCTCGGCGAGCTGGCGCGGCGGGTCGCAGACCAATACCCGCCAGCCCAGGCCGCGCAAGACGTCAACCAGACGCCCACCCACCTCGCCGGCACCGACCACCCCGTAGGTGCGTGTAGCCAGCTCGACTCCCTGTTGCTCGGCCAACAGCAGCAGGCTGCCGAGCACATAATCGACCACCCCGCGCGCATTGCAGCCCGGCGCGCTGGCCCAACCGATGCCGGCCCGGGCGAAGTAATCGAGATCGAGATGATCGGTACCGATGGTGCAGGTGCCGACAAAACGCACCGAGCTGCCGTCGAGCAGCGCGCGGTCGACCCGGGTCACCGAACGCACCAGCAGCAGTTCGGCATCGGCCACGGCCGCCGCATCGATAGCGCGACCGGGCAAACGACGAATCTCGCCGAATCCGGCGAAAAACTCGTCGAGCAGGGGAATGTTCTCGTCGGCGACTATTTGCATGATCGGCTCCATACGTCAGGCCGCCATTCTAAGACAGCTTGCACCTGTCGTCGCCCTCGCCCTGCGCCGCGGCGAAACGAGTTTCCTGACCGAATCGTCAACGCGTAGACTACCCGGTTTTCCCGGAGAGCCAGCGGATGACCTCTATGCCTGCCGTATCGCGCCCGCAGCGTGTGCGCACCGAGTTGCGCACCCTGATGATTCTGGCCACGCCGATCATCATTGCCCAACTGGCGCATACCGCCATGGGCTTCGTCGATACGCTGATGGCCGGGCGGGTCAGCCCCCACGACCTGGCGGCGGTGGCGCTCGGCAACTCGATCTGGGTGCCGGTATTTCTGCTGATGACCGGCGTCCTGCTGGCGACCACGCCCAAGGTCGCGCAGCGCTTCGGTGCCGGCCAGCAGGCCGAAATCGGCCCGCTGGTGCGCCAGGCGCTATGGTTGGCGCTGACGGTCGGTGGCGCTGCCGCGATCCTGCTGTGGAACGCCGAGATCGTCCTGCGCCTGATGGATGTCGAGCCGAGCCTGATCGAGCCCTCCATGGGCTATCTGCGTGCGGTGGCCTGCGGCTTCCCGGCGGTGGCGCTGTACCACGTATTGCGCTGCTTCAGCGACGGCCTCGGCCATACCCGGCCGAGCATGGTGCTGGGGCTATGCGGACTGCTGCTGAATATCCCCGCCAACTACATCTTCATCTACGGCAAGTTCGGCCTGCCGGCCATGGGCGGGGTCGGCTGTGGCTGGGCCACCGCGCTGGTGATGAGTTTCATGCTGCTGGGCATGCTCTGGTGGGTGAAATGGGCGCCGTTCTACAAGCCGAGTCTGCTGTTCAGCCGCTTCGACTGGCCACAGTGGCCGGTGATCCAGCGCCTGCTGGCCATTGGCTTGCCGATCGGCATCGCGGTATTTGCCGAATCGAGCATCTTCGCGGTGATCGCCCTGCTGATCGGCGGCCTGGGCGCCAGCGTGGTCGCCGGCCACCAGATCGCGCTGAACTTCAGCTCGTTGGTGTTCATGATTCCCTACTCCCTGGGCATGGCCGCCACCGTGCGCGTCGGCCAGATGCTCGGGCGCGGCCAACCACGTGAGGCTCGTTTCGCCGCCGGGGTGAGCATGGCGACGGCGCTGGGCTATGCCTGCCTGTCGGCCAGTTTGATGCTGCTGTTGCGTGAGCAGATCGCACAGATCTACACCGCCGACCCGACGGTGATCGCCCTGGCGTCCGGCTTGATCATGTATGCCGCGCTGTTCCAGTTCTCCGATGCCATCCAGGTCACGGCCGCCGGCGCCCTGCGCGGCTACCAGGACACCCGCATCACCATGTTGCTGACCCTGTTCGCCTACTGGGGCATCGGCCTGCCGGTGGGGTACGCCCTCGGCTTGTCCAGTCTGTTCGGCGAGCCGAGCGGCCCGAGCGGCCTCTGGCAAGGCTTGATCGTCGGCCTGACCTGCGCCGCCATCATGCTGACGATTCGTCTCGCCGGCAGCGCGCGCAAGCGCATTCGAGCCGTTAAGATGACGCGATGATCGCCAGAACCCTTAGCCTGCTCGTCCTGTTCAGCCTGTCGGCGTGCCAACCGGCCGATGACGGCCTGGCCTTGCAGGCGGACTACCTGCAGCGCCTGAACAATGCCGTCGAGGGCGATGCCGTCGTGGTCTTCGACAAGATGGAGCTGACCCGTTACCGCTTGCCGCCGCGCCGCGAGCGCGTCGTGGACATCCCCGAGGTACGCATCGGCCTGCTCGACCTGCTGATCGATGCACGCCGCTGCCCCGCCCTGCAGCAGCAGATCAGCCAGCGCAACAGCAGCCTGGGCAAGCAGCTGGTGCCCAGTAGCCGCCTGGGCTATGAAGGCGATCTGTTGCGCGCCATCGATGCCTGCTTGCCGCACTTGGCCGCTGGGCAAGGCCAGAACCTGCACGTCACCCTCAGCCGTCTGGCCCTGGAGAAGCGCGCCCAACTGCCCAGCGTGTTCTGGAATGCCCTCAACGCCAGCCAGGAAGTCGAGCGCTACCTGCGCTTTGCCGATCAGGCGCTGCCGACCACCCCCGGCGAGGACGATGCCGCCCTCGATGCCCTGGCGCAACTGGCCGCCATGGCCAATGCCCTGCCGCAAACCCTGCCACCGTCAACCGCCGAGCTTGACCCGCTGTTCTTCGCCCTGCATGCCAGCGCCCAGGGTGGTCAGTTGATCAGCAGCCTGGTCAGCCTGACCCACACGCTCAATGAAGGCAGTCGCCTGCTCGAAGCGCGCCAGCAGCAACGGCCCATTTGCCCGCAGGGGCAGGCGACGTCGCGCGGGCGCATCCTGCAGAACATCTTCGTCAAGTATTACGCCGGCGGCTTGCAGCCCTATCTGGCCCAGGTGCACCAACGCGGTCAAACCTGGAGCAGCAGCCTGCGCCAGCTCAGCGCCGCCGCCGAGGTGCCGGCGGCCACGCGCAACTACCTGCTGAACCTGGCGGGTCCCGAGCAATCCCTGTGGGTTGATTTTCAAGCCGCCACAGCGCGACATGTGCGCGTCTGGCAAGACAGCCTGAACAGCTGTGGCCTGGCGCCGGGTCAGTCTGGGTGGAATGGCGAGGGCGCCAACGCCGAGCAGTAGGCGTCGCACAGGCACTCGTGGCCTTGTCCAGCGCCAGCGCTTTTGCAGGATCTGCAGTCAGTCGGCTTTTTTGCGGATCAGGTAGAGGTAAACCCCGCCTTCTTCGCTCTGCTCGAGCAGTTCATGGCCGAGAAACACGCAGAATTTGGGAATGTCGCGGCGGGTCGAGGGGTCGGTGGCGATCACCTTGAGCAAGCCCCCTGCCGGCAGGTCGCGCACCTTGTTGTGCAGCAGCATCACCGGCTCCGGACAGTTCAGGCCGCTGGCGTCGAGGGTGTCATCGAGAATGGCGTCGGATTGCAGGGACATCGGTGGGCTCCAGAAACAGGCGGCCATTGTCGCGCAAAGCGGCCCCTCAGGCCACCCGCCCGCTCATGCTCTGGGCGAGCCCGAACTGTCGCGGGCAGCAGGCGCCGGTGGCAGCGCCGAGCTAGCCTTTAACGGGTAGCCCCGCACGCGACGGAGGTTGCGAGCATGTCCACATCCAGCCAACCGCAAAACTGGTGTCTGGTGCGCCGGGACGACAATGGCAACGAGTTCGTCGTGCGCGCCGACCTGACCCGCGCCGCCGCCGAAGCCCTGGCGCGGCAGTTCGAGGCCCACGGGCACAAACAGAGCTATTGGGTCAGGCAGCAGCCCTGTAGCCCGGATGAAATCCGCGAAGATCGTTGATACGGCCCGTGGACTTCACACGGCCCGCACCTACAACCGGCGCAAATGACAGGTCACTTCCTCGCGGTCGTGATAGAGCTGTTTGCAGGCGATCGACACCTTGATCTTGCGTTCGGCAAAGCCGTCCTCGAGACGCTGCAGCAGGCGACGCACCTCGGCGTAGCGTTGCTTCATCGGCAGTTTCAGATTGACCACCGCCTCGCGGCACAGGCCTTCGCCGATCCAGGTTTCCAGCAAGGCGGCGCTGCGCGCGGGTTTCTCGACGATGTCGCAGACCATCCAGTCCACCGGCTGACGGGGCTTGTAGGTGAAACCATCGACCATCAGGTGCTGTACCAGGCCGGTGTCCATCAGGTTTTCGGCCATGGGGCCGTTGTCGATGGCGGTCACCAGCATGCCGCGCTTGACCAGTTGGTAGGTCCAGCCGCCCGGCGCGGCGCCGAGGTCGACGCCGGTCATCTCGTCCGACAGGCGCTCGTCCCACTGATCGCGTGGGATGAAGGTGTGCCAGGCCTCCTCCAGCTTGAGGGTCGAACGGCTCGGCGCCTCGCGGGGGAATTTCAGGCGCGGGATTCCCATGGGCCAGATTGCCGAATTATTCGTCTCGGCCAGACCGACGAACACCTCGCGACCGCTCTTGAAGGTCAGCAGCAGGCGCGGCTTCTGCGGATCCTCCACCAGCTTGCCGGCCTTGCTCAGGGCATTGCGCAGCGGCGCCTCGAACTTCTTGCAGAAATTCGACAGCTCCTTGCCATCGTTGGTGTCGAGTACCTCCAGCCACAGGCTGCCGAAGGTCGGCAAATCGGCCAGATGGGCCAGCAGCACGCTGATGCGATCCAGCTCCGGCAGATTGATGAACACGCCACGCGCCCATTGCCGCGGGAAAATCAGCCGATTGAAACGCACGCCGCGCATCAGGCGCTCGGCGCCCTCTGGCTCGGTGCAGATAAATTCGGCGCAAGCCGTGCTCGGCTTGGCCTTGGCGTAACCGGCCACGTCCAGGCGCGCGGCATGCTCGGCGATCTCCGCGCACACCTCGTTCTCGAAACCGGGGCGGCAGTGCAGTAACAAAGTATTCATCGGTGATCTCCTCAAGGCGCGCATCATAACGGAGTCGGGAACCCGGGACGTAATCGACCTGTCCAGACAATGGAGTGCCTGGTTTCGCCGGTTGCCGCTTTTGCGCCATGTTCGCCGGACGCCACAGCCTCACGACCCAGGCCCCGGCGTTTTGGCTCGCCTGCCGACAGTACGGGCACCCCACATCGCTGAAAACAAAGCATCGCCCCGGGTCGGGCCTCCTACAGGTTCGTGCGATGTCCAGCGATGGGGCAATGGCTGAGTGAGCAAATGCCGCGCAGCCACAAGACCTATGACATGGCGAGCCTCGCCAAGCAGAGCTAGCGTGAAGACTCTGCTGCAAACAATCGGCTTGCACCGTGCAAGTCACAGGAGACGCGCAATGCCTTCCTTAGATAGCCTGAACAGCCGCCGCAGCCTCGACGTTGGCGACCAGACCTACCACTACTTCAGCCTGCCGGACGCGGCCAAGACCCTCGGCAATATCGATCGACTGCCGATGTCACTGAAAGTCCTGCTGGAGAACCTGCTGCGCTGGGAAGACGGCAAGACCGTCACCGGCACCGATCTGCAGGCCATGGCCGATTGGCTGCAGAGCCGCAGCTCCGAACGGGAAATCCAGTACCGCCCGGCCCGGGTGCTGATGCAGGACTTCACCGGCGTACCGGCGGTGGTCGACCTGGCCGCCATGCGCGAGGCCATGGCCAAGGCCGGTGGTGACCCGCAGAAGATCAACCCGCTGTCACCGGTGGACCTGGTGATCGACCACTCGGTAATGGTCGACAAATTCGCCAGCCACGCCGCCTTCGGCGAAAACGTCGCCATCGAGATGCAGCGCAACGGCGAACGCTACGCCTTCCTGCGCTGGGGCCAGCATGCCTTCGACAACTTCAGCGTGGTGCCGCCGGGCACCGGCATCTGCCATCAGGTCAACCTGGAATACCTCGGCCGCACCGTCTGGACCAAGGAGGAAGACGGCCAGACCTTCGCCTTCCCCGACACCCTGGTCGGTACCGACTCGCACACCACCATGATCAACGGCCTCGGCATCCTCGGCTGGGGCGTCGGCGGCATCGAGGCGGAAGCGGCGATGCTCGGCCAGCCGGTGTCGATGCTGATCCCCGAGGTGATCGGCTTCAAGCTCAGCGGCAAGCTCAAGGAAGGCATCACCGCCACCGACCTGGTGCTCACCGTCACCCAGATGCTGCGCAGCAAGGGCGTGGTCGGCAAATTCGTCGAGTTCTATGGCGACGGCCTGGCCGACCTGCCCCTGGCCGATCGCGCCACCATCGCCAACATGGCCCCGGAATACGGCGCCACCTGCGGCTTCTTTCCGGTCGACGCGATCACCCTGGGTTATCTGCGCCTGTCCGGGCGCCCGGAACAGGCCGTCAAACTGGTCGAGGCCTACTGCAAGGCCCAAGGCCTGTGGCGCGAACAAGGCCAGGAACCGCTGTTCAGCGACAGCCTGGAGCTGGACATGGGCAGCGTCGAGGCCTGCCTGGCCGGGCCGAAACGGCCACAGGACCGGGTCGCCCTGCCCCAGGTCAAACAAGCCTTCGACGACTTTACCGGGCTGCAGGTAAAACCCGCCGCCGGCGAGGAAGCCCGCCTGCTCAACGAAGGCGGCGGTGGCGCCGCGGTCGGTAGCGCGGCGATGATCGGTGAGGCCGACTACGAACATCAGGGGCGAACCTACCGCCTGAAAAACGGCGCCGTGGTGATCGCCGCCATCACCTCCTGCACCAACACCTCCAACCCCAGCGTGATGATGGCCGCCGGCCTGCTGGCGAAGAAAGCCGTGGAAAAAGGCCTGCAGCGCAAACCCTGGGTCAAGAGTTCGCTGGCGCCCGGCTCCAAGGTGGTGACCGAGTACTTCAACGCCGCCGGCCTGACCCACTACCTGGACGAACTGGGCTTCGACCTGGTCGGTTACGGCTGCACCACCTGCATCGGCAATTCGGGGCCGCTGCTCGAGCCGATCGAGCAGGCCATCCAGCAGCACGACCTGACGGTGGCCTCGGTGCTGTCCGGCAACCGCAACTTCGAGGGCCGTGTGCATCCGCTGGTGAAAACCAACTGGCTGGCCTCGCCACCGCTGGTGGTGGCCTACGCCCTGGCCGGCAGCGTGCGCCTGGATATCACTCGCGATCCGCTGGGCCAGGACCAGCGCGGCCAGCCGGTCTACCTCAAGGACATCTGGCCGAGCCAGCAGGAAATCGCCGAGGCGATCATGCAGGTTGACACCGCGATGTTCCACAAGGAATACGCCGAGGTGTTCGCCGGCGACGCGCAATGGCAGGCGATCGAAGTGCCGCAAGCCGCCACCTACGCCTGGCAGGCCGACTCGACCTATATCCAGCATCCACCGTTCTTCGCGGACATCGCCGATGCACCGCCGCATATCGGCGACATCCACCAGGCGCGCATCCTCGCCCTGCTCGGCGACTCGGTGACCACCGACCACATCTCCCCGGCCGGCAACATCAAGGCCGACAGCCCGGCCGGCCGCTACCTGCGCGAACAGGGCGTCGAACCGGTCGACTTCAACTCCTACGGCTCGCGCCGCGGCAACCATGAAGTGATGATGCGCGGCACCTTCGCCAATATCCGCATCCGCAACGAAATGCTCGGCAGCGAAGAGGGCGGCAACACCCTGCACGTGCCAAGCGGCGAGAAGCTGGCGATCTACGACGCGGCCATGCGCTACCAGGAAGCCGGCACCCCGCTGGTGGTGATCGCCGGCAAGGAATACGGCACCGGATCAAGCCGCGACTGGGCGGCCAAGGGCACCAACCTGCTCGGGGTCAAGGCGGTGATCGCCGAAAGCTTCGAGCGCATCCACCGCTCCAACCTGGTCGGCATGGGCGTGCTGCCCTTGCAGTTCATGCCCGGCCAGAATCGCCAGAGCCTGCACCTGACCGGCAAGGAAACCCTCGGCATCCATGGCCTGGATGGCGTCGAACTGCATCCGCTGATGAAGCTGATGGTCGAAGTGAATCGCGAGGACGGCACGCGGGAAAGCGTCGAAGTGCTGTGTCGCATCGACACCCTCAACGAGGTGGAGTACTTCAAGGCCGGTGGCATCCTGCACTATGTATTGCGCCAGCTGATCGCAGGCTAGTGGTAATGCCCGGCCTGCCGACTCGCAGTGGCAAGCCGGGCTAAAGCGCCCGCGCAATCCGGGATGCGATCCTGGATTGCGCGGGCGTTTATTGGGCTACGAAAGCACGGCGCTCATGCCGCGCAATCTCAACGACACCCGCTTGCAGAGCGCCGCTGCCAGCGGCGCTTTTTATCCCAAACACGCATACCAAACACGACCTGTCTCTCGCCGCCTTGTCGCCCGCAGAAATGTGAAGCCGTTCAATATCCAGTTACACTGCGCGGCAAATTTCCCGCTCAACTTCAGCCCTGCCTGGCCGATGACAAGGCATAACCCCTAGGGACAAGCTCCTCATGCGCAATAATCAGCCCATCACCCAACGCGAACGCACCTTTGCGGCCCAGCAGCGCTTGATCTCCACCACCGATGCCAAAGGCCAGATCACCTATTGCAACGAAGCGTTCGTCGAAATCAGTGGCTTCAGCCACGACGAGTTGATGGGCGCACCACACAACCTGGTGCGTCACCCGGATGTGCCTGCGGCCGTGTTCGCCCACATGTGGAACACCCTGAAACAGGGCCGCCCCTGGATGGGTATCGTCAAGAACCGCAGCAAGAATGGCGATCACTACTGGGTCAATGCCTACGTCACCCCGGTACTGGAAAAAAACCAGGTGGTTGGCTACGAATCGGTGCGGATCAAGCCGACCGCCGAACAAGTGCGCCGCGCCGAAGCCCTGTACAAGCGAATCAACAGCGGCAAGTCCGCCATACCCAGCCGCGACCAGTGGCTGCCGACCCTGCAGAACTGGCTGCCCTTTATCCTGGTCAGCCAGATCGGTTTCCTTATCGGTACCTGGCTCGACACCAGCTGGGGCTTCGCCGTCGCCGCCCTGCTCTCGATACCGCTCGGGCTGGCTGGTCTCAACTGGCAGCAGCGCGGGATGAAACGCCTGCTGCAATTGGCCGATCAAACCACCTCCGACCCACTGATCGCGCAGATGTACACCGACAGCCGGGGCGCCCAGGGCCGCCTGGAAATGTCCATCCTCGGTCAAGACGCACGCCTGAAGACCTGCCTGACGCGCCTACAGGACAGCGCCGAGAACCTGGCCAAACAGGCCAAACAGGCCGAGACCCTGGCCCACAGCAGCTCGGCCGGCCTGGATCGCCAACGCCAGGAAACCGAACAGGTCGCCACCGCGGTCAACCAAATGGCCGCCACCACCCTGGAAGTCGCCAGCAACGTCGCCCGCACCGCCATCGCCACCCAGGAAGCCAATCGCCTGACCAGCGAAGGCCGCACCATCACCGCGGAAACCCGCGCTGCTATCCAGCGCCTCTCGCAGTCGGTCGGTGACACCGGCGAAACCGTCACCCGTCTGGCCCAGGACAGCAACGAAATCGGCGGCGTGGTCGATGTGATCAAAGGCATCGCCGACCAGACCAACCTGCTCGCCCTCAACGCCGCCATCGAAGCTGCCCGCGCCGGTGAAATGGGCCGCGGTTTCGCCGTTGTCGCCGACGAAGTCCGCTCGCTGGCACAACGCACCACCGAATCCACCGGGCAGATTCACCAACTGATCGCCAAGCTGCAGCGCACCGCCGAAGAAGCCGTGATGACCATGGAAATCGGCCGCAAGCAAGCCGATGAAGGTGTCGAGCGCGTACAACAAGCCGACCTGGCCCTCGCCGGGATCAGCGACGCGGTGTCCAATATCGCCGACATGGCTGACCAGATCGCCGCCGCTGCCGAAGAACAAAGCTCGGTCGCCGACGAAATCAACCGCAACATCACCAACATCGCCCAACTGTCCGACCAGACCTCCAGCGAAGCGCAAAGCTCCGCGGTGCTCAGCGAAGCACTTACCGCAACGGCGCAAGGGCAGTACTCGCTGGTCGAACGCTTCAACCGCTAAACGCATAAAGGGCGCCCGAGCAGACTCGGCGCGCCCGGCAGAAGCCAGCTTGTGACTCATATGGATGTGGGAAAGGCAGTAAACGGTAGGCGCCTCCATGGATAGGGAGGTAGTAAAAATGCCGGGAGCATTTTCGGGAACGGCTACTGCCTGGCGATCCCGCAACCCCGTCGCGCCCCCTTGATCGCAAGGACGCCGATACGCAACAAGCCGGCCGTCATAGTCACCTGGCATCCAGGTAGCCCGTGGGTTCAGCCCTACAACACTTGGCGCGACTGCCAGTTGTCATCATCTATGAGCAATGGTGTATAACATCTTCGCAGCGTAACCACCCACCATATATATAAACGCGTTATTACAGCAGTTGACGCCCTGTTTATTACAGTACAACTTTTCCATCCAGCGCCGATGCCACCCTTGAAAGCAACTTACCGAGGATAACGCATTTGGCAAACCGGGCATCTCTCATCAGTCTAACCCGGCGCACTTGGACTCTTCCTACAAGTAGCACTGCGGCCCTTCAATCGTGGCCTGATAATAATTTAACCCTACGGGTGGCGCAAATAACTCAAGGCGCTAACTTTGTCTTTGGCCAGCACATCAGGCAAACGCCACGACCCAGGAAGTATCAGGGTTGGTTCTACTTTGCTCCTTGCAAGAAAGAATCCAACCGGATCCTTTCTTGCGATTGTGCTTTCGCACTAGATGTTTCATATCTTACGGAGCAGGTTCTGCAACCACATTCTGCTGCAACGTAACTGCCGTATGCGCTAACAGCCTGCCGTTAACCGTCGTGCCGGTCTTGATGGTAATACCTTTTGCAGCGAGTATGACGCCTTCGAAGTGAGCATTCGTTCCGAGGGCTACGCTAGTACCACCACCGACCTGCCAGTAGATATTCTTGGCCTGTGCACCACCGGCCAAGACAATACGACTGCTGTCAGCCTGGGTAAGATCGCCCGCTATCTGGAATATCCAGACATCATTCGGACCACCCGACAGGGTGACATCAGTGGAGATCAATACATTCGAACTCCACTTGTAAAGGCCAGGGTACAGTGTCTTGCCGCTGATATCGCCGGCGTGCAGTTCAGTATGATCGGGCAATGTTCTGCCAGCGGCATCTGCGTAGGCGGTTCCCATGTCCAGTACTGCGTTGGCTACCCGTGTATTGTCAGGTGCTGTACCAGCAAAGCAGGTGACATCGCCGCTGCCTATATAGGCAGCATCAGCGCCGTAGATCGTGCCTGTTATTTCTGCACAGCTAACATTACCCATCGCCGCAGCCGTAATTGGGCTAGCACCTATGTTGCCGGTGATATTGGAGGCTGGGACATTGGTAATTCCTGTCTTTGACAGAATTACCAAATCCCCAGCGCTTCTCAGGTCCACTGCGGCGGGTCCAGAGGCAACGGCGGCGCCTGTGGTAAAGGTCCAGACATAGTCGTCTGCCAGTGCATTTGCAGGAACCGCGAGATCGCTAACAGCGGTTTTCAGCGTGGCCGTATAGACAGTATTGGCTGCAAGATTGTCTGTCGGTTTGAAGGTTACTGTTGAACCGCCGTAGATCACAGCGCCTGCAACGGGCGTTGTGCCATCGGTCAGCGTAAAGCTGGTGGGGTTGACGGTGACGGGGTCCAGCGTCTCATTAAACTCAGCGCTGATGCTGCCGTTGCGCGCAAAGCCTTTGACACTACTCACCGGATTTGTGGAACTTACAATCGGCGCGTCAGTGTCTATAGCCGCGGCGCTGGTAAAGGACCAGGCATGCGCGCTTGCCAGTGCCACACCCGATGTGTTTTTTGCAGCAGTGGTCACTGTGGCGGTGTATAGGGTGTTGGATCCGAAATGACTGCTCGGCTTGAAAATTGCCGTGCGGCTTGCGCGATCAAGACTTACAGCGCCGATTACCGCGGCCTCTCCAGGGGCGGTCACCGTGAAGCTGTACCCGTTGATTGTTGAAACGTCCATCGCCTCACTGAAAGTAGCGGTGAGCTTGTGGTTGATTGGCAGCGGGGTGACAGTGCCGCCAGGGTACGTTGATCTTGCAGTGGGCGCCCCGCCACTTGCCTCAGCGTGGCATGCTGCCGCATAGGTGCCCAACAGGAATATAGCAACCCATAACGATTGACTGGAGGTCTTGTTACTTGCATTCATTTGTTTGGCCCATTAATTTTTTTGATTGCAGATAATTATGACGTGCAATCATTAGCTGACCAGCGATGCATACTGGCCAATGGATTTTCTTTTATACATACCGCAGCTCAATACACCAAACGTATCACCACAGGATAAATCAGCTGTATATCGCGATGCCCACGCTTCAGTCGGGGGCGATTATGCGCTCAAATACTGTAAATAGGTGTGGCCCATGCAGCCTCATTTCCACCTGCCTCATCGCGAGGGCTTGCATGATCGCCTATGCAAAAATACGCATGGACGGAATATCCATCTTTCATGACCTGAAGAGGAATCGACTCTTCAGGACAGACAGAGGATGAATCGGTGATTGCACAAGGCCATGTAACGCGGCAAAGCCCGTTGCATATTCAGAGCGCTATCGAAAGCAGCTACTGAAAAAGCAGCGTTTAATTTTCAAATAAAAACCTCAACCCTGACCCACTCACCCTATCTGAGTCTATCTCTTATCCTCGTTTATTATTTAAGACTGTGCAAATGAAGAGTTTTTGGCATAAGTAAAGTACGTATGGGTTTCTCAGCTCTCAACGCGACCTCATTCATGATTTCTTGATCAAGCAGCCTTGCTGCGCACCTGCAAGAAGCGTTCACAGCCCTCTCGCCAGCATTAATCAGGCCACCTGAATTCAGGGCTACGTGCCGCCCCTGATGCCTATACTGTCAGCATGCATGCTGGCAACAACACAGAGGCATGGAGTCCGGTTATTGGCCATATGCTCATGATGGCGGTAACGCTGCCAATTGATGACCTTAGTGCTATTCCAGCGGGGAGGAACGGCAGGTGCAATGCCATGCAAACTCTCGACCGGGCTCTGCTCAACGATATCCTTCCCGCCAAAGCGTTCCAGAGAATGTCCGCATTCGGCGCCCTCTCGGACGAATTCGTCGACCACGTGCTGGCGGAGGGTGAGTTGCTCGGATTGACGGAGGGCGAGCAGCTCTACCATCAAGGAGAACGCGCAGATTGCTTCTATGTCGTCCTGAAGGGATGCCTGGAGGTTTATCAGGACACCGCGACGGGCCGGGAGGTCATCCACACGACCTGCGAGGGGGAAAGCATCGGTTTTGCCGCGATGCTGGCGATGCGCCCCAGGCTGTTCAGCAGCGTTGCGACCGGCGAATGCATAGTGCTGAAAATTCCCTGTCAGGTCTTGGCCAGCCTGCCGGAACTGGATGGCGAACAGTTCGGGATCTTTTTCATCAACCTGTCCCGGGACATGAGTCGCTTTATGGGTGATTGCATTCAGCGACTGCCTGCTGCCAACACCTAGCGACAACCGGGAAAGCCCTGCTACTTACAATTAAATCTATATATTTTTCAACTGCTTAGTCCTATACCTTGCAGCAGCCAGGCCGTAGTCCAGCCGGGACCAACAACCCTGACGCAAATCCGCAACGAGCTGGAACCGATCAAATTTCAGGCACAAAAAAGGGCGACCGCAGTCGCCCTTTTTCTGGATTAACCGAACTTAGTTCTGTTTTTCCATTTGTGCACGGAGCAGATCACCAATGGTGGTCGGACCGGAAGCTTCAACTTCCTGCTTGCGCATTTCCTTGATGGCTTCTTTCTCGTCTTCAACGTCTTTCGACTTGACCGACAAGCTGATTACGCGGCTCTTGCGATCAACGCTGATGATCTTGGCTTCTACTTCTTCGCCTTCTTTCAGCACGTTACGCGCATCTTCAACGCGGTCACGGCTGATTTCGGAGGCTTTCAGTGTGGCTTCGATACCATCGGCCAGGGTGATGATCGCGCCCTTGGCGTCAACTTCTTTAACGATGCCGCGCACGATGGTGCCTTTATCGTTAACAGCAACGTAGTCGGAGAACGGATCTTCTTCCAGCTGCTTGATGCCGAGGGAAATGCGCTCACGCTCCGGATCAACGGAGAGGATAACGGTTTCCAGCTCGTCGCCCTTCTTGAAGCGGCGTACAGCTTCTTCGCCCACTTCGTTCCAGGAGATGTCGGACAGGTGAACGAGGCCGTCGATGCCGCCATCCAGACCAATGAAGATACCGAAATCGGTGATCGACTTGATGGTGCCGGAGATCTTGTCGCCCTTGTTGAACTGACCGGAGAAATCTTCCCATGGGTTAGTTTTGCACTGCTTGATACCCAGGGAGATACGACGACGCTCTTCGTCGATATCCAGAACCTGAACTTCCACTTCGTCGCCAACCTGTACGACTTTGGACGGGTGGATGTTCTTGTTGGTCCAATCCATTTCGGATACGTGCACCAGGCCTTCCACGCCCTCTTCCAGCTCTGCGAAGCAGCCGTAGTCGGTCAGGTTGGTTACGCGTGCATTGACGCGGGTGCCTTCCGGGTAACGAGCCTTGATAGCAACCCATGGGTCTTCGCCCAGCTGCTTCAGGCCCAGGGAAACGCGGTTACGCTCGCGATCGTACTTGAGTACCTTGACATCGATCTCGTCGCCAACGTTGACGATCTCGGACGGGTGCTTGATACGCTTCCAGGCCATGTCGGTGATGTGCAGCAGGCCATCGACGCCGCCCAGATCGACGAATGCGCCGTAATCCGTGAGGTTCTTGACGATACCCTTGACTTGCTGACCTTCCTGCAGGGATTCCAGCAGAGCTTCGCGCTCGGCGCTGTTCTCGGCTTCCAGCACGCTGCGGCGGGAAACGACAACGTTGTTGCGCTTCTGGTCCAGCTTGATGACTTTGAATTCGAGTTCTTTGCCTTCCAGGTGAGTGGTATCACGCACCGGACGGACATCGACCAAGGAACCTGGGAGGAACGCACGGATGCCGTTAACGTCGACAGTGAAGCCGCCTTTAACCTTACCGTTGATAACGCCCTTGACCACTTCCTCAGCGGCGAAAGCTGCTTCCAGAACAATCCAGCACTCGGCACGCTTGGCTTTTTCGCGGGACAGCTTGGTTTCACCAAAGCCATCTTCAACCGCGTCCAGCGCAACGTGAACTTCGTCACCGACCTTGATGGTCAGCTCGCCAGCGTCGTTGTGGAACTGCTCCAGCGGGATGAGGCCTTCCGACTTCAAACCAGCGTGAACGGTTACCCAACCAGCTTGGTAATCGATGTCGACGATGATAGCGGTGATGATTGAGCCAGCCTGAAGGTTCAGGGTTTTTAGGCTTTCTTCAAACAGTTCAGCAAAGCTTTCGCTCATTTTAATTCCTGTTGATTCAGGGCGGGGAATCCGCCCAAACCACATTCCAGACAATGTGGGTACGTTCATATAAAAAGAGGCCTACGGGTCTAGGACTGGATTCCCGCACGCCTCCTTGTGAGCTAACCGACTTAAGCAGCCGGGGCTCTTGTTATCCGGCGAGATCGCGATTGGCGACCTCACTCAGAATACGTTCCATTACCTGCTCGATGGAGAGTTCGGTGGAATCCAGCTGGATCGCATCGGCTGCCGGTTTGAGCGGAGCCACTGCACGCTGGGTATCGCGTTCATCACGCGCCCGAATCTCGTCGAGAAGACTCGCGAGATTAACATCATCGCCCTTGGCCTTCAACTGCAAGTAACGTCGCCGAGCACGTTCCTCGGCGCTGGCGGTCAGAAAAATCTTCAGCGGTGCGTCAGGAAACACCACGGTGCCCATATCGCGACCATCGGCAACCAACCCGGGCATTTCCTGAAATGCCCGCTGACGCTGGAGCAAGGCCTCGCGCACCGCGGGCAACGATGCCACCTGCGAGGCACCGGCACCAATCCCCTCATTGCGGATGGCATCGGTGACCTCCTCGCCCTCGAGAATGATCCGCTGACCCTGCCCCTGAGCGCCGGCGAGGAACTGCACATCCAGGTGCGCGGCCAGCACCTTCATGGCCTCTTCATTGGTCAGATCGACACCATGATTGCGCGCGGCAAAGGCCAGCAAACGATACAGGGCGCCGGAATCCAGCAGATTCCAGCCCAGTTTCTGCGCCAACAAGCCGGCGATCGTGCCCTTGCCCGAACCGCTTGGGCCATCGATCGCGACTATCGGTGCCAGAGCGGTCATGACTTGGCCTCCTCAGTCACGCGGATACCGACCTGCGCCGCCAGGGCCAGGAAGTTCGGGAACGAGGTCGCAACGTTGGCGCAATCATGAATCCGGATCGGTGCCGTAGCGCGCAGCGATGCCACGCTGAAGGCCATGGCGATACGGTGATCACCATGACTCCAGACCTCGCCACCACCCATGCTACCGCCATCGATGATGATGCCGTCCGGCGTCGGCTCTACCTTGACGCCCAGTGCCAGCAGACCATCGGCCATGACCTGGATGCGGTCGGATTCCTTGACCCGCAGCTCCTCGGCACCGCGCAGCACGGTACGCCCTGCGGCACACGCAGCCGCCACGAACAGCACGGGAAATTCATCGATGGCCAATGGCACCAAATGTTCCGGAATGTCGATGCCGTGCAGTTTAGCGCTGCGCACGCGAATGTCCGCCACCGGCTCGCCGCCCACGACACGCTGATTCTCCAGGCTGATATCGCCGCCCATCAGCTTGAGGATGTCGATCACCCCGGTGCGCGTCGGGTTGATGCCGACGTGTTCGAGCAGCAGCTCGGAATCTTCGGCAATGCTGGCGGCGACCAGGAAGAAAGCCGCCGAGGAAATATCCGCCGGGACCTCGATGTGGCTAGCCGTCAATTTGTGGCCCGACTCTACGCTGGCCGTGCTGCCGTCGACCGCCACCGGATAACCGAAGCCGCGCAACATGCGCTCGGTATGGTCGCGAGTCGGTGCCGGCTCGGTCACCGAGGTCTGCCCCGTCGCATACAAGCCGGCCAGCAGCAGGCAGGATTTCACCTGGGCACTGGCCATCGGCATTTCATAATGCATCCCGCTCAAACGCTGTTCGCCACGAATGGTCAACGGTGGCCGCCCTTCCGGGCCGGTTTCAATCACCGCACCCATCTCGCGCAGCGGTTTGGCCACCCGATTCATCGGCCGCTTGGACAACGACGCATCGCCGGTCAGGGTAGTGTCGAACGATTGCCCGGCCAGCAAGCCGGCGAGCAGACGCATGGAAGTGCCCGAATTGCCCAGGTAGATAGGCCCGGGGGGCGCCTGCAAACCGTGCAGGCCAACCCCATGAATGGTCACCCGGCCATGGTGCGGGCCTTCGATGACCACACCCATGTCGCGGAAGGCCTGCAGGGTTGCCAAGGCATCCTCACCCTCGAGAAAACCTTCGACCTCGGTAGTACCTTCGGCCAGCGAACCCAGCATTATCGAGCGGTGCGAGATGGACTTGTCGCCCGGCACGCGAATCCGCCCAGACAGTTTGCCACCGGGGTTAGCCAGAAAAATCAGATCATTCGAGTGCATAGCGTCCACATAGGCCCGTCGGGCTAGAATTTTGCTGAAATGTTCGCGGGCCACACGAGCGCGGGTAAACACCCCCAGCAACTGATGGCCATCCCCAGCGTCGACCGCATCGCGCAAGGCGTCGAGGTCGCCGCGAAATAGATCCAGGGTATGCAACACGGCCTCGCGATTGGCGAGAAAGATGTCGTGCCACATCACCGGGTCACTGCCGGCAATCCGCGTGAAATCGCGAAACCCGCCAGCGGCATAACGGAAAATCTCCAGATTCTCGCTGCGCTTGGCCAGCGAGTCGACCAGACCAAACGCCAGTAAATGGGGCAGATGGCTGGTCGCGGCGAGCACCTGATCATGGTGTTCGACCTGCATATGCTCGACCTTGGCCCCCAGCTCGCGCCAGAGCCGGTCGACCAGCTGCAGCGCCTGCGGATCGGTTTGCGCAAGCGGCGTCAGGATCACCTTATGCCGGCAGAACAGCTCGGCATTGGCTGCCTCCACCCCGCTCTGCTCGGAACCGGCAATCGGGTGCCCCGGCACAAAACGCGCAGGCATCTCGCCGAAGGCCAGATGCGCGGCGCGCACCACATTGCCCTTGGCGCTGCCGACATCGGTGAGTACCGCATCGCCCAGGTCGAGCTTGGCCAGCTCCACCAGCAGTTTCTCCATAGCCAGGATCGGCACCGCCAGCTGGATCACCTCGGCCCCCTGACAGGCGGCAGCCAACTGCTCTTCGCAGCGATCGACCACCCCCAACTCGACGGCCAGGCGGCGCGACTGCGGATCGAGATCGACCCCCACCACTTCCCGGCACAGGCCGCGCTCACGCAAACCCTTGGCGAACGAACCACCGATCAAACCGAGACCGATCACCACCAGGCGGCCGATCATAGGCTTGCCGGGTTGCGCCTTGGTGACAGCGCGTTTCGCTTCGCTCACGCGCCCAGCACCCTGGCCAGTGCCTCGAGGAAACGCTCATTCTCTTCGGGCAAACCGATGGAGACTCGCAGGTAGGTCGGCATGCCGTAATTGGCCACCGGCCGCACGATCACGCCTTCGCGCAGTAGCGCCTGATAAAGCGGCATGGAATCGCGACCGAGGTCGACGGCAATGAAGTTGCCCTTGGACGGGATCCAGGCCAACCCCAGCGCCAGAAACCCCGCTTCCAGCTGCGCCATACCGACAGCGTTGACCCGACGACTTTGCGCCAGGTACTCGGCATCATCAAACGCCGCACAGGCGGCGGCCAAGGCCAGGCTATTGACGTTGAAGGGCTGACGCACGCGGTTGAGCACATCGGCAATCTGCGCCGAACTGATGGCGTAACCGACGCGCAACGCCGCCAGACCATAGGCCTTGGAGAAGGTGCGCGAGACCAGCAGATTCTCATGTTTGGCCAGATATTCCAGGCCATCCGGCAGCTCATCGCCTTCGGCGTACTCGATGTAGGCTTCGTCGAGCACCACCAGCACATTTTCCGGCACACGGGCGAGGAAATCGCTCAACGCCTGCGGACCGAACCAGGTGCCGGTCGGGTTGTTCGGATTGGCGATGAACACCACCCGGGTATTGGCGTCGATGGCGGCCAGCATGGCCTGCAGATCGTGGCCATGGTCTTTGGCTGGCACCACCCTGCCTTGCGCACCGACCGCCTGAGTGGCGATCGGGTAGACGGCAAAGGCATGCTCGCTGAACACCGAATTCAGACCGGGCGCCAGATAGGCCCGCGCCACCAGCTCAAGAATATCGTTGGAGCCGTTACCCAGGGTGACCTGGCCGGGCTGAACGCCGCAGCGCTCGGCCAGCAGGCTTTTCAGGGCGAAGCCGTTGCCATCGGGGTAACGGGTCAGCTCGGCCAGCCCACCGCGAATCGCCTCCAGCGCCTTGGGGCTGGGACCCAGCGGATTCTCGTTGCTGGCCAGTTTGACGATGGTGGCTGGATCCAGATCCAGCTCGCGGGCCAACTCATCCACCGGTTTACCCGGCACATAGGGCGACAGTTTCTGCACCCCTGGCTGGGCCAGGGCAAGGAAATCGGTCATACATAAACCTCAAGCTTCACGCGGCAAGCTGCAAGAAAAAGCCGAGCGGATCCGCGAGTGGCTTGAGGCTTGAAACTTGCCGCTGCTATTTAAAGTACCGCCTTCGGATACGACCCCAATACTTTCAGCGCCACGGCTTCCTGATTGATCTTCTCCAGCACATCCTTGATCAACGGATCGCGATGATGGCCGACGAAGTCGATGAAGAACACATAGGTCCACTTGCCGCTGCGCGAGGGGCGGGTTTCGATGCGGGTCAGGTCGATGCCGTTGTTATGGAACGGCACCAGCAACTCATGCAGGGCGCCCGGCTTGTTGCGCATGGAGACGATGATCGAGGTCTTGTCGTCGCCGGTCGGCGGCACTTCCTGGCTGCCGATGATCAAGAACCGCGTGGAGTTGTCCGGGCGGTCCTCGATCTTTTCCGCCAGCTTGGTCAAGCCATACAGACTGGCCGCCATGTCGCCGGCAATCGCCGCACTGTTCCACTCGCTCTTCACTCGTTTGGCCGCATCGGCATTGCTCGACACCGCCACCCGCTCGACGTTCGGGTAATGCGCATCCAGCCACTTGCGGCACTGGGCCAGGGACTGGGCATGGGAGTAGATGCGAGTGATCTTGTCGACCTTGGTGGTTTCACCGACCAGCAGATGATGGTGGATGCGCAGCTCGACTTCGCCGCAGATCACCATGTCGTGCTCGAGGAAACTGTCCAGGGTGTGGTTGATCGCGCCTTCGGTGGAGTTCTCCACCGGCACCACACCGAAGTTGACCGCACCGGCGGCTACCTCGCGGAACACTTCGTCGATGGCGGCCATGGGCACGCTGATCACCGCGTGACCGAAATGCTTCATCGCCGCGGCTTGGGAGAAGGTGCCTTCCGGACCGAGGTAAGCGACCTTCAGCGGGTTCTCCAGAGCCAGGCAGGACGACATGATCTCGCGGAACAAGCGCGCCATTTCCTCATTGCCCAGCGGCCCCTGGTTACGCTCCATGATGCGCTTGAGCACCTGGGCTTCGCGCTCGGGGCGGTAGAACACCGGCTTCTCGCCCACCGGCAGGGCCTTCATCTTGACCCGCGCCACCTCTTCGGCGCAGCGCGCACGGTCGCTGATCAGCTCGAGGATTTTCTCGTCCAGGCTGTCGATGCGCAGGCGCAGGGCTTGCAGTTCTTGTTCGGACATCTGCTCAGACATCAGCCGTGTTCCTTCTCGAATTCCGCCATGTAAGCGACCAGCGCCTCAACGGCATCCAGACCCACGGCGTTATAGATGGAGGCACGCATGCCGCCGACCGAACGATGCCCCTTCAGATTGAGCAGGCTGCGGGCCTCTGCACCGGCGAGGAACGGCTTGTCCAGACGCTCATCCGCCAGGCGGAAGGGCACGTTCATCCAGGAGCGGGCGCTGAGCGCAATCGGGTTGCTGTACAGCTCGCTGCTGTCGATGGCGCCGTAGAGCAGTTCTTTCTTGGCGCGGTTGCGCTGCTCCATGGCCGCGACACCGCCCTGCTCCTTCAACCACTCGAACACCAGGCCGGAGAGGTACCAGGAAAAGGTCGCCGGGGTGTTGTACATCGAGCCGTTGTCGGCAGCGACCTTGTAGTTGAGCATGGTCGGGCAGACGCTACGGGCGCGGCCGAGCAGGTCTTCACGGACGATGACGACAACCAGACCGGAGGGACCGATATTCTTCTGCGCGCCGGCGTAGATCAGACCGAATTTCGACACGTCGATGGGCCGCGAGAGAATGTCCGAGGACATGTCCGCCACCAGCGGTACATCGCCCACGTCGGGAATCCAGTCGAACTCCAGGCCGCCGATGGTCTCGTTCGGCGTGTAGTGCAGGTAGGCGGCGTCTTTCGACAGTTGCCAGTCGTTCTGCCCGGGAATGGCGAAGTAGTCGTAAGGCTTGGCGCTGGCGGCGACGTTGATGGTGCCGTAGCGACTGGCCTCCTCGATGCTCTTCTTCGACCAGATACCGGTGTCGATATAGTCGGCGACACCGTCTTCCGGCAACAGATTAAGCGGAATCTCGGCGAACTGCTGGCTGGCACCGCCCTGCAGGAACAGCACTTTATAGTCGGAGGAAATGCCGAGCAGGTCGCGCAGGTCCTGCTCGGCCTTTGCCGCAAGGGCCATGTAGTCATCGCTGCGGTGGCTCATCTCCATCACCGACAGGCCTTTACCCTGCCAGTCGAGGAGTTCCGCCTGGGCGCGTTGCAGAACAGCTTCAGGAAGCGCGGCCGGGCCGGCGCAGAAGTTATAGGCTCGCTTGCTCACATCCACTCTCGCTCAAATGTTGGACGACTGACCACTGCCGGCCAGTCGTCGAATCCAACGCTGCAATGAGCGAGGCTCAGCCTCGCTCACACAGATCACTCTTCGCTGGCTGGACTCTCGTCAGCGGCAGCATCCGAAGCTTCGACAGCATCGTCACCCAGCACTTCGTCACCTTCAAGCAGTTCGTCGCCCTCCTCTTCGGATGGCTCCTGCACACGCTCGAGACCGACCAGCTTCTCATCCTTGGCCAACTTGATCAGGGTCACGCCCTGGGTATTGCGGCCGAGACTGGAGACTTCGCCAACGCGGGTACGCACCAGGGTCCCCTGGTCGGAAATCAGCATGATTTCCTCGCCGTCGAGCACCTGCACAGCGCCAACCAGCTTGCCGTTACGCTCGTTGCTGACCATGGCGATCACGCCCTGGCCACCGCGCTTGTACTCGGGGAACTCGTCGATTGCGGTGCGTTTGCCGAAGCCACGCTCGGAGGCAGTCAGAATCTCACTGCCCTCTTCCGGGATCAGCATGGAAATCAGCTTCTGCCCTTCCGGCAGACGCATGCCGCGCACACCGCGGGCGGTACGGCCCATGGCACGCACGTCGGTTTCCTTGAAGCGGGTGACCTTGCCACCATCGGAGAACAGCATGACTTCGCGGCTGCCATCGGTGACGGCGGCGGAAATCAGGGTATCGCCCTCGTCGAGGCCCAGGGCGATCAAGCCGACACTGCGCGGACGGCTGAACTGGGTCAGCGGGGTTTTCTTCACGGTACCGTTGGCGGTGGCCATGAAAATGAACGGCCCCTTGGCTTCCGGTGTGCCTTCGACATCATCGAGCACGCCTTCGATATCGTCTGCATCGTCCTGCTTGCCTTTGGCGGCAATTTCAACCGGCAACATGGTGGTGATGTATTCACCCTCACTCAACGGCAACAGGTTGACCAGCGGACGACCACGGGCCGCGCGCGAAGCTTCCGGAATTTCATAGGTTTTCAGCCAGTACACCTTGCCCTTGCTGGAGAACAGCAGCAGCGTGGTGTGGCTGTTGGCGACCAGCAGGTGAGCGATGTAGTCCTCATCCTTGATGCCGGTGGCCGACTTGCCTTTACCGCCGCGGCGCTGGGCCTGATAAGCGCTCAACGGCTGCGATTTGGCGTAACCGGTGTGGGAGATGGTCACCACCCGCTCTTCTTCGGTGATCAAGTCACCCAGGGTCAGATCCAGGCGGGCATCGAGAATCTCGGTGCGCCGGGCATCGCCGAACTCGGCCTTGATCGCTTCCAGCTCTTCGCGAATCACTTCCATCAGGCGCACGGCGCTGGTGAGGATGCGGATCAGCTCGCCGATCTGGGTGAGAATTTCCTGGTATTCGGCCAGCAGCTTCTCGTGCTCCAGACCGGTCAGGCGGTGCAGGCGCAACTCCAGGATGGCCTGGGCCTGTTCCGGCGACAGATAGTACTTGCCGTCACGCAGCCCGTACTGCGGTTCGAGGGTTTCCGGACGGCAGGAATCGGCGCCGGCGCGCTCGACCATGGCTTCCACCGCAGTCGATTCCCAGGCGGTGGAAATCAGCGCTTCCTTGGCTTCGGCCGGGGTAGGCGAAGCCTTGATCAGGGCGATCACCGGATCGATGTTGGACAGCGCAACCGCCTGACCCTCGAGGATGTGCCCACGCTCACGCGCCTTGCGCAGTTCGAACACGGTGCGCCGGGTGACCACTTCACGCCGATGGAGGACGAAGGCTTCGAGCATGTCCTTGAGATTGAGGACTTTCGGCTGGCCGTCGATCAGTGCCACGACGTTGATGCCGAACACGCTCTGCATCTGGGTCTGGGCGTAGAGGTTGTTGAGCACCACTTCCGGTACTTCGCCGCGGCGCAACTCGATGACGATGCGCATGCCGTCCTTGTCGGACTCGTCACGCAGCTCGGTGATGCCTTCGAGCTTCTTCTCTTTAACCAGCTCGGCGATCTTCTCGATCAGCCGCGCCTTGTTCAGCTGGTACGGCAGCTCGCTGACGATGATCTGCTGGCGACCGCCGACCTTGTCGATGTCTTCGATGATCGCCCGTGCGCGCATATAAATGCGCCCACGGCCGGTGCGATAGGCCTCGATGATGCCGGCACGGCCGTTGATGATCGCCGCTGTCGGGAAGTCCGGCCCCGGGATGTACTGCATCAGTTCATCGACCGTCAGCTCGGGGTTGTCGATCAGCGCCAGGCAGCCGTTGATCACTTCCGTGAGGTTGTGCGGCGGAATGTTGGTGGCCATGCCCACGGCGATACCGCTGGAACCGTTGACCAACAGGTTGGGCACCTTGGTCGGCATCACCGCCGGAATCATCTCGGTGCCGTCGTAGTTCGGCACCCAGTCGACGGTTTCCTTGTGCAAATCGGCCAGCAGCTCATGGGCCAGCTTGGTCATGCGTACTTCGGTGTATCGCATGGCGGCGGCGTTGTCGCCGTCCACCGAACCGAAGTTGCCCTGACCGTCGACCAGCAAGTAGCGCAGGGAGAATGGCTGAGCCATACGGACGATGGTGTCGTACACCGCGGTATCACCATGCGGGTGGTACTTACCGATCACGTCACCGACCACACGGGCGGACTTCTTGTATGCCTTGTTCCAGTCGTTGCCCAACTCACTCATTGCAAAGAGCACCCGACGGTGCACGGGCTTCAAGCCATCGCGCGCATCCGGCAGGGCACGCCCGACGATTACGCTCATCGCGTAGTCGAGGTAGGACTGCTTCAGTTCGTCTTCGATATTGACCGGGAGGATTTCTTTGGCCAGTTCGCCCATGAGTAGCCTGGTTCCTTTTTCTGGTGATACTCCGCGTCATTCATCCCGAACGAGGCGAAGCGTGCCGCGCGGCCCTAGGCCAGCAGCGACTCACGACAAATCAATGAGTTATGCCATGTATCTGCGCAGTTAAGGCGACCGTTGCCAGCGCCCCTGAAAACGGCCGGATATTACCACAACCGGCGCCCCACACCTATCCCCAGCCAGCCGCCGCCACAACACCCACCAAGCAGCTGCGACAAGTTCAATGCAGACGCTTGCGGCACATCAGCTTGGTCATTTTCGCCAGGTCCGGCCGCTCGACCACGCCCTTCTCGGTCACGATGAAATCGATCAGGTCGGCCGGCGTCACATCGAACACCGGATTGAGTGCATCCACCCCCGCCGCCACTCGCTGCCCATTGACCTCGAGCAACTCACTGGCATCACGCTCCTCGAGCGGGATGTCATCGCCACTCTCCAGCGCCATGTCGATGGTCGAACTCGGCGCCACCACCATGAAGCGCACGCCGTGGTGCATGGCATTGACCGCCAACTGGTAAGTGCCGATCTTGTTCGCTACATCGCCATTGGCGGCAATCCGGTCGGCACCGACGATGACCCAGGTGATACCGCGGGTCTTCATCAGGTGCGCGGCGGCCGAATCGACATTCAGGCAAACCGGGACGCCTTCGCCGGCCAACTCCCAGGCGGTCAGGCGCGAGCCTTGCAACCAAGGCCGGGTCTCGTCGACATACACGCGCTCGACCAACCCCTCCAGATAGGCCGCGCGAATCACCCCCAGCGCCGTACCGAAGCCGCCAGTGGCCAAGGCACCGGCATTGCAGTGGGTCAGCAGATTCTGCTGATTGCCCTGATGCTTGCGAATCAGGTCGACACCGAGCTGCGCCATGGTCAGATTGGCTTCACGATCGCTCAGATGGATGCCCAGCGCCTCGCTCTCCAGCAGCGCCACCGGATCGTCACCTTCCTTAATACGCGCCACGCGCTCGCGCATTCGATTGAGCGCCCAGAACAGATTGACGGCGGTCGGTCGCGAGTCGGCCAGCGCTTTAAAGTCCGCCTCCAGGGCCACACGCCAGTCGCCACCCTCGGCCACCCGCGCGCGCGCGCCGAGCACCACGCCATAGGCCGCACTGATACCGATGGCCGGCGCCCCGCGCACTATCATCAGGCGAATCGCCTCGGCCACGGCCACGGCCGAATGACAGGCATGCCAGGTCTCCTCGAACGGCAACACACGCTGATCGAGCAGGTGCAGAGCGCCATCGCGCCAAGCAATGGCCTGAACCTTCTCTGCCGCTAGCAATTGCTCGCGCATGACACACCCCACCCCCGGAAAAGCCGATCATTATACCCAGAGAAGCAGGCGGCAAGCTGCAAGCGAATCAGCGCCCCCCCCCCCGGAACGGGCCAGCTCACTCACAGCCTGAAACTTATGGCATGGCGCTACGCCGCTTCAAGCGCACGACGAACCCCTATAAACTCGGGGCTCTCAGATACCCGCAGGAAGTCCCAGGCATGCCGGCAACCCCTCTCGACCTTCTCCTACTCCCAACCTGGCTGGTGCCGATCGAGCCGGCGGGAGTGGTGCTGCACGAGCATGGCCTGGGCATCCGCGACGGACGCATCGCCCTGATCGCGCCGCGCGCCGAAGCGCTCAAGCACAAGGCACTGGAAGTCCGTGAACTGCCCGGCCGACTGCTGACACCGGGACTGGTCAATGCCCATGGCCATGCCGCCATGAGCCTGTTTCGCGGCATGGCCGATGAGCTGCCGCTGAACAACTGGCTGGAACAGCATATCTGGCCAGCCGAGGCCAAGTGGGTTGATGAGCATTTCGTCCTGGACGGCACCGAACTGGCCATCGCCGAACAACTCAAGGGCGGCATCACCTGCTTTTCGGACATGTACTTCTTTCCCGAAGTGGCCAGCGAGATAGTGCACAAGAGCGGCATTCGCGCCCAGATAACCATTCCGGTACTGGATTTTCCCATTCCCGGCGCCCGCGATGCCGACGAAGCATTACGCAAAGGGCTGGCCCTGTTCGATGACCTCAAGCATCACCCGCGCCTGAGCGTTGCCTTCGGCCCCCACGCTCCCTATACGGTGAGCGACGACAAGCTGGAAAACATCCGCATACTCGCCGAGGAACTGGACGCCGGCATCCATATGCATGTGCATGAAACCGCCTTCGAGGTGCAGCAGAGTCTGCAACAGCATGGCGAACGACCGCTGGCGCGATTGGCGCGGCTCGGCCTGCTCGGCCCGCGCTTCCAGGCCGTGCACATGACCCAGATCGATGATGACGATCTGGTCCTGCTGGTGGCCAGCAACAGCAGCGTGATCCATTGCCCGGAGTCCAATCTCAAGCTGGCCTGCGGCTTCTGTCCGGTAGAAAAGCTCTGGCAAGCCGGAGTCAATGTGGCCATCGGCACCGACGGCGCCGCCAGCAACAACGACCTGGATCTACTCGGCGAAACCCGCACGGCCGCCTTGCTGGCCAAAGCCGTGGCCGGCTCGGCCAGCGCCCTGGATGCACATCGCGCACTGCGCATGGCAACCCTGAATGGCGCGCGCGCCCTCGGCCTGGACGCCCAGATCGGTTCGCTGGAGCCGGGCAAGGCCGCCGATCTGGTGGTATTCAACCTGAACGGCCTGGCCCAGCAGCCGATCTACGACCCGGTTTCGCAACTGATCTATACCTGTAACCGCGACTGCGTCGAGGATGTCTGGGTCGGCGGCAAGCACCTGCTCGACAGCGGCCGGCTGATGCGCCTGGACGAACAGCGGATCATTGCCAACGCCCGCGCCTGGGGAACGAAGATCGCCCGGCGATAACATGCGCAACACCGGCCGGAAGGGCTTGCGGGAGAGGATTTAGCCGCGACTGGTCAAATGAGATGCCAGCTCATCGCGGCTAAAGCCCCTCCCACCAACACCAACAGTGCGACAAACTGACATATATCGGGTGGTCGATAGACACCCACTCCAGGCTACGAAACTGGCAACATGGACACATTCAACCCAGGCTTGCCATTTACAGCTTCACCCAGGGATATCTATGAGCAACGTCGATCACGCCGAAATCGCCAAATTCGAAGCCCTCGCCCACCGCTGGTGGGATCGCGAAAGCGAATTCAAACCCCTGCACGACATCAATCCACTGCGGGTCAACTGGATTGAAGAGCGCGTCAGCCTGGCCGGCAAGAAGGTGCTCGACATCGGCTGCGGCGGCGGCATTCTCAGCGAAGCCATGGCCCAGCGCGGTGCAGAGGTAACCGGCATCGACATGGGCGAAGCGCCCCTGGCCGTGGCCCAGTTGCACCAACTGGAATCCGGCGTCTCGGTGGAGTATCGGCAGATCACCGCCGAAGCCCTGGCCGCGGAAATGCCCGAGCAGTTCGACGTGGTCACCTGCCTGGAAATGCTCGAACACGTCCCCGACCCGGCCTCGGTGATCCGCGCCTGCCACACCCTGGTCAAACCCGGCGGCCAGGTGTTCTTCTCCACCATCAACCGCAACCCCAAGGCTTATATGTTCGCGGTGATTGGCGCGGAATACCTGTTGCGCCTGCTGCCGCGCGGCACCCATGACTTCAAGAAGTTCATCCGCCCCTCGGAACTGGGCGCCTGGAGCCGCGACGCCGGCCTGCAGGTCAAGGACATCATCGGCCTGACCTACAACCCGCTGACCAAACACTACAAACTGCAAGCGGATGTCGACGTCAACTACATGATCCAGACGCTCAAGGAGGCCTGATGCGTTTGCGCGCAGTTCTTTTCGATATGGATGGCACTCTGCTCGACAGTGCCCCGGACTTTATTGCCATCTGCCAGGCGATGCGCGCCGAACGCGGCTTGGCGGCCGTGGATGACAAGCTGATCCGCGATCAGATTTCCGGCGGCGCCCGCGCCATGGTTGCCGCAAGCTTCGCCATGGATCCGCTGGCCGAGCAGTTCGAGGCGCTGCGCCTGGAGTTTCTCGAACGCTATCAGGACCACTGCGCAGTGCTGACCCGCCCTTTCGACGGCATCCATGAACTGCTCGCCGATATCGAGCAGGCCAAGCTGATCTGGGGCGTGGTGACCAACAAGCCGCTGCGCTTCGCCGAACCGATCATGCAGCAACTCGGCCTGGCCGAACGCTCCGCCATTCTGATCTGCCCGGATCATGTGACCAACAGCAAACCCGACCCAGAGCCGATGATTCTTGCCTGCAACCAGTTGGGCCTGGATCCGGCCAGCGTCCTGTTCGTCGGCGACGACCTGCGCGACATAGAGTCGGGACGCGCCGCCGGCACCAGAACCGCGGCGGTGACCTATGGCTATATTCACCCGGACGACAACCCGAGAAACTGGGGCGCCGACGTGGTAGTCGACCACCCCCTGGAACTGCGCACGGTACTCGAACGGGCGCTGTGCCGCTGCTGAGCGAGTACAACGTACAGCTCTGAGGCTTGGCGTTATCGAGTATCGCTCACAAGGGGGGGGCTTCGCCGGGCGAACCCCACCTACCCATCAATATTCAGCCGTGCAACTTGTCGCTTATGGCTTGCAGCTTGCCGCTCTCCGAAGGAGTCCCCATGTTCCAATATTCTGCCCGCCCCGACCTGCTCAAGGATCGGGTGATTCTGGTCACCGGCGCCGGCCGCGGGATTGGCGCTGCCGCCGCGCAGACCTTTGCCGCCCATGGGGCGACCGTACTACTGCTGGGCAAGACCGAAGAAAACCTCAGCAGGGTCTACGACGCCATCGAGGCCGCCGGCTATCCGCAGCCCGCGGTGATCCCGTTCAACCTGGAAACCGCCCTGCCACACCAGTACGACGAACTGGCAGCAATGATCGAGCGCGAATTCGGCAAACTTGATGGCCTGCTGCACAACGCCTCTATCGTCGGCCCGCGCACACCGCTGGAGCAGCTCTCCGGCGATAATTTCATGCGCGTGATGCAGGTCAACGTCAACGCCACCTTTATGCTCACCAGCACCCTGCTGCCGCTACTGAAACTCTCCAGCGACGCCTCGGTGGTATTCACCTCAAGCAGCGTCGGCCGCAAAGGCCGCGCCTACTGGGGCGCCTACGCGGTCTCCAAGTTCGCCACAGAGGGCTTGATGCAAGTGCTGGCCGATGAAGTCGACGGCGTGGCTCCGGTACGGGCCAACAGCATCAACCCGGGCGCAACCCGTACCGATATGCGCGCCCAGGCTTATCCAGGGGAAAACCCGGCGAACAACCCGCTGCCCGAGGCAATAATGCCGGTCTATCTGTACCTGATGGGCCCAGACAGCAGCGGCGTCAATGGCCAGGCATTCGACGCCCAGTAAGGCGCGCAACCACTGGTTGAAGCGGCAGAAAAATGGCAATACATCCACAGGCCGGCAACAGCTTGCCGGCCGACCAGGCAAGGAAATTGCCGATACTGGCCATTTGCCGCAAAAAAACAGCGTAAGTGACTGACTTCAAATAATTTTCATATTTTCTGAACCCTCTGGCATGAAAATCGCTCTATAGCCAGTGTTGCCGCATTAATGCGCTAGAGGCTCAGCATTTATGGTTACTCCCAGCCAGACCAACACCATCGATTTCGATACGGCCAAGCTTCAGCGCCTGGGTTTTTCCGGCAATCGCGCGCCTTCCCTGCACCCGGTCAGCCTGGCGCAACTGCGTCAGCAACTCAGCATGCAACTGCAGACCAGCCTGGATGCCGAGCGCATCCTCAAACTGTTCTTCACTGCCGTGCAAAGCCTGGTGCCGCTCAATGCCCTGACCTATCAACAGCCAACCGCTGACCTGCGTCTGGAACTGGGCGAACGCGCCAGCCACTCGGCCGGTTACCGGCTGAGCCATGAGGGCGAATACCTTGGCGAGCTGGTTTTCCGCCGCCAGCAGCGCTTCAGCGACGAGGAACTCGGCCAACTGGAGTCCCTGCTGGCCAGCTTGCTGTTCCCGCTACGCAATGCCCTGCTCTACCGCGCGGCAGTCCAGAGCGCACTGCGTGATCCGCTGACCAATACCGGCAACCGCATCGCCATGGATCAGATTCTGCAGCGTGAAATCGATCTGGCGCGACGCAATCAGCAACCACTCTCGCTGCTGATGCTCGACCTCGACCATTTCAAGCGGATCAACGACAACCACGGCCATAGCGTCGGCGACGAGGTATTGATCGACGTTGCCGCCACCCTGAAAAACCAGTTGCGTAATGTCGATATGGTGTTTCGCTACGGCGGCGAAGAGTTTCTCGTATTGCTTTCGGGAACCTGCCGCGAAGCCGCCGCCATGGTCGGCGAGCGCCTGCGTCATGCCGTGCAAGAGTTGCAATGCCTGGCCCAAGGCCGACCGATCGAGGTCTCCATCAGCCTCGGCTGCGCCAGCCTGCTGGCGGGCGAGTCGGCGGAAAGCCTGTTGCGCCGCGCCGATAGCGCACTCTATGTAGCCAAGCGCGATGGACGCAATCGCCTGAGCATGGCCGGCTAAAAACAACGTATAAAAAAGGGACTCAATCGAGTCCCTTTTTTACAACCACTAGTTAGCGGCAGCTCGGCTTATTACTGCGGCTTGCGCGGACCACGACCAAAACCAGGGCGCTGCCCTTCACCCGCTGGCTGGCTGCGGCGCTTGGCTGGAGCGGCCGGCTTGCGCCCAGGGCGCTCGCTCAGCTCGACGCCCGGACGCATAGGCTTGGGCTTGCTCGGACTCTTCTTGTTGACATCCCGCGGCCGCTCGGCAACTGGCGTCCCCTTGCCCGGAGCCGAACGACCTTGCTCCGTACGGCCCTTGTCGGCGCGCGGCGGGCGCGGCGTACGCACAGCACCGCCCTCGCTGCGCGGGGTACGCACTGCACGCTCACCACCCTCGCTGCGCGGAGTGCGTACGGCACGCTCGCCACCTTCGCTGCGCGGGGTACGTACAGCACGCTCGCCACCCTCGCTACGCGGGGTGCGTACGGCACGCTCACCAGCTTCACTACGCGGAGTCCGTACGGCACGCTCACCAGCTTCGCCGCGCGGAGTACGTCCGGAACCCGAACGTTCAGCGCTCACCGCGGCACCATGAGCCGGACGCAGTGTCCGCTGCGGACGCTCGCCACGGCCAACCGGCTTGGCCGATTTGCGCTGCAGGCGTTCGAGCTTGTCGCGGGTTTTCTCTTTCATGTCCGGCAAGGCGACCGACTTGAGGCCAACTTCTTCACTGAGAATATCCACTTCGCGCTGGCTCATTTCGCGCCAGCGGCCCATGGTCAGATCCGAGGTGATAAATACCGGCCCGAAACGCACGCGCTTCAAGCGACTGACCACCAGGCCCTGGGACTCCCACAGACGGCGCACTTCGCGGTTACGGCCTTCCATCACCACGCAGTGATACCAGTGGTTGAAGCCCTCACCGCCCGGTGCCACCTTGATATCGGTGAACTTGGCCGGACCGTCTTCGAGCATCACGCCGGCTTTCAGGCGCTCGATCATTTCCTCGTCGACTTCGCCGCGCACGCGCACCGCGTACTCGCGGTCCATCTGGTAGGAGGGATGCATCAGGCGGTTGGCCAGCTCACCGTCGGTGGTGAACATCAGCAAACCGGTGGTGTTGATGTCGAGGCGGCCGATGTTGATCCAACGGCCCTCTTTCGGCCGCGGCAGGCGGTCGAACACGGTCGGCCGACCTTCGGGGTCGTCACGGGTGCAGATCTCGCCTTCGGGCTTGTTATAGATGATCACGCGGCGCACGCTTTCGGCGGCTTCTTCACGCTTGATCAGGCGGCCATCGATGGCGATGGCATCGTGCAGGTCGACACGCTGACCGAGGCCGGCAACCGCGCCATTGACCTTGACCCGACCGGCGCTGATCCAGCCTTCGATTTCGCGGCGTGAAGCCAGGCCCATGCGCGCCATGACTTTCTGCAGTTTTTCGCCGGCTGGACTGTATTCTTCGGATTCACTCATCTGGGCACCTCCCGGTGTATCTCTAGTGATGGACGACAGCAAGTCGTCGAAGGGGCGCGGATCATACGCGAAACGCGCAGCGCACGCACGGATTGAGACTAGTCGGCAGACGAGCGACGCTCAGGCTTTTCGACAGCCGGTGCATCCGCAATGGCATTGTTACCCATCCCCGGATTGCCTCTGGGCTACCTATGGCGCGGCAACCCCTCTTCGTCCGTGGCCTCGGTCAGCTCCTCGTCTTCGGCCTCATCCAGCGCCGCGGCCGAGAAATCATCGAAATCGGTCTTCAAGCCCTGCTCCATGGAGTCCAACTCGGCCAGCAGGCTGCTGAAGCTGGTTTCCTCACTGGCCTCCACCAGCGCTTCATCGGCGAGGGCCAGGTCGGCGCGGGCCTGCAGGCTTTGCGGCGCGGCAAGCTCATCATCGAAGGCCAGCAAGGGTTCGGGCTCGATCTCACGCAGCGCCGCCAGCGGGGGTAGCTGGTCGAGACTCTTCAGGTTGAAGTGATCGAGAAAGGCCTTGGTGGTCGCCAGCATCGCCGGCTTGCCCGGCACGTCGCGGTGACCGACCACGCGGATCCACTCGCGCTCCAGCAGGGTTTTGACGATGTGGCTGTTGACCGCCACGCCACGAATATCCTCGATCTCGCCGCGGGTAATCGGCTGCCGATAGGCAATCAGCGCCAGGGTCTCCAGCATGGCCCGCGAATAACGCTGCGGGCGCTCTTCCCACAGGCGCCCGACCCAGGGCGCATACGTCTCGCGCACCTGCAGACGGTAGCCGGAAGCCACCTCGACCAGTTCGAAGGCACGCCCTTCGCAGGACTGGCGCAGCCGCTCCAGGGCTTTTTTGAACACCGCAGGCGCCGGGCGCTCCGCCTCCTCGAACAGCTCGAACAAACGCTCCAACGATTGCGGCTTGCCGGAGGCGAACAGGAAGGCTTCCAGCAGGCTGGCCAGTTCACGGGGATTGCTCAGGTTCATGCTCATTCGGCTCGCGCACGCACGTGGATAGGTCCAAAGGCTTCATTCTGCACCAGTTCGACCAGCGATTCCTTGATCAGCTCGAGCACCGCCATAAAGGTCACTACCACACCCAGACGTCCCTCCTCGGCCGTGAAGAGGTCGACAAAAGGCACGAATGCGCCGCCCTTGAGGCGCTCCAGCACTTCACTCATGCGCTCGCGGGTCGACAGCGTCTCACGACTGACCTGGTGACTCTCGAACATATCGGCGCGGCGCAGCACCTGCGCCATCGACAACAACAGCTCCTCCAGATTGACCTCCGGCAGCAGCTTGCGCGCCTGCGCCTGCGGCGCCTCCAGGCGCGGCACCGTCAGGTCGCGACCGACCCGGGGCAGCATGTCGAGGCCTTCGGCAGCGGCCTTGTAGCGCTCGTATTCCTGCAGACGGCGAATCAGCTCGGCGCGCGGATCGTCTTCTTCCTCCGGAGCCTCGCTCGAACGCGGCAGAAGCATGCGCGACTTGATCTCGGCGAGCATCGCCGCCATCACCAGGTACTCGGCGGCCAGCTCCAGGCGCACCGACTGCATCAATTCGACATAGCCCATGTACTGCCGGGTGATTTCCGCCACGGGAATGTCCAGCACATCGATATTCTGCTTGCGGATCAGATAGAGCAGCAGATCCAGGGGCCCCTCGAAGGCTTCGAGAAACACCTCCAGTGCGTCCGGCGGGATATACAGATCCAGCGGCATCTCGGTCACCGCCCGGCCGTATACCAACGCGAACGGCAACTCTTGCTGGGCGCCTGCTTGACTGTCGGCGGACGGTTCAGGTGACTGACTGTGCATATCGATTTACCCAACCCCTGCTCAGCGGTAATTCAGACCCAGGGCCAAACGCACCTCGGTCAAGGTTTCCCGGGCTTCATTGCGCGCGCGCTCGGCGCCCTCCGCCAGGATACTGCGCAGCAACTCGGGGTTGGCTTGATAATCGGCGGCTCGCGCCTGCAAGGGTTGCAGCTCTTTCTGCACGGCCTCGATCAATGGCCCCTTGCAGTCCAGGCAGCCGATGCCGGCGCTCTTGCAGCCTTGCTGCAATGCAGCACGCGTCTCTGCACTGCTGTAAATCTCGTGCAGCGGCCACACCGGGCAATGGGCAGGATTACCGGGATCTTCCCGATGCACCCGCGCAGGATCAGTAGGCATGCGCCTGATCTTTTCCTCGACTTCGGCACTGCTGTCACGCAGAAAAATTGCATTGCCGCTGGACTTGGACATTTTGCCGCCATCCAGCCCCGGCAGCTTGGGCGCATCGCTGAGCAACGGTCGCGGCTCGGGCAACAACACCTTGCCGCCACCTTCCAGGTAGCCGAACAGGCGTTCCTTGTCGCCGATGGTGATGCTCTGTTGCTCTTTAAGCAGTGCCCTGGCGGTTTCCAGCGCTTCGACGTCACCCTGCTGCTGGTACGCCTTGCGCAAATTGTTGTAGAGCGTGGCGGTTTTCTTGCCGAGCTTGCGGATCGCCGCCTCGGCTTTCAGCTCGAAGCCGGGCTCACGGCCATAGAGATGATTGAAGCGTCGAGCCACTTCGCGGGCGAATTCGATATGCGCCAATTGATCGGCGCCAACCGGCACCACCCCGGCCCGGTAAAGCAGGACATCCGCCGCCTGCAGCAATGGATAACCAAGAAAACCATAGGTGGCGAGTTCCCGCCCTGGCAGCCGGTCTTGCCGTTCCTTGTAGGACGGCACCCGCTCCAGCCAGCTGAGCGGACTGATCATCGACAGCAGCAGGTGCAGCTCGGCGTGCTCCGGCACTTGCGACTGGATGAACATGGTCGCGGAACTGGGACTGACCCCGGCGGCCAGCCAATCCACCGCCATGTCCATGACATGCTGGGAGATCTGCCCGACATCCTGGTAGTTGGTCGTCAGTGCGTGCCAGTCGACGATGCAGAAAAAGCACTCGTATTCGTGCTGCAACTTGATCCAGTTCTTCAGCACCCCATGGTAATGGCCAAGGTGTAAACGACCACTGGGGCGCATGCCGGACAGCACGCGGCGTTCGGAATCAACAAGGCTCAAACCAGGTTACCTAAGCGAATCAACAAGACGCGAAGTATAGCGAGACCCGTAGCCGCCGCGGGAAAAACGACCGCGGAACCGTTTGGGCAAAAGGCCAGTCTTAATTTATGAAGCCGCCCGGGCAAACTGACGGCAGAACCGCGCGCCAACAGCAGTGCAAGATTTGACGCGAATCCCGACCATTCGTCGAGGGTCACAGCATGAAAATTCCCAGCCTAACGTTCGGCATTGCCTTGCTCGCAGCATTTTTGCTGCTCCTGCCACCGCTAACCGCCCAGGCCAGCATGATCGGCACCCAAGAAGTCATCGCCGAGCAAACCCTGCAGGCCGATCGCGACAAAGTCAGTGAGTTCCTCAACCGTGCCGACGTCGAGGAGCGTTTGCAAGCCATGGATGTCCCCGCAGCCCTGGCCAACAGCCGCGTGGATGCGCTGACGCCCGCGGAAGTCGCCACCCTGGCCCAGCGGATCGACGCGTTGCCGGCCGGTGGTGCACTCAGTGGCAACGACTTCATCATCATCCTGCTGGTAGTTCTGCTGGTGGTGCTCATTCTGTAAGCGCTGACGACCAGGCTCGCGAAATTTCGTGCCTTTCGTGCGAGGCTCTTACGCTTCGCCGAAAGGCGCAGGGTCGCCACAGCCGACGCGAATGATTTGCGGCTCGTCCTCGGCCAGATTGATCACGGTCGAGGCCTCCAACCCGCCAAAACCGCCGTCGATGATCAGGTCGACCTGGTGTTCGAGGATCTGTCGCATTTCGTAGGGATCGCTCATCGGCAGCGTCTCGCCCGGCAGAATCAGGCTGACGCTCATCAGCGGCTCGCCGAGTTCGCTGAGCAATGCCTGGGCAATCGGGTGACCAGGCACCCGCAGACCGATGGTGCGGCGCTTGGGGTGCAGCAACATGCGCGGCACTTCGCGAGTGGCGTTGAGAATAAAAGTGTAAGGCCCCGGCGTATGGTTCTTCAGCAACCGAAAGGCGCCGGTATCGACCTTGGCGAACAGGCCAAGCTGCGACAGGTCGCGACAAACCAGGGTGAAATTGTGTTTGTCGTCCAACTGGCGCAAACGGCGGATACGCTCCACCGCATTCTTGTCGCCGATATGGCAACCGAGCGCATAGGACGAATCGGTGGGATAAATCACCACGCCACCGGCTCTGATGATCTCCACCGCCTGTTTGATCAGGCGCAGCTGCGGGTTTTCCGGGTGAACCTGGAAAAATTGACTCACGCTAACTCCCTGTTCGACTTGCAGTAGGCTGCTGGACATGCTGAAAACGCGCCCAAAGGGGCGACAAGTCTTCGGGTACAGGGCGATACATGCCCAGTTCAGACCAGTCGCCAGGTGCATGAAAGTCACTGCCGGCACTTGCCAGCAGGCCGAATTCGCGGGCCAGGATCGCCAGACCGCCAACCTGTTCGGCTGGCTGCATGCCGTTGACCACCTCAAGCGCATGGCCACCGGCAGCGACAAAATCGGCGATCAGCTTGCGTCGCTTACTACGAGTAAAGTCGTACTGCCACGGGTGCGCCAGGCTGATCGAGGCGCCCGCTTGTTGCAAGGTTGCAATGGCCTGCTGCAATGTCGGCCAATGCTGTTTGACGTCACCCAACTTGCCCGAGCCGAGCCACTTGCGAAAGGCTTCGGCGCGATCCTTGACGTGACCGGCGCGCACCAGGAACTCGGCGAAGTGCGGGCGGGCCGGGGCGTTACCGCTGTCGCCCAGCTCCTGCTGCACGGCCCGCGCGCCCTCGAGTGCACCGGGCATGCCTTTGTTGTCCAGCCGCTTGCTGATTTCTGCGGCGCGCAGCCAGCGCCCTTCATGCAGCTCGGCAATCGACTGGAGCAAGGCTGGCGCATCGCTGACGAAGGCATAACCGAGAACATGGATGGTGGCGCCACCCCAGGTGCAGGACAATTCGATGCCATTGACCAGCTGCATATCCAGCGCTTGGGCTGCGGCGCGCGCCTCTTCGAGGCCTTCCAGGGTGTCATGATCGGTCAGCGCCAACAGCCGCACACCACGTTCGTACGCCCGCGCAACCACCACAGCAGGCGCAAGCGCACCGTCTGAGGCCGTGCTGTGACAATGCAAATCAACATCCATAAGAAACGCTTTCTCGGTAATTTATGTTTGTTATTATGCCGATACCGGCGAACTCTTGCTGATATCACTAATAGTCTGTGGAAATAAACTGGCAAGTGGAGGCAGGCGCGCAGGGCGAACGAGCGAGTCAGATGGCAAGCAACGTATGGTCAATGCGCACTAGCCTGTGCTCGTACTCGATACCGAGTTCACCTCGATCGAGTGCTGCCGCCCACCCTCGCTCGCTGCCTTTTTCTGCGACCTGCTAACCAGGTAATTTTTCAACAGTTTGCTAAACAATTCCTCGACTTTGCCAGTCCGTGCTGCTTTTCTGCGCTACTACCGACTGGCACACCAGCCATTAAGGATTGAGATGCTCTACGCCATTATCGCCACCGATGTCGAAAACTCCCTGGAAAATCGTTTGGCTGCTCGCCCCGCGCACGTCGCTCGGCTGGAGCAACTGAAAAGCGAAGGTCGCCTGGTACTCGCCGGCCCACATCCGGCGATCGACAGTAACGACCCGGGCCCGGCAGGCTTTTCCGGCAGCCTGATCGTTGCCGAATTCGCATCGCTGAGTGCAGCCCAAAGCTGGGCCGATGCAGACCCTTACCGCGCTGCCGGTGTCTACGCCTCGGTGCTGGTCAAGCCGTTCAAACTGGTTCTGCCTTAATCCGCTAGTCGCTAACAATCCAATAAGACATAGGAGTTCCGATGCGCCCAGGCCCGTGGTCTTTTCTGTTTGCGTTGTTGCTGCTGCCGCTTGATCTGCATGCCGAGCAATCCCCGCCGGCCCCCTCCGCAACGGTTACGGCAGAGCAAGCGCAGATCGAAGCCCTGAAACAGCGCCTGGCCATCAGCGAGCAACAACGCGAAGCATTGGGCGCAGAACTGCAAGCCAGCGGGGGCGAACGCGACAGCGCGCAATTACAGCGCCTGCGTCAGGAAAACCAACGCCTCAAGCTGCAACTGAAAAAAACCCAGGCCGATGCGCCCCAGCCTTTGCTCGACGATCGGCAACAATGGTTTGCCGTCGGCGCCGGCGCAGCACTGCTGGGCGTTATTCTCGGCGCATTGCTGCGCGGCAAACGCCGTTCGCGGCGTGAGTGGATAAACTGAAACCCGTATGAGCACCCTCCTGCTAATCGACGACGACACCGAACTGTGCGAGCTGCTGGCCAGCTGGCTGACCCAGGAAGGCTTCCAGGTCAGTGCCTGCCATGATGGCAAAAGCGCACGCCGCGCCCTGGCCGACCAGGCTCCCGACGCGGTGGTGCTCGATGTGATGCTGCCCGACGGCAGCGGCCTGGAACTGCTCAAGCAATTGCGCAGCGACCATCCCGGGTTGCCGGTATTGATGCTATCTGCCCGCGGCGAGCCGCTGGACCGGATCCTCGGCCTGGAGCTTGGCGCCGACGACTACCTGGCCAAGCCCTGTGACCCCCGCGAGCTGACCGCCCGCTTGCGCGCCGTGTTGCGGCGCAGCCTGCATCCTGCCGTGTCCAGCCAACTGCAACTGGGCGACCTGTGTTTCAGTCAGGCGCGCGGCGTGGTGACGATCGGCGAGCACGAGGTCATTCTCACCCTGTCGGAAAGTCGCCTGCTCGAAGCCTTGCTGCAGCAGCCCGGCGAACCCGTGGACAAGCAGGAACTGGCGCAACTGGCGCTCGGCCGCAAGCTGACGCTGTATGACCGCAGCCTGGACATGCACGTCAGCAACCTGCGCAAGAAACTCGGCCCGCACCCGGACGGACGCCCGCGCATCCTCGCCTTGCGCAGCCGCGGCTACTACTACAGCGCCTGAGACTCTCTCGCCTTTACTCAGGCTTTACCCTTGCCTGACGGCCCTTGACCTTGACCGCTCTAGACTGGGCACATCCGGTAACTGACCGGCATCGAGACAAGGAGACACAGCATGATGCGCAAGACCCTTACTGCCCTGTTACTCGCACTGACCCTGCCGACGCTGGCCATGGCCATGCCCGAAGGTGGCCCGCACCACGGCGACGGTTACCGCCACGGTGACCGCCATGGCTCGCGGATGTTCAAAGACCTCGACCTGAGTCAGGAGCAACAGCGCGAAATCCGCAAGTTGATGGGCGAGCAGATGAAAAGCCGCCACGAGATCACCCAGCGCCATCTGGAAAAACTGCCCGCTGCCGAGCAGAAGGCCATGCAGGATGAGCTGAAAGCCGCCAAGGACAAGCAGCACAGCACCATTCGCGACCTGCTCAACCCCGAACAGCAGAAGGCCTTCGACGAGCACCAGAAGAAAATGCAGGAGCGTCGCGCCGAGCGTGCAGCCTTCAACGCCTGGAAAGCCGAGCAGGCCAGCAAGGCCGAATGACGGGAACAGGCTGGCCCTGATCCGCCCCACCCATCAAGCCCTGTCTTGATGGGTTTTTTCGCTACCAAGGAGTCATCCGTGCGTTCATTGTTCTGGCGCATCTTCGCCAGCTTCTGGCTGGCCCTCGCTCTGGTTGCCGGGCTATCCATGCTGCTGGGACGAGCGCTGAATCAGGACGCCTGGATTCTCAGTCAGCACCCGGCCCTGGATGGCTTGGCCGAAACCTGGACCAGCCTTTATGAGGAGCAGGGCGCAGACGCCGCCCAGGCCTTTCTCGAGCAGCGCAAAGAGGCCTCGCGTCTCAATGTGCAAGTGCTCGATGACAACGGCCAACCCCTGGTCAGGGGCACCTTCCCGCCGCGCGCCGCCGCCTTCGAGGCGCGCCAGCAGAATGACAAGCGTCTGCCGTGGCGCCGCCTGACCACCGACTACAGCAGCCCGCAGACCGGCGAAACCTACCTGTTCATCTACCGGATCCCGCACCGGGAACTGGCCGCCTGGCACCGCGAGAGCCTACTCTGGCCGCTCAGCGCCCTGGCCATCGCCCTGGTGGTACTGACCCTGTTCAGCCTGCTGGTGACCCTGTCCATCACCCGTCCACTGAATCGCCTGCGTGGCGCCGTGCACGACCTCGGCCAGACCGCCTACCAGCAGAACAGTCTGGCCCGCCTGGCCAATAGACGCGACGAACTGGGCGTGCTGGCCCGCGACTTCAACCGCATGGGCGCACGCCTGCAAGGGCTGATAGGCAGCCAGCGCCAGTTGCTGCGTGATGTCTCCCACGAATTGCGCTCGCCACTGGCGCGCTTACGCGTGGCACTGGCCTTGGCCGAACGCGCCGACGCCGCCGAGCGGGAAAAGCTCTGGCCACGCCTGGCGCGCGAGTGCGACCGACTGGAGGCCTTGATCAGCGAGATTCTCGCCCTCGCCCGCCTCGACGCCGATCCTGGCGCAGCGCAACCGGTCGACCTTGCCGCGCTGCTGCGCAAGCTGCAAGAAGAGGCACAACTCGACACCCCGGAGCAGCGGGTGGAGATCAAACTGAAACCCGGCGCAAGCCTGCACGGCTGGCCGGACATGCTCGAACGGGCGCTGGACAACCTGCTGCGCAATGCCTTGCGCTTCAACCCGACAGGCCAACCGATTGAGCTCAAGGCCGAGCGCCAGGCCGACGAACTGTGCCTCAGCGTACGTGATCACGGACCGGGCGTTGCCGCCGAATACCTGACCCGGCTGGGCGAACCCTTCTTCCGTGCGCCTGGGCAAAGTACACCCGGGCATGGGCTCGGCCTGGCGATTGCCCGCCGCGCCGCCGAGCGCCACGGCGGCCGACTGGAGCTGACCAACCACCCCGAAGGTGGCTTCAGCGCCAGCCTGCTGCTGCCGCTAAAGCCGCAGACCAGACTATAGGGGTGGCCCTGACGGCGACCCGTTCGGAGCGCAGCGACAACCCGCCAGCTTTTTTGCCGCACCGATGAGCCATCGCTGCACTGCCTGCGACAAGTAGCTCCCGGCGAATCGCTCGTTACACGCCCGGCCAGGTACTGACGAAATCGGCTACAGCCAAGGGCGCGGGTTTGCGCAATTCGCGTTCGGCAGTTCCCAGGTAGAGGAAGGCGACGATTTGTTCGTCACTGGCCAAGCCAAGCCCCGTCGCCACCTGAGCGTTATAGGCCAGGTCACCGGTGCGCCATACCGCGCCTATACCCTGGGCATGGGCGGCGAGCAGAATGGCATGGGCAGCGCAACCCGCGGCGATCACCTGCTCCTGCGGCGGCACCTTGGCATGGGCCTTTACACGTGCGATCACCACGACCAGCAAAGGTGCCCGCAACGGCATGGCCCGCGCCTTGGCCAAGACCTCCTCGCTGACGTCACCTGCGCCGGCAGTTACGGCCTGGGCAAACAACTCACCCAGCTGCTCACGCGCAGCCCCCTCGATCGTAAGAAAACGCCACGGCCTCAACTGTCCGTGATCCGGTGCACGCAATGCAGCGCGAAACAGCAGTTCGCGATGTGTGGCATCCGGTGCAGGCTCGCACAAACGCGGCACTGAAACACGATTGAGCAGAGCATCGAGAGCATCCATCAGCCACCTCTTGAACAAAAATAAGCGGGAATTCTAGAGCGTGGCACCGACTGGTGGGGAAAAACTGTTGCTCGGCGAGCAAACCGGCAACAGAAATAAACGGCACGGGTTAGCGTAAAAAACACGCAGGCTTGCCAGCGCAGCTGGCGGCTGGAGCCAACCTGCAGCAAATCCGCCATTGCCAGAATCCGCGTGCAAAGCCCGCAGCAGGACTGCGTCAAGCCCGCTAGACGCTTAGGCAACCTGTTCCGGCGCCACACTCGGTCGTACCGGTGGCGTCAACGCTGGCAGGCCGTGGGCGCGCCGGGCATCGTCACAGCGCGGCTCATGCGCGCCATTGGCCCAGGACGCCTCAAATTCGCGGCACGGGCTGGAACGTTGCTCGTAGAGCGTGCAGCTCACGCCCTGGCCCACTTCACCGAGCAGGGCGACACAGCGGGCCGGTTTGTACTCGGTGCCACGCATGGCGACCCGATGCGGAGTGATCAGCACCACCTGATCATCCGGCACCGTGCCGCCGGCCGATTGGCACTCACCCCAGAAGAAAGACACACGAAAATGCGCGCAGCAGGCGCCACACGTAAGGCAAGGATTAGCGTTCGACATGATTTAAGAGGGCTCAGAAACCGGCAAGGGCCGGCACCTGGCGGCTATTCTATGCCGAGCCATGCGCTTGTAAAGCCCCGAATAATGGCTGGTTTACAGCCCCGGTCGCGCGAGTACAATGGCGCCCTTTGCCGCCCTCAATCCGAGCCCCCTGCATGGCCTTGCCGACCCTACGAATCATCGCGTTCATCAACGGCATTTTCCTGATTACCCTGGCCATCAGCATGGTCGTGCCGATGCTCACCCTGCTGATCTTCGACAGATCCTACGAACTCAATGCCTTCCTCTGGTCGAGCATGATCACCTTTGTCGCCGGACTGGCCATGGTCGCCCAGGGGCGCCCGAAAGATGTTCAATTACGGCCGCGCGACATGTACATGCTGACCACCGCCAGTTGGCTGATCGTGTGCATATTCGCCGCCCTGCCGATGACGCTGATTCACCATATCAGCTACACCGATGCGTTTTTCGAGACCATGTCCGGCATCACCACCACCGGCTCCACCATACTGACCGGCCTCGATAGCGCCTCGCCGGGCCTGCTGATCTGGCGTTCGATGCTGCAGTGGCTCGGCGGCATCGGCTTTATCGGCATGGCCGTGGCGATCCTGCCGTTGCTGCGGGTCGGTGGCATGCGCCTGTTCCAGACCGAGTCTTCGGACTGGGGCGAGAAGGTCATGCCGCGCTCGCATATTGCCGCCAAGTACATCATCGCGATCTTCGTCGGCATGACCCTGGCCGGCACCCTGGCTTACTGGCTGGCTGGCATGAGCTGGTTCGAGGCCATCAACCATGCGATGACCTCGCTCGCGACCGGCGGCTATTCCACCTCCGACAACTCCATGGCCAACTTCGGCCCGGCCTCGCACTGGGTGGCAATCGTCTTGATGCTGTTGGGCAGCCTGCCCTTTACCCTCTTCGTCGCCACCATCCGCGGCAATCGCCAGGCGCTGATCAAGGATGAACAGGTACGCGGCTTTCTCGGCATGCTGGCGGTCACCTGCCTGATGTTCAGCATCTGGCTCTGGCTGCACTCCGATCACGACTACTTCGATGCCCTGCGCATCGTCACCTTGAACGTGGTTTCCGTGGTGACCACCACCGGCTATGCCTTGGGCGATTACAGCCTGTGGGGCGACTTCGCAGTCATGATGTTTTTCTACCTGACCTTCGTCGGCGGCTGCTCCGGCTCGACCGCAGGCGGGCTGAAGATATTTCGTTTCCAGGTGGCCTACACCCTGTTGCGCAGCGGCCTCACCCAGCTCGTCCACCCGCGCGCGGTGATCAAGCAGCAGTACAACGGGCACAACCTCGATGAAGAAATCGTCCGTTCGATTCTGACCTTCTCGTTCTTTTTCACCGTCACCATCGGCGCCATCGCCCTGGGGTTGACGCTGATCGGCCTGGACTGGATGACCGCAGTGACCGGTGCCGCCACCGCGGTGTGCAACGTAGGTCCCGGCCTGGGCCCGATCATCGGCCCGGCCGGCAACTTCGCCAGCCTACCGGATGCCGCCAAATGGCTTCTATCGCTGGGTATGCTGCTGGGTCGCCTGGAAATCCTGACCGTCCTGGTGCTGGTCACCCGTGCCTTCTGGCGGCATTGAGCGGTATTTCACCGGCTTGCCAAACTCGGCACGGCGGCGTGGCGGGTTGCCCACATTCTCGCCTGCGGGCTAGCTAAAGACGCGCGCGGTACTCGCCCGGAGTGATGTCGAACCAACGGCGGAACGCGCGAAAGAAATTGCTCGGATCGGCAAAGCCGAGCAGATAGGCCACTTCCAGCAGGCTCAGGTTGGGCTGGGCCAGGTACTGCTCGGCCAACTCGCGACGGGTGTCATCGAGCAGGCGCTGGAAACTCGTCCCCTCGTCCTGCAGACGCCGCTGCAAGGTCCGCTGCGACACATGCAGCGCCTGCGCCACCGCCTCGCGCTTGGGTTCGCCCTGGGGTAGCAGGCGGCACAGCACTTGCCGGGCCTGATGACTCACGCGGCTTTCCGAGAAGCGCGCCAGGTATTCGCCAGCGAATCTGTCGTGCAACTGGGCCAGCGACTCATTGGCCGTCGGTAATGGCCGGTCCAGGTCTGCCCGCTCGAACAGCAGCGCATAGTGACCGGCATTGAATTTGAGCGGAGCCTGAAACACTTGCTGAAAGGGCTCGAGATCCGCCGGTGGGTCGCCTTGAAAAAGCACCTGCTGCGGACGAATCGGTTGACCGGTGAGCCAGCGGCAGAAGGCCAAGGAACAGGCCATCGAAGCCTCGGCGCTCTGCCGGGCCGGTGGCAGGCGGTCGCCATGAATCGCCAGGATCAGCTCATAGCCCTTGGCCGTGGGACGGAAACTGAGGTCGGCGCCCTCGGCGATGATCCGCTGATACCGCACCAGCCGAGCCAGCCCCTCGGTCAAGGTGCGACTGGACATCAAGGCGTAACCGACCACATGGAATGAAGCCGGGCGCACCACCTTGGCCATGTTCAGGCCAATCGCCGGATTGCCCGACAGCTCCACCGCGCGCTGCCACAGCCGCGTCATGCCGTCCTGGGCAAAGCGTGCATCCGGATCCTCCAGCGCGGCGTAATCCAGCCCCAACTCGCGGAAAATCATGCGGCAGTCGACGCCGCCCATTTCCAGGGCCTGGACGATGCCCAGGGCCCAATTCGATGAAGTGGTGCGTTCGCTCATGGCGCTATTCTTATTCGAGTCATCTGGAAGTCGCTTCTCTTGGCTCTCGGCGCAGATACTGGCTGCGCGCAAGGATACTAAACTGGCACTTAATGTCACTGGCCCAACAGGACAGCCAGCCTAGACTGCCAACACGCCACAGCCGCTGAACCCCGGTGCGGCCAGATCACTACCAGGAGGCACGCCATGGCTACGCAAACCAGCGATCGCTACACCAGCTTCGCCGAGTTCTACCCCTATTACCTGCAAGAACACAGCAACCCGGTCTGCCGCCGCCTGCATTATGTCGGCAGCCTGCTGGTGCTGGGCATTCTCGCCTACGCCTTGGGCACGCAACAGTGGCTGTGGCTGCTGGCCATGCCAGTCGCCGGCTATGGCTTTGCCTGGGTCGGTCACTTCGTCTTCGAAAAGAACCGCCCGGCCACCTTTCAGTACCCGCTGTACAGCTTCATGGGTGATTGGGTAATGCTCAAGGATGCCTTTACCGGCCGCATCAGATTCTGATCCGCCGTGCTCTGGCTGCGCCGAAGCCGCCCACTGGCCGGCATCTTCACACCGTTGAGCAGTGATGCTTGGCTCGCGTCGCCTCGCTTGGTTATGATCCCTGCTCTGTCGCAATTCTGGTTCAGCGCTTGCAGCGCTACTTAGACGTCCAGCAGAGGCGTCGGAAATCAGCAGGGATCGTTTCCACAGCATGAATGCCACTACCCAGAACCGGCTCCACGCACTGCCGGCGCCACCACTGCGCGAATACTACTCGCGCGTACTGGCCTATATCGCCGTGGCCGCGAGCATCGCTGCCGGCACCTACACCCAGCATTTCGGCTACGACATTCTGTGGATAGTGCCCTACGCCCTGCTCTATCCGCACCTGGCCTACCACCTGGGCCAACGCTTCAAGCGTGATCATCCGCAAACCGCCACCCTGACCCTGCTGTTCATCGACGCCCTGCACTGTGGCGCGGCACTCGCCCTGCTCAGCTTCTCGGTCGTACCCAGCCTGATGTGCCTGTTGATCCTGGCCTTCAGCTCGATGGTGGTCGGTGGCCTGCGCTACCTGGGCCTGGCCATGCTGGTCGCGATCAGCAGCACGCTGCTCAATGCGGCGCTGATCGAGCTGAAATTCAACCCCGACACCCCGGCCCTGGTTGCCCTGGTGAGTATCGCCTTCAGCACCTTGTACGTCTGCATCACCGCTTATTTCGTCCACCAGCAGGGCTTGCGCCTGGCCCAGGTGCGCGGCGAAATCAAACGCGAACAGGAAAAAGCCGCCCGCCTGGCGCGCAACCTGGCCAAGTACCTGTCACCGCAGGTATGGGAGTCGATCTTCACCGGCAAGAAAAGCGTGCGCCTGGAGACCCAGCGCAAGAAACTCACGGTGTTCTTCTCCGACATCAAGGGCTTCACCGAGCTGTCCGAGGAACTGGAAGCCGAGGCCCTGACCGACCTGCTCAACAGCTACCTCAACGAGATGTCGAAGATCTGCCTGAAATACGGCGGCACCATCGACAAGTTCATCGGCGACAGCGTCATGGTGTTCTTCGGCGACCCGGCCAGCAAAGGCGCCAAACAAGACGCCATGGCCGCAGTATCGATGGCCGTGGCCATGCGCAAACACATGAAAGTAATGCGCCAGCAGTGGCGCGCCCAGGGCATTACCAAGCCGCTGGAAATCCGCATGGGCCTGAACACCGGCTACTGCACGGTGGGCAACTTCGGCGCCGACACGCGCATGGACTACACCATCATCGGCCGTGACGTGAACCTCGCCAGCCGCCTGGAAAGCGCCGCCGAAGCCGGCGAGATCCTCATCTCCCACGAGACCTACTCGCTGGTCAAGGATCTGATCATGTGCCGCGACAAGGGCCAGATCAACGTCAAGGGTTTTACCCGCCCGGTACAGATCTACCAGGTGGTGGACTTCCGCCGCGACCTGGGCGCCACCTCCAGTTATGTCGAACATGAGTTGCCCGGCTTCTCCATGTACCTGGACACCAACGGCATCCAGAACTTCGACAAGCAACGAGTGATCCAGGCGCTGCAGCAGGCCGCCGAGAAATTGCGCGACAAGGTGATCATGTAAACCCGCCGGGGTTGCGTTCGCCAGGGTAGGGTGCGCCGCGCGCACCATTGACCTCGATACACTTGGTGCGCACAGCGCACCCTACCCGGATCAGCCACAGCCAACTAATCCTGGCCGGTTATCGCCAAAACCCGAGCGGTATACGGCTCGCCGTCGAGCAAGGGCTGACGAGCCAGGAATTCCAGCGCCGATACCCGCCAGGATTGCCCTGCCGCCAACTCGGCGCAGCGCGTCCTGTCGAGCTCCAGCGCCGCCAGGCAGGCCGCACGCAAATCCTCGTTCATCACCCCGGTCACGCCCGCCGCCAGCACATCCAGCGGGCCGGGCACCGGGAAGGCCGCCACTGGCGTGCCGCAGGCCAGCGCCTCGAGCATCACCAGACCATAGGTATCGGTGCGCGAGGGAAACACCAGCACGCTGGCCTGACGATAGGCCTCGGCCAGCTCTGCGCCATGCCGATAGCCGAGAAACTTCACCGCCGAATAACGCGCCTGCAAGGCTTCACGCAGCGGACCGTCGCCGACCACCCGTTTCTCGCCGGGCAGGTCGAGGTCGAGAAAGGCCTCCAGGTTCTTTTCCGCGGCGATCCGCCCGACACACAGAAACACCGGCTTGAGCGCCCCGAGCCGCGGCACCTGCGGCTGAAACAGCCGCGTATCGACGCCCTTGCGCCACAGCGCCAGACGCTGCAGGCCCCAGCCGGCAAACTCCGTACGCAGCCGTTCGGTGGTCACCAGCACCGCCTCGCTCGGACGATGGAAAATGCGCAGGTAGGCATAGCCCCAGCGCAGCGGCAACCACGGCCAACGACCCTGGATGTACTCGGGAAAGCGCGTATGGATGGCGCTGGAAAACGCCAGGCCACGCTTGCACAGCCAGCGCCTGGCGGCCCAACCGAGCGGCCCTTCGGTGGCCAGGTGGACGCAGTCGGGCTGAAACTCGCGGATCGCCGGGCCGACCCGCCAGAGGTTCCACACCAGCGGAATCTCCGGATAGGTCGGGCACGGCCAGCTGCGAAAATCCTGCGGCGACAGCAGTTTGACCTCATGGCCCAGATCGCCCAGTTCACCAACCAGCGCCTGCAAGCTGGTGACCACGCCGTTGACCTGGGGCAGCCAGGCATCCGAGACGATCAGTATCCTCATGCCGCCGGCTCGACAGCCGCCAGTTGCTCGGCCAACGCCAGGGTTTGCCGAGCCTGGTCGTCGGCCAGCCGATACAGCTCGATGCGGCCATCCAGGTGCTCGATCAAGGCGCTGCAGGACTCGACCCAGTCGCCGCAGTTCATGTACTCCACCTCGCCCATCGGGCGGATCTCGGCGTGATGGATATGCCCGCAGACCACGCCATTGAAGCCGCGCTTGACGCATTCGTGGACGATCGCCTGCTCGAAGTCGCTGATGAAGTTCACCGCCCCCTTGACCTTGTGCTTGAGGTAGGCCGACAGCGACCAATAACCGTAGCCGTAACGACTGCGCCAATGATTGAGCCAGCGGTTGAGCGTCAGGGTGATCTCGTAGGCCGAGTCGCCGAGAAAGGCCAGCCAGCGGTGGTAACGGGTGATCACATCGAACTGGTCGCCATGGATCACCAGCAGCCGGCGGCCATCGGCGGTGACGTGCTCGGCCTCGTCGACCAACTGGATATTGCCCAGCATCAGCGACGAATAACGGCGCAGGAACTCGTCGTGGTTGCCGGTGACATAGATCACCTCGGTGCCGCGCTTGCTCATGGTCAGCAGGCGGCGGATCACGTTGCTGTGCGCCTGCGGCCAGTAGATGCCGCTGCGCAGCCGCCAGCCGTCGATGATGTCGCCCACCAGGTAAATCCGGTCGGTTTGATAGCGTTTGAGGAACGCCGCCAGGTGTTCGGCCTGGCAATCCCGGGTACCCAGGTGGACATCGGAAATCCACAGGGTGCGGACTCGTTGCTTGCGACTCGGCTTGGCGAGCTGGGCGCTGGTCATGGGCGGCCTCCGGCTGGGTTTTGACGAGCTTGCCTGCCGGCGGTGAAACGACTGTGACGGCGCCATGGCAGTTCAATGACAGCGCCCCGCCACGAGCATGCGCAACAGCCTGCTAAACTGGCCGCCTGCCACGAGGAATCTGCCATGCCGTCGCTGCTCTCTTTGCGTCACTACAGCCATGAGCTGCTCAACCACAGCCATGTCCATGCGCAGTTGGTCTTCGGCCTGAGTGGCCAGCTGGACTTCGAAGTGGCCGGGCTGGGCAGTCAGGTGATCCGCCAGACCCTCGCCGTGGTGCCGGCGGCGGCGCAACACGCCTGTGGCAGCAGCCGCGGCAGCCAGTGCCTGGTGCTCGACGTGCCCTCGGAGCACTGGCTGCACCAGCACCTGGGCATGCATGCCGATGCCAGCCGCCGCCTGCTCGAGCGCCCCGGCGCCCGGAGTCTCAACCCGGCGCAAAGCCAGCTGGTCAGTTGGCTGGCGGCCAGCCCGATCGATGACCCGGTGATCGCCCAGCAAGGCGCAGCGCTGTTGCTGGCCAGCCTGGCGAGCGAGCGCATCGAATTAGCGGGCGTGCCAGGCTTGCCGCTGGCAGCCCTGGACGCGCACATCGACCGGCATGCCGCCTACCCGCTGCAGGTTGGCGATCTGGCGCGGCTGGCCGGTTTGTCGGCGGCGCGTTTTCATGCGCGTTTTCTCGACGAGACCGGACAGACGCCCATGGCCTATGTACGCAGCCGGCGCCTGCATCTGGGCCGACAGCTGCTGCGCACTAGCCAGCTGGCCGTCGGCGAGATCGCTGCGCGGGTCGGCTACAGTTCGCAAAGCGCCTTTACCGCGGCGCTATTGCGGCAGTTCGGCTGCACCCCGCGCGCGCTGCGTCAGCGCCACGAGTAACGCGACAAAACCCGCGACTCCCGCGACAGACAGGGCGCGCTTCTCTCCCTAGACTGCATGCAGCATCAGCTAGCCGAGGAAGCGTTATGCAGCAGATCGAATGGGAAGACTTTCAACGGGTGGAATTGCGCGTGGGCACGCTGCTGTCCGCCGAGCCGAACGACAAAGCCCGCAAACCGGCCTACATACTGCGGGTCGACCTCGGCGAACTCGGGGTGAAAACCTCCAGCGCGCAACTCACCGAGCACTACCCATGTGCCGAACTGGTTGGCCGCCAGGTGCTCTGCGTGTGCAATTTCGCCCCCAAGCGCATCGCCGGTATCCGCTCCGAGGTGCTGGTGACCGGCGTCTATGACGCGGACAACAAGGTGGTACTGGCCAGCTTCGACAAACCGCTGCCCAATGGCGCGCGCCTGGCATGACCGAGCGCAAGGCACTGCTGGCGATTCACCTGGGCGCCCTGCTGTTCGGCCTGTCGGGGATTTTCGGCAAACTGGCGAATACTCTGCCCATGGCCATCGTCGGCGGTCGGGCGATCTTCGCCGTCGTCGCGCTGGCCCTGTTCGCCCGCCTTCTCAGCCAGACCCACAGCCAACGCCCCAGCGCGCGGCAGCTGGCCATGCTGGCACTCGGCGGCTTGCTGCTCGGCAGCCATTGGCTGACCTTCTTCGAGGCGGTGAAGGTTTCCGGCGTGGCCATCGCCACCCTCGGTTTCGCCAGCTTCCCGGCGTTTACCGTGCTGCTCGAAGGCCTGCTGTTTCGCGAACGCACGCGGCCCAGCGAATTCGCCATGGTCGCTGTGGTCTGTCTGGGCTTGATTCTGGTCACGCCGAATTTCGACCTCGGCAACCAGGCTACCGTCGGGCTGCTCTGGGCGGTGCTCTCGGGCTTGCTGTTCGCCCTGCTGTCGCTGCTCAACCGCGCCAGCACTCGCGGCCTGGATCCGGTGCAGGCGGCACTCTGCCAGAACCTCACGGTGCTGCTGTGCTTCCTGCCTTTCGCCTGGCCCTTGCTGCCCAGCCTGGCGCTGCTCGACTGGTTCTGGCTGGCCATGCTCGGAGTATTCTGTACCGGCCTGGCGCACAGCCTGTTCGTCGCCAGCCTGCGCGTGATCAAGGCGCGTAGCGCCGCGGTGATCTTCGCCCTGGAGCCGGTCTACGGCATCGCCTTCGCCTGGTGGCTGTTCAATGAGATACCGACCTTGCGCATGCTGCTCGGCGGCACGCTGATCATCCTGGCGATTTTCTTCTCGGCGCGCATGGCGCGTTGAGCAACCGGTTGGCGAAGGGGTTAAACGTCGCCAGCCGCGGCACCTCGGGCTGAATTACGCCTGCTTGCCCTTGGCGCGCATCCTGTCGGCCATGCTGATCATTTCGTCATAGAGCAATTGCGGGTTCTTCTGCTTCAACGCCCAGGCCATGCGGCCCTGCTCATGGGGCAGAATCATGAATTCGCCTTTGGCCATCTCGGCATAGATGTAGTCGGCGATGTCCGCCGCGCTGATCGGCGAGCTTTCCAGCAGTTTGCCAACCTGGGCCTTCATCGCCGGCGTCGGGCCACGGAAGGAGTCGAGCAGGTTGGTCTGGAAGAACGACGGGCAGACCACATGCACGCCGATTTCCTGTTGTTTCAATTCGATCAGCAGGCTTTCCGACAGCGCCACCACACCGGCCTTGGCCACGTTGTAGTTGCTCATCGCCGGGCCCTGCATCAGCGCCGCCATCGACGCGATGTTGACGATCTTGCCCTTGCTGCGCTCGAGCAAGGGCAGGAACGCCTTGCAGCCCTTGACCACGCCCATCAGGTTGATCGCGATCTGCCAATCCCAATCCTCCAGCGACAGCTCGTCGAAGAAACCGCCCGACGCCACACCGGCGTTGTTGACGATCACATCGATGCCGCCGAACTTTTCCTCGCAGGACTGCGCCAGAGCGGTCAGCTGACTGTAGTCGCGCACGTCGCAGCGCTGGGTGAAGCCATCACCACCGGCTGCGCGGACCAAGTCCAGGGTTTCGGCGAGACCCGCCTCGTTGACATCGGCGAGCGCCAGACGCCAGCCCTCGCGCGCCCAGCGCAGGGCGATTTCACGACCCAACCCCGAACCTGCGCCGGTAATCATCATGCGATTTTGCATATGGAAGTCGCCTTGTTTTGTGCGATGAAAGAGAAGACAAGGCCCAGTGTAGCCAAGGACATATTCAACCCCATGCACCATCATGCCGCTGAATGACCAAGGCAAACTGCCGCCACTGCCACCTCGCACTAATGATCGCGAATTGCTCGAAGTAATTGGTTGGAGCAGCGCGATCGGGGCATTTGTAGGATGTGGCGGGCCGCGTAGGGTTGAGCGCAGCGATACCCATCACAGATCACCGGCCGGCAGATCAGTGCGAAGCAGAACGTAAGGCAGCTCAGGAGGCGTTCGCTTCGGACCGTAGGGCGGCCCGGGCGGCGATCCGTTCGGAGCGCAGCGACAGCCCGCCAGCTATTGTGTCGTGCCGATCAACCCCGGTGCACTGCCTGCGGCGAGTGACACCCTACGGATCGCGGGTTGCTCGAGGTAATCGGTCGGCGCGTGGGACTTTGGAGGCGTTCGCAGCAGGCGAGAATTCTTCACAAGCTCTCAACGGTTACGCCGCCAACGCCAGAGCAACAAGCCATAAACCAGCAGGTTCAGTAGCAGCACGAACGCTGCCAGCCACAGCTGGATAGTGGGCGTGAGCCCCGCCGGATAGATGATTGGCAACAGGTAGTGTTCGATAAAACCAGTGCTGTAACCCGCTTGCCCCGCAGCGTGACGCAGGTCATTTTCCAAAGGCGTCAGTGGGCACAGCAGCTGCAATGCCTCGACCGTCACGGCCCAGAACACTGCGGGTAGATGCAGCCAGGCAAGCCAGCCCCAGCGCAACACCAGCAAACCACCGAGTAGCGCAAAGGCAATGAACAGCAGATGCAGCAGCAACACAGCATCCGCAGCCAGACGCAGGTGCATGGTTTTCCCTACCTTGAACGCATTGAACCTATGTCACGATAACCCCGACGCGACCATCGAGCGACAGCCCGGACTCATCACGATTAAACCAGCAGAAAAAAGATGACTAAGTAGCCGGTATGCGCAGATGGCAAAGCGTAGGGATCGCCGCCCGATAGGTCGTGCCACGCCAAAAGAACGGCAAAATGGGCTTAACCCGCGCAGGAATTAGCGAAAAGCCGAAATAAGCTTGCCGAGAAATTACGCCAGCTCTGGACGCTTAAAAACGTCACACCTGCCGGTTTTGGGCAGCTGGAGCTGAGTTTTTCAACGGCCCGCTAAAGGCTGTAGATAAACAGATGAGGATGAACAGACAACCCGAACGGGTTTAAAGATGGAGGCGACCCCACCAGCCACACCCCGGCACACAATGTCACCGCTGCGGCTGCTCCCTTCCAGGCCTGACCGGGTTCACGGTTAATCGTTGCGGAGGGACCGGCAGGGCCACCATAACGCTACCCGCCTTGCAGCGAGCGGGGCCATTGTACCGGCTTGTCTTGAACTTACAACTGCTTCAGCACATGAATGGATCGGGCCGCGTAGGTCTGTGATCAGGCGATTGGGTAGAAGGCCCCCGGGTTCAGATGGAAGCGCCGAGCAAGAGCCTGAATATTGGTGCTGCTCAGGGTGCGCTTGCCATTGAGCGTGCGCGACACGACAGTTTTGTCGCCGATTTCGGGTAGGTCGGCCCCGGTAAGCCCGTTCTGCTTCATGAGGAATCTCAGCAACTCCACGCCGGTGATGGCTTCGACCTTTTCGTTGAACTCGGCAAATTGCGGTGCGCTGTCCTCATAACGTTTGATCGAGGCGCACAGCATGTCCAGCAAGCGCTGGCTGGTCTGGCTGTCGTCTGCAGAGTCGGTGAGTTCGTCGAGCAGGGCCAATGCTTTGTCGTACTCCGCCTCGTTGCCGATCTCCTGGATAAGCGTACCGTCCACACGCTCCAGCGAGCGCTGGATTTCTTTCAACTGCTCAGCCAGTTCATGGATGGCACTCTGCTCGATGCGTACGGCTAATGCAGTACTCATGGCATGACTCCTGTGTTCTTCGGATTGCGATACCACTTGTTGGCCTTGTCATACTCGCTGTGGTTGAAAATGTGTTTCACGTAAACCCGCTGCTTGGCAAAGTCGATGGCCACTATCATGCGGATCTCATTGCCACCTATGTCGATCACCCACCAGCCGCTGCGGCGGGTGAAATTGTCCAACGAAGACAGCGCCGCCTTTAACTCAAGGGATGACTGTGCCGTCGAGTGGTCGAGCACCTTGTAGGTTTCCATGATGCTCGACGCCTTGAGCGGGTACAGCAGACAGGCATCCACAAAAGCCCTTTTCTTGAAAACGTGCATGAACATCCTTGTTGATGTTTTAGCAACCTTAATTGCAGGGTTGCTATTTTGTCAACCTCAGACTGACCATTGCAATAACCGTCCTGCCTGCCTGCAGTTATTGCAGCCTTGACCCTTGTGTGGGCTGGCGTTCGGTTGCGATGGGTATCGCTACGCTCATCCTACGCGGCCCGACGGATCGCCGCCCGCACCATCCTACGGTTTGGTCTGCGCCGGCTTTTGTAGGATGAGCGCAGCGATACCCATCGGCAGCACGGAATTTCCGTCGTGGCGGCGAGTCACAATGGGGCTCGAGCACCCAAAATCTGCGCTGAGACAATGTCAGCAGCACAAAATCGCAGTACTCTGCGCGAGGCATTTCCAGCGCCACCCTCTCATTCCAAGGAGCAACAACAATGGCCATGACCAAAGACCAACTGATCAGCGATATCGCCGAAGCCATCGACACGCCGAAGGCCACCGTCCGCGCAGCGCTTGAACATCTCAGCGAAATCGTCAGCGATGCCCTGGAGAACGGCAGCGAAATCACCCTGCCCGGCATCGGCAAGTTGAAAATCAGCGATCGCCCGGCCCGCACCGGACGCAACCCGCAAACCGGCAAGGCAATCGAAATCGCAGCGAAGAAAGTAGTCAAATACGTCCCGGCCAAAGCCCTGACCGACGCGATCAACTGATCGCCGCCCCGTAGGATGGGTTAGCGGCGCGGAACACTAGGCTCAACCCCGCGCGCCGCGTAACCCATCAACGACGCCGATAGGTATCGCTACGCTCAACGCCACTCGCCTCTATTCTTGAAGAAACCGGGTTAGGTATCGGGGGGAATTAATTGCCGCCGATCCGGCGAAACCGCCGGACTTGCTTAATCAGTAGGGTGGGCTTCAGCCCACCGATATACCGATATACAGGGTACATGGTGGGCTGAAGCCCACCCTACTGCACCATCGGCTCATCCGGCGGGACGGCGGCTGCCGAGGTGGGGTTGCCACCCATCTGGCGAACCCGCCGGATCTGCTGAACCCGGTTGAGGTTGTCCCAGGCCATGTCGTAATGCGCGGGGGATTGTTCGATCGCGCTGCGAAAGAACTGCTCGGCGACATCCAGCTTGCCTTCCACCAGGCAGACGTAACCAACATCATTACTGGCCTGGGCACGATCGCTGATCTGCTCGAATGCGGAGAGCGCTTCCTCGTAACGCTCCATGCGTGCCAGCAACAGCCCATAATTGCGCCAGAGCGGCTTGTAGCTGGCGTCATATCCGATGCCACGCTGGTAGGTGCGCTCAGCTTCTGGCCATTGACCGGCCATGTAGTAGGAATAGCCCAGACTGTTCTGCACCAGCACCGAGCGCGGTTCGATCAGCATGGCCAAACGGTAATAGGCCTCGGACAACGGGAAGTCGTTATTCAAGTCGGCGAGTACGCCAAGGGCATTGTAGACCTTCAGCGGTGACTTGCTGTCGACCTTGAGGCCGTCCACCCCGAGTGCAGCCACCTCCGGCAGATCATCGCCCTGGTCGTTACCCAGGCGCTGCTGGTCCAGCGCTACCGCCTTGAACAGCAGCTTCTGCGCGGCCGTGTGGTCACGCTGGGCCAGGTGCAGCATGCCCATCTCCGCCAGGGCGTCGGGGTTCTCCGGTTGGTTCGTCAGCACATCGCCGAAGGCCATCGCCGCGAGTTGGGTGTTGCCGCGGTCGCGGTGGATGCGCCCGATCCAGACCATGGCCTCGTAGCGTTCCGGCTCCAGTTCGATGGCGCGCAGATACTGATACAGCGACTGATCCAGGTCGCCGGCCTGGTAGGCCATCGCAGCCATCTGCATGGCCTGGTCGGACGAACTGGCCTGTTTGCGTACCTTGTGCAACAGCGAATTGTCGCCGCTATAAACCGAGCGAGTTTCGAGCACCGGCTCCGGGCCCATGGTCTGACATCCTGACAACACGGCCGTCATGGCCAACAGCAGACTGATCCTTTTCATCTCATACCTTCCCGAAAACTTTGAATACCCCAATGATGGCGGGACCGATGGCCACCAGGAAAAAGCTCGGCCACAGGCACAAGATTAGTGGGAATATCAGCTTGGTACCGATTTTCGCCGCCATTTCTTCGGCGGCCTGGGTGCGCCGGTCGCGAAACTCCTCGGCATAGATGCGCAGGGTGTCGGCCACGCTGGTGCCGAAGCGGATGCTCTGTGCCAGCAGGCTGACCAGGCCGCGAATGTCTTCCAGCCCGGTGCGTTCGGCCAGATGCTTGAGCGCCTCGGTACTGGGGACGCCGGCACGGATCTCGGCATTGACCAAGGCCAGCTCCAGCGCCAGCTCCGGCTGACTGACCGCCATCTCGTCGGCCACCCGCTCGATCGCCTGGGGCAAGGCCAACCCCGACTCGACGCACACCACCATCAGGTCCAGGGCATCGGGGAAGGCCACCAGCAGCCGCCGCATACGCGCCTGCTTGCGTTTGTCGACATAGATGGCCGGTACCAACCAACCAGCAGCGGCTGCCGCAAGCACCAGCAGAATGCCCACGGCCAGCGACAACTTGGGGATCAGCGGCATTGCCAACAGGCTAAGGCCGACCAATACCAGCGGCGCCAGCAGGCGCACCGCCCAATATATCTGCACCGCCGCCGGCGAGCGATAACCAGCATGGGTCAGCAGGGTGCGCGTGGCAGACTCCTGCCCCTCCTCGCCGGTATTGAAACGCTGCCCGACCTGCTCGAGCATCAGTTGCAGATTGCTCGGTGGCTCCTGGCCAACCACCACGCCGCCATGCCCGCGCTTGATCAGGGTCAGGCGCCGCTGCACCGGGTCACGCAAGCCCAGCGCCAGCATTGCCAGGGTGACCACGGCCAGTACCGCACTCAGACCAATGGCGCCGACGAATAACAACCGCGCCAGCTCCTCGTTACCCACCACGCGATTGAGCAAACTCAGCAGATAGTCCATGACATATACCTCCCCTGCCTGTGCTTAAACCTGGATGCGGATGATTTTACGAATCCAGAAAATTCCCAGCAGCATGGCGACAAAGGCCGCCATCACCATCTTCTGCCCGATAGGCTCCTTGAGCAGCAGGGGCAAATAGGTAGGGCTTGAGAGCACGATGCTCGCCGCTAACACGAAGGGTACAGCGACCAATATCCAGCCCGACATGCGCCCCTCGGCCGACAAGGTCTTGACCTTGCGCTGAAAGCGAAAGCGCCCACGAATCAAGCTGCTCAAGCGCTCCAGCACCTCGGTCAGGTTGCCGCCGGTGTCGCGGTGGATCAGCACCGAGGTCACCAGCATCATCACCGTCATGCTCGGCATGCGCTCCAGCAAACCGAGCATGGCCCGGCGCACGTCATTGCCGTAGTTGATATCGGCGAAGGTCAGGCCGAACTCGTGGGCCACCGGCCCCTTGTGTTCCTCGGCCACCAGTTGCAGGGTCTCGTTGAACGGATGGCCGGCACGCAGGGCCCGGCACATCGCATCGAGCGCATCCGGCAAATCTTCCTCAAATTGGGCGAAGCGTTTGCCGCGGTCGCGGGCGACCTTGAGCACCGGCAGCCAGCACACCGCCAGGGCCAGCGGCAGCGCCAGCCACCAGACCTGGGTGAATAGCCACAACGCGATACCCGTCACTACGCCGAGAATCAGACCGAGCAGCAGCACCCGATAGGCGCGGTAGTCATGCCCGGCCTGTTCGATCATCTGCGCCAGGGCCTCCATCGCCGGCAATTGCTCGAGCCAGGCCTCCAGCGGCGACAGACGCCTGAGGTACTTCTGCCGCAGCACCGTCTGCATATTCGGCAGGTTGCTGGCCCGCTCCAGTACCTGCAGACGCCCGCGGATGCGCTTGCGCACCTTACCCGCCTCGCCGAATACCGGCACCACCAGGCCCTGGCTGAGCAGGAACACCGCAGTGAATACCATGCCAAGAAACGCCAGGATAAATTCGCCAGGAATCTGATTCATGACTGCCCCTCCATCCACTCCGGCCGGAACATCTCCAGCGGCAGTTCGATGCCCCGCTTACTCATCACATCGCGGAAAGCCGGCACCATGCCGGTCGGCCGGTAGTCGCCGAGCACTTCGCCGTGCTCGCCCATGCCGCGGCGAACGAAGGCGAATATCTCGGTCATGGTGATGATTTCACCCTCCATACCATTGATCTCCTGCACGCTGATCAGACGGCGCTTGCCATCCTCCTGGCGCTCGAGCTGGATCACCACATCGATGGCCGAAGCGATCTGCTGACGCATGGCCTTGATCGGGAAGGTCGCGCCGGTCATCGATACCATGTTCTCAATCCGGCCCAGGGCATCGCGCGCGGTATTGGCGTGGATGGTGGTCAGCGAGCCGTCATGGCCGGTATTCATCGCGGTGAGCATGTCCAGCGCCTCGGCGCCACGCACCTCGCCGATGACGATGCGATCCGGGCGCATGCGCAGGCTGTTGCGCACCAGCTCACGCTGGCCGACCTCACCACGGCCCTCGATGTTCGACGGCCGGGTTTCCAGGCGCACCACATGCGGTTGCTGCAGTTGCAGCTCGGCCGAGTCCTCGATGGTGACAATGCGCTCGTTATGCGGAATGAAGCTGGACAGCACATTGAGCATGGTGGTCTTGCCGCTGCCGGTACCGCCGGAGATCAATACATTCAACCGCCCGCGGACGATGGCCTTGAGCATCAGGGCGATGGCCGGGGTCAGGGTGCCCATCTGCACCAGGCTCTCGGTGTTGAGCAAATCCACGGCGAAGCGGCGGATCGACACGCTCGGCCCGTCGATGGCCAGCGGCGGGATGATTGCATTGACCCGTGAGCCATCCTTGAGGCGTGCATCGACCAGCGGTGAGGACTCGTCTATGCGCCGGCCCAGGCTGGAAACGATACGGTCGATGATGTTCAACAGGTGCTGATTGTCACGAAAACGCACATCGGTTTGCTGCAGCTTGCCGAAGCGCTCGACGTATACCGAGTCATGGCCGTTGACCAGGATGTCGGACACGCTGTGGTCGGCCAGCAACGGCTCCAACGGCCCCAAACCGAGCACCTCGTCGGTGATCTGCTTGATGATCAACTGACGGCTGGTGGCGCTCACCGGCGCATTATGATCATCCAGCAGGCGCAGGCAGATCTCACGAATCTGCCGCACCGCATCGACCTGTTCCAGCGAGTCGAGCAGGGACAGATCCATGACCTTGAGCAACTGCTGGTAGATCTTCTCCCGCCACTCGGTCTCCACCGGGCTGAGATGGCTCTTGGTTTCATAGAGTTCAGACGGGGTGACGTGCTCCCAGGCCATCATTACCTTGTCAGGCTCGCCCTGCTTCTTGCTCTCGACGGGTGGCGTTGCAACAGCCTTGATTGGCTGCTGACGCAAGCGATTACGAAATTCACTGAGCATGGCTCACTCCCCCGAAAAAACGGTTGAAGGTGCGCTTGAACACACCCTGTTCGACACCTGCCTGCTTGCCGAGCAGCTCCCTGCTCAGCTCTTGCAGCGCCAGGGTGATAGGCGCGCGCGGTGCGTGCAGGTCCAGCGGCACGCCGGTGTTCTGGCTCTGGCTGACCAGCGCGAAGTCGTTGGGCAACTTTTGCAGTTCGCTACAGCGCAAGGCCGTGGCGATATCGCGCAGGGTGATGGGGTTGGCCTTGTCGTAGCGGTTGACCACCACCTGCAAACTCTCACCGCGCACGCCCAGCTCATCGCGCAGGATACGCGCCAGACGACTGGCATCCTTGAGGTGGCTGAGGCTTTGCTGTACCACGATATAGACCCGATCGGCCTGCTCCAGGGTGATGCCAGTGAGGTGATCGATCTGCCGCGGCAGGTCCACCACCACCCAGTCGTAGGTGCTGCGCGCCAGTTGCAGCAGGGCCTCGAGATGTTCGATATGCACGTCCTGCGGCAGGCACAGTTCGTTTTCGCGACCACCGAGTACGTGCAGATTCGGACTGAAATGACTGCAGAAGCCGCGCAGCGCCACACCGTCCATCTCGCCGATCTGCTGCAGCACCTCGACATGACTGTGGTTAGGCTGTACATCCAGGTAATGGGCGACGCTGCCGAATTGCAGGTCGAGGTCCAGCAGCAGGACGCTGCCGCCCTTGGCACTGAGTTGATGGGCCAGGTTGCAGGCCAGCAAGGTCGCACCGGAACCGCCCTTGGCGTTCATCACCGCCACCAGTTTGCCGGTCGAGCCACTGCTGGAACGTGTCTCCGTGACCATGCGGCCCAGGGCCGCCAGCAACTCCTCAGCGGCCACCGGCTCCGGCAGAAAATCGCGGGCGCCGGCCTGCATCGCCAGGCGTATACCCTCCCGTTCTTCCAGCGGGCCGCAGACCAGCAATGGCGGGCGATCCTGGATCGGGTGTTGCAACAGCGCGGCCAACTCCTCGCGCCACAGATGGCTGACCCGTAGCAAGAGGAAATCCGGTTTGTGCTCCAGCCCATAGAGCGGGTCGGTATGCCCGTTGCTGACCAGGCGGGTATTCACCTGCATACCAGGAGCACGCCGGCAGATGCCATTTAGGTGCTGCAGCGCATCCGCATCGCGACTGCTGATCAGCAGGTGAAAACCCTGCTTGCCGGGAGAGAGGGATGGCACGGGGGCTTCTTTGAGCTTTAACATGGCGTGATCTCCGGAAATACGCCCGCCTCGGCATGCCTGCCGAGACTTTCGCGGGGAATGGTCGACCTGAATGTCGGCAGGGTGAACTCCCCGCCAAACCCAGGAATCAGTAACTCGAAGGGGAAACCTTCCACCCGCAGCTGCACATAGCGGATGGCTCGGAAGCCAGTGGCGCTGACGAGGTCGTCAGGATTGGCCACAGTAGCTCCGGCCTCGTTCAGGTAGACCAAGTTCAGGTCGGCCGTTTCCAGCCCACCGATCAGGTCGCTCGCACCGCTGTCCGTGGCCGCCTTGAAAATCGCCCGGCGCAGTATTTTTTCCACTTCTACCGGATCGCTGGGATCGCACACCGCCGCCAGCCGCGCGCCACGCCGTACCACCTCGTCCAGGGTATTGACCGTGAAATACAAACGCCCCATCTCCACCACACCGAACAGCAGGGTGAACAACAGCAGGCCGATAATGGCGAACTCCACCACATAAACCCCACGCATGCGCTGCCTGTTCATCACAACCCCCTCATCACGGTGGTGGCCACCAGCGGGATATTCAGCGGGATGGCGTCGCCGATCAGCGCCGGCAGGCCTGTGCCGATTACCGGGCGAAACGTGAAGTTAATGCTCACCTGCACATGCTCGGCACCCACCGAGGTAACCTGGACATCCGCGGGTTTCAGCCCCGTGACCGCGGCACAACCCGCTGCTTCGACGTCGCAGCCGGGATCGTTTGGCAATCCGTAGACGGCGAGGTTCTTGGCCTCCGTCTGTAGGTTGCTGCTCAATACGACCTGCCCGAGGGTAGCGTTCCAGGCTTTCCCTGCGACAAAGCGCCCTGCATCGCGGCTGGCCTGCAGCAAGCTGTTGTACTGGTACAGCATGCGCCCTAACTCGGCGATGCCCAGGAGCAGCAAGAGCAATAACGGCAGCGCGATGGCGAACTCGACCATGGCGACGCCCTGCTGCGCCTGGCCCGGTTTGAATGAATGACTGTGCATGGAACACCTCCCCAGTAACTGGGCTTACCACGTAACCGGATGCAATCCGGAATCGTGGTTGCACGAGGCTTGCGCCTCCCCCGGATTGCATCCGGGCTACCTTGTTGAGACCCCGTGGCCCGGATGCAATCCGGGAATAGCGTTGTACGAGGCTCCTGCCTCTCCCGGATTTCATCCGGACCACATCGCTCAATCTCCCCCGGCGCAACGGCCTAGGAATCGGGGCTCGGTGTCGAAACGTCGCTAAAGTAGGTCTTGTACAACTGGATGATCTGCGGACCGGCATCGTCGGCCGGCGTTGGCCCGGCGTAACCACTTCCTTCGCACTCCTGCATGAACTGGCCGAAGACCTCTTTCTCACCGCTTTGCTCGACCTTCTGCAGTAAATAGAAGCAGCCGAACCCCAGCACTGGCACCGAGGTCGCCCCCCCTCCCGCCACTTCGGCACAATTGCCGATCACAACATTGAGGACGCGGCGCTCGGCGACACCTGAGCAGGAGCCATCACTTGCGGCGCAGCCTAGATAGGCATCCTTCCAATCGTTCACATCTTCTAACGCGTTACCACCGGCCGACAGATCACCATCGGTGGAAACGACCTCGGCCCCATTCTGTTTAGGCACGCCACCGTCCATTGCGACCAGTGGCTCGCTGTAATTGGTATACCAGTCCGGTGGGCATTCCGCGGGATTGACGGGACCGTTATATATCCCCAAGCGGGTATTCAAGCCCTGGGCCACCGGCCCCCAGGTGATGCCTGGTTCGGTATCCACCGATCCCGTGTCTTCGAGGCATTGCTCGGTTCCGGCGCAGAACGCCTGGCGGATATCCGCGCCGCCGGTACTATCGCCGAGCCGTAGCAACTGACAATTACCCGCGCTTGGACTACCCGGTGTACCGCAGGTCAGCGTTTGCAAGTCGCCATACCTATACCCCCAGAAATTGCCATTCTCCGGGTCGTATTGCGCCGGATCGCCGCATACCACAATAGGATCGATCTTACAGGTCGAAGCCGTTGGACTCGGCCCCGCAGTAGCGATGGCTGCCACCGCCTTGTCAGGCAACTCGAGATTGCCGCCAAGCCACTCCGGCAGCGACTGGGCGGCGCCCCAGAAGAACCCGGCCAGCGGATAGTCCGGCACCGTCACCCGCACATAGCTTGCCTCTCCAAGTCCGGCGAAGGGGTAGGAGAAAGGTCCATACACGCTGCTCGACAGCTCCACTATGGCGAAGTCGCCGACGCCACCCGCAGCCGTGATGGCCGTCGCCAGCTCACCGTTGCCCGTGTCGGGGTCAGCGTTAAGCGTCAGCGTGGCCAGCGCCGCATCCCGCGTCAGCGTGGAGGCACTGCCGCTGTCCGCCACCAGTTGCAAGGTCTTGGCACCGCTTAGGGCCGCGGCATCCACGGCATTCTGCAGGCGCGTCTTGTTCAGCAACATATGACTGCCGTCCAGGGCCAAGGCGCCCATCAACAGTATGGAAGCCAGGGCAATCACGATCATCACCAGCACCGCCCCGCGCTGGCGCGCTGGCGTCGCGGTGAATGGCCGTTGCATATGGGGTTTCATGGGTGTAACCCTCAATTACCGATATTGATCTGGATCGGCTGGGCGACCTGGGCCGCATCGCCGGTGACGCCGCGGTAGCCGTCCATGACGTTTTCGGTCAGCGGGCCGTCGGTGCCGGTGGGCGATACATCCGTGCCCGGGTTGGCAGCCAGCTCCTTATCGGCGATCTGCTGGTAGTGGGTCTCGTACACGCTGTAACCCAGTTGCCCGACCCGCCCTTCGTCGTAGGTCATGCAACCGCTTGGCCCGAGCAACAGCAGCGTCAGAACGATCGTGCGTTTCATGATCGTGCGTTTCATGGTAGTCGCCTCCACTGGTTGATCCTGTGCGGCTCGCCAGGCGAGCCACCCTTGCAAATTTGACCCGGTCGGTCGTTGCCTTTGTAGGAGCCAGCTTGCTGGCGATCCTGCGATCCCGCGTTCCAGCCAATTCATTGTTAGTACGCCAGATCGCCAGCAAGCTGGCTCCTACACCGCACCTAATTCAGGTCGTGGCCAAAACTGCCCTCGCTAGTCCCTAGGCTGACCGGTACCGGGCGGCCCACTTCACGGCCCTTGGTCTTGCCGAGCAGGTAGAAGTCCACATCGCTCGGCTCGACGAATTTCTCGGTGGGCAGGCGTACGCTTCTGGCATCTATTGGCTTAGCCAGGTGCGGCGTCACCAGGATCACCAGCTCAGTTTCGCCGTTGACGAACTCCTGGCTGCGGAACAGATGGCCAAGCACCGGTATATCGCCCAAGCCGGGGAAGCGGCTGACGAAATCGCGGGTGTTCTCGCTGATCAAGCCGGCGATGGCGATGGTCTGGCCATTGCCCAACTCGACAGTGGACTGGGCGCTGCGTTTGGTCAGCGCAGGCACCAGCAAGGCAGTACCCACCACCTGGTCGCCGGTACTCACCACCAGGCTATTGGCCGCCACCAACTCGCTGACCGAGACATTCAGGTTGAGGTTGATCCGCCCCGAGTCGAGCACCACCGGCAGGAATTTCACCCCGACACCGAATTCCTTGAACTCGATGGTGATGCCATCCTCGTCTCTGACCGGGATGGGGAATTCGCCACCGGAGATGAACTCGGCCTGCTGCCCGGTCAGGGTGGTCAGGGTCGGCTCTGCCAGCACCTTGGCCGTACCGTTGTCCTTGGCCGCCTCCAGCACCAGGTTGAACAAGAAGTTGTCCGAGATAAACTGACCCAGGAAGCCCTTGCCGCTGCCAATCAGGCTGGTCGGTTCCAGGATAATCCTCCCGGCGTTATCAGGATCAGGAACAAATCCTATCGGGATCCCATTTGCCCCAAGTCCACCATTGAAGCCCCCCGTGGACCAGCGGCTGGAAGAGCCGAAGTCCAGGGCGTTGAAGCGCACATCGATGCTCTTGACCAGACTGCGCTGCATCTCCGCCACCTTGACCTCGAGCATCACCTGCTGGCTGCCGCCGACTGTGAGCAGGTTGATCACCTCCAGCGACTGGGTCGGCGCCGCTACCGCGGCCTCGCCCTCACCCTGCACGATGCTGGCGCTTTGTGCGCTATAGGTCTTGGCCAGTTTTACTGCACTATCCATAGCCGCTGCACTGCTCACCTGGCCGCGCAGCACCAGGGCGCCCTGGGCGCTATAAACCGAGATTTCTTCGTTGGGTAGCAGTTCATGCAGCTTGCTCTTCAGCCCGCCGAGGTCATGCACCACTTCCAAGTCGAGACTGTCTATCAGACGGTTGCTACTGTCCCAGAGCAGCACATTGGTGCTGCCCAGAGCACGCCCGAGTAAATACAACTGGGTCGGGCTAGTGACCAGGATGTCTGCAATTTCCGGGTTACCCACTGAGACCTTCTTCACCGGCGCGCGGGTAGTCAGTACCCGCGACTTATAGATCGGCACCTGAATGTTGGTGACGTTGGCCGCCGGCATGGTACTGACCGCCGGTTCGGCAGCCTGCAGCACGGCGCTCGACAGCAGCCCTGCGCCCCCGCCGGTGAAGAAGAGAACGTACAACGTGAATGCCCCGACTCTCCGGATGATATCCATGCCCTACTCCTTGCGTGGTTTTGCGCTTTACCTGCTTATCAGGAGCACCGGACTTGCCGATGCAATTACCGTTGCCTCAACCTCATCCCTGCTTAAAGCTGAACCTTTGCCGCCTGCACATCGATGCCGCGAATAATGGTGATGCCACCGCCGCCGCCACCGCCACCGCTGCGGCGGACCACTCGCTTGGGTGCTTGTGGTACAGGCACTGGCGCTACCATGGCCACCGCTTCCACTGGCGGCAGAGGTTTCTTCTGGTTATCCAGCGGGTTGCGCAGAGCCAGTTGCAGCTTGCCTTCGCTCTGTGCCTTGACCAGGATCTCGGTCTCTTCCGGGGTCATTTCCAGGGTCACCGCACGCACCACCACCGGCTGGGTCTTGTCGGTACTGGCAGTCTGGTCCACCGCCAGTACCCGCAGATCCTCGAGAATGGTTTCTGCCTCGGCATCGTTACCGCTGCCGCCAGTCTTCTTGGTCGCCAACACATCGACCCGGTTGCCCGGCAGCAGGAAGCCACCGACGCCGACCACATCGTCCACTCGCACCGAGATGGCGCGTTTGTCCTTGTCGATCAGCGAGGCCAGGGTGCTGCCGCCGAGGTGCTCGGCCAGGCGCGCGCCACGCACGATGTCACCACGCAGCATGGTGAAGGTGGCGATCTTGCCCACCACCTTGTCGGTGGCATCGAAGGCATCGTCCGGCACGGTGCCCTTGGGCATGCGCACCAGGGTCACGTGCTGGGCCTCGACCATCTGGCCGAAGGCGATCTCCAGCGTGGCCACCACCACATTTTTCATGTTGTCGTCAGGGGCGGCGTTGAGCCGTGCACTCAGCCAGGTATTGGCCATAAAGGCCGCGCCCAAGCCGAGAATGAGTGAAAGACCGATCAACAAAAGCGTGCGAGATTTCATGACGGTGTCTCCTTGATTCGACTGGCGTCGTACGATTGTCAACTGCGCTCGAGGCTGACGAAGTAGTTGCGCCAAGCCCAGGTCAGCGTCTGCGGGGCGAGGCCTTGCGCGTCATCCACGCCCTGGTAGCGCTGGCGGTCCAGGGCCATACCGAGCAGATCGCGCGGGTGGCAGGGCAGTAACGGCCGAGCCTCCAGGCGATGTAGCTGTTCGATGGCATAGATCACCAGTTCTGGGTCGTAAGGGATGCCGAGTTTTGCGCACTCCTGCTGCCAGATGCGTTGGTACTCATCGGGCTGCAGGTGGTCGAAATGCAGCTTGTAGCCAATGCGGCGGAGGAAGGCCTCGTCGGCCAGCTCCAGCGGGTTGAGGTTGGTGGAGAACACCAGGATCAGGTCGAAGGGGATCTCGCAGTGGCGGCCACCGCCCAGGTTGAGGTAGTCCTTCTTTTCTTCCATCGGCACGATCCAGCGGTTGAACAGATCCACCGGCGCTACCCGCTGCCGACCGAGGTCGTCGATGATGAAGATGCCGTTGCTGGCCTTGAGCTGCAGCGGCGCTTGGTACAGGCGGCTGTATGGGTCGAAGCGGATATCCAGCATATCCAGGGTCAGCTCGCCGCCGGTGATGATGATCGGCCGCTGGCACTGCAGCAGACGGCGGTCGATACCCTGGTCAATACGCAGGCTGCGCTGCTTGACCTCGATGGGCAGCGGTTTGTGCACCTGAGGGTCGAAGATTTCTACCACCGCCTCGCCGATAGCGATGGCGCGGGGTATCCAGACGGCCTGTTGAAAAAGGCGGATCAGGCGTTGGCTGATATAAGTCTTGCCGGTACCGGCCGGCCCGTAAATCATGATCGCCCGCCCCGAGTTCATCGCCGGGCCGAGCTGATCGAGCAATTCTTCATTCAGCACCACGCCAGCGAAAGCCTCGCGCATGGCCTGGGCATTAATCTGGCTACCGTGCACCGTTTGTGCTGCCAGCAGTTGCCGATAACGCTCCACCGGGAAGGGCGCCGGGCCGATATAGCCGCTGCGTGCCAGGGCATCCTTGGCCGCGCTTCTGCCTCGCTCGGTGAGGCCATAGCGCAGGCCCTGCCCGCCGCTCTGGCCAAGTACCTCGATGCGGCCATCCTTGCGTTGATAGCCGAGCACTTCCTCCAGCACCGAGCCGGTCAGCGCCAGGCGCTCCACCAACTGCGGCATATCCAGTACGCCGGCGTCGTGCAAATGCTTGCAGATCAAGTCGCCAAGAAAGGTGTCTGCCAGGCCTGTCTCGGCCACGCTGCGCGGTTGCGGTGCCAAGCCTTGAATCGGATCGAGGTCTTGCTGGTCACTGCCTATAGGGCTCAACGCATGCATGGCTAGACTCCCGCACTGGTAAACATGAAATAGCCGCTGGCCAGGGTGCCCAGCAGTATCGCTACCGAATAAGGAAAGGGCTTGCCGGCCACTTCATCCGCCGCAGGCGCCAAATAGGCCCGCTCTCTCAACATCAGCCAGTAACGCCCCAGGGTTTGCTGCACCTGACCGCGTGCCAGCACCAGCAGCAAGCCGCACAGGCCACCGGCAATCAGGCTGAAAAAAGCTGTCCATAAGGCAAAATGCGGGGTCAGAAAACTGCCAACCATGGCCATCAGCTTGACGTCGCCGGCGGCCATGCCGCCCAAGGCGTAGAGGGGCAGGAAAACCCCGAAGCCGATCAACATACCCAGCGCGCCATCGCCCAAACCACTGATCCCGCCGGAATAAGCCTGACCGGCCAGCCCCAGGACGAGGCCCAGCACGACCAGGAAGTTGGGAATGCGGTGGCGGCGAAGATCGCTCGCCACCGCAACACCAAGCAGCCCTAGTAGCAAAATGACGGGGAACATCTGCTCCATGGACATCGCTGCATCACCTTCTTATTAGCAGGGAGCAATGGCTAGTGGGACGCCCCTGATTGCCGATTCCAGGGAAGTTATCGCGCCGCACACGGTACCACCCAACGTTGTAAACGCGAAAACAGCGCCCAGCGTTACCAGCCCACCCGCCACCGCGTACTCCACGATGGTCAGGCCGTCTTCGTCTTTAACGAACTTCATCACCGAAGTCTTGATTGCTTGAATAAGCATGTCGTTCACCTCACTCGAGTTTTCATTACTGCGAAGGACTGCGAAGGCGTCGCGGTGTTCTCCCTGTATGAACTCCCTGTAGGTGCTTCGCCTGCTTCAACCCTAGTTGCCGGCCAACAGATGGGTTAGGAGGTTTTTGCACATCACTGGTAGTTTTTTGCAGGCGCCAGATTTGGCGGCCCGCCTGCCGGGCTCGTGGATTAGAATCCGCAACCTGTGTAGGGGTCGGGCCGCACAGGTGGGGCCACGCAATTCGACCCTCCTAGTCCACATACGGATGCAGTCCGGCGGCTCTCTCGCGATTGTCCCGGATTGCATCCGGGCTACGAGAATGAGCTCGCCCCCCTGTGGGAGTAGACCGTCCGCGAAAGTATCCGGCAGGCGCCGTCGATTGCCGTGGATAAACACACTGACGCGGCCATCTTGATCGCTCCTACGCTCCGCGCGGCTGAGCCTGTCGGAAGACGGGGCCGGGAATTCGCCAAATGTGTGCGGTTATTGGCCGCCGTCTGCAGTTCGAAAGCCAACTGCCCGAAGACACCCTGGACGGCCTGGCAAGTACCTGGCAAACATCGGCGAATGTAGTTGAATGGACACAAAAACAGAGCCGCCCAAAGACGGCTAAAAAGGAGTCCACAATGGACTTTTGAATAAAACAGTACTCTCTCTGAACCGGCCACTCCCCCGGACTTGAAGGAGGCAGTGAAACATTCCCGAGTGTGTCGTTCTATTGCGCCGCTCGATCTATTTCGCTTTGTACAAGCTCCTGAAGCGGCTCTGCTCCGAGCTTCGTGAGGGGCTTCCCATTGACGAATAACGTGGGCGTCCTACGTACCCCAATAGTTTTCACATCGGCCATGTCCTTGCTTAGCACCGCGTCAACTTCAGGCGACCTACTCGCCTGACGGGCTTTCTCCACATTCAAACCCGCAGCGCCGGCAGCTTCCCAAGCCTTCTGGGCTTTCGGGTCAGCATGCCATTCTGCTTGAGCCTCTAGAATCGCCTCCAGCACCGGCTCGAAAAGTCCCTGCCCATGCGCAGCTTCAAGAATTCTTGCCGTTTCGTCAGAAGCCTTGTGGAACAGCACATAGCGGATTACCAAACGTACATCCCCCAAGTGTTTCGCCATGATCTGCTTGACGATTGGGTGCAAGGCGCGGCATGCCCCACAGGACGGGTCGAAGAACTCGACAATGGTCACTGGAGCATTCGCGGGGCCAATGACTGGCGAGTGAGCACGAACAAGTGCATTGGGGTCCGGTGGAGGAAGAACACTTTCCCCCTCCGCAGAAAATTGCTGATAGACAATTGCAGCAGCAAAGCCAAATGCAGTGATGATGCTGATGCCGAGCACAACGATGCGTCTTCTCATGGGCGGGTCTCCGGCGAATCAAGAAAAGAATAGCGATGATTAGAGTGAATGCGCTCAGCGAGAGCAGAGGCAGTGGAATACCACCGAGAATGGTCATGTCGGCGCTGGAACAGGATGGCCCTGCCCCGCAGGGTTCGATGCTTTGCGGAATCACTCCCGCGTAAAGAAAACTATGCCGGAGGGCAATGAGCCAACCCGAAACGGCAAGAGGCAGTGCATAGCGCCAGACACCAAAATCCGAAAGGTAGCAAGCCACCGCCAGCACCACTGCTAGCGGAAACATGAATACGCGTTGAAACCAGCAGAGGACACAAGGCGCTTGACCCATCACCTCACCGATAAACAGCGCGCCAAGCGTTGAGAGAAGCGCGATAGCCCACGCCAGAAGCAACAGTCCCCATAGGCCGTGTGCCCGAGAAGCAATACTGATTTCATTCACGGAGTATTTTCCATCCACTGCAATTCGATTTACTCAGGCCCTATCAGGCATTCATGGTGATGCAGGGGAACTGCTTCAAAGGTCACCGGCAAGCTTAGCTCATCCGGGGTTTGGCTAACGGCACACCACTGGATTCGGGTTTTTGATACAAGGCGGCGCTGCCGTTCGTCTGGATGTACTGTTCCAGCCCTCGTCGCGGGCGAGGTGTTCACATACTGCAACAAGCCGAAATGCTGCTCACATGCGCCATGTATCTACCCGTGAATCAAACTGAACACTCGTCGTGACCCATGTTTCTTCCGAAAAAATAAGCGCTTGGAACATAGGCCAGCGGTCTCACAAGCGTTACCGAACTGGAGCAGTTAAAACACTTCGCTCTAACATTTATGAAGATTTGATCTTTGCGCCGATGGCGTTCTAATTCTAAGTGTTAACTGCACGATGCACTTGATGCTGCGTGTAACACATAAGAAATTTCTGCTAACGAACTGCTTCATGGCGCATATGAATACACATGCTCTCACCGCTCCGCGGCTGCTGTGGTTCGACCTGACGCACGATCAATCGGCTCCGGACTGCACGGTTGCGTTCACCAGCGCGTGCCAAATCAATTTGGTGCGCGACCTGAGTGTTGCAGGGATGAACGCACACCAGCGCCCGGACATGATCTGTATGCATTACGATCGCCCGGACACCCTGAGTCTCAACCTGCTGATCGAGGTCAAGCGTGCGGCGCCCTCTATCCCGATCACCATGCTGACCATGCACCATTCGGAGGAGCTGGCGGTCTGGGCTTTCCGCTCTGGCGTCTGGGATTATCTGGTGTTACCGCTGGTACAAGCAGAGCGCAATCGCTACCTCAAGGCGCTGCGAGAGCTTTGCAGCCTGCGCCGCGACAGCGAAATACCAAAACAGAAAAAACTACTGACACGCATCAACGACTTGCCGGAAAGCGTACGGCTCACCGCCGATCACCAGAAGCAACGCCCCCTGCAAGATGCCATCCTGTACATCGATCTGCACTTCAAGGAACACATCGAACAAAAGGAACTGGCCAAGCGCTGCGGCATGACGCCTTTTCGCTTTAGCCGACTGTTCAAACAGACTTATGGGGTAGGTTTTCTCGAATTCGTCCAGCGCAAACGCATGGAAAAAGCCGGGGAGCTACTGAATAACAGCGAGATGCCGATCACCAGCATCGCCTACGCCGTAGGGTTCCTGGATCCCTCCTATTTCGCGCGAACCTTCAAACTGCATTTCGGCTGCAGCCCCAGTGATTACCGTCATAAAGAACCAAGCCCTGAGCAGGTCTGCCTTGAACTTCCGATCATCGAGCAGCCCTCTCACCGGGAAATTGAGTTGATCTGCTGAGCCGCCCCAAGACCTGCGACCTCGTAGGGTGGATGACGCTTCACCCATCCACCAGCTGCGATGGTGGATGAAAAAGGCGTCATCCACCCTACACAATCCCTGGAGGCAATCCGGGAAGATCGCCGCAAAGCCCCCCGGAGTCCATATACGGGCTACGGGAACTGGGTAGCGCGGAGCGCAGCGGCAACCACTCCGAAGCGAACAGTCCGCCAGTATGTCAGGCCCTCACACCGCCACGCCGTAATCCGCCATCAGCGCGACGAACTGCGCTTCGTCCAGCACCCGCACGCCCAGCTCGCTGGCCTTGGCCAGCTTCGAGCCGGCGCCCGGCCCGGCGACTACGCAGGTGGTCTTGGCCGATACCGAACCGGCCACCTTGGCGCCCAGGCTTTCCAGTTTGTCCTTGGCTATATCGCGGCTCATGACTTCCAGGCTGCCGGTCAGCACCCAGGTCTGACCGGCCAGGGGCAAGCCTTCGACGGCTTTCTTCTCACTCTGCCAATGCATGCCGAACTCGCGCAACTGCGCCTCGATGGCACGGGCATGTTCGACATTGACGGGATTGGCGAAGAACTCGCGCAGCGCCTGCTTGCCCTTCTCGTTAAGGCCCTTCATCACGCTCAGTTCCAGCCAGTCCTGGCTGAGCTCGATCACCCGTTCGAGACTGCCGGCCTCGTCCGCCAGATTCTTCGCCCCGGTGACGGCGATACCGGCGATATTCAGTTTGTCGAGCAAGCCCGCCAGCGTCGCGCAGCCCGCGAACTCCGGATGCACCTCGCCCTCCTCCTGCAGCTCGATGCCGCGCTCGAGCAACTGGTCGATTACCTTGCGGTTGTGCGCGTCGCGGAAAAAGCTGTGAATTTCATAGGCGACTTCCAGACCGACATCCGGCAGGTAGGTCAGCACTTCCGGCAGCGCCTGCTCGATGCGCCGCAGCGAAGCCAGCGCGCGGGCCAGCACCTTGGCGGTTTCCTCGCCGACATCGGGGATGCCGAGGGCATAGATGAAACGCGCCAGGCTCGGTTTGCGGCTGGCGGCGATGGCTGCCAGGAGGTTGTTGCTCGACAGCTCGGCAAACCCGTCCAGGCCGACGATCTGCTCGAACTTGAGGGTGTAGAGGTCGGCCGGCGAGCTGACCAGGCCTTCGTCGACCAGTTGCTCGACGCTCTTCTCGCCCAGCCCTTCGATATCCATGGCGCGACGCGAGACGAAATGGATGATTGCCTGCTTGAGCTGGGCCGCGCAGGCCAGTCGGCCGACGCAGCGGTAGATCGAGCCGGCGCTGAACGACTCCTTGCCCTTGCTGCGCTTGACCAGCTGGGTGCGTTCAACGTGGGAGCCGCATACCGGGCAGCGCTCGGGGATCTGCACCGCTCGCGCATCGGCCGGGCGCCGCTCGGCCACCACCTGCACGACCTGCGGAATCACGTCGCCGGCGCGGCGGATGATCACCGTATCGCCGATCATCAGCCCCAGCCGCGCCACTTCGTCCATGTTGTGCAGGGTCGCATTGGATACCGTGACGCCCGCCACCTTGACCGGCTTCAAGCGCGCCACCGGGGTGACGGCGCCGGTACGACCGACCTGGAACTCGACATCCAGCAACTCGGTCAGCTCCTCCATCGCCGGGAACTTGTGGGCGATGGCCCAACGCGGCTCACGCGCACGAAAGCCGAGTTCGCGCTGATAGGCCAGGTTATTGACCTTGAACACCACGCCGTCGATTTCATAAGGCAACGCGTCGCGCTTCTCGCCGATGGCGCGGTAATAGGCCAGACACGCCTGCACGCCCTTGGCCAGTTTCAGCTCGTTGCTGATCGGCAGGCCCCAGCCCTTGAGCGCTTCGAGGATGCCGATATGGGTGTCCGGCAACTCGCCCTGGACCTGGCCGATGCCATAGCTGCATAACTGCAAGGGACGACTGGCGGTGATCTTCGGGTCGAGCTGGCGCAGGCTGCCGGCCGCGGCGTTGCGCGGGTTGGCGAAGGGTTTGCCACCATTTTCCAGTTGCCGGGTATTCAACGCCTCGAAACCGGCCCGGGAGATGAACACTTCGCCGCGCACTTCCAGCACCGACGGCCAGCCGCTGCCCTGCAGCTTGAGCGGAATATTGCGGATGGTCCGTACATTGACGCTGATGTCCTCGCCGGTACTGCCGTCGCCACGGGTGGCGCCGCGCACCAGCAGGCCATCGCGATACAGCAGGCTGACGGCCAGGCCGTCGAGCTTGGGCTCACAGCTGTATTCCACCTCGGCGCCGCCGCCGAACAGGTCGCCGGACGGCAGGTCCAGGCCCTCGCGGACGCGGCGGTCGAAGTCGAGCAGATCGGCCTCCTCGAAAGCGTTGCCGAGGCTGAGCATCGGCACTTCATGCCTGACCTCGCCAAAGGCGCTCAAGGCACTACCGCCGACACGCTGGGTCGGCGAATCCGCCGTTACCAGTTGCGGATACTCGGTCTCCAGCGCCTTGAGTTCGTTGAACAGACGGTCGTACTCGGCGTCTGGCACGCTCGGCTCGTCGAGTACGTAATAGCGGTAGTTGTGTGCATCGAGCTCGCTGCGCAACTGGGCGATGCGTTCGGCGGCGATTTGGGTGACGGACATAATTCACAAGCCGTAGCTGCAGGCGTGAAGCTGGAGGCGGCTGCCGGGTATTTCCGGCCCTGGCGTCCAGTTCAACCTTTGGTTGATATTCAGGCGCAGGATTCTAGCCGTTTGCAGGCGGGCCTGCCTTGGCTATGTGGGCGCAAGGCTGCTGCCGCTGAATAGAGTTTTGGTAAGCGAGAGCCAAAAGCCAAAGCATCGCGCCGGGGCGGCCCTCCTACAAGAGCAGCAGGCAGCGCATTCCCCTGTAGGAGGCCCGACCTCGCGGCGATAGCAGACGCGTTCGCTCAACAAGCAACAGCATCGCGCCAGGTCACGGAACGCCGCCCAGACCCTCCTACAAGAGCAGCAGGCAGCGCGATCCCCTGTAGGAGGCCCGACCTCGGGGCGATAGCGGACGCAGTCCGCTCAACAAGCAACGGCATCGCGCCGGGTCACGGAACGCCGCCCGGGCCCTCCTACAAAGAGCAGCAGACACCGCATTCCCCTGTAGGAGGCCCGACCTCGGGGCGATAGCGGACTGCAGAAAAAGCAAAGCCCCAAACCAAGCGCGCGGCTTGTAGTTTGGGGCTTGTCGTTTGCAGCCGGTTTAGCGCTTGCTGGTCAACTGCTTGCGCTCATATTCGACGATCCGCTGGCGGTAATGCTCGATGGTTTGCGCGGTCATCACGCTGCGCTGGTCGTCCTTGAGCTCGCCGTTGAGTTCGTGGGCCAGTTTGCGCGCGGCAGCGACCATCACGTCGAACGCCTGTTTGGGATGGCGCGGCCCCGGCAGGCCGAGGAAAAAACTCACTGCGCGGGTGTTGAAGCCTTCTATATCGTCGAGGTCGAAAGTGCCCGGCTTGAGCGCGTTGGCCATGGAGAACAGCACTTCGCCGTTACCGGCCATGCTTTCGTGGCGATGGAAAATGTCCATCTCGCCGAAACGCAGGCCACTTTCCAGAATGTTCTGCAGCAACGCCGGGCCCTTGAAGCCGTCGTCGTCGCGGGCAACCACATTGATCACCAGCACTTCTTCGACTGGTGGCAGCTCTTTGCCAGCGTTGTGCGCCTTGTCCTTGCGCGATTCGGCTGTGCCTTCATCCACCGGATTGAGCAGCGTCGGCACCGGCTCGTCCAGGCCCAGATTGAGGTCACCCTGTTGTGGCTCACCACCGCGGCGACGGTTCAACTCGCGGGCGCTCATCGAAGGCAGATCGTGTTCGTCCAGCGACGGTTCCTGGTGGCGATCGATAACCCGTGGCGGGCTGAGCAAGCCTGGGTCGCCATCGACTTCCGGCAGATCGGCAAAACTGCGATCGAGTTTGAACTTCAATTTACCCTTGCCACCGCGCATGCGCCGCCAACCATCGAACAAGATGCCGGCGATCACAATAATGCCGATGACTATCAGCCATTCGCGCAGACCGAATTCCATGAAATACCTTGACCCCTGATTGAAAATTTTATGAAAAAAGGCGTCCTGCCCCTACTACGTCAACTGTAAACCGTGGCGCCAACTCCATGTTCTGACGGGCGTTTCCCACGTGTAACAAAAGTTGGACGATAAGCTAGCACGACGAAAGGTAACTTTACACAGCCAACAGGCCGTTAAAACGCTATGTCTCCTCCTGGCAGTTGCAAAACGGAGTGGTCGGGCGGTTTATGCCTGTCCCCGCGGGCAGGACGAATATCGATGATGGGTTACGCCGCGCTTGTTTTGCTGACAGCAGGTCAATCTGCGGGCGCCTAACCTACGCGGCCCCACCTACGCGGCCCGACCCATCCTACGGTCTTGATCCTTGAGTACCCCGGTCTGCTGCGCGACAGCGAGCGACGAACAGCGGCCTCACGCTTCCACCATCGCCAGCGCCTCTTCCACATCCACGGCCACCAGCCGCGAGCAACCCGGTTCATGCATGGTCACGCCCATCAGTTGATCGGCCATTTCCATGGCGATCTTGTTGTGGGTGATATAGATGAACTGCACTTTTTCCGACATTTCCTTGACCAAGCGGGCATAACGCCCGACGTTGGCGTCGTCCAGCGGCGCGTCGACCTCGTCGAGCATGCAGAACGGCGCCGGGTTGAGCTGAAAGATGGCGAACACCAGGGCCAGCGCGGTCAGCGCCTTCTCACCGCCCGAGAGCAGATGGATGGTGCTGTTCTTCTTGCCCGGCGGGCGCGCCATGATGGTTACCCCTGTATCGAGTAGATCTTCGCCGGTGAGTTCCAAATAAGCGTTGCCGCCGCCGAAAACCTTGGGAAACAAGGCCTGTAAACCGCCGTTGATCTGATCGAAGGTCTCCTTGAAGCGGTTGCGGGTTTCCTTGTCGATCTTGCGGATGACGTTTTCCAGGGTATCCAGCGCCTCGACCAGGTCGGCGTTCTGTGCATCCAGATAGCGTTTGCGCTCGGATTGCTGCTGGTATTCGTCGATGGCCGCCAGGTTGATCGGGCCGAGCCGCTGGATCCGCGCGGCCAGGCGCTCCAGCTCCTCTTCCCAGGCTTTCTCGTTGGCCTCGCCGGGCAAGCTCGCGAGCACGCCGTGCAGGTCGTAGTTGTCTTCCAGCAGCTGATCCTGCAGGGCCTTGCGCCGTACCGTCAGCGCTTGCCACTCCATGCGCTGCTGTTCCAGCTGGCCACGCAACAGCTGGGATTGCTGCTCGGCCTGGGTGCGGCGCTTCTCCGCATCGCGCAGTTCACGGTCGGCATCTTCCAGGGCCAGACGCGCCAGTCTGAGTTCGTCATCGACGGCCATGCGCTTGTCGAGCAGCTCTTCGAGTTTCAGGCGCAGCTCTTCCAGCGGCGCTTCGCCCTCTTCCAGATTGAGACTGAGCTGTTCGCGCTTCTCGTGCAGGCGCTCGGCCTGCGCTTCGAGACGCTCCAGCGCCTGGCGGGTGGAATCATGCTGGGCCTTGAGCGAGCCCAGGCGCACGGCCAGCTGGTGGGCGTGATCCTTGTGCTGACGGGCGTCCTGACGCACCCGGTCGAGTTTTTCACGCAGGGCATCGCGGCTGGCCAGCAAGCCTTCGCGCTGTTGATTGTCGCTGGCCATGGCGTCCAGGGCGTCTTGCAGCTGCAGGCGTGATTCGCCCAGTTGCTCGTGCTCGATCTCGCGCTGTTCGGCCAATTCCAGCAGCTCGCTGTCGAGGCGACGACGGCGCAGGGTCAGTTGCTCGAGCTTGGCTTGCCCGGCCGACAGCTGCGCTTTCAATTCACCTAAAGTACGGGCGCGGTCCTGCAACTGGCGGCGCTGCTGTTCGCGCACCTCCTCCTGCTGCCCCTGGCTTTCACGCAAGTGCAGCAAGCGCTCCTCGAGCAGCGCCAGCGCCGCTTCGCGTTCTTCGCGCTCCAGCTCCAGGCGTTCGAGCTCCTGACCACGCGCCAGCACGCCGCTTTCCGCTTCGCTGGCACGGCGCACACGGAGAAAATGCCGGCCAACCCAGTAACCGTCGCGGCTGATCAGGCTTTCGCCTTCACCCAGGCTGGTGCGCGCCGCCAAGGCATCGTCCAAGCTGGCCACCGGCTTGACCCTGGCCAGCCAGGGCGCCAGGTCGACGCTGGCCTCGACCTTGTCCAGCAGGCTGCCGGCGACCCGCACGCCGCCCCGATCCGGGCTGGCCAGGCGCAGGTCACCCTGGGCCAGGCTGGCGAAGTCCAGGCCATTGAAATCGTCCAGCAGCACCGCCTGCAGGTCGGCGCCGAGCACGGTTTCCACCGCCAACTCCCAGCCGGCCTCGACCCGCAGCCCTTCGGCCAGGCGCGGGCGCTCGCTGAGTTGCTGCTCGCACAGCCAGTCACCGGCGCCCTTGCCAGGATCGAGCGCCGCCTGCTGCAGGGCTTCCAGCGAGGCCAGGCGGCCGTTCAGCCGTTGCAGTTCGCCTTGCGCCTGTTGCTGGGCCTGGCCGGCTTGCTGCAGGTCGTTGCGCAGTTGTTGCAGGCGCTCGGCTTGCTGTTCTTCGGCGAGTTGCAGGTCTTCCAGGCTCAGTTCGCTGGCGGCGATCTGCTCGCCAAGGTCGACAATGGCGGCGTCTTCCGGATCGGCGGCCAGTTGCTGCAGCTCGTCCGCCAGGCGGCGTTGGCGCTCGGCCAGACGCTCCAGGCTCTGCTCCAGTTGCTGAATGCGCGATTGCTCCACCTCGGCCTGGCGGCGCGGCTCGGCCGAACGCTGATTGAACGCGTCCCACTGCTCCTGCCAGCCATGCATGGCGCTTTCGGATTGTTCCAGCGCGACTGCAGCCTCTTCGGCAGCGGCGGCGGTCAGCTCCTGTTCGGGTTCGAGCATGGCCAGCTCTTCGCCGAGGGTCGCCAGCAGGGTGCGGTCGTGGCCCAGGTGCGATTCGGTTTCCAGGCGCGCGCGTTCCGACTCGCGCAGGTCGTCCTGCAATTGGCGCAAACGCTGCTGGCCGTGCTGGATGCTCTGCTCGACCCGGGCGATATCGCCGCCGACCGAATAGAAGCGCCCCTGTACCAGGTTGAAGCGCTCGCTCAGTTCATGATGGCCATCGCGCAGGCGCTCGATGCTGGCATCGGCATTGCGCTGCTCGGCGACCAGCGCCTCGAAGCTGACTTCCTGATTGCCGATCACCGCCTCGCGCTGGCCGACCTGCTCGTTCAGCGCCTGCCAGCGCAGGGCCGTCAGCTGAGCCTTGAGTTGGCGCTCTTCGGCCTTGTATTCCTGGTATTTCTCCGCCGCCTGGGCCTGGCGCTGCAGGCGCTCCAACTGGCGTTCCAATTCTTCACGCAGATCACTCAGGCGCGCCAGGTTCTCGTGGGTGCGGCGGATGCGGTTCTCGGTCTCGCGGCGGCGCTCCTTGTACTTGGAGATGCCGGCGGCTTCCTCGATGAAGTTGCGCAGATCCTCGGGCTTGGCCTCGATCAGCTTGCTGATCATGCCCTGCTCGATGATCGAGTAGCTGCGCGGGCCCAGGCCGGTGCCGAGGAAGATGTCGGTGATGTCGCGCCGGCGGCACTTGGTGCCGTTGAGGAAATAGCTGTTCTGGCTGTCGCGGGTCACCCGGCGGCGGATGGAGATTTCGTTGTAGCCGGCGTACTCGCCGGTCAGGGTGCCATCGGAGTTGTCGAAGATCAGTTCGATGGACGCCTGGGTCACCGGCTTGCGCGTGTTGGAGCCGTTGAAGATGACGTCGGTCATCGACTCGCCGCGGAGGTTCTTCGCCGAACTTTCGCCCATTACCCAGCGTACGGCGTCGATGATGTTGGACTTGCCGCAACCGTTGGGCCCGACCACCGCCGCCATGTTGCTCGGAAAGCTCACCGTGGTCGGGTCGACGAAGGACTTGAAGCCGGCCAGCTTGATGCATTTAAGCCGCATGTGCAGTCATCCTTGGCGCTCGTCCAGGCTTGCCAGGACCAGTTGGCAGTTGTGCGCGCCATAGGCCAGCAGCACTTCACGGGCGCGCGGGTGATCGCGGGCGATGATCGCCTGGAGCAACTCGCCGAAGGCGTTGAGGAACTGGCCCATCTCGCTTTTGCGCCGTTCCAGCGCCAGATGATAGGTACGGCTGATCGCCGGCAACAGGTTCTCGACGGTTTCCTGCAGGTAGGGGTTGTTCGAGAATGGATAGGCCGCGCGCATGATGTTGAAACTGTCCTCGACGAACGCATTGATGTCTTCGTGCTGCAGACTGCCGAACAGACGCTGCTGGATGACCCGAAACGGTGCCAGATCGGCCTCGACCCGCCAACCGTCGGCCACCGCCCGCGCCAGCAGGATGTACAGCTCGATGACCAGGTCGTAGAGGCTCTTGACGTTGTGCGGGGTCAGTTCGGTCACCTGAGCGCCGCGGCGCGGCAGGATCACGATCAGGTGGCGACGCTCAAGGATCAGCAGCGCCTCGCGCACCGAACCACGGCTGACATTGAGCGCCTGGGTGACTTTCTGTTCCTGAATACGCTCACGCGCCTTCAATTCACCACGAATGATGCGTTCCGCGAGGTGATGAGCGATCTGTTCCGAGAGGCTGTCCGGCGCCGGCAACGTCATGATTATCCTTCGACTCTACTGATCTATCGGGGCGGGCGGACTGGGCTGCGGCCCCCGCCAGGGCTGGCGCGGGGCAAAAAATCAGCGGCGAGTGTAACACAGGGCGTTAGCGGGCCAAGGGGCTGGCGGCCGGGTCAGGGCGAGGCAGCGGAGGACGCTGATTGCAAGTGGCGCCGGTGGCCCTGCGGGGTGCTGCCGCTCCAGGCGCGGAAGGCGCGGGTAAAGGCGCTCTGCTCGGAATAGCCCAGCAACAGGGCAATCTCCGCCAGCGACAGGCGGGGATCGGCGAGGTACATGCGCGCCAGCTTGAAGCGCACATCGCCGAGCAAGGTGCGGTAACGCAAGCCATGCAGCGCCAACTGCCGATAGAACGAGCGCAGGGAACAGTTCATGCGGCCGGCCAGGGTGGCCGCGGAAGGCTCGCCCTCCTGCAGCGCGACCATCAGGTGCTGCTGCAATTGCTCGATGAACTGATCGGGCCCGGGCTGTTGCGCCAGCATGGCCTGGGCCTGCTGGTCGAACAGGCCGCGCATATAGGGGTCGCTGCTGGTGATGTGCATGGCCAGCAGGCTGGCGGGTATCTCCAGGGCGTGACAGCGCGCCTCGAAACGCACCGGACAGCCCATCAGCGCTTCATAGATGGCGGGCTCGGCTGGCCGCGCATAGGGAATTTCGATGGCGCTTGGCGCAATGGCCTGGCCGATCAGCGCCTGGTACAGGTTGACGAAGGCCGCCACCCCGAACTCGCTGGCCAGTGGCGTGGTGTGATGCTCGCCGTCCCCCCAGCTGTAGCGGATAACCTCGCCCCGCCGACTCACCTGGATATCGAGATCGCTCACCAGCAGGGTCTGGAAGCGCCGGTAGCGCATCAGCGCCTGGCCCAGGCCGCTGCAGGACGCAGCCAGATAACCGACCACGCCAAAATGCTGTGGTTTGGCGCAGCGACCGATACGCAGGCCCAGCGCCGGCACCGGGTGCAGGGCCTGCAGCCGCTCCAGCGCGCCCCAGAACGGCAGGATCGGCATGCGCTGACTACTGGAGTAAGGCGCGAGGGCCTCGAGCACGTCGGGTGCGGTCAACTGGTTCTTGTCGATGTAGTCGCGCAGGGTTTCGGCCAGGGCGCAGGAGATATAGACGTCCTTCGACATGCGGATTCCGGATTTCCAGGGTATGGCACAAAATGTCAAACAGGGTGCCCTGGTGTCAAGACGGCAGAACCCGAAGGCCCTAGATTGCCAGCAGTCAATGCTGCAACCCGGGGATTACCGGGGCGGCCTACAGGTCACGGGCAGGAGAGTAAAAAATGGCATACGTCGTAACCGCAAGCTGTTTGGGCGACCGATACACCAAGTGTGTGGACGTGTGCCCGGTGGAAGCCTTCCGCGAAGGCCCGCAGATGCTCTATATCGACCCTCTGGTGTGCATCGACTGCAACGCCTGCCTGACCGAATGCCCGGTGCGCGCCATCTACCCGGATTCCGCCGTGCCGGCGCCGATGCAGGACTACATCGAACTCAACGCGCGCATGGCTAAGGAGTACCCGCCGATCACCGAGAGCCTGGATGTCGACGACAGCCAGGCCGGCATGACGGCCAAGGTGCCGCGCGCTGCCGGCCCGGCCCGCCGCCTGGCGGTGATCGGTGCCGGCCCCTCGGGCTTTTATGCCGCCGACGAAATGCTCCGGCAGCTGCCGGGATCGACCGTGGATATCTTCGAGCGCCTGCCCACACCCTTCGGCCTGGTGCGCTACGGGGTCGCCCCGGATCATCCGAAGATCAAGTCGGTGGCCGCCAGTTTCGACAAGATCGCCCGCTCGCCCAAGGTGCGCTTCTTCGGCAACGTCGAACTGGGTCGCGACCTGAGCCGTGACGAACTGCTCGCGCACTACGACGCGGTGCTCTACGCCACCGGCGGCTCGGCCAGCCGGCCGCTGGCCCTGCCCGGCGCCGAGCTGGGCAATATCCAGGGGGCCTCGGCCTTCGTCGGCTGGTACAACGGCCACCCGGACTATCGCGAACTGCAGGTCGACCTGTCCGGCGACACTGCGGTGGTGATCGGCATGGGCAACGTGGCGCTGGATATCGCGCGCATCCTCGCCATGCCGGTGGCGGAGCTGGAGCGCACCGACATCGCCGACTATGCCCTGGAGGCCCTGCGCCAGAGCAATATCCGCGAGGTCTGCCTGGTCGCCCGGCGCGGACCGGTGCAGGCGGCCTTCACTCCCAAGGAGCTGCGCCAACTGCTGGACACCCCGGGCGTGGACATCCTGGTGGAGGCCGACGACCTGCGGCTGGACGCCGTCAGCGCCGCGGAGCTGGCCGAGCCGCTGAACACCGAAGCCCGACACAATATGGCCCTGCTGCAGGAAGCCCAGGCCCGGCCACTCCTGGCTGACCGGGCTATCCGCTTCGTCTTCAAGGCTTCGCCCAGCGGCTTCGCGGGCGAGGACAACCGCGTCGTCGCCATGCAGGGCGTGCACAACAGCCTGCAGGACGACGGCCGCGGTTCGGTCAGCGCCCAGGCCAGCGACCGGCAATTTCGCTTCGACGCCGGCCTGGTGCTGAACGCCACCGGCTATCAAGGCGTAGCCATTAGCGGAGTGGCCTTCGACGAGCGCCGTGGGGTGATCGCCAACGACAACGGCCGGGTCCTCGCCGACCAGGGTGGGTCCAGCAGGGAATATGCGGCGGGCTGGATCAAGCGCGGCGCCAGCGGCGTGATCGGCAGCAACAAGCAGTGCGCGGTGGATTCCGTCGACCGCCTGGTGGCGGACCTGGCCGAGGCGCCCGCGCCGCTGGCGCCGGGACAGACCCCGGATGTGCTGGCGCTGCTCGAGGCGCGCGGCATCGAGTTCGTCTCCTTCGCCGACTGGACCCTGCTCGACGCGCACGAGCGCGAACAGGGCGAGCCCCAGGGCCGGCCGCGGCGCAAGGTGGTGGAAGTCGCGCATATGCTGGAGATCATCCGCGATCGGCGGCAGCAGGCCGACCAGGCGCAGCCAGCCGCGGCGGCTTCTGTAGAGAGCGCCGCCAACGAGCAAGGCGCGAGCATTGCCGGCATCGAGGTCAAGACCCACTTGCGCACCTGCACCCTGTGCGAGGCCATGTGCGGCATCAAGATCGAATACCAGGGCGACAAGATCCTCTCCATCGCCGGCGACCCGGACGACCCGCACAGCCACGGCCATATCTGCCCCAAAGGCTACGCCATGCAGGACCTGCACAACGATCCGGAGCGCCTGAAGACGCCGCTCAAGCGCGTCGGCGAGCAGTGGCTGCCGATCTCCTGGGACGACGCCCTGGAGGAAGTCGCCAGCCGCCTGACGGATATCCAGGCCAGCCACGGCAACGATGCGCTGGCGGCCTACTCGGGCAATCCCATCGCCCACAACCTGGGCATCCTGCTGAGCATGGGGCGCTTCCGCCAGGCGCTCGGCACGCGCAACCAGTTCTCCGCCTCCAGCCTCGACCAGATGCCGCACCAGCTGGTGTCCTACCTGATGTTCGGGCACAGCCAGCTGTTCACCATCCCCGACATCGACCGCACCGACTACATGCTGATGCTCGGCGCCAACCCGGCGGCCTCCAACGGCAGCCTGATGTCGGCGGGGGATGTGCTCGGCCGCCTGCAGGCCATCACTGGCCGCGGCGGCAAGATCGTGCTGATCGACCCGCGGCGCACGGAAACCGCGCTCTACGTCAGCGAACACCAGTTCATCCAGCCCGGCACCGACGCGCTGTTCCTGCTCGGCCTGCTGCAGGTGATCATCGAACGCCGCCTGGGCAAGCCGGGGCGGCTGCTGGAACTGGCCAAGGGCTGGGAGACGCTGAGCGTCCTGCTCGAGCGCATGCCGCTGGCGCGCATCGCCGAACGGACCGGCATCGCCGCCGCCGACATCGAGCGCATCGCCGTGGACTACGCCAGCGCCGACAAGGCCGTGTGCTACGGGCGCATGGGCATCTCTACCCAGGAATTCGGCGCCCTCAACCACTGGCTGATCAACCTGCTGAATATCCTCACCGGCAACCTCGACAGCGCCGGCGGCATGATGTTCAGCACCCCGGCGGTGGACATGCTGAAAATCACCGGCCGCGGCGGCTTCGACCGCTATCGCAGCCGGGTCCGCGGCCTGCCCGAATTCAGCCGCGAACTACCCGCCGCGGCGCTGGCCGAGGAAATGCTGGTGCCCGGCAAGGGCCAGGTGCGCGCCTTCGTCAGCGTCGCCGGCAACCCGGTGCTGTCCTCGCCCAACGGCCGACAACTGGAACAGGCCCTGGAGCAGCTGGAGTTCATGGTCTCGGTGGACTTCTACCTCAACGAGACCACCCGCCACGCCCATATCATCCTGCCGCCGACCGGGCCGTTCGAGCACGAGCAGTACGACCTGGTGTTCAATCTGTTCTCCGTGCACAACATGGCCAAGTACGCCGAGCCGCTGTTCGCCCACCCGCCGGGCACCCGCTCCGACTGGGACATCTTCAGCGAGCTGAGCAAACGCATCGAACGGCGCAAGATGGCCAACAAGCCGCTGCAGCAGCGCCTCAAATATGAAGTCAACGCGCGACTGGGCGAGTTCCTCACGCCCCAGCGCATCCTCGACCGGGGCTTGCGCACGGGGCCCTACGGCAGCGGCGGCGGCTGGCTGCAGCGGCTCAACCCCTTCGCCCGCAAGGGCCTGTCCCTGGCGCAGCTGAAAAAGCACCCCCATGGCCTCGACCTGGGACCGTTGCAGCCATCGCTGCCCGGCCGGCTGTTCACCAAAGACCAGAAGATCGACCTGGCGCCGGCGCTGCTGGTGGCCGATCTCGACCGGCTGTGCCAGCGCTTCGCCGAGCAGGCGGCCAAGCCCGGCCTGCTGCTGATCGGCCGGCGCGACCTGCGCACCAACAACTCCTGGATGCACAACAGCTACCGGCTGGTGAAGGGCAAGGACCGCTGCGCGCTGTTCCTCCACCCGCAGGATGCCGCCACCCACGGCCTGGGCAACCGCGACCAGGCGCGGCTGGCATCGGCCAAGGGCGAGTTGCTGGTGACGGTGAAGATCACCGAGGACATCATGCCCGGCGTGGTCAGCCTGCCCCACGGCTGGGGCCACCACCGCCCCGGCATGCGCATCGGCATCGCCCAGGCCCATCCGGGCATCAGCATCAACGACATCACCGACGAGCAACTGGTCGACACCTTGTCGGGCAATGCGGTGCTGAACGGGGTGCCGGTGACGCTGCAGCGCTACGAGGAGGCCGAGGCGTGGATCGCCCCCTGAAGAGGATCGGCCGCAGGATCCCGCCCAGCGACCGCTGGTCGGAAAGCTTTCGCCGCGGCATGCTCGCCCCAGATTGGTGCAACCAGCCGCTGCCCAGGCAGTCGCACAGCACCCGGCCCAGGTGCTGCCCCTTGGCCTGACGGCGTTGTCACTCGCTCGAAAGCTGCGGCCGTCATCGTCACGAACACGATAACGGCCATTATCAACGTAACAACCCGGCGCGCACCTGTAACAATGATGAAACAGTCGCCAGCGGATAGCTTCTCAGGCGACGCAACGGCCTCGGCCTTGCCCCGGAAAAGCTTCTACGCTGATTTCAAAGCTGACCGTTATTGTCTGTCGTATGGTGCATTCATGCCTGTTGGGCGGCGCATCATTGCCTGTGGTTGACGGTGTATCACTACCTGTCGTTGCAGTGCATCAGGGAGGCAATTTCCATGCGCCCCATCTGTTTCATGTTCGTGTTGCTCTGGGTGTTCTGCCCCGCCATGGTTCAGGCCCAACCTGCGCCTTCCGCTCCTGAGCGCTATGCCCCGGACCGTGTATTGGTCAAGTTCAAACCCGGTACGGCCGCGGCGCAGATTGCCGAAGCCCATCGGCGCGCCTCCGCAATCGTGCTCGACAGCATTGCCGCTATCGATGTCCAGGTCGTGGGGGTTGCCGCCGGCTCGGTGATCGCCAAGGTGGCGGCCTACCAGGCCAATCCGAACGTGCTCTACGCCGAGCCCGACTACCACCGCCTGCTGGTGGTGCCCAACGAGGAGCCCGGCCCGACACCCGTCGGCGGCGGCAATTATTTCGAGGAACAGTGGTACCTGCATAACACCCGGCAAGCCCACACTTACGTGCAACGCACGCCGTTCGGCGCCAGCCTGCAGAGCACACGCGGCACCGCCGATGCCGATATCGACGCGCCCGAAGCCTGGGACATCAGCCGGGGACTCGCCACCAGCGATCCCGCCGGTTACGCCACGCCCAAGGTGGCGGTGCTGGACAGCGGCGCCGACTGCGCGACCCTGGAACTGAACGGCAAGTGCCTGGAAAAAGTCGACTTCGTCGGCAATCAGGCCTGGGATAGCTGTCCCGCGTCGGAGCCTGCCTGCGACAACCTGGGCCATGGCACCTTCACCGCTTCCGAAATCGTCGCCAACACCAATAACGGCCTGGGCATTGCCGGCGCCGGCTGGCACACCGCGGCGGGTATCTTCAAGGTCTGTTACATGGAACTGCTGACCGATGGCGTGAACCTGTTCTTCGTCGGCCTCTGCCCGGTTTCGGCTTCGGCGGCCGCGATCATCGAGGCGTCCAGCGACCGCATGGCGGACGGTGCGCGGGTCAGAAGCCAGTACCACGTGATCAGCATGAGCTACGGCAGCGACTGGATCGATGAAAATGGCGGGGTCAGCCCCACAACTCCGTCCAATGCCGAATGCGATGCCGTGCTATTTGCCAATCAGCAGGGCGTGGTCGTGGTGGCCGGCGCGGGCAACAATGGCGACACTCAGCGGCTGTACCCGGCCGCCTGTACCGATGCCAACGGCGAATCGACGGTGATCGCCGTGGCCGCCTCGGACCACAACGATTACCGCGCCAGTTTCTCCACCTACAGCCAGATCAACGATCCCTGGGTGTCACTTGCCGCGCCGGGCCAGAGCATCATCGGCATTCTGCCGGATGCCCACTGCGGCCTGGCATCCGGCGTGGACAGCTGCGTCGACTGGTGGGACGGCACCTCGATGGCGGCGCCTCTGGTGGCCGGCGGCGCGGCATTGGTGTGGACGGACCTCTACGCGGCACTGAACGCCAGCGGGCTTTCATCCGAACAGGACCTGAAGCCAGACACTTGCCTGTGGGACGGTCTGCCCTGCAACCAGGTGGTGCGCCAGCGCCTGGAAAACGGGGCCGACAAGACCGGCGCCCAGGGCCAGAACATGCAGGAATGGACCCGCCATGGTCGGCTGAATCTGCACGGCGCGCTGACCACAGGCGACCTGGCGCCACCGCCGGAGCCCGTGATCCCCGCTGCGCCAGCGGCGCTCGGCGTACAGCTGGTGACCCTGGCGCAAGGCAACCAGGCGCTGCAGCTGGACTGGAGCCATGATGGCGTGGACGTCACCGGTTTCGATATCGAGCGCAACAGCCTGCACAAGAGTGGAAGAATCACCTCGACTACCGTCATACCAGTGAGCAGCGGCGCAACACGCAGCTATACCGACGATGTGGGCACCGGCCGCTACAGCTACCGTGTCCGCGCGCGCAATGGCGAGCAGGCGTCAGCCTGGAGCGCCATGTCCGCTGCACTGGCTGTGAGTGACGGTGGCGGCGGTGGCAAAGGCGGCGGCAAGCCCAACAAGTGATAGACGGTGCGGCGTTAAATAAAGGCGGGTTGTCGCTTCGCTCCGAAGCCGCCCTACCGACCGAGCGAGCGAGCCGCTCGATCTGGTGCAATCCGCGGTCCGTAGGGTGTCACTCGCCGCAGGCAGTGCACCATGGGTTCATCGGCGCGGCACAAAGCTGACTATCGCTGCGCTCCTAAGCAACCGCCCGGACCGTCCTACGTCAGCCCTGCGGTAGATTCAGCTCGCCAAAGCGCGCGCCAGAGGAGTTGCTGGCATGAAACCGGCTAGCCTTTACCCATATCCCTTTGCCTTTGTCGAACTCATAACCGAATCGCATGACAACCACCTGACTGCCAGGTCAAATATTTGTTGACCGAAAAGTCAGAAATCTCTAGATTTAGCCCATGCCAAGCCGCGTCAAAACGCCGCACTCACCTGCAATGTCGTTTTGCTAAAGCCTGATACGAGAACAATAAAGTGCCTGGAGGTCGTCCTTGATCCAGTTTTTACTCAACCGGGAGCTGCGCACCGAGCATGCCCTGGACCCCAACGTCACCGTGCTCCAGTACCTGCGCGAGCATGTCGGCAAACCTGGCACCAAAGAAGGCTGCGCCTCCGGCGATTGCGGTGCCTGCACCGTGGTGGTCGGCGAACTGGATGGCGAACGCGTGCGTTATCGCACGCTGAACTCCTGCCTGACCTTCGTCTCCGCCCTGCACGGCAAGCAGCTGATCAGCGTCGAAGACCTCAAGCACCAGGGCCAACTGCACAGCGTGCAACAGGCGATGGTCGACTGCCATGGTTCGCAGTGCGGCTTCTGCACCCCGGGCTTCGTCATGTCGCTGTTCGCCCTGCAGAAGAACAGCAATGGCTTCGACAAGGCCGACACCCTGGAAGCCCTGGCCGGTAACCTCTGTCGCTGCACCGGCTACCGACCGATTATCGATGCCGCCGAGCAGGCCTGCTGCCAAAAGCAACCTGATCAATTCGATGCCGCCGAAGCACAGACCGTGGCCCAGCTGAAGGCCATCGCCCCGCGCGAAACCGCCGAACTCAATAGCGGCGACAAGCGTTGCCTGCTGCCGCTGACCGTCGCCGACCTGGCCGACCTCTACGCCGCCAATCCCGAGGCGCGCCTGCTCGCTGGCGGCACCGACCTGGCGCTGGAAGTTACCCAGTTCCACCGCGAGCTGCCGGTGATGATCTACGTTGGCCATATTGAAGCGATGAAGCGCGTGGAAGTGACCGCCGAGCACATCGAGATCGGCGCCGCCACCGCGCTGTCCGATTGCTACGCCGCCCTAGCCCAGGACTACCCGGACTTCGACGAGCTGCTGCACCGTTTCGCCTCCTTGCAGATCCGCAACCAGGGCACCCTCGGCGGCAATATCGGCAACGCCTCGCCGATCGGCGACGCCCCGCCGCTGCTGATCGCCCTCGGCGCGCAGATCGTCCTGCGCAAGGGCAACGACACGCGCAGCCTGGCGATCGAGGATTATTTCCTCGACTACAAGGTGACCGCTCGCCAGGAAGCCGAATTCATCGAGAAGATCCTGGTGCCGCGCGCCCAACATAATCAGGCGTTCCGCGCCTACAAAGTCTCCAAACGCCTGGATGACGACATTTCCGCGGTCTGCGCCGCCTTCAACCTGCGTATCGAGGATGGCGTGGTGCAAAGCGCGCGCATCGCCTTCGGCGGCATGGCCGCTATTCCCAAACGCGCCGCCGCCTGCGAAGCCGCGCTGACCGGCGCCGCCTGGTATCCGGGGGTGATCGAGCGCGCCTGCGCCGCCCTGGCCGAGGACTTCACCCCGCTCAGCGACTTCCGCGCCAGCAAGGAATACCGCCTGCTCACCGCACAGAACCTGCTGCGTAAATTCTTCCTCGAGCTGCAAGCTCCCGAAGTCGAAACCCGGGTGACCGCCTATGTCTAACCACCACAACACACCGAAAACCCAGGCCGAACTGGCCGAACTGTTCCGCGCCGACATCACCACCGGCGTCGGCCGCAGCGTCAAGCACGAGAGCGCGGACAAACACGTATCCGGCGAAGCCGTGTATGTCGACGACCGCCTGGAATTCCCCAACCAGTTGCACGTCTATGCCCGCATGAGCGACCGCGCCCATGCGCGCATTGTCAGTATCGACACCGCGCCCTGCTATGCGATTCCCGGCGTGGCCATCGCCATCACCAGCAAGGATGTGCCCGGCCAGCTGGACATCGGCCCGGTGGTCGCCGGCGACCCGCTGCTGGCCGACGGCAAGGTGGAATACGTCGGCCAGGTAGTGCTGGCGGTCGGCGCCGACAGCCTGGAAACCGCGCGCAAGGCGGCCATGGCGGCGATCATCGAATACGAAGACCTGGAGCCGGTGCTGGACGTGGTCGATGCGCTGCACAAGAAGCATTTCGTCCTCGACAGCCATCAGCACAAGATCGGCGATGCCGCTGCCGAATTGGCGACTGCGCCGCAGCGCCTGCAAGGCAGCCTGCATATCGGCGGCCAAGAACATTTCTACCTGGAGACCCAGATTTCCTCGGTGATGCCCAGCGAAGACGGCGGCATGATCGTCTACACCTCCACGCAGAACGCCACCGAAGTGCAGAAATTGGTGGCCGAAGTGCTCGGCGTGCCGATGCACAAGATCGTCATCGACATGCGCCGCATGGGCGGCGGTTTCGGCGGCAAGGAAACCCAGGCCGCAGGCCCGGCGTGCCTCTGTGCAGTGATCGCCCACCTCACCGGGCGGCCGACCAAGATGCGCCTGCCGCGCATGGAAGACATGAGCATCACCGGCAAGCGTCACCCCTTCTATGTCGAATACGACGTCGGCTTCGACGACGACGGCCTGCTGCACGGCATCCAGATCGAACTGGCCGGTAACTGCGGCTACTCGCCGGATCTGTCTGGCTCGATCGTCGACCGCGCGATGTTCCACGCCGACAATGCCTACTACCTCGGCAACGCCACCATCAACGGCCATCGCTGCAAGACCAACACCGCGTCGAACACCGCCTACCGCGGCTTCGGCGGCCCGCAAGGGATGGTCGCCATCGAGGAAATCATGGACGCGGTGGCGCGCAAACTGGGCAAGGACCCGCTGCAGGTGCGCAAGCTCAACTACTACGGCAAGACCGAGCGCAACGTCACCCATTACCACCAGACCGTCGAGCACAACATGCTCGCCGAGATGACCGCCGAGCTGGAGGCCAGCAGCGAGTACGCCAAGCGCCGCGAGGAAATCCGTGCCTTCAATGCCAAGAGCCCTGTATTGAAGAAAGGTCTGGCACTGACCCCGGTTAAATTCGGCATCAGCTTCACCGCCACCTTCCTCAACCAGGCCGGCGCGCTGATCCACATCTACACCGACGGCAGCATCCACCTGAATCACGGCGGCACCGAGATGGGCCAGGGCCTCAACACCAAGGTCGCCCAGGTGGTCGCCGAGGTGCTGCAGGTGGACATCTCGCGCATCCAGATCACCGCGACCAACACCGACAAGGTGCCGAACACCTCGCCGACCGCGGCAAGCAGCGGTGCCGACCTTAACGGCAAGGCCGCGCAGAACGCCGCCGAGACCATCAAGCAGCGCCTGGTCGATTTCCTGGTACGCGAATACAAGGTCACCGCGGAAGACGTCGAGTTCCGTAACGGCCAGGTGCGCGTGCGCGGGCTGTTCCTGTCCTTCGAGGAAGTGATCCAGAAGGCCTACTTCGCCCAGGTCTCGCTGTCTTCCACCGGTTTCTACCGCACGCCGAAGATCTTCTACGACCGTGACAAGGCCGCCGGCCGCCCCTTCTATTACTTCGCCTACGGTGCGGCTTGCGCCGAGGTGATAGTCGACACCCTGACCGGCGAATACAAAATGCTGCGCACCGACATCCTGCACGACGTCGGCGCCTCGCTGAACCCTGCCATCGACACCGGCCAGGTCGAAGGCGCCTTCGTCCAGGGCATGGGCTGGCTGACCATGGAAGAGCTGGTGTGGAACGGCAAAGGCAAGCTGATGACCAATGGTCCGGCCAGCTACAAGATCCCGGCCATCGCCGACATGCCGCTGGATCTGCGGGTCAAGCTGGTGGAGAACCGCAAGAATCCGGAAGACACGGTGTTCCACTCCAAGGCCGTGGGCGAGCCGCCGTTCATGCTCGGCATCGCCGTGTGGTGCGCGATCAAGGACGCGGTGGCCAGCCTGGCCGACTACAAAGTGCAGCCGAACATCGATGCCCCCGCCACCCCCGAGCGGGTGCTCTGGGGCGTGGAGCAAATGAAGAAATTGCAGCAAACGGCCAAGGCCGCGGCGGCAGTCGAGATCGAACCGGCGTAACGCCAACCACCTTGGTGGATGTGCTGCGCGACATCCACCCTACGGGCCGCTCCGTAGGGTGGAAAACCGCGAAGCGTTTTCCACCAGGGTCGCGAATGAAGAACAAAGCAGGTGTAGAACAATGACAAAACACACCGAACCGAATAGCCAACCGACCCCGTCGGTACCGGTTCCGATACTGGACCCGTCGCCAAGCAACTGGCGCCTACCGCGCCCGGGACAACTGCCGCCAACCTGGAGGCTGAGCAAATGAGCTGGATCAGCGCCCTCGCCGAGCTGCAGCAGCAAGGCCTGCCTTGCGTGCTGGTGACTATCATCGAAGAGCGCGGCTCGACCCCGCGCAACGCCGGCTCGAAGATGGTGGTCACCAGCGACCGCATCTACGAAACCATCGGCGGCGGTCACCTGGAATACAAGGCGATGGAGCTGGCCCGCGAAATGCTTGCCACGCGCAGCCAGGACACCCGCCTGGAGCGTTTCAACCTCGGTGCCAGCCTCGGCCAATGCTGCGGCGGCGCCACCGTGTTGCTGTTCGAGCCCATGGGCCAACCCCAGGCGCAGATCGCCGTGTTCGGCGCCGGCCATGTCGGCCGCGCCCTGGTGCCGCTGCTCGCCAGCCTGCCGTGCAAGGTGCGCTGGATCGACTCGCGGGAAAACGAGTTTCCCGAGCAGATCCCCGCCGGGGTGGACAAGGTGGTCGAGGAAGAGGTGATCGACGAGGTCGGGCGCATGCCGGCCGGCAGCTACTTCATCGTCATGACCCATAACCACCAGCTCGACCTGGAGCTGACCGCGGCGATCCTCAAGCGCAACGATTTCGCCTACTACGGGCTGATCGGCTCGAAGAGCAAACGCGCCAAGTTCGAACACCGCCTGCGCGATCGCGGTTTCCAACCGGAGGTAGTGCAACGCATGCGCTGCCCCATGGGTTTGCCTGAGGTGAAAGGCAAGCTGCCGATCGAAATCGCCGTGTCCATCGCCGGTGAGGTGATCGCCACCTACAACGTCGCCTTTGGCCAGGACGTGAAAAAAGGCGAGACCAGCGTGGCCAAGCTGCTGCCCCATTCGCGCCGCGCCCAATAACACCGCATTACCCGTGGTGCGCACGGCGCACCCTACACGACCATCTCCGTAGGGTGCGCCGTGCGCACCGAGAGTTACCCGCGCAGCGTTCCTTACGCCAGGATCACGAAATCGAGACACGACAAACATGACCAACACCCTCAAAGCCTACCGCGCCGCCATCCTGCACAGCCTCGCCGACCCCGCCGTGGTCGGCGTCGAGCAGTCCTATGAATATTTCGAGGATGGTGTGCTGCTCGTCGAAGATGGCCAGATCGCCCGCGTCGGCCATGCCGCCGAGTTGCTGCCGACGCTCAAGGGCGTCGAGATCAGCGAATACCGCGACGCCCTGATCACCCCCGGCTTTATCGACACCCATATCCACTACCCGCAGACCGGGATGATCGCCTCCTACGGCGAGCAGCTGCTGGATTGGCTGAATACCTACACCTTCCCCACCGAGCAGCAGTTCGCCGACAAGGCCCACGCCGCGGACGTGGCCGGCATCTTCCTCAAGGAATTGCTGCGCAACGGCACCACCACCGCCCTGGTGTTCGGCAGCGTGCACAAGCAATCGGTGGACGCCTTCTTCGAAGCCGCCCAGGCGCTGAACCTGCGGATGATCGCCGGCAAGGTGCTGATGGACCGCAACGCCCCGGACTACCTGACCGACACCCCGGAATCCGGCTACTCCGAGAGCAAGGAGCTGATCGAGCGCTGGCACGGCAAGGGCCGCCTGCACTATGCCGTCACCCCACGCTTCGCCCCGACCAGCAGCCCGGAACAACTGCGCCTGGCCGGCAAGCTGCTCGGTGAGTATCCGGATCTGTATATGCACACCCACCTGTCGGAGAACCGTCAGGAGATCGAATGGGTCAAGCAGTTGTTCCCCGAGCGCAAGGGCTACCTGGATGTCTACGACCACTTCAAACTGATCGGCCCGCGCGCGGTGTTCGCCCATGGCGTGCACCTGTGCGACGAGGAGTGCCGGCGCCTGGCCGAAACCGGCTCGGCTGTGGCCTTCTGCCCGACCTCCAACCTGTTCCTCGGCAGCGGCCTGTTCGACCTGAACAAGCTGGAGCAGCACGGCGTGCGCGTCGGCCTGGGCACCGACGTCGGCGCGGGCACCAGCTTCAGCCAGCTGCAGTCGCTGAACGAGGCGTACAAGATCATGCAGTTGCAGGGCAGGAAGCTCGACCCGTTCAAGTCGCTGTACCTGGCCACCCTGGGCGGCGCCGAGGCGCTGTACCTGGACGACCAGATCGGCAACTTCAAAAGTGGCAAGGATGCGGACTTCGTGGTGCTCGACTACAACGCCACGCCGCTGATCAGCTACCGCATGCAACAGGCCAAGAGCCTGGCCGAGAAGCTGTTCGCCCTGTGCATGCTCGGCGACGACCGCGCGATCAAGGAAACCTTCGCCGCGGGCGTGTCGGTCCACGCACGCGATTGAGACAACCCGTGGGAGGCGCTTCAGCGGCGACTGTCGCGGCTAAAGCCCCTCCCACAGCGACGCGCCCTACCCGCGTAGTCCGGATGCAATCCGGGGCAAGATCGGCAACGCTCCCCTGACTTCGGGCTACTGCTCAGGCGTCACTCGCCGCCAATGAAAAGCCCCGAGGCTCACGCATCGGAGCTTCTCTTGTCCAAGCCGGAAATCAGCGATTGGCAGCGCCGCGGCCCGGCTTTTTCTTGCCGGTCTGCAACAGGTGCGAGAACACCGCGTGCAGGTCGTCGGAGGCGCTCTCCTCGTCGAGGTTGAGCTTGCTGTCGATATGATCCATGTGATGCATCATCAGGCTCACGGCCTTGGTCGCATCGCGAGCCTCGATGGCATCGATCAGCTGGTTGTGCTCGTCGTAGGAGCAATGCGAACGGCTGCCGCTTTCGTATTGGGCGATGATCAAGGAAGTCTGTGACACCAGACTGCGCTGGAAGCTGATCAGCGGCGCATTCTTCGCCGCCTCGGCCAGTTTCAGGTGGAACTCGCCGGACAGGCGGATACCCGCACCACGGTCACCACGGGAGAAGCAGGCTTGCTCGTCCTTGACCATCTGCCGCAGTTCGGCCAGTTGCTCGGGCGTGGCATGCACCACCGCCAATTCGGTAATCGCACGCTCGACCATGCGCCGCGCGTAGAAGATCTGCCGGGCTTCTTCGACGCTGGGGCTGGCGACCACCGCACCACGATTGGGTCGTAGCAGCACGACGCTTTCATGGCCCAGGCGCGACAATGCGCGGCGGATGATGGTGCGACTAACGCCGAAGATTTCGCCCAAGGCCTCTTCGCTCAGCTTGGTACCAGGCGCCAGGCGCTGTTCGAGAATGGCGTCGAAGATATGCGCGTAGACGACATCGTCCTGAGTCCCGCTATGGCTGCTTTTTCCGGTACCCGGCTGTTTCTTGAGAGGCTGCAATTGCTCGTTCATTCTGGCTCGCGTTAAAGAGGTTCGGCCTGTTTCCCAGACTCTACTGCTGTTCACCCGGTGACTGGCAAGCAGTATGTGGCGAAAAACAGAAAAAATACCGGCGCATTGTACACAATTTGATCAATTCGTATACGACATGTACGACCATCGCGATGCCGCGCAGCAATGCGCGACCAGCCCTGCCGAATGTTGCCTGCGCAGCCAACGCGGCCTGATACCACTAAATTTATTTCTTATAAAAAACGATATTGCTGCAGAAAAATCAGCTTAAGGCGCCATTGATCGCACTTGTAGTCGCGCTGAAAACACTCGCCGCGAGCTGCCGAAAAATCTCGGCCAGGAACTTTATCTGGATGTTTTTAATAGATTTTTAAATATACCAAGGCTGCAAGTGCCGCACTCAAAGCAGTGCAGCACTGCCTGGTATGACATTGATCTGGCATCCGACCGAGAATAGAAAACATTATTTGCTTTTTTTGTATACAACCTCATAATCGCGCCAGTGTAGCTTTCTGACCTTATGGTCAACAAATGAGCCAGTGAGCGCACCTAAACGCACCACCTACCTCAGAGAGCCGAAGCGTGCGCAATAACGACTCTGGGTGGTACACAACAAGAGAGATGAGGAGTACCCACTGTGGAAAGCGCTAAACAAGAACAACAGGCGACTCACGTCCAGGGGTTGGTCAACCCTGGCCTGCTCGAACGGTTTTTCAAGCTGAGCGAGCACCGCACCACGATCAAGACCGAACTGCTCGCCGGCCTGACGACCTTCGTCACCATGGCCTACATCATCTTCGTCAACCCCAGCATCATGGCCAGCGCGGGTATCGATCACGGTGCGGCCTTCGTCGCCACCTGCATCGGCGCGGCCCTGGGTTGCTTCCTCATGGGCCTCTACGCCAACTGGCCGGTCGGCCTGGCCCCCGGCATGGGCCTGAATGCCTTCTTCACCTATACCGTGGTAGGCGAGATGGGCTATAGCTGGCAGATTGCGCTGGGCGCCGTGTTCATCTCCGGCGTGCTGTTCATGATCATGAGCCTGTCACGCATTCGCGAATGGTTGCTCAACAGCATCCCCACGAGCTTGCGCTTTGCCATGGGCGCCGGGGTCGGCTTGTTCCTCGGGCTGATCGGCCTGAAAACCGCCGGCATCGTCGTCGACAGCCCGGCCACCCTGCTGACCATGGGCTCGTTCGGCGAACCGACCGCACTGCTGGCCGCTGTGTGTTTTCTGCTGATCGCGGCGCTCAGCCACCGCAACGTGTTCGGCGCCATTCTGTTCAGCATGCTCGGCGTCACCGCCGTGGGCTGGGCCATGGGCCTGGTCGAGTACAACGGTCTGGTGTCGATGCCGCCAAGCCTGGCGCCGACCTTCCTGGCCATGGACATCGCCGGCGCCTTCAACGTGGCGATGATCAGCGTGATTCTGGCCTTCCTCTTCGTCAACATGTTCGACACCGCCGGTACCCTGATGGGGGTGGCGCACCGCGCCAACCTGGTCGACGAGGACGGCAAGATCCAGAACCTGTCGAAAGCATTGAAGGCCGACAGCACCTCCAGCGTGATCGGCGCCATGGTCGGTTGCCCGCCGGTGACCAGCTATGTGGAAAGCGCCTCGGGCGTTGCCGCCGGTGGACGTACCGGGCTGACCGCGGTCACCGTCGGCATACTGTTCCTTGCGGCGATGTTCTTCGCCCCACTGGCCGGCATGATTCCGGCCTTCGCCACCGCCGGCGCGCTGATCTATGTGGCGATGCTGATGATGAGCGGCATGGCGCATATCGACTGGAAAGACCAGACCGATACCATCCCGGCGATCGTGACCGTGGTGATGATGCCGCTGACCTTCTCCATCGCCAACGGCATTGCCCTGGGCTTCTTGACCTATGCCACGCTGAAGCTGCTGACCGGCCAGCGTGACAAGGTTTCCGTCAGCCTGTATGTGTTGTGCATGATCTTTATCGCCAAGTTCGCCTTCCTTTAGGCTATGCCCCAATCTGTAGGAGCCAGCTTGCTGGCGATGCTTTTGCGCTGCTTGCCGAACCAGATCGCCAGCAAGCTGGCTCCTACAAGGGATTGCTGCATGCAACAGGTAACCATAGCCTTCCTTTAAGGCAAATTAGGCAGCAACGAGCCCCGGCGCAATAGACCGGGGCTTTCCCGTATCTGGAGTGAGTGCAATGAGTCTGGAAACCTGGCTGCTGTTCAGCAGCGCCGCGCTGATCGTGATCCTGATCCCCGGGCCCCTGTCGCTGCTGATGGTCAGCAACAGCCTGAACTATGGCCTGCGCCGCTCGCTGCCGGCGTTTCTCGGCGGGGTATCGGCCTCGATCTGCCTGCTCAGCGCCTCGGCGCTTGGCCTCGGCGCCCTGCTGCTGGCCTCGGAGCAGTTGTTCAGCGCCCTGAAGATCGTCGGCGCGCTCTACCTGTTCTACCTCGCCTGGCAGAGCTGGCAGGCCTCGCGCCAGGCCGCCAAGCCGGTCAGCAGCGAGGAGCAAGCGGTCAATCCGGGCTTTGTCGCCATGTTCTGGAAGGCTTTCGGCCTGGGCGCCAGCAACCCCAAGGACATCCTGTTCTTCGCCGCCTTCCTGCCGCAATTCATGAGCGCCGAGCGGCCGATGCTGACCCAGCTGCTGGTGATGATCGCCACCTGGGCGGTGCTCGATCTGAGCTGCAAACTGTTCTATGGCCTCAGCGCCCATGGCGCGGCGCGCTACCTGCGTTCGGGCAAAGGCCAGGTATGGTTCAACCGGGTCAGCGCGGCCCTGTTTGGCGGTGCTGGTGCGGCCTCGTTGCTGAGTCGCTGATGCCAAACGTGTAGCGGCGCACAGCGCACCTTCTGCCCCCGTGTTACCCAGCAACGCTGCTGGAACCAACCGCACTACCGTCGAAGCAGCGCCATCAACCGGCAAGACGCTGGCGAAACAACGCCTGATGCTCACGGCACTGCTGGGCCGCCAGCAGGAACACGCCATGGCCGCCGCGCTCGAACTCCAGCCAGGTGAAGTCGACTTCCGGGTACAGGGCGCTGACATGCACCTGGCTATTGCCGACTTCGACGATCAGCAAGCCCTTGTCAGTCAGATGATCGGCCGCCTCGGCCAGCATGCGCCGTACCAGATTCAGTCCATCCTCGCCGCAGGCCAGGCCCAGGGCCGGCTCGTGCTGGTATTCGGCCGGCATATCGGCGAAATCCTCGGCATCGACGTAGGGCGGGTTGGATACGATCAAATCGAAACGCTGCCCCGGCAAACCGTCAAAGCCATCACCCTGCACGGTGTAGACACGCTCATCCAGCTGGTGCCGCTCGATATTCTGGTTGGCCACCTCCAGCGCCTCATACGACAGGTCAGCCAGTACCACCTCGGCCTCGGGAAATTCGTAGGCACAGGCGATGCCGATGCAGCCGGAGCCGCTGCACAGGTCGAGAATCCGCGCAGGTTCCTCGGGGAGCCAGGGATAGAAATGTTGCGCGATCAGCTCGGCAATCGGTGAGCGGGGGATCAGCACGCGCTCATCGACGATGAATGGCAGGCCACAGAACCAGGCCTCGCCCAGCAGGTAGGCAGTCGGTACGCGCTCCTCGATGCGCCGCTTGAGCAAGGCTTGCAGATGCGCCTGCTCGTCGTCCTCCAGGCGGCAGTCGAGGTAGCTGTCGGCGATCTCCCAGGGCAGATGCACCGCACCCAGCACCAACTGGCGGGCCTCGTCCCAAGCATTGTCGCTGCCGTGACCGAAGAACAGTTCTTCGCGATTGAAACAGCTGACAGCCCAGCGGATGTAATCACGCAGGGTCCGTAAACGGGTAGGCACTGCAGTCACAAGAGTCTCTCCTGGCAAAAGTTGGCGCAGTTTAGCCGAACCGCCCGCACTGCACGCGGGGACGAAAATAAATCTGTCGAGCCGAGTTCCAGCCACTGCCTGCGCGCCAGGGGCTTCGATATAATTTGTAACGACTTCTTAACCCTTCCCTACCCTTCCTTCCGAGATCCACCCCAAATGGTCATAGAACCCTTCTCGCTCACGGGCTTGCTCGTGCTGGCGATATTCCTGCTTGGCATGACGCTTATCGTTTTTGAAGCACAATTGGAGATGGATAAATTCAAACCGGCCATGTTCATGCTGTCCGGCTTGATCGTAATCGGCGCCCACTACGCCATCAACGACCCCAACGGTTTCCAGTATTTCCTCCACGCGCAAAGCGAGACCAAGGAAGAACTGTTCGGCCTGATCGCCTTCATGGCATTCATGTGGATGGTGGTCGAACTGCTCAACGAGCGGAACGTGTTTACCGCGCTCAATGGCTACCTCATGCGCAAGGGCCTGGGTGCCAAAGGCATGTTCTGGGCCACTGGTGCCCTATCGGCGCTGCTCTCGCCGTTTCTCAACAACATCACCACCGCGATGATCTTCGGTAAAACGGTGAAAAGCATCTCCACCAACCAGCGTTACACCCATGTGGCGCTGTGCAACATCGTCGTGGCGTCCAACAGTGGCGTGTGGTTTCTCGGCACCTCGACCAGCCTGATGGTGGTGCTGGCGGGCAAGATCAGCATCGCCGGGCTGTTGCTGTTGATTCCCTCGGCACTGATCGGCTGGCTGCTGTGCGCCGCCACCCTGCATTTCTTCTATTTGCGCAAGCTTGATGGCAAGGATCTGATCCACCTGGCCGACCCCTCGGAAACCGGCCTCAAGCCCGGAGGCGCAGGGCTGGCCATCGTCGGCTTCTTCGCGGTGGTCGGTGCGGTGCTATGCAACATCCTACTCAAGGTCAGCATCGAATTCGCCATCGGTATCGGCCTGGGCCTGGTCGCACTCTATGCCTGGTTGCTGATGCGCCGCGGTATCGAACTGCCCTGGCAGGATCAACTGCAAAAGGTCGAATGGAACGCCCTGCTGTTCTTTATCGGCATCATCACCTCGGTTGCCTGCCTCAACCATGTCGGCTGGCTGACCTATATCTCGCAACTGTTCGAGGTCATGAGCCCAACCGGGGTCAACGTGATTCTCGGCATGGCCTCCGGGGTCATGGATAACGTGCCGGTCGAAGCCGCGGCCCTGATGTCCAACCCGCAACTGGGTCTCGATCAGTGGGCACTTAACGCCTTGATGGTCGGGATTGGCGGCTCGTTGACCGTGGTCGGCTCGGCCGCCGGGGTCATGGCCATGTCGCTGGACAAGAGCTACAGCTTCGGCGTGCACCTGAAGTTCCTGCCGGCCATCCTGGTCAACTTCCTCGGTTCACTGGGCATCTGGTACCTGCAGTTCCAGCTATTCGGCCTCTATTGACCAAACCGCGCCCGGCGACCTGCCGGGCGCTCACTCCCGGGCGCTCACTCGGTTTTCTTGCGCCGCGGCGCGCGCGCGGATGGCTCATTCGGCTCGCGCTTGAGCTCGCGAAACACCGCGATGGAAATCGCCAGAGCGAACAACAACCAGAAATGTGCGGAAAATAGTGACAACAAATCCATAAGCAACTCCTTTTGCGTAAGACTCCAGCCCCTCTGGATAGGTTCGATTCTGTTCGTCGCCGCGTTAGCGCGCAAGGCTGCGCGCCGAAGAGGTTCACAGCAGCGTCACACAGGCGGACAATGGACACTGTCGTCCGCGCCAGCGAGGAGTTAGGTCATGTCTCATCCGCAAACACTGTTTCAGCTCACAGGGCGCAGCCATGCCCCCGCCACCCTGGGCAATGCGACCCTGCTGATCATCGACGCCCAGGAGGAGTACCGCAGCGGCGTGCTGCAACTGCCAGGGCTCGATCCGGCGCTCGCGGAGATCGCCAAACTGCTGACCGCCGCGCGTAACACCGGCGCCTCTATCGTCCACGTCAAGCACCTGGGCATTCCCGACGGCCTGCTCGACCCCCGCGGCCCTCGCGGCCACCACCTGCCTGAAGTCGCACCGCTGCCCGGTGAGATCGTGGTGGAGAAACGCATGCCCAACGCCTTCTCCGGGACCGATTTACATGACCAGCTGCAAGCGCTTGGTCACCTCGACCTGATCGTCTGTGGCTTCATGACCCACTCGAGCATCAGCACCACGGTGCGCGCGGCCAAGGACTATGGCTATCGCTGCACGGTGGTCGATGCCGCCTGCGCCACCCGCGACCTACCGACACTGGACGGCAAGGTCATCAGCGCCGCCGACATGCACCGCGCAGAGATCATTGCCCTGGCTGACAACTTCGCGGCGGTGGTGGCGCAAGCCAGCTCCCTGATCTGAACCCAGACCAGGTCACAACCTGCGGCCATGCCTGGCATGCCGCCGGAACCACCACACCATCTACCGGTCATACCGCCGATACCCACTGAGGAAATCGGAATGAAATTATCCGATGGTTTCGATGCTCGCCGCCTGCGCCCACGCGGCCCGGGTAACTGGCGCATGCGCCTCGCAGCCATACTGGCAGCCCTGTTTGCCGCCTTCGGCGTGCTGTTGGCGATGGCCGGTGCAGCCAGCCTGCTCGGCCGGGCGCCAGCGCTTGGCGCGCTGAACGATTCGACCGGCGCAGCCGCGGTACTGCTGGTATTCGGTTTGTTCCTGCTGTGGGCCGGCATCGCGGTGTGGCGCCTGTGTCGACGCCGCCTGCGTCGTCCCAGCAACTTGAGCATGGCCCCCCACCTGATGAAGAAACGCGACTGAACCTTCCTTCGATCAAGGCAGCACGAAAGCCTCAGAGGTTGTGAAAATATCGAGCGTCGTAGCCAGGCCGTCTCCAGGTCTTCGCCGTAAGGCGCGTTACGGCGTTTGCAGGCGGCCGCAGTAGGTGAGAGTTTTTTCACAAGCGCCCAGCCTTGGTTACACTAGCGGCCTTCGCGGAGGCCCAGATGCAAGACGACAGCAGAGACGATAACGACAGCGCCCTGTTCAAGGCCGAGTTGCGCGGCGTCAAGCCGATCAAGCACGACCGCGCCGATACCGGCAAAGCCAAGCCCGACCGCAAACAGCTGGCCAGCCTGCGCCAGGCGGCGACCGTGCGCATGGATACGCTCAAGGTCGATGGCCTGTCCGATCAGTTCGTCATCGACGTAGGCGCCGAAGACCCGCTGTACTGGGCCGCCAATGGCGTGCAGGAAGGCCAGATGCGCAAGCTTAAACTCGGCCAGATCAGCTTCGATGGCAGCCTTGACCTGCATGGCATGACCGTGGAAAAAGCCCGCGACACCCTGTGGGAGTTCCTCGCCGAAGCCACCAAGCTGGAAGTGCGCTGCGTGCGCATCACCCACGGCAAGGCCGTGCGCATGGATGGGCGCAAACCGATGATCAAAAGCCATGTCAACACCTGGCTGCGCCAGCATCCCCAGGTGCTGGGGTTCACCTCCTGCGTGGCCAAGCATGGCGGCACCGGTGCGGTTTACGTGATGCTCAAGCGCACCATGATGGATGGCCGCGACGAATAGGCGGCGCAGGCTCTTATAAGGCTCTGCAGCCGTTAGCTGCTGAGCCAGACCGCGACCTTGTACGAGCAGCAGGGCCGACGTTTCGCTGGGCGGCACCCCGCTTTATCCGCGAAAATCTTCGAAACGCTGACACCGCTGTGGCAGTCTGTCGCGCGCGCTCTTGCCAGCGCGGCGGCTGCGCCCTACCCTGCGCCTCTGCTCTCCTCCTTTAAGAAGGCTCACAGGAAGACCCATGTCCCTGGAACAAAACTACACCGCAATCCTCGGTCAACTTGGCGAAGACGCATCCCGCGAAGGCCTGCTCGACACCCCCAAGCGTGCCGCCAAAGCCATGCAGTACCTCTGCCGCGGTTATCAGCAGACCCTGGAAGAAGTCACCAACGACGCGCTGTTCAGCTCCGACAACAGCGAAATGGTGCTGGTCAAGCACATCGAACTGTATTCGCTGTGCGAGCACCACCTGCTGCCGTTCATCGGCAAGGCCCACGTCGCCTACATCCCCAATGGCAAGGTGCTCGGCCTGTCCAAGGTCGCGCGGATCGTCGACATGTACGCCCGCCGCCTGCAGATCCAGGAAAACCTCAGCCGGCAGATCGCCGAAGCCATCCAGCAAGTGACCGGCGCCCTTGGCGTGGCTGTGGTGATCGAAGCCCAGCACATGTGCATGATGATGCGCGGCGTGGAAAAGCAGAATTCCTCGATGGTCACCTCGGTGATGCTCGGTGAATTCCGCGACAACGCCGCCACCCGCAGCGAATTTCTCAGCCTGATCAATAACTGATCAGTTCCACGCCATGAGCAAACCTGGCTAACGACAATCTTCAGCCAGCTGCTGACGACCCGTCTTGTGCAGGATGGGTCGGGCCTAGTGCGCGGCTTCGCTCTGAAAGTCCCCCCATCAACAACGGCGCAGCTTCGGCGAACAAGTGCGGATAGACCGCCGCCAAATGACTGAAGAACAGCGCTTGCGGCACGTCGACGAAGTGGCCATGGTCGGCCAGATACTCCATGTAACGCTGGCCCTGCTGGTTGAATGGATGGAACACGCTGTCGACAAGCCCATCGAACTCCAGCGGCGCCACCTTGAATAGCCGGCACAGCTCCAGATTGAACGCGGGGGTGGCCTTGACCCAGCGCCCCTGCAGATACAACTCGGTATAGCCGTGCATGGCGAACACCTCGCTGCGCAGCAGTTCCAGCAGCCGCGGAGTGGCCAGATGGTTGCGCACATCGGCCAGACCGATTCGCGCGGGAATCCCGCAATGCCGCGCACAGGCCGCCAGCAGCGTGGCCTTCGGCACGCAGTAACTTTCGCCACTGAGCAGCGCATGGCTGCCTTTCAGCGTTTGCGGATCACGACTGAATGTATAAGGGTTGTAGCGAATACCATCGCGCACTGCGTAATACAGCCTGACCGCCTGCTCAACCGGATCGCGACTGCTGCCGCACGACTTTTCAGCGAACTCCACCAGCGCCGGGTGGTCACTATCGATGCAGCGGCCGGGCTCCAGGTATTCACGCATTGGCGGTTCTCCGTGATAGAGCACCCAGTCTAACGGCGCCGCGCGAGCGCGTGTCACGACACTCCGGCCAAGCTCGGCGCCCTAGCGGTCATCTTTGTATGGATGCCGACTAAACTCACCACTGTTCTTTGCAGCCCGTCGTCATGGAGGATTTTGCATGCTCGTTGTCTGGTTACTCGTTCTGCTGGTTGGCACGGCCTACCTGGCCCACCGCCGCACTGCCCCGCTGCCCGCTCTCGGCGGGGTGGCCGCCTACCTAGTCCTGATGGGCCTGTTCAGTCACGCTCCCGGTTGGCTTCTGCTGGTCTTCTGGCTATTGCTCCTGGCGGTGGCACTCCCGCTGGTGCTGCCGGAACAACGGCGAAAACTGTTCAGCGCGCCCATGTTCGCCTGGTTTCAGCGGGTGCTGCCGCCCATGTCGGATACCGAACGCGATGCCATCGAAGCCGGCACAGTCTGGTGGGACGGCGAACTGTTCAGCGGCCGTCCGGACTGGGACAAGCTGCTGGCCTACCCCAAGGCGCAACTGAGCGAGGAGGAACAGGCCTTTCTCGACGGCCCCACCGAAGAACTCTGCGCCATGGTCAGCGACTGGCAGATCGGCCAGCAAATGGACTTGCCCGCCAAGGCCTGGGAACACATCAAGCAGCACGGTTTTTTCGCCCTGATCATCCCCAAGGAATATGGCGGCAAGGGCTTTTCCGCCTACGCCCACTCCCAGGTGGCGATGAAACTGGCCACCCGCAGCGGCGACCTGGCCTCCACCGTGATGGTGCCCAACTCCCTCGGCCCGGCAGAGTTGCTGCTGCATTACGGCACCGACGAGCAGCGCCAGCACTACCTGCCGCGCCTGGCCCGCGGCGATGACATCCCCTGCTTCGCCCTCACCGGCCCGCTGGCCGGTTCGGACGCCGGCGCCATGCCGGACAGCGGCATCATCTGCAGAGGTCAGTGGCAAGGCGAGGAAGTGCTCGGTCTGCGCCTGACCTGGGAAAAGCGCTATATCACCCTGGGCCCGGTCGCGACCCTGCTCGGCCTGGCATTCAAGGCCTACGACCCGGATCATTTGCTCGGCGAGCAGGAGGACCTCGGCATCAGCCTGGCCCTGGTGCCGACCGACACGCCCGGCGTGGAAATCGGCCGCCGTCACCTGCCACTCGGCGCCGCCTTCATGAACGGACCGAACGCGGGGAAAGACGTGTTCATCCCGCTGGGCTACCTGATCGGCGGCCAGGACATGCTCGGCAAAGGCTGGATGATGCTGATGAACTGCCTCTCGGTCGGCCGCTCCATCTCCCTGCCGGCAGTAGGCACGGGCGCGGCCAAATTCACCAGCCTGGTCACTGGCCAGTACAGCCAGATACGCGAGCAATTCAATGTGCCGCTGGCGGCCTTCGAAGGTATCCAGGAGGCCCTCGCACGTATCGGCGGCAATGCCTGGCTGATGGACAGCGCACGCATCCTTACTGCCAACGCGGTAGATCTGGGCGAAAAACCCTCGGTGCTTTCGGCGATTCTCAAGTACCACCTGACCGAGCGTGGCCGCGAGTGCATCAGCCACGCCATGGACGTGCATGGCGGCAAGGGCATCATCATGGGCCCCAACAACTACCTGGCGCGCTCCTGGCAAGGCGCACCGATCTTCATCACCGTGGAAGGCGCCAACATCCTCTCGCGCAACCTGATGATCTTTGGCCAGGGCGCGATCCGCTGCCACCCCTACGTACTCAAGGAAATGGCCCTGGCCGGTCGCGAAGACAAGGAGCAAGCGCTGCTGGAATTCGATCAACTGCTGCTGCAGCACATCGGCTTTGCCGTGAGCAACGCGGCCAGCAGCCTGATCCTCAGCCTCGGTCTGGGCGGATTCAGCGAGGTACCGGGCGACAACCTCAGCCGCCCCTACTTCCGCGCCCTCAATCGCCTGGCTGCCGCCTTCGCCCTGCTTGCCGACCTGAGCATGATGCTGCTGGGCGGCGAACTGAAACGCCGCGAGCGGCTGTCCGCCCGCCTGGGCGATGTGCTCAGCCACCTGTATCTGGCCTCGGCGGCGCTCAAGCGCTACCACGACCTGGATTACCCGGCGCATTCGCGCCCGCTGCTGTGCTGGGCCATGGAAGAAAGCCTGGGCCACGCCGAACAGGCACTCGATGAACTGCTCGGCAACTTCCCGAGCAAACTGCTCGGTTATGCCCTGCGCGTACTGGTTTTCCCCTTCGGCCGCCGGCACAAAGGCCCAAGCGATGCACAGGATGCCCAGGTCGCCGAGATCATCGGACGCAACAGCGGCGATCCGGCCCTGGAAGAGTTGCTCGCCGGTTGCTACCGACCACAGGCGAAAAACGACCCGGTGGCCGCCCTGCAGCAGGCGATGGATCTGCTGCAAAGCGCGCAACCCCTGCAGAAGAAACTGGACAAGGCGCTCAAGCAAGGTCTGGTGCAGGAAGCACCGGGCCAGAGCCTGATCGACCTCGCAGTCGGTGCCGGCATCCTCACTGCAGAAGAAGCACAGAGCCTGCAACAGGCCGAAACAGCGCGGCGCGTGGTGATCGACGTCGACGACTTCGCCAAGGAAGAACTGAAACTCGGCCGCGGCAAGGTGCGCTAGCGCAGTTGTTGTACACGGCCAGGGACAGTGAGCACGCAGAGCCTTATACTTGCGCGCCCGTTTTACCTACAGGATTTCTCTCATGGCCAACGCCCACCTCGATCATCACCTCGCCCTGCTCGCCCATCTGCGCACCATTCTGGTTGCCTTGGGCGAAGCCGAGCAGATTCTCGATGACAGCCACGCCATGTACCTGGAGCGCTATGACGAACTGCTGGCCGATCTGCCAAACGATCCGGAAGCCAGCCTCTACCTCGGCCAGGATCTGATCAGCCAGATCTTCCAGCGCTACCCGCAGATCGCTCATCTGGTCCCGCGCGACCTGTTGTGGTTCTTCGGTGGCGACTGCCTGCACTTCATGCCCGACGAAGAAATCGAGATGTACCAGACCCTGGAAGAACGTCGCTTCGAGGCCCTGGAAAACGACGATCCATTCGACTGGAATCAGGAAAAGCAGTTGCTGGCCATGCCCACCCAAGGCAGCAGGCACTAATAGCTCAGCAGTTAAACGAAAAAGCCCGCACGGCATCACCGGCGGGCTTTTTATTGAGCGGTAAAATCATGCAGCTACAAAAACGCCGCTCAGTGAGCGGCGTTTTTGTTTATTTGGAGCGGGAAACGAGACTCGAACTCGCGACCCCGACCTTGGCAAGGTCGTGCTCTACCAACTGAGCTATTCCCGCAGTGTATCTACAGCAAAAATGGCGTCCCCTAGGGGACTCGAACCCCTGTTACCGCCGTGAAAGGGCGGTGTCCTAGGCCACTAGACGAAGGGGACCTTGAACTTATTGCTTCAGCCGACTGTTTATCGGCTGACCCAGACAGCGCTCTGGACGCACGACTGGAAAATCTGGAGCGGGAAACGAGACTCGAACTCGCGACCCCGACCTTGGCAAGGTCGTGCTCTACCAACTGAGCTATTCCCGCATATACAACAGAAATCTACAACGATAATGGCGTCCCCTAGGGGACTCGAACCCCTGTTACCGCCGTGAAAGGGCGGTGTCCTAGGCCACTAGACGAAGGGGACGCAACCCGGAACCTGAAATATACTTTCCGGCTCCCCGCTCGCTGCAATAAAGCATTGCGCTGGAAGTGGCGCGCATTCTATGGATCCTGCGCAGAGTCGTCAACCTCTCTATAATTTTTTTTTAAAATCAACGACTTCAAGCCAGATTACCAGGCCGCTCTATCAGCACCGTGGCTAAGGCACTACACTCCGACGAAAACCAGCATTCGCGAGGCGGTACCGATGTCCCCACTGGTAATTACCCTGCTGATTGTCGGCGGCATAGCCCTATTGATCGCCATTGCCTACGTCAATCACATGGTCGAGAACAACAAGCTGGAAAAGGCCCGCCTCAGGACCGAGCTCAATGACCGTATCCGCCGTTGCGCCACTGTATCCGAGTCCTTGCCCGGACAGCTGATGACACCCCAGCTGAAACTCATGCTCAGCCGCCTGCAGATGCACTTTACCCAGCGCCTGGTGCAATTGCAGCCAGGCAATGCCGACAGCAAAGCGCAACTGGAAGCGCTGCGCCAGTTGATTGCCCAAGGCGACGCGATACCCGTACAGAATCCATTGCAGCAGATCACCAGCGAAGTCAAAGCCAAGGAAGTACGCTTTCAACTGGAAAACCTGCACGGCCAAATCACCCGCTGCACCCAGGATGGCATCCTGCCTGCCAATGAAGCCAAGCACTGGGTCAATGAAATTCGCCACATGCTGGTGCAACTGCATATCGAGCTGTTCGGCAACCTCGGCCACCAGGCCCTGCAACAGAACCAGCCCGGCCAGGCGCGCCTGGCGTTCGAGCGCGGCGTGCAGTTCCTGCGCAAGCAAGCCGACGGCGCGCGTTACCAGGCGCCGCTGCAAAAATTCGAAAACCAACTCGCCCGCGCCAATGCCATGGTGGTGGACATGGGCAAGCATGCCGCCGACGATACCAGCGAGCTGACCGAGGGCCTGAAAAGCCTGGAAGGCGATGAAGACTGGAAGAAGAAGAATATTTACGACTGAGAGGTTGTGAAAAAACGCTCGCCTAGCGAGGCCACCTCCAGACGCCCTACGCTCCGACCAATCACCTCGAGCAAACCTTGACCCGCAGGGTGACACTCGCCGCAGGCTGTGCACCATGGTTGATCGGTGCGGTACTCATCAGGCGGCCCCCAGCGGGGTCAACAATCACTAAGCTGCAAGAAAATCTCGACCAGCCGTTCGATCCCGACCCGATCCGCTGCAGTAAAGCGGGCCAACTGTGGACTATCCAGATCCAGCACGCCAATCAGCCGCCCGGCCTTCAGCAGCGGCACCACCAGCTCGCTGCGCGAGGCACTGTCGCAGGCGATATGCCCGGCAAAGCTGTGCACATCCTCCACCCGCTGCGTTTGTCGGGTCGCCGCCGCCACCCCGCACACCCCACGCCCCATGGGTATTCGCACGCAGGCCACCCGCCCCTGGAATGGCCCCAGCACCAGCTCATCGCCCCGCGTCAGGTAGAAGCCAGCCCAATTGAGTTCGCTCAGCTCCTGGAACAGCAAGGCGCAGAACTGCGCGGCGTTGGCAATGAAATCCCGCTCATCGGCCAACAGTGCCTGCAGTTGCGCGGCCAGTAGTGAATAGTCATCGGACCCGGAGTCAGCTTGTGCAAGGTCGATCATGATTGGCTTTCCAGGAGTTGCAGCCCGACCCAGTGCCGGGCGAATTGATAGGCACAGCGACCATTGCGATTACCGCGCCCCAGGGCCCAGCGAATCGCCGCTTTTTCCAGCGCCTCGCTCCACTGCCAGTTCAAGCCGGCCTGCGCCGCCTGTACCTCGATCCAATGCCGCACTACATCGAGGAAGTGATCCTGGGTGAATGGGTAGAAAGACAACCACAGGCCGAAACGATCAGACAGCGCGATTTTGTCCTCCACCGCCTCGCTGGGGTGCAGTTCGCCATCGACCATCTGTGAGGTCTCGTTGTCGCTGTGCTTCTCCGGCAACAAATGGCGGCGATTGGAGGTGGCATAGAGCAGCACATTGTCTGGCGAGCGCTCCAGCGAGCCATCCAGCACGCTTTTCAGCACCCGGTAATCACCCTCACCGGCCTCGAAGGACAGATCGTCGCAAAACAGCACAAAGCGCTGTGACAAGCGACTCAGTTGCTCGACCACTCGCGGCAGATCCGCCAGATGATCGCGCTCGATCTCGATCAGGCGCAGCCCGGCGGTGGCATGTTCGGCCAACAACGCGCGCACCAGCGATGACTTTCCGGTGCCGCGCGCGCCCCAGAGCAAAGCGTGATTGGCCGGCAGGCCCTGAATGAATTGTCGGGTGTTGCGCGCCAGCTGCTCACGCTGAGTATCCACTCCGATCAGGTCACTCAGATTCAGGTCGAGGTCGATGCTCAACGGCTGCAAGTAACCGCTGCGCCCCTCACGATGCCAGCGCGCAGCCAGGCTGTGCTGCCAGTCGATGTCGCCACGCTGGGCCGGCAGCAGCGGTTCGAGCCGCGCCAGCACGCTCTCGGCGCGCTGTAGAAAAGCATTTAAACGGGAATCCACGACGTGCTCCTTGGTGTACGCCTTGATGTTACAGCCTGCCAACTGCGCCTGCCGAAAGGAGGAACGGATGGGCTATGCTTGGCAAGCGCACGGACCCGAGATTATTGCCACCCATGGATATATCGCTCACCCAACGCCTGTCGTTCAAACAGGCCAGTTTGACCGTACTGGTGGCGTTTATCCTCGGCACTGCGCTCAGCTTGATTCAAGTGGGCATCGATTATGCCAGCGAGGATGCCTCCATCAACCGCGAGATTAGCGCACTGATGGAGATCAGCCACAATCCCGCCGCGCGCATCGCCTACAACATCGACGCCGAACTGGCCCAGGAACTGGTACTGGGCCTGTTGCGCTCACCGGCGGTGATTCGTGCAGAGATCATAGACAACAGCAACATGACCCTGGCCAGGGTCAGCCGCCCGCCCAGCACAAACCGCTACCGGCTGTTCAGCGATTTCCTCTTCGGCGAACGGCGTCAGTTCGAAACGCAGTTGTTCGTCAGTCACGCGCCCGAGGAAGCCCTCGGCCTGCTGCGCCTGGAAGTCGACACCTATGCGTTCGGCAGTCACTTCCTGCGGCGCGCCATGCTTACCTTGCTGACCGGCTTCGCCCGCAGCCTGCTGCTCTCGTTGATCCTGCTGGTGCTGTTCTATTTCATGCTGACCAAGCCGCTGATCGAGGTGATTCGTGCGCTCAGCGGGCGCGACCTGCACGCCCCGAACCGCAACCGACTGCCCTGCCCGCGCGGTCATGAGCGCGACGAAATCGGCATCCTGGTCGACGTCACCAACCAACAACTGTCCAGCATAGCCATGGAGATCGAGCAACGTCGCGAAGCGGAGAACCGCCTCACCCAGTACCTCGGCGAACTGGAGAACATCGTCTCTGCCCGCACCACCGAATTGAAGGCCACCAACGCGCGCCTGCTCGAATCCAATCAGGAGCTGGAACAGGCAAGGCGCACCGCGCTGGACATGGCTCAAGCCCGCTCGGCGTTTCTCGCCAGCATGAGTCACGAGATCCGTACCCCGCTCAACGGCCTGCTCGGCATGCTCGCACTGTCCCTCGACGGCCCGCTGAGCAACGAACAACGCCAGCAGCTCTCGATTGCCCATGACTCCGGCAAGGTACTGGTCGAACTGCTCAATGACATCCTCGACCTGTCGAAATTCGAAGCCGGTCAGCTCGAACTGGAAAGCATGCCCTTCGACCTCGGCACAATGGTCGAGGACACCGCCAGCCTGCTGTCGCAAAACGCCTTGCCGGGTGTCGAATTGACCTGCCTGATCGACCCCCAACTGCCTGCGCAAGTGCTCGGCGACCCGACACGGGTGCGCCAGATCATCAGCAACCTGCTATCCAACGCCCTGAAATTCACCCGCTCCGGCCGCGTCGACATCCTCGTCGACAGCAGCCCAACAGGCATACGGATCCTGGTGCGAGACACCGGCATCGGCATCGCCGAAGAGGCACGCGCGCGCATCTATCAACCCTTTGCCCAGGCGGGAGTCGGCATTACCCGTCAGTTCGGCGGCACCGGCTTGGGCCTGGCGCTCACCCGCCGCCTGTGCGAAGCCATGCAGGGGCGGCTCGAGCTGGAATCCAAAGAGGGCTTCGGCAGCCAGTTCTGCGCGGAGCTGCCACTGCCCAGCCACACGTCTGCACCCGCCTTGCCTGCATTGACTGGGCGGGTCGTGGCCCTCAGCTCAGCCACTTCAGGCCTCAGCGAACTGCTTGGCAAGCTGCTGCCGGCATGGGGATTGGAGTATCAACGCCTGGATCCCGACACCAACCTGCACGGTGTTGCAGCCGACCTGTTGATCAGCGATCGCCCCGAATGCCTGCCGGGCATGCGCCCGACGTGCCAGATACCGATCCTGCTGGTCACCGCCTACGGCAGCTTCCTGCCCAGCGAGCAGGCGCAAGCCCTGGCGCCGTTCGAGCAGATCGCCCGGCCGCTGTCGCGGCAAACCCTGCTCCAGGCATTGCGCCGCAGCCTCGCCCAGCAGCTGGAAAGCGCGCCTGCGCCAAGCCCCATCGAGCAACAGAGCGGACGCCGAGCACGGGTGCTGCTGGTGGAGGACAATCCGGTCAACCAGCTGGTGGCGAAGGGCATGCTGAGTAAGCTCGGCTGCGAAGTCGTGCTGGCCAACCATGGCGCCGAAGCCCTGAGCCAACTGGCTCAGCACGACATCGACTTGATACTGATGGACTGCAACATGCCGATCATGGATGGCTATGAGGCCAGCCGCAGAATTCGCCAGGGCGGGCACCATCCCGAGTTGCCGATCATCGCCCTGACCGCCAACGCCCTGCCCGACGAACGCGAGCGTTGTCGCGCCGCCGGCATGAGCGATTACCTGGCCAAACCCTTCCGCCGCGAAGAGCTGGAAGCCCTACTCGAGCGCTGGTTGCCGGCGTCAGCAAACCCTAGCGCAACGCCATGAAGCGATCGAGCAACTGACCAACGCGACTGCGCAACTCGGCCAGCTCATCCACCTCGACCCCCTGCTCGCACAGCAACTGCCGGCGCAATGGCAGCACCCGTTCACGCAAGGCGCGGCCCGCCTCGGTCAATGCCAGGTGCACCTCGCGCTCATCCACCGCCGAGCGCTGGCGCAATAGCAAACCAAGTTGCTGCAACCTCTTGAGCAGCGGGGTCAGGGTGCCCGAATCGAGCAGCAAGCGCTCGCCCAGGGCCTTGACCGTTGGCTGTGCCGGCGGGGCAAGCTGCCATTCCCAGAGCACCAGCATCGCCAGGTACTGCGGGTAGGTCAGGTTCAATTGATCGAGCATCGGCTTGTAGGCACGAATCACCGCGCGCGAAGCCGCGTACAGCTTGAAGCACAGCTGGTTGTCCAGCTGCAGGGCGTCTTCCCGCTCGAATGATCCTGGCTTCATTTGAGCAGGGCTTCGATCTCGGCAGTCAGATCTTCCGGCTTGGTGGTCGGCGCGAAACGCTTGATCTGCTTGCCGTCGGCACTGATCAGAAACTTGGTGAAGTTCCACTTCACACCCTGGCTGCCGAGCAGGCCCGGGGCTTGCTTCTTCAGCTTGACGAACAACGGATGGGCATCGCTGCCGTTGACGTCGACCTTCTTGAACAGGGGAAAGCTGACACCGAAGTTCAGTTCGCAGAACTCGGAAATCGCCCCCTCATTGCCCGGCTCCTGCTTGCCGAACTGGTTGCAGGGAAAGCCCAGCACCACCAGCCCCTTGTCCTTGTACTGCTGCCAGAGGTTTTCCAGGCCCTTGTACTGCGGGGTGAAACCGCACTTGCTGGCGGTATTGACCACCAGCACGGCCTTGCCGCCGAAGTCGGCCAGGGTTTTCTGCTCGCCCTTGATGGTGGTGACGGGGATATCGAACAGTTCGTTGCTCATGGTGCTGGCTCTCGCTTGACGGGGGAATGAGCGACAAGATAGCGAGCAATTGAATTGCACACAATCTATCCTCCCCAATATAAGCCGCGCTGATATATGACCGCGGGGTGGGCCGGGCGGCGTTCCGTTCAGCCCCCCATTACCCGACTCGCTCTACAGCGGTCGAGGAACCAGCTTCAGCGATGCCGAATTGATGCAGTAACGCAAACCGGTCGGCGCCGGCCCATCGGGAAAGACGTGGCCCAGGTGGGCATCGCATTTGCCACATTTCACCTCGATGCGGTGCATGCCGTGGCTGAAATCATCCAGGCTGGTAATCGCATCCTTGCTGAGCGGCTGAAAGTAGCTGGGCCAGCCACTGCCGGAGTCGAACTTGGCATCCGAATCGAACAATGCCGTACCGCAGCAGGCGCAGTGATAGATGCCTGGCGTCTTGCTGTCATGGTACTCACCGGAAAAGGCTCGCTCCGTGCCACCCAGACGGCAGACATGGAACTGCGTCTCCGACAGCTCTTCGCGCCAGGCTTCCAGGGGTTTTTCGAGCTTGTCCACAGGCAGGTCTCCTCCACAGAAAAAAGCCCGACCAGTACCTTTGCCAAGGTCAGGCTGCAACGTATCATTCGACCCCAGTCTGTCACCCGCGTTACAACCTGCCAAGGCTCGCCTGATCGAGTCTTTTACACGGTAATTCAACGGCGTTTCACCACTCGGGATCACTTACATGCAGTTCAGCAAATCGAACAAGCTCGCCAATGTCTGCTACGACATTCGCGGCCCCGTGCTCAAGCACGCCAAGCGCCTGGAAGAGGAAGGTCATCGCATCCTCAAGCTGAACATCGGCAACCCGGCGTCGTTCGGTTTCGAAGCCCCGGAAGAAATCCTCCAGGACGTGATCCGCAACCTGCCGACCGCCCAGGGCTACAGCGACTCCAAGGGCCTGTTCAGTGCACGCAAGGCCGTCATGCAGTACTACCAGCAGAAGCAGGTGGAAGGCGTCGGCATCGAGGACATCTACCTGGGCAACGGTGTCTCCGAGCTGATCGTGATGGCCATGCAGGCGCTGCTCAACAACGGCGACGAGGTGCTGATCCCGGCCCCCGATTACCCGCTGTGGACCGCCGCCGTGGCCCTGTCCGGCGGCAAACCGGTGCATTACCTGTGCGACGAACAGGCCGGCTGGTTCCCCGACATCGCCGACATGCGCGCCAAGATCACCCCCAATACCAAGGCGCTGGTGCTGATCAACCCGAACAACCCGACCGGCGCGGTCTATTCGAAGGAAGTACTGGAAGACATCGTCGAACTGGCACGCCAGCACAACCTGGTGCTGTTCTCCGACGAGATCTACGACAAGATCCTCTACGACGAAGCCCAGCACATCTGCACCGCGTCCCTGGCGCCGGACGTGCTCTGCCTGACCTTCAACGGCCTGTCCAAGTCCTACCGGGTGGCCGGCTTCCGCTCCGGCTGGGTGGCCATCTCCGGGCCGAAACATCGCGCGCAGAGCTATATCGAAGGCATCGACATCCTCGCCAACATGCGCCTGTGCGCCAACGTACCGAGCCAGCACGCGATCCAGACGGCACTGGGCGGCTACCAGAGCATCAACGATCTGGTATTGCCACAAGGCCGCCTGCTGGAGCAGCGCAACCGCACCTGGGAGCTGCTCAACGACATTCCCGGGGTCAGCTGTGTCAAGCCCATGGGCGCGCTCTATGCCTTCCCCAAGATCGACCCCAAGGTCTGCCCGATCCACAACGACGAGAAATTCGTCCTCGATCTGCTGCTCTCCGAGAAGCTGCTGATCGTCCAGGGCACGGCCTTCAACTGGCCTTGGCCGGATCACTTCCGCGTGGTCACCCTGCCGCGGGTCGATGACCTGGAACAGGCAATCGGCCGCATCGGTAGCTTCCTCAAGGGCTACCGCCAGTAACCGGAGATCGCCATGACCCAGGGCAAACGCTATCTGCTGACCGGCGCCAGTTCCGGCATCGGCGCCGCACTCGCCCGTGAGCTGGCGAGCAAAGGCTATGACCTGGCTCTGGCGGCGCGTCGCGAAGACAGCCTGCACCTGCTGGCGGCCGAACTGCAGGCGCGCTTCGGGCGCAAGGCAGTGGTCCTGCCGCTGGACGTTACCGACTACGCGGCCTGCCAGGATGCCGTGGGCCTGGCGGCAAACGCCCTGGGCGGCCTGGACGGGATCATTGCCAACGCTGGCATCGCCCTGAACAGCAAAGTCGGTGGCGGCCACTTCCAGCGCGCCAGGCTGACCCTGGAAACCAACCTGATCGGTGCCATCGCCTGCCTGGATGCCGCGGCCGCGCTGTTTCGCCAGCAAGGTCAGGGTCATCTGGTCGCCGTCGCCTCGGTCGCCGGCAAGCGCGGCCTGCCCCATGCCGCGGCCTATTCGGCGAGCAAGGCCGGCCTGATCAGCTATATGCAGGCCACCCGCGCCGAACTGCAGGGCAAGGGCATAGACACCACCCTGCTGCTGCCCGGCTTTATCGATACCCCCCTCAACAGCGACCTGCTCAAGCGGCCCTTTCTCATCGATGTGGAGCGCGGCGCCACGCTGATCGCCCGGCATATCGACAAACGCCACAGTTGCGCCTATGTACCGGGCTGGCCCTGGGCGATTCTCGGCCGCCTGTTGCCACTATTACCCACCTCGATGATTGCCAAATTCTGATGGACCTACAAATCGACGATTTCTACAAGGATGCGGCGGCCGGCCTGCTGCACCTCTATCAGGTCTTCCCGCGCAAGATGGCGCTCTACGTCGAAGACCTGGTCGGCCGCGAGGAACCGGATGAATTCGGCCTGCCGAGCAAGCGTCATGAAAGCTGCCTGGGCGCGCTGCTGTGGCTGGCCGAGGAAGGCTACCTGCGCTTCGACTCGACCATCGCCTACGACGCCCTCGATCAGGCGGTGCTCAGCGAAAAAGGCTTTCTGCGCCTGAGTCGCAGCGTGCCCCATGCCTTGCGCGAAGGCGAAGCGCTGCCCCCCAGCGTGCGCCGGGTGCACGCCACCCTGGCCTTTCAACTGCGCGACGCGCTGAGCCAACAGCATGGTGAACGCCTCGCCCGCCTCACCCGCTTGCTCTTCGAGAGCGCCCTGAGCGGGACCAGCGACACAGTTTGAAATAGTCCCCCGGTTGAAGAGCCGGGGGGCGCGCCCTTATATAGCCAGCATTACGAGCCTGTCCTTTTCCGTGAGGAGTAGTTTCACACCATGATGCGCATTTTGCTGTTTCTGGCTACCAACTTGGCGGTGTTGATCATCGCCAGTATCACTCTCAAGCTACTGGGGGTAGACCGCTATACCGGCCAAAACTACAGCAGCCTGCTGATCTTCTGCGCGGTATTCGGTTTTGCCGGCTCACTGATCTCACTGCTGCTGTCCAAGTGGATGGCGAAGATGAGCACCGGCACCGAGATCATCACCCAGCCGCGTACCCGCCACGAACAGTGGCTGCTGCAAACCGTCGAAGAACTGTCCCGCGAGGCGGGGATCAAGATGCCGGAAGTGGGGATCTTTCCCGCCTACGAATCCAACGCCTTCGCCACTGGCTGGAACAAGAACGATGCCCTGGTAGCCGTCAGCCAGGGCTTGCTGGAACGCTTCTCGCCGGATGAGGTGAAAGCCGTGCTGGCCCACGAAATCGGCCACGTAGCCAACGGCGACATGGTCACCCTGGCGCTGATCCAGGGCGTGGTGAACACCTTCGTGATGTTCTTTGCGCGGATCTTCGGCAACTTCGTCGACAAGGCCATTCTGAAAAACGAAGGCAGCCACGGCATCGGCTACTTCGTCGCGACCATCTTCGCCGAGCTGGTACTGGGCATCCTGGCCAGCATCATCGTCATGTGGTTCTCGCGCAAACGCGAGTTCAAGGCCGACGCAGCCGGCGCGCGCCTGGCTGGCACCGGCGCCATGATCGCCGCCCTGCAGCGCCTGCGCGCAGAACAGGGCGTGCCGGTGAACATGCCCGACAGCCTCACCGCCTTCGGCATCAACGGCGGCCTGAAGCACGGACTGGCCGGCCTGCTGATGACCCACCCGCCGCTGGAAGACCGTATCGAAGCCCTGCGCCAATTGCGCTAACCCCCATGAAAAAGGCGACCCTCGGGTCGCCTTTTTTTGCTGCGCCGCACCCACCAACGCAGGCCGTCCCGGGCGACGATCCGTTCGGAGCGCAGCGACAGCCCGCCTGGCATGTGCGCGACATTACCCGCGCTTGACCAACCGGTATACCACCTCATCCAGCGCCTGCAGGTTGTGCTTGATGAACTTCCAGTTGCCCTGCAGCACATCCAGCCGCTCCAGCGTCTCGACCTGCCAGCCCGCATCGAACAACTCATGCACTTCGGCATCCGTCACCGCGAAGGGCGGGCCGTCCATCTGGCTCTGCTGGTAATCCAGGGTAATCAGCAGGCCCCGGCATCCCGCCGGCAAAATGGCCTGCAGATGGGCCACGTAGCGAACGCGCAGATCCGCCGGCAAGGCGATTAATGCCGCCCGATCGTAGACCCCCTGGCAATCGCCGAGCTGTTCCGCCGTCAGGGCGAAGAAATCGCCGCACCAGAGCTCCACCGCCCCGGCGCGATAGACCTTGAACACCCCCTCCTGGCTGATCTCGGCGTTCAAGCCATGTTCCGCGAAGAAATCCTCGACCGCCTTCTGCGCCAGCTCGACGCCCACTACCCGAAAGCCCTGCCCCGCCAGCCAGGCCAGATCCAGACTCTTGCCGCACAGCGGCACCAGCACCCGCGCGCCCGGCTGCAACGCAAGCGCCGAGCAGTGGCGCTGCAGATAGGGGTTGACCTGATCCAGATGAAAACCGATCTGATCGCGCGCCCAGCGCGCCTGCCAGAATGCCTCGTCCACTCTTACCCCCAAGAAATTCGATCAAATAGCTCAAGAATTTATACTGGAATTCGATAATACCAGCCGCGAAGATAGCCACATCCTACTGCAGGAACCTAGCCCATGCTGCCTTCACTCTTTATCTCCCACGGCTCGCCCATGCTCGCCCTGGAGCCCGGCGCCAGCGGTCCGGCCTTGGCCCGTCTGGCTGCGGCACTGCCCAGGCCACGGGCCATCCTGGTGGTGTCCGCCCACTGGGAAAGCACTGCGCTGCGCGTCACCAGCGCTGCCCAACCGGAAACCTGGCATGACTTTGGCGGCTTCCCCCCGGAACTGTATCAGGTGCAATACCCGGCGCCCGGCCATCCGCAGTTCGCCGCAGACATCGTGCAACTGCTGGGCGCCGCCGGCTTCCCCGCACAACTCGACCCCGAACGCCCCTTCGACCACGGCGCCTGGGTGCCTCTGTCACTGATGTACCCGGCCGCCGACATCCCGATAGCGCAGCTCTCGCTGCCCAGCAGCCAGGGCCCTGAATTACAGACCCGCATCGGTCGCGCCCTGGCCGGCCTGCGTCAGCAAGACGTACTGCTGATCGGCTCCGGCAGCATCACCCATAACCTCGGCGAACTCGACTGGCACGCCGGCCCCGAAGTGATAGAACCCTGGGCCCAGGACTTTCGTGACTGGATGGTGAGCAGGCTCGCCGCCGACGACGAGGCGGCGTTGCACGACTATCGCCAACGAGCCCCGGCGGCCGTACGCAACCACCCCAGCGACGAACATCTGTTACCGCTGTTCTTCGCCCGCGGCGCTGGCGGTCGGTTCAAGGTCGAGCACAGCGGTTTCACCCTCGGCGCCCTGGGCATGGATATCTACAGCTTTGCCTGACACACCCAAGGTGCCGGCAAACCGCGCCAGCGGCTGCCGCCGACACCGAGGCTATCGATCACGGAACCCAAGCAATCTGTGCTTCAATCATCTGCATGACCCTGCCCTTGGAACCGTCGGCCACGAGGCACAGGTGTCACGCAGAAGGTATGAACGATATGAACTCATTCAGGCTTGCAGCCATAGCACTCGTGGTAGTCGGAACCCTGGCGCTGATTTATGGTGGCTTCAGTTATACCAAGGACACCACCGCGGTCAAACTTGGTCCGCTCGAGCTGTCCGTGAAAGAGAAAGAACGGGTCAACGTCCCCATGTGGGCCGGGATTGCCGCCATAGTGGCGGGCGGTCTCATGCTCGTAGTTGGCAGCAAGAGATCATAGCGCCGCTGTAGGCCTTGCCTGCCAGGTGGACGGATACAAAAAAGCCCCGCATCTCAACGATACGGGGCTTCTTATTTAACGCTTAACGCGGATCTTTAGCGCTTAACGCGGATCAATCTTCGCGATAACGACGCAGCTTCAGCGGCTTGCCACCGACGCGGGTGTCTTTCAGCTTGCTGAGCAACCGCTCCAGACCGTCTTCCGGCAGCTCGACCAGGCTGAAGCTCTCGCGCACCTGGATGCGACCGATGGCTTCGCGAACCAGGCCGCCCTCGTTGAGGATGGCGCCCAGCAGGTTCTTCGCGGCGATACCGTCACGCGCGCCCAGCGCAGTCCGGCAACGGGCACGACCTTCGGCCAAAGGCACTGGCGCACGACGCTCACGGCTGTCACCGCGATCCGAACGCTCACTGCTGCGCTCGCTGCGTTCACGCGGCGCACTGGTCGGCACCAGCGGTTGCTCGCGCTCGACTTCAGCCAGGGTCAGGGCCTGACCGTTGGTGGCCTTGCGCAGCAGCGCGGCAGCCAGGGCACGCGGGCTGCAACCGATTTCCGCGGTCAGACGGTCGAGCAGTTCACCATGGCTGGCTTCGGCGTCGGCTACCAGCGGTGCCAGGCTCGAGGTCAGCTTCTTGATCCGCGCGTCCAGCACTTGCTGGCCGTCGGGCAGGCGTACTTCGCTGACTTTCTGCCCGGTGACACGCTCGATCACCTGCAGCATGCGGCGCTCGCGCGGCGTTACCAGCAACAGTGCGCGACCGGTACGACCGGCACGGCCGGTACGACCGATACGGTGCACATAGGATTCCGGGTCGTACGGCATGTCGACGTTCATCACGTGGGTGATGCGCGGCACGTCCAGACCACGGGCAGCGACGTCGGTGGCGACAACGATGTCCAGGCGACCATCCTTGAGCGACTCGATCACCCGCTCACGCTGGTTCTGGGCGATGTCGCCGTTCAGGGCAGCGGCCTTGTAGCCACGGGCTTCGAGCACGGCGGCCAGATCCAGAGTGGCTTGCTTGGTCCGCACGAAAGCGATCAGCGCATCGAACTCTTCGACTTCCAGCAGACGCAATACGGCGGCGTGCTTCTGGTCGGCGTGGACCAGCAGGTGAGCCTGCTCGATGGCAGTCACGGTCTGGGTCTTGGTTTCGATCCTGACGTGTTTCGGCTCACGCAGATGCTTTTCGGCAATGGTGCGGATCGAATGCGGCAAGGTGGCCGAGAACAATACGGTCTGGCGGGTTTCCGGCATGGCCTTGAAAATCACTTCAAGGTCATCCATGAAGCCCAGCTTGAGCATTTCGTCCGCCTCATCGAGCACCAGGTGCTGGATGGTCGACAACACCTTCTCGTCACGACGCAGGTGATCGACCAGGCGACCCGGAGTGGCAACCACAACCTGCGCGCCATTGCGGATGGCTTTCAGTTGCGGGCCCATGGGCGCACCGCCGTAAACGGCGATGACGTTCAGCCCCGGCATTTGCTTGGCGTAGGTTTCGAAGGCAGTAGCGACCTGCAGGGCCAGCTCGCGGGTCGGCGCGAGAATCAGCGCCTGCGGCTGACGCTTGGTCGGATCGATGCGGCTGAGGATTGGCAGGGCAAAGGCAGCGGTTTTACCGGTGCCGGTCTGCGCCTGGCCGATCATGTCGTGGCCGGCGAGAATCACCGGAATTGCCTGCAGCTGAATCGCCGAAGGCTCTTCGTAGCCAGTCGCGATCACTGCGGCAAGGATATTGGGATGAAGATCGAGTGCGGCGAAGCCGCCGATTACCTGGGTCATGGGTCTGCCTCTAGTGCATCCGCAAAGACCCATGCTCCAAAGCTGCGCATGCCGTGTAAGACTCTAAAGTCACCCTGGCAGCCGTGTCGGCGGGGATTTGCGAAAACGTGGTTGTAAATGAATCGTCAAGGATAGTCCGCTACGCAGACTGACTGCCGAAGGTGACCTCCGGGCGAGTTGTGTAACCTGAACGTGGCCATGAATTGACCGGCGCGCACTATACCGGAAAACCTGGCAGTTGTGATGGTTTTCCCACAATTAAAAGACCTGCACCGCCAAGCGGTCACCCAGGTCGCACCTTGAGCGAAGGCCACTCAGCGATTCATATGCCTGCCAGCGCGGCCCGGACGTCAGGGAAAACGCATCCGACAGTTGCAAATGCGACCCGGCATGTGCGCGTTGCAATTGCCCTGCTATACCCTGTGGCATGACATTTTCTGCGCAAGGATTTCTGCCATGACTCAAAGCACCAGCGGTCGCGTCAGCCGTGAGAAGCGCGAGCGGATCATGCTGATCGGCCTGGACCGACCGGCCAAACGCAATGCCGTCGACCTGGATATGCTCAATGACCTGTGCATGGCCTATGGCGAGTTCGAGCGCGACGGCGAGGCGCGCGTGGCCCTGGTCTTCGCCCATGGCGAGCACTTCACCGCCGGGCTGGATCTGGCCAGCGTGACCGCCAGCTTTGCCGCGGGCTGGCAGGTTCCTGCCGGTGGCTGCGACCCCTTGGGCGTGTTTGGCGGCCCACGGGTGAGCAAGCCGGTGATAGTCGCGGCCCAGGGCTATTGCTACACCGTCGGCATCGAACTGATGCTCGCTGCGGACATCAACCTGTGCGCCAGCAATACCCGCTTCGCCCAGATGGAAGTGCAGCGCGGTATTTTTCCGTTCGGCGGCGCCACCCTGCGCCTGCACCAGAGCGCCGGCTGGGGCAATGCCATGCGCTGGCTGCTCACTGGTGATGAGTTCGATGCCCATGAAGCCTACCGCCTGGGCCTGGTGCAGGAAGTGCTGGCCAGCGAAGAGCTGCTCCCCCACGCGCTCAAGCTGGCCGAACGGATCGCCGCCCAGGCGCCGCTCGGCGTGCAGGCCACCCTGGCCTCGGCACGCCAGGCCGTGCGCGAAGGCGAAGCCGCGGCGACGGCCAATCTGTATCCGACCCTGGCCCGCCTGCTGGCCAGCGAAGATGCCCAGGAAGGCCTGCGCGCCATGCTCGAACGCCGCCCCGGCGACTTCAAGGGCCGCTGAGCACCGTCAACTGGCCGGGCGCAGCGCCTCGATCAATGGCTGCAGGGAGTAGCCCAGCTGCGGCGCCAGGGCCGCAGCCCGGGCTTGCAGATCGCCGAGGTCGAGCTGCTGCTCGAGATCGGCCGGCACCAGCAGGATGACATTGCCTTCCTTGACCGGACATTCCCAATAATGCCGATGGTAGAGGCCGCGCAGCAGCGGCGCGCCGAGCGGCTTGCCGTCATTGCCGGCCCACTGGTTGATGATCAGCCAGCCGCCCGGATTCAACTGCTTCTGGCAGTTCTCCAGGAAGCGCCAGGCCAGGTGGCCGACGCCGGGACCATGGTCGGTGTAGAGGTCGACGAAGATCAGATCGGCGCTTTCCGCGGTTTCCAGCAGGTCGAGGGCGTCGCCGATACGGATGGTCAGACGCGGGTCATCCTCCAGACCGAGGTACTGCATGGCCAGACGCGGCACCTCAGGACGCAGCTCGATGGTTTCGACATCGTCCAGCGGCAGGAACTTGAGGCACGCCTGGGTCAGGTTGCCGGCACCGAGCCCGAGAAACAGCGCGCTCTCCGGCGCGGCATGGCACAACGCACCGAGCAGCATGGCGCGTGTGTAGTCGTACTCCAGCCAACTCGGGTCGGCAGTGAACACACAGCTCTGCTCGATCGAGTCGCCGAATTCGAGAAAGCGGTACTCGCCGATCTCGACCACACGGATCACGCCGAACGCATCCTGCACTTCAGCGAGCAGAACCTGGTCTTTCATCTCTTCCACCGGGGGTAAACCTGGCATTCATCGCTCTCCAGCCTGACAGCCCCGACCAGTCGCACCAGGGTAAAGAGGGCAATTGTCAATGAAGCACCCGCGCCGGGTCACGCGATAATTCACTGCGGCGTGCCTGGCCGGTTCCTCTACCAGGCACAAACCAGGGCATGTCCGGGCACTATTCAGTCTCGTCATGCAGTGGCTCTATCACGGCGATCGGCTTGAAGGCACAGGCCGATCGGTTACCATGCCTGTCTGCCTAATAAATTGCCTGAAGCCGAGAATCATCATGTCGCAAGCCTGGAGTCCCGAAAGCTGGAGAAGCAAGCCGATCCAGCAACAGCCGCACTACCCCGACGCCGCCCACCTGGCCAACGTCGAGCGCACCCTGGCCGGCTACCCGCCACTGGTGTTCGCCGGCGAAGCCCGTGAGCTGCGCCGACAGTTCAGCGAGGTGACCCAGGGCCGTGCCTTCCTGCTGCAGGGTGGCGACTGCGCCGAGAGCTTCGCCGAGTTCAGCGCGGCGAAGATCCGCGACACCTTCAAGGTGCTGCTGCAGATGGCCATCGTCATGACCTTCGCCGCCGGCTGTCCGGTGGTGAAAGTCGGGCGCATGGCCGGGCAGTTCGCCAAACCGCGCTCGGCCAACGACGAGACCATCGGCGAGGTCACTCTGCCGGCCTACCGCGGCGATATCGTCAACGGCATCGGTTTCGACGCCAAGAGCCGGGTACCGGATCCGGAGCGCCTGCTGCAGGCCTACCATCAATCCACCGCCAGCCTCAACCTGCTGCGCGCCTTCGCCCAGGGCGGCTTCGCCGACCTGCACCAGGTGCACCAGTGGAACCTCGACTTCATCGCCAACTCGGCGCTGGCCGAGAAGTACAGCCACCTGGCCGACCGCATCGACGAGACCCTGGCGTTCATGCGTGCCTGCGGCATGGACAGCTCGCCGCAACTGCGCGAGACCAGCTTCTTCACCGCCCACGAGGCGCTGCTGCTCAACTACGAAGAAGCCTTCGTGCGCAGGGACAGCCTCACCGGCGGCGACTACGCCTGCTCGGCGCACATGCTCTGGATCGGCGACCGTACCCGCCAACTGGATGGCGCCCACGTCGAGTTCCTGCGCGGCGTCGGCAACCCGATCGGAGTCAAGGTCGGTCCGAGCATGGATCCGGACGAGCTGATCCGCCTGATCGACATTCTCAACCCGGACAACGACCCCGGCCGCCTCAACCTGATCGTGCGCATGGGTGCGGACAAGGTCGAAGCCCATATGCCGCGCCTGGTGCGCAAGGTGCAGGGCGAAGGCAGGCAGGTGCTGTGGAGCTCCGACCCGATGCACGGCAACACCATCAAGGCCTCCAGCGGCTACAAGACCCGCGACTTCGCGCAGATCCTCGCCGAAGTGAAGCAGTTCTTCGCCGTGCACCAGGCCGAGGGCAGCTACGCCGGCGGTATCCACATCGAAATGACCGGGCAGAACGTTACCGAATGCATCGGCGGCGCCCGACCGATCACCGAGGACGGCCTGTCGGATCGCTACCACACCCACTGCGATCCGCGGATGAACGCCGACCAGTCGCTGGAACTGGCCTTCCTGATCGCCGAGACGCTCAAACAGGTAAGACGCTAGAACGAAAAGCCCTCTGTAGGAGCCAGCTTGCTGGCGATCTTTGCAGGTCAAAAGCATCGTCGGAGTGCCGAACCACAGCAAGCTGGCTCCTACAGGGTTTCCTACGCACCCCGTCGAAGGCGGCGGGGTCGCGTGGCGCGCCGAGGCAGGTCTACGCCGTCAGGCGCTCGCGCAGGCGACCCAACATCCCCAGCAAACTGCCGACCTTTTCCCGTTCACGCTCCTCGCGCGGCATCTCCGGCAAACGGCTGACTACCTGTGTCGGCTGCGCGCGCCACAGCTGCGCCTGTTCGGCAGCGGCCTGCAGGCCTTTCTCGAACAGGCCACGGCGGATCGGCTTGGGCAGGTAGCGGAATATCTGCGCCTCGTTGATCAGCTTGAGCAGCGCCTGGGTGTCACAGAACGGCGTCACCACCAGGGTCAGCAAGCGCGGATGGGCCTGAGCCAGGCTTTTCAGCAAGGGCGCGACCTCCTCGCCGGCCAGTTTCAGGTCGCTGACCAACAGATCCACCGGCAGCTCGTTGAGCACGCCCAGCGCCTCACCCAGGTTGTTCACGCGCAACAACCGGTGGCCGCCAGCCACGCAAAAATCGCCGACCACGGCCAGCGTTTGCGGATCCTCATCGAGCAGCAACACATTGAGCTGCGCGGCCAGCAGGCTGGCGCTCGGCACCACCGGCGCCTGCACCTGGCGCGCGGCGATCTGCGCCGCCTGGCGCAGGGTGAAGGCCATTTCCTGCTGATCCCAGGGCTTGGTCAGGTAACGGAAGATGCCGCCGCCGTTCAGCGCCGCCACCGCCGCATCCAGATCGGAATAGCCGGTAAGGAGGATGCGCAGGGTCTGCGGGGCGATCTCGCGGGCCTGGGCGAGCAGCTCGGCGCCGCTCATCTGCGGCATGCGCTGGTCGCTGACCAGGATATGCACCGCCTCGCTTTTCAGGCGCTGCAGGGCGCGGTGCGGATCGCTCTCGGTGAGCACCTCATATTGGCGGCGAAACTGCAAAGCCAGGCTGCGCAGGATGCGCTCTTCGTCGTCGACAAACAGGATGCGAATCGGTGCTGCAGTCATTTCAGGCGCTCCGTTGCAGTGCGGCCGCCTGGGGGCGCGGCAGGCGGATCAGGAAGCGCGTACCGCGCCCCGGCTCGGAGGCCACGCGTATCAGGCCGCCATGATCCTGGATGATCTTGAAGCTGATCGACAGGCCCAGGCCGGTGCCCTGGCCGACCGGTTTGGTGGTGAAGAAGGGGTCGAAAATCCGCGCCAGCACCCCCGCAGGCATGCCGCGGCCGCTGTCCTGTACCGAGATGAACACCGCCGTTTCCTCGGCCCAGGTCTTCACCCGAATCTGGCCGAAGCCCTCGATGGCCTGGGCGGCGTTGGTGAACAGGTTGAGCAGCACCTGATTGATCTGCGACGGTGCGCAGGGAATGCGCGGCAGTTCGCCGAGCTGCAGAATAGCCTCGGCCTTGTCCTTGATGCTGTTGCGGGCGATCACCAAGGCGCTGCGAATACAGTCGTTGAGGTCGACCTCCTCGCTCATGGCGCGATCCAGGCGGGCGAAGTCCTTGAGGCCGACCACCAGCTCGGCGATCTGTTGCAGCCCATAGAGGGTGTCGTCGAACAGCTGGTTGAGATCCTCGACCAGCAACTCCGGCGTGGCCTGCTCGCGGGCCTTGGCGGCGTTGTCCAGGGCCACGGCCAGGCGCACTTCGGCACAGTGCGGGTCAGCCAGGCAATCGGCCAGGGCCGCCTGGGCTTCGGCCAGTTCGAACAGCGGTGCGCTCAGCTCACGCAGCAGCTGCACATTGTTCTTCACGTAGCCCAGCGGCGTGTTCAACTCGTGGGCGACGCCGGCGACCATCTGCCCGAGCGAGGCCATCTTCTCCGACTGCACCAGTTGCGCCTGTGATTCCTTGAGGTCGACCAGCGCCCTGCGCAGCACTGCATTGCGCTGTGCGATGCGCGCCTCCATGGCCTTGAGCAGATCGAGCACGGTGCCCAGGCCGCGGTATTGGCCCTGTGCATCGACCAGAATGAAGTCTTCGGTGATCGGGTATTGCAACTGCCCGGTGATCTGCTTGGCCGCCTCCTCCAGACTGGTGTCCAGGCTGACCACCAGCGGCGCCGGGTTCATTACCTCCTGCACCGGGTGACGGCCGCGCAGGTCGCGGCCGAAGCGCTGCATGAAGATATCCTGCAAGGCGCTGCGACTGACCAAGCCCAGCGGATAGCCCGCCGCATCGACGATCGGCAGCGAGAGGAAGGCCTTGTGCTCCGGGGTCAACAAGCGATCCGCGACATCCGCGATGCTCATCCCCGGCGCCAGCGGCATGACCGGTTTGAGCAGGCGTGCCAGAGCGCTGGTTGTGGTCATTGGCAGAAGCTCCCGGTAGATTGAAAGTCGCCATTCAATCAGCGCCAAGTTGCCGTCTTGTGACACTTCTCACGCCTCGAGCGAATGCTTCGTCGTCAGTCATCGCCTTGTCATCTTGGCCTAGGCCCGTGCCCTCATGCGTGAGCCGGCCAACCGACGCACCAAAATGAATCAGAGCATGGCGCAACGTCGGTCGTTCAAGCTTGCCAATGCCTTGCGTGGAGCGCCTGCCAGGTCAAACATCAGATGTTGGCATGGGCACTGCAATAGCAAGGGGTTGCCGCTGAGCGCCCTCAGCCGTTTGCGAGTTGGAGTGCAGCCCGTATGCCCTATCAGACCACTGTCGGCGCCATGCTCTATCGCTTCGCCGACCTCAAGACCCTATTGGCCAAGGCCAGCCCGGCGCGCTCCGGCGACTACCTGGCCGGGTTGGCGGCGGCCACCTACGAGGAACGAATGGCGGCCAAGCTGGCCCTGGCCGACGTGCCCTTGCAGACCTTTCTCAATGAAGCGCTGATCCCCTACGAAAGCGACGAAGTCACCCGGCTGATCGTCGACCGTCATGACAAACAGGCCTTCGCCCTGATCAGCCACCTGACGGTCGGCGACCTGCGTGACTGGTTGCTGCTGGACACGACCGACAGCAGCATCCTCGCCGCCGTCGCCGCCGGTATCACCCCGGAGATGGCGGCCGCAGTGAGCAAGCTGATGCGCAACCAGGACCTGATCCTGGTGGCGCGCAAGTGCCGGGTGGTCAGCGCCTTTCGCAACACCCTGGGATTGCCGGGCCATCTTTCCGTGCGCCTGCAACCCAACCACCCCACCGACGACGTGCGCGGCATCGCCGCCAGCCTGCTCGACGGCCTGCTGTATGGCGCCGGCGATGCCACCGTCGGCATCAACCCGGCCAGCGACTCGCTGCCGACCCTGATGCGCCTGTGGCAGATGATGGACGAGGTCCGCCAGCACTTCGAGATTCCCATGCAGAGCTGCGTGCTGACCCACGTCACCACGCAGATCCAGGCGATCGAAGCCGGCGCGCCGATCGACCTGGTGTTCCAGTCGATTGCCGGCAGCGAGAAGACCAACAGCAGTTTTGGCGTGTCCCTGAGCATTCTCCGCGAAGCCCATGAGGCCGCGCTGTCACTCAAGCGCGGCACGGTCGGCGACAACTGCATGTACTTCGAGACTGGCCAGGGCAGCGCGCTGTCGGCCGGTGGTCACTTTGGGCTCGACCAGCAGACCTGCGAGGCCCGTGCCTACGCCGTGGCCCGCGAGTTCAAACCGCTGCTGGTGAATACCGTGGTCGGTTTCATCGGTCCGGAATACCTCTACGACGGCAAGCAGATCATCCGCGCCGGCCTGGAGGATCACTTCTGCGCCAAGCTGCTCGGCCTGCCGATGGGTTGCGACGTCTGCTACACCAACCACGCCGAAGCCGACCAGGACGACATGGACAGCCTGCTCACCCTGCTCGGCGCGGCCGGGATCAACTTCATCATGGGCATCCCCGGCGCCGACGACATCATGCTCAACTACCAGAGCACCTCGTTCCACGATGCCCTCTACCTGCGCAGCGTGCTCGGCCTCAAGCGCGCGCCGGAATTCGACGCCTGGCTGACGCGCATGGCCATCACCGAGCCCTGCGGCAAGCTGCGCGAAATCGGCCGCGGCCATCACCTGCTGCAACAACTGCCGCATGTCTCCGGCGCAGCCTGAGGAGCACCAAGCATGAGTGAAGAACAGACCCGCCTGGCCCAGGCCAAGATAGAGCTGGCCCAGCACAACCCCTGGGACGAGTTGCGCGCCCACACCTCGGCGCGCATCGCCCTCGGCCGCGTCGGCTGCAGCCTGCCGACCCGCGAGGTGCTGAAGTTCGGCCTGGCCCACGCCCAGGCCCGCGATGCGGTGCACCGGCCGCTGGATTTCAGTGAGCTCAAGCATCAGCTCAAGGGCGAAGGCTTTCGCACCCTGCAGGTGCACAGCAACGCCGAAGACCGGCAGACCTACCTGCTCCGGCCCGACTATGGCCGCCACCTGCACGACGACTGCCGCGCCCACCTGCTGCACGAACTGGCCGCACCCGAGCTGGTCATCGTCATCGCCGACGGCCTGTCGTCCATCGCCGTGCAACGCCATGCCTTGCCACTGCTGCTGGCGTTTCGCCAACGCTTCGACACTGACTGGGCCAATACCCCGGTGGTACTCGCCGAACAAGGCCGGGTGGCAATCGGCGACGGCATCGCCGTGGCCCTGCGTGCGCGCCTGGTAATAGTGCTGATCGGTGAACGGCCGGGGCTGACCTCACCGGACAGCCTGGGCCTGTACCTCACCTACCAGCCGCAGGTCGGCAGCATGGACAGCCAGCGCAACTGCATCTCCAATGTGCGCCCCGAAGGTTTGCCCTACGCCCTGGCCGCACACAAGCTCGACTACCTGACGCGCGCAGCGCTGCGCCTGCAACTCTCCGGGGTTACGCTCAAAGACGACAGCAACCTGCAGGCCGTGGCGCAATTACCAACCTGACAAGCCCGGCCAGGCGCGCTAAGGTGAAGGCTCCACTTCACGCCCCGAGGAGCCGACCATGCCTTGGTATATCTGGCTACTGATAGTGCTTGTTCTCGGCTCTATCGTGGCCGGCTTGATGGTGCTGCTGCGAACCGCCAAACCCTTGCCGCTAACCGAAGAGCAACTGCAGAAAATCCGTGAACGTAAAGTCGAGATGGAAGCCCAGGACGCCAAGGACGCTGATCAGCGCTAGCCTGCTGGCGGGGCTAGTGGTGGGTTGCGCACATGAGCCGGCCGCACCGGCTGACAACTGCGCGGTGCTGTTCAGCCAATTGCCGGAGGCCACCCAGGCCCATCGGGATGCGCAGTACCATCGATTACCCGGTTTCATCGGTCTGCGCAGCGATAGAGTCCTCGCCGCCCTTGGCGCCAGCGCAGACAGCCCGCAGCAACGCCGCCAGTGGCTGCGCTACCTGGCCGCCCGCGACGCCGAAGCCAGCCGGATCGAAATCGCCCAATTGCCCGCCACCCAGCGCCGCGACTGGCACAGCCCGGCCCGGCAAGAGGCCCTGGGCGCCTGCCGCGCCCGCCAGGTCGAACGCCTGAGCGCCGACCCCAAGGCGTTTACCCGTGCAGTCGAGGCTGCACAGGTACCCGACGATTATCGCGACTGGGCGCGCAGCCTGGGCCTCTACCCGCTGTTCAAGCCGATCTTGCGCCGAGGCATTGCCGCCTGGCAGCAGGCCGACGCCCAGGCCACGGCGCCCACGGACGGCGCGCACTGGTTGAGCTACCAGCCGATTGCGCAGGAAGCGTTGCCGCTGCCGCTGAGGTTGGCGGAGGATGACCTCGGCCTGCCGCAGGCGGATGCACAGCAACTCGACGCACTGTTCGCCCGCCACGCCCCCTCGCTGAAAATCGCCCAAGCCAGCCGCAGTGACCGTATCGGCAGCCCGTTTTACCGGCATGACGGCAGCCGGGATTTCAATCCGCTGCATGCGCGTCTTTACCAGCACAGCAGCTGGAGTCAATTGAACGGCCGCTGGCACCTGCAACTGATCTACCAGCTCTGGTTCAGCCAGCGCCCCAAGCCCCATGCCCTGGATCTGTACGGTGGCGAGCTGGACGGTTTGCTCTGGCGCGTCACCCTCGACCAACAGGGCAAGGCTCTGCTCTACGACAGCATCCACCCCTGTGGCTGCTGGCACAGTTTCTACCTGCCAGCGGACTCGCCCCTGCAAGTGCGCCAGAACGTCGATGAAGAAGCGCGCCGGACCCAACGCCTGAGCTTCAACGGCGATACGGCGGCGACCCTGTGGTTGAGCGCCGGCGAACATCGCCTGCACTGGGTCGATGCCCGCCGCACGCCCTACCCGCCCGTGCACTACCAACGCCAGACGCTCGACCAGTTACGCGAGCTGCCTCACCCACAAGGCCGGCGCAGCCTGTACGCCAACGACGGTCTGGTGCCCGGCAGCGAGCGCCTGGAACGCTGGCTGCTGTGGCCATCCGGCGTCGCCTCGCCTGGCGCCATGCGCCAGTGGGGCAAGCATGCCACGGCCTTTATCGGCCGCGCCCACTTCGACGATCCGCACCTGCTCGGGCGCTATTTCGAGTAACCCTGCACCGCGCTCCAGCGCTAAACTGCGGCCCCGACAAGGAGCCGCCGTGCCATTACACCTTCGTCTGTTGCTGCCGATCCTGGGCCTGGGGCTGGGCTTTGGCCTGGGTTTTATCCAACCCATAGGGCTGGCCGTCGGCCTGCTGTTCATCGCCCTGCTGCTGACTGCCGACAAAGCACTGCCCGAGCGCCTGTGGTGGTGCCTCAGCCTGCTCGCCAGCATCGCCCTCGCCGCTCACCTGGTACCGGGTTTCGCGCCCTGGCCATTGTCGATGCCACGGCAGATCAGCAGCGATGCCGCGCCCTACACCGTGCACCTGTCCTGGGACAAATTACTGGTCGGCTTAACCTTGCTGGCCTGGTGGCTAGGCCAGGCCCGGGGGCGCGCACCACGAGCGCAACAAGCCTGGGCGGTGGTGCTGCTGACCCTGGCCGGCATACCACTGCTGGCCTTGGCCCTGGATCTGGTCGCCTGGCAGCCAAAATGGCCGGAGCAGTTGTGGCTGTGGCTGGCGGTCAACCTGGGTGTGGCGGTCTTGGCCGAAGAGCTAGTGTTTCGCGGCCTGCTGCAGACTCACCTGGTCGGCTGGCTGGGTATCTGGCCGGGCATGCTGCTGACTGCCGTGCTGTTCGGCGCCGTGCATGTACCCTTCAGTCCGTTATTTGCCGTGGTCGCGACTATCGCAGGCCTGGGTTACGGCCTGGCGTTCCACTACAGTGGTCGACTGCGCGTGGCCGTTGCCCTGCACGGCGCGGTCAATCTGTCACACCTGCTGTTACTGAGCTATCCGCTACGCCTGGCCTGACCGCGATCTGCGAAGGCGCGAAGATCGCGGCCAATTGGCCATTGCGACGTAGCTGCTCGAATAACCGGCCAAGTTGCGCCGCACTGATCGGGGCTGCGGGGCGCAGCAGCGCCTGATGCAGGTAGCGCTGGTCGACCCGCTGGGAAATCAGCAACTGCCCGGCGTATTGCCGATGACGCTGGAGAAAATCGCTGACATAGGAACGCGTGGCCAGGGCGATATCCGCTCGCCCATGCAGCACCATGAGCAGGTTGCTGTCGTGGGAATAGCTCAGGACCGCATTGAAGTTTTTCGCGAGGAAATGCGGATCGGCGTTGAAGTCGGCGAAACCATAATGGTAACCATTGAACAGCGCCAGACGCTTGCCTCGGAGCCGCTTGAAATAACCCTGTCCGCGCCCCGACTCGACCCGCGCGACGAACACTTCGGCATCTTCCAGGCCCATGTCGACGACGCTGTGGGCAATACCCTGCCAGCCCCAGGCCGGGTTTTCGAACATCGACATATCAATCCGCCCATCCTCGAAATCCCGATAACGCCGGGGAATCGAAGTAGGTCGCACAATGAAGCGGAAATCGCTCTGCGCCCGGTTAAGCGCATCGAGCAATTGCGGCAGCAAGCCGGCATGCTGCGACTGCTCCGCCTTGAGCACATATGGCGGAAAAAAAGCGCCGCCGACATGCACCACTTGCTGGGCTGCAAGCGGCCCGGCAGCCAACAGCGCCACGCCTAATGCACAACCCCTGACCACCCTGTGCAGCAACCGCGACATATACCCCCCGATATCCCTATTGGCGCGTGGAAAACAGCCTACCCCAGGAAAAGCTGACCGAACAGGGTGGTATCAGTCATCCGTCAGACGCTCCGGCACCACCAACTGGTAGCGATGGAGCAAGGCATCCAGTTGCCCATGGCGGTTCAGCGCCAGCAGCAGCGTGGCGAACGTCTCTGGCGTCAGTGGTGACTGGGTACGGAACAATGCATGGTGCTGGTAAAACTGATCGACCCGCTGCGATACCAGCAAAGCCTTGCTGCGCTCGGGATGACGACGCTGGTAGCTCTGCAGATAAGAACGGGTAATCACGGCGATATCCGCCCGCTGACGGATGAGCATCAACAGGTTGCTGTCATGCGAGTAGGTCAGCACCGCGGAAAAATTCTCGCGAAGGAATTGCTGATCCGCATTGAAGCCGGCGAAACCGTAGTGATAGCCGTTGTATAGCGCCAGCCGTTTGCCCTTGAGCTGATCGAAATAGCCCTGGTCACGCCCCGGCTTGGCGAGCGCGACATAGACTTCGGCATCTTCGATATGCAGATCCAAAGCGACATGCGCCGTGTCCTGCCACCCCCACCCCGGCGACTCGAACAGGATCAGATCGAAACGGCCACTTTCCAGGTCACGGTAACGACGGGTCACCGAGGTCGGCACCAGAGTGAACTGATAGTCGCTCTGCAAAGCATTCAGGGCCGCCAGCAACTCCGGCAGCACGCCCCCGGGCGCGGCGCTTTCCGGTTTAACCACATAGGGAGGGAAATGGTAGGCGCCGACCCGCACCTGCTCGCCTGCCAGCACCGGCAAGGCGGTCGACAGACCCAGCGCAATCAGCAGTCCCCTGAATAGCACGCGCAAATCACCCACCTCGAAAGCGACACCAGGCCGCAAGCGGCTCCTTGTGTTAGCTGGGCGGAAATTCCCTAACCGCGAAAGTGCTACCAAAAGGCCATTAGCGGGTATTGAACGCTCAAACCTCTTTGAGCACCAGCGAAAGTGCCTCTTCAGCCAGCTGATCCAGGCTCATCGGCCCTTCGGGTCGGAACCAGGTCGTGGTCCAACTCAAGGCGCCAGTGAGGAAGCGGCGGAGGATAAAGGGATCGGCCTTGAAATATCCCTCTGCCCTGGCCTCGCTCAGGACATCCAGCCACAACTGCTCGTAAGTGTCACGCAACGCCAGGATAAATTGCTGGCTGGGTTCAGAAAGCGAACGCCATTCGTAGACCAGCACCGCCATGGCCTCGCCGGTGCCGCCCATGATCGACTGCAATTCGCAGCGGATCAGCGCCAGCACTCGCTCACGCAAGTTGCTCGCCTCGGCTAATGAAGCCTGCATCAGGGCGGTGTTGTAGCGGATGGTTTCCTCCATCACCGAACGCAGGATCTCGTCCTTGCTCTTGAAGTGATGAAAGATGCTGCCGGACTGAATACCCACGGCGCTGGCCAGGTCGCGCACCGTGGTGCGCTCGTAGCCCTTGCTGCGAAACAGGTGCGCCGCGGTTTGCAGCAGCTTGCCGCGCGCGCTGTCCGGGTCGGTGATCTGCCCACTGGCCACCAGATCGCGCATCACCGCCTGAGCTTGTTGATCATCCACGCTAAATACTCTCCGGCTCTCTATAGGCCTTGGACAAAAACGCGATTACCGGCCATCTCCCGGATTATTTGCCCAAGTGCTTGTCGTTATTGGTGAAATTTATGCTGCGCGAGCTACCCAAGCAAGCGCTTGGGCGTACTTTGCTTGAGAAAGATCGACTTCGGGGCTTTTCAACCAAGCGCTTGCTTGGTAGCCTTCGATTCATCCCATTTCCGTCTTGCGGACCTTTCCCATGAGCAAAACCGTACGCATCGGCTGCGCCTCAGCCTTCTGGGGTGATACCTCCACCGCAGCGGCCCAGTTGGTGCGCGGCACCGAGCTGGATTATCTGGTGTTCGACTACCTGGCCGAAGTGACCATGTCGATCATGGCCGGCGCGCGGATGAAGAAGCCGGATGCCGGCTACGCCAGCGATTTCGTGGAGACCCTCGCGCCGCTGTTGCAGGACATCGCGGCGAAGAAGATCCGTGTCATCAGCAACGCCGGCGGAGTCAATCCCAGCGCCTGCGCTGCAGCCTTGACCGCCGCCTGCTCGGAGGCCGGGGTCAACCTGAAGATTGCCGTGCTGCATGGCGACAACCTGCAGCCCCAGCTCGGCGAACTGGCCAGGGCCGGTAGCGTGGAGATGTTCAACGGCGCACCGCTGCCGCCCTTCTGCGTCTCGGTCAACGCCTACCTAGGCGCACCGGGCATAGTCGAGGCGCTGGAACTGGGCGCGGACATCGTCATCACCGGCCGCGTGGTCGACAGCGCGGTGGTCAGCGCCGCCCTGGTGCATGAGTTCGGCTGGCGCTGGCAGGACTATGACCAGCTGGCCCAGGCCGCGCTGGCCGGGCATATCATCGAATGCGGCGCGCAGTGCACCGGTGGCAACTTCACCGACTGGGACAGCGTGCCGGACTACGAGCACATCGGCTTCCCGGTGGTGGAAGTCGCCGCCGACGGCAGCTTCGTGGTGAGCAAACCTGAGGGCTCCGGCGGCCTGCTCACCCCCTTTAGCGTGGGCGAGCAGATGCTCTACGAGATCGGCGACCCACACGCCTATCTTCTGCCCGATGTGGTCTGCGACTTCACCCGGGTCACGCTTACCCAGGTCGGCGACAACCGCGTCGAACTGCACGGTGCCAGGGGCCTGCCACCCACCGACCAGTACAAGGTCAGCGCCACCTACCCGGATGGTTTCCGCTGCACCGCCAGTTGCCTGATGGCGGGCATCGATGCAGTGAGAAAGGCCGAGCGGGTCAGCCAGGCGATTATCAACAAGACCGCTGAACTGTTCGCCGAACGCGGCTGGGGCCCCTATAAGGAAGTCAGCATCGAACTGCTCGGCGCCGAGGCCACCTACGGCCGCCATGGCCGGCGCACGGACAGCCGCGAGATCGTGATCAAGATCGCCGTGCGCCATGCCAAGAAGGACGCCTTGATCCTGTTCTCCCGCGAGATCGCCCAGGCTGCCACCGGCATGGCGCCGGGCCTGACCGGGATAATCGGCGGCCGCCCGAGCGTCTACCCGGTGATCCGCCTGTTCAGCTTCCTCACCGCCAAGAGCACCTGCGCCCTGGAAGTGGAAATCGATGGCGCACGTCGCCCGGTGGCCCTGCCGCGGCTCGATGCTTTCGATGCGACCCAGGTCGCCGCCGATATCGCCGCCCCGCTCCCAACCGGCCAGCCCGAGACCCGCGTGCCGCTGATCAAGCTGGCGGTGGCCCGCTCCGGCGACAAGGGCAACCACAGCAATATCGGCGTCATGGCCAGAAAGCCCGAGTACTTGGCCTGGATCGCCGCTGCGCTGACCGAGGCTAGCGTGGCCGAATGGATGCAGCACACCCTCGACCCGCAGAACGGCAAGGTAACCCGCTGGTATCTGCCGGGCAGCCACAGCCTGAATTTTCTGCTGGAAAATGCCCTGGGCGGCGGTGGCGTCGCCAGCCTGCGCATCGACCCGCAAGGCAAGGCCTTTGCCCAACAGCTGCTGGAATTCCCGGTGCCGGTGCCCAGGGCTCTGGCGAAGACCTTGTAGGGTGGATGACGCTTCACCCATCCACCAGCTTTTGGTGGAAAACGCTTCGCGGTTTTCCACCCTACGACTAGGACGATAAGAACAATGACATACAACTCGATCTTCAAACCCGACCTGTTTAGCGGCCAGACCATCGTGATTACCGGCGGCGGCAGCGGCATCGGCCGTTGCACCGCCCACGAGTTGGCCGCCCTGGGCGGCCATGTGGTGCTGGTCGGGCGCAAGCTGGAAAAGCTCCAGGCCACCTGCGAGGAAATCCGCGAGGACGGCGGCAGCGCCAGCCTGCAGGTCTGCGATATCCGCGACGAGGAGTCGGTCAAGGCCATGGTCAAGGCGGTAGTCGACGAACACGGGCAGATTCACCACCTGGTCAACAACGCCGGCGGCCAATACCCCTCACCGCTCGCCTCGATTAACCAGAAAGGCTTCGAGACCGTGGTGCGCACCAACCTGGTCGGCGGCTTTCTGGTGGCCCGCGAGGTGTTCAACCAGAGCATGAGCCAGCATGGCGGCAGTATCGTCAATATGCTCGCCGACATGTGGGGCGGCATGCCCGGCATGGGCCACTCCGGCGCGGCGCGCGCCGGTATGGAGAACGTCACTAAAACCGCCGCCGTCGAGTGGGGCTATGCCGGGGTGCGAGTGAATGCCGTGGCGCCGGGCTGGATCGCCTCCAGCGGTATGGACACCTACGAAGGCGCGTTCAAGGCGGTGATCCCGACCCTGCGCGAGCACGTACCACTGAAACGCATCGGCAGCGAGTCGGAAGTTTCCGCGGCCATTGTCTTTCTGCTGTCGCCGGGCGCTGCCTTTATCAGCGGCACCACGGTGCGCATCGACGGCGCCGCCAGCCAGGGCAGCCGCGCCTTCCCGCTGTTCAAGGCCAAAGCGGGACAGAGCCGGGCCTACAACGGCTTCCATCGGGCCTACCTGCCCGATGTTCTGAAAGAGCAGGGAGAGTGATGCGATGCCGGTAATTCAGTCGGATATCGACGTGCACGGCGAGGACTTCGCCAGCAACCGCGCCGCCATGCTCGCCGCGGTGGCGAGCTTTCGCGAGATCGAACAGAACTGCCTGAACAAGGCGCAGGCGGCCAAGGCCAAGTTCGAGAAACGCGGCCAGTTGCTGCCGCGCGAACGCCTGAACCTGCTGCTCGATCCCGGCGCGCCCTTTCTCGAACTCTGCTCCCTGGCCGGCTACAAGCTGCACGACGACAAGGACGGCAGCCAGGCCGGCGGCGGCATTATTTCCGGCATCGGCTATGTCGCCGGGGTGCGCTGCCTGGTCAGCGCCAGCAACAGCGCAATCAAGGGCGGCACCATTTCCCCGAGCGGGCTGAAGAAAACCCTGCGCCTGCAGCAGATCGCCGTCGAGAACAAACTGCCGCTGGTGGCCCTGACCGAAAGCGGCGGCGCCAACCTCAACTACGCCGCGGATATCTTCGTCGAAGGCGCGCGCGGCTTCGCCAACCAGGCGCGCATGTCGGCCATGGGTCTGCCGCAGATCACCGTGGTGCACGGCTCTTCCACTGCCGGCGGGGCTTACCAGCCGGGCCTGTCGGACTACGTGGTGGTGGTGCGCGGCAAGGCCAAGCTGTTCCTCGCCGGCCCGCCGCTGCTGAAAGCCGCCACCGGCGAGATCGCCACCGATGAGCAACTCGGCGGCGCCGAGATGCACGCCCAGATCGCCGGCACCGCCGAATACCTGGCGGAGAACGACGCCGATGGCGTGCGCATCGCCCGCGAGATTCTCGCCATGCTGCCGTGGAATGCGCAGCTGCCGGCACGATCGCAGAGGACCTGGCGCGAACCGCTGTACCCGATCGACGAACTGCTCGGCCTGGTGCCGGCCGATGCCAAGAAGCCCTATGACGTGCGCGAAATCATCGCCCGCATCGCCGACGGCTCGCTGTTCCTCGACTTCAAGAACGAGTTCGACAACCAGACCGTCTGCGGCCACTTGCAGATCGAAGGCCAGCCCTGCGGCTTTATCGGCAACAACGGCCCGATCACCCCGCAGGGCGCGGCCAAGGCGGCGCAATTTATCCAGCTGTGCGAGCAGAGCAACACGCCGCTCCTGTTCTTCCACAACACCACCGGCTTTATGGTCGGCACGGAAGCCGAGCAGGCAGGCGTGATCAAGCACGGTTCGAAGATGATCCAGGCGGTGGCCAACGCCACTGTGCCGAAACTGACCATTGTGGTCGGCGGCTCCTACGGCGCTGGCAACTACGCCATGTGCGGCCGCGGCCTCGACCCGCGCTTTATCTTCGCCTGGCCCAACAGCAAGACCGCCGTGATGGGCGGTGCCCAGGCCGGCAAGGTGCTGCGCATCGTCACCGAGGAAAAACACCTGAAGGAAGGCAAAGAGGCCGACCCGAAGATGCTCGACATGCTGGAAACCGTCACCGCGCAGAAACTCGACAGTCAGTCCACCGCGCTCTACGGCACCGCCAGCCTGTGGGACGACGGCCTGATCGACCCGCGCGATACGCGCAAGCTGCTCGGCTACCTGCTGGATATCTGCGCCGAAGCCGCCGTACGGCCGCTAAAACCCAATAGTTTCGGGGTAGCGCGATTCTGAACGTAGGGTGCGCCATGCGCACCACATCACTGATCTGGTGCGCACGGCGCACCCTACAAGGAGAGCAACAATGATCTTCACCCAGGAACACGAAGAACTGCGCCGCACGGTCCACAATTTTGTCGACCGGGAAATCAACCCGCACGTCGAGCAATGGGAGAAGGACGGCCGTTTCCCGATCCACGAGATCTTCAAGAAAGCCGGCGACCTGGGTCTGCTGGGCATCTCCAAGCCGGAGAAATTCGGCGGCATGGGCCTCGATTACAGCTATTCGATAGTCGCCGCCGAAGAGTTCGGCACCATTCATTGCGGCGGCATCCCGATGTCGATTGGCGTGCAGACCGACATGTGCACCCCGGCCCTGGCCCGTTTCGGTTCCGATGAGCTGCGCGAGCAGTTTCTCCGCCCCGCCATCACTGGCGAGATGGTCGGCTGTATCGGCGTCTCCGAAGTCGGCGCCGGCTCCGATGTAGCGGGTTTGAAGACCACCGCCAAGAAAGACGGCGACGACTATGTGATCAACGGCAGCAAGATGTGGATCACCAACTCGCCATCGGCGGATTTTATCTGCCTGCTGGCCAACACCTCGGATGACAAGCCCCACGTCAACAAGTCGCTGATCATGGTGCCGATGAACACCCCGGGCATCAGCGTCAGCCCGCACCTGGACAAGCTCGGTATGCGCAGCTCGGAAACCGCCCAGGTGTTCTTCGACGAGGTGCGTGTGCCGCAGCGCTACCGCATCGGCCACGAAGGCGCCGGTTTCATGATGCAGATGCTGCAGTTCCAGGAAGAGCGCCTGTTCGGCGCGGCCAATATGATCAAGGGCCTGGAGCACTGCATCGAGGCCACCATCGCCTACTGCAAGGAGCGCAAGACCTTCGGCAACGCGCTGATCGACAACCAGGTCATCCACTTCCGCATGGCCGAGCTGCAGACCGAAGTCGAGTGCCTGCGCGCCCTGGTCTACCAGGCCACCGAACAGTACGTGCGCGGCAAGGATGTGACCAACCTGGCGTCCATGGCCAAGCTCAAGGCCGGGCGCCTGGGCCGCGAAGTCACCGACAGCTGCCTGCAGTACTGGGGCGGCATGGGCTACATGTGGGACAACCCGGTGTCCCGCGCCTACCGTGACGTGCGCCTGGTGTCGATCGGCGGCGGCGCCGACGAAATCATGCTCGGCATCATCTGCAAGCTGATGGGCATTCTGCCGGGCAAGAAGAAGGGTTGAGAGCGGAAACACCGTAGGGTGGATGTCGCTTTTTACATCCACCATGGCACCGCTCGGTGGATCGATGAAGCGCGATCCACCCTACGGCCGCCATCCCCTTGCGAATACATCAAGGAGCCTGCCATGGCCGATCTACCGAACACAGAAACCCTGCAGCTAAGCCTCGACGCCGGCGTGCTGAACGTCACCCTGAATCGCCCGGACAGCCGCAATGCCATGAGCCTGGCCATGGTCGGCGAACTGCGCGCGGTGCTGGCGGCCGTGCAGGGCGACCTGAGCGTGCGTGCCATCGTGCTGCGCGGCGCCGGCGGGCACTTCTGCGCCGGCGGCGACATCAAGGATATGGCCGGTGCCAGGGCCACCGGCGCCGACGCCTACCGCGCACTTAACCGCGCCTTCGGCAGCCTGCTGGAAGAAGCGCAGCGCACGCCCCAGGTGCTGATCGCCGTGCTGCAAGGCGCGGTGCTCGGCGGCGGTTTCGGCCTGGCCTGCGTCTCCGATATCGCCATCGCCCGGCAGGACGCCAGGTTCGGTCTGCCGGAAACCACGCTGGGAATTCTGCCGGCGCAGATCGCGCCCTTCGTGGTGGGGCGTATCGGCCTGACCCAGACCCGCCGCCTGGCCCTCACCGCCGCCCGCTTCGATGGCAGCGAGGCCGAGCGCTTGGGGCTGGTGCATTTCAGCGAGCCGGACGATGCGGCCCTCGAAGTGCGCTTGCAGCAGGTACTCGGCCAGGTACGCCAGTGCGCGCCCCAGGCCAATGCGGCGACCAAGGCATTGCTGTTGGCCACGGAAGGCCAAGCACTCGGCCCCTTGCTCGATAACGCCGCCGAACAGTTCGCCGCAGCGGTGACAGGGGCCGAAGGTGTCGAAGGTACCCTGGCCTTTATGCAGAAACGCGCGCCCAGGTGGGCCGCAGAATAAACCGGTGGGAGGGGCTTTAGCCGCGACGGGCATTGCTATGTCGCGGCTAAAGCCCCTCCCACAAGTCGCCCGTTGGCCACGCTTACGAACCAGACCCATCAGGCAGCCGCCAGAGCTACGCAAAGCAGGAGCACCGAATGCCCGCCTTCAACAAAATCCTGATCGCCAACCGCGGCGAAATCGCCTGCCGGGTGATATGCACCGCCCAAGCCCTGGGCTATCGCACCGTGGCGGTCTACTCCGAGGCCGATGCCGAGGCGCGCCATGTGCAGCAGGCCGATGAGGCCGTGTGCATAGGCCCGGCCCAGGTCAATCAGTCCTATCTGCTGATCGATGCCATCATCGCCGCGGCGCAGAAAACCGGGGCCGATGCCATCCATCCCGGCTACGGCTTTCTCTCGGAGAATGCCGACTTCGCCCGCGCCTGCGAGGCCGTCGGCATCGTGTTTATCGGCCCGACCGTGGAAGCCATCCACCTGATGGGCAGCAAGCGCCTGTCGAAGATCGCCATGCTCGAAGCCGGCGTCCCTTGCATCCCCGGCTACGAGGGCGCGGCGCAGGACGACGACACCCTGGCCCGCGAGGCCCAGCACATCGGCTTCCCGCTGATGATCAAGGCCAGCGCCGGCGGCGGCGGCCGTGGCATGCGGCAGGTAGCAGAGGCCGGCGAACTGTTGGCGCAGATCCGCACCGCCCGCTCGGAAGCGCAGAACGCCTTCGGCTCGGGCGAGTTGATCCTGGAGCGGGCGATGATCCAGCCGCGCCATGTGGAAATCCAGGTGTTCGGCGACCAGCACGGCAATATCGTTTATCTGGGCGAACGCGACTGCTCGGTACAACGCCGCCACCAGAAAGTGGTCGAGGAAGCGCCCTGCCCGCTAATGACGCCAGAGCTGCGCCAGGCCATGGGCGCAGCGGCGGTCAAGGCGGCTGCCTCGGTGAACTACGTCGGCGCCGGCACCGTGGAGTTTTTGCTGGACCGCAGCGGCGAGTTCTTCTTTCTGGAAATGAACACCCGTCTGCAGGTCGAGCACCCAGTGACCGAGCTGATCACCGGCCAGGACCTGGTGGCCTGGCAGATTCGCACAGCCTCCGGCCAACCGCTGCCGCTCAAGCAGGAGGAAATCCGCCTGACTGGCCACGCCATGGAAGTGCGCCTGTACGCCGAGGATGCGAGTCGCAATTTCCTGCCGCAGACCGGCCGCGTGCTGCGCTGGGAGCCGGCACTGCTCGACGGCATCCGTATCGACCACGGCCTGCTCGAAGGCCAGGCCATCAGCCCGTTCTACGACCCCATGCTGGCCAAGGTCATCGCCTATGGCGCGACCCGCGAGGAAGCCCGGCGCAAGCTGCTGCGCGCGGTGGAGGATTGCGTGCTGCTGGGAATCAATGGCAACCAACGCTTTCTCGCCAACCTGCTGGGGCATCCCGAGTTCGCCTCCGGCAAGGCCACCACGGCCTTTATCGCCGAGCATTTTGCCAACGATCCGAGCCTGAGCCCACAGCCGCCGGCCGCCTGCGAACTGGCGGTGGCCGCCGCCCTGCTCTACCAGCAATCGGCCAATGCCCGCGCCCACCAGAGCGGCCTGGCCGGCTGGCGCAATGCCGGCAGCGCGCCTTGGCGTTTTGTTCTGGAACAAGGCGAGCAGCAGCATAGCGTCGAGCTGGAGGTGCTGGCGGACGGCGCACAACCCAGCCTGCTGGCCAAGGTCGGCGAGCAGTCGGTCAGCCTCAGGCTGCTGTCCTGCGACGGCCGCTGGGCCACCCTGCAACTGGACGGCATTCGCCAGCGTCTGGCCTATCATTTGCTGGGCGGCAAGCTCTGGCTGTATGGCCATAACGGTAATCTGGAGTTCACTGACATTACCCACCTGCCAGTCAGCAGCGCCGCAGGTACCGGCTCCGGCAACATCAAGGCGCCGATGGATGGCGCCATAGTCGAAGTACTGGTCGAGCAAGGCAGCCAGGTCAGCAAGGGCCAACTGCTGCTGGTGCTGGAGGCGATGAAGATGGAACAGCCGCTCAAGGCCAGCATCGACGGCGTGGTCCGGCGGGTTGGCGTAAGCCGCGGCGATCAGGTGAAGAACCGTCAGCTATTGGTAGAAATCGAAGCCGTCGCGCCATGATCCCGTAGGGTGCGCCATGCGCACCACTGATCGCCCACGGTGCGCACGGCCTAGGCGGCCCCGCACCCCCTATGCAATGCACGAGGAGCCTCACCATGTCACTGCAAGGTAAAACCCTGTTCATCACTGGCGCCAGCCGTGGCATCGGCCGCGAAATCGCCCTGCGCGCGGCCTGCGACGGTGCCAACATCGTCATCGCGGCGAAAAGCGCCGAGCCCCATGCCAAGCTGCCAGGCACCATCCATTCGGTGGCCGCCGAGGTCGAAGCCGCCGGCGGCAAGGCCCTGGCCCTGCAGCTGGATGTGCGCGACGAGGTGGCGGTAAAGGCCGCCATGGCCCGGGCCGCCGAGCACTTCGGCGGCATCGATGGGCTGGTCAACAACGCCGGCGCGATCAAGCTGGTGGGGGTGGAACAACTCGAACCCAAGCGCTTCGACCTGATGTTCCAGATCAACACCCGCGCGGTGATGGTCTGCAGCCAGGCCGCACTGCCCTTCCTTAAGCAGAGCGCCAGCGGGCATATCCTCAACCTGTCGCCGCCGCTGAATATGCACAGCAAGTGGTTCGCCCAGCACGGTCCTTACACCGTGACCAAATACGGCATGAGCATGCTTACCCTGGGCATGAGCGAGGAATTCAGGAAATACGCCATCAGCGTCAATTCACTGTGGCCCAAGACCATGATCGCCACCGCCGCCATCGAGTTCGAGCTGGGCAGTCGCGAGGCGTTCAAACGTGCACGCACCCCGGCGATCATGGCCGATGCCGCCCACGCCATCCTGACCAGTAGCGGGCGCAGCATCAGTGGACGCCTGTTGATCGACGAGGACATCCTGCGCGAACAGGGCCAAAGCGAGTTCGAGCAGTACCGTTTCGATCCCGCTGGCGGCACGCTGATCCCTGATCTGTTTGTCGACTGACAACCATCCCTGACCGCCTCCAGACGCCCGCTACTGACGTTGCGAACGCCTGGAGACGGTCTCGCCACGGCGCTCGATATTTTCACAACCTCTGAGCGCTAACCTGCACCGCCTGGGGATTTCGCCAGTGCGCCTTGCCTCGATCCCTGGCAGTGGGGTGAATTTGCCGCTTACAACGCGAAGAACCTAAAAAGCCCTGGACCCGTCAAGTGTTGGGCCTGCCCAAAAACAGAGCTATCAACAGTTAACGGGTACATCGCCTAAAAAAAACCGCGACCCAAGGGCCGCGGTTTCTTAGTGCTGCGCCTGTCTGTCAGGCCTTGTTACGCAGCTTCTCCGGGTTGATCAGGAAGCGCGCCAGTGCCGGCAGCAGCCAGATCGCGCCGATCATGTTCCAGAGGAACATGAAGGTCAGCATCAGGCCCATGTCGGCCTGGAACTTGATCGCCGAGAAGATCCAGGTCGCCACACCGATCGCCAGGCAGACACCGGTGAACAGCACGGCCTTACCAGTCGATTTGAGGGTCTCGTAGTAGGCATCCTGCAACGACAGCCCCAGGCGCAGGTAGGTTTCCATACGGCTGTAGATGTAGATGCCGTAGTCGACACCGATGCCGACGCCCAGTGCGATCACCGGCAGGGTCGCCACCTTGACCCCGATGCCCATGTAGGCCATCAGCGCGTTGCCCAGGATAGAGGTCAACACCAGCGGTAGCATCACGCACAGGGTGGCGGCAATCGAGCGGAAGGTCAGCAGGCACATGATGCTCACGGCGGCATAGACCGCCACCAGCATGGTGGTCTCCGACGCGGCGATCACCTCGTTGGTGGCCGCTTCGATACCGGCGTTACCGGCCGCTAGGATGAACTCCAGGCCTTCCTTGTTGGTTTCCTTGGCGAATTCTTCGACCACCGCGACCGCACGTTCCAGGGTTTCGGCCTTATGGTCGTTGAGGAACACCAGCACCGGCGCTACCGAGCAATCGGCGTTGTACAGACCGTCGGCCCGCGCAATCGAGTTGTTCAGCACGTCCTGATTACGCGACAGGGTTTCCCATTTCAGGTTGCCCTCGTTCATGCCCTTGATCACCTGACGCGACACCGTGACCATGGAGATGGCCGACTGCACGCCCTCGGTGTTCTCCATGGTCCACATCAGCTGGTCCATGGCCGACAGGGTCTGGTAGGTCGAACATCCTTCCGATCCGGTCTTGACCATCACCACCAGCACGTCGGAGCTGGTCGAGTAGTTGCGGATGACGAAGTCGTTATCCAGGTTGTAGCGCGAGTCCGGATGCAGCTCGGGTGCGCCCTGATCGAGGTCGCCGATCTTCAGATTCTGGCCATACCAGATGCCGCCGGCCAGAGCCACCACGGCAATCAGCACGGACACCGGCGCCACCATCGGGTGGGCGAAGTTGGAAATCAGACGCCAGATCGGATGATCCTGAGACGCCTCTTCACGGCTGATCCTGACCGCCTTCTTGCTGATGCCGATGTAGGAAATCATCACCGGCAGCAAGATCAGGTTGGTCAGGATGATCACCGCCACACCCATGGACGCGCCGATGGCCAGCTCACGGATCACGCCGATATCGATCAGCAGCAAGGTGATGAAGCCGACCGCATCCGACAGCAAGGCGACCAAGCCGGGAATGAACAGTTGGCGGAACGCCATGCGCGCGGCAGCCAACGGGCTCGTCGCCTCCCCCGAGGCCATGGCGATGCCGTTGATCTTTTGCACCCCATGGGAAATACCGATGGCGAATACCAGAAACGGCACCAGCATCGAATAAGGATCCAGACCGAAACCCAGGGTATGCAGCAAGCCCAACTGCCAGATCACCGCGATCAGGGTGGTGACGACCACCGCCATGGTGCTCTTGAAGCAATGGGTGAACCACAACAGCAGGGCGAAGGTGATGCCAATGGCCACGGCAAAGAACAAGGCCACACCGACCAGACCATCGATCAGATCGCCAACTTTCTTGGCGAAGCCGATGACATGCACCTTCACGTTAGGGTTCTGTGCCTGGTACTTCTCGCGAATTTTCTCTTCCAGCTCGTGGGAGAATTTCTGGTAATCCAGCGGGATCAGCTTGCTCTGGTCCTCAGGGTCCGGATAGGACTCCAGCAGCGGCACGTCGACGATGCTCGACTTGAAGTTGTTCGCCACCAGCCGGCCGATCTGCCCGGACTTGAGAATATTGCTACGCAAATCTTCCAGGCTGTCACTCGAGCCGTCGTAGGTCTGCGGAATCACTTCGCCGCCGGCGAAGCCCTCTTCGGTCACCTCGGTCCAGCGTACGCTCGGACTCCACAGCGATTTCAAGCCGGAACGATCGACACCAGGAATGTAGAACACTTCGTCGTTGATCTGGCGCAGCGTCTCCATGTACTCCTTGGTGAAGATGTCGCCATCGACCGCTTCCACCGAGATACGCACGGTGTTGCCCAGGTTCGCCAGGTCGTTGCGATGCTCGAGCATCTTCTGGATATAAGGATGACCCAGCGGGATCATCTTCTCGAAGCTGGTTTGTGGGCGCACCTGGGCAGCTTGATAGAACAGAAAAACACTGATCAGCAGGCACAGCACAATGACGGCCGGGCGATTATTGAAGATCAACCGCTCGAGGACAGACGCAGGTTGTTGTTGATGCTTACTCATGCAAACTCTCCCGGCTTATTATTGTTGGCCCAGATCGGCGCCAGTCGGCGAAGCGACGTGGACGCCGCCCTGCCCCACCAGAATCAGGTTGCCGTTATCCAGTGCAGTGACGCCCGCTAGCGAGAGCCGGTCGACGCGATTGAGCAGACTGAAGGTGCGCCCGTCATCGCTGCTTTTCAGCACGGTGCCGCCATGCCCAACCACCATGATCGAGCCGTCGGCAAGTCGATTGCCATCGGCCAGGCCAAACTCCAGCGGACCGTTATGCGGGGTATTCAGCTCGATCCGCTGCCAGCTATTACCGAAATCAGCGGAGCGGAACAGGTGGCCACGCAGGCCATAGACCAGCAGACTGCCGGTTTCGCCGGTGCCAAGAGCGCCAAACAGTGAGCCCTCATAGGGCCCCTCGAGGGTTTCCCAGGTTTGCCCCCAGTCGGGCGAACGGAACATGCCGCCCAGTTCGCCGACGACAAACAACCCGGAATCCTTGACCGCGACGATGGCGTTCAGGTGATAACCGTCTTCGTTATCAAGACGGTCGCTGACATCCGCCCAGTTCGCCCCACCATCGGTGGTTTCCAGCAGAGCACCGTATGCGCCCACGGCATAACCGCTGTTGCGATCCTTGAACCAGACGTCAAGCAGCGGTGCTTCGCGCTCCAGGTCCTCGAACTGTTTGACCCAGGTAACGCCGCCATCGTTGCTGGAGAGAATCTGTGCGTCATGACCAACCGCCCAACCGTGCTGGTCATCGACAAAGAACACCGCGGTGAGCATCTGCCGGGTCGGCACCTTGGCCTGGCTCCAGCTGGCGCCGTTGTCGTCGGAGTAGAGGATATGACCACGATCACCCACAGCCACCAGGCGCGAGCCAGCGCGCGTGACGTCCAACAGCAGTTTCTCCACTGCTTTGGGCGATTCGATCGAGTAACGGACGGCGGAATCGGTGGCAGTTTGTGCCTGCAATGGCGCGGCAGCGAAAATCACAATGGACAGCACACTGCAGAGCGAGAGCGCTTTAGCCAGCGGCGAGTAGAAACGCAACGCCGGTACGTTGAACAGACCGGCCCGGGTGCGCCGCATGACGGGCTCACTCATATACCTTCCCCCTTGTTGTTATCGGTGGTCCTGCTTTTTAGCAGACCCCCTATGCTAGCGAGCTTTCGAAAGGCCTGACAATCGGCGTGACGTTATGTTTTGTTAAGGCCGGCCCGCGTGATTGAGCATTTATACGGCGCAGTGATGCGTAAGGACCGCCCTCACTGTAGCGGCCTTTCGCCAACACTACACGAACATCCGAGTGTGCCGCGACGACGCAGGGCCGCCGGCTTGAAGTAACCGTCATGCGCAACTGGCTGACTGAAGTCGATGCTGCTCGACGCTTGGCGCACTGCCTGCGGCGAGTGACGCCCTACGGATCACGGTTTGCTCCAGAGCGCAGGACGGCGCGCATGCACGCCATCTTCACTCTGCTGCCGCGGTGACCCCCACGGGTCATGAAGGAGAGTTGCAAATACCACTACTGCCCTGCCGATTGCCATCGGGCAAAAAACACAGTGCCGATCAGCGACCGGCACCCTGTTTCAGGGAGGCACCATAGGTACTACGCGAGGCTTTTGCTGACCACCTCGAACACGTCGCTGGATAGCTCGCCAGACGCGAGAATCCGTTGCAGCTCGGCCTTCATCAAGGCCTGACGCGCGTCGTCGTATTTGCCCCAACGGGTTAACGGCCCGAGCAAGCGCGAGGCGATCTGCGGGTTGAGGGCATTCAGGGTAATCACCTGATCGGCCAGGAAGCGGTAGCCGCTGCCGTCGGCCTGATGGAAATTGACCGGATTCTGCCCGCTGAACGCGCCGATCAGGGCGCGCACCTTGTTCGGGTTTTTCAGGGTAAAGGCCGGGTGCGTCATCAGGTGCTGCACGCGCGCCAAGGCGCCCGGCAGGCTGCACGCCGCCTGGACGCTGAACCACTGGTCCATGACCAAGGGGTTGTCCTTGAAGAACTCGGCAAAGCTGGCCAGGGTCTTGGCCTTTTCCGCTTCGAACGGCGAATTGACCAGCACCGCCAGGGCCGCCAGGCGCTCGGTCATGTTGTCGCACACCTCGAACTGCTCCAGGCAAGCCGCCAGCACCTCGGGCTTGCCGCTGAGCATCAGGTAGGACAGCGCGATGTTCTGCAGGCTGCGCCGGGCGAAGTGTTCGGCCTCGGCGACATAAGCGGTGCTGCGCGAAAGCTCGCGATTGGCCTGGTAACGCTGCCAGAGCAGATCGAACAGCGCCTCGGCCAACTGTGCGCGGGCGAACTCGCGGGCGGCATGGATGGCATCGACATCGGCCACTTCGCTGATTTCGCTGAGGTAGGCCTCACCCGGCAACGAGAGCAGCTCGGCGACCATGGCCTGATCCAGCGACGCGTTCTCCAGCACGCTGCGCAGTGCGCCGACCAGGCGCGGATCCAGCTGCAAGGTATCGCCACGCTGATGCTGGCCGATCAACTCCTGCAACACCTGCACGGACAACTGCTGACCGGCTTCCCAGCGGTTGAAGCCGTCGGCGTCGTGCTGCATGAGGAACATCAACTGGTCGCGGCTGTACGGGAAGCTCAGCTTGACCGGTGCGGAGAAGCCGCGCAGCAACGAGGGCAGCGGCTGTTCGGCGACATCGACAAAGGTCACCAGCTGCTCGGCTTCGGTGATCGAGATCACCCGCGACGTCGCCCCTGCGCTGGCTTCACCGCCCAGTCTCAGCGGCAAGGCCTGGCCCTGCGCGCCGAGCAGACCCAGCTCCACGGGAATCACGAAGGGCTGCTTGTCGCGCTGTCCCGGGGTGGCCGGACAGCTCTGGTGGAAGCTCAGGCTGTAGGTCTTGGCGGCGGCATCGTAGGCCTCGCTGACGGCCAGGCGCGGCGTACCGCCCTGGCTGTACCAGCGTTTGAACTGGCTCAGGTCGACGCCATTGGCGTCTTCCATGGCCTTGATGAAATCGTCGCAGGTCACCGCCTGGCCATCGTGGCGCGCGAAGTACAGATCGCTGCCCTGGCGAAAGCCCGCATCGCCGACCAGGGTGCGGATCATGCGCACCACTTCCGAGCCCTTCTCGTAGACGGTCAGGGTGTAGAAGTTGGAAATCTCCATGAAGGCCTCGGGACGCACCGGATGGGCCATGGGGCCGGCATCCTCGGCGAACTGGTGAGTGCGCAGGTAGGCCACGTCCTCGATGCGCTTGACCGTGCGCGAGTTCATGTCGGCGCTGAACTCGGCGTCGCGGAACACGGTGAAGCCTTCCTTGAGCGACAGCTGGAACCAGTCGCGGCAGGTCACCCGGTTGCCCGACCAGTTGTGGAAGTACTCGTGCGCCACCACCGCCTCGACCCGCTGGTGGGCGGCATCGGTGGCGGTCTCGGCCTTGGCCAGCACGCAGCTGGAGTTGAAGATGTTGAGGCCCTTGTTCTCCATGGCGCCCATGTTGAAGTCGTTGACCGCGACGATCATGAAGATGTCCAGGTCGTACTCGCGACCGTAGACGTCTTCGTCCCACTTCATCGCCTTCTTCAGGCTGTCCATGGCGTGCTGCACCTTGTCGATATTCTCCGGCTCGACATAGATGCGCAGCGCCACTTCCCGCGCGCTCATGGTGGTAAAGGTATCTTCCACGCACCAGAGGTCGCCGGCGACCAGGGCGAACAGGTAGGCCGGCTTCATGAACGGGTCCTGCCAGGTCGCCCAGTGCCGACCGCCCTCTTCCGGGCCGCTGGCAATCGGATTGCCGTTGGACAACAGCACCGGGTAGCTGTGCTGCTCGGCGCTCAGGGTGGTGGTGAACTTGCTCATCACGTCCGGGCGATCGAGGTAATAGGTGATCTTGCGGAAACCCTCGGCCTCGCACTGGGTGCAGAACATGCTGCCGGACTTGTACAGGCCTTCCAGGGCGGTATTGCGCTCCGGGTGGATGCGCACGCTGCTGTCGATGACGAAGCTGGCACTCTTCGGCTGCAGGCTCAGGTGGCTGGCGTCGAGCTGGTAATCGTCGGCCGCCAGCGCCGCACCATCGAGGGACAGGCTGAGCAGCTCCAGTTCCTGGCCATCCAGCACCAGCACCGGCAAGCCGGCGCCCGGAGCGCCGGCCGCACATGCCGGGTTGCGCCGCATCACCAGTTGCGCATGCACCAGGGCGTGATCCTCGAACAACTCGAAGGTCAGGTGCGTCTCGTCGATCAGGTAGTCCGGCGCCTGATAGTCCTTGAGGTAGATCATCTTCGGTTGTTCGGTGCGCATGGGGAGCCTCTTCGCGGCAGCTGCAAGCGAGACGCTTCAAGCTGCTAAGTGGTTGCGGTCGTCACGACTTCAAGCGCGCGGCTTATGCCGGGCAGCTTGCCGCTATCTGATAGCTGGTGTACTTGCGGATATTGATCACGCCGGTGTCGAACATCAGGTACTGGCCCTTGATGCCGAGCAGGGTCCCTTCGGCAATCGGGTTCTTGTCCAGGTTGAAGCTGCTGATCTTGGCCGGGTAGGCCTCGATCGGGTAACGGATGTCCACCGGCTGCTGATCGCTCAGCGGCTGAATCGCCTGAATGCCGAAGCGCTGCTGCAACTCGGTGAGCCCGGCGCCACAGCTGGCGAACAGCTGGTCACGAATCGCCGGCAGGTCGACCGGCACCGCGTCGCCCTTGAGCAAGGCGCGCCAGTTGGTCTTGTCCGCGACCTGACTGCGCAGTAGGTCTTCGACCAGGCCCGACTGCTGACGGGTCGCCACCCGCAGGATCGGCAAGGCCTGGCTCGCGCCCTGGTCCATCCAGCGCGTCGGAATCTGCGTGGCACGGGTGATGCCGACCTTCACGCCCGAGGAGTTGGCCAGGTAGACCACATGGTCGGTCATGCAGAACTGCTCGCCCCAACTCGGTTCGCGGCAGGTGCCGGCCTCGTAGTGGCAGCGCTCCGGGCTCATGATGCAGATATCGCACTGCGCCAGCTTCTGCATGCAGGGGTAGCAGTAGCCCTGGCTGAAACTGGTCTTGGTCTTGCGCCCGCAGTGGCTGCAATGAATGGCGCCCAGGTATTCGAGGCGCAGGGTCTTGCCGATCAATGGATTGACCGCGACTTCCTGCTCGTCCAGGCGAAAGGCGTACTGCACGGGCGCATCCAGGCGCGCCGCCATCTTGCTCAGGGCACCGCGTGCCAATTCGGCCATCAGTGCAGGGGATCCGCGGACACGGGATCCAGGGACGTGAACAACAGGTTGGGTGCCGGCTCGGACTTGGAGCCACAGGCCTGCTCGCCCATGTAGCCGATGCGTTGATCCTCGGGGAGGTTGCGCGATTCCCAGGCGATCAGCGCCTGCAGGGTCAGCTCCTTCTGCTCCTGGGTCAGCTTGCGGCCATCGGGCCACTTGCCGATTTCCAGGGCCAACTTCAGGTTCTGGTGAATGTCCGGGGTGATATTTTCAATGGCTTGGAGAAAGGACGACATGGATACCTCCGAATACAAAGCCGCAGTTTACCGGCTGCGCCCGGCGCCCGCGAGCGCTTGGCGCAAGCCCGTGCAATCATCTGTCGGCACGCTGGCGCGCCAGGGCCCCACCCAGCAGCCCGGTAGTGCAGCCGGCAAGCAATCCGCCGACATGGGCGGCATTGGCAATCGCACCGAACTGCAGCAGCTCGAAGATGCCGGTCATGCAGATCAGCAGCCAGGCCAGCATCATCACCAGCACGCCACGCGGCAACTGATACTCGGCAGTGGGGGCCAGGCGCTGGAACAGCCAACAGTGCCCCAGCAGGCCGTAGAGCACGCCGGACAAGCCGCCAAACAAGGCCGGCCCGGAAAAGCTGTACTGGGCCAGATTGGAGGCCAGGCTGAACAGCAGCGTCAGGCCGAGCAGCGTCCACGGCCCCTGGCGCGCCTCGATGCGTTGCCCCAGCACCCAGTACCAGAGCGCATTCATCGTCAGGTGCAGCAGACCGAAATGAATCAGCATCGGCGTGATCAGGCGCCACCACTGCCCCTTTTCGAGCATTTCGGCCAGGTAACCGAAATAGATGTAATCGCCCTGAATGCGGAAATCGACGAAGCTCAACCAGCGGATCGCCGCGAAGTTGTCGCCCAGCGCGGTCAGCACGGCCACCAGCAGGGTCAGCCCGAGCATGCCGGCCGTCAGCGGACTGGCGCGCAACTGCTGGACGAACCCCACGGCGGCCTGCGGCGGGGTAGCCGGCTGCAGCGCCGCATCGCCCTGCGGGTAGCGCAGATACAGGTCGCACACCTGCTCGGCCAACTCGCCCGGCACCCACAGCAGCTGTTCGCCGGCTTCCTCGGAAACCCGGTGCGGTACCTGCAAGCGCTGCAACAGGGCGATGAAGCCACTGAGGTCGGTCTGGATCGGCAGACGCATGGCAACCACCGCGCTCATGGCTGTACCTCGACCCAGACGAACTTGTGCGGATCCAGGCGCGTCTCCTGATCCAGCCGATAGGCCACCAGCTTGCCGTTCAACACCGCGCTGTAATCCAGACAGGCCAGGTTGGGGCGAATCGGTGCCGGCTTGCCGCTGCACCAGTAATGACCGACGAACAGCAGTGGCTGATCGGCGCCATAGCGCAGCAGCTCGTTTTTTTGCAGTTCGCTCAGCGGCGTTTGGGCGGCCAGCTCCGGCAAGGCATCGGGCTGGAAGACGATATCGCCGTAGGTCTGCGGATCCTCCTCCCAGAACTTGGTGCGAAAATGCGCACGGGTGAAACCCTCGCCACTGGTCAAGGTCAAGCCGTGCGGCAGGCGCATGTCGGTGCCGCGCAGCAGACGATCGAGGGCGGTATTGGCAAAACTGCCCGGCACCGCCGAGGCCTGGAGGAAATGCTCGTCGATGCAGGCGTCGGCAAACTGCGCGCGCAACGGCTCGATCAGGCCGGCGTCCCAGCAGGCATGCACCACGCGGAAATGCCCGGCATCGATGAACAACGGCAATTCGTAGAACCAGGCGAGAAACTCGGACCATTCCGCGGGATAGGCCGCGAACTGCTCCAGGGTCTCCTTGATCAGCCGGGCATGCCGCGGCGTGTGCTCGCGCACATAGTGCTGGCCGCTGCCGGGCGCGGCCAGGGTGCTCCAGCCGAGGGCATAGAATTCGTGATTGCCCATGATGCACAACGCCTCGCCGGCCCGGACCATGTCATGCACCAGATGCAGGGCTTCGCGGATACGCGGACCGCGGTCGACCAGGTCACCGAGAAAAATCGCCATGCGCCGCGGATGGCGCCAGACACCGTCCTGGCGCCGATAACCGAGGGTATCGAGCAAGCGTTCGAGGGTCAGTGCACAACCATGAACATCGCCAATCAGGTCATAGCCACGCGCGGGATCGAGGTGCATCAGTCACTCCCGCCCCCGAGCCGACTGCCCCAACCCAGCTTGTTGCGGCAGACCTCGTAGTAGTTGTGATCGAGCGGATGGATCAGACACAGCTTCTGCGGCTTCTTGCTCACCGTGACGGTATCGCCGGGGGCGCAGGTGAAGTGATTCTGGCCATCGCAGGAAACCTGCGGGTAGATCTGCAGATCCTTGGACACGACGATTTTCAGCTCGCTGTTGCCATCCACCACGATCGGCCGGCTGGACAGCGTATGCGGGTACATCGGCACGATGACCATGGCATCCAGCTTGGGGTGCATGATCGGCCCGCCGGCGGACAGCGCATAGGCGGTGGAGCCGGTCGGTGTGGCGACGATCAGGCCATCGGCCTTCTGGCTGCAGACGAACTGGCCATCGATGTACAACTCGAATTCGATCATCCGCGTCGACTTGCCCGGGTGCAGCACCACGTCGTTGAGCGCATCGCCCTGGCCGATCGCTTCGCCATGCCGACGCACTTCAGCCTCCAGCAGGAAACGGTTCTCGGTCAGGTAGTTGCCTTCCAGCACCTGGGCGACCTTGAGCTCCAGTTCATCCGGGCGGATATCGGTGAGAAAGCCCAGGCTGCCGCGGTTTACCCCCAGCACCGGCACCTTGTGCCGCGCCAGTGCGCGGGCCGCGCCGAGCATGCTGCCGTCGCCGCCGACGACGATGACCAGGTCGCAGACCTCGCCGAGAATCTTGCGCGAGGAGGTTTGCAAGCCATGACCCGGCAATACTTCGGCGATGGTGTCTTCGAGAATCACATGCAGGTGACGGTCGATCAGAAACCTTTTCAACCGGCGGATGGTATCCAGCACCTGGGTGCTACCCAGACGGCCGATGATGCCGATATTACGAAATTGGTCCATGGTGCTCCCGCAGGCTCTGGATCTAGAGAGGCTCGATTATGGGCGAAAGCCTGCGGCAGCAGCAAACTCGCGGCATTTGCGCCGAGCCAAAGCGTGCAGGGTCACCACCGCCTGAGCACGGATTTGGCGCTATGCTCGAACGATGACGCCTTTTCCCGCGCTTACCGACCTGCAGCAGCAACTGCGCCAACCCGTGGTGCGGGATCTGGCCTGGGTACTGCTTTCACCGCCGCTGCTGAGCAGCCTGCCGTGGCCGCAACGCCACCCGCTCAGCGCCAGCCAATGGAGCCGTGCGCCGGGCATGCTGGCCGACTGGCTGGCCCGCCTCGACCAGGATCCAGGCAGTCTGCTGGACTGGCTGGCGCAGAGTTCGGTGCGGCGCCTGGGCCTGTATTACGAACGTCTCTGGCAATTCGCCCTGCACGCCGCCCCCGGTATCGAGCTGCTGGCGGCCAATCTGCCGATCCGCCAAAACGGCCAGACCCTCGGCGAACTCGACTTGCTGCTACGCGACGAGGAAGGCGTGCACCACCTGGAACTGGCGATCAAACTCTACCTCGGCCCGCAACAGCAAAGCGGTGCCGAACTCGCCCACTGGATCGGCCCGGGCAGCCACGACCGCCTGGATATCAAGCTCGATCATCTCAGCCAGCACCAGCTGCCCATGTCGGCCCGCGGCGAAGCCCGCCCGGCGCTGGCCGAACTCGACCTGGGCAATGCCCAGGCGGCACTCTGGCTCGGCGGTTACCTGTTCTATCCCTGGCCGAAACCGTGCCTGCCGCCTCCCGGCGCCAATCCGCAGCACTTGACCGGCCGCTGGCTGTACCGGCGTGACTGGCCGACCTTCGCCGCCCAGAACAGCGACGGCTGCTGGCAGCCTTTACCACGCGCAGCCTGGCTGGCACCGGCGCGAATTGGCCGGGCCGAGCTGTGGCCCGCCGAGAAGTTGCAAGACTGGTTACACGCCCTGCAGCCGCAGGCCAAGGCGCAATTACTGGTGAAGCTGCAGCACAGCCCGCAGGATGACTGGCAGGAGGCGGAGCGGGTGTTTCTGGTCAGCGATGACTGGCCGGCAGCCATGCCCGCACCCGCCGAGCAATAGCGCCGCGGACAGCCGTCAGCCGCTGCGCTCGGTACGCCCGCCCGACCGCGCCAGGTAACCCGAGCCGCTTTCGCACAGCAAGGCATCGCGCTGCACCGCCGGCAGCACGTCCAAACCGTCGCGCAGGACATAGGCCGTGAAGCCCAGCTGCGCGAGCAAGAACACCGCACTGGCGCTGCGCTTGCCACTGTCGCAATAGCACAGATAGGTGCGCGCCTTATCCAGCAGCCGCGCCTTCAGGCGCAGGAGCTGCAACGGCATATGCAGGGACTCCAGGGCATGGGCCTGCTCGTATTCCTCTTGCAGGCGCACGTCCAGCCACTGTGCGCCGGCCGCCAACAGGCGAGCCGCCTCGCCCAGGGCAACGTCGTCGACCACCGGAGCCTTGAGCAACGAGAAGAAATCCTGACGCGCGAGGCGCAACACCACGCCATCCTCGATCAGCGTCACCGTGGCATTGCGCGGGCGGTCGGCGAGCAAGGCCTCTTCACCGAAACAGGCGCCCACCTCCAGCTCGGCCAACACCTGCTGCTCGCTGCCGGCGCCGCGAATCACTTCGGCGCGACCGCTTTCGAGGAAATAACAGCAATCGCCGGACTCCCCTTCACGCAACAGGGTTGTGCCCGCGGCCAGTTCGATGCGCTGCAGACGCTCAAGCATGGTGCGCACATTGCTCGGTGGCACCTTGGCGAATACGGGATTCTCCAGAAGACGCTCCAGCCACGCCACATCGGCATGGTTCTGGCCAAGCTCGAGGAGCAAATCCTGATAGGCCAGACGCCAGGTCAGCAGCCGGTCAAGGGTGGCCGTGTCCACCGCCAGCAGGCTGGCATCGGTGACGGCACGCACTTCATGCAGACGCGGCAAGCTGGGCGACAGCGGGTGGCAACTGGCCGCACTGCCGGCGAGCAGACGCTGCTGCTGGCCATCGGCCGTCTGCAGCAGCAATTCGCCGGCGAGCAGGTAGTAGGTCAGGCCCGCCTGGTCGCCGTGGCGAAAGAGCAGCTGCCCGGCCAGTAGCGGCTGCGGTACCAACTGACTGCGCAGCTCCCGCCACTGCTGATCGGACAGTGCATTGAGCGGCGTAAAACTGCGCAACTGTTCGGGATTCAGGGGGTCACTCATGGGTATCCAGGCTCCGCTGGTCAAGACTCGGAGGGCGCGCAAATAGCGCGTGTTCACAACCGTTCATACTGGCGCAACGCCGCGGCGCGTCCCTGCAAGCCGCCGGTATGCACGAACACCAGGCGACTGCCGCGCTCAAAGTAACCGGCCTCGACGCGCTGACGCAACGCCATTAGCGCCTTGGCCGTATACAGCGGTTCCAGCGCCAGCCCACTGGCCGCTTCGCTGGCCAGGAGAAACTCCAGCAGCGCCGCATCGACCTTGGCAAAACCGCCGCGGCTGGCATCCAGCAACTGGTAGGTGCAATCCGGTGCCTGCGCCTCATCGAGAATCGCCCGCACCTGGTGCGCCACGCCATGATCGTCCGGCACCGCCACCGCGCCGTAGACCGGATGAGCGCCCGCTTCGCCCAGCACCAGCCCCGCCAGGGTCGTTCCCGTGCCCGCAGCCAGCCACCAGCCGTGATAATCCACCCAACCGAGCGCGCCCAGTTGTTCCTGCACCTGACTCACCAGCCCGCTACAGCCCATGGCCCCCGGCAAACCGCCGCCGCCCTCGGGCACCGGATGCAGGTTGCGGTAGCGCTCACGCCACGGGCCCCAAAAATCCGCCTGATGGCGGGCACGATAACCGCCATAACCGAGCCAGTGCAGCTGCATGCCGAAGCGCTGCAGATCGCGCACGGTAGGCGTGTCCTGCGGCGTGCCGCGGAGCAAACCAACCGTGGGAAAGTCGAAGCGCTTGCCCGCAGCGGCCAGTGCATGCAGGTGATTGGAATGGGCGCCGCCAAGACTGATCAGCCCCTCGGCGCCGACAGCGCAGGCCGCTTGCAGGTAGGGCGCCAGCTTGAACCATTTGTTGCCGCTGATCAGCGGATCGATCAGATCCAGGCGTAACACCGCCAGTTCGACCTCGGCCGCCGCCAGCCAATCCAGGCGCAACGGCTCGAGCGGCGCCCTCGGCGCCCAATCGGGGTCAACCAGCGGCAAGTCTTAACCGACTGTGCGCAAGCGGCTACCAGCCTTGTGCCGCTCGCAGCAGTTGGAGTTGCCGACGGTGAAACGGCTCGGGGTGTCGACCCGGTCGATCGGAATGGCGCAGCGCTGACCGCTGGGCAGCGCCGCCTCGCAATTCGGTTGCTGGTAGTGCGCCAGCCACTGGCGGTACTGCACTTCGGAAACGAAACACTTGGCCGCGGCATAGGCCATGGGATTGGCCCGATAACTGCCGATGTCCTGCAAGGGAATGGTCAGGTGCCCGGCGCCAGGGTGATAGACCACGAAGACCACACCGAGCGAGGCCAAGCGCTCGAGAATCTGCTCGCCACCCTGGCCGGCCAGTTCGTCGCGCTCATGCTTGAGCCGCTCGACTTCCTCGTGCAACTGCGCGTCCTGTTCATTGCGGTAGGCAAGTTCGACATCGCGAATGGCGACTTGCTCCTTGTACTCGGCCACCGCCGAGGCGATCTTGGCTTGCAGTTCATTCTCGAACTGGACGCGCAGAATCTCGCTTTCGGTCCGATCATGACGCTCCAGCTCGCGCATCTGCTCGGTCATTTCCTCGCGGAACGACTGCATGCTGGCCGCCTGAGCGGCCAATTGCGCCTTGAGGGTGGCATTCAACTCCTGTTGCTGGCGCAATGCCTGACGCAACTCGCTCGCCTGCGCCTGAAGACTCTTGCCCTGCTGTTCATGGGCCAACTTGAGCTTGGCCACTTCCTCTTCGTGTTGCTGGCTCAGACTGCTGATGCGCAAGCGCTGCTGCTTGATCAGTTGCGCGGTCTTCAGGCGGTGTTGCTGATCCATCGTCTCGGCGACTTTACCGGCCATGTCCGCGGCCGCATCGGGCGCATACCACTTGTCTTCCGACGCCATGTGCAAGCGCTCGGGAGCAACCGCCTGGGTGCTGTCGTCCTCGACCAGCAAGCCCAGGTTGTTGCGCTTGACGGCATCACGCAGCAATACCAGGTCATTGTGTCCAGGGGCCAGGTTCGGATCCCACAGATGCATCTGGTGCCAGGACACCGGGCACTGACTGCGGCAGGCCAGCCGAATCGGCCCGGCACCGAGGTCGGGGCCACGGCCGGCACGCTCGGACAGGTGCTGCAGGGGAATATTCCAGCCCGAGTCCGGCGCGCCTTTCTCGTCGAAGTCCAGATAGAAGAACACCGCCGCCCGGATCAACAGGCGCGGATTGATCGCCACATAGGCAATGCGCATCTGCTGATCGGCGAACTCCGGCATGTTGACCACGCCATCGAGCAAGGCCTCGAACTCGGCAAAGAACATCTGCTTGCAGACGCCACCGCGTTCACTGAAGAACATCACGGCCTCAACCATCTGCGGCTTGTTCTGCATGCTCATCGGTTTCCCTCTAGGCCAATACGGTGGAATCAGCTAACGCAGGAAACGAGCGATCATACGAACGCTCTGCTCACAACCGTCTGCCACGGTTCAGCGAGATACCCCACAGCGAAGAGGAAGCCCGCACTACAGCCGTCATTCCTTTGTTCAGGCAAGTCTAGGGGAAAAGCCGATAGCGGCAATGTGACTGGGTTGGCAGTCACTCGGCCGCCACGCTCGAACGAGCCGGCGACAGAGCGAAAATGTGATGGGTTTGGTGCAATCGGTTAAGACGTTTGACCGGACAGCAACGGCGCCAAACGTCTGGCCATTTCATCGCCCAACACTTGCAAGCCGCTCATTGGCCGGATCATCACCTCGAACTCGACGATCTTCCCCTGCTCATCGAAGCGGATCATATCGATACCCTTGAGCTCGCGTCCAGCCACCTTGGCCGCGAACTCCAGCACCACATCGAGGCCATCGACGCTGACCAGTTGGCGATGGTAATGGAAGTCTTCGAAGACCTTGACTACCGTGCCGAGAATCAAGCTCACCAGCGGAGCGCCCAGATAGGGCTTGAAGGCCATGGGCGAGCGGAATACCGCCTGCGGATGCAGCAGCGCCGGCAACCCACGCAGATCACCGGAGGCAATCATTGCGTGCCATTTATCCAGTGCCTCGGCCACCGCCGGTTGCACTGCCAGCGCTGCAGTCGTGTTCGGCGCGCCCGTCATAGCTGCGCCGCCAGACGCGAACCCTGATCGATCGCCCGCTTGGCGTCCAGCTCGCTAGCCACATCGGCGCCGCCAATCAGGTGCACGCGTTGCCCGGTCGCGACCAGCCCGTCCTGCAACTCGCGCAGCGGATCCTGACCGGCGCACAGGATCACGGTATCCACCGCCAGCACCTGCGGCTCACCCTCGCCGATACGGATGTGCAACCCCTCATCGTCGACCTTGAGGTACTCGACCGCATTGAGCATCTGCACGTGCTTGTTCTTCAGGCCGGCGCGGTGAATCCAGCCTGTGGTCTTGCCCAGGCCGTCGCCGACCTTGGACTTCTTCCGTTGCAGCAGGAACACCTGGCGCGCCGGGGCATGGGGTGCGGCCTGGATCCCGGCGACGCCGCCGCGGGCTTCCAACCGGGTGTCGATGCCCCACTCCTTCCAGAATGCCTCGCGATCGAGGCTGCTGGCCTCGCCCTGGTGAGTGATGAATTCGCAGACGTCGAAGCCAATACCGCCGGCACCGATCACGGCGACCCGCTGACCAACCGGCTTGCGCTCGAGAATCGCATCCAGGTAGCCGATCACCTTGGGGTGCTCAACGCCCGGAATGCCCGGCGTGCGCGGGGTGATACCGGTGGCCAGGATCACCTCGTCGAAGCCGCCCCTGGCCAATTCCTCGGCACTGACCCGGGTATTCAGGCACAGCTCCACGCCGGTGGTCTGCAGCTTGCGCTTGAAGTAGCGCAGGGTTTCGAAGAATTCCTCCTTGCCCGGCACCCGCTTGGCTACGTTGAACTGACCGCCGATCTCGTTGCCTGCGTCGAACAGGGTCACGCTGTGGCCACGCTCGGCGGCGACGGTGGCGGCAGCCAGGCCAGCCGGGCCAGCACCGACCACGGCGATCTTCTTCACCTGGGTGGTGGGGATGTAATTGAGCTCGGTCTCGTGACAGGCGCGCGGGTTGACCAGGCAACTGGTCAACTTGCCGCCGAAGGTGTGATCCAGGCAGGCCTGGTTGCAGCCGATGCAGGTGTTGATCTCATCCGCCCTGCCGGCGGCGGCCTTGTTGACGAACTCCGGGTCGGCAAGGAACGGACGGGCCATGGAGACCATGTCGGCGTCGCCTTCGGCCAGCACCTGCTCGGCGATTTCCGGGGTATTGATGCGGTTGGTGGTGATCAGCGGGATCTGCACTTCGCCACGCAGCTTGGCGGTGACCTTGGTGAAGGCCGCGCGCGGCACCTTGGTGGCGATGGTCGGAATGCGCGCCTCGTGCCAGCCGATGCCGGTGTTGATGATGGTCGCGCCGGCCCGCTCGATGGCCTTGGCCAGCAGCACGATCTCGTCCCAGCTGCTGCCGCCCTCGACCAGATCGAGCATCGACAGGCGATAGATGATGATGAAGTTCGGCCCCACCGCCTCGCGCACGCGACGAACGATCTCCACCGGCAGGCGCATGCGGTTGGCGTAGCTGCCGCCCCAGCGGTCGCTGCGCTGGTTGGTGTGGGCAGCGAGGAACTGGTTGATGAAGTAGCCTTCCGAACCCATGATCTCGACGCCGTCGTACTCGGCCTGCTGGGCCAGCAGCGAGCAGGTGACGAAGTCCTGGATCTGCTTCTCGATGCCGTCTTCATCCAGTTCTTTCGGCTTGAACGGGTTGATTGGCGCCTGGATCGCGCTCGGCGCCACCGACTTGGGGCTGTAGGCATAGCGCCCGGCATGCAGGATCTGCATGCAGATCTTGCCGCCCGCTTCGTGTACCGCCTGGGTCACGACCTGGTGTTTTTGCGCCTCTTCGACGGTGGTCAGCTTGGCCGCCCCGGCATACACCCCGCCCTCCTCGTTCGGCCCGATACCGCCGGTGACCATCAGGCCGACGCCACCCCGTGCACGCTCGGCAAAATAGGCGGCCATGCGCTCGAAGCCACCCGGCTTCTCCTCCAGGCCCGTGTGCATCGAGCCCATCAGGGTGCGGTTGCGCAGGGTGGTGAAGCCCAAATCCAGCGGGGCGAGCAGGTGCGGGTACTGAGCAGTCATGGAGGTCTCCACAGCGAACGTGTGCATTTCACGGAATGCCGCGGTCTCAACTGGACCACGATCGGTATGGGCTAGACAATAATCAGCTGGCCACGGTGCCTCAATGACCCAAAATCACAACTTGATGATCAAAATTAACGCCAGCCCTTGGCAAGCACCCACCCGACAACCTACCCTGCAGCCATGAAGCGCAAACTCTCGATACTCCTGATCGCCCTGCTCGCCGGCAGCTGCCTGGTTGCCTTTCTGATCTGGGCCGAACGGCGCCCGGCCGCCCATTACCTGTCCGACCTGCGCAGCTCGATCAGCAGCGAGCCGGCGCCGGCGCATACGCGTGGCAACCTGCTGCTGATCCGCCCGCAACTCTATCCCATGGATTACCAGAGCCCGGCCCATCTGCGCCTGAAGCTCGCCGCCGCGCTGGATAACGCCCGGGATGCCGGCCTGCTCGGCCCCGGCACCCTGGTGGCGCTGCCCGAGCATATCGGCACCTGGCTGCTGGCGCGTGGCGAGAAGGTCGAGTTCTATCAGGCCCGCAGCCGTCAGGAAGTGCGCGACTGGCTGCTGCTCGGCAACCCGCTGCTGGCCATCGAGGCGCTGCTGCTGAATCTGGATGCCGAGCGCCTGGACGAAGCCCTGCTGCGGATGAAAGCCGAGCAGATGGCCGAGGACTACCAGCAACTGTTCGGCGGACTCGCCCGCGAGTACCAGGTCACCCTGCTGGCCGGCTCCATCCTGTTGCCCGAACCGCGCGTGGAAGATGGCCGCCTGCACAGCGGCGCAGGCCCGCTGCGCAACCTCAGCCTGGTGTTTTCCCCGCAAGGCGAGATCCAGGGCAGTCCGCACCTCGAGCCCTGGCCCTGGCGAGCCGATGCCACCCCGGCGCAACGCCTCAGCGTCGGCGCAGTGGCTTACCGGGTCGAGCGCGACTGGCGCCCCGGCTATCCGCAGAGCAGGGTGCATCTGATCGACGGCGACCTGAGCAGCCCGGCGCTGTTTCTGCGCGGCAAGCTGGACTGGCCGATTGGTGGCGCCTCGCGGGACATCCTGCTGATCCCCCGCGAGGTCGAGCAAGCCAGCCAGGCGCCGGGCAGCCACCTGCTGAACCTCTGGATCAGCGCCGAGTGAAAGCGCAACGGGTGCGCCTCGGCGACCTCTCGGTCGGCTTCATTCACAGCCTGGCCGACGCCGTGCAGCACCTTGGACGGGATCCGCTGCCGCTGCTCGAGCAGTTCGGCCTGGATGCCGCACGCCTGGGCGAACCCGGCGCACGGCTGTCGATCCCGCGCTACATGCGCCTGGGTCACGCCGCGATCCAACTGACCGGCGAGCCCGGCCTCGGCCTGCTGATGGGTCGCCTGAGCCGCCTGAGCCAGGTCGGCCTGGCCGGCGTCACCGCGGCCCAGGCGCCCACCGTGCGCGAAGCGGCCCGCGCCCTGATCCGCTTCGAGCCGCTGTATGCCTCCAACTACCGCGGCCAGTCCAGCCTGCACGAAGATGCCCGCGGCGCCTGGTTGCGCTTCTATTCGATCAGCCCGTACAACGCCTACAACCGTTTCGTGGTCGACTCGGTGCTGGCCGGCTGGACCCAGCAACTGGGCAACCTGGCCAGGCAACGCCTGCGCGTGGAAAAAATCCAGATCGAGTTTCCCGCGCCCGCTTACGGCGCGCAGTACGGCGAGCTGTTCGACTGCCCCGTGGAGTTCGCTGCCGAATACAATCAACTGCGCCTGCAGCAGAGTACGCTCAACCTGCGCAATCCCGAGCACTGCCCGAGCACCTGGCACCAGCTGCTGGCAATCTGCGAACGAGAACTCGAGCACCTGACCCGCACCCGCAGCCTACGCGAGCGTATCACTCGCATGCTCGGACCACTGCTGCACGGCCGCGAGCCGGACCTGCAGGAAGTCGCCGCGAGCCTGCAGTTGCCGACCTGGACCCTGCGGCGCAAGCTGGCCGAGGAAGGCACGCAATTCCGCAGCATCCTCAACGAAACCCGCCGCGACCTGGCCATGGCCTATATCCGCGACACCGAGCTGGCCTTCGGCGAAATCGCCTACCTGCTCGGCTTCGCCTCGGCCGAAGCCTTCCAGCGCGCCTTCAAACGCTGGAACCAGCAGACTCCGGGCGAATTCCGCCGCGCCCAACGCCGGGCCGGCTAACGACCTGTGACGGACGAGCGGGATTCAAATCTCGGTGGCGTCTTCAACCGGCTCGGCGTCGTCCTGGTCAAAGGCACGGGACTCGAGCAGCTCTTCTTGATAGTCATCCATTGGTGGTTCCTCCCGCTTGACGCTGTGGCCGATAAATGCACATGCCAATCAAGCTAAAGGGCACAGATGAATACAAGATGACAGTTTGTCGCGGACACTAAAAAAAACGGGAGCCCAATCGGGCTCCCGCACTCATTCTCAGAGAAAAGTCGCACCCGGCTCGCACCACGCGCAACAACAACCTCACCTGCGTTCCCGAAGCAACGCGGCCGCTAGTCTGACAAAGATCCACCGCCCCATGGGTTTAGCTTTGTTGTCGCTGTGCAAAGAAATGTAACCGTGCCTGCTGCTGGCAGGCCGCCGCGGCAACCGGCAGAATGCCGGCATGAGCGACCTCTACCTGCCCCCCTGCTGCACCGCGCTGAGCGATCACTGGCCGCTGCCCCGGGCACTGCCCGGCGTGCAACTGATCAGCACGCGTTTCGATGCCACCCGGCTCGCCTCCGGGGACTTCGACCGCTGCGGCATCGCCACCGTCAACGGCGTGGCCAAACGCCAGACCGAATACCTCGCCGGCCGCCTGTGCGCGCGCGAAGCCCTGCGCCGGGTGACCGGCACGGCCGCGGTACCGGCGGTCGGTGCCGACCGTGCACCGCAGTGGCCTGCCGAGGTCAGCGGCTCGATTACCCACGGCAACGGCTGGGCCGCCGCCATGGTTGCGCACGCCAGCGCCTGGCGCGGCCTCGGCCTCGATGTGGAGCGTAGGCTGGCGCCAGCGCGCGCCGAACGCCTGGCCGGAGAAATCCTCACCCCCGGCGAACTGCAGCAGTTGCAGGACCTGGCACCCGAGCAACAGGCCTGGCGCATCAGCCTGAGCTTCTCGTTCAAGGAAAGCCTGTTCAAGGCGCTCTACCCCCTGGTATTGCAGCGCTTCTACTTCCAGGACGCCGAGCTGCTGAGCTGCCACACCGACGGCAGCGCGCGCCTGCGCCTGCTGATCGACCTGAGCGGCGACTGGCCGGCGGGCAGCGAACTGGATGGGCAGTTCACCGAGTTCGACGGCCATCTGCTCAGCCTGGTCGCCATCCCGGCCTGATCTATCGAAGCGCGCGGCCCAATGCGCCGGCCAATTCCGATAAACTCCGGGCATTGCCGCCAGGAGTGCCCCATGCGCGAAGAACTCAATCAAGGCCTGATCGACTTTCTCAAGGCCTCGCCCACCCCCTTCCACGCCACCGCCAGTTTGGCCAAGCGCCTCGAAACCGCGGGTTTTCAACAGCTCGACGAGCGCGCGCCCTGGCATACCGCCGCCGGCGGCCGCTATTACGTGACCCGCAACGACTCCTCGCTGATCGCCTTCAAGCTGGGCCAGCGTTCGCCGTTGGAAGGTGGCCTGCGCCTGGTCGGCGCCCATACCGACAGCCCCTGCCTGCGGGTCAAGCCGCAGCCTGAGCTGCAGCGCCAGGGCTTCTTCCAGCTCGGCGTGGAAGTCTACGGCGGCGCCCTGTTCGCCCCCTGGTTCGACCGCGACCTGTCGCTGGCCGGGCGAGTGACCTACCGCCGAGACGCCAAGGTGGAAAGCCAGCTGATCGATTTCCAGCTGCCGATTGCAGTGATCCCCAACCTGGCCATCCACCTCAACCGCGAGGCCAACCAGGGCTGGCCGATCAATGCGCAGAACGAACTGCCGCCGATCCTGGCCCAGCTGGCCGGCACCGAGGCAGCGGATTTCCGCGCGCTGCTGGCCGAGCAACTGGCCCGCGAACACGACTTCAACGCCGACGCGGTGCTCGACTTCGAGCTGAGCTTCTACGACACCCAGGCCGCCGCGGTGATCGGCCTGAACGGCGACTTCATCGCCGGCGCGCGCCTGGACAATCTGCTGTCCTGCTACGCCGGGCTGCAGGCGCTGCTGGCCGCGCCGGACGCGGAAAGCTGCGTACTGGTGTGCACCGACCACGAGGAGGTCGGCTCCAGCTCGGCCTGTGGCGCCGATGGGCCGATGCTCGAACAGGTGCTGCGCCGCGTGCTGCCGGAAGGCGACGGATTCGTGCGCAGCATCCAGCGCTCCTTGCTGGTCTCCGCCGACAACGCCCACGCCGTGCACCCCAACTACGCCGACAAGCACGACGGCAACCACGGGCCGAAGCTCAACGCCGGCCCGGTGATCAAGATCAACAGCAACCAGCGCTACGCCACCAGCAGCGAGACCGCCGGCTTCTTCCGCCACCTGTGCCTGGAAAACGAGGTGCCGGTGCAAAGCTTCGTCACCCGCAGCGACATGGCTTGCGGCTCGACCATCGGCCCGCTCACCGCCAGCCAGCTCGGCGTGCGCACCGTCGACATCGGCCTGCCGACCTTCGCCATGCACTCGATCCGCGAACTGGCCGGCAGCCACGACCTGGCGCACCTGGTCAAGGTGTTGAGCGCCTTCTATGCGAGTGCCGAGTTGCCCTGAGCACTGCTAGCAGGCTGTTGGAAAACTACCTGCTAGTGCTTGAACTGCTGCCGATAGGCCGCCGGGGTCATCCTGGTGACCTGCTTGAAGGTCCGGCGGAAACTGGATTCATCGCTGTAACCCAGTGCATCGCTGATACGGCTGATCGACTCGCTTGTCACGATCAGCCGCTCCCCAGCCTGATTGAGCTTGATCAGGCGCACCTGATCCGACACCGCATTGCCCGTCAGCGTCTGGACCTTGCGCGCCAGCGTGCGCGCGCTAACTGCGAGTTCGTCGGCAAGGCGCTGCACGCTCAGTTGCTGCGCCGGCAACCGCTCCACCAACAGGTGCAATCGGCGTAACAAGGGATCGGCGTTCTCCATCAAATCGATGCTGCGCAACACCGAGGTGGCCGGTTCAGGCCGTGGCAACACCATCAGCCTGGCGATATCGCGATAGATCGCCTCGCCCATCTGTTGCTCTATCAGCGCGCGGGCAATCGGCAAGTAACCGCTGACGCCGGATGCCGTCATGCTCAGGCGATTGGCAACCTGGGTCCGCTCGAACAGCCAATCCACCTTGGGAAACTGCTGTTGCAGGCTCGGCGCCAGCCACCAGGTGGCGGTCGCTGGCTCGCCATTCAAACGCCCGCTCTGCGCCAACAGGCATACGCCGGTGCAGTAGCTCCACAGTTGTGTCGTGCGCGGTAACTGAGCGAGGGCGCGTATCAAGCCGCTATTGGCTTCCAACGCCCGGACTATCCGCGCCTGCGAATCCGCCCAGAGCCCGGGGATCAGCACCGCCGTGCAAGCCGCCTGCGCCAGGCTGCTTTGCGGCTGCAAGCGCATGCCCTGGGCGCAATCCACCGGTTGGCTATCGAGCCCCACCCAGCACAGCTGAAAAAGCTGCTGACCAACACGCCGATTGGCGGCCACCAGCAGATCGGCGAAGGCGAACAGGCCCGCAGGCATGCAACCGGGATAGAGCAACAGACCGATTTTCTGGATAGGCATGAAATGTCCGATTTATGGCAATCCTCGCCATCTTTATCTCCCGCCGCGATTTTTACAATGGTCACTCCTATGCCGGAGTTCGCCATGAAAATCACTCAACTGCGTAATGCCACCCTGATCGTCGAGTTTGGCGAGGTGCGTCTGCTGGTCGACCCCATGCTGGCCGCCAAGGGCCAATTGCCAACTCTCAAGTACCTCGCCCGCCGTCGGCGCAACCCGCTGGTCGAACTGCCGGACAATGCCGACGAACACCTACAACGCGTGACCCACTGCCTGATCACCCATTGTCAGAAAGGCCATTTCGACCACCTCGACCGCGCCGCCATTCACTGGCTACGCGCAGGCGATATCCCCGTGCTGTGCATGGCGGAGGATGCGGACTACCTGCGCAAACGCCGGCTGAATGTACAGGTGCTGCCCAGCCAGGCAGGCGGTGCCTTCTTCAACGGCAGCATCCAGGCGATTCCTTGCCTGCATGGCGAGGGCTGGATCGGCCGCCTGATGGCTCATGGTTACGGTTATTTCATCCAGATACCCGGAGAACCCAGCCTTCATATAGCCGGCGACACCCTGCTCACCGCCAAGGTGCGCCAATGCCTGACCGAGCTGGCACCGGAGGTCAGCGTACTGCCGGCCGGCGGGGCCTGCTTCGACATTGGCGGCGAGATCATCATGGGCCAAGCGGACGTCCTCGCGGCGCTGCAATTGAGCCAGGGCATCGTCATCGCCAACCACCTGGAAGCCCTCGACCACTGCCCTACAACCCGCGCCGGGCTGTTGCAAGCGGCCGAGAAACAGGGCCTTGGCAAGCAGTTACGGGTGCCGCTGGATGGGCAAACCCTGGAGTTCTCGGTGCAGGCGCAACAGCGGGTTGCGGTATAACCGGATCACTCCGGCACCTCGACGCTGACGTGCAAGGCGTCGTGGCGCCAGAACTCCAGGTCACAATCGATGATGCGGCCATGTTGATCGCGGTTGACCCGCACGATGCGCAGCGCCGGGCTACCTACTGCAACCTTAAGGGCCGCCGCCGCTTCGTTGTGTAGCGCGGTGGGCACCATATCGAAACGCACCCGACCGTAATGGATGGCGTATTCGCTGGCGTACAGCTCGGTCAGCGACAGCGTCAGGTCGAAATCGAGAATGCCGGGGAAGTAGGTCGGATTTAGGTAATGCTCGACATACAGCACCAGACGCCCGTCGATGCGCCGCGCACGGCGGATCTGGTAAACGCTCGATAACGCCGGCAGCGACAGTATCTGGCAGATTTCTGCGCTGGCCGGCATCAGCCGCGCGCTCAGCACCTCGGTCGCCGGTACCCGCCCCTGTTCGCCGACCATGGCATGGAAGTGCGAGCGCACCAGCGGGTTGTAGGTGATCCGCGCCGGCGAGACGAACCAGCCGCGGCGCTCCTCGCGGTAGATCAGCCCCTGGGCCTCCAACTGACCGAGGGCTTCGCGCAATGTGATGCGGGTGGTGTCGAAGACTTCGCTGAGCTTGCGCTCGGCGGGCAATTGGCTGCCGGACGCCAACAGACCGTGCTCGATCTGCTCTTGCAGGGCCCGGCAGATAGTGGTGACCGCACGCGGCGCTTCATCGCGCATCAATACTTCCCCCTATTGGACTAGTCCAGCCCCATTCCAGGGCATGAGCCTGCGGGTTAAACCGCAATCAATATGTTGCAAGACTAGGCAATCCAGATGACCAGTCGATGACAGAAGACTAGCAAGCACGCCCCATGCCAGCGGAAAACCACAGTGTGACACTACGAAATCAGCCACTTATCCATGGTCTACGCTTGTTCTGCGCGGGCTTGGCAAAGCGCCTGGACACCCGCAGGAACCGACAATCATAAAACTGTCATTTGTCGGGCCTAGATTGGCGTGGGTCTTGCTGATCTAGACCAACACTCTCACCGCAAAGGAGTTTCCAATGAAACAACTGCTGCTGGCTTCATTGATGGGCTCGGCCATCGCCCTGGCGACCTCGGCCATGGCTGCCGACACGGATCTGCAGGCGCTGGAACAAGCCGCGCGCGCCGAAGGCGCGGTGAACAGCGTGGGCATGCCCGACAGCTGGGCCAACTGGAAAGACACCTGGGTCGACCTGGAGAAACTCTACGGCCTCAAGCACATGGATACCGACATGAGTTCGGCCCAGGAGATCGCCAAGTTCGCCGCCGAGAAGGACAACGCCAGCGCCGATATCGGTGACGTCGGTGCCGCCTTCGGCCCCATCGCGGTACAGCAAGGTGTTACCCAAGCCTACAAACCGAGCACCTGGGAACAGATCCCGAGCTGGGCCAAGGACGCCGACGGCCACTGGATGCTCGCCTACACCGGCTCCATCGCCTTTATCGTCAACAAGCAGTTGGTCAAGGATGTGCCAAAAAGCTGGGCCGACCTGAAGACCGGCAAATACCGTGTCGCCATCGGCGATGTCAGCGCCGCGGCGCAAGCGGTCAACGGCGTGCTGGCGGCAGCCATCGCCAACGGCGGCGACGAGAAGAATATCCAGCCGGGCCTGGACTACTTCGCCGCCATCGCCGAACAAGGCCGCCTGTCGCTGGCCAACCCGACCATCCAGACCCTGGAAAAAGGCGAAGTGGAAGTCGGCGTGGTCTGGGACTTCAACGGTCTGTCCTATCGCGACCAGATCGACCCGAGCCGCTTCGAGGTGCTGATCCCGTCCGACGGTTCGGTGATCTCCGGCTACAGCACCATCATCAACAAGTACGCGAAGAACCCCAACGCCGCCAAACTGGCGCGCGAGTATATCTTGAGCGACGCCGGGCAGATCAACCTGGCCAAAGGCAACGCCCGGCCGATCCGCGCCGAGCACCTGACCCTGCCGGCCGAGGTGCAGGCCAAGCTGTTGCCCAACGAGCAATACGCCAAGGTGCAGCCGATCAAGGATGCCGCCGCCTGGGAAGCCACCTCCAAGGCCCTGCCGCAGCAATGGCAGGAAAACGTCATCATCAATATGGAGTAACAGCTCCACAGCGATGCCTCCTGTAGGAGCCAGCTTGCTGGCGATCATCAGTTCGGCGGATCGCCAGCAAGCGGGCTCCTACACAGCTCCATGCCAATCCGTAACGCGAGGAAGATGCACCCCCATGAAGCACAACGTCATTCTGGTGGTACTGGATGGCCTGAACTACGAGGTGGCCCGGCATGCGCTGGGGCACCTGCAGGCCTATTGCGGCGCCGAGCGCGCGGCGCTGTACAAGCTCGAATGCGAGCTGCCGTCGCTGTCCCGTCCGCTGTACGAATGCATCCTCACCGGCGTCGCGCCGATCGACAGCGGCGTGGTGCATAACCAGGTGGTGCGCCTGTCCAACCAGCGCAGCATCTTTCACTACGCCCGCGCCGCCGGCCTCTGCACCGCCGCCGCGGCTTATCACTGGGTCAGCGAGCTGTATAACCGCGCGCCTTTCGAGGCCGCCCGCGACCGTCATACCGACGACCCCGATCTGCCGATCCAGCACGGGCATTTCTACTATGCCGATCACTACCCCGATTCCCACCTGTTTGCCGACGCGGAAAGCCTGCGTCGGCGCCACAGCCCGAATTTCCTCCTGGTGCACCCGATGAACATCGACGACGCCGGCCACAAGCACGGCCTCGACAGCGCGCAGTACCGCAACAGCGCGCGGGTCGCCGACATCATTCTGGCCGACTACCTGCAAGGCTGGCTCGATGCCGGCTACCAGGTGCTGGTCAGCGCCGACCACGGCATGAACAACGACCGCAGCCACAACGGCCTGCTCGTCGAAGAGCGCGAAGTGCCGCTATTCGTACTGGGTTCGGCCTTCAGTCTGAACCGCGACGCCCAGCCCAAGCAGACCGAGCTGTGCGGCACCATCTGCGAGCTGCTCGGCGTGGCCCACGACAAACCCGTTTGCAGAGAACTATTGAAATGAGCGCGCCACTCGAACAAAGCGCCAAGCTACCCGGCGATGCGCAGCCAATCGCAAAGCCACGGGCGCGGCTGTCGCCGCAGCTCCGGGGCAAATGGCTGGCGGCGCTGTGCCTGCTGCCCTTTGCGCTGTTCTTCGTGGTGTTCCAGATCGCGCCGCTGGTATGGGTGGCGATCAACAGCCTGAACAGCGCCGAGGGCTGGGGCCTGGCCAATTTCGCCAAGGTATTCGGCTCCAAGTTCTACCTGCAGGCGATCAAGCACAGCCTGCAGATTGCCTTCTGGTCGAGCCTGTTCGGCATGGCTATTGCGATCCTCGGCAGCTATTCGCTGCATCAGGTAGATTCCAAGTTACGCGATTTCGTCATGGCCTTCTCCAACATGACCAGCAACTTCGCCGGGGTGCCGCTGGCCTTCGCCTTTATCATCCTGCTCGGCTTCAACGGCGCGCTGACCCTGCTGCTGATCAAGATCGGCCTGATCGAGAGCTTCAACCTCTACTCGAAAAACGGCCTGATCGTGCTCTACACCTACTTCCAGATCCCCCTCGGCGTGCTGCTGCTCTACCCGGCCTTCGACGCCCTGCGCGAAGATTGGCGCGAATCGGCCGCGCTGCTCGGCGCCAACACCTGGGACTTCTGGCGGCATATCGGCCTGCCGGTGCTGACCCCGGCGCTGCTCGGCACCTTCGTCATCCTCCTGGCCAACGCCCTGGGCGCCTACGCCACCGTGTACTACCTGACCACCGGCAACTTCAACGTGATGCCGATCCGCATCGCCGGCCTGGTTTCGGGCGACATTTCCCTCGACCCGAACCTGGCCAGCGCCCTGGCGATGATCCTGGTCGGCCTGATGGCGGTGATCACCGTGGCCCATCAACTGCTGCTGAAAAGGAGCCAGCATGTCTCTCGCTGACCGTGCGCCCGCCGCGCTCTACCACCGCGTGGTGGTCTGGCTGCTGTTCCTGATCCTGCTCACGCCGCTGGCCGGCACCCTGCTCTATTCGCTGTCCACCAGCTGGTCGGCGAGCATCCTGCCCGACGGCCTGACCCTCAAGTGGTACCTGGAGCTGTGGAGCGATCAACGCTTCCTCGATGCCTTCGGCCAGTCGCTGCTGGTGTGTTTCGGCGCCCTGGCGCTGTCGGTGCTGTTGATCCTGCCACTGCTGTTCGTGGTGCACTACCACTTCCCCAAGCTCGACGGGCTGATGAATATCCTGATCCTGCTGCCGTTCGCCGTGCCGCCGGTGGTGTCCTCGGTGGGCCTGTTGCAACTGTACGGCTCGGGGCCGCTGGCGATGACCGGCACGCCGTGGATTCTGATCGGCTGCTACTTCACCATCGCCCTGCCCTTCATGTACCGCGCCATCACCAACAACCTGCAGGCGATCAATCTGCCGGACCTGATGGACGCCGCCCACCTGCTCGGCGCCAGCACCTGGAAGGCGGCGTTTCTGGTGGTGCTGCCGAACCTGCGCAAGGGCCTGATGGTGTCGCTGTTTCTCTCGTTCAGCTTCCTGTTCGGCGAGTTCGTGTTCGCCAACATGCTGGTCGGCACCCGCTATGAAACCTTGCAGGTCTACCTCAACAACATGAAAAACAGCAGCGGCCACTTCAACAGCGCCCTGGTGATCTCCTACTTCTTCTTCGTGCTGGTCTTCACCTGGGCCGCCAACCGCCTGAACAAGGACAAGTCATGAGTTATTTGAGCCTCCGCGGCCTGCACAAGAGCTACGGCGCCACCTCGATCTTCAGTGATATCGACTGCGAGATTGGCAAAGGCGAATTCGTCACCCTGCTCGGCCCCTCGGGCTGCGGCAAATCCACCCTGCTGCGCTGCATCGCCGGGCTCACCGAGGTCAATGGCGGGCAGATCCTCCTCAATGGCGAAGACCTGGTGCCGCAAGCGCCGCAGAAGCGCGGCATCGGCATGGTGTTCCAGAGCTACGCGCTGTTCCCCAATATGACCGTGCAACAGAACGTCGCCTTCGGCCTGCGCATGCAGAAGGTCGCCAAGGAGGAAAGCGCCGAGCGTGTGCGCGAAGCCCTGGCCATGGTCGAACTCGGCGACTTCGCCGCTCGCTACCCGCACCAGCTCTCCGGCGGCCAGTGCCAGCGCGTGGCCCTGGCCCGTTCACTGGTTACCCGCCCGCGCCTGCTGCTGCTCGACGAGCCGCTGTCGGCGCTGGATGCACGGATTCGCAAGCACCTGCGCGAGCAGATCCGGCAGATCCAGCGTGAGCTGGGCCTGACCACTATTTTCGTCACCCATGACCAGGAAGAAGCCCTGGTGCTGTCCGACCGCATCTTCCTGATGAACGCCGGACAGATCGTCCAGAGTGGCGACGCCGAGACCCTCTACACCGCCCCGGTAGATGTCTTCGCCGCCGGCTTTATCGGCAACTACAACCTGCTCGACGCCGAAACCGCCAGCCGCCTGCTCGGCCGGCCGATCGGCAGCCGCGTCGCCATCCGCCCGGAAGCCATCCAGATTGGCAGCCAGGGCAGCATCGAGGCACAGATCCGCAGCCACAGCCTGCTCGGCAACGTCATCCGTTACCGCATCGAGGCCCGTGGCGTCGAGTTGCTGGTCGACGTGCTGAACCGCTCGGCGGACGACATGCACGTCAACGGTCAGCGTATCGCGCTTAACATAGATGCCAATGCAATCCGTGAGGTGGCCTGATGGCACTGGCAATTTTCGACCTGGACGAAACCCTGATCGGCGGCGACTGCGCCAGTCTGTGGGCGCGGGAAATGGTCAAGCTCGGCTGGGCCGATGGCGACAGCTTTATCGCCCGCGAGCAAGAACTGATGCGCCAGTACAGCGCTGGCGAGCTGGCCATGGAAGACTACATGGCCTTTACCCTCTCCCCTCTGGTGGGCCGCACGGCCGAGGAGGTCGCCCATGTGGTCGAACCCTTCGTCGAGGAGGTGATCGAACCGATCTTCTACAGCGATGCCACCCGCTGCCTGGCCACCCACCGCGCCGCCGGCGACCGTATTCTGCTGATCTCCGCCTCGGCGCATTTCCTGGTCAGCGCCATCGCCGCCCGCCTGGGCATCCAGGAGGTACTGGCCATCGATCTGGAACTACAGCACGGCGGCTACAGCGGTAACACCCAGGGCGTACTGACCTACCGCGAAGGCAAGGTCACCCGCCTTAAGGCCTGGCTCGAAGAACAGGGCGAAAGCCTGGACGGCGCCTACTTCTACTCCGACTCGCGCAACGACCTGCCGCTGCTGCAACTGGTCAGCCAGCCCCTCGCGGTCAACCCCGACCCGGTACTGCGCCAGCATGCCGAACAGGCCGGCTGGCCGATTCTGAGCTGGCGCTGATAAAGCCGTTACCGCACAGCAAGATGACCCGGATAAACCAATGGCGCCAGAAGGCGCCATTGGTATGGGGCAACGAGTTGAAAGCGCCCTGGCTTTTTCAGCCGTCTGTCAGAGCGCCGCCAAACCGCGTGCCAGATCGGCCTTGAGGTCGACGATGTCCTCCAGACCCACGGCCACCCGAATCAGATTGTCGCGGATACCGGCGTTGGCCCGCTCGGCCGGCGACAGACGACCGTGGGAAGTGGTCGCGGGATGAGCGATGGTGGTTTTGGTATCGCCCAGGTTGGTGGTGATCGAAATCACCCGTGTCGCATCGATAAAGCGCCAGGCCGCATCCTTGCCGCCCTTGACTTCGAAACTGACTACCGCGCCGAAGCCGCTCTGCTGACGCTTGGCCAACTCATGCTGCGGGTGGCTGGGCAGCCCCGAATAGTAGACATGCTCGATACCCGGCTGCTGCTCCAGCCACTCGGCCAGCTGCTGGGAGCTGGCGCAATGCGCCTGCATGCGCACGCGCAGCGTTTCCAGGCCCTTGAGGAAGATCCAGGCGTTGAACGGGCTGAGCGTCGGCCCTGCGGTACGCAGAAAACCGACCACCTCCTTCATCAACTCCGCCTTGCCGGCGACCACGCCGCCCATGCTGCGACCCTGACCGTCGATGTACTTGGTCGCCGAATGCATGACGATATCCGCCCCCAGCTTGAGCGGCTGCTGCAGCGCTGGCGTGCAAAAGCAGTTATCCACCGCCAGCAGAGCGCCTTTGCCGTGGGCAATTTCCGCCAGCGCGGCGATATCCACCAGTTCGGCCAGCGGATTGGACGGTGACTCGACGAACAGCAGCTTGGTGTTGGGCTTGAACGCAGCGCTCCAGGCGTGCAGATCGGCCAGCGGCACATAATCGACCTGCACGCCGAAACGCTTGAGGTATTTCTCGAACAGGCTGATGGTCGAACCGAACACACTGCGCGATACCAGTACATGGTCGCCGCCACTGCACAGACTCATGACCATGGCCAGGATCGCCGACATGCCGGACGAGGTTGCCACAGCTTGCTCGGCACCTTCCAGCGCCGCGATGCGCTCCTCGAAGGCGCGTACCGTGGGGTTGGTGTAACGCGAGTAGACGTTCCCCGGCACTTCCCCGGCAAAGCGTGCGGCAGCATCGGCAGCGGTGCGGAACACATAGCTGGAGGTCGGATAAATCGCCTCGCTGTGCTCGCCCTCAGGCGAGCGATGCTGGCCGGCGCGTACCGCCAGGGTGTCGAAACCCACACCGTCCAGATCACTATCCAGGCGACCTGCTTGCCATTCTTCGGTCATGCTGAAAACCTCATAACGACCGACTGCGTCGGTCTTGCCGCGTAGGGTGCGCCGCGCGCACCAGCCAAATACCGGTCAGGCTGACCCTGACCCTGACCCTGACCCGCCTGCCGTCAGTCGTTGTACAGATCGATAATCGCGCTGACCGCCTGGGACTTGACCTTGGAAAGATCGTTACGCGCCTGCTCGATCTTGTTCAGATAACACTCATCGACATCGCCGGTGATGTACTGGCCATCGAATACCGCGCAGTCGAAGTGCTCGATCTTGATCTTGCCGCCACCGACAGCCTCGATCAGATCGGACAGGTCCTGGTACACCAGCCAATCGGCGCCGATCAGCTCGGCGACCTCTTCGGTGCTGCGGTTATGCGCAATCAGCTCGTGGGCGCTCGGCATATCGATGCCGTAGACGTTGGGGTAACGCACGGCTGGCGCGGCCGAGCAGAAATAGACGTTCTTCGCTCCGGCCTCACGGGCCATCTGGATGATCTGCTTGCAGGTGGTGCCGCGCACGATGGAATCGTCTACCAGCATCACGTTCTTGCCGCGGAACTCCAGTTCGATGGCGTTGAGCTTCTGCCGCACCGATTTCTTCCGTGCAGCCTGGCCCGGCATGATGAAGGTACGACCGATATAGCGGTTCTTGACGAAGCCTTCGCGGAACTTCACGCCCAGGTGATTGGCCAGTTCCAGCGCCGAGGTACGGCTGGTATCGGGAATCGGAATGACCACGTCGATATCGTGATCCGGCCGCTCGCGGAGGATCTTGTCGGCCAGCTTCTCGCCCATGCGCAGGCGCGCCTTGTACACCGAGACGCCGTCCATGATCGAATCCGGACGCGCCAGGTAGACATGCTCGAAGATGCACGGCGAGAGGTGCGGATTGCTCGCGCACTGGCGGGTCGACAGCTTGCCGTCCTCGGTGATGTACACCGCCTCGCCCGGCGCCAGATCGCGCATCAGGGTGAAGCCGAGCACGTCCAGCGACACGCTTTCCGAGGCGATCATGTACTCCACGCCTTCATCGGTGTGGCGCTGACCGAAGACGATCGGGCGAATGCCATTGGGGTCGCGAAAACCGACGATGCCATAACCGGTGATCATCGCCACCACCGCGTAACCGCCGATACAACGCTGATGGACCTGGCTGACCGCGGCGAAGATGTCCTCCTCGGTTGGCTGCAGCTTGCCGCGCTGGGCCAGTTCGTGGGCGAATACGTTGAGCAGCACTTCCGAGTCGGAGTTGGTGTTGACGTGACGCAGGTCGGATTCGTAGATTTCCTTGGCCAACTGTTCGACGTTGGTCAGGTTGCCGTTGTGCGCCAGGGTGATGCCGTAGGGCGAGTTGACGTAGAAGGGTTGCGCCTCGGCCGAGCTGGAACTGCCGGCGGTGGGATAGCGCACATGACCGATGCCCATATGGCCGACCAGACGCTGCATATGACGCTGATGGAAGACATCGCGCACCAGGCCATTGTCCTTGCGCAGAAACAGCCGCCCACCATGACTGGTCACAATACCGGCAGCATCCTGGCCGCGGTGCTGAAGGACGGTTAGGCCGTCATACAGCGCCTGATTGACGTTCGATTTACCGACGATACCGACAATGCCACACATGTGACGCAACCCCTACTGAAGTGAAACAGGCTAATTCTGAATGCGTTTAAGGCAGTTTATGCTGCATCAGCGCTTCTTTGAACGGCAGCTCAGCAGGTGCGCTGATGCCGCTGGCAAGCCACTGGCTGGACACCCCCAGAATGAGGTTCTTCGACCAGTCCGCAACCATTAAAAAATGCGGCAACAGCGTCGATTGCTGCCACCACGGATCCTGCTGCACCGGTGCCAGGCTGAGCAGGCCGACCAGCACGACGACCAGCAAGCCACCACGGGCGGCCCCGAAAACCATGCCGAGCAAACGATCGGTGCCGGAAAGTCCGGTGACACGGATCAGCTCACCGATCAGGTAATTGACCAGCGCGCCAACCAGCAAGGTGACGATGAAGAGCAAGGCGCAGGCCGCTATCACCCGCGCCGAAGGGGTTTCGATCCATTCGCCGAGGTGCTCGGACAACGCGCCACCAAACATCCAGGCAACCACGCCGGCAATGATCCAGGTGAGCAAGGACAAGGCTTCTTTGACGAAACCACGGCTCAAACTGATCAAGCTCGATACGGCGATGATGGCGATAATCGCCCAATCAACCCAAGTGAATGCCACGATGCAGGTTACCGACGGAAAAGGCGCTGCATTTTAACAGAGCCCCTCGCATGGGGTAAGCAAAGGATTATCAGGCCACAGGAAAATTACCCTGTGCGGTGACGCCAGGGCTGTGGGCGCACGCGCGTAAATCCCGCTTACCACGACGGCGCCGACCGCTTGCAGCGCGTACGCGTGGCACCATGCGAACGCCGCGGGTCGCCACCGCGACAAGCCGTTAACTGCGCTCAGGTTGAAAGCGCACGACAAAGCCGCTGAGCTTGTGCTGCCGGTTCAACTGCTCACGCAGGCGATCGGCTTCGGCTCGTTCGATCAATGGGCCGACGAACACTCGATTCATCCCATCCACGCTACGGATATAGGCGTTGTAGCCTTGACTGCGCAGGGTTTTCTGCAGAGCTTGCGCCCCCGTGCGACTGGACAGGCTGGCCAACTGCACCGACCAACTGACCGGCAAGCTGTTGGCATCCAGGCGACTGGCGGGAGTTTGTGTCGGGGCACTGGTCGGCGCAGGAGGCGCCACCACTGGTTCTGGCTGTGGTTCTGGCACGGACGCCACTTCCGCCGGGGGCGGGGCCTCGGCAATGGGTTCCAACTCCTCGGGCAATTCCTGAGGTTCCGCCACGATCACCGGCTCTGGCACGATTACGGGCTGCATTTCAATCTGCGGCATGGTCGGCGCCTGCGGCATCGCCGGTGCATCGACCACCACAGGCTGCAACTCGTCTTGGCGCGACAGCAACATGGGCAGAAAAATCACCGCCAAGGCCAGCAACACCAACGCGCCGACAATGCGCTGCTTCAATCCTTTATCCAGCAAAGCCATCCTGCACATCCCCCTTGGCATGGCGGGCCAGCCAGTCCAAGGCCTCGGCCACGCAGTAAAAAGACCCGAACAGCAGTATTTCATCCCCAGCCGCCGCCCGCGTACATTGCGCCTGCAACGCCGTCTGCACATCGGCATAGGCCGTCACCTGCGCCCCACGATTATGCAGATACGCCTGCAACTCGCCAGCCGGGCGCGTGCGACTGGTCGGTAGCGGCGCCACTGCCCAATCCACGACCTCATCGAGCAAGGGTGCTACCACCCCGGCCAAGTCCTTGTCGGCCAGCAGGCCGAACACCGCAAGTCGCCTGCCTGCCAACGGCCTGGCAGACAACCGCCGCGCCAAATACTCGGCCGCGTGGGGATTATGCCCAACATCCAGCAGCAGCGTGAGTGGCTTACCCTGCCAATTCAGCATTCGGCGATCCAGGCGACCGGTGACCCGAGTACGCGACAAGGCCCTGACGATTTGCTCAGCCTGCCAGGGCAGATCGAGCAACACATAGGCCTGCAGGGCCAGCGCGGCGTTTTCCATCGGCAGGTCGAGCAAGGGCAACTGCTCCAGACGCACGACCTCACCCTTGCCGTTCAAGCCAGACCAGGACCAGCTTTGCCCTTCGATGCGCAGATCGTAATCGCGACCGCGCAGAAAAAACGGCGCATCCAGCAGCGCCACTTGCTCCAGCAACGCCTGCGGCGGATCGAGATCACCGCACAAGGCTGGCTTGCCCGCGCGAAAGATACCGGCCTTTTCGAAGGCCACCGACTCACGGTTATCGCCCAGCCATTCCGCGTGATCGATGCCGATACTGGTCACCAGGGCCAGATCGGCGTCGATCAGATTGACCGCATCCAGTCGCCCGCCCAGTCCAACCTCCAGCACCACAGCGTCCAGCGCTGCGCGCTGAAACAGCCAGAAAGCTGCCAGGGTACCCATCTCGAAATAGGTCAGGGAAATCTCGCCGCGCGCGGCCTCGATCGCGGCGAAAGCCTGGCAAAGCTCGGCATCGCTGGCTTCGACACCGGCAATCTGCACACGCTCGTTATAACGCAACAGGTGAGGCGAGCTGTACACACCGACCTTGAGGCCCTGCTCTTGCAGCAAGGCGGCGAGAAACGCACAGGTCGAGCCCTTGCCATTGGTGCCGGTGACCGTAATCACCCGCGGCGCAGGCCTGGACAAGCTCAGGCGCTGCGCCACAGCCCTGGAGCGTTCCAGCCCCATATCGATGGCACTTGGATGCAAGTGTTCCAGGTACGCCAGCCACTCGGCCAGGGAGCGTTCGGTCATGCAGTGACCGGCAACGCAGCGGCAACAGGCGACGGCAGCCTCATCAGCTGAGCCAGCAGCCTGGCCAGGCGCGTACGTAACTCTTCGCGAGGGATGATCATGTCGATGGCACCGTGCTCGATCAGGAACTCGCTGCGCTGGAAACCTTCCGGCAGTTTTTCCCGCACCGTCTGCTCGATCACCCGCGGACCGGCAAAACCGATCAGCGCCTTGGGCTCGGCGACGATCACATCGCCGAGCATGGCCAGGCTGGCGGAAACGCCACCATAAACCGGGTCGGTCAACACCGAGACAAACGGGATACCTTCTTCACGCAGACGCGCCAGCACTGCAGACGTCTTGGCCATCTGCATCAGGGAAATCAGCGCTTCCTGCATGCGCGCACCGCCCGAAGCGGAGAAGCACACGAACGGGCAACGCTGCTCCAGCGCCACGTTGGCCGCACGCACGAAACGTTCGCCAACGATCGCCCCCATCGAACCGCCCATAAAGGAGAATTCGAAGGCACAGGCCACCACCGGCATCGACTCGAGCGTGCCGCGCATGGCGATCAGCGCGTCTTTCTCGCCAGTCTGCTTCTGCGCGCCGGCCAGGCGATCCTTGTATTTCTTGCTATCGCGGAATTTCAGGCGATCGACCGGCTCCAGCTCTGCGCCGATTTCTTCGCGGCCTTCGGCATCAAGGAAGATATCCAGGCGCGCACGTGCGTTGATGCGCATGTGGTGGTTGCACTTGGGGCAGACATCCAGAGTCTTTTCCAGCTCGGGCTTGTACAACACCGCATCGCAAGACGGGCATTTGTGCCAGAGGCCTTCGGGCACCGAACTCTTTTTGACTTCGGACCGCATGATCGATGGGATCAGTTTGTCTACCAACCAGTTGCTCATGCTCTTGATTCTCCAAAACTGTGGGCTCGAACAGGCGTCTGGCACAGGGCCTTGCCGGCACATCCAAGCAAATTCACGAGGGCAGTCTCAATAGGGGCCGGCATCAGCAAGCCAAAAAAGCCCGCCACCTTGACCTCGACTGCCCAAGGTGGTCACTGCATTGCATCAGGGTTATGGACGGCCAAGCCTGCAGCGCCGTCACATCGCACGGTCATCGCCTCAGACACTCCTGACCGCACGCACGAACGCATGAATCTTGTCACTGTCCTTCAGGCCCTTGCTCGCCTCGACGCCGCCGCTGACGTCCACCGCATAGGGTCGCACCTGCTCGATAGCCGCGCGCACATTCTCCGGCGTCAAGCCTCCGGCCAGGATGATCGGTACAGACAAACCCTGCGGCACCAACGACCAGTCGAACGCCTCGCCGGTCCCCCCCGGCACGCCCGGCACAAAAGTATCCAGCAACACGCCGGCGGCAGAGCCGTACAAGCCGATCCGGGCAGCAATGTCGTCGCCCGGCTTGACCCGCAACGCCTTGATATAGGGCCGGCGAAAACCCTCACAGGCCGCCGGAGACTCATCGCCGTGGAACTGCAGCAGATCAAGCGGTACGGCATCGAGGATGGCGTTCAACTCGCTGCGCTGGCAATCGACGAAAAGCCCCACCGTAGTCACGAACGGTGGCAACGCCGCCAGGATCGCCTGCGCTTGCTGCACAGTTACGGCGCGCGGACTCTTGGCATAAAACACCAGGCCAATCGCATCGGCACCGGCGTCAACAGCGGCCAATGCGTCTTCTACGCGAGTAATTCCACAGATCTTGCTGCGAACGACTGACAACGGACAAATACCTCCACTAAAGGATCGATGGTAGCAAAGGAACGCCTAGGCGTCTGCCGCCACATCCGGCAGCCCCGAGAGGAAGTGCGGCCCGAGATAACGCCTGGGCAAGTCGAATTCCTGCGGGTAATCGACTTGCACCAGGTACAACCCATAAGGATGCGCGGTCACCCCGCCAGTACGCCGCACTCCGGTCTCCAGCACCGCACGCGCCCACTCCACTGGCTGCTCGCCAGCGCCAATGGTCATCAGCACCCCGGCAATGTTACGCACCATGTGGTGGAGGAACGCATTGGCACGAATATCCAGAACGATAAAGCGGCCATGCTCGATCAACTTCAGGTGGTGCACCGTCTTGATCGGCGATTTGGCCTGGCACTGACGCGCACGAAAGGCACTGAAGTCATGGGTACCGACAAAGGCTTGCGCCGCTTCGCGCATGCGCTCGATGTCCAGTGGCCGATGATTCCAGGTCACCTCCTCGGCCATGTGCGCCGGGCGAATCTGGTCACTGTAGATCACATAGCGATAACGCCTGGCCATGGCACAGAAGCGCGCATCGAAATGCGCCGGCATCAGTTTGGCCCACACCACACTGATATCGGCCGGCAGATTCCGGTTGGCACCCATGACCCAGGCGAGCATGGAACGCTCGACCGCCGTATCGAAATGCACCACCTGGGCACTGGCGTGCACCAGCGCATCGGTGCGCCCGGCACAGCTCAAGGTGACAGGCGCGCCACCAGCAACTTTCGACAAGGCTTTTTCCAGGGATCCTTGGATGGTCGGCACGCCGGCACGCTGGCGCTGAAAGCCACGGTAACGCGAGCCTTTGTATTCGACACCGAGGGCGACTCTGTAAATGCCAACGGCAGCCGATTCGGCTGCCGCTGCGGGTAATGCATCAGACATGTATCAAACCAAGTTAGCGATCAGCTCACGCGCTTCTTGCTGCTGATCATCGTTACCTTCGGCGATCACTTCATCGAGGATGTCACGCGCACCCTCTGTATCGCCCATATCGATATAGGCTCGCGCCAGGTCAAGCTTGGTCGCGGTTTCATCGGTCCCGGAAAGGAAGTCGAAATCATCGTCGTCGCCATCCAGATCCGCCCCTTGCAGCGTAGCGACAGGCGCCGGCTGATCCAGACGATCCGACAACTGATCCAGTTCCGCGGTCACTTCATCGAGCTGGGCAGCGAAGCTATCGCTGCTGGGCTGAACCGGAGCCTCGTCGCTTAGCGACAGATCGAAATCGTCGGACAGGTCGAAATCGCCCCCCATGGATTCGTTCGGCAAGTCGAGACTCAACCCGGCCAGCTCATCAGTAGCGGACTCGGCTGTCGGCTCGTCGTCCAGGCTCAACAGAAATTCATCATTCTCAGCCTCTGTTGCTGCCGGCTTGCTCTCGGCATCCAGATCCAGGCTGAAATCCGCCAGATCCTCACCCAGCTCGAAGCTGTCGGCGGGCGTATCGTCAAGGCTCAGATCGAACTCCAGCCCATCGTCTTTGTCCGCAACCGGCTCGGCCGGGGCAGTCAGATCCAGGTCAGTGTCCAAAGACAGGCTGTTCAGGTCAGCCAGCGCAGCATCGGTAGCCGGAGCATGCAGGTCACGTTCAAGATCGGCTTCAAGGTCGGACTCAAGATCATCCAGGCTCAGATCGAAGGCATCATCCAGATCACCTGCTGCAGCCGGCTGGTCAGGCTCATCCAGGGTCAGGTCGTCCAGGCTGAAGCTGGAAAAATCATCATCGGCCAAGGTAGCGGCAGCCACACCAGCACCAGCAACAGCCGCTATTGCCGGATACTTGCCTTTCAATTGCTCGACTTCGGCGGAAGCACCACCAATTTCACCCAATTCGCTTTCCTGACGGGCGAAGCCTTCACGATCACCCAACTCGGCGTAGACCTCCATCAGCTTGAGCCGCAGGTCACTGCGCTGCGGTTCGTCATTGATGGCATTCTGCAACAATTCGGCGGCCTGATTGAAACGACCATAGGCGATATAGATGTCAGCCTCGCCCAGCGCATCGCTGGTCTGAGCAATCACGCGCTCATCGCCTGGTTCAGCACCGAGATCGCTGCCGAGGGGCTGATCGGCGAAACTGTCGGCAGGCAGTTCCATGTCGCTGGCAAAATCATTGCCGCCACTCTCGGCGGCCTGGCTTTCGTGCAACTCGGCTTCCTTCAATGCATTGCGCCGCGACAACATCATCAACCCGATCAACAGCACCAGCAAAGCGCCCCCCCCGACAAGCCCGAGAAGCATGGGATTGGCGAGCAGTTCATCAATAGTGCCGAGTTGTGGCGGCTGCTCAGCAGGTTTGGCCGGAGTCACTGGCGCAGCCGGTTTTTTTTCTACCGGGGCTGGTGTCGCTGCCGGCTCAACGGCTGGAGCAGACTGAGCGACCGGCGGCTGGGGCTCAGCTTCTGTAGCCGCTGGCTCCTCGCTGTAGTTAAAGTCAGGGGTCTCGGCTTCTGCGGGAACAACCGGCGCAGTAGCGGGCTCGGCTGGCACTGCCGCTACGGCCGGGGCTTCCACGACAGGCGCCTGCCCTTGCGCGGCGAGATCCGCCTGCAGCTTGGCCAACTGATCATCTTTCAGTTGAATCAAACGCTGCAATTTATCGAGCTGACCTTGCAGGTCACTCATGCGCCCTTTCAGCTCTTCGTTCTCGCGGCGAGTGGAATCCAGGCCTTCCTGGGTCACCGCCAACTTGTCGCTCAGCGCCTTGCTGTCGGCGGCACCTGCGTCACTGCCACTGGTTGCCTTGCCGGTATCGGCGGAGACCAGCTTCAGGCTGTCTTGAGCTTTCGCCTCGGCGGGAGCTGCGCCGGCGACACTGCGCCTGGTCGCATCCATTTGCCGTGCGCTGGCCGCAACGTCACGCCCCTCGCGCCAGGCGGCATTCTGTTCGCTAACCTGGGTCACGGCTTCGGCCTGAGCACGGCTTTTGATCTGCTGCTCTTGAGGCAGACGCAACACCTGGCCGTTCTTCAGGCGATTGATATTGCCGCCAATAAAGGCATCAGGATTCAGATCCTGAATGGCCAGCATGGTTTGCTGCACGCTGCCGTCACCGCGCACACGCTGGGCGATTTCCCACAGCGTGTCATTGGCAGTGGTCTTGTATTCGTCGCCTTGCAAGGTACTTGGCGCAGCGACAGGCGCACGCGCTACCGGCGCACTGGCCTGCGCGGCTGAACGCTGAATGGGGGCACTGGCTTGCGCGCGTGGCGCCGGGGCAGCTACTGGCAACTGCGGCGCCGCGGCGGCAGCGGTCTGCGGCGAGTAAAGGGGCGGATCGAGCAGCAGTGTGTACTCGCGCAACAGACGGCCATTGGGCCACAGCACCTCGACCAGGAAATTCAGATAAGGCTCGCGTACCGGCTTGCTCGAGGTCACGCGAATGACGCTCTTGCCATTAGGCTTGAGGATCGGGGTGAACTTGAGGTCGGTGAGAAAGTACTGGCGATCTACCCCGGCCCGGGTGAACTCTTCAGGAGACGCCAGGTTCGGCAGCAACTCGCTGGAAGCCAGGTCGCGCACCTCCAGCAATTCGATCTCAGCCACCAACGGTTGATTCAGCGCTGACTGCAGGGTCACTTCACCCAGCCCCAGCGCGTGCGCCATACCGGAGGACAGTGCCGAAGCAGCTGCGATTGCCAGCACCAGTTTGCGAACCCGAACCATAGCGTTATCCCTTGTTTTATCTTTTTTCTCGATATCCGAGAGGGTCTTGATAGCTGCTGCCTGCATCCACCCGAAGGTGGCTCCCCATTCAGCAATCAACTCAGCCAATATTGCTAAGCTCGAAAGATTATTCAGATTTCTAGCTAAGTATCTTTTACAGATAGTGTTTTATCAATAACTCAGCCAGTTGCACAGCGTTCAAGGCGGCGCCTTTCCGCACATTATCAGACGCAATCCACAAATTGAGCTCAGCGGGATCATCCTGCCCACCACGAACGCGGCCTACATACACCACATCCTGCCCCACCGCATCGCCCACAGCCGTCGGATAATCGCCCGGCTCGATGTACTCCAGGGCGGGGCATGCCTGCAAAGCCGTACAAATCGCCGGCAGATCAACAGCAGCATCTGCCTGCAGCGACACACTGAGGCTATCGCCAAAGAACACCGGTGCCTGAATACAGGTTGCCGAAACCTTTAACTGCGGCCGAGCAAACAACTCTTTGAGCTCACTGGCCAGGCGTTTTTCCAAGACACCATGGCCGGCGCTATCCACTGCATCCACCTGAGCCAGCAGATTAAAGGCAACTTGGCGGTCGAACAACTGCGGCTCGAATGAACGACCGTTAAGCAGCTCGGCGGTTTGCCGCGCCAACTCGGACACGCCTTGACGCCCGCGGCTGGAAACGGCCAAACACGCCGTGACCGCCACACGCAGCACATTGATCTGCTCGCGCAGAGCGGCCAGCACCACCGCCACCGCAATCGCCGAGGGACTCGGACTGGTCAATTGATAGGGCGCGCTGAGCGCTTTCAAGACCTCGGGATTTACTTCAGGCACAACGCGAGGCGCTTGCTCGGTCGGCAAAGCGGCGGTCAGATCGATCAGCGCACAACCGGCCGCATGGACCTTGGGCGCATAGCTGCGGGTAATCGCCTCGCTGGCGGCAAAGAAAACCAGGCCGACACTGGAGAAATCGAAGGATTCCAGGGTACGCACCCGCAGATTCTTGCCTTTGAACGACAGCGAACGCCCGGCCGACTCGCCACTGGCCAGCAGGTGCAGATTGGCCACGGGGAAATCGCGCTCTTCGAGCAGTTGCACGAGGGTTTCGCCAACACTGCCGGTGGCGCCGATCACGGCAATATCAAGGGTACGGGTCATGGACAGGCTTCTGACGGAATAAGCACCGCACTGTATAGCGCAGCCCCACAAATGCAAAGGAGCCAGCGGTACCAATGATCGCTCAACAGCTCGATCATCGACACCACTCGCTCCTATTCATTCCAGCTGGGCACGCTCAGGCCAAACTCACTGCAGTCGCTATCAACGCTCCAGCAGAATCCGCAGCATGCGGCGCAACGGTTCGGCGGCGCCCCACAGCAGCTGGTCACCGACAGTGAAGGCTCCCAGGTATTGCGAGCCCATGTTCAGCTTGCGCAGACGCCCGATCGGTACGCTCAGGGTGCCCGTGACGGCAGTTGGCCCCAGCTCACGGATACTGGCCTCACGCTGGTTCGGCACCAGCTTGACCCAGGGGTTGTGCTGGCTGATCAGCCCTTCGATATCGGACAGCGGCACATCTTTGTTCAGCTTGATGGTCAACGCCTGGCTGTGGCAGCGCATGGCACCGATGCGCACGCAGAGGCCGTCCACGGGAATCGGGTTCTTGAAGCGGCCGAGGATCTTGTTGGTCTCCGCCTGGCCTTTCCACTCTTCGCGGCTCTGGCCGTTGGGCAGTTCCTTGTCGATGTAGGGAATCAGGCTGCCGGCCAGCGGCACACCGAAGTTATCCACCGGGAAAGACTCGCCGCGCATGGCTTCGGCCACCTTGCGGTCGATATCCAGAATGGCGCTGGCCGGGTCAGCCAGATCGTCGGCGACTGAGGCGTTGATCGCACCCATCTGCTTGATCAGCTCGCGCATGTTCTGCGCACCGGCGCCGCTCGCGGCCTGATAGGTCATGGCACTCATCCACTCGACCAGACCGGCTTCGTAGAGACCACCCAGGGCCATCAGCATCAGGCTGACGGTGCAGTTGCCGCCGATATAGTTCTTGGTGCCGGCATCCAGCTGCTGGTCGATCACCTTGCGGTTGACCGGATCGAGCACGATCACCGCGTCATCAGCCATGCGCAGCGAGGACGCGGCATCGATCCAGTAACCCTTCCAACCCGCCTCGCGCAGTTTGGGGAAGACTTCGCTGGTGTAGTCGCCACCCTGACAGGTGAGGATCACGTCCAGGCCCTTCAGCTCGTCGATGCTGTAGGCATCCTTCAGCGGGGCAATGTCCTTGCCGATGGCCGGACCCTGACCGCCAACATTGGAGGTGGTGAAGAACACCGGTTCGATCAAGTCGAAATCCTGCTCTTCCAGCATGCGCTGCATCAGCACGGAACCGACCATGCCACGCCAACCGATCAGACCTACACGTTTCATAACCACTACACCTATATGAACAGACCGCCGGAAACTCGCCGGAGAACCTGGAAGATTACAGACTACGCAACGCCTCGACTACCGCATCACCCATGGCGGCGGTGCCGACCTTGGTCGTACCGACGGAATGGATGTCGCCGGTGCGCAGGCCCTGATCCAGCACCTTGCTGACCGCCTGCTCGATGGCATCGGCAGCCTGGCTTTGGCTGAAGCTGTAGCGCAGCATCATCGAGACCGAAAGGATGGTCGCCAGGGGATTGGCGATGCCCTGCCCGGCGATGTCCGGCGCCGAACCATGGCACGGCTCGTACATGCCCTTGTTGTTGGCATCCAGCGAAGCAGACGGCAGCATGCCGATAGAACCGGTGAGCATGGAAGCCTCATCCGACAGAATGTCGCCGAACATGTTGTCGGTGACCATGACATCGAACTGCTTGGGCGCGCGCACCAGTTGCATGGCCGCGTTATCCACGTACATGTGGCTGAGTTCGACGTCCGGGTAGTCCTTGGCCACTTCATCGACCACGGTGCGCCACAACTGGCTGGAAGCCAGCACATTGGCCTTGTCCACCGAGCACAGCTTGCTGCCGCGCACACGCGCCATGTCGAAACCGACCCGGGCGATCCGGCGGATCTCGCTCTCGCTGTACGGCAGGGTGTCGAACGCCATGCGCTCGCCATTCTCCAGCACGCGCGATTCACGCGGGCTGCCGAAATAGATGCCGCCGGTCAGTTCGCGCACGATCAGGATATTCAGACCGGCCACCACTTCAGGCTTCAGCGACGAGGCATCGGCCAGCTGCGGGTAGAGAATGGCCGGGCGCAGGTTGGCGAACAGGCCCAGTTGCGAACGGATCTTCAACAGGCCGCGTTCCGGGCGCAGGGCCGGATCGATGGCATCCCACTGGGGGCCACCCACCGCGCCGAGCAGAATCGCATCGGCGGCGCGGGCGCGCGCCAGGGTCTCGTCGGCCAGCGGCACACCGTATTGCTCATAGGCGGCGCCGCCCAGCTGGTCGAACGACAGCTCGAGCCCCAGGTCGAACTTCTCGTTGGCCAGCCGCAGCACCTTGACCGCCTCGGCCATGATTTCCGGGCCGATACCGTCGCCGGGCAGAATCAGAATCTGTTTGCTCATCTTGTCCTCAAATACACCGTAGGGTGCGCCGTGCGCACCATCAACTCGGTTAACGGGTGCGCGCGACCTAGGCGGCCCCGCGCACCCTATTTATTTAATCGCGCCGAACAGCCAGGGGCTGCGCTGCTGGTAATCGACTTCGAAGGCCTTGATCGCCTCGGCATCCTGCAGGGTCAGGCCGATGTCGTCCAGGCCGTTGAGCAGGCAGTGCTTGCGGAAGGCATCCACCTCGAAGCCGTATTGCTTGCCGTCTGGCCGAGTCACGGTCTGCGCCGCCAGGTCGACGGTCAGTTGATAGCCTTCGCTGGCTTCGCTCTGCTGGAACAGTTCATCGACATCGTTTTCGTCGAGGACGATCGGCAGCAGGCCGTTCTTGAAGCTGTTGTTGTAGAAGATATCGGCAAAGCTCGGCGCGATGATCGCACGGAAGCCGTATTCTTCCAGCGCCCAGGGCGCGTGCTCGCGGCTCGAGCCGCAACCGAAATTCTCCCGTGCCAGCAGCACGCTGGCGCCCTGGTAACGCGGGAAATTCAGCACGAAATCGGGGTTCAGCGGACGCTTGGAGCTGTCCTGGTTGGGCTGACCGACATCCAGGTAGCGCCACTCGTCGAACAGATTGGGGCCGAAGCCGCTGCGCTTGATCGACTTGAGGAACTGCTTGGGAATGATCTGGTCGGTGTCGACGTTGGCGCGATCGAGCGGCGCAACCAGGCCGGTGTGTTGAGTAAAAGCTCTCATGTTCGGACTCCTCAGGCCTGGATCAATTCGCGCACATCGATAAAGTGACCGGTCACCGCCGCCGCCGCCGCCATGGCCGGACTGACCAGGTGGGTACGGCCGCCGGCGCCCTGACGACCTTCGAAGTTGCGGTTGGAGGTGGACGCGCAATGCTCGCCACTGCCGAGCTTGTCCGGGTTCATCGCCAGGCACATGGAGCAGCCCGGTTCGCGCCACTCGAAACCCGCCTCGATAAACACCTGATCGAGCCCCTCTCGCTCGGCCTGGGCTTTGACCAGGCCGGAGCCTGGCACCACCATGGCCTGCTTGATGGTCGCCGCGACCTTGCGGCCCTTGGCCACCGCGGCGGCGGCGCGCAGGTCTTCGATCCGCGAGTTGGTGCAGGAACCGATGAATACCCGGTCGAGCTGAATGTCGGTGATCGCCTGATTGGCCTTCAGACCCATGTACTTGAGGGCCCGCACGATGGAATCGCGCTTGACCGGATCGGCCTCGACCGCCGGATCCGGCACGTGCTGATCGACGGCCAGGACCATTTCCGGCGACGTGCCCCAACTGACTTGCGGCTTGATGTCCTCGGCACGCAACTCGACGATCTTATCGAAATGCGCATCGGCGTCGGACACCAGGTCTTGCCACTGGGCGACCGCCTTGTCCCAATCCGCGCCCTTGGGTGCGAAAGGACGACCCTCGACGTAGGCGATGGTCTTCTCATCCACCGCCACCAGACCGACCCGGGCACCCGCCTCGATCGACATGTTGCAGATGGTCATGCGCCCTTCCAGCGACAGCTCGCGGATCGCGCTGCCGGCGAATTCCAGGGCATGGCCATTGCCACCGGCGGTGCCGATCTTGCCGATCACGGCGAGGACGATGTCCTTGGCAGTCACGCCGAAGGGCAGTTGGCCCTCCACGCGAACCTGCATGTTCTTCATCTTCTTCGCCACCAGGCACTGGGTGGCGAGCACATGCTCGACCTCGGAGGTGCCGATGCCGTGGGCCAGCGCGCCGAAGGCGCCGTGGGTCGAGGTGTGCGAGTCGCCGCAGACCACGGTCATGCCCGGCAGGGTCGCGCCCTGCTCTGGGCCGACCACATGGACGATGCCCTGGCGCACATCGTTCATCTTGAATTCGAGAATGCCGAAGTCGTCGCAGTTCTCGTCGAGGGTCTGCACCTGAATGCGCGAGACCTCATCGGCGATGGACTCCAGACCGCCCTGACGCTCGGCCTTGGTGGTCGGCACGTTGTGATCCGGGGTGGCGATGTTGGCGTCGATGCGCCACGGCTTGCGCCCAGCCAGACGCAGCCCTTCGAAGGCCTGCGGCGAGGTCACTTCGTGGAGGATATGGCGGTCGATGTAGATCAGCGACGAACCATCGTCACGGCGCTTCACCTCATGCATTTCCCAGAGCTTGTCGTAGAGCGTTTTGCCGGCCATCAGCGGTTCCCTCATCAGCGTGTTTCTATCCAAGGACGAATAGCCCTTTATTTATAGGGTGATCCTATGAGCTTGAATCGAATTACTCAAATTCATATTTTTTATCCAACGAATTCCTGATAGGAATAGTCGTAAGCCGCAAGCAAGGCTCGCGGCTTTCCTCTGGCAGCTTGTGGCTTACCGTTTGGAGCTATTGCGTTATGGATCTTGCGACTCTCAATGCCTTTATCGCCATCGCCGAGCTTGGCAGCTTCTCCGAGGCCGCCGAACGCCTGCACCTGACCCAGCCGGCCGTGAGCAAGCGCATCGCCAGCCTGGAACAGCAGCTGAATGTACGCCTGTTCGACCGCCTGGGTCGTGAGGTAAGCCTGACCGAGGCCGGCCGCGCCCTGTTGCCGCGCGCCTACCAGATTCTCAATGTGTTGGACGATACCCGCCGCGCCCTGAACAACCTCAGCGGCGAGGTCAGCGGCCGACTGACATTGGCCACCAGCCACCACATCGGCCTGCATCGTTTGCCGCCCTTGCTGCGCGCCTTCACCCGCGCACACCCGCAGGTGGCGCTGGACATCCAGTTTCTCGACTCCGAAGTGGCCTACGAGGAAGTCCTGCATGGCCGCGCCGAGCTGGCGGTAATTACCCTGGCCCCGGAAACTCGCGAACCGGTGCATGCGGTAGCGGTATGGGACGACCCGCTGGATTTCGTTGCCGCGCCCGAACACCCGCTGGCACGCAGCGGCGTGATCAGCCTGGCCGATGTAGCCCGTCACCCGGCGGTATTTCCCGGCGGCAATACCTTTACCCACCACATCGTGCGGCGCCTGTTCGAAGCCCAGGAACTGACGCCGAATATCGCCATGAGCACCAACTACCTGGAAACCATCAAGATGATGGTGTCGATCGGCCTGGCCTGGAGCGTATTGCCGCGCACCATGCTCGACGAGCAGGTCGCCCGCCTGCCGCTGCCCGGCATCCAGCTGACGCGACAGCTCGGCTATATCTCGCACACCGAGCGCACCCTGTCGAATGCCGCGCGAGCCTTCATGCAGTTGCTCGATGCGCAGCGCGAGAGCCTTGCACTGGCGCCCGCGCAAAGGCTAACGTGAGGCGCATAACGATAACAAAGGGCCCGTTACATGACCCTGCACCGCAGTCATCTCGCGCCTCAACACAGCTCACCCCCTAACCAAAAGGCCGCCGATGGCCAACGCCAGTGACAACCGGCCCCCGCTGCCGCACATTCCTGCCCTGGATCCAGCCGTATTCGAGAAAACCTGGAACGACGCCCCGCGTCTGCTGGCGGCGCTGAACGGCGCGCAACTGGGCGCCTGGTACTGGGATGTGGCAAGCGGCCAGGTCAGTTGGTCGCGGGGTGCCCAGGCCTTGTTCGGCCTGGACCCGACCCGCCCCGTGCGCACCCGGGTCGACTACATCGAACTGATCCCGGAAGAAGACCGCCGCGACGTGCTGCAGATGTTCCAGGCCGTGCTCGACGGCGTACCGAGCCGCCACGCCCTGCAGCATCGCATCCGCTGGCCGGATGGCAGCCTGCACTGGCTGGAAATCAGTGGCAGCCTGCAGGCCGACGCCAGCGGCAAGCAGCAGATGTTCGGCGTCATCCGCGACATCAGCGCCCAACAGCAGCGCGCCCAGGCGCTGCGCAACTCCGAGCAGCGCTTCGCCAACCTGTTCCAGCTCAGCCCGGACGTGATCCTGCTGGTGCGTTTCGCCGACAGCATGATCACCGAGGCCAACCAGCATTTCGCCAGCACCTTCGGCTGGCCGACCGACGAAGTCATTGGCCGCTCGACCCTCGACCTGGATCTCTGGGTGCATGACCAGCAGCGCGACTACCTGCGCCGCACGGCACCGAACAGCCGCGAACCGATCACCCAGGAAGTGCAGATGCGTGCCCGCGACGGCCGCATTCTCGACGGTGTGATGTCCAGCCAGTACATCGAACTGGACGGCCAAGCCTTCCTGCTCTGCACCTTCCTCGATACCAGCGAACGTAAGCGCGTCGAGGCCGCATTGCGCAGCAGCGAGGAGAAATTTGCCCAGGCGTTCCGCCACACCCCCGACGCGGTGGTGATCACCGACAAGGAAACCGGGCGCTTTATCGAGGTCAACCCGGCTTTCGAGCGGCAATTCGGCTGGAAAAGCAGCGAAACCCTGGGGCTCACCTCGCTGGGACTGGGTCTCTGGGCCGACCCCAATGACCGCCAGCGCATGCTCGAGGCGCTGAGCCTGGGCAGCCTGAACGAGCTGGAAGTATGCCTGTACAGCCGTGACGGCAGCGTCAGCAACAACCTGTTGTTCGGCGGAGAAATCGAACTGGACAGGCGTACCTGCCTGGTCCTGACGGTGCGCGACATCACCCAGCAGCGCGCCCAGGAACAGGCCCTGAAAAACAGCCAGGAACGCCTGAACCTGGCCCTGGAGTCTGCCGATCTGGGCACCTGGGACTGGCACATTCCGAGCAACATGCTGTTCGCCTCGACCCGCGCCTCAACCCTGCTCGGCCTGAGCCAGGAGCCCTTTCATGGCGATTTTGACGAGTTCTTCAGGCATGTGCCGCTGGATGACCGGCGTGCCGTGCGCCGGACCTACCACAGCCTGACGCAGGGCACCGAGCAGGACTTTCAAGTCACTTATCGGGCGATCTACGGCAATGGCAAAGTACATTTCCTGGAAAGCACCGCCAAGCTCTACCGCGACGAACAGGGCCAGCCCTTGCGCATGGCCGGCATCCTCATCGACATCAGCGAACGGGTACAGCGCGAACAACGCCTAACCGCCTCGGAGGAGAAATTCGCCACCCTGTTCCAGGCCAGCCCCGACCCCATCTGCGTGTCGCGTATCCGCGACGGCATGTTCGTCGAGATCAACGGCAGCTTCAGCGCGGCCTTCGGCTGGACGCCGGAGGAAATCGTCGGCCGCAGCGGCCCGGAGCTCAGCTTCTGGGTCGACCGCGACGAACGCCGGCGCCTGTATGACAAGCTCACCGCGCAACAGGGCCTGGACAACGAGCAGGCCCGTTTCCGCACTAAAGCTGGCGCTGAACTGACCTGCGTGGTGTCCAGCCGCTTCATCCGGGTCGACCGGCAATTATGTATTCTCACCACCTTGCGCGACGTCGGCGAACGCCTGCAAGCCGAGGCCGCGCTCAAGGCCAGCCAGGAAAAATTCGCCAAGGCCTTTCACTCCAGCCCCGACGCCATCACCATCACCGAACGCGATACGGCTCGCTATATCGAGGTCAACGAAGGCTTCTACCGCCTCACCGGCTATCACGCCGAGGAAGTCATTGGTCACACGGCCCTGGAAATGAATATCTGGGCCGACCCCAGGCAGCGCCAGGAGATGCTCGAAATGCTCCAGCGCGACGGTCGCGTGACGCATCGGGAGATGCTCGGCAAGCACCGCAGTGGCAATATCAAGACGGTGGAGGTTTCGGTCGAGCCGATCGACCTCAACGGCCTCGATTGCCTGCTGCTGACCGCCCGCGACGTCAGCCTGCTGAAGGAAGCCCAGGCGCAGATCCAGCACCTGGCCTACCACGATTCGCTGACCAACCTGCCCAACCGCGCCCTGCTGATGGACCGCCTGACCCAGCAGATCGCCCTGCTCAAGCGCCACGACCTGCGCGGTGCCCTGCTGTTTCTCGATCTCGACCACTTCAAGCACATCAACGACTCGCTCGGCCACCCGGTCGGCGATAGCGTGCTCAAACTGGTCACCGCCCGCCTGGAAGCCAGCGTGCGCGAGGAAGACACGGTCGCCCGCCTCGGCGGCGACGAGTTCGTCATACTGCTCTCCGGCCTCGAAGGCAGCCGCTCGGCCGTCACCCGCCAAGCCCGCCTGGTTGCCGAAAAACTGCGCATGCTACTGGCCGAACCCATGCTCATCGACGGCCATCGCCTGCAGGTCACGCCGAGCATCGGCATCGCCCTGATCCCCGACCACGGCGCCACCCCGGCCGACCTGCTGAAACGCGCCGACATCGCCCTCTATCGCGCCAAGGACTCCGGGCGCAATACCGTCCAGCTGTTCCGCCGGACCATGCAGGAAGCCGCCAGCGAGCGGTTACGCCTGGAAAATGACCTGCGCCTGGCGCTGGCACGCGGTGAGTTCGAGCTGTACTTCCAGGCCCAGGCGGATGCCCGCAGCGGCCAGATCATCGGCGCCGAGGTACTCCTGCGCTGGCTCCACCCAACCCTGGGCGCACAGTCGCCCGCACTGTTCATCCATGTCCTGGAAGAAAGCGGGCTGATTCTCGAAGTCGGCGGCTGGGTACTCGCCGAGTCCTGCCACGCCTGTGCGCAACTGCTCGAAGAAGGGCTGATCGATGCGCAGAACTTCAGCCTGTGCGTCAACATCAGCCCGCGCCAGTTCCGCCACCACGACTTTGTCGAGCGCGTGGAAAGCAGCCTGCGCAGCAGCACCTTGCCCGAACCTATGCTCAAGCTGGAGATCACCGAAGGCATCGTCATCCAGAACATCGAGGACACCATCGCCAAGATGAATCGCCTGAAGAAGCTCGGTGTCAGCTTCGCCATGGACGATTTCGGTACCGGCTATTCCTCGCTGACCTACCTCAAACGCCTGCCGGTGGACCTGCTGAAGATCGACCAGTCCTTCGTCCGCGACGCCCCCCATGATGCCAACGATGCGGAAATCATCCGTGCCATCGTCGCCATGGCGCGCAGCCTTGGCCTGGCGATCATCGCCGAAGGGGTCGAACAGCAGGAACAGCTGGATTTCCTCCAGCAACAAGGCTGCCACCTGTACCAGGGCTACCTGTTCAGCAAGCCGCTGCCGCTGCCCGAGTTCCGCGCGCTGCTGGCCCACACCCGACAGCGGCCGGCGATTTGCTGAAGCGCGCCGAACGCCGCCCCCATGGAACAGCCCCGGAGACCCGCCCCATGCGTAAAGTCATGCTGATAACCGGTGCCAGCCGCGGCATCGGCGCTGCCACCGCCAGGCTGGCAGCGGCCCAGGGCTATGCCCTGTGCCTCAATTACTGCCGACATGCCGAGGCCGCCGAAACCCTGGTCAGACAGATCGTCGAGGCTGGCGGCGAGGCCATCGCCGTGCAGGCCGACGTGGCCGATGAAGCCCAGGTCCTGCGACTGTTCAACAGCGTCGACCAGCACTTCGGCCGCCTCGACGTGCTGGTCAACAACGCCGGCATACTGGAACAGCAGATGCGCCTGGAACAGATGGACCTTGGCCGCTGGCAGCGCGTCTTCGCCGTCAACGTATTCGGCAGCTTTCTCTGTGCCCGCGAGGCGGTGAAACGCATGTCGACCCGCCATGGCGGCAGCGGTGGCGCCATCGTCAACCTGTCGTCGGCGGCCGCCCGCCTCGGCGCGCCCGGCGAATATATCGACTATGCCGCCGCCAAGGGCGCCATCGACAGCCTGACCCTGGGCCTGGCCAAAGAAGTCGCCGGCGAAGGCATTCGCGTCAACGCCGTGCGCCCCGGGGTGATCGACACCGAGATCCACGCCAGCGGCGGCGAACCGGCACGGGTCGCGCGGGTCAGCCAGAGCGTCCCCATGGGCCGTGGCGGCCTGGCCGAGGAAGTCGCCCAGGCGATTCTCTGGCTGGCCAGCGAACAGGCGTCCTACACCAGCGGCGCACTGCTGGATGTCAGCGGCGGACGCTGAATACGCCGCCTGACTCTTATCAAACTAAATATAACTCATTGTTTTATATATAGAAATTAAATAAGTACAAAGCCTTGTAGGAGCCAGCTTGCTGGCGATGCTTTTGACCTACAAAGATCGCCAGCAAGCTGGCTCCTACACCGTTTGCTGCGCGACAGCGCGGCGTCGAAGACGGGGCGGGATCTCCTACAAGAATCTTGTTCTCAAGCGATGGCCAGTTGGTCCTGGCCCTTGCTCAGCGGAAAATCGATGCCGAGCAAGGCATCGATCCGGCTGCAATCGTTCTCCCGGCGCAGCGAATTGAACAACGCGAAGGCCTCGGGATAGCTGCGGGTGAGCATCGCCAGCCATTGTTTCAAGCGTCCCGGGGCATAGCGCGGGGACATCTTGCGCCGCGCCTGCAGCCAGAAATCGGCGAGCACGGGTTGCAGCTCGGCCCAGTCCATTGCGACCACCGCCTGCCCGGCCCGCGCCGCGGCGATCTGCCGGGCCAGGTCCGGCCGCGCCACCAGGCCGCGGCCGAGCATGATGTCTTCGACGCCGCTGATTTCGCGGCAGCGCCGCCAGTCGTCCAGCGTCCACACCTCGCCATTGGCGAACACCGGCACCTTGACCGCCTCCTGCACCCGCGCCACCCACTCCCAATGAGCCGGTGGCTTGTAGCCCTCGACCTTGGTTCGCGCGTGCACCACCAGCTGCGCGGCCCCGCCTTCGGCCAGGGCCTGGGCGCATTCCAGGGCATAGTCCTTATGCTCGAAACCCAGGCGCATCTTGGCCGTTACCGGAATCCCAGCCGGCACCGTGCGACGCACCTCGCGGACGATGGCATGGAGCAGTTCCGGTTCCTTCAACAGCACCGCGCCGCCACGGGACTTGTTCACGGTTTTCGCCGGGCAGCCGAAGTTGAGGTCGATCACCGGCGCGCCGAGGCCACAGGCAAAGGCGGCGTTATCCGCCAGGCACTGCGGATCGGAGCCGAGAAACTGCACGCGTAATGGCGTACCCGCCGCCGTTTGCGCAGCGCTGAACAGTTCCGGCGCCAGCTTCCGATAGGTCGAGACGGGCAGTACCCGCTCGGTGACCCGGATAAATTCGGTCACGCACCAGTCGATGCCGCCGACCCGGGTCAACACATCGCGGAGGATCTCATCGACCAATCCTTCCATCGGCGCAAGGGCGATCTGCATGGCAATATTCTCGGAAAAACGCCGCGTAGTGTACGCGGCGAACTGCCCTGGGTGAAATGCCCGCCAGGCCACGCGCAGAGCAACGAGATGGAACGCTGCCCCTCGCAGGGAGTCAACAATAGGGACATTCCAACGCCATGAAGGACAACTATGCGCATCCTGATACTGCTCGCCAGCCTGTACTTCGGCCTCGGCCTGAGCCAGGCAGAGCCACAGCAACCAGGCGAATCCGCGCAGCAACTTACGCCCAAACCAATGGCCCAACTGGTTATCGACCGCGACCGCAAGGTACCGAACACCTGCACGGTCGAGTTACTGATGGAGGAGAAGCCGGTGGCGCAGCTACCAGTCGGCGACTCGGCGAGCCTGGATGTGCCGGCCGGCACGCTCTACCTCAGGGCACGGCTGAAGCCGGCCGGCAGTTGCGATGCCACCGGCCTGGCCAGCGGCCAGTCGATTCTGCTCGAACCCGGGGAAACCCGCCGGTACCAGGTAATGTTCGACAACGATGCCCTGTTCCTGGCCCCGCAACTGCAATGAACGCGGGCAATGAACACGCCAGTCAAAGTTCCAGGGGAAAGGGCAACTGCAGGGCACGGCCATAGCCTTCGACGAATTCGACCGGCATGCGCTTGGGCTTGCCGCTGGACAGTTCGATACAGACGAAGGTGGTCTTGGCCCGCAACAGGGTGAGACCATCCGCTGGACGGACCAGCTGGAAGCGCCGATCCATCTTCAAGCGCTGGTCCGACTCGACGATCCAGGTGGCCATCTGCAACTCCTGGTCTTCATAGGCGCTGGCCAGGTAGTCGATCTCGTGGCGTAACACCGCCATGGCGCGGTCGAGCCGGCGGTATTCGGCCAGATCGAGCCCCAGGTATTGCGAGTGGCGCCAGGCACAGCGCTCCAGCCAGCTGACATAGACCGCGTTATTGGCATGACCGAGGCCGTCGATATCGTCGGCAACCACGCTGATGTCGATCACAAATGGATTCGCCAGGTCCCAACTCATCGCGGCTGCTCCCGATTGGTGCTTGACGCGCCCGCAAGCGCGGTCACACACCGCCGCCAGCCCCGCACAGGCACAAGACGCATCGGCGCTTGAGTGATCGTTACCATCGGGTTCATGGGCTTACTCCTGAATCTTGAAATGATGGACTGCCAGGTTGGCCAGCGCCCCATTCTAGGCACTAAAGGCGCGGCAACTCCATGCCGTACACGGCACTTTCCCTCGCGGCCCTGAACCAATCCGCAGCCTGCAATCCACTAAATACCTAAAGTATTTTGGTTAATCGGCCGAAGCCACTAGGCTATCGCCTGCCGGCCATCTGGATTGATGGCCCGCGCCGCTTCATTTCGACCGTCACTTAGCCGAGAGCCGTGCATTTTGCTTGCAGCCTTACGCCTGTTGCTGTTGTTGCTCCTGCCCACCCTGAGCCAGGCGGATGTCCTGTCCCTGCCCGCGACGGAACAAAGCGTACTGCCCGGCCCGTTCATGCAGGTCTGGCAAGACCCGCAGCAGCAGGCCGAGCTGGACGATGTACGCCGCCTGCCCGACTCGGCCTGGCAGCCGGTTGGCCGCCGCGATGCCAGCTTCGGCTACAGCGGCAGCGCCTACTGGCTGCGCCTGCAACTGCATAACCCCGAATCGCGCAGCATGGACTGGGTTTTGCTGATCGGTAACCCGCTGCTGGACTATCTGGATGCCTATGGCCTGGATGGCGAGCGGGTCTACCGCTCTGGTGATCAGCGGCCGTTCGCGGCGCGCTGGATCGAACACCGGCAACTGCTGCTACCGCTGCACCTGGCCGCCGGGGAAAGCCGCGAACTGATCCTGCGCATGCAGAGCGAAGGTTCGGCCAACCTCAGCGCCAGCCTGATGACCAGCGCAACCTTCAACCGCCATGAACAACTCATGCTGCTCCTGCAGGGCCTGTTCTTCGGCGCGCTGGCAGCGATGTTCGTCTACAACCTGTCGATCTTCGTCATCACCCGCGACCGCGACTACCTCTGGTACAGCCTGTTCGTCGCCAGTTTCGGCGGCTACCAGTTCATCCAGCTCGGTTTCGCCCTGCAATGGCTCTGGCCGCAATCGCTGGACTGGCACCAACTGAGTTTCCCGCTCAGCTCGGCAGTGGCCACCCTGTTCGGCATCCTGTTCGCCTATGGCGTGCTCGACCTCAGGCATGCATCGCCGCGCTACACACAGATCGTGCGCGTACTGCTGGGCTGCACCTGGCTGGCCATCGGCCTGTCCTTGTTCGCGCCCTATCAGGTCGCACTGCTCGGCGGTTTCGCCCTGGTCATCGTCTGCGCCGTACTCGCCTGCCTGTTCACCCTGCTGCGCTGGCGCGAGGGCTATAAACCCGCCCGGCTATTCGCCATCGGCTGGTTCGTACTGATCACCGCCAGTCTGTTCAGTATCCTCAGCGGCACTGGCTTGATCGCCAACTCGTTGCTGACCCTGCACGCGCAACAGATCGGCGGACTGATCGAGCTAGTGGTGTTCTCCATCGCCCTGGCAGTGCGCATCCGCCAGGCGCAGCACGCCCAACGCCTGGCCCAGGCGCAACTGCTCGCCCAGGAGCAACAACTGAGAGTGGAGCAGGCCAAGGGCCTGAGCCTGCAACGACAGCTCAACGAAAGCCTGGAGATCCGCGTCAAGGAACGCACGGCGGCACTGGAACAAGCCCTGCAGGCGCTGTCCGGCGCCAACCAGCAACTCTCCGAGCTGAATCGCCGGGACAGCCTGACCGGCCTGTTCAACCGCCAGACCCTCAACGAAGAATTGCATCGCAGCCTGGCCCAGGCCGTGCGCAGTCAGCGCCCCATGGCCATCCTGATGATGGACCTCGACCACTTCAAGCAGGTCAACGACCACTATGGCCACCTGGCCGGCGATGCCTGCCTGCACCACGCCGCCCAACGCCTGCAGCAACGCTTGCGCGCCGGCGATCTGCTCGCCCGCTTCGGCGGCGAAGAGTTCGTCGCCGTACTCAACGATACCGACCTGGCCGGCGCCCATGACCTGGCGGAACAGCTGCGCGCCGACCTGGCCCGCCACCCTTGCACCTATCAAGGCCAGACCATCGACCTGACCACCAGCATCGGGGTGTGCGCCGGGCTACCCGACAGTGCGGACAGCGAACAGCTGCTGCAACAGGCCGACCAGGCGCTCTATCGAGCCAAGGCGGCTGGCCGCAATCGGGTGGAAAGCTACGAGGCCAGCTCGCTTGACGAGGTCTGACGCAGCGCAGCCAATAGCTGCATGACCGCCTGCACCAGCTGCGGGTCAGACAAGAGCCGCTGGTGCCCACCCTGCTCGAGACGCAACAAGCGGCTGTCGAACCAGGCCTCATGGATCGCCTGCGCCTCGCTATAGGGCACAACCGGGTCATCGGCGGCGTGCACGATCAAACCCGGGAAATCCAGCTGGTAGCGCGCCACATCGAGATGCCCGGCCGGCATGCCAGCCTTTTCCTCGACCAGACGAACGAAATGCGCCCGCGCCTGAGCAGGCAAGCCCATATAGCGGGCGAAAAGCCGCAGCATGGTGAGAATCCGGCTCGGCGCCGCAATGCTGACCACGGCCTCGGCACGCAAGCCCATCTGCGTCGCCAGCAAGGCGCTGGCGCCGCCCATCGAGTGGCCGATCACGGCCTGCAGTGGCGGCAATTCACTGGCGGCCTCGAGCAGGGCGCGGGCGAACACCACCACATTCGCCTCCTGTCCCGGCGAACGTCCATGCGCCGGGGCGTCCAGGGCGACCACGCCATAACCGGCCTGCACCAGCGCCTTGATCAGCTCGGCGAACTGGGTCGGCCGGCCTTCCCAGCCATGCATCAGCAGTACCGTCGGACCGCAGCCCCAGCGCAACGCCGACAGCCCGAAACGCAGAGTGATGCGCTCGGCCTGAGTCAATAACGGCAGTTCCCAATCGCGTGGCGGCAAGCCGCGCGGCGTCATGAACTGGCGTCGCATCTTGCTTGCCACTGCCTGCGGCGCCACCCAACCGATGGTGGCGTTGAACCCACGAACCCAGCTCAAGTTGCTCATTGCCCTGCTCCTTAAACGTTTGCCTCAAACGATCGCCGACTTGGCGGCACGCAAAACGCGATCAGACAACTCGCCGGGGCCCAGTGCCCGCGCCAGCGCCAGCCCCCCAACCATCAAGGCGACATCGGCAAGCACCCGGGAAGCGTCCTCCGGGCTTGCCGACAACTGCGCCACCAGCAATTCCAGATGCTCGGCCAAGGCCGTGCGAAAGCCCTCGGGCAGGCGCGTCAGCTCGCCCAGGGAGCTCGGCAGCGGGCAGGCGTGCTCGCTGGCATCGCGGTGCTTGCGCGACAGGTAGAACGCCGCCAGCAACGCCCGACGTTCGTCGGCCGGCAGGTCGCCGTCCATCTGCTTGATCAACTCACGGCGCTGGCCGAGCAACTGCCTGAACGCCTCCAGCATCAGCGCATCCTTGCTCTCGAAGTGCGCATAGAAGCCGCCCACGGTCAGCCCGGCAGCGCCCATCACCTCACCGACACTCGGCTCGGCGGGACCACGCCGCACCAGCGCGGCACTTGCCGCGCAAAGAATGCGCTCACGGGTTTGGGCTTTCTTGTCGTTCATGCTCGCCTCCAAAATATTACGATTGAAATATTATGCTTGTAATAAATTTAAGCAAGCAGAAAACCTTACCGCTGGTCGGGGCGATTGATCGGGAAGGAAAGCCGAAGCAGAAAAACAAAAGGGCCATTCCGCAAAGAATGACCCTTAAAAGTCCCGCAGAGCGGGCAAAAATGGCGTCCCCTAGGGGACTCGAACCCCTGTTACCGCCGTGAAAGGGCGGTGTCCTAGGCCACTAGACGAAGGGGACGTAACCTTCGATGAACAAGGCCAGCTTTACGCTGGCCTTATCGTGGAAATTGGTGGAGATAAACGGGATCGAACCGTTGACCTCTTGCATGCCATGCAAGCGCTCTCCCAGCTGAGCTATACCCCCAGATTTATCGCCTCGCGGCTCACAGCACCCAACGGAGCTGCTTTTTAAATAGTGGCGTCCCCTAGGGGACTCGAACCCCTGTTACCGCCGTGAAAGGGCGGTGTCCTAGGCCACTAGACGAAGGGGACGCAAATACCCTTCAAAACTCAGCCAACTCGAGAGCTGACTGTGGCAAGCCTTTCGGCTTTGAGATTGGTGGAGCTAGACGGGATCGAACCGTCGACCTCTTGCATGCCATGCAAGCGCTCTCCCAGCTGAGCTATAGCCCCATCTCAAGGACGGGGCGCATGTTAAGAGCGCGCCCCGCTACTGTCAACAAAATTTTCACCTATAGCTGCTTTCTTTATGCTGACAGAACAACCACTTACCCTATCCCGATCAGCCACATGGGCGCTCAAGCGGGATAACAGGCGATCAGGCGATGGACGCCAGCTGTTTTTCCCACTCCTTGTTTTCCTTTTTCGACACGCCACCGAGCAGTTCGATAGCCTGACGCAGGCGGAAACGGGTGAGGTCAGGACCGAGTATCTGCATGGCATCGAGCACCGACACCGAGCTGGCCTGCCCGGTCACCGCCGCGAACATCAACGGCATGGCGTCACGCAGCTTCAGCTGCAGATGCTCGACCACCGCCTGAATACAGCCGGTGATCTTGTCTTTTTCCCACTGACGCAGCGCCTCCAGCTTCCACAGGATCAGCTGCATGACCTCGCGCACCTGATCGGCCGACAGCTTCTTGTGCTCGAACAGCTTGGGGTCGGGGCTGACGCCGCCGGCGAAGAAGAAGCTGGCCAGCGGTGCGATCTCGCTGAAGGTTTCCACCCGGCCCTGCACGTGCGGGGCGATCTGCATCAGGTAATCGGAGTTGAATGCCCATTTCTGCGCGCCCGCGGCGAACTCCTCGACGCTCAGCTCACGCATCCACTGACCGTTGAGCCAGGACAGCTTCTCCAGATCGAAGATCGGCCCGCCCAGCGACACGCGCTGGATGTCGAAATGCTCGACCATCTCGTCGAGGCTGAACTTCTCGCGCTCGTCCGGCATCGACCAGCCCATGCGGCCGAGGTAGTTGAGCATCGCCTGGGGCAGAAAGCCCATGCGTTCGTAGAAGGTGATCGAGGTCGGGTTCTTGCGCTTGGACAGCTTGCTCTTGTCCGGATTGCGCAGCAGCGGCATGTAGCACAGCTGCGGCTTGTCCCAGCCGAAGTAGTCGTAGAGCAGGATCAGTTTGGGCGCCGATGGCAGCCACTCTTCGCCGCGCAGCACATGGGTGATGCCCATCAAGTGATCGTCGACCACGTTGGCCAGGAAGTAGGTCGGCAGGCCATCGGTCTTCATCAGCACCTGCATGTCCATGCGATCCCAGGGGATCTCGACCTCGCCACGGAGCATGTCCGGCACCACGCAGACGCCTTCGGTCGGCACCTTCATGCGCACCACGTTGGGCTCACCGGCGGCCAGGCGACGCTGCACTTCATCGCCAGCCAGGTGCATGCAGTGGCCGTCATAGCGCGGCGTCTGCTTGGCCTCCATCTGTTCGGCACGGACTTTATCCAGGCGCTCGGCACTGCAGAAGCAGTGGAAGGCGTGGCCTTTTTCCACCAACTCGTCGCTGTACTTCTGGTAGATATGCCCGCGCTCGCTCTGCCGATACGGGCCGTGCGGACCGCCGACGTCCGGGCCTTCGCTCCACTCGATGCCCAGCCAACGCAATGCATCATAGATCTGCTGTTCCGACTCGCGGGTCGAACGCAACTGATCGGTATCTTCGATACGCAGAATGAATTCACCACCGTGCTGACGGGCAAAGCACAGGTTGAACAAGGCGATATAGGCGGTGCCTACGTGCGGATCGCCGGTGGGCGACGGCGCGATACGGGTGCGGACGGTGGTCATGGAAGGTCTCGAAGAATTGGAACGAAAGCCGATTAAGGCGGCGATGTTAACAGGCCTGCCGCCGTAGGCTCCAGCAGGCGCCCCTGTTCGACCGGCAGGCAGGCCATCAGGAAATCGAGGAAAGTTTTCACCTTCATCGCCTGGAAGCGCCGGGAGGGATAGACCGCGTACAACTCGCCGACCGGCAGGCGCGCCCCGGGCAACAGCTCGATCAGCCGCCCGCCCTGGATCGCGCGCTCGCAGATCATGCTCGGCAGCCCGGCAATCCCGGCGCCGGCTAGCGCCGCTTCACGGGCGAAGGTGATGTTGTTGCACGCCAACACCCGCTGGCAGGCGATGCTCTCGTCGAGCAGCGGCCAGTAACGCGACGAGTCGTGGGGCAGCAGGATCGCCCGGTGCGACGCCAAGTCGGCGGCCGTCCGTGGGGTGCCGTGCCGGGCCAGGTAATCCGGGCTGGCGCACAGCCGCCGCTCGCTCTCGAACAGCTTGCGGGCGATCAGCGTGGAATCCTGCGGTTGGCCGACCAAGATGACGATGTCCACGCCCTCCTCGACCGGATCGACGTTGCGCGAGGTCAACTCGACCTCCGCGGTGATCTGCGGATACTGGCGCATGAATTCGCCAAGTACCCGACCGAGGAACAGCTGGCCGAACTCGATCGGCGCGCTGATGCGCAGCAAGCCGGACGGTTCCAGTTGCAACTGCATCACCGCCTGCTCGGCCTCGGCGAAGTCGAGCATGATCTGCCGACAGCGCTCGTAGTAGGCCTGGCCGACTTCGGTCAGGCGCAACTTGCGCGTGGTGCGATTGAGCAGACGCACGCCGAGGCGCTCCTCGAGCAAGGCAATGCGCCGACTGACCGTGGACTTCTGCATGCCCAGCCCCAGTGCCGCATGCGTGAAGCTGTGGCACTCGACCACACGAGTGAAGATCAGGGCATCATCAAGACCCATTATTGTTCCCTATAAGCAACAAAGCTTATGAATTTTAACCGCTACAGACGCCAAAGGAACACTGTTAGATTCACCGATGCACTGTTGCCAACACCCTCTTGCCCGAACGTCGAGCGCCTGCCATGCCTGCCCAGCTGCAACGTCGTCTGTTTATCTTCCTAGCCGTACTCGGCCTCATCGCGGCGGCCTTCTCCGCCCACTGGCTGCTCGTCGGGCGCTATCTCGAAAGCACCGACAACGCCTATGTGCAGGGGGAAATCACCCGCGTCTCCAGCCAGCTTGGCGCGCGCATCGCCAAGGTGCTGGTGGATGACAACCAGCATGTGCAGCAGGGCGAGTTGTTGCTGACCCTGGAAAGCGCCGACGCCGAACTGGCACAGCAGCGCGCCCAGGCCATCCTCGCCACCCGCGAGGCCGAACTGCTGCAGGCACAGAGCAAACTGAGCCGGCAGGCCAGCCTGATTGCCGCCAGCCAGGCTGGCGTGACGACCAGCGAAGCAGTCCTGGGGCGTGCGCAAATCGACCTGTCACGCGCGCAAACCCTGCGCAAACCCGGCTATGTGTCTGAAGAACGGGTGACCACCCTGGCTGCCGACAGCCGCATCGCGCGTTCGCAGGTGAGCAAGGCTCAGGCGGACCTACAGGCCGAGCGTCAGCAGGTCAACAGCCTGCAAGCCGAGATCAAGCGCCTTGAAGCACAGATCGCCAGCGCCCGCGCCGACCTGGCCCAAGCCCAGCTGAACCTCTCGCGTACCGAGATCCACGCCCCCATCAGCGGTTTTATCGGCCAGCGCGCCGCCCGCAACGGCCAATACGTGCAAGCCGGTGCCTATTTGCTGTCGCTGGTCCCGGATCAGGACATCTGGGTCCAGGCCAACTTCAAGGAGACCCAGATCGGCCGCATGCAGCCTGGGCAAAGTGCCGAGCTGACCTTCGACAGCTTCCCCGACACCCCCATCGAGGCCCGGGTCGACAGCCTGTTCGCCGCCTCCGGCGCCCAGTTCAGCCTGCTGCCACCGGACAACGCCACCGGCAATTTCACCAAGGTGGTGCAGCGCTTCCCGATCAAACTGACCTTCGCCGCGGACAATCCGCTCAAGGGCCTGATTCGTCCGGGCATGTCGGTAGAGGTCAAGGTCGACATCCAGGCCGACCAACAGCATGGCGGCTGATGCGCTGATTCGCCCCAGCGGCGAACCCAGCCGGCGCGACTGGATCGCGGTGATGAGCGCCCTGCTCGGCGCCTTCATGGCGGTGCTGGACATCCAGATCACCAACTCCTCGCTCAAGGACATCCAGGGTGCGCTGTCGGCCACCCTGGAGGAAGGCTCGTGGATCTCCACCTCCTACCTGGTTGCCGAGATCATCATGATCCCGATGACCGCCTGGCTGGTCCAGCTCCTCTCCGCCCGGCGCCTGGCGGTGTGGGTGTCGACCGGGTTCCTGGCGGCCTCGCTGCTCTGCTCGATGGCCTGGAGCCTGGAGAGCATGATCGTGTTCCGCGCCCTGCAGGGTTTTACCGGCGGCGCACTGATTCCCCTGGCGTTCACCCTGATCCTGATCAAACTGCCCGAGCACCATCGCGCCAAGGGCATGGCCCTGTTCGCCCTGACAGCGACCTTCGCCCCCTCCATCGGGCCGACCCTGGGCGGCTGGCTGACGGAAAACTTCGGCTGGAAATACATCTTCTATATCAACGTGCTCCCCGGCCTGCTGATGATCGCCGGGCTGCTCTACGGTCTGGAAAAAAAAGCGCCGCACTGGGAACTGCTGAAAACCAGCGACTATGCCGGCATTCTCACCCTCGGCCTGGGTCTGGGCTGCCTGCAGGTGTTTCTCGAGGAAGGTCATCGCAAGGATTGGCTGGAATCCAGCCTGATCGCCGGACTCGGCAGCATCGCGGCGATCAGCCTGGTGCTGTTCATCATCCTGCAGGTGTCGAGGCCGAACCCGCTGATCAACCTCGGCGTGCTGCGCGAGCGCAACTTCGGCCTGTCGAGCATCTCCAGCGTCGGCCTGGGCATGGGCCTGTACGGCTCTATCTATGTGCTGCCGCTGTATCTGGCGCAGATCCAGGGCTACAACGCCCTGCAGATCGGCGAGGTGATTATGTGGATGGGCATTCCGCAGTTGTTCCTGATCCCCCTGGTGCCGCTGCTGATGAAGGCGGTGTCGCCGAAGCTGCTCTGCGCCCTGGGTTTCGGCCTGTTCGGCGCCGCCAGCTTCGCCTCCGGCGTACTCAACCCGGACTTCGCCGGCGAGCAGTTCAACCATATCCAGATCATCCGCGCCCTCGGCCAGCCGCTGGTCATGGTCACCATCTCGCTGATCGCCACCGCCTACGTGCTGCCGCAGGATGCCGGCTCGGCCTCGAGCCTGTTCAACATCCTGCGCAACCTCGGCGGCGCCATCGGCATCGCCCTGCTCGCCACCCTGCTCGACAGCCGCGCCAAGGTCTATTTCGACTACCTGCGCGAGGCCCTGGTGCCGAGCAACCCGCAGGTCGCCGAGCGCCTCGCGCTACTGACCGAGACACTCGGCAGCGAGCAGGCCGCCCTGGCCAAACTCAGCGAGATCACCCACCAGCAGGCGGCGATCATGGCCTACAACGACGCCTTCCACTGCATCGGCATCGCCCTCGCCATCAGCATGCTTGCCGTGCTGCTGACCAGGCGCTTGCCCGCGGGCACGACCGGCGGCGCCGCCCATTGAGGTTCGCCGCCGTTCAGCGCACCTCGCCCCGCAACGCCGCCACCTGGGCCTGCAACAATTGCCGGTCGACCTGCTCGGCGCCGAGCGGTGCGCCGGCCACCAGCTTGATCCGCGACCACAGACGGCGGAACAGGCGCTTGCGTGGATCGCGGCTGAAGAAGCTGCCCCACAGGCCTTGCAGCGCCATGGGAATCACCGGCACCGAGTTTTCCGCGAGGATGCGTTCGATACCGCTCTTGAACTCGTTGATCTCGCCATCGCCGGTCAACTTGCCCTCGGGGAAGATGCACACCAGCTCGCCAGCCCGCAGGTATTCGGCGATTTTCTTGAACGCCGCGTCATAGATCAGCAGATCCTCGTTGCGCCCGGCAATCGGCACGGTGCCGGCGGTGCGGAAGATGAAATTCAGCACCGGCAGGTTATAGATCTTGTAGTACATGACGAAGCGTACCGGCCGGCGCACCGCGCCGCCGACCAGCAGGGCATCGACGAAGGACACGTGGTTGCACACCAGCACCGCCGGGCCTTCCTCGGGGATGGCGTCCAGCCCCTGGTGCTCGACCCGGTACAGCGAGTGGCCCAGCAGCCAGATCAAAAAGCGCATGCTGAACTCGGGCACCAGCTTGAAGATGTAGCTGTTGACCGCGACGTTCATCAGCGCGATGACCAGAAACAGCTGCGGAATCGACAGCTCGGCGACGCTGAGGAAGAGGATCGAGGCGATCGCCGAGACCACCATGAACAGCGCGTTGAGGATGTTGTTCGCCGCAATCACCCGCGCCCGCTCGTGTTCCGCGGTGCGCGACTGGATCAGGGCGTACAGCGGCACTATGTAGAAGCCACCGAACAGGCCGATGCCGAGGATCGAGGACAGGATCCACCAGGCCTGGCCATGGCCGAGCACGGCCAGCCAATCGTGGGCCTGCGCGCCCTGCGGGAAACCGCCGGAGTGCCACCAGAGCAGCATGCCGAACAGGGTCAGGCCGATCGAGCCGAAGGGCACCAGGCCGATCTCCACCTTGTGCCCGCTCATCCGCTCGCAGAGCATCGAGCCCAGCGCGATGCCCACCGAGAACACCGTGAGAATCAGGGTCACCACGCTCTCGTCGCCGTACAGCCACTGCTTGGCATAGGCCGGGATCTGCGTCAGGTAGACCGCACCGAGAAACCAGAACCAGGAGCTGCCGACCAGCGAGCGCGAGACCGCGGGCCGCTGCTCGACCAGGCCCAGGCGCATGATGCGCCAGGACTGGCGCAGGATGTTCCAGTCCAGCACCAGCTCCGGCAGCGCCGCATGGGCACGGGGAATGCCGCGGCTGGCCAGGTAGCCGAGCACTGCCACCACCACCACGGTGCCGGCGACCAGGCTGGCATAGCCGCTGCTGGCCATCATGATGCCGGCGCCGATGGTGCCGGCGAGAATCGCCAGGAAGGTGCCCATCTCCACTAGGGCGTTGCCGCCGACCAATTCCTCTTCACGCAGGTGCTGCGGCAGGATCGAATACTTGACTGGCCCGAACAGCGCCGACTGGCTGCCCATGCAGAACAGCACGACGAGCATCAGCGGCAGATGATTCAGCAGCACCCCGGCGGCACCGGCGAGCATGATCAGGATCTCGGCGAACTTGATCGTGCGGATCAGGCTGTCCTTGGCGAACTTCTCGCCGAACTGCCCACCGAGCGCGGAAAACAGGAAGAACGGCAGGATGAACAGCAGCGCGCAGAGATTGACCAGCAGGCTGCTGTCCGCGCCGGAGCTGAGCTTGTAGAGGATGGCGAGGATCAGCGACTGCTTGAAGATGTTGTCGTTGAAGGCGCCGAGCAGCTGGGTGAGGAAGAACGGCAGGAAGCGCCTTGTACCGAGCAGGGTGAATTGTGAATGTGGGGTCATCGTCCATGTACCTGGCATTAGGGCCGTGCGGGGCCGGGAAAACCGCGAGCACCGCGGCGCCCGTCCAGCATTGGACTGCAACAAGCCCCGGCAAAGCCACAGGGAACGGTGATTTTTGCCACTTCTTAGCGTGAAAGTCGCGCAGCGACACCCTCCTTAATGCCCTTCTCCCTCCGGGAGGCGGCTCCCGCTCTCGAAAATGCTCCCGGCATTTTTCCTACCTCCCCCATCCATGGGGTCGCCGGCGGGAGTACCGCATTCGCCACATCCCTGTGGGTCAAGGTGGCGCGCGGCGCCGGATGAGGGCTGCGGGCAAAAACGCCGATCTCAGAGTGGCAACTGGCCCAGCGCCCAGCGCAACAGGAAGAACACCAGCAAACCGCCGCCGATGGTCGCCAACAGGTGACGGGTGACGGCGGCGATGGCAATAGTCGCCAGCCCCGCCCACAGGTAGGCATTGTCCAGACTCAGCGCCCAGTGCTGGCCATCCGGCAGCAGCATGCCCGGCAACACGATGGCGGTGAGCACCGCGGTCGGCACGAAATGCAGACCCTGGCGCACCAGCGGCGGGAAGCGCAGGTCGGGAAAGGCGAACAGGCTGTAGCGAATCGAAAAGGTGATCGCCAGCATGCCGAGGATCAATAGCCAGTTGTCCATCAGGCCAGCTCCTCCATGTCCACGTCCACGTCCGCTTCGTTACGCCGCTCCAGCAGCACGCCGACGACGATCCCGCTCAACGCCGCGGCCAGCAAACCGAGCTTGTACGGCCAGGCATGGCAGGCCAGCGCCACCGCGCCGGCCACCAGCGCTGCCGCTACTTGCGGACGAGTGCGCAACATGGGCACGACGATACCGATAAAGGTCGCCAGCATGGCGAAGTCCAGGCCCCAGGCAGCGAGGTTCGGCACGCGCTGACCGAACAGCACACCGACCAGGGTACACAGCTGCCAGTTCAGGTACATGGCCAGCGCCGCCCCGAGGAAATACCAGTGTTTGTAGGGCGAACTGTCCGCATCGGTGTAGCGATTGAGCACCACCGCGTAGGCCTCGTCGGTCAGCCAGAACGCCAGCGGCATGCGCCAGCGCTTGGGCAGATGACGCACGAAGGGTTGCAGGCTGGCGCTGTACAGGGCATGACGCAGGTTGACCACCAGGGTAGTGAGCAGCAGCACGGCCAGGCCGGCACCGGCGCCGAGCAGGCTGATGGCGATGAACTGCGCCGAGCCGGCAAATACCAGCAGCGACATGCCGAGGGTCTGCCAGGCGCTCAGGCCGGCGGCGCCGGCCAGGCTGCCGAAGATGATGCCGAAGGGCATGGCGCCGAGCAGCATCGGCAGCATGTCGCGGGCGCCCTGGGCGAATTCGTGTTGACGGGACATGGATCCTCCTTGGGCTGCCGAGGTTACCCGGCAGCGCGAGGACGGTCTTGAACGATCTTGCGCAGTGGCTCGTGCGGGCCAGGCAATGTCGCAAAAGCCTCCTGCACGACGCTGCACTGCTGTGGGAGGGGCTTTAGCCGCGAACCCAGGCGACTCGATCTGCGAAGCAACCCAGGCGGTGTTGCGGACACTGCGGTTGGCGGTCGAGACCGCTCCCACAATGGACCGCAGTTAACGTGGAAGCGACTTCAGTACCCATCACCAATGGTGCGCACGGCGCACCCTACCCAGGCCGGCCGCTGCAGGCCTTGCGGTAGGCGCCCGGGCCGACGCCATAGGTCTGCTTGAATTGTCGGCTCAGGTGGCTCTGGTCGGCGAAGCCCAGTTGCATGGCCACGCTCAGCGGCGTGCAGCCGTTTTTCAGCAGGCCGCGCGCCTGCTCCAGGCGGCGCTGCAGCAGCCAGGCGTGGGGCGGCAGGCCGGTGGCGCGGCGAAACACCCGGGCAAAATGAAAAGGCGAGAGGTTGACCGCCTGGGCCAGCGCTTCCAGCGACGGCGGTTCGGCGAGCTGGCTGCACAGCAATTCCTTGGCCCGCGCCACGGCCCGGGGTTCGTGCCCCGGCGTGCGGCCAGCCGGAACGCGCGCATGACGCTGGAACAGCGCCAGGATCGCCTCGCGCCAGGCGGTCTGCTGCTGCAAGGCACTGGCCCGGCTGTCCAGCAACCGGTGCAACTCGGCGAACATGCGGTGCAACTGCGGGTCATGCAATACGCTGTCGGCAAACGACGGCCGGCCACCCGTGTCCAGTCCCAGCTCGGCCAACATCCCGCCAACCTGGCGGTTATCCGGGTAGAAACCGCGGTAGCGCCAACCCTGCTCATGGGCCTTGGAGCCGGTGTGCAGTTCATCCGGGTTGATCAGCACCATGCTGCCAGCCGGCGCCAGGTGGTCGCTGCCACGATGGCGGAACGACTGCGCGCCCCGCTCGATCACGGTGAAGACGAAACCCTCATGCACATGCGGGGTGAAGCGCTGCTCGATGTAGTGGGCGTGCAGCAGCTCGACCCCGTGCAACTCGCGCGAGGTCCAGAAACGTGTGCGCTCAACCTCGGTCGGTGCCATCGATCAACCGCTGAAACGCGCCTCCAGCTGTTGCTTGAGCGCCGGCCACTGCTGATCGGTGATGCTGTACAGCACGCTGTCGTCCAGCCGCCCGTCGGCCAGCCGGCGGTGATTGCGCAGCACGCCCTCGCGCTGCGCGCCGAGCTTTTCGATCGCGCGCTGCGAACGCAGGTTGCTGGCGGCGGTTTTCAACTGCACCCGGACCATGCGCCAGTTCTCGAAGGCGTGGCGCAGCATCAGGTATTTGACCATGGCGTTCAGGCCGGTGCCATGCTGACTGTGATCGAGCCAGGTCCAGCCGATCTCGGCGGCGGGCAGCGCCGGCATGAAGTCGCCGAACCGGGTGGTGCCAACCAGCTGCTCACCGAGGCGAATGACGAACGGCAAGGCCTTGCCTTCACGCTGGTCGATCAGGCCCTGGCGGTACCAGTCCAAGCGCTGGGTGCCACTCATGTGGATCAGCTCCTGGCGATTGGCTTCGGCCAGGGCCACCAGCGCCGGAATATCGGCATCGAGCATCGGTTCGATACGCAGCGCACCGCGCTGCAGGGTAATCAATTGCGGCTTGAACATGGGCTCCCTCCTCTGACTAGGCGCAAGCGCGCCACGCTAACAGGGCACAGGCCCGACCACAATTACCAAGAGGTGGCAGCCGGCTGGCCTGCGACCTTGGTCGCGCCTGACGGCACGGCACTTTGCTGCGACACTGCTGAGCATTCATTTGAAGTATTGTCTCGTTTTGAGGGGGCTGCGGTCAGCACCTGATTAAGACCGGACAAGTCCCATATAGTTTGCTGTCGGAGTCACCATGTCGTTGTCCAGCGGGCTGATCGCTGCGGTCGCCCTGACCTATATGGCCATTCTCTTCGCCATCGCCTTCTATGGCGACCGCCGCCGCGCGCCCTTGCCGCCGCGTATGCGCGCCTGGGTCTACAGCCTGTCGCTGGCGGTCTACTGCACCAGCTGGACCTTCTTCGGCGCAGTCGGCCAGGCGGCCGAGCAGCTCTGGTCATTCCTGCCGATCTACCTGGGGCCGATCATCCTCATGCTGTTCGCCCCCTGGGTGCTGCAGAAGATGGTGATGATCAGCAAAGAGGAGAACATCACCTCGATCGCCGACTTCATCGCCGCGCGCTACGGAAAATCCCAGGCGTTGGCGATAGTCGTGGCGCTGATCTGCCTGGTCGGCGTGTTGCCCTACATCGCCCTGCAACTCAAGGGCATCGTGCTCGGCGTCAACCTGCTGGTCGGCGCGGGTGCCGACTCCGTGGGCACCCGCGCCCAGGACACCGCGCTGATCGTATCGCTGGTCCTGGCGCTGTTCACCATCCTGTTCGGCACGCGCAACCTCGACGTCACCGAACACCACCGCGGCATGGTGTTGGCGATCGCCTTCGAGTCGCTGGTCAAGCTGCTGGCCTTCCTCGCCGTCGGCGCCTTCGTCACCTACGGCCTGTACAACGGTTTCGGCGATCTGTTCGAGCAGGCGCGCAACACCCCCGAACTCGACGCGTTTTGGGCCGAGGCGGTGAACTGGCCGGCGATGATGACGCTGACCGGCATGTCGATGATCGCCATCATCTGCCTGCCGCGGCAGTTCCATGTCGCCGTGGTGGAAAATATCGAGCCCAGGGACTTGCTCCTGGCGCGCTGGGTGTTCCCCGCTTACCTGGTGCTCGCCGCGCTGTTCGTCGTGCCCATCGCCCTGGCCGGGCAGATGCTGCTGCCGGCCGGGGTGACGCCAGACTCCTTCGTCATCAGCCTGCCGCTGGCCCAGGCGCACCCGGCCCTGGCCGTGCTGGCCTTTATCGGCGGCGCCTCGGCCGCCACCGGCATGGTCATCGTCGCCGCGGTGGCGCTGTCGACCATGATCTCCAACGACATGCTGCTGCCCTGGCTGTTGCGTCGGAAGAACACCGAACGCCCGTTCGAGGCTTTCCGCTACTGGATGCTCACGGCGCGGCGGGTGAGCATCGTGCTGATCCTGCTGCTGGCCTACGTGTGCTACCGCCTGCTCGGTTCCAACGCCAGCCTGGCGACCATTGGCCAGGTCTCGTTCGCCGCCATCGGCCAGTTGGCCCCGGCCATGTTCGGCGCCCTGGTATGGAAGCAGGCCAACCGCCGCGGCGTGTTCGCCGGGATGATCTTCGGCGCGCTGATCTGGTTCTACACCCTGGTCATGCCCCTGGTGGCCCGCAGCCTCGGCTGGTCGCTGGACAGCTTGCCCGGCCTGCAAGGCCTGCTCTATGCGCCGATCGGTTTCCAGGTCGACGCCCTGACCCGCGGCGTGCTGCTGTCGCTGACCGGCAATTTCCTGCTGTTCGCCTGGGTCTCCTACTTCTCCCGCACGCGGGTTTCCGAGCACTGGCAGGCCGGCCGTTTCATCAGCCACGATTTCGGCACCAAGCCGAGCAACCGCAGCCTGCTGGCGGTCCAGGTCAACGACTTGCTGATACTCGCCAGCCGCTTCGTCGGCGAGGAGCGCGCGCAACAGAGCTTCATGCGCTGCGCCTACCGCCAGGGTCAGCGCTTCAACCCCAACCTGCCGGCCAACAGCGAGTGGATCGCCCACACCGAACGCCTGCTCGCCGGCGTGCTGGGCGCCTCCTCGACCCGCGCCGTGGTCAAGGCAGCCATCGAAGGCCGCGAGATGCAGGTCGAGGATGTGGTGCGCATCGTCGACGAAGCCAGCGAGGTGCTGCAGTTCAACCGCGCCCTGCTGCAAGGCGCGATCGAGAACATCACCCAGGGCATCAGCGTGGTCGACCAGTCGCTGCGCCTGGTCGCCTGGAACCATCGCTATATCGAGCTGTTCGACTACCCGGACGGGCTGATCTACGTCGGCCGACCGATTGCCGAGATCATCCGTTTCAACGCCGAACGCGGCATGCTCGGCAGCGGCGACGTCGAGGAAAGCATCGCCAGGCGCCTGCACTGGATGCGCCAGGGCACCGCGCACACTTATGAGCGCACCTTCCCCAATGGCCGGGTGATCGAACTGATCGGCAACCCCATGCCCGGCGGCGGCTTCGTCATGAGCTTCACCGATATCACCGAGTTCCGCGAGGCCGAGCGTGCGCTCAAGGACGCCAACGAAGGCCTGGAACAGCGGGTCGTCGAACGCACCCATGAGCTGTCGCAACTGAATCAGGCGCTGACCGAGGCCAAGGGTGTGGCCGAGGCGGCCAACCAGTCGAAAACCCGCTTCCTCGCCGCGGTCAGCCACGACCTGATGCAGCCGCTGAACGCCGCGCGGCTGTTCTCCGCCGCACTCTCCCACCAGGAGGAAGCGCTCCCGCGCGAGGCCAAGGAACTGGTGCGCCACCTGGACAGTTCGCTGCGTTCGGCCGAAGACCTGATCAGCGACCTGCTGGACATCTCGCGCCTGGAAAATGGCCGCATCACCCCGGAGCGCAATGCCTTCGTCCTCAACAGCCTGTTCGATACCCTGGGCGCCGAGTTCAGGGTACTGGCCGCCGAGTGCGGCATCGACTTCCGCCTGCGCGGCAGCCACCTGCGCGTGGACAGTGACAGCAAGCTGCTGCGCCGGGTGCTGCAGAACTTCCTCACCAACGCCTTCCGCTACGCCAAGGGCCGCGTGCTGCTGGGCGTGCGCCGCGAAGGCGGGCAGCTGCGCCTGGAGGTGTGGGATCGCGGCCCGGGCATCCCGGAAGACAAGCGCAAGGTCATCTTTGAGGAGTTCAAGCGCCTGGACAGCCACCAGACCCGCGCCGAAAAAGGCCTCGGCCTCGGCCTGGCGATCGCCGATGGCCTCTGTCGGGTGCTCGAGCACAAGCTGGAGGTGCGCTCCTGGCCGGGCAAGGGCAGCGTGTTCAGCGTCAGCGTGCCGCTGGCGCGCACCCCGGTGGCCAAACCCAAGCCAGCCAGCGCCGAACTCAATGGCCAGTTGCTGACCGGCAGCCAGGTACTGTGCATCGACAACGAAGACAGCATCCTCACCGGCATGCACAGCCTGCTGTCACGCTGGGGCTGCCAGGTATGGACCGCGCGCAATCGCCTGGAATGCGAACACCTGCTCAGCGAGGACGTGCGCCCGCACCTGGCGCTGGTCGACTACCACCTCGACGAAGGCGAGACCGGCACCGAGCTGATGGCCTGGCTGCGCACCCGTCTGGGCGAGCCGGTACCTGGCGTGGTGATCAGCGCCGACGGCCGCCCCGAACTGATCGCCCAGGTCCATGCCGCCGGCCTCGACTTCCTGGCCAAGCCGGTCAAGCCGGCCGCCCTGCGCGCCCTGCTCAGCCGCCACCTGACGCTGCGCTGAGCCCGGCCTACCCCGGACCTGACGCCCTGCAATGCCGAACAGAACGGTAGCCCGGATGCAATCCGGGGAGGGCCGGGCTTCGCCTTCCCGGATTGCATCCGGGCTACATGCTGTGCATGAATGTCGCGGCTAAAGCCCCTCCCACAAGCGCTGACACGACAAGAGTGGGAACGGCTGGGCGGCACTCCGCTTCAGCCGCGATTGCCAGTCGCCGCGACACTCACCCACTGACCTGCCGCAATACGTCGCCCCGGCTACTGACTAGACTGCCAAGATCAAACCTCGCTCAAGGACGCCGCATGCCCGAGGCTCTCGACACCCTACTGAACTTCGCCAGCGCGCTGGCGGTTGGCCTGCTGATCGGCGCCGAACGCGGCTGGCAGGAGCGCAACACCGAGGACGGCCACCTGGCTGCCGGTATCCGCACCTATGGCTTGAGCGGCTTGCTTGGCGGTTTCGCCATGCTGCTCGGCGAACACTTCGGCGTGGTCGCCTGGGCAGTCGTCTTCGTCGGCTTCGCCGCCCTGGTACTGGCCTCCTACTTCGGCGACCTGATGCAGTTAGGCGACCGCGGCCTGACCAGCGAAGTGGCGATGCTGATCACCTTCATCCTCGGCAGCCTGGCAGTAGCCGGACATCCTCCCCTGGCCGCCGCCGGGGCCGTGGCGGTGGCACTGCTACTGAGCCTCAAACGCACCCTGCACGGCGCCCTGCGCCGACTCAGCGAGGCGGAACTGTCGGGAGTGCTGAAACTGCTGTTCATCTCCCTGGTGCTGCTGCCAGCCCTGCCCAACCAGGGCTACGGCCCCTGGCAGGCGTTCAACCCCTATGTCACCTGGTGGATGGTGGTGCTGATCGCCAGCCTCGGCTTCGCCGCCTATGTGGCCATTCGCCTGGTCGGCACCCGCCATGGCTTGCTGCTCACTGCACTGCTGGGCGGCATCGTCTCCTCCACCGCGATGACCGTCACCCTCGCCCGCCTGAACCATGAGCGCAACCTGCACGCCATGCTGGCCTGCGGCCTGCTGGCAACCTCGGCATTGATGTTTCCCCGCGTGCTGCTGGAAGTCGGCCTGATCAATGCCCCATTGCTGCCGCGCCTGCTCTGGCCGTTGGGCGTGGCGGCCCTGGTCTATGCCGGGGGCGCGCTGGCCTATTTTCGCCTGGCCGGCAGCATGGCCGAGGAAAGCGCCGAACCGCCGCTGAAGAACCCCTTCGAGCTGAGCTCGGCGCTACGCTTCGCCGCGCTGCTGGTGCTGATCCTGTTTCTCGCGGAGGGTGCGCGGCGCTGGCTTGGCGATGTTGGCGTGTACCTGGTGGCGCTGGTCTCCGGACTGGCCGACGTGGACCCCATCACCCTGACCCTGGCACGCAGCGCCAAAGCCGAGCTGGCTCCCCAGGTCGCGGTGCAGGGCATCTTCCTCGCGGTCCTGAGTAACAGCCTGATCAAGGGCTTGCTGATCGCCCTGATCGGCGGCCGGCAACTGGCCCTGCGCACCCTGCCGGTGATGGCCGCGGGCCTGCTGGCGGGTGCGGCAGTACTGCTGCTGGTTTGAGAGCGAGCGAGTTTCCTACGCAAGCACGGCGTGGCGGCGTTGCGCCCTACTCCGCCGCCTCATTCAGCACCGCCACGCCGGCCGCCTGCTCGAGCAACTCGGGCGGCAGGCTCTTGCTCGCGCGGGCGCCGAGCAGTTTGAGATTCTCCACCCGGCTGATGATATTGCCGCGGCCGTCGCACAGCTTGTTGCGCGCCGCGGCATAGGCCTTGTCCAGCTGCTGCAGGCGCGCGCCGACTTCGTCCAGGTCCTGGATGAAGGCGACGAACTTGTCGTACAGCGCCCCGGCGCGTTCGGCGATTTCGCGGGCATTCTGGCCTTGCCGCTCCTGACGCCAGAGGCTGTCGATCACCCGCAGGGTCGCCAACAGGGTGGTCGGGCTGACGATCACGATGTGCTGCTCGAAAGCCTCCTGGAACAAGCCGGCATCGGCCTGCAATGCCGCGGCGAAGGCCGCCTCGATCGGCACGAACAACAGCACGAAATCCAGACTGTGCAGCCCTTCCAAGCGTTGGTAATCCTTCAGCGACAAGCCCTTCAAATGACCACGCAGTGACAGCACATGCTGTTTCAGGGCCTGTTGCCGGGTTGGCTCGTCTTCGCCGGCAATGTATTGCTGGTAGGCCGTCAGGCTGACCTTGGCATCCACCACCACCTGCCTGTCGCCGGGCAGCTGGATCAGCACATCGGGCTGGAAACGCTGGCCGTCAGGGCTCTTCAGGCTGACCTGGGTCTGGTATTCGCGGCCCTTCTCCAGCCCGGCATGTTCCAACACCCGCTCGAGCACCAGCTCACCCCAGTTGCCCTGGGTCTTCTGGCCTTGCAGGGCACGGGTCAGGTTGGTCGCTTCATCGCCCAGACGCTGATTGAGCTGTTGCAGACGCTCAAGCTCCTTGCCCAGGGAGAAGCGCTCGCGGGCTTCCTGCTGGTAGCTCTCCTCGACGCGTTTTTCGAAGGACTGGATGCGTTCCTTGAGCGGATCGAGCAACTGGCCCAGGCGCTGCTGACTGGTCTCGGCAAAGCGCTGTTCGCGCTCGTCGAAGATCTTCCCGGCCAACTCGGCGAACTGCGCCCGCAACTCGTCGCGCGAGCCTTGCAGGTCGTCCAGGCGCTGCTGGTGACTGCCCTGCTGCTCACGCAACTCGGCACTCAAGGCCGCCCGCTCGGCGCTCAGGCGCCGCAGTTCGGCTTCCTGCTGTTCACGTTGCTGCTGCCAGGCCAGGGCGGCCTCGCGGGCGATCTGCCGCTCATGCTGGAGCAGTTCGGTCTCGCGCCGCTTGGCCGCCAACTCGGCTTGCTGGTCGGCCTTGATCTCGCTGATCTCGGCGATCTCCTGGCGGCATTCATCGAGCTGCGCACTCAAGCCGGCCTGGGCCAACTGGGCGCTGCCCAGACGCTCCTGCAGCAGGCTGGCTTCGAGTTGCGCACTGCTCGCACGTCGCTGCAGCGACCAGGCCAGCGCCAGCAACGGCACGCCAGCGACGGCCAAACCGAGCAGCAGCGCAGGTAGCTGGGAAGGTAAATCGATTGGCATAAGCGGCTCCGCGCAAGATTGCCGGGCAGTATACCCAGCCCGGCCCCACGCAGAACGCTCAGACGCCGATCAGAGGCTGCTCAGCAGCTGCCGGGCTTCGAGCGAACCCTGGGCGGCCGCCAGCTCCAGCCAGTGCCGCGCCTGCAGCGTTTCATTGCTGCGCGGCTGGCTGTACAGCCGACCCAGCTCCAGCTGGGCACAGCGATCGCCGGAACGCGCGGCCTGGCGCAGCAATTCGACGCCAATACGCCGGTCGCGGGTATTGCCGCAGTCGCGGCAAAGCAATTGCCCCAGCCGGCTCTGGGCCAGCACCACGCCCTGGCGCGCCGGCTGCTTGAGCAACTGCCCGGCGAAGCGCTTGACGCTTGGCGTATGACCGAAGCGCGGGCTGTCCAGCAGCCAGAGCGCAACACGCATCGGCAAGCGAGGGCTAACTGGGGATGTTGCAGCGGATAAACGAAGCAATGCGCGTGACATAAGCAGCAGCGGTAGCGGGAAAGGCGGGCACTCTACTCCTTTTTTCGCCGAGGTAAAGCCCGGATAAACGCACTCGAGTGGGGGCGAAGGCCAACGCCTGGGACAATCCACAGAAGCTGTGGATAACTCAGTGGATAACATGGGCGCAAGACGCCTGATCGCCTATGCCATGGGGCCTGGGGTCAAACTGATGATTTTTTCACCAGCACAAAAAATTCATATTTTTCATTGACTTAAAAAATCCTTATGCAGAATCAAGGATTTACGTGAATCACAAATTCAGCCTTGACAAGGCGCATCGTAATTGTGCAAAAGTTTTTCTGCCGCACCGCCAAAGCGCCCTGTTTAGGAGCATTTTCCGGCCAGGACGCACGCCTCAGGCGGTCTTGCACTCATAAGCAACGCCACATCCTGTGGCACCCATCGTCCAGCGTCTTGCGCCCGGAAAAATATTCACCGCCACTGCCCCTCGACAACAACGCCTGAGCGCAACGCTTTAGCTATTTACCAAGTACTTTCACGCATATGGCAGCTAAAAACCGGCTATCGCCGGCAATAGGCTCAACCCCTGCACAATGACCTGCCAGCCTCGCCCTGGCGCGGTAACGCTGGCCAGCGCAGCGAACTGCGACCGATAGTCGCGCAACGCCACCAACAGCAATAGCCATGGGCTGCTGCATGGCCGATGGCGAGTGCGCCAGTTATTCCCGACGCGCTGCAGTTGATTGGCAGCCCCAGGCTCATGGGTTAACGTCCAGGCAGCCCTTACCCCAATGGAAATGTACTCATGATCAGCCGGCGCTCCGGGCTGCGAATCATCAGCGTGCTCATACTGCTGGTGCTGCTTGGCGGTTATAGCTACTTCAGCTGGCTGCGCGTGCTCGAGCGCCATGCAATTGAGCAACTCGACTGGCAGGGAGCAAGCCTGTCGCGCACCGGCATCGGCCTGGCTCGCCTCGACCTGGCGCAGCGCGACAGCGCCGGCAGCACCCAAGTCACGGCGCAAGATCTGCACCTGGGCTGGCAGCAATTCAGCCTGACGCCGCCCTTCTGGCAGCATATTCGCCTCGCGCGTCTCGCCGTGGCCTGGCAACCCGCCACACAGAACGACCAGCAGGATCCTGCGGCCACTGCGCCCGACCTGCAGCAACTGGCAGGGGCGCTGGCCTGGCTGCCGCTCAGCCTGCGCATCGAGCAGTTCACGGCCGAACTGCCCTGCGCCAGCGGGCGCTGCACGCTGCAAGGCGACCTGCAACTGAACCAGGCGCAAGATGCCCCGCAGGCCCTGGAACTGCTGCTCAACCTGCAACACCGCGAGCAACAGCTGGCATGGCGTGCACAATTGCAGGGCGATGCCCAGGCGGCGGATCTGCAACTGACCCTGGCCGTCGACGGACAACGCCAACTGAGCCTGCACAGCAGCCTGCGCAACAACCCTGCCGGACCGGTATGGAGCGGCCAGTTGAGTGCCCCCGACCTCAGCCAGGCCGTGGCCTTGCAAGACTGGCTCAGCCAGTGGACGCTGGCTCCCGACGCTCGACTGCCCGAAGCCCCGAGCGCCGCGCAACTCTCGGCGACCTGGCAGCTACAGCTGGCCTCCGGCAACCTGAGCCTGGAACAACTGCGCAGCGCCAGTGGCCAAGTCGACGCCAGCGCCAGCCTGCCTGAGCCCTGGCCGATCCCGGGGGCGGGCCAGGTGCAAGGCACCTTCGGCATCGCCGTCCGCAGTGTCGGCGGCCAATGGTTCGCCGAACACCTGACCGCCGACCTGCAGCTGGATCGAGTGCCCGCCGAGTGGCTGAGTGCGCTGCCAGCCACCTTGCACCCCGACTCGCTGCACCTGCGGATCCAGCCCACCAGCCCACTCGCAGAGCTGCCCGGCAACCTGGCCGAGCGCTCGCTGCCACTGGCGATCAGCCTGACCAGCAGCGGCGCCAGCCAGATCGACCTGCAGGCCGAGCTGGCCCTGGCCAACGCAGCGCCCTGGGCCGCACAGCTGGGCAAGGCGCAGCTCAAGCTCAGCAGCCCGGGCTTGGCGATCGACGACTGGCAATTGCGCAACCTGAAAGCAACGCTGCACTTCAACGGCTACCTGGACAGCGAGCAACTGCGCCTCAACCTGAGCCAAGGCTCGCAACTCGAACTGGGCCAACTGGGCGCTGCAGAGCTGCGTCTGACCCGGGTCAGGGCCACCACCCAGAACCTGCAACTGCATGCGCAGCACCAGGTCGGCAGCCTGCAGGCGTGGCGCCTGCAAGGCCCCGTCACGCTGAGCAGCCAGCGCCTCGAGTACCCAGCCCTCAAGCCGCAGGGCTGGCGCTGGCAAGGCACGCTAGCGGCCACCGAGCAACGGCTCGAGTTCAACGGCCAAGTGGCGGCAGATGCCGATCTGCAGCTGGCCGTGCAACTGCAACACGACAGCAGTCAGGGCCTGCAACTGCAAGCGCTGCTGACTGAAGTATTTCTGCGCGCCGGCAACCCCCTGAGCAAAACCCTGGCTGACTGGCCGGCGCTGCTCGACCTGAGCAACGGCCGCCTGAGCGGTAACGCCAGCCTCAGCCTCGTCCCGGGCCGCGACTTGCCCGACCTGCAGCTCGAACTCAGTGGCAAGGGCCTGGCCGGCATCTATGACCGTAGCGAAATCAGCGGCCTGGATGGGCGCCTGCAACTGCACCTCGATCAGCGCCAGCTCCGGCTCGAGCTGAGCGAGCTGCAGCTGGAGCAGCTCAACCCGGGCATGCCCATCGGCCCGGCGCAGCTGCGCGGCACCTACCAGGCAGCACGCGCCCAACCGGACCAGGGCCTGCTCGAGCTGCAACAGGCCCAGGCCGCGGTCATGGGTGGCATGCTCCGGCTCGACCCTGGCCAGTGGGACCTGCGGCAGGGCACGCTGGTGTTTCCCTTGCGCCTGCAAGGCCTCGACCTCAATCAGTTCTTCACCCTCTACCCGGCCGAGGGCCTGGCGGGCAGCGGCCTCATCGACGGCCAACTGCCGCTGAGCATCGGTCCCGCCGGCATCGAGATAGAACAGGGACAACTGCACGCGCGCGCCCCGGGCGGGCACCTGGAATTTCATTCGGAGCGGATCAGGGCACTGGGTCGCAGCAACCCGGCCATGCAACTGGTGACGCAATCTCTGGAAGACTTTCAGTTCACGACACTGACCAGCCAGGTCAACTATGATCGGCAAGGCAAGTTGCTCCTGGCCGTGCGCCTGGAAGGCCGCAACCCGGCAATCGAACGGGGCCGGCCGATCCACTTCAACATCAATCTGGAGGAAGATATCCCGACCCTGTTGGCCAGCTTGCAATTGACCGATAAGGTGAACGAGATCATCAAGCAGCGGGTGCAGCAGCGTATGCTGGAGCGCAATGCAGCATCCCCGAAGGAGCCTTAATCAAGGAGAAGCGCCATGCGCTTGCGTAGTTGTTTCGCGGCCCTGCTGATGGGCCTGCTGAGCGTAGCCTGTACCCCGACGGTACAGCTGGCGATGCCCAACGAGCCGATCAATATCAACCTCAACGTGAAGATCGAGCACGAAATCTACATCAAGGTGGATAAGGCGCTGGACGGCATGTTCAGCGAGTCCAGCGGACTGTTCTAAGGAGCCACACCATGAGCCTGTCAAAACGTATCGCCAGCCTGTTCCTGCTGCTCAGCCTGAGCCTGCCGGTGCTGGCCCTGAACCTCAACGAAGCCATGTCCGCCCTCGGCGACGCCAAGGCCAGCGGCCAACTCGGCGAGATGCCCAACGGCTACCTCGGCGTGGTCAAACCCGGCCCCGAGGTAGACGAAATCGCCCGCCTGATCAACCAGGCCCGCCGCGCCGAATACCAGAAACTGGCGACCCAGAACGGTATCCAGCTCAGCGACGTGGAAGCCATCGCCGGCAAGAAAGCCATCGACAAGACCCCGCCCGGCCAGTACATCCAATGGCAAGGGCAGTGGCGGCGCAAATAAGCCGACAGGCCATCTCCCACGCTACAGACAAAACCCTTGAAGCCCGCGCTTCAGGGGTTTTTTTCACTCTGGCGGGGTCTGCGCAGTCGTCGTCGGCGGCGCATGGCATCCAGCCCGGCGACTCCTGGTCAACCGCGCGAAGGTTCGATAGCGCACAGACCCCCGACCCGGGTCGAGAACAGACTCTGAAGAAACCGGAGCAGCATCAGCTGCAGCAGGACAGGCAATGAGCGGCATGACCGAATCGCCCCAAGTGCAACGCATCAATGCACAGTGCAACCGCCCCGAGTGCTACCTGCACAAACCCAGCGGCGTACGCTACTCGGCCGCTTCTGAGGCGGGCGACAGCTACGCGCTCGATCCCATCTACGGCCAGTCGAAGCACGCCACCACGCAGGACTTGGCCGATGCCGAGATCTGGGAGCGGGTTTCATGAGCAGCCAATAGGGCGCGGTCATGGCAGCCGCCACGCCGACGCGCCACACGACTCGCAGAGGCGGCGTGCCCATCCATGTATCGGGATATTGAGCGCCGCGCTTGGCCGCGCGCGACTGAACGAACGATCATGCGAATTGTCCGACATCACGTATAGTTGCGCCTGAATCATCCAGCCAGCTCCATTACGCCCGCATGTCCCGAGTGACTTGCGGCGTATCCCATCAGAAATTCAACCTTGATTGGGCTCGCTTTAGCACGAGGCGTTCAACTGCGGACGACCACTGCAGGCGTGGGACTGCTGAAAATCCTGGTGACGGCTGTCATGGCGGCCACCTCAGCCCACTCCGGGCATTGCATGAAAGGAATTGCTAAATGTTAGTACGCATCATGGCTGTTGTTCTTGCGGGCCTGCTGATCTCAGGCTGTAGCCTGCGCTTGCCCGGCATCGGCATCGATATTGGCGGCAACGGTGGCAGTGGCGGCCCACCCCATTGCCCACCGGGCCAAGCCAAGAAGGGTAACTGCTGAGATTCGAGTGAATCGCCTGCAGCACCCGTGACCCGAGGAAAACCGGCATTTGCCGGTTTTCCTGCTTTAGCGCTTCGCATACCGGGCTGCAGTACCCATGGATTTCCGCCAAGGAGCGGCGCGCTTTTTGTCCTAATTTTGTCCTAGCCGGATGTTTCATTGACGCACCGGACTAGATCATGGGAACTGCGGCCAGCCCCTGAAACCCGGCGGTAGCGAGCAGCCGTAGGGCGTGTACTGGCAACCGGGGGGAGAAATGGCCTTTGCATAGGCGTAGCGCGCCGGCTCTGCCATTAGCAGAGCCGAGAACAGTGCGATAGCAGCCAGTGTGAAAAAACCTGCAGCAATTATTTTTATTTTCATTGTTTTTTCTCAAGAGAAAGACTCTTTCATCCCAAGCCCTTGCGATACAGCACTCGGGTTTTCGCTTCAGCCAATCCTTTTCCGCCTTGGTGCTGATGGGTCCCCGTGGGCGCTCTATTGCAACCACGCGCCTCCATTCTGTCGACTCAGCTTGCCAAGTAGATCTGCGGGACTCACACGTACAGGAGTTTTCTGTACGCCGCACCGCCGTCACTCTTTGACCAAATTGACTCTATGCGAGGATTCGCCAAGGCGCAATCATTTACAAACGAACAAAAATGTTTTTTAATTTAACAAGCATCTGAGGCCTCTCCTACACGGCCTTAATCGGCACCTTGGAACCAACACTCTCACGCAATCGGGACCACTCGCACTGGCCCTGCTGAAGGACTTGTCATGGCTCAGCGTCAAATTTTCGTACTCAGTGCCGCACGTACCCCAATCGGCGCCTTCGGCGGAACCCTGAAAGACACGCCCCTCGCCACCCTGGCTACCACAGTCTGCTCGGCGGCCCTGACCCGCTCCGGTGTCGACCCTGGCGAAGTCGGTCACGTGGTGATGGGCAACGTGATCCCGACGGAACCTCGCGATGCCTACCTGAGCCGAGTAGCCGCCATGGATTCGGGGATACCGCAAGAAACCCCCGCCTTCAATGTCAACCGCCTGTGCGGTTCGGGACTGCAGGCGATCATCTCCGCGGCCCAAGCGATTCTGCTGGGCGATACCGATATCGCCATCGGTGCCGGCGCCGAGAACATGAGCCGCGGCCCGTTCCTGCTGCCGAGCATGCGCTGGGGCGCACGCCTGGGTGACAACCAGGTGATCGACTACATGAACGGCATCCTGCATGACCCCTGGCAGCGCATCCACATGGGCGTCACCGCGGAAAACGTCGCCAGCCGCTACGGTATCAGCCGCGAGATGCAGGATGCCCTCGCCCTGGAGAGCCAGCGCCGCGCCGCCAAGGCCTCGGCCAAAGGCTACTTCAAGGAACAGATCGTTCCGGTCGAGATCAAGACCCGTCGCGGCGCCATCAGCTTCGATTGCGATGAGCACATCCGCCCTGAACTGACCCTGGAGCAGCTGGCCGGGATGAAGGCCGTATTCCTCAAGGAAAACGGCACCGTCACCCCTGGCAACGCCTCTGGCCTCAACGATGGCGCCGCTGCCGTGGTGCTGGCCGAGGAGCATCGCGCACGTACCCTGGGCCTTGAACCGCTGGCCCGGCTGGTCGGTTATGCCCACGCAGGGGTCGACCCGGCCTATATGGGCATGGGCCCAGTGCCGGCGGTGCGCCTGGTGCTGCAGCGCTGCGGTTTGAGCATGCAGCAGATGGATGTGATCGAGGCCAACGAGGCCTTCGCCGCCCAGGCGTGCGCCGTTACCCAGGAGCTGGGCATGGACCCGCTGAAGGTCAATCCGAATGGCTCGGGAATTTCCCTCGGTCATCCGGTCGGTGCCACCGGCGCGATCATCACCACCAAGGCGATCTACGAACTGCACCGCAGCCAGGGCCGCTATGCCCTGGTGACCATGTGCATCGGTGGCGGCCAGGGTATCGCCGCCATTTTCGAACGCCTTTGAACCAGCGGGTGCACCCGCCAGCAGAACACCGGGAGTAACGAGATGCAGATAAATACCGTTGGCGTGGTCGGCGCCGGCACCATGGGCAATGGCATCGCCCAGGCCTGCGCCATGGCCGGCCTCGAAGTTATCATGCTGGACGTCAGCGATTCGGCGCTGCTGCGTGGCCAACAGAGCATCGAGAGTAGTCTGGACAAACTGCTGCGCAAGGGCAGCCTCGACGAGGCGGGCAAGTGTGACGCGCTCGGCCGCCTGCGCTGCAGCACCGACAAACACACCCTGATCGACGCCGACCTGGTGATCGAGGCGGCCACCGAGTCCGAGTCGCTGAAGCTGCAGATCCTCAAGGACATCGACGCCAGCGTCGGCCCGCACTGCCTGATCGCCAGCAACACCTCGTCGATTTCCATCACCAAGCTGGCCGCCGCCAGCGGACGCCCGGATCGTTTCATCGGCATGCACTTCTTCAACCCGGTGCCGGTCATGGCCCTGGTCGAACTGATCCGCGGCCTGCAGACCAGCGATAGCACCCAGGCCGCCGCCGAAGCCTTGGTTGCGCGCCTCCACAAGACCGCGATCAGCGCCAGGAACAGCCCCGGCTTCGCCGTCAACCGCATCCTCGTGCCCATGCTCAACGAGGCGGTCTTCGTTCTCCAGGAAGGCCTGGCCAGTGCCGAGCACATCGACGAAGGCATGCGCCTGGGCTGCAACCACCCCATCGGCCCGCTGGCGCTGGCCGACCTGATCGGCCTGGACACCCTGCTGGCGGTAATGGAGGTGTTCTACCGCAGCTTCAACGACTGCAAATACCGCCCGGCCCCGCTGCTGCGGGAAATGGTCGAGGCCGGCTATCTGGGCCGCAAGAGTGGCCGCGGTTTCTACCGCTACGCCTGATATTCGACGCACTGCCACGCGAGAGCTGCCCCATGGACTTTACGATTGCCACCGAACTGACCGACCTGCAGATGCGGGTGCGCGACTTTATCGCCACCCGGGTCATCCCCTTCGAGAAGGATCCACGCTGCGGCGCCCACGGCCCCAGCGAAGCGCTGCGCCGCGAGTTGATCGCTGCCGCCGCCAGCGCCGGCCTGCTTTCGGCTCACGTGTCAGCGGAGTACGGCGGCCTTGGCCTCGATCACCGCAGCAAGGCGGTATTCTTCGAGGAGGCAGGCTACTCCACCCTCGGCCCGGTCGCCCTGAACATCGCCGCCCCCGACGAAGGCAATATGCACCTGCTGGAAGCGGTCGCCACCCACGCGCAGAAAGAACGCTGGCTGCGTCCACTGGCCGCCGGACAGATCCGCTCCTGCTTCTGCATGACCGAGCCGGACCCCGGCGCCGGTTCCGATCCGTCGATGCTGCAGACCCTGGCGGTACGCGATGGCGACGACTTCGTGATCAATGGCCGCAAGTGGTTCATCACCGGGGCCGAAGGCGCGACCCTGGCGATCATCATGGCCAAGCTGGAAGACGGTCGCGCCACCATGTTCCTCGCCGACATGGCCACCCCGGGCATCCGCATCGAACGCAGCATGGATTCGCTGGACTCCTGCTTCCCCGGTGGCCACTGCGTGGTGGCATTCGAGGGCCTGCGAGTGCCGTCCAGCGCCATCCTCGGCGAACTGGGCGAGGGCTTCAAATACGCCCAGGTGCGCCTCTCCCCGGCGCGCCTGACCCACTGCATGCGCTGGCTCGGCCAGGCGCGTCGCTGCCATGATATCGCCGCCCGCTATGCCACCCGGCGCATGGCCTTCGGCAAGGAACTAGGGCGCCACGAAGGCGTCGGTTTCATGCTCGCCGACAACGAGATGGACATGCACAGCGCGCGCCTGGCCATCCTTCACACCGCCTGGGTACTCGACCAGGGCAGCCTGGCCCTGAGCGAGTCGAGCATGACCAAGGTGCTGGCCTCGGAGGCCGCCTGGCGCGTCGCCGATCGCAGCGTGCAGGTCCTCGGCGGCCAGGGCGTGACCGGTGAAACCATAGTCGCGCGGATCTTTGCCGACATGCGCGCCTTCCGCATCTACGACGGTCCCTCGGAAGTGCACCGCTGGAGCCTGGCCAAACGCATCTTCAAGAAATTCAGCCTATGAGCGACTCACTGCGTAGCGCGCTCGAGGTCTACATCGCCCAGCGGGCCGAGGCCGAGGCGGTCACATTCAGCGAGTTCCGTCTGCTCTCCGGCGGTGCCATCCAGGAGAACTGGCTGGCCATCGCCAACGTCAGCAGCGGGGCCTTCGCCGGCACCCTGGAGTTGGTCATCCGCATCGACTCGCCGTCAGGGGTGTCGGCCAGCCATGGCCGCGTCCAGGAGTTCGCCCTGCTCAAAGCGGCATTCGCCGCCGGGGTCACCGTGCCCGAACCGCTGTGGCTGTGCAGTGCCGCGCAGGTCATCGGCCGGCCGTTCTTCGTCATGCGCAAGGTCGGCGGCCTGGCCGCCGGCCATGCAGTGGTCAAGGACACTAGCCTGGGCGGCGATCGCGCCGCCCTGACCTTCCGCCTCGGCGTCGAGCTGGCGCGGATCCACTCGATTCGCCCACCGCGCGCCGATCTCGACTTTTTGCCCAGCTATGACCAGGCCCCGGCGCTGCAGGCGATCGAGCGCTACCGCGCCTTCCTCGATCGACATCACAGCGCGCACCCTGCACTCGAATGGGGGCTGCGCTGGCTGGAGCGCCACGCACCGCCACGGGGCGACATCGTCCTTGCCCACCGCGATTTTCGCACCGGCAACTACATGGTCGATGCGCACGGCCTCACCGCCATACTCGACTGGGAGTTCGCCGGCTGGAGCGACCCGCTGGAAGACATCGGCTGGTTCTGTGCCAAATGCTGGCGCTTCGGCGCGCCGCAACTGGAGGCCGGCGGTATCGGCGCGCGCAGCGACTTCTATCGCGGCTACCAGAGCGTCAGCGGCCGGGCCATCGATGCCGAGCAGGTGCGCTACTGGGAGGTCATGGCCCATCTCAACTGGGCGATCATCGCCATCCAGCAGGCGCAGCGGCACCTCTGCGGCGAAGAAAGCTCGTTGCTGCTGGCACTGACCGGTCACAGCGTGCCGGAGCTGGAATACGAAATCCTGTGCATGACGGAGGCGACCTGATGCGTGACCAACCCCGCGGCGAAGATTTGCTGGCCAGTGCCGAAGCCCTGCTGCGCGATGAACTGTTGCCTGCCCTGCCCGCCGACAAACGCCAGGCCGGCCTGATGATCGCCCGGGCGCTGGGCATCGCCGCCCGCCAACTGCAAAACGGCGAAGCACCGGAACGACAAGAGCTGGCCAGTCTGGCACGCCTGCTGGCGCCAACCAGCGAAACCAGCGAAACCAGCGAAACCAGCGAAACGGCAGCGTTGCGCCAACAACTGCAACGGGCCAATCGACAGTTCGGCCAACTGATCCGCAGTGGCGCCGCCGATGCCGGCGAAAGCCGTACTCAGGTGGTTCGGCACTTGCTGCACATCGCCCGACAACGGGTAGCGGAGAGCAATCCGCGCTATCTGGCGGACAGCAGCCGATGACAGTCAGGGCCGCCCCGCGACCACGGCGACGCATCTACCTGCTGCGGCATGCCGAGGTCAGCTATTTCGATGCGCAGGGCCAGCCGCCCGATCCACGCCAGGTACCACTCACCGCAAGGGGTCGGCAACAGGCCGCCGCGGCCAGCGCCTTGCTCGCCGAGATCCGCTTCGATCTGGCCGTCTGTTCCGGCCTGCCGCGCACCGAGGAAACCGCTCGGCACATTCTCCACGGCCGCGACCTGCCCCTGCACGCCGAGCCACGGCTGCAGGAAATTCGCGGCGGACGCCTGCGCGAGATCCCGCGCCAGGACCGCGAGCGCAGCATCGCCTACGCCTATGACGGCGCCGAGCAACCCGGCGCGCGCTTCATCGGCGGCGAACTCTGGAGCGACTTCGCCATGCGGGTCAACCAGGCCTGGGACCAACTGATCGCCCGGGATGACTGGCAGCATCTGCTGATCGTCGCCCACGATGCGGTCAACCGGGTGCTGCTCGGACAGATCATCGGCGGCGGCCTCGGCGGGCTGAAGGGCTTCGAACAGGATCCGGCCTGCATCAACATCATCGAGGCGGACATCCACGCGGCCATTATCGAGCGGGCCTTCATCCGCACCCTCAACCTCACCGCCTACGACCTGATCCGCCCCGGCCAGCAGCTCACCGTGATGGAGAAAGTCTGGCGCGACTACCGCTCGTGATGAACGCCACAGCAGGCGCGCGAGCATGCAACCCCTCCCAACTGGAAACCGCGCATGAGCAGTCAACCGATCAGCCTGCAGCCGGGTGTCATCACCCATATCCGCTTCAACCGCCCCGAGGCCCTGAACGCCATCGACAGTGCCATGGCCCGGGCCTTTCTCGACGCCTGCCGGGCGACCGTGGCCGATCCGGGCGTGCGGGTCATCGTGCTCAGCGGCGAGGGCCGTGCCTTCATGGCCGGTGGCGATATCGCCCAGTTCAAGTCCGCGCCGCAGTCGATTGCCGACGAGCTGATCCAGCCGCTGAACGAGGCCATGCTGCTGCTCGCCAATTGCCCTGCCCCGGTGATCGCCAGCGTGCGCGGTGCCGCCGCCGGTGCCGGCATGAGCATAGTGCTGGCCTGCGACTTAGCCCTGGCCGCGGCCAACAGCCGCTTCAATTTCGCCTACCTGAGCCTGGGCGCCAGCTGCGACCTCGGTGCCAGCTGGCACCTGCCGCGCCTGGTCGGCCTGCGCCGCGCCCTGCACATCGCCCTGCTGGGCGAGCCGCTGGATGCCGAGCATGCCTGCCGGTTGGGCATCGTCAACCAGGTGGTCGCCGTCGAGGAACTGGAGAGCGCGACCCAGGCCCTGGCCGAACGCCTCGCGCAATCCTCGCCGGTGGCCCAGGGGCATCTCAAGCGCCTGCTGCGTCAGGCTTTCGACAACACACAGGGCGAGCAGCTGGAGGCGGAAAAGGCCGCCTTTGCCGCCTGCGCCCAGGGCGAAGACTTTCAGGAAGCCGTAAATGCCTTCCTGCAAAAGCGCCCGGCGCAGTTCAAGGGCCGCTAGCCGCCACAGCGGCCAACCGCTGGCCTGCTGCCGCGTTGGTGCAGCAGCAGGCCAGAGCAGATGACCGCAGCGCCCAACCAGACCTGGGACCGCAACTGTTCATCGTTGAACAGCCGGCCGATCAGCAGGGCCAGCACCGGTGTGAGCACCAGAATCAGTGCCACCTGGGCCGAAGACAGGTAGCGCACGATGTAGCAGTACAGGGCAAAACCGAGCACCGAGCCGAACAGCCCCAGGTAGACGATTGACAGGCCACCGCGTAGCGACAGTGTCGACGGCAGGCTGCCCCCGGCCAGCCACCAGCTGAGCAGGAACAGCGGCGCCGCCACCAGCAGTGCACCGGTGGCGGTGGCCAGCGGCGGGCTGTCATCGGCGATCCACTTCAGCCCGACCAGGCTGGCGGCATGGCTCAGCACGGCAAACAACAGCACGACGATGACGGCCAGCCCGCCGCCCGCAGTCGTCAGGCGCTGGTCGGCAAAAATCAGCGCCAGCCCGGCCACCCCCAGCAGCATGCCGACCACACTGCTCAGCCCCAGTCCGCGCTCGCGCAGCCAGAGCGCGGCCAGCAGGCTGGTGACCAGCGGCGACAGGCCGAAGATCACCGACATCAGTCCCGAGTCGATGCGCGGCGCCGCCCAGTAGACGCAGAACATACTGACGAACAGCCCGCCACCGGCACACAGGTAGGACAGCAACGCACGCCGATGCAATGGCAGGCGCAAGCGCCACAGGGCGTGCAGCAACAGGGCAAAGAGCATGCCCAAGACCATGCGCGCCATGGCGGCAAAGGCGAAGCCGGTGTCCACTGCGCCCCAGCGGATCGCCAGTGGCGTGGTCGCCCAGATCAGCACGACGATGACATAGGCCAGGTTGACCGAGCGGCTGCGCGTCATGCCTGGCCTCGCCGGCCGGCCGCCTCGATGCAGCAGCCCAACGCACGTGTGCCGATCACGCGGTTTTCCTCGGCGACAGTGGTACCCATTGCCGGTCAAATATCCAGCACCAGGCGCGGCGTCAGCGCGCGCGAGCAGCAGGGCGTGAACCAGTTTTCCTCGCCGCGCTCCTTGTCGCTCAACACCTGGTCGCGGTGATCGGCCTTGCCTTCCAGCACACGGGTGATGCAGGAGCCGCAGATGCCTTGCTGGCAAGACACCGGGATCTCCACCCCATCGGCTTTCAGCACCGCGACTATCGACTCGTCCCCACCGACCCGATAGACCTTGCCGCTGCTGGCCACCTGCACCTCGAAGCTGTTGTCGGCGGAGGTGTCCACCTGCTTGGCGGCGAAGTACTCGAAGTGGATGCGTTCGCTGCTCCAGCCCTGAGCCTTGGCGGTGCTGGTGACATAGTCGATGAAGCCCCCCGGACCGCAGACGTAGAGGTGCGTGTCCGCACCCTCCGCGGCGAGCAGCGCCGGCAGATTCAACGCCTGCTCGGCCGGGCCGTCGTCGAAGTGCAACTGCGCCCGCTCGGCGAAGGCCGACGCGCGGATGCGCGAGAGAAAGGCCATGCGCTCGGCCGAACGCGAGGCATAGTGCAGGGTGAAATCGGCGCCGCTGCTGGCCAGCCGTTCGGTCATGCACAGAATCGGCGTGACGCCGATGCCTCCGGCCAGCAGCAGCGTACGCTTGGCCGGCACCAGCGGGAAATGGTTGCGCGGCGGGCTGATGCGTATGCTCTGACCTTCTTGCAGCTGGTCGTGCACGGCTATCGAACCGCCGCGTGAATTGGGATCGCGCAACACGCCGATCACGTAGCGATGCTGCTCGGTCGGGTCGTTGCACAGCGAATACTGACGCACCAGCCCCGGGCGGATTTCCACGTCGATATGCGAGCCTGCGCTGAACATCGGCAGGCTGTGCCCGGCGAGCGGCTCCAATTCGAGAGTGACGATATCCAGCGCCTCGGCCGCCTTGCGGGCGATGCGTACATCAAGATAGGTAGATTCCATCACTGGCTGCTCCCCTAGGGTTTATCAGGAAAGCGCCGCGAGGCGCTGACGAATATCGGCACGCAGCCGATCCTTGCGAATCTTGCCCGAGGCCGTACGCGGGAAATCCTCGACCACCACCAGGTACTCGGGGAATTTCTGTCGCGCCACGCCGGCCCTCGCCACCTGTTCGAGCAGGCCGTCCAGACTCAACTGCTGGCCGGCGCGCAGGATCACGTAGGCACACAGGGTTTCGCCGAGGCGCTCATGGGGCATGGCCACCACCGCCGCCTCGTCGATCGATGGATGCAGATGAAGAATGTCCTCGACTTCCTTGGCGCTGATTTTCTCGCCGCCGCGGTTGATCAGATCCTTTTTGCGCCCGGTGATGAGGATGGCGTTGTCGGCGGTGATCCGGCCCAGGTCGCCGGTGGCGAAAAATCCCTCGGCATCGAAGGCCTCGGCGCTCTGCTCGGGATCGGCATAGCCAAGAAACATGGCCGGGCCACGCACGCAGATTTCACCTTCCTGGCCGGCGGCCACCTCGCGCCCGGCCTCATCGAGCAGGCGTACTTGGTAGTCGAGGATCTCACCGTCGGTGTTGGCCGCCTGTTGCAGTTGGCCGGCGCCGACGAAGCCGAGGGTCACCAGCGGCGCCTCGCTGGAGCCGAACACACGAAACGCCCGGCAGTTGGCAAACACCTCGGCGGCCTTGTGAATCAGCGCCGGCGGCACTTCGGCGCCGCCGCAGGCGAAACGCTTGAGGCTGGGCAGACGCCTTTTCTGCTGCTCGGCCTGGGCGATCAGTTCATGCAGGAAGGGCGTGGCGCCGAGACTGACGGTGACCTGTTCGCGGTCGATGATGTCGAGCGCTTCCAGGGCATTCCAGCGCTCCATGAACACCGTGCGCGCCTCCAGGTAGAACGGCAATTCGAGGGCGCTGAGCCCGGTCACATGGGTCACCGGCGAGGCCATCAGCAGCACCTGCGGCGAGCCGTCCGACCAGTGTTCGAAGGCGCGTTTGAGGCGGGTCGGGCCGGTGTTGTGCGAGTGCAGCACGGCCTTCGGCCGACCGGTGGTGCCCGAGGTATAAAGGATCAGTTTGAGAGCATCGGCGTCCACCGCCGGCGTATCGGTCAGCGGCTGGCCTTCGCCGAGCAGCGCCTCATAGGCGTCGACCGAATGATCCTCGGCACGCACCGTTATCTGCAGGCGCAGCGCCGGCAGCTCCGGCGCCAGACGCTGGAGCATGGCGGCGAAGTCGAAGCCGCGGTAACTGCCCGGGAAGAACATCGCCTTGGCGCCACAATCGGCCAGCATGAAGGCCACTTCGGCATCGCGATAGATCGGCACGATCGGCGCGATGACCAGACCCAGCAGGCTGGCGGCCAGATCGATCACCACCGTCTCGCGCCAGCTCGGCAGTTGGAAGGCGATCACATCGCCGGCCTGCAGGCCACGCCGTTGCAAGGCGCCGGCGAGCAGACGGGCATCGCCCAGCAGGTCATCGACCCGGCACGCCTGGCCATCGAACACGTGGGTAATCCGCTCCGGCTCGCGGGCGACCATGGCCTGCGCCGACTCGGCGATGCTGCGCCCCATCCACTCACTGCTGTGGGCATAACGCTGCACGCTGGCGTCGTCGAGACGCAGCTGCCAGCCACTGATGTCTTTACGCATACGCGGCCTCCTTCAGGCGTCTGCCAGCGACAGCTCGACGAAGCGCAGAAACTGCTCGTCGCGGTTGCCGAACAATGCCGCATTGACCATCAGCCGGCGGAAATAGTGGCTGACCTCCAGCTCCTCGGTGATGCCCACGCCACCGTGCAGCTGGATCGCCTCGTTGCCGATGTGTCTGGCGGCCTGGCTGATGTAGGCGCGCGCGCCACTCAGGGTGCGCGCCCGTTCGGCGGCAGGCAGGCACATGGCCTGCTGGGCGGCGAGGGTCAGTGCACGGATTTCCTCGGTCAGCAGGTAGAGTTCGGCCATGCGATGCTGCAGGGCCTGGTTGCCCGCCAGCGGCTTGCCGAACTGCTGGCGCACCTTGAGGTAGTCGTTGGTGATGCGCAGCAGGCTGGTTGCCACACCCAGTGCCTCGGCACAGAGCGCCACGCTGGCCTCATCACACACCTCGGCCAGGGCCTGTTCGGCACTCGGTGCACCGGCTTGGGGTTGCAACAGCGACGCCGGGGCCGCGGCGAACTGCAGATTGGCCGCGCCGCGGCCGTCGACCAGGCGGAAGGCCTGACGGCTGACCCCGGCGGCGCTGGCCTCGACCAGGCAGAAACGCAACTGGCCCTCGGCATCGCGCGCCGGCACCAGCAACTGCTCGGCAATGTCGCCATGCAGCACGGCCTGCTGGCTGCCGCTGAGCCGCCCCTCGGCGTAACGGCACAGCTCATGGCTGACGCCATGGCTGAGCACCAGTTTCAGGCGGCCCTCGGCGAGGGCCGGCAACAGCTCGGCCTGCTGCGCCGCGCTGCCCTGCTTGAGCAACAGTCCGCTGGCCACCACCACGCAGGCCAGCAGCGGCTCGAGCAGCAGCCGGCTGCCGACCACTTCCATCAGCGCGCCAACGGCCACGGCATCGCCTGCCAGGCCGTCGAGTTCTTCCGGCAGGCGCAGCGACAGCCAGCCGAATTCGGCGAAATCCTGCCAGGTCTGCGCACTGAAGGCGCCCGGCAGTTGCAGCAGCGGCGCGCGCTGGAGAAAGCTGTAGCGATCGGCGCTGTAGCGTTCCAGGCTGTCGCGCAGCATGGCGATTGTGTCGAGATCGGTCGTCATAAGCCCAGCACCACCTTGGCCACGATATTGCGCTGAATTTCCGACGAGCCACCGAAGATGGTCGCGGCGCGATTGTAGAAGTGCTCCTTGAGAATCCCGCCGCTGTCGTCCGGACCGAGCGGCGGCAACGTGGCGCTGTGCAACGCCGCGCTGTCGAAGGCGATGCCGGCCGGGCCGAGTGCCTCGACCAGCGCCTGTGCCACGTCCTGGTACAGCTCGGTGCCGCGGATCTTGATCAGCGACGCCTCGCCACCGTTGTCGCTGCCGTCGACCATGGCCTGCACCGCCTGATAGGCGACTTCCTGCAAGGCCATGAAACGCAGCTCGAAGCCGCCGATGCGCTGGCGCAGCAGTGGCTGCTCGATCGGCCGTTGGCCAGATGCATCGGCCTCGCGGGCGAGGCGCTTGAGACGGTCGAGTACGTGCCACGCCTGGCCGATGATGGCGCCGGCGGTACGCTCGTTCTGCAGCAGGAACTTGGCGTACTGCCAGCCCTTGCCCTCCTCGCCCACCAGGTTTTCCGCAGGCACGCGGACGTTATCCAGCCACACCTCGTTGACGTGCACATAGCCATCCATGGTGTGGATCGGCTTGACCGTCACGCCGGGGCTGCGCATGTCGATCAGCAGGAAGGAAATACCGCTCTGCGGCTTGCCCTCGTTACCGGTGCGCACCAGGCAGAACAGCCAATCGGCCCACTGCGCGTAGGTGGTCCAGACCTTCTGCCCGGTGACCAGGTAATGATCACCGTCGCGTACCGCCTGGGTACGCAAGCCGGCCAGGTCGGAACCGGCACCGGGTTCGGAATACCCCTGGGCCCAGAACGCCTCGGTACTGAGAATGCCCGGTAGGAAACGCTGTTTTTGCACCTCGCTGCCGAAGCTGTAGATCACCGGACCGACATACTTGACGCCGAACGGGATGATCCACGGGCAGCCCTGGCGGGCCAGTTCGTCCTCGAAGACGAAACGCTCCAGCGCCGACCATTCCTGGCCGCCATAGGCCTTTGGCCAATGCCCGGCGACCCAGCCCTTGGCCTGCAACAGACGCATCCATTGCACGTAGTCGGCCTTGTCCAGCACCTGATGACGGTGGGCCTTGTCCAGCAGCGCCTCGGGCATTTCCTGCCTGCAGAACTGGCGGACCTGTTCGCGCAGGCGTTGCGCCCGCTCGCGTACATTCTTGTTCATGGCGAATCTCTGTTCAGGCCGGGACAGCACCCCGGCCGTACCGTTTACTTGGCCAACCCGAGGTAATTATCGAGGGTCAGATGGTGGTGACGGATGCGACTTTCCTGGTAGCTGGCCAGGCTGACGGCGCCCTTCTTCGAGGTCTTCAAGCCTTTGGTCATGGCGTCCAGGTTGCCCATGTCCTGATCGAACACCGGGCCCAGCGCGCCCAGCTCGGCGGCCTTGGAGAAGTCCTGATCGTCGGGCAGGCGATTGAGCTTGGCCCCCTCCGGGCATGGCGTGCCCTCGGGATAGCGGCCCAGCAACCAGACATCGAACAGGCAGGCCTCGTGGTTGTCGCCATCGGGGATGGCGCGATAGACGATGTTGCCGAAATAGCCGGCCCAGACCTGGGTGTTGGGAAACACCGAGTAGAGAATCGCGTCGAGCAACTCGGCATGGGTGGCGTGGCTCAAGTCCACGCCGGAAGCCTGGGCGTAGATGCCCCGGTTCAGCTCGCCGATGTACTCGCGAGTGGTCATGCCCTCGGGCAACACATGCTTGCTGCTGTCGGAGTCGGCCATGCGCCCGGACTCTTCGAGGATGTCATGCAGGATCAACGCCTCCTCGACATCCCTGAGATTGGAGCTGGTCACCGCCATGGGCGTGATGCTGCGGCTGATGTGGTCGCCGTACATGTCGTACTGGCTGTCCACGTCGCCGGTGAAGGTCATGATTTGCGGATGGGTGGCGCGGGTGTGCATGGACTCCATGAAGGCTTCCTGGGCCACCTTCCAGTTGCAGGCCATGCGCCGCTGCACGTGCGCGATGGACACGGAACGGCCGAGGTTGTAGTCCTTGAAGTGCTCCGGCAATACATCCAGATGTTCGGCCAACGCCGGCGCGTCCAGGTCCTGGTTGATGAAGACGAAACCGCCCCAGGTATCCACCTTCACCTCCGGCAGCTTCAGCTGACAGGGCTCGAGATGCTTGAAGTCCCAGCTGGTGGGCATGCTCTTGAACTCGCCCTGCAGGTCCCAGGTGAAGCCGTGGTAGGGACACTTGAGCTGGTTGACCGCGCCGCCGCCCATGCGCAGGGCGCGGCCGCGGTGCAGGCAGGAATTGTAGAAACCGCGAATGGCGCCATCCTGGCCGCGCATGACGATGATCGACGTGTTGACGATGTCGTAGACCATATGGTCGCCCGGCTTCTGGATCTCCTCCTCGCGGCAGACCATCTGCCAGGCGTTGGGCCAGAGCTTCTGCGCTTCCAGCTCGTGGAACCAGCGCGCGCTGTAACGCTCGACTGAAAGGTCGTCATCGCTGAACTGTTGGGGATTCGGCTTGAGGAACGCCGGCACGGGCACGCTTTCCTGCTCGAGCAACTGCTGAAACAAATTGGGATCGCCCACCTCTTCCGGTGGCAGCAGAGTGAATTTCGCGTACGTGGGATTGTTCATGCTAGCGCCCTCTTATTCTTGTTGAGCCCGTGTGCCAAGCGCCTATGGCGCTTCGAGAATGGTCACCGCGCTGACGCCCGGTGCACCGTAAACGTGGGTGTAGCCAAGGCGTGGCGCACCGGGCACCTGGCGGGCACCGGCCTGCCGACGCAGCTGGGTGCAGACCTCGATGACCTGCCGCAAACCGGATGCGCCGACCGGTTCGCCATTGGCCAGGCAACCGCCATCGGTATTGACCGGCAGACGACCGGCGATATCGGTGGCGCCGCTGCGCAGCAACAGGCCCTGTTCGCCGTGTTCGCAGAAGCCGTTCTCGGCCAGGTGGATGAGCTCCGAACCGCTGTCGGTGTCCTGCAGCTGGATCACATCGATATCTTCCGGGCCGACACCAGCACTCTCATAAGCGGCGCGGGAGGCGGTCACAGTCGGCGCCGGCGCCTGGCGCGCGGCCAGGCCCGGGCTGAACACCTCGAACGAGCCGTGGTGGCGGGTACGCATGACGGCGGCGCGGACGATGATCGGCGTGTCGCTGTACTTGTGCGCCTGGCTGGCGCGGCACAGCACCAGGGCTGCGCCACCCTCGGCGGGGTTACAGAACATGTACTTGCGCAGCGGCAGATTGACCGCCATCGACTCGGCGATCTCCTCGAAGCTGAGCTCACGACGGCGCCAGGCGTGCGGGGTCAGCGCGCCATTGCGAAAGGCACGCTGGGCCACATGTACCAGCGACTCCTCGGCAATGCCGTGCTCATGCAGATAGCGCTGGGTCTTCAGGGCGAAAAACTGGGTGGTCAGCATCAACCCGGTCTCGCCGTACCAGTCCTCCAGGCCCCAGTCGGCCGGCTGCGGATTGAAGGCGCCGCGCGGGTGCTTGTCGAAGCCGACGGCGAGACCGATCTCGGCCATGCCGGAGCGGATCGCCGACACCACGCTGGCCAGCGCACTGCCGCCGGTGGCGCAACCGTTGGCCACGTTGACGAAAGGAATGCCGGTAAGGCCCAGGTGATTGGCCAGGGCATCGGCATTGCCGGCATCCTGGCTGCCGCCATAGGCCACTCCGACCTGCTCCCATTTCACCCCCGCGTCGCGCAGCGCCTCGCGCACGGCGAAGGCCCCCTGCGCCTGCCCGGACAAACCATCGGTGCGGCCGAAGGAATGCATACCGATGCCGATGATCGCGATGTCTTCCATTACAGGTCTCCCTCGATCTCGATCGTCGGGGCGAAGGCGAAGGTCTGCAGCGGCTGCCCATCCACCCGCTGGCCATAACGCACCAGACACAGGGCCATCGGCATGCCGATCGCCAGTTCAGCCGGATCGGCCGTGGTCAGGCGGCTCTCGACCTTGACCCCGCTGGGCATCTGCACATAACCGACCCCATAAGGCTGAAAAGCCTCCTCAGTCTCACCGCTGTTGTAGGGCGACTTGGGCATAAAGGCCTGAACCGTCCACGACCACAGCCGCCCCTGGTTGCCGATATCGCAAGGCGCCAGATCGCTGCCGCAGCAGGCGGTACAGCTGTCGGTCGCGGGGAAATACATCTCGCCGCATTGGCTGCATTTACTACCGAGCAGGCCGAGCCCAGAGGTGCCCTGCGTGAGCAAGTGCGCCACGGGCAAATGAGGGAGCAGGCTAGTGTTGTTGTTCATCGTCGGAGCTCATTTAAAACCATCACATTTGTTTTTTATACACCTAAAAGAAAGGCGCTACAAGCGCCTTTCCTCTGCCTCGCGGGTGTACGTGCGATTCAGGGGTCGTATCCATATCGGGTGTTCGCGACCTCTCAGGTTTCCACCTTGCTGCCGAGAATGTTGTAGGCCTCACGGAATTCGTTCATGGCGGTCTTTGCCAGCAATTCGTGCAGGCGATCCAGACGATCCCCGCGCAGATAGGGCGAAGGATTCAGCGCCACGCCCTGCAAGGCGTGCATGATCAGGTCACGCAAGACCTCGCCGGTTTCGCGCAGCTCGACCTCCGCCCACACTGGAAAGCGCGTCACCATGCTCGCCGAGATGCGCTCGTCGAGGGACTGCTCCAGCGGCGCCATCACCCCATGCAGTTCGGGATCGGTGCGCGCCCCGCGCATCAATTCATGAAAAGCCAGGAAGGACGGCAGCATGAAATAGTCCTGCAGCACCTTGAGGGTCTGCAGCATGCTGGCCTGGGTCGGAAAACTGCCGGCCGAGAGCGTCACATCCTTGATCGCCGCATCGTATTCCAGCACCCGGATATCGGTGATGTGCGCCGCGGCCGCCGCGAATACATCGGCACGCGACTTGAAGTGATGGGTCATGGCACCACGCGATACGCCCGCCTGCTTGGCAATCTTTTCGGTGGTGGTCTGGGTGTAGCCGATATCCACCAGGCAATGCATGGTGGCGTCGAGAATATGCAGGCGCATCAGCTGACTCTTCTCCGCCTGCCAACCACCATTCTCGGACTTCACCCGCCGTGCCGGCCGCACGGGCCGACGCAGGTCGTTCACTCGTTCTTCACCGGTCATCTGTCCGTCCATTGGTTTCACCTTTCAGAAGCCCTCCAAAGCGCGGGCCGTGTACAGATTTTCAGGTAGATTGCCGGCATCGTACAAAAAAAACAAACAGTTCTTTAATTAATCGAAATGTCCAGCGCCGCTCCCGGATCGGGCAAAAATTGCCGCCGCCGCGGGCGTTTGCGCCCGCTGCAACGGGCGGCTCAGGACAAGCGGATCGAATGGCCACTGTCCACCGTCACCACCGAACCACTCATGTAGGACGATGCCTCGCTCGCCAGCAGCAGCAACGGCCCATCCAGCTCTTCATGACGACCCAGACGCTTGGGCGGCAGGCCGGCGATTTCCTTCATGCCGGCCTCGGACTCATAGAAGGGATTGGTCATCTCGCTGGGAAAAAAGCCCGGCGCGATGGCATTGACCCGAATCGAGTGCGGCATCAGATCCAGCGCCATGTACTGCGTCATGTGAATCAAGGCGGCCTTGGTGGTGCCGTAATTGAGGAAGCAGTACCTGGCCAGGTGGCCGAGAATCGAGGCGATATTGATGATCGTGCCCGGCTGCCCCGCGGCTATCAGGCGCCTGGCCATTTCCTGAGCGACGAAGAATGGCCCGGACAGGTTGGCGTCCAGCAAGGAGTTCCACTGCGCGGGGGTCATCTCCTCGAAAGGCGCGGGATTCGACAGACCGGCGTTATTGATCAGCACATCGACAGTGCCGAATTCACGCTCGCTCGTATCGTATGCCAGCTTGATCGACTCGCGATCGGTGACGTCCATCACGCAGGCCATGGCCTGCCCGCCCTTCTCTCGAATAGCCGCGGCGACCGCCTCGACCCGCTCCAGCCGGCGCGCCACGCAGACCACCTTGGCCCCCGCCTCCGCCAGTACGGCAGCGAAATGCGCTCCGAGCCCCGAGCCCGCCCCAGTCACCAGCGCGACACGGCCCTGCAGGGAAAAGCGCGACTGCACACCTGGATTATTGTTGTTTGTACTCATGCTTTCACTCCTGACTACGACTCACATCAAGTGCGCGGGATCGGCAAGCTGCGCCGCGAGGTAACGGCAGAAACGCGCGGCGTCGGCCCCGTTGATCACCCGGTGGTCATAGCTCAACGACAGCGGCAGCAAGTGCCGGACCTGGACCTGCCCCTCGACCATCACCAGCCGCTCGAACTCGCTGGTTATGCCCAGGATCGCCACTTCCGGCGCGTTGATGATCGGCGTGAACCCCGTCCCGCCAATCGACCCCAGCGAGCTGATGGTCATGCAGCCACCGGACATCTCGCCAATCGGCAAACCCTTATCACGAGCTCGCGCAGCCTTGTCGGTCAACTCGTCGGCCAGCTCGGCGATCGACTTCTGGTCGGCATCGCCGATCACCGGCACCAGCAGGCCCTGCGGGGTTTCCACCGCAACGCCGATATGAAAGTACTGTTTGAGCACCAGCTGCTTGCCGCTCGGCGCCAGAGACGCGTTGAACTGCGGAAAGGCCTTGAGCGCATTGACCAGCGCCTTGATCAGAAACGGCAGCGGCGTCAGCTTGCGACCCAACTCGGCGGCCAACAGCTTGCGGTGCTGGTGCAAGGCATCGATGACAACCTCGTCGTGGTGGGTCACGTGCGGGATCTGCGCCCAATTGCGGCCGAGGAAGGCCCCGGCATAGAGCTGATTGCGCGACAGATCCACCGTCTCGACCGCGCCGAACCGGCTGAAGTCGATCGTCGGCATGGGTGGCAGATTGGCCGGCCAGGCCAGCACCGGCGGCTTGCTCTGGGCCGTCATCAGACCAGCTCCCCGATCACGGTGCCGACCTCGTAGGTTTCCCCGGCTTCCTCGAGGATGCGCAACACCCCGTCGGCGGGTGCCTCGATTTCCTGCAGCGACTTTTCGCTCTCGATGCAGTACAGCGGGTCGCCTTTCTTCACGGCGGCGCCATCGGCCACCATCCACTCGACCAGCGCGGCTTCGTTAACGGAAAAACCCAGTTTCGGAAGAATGATTTGCGTCGTCATGATCTGAACCCGTCCTGTCTATTTGAGCGCTTCGAGAATGGCCGCGGTAATCCGCTCTTTGGTTGGAATGAAGGCGTCTTCCAACGCCTTGGAGAACGGCACCGGCGAGCGCGCCGCACCGACCCGGCCGACCGGCGCCTTCAATTCGTGGAACAGCTCTGCATGCAGGCGCGTGGCAATCTCGGCGCCCACGCCGAAGTCGACCTGGGCCTCGTGAGCGATCACCGCGCGGCCGGTCTTGCGCACCGAATCGAGCAGGGTCGGCATATCCAGCGGGGCGATGGTGCGCAGGTCGATCACCTCCACCGAGATACCTTGTTGTTCCAGCTCCTTGGCCACGGCCTGCACTTCGACCATGGTGCGGCTGTAGCTGATGACGCTGACGTCGCTGCCTTCGCGCACGATCTTGGCCTTACCCAGCGGCACCCGCTCGCCCGGCACCGGTGCCTCGCCCTGGGCGAAGTACAGTGGCAGGCTCTCGATGAACAGGCAGGGATCGTCGTCGAAGATGCACGACAGCAGCAGGCCGTAGGCATCGGCCGGATTGGACGGCGCCACTACCTTCATTCCGGCGGTATGGGCGAACCAGGCCTCCAGGTAATCGGCATGCTGACCGCCGGTGCCGAAACCGGCGCCGGTCGCGGTGCGGATGGTCAGCGGCACATGGGTCTGGCCACCGGTCATGAAGCGCAGCTTGGCGGCATGGTTGACCACCTGATCCATGGCCACGGTGATGAAGTTCATCAGCATGATCTCGGCCACCGGGCGCATGCCGCCCAGTGCAGCGCCGACGGCAGCACCCATGATCGCCTGCTCGGCGATCGGCGTGGACCGCACCCGCTCGGTGCCGAAACTGTTGGACAACCCGGCGGTGCACTTGAACACCCCGCCGCCCTGCGGGTCGGCGACATCCTCACCGAGCACCACCACCGACGTATCGACTTCCATTGCGTGGTGCAGGGCCATGACAATGGCCTGGGACATGTTCATGCGCTTGGCTTTGACGGCAGTCATGCGCGCTTCTCCTCGGCATAGACGTCCCGGCTCAGCTCGGACACGTCTGGATAGGGACTGGCCAGACCGAATTCGACGGCCTCTTCGAAATCGTCGGCATTGGTTTTTTCAAGGGTGCTGAGTTGCGCGTCGCTGGCATGGCCGTGCTCGATCAGCCAGGCGCGATAGGCCGGCATCGGATCGGCGGCAATTGCAGCAGCCATTTCGGCCTTGTCGATGTAATGGCTGTCATCGCCCAGCAGGTGACCACGGAAGCGGAAGGTCTTGGCTTCCAGCAGGGTTGGCCCCAGCCCGGCGCGAGCGCGCTCGATGGCCTCGCGGGCAGCCCCCCACATCTCCTGCGCGTCGTTGCCGTTGCACTGGATGCCGTGCATGCCGTAGCCGATGGCGCGGTCGACGATGGCGCGAGCACCGGTGCCGTATTCGTACTTGGTGTGCTCGGCATAGCCGTTGTTCTGGCAGACGAATACCACTGGCAGCTTCCACACCGAAGCCAGGTTCAACGCCTCGTGAAAGGCACCGATATTGGTCGCGCCGTCGCCGAAGTTGCACACCGTGACCTGGCCGCTCCGCTTCAGCTGCGCAGCCCAGGCCAGGCCGTTGGCGATCGGCAGGCCGGAGCCGACCACACCGGTGGTCACCGGCAGGCCGGAGGCCAGGTGGGTGATGTGCATCGGCCCGCCCTTGCCCTTGCAGGTACCGGTGGCACGCCCCATGAACTCGGCGACGAAGGGCCGCAATGGAATGCCCTTGGCCAGCTGGTCGTGGATGCCGCGGTAGGTGGTGATCACGTAGTCGTCGGCGCGCAGGTTGACCGAGATGGCCGCCGGGATGATCTCCTGGCCGCGGGTCGAGTAGTACGGCGAGGCGATCTGCCCGGCCTTGATCAGCTCGATAAAGCGGTCGTCGGCGGTCTTGATCAGGTTGGCCCTGCGGTAGATATCCAGCAGCACCGCGGAATCCGGAGATTTGGCCTCAGCCATGGTGACCTCACATGTTCGTGACTTGTTGTGGTGAAAAACCAGGCCCGCAGGCCAGCCATGGGGACAATCTAGAACAAACCCAGACAAAAACCAACAGGTAAGTTTGTTTTTAATAAAATAAGCACTCGACCCGCCATACCGCCCGCGCTCGAGGTGCGCCAGGTATGGCGATAGCCTTGCGAAAGCCCTTAATTGAGACGTATCGGATTGCCAGAGACGCGCATCAACCCACCGTGATACGCCGGGGGTCAAATCACCTCCGGGGGCAGTAGGCTGAATGGGAACGGGATGCACAGCCCTGGCCTGGTGAACGCGTAGCCACCAGGCCTCGATCAGTCGAGGTGCGAATGCTCGACGGTGCCGACGGCAGACACTGTGTACTTACGCACATCCACACTGGGCAGACCGATATCCGCGACCTGCTTCAAGAAGGCGCGGATGTGCGGCGACTTCAAGTGTTCGTCGAGGGCGGCGTCGGAGTCCCATTCCTCACTGATCCACAACACGTTGGGGATCTGGATATCGCGGGCAAAGGCATAGACGCGGCAGCCGGCCTCGGCCCGTGTCCGCTCGATTATGTCTGCGACAGCCGCCAGGTAGTCGTCGATGCGGCCGGCTTCTATTTCCAGCCGCGCACTGATTGCAATGAGGCTCATAGCGGTTCCTTACTCTTGTTGTAATGGCCCGAGAGGCAGCTGTGGGTTCAGGTAGTGATCGATCCAGCGATGGAACTCCTGATTGCCCACCTCGTTGCGGCCAAAGGTGACGTGCTCGTGGGCACCGCTGGCCAGCCCCTGCTGGATCTTCAAGCCGAGGCTGTAGTCCTCGGTGTCCACCACCTGTTTGAGCCAGTCCATCATGGTCTCGTTGGCTTGGCGCTGCTCCTCGTTCTGCGGCGCCTGGCGGTGGATGAAATGCAGCACGGTACGGTTCTCCCCCACTGTCGGCCCGGGGATCAGCTGGGCAACCTGGGTGATTTCCGGTGCGACGAAAATCGACACGTTGGGGAACAGCGTGCGAACGAAGTCGTAGCCGTTGTTTTCATGTCGATGCAGCTGTTGCGGGTCGACCGCGCCCAGCTTGGCTTGCATGTCCTTCTGCGCAAAGCCGATCAGCTGATGCGGGCCGTAGAAATGGAACGCCATCATGTTGGAAAAGGTGCGCTGGTGAATCGTCTCCGGATGCGCCGAGGCGAAGTGATAGCCCTCCAGATAACCGTCGTAGGCCACCTTCCAGTTGGCACCGTAAATTTCACGGTTGCCGCAGTAGTGCCAGTCGGCGAATCCCAGTTGCTCGATGTCCTCGATCATGCCGCCGAGGAAACCGGCGAAATCCACCTCCAGCCCCGGGGTCAGCACGACGAAGATCAGCCCGGCGCGTTCGTAGACCGGCAGTTGGGTCAAGCCCATGGCGGCCTTGTCGACATCACCGTAGGTGTCCTGTGCGGCGATGCGGTTCAGGCTGCCGTCGTTGCCATAGACCCAGGCATGGTAAGGACAGGCGAACTTGTCGCACTTGCCGCTGCCTTCGGCCAGTTTCATCGCGCGGTGCGCGCAGACGTTGAGCATCGCGCGGACGCTGCCGTCCTTCAGGCGAGTGAGCAGCAGCGGCGTGCCCATCAGGTCGAAGGCTTTGTAATTCCCCGGCTGGGCGATTTCGCCCGACAGCCCGGCGAGGATCGGCAGGCGCTTGAAGATTGCCTCCATCTCACGGTCGAACTGCTGCGGGTCGGTATAGCTCGCCGAGGGAATGCGCAGGTTAGCGTCGACCTGGTCGGTACTGCGGGTCTTGATGTGATCGAGCAAACGCGCGGCGATCCGGTTATGGATTTCTTGTTGTTGTTCCATGGTTTCTCCTCCGGTCGAAGATATTTCGGCAACCCGACCTAAACACTATAGAAACAGATTTGTCTGTTTTTCAAAAGCTTTAACAATCACTAGCTGATATCCCCGATATCTGCCAGCACCTGCCGCCCTCGCACAGACATCGCTGAGCTGCCAATGCATGAGACTGTCAGCTCAGGGCGCTGGCACGCGCGCCCATGGCGGCCTGCCAGCGAGCTAAATTGACGCACCGCTCGCTGTCGAGCCCCTGCCCCACCTGAGCGCCGAACTGCAGAAAGCAGAACAGCAGCAAATCGGCCACGCTCAAGCGCTCGCCACAAACAAAGGCTTGTGCGCCTAGCTGCTCGTCGAGCCAGTACAGCCCCTCGACAGCGGCCAGCTTGAGCTGATCGGCTGCCTGCGGATAACAAGGCACGCGGTTTTTGAACAGTTCGAAGCCCTCGGCGGCGCGGAACCCAGCAGTCATCGGCTGGACCACCGACTGCTCGACCCGGCGCCACCACATACGCGTTTGGGCTCGCTGCGAGGCTGTCGCACCGATCAGCGGGATGCTGGGAAAAACCTCCTCCAGGTATTCGCAGATCGCCGCGGTCTCGCTGATCACCTGGCCGTCATCGAGTTCGAGAACCGGCGTGGTGCCGGTCGGGTTGAGCGCGAGAAAGCCCGCTTGGCGATTTTCGCCGCCGACGATGTCGACCTCGACCGGCGACAACTGGATGCCCTTCTCCGCAGCGAACATGCGTACCAAGCGCGGATTGGGCCCGATCGAACTGTAAAGTTTCATCCACCCTACTCCCTCGGTCACCGGCTCAGAATTGCACGCGCTTGGTGTAACCGCCATCGATGACCAGGTTGCTGCCGGTGATGTACGACGCCATCGGGCTGGACAGGAAGACCATCGAGCGCGCCACGTCCTCGACCTTGCCGAAGCGCCCCAGGGGCATTTCCGCCAGGGTCTTGGTGTACAACTCGGGCATCGCTTCCTTGATCGCCGTCCAATTGCCGCCTGGGTACTCGACCGGGCCGGGGCAGATCATATTGACGCGGATGTTCTTCGCCGCCCACAGCTGCGACAGCTGCTTACCGTAGGTGATGATCGCCGCCTTGATGGCATTGAACGCCTGCGGGTAGATGAAGGTTTCCACCGCCGCGGTGCTCGACATCAGGATCACCGAGCCTGCATCGCTGGCGCTCAGCGCCTCTTCAAGCGTCTGGCAGCCGGTCACCGCGCCCATCATGTCGAGGCGGAAACTCATATCCCAATCCATGGTGCCCTGGGCGCCCGAGGAACTGGCGTTGTGGATGAAGATGTCGCAGCCGCCCAGACGCGCCACCGCCGAATTCAGCCAGGCCTCGTAGGCCGCGCCGTCGTTCATGTCGAAGGCATCGCCGTAGACCGCGCCGCCATACACCTGCAGCGCCTTCACCGTGTCCGCGACGCGCTGGGCATCGCGGGAGAAAAAGGCGATGTCGCAGCCTTCTTGCGCATAAAGCTCCAGCGCGGCCCGGCCGATGCCGCGACTACCGCCGTTGATGATGACTTTTTTCCCGCGAAGTCCGAGATCCATTGAGCTAGCTCCTCATCGTAATTTGATCGACCGACGCACGCCGGACAGGGTTAATTCGCGGGCTGATCGAGGCGTGCCGCCCAGTTCAGGCCGCGACGCAGCAATTCATGGAACGTTGGGTGGTCCCAGGCGCAGCGATCGACCTGCGGCCAGAAATCCATCAGCGGGCGCAAGTCGTAATGGCCGCGACAATGGCCGAGGGTCAGGTAGAGCACGGCGCCCTTGCCCAGGGGCCGCAGATAGAGCACCGGATGGCGCTGGGCCGGCCACTGGTCACGGACGAAACCGGGGGTTTCGCCCTCGAACGCGGTATCCAGCAGCACCTCGACCTCGGCCGTCATGTCCATCAGGTAGCGCTCGTCGGTCACCTCGAAAGGCTCGATGCCGCGTACCAGCGGGTGCTCGGGCTTGGCCACGTCGACACAGAACGGGCCGATCGGTGGATGCGCGGCGAATTGCGAGCCGAGCGTTGTCATCAAATGCGGCGCCCAGGCGGGGGTATCCACCAGGCCGTTGTCGAGAAAGCGCAGAATCGAGTTGGTGCCATGCAGCGCATACCAGCGCCCGCCCTGCTCCAACCATTGGCGCAGGGCGATCTGCTGCTCCAGGCTGGGGATGACCTCGCAGGTGTAGGTCAGCAGAAAGTCAGCGGCACGAATGGCCTCCAGATCCCTGTAGTCCTCGAACACGCGCACGCGGATGCGCTGGTTTTCGCCGAGCAGCTTGAGCAGTTCCAGACGAGCGAAATCGATATCGTGGTAGTTTCCGGCCGCCACAAGAACACAATCAATTCTGCCTGTTTGTTTAATTTCCATGTCGACACCCTGTTCCATGACTAATCCTCAGGCGCTGGCTGTTGCAGCCAGCGCCTTTGCCACCGCGGCCCCTAGATCGGCACGGGTCGGATTACCGCGCAGCAGCAGACCACCATTGATCTGCAGGTTTTCACCGGTCATGAAACATTCATCACTGGCCAGCCATACGGCGGCCGCGGCGATATCGGCCTTGGTGCCGATACGGCCCAGCGGATAGCGCCCGACGAAACACTCACGCACCCCCGGTGTGGCCAGCGCCTCTACCGTCATCGGTGTTTCGGTCAACCCCGGCGAAATCGAATTGGCGCGGATACCGCGGCTGCCGAACTCGTTGGCCACGCACCTCAGCACATGATCGATGCCGGCCTTGGTGCCGATGTAGGCGGCGTAGTTCTCGATCACTGCCTGGGTAGTGGCCGAGCCGATCTGGATGATCGAGCCACCGTCGCGCATGACCTCGATCACGGCCTGGAAGAACAGGAAAGGCCCCTTGAACTGCAAGCTGGTGATCTTTTCCAGGTCGTCCTCAGTGGTTTCCAGAAAGCCCTTGCTCAGCCCCCAGCCCACGCTATTCACCGCAATATCGAGCGCACCGCCCCAGGCCAGAACATGGGCGGTCAAGGCCGCCAATTCGCTTTTGCAGGTGATGTCGCACGGAAAGTACGCGCCCTCGACCTCCTCGGCGAGACGCGATATTTGCGCCACATTACGCCCCGCCAGCACCACCCTCGCCCCCTCGGCGGCAAAGCGGCGGGCGATCTCCTGGCCCATGTTGTCGCGGCCGGCACCGATGATCAGTGCGACCTTGCCTCGAAGTCTGCTCATCAGACAGCGCCCTCTGCGACTGCATTGGCGTTGGGCTGTTTGCGGGTCAAGTGCTGAGCGCGCGCGGATTCGCCCTGGAGCAGGAAGTGGGAAAGTGCCGGCACCAGAATCAGCGCGCCAAGCATGTTCCAGGCGAACATGAAGGTCAGCAGGATGCCCATGTCGGCCTGGAACTTGATCGGCGACCAGGCCCAGGTGATCACGCCGGCGGCCAGGGTCACGCCGACCAGCGCCACCACCTTGCCAGTGGTCGCCAGCGCCTTTTTGTAAGCCTCAGCCACCGGCATGCCGGTACGCTGGAAGGCCAACTGGATGCTCAGCAGATAGATCGCGTAGTCGATGCCGATCCCCACCCCGAGCGCCACCACCGGCAGGGTGGCGACCTTGATGCCGATGCCCAGGTGTACCATCAGCGCTTCGGCGAGAATCGAGGTGAGAATCAGCGGCACCAGGGCCACGATCACCGCACGCCAGCTGCGGAAGGTGATCAGGCACAGCAATGCCACGGCCGCATAGACGTAGAACAACATCTGCCGGTTGGCGCCCTTGACCACGATGTTGGTCGCCGCGTCCACGCCCGAGTTACCGGCAGCCAGCAGGAACTTGCGGTCCTCGGTGTCATGCTCTGCGGCGAACTCACTGGCCACCTTGACCACGCGATCGAGCGTTTCAGCCTTGTGGTCGGCCAGGTAAGCCACCACCGGCGTCAGCGTGCAGCGGGTATTCAGGTACTCGGAGTTCCAGGACACCGCATTGCCGATTTGCGCATCGATGATGCCCTGGTTGTCGCTGATCGTGGACCATTTCGGATTGCCCTCGAACATGCCGGCGGTATAACCGCGTACCGTGTCCGCCAGCGAGGCGGTGCGCTGCACGCCGGGGATTTGCGCCAGCTGCCAACCCAGGCGATCGACCTCCGTCAGCGTTTCATAAGTGCGGCAGCCATCGTTACCGGTTTTCACCATCACCGCGAACACGTCGCTGGAAATGCTGTAGTGCGAGGTGATGAAGGCATTGTCCAGGTTATAGCGGGAGTCCGGGCGCAGCTCCGGCGCACCGGCATCCAGATCGCCGACCTGCAGCTGCAGCGAGGTCATGAAACCCCAGGCGCCCAGTGCCAAGCCGACCAGCAAGGCACCCAGGGCCCAGCGTCGCTCGGTAAAGCGCTCGAGGGTCGACCATACATGGCCGAAACCGGAAGCCTGTTGGGAATCGGCCTGCTCCACCGCCAGACTGCGTTGCGCCGCCTTGGGCGTAACGCCGATATAGGACAGCAGCACCGGGATCAGAATCAGGTTGGTGAAGATCAACACCCCGACGCCGATACTGGCGGTCAGGGCCAGCTCGCGGATCACCGGGATGTCGATGATCATCAACACGGCAAAGCCCACCACGTCCGCCAACAGCGCGGTCACGCCGGCCAGGAACAGGCGGCGGAAGGTATAGCGAGCGGCGACCAGACGGTGGGTGCCGCGGCCGATGTCCTGCATGATGCCGTTCATTTTCTGCGCGCCATGGCTGACGCCGATGGCAAATACCAGAAACGGCACCAGCATGGAGAATGGATCGAGGTTGTAACCGAACAGGGCGATCAGACCCAATTGCCAGACCACCGCCACGATCGAACAGCACAGCACCAGCACGGTACTGCGGATGCAGCGGGTATAGGCATAGATGATGGCGGCGGCGATCAGCACGGCAGCGAGGAAGAACAGCGCGACCTTTTCCAGCCCGGCGATCAGGTCGCCGATCATCTTGGCGAAGCCGATCACATAGATGTTGACCTTGGCCTGCTCGCCCTCGCCATAGCGCTGGCGGATCGTCTCGATCGACTGCGACAGCGCCTGGTAATTCACCGCCTTGCCTTCGGCATCCCTGGCCATCAGCGGCACGACTATCATGCTCGAGCGATAGTCATGCGCCACCAGGCTGCCAACCGCATCGGCACGCCCGATGTTGAGGCGCAAATCTTCGATCGAACGCGCCGAGCCGTCGTAATCGTTGGGCAATACCGGCCCACCGGTGAAGCCCTCCTCGGTGACCTCGGTCCAGCGCACCACCGGAGTGAAGATCGACTTCATCCAGGGCCGATCGACTCCCTGCAGGATGAAGATCTCATCATTGATCTTGGCCAATTCGGCCAGGTACTCGGCATTGAAAATATCGCCGTCCCTGGCCTCCACCACGATACGTACCGAATCGGCCAGACCCCGCAACTCGCTGCGGTTGTCGAGAAAATTCCTGATGTACTCCTGCCCGTGCGGCAGCATTTTTTCGTAGCTGGCGGCGATCTTCAGATCGCGCAGTTGCAGCCCGAGAAACAGGGTCAACAGCACGCAACTGGCGATTATCAGCACGCGGCTATTAAAGATCAGCTGCTCGAGCAAACTGCCGGAGCGGCCATCGAAGTCCTTGAGGTCTTCGATCACAGCCATTTTCGTGGCGTCAGTGACGGTAGCCATAGCCAGCTCCAAGCAAGGTGGACATAGGATCGGAGGTGCTATCGACTACGGCACTCGATTCCCTGGCCTTGATGGCCGCCAGCGCCATCGTTTCGCGCTGCACACCGCTGGCGCCCACCAAGGTCAGGTTGCCATCCACCCCGGCCACCAAGCCAAACAGCGGCATCGACTGCTTGAGCTGCACCCGGCTGAAGGTCCGGCCTTCATCCATGCTCAAGTCCACCTCGCCGGCCAAATTGGTCAGTAGTAGATGCCCGCTCGGTAAAAACACCCCAGCCGTGATGCCGGCCTGGGTATCGACCGGGATACGCGCCCAATTCACGCCCTCGTCGGTGGAACGAAACACACTGCCGCGCATGCCGAAAGCGATCAGGCTTTTACCGTTACTGGTCGCGCCGAACAGCGTTCCGGCATAGTCGGTGGGGATGGCGACGAATGACGCCTGATCGTGGCCCATGCGCCAAACCATGCCCTGCTCGCCGGTTATGTAGAGCGCCCGCGCGTCGGCACTGAGCGAATAGAAATGCAGCTCGTTGGGATTGTCGACCCGGTGCAGCCAGGGTTCCCAGGTCTTGCCCCCGTCGACCGTTTTAAGAATCCGGTTGAACAGCCCCACCACGAATCCGACCTGTTCATCGATGAAATGCACTGCCATCAGCGGCTGCGTACCGCCATAGCCAATCAAGCTCTGCTCGCGCTCGATATACAGCTGCGCGTTCTCCAGCGCACCACCGCGAGCGTTGTCCGTGTAGTAATCGAGGATCAGCCTGGATGCCTGCTGCCCATCCAGCTGCAACGCCCAGTTGAAACCGCCGTCCTCGCTATGCAACACCACCCCGCCATGACCCACGGCCCAGCCGTGTTGCGGGCTGGGAAAACTCACTGCCACCAGATCACTGCTGACAGGCACCCGTGCCTGCAGCCAGCTATGGCCAGCGTCTTGGGAAAGGGCAATGTGCCCACGCTGCCCCACCGCTACCCTACGCTCGCCAGCCATGGCAACGGCTATCAGCGGGCTCATGAGCAATTTCTCGCTCATTGCCGCAGCAACCTGCGTCGGATCTTCAAACGCCTGAACATAGCCACAGGTCATCAGCCAGATACTCAGCAAGAAGGCCCTGCAATCAGAAAAAGCAAAGACTCGCATCGAAACTCTCCTCACACCGCAGCCCCAGAAGATGCAGGGCTATCGCCCTGCCCCTGAAAACGCGCGGACATGTTCCACAAGCAAGCATCAGCCTGACTCAGCATGTGGCGCGGCAAAAATGATTGCGCCACGCCACTGCACGGGGCCTTAGCGAATACCGCCGCCAGTCAGTGCCGAGGCTGAGAAGGTATTGGTCGGCACCGGATCAGCGGTATACCAACCGGTTTTACCGGTGGAGTAGGCCTGACGGGTATAGGCGCCACTGGCCAGGTCATACACGGCGAACTGGCCGCTGATATGACCGGCCGACTCGTAGAACGGGAAGGATTCTGACTGCACCACACGGTAGACCTTACCGGTGCTGTCATAGGAGTCGGCCATACCCACGCCGAGGTAATCCTCATCCCAGTAAAGGGTACGAGTCGGGTAGATGTGACGCTTGCCGGGCTTCAGCTTGGCGTCGACCACCCAGACCCGGTGCAACTCCCAGCGCACGCAATCCGGATTGATGAAGTTCGCCGTAAACACCACATCCTTGCCGCACTTGCTCTGATCCTGGATCTTGAACATGTTGTAGGGAATGTACATTTCCTTCTTGCCGACCAGGGTGAAGTCATAGCGGTCGAACGCACCGTAGAATACCGAGGAATCATCCACCGTGCCGATACCCGCACCGGTCGGCGATGGCGTGTCGTAGGCTACGTCCGGCGACAGTTTCACCCGACGCTGACCCACTACATAACTCCAGGCACGACGCGGGTTGGTGAGCATGTTGATGCCATCGTGCAGCACCAGCTTTTCCCCCGCCTTGCGCGCCGGCGCGTTGTAGTCCGCCCGATACATCTCGTTGAGTTCATCACCGACCAGCTTCTCGTTCTGCTTGTCGATCCACAGCGGATATTGGTTCCACTGTTTCCAACCCGCGGTGTTGATCACGGTGCCGTTGGCATCGACCACCGTGGTCATCAGATCGTCGGCACGAAACGCAGCCTGCTCGAACTTGAAGATGCGGTTCCACATGACTTCCTGTCCGCTCTTCGGAATCGGGAACGGTGCACCGGCCCAGCAGTTGCTGACGGACAAGCCTTCCGGGGTCAATTGGCACTCGGTGGCGTTTTTCTTGCTGTTTTCCAGGTAGAAGTCCGGATACCGCGCGGTGCGATGCGTCGGATAGACGTCTATACGGAAATTCGGGTACTTGGCGAACAGCGCCTTGGTGCCCTCGGTCAGTTTGTCCGCGTGCTCGGCCATGTTGGCGGAGGTGATGGTCAACACCACTGGCTCGTCGGCAAACGGATCGGGCCGAATGCCCGGTTTGCTCGGGTCATAGTTGGCCGGTGGCTGAATACCGCCACTGTAAGCGGGGATGGTACCGTCCGCATTGCCGGCGACCTCGGCGCCCCAAGGGGTCAGCGTAGTGCCCAGTTGCTTGGCTTCTTCAGGAGACACGGCGGCCAGCAGCGAACCGCTGACGACCATACCGATGACCGCAGAGAGCAGTTTGATTGTGTGCTGCATCTTGTTTGCCTCTTTTATTGTTGTCATCAGAAGGTGGTCTTCAGTGTCAGGGACAACCAACCACGATCATTCAGCGTGCCGCTGCCATTGAAACCGATGATCTGATCGGTACCCGGCGCCTGGACGTAGTCGCCGAAATAATCGTTGTAGGCCAGGTTGACCTTGTACTGCGAGTAAATGTCGAGTCCCACACCGACGCTCCAGGCTCCGGCGTTCTCGGCTGCGCCCAAGGGTGCTGGCGAGTTGCCCTTGAGGCCCATACCGAAGTTCAGCGGCAGGGTCATGTCGATGCCCGGGAAGACCTGATACCAGGTCGGGGTGAAGGCGACGTTCATGCCCCACGCCTCGTCGCTCACACAGCCACCTTTGGTGCCCAGGGTGCAGCCATGATCCTCGTGCTGGGCCTCGAACTGGGCCTTGGTCGAGCTGCTGACCTTGTCCAGGCGCGAATAGGTCAGCTCGACCAGCAATGGTGCCGAGTCGAACAGCGGAGTCTGGCCGATATAGGCGATCATGTTGACCAGCGCGTGCCAGGTGTCGCCACGCGCGTTACCGGCCAGGGCGGTGTCCTCGCGCCGCGACAGCTCGGCACCGACCGAGACCGAACCGACCAGGCGGTTGTAGCTCAGGCCGTAGAGTTTCACGTCCTCGGCATAGTCGTTGAAGAGCACCCCGGTGACCGGATCGAACACCAGATTGGGCATGCGGTCATCGAACTTGCGGTAGTACAGACCGACGCTGCCGCCCAGGGTATCGGACTGGATCTTCGCGTTGAGGCCGAAGCTGCCCTTGTCGTCGGGGGTCTTGTTGGGCCCGCTGTCCACATCGCCGACGTAGGGCAGACCGCCAAGGACCTGGCCGCCCAACAGGCTGACATCGCTGGCGCCCAGGTAGGTGCCGCCGTCGGGAAAGCGGTGCGGATCCCATTCCATGTAATAGTTGGCCGCCACGCTGATCTTGTCGGTCAGCTGCGCCGAAGCGGACAGCTGGTTCTGCGGCAGGAACAGTTCCTTGGCCTCGATGCCCGGCGTCGAAGTGGCCTTGCGCAGATCCAGCGGCCCCTGACCGTAGGAAATACCATCGCCAATGGTAAACAGTGCCTCGCCCCAATAGAGATTGTGGCGACCCGCGCGAATGTTGAGCGGCACGCTGCCCAGATCGAGCCTGGTGAAGACGAAGGCATCGAGAATTTCGCCGGAGCGCTTGTAGTAGCGCTCCACGTCGCTGGTGAACCTGTTGTTCGGGTAGGGCGAATCGCCGAACACGGGATTGAACTTGACCTTGTCATCGTATTCGAAGTCGTTCCAACCCGCCGCCGACACACGGAAGCCGTGGTCATCCTTATAGATGAAGTCGAACTCGCTGAAGATGTCGACACGGTTGGTCACCATATCGCCCTTGTCGTGGGACAGGGTCGACGAATTGAAGACGGCGGAGTTCACCAGGTTCTTGTCGCGCCCTTCAACCCGCCAGCCAGCGTTGTACTTCAGGGTGTTGTCCCAACGCACGGCCAGGTCCGGGTTACCCACGTCGATGCTGAATGCACTGGCTGGCTGGGTTGCAAGCGCCAGCGCCGCCGCACTGATCGCCGTCGCCAGGTGCACCCTGACAAACCTCTCCACCTTCGTTTTTTTATTCTTATTCATTGGATTCTCCGAACTGAGTTGAGTCGGCAGTCGATCAAGTGTACCGACATATTAAAACCAGCATGATCGTTTTAATTTATCTATTTCTTCCTACACCTTTGCTTGTTTCAACCCTGGCTCGGTGCTGACCGGCCGTTTTATCGATCTCTCGATGTGCTCGAACCGCGGCAAACGGGAGCTCTCATCTACGATTTATTAAAAACCAACAAGGCGGTTTTTTATTAAGCTACACCCGCATCAGCCAATGCACAAGCCACTCAACACAAGAATTTTCAGGATCCGTACGGTGCCAACAAGCGCGGCCTGAACAACTGGCCCCTCCGCTTGGCGCTGTTGGCCAATCAGGGCCCCTCGCCACGCGATGCGCCTAACCCAGACGGCAGCTTGTAAAAAAGAGCCAAGTGTCCGTGCAAAAACGCACAACAAATCTGCACATCCACCTATTTAATAAAGCAAATATGCACTGATAGTCTGTTTGCATGCTCGCTCTATGGCCGAGTTGGCCGAGCCCTTACAACAAATCACCAGGCGGAGTGCCTCATGACGACTCAAAGCTCGATTCCCACCGTCAAACTGCTGATCGGCGGCCAACTGGTCGAATCCAAGACCACCCAATGGCGCGACGTGGTCAATCCGGCCACCCAGGAAGTCCTGGCCCGTGTGCCCTTCGCTACCATTGAGGAAATGAATGCCGCGGTGGCCAGCGCCAAGGAAGCCTTCAAGACCTGGCGCAAGACGCCGATCGGCGCCCGTGCGCGGGTCTTCCTCAAGTATCAGCAACTGATCCGCGAGAACATGAAGGAGCTGGCGGCGATCCTCACCGCCGAACAGGGCAAGACCCTGCCAGACGCCGAAGGTGACGTGTTCCGCGGTCTGGAAGTGGTCGAGCATGCGGCCAGCATCGGCAACCTGCAGCTCGGCGAGCTGGCCAATAACGTCGCCGGTGGCGTCGACACCTACACCCTGCTGCAGCCGCTGGGCGTGTGCGCCGGCATCACCCCGTTCAACTTCCCGGCAATGATTCCGCTGTGGATGTTCCCGATGGCCATCGCCACCGGCAACACCTTTGTGCTCAAGCCGTCCGAGCAGGACCCGATGGTGACCATGCGCCTGGCCGAACTGGCCATGGAAGCAGGGGTTCCGCCAGGCGTGCTCAACGTGATTCACGGTGGCGTCGATGCGGTCAACCTGATCTGCGATCACCCGGACATCAAGGCAGTGTCCTTCGTCGGCTCGACCAAGGTCGGCACCCACGTCTACAACCGCGCCACCCAGAACGGCAAGCGCGCGCAATGCATGATGGGCGCGAAGAACCACGCCATCGTGCTGCCAGACGCGAACAAGGCGCAGACCCTGAACAACCTGCTCGGCGCCGCCTTCGGTGCCGCCGGCCAGCGCTGCATGGCGCTGCCGGTGGTGATCCTGGTCGGCGAGGCACAACAGTGGCTGCCGGAGCTGGTCGAGAAGACCAAGACCCTGAAGATCAGCGGTGGCGCCGAGCCAGGCACCGATATCGGCCCGGTGGTGTCCTGCTCGGCGCTGGACCGGATCGGCAGCCTGATCGCCACCGGCATCGGCGAAGGCGCCACGCTGGTACTGGATGGCCGCAACCCAGAGGTGGTCGGCTACACCCAGGGCAACTTCGTCGGCCCGACCATCTTCTCCGACGTGACCACGGAGATGAGCATCTACCGCGAAGAGATCTTCGGCCCGGTCCTCTGCGTCTTGCACGCCGACACCCTGAACGATGCCATCGAGCTGATCAACGCCAACCCGAACGGTAACGGCACGGCCCTGTTCACCCGCTCCGGCGCCGCCGCAAGGCACTTCCAGGAAGAAATCGACGTCGGCCAGGTCGGCATCAACGTGCCGATTCCGGTGCCGGTCCCGCTGTTCTCCTTCAGCGGTTCGCGCGCGTCCAAGCTCGGCGACCTCGGTCCGTACGGTAAGCAGGTGGTGCAGTTCTATACCCAGACCAAGACCATCACCCAGCGCTGGTTCGACGAAGACGAAGTCAGCGGCGCCGTCAACACCACCATCACCCTGAAATAAACCGCCAGGCAGGCGCCAGCCTGGCGCCTGCCTGACTCAGGAGTCTGCGTCATGCAATTTGAAACCCTGCTACTCGAGGTGCAAGGACGTGTTGGGCTAATCACCCTGAACCGCCCGCAAGCGCTGAACGCGCTCAACAGCCAACTGATCTCCGAGCTGAACCTGGCACTGGACCAGCTGGAGAAGGATCCGCAGATCGGCTGCACGGTTCTCACTGGTTCGGCCAAGGCCTTCGCCGCCGGTGCCGATATCAAGGAAATGACCGAGCTGACCTTCCCCCAGGTGTTCCTCGACGACTTCTTCTCCAGCGCCGACCGCATTGCCAGCCGACGCAAACCGCTGATCGCCGCCGTCGCCGGTTATGCCCTGGGCGGCGGTTGTGAACTGGCGCTGATGTGCGACTTCATCTACGCCGCCGACAACGCCAAGTTCGGTCAGCCGGAAATCAACCTCGGCGTGCTCCCCGGGATCGGCGGCACCCAGCGCCTGACCCGCGCCCTGGGCAAGGCCAAGGCCATGGAGATGTGCCTGACCGGCCGCCAGATGGACGCCCAGGAAGCCGAGCGCGCCGGTCTGGTTGCCCGCGTACTACCAGCCGACAGCCTGCTGGAAGAAACCCTCAAGGCCGCCCATGCCATCGCGGAAAAATCATTGCCGAGCAGCATGCTGGTCAAGGAATGCATCAACCGCGTGTTCGAGGGCGGCCTCAGCGAAGGCGTGCGCTTCGAGCGTCGGGTATTCCACTCGATATTCGCCACCGCCGATCAGAAGGAAGGCATGAGCGCCTTCGTCGAGAAACGCGCCGCGCAGTTCAAGCACTGCTGACGCCACCCCATTTAGCGAGGATCCACCATGCACATAGGTTTTCTAGGGCTCGGCAACATGGGCGGCCCGATGGCCCTCAATCTGCTCAAGGCTGGCCACAGCCTGACGGTATTCGACTTGTCGCCGGCCTCGCTGGCACGCCTGGTCGAGGCCGGCGCCACCGCCGCCGCCTCGCCGGCCGCCATCGCCCAGAGCGACGCCGAACTGATCATCAGCATGCTGCCCGCCGCTGCGCATGTGAAGTCCGTGTACCTGGGCGACAACGGCCTGCTGGCCCATGTACAGCCTGGCGTCCTGCTGATCGACTGCTCGACCATCGACCCGCTCAGCGCCCGTGAAGTGGCCAAGGCTGCCACCGAACACGGCAACCCCATGCTCGACGCGCCGGTTTCCGGCGGCACCGGCGGCGCGACTGCCGGCACCCTGACCTTTATGGTCGGTGGCTCGCTTGCCGACTTCGACCGCGCCCAGCCGATTCTTGCGGCCATGGGCAAGAACATCGTGCACTGCGGCGACACCGGCAACGGCCAGGTGGCCAAGGTCGCCAACAACATGCTGCTCGGCATCTCCATGATCGGCGTCGCCGAAGCCATGGCCCTCGGCGTGTCCCTGGGGATGGATGCCAGCGTCCTGGCCGGCATCATCAACACTTCCAGCGGCCGCTGCTGGAGCTCGGACAGCTACAACCCCTTCCCCGGCGTGCTGGAAACTGCGCCGGCCACCCGTGGCTACAGCGGCGGTTTCGGTACCGATCTGATGCTCAAGGACCTCGGCCTGGCCAGCGAAGCGGCCAAGCAGGTCGGTCAGCCGGTGATCCTCGGCGCCCTCGCCCAGCAGCTCTACCAGAGCTTCAGTGCCCAGGGGAATGGCGGCCTGGATTTCTCCGCAATCATCAACCTGTACCGCAAGGACGCCTGAACATGAGCGATGTCGAAGCGCCCGTTCTGGCGGCAGTCCGCAATCGCATCGGCCACCTGACGCTGAATCGTCCGGCCGGCCTGAATGCCCTGACCCTGCCCATGGTGCGTCTGCTCCTGCAGCAGTTGCATGCCTGGGAACAGGATCCGCAAATCGTCGCCGTGGTGTTGCGCGCCGCCGGCGAGAAAGCCTTCTGTGCGGGCGGCGACATTCGCATGCTTTACGACAGCCACAAGTCAGGCAACAACCAGCACGAGATCTTCCTCGAAGAGGAATATGCCCTCGACGAATACATCCACACCTACCCCAAACCGATCATGGCGCTGATGGACGGCTTCGTCCTCGGCGGCGGCATGGGTCTGGCGCAGGGTGCCACGCTGCGGGTGATTACCGAACGCACGCGCATGGGCATGCCGGAAGTGGGTATCGGCTTCTACCCGGATGTCGCTGGCAGCTATTTTCTGCCGCGCCTGCCCGGCGAGCTGGGCATCTACCTGGGCGTCAGCGGCATCCAGGTACGCGCCGCCGATGCCCTTTACGCGCGCCTGGCTGACTGGTGCATCACCAGCGAGCAGATTGCCGAACTGGATCGCTGCCTCGACAGCATGAGCTGGACCAGCCATCCCCGGGAAGCCTTGCGCACCCTGCTCGCCACCCTCGCCGTGAGCAAGCTGCCGGGCTCGGAGCTCAAGGCCTTGCGTCCGGCCATCGACGAGTACTTCGCCCTGCCCGACCTGGCGTCGATACGCGCGGCACTGCTGACAGAAAGCCGTCCAGAGTTTCAGGACTGGGCCGAGGAAACCGTCAAGGTGCTCGACAGCCGCTCGCCGCTGGCCATGGCCGTGACCCTGGAACTGTTGCGCCGCGGGCGCAACCTGCCGCTGGCCGACTGCTTCGCCCAGGAACTGCACCTGGACTACCAGTGGTTCGACAAGGGCGACCTGATGGAAGGCGTGCGCGCACTGATCATCGACAAGGACAAGAACCCACGCTGGAACCCAGCCACCCTGGCAGAACTTGACCCCGCACGGGTGCAGGCCTTCTTCGCCGGCTTCAAGCCCTCCCCTGGCAAATCCCGGCGCACAGTCAGCGCCTGAGCCCCACAGAACAAGAGAGATACCCGATGCACGACCTCGAACTGAGTGAAGAGCAACGCATGATCCGCGACATGGCCCGCGACTTCGCCCGTCGCGAAATCGCGCCCAAGGCCCAGGCCATGGAGAAAGCCGGCTGGATCGATGACGCCCTGGTGGCCCAGATGGGCGAGTTGGGCCTGCTCGGCATGGTGGTGCCCGAAGAATGGGGCGGCAGCTACATCGATTACGTCGCCTATGCCCTGGCCGTAGAGGAAATCTCGGCCGGCGACGGCGCCGTCGGGGCGCTGATGAGCATCCATAACTCGGTCGGTTGCGGCCCGATCCTGAATTTCGGCACCCAGGCGCAGAAGGATTTCTGGCTCGCGGATCTGGCCAGCGGCCAGGCGATTGGCTGCTTCTGCCTGACCGAGCCGCAGGCTGGCTCCGAAGCCAACAACCTGCGCACCCGTGCCGAGCTGCGCGATGGCCAATGGGTACTGAATGGCGCCAAGCAGTTCGTCAGCAACGGCAAACGCGCCAAGCTGGCCATCGTCTTCGCCGTCACCGACCCGGAACTGGGCAAGAAAGGCCTGTCGGCCTTCCTGGTGCCGACCGACACCCCGGGCTTCACGGTCGACCGCAGCGAACACAAGATGGGCATCCGCGCCTCCGACACCTGCGCGGTGACCTTGAGCGATTGCACCATCCCCGAAGCCAACCTGCTCGGCCCGCGCGGTAAAGGCTTGTCGATCGCCCTGTCCAACCTGGAAGGCGGCCGCATCGGCATCGCCGCCCAGGCCCTGGGCATCGCCCGCGCGGCCTTCGACGCCGCCCTGGGTTATTCCCGCGAGCGAATCCAGTTCGGCAAACCGATTGGCGAGCACCAGAGCATCGCCAACCTGCTCGCCGACATGCACACCCAGCTCAATGCCGCGCGCCTGCTGATCCTGCATGCGGCACGCCTGAAGAGCGCCGGGCATCCCTGCCTGTCGCAGGCCTCGCAGGCCAAGTTGTTCGCCTCGGAGATGGCCGAGCGGGTGTGTTCCAAGGCGGTACAGATCCACGGTGGCTACGGTTACCTGGAGGACTACCCGGTGGAGCGCTACTACCGCGACGCGCGCATCACCCAGATCTACGAAGGCTCAAGCGAAATCCAGCGTTTGCTGATCGCCCGAGAGCTGGCCAACTACCCGCTGTAATCCCCTTTTGCGCACGGCACGCCCTTACCTGGGCAGCCTGCGCTTTTTTATTCGATGAAGAGAGGCCCCATGAGAGTTCTGGTCGCGATCAAACGAGTGGTCGACTACAACGTCAAGGTTCGCGTCAAGGCGGACAACAGCGGCGTTGATCTTGCCAACGTCAAGATGTCGATGAATCCCTTCTGCGAAATCGCCGTGGAAGAAGCGGTACGCCTGAAAGAAAAAGGCGTAGCCAGCGAAATCGTCGTGGTGTCGATCGGTCCGACTGCTGCTCAAGAGCAGCTGCGTACCGCGCTGGCCCTGGGCGCCGATCGCGCCATCCTGGTCGAGTCGAATGACGAGCTGAATTCCCTGGCCGTGGCCAAGCTGCTCAAGGCGGTGGTCGACAAGGAGCAGCCGCAGCTGGTGATCCTCGGCAAACAAGCGATCGACAGCGACAACAACCAGACCGGGCAGATGCTCGCCGCCCTGAGCGGTTACGCGCAAGGTACCTTCGCCTCCAAGGTGGAAGTGGCGGGCGACAAGGTCAACGTGACTCGCGAAGTCGACGGCGGCCTGCAGACCGTGGCATTGAACCTGCCGGCGATCGTCACCACCGACCTGCGTTTGAACGAGCCGCGCTATGCCTCCCTGCCGAATATCATGAAGGCCAAGAAGAAGCCGCTGGAAGTGGTCACCCCTGAAGCCCTGGGCGTTGCCACCACCTCCACCGTGAAGACCCTGAAAGTCGAAGCGCCTGCTACCCGCAGCGCCGGGATCAAGGTCAAGTCGGTCGCGGAACTGGTCGAGAAACTGAAGAACGAAGCGAAGGTAATCTAATGACTATCCTGGTTGTTGCAGAGCACACCAATGCGGCCCTGGCGCCTGCCACCCTGAATACCGTTGCTGCGGCCCTGAAAATGGGCGGTGATGTGCACCTACTGGTGGCCGGTAGCGGTTGCGCCGCTGCCGCCGAAGCCGCGGCCAAAGTCGCCGGCGTGGCCAAGGTGCTGGTGGCCGACAACGCCGCCTTCGCCCACCAGCTGCCTGAGAATGTCGCCCCTTTAGTGGCAAGCCTGGTGATCGCGCAGCGCACGATTTACAGCCATGTATTGGCTGCCGCCACCAGCAACGGCAAGAACATCCTGCCGCGGGTCGCCGCTGCGCTGGACGTCGATCAGATCTCCGAAATCATCGCAGTGGAAAGCACCGATACCTTCAAGCGACCGATCTATGCCGGTAACGCCATCGCCACCGTGCAGTCCAGCGCTGCCGTGAAAGTCATCACCGTGCGTGCCACCGGTTTCGACCCGGTGACTGCCGAAGGCGGCAGCGCTGCCGTTGAAGCCGTGATGGCTGGCGGCGATGCCGGCAAGTCGGCGTTCGTCGGCGAAGAACTGGCCAAGTCCGATCGTCCGGAACTGACTGCTGCCAAGATCGTCGTGTCCGGCGGCCGCGGCATGCAGAACGGCGATAACTTCAAGCATCTGTACGCCCTGGCCGACAAGCTCGGCGCGGCAGTCGGTGCTTCGCGCGCCGCGGTCGACGCCGATTTCGTGCCCAACGACATGCAGGTCGGTCAGACCGGCAAGATCGTCGCGCCGCAGCTGTACATCGCCGTCGGTATCTCCGGCGCGATCCAGCACCTGGCCGGCATGAAGGACTCCAAGGTGATAGTCGCGATCAACAAGGACGAAGAGGCGCCGATCTTCCAGGTGGCCGATTACGGCCTGGTGGCGGATCTGTTCGAGGTCGTACCTGAGCTGGAAAAGCTGCTCTAAGGTCACCCGGCCAAGCGATGCCCTTTGTCGGAGCCAGCTTGCTGGCGATCTCTGATGCCCGCGGCAGATCGCCAGAATACCGATCCACCCCAAGCTGTCTCCTGGCTGCCGCAGCAGTCAGGAGACAGCTGCCTGCTAACGCCCCATCATCAGATCCTGATTTTGCTGCGCCATCTCGCGCAGAAAGTCCCAGGTCACACGGATGCGCGCCAGGTCCTTGCCTTCCACCGGCATCAGCATCCAGAAGGTGCGGATGAACTCGACCTGATCGGCGAGGATCTCCTGAAGCTGCGGCACCCTACGCGCGGAAAAACTGGGCAGAATGGCGATGCCGGCACCGGCAATGGCGGCGTTCTGCTGGGCCAGGATACTGGTGCTGCGCAGGGCGATCTGCAGCGGTTTGCCGATCTCATCCAGGTAATGCAGCTCCTTGCTGTAGAGCAGATCCTCGATATAGCTGACGAAGGTGTGCTGGCGCAGATCCTCGCGGCTGTGGATCGGCGGATGGCTGTCGAGGTACTCCGTCGAGGCGTACAACCGCAGACAGTAATCGGTCAGTTTGGTGATGATGTAGGGGCCGCGCTCCGGGCGCTCCAGAGTGATCACGATATCCGCCTCGTGCCGCGCGAGACGCACCATGCGCGGCACGGCAAGCAGGTCGAGACCCAGATTGGGATGGCGCTTGGACAAGGACGCCAATTGTCCAGCCAGCAGTTCAACCCCATAGCCTTCGGTAGCGCCAATGCGCACCAGGCCGGAAACACCTCCTCCCCCACCCTCGCCATCACCCTGCTCGATTGACAGGTAAGCACTCTCCATCGCCTCCACCTGCGACAACAAGCGCCGGCCAACCTCCGTCAGGCTGTAGCCGGCACCACCGCGAATGAACAGTGGCTGGCCCAGGCTCTTCTCCAGCGCCTGCACGCGGCGCGCTACCGTGGTGTGATCGACCCCCAGACGACGAGCCGCCGCGGTCAACTTGCCCGCCCTCGACAGCTCGAGGAAGTAACGCAGATTGTCCCAGTCCATCGCTTGATTCCCGTGCAAAAGCCCTGTGCAAAAATACACAATTCACGTGCATCTAGCTGCATCTAAATAGCTGTTTCACACAGGCACGACGGCATCCCGAATTTGGCTGCAGGCTATAGGTAAACAGGCGCCCTATAGGTAAGCAGGCGCCGGATTTGGCATAGCCGGCACTCCAGAAACGCAAAAGCCCCTGAAGTCTTTATAGACGTCAGGGGCTTAGCGTTACATGTATGGCGGGAAGATAGGGATTTGAACCCTAGGTGCTATCGCTAACACAACGGATTTCGAATCCGTCCCGTTCGGCCACTCCGGCATCTTCCCGTGGCGGCGCGCATGATAGCAGCACAAGCGCGTTTGGCGAAGCCCAATCGGTAGAATTTTTCGCATGCTTTCAGATGCTTGCGCTGGCACCTTGGGTGCGCGTGCCTGGAAGCGCCCCGCGCGCTATCGAGGAGCAGGAGCTTCGCGGCTGAAGCCGCTCCTCCCCCAGTCGTTGTGCTGCACAGCGGTCGATCAGGCGGTCAGCCGGGTCAGCGCCTCGCGGTATTTGTCGGCGGTCTTCTGCGCGACCTCGGCCGGTACGGCGGGGGCCGGTGGCTCCTTGTTCCAGCCGGTGGATTCCAGCCAGTCACGCACGAACTGCTTGTCGAAGCTCGGCGGGTTCTTGCCTTCGACGTAGCTGTCGGCCGGCCAGAAGCGGCTGGAGTCGGGGGTCAGCACTTCGTCCATCAGGGTCAGGGTACCGTTTTCGTCCAGGCCGAACTCGAACTTGGTGTCGGCGATGATGATGCCGCGGGTGGCGGCGTACTCGACGGCGGCGCTGTACAGGGCGATGGCGGTATCACGCACCTGGGCGGCCAGTTCGGCACCGATGATCGCGGCGCACTGCTCGAAGGAGATGTTCTCGTCGTGGTCGCCAACGGCGGCCTTGGTCGAGGGGGTGAAGATCGGTTGCGGCAGCTTGGAGGCTTCCTGCAACCCGGCGGGCAGCTGGATGCCGCAGATGGTGCCGCTGTTCTGGTATTCCTTCCAGCCGGAGCCGGCGATGTAACCGCGCACGATGGCTTCCACGGCAACCGGCTTGAGGCGCTTGGCGACTACTGCGCGGCCTTCCACCAGTGGCAACTCGGCGGCCGGCACCACATCTTCGACCTTGTCGCCGGTGAAGTGGTTGGGCACCAGGCCGGCCAGCTTGTCGAACCAGAAGTTGGAAATCGCGGTGAGGATCTTGCCCTTGTCCGGAATCGGCTCGGCGAGGATCACGTCGAACGCCGAGAGACGGTCGGTGGCGACCATCAGCATGCGCTTGTCGTCGATTTCGTAGAGGTCGCGGACTTTACCCGAGTAGATTTTCTTCAGGCTCAGGGTCGCAGGAGTGGTCATATCGGGATTTCCGCCTTTAGCAAACGAAACAGGCGAAACCCGCCGGGTTTCGCCTATTGGTATCACAGCTGTGCATACAGCCGATTAGCCGAGATTTTCCTGGATCAGGCCGAGGATGCGGCGCGCCACATCGGCCGGGGCAATGGTATTCAGGTCTTTTTCCACGGTGACCTGGACGCTGTCACCCACCGGCGTCAGGCGCACCTGGTAACGCTCGGCACGCGCATCGATTTCTTCCTTGTCCGGCTCGCCACCGAACAGGCCAGCGAAGAAGCCCGGCTCTTCGTCCTTCTTCTGTGCACCTTCGGCCAGGTTGATGTAGTACACACCGAGGCTACGGTTGAGGTCGTCGATGCGCACATCGGCCATTTCCAGGGAGCGACCGACACCGGACCAGGCGCGATCGAAATCGGCACCTAGGTTCAATACCGGGTTGCCGTTACCGTCTTCTGACAGGCTGACGCGGCTCGGCGCATCGAAGTCGCGGGCGGCCAGCAGCGATACGGAACCGCCCTGCTCGGCACTGCGCGCCATGCTCACCAGCATTTCGTCGAGCAGCGCGGCTTCCAGGCTGGCATTGCCGCTACCGCTGGCGAAGGCCACATCGGCGCTGCTGCCAGCTGGACGCTCGGCACTGAGCACGAAGACTTCGCTGGTATTGCGTTGCACGCCTGGCTCGATACGCACCCGCACGCGGGTTTCGGCATCTGCCGCCACGCCCGACACACGACTGCTCAAACGCTGCGCCATGGCCGCGGAGAGCTGATCGAAGCGCTGCCACTCGGTGACGAATTCGCCGGTCTGCGGACGCTCGTCGGCAATCCGGAAGCCGTTGTCTTCGAAGAATTGACGGGCGACTGGCCAGACTTCGGCCGGCACGCGCTGGGCGATCAGCCAACGCGACTCGCCGCTTTTCTGCAGGCTGAACTCGCTGGCATCGGCACGCACGGCCAGCGCCTGCGGTCGCGGGACTTCGTATTTACCCTCGACCGTGCTGCTGGCAACCTGCGGCGGCACCGGCAACAACGGATCGAGGCGCTTGGATACAACGTTCGCCGGCAACTGCATGGGCGCAGTTTGCCGGGCAGTGAGGTAGTCGCTGCCGCGATCGCGGAAATAGCCATCTTCACCATAGATCCAGCCACAACCGCTGGTGCTGGAGATGATCAGAGCAAGTGCGGAGAGTCCGCCCAGTCGCTTCATGCGTAGTATTTCCTCGATTAAACCAATACGCCGGTCTGGCGCAGGGCCTGACGCAGCGGTTCATGACAACGCGGGCTGAGCCAGGTCAGCGGCAAGCGGATACCGTCCGGCATCATGCCCATTTCATGCAGGGCGAATTTCACCGGTATCGGGTTGGACTCGATAAACAGCGCCTTGTGCAGTGGCATCAGACGATCATTGATGGCGCGCGCAGTAACGGCGTCGCCAGCCATGGCGGCGGCGCACATTTCGGCCATGGCGCGCGGCGCGACGTTGGCGGTCACCGAGATATTGCCCTTGCCGCCAATCAGCATCAGTTCGACGGCGGTAGCGTCATCGCCGGAATACACCAGGAAATCCTTGCTCACCCGATCCAGTACTTCCTGGCCGCGCTGCAGGTCGCCGGTGGCTTCCTTGATCCCGATGATGTTGGCGATCTTCGACAGACGCTCGACCGTTTCCGGCAGCATGTCGCACACGGTGCGCCCCGGCACGTTGTAGAGAATCTGCGGAATGGCCACCGACTCGGCGATATGCCTGAAGTGTAGATACAAGCCTTCCTGGGTCGGCTTATTGTAATAAGGCGTGACCAACAGGCAGGCATCGGCGCCCACATCCTTGGCGGCGCGCGTCAGTTCGACCGATTCGCGCGTGGAATTGCCACCCGTACCGGCGATCACCGGAATGCGGCCGGCGACCTGATCGACCACACGTCGGATTACTTCGATGTGTTCGGACACTTCCAACGTGGCCGACTCGCCGGTGGTACCGACCGCGACGATGGCGTTGGTGCCCTCTTGCAGGTGGAAATCCACCAGTTTGCTCAGGCTGTCCCAATCGAGACCACCTTGCGCATCCATGGGCGTGACCAGTGCCACCATACTGCCCGCAATCATGCAACCACTCCTGCCGGAAAAAGTCGGGTAGCCCTGAGATCATTACTGATCCAGGGCCCCCGAAGAACCGTACGTGCGGCTTTCACCGCATACGGCTCAGGTTCACGTAAAGCCAGCCTAATGCTGGCCGGTAACTTTGGAGCGCGATCTTAGCACTACAGACCGCTATATCGAAGAGTCACCTTGAGTTGCTGACTGTGGGCCAGCGCATGACAGTTGGGGTGAAGCAGCACGCGATTGCTCAGAATGTCCGAACCGCCGTCCACTCGTCTGATGACGTGGTGGTCGTGCCAGCCGGTTTCCTTGCTGATCGCTTGCCCACAATGGGCACAGAGGCCCTTCTGCCTGCGAAAGATGCTGAGAATCTGCCCCCGATAACGCAGCTTGTGCTGCATCCGTTGGACTCTCAGTGCCTCCCACTTCAGCTCGTGCTCCGCGTCGTAGGGCTGATACTCACCCGACAGACGCTTGTGGCGCACGATTGCGGTTTCCGCCAAATTGTACAACCGGCGAAATTTCTTCTCACCCTTGCCATTCTTGTAGGGATGCGCGAACACCCAGTTTTGCCCGCCAACGGATCGGAAGTATTTATTCCTGATCCACCCAGCAGACTTTTTCGAGTGCCTACGCTTCGCCCACCTCCAGAGTCGCCAATGGATCAGATGATCCAGCTTGCTGAAGGTTTCCTTTGCCACGACCGGGGAGTGGTATTGCGCCCACCCCTTCAGTACCGGGTTCAGCTGGCCGATCAACGCTTCCTGCGTCATGGCTCCGCTGTTCTTGATGATCTCCCGCACCTTCCGATAAAACGCCGAGGCGTTCTTCTTCGAGGGTTTGATCAACAGCTTGGCCTTCCTGTACGGCGATTTCGGCACGTACTTCCTGAAGTTCCACCCGAGAAAATCGAAGCCTTCGGTGATACATACGATCTGCGTTTTCTCCTGGGACAGCGCAACCCCTCGTACCGACAGGAATTGTTCCACCCAAGGTTTGATCTCGCTTTCCAGCAACTCTTTCGAGTCCGCCAGAATCACGAAATCATCCGCATAGCGCACCACCTGAACCTTGGTCTTCTTGGCCTTTTTGATTCCCAGCATCTGCGCCAGATGGCCTTTCAGCGAGGTTTCCAGACCATTAAGAGTGGCGTTTGCCAGGCAGGGGGAGATGATCCCTCCCTGCGGCGTCCCGGCCTCCGTGGCCATGATTTGTCGCCGGTCGATCACCCCGGCCTTCAACCACTTGCGCAGCACCGCCCTGTCCATCGGGACATTTCGGCACAGCCACTCGTGGTTGATATTGTCGAAGAACCCCTTGATGTCCCCCTCCAGAATCCATACCGGCGCCACTTGCGGCGCCAGTAGGTGAAAGATCTCCACCATCGCATCGGCGGTCGAGCGGTCAGGCCGGAAGCCGTAACTTCTCGGATCACTGTTGCTCTCCACCACGGGTTCTAGTGCTTGCAGATAAAGCGCCTGCATGGCCCGATCCAACATCGTCGGGATACCCAATGGGCGCTTCTCCTGCTTGCCTGGCTTCGGAATCCATACCCGCCGCAGCGGTCTGGGCCGATAACCCCGTTTTTTCGACAGACGCATCACGGCGTGGAGCTTGGCTTGGGGCGAGCCCCAGGTTTCTCCGTCGACGCCCGGGGTCTTGCGACCCCGGTTCTCCGTCACTCGTCGCACAGCCAAACAACGGCCGTGAAACGAGTGGGTCAGCATCCGTTGCAGGCGTTTAACCCTGCGCCAGTCGCCTTCCCGTGTTGCCTGCGCAATCTTTAGCTGCGTTTTCCGAACAGAGGTCTGAACCTTGGCCCAATCGAGATCGTGCCAGTTCATTGCTCCGTCGAAGGACGCAGGCGTAACCGGTGTTGCTGGTTGCGCTTTCATACAGTCCTCCTGAAGTATTTACAGACCATCAGGACGGACTCTTCCCTAGGGGCAGAATCCACCCCTAGGGTCGTTATTACGCTGGAATCAGCGGCTCTTGTTGCGCTCGTAAACCAGATGCACGTCAGCCAGGGTTGTCCCTGCCGGTAATGTTTCAACCGGTATGCCACCCATTACAGGCGGCCATTCGCTTCTTGCATCGTCCTATTCCCCACACCCATCAGCGCTCCTTGCGGTTTGCCTGCCGCGCCGATGTTGCTGGCAAGGCGGGTGGTCGGGATTGCCACGTTCCCCGAGTCGCATCGATTCCCCGTTTAGGCTTCGTCTTTCCCCCGGCAGTTGTGATGGCACCGCATCACTTACTCCCAATGTGATGACCAACTGCATTGCCGTTTTGGCTGGGGCCGATAATTGCCGTAGGCCCGTTCATTATCACGAGGGTTCTGTCGACGATTCACATGCGTTAGCCATGCGGGTTAGGTCACTAGCCTCCATACATCCGTGCAATTCGGACATAACACGCGCGCCGTCACCGGAGCGCATTTCTCGCATGGAGAGGAGACATTGTTAATCGGGCTTCACACCCCGGGGTTGGCCCCCGACGCATGCCGATCTAGTGAACTGATGGGTACACATCAGGCTCGGTACTCCCTGGACCAGCAGAGCTGAGCAATGCGATTCGGAACTTGCGTTCCGTGCTTGGTCAATGCATCTCCCACGTCTCACGACGGTGGCGAAGGGCTCAAATAGCCAACGCCTTGAAGATGAAAGCGCACCCAAGGGCGCGGATTCACCCTCTTGGCTTGACATATTTAGTAACAATCCAATCAGGTTGGACTGCCACCTACCTCTCTATTTGTGTCGATCACTGCGCCCTTTCGGACCGAATCGAACACATTTTTTTTGTCCGCTCTACAGATACAAGAACGTATCCGTGAACGGTACAGTGCTAGGAAAAGCCCAGCTGCATTGACTGCATTTCAGGCTTCAAACCCCTTGATAGCAAGGAATTCAGGTGCCAAGGCGCAGTGGCCAGACCAAGCACGACACGAACATACGTGTCGCACGAGAGCGGTAATGGTACTGGCGCCACCCACCTTGTACAAGCGAAGGAAAAGGCCGATCGGCAAGCGCAGTGACTGTGCGAGCGACCCGGCATTCCTTTCACTCATCCATTGACGAGCATTCCCCTGAGCGACGCTTTTCGCTACCCTTCCGGCTTTGCTCGGTACTCATTGTGGGCCGAGCGTTCATCGCTCTAGGAATGCTGCATGTCCACCCCCCAAGTTCGCGAACAATTCCTCGTCATCAGCGCACTCGGCCCCAACGCCATGGAGCTGACCAATGTGCTGTGCCGCACCAGCAATGAAAATCGCTGCGCCGTCATCAGTACCCGCCTGAGCCGTCATGGCGAGTTCAGCGCCCTGGTGCTGCAGGTCTCCGGCAGCTGGGACGCCTTGGCGCGCCTGGAGTCGAGCCTGCCGGCCCTGGCCAAGAAGCACGGCTTTACGGTCAACGTGACGCGCAGTGCGGCGGCGGAGAATCGCCCCCAGGCCCTGCCGTACGTGGCCTACGTCAGCTCGGCTTACCGTCCGGACATCCTCAATGAGCTGTGTCAGTTCTTCATCGACCACAACGTCGAACTGGAAAGCCTGACCTGCGATACCTACCAGGCTCCGCAGACCGGCGGCACCATGCTCAATGCGACCCTCACCGTAACGCTGCCGGCTGGCACGCAGATCAGCTGGCTGCGCGATCAGTTCCTCGACTTCTCCGATGCCCTGAACCTCGATGCCCTGATCGAACCCTGGCGCCCACAGAATCCATAAGGAACCGCCCATGGCCGTAGCACTCGACACCCCGGTTGCCGATTTCCAGGCCCAGGCCACCAGCGGCCAGCAGGTTCAGCTGTCGGCCCTGCGCGGCCAGCAGGTGGTGATCTATTTCTATCCGAAAGACAGCACCCCGGGCTGCACCACCGAAGGCCAGGGCTTTCGCGATTACTACCCGGCCTTCCAGGCCGCCAACACCCTGGTATTCGGCGTATCGCGGGACAGCCTCAAGTCCCACGAGAACTTCAAGTGCAAGCAGGCGTTCCCCTTCGAGCTGATCTCGGACAAGGATGAGGCGCTCTGTCAGCTATTCGACGTGATCAAGCTGAAGAAGCTCTACGGCAAGGAATACCTGGGCGTCGACCGCAGCACCTTCCTGCTCGACACGCACGGCGTGCTGCGCCAGGAATGGCGCGGGGTGAAGGTGCCAGGGCATGTCGAGACCGTGCTGGCCGCAGCGCAGGCACTGAAGCAGGGCTAAGGGTTACCTTCACGGTACTGACAAAAAGGCCGCTTGCCGGGAATTTCCGCAAGCGGCCTTTTTCGTTTGGGCCTGACCCAGTCATCACCCGGCGGCGCCCATCAACCAGGCGCCTGCCCCTCACTCGCCCTGCAACGCCAGCTCCCTGCGCGGCCAGGCATTGAGCACGGCCTTGAACAGGGTGGCCAGGGGAATGGCGAAGAACACGCCCCAGAAGCCCCACAAGCCACCGAACAGCAATACCGCGCAGATGATCGCCACCGGGTGCAGGTTGACCGCCTCGGAGAACAGCAGCGGCACCAGCACGTTACCGTCCAGCGCCTGGATCACGCCATAGACCACCATCAGGTAGAGGAACTGATCGCCGAAGCCCCACTGGAACAACCCGATCAGCGCCACCGGCACGGTCACCACCACCGCGCCGATGTAGGGCACCACCACCGACAGCCCCACCAGCAACGCCAGCAGCGCCGCATAGTTGAGCCCCAGCGCGGCGAAGGCGATGTAGGTGACCACGCCGCAGATGATGATCTCGATGAACTTGCCGCGAATGTAATTGGCGATCTGCTGGTTCATCTCCTGGGCCACCTGGGTGATCAGGGTGCGCTCGCGCGGCAGGTAGCCGCGAAACCAGGCGCCGATCACCTCGCGATCCTTGAGGAAGAAAAACACCAGGATCGGCACCAGCACCAGGTAGATCATGATGCTGACCAGCAGCGGCAGGCTGGACAGGGAGAACGACAGCGCCCACTGACCGAACTTACCGGCCTCGCCGCTGATCGCCTCGGTCAACTGCAACACCTGGGCGTCGCTGATCAGGTTCGGGTAACGCTCCGGCAACAGCAGGAACAGCGCCTGCCACTCCCCAAGCATGCGCGGCAGCTCGTTGAACAGGGTGCTCAACTGGCTCCAGAGCAGCGGCATCAGCACCAGCAGGAACAAGCCGAGCGCACTCATGAACAACAGGAACACCAGCGACACCGCCACTATCGGCGGCAGGCGCAAGCGCTCCAGGGCATTGACCAGCCCCTGCATGAGAAACGCCAGCACCAGCCCGGTCAGCACCGGCGCCAGCATGCCGCCGAGGGTCAGAACGGCGGCAAAGCCGAGCACCAACAGCACCGCCAGGACCACCGCTTGCTCATCGGAAAAATAGCGGTGGATCCAGTCGCGCAACACCTTAATCATCAACATTCCCTAGATCGAAACAGCCCACGCAGAACGCGTATCAGGCCTTACGCAACCAATAGCGGTAAATACCCGCCTCTTCCTCTTCACGCAACAAGCGATGCCCGGCGAGCCTGGCGAAGGCCCGAAAATCGCGCTGCGAGCCGGCATCCGTGGCGATGACCTTGAGCACCGCCCCGCTTGCCAGGCGATTCAACTCCAGCTTGGCCTTGAGCAACGGCAGCGGGCAATTCAGACCACTGGCATCCAGCTCGGCGTCGCAGGCACCGTTCCACTCCTGTACATCGTTCATTCGAGCCCTCCTAAACAGCGCCAAGGATACCCAACACCGGGCAACCCTGGCCAGGTGAACGCTTGCCCGGCTACAGTAGCGACTTTGTTCGCCAAGAGCTTTGTGCATGAATGTTCTGCGCCCCATCCTGTTGACGCTCGCCTGCCTGACCGCCCAGCCCGGCCTGGCCAGCGATCTACCGTCACTCGGCGACGCCAGCTCCTCGATTGTCTCGCCACAGCAGGAACATCAACTGGGCCGCGCCTGGCTGAGCCTGCTGCGTGGCCAGATCAGCCAGCTGTCGGACCCTCAGCTCAAGGATTTCGTCGAGAGCAGTGTCTATCGCCTGGGCGAAACCAGCGAGTTGCAGGATCGCCGCCTGGAATTCGTCCTGCTCGACAGCCCGCAAATCAACGCCTTCGCCGCGCCCGGCGGAATCATCGGGGTCAACGGCGGCCTGTTTCTCTACGCCCAGACCGAAGCCGAATATGCCTCGGTAATGACCCACGAACTCGCCCACCTGTCGCAACGCCACTTTGCCCGCGGCCTGGAAGCCCAGCAGCGCATGCAACTGCCGATGATGGCCGCCATGCTCGCCGGGATCGTTGCCGCCGCGGCGGGTGCCGGCGACGTCGGCATGGCCGCCATTGCCTCGACCCAGGCGGCGGCCATCCAGGAACAGCGGCGCTTCTCCCGGCAGAACGAGCAGGAGGCCGATCGCATCGGCCTGATCAATCTGGAGAAAGCCGGCTACGACCCCCGCGCCATGCCGAGCATGTTCGAGCGCCTGATGCGCCAGTATCGCTACGACCGCAAGCCACCGGAATTCCTCCTTACCCACCCGGTTTCCGAATCGCGCATCGCCGACACCCGCAACCGCGCCGAACAAGCCAAGGCCGGCGGCGTGACCGACAGCGTGCGCTATCAGCTGATGCGCGCCCGCGTGCAACTGATCTACGAAGACACACCAGGCCTGGCGGCCAAGCGCTTTCGCGCCATGCTCGAGGAAACCCCCAAACTGCAAGCTGCCCGCTACGGCCTGGCCCTGGCGCAGATCAAGAGCGGCCAGCACCAGCAGGCCCGCGAGAGCCTGCAACCGCTGCTGCAGGCGGCACCCGACGACATTACCTACAACCTGGCCCAGGTCGAACTGGACATCGCCGCCAATCGCCTGCCGGAAGCGCAGAGCCGCATCGAGCGACTCATGCGCGACTTCCCGAGCAACTACCCGCTGAACCAGGCCCGCATCGACCTGCTGATGAAGCAGGGCAACGCCCGGGATGCCGAGCGCGCCCTCGATGACCTGCTGAAAAGCCGCGCCAACGACCCGGATGTCTGGTATCAGGTCGCCGAAGTACGCGGCCTCAACGGCAACACCATCGGCCTGCACCAGGCGCGCGCGGAGTTCTTCGCCCTGGTCGGCGACTACGATCAAGCCATCGAGCAACTCGACTTCGCCAAACGCCGCTCGACCAACAACTTCCAACTGGCCTCACGCATCGACGCGCGGCAACGCGAGCTGCTGGAAGACCAGCGGATCATCGAGCAGATGCTGCGCTAGGCCGGCGGGAAAAGCGGCGCGGACGGAGCGGGCCGCATAACCGAGACATCCGAGGAGACCGCCGCATGGGTGCTAACCCATCAGTCGCCCCAAGGGCTCAGGTACGCGCGAAGGCGGAAAACGCCTCGAGTACCCGGTCGATGTCCGCGGCGCTGACATCCAGATGGGTGACCATGCGCAGACGCGGCGCGGCGATCAGCTTGATCCCGCGTTCGGCGCAGAAGGCCTTGAGTGCGCCGGCCTGCTCGCCGACCTGGGCATAGACCATATTGGTCTGCACCGGCTCGACCGCGTAGCCCAACCCGCGTAGCCCGTCGGCCAGGCGTTCGGCATTGGCGTGATCCTCGGCCAAGCGCGCCACCTGATGCTCTAGGGCATAGAGCCCGGCGGCAGCCAAGATGCCTGCCTGGCGCATGCCGCCGCCGACCACCTTGCGCCAGCGCCGCGCCTTGCCGATCAGCTCATCGCTGCCACACAGCACCGAGCCCACGGGCGCGCCCAGGCCCTTGGACAAACAGACCGAGACCGAATCGAAGTGCCGGGTAATGTCCCTGGCCGCCACGCCCTGCTTGACCGCCGCGTTGTACAGCCGCGCGCCGTCCAGGTGCAGGGCCAGGCCGCGCGTGCGGGTCAACTCGCGGGCCGCGGCCAGATAACTCGACGGCAGGACCTTGCCCTGCATGGTATTTTCCAGCGCCAGCAGGCGGGTGCGGGCGAAGTGGAAGTCGTCCTGCTTGATTGCCGCCTCGACTTTCCCCAGGTCGAGCGAGCCATCGGCTTCGCCCTCGATTGGCTGCGGCTGGATCGAGCCCAGCACCGCGGCGCCGCCGCCTTCGTATTTATAGGTGTGCGCCTGCTGGCCGACGATGTATTCGTCGCCACGCTCACAATGGGCCATCAGGCCGAGCAGGTTGCTCATGGTGCCGGTCGGCACGAACAGCGCGCGGGCAAAACCCAGCTCGGCCGCCAGGTACTGCTCCAGGCGGTTGACCGTGGGATCCTCGCCGTAGACGTCATCGCCCAGCTCGGCCGCCAGCATGGCCTCGCGCATGCCCGGGGTTGGCTGGGTAACGGTGTCGCTGCGCAGGTCGATGACGGCCATGGACGGTTTTCCTTGAGGTGGCGAAAACGCCGATGCTAAGGCGCCCCAGGCATGGGAACAAGGTACAGATAGACGAATAGGACGCAGGACAGATCAGCCCGGAGCTGCGCAGGATCCTTTCGCGGACAAGTCCGCTGCCACAGCAGCAGTCCTGTAGCCCGGATGCAATCCGGGAGGATTTATTGGCTATCCACCGTAGGGGGCGCCGCGCGCACCGAATATATTGATCGTCCGGAACCCGATCATGCACCCCGTCACACTGGTGCGCACGGCGCACCCTACGACGGTTGAGCGCAGCGAGGCTTGTGCATAAACATTGGATCTACAGATCGCCCCCCCTGGGACCGATCAGGCCAGCTGCACGTCTGCGGCGGGGACGATGAGGATGGCGGCGCGCAGGCCGTTTTTCACCTTGGGGTTGGGGAAGATGATCCGCGCATCCGGCTCTTCCACGACCCAGCGGGTGCCGGCCAGATCCTCGGCCAGCAGGTAGCCGACCGGCAGCTTGCTGAAGTTTTCGATATCCGCCGGCAGGTGCAGCTTGAAGGTGTCGCTGTGCTTGATGATTTCCCGCGCCACGGCGAACATCTGCAGCCCGTCCAGTTCGGCCCCTTGCTGCTCGGGTTCGGGCTCGTTGCCTTCGATGATCTCCTGCAGACGCTGCTCGAGCCGATCCAGGTTGACCTGCTGGTTCTGGCCGAAGGCACGCGCCTTGCCCAGCTCCAGGGTGAACGACTCTGCCCCCAGCTGGGTGTAGGTGTAGGCGCTGAAGGTGATCGAGCTCTTGTTGTGCAGCAGCACCGCCTCGATCCCCGCGGCATTCAACCGGGCCAGCTCGCGCAGGCTGCGCGGCCGTCCCTCCTGCCAGGGATAGAGGGCGAACTGCTCGATTTGCGACGCACGGATCGCGGTATGCAGGTCGTAGTGCAGGCGCGTGCGTTGCGACTTGCTGAAAAAAGTCGCGGCCAGATGCTCGAGATCACAGGCGCGCATGGCCTCGACCCCGGCATGTTGCTCGTGCTGGCCGTTGAACAGGCGATTGATGTCCTGCTCGATATAGCGCTCGCCGCGGCGGATCGCCGGCGGGTTGCCGAACAGGAAGAGGATCCGCGCGCGCGGCTTCAGCTCGCCACGGGCAATGCCGCGCAGCAGGCGGTCGAGCAATTCGATGGGGGCTGTTTCGTTGCCGTGGATGCCGGCCGAGAGCAGCAGGTCCAGGCCGTTGTCGCTGGCCACCGGCGGCGTGACCTCGAGGGCGCCTTCGGCCAGCCAGCGCAAGCGCGCGCCCTCGGGCGTCAGCTGGATCTTCGCTGCCGGTTCGTGGCCGGCCAGGGTCAGTTCAAGCAGTTTGCCGAGGGCAAGCATAGGAGTTACCTCAATCGTGATTGCAGTCGGGGCCGTGCACGTGCCCGTCGTCGCCAGGCTCGGCCGGCTCCATCTCCAGCTCCAGGCTGACCAGGTTGGTAGCCAGCGGGCGCAGCAGCAGATTGGCGTACTCGCTATCACCCTCCTCCACGTCCACGCCGATCATCAGCTGCCCATTACCCACCTGTTGAAACCAGACTTCCTTGCCCTGCCACATCACCGCGAAGCGGGTGCAGGTCGTTTCCAGCTGGGTGCCATCTTCATCTTCGAGGATCAGTTGCAGGACATCGGACATTATTCAAAGCTCCACGCTATATGCCACAAGCAGCAAGTTTAGAACGCCAAGCGTGCGCTTGAGGCTGGTGGCTTGCCGCTCAGTTCAGTTGGAAAGGATAAACCGCGCCCAGTTTAAGGATCTGGGTCAATTCATCCAATGCCGTTCGGCATTCGATCAGCAATTGCGGGTCGGCCAATTCGCTCTCGCTGAGGCGATCGCGGTAGTGCTTGTCGACCCAGACGTTGAGCGTGTCATACAGCTCCGGGGTCATGATCACCCCCGGATTCACCGCCGCCAGCTCGTTATCCTTGAGCGCCACGCGCAGGCGCAGGCAGGCCGGACCGCCACCGTTCTGCATACTTTGCTTGAGATCGAACACCTTGACCTCGCGAATCGGCCCGCTGCCGCTGGTGAGCTGCTGCAGGTAATTCCACACCTTGGCGTTGTTGCGGCACTCCTCCGGCACGATCAGCAACATGCCGCCGGCGGCGCGCGACAACAACTGGCTGTTGAACAGGTAGGACTTCACCGCGTCCTCCACCGTGACCGCATCGCGCGGCACGCACACCGCCTGCAGGTTACCGCCACGACGAGCAAGCTTGTCCGCCAGCTCGGCCAGCACCTTGTCGGTATCGAGGAAGGCATCCTGGTGATAGAACAGCACTTCGCCGTTACCCACCGCGATCACGTCGTTGTGGAATACCCCCTGATCGATCACCGCCGGGTTCTGTTGAGCATAGACCACCCCGGCCTCGCTCAGCCCATGCAGGCGCACCACGGCCTGCGAGGCTTCCAGGGTCTGCCGCGCCGGGTAGCGTTGCGGCGCCGGGTAACGGCCGTCGAAGGCGCTGCGCCCGAACACGAAGAACTCCACCCCGGCATCGCCGTAGTCCTTGCAGAAACGCGTGTGGTTGGCCGCGCCCTCGTCGCCGAACTGCGCCACCGCCGGCAAGGCGGCGTGGTGAGCGAAGTGCCGCTCATTGGCGAACATGGCGCCGAGCACGCGGCTGGTGGTCGGATGCTCGATTGAGCGGTGGAACTTGCAATTGAGGTTGGCGGCGGTGAAGTGCACCCGGCCGTCAAAGGTATCGGCACTCGGGCTGACGGTGCAGGCGTTGGCCGTCCACATGCTCGAGGCCGAGCAGCTGGCAACCAGCAAGGGCATGGCGTCCTTCGCCGCCCGCTCGATCACCTGGGCATCGCTGCCGGTGAAGCCGAGGCGGCGCAGCACCGCGACATCCGGGCGCTCCTGCGGGGCCAGCACGCCCTGCTTGAAGCCCATCTCCATCAGCGCCTTCATCTTCGCCAGGCCCTGCTTGGCGGCTTGTTTCGGGCTGGAGGCGGCCTGGCTGTTGCTCTGCGAAGCGACGTTGCCGTAGGACAGGCCGCCGTAGTTGTGGGTCGGGCCGACCAGACCGTCGAAATTCATCTCATAGGCGGACATTACAGGCTTACTCCCGGGGTCAGGGTGGCGGGCAGGCTCAGGCGTTCACTTTCCAGCGAGGCCACCGGATAGGCGCAGTAGTCCGCCGCGTAGTAAGCACTGGCGCGATGATTGCCGGAGGCGCCGACACCACCGAACGGGGCCGTGCTCGCGGCGCCGGTGAGTTGCTTGTTCCAGTTGACGATGCCGGCGCGGCTGCGCAGCCAGAACTGCTGGTAACGCGCCGCGGAATCCGACAGCAAACCGGCGGCCAGGCCGAACTGGGTGTTGTTGGCCTCGGCGATCGCGTCCTCGAAATCGGCATAGCGGATCACCTGCAGCAGCGGGCCGAAGAACTCTTCGTCCGGCCGCTCGGCCACCGCGCTGACATCGATGATCCCCGGGGTCAGCAAGGCGGCGCCGGGCTGCGGCTGGGTCATTGCCAGCAACGCCGTGGCGCCCTTGTCGAGCAGTTGCTGCTGGGCCTGCAGCAGGTGTTCGGCCGCCGCCAGGGAAATCACCGAGCCCATGAAGGGCGCCGGCTGTTCGTCATAACGACCGACCTTGATCTGCCCGGCGACCTGGACCAAGCGTGCGAGCAAGGCATCGCCCCACTCGCCCTGCGGCACCAGCAGACGCCGCGCGCAGGTGCAGCGCTGGCCGGCGGAGATGAAGGCCGACTGCACGATGCAGTACACCGCCGCCTCGACATCGGCGAGCCGATCGACGATCAGCGGGTTGTTGCCGCCCATTTCCAGGGCGAGGATCTTCTCCGGGCGACCGGCGAACTGGCTGTGCAGCAGGTTGCCGGTGCGGCTCGAGCCGGTGAAGAACAGCCCGTCGATGCCGGGGTCGGCGGCCAGGGCCACGCCGGTGTCCCGCGCGCCCTGCAGCAGATTGAGCACGCCGGCCGGCAGACCGGCTTCGATCCAGCACTTGAGCGTCAGCTCGGCGACTTTCGGGGTCAGCTCGCTGGGCTTGAACAGCACGCAGTTGCCCGCCAGCAGCGCCGGCACTATATGACCGTTGGGCAGGTGGCCGGGGAAGTTGTAGGGACCGAACACCGCCACCACACCATGCGGCTTGTGCCGCAGCACGGCGGTGGCATCGGCCAGCGGCGCGCTCTTCTCACCGGTCCGTTCGCGGTAGCTCTGCACCGAGATGGCGACCTTGTTGACCATGCTGGTCACCTCGGTGGCCGACTCCCACAGCGGCTTGCCGGTTTCCTCGCCAATCGCCCGGGCCAGCTCGTCGGCATGCGCCTTGAGGGCCACGGCGAAACGCTCCAGCACGGCGATGCGCCCGTCCAGGGAGCACGAGGCCCAGCCCGGGAATGCCGCGCGGGCGGCCACCACGGCGGCCTCGACCTGGGCGGCAGAGGCCGCCTGGCCACGCCAGACCACGGCCTGGCTGACTGGATTCAACGATTCCAGGGCTTCGCCCTGACCAAGCTGCCAGTTACCGGCGATGTAATGAGTGCTCATATTGTTTTATCACTCCCAGCAATTTCATCACCCGGCGTTGCGCCGGGTGGGCTATTCGATCGAACGGCCCGGATCGTCTCCAGGCGGCTCGGGGGTATTCAGCCGCGGGCCGACAGCGACACCGCTCTTACCTGATCGCCGACCGACAACTGCAAACGCTTGGCGGTCAACGGATCGACCACCAGGGTGCCGGCGGCCAGGCGTGCGGCGCCGACGGTGATCCGGCAGTCTTCGCGTTTGCGGTTGTGGATCAGGAAGGTGGTGGCGTCATCACCCGGTGTGCCTATGGCCAGCACCAGCGCCTGGCTGTCGCGCACGGCACGAATTTTCGCGGTTTCCGCCTCGATGGCCGGGCCGGCGTCGAAGATGTCGACATAGCCCTGATAACTGAAGCCTTCGCCCTTGAGCATGGCCAGCGCCGGCTCGGTATCCGGGTGGACGCGGCCGATGATGTTGCGCGCGTCTTCGGAGAGGAAGCAGGTATAGAGCGGGAACTTGGGCATCAACTCGGCGATGAAGGCCTTGTTGCCGACCCCGGTCAGGTAGTCCGCCTGGCTGAATTCCATCTTGAAGAAGTGCCGCCCCAGGCTTTCCCAGAACGGCGAACGGCCCTGTTCGTCGGACATGCCACGCATCTCGGCGATCACCTTGTCGCCGAACGACTCGCGGAACTCGGCGATAAACAGCAGGCGCGCCTTGGACAGCAGGCGGCCATTGAGCCCCGTGCGGTGATCGCTGCGCAGAAACAGCGAACACAGCTCGGAGTTGCCGGTCAGGTCGTTGGCCAGGAACAGGGTGGGAATCTGCCGGTGAATCTTCAGTTCCTGCGAGGCGCTGACGGTCAGGCCCACCCGGTAGTTGTACCAGGGCTCACGCAGACCGACCGCACCGGCCACGGCGGAGATCCCCACCACCTGGCCGGCGTCGTTTTCCAGCACGAACAGGTAGTCGGCATCGGCACGCTCGGCCTTGCCGGTGAAGGTCTTCTCCGCCCAGCCGACGCGGTGCGCCAGGCGCTCCTCGTTGGCTGGCAGGGTGGTCAGGCCGGCGCCGGTAGTGCGCGCCAGATCAATCAGGGCCGGAAGATCGGCGGTGCGAACGGGACGAACGATCATGCGCTAACTCCTTAAACCGCAACCAGACGCACGCTGGCGCCCTCGCCGACGCCGAGTGCTTCGGCAGCTTCGAGACTGAGGGTGACCGGCTTGCCTGGCACCCAATCCAGGTCCGCGACAATCGCGCGGAAATCCTGCAGCAGGCCATTGCTCACCAGATACGGACGCCCACCCTTGATCGGCTCGCCGAGCCTGACCGGCACCACCCGGCTCTGGGCGATCGAGCGAATCCCCGAGGTCCGCGCATGCAGGGTCGGCCCGCCGTCGAAGATGTCGATGTAATGATCGGTTTCGAAGCCTTCGCGCATCAGGATGTCGAAGGTCACCTGGGCCCGCGGGTGCACCTGGCCCATGGCCTCCTGCGCCGCATCCGGCAGCAGCGGCACATAGATCGGGTAATGCGGCATCAGCTCGGCCAGAAAGGTCCGGCTCTTCAGCCCGCACAGACGCTCGGCCTCGGCGTAGTTCATGTCGAAGAAATTGCGCCCCACGGCATCCCAGAACGGCGAATCGCCGTGCTCGTCGCTGTGGCCGACGATCTCAACCACCACGGCATCGGCGAAGCGCTCCGGATGGTTGGCGACGAACAACAAACGCGCGCGCGAGTTCAGCTCGGACCAGACACTGCCCACCAACGGCCGCTCGACGTAGAAACTGGTCAGCAGGCTGTTGCCGGTCAGGTCGTGGCACAGCGAGAGCACGTGGATCTTGTTGTGGATCTTCAGCTCACGGGAGTTGTGCACGAAGGTTTCGTTGCGAAAGCTGTAGAACGGCTCGGAATAACCAGCCGAGGCGACAATCCCGGAACAGCCGAGCAGGTGCCCGCTGTCGCTGTCTTCGAGGACGAAGAAGTAGCTTTCTTCACCATTGAAGCTCACCTCGGCGGCCAGCGAGGCATCCGACGCGGCGATCTTGTCGCGCAGCCGATCGGCATCGTCCGGCAGCGAAGTCACACCAACCGGGCTGTCCGCGGCGAGACGCTGCACTTCACTCAGGTCGGCCATTTGCGCGGGGCGCATCACCAGCATGGTGTCACTCCTTTTCAAGAAAAACTCCAGGCCGCTCAGCGCGAACCGCCTGGAGAAACCGCAACCCGAAGGCCACAGCACACACGGAGAGAGTCATCCCTGGAAGTAGCTCGGCTTATCCATAAGCCAAGCAAGCACAGCCCGTGGCGAGCGCAAACGGCTCGCCGCCGGACTGTCGACTCAGGCTTGCGTCAGCTGGACCAGCGCACGTTCGAAACGCGCCAGGCCCTCATCGATATCGGCATCTTCCACCACCAGGCTCGGGGCGAAACGCACCACGTCCGGGCCGGCTTGCAGCACCATCACCCCTTGCGCCGCGGCGGCATCGAGAATCGCCTTGGCCTTGCCTTTCCAGGCATCGCTGAGCACCGCACCGATCAGCAGGCCGAGGCCGCGCACCTGGCTGAACACGCCGTACTGCTCGCCGAACTGTTCCAGGGTGGTCTTGAAACGCTGCTGCTTGGCCTTCACCCCAGCCAGCACTTGCGGGGTATTGATCACATCGATCACCGCCTCGGCCACCGCACAGGCCAGCGGGTTGCCGCCGTAGGTGGTGCCATGGGTGCCGACCACCAGGTGCTTGGCCAGCGCCGCAGTGGTGAGCATGGCGCCGATCGGGAAACCACCGCCCAGGCTCTTGGCGCTGGAGAGGATGTCCGGAATCACCCCGTAATGCTGGTAGGCGAACAGCGAACCGCTGCGGCCCATGCCGGTCTGCACCTCGTCGAAGATCAGCAGCGCGTCGTGCTGGTCGCACAGCTCGCGGGCCGCCTGCAGGTAGGCCAGGTCGGCCGGCAAGACGCCGCCTTCACCCTGGATCGGCTCCAGCACCACGGCGCAGGTCTTGGCGGAAACCGCCGCTCGCAGCGCCTCGATATCGTTGTATGGCACATGGCTGATGCCCTGGATCTTCGGCCCGAAACCATCGGAATACTTGGGTTGACCGCCAACGCTGACGGTAAACAGGGTACGGCCGTGGAAGCTGTTGGTCGCCGCGATGATTTCGTACTTGTCTTCACCGAACCGGTCGAAGGCCACCCGACGGGCCAGCTTGAAGGCGGCCTCGTTGGCTTCGGCGCCGGAGTTGCAGAAGAACACCCGCTCGGCGAAGGTCGCGTTGACCAGCTTGTGTGCCAGGCGCAGGGCCGGCTCGTTGGTGAACACGTTGGAAATGTGCCACAGCCTGGTGGCCTGCTCGGTCAAGGCGGCGACCAGGGCCGGATGGCAATGGCCCAGGGCATTCACGGCGATGCCGCCAGTGAAGTCGATCAGCTCGCGACCACTTTGATCCCAGACTCGGGAACCCGCGCCGCGCACCGGAATAAAGCCGGCCGGGGCATAGTTGGGAACCATCACTTGGTCGAAATCGGCGCGTTGCACCGGATCGTGCTGAACGGACATCGGAGCTCTCCTGACGAGTAACACCTGCATTGGGTGGCAGGCGATGGGAAGGATTGTAGGGATTGATTCGGGGCGGGCATTGCCGCCATGCGACAACTTCTTATAGCGCCAACCCGAGGAAAACCGCCGCTTGCGCAAATGCGACAGAAAGCGTCGGGAAGGCGCAGTTTAAACGCTGATCGGCACATTCGTGCACTGCACGGGCAATTTCTCCACAAGCTGACCGGCAGGTTTTTTTGCGCCTGAATCGGCTAGGCCGTGATCGGCTGCCCCTGCGCCACCGGCGGGCGGGCCAGGCCGAGGAAATCGCTCAAGGCGACTTTCTGCACCATCGCATCCTGATAGCCCAGCTCGATCAGCTCATTGCAATAGCCGGCCTCGAACAGCAGATAGCTGAGCACCCCCGCACCGCTGACCTTGGTCGCCCCCGGGCCACGCAGGAACAGGCGCAGCACCGCCGACAGCTCGTGGCGATGGCGGGCGGCGATGGCATCCAGCGGCTGGCTCGGCGAAATCACCAGCACCTCCACCGGGTTGAGCCCCAGGCCACGCGGGCGCTGCTCCGGCGGGATCAGCTTGCTCATCAGGTTGAGCCGTTCGAGCAGTTCGATGTCGCCTTCCAGGCTGTCGATAAAGGTGCTGTTGAGCATATGCCCGCCGATTTGCGCCAGGCTCGGCGGCTTGGCGGTCGGCACCGGAACGCTGACCACGCCGTCCTGCTCGGCCTGCGGGTTGCCACTGACGCCGACCACCAGCACCCGGGTCGCACCCAGGTGCAGCGCCGGGCTGATCGGGGCGGGCTGACGCACGGCGCCGTCGCCGAAATACTCGCGATTGATCTTCACCGGCGGGAACAGCAGCGGAATCGAAGAACTGGCCAGCAGATGGTCGACGCACAGGCGGGTCGGCACCCCGACCCGGCGATGGCGCATCCACGGATCGATGGTGGCGCGCCCCTGATAGAAGGTCACCGCCTGCCCGGACTCGTAGCCGAACGCCGTCACTGCCACCGCCCGCAACTGACGCTGGCGCACCGCGGCCGCGATCCCGGAAAAATCCAGCTCGCGCAGCAACAGTTCGCGCAGCGGCGTACTGTCGAGCAGCGCCACCGGCACTTCCCCGCCCAGGCCCAGCATGCTGTGGCCGATAAAGCGGCTGGCCTGGCGCAACACCCCCGGCCAGTCGCTGCGATACACCTGATGAGTATGAAAGCCCTGCCAGACGCTGGTCAGGCGGCGCACCGCCTCGCCAAAATGCAAGGCCCCGCAGGCCAGGCCGACCGCATTGATGGCCCCGGCCGAGGTGCCGACGATCACCGGAAAGGGATTCTGCGCGGTATCCGGCAGCAAATCGGCAATCGCCGCCAGCACCCCGACCTGATAAGCCGCCCGCGCGCCGCCACCGGAAAGAATCAACCCGGTGACCGGCTGGCTGGAAGGCGTGTTTGGCGTCATAGGGGAAGTTCCGAATCCTTTAACTTGCAGCCTGGAAGGCTGTCGGGCCTGTCGGCTTGTGGGCACTTGCAGGAGCCGGTAACTGTAGGATGGTGTTGAGCGCAGCGATACCCATCGGGCGGTTTATGCCTGTACCCGTTGACAGGGCGAATATCGATGATGGGTTACGGTGCCTTTGTTCTGCTGACAGCAGGTCAATTTGCGGGCGCCTAACCCATCCTACGGTCTTGACCCTTGAGTGCCCCAGTTTGCTGCGCGACAGCGCTGCGTCGAAGGCGGGGCATCTGCTCCTACGGGAGCGGCATACTTGATCGCTAATCGAGCGCACCAATACCGCCAACACTAACTACGGCGCTTCTTGTACATTTTTTCCTCACCGGCCGGGCGCGTCTTGAAGCGCCGGTGGGCCCACAGGTACTGCTCGGGTTGCTGGCGAATCGCCGCCTCGATCCACTGATTGAGCCGCAGACAATCGGCCTCCTCGCTCTCCCCGGGAAAATCGGCCAGCGGCGGGTGTACCACCACCTTATAGCCGGTGCCGTCGGCCAGCCGGGTCTGGGTGAAGGGAATCACCCGCGCCCGCCCCAGACGGGCAAATTTGCTGGTCGCTGTCACCGTCGCGGCCGGCACACCGAACAGCGGCACGAAAATACTGCGCTGCGCGCCATAGTCCTGATCCGGCGCGTACCAGATCACCTTGCCGGCACGCAGCAGCTTGAGCATGCCGCGTACATCGTCGCGCTCGATCACGCCCTGCAGACGCTGCTCGCGGCCACGGCGCTGGATGAAGTCGAACAGCGGATTCTTGTGCTCGCGGTACATGCCGTACATGTCCTGGCGCATTCCCAGCAGCCCGCCGCCCATTTCCAGGGTGGTGAAATGCAGGGCCATCAGCAGCACGCCCTGCCCTTCGGCCTCGGCCGCGCGAATATGCTCGAGCCCCTCGACCTGCCCCAACCTGGCCAGCCGCGCCGCCGGCCACCACCAGCTGATCGCCATCTCGAAGAAGGTCATGCCGGTCGAGGCGAAGTTTTCCCGCAACAAGGCGTCGTGCTCAGCGGCCGACAGTTCGGGGAAACACAGTTCCAGGTTGCGCGCGGCGATCTGCCGGCGCGAACGCGCCAGACGAAACATCAAGCCCCCCAGCCAACGCCCCAGGCGCATCAACACCCGGTACGGCAGCAACGAGACCAGCCACAGCGAGCCCAGCCCCAACCACAGCAGCCAGAAGCGCGGATGGAGGAAATAGGCACGAAAACGAGGACGATCCATGGATGATTCCGCACGAGCGACAAAGCCCGGCATTCTACAGGACTCGGCCCGGTGACGGGCTGGCGGGAGGGCGCATTTGCCGCCATGGCGGGCTCAGCAGGTTTTTATCCAGGATTAACAGGCGTGCCGGTCGCAGCCGCAGGATGGGCAGCAATGACTGATCGCCCTGCCCTGCGCCAACCCACCCGCCACTAACCGCGGTGCTTCCGGTACAGCTTCGCCGCACCCGGCGGCCGCGTCTTGAAGCGCCGGTGGGTCCACAGGTACTGCTCGGGACAGGCGCCGATCGCCTGCTCGACCCACTGGTTGATCAACCGGCCGTCGGCTTCCTCGCTCGCGGCCGGAAAACCGGCCAGCGGCGGGTGGATGGTCAGTTGGTAACCGCGGCCGTCGGCCAGGCGCTGCTGGGTAAAAGGCAGCACCCGCGCCCGGCCCAGGCGGGCGAACTTGGTGGTGGCGGTGACGGTCGCCGCCGGAATGCCGAACAGCGGCACGAAGATGCTCTGCTTGGCGCCGTAATCCTGGTCCGGCGCGTACCAGATCGCCCGTCCGCCACGCAGCACCTTGAGCATGGCGCGCACGTCCTCGCGCTCGATGGCCGTGGCGTCCAGGTTGTGCCGCTCGCGGCCGCGGCGCTGGATGAAGTCGAACAGCGGATTCTTGTGCTCGCGGTACATGCCGTCGATGGTGTGCACCTGGCCGAGCAACGCCGCGCCGATTTCCAGGGTGGTGAAATGGATCGCCATCAGGATGACGCCCTGACCGTCCGCCTGGGCCTGCTGCAGATGCTCCAGGCCCTCGATATGCGCCAGCCTGGCCAGCCTGGCCTTGGGCCACCACCAGCTCATGGCCATCTCGAAGAAGGCGATGCCGGTGGAGGCGAAGTTCTCTTGCAACAGGCGTTCGCGCTCGGCGGCGGACAGCTGCGCAAAGCACAGCTCCAGGTTGCGCGCGGCGATCGTGCGCCGCGAGCCGGCCAAGCGGTACAGCAGCGCACCCAGCGCGCGCCCCAGCATGAGCAGCACCCGGTACGGCAACTGCACGAGCAACCACAGCAGCACCAGACCCAGCCACAACAACCAGAAACGCGGATGGAGGAAATAGGCACGAAAGCGAGGACGGTCCATGGATCAATTCGCACAAACGACAAAGCCCGGCATTCTACAGGCTCCCAGACTCGGCTTGCAGCCCGGCGGGGTTATCGCTATAAGTCCGGGCTACTTTCGTCACGACCGACAAGGCGTATCAGGCAGACCATGAGCCAAGCCGATCTACTCGAGCAAGACCCCGTATTCCAGCTCAAGGGCAGCATGCTGGCCATCACCGTGATGGAACTGGCGCACAACGACCTCGAGCGCCTCGACCAGCAACTGGCGGCGAAAGTCGCCCAAGCGCCGAACTTCTTCAGCAATACCCCGCTGGTCTTGGCCCTGGACAAGCTGCCGGAAGGCGAAGGCAACCTCGATCTGGGCGCCTTGATGGCCCTGTGCCGTAGCCATGGCCTGCGCACCCTGGCCGTGCGCGCCAACCGTGAAGATGACATCGCCGCCGCCGGCGCCCTGGATTTACCGGTGCTGCCGCCGTCCGGCGCCCGCGAGCGCCCGGTCGATCCGACCGACGGTAGCGCCACGCCGAAAAAACCGGAAAAGCCCGCAGAGCCCGAAGTCAGGCCGAGCAAGATCATCACCAGCCCGGTGCGCGGCGGCCAGCAGGTCTATGCCCAGGGCGGCGACCTGATCGTCCTGGCGCCGGTCAGCTCCGGCGCGGAACTTCTCGCCGATGGCAACATCCATGTTTACGCCCCCATGCGCGGCCGTGCCCTGGCCGGCATCAAGGGCAACATCAAGGCACGCATCTTCTGCCAGCAAATGGGCGCGGAACTGCTGTCCATTGCCGGCCAATACAAGGTTGCCGAAGACCTGCGCCGCGACCCGTTATGGGGCGAGGCGATACAGGTCAGCTTGTCGGGTGACGTGTTGAACATCACCCGCCTTTAACGGATACTGCCGCCAATTTTCAGGGACATAAAAAGGCATCTGGAAGCCGCATATGGCTCTCGGGTTCCCGTCTTTACTTCACATTTTGGGGTGAATCACCTTGGCCAAGATCCTCGTAGTCACTTCCGGCAAGGGTGGCGTGGGTAAAACCACCACCAGCGCCGCCATCGGTACCGGCCTCGCCCTGCGCGGGCACAAAACTGTCATCGTCGACTTCGACGTCGGCTTGCGTAACCTCGACCTGATCATGGGCTGCGAACGTCGCGTGGTGTACGACTTCGTCAACGTGGTCAACGGCGAAGCCACGCTGAGCCAGGCGCTGATCAAGGACAAGCGCCTGGAAAACCTCTACGTGCTGGCCGCCAGCCAGACCCGTGACAAAGACGCGCTGACCGAAGAAGGCGTGGAAAAAGTCATCAACGAACTGCGCGAGAACTTCGAATTCGTGGTCTGCGACTCGCCGGCCGGGATCGAAAAAGGCGCGCACCTGGCGATGTACTTCGCCGACGAAGCGATTGTCGTGACCAACCCCGAGGTTTCCTCGGTGCGCGACTCCGACCGCATGCTCGGCCTGCTGGCGAGCAAATCGCGGCGCGCCGTGAAAGGCGAAGAGCCGATCAAGGAACACCTGCTGCTGACCCGCTACAACCCCGAGCGGGTTACCCGCGGCGAAATGCTCGGAGTGGAAGACGTCGAGGAAATCCTCGCCATCCGCCTGCTCGGCGTGATCCCCGAATCGCAAGCCGTGTTGAAAGCCTCCAACCAGGGCGTGCCGGTCATCCTCGACGACCAGAGCGACGCCGGCCAGGCCTACAGCGATGCCGTCGACCGTCTGCTCGGCAAGGAAGTTGCCCATCGCTTTCTCGACGTGCAGAAGAAAGGACTCATGCAACGCTTGTTTGGAGCTCGCTAATGAATATTTTTGACTTCTTTCGTGAACGTAAAAAGGAAGCCACTGCGTCCATTGCGAAAGAGCGTCTGCAGATCATCGTCGCCCACGAGCGCGGCCAGCGCAGCCAGCCGGACTACCTGCCGGCCCTGCAGCAAGAGCTGGTCGAGGTGATTCGCAAGTACGTCAATATCGACTCGGATCAAGTGCAAGTCGCCCTGGAAAGCCAAGGCAGCTGCTCGATCCTGGAACTCAACATCACCCTGCCGGATCGCTGAAAGCATCCGCTCATGTAGGAGCCAGCTTGCTGGCGATCAGGAACCGAGGCGCTGCCCGGAGCATCGCCAGCAAGCTGGCTCCTACAGGATATTTCCAAATAATCGGCGACCTCGGTCGCCGATTGCTTTTTCCGGACTGCCCCATGCCGCTCAGCCAAATCGAAATTCTCCACCAGGACGCCGCCCTGCTGGTGATCAATAAGCCGACCCTGCTGCTCTCGGTGCCCGGCCGCGCCGAGGACAACCGCGACTGCCTGGTCACCCGCCTGCAGGACAACGGCTTCCCGGAAGCGCGCATCGTCCATCGCCTGGACTGGGAAACCTCAGGGCTAATCGTCCTGGCCCGCGACGTCGACAGCCACCGCGAACTGTCGCGCCAGTTCCACGACCGCGAGACGGAAAAAGCCTACATCGCCCTGTGCTGGGGCCAGCCCGAGCAGGACAGCGGCAGCATCGACCTGCCGCTGCGCTACGACCCGCCGACCAAGCCGCGGCATGTGGTCGACCATGCAGTCGGCAAACATGCCCTGACCCACTGGCGCGTGCTCGAACGCTGCGGCGATTACTGCCGGGTCGAGCTGACCCCGATCACCGGCCGCTCGCACCAGCTGCGCGTGCACATGCTGTCGATCGGCCACCCGCTGCTCGGTGACGCCCTCTACGCCCCGCCCCAGGCCCTGGCCGCCTACCCGCGCCTGTGTCTGCACGCCTGCATGCTCGGCCTGACCCACCCGCAAAGCGGCGAACGCCTGCGCTTCGACTGCCCCGCACCGTTTTAGCCTCGCGTAGGGTGCGTCGCGCGCACCAATACCCCCCGCGCCATAGCCTCGAACGCCGGTGCGCACAGCGCACCCTACCCGACAGCCTTGTAGGGTGGATGACGCTTCACCCATCCACCAACTGCAATGGTGGATGAAAAAGGCGTCATCCACCCTACACAACCCCTGTAGCCCGACGGCCATCCGGGGCAGCGCCGGCAGTCATGCGCCCGCCCCCCCCCCCCCCCCCCCCCCCCCCCCCCCCCCCCCCCCCCCCCCCCCCCCCCCCCCCCCGGATTACGCTGGCACTCATCCGGGCCACGTAGACCAATGATCGTTGCCAGGCGCCGCATCGCAGCACTTATGCCCGCAACCTGGATGCTGCGCCTATCAATCATTCGATAATGTTCTTAAAACATCCCTTGAAGCCGCTTCCAGCCGCCAACATATTTTTCTCGACGGGGGCTTGAAGCCTCAGCCTCGAGCCCCGCAAACACGTCTCTGGTCAACTCACCACAGGAGGTTTGCGATGTACGAATCCCTGCTTAACTTCCCCGGCGGCCTGCTCGCCGAGTTCGAACGGCTGCAGCAGGAGTTGCAGCAAGAGTTTGCCAATCCCGGCCGACCGGGCAGCATTCGGGCGCTTGCCAGCGGTGCCTTCCCGAGCATCAACGTCGGCAGCACCCCTGGGACCATCGAAGTTTACGCCTTCGCCCCGGGTCTCGACCCGGCCAAACTGGATATCCAGATCGACCACGGTCTGCTGTCGATCAGCGGCGAGCGCGCCAGCGCCGAGCCGGAAGACAACGGCACCCTGTCGGTCTATGCCAACGAGCGTTTCACCGGGAGCTTCAAGCGCACCGTGAACCTGTCCAAGGATGCCGACCCGGACAAGGTCGAGGCGCACTACCGCAATGGCGTGCTGCACATCAAGGTGGCGCGGCTGGAGGCTGCCCAACCCAAGCGCATCACTATCCAGTGACATTTCGCTAAGGAGGAAACTGCGATGACCGAGAAACGAGTAGTCCGCCGCGACGAATCCGCGGAAGAGCTGCAGACGCTGCTGCCGCGGGTCGATGTGTTCGAGAACAAGGACGGCATTCTGCTGCTCGCCGACATGCCGGGCGTGCCCAAGGACAAGCTCGAACTGCGGGTCGAAAACGACACCCTGCTGATCGAGGGCGAGATAGCCCCCGACACTCCGGAAAACATGGAGGCGGTGTATGCCGAGGTGCGCCTGTCGCGCTATCGCCGGGCCTTCAGCCTGAGCAGCGAACTGGATACGTCGCGGATCGACGCCCAGCTGCGCGATGGCGTGCTCAACCTGCGCATTCCCAAGCATGCCCATGCGCAACCGCGCAAGATCGAGGTGAAAGTCGCCTGAACTGCCCGAGCGGCCGGGCCGCCAGCCTGGCCCGACCGCCCGCATCCTGGAGGTCAACCGATGGAAAAACTGACTGATCTGAAACACGGCCTGGAGGAAACCTGGCACTCGATCGGCGAGGGCTGGCGGAGTTTTCGCGAGCGCACCAGCGGCGCCCTGACCCGCTTCACCCCATTGACCAGGAGCAAGGCGTCGACCGAGGTAGCGGCCGAGACCCCGGCTCATCCCGACTTCCCGTCGGCGAACTGGGCCCTCCTGGCCGGCGATGTGTTCGAGGACAGCGACAAGTTCGTGGTGCGCCTGGAAGTCCCCGGCCTGGACAAGCAGGACGTGGACATCGAGGTACGCAACGACGTGCTGATCGTGCGCGGCGAGAAACGCTACGAGCAGGAATCCAGCAGCGGCCAGTACCGCGTGCGCCAGTGCGCCTTCGGCAGCTTCCATCGCAGCATCCCGCTGCCCCTGCCGGTACTTGCCGACAAGACCTCGGCCAGCTACCGCAATGGCGTGCTGCGCATCGAACTGCCCAAGGCCGAACATGCCCGCGGCCGGCGCATCGAAGTCCGCGGCGAGTGACGCTCGCCGCGCCATGCGCCCGTATGCCCAGCCCCGAAACCCGGGGCGGAGCTGCGCAACCGCTCCCCCACGCCGGGATTCACCGCGCGGCCCTGTAGGAGCGGGCCATGCCCGCGAAACGCATCGCGGCCATGGAACTGGGCGTCCCCGCCGCTCCTACAGGTACCCACAAACTGATAGGCGCAATTGCACCCCAGTTTGCTGCGCGACAGCGCGGCGTCTGGACGACGGGGGATCTCTTATCAAACAAGAAATAACTCATTGTTTTATATATATAAATTTAATATTCACAACGACCTGTAGGAGCGGGCCATGCCCGCGAAACGCATCGCGGGCATGGCCCGCTCCTACAAGTACCTACAAGCCGATAGACGCAATTGCCCCCAGCTTGCTGCGCGACAGCGCGGAGTCGTAGACGGCGAGCGAACGCCTACAGGTGCCTACGGACCGGCCGGCTTGCCGCTCAGCCCTGCTTGCGCGGCCAGATCAGGCTGAAATGCGCGCCGCCGAGGCGTTCGCTGCGGCTGATCTGCGCGCGGCCGCCGTGCCAGTAGATGATCCGGCGCACGATCGACAGGCCCAGGCCGTGGCCGCCGGAGGCGCGGGTGCGGCTGTCGTCCAGGCGCAGGAAGGGCTTGAAGATGCGTTCCCAGGCGTCTTCCGGCACCCCGGGGCCGTCGTCCTCGATATCCACGCGGCAACGCTGCTGGCCGATCTGGTAACTCACCCGCACCCGCGATTCGGCATGGCGCATGGCGTTGCTCACCAGGTTCTGCAAGGCGCGGTGCAGGTAGCGCACTTCCGCCTCGACCAGCGCACCGCTGCCATCCAGGGCCGGCAGTGCCGGACCGCGTTCGACCCGCACGTCGGCGCGCAGCGGCGCCAGCTCGTCGATCACCTGGTCGATCAGCTGGCCCAGGTCGACCTGCTGGAAGTTCAGCGCCGGCGCGCCCTGCTCCAGGCGCGCATAGGTCAGCATCTCGTCGACCAGCTTGTCGAGGTCCTGGATATCGCTGTCCATGCCCTCCATGTACTTGCGCCGCGCCGTTTCGCTCTCGGCATCGCCGATCATCTCCAGGCCGAAGCGCAGGCGCGCCACCGGCGTGCGCAGTTCATGGGACACCGCCCGGACCATTTCGCGCTGGATGCTCAGCGAGCGCTGCAGGTGCTCGGCCATGGCATTGAACGCCGCCGCCAGCCGCCCCACCGAATCCGTGCCGCGGCTTGGCACCCGCGCATCCAGGTTGCCACCGGCGATCCGCGTGGCGGCGCCCTCCAGATCGCCCAGGCGCTGCTCCAGGGGCCGCACCAGCAGATAGACGGTCAAGCCGATCAGGCTCAGGCCCAGCACCCCGATCAATACCAGCAACTGCGGCGGGTAGGGATTCATCTGATACAGCGGGCCGATCTCCAGCACCCAGTCCGTACCGACGATGCCGGAGAACACATGAATGCTGTCGCCGCCCTTGCCCAGCGCCATCACCGTGTCGCCCTCGTCCACCCGCCGGCGCTGGTCGACATCCAGGTCCGCCTGCTCGAGGCTGACCAGGCGCAGGTCGAAACCGAACTGCTTGGCCTCCTTGAGCTCGGCCAGACGCTGCGGCTGCTCGGCCTGCGGAGAGCGGATCAGCTCGTCGATCAGCAGAAAAACCGTCGCCCGCGCCAGCTGTTCGCTGATCTGCTGCACCTCGCCAGTCAGCAGCAACTGCTGCGCTTCGTCGACCTGGCTATAGACGGTTGCCGAATGCGGGCCGGTTTGCCGCACCAACACCAGGCCACGCTTGAGACGGTTGCGCTCACCGTTATCCAGCGGGGCCGCGGCCACCGGCTGAATGGACAGCGGGATGCCCAGCAGGCGCGACCACAACACCACGGCGCGACGCCGCTCGAGCTCGCTCATCGGCGCCAAATTATCGGCCATCAGGCGAAAGGTGCCGCGCGCCAGGCGCTCGCGGTATTGCTCCGAACGCACCTCGTTGACCAGGTGCAGGGTGCCGACGCCGAGCAGCGCCACCAGCACCAGCACCGCCAGCATGCCGGCGTAGATGCGCAGAAAGATCGAATTCATAGCAGCGCTTCGGCCGCCTCGGCGACGAACAGATAGCCCTTGCTGCGCACGGTCTTGATCAGGCGTGGATGCATCGGATCGTCGCCGATCTTCGGCCGGATCCGCGAGATGCGCACGTCGATGGATCTATCCTGGCCGTCGTACTCGATCCCGCGCAGGGCATTGAAAATCTCCTCGCGCGAGAGAATCCGCCCGGCGTTGGCCATCAGCAACCAGAGCAGGTCGAACTCGGCGCTGGTCAGCTCGATGCCCTGCTCGCCCAGCCAGGCCTCGCGCATCGCGCTGTCGATCACCAGCGGGCCGAACTCCAGGCGCCGCGCCCCTTCGCCGGCCGGCGCCGCGACGCCCTCGCGCCGCCGCAACAGCGCGCGGATCCGCGCCAGCAGCACGCGCGGGCGCACCGGCTTGCACACGTAATCGTCGGCGCCCATTTCCAGGCCGAGCACCTGGTCCATGTCGTCGGTGCGCGCGGTCAGCATCAGGATCGGCCCGTCGTACTGGTCGCGCACCTTGCGGCAGATCGACAGACCATCCTCGCCCGGCAGCATCAGATCGAGAATCACCAGATCCGGCTGCTCCTTGAGGATGCGCGCGGCCGCCTGCGCGCCGTCGCCCTCGATGCTCACCGTCAGGCCATTGCCCTGCAGGTAATCACGGGTCAGTTCGGCCAGACGCTGGTCGTCTTCGACGATAAGGATTTGCCAGGTGTCTTGCTGCTGCACGGCTGCCTCCGGGGACAGATCAACGACGGCGAAAAAGACGCTGATTGTAGCAATGCCGCACGCCACCGCGCAGGTCTGCTGCACAGCAGTGAAAGTCCGGCGGGGCCTTTGCACAGAGCAGGCCAAAACGCCACAAAAAAAACTACATATTGTGTTTCTGTGTCGGACTCGAAAACTCGCGCCGAACGCAAAAATAAACCCATAACAACGACGAACGGTACAGGACCGCCCACCCCAGCAAACACGCGGGTTTGCGCAAGTTACCCCAAGTTAACCCACAGCTTTATCCACAGGCCGGAGGACTTGCCATCCCCCCAACACCGCACTATCTTGTATCTCCAACGCACTAAACACCTATATGTTGGGTTTTGACCTCAAAAACGGCACAAGCACAATTGCCCACAAAAGGTCCAGCCCCCAACCCAGATCGGTGAGCGAAAGAACCTCGATGGCGGCCTGCGCACACGCGTTGCGGCCATTGCTCCAGCAGCGCGACCTGCCTGCCGGAGCCAGAATAACGGTAGGCAGCCCTTGCGCCCCTACCACTACATCTAGTAGTGCCGGCCATGGCCGACACAAGACATGCAGCCAGGGAGGCGCTTTCAGCTCAAACCCTTCCAGCCAGTTTGCAAGCCCCCTGCTCCCAGCCTCTGGCTGCGTGCAGGCGTTGTTGAAATGGTAACGAACGGCAGTAGATCCACCGGAAAGCGCCGACCCGACAAATTACAGATCACGGAGACACTCCTACATGCATACCGACACCTCTCGCGAGAACCCGCAGGCCCAAGCGCCACAGGCCACCGATGGCAACCTGGAACTGAGCGCCACCGCGCCGGGCCAGTTGCGCGTGATCAAGCGTAACGGCACCGTCGTGCCCTACACCGATGACAAGATCACCGTCGCCATCACCAAGGCGTTTCTCGCAGTAGAAGGCGGCACCGCCGCCGCGTCGTCGCGTATCCATGAAACCGTCGCGCGCCTGACCGAACAGGTCAGCGCCACCTTCAAGCGCCGCATGCCGTCCGGCGGCACCATCCACATCGAGGAAATCCAGGACCAGGTCGAACTGGCCCTGATGCGCGCCGGCGAGCAGAAAGTCGCCCGCGACTACGTGATCTACCGCGAGTCGCGCAGCCAGGAGCGCAAGCGCGGCGGCAGCGACGTCGCCGAGCCGCACCCGAGCCTGCGCGTCACCCACCTCGACGGCAGCCTGGCGCCGCTGGACATGGGCCGCCTCAACACCATCGTCACCGAAGCCTGCGAAGGCCTGGCCGAAGTCGACGGCGCGCTGATCCAGAAAGAAACCCTGAAGAACCTCTACGACGGCGTGGCCCAGAGCGACGTCAGCACCGCCCTGGTGATGACCGCGCGCACCCTGGTCGAGCGCGAGCCGAACTACAGCTACGTCACCGCGCGCCTGCTGATGGACAACATCCGCGCCGAAGGCCTGGGCTTCCTCGGGGTCGCCACCAGCGCCACCCACCACGAGATGGTCGACTTCTACGCCAAGGCCCTGCCGGCCTACATCGACAAGGGCATCGAGCTGGAACTGCTCAACCCCGTGCTGAAAAGCTTCGACCTGGAAAAACTCGGCGCAGCGATCGATCACGAGCGTGACCAGCAGTTCACCTACCTCGGCCTGCAGACCCTCTACGACCGTTACTTCATCCACAAGGACGGCACCCGCTTCGAACTGCCGCAGATCTTCTTCATGCGCGTGGCCATGGGCCTGGCGATCGAAGAGAAGCAGAAAGAAGACCGCGCCATCGAGTTCTACAACCTGCTGTCCTCGTTCGACTACATGGCCTCGACGCCGACCCTGTTCAACGCCGGCACCCTGCGTCCGCAGCTGTCCTCGTGCTACCTGACCACAGTGCCGGACGACCTGGGCGGTATCTACGACGCCATCCGCGACAACGCCCTGCTGAGCAAATTCGCCGGCGGCCTGGGCAACGACTGGACCCCGGTGCGCGCCCTCGGCGCCTACATCAAGGGCACCAACGGCAAATCCCAGGGCGTGGTGCCCTTCCTCAAGGTGGTCAACGACACCGCCGTGGCGGTCAACCAGGGCGGCAAGCGCAAGGGCGCGGTCTGCGCGTATCTCGAAACCTGGCACATGGACATCGAAGAGTTCATCGAGCTGCGCAAGAACACCGGTGACGACCGCCGCCGCACCCACGACATGAACACCGCCAACTGGATCCCGGACCTGTTCATGAAGCGCGTGTTCGACGACGGCTCCTGGACCCTGTTCAGCCCGAGCGAAGTGCCGGACCTGCACGACCTCACCGGCCGCGCCTTCGAAGAGCGCTACGAGTACTACGAAGCCCTGACCCAGTACGGCAAGATCAAGCTGTTCAAGACCATCCAGGCCAAAGACCTGTGGCGCAAGATGCTCAGCATGCTGTTCGAAACCGGCCACCCATGGCTGACCTTCAAGGACCCGTGCAACCTGCGCAGCCCGCAGCAGCACGTCGGCGTGGTACACAGCTCGAACCTGTGCACCGAGATCACCCTGAACACCAACGCCGACGAGATCGCCGTGTGCAACCTCGGCTCGGTCAACCTGCCGAACCACATCGTCGACGGCAAGCTCGACCGCGCCAAGCTGCAGAAGACCATCAAGACTGCCGTGCGCATGCTCGATAACGTCATCGACATCAACTACTACTCGGTGCCGCAAGCGCGCAACTCCAACTTCAAGCACCGCCCGGTCGGCCTCGGCATCATGGGCTTCCAGGACGCCCTGTACCTGCAGCACATCCCCTACGGCTCGGACGCGGCGGTCGACTTCGCCGACAAATCCATGGAAGCGGTCAGCTTCTACGCGATCCAGGCCTCCTGCGACCTGGCCGACGAGCGCGGCGCCTACGAGACCTTCCAGGGTTCGCTGTGGAGCAAGGGCGTACTGCCGCTGGATTCGCAGCAGATCCTCATCGAGCAACGCGGCCAGAAGTACATCGACGTCGACCTGAGCGAGTCGCTGGACTGGGCGCCGGTACGTGAGCGCGTGCAGAAAGGCATCCGCAACTCGAACATCATGGCCATCGCCCCGACCGCCACCATCGCCAACATCACCGGCGTGTCGCAGTCGATCGAACCGACCTACCAGAACCTCTACGTGAAATCGAACCTCTCGGGCGAATTCACCGTGATCAACCCCTACCTGGTCCACGACCTCAAGGCCCGCGGCCTGTGGGACTCGGTGATGATCAACGACCTCAAGTACTACGACGGCTCGGTGCAGCAGATCGAACGCATCCCGCAGGAGTTGAAAGACCTCTACGCCACCGCCTTCGAAGTCGACACCAAGTGGATCGTCGACGCCGCCAGCCGCCGCCAGAAGTGGATCGACCAGGCCCAGTCGCTGAACCTGTACATCGCCGGAGCCAGCGGCAAGAAGCTCGACGTGACCTACCGCATGGCCTGGTACCGCGGCCTGAAAACCACCTACTACCTCCGCGCCTTGGCCGCCACCAGCACCGAGAAATCCACCGTCAACACCGGCAAGCTCAACGCCGTGTCCAGCGGCGGCAACGACGGCCTCAGCGCAGCACCGGCCAAAGCCCCGGAAGTGGAAATGAGCGCCGGCCCAGCACCAGTACCCAAGGCCTGCGCCATCGACGAACCAGACTGCGAGGCGTGTCAATAAGCGCGCGGATCTGAGCGGCGCCCGCGTTGTTGCCGCACGGCCCGACCCCGGTCATGTACAGCCGTACACTCCCGGGGCCGGCCCGCACGGCGCCTAGCGCTCACTCGCTCAGCTACACGCTCGAAGGGTGGACATAAAAGCTGAAGCAACACCCGATCCGCTCTTGTAGGAGGGGCCTTGGCCGCGAAACTACAGACTCGAAGGGTGAAAAAAGCTAAAGCCGCACACGATCAGTTCGTCGGATGGGTCGCGCCGCGCAGGTTGAGCGCAGCGCTACCCATCCAGCGACAAGAACACCAGGTTACAAGCCGTTTGCGTGCACTCGACAACGGACTAGAATTAACTGTACATCCATACAGGCCGGTTATTTCACCGCCCTGAAGCAGGAGCCAAGCCATGCTGAGCTGGGACGAATTCGACAAGGAAGACGGCGCAGACGCAGCCGTCGCCGGCAACACCACCGCCCAAGTCGCGGACATGAACATCGACAAGCTCGACCAGGTCGGCGGTGCCGCCGCGGTCGAAGCGCGCGCCATCGCCGCCGATGACAGCGCCGCCGTGGCCCGCGCCAAGGCCGCCCTCGACCAGCTCGACATCGCCGAAGGCCTGGCCGAACTGGAAGGCGCCTCCGCCCGCGTCGCGGTCGACGAGAAGCGCATGATCAACTGCCGCGCCGACCTCAACCAGCTCGTACCCTTCAAGTACGACTGGGCCTGGCAGAAGTACCTGGATGGTTGCGCCAACCACTGGATGCCCCAGGAAGTGAACATGAACGCGGACATCGCGTTGTGGAAAAGCACCGACGGCCTGACCGACGACGAGCGCCGCATCGTCATGCGCAACCTCGGCTTCTTCTCCACCGCCGACTCCCTGGTCGCCAACAACCTGGTGCTGGCCGTCTACCGCCTGATCACCAACCCCGAGTGCCGCCAGTACATCCTCCGTCAGGCCTTCGAAGAGGCGATCCACACCCACGCCTACCAGTACTGCATCGAGTCGCTGGGCATGGACGAAGGCGCGATCTTCAACATGTACCACGAGATCCCCAGCGTCGCGAAAAAGGCCGCCTGGGGCCTCAAGTACACCCGCTCGATCTCCGACCCGACCTTCAACACCGGCACGGTCGAGACCGACAAGGAACTGCTGCGCAACCTGATCGCCTACTACTGCGTACTGGAAGGCATTTTCTTCTATTGCGGCTTCACCCAGATCCTCTCCATGGGCCGGCGCAACAAGATGACCGGCGTCGCCGAGCAGTTCCAGTACATCCTGCGCGACGAATCCATGCACCTGAACTTCGGCATCGACGTGATCAACCAGATCAAGATCGAAAACCCGCACCTGTGGGATGCCGCGATGAAGGACGAAGCGACCCAGATGATCCTGGAAGGCACCCAGCTGGAAATCGAATACGCCCGCGACACCATGCCGCGCGGCGTACTGGGCATGAACGCCGCGATGATGGAGGACTACCTCAAATTCATCGCCAACCGCCGCCTGACCCAGATCGGCCTGAAGGAAGAGTACCCGGGCACCACCAACCCCTTCCCGTGGATGAGCGAGATCATGGACCTGAAGAAGGAGAAAAATTTCTTCGAGACGCGGGTTATTGAGTATCAGACCGGTGGGGCGTTGAGCTGGGATTGATTCTGGCTAACACTATTATTTAAAGCTGTGCCTTACATGGATGTCGGGGCGATTAGACAAACTAAAAGCCCCGCCTTGTGCGGGGCTTTTAGTTTGGAATACTAATGAAATACAGAAACAGCGCAACAGACAAAAAACTAAGAAGCTGGTTCAGCAATGATTATTCAAACAGCCATCTCAGGAAAATTGAAATAGCACAAGGGAGCATCCGAGGGCTCACAACTTGCACAATACCTATAGACTATCCAATAATTGCAATAGCCGGAAAAAACGGGGCAGGGAAGTCTACTGCGCTGGCTCTAGCTTGCTGCGCCTACCATAATAAAAAGGACGGCATAAAAGCCAGCAACAGAAAGCAAACTTATTACACATTTGCAGATTTTTTCATTCGCCACCAAAACGAACCCTCACCAGAAGAAATAATCATAGAGTATGATTTCGCATACGACAACTGGAAAGTCACTCCAGAATCCCCTAACAAAAAAGAAATTAACTCCCAGGTACGATATAAATCAGAAGGCGGAAAATGGAACGACTATGCCAGCCGAATCAACAGAAACGTTATATTCATTGGCATCGAACGCATAGTGCCGCATAGCGAGAAGAGCCAATCAAAAAGCTATCGAAGACACTTTAAAGTCGTAGAGCCAAAGGGCTGGGAAAAGGACCTCGGCGATATAGTCGGCTACATACTCAATAAAAAATATGAAGACGTAAAAATTGCCCGCCACTCAAAGTATAAGCTACCGCTCGCAAAAATTAACGGTATATTATTATCAGGCTTTAACATGGGCGCAGGAGAGAATGCTCTTTTCGAAATCTTCTCAACGATATACTCAGCACCAAAAGGATCACTGATCGTAATTGATGAAATAGAACTCGGCCTCCACATTGAAGCGCAATCTAGATTCATTCGAAAATTAAAAGAAACATGTATAGAAAGGCAAATACAGGTTATTTGTACAACTCACTCAAGCGAAATATTTGACTACCTTCCAGAGGACGCAAGGATCTTCATCGAAAAGACCAATGGAAAAACAATTTGCACGCCAGGACACTCCTCAGAATATGCATTCTCAAAATTAAGCTCTGAAAACTCAAATGAACTATGCATTTTAGTCGAAGACGATGTAGCACAAAAACTAACAACATTAATCCTTCCAGCTGAACTTAGATCTCGAATAACGATAGAAATTATAGGGTCAGCCTCAGCACTAAGCGTCCAACTTGCATCAACATACAAAAGAGCAAATAGTAAAAAAACAATCATCTTATTTGATGGAGACCAAAAATCAAAATCAAAATACAACTGCAATTTCGCAGCAAATACATTAGAAATAAAGGATCCCGCATTTAGCGACTGGTTCACACTAAAAACAAACTATTTGCCCAGTGACACCTGGCCAGAATCATGGATTATTGAAACTTCGAAAAGCAGCACAAAACAACTAGCCGCCCATTTAAAAACCACCGAATCCGCGCTTAAGGACATAATTGAATACGGCCTTGGGGCCGGCAAGCATAATGAATTTTACGAGATAGGAAAACACACCAGCCTAACCAGAGAAGAAGTCCTATCTTTATTCTGCTTAAACATAGCGCAAAATCACGCCACCACTTTTTCAACAATTATCGACATGATCACAAATGAATTAACCTTGTAGCAAGCAAGGACCGTAGGATGGGTTGAACGCGTATTAGGGGACAGACCACGATTTCTTCGCTTCTACTTGATCATTCAAGCGAAACGGTGGCCCGTCCCTATCATCACTAGCCGCCGAAGAAAACCACTTAACACTCAAAACGGATAAGGATGTCATCAAATGACCGCCCAATTCAAATTTTCCCTGACAGACCTCAAAGGAATACGGAAAAACTTTGAGAGCATTGAGACATTTCTTGACTTTGCGAAGTGCGAGAGAGACTTCTGGAATGGTGAAGCGAAACATAAGCTCCAAGAACTAGGGGTGAATGTTAGATCCAATGTACTGAGCAACGCACTTGGCGCCGGGAATATCTTCCACAGCCTAATATCTACCGTCGAATCGTGGCTTCCTATTCCTGAAGAAATGGAGGAGCGTGAATTCAATTCAAAGCTACAAACCCTCCAACGGGAGGCAAGTAACCTGAATAGTCGTTGGATTCGGAGCGATTATCCATTCATTATGCCGTGGCTTGAAAGTTACAAGATTTCAGACCAAACGGGGGACGGTTTTTTTGAGGCTGTCACCAAGGACCAGTCATCTAACGCCAACAATTATAGTTATTTGAAAGGATACATCCTTGCTTACGAGTATCTATTTCAGAACGAAAACAACCTCACAAAACGCCGTAATGCGGAAGAAAAAACGTTCGCTAGCCTACAAAATCAACTCAGCACTAAGAAGGATGAGCTGATTGATGAAATCTCTGTATTCCAGGCGGATATCCGGAAATGGGCTCAGGAAACACGTGATAATTTCTCCGAATGGCACGAAGCTCAAAAGAAGGTTGATGTGGAATCAACGGCCAATCGATCAGACGAATTCGATGCTCAAATGAGCAATTGGAAAAGCAAAATTTCCTCCCTTGAACAAACATTTCGAGAGAAACTTCGGTTTGATGGCCCAGCCACTTACTGGAAGAAACAAGCAGGAAAATATCGGCACCAAGGAATAGTCTGGACTTTGGCACTTGTTGCGATAGTGGCTTTAGCCTTGATCTACTTTCGCGAGTTTTTCCTACTATGGGCGGACGGCCAGAGACTTAAGCTGAACTTAGCGACTTTGGAAGGTGCGGTAATTTTTGCTGCGATTTTGTCTTCTTTCATCTTTCTTTCGCGTGTTTTCTCTAGACTCGCATTCAGCTCATTCCACCTCCAACGTGATGCCGAAGAGAGAGAACAGTTAACGCACCTGTACCTTGCGCTTGGACATGAAACAGAGATTGATAGTGAGTCCCGGCAGATAGTGTTGCAAGCTCTGTTCAGTCGCTCTGAGACAGGCCTGCTCTCCAATGAATCAGGTCCGACAATGCCTGGATTACATGAAGCGGTCAGCGCAGCTGTTCGTAAGGGATGACGAGCAATTAGTCGATCGGGTAGTCGATCGGGGACAGACCACGATTTCCGTTAACCGCTATTACGAGTTTCGCCCTTACGGCGAGTCACTTTCTCTTTGCTCGCGCGAAAGAGAAAGTAACCAAAGAGAAAACGCGCCCGGCATCCGGGTTTCGCTGCGCTCAACTTCCCTCACTCCGGCGCTGTTCCGAGGGTCGTCACGGTGGGCCATCCCTGGCCCATCGTTCCTCGTTTGGCATCCATGCCAAACGCCCCTCTACACAGTGGATCGGGGACAGACCACGGTTTTTTGCTTCTGCTTTATCACTCAAGCAAAACCGTGGTCTGTCCCCTATCATTGACGAAATGCTCACTTAAAAAACTTTTCGCCTCATCCATTAACAAAACCACCGATAAAACTCCTTTTTAGCATCAAACGGGATCAGCTAAAAACTCGTGCCGTGTTTTTACCACCTGACCACGGTAGGGTTCTCTCGCATAGAAAATATCGCTATTAAATATAACGTAATTGCGGCCCTGCCCGAATGAGCTATTAAAGACAATCCCATCATAATTGGCTACTGATTTAACGAACTCACACATATACTGCGTGGGAATATACTCAATATGAGACTTATCAGGTAATACAGGCTTAGACAACTCAAGCGAAAATCGCTCAAGCAGATCTAGAAAACAAAGTACATCTTGCATCTGCTGCTCTTCAAATTTCAGCACTGAAGAATCGCGTCGAGGATCCGTCAAGCTGAGCAAGTTTAAATCACTATTTGCCACAAACTCCGAGACATATATTACACTTGCATTATTAGGCCTGACCTCTGCCACACATGTATCTTCATTTTCGGCAAGGTACAAGTACGGTATCCCTATTGGATTAGCTCGCCCACCAGATGCAACCATAGGAGGCGGCGTTCCCATTTGACTGGCCGTTAAAGGACTCTCAGATATTCGCGCCCTAAACAGGACCCCTCCCGCCTCAAAAGGAGCCTTCAGCTGTTCCAGAAGAGCTAAAAAAACCTCAAAACTTGAATTGTTAGCCGAAGGGTCTAACACTTGTGAAATCAAAGTACTGCGCGGGAAAAATCTATTTTGATGCTTCAGCTCTTCTTTAAAATCTAACCACTGACTTGAGTACAAAGACACATCAAATTTAAACACATACTTTAAGCCAGCAATCTCATCACCAAACATTTCGCGCACCAGCCTTTCGGGGTCCTTCACGACCGTCGGGCTAAACAACCCAAACTGATTGTACAATAAGGTAACCAGCCCTTCACCCACATCGGAAACTTCCAAACCATACAAAATCAATTCGATTGATGAAAAAAAGATATCAGCACTAACTGTTGGAACCCTAACTGAATTGCAGTGAGCACAACTTCCAATAGTACCTTTCGATGCTGCTTCTATTAAAACCGAGCCAGTAAAGCAATGAATGCAACACCGGGCCATTTCAACGCTCCCGGATGTAGCTGCACGTCGTTTCAATATGATGCTTTATTGATATCTTCTTCACATGACCAAGTCCCGGATAATGCCTTGAACCATGAAGACTAAAAAACTCACCCAACCCAGTTGTCTCAGTAAATTTACCAGGATTAGCGTGCACATACTGGACAAGTTTATTCAGGGCATCCATAAACTTGCCGCCGGGATTTGTAGGGGTACGATCATCATAAGAAGAAAAATGCCGCACATGCATGGCATCGTATTCATCACGATTTATGTACGACAAATGCACAGCCACAACATATGCGGGCCCACCTGACTCGGAATAGTCTTCACTTAAAATAGTAAAATCACCAAAACCGACGACATTATCTAGTCGTCTATATTCAGCATGCATACCAGAGAACAAAGACTCCTCAGAATAATCAGAATTCTTAACTTCTTTCTTGAAGCAATCACTATACACTACTTTATTTCGAAGCTCTGCGAAAGCAGCGGAACTGACTCTAGTCTGATTCACCAAAGTATACAGCGACTGATTAACAATGTTAACCAGAGCTCTATCCACGCTGCTTTCAAGATATGCCGCTGCTCTACCATCAAATGATTGGAAAAGGCTGATCGCCGCAACATCCTGAGGGTTTTTTATTTTCACACAAGGTAGATATGCACCCTCCTCTCCTTCTAGCAACGAACTTATGAGATCCTCACCGCCAGCATAATCGCCTAGAGATGGATTTATAACCACAAGAGGAACTATCTCATGTTCCGCGAGCTGCTGAATCGTCCTTTTTAATGGGGATATATTTTCTCTAACCGGCTCTATTACCGGCTTTATATATTGAGCACTAATATTCGCTGACAGCTCACGTAAAGCTATCAGTTCATTTTGCTTACCCTTTAATATAGGAAAATACATCAAACATCCCTTTAAATTGGAGAGTTAAGCACCCTCATAAGATTATTTTTCTTAGCATGTGATAGCTTCATACTAAGGCTAGCCATGAGCAATGTACGTGGTAAAGCGAGCGAAAACTCTCGACTTAAACGCCGCGTTTCCTTTAGAGTTTTGCAAAAAATTGTTCGTAACAAGTCTGCATCAGCTTTCAAAAAAACCGATTCACACCAACTAAAAACATCTGTATTAGAAAGGCCAAACGGTGCCTTTTCGATCTGACAAGCCATTGAAAAATACTCAGGCTTACGCAACGATCTAATTAAAACCTTCGGATCTATCTTATTTCTAACAAGCCTAGCACTTCTAACCTCCGACAACGTATCTCTAGCAGTTAGCACGATCAACCCAACACTATCATGTATGTTCTTTAACGCATACTCCCTGTGCGCCTCAGCTATCACCACATACGTCTTATCAAATAATTTCTCATAAGCGCTCAACTGATCATTTAATCTTGAGAAATTATCAAGATCTGTTTTAATTTCGTAACATGTACTGCTACCATTCAAAATTACACAATCAGCTTTATTATTTTCAACCCTAAACTCAGATATTAGAGTAGCCGTCGAAAGCCTATGACGACCTAAAACAATCTTATTCGCCACAACATTTTTAAAGAAGTACTCAAACCGATAGTTCTTACCAAGATCTTTATAACAAACCTCATACACATCGGCAGGAGTAAACTCTCGAGGGAGGAAATCCAGGTAGGCACGAGAAACATCAAGCACGTGCTCGATATTTCCATACGCAAGACTTTCAACGTAACTAGTAGAAAAAATCCTACTCAAATCTCGATAATTTTTCATTGCTGTATCTACTACCCACCGTACTGCGGTCACCGACATTCTGGAGTCATGCTAGCAGAGAGCTTCGTGTCAAGCGCGATTTAGAATCACAAAAATCGAGGATGACTACCCTTGACCACCACCCGATCAAATCATTACCTCTCAAGCCGGGGCCTAAGAAACACCTCGCACAGCGGCCTGACCTCTACTTCTGGCGAATACTAAAAATGGGGGGATAACCGGAGGTTTGGTTGAGCGCAGCGATACCCATAAAAATGCTGTAGTTCTGCTTTTGGTCATCAAACCGCAATGGCACAGACGACGCCAAATGCCCCATCAGGAGGCCGAGTGGAATCGTTGCGGAAGGGGTTGAACGGCATGGATGCCGCGAGAGCCACGATGGGCCAAGGATGGCCCTTCGTGGGGGGCCGCCTAGGTCGTGCCCCTGGAGCAATGATGGAACGAGGGAAGTCCCGCGCAGCGAGACCCGGATGCCAGGGGCAAGACTTTTTGGTTACTTTTGGCGGGGCCGGCCATCCGGGCGACTGCCAAAAGTGACCTGCCGTAAGGGCGGAACCGTTAGATATGTCGATACTGAAGCGGCGGATACATGCCGGCGACCGGCGTTTTGCAAGGTAGTTGTCGCGTCAGCCGAGGGTGTTTTTAAGCTGCTATTTTCACTGCCGGCTGCTCCCTTTCCAGGTTGATCGCGACCACGCTCCCGAATGGGAATGCCGCCCGGGATGCGTTCAGGTGGAGCGTAGGGACTATCAGAAGAAGAGCCAGCACTGCGGGTTCAGCCTCTGTAAACTTCCGTTTCGAACCGACGCCAAGGACGATGAAATGCAACAAAAATGGATTGACCGCCCGGCAACGGACACCGATTGGTTTGATCTGGCACTTGAGCTATCTAATGGCTTTTTCCGTCGGCACTTTTCCGTGGTGGCCAAGGTCGCCCCGCCGCTCTTCGGCTTTGGCATATTCGTCTTCTATTTCTACCGCAACCATTTCTACCCCAGCTTCGACCTGTTCCAGTTTTCCTCTCTGCTGCTTGCTGCTGCGGCCATTGGCTTCGCCATCATTGGCGTTCTGGTAGTGCCGCTGTTCCTACCGGGCCCTTGGATCTTCACCCAATTTCTCGAGCACAAGACGATCAAGGACAAGCTGCGGCACTCGCGCCCCTATATCGACAACCAACGCGTCTGGTGGGTCCTGAAACTGGGCTGTCTGGTGTACTGGCTTCCCTTCTTGGCCTGTGCGGCCGGTCTGCTGACGGTCGCCATCCTTGCCCCGAAACTCTTTGTTCTATCGCTAGTTCTGATGCCAGTTCTGATCAGCCTGATCGCCGGCCGAATCGTCCAAGCCGCTTTTGGGTTACCACCGTTCAGCTTCCTTCGCTATCTATGGGCCGCGGATGTAGCAGTCATGGCAGTAGGTGGGTTTATCACTTTCATGCTGGTGCAAACTGCACCGGTCATCGAAGGGTTCGATATTGGTGCCTGGAAGTGGCTGGTTTATATCGCAGTCATGCTAGCCGCCTCACTCATAGCGGCGATGTGCTCGTTTCTCTTTATCGCAGGCTGGAATATTGCACTGCACTTTTCCGTATTCTTCGCACTGCTGATTGCCGGCTACAGCGGCCTACTCACCACCCTGCCAGAGAAAACGGTGCGTGCCCTGGGGCTCGGAAACTACCAAGCCGACGCACTCTTGCTGGAGCAGAGCTACTGCGACGAGACGACGCTGAAATGGTTAGCCTTGGATGAAGGCTGCGCACTGACAAAGATCCATGTTGTCTGGTCGCTTGGTGAAAATCTGATACTCCGCACCGACGATGGACGCACGATGCAAATTCCATCGAGATTCATTCGGGCCATTGTGACATCAGACAACTAAAGCAAGAGCTAAAGGGGCGCAGTAGTTTATTTTTGATCAACTCCGCACCCAGTATATATTTTGAACACAGCGGTCCTAGTGTCGCGTCTACACGATATGTCGGTTCAACGACACGCTTGCCTGGGAGGCTAGGGGGGCACCAATCTCTTCTACTGCCCCCAACGCATACGAAGCGCCCCCCTACATCAAACCAAACACCACACTCATCGGCCCACTGCCGCTATGGCTGCGATACCTCACCTTTCCGTGATAAGTAAACGGCGCACCCTTGCCGTTTTCGACTTTGTTCTCCCGCACGAACAGATGGATGCCGATGCCCAGCTTCTCGTGCTCGATGATTTCCTTGCCCCGTTTGCTGCTGGGGGTGGTCGCGTTCTGGCTTTGCCAGTGGAAGCTTTGTTCGTCGAGCCAATGGTCGAGGTAGCGGTGCTCCTCGACCTTGCCTTGTTTGTTCAGGGTCACCAGCAGCACATGGGCGCGCTGTTCGGCCAGCAGCACATGGCCGACGTTCCAGTTGCCGGGGTTGAACTCGGCGCCAAACAGCGCCGGGATGTCTTCGCGCTGGAAGCGTTCGCCGATCACCAGCTCCAGCGGGTCCAGCACTGCCTTGAGGCGGGCAAAGGTGTGTAGCTGCTCGCGCAGTTCGTCGGTGACGGCGATATCGGCGTAGTCGGGGTTGTTGGCGCGCAGGAGGTAGCTGCCGTCCGCCGCCTTGAGGATCACCCGCAGCAGGTACTGGTTGTCGCCGGCGGCGTCCTGGCGCTCGATGGCCATGGTGGTGCCGGTGATCGAGCCGGCGCTTTTCGGGTTGATCTGCTCGAGCAGCAGGTAGTCGCCATCGCGGATCGGCTGCTTGCCGCCATTCATCGAGTTGCCGGAGGCGCGGGCGATGAAGTGCCGTGAGCTATCCAGGCGGCCATGGCCCTCGCCGATCAGGCGGTATTCCTCGCTGTCGGCCGTGCCGGTCTTGAAGTGGCCGCAGGCGATTTTCAGGTTGGGGAAGAAGGGCAGCTCGGTGCCGCTGCGCGCGGCGACCGGCAAGGTGGCCACCGGCGCGGCCGTGACCGCCCTGCGCACCTCGTAGGAGGCCAAGCGGAAGTCCAGCAACTCCTGCACAAACTCGGCGAAGCCTTCCCGCTCGGCTTCGCCGACCTTAAAGCGCGGGACGAAACTCCCCTGCTCCACGGCGAAGAAGCGCTTGCCGCTGCTCTTCTGGTTGCCGCCGATCCAGGCCTTGATCGGGTTGCTCTGCCAGTAGCGCAGCCAGGCCGGCGCGCTGCCGTCCGCCAGCCGAGCCTGTTCCTCCGGCAAGTCGACCAGCAGCGGCCGACGCCGGTGCAGGAGCTGCCAGGATCGCTCGGCCAAGGCCGCTTCGCTGGGCGCCGTGCGCCAGCCGTCCAGTTCCTGGAAGGCTTCCAGCAGGATCATCTTGAAGCTCTTGGTCATGGCGGTGGTTTCCAGCTCGCGCAGGAAGGGCCGATGCGCCGTGGCCAAGTCCCGTTGCGCCTCGGACAGGTCGCCCATCTGCTCCAGCAGGGAGAACCAGTCGCCAAATTGCTTGCGCACCTGCTGCAGACTAGCGCCGGAGCGGTAGAACTCGCTCAAGCTGGGGCGCCGGTTCAGCCCCTCGCGCAGCGCCTGGTAGTGGCTCTGCACGCCGTCGCCGTCGAGCGACGTGAGGAAGTCGAGCAACTGCAGGTCGTAGTTGACGAAGCAACCCTCGGGCAGTTCCAAGCGCTGCTCCGCGGCGGCGCGGGCAAACGCGGCCAGTTGCCTGTGGTTCATGCTGTTGCCCATCAACGCCTGCGGCTTGTGCAGGAAGCTCTGGTGGTTGCCGATGAAGTCGAGCACCACCAGTTTGTCCTTGCCCTCGGCCTTGCGCAGGCCACGGCCCAATTGCTGCAGGAAGAGAATCTTCGACTCGGTCGGCCGCAGCATCATCACCGTGTCGATGGCGGGCAGGTCGACGCCTTCACTGAACAGGTCGACCGAGAAGATCAGCGGCAGGCGGCCATCGTCCAGTCGCTCCAGCGCCTCGCCCCGCGACAGGCTCGAGCCGGCATACACGGCGGCGGCCTCGACGCCTTGCTTGCGGAAGTACTCGGCCATGAATTCGGCATGGCGGATCGACACGCAGAACGCCAGCGTCCGGCTCTGGGCGTGTTCTCGCCAGGTCTTCAGCACGTGGCGCGCACGCCCCAGGGTGGCGAGTTTATTGGCCAGCTGCTCGGGGTCGAAACGGCCATTGCGCCAGGGAATCGCCTGGTAATCCACGCTGTCGTCGAAGATGCCGTAGTAATGGAACGGCGCCAGCAGCTGGCTTTCGATGCCGCGGAACAGGTTGGTCTCGAACACCAGGTTGTCATCGCACAACGACAGGATGTTGGAGCAGTCGGTACGATCCGGCGTCGCCGTCAGGCCGAGCAGGAACGACGGCAGAAAATGGTTGAGCAAGCGGTGGTAGGTGGGCGCGGCGGCATGGTGGAATTCGTCGATGACGATGTAATCGAAATGCCGCGGCGAAAAGCGCTCCAGGTGCTCGACGCGCCCGAGCGTCTGTACTGAGGCGCAGAGCACGTCGACCTGGCTGTCGCGCTGCTGGCCCATGTAGAAACCGACCCGTTGCCCCGGCCGAATGCGCACGAAGGTCTCGGCCGCCTGATGCAGGATTTCCTCGCGGTGAGCCACGAACAACACTCGCCGGGCGCCGGCCTGTTTGGCATCGAACGCGGCTAGCCAGGTTTTGCCCAGGCCGGTCGCCAACACCACCAGGCCGCGCCGGTAACCGTGCTCGCGGGTCAGCGCCAGGGCGTGCAGCGCTTCGGACTGGATGCTCGTCGGCGTCGGTGGCGGTTCCACTTCCAGGCTGCCCGGGGCGATGGCGACCGGTGGCGGTTGGCGCCGGGCCTCGTAGTCGTCGATCCAGGCATGGCTCAGCGGCTTGCTGCGTGGATTGGCGAACAGTTCCTCGAAGCGGCTGCGCGCCTCGAGGAAGCCGTCGTCGCCGGGATAGTCGATGCGGTAATTCCACTCCAGGCCATCGCGGAGCGCCTGGCGGCTGATGTTGCTCGAGCCAATGAACGCCTGCCCGCGCAGCTGTCCGTCCGCGGCCTGCGCGGCGAACAGGTAGGCCTTCATATGGAAGCTGCTGCCGGCGCTTTCGTAGACGCGCACCTGGGCACCTTCATCCTGCAGCAACATCAGGCTGCGCAACGCTTCGGGGTCGGTGACGTCGAGGTAATCGCTGGTGACGACGCGCACCCGCGCGGTCGGCGCGCCCTCCTCGCCCGGCTTCAGCCGCGCCAGCAAATCGGGCAGCAACAAGCGCAGCCCGGTGCTCTTGATAAAGGCCACCGCCATGTCGACTTCGCTGGCGCTGTTGATCGCGGCACACAGGTGCGGCAGGAAGTGATCCAGCTTGCCGCCGGTGACCAGGCGCGCCGCCGGTACCGGCTGGCGCCGGGCCAAGACATTCAGCCAGGCATCGCTGCGCCCGGGACGCTGGTCGGCGCTGTGCCAGTAACTGACATCGGCCACGTCGACCAATGGCGCCAGCCAGGTATCCATCTGCGCTTCGAGCGCATCGGTGAAGCGGCGGCCCTGATGCTCGCGCTCGCCTTCGCCGACCTTGAAGCTGCAATAGAAGATCCCGCCCGGCTTCAACGCCTGCCACAAGCGGGCGAGCGCGTCGGGCATCTGCGCATGCGGCACATGCAGCAAGCTGGCGCAGGCCCAAACGCCGTCATAGCGGTTGAGTTCGCCGACCTCGGCGAAGCTCCGCACCAGCACAGGCTGGCCGAGGTGCTGGCTGGCCAGCGCCGCCAACGCCGGCGATGCATCGAAAGCCGCGACGCGATAGCCGCACGCCGCAAACGCCTTGGCATCGCGCCCGGAACCGCAGCCCGCATCCAGGATGTAGCCGCCGACGGGTATCGCTTCGAGAAAGCGCGCATACAGCGCGCTCATATCCACGTCGATGGTATCGGCAAAAAACTGCTCGGCGTTCTGCTCGTAGTAGCTGTGCGTGTCGCTCAAACTTCGCTTCCTTGTGCAACGACCAATGCCAGGGGATCGAGGGGTTGGATCAAGCGGCCAGGGTACTTGATTGCCGCCTGGTGCAGCCACCGGCTACACAGCGGAGTTGGCCAGCAACGCCTGCAGCAGCTCAACCTTCCTCTGCAACTGCACCACCCGCGCCCGCTCGGCGCGGATGGCCGAGCGCAGCTCTCGCTCATCGCGTTCGAGCCGCTGCAGGCAGTCACGCTGCCTGGCGTTGTGCCGACACTGTGCGACCAGCAGCGCTTGCAGGTGCTGGCCGTGCACCAGCAGCAGTGCGGCGAGCAGGCCCAGTATCAGCAAGCCGCAGGCGGCGATCCCCATAAGTGCCCAATGTGCTGTCATGCCGTCCATGTCCGCCTCTCCCGCCGCCGGGTTGCCGCTTGAACCCTGGACTCATGCTATGTAGTCTTTCTTTACGCATCTAGAGTGTTTACTCGTACAGGTAAAGTTTTCGCACAGGAGCAGCAGGCATGAAGCGCAAGCAATCGGTGGCAGGTGTTCGCTGGGATCTGGCCCTGCGCTATCGCCTGATCGAAACCGTGGCCTGGTGGGAGGGCCGCCTGACCACCGGGCATCTGATGCAGAGTTTCGGCATCAGCCGCCAGCAGGCCTCGAAGGACATCAACAGTTACCTGGGCGAGTACGCCCCCGGCAACCTCGACTACGACAAGCACCTCAAGGGCTACGTGCCGAGCAAGCAGTTCGAGCCGCTGTTCATCGATGACAGCGCCAGCGCCTACCTGCACCTGCTCAACCAGAACCACGAGCGGGCAACCCATGTCGAGGGCCTGGCCGTGGCCTATGCGCACACCGAGATCCTCAGGGTGCCGGACCGCTCGATCCGCCCGCAGATTCTCCGCCCGCTGCTGCGCGCCTGCCGCGAAGGGCTGCGTCTGGAGTGCGAGTACGTGTCGCTGGCCAACCCGCTCGCCGAAACCCGCCTGATCGCCCCGCACACGCTGATCTACACCGGCATGCGCTGGCATGTGCGCGCCTACTGCGAGAAGAACCGCGACTACCGCGACTTCGTCCTCAGCCGCTTTCGCGGCGAGCCGGAGGTGCTGGACGAGACCGGGCACGGCCGCGAAGGCGATGAAGGCTGGTCGACCGAGGTGGCCGTGGTGATCGAACCCGACCCGCGCCTGAAGCCGGCGCAGGCGGCGATCATCGAGATCGACTACGGCATGCAGGACGGCCAACTGCTCGTGCCCAGCCGCGGCGCGCTGGTGCAGTACGTGTTGCAGCGGTACCAGATCGACCCGCACAAGGTGCAATCCAAAGCCAGCGCCCAGCAGATCGTGGTGGCCAACCTGGAGGAGCTGGGGCGTTGGCTGTATAGCTGAGGCGCTTTGGCGTATCCGTATAGCGTCGGCATCCCGGGACTTATGATTTCGCGGCTCAATGGCTGGCCTGTCGTTTCCCCTGTCAACGCTTCGCTGCCGGCCTCACGACGACCAACGCATGACTCGAGCCCAAGATGATTCGCCACTTCGTTCTCGTATCGGACTTGCACCGACCACCTCTTGCCAGTTTGTACTGGCGCACACAGATTTATTTTCCCCGTCGATTTATTTTCCCTGTCGCCTGCCACGACTGGTTTTGCCCTTACGGTGAGTCACTGTCATAGAAAATCATCGTGCTAGCGAACCCTGCCGGCATAACCGTATAGTCATCGCCATGACGTCAAACCCCCACCTGCCCCACGACAAGCTACTGGATCTGCTGCTGGACGTTGTCTGCGTGGTGGATAAAGAGGGGCGCTTTCTATCGGTAAGCGCCGCCAGCGAGCGCGTTTTCGGTTACCGGCCCGAAGAAATGGTGGGCCGGACCGCCTTTGAAATGATGCACCCGGACGATCGCGCCGCCAGCCGAGCGCTCGTAGAGCGCATCAATTTGGGCCAACCCTCCCATGATCATGAGAACCGTTATTTTCATAAAGACGGTCATATCGTTCATATCATGTGGTCTGCCCAATGGCTTGAGACCGAGCAGGTACGGGTGGGTGTGGCGCGGGATATTACTCGGCGCAAACATGCCGAGGCGATGCAAGCCGCGTTGTATGCAATATCGGAAGCGGCCCAATCGGTTGGCGATCTGCAGACGCTATACAGGCGAGTGCACGAGGTGATCAGTCAGGTGCTGCCCGCCGAGAATTTTTCTGTGGCGTTATACGACGCCGCGAATGACCAGCTCAGTTTTCCCTATTACGTCGATCAATTCGACGCGCCGCCGCCACCCATGCCGCTGGGCTCCGGCACCTTGAGTGCCGAGGTTATTCGCTCCGGTGAAGCCCTGTTGTTAACGGCCGAGCAGATGCCTGCAAAGATTGGCTCGGTGGCAGGTAAGCATTCCCTTGACTGGCTTGGTGTGCCGCTGATATCGGGCCCGGATACCATCGGTGCCCTGGTGCTCCAGAACTATTCCGGGACCCTGCGTTACAACGAACAGGACAAGGAGCTGCTGCAATTTGTCTCGAGCCAGCTAGCGGCTGCGATAGAGCGTAAACGCACGCACTCCCGCCTGGAGTTTCTTGCGCAATACGACCAACTGACCGAACTGCCAAACCGTGCGCTGTTCCTGGACCGCTTGCGCAGTTCTCTGCAAAGGGCGCAGAGAGATTCATTACGTCTGGCGGTACTTTATCTCGACATGGACAACTTCAAGCACATCAACGATAACTTTGGCCACACCGCAGGTGACCATCTGCTGCGGGAAGTCGCTCACCGCCTCAGGCAGTGCGTGCGGGAGTCCGATACGGTTGGCCGTTTGGGCGGTGACGAATTTGCCGTTCTTCTGGATAACATCGGCAGGCAGGAAGATGCCACCGTGGTGGCCGAGAAAATCCTTGTCAGCCTAAGCGCGCCCTACCTCCTGGAAGGAAACATGTTGATTAGTGCTCCCAGCCTGGGTATCGCGCTATACCCTGAGCACGGCCAGAGCGATCTGCATCTGATTCGGCACGCGGATGAAGCCATGTACGTGGCCAAACGCAGTGGGGGCAAGCGCTATATTGTTGTCGAGCCTGTGAAGTAATAGTGGACAGGCCACGACTTCCGTTGACTTACGGCGAAGTAACAGCCGCAGGCTGGCCCGAAGGGCGAGCGAAGCGAGTAACGGAATCGTTGTGGAAGGGAGTGGGCCGCCTGGATGGGGCGGTCAACCACCACTCCTGAACACAACAACCGCATGGGTATCGCTACGCTCAACCCATCCACAAAGCTGTCGCGGTTAAAGCCCCTCCCACAAACAGCAAGGTTGCCTGGATATCCGCATCGCATGGGCAGCACGAAGCCTGCTCAAGCCCCGCAGAGGGGTAGCTATATCGCCCGGCCTACAGCGTACACAGCCCTCCAGGCACCGCCATGACCCAATCCCGCACCGCCTGAATGGTCGGGTCGTTTTTGCGGTTTTCCGGGTACACCAGAAAGAAGGGCTTGCCTTCCAGTTCCGGGCCGAAGGGCTGTACCAGCCGCCCTTCCCTCAGCTCATCCTCGATCAGCTGGCGGCTCATCAGCGCCACGCCCTGCGCACCGAGGGCGGCCGAGACGGCATGGGTCTCGTCGGAAAACACCAGCCCGGCGCTGACGTCCAGCCCCGGCACCTGGGCCTGCTTCTGCCACAGGGCCCAATCGAGCGGTGAGGAAACAGCAGCCTGATTGCGGAAGTGGATCAGCGAATGCTTTGCCAGTTCGGCCGCATCATGCAAGCCGAGGAGCGGGCTGCAGGCCGGGATAAAGGTGTTGTCGAACAGCTTCTCGGCCACCAGCCCCGGCCAGCGGCCGTCGCCATAGCGAATGGCGATATCCGCGGTGACGCCATCCAGCGCGACCGGCTCATGCGAGGCGTGGATGCGCAGGTCGATGTCCGGATGGGCATCGCGCAGCAGGCATACCCAGGACAGCAGCCAGCGCACCGCCACGGCAGGCGTGGTGCTGAGCGTAATGGCCTGACGACAGGGCACCGCGCTGAGACGCACAGCCGTTGCGCTGATGCTGTCGAATGCGCTTTCCAGCACCTGCTGCAGCTCGCGCCCCTGGGCGGTCAATTCGAGCTGGCGCGGTTTGCGCAGAAACAACGCGACACCGAGCGACTCTTCCAGGGCACGAATCTGGTGACTGATCGCCGTAGCGGTAACGGAGAGTTCTTCTGCGGCCTGCTTGGCGCTCTCGTGGCGAGCGGCCGCCTCAAAGGCCCGCAGGGCAGAAAGCGAAGGTAACCAGCGCTGCGCCATACATGAGTTTCTCTCATTCGTATCGGAAAATAATCGTCGTTTGTCGCCCTTGAGGGCTGAACTTAGCCTGAGTCTGCTGCGAATAACAGATGAATTCAACTTCGAAAAGGAGACTCGACATGCCGCACATTCTGCACCTGGATGCCAGTGCCCGCCCCGGCCTCGCCGGCAAGGATCAACACGGTTCACACAGTCGCAACCTCAGCCACCGCTTTGTCAGCCAGTGGCTGGCCCGCCGTGGGCAGGACAGCCTCACCTACCGCGACATCGGCCAGAACCCACCGTCCATCATCAACCATGACTGGATCGCCTCCTCCTTTACCCCCGAGGAGCAGCGCGAGCCGTGGATGCGGGAAGCGCTGGCGGAGAGCGAGCAACTGGTCGATGAGCTGATTGCGGCAGACGTGCTGGTGATCGGCACGCCGCTCTACAACTTCGGCATGCCTGCCGCGCTCAAGGCTTGGATCGACCAGATTGTGCGCCCCGGCCGCACCGTGGACATCGATGACAGCAACCCACTCGACCCTTACGTGCCGAAGCTGGCCGACCGGCCACGGCATGCCGTCATCCTCACGGCCCGAGGCGGGGTCGGCTTTGACGTTGGTGGCGCGATGGCCCACATGAACCATCTGGAACCGAACCTGATCACCGCCCTCGGCTTTATCGGCATCACCCGGGTACACCAGATTGCGATCGAGGGTCAGGAAGTGGGGGGTGAGCTGCTGGCCGAGTCGGTGGCTCAGGGCCTGAACAAGGTCGATGCCTTGGTGGCGCAGCTGCAGCGGGCGCTGCAGGCAAACCGGACGCCAGAGCCGGCCTGACAACCGGCGGCCTGCGCCGTGCGGTTTCCATCCTCAAGGCGCAGCAGGCGAGTAGTCCGGCCACCCCGGTGGAAAACGCCTCGCGGTTTCCCCGGGGTGGCCGTCCACCCCACGCGCTAAATCTTTACGCAGGCAAACAGCGCATTCCCGGAAGCACCGTCCCAGGGGATGATCTTCTGGTAATCATGCTCAAGCACATGCACCGCAAAGTACGGCTGCAACAGCGCCTGCAACTCGGCGAAATCCACCGCGACCATGGGATGTTCGTCGTGCCACAGCTGGGTTTCAGCGGCGGTCGACTTTTCAATGCTGAGTTTCAGCGATTGCTGCTCGCCCTCGCCAGCGTAATGCCAGCCGGAACTGAAGGTGAACAAGCCTTCGGCATGCTTGGCGGTATGGGTTGCAAGTAGGCGGTTGTCGATTTTGCCCTTGTCGACAACGTTAAAGCAGAACAGGCCATCGGCTTCGAGTGCCGCATGCACGCTGGCGATGCAGGCTTTCAGCCGCTCGATTGCGCCGCTGTAATGAATGGAATAGAGGAAGCAGGTAATCAGGTCCAGCGGCTCACTCACCGTGAAACCACACATATCCTGCAGGGAAAAGCGCGCTTGCGGACAGCGAATAGCGGCCTTGTCCAACATGGGCTGATTAATATCGAGGCCACTGCTGGTGTAGCCGGAATCGATGAAGTGGCGCACATGTGGCCCCGTGCCACAGGCCAGATCGAGGTGGCGGGTGCCCGCGTTACCCAAAAGCTGCTGCAGTCTGTGGATGCAGTGGCTTTGCGTCTGGTAGTCGATATCGGCACACATCAGATCGTAATAATCAGACAGGTCGGTATAGAGGGCATTAACGGACATAGTGACCTGATGATTGACGATCGGCTTTTTGCGGTGGCGCATCATAGCCGAACCCAGGCCAGCCTCGTTCGGATCCGTTCCACTTAAGCGGGGCGTTACAATGCCGCCAACGCCGATTCCCCCAATCGGGCACGTCCTTCGGAGCCAGACTCACGATGTTCACCCTTGTACACCTGGACAACCCACCACCCGAGTCGCTGAAAGGCCAGGTCCTGCAAATGGTGGTGGACTACCTCAGCGACATCAGCCCGGTGTCGCTGACGCCCAGCAATCCCCTCTACCAGCTGTACCAGTACGTGATTGGCTACGAGATGCACCTGTACCTGCAGGCCATGGACAGCGCCCTGGATACCAGCGCGCGGTTGATCCTGGTCCTGGACGATCCGGATCCCGCTCAGGTGCTGGGCTTTGCCCTTTACCTGCCGGCCAAGGATGACCCCGAGGCCTGCACCCTGGCCTATATGGCCGTACACCTCAGCCACCGCCGGCGCGGTATTGCCCGGGCCATGCTGCAACGAATAATCACTCGCCACCCCCATGCCGAACTGGCCTGTGTGGCCAGCAAGGTGCCGTATTTCGAGGCCATGGGTTTTCAGGTACTGGCGGCGCGGGGGCCGCAAGTGCTGATGAGCACTAGGGACTACAGCTCGGACGGCATGCTGGCGGTGCAGGACCTGGCCCCCATCTTCCAATCCCAGGAAGTCCGGCAGATCCACGCCTACCTGGTGAAGCAGCACGGCCAAAAGGCCATGAGCGAGGCGGAAAAACAGCGCGACCGCCAGTTCGAGCAAATGGCTCATCAAGCTCAAGCGCTGGTCCGCGAGCGTCTTATCCTGCATTGATTTCTATAAATTTCAGTTGGTTGGCTAGTAGAACGGCCAACAGCGTTTACACGAGCAAAACCGAAGCGAACAGAACCAAGGCACCTATGACCCCAATCACCCTGACCATTTCCGCCGCCTGCCTGATCGACGATGCCGGCCGCTTACTGCTGGTGCGCAAACGCAATACCCAGGCCTTTATGCTGCCAGGCGGCAAAGCCGAGCCCGGCGAAGACTCGCTTTCCGCCCTGATCCGCGAGTTGGCTGAAGAACTCAACCTCAGCCTGCCAGCCTCGGCACTGCGCCCGCTAGGGCAGTTTCGCGCCGCAGCGGCCAACGAGGCGGATACCTGGATCGAGGCAAGTGTCTTCCAGGCCCGCCTGGCCCATAGCGTCAGCGCCGCCGCCGAGCTGGAAGAACTGCGCTGGCTCGCGCCCGGCGACCTGTTGCCGGACACACTGGCACCGCTGCTGCGCGAGCATGTGCTGCCGCTGCTGTGGCCAGCGGATCAATGGGCATAGGACGAGTTGAACGAAACGGTTGGATCAGTCGCTACTGAGCGAGTAGATTCTATGTTTATTTGCAAGACCAGCGACCTTGTAGGGTGGATCGGGGCGCGTAGCTGACGCTTCACCCATCCACCAACTGCGATGGTGGATGAAAAAGGCGCCATCCACCCTACACAACCCTCGTAGCCCGGATATCCATGGGGTGGCCATCCACCTTACGCGATGGCGGGTTTTTGTAGCGAGTAGCCCGGAGATCCCTGGTGGAAAACGCTTCGCGGTTTTCCACCCTACGCGGTGGCGGGCTTTCGTAGGGTGGACAACGCGCAGCTTGTCCACCATGGTTCCCACCACCGAATGCTCCAGCGAGTAGCCCGGAGATCCACGGTGGAAAACGCTTCGCGGTTTTCCACCCTACGCGGTGATGGGCTTTCGTAGGGTGGACAACGCGAAGCTTGTCCACCATGGTTCCCACCACCGAGTGCTCCAGCGAGTAGCCCGAAGATCCACGGTGGAAAACGCTGCGCGGTTTTCCACTCTACGCGATGGCGGGCTTTCGTAGGGTGGACAACGCGCAGCTTGTCCACCATGGTTCCACCACCGAATGCTCAAGGACGAGCCGCCATGCCCGACTACCGCCGCGCCAGTGTCCCCGGCGCCACTTACTTCTTCACTGTGAACCTGCGCGACCGCAGCAGCGACCTGCTGATCCGCGAAATCCAACTGCTGCGCGACACGGTCCGCGCCACCAAGGCCCGCCATCCCTTTCATATCGATGCCTGGGTGGTGCTGCCCGAACATATGCATTGCCTATGGACGCTACCGCCGGGCGATGCCGACTTCCCGTTGCGCTGGAAGGTGATCAAGTTCGCCTTCGCCCGGCGCCTGCCGGCCATCGAATCCCGCACTACAACGCAACAGCGGCGCGGTGAACGGGGCATCTGGCAGCGGCGCTATTGGGAACACCTGATCCGCGACGAGCAGGACTACCAACGCCATTTCGACTACATCCACTACAACCCGCTGAAGCACGGGTATGTGCAGCGACTCGTGGACTGGCCCTATTCGAGCTTTCAGCGGGCCGTGACGTGGGGTATTTATCCCGAAGACTGGTGCGTCTGCCCCCAGTCGGAGGGAGACGGTTACGGGGAATGAGGTTGGTGAAAAACGCTTCGCGGTTTTCCACGGGGTGGCCTTCCACGGGGTGGCCATCCACCCTGCACGGTGCCGCGCTTTCGTAGGGTGGACAACACGAAACTTGTCCACCCTGGTTCCCAGCATCGAATGCTCAAGCGAATAGCCCGCATATCCACGGCGGAAAACGCTTCGCGGTTTTCCACGGGGTGGCCATCCACCCTACGCAGGGTCGGCAGTTCGTAGGGTGGACAACGCGCAGCTTGTCCACCATGGTTCCCAGCACAGGATGTGCGGGCTAGCGCTTTTGGCTTGCGTTTGGGGCAATGGCTAATGGAAGACGCCATATAGACGAGCCAGACAGCCGACTCGCCACGGGTTTAGCCGTTACCTGCCTGTTCAATCCGCTTATCAAGCTCGGGTGGCGGCAAGTTCTGAGTCGAGTGGAGCCTCAGCCAGACAGCCCGCAGAATGTTGATCGCTGCCATGCTCAAGTGCTGTTCGGCGGCGTGCAGGGCCAGTTCGGCCGCCAGGCGTTTGTCGGCAGCACTCAGGTGCGCCGCTTTGCGGGTCATCTCCGCATCAACGCTGTCCAACAGTCCCTGGAGCTCCTGCACCGCCTGATCCGAGGCCTCACGCATGTCCGCCAGCAGACGGCTGGCTTCAGCAGGCGTCATGGCCAAGGCGCGGACGCTGCGAAACGTCAGCCTAGCGGGCAACGTGGCCAAACTGAAACCCGTCGAAAGTAGCTTGCCAATCATCCCAATAACTCCTGTTAAAGAGTGCATCTCAAACTACTTCAGCAACGAACCAGAGTAAACCGCCAAAAAGTGCCTGCTAGATCCCCCTTGCCAGCACGATATCGAACACCCCGCTGCGTCCCCCACCGTCCGCCTGCAGCGCAATCGCGCTGTCCGGGTGCGCGCTGGCCCAGGGGTCCTCGGCGATGTAGGGGTCGCCCTGGAAATACAGCTGCAGGGTCACCGGCACATGCAGCGACTCCATCACCCGGAAGTGGATATGCGCCGGGCGCGTGATCCCGCCGTAGCGTTCCAGCCCCGGCAGATTCGGCGGTACCGGGTAGCGGCCGGGCATCACCGTCTCGATGCGGTAGCGGCCCTGGGCGTCGGTGTAGAGCATCCCGCGCAGGTGGAAATTGCCCTTGTCGGTGAAGTTGCCCGGCGTCTGGGTGTCGTACAGGCCGCTGCTGTTGGCCTGCCAGACCTCGACCAGGGCGTTGGCAATCGGCGTACGGCAGTCCGCGCTCAGCACCGTGCCGCTCACCACCAGCAGCTCGCCGGGCTCCTCCGGGCCGGCCAGTTTCGCCAGGAAAGGCGCGCCGAAACGGTAGTAGGGGCCGAGGATGTCGCCCTCGGTAAGCCGACAGATCTGCCGTGCCAGGGCCGGCGAGGCCAGCAGGCCACCGCCGAGGATGGCACCGCCGTAGAGGAAGTGACGCCGTGAAAGGCCGGCGCCTGCCCTTTGCCGCTTGTCCACCTCCACCTCCTGGCCGGGGACCTGCCCCGGTCGTAGCCATGACTGCACGTCGGGCGCAGCAGCGCATGTGAAGGGCCTGGCGTGTATGAAATCAGTCTAGCGGGTCGCCCGGATATCCGCGGAGAACAACGCGCAGCCTACGCGCCCCCACGGTATCTACGGCCATCGCCTCGCAACACGCAATGGGGGCTGTTTGTACGGCCGCTGGCGATAGATACACATCGTAGGAGCGCGGGGACGCCCAGTTCCATGGCCGCGAAAGTGTCCGGCCGTGCAACGGATCACGGGCATGGCCCGCTCCTACAAGGAATTGCCGCATGCAACAGGTAACTGGGACATAGCCATAAAAAACCCGGCCACTGCTGACAATGGCCGGGCTTGGTCGGTCGTGGCTCGATCAGGCCTTGTCGACGCCGCGCTTGATCGCGTCCTTGACGTCGCCCTTGAGTTGCTGGCCCTTGCCCTTTATTTGCTGGGCAAGGCCTTCGCCTTCAAGGCGAGGATTGTCGGTGGCCTTGCCGATACCTTCTTTCACTTTACCGATGGCTTCGTTGGCGTTGCCGGTGATCTTGTCTTTCGTGCTGCTCATGCCACACCTCAGTTCGCTGGGTTACAAAGAGTGGAACCCTGCGCGGCGCAATCGTTCGATCTATTCGTCGGGTGAATGGCCCGGATGTATCCATTTCCTGCGACTTATTTGGCCGGGCTGAGCATCTCGATCCGGCGAATCTCGAAGTCGTGGCGCAGGTAGTCCATGCGCTGCTCATGAAAGCGCCGCATGTGCGGCAAGCCACTGTGGATGGCCAGGTGCTCCGGCGATTGCCAGACCTCGTAGAAGATGAACAGGGTCGGATCCTGCTGATCGCGCAGCATGTGGTATTCGATGCAGCCCTCCTCGGCCCGGCTGGGTTCGACATAGGCGCGGAACAGCGCCTCGAACTCGGCGGCCTTTTCCGCGCGGGTGTGGGCGTGCAGGATGAATCCGTAGCGGTCAGGCATGGTGGTGCTCCAAGGTTAGGGATTCATTTACCTTACAACGGGCAAAACCCTCTGATTCATGCCTTTCAAGCAAATATCATTTGCGGCGCAGCCGGTGTTTCTCGCCGCCCGCAGCCCCTAGCATGCCGCCATCCAAGTTACCGAGGCGCATGCCATGAAAAAGATTCTGCTGCTCGACGGCGGTAAACAGTTCGCCCATTCCGCAGGCCGTTACAACGCCACCCTGCATGACACCGCGCTGGCCTTGCTCGACCGCGCCGGCTGTGACCTGCAGCAGACCCGGATCGATGCCGGCTACGACCTCGTCGAGGAAGTGGCGAAATTCCTCTGGGCCGATGTGATCATCTATCAGATGCCGGGCTGGTGGATGGGCGCCCCCTGGACGGTGAAGAAGTATCTCGACGAAGTCTTCACCGCCGGCCACGGCAGCCTGTACGCCAACGACGGTCGCACCCGCGCGGACGCCTCGCAGAAGTACGGCAGCGGCGGCCTGCTCCAGGGCAAGCAGTACCTGCTCTCGCTGACCTGGAATGCACCGCAGCAGGCCTTCGACGATCCGACCGACTTCTTCGAGGCCAAGGGCGTGGATGCGGTGTACCTGCCCTTCCACAAGGCCAATCAGTTCCTCGGCATGAGTCCGCTGCCAACCTTCCTCTGTGTCGACGTGATGAAGCGTCCGGCCATCGAGGCGGATGTCGCCCGTTACCAGCAACACCTGGCGCAGGTACTCGCGTTGGCGGTTTGATCCGCCGGGGACATCAGGAGACAGGCCGCGGTTTTTGCTGAGCCGGCGGCCGGGCCTTTCAGCTATCGATAACCGGCGCAGCGTCGCTGACTCGGGCTGAGCGGTTGTGAACAAACGCCCACCTACTGCGGCCGCCCAGACGGCCGCTGCTGGCGTTGCGGCGATCAACCTGGCGGCAACGGAACCTTCGCGGCATTCCCGACACTAATCCCGCAGTCCTTCCTCTAGTAAGCCGGGATACCCTGCCATGCGCACCATCGTCCACCTGCTCCTGCTGAGCACCGCTGCCCTGTCTTTGTCCGCCTGCTTCAATGATGCCCCGCCCATCGATCTGACCGGCTTGTGCACCTACAACACCGATCCCCAGGCAGAGCGCTGCAAGCCCGGCCAGATGGCCTGGTTCCGGCCGGATCAGGGAGCGTTGATCAGCGAGGAAATGGCCCTGAGCGTGGCGGCGGCCTATTGCGACTTCAACCACCCGGTGATGCACAACCGCGCCGGCGTGCTCTGCGTATTCACCGACCAGCGTCTGGATGTGGCCAAGTAACCGCCTTGTAGGATGTGGCGGGCCGCGTAGGTTTGAGCGCAGCGATACCCATCAACCGGTTGCCCAGCCGTCCGGGGTTTATTGGTTTGTCGCAGATCGTCGTGATGGGTATCGCTTCGCTCAACGCCATCCTACGGGTTGGCGGCTGCAGCTTTTTGTAGGATGTGGCGGGCCGCGTAGGTTTGAGCGAAGCGATACCCATCACAGGCCACCCGGGCGGCGATCCGTTCGGAGCGCAGCGACAGCCCGCCAGCTTTGTGCCGCACCGATTGACCAACCGGTGCGCTGCCTGCGGTGGGCAAGCATCAAGCCCGGCCCTGCCAGCGCCGGGCCATCAGGCATTCCCCCCGCTAACGGCCAAGTACTTACCCCCATACTTACCGGGCATACTGACCGCCATTAGCCGTTTTCAGCGGCGCCTCCCTCACTCTTGTGCACAAAAGCCAATGCTTGCCACCAGCCTCGCCATCATCGCTGCGCTACTGCTCGTTACGCCGACGCTGGTGCTGCTGCTGCGCCGGGCGAATCAACAGCTGGCACAGCATCGTGCCTTGCTCGACGCCCTCCCCGAGGGGCTGTTGCTGGTGAACCGCGACGGCCACATCGGCGTGCATAACGCGGCGGCGGCAAGGCTGCTGGGCCATCCCGCCGCAGCGCTGCAAGGCACGCCGTTACAGCGTTGGTTGCCGCCGTCCGACGAGCACGGCACAACGCCTGCTCGCCAGCACCTTCTGCTGCCGGCGGATGGCAAGCCGCAGAGGGTGGAAGTAAGCCGAATAGCCGCGGCCACTCACGGCCATGCCGTCGTGCTGACCCAGGCGACGGCGGTGCAGGACGACCCCGTCGAAGCGGTCGAACGCTTCAAGCGCAGTCAGTACTTCGCCTGCATCGGTACCTGGGACTGGTCGATCGATAGCGACATGCTGTATTGGTCGGAGGCCATCTACGGCATGTTCGGCTTCAAGGTCGGCGAAGTAACCCCGAGCTATGAGCTGTTCTGTAGCTGCGTCCACCCGGATGACCGCGAGCAGGTGCGGGCCGGGGAGCGGCGCTGCATTGAAACCGGCCATAACCATGACGAAGAGTATCGGGTGATCTGGCCGGACGGCAGCATCCACTGGCTGCGCGAGACCGGCAACGTGGTCAAGGACGCCAACGGCCAACCGATAAGGATGATGGGCGTGGTGCGTGACATCAGCGAAGAAAAGGCGTCGGTCAGCCAGCTGAAAAAAATCGCCCGCCACGACCCGCTGACCGGACTGCCCAATCGCTTGCTGCTCGAAGAGTTTCTAACCCAGGCCCTGGCTCGCGCGCGCAGCAACGCAACCCGGGTGGCCTTGGTCTTTATCGACCTCAACGGTTTCAAGCAAATCAACGACAAGCACGGCCATGCCGCTGGCGACCAGGTATTGGTCGGCACGGCGCAGCGCTTACAGCAGACGTTGCGCGAATCCGACATGGTGGCGCGGCTGGGCGGCGATGAGTTCGTGGTGGTTATCGAGGACCTGACACGGAACAAGAGCCCGCACGACGAGGCGCAGATGATCGGCGAGAAGATTCTGCAGCGGCTGTCCCAGCCGCTCAGCCTCGGCAATGCCAGCCATCAGGTCGGCGCCAGCCTGGGCATTGCCCTGTATCCGGAGCACGGGCCGAACATCGACAGCCTCATCCACATCGCCGACCAGGCGATGTATGCGGCCAAGCGCAACGGCAACAATCAATATTGCCTGGGCATGGCCAACACGGGCGAACCCTGCCCTCTCAGCCCGGCCCCGTAGTCGAACAGACTGGCGGTGATGATTGCACCCCTGCCGCGCCTGAAGCCTGCGCCACCGGTCGTGTGTGGTTCAGCGGGTGTTGATCATGACGGCAAAATCTCCCGGTAGGAGCGGCCCATGGCAGCGAACCCTTCGCCCTCGGACATAGAGGTTCGCGGCCATGGGCCGCTCCTACGGGGTCGTGAATTGACTCAGGCATCGAGCGCCGTCGCAACGCCGTAACGGGCGCTTGGAGACGGTCGCAGTAGGCGGGAGTTTTTTCACAACCTCTCCGCCGGGCCATAGGCCACGCGGGCCAGCAGCAGGCAAACGATGCCGAAGGCCAGGACGGCCAGGGCGTTATCGAGTGGGGAACCGATGATCCACATGTTGCGTACCTCCAAGCCGGATGGGATGTGCACTCCACCCTAGACCCGACCAGCGCAGACGTCGATCTGTCGCCTTTTCGCACGTAAAGCTTTGGTACAGGTTAATTCTGGGGATGGCCCGTCACCCGGCAGGAGCATCAAGGTGCCCGATCAGGGGTTAACCGAACCAGGGCTGCGCGGCCAAAGCCCTCCTGCAGCATATCGACCGAGTGCCGCCCTCGGCGTGATCGCATCCCGCGGCCGGCCCGATGCGCACCTTGCGTGCTCATCGGGCGCTCACCGCGCCTTGGCCTATTTCTTGTCTTTAGTGACCTCGTGGCCAATCACGCCACCCACCACGGCGCCGGCACCGGTGCAGAGCACCCCGCCACAGAGCAGGTTGCCCGCCACTCCACCCACGGCAGCCCCGGCGACAGTGCCCTTCTCTTGATGACTCATGCCGGAGCAGCCGCTCAGCCCTAAAGTGGCGAGCAGGATGGCGGTTGAAACAAGTTTGAAAATGTCCATGGCAGGTACTCCTGTGCAGGACCTTATGGGAATCCCTGGCGCTCGAGTTGCTCACGCGCGGGTAACGTTGCATTGTCCCGGGGATTGCGGCGAGCCGTCTGTACGCTGGCGAGCATAGGGCTCGCAGCGGCGCGACTGCACCGGCTCGGATACTGACGCTTGACCGCGCCGGCAAGGCGCGGCCCATTAACCTGGGCCGGCAGACGGCGTATGGTGGGAGTCACATCCCCTGTGGAGAAGTCGCTATGTTCAAGGTATTGCGCAACGGTGAGAACCGCATCGACGTCGAATTTTCCGGCAAGCTCGACCGCGAGGAAATGCGCGACGCACTGGATGAGCTGAGCCACTCATCCGAGGGTATCGAGCACGGCCTGATGTTTTATCGAATCGGCGATTTTGCGCTGCCGACCCTGGGCGCGGTGGCCGTCGAGTTGGCGCGTATTCCGCAACTGTTCCGTTTTGTTCGACGCTTCGACCGCATGGCCGTGGTCGCCGGCAAGGAATGGGTGAGAAAAGCCAGCGAGCTCGAGGGCGCGCTGATTCCGGGCCTGCAGATCAAGGCCTTCGATCTGGGCCAGGAGGCGGAAGCCGAAGCCTGGCTGCAGCGTTAGTAGCAGAAGTAGCAGAAGTAGCGAAGGCTAGAAGGCGGCGGGCCTTGCACAAGACCCGCCGCACCCGCTTCGACGACCGGCCAGCGGGCGAATCAGCGCATGCCGGACCAGGCGTCCCGCGAATTGATCGGCGGCAAGCCGTTGCCAGCCGCGCAGGCGCAGTTCGGCGCTGGCATCCAGCTTGACGGCGCCCGCTGCGGCATCAACGCGCGCGCATGTGGCGAAGCAGGTCGGCACTCGGCTCACCGGACTTGAGCAATCCGTGATCGCTCTCGTAACTGTGGATCGCCGTATAGATCTCGTCCGTGAGCTGGTCAGACGGACGTCCTACGCGGTAGCCAAGGCTGCGCAGCTCTTGCTGGATAGCGGCGACATGCGCTGGTGCGGCCGCGGGCATCGAGGCCGTTGCCGCGGGGTCCCGACTGAGGATCGGGGCGCGCAGATGGGTCAGCAGGGTCGAACTGATGTTGCCGTCATCGAGCAGGCCATGCGAGCGCTGATAGGCCAGGATTGCCGTACGCGTGCGGGCGCCCATCAAACCATCCGCCAATCCGGCGCTGTAGCCGCGATGGTTGAGTTCGCGCTGGACTTCCAGCACGGCACTGGAGGCGGTCTTGGCAGGTTGCACCTGCGGTTCTATGGCGTACAGCCATTCCCCGGATTGCGCGAGCGCCAGGCCAGAGAAGCCCGAACACATGGAGAAACCGCCCAGCAATGCGGTATACAGCCAACAACTGCGCAAATCGAACATGCGGCGGCCCTCGTCAATGGAGAAATTGTCAGGCGCGTTTTTGCGCCATCGCTCGGGACTGCCAATGCCAAAAGCCGCGCATCTTGGCATAGACACGGCATTGCTTGCGCAATATTCCGAGCCATAACGCGACTATTGGCGGCAAGGGCGCAAAAACTGTACGAATGGCGGATATACGGGGGGTTGTTCAGCGGATGGCTAGCCTTGGATGGCCGCCCCATACCGTTCATGGACGCTAAAACCATGACATCCCGGGATGTCGGTTTTGTGATCATACGGACGAGAGGCGACCGCCTCTGTTCGGCAGCACACACATAGATCGCGTTACGCACCTGCCGGGCACGCAAACGTTGCCGGCAGACCTGTTGCCCGCCGTGGCTGGCGCCGATTGCGCGAACCTGGCGCGCGGCCCCTAGGCGAACCCTGGGCCAGCTGGATGTTCTGCTCGATTCACCGCGGATTGCCATGGCTTAACGCGGCGTGCCGAACACCTGGGTCCAGTAGATGAGCGCATCGCTCTCGGGATTCACCGCGTAGGCGGCCCCCATCTCGGTGAAGTCCGGGTTCATGACATTGGGGCAATGGGACGGGCTGGCCAGCCAGCCGGCTACCGCCTGTTTCGCGCTGCCCTGGCCGGCGGCGAGGTTTTCACCGATGCGCAGCCAGCCGTAGCCGGCGTGCTGGGCGCGCACGCCCGCATGGCTGCCGCCTTTACCGGTATGGCTGAAGTAATTGCGCGCGGCCATGTCACGGCTGTGCGCCAGTGCGGAGCGGGCGAGTCGTGCATTCCAGGTCAGTGGCGCTGCCGCCGCGAACGCCTGGCCGCCGCAGTTCCTGGGGGTGGCGCGGGCCTGATTGACCTGCTGCAGGATCGCCCGCCCCGCCTGCTGCCAGTCGCCCAGGTCTGGGGAGAGCAGAGGCTGTGCGAGTATCAGCTGCCAGGTCTTGCCCCTGCGCAAAACGCCGATCTCGCTGTAGTGCGGATCCAGCAAGGGGCCGCAATAACGCTGTTTGAGCGCAGACATCACGGCATTGACGTTGATGGATCCCGCCAGGGTAATCACCTGCACCCTGCCGGCCTGATAGCCGGCCCGCTTCAGTTCACGCTGCAATTGCGCCTCGGAAGCCACCAGCACCCGCGCCAACCTGCCGTCGGGCGCCAGCGGACCCAGTGACGGGGCTTGCCGGTCGTCGCAGATGGGCGAGGCCTGGCGATACATGTTGATCAGCGTCAGCAGGGTCCGTGTCTCGGAGGCCTGCGCCGCAGGGATCGACAGCATGGCGACCAACAGCAGCGCAACGCCGCGCAGGCGGCTGCGACCAGGAAGACGCCGGGGTTCGGACAAGGGTTCGCGTATCGCGGCCATGGTTTCTATCATCACCTTGCGGATATGCCTGCTGCTGCGCTGAACAAGCCAAGTGTAGACAACGCGACTGGCGAAAAAGGCCTGGGTAGCTGCATGTACAAGACGCGTGCGTGTCTGTACCCGGCGCCCCGATCCCCGGGCATGCTGACCCTACTGCGGCGTGCCGAGCAGCAGCGTCCAGTAGATGCCCGCATCGCTCTGCGGATTCACCGCATAGGCGCCGCCCATCTCGGTGAAGTCCGGGTTCATCAGATTGAAGCAGTAGGTGGGACTGGCCAGCCAGCCGGCGACTGTCTGTTTTGCCGTGCCCTGCCCCGCGCCGATGTTTTCGCCGATCAGTTGCCAGTCATAGCCATCGAGCATGGCGCGCGTACCCGCCAGGCTGCCATCCCTTGCGGTGTGACTGAAGTAGTTGTGCACGGCCATGTCGCGGCTGTGTGCCAGGGCGCTTTGCCCGAGCTGCTCGCTCCAGCGCAGCGGCGCTGCCGGACTCAAGGCCTGGCTGCCGCAGCGCTGCGGTTTGCCGCGAGCGGCATTGACCAGTTGCAGGATTTCCTGCCCCGCCGCCTGCCAATCCGGCATGCCGCCGGGCAGGAATGGCCGGGCAAGAATCACCTGCCAGGTATTGCCAGTGTGCTGCACCCCGACATCTGCGTATTGCACGTCCAGCAGCGAGGCGCAGTAGCGCTGCTTGAGCGCCTCGAATGCGGCGTCCACGCTGTCCGGCCCGGACAGGGTCAGCACCTTGACCGTGGCCGGCTGATAGTCCACCTGCTGCAAGGCATCCTGCAACTGCACACTGGGCGCCAGCTGCGCGCGGGCCAGGCGTTCGTCGGGCACCAGCGGGCCGGCGACCTCGGCTGGCTTGCCGGCACAGGTCTGTGGCGCTTCGCGGTACTGGTTGATCAGCGCGATGAGCTGCTGGCTGTCGCTGGCGGAGGCCGATGCGCCAGCGAGCAGCGCAACCGTCGCCAGCGTGAGCGATGCCAGGCGGTTACTGCGCGCGCGGCGGCAGGTCGAATGTGCGGTTTGGGGCATGGTTGGTGTCATCCACGTCATGGAGCTTGATGGCCTGGGCGGGCAGCTAGGTAGCCGCGAATATTAGTAGCCTAGACCCTATGTTCATACGCCAGGTCTGCGACAACGTAGAAGAATGACGCTTGCTCCATCCTCCCATCGCGCTGGTGGAGCAAAACAGCGTCACTCAGCCTACCCGGTTCTCATGGCCCGGATCGGCTCCAGGGTAATCCGGGCTTGTCCACGCTGCGCAACCTGCCCTCAAGGCAAGCGCGCAATCCTGTTGCGGCAGCCATCGCCAGATCGCCCGCGCCCTGGGGTTTCAAGGCTGGACAAGCGTGTTCAGCCGCCCGCCAGGCTCCGGCCGCTCATCACCGCGGAACACCTGGCCAGCCCCCCTATGAAAGGCCCGCGAGCAGGCACCCCAAACGCGCAGCCAAGGGCAATGCCGATAACCAGCCAACGGTTATAAATGAGTGTTTCTTGAAAACTTTCTAAACCAATTGGTCAATTTGCTTGCCCAAGGAGCAGTTCACATTGCCCAGGCACTACCGCTCGGAGCGGGTCTGTCTATCGCGCAGGGCTGAAAAGCTCGCGCGATTACCACCCCCGACATGGGTATGACGGTTTCAAGGAGAGAATGCATGAGCCTATCCATAGGTGTGGTACGCCAGGTTATCGGTGAGGTTTCGCTAGTCGGTAACGACGGCGTCAAGCGCCGCCTGGTTGAAGGCGATCGGGTGTTCCTCGGTGACCAGCTGGTTTCCGGGAGTGATGGCTCGGTGGCGATCAGGCTCGACCAGGGCGACGAATTGGCCATGGGCAGCGCCAGCAGTCTGCTGCTCAGCCCGGCATTGCTCGCCGGCGATGCCGGCGTCGAGCCCGTGGATCCGCTGACCAGCAGCGCGCCGCTGCGCGAAATCCAGGAACTGCAGCGCGCCATCGCGGCGGGTGAAGACCCCAGCACAACTACCGAAGCCCCGGCGGCCGGCGCTCAGGCGGGCAGCGGCGGTAGTGGCAGCGGTGGTCACTCGTTCATCCTGCTGCAGGAGACGGCTGGCCAGCTGGAGGCGCAAATCGGTTTCGACACCGCGCCGCTGGCGTTTGCCAACCTCGATATCGCCTTGCACAGCGTACCGCTGGCCGCCGAATCGGACGAGCCGATAGTCCCCGGCGAGCCGGTCGTACCAGTCGTGCCCGTCGATCCGCTTGAGCCGAGTGTGCCGCCGGTCGCCGAACCGCCCGTGCTGGTGATCGGTAGCAACGCCGACGATGTACCGGACGCAATTGCTCCCCACCTGCAGCCAAACCCGCTGAACCCGGCCCCTGCCGGCATGCTGGCGGGCGGTTCAGGCAACGATGTGCTGATCGGTGATGGCGGCGGGACGCAGAGCCTGACCCTGCCCGGCAAGAACTACAACATCGCCCTGCTGGTGGACACCTCGGGCAGTATGGCCCGCGACTCGGGTTCGGGAGTGTCGCGCATTCAGCTGACCAAGGATGCCTTGAGCCACCTGGCCAACCAGCTGAAGAATCATGATGGCGTGATCAACGTGCAACTGCTGCCGTTCAACAGCGATGTCGGCACGGTCACTACCATCTACGGCCTGAATGCGGCCAACGTCGGCATCCTGCTGTCCGCCATCGACGCCCTGAGCTTGACCGGGCACACCAATTACGAGGCGGCCATGACTGAGGCCAGCCAATGGTTCAACCAGCAGATCATCGGCGCCGGCGCGGACAGCGCCGGCAATTTCGAGCAACTGGCCTTTCTCCTCTCCGACGGACAGCCCACCATGTACCTGGATGAACAGGGCAATCCGGTGTTCGACACGGCCCACATCACCAATTTCCGTGACGTCGACGAAGCCCTGCAGGCCGGTAGCGGCATGTTGCACGAAGGCATTGGCGGTGAGCAGATCCAACTGCACAGCATCAGTATCGGCTCGGCCAGCACCTCGGCGGTGCTGGACCTTTTCGACAATACCGCGCCAAGCGGCCCGAGTTCGCTGAACCTGGCCGATGGCACAGTAGTGACCGCCCCGGCCGGCAGCTCGCAGATCGTCCACAGCGCCGCAGAGTTACAGGCCTTGCTCACTAGCGGCTCGACCAGTGCTGGCGCGCTGGCGCTGGGCGATGATCAGCTGTCCGGCGGTGCAGGTGACGACATCCTGTTCGGCGACAGCTTGAACACCGACTTGCTCGCCTGGCCCGGGCACCCTGCCGGCAGTCACGACGGCCAGGGTTATCAGGCCCTGCTCGACTACCTGCAGGCCGGCAATGGCGGCGCCGCACCGAGCCTGACCCAGGTGCGCGAATTTGTTGTCGATCAGGCCTTCGACCTGAGCCTGACCAGCGCCCCAGGCGGCAGCGATCTGCTCAACGGCGGCGACGGCAATGACATCCTGTTCGGCCAGGGCGGCAACGACAGGCTCATCGGTGGGCAAGGCGACGACCTCCTGATTGGCGGCAGCGGCCAGGATGTCTTTAGCTGGAATGCCGGCGATCAGGGCCACGACCGCATCCTTGACTTCACACTGGGCGGCCCCGAGGGCGACGCCTTGAATCTGCACGATCTGCTGGGCAGCGAGGAATCCGGCGTGCTGGCCGATTACCTGAATTTCTCCGTGCTCGGCAGCGGCAGTTCAGTCAGCACCCTGATCTCGATCAGCGCCGATGCCGGTGGCCCACCGAGTCAGATGATCGAGCTGTCCGGCGTCGACCTGGCCGCGCACTACGAGATCACTACCGGCCCCGGCGGCATGATCAGCGGCGGCGCGGATACCACGCGAATGATCGACGGGCTGTTCGGTGACAACGTACTGCGTCTGGACACGGCCTGAACACGCACACCGAGACAGCCGGTACATCGAGCGGCAGCCGTATCGCGCCCATGCAGAGACATGGGCGGGATAGGCGCCCTGCGTTGCCTCCGGCTTAGCCCAACTGGTCGACCATGACCGCGTTGGTATAAACCAGACTGCCGTCACTCGCCCGATGCCCGACCAAATGGAATTGGCCGCGCTCCTCCGCATCCAGATACACGCGCCACTGGATATCGGACAAGGGGCCGCATTCATCCGGCGTACTCAACTCCATAGTTGTCACATCGGCATCGACCATGGCTTCTGGCTCATGAGTCTTCTGCAGACGCTCTTCGGCCCGCTCCAGGCGCAAATGCTCGGGTTCGCTGACATGAAACTGGAATTGGCCAATCGGCGTGGATTTTGTGGCGCCGCTGGCTTTGCACCAGCCTTCAATGGTCAAGGTATTCATGGCATGACCTCCTGCAGTGGATACCCGTATTGTCTATTCCCTCCCGTACTGATTTTAGACAATCCACGCCAACAGAAGTTATGCACGGTCCTGGCAAGGACCGCTGCACTGCAAGGCGCTTGAATAGAGTTGCAGGATGAGGCGGACTGCGAGCGTAGATGGGTCGGGCCGCGTAGGTTGAGCGCGGCGATACCCGGCAACGAGCGCAGGCCCAACAGCAGGCAACATCTACCAGGGGTTCCGCGCGACCCGACCTGCGCGCCGATCCAGCCGACAAAGCCGCTACTTGACCAGCAGCACCGGCACCGGCACCCCGTGCACCACCTGGCTAGCCACAGACCCAATCACCAGGTTGCCCAAGCTGCTCATACCACGGGTGCCCATTACCACGGTGTCGCAGCCGTATTTCGCGGCAGCCTGGGTCACCTCGGCAACCACGTCGCCCAGCACCTCATGGGACTGGCAGGGGATTTTGGCCGCCCCGAGCAACGCCACAGCCTCGGCATTGATCACCCCTGCATGCTCCAAGGCCGCGGCATTGAACTGTTCGATCATGCTCGCCGAGCCGTAGTTGCCAAAGAAGGTGGGCTCGGTCTGCACGTTGATCACATGCACCGAAAGGTTCGGATTGCTCCGAGCGGAATCCACCAGGTATTGAATTGCCCGCTTGGCGCTGGGCGAGCCGTCGAATGGAACCAGTACATTATGCATAGCGTTCTTCCTGCCGATGATGATGGCCGTGTAGTGACCGTCACAAGCATAGTTCCAGATACTCGCCGCCCCCCATTGACCTGCATCAAAGCTCGCGAGCAATCACCCCGCGCCGGTCAGCCGCCCAGCGCAATGGTCGCGGCGACCAGGGCAACCCCCAGCACGGTAAACACCAGCGCGGCGATCAAGGGTCGACGGGCACCGGCAAAGCGACCGTAGCTCAGACCGATGAAAAACAGCATGCTCAGGGCAATCGCATTGGACGCGCGCAAAGCATGGTGGGGCTCAGCAAGCAGTACGAACGGCAGCACCACCGGTAGGGTGGAAAGGAACACCAGCAAGAAAACCGCCAGCGCCGCACGCAGGTCACTCCAGCCTATAAGCAGGCGTGTCTGCGCTAATTGCAGCGTCAGCAGACGCTGGTGCAGGGTCTGCACCTCCTCAGCTTGCATCACCCTGGTGACCGGGCCTGGCAAGGCCTCGTCCAGCAGCTCGGCGGCCTGTGCAGAACCAAGCGGCGCTTTGTGCAAGTGCAGCCAGAGGCGCCAGGCATGACCGCGCTCGGCAAGACGATTGAGCAGCAGCATGCAACCGTCCACCAGGCCCCAGGCCAGGTTGCAGCCCAGACTGGCGATCAGGAGTTCGCGTACCGAACTTTCCCCGGCGTTGACCACGCTGAAGGTGCCGGTGAAGGTCAGCACCATGAGCAGGCCAAACAGAATTTCCGACATGCGCGACACCGGGTCGAGTGCTGCCTCTGCCGATGTTTTTTTGTCGCCCTGATCATTGCTCGCCATAGCCACCCCTGTTTGCTCAGATTTCAGTGATCCCTGTAACCAGTGTGCGAGTAAAACGACTTGCCGCCAGTTGCGGCCAGGAAAATTCCTGCATGCCCGCGGCAGTACGCCCGAGGTGTTGCGCCAACGACGCCGGCCATGCCTGGCCCAGCGTTTTAATAGCCGCCCGATTGCGGTAGGCTCTGCAGCTTATTTGAAAAGGAGTCACCCCCATGGCCAAAGCCACTGCCCGTCACATCCTGGTTGCATCCGAAGCCAAGTGCCTCGAACTGAAAGCCGCTATCGAAGGCGGTGCCGACTTCGCCCAGGTTGCCAAAGACAACTCCACCTGCCCGTCCAGCCGCAGCGGCGGCGACCTCGGCTCGTTCGGCCCAGGCCAGATGGTCAAGGAATTCGACACCGTGGTGTTCAGCGCCCCGATCAATGTCGTGCAAGGTCCGGTGAAAACCCAGTTCGGTTACCACCTGCTCGAAGTCACCAGCCGCCAGGACTGACTGCCCGGAGCGTACCTGTGCCAGGCACAGGTACGCTGCCCCTCCGCTGCAGAGCCCGATTGCAGGGTGGCGCCGAAGAGTGAAGCCCAACGACATCAACCTGTCGGGCTTGCCGAACTCATAGGCTGTGAAAATATCGAGCGCCGTCGCCAGGTATTCGCCAGACGCAACGCCATGCAGCGCAGCTGCTCGGAGCGCAGCGACAACCCGCCAGCATTAGCTCGCACCGATCATCTACGGATCGCGGATTGCTGTTAGCCATCGAGCATGGCCTTGTCAATCACATCGTCCGCCCAACTCAACGCCGCAACCACAGTCGGGAAACCGATGGTGCTGGTGAGCGAGAGCAGCGCGTGATGAATCTGCTCCGCAGTGGCGCCGGCTTCCAGCGCCCGCCGCACATGGCTGTGCACCGCACCTTCGGAATGAATGGCTGCCGCGGCGCCCAGTTGCACCAGTTGAATGACCTGCTGCTCCAGCGGGCCGGCATGCCGCACGGCCTTGCCCAACGCCTCCACGGCGTCGAAGTAATCCGGGTGCTGTTTCCTCAGGCGTTGATAGGTCTCGAGTTCTCTTAACCTTTCCATGCGAGTCTCCTCATGCTGGACGTGCGCTGGTGTTTGCCCTTCGGCTCAGGCCAGGGCGGTTTCATTCAGGGTAGTCGCCTGGGGCGAAAGATGGCGGGTTACGGCCAGACGGCCGGTCCGGCAAAGACTCTGGCGTAGGCGGGACCCTGCCAAAGCGGGTCATCAGCGCCACAGCGTGACGCGTAATGTCACCGGCGAGCTCCCACGCTGGAGCGTGAGAGCCATCAGCGGTTGTGAAAAAACTCTCAGCACTTCTTCAGTAATGCCAGAACAGCATTGCCAGGCCTGCCCTCAATTGCGGCGATAATCGCGGTGGTTACGCTGGTCGCGGTAGTCGCGGTAGTCGCGGTCATTGCGGTAATGCCCGCGAACCTCGCGGACCGGCACGGCCACGTAGCGCACCTGTCGTGGCCCGTGACGATAACGCTGATACGGATTGGGGCGTGGGGCGTAATGCACCAACCGTTGCGGCTGGCGGTAATCATGGCGATGGCGGTCGTCATGCGAGTTATTCAACGTAGAGACCAGCAGCGCGCCGACGGCAACGCCGGCGATCACCGGGACGACTGCGCTTCGCTCGAAAGCGGAAGCACCGCCGGCCGCCACCAGGCATCCGGCCAACAGTACAACCTTGGAAATTCGACTGAGCATAAGTACCTCCGGGTATCCAAGGGGACGTATTCCCCTACGTCCATCAAACAACAGGTACTCGTCAGCGGAGGTCAGCCGTGAGTAAGCCGCTGGTAAAGATTGCTTGATGGCGGCAATACCCCTGCGCGACGCGGAGCGTCATGGGCTGGGCGCCCACGCTGGAGCGTAGGCGCCATCGGGGGCCTGTCGAAGCAAACTGATCGCGCCCCTCGATCAACGGAATAGGGCGGCGCTAGATAGACAGGTATACTCGCGCCCCACTTTTCCCTCGGCAGCCGCGGACCTTTCATGACCAGCACCCACTCGCCTGACCCAACGCTCGCTGCTCAGGCTACCGACGTTGCACCCGGCCTAGCCGCCACCAGCGAACCGGCCCCGGCTAAAAAAGCCGCTCTGCCAGGCTTTGCCTCGCTGTTTTCCGCTGCTGCGGTCGCCTCGGCCAAGAACGACGGCCAGGCCTGGCACCTGAAGGGCAACAAGTCCGCTCACGAAAAGAAGATCGGCCCGGCACCGAATGGCACCCGCCGTTCCATGGGCAAGCGCTAGCAGCGCTGACGCAGCAGGCGTCCTCAAGCCAGACGCAGGCGCCCGTACAGCCAGCCGCCGCAGACGTTGATCAACAACCCGAACATGACCAGGAGCGCGCCGAGCACTTGCAGCGGGCCGAGGCGTTCGTCGAGCAGCAGTGCCGAAGACGTCAGCCCCACCACCGGCACCAGCAGCGAGAACGGCGCCACCTGGCTGGCCGGATAGCGCGAGAGCAGGCGGCTCCACAGGCCATAGCCGAGAATGGTCGCGCCGAAGGCCAGGTAGATCAGCACCAGGATCGAATCCAGGCTGATGCCGCGTAGCGCGGTCTCAATCACCTCGGGCCCTTCAAGCAACCAGGAAAGCGCCAGGAATGGCAACGGCGGTACCAGGCTGCCCCACACCACCAGGCCGACCAGGTTCACCTTGCCCAGCTTGCGCGTGACGATATTGCCCAGCGCCCACATCGAGGCCGCGCCAATGGTCAGGGCAAACCCGGCCATGGTCATCAGCCGGTCGCCCTGCAGGCCGATCAGCAGCAAGCCAGCCGCCGCCACCAACAAGCCGAACAGGTTGGTCATGCGCAGGCGCTCGCCGAGAAACAGCGCGGCGAACAACAGGGTGAAGAACGCCTGGGATTGCAGCACCAGTGAAGCCAGGCCTGCCGGCATGCCCACCGACATGGCATAGAAGAGGAAGGCGAACTGGCCCAGCGAGATGGTCAGGCCGTAGAGCAGCAGCCAGCGCAGCGGGATCTGCGGGCGCTTGACGAACAGAATCGCCGGAAAGGCCGCGAGCATGAAACGCAACGCCCCCAGCAGCATCGGCGGCATGTCGTGCAGGCCGACCTTGATCACCACGAAGTTCAGCCCCCAGACGATGATCACGACCAGCGCCAACAGCAGATCCTTGGGCGACATGGCGCTTCCTCATCATTACCGGTGAACGGCCATTAGAGCAGCGACGGCAGATCGTCCCTATATACAGTCGCTCGACAAAACAGCCACACAGTCCGCTGCACGCATCCAGCGCGGGACGATCGGCGGCAAACCCGGCACACGCCATTCAGCAACGGCCCGCCCTCTGCTACCCTGCGCGCTTTTGCGCTGTGGCCTGGATTTATGAGCCTGTCTGATCTCCTCCTGTTTGCTCTCCCGGCGGTGTTCCTCACCGGGCTCTCCAAAGGCGGCTTCGGCGGCGCGCTGGGCGGTATTGCGGTGCCCTTGTTGGCGTTGGCCTGCACGCCGAAGCAGGCAGCGGCCGTGATGTTGCCGATCCTCTGCCTGGCCGACGTGGTGGGACTCAAGGCCTATTTCGGCAAGTGGGATGTGGCCAACCTGAAAGTGATGATGCCCGGCGCGCTGATCGGCATCGGCATCGGCTCGCTGACCTTCGAGCTGCTCAATGAAAACCTGATCGGCTTGCTGATCGGGGTCATCGCCGTGTCCTTCGTACTGTTGGGCCTGATCAACAGCAGCCAGACGCCGCGGCCGCTGCACAAGGGCCGCGGCACCCTGCTCTCGGCCCTGGCCGGCTTCACCAGTTTTGTCGCCCACGCCGGCGGCCCGCCGGTGATGATGCACCTGCTGCCGCAGCGGCTCGACAAGGTGCGCTACGTCGCCACCATCAACCTGTTCTTCCTGCTCACCAATGCCCTGAAACTGATCCCCTACACGGCCCTGGGCCAGTTCAGCGAGGAGAATCTGCTGCTCAGCCTGATGCTTGCGCCTATCGTGCCGCTTGGCGTGTGGAGCGGCCTGTGGCTGCAATCGCGGGTCAACCACGACTGGTTCTACCGTATCGCCCGCCTGGGCATGTTGCTGGCAGGCATCCAGCTGATCTGGCAGAACCTGTAGGAGCCCGTGCATCGGGCGATGGCAGCGAGGCTGGCGGATGTTTGACGACTCAGTTATTCAGGCAGCAAACCCAATAGGAGACTAGCCATGAGCCGAGCGGAGTTTCACCAGCAACGCGCCGAGCAAGCGACCGCCGAGGCCAGGCGCCTGCTGGCCGAGCGGGAAACCCTGGGCACACGCTGGCTGCCCTGGGTGGCGAGCGAACTTTACCGCCTGAGCCCAGCCGAATACGCTGCCATGGTGCGCCGCGAGCTGGAGCGCCTCGCGCAGCAGTAGCTGCCTTCAAGGTTTGTGCAGCCCCCGCTTCTGGCGCAATTGGCGGGCGGTGAGCATTTTGGCCGAGAGGGCGCGGCCCTAGTCGAACGGTTTGGCACTGCTCAGCGGGCCGACGATCACACCCGTGAGGCTGACCGGCTATTTCACCAGCAGTACCGGCACCGACACCTCATGAATCACCCGCGTGGCCACCGAGCCCAGCAGCATGCCGGTGAAGCTGCCCAGACCGCGCGTGCCCATTACCACCGTATCGCACTGCAGATCCTTGGCGGCGAGGCCTATTTGCTCTGCCACGTTGCCGAATGTGGTGTGTTTTTCATGGCCAATTCCCGCCGCCCGCAGTTGATCGGCCGGCCATTCGAGCGTCTCATCGGCCGCCGTCTTCAAGGACTGGCGCATATTGCTGATCATTTCATCACTTACATATTCGCCATACAACGTGGGTTCATGCTGCACGTTGAGCAGATGCACCTCCAGCGTTGCAGCATGCATGCGGACGAAATCAAGCACGTACTGCAGCGCACGTTTCGAGCTGTCCGAACCATCGAATGCAAGCAGTATCTTGCGCATCACACGTCTCCTTTTTCCGCTTCATTTACCAGCATAGACCGGTGCGGCCTGACCCGGGTTCAGAGCATGGTCGGCGCGGAGCCACTCAAGTGTTTATTTCACCAACAGCACCGGCACCGACACCTCATGAATCACTCGCGTGGCCACCGAGCCCAGCAGCATGCCGGTGAAACTGCCCAGGCCGCGCGTGCCCATCACCACGGTGTCACAGCCCTGTTGATCGGCGAACTCGCTCACCTTGGCCGCCACATTGCCGAGCGCGGTGTGCGCCTTGTAGCTGATACCGGCGGCCTTCAACTGGTCGATTGGCCACTCGAGAGCCTGGTCTGCACTGGCAATCAGTGACTGCTGCAATTGATCGATAATCGTGCTGGTCACGTACTCGCCATACAACACCGGCTCTTGCTGCACATTGAGCAGATGCACCTCCAGCGTCGCCGCATGATCACGGGCGAAGTCGATGACGTACTGCAGCGCACGCTTTGAACTGTCCGAGCCATCGAATGCAACCAATACCTTGCGCATAACCTGTCTCCTCTAAGATTCACGACAAGCATAGACCAGCGCATCGAGCCGTCAGTTGCGCCAGGACAAGTTGGCCGCGGCACGCATTCGACTCAAGCCGCCAACGCCTGGACGATTTTCACGGATCAAGCGGCTGCCAGCAGATACCCGCTAGCGCTGGCGACGACGCCATGGCCAATCAAAGGATGCCAGGCGCCGGCGGAGCGATTAAAATCGGTCGTCTAACTCCGTAGCCTGGTTTTCTGCTGGCCGCCGCTCACCTGGGCGGGGCATCACCGCTAAAACCTCACGGCCGGCTACTTATCCACCCGCACAGACCAAGAGAATCCGCATGGGCGCACAATGGAAAGCCAAACCTAAAGAAGCCGCCGCCAACGCCAGAGGCAAGATTTTCGGCCGGCTGGTGAAAGAAATCATGATCGCCGCACGTAACGGCGCCGACCCGGACATGAACCCCAAGCTGCGCCTGGCCGTGCATCAGGCGAAAAAAGCCTCGATGCCCAAGGACACCCTGGAGCGGGCGATCAAGAAAGGCGCGGGTCTGACCGGGGAAACCGTCAACTTCGAACGCACCACCTATGAAGGCTTCGCGCCGCATCAGGTGCCGGTGATCGTCGAATGCCTGACCGACAACATCAACCGCACCGTGGCCGAGATTCGCGTGCTGTTCCGCAAGGGCCAGATGGGTGCTTCCGGCTCGGTCACCTGGGACTTCGACCATGTTGGCCTGATCGAAGCCTCCAGCGACAGCGGCGCCGACCCGGAGCTGGCCGCCATCGAAGCCGGCGCCCAGGATTTCGAGCCGTCCGATGAGGGCAACACCCTGTTCATCACCGAACTGACCGATCTCGACGCGGTGTGCCGCGCCCTGCCCGACCAGGGTTTCACGGTCAACTCGGCCAACCTGGGCTATCGGCCGAAGAACCCGGTCAGCGGCCTGACGGACGCCGAAATGGAAGAAGTCGAAGCCTTCCTCGAGGCCATCGACGGCCACGACGATGTGCAGAACGTCTATGTCGGCCTGGCCGGCTAGTCGCAGAGCTTAGAGTTTGCCCATGTAACACACTGCCGAGCTGGGTTCGGCCCGGCGGTCCAGCTCCTCTTCGAGAAACTCGGCCAGCACCTGGGCATTGTTCAACTGCTGCTCGCGCGCGGCGAACAACAGGGTCAGGGTGCCCTTCTCGGCACTCTCCAGCAGCCCTTGCCAATATTCCGGATGACCGGCCAGTTCACGCCGGTAGAGTTGGCGAAACTCGGCGAACCGCTCGGGCGCGTGGCCAAACTGGCGGCGCAGCTCAGCGGAGGGCGCCACCTCGCGCAGCCAGGCGTCCAGTTGCAAGGTTGCCTTGCTGCACCCGCGCGGCCATAGGCGGTCGACCAATACCCGCCGACCATCGGTTGCAGCCACCTCTTCGTATACCCGTTTGCACTGAATCATCGGCCTCTGCCCTTGTGATCGCCCATATGCCTGAGTACCGTGGCCGCTCTTGCCAGGAGAGTTTCGATGCACGCCAGCCGTATTTTATTGTTTGCCCTGTTGCCGCTATTTGCCAGCTGCCAGGTGTTCAGCGAAAAACCCAAGGTCGACTCGGTGAAGCATAGCCGTCTGCAAGGCGAGCTGAGCCTGGACGCAGGCCAACTGCTGTTTCGCCCCTGCCAGGAGCAGCGGCGTTTTGTCATCGCCAATGACGGTGCGACCGGCATCATGCGCGACGCGGCCGAACTACTGGCCGACGGCCCCGGCCCCCTGTTTGCCGATCTGCGCGGCCAGTTGGCGGCCAGCCAGCGCGCCGGCATCGATGGCCAACTGACGCTCAGCCGGGTGTACCGCCTGCAACGCGAAGGCCAGGGCTGCGATGACGCCAACTTCAAGCGCACCATCCTCCGTGCCAGCGGCCAGGAGCCAGGCTGGAGCGTGGTGGTCGGCAGCCAGGGGTTGGTTCTCAACCGCGCGGGCCAGCAACCGCTGGCCTTGCCCTATCTGGAAGAACAGCTGCCGGAAGGCCGCCTCAACCTGACCAGTGAAGCCAACGGCCAGCACCTGGAGTTGTGGGCCGCACCGCAACGCTGCGTCGACAGCATGAGCGGCGCAGTACAGCACATGTCTGCCGAACTGCGCCTGAATGGTGAAGTGATGCGCGGCTGCGCCTACTTCGGCGGCGCGCGCGACGATTGAGTCACCCGTTGCTGCATTGTGCTGGGCTGAAGCGCAACGCCGCCCGGCCCACCAGCAGAACCGCTGATGGATCCAGGCCAGTGCTGCGTGCCCCTCCAGGCCCAATAGCGCCTATAATCGCTGCCTTCCCAAAGCTGCCGGGTTGCCTCCGGCCCTGATCCTGGATTGCCTCATGCTGCGTATCACCGAACTCAAGCTGCCGCTCGATCACCCCGAAGAAGCCCTGCGCCCGGCCATAGTCCAGCGCCTGGGGATCGGCCCTGAGGATTTGCTCGACTTCAGCCTGTTCAAGCGCAGCTACGACGCCCGCAAGAAATCCAGCGAGCTGCAGTTCATCTACACCATCGACTGCAGCGTGCGCGATGAAGCGGCGCTGTTGGCCAAATTCGCCGACGACCACCACGTAACCGCCGCCCCGAACATCAGCTACCAGCCGGTCGGCCAGGCGCCGGCCAACCTCGACGAACGCCCGCTGGTGGTCGGCTTCGGCCCCTGCGGGATCTTCGCCGCGCTGATTCTGGCCCAGGCCGGATTCAAGCCGATCGTGCTGGAACGCGGCACCGAGGTGCGCCAGCGCACCAAGGACACCTGGGGCCTGTGGCGCAAGAACGTGCTCAACCCCGAATCCAACGTACAGTTCGGCGAGGGCGGTGCCGGCACCTTCTCCGACGGCAAGCTGTACAGCCAGATCAAGGATCCCAAGCACCTGGGGCGCAAGGTGCTGCAGGAGTTCGTCAAGGCTGGCGCACCGGAGGAAATCCTCTACGTCAGCAAACCGCATATCGGCACCTTCCGCCTGACCGGCGTGGTCGCCACCATGCGCGAGGAGATCAAGGCCCTGGGCGGCGAAGTGCGCTTCCAGCAGCGGGTCAGCGATCTGCTGATCGAGGATGGCCAACTGCTCGGCGTGGTCCTCGACAGCGGCGAACAGATCCGCAGCCGCCATGTGCTGCTCGCCCTCGGCCACAGCTCGCGCGACACCTTCCGCATGCTGCATAGCCGTGGCGTGTACATGGAAGCCAAGCCGTTTTCGGTGGGTTTCCGCATCGAACATCCGCAGTCGCTGATCGACCGTGCGCGCCTGGGCAAGTACGCCGGCCACCCCAAGCTCGGCGCCGCCGACTACAAGCTGGTGCACCACGCCAGCAACGGCCGCTCGGTCTACAGCTTCTGCATGTGCCCGGGCGGCACCGTGGTCGCCGCTACCTCGGAAGCCGGGCGCGTGGTGACCAACGGCATGAGCCAGTATTCGCGCAACGAGCGCAACGCCAACGCCGGCATCGTCGTCGGCATCACCCCGGAGCAGGACTACCCGGGCGGCCCGCTGGCCGGAGTGGAATTGCAGGAACGCCTGGAATCCCAGGCCTACCTGCTCGGTGGCAGCAACTACGAGGCACCGGGGCAACTGGTCGGCGACTTTATCGCAGGCCGGCCGTCGACCGCTCTGGGCAGCGTCGAGCCGTCCTACAAACCGGGGGTCAAACTCGGCGACCTGGCCCTGGCCCTGCCGGACTTCGCCATCGAGGCGATCCGCGAAGCGCTGCCGGCCTTCGACAAGCAGATCAAGGGCTTCGCACTTGCTGACGCGGTACTCACCGGCATCGAGACGCGCACTTCCTCGCCGCTGCGCATCACCCGCGGCGCGGATATGCAGAGCCTCAACGTCAAGGGCCTGTATCCGGCCGGCGAAGGCGCGGGCTATGCCGGCGGCATCCTCTCCGCCGGGGTCGACGGCATTCGCGTGGCCGAGGCGCTGGCGCGGGATATGCTGGGACTTGCCGAGGCCTGACCCCGTAGGGTGCGTCGTGCGCACCAGCAACAGCCATATGGCGGCGCAATTCTGTCGCTTACGGCTGCACCTGCAAGCGACAGACCGTGGTGCGCCCCGAGCCATAGGGGCGCCGCTGCGGGTCGGTGTAGCTCTCGATCTCGACGAAACCGGCCTTGCGCATCATCCCCGCCGAGGCGGCGTTCTGCTCATGGCGGTCGATATAGATATCGACGATGCCCTGCTCGGCCAATTGCCCGACTGCCTGGCTGAGCAGGCGCGAACCCAGCCCCTGCCCGACCAGCGCCCGGTGGGTTACCGCCTCGCAGATATAGGCGTGCAGCTGGCCGCGACGCACTTCGGGCTGATAGCGCTCGAAGTGCCTGGAAAGCCGATAACTGACGAAACCCAGCAATTCGCCCGCGCGCTCGGCCAGAACCGCCTGCACCGCACCAGCGGCGATGCCCTGCAGATGGGCGATCACTTCGTCCTCGGGCAGGTGGTTCCAGGGGTTGGGCCCGTGCTCGAAAATCAGCGTGCACATCTCAACGATGTCCTCCGCCTGCGCCCGGCGTATTTCGAAGTCGCTCATCTATCCTCCCTGCGTCAGTGAGCCCGTAGCCCGGCTAGAGGCCTGCCGTTGGCACATCACCCGGCAATGGCTCGCCGCGTTCGGCGCACGCCGCCACCGCCTCGATCAGCGGCGCCAGCGCGAAGCCCTGGCTGTGCAGCCAACTCTGGTCGTAATAGGTGGTGGCATAGCGCTCGCCGCCATCGCAGAGGATCGCCACCACTGAGCCGGACTGGCCGGCCGCGACCATGCGCCGCGCCAGCAGCAGCGCACCGATCAGGTTGGTGCCGCTGGAGCCACCGACCCGCCGTCCCAGACGCCCGGCCAGGTAATGCATGGCGGCCAGGGACAGGGCATCCGGCACCTTGCACATGGCGTCGATCACCGTCGGCAGGAAGGATGCCTCGACCCGCGGCCGGCCAATGCCTTCGATGCGCGAGCCGCAGTCCAGGGTCAGGCTGGCATCACCGCTGCGGTAGTAGTCGAAGAACACCGAGCGCTCGGCATCGGCGCACAGCACCCGGGTGGCATGCCGACGGTAGCGCACATAACGGCCCAGCGTGGCCAGGGTGCCGCCGGTGCCGGCGCTGGAGACCAGCCAGGTCGGCTCGGGATAACGCTCGCTGCGCAGCTGCTGAAAGATCGCTTCGGCGATGTTGTTGTTGGCGCGCCAGTCGGTGGCGCGCTCGGCGTAGGTGAACTGATCCATGAAATGCCCGCCGCTCTCCCTGGCCAGCCGTTCGGATTCGGCGTAGATCTGCGTCGGGTCGTCGACCAGGTGGCTCTTTCCACCATAGAAGGCGATCTGCGCGATCTTTTCCTGCGAGGTGCTGGCGGGCATCACGGCGATAAAGGGCAGGCCCAGCAGACCGGCAAAATAGGCTTCGGAGATCGCCGTGGAGCCGCTGGACGCCTCGACCACCGGCGCGCCGGGCTTGAGCCGGCTGTTGCACAGGGCATAGAGAAACAGCGAGCGGGCCAGGCGATGCTTGAGGCTGCCCGTCGGGTGGCTGGACTCGTCCTTGAAGTACAGCTCGATGCCTGGCAAACCGGGCAGCGCCAGGGGGATCAGGTGGGTATCGGCACTGCGCTGGAAATCCGCCTCGATGATGCGGATCGCCTCGCGCGCCCAGGCTCTTGAATCGCTCATCACTGCCTCCTCAATCCAGTACGCCAGCCGGTACGGCTGGCGGTACGGCTGGCGCAGTGCGCCATTGGCTCAAGGCCACCCCGCCGAACACCAGCGCCGCCGCGAGCAGTTGCATGGCGTTCAGCCGTTCGCCGAGCAGCAGCATGGCGAATACCAGGGTGAACAGCGGAATCAGGTTGGTGAAGCCCGACGCCTGGCTGGCCGGCAACTGGCTGACGCCATAGTTGTACAGGCCATAGGCGCCGACCGTGACCACTACACCCAGATAGGCCACGGCCGCCAGCCCCTGCAGCGAGAGGCTGGCAGGCATGGGCGCGCTGAGCAACGCCAGCGGCAGGAAGAATACGCTGCCGATAAACGCCTGCATCGCCGTGAGGATAAAGGCCGAATAGCGCGTGGACAGGTGCTTGAGCAGCAGGGTGTAGCCCATGGCGCAGAGCATGGCGAGCAGTTCGAATAAGTTGCCGAGCAGGGGGTTGGGCGCGTGCTGGTCGGCATGGCCGGCCAGGCTCAGCCAGACCGCCCCCACTAGCGCCAGCAGAAAGCCGGCCAGGGTGGTCCGGCTGATCCGCTCACGCAGGAAGACGAAGGCGCCCATGGCCACCAGCAACGGCAGCAGCGCGGTGATCATCCCGGCCTGCGAGGCGCTGGTGTTCTGCAGCGCCAGGGCCTCGAAGATGAAGTACAGGCAGGGCTCGCAGGCAGCCAGACCGAGCAGGTACTTCCAGTCGCCGCGGCGGTAGCGAAGGCGTCCGCGCCAGCGCCAGGCGAGCAGGAACACCAGGCTGCCCAAGGCCATGCGGGCGAAGATCACCCACATCGCCGGCAACTCGGCGAAGGCCCATTTCAGGGCGATAAAGGAACTACCCCACAGCGCCATGGCCACGATCAGGCAGATCACTGCCAGCGCCCTGCCCTGACCGCTCATATGCCGCTCCACGCAAAAGCTGGAGTGTAGCCAGGCCGGTGCAACGCGGACAGGTACAGTCAGGCACGCGAATTGTGCGCCTGGCGATGGTTTGGAGCATGCGCGATCCGTAGGGTGTCACTCGCCGCAGGCAGTGCACCATGGGTTGATCGGTGCGGCACACAAGCTGGCTGGCTGTCGCGGCGTTCTGAACGGAACGCCGCTCGAGCCGCCCTTCTACTGCTCCCAGGGCCTGCCGCGGGTCTTGTCGCTCAGGCGCAGTTTCTGCTGCAAGGCGGCCTTGGCCAGCATGTGGGCGCTGACCGGCGCGGTGATGAACAGGAACAGGGTGATCAGCAGCTCGTGCAGGCTGATGCCATCGCCCCGGCTGCCGAAGTAGATCAGCGAGGCGATGACCATGCCGCCCACGCCCAGGGTGGTCGACTTGGTCGGCCCATGCAGGCGCATGAAGAAGTCCGGCAGGCGGTACAGGCCAATGGCACCGACCAGGGCAAACAGGCTGCCAAGCAGCAGAAACAGGGCGACCAACGCTTCGATCCAGCTATGCATGACCATTCCTTACTCGATGATGTCGCCGCGCAGCAGGTATTTAGCCACCGCCACGGTGCCGATAAAGCCCATCACGGCGATCAGCAGCGCCGCCTCGAAATACAGATCCGAGCCCAGCCAGATACCGAACAGCACCAGCAAGGCAATGGCGTTGATGTACAGGGTGTCCAGGGCCAGGATCCGGTCCGGCATGTCGGGCCCCTTGATCAGGCGCGCCAGGGTCAGCACCAGGGCCAGGCCCATGATCGCCAGACACAAGGGAATCACGTAGGCGAGCATGCGAATACCTCCAGCAGCGGTGCTTCGTAGCGGTGCTTGATCTGCTCGACCAGCGCGGCCTCGTCGTCCACATCCAGACTGTGCACCAAGAGGATCTTGCGGTCGTCGCTCAAGTCGGCGGATACCGTCCCCGGGGTCAGGGAAATGATGCTGGCGAGCATGGTCAGGGCCAGTTCGTCCTCCAGCAGCATGGGGATTTCGACGAAGGCCGGACGCAACCTGGCGCTGGGACCGAGAATCAACTTGGCCACCTGCAGATTGGCGATGACGATATCGCCCAGTACCCGCAGGAAGAACAGGCACAGCTTCAGCGGTTTGCGGATCCGCGGCGGGTTGATCCAGAACACCTGGGTCAATAGCGGAATCAGCCAGCCGAGCAGAGCGCCAAGCAACCAGTGGCCAACGCTGATGTCGTTCACCAGCAGCAACCAGACCAGCAGCAAGGTCAGGCTCAGCAGCGGATGGGGCAGCCAGCGACGGGCCGTCATGATGCACCTCCCGGGAGTAGGATCTGGCGATACAACTGCAGGTCAAGCAACTGGCTGGCCGTTGCCTCGACATAGGTCAGCAGGGGCGCGGCCAGACCGACCAGCAGCGGGCTGAGCAGCAGCAGGCCGATGCAGGCCAGCAAGCGGCCGCGATCCAGTTCGGCACTGTCCAGCTGGCTCAGACCGACCCGCCAGAACAGGGTGCTGCCGGCGCGACTGAGGGCGATCAAGGTGGCCAGGCCACCGCCCAGCACCACCGGCCAGAGAAACAGGGCCTGCAGGCCTGGTTCGACCGCACGCAACAACAGCAGCTTGCCGATGAAGCCGGATAGCGGCGGCAAGCCGGCCACACTGATTGCCCCGACAAAGAACAGGATCCCCAGCAGATGCGGGTTCTGCAATGCCGGCCCCTGGATCAGCTGGGTGGCCTTCTCCCCGCGCTGGCGCGCGATCAAATCAGCCAGGAGGAACAGGCCACCGGCAATCCAGGTGCTGTGCAGCAGGTAGTACAGCACCGCAGCCAGGGCTTGCGGCGTGCCCAGGGCAAGCCCCGCGAGCAAGGTGCCGACCGAGACCACCACCAGGTAGGCGAGCAAGCCGTGCAGGCTGTTCGCCGCCAGCGCGCCGATGACGCCCAGGCCGATGGTCAGCAGCGCCAGCGGCCAGAGCCATTCCTGGGCCATGTTGGCCAGCATGCCGGCATCGTCGCCGAAGATCAGCGTGTACACGCGCAGGATCGAGTACAGACCGACCTTGGTCATGATCGCGAACAGCGCCGCCACCGGTGCCGTGGCCGAGGCGTAGGCCCTGGGCAGCCAGAAATACAGCGGCAGGAACGCCGCCTTCAGGCCGAACACCACCAGCAGCAGCAAGCCGGCGGCGCCCAGCAATGGCGCCTGATCGGCATTGGCCGCGGCGACCCGTACGGCCATGTCGGCCATGTTCAGGGTGCCGGTGATGCCGTAGAGCACACCGACCGCCAGCAGGAACAAGGCCGAACCGACCAGATTGAGGATCACGTAGTGCAAGCCGGCGCGCACCCGGTCCGGGCCGCCGCCATGCAGCAGCAACGAATAGGAGGCGATCAGCAGGATCTCGAAAAACACGAACAGGTTGAACAGGTCGCCGGTGAGAAAGGCGCCATTGAGGCCCATCAACTGGAACTGGAACAGCGCATGGAAGTTGCGCCCGCGCTCGTCATCGCCGCGTGTCGCATAGAGCAGGGCGAAAAATGCCAGCACCGCGGTGGCCACCAGCAGCAGCGCACTGAGCCGATCGAGCAGCAGGATGATGCCGAACGGCGGCTGCCAATTGCCCAGGGCATAGACCTGCAGCACACCCTGGTCGGCCTGCCACATCAGCCAGAAGCTCAGCAGCACGAGCACGGCGGTGGAGCTCAGCGACAGGCTGCGTTTGACCGGCATGCTCAGCCGGGCACCGAACAGCAGCAGGCAGCCGATGAACATCGGCAGCACTATCGGCAGGATCAAGCCGTGATTCATCGTGCGGACTCCCGGCCATCGACGTGGTCGGTTTTCATTTCACCGACACTGCGCAACGCCAGCACCACCACGAAGGCGGTCATGGCAAAGCCAATCACGATGGCGGTCAGCACCAGTGCCTGCGGCAGCGGATCGGCATACTCGGCGCTGGCGCCGATCACGGTGGTCGCGCCGGTTTGCAGGCGGCCCATGGCGAACAGGAACAGGTTGACGGCATAGGAAATCAGCGTCAGGCCCATCACCACCGGAAAGGTGCGCGCCCGCAGCAGCAGGTAAACACCGCTGGCGGTAAGGATGCCGAGGGCTGCGGCAAACAAAGCTTCCATCTCAAAGTACCTCTAGTCCGGTCTTTTCCTGGGTAAGCTTGCCCAGGTTGGCGAGAATCAGCAGGGTCGCACCGACTACGGTCAGGTACACCCCCAGGTCAAACAGCATGGCACTGGCCAGTTCGATCTCGCCGATCAGCGGGATCTCGAAATGACCGAATGTCGAGGTCAGGAACGGCCGATCGAACAGCCAACTGCCGAGCCCGGTAAGGCCGGCGATCAGCACCCCGGCGCCGGCAATGCGGTGATAGTTGAGCGGCAACCGCGACTGGGTCCACTGCACGCCGCTGGCGACGTATTGCAGGATCAGCGCCACGGCAGTGACCAGGCCGGCGATGAAACCGCCGCCTGGCAGGTTGTGGCCGCGCAGGAAGATGAACACTGAAATCAACAGGGCCATCGGCAACAACACCCGCGACAGGGTGGCGAGGATCAGCGGATGCCGATCATGTGCCCAGCTACGGCCTTGCGCATCGACGCGCGGCTGGAACAGCCGCAGGCCATCGAGCATGGCGTAGATGCCAACGCCGGCAATCGCCAGCACGCTGATTTCGCCCAGGGTATCGAAGCCGCGGAAGTCCACCAGAATGACGTTGACCACGTTGCTGCCGCCACCGCCGGACACGCTGTTCTCCAGGAAGAAACTGGAAATGCTGTCATAGGGCCGGGTCATTACGGCAAACACCAGGATCGCCACCATCACGCCGCTGCCCACCGCCAGAATGAAATCGCGCAGACCACGGATGCTGCTCGACTCGCTGCGCGTCTGCGCCGGCAGGAAGTAAAGCGCCAGCATCAACAGGACGATCGTCACTACCTCCACCGACAGCTGGGTCAGGGCCAGATCCGGTGCCGAGTAACGGGCAAAGGCCAGCGCCACCATCAGGCCAACCACGCTGAGCATCAGCAGCGACACCAGGCGCTGGCGATGGAACACCACCGTGGTCAGCGCGGCCAGGGCCAGAATGCCCAGACCTAGCGCGGTGATGCCGTCGATCGGGGTCAGCGCCAGCGTGCCGGTCACTTGCGGCAAGGGGCTGAGACCGAAAGTCACCACCACCAGCGCAGCGCCCAACAGCAACGCCAGGTAATGTTGCAACGAACCGTTTTCCAGGCGCTTGGTGATCGCCACGCAGACCCGCACCAGGAGCAACATGCCCTGTTCGAACAGCAAGCGGGCATCCATGCTCGGCAATCCGGCATACCAGCGGAACAGCGGCTGGCGGAAGAAGTAGACGAGCACCCCGCCGAACAGGGCGATGAAGCTCATCAGCAACGGCAGATTGAATCCATGCCAGATCGCCAGGCTGTACTCGGGCAAGCCTCCCCCCAGGGTCGACGTCGCCGCCACGGCGAGCAGCGGTGCCACCGTGTAAGCCGGCACTATGCCGACCAGCAGGCAGAGGAACACCAGGATCTCCACCGGCACCTTCATGTAACGCGGCGGCTCGTGGGGCGGGAACTTCGGCAGGTTGATCGGCTCGCCGTTGAAGAACACGTCGTGGATAAAGCGCAGCGAATAGGCCACCGAGAACACCCCGGCCAGGGTCGCCACCGCCGGAATCACCCAGTTGAAGCTGCCGAGCAGGTGCTGGTTGAGGGTCTCGCTGAAGAACATCTCCTTGCTCAGGAAGCCATTGAGCAAGGGCACCCCGGCCATCGCCGAGGCCGCCACCATCGCCAGCATCGCCGTATGCGGCATGTACTTCCACATGCCGTTGATTCGGCGCATATCGCGGCTGCCGGTCTCGTGATCGATGATCCCTGCGGCCATGAACAGCGAAGCCTTGAAGGTCGCGTGGTTGATGATATGGAACACCGCCGCGACCGTCGCCAGACGGGTATCCAGGCCGAACAGCAGGGTGATCAGGCCCAGGTGGCTGATGGTCGAGTAAGCCAGCAGACCCTTGAGGTCATGCTGAAACAGGGCCATGCAGGCGCCAACCAGCAGGGTCACCAGACCGGTGATACTGACCAGGTAGAACCACCACTCGGAACCGGCCAGCGCCGGGTACAGCCGCGCCAGCAGAAACACCCCGGCCTTGACCATGGTCGCCGAGTGCAGATAAGCCGAAACCGGGGTCGGCGCCGCCATCGCATGGGGTAACCAGAAGTGGAAGGGAAACTGCGCCGACTTGGTGAACACCCCGAGCAGTACCAGCACCAGGGCCAGGGGATACAGCTCATGGGCACGAATCGCATAACCGGCCGCGAGCACCTGCGACAGCTCGAAGCTGCCGGCGATATGGCCGATCAGCAGGATCCCCGCGAACAGCGCCAAGCCGCCGCCACCGGTGATAGCCAGGGCCATGCGTGCGCCGGTGCGGGCATCCGAGCGACCACTCCAGAAGCCGATCAGGAGGAACGACGAGAGACTGGTCAGCTCCCAGAACATCAGCATCAGCAGCAGGTTTTCCGACAGCACCACGCCGAGCATGGAACCCATGAACAGCAGCAGGAACGCGAAGAAACGCCCCATCGGCTCCTGTTTCGCCAGGTAGTAACGGGCGTAGAGAATCACCAGCAGGCCAATGCCGATAATCAGCAAGGCAAACAGAAAACCCAGGCCATCCAGGCGCAAGCTCAGGTTCAGCCCCAGCGATGGCAACCAGCTCAGCTTGACCCTGACCAGCTCACCGGCAAACACCGACGATTGTTGCGCCAACAACAGGATCAAGGCCAGCATCGGTGCCAGTCCCGCCGCCACCGAGCAGGCGGAGCGCCCCCATCGATCCGCCAGCAGTGGCAGGATCATCCCCAAGAATGGCAAGGCGACAATTAGCGCAAGCGCCATACACAGAACCCCTTTTTTGCATGTCCGCCGGCCAGGTCATGACCGACGCTTAGCGTCCAAACTGCTACGCCAGCCGCATGACGCGGATTCACCCTCATAATGGCTGGCGCGCCTTATTGTATTGACAGGTCTACGCCTGCTGCATGACCTGAAAGGCCAACGAGCATTGCCTGGAAGATGACTCAACCGGCGCTCGCCTACTCCGACTAGAACCTGCTAAGCCTTTGTCGGCGCAGGATTATTTCATGATTATCCATTTCTATCGATGCAGTGTTACGAATAGAAGTATTACTAAAATCGCAACCCGCGAGATTGTCTGACTCTAGCGGTCGCCAGGCAACAGGGTAAAAACCCTTGAATGACGCACACGAAAAAGCCGGATCAGCTGACGCCGATCCGGCTTGAGCATGGATTACGGGGCGACGCGGCTGGTGCCGTTGACGGTCATGATCCGTACACGCTGACCAACCCGGAAGACCTGATTCTCTTCGACGGCCTGTACATAGGCGCGCATGGTGCCGTCGTCTTCTCGCACGGTGATTTCCACGCCCTGGGTGCGGGTGAAGCCCTCTTCGGTCGCGGCGCCGATCAGGCCACCGGCCACCGCGCCGATGACCGCCGCGACAGCACTGCCGCGGCCGCCACCGACACCGCTACCGGCCACGCCCCCCACCACCGCACCGGCACCGGCGCCGATCGGCGTCTTGGTGCCCTCGATCTTCACCGGCCGCAGCGATTCGATAGTCCCCATGCGCACCGTTTGTACCGCGCGGGCTTCATCGCGCGAATAGCTGTCACCCGTGAGGCTGGACGCACAACCACCCAGGGTCAGAGCCAATGCCGTAAAAACTGTAACCAACGCAACTGGCTTACGCATGAGAACCGCCTCCGTTTGCAATATAGGGCTCATTAGACCGGCAAAGTACGCAACTGTCATCCTGCCCTCGGAAAAACCGCGCGCGACAACCTGTCTGCTTTAGTCAGCTTAGGCTATCGGTTAGGCTTCGACGCAGGAGGAAACACCCATGGATTATTTCATCATCGCCAGCCTGACCTGCGCCGGGCTCTATTTCCACTGGTGGCTGTTCGTGCGCATCAAGCGCTGGGCCGACCGCGACCTGGCCTTGTCGATGGCCGGCAAGGACGCCGCGAAGAAGGACTATATGCTCCAGCGCCTGGCCGAAGCCCAGGCCAGCAAGGTTAAACGCCGCGAACTGCACGCCTGGCTGGAACGCGCGGCTGCCCATTACCGAGCGCCCTGAGGGAAAGAGAGCCTGCACCGACAGACATGCGGCGCTGCAGCGCAACCTGCCTGCACCGCTCAAAAACAGCGAGGCGCCCGCAGGCGCCCCATATCAACCGATCACATCCACCTCAGCGGCTGTGAAACTATCGAGCGCCTCTCAATAATCAGGGCGCCAGCCGCTCACGACTCCAGCCATCGCGGTGCAGGCGATAGTCGAGGCGATCATGCAGGCGACTGCTACGGCCCTGCCAGAACTCGACACGCTCGGCCAGCAGACGATAACCGCCCCAATGTGGCGGACAGTGTGGTGCCTGATCGAGAAAGCGTTTCTCGACTTGCGCCAGCAGGCTTTCCAGCTCGGCGCGGTCCTTGATCACCCGGCTCTGCGGCGAAGCCCAGGCGCCCAGGCGACTGCCCAGCGGACGCACCTGGAAATAGGCATCGGACTCGGCCGCAGTGACGCGCTCGACCCGCCCTTCGATGCGCACCTGACGCTCCAGGCTCGGCCAGAAGAAGGTCATGGCCGCATAGGGTCTGGCAGCCAATTGCTCGCCTTTGGCGCTGTCGTAGTTGCTGAAGAAGGTGAAACCGCGCTCGTCCAAGCCCTTGAGCAGCAGCACCCGGCAATGCGGGCGACCCTCAGCATCTACGGTGGCCAGGGTCATGGTATTGGGCTCGACCGGAGGTTGTTCGGTTTTCACCGCATCGGCGAACCATTGCTTGAACAAGCTGAATGGCTCGGCCGGCGCCTGCGCCTCGCTCAAGCCATCACGGGTATAGTCGCGGCGCATATCGGCCAGGGTCTGGGTCATGAAAAAGCCCTCGGGAACGGAGGCTGCCTAGCTTACCCGGACACGCCTGACTTGACTTGATCCAGGGCAAGGATCTACTTGCCCGGCACCGCATCGGCACTGTCTTGCGGCTTGCCGCCAACGGCGACCAGCGCCGCGGCCGGAGCCGGCTGGCTGTACTTGGCGACCAGCGCCTGCATGGTGTCTTTTGAAGTCAGCAGGATTTCCACCCGCCGATTGAGCGCACGACCCTCGACGCTGTCATTGGCCGCACGCGGCATGTCCGAGCCCATACCTTTGACCATCAGGCGGTTCTGCTTCAACCCGCTCAACCGGAAGATCGCGGTAAAGGCCCGCGCGCGCTCATGGCTCAGTTCGCGGTTGGCCGCAGCGGCGCCACTGCTGTCGGCATGACCGATCACCAGCACGCCGATGTCATTGTCGCTTTCCAGCAATTTGGCAACCCGACTGATCGGCCCTAGGGTCACCGGCAGCAGCATGAATGGACGGTCCGGATTGAAGGTACCCTGCACCGGCGCCGTTACCACCAGCAGATTCTCGCGTCGCTCCAGTTCGAAATGGCTGTCCTTGATCGCCTCACGCACGCGCGGTTCGTAATCGTCGAGCCAGGCCTTGGTGACTTTCGGACTCGGCATGGCAACCGCGAGTGGCTTCTTGCTCTTCTCGGTGCCGGCGCAACCGGCAAGGAGCAGACACAGGACGAAGGCGAGGGATTTATTGGCGAACATTGGTTATCCACATACGAAGACAGTCAAAAGAAACCGGTAATGGCCGGTATGAACAATTAAAACAACCCTAATATGCTGGGAGTTTAGCCGAGCTTCCTACAAACAATCTGCCAAAACACGCGCAAGTTTCTGCGCACGAGGGTCCATCAAGACGAACGGTCCCAGATTGTTGACCACGAAGCCAAACGCCACATCGCGTTCCGGATCGGCAAAACCGCTGGAACCGCCCGCACCCGGATGGCCGAAGGCCTTGGCGCCGAGGCCGTAGGTCGCGTTGGCCACCTGCGGCTGGTCGAGCATGCAGCCCAGGCCGAAGCGTGTGCGGGTAAGCAGGGTCTTGTCGTCGCCGACGCTGTGCTCGCGGGTCAGCTCGTCGAGCAGCTCGCTCTCCAGCAGGCGGCCGTCGAGCAGGCCGCTGTAGAAGCCGGCCAGGCTGCGCGCGTTGCCGTGACCGTTGGCCGCCGGCTGCTGCATGCGCCGCCACTCCGGCTTGTTGGTGCTGGTCATGATCGACGGCGGGTTGGTGAAGGCGCGCGTGCTCATGGCTGCCGAGTCGCTCATCATCACCTTGAGCAGGCGCTGGGCGGCGGCGTCACCCAGATTGCCCTTGCCGCGGGAGATATGCGCCACCCGGTCGAATTCTTCATCGGCCAGGCCGACATGAAAGTCCAGGCCCAGAGGTTTGGCGGTGCGCGCGACTATCGACTCACCCGGCCCGCGGCCCTCGCTACGCCGCAACAGTTCACCAACCAGCCAGCCGTAGGTGATGGGCGCATAACCATGTCCCTCGCCGAGTCGCCACCAAGGGGCTTCGGCCGCCAGTGCGTGGGTCATCGTCTGCCAGTCGTACAAGGCCTCGGCCGGCAGCGTCTGGTGCAATGCTGGCAGCCCGGCCTGATGGCAGAGCAAATGACGCAGGGTGATTTTTTCCTTGCCGGCGGCGGCGAACTCCGGCCAATAGCGGGCCACGGGCGCGTCCAGCTCGAGCTTGCCCTCGCCGACCAGTTGCAATGCAGTCACGGCGGTAAAGGGCTTGGTGCAGGAAAACAGGTTGAGGATGGTGTCGCTGTGCCAAGCCTGCTGACCGTCCTTGTCGGCCACCCCGGCCCAGATATCCAGCACCGTCTCGCCGGCGATCTGCACGCAGAGCGCGGCACCCCGCTCCTGCGGGTCGTCGAACAAGGCGGCAAAGGCGTCCTTGAGCGCCTCGAACTTGAGGTCGAAATAGCCCTGAATCTGCACAGGCGGCTCCTTGGTCTGGGGAATCTGCAATCTGCCGCGCATTGTTCCAGCCCGGCGTGCACGTGGGAACCCGCACAACCGGCTAGCTGATTTCCCGGCGAAAGGGTGGCAAGGCATTGAGAATTGCCTTGCCATAACGCTGGGTCACCACCCGCCGGTCGAGCAAGGTGATGGTGCCGCGGTCCTCTTCGGTACGCAGTAAACGTCCGCAGGCCTGGACCAGGCGCAGCGAAGCGTCGGGTACGGCGATTTCCATGAACGGGTTGCCGCCGCGCGCCTCGATCCACTCGGCCAATGCCGCCTCCACCGGATCATCCGGCACGGCGAAGGGGATCTTGGCGATCACCACGTGCTCGCAATAGGCACCAGGCAGGTCGACGCCTTCGGCAAAACTGGCCAGGCCGAACAACACGCTGTCCTCCCCGCTGTCGACCCGCGCCTTGTGTTTGTTGAGGGTTTCCTGCTTGGACAGGTTGCCCTGGATGAACACCCGCTTGCGCCAATCGCGTTCCAGGCCCTCGAACACGTCCTGCATCTGCTTGCGCGAAGAGAACAACACCAGGGTGCCGCGCGAGCCTGCCACCAGCGCGGGCAGATCGCGGATGATCGCCGCGGTATGCGCCACCGCATCGCGCGGATCGGCATTCAGGTTCGGCACCCGCAAGACACCGGCATCGGCATGATGAAAAGGGCTCGGCACCACGGAGGTCACCGCCACCTTGGGCAGGCCGGCACGCATCCGATAGCGGTCGAAGGTACCCAGCGCGGTCAGGGTAGCCGAGGTCACCAGGGCGCCATAAGCTACATTCCACAGGTTGCGCCGCAGGGTTTCGGCGGCGAGGATCGGACTGGCGTTGACTTCGATGTCGAACAACGCGCCGCTGTCGGCCAGGGTCAGCCAGCGTGCCATCGGAGGGCTGTCTTCGGGGTCTTCGGCGGTGAAGGCCAGCCACAGCTCCCAACTGCCATGGGCTCGCGCCAGCAGGCTGCCGAACAGCGGGTACCACTCCTCGGCCTGATGACTGGCGATACCGATGGTGGCCTCGCCATCCATGGCTTCCTTGAGTTTTTCGGTCACCCCGGTGAACAGGTCGGACAGTTTGGAAAAGCCCTTCTTCAACTCGCTGCCCAGCTCGCGCAGGTGCTCCGGCACCTGGCCGCCGACGAAACGATGACGCGGTCGTTCGCGACCCTGCATGTCTTCGCCGGGTTTGAATTCGGCCACCTGCTCGCAGGCGCTGAACATGAACTGTTGCTGGGTCTTGATCTCCCGCGCCAGCTCGGGCACCTGCTCGATCAGGCGCCCCAGGTCACCCGGCAACGGATGCTGGGCCAGCAGCTTGCTGAGGTTCTTCGCGGTCTGTTCCAGCCAATCGGCGGTCGAGCGCAAGCGGGTGAAATGGGCGAAGTGACCGATTGCCTTGTCCGGCAGGTGATGACCTTCGTCGAACACATAGAGGGTTTCCCGCGGGTCGGGCAGCACGGCACCGCCGCCCAGCGCCAGATCGGCCAACACCATGTCATGGTTGGTGACGATCACATCGACCTTGCTCATGCCTTCACGGGCCTTGTAGAAGGCGCACTGCTGGAAGTTCGGGCAATGCCGACTGGTGCACTGGCTGTGATCGGTGGTCAGCTGCGACCAGCGCGTGTCCTCCAGCTCCTCGGGCCAGCTGTCGCGGTCACCGTCCCATTTGTTGCCGGCGAGCTTTTCCATCATGGCGACGAACAGTTTCTGACTCTGCTCGTCGACGTCGATCCTGAAGCCTTCTTCCTCGAACAACTGAGCCGTGGCGCTTTGCGCATGGCCCTCCTGCAACAGCATGTCGAGTTTGGACAGGCACAGGTAGCGGCCACGGCCCTTGGCCAGGGCGAAGCTGAAACTCAGGCCGCTGTTGCGCATCAGGTCGGGCAGATCCTTGTGTACGATCTGCTCCTGCAGGGCCACGGTCGCGGTGGCGATCACCAGACGCTTGCCGGCGGCCTTGGCCACGGGAATCGCCGCCAGGCAGTAGGCTACCGTCTTGCCGGTGCCAGTACCGGCCTCGACCGCCACCACCGCCGGTTCACCGTCACGCCGACCTTCCCCGTCGACCTTGATCGCCCCCAGCACCTTGGCGATGTCGGCGATCATCAGCCGTTGGCCATAGCGCGGCTTCAGCGATTTAGCTTCGAGAAAACGCGTGTAGGCGCCCTGGATCTGGGACTTGAGTTCGGTACTGAGCATGGGATCGGGACGTGGGGTCTGGGCGCGAAAAGGCTGGATAAATTTTCAGTATCTGGCAACGGCCGCTATCATAGCGCGCTAATCGATAATGCGCAGAACCCGGACTGGAGTTTTACATGACACCTTACGCAGTGACCTACGCCCTGCATCTGCTCGCCGCACTCGTTTGGGTCGGTGGCATGTTCTTCGCCTGGATGATCCTGCGCCCCGCCGCGGTCAGCGCACTCGAGGCGCCCGCTCGCCTGAAACTGTGGCTCGAGGTATTTCAGCGCTTCTTCTACTGGGTCTGGGCGGCCGTGATCGTGCTGCCGATTACCGGCGTGGGCATGCTCCACCTGCGCTTTTCCGGTTTCGAGACCGCGCCGCGCTACGTCCACATCATGATTGGCCTGTATATCGCCATGCTCGCGCTGTTTCTCCGCGTCCAGGCGCTGCAACTGCCTGAACTGCGTCGCGCAGTGGCCGCCGCAGACTGGCCGAGCGGCGGCGCCGTGCTCGGGCGAATTCGCCGCCTGGTGGGTATCAACCTGATTCTCGGCCTGGTCCTGATCGGCATCGCTGCCGCCCGCCCAGGCTTTTGAACGTGAGCCGGAGCGCCTGGCGCTCCTGGCCTTGAAGCCGCCGACTTAAAAGCGCACCACATCCAGATTGCCTGCCGCCCCGGCAGCGCCCGATTGACCGGCCTGACCGGGGCGCCCATCGCGAGCATGTGCCGTGCTATACAGCCAGCAGCCCTTGCTCGCACCACCGACACCCGCGCCACCACCGCTACCGGCTGCACCACCAGCACCGCCATCGAGGAGCACCTGCAACCGCTCCAGAGGAAAGTCCACCGGCACTTCCAGGCGCACCAGGCCGCCTCTGGCTCCGGCCTGGCCATCGCCACCGCGCAGCCCATCATGACCGCGACTGGCCTGGCCCCAAGTGCAGCCACCCGGCTTGCCATCCGCGCCATCCAGGCCGGCGTAACCTGGCGCCCCCATGCCACCGCGGGCATCGACCAGAAGGGCCTCGGTCAGCACACTCACCAGGCGAATACTCAGCGTACGACCCGGCATTGCGGGTTGCAGAAAAGAGCCTGGAGCACCACGCCCGCTGATCTGCGCACCAGCAGCGATCTCACCGTTGACCACATCCAGACGAAAGGCCTGCTCGCCAGGTGCAATGGCAATCCGCGCGTCACGCCCCAGGCGCAGCTCGGCAATATGCATTTCAGTCAGCCCGGACGGAATCAGCAAGGTGCCATGATCCGCGACGTGCAGGCGCTCCACCCGCAACACGCTGGTTGTCGCCGGCAAGCGCAGCAAGGTATGCGACTGCACGTCGATCAGACTCTGCGCCAGCGTCATCGGGCTACAGAGTGCGGCCAGCAGCAACAGGCTACGCATGCTCGACCTCCACCTGCACAGGTGCCGCGCTCACCGGTTGCACCGGCGCCAACGACAAAGCCTGCAAGTGAAAAATGCCGAACAGTAAAACCTGCACGCGCTCAAAACCCGGCCGAGTACCCCCGCTCACGCGCTCATTGAATAGCCACAACTCCAGCCCATGAATCAGCACAAGCAAAGCACCCGCCAAATTCAGCAGCAGGGCGAAAGGTTGCGCGAACGGATCGATCAGATTGGCCAAGACCACGCCCCAAAACAACGCGGTCAGCACTTTCCCCACCCCCAACAAGATTTTCATGTCCGCCCCTGACAGTTTTTTGTTCTGCCGCACCTTAACTGCTTTGCGCCAGGCTAGCAAAAACTGCAGTGGCCGCCCGCCCCTGCCAGATACATGGCCGATCAACGACCGGCCCGCATCAGGTGACGTCGGCTAGGGCAGCGCTTCGACCGCGGCTTCAACCCTTCGGTTGATCGCGCGTCCAGACTCGGTGTCGTTATCGGCAACCGGGCGTGATTCGCCGTAACCTACAGCCGATACCCGGCTGGTTTCGATACCATGCTGCTCGACCAGCACGTCGCGCACGGCATTGGCACGCCGTTCGGACAAGCCCTGGTTATAGGCATCGGAGCCAATGGCATCGGTGTGGCCCTCGACAACCGTGGTGGTCTGCGGATACTGCTTCATGAAGTCCGCGAGACTTTTGATATCGGCGTGACTGCCTTCCTTGACTACCGACTTGTCGAAGTCGAACTTGACGTCCAACTCGACACGCACCGGCACTGCAGGCTCATCAGGCTCCATCACTTGCGCTGGACTCGCATACTCAGCGTATGGGCAGCCATTGTGGCGCACCGAGGTATTGGGCGGGGTATCGGGACAACGGTCGCGACGATCGAACACGCCGTCACCGTCTTCGTCACCGTCCTGGGCATAGCAAATAATGCCGCCTATGACCGCTCCGGCCACGGCACCACCTGCCGCCCAAGCCGAACTTTCGATTGCGCCCAGGCCACCACCGGCCAGACCACCAATCGCACTGCACAAGGGCCAGTTCCCTTGGTTGAGTACTGCGTCTCCCGTACTGGAAGTCGTGACGCAACCAGAAAGAACACTACTGGCCAAGAGAAGGGGAAAAGCAACTCTGATGAGTCTGGTTCTCATGGCAAATCTCCTGTGTTACTGGCGTGCTGCCAGTAACACAGGAGTTAAGTCGCACCCTCTGGATAGTACAAGTGCGCCCCCGTGAGGCCGCGTGATCGTAGTTAAGGCTGCGCCTCGACTTCAGCCTCGACTCGACGGTTGATTGCCCGTCCTTCCGAGGTCGAGTTGTCGGCAACCGGGCGGGTTTCGCCATAACCTACCGCGTTGACGCGCTCAGCGGCCAGACCATACTGGTTGACCAGCACATCACGGACGGCGTTGGCACGACGCTCGGATAGCCCCTGGTTGTAGGCGTCGGTACCGACGGAGTCGGTATGCCCTTCAACCACGGTGGTGGTTTGCGGGTATTGCGCCATGAAGTCTGCAAGGTTCTTGATGTCGGCAAAACTGCCTTCCTTCACTTGAGACTTGTCGAAATCGAACTTCACATCCAGCTCGACCCGAACAGCTTCTGCGACCGGCTCGGGCATGACCGGCTCCTCGGCCACCACCTCCTCGACCATCGCCACTTCTTCTTCCGCTCCAGCGCCATGCACCCAGCAATAGGCTGCCGCCATGCCGGCACCGACCAATGCGCCACCACCCGCCCAGGTAGAACTCTCGATAGCGCCCAGTGCCGCGCCGCCCACACCACCGACAGCCGCACACATCGGCCAATCGGTTTTCTGCAAGCCGGCGCACCCCGTCAAGAAACTGGTCGTCAAAATCAGGGGTACAGCTTTCCTTATGATGCTCATATGCATATCTCCAGTGGGAATCGGATCAAAACCGATACTTATGGATTAAAGACGCACGCTTTAGAATCCGCCAGACACGATTTACATACTTTTTAAGAATGATCGGCTCTAGGCCTTCACCCAGCCGCGCGTTAGTCTTTTCAGCACCGATCGAGGATTATCGATGACCGAGAGCATTTCTTCCCGCACGCCACAGCAAGCACTGGCCGCTCTGCTGGAGCGTTACGCGCCCAGCCGCCTGCTGTTGATAGGCGCCAGCGAACTGCCGGCGCTGGCCGCTTTTCAGGCCGCCCATCCCGATTGCCAGGTCGCACACGCCGCCGCAGGCGCCCTGCCCGCCGAGCTGGCTGCGCAACGATTCGACCTGGCGCTGGTCATCGACTGCCTTGAACATCTGCCCAAGCGCACGGGACTGGAACTGCTCGGCGGCATTCGCAACCTGAACGCCAGCCGCCTGGCGGTGCTGGTCGACCTGCAGGCCTGCGCCTGGCAGGACATCGACTTCTTTGCCCTGGCCCTGCAGGCCAGCGAACGCTTCCAGCGAGGTGAACAGAGCCTGAGCCTGTTCACCTACGACCTGCTTGACTACAAACAGGTACCCGACTGGCTGAATGCCAAGTTCTGGGCCAATCCGGAAAACTTTGGCAAATACTGGTGGTAAACCACATGACGACAGTCGACGCCGAGCCCCAGCCAAGCTGCCCTTGCGGCAGTGGCGACTCACTCGGCGAGTGCTGTGGCCGCTACCATGCCGGGCTGCCGGCGCCCAGCGCGGAAACGCTGATGCGTTCACGCTACAGCGCCTATGCACTGGGGCTGGTCGATTACCTGCTGAGGACCACCCTGGCGGCACAACAGCCTGGGCTGGATCGCGCCGCCATCAGCGCCTGGAGTCTGCAAAGCACCTGGCTTGGCCTGGAAGTCGAAAGTAGCGAAGTGCTGGGCGGCCAGCCGGAACATGCGTTCGTGACCTTTACCGCCCGCTGGCACGATGGCGGCGGCGAACACAGCCACCGCGAACGTTCCGCCTTCGTTCAGCACAAGGGTCATTGGTACTTTATCGACCCAACGGTCGCGCTGCAGGCCGGCCGCAATGACCCCTGCCCTTGCGGCAGCGGGCAGAAATTCAAGAAATGCTGCGCGGGATTTGTCTGAAACGCCATGCACAGGACCTGACGCAAACCCGACCTCGAGCTATTCCTGTAATTTCAGGTGGGAAATATCCGGCGGCGGCGCGGCAGGTGCAGCCTTGATCTCGCCCATGTCGCTGCCAGCGGGAGCCAGACTGAATTGCGATAGATCGAGAACCGGTGCTGGCGGTTCGGGCTTGTCATCCTGCAGGTCCTCCCCCAGCGGGGCGATCGCAAAGTCCGGCGCATCGACGTCCGCAAACGCCGCCATATACTCATCCCGCGGCAGCACGTGCAGGCGCTTGCCGGCCGGCGCCGGCGAGGTTGTCGCAGGCATAGCCTCAGGCACTTCAACGGCAGGCGGCGGTGCCAACTCGATCTCCTCGATTTCCTCCGCCATGTCCCGCACATCGACCAGAGCGCCGGCGCGCAGCAGGGTGCTGCGATATTTTTCCGCGCCGGCCGCATCCAGATTGTTCTTGATCACGATGCGCCGCCCGGAGAACAGCAAGGCAATACGCTGAGCATCCGCCTGGAACAACTTGGCCAGATTGGCCTTGACCGACTCCAGCTGCGCCCCTGGCACTAGCTGGCCGGCAAAGGCGATCTCATAACGAACCATGGTCACACTCCTGTCTTGATCGGCGCCCAGTATGGCGCAGGTTTTTACCCGCGGAGGTTATGAAACGAGCAATCACCGTCGCGGGCCCTCTCCAGGCATTCGCGGCAAGACTCGCCAGACAAACAAAGGGGGAGTTTAGTGACCCACTTTTGCCTGGCGCAATGCCAACAGCGGGCTCTGTAGGCCGGCGTTTTTTCACAATCGCTCACAACACGTTGCAGCCGGGCACGTGCTTGTTACACTGACGCGTCCTTTGGAGTATGAAATGTTTTCCCAGGCGCCAACTATAAGAATTCTCAGCCTATTGATGTTTTTCGGCCTGCTCTGCGGCCTCGGCGGCTGTTCCACCTGGACGACCGGGGAGTTCAAGGATCCGGATGTCCGCCTGGTCAAAGTCGACGTCATCAAGGCCAAGTTATTGGAGCAGCACTTCGTCCTGCGTTTTCGTATCGACAACCCCAATAGCATGAGCTTGCCGGTACGGGGCCTGGATTACCGGGTACACCTCAACGAGGTGAAATTGGCAGAAGGCCAAACCGACACCTGGTTCACGGTCCCAGCCCATGGCCACCATGTGTTCGATGTCCCGGTGCGCACCAATCTCTGGCGGCACCTGCGGCAAATCGTCAAATTGCTTGAGCAACCTGAAGAGCCTATCCGCTATCGCCTCGAAGGCCAGGTAAAAACCGGTTTATTGTTCGGCCGTAACGTGCACATGTCGCGTAATGGCGAGATAATCCCCGGCGATTTCATTCCCGAGTAAGCGCACATGAACCAACAACCCCACGTACACGGCCCCGACTGCAACCATGCCGAGCACGACCACCAGCATGATCATGACCACGGTCACGTGCATGGCCCGGACTGCAACCATGCTCACCAGGAGCCGGTGCGCAACGCCCTGAAAGACGTTGGCCGCAACGATCCCTGCCCATGCGGCAGTCAGAAGAAATTCAAGAAATGCCACGGTGCCTGATGTACCCATGAGCACCTTGAGTCTGCTGCTTCTGCTGGCCGGCGCCCTGGTGGTGACGGCCCTGGCACTGTACGCCCTGCTCCTGTGGCGCCGGGTCTGGGCGCAACGGCGCAACCTGGCGCAGGCAGCAAACCAGCGCCGTGAACGTCTGGCTGGCGACCTGCAGATACTCGCCGGCAGCCTGCTCGATGGCCAGCTGCCGCTGATCGAAGGCGCTATTCGGATCAAGGTGCTGCTGGACAACTACGACACCGCACTGAGCCAGGACACCCGCTGCCAAGTGTTTCACCTGCTGTTTGAAGCCACCGCCCAGGTGCCGACCCATGCAAACTGGAAGGCACTGGACCCGAGCGAGCGGCGCCAGCACGAAAAACACTTCAATGAACTGGAACTGCAGCACAAGGCTGCCGCTCGCACAGCCGCACGCTGGCTGCTCGACGAAGGCCTGAAGCAACCCAGCAACTGACCCTGGCGGCAGGTTGGGCAGCACTTTCATCCACCGATCTTTCCAGTCCTGCGTTCTGCAAGGAGCTCGCTGCATGCTATCGCGCGCATTCCGTCCCATGGCCCACCTGGGCCTCGCCGCCACCCTCACTGCCGGCTTGGCGGTAAGCGGCTGCCAGTCGTTTCTCGACAGCCGTTACCGCGATAGCCTGCACCCGGACCAGGGCAGCGTGCGCGTTCAGGGCCTGGCGCAAAGCGTTGTGGTTCGACGCAATGCCCTGGGCATGCCGCTGATCGAAACCAATACCTTCCACGACGCGCTGTTCGCCTTGGGCTATGTGCATGCCAGCGACCGCCTCAGCCAGATGGTCGGCCTGCGCCTGATGGCCGAAGGCCGATTGGCGGAGATGGCCGGCCCCGGCGTACTGGAAATCGACCGTCTGATGCGCGCGGTCAACCTGAAGAAAAGTGCCGAAGTGCTCTATGCCAACGCCTCACCACGGCTGAAGAAGTTCTTCGCAGTATACGCCCGCGGCGTCAATGCCTACCTGTTCCGCTATCGCGACAAGCTGCCGATGGACCTGGCCCAATCCGGCTATCGTCCGCCCTACTGGAAAGCCGAAGACTCGGTGCTGGTGTTCTGCCTGCTGAACTTCGGCCTGTCGGTCAATCTGCAGGAAGAAATCGCCGCCCTGGTGCTGGCGCAGCAAGTCGGCAGCGAACACCTCGCCTGGCTGCTGCCCACCTACCCGGATGAGCCGCTGCCGTTCGAGGAGGCCGAAAAACTCAAGGGCCTGACCCTGAGCGGACAACTCCCCGGCCTGGCTGCCATCAACAATGCGGCCAGCCAGCTCGCCAGCACCCACATGCTTGGCGTCGCCGCCTCCAACAACTGGGCCATCGCCCCCCAGAACAGCCGCAGCGGCAAGAGCCTGCTGGCCAACGACACCCACCTGCCGCTGTCGATGCCGTCGGCGTGGAACTTCGTGCAGATCCGTTCGCCGAAATTCCAGGCCGCCGGCGTGTCGATTGCCGGCGTACCGGCCATCGTCGCCGGGTTCAACGGCAAACTCGGCTGGGGCATGACCATGGTCATGGGCGACAACCAGGACCTGTTCCTGGAGAAAATCCAACGTCAAGGCAACCGCCTCTATTACCAGGCCGACGGCAAATGGCTGCCCACCCGGGAGCGCCAGGAAACCTTCTTCATCAAAGGCCAGCGGCCGATCCGCGAAACCATCTTCGAGACCCGCCACGGCCCGCTGCTCAACTCGGTGCTGGGCGAGCGCAAACACCCATTGCAGCCCCTGCGACTGAACAGCGGTTACGGCCTGGCCCTGCAAACCACTCAATTCGAGGCGGATCGCTCCCTCGATGCACTGTTCGATCTGTCCCGCGCACAATCGGTGGAGCAAGCCTTCGAGGCCACCCGCGAAGTGCGTGCCATGCCATTGAATATCGTCTTCGCCGACGCCCAGCACATCGGCTGGCAAGTCACCGGACGCTTTCCCAATCGCCGCGAAGGCCTCGGCCTGATGCCCTCGCCTGGCTGGGACGGTCGCTACGACTGGGATGGTTTCGCCGACCCGATGCTGCACCCCTATGACCAGGACCCGCAGCAAGGCTGGCTGGGCACCGCCAACCAGCGTACCGTGCCACGCGGCTACGGCATGCAGCTGTCCAACTCCTGGTACTACCCGGAGCGCTACGAGCGCCTGGCGCAACTGGCTGGCAGCGGCAAGCACGACACCCGCAGCATGATTGCCATGCAGTACGACCAGACCACGCCCTTTGTCGGCAAGCTGCAAAGCATGCTCGAGGCACCCGGCATGGCCGCGCCGCTGCAAAAAGCCATCGATGCCCTGCCCGCACTGGAACGTGCCAAAGCGCGCGAAGCCTACAGCCGGCTGCTGGCGTTCGACGGCAAACTCAGCGAGAGCTCGGCGGATGCCGCACTCTACGGCGCCTTCCTGCATGAAAGCGCACGGCAGATATTCCTCGACGAACTGGGCCCCGAAACCAGCCCGGCCTGGCTGGCCCTGGTGGAAACCGCCAACAAATCCTATTCGGCCCAGGCCGACCATCTGCTGGGCCGTGACGACAGTCCGTTCTGGAACGATATCGGTAGCGCCCAGCAAGAAGACAAGCCGGCCATTCTCGCCCGCAGCCTGGCCGCCGCCGTGACCTTCGCCGAAACCAAGCTCGGCAGTGAGCGCAGCACCTGGCAGTGGGGCAAGCTGCACAGCTACAACTGGGTCACCGAGACCAGCAAACTGGCGCCTTACATGAGCACCAGCCAGCGCGCCGGGATCAACGCACTGAAGGGTTATCTCGACCGCGGCCCCTACCCGGCCGGCGGCGACCACAGCACCCTCAATGTATCGGCCTACAACTGGGGGCAGGACTTCGACACCTGGCTGATTCCGGCCATGCGCATCGTCGTCGATTTCGGCCGCGCAGAACCGCTGATCGGCCTGAACAGCTCCGGCCAATCCGGCAACCCGGCGAGCGAGCATTACGCCGACGGCATCGAGGCCTGGCGCAAAGGCCAGTACATGAGCTTTCCGTTTCAGCCGCAGAACCTCGAGAAGGCCTATGGCACTAAACGGCTGATCCTGACACCCGGAAAATAATCACCGTTGGTCGGCGGTTACTGAACCAATGTGCCAGGCTCCAGCTCTGAATTAACGGACTTACTCCATAGATCATCACTTTAGGGCGCCTTTTGGCGCCCTTTCTTTTGCCCATGATTTACCCTCGCGATCGCCTGCCCGGCAGGCTCTGGGCGTACGACTGACACTGGTCAGTCGCGAGTAATCCCGGTGATGGTGATGCCGTAACGCTCGGCCAGACGCACGGCCGGGGTCTGGATTTCATTGGGAAGGTCTTTCGGCTCTTCACGCTCGTAGACTTTCTCGGCCATTTTGAGCAGCTGCAGTACGGCCTGTTCCATGCTCGGCTTGCTGCTGGACTGAAGCTCGAACACCTCGGTGCTCTCATCTTTGCTGTATGTGATCTTCCACGTCGTCATGACTGATTCCTCCCGCACTAAAATACTCGATCGTCCGTACACTGACGGACACGGTCCTGATGTGACCTACCCTACCAAAGCAATTCGCTCACCGCAGGCCATACCTCGCCGGACAGCCTTTCCAGATGTTTCAGCACCACTAACCCGCCAGACTGCAATGTGTTCATTTAAGCCAAGTGAGCAGATTTTTTGTAGCCGGATGAAATCCCGCGCCAACAAACCACCCCGGAGGTGAAACCACGGGACGGCCGACATCCTTGATGGGAACGGTACAGCGCCGGCTCTATGCGGACCCCAAGGCGCCTGTTGTTCGCTTGAGTTTCAGCCCCTTGCGCGACTTTGCCGATTAACTCGAGGCCAGAGTTGGCTTATGATCCTGCAGCGCCTGCGGCAAGCCATCCCGACTGGAGGCCATGCCACAACCAACAGGCCGTCACTGTCTAACCACCATCATCCGCGTACCGACTTGCCCTAAGGAACCACCATGAGCAGCCGCCAAGCCGAGATCGCCACCGCCCTGAACGTGGTGCCTCCCTTTGCAGACGAAACCGCCCTGCTGGCAGAGATCGAGCGGCGCAAAACCTTTATCAAGGATTGCCTGCGTAACGCGGGCCTGAAAGTCCTGGTGCTGGGCATCAGCGGTGGGGTCGACTCGCTGACCGCCGGGCGTCTCGCGCAACTGAGCGTGGAAGAACTGCGCAACGAGACCGACGACGCTACCTATCGCTTCATTGCCGTGCGCCTGCCTCACGGCACCCAGCACGACGAGCACGACGCCCAGGCGTCGCTGCAATTTATCCGCGCGGACGAAGAAGACACGGTCAATATCGCCGACAGCGTGTACGGACTCGGCGAGCAGGTCAGCCACCTACAGAAGCTCACCGTGGCACGCCGCGACTTTGTCGTCGGCAACATCAAGGCGCGCATGCGCATGGTCGCCCAGTTCGCCATCGCCAACGCCAATAATGGCCTGGTCATCGGCACCGACCATGCGGCCGAGGCGGTAATGGGCTTTTTTACCAAGTTTGGTGACGGCGCTTGCGACTTGGCCCCGCTCAGTGGCCTGGTCAAAGGTCAGGTGCGTGCCATCGCCAAGCAGCTTGGCGCACCGGAAAACCTGGTATTCAAGGTACCCACCGCCGACCTGGAGGAACTGCGCCCCGGCAAGCCGGACGAAGAAGCCCATGGCGTCAGTTACGCCGAGATCGACGCCTTCCTGCATGGCCAGCCGGTTCGCGACGAGGCGTACGCCATCATCACCCGCACCTACGACAACAGCCGGCACAAGCGCGAGCTGCCACTGGCGCCCTGACCGCGACAATGCAGGCAAGAAAAAGCCGGTTTCCACTCAATGCGGAAACCGGCTTTTTCGATCAGGCAGTTCGATCAGGCTTTCGGCAAGGTCACGCCCAGTTGCCCCTGGTATTTGCCGCCGCGATCCTTGTAGGACACCTCACACTCCTCGTCGGATTCGAGAAAGAGCATCTGCGCCACGCCTTCGTTGGCATAGATCTTCGCCGGCAAGGTCGTGGTGTTGGAAAATTCCAGGGTCACATGGCCTTCCCACTCGGGCTCCAGAGGGGTGACGTTGACGATGATGCCGCAACGCGCGTAGGTGCTCTTGCCCAGGCAGATGGTCAGTACATTGCGCGGGATCCGGAAGTACTCGACGGTGCGGGCCAAGGCGAAGGAGTTCGGCGGAATGATGCACACATCGCTCTTGACGTCGACGAAGCTCTTTGCATCGAAGTTCTTCGGATCGACGGTGGCCGAATTGATGTTGGTAAATACCTTGAATTCATCGGCACAACGCACATCGTAGCCATAGCTGGAAACACCGTAGGAGATCAGCGGCTGACTGCCTTCTGCGCGCACCTGACGCTCGACGAAAGGCTCGATCATGCCGTGCTCTTGAGCCATGCGGCGAATCCATTTATCCGATTTGATGCTCATGGCGAGTGTCCTGAATAAGCGGGTGATGAAAAAGTGAGCGCATCTTACCGGGGCCGGCGGCAGGGTTCAAAGACTGTCGACCAACGTCATCGCCCAAGCCTGGCGTTACTTCACCCATCGCTAAATAACAGAAAGCCGTACAGAGCGTTCGCGCTTAGCGTTAAAAGCGCGTACAGTAGCGCCACTGTGCTGCATGTGTCACCGCGAATCGCTACTTGATGCCTAGATTTCGATCCAAACATCGTCCGACTCCTAGTACTCGTTGCACTCAGTCCCGGCCTGGGCTTTTCCAGGGCTGTTATTAAAAATTGTTAGGAGACATAAAATGTCGAATCGTCAGAATGGTACCGTCAAGTGGTTTAACGATGAGAAAGGCTACGGCTTTATCACTCCGCAATCCGGTGACGACCTGTTCGTACACTTCAAAGCTATCCAGAGCGATGGCTTCAAGAGCCTGAAAGAAGGCCAGCAAGTGACTTTCGTGGCCACCCGTGGTCAGAAAGGCATGCAAGCTGAGGAAGTTCAGGTTGTATAACCTGATCTAACCCCGCTTGAGAAAAAGCCCCGCCCTGTGCGGGGCTTTTTTGTGGGCGCAGGCTTGGTGATTGTGCTGTTACAGCAACGGCGCGCAGAGCCTGCGCGCCACGGCTGAATCAGTCTTCGCTGATCACGATGCTCGGCATCGCCTGCTGCCGGTCACCCTGGGCGATACGTGCGCCGACGTTACGGGCGATTTCCTGATAGATCATGGCGATCTGGCTTTCCGGGTCGGCGATGGTGGTCGGCTTGCCGCCGTCGGACTGCATGCGAATGGCCATCGACAGGGGCAAGGACGCCAGCAGGTCGACACCGTACTGCGCCGCCAGCTTCTCGCCGCCACCCTCGCCGAACAGGTGCTCGGCATGGCCGCAGTTCGAGCAGATGTGCACCGCCATGTTTTCCACCACACCGAGCACCGGGATATTCACCTTGCGGAACATCTCCACGCCCTTCTTGGCATCCAGCAGCGCCAGATCCTGCGGCGTGGTGACGATCACCGCGCCGGAGACCGGCACCTTCTGCGCCAGGGTCAGCTGGATGTCACCGGTGCCCGGGGGCATGTCGACCACCAGATAATCCAGGTCGCCCCAGGCGGTCTGGGTGATCAACTGGATCAGCGCACCGGAGACCATGGGCCCGCGCCATACCACCGGGGTGTTTTCGTCGGTCAGAAAAGCCATCGACATGACCTCGACGCCATGGGCCAGGAGCGGCACGAACCATTTCTGCTCCCGGATCTCAGGCCGCGTGCCCTCGGCGATGCCGAACATGATGCCCTGGCTCGGCCCATAGATGTCCGCGTCGAGAATGCCGACCTTGGCGCCTTCGCGCATCAGCGCCAGCGCCAGGTTGGCGGCCGTGGTCGATTTGCCCACCCCGCCCTTGCCCGAGGCCACCGCGATCACGTTCTTCACGTTGGCCAGGGCCGGCACCTGGTCCTGCGCCTTGTGCGCCTCGATCACGCAATCGATCTGGACCTGCGCGCTGTCGACGCCGTCGAGGTTTTCCAGGGCCATTTGCAGCATCTGCGCCCAGCCGCTCTTGAACAGGCCGGCGGCGTAACCCAGTTGCAGGCGCACGCTGACCTTGCCGCCCTGAATATCCACCTCGCGCAGGCAGCCGGCGCTGACCGGGTCCTGATCGAGGTGTGGATCGGTGTATTGCGACAGTGCAGCTTCGATCGCTGCGCGGGTGACGGACATAGAGGACTCCCTGGGAAAGACCGAGCAGAACAGGCGGGCATATTACCCCGTAGGCTGCGCCGCGCGCACCGCCTCTCTGGCTCATCGGCGCCCTGGATCGACGCCGCGCCGCCTGTCCAGACGATCCAGCGGATGAAAAAAATCCGCGCCGCCTATATAGTTGCCGACTTCTTTCGTTATACCAGTGCAGCCGATTCCCATGAGCGAAGCCCGCAAGATTCTCGTTACCAGCGCCCTGCCCTATGCCAACGGTTCGATCCACCTTGGCCATATGCTCGAATACATCCAGACCGATATGTGGGTGCGCTTCCAGAAGCTGCGCGGCAACCAGGCCATCTACGTCTGTGCCGACGACGCTCATGGCTCGGCGATCATGCTGCGCGCCGAGAAAGAAGGCATCACCCCGGAACAGCTGATCGCCGACGTCAAGGCCGAGCACACAGCCGACTTCGCCGACTTTCTGGTGAACTTCGACAACTACCACTCGACCCACTCCGAGGAAAACCGCGAGCTGTCGGCGGCCATCTACCTGAAACTGCGCGACGCCGGGCATATCGCCACCCGCTCGGTGACCCAGTACTTCGACCCGGAAAAGGGCATGTTCCTCGCCGACCGCTTCATCAAGGGCAGCTGCCCGAAGTGCGGCGCCGAGGACCAGTACGGCGACAACTGCGAGAAATGCGGCGCCACCTACGAGCCCACCGAGCTGAAGAACCCGCGCTCGGCCATCTCCGGCGCGGTGCCTGAACTGCGCGACTCCAAGCACTTCTTCTTCAAGCTGCCGGACTTCGAGGCCATGCTGAAAAGCTGGACCCGTGGCGGCGCCCTGCAGGACGCGGTGGCCAACAAGATCGCCGAATGGCTGGATTCCGGCCTGCAGGAATGGGACATCAGCCGCGATGCGCCCTACTTCGGCTTCGAGATCCCCGACGAGCCCGGCAAGTACTTCTACGTCTGGCTGGACGCACCTGTCGGCTACATGGCCAGCTTCAAGAACCTTTGCGCGCGCAATCCCGAGCTGGACTTCGACGCCTTCTGGGGCAAGGACTCGACGGCCGAGCTGTACCACTTCATCGGCAAGGACATCGTCAACTTCCACGCCCTGTTCTGGCCGGCGATGCTCGAAGGCGCCGGCTTGCGCAAGCCGACCGCGGTCGCCGTGCATGGCTACCTGACCGTCAACGGCCAGAAGATGTCCAAGTCGCGCGGCACCTTCATCAAGGCGCGCACCTACCTGGATCACCTCAATCCGGAATACCTGCGCTACTACTACGCGGCCAAGCTCGGCCGCGGCATTGAAGACCTCGACCTCAACCTCGAAGACTTCGTGCAGAAGGTCAACTCGGATCTGGTCGGCAAGGTGGTCAACATCGCCAGCCGCTGCGCCGGCTTTATCCACAAGGGCAATGCCGGTGTACTGGTTGCCGGCAATGCCGCACCCGAACTGACCGACGCCTTCCAGGCCGCCGCGCCGAGCATCGCCGAGGCCTACGAGGCCCGCGACTTTGCCCGCGCCATGCGCGAAATCATGGGCCTGGCCGACCGCGCCAACGCCTGGATCGCCGACAAGGCGCCCTGGGCGCTGGCCAAACAGGACGGCAAGCAGGACGAGGTGCAGGCCATCTGCGCCCTGGGCATCAACCTGTTCCGCCAGTTACTGATCTTCCTCAAGCCGGTGCTGCCGAAACTGGCCGCCGATGCCGAGGCCTTCCTCAATGTCGCGCCGCTGAGCTGGGACGACCACCAGAGCCTGCTGGCCAACCACCAACTGAACCCGTTCAGCGCCCTGCTGACCCGCATCGAGCCTGCGAAAATCGACGCCATGATCGAAGCCTCCAAGGAAGACCTCGCCGCCAGCGAAACCGGCCACGCGCCCCAGGAGAGCGTTCCCCGAGGCAACGGCGAACTGGCAAAAGACCCACTGGCGGCCGAGATCGCCTTCGACGCCTTTGCCGCGGTCGACCTGCGTATCGCCCTGATCGAGAAATGCGAGTTCGTCGAGGGCGCCGACAAGCTGCTGCGCCTGACCCTGGACATCGGCGATGCCAAGCGCAACGTGTTCTCCGGAATCAAGAGCGCCTACCCCGACCCGAGCCAGCTGGAAGGTCGCCTGACCCTGTACGTGGCCAACCTGGCCGCACGCAAGATGAAGTTCGGTATCAGCGAAGGCATGGTCCTGGCCGCCGGCCCGGGTGGCGAGGAAATCTACCTGCTCAGCCCGGACAGCGGCGCCAAACCGGGCCAACGGGTCAAGTAAGCAACTGCGGCAGATTGGCGCAGCGTGCCCCAATACGCTGCGCCAGCCTTATGCCAGCCACTCAGGCACAGTGATCCGGCTTGTGTGGCCGGACCGGCTTCCCGATAATAGACAACCCTTTCCCCACGGCCTTGCCTGTCCACCAACGGAACCCGCAATGACCGAACTCGCCTTGATCATGGTCAGTGCCATCCTGGTCAACAACTTCGTGCTGGTGCAATTCCTCGGCCTGTGCCCGTTCATGGGTGTGTCGAAGAAGATCGAGACGGCCATCGGCCTGTCCCTGGCCACCACCTTCGTGCTGACCCTGGCGGCCATGTGCAGCTACCTGGTCCAGCAATACGTGCTCAAGCCGCTGGATATCGAGTTCCTGCGCACCATCAGCTTTATCCTGGTGATCGCCGTGGTGGTGCAGTTCACCGAAATGGTGGTGAACAAGACCAGCCCGCTGCTGTACCGCGTGCTCGGCATCTTCCTGCCGCTGATCACCACCAACTGCATCGTCCTCGGGGTGGCCCTGCTCAACGCCAACAAGGCCGAGTTCTCTTTCATCACGGCCACCGCCAACGGCTTTGCCGCCGGCCTCGGCTTCTCCCTGGTGCTGGTGCTGTTCGCCGCCATGCGGGAGCGCATCGCCATCGCCGATGTGCCGAAGACCTTCCAGGGCGCCGCCATCGGCATGGTTACGGCCGGCCTGATGTCGCTGGCGTTCATGGGCTTTACCGGGCTGATCAAGCTATGAGCCTGTTGCTCAGCGCGGTTCTCGCCCTGCTGGCGCTGTGCCTGGTGGCCGGCGCCATCCTCGGTTTCGCCGCGGTGCGTTTCAAGGTCGAGGGCAATCCGATCGCCGAGCAGATCAACGCCCTGCTGCCACAAACCCAGTGCGGCCAGTGCGGCTATCCCGGTTGTAAACCCTATGCCGAGGCGATTGCCGGCGGCGACAAGATCAACAAATGCCCACCGGGCGGCGAAGCGACCATCCAGGCACTGGCCGACCTGCTAGATGTCGAGGCCGAACCGCTGGACGCGGTGGAAGGCGAGAAACCGCAGATGGTCGCCTACATCCGCGAGGCCGAGTGCATCGGCTGCACCAAATGCATTCAGGCCTGCCCGGTGGACGCCATTGTCGGCGCGGCCAAGCAGATGCACACAGTGATCGTCGCCGAATGCACCGGCTGCGACCTCTGCGTCGAACCCTGCCCGGTGGACTGCATCGACATGATCCCGCTGGGCAGCAGCGTGCAAAGCTGGAAGTGGAGCAAGCCCCTGCCGCCCGGCCAGTTGATCGCCAGCGATCGGGAGCAGGCAGCATGACAGCGATGCAACCCCTGGTATGGGATATCCCCGGCGGCATTCATCCGCCGGAGCGCAAACACCTCTCCAACCGTACGTCGATCCAGCCGGCGCCGCTGCCCAAGCGCCTGGTGTTGCCACTCAACCAGCACATCGGCGCACCGGCCGAGCCGGTGGTTGCCCTGGGCCAGCGGGTGCTCAAGGGGCAACTGATCGCCGCGGCCAATGGTTTCGTCAGCGTGCCGCTGCATGCGCCGACCTCCGGCACCGTCAGCTTCATCGGCCCGCAGCCTTACCCGCATGTCTCCGGCATGCTCGCCCCGGCCATCGTCATCGACAGCGACGGCCTGGATCAATGGTGCGAACTGACGCCCTGCCCGGACTACCGTCATCTGGAAAACAGCAGCCTACTGGAGATGATCCGTCAGGCCGGGATCAGCGGCCTGGGTGGCGCCGGCTTCCCCACGGCGGTCAAGCTCAACGCCCGGCCGGCCCAGAAGATCCACACCCTGGTGATCAACGGCACCGAGTGCGAGCCCTACATCACCGCCGACGATCTGTTGATGCGTGAACGGACCGAACAACTGATTTCCGGCATCGATATACTCGCCCAACTGATCCAGCCCGATCGGGTACTGATCGGCGTCGAAGACAACAAGCCAGAAGCCATCGCCGCACTGCGCACGGCCTTGAGCGAGCGCAGTTATCAACTGCGGGTGTTCCCGACCAAATATCCCTCGGGCGGCGAGAAGCAGCTGATCCAGATCCTCACCGGCGTCGAAGTCCCCAGCGGCGGCCTGCCGGCGGATATCGGCATCCTCTGCCAGAACGTCGGCACCTGCAAAGCCATCCACGACGCGGTGGTTCTCGGCAAACCGCTGATCTCGCGCATCACCACCCTCACCGGCGAAGCCCTGGCGCGGCCGATGAACGTCGAGGTGCTGCTCGGCACCCCGGTGGGCGAACTGCTGGAGTTTGCCGGCCTCGACCGCAGCAAACTCAACCGCCTGATCATGGGCGGGCCGATGATGGGCTTCACCCTGCCCGACTTCGACGTGCCGCTGATCAAGACCACCAACTGCCTGCTCGCCGCGACCAGCGCCGAATTGCCGCCACCGCCCCCGGCCATGCCCTGCATCCGCTGCGGCGAGTGCGCCGAGGTCTGTCCGGCCAGCCTGCTGCCGCAGCAGCTGCACTTCTTCGCCATCGGCCAGGAGCATGAGCAGCTCAAGGCACACAACCTGTTCGACTGCATCGAATGCGGCGCCTGCGCCTATGTCTGCCCGTCGAGCATTCCCCTGGTGCAGTACTACCGTGCAGCCAAGGGCGAAATTCGTGACTTGGAACAGAAGCAGCTCAAGGCAGAACAGTCCAAGCAGCGCTTCGAGCTGCGCCAGGAACGCCTGCGCCGCGCCGAAGAGCAGAAAGAAGCCGAACGCAAGGCCCGCGCCGAGAAGGCCGCCCGCGCCAAGGCCGCCCAGGCCGAAGCGCCAGCGAACACTGACGACGGCGCAGCAGCCAAACCGGCTGGTCTCGGCGACGAACTGAAGAAACTCAAGATCGAAGCCAGCATGGCCCAGGTCGCGCTGAAGAAGGCCGAGAAGCAGCTGGCGGCCCACGCCACACCCGAGATGCAGGCCCAGGTCGACCAGCTGCAAAGTGCCGCAACAGCCGCCCAACAGGCCCTGGATGCCGCCATGGCGGCCAGCCCACCAGCCGCGGCAGCAACGCCTGCGGCGGATGACGGCGCCCTGAAGAAGGCCAAGATCGACGCCGCCATGCTTCGCGCCCAGTTGCGCAAGCTGGAGCAACTCGAGGCCCCGGACGACGATCAGCAGGCCGAACTGGCCCGCTTGCGCCAGCAGCTCGAAGAGGCGGAAAAGGCCCTGACCGACCTGCAGAGCCAGGCCGCGCTGCCGGCAACGCCGGTCGACGACGGCGCCCTGAAGAAGGCCAAGATCGACGCCGCCATGCTCCGCGCCCAGTTGCGCAAGCTGGAGCAACTCGAGGCCCCGGACGATGACCAGCAGGCCGAACTGGCCCGTTTGCGCCAACAGCTCGAAGCAGCGGAAAAGGCCCTGACCGACCTGCAGAGCCAGGCCACGCCAACGACAACGCAGCCCGCCGACGACAGCGCCCTGAAGAAGGCCAAGATCGACGCCGCCATGCTCCGCGCCCAGCTGCGCAAGCTGGAGAAACTCGAGGCCCCGGACGACGATCAGCAGGCCGAACTGGCCCGCGTGCGCCAGCAGCTCGAAGCAGCCGAAAAGGCCCTGGCCGACCTGCAAAACCAGGCCGCCCCGCCGGCAACGCCAGTCGACGACAGCGCCCTGAAGAAGGCCAAGATCGAACTGGCAATGAAGCGCGCCGAGTTGAAAAAAGCCGAGAAAGCCGGCAGCGATGACGCCGAACTGGGCAGTCTGCGCGATGCCCTGGCCCAGGCAGAACAGGCTCTGCACGCCGCCGAGGCGACGGCCAACAAGCCTGCGCCAACGCTGGTGCGCACGGACAAACAGCCGATTGACGACACCACCCGCACCCTGAAAACCGAGGTGGCCTTCGCCCGCGCCGACCTGCGCAAGCTGGAACGCGATGCGAGCAGTGCCACCGATGCCCTGGCCGCAGCCCGTCAACGCCTGGCGCACGCCGAACAGAAATTACAGGAACACGCAGACTGACCGACACCCCGGAGCCCGGCTGCAATCCGGGAGCGCTGCACCGAGCATGCCCGCTGGAAATGCCCCGGAGTGCAGCCGGGCTACGATTCTGAACAGCTGTTAAGGCCGCGCACCGCGCAGCCGACGCAAGACACCAACCGGAGAGCCAATGGCCCTGCCCCGTATCACATCGCCCCACGCCAAGGGCAGCAATCGCACCCAGCAGGTGATGCTGCAGGTACTGCTGGCCACCGTGCCGGGGATCCTGGCGCTGACCTGGCTGTTCGGCTTCGGCACCCTGATCAACCTGCTCTGGGCCAGCGCCTGCGCCCTGGGTTTCGAGGCGGCGATCCTGGCCCTACGCCAGCGCCCCCTGGGTTTCTTCCTCAAGGACTACAGCGCCCTGGTCACCGCGGTGCTGCTGGCCCTGGCCCTGCCGCCCTATTCGCCCTGGTGGCTGACCCTGATCGCCACCGGTTTCGCCATTGTCTTCGGCAAGCAACTGTACGGCGGCCTCGGGCAGAACCCGTTCAACCCGGCGATGCTCGGTTATGTGGTGGTGCTGATCTCCTTCCCGGTGGAAATGACCAGTTGGCCGGCGCCGCACACGGTCGGCCTGCTCGATGGCCTGCAGCACATTTTCGGCCTGGCCGCCCTGCCCGATGGCTGGACCCAGGCCACCGCACTGGATGCCATCAAGATCAATAAAAGCCTGACCATGGACGAACTCTGGGCACAAAACCCGGCATTTGGCCGCTTTGGCGGTAACGCGGTTGAGGCGGTCAATCTGGCCTTTCTCGCCGGCGGCCTCTATCTGCTCTACAAGCGCCTGTTCACCTGGCACGCACCCGCGGGCATGCTCGCCGCCCTGGCGCTCATGAGCCTGCTGTTCTGGAATGGTTCGGGTTCGGATTCCAACGGCTCGCCGCTGTTTCACCTGCTCACCGGCGCCACCATGCTCGGCGCCTTCTTCATCGTCACCGACCCGGTATCCGGCGCCACCAGCAACCTCGGCCGGCTGATTTTCGGCGCCGGCGTCGGCGTGCTGGTCTATGTGATCCGCGCCTGGGGCGGCTACCCGGATGCCGTGGCCTTCGCCGTGCTGCTGATGAACCTGGCCGCGCCGACCATCGATTACTACACGAGGCCGCGCACCTACGGTCATCGCAAGCCGACTCGCGGCTTCAGGTTGGGAGAATAGAGCATGCTCCCGGAAATCAGCCGTTCGATGCTGAAAAACAGTCTGGTGCTCGGCCTCTTCGCCATCGTCACGGTGGGCCTGGTGACACTGATCCAGCAAGCCACCGCCACGCGGATCGCATCGTCCCAGCACCAGGCGCAGATGCGCACCCTGGCGGAAATCCTCCCGGCGGACAGCTACGACAATCATCTGCTGGACAACCGCATCCAGGTGCACGATCCCCTGCTGCTCGGCAACAAGCTGCCGCAAACCGCCTATATCGGCCTGAAGGACGGCCAGCCTAGCGCGGTGATCCTCCAGGCCACCGCGCCGGACGGGTACAGCGGCGCGATCCGCTTGCTGGTCGGTATTCACGCCGATGGCCGCCTGGCCGGCGTGCGCGTGCTCAACCACCGTGAAACGCCCGGCCTGGGCGACAAGATCGAACTGAGCAAAAGCAACTGGATCCTGGGCTTCATCGGCAAATCACTGAGCGATCCAGGTGAGGCCGGCTGGGCAGTGAAGAAGGATCGCGGCGAATTCGATCAGTTCGCCGGCGCCACCATCACTCCGCGCGCGGTAGTCAAAGCGGTGCATAACGCGCTGTTGTATTTCGATCAGCATCGCGCTGAACTGCTGGTCGCCGGCACTACTGGCGCGGCCAGTCATGCGCCCGCCGACAGTGCCGCTAGCCGCGAGGGCGACAGCAGCGCCCCTGACGATCGAGGAACCGCGCCATGAGCAGCCCCAGCTATCGCGACATCACCCTTAACGGTCTGTGGAAGAACAACCCGGCGCTGGTTCAGCTGCTCGGCCTCTGCCCGCTGCTCGGCGTCAGCAACTCCACGGTCAACGCCCTGGGCCTGGCGCTGGCTAGTGCGGTGGTGCTGGTCTGTTCCAACACCGCAGTGTCACTGGTGCGCGGCGTGGTCAATACCGCCGTGCGTCTGCCGGCCTTCGTGATGATCATCGCCGCCCTGACCACCTGCATCGAGCTATTGATGCAGGCCTTCACCTACGAGCTGTACCAGATCCTCGGCATCTTCATCCCGCTGATCACCACCAACTGCGTGATCCTCGGCCGCGCCGACGGCTTTGCGGCGAAGAACGACCCCGGGCGGGCAGCCTATGACGGCCTGGTGATGGGTATCGGGTTCGGCGCGGTGCTGGTCATGATCGGCGCCGTCCGCGAACTGCTCGGCACCGGCGCGCTGTTCGCCAACATGCACCTGCTGTTCGGCCCGCTCGCAGCCGATTGGCAGCTGACCCTTTTCGCCGACTACAAAGGCTTTCTCCTGGCCATCCTGCCCCCGGGGGCCTTTATCGTGCTGGGCCTGCTGATCGCCGGCAAGAATCGCATCGATGAAGTGCTGGCCGAACGGGCCAAGGCACAACAGGTCGATATGCCAGTGCAAAGCCGTCGGGTGCGGGTCACCGGAGTCATCGAGTGAACGCCGCCAAACGCCGCGAAATCTTTCGTCGCCTGCAAGAAGACAATCCGGAACCCAAGACCGAACTGGCCTACGGCTCGCCCTTCGAACTGCTGATCGCGGTGATCCTCTCGGCCCAAGCCACCGACGTCGGGGTCAACAAGGCCACCGCCAAACTGTTTGCCGTCGCCAATACGCCGGAGGCTATCCATGCCCTGGGCGTCGAGGGCCTGTCCGCGTACATCAAGACCATCGGCCTGTACAACGGCAAGGCGCGGAACATCATCGAGACCTGCCGCATCCTGGTGGAAAAACATGGCAGCCAGGTGCCACAGAGCCGCGAGGAGCTCGAAGCCCTGCCCGGAGTCGGCCGCAAGACCGCCAACGTGGTGCTCAATACGGCCTTTCGCCAGCTGACCATGGCGGTGGACACGCATATTTTCCGGGTCAGCAACCGCACCGGGATTGCCCCCGGCAAGAATGTGCTCGAGGTGGAAAAGAAGCTGCTGAAGTTCGTGCCCAAGGAGTTTCTCCTCGATTCACACCACTGGCTGATCCTCCATGGCCGTTATGTGTGCCAGGCGCGCAAGCCGCGCTGCGGCAGTTGCCGCATCGAAGACCTGTGCGAATACAAGCACAAAACCTCGGACGATTGAGCTTTCAATGGTTTTACATCTGATCGATTGAAAAAATCTTTTTTACCCGCCCCGGTTTTGCCGCTATAAGGTGCGCAAATGGCCCTTGTAGCCGGGAGTGAAAAACATGAGCACTGGTAAAGAAGACCTCGAGCTCGACGAAGACTTTGTCGCAGAAGATGCCGACGATGGCGAAGCACCTGTGGAGGTTGCCAAAACCAACCTGACCAAACGGCGCGTCATCGACAACTTCCTCGAAGAGCGGCGCTTGCACAAACAACTGGCCGAATATGACTTCGACCTGTAAGCCTGAACCGGATAAGAAAAAGCCCTGCTGATCAGCAGGGCTTTTTCGTTCGTAGCCCGGATGAAATCCGGGGAAATACCCGTCCCGGATTACATCCGGGCTACGGGTTTCGGTTGTTTCTTCGTAGGAGCGGGCCATGCCCGCGATGCTTTTTGCAGGCATGCCCTATCGCGGCCATGGGCCTGGGCGTCCCCGCCATTCCTACAAGACAGGAGCCGTACCCTCAGTCCTTGCGCGATGGCGACAGCAACTCGATCTTGTAGCCATCCGGGTCTTCGACGAAGGCCAGGATGCTGCTGCCGTGCTTCATCGGCCCCGGCTCGCGGGTGATCTTGCCGCCACGGGCACGGATGTCGTCACAGGCCTTGTAGACATCCGCCACTTCCAGGGCGATGTGGCCGTAGCCGGTGCCCAGCTCGTAGCTGTCCACGCCCCAGTTATGGGTCAGCTCGATCACGCTGTTATGCGCCTCGTCGCCGTAGCCGACGAAGGCCAGGGTGAACTGGCCGTCCGGGTAATCCTTGCGGCGCAACAGGGTCATGCCCAGCACGTCGGTGTAGAAGGCGATGGATTTATCCAGATCGCCGACTCGCAGCATGGTGTGCAGCAGTCTCATCAGGTTTCTCCTCGTCGTATAAATTAAAACCCCGGCCTATGGCCGGGGTTGCCAAGCTCTTTGTCGGAGCGAGGGGGACGCCGAGTCCTTGCTCGCGATCACTCACGAGCAGAGGCAAGCGCTATCAGAGCAGCTTGCGGCCCTTGCCCGCCGCGATGCGCATGCGCAGCGCGTTGAGCTTGATAAAGCCACCGGCGTCGGCCTGATTGTAAGCGCCGCCGTCTTCTTCGAAGGTGGCGATATTGGCATCGAACAGCGAATCGTCGGACTTGCGCCCGGTGATGATCACGTTGCCCTTGTACAGCTTCATGCGCACCACGCCGTTCACGTTGGCCTGGGAAGCGTCGATCATCTGTTGCAGCATCAGGCGCTCAGGGCTCCACCAGAAGCCGTTGTAGATCAGGCTGGCGTACTTGGGCATCAGCTCGTCTTTCAGGTGCGCGACTTCGCGGTCCAGGGTGATCGACTCGATGGCGCGGTGGCCCTTGAGCATGATGGTGCCGCCCGGGGTTTCGTAGCAGCCGCGCGACTTCATGCCGACAAAGCGGTTTTCGACGATATCCAGACGACCGATGCCGTTCTCGCCGCCGATGCGGTTGAGCTCGGCCAGCACGGTGGCTGGGCTCATGTCCTTGCCGTCGATGGCGACGATGTCACCGGCGCGGTAGGTCAGTTCGATATAGGTCGGAGCGTCCGGAGCGGCCTCGGGGGAGACGGTCCACTTCCACATGTCTTCTTCGTGCTCGGTCCAGGTGTCTTCCAGCACGCCGCCTTCATAGGAGATGTGCAGCAGGTTGGCATCCATGGAGTACGGCGACTTCTTCTTGCCGTGACGCTCGATCGGAATCTCGTGCTTGGCGGCGTAGTCCATCAGCTTCTCGCGCGACAGCAGGTCCCACTCGCGCCACGGGGCGATGACTTTCACGCCGGGCTTGAGCGCGTAGGCACCCAGCTCGAAACGCACCTGGTCGTTGCCCTTGCCGGTGGCGCCGTGGGAGATGGCGTCGGCGCCGGTCTCGTTGGCGATCTCGATCAGGCGCTTGGCGATCAGCGGACGGGCGATGGACGTACCCAGCAGGTACTCGCCTTCGTAGACGGTGTTGGCGCGGAACATCGGGTAGACGAAGTCGCGGACGAACTCTTCGCGCAGGTCGTCGATGTAGATTTCCTTGACGCCCATGGCCTTGGCCTTGGCACGTGCCGGCTCGACTTCTTCGCCCTGGCCGAGGTCGGCGGTGAAGGTCACCACTTCGCAGTTATAGGTGTCTTGCAGCCACTTGAGGATCACGGAGGTGTCCAGGCCACCGGAATATGCCAGGACTACCTTGTTTACGTCGGCCATGCCAATCAACTCCACGGGGTTGTTCGGGAAAACCCGTGATTCTACTGGTCACGCAGGATGATTTACAGCGCTGCGACAGCCTGTGACGACGAAGCGGCAACGCCTGAGCGCCGCCCGCCCCACTCGCCTCGACTCAGGACGCCGCTGCAGGCAGCGCTACAGCGGGGTTTCAGGTGTTCCAGCGGCCTCGGCGACACGCGCCAACGCCACGGTTACCCGGCGGTTCTTGGCGCGATTGGCTTCACTGTTATTCGGCGCCAGCGGGTAACGCTCGCCATGAAAGCGCAGGGTAATCTGCTCGGCCGGCACACCATTGGCTTTCAGATACTCCATCACCGCCAGGGCGCGGCGCCGCGACAGGTCGCGATTGGTCAGGCGATTGCCACTGTTGTCGGCATGCCCGTCGAGTTCGATGCGATTGACGCTGGGGTCGGCCTTGAGATAACTCAGGATGATGTCCAGCTTGGCCTGGGCCAGCGGCGCCAGATCAACGCCACCGCCCGGAAAGCCGACATGGGACTGGCGGATCTGCTCGAAATTGACCGGCAGCAGCTTGGCCGTACACGCCAGATAATCGTTGTACGCCTTGCGGAATCTGACCGGCAGCAAGCGCACTTCGAGGCTGTCGCCAGCCTGCCGGGTGCGATGACGGATCAGCGGGCTACGGCCCTCGAGCAAGCCGACGAGCAGACGACTGGCCTGCTCCTGAGTGCTGCTGAACGGCACCTCGCCGTTGCCGACCCTGACCGCCCCCAGGTTGATATCGCCGCGCCCCGGTTGCCAGGGCGCAGCCGCCGCCAGCAGCGTTGCCGAACCGGCGCCCAGCCAGCGCTCAGGCGCCTGCAAATTGAAGGTCGCCTGCTCGCCGGCCCGCCGCACGAAGATGCCCGCGCCAAAATCGGTGACCGGCTGGCTCAGGCGGCACTCGAACTGGTCACCGGCAACCGCCCACTCGACCTTCTCCAGGCGGGTCTGGAAGGTGATGGCTAGCGCTGGCTGACTGGCCAACAGGCACAAGAGGACGAGTGAGGGCGGACGCACGGAAGACTCCAGAAAATACCACGTACCTTCTGACTATCGGTGCCGCCGGACAAAACTTGAGCCGCCGATGGAGTCGGCGTGCTCAGCGCAACCGGCTCGCCCACCTGGGTTTCCGTTTGAGCGGTTGCTCGGTCTGGCGTTTACCGCGACAGCTCATCGCCCAGGAACCGCTTTCGGCGTGCCCTGACAGGGCTTTTCCGGTAGCATTCCCGGCACGTAATGCCCGCCTGGAAACCTCCATGACCGACCGCCTCACTTTGCTGCGTCCCGACGACTGGCATATTCACCTGCGCGATGGCGCCGTGCTGACCCACACGGTCGCCGACGCCGCCCGGACCTTCGCCCGCGCCATCATCATGCCCAATCTGGTGCCGCCGGTACGCAATGCCAGCGAGGCCGATGCCTACCGCCAGCGGATTCTCGCCGCACGCCCGGCGGGCAGTCGTTTCGAGCCTTTGATGGTGCTCTATCTCACCGACCTGAGCAGCCCGGCCGATGTGCGCGCGGCCAAGGCCTCGGGCTTTGTGCATGCCGCCAAGCTCTACCCGGCCGGCGCCACCACCAATTCCGATTCCGGCGTGACCAGCATCGACAAGATCTTCCCGACCCTCGAGGCCATGGCCGACATCGGCCTGCCGCTGCTGGTGCACGGTGAAGTGACGCGCAGCGAGATCGATGTATTCGACCGCGAAAAATACTTTATCGACGAGCAACTGAGCCGGGTGGTCGAGCGCTTCCCGACCCTCAAGGTGGTGTTCGAGCACATCACCACCAGCGATGCGGTGGAGTTCGTCAACGCGGCCTCGGCCAACGTCGGCGCCACCATCACCGCCCACCACCTGCTGTACAACCGCAACCACATGCTGGTTGGCGGCATTCGCCCGCACTTCTACTGCCTGCCGATTCTCAAGCGCAACCTGCACCAGGAAGCCCTGCTCGACGCCGCCACCAGCGGCAGCACCAAGTTCTTCCTCGGCACCGACTCGGCACCGCATGCCCGACACGCCAAGGAAGCCGCCTGCGGTTGCGCCGGTTGCTACAGCGCCTATGCCGCCATCGAGCTGTATGCCGAGGCGTTCGAGCAGCGCAATGCCCTGGACAAGCTCGAAGCCTTCGCCAGCCAGCATGGCCCCGATTTCTACGGCCTGCCGCGCAACAGCGAGACCATCACCCTGGTTCGTCAAGACTGGGTCGTACCTGGCGAACTGCCGCTGGGCGATCAAACCGTAATCCCGCTGCGCGCTGGTGAAAAACTGCGCTGGCGCCTGCTGGAGAACAACGCGTGAGTGGCGAACATTTCGACACCGAGCTGGATCACCCGAATGCCGGCAGCGGCTCGCGCCATCCGATGGCGGAACGCTTTCGCGGCTACCTGCCGGTCGTCGTGGATGTGGAAACCGGCGGCTTCAATTGCGCCACCGATGCCCTGCTGGAAATCGCCGCCACCACCATCGGCATGGATGAAGGCGGCTTCCTCTACCCCGAGCACACCCTGTTCTTCCGCGTCGAGCCCTTCGCCGGCGCCAATATCGAACAGGCAGCCCTGGACTTCACCGGGATCAAGCTCGATCACCCGCTGCGCATGGCCGTCAGCGAAGAACACGCGCTGACCGAGATCTTCCGCAGCCTGCGCAAGTCGCTGAAAGCCAACGGCTGCAAGCGGGCGATCCTGGTCGGGCATAACAGCAGCTTCGACCTCGGCTTCCTCAATGCCGCCGTGATGCGCTGCGACATCAAGCGCAACCCCTTCCACCCTTTCTCCAGCTTCGACACCGCCACCCTCGCCGGCCTCGCCTACGGTCAGACCGTCCTGGCCAAAGCCTGCCAGACCGCCGGCATCGACTTCGACGGTCGCGAAGCCCATTCGGCGCGCTACGACACCGAAAAAACCGCCGAACTGTTCTGCGGCATCGTCAACCGCTGGAAGGAAATGGGCGGCTGGCAGGATTTCGACGACTGACGCCTGTATTCATTCGCAGGAGTGACGGGGCCGCCTAGGCATGCCCGCGAACGGCTGTACCAGGCAATAAAGCCTCGCGGCCATGGGCCGCTCCTACATCGATGAAGCCCGTCCACAAAAAAACCGGCATATAGCCGGTTTTTTTGTACGTCGCGTAAGCCTTACAGGCTGGCGGCGTACTCGGTCAGGTACTTGGCCACGCCTTCCGGCGAGGCGGTCATGCCTTTGTCGCCTTTCTTCCAGTTGGCCGGGCAGACATCGCCATGCTCCTCGGTGAATTGCAGGGCATCGACCAGACGCAACAGCTCGTCCATGTTGCGGCCCAGCGGCAGGTCATTGACGATCTGCGAACGCACCACACCATTCAAGTCGATCAGGAACGCGCCACGGAAGGCCACGCCGTCTTCGGACTCGACGTCGTAGGCCTTGCAGATGGCGTGATTGATGTCGGCCGCCAGGGTGTACCTGACCGGGCCAATGCCGCCCTGGTCTACCGGGGTGTTGCGCCAGGCATTGTGGGTGAAGTGCGAGTCGATCGACACGCCAATCACTTCGACGTTGCGTTCCTGGAACTCGGGAATGCGGCGATCCAGAGCGATCAGCTCGGACGGGCAAACGAAGGTGAAATCCAGCGGATAGAAGAACACCAGGCCGTATTTGCCCTTGATCGCCGAGGACAGGCTGAAGCTGTCGACGATTTCACCATTGCCGAGGACTGCAGCAACATCAAAATCAGGGGCTTTCTTACCGACGAGTACGCTCATTGAGTATCTCCTTGAGTCATGGGTCAGGTGCGCGCCGGTCTAACCTTGCAGCCGCCTGACGACAGCATGATGACAACGCCCGCACCACCGGGGCCGGCCATCATACACCGCGATTTTCGGTCTCGCCCCTCACCCATCGCTTTATCGACCGTCGAACCAGGTCGGTTAACCCACACCACCCCGACCGTTGGTCTGCTGCACTCGCCTGCAGACGTCAGTCGGAAATAGAGCTTTGACAAGCATTCTCATTAGCATTAGTATCGAGCGCAACCAACCACTGCCCTGCGACGAGTCTTAGTCCATGTACGTCTGCCTCTGCGAAGGTGTCACCGACAACCAGATCCGCGACGCAATCTTTGAAGGTTGCTGCAGCTACCGTGAGGTGCGCACCACCCTCGGTGTCGCCAGCCAATGTGGCAAATGTGCCTGCCTGGCCAAGCAAGTGGTTCGCGACACCCTCAGCGAAGTGCAGAGCAGTCAGGCCGCCCTGGCCTATCCAGCGAATTTCGTCGCGGCCTAGTCAGGCGATGTAAAAAAACCGGACCTCGCGTCCGGTTTTTTATACCCGAAATTCAAGGGTTTAGCTCTGGATACGGAGGCAAATCGTTCTTGCTAGTATTTATTTCCGTTGAAATTTCAACTACTTAGATTTGACAGACGGTATGACCCGACCCAAAATTCCCTGTCTACTTTCCCAGCAAGGCAGCTCAGACCATGAAAGGCGATAAGAAAGTCATCCAGCATCTGAACAAGATCCTCGGTAACGAGTTGGTCGCCATCAACCAGTACTTCCTGCACGCACGGATGTACCAAGACTGGGGCCTGAAGAAACTCGGCGAGCACGAGTACCACGAATCCATCGACGAGATGAAGCATGCGGACAAGCTGATCAAGCGCATCCTCTTTCTCGAAGGCCTGCCGAACGTGCAAGACCTCGGCAAACTGCTGATCGGTGAAAACACCAAGGAAATGCTCGAGTGCGACCTGAAGATCGAGCACAAGGCCCATATCGACCTGAAGGCGGCGATTGCCTACTGCGAGAGCATCGGCGACTACGCCAGCCGCGAACTGCTGGAAGAAATCCTCTGCTCGGAAGAAGACCATATCGACTGGCTGGAAACCCAGCTGAGCCTGCTCGAAGCCGTCGGTTTGCAGAACTACCTGCAGTCGCAGATGGACGACTGACGGCCTATCGCGCTGATTCAGCGGGAGCCGAGAGGCTCCCGTTTTTGTTGACTCGGCAGCAGTTGTCTGGTGTTGCGAGCGCCCCCTCAAGGCACCTGCTTGCCGTGGCCTGGCACCGCAGCGATGCTTGTTTGTTTGCCTCAGCCATAACCATGCGCTCGCGCAGAAAAAACCCCGCCGTAGCGGGGTTTTTCAACAAAAAGCCGACTCAGGCGTCGGTTTTCTGCATGGCGCTCTTGATCAGGGTCTGCAGCTCACCCTTCTCGAACATCTCGGCCACGATGTCGCTGCCGCCAACCAGTTCACCGCCAACCCAGAGCTGCGGGAAGGTCGGCCAGTTGGCGTACTTCGGCAGATTGGCGCGGATTTCCGGGTTCTGCAGGATGTCGACATAGGCGAATTTTTCACCACAGGCCATCACGGCTTGTGCGGCTTTGGAGGAAAAGCCGCACTGCGGGGCATTCGGCGAGCCTTTCATGTACAACAGAACGGTGTTGTTGGCGATCTGTTCTTTGATGGTTTCGATGATATCCATGGGGCACCTCAGGACTTAACTTCCCGACTCACGGGTCGGCACGGTGGCGGCATTGTAGCGAAAAGCCGAGCGTAATGCTCGGCCTTGGCGCGACTTGGTCGCCCCCTGGCCCGAATGCAATCCGGGCAACCGCTCTCAGGCCGCCGCCACCTGAACCGGCACGCCATTGAGCGCGGCATTGCCGGACAAGGCATCGAGCTGACGCTCGTCGGTCAGGTCGTTGGCGCTGGCGCCGGGCTGCGCGCTGGCAATGGTCAATTGTACGCCTGGGCGTGCATGGCCCCAACCGTGGGGCAGACTGACTACACCGGGCATCATCTCGTCGCTGGCGGCGACTTCCACTTCGATGGCGCCGATCCGCGAACGCACGCTGACCAATTGGCCGTCGGCCAAGCCGCGCTGGTCCAGATCAGCCGGATTCATCAGCAGTTGATGGCGCGGCTTGCCCTTCACCAGGCGATGGTAGTTGTGCATCCAGGAGTTGTTGCTGCGTACATGGCGACGACCGATCAGCAGCAGCTCGTCGGCCTTGGCCAGCGGCTGCGCGGCGAAGCGCGGCAGATCGCTCAAGAGCAAGGCCGGAGCGGCCTGGACTTGCTGGTCCGGGGTGCGTAAACGCGCAGCCAGGTTGGGCTTGAGCGCCCCCAGGTCGATGCCATGGGGATGTTCCAACAGTTTGGCCACGGACAACTTATGCTCGGACTTGTCGCCATAGCGACCCATGCGCAGGCCCATGTCGATTATCTCAGCCGGTGCCATGGTCGCTTTCAGCTCGACCCCGAGCTTGCCGGCGAAGGCCTTGGCCAGGCCGACGAAAATTTCCCAGTCGTGCAGGGTGCCGGCCGGCTTTTCCAGCACCGGCAGGTTGAAGCGGGCAACGTTGCGCACGGCGAAGCTGTTGAAGGTCATGTCGTAGTGATCATGCTCCAGCGGCCCGGTGGGCGGCAGGATCAGGTCGGCGTAGCGGGTGGTCTCGTTGATATAGGTATCGATGCTGAGCATGAACTCCAGCCCGTCCAGCGCCTGTTCCAGCTGGCGGCCGTTGGGGGTCGAGAGCACCGGGTTGCCGGCCACGGTAACCAGGGCGCGAATCTGCCCCTCGCCCGGCGTCAGCATCTCTTCGGCCAGGGCCGCGACCGGCAGTTCGCCGCCGTATTCCGGCAGGCCGGAAACGCGGCTGCGCCAGCGGTCGAAGTGAGTGCCGGAACTGCCGGTGGTCAAATCGATGGCCGCCTCGGTGCACAGTGCCCCGCCTTCGCGGTCGAGGTTGCCGGTGACCAGGTTGATCAGCTGGATCAGCCAATGGCAGAGCGTGCCGAAGGCCTGGGTGGACACCCCCATGCGGCCATAGCACACGGCCTTGTCGGCGGCGGCGAAATCGCGGGCCAGCTGGCGTATGGTTGCCGCCGGCACGCCACAGCGTTCGCTCATGGCCTCGGCGGTGAAGCCGGCGATGGCTCGGCGCGTTTCGTCCAGGCCGGCGACCGGCAGGTGGCTGGTGCGCGTCAGACCTTCTTCGAACAGGGTGTTGAGCAGGCCGAACAGCAGCGCGGCGTCCTCACCCGGGCGCACGAACAGGTGCTGATCGGCAATCGCCGCGGTTTCGCTGCGCCGCGGATCGACCACCACCACCTTGCCGTCGCGCGCCTTGATCGCCTTCAGGCGTTTCTCCACGTCCGGCACCGTCATGATGCTGCCATTGGAGGCCAGGGGATTGCCGCCGAGGATCAGCATGAAGTCGGTGTGGTCGATATCGCAGATCGGCAGCAGGAAGCCGTGGCCGTACATCTGCTGGCTGACCAGGTGATGGGGCAGTTGATCCACCGAGGTGGCGGAGAAGCGGCTGCGGGTCTTGAGCAGACCGAGGAAATAGTTGCTGTGGGTCAACAGCCCATAGTTGTGCACGCTGGGGTTGCCTTGGTAGCTGGCCACGGCATTGGCGCCATGCCGCGCCTGAATCTCGGCGAGACGGCTGGCAACCAGTTCGAACGCCTCCGCCCATTCAATTGCCTGCCACTCGCTGCCAACCCGGCGCATCGGCTGGCGCAAACGGTCGGGGTCGCTCTGGATGTCCTGCAAGGCCACCGCCTTGGGACAGATATGGCCACGACTGAAGCTGTCCTGGGCGTCGCCCTTGATCGAGCGGATCTGGGTCGAGCCGTCAGCCTGCAACTCGGTCTCGATGGTCAGGCCACAGATCGCTTCACAGAGGTGGCACGCACGGTGATGGAGGGTTTTGGTCATGGCCGGGCCTCGTTTTCTTGTTCGATTCGACCGCAAAGGGTCGTTAAAGCAAGACTATGGCGCCTGCTGGCAGGCTCCGCCAGTAGCGTTTGTCTCATGAATCGGCGGGCATCAGGCCAGCCGATTGAGCAGGACGGCGATGCCGTGCTGGCAAGCATGAGTGGTTGGACAATTTGCGCCTGCTCGGCATTTCCTTATAAGATCGCGCCTTCCCCGTTTCGTCGCACTGTGCGGCTCCCAGCCGTAGGTTCTGCCGTTTTCCCTGTTAAATCCGGCCCTTGAACCTGCGCCCTGTTGTCAAAAGGTAGTTAACGATGAGCGCAAGACACTTTCTCTCGCTGAAGGACTGCACACCACAAGAACTGGTGAGCCTGATCCGCCGCGGCATGGAGCTGAAGGACTTGCGCAACCGAGGCGTGCTGTTCGAGCCGCTGAAGAACCGCGTGCTGGGGATGATTTTCGAGAAAGCGTCGACCCGTACTCGCCTGTCGTTCGAGGCGGGCATGATCCAACTGGGTGGCCAGGCGATCTTCCTGTCGCCACGCGACACCCAACTCGGCCGCGGCGAACCGATCGGCGATGCCGCCATCGTCATGTCGCGCATGCTCGATGCGGTGATGATCCGCACCTTTGCCCACAGCACCCTGACCGAGTTCGCGGCGAATTCGCGGGTGCCGGTGATCAACGGCCTGTCCGACGACCTGCATCCCTGCCAGCTGTTGGCCGACATGCAGACCTTCCACGAGCAGCGCGGCAGCATCAAAGGCAAGACCGTGACCTGGATCGGCGATGGCAACAACATGTGCAACTCCTATATAGAAGCCGCCGAGCAATTCGACTTCCAACTGCGCATCGCCTGCCCCGAGGGCTACGAGCCGAACGCCGCATTCCTGGCCAATGCCGGTGATCGGGTGCAGATCCTGCGCGACCCGCGCGAGGCGGTGGCGGGCGCGCACCTGGTGAGCACCGATGTCTGGGCCTCGATGGGCCAGGAGGAAGAAATCGCCGAGCGCCTCAAGCTGTTCGCGCCCTATCAGGTCAACCGCGCCCTGCTCGATGCCGCCGCCACCGACGTGCTGTTCCTGCACTGCCTGCCGGCCCACCGTGGCGAGGAAATCAGCGAGGATCTGCTCGACGACCCGCGCTCGGCGGCCTGGGACCAAGCGGAAAACCGCCTGCATGTGCAAAAGGCCCTGCTCGAGTTTCTGGTCGAGCCGGCGTACCACCACGCATGAGCCAACCCCTGCTGCTGAACCTGCGCGACCTGAGCTGTGGTTACAACGAGCACAAGGTGGTGCAGGACCTCAACCTGCACCTGAACGCCGGCGACATCGGCTGCCTGCTCGGGCCGTCCGGCTGCGGCAAGACCACCACCCTGCGCGCCATCGCCGGTTTCGAACCGGTGGTGGCAGGCGAGATCCAGCTGACCGACGAGGTGATCTCCCGCGCCGGCTTTACCCTGGCGCCGGAGAAGCGCCGGATCGGCATGGTGTTCCAGGACTACGCGCTGTTTCCGCACCTGAGCGTGGCGGAAAACGTTGCCTTCGGCATTCGCCAGCAGGCCAACTGCGAACACATCACCGCCGAGTTGCTGGAGTTGGTCAAACTCGGCCACCTGAGCAAGCGCTATCCCCACGAACTGTCCGGCGGCCAGCAACAGCGTGTGGCCCTGGCCCGCGCATTGGCCCCGGAACCGCGCCTGCTGCTGCTTGATGAGCCCTTTTCCAACCTCGATGGCGAGTTGCGGCGACGCTTGAGTCATGAGGTTCGCGACATCCTCAAAGCCCGCGGCACCAGTGCGATTCTGGTGACCCATGACCAGGAAGAAGCCTTCGCCGTCAGCGATCATGTCGGCGTCTTTCATGAGGGTCGGCTGCAGCAATGGGACACCCCGTACAACCTCTACCACGAACCACTGACTCCCTTCGTCGCCAGCTTCATCGGTCAAGGCTACTTCATTCGCGGCCAGTTGCTCAGCCCGGACACGGTGCAGACCGAGCTGGGCCTGATTCGCGGTAATCGCGCCTATACCTGGGCGAGCGGCAGCGCGGTGGATGTGCTGCTGCGCCCGGACGACATCGTCTACGACCCGGACAGCGAGCTGAAAGCGCTGATTGCCGGCAAGACCTTCCTCGGCGCCGCCACCCTGTATCGCCTGCAACTGGCCACCGGCAGCCTGCTGGAATCGCTGTTCCCCAGCCATGTCGACCTCCAGCCCGGGACGAACGTCGGCATCCGCGTGGCGGCCGATCACCTGGTGGTGTTCCCCGCTCCCGGCAGCATCGCCGCCCAGATCAACCTCGGCGATTCCGGCGTGCGCCGCTACAGCAGCGCCAGCTAGCTAGCGCGCCGCTCGTAGGGTGTGCGGGGCCGCCTGGGCCGTGCGCACCAATGCCGCTGGCGTTTAGCCCAGCCCAACATCCTCGCTCAAGTACAACCGGCCGCTGGCCACCAATACCACCTGACCGGCGATCTTGACTCGCTCGCCTTCCAACCGGCAGTGCAACTCGCCGCCGCGGGCCGAGCACTGGTAGGCGCTCAGTTCGGTCTTGCCCAAACGCTCGGCCCAGTAGGGCGTGAGCATGCAATGGGTCGAGCCGGTGACCGGGTCTTCATTGATGCCGATTGCCGGGGCGAAGTAGCGCGAGACGAAATCGTGCCGTTCACCGGGCGCCGTAATCAACACCCCCAAACCCGGCAACTCGGCCAGGGCTGGCAGATTCGCTTGAAACGCACGCACCGCCGCTTCGCTCGGCAATACCGCCAACAGCTCCTGAATTCCCTCCTGACCATATAGCGCCCATACCTCCTGGGGCTGCATGCCCAAAGCACGCGCGACCGCGCCCTGCGAGTCCCAGCGCTCGATCGCACGTACGGGAAAATCCAACACCAGTCTGCCCGCCTCGCGACTCACCCGCAGCGCACCGGACTGGCAGACGAAGTCGATTGTCTCACCCGGCTCGGCATAGCACTCGAACAGCACATGGGCACTGGCCAGGGTGGCATGCCCGCACAACGGCACCTCGGCGAGCGGGGTAAACCAGCGGATATGCCAGGCGGCGCCTTCCTTCACCAGAAAAGCGCTTTCCGCCAGATTGTGCTCCGCGGCGATCTGCTGCATCAGCGCATCGCCGAGCCAGCGGTCCAGGCGATAGACCATGGCAGGGTTACCGGCGAAAGGGCGATTGGTGAAGGCATCGATCTGGTGAAAGTCGAGTTGCATGGGTGGCACTCCTGAGTCGCGATAAGCGCGAGCATGCCGCGTCCGTCCGCCTTGCGCCCGCTACAGTCGCCCGCAATAAAGGCATTACAGCTGCACTGTCTCAAGGCGCCGCGAGCGAGCACGGTGCACGGATCAATCGCGAAAGGTTCTAAAAAAACCACTAACTCTCAACAAATCAGATACTTGCAGATTCTGGCACGCCACCTGCTATGACCAGCCTCGGTCAGCACAACGGCGTGTCTGCCACACATCCGACAACGACGTCACGGCACCCCGCTCATCTTTGAGCCGCGGGCACTGTGACGTTTTTTTTTGCGATTTTGGCTCATATAGGAAGCATGCCATGCGCCCGATAACCCTCTCCCTCCTGTCCCTGGCCATCGCCAGCAGCACCTTCAGTCACGCCGCTTTCGCTAGCCAACCGCTGAGCACACTGATCACCGAAGGCAAGCCGATCCTCGACCTGCGCTACCGCTACGAACACGTCGACCAGGACAACGCGCTGAACAACGCCAACGCGCAGACCCTGCGCACCCGCGTCGGCTTCCAGAGCGGCAAGTGGTACGGCCTCTCCGCCCTGATCGAGGCCGACAACGTCAGCCGCATCGGCGACGCCAGCTACAACAGCACGCGCAACGGCCAGGGCGACTACTCGGTGGTCGCCGACCCGGACGGCAGCGAAGTCAACCAGGCCCTGCTGCGCTATGACCATGCGCTGGGCAACGCCGTGCTCGGCCGCCAGCGCATCAACCTGGACAACCAGCGCTTCATCGGCGGCGTCGCCTGGCGGCAGAACGAGCAGACCTATGACGGCGTGCTCGGCCAACTGAAACCGCTGGACGGCCTGACCCTCACCTACGCCTACATCGACAACATCAACAGCATCTTCGGCCCCGGCGACAATCGTTTCGATACCGCCGCCAACCCGGCCAATATCGAAGGCCACAGCCACCTGCTGAATGCCCAGTACGTGGTCATGCCCGAATTGACCGCCACCGCCTACCAGTACCGCCTGGGCCTGGATAACCTGGCGCTGGGCAGTCAATCGAGCCAGACCACTGGTGTACGCCTCAATGGCGCCATCGCGGGGCTCAGCTATGCCCTGGAATACGCCCAGCAGAAGGATTACGCCGACAACCCGCTGGAACTGGACAGCGATTACTACCTCGGCGAGCTGGGCTACACGCTCAAGGGCATCGCGCTGAAGGCCGGTTACGAAGTACTCGGCGGCGACGCAGGGCCGGGCAACCGCGCCTTCCAGACCCCATTGGCGACCAAGCACGCCTTCCAGGGCTGGGCCGACATTTTCCTGCTGACCCCGGCCGATGGCGTCGAGGACGCTTATGTCGGCTTTACTGCCCCCCTGCTCGGCGGCAGCCTGGCGGCCTGGTACCACGACTTCAGCGCCGAACAGGGCAGCAGCCAGTACGGCGATGAAATCGATGTGTCCTACGCCCATCCGATTCCCGGCGTGAAGGGTCTGGTCGGCCTGGTCAAATACGCCAGCTACGATGCCGACGAGTTCTCCGTGGATACCGACAAGTTCTGGGCGCAACTGCAATACAGCTACTGACGGCCCGGCCCCGCTGTGCGGGGCCTTTGCGCCCGCGACGCTCGCGTCGCGGGCCTCAAGGAGACTTCCCCATGCTCAAACCGATGATTGCCGGCCTGCTGTTCGGCCTCGCCCTGCTCAGCCCGCCGAGCTGGGCGACCATCAACGCCGCCGAAGCGATGAACCTGTCCGGCATGCAGCGCATGCTCAGTCAGCGTATCGCCAAGAGCTACCTGATGATCGGCGCCGAGATTCGCCCGGATCTGGCCGAACAGCAGCTCGACCAGAGCATCGCCAAATTCGAGAGCAATTACCTGGCCCTCGGCGAGTATGCCCCTACCGCACAGATTCGCACCGCCCTGACTGACGTGGGCCAAACCTGGCAACGCTACCGCGAACTGGCACTGTCACGCCCGGACAAGCAGCAGGCACTGACCCTGCTGGAACTCAGCGACCAGCTACTGGCGCAGAGCGAGCAGGTGGTGCAACTGCTCGAACGCCACAGCGGCGGGCAAAGCGCGCGCCTGGTCAACCGCAGCGGCCGCCAGCGCATGCTCAGCCAGCGCATCGCCAAACTCTACCTGGCCATGAGCTGGCACCTGCCGGTCGCCGGCCTGGAACAGTCGTTCAATCAGGCGGTGGAGGAATTCGACCAGGCCCTGCAGGAACTGCAGCAGGCCCGGCAGAATACCCCGGCCATCGCCAAGGGCCTGCAGCAGGCCGAAGCGCAATGGCGCTTCACCCGCGCCGGCTTCAACCTCTCCGCCGACTCGCGCTTCGTACCGACGGTAATCGCCACCACCAGCGAAACCCTGCTGTGGCAAATGAACGAGCTGACCAGCCAGTATGAAGGGGTGATGCTGGCGGGTTCCTGAGGCGTACCCGCTCAACCCGGTAGGGTGCGCCATGCGCACCACCTTCGACCAACGGAGCCTACCCATTGCTGCGCGCGGCGCACCCTACAGTGGCGCCCGGCGCTGACGTTTTATCGCTGGTTGGCGGCCGCAGTAGGCGAGAGTTTTTTCACAGCCTCTAACCCTCGCTGCGCACCCGCTGCACGGCATCCAGCCAGCCGTGGTAGAGCTTGCTGCGGTGTTCTGCGCTCATCCGCGGATCGAAGCGCTGCTGGCGCTGCCAATGCCCGGCGATCTCGTCGAGGTCGCGGTAGACGCCCGCCTTGAGCCCGGCCAGATAGGCCACGCCGAGGGCGGTGGTTTCGGTGACCTCGGGGCGCTCGACCGGCACCCCGAGAATGTCGGCGAGAAACTGCATGACCCAGTTGTTCTCCACCATGCCGCCATCCACCCGCAGCGCGCTGGGCTCGGCGGCGCCGTCCTGGCGCATGGCCTCGAGCAGGTCGCGGGTCTGGTAGCAGACCGATTGCAGGCCGGCGGTGACGATCTCCTTGATCCCGGTGTCGCGGGTCAGGCCGAAGATCGCGCCGCGCGCCTTCGGGTCCCAGTAAGGCGCGCCCAGGCCGGTAAACGCCGGCACCAGGTAGACCCCGCAGGCATCGCCGGTCTGTTCGGCCAGGGCCTCGCTGTCGCGCGCATGGCTGATCAACTTGATGCCGTCGCGCAGCCACTGCACCGCCGCGCCGGCGACAAAGATGCTGCCCTCCACCGCATAGGTGACCTGGCCGTCCAGGCGGTAACCGACGGTGGTGAGCAGGCGGTTTTTCGAGGTCACCGGAGTGGCGCCGGTGTTCTGGATCATGAAGCAGCCGGTGCCGTAGGTGCTCTTGACCATGCCCGGCTGGAAACAGGCCTGGCCGATCAGCGCGGCCTGCTGATCGCCGGCCATGCCCAGCACCGGAATCGGCGCGCCGAGCAGTTCGGCCTCGATAGTGCCGAAGTTGGCGGCGCAATCCAGCACCTCGGGCAGCAGACCAGGCGGGATGTCCAGCAACTCGAGCAGCTCCGCGTCCCACTGCTGGGTGTGGATATTGAACAGCAGGGTGCGCGAGGCGTTGGTCGCATCGGTCTTGTGCGACTTGCCGCCGGTCAGGCGCCACAACAGGAAGCTGTCCACCGTGCCGAAGCGCAGTTCGCCGCGCTCGGCCCGCGCCCGCGCGCCGGCGACGTTATTGAGGATCCAGCGCAACTTGGTGCCGGAGAAATAGGGGTCGATCAGCAGGCCGGTCTTGGCCGCCACCGTCGTCTCGTGGCCGGCGGCCTTGAGCTCGGCACAGTAATCGGCGGTGCGCCGGTCCTGCCAGACGATGGCCGGGTGAATCGGCACGCCGGTCGCGGCGTCCCACACCAGGGTGGTCTCGCGCTGGTTGGTGATGCCGATGGCGGTGATCTGGCTGGCGTCCAGGCCGCCCTGCTTGAGCGCCGCCCGGCAGACCTCGAGGGTGCTCTGCCAGATTTCCTCGCCGTCGTGCTCGACCCAGCCGTCCTGCGGAAAATACTGCTTGAACTCCTGCTGCGCCCGCGCCAGCGGCAGGCCCTGGGCAGTGAAGACGATGGCGCGGCTGCTGGTGGTGCCTTGGTCAATCGCGAGCAGGTAGTCGGACATGCGGATTTCCTTGTTGTTATGCGGATGGATCAAGCACCGCCATAGTGGGCCGGGCCGCGCGGCTCATTGCCGGCCGATGACGGCGAAACCGGCCTGGGTCAGTTGTGCCAGCACCTCAGCCGCCAACTCCACCTCCAGTCCGCGCCGCCCGGCGCTGACGAAGATGGTGGGATACTGTTGCGCCGATACGTCGATAAAGGTGCGCAGACGCTTCTTCTGCCCCAGCGGGCTGATGCCGCCGAGCAGATAGCCGGTGGCGCGTTGCGCCGCAGCAGGGTCGGCCATGTCGGCCTTCTTCACCCCGGCGGCCTGGGCCAGGGCCTTCAGGTCGAGGCTGCCGGCCACCGGCACAACCGCCACCAGCAACTCGCCTTTTTCGCTGGCCGCAAGCAGGGTCTTGAACACCCGGACCGGCTCGAGCTCGAGTTTTTCCGCTGCCTCCAGGCCATAGGAAGCGGCCTTGGGATCATGGCTGTAACTGTGCACCCGATGGGCAGCCCGGACTTTTTTCAGCAGGTCGATGGCAGGGGTCATGTTCGAATGTGAAAGCAATTGATGAAGTCTGCGTACCTTAGCAGGCCGTTGAAAATGTAGCGAGCGAGGGCTAGGCCGGGGCGCGCAGCCAGGCGAAATCAGCCGCAACGTCACGCAGCGGAGTAACAGCCGTAGGCTGGCCCGTAGGGCGAGCGAAGCGAGTAAAAAGCGCAGTGTACGAGTTGTACATGAGCATTTTGAGGCTGATTTCAACGCCGCATAGCCGAGCGCAGTAGTTTTTCAACGGCCTGTTAGCCGAAAATTTGCCAAGCGGCAGCCTATAATGCCGTGCACATCAAGGATCGCTCCCATGACCCTGGCACCGCGCCAACACGACATTCTCAACCTCGCCCGCGAGCGTGGCTACGTCAGCATCGACGAACTGGCCCAGGCCTTTGCCGTCACCCCGCAGACCATCCGCCGCGACATCAACCAGCTGGCCGGGCAGGGCCTGCTGCGGCGCACCCATGGCGGTGCGGCGAGCGAAGCCTCGAGTACCCAGAACACCGCCTACGCCATGCGTGCCGGGCAGATGCGCGAGGAGAAGCAGCGCATCGCCGAAGCCATCGCCGCGCACATTCCCGACCACGCCTCGCTGTTCATCAACATCGGCACCACCACCGAAGCGATTGCCCGCGAACTGCTCAAGCGCAAGGGCTTGAAGATCATCACCAACAACCTGCACGTCGCCGCCCAGCTCAGCGCCAAGGCGGATTTCGAGGTGCTGGTGGCCGGCGGCACGGTACGCAGCGACGGCGGCATCGTCGGCCAGTCGACGGTGGATTTCATCCAGCAGTTCAAGGTCGATTTCGCCCTGGTCGGCATCAGCGGCATCGACGAGGATGGCAGCCTGCTCGACTTCGACTACCAGGAAGTGCGGGTGTCCCAGGCGATCATCGACAATGCCCGCCAGGTTTTCCTCGCCGCCGACTCGAGCAAGTTCGGGCGCAATGCCGTGGTGCGCCTGGGCTCGATCACCCTGGTCGACCGCGTGTTCACCGACGCCCAGCCCTCGGTGGCGATCAGCCGCCTGCTGGCCGAAAACAAGGTGCAGCTGGATCTGGTCTGAGAGTCAACTAACCGGACACAACCACTCGGCGCGAAATCGCGCTTCGGGCTGGCGAAGCAGGGCATATTCGACTAGCATATTTTCGAAACTGAACATCATTAAGTTCACTTTCGACTTTACGGTGCCATCATGCCTACTCGCCCCAACCACACAGCCCCTGTCGCCGAAGTCTACGATCTGGCGGTCGTGGGCGGCGGTATCAATGGCGTCGGTATCGCCGCCGATGCGGCCGGCCGTGGCCTGTCGGTATTCCTTTGCGAAAAGGACGACCTGGCCCAACACACCTCCTCGGCCAGCAGCAAGCTGATCCACGGCGGCCTGCGCTACCTGGAACATTACGAGTTCCGCCTGGTGCGCGAAGCCCTGGCCGAACGCGAGGTGCTGCTGGCCAAGGCGCCGCATATCGTCAAGCCGCTGCGCTTCATCCTGCCGCACCGCCCGCACCTGCGCCCGGCCTGGATGATCCGCGCCGGCCTGTTCCTCTACGACCACCTCGGCAAGCGCGAGAAACTGCCCGCCTCGCGCAGCCTGCGCTTCGGCGCGGGCAGCCCGCTGAAGGCGGAGATCAGCCGCGGTTTCGAATACTCCGATTGCTGGGTCGACGACGCCCGCCTGGTGGTGCTCAACGCCATGGCCGCCCGCGAACAGGGCGCCCATGTGCACACTCGCACCCGTTGCATCAGCGCACGGCGCAGCAAGGGCTTGTGGCATATCCACATGGAGCGCGTCGATGGCAGCCTGTTCTCGATCCGCGCCCGCGCCCTGGTCAATGCCGCCGGCCCCTGGGTCGCGCGCTTTATCCGCGACGATCTGAAGCAGGCCTCGCCCTATGACATCCGCCTGATTCAGGGCAGCCACATCATTGTGCCGAAGCTGTTCGACGGTGAGCAGGCCTATATCCTGCAGAACGAAGACCGCCGTATCGTCTTCGCCATCCCCTACCTGGAACGCTTCACCCTGATCGGCACCACCGACCGCGAATACACCGGCGACCCGGCCAAGGTGGCGATCAGCGAGGAAGAAATCGACTACCTGCTGAGCGTGGTCAACGCCCACTTCAAGCAGCAACTGCAGCGCACGGACATCCTGCATACCTACGCCGGCGTGCGCCCGCTGTGCGACGACGAATCCGACCAGCCCTCCGCCGTCACCCGCGACTACACCCTGGCCCTGTCCGGCCAGCCGGGCGAGGCGCCGCTGCTCTCGGTGTTCGGCGGCAAGCTGACCACCTACCGCAAGCTGGCGGAAGCCGCGCTGGCGCACTTGGCGCCGTATTTCCCGAAGATGAAACCGCGCTGGACCGCCAGCGCCCTGCTCCCCGGCGCGGAACACCTGGACAGCCAAAGCGCCATGGTCGAAGCGCTGTGCGCCCGCTGCGGCTGGCTGCCGACCGCCCTCGCCCGGCGCTGGGCCAGCTGCTACGGCAGCCGCAGCTGGATCCTGCTCGAGGGCGTGCAGGAACTGAGCGACCTCGGCGAACACCTGGGCGGTGGCCTGTATGCACGGGAAGTGGACTACCTGTGCCAGCAGGAATGGGCCATGCAGGCGGCCGATATCCTCTGGCGGCGGACCAAGCTGGGGCTGTTCATGACGCCCTCCCAGCAGGTGCGGCTAGCCCGCTACTTGCGCGTGAACTCGCCTAACAGCCCGGAAGATGCCCACGCGGCCTGACCATCTCTTGCCGCCTGGATTGCAGATCCCTTCGCCCCGCCGATCGCCCGAGACGCGGGGCTTTTTTTTTCAAGACCGATGATTGACCAGAGCGGATAGGGACGCCCGCCGTGAACAGTCTGCCTTTTCCGCAGCGTGTTACCAGAAGCTGGCGTACCGTTTAGCGTCCTAGCTGTGCCCTGAACGGCGCTACAGCTGCGCCCAGTGCCCGTCCCGACGATGGGCCTGCAGATGCGGCAGCACCGCCGCCAGCAACGGCTCCTTGAACGCCTCCTGAAAACGATGGGCCAGGCCGGGAATCAGCTTCAGCGCGCTGCCCTGGATATGCGCGGCGACATGCACGCCGTGCATCGCCGGCAGCAGCGGATCGGCGGTGCCATGCACCACCAGGGTCGGTACGCGCAGGCGATTGAGCAGCTCGACCCGGCTGGGTTCGGCGAGGATGGCCAGCAACTGGCGCTCTATGCCCACGGGATTGAAGGCGCGGTCATAGGCGATCTCGGCCTGTTGCAGGAGCGCTTGGCGATCGTCGCTGACCAATGGACTGCCGAGGGCGGCGAGCAGATCGGCCTGCTGTTCGAGGGCCACCTCGCGGCTTGGCGCTTCGCGCTCGGCCAGCAAGGCCAGCAATGCCGGACTGGGCGCCGGCAGGCCCTGGGCGCCGGAGCTGGTCATGATCAGGGTCAGGCTCTGCACCCGTGCCGGCACCAGGTCGGCCAGGTGCTGGGCGATCATCCCGCCCATGCTGGCGCCGAGCACATGAAACTGGCGCACGCCGAGGGCGTCCATCAGGCCCAGGGCATCGCCGGCCATGTCGCGCAGCCGGTATGGCGCCGACACCGACAGCCCCAGGCGATAGCGCAGCGCCTCGAAGGCGAGGTTGGCCGGCGGCGCAGCCTGAACCCAGCTGCTCAGGCCGACATCGCGGTTATCGAAGCGGATCACCCGGAAGCCTTGCTCGCACAGGCGTGCGACCACCTCGTCCGGCCAGTGGATCAGTTGGCCACCGAGGCCCATGACCATCAACAACACCGGATCGCTGGTGCGGCCGATGCTCTGGTAGGCCAGCTGCACCTCGCCCAGCTCGACCTTGAAGGTCGGCGCCTGCACATCGCAGCGCTCGCTGGCCAAAACAGGCAAGCCGCACAGGAGCACGGCCAGAAAAATTAACGCACGCATGAAAACACCGGAACGCAGAACCCCATTGAGATGCGAGTTTGCTGACATTCGCTCGAGCGCGCTGCCACAGAACCATGACAATTTGATGAATCCTGCCAAGCGGCGGTTCCCGGCAACGTTCAGCGCGGCAGGCCGAAATCCGCTTTCGGCCTGCCCCTCAGGTTGCCTGACGCCTAGCGATCAGGTCTGCGCCAGGGCTTCGACGCAGGGCAGCGGCGCCCGCTGCTGCACGGCGCGATACAGCAGGCTGGACACCAGGAAGCCGATGACCGCCAGGATGCTCATCAAGGAGAACACGTAGTCGTAGCCCTGCTGCCCCGGGAAGTGATCGAGGATCGAGCCGTAGATGACATAGGCGAACATGCCGGGGGCATAACCGATCAGGCAGCCGATGCCGAAGGCCGATCCGGTGATACGCGGGGCAATCCCCACCTCGCTCATGGGCGCCCAGAACACGCCGCGCATGGTGAAGACAATCAGGGCGAAGGAGAGCGTGGCGGCCATGCCGGCGTAGATGAAGCTGTTGCCCTTGGGGATCAGCATGATCACCGCCATGATCGGCAGCAGCGCCAGGAACGCCCACTTCAGGTAACGACTGGAACTCTTCAGGCGCTTGTCCGCCATGTAGCCGCCCGCCGGCCCGCCCAGCACCTTGAGGAAATACTGGTTGATGATCCCGTATGCGCCGACCAGCGCCACCGGCAGCTCGTACATGTCCTTCAGGTAGGGAATGAAATAGGTCAGGCCGCAGTAGACGATGTAGACCATGAACACGTTGAAACTGACCAGCCAGATCCCCGGCACGCGGATCGCCTCGAGCAGGCCGCAGAGCCCGGCGCCCTGCTGCACGGCCGGCTGGGTCTTGCCGCCACTGAGGAGGAACCAGGTGAGCACGCCGGCGAAAATATCGATCAGCGAGTAGAACAGGATGGCCGACTTCAACCCCGTTTCACCGGAACCCATGACGACGAATACGCCCAGGGCGGAGAACGCGACCAGGGTGTCGACCACCCCGCGGCCGCCTTCGAGGAAGCCGAACATGCGCCCCTGCTCGTTGTCATCGCCGAGGTTGCGGATGGCCTTGAGCAGGGACGGCCAGTAGATGCAGTCGGCGCAGATGGCAAACAGGCTGAACACGATCAGGAGCATGTTGAAGCCGGGGAAGGTAGCCAGGTAGAGCCCCAGGCTGCCGGTGCCGATCAACCCCAGGGGGATCAGCTTGCGGGTGTCGAAACGGTCGGCGAGCATGCCGCCCACCACGAACAGGGCGGTGGCGATGATTGCGTTGGCACTGAGCAGGGTGCCGATCTCGGTATGGCTCAGACCCATGAACTCCTGCATGGGCACATAGAAGGCGTCCTTCAGGTTCGCCAGTTTGTAGATGGTCCCGCCACCGATGATGAGGACCAGGAAACGCAGCCATTTGGCTTTGGCCTGTGCTGTCATTGTTGTTCTCCACAGTAGAAATTGGGTTGTTGCCTAGCGCGGCTTGGCCTCAGGCCTGGGTGCGCGGCGCAGCGGCCAGAGCCAGTTCGGCCAGGACCTTCAGTTCGCCGAGCAGGCCGCGCACGTAGCGGATCTGGTTGTTCGCCCAACGCCGTTCGTCGGCTGCCATCCGCTGCGCCGTGTAGCCAGGCGGCAGGGCCGTCTCGCTCATCTCGCGAAAGGCAATGAAGGGATCCGGCGCCTCGTCCGCCTGGCGGAATGCCGGGGCGATGTAGTGATTTTCCTGCTCGAGGATGAAGGCGATGACCTGCGGCGCCCGCTCACCCAGCATCAGCAGTTCGTAGAGCATCCGCGGGCTGGGCAGGTCGTCGTCGGCGCTGCCCTGGAGCACGCCGTAGTGACCGAAACCGTTCTGCTCGGGGACGATGCGCACGCCCTTCAGGTGCACCTGGCGGATATGCGCGGCCAGGTTGTGCAGGGCCGCGAGGGGCTGTTCACAGGCGTTGATCATGTTGCCGAAGTCGAACAGCGCATGCAGACGTGGATGCTTCAGGCGCTCGAGCAACTGGGCGATCTCGCCGCTCTTGAGCTCCTCGTGCTGCTCGAAGTCGAAGAACAGATCGTGCTGCTCCGCCAGTTGGGCGAGGTAGTGCAGGTCGCTTTCGATCAGGTCCAGCACCCGCGAGAGATGCCCCTCGTAGCGCGAGTAGACGCGGATGTTGCGCACGCCGAGGGTCCTGGCGATGGCCACGACCTGATCCACGTCCTCCTTGCGCGTGCTGCTGATTTCCAGGTGCAAGTCGAGGCCCAGGCGCTCGGCCTGGGCGGCAAAGGCCAGGAGCTGCTCCCGGCTCATCCTGGCGAGGCTGTTTTCCTCGCCGTCGAGCAGGTGCAGGCTGACGCCCTGGAGCTCATGGGCGTAGGCGAAATCGAGCAGGTCGGCGGGCTTCAGGCAACCCTGGGTGAGGTTGCTCAGCAGCGGGTAGGCATGGGCGAACAGACGCAGCTGCTCCAGTCGTTCGAGCAGTTTTTCGGCTACTGGCGGAGTGAGTAACGGGGGTGGGCTGTCGCCGCTGGCCTTGTGGCTCAGCAGCGTGTGGAAGCGCGCTTGGATGACGTTCATTCGATTCATTCCTCGGGTAGGCACCGGGCTGGCCGGTGGTGCCTTTATCGCGCGGGAATGGAACGCTCCATATAGCCATTTTCAGCTAATTGTTAAGACCACTTTCTGCTGCGGGCGCCGACCGTGCGGCGGGCCAGTGGGGCCAGGCGTCACACCCGGTGCCCCAGGTTGCGCAGGGCCTGGACCAGCGCCGCGACCTTGTCTTCGGCCTGTTCCTCGGGTGTACCGGCAAACCCGATCAACAGCCCGGGCGGCAGGTAGCGCTGCATGCAGTAGTCGCTCAAGGCATAGGTATAGATCTGCTGGCTGGCCAGCCCGCTGGCGACGGCCGCGTCATCCAGCTCGGGCGGCAGCCAGCCGATCAGGTGCATCCCGGCGTCCACCGGCTTGACCTCGAGGAAGCCGCCCAGGCGCCGCTGCAGCGTCGCCAGCAGGCACTCCTGGCGGGCCTGGTAGAGGGCGCGCATCCGCCGGATGTGGCCGAGGAAATAGCCTTCACGGATGAAGTCGGCGGTGACCGCCTGCAACAGCGTCGGCGGACTGCGATCCATCACCGCGCGCATGGCGCAGAACGGCTCGACCAGCGCCTCCGGCAGAATCACATAGCCCAGGCGCAGCGACGGGAACAACACCTTGCTGAAGGTGCCGACGTGAATCACCCGCGCCCGCTGGTCCATGGCGTAGAGCGCCGGCTGCGCACGCCCCTGGTAGCGGTACTCGCTATCGCAATCGTCCTCGATGATCCAGCCCGACTCGCGCCCGGCCCACTCGATCAGCTCGAGCCGCCGCGCATAGCTCATGGTGATGCCGAGCGGGTGCTGGCGCGAAGGCGTGGTGAAGGCCAGGCGCGCCTTGGGGCACTCGCGCAGCCCTTGCTGCACGTCCATGCCCTCCTCGTCGATACGCAGGGGGACGATCCGGCAGCCCTGGGCCTGGAAGGCGATACGCGCAGCGATATGCCCGGGATCCTCCATCCACACGCTGTCCTGCGGGTCGAGCAAGAGCATGCCCAGCAGGTTGAAGGCCTGCTGGGCACCCGACACTATCACCACCTGCTCTGCGCTGCAGTCGATGCCGCGCGCGTCATACAGGTAGGCGGCAAGCGCCTCGCGCAGCGCCTGCTGGCCCTTCAATTCGCCATAGCTGAGCATGGCCTTGGTCGGCTGGCGCAGGTGGCGGCTCAGCAGGCGCTTCCACACCGGCAACGGAAAGGCGTCGTAGGCGGCGTGGCTGGGCAGGAACGAGGTCGGACAATCCGGGTTCCAGGCCGTGTAGGTGATCCCGCTGAAATGGTCGCTGCGCATGGACAGCAGCGACTGACTGAGACTGGACAGGCGCGGCGCCTGGCGTGGCTCGTCGGCAGCCGCGGCGCGGTCTTCCCACTCGGCGCCGACATAGGTGCCGGCACCGGTGCGCGACGCCAGGAAGCCTTCCGCGATCAACTGGTCGAAAGCATTGAGAATGGTGATCCGCGACAAGCCCAGCTCACTGCACAGGGTGCGCGTCGACGGCAGGCGCATGCCGCCATGCAGACGGCCGGTGAGGATCTGCTGGCGGATCTGCAGATACAACTGGCGATACAGCGGCACCGAACCGCTGCGACTCAGCTCGATACTGGCAAGCAGCATGCCGCCGGGAACCTTCATTGAGTGTGCGCCTCAAGCGGGCTGATGACCTGTGCTCGCCGTCACGGCTAGCCGCCTCAGCCGCATGGCCGGCACGAGTTCGCACAGGTTAGCAAAACGCAGAGTCCCCACCAATGGCGGGGCTCTGCGCAGATCGGCAAGACGACCAGAGGCTGCTAGACCCTGACATCCCGCACCGGCGCCCGGCTGCGCTGCGCCGTTTCCCAGTTGGGTGCCAGGCCGACCTCGGCGTCCGCTACGGGCAGCAGCGCGCAGCCACGCACCAGGTCGCTGGCGCGCTCGGCGAGCATGATGGTCGGCGCATTGAGGTTGCCGTTCGGCTCGGTCGGGAACACCGAGGAGTCGATCACCCGCAGCCCCTCGAGCCCGCGCACGCGCAACTCGGAGTCGACCACCGCCATCTCATCCTCGCCCATGCGGCAGGTGCCGCAGGGGTGATAGGTGCTCTCCAGGTTCGCGCGGACGAAGGCGTCGATCTCGGCATCGCTGTTGACCTGCGGGCCAGGGGCGATCTCGCCGTCACGGAAGCGATCCATCGCCGGCTGGCCGATGATCTCGCGGGTCAGGCGCACGCAGCGGCGAAAGCCCTCGCGGTCCTCCTCGCGTTGCAGGTAGTTGAAGAGAATCCGCGGGTGCTCATACGGGTCCGCCGAGCGGGCGCGCACATGGCCGCGGCTCTTGGGCTTGTTCGGCCCGGTCAGGACCATGAAGCCGTGGCCCTTGATCGGTTTCTTGCCGTCGTAGCGCATGGCCGCCGGCAGGAAGTGGAACTGGATGTCCGGCCAGCGCAGGCCCTCCTCGGAGCGGATGAAACCGCCGGCCTCGAAGTGGTTGGTCGCACCGAGGCCGTCCTTGAACAGCAGCCAGCGCAGGCCGATCAGCAGCTTGCTCAAGGGGTCCATCTTGTTGTTCAGGGTTACCGGCTCCTTGCAGCCGAACTGGATATAGATCTCCGCGTGATCCTGCAGGTTCTCCCCGACGCCCGGCAGCTCATGCTGCAGCTCGATGCCGGCCGCGCTGAGCACTTCGCGCGGGCCGATGCCGGAGCGCTGCAGCAGGTGCGGCGAGCCGATCGGCCCGGACGCCACCAGCACTTCGCGGTTGCAATAGACCCTATGCGTCGCGCCGCCCTGGTCATATTCCACCCCCACCGCGCGCTTGCCCTCGAGGAGGATGCGCCGGGTCATCGCCTCGGTCAGCACGGTCAGGTTCGGCCGCGTCATGGCCGGGCGCAGGTAGGCGTTGGCGGTGGAGCAGCGCACGCCATTTTTCACCGTCATGTGCATGGCGCCGAAGCCTTCCTGCATGAAGCCGTTGGTGTCGTCGGTCTTGATATAGCCGGCCTCGGCACCGGCATCGACCCAGGCACGGTACAGCGGGTTCTGCATGTGGTTGCCGTTGGTGGTGCTCAGCGGCCCGCTGTCGCCGCGGTAGACATCGCCGCCCTGCTCGTAGCTCTCGGCCCGCTTGAAGTACGGCAGGCAGTTGCGATAGCCCCAATCGCGGGCGCCGAGCTGCTCCCATTCGTCGAAGTCGTAGGCATGGCCACGGATGTAGACCAGGCCGTTGATCGACGACGAGCCGCCGAGCACCTTGCCCCGCGGGCAATGCACGCGGCGCCCGTCGAGACCCGGTTCCGGCTCGGTTTCGTAGCGCCAGTTGTACTTCTTGGTGTTCATCGGGATCGAGAAGGCGCTGGGCATCTGGATCACCACGCTGCGGTCGCTGCCGCCGAACTCCAGCACCAGCACCGAGGTGGCGGGATCCGCGCTGAGGCGATTGGCCAGGACGCAGCCGGCAGAGCCGGCACCGACGATGATGTAGTCATACCGCTTAGTCATTGCTGTAGCTCCGCGAGTCCAGGTCGAGAGTCCGGGTCGTGCCGGCGTGGCGACTCGGGTAGGCGCCCCAGCCCAGGCGTTGGGCCAGCACCCGGGTCAGCCCGTAGTGGACGATGCCGGCGAGCAGGCAAGACGGCAGCGAGGCAGTGACGAAGGTGAACAGCGTGGTGTTGGCCAGGGTCTGCGGGTTGAATACCAGCACGTAGGCGCCGAAGCCGATGACCAGGGCCGTCAGGGCGATGGGGTTGAAACCCTTCCAGTAGCGGTACGGCGACTGCGCTTCGGCGGCATACAGGTGGCGCAGGTTCATGCGCTGGCGGCGCAGGAAGAAGTAGTCGGCGATGCCGATCCCGGCCAGGGCGCTGTTCAACGCCGAGGTCCACACCAGGAAGATGAAGAAGCCGTCGTAGATGCCCGGGGCGAAGCAGACGATCAGCGCCGGCACCACGCAGAACAGCGCCACCAGCAGCGTCCAGCGCATGTCCCGCAGCTTCTTGCCGGCCAGCTGGCGCAGGCCGACGATCGAGGTGTAGAGGATGTTGATCATGCTGGTGACGTTGGCGAAGGCGACGAAGCCCAGGGCGATGACGCCGAAGACGATGCCGCCGATGTGGGTCATCCACACGGTCGGATCGCTGTTGCCGAGCGCGGCCGCGGCCAGCAGACCGACCACCTCGCCCAGCGCCGCGGCGGCGAAGATGCCGATGACATTCGGCCAGAACGCCGTGCGCTGGTTCTTCGACAGCCGTGCCAGGTTGCCGATGTAGGGCCACCAGGAGAAACCGGCGGCCATGTTCACTTCCACCGCGATCATGAAGTTGACGCGCTTGTCGTCGAACGGCGCGTCCAGGGCCGGCAAGGCCATCAGTTCGGCGAACGAGTGCTGGCTGAGGATCAGGTAGAGCATCACGCCCATGATGACCACCAGCGCCGGCGCGACTATGGTGTTGAACACCTTGATCGAGGTCGGCCCCTTGGCCACCACGATCGCCGTCAGGACGATGGCGAAGGTGCCGGAGGCCAGCACCAGCCAGCCGTTGGGGTCGGTCTGGTGCGCCGAGACCAGCCCGCTCAGGCCGTCGATCGAGCGCCCGAACATCAGCCCCAGCACCGCCAGCCAGCCCATGGTCAGGAACACCACCGCCAGCACATAGACCAGGCGGCTGCCGTTGCTGCCGAACATGCTGCGCAGGAAGGTGAACTGCTCGGTGCCGTACTTGCCGCACGGCACGCAGGTCGAGAAGGTCGCCAGCAGCACGCCGAGGATGTTGCCGATGACGATGGCGGCGATGCCTTCGCGGGGGCCGACGAACAGCGCGGTGGCGCCGCCGATCAGAAAGGCCCAGGTGGCGATGGCCAGGGCCGAGTTGGCGTAGGTGAACTCCCAGAAGCCCCACATGCGCTCCGTGGGCAGCAGCGGGGTATCGCCGCGTTCGGCCTCGAGGCCGTGGTCGATATCATGCGTGGCCATGACTCAGTACCCCCACAGGTAGAAGCCGACGACCAGTACCAGCGTCATCAGGGTGATGGCGATGTAGTCCGCGGCGCTCAACGCACCCGGCCATTGCTCGCCTTTCTCCATCTCCTCATAGACGCGAATGCGCCGTTCCAGGTCCTGCGCTCTTGCATGTTCGGCTTGGCTGTTCATCTGGGCATAACCTCGTCTGCTTGTTGTTATGGGCGACGCGATGCATCCGGCATACCGACGTTTGTTGGGGCTGATGGTCGTTGAACCGCCCCGTTGCTCAGGGCAGCGTTATCCACACCGCCTTGGTCTCCAGCAGGTAATCGAGTTGTTCGGCACCGAGGTCCTTGCCATAGCCGGACTGCTTGTAACCGCCGAAGGGCATGCACGGGTCGATGGTGCTGTGCGCATTGACGTACACCGAGCCGGCGCGCAGTCGCGGAATCAGGCTGTGCACGCGCCCCAGGTCGTTGGAGTAGAGCGCGGCGGCCAGGCCGAACGGCGAATCGTTGGCCAGCGCCAGCGCCTCCTCCTCGTCATCGAAGGGCGCGGTCACCAGCACCGGGCCGAAGATCTCCTCCTGGACGATGCGCATGTCGTTGCGGCAGTTGGCGAAGATGGTCGGCTGGACGAAGTAGCCAGGGCCGGCGACGGCCTCACCGCCATAATAGACCTCGGCACCCTCGGCCTTGCCGGCGGCGATGTAGCCAAGCACGCGCTCCTGCTGCTGACGCGACACCAGCGGGCTGATGAAGCAGTCAGGGTCGAGGCCCGGCGCCATTTTCAGGCTGGCGGTGTAGGCGGCCAGCTCGCCCAGGAACTCGGCGTAGATGCTGCGATGGATGTAGGCGCGGGTGCCGGCATCGCACACCTGCCCGGAGTTGAAGAACACCCCGTTGGCCACCGCCTGGGCGGCGGCCTTGAGGTCGGCATCGGCAAACACGATCACCGGCGACTTGCCGCCCAGTTCCAGGGTCAGGCGCTTCATCTGGTCCAGGGCCGCCTTGCCCACACTGCAACCGACCGGGGTCGAGCCGGTGAAGCTCAGCTTGTCGATGCCCGGATGGCTGGCCATGGCCGCGCCGACCACACTGCCGCGCCCGCTGACGATGTTGACCACGCCGTCGGGGATACCGGCCTGCTGCACCAGTTCGGCGAAGCGCAGGGCCGACAGCGAAGTCAGCTCGGCGGGCTTGACCACCACGGTGCAACCGACCGCCAGGGCCGCGCCGAGTTTCCAGGCCATGGTCTGCAGCGGGAAGTTCCACGGCACGATGACCCCGACTACGCCGACCGGCTCCTTGCGCGTATAGGCCAGGTAATTGCCCGGCAGCGACGGCTCGACGGTGCGGCCGTGGATCTTGCTGGCCCAGCCGGCGAAGTAGCGGAAGGTGTCGATGCTGCCCTGGATGTCCACGGCGCGCGCCTGGGCCACGGATTTACCCATGTCGATCGATTCGATCTCGGCCAGCTCGTCGGCATTGGCTTCGATCAGGTCGGCCAGGCGGTGCAACAGGCGCTCGCGCTCCAGCGGCTTGAGCAGGCGCCAGGCGCCGCCGTCGAACTGCGCGCGGGCAGCCTGCACGGCGCGATCCAGGTCGGCCACGGTGCCCATCGGGATGCGCCCGAGCACGCCCTCGGTGAACGGCTCGATCACCTCGGCGCTGCGGCCATCGGAGGCATCCAACCAGGCGCCGCCGATGAACAGCTTGTGGGGCTTGCTGAGGAAGCGCTGGGCGGCTTCGCAGACGCCGAATTGCTGCAGATACTGTTTGACCTTGCTGTCCACTGTCATGTCCTCGGGCGCCGCCCGTAGCCAGGCGCGCCACTGGTTGTTCGATGAGCCCCCGTGCCCGCGCCGGGCACGGGGATTGCTGTAATCGTCAGCGCGCGCGGGCGCGCTCGTGGAAGATGAAACCGATGCTGTTGAGCAGCAGTTGCGCGGCCAGAATCGAGGTGACCCCGGCCGGATCGTAGGCCGGCGCCACCTCGACCAGGTCCATGCCGACGATCTTGCCCTGGCTGCGCTTGGCCAGCGCCTGGATGATTTCCAGCACCTCGTAGTAGAGGAAACCGCCATGGCTGGGGGTGCCGGTGCCGGGGGCGATCGAGGGGTCGAAGCCATCGATGTCGATGGTGATGTAGTAATCGATACCCTGCGGGATCAGTTCCAGCACGCCCTCGCAGCCGAGGCGCCGTACATCGCGCACCGAGAGGATCCGCGAGCCGGCAGCGCGCGCGGCATCGTAGTCATCGCGGTTGGACGAGGACACGTTGCGGATGCCCAACTGGGTCATGCCGACGATGTGTTGCATTTCCGAGGCGCGGCGCAGCGGGTTGCCGTGGCCATAGCGCACCCCGTGGCGCTCATCGACGAAATCCAGGTGCGCGTCGAAGTGGATGATGTGGATCGGCCCATGCCCTTCGTAGGCCTTGATCACCGGCGCATGGATCGAATGGTCGCCACCCAGCACCACCGGCATCGCCCCGGCCTGGAGAATCTTGCGCACGGCGAACTCGATATTGGCGTTGCTCTGGTGCATGTCGGTGTGAACGATGTCGGCATCCCCCACATCGACCATCCGCACGTCCTGCGCGCCGAGGTAGAGCACGTCGTCCTCATGGTCGTAGGCACCGGCATGGCCGAAGGAAAACAGCGTCGATGCCTCGCGAATCCCGCGCGGGCCGAAGCGTGCGCCGGGCCGCCACTGGGTGCCCATGTCGTTCGGTGCGCCGAGAATCGCGACATCCGCGTCGACCGCATCCCAATCGGTGCACACCGGCGACTTGGCGAAGGTGCAATGGCCCACGAATGGCAGGTTCAGGCGACCGGATTCGTAACTGTTGTTCGACATGTTCAGGCGTCTCCAACTCTTGTTCTTGGCGAGGGGCGAAGCGGCTGGGCATTCGCCGTTGGAGTGACTATGGGCGCAGTTTTTTCTGGAAAAAATGCGCAACTTCAGATACTCATATCGGCGTTTCCGATGTATCGCGAACCGGAGGTCAGGGTGATCCAGCTGCACGATGTCGACCTGAAACTGCTCAGGGTCTTCGCCACCATCGTCAAGTGCGGGGGCTTTTCCGCGGCCCAGGCGGCGCTCAATGCCGGCCAGTCGACCATCAGCGAACAGATGTCCCATCTGGAAACCCGGCTCGGGGTCAAACTCTGCCAGCGCGGGCGCAGCGGCTTTCACCTGACTGAGCAAGGCGTGGCGGTCCACGAGGCGACCTTGCGCCTGCTCGCGGCGGTGGAGAACTTCTGCGTGGACGCCGACGTGCTCAAGCAGCACATCAGCGGCAAGCTCAACCTGGGCATCATCGACACCACCATTACCGACCCCGATTCGCCCATCCCGCGCACCACCCAGCGCTTCGTCTCCCGCGGCCATGACGTCCATCTCAACGTCTATATCGGTTCGCCGGCGGAACTGGAGGAGCGCGTGCTCGACGGTCGCCTGCACCTGGCCGTGGGGCACTTCCCCATCCATGTGCCCGGGCTGTCGTACTCGGTGCTCTATCAGGAGGCGCTGGGCCTGTATTGCGGTCGCCGCCATCCGCTGCATGCCAGCCAGGCCGAGGGCGCCAAGCTGCTCGAGGAAATCCGCGCGAGCCGCATCGTCGCCCGCGGCTACATGCAGCACTACGATCTGGAGCAACTGGGCGTGAGCAAGGCGGCGGCGACGGTGGACAACATCGAGGCCCTGGCCATCCTGATCATCTCCGGCGCTTACGTCGGCTTCCTGCCGGCGCACTTCGCCGCGCAATGGGTGAAGAGCGGCGACATGCGCCAACTGGCGGCGAAGCAGCTGCAGCTGATGTCGCCATTCGACGTGATCACCCGGCGCGGCCTGGCCCCGCCGCCGATCCTGCGCGCCTTCCTCGAGGACCTGGCGACCTGCTCGCGCACCGCCAATCACGGCTGAAGGCCGCGCCAGCCGTGGCATGACACAAAAAAGGCGACCCGTGGGTCGCCTTGTACATGCTGCGAGCCGCCAGGAGCCTGTCGGACTTGACCGTTCGTAGCGAGGGAAAGGCCGTGGTCCGACATTCCGGCTTGAGGCAGTTTTGGTGCTTTTCCGAGGCGAATAGCTGGCTATTTAACGAGGGAAAGCAGCAAAAATGACCAAGTCCGGCTTTTCCGCAGTAGAACAGTGTTAAGTCCGACAGGCTCCTAGGCCAGTTCGCCGCGCAACTGCCGCGCCGCCGCCACCATGTTGACCAGCGCCGCCTCGGTTTCCGGCCAGGCGCGGGTCTTCAGGCCGCAGTCCGGGTTGACCCACAGGCGCTCGGCGGGGATGCGTTGCGCCGCCTTGCGCAGCAATTTGACCATCTCGCTGGTGTCCGGCACCCGCGGTGAGTGGATGTCGTAGACCCCGGGGCCGATGTCGTTGGGGTAGTCGAAACGCTCGAAGGCCTCCAGCAGTTCCATGTCCGAGCGCGAGGTTTCGATGGTGATCACGTCGGCATCCATGGCGGCGATCGACTCGATCACGTCGTTGAACTCGCTGTAGCACATGTGGGTGTGGATCTGGGTTTCGTCGCGCACAGCCGAGGCGCACAGGCGGAAGGCCTCGGTGGCCCAGGCCAGGTAGTCCTGCCACCCGGACTGGCGCAGCGGCAAGCCTTCGCGGAAGGCCGCTTCGTCGATCTGGATGATCTTGATCCCGGCGGCCTCCAGGTCCAGCACTTCGTCACGAATCGCCAGGGCCAGTTGCCGCGCCTGCTGCTCGCGGGAAATGTCGTCGCGCGGGAAGGACCACATCAGCATGGTCACCGGGCCGGTCAGCATGCCCTTCATCACCTTGCTGGTGAGGGTCTGCGCGTAGCGGATCCACTCCACGGTCATCGGCTGCGGCCGGCTCAGGTCGCCGAAGATCAGCGCCGGCTTGACGCAGCGCGAACCATAGCTCTGCACCCAGCCGAAACGGCTGAAGGCATAGCCGTCGAGCTGCTCGGCGAAGTACTCGACCATGTCGTTGCGCTCGGCTTCGCCGTGCACCAGCACATCCAGGCCGAGGTTTTCCTGCACCTCGACAGCGTGACGAATCTCGCTGTGCATGGCCTCGGTGTAGGCGGCCGGCGACAGCTTGCCGGCCTTGAACGCCTGACGCGCCAGGCGGATGGCGGCGGTCTGCGGGAAGGAGCCGATGGTGGTGGTCGGCAATGCCGGCAGTTGCAGGCGTGCGCGCTGCTGGTCGATGCGCTGCACGAATGGTGACTGGCGCTGGCTGTCGGCCGCGGTAATCGCCGCCAGACGGGCCTGCACGGCCGGTTTGTGGATACGCGGCGACTGCGCGCGGCTGGCCTGTACGGCGCGACTCTGCGCCAACGCGGCCTGTACCTTGGCGTTCTGCGGGTCATTCAGGGCAGTCGTCAGCAGGGCGACTTCCTCGCACTTCTGCACGGCGAAGGCCAGCCAGCTTTTCAGCTCGCTATCCAGCTTGTCTTCACGGTTCAGGTCGACCGGGCTGTGCAGCAGCGAGCAGCTCGGCGCCACCCATAGGCGCTCCCCCAGACGCTCCTGCGCCTGTTGCAGGATGGCCAGGGTCTGCTGCAGATCGGTACGCCAGACGTTGCGCCCGTTGACCACGCCGAGCGACAGCACCTTGTACGCCGGCAGGCGGTCGAGAATGCTCGGGAACTGCTCGGGTGCGCGCACCAGGTCGATATGCAGACCATCCACCGGCAGGCTGGCGGCCAGACCGAGGTTATCCTCCAGGCCGGCAAAATAGGTGGCGATCAGCTTCTTGCCGGGTTCACGCTGCAGCAGGTTGTAGGCCCGCTCGAAGGCGTTCTTCCAGGCTTGCGGCAGGTCGAGCGCCAGAATCGGCTCGTCGATCTGCACCCACTCCACGCCCTGGGCCGCCAGGCGCTGGAGGATTTCACCGTACACCGGCAGCAGCCGTTCGAGCAGGTCGAGGCGGTCAAAGTTCTTAACTTCAGAGGCGCTGCCCTTGACCTTGCCCAGCCACAGGTAGGTCAGCGGACCGATCAGCACCGGCTTGACCTTGTGCCCCAACGCATGGGCTTCGGCCACTTCCTCGAACAACTGTTCCCAGCTCAGCTGGAACTGCTGGTCGGCACTGAACTCGGGGACCAGGTAGTGGTAGTTGGTGTCGAACCACTTGGTCAGCTCCTGGGCATGGACCCCGCCACAGCAGCTGTTGCTGGCGCCACGGGCCATGCCGAACAGGGTTTCCAGGCTCGGCTTGCCGCTGTGCGGACGGAAGCGCTCGGGGATCACGCCGAAGGTCAGCGAGTGGGCGAGTACCTGGTCGTACCAGGCGAAATCGCCGACCGGTAGCAGGTCGATACCGGCGTCCTGCTGCAACTGCCAGTGGCTGGCGCGCAACTGGCGACCAACCGCCTGCAAGCCGGCCTGATCCAGCTCACCTTTCCAGTGAGCCTCCAGGGCCTTCTTCAGTTCGCGGTTGGCACCGATACGCGGGAAACCCAGGGAATGGGACAGGGCCATGTCAAAACGCTCCATAGATAGACAAGATGATGGGTATTCTCGGCAACCCGCCATCGTGAGACAAACTCAACATATTCGTCTTGATCTATAGTTTCACTCATGTTCAGCTAACCTACACAACGCTGATCCGCGACATACCCTGGAGCCTCCATGCTCGAATTGCGCCACTTGAAAACCCTCCACGCCCTGCGCGAAAGCGAGAGCCTGGTCGACGCCGCCGAACGCCTGCACCTGACCCAGTCGGCGCTGTCGCACCAGTTCAAGGAGCTGGAGGAGCGCCTCGGCATGCAGCTGTTCGTGCGCAAGACCAAGCCGGTGCGCTTTACCAGCGCCGGCCTGCGCCTGCTGCAACTGACCGATGCGGTGCTGCCGCTGCTGCGCGGCGCCGAGCGCGACCTGGCGCGCCTGGCAGGCGGCACTGCCGGGCGCCTGCATATGGCCATCGAATGCCACAGCTGCTTCCAGTGGCTGATGCCGACCATCGACCAGTTCCGCGACGCCTGGCCGGAGGTGGAGCTGGACCTGGCCTCGGGCTTCTCCTTCGCCCCGCTGCCGGCCCTGGCCCGTGGCGACCTGGACCTGGTGGTGACCTCGGATCCGCTGGAGCTGGCCGGCATCACTTACGTACCCTTGTTCACCTACGAAGCCATGCTGGCGGTGGCCAACCAGCACCCGCTGGCCGGCAAGCCGTTTATCCAGCCCGAAGACCTGGCCACGGAAACCCTGATCACCTACCCGGTGGAGCGCGACCGCCTGGACATCTTCACCCGCTTCCTCGAGCCCGCCGATGTCGAACCCGCCCAGGTGCGCACCTCGGAGCTGACGGTGATGATGATGCAACTGGTGGCCAGCGGCCGCGGCGTCTGCGGCCTGCCCAACTGGGCGCTACATGAATACAGCTCGCGCGGTTACGTGACGGCCAAACGCCTGGGCGAAAAAGGTCTGTTCGCCACCCTGTATGCCGGCATCCGCAGCGATATGCTCGACTCGCCGTTCATGCGCGATTTTCTCCTCACCGCCAAGGACACCTCCTTCGCCAACCTGGAAGGGGTCAGCGTGGCGCGCTGAATGGCCGGCAGCCTGGCCACGCACAATTCCCGCGGCCGCAGACCCGTAGGGAGTGCGGGGCCGCCTAGGCCGCGCGCACCACTGGTTGCCCCACGCCTTAGCCTGAACCCACAGCAAAGAGCGCGACCATCTCACTGCGTCTGGCGCACCCTACGCCAGGCATCCCGACCATAGCCGACTGCCCGCGCACACCATCGGCGAAAAGCTCGGCGCCCCAGGGCTTTAACCACCCCACGCTCATGACCTGGATCAATAGCGCCTGGCCGTCCCTGAGCTTTAATCAAAACAATAGCGCGCAACAGATACGGAAGCCGACGTCATGATCCAAGCGATGCGCAGCCGCCATACAGGGTTCGCCAGAAATCTGCTGGCGCTCTGGTTCGTGTTGTTTTTCGCCTGCACTTTCACCCATGTGCAGGCCGCTGCCAGCAGCGTGCTGGACCAAGCCTCGGCCAACTCGAGCAGCCTCACGCTCCTCCCCCTGCACAGCAACCACGATCACACCCAGCATGACCAAGGCGCCGCGGGCACCTGCAGCGCCTTGCAGAACGCTACGCTCAACCAGCAGCTACTGACGCTCCTGGCATTGACCGCCCTGTTCGGTCTGGCCGGCAGCTTTGGCCTGCTCACGGATCTGCAGCGTCGCTTCAGCGCCTTCCAGCCCGCGCCGCTGTTCAGCCCCGGGCAGCCCACGCCCATTCGCAAGCAACTGCATCGCTATAACGAATAGCCCCACTCTTCCGCTGAAACCCGCAGCCTCACCGCGCCGGCCGCAAGCCGCGCAGGAAGGTTCGCCACCCCGGTTTTCTGGAGAGTTCTAGCATGCCCCATGACCCTCACCATGCCCCAGCGGCCAGCAATCCCTGGCGATTCTGGCCGGCCCTGTTGCTGTTCGCCGCCATCGCCCTGTTCTTCCTCTGGGCAGAACATCAGGCCCATCTGCTCGGCGCCCTACCCTACCTGATCCTGCTGCTCTGCCCGCTGCTGCATCTGTTCATGCACCACGGGCATGGCAAGAACGACGACCACCACTGAGTCAGGAGGCAACCGCATATGGAACACACAGTGTCGGCCTACGGCCTCTGGGGTTTGGTGATCGTCAACTCGCTGGTGTTCATCATTTTCGCCTTCAGCTTCTTCAAGCCGAACAACCCGCGGGACTGGCGCACCTTCGGCACCTTCGCCGCCTTCATCGTCGCCCTGTTCGTCGAGATGTATGGCGTTCCGCTGACCCTCTACCTGCTGGCCGGCTGGCTACAGAGCCGCTATCCGCAACTCGACCCGCTGTCCCACGATGCCGGCCATCTGTGGAACAGCCTGCTGGGCCTGGAGGGCGATCCGCATTTCGGCGTGCTGCACATTCTCAGCAACCTGCTGATCTTCGGCGGCTTCTGGCTCCTGGCCAGTGCCTGGCGCGTGCTCTACCGCGCCCAGCAGGCCGGGGAACTGGCCACCGGCGGCCCCTATGGCCATATCCGCCACCCGCAGTACGCGGCGTTCATCCTGATCATGCTGGGCTTCCTGTTGCAGTGGCCGACCCTGCTGACCCTGCTGATGTTCCCGGTGCTGGTGCTGATGTACGTGCACCTGGCCAAGCACGAGGAGCAAGAAATGCTCGTGCATTTCGGCGAGGCCTATCGCATCTACCACGATGTCACGCCGGCGTTCCTGCCCTGGCCAACTACCCGCTCGAACGCCGCCGCTGGCGGCCCTCCACCCTCGAGAAAACAACCATGAACGCTCCCTGGAAATCCGGTCTCGCCCTGGCCTTGAGCATGGCGATTTCCTACACGGCCTGTGCACTGCTCTACGCACTGTGGCCCGCGCAGGGCATCGCCTTCCTCAACGCCCTGTTCCATGGGCTCGACTTCAGCCGTTTGCAGACGCCAGCAGCGTACAGCGCCGCAGACTTCTTCGGCCCACTACTGGTTCTGAGCGGTTGGGGCGCGCTGGTCGGCACCCTGTTCGCCTGGCTGTACGGCAAGCTCCACGGCAAGTCGTACTAAGCCGCTCTGCATGATAGGAGGCAACAATGAACGATTTGCCCATGCCGCCCCCCGACCAACTGCCCACGGCAGCGCCCGCAACGACGGCGGAGGAAGGACGCGTGCTCGATCCCGTGTGCGGGATGGCTATCGCTCCGGCCACGGCTGGCGCCAGCATCGAATTCGCAGGCAATCACTACTGGTTCTGCTCGGCGCGTTGTCGCGAGGAGTTCTTGCGCGACGCGCCGCGTTACGCCAAGGGCGCGGCGGCCCAGCCGTGCCAGCACAGCCATCAGCCTGCGCCGGTTGCAACCAAGCCCGCAGCCGCGACGGCAGGCCGGCAACTGGCGAAAGACCCGATCTGCGGGATGATGGTGGACAAGGCCACGGCGCTGTCGCGTGAGCGCGGCGGGCGCACCTATTACTTCTGCAGCGACAGCTGTGTGCGCACCTTCGAGTCGCCGGAAACCGAGCTGAAAGCGATGCAGACCCGCGTGGCCATCGCCCTGACCGGGGTGCTGGCCCTGGCGCTGCTGCGTGCCGGTGCGTTCATCGGGTTGGCCACCGGCGCCATGATGATGTCCTGGGTGCCGTTCGACGCGCTGCCGTTTTTCACCTGGGGCATGTGGCTGTTCCTGCTGGTGACGCCGGTACAGTTCATCGGCGGCTGGAGTTTCTACAAGGGCGCGTGGAATGCCATTCGCACCCGCAACATCAACATGGATTTCCTGATCGCCTTGGGCACCTCGGTCGCCTACTTCTACAGCGTTGCGGTGCTGTTCTTTCCCGAGGTCTTGCCGGTCAAGGTGGGTGAGCGCGACGTCTATTTCGAGGTGTCGGCGGTGATCATCGCCTTCGTCCTGCTGGGCAAGTACATGGAGGAGATCATCAAGAAGAAATCCTCGGCGGCAGTGCGCCGCCTGCTCGATCTCAAGCCGGCGATCGCCCATGTGATCCGGGACGGCGAGGAGGTCGAGCTGCCGGCGGAAAGTGTCATGGTCGGCGAGCTGCTGGTGGTCAAACCCGGTGAAAAGATCCCCACCGACGGCGAGGTCAGCGAAGGCCAGACGACCATCGACGAGTCGATGCTGACCGGCGAGTCGATGCCGGTCGACAAGCGCCCGGGCAGCCCGGTGATCGGCGGCACCCTCAATCGCAGCGGGGTGTTCCGCTTCAAGGCCAGCCGGATCGGCGCCGACACGGCGCTGGCACAGATCATCAAGATGGTCGAAGAGGCACAGGCCAGTACCGCACAGATCCAGCGCCTGGCCGATCAGGTCACCGCGTACTTTGTCCCGGTGGTGGTTGCGGTGGCGCTGCTGGCCCTGGTCGGCTGGTGGCTCGCCGGAAGTTTTCCCCAGGGGCTGATGGCCTTCATCGCGGTGCTGATCATCTCCTGCCCCTGCGCGCTCGGCGTGGCAACGCCCGCCGCGCTGATGGTCGGGGTCGGCAAGGGCGCCGATCACGGCATCCTGATCCGCGGTGGCGAAGTGCTGGAGCGGGCGGAGAAGCTCTCCACCGTGGTGTTCGACAAGACCGGCACCATCACCCGCGGCGAGCCCGAGCTAACCGATCTGCTGGCCTTCGGCACTACCTCGGAGGACGAGGTATTGCAACTAGCCGCCGCCGTGGAATCCGGTTCAGAACACCCCCTGGGCGAAGCCATAGTGCGTGCCGCCCATCAGCGTGGCATGGGCCTGCCGAAAGCCAGCGGGATCGAGGGCATCGCCGGCCATGGCATCGCCGGCAAGGTCGACGGCCGCACGGTCTGGCTGGGCAACCGGCGCCTGTTCGCCCGCCAGGGTATTGCTACCGAAGCGGCCGAGGCGACCCTGGTCGCCCTGGAGGCCGATGGCAAGACCGCCATGCTGGTCGGCGTCGACAACCGCTTGCTCGGGGTGATCGCCGTGGCCGATACGGTCAAGCCGGAAGCGGCCGAGGCCGTCGCAGCACTGCTGGCGAATGGCATCCAGGTGGTGCTGCTGAGCGGCGACAATCGGCGCACCGCCGAGGCCGTCGCACGGCTGGTCGGTATCGGGAGGGTGATTGCCGAGGTTCTGCCGGACGACAAGGTCGCGGTGATTCGCCAGCTGCAGAGCGAGGGGCAGGTGGTGGCCATGGTCGGCGACGGGGTCAACGATGCCCCGGCCCTGGCTGCCGCCGACATCGGTATCGCCATCGGTTCGGGCTCCGACGTGGCCAAGGAGACCGGCAGCATCATCCTGATCCGCGACGACGTGCGCGATGTGGTGGCCTCGATCCAGTTGTCGCGCGCGACCATGCGCAAGATCAAGCAGAACCTGTTCTGGGCCTTCATCTACAACAGCATCGGCATTCCGGTCGCGGCATTCGGCTTGCTCAACCCGATCCTGGCGGCGGCCGCCATGGCGCTGTCGTCGCTGTCGGTGATCGTCAATTCCGCGCTGCTCAAGCGCGTACAACTCGCTGCAGAGATGCCCAAGGAGGTCGCATGAGGCGCTGGGGTTGCTGGCTGTGCGCGTTGCTGGCCACGCTGGTGGCGGGTTGGCTGCCTTACCGTTACGGCATCTCGCCACTGTCACTTATCCTGGCGCTGTTGCTGCTGTCCTGTCCGCTTATCGTCGTCTGGCTGAGCCTGAGTCAGGCGCGGAAAACCGAGCGCGACATCGCGCTGGCAACTCGCCAGGAACTGGCCCGACGCACGCAATCCGAGCCTGGGAGCAAGCCATGTGGTGCCGCGCAGGTTCCGCCCGCGGCTGTTCGATGCGTTACGCCGGCGCCATATACGGCGGAAAGTTCAAACCTCCTAGTCGAGAACCTGATCTGGGCCTCGGCCTACAACGTCGCCGCCATCCCCATCGCCGCCGTCGGCCTGCTCCATCCGATGATCGGCGTGATCGCCATGACCGCCAGTTCGCTGTCGGTGATCGCCAATTCCCTACTGCTCAAGAGAGTCCCCTTGAGCGCCATCCGCAAAACCCATTGAAACCAAGCAGGAGAAACACCATGAGCACTTTCACCTACAAGACTCTGACTGCCATCGCCCTCACCGGCGCATTGCTGGCCGGCCCGGCCTTTGCCGAGGACGCGCACCATCCCGAGAAGCTGGCGCAGAACGAGCAAAAAGCTCCCATGGGCCAGGGCATGGGACAAGGCATGGGCATGATGGGCGGCATGGACATGACCCAGATGCAGGAAATGATGCAACAGATGCACGCCGCCAAGACTCCGGAGGAACGCCAGAAGATTCGCAGTGAACATCGCCAGGCCATGCAGTCGCAAATGGGCATGATGCGTAAGCGCATGCAACAGAGCCAGTGCCCCATGGCCAAGGACGCCACCACCCAGCAACAGTGCATGAAGGACATGCACGAGAATATGCAGGGCATGATGCAGATGATGGAACAGATGCTGGAAAGCCAGTCGGTGCCGAACGGCCAATAAGTCGGGTATTGCGCCCAGGGCCGCGATGCGCTCGCGGCCCTGGGCGTTGCGCTGCTCGTAGGAGCTGCGGGGACGCCCAGCCCCATGGCCGCAATAGAGCGCTCCCGCAAAATGCATCGCGGGCATGGCCCGCTCCTACGCTCGGCGCGGCTTGCACATGAATCCAGGATCTACGCAACTCACCCGCTGCCACAGCCCCCCGTAGGGTGCGCCGCGCGCACCTTTTGTCGCCGCCGCGCATGGGGGTAAGCCCGCGGCAATGCTCGCGAGTACATCGGTGCGCATGGCGCCCCCCTACGACAAGCATGCCGGCTATAGGCGCAGGATTTTCTTCAGGCGATTTCTCCCAGAGGAATTTTGGCCGCAGCGGGAAGGCGTCGGCGACGCATCAACCGGTAGGCCGCCGGCAACACGAACAGCGACAGCAGCGGCGCGCTGAGCATGCCGCCGACCATGGGCGCGGCGATGCGGCTCATCACTTCGCTGCCGCTGCCGCCACCGAGCAGAATCGGCAACAGGCCGGCGATGATCACCGCCACGGTCATGGCCTTGGGCCGCACCCGCTGCACCGCGCCCTCGCGGATCGCCTCGAGCAGCGCCTGTTCGCTGCTGTCGCCGGCTTCCTCGCGTTCGGCCCAGGCGTTCTTCAGGTAGAGCAGCATGATCACGCCGAACTCCGCCGCCACCCCGGCCAGGGCGATGAAACCGACCCCGGTGGCCACCGACAGGTGATAGCCGAGCAGGTAGAGGAACCAGACCCCGCCGGTCAGGGCGAACGGCAGCGTGGCCATGATCAGCAGCGCCTCGCTGAAGCGGCCGAAGCACAGGTAGAGCAGGACGAAGATGATCAGCAGGGTGGCCGGCACCACCAGCTTGAGCCGCGCGTTGGCCCGTTCGAGAAACTCGAATTGCCCCGAATAGCTCAGGCTGATGCCCGGTTGCAGGGTGACCTGCGCGTCGATGGCGGCGCGCAGATCGGCCACCACCGAGGCCAGGTCGCGGCCACGCACATCCACATAGACCCAGCCCGAGGGCCGCGCATTCTCGCTCTTGAGCATCGGCGGGCCGTCGCTGACCCTGATTCGTGCCACCGTGCCCAGGGTGATCTGGCTGCCCTGGGGGGTGTAGATCGGCAACTGTTCGAGCCCGCCCAGCGAGTCGCGCCATTCGCGCGGGTAACGCACGCTGATGGGGAAGCGCGCCAGGCCTTCGATGGTCTCGCCGACATTCTCGCCGCCGATGGCGCTGGAGACGATCGACTGCACGTCGGCGATGTTCAGGCCGTAACGCGCCGCCGCCGCCCGGTCGATATCGACATCGATATAGCGCCCGCCGGTCAGTCGCTCGGCCAACGCCGAACTCACCCCGGGAATACCTTTGGCGACCTTCTCGATGGCCTGGGTGGCGGCATCGATCTGCGCCAGGTCGCTGCCGGCGACCTTGACCCCGATCGGGCTCTTGATCCCGGTGGCGAGCATGTCGATGCGGTTGCGGATCGGCGGAATCCAGATATTGGTCAGCCCGGGCACCTGCACCACCCGGTCCAGTTCCTCCACCAATTTTTCAGCGGTCATGCCGGCGCGCCACTGCTCGCGCGGCTTGAACTGGATGGTGGTCTCGAACATCTCCAGCGGCGCCGGGTCGGTGGCGGTTTCGGCGCGGCCGGCCTTGCCGAATACATGGGCGACTTCCGGCACGGTCTTGATCATGCGGTCGGTCTGCTGCAGCAACTGCGCGGCCTTCTGCGCCGACAATCCGGGCAGGGCCGAGGGCATATAGAGCAGATCGCCCTCGTCCAGCGGCGGCAGGAACTCGCCGCCCAGTTGCGACAACGGCCACAGGGTGCTGAGAAACACCAGCAGCGCCAGCGCCAGGGTGGTCTTCGGTCGACGCAGCACGGCGTCGAGTGCCGGCTGGTAGACACTGATCAGCCAGCGGTTCAGCGGGTTGCGCGCCTCATCGGGAATCCGCCCGCGAATCCAGTAGCCCATCAGCACCGGCACCAGGGTCACCGACAGCCCCGCGGCCGCGGCCATGGCATAGGTCTTGGTGAAGGCCAGCGGGCCGAACAGCCGGCCTTCCTGGGCCTGCAGGGTGAACACCGGAATGAACGACAGGGTGATGATCAGCAGGCAGAAGAACAGCGCCGGGCCGACTTCCACCGCCGCGTCGGTAATCACCCGCCAGTGGTGGTCGCCCTTGAGCTCTTCGCCGGGATGCGCCTCGCGCCAGGCCTCGATCTTCTTGTGCGCGTTCTCGATCATCACCACCGCGGCGTCGACCATGGCGCCGATGGCGATGGCGATGCCGCCGAGGGACATGATGTTGGCGTTGATGCCCTGCTGCTGCATGACGATAAAGGCGATCAGCACCCCGACCGGCAAGGACACGATGGCCACCAGCGAGGAGCGCAGGTGCCAGAGAAAGGCCGCGCAGACCAGCGCGACGACGATGAATTCCTCCACCAGCTTCTCGCCCAGATTGCGTACCGCGCGGTCGATCAACTGGCTGCGGTCGTAGGTGGTGACGATCTCCACCCCCTCGGGCAGGCTGCTTTTCAGCGTCTCGAGCTTGGCCTTGACCGCGTCTATGGTGCTGCGCGCGTTCTTGCCGCTGCGCAGGATCACCACGCCGCCGACCACTTCGCCCTCGCCGTCCAGTTCGGCGATGCCGCGGCGCATCTCCGGCCCCAGCTGGATATGCGCGACCTCGCCGAGGGTCACCGGCACGCCGCCGGCATCCAGGCGCAGCGGGATGGCGCGAAAGTCGTTGAGGGTCTGCAGATAGCCCGAGGCGCGCACCATGAACTCGGTTTCCGCCAGTTCCAGCACCGCGCCGCCGGTTTCCTGGTTGGCCCGGCCGATGGCGTCCGTCACCTCGGCCTGGGTGATGCCCAGGCTGGCCAGCTTGATCGGGTCGAGCTGCACCTGGTACTGCTTGACCATGCCGCCGATGGTCGCCACCTCGGCGACGTTGGCCAGGGTCTTCAGCTCGAATTTGAGAAACCAGTCCTGCAGCGCGCGCAGCTGCGCCAGGTCATGCGTGCCCGTGCGGTCGACCAGGGCGTACTGGTAGATCCAGCCGACCCCGGTGGCGTCCGGCCCCAGCGACGGTTTGGCACTGGCCGGCAAGCGGCTCTGGATCTGGCTGAGGTATTCCAGTACCCGCGAACGCGCCCAGTAGAGGTCGGTGTCGTCCTCGAACAGCACATAGACGAAGCTGTCGCCGAAGAACGAGTAGCCGCGCACCGTCTTCGCCCCCGGCACCGAGAGCATGGTGGTGGCCAGCGGATAGGTCACCTGGTTCTCGACGATCTGCGGCGCCTGGCCCGGATAGGGCGTGCGGATGATCACCTGCACGTCGGACAGGTCCGGCAGCGCATCGATCGGCGTGTTCTGCAGCGACCAGACGCCCCAGGCGGTGGCGAACAGGGTCGCCAGCACCACCAGGAAACGGTTGGCCACCGACCAGCGGATCAGCGCGGCGATCATGGCTGCGCCTCCTGATGGCCGTCATGGCTGCTACTTTCCTGGGGCACGGGCGCCAGGCGCTCGATGCGCTCGATCTGCATACCGTCGTCGTCGGCGCGCACCCCGACCCGCACCCGGTCGCCGGGTTTCAAACCCTCCAGCAGCGCCAGATCGGCGACCGGGAAGAGCATGCTCATGCCCGGCATGCCCAGGGTCTTGAACGGGCCGTGGGTGAGCATCACGCCGTCTGCTTCGATGGCGTCGATCTGTCCCTCGGCCTCATGCAGTGCCGGCTGCAGCTTGACCTCCGCCGCTGGCGCGCCGAGACCCTGGGCCATGATGCCGCGCAGGCTGGCCTCGGAATCGAGCAGGAACTGGCCGGAGGCGACCACCTGCTGGCCCTCCTCCAGCCCCTCGAGAATCTGGGTATTGCCCGCCGCCTCCTGGCCCAGGCGGACTTCCACCGGGCGGTAGCGCCCCTCGCCCTCGGCGAGCATCACCAGGGCGCGGCGACCGCTGCGGATCACCGCCTCGCTCGGTACGAACAACGCATCGCGTTCGGCCGGACGAACCAGCCGCACCTGAGCGGTCAGGCCCGGACGCAGGCGGCCATCGGGATTGTCCAGCGCGACCCGCACGCGCAGGGTGCGGCTGTCGAGGTTGGCCTGGGGCAGAATCGCCTCGATGCTGCCGCTGAGCACTTCGCCGGGAAACGCCGGCAACCGTGCCTCGACCACCTGGCCTTGATGCAGGCCCAGGGCTTCGGCCTCGGGTACCGCCACATCCAGCCAGACGCTGCGCAAGCCGTTGATGGTGGCCAGGGTGTCACCCGCCATCAGGTTCATGCCTTCGCGTACATCGAGTTGCTGCAGCACGCCGGCAATCGGGCTGGTCACCGTCCACAGCGCCTGGACCTTGCCGCTGCGCTCGAACCGGGCGATCAGCGCCGCCGGCATCCCGGCCAGGCGCAGGCGTTGGCGCGCCGCCGCCAGCAGCGCGGGGTCGCCGGCCTCGCGCAGGGCCAGATAGTCCTCCTGGGCGCTGACCCATTCGGGCACCAGCAGGTCGGCCAGAGGCGCGCCGGCCTCGAGTAGATCCTCGGGGGCGCGGGCATAGACCCGCTCGACGAAACCGCCCGTACGCGCCTGCACCACGGCGATATCGCGGCTGTTGAAGGTCAGGTTGCCGACCGCTTCCAGGCTGTTGGCCAGCGCCCCGCGGGTCACCGGGGCCAGGCGCATGCCGAGGTTCTGGGTGATGCTCGCATCGATGCTGACGGCGGCGCTGTCGCCAGCCTCGTCGGCATAGCGCGGCACCAGCTGCATGTCCATAAACGGCGACTTGCCCGGCTGGTCGAACTTCTGCTGCGGCGCCATGGGGTCGTACCAATACAGCACCTTGCGCTCATCTGCCGTGCTGGCCGGCGTTTGCCCGTGAGCGGCCTCAGGCCCGAGGCTCAGCGATTGCTGCGCGAACCAGTAGCCGCCCGCCGCGCCAATACCCAGCACCAGCGTGGCCAACAGCGTATTTTTTACTAGTCGAGCACTCATTGGCTCACCTCTTCATAAGCGAAATGCAGGCGGGCGCTGGTCAGCGCGCGCGCTTGTTCGAAGTCGATGTGTTTCAGGCGCGCCTCGACCAGCTCGCGCCGGGCGACGATCACGCTGGCCAACTCGCCAACACCAGCGCGATAGCCGGCCAGGGTCAGCGCGACCTTTTCCTCGGCCAGCGGCAGCAGGCTGTCCTGGCTGCGGCGCAGCGCGCGGTCGAGGCGCTGGTACTCGGCCAGGTCATCGGCCAACTGCTGCGCATGCTCGCGCTCGGCGGCTTCGCGTTCGGCCTCCAGCTGGCTCAACGTGGCCTGCTTGGCGGCGATTCTGGGGTTCTGCCGCGAACCCGGGAACAGCGGCAGATCGAAGCTGAATTGCACGCTCATCATGTCGCCGAACTCTTCACCGCGCTTCTGGTAGGCGAGTTCCCAGCTCCAGTCGGATTTCTTCTCCGCCACGGCCTGGCGAATCTCGGCTTGCGCTTCATCGGTCATGGGGTCGAATAGCGCCAGTTCGGGATGGCGTTGCAGGTTGTGCCGATAATGCTCGGCATCCACCGGCCAGTTCGGCAGGCGACCGGCCAGGGGCTCATCGGCGCGCGGGCCGATCCAGCGACGCAGGGCCGCGCGTTGTTGCGTCCTGCTTTGCTGCAATTGGTCTTCCTGCTCGGCCAGCAGCGCCGCTTCCTGCCTGGGCCCGACGCTGTCGGCTGGCTGGCCGCGGCCACCGGCCAGACGCGCGCGCACCGCTTTGACCAGCAGATCGTTTTCGGCGTAGAGGGTCTGGAACAGCGCCAGTTTCTCCTCGACGGCGCGGGCCGAGATCCAGGCCAGCGCGGTTTGCCGTCGAACCTTGAGCAGTTCGACTCGCTGTTCCAGCGTCGCCCGCTCGACCCCGGCCTGGGCCACGTCGATCCGGGCACGGCGCTTGGCGCGGTTGGGTACTTCCTGCATGAGCCCAACCATCTGCATGGTCATCGGCTCGCGATCCAGGCGCCCACGGTCTGCGCCCTCGATAGGCACGTTCTGCAGGCCCAGCAGCAACTTGGGATCGGGCAGTGCGCCGGCGGGAATGGCCGAACTGCGCAGCGCCTCGACTTGCGCGGCTTGCGCCGCCAGCGAGGGCGCCTCGCGTTCGGCCTGGCGCAAGGCTTCGTCGAGGGTCAGCGCCGCGACCGGCAGGCTGAGCAAGGCAGCGGCCAGCACGCCGGCAGCCAGACGTGCGCAACGGCAGAGAAATTTGGACATGCAGGTGATTCCTGTCGATATCGCGCGCTATGGGCGCGCAACGGCCACCGCGCCGCCAGGGCTACACGATGGGGTTCGCAACGGGACAGGAATCAGGCGCGGGGTGGGCGCCAGGGGGCAAGCGAGGGTCGGGACAGGGGTTCGGCTTGGCTATACAGGGAGGCGTTGGCGGCGGCCGGCAGCAGCTTGAGTTTCAATCGATAGCCATCGGCCAAGGGCAGGCCGGCGCTGGGGCATTTGCTCATATCCGGGCACAACTGACTGCCGGCGGGCATCACCCCCTCGTCACAGCAGTCGCTCGGTTGGGCAGCCTCCTGGCTCATCGGACAGGGTTCGCCGACCAGCAGCGAACCCGCCAGGCTCTGCAAGGGCAGGACCAGGGCCAGGAGCAACACCAGACAGAGACGACGGAAAGCGTTCATGCCGGGAGTCTAGTCCGGCACCGGGCAAGGGACAATTGATAAGGATCAATTAGCCGGACTGTTGAGCCGGATCAGGTTGCCAATAGTCGCCACCGCACCGCCCTAGCGAACCGCCGATGGCCGGCGCATGGCTAGATTGTGCCGCGGGCCTATACTTTCTGATCCGACAACCCAGGGGGCGGGCGAATCGCAGTACTGAGCATTTTTTCACTACCTCTGAGCCGCCTCCACTACCGCAAGAGGAGCAGACCATGACCATCCGCATTGGCGACGAAGCCCCCGACTTCAGCGCCGAAACCACCGAAGGCCCCCTGCACTTCCATGAGTGGATAGGCGACAGCTGGGCCATCCTGTTCTCCCATCCCAAGGACTTCACCCCGGTGTGCACCACCGAACTGGGCTACATGGCCAGGCTCAAACCCGAATTCGACAAACGCAACACCAAGATCGTCGGTCTCAGCATCGACCCGGTCAGCGACCACCAGGCCTGGCTCGGCGACATCGAGGAAACCCAGGGCCATGCGGTCAACTATCCGATGATCGGCGACCCCGATCTCAAGGTGGCCAAGCTCTACGACATGATCCACCCCAATGCCAGCGGCGGCCCGCGCACCGCGGTGGACAATGCCACGGTGCGCTCGGTGTTCATCGTCGGCCCGGACAAGAAGGTCAAGGCCATGCTGATCTACCCCATGAGCGCCGGACGCAACTTCGACGAGGTGCTGCGCCTGCTCGATTCGCTGCAGCTCAACGCCAAGCACACCGTGGCCACCCCGGTGAACTGGCAACCGGGCGACGACGTGATCATTCCCACCTCGGTGTCTGACGAAGAGGCCAAACGCAAGTACCCGCAGGGCTTCAAGACCCTCAAGCCCTACCTGCGCGTGGTGGCGCAACCCAAGTAACGGTGACTGGCATGGTGGAACACCCGTTGGAGTTTTCCACTCCTGGCAGACGCAGCCAGGCACAAAACGTAGGAGCCAGTAACCGTAGGATGGTGCGGGCCGCGTAGGATGAGCGCAGCGATACCCATGCTGTGGCGTTGAGCGCAGCGATACCCATCGGGCGGTTTATGCCTGTACCCGCTAGCAGGGCGAATATCGATGATGGGTTATGGCGCCTTTGTTCTGCTGACAGCAGGTCAATTTGCGGGCGCCTAACCTACGCGGCCCGACCTAGGCGGCCCCACCTACGCGGCCCGACCCATCCTACGGTCTTGATCCTTGAGTGCCCCAGTTTGCTGCGCGACAGCGCTCCGACGCAGACGGCGAGCGAACGCCTACCGGCACCGGCACACCCCGCAGATAAACCCAGCCGTCGCCAAGCGCTGTTACAACTGTCCACTTGCTCGCCGTGACCGGCAGTCATAGCATGACCGCCAGTCACAACCAGGCAGTTCACGCCCATGCGCCTTCAAGATCGACTCTTCCTGCAGCGCGAAAGCGCCCTTCTCGACGCCGCGCGCCTGCTGTTTCGCCAGCAGCCCTGGGACCGGGTGACCATTGCCGAGGTGGCGACCCAGGCTGGCATCGGCAAGGGCACGGTGTACAAGCACTTCCCCAGCAAGGAGGCGCTGTTTGCCCGCCTGACGCTGGACATGAGCCGGGCGAATCTCGACGAACTGCGCGCCCTGCATACCGCGCAGCCGCCGCACCTGGCGATGCGCCAGGTGATCCGCCGCGCCTTCGAGCAGATGCTCGCCGACCCGATCCTGACGCAACTGTGCCAGCACTGCGACCGCCCGGCCTTTCAGGAGCGCCTGGAGGCGCCCTACCGCGAGCAGTTCCTGCAGCTGGAACGCGACTACGTCGCCTTCTTCGGCCAGCTGCTGCACGACACCCTCGGCGAGCCGGCCCTCTGCCCCGCCGACTGCCAGTACCTGCTGTGGGGCGTGGAGGCCTGCGTCAACGGGGTGATGGCGCGCATCGCCGCCGGCGGCTTCGAGCACTGGGCCGAACCCATCGCCCTGAGCGACTACTTCGACCGCGTCACCGATTTCATCATCGCCGGCCTGCGTGGCCAGGCCGCCAGCCTTTGCGCCCCTCCCGCCAGCCACGAGTAACCACTCATGTTCAGTCAAGTGTCCAAACGTCCGTGGTTGATCGCCGTCGCCATCAGCGTCCTGCTGCTGCTCTGGTTGCTCAGTGGCTCGCTGTTCAAGGCGCAGAACGTCGCCAGCGCCGATCAACCCGCCACGCAGCAGGGGCTGGCGAAAGTCGAGATCCAGTGGCTGGAGGCCCAGCCGATGCAGCGCCAGCACGTGGTCCAGGGCCAGGTCGAGGCCTGGCGCCGGGTCGAGTTGCGCGCGCAGATCAGCGCCAGCGTGCTGCGCCTGGACCGGGACAAGGGCCAGCCGGTCGAACAGGGCGAGTTGCTCCTCAGCCTGTCGCCGGACGACCGCACCGCCCAGGTGGCGCGCAGCGAAGCCGAGGTGCGCCAGCGCGAGACCGACGTCAGCTCGGCCAAACGCCTGCGCGAACGCAATCTGTTTTCCGCCAACGAACTGCTGCGCCTGGACAGCGAGCTGGCCAAGGCCCGCGCCGAACTGGCAACCGCCCGCCTGCAACTGCGCAATACCCGCATCGAGGCGCCCTTCGCCGGGGTCTACGACGCACGCCAGGTCGAGTTGGGCGACTTCGTCCAGGCTGGGCAGAGCCTGCTGACCCTGGTCGACATCCGCCAGCTCAAGGTCAGTGCGCAGATCGCCCAGCAGGAAGTGATCCAGCTGACCCTTGGCCAGCCGGTCCGCGTGCAGTTGCTCGACGGCCGCGAGCTTGCCGGTGAGCTGCACTTCATCGCCGCCGCCGCCGACCCCGACTCGCGCAGCTTCCGCATCGAGGTGCGGGTCGACAACCCCGAGCTGCTGCGCCTGGCCGGTGCCAGCGCCACCCTGCACATCCAGACCGGCGAGGCCATGGCCCATCACCTCTCGCCGGCGCTGCTCAGCCTCGATGCAGCCGGTCGCCACGGGGTGAAGTGGGTCAATGAGCAGCAACGGGTCGAGTTCACCCCGGTGGCGCTGATCAGCGTCGACAATCAGGGCGCCTGGGTCAGTGGCCTGCCGCCGCGGGTCGCGCTGATCACCCTCGGCCAGGGTTTTGTCGAGCCTGGCCAGCAGGTGCTCAGCCAACTCGCCAAAGAGGGCAGCTGAAATGCACGCCCTGATCGCCGCGGCGCTGGACCGCAGCCGCACTAGCCTGCTGCTGCTGGCCTTTCTGCTGATCGGCGGCCTGGCCGCCTATATGGCCATCCCCAAGGAAGCCAACCCGGACGTCAGCATCCCGATCATCTATGTCTCGGTGGCCCTGGAAGGCATCAGCCCGGAAGATGCCGAACGCCTGCTGGTGCGCCCGCTGGAACAGGAACTGCGCAGCCTCGAAGCGGTCAAGGAAATGCGCTCGATGGCCAACGAAGGCCAGGCCTCGGTGACCCTGGAGTTCGATGCCGGCTTCGACGCCAAGGCGGCCCTGGTCGACGTGCGCGAAAAGGTCGATACCGCCCGCAGCAAACTGCCGGAGGAAGCCGATGAACCGACGGTCACCGAAGTCAACGTGGCGCTGTTTCCGGTGCTGTCGATCGGCCTGTCCGGGCCGATCGCCGAAGCGCAGCTGGTGTATGTCGCCCGTCAGCTGAAGGAAAACATCGAAGGCATCGCCGAGGTGCTCTCGGTGGAGATCGGCGGCGACCGCGAAGACCTGCTGGAAATCGTCGTCGACCCCCAGGTACTCGACAGCTATGGCATCGACTACACCGAGCTGTTCAACCTGGTCAGCCGCAACAACCGCCTGGTTGCCGCCGGCAGCCTGGACACCGGCGCCGGGCGCATGAGCCTGAAGGTGCCCGGGGTCATCGAGAACCTGGAAGACGTGCTGGCCATGCCGATCAAGGTGGTCGGCGGCAGCGTGGTGACCTTCGGCGACGTCGCCAGCATCCAGCGCACCTTCAAGGACCCGACCGGTTTCGCCCGGATCAACGGTCAGCCAGCCATTGTCCTGGAAGTGGCCAAGCGCAGTGGCGCCAACATCATCGCCACCATCGAGCAGGTCAAGGCACTGATGGTCCAGGCCCAGCCGTTGCTGCCCGAAGGCCTGCAGGTCAGCTACATCATGGATCAGTCGCAGGAAGTCGAGAGCCTGCTCGGCGACCTGCTCAACAACGTGATGACCGCCATCGTCCTGGTGCTGATCCTGGTGGTGGCGAGCATGGGCCTGCGCTCGGCGCTGCTGGTCGGCCTGACCATTCCCGGCGCCTTCCTGACCGGCATCCTGCTGATCTGGATGCTCGGCTTCACCCTCAACATAGTCGTGCTGTTCAGCCTGATCCTGGTCGCCGGCATGCTGGTGGATGGCGCCATCGTGGTCTCCGAGCTGGCCGACCGTTACCTGCACCAGGGCCAGAACCCGCGCCAGGCCTGGGCCAATGCGGCAACGCGCATGGCCTGGCCGGTGATCGCCTCCACCGCCACCACCCTGGTGGTATTCCTGCCGCTGCTGTTCTGGCCCGGGGTGGTCGGCCAGTTCATGAAATACCTGCCGGCCACGGTGATCGTCTGCCTGCTCGCCTCCCTGGCCATGGCCCTGGTGTTCCTACCGGTACTGGGCGCAGTCACCGGCGGCCGCCCGCAGCCGCTGCCGAGCACGCCCAGCCGTGGCGCCCAGGCCTACCGCAAACTGCTCGACCAACTGCTGCGCCGGCCGGGCCTGACCCTGCTCGGCATACTCGCGCTGGTTGCCCTGATCTATGTCGGTTACGGCCGCTACAACCATGGGGTGGAGTTCTTTCCCGAGGTCGAACCGGAAAATGCGCAGATCTGGCTGCGCGCCCGCGGCGACCTGTCGGTGCAGGAAAAGGATGCCCTGCTGCAACAGGTCGAACGCCGTCTGCTCGGCATGTCCGAAGTCAAGGCGCTGTACGCCCGCTCCCTGGCCCAGCCGGACGGCCAGCTCGGAGTCGACGTGATCGGCACCCTGCAGTTCCAGTTCGTCGATTGGCATGAGCGGCGTCCAGCCCGACAGATTCTTGCCGACATGCGCGAGCGCAGTGCCGACATTCCCGGCGTGGTCCTCGAGTTCCGCGAGCAGGACCAAGGCCCCAGCGGTGGCAAGCCGGTCAAGCTGCAGATCAGTGCCCTCGACCCGCTCAAGGCCGATCGATTCGTCGAGCAGCTGCGCGCCAGCATGCTCAGCATCGGCGGCTTCAAGGACGTCGAGGATGACCGCGCCCTGCCCGGCATCGAGTGGCGGATCCAGGTCGACCGCGAGGCCGCCGCGCGCTTCGGCGCCGACGTGCTGAGCGTCGGCAACGCCGTGCAGATGGTCACCAATGGCCTGAAACTGGCGACCTACCGGCCGGAAGACGCCACCGACGAGGTCGATATCCGCGTGCGCCTGCCCGGCAACTGGCGCTCGCTCGACCAGCTCGGCCGCCTGACCCTGAACACGCCCAGCGGCCAGGTGCCGCTGGGCAACTTCGTCAAGCTGGTACCGGCGCCCAAGGTCGGCACCCTGCACCGGGTCGACGGCAGCCGCACCATCACCCTGCAGGCCGATCTGGCCGAGGGCGCGCGCCTGGACGAGCGCCTGCAAGCGCTGCGCGCAACCATCGGCGAGCTGCCGGCGGACATCCAGCTGACCTTCGCCGGCGAGGATGCCGACCAGCGCGAGGCCGCAGTCTTCCTGGCCACCGCCTTCGGCGTGGCGATCTTCCTCATGGCCCTGATCCTGGTGACCCAGTTCAACAGCATCTACCAGGCCCTGCTGGTGCTCTCGGCCATCGTCCTGTCCACCGCCGGGGTGCTGATGGGCCTGCTGGTCAACGGCCAGTCGTTCGGCATCGTCATGGTCGGCATGGGCCTGATCGCCCTGGCCGGCATCGTGGTGAACAACAACATCATCCTCATCGACACCTACAACCAGCTGCGCCGCCAGGGCCTGGAGCCACGCGCGGCGGCGCTGGAAACCGGCAGCCTGCGGCTGCGCCCGGTGCTGCTGACCGCGGTGACCACGGTGCTCGGCCTGGTGCCCATGGTGCTGAGCGTCAACGTCGACCTGCTGGCCCCGAGCCTGGGCGTGGGCGCGCCCTCGACCCAGTGGTGGACCCAGTTGTCCAGCGCGATCGCCGGCGGCCTGAGCTTCGCCACCGTACTGACCCTGTTGCTGACCCCCTGCCTGCTGGTGCTAGGCTCGCGTTTCGAACGCCGCCCGCCGCCGCTGGAAAGCTTCGACGACGACCTGCTCGACCTGCCGGAACATCTGCTCGCGCCGCTGCCCGGCAACGCCCGCGCCAGCAGCACACAGGACATTTGAGGAGCCACTGATGGACATCCGCGACATCCCCTTCGGCACCACTGACTGGAGTCAGATCGAGCGCAGCGAACATGCCGGCGCCAGCGGCACGGCCTACTGGCGCACCCAGCTGTTCGGCACGCTGCGCGTGCGCATGGTCGACTACACCCCGGGCTACCTGGCCGACCACTGGTGCCACAAGGGCCATATCCTGCTGTGCCTGGAAGGCGAGCTGCACACCGAACTGGCAGACGGCCGGCGCTTCGTCATGACCCCGGGCATGAGCTACCAGGTCGCCGACCAGGCCGAAGCGCACCGTTCATCGACGACCACCGGTGCACGGCTGTTCATCGTCGACTGAAGGCGCGCCCAGCTATGCCTCCGTAGGGTGCGCCGGGCGCACCGCAGGCAAGGGCGCTTGGTGCGCACGGCGCACCCTACCCGGCCCGACGGGCGTTTAGGGAAATTTTAGGGATTGCGTAGGGTCTATTTCGCAATGCGCCGCTGCGCCGCGCCCTAGCATGGAGCTCCTCAACACCACCCAGAGGAGCACCCCGATGAGTCCCGTTTCGCGTCGCTGGATCTATGTCGCCATCGTCTATTTCTGCCTGGCCGTCAGCCTGGGGGTGTTCATGGGCACCAGCGGCGATCACCGCCTGATGAGCGTGCATGCCCATCTGAACCTGCTCGGCTGGGTCACCCTGACCCTGGTCGGGATCATCTACCACTACTTTCCCAAGGCCGCCGCCAGCCGCTTGGCCAGCCTGCAGTTCTGGCTGCACAATCTGTGCCTGCCGGTAATGATGGTGGCACTGACCCTGGTGATCACCGGCACGCCGCAGGCCGGCCCGGTGCTCGGCGGCGCCGCGATGGTGATGCTGCTGGCGGTGCTGCTGTTCGCCGGCAACGTGCTCTGGCGCCGCGCCTGATCAGCGCGCGGCGATCTGCTGCAGCAGCACCGGGCGCTTGAGCAGCAGGCGCAGGCGTCCGCGTCCGCACTTCTGCAGAACGATGTCGCGGCTGCGCTCGGCCAGCCGGCGCTGCAGGAGAATCAGCCGCGCTTCGAGGTTGTCGTCGAGCTCCGGCAGCTTCAGCGCCGGGTCGATGCGCAGTTCACGGTTGCTGAATTCGCTGCGCTGCTCCTCGACGTGCAGGCTCAGCAGGCGCCAGAAGATCGCGCCAGCCACGCCCTTGATCAGGTAGTCCTCGCCGAGGAACACACTGCTGTTGGCCGGGTAGTAGCGCACCGTCAGCGGCGCTCCCGGCAAGGGTGCCGCGAGCGGCAGCGCGGCACCCTCCTCGGCCGGGCCATCGACCACCTGCTGCAGCGCCAGGATCGAGGCGCCGAGCAGGCTGGCCAGGCTCATCAGACCGTCTTCCTGGTCATAGCCGAAACGGTGCGGCTCGGCGCTTTCCACATGCAGCACGCCGAGCAGGCGTCCGGCCGCGAGGATCGGCACCGACAGCTGGCTATGCGGTTCGGCCAAACCGGGAAAGGCGATCTCGGTCTCCAGCCGGTTGCCTAGCCCGGCCTCGGCCAGGTGCTCGTGAATGACCCGGCTGTAGGCGTATTCCGAGGCCATGTGGGCGATGCGAATCGGCGTGCGGAACTGCGCCGCCACGCCGATGATGCCGCGTCCCAGGGGAAACTCCGAGCCGACCCCCGACAGCGGGTAGCCGTGGCTGGCCACGGTGTAGAGCTTCTGACCCTGGCTGTCGAGTAGCAGGATCATGGCCTGCGGCATCTCGAGCTGGCTGGCCAAGCCTTCCAGGCACTGCTCCAGCAGGCTGGCCAGATCGCTGCAGCCGGCCAGACGCTGGCTCAACTGGCGCAAGCGGGCGATGTGGCAGGGCGGGCACTGCGCTGGCGGCACCTCGACACCAGGCACATGCTCGACATCCAGTACCTGATAGACATCCGCGCCTCGCAGGCGGAACACCTCGCTCATCCCCGCATTCGAGGCGATTCCGGCGAGCTTGGCCTTCATGCTCTCGAACAGCGGCCCGGCGGTTTCCGTGCGCCGGTAGAGCAGCGCCAGGCGGTAGCGCGCGCTGGTCTGCGGATGCAGGAGGAACACCGTGACCTGCGGATTGGCCAGGATGTTCTCGCGAGTCTTGTTGAAGAACTGGAAGGACAGCGCGACATGGCTGGCGTCCACGTAGTGCACCTGGGAGACCAGGGTGACGTTGGGTGTGCCGTCCGCCCCGCAGGTGGCGATCGCCGCCGGCACCGCGCCCTCCAGGCAGGGGCGGATGGCGTCCAGACTCCGGCCGGCGGTCATCATCCCTGCTCCAGGCGCGAGCCGGCATTGGGTCCGGGGGTCTGCTCGAATAGGTCGCTGAGGGTGAAACACAGCGCCCGCAACTGCTCCTGCTGGAACTCGTGGGTGGCGCGCGCGAAGGGCAAGGCGTAGCCCAGGGGCAGCAAATCCTCGGCAAACGCATCACGATGACGCGCCGCCAGTTCGGCATCGCCCGGCGCCAGCGCTACCTGGTGGGCGTCGCGGCCCTTGAGCTGCAGGGTGCGGTGACTGCTGGGCAGGCAAAAGACCACGGCCAGTGCCTTGCTCACCTCAACGTCCCGCAATAGCTGGCCAGCCTGCGCGGCGTCGACCAGCAGCGTAATCTGACGCCGATCCGTCGCCACCCGGCAACCCACCACCTTGCTCACCGAGGGCACCCGGCGCACGTCGCGCGAGGCCGCACTGATGGATACGCCGCTCTCGATAAAGCGGACCTGCTCGTCGTTCAGGGTGGTGGCGGTCATGTTGTTCAACCCACGCTGACAAGAAAATAATCCTGGCGCCTCGTTGCCTGCCTGAAAAGCCGCAGTCCACAGGCCGCCGGGGCAGATCGTCGATAGCACGTCCCGGCTTGCATCCGTATATGGACTGAGGATTGCCGCAACGGCGGATTACGGCAAGCCGGTTATTACACCATCTGCAGAGACTGTTTGCCCGGCGGCGCCGGGTAGGCGGCATCGATCAGCGCCAGGTCTGCGGCGCTCAATTGCAAGCCCGCCGCGGCGGCATTCAGGCGCAGATGCGCGGAGTCGACCGCCTTGGGAATGGCGATCACCCCAGGCTGGCGCAACAGCCAGGCCAGGGCGACCTGCGCCGGGGTTACGGCGTGTCGTTCGGCCACCTCGCGCAGCGCCGGGTTGCGCAACAATTGCCCGCCCTGGCCGAGCGGGCAGTAGGCCATCAGCGGCATGCCCCGGCCCTGCTGCCAGGGCAGCAGGGCAAACTCGACACCCCGCGCCTCGGGGTTGTACAGCACCTGATTGATGGCGCAGCCCGCGGCGCCCAGGTCGTGCAATTCCTGCAAGTCGGCCAGATCGAAGTTGGACACACCCCAGCGGCCGATCTTGCCCTGTTCGCGCAGACGCTCGAAGGCCTCGACGGTTTCCGCCAGCGGGTACTGGCCGCGCCAGTGCAACAGATAGAGGTCGATCCGCTCGGTTCTCAGCCTTTTCAGGCTGCGCGCGCAGGCCGCCGCCACACCCTGGCGGCTGGCATTGTGCGGATAGACCTTGCTGACCAGGAATACCTGCTCGCGCAGGCCCGCCATCGCCTCGCCCACCACCAGTTCGGCGCCGCCTTCGCCGTACATCTCGGCCGTGTCGATCAGGCCCAGGCCCAGCTCGATGCCCTGGCGCAGCGCCGCCACTTCCGCGCGCCGCTGGCTGGCCACCTCGCCCATGCGCCAGGTGCCCTGGCCGATCAGCGGCACCGACACACCGGCCAGTTCAAGCGTACCCATCGTCTCGCTCCTCGTTCAATCCGCTCGCCAGGGATCATAGCTGCCGAACGTCCACAGATGCCCTTCCAGATCGCGACAGCTGAAGCCGCGGCCACCGTAGTCCTCGTCCTTGAGCTCGATGAGGATCTCGGCGCCCGCGGCCTTGGCCCTGGCGTACAGCCCATCGGCATCCTCGACCACCAGATAGAGGCTCTGGGTGCAGCCACCGACTTGGTCCGGCTGACGCATCAGCCGGCCATAGGCCGACTCGCTCAGCGAGCCGAGCATCAGCATACCAGTGCCGCAGCTGAGCTGGGCGTGGGCGATGCCGCCCTGCTCGTCGGGCACCAGCAAGTGCCGCTCGAAACCGAAGGTCTCGCACAACCAGTCGATGGCCGCTGGCGCATCGCGATAGCGCAGGCAAGGAATCAGGTTGCTACGCGACCTGCTGCTCACAGCGGACATGACCACCTCCTCAATCGGCGACCTGTTCGTAGCCGCCTCCGCGCCATTGCATCAGGCAGAAACCATGGCCGAACGGATCGCTCATGCGGGCCAGACGGCCCCATATATAGTCGTCGACCTCGCCTTCGCGGCGCGCCCCGGCCGCCTGCGCCCGTGCCACGGCGGCCTCCAGGTCCTCGACCAGCAGATCCAGGTGCAGTGGCGTCCAGTGCCGCTGGTAACTGCGCACCTGTTCGCCGTCGGCAAAGGCGACACTGCCGGCTGGTTTGGCCAATAAGTAAACAGCCAGCGGCGGGCCCTCCAGCTCGACCACAGTGCCGCCGAACAGGTACCGGCTCACCCGCCAGTCGAAGGCCCGGGTATAGAAGTCCACGCCAGCCGGCAGATCCGGCACATCGATATTCAGCAGCAGTTGCATGTCCACCTCCCGCCGAAGACCGAAAGCTATGCCGCGCCGTTGCGCGCAGAACTCAACAGCAGCAACAGCGACACCGGCTGTTCGCTCTCCGGGTGCAGCGGCTCCTGCAGCCATTGCAGGCGCCAGTCGGTTTGCTTGAGCAGGCTCAGCCAGGACTCCAGGGTGCGAAAGAACCAGGGCATCGGCCGCGCAAAGCCCGCGCCGAAGCCGGCGAAGGTTTCCACCCGCCAACCATCGCGGTAGCCCGCATCGTTGCAAGCGCGCCAGGGGTGCAGGGTCTGGATCAACAAACGACCGTCCGCCGCCAACACCTCATGCAGCGCATTCAGGGTCGGCGCCAGCGGCTCTTCGAGCAGGGCGAAGTTGCACACCAGCACATCGAAGCGACCCAATGCGCCGGCCTCACGTGCCAGCTCGGCATAGCCGCAGACCCGGTAGCGGGCGCGCGGCTCGTCAGCGGCCCGTGCCACCTCGATCAACGGCGCCGAGGCGTCCACCCCCACTGCCTCGATGCCCCGCGCGGCCAGACCACGACACAGCCAGCCCTCGCCGCAACCGACATCCAGCACTCGCGCAGGCGCCAGCGCCAGCACCGCCTGCAGGATCGCCGCATCGGTGACCAGCCGCCGGCTTTCGATGCGCTGCTCGCGCACCGCGGCGGTCCAGGCATCGGCATTGGCCTGCCAACTGAGAGCAAGCTGCTCGCGATGATCGTGCTGCATAAGTCACCCGCTGCAAGTTCGACGACAGAACCGATTGTAGTGCCTGCACACCGCCCTGGCCGGCCCATGGGACCGCGCCGCGCGGCGAGTAGTCGTCGGCTCAGCCGCACAAGCGGCTCGCCGTTGGGGGAATAAGGCACTATTGGAATATTTTTTGACTTTGCAAATAGCAACAGCGTCTAACTCAACAAGCAGTGACTAAGCTGTTGTGAAAGGGCTACTTGAGGTCGGACCAAGCAATTATGGGCGTACTATGGAAATCCGACGCGCCAGAGAAGGCGCTTCCGACGAACGACAAACCGGCCTTCTACCTGAAGCCGGTAAAACACGCGAGCAAGCTGCGCATCGCCGTCTGGCTGCTGCTGGCATTGCTGGTAGTGGCGGCGGCGCTGCTGGTCGTTTTCGAGATACGTACCGCGCATTTCCAGGCCCACTACCTCAGCCGCTACAGCAATAGCCTGAGCTACCGCGTGCAGCCCGGCCCCAGCCCGGCGATCGTCTACCCACAGGACGGCCCCTTCGATAAACGCCTGGGGTACGTCTACCTGCCGCTGATGCTGGAGCGCCTGCAGCAGCGCGACTTCCAGATTACCCAACAGGCACAGTTCTCCCCGGCGTTGCTCGACTACACGCAGCGCGGCTTTTTTACCCCCTATCCGGAAAAAATCCAGACCGGCCTGAGCATCAGCGACTGCCGCGGTACGCCCTTCTACGAGTTTCGCTACCCGCAGCAGCGCTACCCGAGCTTCAGCGCCATCCCGCCGCTGGTGGTCGGCAGCCTGCTGTTCATCGAGAACCGCCACCTGCTCGACCCCGAACAGCCCCTGGCCAACCCAGCGGTGGACTGGCCGCGCTTCGCCATGGCGGCCATCTCGCAGGTCGGCAAGGTGCTCGACGTGCAGGATCAATCCGCAGGCGGCAGCACCCTGGCCACCCAATTGGAGAAATACCGCCACTCGCCGGACGGCCTGACCCACTCGGCCAAGGAAAAACTGCGGCAGATGGTCTCGGCCAGTGTGCGCGCCTACCAAAGCGGCGCACAAACCCAGGCGGTGCGGGAAAACGTCGTGCGCGACTACCTCAACAGCGTGCCGCTCTCCGCCGCGCCCGGCCACGGCGAAGTGCATGGCCTGGCCGACGGCTTGCGCATCTGGTTCGGTGCCGACTTCGCCAAGGTCAATCGCCTGCTCGACCCCGAACGCTCGCCCGAGGCGAGCAATGCCGAACGCGGCCTGGCCCTGCGCCAGGTGCTGGCCATGATGATCGCCCAGCGCCGGCCCTCGTATTACCTGGCCCAGGGCCGGAATGAACTGGCCGCACTGGTCGACAGCCATATCCGTTTGCTGGCGGGTGGCGGCCTGATCGATCCGGCATTACGCGATGCGGCCCTGGCCCAGCCGTTGCGCTACCGCGACTGGGTGCTGGAACCGAACCTGCAAACGGTGGACGGCAACAAGGGCATCAGCGTGGCCCGCACGCGCCTCTCCAACCTGCTCAACATGCCGCTGTATGACCTCGACCGTCTGGATCTCTCCGCCAGCACCACCCTCAACAACGAACTACAACAGGCGGTCAGCGGCTACCTGGAGCAACTCGCCGACCCTGCCTTTGCCGAGCAGATCGGCCTGTTCGGTGAGCGCTTGCTGTCTGCCGAAAAAACCGCCGAAGTGCGCTACAGCTTCACCCTGTTCGAACGCACGGCCAATGGCAGCCGGGTGCGCGTGCAGACCGACAACACCGACCAGCCCTTCGACATCAACGAAGGCAGCAAGCTGGAACTCGGCTCCACCGCCAAACTGCGGGTGCTGGCCACCTACCTGGAAGTCATCGCCGAATTGCACCAGCGCCATGCCGGACAAAGCGCTACCGAGCTGCGCGCCGTGGAGGTTGCCGAGCAGGACTATCTGACCCGCTGGGCCATCGACTACCTGAGCCGCGACCCCGGCGCCAGCTTGCCGGCCATGCTCGAGGCCGCGCTGGAACGCAAGTATTCCGCCAGCCCGTACGAACGCTTCTTCACCGGTGGCGGCCTGCACACCTTCGCCAACTTCCGCCGCGAAGACAACGGCCGCATCCCGACCCTGCGCGATGCCCTGCGCGAATCGATCAACCTGCCGTTCATCCGCCTGATGCGCGACCTGGTGCGCTACAGCACCTACCAGGCGCCGGGCAACAGCGCCGAATTGATGAAGGACGACAAGGATCCGCGGCGCCAGGCCTACCTCAGCCGCTTCGCCGACCGCGAAGGCACGACCTTCCTCCTGCGTTTCTGGCGCAAATACCAGGGCCAGCCAGCGCAACAACGCCTCGACACTTTCCTCGGCGGTCTGCGCCACACCTCGGTACGCCTCGCCGCCGTGCACCGCTACCTGATGCCGGAAGTCGACGAGGCGACCTTCGCCGCCTTCCTGCACGCCCATGTACCGGGCGAGAAACTCAGCGACAAGCGTATCCGTGAGCTGTACCTGAACTACGGCCCTGGTGCCTACAGCCTGCCCGACCAGGGCTATATCGCCCGCGTCCACCCGCTGGAACTGTGGCTGCTCGGTTACCTGCTGGAAAAACCCGAGGCCAGCTTCAGCGACGCCGTGGCCGCCAGCCGCGACCAGCGCCAGGAAGTCTACGGCTGGCTGTTCCGCAGCCGGCACAAGAGCGCCCGCGACAGCCGTATCCGCATCATGCTGGAGGTCGAAGCCTTCCTCGACATCCACCGCCGCTGGCAGAAACACGGTTACCCCTTCGAGTACCTGGTGCCGTCGCTGGCCACCGCCATCGGCAGTTCCGGCGACCGCCCGGCGGCGCTGGCGGAACTGATGGGCATCATCCAGAACGACGGCATCCGCCAACCCACGGTGCGCATCGACAACCTGCACTTCGCCGCCGACACGCCCTATGACACCCAGGTCGCGCGCAACACCCTGGACGGCAAGCGGGTGATGCCCAGCGAAGTGGCCGCCGCCCTGCGTGGCGCGCTCTCGCAAGTGGTCGAAGGTGGCACCGCACGGCGCCTGCAGGGCAGCTTCAGCCTGCCCGACGGCCGCCTGCTGACCCTCGGCGGCAAGACCGGCACCGGCGACAACCGGGTCGAAACCGTTGGCCGGGGCGGCCAGGTGCTCAGTTCACGGGCGATGAACCGCACCGCCACCTTCGTCTTCTTCATCGGCCCGCGCCATTACGGCACCCTCACCGCCTTCGTGCCCGGGCGCGCCGCGGAGAAATTCACCTTCACCTCGGCCTTGCCGGTGCAGGTGCTCAAAGGCATGGCGCCGATCCTCGCGCCCTACCTGGAGCCGGGCAGCTACAGCCAATGCGCCCCCCCGCTGGCACCTGTGCAGGCCAGCTGGAAGTAGGTAGCGGGCGTAGATGCGCTGTTCATCTGCAAGGGCTGCAAAACCCACCCCCGGATTGCATCCGGGTTTGCAAAAAGCATCGCGGGCATGGCCCGCTCCTACGATTTCTACGTCCTGCGGGGCTTGCGCATCAACACAGGATCTACGGATCCGATCCACGCTCCGCATGGGAGTCGATAATCGCGGCCATGGAACTGGGCGTCCCCGCCGCTCCTACAGGAGGCGTGCGTCCTGTCGCGCTGGTCAGGCCTTCTTCTGCAGGCGGACATACAGCGCCTCGACCTTCTCCCGCGCCCAGGGAGTCTTGCGCAGGAAAGTCAGGCTGGACTTGATGCTCGGATCGCTCTTGAAGCAGCGGATATCGATGCGCGCCGCCAGGCCATCCCAGCCCAGCTTGGCCACCAGGTCGTTGAGGATGGCTTCCAGGGTGACGCCATGCAGCGGGTCTTTCGGCGATTGAGTCATGCGGAACCTGTGTCGACAGCGGGGCGAGGCGCACCGGCGGACAGGCTCGAGGCACGCGAAGGGACATATTCTGACCTGACTCCCCGGCCAGCTCCAGCGCAAAAGCGCCGCTTGGCTCGCTGGGTCTCGGCCAACCTCAGCGCGCGTCGATGATGAACGGCAGCTCGCGGTGGTGTTCAAGGTCGAACTGACGGCGGGCGGTATGGTTGAGACGGCGGCCATAGACGTGAAACGACAGGCTGGTGCGCGGCGTTTCATTGATCACGCTATGGATGCTGCCGCTGGGCATGGCCAGCGGCCGGAGCAATCACCGATTGTCTGGTACGTAACCAGGAAGGCCTGCCGCCCCAGGGAGGGCGGCAGGCCTTCTCGTTACTCAAGCGGCGTGGTTCAGTTGACCGAAGGCTGCAACGCCTCGGCGCTGCTGCGCAAGCTGGCAGCGGGGTCGCCAAGCAGCGTGCGATGCAGGGCAATCCCCATCAACACCAGGATCACGCCGATCGGCAAGGCCGCGCAGATAGTCGCCGTCTGCACACTCTTCAACCCGCCGGTCCACAACAGGGCGGCAGCGATGGCACCGACCATCAGGCCCCAGGCCACTCGACTGGCGGTCGGCGGATGGAGGCTGCCACGGGCGGCCAAGGTGCTGATCACCAGGGTGCCGGAGTCCGCCGAGGTCACGAAATACGTCACGATCAGCAACGAGGCCAGCGCGCTGAGCAGGTTGCCGATGGCGAGCCCCGAGGACTGCTCGATCTTGTCGAACAGGGTGAACAGCGAGTTGGTGGCATCGGCCTTGGTCGCCAGCAGGATGGCGCCGCCGGTGAACTCGGCCGCCTCGCCTTGCAAGCCCTGGCTCTGCACCTGTTCCTGATGGCTGACCCGGTCGGCCTTCTCATAGTTCAGCGCGGCGCCACCGAAGGTGCCGATCCAGACGAAGCTGAACAACACCGGGATGATCAGCGAGCCCATCACCAACTGGCGAATGGTGCGGCCACGGGAAATACGCGCGATGAAGGTGCCGACGAAGGGCGACCAGGTCAGCCACCAGGCCCAGTAGAAGGCGGTCCACCAGTTCTGCCAGCCGGCGTCCTGCTGAGTGTCGCTCCACAGGCTCATGCCGATCACGCTTTGCGCATAGCCGGAGGTACCTTCGAGGATGGTGTTGAGGATGTAACGGGTCGGGCCGAACGCCATGACCGCGGCCAGGATTAGCAGCGACAACGCCATGTTCCACAACGACAGCAGCTTGATCCCGCGATCCACCCCGGATACCACCGACATGATGGCGATCAGGGAAATGCCCAGAATCAGCAGCATCTTCAAGCCGATACCCAGTTCGAAACCGGTCAGCATCTTGATCCCGGTACTCATCTGCTCGACACCCAGACCGAAGGAGGTGGCGATGCCGAAGGCGGTCACCACCACGATCAGGATGTCGAAAAAGGCGCCCAGCCAGCCCTGCATGCGCGCCTCGCCGAACAGCGGGGTCAGGGTCGAACGGATGCTCAGCGGCTTGCCCTTGCGAAAGGAGAAATAGGCCAGGCACAGGGCGGGCATCAGGTACAACGCCCAAGCGTGCATGCCCCAGTGGAAGAAGGTCACGCGCATCGCCGTCTCGGCCGACTCGGCGCTCAGCGTGGTGGCGCTGAACGGGTTGCCGGCGTAGTGCCACATCGGCTCGGCCACCGACCAGAACAGCAGGCCGATACCCATGCCGGCACTGAACAACATGGACAGCCAGGAGATAGTGCTGAACTCGGGCTGCTCGCCATCGCGGCCGAGGGTGATATTGCCGAAGCGGCTGACCATCAAATACAGCAGATAGACCAGCACACCCGAGGCCATGACCAGATAGAACCATTTGAAGTTCAGCAGTATGGCGGTGGAAAGTTCAGAAAAGACCACACCCGCCTGGTCGCCCAATAGCGCACAAAAGGCCACGAACGAGGCGATCAATACAGTCGATACGATGGTTATCCGCGCATCGACGCCGCGCCATAACCCAGCCGAATTACTCATGTCATGTTCTCCACTGTTATTGTTATGTCTGTATGCACGCAGGGCTCAGCGATGAGCCGTTCAACGGTGTCGTTTTTCCTCCCACAGCGATTTTCACGCTGCAATGATTGGCTGGATGGGCACTTTTGACACATCATTTTTACCGCGCTGATTGGTGAGTTTTTATCATCAATAGAAACGACTGGACGTCAGCAATCCCGGGGCTTTGCCCGCATTCATAAACCGCAAAAACACGGCCGAATCGACAGCGCCACGGTCGAACTGCGCAGACGCGGGCAACTCGTTTGAAAGGCCTGACCAGGCCACTATTTCTTCGCGGCCGACTATAGAGTCACGCAATAACCGCCAACCATCCTCAGGGCGTCATGCGCAGGCTCATCTGCGCCATAGCGTCAGTCCAACCAATCGCGTTGTCGGGGAAACGTCGATAACGCCTGACAGCCATCGGCAGTGATCAATGCATGCTGCTCCAGCTTGATGCAGGTGCTCGCCATTGTGGAACTCGTAGAGGATCACTGGCCCGCCGGCGAACACCAGGGCGTAACGGGCGAAGTTGTGCAGGGTCCACACCTGCATGTTCGAGGTATCGGTGGCATAGCGGATTAGGGGTCGCCGGGTATTGGTTTTTATTGTCGAACATGAGCGGGCTTCCTGTTGATGATGACGGGTCAGAGCCGCGTGGCGCTTGTGCTTCCCAGCGAGACTGGTTCGGGCATCGCGGATGCCGTGCCCGGTTGCGCTTGCGCCACGGGTTCGATCACTGCCGCCAGAGTCGAACTGGCCAGGCCGTTGGGCGTGGCCTGGTGATGCAGTGGTGCATCCACCTGCAAGTGCTCGCCGGTGACCTTGCCCTGACCGACAGCCAGGGCCAACACTGCGGCGCAGACGGCGAAAAAGCCGTACAGGCTCGAGGCGCCGAACTGCTCCATCAGCGCACCGGCCAGCAGCGGGCCGATGCAGGCGCCGATGCCGAATGCCACCAGCAACAGGCCGGCCAGCGACACCCGCAGCTCGGCCTCGATATTGTCGTTGGCCAGAGCCACGCCCAGCGGATACAGGCAGAACTGCAGGAAGCCGATGCCGGCGCCGAACAGCAGCAAGGGGCCGAACGACAAGTCCTGGTAGAACGCCAACGGCAGGCAGGCGAGGACCAACAGCACGGCCACGCCGCGGATCAGGCTGGCTCGTGGCAGACGGTCGGACAGCCAGCCCAGCGGCAACTGGGCGAGCAGGCCGGCGGCGATGGCCAACGCCATGAACTGGCCGATCTCGACCGTACCCAGGCCCTGCTGACTGGCGTAGATCGAGGCCAGCCCATAGAAGCCGCCGTTGATCATGCCCGAGATCAGAATGGTCACCAGCGACTGCGGCACCCGCCGCAGGAACAGGCGGATATCGATAGGTGCCGGGCGCAGCGCGGCCGGGTGCATGCTGCCGGTCAGCGCCACCGGCACCAGGCACAGGGCGAAGGCCATGGCCACACCGAGCAAGGCGTGGATACCCAGGTCGCCGTTGAGGCTCAGGGCCAGCTGGCCGAGCATCATGCCGACATAGACCGCGACCATGTAGATGCCCAGCACCTTGCCCCGTTGGTCGCTCTGGGCGCGGTCGTTGAGCCAGCTTTCCAGCACCATCAACTGGCACATCATGGCCACACCGACCAGCGCACGCAGCAGCAGCCAGAGCGGCAAGGCACTGCTGAATTCGTGGGCCAGTACCGCGGCGGAAATCACCCCGGCGCAGGCGACATAGGTGCGGATATGGCCGACCCGGTCGATCAGCACATGGCCGACCTTGCCGCCGGCCACCATGCCCAGGGCGTTGGCCGCCATCAGCGCGCCGCCCCAGAACTCGGCGACGCCGTCCGCCGTCAGGCGCAACGCCAGGTAGGTCATCAGCAGGGTCGAGCCGAGCTGCATCAGCAGGCTGGCCAGGTACAGGGCGCCGAAGGTCCGGGTCAGTCCCAACATGCTTGGCTCCTTGGCCAGAATGAACAAAGCCGCCGCTCCCGAACAGGGAATGCGGCGGCAGAACGATCAGGCCAAGCCGTGACGTTGCTTCCAGTCGCCCGGATGAACCACGTAGCCGAACAGCGCATGACCGCCGTAGACCAGCTCGGTACCCTCGGGAAGCCACAGCAGCTGGCCCGGTTCGACCCGGTACAGCTCGCCGTTGGCTCGTAGTTCGAAGCAGCCTTCGATGACGAAGATCACCTCGTCATACAGCAGGGTCCAGGCCACCTCGGCGCCCTCCCAGCGGGCGAAACCGATGCCGATATTCGGCGACACCTCGTTGCTGATGGCGCGGGCCACATAGGCGGCGCCGGGTGGGCCGCCGCGCGCAACGAACTCCAGGTCATGGTGATCGACCAGCAGCACCGGGCCTTTCCCGGAAACGACCTGGCTCATAGCTCGCTCCGACTGTTCCAGGCCGCCAGGCGAATGCGCGAGCGCACGCCGAGGCCGAGCAAGGGTTCCGGCGGGTTCAACGAGGGCATGCCGGTGACCGCCTGGATGTCGCGCAACTGCGGCGAATCGGCGCCCACCGCCAGGTCGGCCAGCAGGGTGCCGGAAATGGTGCCCCAGGCCGCGCCGACGCCGTTGTCGCAGGCCGAGGCATAGACGCCCTGCTCCAGCTCGCCGAAGAAGTTGGTGAAGTTGCGCGAGATGGCGTACACCCCGCCCCAGGTATGGCTGAACGGGACGTTGGCCAGCTGTGGGAAGCGCGCCAGGAAGGCCTTGCGGTGATCCTCGCGGACACTGGCACGCATGGCCTCGCTGCTGCTCTTGCCGTACTTGGGCACGTGCTTGTAGGTGTTGCGGATGATCAGCCGGCGGTCCTGGGTCATGCGCACCGTGGTGCCGGCATGGTCGGCCGGGGTCAGGCCCCAATCCAGCTCGCCGCCATAAGCCGCCAACTCGGCATCGCTCAAGGGCCGGGTCCAGCTGGCGAAGGTCATCACCGGCAGCAGGCGGTTGCGCAGGTAGCCGAACTCCTGGGTGAAGATGCTGGTGCCGAGCAGCAGCTGCGGCGTGCGGATACGGCCGTTATTGCCGTGCAAGATCCAGCCACCCTGACCGTCGCGCTCCAGGCGCTGGATCGGCGACTCCTCGAGCAACTCGACGTTGCCCGGCAGCGAACAACCCAGACCGGTGACCAGTGCCGCCGGCTGCATCAGGTAGCAGCCCGGGGTGTAGATCGCCCGACTGTAGTGCTGGCTGCCAACTACCCGCGCCAGCTCGTCGCGCTCGACCCAGTGGAAGGGCTCGCCGAGGCCCTTGAGCAGATGTTCGAAATGCTCCAGATAGGCCAGCCCGCGCGGGCCAACGGCACCCTGGTACTTGCCGGCGTGGGACCACTGGCAATCGATGCCGTGGCGCTGGATCAGCCCCTGCAACTGATCGATGGCGGCGCGATTGAGGCCGAGCAGGCGCTGCTTGTGCGCCGGGTCCGGGTGTTCCAGGGCAAACTTGTGCGGCAGGTCGATGACGAAGCCGGAGTTGCGCCCCGACGCGCCGTAACCGACGCGCTGGGCGTCGACCAGCAGGATGCGCGCCTGTGGATGATGCTCGGCCAGCCGGCGGGCGGCGGCCAGCCCGGCGAAACCGGCACCGATCACCGCGTAATCGGCGCGCTGTTCGCCCTGCAAGCGGGTGCAGACCGGTTGTTCGGGCAGGGCGGCGTACCAGCCGCAGCTGGCGTCGTCATAGGGCAGGTTTATTTTCTTGCTCATGTTTTTTTGCCCTCAGAGGCTGTGAAAAAACCGAAGGCCGTCGCGAGGACGCCGTCGGGTGAGCGAAACAAGGCGCGCTACGTGAAAACGAGGGAGTTTGGCGAGCCAAATGACCGACGTTTTTGCGTAGCGCAACGCAGTTGCAGCCGCCCGGCGACGGCCGCAGTAGGCAAGCGATTTTTCACAGCCTCTCAGGCCACGGCCCGTTGCGCGTTCTGACAGGATTGCAGCCAGGCATTGCGCTGCTGTTGGGCGTGGCGACCGAGCAGGACGAAGCCATGCAGCGCCCCCTCGGCATCGTAGAAACCGGCGCTCAGACCATCGTCGGTAGCCGTGCAGCGCCATCCCCCGGTTACACCGACGGCCGGCGGCAGCAGGCACAGCGGCGCCGCCGGGGTCTTTACCGTCACCGGCATCAGCGGATAGCTGACCGCCGTCGGCTGGCCGAGCAGGGTCTTGCACAGGGCCTGGATGCCCCGGTTGATCGGCGCCAGGTAGGGCAACAGCTGGCCGTCGATCTCGATGCAATCGCCCAGGGCGTAGATCCCCGGCTGCGAGCACTGCAACTGGGCGTCCACCTGGATGCCCCGTCCCACGGAGGCGCCGGCCGTCTCGGCCAGGCTCAGGTTGGGACGCAGGCCAACGGCGGAGAGCACCAGGTCGGCCTCCAGGCACTGACCGTCGGCGAGGATCAGGCGATAGCCCTGCTCGACCGACTCGATACGCTGCAGGGTGTTCTGCAAATGCCAGCTAACACCCAGCTCGCCTAGGGCCGCCTGCACCTGCCGGCCGGCCTCGACCGGCAGCAGGCGTTCCATCGGCCACTGGCCGAGGCCGATAACGCTGACGGAAAAACCGCTGCCGGCCAGGTCGTTGGCGAACTCGCAGCCGATCAGGCCATCACCGAGGATCGCCACCCGACGCACGCCGATCAGGCGCTCACGAAAGCTGCGGTAATCGTGCAGGTTGTTGACGCTGAGCAGCGCCGCCGTATCGCCCTCGATCGGCAGACGAATCGGCGCGGCACCGCTGGCCAGCACCAACTGGCCGTAGTCCATCTCACCGATGTTGGTGTAGAGGCGCCGGGCGCCGCTGTCGATACGTTCGACCGTGCAATACGGGTAGACGCGAATATTCAGGCGCTGCTCGATCGCCAGGGCCGACTCGCCCGACAGCAGCGCGGCGCTCTTGCCCTGCGCCAAGCCGATGGACAGCGCCGGTTTGGAATACAGGTGACCGGATTCGCGGGTCAGCACGCGGATCTCGACCTGCGGGTCGGCCCGGCGCAAGGCCTGGGCCAGGCCGTAACCGGCGTAACCGCTGCCGATGATCACGATTGGCTGGCGCACCTGCGCCGCCTGCACAGGCGCAGCCACCGACGGCAGCGGTAGCGGTTCACTGGCCACTGCCGCAACCACCGGGCTGATATCGAGCATCTCGAAATCGTCCTTGCCGACCCCGCACTCGGGGCACTTCCAGTCCTCGGGCACATCGTCCCAGCGGGTGCCGGCGACGATGCCGTCGGCCGGCCAACCGAGGGCCTCGTCGTAGATCAAACCGCACACCACACAGAGCCAGGTCTTGAACATGTCGCTTACTCCCCTGCTACGCGGATCGCCACGTTCTTGGTACGCACGTAGCTGTACAAGGCTTCCTGGCCCTTCTCGCGACCGAAGCCGGACAGGCCGACGCCGCCGAACGGGGTTTCGATGCCGCCGGCATACCACTCGTTGACGAACACCTGGCCAGCCTTGAGGCGCCGGGCGCAGCGCATGGCGCGGCTGATGTCCTGGGTGAAGACCCCGGCCACCAGACCGAAGTCGGTGCCGTTGGCGATGGCGATGGCCTCCTCCTCGCTATCGAAGGGAATCACCGCCAGCACCGGGCCGAATACCTCGACTTGGGCGATGCACATCTCGGGGCTGACATCGCGAAACACGGTCGGGCGCATGAAGTGCCCGGCACGGTCGCTGAAGGCCTCACCACCGGTGGCCGCTACCGCACCTTCATCGATTGCGCGCCGACACAAGGTTTCGATGCCGGCCAGTTGCCCGGCGCTGACCACCGGAGTGAGGTCTGGGTTGTCCTGGCCAAGGCCGACGCTGAGCCCTTCGGCCAACGCGACCACGGACTGGACGATTTCTTCGTAGATTTCACGCTGCACCAGCAACCGCGACATGGCCGAGCACACCTGGCCCGCATTGAAGAAGATGCCGCCCTTGACGCTGGCCAGCAGCTGCTCGCGGTCGACATCGGCGAAAGCGATCGCCGCCGACTTGCCACCCAGTTCCATCACGCTGGGGATGGCATGTTCGGCGGCATCACGGAGGATCGACTGGCCAGTCGGCACCGAACCGGTGAAGACGATCTGATCGACCTTGGCGCTGCTCACCAGATGCGCACCGACCTCACGGCCACGGCCGCAGATCAGGTTGACCGCGCCTCGCGGCAAACCGGCCCGGGCGACGGCGCGGATCAACACGCACATGCCCAGCGGCGACAGTTCCGGCGACTTGATCACCACCGCATTGCCGGCAGCCAGGGCCGGCGCCAGCGAACGGGCACAGATCGACACCGGGAAGTTCCACGGCACGATTTGCGCGGAAACGCCCATCGGGTCGTAGACGGTGAAGTCCATGTAACCGTCGCCCAGCGGGATCGAGGTGCCTTCGATCTTGTCGGCCATGCCGGCGTAGTACTCGAAGTAGCGCGCCGCCTCGGTGAACTCGTCCTTGGCATCGGCCAGGCTCTTGCCGTTTTCCTGGCACAAGACCCAGGCACCTTCATCGGCCAGCGCACGAATCTCTGCGGCGATGCGCAGCAGCCAGCTGACCCGTTGCGCCGGGCGCACCCGGCTCAGCTCGCCGCCATCGGCACAGCGGCGCGCCGCCTGCAGGGCGCGCTCGGCATCGGCGATGCTGGCCTGGGCAATACTCGCCAACGGCTCGGCGGTGCCGGGGTTGTTCACCGTCAGGTGCTGGGTGCTGTCGCACCACTCACCGTCGATGTAATTCAGCCAGTGGGGGGCAATCGGATACATGGCAACCTCCTCAGGCGGACGGCGTGGTGTCGAGCAGCTGACGGGCCGCCCACTGATGGAAGAAGTGGGTCGGGATGTCCATTTCCGGAGAGAACGCACCGCCGCTGTAACCCGGCGAATGGCGGCCTTTCTGCATGCCTTCCACCGAACTGATGTCCTCGGCGAACACCACTTTCCAGGACTCCAGAATGGCGTTGCGGCAGGCGGCGTACTCGTCGCCCAGGGCCTCGTCGCCGACGTAGAACAGGCGCAGGTGCTCGATGGTCCGGCCCGGTGCGACCGGCTCCAGCTGCATGGCGAAGGCGTGATCGGCCTGGATGCCGAGCAGCACGTTGGGGAAGAAGGCCACGTATTCGGCGTTGCGCAGACGATCCTGCGGCCAACTGGGGAACTTCGGCAGGTGGGTGCCGGCCACGTCGGACAGGTTGTAGGCGTAGCTGCCCTGGCCGGCGAAGCGCTCGTCGAAGAGGATGTTGTAGTGGTCTTCCAGGCGCGAATAGGTATTCAGGCTCGGGTGCACCCACGGCAGGTGGTAGGCCTCGCAGTAGTTCTCCACTGCCAGTTTCCAGTTGCAGTTGATATCCAGGGTGGTGGCATCGTGGCCCGGGCGGCGGCGCAGCAGGCCCATGCCGTCGGCGCCGAGGAACTGCGACCAGCGCGCAGTCAACGGCGCCAGCATGTCTTCCAGAGGCTGGGCGTCGCCGGACAGGTTGACGAACACCATGTCCATCCAGATCGCACTGCGCAGGGCTTTCAGGCCGTGCTTCTCGCAGGCGAAACGCTCGTCCTTGTGCTTGTCGATACCGCCGACGTGCGGGGTGCCGCGCAGGCCGCCATTGAGGTCATAGGTCCAGGAATGGTAGGGGCAGCGAATCACGCCCTGCACTTCACCCTCTTCCTGGACCAGCTTCATGCCGCGGTGACTGCAGACGTTATGGAACACCTGTACCAGGCCTTCGCGGTTGCGCATCAGCAGTAATGGCAGGCCCATGAAGTCGACCGGCTTGACCGAGCCATTCTTGACCAGGTCGCTGGCGAAACCGACGCAAGCCCAGGTCTTGCCCATGACCTGATCGCGCTCCAGCTCGAAGTAACCCTGCTCGGTGTAGAACTCGTTGCCAAGCCCGGTGGCCTGGTCGATCGGATTGAGTACGCGTTCCAGTTGTTGCACAGGAATACGCTGAGAGATGGAATTGTTCATTGTTGTTCTCCCCTGCAAGGCACGGTGATTGATGATCGGCAGGCGCGCTGGCCAAAGTCCGTTGGCAGGGAGTTTCGAGAACCGGGGGATTGTTCGACAAACGATTTTTACAGACCAATTAATGACTTTTTCTCATAAGCAAAGATCCGCCATCCACGCTGATCAAAAGCTCTCCATTGGCCCAGCCATTCAGCTGGCTAATGCTAAAAACTCATCAATCCATGAAGATAAATGGTTTGTTGGACAGTCGCCCGAACCGTCACTTTGTTCCCGGAAACAGGGCAACCGAGCCTGACGGTTCCACCTGCTGACCTGCGCATTGAGCGACTGCCTTTGGCCGGATTGGCCGAGTCTGCAGCTGGCCCCCCACGCCCCGGCTTGCACCACAAAAACCCTTACCGACAATAAAAGGGGACATTGCAATGCGTGCACAGTCAGGCCTGTTCAGGGGCCTGGCATGCCGTTGAAAAACGTAGGCGAGGCCGCCGAGACAAGGACTCGGAGTCCTGTCGGAAAATAGCCGTCGACTGCAAATTGTTGATCGTTCCCACGTCGAGGCGTCGAACCGTCCGCGTGGGCATGCAGCCAGAGACGCTCCGCGTCTCGGTACGGCGGACGCAGAGCGTCCCAAGCCGGGTTACCACGCAGAGCGTGGGAACCATCGATTTTATGGGCTATGACGCTCCTACGGACAGGGGACCCCGCGCACCCGATTTGCTGCACGACAGCGCGGCGGCGAAGACGGGGCGGCCCTCAACCCTCGCCTTGCCCCTCGGCAAGTGACGCCGGCAACTGTTCGAGCAACCAGCTGCGAAAGCGCTGGACGCTCTGCCGGCCGATGCCGCGGCTGTGCGGTTCGAGCAGGCAGAACTTCGCCTCGGTTTTCAGCACGGTCTCGACCGGCCGCACCAGTGCCCCGCTCTGCAGGTGGTTGTCGACCAGATTCGACCAGCCCAGGGCAATGCCCTGGCCACTCAGCGCCGACTGGATCAGCATCGAATAGCTGTTGATATTGATCCGCCGCTTGGGCTCCGGCGCCTTCTGTCCAAGCTGCTGAAACCACTCTGGCCAGCCGATCCAGTCGCGCTGCGGATCCTCCAGCCACAACCAGGTACAGGCCGCCAGTTGCTGCGGTTCATACAGCTCTGGGTACTTGGCCAGGTAGTCGGGGCTGCACACCGGAAACACCTCCTCGGAAAACAGCGGTGTGACCTGAATATCCTTGGGCGGCGTGCGGCAGTAGTACAGCGCCAGATCACAATCCAGGCGGGCGAACTCCTTGACGTGGTCATAGGCGATGATACGCAGGTCGATCTCTTCGTTATCGCGCTGGAACTCGGCCACCTTGGGCAGCAGCCACAACGAGGCCATCGCCGTGCTGGTGGCCACCGTCACCTGCTGCGCACCTCGCCAGTGACGAATCTCGCCGGTGGCCTGAGCCACCTGCATGAGCGCATCGCGCACGGTGTCGTAGTACTGGCTGCCGGTTGGGCTCAGGTTGATCGCCCGGGTGGTGCGCTCGAACAGGGTCTTGCCCAGATAATCCTCGAGCAAACGCACCTGGCGGCTGATCGCTCCCTGGGTGACGTTCAGTTCCTGGGCGGCCAGGGTAAAACTCAAGTGTCGCGCAGCGGCTTCGAATGCCACCAGGCTGTTGAGCGGAGGCAGTGGATGGATTTTCATGCAGGCAAGGTCACGCAATGTTGTAGTTATGTCCGAGCAGTTTAGAACCATGCTTGTGGCAAACACAGCGCCAAGTTGTCATGCTCCCCGATAAAACCGGGGCTCTGCTCAGTCAATGCCAGCCGACAGCGGCGAGCAAGCCTGGCACCTGCTGCAGATGGCCACACCTGCGGGCAGCGGTGCAGTCAGCAATCAAACCTTGTTCGGTTGAACATACCCAGACCTGGCTCATTGGGCGCAGAGAGATCCGGCTGGTTTGCCCGGGTCGCGGCCTGACGCATCCCCCTCCAAAGCGCCGCTATGCAGGAGCGAAGTGCAGCCATGCTGCGGCAAACTCGACGAGCAACAACTCCCCGACAGAGAAACGGCCCATCACCAGGGGGATGGGCCGCTCCAACACCAGCGAATCGACTGCAACTGCGGCAAAACCTGCAGGCAGGGACTGGCCTAAGGCATGTTGCCGATGATCTTGCGCATCTCTTGCTCCGAGAAGCCGCGCAGGGTCTGCGTGCGCGTATTGCCGAGCGAGCCTACTTTCAACAGCAGGGAGGTTGCGGCCTGCTCGTCGCCCTCGACGATCAGCACCAGGTCGTAACTGCCGACAGTCCAGTAGACGGCCTTGACCTCTATGCCCAGCTTTTCCCCCAATGCCTTGAATGCCTGAAAGCGATCCGGTGAGTCTTTGACCGCCCGGATGCCCTGATCGGTGAAGTTAACCAGCGAGATGAAGGTTGCCATGATTACACCCCTTGTCAGGGTTGCTGAATGGCGGTCACAGAGCCGGCCGCGATTACCTGGAAGAGGGCCGCCAATCTTCCAAATCCGCGAATCCGACCATCGATTACCCGAGAGCTTGCGCAGCACTGCACGCACCGAAGCGACTGCTCCGCTCCGGCAGTGGGTCTTGTCAGGAATAGCAGGCCACTGCAGCACCCGCATGACCACTGATCCACTCAGGCAAAAAAAACCGGCCCAACACAACGAGGTGTGGGCCGGCAAAGCACTATCGGGTCGTCGTGGGGCCCGAGTCGGGCATCAGCAGTGAAATCCTGACTCGGGCGCCCCGCCTGCAGACGACCGGCTGCAGGCGGGGATGAATTTAATAGGACAGCGCTGGCTGACCGTTGTGGGCCTCTTGGTACTCCTGCTCGGCCGCAGCGAAGCGCTTGAGCATGGTGGCCGATGGCGCCTTGTCCAGCAGGCTGAACACCAGGATGCCGACGGTGGCGAAGATGAAGCCCGGAATGATTTCGTACAGCCCCAGGTGGCCCAGGAAGTTCTTCCACAGGATCACGGTGAAGGCACCGATCAGCATGCCGGCCAGGGCGCCGTTACGGGTCATGCGCTTCCATACCAGCGAGAGGATCACCACCGGACCGAAGGCGGCACCGAAGCCGGCCCAGGCGTAAGACACCAGGCCCAGCACGCGGTTTTCCGGGTTGGCCGCCAGCATGATGGCGATCATCGCCACCAGCAGCACCATGCCGCGACCGACCCAGACCAGTTCGGTCTGCGAGGCATCCTTGCGCAGGAAGGCCTTGTAGAAATCTTCGGTCAACGCGCTGGAGCACACCAGCAACTGGCAGCTCAGAGTGCTCATCACCGCCGCGAGGATGGCGGACAACAGGATGCCGGCGATCCATGGGTTGAACAGCAGCTTGGACAGCTCGATGAACACCCGCTCCGGGTTTTCCGTTACCGGGCCGGCAACGTCCGGGTACGCCGCGAAGTAGGCGATACCGAAGAAGCCGACCGCCACGGCGCCACCCAGGCAAAGAATCATCCAGGTCATGGAGATGCGCCGGGCAGCCGGGATCGACTTGACCGAATCTACCGCCATGAAGCGCGCCAGGATGTGCGGCTGGCCGAAGTAGCCCAAGCCCCAGGCCATCAGCGAGATCACGCCGACGAAGGTGGCGCCCTTGAGCATGTCGAAGTTGGTGGCGTTCTGCATTTCGATGGCGGCGAACGTCGTGTCGGCACCGCCGGTGGCGATCATCACCGCAATAGGGGTGAAGATCAGGGCGAAGATCATCAGCGAGGCCTGTACGGTGTCGGTCCAGCTCACCGCCAGAAACCCCCCGATAAAGGTGTAGATGATGGTCGCCGCAGCGCCGGCCCATAGCGCGGTGCCGTAGGACATGCCGAAGGTGCTTTCGAACAGGCGCGCACCGGCTACCACGCCCGAGGCGCAATAGATGGTGAAGAACACCAGGATCACCAGGGCGGAGAAGATCCGCAGCACGCGGCTGTTGTCTTCGAAGCGGTTGGTGAAGTAGTCCGGCAGGGTCAGGGCGTTTCCATTGTGCTCGGTCTGCACACGCAGGCGACCGGCAACGAACAGCCAGTTGAGGTAGGCACCGACGATCAGGCCGACGGCGATCCAGCCTTCGGACAGGCCGGACATGTAAACGGCACCAGGCAGGCCCATCAGCAGCCAACCGCTCATATCGGAAGCGCCAGCGGACAGTGCCGTGACGAAACTGCCAAGACTGCGACCGCCGAGGATGTAATCGGAAAGATTCTTGGTGCGCATGTAGGCAATAAGGCCGATCAGCACCATGGCTGCGATGTACACCACGAAGGTGACAAGCATTGGAGTACTAGCTGTCATTGGGGGACTCCCCTCTCATTTGTTGTTATTCAGGCTACGGGGAATGGACCCGCACCCTCGGTTGGCGGAAGACGCACGCTTGTGGTGGACATCCGATAGCGGGGTTGTCGCCCCGCCAATGCGATGACGAACGAGTGCTGTTACAACACTCGCCCGTCTTCGATTCAGTCCTCGTCGACCAGCGACAGCAGCGAAGCGTTGCCGCCCACTGCCGTGGTGTTGACCGACGTGGTGCGTTCGTTGACGAAGCGCAACAGGTAGCTCGGGCCGCCGGCTTTTGGCCCGGTGCCGGACAGGCCGCAACCGCCGAACGGCTGCACACCCACCACGGCACCGATCTGGTTGCGATTGACGTAGAGGTTGCCGACCCGTGCCAGGGCCTCGATGCGCTCGGCGGTTTCCTCGTTGCGGGTATGCACGCCGAGGGTCAGGCCGTAACCGGTGCCGTTAATCGCGGCGACCACTTGCTCCAGTTCGCTGGCCTGGTAACGCACGATGTGCAGGATGGGGCCGAAATTTTCCTTCTTCAGCTCGGCGATGCCGCCGATCTCGAAGGCTACCGGGGCGACGAAGTGACCGTTCAGGCCAGCCGGCAGCGGCGTTTCGGCAATCAGCTTGCCCTCGCCCTTGAGCTGGGCGATGTGCGCCAGCAAGCCTTCGCGCGCCTCGCCATCGATCACCGGGCCGACGTCGCTTTCGCGCTGGTGGGTCGGGCCGACTTTCAGTTCGGCCATGGCGCCCTTGAGCAGGTCGAGCACGCGCTCGGCGATGTCGGCCTGCACGTAGAGCACGCGCAGGGCCGAGCAACGCTGGCCGGCGCTGGTGAAGGCCGACTGCACGGCATCTTTCACCACCTGTTCCGGCAGCGCGGTGGAGTCGACGATCATCGCGTTCTGTCCGCCGGTCTCGGCGATCAGAGCGGCGATCGGGCCGGCTTTCTCGGCCAGCTGGCGGTTGATGATCCGCGCCGTGTCGGTGGAACCGGTGAAGCACACGCCGGCAACCCGGGCATCACGGCAGAACACGCCACCGAGGGTGGCGCCGTCGCCCGGCAGGAAGGCGATCACATCCGCCGGCAGGCCGGCCTCGAACATCAGCTCCAGGGCACGGGCGGCGATCAGGCTGGTCTGCTCGGCCGGCTTGGCCAGCACGCAATTGCCGGACACCAGGGCGGCGGCGATCTGGCCAAGGTAGATGGCCAGCGGGAAGTTCCACGGGCTGACGCAGACGAAGATGCCGCGGCCTTCATGGAACAGTTCGTTGCGCTCGCCGGTCGGGCCTTTCAGCTCTTCGCGGCCCAGACGCAGGCGCGCCTGCTGGGCATAGTAACGGCAGAAATCCACGGCCTCGCGCACTTCATCGATGCCGTCCTGCATGGACTTGCCGGCTTCCAGGGTGCACAGCGCCATCAACTCGCCGCGGTTGCTCTCGAGCAGATCGGCCAGGCGCTCGAGGATGCTCGCGCGGCTGTCGATGGCGGTGGCGTTCCAGCGCGGCCAGGCGGCGCTCAACCCGTCCAGCGCCTGAGCAGCCTGGGCGGAGCTGGCGAACTGGGCGGTGCCGACCAGCTTGCTCAGCTCATAGGGGCAGTGCACTTCCTGCACGGCGCCAGGCAGCGTCTGCCCGTTGATCACCGGTGTGGCGTGCCATTGACGGTTGAGGTGCGGTTGGTAGGCGAGCTCAAGCTCAGCGAGAGAGTGCTGGATGTTCATGTTGAGGCCTTGGGAGTTTTTCCGCGCGGCACCGAACAGAGCAGGCGGAAGGGGGATTTTGTCATTACCGAGGGTTTTGAACTTGCGCAGTTGCGTCACCGGGTGATCGAGAAGTGACTCGATCGGCGTGCTCGGGTCGACCAACTGGTGGACGAACGAGGAATTCGCGCCGTTTTCCAGCAGGCGGCGGACCAGGTACGGCAGCAGATCCTTGTGCGCGCCGACTGGCGCATAGATGCGCACGGTCTTGCCATGCTTTTCCAGGACGGTGTCGTACAGCGCGTCACCCATGCCGTGCAGGCGCTGGAACTCGAACTCGCGCGCTTCGCTGTGCTCGGCAGCCATCGCCAGGATGCAGCTGACGGTGTGGGCGTTGTGGCTGGCGAACTGCGGGTAGATCACCCCGCGGGTGAACTCCGACAGCAGGAACCGGGCGCACGCCAGGTAGGAGGTATCGGTGCCTTCCTTGCGGGTGAACACCGGGTAGCCGTCCAGGCCCTGGACCTGGCACTGCTTGATCTCGGTGTCCCAGTAGGCACCCTTGACCAGACGCAGCGGCATCTTCGCGCCCAGTTCCTTGCCCAGCAGGGTCAGCCACACCAGCACCGGCAGGCAGCGCTTGGAGTAGGCCTGCACCACCAGGCCGAATTCGCCCCAGCCGGCAATGGCCGGGTCGCGCATCAACTTCTCGTAGAGTTCCAGCGACAGCTCGAGGCGGTCGGCTTCCTCGGCATCCACCGAGATGCCGACGCCCAGCTTGCGCGCCCGCACCGCCAGCTCCAGCACATTGGCGAACAGTTCGGTCAGCACGCGCTCGCGCTGGGCCACTTCGTAACGCGGATGCAGGGCCGACAACTTGATCGAGATCGACGGTTTGGGCCCCGGACCGACCTGCGCCTCGGCGCCAACCGTGTCGATGGCCTTGCGGTAATCGGCCATGTACTTCTCGGCGTCGGCGGCGGTCAAGGCCGCCTCGCCGAGCATGTCGAAGGAATAGGTGTAGCCTTTTTCGCGCTCCGAACGACCGTTCTTCAGCGCCTCGGCGATGTTGCGACCCAGCACGAACTGCTTGCCCATCAGCTTCATCGCCTGGTTCATCGCCGCACGGATCACTGGCTCGCCGGAGCGCTTGATCAGCTTGCCGAGGACGTTTTTCGGGCGGCCATCGGTGCCTTGCGGGTCGACCACCTTGCCGGTCATGACCAGGCCCCAGGCGGCGAAGTTGACCAGCACATTGTCGCTCTGGCCGAGGTGGCGTTCCCACTCGGCGGCGCTCAGCTTGTCGCGGATCAGCGCGTCCGCGGTGGCGGCGTCCGGCACACGCAGCAGAGCCTCGGCCAGGCACATGAGCATCAGCCCTTCCTGGGTATCGAGGCTGTACTGGCGCAGCAGTGCGTCGAGGGTATCGACGGCATTGTCCCGGCTGCGTACGTCCTGAATCAGGCTACGGGCACCCTGGCGGATAGCCTCGATGCCGGCCTCACCGGGGTCGGCGAGCTCAAGGAGCTCAGTGAGATAGGCTGCCTCGTCAACGCTGTAGTTGGCGCTGATGACAGGGAAAAAATCGGCGGCCTTGGCGGCAGAGATCCGGTTAAGGAACTCGTCCTGCAAGACGTGACTGGCTTTAAACATCACGCCCATCCTCTTATGGAGACTGTTGTTGTAGGAACTGCTGCTATGGGTCTAGTTCAGATGCATCGGTATGACTACCCACGCACGGCGAACCCACACGATTAACAGTGGATGGTGGAATTTAGTGGCATAGCCATGACAACTTCTTGCAGAAAGCTCTGGAGTTTTTGCGAAAACCTATTAGCGGAGGAACTAACGGCGAACGGTCGTTTGAGGCCGGCTCCCGTAGGAGCGGCCCATGGCCGCGACAGCAGTTTCGCGGGCATGGAACTGGGCGCCCCCCGCTCCTACCATGCACCGGCACGATCACCTGGTCTTCGCAGCTGTAGTCCGGCAGTAACCGCTATGCTCCATGGCGTAGAGCCATCAATAACCTGACTACGGGCGCTCGGGTTGTGCGCTATCCGGACGGAGGGAGGACTGCCATGAAAGCTGCTGCCGTGCTGCGTCTGCTGGTTGCCGGCCTGCTCGGCCTGCTGATTATTGCCAGCCATGCCGACTGGACCGGCCCCAAGGAGGGGCCGGTGGCGCTGTCGGGCAAGCGGGTGATGTTCCTCGCCTCCGACTTTCGCAACGGCGGAGTGGTCGCGGTGTATCGCAGCGTCGAGCGGGCGGCCCGGCTGATCGGTTGGCAGGTGCAGGCGCTGGATGGGCATGGCGATGCCGCCGAGTGGCGGCGTATGGCCGAGCAGGCTCTGCAGCAGGCGCCGGACGGCGTGGTACTGGGCGGTTTCGGCGTGGAGTCGCTGGGGCAACTGCCCGCGCAGTTCCAGCAGCGCAAGATAACCCTGGTCGGCTGGCACGCCGGGGATACGCCGGGGCCGAGCGAGTGGCTGTTCAGCAACGTCACCACCGACCCGCTGGTGGTTGCGGACCTGGCCGCGGATCAGATCATCGGCGAGGACGCGGTCGGCGTAGTGATCTTCACCGACAGCCAGTTCGCCATTGCCACGGCCAAGGCCGAGCGCATGGCCCAGCGCATCCGCGAGTGCCCGAACTGTCGCCTGCTGAGTGTCGAGGACCTGCCGATTGCCAGGGCGTCGGAGGAGATCGCCGGCCGGGTCAGGCAACTGCAGCAGCGCTTTGGTTCGGCCTGGACCCACAGCCTGGCGATCAATGACGTGTATTTCGACCATATCCATGTACCCCTGGCGCGGCTCGGGCGCCAGGACATCCGCCATGTGTCGGCCGGCGACGGCTCGGCCAGGGCGCTGGCGCGGATCCACTCCGGACTGTCCCAGCAGATCGCCACCATTGCCGAACCGCTCGGAGCCCATGGCTGGCAAGTGGTCGACGAATTGAACCGCGCCTTCTCCGGCGAGCCGCCCAGCGGCTATGTTGCCCGGCCGCTGCTGGTCACTACCGAGATAATGCGCGAGAGCGAGACCATCAGCATCGAACTGGACACCAGCCATGAGGCCAGCTACCTGCAACTGTGGCGGCCGGACTGATGCGCTCAGGCGATAAATCCGTTAACGCCTGAACAGGTTGATCAGCAGGCTCAGGACGATGCTGAGCAGCAGCATCGAAGTCAGCGGAATGAATACCCGCCCGCGTGGCGATTCGATGCGGATGTCGCCCGGCAAACGACCGAACCAGTGCAGCAGCCAGGGCGCGAAATGCAGCAGCGCACCGAGCAGCAACAGCGCCAGGCCGGCAATCATCAACCAACGCGCCATGCGTGTTTTACCCCTCCAGCAATGCGCTTCGGCGTCTGCCCCGCGTTCAGCCGAACCGCTGGTCATAGACCGCCGGGGTCATGCCGGCGCTGGTCAGGCATTCGCGCAGGTGCTTGATTTCCTGCCGGCTGCACACATTGCTGTGGTGCGGGTGGTGCAGGAAGAACTCGTGCTGGTTCAGCAGCACACGAAAACGCGCACCGAGAATCGGCTCGACCGTCGCGCCGAGGTGATGCAGCAATGACTCGACTTCCCGCCAGTGGACGTTGCTCGGCAACGGCCCCTGGAAAATCGAGTGCAGGAGAACCTGGTACTTGTGGCTCATGGCTCGACCTCCTGGCAACAGCCCACTGCTCGTAGGATAGCGGAGAGTGCCGAACGGCACCTTGAACAACAGCGCTAGCCACTGGCACCACTCTTGCTATCTAACCAATCACATCAGCAGGATTCGCTCCTGCAAGGCAAAGGCGCCTGAACCCGCTGCGGCTATTTCGCAGAGGCTTCAGGCGTTTTTTTGGCTCCCACACTGGAGATTCAGACACATGAAGTGGCTAACCTACCCTGCGTTTTTGCTGCTGCGCGAACTGGGCATCGTCGGCATGCTGCGCACGCTGCTGGGGCTTAGCCTGGCAGGCGGCGCCACCGCGCTGGCTGCGCCGACGCTGCCAACCGGGCCGCTGTGGACAGTACTGGCCTACCTGGCCATTGCCAGCCTGTGGCTGCTGCTGGAGGAAATCGGGCAGTTGCAACGCTACTGTGAAGAAGCCGCCCAGCACGGCGCCCAGGAGCCAGTCAGCGCGGGCCAGTGGCTGCTGCTGCAGCCGGTCAGCCGCGGGTTTCAGCAGTGGCTGAACCGCGAGCAACGTCAACAACAGTTGTTGCAGCAGCGCCTGGATGAAATATCCCACTCCTCACACGAACTCGAGCAGAGCGCCGCGCTGGTGACCCGCAACGCCGAGGGGCAAAGCGAATCGGCCACTGTCGCGGCGGCGGCGGTGGAACAACTGAATGTGAGCATTGTGCAGGTGGCGGCGCTGGCCGATGAGTCGCGGCAGACCAGCGTCATGGCCAGCGAACAGCTGGCCGACGGCATCGAGCAGCTCACCAATCTGGTGCAGCAGGTGTCCGAAATGGCGCAGCAAGCCATCACCACCAACGAACTGATCCTGCAACTGAACAGCAACTCGCGCACCATCAACGAAATGTCCGGCACCATCCGCGGGATTGCCACGCAAACCAACCTGCTCGCCCTGAATGCCGCCATCGAGGCGGCGCGCGCGGGCGAGAGCGGTCGGGGCTTCGCCGTGGTGGCCGATGAAGTGCGCCGCCTGGCCCTGCACAGCCAGGAGTCGGCGGCCGAAATCAGCCGCAACATCGAATCGGTGCAACAGCACATCAAGGACGCCACGGTGCAGGTGTCCGACCTGACCGATCTGGCCCATCGCAGCGCCGACAGCTCCACAGCGGTGCGCACCCTGCTCGATCAGGTGCAACAGCGCACCCTGCTATTGACCGAGCAGGTGGACCAGGTGGCGGTCAGTACCGAACAACAGGGCAAGGCCGTGGCGGAAATCGCCGAACTGGCCGACCGCGTCCGTCAGGGCAATGCCGACAACCTGCTGGCCGCCGACCAGGCGCGCACCATCGCCCACCATCTGGCTCATCTGACAGGATAATCAGCATGAATGGATTCCCCCTCCTCCTCGCCGGCGCCACCGCCCTGCTCATCACGACCCTGCTGTTCTACGCCCTGCACCGCCGCCTGCAGCGGCAAAGGCGCCAGCATATCCAGCTGAACATTCAGCAACTGACCTTGTTACGCGCGCTGATCTCCGGCTTTCAGCGCCATCGCGGCCTGAGCAATGGTGTGCTCTGCGGCGATGCCAGCCTGAGTCAGGATCTGGCCGTCGCACGCCAGGGGCTGGACCAGCATATCCGCGCGGCCCAGGCGCTCGACAGCACGCACCGGGACGCCTGGAACAGCCTGATCGATCACTGGTCACGGATGCGCGAAGGACGCAGCGACCAGGCGAACAATCTGGCGCAACATCACCTGATCATTCGCAACAGCATCTTTCTGATGGAGGATGTGGCGAGCGAAATCGACCTGAGCGAGGGCCGTGCCGAGTTGAGCTACCTGCCCTGCATCTGGCGCGAGGTGGTTCAGGCGGCAGAATGGGCCGGCCAGGCGCGCGCCCTGGGCACCGGCATCGCGGCGGCCGGCCAGAGCAGCGCCGAGCAGCGCGTGCGCATGCGTTTTCTCTACCAGAAGATCGAGCTGCTCGCCGGCACGGCCTTCGCCACCCTGCAGCGCCATGCCAGCGAGCACCCGCAGGCTAACGGGTTCCGCCTGCAGCATCGCGAACAGGTGGTGGCGGATTTTCTGCGCTGCATAAAACAGGAACTGCTCGGCCAGGAACGCCCCGTGATAGCCGCCAAGAGCTACTTCCAACGCGCCACCCAAGCCATCGACGAACTGCTGGCCCTGGTCGATGCGGCGCTGGCTCAGCTACAACACCGCTGAGGGATTCAAGATGTTCAATACCGTCCAGCCACTGCGCTACGACGATAAAGCAGCAGCCCGCCCGCCAGTCCACGGCCTGCCGAGCGACCCGCTGATTGCCAGCCGTTATCGCGGCCTGTCACTGACCAGTCATTTCCAACCAATTTTCAGCATCGCCCACGGCCGGGCAGTGGGCTACGAGGGGCTGATTCGCGCCCGGCATGCCGATGGCACAGCCGAGCCGCCGGCAACCCTGCTGGCGATGCCGAGCAATGGCCGGGAAAGCCTGGAGCTGGATCGCACCTGCCGGACCCTGCATGTGCACAACTTTGCGCGCCAGGCCACGGGGCAGGCCTGGCTGTTCCTCAACTTGAACTCGCAGTACCTGGTCAGCGAACAACCGGACATCGGTTTTACCCGCAACCTGCTGCAGGCCAGCGGCATTGCCGCGCATCGCCTGGTGATCGAGATCATTGAAAGCGAAGTCAGCGATCATGCCCAGCTGAAGCGGTTCATCAGGCATTTCCGCCAGCTGGGTTGCCTGATCGCCATCGATGACTTCGGCGCGGGGCATTCCAACTTCGACCGCATCTGGGACCTGGAACCCGACATCGTCAAGATCGACCGCCGCCTGATCCAGGACGCCGGCAATTCCCGCCGGGTGGAGCGCATTCTCACCGGCATCGTCAGCCTGCTGCACGAGGCCGGCAGCCTGGTGGTGGTGGAAGGCGTGGAAAGCGAACACGAGGCCCTGGTGGCCATTGCCGCCAATGCCGACATGCTCCAGGGCTTCCATTTCGCCAGACCCCAGGCGCGCATCGACGCCGAGCAGGGCTTTGCCACGACCTTCGATAACCTGCTGCGCGGCCAGCAGTGGAAAAGCGTCAAACGCAGCGCCGACTTGCAGCACTATGCGCGCGCCATAGAAGGCCTGTTTCACCAGGCCGTGGCGCATTTTGCCGCCCACCAGCAGTTTGACCACAGCTGCGGCGTGCTCTTCAGCGACCCGCGCACGGTGCGCGGCTATCTGCTCAACGAGGCGGGTTATCAGGTCTCGCGCAATGTCTATGCCCCGCACTACCAGCAGCAGCTGAATGTGCGCTTCGCGCCCCTGTTGTGTGGCGACAACGCCAACTGGTCGCACAAGCACTACCACTACCGGGCGCTGAAGCAACCGGGGGTCATTCAGATCAGCCGGCCCTACCTGTCGGTCGCCGATTCGCGCATGTGCATCACGCTCTCGCAGACCGTCAAGGTTGGCGGCACGCTCTATGTCTTCTGCTGCGACCTGGACTGGCAGGAACAGTGATGCGGTTCGCCCCGAGCGCGCAGCGGCCGACGGCTCGACAGGCAAGCCCCCCGCTCGCCCGCCGCCTCAGCGGCTGAGCTGGCTGAACTGGCTGAACTGGCTGCCCGGGCGCGCGGGCATGTAGTGCAGCAGACGATCGGTTTCTTTCTTGACCACGGCATAACACTCGCAGCTCAGCTGCTCGAGCCTGGGCCGATCCAGCACCTTGATATGCCCACGGCTGTATTCGATCACGCCGAGTTTCTGCAACTTGCCGGCGGCATCGGTAACGCCTTCGCGGCGCACGCCAAGCATGTTGGCGATCAGTTCCTGGGTCATGGTCAACTGGTCGCCTGGCAGGCGGTCCAGCGACAACAGCAGCCAGCGACACAACTGCTGATCAATCGAATGGTGCCGGTTGCACACAGCCGTCTGCGCCATCTGCGTCAGCAGCGCCTGGGTATAGCGCAGCATCAGGTGCAACATCTCGCCATGCCGATTGACCTCGGCCTTGAACTGCTTGCCCAGCAAGCGGTAGGCGTAGCCGGCGCTCTGCACGACCGCCCGGCTCGGGGTGCTTTCGCCGCCCATGAACACGGCGACGCCAATCAGGCCTTCATTGCCCACCACGGAGATCTCCGCCGACGCGCCGTTTTCCATCACATAGAGCAACGACACTATGGCGTCGGTCGGGAAATAGACGTGGCGCAAGGCGTCCCCGGATTCATACAAGATCTTGCCGAGCGGCAGGGGTATCAGCTCGAGATTGAGGAACAGACGCTGCTGCACTTCGACCGGCAAGGCAGCCAGGAGGTGGTTCTGCTGCGGTGTGGGCATCGCGGACATAGCTGCCACCGTTGGGGATGAAGGTCAGGAGGCAATGACGTGCCCCCACAGCAAAGGATAGTCGCAGGTTGCCATGACTGCGTGCGTTAGCGCACGGATAGAAGCCAGGGTTGGCTGGCGAATGGCCGCGCCGGGGTTTGGCTGCTGGCAGGAGAAGACCTGGAGACGGTCTCGCTACGGCGCTCGATATTTGCACAACCGCTGATGGATGACAGGCGACCACGATTTATCCGCGCCGTATGGCCGCGAAGATAGTGGCCGCCCATCCCGGTACTGTCAGCCGACGGTGAATGGCCCCACCCAGTTCAAACCACGCCCTGCGCCAGCATGGCATCGGCGACCTTGACGAAGCCGGCGATGTTGGCGCCTTTGACGTAATTGACGAAACCGCCCGGCTCGGTGCCGTAGCCGATGCAGGCATGGTGGATCGACTGCATGATGGCGTGCAGGCGCTCGTCCACCTCGCCGGCCGTCCAGTGCAGGCGCATGGCGTTCTGGCTCATTTCCAGGCCACTGACCGCTACACCGCCAGCGTTGGACGCCTTGCCCGGGGCATAGAGGATCTTGGCCTCGATGAACAGGTCCACGGCGTCCAGGGTCGAGGGCATGTTGGCTCCCTCGGCCACGCAGAAGCAGCCGTTCTTCAGCAGGCTGCGGGCGTCTTCCGCGTTCAGTTCGTTCTGCGTGGCGCATGGCAGCGCGACATCGCACGCCAAGTGCCACGGGCGCTGGCCAGCGATGAACTGCAGACCGAACTGCACGGCCATCTCGCTGAGCCGCCCGCGGCGCGCGTTCTTCAGTTCCATCAGGTGCTGCCACTGCTCCTCGCTGAGGCCGGCCTCTGCGTACAGGGTGCCTTCGGAGTCGGACAGCGAGATCACCTTGCCGCCCAGATCCATCACCTTGCGCGCGGCGTACTGCGCCACGTTGCCGGAACCGGAAATGGCCACACGCAGGTCATCGATGGTCTGGCCACGGCCCTTGAGCATTTCCTCGGCGAAATACACGCAGCCGAAACCGGTGGCTTCAGGACGGATCAGGCTGCCGCCGTAGGCGATGCCCTTGCCGGTCAAGACCGAGCTGAACTGGTTGGCCAGGCGCTTGTATTGGCCGTACATATAGCCAATCTCGCGGGCGCCCACACCGATGTCACCGGCCGGCACGTCGAGGTCGGCACCGATATGCCGGTACAGCTCGCTCATGAACGACTGACAGAAGCGCATCACTTCGTTGTCGCTCTTGCCCTTGGGGTCGAAGTCCGAACCGCCCTTGCCGCCGCCCATCGGCAGCGAGGTCAGGGAGTTCTTGAACACCTGTTCGAAGGCGAGAAACTTGAGCACGCCCAGGTTCACCGAAGGATGGAAGCGCAGGCCGCCCTTGTATGGGCCGATGGCGCTGCTCATCTGCACCCGGTAGCCACGATTGACCTGCACTCGGCCCTGATCATCGACCCACGGCACGCGGAACAGGATGGCGCGCTCGGGTTCGACCATGCGCTCGACGATACCGCTCTGTAGATAGCGCGGGTTGGCCTCGAGAAACGCCCAGAGACTGCGCAGCACTTCCTCGACGGCCTGGTGGAACTCAGGCTGATCGGGATCGCGCTGCTTGAGGCGGGCCAGAAAATGGTCTACGGATTCGCTCATGGTACTGCCCTCGATTGACCGTGCTCATACGGTCGCTCACTGAAATTTGGCAGCACTCTAGCAGCAGCCAACGCACCGCAATAGAGCGATATGTCGCCTTTATGAATCTTTTTGGTGCAATGACATAAATTATGCTTTCAGCCATGAGCACGACTCGTGGTTTGGCTGGGCCCCGTGTTCTGAGTGTTCTACAGGGGCGCGCTTTGGCCTTTTTTTGCTGTGGTGCCACGCATCAACCTGGCAGCATAGCTACTGGGCCATCTGCGACGATGCACGCTTTACCGCTCGTCCTATGGGCAATGGACTGGCAGAGCGGCTGCAACAGTTTCGTCGGCGCCAGGGCACACCTCAACCCGGTTGCGACCATTATCCTTGCAGCGGTAAAGCGCCCTGTCGGCACGATTGATGGCGCTTTTCAGCCCATCGTCCTCCTGGAATTCGCTGACCCCCACACTGATGGTGACCGCGACGGACTGGCCGTCGAAACACCAGCGCTGCTGCATCAGCGCCTGCCGGACCCGCTCGGCACTCGCCCGCGCCTGCTCCAGGCCGGTATCCGGAAGAATCGCCAGAAACTCCTCGCCACCCCAGCGCGCGATCAGATCCTGGCTTCGCAGCTCTCCCTTGATCGCGTTCGCCACCTCCACCAACACCTTGTCGCCGACCTCGTGGCCGTGGCTGTCGTTGATGAACTTGAAGTGATCGATATCCAGCAACAGCAGCCCGATGGGATGCCGGCTGCGCTGGAAGCGAGCCAGCTCCTTCTCGGCCAAATCGAGCATATGCCGGCGGTTGAACAGCCCCGTCAACGGATCGGTGGCCGCCATATGCCGCAGCTTGCGCTGTGCCGAACTGACGATCTTCAGATAGAAGAACGACAAGTAACTGAACATGGCGAAGACCACGCTCAGATTGAACAGATGCACGGCCAGCAAGGCATCGCGGGAAATCGGCTGCAGCGGTTCGACAGTCCACATGACGACATCCAGCGTCACGTAAAACGCCCACAGCGAAACCAGCGCCACAAGGGCGCCGCGCAACGGCATGCTGAGAAACAGCGCCGGGATGAACATCAACAGATAGTAGTGAAAGCCACTGCCCCAGCCGATCAACAGCGTACCCAACGTGGCGTGGACGATGACCTCCGTCCAGATCAGCGCAATGGCCAACCGATTGCGCCGCCTGGCCAGCGCCTGGTACGCCAGGATGTACATGGAAACACTGATGACATTGACCCAGGCCAGCAAGGGAGAACCGAGGACATAAAAAAGGAAGAAAAACGCCACATCCACCGTGCCGGCGATCTGGCAACAGCGCTTGGCCACCTGCCAGAACTGCGGACGCCGCACAGATGCGGATGCGGGTGTCGTAGACCTGTCGCTGCTGTTCATAGGCGAAATCCAAGTGCAATCCCCCAAGCCTAGGCGGCTATGGGCGGACGTGCGCGCTGATGGTGCCCAGGATTCTTCTCCTGCGGCGAAATTAGATTGGGGTTTCGGGGTGCCGATTGGCTGATGGCGCGCATTGCCTGGCGGTTAAGGAAAGTCTGAAGAAGACTTCCTGATTTTGGCAAAATACCCGGATTCCACCCGCCGAGTTTTCCGATGAAGCAGATGACCTTCGCCGACGCCGAGTACGCAGGCAAGCGCAAGCAGACCCGCAAAGAGTTGTTCCTGATCGAGATGGATCGGGTGGTGCCGTGGAAGGGTTTGATCGCCCTGATCGAGCCGCATTATCCGAAGGGTGAAGGTGGTCGTCCGGCGTATCCGTTGATGGCGATGCTGCGAGTGCACCTGATGCAGAACTGGTTCGGTTACAGCGATCCGGCGATGGAAGAGGCGCTGTATGAAACCACCATCCTGCGCCAATTTGCTGGGCTGAGCCTGGAGCGCATCCCTGATGAAACGACCATCCTCAACTTCCGTCGTTTGCTGGAGAAACACGAGCTGGCCGCGGGCATCCTGGCCGTGATCAATGGCTACCTGGGCGACCGAGGGCTGTCGCTGCGCCAAGGCACGATTGTCGATGCCACGCTGATCAATGCGCCGAGTTCGACCAAGAACAAGGACGGTAAGCGCGACCCGGAAATGCACCAGACCAAGAAGGGCCAGCAGTACTACTTCGGTATGAAGGCCCATATCGGCGTGGACGTCGAGTCCGGTCTGGTGCACAGCGTGGTGGGCACGGCGGCCAACGTGGCGGACGTCACCCAAGTGGATAAGCTGCTGCATGGCGATGAAAATATGGTCGGCGCTGACGCGGGTTACACCGGCGTCGAGAAACGCCCTGAGCATGAAGGCCGTGAGGTCATTTGGCAGATCGCAGCCCGCCGCAGCACCTACAAGAAACTGGGCAAGCGTAGCGCTCTATACAAAGCCAAGCGCAAGATCGAGAAGGCCAAGGCGCAGGTTCGGGCCAAGGTCGAACACCCATTCAGAGTGATCAAGCGCCAGTTCGGTTATGTGAAGACGCGGTTCCGTGGTCTGGCGAAGAACACGGCGCAACTGGTGACACTGTTCGCGCTGTCGAACCTGTGGATGGCGCGCAGATATTTACTGACGAATGCAGGAGAGGTGCGCCTGTAATGCGGGGAATGGCTGCCGCGAGGTGCTCGCGGCGGCTAAAAACACAGAAATAAGCGGGTGATCTGATCGCTTTTGATCGATTTGCCGCTTTCAAAATCGGCGGGGGCTGAAGTCAGCCAGAAATACATGGCTACTTCAGACCTTCCTTAACTTGAGCAAATCAAGAGCGCCACCACGGCCAATGGCCGCATCGTATCGCAGGGGGCGAAATAGACATTCACGGTGAATGATGCCGTCATTAATTTGGAACGACTTGAACCGTTCGTTATGGTTCAGCTGCGCGGGATTGCGCTGCAAAGCCTCTGACCACAAGATAAAGCAGCGGGCCAATTGAGACGAAAATAGCGGTAATGAGTAGATATGGAACTACCGCGGCGAATGACTTGCCGCGTGATTTGTTGTCGTGGTACATCCAGACACAGGCAAGTGCAGCCAGAATGTAGAGATCGATTACGACTTGTGCGGTATCCGTACTGGACATGAGTTGAAGGCCAAACTGAATAAGCGACTGCTCTGCCTGTGACATTGAAAATACTGTGTACGCCGTAAATGCAATCAACACTGCTAATGGCAATGCAATCTTTTTCATGGGGCCTTCCGTGGGTTGGGGTAGAACATAATGCTGTGCTCGCCCGTGAGCAAAGCGAACGGCTTGAGCACATTGTTATATATTGAATTGGCCTAGCACTGCCATTAAAGACATGGCAAATACTGAAATTCCTACGCAGCAGACATATGCCTCCTCTTTCGAGCCGCTTAGCCACTCTTTCTGGGGATATTTCCCACGCGTGGCAATCTTCACAAAAGGCCAGTCGATAGCATAGAAAAATGTCCCCAGTAAGACTTCTGTTACGAAGTAGCCCAAGATCCGAATTGTGAAGCCGAAAAGCTCATCCATGCGTCACCAGCATATAACGTTTGGTTAAGGGCGAGCTTTAACCCGTCCCGAGTGAGCGAAGCGAACGGATTGAACCGCTTGTTATGCGCCGCACTCCTCAGAGCCCCGCTTCAACCATGCTCTTAATTTTACTAGCCTTTTCGAAATGGTCTAGCTTGTGGGTTTGTATCCACCATGTCGCTGCCTCCATTAGAAGCTCTGGGTCATCATTCTTGTTTGCGAAGAACGCATAAAATGAAACACCTACCGATTCACCCTTGGTCAGTATTTTCTTCGTACATACCCCGACAATTTTTTCTCTCAGGTCATGTCTCATTAATTTGATTCATCCCCATAATTTTTGCTGCGCATAACGCCTGGTTAAGGAGCGGACTTTAGCCCGTACCAGTGAGCGACGCGAACGATTTGAAGAACTTGCTAGGCATCGAACACGGGCCTAAAGAACGTTCGCTCATAGCTGATGATGCATTTTGTTTCTTCGGCGTATTTGAAGGCAGCTATGCAGGCCGTGTCTTGAAGTGACTTTTCCCGATACTGTTCATACTCAGCCAAGCTTGGGAAGGTGAACATGGCGAGCGCAACGTTATTGGCACCCTCTGATGGCAAGAAATAACCATGGTGTTTGCCGCCGAATTTCTCAACCAGTGGAATCCATAGTTTGCCGTAGCACTCAAACTCTTTGAGCTTGTATGGGTCAACTATGTATCGGAGATAGCAGGTAATCACTGTATTTTCCTATATGCCTGACGTTGCGATAAACAGCCCGCCGCAGCGGAGTATTTTTTGGCAAAATAGCGAAGCGGCCCAAATTTGTGGAGCCTAGAAGGGTCCAGCGAAGCGAGTGAAGCGAATTTCATCGCCTTGTTAGCCGCTTTAGAGCCCCCCGAAACCGCTAAACCAGGGAAGCGTAGCCCTGCCTCTATGTCCTTCATACTCCGATTCCCTTCTAAGCTGCTTTCGACAATAAAACAAACTGATCATTGCCGGAATAAATAATAAGTTGAACAACCATTGAAACGCATCTGTTGATTTCAAGGTGATCGCCGCAAACAAATTAATTATAACCAAGCCAATGATTAAAAGGTTATATCTGATATGTCGGCGCTTGATTAAAGCAAAGCTTTCCCAATCATAAATCAGCCAATCGTGGGAAAATTTTGCGCATTTAGGACACTTATGGCTTGGCGGAAGATTGTCTGCGATATAACCACAGTCAGGACATCGAACTTTCATGGTGCTATCCTAATTCTCTCTCTGTAGGCTAACGGTTGAGCTGAGCGCCGCGGCTGCGCGGTTTGGGCCTGGCCCTTTATCTTCCACGCGTGCGCTCCAGCGATTTGTTAGGCGTCTCGTTGCATTCCGACGTCAGCGACAAGCGCATGGGCACCATGCTGGAGAGCTCAAACCCCTGCTTCGCGTAGAAACGCTGAGCCGATTCGTTTGTCTTGTCCGTGAGCAGCGTGATCCGCTTGCATCCCTCGGCGCGCGCAACCGAGATGGCTCGCTCCAGGAGCTGAGATCCAACGCCGGCGCCACGGAGCTTCGAGGCAATCACCATGTCTTCAAGCAGCGCGACCCTCTCCCCGAGCGCAGTGGATATCGTGAACAGAAGAGTCACCATCCCTACAACCACACCATCGGATTTGGCGACAAGGACAACACCGGTATCCGGACTGTCGATGATCCGCGCAAGGCCGCGTGCCTGTGCCTCTTGATCTGGCGTGAACTCGGCCTCTTGGGAAAATAGCACCAACAGGAGTGCGCTAAGCGCTGAGATATCTTCGGCAGTAGCTTTACTGATACGCATGCTGGATCGTTCTCCGAGATGTCTAAGGATCCTCTGAAGTAGCCATGCATTTCTGGCTGACTTCAGCTGCTGCTGATTTTAAAAGCGGCAAATCGACCAAAAACGCTCAGATCACCCGCTCATTTCTGTGTTTTTAGCCGCCGCG
>NZ_JAAOJA010000001.1 GCF_013184545.1 Pseudomonas tumuqii | reverse complement strand
ACCGTCACCGCCGAGGCCGACCGCGGTTACAGCGTCGACACCAGCGCCGCAGCCAGCATCAGCCTCGACGCCATCGCCGGCGATGACATCCTCAATGCTGCCGAAGCCGCAGCGGACGTCGCCGTCAGCGGCAGCGTCGGCGGCGATGCCCAAGAAGGCGACACCGTCACCCTGACCATCGGCAGCGAGACCTACAGCGGCGCAGTGCTGGCCGGCAACACCTTCAGCATCAACGTGCCGGGCAGCGTTCTGGCCGCCAACAGCAGCGTCAACGCCAGCGTCACCGCCACCGACAGCAACGGCAACACCGTCACCGCCGAGGCCGACCGCGGTTACAGCGTCGACCTCAACATCGCCCCCACCGGCACCGACGGCGTTATCGCCCTTGATGAAGACAGCGTTCACCACTTCAGCGCGGATGACTTCGGCTTCACCGATGTCAACCTCGGCGATACTCTTCAGGCTGTGCGTATCGACAGCCTGCCGACAGCCGGTTCACTGCAGTTCAACGGCACTGCGGTGAGCGCCGGCCAAGTCATTGCCCTGACCGACCTTAACAACCTGACGTTCACGCCTGCGCACGACGCCAGTGGTGACAGCTACACCGCACTGACCTTCTCGGTCAGCGATCAGGCCGGTCAGTTCGCGCTCGCGCCGAGCACCCTCACCTTCGATGTGACGCCTGTAGCCGATGCCCCTATCGTCACTATCGAACTGGGCGCAGCCAACATCAGTACTACAACTATCAACACCGCCAACGTCACGGCCAGCGGGCAGGGCTTCACCGTCAGCGCCTTTATGCTCGACGGCACTCCAGGGGTGATTTCCATCAACGGCAGCCCCGTTGGCTTTGGGGTCGTGGGGGATGCTTCCGGTGCCAACAACGAACTGGGTCAATCTGACGGCCAGTCCGAACGCATCGTCGTGGACTTCGATGCTCCGGTTGCAAGCGCGACCGTTAGCTTTGCCTGGCTGCACACTGGCGAAAGGGCGACCTATGACCTGTTCGACAGCGCCGGCAACCCCATCGGCAGCGGCACAATCGCCGGGCTGACCGATGCCGTCGACCCGGCCATCACGCTGACCAGTAGCACCGGTGCGGCGATCAGCCGTATCGAGTTCAGCGCTCCGGGCGGTGGCGATAACGACTACCTGATCAACTCGATCGAGTTTGTCTCCAGCATCGACTACCCGTTGACCATCACGGCCACGCCGACGGACATCGATTACTCCGAGTCGATTGCCAGCATCACGGTCGCGGTCCCTGCTGGTGCCAGCCTGTCCGCCGGTACAGCTAACGGTGACGGCACCTGGACGCTGCCCCTGACCAGTGCGGGTGGCTATTCCGTGGTGGTCGATCCGAGCACTAAGGCGGTGACCATCACCGGTCTGAGCATGACCATCCAAGGCAACCCGGTTGGCGATCTGAGCGTGACCGTGACGGCTACGGCTCAAGACGGTGCGGACAGCGCATCGACCGCCACCACCATCACCCTCGGCGATACGGGCGCCCCCGAAGCCGGCGATGTATCCGTCGTCGCCAATGAGGATTCCGGCCCTGTTGCCATCATCCTGAATGCGACCGATACCGCCAGCAGCATTGCCAACTTCACCATCACCAGCCTGCCGGCGAACGGCACACTCAGCTACAACGGCCAGGAGGTGCTGATTGGTCAGGCCATTCCGGCTATCGGCAATCAGGCCAGTCTGAGCTTCACACCGAACGCCAACTGGAATGGCAGTACCGACTTCCAGTACCTCACGAGCGATGTCGCCGGCAACGTGGACCTGACACCAGCTACCGTCTCCATCCTGATCAACGCCGTAAACGATGCGCCGGTCAATCAATTGCCGGCTAGCTACACCACCGATGAAGACACCACGCTCAAGCTGAGTGGACTCTCGGTGAGCGATGTGGACGCCACCACGGGCCTCATCTCGGTAACCCTGGCGGTTGCCAGCGGCACACTGAGCGCGGCCAGTGCCAACGGCGTCGATGTGGCCGGTTCGGGTACTGGCAGCATCGTGCTGAGCGGTACGCTCGATGACATCAACGCCTACCTGGCTGCACCAGCCAGCCAGCCGAGCTACCTGCCAGTGGCGGACGCCAGCGGCTCAGTCACCCTGACCATGACCAGCAGCGATGGCGGCAATACCGGAGCTGGTGGCGTGCTGACCGATAGCGATTCGATCAACATCACCATCAACCCGGTAGCCGATGCGGTACCGGGCAGCGATGTATCCGTGGTGATTGGTGCCCCGATGACCAACACGATCAACTTCGGCAGCAACATCTCCGGGCTGGATGGCCAGTCCAGCTACACCTTCCCGAGCGGCATCACCCTTTCCACGGGAGACTCCGGCAAGGTATTCGACTGGTCGACGGGCAGCCTGCTGTCAGTTCAGACCTCAGGTGTCAATGGCGACAATCGAATCGAAGGCTCGGACACAATCGAGCTGACCTTCCCCTCCGGCATGCAGTACCTGGCGCTGAAGCTGAAGAACGCGGGCGATGACACGGTGCTGATCCGCAGCGACCTGGAAGTTGGCGACCTGACCAGCGGAACGCTTTCCGGGACCATAACCTCGTCGTCGGGGCTTACTGTCTCGTCGTCGAATCTCAAGGTCGACCTGGTGCTGGAAGTGCTCAACGGCGGCACCACCAGTATCGTTACCCAGGCCGCCACGGTGAACCCGGGAGGCATCTGGTCGGTTTCCTACAGCGGCGTGATCGGGACCATTACCCAGGCAACCGTGGTGTCAACCATCGACGGCGACCTGTTCAATCAGGGCGGCAACACCTCGGCGAACGTGAGCTACTCCATCAGTTCCGACATGCAGAGCCTGTCGATCGCTCAGGACACTGCCAATACCTTCTCCGCCAGTCAAACCAACAACGGCTTCCAGATCGAATACATCGCGGTGGACGCCAGCCCAACCGGCCTGACCAGCTACAGCTACCCGGTGGACATCTATGCCGCAATTCAGGATACGGTTGGAACGCCCGAGTCTTTCACCAGCCTGGCGCTCAGTGATCTTCCTGCAGGTTCGACCATCAGCGTGGTGCATGCTGATGGTAGCTACGAGGAAATCGCTCCCAACACCCAGGGTGAGTACGACCTGAGCGCTTACACCTCCTTGCTGAGCACCGAGACGACCCTATCGGGCACCGACAAGCTCTATCTAGTCACCGTCTCGGAACTGCCCAGCGGTTTCGCCCCGACCCTGACACTTGAGGTCAGTGACGGGGCGAGCGTCGCCAAGACGATTATCGGCGGGTCCGGCAACTCGACCTTCACCGGCGGCGCCGGCAACGACTACATCGGCGGCGGCGCGGGCAATGACAGCCTCGATGGCGGTGCGGGTAACGACACCCTGGACGGTGGCACCGGCAACGACATCCTCATCGGCGGAGCTGGCGACGACATTTTGCTCGGCGGAACTGGCGCCGATACCTTTACCTGGAACGCTGGTGACACCGGTCACGACAAGATAGCCGACTTCAACATTGACGAAGGCGATCGCATCGACCTCAGCGACCTGCTGCAAGGCGAAACCGACGGTACTATCGACAACTTCCTGCAACTGGTCACCAGCGCAGGCGGCACCTCGAGCCTGCTGATCAGCACCGAGGGACACTTGAACGATGTCGGCGGCACGCCGGCTGCCAATGCCGACACGTCCATCGAACTCACCGGAGTGAATCTATCCAGCAGCAGTATCAACTCGCTGATCGCCGGAGCAGACCCAGTCATCAAAATCGATCACGCCTGACGGGCAAAACCCCGCTAACATCGGTTAGCGGGGTTTTCGTTCAAGGGAAGCCGTTGATGCTAAGGAGTGATCGATGCTGTATGTGAAACGCGATACCTGGGGCAATCTGCAACAGGTTCAGGCATCACCGTTCGAGGGCATGGATGGTGAGCTTGCCGCCGATGATCAGGAAGCGCTGGCCTGGTTTGCCAATCAGACGGTAGAAAGCAGCCTGCTGCAGCTCAAGCAGAGCGACCTGGACATGATCCGGGTGCTGGAAGACTTGATCACCGTGTTGATCCAGAAAGGGGTTGTGCGCATCACCGACTTGCCCGAAGCGGCGCAAACCAAACTGGTCGGTCGCAGCAAGGCACGGGATGCCCTTGGCGGGTTGAATCGGCTGATCAATGACGACGAGTCCGGGTTGATCTGAGCGTCTCCCGGTTTACCGCCTGTATTCCTGAAGGATGGGGCGAATCCTTTCGCGGACAGGTCCGCGCCCACGGGGTGGCAGTCCCGTAGCCCGGATGAAATCCGGGAATATTTGTTGGTATATCCATCGCTCCCCGGATTACGCTGGAGCTAATCCAGGCTGCTGTCTTGCGAGCGATCCCTGACGGGAATCGCCTCAAGCCCAGGGACCCGGTTCGCCAAACAAGCGGCCCTGTACGCCCTCGATACCCATGTCACGCAAGGCCTGCCACTCGCCATCGGTTTCGACCCGCTCGGCAATCAGTGGCAGATCGATGCTGTTGGCAGCCCGCTGCATGGCCTCGATGAACAGGCGTTTGTCGTTCTCGGCGTCGATGGCGCGGATATAGCTGCCATCCACCTTGAGGTAGCTGAGGCCGAGCTTGGCCAGGTTGCCGATCATGCTGAAGCGTCCGCCGAAGTGCTGCAACCCCAGGCCGAAGCCGAGGCTGCGCAGGCGCACGGTCAACGCCTCCAGGGCCGCGGCATCGGGCAACTGATCTTCGTCCAGCTCCAGGGTCAGACGCGCGCCCAGGTGCGCATGCTGACGCAGCCGTTCATAGAGGTGCTGCAGTGCCTGCGGATCGCGGATGGTGCTGCCGGAGAGACTCAGCGCGACACTGCTGCTGTTGCTCTGCAGCTGCGCCAATACCCAGTCGAGCATGGCCAGGTCGAGACGGGTGGCCCAACCGAAACGCTCCAGCCAGGGCAGGAAGCGCCCCGCCGGTACCGGGTTGTCCTGCTCATCGAGCAGGCGCGCCAGCACCTTGAGGTGCAATACCCGCGCCGGATCAGCCGCACTCACCACCGGCTGCACATACAGCTGGAAACGCCCCTGATTGAGCGCCTGATCCAGCAGAGCATGCCAGCTCTGCCGCTCATCGGCGGCAGGCCGCTGGGCGTCGTGCTCGCTGCAGGCCCAGCTCTGCAGGCTCTGGCTGCTGGCCTGAGCCAACGCCGCATCCAGCGCGGCATAAATAGCCGCGAGCTGATCGCCCGGGGCGAAGGCCGTCATGCCGATATGCGCGACCGGCAAGCAATCGCTGGCGCCGGTCTGCTGCAGGCTGGCCAGGGCGCCGTCCAGACTCTCTGCCAACTGCTCTGCCTCACTGCGATCGAGGCCGGCGGCCAACACGGCAAACTCGCCGCCCCGGTTGCGCGCCAACAGGTAGCGACCCTGGCTGAGTTGCTGCAACTGCACGGCGATGGCCTTGAGCAACTGGTCGGTACGCTGGCCGCCCAGGCGCTGGTTGAGGCCGGCCAGGTCGTTGACCCGCAGCAGCAGCACGAAACCGCTACCGGCGTGCTCATCGACACCCACGCGCGCCTGCAGCTGCAGATCGAAGTAGCGCCGGTTGGCCAGCCCGGTGAGGCTGTCCTGATAGGCCTCGGCACGCAGTTTCTCGCTGCGCGCGGCCTCCTCGGCGAATAGCGCCTTGAGCTTCTCGACCATCTGGTTCATGGCATTGACCACCCGCCGGAACTCGGGGGTCTTGGGCAGTTCGGGCACGCTGAGAAATTCACGCCGGGCGATGGCGTTGGACTGCTCGACCATATAATCCAGCGGCCGCAACTGGCGCTTGAGCAGCAGTACGCCCAAACCGATGCAGAACAGCCCACTGAGTGCCAACCAGAGCAGCACACCGAGGGCGCTTTGCCAGAGTTTGCCGACAGCGAACAGCGGATGGCTGACCACTTGCACCCGCGCCGCCTGACGCCAGCCGTCGCTGACGATGGCATCGCCGCTGGCGGGTGCCAGATCCACCAGGTTGGCGAACCATTGCGGCGCTTCCCCGCTGACCGGCACCCCACTGCGCTCGACTATCACTTGCCCATTCGCCGGGTCGAGCACCCTGATGCTCTCGAAGTAGCCACTGTCGAAAATCGAGCTGACCATCAGTTCGATCATCGCCACATCCTTGACATGCGGGCTCAGCGATAGCCCCAGCGCGGTCGCCGCATCCTGGGCGTGGGCACGCAACTGGTTGACCTGCTGCTCCCGCGAACTCTCCACGCTGACCAGAAAACTGCCGGTGAAACTCACCAGCATCAGCACGCAGATGGCGATAAACAACTGCTTGAACAGTGACATCAGTGACCCCCACTAAGCGCGCTCAAGGGAAACCCTCGGCGCGCATTTTTTTCAACAGATCCTGCCAGCGCGACAGCCGCTTGCTGTCCCCGACTTGCTTGCCACCGCCAGCACCGGACAGCCACAGCCCCTCGGCGTTGAAGGCATAGACCGGCACCAGGTCGCTACGCTGACTGGCAGGCTCGATGGCGTCGATCAGGTTATCCAGCACCAGCGGCATGGCCTGGGGGTGCTGGTAATAGGTAAGCACCATGTGCGCCTGATTCAGCCGCACCGCCTTGACGTAGGTGATGCGCAGCTTCTCACTCGGCACACCCAGCTGGCGCAGGCTGAAGTACTTGGCGAGGGCATAATCCTCGCAATCGGCGGCACCGCGAAACAGCGCCTCGACGGGCGTGGCCCAGTAATCGTTGACCTTCCATATCTGGATATCGTCGCGAAAGCGCAGGCGCAGGTTGAAGAAGCGGTTGACCGCTTGCAACTGCTCCATTTCGCTGACGCCGGCTTGCTCCTGCAGCAGCCTCTGCCAATCATCGATGCGGCCGCGGCCCTGACCAAGCGGCCCGTACAGCTGCTCGGCGCGCTTGCTGATCAGGTTGAAATCCCAATTGGCCTGCAACGCACCGCAGGCCAGCAACACGGCCACCAGCCCGGCCGCCACCCATGGCCAGCGACGATACGCGCGCACAACTTCGATACGACCGGTCTGCAAACTGAGGATTCCACACATCAGGCCCGCGCCATGTTGCGGGCGACGCAGGCAAAACACAATTGCCAACTGCCATCATTCAGGGAATGCGTAGAAGAGGGGTGCACCGATCCCTCCGCCGGCGCAGCTGATGCGCGCAACAAAACGGTCAGGTCGAGGATATGAAGATGGACGAAGCGCCAGGACTGGCGCCGTCAAGGGCTACCGAAACAGCGATGCGATAGTCGAGGTCAGAGGCAGGGGAATATCGAAGGCCATCGCGAGGGCGTCTCCAGGTGTTCGTAGCGCAGGCGAGGTCAGCTGAACCGGCCCCCTGCCCGCAGAACGCACGCTACGGCTCGACCGGTAGCATGCGCTGCGGCAGTTCAACTGGTTGCTAGTTGCGCTGATTTTCCCAACCACGGCGATCACCGCTGCGCGAGCCCTGGTCACGCTGTTGCTGGTTCGACGAGCGCTGTTGCTGCCTATGCTGATTGTTCTGCCTGCCGTCCCAGCCCTGGCGCGATTGCGCTATGCGGTGGTCTTGGCCGCGCTGATCACGACGCCCCTCATGACGCTGATCGCGGCGCCCGTCATGGCGCTGCTCTACGCGATGGTCGTTGTTGTAATAACGCGGCTGCGGTGCAGGCAGGTAGCGGCGCTGGTCATGCCGACGATCATCGTAACGGCGCTGCTGGTAACGGGAGTCACCGTAGTAATGCCGCGGGGTGACATACACCGGGTAGCGCTGCACCCGATAGTGGCTGTCCGAATAATAGTGGCGGTCATAGCCAGAGTAACGGTGACCGTCGCCATACACCGCACAACCGGTTAGGAACAGCCCCAGCAGGGCAACAAGCATGGCTTTATGGAGCATGGAGACCTCCGTGAGCACGATAAGAGGAAGGCCAGCGACTGCTGGCCTTCCGGGTACTCTCTTGGAAAATTGGACAACTGGCCTGGGCAGAAAGTGCCAGATTAGCAGCGGCCTTTCTTGGCCTGCCCTGGCGGGCAATGTGACGGGCCGCCGCTGTCACCGATATCGATGCCAATCCCCGGCAAGCGCAGGCTGCAGGCCTGCAAGCTGACGGCCATGAATGCGACGAGCAACAAGCTCAAGCAGGTTCTCATTAGCAGCGCCCCTGCATACGCAGGCCCGGCGGACAGAAACCTCCACCATGGCCACCTTCATAGCCACCGACATGTACCCGCAGCGGCTCGCCAATGCGAGCATGCACGCCAGGAGCACTGACGCTGCAACCGCCAAGCAGCAGCACTAAAACCATCACAGTTAAAATACGCATTTGCACTACTCCCCGGATATGCCGCAGGCCTCAGGCACTGCGGTTGCTGTTGCTGCATTGAATTGCGGTAATTACCAAATCTGACCCTGAATGCAGCCAGACGTTCCCGCCCCGCAATACAGCACGCCACGGAAATCTCGCACCATTCCAGCGCACAGCAGTGCAGCATCGATGAAGAGTTGGCCGGCGCACCCCGCATGCCAGAGCGGCGGGCACAACTGGCACGATGTTCGCTTAGTCTCAGGTGTGCAGGAATTCCCCGTAGCGCATTCGGTGCTACGGGATCGCGGCACCACAATTTGCAATAGCCGACTAGGGTTCCGGCTCGTTCGATGCGAAAAGCATGAACGAGTGACTGGTCCGAGAGTTGGCGACCTCCTTCGAGGTTACACGGCGGGATAAAAGCCCGGGAGAACGCGCCCCAGTAATGGGGAAACCGCCGCGCACTCCTGCCCGCCCTTTCTCGAACTGGAGGTTCCTTATGCGTACGCCCCGTCTGTTCTCCGTTCTCGCCGCCGGCCTTGCCGCCGTCATCAGCCTCACTAGTCACGCCGCGCCTAAAACCGACTTCAGCGTCTGCTGGACCATCTATGCCGGCTGGATGCCCTGGGAATACGGTGCCGCCGAAGGCATCGTCGACAAGTGGGCGAAAAAGTACGACATCAATATCGATGTGGTGCAGATCAACGACTACGTCGAGTCGATCAACCAGTACAGCGCCGGCCAGTTCGATGGCTGCAGCATGACCAATATGGACGCCCTGACCATCCCGGCAGCCGGCGGCATCGACTCCACCGCACTGATCATCGGCGACTTCTCCAACGGCAACGACGGCATCGTGCTCAAGGGCGAGAAGAAGACCCTGGGCGACCTCAAGGGTCAGCCGGTCAATCTGGTCGAGCTGTCCGTCTCCCACTACCTGCTGGCTCGCGGCCTGGATAAAGCAGGCCTCAGCGAGAAGGACCTGAGCGTGGTCAACACCTCGGATGCCGATCTGGTGGCGGCCTTCGCTACCGACGACGTCAAGGCCGTGGTCACCTGGAACCCGCTGCTGGCCGAGATCGAAGCCACGCCAGATGTGACCAAGGTGTTCGACTCCAGCCAGATCCCCGGCGAAATCATCGACCTGATGGTGGTCAACAGCGCCACCCTGAAAGACAACCCGGCCTTCGGTAAAGCCCTGACCGGCGCCTGGTACGAAATCATGGCGACCATGAGCGCCGACACGGCTGCCGGCAAAGCGGCCCGCGAACACATGGCCAAGGCCTCCGGCACCGATCTGGCCGGTTACGAAGCGCAACTGGCGGTGACCAAGATGTTCTATTCGGCCAAGGATGCCGTGGCCTTCGCCAACAGCCCCAAGCTGCCGGCGACCATGAGCAAGGTGGCAAGCTTCTCCTTCAGCCACGGCCTGCTCGGCGAGGGCGCGCAAAGTGCCGACGCCATCGGCATGAGCTTCGCCCGCGAAGTGGTTACCGGCGACAAGGGCAACCTCAAACTGCGCTTCGACCCTTCGTTTATGCAGATGGCCGCCGACGGAAAACTGTAACCGGATGCCTTCGCGTAAACGGCCCCTCGTAGGGTGGATGACGCTTCACCCATCCACCACGCGGCCTCATGGTGGATGAAAAAAGCGTCATCCACCCTACGCACTACAACGCGGACACGCGAGAAATTGCCATGCGCCTGATCAACCGCCACCCGAATCGCCCCAACCGGTTATTCCTGGTGCTACTGCCATTCGCCCTGCTGCTGTTCGCCTACTTCATGGGGTCGGCGCAGCGCCTGGCGGACAACCCCAACGACAAGCTGCTGCCCAGCGCCACGCAGATGGTCGCGGCGGTCGATCGCCTGGCCTTCAGCGAGGACAAGCGCAGCGGCAAGTACCTGTTCTGGCAGGACACCAGCGCCAGCCTCAAACGCCTCGGCATGGGCCTGGGCATCGCTGCCGTGGTCGGGCTGTGCCTGGGCATCGCCGCCGGCAGCCTGCCGCTGTTCGGTGCGCCGCTGTCGCCGCTGCTCACGGTGCTGTCGATGGTGCCGCCCCTGGCGATCCTGCCGATCCTGTTCATCAGCTTCGGCCTCGGCGAACTGTCCAAGGTGATGCTGATCGTCATCGGCATCACCCCGGTGCTGGCCCGCGATCTGGAACAGCGCGCCCGCGAGATTCCACCGGAGCTGCTGATCAAGGCGCAGACCCTGGGGGCCAGCACCTGGACCCTGATCCTGCGCGTGGTTCTGCCGCACATCATGCCGCGCCTGCTGATTGCCCTGCGCCTGGTGCTCGGCTCGGCCTGGCTGTTTCTGATTGCCGCCGAAGCCATCGCCAGCACCGACGGCCTCGGTTACCGGATCTTCCTGGTGCGCCGCTATATGGCGATGGACGTGATCCTGCCCTACGTGGCCTGGATCACCCTGCTCGCCTGGCTGATGGACCTGAGCCTGCGCCAGCTCGCCCGGCTGTGCTTCCCCTGGTATGAAGGAGCCAAGGCATGAGCGATAAAACAAGCAGCGCCTTCATTCAGGTCAACAACGTCTGGCAGGAGTACGGCGATCAGGTGGTGCTGGAACGCCTGAATCTGAACATCAGCGAGGGAGAATTCTGCACGCTTGTAGGAGCCTCCGGCTGCGGCAAGTCGACCTTTCTGCGCCTGCTGCTGGGTCAGGAGCGTGCCAGCCGTGGCGAGATCCTGCTGGCCGGCGAACCACTCGCCGCCGAACCGGATAGCAGCCGCGGCGTGGTGTTCCAGCGTTACTCGGTGTTCCCGCATTTGAGCGTGCTGGACAACGTCGCCATCGGCCTGGAGTTGCCACGTTCGCCCCTGCTCGGTCGACTGTTCGGCCGTGCCAAACGCGAGGCCCGCGACCAGGCCGCGCAGATGCTGAGCAAGGTCGGCCTCGGCCACGCCCTGGACAAATACCCGACCCAGCTTTCCGGCGGCATGCAGCAGCGCCTGGCCATCGCCCAGGCGCTGATCATGCAGCCGCGGGTGTTGCTCCTCGACGAGCCGTTCGGCGCCCTCGACCCGGGCATTCGCAAGGACATGCATGGCCTGCTGCTGGACCTCTGGCGCGAAACCCGGCTGACCGTATTCATGGTCACCCACGACCTGAGCGAGGGTTTCAGCCTCGGCACCCGCCTGCTGGTGTTCGACAAGGTCCGCGTCGATCCGCACGCGCCGAACGCCTTCGGCGCGCGCATCACCTACGACATCCCACTGAACAGCGACCGCCGCGCCACCCGCGCGGCAGTCGAGGCGTTGCCGCCGCACATCACCGGCAACCTGCAACCTGCTGTGTAAGGAGCATCAGATGACTGCCTCATTAACCCTGCGCCCCACGCTCTATGAAGAACTGCTCCCCGGCGGCGGCCACACCTCGTTCGTACTCAAGCGCGGCCAGTTGCTGCGCCTCAGCGACCTCGAAGGCGGCGCCAACGTCAGCCTGCTGCTGCTCAATGCTGCCGAGAAAAGCGAACGACTGAACCTGCCTGACTCCTTGAAGTGCCAGCACACCGCCAAGCTGACCGCCGGCCACTGCCTGTATTCGGACATGGGCCGGGTACTGGCGGCGATCACCGCCGACACCTGCGGCTGGCACGACAGCTTCGGCGGTGTGCTGAATGCCGACGAGGTCGCCGAGAAATACGGCCAGGGCCGCTATCAGGAACTGCGCAACGGCTTCTTCCGCAACGGCGTGGACAACCTGCTGGTGGAAATGGGCAAGTGGAACCTCAACCTGCAGGACCTGCTGATGTGCCTCAACCTGTTCAGCAAGGTCACGGCCGACAGCGATGGCCGCCTGCACTTCCAGCCGGGCAACTCCAAGGCCGGCGACTACATCGAGCTGTATGCGCCGATGGACACATTGGTGGTGCTCAGCGCCCTGCAGCACCCCATGGATCCCGACCCCGCCTACGCGCCCAAACCGGTGCAGTTGAGCTGGCACAAGGTCGACAGCGACGGCATCAGCGTGCTCTGCCGCAGCTCGCGCCCCGAGAACGCCCGCGGCTTCCACAACACCGAACGTCTGTATATCTGAGGCTTGCCGAGATGAATCTGACCCATAGCGACAAGCACCCCGAAGCGGCCAGCTACCGCGCCACCATCGCTGCCGGCGAACCCTTCCTCTGCGAAGTAAAGGCCGGGCAGACCCTGCGCCTGCTCGATCTGGAAGGCAATCAGGCGGTCGACACCCTGTTCTACAGCGCCGCCAACCCGCGCGAGCGTTACGACGTGCAGCGCACCCTGCGCAAGCAGAACAGCGTCTACCTGACCACAGGCACGGTGCTCTACTCCAACCTGGGCAATCCGCTGCTGAGCATCGTCGCCGACACCTGCGGCCGCCACGACACCCTCGGCGGTGCCTGCGCCCAGGAAAGCAACACGGTCAGGTACGCCCTGGACAAGCGCCATATGCACAGCTGCCGCGACAACTTCCTGCGCGCCAGCCTGCACGACGGCCGGCTGAACAAGGCCGACATCGGCGCCAACATCAACTTCTTTATGAACGTACCGGTGACCCCTGAGGGCGGCCTGACCTTCGAGGACGGCATCTCCGCGCCGGGCAAATACGTCGAGCTCAAGGCGCATATGGACGTGATCGTACTGATCTCCAACTGCCCGCAACTGAACAACCCCTGCAACGGCTACAACCCGACCCCGGCCGAGGTACTGGTGTGGGATTGAAGGCAGCGACCAGCCAGACCGTAGGATGGGTTGAGCCTGCGATACCCATCACCGGCCGCACATGCATTGATGGGTATCGCTTCGCTCAACCCATCCTACGAGAGTGACCCTCTCCACATAAGGGAGAGGGGATAAAGCATCCCAACCCCGGACGACCGGGGTGCAGACCGAATACCGCGGGACGGCCCGCTTTCCCTTTCGAGGGTTTTGCTGATGTTCACCAAACTGCTGATCGCCAACCGTGGCGCCATTGCCTGCCGCATTCTGCGTACTCTCCATGAACTGCGCGTAGGCGGCGTGGCCGTCTACTCCGAAGCCGACGCCGCCAGCCTGCATATCCAGCAGGCGGACGAGGCCCACAGCCTCGGCGAAGGCCCGGCTGCGGGCACCTACCTGCAGGTCGAGAAGATTCTCGCCGTGGCCAAGCAAGCCGGCGCCCAGGCCATCCACCCCGGCTACGGTTTTCTCTCGGAAAACGCCGCCTTCGCCGAAGCCTGCGAAGCCGCGGGCATTGCCTTTGTTGGCCCGACGCCGCAGCAGTTGCGGGTCTTTGGCCTGAAACACACCGCCCGCGCCCTGGCCAAACAGCATGGCGTGCCGATGCTCGAAGGCACCGAGTTGCTGGACAGCCTCGACGCCGCATTGATCGCCGGCGAGCAAGTCGGTTACCCGGTAATGCTCAAGAGCACCGCCGGCGGTGGCGGCATCGGCATGCGCGTGTGCCACAGCGCCGTTGAGTTGAGCGAGGCCTTCGACGCGGTCAAGCGCCTGGGGCAGAACAACTTCAGCGACAGCGGCGTATTCATCGAGAAATACATCCAGCGCGCCCGCCACCTGGAAGTGCAGGTATTCGGCGACGGTCAGGGCGAAGTGCTGGCCCTGGGCGTGCGCGACTGCTCGGTGCAGCGGCGCAACCAGAAGGTGCTGGAAGAAACCCCGGCGCCCAACCTGCCGGCCGGCATGGCCGATGAGCTGTGCGCGGCAGCGATCCAGCTGGCCAAGGCGGTGAACTACCGCAGCGCCGGCACCGTCGAGTTCGTCTACGACAGCGAGGCGGCGCGCTTCTACTTCCTCGAAGTGAACACCCGCCTGCAGGTCGAGCACGGCGTCACCGAACAGGTGTGGGGCGTCGACCTGGTGCGCTGGATGATCGAACTGGCGGCCGGCGATCTGCCGCCGCTGGCCGAATTGGCCAAGGGACTCAAACCCCGCGGCCATGCAATCCAGGCGCGGCTGTATGCGGAAGATCCGGGCCGCGACTTCCAGCCCAGCCCCGGTTTGCTGACCGCCGTGCAGTTCCCGGTGGCCGACGGCCAGGCGCTGCGTATCGATACCTGGGTCGAGGCCGGCTGCGAGATCCCGCCCTACTTCGACCCGATGATCGCCAAGCTCATCACCTGGGCCGCGACCCGCGACGCCGCCAGTGCCGCGCTGGATCAGGCCCTGGCCGACACCATCCTCTATGGCGTGGAAAGCAACCGCGACTACCTGCGGCAGATCCTGGTCGACGCGCCCTTCGCCAGCGGCCACCCCTGGACCCGCTGCCTGGACAATCTCGTCTATAAAGCCGACACCTTCGAGGTGCTTAGCGCCGGCACCCAGACCACGGTGCAGGACTTCCCCGGTCGCCTCGGCTACTGGGCCGTTGGCGTGCCGCCGTCCGGGCCGATGGACGACCGCGCCCTGCGCCTGGGCAACCGCCTGCTGAGTAACGAGCAAGGCGCCGCCGCCCTGGAAATCACCATGAGCGGCCCGACCCTGCGCTTCAACACCGATGCGGTGGTGGCGGTGACCGGCGCACCGATTCCCCTGCAACTCGATGGTATCGAGCAGCCGCTGAACACCGCGCTGCTGGTCAAGGCCGGCAGAACCTTGAGCCTGGGCACCATCAATGGCGCCGGCGCACGCAGCTACCTGTGCCTGCGCGGCGGCATCCAGCTGCCGGACTACCTGGGCAGCAAAAGCACCTTCACCCTCGGCCAGTTCGGCGGCCACGGCGGCCGCGCCCTGCGTGCCGGCGATGTACTGCACCTATTGCCGCTCGCCGATCACACGGCCGGCGCGCAATTGCCCGCCGAGCTGTGCGATGCGCTGCCCGCCGAGCGCGAAATCCGGGTGATCTACGGCCCCCATGGCGCGCCGGAATACTTCACCCCGGCCTATATCGCCACCTTCTTCGCCACCGCCTGGGAAGTGCACTTCAACTCCAGCCGCACCGGCGTGCGCCTGATCGGCCCGAAGCCTGAATGGGTACGCGACAGCGGCGGCGAAGCCGGCCTGCACCCCTCGAATATCCACGACAACCCCTATGCGATTGGGGCGGTGGACTTTACCGGCGACATGCCGGTGATCCTCGGTCCGGACGGCCCGAGCCTGGGCGGTTTCGTCTGCCCGGTGACGATCATCGAGGCCGATTTGTGGCAGCTGGGGCAGCTTAAGGCCGGGGACAAGGTCAGGTTCATCCCGGTGGATATCGCCACCGCGCGACAGTTGGCCAAAGCCAATAATCTGCAGGTCACCACCCTGTGTAGGAGCCAGCTTGCTGGCGATCCTGCGCAATCCCTGATCGCCAGCAAGGGCAATGGTGCCCCCCTCGCTCCTACACAAGCCCATACCCTCACCTCCCCCATCGTCCTCGACATCGGCCACGCCGATAAACGCCTGGTGGCCCGCCTGTCCGGCGACACTCACCTGCTGCTGGAAATCGGCGCGCCGGAGTTGGATCTGGTCCTGCGCTTTCGCGGCCATGCGCTGATGCAGGCGCTGGAGGCCAAGCAGCTCGATGGGGTGATCGACCTCACCCCGGGCATCCGCTCGCTGCAGCTGCACTACCAGCCGGAAACCCTGGCCCTCAACGACCTGCTCGGCATCGTCGCCGGCGAGTGGGACGCGGTGTGCGCCGCGCAAGACCTGAAAGTGCCGTCGCGCATCGTCCACCTGCCACTGTCCTGGGACGATCCGGCCTGCCAGCTCGCAATAGAGAAATACATGACCACGGTGCGCAAGGATGCCCCCTGGTGCCCGAGCAATCTGGAGTTCATCCGCCGGATCAACGACCTGCCCAACCTCGACGAGGTTTACCGCACGGTGTTCGACGCCAGCTACCTGGTGATGGGCCTGGGCGATGTCTACCTCGGCGCGCCGGTGGCCACGCCACTGGATCCACGGCATCGCCTGGTCACCACCAAGTACAACCCGGCGCGCACCTGGACCGCGGAGAACTCGGTGGGTATCGGCGGCGCCTATATGTGCGTGTACGGCATGGAAGGCCCCGGCGGCTACCAGTTCGTCGGCCGTACCCTGCAGATGTGGAACCGCTACCGCGAAGTCGCAGCCTTCGACGGCAAACCCTGGCTGCTGCGCTTCTTCGACCAGATCCGCTTCTACCCGGTGTCGGCGGACGAACTGCTGCGCACCCGTCGCGATTTCCCCTTGGGCCGCTATGACCTGCGCATCGAACACAGCGAGCTGCACCTGGCCGACTACCAGGCCTTCCTCGTCGAGCAAGCCGAGGACATCGCCGCCTTCCGCGCCCAGCAACGCGGCGCGTTCGACGCCGAACGCCAGCGCTGGATCGAATCGGGCCAGGCACATTTCGACAGCGAGGACGTCGCCCCCGACCTGGGTGAGGACGCGCCCCTGGGCAACGGCCAGCACGCCATCGAAAGCCATATCGCCGGCAACCTGTGGCAGGTGCAGGTGGCAGTCGGCGACCGGGTCAAGGCCGGCGATGTGCTGGTGATCCTCGAATCGATGAAGATGGAAATCCCCCTGCTCGCCCCGCGTGACGGCCTGGTCAGCGAGGTGCGCGTGCAACCCGGCTCGCCGGTGCGTGCCGGCCAGCGGGTGGTGGTGCTGGAAGAAGTCTGACGCAAACCAGGATGCAGCCGTAGGGTGCGCCGTGCGCACCATTGAACACCGCGGTGCGCAAGGCCTAGGCGGCCCACGCACCCTACGAGGAAGCCAACATGACCCACGAATTCGACCTGCGCCTCGACGCGCTAAAAGCCGCCTACCAGGCCGGCAGCATCACCCCACGGCAACTGATCGCCGCCCTGCGCGACCAGGCCGCGGCGCTCAACCCCGAGTTCAACCTGTTTATCCACCTGCTCAGCACCGAAGAGCTGGAACCCTACCTGGCCGCCCTCGACGGCAAGTCGCCGGCCGAGCTGCCGCTGTACGGCGTGCCCTTCGCCATCAAGGACAATATCGACCTGGCCGGCGTGCCGACCACCGCCGCCTGCCCGGCCTTCGCCTATGTGCCGGAACGCAGCGCGACCATCGTCGAGCAATTGCTCGCCCTCGGCGCCGTGCCGTTGGGCAAGACCAACCTCGACCAGTTCGCCACTGGCCTCAACGGCACCCGCTCGCCCTACGGCGAATGCCGCAACAGCGTGCACCCGGACTACCCGTCCGGCGGCTCCAGCGCTGGCTCATCACTGGCCGTGGCCCTCGGCCTGGCCAGCTTCGCCCTGGGCACCGATACCGCAGGCTCCGGCCGGGTGCCGGCGGCACTGAACAACCTGATCGGCCTGAAAGCCAGCAAGGGACTGATTTCCACCGCCGGGGTGGTGCCGGCCTGCCGCACCCTGGACTGCGTGACCTACTTCACCGCCAGCGCCCGCGAGGCCAGCCAGTTGCTGGCCCTGACCGCCAAACTCGACCCGCGCGATACATACAGCCGGGCCAATCCGCTGTGGAACGATGCCAGCGCCTTCGGCACAGTGCAGCCGGGCTTTCGTTTCGGCGTGCCCAAACAGCTGGAATTCCTCGGTTGCGCCGAGAGCCCGGTGCTGTTCGCCGCCACCATCGAACGGCTCGAGGCCCTCGGCGGCGAAGCGGTGCAAATCGACTTCGCCCCCTTCCTCGAAGCCGCCCGCCTGCTCTATGAAGGCCCCTGGGTGGCCGAACGCTACAGCGTCGCCGGCGAGCTGATCGAGGCCCAGCCCGATGCGGTACTGCCGGTGATCAAGGCGGTACTCGAGCAAGCCCCGGGCACCAGCGCCGTCCAGCTATTCCGCGCCCAGTACCGTCTGCAGGCACTGAAAGCCCTGTGCGACCGCATCATGAGCGACCTCGACTGCGTGCTGACCCCGGCCTACCCGCGCCCGGTGACCCTCGCCGAGCTGCACGCCGAGCCGGTCAAGCGCAATGCCGACCTGGGCTACTACACCAACTTCATGAACATGCTCGACTACACCGCCGTCGCGGTGCCGGCGGGCTTTATGCAAAACGGCCTGCCCTGGGGCGTGACCCTGTTCGGCCGCGCCTTTACCGATCAGTACCTGCTGAGCCTGGCCGGCGCCTTGCAGCGCCAGACCGGGTTGCCGCTGGCCGGCGACCGTAGCCTGGACCCGAGCGCGCCGAGCGGCATCGCGCGCAACGACCGCGCGCGCCTGGTGGTCTGCGGTGCGCACCTGGATAACTTGCCGCTCAATTGGCAACTCAAGCAGCGCGGCGCGCGCCTGATCGAAGCCACCCAGAGTTCGGCGGACTATCGGTTGTACGCCCTGGCCGGCGGTCCACCCTTTAGGCCCGGTATGCTCCGGGTCGCCGAGGGCGGCGTGGCCATCGTGGTGGAAGTCTGGGAGCTGCCGAGCAGCGAGCTGGGCTCCTTCCTCACCGGCATCCCGGCGCCGCTGGGCCTGGGCAAGGTGCAGCTGGCGGACGGCACATGGGAGAGCGGTTTCATCTGCGAGCCCTGCGGCCTGCAAGGCGCCGAGGACATCAGCCACTTCGGCGGCTGGCGCGCCTATCTGCAGAGCAGGCAATAACCTGTGCAGGAGCCGGGGGACGCCTCGTCCGTGCTGGCGTCCCGGCGATCGTTGTAGGTCAAAAGCATCGCCAGCAAGCTGGCTCCTACGTCATCTACAGAATCGTCAAGGCCGTTAGGCCAGCAAGCGCTGATACTTGAGGATGCGCCCCTTGAACGGCGCATCCGGGTCATCCAGCAGGTTCACCTTGTCGGCCATCTGCTGATAACCATGGCCCAGCATCGAGCGACTGAAGCGCGCCGCATTGCCGCGGCCCGGATCGACGATCACGACCCGGCAGCAGCGCGCGCCGTGGCGGGCGATAAAGTCGGCGAGCTGGGCCGGGTGGGCGGGCTCGTAGAGCAGGTCGCTGCCGATGATCAGGTCGAACAAGCCCAGCCCCAGGTAGTGCTCGGCCCAGTCGCAGTTCTGATAGGGAATCGGCGGCAACTCATTGAGCACGGCGTTACGCAGCAGAAACTCGCCGGCCAGCGGGTGGTAGTCGCTGGCGGTGATATCCGCGCCCAGGCGTTGCAACAACAAGCTGGTCAGCCCCAGGCCGCAGCCCAGTTCGAGGATGCGCAGGCCCTGCACGGCCATGCCGCTCAGGGTCTGTGCCAACACTTCACCGGCGGGCCAGATCTGGCCGAACAGCGGCCAGGTCGCCGAAGAAATCCCCGCCAGTTCGGCCAGGCCGTCCTGGTCGGCGAACTGCTGTTTATCGCGCAGGGAACACAGGTGAAAATCCTCGGCACCGATGCTGAGGGTGGAGTATTTGATGCGGTAACCAGGCATGGGCGGCTCGGGTTGCTGAAAAGGACGTCGCACGGATGTGTTGAAGTCAGAACAGATCAGCAAGGCGCAATGCGATTTCACATTGCAAGTTACCAAGCGCGCACGGTAGTCCTTTACCCGCCATGGCAGCAAGCCCGAACGATCGGTGGTGCAGGCTAGCGTGCCGCCAAAGCAGCGCCAGCCGGTGACGCCATGGCAATTGCACGCTAGCATGGCGCCACCATTTCGCGAGCAGAACCTTGCATGCCGTCCGTTCCCTCGACCACCAGTCAACGCCCCCTGGTCCTGCTGCTGCTGGTATTGCTCGGCTGCGGCTTCCTCGCCACCTCGCTGGCCAGCTACTACGCCGCGCTCGAGTCGATCCGCGACAACATCGTCAACACCGAACTGCCGCTGACCTCGGACAACGTCTACTCCGAGATCCAGAAGGATCTGGTCACGCCGGTGCTGATCTCCTCGATGATGGCCCGCGACACCTTCGTCCGCGACTGGGTGATGAGCGGCGAGCAGGACGTCGCCCAGATGACCCGCTACCTGCGCGAGGTGCAGGAGCACTATGGCGCCGTGACCAGCTTTTTCGTCTCCGAGCAGACCCACACCTACTACCAGGCCAAGGGTGTACTTAAGAGTGTCGCCGCCCAGGAGCCGCGTGACAGCTGGTACTTCCGCGTGCGCGACATGCAGGAACCCTACGAAATCAATGTCGATGTCGACATGGCCAACCAGGACCGCCTGACCGTCTTCATCAATTACAAGGTGTTCGACTACGACCAGCGTTTTATCGGCGCCACCGGCGTCGGCCTGACCGTGGATGCGGTGGTCAAGCTGATCGATGACTACCAAATACGCTATGACCGCAGCGTGTACTTCGTCGACACCGACGGTCGCATCGTGCTCACCGGCGCTACTGGCGGACCAATGGGCGCCAAGGTCGGTCAGGCGCTCAGTGACGTGGCGGGACTGGAAGACCTCCAGGCAAAACTGCCACAGCCGCAAACCGGCGACTTCGAGTATCAGGAACACGGCCGCGGCCACTTTCTCAACGTGCGCTTCATTCCCGAGCTGGATTGGTACCTGTTCGTCGACAAGCACGAAACCGGGGCGCTGGCCGGCATTCGCCAATCGCTGTACCTCAACCTGCTGATCTGCCTGGTGGTCACCGTCATCGTCCTGACCCTGGTCAGCATTGTCCTGCGCCGCTACCAGACACGCATCGCCGCCCTGGCCACCACCGACCAACTCACCGAGTTGCTCAATCGCCGCGGCTTCGACCTGCTGGCCAACCAGGCGATCCAGGAAGCGCGGCGCAACCCCAGTCCACTCTGCGCCCTGCTGCTCGACCTCGACAATTTCAAGGATCTCAACGACAACCACGGCCATCTGGCCGGTGACGAAGTGCTGCGCGGTTTCGCCAACAAACTGCGCGACAACCTGCGTCAGTCCGACATCATCTGCCGCTGGGGCGGTGAAGAATTCATTCTCCTGCTCAAGGACACCTCGCCCGAGCAGGCGCGTCTGCTCGCCGAAAAAGTCCGCCAGCAGACCGAGCACAGCCGCTTCAGCTACAAAGGTGCCAGCCTGCAGATCACCACCAGCATTGGCCTGGCCGAACTGCACCCGGACGACTCGCTGAGCGAGCTGCTCGCCCGTGCCGATGGCGCCCTGTACCGCGCCAAACAGTCCGGGCGCAACCGCACCTGCGAAGCCAGCGCATGAATCCCAGTCGTTGCCCACGCTGCGGCCAGCGCAACCAGTGTGGCCAGGCCGAGTCCGCCACGCCCGTGACCGACTGCTGGTGTTTCAGCGCCCGTATCGACCCCGAGGTGCTCGACAGCCTGCCGCCCGAGCAGCGCAACAGCGCCTGCCTGTGCCCCCGCTGCGCCCGAGGCTTGGCACCGAGCACAACGCCGCCAAGCGCCGACTAGCCATGCGCCTCGACCGTTTTCTCAGCAACCTGCCGCGCTTCAACCGCCAGGACGTGCGCCAACTGCTCGCCAGTGGCCGCGTGCGCGTGGATGGCCAGGTCAGTCGCGACAGCCACGACGAGGTGCGGGTCTTCAGTCGCGTCGAGCTGGATGAGGAGCTGTTGCAGGCCGGCAAAGCCGCACGCTACTTCATGCTGCACAAACCGCTTGGCGTGGTCAGCGCCACCGAACATCCCGAGCACCGCACCGTGCTCGATCTGCTCGACGAGCCGGACAAGCAGGAGTTGCACCTGGCCGGGCGCCTCGACCTCAACACCAGTGGCCTGCTGCTGATCACCAACGACGGTCAGTGGTCGCGCCGGGTAACCGCGCCGACCGGCAAACAACCCAAGGTCTATCTGGTCGATACCGAAGACCCGATCGACCCGGCCTGCATCGAGGTCTTCGCCCGCGGCCTGTACTTTCGCTTCGAGGACCTGCTCACCCAACCCGCCGAGTTGCAGATTCTCGCCCCGCGCCAGGCACGCCTGACCCTCTACGAGGGTCGCTACCATCAGGTCAAGCGCATGTTCGGCCACTTCCAGAACAAGGTCGTCGGTTTGCACCGCCTGAGCATGGGCGCGATCCAGCTCGATGAACTACTCTGCCCCAGTCAGTACCGCGCCCTGACGGCCGAGGAAATCGCCAGCTTCTGCCCTGACTGACGCCAATTTCGCGCCGAGTCACACCCTTAGCAGGCTAACCGATAAACGGTAGTGCACTAACCAAATAAAGCCTTGCCAGCACCGGAGGCCACTGCTTAAATCCAACCATAAGGTCTTGATGTGACCAACCAGTCACAGAAAGCCATCTAAGCGTTCTTTTGGTTACTTGCGCTCTGCGCGAAAGGGTTCCTGCCTGGTAACACGACATCGCTCCAGCCCAGTGAAAAGGCTGCTGCGAATGCTCTATTTCAGCCCTGACCGATTGAAAAATAATTCTTATAAAAACCTCCAGCCTGACATTCGCTTGTCATGTCCAGGCGCTTTGCTATCTGTCCTACTTGCTCGGTAAACGGCCCCGCCCCGCCGTTTGCCATGGTCAATTTGCGCCTGGAGAAACAACATGCAGCCAACCATCGCTGTCGTCGACATTCACGGAACTTACAAGGTTCACACCGAGTTTTACTCCAGCCCCAGCGCCCGCAAGACCATTATCCTGGTCAACGGGTCACTGTCGACCACTGCCGCATTCGCGCAGACGGTCAAATACCTGAATACCCAATTCAACGTGGTGCTCTACGATCAGCCCTACTCCGGCCAATCGAAGCCGCACAACAGCCACAACCAGCCGCTGACCAAGGAAGATGAAGCGCGCATCCTGCTGGAGTTGATCGAGCACTTTAAAGCCGACTACCTGCAGTCGTTCTCCTGGGGTGGCGTCGCCGCCATGCTGGCCCTGGCGCAGCGTCCGCCGCGCATCGAAAAAGCGGTGATCGCCTCGTTCTCGCCGCTGATCAACGCACCGATGCTCGACTACCTGGAAAAAGGCATGGCCAGCCTGCAAGCCGTGGATGGCGTGGGTCTGGGCCACCTGGTCAACAACACCATCGGCAAGCACCTGCCGTCGCTATTCAAGCGCTTCAACCATCGCCACATCAGCAGCCTGGACGAACACGAGTACCGCCAGATGCACGCCCATATCGACCAGGTCGTGCACCTGGAAACCCATTGCCAGATGGACTGCCTGGCGGGCATCGACATTCCAGTGCTGTTCGTCAATGGCGAGCACGACGAATACACCTCGCCCGAAGACGTGCGCGTATTCGCCGAGCACCTCAGCGATTGCAAATTCGCCATCATCGACAATGCCGGGCACTTCCTCGACATGGAACACAAAGCCGCGTGGCAGCAAAGCAGCGAAGTACTGCTGGGCTTCCTGCAAAGCCCAGCACAGCGCCAAACCGGCTACCGTGCGCAGGTAGACATGCAGCATGCGCTGGCCGTATGAACCACAGCCGACCCCGTCCGCACCGAGTCGCACGAAAAAGCACTCGGCGCGGACTTCATTTCAGCCGCGACTTCCGGTATAAAGGCTCCCCCAAGCGGGCGTCGTATAATGGCATTACTCCAGCTTCCCAAGCTGATAACGAGGGTTCGATTCCCTTCGCCCGCTCCAGTCCTCTCTTTCCACATGCCCACGCATGCAGTGAAAGCCCCTGAAAACCGGCCATTGAGCCGGTTTTCTTGCATCTGAACGCTCCCTTTTAATCCCGCGCGGGCATGTATGGCTTTTTGCGTGGCTGCAAAAGCTGTGTCCCAGCGACGTGTCTGTCTCCCTGTTGGTGCCGAGGGGACGAGTTGTCGCCGCTGAGCGAAAACAGACGCTTGTCGCGGCTCAGAAGGAGCCGATGATGCGCCCGAGCACGGCCATCGCCTGTTCGCTCTGGGCGCTCCAGGGGTGGCCGTAGTTCAGGCGCGCGCAGTTGCCGAAGCGCCGGGTGGCCGAGAAGATCGGCCCCGGGGCCAGGCTGATGCCCTGGGCCAGGGCCAGTTGGAACAGCTGCAGCGAGTCGACCTGCTCGGGGAATTCGAACCAGAGAAAATAGCCGCCGCTGGGCCGGGTCACCTTGGTGCTGGCCGGGAAGTGCCGCGCGGCGGAGGCGAGCATCGAGGCCTGCTGGGTTTCCAGGGCGTGGCGCAGCTTGCGCAGGTGGCGGTCGTAGCCGCCGTGCTGCAGGTAGTCGGCCAGAGCGGCCTGGGCGGGCACCGAGGGCGAGATGGTGGTCATCAGCTTGAGCCGGCTGATCTGCTCGGCATAGCGCCCGCCGGCCACCCAGCCGACCCGGTAACCGGGTGCCAGGCACTTGGAAAACGAGCCGCAGTGCATCACCAGGCCGTCGCGGTCGAAGCTCTTCACCGGCTTGGGCGGCTGGCTGCCGAAGTACAGCTCGGCGTAGACATCGTCCTCGATCAGCGGCACCTGATGACGCTGTAGCAATTGATACAGCGCCTCTTTCTTGCTGTTGCTCATGCTCGCGCCGAGCGGGTTCTGCAGGCTGCTCATAAACCAGCAGGCCTTGATCGGCAGGCGGGCCAGGCGCTCGCTCAGCACATCCAGGTCGATGCCTTCGCGCGGGTGCACGGGAATTTCCACGGCCTTGAGCTTGAGCCGTTCCAACACCTGCAGGGTGGCGTAGAAGGCCGGACTCTCGATGGCCACCAGATCGCCCGGCTGGGTCACGCATTGCAGGCACAGGTTGAGCGCCTCCATGGCGCCGCTGGTGATCACCAGTTCCTCCAGCGGCAGCATTACGCCGCTGACCATATAGCGCAGGGCGATCTGCCGGCGCAGGTTGGGATTGCCTTCGGTCATGTCGGCGATCACCGCCTGGGGCGGCATGTCGCGCACAGTCTGCGCCATGGAGCGGGCCAGGCGCTGCAGGGGGAACAGGTCGGGGCTGGGGAAGGCCGAACCGAACGGCACGGTGTCCGGGTCTTTCAATGAGCCGAGCACCGAGAACACCAGTTCGCTGACATCCACCTCGGTGGTCTGCATCGGCTGCTGGCTGGTTTCCGGCTCTGCCAGGGAATGTCGCGCCAGCTCGCGGACGTAGTAGCCGGAGCGGGCGCGGGCCTGGATCAGGCCGCGGTCTTCCAGCAGGTAATACGCCTGGAACACCGTGGACGGGCTGACCCCATGGGTGCGGCTGGCGTGGCGCACCGAAGGCACCTTCTCGCCGGGGGCGAGTACACCGCTGCGGATCAGTTCGGCAATCTGGTCGGCGAGTTTCTCGTAGCGTTTCATCGTGTCCGTGACTGCGGCCAGTGGTGGGCCACAGTCTACTGGGAGTTGCCGATTCACGCCCGTCAGCGCCCGCGCGGGGCGATAAACACGCTTTGGGTTTGTGCGCGCTGATCCGCATCGGCCAGGTTGCTCAGCTCGAAACGCACCGGCCTGGTCGCGCCGGCGGCCTGCTCGACCAGCTGCACCACCGTCACCGGCACATCGAGAATTTCCCCAGGATTCAGCTGCAGCTGCTGCTGCGGTGCATCCAGGCGCAGGCCAGGGCTGTCGACCAACGCCAGGCCATAGAGCTGCGGCTGTTGGGTCTTGTTGATCACCTTGAGCAGGTAGGTGTTCTCGATCTGCCCCAGCTGGTTTTCGCGGAACATGCTGCGGTCCTTGGCCGAGTCGATGGACAGCATCGAGCGCGCGCTCAAGGCCCAGACAAAGGCGGCGAGCATCAGCACCAGCGCGATGCCATAGCCGATCAACCGTGGCCGCAGCCAATGGGTCTTGCCGCCCTGCAGTTCACGCTCGGAGTGATAGCCCACCAGACCTCTGGCATAGCCCATCTTGTCCATCACCCCGTCGCAGGCATCGATGCAGGCGCCGCAGCTGATGCAGTCGATCTGCAGGCCATCGCGAATATCGATGCCGGTGGGGCACACCTGCACGCACATATAACAGTCGATGCAATCGCCCAGGCCCTCGGCCTTGTGGTCACTGTCCTTCCTGCGCGGGCCACGGCCTTCGCCACGCTTGGCGTCGTAGGCGACCAGCAGGGTGTCATCGTCGAACATCGCACTCTGAAAGCGCGAGTAGGGGCACATATGCACGCAGACCTTCTCGCGTAGCCAGCCGGCGTTGAGATAGGTGGCGGCCATAAAAAACAGCACCCACACCAGCGTGCCGCCATCCAGTTGCAGGCGCAGCAGGTCGCTGGCCAGCGTGCGGATCGGCGTGAAGTAACCGATAAAGGTCAGCGCCGTGAGCAGGCTGACCGCCAGCCAGATCCCGTGCTTGGCACTGCGCCGCAGCAGCTTGTTCAGCGACCAGGGCGCGGCGTCCAGCTTGACCCGCTGATTGCGCTCGCCCTCGGTGACCTTCTCCGCCCACATGAATACCCAGGTCCACACACTCTGCGGGCAGGTGTAGCCACACCACACCCGCCCGGCCACCACGGTGATGGTGAACAGGCCGAAGGCGGCGATGATCAGCAGCGCCGAGAGCAGGGTGAAATCCTGCGGCCAGAAGGTCGCGCCGAAGATGTAATAGCGGTGCTCGGCCAGGTTCCACAGCACCGCCTGGCGACCGTCCCAGTCCAGCCAGGCGGTGCCGAAGAAGATCAGAAACAGCAAACCCGCACCGTACAGGCGCAGATTGCGAAAACGGCCGCTAAAACTGCGGGTATGAATCGGCCCGCCAGCCTGGGAGGGCGTCAGGCGGATAGGCTGGCGCGGGTCGATGGTCTCGATGATCTGCGCGGGAATACGTTCGCTCATTACGGGCCTCGTCGGGCTTTATCAGGCGAGGCGAATGATGCGAGCGCGGGGATTTGGATAACAGACTCAGGTTTTCAAATAAAAAGCGGATCAGATGGTGGAGCAGGCGAGGGGCGCTGTGGCCCTGGACGCATAGCAATGTTCTTGACCGCTTTGGTGTCAACCCGAGGGACGTCCGCTCCTGAGCCGAAAGCGAACGTTTACAGCAGGAGAAATCTTCTTTGGCCGACGAACCCAGCCAAGACTGAATACAATGTGCACCCGATTACCCTGGGCCATAGATATGGCTGCATCGCACAAGGAACTCGCCTCCATGGCCTCCCCAGATAAACAGCAAAAACGCGCCCAGCGGGCCAAAGCCAAGGCCAAGCAGAACCGTTCGGGCAAGGCCAAAGCCAATGTCGTCCATCCGCTGCTGGCCAATCCGCTGATCAACGAGCCGTTCGATGATGTCGAAATCGACCTGAGCACCTTCGACTTCAAAGACATCGAAGAGAACGGTTTCGACCCGGCGCACTTCGACGATCTGTTCCAGGCGATGAAATTCGGCGAAGGCATCAGCCTGCTAGCGATGTGCCTGGTGTTCCTGCAATACCCGGTGTTGGAGCTGGTGGTCGCCGAGGAAGCGGAAGACGCGGCCACCGACTTCATGATGGGCCTGCTGATCACCTATCGCGGGATCTTCCACGATGAAGACGAAGACACGGCAGTGGATTGGATCGGCAGCGTCGCCTTCCAGAATGCCTACAACGAAGCGTCGATGATCCTGCAGAAGAAGAACGCGCGCGGCACCCGCGTTTAGCCGCGCGCCGAGCAGCCACTGCTGACCAGGCCATCTGCTCCGTATTTTTCCGCCGGATCTGCAGCTGTTTCGCTATCAGGGCCACGCGCATAGTGTGGCCGTCGATAACAGCCGAGGCCGCCGATGTACCAATACGATGAATACGACCGCGCTCTGGTGCGCGAGCGCGTGGCGCAGTTTCGCGATCAGATAGAGCGGCGGCTCAGCGGTGAGTTGAGCGAGGAAGAGTTTCTGCCGCTGCGTTTGCAGAACGGCCTCTACATGCAAAAGCATGCCTATATGCTGCGTGTGGCGATTCCCTACGGCACCCTGTCCGCGCGGCAACTGCGCACCCTGGCGGGCATCGCCCGGGACTACGACCGCGACTACGGGCACTTCACCACCCGGCAGAATATCCAGTTCAACTGGATCGAGCTGGAGCAGGTCGGCGACATTCTCGAACGCCTGGCCGAGGTCGAGATGCATGCGATCCAGACCTCCGGCAACTGCGTGCGCAATATCACCACCGAGGCTTTCGCCGGGGTCGCCGCCGACGAGCTGCTCGACCCGCGGCCATTGGCGGAGATCCTGCGCCAGTGGTCGACGGTCAACCCAGAATTCCTCTACCTGCCGCGCAAGTTCAAGATCGCCCTGTGCGCGGCGCAGGAAGACCGCGCGGCGGTGATGATGCACGACATCGGCCTGTACCTGTACCGCGACGCGGCCGGCGAGTTGCTGCTGCGGGTGATGGTCGGCGGCGGCCTGGGGCGCACCCCGATCCTCAGCCAGCAGATCCGCGAGGGCCTGCCCTGGCGGCACCTGCTGTCCTACGTCGAAGCCGTGCTGCGGGTCTACAACCGCCACGGCCGGCGCGACAACAAGTACAAGGCGCGGATCAAGATCCTGGTTAAGGCCCTGGGCATCGAGGCCTTCGCCCGGGAAGTCGAGGCCGAGTGGCAGCAGATCAAGGACGGCCCGGCGGAGCTGACTGCGGCCGAGTATCAGCGGGTGGCGGCGGCCTTCGTCACGCCGGCCTACGCCAACCTGGATGAGGTTGATCTGGACTTCGGCAGCGCCCTGGCCCGCGACCCGGGCTTCGCCCGCTGGGTCTCGCGCAATGTGCGCGCGCACCGGGTGGCGGGCTACGCCTCGGTGGTGCTGTCGACCAAGCCGGGGGCCAGTTCGCCGCCCGGGGATGTGACCTCGGCTCAGATGCACGCCATCGCCGACCTGGCCGAGGACTTCGGCTTCGGCGAAATCCGCATCGCCCACGAACAGAATGTGGTGCTGCCGGATGTGCGCAAGGCTGACCTGCATGGCCTCTACCAGCGCGCCCTGAGCCATGGCCTGGGCACCGCCAATATCGGCCTGCTGACCGACATGATCGTCTGCCCGGGCGGCGATTACTGCGCCCTGGCCAATGCCAAGTCGATCCCCATTGCCCAGTCGATCCAGCAGCGTTTCGCCGACCAGGACGCCCTGCACGAACTGGGCGAACTGAGCCTGAACATCTCCGGCTGCATGAATGCCTGCGGCCATCACCACATCGGCAATATCGGCATCCTCGGCGTGGATAAGAACGGCAGCGAGTGGTACCAGGTGACCATCGGCGGTGCCCAGGGCAAGGCCAGCGCCCTGGGCAAGGTGATTGGTCCCGCGTTCAGCGCGGCGGAGATTCCCGAGGTCATCGAAGGCCTGGTCAAGACCTTCAGCGACTACCGCGAGGTCGACGAACGCTTCGTCGATACCGTGCAACGCATCGGCCTCGAACCCTTCAGGGAACAGGTCTATCGCAAGACCCAGGTGCCGGCATGAATAACCTGATTCGCTTGAGCGCGGGCCAGGCCCGGGTGGTTGAGGATGATCCCTGGCAGTGGCTGCGCGAGCCGGACCAGGCGCGGCCCGTCGGCCCGCTGATCTTGCCGTTGGCGGCCTGGCTGGCGCGGCAGGATCAGGCGACGCTCGCGGGCCGGCGCTTCAGCCTGGACGGCCTGTGCTTGGCCCCGGACGACGAGGTCGAGACGATTGCTGCCTATCTGTCGGTGCTGCCGCTGATCGCCATCGAGTTCCCCAGCTTCCGCGACGGCCGCGGTTACAGCCAGGCCTACCTGCTGCGTACCCGGCTGGGCTGGGCCGGCGAGTTGCGCGCGCTCGGCGATGTATTGCGCGACCAGCTCAGCCATATGCGCCAGTGCGGCTTCGATGCTTTCGCCGTGCGCGAGGACAAATCCGCGGCGGACGCGCTCAAGGGCCTGGCCGGCATGAGCGTGCTCTACGGCCGCTCGGCCATCGAGCCGCGGCCGCTGTTCCGCCGCCGTGGCGCGAGTGCGGCCCCTGATGCTTAAAGACCTGACCTGGCTCCTGGCGTTGCAATTGGCAGGCAACCTGCTGAGCGCCTGATGGCTGCCCATGCTGCCGGTGGTCGCGGCGCTGTGCAGCCTGGTGCGCGGGCGCCAGGCCAGCTCGGCCGAGCCCCGCGTGGCAGAGCCGGCTGGAGCTTGAACGCTGCTTGGTGCGCGTAAAGGTGTAAAATTACGCCCAGCATCTTAAGCAGCCGGACGGTAACAGCCCATGCGTTATTCAGAAGACCATAAAGCCCAGACCCACCAGCGCATCATCGACGAAGCGGCCCAGCGCTTTCGCCGCGACGGGGTCGGTGCCACCGGCCTGCAGCCGCTGATGAAGGCCCTGGGCCTGACCCACGGCGGTTTTTACGCGCACTTCAAATCCAAGGACGAACTGGTCGAAACCGCCCTGCGCAGTAGCGCCGAGCAGCTCAAGGCGAGCACGGAGGAGATCTTCGCCGGCGCGGATCCGCTGCCGCAGTTTATCGCCCGTTACCTGTCCACCGCCCACCGCGCCAACCCCGGCGACGGCTGCCCGCTGCCGACCGTGTCCGCCGAACTGGGCCAGCGCGGCCAGCCCAGCCCGATTACCGACGAGGTGGTCAGCGATCGCCTGTGCATGATCGAGTCCTGCCTGGACGGCGAAGACGCCGCCGAGCGCAGCGTACTGCTGCTGTCGGCCATGGTCGGCGCCCTGCTGCTGTCGCGCAGCGTCAGCGATCCCGCCCTGTCCGACCGCCTGCTGCAAACCACGAGAAACGTGTTGCTTGAACAGGTAGGCGGCAAACCCGCTCGCTGAACGCTGAGCGGCGCTTTAGCCGGCGATGGTACCTTCGAAGCAAAAGATCGCCCCCATCGTCCTCGGCAGATCCCGTTGCAACACGGGTTCAGTGAAGCCGGCGAAGCTGACCGTGTCCAAGGCTCATACATGACGCCTCTGTCGGTGGATTTTCCACCTGCCGAGGTGTCCAGGGAAATCAGACCACTACAGACTCGGCTGGCAGTCATCGACTCAAGCCGAGGCGCTCGTGCCACTGGGCGATGGACTCCTCGGGGTAGCCGTCGAATTGTTTATCGCCGGGCCGTATCTCGAGTTCGACCCAGGACGCTTTCGAACCGAGCAGCAGATGCGTGTGTTCCGGCGGCACCGGCAGAGGCGTGTCGATAGCCGAGGCGAAGGGGTGAATGAGATCCGGCCACTCCGGACTGAAGAGCCAGAGGGCGCTGCCACAGAGCCGGCAGAAATGCCGCTCGGCACTGCTGGTATGGGTGCGGCGCTCGCCTTCGCGCTTGATCTTGGCGTGATAGATGGATACCTGCTTGCGCCCCCTGACTTTCAGGCTGTGCGCGTCGCCGCCCAGGTTGATCGAGTAACCGCCGCCGCCCTGGGTCTTGCGGCAAATCGAGCAGTAGCAACGCTGGTAGGGATAGGGATGGGCGCTGGTCAGGCTGAACACTACCGCGCCGCAATGGCAGGAACCTTGAAGGAGCATGGATGACCCTCCTGGCCAACGCGGTCCGTTGGCAAGATCGGTGATTAGGTCTTGGACCCGCACCTCTTCGCTTCGCACGAGGGCATGAGTCGGCTGCAGTTTTCCGCGTTGCCGTCGCCACGACCTCCAGCGGCTCCTGTCTCGGGCGGCTGGTTTGAGTGTCATCCTGTACCTGCGCTGTCCTCCTGCGAGAAAGCGGCCTCCAGCGCGGAATGTGACGGCCCCTTTGAGCCTAGATGACACCGACGCGTAGCGTAGGGCTCAGCCTGCTGTGCGTCTGCAGGCCGTGCCTGGACATACCGCGCAACGCCCGGCCGATGAATGTCGAGCCGGCGGCCAGACTGCTGCCGGGCTGGGTAGTCCCGGCGCAGGTGCTGAGCCACGCCCAAGTGGTTGGCGCAGTGATAGTGATCGGCGCTATCGTGCGGCTGAGCTGTCGTAAACAGACATGAGCCGCCTTGAGCCCCAGGCCGAGGAACAGACGCTCCCTAGCGGCGTCAGATCTACAGCAATCAATTCAGTGCGCCGCCCTGGCGCCCGACCCAAGGACCACCGCATGTATCGCAAACGACTTCCCTGCACCCTGGCCTTGCTCGCCGTACTCACCGGCTGCAGCTCGGTAGACAGCAGCAAGACACCGGCACCACCCGCCAATCCCAACGGCGTGTGTAACGCCGAACTGGTGCAAGGCATGCTGGGCCAGACCGCGACCGCCGAACAGGTCGAACAGGCGCGCCAGCACGCCGGCGCACGTAGCGTTCGCGTACTCGCCCCCGGCGATGCAGTGACCCTGGACTACAACTCGCAGCGCCTGAATATCGATATCGACGAGGCCGAGGTGATCCAGCGGATCAACTGCGGCTGAACCTGAGCCCGTGAGCCGTCAAGGGCCAATACCGCACCAGCGCCCCTCATCCTGTCCAGGCCAAGCGTTATGTTGATCGACGAAGAACTCACCCTGAAGAAGCTGGAAATCTTTCTGGCCTTCATGCGCAGCGGCAACCTGGCGCGGGCGGCGGCCGAACTGGAGACCAGTACGGTCAGCGTGCATCGTGCCATCCATTCGCTGGAGAGCGCCTTGCGCTGCCCGCTGTTCAAGCACGAAGGGCGCAACCTGATCCCGTTGAAAAGTGCTTATGTGCTGGAAGAACGGGCGCTGAAGCTGATCCAGCAAGTGCTCGACAGCGTGCGCCTGACCCGTGAGGCGGCGGGTTTCAGCGCCGAGCGCTTCAAGCTCGGCGCGCTCTACTCGCTGACGGTGAAGACCGTGCCGCAGTTGATCATGGGTCTGAAAATCCGCCGCAGCGAGCTGAACATCGACCTGATCCTCGGCTCCAATGTCGACCTGCTGCACAAGCTGAAGAACATGGAACTGGACGCCATCCTGGTGGCGCTCAACGACAGCGTCAGCGATCCCGACTGCGAACAACTGCAGCTGTTCTCCGACGATATCTTCCTTGCCGTGCCGGTCGACTCGCCCTTCGCCCAGCAGCCGGCGGTGGATCTGGCCGACCTGCGCGAAGCCACCTTCATCACCCTCACCCAGGGCTTCGCCACCCATCAGGACGGCGCGCGGGTGTTCCAGCAGGCGGGCTTCGAGCCAAAAGTGGCGATGCAGGTCAACGACATCTTCACCCTGCTCAGCATGGTCAGTTCCGGAGTCGGCTACGCCCTGCTGCCGGGGCGCATCGCCGCGGTCTATGAAAACCGCGTGAAGCTGATTCCACTGCAGGCCAAATACCACCTGCAACAGCATATCGGCGTGGTGTTTCTCAAGGCCAAGGAGCGCGACCCGAACCTGCTCGCGCTGCTTGCCGAATGCCGCATGTACAGCCTGAGGCACGACGCCTGAACGGGCGGTGTAGAACCGTAGGGGCGGGGGGGACGCCCAGTCCCATACCCGCGAATGATCAGCCCATCAACCCGCGCATGATGAAGAACAGCAGCGACGGCCCGAGCAGGCAGCCCAGCGCGGTATAGAACGCCGCCGTCAGACAACCGTAGGGCACCAGCTTCGGGTCGGTCGCCGCCAGGCCGCCGGCCACGCCGCTGGAGGTGCCGATCAGGCCACCAAAGATCACCGCACTGCGCGGGTTGTTCAGACCGATATAGGGCGCAACGAAGGGCGTCGCCACCATCACCAGGATCGCCTTGACCAAGCCGGCGGCGATCGACAGCGCCATCACTTCCGAACTGGCGCCAATCGCCGCACCGGTCACCGGACCGACGATATAGGTCACCGCGCCAGTGCCGATGGTGGTCAGGCTGACGGCGTCGGTGTAACCGAAGGCCATGGCCACGCCAACCCCGGCAACAAATGAGGTGCCCACGCCGACGAATAGCGCCAGCACCCCGGCAACACCAGCGCGTTTCAGCTCTTCGACACTCACGCCAAACCCGGTGGCGACAATGGCGAAGTCTCGCAGCATGGCCCCACCCAGCAGGCCGATACCGGCAAACAGCGGGATATCCACCAGACCCTTACTCCCGCCGGTGTAGGCGCCGCCGATATAGGACAGCAGCAGGCCGAGCAGGATGGCAATCGCCGAACCATGCAGGCGGCCTTTGGTGAAGGTATCGGAGATCCAGTAGGACACCCACATGGTGAGGCCGACGACGGCGAAGCCGCTGATCAGGCCGTAGCTGGTGATTACTTTCATCAAGGATTCGTACATGGCGATCACCGTGGCAGTTTGGTCAGGGGAGTAGTGTCGAGTTCTTCAGACTTTTTTTGCCCGATACGACTCAGCACCGGCACCAGGGCAAACCCCACGACCACCGCGAGGGTGCCCGCGATAATCGCCATCGGACCGCCACTGAGGGCGCCGTAGACGTTCTGCTGGGCGGCCATGGCGACCACGATGGGGATGTAGATGGCACTCCAGAACGCCACGCCCTTCTCGGACGTAGCGTCGAGCACCCCGCGCTTGTGCAGGTAACTGCCCAGAAAAATCAACAGCATCATGGCGATGCCGACACCGCCGACGTTGGCGGGTACGCCGATGAGTTTGCCCAGCAGTTCACCGATAAAGATGCCTGCCAGGGTGCAGAACGCCAGAAAGGCTACACCGTAGATGATCATTGTTTTTATCCTCATGTTCGGGTCGAAGTTGTTGTTTTTGTCCTTCGCAAATCGGCACGGCTTATCGGCTCCGGCTCACCTCCTGGCGCAGCATGGCGTCCAGTGTATCCAGGCGCGAACCTTGAAAGGCGATGGCCATGCCCGGCTCGAACAGCCGCCGCGCCAGACCGCTCAAGACAGTGCCCGGCGGCAGTTCGAGGTGCAGGCGCACGCCGCGTTCGACGGCGGTTTGCAGGGTGGCGTGCCAGTCGACGACGCGGCACATGTTGTGGGCGAGGTCGTCGCGCAGCCTATCTGGATCGGCAATCAGGCGCGCCGAACTGCTGCTGAGATAACCCGCCCGTGGCCGTTGCAGGCTGACCGCGGCGAAAGCCGCCGCCAACTCGGCAGCCGGTTCAGCGAGCAGCGCGCAATGCGAGGGTACGCTGACCGCCAGCGGCTTGACCGCACCAGCCCCCAGCGCCCTCGCCCGCTCGGCCACGGTCGCCATGGCGGCGCGGCTGCCGGCGATCACCAGTTGATTGTCGGCGTTGATATTGGCCAGGTAGACCGGCATCTCGGCACTGTTTACCTGCTCGAGCAAGCGCTCGATGCTGGCTAGCTCCAGGCCGAGAATCGCAGTCATGCCATAACCGCCAGGATAGGCGCTTTGCATCAACTCACCGCGCAATGCGACCAGGTGCACCGCGTCGGCAAAATCCAGAGCCTCGGCGATCACCGCCGCCGCATAGGCGCCGATGGACAGACCAGCCACATAGTCCGGGCGATGACCACGCTGGATCAGCAGACGGGCGCAGGCCACCCCCGCGATCAGCAGGCAGAGTTGTACGGCGCGGGTGTCTTGCAGGGCGGCGGCCGAATCCAGCGCCAGCACCTGTTCGCCCAGCACAGCGTCGGCTTCAGCCAGGCAGGCGCGAACTGCAGGCGTGTCCGGCAAGCCATGCAGCATGCCGGGCTGCTGCGCGCCCTGGCCGGGAAACGCCCAGAGCGTGCTCATGCCACTGCCTGCCTGGCAGCAGCCCAGGGGTCGCCGACCAGCAGCGGCCCGCTGGCGGTCTTGAGCAACACCCGCGCGGCGCCCTTGGCCCACTCGCGCAGGGCCAGGGCACCGCAGGGAGTTTCCAGTTGCACATCGATCCTGCCCGGCGCGCCATCGAGCTGCGCGCACAAGGCCTGAGCCCAGGCCCGCGACACGGGCTGCGGCGCCCGCAACAACAAATCCAGGTCGCTGGCCGGATGCACCGCGGGCAAACCACTGGCCAACTCGAAACCCAGGCTGCCGGTCACGCCCCAGGCCAGACCGCACTCGGCCAGCCGTGGCGCCACCTGCGCCAGGGCACGCAACGCTGGCCACTGCGGCCGGGCATGGGCGTGCCAACGGCCGGCGCGGACGATGGCCTCGGGGCTGACCTGGCGGCGGATCGCGTCCAGGCGCATCCAGGTGGCGAAGCGCTGCTCACGGGCCTGACCGCGGATGCCCACCGCAATCCAGCCTGGCTCGGCCGGCGCGCGGCGCACCACCACCGGCGCATAGCGGCGCAGAGCCGCATGCGCCCAGGCTGGCGCATCCGCCGCCAGCTGCTCGGCAGTCATGCCCCAGAGCAGGTCGTGGGGGCGTGGCATACTCACTATATTGGTCGTCATGACTACCTCCGGGCGCTCTGCGCTTACCACTGCGCCCGCAACAACTCGCGCACCCGCGAGGACGCCGCCCGATTGGCGGCGCCCAGACGACCGCGCAAGTCCTTGGCGCCGCCGGCGATATCCGCCAGGGCCTGACCCAGGCAGTCCTGCACCCGGGCGATATCCTCTGCAGTCGGTTGAGCGATCTCGGCCACTGCCAAGGTTTCCCAGAGCAGGCCAAGCGAGGCGTAGCTGTCCAGGTCATAGGCCATCGGCGGCACGCAGGCGGCCAGGGCCTCCAGTTCCTCCAGGCTGCGCAGGGTGATGCGCGCCGCCGCGGCCTTGCCCATGGCGTGCACCATCACCCCCGGATCGCGCAAGGCAATCAGGCGCTGCGCCTGGTAACCGTGGGCGAGAAAGGCCCCGGACATGGCCTTGCCGACCAGCAGGCCGACCAGCGCATGCCCGGCCAGGCGGGCGCGGGCGTAGCTGTCCACCGCGCCGGCCAGGGCCTGGTGAATGCCGTAGGCCTCCTCGCGACGGCCGTAGGCCTGGCTCGGCACATCGACTATGGCGATCAGCGCACGCTTGTGCGGGCTGCCGGCGTCGGCCTGGATCGCCTCGTCCACCGCCTTGGCCAGCCCCCAGCCTTCGAGCAGGCCGACTTCACCGTTACGGGCCCGCGGGAAGGAATTGCCGGCGTCGGCCACCACCGCCAGGTAGCGCACCGGCTGGCCGGCCAGCTCGGCATCGGCCACCAGCAGCGAAGCTGGCAGCCCGGCGACGGGCGCCGCAGCGCCAACCAGGGCGTGAAACCAGCTGCGACCGCGTTGTTCGATAGTGCTGCTCATGGCTGTTCTCCTTGATAGGCGCGGCGTACGGCAGCGGCATCGGCCTGGATGGAGGTGTCGACGCCCTGCAGGCGTTCGAGGAACCAGGCATGTTGACGGCTGCGCTGCAGCGCCGGCTTGCCCTGACGGAACAAGGCGATCAGTTGCTGGCGAATCGGCTCGACATCGTCGGCCACATAGGCATCCACCAGGCCACTGGCATAGCGCTGCTCGCCGCCGGTCAGGCTCCAGATGAAGGGCCGGTCGCGCGAATCGTATTCGTCGACGCCGGCTTCCTGTTCGATCACCTGCGGACCGTTGAGGCCCAGGCGCGCCTCGCGGGTGACCAGCAGGTAGCTGCATAGCCCGGCGGCGATGGACATGCCGCCGAAGCAGCCGACCGGTCCGGCGATCAGGGCGATCACCGGCTGGTACTGGCGCAGCTCGACGATGGCTGCCTGGATTTCGGCAATGGCGGCCAGGCCGAGGTTGGCCTCCTGCAGACGCACGCCGCCGGTTTCCAGCAGCAGCACGGCGCGGGTCGGTGTGCCGTTGCGGTTGTCCTCGGCAGCCAGCTCCAGCGCACCGGCGATTTTCGCCCCGCCCACTTCGCCGAGGCTGCCGCCCTGGAACGTACCTTCGATGGCGACGATCAAGGCGGGCTGACCGTCGAGCAGGCCCTTGCCGACCACCACCCCATCATCGGCCTGGGGCACGATGCCCTGCCTGGCCAGCCAGGGCGACATCACCCTGGCAAAGGGATCGATCAGCTCGCGAAAACTATCGGCGTCCAGCAGGGCACGGGCACGCTGGCGTGCACCCAGTTCGGTAAAGCTGCGCTGCGCAAGCAGGCGCTGGATATTGGCGTCATGCATGGGATAGCTCCTCCAGCCCTTGCTCCAGGCGCAGGCGCACCACCCCGGGAGTCGCACCAAAGTCATGAATGGAAATGTTCAGCGCCGGCAGGCTCTGCGCACGGAACATGCGTTCGAACACCTGCTGCCAGCGCGCTGCGCTGCCGTTCACCGAGGTCACCACCTGGATCGTCAGGCTGCCGACGCTGCCGGGCTCGAGCAGCACTTCCAGGTCGCCGGAGCCGACGCAACCGACCAGCGCGCGGCCCTGGGCCGGTTGCCCGGCGGGAAATTCAAAGGACAGGGTTTCCATGCTTACACACTCCCAATCTGCGTCCGCAGCGCAGGCTGCAGACGGTCGAGGAATAAAGACGCGGCGAGCAAATCGGCTGCACCGCCGGGTGAGGCACGCAGCCTCAACATGTCGTAATCGAGTTCACGCAGGCGCCGGCGCCCATCCAGGCTGGCGCAACCGCCGGCCTTGAGCACCGCGCGCGCGCCGCCCTGCATGCTGCTCAGGCCGGCCAGGCCGGCGCGATAGAGCACGCAGGTATCGGTCAAGGTGCTCATGATCGCCAGCAAGGCATCCAGCCGGGCGTTCTGCTCGCCGGCCGCCGCCGCGCGGCTGCGCTGCAATTGCGGCAAGGCCTGCTGGGTTATTGCCGGAAAGCCCAGTTGCGCCTCTTCGCGAGCGCCGCGCACGCCGTACAGGCGGCAGACCTGCGCACCGTGGCTGGCGCCATTGGCTGGCGCGGCACGGTCGTTGAGCAGCGCAATACGCGCCGCGCGCAACGTCACGGCAGCCGGCTTGAGTGCCTGGCTATCCAGCGCAGCGGCAGCCGTCAGCAGGCCCAGGGCCCAGATCGCACCGCGATGGGTATTCACCCCGCCGGTGATGCGCAGCATCTCCACTTCGCCCTCGCGGCCGATACGCCCCAGCGCTTCGCGCAGCGGCTGGCCGACTTCGCCCAGGTCGAGGGCGGTTTCGGCCATGGCCTTGAACGCCGGCCACAGCGCCAGCGCCGAGGCATGCATCAACCCCAGGTGCAGGTCGCTGTGGGCGCCGCTGCCACGGCGGTCGACCAGCCCCGGCTTGGGCGACAGGTCGGCCTCGTCGATCAGCGCCTCCACCGCCAGATCCGCCAGGCACTCGCTCAGGGACAGCTGCGGTTGTCGTGCATTGAGTGCGCTCATCACCAGCTCCTGAATTTGCCGGGCGGGTTGTACAGGCCGCCGGACCAGTCGACCAGCTCGGCGATGCTCTTGGCCGCCAGCAGTTCGCGGCTGGCGTCGGCGCGGCGGATACCGAGGTCTTCCGGCAGGGCGATCAGGCCTTCGCGGCGCATCCGTTCGCTGTCCTTCGGGTTATGACGCAGACCGATGGCGGTGACGCCGGCGACCGCGGCGATCATCGCCTGGCGCTCCTCCAGCGAACGCGCCTTGTACAGGTAGGCGATGCCCTCTTCGGTGAGCAGGTGGGTGACGTCGTCGCCGTAGATCATGATCGGCGCCAGCGGCATGCCGCTTTTCTTCGCCACCTCGACCGCATCGAGCCGATCGACGAAGGTCGGTTTACCGCCCTCCTGGAAGGTCTCGACCATCTGCACCACCAGCTTCTTGCCGCGTTCGAGCATGGCTGCGGGGCTGCCGCTCTGGTCCTGGCGCATGTCCAGCCAGGCCGGGCTGGCATGCCGGCGGCCGCGCGGGTCGTGGCCCATGTTCGGCGCACCGCCGAAACCGGCCAGGCGACCGCGGGTGACGGTGGAGGAATGGCCGTCGCCGTCGACCTGGAGGGTGGCGCCGATAAACAGGTCGACCGCATACTGCCCGGCCAGCTGGCACATCATGCGGTTGGAGCGCAGCGAGCCGTCGCGGCCGGTGAAGAACACGTCCGGGCGCATGGCGATGTAGTTCTCCATGCCCAGTTCGGTGCCGAAGCAGTGCACGCTCTCGACCCAGCCGGTTTCGATGGCCGGGATCAGGGTCGGGTGCGGATTGAGCGTCCAGTTGCGGCAAATCTTGCCCTTGAGGCCGAGCGACTCGCCGTAGGTCGGCAGGATCAGCTCGATGGCGGCGGTGTTGAAGCCGATGCCGTGGTTGAGCGACTGCACCTTGTGCTTTTCGTAGATGCCACGGATCGCCATCATCGCCATCAGCACATGCACCGGCTTGATGTGGCGCGGGTCGCGGGTGAACAGCGGCTCGATATAGAACGGCTTGTCCGCCACCACCACGAAATCCACCCAGGAGGCCGGGATATCCACCCGCGGCAGCTCGTCGACGATCTCGTTGACCTGGAAGATCACGATGCCGTCACTGAAGGCCGTGGGCTCGACCAGCGCCGGAGTGTCCTCGGTGCTCGGCCCGGTGTAGATGTTGCCGGCGCGGTCGGCCTGGAAGCCGGCGACCAGGGCGACGTTGGGGATCAGGTCGACCAGCAGGCGCGAATACAGCTCGATATAGGTGTGGATGGCGCCGACTTCGAGCAGGCCGTCTTCCAGCAACTGGCTGATGCGCAGGCTCTGCGGACCGGCGAAGGAGAAGTCGAGCTTGCGCGCGATGCCCCGCTCGAACAGGTCCAGATGCTCGGCGCGACTGACGCTGGGCATGATCATGTGCAAGTCGTGCAAACGGCCGGGGTCGACCTTGGCCAGCGAGCGGGAGAGAAAATCCGCCTGCTTCTGGTTGTTGCCTTCGAGCACCACCCGATCGCCGGGGGCGATCAGCGCTTCGAGCGCCGCGACTATCTTGTCGCCGGGCAGGACCACGCCATCGGCGAGGCTGCGCACCTGATCGAGACGCCGGGCTTTTTCAGCGCGACGACGCGACCATTGCGGCGGTGGGGATATTGTTGTTGTCATTGAAGACTCCACGAGTTCCGCTGTCGTGGGAGCACCTTAGGAGCGCGACCGGTGCGCCATCAATCAAGCGAACGGCCGTTCTATTACGCTCAGGTTAACGATCGCTCTAGTGCCGCCCCTGCCGCCCGCCCACGGCCGTGACAACCTTCGTTCGGTTAACTAAGCGGCCCAGACCGGGCATACTGCTGCACCTGTAATCGAGCCGGTTCCTCGCCCGTATGCGCATCCACGTCAGCTTTATCGACCGCGTTGGTATCACCCAGGAAGTCCTGGCCCTGCTCGGCGGGCGCAATCTCAACCTGGACGCGGTGGAGATGGTGCCGCCGAACGTCTACATTGATGCGCCAACCCTCAGCGCCGCGGTGCTCGACGAGCTGCGCGAGGCGCTGTTCAAGGTGCGCGGCGTGCAGACGGTGACCATCGTCGACATCCTGCCCGGCCAGCGGCGGCGCCTGCAGCTCGACGCCCTGCTCGCGGCCATGACCGACCCGGTGCTGGCGGTGGATGGCGAGGGCCGCGTGCTGCTGGCCAATCCGGCCTTGATCGCCCTGTGTGAACGCGAAGTCGAAGGGCTGTCGCTCGGTGAACTGTTCGCTGACCCGGCCTTGCACAGCGCGCTGCTGGAGCAGCAATTCCGCCTGCCGCTGCGTGAAGTCACCCTCAACGGCCAGGCGCTGTTACTCGATGCCATGCCGATCAGCGAAACCGCCGGCGCCGGCCAGCGCCAGCTTGCCGGCGGCCTGCTCACCCTGTACGCGCCGAGCCGCATCGGCGAACGCCTGGCGGCACTGCACCACGACCATGCCGATGGCTTCGATTCGCTGCTCGGCGAATCGCTGCCGATCCGCACCCTGAAGACTCGCGCCCTGCGCGTCGCCAGCCTCGATGCACCGTTGTTGATCCAGGGTGAAACCGGCACCGGCAAGGAGCTGGTCGCGCGCGGCTGTCACGCCATCAGCGCACGCCACAACGCCCCCTTTCTCGCGCTGAACTGCGCGGCATTGCCGGAGAACCTCGCCGAAAGCGAACTGTTCGGCTACGCCCCCGGCGCCTTTACCGGGGCTCAGCGCGGCGGCAAACCGGGGTTGCTGGAACTGGCCAACCAGGGCACGGTGTTTCTCGATGAAATCGGCGAGATGTCGCCGTATCTGCAGGCCAAACTGCTGCGCTTCCTCAGTGACGGCACCTTCCGCCGGGTCGGCGGCGAGCGCGAGGTCAAGGTCGATGTGCGCATTCTCAGCGCGACCCACCGCAACCTGGAAAAGATGGTCGGCGAAGGCGCCTTCCGCGAAGACCTGTTCTACCGCCTCAACGTGCTCAACCTGGAAGTGCCGCCGTTGCGCGAGCGCGGCCAGGACATCCTGTTGCTGGCCCGGCATTTCATGCAGCAAGCCTGCGCGCAGATCCAGCGCCCGCAGTGCCGCCTGGCGCCGGACACCTACCCGGCGCTGCTCGGCAACCGCTGGCCGGGTAACGTGCGTCAGCTGCAGAACGTGATCTTCCGCGCCGCCGCCATCTGCGAAAGCAACCTGGTGCAGATCGACGACCTGGACATTGCCAGCACCGCCGTAGCGCCGCAACGGCTCGAAGGCGAGATCGTCAGCCTGGAAGCCGCCGTGGCCGGTTTCGAGAAGGCCCTGCTGGAAAAGCTCTACCTCAGCCACCCTTCCAGCCGGCAACTGGCCGCGCGCCTGCACACCTCGCACAGCGCCATCGCCATGCGCCTGCGCAAGTATGGGATTTCCGGCAAGGGTTGAGAGCTTGTGAAAAAACGCTCGCCTACTGCGATTTTTTCACAAACCCTGAGAGGCTGAAGCCGCGTTCACTGGCACGCAGCGCTTCCTACGGGTTGGCAGTCGCAGCGCTTCTGCAGGGTGCGCCGTGCGCACCCCCATAAAAGCCAAAGGCCGGCATTTAGCCGGCCTTCACCTCAAAGCTCTGCGTCAGGGAAATCAGCCCGCCGGCCGATTCCCCCGCCAGGCTGGCGCGATCAGAGGGTGTATTGCTGCAGATGCTTCATCATCGCCTGCAAGGCCTCGATGTTGTCGGCCGGGTGCACCGCGTCGTCGAAGTTGCAGATCTGTTGCCAATGCTCGGCCACGTCTTCCGGGCTGAAACCGACACGCGGGTCGAAACCGGTGCCCAGGCTGCGCTCCCAGCGCGTCTTGCCGATCCAGCCGCCGCCGACCTCGAACAGGCCGGAGGTTTCTGCGCAGGCCTGGCTGGCCAGGTAGACCACCAGCGGGCTGACCAGCTCGGGCTTGAGCTGCTCGAACACCTGCGGCGGGATCAGCCCTTCGGTCATGCGCGTGCCGCCGGTGGGGGCGATGGCGTTGACCAGGATGTTGTTCTTGCGTCCCTCGATGGCCAGGGTACGGGTCAGGCCGTAGAGGCCGAGCTTGGCCATGCCGTAGTTGGACTGGCCGAAGTTGCCGTAGATGCCGGACGTGGAGGCGGTGAAGATCACCCGCCCGTAGTTCTGCTCGCGCATGTGCGGCCAGGCGGCGCGGGTGACCTTGTAGGCGCCTTCGACGTGCACCTTGTAGACCAGGTCCCAGTCGGCGTCGTCCATCTTGTGGAAGGTCTTGTCGCGCAGGATGCCGGCGTTGTTGACCACCACATCGACACGGCCGAAGCTGTCCAGGGCGCACTGGACGATCTTCTCGCCATCGGTCACCGAGTCATGGTTGGCCACCGCGGTGCCGCCGGCGGCGCGGATTTCCTCGACCACCTTGGCGGCGGCCGATGCATTGGCGCCTTCGCCATGGGTGCTACCACCGAGATCGTTGACCACCACCTTGGCGCCATGTTTGGCGAACAGCAGGGCATGGGCGCGGCCCAGCCCACCACCGGCCCCGGTGACAATCACGACTTGGTCTTGAAAACGGATGGCTTCGCTCATGGGCTAGGTTCCTTGGCAGGTTGGCAATGGCTCGAGTGTCCAGCAGGCATGCACCGCCCACAATAAAGACGCTTGCATCTGAATAGTGTTCGATAAGGCAGCAGGATGATGGCACCGCCCCCATCATGCGCCTTGCTTATAGTGTTTGGCGAAAAGCCAGGTAATGCTCCAGCACTTGCTCGGGTGCCTCGATCTGCGGGTAATGGCCGATGCCATCGAGCAGCACGGTGTCGGGCGCCGGGATCAGCTCGCGGTAACGCGCCAGCATATGCGCACCGGAGATCGGGTCGACTGCGCCGTCGATCACTCGCAGCGGCACCCCGCCGCGCTGCATCGCCGCCAGCCAGCGCTCGCGCTGCACCCGGCGCTCGGGCATATAGCGAATCAGCCGGTGCATTACCCTGGGCCCATCGTTGCGCGCGATCAGGCGCCAGTAATCGTCCAGTTCCTCTGCGCTGGGCTGGGTCTGCGGCCCGAATACCCTGGCGAAATTGGCCGCCAGCTTCTGCCGGTTGAACAGCCGGCCGATCAACGCCCCGATGGGGCTGAGCAGCAGCTTCTGCACCAGCACCGGGCGATGGGTCTCGGGGAACAGGCCGCCATTGAGGAACACGCAACTGGCCAGCTGCAGGCGGCTCTCATAATGCCTTGCCAGCAATTCCTGGGCGACGCTGTCGCCATAGTCATGCGCCAGCACATGCAGCGGCGCCTGAATGCCCAGGTGCACGAACAGCGCCTGCTGCAGGTCGGCCTGCTCCAGCAGGCTGTAAGCATGCCCGCGCGGCTTGGCCGAATCGCCGAAGCCGAGCATGTCGCAGGCGATCAGGTGGTATTTCTTCGCCAGCGACGCCCACAGATAGTGCCAATCCCAACTGGCGGTGGGGAAACCGTGGATCAGCAGCAGCGGTTCGGCGCTGGCCGCGCCCGCCGTCCAGTAGCGCAGGGCATGGCCGCGAAAGTCGAAGTCCCGCCCCTGGGCGCGCCAGTCCGCCAGGGCAATGCCGGCCAGCCGCGTCACTCGGCGTAGCCCGGCATCTGCTGGTCGAGCTTGCGCAACAAGGCCGGCCAGGGCAGCGCGCCGCCCATGCCCTGCGGACTTTTCATCACCCCGGCGACCATCGCCCTGGCGCCATCGAGGATCTGCTGCGGGATCTGGATCAGCTCGGCACCGCCGCTCTGCGCCATCACCTGGATCTCGCAGGCGCGCTGCAGGATGAACATCATCAGGAAGGCGTCGGCGATGCTGCCGGCGGCGGTGAGCAGGCCGTGATTGGGCAGGATCATGAAGTTCTTGTCGCCCAGATCCTGTTGCAGACGAGCCTTCTCGTCATGGTTCAGCGCCACGCCTTCGTAGCCGTGATAGGCCAGGCTGGCGAGCACGAACAGCGACTGCTGCGACAGCGGCAACAGGCCCTGCTTCTGCGCCGACACGGCAATGCCGGCGGCGGTGTGGATGTGCAGCACGCAGGCGACATCATGGCGCACCTCGTGCACCGCGCTGTGGATGGTGTAGCCGGCCGGATTGATATCGAACGGACTGTCCATCAGCTTGTTGCCGGCCAGGTCGATCTTCACCAGGTTCGAGGCCGTGATCTCGTGAAACATCAGCCCGTAGGGATTGATCAGGAAATCCTCGCTGCCCGGCACCTTGGCCGAGATGTGGGTGAAGATCAGGTCATCCCAGCCATACAGGGCGATCAGTCGGTAGCAGGCGGCCAGGTCGACCCGCGCCTGCCATTCGGCGGCGGACACCTGATCCTTGAGATTGAGGCGGGGCAGAGCATGGGCAGCGGTCATGGCATACACCTTGGCACTTGTTGTTATGAGTGCCTAGGAGTCTAGCGAGGGATGGGCAAAAGGTGAGTTGCCCTGGCAGCCAGCTTAGTGACCGAGCAGGCCTTGTCTGCTTGCCGCGTGATCGGGACGGCCGTCCGTTCGCCGTGCAGCACCACGATCAGCTCATGCCCACCTGCGTCCATCAGGCCTGCAGCGCCGCCATGAACTCGGCCAGCCAGGGCTCGGCGTCGCTTTCCGGGGTGACGCTTTCGCTGCTGTCCAGACGCAACATCGGCTGCACTTCGCGAATGCCCAGCTCGGCGTACAACTCGCGCACCAGCTCGCCGCCACCGCAGAAGGTATCGCCGTAGCTGGAATCACCCAGGGCAATCACCCCGCCGGGCAGACCACTCCATGCGGGCAGATGATCGCGGATGGCGAAGTACAACGGCTGCAGGTTATCCGGCAGCTCGCCCATGCCGGTGGTCGAGGTCACAGCCAGAAAGGCGTCGGGGGCAAACGCCTGGACATCGGCCAGGTTGGCGCGCGGGTTGTGCCAGGCGTCGAACCCGGCCTCTTTCATCAGCCGCTCGGCATGCCGGGCGACTTCCTCGGCGGTGCCATAAACCGAACCGGAAAGGATGGCGACTTTCATAAATAACTCCGAAACATGCAGAACACAGTCTGAAACGGCGGGCATTATGCCGCAAGTAGACAGCGTGCCCGGATGTTTTAGAATGCAGCGACAGAGCCCAGGAATCGCCTCATGATCAACGCCAAACTGCTGCAACTGGTGATCAACGCTTCGAACGACGGCATCGTGGTTGCCGAACAAGAAGGCGATGACAACATCCTCATCTATGCCAACCCCGCCTTTGAAAGGCTCACCGGCTATGCCAGCGAAGACATTCTCTACCAGGATTGCCGCTTCCTGCAGGCCGACGACCGCGACCAACCCGGCCTGGCCGCCATTCGTGCAGCGGTGAAGGCCAAGCAGCCCTGCCGGCAGATCATCCGCAATTACCGCAAGGACGGCAGCGCATTCTGGAACGAACTGTCGATCACGCCGGTGTTCAACGAAGCCGATCAGCTGACCTACTACATCGGCATCCAGAAGAATGTCACCGAGCACGTACAAGCCCAGGAACGGGTCAAGGAACTGGAAGCCGAGCTGGCGACCCTGCGTGCGGAATTGACCCAGTTGAAAACCCGACCACTGGCATAAACCAATAACGAACTATGCTGTCCTAAAGGGTCAAGCCTTTCGCGCAGAGTTCGACCATGCAAGAACAGCCATTACTCACCCAGGCCGAGCTGGACTTTATCCAGCGTCTGAATAAAAAATCTGCGGCAAGCAAACGCAAGCCCGCACCCATGCCTGTACCTGTGCCTGACCTGCTGGTCGATGCCGGCGCCCAGCTCAAAGAGCTGCTCGCCTACTGTGCAGCCAATGAGCAGTTGACCATCGAAGCGCACATCGCCAATCAGCGCCTGATGTTTACCCCGCAATTGATCGAGGATGCGCACCACGTGCAGCACCTCGAGCTCGGCACCCCGCAGATCTTCGATGAGGGCCCAGCCAGCCGTGCCTGGCGCCTGCCGCTGGATCCGCCCGTTGCGCTGCGCCAGCGCAATGGCAAACCCAGCGACCTGTGGATACACGAACTATCGCTCAACGGGCTGCTGGTCGAGCGGCGCAGCAAACATGCCGCACCCGAGCACTTCGAACTGATCCTGCCGCTCGCCGGCCAGAAGCCGATTGCCATTGAAGGCAGCCTGGTACGTAAAACCTCTGGCGGGTTCCTGGCCTATCAACTCGACCCGCTCGACAAGCGCGGCAGCGAGCGCTTGCAGCAGTTCATTTTCCAGCAGCACCGCGCCCTCCACCCCCAGGCCGTCCAGGGCTAGCGGGCGATCCTTTAGGCTCTAAGCGTGCGGATCTTCCGTAGGAGATCCCGCCTCGCCTACGACGCCGCGAAATCCCCAGATGAATCCGCTGGCTGGATGTCCATCAAAGAGCTTCAGCCTTTGTCAGGTATCCAGTTGCCCGGCGAGAAACTGCTGCAAACGGCGTTGCATCAGGCGGCCCTCGTTGCCGAGGCAGGCTATCGGCGAGCCGCTCAGGCTGTCCTCGGCGAGTTCGGCGCCATCCCCCGCCAGCACCAGCGGGCAATCCAGCGCCAGCGCCAGGCGCGCCAGCACGCGCGGCAAGTCGTCACTGGGTGGCAGATTGGTGAACAGCACCAGCGCCTGCGGCTGCATGCGCTCGCAAACCAGGGCCAACTCCTCCAGCGGCTGCCCCACCCCCAGCACACTGACCGACACCTCCGAACTGCTCAACAGCAGGCCGGTGACCAGCAATTCCAACTCGCGACAGTGACCCGGCAAGGCCGCCAGCAGGACCCGCTCTTCGACCTGGGTGCGGAAGATCTGCAGGCGCTGCAGGGTGCGCGCGCGCAGAAAGGTATCGAGGAACAACCACTCGCTGGCCTGACCAAACTCGTCCTGACGCAGCAGCAATTCCTGCCAGAGCGGCATCAGAATGTCCTGGAACACCACCGGCAGCGGGTAGCTGGAAAAAACCTGGCCGTACAACCGATCGAGCCTGACATCGTCGAAGGCACTGACCGCGCGGCGCAGTTGCGCTTGCCATTCCGCCCACTCACCGCAGGTGACCTCTTCATAAACCGGCGTGCTGGCCGATCGGGTCGAAATGTTTTTCGCCAGAATCTTGCCGACCTTGCTGACCGACACGCCGCGTTCGATCCACGCCAGAATGCTGCGCACGGACTCGATGTCCGCCTGCGAGTAGAGGCGATGCCCACTGTCGGTGCGTGTCGGCCGGATCAATCCGTAGCGGCGCTCCCAGGCCCGCAAGGTCACCGGGTTGACCCCGGTCAATCGCGATACCTCGCGGATAGGAAACAGCTCCTCCTGCTTGAGGGCACTCGAATCGAGGGACAAGGCACCAACGAGATCGGACATGGGAGAGGCATCACCGCAGAAATGTTGCCGGCATTGTAACTCAGCTGACATCGACCTACATTGTACAAGACCTATACATAGAACTTGACCATGCCTAACGCTCCGCGCTGGCCGCTGACCCTTTACTACGATGGCGACTGTCCGCTGTGCGCCCGGGAGATCCGGTTACTCAGCCGGCATGCCGCCCCCCAGCGCCTGTTGCTGATCGATATCGGCGGCGCAGACTTCCGGGCAGACAGCGTCGGCATTGACAAAGCCACCCTGGCCAACAGGCTGCACGCCCGCTTCGCCGACGGCCAATGGGTGACCGGCCTCGATGCCACGCTCTGGAGCTGGCGCGCGGCGGGACTTGGCCGCTGGGCCACGCCCCTGACCTGGCGGCCGCTGCGCCCGGTTTTCGAGTTGGGTTACCGGCTATTCTGCCGGCTGCGCCCGCAGCTGGCCTGGCTGCCCCATCCGCAAGCCGGCAAACGCTGCCAGCGCGAACAATGCGGGAGCGACCGCCACCCGTGAAGCGGATCCCGGCGGTTGGGAAAACAGCGAGCGCAGCGACAACCCGCCAGCTTTTGTACCGCGTCGATTAACCATTGGTGCACTGCCGGCGGCGAGTGACTGCCTACGGATCGCGGATTGCCCCAGATCGGGCGAATTGCTCGAGACAATTGGTCGGAGCCCTAGGCGCCGGTGAGCGGCCGCAAAGCCTGTGCGCGGCCGCTCAGCGCAATCACCTGCACGGCATAGCCACTGCAAGGCACGGCAAGCACCTCGACCCGCTCGACCTGCCGCCACAGCAGCGCGATACGCAATTGCCACGGACTCATAGCCACCCCAAATAACTGTACATATAAATTTGTATTGTACAGCATAAAATCAACTTTTCCGAACATCCCTGCCCTATACACACGTGAGCAAGCCCAGCAGAATAGGCAAAACAGATCGCACCAGCAGTAACCATGCAGGCCGCATGGTTGTACAAACTCTACAGCTGGTATAACTTTGCCACTGGTTCAGTCGGCGAAGCGCCTTACTGGTCAGGTATCCGGCGTAACGTCGCTGAACCTACTCTTTTCCTCAGCCGAGCCCATCATGAGCGCTAGCGCATCACCTGTTCTGATCACTGGCGCCAGTCAACGCATCGGCCTGTACTGTGCCGAGCGCCTGCTGGACGATGGCCATCGACTGATTGCCACTTACCGCAGTGAGCGCGAGGGCATCAAGCACCTGCGCGCGCGGGGGGCACTGACCATCCAGGCCGACTTTTCCAGTGAAGCGGGGATTCTCGCCTTTATCGCCGAGCTGAAAACCCATACCGACAGCCTGCGCGCCATCGTCCACAACGCATCCGCCTGGCTGGTCGAAACACCCGGCGCTGAGGCGGCGATATTCCAGCAGTTGTTCAACGTGCATATGTTGGCGCCCTACCTGATCAACCTGCATTGCGCGGATCTGCTGCGGCGTTCCACCCCCGCCGACATCATCCATATCAGCGACGATGTCGCGCGCAAAGGCAGCGCCAAGCGCCCGGCCTATTGCGCCAGCAAAGCCGGCCTGGACAGCCTCACGCTCTCGTTCGCGGCGAAACTCGCCCCCTGGATCAAGGTCAACGGTATCGCCCCGGCACTGATCCTGTTCAACCCCGACGATGACGCGGCCTACCGGGCAACAACCCTGGAGAAATCGGCCCTGGGCATCGAACCCGGGCCCCAGGTGATCTACCAGAGTTTGCGCTACCTGCTGGATAACCCGTACGTCACCGGCACCACCCTTACCGTAAACGGCGGCCGCCATCTCAAATGAGGCGCGCCTCGAGGACTGCACCTAATGAACCGACAATTGCCTGATCACTACCGCGACATCCTCCTCGGCATAGGTGAGGACCCCGAACGCGAAGGTCTGCTGGATACCCCGGAACGCGCGGCCAAAGCCATGCAATACCTGTGTCACGGCTACCAGAAAAGCCTGGAAGAAGTGGTCAACGGCGCGCTGTTCGCCTCCGACAATGACGAAATGGTCATCGTCAAGGACGTCGAGCTCTATTCCCTGTGCGAGCACCATCTGCTGCCCTTTATCGGCAAGGCGCACGTGGCCTACATCCCCACCGGCAAAGTCCTGGGGCTGTCGAAAGTCGCGCGGATCGTCGACATGTACGCCCGCCGCCTGCAAATCCAGGAAAACCTGACCCGGCAGATCGCCGAAGCCGTGCAGCAGGTCACCAACGCCGCCGGTGTCGCCGTGGTGATCGAAGCCAAGCACATGTGCATGATGATGCGTGGCGTCGAGAAGCAGAACTCGGTCATGACCACCTCGGTGATGCTCGGCGCCTTCCGCGAGTCATACAATACCCGCCATGAGTTCCTGCAACTGATTGGACGGAGCAACTAGCTATGCCACGACTGGAGCCTGGAATGGCGCGAATTCGGGTCAAGGATCTGCGCCTGCGCACCTACATCGGAATCAAGGAAGAGGAAATCAACAACAAGCAGGATGTGCTGATCAACCTGACCATCCTCTACCCGGCCAACGATGCGGTGCGCGACAACGACATCGATCACGCGCTGAACTATCGCACCATCACCAAGGCGATCATCCAGCATGTCGAAGGCAATCGCTTCGCCCTGCTCGAACGCCTGACCCAGGAAATCCTCGACCTGGTGATGCAGCAGGCGGCCGTGCGCTATGCCGAAGTGGAAGTGGACAAACCCCACGCCCTGCGCTTTGCCGAGTCGGTCTCGATCACCCTGGCCGGGCACCGCTGAACACCGGCCAACCCGGCAAAGGCTCGACCAACGAGCCAGCCAAGCATTGCCGCAAGCCGGCGGGGCTTTTATCATCCTCGCCACCGTAGCCTGCCAGTCTGTCGGAGTCGCCCGCCGCGTCCGACAGAGGCCCTGTCCGCCCCTGAGAACATCACCATGACCGATCAAGAACGCCTGGAACTCGAAGCCGCCGCCTTCCGCAGCCTGCTGCAACACCTGCGCAGCCGCCCCGATGTGCAGAACATCGACATGATGAACCTCACCGGCTTCTGCCGTAATTGCCTGTCCAAATGGTACAAGGCCGCGGCCGATGACATCGGCATTGCGGTTACCCCGGACCAGGCGCGCGAAGAAATCTACGGCATGCCGTACAGCGAGTGGAAAAGCAAATACCAGAAAGAGGCCAGCGCCGAACAGCAGGCCGCGTTCAACAAGACCGGCGACACAGGCCACAAGGCATGAGCGCCCTGAACGACTTCCGCGCCCACCTGCACAGCGACGAATTTGCCTTTAGCGAGACCCTGGCCTTTATCGCCGAACACTATGACTATCGGCCGAGCGCCTTCAGCAATGGCACGGTGGAAAATCCTGCCGGACAGAATGAAGGCTCCTGCAAGACCCTCGGCCTGGCTCTGCTCGAAGGCCTGAGCCTGGAAGAAACCCTGCGCTGCTTCGGCGAACACTATCGCAGCGTGCTGGCCAACCCGGACGGCAACGACCACGGCAACATCCGCGCACTGATGGCCACCGGCCTCGCCGGCGTGCGCTTCGAGCAACAGCCGCTCAAGCGCAAGGCCTGAGAGCCTACTGCGGCCACCTCCAAACGCCCGCAGCTCCGGCCAATCACCTCGAACAATCGGTGATCCGTAGGCAGTCACTCGCCGCCGGCAGTGCACCAATGGTTAATCGACGCGGCACAAAGCCGGCGGGTTGTCGCTGCGCTCCGAAGCCGCCCTACCCGCAGCCAGTACAATCATCCGATCGTACCCGCGCGCCGCGCGGGCACCATCATCACCGCCCAGGGTATTACTGACCGTCGAGGAAACGCTCCACATCCAGAGCCGCCATGCAGCCGGCGCCGGCCGAGGTGATCGCCTGACGGTAGACGTGATCGGCCACGTCACCGGCGGCGAACACGCCCGCCACACTGGTGGCGGTGGCATTGCCGTCGCGGCCGCCGTTGACCACCAGGTAGCCGTCCTTCAAGGCCAACTGGCCGTCGAACAGCGCGGTGTTGGGCGTGTGGCCGATGGCGACGAACAGGCCATCGACCTTCAGCTCGTCGCTGCTGCCGTCGTGGTTCTTCAGGCGCACACCGGTGACGCCCATGGCGTCGCCCAGCACTTCGTCGACCTCGGCGTTGAGCTTGAGCACGATCTTGCCTTCGGCGACCCGCGCCTGCAGCTTGTCCTGCAGGATCTTCTCGGCGCGGAAGGTCTCGCGGCGGTGCACCAGAGTCACCTTGCTGGCGATATTGGCCAGGTACAGCGCCTCCTCCACCGCGGTGTTGCCGCCGCCGACCACCGCCACCTCGCGGTTGCGGTAGAAGAAGCCGTCGCAGGTGGCGCAGGCCGAAACGCCCTTGCCCATGAACGCCTCCTCGCTCGGCAGACCGAGGTAGCGGGCGCTGGCGCCGGTGGCAATGATCAGCGCATCGCAGCTGTAGGTGGCGCTGTCGCCGACCAGGGTGAACGGCTTGCCGGCCAGGTCCACCGCGTTGATGTGATCGAAGACGATCTCGGTCTCGAAGCGCTCGGCGTGCTCGTGCATGCGCTGCATCAGCGCCGGGCCGGTCAGGCCATGCACGTCGCCCGGCCAGTTGTCGACTTCGGTGGTGGTGGTCAACTGGCCGCCGGCCTGCATGCCGGTGATCAGCAGCGGCTTGAGGTTGGCGCGCGCGGCATAGACCGCGGCGCTGTAACCGGCAGGGCCGGAACCGAGGATGATCACGCGGGCATGGCGTATTGCAGACATATGAGACTCCTGCCGGGCACTGTGCCGGGCGAATAAAAAAGGGGCTAGCCAAGCACTTCAACAGTGCCGTGGGCGGCCGGCCCCAAAATTTGATCAATCGTTGAACTGCTGCGCAGCCTACGCAGGTGCTGGCCATCGCGGAAATACCCTTTGCCAATTCCATGCATAGCGAATCCCTATGACGCCTCGGCCGGCAGCGGCGGACTTTCCCCTGCCGCGCAAAGTCGGTAAGGTCGGCGCGACTTTCACCTCGCGGAGAACCCCATGCCTGCTCCTGTGCTATCCGGACCGCAATACCTGCGCGAAGGCCTGAACCTGGTACTGAGCCCGGGGTTGCGGCTGTTCGTACTGCTGCCATTGACGATCAACCTGATCCTCTTCGTCGCCCTGGTCGGCTTTGCCGTGCAGCAGTTCAGCGGCTGGGTCGATGCCTTCATGCCGAGCCTGCCCAGCTGGCTGAGCTTTCTCGAATACATCCTCTGGCCGCTGTTCGTGGTGCTGGTGCTGCTGATGGTGTTCTTCACCTTCACAATGCTGGCCAACATCATCGCCGCGCCGTTCAACGGCTTCCTCGCCGAGAAGGTCGAGGTGGTGGTGCGCGGCGAAGACACCTTGCCGCCTTTCAGCTGGGCCGAACTGCTGGCCATGGTGCCACGCACCCTGGGTCGCGAGGCGCGCAAGCTGGGGTACTTCCTGCCGCGCGCCATCGGCCTGCTGATCCTCAGCTTCATCCCGGTGGTCAACCTGGTCGCCGCGCCGCTGTGGCTGCTGTTCGGCGTGTGGATGATGGCCATCCAGTACATCGACTACCCGGCGGACAACAACAAGATGAGCTGGCAGGACATGCTCGCCTGGCTGCGCGAGAAGCGCTGGCAGTCCCTGGGTTTCGGCGGTATCACCTACGCGGTGCTGTTGATTCCGGGGGTCAACATTCTGATGATGCCGGCGGCGGTGGCCGGCGCCACGCTGTTCTGGGTGCGCGAAGGTGGCGATCGAGCGGTCACGATAACGCCACGTTAATGTCACATCCGCTACATGGCGGCGGCCGACACTGCCGTCATGAATACAGCACCGCTCGCTATCGCACTGATCACGGAAACCTTCGGCCCGGAAATCAACGGCGTGGCCAACACCCTCGGCCACCTGGTCGATGGCCTGCGCGCGCGCGGCCATCGCCTGCAACTGGTGCGCCCACGGCAGGGTAGCGATGACGGGCGCAAAAGCGACGAGCAACTGCTGCTGACCCGCGGCTGGCCGCTGCCCGGCTACCCCGGCTTGCAGTGGGGCCAATCGTCCCTGCACAAGTTGCTGCGCCACTGGACCCGGCAGCGCCCGGACGTCCTCTATATCGCCACCGAAGGCCCACTCGGACTGTCCGCCCTGCGCGCCGCGCGGCGCTTACAGATCCCGGTGATCAGCGGCTTTCACACCAATTTCCAGCAATACGCCGGGCATTACGGTATCGCCCTGCTGACCCGCGTGCTGACCAACTACCTGCGCTGGTTCCACAACCGTTCGCACATGACCCTGGTGCCCAGTGCCAGCCAGCAGATCGAACTGCAACGCCGCGGTTTCGAACGCCTGGAACTGCTCGCCCGCGGGGTCGATAGCCGGCTGTTCCACCCCGGCAAACGCTCGCCCGCGCTGCGCAGCGCCTGGGGCCTGGCAGAGAACGAGATTGCCGTGCTGCATGTCGGCCGCCTGGCGGCGGAGAAGAACCTCGGCCTGCTGGCCAGGAGCTTTCGCGCCCTGCAAGCCCGTTATCCGCAACACCGGCTCAAGCTGATCCTGGTCGGCGACGGCCCGCAACGCGCCAGCCTCCAGCAGCAACTGCCGGACGCCCGGTTTTGCGGCCTGCAGCGCGGCGAGGCGCTGGCCGCGCACTACGCCTCGGGCGACCTGTTCCTGTTTCCCAGCCTCGCGGAGACCTTCGGCAATGTGCTGCTCGAGGCGATGGCCTCGGGCCTCGGCGTGGTGGCCTTCGACCAGGCCGCGGCGGCGCAGCATATTCGTCACGGCCACAACGGCGCCCTGGCCGTGGCACAGGACGAAGCGGGTTTTATCGAGGCGGCCACCTGGCTGCTGGATGAGCCAGAAAACCTCCGGCGGGTACGCCTGAATGCCCGCCAGCACGCCGCGCGACAGGGCTGGCCGGCGATCATCGAACTGTTCGAGCAGCATCTGCGCAGCGCCCTGGCGCCAGCGCTCGATGGAATCAGGGCCCCAGCAACGGGCGCCTAGGCCACCCGGATCCGCCAATCTCTCGCGCCCCCTGGGCACTTGTCCGCGAATAGTTGATGGGCTTGCGGCCCTTCGCGGCCATGGGCCACTCCTACGCTGCGGCGGTGCTCTTGTGGGAGGGAACTGCTCCCTCGACCCCCGACCTGCCCATCGGGCAAGACGTGAATAAAAAACGTTTACACAATCAAACGATAAATATTATCATTTGATAATCAGTCATATCACGGAACCTCCATGCTGCGTCCCTCCCCCATCTTCACCCGCCTGGATCGCGGCGAAGAGGTCTACGGCCTGCTCAACTCCGTACCCTCGCCGCTGCTCTGCGAAATGATCGGCTACGCCGGTTATCACTTCGTGATCCTGGATCTGGAGCACCTGCTGCGTGGCGGCGATGAGCTGATGCATTGCCTGCGCGCCTGCGAATCGGCCGGCGTCTCGCCCTGGGTGCGCGTGCCGGAGGTCGACGAGAAGCTGATCGGCCGGCTGCTCGACGCCGGCGCCGAGGCCATAGTGCTGCCGCGGGTCGAAAGCGCCACCGAGGTCGCCCGCGCCATAGCCGCCGCGCAGTTCCCGCCGCTTGGCCGGCGTGGCATCACCGGCGGGCGCAGCACCGGTTTTGGCACCTTGGCGCTGGGCCAGTACATCGAACTGGCCAACCGCCAGGCGTTCATCGTGCCGATGATCGAAAGCGCCGCCGGGATCAAGGCGCTGCCGGAAATCCTCGCCCTGCCGGGGGTCGGCATGCTGCTCGAAGGTGCCCTGGATCTGGCCCTCGACCTGCAACTCGGCCCCGACCCGCTACACCCCGACGTCTGGCAAGCCCTGCAAGCCATGGCCGCCGCCTGCAACGCCGCCCGCATCCCCTTCTGCGCCAACCCGCGCACGCTCGAACAACAGCAGTACTGGCGCGCCCAGGGCGTACGCAGCTTTCTCGCCGGCGAAGACCGCGGCCTGCTGCACAACGCCCTGAAGGCGCGTCTGCATGACCTGAAAACCCACCCCTAACCCCTGATGAAGTCCTCTATGAATAACAATGCCCGTTTGTTTTCTCTGCCACTGAGCCTATTGTCGCTGGCCATCGCCCATTCCGCGCTCGCCGCAGAGCAGGAGGACCAGGCGACCCTGGCCCCCATGGTGATCAAGGGCGATGTACTGGGTAGCGCCAGCGACAAAGAAGTGCGCAGCTATGCCGGCAGCCGCAGCGTGGTCGACAGCGAAGAACTGAGCAAGGCCAGCGTGCGCGGCCTCGACGACGCCTTGCAGCGCGTCCCCGGGATCAAGGTGTTCGACGAGACCGGCACCGGCGCCCTGCCGCAGATTTCCGTGCGCGGCCTCTACGAGAGCCGCAGCGGCCGCGCCCAGGTGCTCTCCGACGGCATCCCGCTGGCGCTGGCGCCTTACGGCCAGACCAGCCTCTCGCTGTTCCCGCAGACCCTGGCGACCGTCGAGCGCATCGATATCGTGCGTGGCGGCGCGGCGGTGCAGTACGGGCCGAACAACGTCGGCGGGGTGATCAACCTGATCAGCAAGCCGATCCCTCGCCAATGGCAGACCACCCTGCAGGAAAAGGCCACCTTCGCTCCCGCCGGGCGCAGCCTGTGGGACAGCTACATCGGTACCGGCGGCTACCTGACCGACAACTTCGGCCTGCAACTGGACCTCAACACCATCACCGGCGAGTATGGCCGCGAGCATTCCGACAGCGAAGTGCAGAACTACCGCCTGCGCGGCCAGTGGGACATCGACGACACCCGCAGCCTGAGTTTTGGCGTGCAGCGCTACAAAGCCGACCTGGACCTGGCCGGCGCCCTCAGCGTCGCCGATTACAAGGACGACCCGCGCCAATCGACGCGCGAGCTCGACCGTTTCGAGGGCGATACCGACCGCGTCTGGGGCACCTACAGCCAGTACCTCGGCGCCATCGGCCCCTTCGATGCGGTGGAGTTCAGCTGGACCAATTTCGCCCACCACAGCTACCGCAACTTCCTGGTCGGCCTGCCCTTCACCCCGGACGCCACCCCGACCACCTTTCAGGACGCGCCGCGCGACTTCCGCGTCTGGGGCAGCGAGCCGCGCCTGAGCCTGAGCATCGACGGCGATAGCGTCAGCCAGACCTGGCTGCTCGGCGCCCGCCTGGTCAAGGAAGACGTCGACTTCAAGGTCGACCGGCAGAACCTGGCCACCGGTGTCGTCAGCGTGAACCGCGACTGGACCTTCGACGACGAGGCCAAGGCCGTCTACCTGAGCAACGAGATCAAGCTGCTGGACGAGCGCCTGACCCTGACCCCCGGCGTGCGTTACGAACACGCACGCATGGAGTACGCCGACGGCGTCAGCGGGGCCGAGCAGCAAACGGTCGCCGAGGAATGGCTGCCCGGCCTGAGCGCCGGCTACCAGCTCACCGACGAGTGGTTCGTCTACGCCAACGCCCAGCGCTCGCTGCGCGTGCCGCAGATCACCTCGATCGTCAAGGACGGCGACGTCGCCGCCGAGCTGGCCTGGAACTACGAGAGCGGCGTGCGCTATACGCCCTGGGCCGGGCTGCGGGTCGACCTCGGCCTGTACCGCATCGATTTCGACGACCAGATCGAATACAACCGCAGCAACGACCGCTTCGAGAACCTCGGCAGCACCCGCCACCAGGGCATCGAAACCGAGGTGTTCTGGACCCCGGCCGCACTGCCGACCCTCGACCTGCACGCCGGCTATGCCTACCTCGACAGCGAACAGCGCAGCGGCACCTTCAAGGGCAACGAAGTGCCTTTCGCCTCCGCACATCAGTTGACCGTCGATGGCCGCTACCGCTTCGCCGAAGCCTGGAGTTACACCCTCGACGGCCTCTACGTCAGCAGCGCCTACACCGACGCGGCCAATAGCCACGCCGAAGATGCTGCCGCGACCGTCGGCGAGCTGCCTGCCTACTGGCTGTGGAACACCGCCATCGAGCGCGAGTTCAAGCTCGACGACGGCAGCCTGCTGACCGCCTCCGCCGGGGTCAGCAACCTGTTCGACCGCCAGTACTACTTCCGCGGCATCGACACCAGCCCCTGGGGCCGCCAACCGGCACCCGGCCGCACCCTGACTCTGGGGGTCAACTACACCTTCTGATCCATCCATTCACACCTCGGCCCCTTGTTCTGGGGGCCATTACCCCAACCCCCGCCACCCGCACCCGGTCGTCATCGACGACTCGGACGGGAGGCGGCTGCCCCAAGGAGACACGCCATGCACAGCAGGACTGCACAACAACGGCCCATCGTCATCCTCAGTCACATCGTCCACCTCGCCGTCACCGAGGGTTTTTTGCCCGCCGCGAGCAAGCGTGGCCAGCCGTTGGTACTGATCACCGACCAGGCCCAGGAGCATCGCCGGCAACTCGCCGCCGCCGACTATCCGGCCGAGGGTCTGCAGATTCTCGAGTGCGACGTGTTCAACCCGCTGGCGGTGGTCGAGCTGCTCAACGCCCATGACCTGCGCCCGGCGGCGGTGTTTTCCAACAGCGATCACCTGCAGACCAGCACCGCGCTGGTCGCCGAACTGTTCGGCTGCCCCGGCAAGGATTGGCGGCTGTGCTACGCGGCGAAGAACAAGGCGGCGATGCGCGAACGCCTGCAACGCCTGGGCCTGCCCAGCCTCTGGTTCCAGGTCCTGACGCCAGGCGCCGAACCGCCGGGCGACGCGCCCTACCCGCTGGTGGCCAAGCCGCGCGAAGGCGTCGCCAGCCTGGACGTGCGCCTGTGTCATAACGCCGCCGAGCTGGCCGACTATTGCGCGCAGTTCTGGCAGCAGCACGGCAACCGCAGTCTGCTGCTCGAAGCCTACCTCGAAGGCCCGCTGTTCACCCTGGAGACCCTCGGCGACGGCCATACGCTGCAAGCCATCGGCGGCTTCGATGTCAGCCTGTCGCCGGCGCCGCACTTCGTCGAGCTGGCGGCGCGCTGGAACGGCCCGATCAGCAGCGCGCAACGCGGCGCGGCGCTGGCCCAGGTGGCCGCGTTCGGCATCAACTTCGGCGTTTGCCACAGCGAATTCATCCTCACCGCCAGCGGCCCGGTGCTGGTCGAGATCAACTACCGCAGCATCGGCGACGGCCGTGAATTCCTCCTCGAGCGCCTGCTGCCGCAGGGCTGGTTCGAACGCATCCTCGCCGTGCATCTGGGCGAGCCACTGCAAGCGCTGCAAGGCAGCGACTCTGCGGCCCTGGTGCACTACCTGGTCGCCGAAAAATCGGGCCGCGTGCAAAGGGCCGCCGCCAGTGTCGCCGAGCAACAGGACGGTCACTGGAGCGACTACCGCGCCCTGCGCCAGGTCGGCGACCAAGTGCGCCTGAGCCACTCGAACAAGGATTACCTCGGCGTGCTGCGGCTGATCGCCCCGGATGCCGCCAGCCTGGACGCGCGCTTCGCCGCGACCATCGCCGACCTGCACTGGGAACTGGTATGAACGGGCCGCAGCGCGACGCCGATCAGGCGGTCATCGGCCAACGCATCATCGACTGCTGCCTGCGCGAGGATATCCGCGGCCTGGTCAGCCAGGGCCAGGCGCACGCATTGCCGGCCGAACTCGCCACGCATTGGCCGCAGGCGCCGGCGGCGCTGTGGCTGTGCATCGGCCATCTGCTCGACGGCGAGCTCTGGCTGCCGGTGCGCCGGGGCGGCGCGTTGCAGCCGCTCAGCGCACTCGGCGATAGCTGGCTATTCCGGCGCGGCGAGCGGGTGTGCGTGGAGCAAGGCTATCCGCGCTGGCTGGAGCACCTCGGCACTGGCCTCGATGGCGCCAGCCTGGTGCTGTTCGCCGATTACCGAGAGGAGGCCGACTGTGCGGTGGCGCAGCGCAAGCTCTGTCGCGCCGCCTATCGACAGCACGCACCGCGCCTCGCTCGAGTGCTCGAGCAGGCCGACTGGGGCCAGCGGCTGCTCGGCATCGACCGTCTGGCCAGCTACCTCGACCACCCCTTCTATCCCACCGCGCGGGCCAAGAGCGGTTTCGACGCGGCCGCGCTCAAGGCCTACGCCCCGGAATTCGCCCCGCGCTTTCGTCTCAACTGGCTGGCCCTGCCGCACAGCGCGCTGAGCCTGAGCAGCGCGCCGCCGGCAGATTGGCCGAGTTTCAACGAGCTGGGGCTGGCCGACAGCCTGGCGAGCAGCCATGCATTGCTGCCGGTGCATCCGCTGACCTGGGCCGAACTGGACAGCCACGGCCTGCCCGAGGGCGCGATCAAGGCGCCGCTGACGGCGCTGGAGGTTGAGCCGACCTTGTCGGTGCGCACGGTGGCGCTGGTGCAACAGCCCGACCTGCATATCAAGTTGCCGCTGCTGGTGCGCACCCTCGGCGCGCGCAACCTGCGCCTGATCAAACCCAGCACCCTGTATGACGGCCACTGGTTCCAGACCTGTCTGCAAACCCTGGCCGCCCGCGACCCCGAGCTGGGCCGGCGCTACCTGCACGTGGACGAGCAGCATGGCGGGCATGCCGCCGAACAACGCCACCTGGCCTATATCGTGCGCCGCTACCCCGGCGAGCTGAGCGCCGCCACCCTGGTGCCGGTGGCCGCCCTGGCAAGCCCGCTGGCGGATGGCCGGCTGTTTATCCAGCAACTGGTCGAGCGCTTCTACGGCGGCGACTTGCACGGCTGGCTGGACGACTACCTAGAGCTGCTGTTGCAGGTGCATCTGCGCCTGTGGCTGGGCTACGGCATCGCCCTGGAGGCCAATCAACAGAACGCCGTGCTGATTTTCGAGGCGGACCAACCGCTGCGCCTGCTGATGAAGGACAACGACTCGGCGCGCCTGTGGCCCGAGCGCTTCGCCGCCGCCTGCCCAGACCTGGCGCAATGGCCCGCGGCGCTGCGTGACGAGCGCATCCGCGTCGACGGTTTCCAGGCCCTGGCGGAAATGTTCTGCACCATCACCCTGCAACTCAACCTGGTCGCGCCGCTGGAGGCCATCGCCAGCGCCGGCCTGGCGCCACGCGCGCAGCTCTACGCCAACCTGCGCGAACAGCTCGACAGCTGCCTCGACCAGCTCCAGCGCGAAGGCTTGCCCACTGCCGAGGCGCGGCGCTTTCTGCTCGACAGCCCGCTCCTGCCGGTGAAATACCTGCTCAGCGCCGGCAGCCTGTTCAGCAAAGATCGCTTGAATAAAGAAGGGGGGGGCGCTGCGGACATCAACAAGTTCTATGGCTACAGCGCGGCGAACTTCCTGCTGGAGGTTCCATGCAGCGTCGACTGATCGCCAGCGTCCTGCTCGGCCACTACCTCTCGGCGTTCACCGCGCTGGGGATTCCGCTGTTCATGCCGCGCATCCTCGCCGATCTGGCGCCGGATGCGCCGCTCTGGAGCATTGGCGTGCTGTTCGTCCTGCCGACCCTGTGCACCGCGCTGGCGGCGCCGCTGTGGGGGCATTTCGCCGATAAGCACGGCTGTCGCCTGTCGCTGCTGCGCGCCCATGCCGGACTGTTCGGCGGCTTTCTGCTGGCCGGCTTCAGCCCCAACCTGGAACTGTTCGTCCTGGCGCTGATCATCCAGGGCAGCTTCGGCGGCGCCATGGCGGCCTCCAATGCCTACCTGGCGACCCAATTGACCGAGGGCGAGCTGTCGCGCGCGCTGAACTGGACCCAGTACTCGGCGCGCCTGGCCTTGATCAGCGGGCCGATCCTGCTCGGCCTGCTCACGGCCCAGGGCATGGGCCTGGAACTGTATCGCTACCTGGCCTGGCTGCCGTTGCTGGCGTTGCTGCTGATTGTGCCGTTGCCGGTCGATACGCCGCAGCCCAAACCGAGCACCGCCGAGGCGACGGGCAGGCTCGCCGAGCTGCCGGCGGATTTGCTGCGCCTGCTCGGGGTGCAGTTCCTGTTCAGCTTCGCCATGGTGGTGACCCTGCCCTACTTCATCCCCTACGGCGAAGGCCTGGGACTGGCTAACGACGCGCTGATCGGCCTGCTCTACAGCCTGCCGCATCTGGTCTATCTGTTGGCCTTGCCCTGGGTCCAGCGACAGACCAGCAACACCTTGCTCGCCGGCCTGCTGCTACTGGCCCTGGGCAACGCCCTGCAATTCTTCAGCAGCCAGGCGGAGTTGCTCTTCGCCCTGCGCCTGCTCAGCGGCGCCGGCATGTTGCTCGGCTTCGTCGGCTTGCACCGCTGCCTCAGCCAACGCCGCCGCCAGGGCGCAGCCGGGCGCCTGTTCGGCTGGTTCGATGCCAGCGGCAAATGGGCCGGCAGCGTCGCCGGCCTCGCGGCGGGCCTGGCCAGCCAGCACTACGGTAGCGCTTCACCCTTCCTCGTCGCCTGTGTGGCCGCTTGCGCGGCACTGTTGTTGGCGCGTCCGTTAGTCCTCTTTCCACGGGAGCTTCCAGCATGAATTTTGCCCTGAACAGCCTGTCCTCACATGAACACGCCCTCGACGGCGACGCCCAGCGCCACGCCATCGAAAGCCTGCTCAACTGTTACCTGCGCGAATACGCCCTGCCACGCGGCGAAGCGGACCTCGATTGCCAGGCGCAGGATTTGCCGATGAGCCTGCGCCAGCTCGCCGGGCGCTGCGTCAGTATCCGCCTGCCACAAGGCGAGCGGCTGGTGCTGCGCAGCGAGCGCACCAGCGTGCTCGGCCGCTGCCGCTTCGTCAGTGCGCCCTATCTGAAACGCAACGGCCAGGGCTGGCATCCGCTCAACGCCGGCGATCTGGCGCGCCTGTTGCTCGCGCCGCTGAACGGCCCGGAGCGTCATGGCGAACTGCTGCAACAGATCGACAACAGCCTGCAAATCACCCGGACCTTTCTGCGCCATGCCGGCGCGGCCAACCAGGAGCCTAGCGACAGCCTGCTGGCCTCGGAGCAGCACCAGATCTGGGGGCATGCCCTGCACCCGACGCCGAAAAGCCGCGAAGGCGTGTCCCACGCCGACCTGCTGGCCTGCTCGCCGGAAGTCGGCGCGCAATTCGCCCTGCATTGGTTCCGCGTCGATCCGGCGCTGATCCGCCATCAGGGCCAGGACCCGCGCGCGACCCTACAGCAGCTGTGCGGGCGCGACGACCTCTACCCCTGCCACCCCTGGGAAGTCGAACGTGTATTGGCCGACCCGCTGGTGCGCCGCGCTCAGCAGCTCGGCCTGCTCGAGCACCTGGGACAACAGGGCCTGGCGCTGTACCCGACCTCCTCGGTGCGCACCCTCTATCACCCCGACCTGGCCTACTTCCTCAAGTTCTCGGTGCATGTGCGGTTGACCAACTGCGTGCGCAAGAATGCCTGGTACGAGCTCGACAGCGCGGTCGCCCTGACTCAATTGCTGCAGCCGCTGATGGACGAATTGGCCGAGCTGCAGCCGGGCTTCGAACTGATGCCGGAACCGGCCGCCAGCACCCTCGACCTGAGCGCCCTCGGCAACCTGGAGCAGGCCCGTGAAGTCACCGAATGCTTCGGCATCCTCTACCGCCAGAACCTCGACGCGGCCAGCCGCCAACGCTACCAGCCGCAGGTGGCCATGGCCCTGTTCACCTGGACCCTGGACGGCCACAGCGTCTGCCAGGCCCAGGTGCAACGCTGTGCTGCGCGGCTCGGTGTCGACTACGCCGAAGCCGCCCTGCGCTGGCTCGACGGCTATGCCGAACAATTGCTCGGCGGCGTACTGCATTGCCTGTTCCGCCGCGGCGTGGTGCTGGAACCGCACCTGCAGAACACCCTGCTCGGTTTCGACGCCGACGGCCTGCCCTGCCGTGTATGGATTCGCGACCTCGAAGGCACCAAGTTGGTGCCCGGCCACTGGACGCCCGAGCAACTCGGCCACCTCGGCGAACGCACCCGCGCCTCGCTGTATTACGACGCCGACAAGGCCTGGAAGCGCGTGGCCTACTGCGCCCTGGTGAACAACCTGGGCGAGGCGATCTTCCACCTGGCGGGTACCGACGCCGACCTGGAAAAGCGCCTGTGGCGGCAGATCGCCGAGCTGCTGGAACGCCACTGCCGGCAGCTCGGCGACCCGCACGCCCTGCGCGAGCTGTGCGCCGGGGCGCCGCTGCCGAGCAAGGAAAACTTCATGACCCGCCTGTTGCTGCGCGCCGACCGCGAGGCCGGTTACACCGCCCTGCCCAACCCGCTGACGGCCGCGCGCCTGGGGCAACAACCATGAGCCTGCCGCCACGGATCGAGCAGGCCATCGCCCGCTTGCGCGCCCAGCAGCAGGAGCAAGAGCAGCAGGAGCCGCTGTGCGCCTATCTCTATGACCTCGACGCGCTCGCCAAGCATGTCCGCGCCATGCGCGCCCTGCTGCCGGCCAACTGCGAGCTGTTCTATGCCGCCAAGGCCAACCCCGAGGCGCCGATCCTGCACACCCTGGCGCCATTGGTGGATGGCTTCGAAGCGGCCTCCGGCGGCGAGCTGCGCTGGCTCTATCAGCACTGCCCAGAGCAGCCGCTGATCTTCGGCGGGCCCGGCAAGCTCGACAGCGAACTGGCGGCCGCCATGGACTGCAACGTCGATGCCTTCCACGTCGAAAGCCTCAACGAACTGCGCCGCCTGGCGCGCATCGCCGCCGCCCGGGGCCAGCGTGCGCCGGTGCTGCTGCGACTGAACCTGAAGCTCGCCGAAGCGCCGGACAGCCGCCTGGTGATGGGCGGCAAACCCACGCCCTTCGGCCTCGACGAGGCGGCACTGCGCGAAGCCCTGGCGCTGCTGCGCGACGAGCCCTGGCTGGAGTTGCAGGGTCTGCATTTCCACCTGCTGTCCCATCAACTGGACGTCGCCGCCCACCTGCAATTGATCCGCAGCTACATGCGCAGCTTTCGCGCGCTGTGCGCGGAGCATCGGTTGCCGTTGTCGCTGCTCAACGTCGGTGGCGGCATGGGCATCAATTATCAGGATGCCCAGCGCTCGTTCGATTGGCCGCTGTTCTGCCAGGGCTTGCGCCAGCTGATCGACGAGGAGGACATGGCCGCGGTGCGCATCCGCTTCGAGATCGGCCGCTTCATCAGCGCGGCCTGCGGCTATTACCTGATGCAGGTGCTGGATATCAAACGCAACCACGGCCAGTACTTCGCCATCGGCCGTGGCGGCACCCATCACTTCCGCACCCCAGCAGCCCAGGGCCACGACCATCCCTTCGTGGTGGTGCGCGGCGGGCAGCCGGCGGAAATCACCGATCAGCCGGTGACCCTGGTCGGCCAGCTGTGCACGCCCAAGGACGTGCTGGCCAGCCAGCAGCCGGTGACGGCATTGGCGGTCGGCGATCTGCTGGTGTTTCCGCTGGCCGGGGCCTACGCCTGGAACATCTCGCACCGGGATTTTCTGATGCACGAACCACCGCAGATGCTGTTTCTCCCGACGGCCTGATCGGCTTAGCAGACGCAGGAGCGGCGGGGACGCCCAGTTCCATGGCCGCGATAGGCCAAGCCTGCCAAAGCATCGCGGGCATGGCCCGCTCCTACGCCCCCTCTCCATAAAAACCGTAGCGCCGATGCACGAGCCGCCGACCATGGTGTTTCTGCAAGGCGAAAAAAAGCCCCGATGTGCCGGGGCCGAGGGAGTGTTGCGCCGTTTTGCAGCGCACACTTAAAAGGGGAATCAGACCAGCGTGGTCAGGGCCTCGCGGCTGAACGGCAGAATGTCCTGCTCGCGGCCTTCGCGCACCTTGAGTGCCCAATCCGGGTCGACCAGCAGTGCGCGGCCCACGGCCACCAGGTCGAATTCCTGGTTGTTCAGGCGCTCCAGCAGGTTTTCCAGGCTGGCCGGCTCGGCGACCTTGTCGGTGTTGACCATGAACTGCAGGAACTCGCCATCGAGGCCGACGCTGCCGACGGTGATGGTCGGCTTGCCGGTAAGCTTGCGCGTCCAACCGGCCAGGTTAAGGTCAGAGCCTTCGAATTCCGGTTCCCAGAAACGCCGGGTCGAGCAATGGAAGATGTCCACGCCGGCGTCAGACAGCGGCTTGAGGAAGGCTTCCAGCGCTTGCGGAGTTTCCACCAGACGGGCGCTGTAGTCCTGCTGCTTCCACTGCGAGAAGCGCAAGATGATCGGGAAATCCGGGCCGACCGCGGCGCGTACGGCCTGGATCAGCTCGATGGCGAAGCGCGAACGCTGGGCCAGGTCGCCGCCGTATTCGTCACTGCGCTGGTTGCTGCCGGCCCAGAAGAACTGGTCGACCAGGTAACCATGGGCGCCGTGGATTTCCACGCCGTCCATACCGATGCGCTGGGCATCCTTGGCGGCCTGGGCGAAGGCGGCGATGACTTCCTGGATGTCGTCCCGGGTCATGCCGTGGACCACGACATTGCCTTCCTTGATCTTCTCGCTCGGGCCATAGCCCGGCACGCTGGCGTCCGGCTCGGTGCCGAGCTTGCGCACATTACCCACGTGCCACAGCTGCGGCACGATCTTGCCGCCTTCGGCGTGCACCGCCTCGACCACTTTCTGCCAGCCGGCCAGGGCGTCTTCGCCGTAGAAGCGCGGCACATTGGGGTAACCGTTGGCGGCCTTGTGGCCGACGGTGGTGCCTTCGCTGACGATCAGGCCGACACCAGCCGCGGCGCGGCGACGGTAGTACTCGATGACCTTGCTGTTGGGCACCCCACCCGGCGAGAAGGAACGGGTCATGGGCGCCATCACCACACGGGTCGGCAGCTCCAGCGCGCCCAGGCTGAAGGGTTGAAACAAGGCTTTTACCGGGTCGTTCATCGTCGTTCCTCTGCCGGCCAGGTGACCGGTCGTCTACTAAATGGAGTTTTAAAAAATCAGGTGCGCAACAACAGCTGCAACCGCTGCATGAAGTCTGCGAGGGCGCGGGTGTTGTTCGCCACTTTCAGGCGCGTTAGGGCGCCCTGCCAGGCGCTGGTGATGAAGCTCGCCAGGCTGCGGCAATCCTCGTCGGCGGCCAATTCGCCGGCGCGCTGCGCCTGTTGCAGGCAGGCCTGCAGAATGTCCGCCGAGCGCTGCAAGATGGCGTCGACCTCGGCGCCCAGGGTGGGCGACAGCTCGGCCATTTCGAAACTCAGGCTGCCGATAAAGCAGTGGTATTCGAGTTTTTCCTGGCGGGCGAAGTGCTCCACCAGCTCGCCGTAGTAGCCGACGATGCGCGCCCGCGGGCTCAGCGCCGGGTTTTCCAGCGCCTGGGCATAGCGCTGCAAGCGCGGGCCATAGACCTGCTGCAAGGCCTGCAGGGCAAACTCTTCCTTGCTGGCGAAGTAGTGGTAGAAGGAGCCCTTGGGTACGCCGGCGGCCTGCACGATTTCCTGTACACCGGCGCCGTGATAACCGCGACGGGTCATCACCTCGGCGCCTTTGGCGAGGATCAGGTCACGTTTGTCGAGTCGTTGGTTGGCGTTCATACCGGCAAGGATATGACCGGTCGTCTCGCCCCGCCCAGCACTATAGATTTACGTGATAAGCGCCTACAACGAAGGAAGAAGGGGCAGCCCGTAGCCCGGATGCAATCCGGCGCACGATATTCCCCCGGAATGCATCCGGGCTACGGGACTTGAGGGTTTTCAGCTCAGGGCTTTTTCGATGGCCTGGATCAATGCGGGGTCATCCGGCGCGGTACGCGGTGAGAAGCGCGCCAGCACCCGGCCGTCCTGACCGACCAGGAATTTCTCGAAATTCCAGGTGATGTCGCCGGGAAACTCCGCCCCCTCACCGGCCAGCAGGCGGTACAGCGGATGACGATCATGACCATTGACTTCGATCTTGCTGCCCAGGGGAAAGGTCACCCCGTAGTTGAGGCTGCAAAACTCGCGAATGGCTTCTTCGCTGTCGGGCTCCTGCCCGGCGAACTGGTTGCACGGCAAGCCGAGCACGGTAAAACCCTGCGCGCGGTATTGCTGATGGAGTTTTTCCAGTCCGGCGTACTGCGGAGTCAGGCCGCACTTGGAGGCGACGTTGACCACCAGCACAACCTGCCCCTTGAATGGGGCCAGCGGCAGATCCTGACCATCCAGCGCACGCAGATTGAGGTCGTGAAAGGCACTCATGACTAGCTCCTTGGGAACGCTTCGAATTATCTACAAAAGACAAAAAAGGCGCCTCTATGAAGGCGCCTTTATTGTTCAACTCAGCTTAGCAGTCGGCGGCGCAGTTGCTACAACCATAAGTCGTATTGCGCCCTCGACATTGCGGCAATGGATCAGTGGTGGTGACCACCTTCGCCATGCACGTGGCCATGAGCAACTTCTTCCTCGCTGGCGTCGCGCACTTCGACCACTTTGACTTTGAAATTCAGGCGCTGACCAGCCAGGGGGTGGTTGCCGTCGACGATCACGTCATCGCCGTCCAGGTCACGAATGGTGACGATCTGCATGCTGCCGTCCGGGCCGGAAGCGTGAAACTGCATGCCGACTTCCAGTTCGTCGACGCCTTCGAACATCGTGCGATTGAGGGTCGCGACCAGCTCGGCGCTGTACTCGCCGTAGGCCTCTTCCGGCTCGACGGACACATCCAGCTCGTCACCGGCCTGCTTGCCGAGCAGGGCTTTTTCCAGACCGGCGATGATGTTGCCGGCGCCTTGCAGATAAACCAGCGGCGCGCCGCCAGCGGAGCTATCGATCACCTCACCGGCATCGTTGGTCAGGGTATAGTCGATAGAGACAGCCTTATTGGGGGCGATCAGCATGGGGCGAGACCTTCTGCATAGAAATAAAGAACGGACAAGTTTAACCAAGGGTGCGTGCGAAAGCGAACCCAGCCCTGACGGACGGCCGGACGCGGCCCTGGTGCGACTGATTGACTTTGGTCAGGACGCCGACGGCCATTGGCTGGCAATCTTGTCTTGTGGTCATACTCAGCACCTGCGCCATCAGCCGCCCTGGCAAAATCGCGCCTGGGTGCTTGACGCCCAACAACGCACTGCACGCCTGGGCCAACCGTTCGCCTGCGGCTGGTGCACGGCAGCTGTCGCGCCCGACGCAGCCAACCCGAGCGGCACAGACAAGGAGCGGTAAATGCAGGCACGCAATATTCTGGTAATCAACTGCGGCAGTTCGTCGATCAAATTCGCCCTGGTCAATGAAGCCCACTCGCAATTCACCCTCAGCGGCCTGGCCGAACGCCTCGGCAGCCACGCTGCGGTGCTGCATTGGCAGCGCGGCGGCGAGAAGGACAGCCTGATGATCCCCAATGGCGATCACCGCGCCGCCCTCGCCCAATTATTGCCGCTGGTACAGGGTGCATCCGGCGGCAAGCTGCACGGTATCGGCCACCGCGTGGTGCATGGCGGCGAGCATTTCACCGCGGCCAGCCGCCTGGATGAAGCCACCTTGCGCGCCATTCGCGCCACCGCCCCGCTGGCACCGCTGCACAATCCGGCCAATCTGCAGGGCATCGAGGCGGCGATCAAGCTGTACCCCAACCTGACCCAGGTAGCGGTGTTCGATACCGCCTTCCACCAGACCCTGCCCGAGCATGCCTTTCGCTATGCACTGCCGGACAGTCTCTACCGCGAGCATGGCGTGCGCCGTTACGGCTTCCACGGCACCAGCCACCGCTACGTCAGCCATCGCGCGGCCGAACTGGCCGGGCTGGCGGCCGGCGACAGCAGCTGGCTGGTGGCGCACCTGGGCAACGGCTGCTCGACCTGCGCCATCGTCAACGGCCAGAGCCGCGACACCAGCATGGGCCTGACCCCGCTGGAAGGCCTGGTGATGGGCACCCGCAGCGGCGATGTCGACCCCAACCTGCACAGCCACCTGGCGCGCACCCTGGGCTGGAGCCTGGAGCGCATCGACCAGTTGCTGAACCAGGAAAGCGGCCTGCTTGGCCTGTCCGGGCTGTCCAACGACATGCGCAGCCTTGAGCAGGCCCGCGAACAGGGCCATGCTGGCGCCACCCTGGCCATCGAGGTGTTCTGCTACCGCCTGGCCAAATCCCTGGCGGCCATGAGCTGCGCCCTGCCGCAGCTGGACGGACTGATCTTCACCGGCGGCATCGGCGAGAACTCGCCCTTGATCCGCAGCAAGACCGTGGCCCACCTCAAACTGTTCAACCTGGCCCTGGACAAGGAAGCCAACGCCCGCACCATCCGCGGCGTTGCGGGCTCGATCCAGGCCTATGGCCACCCGCGCGTGCTGGTGGTGCCGACCAACGAAGAACGGCAGATCGCCCTGGACACCCTGGCCCTGCTCGATAACTGAATGCTCATGACCGGGCAGATTGGATTGAACAGCGCAGCGAACAAGCCCAACCGGCGCCCCGCCAGCCACGCCCCGACCACGACCAACATAGCCTGCTGCTCAGCGCCCACCTACCGGTAAGCGCTCGCCCGACACGATTGGAGATTTCATGCACACCTTCTTTATCTCGCCCACCGGTTTTGGTGTCGGCCTCACCTCCATCAGCCTCGGCCTGGTTGGCGGCCTGGAGCGCGCCGGCCTCAAGGTCGGCTTCTTCAAGCCGATCGCCCAGCCCCACCAGGGCGACGACGGCCCGGAACGCTCCAGCGAACTGATCGCCCGCACCCACGGCCTGCACTCGCCGAAACCGCTGGCCCTGGCGCATGTCGAGCGCATGCTCGGCGACGGTCAACTGGATGAGCTGCTCGAAGAAATCATCAGCCTGTACCACCAGGCCGCCGCCGGCAAAGATGTGGTCATCGTCGAAGGCATGGTGCCGACCCGCCAGGCCAGCTATGCGGCGCGGGTCAACTTCCACTTGGCCAAGAGCCTGGATGCCGAGGTGATCCTGGTTTCGGCACCGGAACAGGAAAGCCTCGGCGAGCTGTGCGACCGGGTGGAAATCCAGGCGCAGCTGTTCGGCGGTCCGCGAGACCCGAAAGTGCTCGGGGTGATCATCAACAAGGTGCGCAGCGAAGATGGCGTCGCGGCCTTCTGCGAGCGCCTGATGGAACACTCGCCACTGCTCAAGAGCGAAGACTTCCGCCTGCTCGGCTGCATTCCCTGGCAGGACGAGCTGAACGCCCCGCGCACCCGCGACATCGCCGACCTGCTCGGCGCACGCGTGCTCAATGCCGGCGACTACGAACAGCGGCGCATGCTCAGGATCATGCTCTGCGCCCGCGCCGTGGCCAACACCGTGCAACTGCTCAAACCCGGCACCCTGGTGGTGACCCCCGGCGATCGCGACGACATCATCCTCGCCGCCAGCCTGGCGGCCATGAACGGCATGCCGCTGGCCGGCTTGTTGCTGTGCAGCGACTTCGTGCCCGACCCGCGGATCATGGAACTGTGTCGTGGCGCCCTGCAAAGCGGCCTGCCGGTGATGACGGTGCGCACCGGTTCCTACGACACCGCCACCGACCTCAACCGCTTGAACAAGGAAATCCCGGTGGATGACAAGGAGCGCGCCCAGAAGGTCGCCGACTTCGTCGCCAGCCATGTCGACCACGACTGGCTGCGCACCCGCTGCGGCACCCCGCGGGAACTGCGCCTGTCACCCTCGGCATTTCGCTATCAATTGGTCCAGCGGGCCAAGGCCGCGGACAAGCGCATCGTCCTGCCGGAAGGCAGCGAACCGCGCACGATCAAGGCGGCCGCCATCTGCCAGGCGCGCGGCATCGCCCGCTGCGTGCTGCTGGCCAAACCGGAACAGGTGCATGCCGTGGCTCAGGCCCAGGGCATCGAGCTGCCGGCGGGGCTGGAAATCCTCGACCCGGATCTGATCCGCGAGCGCTACGTCGAGCCCATGATCGAACTGCGCAAGGGCAAGGGCCTCAACGCGCCCATGGCCTTGGCGCAACTGGAAGACAACGTGGTGCTCGGCACCATGATGCTGGCCCTGGACGAGGTCGACGGCCTGGTCTCCGGCGCCATCCACACCACCGCCAACACCATTCGCCCGGCCTTGCAGCTGATCAAGACCGCGCCGGGCTACAACCTGGTGTCCTCGGTGTTCTTCATGCTGCTGCCGGATCAGGTCCTGGTCTACGGCGATTGCGCGGTCAACCCGGACCCGAGTGCGGCGCAGCTGGCGGAGATCGCCGTGCAGAGCGCCGCCTCGGCCACTGCCTTCGGCATCGAGCCGCGGGTGGCGATGCTCAGCTACTCCACCGGCGACTCGGGCACCGGCGAGGAAGTCGAGAAAGTCCGCGAGGCCACGCGCCTGGCCAGGCTGATCAAGCCGGACCTGCTGCTCGACGGCCCCCTGCAATACGACGCCGCCGCGATCGACAGCGTCGGTCGGCAGAAGGCGCCGAACAGCCCGGTGGCCGGTCGCGCCACGGTGTTCGTATTCCCCGACCTGAACACCGGCAACACCACCTACAAGGCGGTGCAGCGCAACGCCGACTGCATCAGCGTCGGCCCCATGCTGCAAGGCCTGCGCAAGCCGGTCAACGACCTCTCGCGCGGCGCCCTGGTCGACGACATCGTCTACACCATCGCCCTGACCGCGATCCAGGCGGCCAACTTGCCGCGGTAGCGGCCCGTTCACCCGTGCCCGGATGCAATCCGGGCATGAGGATGACGCCTTTTTCACCCATCCCCGTCCCTGTATGACCAAGCGGTCAGCTCCAGCACTTGCAGTCCGGTGCCCAGACGCTACCCTGTGCGCCGACCGACCCGCGGTGGAGCACCCCGGGCCATGAACGATCCGGGGCATGCCGCCCCCTTTGCGGAGGCATCGGCCCCCATGCTGCATTTTCTGCCCGCTGCCCTGCGCGGCCTGATCGGCGCAAGCCTGCTGGCCCTGAATACCCTGTTCTGGTGCTGGCCGTTGTTTTTCCTCGCGCTGCTCAAACTGCTGCTGCCAATCCCGGCGCTACAGCGCTGGTTGCGCGACCTCATGCACGCGATCGCCGAGGCGTGGATTTCCACCAATAAGTTCTGGATGGATCTGCTTTCCCAGACCCGCTGGCACATCACCGGGATCGAGCGCTTCGACCAACAGCACACCTACCTGGTGACGAGCAACCACCAGAGCTGGGTCGACATACTGGTGCTGCAATATCAACTCAACCGGCGCATGCCGCTGCTCAAGTTCTTCCTCAAGCAGGAGCTGATCTGGGTGCCGGTCATCGGCCTGTGCTGGTGGGCTCTGGAGTTTCCCTTCATGAAGCGCTTCAGCAAGGAATACCTGGCCAGGCACCCGGAGAAACGCGGCGAGGATCTGGCGACCACCCGCAAGGCGTGCGAGCGCTACAAGTGCAACCCGGTGTCGGTCTTCAACTTCCTCGAGGGCACACGCTTCACCCCGGCCAAGCACGCCGCGCAGGGCTCGCCATTTCGCTACCTGCTCAAACCCAAGGCCGGCGGCATTGCGTTCGTACTCGACGCCATGGGCGAACAGTTACACAGCATCGTCAACGTCACCATCCATTATCCGCAGGGCAACCCGGGCTTCTGGCAACTGCTCAGCGGCGAGATCAGCGACGTGGTGGTGAACTTCAATGAATTGCCGATCCCGCCGCAGTTCATCGGTCGCAACTACGATCAGGACGAAGCCTATCGCCTCGGTTTTCAACAATGGGTCAACCAGTTGTGGCAAGACAAGGACGCCGAACTGACTCAACTGCACCGGCACTACGGGCCACCACCCGATACTGAGAACCCATAAAAAAACGCCCGTTTACGGCGACCGCTGGGCGACGGCGTGCACCATTTGCATAACTTCCGCGAACAACAAAAAAGGCCTCCTGTACAGGAGGCCTTCTCTAATACCGCGACTGGTTACTGCAGCGGACGCAGGTTGATCTCGACCCGGCGATTCTGCGCGCGGCCGGCTTCGCTGTCGTTGCTGGCGATAGGCTGGCTTGGCCCCGCACCGTAGGAGGAAATCCGCGCCGCCGCTACGCCATTGGCGGACAGGTAGGAGGCAACGCTTTGCGCGCGGCGATTCGACAGGTTCTGATTCAGCTCCAGCGAACCGGTGCTGTCGGTGTGGCCGACGATGTCGATGCCGTTCTTGTCGAACTCCTTGAATACCGTGACCAGGGAATTGAGGGTCGGGTAGAAGCCGCTGGAAATATCCGCCGAGTTGCTGGCGAAGGTGATATTGCCCGGCATGATCAATTTCAGGTCATCGCCATTGCGCTGCACCTGCACACCCGTGCCTTGCAGGGTCTGGCGCAGTTTGGCTTCCTGGGTGTCGACGTAGTAGCCATAGCCACCGCCTGCCGCGCCGCCAACTGCCGCGCCGATCAATGCGCCTTTGCCCCGGTCTTTGCTGCTCGAAGTGGCCGCCCCGATCACGGCGCCGGTTACCGCACCAATACCGCCGTAGATCCCGGATTTACCGGCTTCACGCTCGCCTGTATAGGGATTGGTGGTACAGCCAGCCAGGAGGGTAATGCCAGCTGCTGCGAATGCCAGATTGCGCCATTTAGTCATGCTTATTCCTTTATTTTTTCGTGTTGAGACAGAGCTTTATCCGAGTTTTCGAACCTGGATTGGACGTTAAGTTCCGCTCCAGCTTAGCAAGATCCGCCACGCAGAATTGCCAATCATGCCCGCACGAATGGGTTCTCGCGCATTTCATCGCCCAAACGGGTCTGCGCCCCGTGCCCGGTAATCACGGTGGCATCCTCGTCCAGGCTGTACAGGCGCTGCTTGATCGAACGCTCGATGGTCGGGTAATCGCCGCCCCACAGATCGGTACGGCCGATACCACGCTTGAACAGGGTATCGCCGGCGATCAGCAACTTGTCCTGGGGGAACCAGAAGCTCATCGAACCCGGCGTGTGCCCTGGCGTGTGCAGCGCCACCCCGCAACCGCAGTCCAACGCCTGATCGTCGACCAACCACTGGTCCGGCGCGGGCACCGGCACATAGGGCACGCCGAACATGCGGCATTGCATCTCCAGACCGTCCCAGAGGAACTGATCGGCCTTGTGCAGGTGCAGGGTCGCGCCGGTCTTCTCCTTCATCTGCCCGGAAGCGAGGAAGTGATCCAGATGGGCATGGGTGTGAATGATGCTGACCACCTTGAGGCCATGGGCCTCGAGACGCGCCATGATCAACTCCGGATTGCCACCCGGATCGACCACGATGGCCTGCTTGGTCACGGGGTCACCGATGATCGTGCAGTTGCACTGCAACGGCCCGACCGGGAAGGTTTCGCGGATTAGCGCGGGTTTTACGGGCTCCATAGAGACTCCTGTAGGGTGTTTGGCACAACTCTGGCGCAGTGCGGTTGACGATGGTGACGCTCAGGAAAAAAGCCCCACACCAGCGGCACGCCCAAATCAGGGATAAAGGGTGACCGCAACAGCCCCGCACATTCAATACCCAGACGGAGGCAAAAACCTGGGCAAGCATGATCGGGCGCGCTGAAACTGTAAGCCAGAGAGGTGACCAGCAAGCGCATTAAGGGGTCAGGTCTTGCCTTTTGTTCATCCTCGACCGCCGGTTAGCGGCTTGCCGAAGCCAGTGCCGCGCCGAAGCCTATAAAGGTCACCCCAGCGGTTTTATTGACGATGCGCCCGCCACGCGGCGAGGTCAGCCAGGACTTCGCCCGCCGCGCAAATAGCGCATAGGTGCAGTGAATGCACACGACCAGCGAACTGTAAGTCAGCACCAAGGTGGCGAACTGCAGCGAATAATCGCGTGCCGGGTCGATGAATTGCGGAAAGATCGACAGGAAGAAAAACACCGCCTTGGGGTTGGTCAACTGCAACGACAGCCCCTCGACGAAGCGTCGGGGAAAATTCGCGCTGTGTGCCGCTTGCGTGGAGAAGTCGAACGGCGTTGCCCGCCACAGGCGAATGCCGAGGTAAACCAGGTAGGCCGCACCGATGAACTTGAGCAGAGTGAAGGCCTGCGCCGAGGTCGCGAGCAGCACGCCCAAACTGGTGGCTGAAATCGCCGCGACCACCAGGGCGCCGAAGGCGATGCCGAGAATTCCGCCAAAGGTGCCGCGCAAGCCGTAGCGCAGGGCATTGCTCAGGGTCATGACCACGCCAGGGCCAGGGCTGGCCACGGTGGCGGCGGCCATCAGCAGAAAGAGCAGGTAGAGTTCCATCAATGACTCCTTGTCGCTGGCGTTGGGCTCGATTGCCGTTCGCCGGGGATATCTGCGGCGCGCTGGCCGCTCAGGCTACGGGCCGCCGCAAGGCTAACAGTGCGGTGCCGAACGAGATGAATAGCGCGCCTATCACGCGATTCAGCCATTTGGCGAATGCGGCCTGCGCCAACAAATTTCTGGCCCGTGCTGCAACCATGGCATAAGCGATCAGGGTGGCGAAAGGCAACACCATGAAAATCCCCGTGAGCGCGAAAAATTGCGCCAATAAGGGCGTGCTGACATCGATGAACCGGGGGACCAGCGCGGTAAAGAACAGGATGGGTTTAGGGTTGAATCCCGCCATAAGAAAGGCTTCGCGGTATAGCGCCAGCGGACCAGGTCGCGCCATTGCGAAGCGCCAGCAGGACCGCGGGGCCGGGGCTGAGAATGGCGATGCCGGCAACTGCGGAAAAGCTGAGAAGCGTTTGAATGTCCATGAATGAGCAAGCTCCAATGATCGGAATTACATCAACGCCCCGGCTGCCATTGCGGGTATGCCACAACCCCCTGGTACTCGAGCCAAGGCGCGTCATGGGCAGTCCAGATATGTTGTTGGGGCCTAACCCCTGGATCGTCATCAAGGGTGGCGATGCGCACGATGACATGGGCTTGCCGTGGGCGCTCGGCGATCAGCTGCGAGCCGCATACCGAGCAGAAGTGGCGCAGCTTCCCGGGAGAAGACTCGAAAGTCGACAGGCGCTCCTGGCCTTTGATCCAGCGGAAATTCTCACGTCTGACCCCAGCGGTGGTGGCGAACGCAGCGGCGTGTGCTTTCCTGCAACTGCGGCAGTGGCAATGGCTGATAGGCATATCGATGCCCTCGATGGCGTACTCGATGGCGCCACATAGACAACTACCTTTCATTGCTTCCTCCTTGAACAACGACCAGCAACACGGGGAATATTAGGGGGCGCCCATTAGCCGGTCCTGCATCTTCGACGAGTTGAGAGATCCTGCCGGCAGCTAATGCCCCTGCCCCCGCCCCCGCCGAAACAACCGCCCAGATACGCCAGCCTGAAGTGGCGCAGGTGCGTCGGGGCCGACCGCGGCTCGCAGCGGCGGCCGCATGCTCACTCCACGGCCGGCGCGCCCTCGGCTACGCAGCGCACTGCCCGCTTGCGCTGGTCGACCAGCACGCCACTGAGGCCTTTCTGTTCCAGATCGAACAACACCACGACGCCGTCGATGCACTGCGCCACCTGGTTGGCCGGTTTCAGCGAAACCTTGTAGTCCTCGCCGGGAACGGTCTTGAGCATGGTGTAGTCGGAGAGCAGCAAGGCATCCTCCGGCTGGGCGATGTGCAGGTAGCCGTAGTAGCCGAGGGCCGCCACGGTGGCGCAGATGCTGGCGATGCCGGTGAGGATCAGGGGGATGGGGTTCAGTTCACTCATTACAGGCTCTCGAGGTTGGACGTTTCCGCAAAAATAATCGCCTGGCGAACCAGATGGCTGGCTGACAGGCAAGCTACAAAGTGGCATTGACAATAGCGACAGGCGGCGCAGCTTGCTACAAACGCGGGCGCTTGCCCAGCCTCGATCATTTACCGCCGGCGCGCACTTCCTCGCGCGCCTTGAAGGTCGCCTCGTAGATGCGTTCGGCCAGGCGCGAGAACGGCAAACTCTGCACCCAGACCGTGCCGGTGCCCTTGAGGGTTGCGAGGATGATGCCTTCGCCGCCGAACAGCATGCTTTTCAGCCCGCCGGCCAGGGCGATGTCGTAATCGATACCGCTGGTGAAGGCCACCAGGCAACCGGTGTCGAGGCGCAGGGTCTGGTTGTTCAGCTCCTTGCGGATCACCGTGCCGCCGGCGTGCACGAAGGCCAGACCGTCGCCTTCGAGCTTTTGCAGGATGAAGCCCTCGCCACCGAAGAAACCGGCGCCCAGGCGCTTGTTGAAGCTGATACCGACGGCCGTACCCAAGGCGGCGCAGAGAAAGGCGTCCTTCTGGCAGATCAGGCTGCCGCCGTGCTCGGCAAGTGGGATCGGCACCACTGTGCCCGGATAGGGCGCGGCAAAGGCGACCCGCGCCTGGGTCTTGCCGGCGTTGGAGAAGTGCGTCATGAACAGCGACTCGCCGGTCAGCATGCGCTTGCCGGCGCTCCACAACTTGCCCAGCACGCCGCTCGCGGCGCCGTCGCCCATGCGCGTCTCGAAGCGCACGCCCTCGGTCATGTAATTCATCACCCCGGCTTCGGCGATCACCGTCTCGCCGGGATCGAGGATGATCTCCACACTCTGCGCCGAGGCGCCAAGGATTTCGTAGTCGAGTTGGTGACTGGGCATCTGGGACTCCTGGCAATTCGAGTGGGATGCTTGCCCGGATTACATCCGGGCCTACTGTTCACTGCAGCTGGCATAGGCAGCGCCATGCGTACCAGCCTTGGTGCGCACGGCGCACCCTACGACTTGCAGCTTTACAGGATATTCGAGTAGTCGGCTTCGATGCGGTCGAGACTCAGGTGATTGAGGAAGTTGGAGAAGCACATCCAGGCCGACAGGGCATTCAGGTCCTGGAACTGCTGCGGCAGGTACTTGGGCGGCTGCACCAGGCCTTCGTCCACCAGTTTGCGCAGGGTGCGCATGTCTTCCAGGGTGGTCTTGCCGCAGAACAACAAGGGGATCTGCTCCAGCTTGCCTTTGCGTACGGCCAGCTGGATGTAGTTGTAGATCATGATGAAGCCCTTGAGGTAGGACAGGTCCTTGGTAAACGGCAGACCTTGCGGTACCGAACCGCGGAACACCCGGCTGGCATTGCTGTAACCCTCTTCCAGGCCATAGCCCTGCTCGCGGAAGAAGCCGAACACCTCGAGAAAATCCGCGCCCTCCTCGGCCATGTGGATGGCGCGAGTACGGTTGGTGAGTTTGCGCAGGCGGGTCGGGTAGGAGGCGAAGGTGATGACCTCCATCAGAATCGCCAGGCCTTCCTGGGTCACGGTGGAGGATGGCGGCCCCTTGGACAGGAAGGTGCAGATCGGCTGGTTCAAGCCATTCAGGGTGGTGCCGACATGCACCAGGCCCTCATGCACTTCCAGCGCCCGCACGTCACGCTCGTTGAACATGGCATCGCTGCGAATCTTGATGTAGTCGGCACCCGCCGCCGCATCGGCGAGAATGCCATCGGACTCGAACACCCGAATGGTGCCTTCCGCTTCGCCGAATACCTTGTTCAGGCGACTCTGCAGCAGGTTGACCGCGGTCTTGGCATCGAGGGTTTTCGCTTCGTCCTTGAGGTCGCCACGGTCGGCGATGTTATTCAGGTAGTCGGACAGCATCAGGCCCAGGTCGGCCAGGGTCGGGTCGCCGGCATGGAAGGCATCGGAGGCGGCGCCATAGAGCTCCTGGGAGATCAGGCCGAAATCCTCGGTACCGCGCGCTTCGAGCATGCGGATGACCATGCGGTATTCGCGGCACATGCGCCGCATGATTTGCCCGACCGGATTGAACTGACCAAGCTGGCGGGTGATATCACGCTCGATGTTCTGGAACTCGAGCTTTTTCGCGCTGGAGTCGAAGCCCAGTGGCCGGTTCAGGTAGTAAGCCTGATCGACCGCCGGCATCGCCTTGCCCTTGGCCTTGAGAAAACCCTCGCGAATGCTGTCGTCCCACTTCACCGCGTCCAGCACCCGAATCGGGGTCTGCGCCTCGACGATCCGCTCGGATAACGCCCGCACGATCAGTTGATAGTCGTCCAGCCCTCTATGACTGTTCATCGATCCCTCATTGTTTCTGACATTGACTGAGAGCTTGTGAAAAAACTCTCGCGACGGCGCTCGATATTTTCACAACCTCTGACTATGGACCGGCGCGCTGATAGCGCGCGACCTCGATAAAGACATCCGAATTGGCTTGGTCGTCGAGGTAGGCGAATACCACGTCCAGCGGGCTGCTGATCAATACCCCCACACCCTGCTGCGTATCGACGGGTTTGCCTTGCATCCGGCCCGCCTCGAGCTCCTGCAGGACGCGATCGACATCGAGGTTGTAGATCACCAGCTCATTGTCGGCGGTCAGCTCGAAGCCGGCGATGGCGAAGTTGCCGCCCAGGCTTTCCGGCAGACCGGCCGACAGGTACCAGCGCCGGCCATGATGGGCCACGGTGAAGCCGTACTTTTCCAGGCTATCGAGGTTGTCCGGGCTGCCCTCGTAGGTTCTGGCCTCGTAGAGGTTGGAGCCGGCACGGGTGATGTCCAGATAGAACCGCTCGCCCCACTCGTCCTTGCGCGACCATTCGCCGAGCAACGGGATGGGCGCCGCTTCGTTGGCCGGAATCGGCTCGTTGAAGGTCACCAGACAGCCACTCAACAGCAGACAGGACAAGGCGATCACTACGCGCCAGGCTTTCATTTGGCTATGTACCCGTTAACTGGTGCAAACATGCCTGGGGGGGAGGATCTATCCGCAGGCGCGCCCGGTTTAGCCGCGAAATTCGCGGGATAAAGACCAGGCGTCCCCTGCGCTCCTACAAAAGCGCTATCACTCATGCAACACCCAACGGGTACATAGCCTTGCATTTCGCTCTCCTTGTGAAAACAGTTCGACCAAGCCTGCAGATACCCAGTGAGAGGCCCCCACGGCGGCGCACGACTCAGAGCGCCAACACTACATGCATATAACGTTTAAGAATGGCCAACATGTCTTCATTATCCAACTGCTCGATCCCATCGAGCAGGCCCTGATACTCCATCCAGCCGATAATCGCCGTCAACAGCTTGGCATCCTGCTCCGGCTGTCGCGAACCCAGCACCTGGCAGAACTGGCTGACGCCCTGCAAGAGAATCTGCCGATGGGCACGCACCAACTCATGCAAGCGCGGATTGAGCAAGGCTTCCTGCTCGAAGGCCTGCTCGGCGAGCAGATGCTCGCGACGGCTAAGCAGCTGATGGCGCACATACTCCAGCGCCAGGCGGGCGATCTCGTCGGCCAGCTGCTGGCGTGCCTGCACGCTGCCGTCGAGCGCACCGACCAACTCCTGCAACTGGCTCTGGGTGCTGCTCCAGAATTTGGCCATGTAGGCCGCGCTACGCTCGACGAACTGGGCGAAGGTATCGGTGATCAGGTCATCGATATCGTTGAAGTAATAGGTGGTGGCCGAGAGCGGCACCCCGGCTTCGGCGGCTACCGCGCGATGGCGCACGGCACGCACACCGTCGCGCACGATAATGCGCATGGCGGCATCGAGAATCGCCTGACGCCGCTGCTCGCTGCCCCGCCGGCTGGCTTTGCGTCCCTGGTACTGGACACTCTGGGCAACGGCATTGGCCACATTGGTGGCGCTATCGGGGATGGGAGTGGAGCTCACGGCTGGATAGTCCTCGCGCACACTAAAAAGCAGCGACATCTCATGTTAGGCATTTATTGCGCAAAATAAATCCAGCGTCAGACAGCAAAAAGCCGCCCGAAGGCGGCTTGGCTTTATGCTTGCGGGCGCATGTGCGGGAAGAGGATCACGTCGCGGATCGACGGCGCATTGGTGAGCAACATCACCAAACGGTCGATACCGATGCCTTCGCCGGCGGTCGGCGGCATGCCGTATTCCAGGGCACGGACGAAATCGGCATCGAAATGCATGGCTTCGTCGTCGCCGGCGTCCTTGTCCGCCACCTGGGCGTGGAAGCGCTCGGCCTGGTCTTCCGCGTCGTTCAACTCGGAATAGGCGTTGGCTATTTCACGGCCGCCGATAAACAGCTCGAAGCGGTCGGTGACGCTCGGGTCCTGGTCGTTACGCCGGGCCAGCGGAGAGACTTCGAACGGGTACTGGGTGATGAAGTGCGGCTGCTCCAGCTTGTGCTCGACCAGTTCCTCGAAAATCATCACCTGCAGCTTGCCCAGGCCTTCGAAACCCAGCACCTTGGCGCCGGCCTGCCTGGCAATCTCGCGGGCCCGGTCTATGTCCTGCAGATCGGCAGCGGTAATTTGCGGGTTGTACCTGAGGATCGAGTCGAACACCGACAGGCGCACGAACGGCTCGCCGAAGTGGAACAGCTTGTCGCCGTAGGGCACGTCGGTGGAGCCCAGCACCAGCTGCGCCAGCTCGCGGAACAGCTCCTCGGTCAGGTCCATCATGTCTTCGTAGTCGGCGTAGGCCTGGTAGAACTCGAGCATGGTGAACTCGGGGTTGTGCCGGGTCGAAACGCCTTCGTTACGGAAGTTGCGGTTGATCTCGAAGACCCGCTCGAAGCCACCAACCACCAGGCGCTTGAGGTACAGCTCCGGGGCGATGCGCAGGAACATCTGCATGTCCAGGGCGTTGTGGTGGGTCTCGAACGGCTTGGCCGCAGCGCCGCCGGGGATGCTCTGCAGCATCGGCGTTTCCACTTCGAGGAAGTCGCGCTGCATCAGGAAGCTGCGGATATGGGCGATCACCTGGGAACGTACGCGGAAAGTCTCGCGCACCTCCTCGTTGACCATCAGGTCGACGTAGCGCTGGCGGTAGCGCTGTTCGGTGTCGGTGAGGCCGTGGTGCTTGTCCGGCAGTGGGCGCAGCGACTTGGTCAGCAGCCGCACCTCGGTCATTTCGACGTACAGGTCGCCCTTGCCGGAACGCGCCAGGGTGCCTTCGGCGGCGATGATGTCGCCCAGGTCCCAGTGCTTGACCTCGGCGAGTTTTTCTTCCGGCAGGGTCTTGCGGTTGACGTAGACCTGGATGCGTCCGCTCATGTCCTGGATGACCATGAAGGAGCCGCGGTTGAGCATGATGCGACCCGCCACCTTGACCGGGATAGCGGCTTCGGCCAGCTCTTCCTTGGTCTTGTCGACGTACTTTTTCTGCAAGTCCGCGCAATAGCTGTCGCGGCGGAAATCGTTGGGGAAGGCGTTACCCAGCTCACGCGCGGCGGCAAGCTTTTCCTTGCGCAGGGCGATCAGCTTGTTTTCTTCCTGTTGCAGTTCGTGGTGGTCGAGTTGTTGGTCGCTCATGGTCATCAAGTTCCGTCACTGATTCATTCCCTCTCCCCACTGGGGAGAGAGTTAGGGTGAGGGGGCGGGCTGGAAATGGCAGAACTCCAGCCCCTCACCCCCGCCCTCTCCCCGGAAGGGAGAGGGAGTCAAAAGTCTTACAGCCCCTGTTTCAGGCTGGCGACCAGGTACTCGTCGATATCGCCGTCGAGCACGTTGACGCAATCGCTGCGCTCGATATTGGTGCGCAGATCCTTGATCCGCGACTGATCGAGCACGTAGGAGCGAATCTGATGGCCCCAGCCGATATCCGACTTGGTGTCTTCCAGTGCCTGCGAAGCCGCATTGCGCTTCTGCACTTCCTGCTCGTACAGGCGCGCCCGCAACATCTTCATCGCGGTGTCCTTGTTGGCGTGCTGGGAGCGTTCGTTCTGGCAACAGACCACGGTATTGCTCGGCACGTGGGTAATCCGCACGGCCGAGTCGGTGGTGTTGACGTGCTGGCCACCGGCGCCGGAGGAGCGGTAGGTGTCGATGCGCAGATCCGACGGATTGATCTCGATCTCGATGTTGTCGTCGATTTCCGGCGAGACGAACACCGCGGTGAACGAGGTGTGGCGACGGTTGCCGGAGTCGAACGGACTCTTGCGCACCAGGCGGTGCACGCCGATCTCGGTGCGCAGCCAGCCGAAGGCGTACTCACCCTTGATATGTACGGTGGCGCCCTTGATCCCGGCGACTTCGCCGGCGGACAGTTCCATGATGGTGGCGTCGAAACCGCGCTTGTCGGCCCAGCGCAGGTACATGCGCAGCAGCATGTTGGCCCAGTCCTGGGCTTCGGTGCCGCCGGAGCCGGCCTGGATGTCCAGGTAGGCGTTGTTGGCGTCCATTTCGCCGCTGAACATGCGGCGGAATTCCATCTTCTCGAGGATGTCGCGCAGGCGCTCGACCTCGGCCGCGACATCGTCGACGGCGCCCTGGTCTTCCTCTTCGGCGGCCATCTGCAGCAGATCGCGGGAGTCGACCAGGCTGCCGTCGAGGTCGTCGATGGTGTCGACGATCAACGCCAGGGCGGCACGCTCACGCCCCAGGTTCTGCGCGTATTCGGGGTTGTTCCAGACGTTCGGGTCTTCCAGTTCGCGGTTTACTTCGACCAGCCGATCATGCTTTTGATCGTAGTCAAAGATACCCCCGAATAGTCTGGGTGCGCTCGGATAGGTCCTTGATGCTGTTCAGGATCGGGTTGATTTCCATGGCTGGCGGCACTCGCAGGTGAAACTTTCGGAAAAGCCGGCGAGTATACCGTAGTCGCAGTGGCTCTGGCAGCCCGCAAGCGCCCATGACTGGCTAGGCAGCAGACCAGCGGGCGCTCAGCCGGCAACGCCCTCGCCCAGCGACGGCGCCAGGGCAACCGCCTGGCCCGACCGAGGTGGAGGGCGGAGAATCAACTCTGCAGCTTTCTCGGCGATCATCAACACCGGCGAACAGGTGTTGCCCGAGACGATGCTCGGCATTACCGAGGCATCGGCGATGCGCAGCCCCGGCACGCCGTGCACGCGCAGCTGCGCATCAACCACCGCATCGCGCCCCTGGCCCATCTTGCAGGTGCCGACCGGATGGAAAATCGTCGTGCCGATCTCCCCCGCCGCCCGCTGCAAATCCTCCTCGCTCTGGTAACTCGGCCCCGGCTTGTATTCCTCGGGCTTGAACGCCGCCAGTGCCGGCGCGGCGACGATGCGTCGGGTCAGGCGGATGGCATCGGCCGCCACCCACAGGTCGCGTGCGTCACTCAGGTAATTGGGCTGGATCAATGGCGCCTGCGCGGCATCCAGCGAACGGATTTCGACCTTGCCGCGGCTGTGCGGGCGCAGGTTGCACACCGAGGCGGTGAAGGCCGGGAAGCCATGCAGCGGCTCGCCGAAACGCTCCAGCGACAGCGGCTGCACGTGGTATTGCAGGTTGGCCGACGGCTGCTCGGCACTGGAACGGGCGAACGCGCCCAACTGGCTCGGCGCCATGGCCAGCGGGCCGCTGCGCTTGAGCAGATACTCCAGGCCCATACCCAGCTTGCCCCACAGGCTGCCGGCGATCTGATTGAGGGTCGGCACACCGCTGACCTGGTAGATCAGGCGCAGTTGCAGGTGATCCTGCAGGTTCTCGCCCACCCCGGCCAGCTCGTGCTGCACGCCGATGCCCAGGCGCTGCAATAACGGCCGCGGACCGATGCCCGAGCGTTGCAGCAGCGCCGGCGTGCCGATCGCGCCGGCACACAGGATGATCTCGCGGCGCGCCCGGATCACCCGCTCGCGCCCCTGCCAGCGCAGACTCAGCGCCTCGGCACGGCCTTCGGCGAGCACCACCCGCTGCACCTCGGCATCGGTCAAGACGCGCAGATTGGGGCGCTGGCGGATATCGCGGAGGAAGGCCTTCGACGCGTTCCAGCGCACGCCGCGGCGCTGATTGACCTGGAAGTAGCTGCAGCCTTCGTTATCGCCGCCATTGAAATCCTCGATGCTGGCGATGCCGCTCTGCCCGGCCGCCTGACGGAAGGCTTCCAGCACCTGCCAGGACAGGCGCTGGCGTTCGACCCGCCACTCGCCCGCCGCACCATGCACCGCGCTGCTGCCGGCGAAATGGTTCTCCGTGCGTTTGAACAGCGGCAGGACATCGTCCCAGGCCCAGCCGGGATTGCCGGCCGCCGCCCAGCCATCGTAGTCGCGGGCCTGGCCGCGCATGTAGATCATGCCGTTGATCGACGAGCTGCCACCCAGCACCCGACCACGCGGGTAGTTCAGCGCGCGCCCGTTCAGCCCGGGCTCGGCCACGGTTTCGTAGCACCAGTCGGTGCGCGGGTTGCCGATGCAATACAGATAGCCGACCGGAATATGGATCCACGGATAGTTGTCACGCCCGCCGGCCTCCAGCAGCAACACCCGTACCGCCGGGTCGGCAGACAGGCGATTGGCCAACAGGCAGCCGGCCGGGCCGGCACCGACGATCAGGTAGTCGTAGCTGTCCTCGAGTTGCTGCATCGGTGCCCTCGCTGTCGCCATTGCTGTTCGAATGGACAACAGCCTAGCCGCCCGGCAACCGAGCGGCATGATCTTTTGGTCTGAGATAGACGCGGTGAATGACAGCGCCCGGATGCAATCCGAAGATAGCTGCCCCGGATTGCATCCGGGCTACAGGGTCGAATTTCAGCCGGCGTTCAGCTCCACGCGCACCTGGGCTTCCAGCTCGCTTTTCAGCGCCGGGTCGAGCTTGAGCTGACGGGCCAGCTCCTCCAGGTAGGCGCGCTCCATGAAGTGCTCCTCATCGACCATCAGTACGCTGGCGATATACATCTCGGCGGCCATCTCCGGACTGGTCGCCGCGCGCGCCACGTCGGCCGGATCCAGCGGCTTGTTCAGCTCGGCCTCGAGCCAGCGCTGCAGTTCGGCGTCATTGGTCAACTTGACCAGCTCGCCTTCGATCAGCTGGCGCTCACGCGCATCGACATGCCCATCAGCCTTGGCCGCGGCCACCAGCGCCTTGAGAATGCCCTGGCTATGCACCTCGACCTGCGGCGCTGGCAAGCGATCGAGGGTTTGCGGTTCGCCTTGCGGCGCTTGCGCCTGCTGCGCCTGCCAGTTGCCATAGGCCTTGTAGGCGATCACCCCGAGCGCAGCCAGGCCGCCATAGGTCAGCGCCTTGCCGCCCAGCTTGCGTGCACTCTTGTTGCCCAGCAGCAAACCCATGGCACCGCCAGCCAGAACGCCGCCACCCGCACCGGAGAGCAGACTGCCCAGACCGCCGCCACCACCTGACAACAAACCGCCCAAACCACCGGCGGCGGAACCCTTGCCGGGGGTTTGCCCAGCCTTGTTTTGCAGCAGATCCTGACCGGACTTGAGTAGCTGATCGAGCAATCCACGAGTATTCATCGACAAGTCTCCTGGGTAACAAAGGTGCAAATAAGACCGCCAGACCAAATGGAAAATCCCTGCAGTCGCCGGCGGATTGCGTCGAGATGTTGCCGCCGCGCAACCTTGCGAGTCGCACGCCGCGCGTGCATAAAGGAAAACATTTAGCGTTCTACAAAAACGAACGCAATGATGTATTTTCGACAAACAGTACCGCAAGCCTGCCCAGCACCCGGTTGGTAGCCCACGATGATGACCCTGCGCCAGATCCGCCATTTCATTGCCGTCGCCGAGACCGGCTCGATCTCCGCCGCTGCCCAGGCCGTGCACATCTCCCAATCGACCCTGACCCTGGCCATCCAGCAACTGGAGGACGAGATCGGCGTCAGCCTGTTCAACCGCCACGCCAAGGGCATGTCACTGACCCACCAGGGTCACCAGTTCCTGCGTCAGGCGCACCTGATCCTGGCCACGGTGGACAACGCCAAGCGCAGCCTGCAACAGAGCACCGACCAGGTTGCCGGCAGCCTGACCATCGGCGTCACCAGCCTGGTCGCCGGCTACTACCTGGCCGACCTGATCACCCGCTTCCAGCGCGCCTACCCCAACGTCGACATTCGCGTGATGGAAGACGAACGCCCGTATATCGAGCACCTGCTGGTCAGCGGCGAAATCGACGTCGGCGTGCTGATCCTGTCCAACCTGGAAGACCGCCACGCCTTGCAGACCGAGGTGCTGACCCACTCGCCGCTGCGCCTCTGGCTGCCGCCGCAACACCCGCTGCTGGAGCACGACAGCATCAGCCTGGCGGACATCGCCAGCGAACCGCTGATCCAACTGAACGTCGACGAGATGGACCTGAATGCCCAGCGCATCTGGTCCGGCGCCGGCCTGCAGCCGCACATCACCCTGCGCACCGGCTCCACCGAGGCGGTGCGCAGCCTGGTCGCCGCCGGCCTGGGCCTGTCCATTCAACCAGACATGACCTACCGCCCCTGGTCCCTGGAGGGCGACATCATCGAAGCCCGCGCCGTGGTCGACCTGACCCAGACCCTCGACGTCGGCCTGGCCTGGCGCCGCGGCAGTGCACGACCGGCGCTGGTCGACCCCTTCCTCAGCGTTGCCCGCGAGCAACCCGCTGGCCGCAAGCCATCTATTTAATAGAACGCAGCGTTCAGTATTAAGAATTTGTGAGCCTCACGCTTGGGATCTAGTCTCTTCTTCGCACAACGAGAAGAGCGCATCGGGCCTGAGTCCTCTAGCAGCCCGCTGCCCAACAAGAAGAACTGAGAGCACACCGAATGGCTGGCACAACGACCTCCATGTCCTTTTGCAGTGAACTGTTGATCGACGGGCAACTGCTGGCCGGCGCGGGCGCGGATGAGGCGATCCTCAACCCGGCCAGCGGCGAGGTCCTGACGCAGATTGCCGAAGCCTCAAGCGAACAGGTCGAAGCCGCCATCCTGGCCGCGCACCGAGCGTTCCCCAGCTGGTCGCGGACCACTCCGCAGCAGCGCTCGCTGATCCTGCTCGGCATCGCCGACGCCATCGAGGGGCGCGCCGACCAGCTCGCCGGCCTGGAAGCCCTGAACTGCGGCAAGCCGCTGCACCTGGCCCGACAGGACGACCTCAGCGCCACGGTGGACGTATTCCGCTTCTTCGCCGGCGCGGTGCGCTGCCAGACCGGCCAGCTGTCCGGCGAATACCTGCCGGGCTATACCAGCATGGTGCGCCGCGACCCGATCGGCGTGGTCGCCTCCATCGCGCCCTGGAACTACCCGCTGATGATGGCGGCGTGGAAAATCGCCCCGGCCCTGGCCGCCGGCAACACCCTGGTATTCAAACCCTCCGAACACACCCCGCTGTCGATCCTGGCCCTCGCCCCGGTGCTCGCCGAACTGTTGCCACGCGGCGTGCTGAACATCGTCTGTGGCGGCGGCGAAAGCGTCGGCAGTCACCTGGTCAGCCACCCGCGGGTGCGTATGGTGTCGCTGACCGGCGACATCGTCACCGGGCAGAAAATCCTCCAGGCCGCGGCCAAGACCCTCAAGCGCACCCACCTGGAACTCGGCGGCAAGGCGCCGGTAATCGTCTGCAACGATGCCGACCTGCAAGCGGTGGTCGAAGGCGTGCGCAGCTATGGCTATTACAACGCCGGCCAGGATTGCACGGCCGCCTGCCGCATCTATGCTCAAACAGGTATCCATGACCGTTTAGTCGCGGAGTTGGGTGATGCCGTGAGCAGCCTGCGCTTTGCCCGCAAGACCGACGCGGACAACGAGATCGGCCCGCTGATCAGCGCCCGCCAGCGCGATCGGGTGGCCAGTTTCGTCGAGCGTGCCCTTGGCCAACCGCATATCGAGCGGGTGACCGGTGCCGCCGTGCATTCCGGCCCCGGCTTCTATTACCAGCCGACCCTGCTCGCCGGCTGCAAGCAGGGCGACGAAATCGTCCAGCGCGAAGTGTTCGGCCCGGTGGTCACCGTCACCCGCTTCGACGAGCTGGCGCAGGCGGTGGACTGGGCCAACGACTCCGAATACGGCCTGGCCTCGTCGGTGTGGACCGGCAATCTGGACAAGGCCATGCAGGTTGCCGCTCGCCTGCAGTACGGCTGCACCTGGATCAACAGCCACTTCATGCTGGTCAGCGAGATGCCCCATGGCGGCCTCAAGCGCTCCGGCTACGGCAAGGACCTGTCCAGCGATTCGCTGCAGGACTACAGCGTGGTGCGCCACATCATGGCCCGCCATGGCCAGCAACTGGATCGCCAGCCGCTGGATTGAGTGAGCAATACCGACAACTAGCCCTGACAGGCTGTGCAACGCGACGTTCAACTGCCCCGAGCCCGACAATAGACAAGAGGGAACCCCAATGTTCGTGCAAAAAACCGCTTTGTTGAGTGCGCTGGCCAGCGCACTGCTGGCCAGCGCCAGCCTGCAGGCCGCCGAAACGCTGAAAGCGCTCGGTGACGGCGAAGGGCGCCTGGATATCGTCGCCTGGCCCGGCTATATCGAGCGCGGCGAGACCGACAAGGGCTACGACTGGGTCACCGGCTTCGAGCAGCAGACCGGTTGCAAGGTCAACGTCAAGACCGCCGCCACCTCCGACGAGATGGTCAGCCTGATGGCCAAGGGCGGCTACGACCTGGTCACCGCCTCGGGCGATGCCTCGCTGCGCCTGATCGCCGGCAAGCGCGTGCAGCCGGTCAACATCGACCTGATCCCCAACTGGAAGAGCGTCGACGAGCGCCTCAAGCAGGCACCCTGGCATACCGTTGCCGGCCAGCATTACGGCACCCCTTATCAGTGGGGGCCGAACGTGCTGATGTACAACAGCAGCGTGTTCAAAGAGCCGCCGACCAGCTGGAAGGTGGTGTTCGAGGAGCAGACCCTGGCCGACGGCAAGAGCAACAAGGGCCGGGTGCAGGCCTATGACGGGCCGATCTACATCGCCGACGCAGCGCTCTATCTGAAGGCCAGCAAGCCGGAACTGGGGATCGACGACCCCTACCTGCTCAACGAAACCCAGTACGCCGCGGTGCTCGAGGTGCTGCGCGCCCAGCAGCCGCTGATCCACCGCTACTGGCACGACGTCACCGTGCAGATGAACGACTTCAAGAACGAGGGCGTAGTCGCCTCCGGAGCCTGGCCGTACCAGGTCAACGCCCTGCAACTGGAGAAACAGCCGATCGCCTCGGTGGTGCCGGTAGAGGGGGCCACCGGCTGGGCCGACACCACCATGCTGCACGCCGAGGCCAAGCACCCGAACTGCGCCTACAAGTGGATGAACTGGTCGCTGGAGCCCAAGGTGCAGGGCGACCTGGCGGCCTGGTTCGGCTCCCTGCCAGCGGTGCCGGCGGCCTGCCAGGGCAATGAGCTGCTCGGCGCCGAGGGTTGCAAGACCAATGGCTTCGACAACTTCGAGCGGATCGCCTTCTGGAAAACCCCGCAGGCCGAGGGCGGCAAGTACGTGCCCTACAGCCGCTGGACCCAGGACTACATCGCCATCATGGGCGGGCGCTAAACGCTGATCGGGTGAGGTGCGGACGCTCGCGGTAGCAGGCCCCCGCCCTCACCTGTAGGAGCCAGCTTGCTGGCGATCCGCTCTTGCGGGCGAATCAAAAGCATCGCCAGCAAGCTGGCTCCTACAGCCCCCTCGCGATGAGCGTCGAGCGGCGCAATCCGACTCACGCCGCGAACCCATAGTTTTCACTGTTGTACATCCACCGTCGACGCCCTTACCTCGTGTCGGCAACCCCCAGGACGGGGGCGGAATGGTTTTCCTCCTGGAGTTTTTGAGATGACCCTTGCAGTGCAATTTACCGGTGTGTCGCGCGTGTTCGGCGAGGTCAAGGCCGTCGACCGGGTGTCCATCGACATCCAGGATGGCGAGTTCTTCTCCATGCTCGGCCCCTCGGGCTCGGGCAAAACCACCTGCCTGCGCCTGATCGCCGGTTTCGAGCAGCCCAGCGCCGGCAGCATCCGCATTCATGGCCAGGAGGCCGTCGGCCTGGCGCCCTATCAGCGCGACGTCAACACGGTGTTCCAGGACTACGCGCTGTTCCCCCACATGAACGTGCTGGACAACGTCGCCTATGGCCTCAAGGTCAAGGGCGTGGGCAAGAGCGAGCGCTATGCCCGTGCCGAAGAGACCCTGGCCCTGGTCGCCCTGGACGGCTACGGCGCCCGCAAACCGGCGCAACTGTCCGGCGGCCAGCGCCAGCGCGTGGCCCTGGCCCGCGCCCTGGTCAACCGACCGCGGGTGCTGCTGCTGGATGAACCACTCGGCGCGCTCGACCTCAAGCTGCGTGAACAGATGCAGGGCGAACTGAAGAAGCTGCAACGTCAGCTCGGCATCACCTTCATTTTCGTCACCCACGACCAGACCGAGGCGCTGTCGATGTCCGACCGGGTGGCGGTGTTCAACAAGGGCCGCATCGAGCAGGTCGACAGCCCGCGCAATCTCTATATGAAACCGGCCACCGCGTTCGTCGCCGAGTTCGTCGGCACCTCCAACGTACTGCGCGGCGAGCTGGCCAAACGGCTCACCGGCCAGGCCCTGCCCTTCTCGATCCGCCCCGAGCACATCCGCTTCGCCGACGCTCAGGCGGCCGCCAGCGGCGAAGTGGAAGTCTGCGGCCTGCTCCACGACATCCAGTACCAGGGCGCCGCCACCCGCTATGAAATCCAGCTGGAAAACGGCCAGAACCTCAGCATCAGCCAGGCCAACGATCAGTGGCAGGCCGGCGCGCCGCTTTACCAGCCCGGCCAGCCAGTCACCGCACGCTGGGCGCGGGCGGCCATGATTGCGTTGCAGGATGCGATCCCCGGCGAGGGTCGCTGAGATGGAGGCGTCGCTGAAGGCCCGCGCACCGCGGCCAGCCCATGGCCCGCTGCACCGCCTGTCCAACCTGCTGTACCGCAAGCCGAACCTGTACCTGGCGCTGCTGCTGATCCCCCCGCTGCTGTGGTTCGGTGTGATCTATTTCGGCTCGCTGCTGACCCTGCTCTGGCAAGGTTTCTATACCTTCGACGATTACAGCATGACGGTGACCCCGCAGCTGACCCTGGACAACCTGGCGGCGCTGTTCCTGCCGGCCAACTACGACATCATCCTGCGCACCCTGAGCATGGCCATCGCCGTATCGCTGGCCAGCGCCCTGCTGGCCTTTCCCATCGCCTATTACATGGCGCGTCACACCACGGGCAAGACCAAGGCGTTCTTCTACATCGCGGTGATGCTGCCGATGTGGGCCAGCTACATCGTCAAGACCTACGCCTGGACCCTGCTGCTGGCCAAGGGCGGGGTGGCCCAGTGGTTCGTCGACCAGCTCGGCCTGGCGCCAGTGCTGCACTTCATCCTGAGCATCCCCGGAGTCGGTGGCAGCACCCTGTCGACCTCGCACCTGGGGCGCTTCCTGGTGTTCGTCTACATCTGGCTGCCGTTCATGATCCTGCCGATCCAGGCCGCCCTGGAGCGTCTGCCGCCCTCATTGCTGCAGGCCTCGGCCGACCTTGGCGCGCGCCCCTGGCAGACCTTCGTCCAGGTGATCCTGCCGCTGTCGATTCCGGGCATCGCTGCCGGCTCGATCTTCACCTTCAGCCTGACCCTGGGCGATTTCATCGTGCCGCAGCTGATCGGCCCGCCCGGCTTCTTCATCGGCAGCATGGTCTATGTGCAGCAGGGCGCAGTCGGCAATATGCCAATGGCCGCCGCCTTCACCCTGGTGCCGATCGTGCTGATCGCCATCTACCTGTCCATCGTCAAACGCCTGGGGGCCTTCGATGCACTCTGACTCTTCATCCTGGGGCCTGAAGCTGGCGGCCTGGGGCGGACTGGTGTTCCTCCACTTCCCGATCCTGATCATCTTCATCTACGCCTTCAACACCGAGAGCGCGGGCTTCAGCTTTCCGCCGCGGGGCTTCACCCTGAACTGGTTCAGCGTGGCCCTGGCGCGCCCGGACGTGCTCGAAGCGATCACCCTGTCGGCGCAGGTCGCCTGCCTGGCCACTGCCATCGCCATGCTCCTCGGCACCCTGGCGGCCGCCGCACTGTACCGCCGCGACTTCTTCGGCAAGGAAGGCATCTCGCTGATGCTGATCCTGCCGATCGCCCTGCCCGGCATCGTGACCGGCCTGGCCCTGCTCGCCGCGTTCAAGACCCTGGGCATCGAGCCGGGCATGTTCACCATCGTCGTCGGCCACGCGACCTTCTGCGTGGTGATCGTCTACAACAACGTGATCGCGCGCTTCCGGCGCACCTCGTACAGCCTGATCGAAGCCTCGATGGACCTCGGCGCCGACGGCTGGCAGACCTTCCGCTACATCATCCTGCCCAACCTCGGCTCGGCCCTGCTGGCCGGCGGCATGCTGGCGTTCGCCCTGTCGTTCGACGAGATCATCGTCACCACCTTCACCGCCGGTCACGAACGCACCCTGCCGCTGTGGCTGCTCAACCAGTTGAGTCGGCCGCGCGACGTGCCGGTGACCAACGTGGTGGCGATGCTGGTGATGCTGGTGACCATGCTGCCGATCCTCGGCGCCTATTACCTGACCAGGGGCGGTGAAAGCGTGGCCGGCAGCGGCGGCAAATAGCTCAGGGCTTGTGTACCTGGGCAGCCCAAATAATTTTCGTGGAAAGCCTAACCAGAGGATTTCGCAATGCAAAGCAAACTGCTGATCAATGGCCAACTGGTCGCCGGTGAAGGTGCCAGCCTGGCAGTCCTCAATCCGGCCCTAGGCGCGCCGCTGCTGCATATCAACGAGGCCAGCGCCGAGCAGGTCGACGCGGCCGTGCGCGCCGCCGACGCCGCCTTCGCCGGCTGGTCGCAGACCGCGCCGAAAGACCGTGCGCTGTTGCTGCTGCGCCTGGCCGACAAGATCGAGGCGCATGCCGAGGAGTTGGCCAAGCTGGAGTCGGACAACTGCGGCAAACCCTACGCCGCCGCACTCAACGATGAGATCCCGGCCATCGCCGATGTGTTCCGCTTCTTCGCCGGCGCCAGCCGTTGCCTGAGCGGCAGCGCTGCCGGCGAGTACCTGGCGGGCCACACCTCGATGATTCGCCGCGATCCGATCGGCGTGGTGGCCTCGATCGCGCCCTGGAACTACCCGCTGATGATGGCCGCCTGGAAGCTCGCCCCGGCCCTGGCCGCCGGCAACACCGTGGTGCTCAAGCCGTCCGAGCAGACCCCGCTGACCGCGCTGAAGCTGGCCGAGTTCCTCGCCGAGCTGTTCCCCGCCGGGGTGGTCAATATCGTCTTCGGCCGCGGCGCCAGCGTCGGCAGCCCGCTGGTGAGGCACCCCAAGGTGCGCATGGTGTCGCTGACCGGCTCGGTGGCCACCGGCTCGAACATCATCGCCAGCAGCGCCGCCTCGGTGAAGCGCCTGCACATGGAGCTGGGCGGCAAGGCGCCGGTGCTGATCTTCGACGACGCCGACATCGCCGCGGCGGTGGAAGGCATCCGCACCTTCGGCTTCTATAACGCCGGCCAGGACTGCACCGCCGCCTGCCGCATCTATGCGCAGAAAGGCATCTACGAGAAGTTCGTCGCCGAGTTGGGCGCCGCCGTCGGCTCGATCAAGCACGGCACCCAGGGCGACGCCAGCACCGAGCTGGGCCCGCTGATCACCGCCGAGCACCGCCAGCGCGTGGCCGGTTTCGTCGAGCGGGCCAGCGCCCAGGCGCATATCGAAGTGGTCACCGGCGGCAAGGCGCCTGCCGGTGACGGCTTCTTCTTCCTGCCCACGGTGCTGGCCGGCGCCCGGCAAAGCGACGAGATCGTCCGCCGCGAAGTGTTCGGCCCGGTGGTCTCGGTCACCCCGTTCGACGACGAAGCCCAGGCGCTGGCCTGGGCCAACGACTCCGACTACGGCCTGGCCTCCTCGGTGTGGACCAGCGACGTCGGCCGTGCCCACCGCCTCGCCGCACGCCTGCAGTACGGCTGCACCTGGGTCAACACCCACTTCATGCTGGTCAGCGAAATGCCCCACGGCGGCCTCAAGCTGTCCGGCTACGGCAAGGACCTGTCGATGTATGGGCTGGAGGACTACACCGCCGTGCGCCACGTGATGTTTAAGCATTGAGCGTTACGTTCTAAACGTAGGAGCCAGGGGACGCCTAGTCCTTGCTGGCGATCCACAGCGATGATCGCCAGCAAGCTGGCTCCTACGAACAACAACCCGCATCAGGAGCAATCAGAATGAAAACCGCACTGCGCAGTATCAGTTTGTTCATGCTGTTCGCCGCCGCCGGGCTGGTTCAGGCCGCAGACGACGCCAAGGCCATCGTCGACGGTTACATGGCCGCCTGGAACGCCCATGACGCCGAGCAGGCCGCGACCTTCCTGGCCGAGGACGCGGTGTACTTCGACGCCACCGTCGGCACCCCGCAGAATGGCAAGGCGGCGGCGCGCGACAATGTGATCAGGGTGTTCATCACCGCGGTGCCGGACCTGACCTGGAAGATGACCAGCGCACCGATCGTCGGCCCCGACGGCATCGCCTTCCAGTGGACGTTCAGCGGCACCAACAGCGGCGCCTGGGGCCCGGACACCCCGGCCACCGGCAAGCCATTGAGCTTCGAAGGGGTCAGTTTCATCCGCATCAAGGACGGCAAGATCGCCTACCAGGGCGACTACTACGACGCCCTCGGCTTCAACAAGCAGCTGGGGTGGTAAGGCCTGCGCACCGCCGGTTCGAACCGGCGGCGCCATGTGCACAGCCGCATCCTGCCCCCGCAACAGGGGCCCGTCACCAGCGCCATGCAGTTGGTCGGTTACTCGGGGGAAAATCCACAAATAGTGTTTTGCATCACACCCCGCCTCTATGCGCTTACTAATTGACGTCGGTAGGATGGCGTCAATCCGAGTAGAACTCGAGTCAGGCTATGGAAGGCTCAATCGTCCAGCGCAGACAGCCCCGACAATGTCCCGACCTGCAGCCGCCCGCAACCCCATCCTGACCGCGACCCTGGCCATCCTGCTGGCCATGGCCTGCACCCCCGGCAATGCCCAACTGCGGCCCGAGAGTTCCCTGGGGCAGGCCATCGAGCAAGCCCGCCTGACCAGCTGGCGCGGCCTGATCGAGCAGAGCGGCAGCCTGGACGAGCGCAGCAAACTGCAGGCGGCCAACGACTTCATCAATCGCTCGGTGAGCTACGGCACGGATCGCCAGATCTGGGGCGTGGACGATTACTGGGCGACGCCGCTGGAGACGCTATCGCGCGGCCGCGGCGATTGCGAAGACTTCGCCATCGGCAAGTATTTCAGCCTGGTGCAGATGGGCGTCCCCAGCGAGAAGCTGCGCCTGACCTTCGTCAAGGCCCTGTCGCTCAATCAGGCGCACATGGTCCTGGCCTACTACCCGAGCCAGACGGAACAGCCGCTGATCCTCGACAACCTCGAGCCGCGGATCAAGCCGGCCACGGAACGCCGCGACCTGCTGCCGGTGTATGCCTTCAACAACCACGGGATCTTCCTGGCCAAAGCGCCGCAGCAGAAATCCGCACAATCGCCGCAACTGCTCTCGCGCTGGAGCGATGTCAGCGAGCGCGTCCTCGCCGATGAGCGGCGCCAGCAGGCCAACCAGGGCTGAGCGACACCTCAGCGTGGCGCCAGGTGCGCCACCATCAATTGCACGCTTTCCCGACCGCGGTACTCGTTGACGTCCAGCTTGTAGGCCAGCTCGACCCAGCGCACGGTGGGATTGGGCCAGATCTCGCGGTCGATATTGAAGGCGATGCCGTCCAGGGTCTGCCCGCCGCACTCGGTCTTCAACACCAGCTTGAGGTGCTTGTCGCCGACCAGGCGCTGCTGCACCACCTGGAACAGCCCATGGAACAACGGCTCGGGGAAGTGCTGACCCCAGGGGCCGGCATTGCGCAGCTCCTTGGCCAGGGGCAGGTGAAACTCTTCGACCGACAGGGCGCCATCGGAGAGCAAGCGCCCGGTCAGGTCGTCTTCGCAAAGCTGGCGCCGCACCTCGGCATCGAAGGCGGCGGCAAAGGCACCGAAGTTGGCTTCGGGCAGCGACAGCCCCGCCGCCATGGCATGCCCGCCGAACTTGCTGATCAGCTGCGGATGCCGAGCCGCGACGGCATCCAGCGCATCACGGATATGAAAGCCCGGCACCGAACGCGCCGACCCTTTGAGCACGCCGTCGCCGGCATCGGCAAAGGCGATGGTCGGTCGGTGGTAACGCTCCTTCATGCGCGAGGCGAGAATGCCGATGACGCCCTGGTGCCAATCCGCCTCGAACAGGCACAGACCGAACGGCATGTCTTCCAGCGGCAGATCCTTGAGCTGGGCCAATGCCTCGCGCTGCATGCCCTGCTCGATGGCCTTGCGGTCCTGGTTGAGCTGATCCAGCTCCACCGCCATGTCGCGGGCCAGGGCCTGGTCTTCGCAAAGCAGGCATTCGATACCCAGGCTCATGTCGTCCAGACGCCCGGCCGCATTCAGGCGCGGGCCGAGGATAAAGCCCAGGTCGGTGGAGGTGATGCGTTCCGGCTGCCGCCCGGCCACCTCGAGAATCGCGCGCAGGCCCGGCCGCGCCCGGCCGGCGCGAATCCGCGCCAGGCCCTGATGGACCAGAATGCGGTTGTTGGCGTCCAGCGGCACCACGTCGGCGACGCTGCCCAGCGCCACCAGGTCGAGCAGCTCGGCCAGGTTCGGCTCCGGCCGCTGCGGACTGAACCAGTTCAGCTCGCGCAGCCGCGCGCGCAGCGCCAGCAGCACATAGAAAATCACCCCGACCCCGGCCAGCGCCTTGCTCGGGAACCCGCAGCCCTGCTGGTTGGGATTGACGATGGCATCCGCCGCCGGCAGCTCGGCCCCCGGCAAGTGGTGATCGGTGACCAGCACCATCAGCCCCGCCGCCTTGGCCGCCGCCACGCCCTCGACACTGGAGATGCCGTTGTCCACGGTGATCAGCAACTGCGGCTGGCGCTGCAGCGCCACCGCGACGATTTCCGGGGTCAGGCCGTAGCCATACTCGAAACGGTTCGGTACCAGGTAGTCGACATGGGCCGCGCCAAGCATGCGCAAACCGAGCATGCCAACCGTGCTGGCGGTGGCGCCATCGGCGTCGAAGTCGCCGACGATCAGCATGCGCTGGCCTTGCTCCAGGGCCCGCACCAGCAGCTCGACCGCCGCCTCGATGCCCTTGAGCTGCTGATAGGGCAGCAAACGCGCCAGGCCCTTGTCCAGTTCGACCAGCGACTGCACGCCACGGGCGGCATACAGACGGGTCAACAGCGGCGGCAGATTACCCAGGTCGGGCAGGATGGCGGGTAGCGGGCGGGCTTCGATGCGCATGTTCATTCTTTTTTGTCTAGGGCGGGTGCAACCCGCCGGGTTCCTTGCTTGGCGGGTTGCACCCGCCCTACGCTGGCTCCTGCATAAAGGCTCAGCGCTGGCCGATCAGCCACTCGATCGGCACTTCATGCTGACCACGCTCGTCGGTGACGAACAACTCACCGTCGCTGATCATCACGCTCCAGTTCAGCGAGCGCGGCAGGTCGAGGGCCAGGCTGGCCAGCGCTTCCTGGTCCAGCGCCACCACATTGATATTCTTCAGGCTGCGCACCGGGTCGAGCACCTTGGTCTGCCAGACGCGCAGGTTGCCGTAGGCCACCAGGCTGAACTTCTCGGTACGCCGCGAGCACCAGGTGATGCGATCGCTGTCGGGCTGGCCGACTTCGATCCAATGCAGCACCCGACCATCCAGGCTCTTTTCCCACAGCGCCGGCTCATCGACATCCGACAGGCCGCGGCCGAAGGCCAACTGCTCGTCATAGAACAGCGCATAGGCGATCAGTCGCGCGGCCAGGCGCTCTTCAGTCTCCGACGGATGCTTGGCCACGGTAAAGCGCAGGTTTTGATAGATGCTGCGATCGATATCGGTGAGGTTCAGCTCGATTTTGTAGGTGGTGGACGGCAGGGCCATGGGCGGGCTTCTTGACTGGGCAAATAAGCTGGCAAGTCTACCCGATGCCACCCCACTCACGTTAGAGTCGCGACCATCCCCAGATAGATGGACGCCTTATGAGCCTGCCCAGCAAACCCCTCGCCGGCCTCAAAGTGATCGAACTCGGCAGCCTGATCGCCGGCCCCTTCGCTGCGCGCATCTGCGCCGAATTCGGTGCCGAGGTGATCAAGGTCGAATCGCCGGATGGCGGCGACCCGCTGCGCAAGTGGCGCAAGCTCTACGAAGGCACCTCGCTGTGGTGGTTCGTGCAGGCGCGCAACAAGCGCTCGATTACCCTCAACCTCAAGCATGCGCAAGGGCTTGAGGTGCTAAAGAAGCTGCTGGAAGGCGCCGACATCCTGATCGAGAACTTCCGCCCCGGGGTGCTGGAAAAGCTCGGCCTGGGCTGGGAGGTATTGCACGAACTCAACCCGAAACTGGTGATGGTGCGCCTGTCCGGCTTTGGCCAGACGGGCCCGATGAAGGATCAGCCGGGCTTCGGTGCGGTGGGCGAAGCCATGGGCGGGCTGCGCTATATCACCGGCTTCGAGGACCGCCCGCCGGTGCGCACCGGGATTTCCATCGGCGATTCGATTGCCGCCCTGTGGGGCGTGATCGGTGCGCTGATGGCGCTGCGCCATCGCGAGGTCAACGGCGGCCAGGGTCAGGTGGTCGACGTGGCGCTGTACGAGGCGATCTTCGCCATGATGGAAAGCATGGTGCCGGAGTTCGACGTGTTCGGCTTCATCCGCGAGCGCAGCGGCAATATCATGCCCGGCATCACCCCGTCCTCGATCCATACCAGCGGCGACGGCAGGCACATCCAGATCGGCGCCAACGGCGATGCGATCTTCAAGCGCTTCATGCAGGCCATCAACCGCCACGACCTGGCCGATGACCCGGCCCTGGCCAGCAACGATGGCCGCGACGCACGGCGCGACGAGCTGTATGGGGTGATCGACCGCTGGGTTGGCGCGCTGCCGCTGGAGCAAGTGCTGGCCACCCTGAACCAGGCCGAGGTGCCGGCCAGCCGCATCTTCAGCGCCGAGGACATGTTCGGCGACCCGCAATACCTCGCCCGCGAGATGCTCCTCAGCGCCAAGCTGCCGGACGGCAAGCCGTTCAAGATGCCCGGCATCGTGCCCAAGCTGTCGGACACCCCGGGTGGCGTCGAGTGGACCGGCCCGCAACTGGGCGAACACACCGAGCCGGTGCTCGCTGCGCTAGGCTATTCAAGTGAGGCGATTGCCGAACTGCGCCGCAACGGCGCCATCTGAGTCCGACCAGGAGCAGCGCCATGCGTGCCGATGAACCCGCACTCCCCGAGGATGTGCTGCTGGTTTTGCAGCAGGACAGGCGCGAGGAGGCCATCGAACTGCTCCAGGCCCGCCAGGGGATAAGCGCGCAAGAAGCCGAACAACGGATCAACCGCTACCTGGAGGAAAACCCGCCGATTTGCCTGCGCGGCCCCGGCATAGTCGCCCGCAGCAAGCTCAATGCGCTGATCTGGCTGGGCCTGATCGTGCTCATGGCCTTGACCTACCTGCTGCTGATTGGCTGAGACAGCAGCGCGCCAAGCTCTCACACCCACGAAAAAGGCCGGCACCTTGCGGTGACCGGCCTTGGCCCAATCGAGCGCGCCCTTACAGCGGCTTGCCGCGGTTGCCGTGCTGGGTGACAAAACCCTGCACCGTTTTCAGGTCATTGGCCAGCACCGTGCAACGCTCTTCGCGCTCGAACAGATCAGCCAGGTGCGGCGGCAGCGCCGGGGACTGGCCGACGCCGGCCTGCTCCACCGCCTCGGGGAACTTCACCGGGTGCGCGGTTCCCAGGATGACCATCGGCGTGGCCAGGCTGCGCCGGCATTCACGGGCGGCACGCACGCCGATGGCGGTGTGCGGATCGAGCAGCTCGCCGGATTCCTCGAATACCTCGGCGATGGTTTCGCAGGTCGCCTGGTCGTCGACTGCCAACGAATCGAACAGCTTGCGCGCCTCGGTCCAACGGTCTTCCTCGACGCTGAAGCCGCCGCCCTGCTTGAAGGTCGCCATCAGCTCGGCGATGGCGGCGCCGTTGCGCCCGTGCAGGTCGAACAGCAGACGCTCGAAGTTGGACGAAACCATGATGTCCATGGACGGCGACAGCGTCGGGTGCAGCGTGTCCTTGACGTACTGATTGCCGCTCATGAAGCGGTGCAGGATGTCGTTGCGGTTGGTCGCGACGATCAGCTGGCTGATCGGCAGGCCCATGTTGCGCGCCAGGTAGCCGGCGAAGATGTCACCGAAGTTGCCGGTCGGCACCGAGAAGGCGATGGAGCGCGCCGGCCCACCGAGCTGCAGGGCGGCGTGGAAGTAGTAGACAATCTGGGCCATGATCCGCGCCCAGTTGATCGAGTTGACCGCCACCAGCCGCGTACCCTTGAGGAAGCTCTGGTCGGCGAAGCTGTCCTTGACCATCTCCTGGCAGTCGTCGAAGTTGCCTTCAACGGCGATGTTGTGGATGTTCTCGCCGAGAATGGTGGTCATCTGCCGGCGCTGCACCTCGGACACCCGGTTGTGCGGATGGAGGATGAAGATGTCGACGTTGTCGCAGGCCTTGCAGCCTTCGATGGCCGCCGAACCGGTGTCACCCGAGGTGGCCCCCATGATCACCACGCGCTCGTTGCGCTTGGCCAGCACATAGTCGAGCAGACGCCCGAGCAACTGCAGGGCGAAGTCCTTGAACGCCAGGGTCGGGCCGTGGAACAGTTCGAGCACCCACTCGTTGCTGTTCAGCTGACGCAGTGGCGCCACCGCGCTGTGGGCGAACACGCCACCTGAGCCGGCCGCGTAGGTTTCCTCGAGAATCTTCTTGAAATCGGCATCCGGAATGCTGCCGCTAACGAACGGACGCATCACCCGGAAGGCCAGCTCGTGGTAGGGCAAGCCGGCCCAGGAGGCAATTTCTTCCTGGGTAAAGCGTGGCAGGTTTTCCGGTACGTAGAGACCGCCATCACTGGCCAGGCCAGCCAGCAGAACGTCTTCGAAATTCAGGGCCGGTGCCTGGCCGCGGGTACTGATATAGCGCATGTTTGGCAAACCTTCGGTTTGAGCTGCAAGCTTCAAGCGGTAAGCCGCACGCGCCTGCTGCGCGTGCGGCCTGCTGCTGGTTAGTTCAACTGTTCGACGCGGATGCGCATGACTTTGCCGACGACATCGTCCAGCGCTTCCAGGGCGGCCAGCGCCTCGTCGATGCGCGCCTCGACCACCCGGTGGGTCACCAGAATCATCGGCACCAGGCCGTCGTGTTCTTCGACTTCCTTCTGCATGATCGACTCGATGTTGATGCCGCGCTGCGACAGGATGCTCGCCACCTGAGCCAGCACGCCGGGATGATCCTTGGCCTGAATGCGCAGGTAGTAGGCGCTCTCGCAGGCCGCGATCGGCAGAATCGGGTGATCGGACAGCGAATCCGGCTGGAAGGCCAGGTGCGGCACACGATTGGTCGGGTCGGTGGTCAAGGCGCGCACCACATCGACCAGATCGGCGATGACCGAGGACGCGGTCGGCTCCATGCCGGCACCCGCGCCGTAATACAGGGTCGACCCCGCCGCGTCGCCATTGACCATCACCGCGTTCATCACGCCGTTGACGTTGGCGATCAGGCGATCGGCCGGGATCAGGGTCGGGTGCACACGCAACTCGATACCGGCGTCGGTGCGCCGCGCCACACCCAGGTGCTTGATGCGATAACCCAGGGCCTCGGCGTAGTTGACGTCAGCCGTGGTCAGCTTGGTGATGCCTTCGGTGTAGGCCTTGTCGAATTGCAGCGGGATGCCGAAGGCGATGGAGGCGAGGATGGTCAGCTTGTGCGCCGCATCGATGCCTTCGACGTCGAACGTCGGATCCGCCTCGGCATAGCCCAGGGCCTGGGCTTCCTTGAGCACGTCATCGAAGGCACGGCCCTTCTCGCGCATTTCGCTGAGAATGAAATTGCCGGTGCCGTTGATGATCCCGGCCAGCCAGTTGATGCGGTTGGCGGCCAGCCCCTCGCGGATCGCCTTGATCACCGGAATACCACCCGCCACCGCCGCCTCGAATGCCACTATCACGCCCTTCTCGCGCGCCCGGGCGAAGATCTCATTGCCATGCACGGCGATCAGCGCCTTGTTGGCGGTGACCACATGCTTGCCGTTGTCGATGGCCTTGAGCACCAGGTCACGGGCCAGCGTGTAGCCGCCGATCAGCTCGATGACGATATCGATTTCGGGGTTGTCGACCAGCGCGAAGACATCGTTGGTAATGGGGGTACCGGTAATGTCGCACAGCGGGTTCTGCGAACGCAGCGCAATCTGCGCCACTTCAATATCACGCCCGGCACGCCGCGCGATTTCCTCGGCGTTGCGCTTGAGCACGTTGAAGGTACCGCCACCGACGGTACCTAGCCCACAGATGCCTACTTTGACCGGTTTCACACTGAACTCCCCATCTGCACTGCGTAAAACGGCCGGAGCTAGCTCCGGCCGCAGAAAAGAAAAAAGAGCCGCACCTTACGAAGCGGCTGTTTATTAGTCAATCGGCCCCAGGGCCGCAATCACTTGGCTCCGAGCGCCAGCTTGGCCAGTTGCGGCGCCGGCTGGTAACCGGGTATCAGCTTGCCGTTTGCCAAGACGATCGCCGGCGTGCCACTGACCCCGATCATCTGCCCCAAGGCGTACTGCTTGGCCACCGGATTGTCACATTCAGCAGCGGGTACCTCCTGGCGCGTCTTGGCCAAGTTCATGGCCCCCTGGCGATCCTTGGCGCACCAGACACTGACCAGCTCCTTGTAGGCCGGGCTTTGCAAACCCTGGCGCGGGAAGGCCACGTAGCGCACCTCGACGCCCAGGCGATTGAGCTCCGGGACTTCGCTGTGCAGTTTCTGGCAGTAACCACAATCGGTGTCGGTGAACACGGTGATGTGGGTCTTGGCCTGCTCCGCCGCGAAGATCACCATTTCCTTGGCCGGAATGCTGTTGATCTCTTTGGCAATCTCTTTGGTTTCATGCTGTTCGGTCAGGTTGACCGCCTTGCCGTCCTTGATCTGGAACAGATAGCCCTGCAGGAGGAACTGACCGTCGCCACTGGCATACAACTGGCGGCCGCCCTTGAGCTGAATCTGATACAGACCGGGCATCTGACTCTCGGCAATCGCTTCGATTGGCAGGTCTGGCTGAATCGACTGCAGGCTCTTGCGGATCACCTGATCGGGGTCGGCGGCCAGGCTCAAGCTGCTGGCAAGACCGAGGGCCACGGCTGCGAAAATGCGGGTCACGCGCATGGATACTCCTAACGAGCGTCGGACAAACAAAGGTTGCAACAGCCTACCATAGATGCCCGCAAAGGCAGACCACGGCAGGCCGGACGGCCACCTCAGCCCCGCGGATGGTGCTGGGCATGCAACTCTTGCAAACGCGCTCGCGCGATATGGGTATAAATCTGCGTGGTCGACAGATCGCTGTGCCCTAAAAGCATCTGCACCACTCGCAGATCGGCACCATGATTGAGCAAATGGGTAGCAAACGCATGACGCAACGTGTGCGGCGACAGGCTCTTGGCGATACCCGCGACTCTGGCCTGCAGTTTGATCCGATGCCAGAAGGTCTGCCGGGTCATTTGCTCGCCGCGCAAGCTGGGAAACAGCACATCACTAGGCTTGCCGCCCAACAATAAGGGCCGCGCCTCTTTACTGTAGCGCTCGATCCACAAGATCGCCTCTTCGCCCAGTGGCACCAGGCGTTCCTTGCTGCCCTTGCCGAACACGCGCAGCACACCCTGGCGCAGATTGACCTGCTCCAGGGTCAGGCCGATCAACTCGCTGACCCGTAGACCGCAGGCATACAGCACCTCGAGCATGGCACGGTCGCGCAGACCGATCGGATCATCCAGTTCCGGCGCCGCCAGCAGCGCCTCTACATCCGCCTCCGAGAGGGATTTGGGCAACGACCTGCCGAGCTGCGGCAAATCGACCTGCAGGGTCGGATCGGCGCCAATCACCCCTTCACGCAGCAAAAATCGATAAAAACCGCGCAACCCCGAGATCAACCGCGCCGTCGAGCGGGCCTTGTAGCCCTCATTCAAGCGCCAGGCCAGATGATCGAGTATCAGCTCGCGCCCGGCGCTGGCCAACTCCAGATCGCGTGCCTGCAGCCAACCATTGAACAACGCCAGATCGCTGCGGTAGGCCGCCCGCGTGTGCACGGACAAGCCTTTCTCCAGCCACAGGGCATCGAGAAAACGGTCAATCAGCGGGTGGTCGATAGCGGGCATCGGACAGGACCATGTGCAAGTGGGCAGCGCTAGTTTTCCACAGCGCTGCCCGTGCAGGCCAGGGCTACCGCACGCGAGAAAAAATGCAGCACAACTCTGCACCTGCGCCACGCGCCAACCCCTGCCCGGCAAGGACGGGCTTCACTCTGCCCAGAAACGCAAAAAGCAGCCCGAAGGCTGCTTTTCATAAGGAAACTGAGGCTTAGCCCAGTTTTTCCTTGATACGTGCTGCCTTACCGGACAGGTCACGCAGGTAGTACAGTTTGGCTTTGCGTACGTCACCGCGACGCTTGACGGCCAGGCTGTCGACCAGCGGGCTGTAGGTCTGGAAAGTACGCTCTACGCCGACACCGTTGGAGATCTTGCGAACAGTGAAAGCACTGTTCAGACCACGGTTACGCTTGGCGATTACCACGCCTTCGAATGCCTGCAGACGCTCACGGTCGCCTTCCTTCACTTTAACCTGGACGACAATGGTGTCACCCGGGGCGAACGGAGGGACTACTTTGCCCATCTGCTCAGCTTCGATCTGCTGAATGATCTTGTTGGTCATGCTGCGCTCCTAAGACCAGCCGTCTGGCCGATCATCGATACATTAACTATCGTCCCGCTGGCGGATGTATTCCTCCAGCAGCTTTTTCTCTTCCCCAGAAAGCGAGCGGCTATCCAGAAGATCGACACGGCGTTCCCAGGTCCGACCGAGGGACTGCTGTAAACGCCAGCGCCGGATGTGTTCGTGATTGCCGCCGAGCAGCACCTCAGGAACACGTTTATCCGCATACACCTCCGGACGCGTGTAATGCGGGCAGTCGAGCAGGCCATCCGTAAAGGAATCCTCCTCGGCCGAACTTGCATGACCCAATGCACCAGGCAAAAGGCGCGTTACCGCATCGATCAGCACCATGGCCGGCAGCTCACCGCCAGACAGGACGTAATCCCCGATCGACCATTCTTCATCGACATGCGTTTCAATGAAACGCTCATCGACGCCTTCGTAGCGCCCGGCAATGAGGATCAACGCCTCCTCGTTCGCCAGTTCGCGTACGGCTGACTGCGTCAGCTGACGACCCTGCGGCGAAAGGTAGATCACCTTCGCTTTTACACCTGCGGCCTGCCTGGCATCGAGCAAGGCATCCTCAAGCGGCTTGATCTTCATCACCATGCCCGGACCACCACCGAAGGGCCGATCATCGACAGTGTGATGACGGTCCGTGGTGTAGCTCCGCGGGTTCCAACAGGTCAGTTGCAGCAAGCCCTGTTTCACCGCACGGCTGGTGATGCCGTAATCGCTGATTGCGGCAAACATTTCCGGGAACAGCGTAATGACTTCAACGCGCAGATTTGGCATCAGGCTTAGAAGTCCGCATCCCAGTCGACCCGCATTTCGCCAGCACCAAGGTCAATCGACAACACGCATTGTTCCGTATAGGGCAACAGGCGCTCACGATCATCCAGGCTGTCGGTGCAGGGTTTGACCACAATCACATCGTTGGCGCCGGTCTCGAACAAATGGTCGATCTTGCCGAGCAACTGCCCTGCCTGATCGATAACCTTGAGACCTTCCAACTGATACCAGTAGAACTCGCCTTCACTCAGATCAGGCAGCTGGCTGCGCGGCACACAAATCTCGAAACCGGCAAAGGTACGCGCTACCTCGCGATCATCGAGACCCTTGAGCCTCGCCACCAGGACCTTGCCTTGCAGGCGTCCACTGGCCACTTCGACTTGCTTCACCTCGTTGTCACGCCTGAGCGTCCAGCGAGGGTAATCGAGCACGTTGGTCAAAGGATCAGTAAAGGAAAACACCTTCACCTCGCCTTTTATGCCATGCACCGAGACAATCTTGCCAAGGACCACTAAGTCCTCGGCGGGAGCTGGCGTCATGCTCATAAGGTTGCTTAGGCAGCAGCCTTGGCAGCTTCCTTGAGCAGCTGAGCAACACGCTCAGACGGCTGCGCACCCTGACCGAGCCAGTAAGTGGCACGCTCTTGGTCGACAGACAGCTTGATTTCGGCACCCGAAGCAACCGGGTTGAAGAAACCAATACGCTCAACGAAGCGACCATCGCGCGCATTGCGGCTGTTGGTCACGGTGAGGTGGTAGAACGGGCGCTTTTTGGAGCCGCCACGGGCAAGACGGATGGTTACCATTGAACTTCTTTCCTGTAGTCGGTGCTGCAAACTAGAAAATGCATGCATAGGGCACTAGGCCCGAAAGGCCGCATATTCTAAGGATTATCGCTACTTTTGCAAAGCCTTTTTCCGAGGACCGGAAAAGCGCTGCAAAAAAAACGGCTGCGAGCTGCAAGCCTCAAATCACCACTCTGGCCTGCAGCCTTGCTACTCACGCTTACATCTTCGGCATACCGCCCGGCATCATACCGCCCATGCCACGCATCATCTTGGCCATGCCGCCCTTGGCCGTGAATTTCTTCATCATCTTCTGCATCTGCTTGTGCTGCTTGATCAGGCGACCGATGTCCTGCACCTGAGTGCCGGAGCCCATGGCGATGCGGCGCTTGCGCGAACCGCTGATGATTTCAGGATCGCGTCGCTCGCCCGGGGTCATCGAATTGATGATGGCCTCCATCTGCTTGAACTGCTTCTCGGCCGCGCCCTGAGCGTTACCCATCTGCGCCAGGTTGACGCCACCCATCTGCGGCAACTTGTCCATCAGGCCGCCAAGACCGCCCATGTTCTTCATCTGCTGCAACTGATCACGGAAGTCTTCGAGATCGAAGCCCTTGCCCTTCTTCAGTTTCTTGGTCAGCTTGTCGGCTTTCTCGCGATCGAGGGTCTGCTCGGCCTGCTCGATCAGGCTGAGCACATCGCCCATGCCGAGGATGCGCGAGGCGATCCGCTCGGGATGGAACGGCTCCAGCGCATCGCTCTTCTCGCCCATGCCAATGAACTTGATCGGCTTGCCGGTGACATGCCGCACCGACAAAGCGGCACCCCCGCGGGCATCGCCGTCGACCTTGGTCAGGATGACCCCGGTCAGCGGCAATGCATCACCGAAGGCCTTGGCGGTGTTGGCGGCATCCTGACCGGTCATCGCATCGACCACGAACAGGGTCTCGACCGGCTTGATCGCGGCGTGCAGCTCCTGAATCTCCGCCATCATTTCGGCATCGATGGCCAGACGACCGGCGGTATCGACGATCACCACATCGATGAATTTGAGCTTGGCTTCCTTGATCGCCGCCTCGGCGATCGCCACCGGCTTCTGGCTGATATCGGACGGAAAGAAGGTCACGCCGATATCGGCGGCCAGGGTTTCCAGCTGCTTGATCGCTGCCGGACGGTAGACGTCGGCCGACACGACCAGCACGGTCTTCTTCTTGCGTTCCTTGAGAAAGCGCGCCAGCTTGCCGACCGTGGTGGTTTTACCCGCGCCCTGCAAACCCGCCATCAGCACGACGGCCGGCGGCGTGACATTCAGCACCAGGTCTTCGTTGGCCGCACCCATCAGCGCTTCCAGCTCGGCACGCACGATCTTCACGAAGGCCTGACCCGGCGTCAGGCTTTTCGACACCTCGGTACCGACCGCACGGTCCTTGACCTTGCTGACGAAGTCCTTGACCACCGGCAACGCGACGTCAGCTTCGAGCAACGCCATACGCACTTCGCGCAAGGTGTCCTTGATATTGTCTTCGGTCAGCCTGGCCTTGCCAGTGACATTGCGCAGCGTCTGCGAGAGGCGGTCGGTAAGATTTTCGAACATGCACGTTCCTTTCGGGCCCTATCGAGCCGAGGGTGGGCTTGCAACAGACCGGCGATTATATCGGAGACTCCCAGTCGCCGACACTGTCAGCGGTCTTTCGTGAAATGCTCGTTGTATGCCACACTCAGCGCCTTTCGGGCTTGCCTAACAAGGATTTATGCACCCTCTGCTTCCCAGCCTCGCTGCTGCCAGCCTTTATGCCGGCGCCACCTTCTATCAGGGCCTGCGCCTCAGCCAGCGCAGCACGCCCGACAAACGCCTGCTGGCGCTACTCGGCGTGCTCGCCCTGCTCTTCCATGGCGCCAGTCTGTTCTTGCAGATGAGTCAGGCATCCGGCCTGGCGCTCGACTTTTTCAATGCCGCCAGCCTGATTGCCTATGCCGTGATCGCATTGACCCTGCTCGCCTGCATCCGCATTCCGGTGGAAAACCTGCTGCTGCTGCTATTCCCGCTGGGCGGCCTGACGGTATTGCTGGCGCAGTTCATGCCGTCCGGCACCCTGCAGTCGATCAACGAAGCGCCGGGCATCCTCGCTCACATCCTGCTGTCGATCATGGCCTACGGCATGCTGACCATCGCCGTGTTCCAGGCGCTGCTGCTGTTGCTGCAGGATCATCAGCTCAAGCACAAGCACCCATCCGGACTGATCAAGAACTTCCCTCCCCTGCAAACCATGGAAAGCCTGCTGTTCGGCTTTCTCTGGGCCGGCTGGATCCTGCTGTCGCTGTCATTGCTGTCCGGCGCGATCTTCATCGATGACCTGCTCGCACAGCACCTTGTGCACAAAACCATCCTCTCCAGCTTCGCCTGGATCGTCTTCGCCGTACTGCTCTGGGGCCGGCACCAGCTTGGCTGGCGCGGGCACAAGGCGATCCACTGGACCCTGGCCGGTTTCTGCCTGCTGATGTTGGCGTACTTTGGCAGCAAGCTGGTTCGCGAATTCATTCTGCATATCTAGGCCATTTCCGTGGACAACGCTCACCCTGGCTTTCTGATTGGCCTGCTGATCTTCCTGCTCGCCTGCTCGGCGTTCTTCTCCAGCTCGGAAACCGGCATCCTCAGTCTCAACCGTTACCGCCTGCGCCATCTGGCCAAGGAAGGGCACCGCGGCGCCAAGCGGGTCAGCGACCTGCTCAGCCGCCCGGATCGCCTGCTCGGCACCATTCTGATCGGCAACAACTTCGTCAACATCCTCGCCTCGTCCATCGCCACCGTACTGGCGATTCAACTCTGGGGCGAAGCCGGGATCGCGATCGCCACCATAGGCCTGACCCTGGCATTGCTGATTTTCGGTGAAATCACCCCGAAAACCCTGGCCGCCCTGCGCCCGGAAATGATCGCCTATCCGTTCAGCCTGCCGCTGCTGCTGCTGCTCAAACTGTTCTATCCCCTGGTCTTACTGCTGAGCTGGATCAGCAACGGCCTGCTCAGGCTGCTGGGAGTCGACCCGGCCAGTAAAAGCAGCGACAGCCTGACCACAGAGGAACTGCGCAGCGTGGTGCGCGAGTCCGGCCATGAACTGCCGAAAAACCGCCAGAACATGCTGCTCGGCATCCTCGACCTGGAGAATGTCACGGTCGACGACATCATGATCCCGCGCAACGAAGTGACCGGCATCGATCTGGAAGACGATCTCGAAACCATCATCAACCTGCTCACCACCACGACCCACACGCGCCTGCCGGTGTTTCGCCACGACATCAACCAGATCGAAGGCATAGTGCACATGCGTCAGATCGCGCGTCTGATGAGTCACAACCAGCTGACCAAGGAAGACCTGCTCGCCGCCTGCAACGAACCCTATTTCGTACCGGAGAACACACCGCTTTCGACTCAGCTGATCAACTTCCAGAAACAGAAACGCCGGATCGGCATCGTCGTCGACGAGTACGGCGACGTGATCGGCATCGTCACCCTGGAAGACATCCTCGAAGAAATCGTCGGCGACTTCAGTAACCAGAACACCCTGCGCAGCCCGGACATTCACCCGCAAGAAGATGGCACTCAGGTCATCGATGGCGCCGCCTACATCCGCGAAGTGAACAAGACGCTGGGCTGGCACCTGCCCTGTGACGGCCCCAAGACCCTCAACGGCCTGATCACGGAAGCACTGGAGAGCATTCCCGACAGCGCCGTATGCCTGAAGATCGGCCCTTACCGCCTGGAAATCCTGCAATCGTCGGAGAATCGGGTGAAGAGCGTACGGGTCTGGAAGACCAGCGCCACGGCGCCGAGCGAAACACCAGCAGACCAGTGACCTCTGCGTTCAGCGGGGCAACTCGAGTGCAGATGCCTGAGGTTGCTGCGACCTGTCATCGTCCGCCATGGCCGGGAGCAGCAACGCAGTAGCCGGGCCTCAGGCGCCAAAATCGACTAATCGGACCGACCAAACAGGCCACTATCCGCCAGGCCATCGGCCCAGATCCGGTAACCGAGGCTCGATGGGTGATAACCGTCGGGCGCCAGGAACTCCGCCGAAAACTCCAAGCTCAGTGGATGATGCCCCACCCCGAGGCGCCCGGCGAGCTGGCGCAGGCTGGCATCCAGCAAGGCGGCACGCATGCCGAGCACGCGCCGCAACAACCAGGGCAAGGCGCTGAAATGCTGCAGCGGCGGCACTCCGCTGAACGCCACCTGAGCACCACGCCGAGCCAACGCCTCGGCCATGCTGGCTAGCGCAACGCGCCAGTGCTGCAGCGAAGTGAGATGGGTGGTGTCGTTGACGCCGAAGACCAGCAGCACCAGATCGAACGGCTCGTCCAGCACCTGCGGCAACAACCGCTCACAGGCCTGCGCGGCGGTGATGCCATTCTCACCACAGGCACGCCAGGCCACCGGCCTGCCTTGCCGAACGGCCAGCGCCTCGGCCAACTGTCCCACCAGCGCCGCCCGCAAGCAGCTCACGCCAACCCCCACCACCGTGGACTCACCCACCACCAGCAAGCGCAATGGCTCGCCCGCCAGGTCAGCCCCGGCCAACCCGCGCTGCGGACCTTCGGCCGGCGGCAGCCTGAGTGCCTGCCTGCGCGTGCGCATGGCCAGCGGCACCAGCACGGGCGCCAGCGCCAGCACAGTCAGCCACCAGGCATAGGCGCGCAGAGGACTCACAGTTCGACGCTGACCGCCTGCGCCGCACGAGTGGCCTTGGCCCGCGCCGCCGGCAGCGACTCATCGCGCGCCAAGGCCACGCCCATGCGCCGCTGACCACTGACTTCGGGCTTGCCGAACAAACGCAGCGCCGTGTCCGGTTCGGCCAGCGCCGCACCGAGATTGGCAAAACTGACCTGCTGCGAATCACCCTGCACCAGTAGCACCGCCGAAGCGGAGGGGCCGAGCTGACGAATAAGCGGAATCGGCAGGCCGAGTATGGCCCGCGCATGCAGGGCGAACTCGGACAGATCCTGGGAAATCAGGGTGACCAGACCGGTATCGTGGGGCCGCGGCGAAACTTCGCAGAACCAGACCCGATCGCCCTTGACGAACAATTCGACGCCAAACAGACCGCGACCGCCCAGCGAGCCCGTGACGGCCAGGGCAATGCGTTCGGCCTCGGCCCGGGCCTTCGCGCTCATCGGCTGCGGCTGCCAGGATTCCTGATAGTCGCCCTTGACCTGACGATGGCCGACCGGCGCACAGAAGCTGGTGCCGCCGGCATGCCGCACCGTCAGTAGGGCAATTTCGTAGTCGAAATCGATAAAGCCCTCGACGATGACCCGCCCCTTGCCGGCGCGACCACCCGCCTGGGCATACTCCCAGGCCGCCGGCAGGTCATCGATGGTTTTCAGCAGTGACTGGCCCTTGCCCGAGGAACTCATGATCGGCTTGATCAGACAGGGAAAGCCGATCTGCTGCACCGCCACCCGGCACGCCTCGAGCGAGTCGGCGAACTGATAAGGCGAGGTCGGCAAACCCAACTCTTCGGCCGCCAGGCGACGGATACCCTCGCGGTTCATGGTCAACTGCGCGGCACGCGCGCTGGGAATCACGGTAAAACCTTCGCTCTCCAGCTCGACCAGCGTCGCCGTGGCAATCGCCTCGATCTCGGGAACGATGTAATGCGGCTGCTCCAACTCGATCACCGCACGCAACGCCGCACCATCGAGCATATCGATCACATGGCTGCGGTGCGCCACCTGCATCGCCGGGGCATTGACATAGCGATCCACGGCGATCACCTCGACGCCGAGGCGTTGCAGTTCGATCACCACTTCCTTGCCCAGCTCACCAGCACCGCAGAGCAAGACGCGGGTCGCACTCGGCGACAATGGGGTTCCGATACGGGGCATGAGGATTCCTCGAACTAACAGGGATGAAAGGCCACCAGGCGGCGGAGTTAGAGCAGTACACCCTGGGCTTGCGCCCGCGCATGGCAGAGCAGCAACACCTGACGACGCTCGGCATTGTCCATGCGACTCCAGCGGGTGATTTCGGCAACGTTACGCTGGCAACCGATACAGATGTCGTCATCGTCCAGCGCGCAGACCTGCACGCAGGGCGAGGCGACGGGGCGTTCGTGCTCCATCAGTCGTCCTGCTCGACCAGGTCGCGGGCGTAACGCTGGGCGTTGTGCACATAGTGCGCAGCGCTGGCCTCGAGCATGTTCTTCTGCGCCTCGCTCAGCTCGCGCACCACCTTGCCCGGCGAACCGACCACCAGCGAACCGTCGGGAATTTCCTTGCCTTCGCCGATCAGGGTATTGGCGCCGATGATGCAGTACTTGCCGATTTTCGCACCGTTGAGTATCACCGCATTGATGCCGATCAGGCTGTAATCGCCGACCGTGCACCCATGCAGCATGGCGTTATGGCCGATGGTCACGCCCTTGCCGACCGTCAGCGGAGAGCCCATGTCGGTGTGCATCACGGTGCCGTCCTGCACGTTGCTCTGCTCGCCGATGTGGATCAGCTCGTTGTCGCCGCGCAACACCGCGCCGAACCAGACACTGGCGCCCTGCTCCAGCTTGACCTTGCCAACCAGCGTGGCATTCGGTGCCACCCAGCTCTCGGGGTGGACGTCGACGCTGGATTGCCCCAGGCGATATTTCATTGATTGACCCTCGTCTCGCGATTGATGTGCGCTTTCGCGCAATTAGCGGAGCGTGATGAAATGTTCAGGCGGCTGGTGCAGCTTGATATCGGCGTCATAGACCAGGTTGACCAGCTCCACCAGCATGATCGCCGTAAGCCCCCAGATCTTGTATTCGCCATACCGGTAACTCGGCACGTACCAGCTCTGCCCGAGGTAGTCGATGCGATGGGTCATCTCGCGCGGATCGCTGCGGAAGAACTCCAGGGGCACCGAGAACACCGAGGCGATTTCGTCATCGTTGGCCAGGTATTCGACGTAATCCGGCACCAGCCCGACGTAGGGCGTGACCTGAATGCCGTGCCGCGAAACCAGGGTGCTGAGCGGCCCGACCACCTCGACCAGTCCCGGCGCCAGGCCGATTTCCTCTTCGGCCTCACGCAGCGCGGTACGAATCAGATCGGCATCTTCCGGATCCCGTCGACCGCCGGGAAAAGCCACCTCGCCGCCGTGAGTGGACAGGCCGCTGGCGCGCAGGGTCAACACCACTTCCGGTTGGTCGTTGCGGGTGAGCGGAACCAGCACCGCCGCCTCGGGGAAGTTGCGGTCGGTCTCCAGAAGACGCGGGTTATAGCCGCGCACGCGTTGGAGCAGTTCGTCCAGCATGGAGATTCTCGGTCTTTATTCTTGTTTCGATGATTGCACGAAAGCCACCCTCGGCCCAAGCCCCGCAACGCTGGCGACTATCATTCAGATAGCCGAGGCAGCACCTGATCGCGCTTGCCGCCCAGCCCCCTCGCGCGCCAAGATATGGGCAGCAAAGAGGATTCGCCATGAAGTTCTGCAGCCAGTGCGGCAGCCCTGTAACCCTGATGATCCCCGCGGGCGACAACCGCTTGCGCCATGTGTGCGAGCACTGCCACACCATTCATTACCAGAACCCGCGCATAGTCGCGGGCTGCCTGCCGGTGTGGGGCCAGCGCGTACTGCTGTGCCGCCGCGCCATAGAACCGCGCCGCGGCTACTGGACCCTGCCGGCCGGCTTCATGGAGAACGGTGAAACCCTGGAGCAGGCCGCTGCGCGCGAAACCCACGAGGAAGCCTGCGCCCGAGTACGCGACCTGAGCCTCTATACCCTGTTCGACCTGCCGCACATCAATCAGGTGTACCTGTTCTTCCGCGCCGAACTGGTTGACCTGAATTTTGCCGTCGGCGAAGAGAGCCTCGAGGTGCAGCTATTCGAGGAATCCGAGATTCCCTGGTCGGAGCTGGCTTTCCCGACTGTCGGGCGTACCTTAGAATGCTACTTCGCTGACCGGCAGCAGCACGTCTACCCGGTACGCAACGAGCCGCTGGAAGCCTTGCGTGCGCACCACAAGAAAGTTCATTGATCCCTGGGATACCGTTCCGATGCGCTGGTTGTTCATTCTGCTCTGCCTATCCCTTACCGCTAATGTGCACGCCACTGCTACGCCCTTGCAGAACGCCCCGTCGATCGACAAGGTGCTGGTGGTCAAATCGGAACGCCGACTGCACCTGATCAGCCGCGGCGAAACACTCAAATCCTACCGCGTGTCCCTCGGCAAACAGGCCAACGGCGCCAAACGGCGCGAGGGCGACCTGCGCACACCGGAAGGCATCTATTGGATCGACTGGCGCAGGACCAGCGAGAAATACCAACTGTCCCTGCACATCTCCTACCCCAATGCCCGCGACCAGGCCCACGCCCGCGAACAAGGCGTGTCCCCGGGCGGCATGATCATGATTCACGGCACGCCGCTGGATGAGGAATATCCGGAGTGGTTCTTCCACACCCTGGACTGGACCGAAGGCTGCATCGCCCTGAAAAACGACGACATGCGCGAAATCTGGAAGCTGGTCAAGGACGGCACCTTGATCGAGATCAGGCCCTGAAGGTCGCACGCCCTTCTCCTGCAGATCATGACTTGGCGCTTGCACCGTTCACTCGACGTTGGATTTCGGCCAACCCCACCCGTCAGCTGGTACGCGTCGCGTCCGCAAATATTTGCACACGCTAATCTTGCGCGCTAACTTGTTGTGCCAATCACCTGATCGCGGGACCGCCCCATGACACAGCCGCAAACCTGCGCCGCGCTATTGCTGGACAACCAGCTGTGCTTCGCCCTGTATTCGACCTCCCTGCTGATGACCAAGGCCTACAAGCCGCTGTTGCAGAGTATCGGCCTGACCTACCCGCAATACCTGGCCATGCTGGTGCTGTGGGAACGCGACGGCATCACCGTCGGCGAGATCAGCGCCCGTCTGCTGACCGACCCCGGCTCGCTGACGCCACTGCTCAAGCGCCTGGAAGCCGAAGGCCTGCTCAAGCGCACCCGCAGCAGCGTTGATGAGCGCGTGGTCGAGCTGTACCTGACCGAACGGGGCCGCGCCCTGCAGCAGCAGGCCGAGCGCTTCCCCGCTTGCATAGTCGAGGCCAGCGGGCACAGCACGGCCGAGCTGATGGCGCTCAAAAAGGAAGTGCTGGCCCTGCGCGACAAGCTACAACAGTCGATCTGACCCTGGTACCGGCGCACCCGAGCGTCGGGCGCCCCCCCTTGCCTCTGCCCCGACCCGCCCCCGCCTGAAATCCGCGCCCAGCCTGGCTTATTCCAGAACATACAAATACCTATAACTATTTAATCTTACATATATCTTGCGCGCTAAACTTAATCGCACTAAATTTCTGATCACGCACTTACTTAGTGCGCAAACATTTAAACCGCAAAATTAATCTGGAGACATCCCCATGCACCCCATCAAGGCCCTCTACACCGCTACCGCCACCGCCACCGGAGGCCGTGACGGCCGCGCCGTTTCTTCCGACGGCATCCTCGACGTGAAACTGACCACCCCGCGCGAACTGGGCGGCCAGGGCGGCGCAGCGACCAACCCGGAACAGCTGTTCGCTGCCGGCTACTCGGCCTGCTTCATCGGTGCGCTGAAATTCGTCGCCAGCCAGAAGAAACTGGCCCTGCCGGCAGACACCTCGATCACCGGCAAGGTCGGTATCGGCCAGATCCCTGGTGGTTTCGGCCTGGAAGTAGAACTCGACGTCAGCCTGCCGGGCCTCGAACAGGCCGCCGCCGATGAACTGGTCGCTGCTGCCCACCAGGTCTGCCCGTACTCCAACGCCACCCGCGGCAACATCGAGGTGCGCCTGAACGTCGCTGTGTGAAACGCCCATCCAGTGGTCGATGCGTTTAGTCGTTCCCTGAGATTCTGAGCCAAGGCGTTGTGACGAGTCATGGGCGGTCCGGGCGGCGATCCGTTCGGAGCGCAGCGACAGCCCGCCAGCTTTTGCGCGGCGCCGATGAACCATGGTGCACGGCCTGCGGCGAGTGAACGCCTACGGATCGCGGGTTGCTCGAGGTAATCGGTCGGCGCGCAGGCCGCCATGCGTCAGGCCGGCGCCGAGCTGAAGCAGCACCTGCAGTAAGCGGAAACGCAAAAGCCCCGGCAGTGCCGGGGCTTTTGTCATGGAAAATCGTTCAGAACTGCAGGTCGGACAGGCGCCACACATCGAACGCCGGCGTCTGGTAGGGATGCGTCTTCTTCATGGCCTTGACCACGTCGTGGATCAGCTCGTCGGCCACCACCAGCTCCACCTTCCACTCCGCCACCTCCTCGACGTGGCCGAGTTGGCCGAGGAACGGCTCACTGCCCTGCAGCGGGCGGAACTGGCCCTTGCCCAACACCTGCCAGCAGCAGCTGTCGTACTGGCCGACACGCCCGGCCCCCGCGGCGAAGACCGCAGCCTTCACCTCTTCCAGATGGCCTTGCGGGACATAGAAACACAGCTTGTACATCGAGTTCTCCATAATGCATCGACGAATACAGCAACCTTAAGCCGCTCTGCCAAAGCGATAATGGCATTTTGCCTCATCGCTTTCGCGTGGCCTAGTTCGCAACTCTGCATTGGAGCGCCAGAATGGCGGATCATCCATTTCCTGATTAGAGCAATTGGCCATAAGCCGAGGCGGCTTAATCACCCATGGCGAAGCGGCGCCAACGCGCTTTCAGGCCTTCGGCCGGCGGATTGTGACTGCCGTCGCAGTAAGGTAGGCGCTGCGATCGGCCACAGCGGCAGAGGAGAAGAAATTGCTGACGCACGGGTTCCAGGCGCAGGCCTTCGGCACAACCGGCAGAGCAATCGGGAAGCGCGGTCGAGCGCCCGCAGCGGCATAGCAGATGGGTTTCACCAGGGTTGACCTGGCGGACTTCGGGAAGCGCGGCGGAATCGGGCTCGGTCATGGGTAGCGCAATCCGGGATAACTCTCGAACACGCCCGGAGTGCATCCGGGCTCCAGCCCTCTCCAGCCCTCTCCCGCCCCTTCGGAGCACCCTCCCCCATAAATGGGAGAGGGTCGGCAGAAGAGCCGGGTCAGTCGACCCAGACCCGCGCGTTGCGGAACATGCGCAGCCAGCCGGCATCTTCCTGCCACTCGTCCGGCTGCCAGGAGTTCTGCACGGCGCGGAAAACCCGCTCCGGGTGCGGCATCATGATGGTCACCCGGCCGTCGCGGCTGGTCAGGCCGGTAATCCCGCGCGGCGAGCCGTTGGGGTTGGCCGGATAGGTCTCGGTGACCTTGCCGTGGTTGTCGATGAAGCGCATGGCCACGCAACCGGACAGATCGGCTTCGAGCAGGGCTTCTTCGTTCTCGAACTCGGCATGGCCCTCGCCATGAGCGATGGCGATCGGCAGGCGCGAGCCGGCCATGCCGCGCAGGAAGATCGACGCCGACTCCTGCACCTGGACCATGGCCACCCGCGCCTCGAACTGCTCGGAACGGTTGCGCACGAAGTGCGGCCAGAACTCGCTGCCGGGGATCAGTTCGTGCAGGTTGGACATCATCTGGCAACCGTTGCACACGCCGAGGGCGAAGCTATCCTTGCGCTCGAAGAACGCCTGGAAGCCATCGCGGGCACGACTGTTGAACAGGATCGACTTGGCCCAGCCCTCACCGGCGCCGAGCACGTCGCCATAGGAGAAGCCGCCGCAGGCGACCAGCCCCTTGAATTCGTCGAGGCTGACGCGGCCACTGAGGATGTCGCTCATGTGCACGTCGATCGCGCTGAAACCGGCCCGATCGAAGGCGGCGGCCATTTCCACCTGGCCGTTGACGCCCTGCTCGCGCAGCACCGCGACTTGCGGACGCAGGCCCTTCTTGATGTAGGGCGCGGCGATGTCCTGGTTGACGTCGAAAGCCAGCTTGACGCTCAGGCCGGGATTGTCTTCCTCGAGCAGCGCATCGAACTCCTGTTCGGCACACTGGGCGTTATCGCGCAGGCGCTGGATCTGATAGCTGGTTTCGCTCCACTGGCGCTGCAACAAGCGCCGCTGGCCGGCGAATACCGGCTGGCCGGCGAAGCTGATGCGCACCTCGCCATTGTTGACCGGCTGGCCGATCACCGCGACGCAGTCACCCAGACCGGCGGCGCTGAATTGCGCCAGGATGTCCGGGGTGGCGTCCTGGCGCACCTGAATCAGCGCGCCCAGCTCTTCGTTGAACAGCACGGCCGCTAATTCGTCAGGGCTACCGGCGAGTGAGTCGAGCGCCAGGTGGAGGCCGCAATGGCCGGCGAAGGCCATTTCCAGCGCGCTGACCAGCAGGCCGCCGTCGGAACGGTCATGGTAGGCCAGCAGGTGACCATCGGCGTTCAGCCCCTGAATCACCGCGAAGAATGCCTTGAGGTCTTCGGCGTCGTCGACGTCGGGGGCCTGCTTGCCGATCTGCCCGTATACCTGGGCCAGAATCGAGGCGCCCATGCGGTTCTGCCCGCGACCCAGGTCGATCAGGATCAGGTCGGTTTCGCCCTTGTCCATGCGCAGTTGCGGCGTCAGGGTCTGGCGGATATCGCTGACCGGGGCAAAGCCGGTAACGATCAGCGACAGCGGCGAGGTCACGCTCTTCTCCGCGCCGTCATCCTGCCAGCGGGTCTTCATCGACATCGAATCCTTGCCCACCGGGATGGTGATCCCCAGCTCCGGGCACAGCTGCATGCCGACGGCCTTGACCGTGTCGTACAGGCGCGCGTCTTCGCCGGGGTGACCGGCGGCGGCCATCCAGTTGGCGGACAGCTTGATGTCGGAAATCCTCTCGATCCGCGCCGCGGCCAGGTTGGTCAGGGTTTCGCCAATGGCGATCCGCCCCGATGCGGCCGCATCCAGCAAGGCCAGCGGCGTGCGCTCGCCCATGGCCATGGCTTCGCCGGTGTAGACGTCGAAGCTGGTGGCAGTGACCGCACAATCGGCCACGGGCACCTGCCACGGACCGACCATCTGGTCGCGCGCGACCAGGCCGGTGATGGTACGGTCGCCGATGGTGATCAGGAAGCTCTTGCTGGCCACCGCCGGGTGATGCAGCACGCGGGTCAGGGCGTCGTCGATGGCCAGGCCACTGGCATCGAAATCATCGCCCAGCTCGGTTTCGTGGCTGGCCGAACGGTGCATGCGCGGCGCCTTGCCGAGCAGCACATTGAGCGGCATGTCCACCGGCTTATTGCCGAAATGGCTGTCGGCAACGGTCAGGTGCGGCTCTTCGGTGGCCTCGCCGACCACCGCGAACGGGCAACGCTCGCGCTCGCAGATCGCCTTGAACCGCTCGAAGTCGGCGGCGTCGACCGCCAGCACGTAGCGTTCCTGGGATTCGTTGCTCCAGATCTCATGGGGCGCCATGCCCGGTTCGTCATTGGGCACATTGCGCAGTTCGAAACGTCCACCGCGACCGCCATCGTTGACCAGTTCGGGGAAGGCATTGGACAGGCCGCCGGCACCGACGTCATGGATGAAGCTGATCGGGTTCTGCTCGCCAAGCTGCCAGCAGCGGTCGATCACTTCCTGGCAGCGCCGCTCCATTTCCGGGTTTTCGCGCTGCACCGAGGCGAAATCCAGGTCGGCCGAGCTGGTCCCCGTGGCCATCGACGAGGCGGCGCCGCCGCCCAGACCGATCAACATGGCCGGGCCACCGAGCACGATCAGCTTGGAGCCGATGGTGATCTCGCCTTTCTGCACGTGATCGGCGCGGATGTTGCCCATGCCGCCAGCGAGCATGATCGGCTTGTGGTAACCCCGCACCTCGAGGCCGCGCGGGGTATCGACCGCCTGCTCGAAGGTGCGGAAATAACCGGTCAGCGCCGGACGGCCGAATTCGTTGTTGAACGCCGCGCCGCCGAGCGGGCCTTCAATCATGATGTCCAGCGCCGTGACGATGCGCTCCGGCTTGCCATAGGGCACTTCCCACGGCTGTTCGAAGCCCGGGATCTGCAAGTTGGATACGCTGAAACCGGTCAGCCCGGCCTTGGGCTTGGCGCCGCGGCCGGTAGCGCCTTCGTCGCGGATCTCGCCGCCGGAGCCAGTGGCCGCCCCCGGAAACGGCGCGATGGCGGTCGGGTGGTTGTGGGTTTCCACCTTCATCAGGATGTGCACCTGCTCCTGATGGGCGGCGTACTGACGGGTTTCGGCGTTCGGGTAGAAACGCCCGGCGGTATGGCCGACGATCACTGCGGCATTGTCTTTATAGGCCGAGAGCACGCCTTCGCTGTGCAGCTCATGGGTGTTCTTGATCATGCCGAACAGCGACTTTTCCTGGCTTTCGCCGTCGATGTCCCAGCTGGCATTGAAGATCTTGTGCCGGCAATGCTCGGAGTTGGCCTGGGCGAACATCATCAATTCGATGTCGTGCGGATTGCGCCCCAGATCGTTGAAACTGCTGACCAGGTAATCGATTTCGTCTTCGGCCAGGGCCAGGCCCAGCTCGACGTTGGCCTGTTCCAGGGCGGCGCGGCCACCACCGAGCACATCCACCGCGGTCAGCGGCTTGGGCCCGGCGTGACTGAACAGCGCCGCGGCGCCTTGCAGATCATTCAGCACAAACTGGGTCATGCGGTCATGCAGCAAGCCTGCGACCAGTTGCAGCTCGGCTTCGTTCAAGTCACCGGCGATGTAGTAGGCGATGCCGCGTTCGATGCGCTGGATCTTCGCCAGGCCGCAGTTGCGCGCAATGTCGCTGGCCTTGCTCGACCAGGGCGAGATGGTGCCGAAACGCGGAATGGTCAGGAGCAAACGTCCGCTAGGCTCCTGCACCGGCACGCTCGGGCCGTACTTGAGCAGACGGGCCAGCACCTGTTCTTCATCGGCGCTGAGCACCCCGGTGACATCGGCAAAATGCGCGAACTCGGCATACAGCCCAGTCACAGCGGGTACTTTGCTGGTCAGTTGCTCGAGCAATTTACCGTGGCGGAAAGCAGAAAGGGCGGGAGCGCCGCGCAGGATCAACATCGGGGACAGCCTCTGGGAAGGGGGTGTACTTTGAGGCCGTGCATTCTAGCCTAAAGCGCTCGCCGCGGCACCCGTAGCGGTGCCAGAACTATCGCCTGCACTGCCGAGATATGGTGAGCAGCACGCTTTGCGTATACTGCGACAATGTTTGCTCAATCTGCGTTCCGCACACGCTGCGCCAACTGGCTGTCGGTGATCGGAATCCTCCTAGTGCTCGTCAGCTGCGCTGAAGCCCCCAGCGCCCTCGAGCGCGTCAAGGCGGAGGGTGTACTGCGGGTGATCACCCGTAACAGCCCGGCCACCTACTTCCAGGATCGCAACGGCGAAACCGGCTTCGAGTACGAACTGGTCAAACGCTTTGCCGACGACCTGGGCCTGGAGCTGCAAATCGAGACCGCCGACAACCTCGACGAGCTGTTCGCCAGCCTCGGCAAGGAAAATGGCCCGGTACTCGCCGCCGCCGGCCTGGTAGCAAGCGACGGACGGCGGCAGGTCGCGCGCTTCTCCTCGCCTTATCTGGAAGTCACCCCACAAATCATCTACCGCGACGGCCAGCGGCGCCCCACTCGTCCGGCCGACCTGATCGGCAAGCGCATTCTGGTCCTCAAAGGCAGCAGCCACGCCGAGCAATTGGCCAAATTGAAGGTCGAACTGCCGAAACTGAACTACAAGGAATCGGCTGAGGTGGAAGTGGTCGATCTGCTGCGCATGGTCGACGAGGGGCAAATCGACCTGACTTTGGTCGACTCCAACGAGCTGGCGATGAATCAGGTGTACTTCCCCAACGTGCGGGTGGCCTTCGACCTCGGCGACTCGCAAAACCTGGCCTGGGCCGTCGCCCCCGGCGAAGACAGCAGCCTGCTCGACGAGATCAACAGCTTTCTCGAGCGCGCCCAGCAGAACGGCAGCCTGCAACGCCTGAAGGAACGCTATTACGGCCACGTCGACGTGCTGGGATACGTCGGCGCCTATACCTTCGCCAAGCACCTGCAACAGCGCCTGCCCCGCTACGAGAAACATTTCCGCCAGGCGGCCCAGGTCAATCAGGTCGACTGGCGCCTGCTGGCCGCCATGGGCTATCAGGAATCACTCTGGCAACCGACCGTCACCTCGAAAACCGGGGTGCGCGGCCTGATGATGCTGACCCTGCGCACCGCCCAGGCCATGGGCGTGTCCAACCGGCTCGACCCCAAGCAGAGCATCGACGGCGGTGCCAAGTACATCGTCCACGTCAAGGATCAGTTGCCCGCGAGCATCAAAGAGCCGGATCGGACCTGGTTCGCCCTGGCCGCCTACAACGTCGGCGGCGGCCACCTGGAAGATGCACGCAAGCTCACCGAAGCCGAGGGCCTGAACCCGAACAAGTGGCTGGATGTGCAGAAGATCCTGCCGCGCCTGTCGCAGAAAAAATGGTACAGCAAGACCCGCTACGGCTACGCCCGTGGCGGCGAGCCGGTGCATTTCGTGCGCAACATCCGCCGCTATTACGACATCCTCACCTGGGTCACCCAGCCGCAGCTGGAAGGCAGCCAAGTGGCCGCCAGCAACCTGCACACCCCTGGGGTGAACAAGACGCCGCCGGAGGAAGAACTGCCGCCGCTGTAACGCCTGCCGGATTACGCGGCGCTTGACCCAAACGCCTCGCCGTCACCCACCAGCAGGATGGCGCGGACCGCATAGGCTGAGCGCAGCGATCCCCATCACGGCGAATCGCCTCAGCTTGGTAGCCTGACGCCTGCACCTGCCCACCCCGGATTGCGCCTAGGCTTATTCGGGCTGCAGGCTGGTGAGCTACAGGGCAGGACGGTTTCTACCGCGTTGCGCGGCGCGCCTTGAAGAACTCGCTGAGTACCGCGCCACACTCCTCCGCCAGCACCCCACCCTCGATCAGCACCCGATGATTGAGAAATGCCTGACTGAAGAACTCGCCACGACTCAGCGCCACGCCGGCCTTGGGTTCGGTAGCGCCATACACCACCCGCTGAATCCGCGCGTGGACGATCAACCCGGCGCACATGCTGCACGGCTCCAGGGTCACATACAGGGTGCTGCCCGGCAGGCGGTAGTTGTCGACGGCCTGCGCCGCCGCGCGGATCGCCACCATTTCGGCATGCGCACTGGGGTCGTGGCTGGATATCGGGCAGTTGAAGCCGCGACCGATGATCGCGCCATCCTGCACCAGCACCGCGCCGACCGGCACCTCGCCCAGGACCGCCCCCTCGGCAGCCAGGGCCAGGGCCTCGCGCATGAAATAGGCGTCGCGACTGCGGTCGATGATTTGTGCTCTTCTCATGGGTTGAATCCGTAGGGTGGAAAACCGCGAAGCGTTTTCCACCAAAAAAGCCGGTGGATGTAAAAAGCGACATCCACCCTAGGCCACCTCGATGGAGGCCATCAGGCCGGTTTCCATATGGTCGATCACATGGCAGTGGAACATCCACACCCCAGGATTATCGGCGACCAGCGCCACCCGCGCGCGCTCGTTCTTGCCCAGCAGGTAGGTGTCGGTGAAGTAGGGAATGACCGGCTTGCGGTTCGAGGCCAGCACCTTGAAGGTCATGCCATGCAGGTGGATCGGGTGCTGGTACTGGCTGAGGTTGCGCAGCTCGAAGATATAACTCTTGCCCAACTGCAGGCAGGCGATGGGCTTATCGGCACAGCCCTTGTCATTGCTGTCCCAGGCCTGGCCGTTGATCTGCCAGAAGCTGTGCGCCGCGCCCTGCGCCAGGCCGACCGAAACCGCGCCAACCCATTCGAAGTTGAAGCTCAGGGTTTCGGCAGTGGCCAGGTCCGGCTCGGCAATCGGGTTGGCCGGCAGCGCCGGCGGCCAATCGGCGAGCGCTTCCGACGAAGCGACTGCGCGCAAGGTGGCCAGGCGCAGCGGGCCATTGCGCAGCGACCATTCGGTTCCGGCCATCGGCACCTGCAAACCCAGCTCGATGCGCATGCCTGGCCCCAGCCAATACGCCTTGCCCAGCGGCCGCGGCTCGACCGGATTGCCATCCAGTGCATAGATCCGCGCATCGGCGCCCGGCAGATTGAGGCGGTAAGTCAGGGTGTTATCCAGATTGAGCACGCGCAGGCGCACCACCTGCCCGGCCGGCAACTCCAGGATCGGCGCATGCGCACCATTGACCGTACTCAGCCGCCCCGGCGTGCCGCCGCGCGCAGCCTCACGGGGCACGCTGAAATCACTGAAAGCGCCCTGCTCGTCGACATGCCAGCTTTTCAGGCTCAAGGTGCGCTCGTGGCGGAAACCGCTCGGTTCACGCTCCTCGACAATCAGGGCGCCGACCAGGCCACGGCCCAGCTGCTCGCTGCTGGCAGTGTGCGGGTGATACCAGAAGCTGCCGGCATCGGGGGTGATGAAGTCGTAGTCGAAGTATTCGCCCGGCAGCACCGGCAGTTGCGACACATAGGGCACGCCGTCCATGGCCAACGGCAGGCGGATGCCGTGCCAGTGGATGGTGGTCGGCACCTCCAGCTGGTTGATGAAGCGCACACGCAAACGCTCGCCCTGCCGGCAGCGCAGCTCCACACCCGGTGCCTGGCCGCCGTAGGCCCAGGCCGGGGTGAGATGCCCCGGCACCAGCTCGAGATCCAGCGGTGCGGCGATCAGCTCGTAGTCATGGGTCGTCAGGTTTTCCGGGCGACCCAGCCAGTAGCGCACGCCGCCGGTACCGAGGCCTACGGCAGTCAAACCGAGCAGGCCACCGAGAATTTGTCGACGTGTAAATGACATGGGTACAGACACCTCTAGATAAGGGGGGACTTTCTAGAACAACACGCTGGGCCCATCGGGGAAATCAAGGTAGGCATGTAATAGCCGGTCTCTGATGGACCGGCTTTTTAGAAGCTTTAAAAACGAACAGGCGATGCAGAAAAAGGGTTACTGGGCTAAGGCTAGGCAAGGCGCCCCGAAGCTTTTAAGCGCAGCGTACTGCAGTACGTGAGCATTAAAAGCGAGGACGCAACGCCGCATGGCCGACGACCAGGAAGCCGTCCCGCTAATGCATCACTCCCACTCGATGGTCGCCGGCGGCTTGCTCGACACGTCGTAGGTGACGCGGGAGATGCCTTCGATCTCGTTGATGATGCGGTTGCTGACCTTCTCCAGCAGCTCGTAGGGCAGGTGCGCCCAGCGTGCGGTCATGAAGTCGATGGTTTCCACCGCGCGCAGGGCGACGACCCAGGCGTACCGACGGCCGTCACCGACCACGCCGACCGACTTGACCGGCTGGAACACCACGAAGGCCTGGCTGGTCTTGTGGTACCAGTCGAAGTTGCGCAACTCTTCGATGAAGATGTGGTCGGCGCGGCGCAGGATATCCGCGTACTCCTTCTTCACTTCGCCGAGGATGCGTACGCCCAGGCCCGGGCCCGGGAACGGGTGGCGGTAGACCATGTCGTAGGGCAGGCCCAGCTCCAGGCCGATACGCCGCACTTCGTCCTTGAACAGCTCGCGCAATGGCTCGACCAGCTTGAGGTTCATTTCCTCGGGCAGGCCGCCGACGTTGTGGTGCGACTTGATCACGTGGGCCTTGCCGGTCTTGGCGCCGGCCGACTCGATCACGTCCGGGTAGATGGTGCCCTGGGCGAGGAACTTGATGCTGTCCAGCTTGCTGGCTTCGGCATCGAAGACATCGATAAAGGTACGACCGATGATCTTGCGCTTCTTCTCCGGGTCGGCTTCGCCGGCCAGGTTACCGAGGAACTGTTCTTCGGCGTTGGCACGGATTACCTTGACCCCCATGTTCTCGGCGAACATGGCCATCACCTGCTCGCCTTCGTGCAAGCGCAACAGGCCATTGTCGACGAACACGCAGGTCAGCTGGTCGCCGATCGCCTTGTGCAGCAAAGCCGCGACCACCGAGGAGTCGACCCCGCCGGACAAGCCCAGCAGGACATTGGCACTGCCAACCTGGGCGCGCACCTGGGCGATGGCGTCTTCGACGATATTCGACGGTGTCCACAGCGCCTGGCAGCCGGCGATTTCCAGGACGAAACGCGAGAGGATGCGCCCGCCCTGCTTGGTGTGGGTCACTTCGGGATGGAACTGCACACCGTAGTAGCCCCGCGCGTCATCGCACATGCCGGCGATCGGGCAACTCGGGGTACTGGCGAGAATATGGAAACCTTCCGGCAGCTCGGTGACCTTGTCACCGTGGCTCATCCACACATCCAGGCCGAACACGCCATCGTCGTCGACATGGTCTTCGATACCCTGCAACAGGCGGCCCTTGCCGACGATATCGACGCGGGCATAACCGAACTCGCGCAGATCCGAGCCCTGCACCTTGCCGCCGAGCTGCTCGGCCATGGTCTGCATGCCATAGCAGATGCCCAGTACCGGTACGCCGAGGTCGAACACCGCATGCGGCGCCCGCGGGCTATCGGCTTCATGCACCGACTCCGGACCACCGGCGAGAATGATCCCGCGCGGGGCGAAGGCACGGATGTCCTCGTTGCTCATGTCGAACGGATGCAGCTCGCAATACACACCGATCTCGCGCACACGACGGGCGATCAGCTGGGTGTACTGGGAACCGAAGTCGAGGATCAGGATGCGGTGGGCGTGAATGTCAGGATGAGCCATGGCCGTCTCTCGTAGCGGAATTCACAAATGACAAGGGGCTGCCCCGTCGTTCTCAACAGCAACAGCCCCGTGCCTGAACAATTTCAAAAATGGATTTGCCACGTCGCGAGCGCAGTGCCCGCAAGGCAGCGCCCGATCCCTTCGGGCTCGCTGCATTCACCCCATCCATGGGGATCGCGGAAAGTAGCGAGCAAGCGCAGTTGACTGGAGCCAATGAGCATTGCGAGCTGCTTCCAACACCGCATGAGCCAGCGCAGCAGCGATCCGGCGGTTTTTCAGCCGACCCGGTAGTTCGGCGCTTCCTTGGTGATCTGTACATCGTGCACATGCGACTCGGCCATGCCGGCACCGGTGATGCGCACGAACTGCGGCTTGGTGCGCATCTCTTCGATGGTGGCGCAGCCGGTATAACCCATGGAGGCGCGCAAACCGCCCATCATCTGATGAACGATTGCGCTCATCGCGCCCTTGTAAGGCACGCGGCCTTCAATGCCTTCCGGCACCAGCTTCTCGGCACCGGCAGAGGAGTCCTGGAAGTAGCGATCAGAGGAGCCCTGGGCCTGGGACATGGCGCCCAGCGAGCCCATGCCCCGATACGCCTTGTAGGAACGGCCCTGGAACAGTTCGACTTCGCCCGGCGCCTCTTCGGTACCGGCCAGCATCGAGCCGATCATGACGCAGGAGGCACCGGCAACGATGGCCTTGGACAGGTCACCGGAGAAGCGGATACCGCCATCGGCGATCAGCGGCACGCCGGTGCCTTCCAGCGCGGCGGCGACATTGGCCACGGCGGAGATCTGCGGCACACCCACCCCGGCAACGATGCGGGTGGTGCAGATCGAACCTGGACCGATACCGACCTTGACCGCATCGGCGCCGGCTTCGACCAGAGCCTTGGCAGCATCGCCGGTGGCGATGTTGCCGCCGATCACCTGCACTTCGGGGAAGTTCTGCTTGACCCAGCGCACCCGATCGATCACGCCCTTGGAGTGACCGTGGGCGGTGTCGACGATGATCACATCGACACCCGCCGCCGCCAGTGCGGCAACCCGGTCGCCGGTATCGGCACCGGTACCGACCGCCGCGCCGACGCGCAGACGACCCTGGTCGTCCTTGCTGGCCAGCGGATAGGCCTTGGCCTTCTCGATATCGTTGACGGTCATCATGCCCTTGAGGCGGAACTGATCGTCGACGATCAGCACGCGCTCGATGCGGTGCTTGTGCAACAACTTGCGCACCACCTGGGTGTCTTCGCCTTCCTTGACCGTGACCAGACGCTCTTTGGGCGTCATCACGTCGCGCACCTTGGCGCTCATGTTGGTCTCGAAACGCACGTCACGCGAGGTGACGATGCCGACCAGATCACCGTGGTGCAGCACCGGCACGCCGGAAATGTTGTTCTGCCGGGTCAGGTCGAACAGGCCGCCCACCGTGGCATCGGCCTCGATGGTGATCGGATCCTTGACCACCCCGGACTCGTAACGCTTGACCTTGCGCACCTCGAGAGCCTGCTGCTCGATGGTCATATTCTTGTGAATAATGCCAATGCCACCCTCCTGGGCCATGGCAATTGCCAGACGGGCCTCGGTAACGGTGTCCATTGCAGCGGAGAGCAACGGAATATTCAGTTCGATACCACGAGTCAAGCGAGTCTTGAGACTGACATCCTTCGGCAGAACATCGGAGTAACCAGGAACAAGTAGAACGTCGTCGAAGGTAAGAGCTTCTTGACTGATACGCAGCATGGCGGGGGCTCCCAGGCGGGAAATTGGAAGCGCGCCATTATACTCAGGCAGGCCCTTGCACTCAATGCAAAGAATGACTTAGGCAAAGAGGGATTTCAGCATGCTATCCAGCCGCGGAGAAATATCCATATAATAATGATTCTCAAAAACATGTGCATTCGAGTAGCAAATGACCCGCCCTTACCCCGCCTCCGGCCAGCCACAATGGCGCGCCACCCTGCTCGCCCTTGCCTTGATACCGGGCGCCAACTGCCTGGCGGCGCAAACCGTCAGCGAACTTGAACTGCCCAGCCAGGAAATCACCGCAGTCCGCGAAGCGCAAGACGGCTACAGCGCCAAGACCGCCAGCACCGCGAGCAAAAGCAGCGTACCGATCATGCAGGAGGCGCAAGCCGTGCAGGTGGTCACCGCACAGCTGATCGACGACTACCAGGTACAAAGCCTGGACGACGCGATGAAGTTCGTCAGCGGCATGACCCAGAGCAACACCCTGGCCGGCACCCAGGATGGCTTCGTCAAGCGCGGCTTCGGCAGCAATGCCGATGGTTCGATCCTGCGCGACGGTATCCGCTCCAGCCTGTCGCGCAACTTCAGCGCCACCAGCGAGCGGGTCGAAGTGCTCAAAGGACCGGCCTCCCTGCTGTATGGCGCACTGGAACCGGGCGGTTTGATCAATGTGATCAGCAAACAACCGCAGTACCAATGGCGCAGTACCGTCAGCGGCGAAAGCACCAGCTTCGGCGGCGGCAACGCCATGCTCGACGTGACCGGCCCAGTGGCCGACAGCGGCCTGGCCTTTCGCCTGATCGCCGAGCGGCAGCACGAGGACTACTGGCGCAATTTCGGCACCGACGAATACAGCCTGGTCGCCCCGTCCCTCAGCTGGACCGACAACGACCTGCGCCTGACCCTGGCTTACGAGCGCAAGGAGTACTCGACACCGGTGGACCGCGGCAGCGTGATAGTCGACGGCAAGCCGGCCAGGACCGACTATGCCAAACGTTTCAACGAGGCCTGGGCGCAGGCCGAGGGCAGCGACGAGCTGGTCACCGCCAGGGCCGAGTACCAACTCAACCCCGATTGGCTGAGCCGCCTGACCTATGGCTGGAACAACGAGCGCTACGACTATGCCGAGGCGCGCCCCGACAGCCTGCTGGCGGATGGCGCCCTGCGCCGCCGGGCCGATGGCAGCGAACACGACAATCAGACCCAGTACCTGGCCTGGGACTGGATCGGCCAGAGCGACTGGCTCGGCCAGCGCCACGACCTGCTACTGGGGATCGATAGCGAACGGCTCGACAACTTCCGCGGTGACACCTACCGCGGCGCCCGCAGCGGCGCCCGCAGCGGCGGTTTCAACATCTATCAACCGGTCTACGGCAACCTGGCCGAGCCGTCGGTAATCAGCAACGTGCAGAGCGACAGAAGCGATGAACTGCATTCGCAGTCGCTCTACCTGAAGGACAACTGGCACCTGAATCAGCAGTGGATTCTGGTGCTGGGCGGGCGCTACCAACGTTTCGAGCAACTGTTCGAGCAAGGCCGCGGCGACGACCATGCCAAGACCACCGACCGCCAGGACAGCACCTTGCTGCCGTTCGGCGGCCTGGTCTACCAGCTCAACCCGCAGGTTTCCCTGTACGGCAACTACAGCCGCTCCTTCGTGCCCAATGCCTCCGACACCGACAGCGGGCAAGCCTTCGACCCCGAACAGGGGCGCAGCTACGAACTGGGCGTCAAGCTCGACCTGGCCGGCCTCAGCGCCAGCGCCGCGCTGTTCGATATCGAGAAGAAGAATGTGCTGGTCAGCAACAACGGCGTCTCGGAGGCCGCCGGCAAGGTCGGCTCGCGCGGGCTGGAAATCGATATCAGCGGGCGCATCGCCGAACGCTGGGAGCTGCTCGGCACCTATGCCTACACCGATACGGCAATCCTCGACGACCCGCAAAACCGCGGTAACCACCTGGTCAATGCGGCCCGCAACATCGCCAGCCTGTACCTGACCCACCACCTCGCCCTGCCAAGCGAGGCCGGGCACTGGCGGGTCGGCGGCGGCGCCCGCTACGTCGGCGAACGGGCCGGCGACAACGCCAACAGCTTCTGGCTGGACAGCTACAGCGTGGCCGACGCCTTTATCGCCTGGGACAGCCGGCTACTGGGCGACAAGACGCGCCTGCAGCTGAACGTGCGCAATCTGTTCGACCAGGAGTACTACCCCTCCAGCGGCGGCAACCTGCGGGTTGCCGTCGGCGAACCGCGCGAAGTACGCCTGCAGGCCAGCGTCGAGTTCTAACAGGCCGTTCAGGCTCAAGGACGAGCCCCATGCGCTTCCGTCAGCTATCTACACGCACCAACGTGATGGGATAACCCAAGCGTTCGGCGAACTCGTCGAGAAAATCTGGCTTGAAGATCGCCTCAGCCCAGTTATTGAAGATAAACCCCAGATTGGAAAAACCGCAGGGCTGCAGAAACAGGAAGCCATTGATGTCATCTTCGTGCCCGCACTCCGGGCAGGTGAAGTTGTCGCTATGGCCGGGCATCCACTCCTCCAGACGATCGAACAGCGCCGCGCCAACTTCCTGGCGACACTGCGGACAACCGGCCTCCTCGAGAAAGTCGTGCAGCGGGGTATAGATGCAGCGCTTGTAGATGATCTCCAGCCCATTGACCGGCTGGCCGAAAGGCAACAACTGCGGCTGCTCGACCACCTGCCGGGCCCCCGGGGCAACGGCATAGGCCATCTTGTTGAACGTCCGGCCACAGGTGCTCAACTGCTCCTCGATGACATTCTGCTGCACCAGCCAGCGCACGATCGCCCGCGCCCTGGCTTCATGCCCGGGGAAACTGGAGATTTTCGGCACTATGATGGCTTGCTGTTCGCGCATGGCGCACCCTCGAACTGACTGAAAGCCGCGCAGCTTAAAGAGCGCCTCGCAGTGGTCAAGGCAAACCTCGCTCATCCGCTGCTGCGCAACTTTCGCTATATGGCGGGCCCGGCAAAGCCTTTATCATGCCGAACATGATCAAAGACCCGTTCCAACGCCTGAACCTCGACCGCGAAGTGCTCAGCGTCAGCCAGCTCAACAACCGCGCGCGCCTGCTGCTGGAGGATGTATTTTCCAGCATCTGGGTCGAGGGGGAGATTTCCAACCTGGCCAAGCCGGCTTCCGGGCATATCTACTTCACCCTTAAAGATAGTCAGGCCCAGGTGCGCTGCGCGCTGTTCCGACAAAACGCCGCGCGGGTGCGTCAGGCGCTGCGCGATGGCCTGGCGGTCAAGGTGCGCGGCAAGGTCTCGTTGTTTGAAGGGCGCGGCGATTACCAGTTGATTGTCGACAGCGTCGAGCCAGCCGGCGACGGCGCCCTGCGCCTGGCCTTCGAAGCCCTGAAGGAAAGACTCGGCGCCGAGGGCCTGTTCGCCACCGAGCGCAAAGTCGCCCTGCCGGCCCACCCCAGGCGCATCGGCATCGTCAGCTCGCCGACCGGCGCGGTCATTCGCGACATCATCAGCGTGTTCCGCCGCCGCGCCCCGCAGGTCGCCCTGACCCTGATCCCCACCGCCGTGCAAGGCTTGGATGCCAGCGGCCAGATCATCCGCGCCCTGCAGCTGGCCGATCGCCAGGGCTTCGATGCCCTGATCCTGGCCCGCGGCGGCGGCTCCCTGGAAGACCTCTGGTGTTTCAACGAAGAAGCCGTGGCGCGCGCGGTAGCGGCCTGCGTCACGCCGATCGTCTGCGCGGTGGGCCATGAAACCGACGTCTCCATCTGCGATTTCGTCGCCGATGTGCGCGCGCCAACCCCCTCGGCCGCCGCCGAACTGCTGGCCCCCGACGCCAGCGAGCTGGTGCAACGCCTGCACAGCCTGCAGCGCCGCCTGGTCATGCGCATGCACAACCGCCTGGAGCGCGAACGCCTGCGCTTGGATGGCCTGACCCGGCGCCTGCGCCACCCCGGCGAACGCCTGCGCCAGCACGCGCAACGCCTGGATGACCTGGAAATGCGCCTGGCGCGCGCCTTCGAACGCCAACTGAACACTCGCCGCGAGCGCCTGGTGCGCCTGCAAACCCGCCTGGCCGGCCAGCATCCCGAGCGCACGTTGCAACTGCTGCGCCAGCGCCTGGGCAGCCTCGCCGAACGCCTGCCCCGGGCCATGCGCGAAGGCCTGAAGGAACGCCGCCTGCAGCTGCAAAGCCAGGTGCAGACCTTGCAGGCGGTCAGCCCGCTGGCCACCCTCGGCCGCGGCTACAGCATCCTCCTCGACGAGCGCGGCCGGGCCGTGCGCCGCGCCGCCGACACCCACAGCGGTCAGCGCCTGAAAGCGCGGCTGGCCGAGGGCGAGCTGGATGTGCGGGTCGAGGACAACCATATCCAGCCGACGACCCTGTCGTTGCTGGATTAACCTGAACGCCGCATTCACCGTTAACCGGTGGAACAAATCCACACTGCCCCCCTGGATAGCCCATGCGTTTGATTGTCTTGCTAGTCGCCTTCTGCCTCGCCCTGCCGCTGCATGCCGAAGGCTTTATCAGCCGCCTGCTGCACAAACCGGTGCCCGGCGGGGTCGCCGTAGTCGATCTCGGCCCCAGCGCCAGCGCGCCCAGCGTCACTTACCTGGGCAAACCGCTGCTGGTGATCTATGAGGACGGCCAGCGCTGGATCGCCCTCGTCGGCCTGCCCCTGACGACCAAACCCGGCAGCCAGCAGATCCAGGTGAACGGCAAGCGGACCCTGAGCTTCCAGGTCGCCAGCAAGCACTATGTCGAGCAGCGCATCACCATCAAGAACCAGCAACAGGTCAACCCCAACGCCGCCAATCTCAAGCGCATCGAGCGCGAACTGGCCGAGCAGACCCGCGCCTACCAGCAATTCAGCGCCCGCCAGCCGAGCAACCTGCTGTTCGACAAGCCGGTCAACGGACCGCTGTCCAGCCCCTTCGGCCTGCGCCGCTTCTTCAACGGCGAGGAGCGCAACCCGCATTCCGGCCTGGACTTCGCCGCCAACCGCGGCACCCCGATCAAGGCGCCCGCGGCCGGCACGGTGATCCTCACCGGCGACTACTTCTTCAACGGCAAGACGGTGTTCGTCGACCACGGCCAGGGGCTGATCAGCATGTTCTGCCACCTCTCGGAAATCGGCGTGAAGGTCGGCGATGAACTGCCCCGCGGCGGCGTGCTCGGCAAGGTTGGCGCCACCGGCCGGGCCACCGGGCCGCACCTGCACTGGAACGTCAGCCTGAACGATGCGCGGGTCGACCCGGCCATCTTCATCGGCGCGTTCAAACCCTGAAACACTGCCGTGATGCAGTGACTTGGCCATAACGAGGGACTACCGATGCGCATCAACGCCGCGACTTCAACCCTGCTGATCATCGATATCCAGGCCCGCCTGTTCCCGGCCATCCATGACAGCGCCGCCCTGGCGGAAAATGCCCTGTGGCTGCAGCAGGTGGCGCAGCGCATCGGCGTGCCCGTGCTGCTCACCGAGCAGTACAGCAAGGGTCTGGGGCAGACGATCCCGTCCTTGCGCGATGGCCACCAGGCCTCGGCCATCATCGAGAAGCTGCACTTTTCTGCGGTCAGCGACGGCGAACTGTTCAAGCGTCCTGGCGGCGCACGAGCACAGTTCGTGGTCTGCGGCAGCGAAGCGCATGTCTGCGTGCTGCAGACCGTGCTCGACCTGCTCGTCCAGGGCCGCCAGGTCTTCGTGGTGGCCGAGGCTGTCGGCTCGCGCCAGGCCTCGGACAAGGCGCTGGCCCTGGCGCGCATGCAGCAAGCCGGTGCCAGTATCGTATCGCGGGAAATGGTTGCCTTCGAATGGCTGGAACAGGCCGGCAACCCGCTGTTTCGTGAAGTGAGCAAGGCCTTCATTCGCTGACGCAGCGGACTCATGGCATGCGCAACCATGGCTGCGGATAGAAACCGCCGCGCAATTGCCGAGAATACCCGCGCCACTCCACGCAATAAAAAACCACAAATAAAGCGCTAACGACCTTTATCACCAATTTTCAAGCGATGCTTGCCAGCTTTAGCCCCACTGGTTAGGGTTTACGCCATGAACACTAACCACACCCTCTTTCTCCTGCGGCAACACGCCAACCTCTGCCTGGTTAGCCAGCGACTGCGTGACTGAACCGCACCGCCTCACTCACCTCGATTTCGCCTGGCCACCCTCCTGCGGCCGCCGCTAAAAGGATTGCACCATGAGCATGCGCAAAGACCCGTCCAGCAAGTACCGCGCCTTCCCGGCCATCGATCTGCCGGATCGCACCTGGCCGTCGAAGACCATCAGCGAAGTACCGATCTGGTGCAGCTCGGACCTGCGTGACGGCAACCAGTCGCTGATCGAGCCGATGGACGCGGCGAAGAAGCTGCGCTTCTTCAAGACCCTGGTGCAGGTCGGCATCAAGCAGATCGAGGTGGGCTTCCCTTCCGCCTCGCAGACCGACTTCGACTTCGTGCGCACCCTGATCGAAGACGGCCATATCCCCGACGACACCTGCATCCAGGTGCTGACCCAGGCCCGCGAAGACCTGATCAGCCGCACCTTCGAGTCGCTCAAGGGCGCCAAGCAGGCCATCGTCCACGTCTACAACGCCACCGCACCGAGCTTCCGCCGCATCGTCTTCAACCAGGACAAGGCCGGCGTAGTCGCTATCGCGGTGAATGCCGCACGGATCATCAAGAACCTCGCCGAACAGCAGCCGCAGACCCGCTGGACCTTCCAGTACTCGCCGGAGATCTTCACCTCCACCGAGCTGGCGTTCGCCGTGGAGGTCTGCGATGCGGTGCTGGACGTGTGGCAGCCGACCCCGGACAACAAGGTCATCCTCAACCTGCCGGCCACCGTGGAAGTGGCCACGCCGAACGTCTACGCCGACCAGATCGAATGGTTCGGCCGCCATATCAGCCGCCGCGACAGCGTGCTGATCAGCCTGCACACCCACAACGACCGCGGCACCGGCGTGGCCGCCAGCGAACTGGGCCTGATGGCCGGCGCCGATCGCGTCGAAGGCTGCCTGTTCGGCAATGGCGAGCGCACCGGCAACGTCGATCTGGTCAACCTGGCGCTGAACCTCTACACCCAGGGCATCCACCCCGGCCTGGATTTCTCCGACATCGACAACGTGCGCAAGGTGGTCGAGGAGTGCAACCAGCTCCCCGTGCACCCGCGCCACCCCTATGTCGGCGACCTGGTGCACACCGCGTTCTCCGGCTCGCACCAGGACGCGATCCGCAAGGGCTTCAGCCAGCAGGACCCGAACGGCATCTGGGAAGTGCCCTACCTGCCGATCGACCCGGCCGATATCGGCCGCAGCTACGAGGCGGTGATCCGGGTCAACAGCCAGTCGGGCAAGGGCGGCATCACCTACCTGCTGGAGCAGGAATACGGCATCTGCCTGCCACGGCGCATGCAGATCGAGTTCAGCCAGGTGGTGCAGAAGGAAACCGACCGCCTCGGCCTGGAAATGAGCGCCGCGCAGATCCACCAGCTGCTCGACTGCGAATACCTGCAAGCCACCACGCCCTATGCCCTGAAAGGCCACCGCCTGCAGGAAGAGAACGGCACCAGCGCGGTCGACGTGGAAATCCTTCATGCCGGCGAAAGCCAGCACTGGCGCGGCATCGGCAAGGGTCCGCTGGAAGCCCTGGTCGCCGGCTTGCCGGTGACCGTGGAGATCATGGACTACAGCGAGCACGCCATTGGCGCCGGCACCAACGCCAAGGCGGCGGCCTATATCGAACTGCGGGTCAACGGCGGCCGCGCCCTGTATGGCGTGGGCATCGACGAGAACCTGACCACGGCGAGCTTTCGCGCCCTGTTCAGCGCCTTGAACCGCGCACTGGCCCAGGCCGAGGCGCAGGCAGCCTGACGCCTTCCCCGCCGCTAATGGCGGGGAAGCCCCTCCTTGCTCAGGTAGCGTGCCGTGGCCTGCAAGGCCTGGGCGATATCCGGCCAGAGCAACTGATGCCGCTGCGCCAGTGCCTGGGTCGCAGCAGTATCGAAGCGTTTACGCTGGATAAAGTCCAGCGACTCGGGATCGGTGCGCAGCAGCCTGGGCACGCCCGGCACCTGCAATAACAGGCGCAACAAGGGTATTGGCAGATGTCGCCGCGGCGCGCTGACAGCCAGGCTCTGCGCCAGTTGCTGCAACATGCCCTGCAGATTCGGCGTGTGCCGATCCAGCGCCAGAATCTCCTGCCCCGCCTGATCCGCATCGAAAGCGGCGGCCACCATCAGCTCAGCCAAGAAATCCACGCAGACCAGCGGCAACCAATGCGCCGGCGAGCCCGGTATCGCCCCCAGCACGCCGCTGGCAAGATTGCCGATCAAGCCCGCCAGCGGCTGCGCCGGCAATATATGCCCAGTCCGGCTGTGGCCACAGACGGTCGCCGGATGCACCACGGTCAGCTCGGCGTCCAGCTCGCGCATCCGCGCCAATACCCGGAAATGCGCCTCCAGCTTGCTGCCCTCATAGGCCCCGGTTCGCCGATAGACCCTGCGCCAGTCGGTAGCCGCGGGGTTCTGCAGGTCGATGCCGATGCGCTGCAGGTGCTCGTGATTGGCCAGCATGAAGCCGCCCACCATCAGCAAACGACTGCGCTGGCCGGCCGCCAGTTCCGCCACTGCCAGGGCACCCTCGACATTCACCGCTCGCGCCTGCTCGGCCGACAAGCCCCAGGCGAACTGCACGCCAAGGTGAAACACCACAGCGGCTCGGCGCAGCTGTTCAGCCGCGGCTGCATTCAAGCCCAAGCCGGGTGCGCTCAAATCGCCCGCCACCGCGCCAAGCAGACCGCCGTCACCACCCAGCCGATCGATCTGCATGCGCAGCGCCGGCAAACGTTCCGGCGCGCGCAGCATGACCGTCACCGGATGCCCCTTGCGTGTCAGCGTGGCCAATAGATGCTGACCGATAAAGCCACTGCCGCCGGTAACAAAACATTGCTGATGCATGACCAATCCGCCTGAGTCGTTGATGACCCGCGCAGGCTAAACTGTCGAGCACACTCTACAGTCAAGGGATATTGCGATGCGCATTGGCGAACTGGAAAAACGCAGCGGGGCCAGCCGGCATACCCTGCGCTATTACGAAAGCCTCGGCCTGATCAGCGCCCAGCGCCGCGACAACAACTATCGCGAGTACAGCGCCCAGACCTTGAGCGACCTGGGCTTTATCCAACAGGCGCAGAGCCTGGGCTTCTCCCTGGGCGAGATCGGCGAAATACTCCGGGCCCGCCGTGAGCAGCAGCTGGATTGTGCCCAAGGCGCACTATTGGTGGCGAAAAAGCTGGCGGAGGTGGAACAGAAGATTGCCGACCTGCAGAGCCTGCGCAGCTTTCTATACAGTGAACAACAGCGCCTGGAAGCCAGCGCTGCCGAACAGGCGCGCCTGGCGCAGTTGACTACTGCAGGGTGAAAGGGTCGGCATCCTGATCAGCCGGGAAACGCTGGCGATAGGCGGCCAACTGCGCAGCCGACAGCAGCACCCGGAACACCCCGGCTTCGGCTCCCGCCTGCAGCAGGCTGTCGCCCTGAAAATCCAGCACCTGGGAATCGCCGCTGTAGGCATGCCCCTTGCCGTCCTGACCGATGCGGTTCACCGCCGCCACATAACACAGGTTTTCGATCGCCCGCGCCGGCAACAAACGGTTCCAGTGCTGACGTCGCGCCGCCGGCCAGTTGGCGACATACAACAGCAGGTCGGTGCTGTGCGGGTCACGGCTCCAGACCGGGAAACGCAGGTCGTAGCAGATCAGCGGACGAACCCGCCAACCGTTCAGCTCCAGCAGCAGCTGATGTTCACCCGCCGCGTAGTGCTTGTGCTCGCCGGCCATGCGAAACAGGTGGCGCTTGTCGTAATGCGCCAGGCTGCCGTCCGGTCGCGCCCAGAGCAGACGATTGCGGTAGGAGCCGTCGGCCGCCTGGATGATCAGGCTGCCGCAGATCACCGCCTGCAGGCGCGCCGCCTGGTCCAGTAGCCACTGGCTGGTCGGGCCGTTTTCCGGCTCGGCCAAAGCCGCCGAGTCCATGGAGAAACCGGTGCTGAACATCTCCGGCAGCACGATCAGGTCGGCGCCGCGGGCCTGCTCCAGTAACAGCTGAAACTGCGCGCGATTGGCGGCCGGATCCTGCCAAGCCAACTCGCTCTGGATCAGCGCCAGTTCGAGATCGGATTTATTGCTCATCGAGACTCCACTGCCTAGACAGCGCATAGTTTTTCCGCCGCCTGCGCCAGGGTTTCCTCGCGCTTGGCGAAGCAGAAGCGCACCAGGCGCAGATCCTTGGGCGGCTGCTGATAGAACACCGACACCGGAATGGCCGCCACGCCATGCTCGCGGGTCAGCCACTCGGCCATCGCCAGATCGCCCAAGTCTGGACGAATCAATGAATAGTCGGCCAGCTGGAAATAGGTGCCGGCGGCGCGAGTGAAACTGAAGCGCGAACCCGCCAACAGATCGCAGAACAGGTCACGCTTGGCCTGGTAGAACGCCGGCAACTCCTCGACATGCTCGGGATGCTCGGCCATGAAGTCGGCCAGCGCCCACTGCAGCGGGGTGACGCCGCAGAAGCTGACGTACTGGTGCACCTTGCGCAGCTCGACGCTCAAGGCCGGCGGCGCCACCACATAGCCGGTCTTCCAGCCAGTGACGTGATAGGTCTTGCCGAACGAGCTGACCACGAAGGCACGCTGGTACAGCTCCTCATGGGCCAGCACGCTGGCATGCCTGACCCCGTCGAACACCAGATGCTCATAGACTTCGTCGCTGATCAGGTAGATATCGCGCTCACGGATCAGCGCCGCCAACTGCTCCAGCTCGGCCGCCGAGATCAGCGCGCCACTGGGGTTGTGCGGGCTGTTGAGGATGATCAGGCGGGTCCTGTCGCTCAGGGCATCGCCCAGGCGTTGCCAGTCGATGGCGAAGTCCGGCAGCGCCAGCGGCACATGCACGCAACGCCCCCCGGCCAGCTCGACCGAGGGTTCGTAGCTGTCGTAACAGGGGTCGAAGACGATGACTTCATCGCCGGGCCGAATCAGCGCCTGGATGGCACAGAAGATCGCCTGGGTCGCCCCCGGCGTGATGGTCACTTCAGTGTCGGCGCTGAGGTTACGGCCGTAACTGCGGGCAATCTTGGCCGCCACCTGTTCGCGCAAGGCCGGCAAGCCGGTCATCGGCGCGTACTGGTTATGGCCGGCGGCAATATGCCGGCCGACCGCCTCACGCAAGGCTTGCGGACCATCGAAATCGGGAAAGCCCTGGGACAGGTTGAGCGCACCGGTTTCCATGGCGAGCTGCGACATGCGGGTGAAGATAGTGGTGCCGACTTGCGGCAGCTTGCTGATGATCATCGATGACGATATCCCTGGATCAAGCGCCGGGCGTGAGCGCTACTGATGCGGCAGGATAGCCCAACCCCGGGAAAGGCAAAAGGCACCCGCAGGTGCCTTTGTAGAGCGTCAGGTTACCGGTTCAACGCTTGTCCTTGCGCTTCTTCTCGGCTTTCTTGTGGTGACTCATCAAACGGCGCTTCTTGTTCACCTGGCGGTCGGTGAGGGTGTTCTTGTTGCCCTCGTAGGGGTTTTCGCCGCCCTTGAACTCGATGCGGATCGGCGTGCCGACCAGCTTGAGCACGCGCCTGTAGGTGTTTTCCAGGTAGCGCACATAGGACTTGGGCACCGCATCGACCTGGTTGCCATGGATCACGATCAGCGGCGGGTTGGCGCCACCGAGGTGGGCATAGCGCAGCTTGATCCGCCGATTGTTGACCATGGGCGGCGCGTGATCGCCGACTGCGTCTTCGAGAATCTGGGTCAGGCGGTTGGTCGGCCAGCGGGTGATCGCCGACTTGAACGAGTCCTGCACCGACTTGTACAGATGGCCGACACCGGTGCCGTGCAGGGCCGAGATGAAGTGGATGTCGGCGAAGTCGACGAAGAACAGCCGCCGCTGCAGTTCGGTCTTCACGTAATCGCGCTCGCTGGGCTCCATGCCGTCCCACTTGTTCAGGGCGATGACCAGGGCGCGCCCGCTTTCCAGGACGAAGCCGAGCAGGTTGAGGTCGTGGTCGACCACCCCCTCGCGGGCGTCCATGACGAATACCACGACGTTGGAGTCCTGGATCGCCTGCAGGGTCTTGACCACCGAGAATTTTTCCACCGCCTCGAAGATCTTGCCGCGACGGCGCACGCCGGCGGTATCGATCAGGGTGTACTTCTCGCCATCGCGCTCGAACGGAATATAGATGCTGTCGCGGGTGGTACCGGCCTGGTCATAGACGATGACCCGGTCTTCACCGAGCATGCGGTTGACCAGGGTCGACTTGCCGACGTTGGGCCGGCCGATGATCGCCAGCTTGATCCCGTCCTTCTCGCTCGGGCCCGGGATGCGCTTGGCTTCCTGACCTTCGAGGACGATCTCTTCCTCCTCGTCCTCTTGCGGCTCGGTTTCATCCTTGGGGAAGGAACCCAGCACGGCTTCGAGCATCTGGGTGATGCCGCGGCCGTGGGCGCCGGCAATCGCCAGGGCTTCGCCCATGCCCATGGAGGCAAACTCGGCGCGTGCCAGGTCGGGGTCGATATTGTCGACCTTGTTGATCACCAGGAAGCTGTGCTTGTTGCGCTTGCGCAGGTGCTCGCCAATCATCTGGTCCGAGGCCGACAAACCGGCGCGGGCGTCGACCATGAACAGTACGGCATCGGCCTCTTCGATGGCGTGCAGCGACTGCTCGGCCATCTTCGCGTCGATACCTTCTTCGTCACCGGAGATACCGCCGGTGTCGATGACGATATAGGTGCGCCCCTGCCACTTGGCCTCACCGTATTGGCGATCACGGGTCAGACCGGACAGGTCGCCGACAATCGCGTCGCGGCTTTTGGTCAAGCGGTTGAATAGGGTGGACTTGCCGACGTTCGGGCGGCCCACCAGGGCAATTACGGGAACCATTAGGCTCTCCACTTCGTTATTTCAAAAAATACAAAAGCCGCTGCATGGGCAGCGGCCGGAATTCACAGCGCGAAATGACCAGCTGCACCGTCTTGCCGTGCAGCCTGGCCAAGCCCGCTAGCAGTAGCTCACTTGACGGTCAGCGCGACCAGTTTGCCACCATTACCGAATGCATACAGCCAGTCACCGACCACCAGCGGACGAGCGCGCAGGCCGTCCCTATCGACGCGCGCACGACCGACGAAACGTCCATCTACCTGACTGATCAGGTGCAGGTAACCTTCCAGGTCGCCGACGGCGATGTAGCTGGAAAACACTTCCGGGGCCGAGAGCTGGCGACGCGCCAAGGCATCGTTGCTCCACAGTGCCGAGGACGAACGCTCGTCGATGCCTTCTACCGTACCGTTGGCCAGGCTCACATAGACGTTGCCGAAGCCCTGGGCCACACCCACCGAACTGGAAGCTTCGCGCTGCCACAGCACACGCCCGCTTTCCATATCCAGCGCCGCGACACGGCCCTGATAGCTGACCACGTACAGGTTGCCACCCGACAGCAGCAGGCCGCCGTCGATGTCCACCACGCGTTCAAGCTCGGAGCGGCCTTGCGGAATCGCCACGCGCTGTTCCCAAACCGGGATGCCGCGCTGGGTATCGAGGGCAATGACCTTGCCACTGGACAGGCCGGCGATGGCCAGGCTGTTGGTCAACACCGGGCTGCCGGTGCCACGCAGGGTCAGGACTGCCGGGGTGTTTTCAAAGATCCAGCGCTGGCTGCCGGTGTCGGCATCCAGGGCAATCAGACGATCGTCCTGGGTCTGCACCAGCACGATGTCGCCATTGATCGCCGGGGCTGCGAGCACTTCACTGCTCACCTTGGCGCGCCACTTTTCCTCACCGGAGCTGGCATCGAGGGCAATGATCTCGCCCTTGAGCGTGCCGACAAGCACCAGGCCGTAACCGGCACCCACGGCACCCGAGACCGGCAGTTCCAGGTCTTCTTTCCAGAGCACCTTGCCGGTCGTGCGGTCGAGCGCCATGACCAGGCCTTCGACATCGGCGGCATAAATACTGTCACCCTCGACAGCGGGCACCAGCATGTTGAAGGTTTTACCCTGACCTTCACCGATCGAACGGCTCCACTCTTTCTGCAGTACCACTTCTTCTTCGAAGTCAGGCAGCTCGGCGGGCGGTAATTCCTTTTTACTGTTGCTGCTGCAACCCACAGCCAAAACGGCCAGGGCCAGCAGTGCGACATTTTTCCAACGCATCACGTCACGCATCCCCTTTGGCCAAATCGTCGAGCTTCATTTGCAAGCCACCCACAGCGGCCTCTTCGGCGAGCGCTGCCTTGGCTTTTACATAGGCGGCATAGGCGTCATCGTTGCGCCCCAGCTTCACCAACAGATCGCCTTTGAGCTCTTCACGGCTGGCGAGATAGGCCTGATCGGCATCGCCCTCGAGCAGCTTGAGGGCCTCTTCGACCTTGTCCTGCGCGGCCAGAACACGGGCCAGACGCTGACGGGCCAATTCAGCCAGGGTGTCGTCCACCGGCTTGTCGACAATCGCCTGCAACTCGGCCGCAGCATCGTCCAGCTTGCCGGCTTCGACTGCCACCTTGGCGACGAACAGGCTGCCGTACTGGGCATAGTGCGTGCCGGCAAAATCGCTCTTGAGCGTGTTGGCCAGTTCGGCGACCTTGGCCGGATCAGGCTGGCCACTCGGGTTCAACGCGGTTTCCAGCAGCTGCTGATAAACCATCGAAGCGCCATGCGACTGGCTGGCCTGGTACTTTTGCCAGCCCTGCCAGCCAAACACCACCACCAGCGCCAATACGCTGCCAGTGAGCAATGGCTTGCCGTTGCGCTGCCACCAGTCCTTGATTACCGCCAGCTCTTCATCATCGGTACGCGAAACCACCCCAGATACTCCTATTCGCTAAATCGCTTAACAGCCTGTCAGGCCTGCAAGACGCAGGTCGCCAAATGGTCGGCCAATGCCGCCCAGGCGATACTTTGTTGTTCACCCTGGCCCCGCAGCGGCTTGCAACCTACCACTTGCTGGGCCAGTTCGTCTTCACCCATGACCAAGGCGTAAAGCGCGCCGCTCTTGTCGGCCTTCTTCAATTGACTCTTGAAACTGCCCGAGCCGGCATTGACCTGCAAACGCAGACCCGGCAGTTGATCGCGCAGGCGTTCGGCCAGGGTCAAGGCCGCCAATTCCGCCGGCTCACCCAGGGCACACAGGTAGACATCGACCTGCCGGGCGATTTCTGCCGGCACTTTATCCAGGGTTTCGATCAGCAGCACCAGGCGCTCGATGCCCATGGCGAAGCCCACGCCCGGCGTCGGCTTGCCGCCCATCTGCTCGACCAGGCCATCGTAGCGACCGCCGGCGCAGACCGTGCCCTGGGCACCGAGCTGATCGGTCACCCACTCGAACACGGTCTTGCTGTAGTAATCCAGGCCACGCACCAGCTTGGGGTTGATCACATAAGGAACGCCAGCCGCATCCAGGCGCGCCTTCAGGCCATCGAAATGCAGCCGCGATTCGTCGTCCAGGTAATCCGCCATCTTCGGCGCATCGGCCAGCAGCGCCTGGGTTTCCGGGTTCTTGCTGTCGAGCACGCGCAGCGGATTGCTGGTCATGCGCCGGCGGCTGTCTTCATCGAGCCGCTCGGCGTGGGCCGTGAGGTACTCGACCAGGGCGTCGCGATAGACCGCCCGCGCCGCGCTGGTGCCCAGGCTGTTCAGCTCCAGGGTGAGCGCATCACGAATACCGAGCAGGCCCCACAGGCGCCAGGTCAGGATGATCAACTCGGCGTCGATATCCGGGCCATCGATATTGAAGACTTCCACACCGATCTGGTGGAACTGGCGGTAGCGTCCCTTCTGCGGGCGTTCGTGACGGAACATCGGCCCGATGTACCAGAGTTTCTGGGTCTGCCCGCCACCGGCCAGGCCGTGCTCGAGCACGGCGCGCACGCAGGCGGCGGTGCCTTCCGGACGCAGGGTCAGGGAGTCGCCGTTGCGATCTTCGAAGGTGTACATCTCTTTTTCGACGATGTCGGTCACTTCGCCGATCGAGCGCTTGAACAGCTCGGTGAACTCGACGATCGGCATGCGTATCTGCCGGTAGCCGTAGCCATCCAGCAGGCGCGCCACGCTGTCCTCGAAGTAACGCCAAAGCGGGGTCTGCTCGGGCAGGATATCGTTCATGCCACGAATGGCTTGCAGGGACTTGCTCAATTCATTTCCTTAACAGTGTTAGCTGCGCACGATAACCGCGGCGTCAGCAGCGACCTTCTCGGCCGCCTTCTGGCGTATCAGCTTTTCCAGCTCATCCACCAGGTTGTCGTTGTTGAGTTTCTGCGCCGGCTTGCCATCGATATAGATCAGGTTGCTCGGCGAGCCGCCAGTCAGGCCGATATCCGCTTCCTTGGCTTCGCCCGGGCCGTTGACCACACAGCCGATCACCGCGACATCCAGCGGCACCAGCAGGTCTTCCAGGCGGCCCTCGAGGTCGTTCATGGTCTTGACCACATCGAAGTTCTGCCGCGAACAGCTCGGGCAGGCGATGAAGTTGATACCGCGCGAACGCAGACGCAGCGACTTGAGAATATCGAAACCGACCTTGATCTCTTCCACCGGGTCAGCGGCCAGGGAGATGCGGATGGTATCGCCAATCCCTTCGGCCAGCAGCATACCCAGGCCAACAGCCGACTTCACCGTGCCGGAGCGCAGGCCACCGGCCTCGGTGATGCCCAGGTGCAAGGGTTGCTCGATCCGTTTGGACAACAGCCGATAAGCCTCCACCGCCATGAATACATCGGAAGCTTTGACACTGACCTTGAAGTCCGGGAAATTCAGGCGATCCAGGTGCTCGACATGGCGCAGCGCCGACTCGACCAGGGCTTCCGGGGTCGGCTCGCCGTATTTCTTCTGCAGGTCTTTCTCCAGCGAACCGGCGTTGACCCCGATGCGAATCGAGATGCCGCGATCACGGGCAGCCTCGACCACGGCCTTGACCCGATCTGCACGGCCGATATTGCCCGGGTTGATGCGCAGGCAATCGACGCCCAGCTCGGCCACCCGCAGGGCGATCTGGTAATCGAAGTGGATATCCGCCACCAGCGGCAGGCTGACCTGCTGCTTGATTCGGCCAAAGGCTTCGGCGGCGTCCATGTCCGGCACCGAAATACGCACGATATCGGCACCGGCATCTTGCAGGCGACGAACCTGCGCCACGGTTGCAGCCACGTCGTTGGTATCGGTGTTGGTCATGCTCTGCACGGCGATGGGGGAATCGCCGCCCACCGGGACCGAGCCAACCCAAATCTTGCGCGTCAGGCGACGCTTGATCGGCGATTCGCAATGCATGTTACTGACCACCCAACTTGATGCGCGCGGTTTCACCCGTGGTAAAGGGTTCCAGGTCGACCGCCTGGCCGTTGTAGCTCACTTGCGCGCCCCGGGCAAAGCCCAGGCGCAACTCCAGCGGCGCCTTGCCGACCAATTGCAGACTCTCTCCCTTGCGCTTGAGCGCACTGACCAACACCTTGCCGCTGGCATCGGTCACCTGGGTCCAACAGTCGGCGACAAAGCTGACACCGACCATGCCCTCACCAGCCGCAACGGCCGGCGCCGCGGCAGTGTTGGCCGGTACAGGACTGACGGCGGCGGCAGCGGCATTCGTAGCCGGTTCGCTCTGCGCCACTTCTGCAGCCGGTTCAACCGCCGCCACCGCTGCCGGCTCTGCAGGGCTATCCACTTCAGGCTCTGCTGGTTCTTCGCTGGTTGCAGGCGGCAGACTCAGTTCAGTCTCCCCCTGGGCCGCCAGCACGGCCTGATCCTCTGGCTCATCCAGAGGATGAATCTGCGTCGTCCCATCGGCGCCGTCTACTTCAACCTGCTCGATACTGGTAACCGGCGACTCATCGGCATGCCGTTCGGCCTGCTCTTGCCACCAGTAGAAACCGACACCAGCAAGCACCACCAACAAGGCAAAGCTGACGAAACGCAGGATGCTTTGCGAATAACGCACTGGCTCCTCGATATGACCCAGGCTGTGCACATCGCTGCCCACGGCATCGCTACCGGTGAACTGATCGAACTCCAGCACCAGACGACTCTGATCCATGCCCAGGAGTTTTGCGTAAGCGCGAACATAGCCGCGAGCAAAGGTGTTGCCCGGCAATTTATCGAAAGCACCGGCTTCGATCTGACTCAAGCGCAGCGGCGTGAGGTTAAGCTGGGCGGCCACTTCATCGACGGCCCAGCCCTTGCTCTCGCGTGCCTCGCGCAGTGACTCACCGGGATTGACGCGCTGGGCTGTTACAACTTCAGGATGCGCCGCTTTCATTATTGCTCCGACCGATATTGCTGATATTCCGGCGTACCGGGATAAAGACGTTTCAATTGCAGACCCAGGCTGGCAGCCGTGTCGCGGTCCTCGAAGATGGTCGCCAGATTCGCGCCGAGCAACAGGCTACGCGCATTCTGCTCGGCCAGCTGGCTGTAGCTATCGTAATAACCGCGCGCCGGCACATATTGTTTTTCCTCATAGAGCATCACGGCCATCTCGAGCAGCGCCCGTGGCTGGCGGCTATTGAGGCGCAGCGAGCGCTCGAAGTAAGTTTTCGCCTGCTCACGCTGATTGAGTTTGAGGGCCGTCAAACCGAGGTTTTCGAACACCCGCGAACGCTCGGGGTAAAGCGTATCCTGGGAAGCTTGCAGATAAAGCTCAAGCGCTTCCTGATAGCGTTCCTGCTCGAACAGGAAGCCCGCGTAGTTATTCAACAAGCGGGCATCGCCACTGCGTTGCGATAACGCCTTGCGATAATGTTCATCGGCCAGCTTGTATTCCATTTCGCGCTGAAACACCAACGCCAGCGCGGCATGTGCATCCGCACTGGACGGGTCGAGCTCAAGCGCCTTTTTCAACGGGACCTTGGCGCGCTCGCCAGCGCCTTGCTGCAGATAGCCAAGCCCCAGCTGGATGTAGGCATCACGCGCATCATCACGTCCCTTGTCGGTTCTCATCGGGTCGACATCGCCAGTCGACACACAGCCTGCCAACAGGCTGGCGATCAACAAGAACAGCGCTGGGCGCAGGGTCATGGGTATCCTCTCTTCAAGTTCGATTGGCGGCGGAACTCGGCGTCTCGGCCTCGCTACTCAACTCACGCACGGCAATATAGCGTTCGCTACGACGGGTACGATCCATCACCTGGCCGACCAACTGGCCGCAGGCAGCATCGATGTCTTCGCCGCGCGTGGTGCGCACGGTGACATTGTGCCCGGCTTTATGCAGCAGATCCTGGAAACGGCGAATGGCATTGTTGCTCGGCCGCTCGTATCCCGAGAAGGGGAAGGGATTAAACGGAATCAGGTTGATCTTGCAAGGTACATTTTGCAGAAGTGCGATCATCTGCTCAGCATGCTCAGGTTTATCGTTGACATCCTTGAGCAGGGTGTACTCGATGGTCAGTACACGTTTCTCGCCGAGGCGCGCGACATAACGCTGGCAGGCCGCCAGCAACATCTCCAGCGGGTACTTCTTGTTGATCGGCACCAACTGGTTGCGCAACTCATCGTTCGGCGCATGCAGCGACAGCGCCAGGGATACATCGATGACTTCGCCCAACTTGTCGATCATCGGCACCACGCCCGAGGTGGACAAGGTCACCTTGCGCTTGGAGATGCCATAGCCGAGGTCGTCCATCATGATTTTCATGGCGGCGACCACGTTGTCGAAGTTCAGCAGTGGCTCGCCCATGCCCATCATCACCACATTGGTGATGGCGCGATCGACCTTGGCCGGCACGCTACCGAACGACTTGTTGGCGATCCACACCTGACCGATCACTTCGGCGGCCGTCAGATCGCTATTGAAACCCTGCTTGCCCGTGGAGCAGAAGCTGCAATCCAGTGCGCAACCAGCCTGCGACGACACACACAGGGTGCCGCGCGAACCTTGCGGGATATACACGGTTTCCACACAACTGCCTGACGCCACCCGCACCACCCACTTGCGCGTGCCATCAGTGGAAATATCTTCGCTGACCACTTCCGGGCCACGAATTTCAGCACAGGCCTTGAGCTTTTCACGCAAGGCCTTGCTGACGTTGCTCATGACATCGAAATCATCGACGCCAAAGTGGTGAATCCACTTCATCAACTGACCGGCACGGAAACGCTTTTCCCCGATGTCCTCGAAGAACTGTTCCATTTCTGCCTGGGTCAGACCCAGTAGATTGATTTTGCCGGTAGCTTCAGTCATGGCTTCACCCTCGCACGCGTCGCCTTAGCGAATGCGCGCGCACACCTCGGTAGCGGAGAAGAAGTAGGCGATTTCGCGGGCGGCGGACGCCTCGGAATCGGAACCATGTACCGCGTTCTCGTCGATGGATACGGCGAAATCGGCACGAATGGTGCCGGCAGCCGCTTCTTTCGGGTTGGTGGCGCCCATCAGCTCACGGTTCTTGGCGATGGCATCTTCACCTTCCAACACCTGAACGATGACCGGACCCGAGACCATGAAAGCCACCAGATCCTTGAAGAAACCGCGCTCGCTGTGCTCGGCATAGAAACCGCCAGCTTCGCGCTCGGACAGCTGCACCATCTTCGAGGCGACAATGCGCAGACCGGCTTTTTCGAAACGGCTGACGATCTCGCCGATAACGTTCTTGGCAACAGCGTCGGGCTTGATGATGGAAAAAGTACGTTGAACAGCCATGTGTAACTCCAGAAACGATGGGTAATACGAAAAATTAAACCCGCGAATTATACGCGGGTTCTGGTTGATTGCATAAGAGCAGCGGTGAGTGGCAAGCCGTAAGCCTCAAGTAGCAACCGCCAGAGCACGGGACTCGCGGCGAATGCCGGCTCGCTTGCCGCTTGCGGCCGACCTCACTCGGCCTCTTCGATCCAGGCGGCCTGAATGGCTTCAAGCACTTTCTCGCCACCGCGCTGCGGATCGTCGGAGAAATCCGGCAAAGCCAGCACCCAGCTATGCAGATCGACAAAATTGACGAAACGCGGGTCGACGTCAGGTTTGCTTTCCGCCAACTGGATCGCGATTTCCAGCACATCGGACCATTTGAGGCTCATGACCTGCTCCTTTGCCGAATACTCAGTGCCCTTCGGACACTTGATTGATGGTGTACCTGGGGATTTCTACCACCAGATCCTGCTCATCCACCACCGCCTGACAAGACAGCCGCGAATTAGGCTCCAGCCCCCAGGCCTTGTCCAGCATATCGTCCTCCAGCTCGTCGGATGGCTGCAGAGAAGCGAAACCCTCGCGAATCACCACGTGACAGGTCGTGCAGGCACAGGACTTCTCACAGGCATGCTCGATGTCGATACCGCTACGCAACGCGACGTTGAGCACGGTCTCGCCCGGCTGCGCTTCGATCACCGCCCCTTCAGGGCAGTGGTCGGCGTTGGGCAGAAAGATCACCTGCGGCATGCTTATTCCTCGATTTCATTAAGACTACGGCCAGCCAATGCGGCTTTGACCGTGGCATCCAGGCGACGAGCGGCAAAGGCATCGGTCACCCGGGTCAAACGTTTGGTTTGCTGCTCGATGGCCAGGCCATCGTTTCCGGCCATCAGTTCGCGCAACTGCTGGACTTGCGCATCGATAGCCAGGCGCTCATCGACATCCAGCAGACGCTCGCCATCAGCAAGCAAGGCGGCCTCTACCGCCTCCAGCAGACGCTGGGCATCCACCTGCTGCTCACGCAACACACGGGCGACCTTGTCGTCACTGGCATTCTGGAAAGAGTCCTGCAACATGCGCGCGATTTCGCCATCGGTCAGCCCGTAAGACGGCTTGACCTGGATGCTCGCCTCGACACCCGAGGCCAGCTCGCGGGCCGCCACGCTGAGCAGGCCATCGGCATCGACCTGGAAGGTCACACGGATCTTCGCCGCACCGGCGACCATCGGCGGAATGCCGCGCAATTCGAAACGCGCCAGGGAGCGACAATCGCTGATCAGCTCGCGCTCACCCTGCAGCACATGAATCATCATGGCCGTCTGGCCATCTTTATAGGTGGTGAAGTCCTGCGCCCGCGCCACCGGGATGGTGGTGTTGCGCGGGATAACCTTCTCCATCAGCCCACCCATGGTTTCCAGGCCAAGCGACAGCGGAATCACGTCCAGCAGCAGCAGCTCCTCACCATCACCACGCTGGTTACCCGCCAGGGCATCGGCTTGGATCGCGGCACCAATGGCCACCACCTGATCCGGATCGATATCGGTCAGGGGCTCGCGGGCGAACATCTCGGCGACCGCCTGGCGCACCCGCGGCACGCGCGTCGAACCGCCGACCATGACCACCGCCTCGACCTCTTCCAGCTCGATCCCGGCATCGCGCACGGCACGTCGACAGGCCTTGAGGCTGCGCGCCAGCATCGGCTCGATCAACGCTTCGAACTGCTCGCGACTCAACTGCCCCTGCCAGGCGCCATGACGGAGTTGGGCCGCAGCACAAGTGGTCAGGGCTTCCTTGGCCACGCAGGCGGCTTGCAGCAGGCTGCGCTGCTCGCCCGGATCGAGGTCGGCAGACAAACCGGCCTGTTCGACCATCCAGCCAGCAATCGCATGATCGAAGTCATCGCCACCCAGGGCACTGTCACCACCGGTGGCCAACACTTCGAACACACCGCCGGTCAGGCGCAGAATGGAAATATCGAAGGTGCCGCCGCCCAGGTCATAAATCGCCACCACGCCTTCGGCATGCTGATCCAGCCCATAAGCCACAGCAGCTGCGGTCGGCTCATTGAGCAAGCGCAGTACATTCAGACCGGCCAGACGCGCTGCATCCTTGGTGGCCTGGCGCTGGGAGTCATCGAAGTAGGCCGGCACCGTGATGACCGCACCGACCAGCTCGCCACCCAAGGCGGCCTCGGCCCGCTGACGCAGCACCTTGAGGATCTCGGCAGACACTTCGACCGGGCTTTTCGGCCCCTGCACGGTATCGATAAAGGGCATGTGCGACTCGCCCTCGACAAAGCGATAGGGCAACTGTTCGCCCAACTGCTTGACGTCAGCCAGGCCGCGACCCATCAGGCGCTTGACCGACAGCACGGTATTCAGCGGATCAGCGGAGGCGGCCAGCCTGGCAGCCTCGCCGACTTCGACACGATCGGCGTGATAGCGCACCGCCGATGGCAGTATGACCTGCCCAGCAGCATCGGCGATCGGCTCGGACAGACCACTGCGCACCGCAGCGACCAGCGAATTGGTGGTGCCCAGATCAATGCCCACCGCCAACCGACGCTGGTGGGGCTGGGGGCTCTGTCCGGGCTCAGCGATCTGCAGTAAGGCCATGATTAATAAATGCTTATCTGTATATCAGGCGTGCCAGGTTGGCTGCGCGAGGGTTAATCGTCGAGGCGCTCTTCCAGCTGGCGAACCTCGTGGGAAAGCTTGTCGAGAAACTGCATGCGGCGCATCAGGCGCTCGGCCTCGGCGCGACGCTGCGCATCATCCCAACAAACGGCAAAGCGCTCGTTCAGCTCATCCTGAGCAATCTTCAGGCGGCGCTTGAACGTCGCCACACCCGGCAAGTCGGCGCTGTCCTGCAGATCTTCCAATTCTTCGCGCCAATGCATCTGCTGCAGCAAGAAGTCCGGGTCTTGCACCGTAACCTCCAGGGGCAATTCCGGCCCACTCAGCGCGAGCAGGTAACGCGCGCGCTTGGGTGCACTTTTCAGCGTGCTATAGGCCTCATTGAGGCTGGCCGAATGCTCCAGCGCCAGGCGCTGCTCACGATCGGAGGCATCGGCAAAGCGGTCCGGATGGACATTGCGCGCCAGCTCGCGATAACGCACAGCCAGCTGCTCAAGATCCAGACGGAAGCTCGGCTTGAGATCGAACAGGGCAAAATGACAAGGACTACCCACAAACGCCTCAGATGTTGAAGCTTTCGCCGCAGCCACATTCGCCACGCACGTTAGGGTTGTTGAACTTGAAACCTTCGTTCAAGCCTTCTTTGACGAAGTCCAGCTCGGTGCCGTCGAGGTACACCAGGCTCTTGGGATCGATGATCACCTTGACCCCGTGAGTCTCGAACACCTGGTCTTCGCTGTCGGCTGCGTCGACGAACTCCAGCACATAAGCCAGGCCCGAGCAGCCAGTGGTGCGAACACCCAGGCGAATACCCTCACCCTTGCCACGCCCTTCAAGCGAACGCTGCACGTGCTGAGCGGCAGCTTCGGTCATGCTGATAGCCATCGACAACCTCCTTAGAGCAAACCTTTCTTCTGCTTGTAATCACGCACGGCCGCCTTGATGGCGTCCTCGGCGAGTACCGAGCAGTGGATCTTCACCGGCGGCAACGCCAATTCTTCGGCGAGCTGGGTGTTCTTGATGGTTTCCGCCTCATCCAGGGTCTTGCCCTTCATCCACTCGGTGGCGAGGGAACTGGACGCGATCGCGGAACCGCAGCCATAGGTCTTGAACTTGGCGTCTTCGATGACACCCTGCTCGTTGACCTTGATCTGCAAGCGCATTACGTCACCGCAGGCCGGCGCGCCGACCATGCCGGTACCGACATCCGGGTCTTCGGCATCCATCTTGCCGACATTGCGCGGATTTTCGTAATGGTCAATGACCTTTTCACTGTAAGCCATGCTGGTATTCCTCTCTCATCAGGGGCTGCTCAACGGCAGCTTTAGTGTGCTGCCCACTCGACCTTGGACAGATCCACACCCTCTTTGAACATATCCCACAGCGGCGACAATTCGCGCAGCTTGGTGACCGCCTCGCGAACCTTCTGCGCGGCGTAGTCGACTTCTTCTTCGGTGGTGAAACGGCCGAAGGTGAAACGGATCGAACTGTGCGCCAGCTCGTCATTACGACCGAGGGCGCGCAATACGTAAGACGGCTCCAGCGAAGCCGAGGTACAGGCCGAACCCGACGATACCGCCAGATCCTTGAGCGCCATGATCAGCGACTCGCCTTCGACATAGTTGAAGCTGAGATTGAGGTTGTGCGGCACTCGCGAGGTCATGCTGCCGTTCACGTACAGCTCTTCCAGGCCATCGAGCTGCGCGAAGAAACGATCACGCAACGCCTTGATGCGCTGGTTTTCCTGGACCATTTCTTCCTTGGCAATGCGGAAGGCTTCGCCCATGCCGACGATCTGGTGAGTCGCCAGGGTGCCGGAACGCATACCGCGCTCATGGCCACCACCATGGGTCTGGGCTTCCAGACGCACACGCGGCTTGCGGCGCACGTAGAGCGCGCCGACACCCTTGGGGCCATAGGTCTTGTGGGCCGAGAAGGACATCAGATCGACCTTGAGCTTTTCCAGATCGATTTCCACCTTGCCGGTGGACTGCGCCGCATCGACGTGGAAGAACACCCCGCGCGAGCGGGTCAGCTCACCGATGCCGGCGATGTCATTGATGGTGCCGATTTCGTTGTTCACGTGCATGATCGACACCAGAATGGTGTCCTCGCGCAGCGCCGCCTCGACCATGGCTGGGGTGATCAGCCCGTCTTCGCCCGGCTCGATATAGGTCACTTCGAAGCCTTCGCGCTCCAGCTGGCGGGTGGTGTCCAGCACCGCCTTGTGCTCGATCTTCGAGGTCACGATGTGCTTGCCCTTGCCACTGTAGAAGTGCGCAATGCCCTTGATCGCCAGGTTGTCCGACTCGGTGGCACCGGAGGTCCAGACGATCTCGCGCGGGTCGGCATTGACCAGCTCGGCGACCTGGCGGCGACCATTCTCAACAGCCTCCTCGGCCTTCCAGCCAAACACATGGGAGCGCGATGCCGGGTTGCCGAAGTTGCCATCGACCAGCAAACACTCACTCATCTTTTGTGCCACACGCGGATCGACCGGAGTGGTGGCGGAATAATCGAGGTAAATCGGCAATTTCATTGAGCTTCTCCTAATCAGGTTTCTGGCCACGCGGGCCGGCACCCCACGTTCAATCGACGGTGGATGCTTCAATCTTATCCAGGTGCGGCATCCTGCCATTGCTGCGGCGCTGATCCTGGCACTGCGCGATTTCCTGCACTTCGCGGCGCGTCACCAGATCAGCCAAACTGATCCCACTGAGGAACTCATGAATCTGCTGACTCAGGTCGCACCACAAATGGTGGGTCAGGCAGGTATCGCCGCCATGGCAATCGCCCTGGCCCTGGCAGCGCGTGGCGTCGACCGATTCGTTGACCGCATCGATCACCTCGGCGACCTGGATGCCCTGCATCTCGCGCGACAACTGATAGCCCCCACCGGGACCACGTACGCTGGAAACCAGGTTGCTACGGCGCAGCTTGGCGAATAGCTGTTCGAGATATGACAGGGAGATACCCTGACGCTCGGAAATATCGGCCAGGGACACCGGCCCATGCTGCGCATGTAGCGCCAAGTCGAGCATGGCGGTAACGGCATAACGGCCTTTGGTGGTCAGTCGCATGAAGGGTTACCACGGAGTAGCGATTTGCGGCGAGTATGCAATTCCCGAGTATTTAAGTCAACTATAAGACCTAGGGTTTTACTCGGGATTAGCCGCAATCGGAGGGCGCCCAGCATAGCAAACCACTGGCCAGGACGCATCAAGCCGCCGGCTTGCCATCCTGATCCTTGCACACACCGACGAAGTCCTCGTCACGCAGGGCCGGCAACTCCTTGGCGCGGTAGTCGCTGCCCAGTTCGTTGAGCGCCTTGCACATGCCCTCCAGGCGCCCGTCAACCGCCTGCAAGTGATCGAGCAACTGGCCAATGGCGCGCGCCACTGGATCCGGCATGTCCTGACCGACACCATAGGCATCGAAGCCCAGCTTTTCCGCCATGGCCTGGCGCTTGGCCGCCTGCTCGTCATCCACCTTGACGATGACCCGCCCGGGAATACCGACGGCGGTCGCCCCCGCCGGCACCTCTTTGGTCACCACCGCGTTGGAACCGATCTTGGCACCCGCACCCACCGTGAACGGCCCGAGCACCTTGGCCCCCGCACCGACCACCACGCCATCTTCCAACGTCGGATGACGCTTGCCCTTGTTCCAGCTGGTGCCGCCCAGGGTCACCCCCTGATACAGGGTGACATCGTTGCCGATTTCGGCCGTCTCGCCGATGACAATGCCCATGCCATGGTCGATGAAGAAACGTCGACCGATCTTCGCCCCCGGATGGATCTCGATCCCGGTCAGCCAGCGCCCCAGATTGGAGACCACCCGCGCCAACCACTTCCAACCGGAGGTCCACAGCGCATGGGCCAGACGATGCAGCCAGACCGCATGCAGACCCGGATAGCAGGTCACCACCTCAAGCGCATTGCGCGCCGCCGGATCGCGATGGAATACGCTCTGGATATCTTCCCGCATGCGCTCAAACATCAGTTTTCCCCTGCTTATGGTGCTCACCACGCGCCGCCTTGACGGTTTCCGTCAGAATGCCACGCAAGATATTCATTTCCAGCTTACTGATACCACTACGACCGTACAGGCGCCGCAAGCGGCTCATCAAGTGCCGCGGCTTGGCCGGATCGAGAAAGCCGATCTCGACCAGGGCGAGCTGCAGATGCGCATAAAAGGACTCCAGCTCATCCGTCGTCACCGGCTGGGAACTCTGAATCGCCGTGGTCTCCAACTTGAGCGTCTTGGTCGGTTTATTCTGCGCCGCCAACCAGGCCATGCGCACCTCATAGGCCAGCACCTGGACTGCCGCCGCCAGGTTCAGCGAACTGAAATCCGGATCGGACGGAATGTGCACATGGAAATGGCAACGCTGCAGTTCCTCGTTGGTCAGGCCTGCGTACTCACGACCGAACACCAAGGCCACTTCGGCGCCTTGCAGGGCCTGCTCGCACGCCGCCAGTCCGCACTCGCGCGGATCGAGCAACGGCCAGGGAATGCGTCGATCGCGCGCACTGGTCCCCAGCACCAGACTGCAACCGACCAGCGCCTCTTCTAGCGTGCCGACCACCTGCGCGCCCTCAAGAATATCGGTCGCCCCCGAGGCCCGGGCCACCGCATCGCCACTGGGAAAATCTATCGGATCGACCAGCACCAGGCGCGACAGGCCCATGTTTTTCATGGCGCGCGCAGCACCGCCGATATTACCGGGATGACTGGTATTAACCAGAACCACTCGAATATTTTGCAGCAACGCAAACGCTCACATGGGCAGCCAAGGGCAGCAAAGCTTACAGAACCACCCAGGGTAATGCCATGCAAGACACAGACGGCACTTCATCAACCAGCCTTTTCTGCTAATATGGCCGGCTTTCTTTAACGACCCAGGTGAATCGCCCATGCAGCCCATGCTGAATATCGCCCTGCGCGCAGCCCGTAGCGCCGGTGAAATGATTTTCCGCTCGATCGAACGCTTGGACGTCATCTCGGTCGACGAGAAAGATGCCAAGGATTACGTGACCGAGATTGATCGCTCTGCCGAGCAGTTGATCATCCAAGCGCTACGCAAGGCTTATCCGACCCACGGCTTCCTCGGCGAAGAAGGCGGCCTGATCGAAGGCAGCGGCGACGGCGCCGATTACCTGTGGATCATCGATCCGCTGGACGGCACCACCAACTTCATCCGCGGCGTGCCGCACTTCGCCGTCAGCCTGGCCTGCAAATACCGCGGCCGGCTGGAGCATGCAGTGGTCATCGACCCGGTGCGCCAGGAAGAATTCACCGCCAGCCGCGGCCGTGGCGCCGCCCTCAACGGTCGCCGCCTGCGCGTCAGCTCACGCAAGAGCCTGGAAGGCGCCCTGCTCGGTACCGGCTTCCCGTTCCGCGATAGCCAGCTCGACAACCTGGAAAACTACCTGGGCATGTTCCGCAACCTGGTTGGCCAGACGGCTGGCGTTCGTCGCGCCGGTGCCGCCAGCCTCGACCTGGCCTACGTGGCCGCAGGCCGTTTCGATGCCTTCTGGGAATTCGGCCTGTCCGAATGGGACATGGCAGCCGGCGCCCTGCTGATTCAGGAAGCAGGCGGCCTGGTCAGCGACTTCACCGGCGGCCACGAATTCCTCGAGAAAGGCCAGATCGTCGCCGGCAACACCAAGTGCTTCAAGGCCGTTCTGACGGCCATCCAGCCGCATCTTTCCGCCTCAATGAAACGCTGATGGCGCGATAAATAAAAACCGGCCAACGGCCGGTTTTTTATTACCCAGAAAAAAGCGCCCCGCAGGGCGCTTTCCATTTGCAGGGTTACTCGACCGTTTCGGCCAATACCAACTGCCCATCCTTGACCGGAATCCGACTGCCCGGATCGCTGTTCATGCGCACCCGCCCTTCCTTACCATCCAGCTGATACTTCACGTCATAACCGATCACTTCCTCGCTGGTATCGGTCACGGTACGGCAGCGGTTTTCAGTGGTGGTATAGGTGGCGCCGGCCTGCATATTTTCCTGCACCTTGTTACCGGCGTAACCACCACCGACAGCACCGGCCACGGTGGCGATCTTCTTGCCAGTACCGCCACCGACCTGATTACCCAGCAAACCGCCAACGACCGCACCGATAGCCGTACCGGCAATCTGATGCTGATCCTTTACCGGCTTCTGCCGGGTCACGGTAACGTCCTCACAGACTTCACGCGGCGTCTTGATCGTTTCCTTGATCGGCTGCACAGCTAGAACTTCCGCGTACTCGGGACCACTCACCAAGTTGTAAGTGGCGACCGCACCACCTGCCGTTACACCGACAGCCCCCAGCACAGCACCAACGAGCATTGATTTGTTCATGAGAACTCCTGATTTTCACTTATTCGGCGCATGGGCCTGATCTCCGAACCTTGGACCGGGGCGACGTGCAGCAAGTTCAATCCCCGCGCACAGCGCCCGCTCAGCCAGACTCAGGGCCGCTCATCGACCTCTTCGGTCGCCACCGGCGGAATCAGATCCTCGACAGTCAGACTCAGCCAAATCAGCGCTGCGTTGGAGATATAAATCGACGAATAGGTACCCACCAGCACCCCCACGAACAACGCGAACGCGAAGCCGAACAGATTATCGCCGCCGAAGACCAGCAAGGCGCCAATAGCCAGCAAGGTCGAGATCGAGGTAGCCAGGGTGCGCAACAGGGTTTGCGTGGTGGAGATATTGATGTTTTCGATCAAGTCGGCCTTGCGCAGCACCCGGAAATTCTCGCGCACCCGATCGAAGACCACGATGGTGTCGTTCAACGAATAACCGATGATCGCCAGCAGCGCTGCCAACACCGTGAGATCGAAGGTGATCTGGAAGAACGACAGAATGCCCAGGGTGACGATGACGTCATGCACCAGCGAGACGAAGGCGCCCACGGAAAACTTCCACTGAAAGCGAAAGGCCAGGTACAGCATGACCCCGCCCAGCGCCAGGAGCATGCCCAGGCCGCCCTGGTCACGCAGTTCCTCACCCACCTGCGGCCCGACGAATTCGACCTTCTTCACCTGCAGCTTGTCGCCCGCCTGCTGCAGCACAGCGGCAACCTTATTACCCAAATCCGGGTCATCGCCTTGCATGCGCACCACCACCTCGGTAGTGGCACCAAAGCTCTGCACCACGGCATCGCCATAGCCGGCGCCCGCCAGATGCTGGCGAATGTTGCCAAGGTCTGCCGGCTGCTCATAGGCCAGCTCGATCTGCGTACCACCGGTAAAATCCAGGCCAAAATTCAGGCCTTTGGTGGCCAGACTACCCAACGCGATAAAGGTCACGAGCAGGGTGAGGGCGAGCGCAATCTTGCGCACGCCCATGAAGTTAATTACACGACTCATCTCAGCCCCTTAAATCCACAACTTCTTCAGGTCACGCCCGCCGAAGCTCAGGTTGACCATGGCTCGCGTCACCAGAATAGCGGTGAACATCGAGGTGAGAATGCCCAGCGACAGTGTCACCGCAAAGCCCTTGACCGGACCGGTACCCATGGCGAAGAGGATCCCACCCACCAACAGCGTGGTCAGGTTGCCGTCGATAATCGCCGAGTATGCGCGATCGAAGCCCTCGTGAATGGCCCGCTGCACCGACATGCCGTTGGCGATTTCCTCGCGAATCCGCGAGAAGATCAGCACGTTGGCATCGACCGCCATACCCATGGTCAGCACGATACCGGCGATACCCGGCAATGTCAGGGTGGCACTCAGCAGCGACATCAGCGCCAGCAGCAGCACCATGTTGAAACCCAGGGCAATGGTCGCCAGCACCCCGAAGACGCGGTAGATGGCGATCATGAACAGCGAGACGAAGAGCATGCCCCAGAGCGAGGCATCGACACCCTTGCCGATGTTGTCGGCCCCCAGACTCGGACCGATGGTGCGCTCTTCGGCGAAGTACATGGGCGCCGCCAAGCCGCCGGCACGCAGCAGCAGCGCCAGCTCGGTCGACTCGCCCGGACCGTCGAGACCGGTAATCCGGAACTGGCTACCCAGCGGCGACTGAATGGTCGCCAGACTGATGATCTTCTTCTCTTCGATGAAGCTCTGGACGGCGACTTCCTGCTCGACGCCATCGACAACCTGGCGCAGGTAGCGCACGGTCGGCTTCTGCTCGATAAAGATCACCGCCATGCTGCGCCCGACATTGCTGCGCGTCGCCCGGTTCATCAACTCGCCGCCATGACCATCCAGACGAATGTTCACCTGCGGACTGCCATTCTCATCGAAGCTGGCCTGGGCGTCGGTCACCTGATCGCCGGTGATGATCAGCTCACGCTCCAACTCGGCAGGCGGACGCCCCTCCTCGCGGAACTCGAAGGCCTCGGTCGAGGCCCTCGACGCATCGGGGGCGGCAGCCAGGCGAAACTCGAGGTTGGCCGTCTTGCCCAGAATACGCTTGGCCTCGGCGGTGTCCTGCACCCCCGGCAACTCAACCACGATACGGTTGGCGCCCTGACGCTGAACCAGCGGCTCGGCCACGCCCAACTCGTTGACCCGATTACGCACGGTGGTCAGGTTCTGCTTGATCGAGTATTCGCGGATTTCCGCGAGCTTGGCCTGGGTCAGGGTCAAGCGCAGCACCTGCAAATCGTTACGCTCGACCGTATTCAACTCGAAATCGGAGAACTCCTTGCGAATCAGACTCTCGGCCTTTTCCAGGGTCGCCTCGTCGACGAAACCCAGCTGAATTGCACCGTTGAGCTCAGGCAGGCTGCGGTAGCGCACACGCTCCTTGCGCAGCACGCTCTTGACTTCTCCCTCGTAGACCTTGCGCCGCGCATCCAGCGCCTTGTCCATATCCACTTCCAGCAGGAAGTGCACACCACCGGACAAGTCCAGACCCAGCTTCATCGGCCCCGCACCCAGGTTGCGCAACCAATCGGGGGTGGTCTGCGCGAGGTTCAAGGCCACCACGAACTCTTCGCCCAAGGCCTTGCGCACCACATCCTTGGCCGGCAGCTGATCGGCCTGACTGGTCAACCGGAGCAGGCCGGCACGGCCCTGCGCGGCCAGACTCGAAGCCTTGACCTCAATCCCCGCTGCCTGCAAGGCACGAGTGGCGCGCTCCAGATCAGCTTGCTCGACCTGCATGGCCGTGCTGTTGCCGCTGATCTGGATTGCCGGATCATCTGGATACAGGTTGGGCGCGGAATAAAGAAAGCCGATAGCCAGCACAGCCAGGATCAGCAGGTACTTCCAGATAGGGAATCTATTGAGCATGACGCCGCCCGTTATGACGCGGGGCGCCTTAAGCGCCCCGTCGGATGGTAAGAGTGTGCCGCTTAAATAGCTTTCAGCGTGCCCTTGGGCAGGGTCGCGGCGATGGCCACTTTCTGAATCTTCAGCTCGACGGTGTCGGACACTTCCAGCACCACGAAATCATCGCTGACCTTGGCCACTTTGCCGGCGATACCGCCGCTGGTCACGACTTCGTCGCCCTTCTGCAAGGTGCCGAGCAGATTCTTGTGCTCTTTGGCACGTTTGGCTTGGGGACGCCAGATCATCAGATAGAAGATGACCAGAAAGCCGACCAGAAACACCCACTCGAAACCAGAACCAACCGGACCAGCTGGGGCAGCGGCATCGGCATAAGCGGCAGGGATCAAAAAGCTCATGTAACACTCCTGTTGGAAACTATTTAATAACGTTGATTATCAGTCCAGCGCCGGGACCGGCAGGCCACGACGGGTATAGAAGGCATCGACAAAGGCGGCCAATGTACCCTGTTGAATAGCCTCGCGCAAACCAGCCATCAGCCGCTGATAGTGCCGTAAGTTGTGGATTGTATTCAGCATGCTGCCCAGCATTTCGCCACATTTATCCAAATGGTGCAGGTAGGCACGGGAGAAATGCTGACAGGTATAGCAGTCACAGGTCGCATCGAGTGGCGAATCGTCATGCCGGTGCACCGCATTGCGAATCTTCAACACTCCGGTCTCGACGAACAGATGACCATTGCGCGCGTTGCGGGTCGGCATCACGCAGTCGAACATGTCGACGCCGCGGCGCACGCCCTCGACCAGGTCCTCAGGCTTGCCCACCCCCATCAGATAGCGCGGCTTATCGGCCGGCAGCAGCGCGGGCAGGTAGTCCAGCACGCGGATCATTTCTTCCTTCGGCTCGCCGACCGACAGGCCGCCAATCGCCAGCCCATCAAAATCCAGCGCATTCAGACCCTCCAGCGAACGCATGCGCAACTCTTCATGCATGCCGCCCTGCACGATACCGAACAGCGCCGCCGTGTTGTCGCCGTGCGCCTCCTTCGAGCGCTTGGCCCAGCGCAGCGAGAGTTCCATGGAACGCTTGGCCACATCGAATTCGGCCGGATAAGGCGTGCACTCGTCGAAGATCATCACGATGTCCGAGCCCAGATCGCGCTGCACCTGCATCGACTCTTCAGGGCCCATGAACACCTTGGCGCCATCCACCGGCGAGGCGAAATACACCCCCTCCTCCTTGATCTTGCGCATCGCCCCCAGGCTGAACACCTGAAAGCCACCGGAGTCGGTAAGGATCGGCCCCTGCCACTGCATGAAATCGTGCAGATCGCCGTGACCCTTGATCACTTCGGTGCCCGGCCGCAACCACAGATGGAAGGTATTGCCGAGGATCATCTGCGCGCCGATCGCCTCGATGTCGCGCGGCAACATGCCCTTGACCGTGCCATAGGTGCCCACCGGCATGAACGCCGGCGTCTCGACCACACCACGGGGGAAGGTCATGCGCCCGCGTCGCGCCTTGCCATCGGTCGCCAGCAATTCGAAAGACATCCGGCAGGTGCGCGTCATACGTGATCCTCTGGCCCGCGTGGCGCGGGGTTGCGGGTGATGAACATGGCATCACCATAACTGAAGAAGCGATAACCTTCGGCGACCGCACTTTTATAGGCCGCCATGGTTTCCGGGTAGCCGGCGAACGCCGATACCAGCATCAACAAGGTCGATTCCGGCAAATGAAAATTGGTTACCAAAGCATCGACCACATGCAGCGGCCGGCCCGGGTAGATAAAGATGTCGGTGTCGCCGCTGAACGCCTTGAGCACGCCATCGCGCGCCGCGCTTTCCAGCGAGCGCACGCTGGTGGTACCCACTGCCACCACACGCCCGCCACGGGCACGGCAAGCCGCCACGGCATCGACCACCTCCTGACCGACCTCCAGCCACTCGCTGTGCATGTGGTGATCTTCGATGCGCTCGACCCGTACCGGCTGAAAAGTCCCGGCCCCGACATGCAGGGTCACGAAGGCGCTCGCAACCCCCATCCCGGCGATGGTCGCCAGCAGCGCCTGATCGAAATGCAGGCCCGCAGTAGGCGCCGCCACTGCACCGGAGCGCTCGGCATAGACGGTCTGATAGCGCTCACGATCGGCGGCCTCATCCGGACGATCTATATAAGGAGGCAGCGGCATGTGACCGACCCGTTCGAGCAACGGCAAAACCTCTTCGGCAAAGCGCAACTCGAACAGCGCGTCATGCCGCGCCAGCATCTGCGCTTCACCGCCGCCATCGAGCAGAATCGTCGAACCCGGCTTGGGCGATTTGCTCGAACGCACATGGGCCAGCACGCGATGACTGTCCAGTACCCGCTCGACCAACACTTCGAGCTTGCCGCCAGACGCCTTCTGCCCGAATAGCCGCGCAGGAATCACCCGGGTGTTGTTGAACACCATCAAATCGCCGGGGCGCAAATACTCCAGCAGATCACTGAACTGACGATGCGCCAGCGCACCACTGGGCCCATCCAGCACCAGCAAGCGACTGGCGCGGCGCTCGGCGAGGGGATGGCGGGCAATAAGAGCGTCAGGCAGCTCGAAATCAAAGTCGGCAACGCGCATGTTCGGAAGGGGTCGTCTAGCAGGGCGGCAAAGCTTACCGGAAATAGTGCACTCTGACCACGCAAGTGGATTGACCAAGCCCCGAGGCATCCCTATACTTCGCCGCCATTGTGCCCCGGTGGCGGAACCGGTAGACGCGGCGGATTCAAAATCCGTTTTCGAAAGAAGTGGGAGTTCGAGTCTCCCCCGGGGCACCATATTTAGCGTCAAGCACTACCAGAAACACTCGAAGAACCGGCCCTGGAGCCGGTTTTTTATTGCCTGCGATTTCCCCTGCCCTTACCAGTCCACGGGAAGATAGATCGGCGAGCAGATTGGGTTCGGTCGAAGAATCCATTCTCGCCGGAGGCGATTCAGGCAACGGCTTGCAGTGCGCGCTCACCCACCGGCGAGCACGGCCGAAACGCCTATTGCAGCGGCACAAAATCCGCCTGATTACGCCTGAAACACAGGCCTGGCGGGGGTTGGCATTTGCCTTTGAGTTAGCGTAGAGTGTTTTCCACTGTGTTTGCATGGGTCGCCGTAAATCATGGCCTGGTGCAGTAGATCATCCAGATCCGCTACATCCCGTTCGACGTCGCACTACTCCTTGCAACCAGTCTCAGTCCTCTATCGATGGAGGCTGTCATTAACTAAAGTTTCAAGGAAATAAGACATGTCGAATCGTCAGCACGGTACCGTCAAGTGGTTTAACGACGAGAAAGGTTTTGGCTTCATCACTCCTGAAAGCGGTCCGGATCTATTCGTGCATTTTCGCGCGATCGAGGGCAACGGTTTCAAGAGCCTGAAAGAAGGCCAGAAAGTCAGCTTCGTTGCTGTTCAAGGTCAAAAAGGCATGCAGGCTGACCAGGTTCAAGTCCAGGAATAACCCTGCAGTTTTGAAGAACCCCTGATGGCAACGTCGGGGGTTTTTTTATGCTCCCGAATACCGCGATCGCACCATCCAGACTTAGCGCTTTATTGCATATCGAGCCCGCACATGCCCAAACACCTGCTGCGCCCGCAGGGTGATTTTCCCTCTGCCGGATTAATCCGCCGCCTGGCTGCCATGTTCTATGATTTTTTGCTGTGCCTGGCTCTGCTGATCGTCGTGACCTTTGCCTACAAGCTGATCCTGATGGGGTTCTACGGCGAAGCGCAGCTCAAACAGCTCTCCGATGCCGGCGCACTGGATGGCGACCCGCTACTGTCCACCCTGCTGGTACTCAGCCTGTTCGGTTTCTTCGCCAAGTTCTGGACGCACAACGGCCAGACGCTGGGCATGCAGGTCTGGGGCATTCGGATCCAGAACGCCGACGGCACGGCCATCAGTCTATGGCAGGCATTGCTGCGCTTCCTGGTCGCCATCGCCTCCTGGCTGTGCCTGGGTCTGGGGTTTCTCTGGGTGCTCTGGGACAAGGACAAGCGCAGCTGGCATGACATCTACTCCGCCAGCCGCACGGTGCAATTGCCGAAGAATATCCACAAGAACAAGCCGTAGAAAAACGAAAAAGCCGGCTCAGCGCCGGCTTTTTATCGACTGCAGCAACTAACCTGCGCGGCGCAATAGCCAGACACCGGCCAAGGCGCAAACCGCCGCGGGAATCAGCACGGCGAACAGCGGCGAGAAACCGAACACCAGACTGGAAGGCCCGAGCAGGTCCTGGGCGATGCGGAACACGAAGCCCACCACCACGCCGGTAAAGACCCGCTGGCCCAGGGTCACCGAGCGCAAGGGACCGAAGATGAAGGAGATCGCCAGCAACACCAGCGCGGCAGTCACTGCCGGCTGCAAGACCTTGCTCCAGAATGCCAGCCAATACTGACCGTTATTCAAACCCTGCTCGGCCAGGTAATGGATATAGCGCCACAAGCCGGTTACCGACAACGCTTCAGGCTCCAGCACCACAGTACCGAGCAACTGCGGGTTCAACTCGACGTCCCAGCGTTCATTCGGTGCTTTTACCACCTCGGTGCTGCGCTCACGGAAACGCGTGGTCGCCACATTTTCCAGCTGCCAGTGATCGCCCTGATACTGCGCGCGCCGGGCAAAGCTGGAAGACAGCATGTGGCGCTGGTCATCGAAGCGATAACGGGTCACGCCCAACAAGACGCCATCAGGCTGCACCGCATTGATATGCACGAATTCTTCGCCCTGGCGGTGCCACAAGCCGCGCCTGGAGCTCTGCGCCTCGCCACTGCCCTGAGCCATGGCACGATCGGCCTGAGCCTGGTTTTCGCTCCAGGGCGCCAGGTACTCGCCGATCAGAATGCCGGCCAGCATCAGCACCAGCATTGGCTTCATCACCGCCCAGACGATGCGTCCGATCGAAACCCCGGCGGCGCGCATGATGGTCAGCTCGCTGTTGCTGGCCAGGCTGCCCAGGCCGATCAGACAACCGATCAGGGCCGCCATCGGCAGCATCTCGTAGACCCGCCGCGGCAGGGTCAGAAAGACGTACCAGGCCGCCCCCTGCAAACCGTAACTACCCTCGATATCGCCCATCTCGTCGATGAAGGCAAACAGCAATGCCAGGCCGACGATGACCCCCAGCACCGTGAGGATCGCGAAAAATACCTGGGTGCCGATGTAGCGATCCAATCTAAGCATGAGCCACCTCCGACCCGGCGCGGCGACTCGCCCATTTCAGGCGCAACGGCTCCCAATAGAGCAGCACAAGTCCAATCAACAGAAATACTCCATGCACCCACCACAAGCCTAACGCCTGAGGGATTCGTCCTTTGTCCAGGGCGCTGCGTGCAGCGATCAGCAGCGCCAGGTACGTCATATACAAGAGAATGGCCGGCAGCAGCTTGAGAAAGCGGCCTTGCCGTGGATTGACCCGCGACAGCGGCACCGCCAGCAGGGTCACGATGAACACCAGCAGCGGCAGCGACAGGCGCCACTGCAGCTCGGATTGCAAGCGCGGATTATCACTGCCGATCAGGTCACGGGTCGGTACGGCTTCACGCTCACTGATCTCGCCACTGACCGATGGCTTGGGCAACAGCACGCCATAGGTGTCGTACTGGACCGCCCGGTAGTCGGCCTGGCCTGGATTGCCGTCGTAGCGGTAACCGTTCTGCAGAATCAGATAGCGACTGCCATCGGCCTGGATTTCCTGGCGTCCGCTTTCCGCCACCAGCACGGTGATGCCGCGCTCCTTGTCGCCCTCACGGGAAAACCGCTTCTCGGAGATGAAGATGTCGGCCAACTCACCGCGATCCGCCGACAACTCCTTGGTATAGGTCACCCGCGAACCGTCCTTCATGGCCTGGAAACGCCCAGGCACCAGGGTATCGAACTCGGTCAGGGCATCCTGCTCGTTGAAAATCTTCGCCACCTGCGCCACACCCTGCGGCGCCAGGCCCATGCTCAACCAGGCCACCAACAGGGCGACCAGCAGAGCCGGCGCCAGGCTGTAGACCAGCAAGCGCTGCTGGCTCATGCCCGTGGCCGAGAGGACTGTCATCTCGCTGTCGAGATAGAGCCGGCCGTAGGCCATAAGGATGCCGAGGAACAGTCCCAGCGGCAGGATCAGCTGCAGGAACCCCGGCAGGCGAAAGGCCATGATCATGAACAGTACGCCAGGGTCCAACAACCCCTGGGCCGCCTGCGCCAGGTACTTGATGAAACGGCCACTCATTATGATCACCAGCAGTACGGCACTCATCGCACTCAAGGTAACCAGCACTTCACGGGACAAATAACGGAACACGATCAAACCAGACACTCCAGGGTTGTCAGGCTCAGGCGGCTACGATCACACTAGCCGCACTGTTTGCCGGTTCGCACACAGACGAACCATCGAAAAAATAACCGGCATTATCCTGCAATAACGCCTCATTGTCTTGGGAACACCACGCCATGGAATTTATTGTCAAAAGCGCTCGCCCGGAAACCCTGAAAACCGCCACCCTGGTCATTGCCGTCGGCGAAGGCCACAAGCTCGGTGAAACGGCGAAAGCAATTGATAAGGCCAGCGCCGGGGCGATCAGCGCCCTGCTCAAGCGCGGCGACCTCGCCGGCAAACTTGGCCAGACCCTGCTCGCACACAACCTGCCCAATCTCAAGGCCGAGCGCGTACTGCTGGTCGGCAGCGGCAAGGAAGCTGAACTGTCAGACCGCCAACTGCGCAAAATGCTCACTGCCGTGTATGGCGTATTGAAGACCCTGGGCGGCAGCGATGCGGTGCTGGCCCTCGGCGAACTCCAGGTCAAAGGCCGCGACGCCTATGGCAAAGCCCGCCTGATCGTCGAAAGCCTGGCCGATGGCGGCTATCAGTTCGATCGTTTCAAGAGCGAGAAGGCCGACGCCAAGGCCTTGAAGAAGCTGATCCTGCTCAGCGACAAGTCCGACCAGGTCGAGGTCGAGCGCGCGGCCAAGCATGCCCAGGCGATTGCCGGCGGCATGGCGTTCACCCGCGATCTCGGCAACCTGCCGCCGAACCTGTGCCACCCCAGCTACCTGGCCGAAGAGGCCAAGACCCTGGGCAAGACCTACAAGAACCTCAAGGTCGAGATTCTCGACGAGAAAAAGCTCAAGGAACTCGGTGCCGGCGCCTTCCTCGCCGTGGCTCAGGGCAGCGACCAGCCACCGCGGCTGATCGTGCTCAACTACCAGGGCAGCAAGAAAACCGACAAACCCTTCGTCCTGGTCGGCAAGGGCATCACCTTCGATACCGGCGGCATCAGCCTCAAGCCCGGCCTGGGCATGGACGAGATGAAGTACGACATGTGCGGCGCGGCCAGTGTCTTCGGCACCCTCAAGGCCGTGCTCGAACTGCAACTGCCGATCAACCTGGTGTGCCTGCTGGCCTGCGCCGAGAACATGCCCAGCGGCGGCGCCACCCGTCCCGGCGACATCGTCACCAGCATGAGCGGGCAGACCGTGGAGATCCTCAATACCGATGCCGAAGGCCGCCTGGTGCTGTGCGACACCCTGACCTACGCCGAACGCTTCAAGCCGCAGGCCGTGATCGATATCGCCACCCTCACCGGCGCCTGCATCGTCGCCCTGGGCAGCAATACCTCGGGCCTGATGGGCAACGACGAGCAACTGGTGCAGCAGCTCCTCAAGGCCGGCCAGAGCGCCGACGACCGCGCCTGGCAGTTGCCGCTGTTCGACGAATACCAGGAACAGCTCGACAGCCCCTTCGCCGACATCGCCAACATCGGCGGGCCGAAGGCCGGCAGCATCACCGCGGGTTGTTTCCTCTCGCGCTTCGCCAAGAAGTACCACTGGGCGCACCTGGACATCGCCGGCACCGCCTGGATCAGCGGCGGCAAGGAAAAAGGCGCCACCGGCCGGCCAGTGCCACTGCTGACCCAGTACCTGCTGGATCGCAGCGACAAGGCTGCCAGCTGACACGACATGCGGCAGGGCCCCGGCCCTCGCCCGCTCCTACGCAATCTGGAGACCGATAGTGCGCATCGAGTTTTACGTCCTCTCCTCCGCCGCCCCGGCAGACCGCCTGCGCGCCGCCTGCCAGTTGGCGATGAAAGCCTGGCGGCATGGCTTGCCGGTGTTTCTGCGCGGTTGCGACAGCGCGCAATGCACGGCGCTCGACGAACTTCTCTGGCGTTTCAAGGCCGAAGCCTTCGTGCCGCACAATTTGCATCAGGACGACCCGCAAGCGCCGGTGGTAATCGGCCTGGATGAGGAGCCGAACACCCGGCAAGGCGTGCTGATCAACCTGAACCCGAGCCTTTCACCCTTTGTCGAACGTTTCAGCCGGGTGATCGAGATCGTCAACCAAGAACCCGATCTATTGTCCGCCTGCCGGGAGAATTTCCGCAGCTACCGCCAGCGCGGCTATGATCCGAAACGAGTCGAACTTTAAGTTCTGCACCATGGACACACCAAAACCACCGCAAAAACCCACCCATCTGCTGGACGACCTCGAGTCGATCCGCCAGCTGCTGGATGACGACAACCTCGATCCGCCACTGCTGACCGATTCGATCGACCCGGACAGCATTCCGCTGCTCTCGGACATCGTCACCCCGCCGCCAGCACCGCGTCAGCCGCCAGTCGCCGAGCCCGTCCCGGCGCCCCAGGCCAGGCCCCTGCGCAGCAGCATCCAGCAAACCTTCAACCGCGACAGCGAGTTGAACCGCCTGGACAACGAACTGCGCGCCGCCGCCGAGCTGATTCTGCAGGATGTGATCGACGACTTCGTGCCGCAGATCGAAGCCGAACTGAAACGCCGCCTGCAGGCCCGCCTGAGTCGCCTGCTACCGCCGCGCAAGTAACAATCCCCGTAGCCCGTATGCAATCGGGGCTGTGAAGAGCCTTCCCGGATTGCATCCGGGCTACGAGCTGATCCGCCCCACCAGTCCGCAACTCCCAGCCCGGCCTTACGCCCCACGCACCTTCCCCGCTATACTTGTCGGCTTTTCCGATCAGCCGTCATAAGGGTCCCGCCGCGCATGGACAAGACCTACCAGCCGCACGCCATTGAAACCGCCCTGTACCAGAACTGGGAGGCGAACAACTATTTCGCTCCGCAGGGTTCGGGCCAGCCCTACACCATCATGATCCCGCCGCCGAACGTCACCGGCAGCCTGCACATGGGCCATGGTTTCAATAACTCGATCATGGATGCGCTGATCCGTTTCCGCCGTATGCAGGGCCGCAAAACCCTGTGGCAACCCGGCACCGACCACGCCGGCATCGCCACGCAGATGGTGGTCGAGCGTCAGCTGGCCGCCCAAGGCGTCAGCCGGCATGACCTGGGCCGCGAAAAATTCCTGGAGAAAGTCTGGGAATGGAAGGAAGAGTCCGGCGGCACCATCACCCGGCAGATCCGTCGCCTGGGCAGCTCGGTGGACTGGTCGCGCGAGCGCTTCACCATGGACGACGGCCTGTCGGAGGCCGTGAAAGAAGCCTTCGTGCGCCTGCACCAGGACGGCCTGATCTACCGCGGCAAGCGCCTGGTCAACTGGGACACCAAGTTCCATACCGCGATCTCCGACCTGGAAGTGGAAAACCACGACGAGAAGGGCAGCCTGTGGAACCTGCGCTACCCGTTGGCGGACGGCAACACCACGGTTGACGGCAAGAATTACCTGATCGTCGCCACCACCCGCCCGGAAACCATGCTCGGCGACAGCGCCGTCGCGGTAAACCCGCTCGACGAACGCTACCAGGCGCTGATCGGCACCTTCGTCGAGCTGCCGCTGGTTGGCCGGCGCATCCCGATCATCGCCGACGACTACTGCGATCCCGAATTCGGTACCGGCTGCGTGAAAATCACCCCGGCCCACGACTTCAACGACTACGAAGTCGGCAAGCGGCACAACCTGCCGCTGATCAACATCTTCGACAAGGACGCCGCCGTCCTCGCCACTGCCCAGGTGTTCAACGTCGACGGCAGCGTCAACAGCGAAGTCGATGGTAGCCTGCCGGGCGAATACGCCGGCCTCGATCGTTTCGTTGCGCGCAAACAGATAGTCACTGCGTTTGAGGCCGCCGGCCTGTTGGAAAGTATCGATGCCCATGCGCTGAAAGTGCCGAAAGGCGACCGCTCCGGCACCATCATCGAGCCGTGGCTGACCGACCAGTGGTACGTCTCCACCAAACCGCTGGCCGAACCGGCCATCAAGGCCGTGGAAGACGGCGCGATCCAGTTCGTGCCCAAGCAGTACGAAAACATGTACTTCAGCTGGATGCGCGACATCCAGGACTGGTGCATCAGCCGCCAGCTGTGGTGGGGCCACCGCATTCCGGCCTGGTACGACGATGCCGGCAACGTCTATGTCGGCCGCGACGAAGCCGAAGTACGCGCCAAGCACAACCTCGGCGAGCAGCCGCTGCGCCAGGACGAAGACGTCCTCGACACCTGGTTCAGCTCGGGCCTGTGGACCTTCTCCACCCTCGGCTGGCCGCAGCAGACCGAGGCGCTGAAGACCTTCCACCCCACCGACGTGCTGGTCACCGGCTTCGACATCATCTTCTTCTGGGTCGCGCGGATGATCATGCTGACCCTGCACCTGGTGAAGAACGACGACGGCACGCCGCAAGTGCCGTTCAAGACCGTCTACGTGCATGGCCTGGTCCGCGATAGCCAGGGCCAGAAGATGTCCAAGTCCAAGGGCAACGTGCTCGACCCGCTGGACATCGTCGACGGCATCGACCTGGAATCCCTGGTGGCCAAACGCACCAGCGGCATGATGCAGCCCAAGCTGGCGGAAAAGATCGCCAAGCAGACCCGCGCCGAGTTCCCCGAAGGCATCGCCGCCTACGGCACCGACGCCCTGCGCTTCACCAACCTGGCGCTGGCATCCACCGGCCGCGACATCAAGTTCGACATGGGCCGGGTCGAGGGTTATCGCAACTTCTGCAACAAGATCTGGAACGCCGCCAACTTCGTCCTCGAGAACACCGATGGCCAGGACTGCGGAATCAATGGCGAGGCAGTCGAACTGTCCTCGGTGGATCGCTGGATCATCTCCGCCCTGCAGCGCACCGAAGCCGAAGTCACCCGCCAGCTCGATGCCTTCCGCTTCGACCTGGCGGCGCAGGCACTCTACGAATTCATCTGGGACGAGTACTGCGCCTGGTACCTGGAGCTGGTCAAGCCGGTGCTGTGGGACGAGAACGCCTCCATCGAACGCCAGCGCGGCACCCGCCGCACCCTGGTGCGCGTGCTGGAAGTGGCCCTGCGTCTGGCCCACCCGTTCATGCCCTTTATCACCGAAGAAATCTGGCAGCGGATCAAGGCGCAAGCTGGCGTCAGTGGCGAGACCATCATGCTGCAGGCCTGGCCAGTGGCCAACGAGAGCCGCATCGATGCCGCCGCCGAAGGCGATATCGAATGGGTCAAGCAGCTGATGCTCGGCCTGCGCCAGATCCGCGGCGAGATGAAGATCTCCATGGCCAAGCGCATCGACGTCATCCTGCAGAACGCCAGTGCGGAAGACCTGCGCCGCCTGGCCGACAACGCGCCGCTGCTGAACAAGCTGGCCAAGCTGGAATCGGTGCGCGTGCTGCAAGCCGGGGAAGAGGCGCCGATGTCTGCCACCGCCCTGGTCGGCGACATGCAGGTACTGGTGCCGATGGCCGGGCTGATCGACAAGGACGCCGAACTGGCGCGCCTGGACAAGGAAATCGTCCGCCTGGACGGTGAAGTCAAGCGCGTCGGCGGCAAGCTGGCCAACCAGGGCTTCGTCGCCAAGGCGCCGGCCGAGGTACTCGACAAGGAGCGCGCCAAGCTGGCCGAGGCCGAGCAGGCCCTAGGCAAGCTGGTCGAACAGCGCGAGCGCATCGCCAGCCTGTAAGCCATAAGCAAACTGCAAACCCCAAGCCCGCCGTCGCCAGACCGCGGGCTTTTTCCTTCGCACAGAGCCCACCGGGCTTGTGCCACGCCGATACGCCCCGGTGCACTGCCTGCGGCGAGTAGCGCCCTGCGGCCAGCCGCAAACCAGGACCGCCCTCGGCAAATCAAAAGCCTTTCTTGTCGCTCGTCAAGGCACTGCGACATTTAGTCACGATTAACGCCCCCAAGACCCCCAACGCCTTCCAGTTGCCTGCCTATTGGTGCATCCTGCCGCCCATTATTTTACTAATCATTTCAAACCTTAAACCTCTGACTGGAAACCTCGCCTATGTATGCCTACATGCTTATGGCCGTGATCTTCGTGCTCGGCTATCTATGCATCGCCTTCGAACACCCCCTGAAAATTGACAAAGCCGCCTCGGCGCTGCTCACCGCGATGCTGGCCTGGACGGTGCTGGTGCTAAGCGCCGACAGCATCCTGCCGCTGATTGAAGCAGGTGCCCACGCGACCAATAACACTGATCTGGTGGTTGGCGAACTGCGTCACCACCTCGGTGAAATCTCCGAGATCCTGTTCTTCCTGATGGGCGCCATGACCATCGTCGAACTGATCGACGCCCATGAAGGCTTCAAGGTCATCACCGACCGCATCCGCACCAGCAAGCGCGTGCAACTGCTGTGGACGATCGGTTTCATCACCTTCTTCCTTTCGGCCGCGCTGGACAACCTGACCACCACCATCGTCATGGTTTCCCTGCTGCGCAAGCTGGTCAAGGAACAGCACGAGCGCTGGTTCTATGCCGGCATCGTGGTGATCGCCGCCAACGCCGGCGGCGCCTGGTCGCCGATCGGCGACGTGACCACCACCATGCTGTGGATCGGTAACCAGATCACCACCAGCGGTATCGTCGCCCAACTGTTCCTCCCCAGCCTGGTCTGTCTGCTGGTGCCGCTGATCTTCCTCAGCCTGACCATGAAGGGCGAGTTCGAGCGTCCAACGGTGAAACTGACCAAGGAGGAACGTCGCGACCCGACCACCCCGTTCGAACGCAACCTGGTGTTCATCCTCGGCATCGGCGCGCTGGTGTTCGTCCCGGTGTTCAAGACCGTCACCCACCTGCCGCCCTACATGGGCATCCTCCTCGGCCTCGGCGTGCTCTGGGTGGTTACCGAAGTGCTGCACCGCGGCAAGAATGCGGAAGACAAGCACCCGCTCTCGGTGGTCGGCGTACTGCGCCGCATCGACATCACCAGCGTGCTGTTCTTCCTCGGCATCCTGCTCGCCGTCTCCAGCCTGGCCACCGCCGGCCACCTGACCCAGGTCGCCAGCGCGCTGAAGGACAGCCTGGGCAACGTCTACGCCATCAACATCGCCATCGGCCTGCTCTCCTCGGTGGTCGATAACGTACCGCTGGTAGCCGGCGCCATGAAGATGTACCCGCTGATCAGCCCGGAGGCCCTTGCGGCGGCCGGCGGCGATGGCTGGCTGGGTAACTTCGTGGTCGATGGCGCGTTCTGGGAGCTGTTGGCCTATTGCGCCGGCACTGGCGGTAGCTGCCTAATCATCGGCTCGGCGGCCGGCGTGGCGGCAATGGGCATGGAGAAGATCAACTTCATCTGGTACCTGAAGAAGATCAGCCTGCTGGCCCTGCTCGGCTACCTGGCGGGTGCCGCGACCTATATAGGCCTCGCCATACTGGCCTGACCGCCACTAGCCGCTTAGGCTGGGGGGTGCGTCTGTACAGCGGCGCACCCTTAGCGCAGGAGCCCTCGACCGATGGACGTGAGCAAAACCAAAACCAGTTTCTACCGCCGCCTCTATGTTGCCTGGCTGATCGACAGTGGCAGCGCCTGCAGCGTGCCGGCCCTGATCGACGCCACCGGCATGCCCCGGCGCACCGCCCAGGACACCCTGAGCGCACTGGCCGATCTGGATATCGACTGCGTCTTCGTCCAGCAGGCGGGCGAGCGCAACAATGCCGGGCATTACGCCATTCGCGACTGGGGGGCGATCGACCCGCAGTGGATCGCCGCCAACCTGGCGCAGATCAAGGCCATACTCGGGTATCCCTGAGCAGTGAAAGCTTGTGAAAAAACTCGCGCCTACTGCGACCGCCTCCAGGCGCTCGCTGCTGGCGTTGCGCTACGAACAGCTGGAGACGCTCTCGGCTGCGGCGCTCGATTTTTTCACAATCTCTGAGGCCCGCTATGCGCAGCACCCACCGACTGTTACTGGTGCTCCTGTTCCTGCTGGGCCTGTTCCTGCTGTTCGAGGCCCTGGGTATCCGCGCCCGGTTCAGCCTGCAAGCCCTGCAGGACTTGATCCTGATGCACCCGGTCAGCGGCCTGCTGCTGTTCATCCTGCTGTTCGCCCTGGGCAACCTGATCCAGATTCCCGGCTGGATCTTCCTCGCCGCCGCGGTGCTGGCGCTGGGTCGGCTCTATGGCGGCATCGCCACCTACCTGGCCGCCATCGTCTCCTGCGTGTTCACCTTCCTGACCATCCGCTACCTGGGCGGCAACGCCCTGCGCGAACTCGACAGCCGCCTGGCCCAGCGCCTGCTGGCCGGCCTCGATCGCCACCCACTAATCAGCATCGTCGCCCTGCGCACGCTGTTCCAGACGGTGCCGGCACTGAACTACAGCCTCGCCCTGTCCGGCGTGCCTTTTCGCACCTACCTGCTCGGCACCCTGCTCGGCCTGCCGCTGCCGATCGCACTGTACTGCCTGTTTTTTGATTACCTGGCGAGGTGGCTGGATATCGCTTAGCCACCACTGGATTTGCGCGCAATCGAGCACACTCTTTTTCAGCACGACCGCAGCAGCTATGGGAAAATGCCGCGCTCCGCCCCTGCCGATACCGCCAGCATGTCATCGCCGACCCAACGTCCCAGCCGCAAACCTGCCGCGCCCCGCCCTCCTGCCCCGGCCAAGCCCGATGCCGGCAAGGGCCAGTTGCACCCGCGCAACCGCCACCAGGGTCGCTACGACTTCCCCGCGCTGATCGAGAGCAGCCCGGAGCTGGCGGCCTTCGTGATTCTCAACCCGTACGGCAAGGAGAGCATCGACTTCGCCAACCCGGCGGCGGTCAAGGTGTTCAACCGGGCGCTGCTCAAGCAGTTCTACGGCATCGAACATTGGGATATTCCGGCGGACTACCTGTGCCCGCCGATTCCGGGGCGCGCCGACTATCTGCATTACCTCGCCGATCTGCTGGCCAGCGGCAATGGCGGCGAGATCCCGCGCGGCGCCCAGGTGCGCGCACTGGATATCGGCGTCGGCGCCAACTGCATCTACCCGCTGCTGGGCAACCGCGAGTACGGCTGGCAGTTTCTCGGTTCGGATATCGACGCCAGCGCCATTGCCTCGGCCAAGGCCATCGTTCGGTCCAACCCCGGCTTGGCCAGCGCCATCGAACTGCGCCAGCAGACCGATGGCGCGCATATTTTCCAGAACCTGCTGCAGGCTGACGAACGCTTCGACCTGAGCCTGTGCAACCCGCCCTTCCATGCCAGTGCCGAGGAGGCCAGTAGCGGCAGCAAGCGCAAGTGGCGCAACCTGGGCAAGCTCGACCCCAAGCGCAAGCTACCGGTGCTGAATTTCGGCGGCCAGGCGGCGGAGTTGTGGTGCCAGGGCGGCGAAGCGGCCTTCGTCAGCCGTCTGATCAAGGAAAGCGCGCAGCATTCCCAGCAGGTACTGTGGTTCACCAGCCTGATTTCCAAGGCGAGCAACCTGCCCGGCGTCTATGCCGCCTTGAAAAAGGCCGGTGCGCTCGACGTGCGCACCGTGGAAATGGCCCAGGGGCAGAAGCAGAGCCGCTTCGTCGCCTGGACCTTCCTCACGCCGCAGCAGCAACAGGACTGGCGGCAAGAACGCTGGAAGTAGGATGGGTTGAGCGCAGCGATACCCATGCCGACCGCTTTGCAAGTAGCCCGGATTGCAGCCGTAACCCCTACCAGGGCAACCAGCCACCGTAGCCCAGCCACAAACCGGCCGCCGTCATGCTCAGCAGCGTCACCGGGAAACCGCTGCGGGCGAAGTCGACGAAGCTCAGCGCCACGCCCTGACGCCGCGCGCTTTCGGCGACGATCAGGTTGACCACGCTGCCGATCAGCAGCAGGTTGCCGGCCAGAGTCGACATCACCGCCAGGCCGACCAGCAGCGACGGCGCCGCATCCGGCAGCAGACCCAGCAGCAACACCACGAAGGGCACATTGCCGATCAGGTTGCTGGCCAGCAGCGAGGCGGTCGCCAGCCCCATTACCCCCTCGGGCAACAGCCCGTACTCGCGTAGCGTCGTGGCTAACGCGGCTACCTCCGGCAGGCCCAAAGCGGCGCCGGTGACCACGAACAGCCCGGCGAACAGCAACAGCAGATTGAGATCGACCTTGTGCACATAATCGCGACTGTCGACCCGGCGCGAAATCATCAGCAGGGCGGCGATCAGCAGCGCCGACAACTCGCGGGGGATCTCCGTGGCAAACAGCCCAAGCAATACCAGGCTGGCCAGCAGCGGCTTGAGATAGCTGTGCGCGCCATAGATCCGCTCGACCGGCGTCTCCTCGAGAGCCAACGCCTGCAGTACGCCCCAACGCCTGCGCCATTGCAGCCAGATGCAGGCGTAGGTGATCACCAACCCGGCCAGCGCCGGCGGACCTGCGATAAACGTGAACGACCAGAAATCCAGGCCGCCGGCCTGACCGATCAGGATGTTCTGCGGGTTGCCGATCAGGCTGGCCGAGGAACCGGCGTTGCAGGACAACGCCAGGGCCAGCAGAAACGGGCGCGGATCGAGGCCACGGGCCAACAGGCTGTGACACAGCAGCGGGGTCAGGGCGAAGGCGACGATGTCGTTGACCAGCAGCGCCGACAGTATGCCGCCGAGCACCACCACGCCGCCCAGCAACAGTGCCGGGCGTTGCGCATGGTGGCTGAGCTGGGCGTTAAGCCAGGCATAGACCCCGGAGAAATCGAACTGCGCGGAAATCAGCATCAGCGCCAACAGCAGCAACAGCGCCCCGGCATCCAGATGGCTGGCCGCCTCGCCTGGCGATTGAACCCCGCAGAACAGCAGCACTACCGCCGCACAGCCGGCGATCCAGCTGCGGTCGACGCGCAGACCCGGAATGCCTCCCGCGGCCATGCCCAGGTAGGTCATGACGAACAGCCCCAGCACCACCCATGACGTTAGCGCCATGCTGCCCCCACCCATCAAGCGTTAGCGCCTTCACGCGCATGATCGAGGTTGTGCTTGGCGACCGCGCGTGGCGCCGCAGCACTCTAGCTGCAGCGGCACGCCGGGAGAAGCCGGGCAAGACGGCGGGCGATAAAAATACTTGGCCAAAGGTACGCTGCTGCGCCTGCAGCACCCTGCTGGCGCTTGCTCGCGCTCGATCTCCCCGGACCGCATTCGGGCTACGCATCTACTTTGCCTGGCGGGTTCCCGGCGCGCGCCGTTGCAGCTGCTCGAACAGGCTGTCGACCGCCACGGCCAGCAGGCCGATCAGGATCGCGCCCTGCAGGATGAAAGCCGTGTTGCCGGTGACCAGTTGTGTAGGGTGGATGACGCTTTTTTCACCCACCATCGCTGTTGGTGGATGGGTGAAGCGTCATCCACCCTACGAGGTCGCGGGTCTTGCAAATAAACATAGGATCTACCCATTCACTTTGCCTGGCGGGTTCCCGGCGCCCGCCGTTGCAGCTGCTCGAACAGGCTGTCGACCGCCACGGCCAGCAGGCCGATCAGGATCGCGCCTTGCAGGATGAAGGCCGTGTTGCCGGTGACCAGTCCCGAGATCACCGGGTCACCCAGGGTACTGGCGCCGATGGTGGAGCCGATGGCCGCGGTGGCGATGTTGATGGTCACCGAGGTACGGATGCCGGCCAGGATAACGTTCAGCGCCAGCGGCAATTCCACCTGGCAGAGCACCTGCAACGGCGCCATGCCCATGCCGCGCGCCGCCTCCAGCACCGCCGGATCGATGCCGCGCAGGCCCGCCAGGCTGTTGCGCAGGATCGGCAGCAGGCCATAGAGCATCAGGGCGAACAGGGTCGGCCCGCTGCCGAAGCCGAGCGCTGGCACCGCCAGGGCCAGCACCGCCACCGGCGGTATGGTCTGGCCGATCGAGGCGACCTGGCTGACCAGCGGCAGAAAATCCGCGCCCCAGCGCCGGGTCACCATGATCGCCGCGCCCACCCCGACCAGGCTGGAGACGCAGGCCGCCAGCGTCACCAGCAGCAGATGGCTGCCGAGCAGGTCGATGAAGGCGGCGCGGGCGTAGATCACCGTGCGCCTGTCCGGCTCGATCAGGCGAAACAGCCCGTCCAGTTCGGCCAGTCCCAGCGCCGCCGCCAGCAGCAGGGCCAGCCACAGCAGCGGCGGCCAGCCACCACCGCGCAACACCGCGAGTTTGCTCACTGAGGCCGACTCATCAGCGCGTCCAGCTGCAACACGCCGATTTGCCGACCCTGCTCATCGACCACCGGCAGGCTGCTGCAGCGGTGCCAGAGCATCAGCGACAGCGCCTGACGCAGGTTGTCCGTGGCCTTGACCCTGGGCCCGGCGGCCGGCGCGGCGGCCGTGACCATGGCCTGCATCAGCGCCGCCACGCGCAGCAGTCCGGCCTGTTTGAGGCCGCGTTCCTGGCCGCCAAGCAGGTTCTCGACGAAGGCATTGGCCGGTTTGGCCAGCAGCGCCTGCGGACTGTCCTGCTGGACGATCCGGCCCTTGTCCATCACCACGATACGGTTGGCCAGTTTGAGCGCCTCGTCCATGTCATGGGTGACGAAGACGATGGTCTTGCGTACCTGCGACTGGATGCGCAACAGCTCGTTCTGCAGGCTCTCGCGGGTGATCGGGTCGAGTGCGCCGAAGGGTTCGTCCATCAGCAGAATCTGCGGATCGCCGGCCAGGGCGCGGGCCACGCCGACCCGCTGGGCCTGGCCGCCCGACAGCTGATGGGGATACTTGCCGGCGAACTCGGCCGGCGCCAGTTCGAGCAACTGCAGCAATTCCTCGACCCGCTGGCGGATGCGTGCGACCGGCCAGCCGAGCAGACGGGGCACCACGGCGATGTTGCGCGCCACCGTCCAGTGCGGAAACAGGCCGGTGCTCTGGATCGCATAGCCGATACCGCGGCGCAGTTGCTGCGGGTCGATCTGCTCGATGTCCCGGCCATCGATGCGGATGCTGCCGGCCGAATGCGCGATCAGGCGGTTGATCATGCGCAGGGTGGTCGACTTGCCGCAGCCCGAGGTGCCGACCAGCACGCACAGCTCGCCGGTTTGCACGGTCAGGCAGATATCGTCCACCGCCCGGGTCTGGCCAAACAGCTTGCTGACGTTGCTCAGCTCGATCATCGCCGCGCTCCGCTGGAAAAGCGTTCGCCCAGCAGGCTGAACAGGCCGTCCGCCAGCAGCGCCAGGACGATGATGGGCAAGGCGCCGAGGATGATCAGGTCCATCGCCGACTGGCCCAGGCCCTGGAAGATAAAGGTGCCGAAGCCGCCCGCGCCGATCAGCGCCGCCACCGCGGTCAGGCCGATCGCCTGAATGCTGGTGACCCGCACGCCCTCGATGATCAACGGCATGGCCAGCGGCAGGCGCACCTGGAGGAACACCTGAGCGGGGCTCATGCCCATGCCACGGGCCGACTCGATCACGCCGGCCTCGACCTCCTGCAAGGCGACGCAGGTGTTGCGCACGATCGGCAGCAGGCTGTAGGCGATCAGGGCGAGCAGCGCCGGCGCCCAGCCGATACCGCGGATATTCAGCTGCTGGAGCAGGGGAAACTGCGCCGACAGGTAACTCAGCGGCGCGATCAGCAGGCCGAACAGCGCCAGGCTGGGAATCGTCTGGATAAAACTCAGCAGGCCGATGCTGCCCTTTTGCGCCCGCGGATAACGCTGCAGCCACAGGGCGATGGCGCCGCCGAACAGCAGGCTCGAACCCACCGCCGCGCCCACCAGGCCCAGATGGCTAGCCAAGGCGGCGCCGAACTGGCTGCGGCGCGACTGGTACTCGCGCAGCAGCGCCAGCGGCTCCAGCCAATCCTGCTGGGCCAGCCAGCCCAGCAGCGCAGCCAGGACCAGGGCACCGCCGAGCAGCCAGACACGCGAAAGACGCAGGCGCTGCTGCAGCTCGATCAGCAGCAAGCCGAGGAGGAACAGCAGGCTCCAGTAACCGGCGCCAATGCCGACCCGCGCGTAGGGCAGGTCCGCGCCTATGTGGCGCTCGATGCTCCAGGCCAGGCTCAGGGGTAATTGCAGCAACAGCAGCCACACGATCGCCAGGATCGGCCAGTAGGCCGGACGCGGCGACCGCAGCGCCAGCAACGCGCAGGCCAGCAACAGCCCCGTGAGCAGCAGCGCCCAGACCGGCCCCATGGCCGCCAGCAGTCCCAGGCCACTACCCGGAGCGATGCGGTTGGGCTGAATGCTGACGAAATCCAGGCTCCACAGCAGTGTCAGCGCCAGCAGCGCCAGCACTGGGATGACTCTATTGCTCCGCAGTGGCAGGCTCATGCCGGCATCATTGGTCCAGGCTGTCGAGGAACTCCGCCGCCACTTGCGCCGGCTCGGCGCCCTGCACCGCCACCTCGCCATTGAGGCGCTGCAGGGTCGGCAGATCCAGGGCGGCGAAGATCGGCTGGAGAATCCCGGCGATCTGCGGGTATGCCGCGAGCACATCCGCACGCACCACGGGTGCCGGCTGATAGACCGGTTGCACGCCGCGGGTGTCTTCCAGCACCAGCAGATCGAGGGCGCTCAGGCCGCCATCGGTGCCGTAGGTCATGGCCGCGTTGACCCCGTTGGTCTGCAAGGACGCGGCGCGGATGGTCGCCGCGGTATTGCCGCCGGCCAGGATCAGCAACTGCTCGGACCTGAGCTTGAAGCCGTAGGCCTGCTGGAACGCCGGCAATGCCGTCGGCGACTCGACGAACTCGGCGCTGGCGGCGAACTTGAAGGCGCCGCCGCCCGCCAGGTAGCGGGCCAGGTCGTCCAGCGTCTTCAGGCCATGGGCGCGCGCCAGGTCGCCGCGCACGCTCATCGCCCAGGTGTTGTTGGCGTTGGCCGGCTGCAGCCAGACCAGTTGGTTGGCCTCGAAGTCCAGTTGCTTGACCTTGGCGTAGCCCTGTTCGGCGTCTTTCCACAGGCTGCTGTCGGCGCTGTCGAAAAAGAATGCGCCATTGCCGGTGTACTCCGGGTAGATGCCGACCTCACCGGCGAGCAGGGCGCCGCGCACGATGTTGGTGGCGCCGAGCTGGGTGCGATCCTCAACCGGCACCCCGCCACGCTTGAGTGCCTGATAGATCAACTGCCCCAGCACCGCGCCCTCGGTATCGATCTTTGAGGCGACCACCACGGTCGGTTGCGCCTGCGCCGCGCCCAGCACAGCCCACAGCGCCAGCAGCGAAAGCACCCGCCCCAGTTGCTTGCCCAATAAAGACATGGTTTATCCACCCTGTTGGTTGACGACCTGGAACAATCGACTCGGCAATCCGCCCGAGCAGCGTCTCGGGAACCTGGCCTGCTGTGTATGACCATAGGTGCGCAACAATCACAGAGCAAATCGTCGTCATCGCCACGCGTTGTCAAAGGCGCTGTACTGGTTAGCCGGCCGTTGAACAATGGCAACGTAGCCAGTTTTTCAACGGTCCGTCAGCGGCTTCGCGCAACCGCCATCCGCTCATGCAGCAGATCCGCCAGCGGCAAGGCCACAGCCAGCCGACTGAGATTCCAGTAATGCCCTTCCAGGGTGCGGTTGACCAGCAGGGTGGCCGGCGCCGGTTGCAGGCTGCCGAGCGCGCCCAGCACATCCGGCAACAGTGCCTGCACCTGTTGGTGCAGCGGCGTGGCGGCGAAATCCCAGCGTTTACCCGGCTGCAACAAGGGTCCGAGCAACCCATGCAACTGGCGGTACAGGCCATAAGGGGTGGTCGATTGCGGCTGGCGCGTGCCCAGTGCCTGGAAAGCCCGCTCCAGCTGTTCGCCATCGCGCGCCTGCAGCGCCTGGTAGGTCTGTACATAGGCGCCCAGCAACGCGGGCGACAACGCCTGCACGCAGCCGAAGTCATACACCACCAATTCGCCGGTGGCGGTGTAGGCGAAATTGCCCGGATGCGGGTCGGCATGCAGCAACCCCAGCTCGAAGGCCTGCGCACTCAGCCAGCGCACCAGGGTCAGGGCCAGGCGCTCGCGCACCGCGGCGCTGGCCTGGCCGACCTCGGCAAAGGGCAAGCCGGGCTCTTCGCTCAACGCCAGTACGCCCGACCGGCACAGATCTTCCTGCGGCTGCGGCAGGCGCAACCCCGGCCAGTCGGCGAAGTGCGCGCGGAACTGCTGCAGGCGGCGCATCTCCGCCGGGTAATCCAGCTCGGCGGCGATCACCGCTGCCAGCTCTCGATAGACCCCTTCCAGCTGTGCGGCCGGCGCGCGGAACAAACGCCCGAGTGGCAGCAGACGACGCAGCTGGCGCAGATCCGCCGCGCAGATCTCGGCGATACCGGGATACTGCACCTTGAGCACCAGCGCCCGCCCATCCAGCGCCACCGCGCGGTGCACCTGGCCGAGCGAAGCGGCGGCAAACGGCTGCTCCTCGATGCGCTGGAAGAACTGGTGCAAATCATCGCCATAGACCTGCTGCAAGTGCCCCCGCAACGCCTCGAAAGGCAGCGCCGGCACCCGGTTCTGCAGATTGCCCAAGGCCTGCGCGACCGGTTCGGGTAGCACCTCGTGCCATTGCGAGGCCATCTGCCCCAGCTTGAGCACCGGGCCTTTCATCTCGCCGAGCACAGTGCCCAGTTGCTCGGCCACCGGCTGCCAATCGATAGCCGTCTGCCCCAGGCTCAGGCGTTGCCCGAGCAGACCGCCACCGATGCGCGTGGCGGTGCCGGCCAGCTTGAAAAAACGTCCGAGCGCGGAAGCTGCAGGAGGAGTAACCGGAGGCTTGGCCATTGGCGATGCTCGTCAGAACCCACAGTGATCATGCGCCTGCATGGGGGACGGTTACCAACGGACAATCCTGTCAGCAAAAATGCCCGCACTATCGGGTATTCCAGAAGCGCTGCATTTCGACGAAGAGAAAAGACGCAGTCCAGGTAATCAGCACCAGCCCGGTGAGTGATTCGATACCGGTCAAGAAGCGCAGGTCGCCGTGCGGCTGGATATCGCCTAACCCGAGGGTGGTGAAGATCGTGAAGGAGAAATACACAGCGTCCATCAAGCTGCCATTGAAGTTGCCTTCCAGGTAGCCCCAGCCATCGGCGCGGTGCATCAGGTAGTAGGCGATGGCGAATATCCACACCTCGAACGCATGGGCCAGCAGAGCGCCACCGACCCCCAGCACGATGCGAAAGCGATGGAGCACCTGAATGCGTGGCAGCAGCAATGTCAGCCGATACAGGAACTCGTAGTGGATGATGACCGCGGTTATCACGATCAGGGTATTAACTAGAAGTACGACGATCACTGGCGATCCTGCGGTGAATGATGTTGATGGACACAGATTGAACGACCGGGCAATCGCTGCCTGTGCTCGGCAATGCCGACGCGCTTAGGGTACAGACCGGGCCAGAAAAGCCTGCATCAGTAGCTGATACTCCGGCGACTCGCGCTGGCGCCCTATTTCGGCCCAGATGACCTCGGCCATCGCCGGGTTTGCGCCGACGTAGGCATTCGACAGCATCAGGTAATAGGCCTTCTCCTCGAGCGGCAATTTTACCTTCTCGATGGTTGCCGCCAACTGCGGATGGGCCTGCAGGAGAAAATCGGCGCGCAGGCTTTGCAGGGCCGCCGCCTGCACCCGAGCATGCCCGAGCATCTGCAGGAGTGCCAGGGGATCGCGACTGGTTTCATCCACTTCGGCGCCATGCTCGCGGATGAAGTCGACGATGGAGAAACCACTCAGCGAGCCGATGCGGCCATCGAGCTGACGGAACGCCTTGCCGTTCCAGCCCACCTGGCTGTCCTTACGTCGGTACAGGGCATAGATCGAGGTATGCAGGCGCTTGCGCTCGTCCAGGCGACCATCGGCATCCAGCGGGTAGCGGCCGATGGCCAGACGCTCGGCCTTGTAACTGGAGGCGAATGCACCGTCGTAAAACCCGCGTTCCAGGCCGGCGAGACAGCGGTTCCAGGGCACCGGGACGAACTCGAAATGCAGCCTCAGGGCCTGCTCGACCAGGCCGAGCAACTGCAGGTTGAGGCCGGACCCGTCGCTCAGCACCCAGGGGTAGGAATCCTGATCCTCGTAGCACAGCTTCAGCGCCGAGCCATCGGCAGAAACGGCGGCCGCAGCTGGCAGCACACCTGCAAGTAGACAACCCAGGACAACACAGAAAAAGGCCTTGGCCAATGCGCGATGCTCCATAAGCGTAACGAGGGTTGCCTGCCCTGGGTAGCCGGGCACCTTCTTCCTGAGATGTGGCAAGTATAGGTATAAGCATGGCCCAGCCACGTTGCCGCAGATCAATCGCCCCGAGCGGGCACGGCAAAGCGCCGGTCCAGCCCGCTGTAGCCCATGCCCACGCCCTTGTGCACTTTCAGTTGCACGGGAATCCGCTCCTTCATCGCTTCCACGTGGCTGATCACGCCGATCATCTTGCCGCTGGCATTCAGGCTGTCGAGGGCATCCAGGGCGATTTCCAGGGTTTCGCCGTCGAGGGTGCCGAAGCCCTCGTCGAGGAACAGCGAATCGATGCTGGTCTTGTGGCTGACCAGATCGGACAGCGCCAGGGCCAACGCCAGGCTGACCAGGAAGCTTTCGCCACCGGACAGGGTCTTGGTGTCGCGGGCGACATCGGCCTGCCAGGTGTCGATCACTTCCAGTTCCAGCTCGCCGCTGCCGCGCCGGGCCAACTGGTAGCGGCCGTGCAGGCGTTCGAGTTGCTGGTTGGCCAGGTAGACCAGGTGATCGAGGGTCAGGCCCTGGGCGAACTTGCGGTACTTGGCGCCGTCGGCCGAGCCGATCAGGCTGTTGAGTTGTTGCCAGAGGTCGTACTCGCCCTGCTTGGCGGCAATTTCGGCGAACAGGCTCTGCTGATTCTGCCGCCGCGCATCGTCGCCCTGCAGTTGCGCGCGGATTTCGCCCTGGCGCTGGGTCAAGGTTTTCAGCTCGGCGCCGAGCAGCTGCAGGCGCTCTTCGAGCTGTTCGCACTCGAGTTCGCTGGCCGGGTTGGCCTGCAAGGCGGCCAACTGGTGGTCGGCGGCGACTTTCAGCGCCTGGGCCTCGGTCAGGGATTTATGCAGACGCTCCTTGAGCTGAATCAGCGCACCGCGCTGCTGCTCGTCGAGCAGCGCGGCCTGGAAGGCGCCCTCGTCGCCGAACGGGCTGGCGGCCAGGGCCGCCGCCCACTGCTGCGCTTTGGCCTGCAGGTCCTGCTGATCCTCGCTCAGCCGTTGCGCCTGGGTCTGTTGGGTGCCGTGCAATTGCTGCTGACGGCTGTGCTCCTTGGTTAGCTGCGCCTCGGCTTGCTGCAGGGCGGCCAGCGCATCGGCAACCGCGGCCAGTGGCGGCGGCTCGGCCTGCTGCAATGCCGCCCAGCGCTGCTGCCAGTTGCCGTGCAGTTCGCGGGCTATGCCGAGGGCGTGTTCCAGTTCGCGCTGCTCACCCTCCAGCTGCTGACGCTGTTGCTGCGCCTGCTGCCAGCTGTGCCACTGCGTTTCACGCTCGCGCAGCCAGGCGGCGCCGTCGCTCGGCAAGCTGTAGCCGAATGCGGCCAGCTCCTCGCTCAGGCTGCTGTCGCGTTCGCTGCGCTGGCGCTGCAGCTGCTCCAGGCGCATGGCGATATCCGCCAGTTGGCTGTCCTGATGCTGCAACTGCTGGCTGGCCAACGCCTGCTGTTGCTGCACGGCGGCGCAGCTTTGTTCGAGTTGCTGGCGCAGCGTGCGCGCGCCTTCCAGCGCTACCTTGAGCCGATCGAGTTGCTCGAGGCTGCGCTGGATCGCGTCCAGCTCGGCCGCCTGCTGCCCTTCGTATTCGGCCAGGGCCGCCGCATCGGCCAGCGCAGTGCCGAGCTGCGCGGTCAACTGGTGCCAGCGTTCGCCCTGCTCCATCTGTTCCTGGCGGTTGCGTTGCAGCTGTTGCCGCTGCTGTTCGAGCTGGCTGGCCAGGGTCGCCAGTTCACTGGCCAGGCGCTGACCGCTGGTGGTCAGGGCTTCCAGCTCGGCCTTCTTCGCCAGCAGGGTCTGCTGGGTGGCGCTGACGTCCAGCGCCTGGTAGGCGGCAATCGCCGGGTGCTGGTGGGAGCCGCACAGCGGGCAGGCTTCGCCTTCCTGCAACTGCGCGCGGTAGGTTTCCAGGGCCTGGATGCGCTGTTCCTGCTCCAGCAGTTTTTCCTGGTCGCGCACCTGCTGCTGCAAATCCTTGTAGCGCGCGCGCAGGGCCATCACCTCGACATCCTTGGCGGCGTGCTGGCCGTGCAACTCGCTCAGCTTGGCGTCCAGCTGCACCTGCTGTTCGAGCAGTTGCTGGCGGCTGGCGGCAAGCTGCTTGAGCTGGGCCAGCAGGCCGCTGTGGCGGTGCAGCAGCTGCCAGCGCTCGCGCAGGGTGGCTTCGCTGCGCCCGGCCAGCAGGCCATCGAGCAGGCGCTGCTGCTCGCCTTCCGCCCGTTGCGCCTCAAGCAGGCGCAGCTGTTCGGCGCTCAACCGGGCGGCCTGCTCGGCCAACTGCATCTGCAACGCCTGCACGGCTTGCACGGACTGCTGCTGGCGGTTGCCGAGCTGCTCGAGGTCCACGGCCAACTGCTGGCGCGCCGCGAACTGGCTACGCCAGGCGCCCAGTTGCTCACCGAGCCGGCCGTGTTGCGCCTGCTCGGCCAGGCGGGTCTCCAGTTGCTGGCGCTGCGCGGCCAGGTGGTCGCGCGCCTGCTGGCGCTCGCCGAGCAGTTGCTGACTGAACTGGCGGGCCTGCCACAGGCATTCGGCGATGCGCTGGGCGGCCTGCTGCTGCTCGGCCCGGGTCTGCTGCAAGGCCTGTTCGCTCTGGCGCACGGCCTGCTGCGCCTGCTGCCAAGCGCGATGGATCGGCTGCAACCTGGCGGCCGGTTCGCTGGCGGCCAGTTGCGCCAACTGTGCCTGGGCAGCCTGCAATTGCTCTTGCGCGCGCTGCTCGGCGACGGCGGCGCCTTGCTGCTGGCCGTGCGCCTTGGCCAACTCGTCGCGCCATTGGCGTTGGCGCTGCAGTTCGGCATGCTCGGCATGCAGGCGGCTGTCTGCGCCTCCCAGGCGTTCGGCTTCGCCCTGCAGTTCGCGGCGTTGCTCGTCGCTCAACAGCTCGACGCCTTCGGCCCTGGCGCGCAGCTGGTCGAGGGCGACCTTGACCTCGCGGGTCTGCTCGAACACGCGCTGGGAAATCTGCCCGTAGATATCGGTGCCGGTCAGTTCCTCCAGCAACTCGGCGCGCTGGTTGGCGCCCGCCTCGAGGAAGGCGGCGAAACCGCCCTGGGCCAGCAGCATGGACTTGGTGAAGCGCTCGAAGTCCAGGCCGGTGAGGCGCTCGGTCTCGCGCAGCTTCTCGTTAATCTTGTCGGTGAGAATCGTGCCATCGGCCGCCGCCAGCTCCACCTTGGGCGCCTGCAGCGCACCCTCGGCCTTGTCGCGGGCGCGGCGCTGGCTCCAGAACGCCCGGTAGCGCGCGCCCTTGACCTCGAATTCGACCTCGGCCAGGCAGTCGCCAGTGTGCCGGGTCATCAGCTCGTTGGCGCTGGCCGACACGCTGCTCATGCGCGGCGTGCGGTGGTACAGGGCCAGGCAGATGGCGTCGAGCAAGGTGGTCTTGCCGGCGCCGGTCGGCCCGGTGATGGCGAACAGGCCGTTGTCCTTGAACGGCTCGACGGTGAAGTCGATCTTCCATTCGCCCTTCAGCGAGTTGAGGTTCTTCAGGCGCAGGCTGAGGATCTTCATGCCTGGCCCTCGCGCAGTGCGCCGACCACCCGGCGGTACAAGGCGAGCAAGGGTGCCTGCTGCGCATCGTCCAGGGTTTCGCTGCTCAGGCGCTGGGCGAACACCTCCTCCACGCTCAGCTCGTCCAGGGTTTCCCGGGCCTGGCCCTGCAACGCGGCCACGGCGTTGCCGCGCTCGCGGCGGATGCGCAGCACCTCGACCGGCAGGCCCTCGCACAGCGCGGCGATGCGTTGCTGCAAATCGCTGAGGTAGTCATCGCTGCTCACCTGCACCTCCAGCCACACCGGCAACTCGCTGCTGCCCTGCTGCGCGGCCTCGGCAATCGCCTGTTCCAGCTCCTTGAGCGAGCCGCGCACGGACAGCAACGGCTGGAAACGCGGCACCGGCAGCGCGGTAACGCTGCGCAAGCCACTGCCATCCAGCTCGACCAGCAACACTTCCTTCTGCTGCCTGGCCTCGTCGAAACTCAACGGCAGCGGCGAGCCGCAGTAGCGGATATGGTCCAGGCCGCCGACCTTCTGCGGTCGGTGGATATGGCCCAGGGCGATATAGGCCGCCGGCGGGAAGGCGCTGGTGGGGAAGGCCTCCAGGCTGCCGACGTAGATCTCGCGCACCGACTCGCTGGCGCTGGCGCCCACCGTGGTCAGGTGCCCCGTGGCGATGATCGGCAAGTCGCCGCCCAGCTCGTCACGCCTGGCCTCGGCCAGGGCATACAGCGCCTGGTAGTGCTGCTGGATCGCCTGCTGCAGCGACAGCTGCTTGTCCTGCGCACTCTGTCCGGCCTGGCTCTGCAACACGTCGCGCGGGCGGATAAAGGGGATGGCGCAGAGCAGCGCGCCGGGCCTGCCATCGCGTTTTTTCAGTACCAGCAGCTGCTCGCTCAGATCCCCGCAGACGCCGGGGATCACCCGGGTATCCAGCTGCGCCAGCAGGGTCTTGCTCTCGCCGAGCATGGCCACCGAATCGTGATTGCCGCCGAGCACCACCAGCTCGCAGCCGCTGCCACGCAGCTCGACGATGAAGCGGTTGTACTGCTCGCGGGCATAGCTGGGCGGCGCACCGGTGTCGAAGATATCGCCGGCGATCAGCAGCGCATCGACCTCATGCCCGCGCACCTGCTCGATCAGCCAGGCGCAGAAGGCCTGGTGTTCGGCCTGGCGAGTCTTGCCCATGAAGTGCTGGCCGAGGTGCCAGTCGGAGGTGTGGAGGATGCGCATGGGCGGGACTACCGGGCTGAGAGGTTGTGAAAGGGTCGCGGGGGAAACACCGCCAAGGCGCCGGCGGGTCGGCTCAAAATGCCCAATCCTTGACCACCACATGGGTCTTGACCTTCTGCATGCCGGGGTAGTTTTCGATCTCCCCGCGGATCTCGCTGAAGCGCTGCATCGAGGGTGCCTCGATATACACCAGCATGTCGGTCTCGCCGCTGATGCCGCTGCAGCGGCGTACTTCGCTGAAGCTGCGCATACGCTCCACGTAGTTTTCGCAGCGCCCGCCCTGGTAGAACAACTCCAGGTAGGCCTTGATCCCGGCATCGGCCGGGGGGGCGACCTGGGCATGGTAGCCGCTGATGATGCCGCGCTGCTCCAGCTGGCGAATGCGCTCACTCACCGCCGAGCGCGACAGGTTGACTGCACGGGCAATCTGGCTCACCGGCACCCGTGCATCGGCGCGCAACAGGGCGAGAATCTGCTGATCGAACTTGTCCACTTGGGCTCTCGGTAAAAGGCAATTTGCCGGTCAATTCCGCCAGTTCGTCGGACAAAGCCGACGCTTCGCCAGCATCCTGCAGCAGGCGGGCGAATTATCATGGCGAACGAAACGTCAGAGCATACAACATGAGCCGCCTGAACCAAGAACTGGGCCTGCTGCAAGGCATCGGTCTGCTGAGCACCTCGCTGCTCGGCACCGGGATTTTCGTCGTCCCGGCGCTGGCCGCCACCGCGGCAGGCGCGGCCTCGTTGTGGGCCTGGATGATCCTCATCGCCCTGGTCCTGCCGATTGCCTTCACCTTCGCCCAACTGGGTCGTCACTATCCCCATGCCGGCGGTGCGCCGCACCTGATTGGGCGTGCCTTCGGCCCGCGCATGGAGCGCCTCAGTGCCTGGCTGTTCCTCGCCGTGTTGCCGGTCGGTTTGCCGGCGGCGCTGAATATCGCCAGCGGCTTCTGGCAGGCCGTGGTCGACTTGAGTCGCGGCCAGGCGCTGGCCATCCAGCTCGCCACCCTCGGCGCCATCCTGCTGCTCGGCCAGCGTCCGGCCAAGGCCTCGGGGCTGGTGCAGGGCCTGATCGCCGTGGCCATCGTCGGCAGCGTCGGGCTGATCTGGTGGGTCGGCGACTTGCCCCTGAGCAGCCAGCCGCTGCTGCCGCCCATCGCGGACTCCTGGCACCTGCTGCCCGCCGCGCTGGGGGTGATGTTCTGGTGTTTCGTCGGCATCGAGGCCTTCACCCACATGGGCGAGGAGTTCAAGAACCCCGCACGCGACTTTCCCCTGGCCCTGCTGTTCGGCGTACTGCTCGCCGGCCTGGTGTACTGGGCCTGCTCGGTCGCGGTGCTGAGCTTTCAGGCGTACGGCGATGTGCACAGCGACGCCGCCTCGCTGCCGCGCCTGTTCGATCTGCTGCTGGGCGAGCACGCGCGCTGGCTGATCGCGGTAGTCGGCTACCTGGCCTGCTTCGCCTCGATGAACGTCTACATCCAGGGTTTCGCCCGCCTGATCTGGAGCCTGGCCGACGAAGGCAAACTGCCGGCTCGCCTGGCCCGGCGCAACCACCACGGCGTACCCGCCCGCGCCCTGCTGCTGGTGGTGCTGAGCTGCGCCCTGTGCGCCGGCCTGGCCGGCCTGCTCAACCTCTCGGTGGACGACCTGATCCGCTACGCCAACGGCAACTTCGTGGTCATCTACCTGTTGAGCATGGCTGCGGGCGCAGTCTTGCTGCGCGGCGTCTGGCGCTGGCTGGCTGGCCTCAGCACGCTACTCTGCGCGCTGGTACTGGTCATGCTCGGCGGCGATGCCTGGTATGCCCTGGGCTTGTTTGCCTTGCTGGCGCTGCTCGATTGCGGCCGCAGTTTGCCCTTGCGTCGTTTGCTGGGCGAAACACCACCCTCGGCCTGAACAACCTGCAGGCGCGAATTCATTCGCGCCTGCAGCCAATCCCTTCGACTATTCGCCGGCAAAGGTGACCGCGCGCGCCGCCTGCCTCTATCCTTGGGCAAAGAACGTCGAAAGGAAGCCCCATGCGCCGCGTGCTCAAAGACCTGAAGATCATGCTCCTGGCCAACCTGTGGATAGTCCCGGTGCTGGCCGCCTTGATTGGTGCGGTGTTCTATTTCGTCGCCCCGCCGCCGCCGATGAGCGCCCGCATGGCCACCGGTGCCGAGGGTGGCGGTTACCGGATCTTCGCCGAGAAGCTCAAGCAGGAGCTGGCCAAAGAGGGTTTCGAGCTGACCCTGGTGCCCAGCGCCGGTTCGCGGGACAACCTCAAGCGCCTGCTGGCGGCGGATAGCCAGGTCGAGATCGCCCTGGTGCAGAGCGGCCTGGAGCGCCAGCTCGACGCCGCCGACCATGCCCGCCTGCACAGCCTGGGCGCGGTCTATCAGGAACCGTTGTGGCTGTTCTACCGCAGCGGCCTCGACCTCGAGCGCATCGCCGACCTGCTGCCGCTGCGCCTGGCTATCGGCAGCGCCGACAGTGGCACCCTGGCCGCGACCGAGGCCATCCTCGGCGCCAATGCGATCACCCCCGAGCAGTACCCGCCGAGCTGGCAAACCACGGGCGGCGGCAAGGCCGGCAGGGCCCTGATGGCCGGCGAGCTGGACGCCGCCTTCTTCATCGGCCCGGCGGAAAATGCCCTGGTCCAGCAACTGGCCGCGCACCCCGACCTGAGCCTGGCGACCTTCCGCCGCGCCGCGGCCTACGAGGCGCGCCTGCCGTTCCTCAAGCGGATCACGGTCGGTGAAGGCCTGCTCAACCTGGCGCAGAACGCGCCCGCCCGGGACACCGTCACCTTGTCGGCGGTGGCCACCCTGGTGATCAACCAGAACTTCCATCCCGGCCTGGCTCCGCTGATCCTCGAGGCCGCCCGCGAGGTGATGAAGCACGGCAGCCTGCTGGATCAGGCCGGCGCCTTTCCCAGCGCCGAACCGCGCACCTTCGCGCTGTCCGGCGACGCCGAGCACTACTACAACAACGGCCTGCCACTGCTGCAGCGCTACCTGCCGTTTCGCATCGCCTCGCTGGCCGACCGCTACATCATCCTGCTGATTCCCCTGCTGGTGGTGCTGATCCCGCTGTTCAAGGCGGTCGGCCCACTCTACCGCTGGCGCATCCGCGCGCGCATCTACCGCTGGTACAAGTACCTGCGCGAGATCGACCGGCAACTCGATGCCGGCACCCTGCCGGAACGCCTAGACGCCGAAGTCGCGCGCCTGGAGCAACTGGAGGACGAACTGGCCAAGGTCGAGGTGCCGCTGTCCTACTCCAACGAGCTGTACGAGCTGCACGTGCACCTGCGCTATGTGATCGAGCGACTGCGCACCTTGCAGCAACGCCGAGCGCCCCGGAGCGAGCCAGTCGGGTAAACTGCGCGGCAATTGCTAGCACCAGTTCTGCCACCGTCTGCCCAACGCTTAACGCATCAAGAGACCGCCCATGCCGATCCGCCACTGCATCGTCCACCTGATCGACAAGAAACCCGATGGCAGCCCCGCCGTGCTGCACGCCCGCGACACCGAACTGGGCGCCTCGCAGGCCATCGAGAACATGCTCGCCGACCTCAACGAGAGCTACAACGCCAAGCAGGGCAAGGCCTGGGGGCTGTTTCATGCCGAGTCCGGCGCCTACCCGTTCAGCGGCTGGCTGAAGCATTACCTCGACGGCGGCCAGGACTTTGCCGCCTTCAGCCGCCAGGCGGTCGAGCACCTGCAGAAGCTGATGGAGGAATCCAACCTGTCCACCGGCGGCCATGTGCTGTTCGCCCACTACCAGCAAGGCATGACCGACTACCTGGTGATCGCCCTGCTGCACCACAGCGAAGGCGTGGCGGTCAACGAGGCGCTGGACGTGACCCCGGCCAAGCACCTGGATCTCGGCCAGTTGCACCTGGCGGCACGGATCAACATTTCCGAATGGCAGAACAACGCCAATTCCAAGCAGTACATCTCCTTTATCAAGGGCAAGAACGGCAAGAAGGTCTCGGAGTACTTCCGCGACTTCATCGGCTGCCAGGAAGGCGTCGACGGGCCGGGCGAAACCCGCACCCTGCTCAAGGCCTTCAGCGACTTCGTCGAAAGCGAGGACCTGCCGGAAGAAGCTGCCCGCGAGAAGACCAAGACCCTGGTCGACTACGCCAGCAGCCAGGCCAAGATCGGCGAGCCCATGGGCTTGCAGGAGTTGTCCGGGCTGATCGACGAGGAGCGTCCGCGGGCCTTCTACGAGCATATCCGCAACAAGGATTACGGCCTGTCGCCGGAAATCCCCGCGGACAAGCGCACCCTCAATCAATTCCAGCGTTTCACCGGTCGCGCCGAAGGCCTGTCGATCAGCTTCGAGGCCCACCTGCTCGGCTCGAAAGTCGAATACGACGAGAGCCAGGGCACCCTGATCATTCGCAACCTGCCGACCCAACTCACCGACCAGCTGAAACGCCGCAAAGACTGAGGCACTGCGCCATGTCACGCCTGCCCGACGCTGTTCTCGACGATTGCCGACTCGATCCGGCGGCGCCATTTGCCCAGGATCCGGCGCGCGACTTCGGCCTGGACAGAAAGACCGCGCAACTGGCCCTGCCCGAACTGCGCGCCTGGCTCAACGATCAGCAGCGGCGGCTCTGGGCCAACGGCCAGGATGCCCTGCTGCTGGTGCTGCAAGGCCCGGACTGCGCCGGCAAGGACGGCGTGATCAGGCGCGTGCTCAACTGTCTCGACCCGCAAGGCCTGCGCCTGCACAGTTTCAAGCAACCGAATGCCTGCGAGCGACGGCATGATTTCCTCTGGCGCTATCAGCAAAGGCTGCCCGCTCCCGGACTGCTCGGGGTGTTCAACCGCAGTTACTACGAAGGCCTGGCCAGCGATCTGTTCGACGGCCTGATCGACGCCGCCGAACTGCCGGCGCGCCTGCAGCGCGTGCTGGCCCTGGAAGCGGGCCTGCCGGCGCAGCGCCTGCATCCGCTCAAGTGCTACCTGCAGATCTCCCGTGACGAGCAGAAGGCGCGCCTGCTGCAACGCCTGCAGCGCCCGGACAAACGCTGGAAACTGCGCCCCAGCGATCTGCTGGCCTACCGCGAATACGCTGAGCGCCAGCACCGCTGGAGCGAACTGCTGACGGCCAGCCACAGCCAGTCGGCGCCCTGGTATGTGATCCCGGCCGAGCATCGCTGGCTGCGCGACTGGCTGCTGGCCAGCCTGCTGGCCCGCGAGTTCGAGCGTTTGCAGCTCGAATGGCCGCAGCGCCCGCCGCCCTTCACAGCGGCCGACCTGCAGGGTGCGGACTAGCGCCGCTGCGCTTTAGCCGCAGCCGCTTTTATCAAACTAAAAATAACTCATTGTTTTATATATAGAAATTAAATCTGCACAAAGACTTGTAGGAGCCAGCTTGCTGGCGATCCTTGCAGATCAAAAGCATCGTCGGAGCGCCGAACCGCAGCAAGAACTAGGCGTCCCCCTGGCTCCTACACAGTTTGCTGCGCGACAGCGCGGCGTCGAAGACGGAGCAGGCCGTCCCACTCGTTCAGCCCCACGCCCGCCAGGCTGCTAGAGTCAGAGGTAATGGTTCTACCGTCTGCCGCGAGGAGCCGGGGATGAAACCGCCCTGCAGCCAACCCAGCCCTGCGACTCTGGGTCGCCGCCTGGTTGTGCGCGCCACGCTCTGCCTGGCACTGCTACTGACCGGTGCGGCGGGCATGGCCACTGAAGAACCGCCACCGGAAGCACTGCGCAGCGACAGCGCACGCTTCGTCGCGGTGAATGCCGAGTTCACCCTGACGCACGAAATGGGCCACCTGCTGATCGCCGAACTGGATCTTCCGGTGCTCGGCCGCGAGGAGGATGCCGCCGATCAACTCGGCTTCATCAGCCTGTTCCTCGCCTCCGGGCGTCAGCGCGACGCCGATTTCTACGCCAAACTGCTGGACATCGCCGATTACTGGCGGCTGGAATGGCAACGGGCGAAACCGGAGCATGAGGAAGTGTATGCCTGGGCCAGCCATGGGCTCGACGCCCAGCGCTTCTACAATCTGGCCTGCCTGATCTACGGCAGCGATCCGGATCGGCTGGAATGGGTGCCCAAGATCACCGGCTTGCCGGTGGAGCGCGCCCTCTACTGCGACCAGGAATACGCCCAGGTGCGCAAGGCCCTGGCCTGGGTCGAGCAACAACACGGCCGCCGCCCGGGCGAGCCGATCGGCCATCGTATCCAGGTGATCTACGAGCTGCCGAGCCTGCGACTGGAAGAGAGTCAGCGCCTGCTCGAACAGATCCGCCGCTCGGGCGAAGTGGAGGCCATCGCCGCCCGCGCCAGCGAGACGTACCGCCTGCCCCGTGATCTGGTGCTGCGCCTGGCCAGCTGCGGCGCGCCAGACTCCTGGTACAGCCGCACCGGCGGCGAACTGGTGCTGTGTTACGAACGCCTGGAGCACTTTCAGCTGCTTGCCGTGCAGTTGCCGCGCCTGCGCCAGGCGGCCTTGCAAGCCTGCGACAGCTGTCGCAGGCCATAGCCAAGCGCGCCTCAGCGCGCCTCAGCGCGCCTCGATGCGGAAACCCATGCGCGGAAAGTGCACATGCACAACCCCGGCACGCGGGTCTTCGCGGCGCAGGATCAGCTCTTCGCTGCCACTGAACAGCAACTCGCCCTCGACCGGATCGACCCCGTAATCGATGGCCGCAATGGCCACCCGCTGGCCGACCTCGAAGCCATTGGGGTCAGTCAAGGCCTCAGCGGGAAGCTCTGCCGGGGTAGCCTCGCGCGCGATCACCACGGCCTCTTCGCCGCTCATCTCGCTGTGCGAACCATGGCCGAAACCCAGCACCCGACCGAGCCAGGCCGCCACTGCCGGATACTCGTCAACCAGCGGCGCGGTCACCGGGGTGCCGCGCAGGAACCACAGCGGGTGGGCCATGGCGAAGTCGGCCAGCGACGGCTCGCCGAACAGGAAATCGCCCTGCTCGCGCTCCAGTTGTTGCTGCAAACGGCTCATCAGCACCGGCCATTGGTGCTTGGCCTGTTCCAGCGGCAGGCGGCTGGCATTGCCGCCACTGAACAGCCCGGCGCGGTCGGCCAGGAAGCCCTTGATCGCCTCGGGCGGCAGCTTGCCGAAGCGCACGGCCACCGACTCCGGCTGGAATACCAGGCTCACCGCATGCTGGAACACCAGCGCGTCGGCCCACTGGGCGAAGCTGGCGACATTGAATTCCTGGCCTTCGGGAAGCAACGCCGGCGTGGCTTTTTCCGCCTCCAGACGCCGGGCGATCAGCGCGGTGTCGCAATAGATGTCGGCCCCGACCTGCAGCACCGGGGTCTTGCGGTAGCCGCCGGTCAAGGCGGTCAGATCCGGCTTGGGCATCACCGCGGGGATCAGCACCGAGCGCCAGGACAATTGCTTGAAGCCCAGCATCAGGCGCGCCTTTTCGGCAAACAGCGAGGTGGGGTAATGGTGCAGGATCAACTCGTGCATGACAGGCTCCGCAACTATTCAGAAAGCCGCCAGCTTACCTGTGCAGTCCACTGCGGCCTACCCGCTCAGCTTGATAGCGCACCATCAGCCACAGCGATAAGACTGCCGCCGGCCACCAGCACTTCCTTGGCCGGTTTGCCCAGGCGCTTGATCGCCCGCTCCCGGCGCAACGCATCGCCCTTGCCCGCGCAGGCTTCGATGTAGACCAGTGCCATCGCCGGGCTGGAATAGAAGAAGCGGGCGCCTTTGCCGCTCTGATGCTGGGCGAAACGCCGCTGCGGGTTGTCGCTGATACCGCAATACAGCGCGCCGTTCTGCGCCCGCACCAGATAGACGAACCAGGCCTTACCGCTGGCCTCAGTCATTGCCGACAGCGCCCAGGCACGGACTCAGAGCGACCATTCGCGGACCGTGCGCCACAGACAGATACCGACGAAATAGGCGGTAGCCAGCCCCCAGACCAGCAGCAACCAGGCCTGGTTGAGTGGGTACTGCACAATCAGCAAGGCACAGGCCGCCATCCACAGCAGGGTCACGCCGATATTCAGCGGCATGAATTGCTTGACCCGAAACGGGTGGAGAAACTTCATCTTGGTCAGGGTCAGGCCCGCCAGCACCAAGATGGTGACGAGGCTCAGCCAGGGAGCGAAATCCAGCAGGTAGAGGTAGACAATCACCACGTTCCAGGCCGCGGGAAAGCCGACGAAGTAGTTGTCCTTGCTCTTCATGTTGAGGTTGCAGAAGCAGAACAACGACGACAGCAGGATCACCCCGAGCGACAACAGCAGGGTGTACTCGGGCAGGGGAATGAAGCGATAGACGAAGATCGCCGGGATGAACACGTAGGTGAGGTAGTCGATCACCAGATCCAGGGTCGAACCATCGAAGTGCGGCAATACGCCCTTGACGTCGAATTTGCGCGCCAGGGTGCCATCCAGGCCGTCCACCAACAGCGCCGCCCCCAGCCAGAGCAGGCAGACCTGCGGTCGACCATCGAGCACGGCCAACAAGGCCAGCAACCCCAGAATCACCCCGCTGGCGGTGACGGCATGCACGCTCCATGCCTTGGCTTTGCTGGCGGACAGCAACATTACACTCATGATCAGGCTTCCTGGCGCATTGGCTCTCGTCTGGCAGCTGAAGGACAACTGCACTTAATTGGGCCGCGTTCAGCAACGGTCTGTTATTCAACGAACAGTCCAGCTTTACAAGCTGCGCCTGAAGTCGCTGATGGTTCAGACCCAAAGCCTACCATTGCGTTCGTTGTTGCGGCGAAAAGCCCTGCACCCAGGATTATCGAGACGCCCTGAACTGCGCCAAGCCCTTGGCCGCCTGACGCCGAATGGCGTTCTGCACCGACGGCGCCCAGCCCAGCAACAGCCCCTTGCCGCCCAAGGCCTGGCGCGCCCACCGCCACAGGTCGAACTGGTCGCGATGCTCGACGATCTTGCCGTCGCGAAAGACGAAGTGGGCATCGATATGGTTGACCACTGTCCTGCCGGTCTGGCTGAACAGGTAGGTCGCCACCCACTGGGCGCTGCCCTGCCGCTCGTCGGCCTGGACATTGCTAAAGGTCAGCGAGAAATTTTGCGCCCGCGCCGTCAGCATCCGCCACATGTCCGCCGCTGCGCTGCCCCGCAAATCCTCGAACACCGGATCGCTGAAGCGCACATCCTCGGCATAGCATGCCGCCATGGCCTCGGCGTCGCGCTGCTGGAAGGCCTGATAGAAGCGCTTGATGAGTTCGGCGTTGGGGTGAGTCATGAGCACGGTTCCAGAGGTGAGAGTGTCCTCAGTATTGTCGGCAAAGAGATCGATGGCGATTGGCGCATACGCCAACTTTGTGTCAATAATCGCCACAAACCACCCATGACTCACTCGCCATGCTCAGCATCGCACTCTACGTCTGCCGGCAAACCGTCTGCTCCAGCCTGAGCATGGCCTGCGATGCCTTTGCCCTGGCCAACCACCTGGCCGCCAAGCCGCTGTTCAGGCTGCAGCGCTTCAGCCTGGATGCCCAGCCGGTCGACCTCGACTTCGCGCGCATCCAGGTCGACGGCGGCCTGGCGCTGGCCGAGCAGGCCGACCTGCTGATGCTGCCGGCCACCGGCAGCGCCATCGACCTGAGCCTGGATGCCAATGCCGCCTTGCTGCCCTGGCTGGCGCAACGCCCGGCCAGCCAAGCAATCGCCAGCCTGTGCAGCAGCGCATTCCTGCTCGGCGCCGCCGGCCTGCTCGATGGCCGGCGGGCCACCACCCACTGGGCGTTGGCCAGCCAGTTCCGCCAGCGCTTCCCGCAGGTACACCTGGAAATCGACGAACTGCTCTGCCACGACGGCAACCTGCACAGCTCGGGTGGCGCCCACGCCGGGCTGGACCTGTGCCTGTACCTGATCGAGCAGCATGCCGGTGAGAGACTGGCGCAACAAGTCGCCAACGCGCTGGTGTTCGACACCCAGCGCGGCCAGCAGTCAAGGTTTGCCCCGCTGCTGCCGGCCAGCAGCGCCGCCGCCAGCCCGCTCGCCCCGTTGCTGCAGTGGATGCAGCAGCATCACGCCGAGCCGATCGATCTCAAGCGCCTGGCCGCACAGGCCAATTGCTCGCCGCGGACCCTGTTGCGCCGCTTCAAGACCAGTACCGGGCTGACGCCCAACGACTACCTGCAGCGCCTGCGCATCGGCGCCGCACAAAACGCCCTGCGCCAGCCCGCGCACTCGCTGGAACAGGTAGCCGAACAGGTCGGTTATGCCGATCGGGCGACCTTCGCCAAACTGTTCAAGCAACTCTGCGGCGAAACCCCGGGAGCGTTCCGCCGACGCATGTGCCAAGCGCCCTGAGCGCCCGAACCGACAGGCGCTCATGGTGGAGACACTCAGGGCTGGATTAACCGTGCATATCAGCGCGCGTCGATTTGCTGTTGCAGGTTCTGGATCTGGCCCTGCAGGGTGCTGATGTTGCGGGTCATCTGCGCGCGGAAGGCATCGAACTCGGCGGTGTTGCCACTGCTGCTCGCTGCCGGACGCTGCTCCAGCTCGCTGCGCAGCACCAGCAGGTCCTGCTCCAGACGGCCAATGGCCTGATTCGGGTTGCCGATCTGTTTCAGCGCTTTGATCTCGTCGCTCAGGTTTTTCAGCTGACCTTCGAATTGGGCCGACCCGGCTTGCGCGGTTTTCAAGGAAGCCTGTTCGGCTCGCAACAAAGCCTGGGCGTTTTTCAGCGCCATTTGCTCGCTGCTCAGGCTCTTCAGGCTGCCGGCGACTATGCTGGTCGCGCCCTGCTGAGCTTTAAGCTCGGCCGTCAACTGCTCGATGCGCTTGTCCTGGCCGCCCTGCTGACCGGCCACGCTCTGCTGCTGCTTGCTCAGTTCGGCCAGTTTGCTTTCCATCTGCTTGACTTGCAGCTTGAGCGCTTCACTGCCGCTGGTGACCGTGGACTCGGTCGCCACCACCTTGCCGCTAATGTCCAGGATGCGACCGGCAGCATCCTCGCTGATCCGCGCGAAGCTTTCCTGGGTGGCCACCAATTGCTGCTCCATCAGGCTGATCTGCTGAAAACTCCACCAGCCCAGCCCACCGAGGGCAATCGTCAGGGCGCCGACCAGCGCCCACAGCGCGCCGGTACTGGCCGCCTTGGGTGCCGCCGCAGCGGCGCGCGATGGCGCCCCCCTGGGGGATTCGTGATGATCCGTATCGAAATCATCACGATCAAGCATATCGGTGGTCAGGCTGGGCACATGATCAAGTTCGTCGTGGGCATCGTTACGCATGAGTAAACCTTTAAAAAACGCTGAAGAAGCGAAATGCCGGCCAGTATAACGGTTAGTGCGCGACGCTTCAGTGTCGCGCCAAGCCGGTGCAAGACGCACCGAGGCGGAGCGCGGCACAGACACAGTGACCGGCTGCAGGGCGCACAGTTCCGCACGCTGTGAACTGGTACGCGCTTTGCAATCCCCCATGTGCGACCCGCTCACAGCGTCAGGGTCTGATGGAGGCGGCGACCTTGACGCTTTCTACCGACAGAACGCGCTTGGTGTCCTGCAGGATGAGCGACACCCAGCCACTGCAAAAACAGGGGAAGGCACATGGAACTGAACCGAGAAGTGTTGGACTGCATGAAGCGTTTGCGCCGCAGGCTGCGCGAAGAACTGGCGGTGGATATCCGCATGAGCCAGCCGGATGCGATCACCACGATGCTCAGCGCCTGCCTGACCTCGACCAGCGAAGAGACCCGCCAGCTCGGCCAGCTCCTCGCCCAGTACAGCGACCAACCGTTCGCCCCTGCCGCCGAGGGCTCGACGCCCCGTCTGCAGGCCGGTCATCCACTGCTGAATGAAGAGCCACAGGCCAAACCGACAAGCGGTTCGCTGCGCATGTACCGCGGCCAACGGGTCTACGTCTGAGCGCCTGCGCCTGGGTTGAGAGCCTTCAGCCGGGATGATGGGCCTTCCACCACAGGCAGAACTCATCCAGCGCCGTCCACAGGCTGACCTGCGGCTCATAGTCGAGGAACTCGCGCGCGCGGCTGATATCCAGTGAAAAGTCCTTGGCCATCATCGCCACCCCCAGACGAAACAGGGTTGGCTCAGGGCGGCCGGGCAGCAGCTTGCACAGCCCTTCGTTGAGCGTCGCGGCGCCATAAGCCAGGGCGTAGGGCAGATGCCGGGTGACTGGCGGCAGCTCGAGCTGGCGCAACACATAGTTGACCGCATCCCACAGCGGCACCGGTGCGCCGTTGCTGATGTTGTAGGCCTTGCCCAGCGCCGGGCCGGCAGCCAGCAGGCAGCTGAACAAGGCATCGTTGAGGTTCTGCATGCTGGTGAAGTCGACCCGGTTCAAGCCGTTGCCGATGATCGCCAGGCGCCCCTTGCGCTGCATATTGATCAGCCGCGGAAAGATGCTGGTATCGCCGGCGCCGGTGACCGAGCGCGGGCGCAAGGCCAGCACCTCCAGACCGAACTCCTGGGCGCCGAACACCTGCTGTTCGGCCAGGTACTTGGTCTTGCCGTAATGATCGAAGAAACGCTTGGGCACCTGCTCTTCCTTGATTGCCACATGCGACTGGCCATCGAAGTAGATCGACGGCGAGGACAGGTGCACCAGCCGCCGCACCTGCTGCTTCAGGCAACCTTCGATCACGTTCTCGGTCACCAGCACATTGGCCCGCTGGAAGTGCTGATAGTTGCCCCACACGCCTACGGCGCCGGCGCAGTGCACCACCGCCTCGACGTCATGACAGAGCCGCTGCGCCAGTTCGGGATCGGACAAGTCGCCCTGGATGAACTCGGCGCCGCGCTTGACCAGATGCTCCACCCCTTCCGCCCGGCGGCCATTGACCCGCACACTCAAGCCCTGCTCCAAGGCAAAGCGGGCGAAACGTCCGCCGATGAAACCACTTGCACCGGTAACCAGAATCTTCATCGCCACTCCCCGCCGTACCTGACCGTCTGCGCACTCTAGCAGTGCCGACGCCGGCGCGCCGTGTCGCAACACGCCAGAACAGCGACCGGACGAACCAGGCGTTTGCCACCCGGACAGACGACAGCCGGCTGCTAGCTACTACGCTGTTACCCAGCGCTGCCTTACAGAAGTCAGGCATGAACAGGAGTCAGGCATGAGCACGAACAACTGGATGATCTACGGCGCCAACGGTTACACCGGCCACCTGCTGGCCGCCGAGGCGCAACGCCAGGGGCTGACGCCGATTCTGGCCGGACGCAATCCGGCGGCGGTGCATGCCCTCGGCAGCCTGCTCGGTCTGGAATGCCGGATATTCGACATTCACCAGCCCGAGCGCGCTCGCGCAGCACTGGCCGACGTGGCGCTGGTCGCCCACTGCGCCGGGCCCTTTTCCGCCACCAGCGCGCCGATGCTCGATGCCTGCCTGGCCAGCGCGACCCATTATGTCGATATCAGCGGCGAGATCGGCGTGTTCGAGGCGGCCCACGGGCGTGACCGGCAAGCCCGGGAGGCCGGGCTGGTGGTCTGTCCCGGCGCCGGCTTCGACGTCATCCCCAGTGATTGCCTGGCCGTCTGCCTGCACCAGGCACTGCCCGACGCCAGCCAGCTGGCCCTGGGGTTCGACACCGCCAGCGGGCTCTCGCCGGGCACCGCAAAAACCATCGTGGAAGGCCTCAAGCTCGGCGGCAAGGTGCGCCGCGCGGGCATCGTCAGCGAAGTACCGCTGGGCTATAAGCGCCGCCAGATCGACTTCGGCCGCGGCGCGAAGTCCGCGGTCAGCATCGCCTGGGGCGACGTGGCGACTGCCTACTACTCCACCGGCATCGGCAACATCGAGGTCTACCTGCCGGCGCCGCCGGCCCTGGCCATCGGCATGCGCCTGCTCGACCCGCTGCGCCCACTGCTCGGCCTGGATGCCGTCCAGCGCGGGCTCAAGTTCCTGGTCGAGAAAGGCCTACGGGGGCCCGACCAGGTCAGCCGCGAACGCCAGCGCAGCTGGCTGTGGGGCGAGGTACGCAACGCCGCCGGCGCAATCAAGACCGCCCACCTGGAAACGGCCAACGCCTATGAGGTAACCGTGCAGGGCGTGCTGCTGGCGGTCCGTCACCTGCTCGCCTACAGCGGCCCTGGCGGCTACTTCACGCCCACGCAACTGCTCGGCCCGCGCTGCGTGGAGCAGCTGCCGGGCTCGGGCAAGATCCTACTGTCCTGACCGCCCCGCGGTGGCCGCGAGCTTAACGTGTGTGGGAGGGGCTTCAGCCCAGCGTTAGGCAAACCGGGCAAGGTGGACTAGAGCGGATTGCCACCCCCCTACGCAACGGTTTGCCCCGGTGGTACCAGGCACGCGCCGGCCGTCTTGTGCAAATGATCGGTCAGGCGGTTGAGCAGCTCGCCGCCGTTGCGCCAGTGATGCCAGTACAGCGGCACGTCAACCGGCCGCTCGGCGATCAACTCGACCAGCTCGCCACGGGCCAGTTCATTCAATACCTGCTGTTCCGGCACCAGGCCCCAGCCAAGGCCGCCCAGGGTCAAGCGCACGAAGCCCTCGGACGACGGACAGAGGTGATGCAGAAAGCCCCCCTCGACGCCGAGTTCGGCCAGGTAGCGATGCTGCAGCAGGTCATCCGGGCCAAACACGATGCCCGGCACCTGCGCCAGCGCCGCCGGAGTGACGCCCCGGGGAAAGTGCCGGGCAATGAATGCCGGGCTGGCCAAGGCACGGTACCGCATGGCGCCGAGGGCCTGACTGCGCGCACCCGCCACCGGCCGGTCGGTGGCGCATACGCAAGCCGCCACATCACCGGCGCGCATGCGCTTCAGGCCGACGTCCTGATCCTCCACCAGCAACTCCAGCAACAGCCGGTGCCGGGCACAAAACTCGCCCACGGCAGCGGCCCACCAGGTCGCCAGACTGTCGGCGTTCAAGGCGATGCGCAGGCGCTCGGGCACCCCGCCTTCGTCCAACGCCGGTACCTGCGCCTGCACATCGCGCTCGAGCAGACGCACCTGCTGCACATGGTTGAGCAGACGCCGGCCAATCTCGGTGGGAGCCGGCGGCGTGGCACGCACCAGCACCGGCTGGCCAACCCGCGCCTCGAGCAGCTTGATCCGCTGCGATACCGCCGATTGTGACAAGCCCAGCACCTGGGCCGCCCGCTCGAAACCGGCCTGCTCCACCACCGCCGCCAGGGCGGCCAGCAGCTTGTAATCGAACAAATCAGTTCTCCTAATGAGCAATCAGCAAGATTGATTTTTCTTATACAGCCAAGCCACCCAAACTGACCAGCATTCGACAGGAGAGAACCCTATGTGGCACAGCTATCTGAATGGTCTATTGGTCGCCGCCGGACTGATCATCGCCCTCGGCGCGCAGAATGCCTTCGTCCTGGCGCAAAGCCTGCGCCGCGAACATCACCTGCCGGTGGCCTTGCTCTGCGTGGCCTGCGATGCCCTGCTGGTGACGGCCGGGGTCTTCGGTCTGGCTGCGCTGCTGGCGCAGAACCCGCTACTCCTGGGTGTCGCCCGTTGGGGCGGCGCGGTCTTCCTGCTCTGGTATGGCGCCCAGGCCCTGCTGCGCGCCTGCCGCCCGCAGGGGCTCGATCAAGCGGCAGGGGCCACCCCGCGCTCGCTGCGCGCCGTGCTGCTCGCGACACTGGCGGTGACCCTGCTCAATCCCCATGTGTATCTCGATACCGTGCTGTTGATCGGCTCGCTCGGCGCCCAGCAGAGCGTGCCCGGGGCCTATGCCATGGGCGCTGCCAGTGCCTCGCTGATCTGGTTCCTCAGCCTCGCACTCGGCGCCGCCTGGCTGGCCCCGCAACTGGCGCGACCGCTAACCTGGCGCCTGATCGATCTGGCCGTGGCGGTGATGATGTTCGCCATCGCCTGGCAGTTGCTGACCGCGCCCGCCGCAGCCTGAGTCAGCCAGCCGACAAGCCCGCGGCAGCCACCTCAAGTTGGTTTTCCACACAGTTCCCGCGTGTTTAAGCCGCGGGCCCGGTGCTATGATTCCGGGCTCGCGGCGCAAAGAGATAACTCCCGCCGCTGATATGGCCGCCCGTGATCGGCTTCGCGAACACCGCACCTGACCTGATTAGGAGATCAACCATGGCTTTCGAATTGCCGCCACTGCCGTACGCACATGACGCCCTGCAGCCGCATATTTCCAAGGAAACCCTGGAATACCACCACGACAAGCACCACAACACCTATGTCGTGAACCTGAACAACCTGGTGCCTGGCACCGAGTTCGAAGGCAAGACCCTGGAAGAGATCGTCAAGACCTCTTCGGGCGGCATCTTCAACAACGCCGCTCAAGTCTGGAACCACACCTTCTACTGGAACTGCATGAAGCCCAACGGCGGCGGTCAACCGACTGGCGCCCTGGCCGACGCGATCAACGCGGCTTTCGGTTCCTTCGACAAGTTCAAGGAAGAGTTCAGCAAGGTTTCCATCGGCACCTTCGGTTCCGGCTGGGGCTGGCTGGTGAAGAAGGCCGACGGTTCCCTGGCCCTGGCCAGCACCATCGGCGCCGGCAACCCGCTGACCAGCGGCGACACCCCGCTGCTGACCTGCGACGTATGGGAACACGCCTACTACATCGACTACCGCAACCTGCGTCCGAAGTACGTCGAAGCGTTCTGGAACCTGGTCAACTGGGACTTCGTAGCGAACAACTACGCGGCCTGAGACCCGTTATTGCGCGAGCCCCAGGGCTCGCGCCAGTAGCAAGAAGCCCGGCTTAGCAGCCGGGCTTTTTCTTTCCACGGCGCGCCGCACCGCCGCGCTGCAGCTTCGCCCCAACCCCGAGGCCGAGAGTGCCATCCGCACCTCGCCGTGCTGCCTGACAACAGAGTAGGATCAATGCCCGACTCGACATGCCGGGCGACGACTCGCGGAACAGACCGCGTGCCCATGTGGTCAGTGAAATAAATCAGCAGATACCGCTCAAGTACTCAGCCCTTTGCACCGACATATTGGAGAGACTGCAAATGCCCTGCCGCAGTCGCGCCAGAGCGGCTCACCGGTCGACTACTGTGCATTGATGTAATGGCCCTTTGACGACAACCGCGAGTTTGCTAATACTCACAGCGGTCTGACGCCTCTGGCATCGAACAAGGAACCGCCATTTGAAGCTGGAACTCAAGAACAGCCTGTCTCTGAAGCTGCTACGTGTAGTGCTGCTTTCGGCGCTTGCCGTTGGGGTGGTATTGAGCTGCGCGCAAATTGTCTTCGATGCGTACAAGACCCGCCAGGCCGTGACCAACGATGCCCAGCGCATTCTCGGCATGTTTCGCGACCCCTCGACCCAGGCGGTTTACAGCCTGGATCGCGAGATGGGCATGCAGGTCATCGAAGGCCTGTTCCAGCACGAATCGGTACGGGTGGCGGCCATCGGCCATCCCAACGAGCCGATGCTCGCGGAAAAGTCCCGTGAGCTGGCGCAATTACCCACCCGCTGGCTGACTGACCCGATCCTCGGCCAGGAACAGAGCTTCACCACCAAGCTGGTGGGCCGCGGCCCCTACAGCGAGTATTACGGCGACCTCAGCATCACCCTCGACACCGCGCGCTACGGCGAGAGCTTCGTCACCAGCTCGGTGGTCATCTTCATTGCCGGGGTGCTGCGCGCGCTGGCCATGGGTCTGGTGTTGTACCTGGTCTACCACTGGCTGCTGACCAAACCCCTGTCGAAAATCATCGAGCACCTCAGCCAGATCAACCCGGATCGACCCAGCGCCCACAAGCTGCCGATGCTCAAGGGCAACGAGAAAAACGAGCTGGGCCTGTGGATCAATACCGCCAACCAGTTGCTCTCCTCCATCGAACGCAACACTCACCTGCGCCGCGAGGCGGAAAACAGCCTGCTGCGCATGGCCCAGTACGACTTCCTCACCGGCCTGCCGAACCGCCAGCAACTGCAACAGCAACTCGACCAGATCCTCGATGATGCCGGTCGCCTGCAACGCCGGGTTGCCGTGCTCTGCGTCGGCCTGGATGATTTCAAGGGCATCAACGAGCAGTTCAGCTACCAGACCGGCGACCAGCTGCTGCTGGCCCTGTCCGACCGCCTGCGCAGCCACAGCGGTCGCCTCGGCGCCCTGGCCCGCCTGGGTGGTGACCAGTTCGCCCTGGTCCAGGCCGACATCGAGCAGCCCTATGAGGCCGCCGAACTGGCGCAAAGCGTGCTGGATGACCTCGAGCAGCCCTTTATGCTCGACCAGCAGGAAGTGCGCCTGCGCGCCACCATCGGCATCACCCTGTTCCCGGAAGACGGCGACAGCACCGAGAAACTGCTGCAGAAAGCCGAACAGACCATGACCCTGGCCAAGAGCCGCTCGCGCAACCGCTACCAGTTCTATATCGCCAGCGTCGACAGCGAGATGCGCCGCCGCCGCGAGCTGGAGAAGGATCTGCGCGAAGCCCTGGCCCTCAACCAGCTGTTCCTGGTGTATCAACCCCAGGTGGACTACCGCGACCACCAGATAGTCGGGGTCGAAGCGCTGCTGCGCTGGCAACATCCGCAACATGGCCTGGTACCGCCGGACCTGTTCATCCCGCTGGCCGAGCAGAATGGCACCATCATTGCGATCGGCGAGTGGGTCCTCGACCAGGCCTGCCGGCAACTGCGCGAATGGCACGATCAGGGCTTCAGCGAACTGCGCATGGCGATCAACCTGTCCACCGTGCAGCTGCACCACGCCGAGCTGCCGCGGGTGGTCAACAACCTGATGCAGGTCTATCGCCTGCCGCCGCGCAGCCTGGAACTGGAAGTCACCGAAACCGGCCTGATGGAAGACATCACCACCGCCGCCCAGCACCTGCTCAGCCTGCGCCGCTCCGGTGCACTGATCGCCATCGACGACTTCGGCACCGGCTACTCCTCGCTGAGTTACCTGAAAAGCCTGCCGCTGGACAAGATCAAGATCGACAAGAGCTTCGTCCAGGATCTGTTCGAAGACGAAGATGACGCCACCATCGTGCGGGCCATCATTCAGCTCGGCAAGAGTCTCGGCATGCAGGTGATCGCCGAGGGCGTGGAAACGGTCGAACAAGAGGCCTATATCATTGCCCAGGGTTGCAACGAAGGTCAGGGCTACTTCTACAGCAAGCCGCTGCCGGCCCGCGAACTGACGCTGTTTCTCAAGCAGGCCCGGCGCCTCAACCAGGCCGTCATCAACCCAGCCACCCTGTAGCAACTGACCGGGGCGGCGACCCGCCTTCGCCCGCTACGTTAAGGTGTGGCAGGCGGAAAAATCGCCGCCAGCCGCGCTAAACCACCCTCACCCCGAGCAACCAGGCCGTCGCCAAAGCGCCGACCACGCAGAGCGCGGCGCCGCCGGCCGCCTGCCAATGGAAATGCCGCGCCAGCTCGTCTTCCCCGGCATTGGCCAGGAGGAACGGCCGCGATTCGGCAGGTTTGCCCAGGTGGTGCTGCGCCGGTTGCGCACTCTCCTGATGGTGGCGGTCTTCGGCCTCCAGTTGCGCCGCCAGACGCACGCGGTTCCACTCCTGCTCATCCAGCTGACCGTTGCGGTCACTGTCGAAACGCTGCAGCAGACCGCTGAAATCACCCTTCCACTCACGGATCACCGCGCTCTGCGCCGCCGCCAGGTCGCGGGCCTGGCGACCGCCGCCAGTGCTGCGAAAATCGCCGATGGCATACAGCGGCTGGCCGACCTGCAAACGCTCCTCGCTGTAGCGATAGCGCCTGCCGCTGCCCAACCAGCCGAGCAATCCGCTCTTCGCCGGCCCCATCGGATGGCGCAGCTGGCCTTGCCAGACTTCGCGAAGCGCCGGGCGCACCTCGGCGCCGCGCGGGTCGATCAGGCAGTCGCCGGTGCCATCGCTCAAGCGCAGCCAGGCTTCGCTGCTGCCACTCTCGACCACCCGCCAGCTGCGTTTCTTGCCGCTGGACTGGTATTCCTCGATCCTGAAGCGCCACCACAGGCACGGCTTGCCGGTCAGCGGAGCACGCAGCTGCGTATCGGCCAGCGCAGCCAGCACGCCATAGAACTCGGCATAGCCCTGGGCCGCCGAGCGGATCTTCGAAGTCGGGGTGTCGAGTAGATGGCGCGCCTGGGACCAGCGTTTCAGGCTCCACCAGGCGCCACCGACAGTTGCGCCGCCGCTGAGCAGCAGGCTGAGCAACAGTCCGTCGAGCGCCACGACTTAACTGAACAGCGACTTGAGATCGACGTCGGCCTTCTCCGCATCGCTGAACTCCAGCAACTCGCCGGCCTTGAAGGCGAAGGCCCGGGCGATCAACACGTCGGGGAACTGCTCGATGCGCACGTTGTTCAGGTTGACCGCCTCGTTGTACAGCTCGCGCCGGTCGGCGATGCCATTCTCCAGGCCACTGATGCGCAGCTGCAGGTGCTGAAAACTGTCGTTGGCCTTCAGTTCCGGGTAGTTCTCGGCCAGGGCGAACAACTGCCCCAGGCCGAGACGCAGGCCACTCTCGGCCTTGCCCAGGGCGCCGAGATCATGCTGTTCGCGGGCACTGGCGACGGCATTGCGCGCGGCAATCACCCGCTCCAGGGTGCGCCCTTCGTACTGCATGTACTGCTTGCAGGTCTCCACCAGCTTGGGCAGCTCTTCGTGGCGTTGCTTGAGCAGCACATCGATATTCGCCCAGGCCTTGCTCAGCCCGTGCTTCAAACGCACCAGGGCGTTGTAGAGAATCACCGCATAGGCGGCGAGCAGAAGCAGAATCACGAGAACGGCAACACTGGTAAGACTCATGCGGTTAGCTCCATAACGGTGGGCCATGGCTGCTAGCAGCCGGTCGGACTTAGGTGGAAAAGCCGGATGCTGGCATTCTAGCGGCATCGGCCCGGAAGGATGGAGACCGGGCGCACGGCTTTATGCGATTTAATCGCAACGACCCTTTGCGCAAAATGCAAATCTTTCGCATTATGTTGCAGTTTTGCGTACGCACCCGCGTACACCTCTCATCTCCATGCAAAGGATTTCGTCATGATTCGTATGCCCCTGGCTTCCGCCAGCCTGCTGGCCATCGCTATCTCCCTCGCCGGTTGCGGCGAAGACAAGGCACCCGTCAGCCAAACCCCGGCACCTGCCGCCAGCAGTGCCAGCGCCCCGGCCGCCGCGACCAGTCAGATCGACGAAGCCGCCGCCGCAGCCGTGGTCGGCCACTATGCCGACCTGGCCCTGGCCGTCTTCAGCGATGCCGCCAGCACCGGCAAGGCGCTGCAGGGCGCCATCGACGCGCTGCTCGCCAACCCGAGCGACGCCACCCTGCAAGCCGCCCGCGAAGCCTGGCTTGCTGCACGCGCGCCCTACATGCAGTCCGAAGTGTTCCGCTTCGGCAACGCCGTGGTCGACGACTGGGAAGGCCAACTCAATGCCTGGCCGTTGGACGAAGGCCTGATCGATTACGTGGCCACCGACTACCAGCACGCCCTGGGCAACCCGGGCGCCACTGCCAACATCATCGCCAACACGCACATCCAGGTCGGCGAAGACCAGCTCGACGTGACCACGATCACCCCGGAACTGCTCGCCAGCCTGAACGAGCTGGGCGGTTCCGAAGCCAACGTCGCCACCGGCTACCACGCCATCGAATTCATGCTCTGGGGCCAGGATCTGAATGGCAGCAACCCGGGCGCCGGCGCGCGTCCGGCCAGCGACTTCGTGGTCGGCGAAGGCGCCACTGGCGGCAACAACGAGCGCCGTCGCGCCTTCATCAAGGCGGCTGCCGATCTGCTGGTCAGCGACCTCGATGCGATGGTCGTGCAATGGCAAGCCGGCAATGCCGACAACTACCGCGCCAAGCTGCAAGCCGAATCGGCCGAGAACGGCCTGCGCAAGATGCTCTTCGGCATGGGCAGCCTGTCCCTCGGCGAACTGGCCGGCGAGCGCATGAAGGTCGCGCTGGAAGCCAACTCCACCGAAGACGAGCACGACTGCTTCAGCGACAACACCCACAACTCGCACTTCTATAACGGCAAAGGCATTCGCAACGTCTACCTGGGCGAGTACAAGAAGGTCGACGGCACCACCCTGACCGGCCCGAGCCTGTCCGCCCTGGTGGCCAAGGCCGACGCCGCGGCCGACAGCACGCTCAAGACCGACCTCACGACGACCGAAGCCAAGTTGCAGGCCCTGGTCGACAGCGCCGATAACGGCCAGCACTTCGACCAGCTGATCGCCGCCGACAATGCCGCCGGCCAGCAGATCGTGCGCGACGCCATCGCCGCCCTGGTCAAGCAGACCGGCGCCATCGAACAGGCCGCCGGCAAGCTGAACATCGGCGACCTCAACCCGGACACCGCCGACCACACGTTCTAAATCGGCGCGCAACAACAGCCGGTGTGATCGCCCGATCGCATCGGCTTTTTTCTGCCTGCGACTTTTCGCCACCAACGCTAACGCAAATCGGTCTTATTTAAGCTCAGTTAGCCTGCTAAGCTTGGTCGCCTGACTTTTCTGCTGCGGATTCCTGTCGATGCCTGCCCCGCTCCCTCGCCTGCTGCTCTGCCTGCTCCTGGGCCTGGCCGGCTGTGACCAGTCGCCCCGCTTTACCCAGGCCGAGCCCGGCGAAGCGCTGTCCGCCGGCAGCGCCACCGTGTTCAAGCACGACCAGAATGCCTTCTCCCTGCCCTCGGCCAATCTGGCGCCCTCGCGCCGCCTGGATTTCAGCGTCGGCAACAGCTTCTTCCGCAATCCCTGGGTGATCGCTCCGGCCACCACCACCGCGCGTGATGGCCTCGGCCCGCTGTTCAACACCAACGCCTGTCAGAACTGCCACATCAAGGACGGCCGCGGCCACCCGCCCGGCCCGGATGCGCTCAGCGCCGCCTCGATGCTGGTGCGCCTGTCGCTACCGGCGGCCAGCGAGCACGCGGCAATCATCGAGCGCCTGGGCGTGCTGGCCGAACCGACCTACGGCGGCCAGCTGCAGGACATGGCCAACCCCGGTGTCGCCCCCGAGGGCAAGGTGCGGGTCAGCTACAGCCTGCAGAAAGTGCGCTTCGCCGATGGCAGTGCCGTCGAGTTGCGCCAACCGAAACTGCAGATCAGCCAGCTCGGCTATGGCCCACTGCATGCGGACACCCAGTTTTCCGCCCGCATCGCCCCACCGATGATCGGCCTGGGCCTGCTCGAAGCCATCCCCGCGGCGGCGATCCTGGCCAATGCCGACCCGGACGACAGCGATGGCGACGGCATCTCCGGACGCGCCAACCGGGTCTGGGACGATGCCCTGGAGCAAACGGTGCTCGGCCGCTTCGGCTGGAAGGCCGGACAACCGACGCTCAACCAGCAGAATGCCCACGCCTTCGCCGGCGACATGGGCCTGACCAGCTCATTGATCGCCGCGGACGACTGCACGCCAGCACAAACCGATTGCCGTACCGCCAGCAACGGCGGCGAACCGGAAGTCAGCGACAGCATTCTCGCCAGCGTGCTGTTCTACAGCCGCAACCTGGGCGTGCCGGCACGCCGCGATGTCGATGCGCCCGCGGTGCTCGAGGGCAAGGGGCTGTTCCACCAGGCCGGCTGTCAGCGCTGCCATACCCCGCAATTCACCACCGCCAGCGATGCCGCCGAGCCGGAGCTGGCCAACCAGCCGATTCGCCCCTATAGCGACCTGTTGCTGCACGACATGGGCGAAGGTTTGGCGGATAACCGCGCCGAGTTTCTCGCCACTGGCCGCGAATGGCGCACCCCGCCACTATGGGGCATCGGCCTCACCGAAACGGTCAACGGCCATACCCAGTTTCTCCACGACGGCCGGGCGCGCAACCTGCTGGAGGCGATTGCCTGGCACGGCGGCGAAGCCGAGACATCCAAGCAGAAGGTCCTGACCTTCTCAGCCAAGCAGCGCGCCGCGCTGCTGGCCTTTCTGAATTCGCTGTAAGGAGCTACCCATGATCCGTTCACCCTTGACTCTCGCCCTGCTGAGCCTGGCACTCAGTGCCTGCTCCCCCGCCGACCCGCAACAGGCTGTCAGCAGCGCCCTGGCCAACGGCGTGCTGCTGCCGGCCTATAGCAGCTGGGCCGAGGCCAATAGCCAGTTGGCCAACAGCGGCCAGGCCTTCTGCGCCGACGAGCAGACACTGAGCGACGCACGCCAGGCCTTCCTCACCGCGCAAAGCGCCTGGGCCAGCCTGCAGCCGCTGCAGATCGGCCCGCTGGCCGAAGGCAATCGCGCCTGGCAGGTACAGTTCTGGCCGGACAAGAAGAACCTGGTGGCGCGTCAGGTCACCGCCTTGCTCAAGAACAAACCCGAGCTGACCCCCGCCGATCTGGATAAATCCAGCGTGGTGGTGCAGGGCCTGACCGCTTACGAATACCTGGTGTACGACCCGGCCATCGACCTCGACAATGCCGAGCAGAAGGCCCGTTATTGCCCGCTGCTGGTCGCCATCGGTCAGCACCAGCAAACCCTGGCCGCCGATGTCCTCGAGCGCTGGCAAGCCAAGGAAGGCATGGCCGCGCAACTGCAAGGCTTCCCCAACGAGCGCTACGCCGAAGCTGGCGAAGCCGTGGCCGAACTGCTGCGTACCCAGGTCAGTGCCCTCGATGGCCTGAAGAAAAAGCTCGGCACCCCACTCGGCCGCCAGAGCAAAGGCCAGCCGCAGCCCTATCAGGCCGAGGCCTGGCGCAGCAAGGCCAGCCTGGCCAACCTGGCGGCCGGCCTGGCCAGCGCCGAACGCATCTGGCGCGGTGCCGAGCAGGACGGCGTGCAAGCCCTGCTGAGCAGCGATCAGGCCGCCCTGCAACAACGCATCGACGCCGCCTACAGCGACACCCGCCAGCGCCTCGCGGCCCTGCAACGCCCGCTCGGCGAACTGCTCGGCGACGACACCGGGCGCGGCGAGCTGAACGCGCTGTATGACAGCCTCAATGTCTTGCACCGTCTGCACGAAACCGAACTGGCGAACAGCCTCGGCATCCAGATGGGTTTCAACGCCCACGATGGCGACTAGGACATGGCCTTGATCACACGCAGAGCTTTTCTCGGCCTGACCGGCGCCACCCTGGCCGCCGGCGCAGTGGCTGCCGGCGCTTTCGCCGGCTGGACCCTGAGCGCCAACGGCGCGCGGCCCCTGCTGCTGTCCGCGCGCAACGATGCGGCCGGCAAGCACTATGCGGTGGGCTATCGCCTGGATGGCAGCCAGGTGTTCGCCACCCGGGTCAGCGAGCGCTGTCATGACGTGGTGGCGCACCCCAGCCTGCCGCTGGCGCTGTTCGTCGGCCGCCGGCCGAGTACCCAGAGTTACCTGCTCGATAGCCGTGACGGCCGTCTGCTGCAAACCCTGCACACCCCGGCGCAACGGCACTTCTACGGCCACGCGGTATTCCACAAGGATGGCGAGTGGCTATACACCACCGAGAACGACACCAGCGGTCCCGGCCGCGGCGTACTCGGCGTCTATCGCCTGCAAGGCAGGCAGCTGCAACGCACCGGCGAACTGTCGAGCCACGGCCTGGGGCCGCACCAATTGCTCTGGCTGCCCGATGGCGAGACCCTGGTGGTGGCCAACGGCGGCATCCGCACCGAAGCCGAGAGCCGGGTGGAGATGAACCTCGACAACATGGATTCCAGCCTGGTGCTGCTCAAACGCGACGGCAGCCTGCTGAGCAGGGAGCAGCTGCCCGAGCGGATGAACAGCGTGCGCCATCTGGCAGTGGCCAGCGACGGCACTATCGTCAGCGCCCAGCAATACATGGGCGACCCGGCCGATCCGGTACCGTTGCTGGCGATCAAACGACCGGGCCAGGCGTTCCAGCACTTTGCCCTGGGCGAAGCGCAACGCCAGGCGATGAACCAGTACAGCGCCAGCGTGGCCATCCATAACGAACTGCGCCTGCTGGCGCTGACCGCGCCGCGCGGCAACCGGGTGTTCATCTGGGATCTGGACAGCGCCGCCCTGCGCCTGGATGCGCCGCTGGCGGATTGCGCCGGGGTTGGCGCGGTGGCCGAAGGCTTTGTGGTCAGCACGGGCGTGGGTCGCTGCCGGCTGTACGATTGCCGCCGCAACACCATCACCGCCCAGCCGCTGCAACTACCCGCCGGGCTATGGGACAACCACCTGCGCCTGGCCTAGCAGGCTACAGCGACCCGCTGCAGGCGGCACCTATTAAAGAATACTGACGCCAGGCCGACTACTACTCGGCCAATCCCTGCGCCACTGACAACTACCAGGCCGCTGGAAGACAACCGGGCTCGGCTATGCCGTGCTGCAGCGTGACGAAGCGGATTATCCGCCGATAGCTGACCCTACCGGCGAGTGGAACGAGCAATGTTCATATACAGCTCGTAGACTGCGCGGCGCTTCTCAGCTGATTTCTGACTGGCCACGCGTCCGGCCTAACCCTACTCCGCTACCGGTTCAACGATCGTCCACTCCTCACCTGCTGCACAGACCGATTCTCACTCGCTATTTCGAGGTGTCACACAACATGCCCCAACAACGCTCCTTGCGTGCACAAATCCTCGGTCTGCTCGGCGCCAGCTTGATCCTGATCCTGCTGATTGCCCTGGCCAGCTTCACCTTCCTCTCCAACAGCATCCAGTCCTACCGCAACCTCGTCGACGGCACGCTGCACGCCGCGCGGCTGGTGGACAGTGCCAACGTCGAATTCAAGGTGCAGGTTCAGGAGTGGAAAAACGTTCTGTTGCGCGGCAAGAACCCGGCCGATCTGGATAAATACTGGAGCCAATTTCAGGCCCAGGAAGGCAAGGTGCAGGCGCTTTTGGCCGAACTGGTCGAGATTGCCGGCATGCAGCAAGACAGCACACTGCAAAGCCAGATCGAGCGCTTGCGCAACGAACACCAGGGCATGGGCAGCGCCTACGGCAAGGGTTATGCCGCATTTGTCGCTGGCGGAGCCGAGCCGGCAGTGGGCGACGCCGCCGTCAAAGGCATAGACCGCGCCGCCAGCGAACAGATGAGCACGCTGGTCAGCCAACTCAATCAACATGGCCAGACGCAGGCGCAGACCATCAGTGCCTCGGCCGAGCAGACGGTGTGGCTGGGCCTGACGGTGATGCTGCTCTCCAGCGCGCTGATCGGTCTGTTCAGCCTGTGGCTGGTCAACCGCAACATGATCACCCCGATCCGCGGACTGATCGAACACATCGCCCAGCTCAGTCAGGGCAACGTCGGCCAACGCCTCGACGCCAGCCGTCGCGATGAACTCGGCCGTCTGGCCGAGGCCGCCAACACCCTGCGTGATTTCCTCGCCGACACCTTCAGCCGCCTGCAGCAGAGCACGGTTAATCTGGACAGCGCCAGCAGCGAACTGAACACCATCGCCGCCCAGATGGCGCAAGGCACCCACGATCAGTTCTCGCGCACCGATCAGGTCGCCACCGCCATGCACGAAATGTCCGCCACTGCCCAGGAAGTCGCCCGCCATGCAGCCGCAGCGGCAAACGCTGCCGATGATGCCGACCAGTCGGCCCAACAGGGCGAACTGGTGATGCAGGCGACCATTCAGACCATCACCGGTATGCGCAGCGAGATCGCCAGCACCGCCGACGTGATCCGCCGCCTGGAAGCCGACAGCGGACGTATCGGCAAGGTGCTGGAAGTGATCCGCGGCATCGCCGAGCAGACCAACCTGCTGGCCCTCAATGCCGCCATCGAGGCCGCCCGCGCCGGCGAACAAGGCCGCGGCTTTGCCGTGGTCGCCGACGAGGTGCGCACCCTGGCCCAACGCACCGCCGAATCCACCGCGGAGATCAACCAGATCATCAACACGGTGCAGACCGGCGCGGTGAATGCAGTGCGCGCCATCGAAAGCGGGCAGAGCCGTAGCGAGGAAGGCGTGATCCAGGTCACCGAGGCCGGCGCCATGCTGCAGCGTATCACCGCCGCAGTGGAGGCGATCCGCGACATGAACCGACAGATCGCCACCGCCGCCGAAGAGCAGACCTCGGTGGCCGAGGACATCTCGCGCAATCTCAGCGAGATCACCGTGATCGCCACCAGCAACCAGCAGAACGTCCAGCGAACCGAAACCGCCAGCCAGAACCTGCACAGCGTGTCTGGTCAACTCCGTCAGGTCACCCAGCACCTGAACGCCTGATTCAGACCGCCAGCGGTTCAGAGGTTGGGAAAATATCGAGCGCCGTCGCGAGACCGTCTCCAAACGCCCGCTTCAGCGTTGCGCCAGCCCGGCGCAACGCTGAAGCGCCGGCGTGGACGCCAGCAGACCACGGCAGCACACGCTCGCCCTCGTCCACTCCCGACGATTTGCCAGACACGTCGTTGCGCGGCTTCGCCCCGCGCAACCGCAGCACTTTGACTCGCCCCGCCAGGGGTACTAATGTGCTCTTCTTGCCTATTCCCAGGCCCAATTCGCCTCGCCAAGGAACCGGAATATGTTGCTCCGCCGCATGTTGATCATGCTGGGCGTGGTCGCCCTCGTGGTACTCGCCCTCGCCGCCTATAAGGGCCTGGCCATCTACCGGGAAATCCAGCAGTTCGCCGCGCCTCCACCGCCGATCAGCGTCAACGCCGCAGACGCCGTCGAACGGCCCTGGCAGAGCCGGCTGCCGGCCATAGGCACGCTGAAAGCCTTCCAGGGTATCGACCTGACCGTCGAAGTCGCCGGCACCGCGCGCGATGTACTGTTCCAGTCCGGCGAGAAGGTCCGCCTCGACCAGCCGCTGATCCAGATGGACAGCGAGGTGGAACAGGCCAGTCTGGGCACCGCCCAGGCCGAGCTGGGGCTGGCGCAAGTCGAGTACCAGCGCGGACGCAACCTGGTCGCCCGCCAGGCCATTTCCAGGAGCGAGTTCGACCGGCTCTCCGCCGAACTGCAGAAAGCCAACGCCAGCGTCGCGCAACTGCAAGCCACCCTGGCGAAAAAGCGCATCCTCGCGCCCTTCGCCGGCACCATCGGCATCCGCCAGGTCGACGTCGGCGACTACCTGGCCTCCGGCACCACCATCGCCACCCTGCAGGACCTGTCGACCCTGTTCGTCGACTTCTTCCTGCCGGAGCAGAACGTGCCGCAATTGGCCATCGGCCAACGCGTGCGCGTCCAGGTGGCGGCCTACCCCGATGAGGTATTCGAAGGGCAGATCGACGCGATCAACCCCAAGGTCGAGGCGACCACGCGCAACCTGCTGGTGCGCGCCAGGCTGGCCAACCCGGACGAGAAGCTGCTGCCCGGCATGTTCGCCAACCTGCAGGTGCTGCTCGCCGGCGAGACGCCGCAGGTGCTGGTGCCGGAAACCGCGATCACCTACACCCTGTACGGCAACTCGGTGTACGTGATCGAAGCGCAGCATGCCGACGACGGCAGTCCGGCAAACGCGGCCGACGACCAACCGGTCCTGCAGGTCGAGCGCCGTTTCGTCGAGACCGGCGAACGCCGCGAAGGCCAGGTGGTGATTCTCAAGGGCCTGCAGGCCGGCGAACGGGTGGTCAGCGCCGGCCAGCTCAAGCTGGATAGCGGCGCCCGTGTGGTAATCGTCGCCGATGCAGTCGATGCCGTCGAAACCGCCGAATAGCCCAAACCGGCCAGCGGCGCGCAGAGCGCGGCTGGTGTAAAGGAACTGCCATGGCTTTTACCGATCCCTTTATCCGTCGCCCGGTGCTGGCAACCGTGGTCAGCCTGCTGATCGTCCTGCTCGGCCTGCAGGCCTTCGACAAGCTGACCATCCGCCAGTACCCGCAGCTGGAGAATGCCCTGATCACGGTCACCACCGCCTACCCGGGCGCCAATGCCGAGACCATCCAGGGCTACATCACCCAGCCCCTGCAGCAGAGCCTGGCCAGCGCCGAAGGCATCGACTACATGACCTCGGTGAGCAGGCAGAACGTCTCGACCGTGTCCATCTACGCGCGCATCGGTGCCGACAGTGATCGCCTGTTCACCGAGCTGCTGGCCAAGGCCAACGAGGTGAAGAACCAGCTGCCGCAGGACGCCGAAGACCCGGTGCTGAGCAAGGAAGCGGCCGATGCCTCGGCGCTGATGTACATCAGCTTCTACAGCGACCAGCTGTCCAACCCGCAGATCACCGACTACCTGTCCCGGGTGATCCAGCCCAAGCTGGCCACCCTGCCGGGCATGGCCGAAGCGGAAATCCTCGGCAACCAGGTGTTTGCCATGCGCCTGTGGCTCGACCCGCTGAAGATGGCGGCCTACGAGCTGAGCGCCAGCGACATCAACGACGCCGTGCGCCAGTACAACTTCCTCGCCGCCGCCGGCGAAGTGAAGGGCGAATATGTGCTGACCAGCATCAATGCCGGCACCGACCTCAAGTCGCCGCAGGCCTTCGCCGCCATCCCGCTGAAAACCATCGGCGACAGCCGCGTGCTGCTCGGCGATGTGGCGCGGGTGGAGATGGGCGCGCAGAACTATGATTCGATCAGCTCCTTCGACGGCACGCCTTCGGTCTACATCGCCATCAAGGGCACACCGAGCGCCAACCCGCTGGACGTGATCAAGGAAGTACGGCAGATCATGCCCGAGATCGAGGCGCAGCTGCCGCCGAATCTCAAGGTGTCCATCGCCTACGACGCCACCCTGTTCATCCAGGTATCGATCGACGAGGTGCTGAAAACCCTGATCGAGGCGGTGCTAATCGTCATCGTCGTGGTCTTCCTGTTCCTCGGCGCGCTGCGCTCGGTGCTGATCCCGGTGATCACCATTCCGCTGTCGATGATCGGCGTGCTGTTCTTCATGCAGCTGATGGGCTATTCGATCAACCTGCTGACCCTGCTGGCCATGGTCCTGGCCATCGGCCTGGTGGTGGACGACGCCATCGTGGTGGTGGAGAACATCCACCGCCATATCGAGGAGGGCAAGACGCCCTTCGATGCCGCCCTCGAAGGCGCCCGCGAGATCGCCGTGCCGGTGGTGTCGATGACCATCACCCTGGCCGCGGTCTACGCCCCGATCGGCTTTCTCGAGGGCCTGACCGGGGCGCTGTTCAAGGAATTCGCCCTGACCCTGGCCGGCGCGGTGATCATCTCCGGCATCGTCGCCCTGACCCTGTCACCGATGATGTGCGCCAAGCTGCTGCGTCACGAGGAAAACCCCAGCGGCCTGGCCCATCGCCTGGACCTGCTGTTCGACACGCTCAAGCACCGCTACCAGCGCGCCCTGCATGGCACCCTGGAAACCCGCCCGGTGGTGCTGGTGTTCGCCCTGATCGTGCTGTGCCTGATTCCGCTGCTGCTGATGTTCACCAAGAGCGAACTGGCGCCCGAGGAAGACCAGGGCATTGTCTTCCTCATGGCCAACGCACCGCAGCCGACCAACCTCGAGTACCTGAACCGCTATACCGACCAGTTCGTCGGGATCTTCAAGGAGTTCCCCGAGTACTACTCCTCGTTCCAGATCAACGGCTTCAATGGCGTGCAATCGGGCATCGGCGGTTTTCTGCTGACGCCCTGGAACGAGCGCGAGCGCACCCAGATGGAGATCCTGCCGCAGGTCCAGGCGCGCCTGAGCCAGATCGCCGGCCTGCAGATCTTCGGCTTCAATCTGCCCGCGCTGCCGGGCACCGGCGAAGGCCTGCCGTTCCAGTTCGTGATCAATACGCCGAACGATTATGCGTCGCTGCTGCAGGTCGCCGAACGGGTCAAGCAACGCGCCCTGGCCTCCGGCAAGTTCGCCTTCCTCGACATCGACCTGGCCTTCGACAAGCCCGAGGTGATGGTCGACATCGACCGCGCCAAGGCGGCGCAGATGGGCGTATCCATGGAGGATATCGGCCTGACCCTGGCGACCCTGCTCGGCGAGGGCGAGATCAACCGCTTCACCATCGACGGGCGCAGCTACAAGGTGATCGCCCAGGTCGAGCGCGCCTACCGCGACAACCCGGGCTGGCTCGGCCACTATCAGGTGAAGAGCGAAAGCGGCGAGATGCTGCCGCTGTCGACCCTGATCACCCTCAGCGACCGTGCGCGGCCGACCCAGCTCAACCAGTTCCAGCAACTCAACTCGGCCATCATCCAGGGCGTGCCCATCGTCAGCATGGGCGAGGCGATCGAGACCGTGCAGCAGATCATGGCCGAGGAAGCTCCGGCCGGCTTCGCCGCCGACTATGCCGGCGCGGCGCGCCAGTTCATTCAGGAGGGCAGCGCCCTGTACGCCACCTTCGGCCTGGCCCTGGCCCTGATTTTCCTGGTGCTGGCAGCACAGTTCGAAAGCTTCCGCGATCCGCTGGTGATCCTGGTGACGGTGCCGCTGTCGATCTGCGGCGCGCTGATCCCGCTGTTCCTCGGCTTCTCCAGCATGAACATCTACACCCAGGTGGGCCTGGTGACCCTGATCGGCCTGATCACCAAGCACGGCATCCTGATCGTCGAGTTCGCCAACCAGCTGCGCCGTCGCCACGGCTTGTCGCGCCGCGCGGCGGTCGAGGAAGCCGCGGCGATTCGCCTGCGGCCGGTGCTGATGACCACCGCCGCCATGGTCTTCGCCATGATTCCGCTGATCCTCGCCAGCGGCGCCGGCGCGGTGAGTCGTTTCGACATCGGCCTGGTGATCGCCACCGGCATGGCGGTCGGCACCCTGTTCACCCTGTTCGTCCTGCCCTGCGTCTACAGCCTGCTGGCCAAGCCGGACGCAGAGCCCGTTCCGACGCCGACAGCCGTAACCGAGTCTTGACCAGGCAGCGCCAGAAGCACTCGAGTGCGTGATAGGGGGAGATGCCTTGGCTTTTCGCGGGATGCCACAGGAATGACGACGAGCCGATTGAGGGGCTGAGCCCGGGTAAGTCAGCAGAAAAAGAAAATGCCGCGCACTTGACTCAAGTGCGCGGCATTGGCACGGCGGCAACGAGGCTTGTCAGATGGACCCTTCGCTCATTTCTGCCCGGCCAAGCTCTGTGACAGGCCGAACATGAACAGCAGCAAATCCTTATCCGGAGCAACCTGTTGCAGCGCTGCATCGGCGTTGCGTGGCAGTGGACAGTGCTCCGGGCCACTGGCATTACCCAGCATGACCGGGCCCGGCTCATGCCAGGCGGCGGCGGCCAATGAGGCCACGCCCAACGCCGCAACCAGGAAAACACCTCTAGCAATTTCTAACTTCATAACCGCAACCCCTTGATAGCGCTGCCAAACGCTTGCTGGTAAAGGTAGACCAATCGATCCCAATCACCAGCACTCCACGACGAATGGCGTTTAAGTTGCAGCATGTCGTGACGCGCGGCCCGGCGTGGACTGAAACGCCGTCGGCTTTTTTCCAGGTCCAACAGGGCCGTTTCGACCTCGATGCGCTCACCCACCTGCTCGACTCGCACGAACAGATGCTTCTGATAGAGGCAACCATGCTGCCAGCCCGCCCGGTGGAAACGCGCCAGCATGCTGGCCACTTGCTCCAGCAATTGCTCGTTGACCGCGACGCCGAAACGCTCACGACCGCCCCCAGCATACCAGTGATCGAGCTGCTGAAAGCCTTTAAGCTCCTCGGTCACCAGCAAACCACGCCAGAGGCCGGCAGCATCGCACTGCACGTCGCAATAGCGCAGGCACGGTGCCTTGACCCCGAGTAGCGGCAGGCTCAACAAGGCATCACGCTCACGCAGCACCGTGGGCCGACCGAAGGGATAACGCAGGCTGCGATAGGAGTGCCCGACCTGGCGCTTGGCATAGAGCACCTGGCCATCGTCCTGGTACAGACGCTGCACACCGCTCTCGCCACCGCGCCGATGATTCGGCTCCTCGACCCATTCACCCTGCAGTTGCCACCACTGTTCGAACGCCATCGCTACTGCCATTTCACCCGCCTGTAAGCCGAAAACCTCAACCTGACCGCATGTGGCCAACAGCCCTGGCCAGTCACCATCAGTAACAAACCAGCTCGCTGGGTAACCCATGGCCACTCCCGCGCTTAGGCGCAAAGAGCCCGGCCGCCCCTGGCTGCCTGGCCGCAGCAACCGCTGGTGTGCCGGTTGCAGTAAGAGTGAAACCTAACGCAATTTCCACACCACAAAAAATCAGGCTGGCGCAGACCAGCAGCCGCCCCTTCGCTAGCGACCCTGCCCTGCCGCGGCCCGCTCACTCGCCGCGCGACCAGGAAGCATGCCGTCAATTCGGCAACAAAGGTCGGCCGGGCTGATCTGCGCCCAATAAAAAACCCGCGCCGAGGCGCGGGTTTTTCAGGGACTGCCGGGGAGCAGGCTGGCTTACATCATGCCGCCCATACCACCCATGCCGCCCATATCCGGCATGCCGCCACCGGATTGCTTGTCGTCGACAATCTCGGCGATCATCGCTTCGGTGGTGATCATCAGGCTGGCAATCGAAGAAGCTGCCTGCAATGCCGAACGAGTCACTTTGGCCGGATCGAGGATGCCCATTTCGATCATGTCGCCGTACTCACCGGTGGCTGCGTTGTAACCGTAGTTACCCGAACCTTGCTTGACCTTGTCGACCACTACGCTCGGCTCGTCGCCGCAGTTAGCAACGATCTGACGCAGCGGCGCTTCGACAGCGCGACGCAGCAGAGCGATACCGACGTCCTGATCGGCGTTCTCGCCTTTCAGCTCGCTGATGGCCTGCAGGGCACGGACCAGGGCCACACCGCCGCCAGGTACCACGCCTTCTTCAACGGCTGCACGGGTGGCGTGCAGGGCGTCTTCAACGCGGGCTTTCTTCTCTTTCATTTCCACTTCGGAACCGGCGCCGACCTTGATCACGGCAACACCGCCGGCCAGTTTGGCCAGGCGCTCTTGCAGCTTCTCTTTGTCGTAGTCGGACGAGGTGTCTTCAACCTGCTTGCGAATCTGGGCAACACGCGCCTGGATGTCGGCTTGCACGCCAGCACCGTCGATGATGGTGGTGTTTTCCTTGCTCAGCACGACGCGCTTGGCGTTACCCAGGTGCTCCAGAGTAGCGCCTTCCAGGCTCAGGCCGACTTCTTCGGAAATCACGGTACCGCCGGTGAGGATGGCGATGTCCTGCAGCATGGCCTTGCGACGATCGCCGAAGCCCGGTGCCTTGACGGCAGCGACCTTGACGATACCGCGCATGTTGTTCACCACCAGAGTGGCCAGAGCTTCGCCCTCGACGTCTTCGGCGACGATCAGCAGCGGACGGCCGGCTTTGGCGACGGCTTCCAGTACTGGCAGCATTTCGCGGATGTTGGAGATCTTCTTGTCGACCAGCAGGATCAGCGGGCCGTCGAGTTCGGCGACCATGGTGTCCGGCTTGTTGATGAAGTACGGCGACAGGTAGCCACGGTCGAACTGCATGCCTTCTACGACCGACAGTTCGTTTTCCAGGCCCGAGCCTTCTTCAACGGTGATCACGCCTTCTTTACCGACTTTTTCCATGGCTTCAGCAATGATGTCGCCGATGGAGGTGTCGGAGTTGGCCGAGATGGTACCGACCTGGGCGATCGCCTTGGTGTCGGCGCACGGCTTGGATTGGGCTTTCAGCTGAGCAACGATGGCGATGGTCGCCTTGTCGATGCCGCGCTTGAGGTCCATCGGGTTCATGCCGGCAGCGACGGCTTTCAGGCCTTCGTTGACGATCGACTGAGCCAGTACGGTGGCGGTGGTGGTGCCGTCGCCGGCGTCATCGTTGGCGCGCGAAGCCACGTCCTTGACCAGCTGGGCGCCCATGTTTTCGAAGCGGTCTTTCAGCTCGATTTCTTTGGCGACGGAAACGCCGTCCTTGGTGATGGTCGGAGCGCCGAAGCTCTTCTCGATGATCACGTTACGGCCTTTCGGGCCGAGGGTCGCTTTAACGGCGTCAGCCAGGACGTTTACACCGGCGAGCATTTTCTTGCGGGCGGAGTCGCCGAACTTAACTTCTTTAGCAGCCATGATGGATATTCCTCAAAATTCGTTTTGGTGGAATGCGATACGCTGTGGCGGAGACGGCAATCAGGCTTCGAGAACGGCCAGGATTTCGCTCTCGCTCATGACCAACAGCTCTTCGCCGTCGACCTTGATGGCATTGCTGCCGGAGTAAGGGCCAAACACCACTTTGTCACCGACCTTGACGGCCAGCGGGCGCACTTCGCCGTTGTCCAGCACGCGACCGGTGCCTACAGCGACGATTTCGCCCTGGTTCGGCTTCTCGGCAGCGGAACCCGGCAGCACGATGCCGCCTGCGGTTTTGGTCTCTTCTTCGCTGCGACGGATCACGACGCGGTCATGCAGAGGACGAAGCTTCATTGTCGATCTCTCCCAAATAGGTTGTTTACATCGGCCGGTGTTCACACCAGCGGGTTAGCAAAGTCCGGCGGGGCCGGTTGCGCTGCACCGAAGTACAACGCGGAAGTCTGTTCTGCCGAAACCGGCAGAAAACCTTGCGGTGACCGCTACATAAGGGCGTACAAGGGGATTTCAAGGGTCAGCGCTGATTTTTTTTGCTGTCGATGCACACCTGCATCGACGGATTGACGCCAGCCCGGCGAGCAAAGACCGCCACGCAAGGGGGACTGCTCAGCCCACCCGTGCCGCCGAGGCTTGCACCCATCAGTCGTGACGCTTGAATTCACCTTCCAGCACATTCGGCTGGGCCGCACCCGGTCGCGTCTGCCCCGAGCGCGCCGCCAGATCATCGGCAAAGGCCCGCTGGCGCATGGCTTGCTCGGCCGCACGCAGGCGGATTTTATTGACCAGCAGGCGGCGGGTGAAGGGGATCAGGCAGAACACGCCGAAGATGTCGCTGATGAAACCCGGCAACAGCAACAAGCCGCCGCCAACCGCAATCAGCAGACCCTCGAGCATTTCCTGCTCCGGCAGCTCGCCGCGCGCCAGTTTCTCTCGCGCGCGCCAGGCGGTGGCGACACCGGCAACGCGCAGCAGGATGCTGCCGAGGATCGCCGTGCCTATGACCAGCAACAACGTCGGCAGCACGCCAATGGCGCTGCCGACCTGGATCAGCAGCGCCAGTTCGATGATCGGGAACAACAAGAACAAAAACAGAAAAACACGCATCAAGGATTCCTTAGCGGAAGAACGGCTTCCAGTAAGAGTGAAATATGGGATGTTGCGCTTAATTCAAGCTGAAACAGCGCCACCGGTCGGCCAGACGTCTGCCCGAGCCAGCTGAACAAAGGCCTGGCGCACCTCCGCGGGAGTGTTACAGGGTGTGGCAAAGGCCAGCCAATACACGCCTTGGCCGATGCGCAGGTGGAAACCCTCGCTGTCGATACCCACCAGTGCGGCCGGCACCTGGGTCGGCAAACCGGCCAGCGCGACATAATGGCCGATGGCACTGGCATGGTCACTGTTCATGTGTTCCAGCATGCCCTGCTCGCTTTCACCAGCCCCGACTGCCACAGCATCGGCTGCCGCAGCATCGGCTGCCGCAGCGAACGGGTTGGCCAGCGCCACGTGGTCCAGCCAGTGAATCGCGCCAAAACCACCGATGTAGCGCCAGCGCACCGGCGCCAGCACCCAGAAATCGAAATCATGGGCGCGGTGATAATCCTGCGATTCGGGAAAATAGCGGTAATAACGCCGGGCTGCCGCGTCGATTGCGGCCTGGTCACACAATTGTCGTGCTTCGGCGAGTAGCGTGAGACGACCGACCGCCTGCACATCCTCGGCGCCACGCTCACCGACAAACAGCGAGCACTTGGCGTCCTGCTTGAGGTTATGGGTGTGCTGGGCGATACGGCTGATCAGGATCAGCGGGCAACCCTGAGCGTCCAGGCAGTAGGGCACCACTGATCCGAAAGGAAAGCCCGGCATGGCCTTCGAATGAGTCGAGAGCACCCCACGGTATTCCTTGAGCAGCAGTTCTCGGGCATGCTTAGCGGCTTTCACGCTCACCTTATGACTCCTTGCAAAGAATCCGTCACTAACGGACAGGCGCCCTAGAATAGCTGTTACAGCGCGCCAGCGGGGCTACATGACACACCTTGAGGGGATACGCGATGCAACTCCAAGACAAAGTTATCATCATCACCGGTGGCTGCCAGGGTCTGGGCCGCGCCATGGGCGAATACCTGGCGGGAAAAGGCGTGAAACTGGCGCTGGTCGATCTCAACCAGGAAAAACTCGACGAAACCGTGGCCGCCTGCAAGGCCTATGGCGTGGAAGCACGCGCCTACCTGTGCAACGTGGCCAACGAAGAGCAGGTGACCCACATGGTCGCCCAGGTCGCCGAAGATTTCGGTGCGATCAATGGCCTGGTCAACAACGCCGGCATCCTGCGTGACGGCCTGACCATCAAGGTCAAAGACGGCGAAATGAGCAAGATGAGCCTGGCCCAGTGGCAGTCGGTGATCGACGTCAACCTGACCGGTGTCTTCCTCTGCACCCGCGAAGTGGCGGCGAAGATGATCGAACTGCAGAACCAGGGCGCGATCGTCAATATCTCCTCCATCTCCCGCGCCGGCAACATGGGCCAAGCCAACTATTCCGCGGCCAAGGCTGGCGTGGCCGCCGACACCGTGGTCTGGGCCAAGGAACTGGCGCGTTACGGCATTCGGGTGGCCGGCGTTGCTCCCGGCTTTATCGAAACCGAGATGGTCGCCAGCATGAAACCCGAAGCGCTGGAGAAAATGACCGCAGGCATCCCGCTGCGGCGCATGGGCAAACCGGCCGAGATCGCCCATTCGGTGGCCTACATCCTCGAGAACGACTACTACACCGGTCGCATCCTCGAGCTGGACGGCGGCCTGCGCATGTAACTTCACTGATCGCCTGGCCTGCAGCCCGAACCCAACCGCAGCACGCGGGGCAATCCGGGTGGGCCCAAGCGCAGAAAAATGCCGCGTTCCTGTCGAAGGGAAGGGAACGCGGCATTTTCATTTGCACACACAGCGAGACTGTTTTACAGGCGTGACCTGTTTACTTGCACAAGCTCAACTGGCCTGGACCAGATGCACCACCCGCTGCGGGAACGGAATACCGATACCGGCGTCGCTCAGGTGCTCCTTGGCCAGCTCGGTGAACTCGAAGGTCACCGGCCAGAAGTCCGCCGTCGCCACCCACACCCGCAGTGACAGGTTGACCGCGCTATCCCCCAGCCCCGTGACGAACACCGCCGGAGCCGGGTCGCGATGAATGCGCGGATCCTCGGCGATCTTCAGCAGCACATCGCGGGCTTTCCTGATGTCGCTGGAGTAGTCGATGCCCAGATTGATGTCGACGCGGCGCGTGGTTTCGCGCGAATAGTTGGTGATATTGCCGTTGGACAGGCTGCCGTTAGGCACTATCACCACCTTGTTGTCGGCGGTTTTCAGGGTCGTGTGAAAAATATGGATGCTGTCGACGCTGCCCGCTACGCCCTGCCCTTCGATCCAGTCGCCGGCGCGAAACGGACGGAACAGCATGATCAGCACGCCACCGGCGAAGTTCGCCAGACTGCCTTGCAGGGCCAGGCCGATGGCCAGGCCGGCGGCACCGATCACCGCAATAAAGGAGGTGGTTTCCACGCCGATCATCGAGGCCACGCTGACCAGCAGCAGCACCTTGAGGACGATGCTGGCCAGGCTGCCAATGAAGCTGTGCAACGCACGGTCGACGTTGCGGCGATCCAGTACAGCGCCGACTTTATGGGTCAGCGTATTGATCAGCCACCAACCGACCAGCAGGGTGATGACCGCCAGGGTCAGCTGACCGCTGTATTGCAGCACCACCGGCAGCCAGCTCTCGGACATTTTCACCAGTTGCTCGACATTCATCTCCATTTGCCACTCCTTTTCGACGCTTAAAACGCAACCGCCATGGCAAGCCATGGCGGTCGCTTTACAATCACTGCCGCCGCGCCACCCGGGCCCGGCGGGCTTGCCGCTTCAATCGCGGAAGTTGTTGAACTGCAGCGGCATGCCGAAGTCCTTGGCGCGCAGGGCGGCGATCGCCTCCTGCAGGTCATCGCGCTTCTTGCCGGTAATGCGCACCTGCTCGCCCTGGATGGCGGCCTGCACCTTGAGCTTGCTGTCCTTGATGTGGGCGACAATTTTCTTCGCCAACTCCTTGTCGATGCCTTCGCGCAGGGTCATCTCCTGCTTGACGCTCTTGCCCGAGGGGTAGGCGTCCTTGAACTCCAGACACTGCACATCGATCTTGCGCTTTACCAGGCAGAGCTTGAGAATCTCGACCATCTGCTCCAGCTGGAAATCCGCATCGGCCGTCAGGTTGACGGTCAGGTCTTTGAGCTCGAAGCTGCCTTTACCGCGCAGGTCATAACGACGCTCAAGTTCCTTGAGGGCGTTGTCGACAGCATTGGTGACTTCGTGTTTGTCCAGTTCGGACACCACGTCGAACGAGGGCATGGTATTCCTCCAGATAGACGGCGCGACCCAGATCACGGACGGGCCACGCGTGACTTGTTGACGGTTGAAAAACCCGGCCATTATATATCGATAGCGGCAAAGACTGCCCGGCGATGTACCGGGCCCATGCGACTTCCTCCTACGAGCCTGCCCATGCCCAACCCCCATCTCAGCATCCTGGTGGTGGACGACGCCAAGTTCTCCAGTGCCATGATCGGTCGCGCCCTGAGCCAGGTCGGCTACCAGGATATACGCTTCGCCAACAGCGCCGCGCAAGCCATCAAGCTGCTCGAACAGCGCCCGGCCAGCGTGCTCCTGGCGGACTGGTTGATGCCGGAAATGGATGGCCTGGAACTGACCGGGCGGGTTCGGCAGCTGGATGAGATGGCCGATCACTACACCTACGTCATGCTGCTGACCGGCAAGGAAGGTGAAAACGTGCTGGGCGAAGCCTTCGACCGTGGGGTCGACGACTTCATCAACAAGGCGCAGATGAATGAGCAACTGGTGCCGCGGGTCTATGCCGCCGACCGCCTGTGCAACACCCTGCAACGCCTGCTGCAGGAAAACCGTCTGCTGACGGAAAACATCGCCAGCATGGAACAGCGCAATCTGGTCGATACGCTTACCGGCCTGGGCAACGCACGCTACCTGCGGCAGAAGCTGCTCGACAGCCTGCGCCAGATCGAGTCGCGCGGTGGCGCGCTGTGTTACCTGTTGATCGGCCTGCAGGAGGCCAGCGAACTGCGCCAGCGTCATGGCGACGGGTTCTACACCGAGCTGCTGCATGGCGTCGCCCGCCGTCTGCAGCAACTGGTGCGCCCGCTGGACGTGCTGGTGCGTCTGGATGACAACCATTTCGCCCTGATTACCCTGCTCGAAGACCTCCACGAGTGCTCGCCGAGCAGCTTCAAGCGCCTGCACGAAGGGCTCAACCTCAAGGCGTTCAAGACCAGTGAAGGCTTCGTCAGCCTCAAGGCCGGAATCTGCCTGGTCGGCCTCGACAGCAAAGCCTTGCCCATCGGCCCGGAGAGCCTGATCGCCCATGCGAGCAAGCTGTTGGCGGAGTCTTACGCCACTGGCCGGGTCGCCGCCGTGCGCCTGCCGCATGCAACCTAGCAAGCCGGCAACGAGCTGGCATGTCCTCGGCGCCGGCAGCCTGGGTTGCCTCTGGGCCGCACGCCTGGCGCGGGCCGGCGTGCCGGTGCAGCTGATCCTGCGCAACCCGGGTCGCCTCGCGGCTTATCAACACGCGGGCGGCCTGACCCTGGTCGAACAGGGACAGGCCCGACACTACCCTGTGCCAGGGCAGACCGCCGCCGATCCCCAGCCAATCCAACGCCTGCTGCTGGCGTGCAAGGCCTACGACGCCGAAAGCGCCATTGCCAGTATCGCCCCGCGGCTAGCACCAGGCGCCGAGCTGGTTCTATTGCAAAATGGCCTCGGCAGCCAGGATGCCGTGGCTGCCCGGGTACCCCAGGCGCGCTGCATTCTTGCCTCAAGCACCGAAGGCGCCTTTCGCGATGGCGCCGCTCCTGAAGGAGAATGGCGCGTGGTATTCGCCGGCCAGGGCCACACCTGGCTCGGCGACCCGCTCGACGACCACCCGCCGCGCTGGCTGGCTGAGCTCGAGCGCAGCGGCATTCCCCACCAGTGGAGCCCGGATATTCTCAGCCGGCTATGGCGCAAGCTGGCGCTGAACTGCGCGATCAATCCGCTGACCGTGCTCTACGATTGCCGCAACGGCGGCCTGAACGGCCACCCGGCCGAAGTCTCCACGCTCTGCGCCGAGCTCTGCCAACTGCTGCAAAGCTGTGGCCAGCCCGCCGCCGCGGTGGATCTGCATGTCGACGTGCAGCGGGTGATCCTGGCTACCGCGGCGAACTACTCATCGATGCACCAGGATGTCGCCCAGGGCCGGCGCACCGAAATTGCCTACCTGCTTGGCCATGCCTGTGCCACGGCGCAACGCCAGCGCCTGGTCTTGCCGCACTTGACGGCGCTGCATGAGCGCCTGCTGCAGTACCTTGACGCACACGGATTGCCCAGCCATTAAGCCGCGCGTTACCCTGCTCGAACTTCCTCGCCACTGCGACTCGCCCGCCCATGCCATTGCGCCAGCGCCTCGAAAATCTGCCAGTCGGCCGCAAACTGCTCGCCGCGCTCCTGGTATTGCTGGCCGCCGTGTTGCTGATGGCCAACCTGGCGTTCATCAGCGCGGCCTACTGGATTTCTCAGCAGAGCGTCGCTCCGCAGGCCTTGCACACCCTCGGTCAACTGATCGCCAGCCCCACCCTGGGTCAGGAAGCGCTGAGTTCGGCGAGCGCCGCCCAAGCCCTGCTGCAACGCCTGGATGACTACCCGCCACTGCGCGCCGCGGTGATCTACGACAGCAATGGCGCGAGCCTGGCGCAACTGCAACGCGGGGAGTTCCTCGACTTGCCCCTGCGCGTCGAGCAACTGGACAGCTGGCGCCACAGCGAATTTCGCACCAACCTGCTGGTCGAACTGCCGCAGCCCGACGCACGCCCCGGCCACCTGCTGCTGGTCGCCTCCGGCGAACTGCCCGGCGCCTTCTATACCGGCACCCTCACCGCCAGCCTGGCGATTCTTGCGTTCAGCGTGCTGCTCTGGCTGCTGGTGGCGCGGCAGATCCGCCGCCTGGTGACCAAGCCGATCCGCCGCCTGGAAGAACTGTCGCGCCAGGTCACCCGCGAGGAAAACTATTCCCTGCGGGCCAGACGTGGCAATCAGGACGAGATCGGCAGCCTGGCCGACGCCTTCAATACCATGCTGATGCGCATCGAGGCGCGCGAGCAGCAGCTCAAGCGCGCCCGCGACGACGCCCAGGCGGCATTCGATCAGGCGCATAACCTGGCCGAAGAAACCCGCCACTCCAACCGCAAGCTGGAACTGGAGGTGCAGGTACGCAGCAAGATCGAGAAGAAGCTCACCGGCTTCCAGAATTACCTCAACAGCATCATCGACTCGATGCCCTCGGCCCTGATCGCCCTCGACGAACAGCTCTACGTCACCCAGTGGAATCAGGAGGCCAGCGCCCTCTCCGGCACGCGCCTGACGGAGGCGCTGAACCAGCCGGTGTTCCTCGCCTTCCCGCCGCTGAAGCCCTTTCTGCCGATACTCAAGCGCACCGTCGAGCAACACAAGGTGGAGAAGATCGAGCGAGTGACCTGGAGCAAAGACGAAGACCCCCATCACTACGCCCTGACCTTTTACCCGCTGACGGGCGGCAGTGGCCGTGGCGTGGTGATCCGCATCGACGACATCACCCAGCGCCTGAACATGGAAGAGATGATGGTGCAGTCGGAGAAGATGCTCTCGGTCGGCGGCCTGGCTGCCGGCATGGCCCACGAGATCAACAACCCGCTCGGCGCCATCTTGCATAACGTGCAGAACATTCGCCGGCGCCTGTCGCCGGAACTGGAGAAGAACCGCGAGCAGGCCGCGCTCATCGGCATCAGCCTGCCGAGCATCGACCGTTACCTGCAGGCGCGGGAAATTCCGCGCCTGCTCGATGACATCCAGCAGGCCGGCACGCGCGCGGCGAAAATCGTCAGCCACATGCTCAGCTTCAGTCGCCGCAGCAACCGCCAACTGGCCCCCTGCATGCTGCCCGCGGTGATCGACCAGGCCCTGGAAATCGCCGGCAACGACTTCGACCTGACCGAAAGCTTCGACTTCAAGAGCCTGCTCATCCGCCGCGAGTTCGACCCGAAGCTCGGCCCGGTGCCCGGCACCGCCAACGAACTGGAACAGGTGCTGCTCAACCTGCTGAAAAACGCCGCCCAGGCGATTCATCAGCGCGAAGACAACAGCACGCCCGGACAGATCATCTTGCGCACCCGGCTGGCGCCGCCCTGGGCGGAGATTCAGGTGGAAGATAACGGCATTGGCATGCCTGAATTGGTGCGCAAACGCATCTTCGAGCCGTTCTTCACCACCAAGGAAGTCGGCCAAGGTACCGGGCTTGGCCTGTCGGTCTCCTACTTCATCATCACCAACAACCACAAAGGGCAGATGGAAGTGCAGTCCAAGGAAGGCCAGGGCACCTGCTTCACCCTGCGCCTGCCCCTGGCTGCAGCCATCACCCACACAGGTCATTGAACATGGGTTATCGACTGTCGAAGATTTACACACGTACCGGCGATGCCGGCGAAACCGGGCTGGCCGACGGCCGCCGGGTGGCCAAGAATCACCCACGGGTGGAGGCCATGGGCGAGGTGGACACGCTCAACAGCCAGCTCGGCCTGCTGCTGGCCGAACTGGCCGAACAGGCGGCCCTGTGGCCAGGGCTGAGCGAGTTCATCGAGGTGCTCGCGCCCTGCCAGCACCGCCTGTTCGACCTCGGCGGCGAACTGGCCATGCCCGCGTACCAGGCCCTGCAACAAGCCGAAGTCGAACGCCTGGAAGCGGCCATAGACCGCTGGAACGAGGAGCTCGGTCCGCTGGAGAACTTCATCCTGCCGGGCGGCACTCGCCTGGTTGCCCAGGCCCACGTCTGCCGCAGCCTGGCGCGCAGCGCCGAACGCCGCTGTCAGCACCTGAACGCCGAGGAACCGTTACGCGGCGTCGGCCTGGCCTATGTCAACCGCCTCTCCGACCTGCTGTTCGTCGCCGCCCGCTTGATCGCCAAGCGCCAGCGCAGCGCTGAAGTACTCTGGCAGGCGGCGCCGAAACCACAGGCGTAACCCGAGCGGTTCTCAGGGGTTCGTAGGAGCGGGCCATGCCCGCGATTGGCCATGCCCGCAAAAAAGCAATGCAGGCACTTGGGATCGACGGGATCAGGTCAGGCTCAGCCGGCTCTCGAAGCGGCGCGCTTCGCCACTCAGCGGATCGATGAAGGCCAGGCCCTGGGCCAGTAGCTTGAGCGGCCGGCTGTAGTCGTCAGGGGCGTCGGGGCCTTCGCTGATCTCGGGGTAGAAGGGATCGTTGAGGATGGGTGCGCCCAGGGCAGCCATGTGCACCCGTAGCTGGTGCTTTTTCCCCGTCACCGGATAGAGCCCGTAGAGCCAGTGCTCACCCAGCCGCTGCGCCACTTCGATGCGGGTCTCGGTATTGGCCATGCCGGCGACTTCCTGCATGCGGAAAAACGGCTCGCCGGCGCCCAGCCGCGTGGCCCGGCGCAGGGGAAAATCCAGGCCCGACAGGGCCGGTGCCAGCGCCTCGTAGCGCTTGTCCATCTGCCGCTCACGGAACAGCGCCTGATACAGCCCACGACTCTGGCGGTTGCAGGAAAACAGCACCAGCCCGGCGGTATGCCGGTCGATGCGGTGCAGCGGCACCAGGTCGGCATTGCCCAGGCGCTTGGCCAGGCGCGCCTGCAGCGTCTGCTCGACATACTCGCCGGCCGGCATCACCGGCAGGAAATGCGGCTTGTCGGCCACCAGCAGATGCTCGTCGACATACAGCACGCTCTCGACGAAGGGAATCGGCGTCTCCGCCACCACCTCGCGAAAGTAATGCACGCGCAGGCCGACCCGATACGCATGCGCCGGGCCGATCGGCGCGCCCTCGGCATCCAGCACCCGCCCACGCGCCATGCGCTGCAGCCATACCTCGCGGCCGATCGCCGGAAAATGCGCACACAGGCAGTCGAGCACCGTCGGCCAGTCGCCCTGGGGCAGATGCAGGGTGCTGGGACGCATGTTGGAAGGGGAACGGGCAGACACGGACATGAGCAGCTCGGCGGGCATCGATGAAGGTAACCAGCGCCCATTAGGCCGCAGCCGCTCACCTGGCGTCAAAGGCCGAGCTGGTTACAGCAGTATCACCGCCCAGACTACGGCGATCAGGCACATGGTGACCAATTGCGCGGCGCTGCCCAGATCCTTGGCCTGTTTCGACAGCGGGTGCAGCTCCAGAGAGATGCGGTCCACCGTGGCCTCGATCGCAGAGTTGAGCAGTTCGACGATCAGCGCCAGCAGGCATACGCCGATCAGCAGCGCACGCTCGGCCTTGCCAATATCCAGATAGAACGCCAGAGGCAACAGTACGGCATTGAGCAGCAACAACTGGCGGAAGGCTGCCTCGCCCCGGAATGCGGCCAGCAGCCCCGCGCGGGAATAACCGAAGGCATGCACAATGCGCCGCCAGCCGGATTGGCCCTTCAGCGTGCTGCCATCGAGCACTGTGACAGCGGCTTCAGGCTTCACGAGGAGCAGCCGGGCGCTGGTAGGCCTCGAGCAAGATTTGCCAGTCTGCCAGCGGCATGCCGCCACGGTGGCGAAACAGCTGCCCCATGTCACGCCGCGAAGCCGCGCGAGCGAACAGCCGGCGCCGGCTTTTCTCCAGATCGAGCAACGCCACTTCGACCCCAACGCCCTCTCCTGCGGCGTGAGCCTTGATAAAGATGTGCTTGGGATACAAGCAGCCATGCTGCCAGCCGGCCCGGTGCAAACGACTGAGCGTCGCGGCCAGTTGCTGCAACATGCAGCGATTGAGTTGGCTGTCGAAGCACTGCGGCGCTTGGCCGGCGTACCACTGATCCAGGCTGATGAAGCCCTCCAGGGCTTCGGTCACCAACAGCGCACGCCACTGGCCGGCCTGTTTGCGCGCCGCGCCATACACCACCTTCGGCACGCGGATGCCGAGCCGTTCCAGTGCCTGCAACGCCTGCAACTCACGCAATACCGTGGGCCTGCCCAAGGGGTACATCCAGGAACGATGCAAGTGCCCGGTCTGGCGCTTGAGGTACAACCAGCGCCCGCCTTGGTTATGCAGGCGCTGCACACCGCTCTCGCCACCACGGCGCTGATTGGGCGCCTCGACCCACTCACCCCGGGTCTGCCACCAACGCTCGAAGGTGCTGGGCACCTGCTCGGTCGGCGCCAACGCAATCAGGCTACTCATCTCAGTTGCCCTTGCGCAGTACGTAGACCCGCCACATGGCGTAGCCAGGGAGGAAATCCTGATGGCCGAGGATGTCGAAACCGACCTGTTTGAACTCCGCCTCAATGGTCGACCTGGCGATGACGAAACGGTTCTGATTGTCGCCTGCCCGCCCCTCGGCGGCACGCCGCGCTTCCAGACTTCGACGTTTCCAGGCCTTGTAGTTGCCGTCGACCCACAGCGAGACGATCAGGGTATCGCGGGTCACCCGGTGCAACTCGCGCAACATGGCCAGGCGATGCTCGGGGTCGGCGATGTGATGCAGCAGGCGCATGCAGAAAATACTGTCGACCGCGTTATCGCCTAGCTCGATGGCGAAGGCCGAGGTCTGAAAGGGTTTTACCCTGGCCACCACCTCTGCCGGTTGCCCGGCCATGGCAATCGCCAGCATGTCCGCCGAATTGTCGGCCGCGAGGATCACCCGGTTCGGCTGCTCGGCCAGCAGCGGCCAGAAGCGCCCGGCACCGCACGGCAGGTCGAGCAGCAGATCAGGCTCGCCCGCCAACTTCAAGGCATACCGGGCCAATTGTTCGTCGCGCCAGTGGGACAACCGGCGCGCCAGGCCATCCTGATGCTTTTGCAGATACTGACGGGCGTGCTCGCGGTCGTATTTGTGCGAGAAGTCCAATTCGATCGGTTTGGCGCTAGACATGACAACCTGCTCCCGTGAGGAATCCATGGCTGCCAAATTAACCAGCGGAGCATCAAGCCCCCGTCAAAAGGATGTGAAAAAAACGTGAAGTACGCAGCACGCCAGGCGGCGACGCCATCAGCGGTGCAGACTGACCTCGAACACACTGCCCTGCGGCGGTAGATCATGCACCTGCACCGTCCAGCCCTGGTGCATGCAGATCCGTTTGACCAGAGACAAGCCCAGCCCCAAGCCTTCACCACGCGCCTGGGCGCCGCGCACGAAGGGCTGGAACATCTGCTCTTGCTGATCCTGGGGGATACCGACGCCGCTGTCTTCCACGCGAAAGCTGCCGTTTTCCAGGATCAGCCGCACCGTGCCCTGCTCGGTGTAGTGCAAGGCATTGCGCAACAGATTGGAGATCACCGTGCGCAGGAACGTCAGGTTGTACTGGGCCTCGTCCTTGCCCTGCTCGATCAATTGGAACTGCAGACCTTTCTCGCGCATCAATGGCGCCCAGCGCTTGCTTTGTTCATCCGCGACCGCGACCAGGGTTGCACTGCCACCCTGGCTCGACTCCTGCTGGTTGGCCCGCGCGAGGATCAGAAAGGTCTGCACCAGGTCACGCATTTCCTCGGTCGCGCGGCCGATGCGCTGTACCTGTTCACGCTGGCGCGCATCCAGATTGGGCGCCTCCGCGAGCAACTCGCAGGAGCTGGCGATAATCATCAAGGGCGTCCGCAGTTCATGGCTGACGTCGCTGGTGAACAGCCGCTCGCGCTCCAGGGAATGGCGCAACTGGCCGAGGGTACTGTCGAAGGCCGCTGCCAGATGACCGACCTCATCGTCCGGATACTCCGGGGCCAGAGCCGGCGCCAGGGCGTGCAACTGATCGCGATGGCGCACCTGATTGGCCAGACGGATCACCGGCGCCATCACCCGTCGCGCCACCCACCAGCCGAGGCCCCAGGCCGCCAGTACGCTGAGCAGAAAACCGGCCAGCACCACATTGAACAGCACCTGCTCGCGCGCTTCGAACTCATGCTGCTCCTGCACCAGCATGAAGGACTGGGCGTTGTCGCTGCGCTTGAACAAATAAAAAGCCTGGTCGCCCTCGACCACCTCGGAAAATCCGTCGGCGACTTCAGCGAACTGCTGGGGCGCCTGATATTCGGGCAGATGTGAAGCAAAAAAACGCGTACTGGAGTCCAATCGGGGCCGCTCGCCGCGGCGCAGATCTTCAGCGATAACGCTGCTCAGTTCACGATCGAGCTCCTGGGACACCAGGTGTTCTTCGACGAAGTGCACGATCGCCACGATGCTCAACGAGAACACCCCGCTGACCACCAGGGTCATCAGCACGAAGGCGATCACGATGCGCCTCAGCAACGGCTGTTTAGACACCATCGGCGGACTCCGCCAGGCGATAACCAATACCGTGAACAGTGTGCAGCAGCGGTGTGGCAAAGGGCTTGTCGAGCACCTGGCGCAGTTGATGGACATGGCTGCGCAGGCTGTCGCTGTCCGGACAATCGTCGCCCCACAGCGCCTCCTCGAGGGCCTCGCGGCGTACCACTGCCGGACTGCGCTGCATCAACACCGCGAGCAGTTTCAAGCCCAGGGGGTTGAGCTTCAGCGGCTGGCCGGCGCGACTGACCTGCAGGGTATCGAGGTCATAGAGCAGCTCGCCGACTTGCAGTTGGCGCGTGCGACTGCCCTGGCTGCGGCGCAGGATGGCTTCGATGCGCGCCACCAGTTCGGACAGGGCGAACGGCTTGAGCAGGTAATCGTCGGCCCCGGCATTCAAGCCCTTCAAGCGGTCGTCGAGGGCATCGCGCGCGGTCAACATGATGATTGGCGTATCGCGCCGGGCATCCTCGCGCAGGCGCTTGCACAACTGATAGCCGTCGATGCCCGGCAGCATGATATCCAGCACGATCAGGTCGTAATGCTCGGAGGCCGCCAGGTGCAGCCCACTCAGGCCATCCTGCGCGCAGTCGACGCTGTAACCCTTCAGGGTCAGGTAATCGAGAATATTGGCCAGAATATCCCGGTTGTCTTCCACCACAAGAATGCGCATGTCCGTTCAATCCTCGAGCGCGTCGAAACGAGTTGACGTTTTTTTCACGCAGTTTCTACATTCGCCTCACATCCAGATGAGCAGAGTGCACAGCATCTTTCCGCTGCAGGATCATACGATGCCAGCCTTGAAGTTTGCTCAACTGCGTTACCTTGCCCTGATTCTAATGGCCTGGCTGACGCTTTTTACCCTGACCCGCAGTGCCTTGCTGCTCGGTCACCTAGGCGATGCGGCTCTCGGCCTGAGCCAACTCGCCCGGTTATACGCCACCGGCCTGGGCTATGACCTGGGCTTTGTGTGTTACGCAGCACTGCCGCTGGCCTTTTACCTGCTGCTTTGCCCCCGGCGCATCTGGCAGCAGCGCTGGCACCGCGGCATGCTCCATGCCGTAGTAGCCGTCAGCCTGTTTGCCATGCTGTTTACCGCAGTGGCGGAATGGCTGTTCTGGGACGAGTTCGGCGTGCGCTTCAACTTTATCGCCGTGGACTACCTGGTGTACTCCGACGAGGTAATCAACAACATCCTCGAGTCTTATCCGATCTACCCGCTGCTGGCGGCTCTTGCCGTCATTGCGGTGGTTGCTGCCGTGCTCTTGCGCAAGGCCACGAGCGCCGCCCTGAACGCACCGCTGTTGAGCTGGCGGGATAGCACATGGGTGGCGGCCGGGTTTGTCCTGACGGCCTGCGTCAGCAGCCTGCTGCTCGACCAGGACTTCCCCCGCGGCTCAGATGGCAATGCTTACCAGCGCGAACTGGCAAGCAACGGGCCTTACCAATTTTTTGCCGCCTTTCGCAACAATGAGCTGGATTACCCGCAGTTCTATGCCGCCCTCGAGCAGAACGAAATCGGCAAGCAGTTGCGCGCCGAGCTTGGCGAGCCCAATGCACGCTTTATCGGCAGCGACCCTCTGGATATTCGCCGGGTGATCGACAACCCCGGCCAGGTGCAGCGCCGCAATGTGGTGCTGGTGACCATTGAGAGCCTCAGCGCCAAGTACCTGGGCAGCTTCGGCGACTCGCGCGATCTCACCCCGAACCTCGATAGCCTGCGGCAGCAGAGCCTGTTTTTCAGCCAGTTCTATGCCAGCGGAACCCGTACCGACCGCGGCCTGGAAGCCATCAGCCTGTCAATTCCACCGACGCCAGGGCGCTCCATCGTCAAACGGATTGGCCGCGAGAGCGGCTTCGCCAGCCTCGGCCAACAGTTCCAGGCACTCGGTTATGACAGCGCTTTCGTTTATGGCGGACGCGGTTATTTCGACAACATGAACGCGTTTTTCAGCGGCAACGGCTACCGCGTGGTCGATCAGAGCAGCGTTGCCGAGCAGGACATCCACTTCAAGAATGCCTGGGGCATGTCCGATGAAGACCTCTACAGCCAAACCTTGAAACTGGCCGACGCCGACCATGCCGCCGGCAAGCCGTTCTATCTGCAGCTGATGACCACCTCCAACCACCGGCCCTACACTTACCCGAGCGGACGTATCGATATCCCATCGGGCGATGGCCGCGAAGGCGCGGTCAAGTACACCGACCATGCCATCGGCCAGTTCCTTGAGCAGGCGCGGCAAAAACCCTGGTTTGCCAACACCCTGTTCGTCTTCGTCGCCGACCACACCGCTGGCAGCGCCGGTACCGAAGACCTGCCGCTAGCCAACTACCATATCCCGCTGTTCATCTACGCACCGGGTTTTATCGAGCCAGGCGAACATGCCGGACTGGCTAGCCAGATCGACCTGGCTCCGACCTTGCTGGGCCTGCTCAATGTCGACTACACCTCGACCTTCTTTGGCCGCAATGTACTGCGCGCCGATGCCGCACCAGGCCGCGCCCTGATTGGCAATTACCAACACCTGGGCCTGTTCGACGGGCATGATCTGGCGATTCTCAGCCCACGCAAGAGCATGCGTCGTCACGATGACGCCCTAGGCGCCAGCCACGAATCGAGGGCCACGGCCAGCGATCCGCTGGTCAAGCGCAACATCACCTACTACCAGGGGGCCAGCTACGACTTCAGCCACCATTTGCTCGACTGGCAGCAGCCAGGTGCGACTGACAGCGAACGACTCGCCGCCGCTCCGGCGCAAGTGCAGCCACAAGCCGAGGATCCCGCCCATGCACTTTGAACGCCACCCAGCCACATCGATGCCGTTCAACTTCCACTTGGGCTTTGGCCTGCCCCTCGCCCTGATGCTGCTGTTGTTGCTGGCTGACCCGACCGCGCTGGACTTCGCCATCGCCCACTGGGCCTACGACCCGCAGGCCGGCTTTATTGGTCGACATAGCTGGTTTCTCGAAGACTTCCTGCATGATCGTGCCAAGCAGGCGGTGATCGTCATCGGCGTGCTGGCCATTGCCGGTTTCGTGCTGAGCCTGTTGCTAGGCCGCTGGCGGGCATGGCGCCGACCGCTGGGCTACCTGGTATTGGCGATGGGGCTGTCGACCAGCTATGTGAAGCCGCTGAAGAATCTGACCGGCGTGCATTGCCCCTGGAGCCTCAGCGAGTTCGGTGGCGAGGAAACTTACACGCCATTGCTCAGCACCCGCACAGCGACCGAGCAGCCTGGGCGCTGCTGGCCCGGCGGTCACGCTGGCACGGGTTTCTCGCTGTTTGCGCTGTTCTTCGTGCTGCGCGACCGCCACTCGCGCATGGCCAGATCAGCGCTCGCCATAGCGCTCGCCCTGGGCATCACTTTCTCGGTCGGACGCATGCTGCAGGGCGCACACTTCTTCTCGCACAACCTGTGGACCGCGCTGTTCGACTGGCTGATCTGCCTGGGCTGCTACCGCCTGCTGCTGTACCGGCCGAGCCTCGCGTCGGCCCTCAGCCTCACAACTCGAGCAGATACAGGCACAACGCCAGACTGAGCGTTTTTTTTCAGCGCCTGTCAGCCCGTCAGTGCGTTCGATCCGCCCGCTCTGGCCAGAACGCGCGAATCCCGGCGACGCCCTGGGCACCCGCTCGCCAAGCTTGCTCCAGGTGCTGCTGGCCGACCCCACCAAGCAGGTAGGCCGGCTGATTGAAACTGCGCAGCAATTGGCCCGCCAGGTCCCAACCCAGCGCCGTTGCATCGGGATGGGTCTGGGTGGCTTGCAGCGGCGACAGGGTGACGAAATCCACGCCCATCTGCGCGGCCAGCGCCAGCTCGTGCGCCGAATGACAGGAGGCCGCCAACCAGCGGTTCCGGGCAAAGGGTCGGCCCTGCTCGGCATAGCGGCCGAGTTGCTCGGCAGTCAGGTGCCAGCCCGCAGCCGGGAAATCCCCCAGCCACTCCAGCGGCCCCTTGAGCATCAGCTGTGCCTTGCCCGCGCAGAGTCCCTGGATATCCAGCGCCAGGTCACGGTACTGGGCATCGAACATACCCGGCGCCCGCAGTTGAATCAGCCGAATACCGTCCGCCAAGGCCGCACGCACCCCCTGCACCAACGCCTGCGCAGTCGGCCCCTCTGGCGTGATCAGGTAGCGGTCGGGCAAACGGGCGGCAGCCACGATCGGCTGATTGGCCGCTGGAAACTGATACTCGGGCAACTGCCGCGCACTGACCCAGGCCAGCGGCTGGCCTTCGGCGCCATGCGGCTCGCCGACGAAGGCCGACACCTCCCAGACATCCAGCAACACCTGCTTGTCCGGGTAATCGTGGTGCACCTGAATCAATGGCCGGGCGACACTCGGACGAATGCCCAACTCCTCCTCCAGCTCGCGCGCCAGGGCCGTCTGCACCGCCTCACCAGGCTCCACCTTGCCGCCCGGGAACTCCCACAGGCCGCCCTGGTGCTGGTCGTCCGCGCGCCTGGCAATCAGGATGCGGCCATCCGCCCCGCGGATGACCGCGGCGGCTACATGAATGCGTTTCACCCCAGTTGTTCCTCCTGAGCCGCCTGATACCAGCGCTGAAATGCCGGCCATTGATAGACCGTAGCCACATAAGCCGCCGCCACCTCGGGCAACGCCACCCGATAACTGCGCAGCCGGGCCGCGACAGGGGCGAAGAAGGCATCCGCCAAGCTGGCGTGACCAAACAGGAAGGGGCCACCCTCGCCGAACTTGCTGCGACACTCGGCCCAGAGCGCACAGATGCGGCGGATATCGGCCTCGGCATCAGCCGGCATCTGGTCCAGTGCCTGGTCGCGCTTGAGGTCCATCGGCAGATGCGTGCGCAGCGCGGCAAAACCGCTGTGCATCTCGGCGCAGACACTGCGTGCCACCGCGCGGGCGTATTCGCCGCGTGGCCACAGATAGGCCTCGGGAAAGCTTTCGGCGAGGTATTCGCCAATCGCCAGGGAATCCCACACCGGCCCCTCCTCGGTCTGCAACAACGGCACCTTGCCGGTCGGCGAGTGTTCGAGGATGCGCGCGCGGGTATCCGGACGATCGAGCGGGATCAGCACTTCGCTATACGACGCCTCGGCCAGCTCCATGGCCAGGGCGGCGCGCAGTGACCAGGACGAGTAGGTTTTGTTGCCGATAAGCAGAACCAGGGACATGGGGCACTCCGTGCGTGATGCGGTTGCTGAAGGGTCGCTCGACATTAAGACGCCGCGCCGCCCAATAGCAAATTCCCGTTGTTCATGCCCCCATGAACAACGGGAATACCCGGTACGCCCTAACAGTTGCGGGCTGCCCTCAGGTGCGGTATTCGGCGTTGATCTTCACATACTCATGGGACAGATCGGTGGTCCAGATCGTCTCGCTGCAAGTACCACGCCCCAGTTCGATGCGGATGGTGATTTCCTCTTTGGCCATCACCGCCGCACCCTTCTCTTCGGTGTAGCTGGCCGCACGGCAACCACGGCTGGCAATGCACACGTCACCGAGGAACACGTCGATCAGGCTGACATCCAGTTGCGCGACACCGGCATAACCCACGGCGGCGAGGATGCGTCCCCAGTTCGGATCGGAGGCGAACAGCGCGGTCTTGATCAGCGGCGAGTGGGCCACGGCATAACCGACGTCCAGGCACTCCTGGTAAGTCGCCCCGCCGTTGACCTGCACGGTGACGAACTTGGTCGCGCCTTCGCCGTCACGCACGATGGCCTGGGCCACCTCCATGCACACCTCGAACACCGCCTGCTTGAGCGCGGCAAACAATGCGCCGCTGGCCTGGGTGATCTCCGGCAGGGCGGCCTGGCCAGTGGCGATCAGCATGCAGCAATCGTTGGTCGAGGTGTCGCCGTCGATGGTGATGCGGTTGAACGACTTGTTCGCCGCGTCACGCAGCAAATCCTGCAATACCCCCTGGCTGACCTTGGCGTCGGTCGCGATGTAACCGAGCATGGTCGCCATGTTCGGTCTGATCATCCCGGCCCCCTTGCTGATGCCGGTGACGGTGACGGTCACGCCGTCATGCACGAACTGGCGGCTGGCGCCCTTGGGCAGGGTGTCGGTGGTCATGATGCCGGTGGCCGCTTCGGCCCAATGATCCGCGGCCAGGTCATCCAGGGCCGCCTGCAAGGCAGCCTCGATCTTCTCCACTGGCAAGGGCTCGCCGATCACACCGGTCGAGAACGGCAGCACCGTACTCTCATCGACACCGGCCAGTTGCGCCAGGCTGGCGCAGGTGCGCACGGCATTCTGCAGGCCGGGTTCGCCGGTGCCGGCGTTGGCATTGCCGGTATTGGTCAGCAGGTAGCGCACACGGCCGGTCACGCGCTTCTTGGCCAGGATCACCGGCGCGGCGCAGAAGGCATTGAGGGTGAACACCCCGGCCACACTGGAGCCTTCGGCGCAACGCATGACTACTACATCCTTGCGCCCGGGGCGCTTGATGCCAGCCGAAGCGATGCCCAGTTCGAAACCTGGGACCGGGTGCAGGGTAGACAGCGGGCCAAGACCAACAGCCATAGGGTGTGCTCCTTGAGGGATTTAAGTGTCGCGCCGCGGGGCACGAGCGAATTCGATGGTAAAACGCCGCGAGCGGCCAGGCCGTTCGCGGCGTTGTCGGGCGGACTCAGGCATAACCAAAGCCCGTACCCTTTCTGCTTTGTTGCGTCAGCCCGAGGTTAGTTGACCTGGCCGTGGCAATGCTTGTACTTCTTGCCGGAACCGCAAGGGCAAGGTTCGTTGCGGCCGATCTTCGGTTCGGTACGCACTGGCGGCGGCGCAACCGCCACATCACTGTCTTCCGCCACGGCTTCGGGCTGCACCAGGGCCGATGCTTCGGCGTGCTGGAACTGCATGCGTTCGGCCAGCGCCTCGGCTTCGCGGCGCAGACGTGCCTCTTCCTCGACCGGGTCTTCGCGACGCACCTGCACATGGGACAGGACCCGGATGGTGTCGCGCTTGATCGAGTTGAGCAGCTCCTGGAACAGGGCGAACGACTCGCGCTTGTACTCCTGTTTCGGGTTCTTCTGCGCATAACCGCGCAGGTGAATGCCATGACGCAGGTGATCCATGGTCGACAGGTGGTCTTTCCACAAATCGTCGAGCACGCGCAGCAAAATCTGTTTCTCGAAGGTGCGCAGCGCCTCGGCGCTGGCCAGCTCTTCCTTCTCGTTGTAGGCCGCGACCAGCTCTTGCAGAATCCGCTCGCGCAGGGTTTCTTCGTAGAGCTTGTGGTCGTCGTCGAGCCACTGCTGGATCGCCAGGCGGAGGTTGAAGCCGGCGTACAGCGCCTCTTCCAGGCCGGCGATATCCCATTGCTCGGGCAACGACTGCGGCGCGATATGTTCGTTGATGATGCCTTCCAGCACTTCCTTGCGGAACTCGGCGATGGTTTCGCCAATGTCATCGGCAGCCAGCAGGGTGTTGCGCATGTGATAAATCACTTTGCGCTGCTCGTTGGATACGTCATCGAATTCCAGCAGCTGCTTGCGCATGTCGAAGTTGCGTCCCTCGACCTTGCGCTGCGCCTTCTCGATGGCGTTGCTGACCATCCGATGCTCGATCGCTTCGCCGGGCTGCATGCCCAGGGCTTTCATGAAATTCTTCACCCGATCCGAGGCGAAGATGCGCATCAGGTTGTCTTCCAGCGACAGGTAGAAGCGGCTGGAGCCCGGGTCGCCCTGACGACCGGAGCGGCCGCGCAGCTGGTTGTCGATACGCCGCGACTCGTGACGTTCGGAAGCGACCACATGCAGGCCGCCGGATTCGATCACCTGCTGATGACGCTTCTGCCAGTCGGCCTTGATCTGCGCAATCTGCTCGTCCGTGGGATTTTCCAGGGCGGCCACTTCGACCTCCCAGTTACCGCCCAGGACGATGTCGGTACCACGACCGGCCATGTTGGTGGCGATGGTCAGCGCGCCAGGACGCCCGGCCTGGGCGATGATCTCGGCCTCTTTTTCATGGAACTTGGCGTTGAGCACCTTGTGCTCGATGCCTTCCTTGGTCAGCAGGCGCGAGACATATTCGGAACTGTCGATGGTCGCCGTACCGACCAGAATCGGCCGCCCCAGGGCCTGGCATTCCTTGATATCGGTGATGATGGCCGCGTACTTCTCTTCCTGGGTCAGATAGACCAGGTCGTTGAAGTCCTTGCGCGCCATCGGCCGGTTGGTCGGGATCACGATCACCGCCAGGCCGTAGATCTGATGGAACTCGAAGGCTTCGGTGTCGGCGGTACCGGTCATGCCGGACAGTTTGTTGTACAGGCGGAAGTAGTTCTGGAAGGTGGTCGAGGCCAGGGTCTGGCTCTCGGCCTGGATCGGCAAGCCTTCCTTGGCCTCGATGGCCTGGTGCAGGCCCTCGGACAGGCGGCGGCCCGGCATGGTGCGGCCGGTATGCTCGTCGATCAGCAACACCTGATCGTTCTGCACAATGTATTCGACGTTGCGGTTGAACAGCTTGTGCGCCCGCAAGCCGGAATAGACGTGGGTCAGCAGGCCCAGGTTATGCGCCGAATAGAGGCTCTCGCCCTCGGCCAGCAAGCCAGCCTCGGTAAGCATTTCCTCGACGAACTGGTGGCCGGCCTCGTTCAGCTCGACCTGACGGGTCTTCTCGTCGACCTTGTAATGGCCTTCCTGAGTGACCACGCCTTCCTCTTCCTCGATGTGCAGCTTGAGGGTCGGGATCAGCTTGTTGATTTCGATATAGAGCTTGGAGCTGTCTTCGGCCTGGCCGGAGATGATCAACGGGGTACGCGCCTCGTCGATGAGGATCGAGTCGACTTCGTCGATCACGGCAAAATTCAGCTCGCGCTGGAATTTGTCCTCCAGGCTGAAGGCCATGTTGTCGCGCAGGTAATCGAAACCGAACTCGTTGTTGGTGCCATAGGTGATATCGGCAGCATAGGCGGCGCGCTTTTCTTCCGGCGGCATGAACGGGGTGACGATGCCTACCGACATGCCGAGAAATTCATACAGCGGACGCATCCAGTTGGCATCGCGACGAGCCAGGTAGTCGTTGACCGTGACCACATGCACGCCTTTGCCTTCCAGCGAGTTGAGGTAGACCGCCAGGGTCGCCACCAGGGTCTTGCCCTCGCCGGTACGCATCTCGGCAATCTTGCCTTCATGCAAGGTCATGCCACCGATCAACTGTACATCGAAGTGGCGCATGCCCATGACGCGCTTGCCCGCTTCCCGGGCTACCGCGAAGGCTTCCGGCAGCAACTGGTCGAGGGTTTCACCTTTGGCCAGACGAGCTTTGAACTCAATGGTCTTGGCGCGCAGTTGCTCATCCGAGAGCGCAAGCATCTGCTCCTCGAAGGCATTGACGATCTGAACCGTCTTGAGCATGCGTTTGACTTCACGCTCGTTCTTGCTTCCAAAGAGTTTTTTCAACAAAGGCGCAAACATATCGGCAGGGTCTTCCACGCGTATGGATGGAGGGCGGCCCCATGAGTCGCCCATGCAGCCTTCATGGCTGCGTGCGAAGGGGGCATTCTACCCGGAAACGGCGATGAATAAAGCGGCGTTATCAGGCCGTTTAAAAATGTAGCGAGCGACGGCCAGGCAAGGCGAAGTCAACCAAAACGCAGCGAAGCGAGCAACAACCGAAGGCTGGTCCGCCGGGTCAGCCAAGCGAATCAGAAGCGCCGTGTACGAGTTGTACCTGAGCGTTTTTCGGCTGCAATCGCAGAGGGCGCGAAGCCCGCAGTGATTGTGCAACGGCCGGCTATTCGACGTCGCTGACTCGAGCGATATAGCTGGTGGGATTGACCACCCGGCCATTTTGACTGACTTCGAAATGCACATGGGAACCGGTAGAGCGGCCGGTGCTGCCAACCTTGGCGATAACCTGACCGCGCTGCACCAGATCGCCAACCTGCACCAGATTGCTCTGGTTGTGCGCGTACAGGGTGACGTAGCCATCGGCATGGCTGATTTCCACGGTATTGCCATAACCGGAACGTCGGCTTGAGGCGGTCACCACGCCGGCGGCCACCGCGACCACATTGCTGCCGGCCTTGGCGGCGAAGTCCACGCCCTTATGCACGCTCAACCGCCCGTTCAGGGGGTCGGTACGCCGGCCGAATGGTGAGGAGATATAGCCTTGCAAGACCGGACGCCCGGCGAGGTATTCGGCCTCATTGAGCTGGCGGTCGGCGAGCAGTTGCTCCAGCACCTCGAGTTGCTGCTCGCGACTGTCCAGGCGCAGGGCCAGGTCATCGAGGGTGCTGATGAATGATGGCGGGGCATAGGCCGAGCCACCGAACAGCTCTTCGGGACCGCCCTGACCCACGCTCAAGGAAAAATCGAATTCACTGGCATCCAGATCGGCCAGCTCGGTCAGGCGTTCGCCCAGTGCATCCAGGCGGGTCAAGCGGGCCTGCAACTCGGCAACATGGGCGGCGAATGCATCCAGTTGACGCTGTGCATCGACCCGCACCGCGCCCACTTCTGCACGCTGCTGATTCAGTGCCTCGGTCAACTGCGCACTGCCTGGCACGTTTTCCACTTGCGGCACGACCCACGCCCCTACCGCGACGCCACTGCCAAGCGCCGCCGCTATCAGCATGAGCAGCGCCACCAGCAGCCAACGTAAATCCAGGCTCAGAGAACGTGCGGCGCCGTGACTCCGATTGAGTAGAATAATGTGCATGGCTTCCCCTTTGCGGTGGAGCCCAAGTCGGCAGCAGAGATTCTGCTACCATGGCGACTCCACAATCTCAGGCGTCCTGCCATGGCGTTTCGTCCTTTGCCGGCTAAAGCACCCGCCGCGCTAATGCGCGAAGCGAAGCCCTTGAAAGCGCTGTTCAACCAGGCGCAACGCATCGATCGCCTGCAGCACTTACTGGAAAGCCAGCTGCAACCCGCGGCCCGCGAACACTGTCATGTAGCGTCCTGGCGCGAGGGTTGCCTACTTCTTATAGTCACCGATGGCCACTGGGCCACCCGCTTGCGTTATCAACAACGGCGCCTGCTCAGGCAGTTGCAGACACTCGAAGAGTTCGCGACCTTAACCAAGATCCTGTTCAAGGTGCAACCGCCAACTGCCGAAAGGCGTGCACCCGGTCGCACAATCAGCCTATCCAGCAGCGCTGCCGAGAACATCCAGGCCACTGCCGACGGCATAACCGACCCCAAGCTGCGCGCCGCCCTGGAACGACTGGCCAAGCACGGCCAGCCCCGCGAATAGCGCCCCGCCAAGCCGGATCAAGATCCGATTCAGGACTGCTCCACAGAAAAAAAGAAGCCACCCGAAGGTGGCTTCAAAAACAAAGGAAAGAGAGTTTTTGCTTACACCGCCGCGACCGGCCGCATGTACGAGATAGGCGCATTCTTGATGTCATCGAAGGTGACCACTTCCCAACAGTCCGTCTGCTCGATCAAGGCGCGCAGTAGACGATTGTTCAAGGCATGCCCCGATTTGAAGCCGCGGAACTCACCGATCAGGCTATTGCCCAGCAGGTAGAGATCGCCGATGGCGTCGAGGATCTTGTGCTTGACGAATTCGTCCTCGTAACGCAGGCCGTCTTCGTTCAATACACGAAACTCATCCACCACGATGGCGTTATCCACACTGCCGCCGAGTGCCAGGTTCTGCGAACGCAGGAACTCGATGTCACGCATGAAACCGAAGGTGCGCGCACGGCTGACTTCCTTGACGAAAGAAGTACTGGAAAAGTCCACGCTGGCCGACTGGGTGCGGTTGCGGAAAACCGGGTGATCGAAATCGATCTCGAAGCTCACCTTGAAGCCTTCGAAAGGCACGAAAGTGGCGCGCTTGTCGCCCTCTTCGACCGTCACTTCACGAAGGATGCGGATGAACTTCTTGTGGGCATCCTGCTCCTGCAACCCAGCGGACTGAATCAGGAATACAAAGGGACCAGCACTGCCATCCATGATCGGTACTTCGGACGCGGAGAGCTCGACGTAGGCGTTATCGATGCCCAGGCCAGCCATGGCCGAAAGCAGGTGCTCTACCGTATCCACCTTGACGTCACCATTGACCAACGTGGTCGACATGGTGGTTTCACCGACATTGCAGGCCCGCGCGGGGATTTCCACGACAGGGTCAAGGTCGGTACGACGGAACACGATACCGGTGTCCACAGGTGCCGGCTTCAGGGTCAGGTATACCTTCTCCCCGGAATGCAGGCCGACGCCAGTGGCGCGGATAATGTTCTTCAGGGTACGTTGTCTGATCATGGCTTTGGCCGCTATAGCACTAGTTGCGAATTGTTTTCAACAATGGCCGGCGATGATAGCAGAACCGGCCTTTGCTGAACACCAATCACCCCAATACTCCTGATACATTCCATCAATCGGCCTGACGACGCAGGAAGGCCGGGATGTCCAGATAATCCAGGTCATCCTGCGGATTCAGCTTGGCCGCGGCAGCAGCGCCGCCGTGGCTTTGACGCTGAACGGTTGGGCGTTCGTAATCCTTGTAGTTGACGCTTTGCTCGCCGCGCGAAGCTGGCGTTGCCGCCGACGAAGCGCTGCTGGTCGTGACCTGCACGGTATTGTCGATCACCTTGACCGGCTTCTCGATTTTCGCGCCCAGACCAGTGGCCACCACGGTGACGTGCAGCTCGTCGCGCATGTCCGGATCGATCACGGTGCCCACCTTGACGGTGGCGTGCTCGGACGCGAACTGCTCGATGATGTTACCCACGTCGGAGTACTCGCCCAGGGACAGGTCGGGACCGGCGGTGATATTCACCAGGATGCCACGCGCGCCCTGCAGGTTGACGTCTTCCAGCAGCGGATTGCGGATTGCCGCCTCGGTGGCTTCACGCGCACGGTTCGGACCGCTGGCGCAGCCAGTGCCCATCATCGCCATGCCCATTTCGCTCATCACGGTTTTCACGTCGGCGAAGTCGACGTTGATCATGCCCGGACGCTTGATGATGTCGGAGATACCGCGCACGGCACCGGCCAGCACGTCATCCGCCTTGGCGAACGCCGACAGCAGGCTGGCGTCTTTACCGAGGATGGTCAGCAGTTTTTCGTTGGGGATGGTGATCAGCGAGTCAACGCTTTCCGCCAGGGCGCGAATGCCCTCTTCGGCGATCAGCATGCGCTTGCGCCCTTCGAACGGGAACGGACGAGTCACCACAGCGACGGTGAGAATGCCCATTTCCTTCGCCACCTGGGCGATCACCGGCGCAGCGCCAGTGCCGGTACCGCCACCCATACCGGTGGTGATGAAGACCATGTCGCAACCTTGCAACACTTCGGCGATGCGCTCGCGGTCTTCCATGGCCGCCTGCCGGCCGATTTCAGGGTTGGCGCCCGCGCCCAGACCTTTGGTCACGCCAGTGCCCAGCTGCAGGATGGTGCGCGCACCGATGTTCTTCAGTGCCTGTGCATCGGTATTGGCGCAGATGAACTCGACGCCTTCGATGTTGTTCTTCGACATGTGGTTGACTGCGTTGCCGCCGCCGCCGCCCACGCCAATTACCTTGATGACCGCACTTTGCGGGATGTTGTCTACGAGCTCGAACATTTTCCCTCTCCTTTGCTTTCTAGTTGTAACGCCTACTGCATAAGCGGTTGTTAAATCAGAAATTGCTTTGTACCCAGCGCTTCAAGCGCTCGAATACCGGTGTCCTGGCTTCATCGCTGTAGCTGCCGATGGCGGACATTGAGATGCCATCGGCCTGTTTCTGCAGGCCATACAGCAACAGGCCCACGCTGGTGGAATAAATCGGGTTGCGCACCACGTCGGCCAGGCCCCTGACGCCTTGCGGCATGCCCAGGCGAACCGGCATGTGGAAGATTTCCTCGGCCAGCTCGACCGCGCCTTCCATCTTTGAGGTGCCGCCGGTGAGCACGATGCCCGCCGGGATCAGGTCTTCGTAGCCGCTGCGGCGCAGCTCGGCCTGGATCAGGGTGAACAGCTCGTCGTAGCGCGGCTCGACCACTTCGGCCAGGGACTGGCGCGACAGATCGCGCGGCGGCCGATCGCCGACGCTCGGCACCTTGATGGTCTCGCCGGCACCGGCCAGCTTGGCCAGGGCACAGGCATAACGAATCTTGATTTCTTCGGCGTACTGGGTCGGTGTGCGCAGCGCCATGGCGATGTCGTTGGTGACCTGATCGCCGGCGATCGGAATCACCGCGGTGTGGCGAATCGCGCCTTCGGTGAAGATGCAGATGTCGGTGGTACCGCCGCCGATGTCGACCAGGCACACGCCCAGCTCTTTCTCGTCGTCGGTCAACACCGCATAGGCCGAAGCCAGCTGCTCGAGAATGATGTCGTCGACTTCCAGGCCGCAGCGGCGCACGCACTTCTCGACGTTCTGCGCCGCATTCACCGCGCAGGTCACCACATGCACCTTGGCTTCCAGGCGCACGCCGGACATGCCCAGCGGTTCGCGCACGCCTTCCTGGTTATCGATCACGTAGTCCTGCGGCAGGGTGTGCAGCACCCGCTGATCCGCCGGAATCGCCACGGCCTGGGCCGCATCCAGGACGCGCTCGAGGTCGGCCGGGCTGACTTCGCGATCGCGGATGGCGACGATGCCGTGGCTGTTGAGGCTGCGGATATGGTTGCCGGCTACGCCGACGAAGGCCGAATGAATGCGGCAGCCAGCCATCAGCTGGGCTTCCTCGATGGCGCGCTGGATCGACTGCACGGTCGACTCGATATTCACCACCACGCCTTTTTTCAGGCCACGCGACGGATGGGTGCCGATACCGACGATTTCCAGCTGGCCATCAGCCGTCACTTCACCGACCAGCGCCACCACCTTGGAGGTGCCTATATCGAGGCCAACGATCATCTTGCCACTCTGCACGTTTACCATGGGTCTCGCCTTCTCCTGATTCACTGCACGACAGCGGTATCAGCCGCCGTGGGCGCAATCGGCTCACGCCACGCCACGGCCAGGCCGTTGGCGTAACGCAGATCGATCCGCGCGATATTCGTTTGTTGCTCTTTCAGCGCCTTGTCGTAGATGGCGATGAAACGACGCATCTTTTCCACCAGATGGTCGCGGCCCAACAGCAGCTCGATACCCTGACCGGTGGAGAGGAACCAGCTGCCGCGCTCACGCAACTCCAGGCGCGCCACGGAAAAACCCAATGGACGCAACATCTGGCTGAGCATCTGGTACTGCTGCATCACTTGCTGCTGCGCCCGCTTGGGGCCGTACAGCTGCGGCAGATGCTGATAATTCGCCTGTTCCTTGGGCGCGAAGGCCTTGCCCTGGTTGTTCAACAGCGCCTCATCACCCCAACGGGCAATCGGCAGATGCTCCTCGAGGTGCACCAGCACCTGGTCCGGCCACACCCGGCGCACCTGTGCACTGGCGATCCAGGGCATCGACTCCAGTTCGCGGCGCATCCCCGGCAGGTCGACACTGAAGAAACTCGCCTTGACGAACGGCTCGATACGCTGCTGGACCGCCTGCTGGCTGACGTAGCTGAGATCGCCCTCGACGCTGATCTTGGCGATCGGCCGGTCTGCGTAGGGCAGCAGGCGTTGTGCCAACTCATAGGCGGCGAAGCCCAGCACCAGCAGCAACAGCGGCCAGGTGATGCGCTTGAGCAGACCGAGGTTCGGCTTGGGCAGGCGCAGGCTGATCGGCTCCCTGGTCACCAGGCGGCTGGCACCGCGTTGCGCAGGCTTGCCGCGCAACGGTGCAGGTGCAGAGCCTGGCTGGTGACGAAGAGTGGCGATCATGGCTTAACCCCGAGCCTCAAGGCTGTCGGCGAGGATCGCCAACACCAGTTGTGGAAAATCCAGACCGGCGGCACGCGCCGCCATCGGCACCAGACTGTGGTCGGTCATGCCCGGTACGGTATTGACCTCCAGCAGCCAGAACTGGCCGGCGGCGTCCTGCATCACATCGACCCGCGCCCAACCCTGGGTACCAACCGCTTCGCAGGCCCGGGCACTGAGGTTCTTCAGCTCTTCTTCCTTGGCCGCATCGAGGCCGCAGGGGATGCGGTACTGGGTGTCGCTGGCCAGATACTTGGCGTCGTAGTCGTAGAACGAATGCGGAGTGCCCAGGGCAATCGGTGGCAGCACCTGACCGCGCAGCAGGGCAATGGTGTATTCCGGGCCGTGAATCCACTGCTCGACCAACACTTGCGAATCGTACTGGCTGGCGTCCTGCCAGGCGGCGATCAAGCTGTCGACATCGGCCACCTTGGCCATGCCGATGCTCGAGCCTTCATGGGCCGGTTTGACGATCAGCGGGAAACCCAGCTCCGCCGCAGCGGCGCGGCAGTCGTCGGCACTGGCCAAGACCGCATGCCGTGGCGTCGACAGGCCGAGGCTTTGCCAGACCTGCTTGGTGCGCAGTTTGTCCATGGCCAGGGCCGAAGCCAGGATGCCGCTGCCGGTGTAAGGGATGCCGGCGCATTCGAGCAAGCCCTGCATGCTGCCGTCTTCGCCGCCACGCCCGTGCAGCACGATGAAGGCGCGGTCGATCTTCTCGTTGAGCAGACGCTGCAGGAAATCCTCACCGACATCGATGCCAAAAGCATCCACGCCAGCGCCTTGCAGGGCGTTGAGCACGGCATTACCGGACTTCAGCGAGACTTCACGCTCGGCGCTCTTGCCGCCGAACAGCACGGCGACGCGACCGAAAGCAGTAACTGGCAGGTGTGACTTCAAGGTTTCGGCGCTCATTTGGACTCAGCCTCTTTCGACTCACCGCCAGTTGCCGCGAACAGCGCGCTTTGCAACAGTTGCGGGGCCAGGCCACCGATATCGCCGGCACCCTGACACAGCAGGATGTCGCCGGCGCGCAGCAGCGGTTTGATCAGCGGCGCCAGTTCGACGCCGCGCTCGATGTAGATCGGATCCAGCTGGCCACGCTGACGAATGCTGTGGCACAGGTGCTTGCTGTCGGCACCCGGGATCGGCTCTTCGCCGGCCGGATAGACCTCCATCAGCAGCAGAACGTTGGTATCGGCCAGCACCTGGACGAAATCCTCATAGAGGTCGCGGGTACGGCTGAAACGGTGCGGCTGGTAAACCATCACCAGGCGCCGCTCCGGCCAGCCACCGCGCACGGCCTTGATCACCGCCGCCACTTCGCGCGGGTGGTGACCATAGTCGTCGACCAGCATCACGCTGCCGCCGGCCACCGGCAGTTCACCGTAGACCTGGAAACGTCGGCCGACACCCTGGAAGCCGGACAGGCCCTGGACGATGGCTTGATCGCTGATACCTTCATCGGTCGCGATGGCAATGGTCGCCAGGGCATTCAGGACGTTGTGATTGCCTGGCATGTTGACCGAGACATCCAGCGGCTCGCAGTCGCGACGCAATACGGTGAAGAAGGTCAGCATGCCTTGCTGGCGCACGTTGATCGCCCGCACGTCGGCATCTTCACCAAAGCCGTAGGTCATGGTCGGACGCGCCACCTGCGGCAGGATCTCGCGCACGATGGGGTCGTCGACGCACAGCACCGCCAGGCCATAGAACGGCAGGTTATGCAGGAACTCGACGAAGGTTTTCTTCAACTTGTTGAAGTCGCCTTCGTAGGTGCTCATGTGGTCCATGTCGATGTTGGTGACCACCGCGACCATCGGCTGCAGATGCAGGAAGCTGGCATCGCTTTCATCCGCTTCGGCAATCAGGTAGCGGCTGGTGCCCAACTGGGCATTGGTGCCCGCCGCATTCAAGCGGCCACCGATGACAAAGGTCGGGTCCAGGCCGCCAGCGGCAAATACCGAGGCCAACAGGCTGGTGGTGGTGGTCTTGCCATGGGTGCCGGCCACGGCAATGCCATGCCGGTAGCGCATCAGCTCGGCGAGCATTTCCGCACGCGGCACCACCGGCACGCGCCGCTCCAGGGCCGCGGCGACCTCCGGGTTGGCGGTATTCACGGCGCTGGAGACCACCAGCACATCGGCGTTCTCGGCGTTCTCGGCACGATGTCCGATAAAGATCTGCGCGCCGAACTGCTCCAGACGCTCGGTGACCGCCGACGCCTTGAGGTCGGAGCCGGACACCTGGTAGCCCAGGTTGAGCAGCACTTCGGCAATACCGCACATACCGGCGCCGCCGATGCCGACGAAGTGGATGCGGCGGATACGGCGCATTTCAGGCTGCGGGAAAGCTTTGCGACTCTCAACCACGGGCCACCTCCAGACAAATATCGACAACGCTGCGGGTTGCATCGGGCTTGGCCAGACGCCGCGCGGTGCGCGCCATTTCTTGCAATCGTTCAGGGTGCATCAAAACCTCGGACAGCTGAGCGGCCAGCGTGGCGGCGTCTGTGGAGCGTTGCGGCAGAAGGACGGCAGCGCCCTCCTTGGCCAGGTACTCGGCGTTACGCGTCTGGTGATCGTCGATGGCGTGCGGCAGCGGCACCAGCAGCGACGGCAGACCGGCGGCAGCCAGCTCGCTGACGGTCAAGGCACCGGCGCGGCACACCACCAGATCGGCCCAGGCGTAAGCGCGGGCCATATCCTTGATAAAGGGCGCGACCTGCGCTTCGACGCCGGCAGCGCGGTAACGTTCGCCAGTAATGCCATCGTGTTGCTTGCCGGCCTGGTGGAACACGTGCGGGCGCAACTCGTCTGGCACTAACGCCAGCGCTGCCGGCAGCAGCTTGTTCAGCGGCTCGGCACCCAGGCTGCCGCCGAGGATCAGCAGACGCGGCCGGCGATCGCGCAGCGAATCGCGCGGGGTTTCCAGGAACAGCTCCTCGCGTACCGGGTTGCCGGTGGTGCGGCGCTTGGCCGAAGCGCCGAAGGTATTCGGGAAAGCTTCGCAAACGCGGCTGGCGAACGGCACCAGGCTTCGATTGGCGGTGCCGGCCACGGCGTTCTGCTCGTGGATGATCAACGGCGCACCGCCCAGGCGGGCCGCCAGGCCGCCGGGGCCGGTGACGAAGCCACCCATGCCGAGCACGCACACCGGCTGCAGTTCGCGCACCACTTTACGCGCCTGAAACAGTGCCTTGATCAACTGGAACGGCGCCTTGAGCAGCGACAGCTTGCCCTTGCCGCGCAGACCGCTGACGTTGATCAGGTGCAACGGCAGGCCGGCGGCCGGGACCAGTTCGTTCTCGATGCCGCGCGGAGTGCCCAGCCAATGCACGCGGTAGCCGCGTGCCTGGAACTCGCGGGCACAGGCCAGCGCCGGGAACACGTGCCCGCCGGTACCGCCGGCCATGATCAGCACATTACCGGGCATTGGCAGGCTCCTGTGCGCGCTTCCCATCGAAAAAATCCGACTCCTGAAAATCGACGTCCTCGCTGCCCAACTGGGTGCGCCGCTCCCACTCGATGCGCAGCAGCAGCGCCAGGCTGACGCAGCAGATCACCAGGGAACTGCCGCCGTAGCTGAGGAACGGCAAGGTCAGGCCTTTGGTCGGCAGCAGGCCGATATTCACCCCGATATTGATCAGGAACTGGCCGATCCACAGGAAGGCCAGGCCGTAGGCGACATAGGCGGCGAAGAACTGCTTGGCCTTCTCCGCCCACAGGCCGATGTACAGGGCACGCACACAGACGAAGGCGAACAGGCCGACGGTAACCAGGGCGCCCAGCATGCCCAGCTCTTCGGCGAGCACGGCAAACACGAAGTCGGTGTGCGCTTCCGGCAGATAGAACTGCTTCTGAATGCTGTTGCCCAGGCCGACGCCGAACCACTCGCCGCGACCGAAGGCGATCAACGCCTGGGTCAACTGGTAGCCGGAACCGTACTGATCGGCCCAGGGGTCGGTGAAGGTGATCAGGCGTTGCAGGCGGTATTCCTGGGTTTGCACCAGGACGAACAACGCGCCAACGGCCAGGGCGACCAGCAAGCCGAAGCGCAGCAGGCCGACGCCGCCGAGGAACAGCATGGCCGCGGCGGCGCCCATCATCACCACGGTGGCGCCGAAGTCAGGCTCCAGCAGCAGCAAGCCGGCCATCGGCAGCAGCACCACGAAGGGCTTGAAGAAGCCGGCCCAGCTTTCGCGAACTTCGGCCTGGCGACGCACCAGATAGCCGGCCAGATAGATCACCACGAACAGTTTGGCGATTTCCGACGGCTGCACGTTGAATGCACCGAAGCCGATCCAGCGCATCGAACCGTTCACTTCACGGCCAATACCCGGCACCAGCACCAGCACCAGCAAGGCGAAGGCAGCCAACAGCGCCATCCCGCTGAGGCGTTGCCAGGTTTCCAGCGGAATCAACAGCACCACGGCGGCGGCGCCGAGGCCGATCACCAGGTAGACCAGGTGGCGGAGCATGTAGTAAAGCGGGCTGCCCACATTCACCGCGGCCACCTCGGTCGAGGCGGACGCGATCATCACCAGCCCCAGGCCGAGCAGGGCCAGGCAACCGGCCAGCAGCGGGAAGTCCAGGTCCAGGCCACGGCGGCTGAACAGCGGGGACGGGTATGGGCGCAGGAAGGCGAGCATCAGGCGAGCGCCTCTACGGCTTGGGCGAACAGGCGTCCGCGTTCTTCGAAATTCTTGAACATGTCCAGGCTGGCGCAGGCCGGCGAGAGCAGCACGGCATCGCCCGCCTGGGCCAGTTCGGCGGAACGCTGCACGGCTTCCTCGAGAGTCGCCACGCGGATCAGCGGCACGCCCTCACCGAGCGCAGCGGCCAGACGCTCGGCATCACGACCGAGCAACAGCACGGCGCGGCAGAATTGCGCGACCGGTTTGGCCAAGGCGGAGAAATCGGCACCCTTGCCGTCGCCACCGGCGAGCAACACCAGCTTGCCGGCGATATCCGCGCCCAGACCTTCGATGGCCGCCAGGGCGGCGCCGACGTTGGTGGCCTTGGAGTCGTCGTAGTAAGCCACGCCGTTACGCTCACCCACCCACTGGCAACGGTGCGGCAGACCGGCGAAGCGCTTCAGGGTCTCCAGCATCGGCGCCATCGGCAGGCCGGCCGCATGGCCCAGAGCCAGCGCCGCCAGGGCGTTGGACTGGTTATGCGCACCACGGATTTTCAGCTCACGCACCGGCAGCAGCGCGTCGAACTGGTAAGCCAGGTACTTCTCGCCATTCTCCTCGAGCAGACCGAAACGCTTGAAGTCCGGCTTGCCCAGGCCGAACGACCAGCACGGCAGATCGTCCGCCACCAGCGGCCGTGACAGCGCATCGTCGCGGTTCACCACCACCTGACGGGCGCCACGGAAGATCCGGTGCTTGGCCAGGTGATAAGCCGCCAGCGAGGCGTAGCGATCCATATGGTCTTCGCTGATGTTCAGGCAGGTCGCCACTTCGGCGTTGAGCTGATCGGTGGTTTCCAACTGGAAGCTGGACAGTTCCAGGACATACAGCTCGACCTCCTCGCTGAGCAGATCCAGCGCCGGAGTCCCCAGGTTGCCGCCGACCGCGACCTTCTTGCCGGCCGCCGCCGCCATTTCGCCGACCAGGGTGGTCACCGTGCTCTTGGCGTTGGAACCGGTGATGGCGACGATCGGCGCCTTGGCGTAACGGGCAAACAGGTCGATGTCGCCGGAGAGCTTGACGCCGCGCTTGGCCGCTGCCTGCAGCGCCGGGGTCGCGATAGCCAGGCCCGGACTGACCAGCAACTCGCTGGCACGGCAGAGGAAGTCCACATCCAGCTCGCCACAACGCACTTCCACCTGCGGGAACTGTTCACGCAAGGTGGCCAGCTCCGGCGGATTGGCACGGGTATCGACCACGGCAAAGGGCAGGCCCTGGCGGGCGAGAAAACGCACCAGGGACATGCCGCTCTTGCCGAGGCCGACAACGATGCGGAATTGGTCGGAAGCGATCAGGCTCATGGTGTCCTCAACGCAATTTCAAGGTGGCAAGGCCGATCAACACCAGAATCACGGTGATGATCCAGAAACGGACGATGACGCGCGGCTCGGGCCAGCCTTTCAGTTCGAAGTGGTGATGAATCGGCGCCATGCGGAACACCCGCTTGCCGGTCAATTTGAACGAAGCGACCTGGATGATCACCGACAGGGTCTCCATGACGAACACCCCGCCCATGATGAACAGCACCACTTCCTGACGGACGATCACGGCGATGGTGCCGAGTGCCGCGCCCAGCGCCAGCGCACCGACATCGCCCATGAACACCTGTGCCGGGTAGGTGTTGAACCAGAGGAAACCCAGACCGGCGCCGACCAGGGCGGCGCAGAACACAATCAACTCGCCCGCGCCCGGCAGATAGGGGATGAACAGGTATTCGGCGAACTTCACGTTGCCCGACAGGTAGCAGAAGATCCCCAGCGCGCCGCCGACCATCACGGTGGGCAGAATCGCCAGGCCGTCCAGGCCATCGGTGAGGTTCACCGCATTGCTCGAGCCGACGATGACGAAGTAGGTCAGCACCACGAAGCCGAAGCCCAGCTGAATGCTGACGTCTTTCAGCAGCGGCAGGATCAGGGTGGTTTCCGCCGGGGTCTGCGCGGTCATATAAAGGAACGAGGCCGCCGCCAGACCGAACACCGATTGCCAGAAATACTTCCAGCGACTCGGCAGGCCGCGCGAGTTCTTCTCGATCACCTTGCGGTAATCGTCGACCCAGCCGATCGCGCCGAACAGCAGGGTCACCGCCAGCACCACCCACACATAGCGGTTGCTCAGGTCGGCCCAGAGCAGGGTGCTGATCGCGATGGCGGAGAGAATCAGCGCGCCGCCCATGGTCGGCGTGCCCTTCTTCGACAGGTGCGACTGCGGCCCGTCATTGCGCACCGACTGGCCAATCTGGCGGATCTGCAGGGTGCGGATCATCCACGGCCCCAGCCACAACGACAGCGCCAGCGCGGTCAACACCCCGAGAATCCCGCGCAGGGTCAGGTACTGAAAGACCGCGAAGCCCTTGTTGAACTGTTGCAGGTACTCCGCCAGCAGCAGCAGCATTTAGTGACTCTCCATTGGGTGATTCTCGCCGGATGTGCCACAAAGCGCCGCCACGACTTTATCCATCGCGGCGCTACGTGAACCTTTGATTAGAATGGTGGTGTCGCCATGTTCGCCGCGGAGCGCTTCGATCAGGCTGGCTTGATCGGCAAAATGCCGGCCATCTGCACCGAACGCTGCAACCGCATGAGCCATCAGCGGGCCAACCGCATAGAGCGCGGCAACCTTGCCAACGGCATAGCTGCCCACCTCGCGGTGAGCTCGCTCAGCCCAGGCTCCTAGCTCGCCCATGTCCCCGAGCACCAGAACGGTGCGACCGGAGAAGCCGGCGAGTATATCAACCGCCGCGCACATCGACGCGGGGTTGGCGTTGTAGCTGTCATCGATAACCCGCACACCATTGCTCGCCAACTGCGCTACGGCGCGGCCTTTGACTGGTTGCAGGTTTTCCAGCCCGTTCTTGATATCGACCAACGGCACGCTCAGGGCCCGCGCCGCCGCGGATGCCGCCAGGGCATTGGCAACGTTGTGCTCGCCGAGCAGGTTGAGCTGGATGCGTGCCAGGCCATCGGCACAGTGCAGGGTGAACGCCGAGCAACCGCGCGCATCGCGGTCCAGGTCGCTGGCATGGAAGTCGGCCGCCGGATTGTGCAAGGCGAAACTGAGGATTCGCTGGTCGCCTGCGCGCTTTTGCCAACGCGCAAAGGCCGGATCGTCACGATTGAGCACGGCAACCCCGCCCGCGCCGAGCCCTGCGAGGATCTCGCCCTTGGCCTCGACGATTTTTTCCGGCCCGCCGAACTCGCCCACATGCGCGGTGCCGGCGTTGGTGATGATGGCCACATGGGGCTGCGCCAGGCTTACGGTGTAGGCGATTTCGCCGACGCGCGAGGCGCCCAGCTCGATCACCGCCGCCTTGTGCTGCGATGCCAGTTCCAGCAGGGTCAGCGGCACACCCAGTTCATTGTTCAGATTGCCGCGGGTGGCCAGCACGGAATTGCCCTGCTCGACGAACGCCGTGCGCAAAATGCTGGCGAGCATTTCCTTGACCGTGGTCTTGCCGCTGGAACCGGTGACCGCAACCAGCGGGCCACCATAGGCCTGACGGTTCAAGGCGCCCAGCCGGCCAAGCGCCAGGCGCGTATCGGCCACCAGCAACTGGGGCAAGGCGACGCCCGCCACTTCCCGCTCGACCAGCGCGGCCACCGCCCCTTTGGCGGCGACATCGGCCAGGTAAGCGTGGCCGTCGAAGTTCGGCCCGGTCAGGGCGATGAACAGCTGACCCGGTTGAATCGCCCGGCTGTCGGTGCTGACTGCATCGAAGGCGCAATCTTCACCGATCAAACGCGCATGCAACGGCGCGCTGATTTCGCTCAAGCGCAGGGCTTTAAGCATGCGTCACCTCCCATGCCGCCAGGGCTTTGCCAGCTTCGACCAGATCGGAGAATGGCTGGCGCACGCCGTTGATTTCCTGATAGTCCTCATGGCCCTTGCCGGCCAGCACCAGCACGTCGTCGGCACTGGCGGCGGCGATCAACTGGGCGATGGCCTGGCCGCGGCCATGGACGAACTGCACGCGCTCAGGCGTGGCAAAACCTGCGCGGATATCGCTGAAGATATGCTCGGGCGTCTCGCCACGCGGATTGTCGTCGGTGACCAGCACGCCATCGGCGAGACGCTCGACCACGGCCGCCATCAACGGCCGCTTGCCGCGATCACGGTCACCGCCGCAGCCGAACAGGCACAGCAGACGACCTTTGACATGCGGGCGCAGGGCTTCGAGCACCTTTTCCAGGGCATCCGGGGTGTGCGCGTAATCGACCACCACCAGTGGCTGCCGGGCGCCGCCCAGGCGCTGCATGCGCCCCACCGGGCCCTGCAATTGCGGGAGCACCTTGAGGATTTCGTCGAGTGGATAATCCATGCCCAGCAACGCGCCGACCACGGCCAGCAGGTTGCTCAGGTTGAAGCGTCCCAGCAGAGCACTGCGCACATTGCCTTCGCCGCGCGGCGTGACCAGCTTGACCCGTACACCCTGCTCGTCGAACTGGGCGTCTCGGCAGTACAGATAAGCCGTGGGGTCTTCCAGGCTGTAGCTGATCAGGCGCGAGTCATGCTCGGCACGGGCCAGTTCACGACCGAATTGGTCGTCCAGATTGAGCACCCGGCAGCGCAAACCCGGCCAGGCGAACAAGGCCGCCTTGGCCTCGCCATAGGCGTCCATCGAACCGTGATAGTCCAGATGATCGCGCGACAGGTTGGTGAATACCGCCACGTCGAACGCCAGCGCGGTCACCCGGCCCTGGTGCAAGCCGTGGGAGGAAACTTCCATGGCCACCGCACGGGCGCCGGCATTCTTCAGGTCGGCCAGGGTGGCTTGCACGCCGATCGGATCCGGCGTGGTGTGCCGACCGAGGGCCAGTGCATTGTAAAAACCGTTGCCCAGGGTACCGACGATGCCGCAGCGCTCACCCAGCAGATCCAGCGCCTGGGCCAACAACTGGCTGACGCTGGTCTTGCCGTTGGTGCCGGTAATGCCGACCAGATGCATCCGTCGACTCGGTTCGCCGTAAAAGCGCCCGGCGATGGCCGACAGCTGACTGGCCAAACCCTTGATCGCCACCAGCTCGGCGCTGCTGGCCGTCATCGTTGGCGCACCCTCGGCCTCATAGGCCACTGCCGCGGCGCCGCGGGCGATCGCGTCGGCAATGTGCACGCGGCCGTCCTGCTGGCTACCCGGCACGGCAAGGAACAGATCACCGGGGCGCACCTTGCGACTATCCAGGGTCAATTCACGGATCAGCACCGCACTGGCGGCTTCAGGCAACAATTGATTCAGAGGCATGGGCATCAGATGCGCCCTCCCTTGGCTGCGTTCACCGCAGTCGCTTGCGATTCGACGGGCGGTGCCAGGTTATCCGGCACGACATTCATCAGGCGCAGGGCGCCGGCCATGACTTTGCCGAACACCGGCGCAGACACCAAACCGCCGTAGTAACCGCCCTTGCTGGGTTCGTCGATGACGATGGCAACGGCAATCCGCGGATCATTGACTGGCCCGAAGCCGGCGAACAGTGAGCGGTAAGCATTCTCCCGATAGCCCCTGGAATCGGTCGAAACCTTGCGCGCGGTACCGCTCTTGCCCGCGACGTGGTAACCCGGAACCTTGGCCCGGAACACTCCGCCGGGGGCCTCGATCACTTCCTGCAGCATGCCCTGCATGGTCTTGGCGATATCTTCAGGGATCACCTGCACGCCGTCCGGCTTGCGGTCCATGCGGGTCAGCGACAACGGCACGCTGCGCCCGCCATTGGCCAGCACCGAGTAGGCATGCACCAACTGCACGGCCGTCACCGACAAGCCGTAGCCATAGGACAGGGTGGCGGTTTCAGCCTTGCGCCATTCGCGATGGTTGGGCAGATTGCCGACCCGCTCGCCCGGAAAACCGAGGCCGGTGTCCTGCCCCAGCCCGACCTGTTGCATCACCGAGTAGATCGACTCGCCGCCGATATCGAAGGCGACCTTGCTCATGCCGACGTTGCTCGACTTGATCAGAATTTCAGTGAGGCTCAACGGCCCAGTGCTGCGCGAAACGTCGCGGATCGTGTACCTGCCAATCCGCAAGGTACCCGGATACACATCGACGGTATCGGTCGGCTTCCAGCGGCCACTCGCCAGCGCGGCACTCATGGAGAACGGCTTCATGGTCGAACCCGGCTCGAATACGTCGATCATCGCCCGGTTACGCATGGCGGCCGGCTGCAGATTGCGGCGGTTATTCGGGTTATAGGTGGGCTGGTTGACCATCGCCAGCACTTCACCGGTCTTCACATCGATCATCACCAGGCTGCCCGCCTTGGCCCCGAACTCGGCCAGGGCGTTGCGCAACTCGCGATGCGCCAGATACTGCAGACGCAGGTCGATCGACAGCGCCAGCGTCTTGCCCGCCTTGGCATTCTGGGTGACCTGGACATCCTTGATCAAACGACCACGGCGATCCTTGAGCACCTGGCGCTTGCCCGGCACACCGGCCAGCCATTCATCGAAAGCCAGCTCCATGCCCTCGCGCCCGCGATCGTCGATATCGGTAAAGCCGATCACGTGCGCGGTCACTTCGCCGCCCGGATAGAAACGGCGAAACTCTTCGATGGCGTATACACCTGGCAGTTTCAGGTCGAGGACCCGCTGCCCCTGCTCCGGCGTCAGGCCACGTACCAGGTACATGAATTCGCGCTCGGCATTGGCCTGCAGACGCACGGCAAGTCCCTTTGGCTCCTGCCCCAGCGCGGCCGCCAAGGCCGGCCACTGGGCCTTGCCGGCCTGCAACTCTTTGCCATTGGCCCAGAGGGTCGTGACTGGGGTACTTACCGCCAGCGGCTCGCCATTGCGATCGGTGACCAGGCCGCGGTGCGCAGGAATCGGAATATGCCGCACACTGCGCGCATCGCCATGGGCCTTGAGGAAATCATGGTCGAACACATGCAGATCGATGATGCGCCAGACAATCGCACCGACCATCAGCGCCAGGAGCAGCAGCACCAGGCGAAAACGCCAGGGATAGAGTGCCCCTTCGAGTCTGATCATGGCGCCACCATGCGCACTTCGGCGGCTTCGGGAATGCGCATCTTCAGCTGTTCACTGGCCAGGGTTTCGATACGACTGTGGGCGGTCCAGGTGCTTTGCTCGAGAATCAAACGGCCCCACTCGGCCTGCGCCCGGTCGCGGGTGCTCAGCTCGGCATACAGCCCGTTGAGCAACTGACGATTCCAGTGCGCACTGTAAGAGACCGCCAACGCCGTGCACAGCACGCCAAGGAACAGCACCAGCATCAGCAGGCTGCCCCTGGGCAATGGCTTGGCAAAGAGCGTGCTCATCGCATTTTCTCCGCCACCCGCATGACCGCGCTACGCGAGCGCGGATTGGCCTTCAGCTCGGCGTCGGAGGCGTACTGCGGCTTGCCGATCAGCTTCAAACGGGGCTCGAAGGCCTTGGGGATGATCGGCAGGTCGCGCGGGTATGCGTCCCGCTCGCCCTTGGCATGCTTGCGCATGAACTGCTTGACGATGCGGTCCTCGAGGGAATGAAAGCTGATCACCACCAGGCGGCCGCCCACTTCAAGCGTTTCCAGCGCGGCATCGAGGCCACGCTGCAGATCACCGAGCTCGTTATTGATGTAGATGCGCAACCCCTGGAATGCGCGGGTCGCCGGATTCTTGCCCTTTTCCCAGGCAGGATTGGCCACCGTCAGCACCTGGGCCAGGTCGGCGGTGCGCTCAAAGGGCTGCTCGGCGCGGCGCAACACCACGGCACGGGCCATGCGCTTGGCGAAACGCTCTTCGCCATACTCCTTGAACACCCGGGCGATTTCCTCTTCGCTGGCGCTGGCGATCCACTGCGCCGCACTGACGCCTCGAGTAGGGTCCATGCGCATGTCCAGCGGGCCGTCATTGAGGAAGCTGAAACCGCGCTCGGCATCGTCCAGCTGCGGCGAGGAAACGCCCAGGTCCAGCAGAATCCCACTGACCTTGCCAGCCAGCCCGCGGACAGCAACCTCTTCGCCAAGTTCCGCAAAACTGCGCTGCACAACGACAAAGCGGCCGTCTTCGGCCGCTAGCTCATTCCCCGTGGCAATCGCCAAGGGGTCCTTGTCAAACCCCAGCAAATGCCCGTCCGGCCCGAGCCTTTCGAGGATCAACCGGCTATGCCCGCCACGGCCGAAGGTGCCATCCAGGTAGCAGCCATCCGCACGCACGGCCAACCCGTCGACAGCCTCGTCGAGTAGCACAGTAATATGGCGAAAGCTGCTGGTCATAGTCACAGGATCAAGTCACGTAGTTCGTCGGACAAAGCACCCGGTTGCTTGATGGCCGCCAAATCGGCATCGGCGACCGCATTCCAGGCATCTTCATCCCACAGTTGAAATTTATTCAGTTGGCCGACCAACATCGCGCGCTTATCCAGCTTGGCGTACTCGCGCAGACGCGGCGGCACCAGAAAGCGGCCGCTCGCATCCAGCTCGAGGTCAACGGCATTACCGATCAGCAAGCGCTGTAAACGGCGATTTTCCTCACGAAAGGAGGCCAATTCGCGCAGCTTGTTCTCGATCAGTTCCCACTCAGCCAGCGGGTAGACACATAGACAGGGGTCGATGGCATCGATGGTCACGATAAGCTGGCCCGCACAACGCGACACGAGCTCGTCCCGATACCGACTTGGCATCGCGAGTCGCCCTTTGGCGTCGAGACTGATGGCGTTGGCTCCACGAAACACAGCTGCGCTTCCCCTTAAATTAGCTATCCATGCCCAAAAAACCCCACTTCATGCCACTTCTTACCACCTGTGCACACTATAGGAACGCCCACACCCCACCGTCAAGGCGCGCCTGGAGGGAAAAACCCTTACAGAACGGCGATTTAGCAAACTTAAGCGGAGTAAGAGCAGAGCATTGCACGGAGTTTCGCAAGGCAAATTGAGCGCGTACAGCAAGCTGCACTTCTAACTTAAAGTGATTTGTTAAGAGTAAGATTTTTTCGGTCTTAGAAAAGCGAGGAGTAAGCGTGTCGCGGATAGAAAGGAAAGGTGGAGAGTCGATCTGTAAGCCGGGTTCTGTCGAGGACAGTCATTCCTCTACGACGTACATCACTGCACGCCTTTAGCAACCTACCCGGTTCCAGCGCGGGCCACGCCAATGGAACCCTATTTGGTCTTGCTCCGAGTGGGGTTTGCCTAGCCACGGACTGTTACCAGCCGCGCGGTGCGCTCTTACCGCACCTTTTCACCCTTACCGGCACCGAAGCGCTTAGGCGGTTATTTTCTGTGGCACTTTCCGTAGGCTCACGCCTCCCAGGCGTTACCTGGCACTCCGCCCTATGGAGCCCGGACTTTCCTCCCCCGCATTTCGCAGAACGAAACACGGCAGCGACTGTCCGATCGACTCTCCGCCGCCAAGGTTACCGACACGCGCCCGATAGAACAAGGCTCAAGCATCTTTCTGCCGTTCCAGCGCCGCCTGATAGAGCAAGTTCTTGCGCACCCCAGTGATTTCCGCTGCCAACGCTGCCGCCCGCTTGAGTGGCATTTCCTTGAGCAACAGCTCGAGCACACGTAGCGCCTCGGCACTCACCGCCGCCTCGTCCTCCGGCGCCTGCCAGCCCGCGACCAGAACCACGCACTCGCCGCGCTGCTGATTGCTGTCAGCCGCCACCCAGGCGCGCAACTCGGCCAATGGCAGGCCCTTGAGCGTCTCGAAGGTCTTGGTGATTTCCCGCGCGAGCAGTGCCGGGCGCTCATCACCGAACACCGCCTGCATGTCTTCCAGGCACTCGAGAATGCGGTGCGGCGCCTCATAGAAGATCAGCGTGCGCGGCTCTTCCTTTACCTGCTCCAGGCGCGCGCGACGGCCGGCGCTCTTGGCCGGCAGAAAACCCTCGAAAATAAACCGGTCGGAGGGCAAGCCCGCAGCCGACAGTGCCGCAATCAACGCACAGGCTCCCGGCACCGGCACCACCGCGACGCCGGCAGCACGCGCCTGGCGTACCAGGTGATAGCCCGGATCGGAAATCAACGGCGTACCGGCATCGGAAATCAACGCCACGTCCTCGCCTGCCAGCAGCCGCGCGAGAAAGCGCCCACCCTGATCGCGCTCATTGTGTTCGTGACAGGCGGCCAGCGGCGTGGCAATCCCGAAATGCTGCATCAGGCGCACAGAGTGACGGGTGTCCTCGGCGGCAATCAAGGCCACATCGCCGAGCACCTTGAGCGCCCGCGCACTGATGTCGTCCAGGTTGCCAATTGGCGTGGCGACCACATAAAGGGTGCCAGGAGTGGAGTTCGATGCACCGGGAGTGGTCACAGCACCAGCCTCTTCAATCGCAAAAGCGCGCATTGTAGCCCGTTTCACGCCATCGACATCGCGCCAGGGCCAGGCCTTGGGTACAATTCGCCGTTCATTTGATCAAGTATCAGGAACGCTTACATGATCGCCTGCCTGCGCCCACTTCTCGCCCTCTGCTTTGCAGCGCTGCTTAGCGCCTGCGCCAGCCAGCCCTCATCCACCCTGGGAGAGCTGCCGCGCACCCCTCAGGCCAGCATCGAGCAACTGCTGCAGCAGGCCGCCGAGAGCAAGCCCGAACAGGCCGCCCTGCTGCGTCTGGCGGCCGCAGACCTGGCTTACCAACAGAAAAGTATCGCGCGCGCCGACAGCATCCTCGAGCAGGTGCAACTCAACAGCCTGAAGCCTGCCCAGCAGATCTACGCCAGCACCCTGGCCGCCGAACTGGCACTGGCGCGCGAAAAACCCAAAGCCGCCCTGAAAGCGCTCAGCCATCCGAGCCTGGAGCGCTTGGCAGAGCTGCCGATCGAGCAACAAGTGCGCACCCAACTGGCGCGCGCCAGCGCCCTGCAAGCCGATGAACAGATCCTTGCAGCCGCTCGCGAACGCGTTTACATCGCGCCACTGCTCAGCGGCGCAGCAGCCAAACGCAACCACGACAGCATCTGGGACCTGGTCTCCAGCCTGCCCAGCGAACAACTGCAAAGCAGCGACGCCACCGACCTGGCTGGCTGGCTGAGCCTGGCTCTGGCGGCCAAGACCCCTGGCACCCTGCAACAGCAGCAAACAGCCATCGATGACTGGCTGGCACAACACCCCCAGCATCCGGCCGCCCTGCAATTGCCGCCAGCGCTGAGCAAACTGCAAGAACTGTCCAGCCAACCCATGCAGGAAATCGCCCTACTGCTACCCCAAGAAGGCCCGCTTGCAGCCGTAGCGCGTGCCTTGCGCGACGGTTTCCTCTCGGCCCACTATCAGGCCCAGCAGGCCGGACAGAACCCTCCCAACATCCAGTTCTATGACAGCTCACGCCTGAGTTCGCTGGATGAGTTCTACCGACAGGCCCAGGCTGCCGGCGTACAACTGGTTATCGGCCCACTGGAAAAACCACTGGTCAAGCAACTCGGCAATCGCGAGCAATTACCCATCACCACCCTGGCCCTGAACTACAGCGACCCAGGCCAGGAGGGCCCGGCGCAGCTGTTCCAGTTCGGCCTCGCCGCCGAAGACGAAGCGCGCGAAGCAGCACGCCGGGCCTGGGCCGACGGCATGCGCCGGGCAGCCGCCCTGGTGCCCCGCGGTGACTGGGGCGACCGGGTACTCGATGCCTTCCGCCAGAGCTGGCAAGCCCAGGGCGGCACCCTGATTGCCGCCGAACATGTCGACCAACCGGTTGAACTGGCCCGGCAGATCGCCGAACTGTTCCAATTGCGCGAAAGCGAAGCACGCACCAAGCGCCTGAAGAACACCCTGGGCGTTGCGGTGGCCGCACAGCCGGCTCGGCGCCAGGACATCGACTTCATCTTCCTGGCGGCCACCCCGCAGCAAGCCCAACAGATCAAACCGACCCTGGCCTTCCAGTACGCTGGCGACGTGCCGGTCTACGCCACTTCGCACCTGTTTACCGGCAACCACAGCGATGCGCAGTACCAAGACCTGAACGGCATCCGCTTTTGTGAGACACCCTGGCTGCTGAACGTCAACGACCCGGTACGCCTGCAGGTCGAAAACCAGTGGCCGCAAGCCGGCGGCAGCCTTGGCCGGCTCTATGCCATGGGCGCCGACGCCTACCTGCTGGCAGCGCGCCTGAGCCAGCTCAAGGCCCTACCGGAGACCCGCATCGACGGCCTGTCCGGAAGCCTCAGCCTCAACCCGGCACAGCGCATCGAGCGCCAACTGCCCTGGGCCGAGTTCCGCGACGGTCGCGTCGAGCGCCTGCCAGACAGCCTCAATTGATCGACCACAGCAGCACGCAAACCAGCGGCAAGACGGCCGAGGAGCTGGCCCGCCTGCATCTGCAGCAACACGGTCTGAAGCTCCTGGCGCAGAACTGGAGCTGCCGCCGCGGCGAGCTTGATCTGGTCATGCTCGACGTCGATACAGTAGTATTCGTCGAAGTCCGCTACCGCCGACATTCCGCCTGGGGCGGCGCCGTGGAGAGCGTCGACGCGCGCAAGCGCGAAAAGCTCACGAGAGCCGCCATGCATTTTCTGCAGCAGGAATCGCGCTGGGCCAAACACCCCTGCCGGTTCGACGTGATTGCCATAAACGCCGAAGGCAACTCGACTCCCCGGCTGAACTGGATTCAAAACGCCTTTGACACCTGAACCGGCGCCACACTGAAGGTTAAATCTCTGATGGAAATGCAAGACCGTATCCGCCAACTGTTCCTGGCCAGCATTGAAACCAAGCAGCAGGCTCTGGAAGTACTGGTTCCGTTCATCGAGCAAGGCAGTCTGGCCATGGTTCAAGCCCTGCTCAGCGAGGGCAAGATCCTCACCTGCGGCAATGGCGGCTCGGCAGGCGATGCCCAGCACTTTTCCTCGGAACTGCTCAACCGCTTCGAACGCGAGCGCCCGAGCCTGCCGGCCATCGCCCTGACCACCGACAGCTCGACCATCACCTCGATCGCCAACGATTACAGCTACAACGAGATCTTCTCCAAGCAGATCCGCGCCCTCGGCCAGCCGGGCGATGTGCTGCTGGCCATATCCACCAGCGGCAACTCGGCCAACGTGATCCAGGCCATCCAGGCCGCCCACGACCGTGAAATGACCGTAGTCGCCCTCACCGGCCGCGACGGCGGTGGCATGGCCTCACTGCTGCTACCGGAAGATGTGGAAATTCGCGTACCGTCGAAGATCACCGCACGCATTCAGGAAGTCCACTTGCTGGTAATCCACTGCCTGTGCGACCTGATTGACCGCCAACTGTTTGGGAGTGAAGAATGACCCGTTCGCCACTGATCCTTGCCGGATTGCTCTGCAGCCTGATTCTTGCCGGTTGCGGCAGCCGCAGCATCGGCAACAAAATCGATGACCAATTCATCGCCCCGCAAGTGCGCGCCAATATCACCCGCGCTCATGTCGACCTGACCGATCCGACCTCGCACATCGTGATCACCAGTTACAACGGTGTGGTGCTGCTGGCCGGCCAGACGCCACGCAGCGAATTGAAAAGCGCCGCCGAACAGGCGGCGCGCAAGGTTCAGAACGTCACCAAGGTGCATAACGAACTGCAGGTAATGCAGCCAACCTCGCTGCTCGCGCGCAGCAACGACTCACTACTGACTACCAAGATCAAGGCGCAGATGGTAACCGACGCGACTGTACCGGGCTCGCGGATCAAGGTCATCACCGAGAACGGCATCGTCTACCTGCTTGGCCTGGTCTCGCGCCAGGAAGCCAACCGGGCGACCAGCCTGGTGCAGAGCACCTCCGGTGTGCAGAAGATCGTCAAGCTGTTCCAATATACCGATTAGAGGCAGCTCAGGCTGCGAGCAAAACTCAAGTAAAAAAACAGGGCGCCCATGGCGCCCTGTTTTTTTTACTTGAAGCTTATGGCTTGCAGCCTGAGGCTGGGCATCACTTGACCACCTTCAGACTGGGCCGCCCACTGGGACGCGGCGGCTCGCCATCTGGCGGCCCCTGATCATCGGGACCGTCGCTGTCTTCATCATCATCCGGCACCGGCGGCTCCAGATCGAAGACCATGCCCTGGCCATTCTCCCGCGCATAAATTGCCAGTATGGCCGCAGTCGGGACATACAGGCTGTATGGCGTTCCGCCGAAGCGGCCCTCGAAGCTCACCGCATCGTTATCCATGTGCAGATGACGCACCGCACTGGGCGAGACGTTAAGCACGATCTGTCCATCACTGGCGAAGCCTGGCGGCACTTGCACACCGGCAAACTCGGCATTGACCAACAAATGCGGAGTACAGTCGTTGTCGACGATCCACTCGTAAAGCGCACGAACCAGGTAAGGACGACTGGAGTTCATCAAAGCCTCCTCAGCTTCAGCGCATATCGCGCTCAACGGGGGAAAGACTGACCTGAAAGGCCTCACGAGCAAACTGACGATCCATGTAATCGAGCAACGGCTTGGCCGGCTTGGCCAACTCGATGTCCAGCACCGGCAGGCGCCAGAGCAGCGGCAGCAAGCAACAATCCACCAGACTCAACTCGTCGCTGAGAAAGTACGGCTTGTCGGCGAACAGCGGCGAAACACCGGTGAGGCTCTCGCGCAGTTCTTTGCGCGCCTGCACGCGAGCCGGCTCCTTGCTGCGCGAGTCCAGGATCAGATCGACCTGAGCACACCAATCGCGCTGAATACGATGAATCAGCAGGCGGCTATTGGCCCGCGCCACCGGATAAACCGGCAACAATGGCGGATGCGGATAACGCTCATCCAGATATTCCATCACCACAGTCGACTCGTACAACGCCAAATCACGGTCGACCAGGGTCGGCAAGCTGGCATAGGGGTTAACCTCCAGCAGCCTTGCCGGATAACGGCCCTTTTCGACAGTGATGATCTCGGCGCTGACACCCTTCTCGGCGAGCACGATGCGTACACGGTGGGAATAGTGGTCGGCGGGGTCGGAGTAGCAGGCTAACCGGTTGGTCACGCCCATGGCGGTCCTCCTCGCTTATTTAGGTTATTGGAGCAGAAAAGACTGCGCGCCCAAAGGGGCGCGCAGGACAACATTGCAGCGACAAACGATTAATGCACGTCCTTCCAGTACTCACGCTTGAGCAGGTAGGCGAAGACGAAGAAGAAGGCCAGATACAGCAGCACGTAGGCGCCGACACGCTGACTTTCCAGCTTCACCGGATTGGCCGAATAAGCCAGGAAGGTCACCAGATTCTTGATCTTGGTGTCGAACTCCTCTTCGCTCAGGGCACCGCTTTTCGGCTCGATGGCCAACTGATCGCAGGCCTCATGCGTAATTGGCGTACCGGTCAGCGGGTCGAACTGCTTCTTGCCCTCCTCGAGCACCTGAACCTGCTTGCAACCGATGTACTGACGCCCTTGCAGGGCGACCAGCACGTTCGGCATACCGACGTTCGGGAACACCTTGTTGTTGGCGCCCAGCGGACGGCTCGGATCATCGTAGAACGTACGCAGGTAGGTATACAGCCAGTCGGTGCCACGCACACGAGCGACCAGCGTCAGGTCCGGAGGCGCTGCCCCGAACCAGACCTTGGCGTCCTCGGGCTTCATGCCGATCTTCATGTGCTCGCCGATCTTGGCATCGTTGAACACCAGGTTATCCAGCATTATTTCATGCGGAATCCCCAGGTCGTTGGCCACCCGCTCATAGCGCTGGAACTGGGCGCTATGGCAACCCATGCAATAGTTGGCGAACGTGCGCGCGCCATCCTGCATACCGGCCTTGTCGGTCAGATCAATCTCGACCTTGTCCAACGGATACTCAAGAGCAGCTGCGGCAAACGTCAGGCCCGGCAGAAGCGCGATAATCAGTGCTGCAAAATACTTTTTCATCAGCCAGTCACCCTTTCCGGAACCGGTTTGGTTTTTTCCATCCTGGTGTAGAACGGCATCAGGATGAAATACGCGAAGTACAGGAAGGTACATACCTGCGCCAACAGCGTGCGACCCGGTGTCGGCGCCAGCACACCCAGCACACCCAGGATGACGAAGGACACGCAGAATACCAGCAGCCATATCTTGCTCAGCCAGCCCTTGTAGCGCATCGACTTGACCGGACTGCGGTCCAGCCAGGGCAGCACGAACAGGATAGCGATGGCCGCCCCCATGGCGATGACGCCCATGAGCTTGTCCGGAATCGCCCGCAAGATCGCGTAGAACGGGGTGAAGTACCACACCGGCGCGATATGCGCAGGAGTCTTGAACGGGTTGGCGACTTCGAAGTTGGGTTTCTCGAGGAAGTAACCGCCCATTTCCGGGAAGAAGAACACCACGAAGCAGAAGATGAACAGGAACACCACTACTCCGACAATGTCTTTCACGGTGTAGTACGGATGGAAAGGAATACCATCCAGCGGAATGCCGTTCGCATCCTTCTTCTTCTTGATCTCGACGCCGTCAGGGTTGTTCGAGCCGACTTCATGCAGCGCCAGGATGTGCAGGACAACCAGACCGAGAATCACGATCGGCAGTGCAACCACATGCAGGGCGAAGAAGCGGTTCAGGGTGATCCCGGAAATCAGGTAGTCGCCACGAATCCACTGCGTCAGATCGGCACCGATCACCGGAATGGCACCGAACAGCGAGATGATCACCTGGGCGCCCCAGTAGGACATCTGTCCCCATGGCAGCAAATAGCCCATGAAGGCTTCAGCCATCAGCATCAGGTAGATCAGCATGCCGAAGATCCACACCAGCTCGCGCGGCTTCTGGTAGGAGCCGTAGAGCAGCCCGCGGAACATGTGCAGGTAGACCACCACGAAAAACGCCGAAGCACCGGTGGAGTGCAGGTAGCGCAGGATCCAGCCATACTCGACGTCGCGCATGATGTACTCGACCGAGGCGAACGCCTCTTCGGCCGACGGGTTGTAGCTCATGGTCAGCCAGACCCCGGTAACGATCTGGTTGACCAGAACCAGCAACGCCAGGGAGCCGAAAAAGTAGAAGAAGTTGAAGTTCTTCGGTGCGTAATACTTGCTCAGATGGTCTTCCCACATCTTGGTCGCCGGGAAGCGCGCATCCACCCATTCCATGAACTTGCTCATCATGCTTGCTCCTGATCCACACCGATGATGATCACATCATCCGACTCGTACGTGTGCGGTGGCACCGGCAGGTTCAAGGGCGCAGGCTGCGCTTTGTAGACCCGGCCAGCGAGGTCATAGCGGGAACCGTGGCAAGGGCAGAAATACCCCCCGACCCACTCGCCACCGAGATCGGCAGGCGCCACTTCCGGACGGAAGGACGGTGCGCAACCCAGGTGCGTGCACAACCCGACCAGCAGCAACAGCTCCGGCTTGATCGAACGGGTTTTCGGATCGACATAGCTCGGCTGTTCAGATGCCTGAGATTCGATATCGGCCAGTTTCGGCTCGAGCTTTATCAGGTTGCTGAGAATTTCCTCGGTACGGCGCACGATAAACACCGGTTGCCCCCGCCACTCGGCAACCATTTGCTGGCCAGGCTCGATCTTGCCAACGTTCACCTTCACAGGTGCACCGGCAGCTTTCGCCTTAGCGCTCGGGAACCATGACCCCACGAACGGGACCGCGGCACCCACCGCTCCAGCAGCACCCACCACAGAGGTGGCCGCCACCAAGAAGCGACGCCGGCCTGCATTCACGCCGTCATTGCTCATTCAGTCGTCTCCCATCAGCTTTGTGGCCTGTTGTCAGGCCTCTACTAGGTAAAAATCGAGTCGCGCAAAAAATCCGCCAAATGGTAAAGAAAAGCCCCTTTTATGACAAGGTAATTACCTTACAGGAAACAGCTCAACCCCTTGCAGGGCGCGGCGCGCACGGCTGCGGCATGATGTCGCAGAGTAACCAGTCAGCCAAAAAAAACGCCCAGTTCCAAAAGGAAACCGGGCGCTTTTGAACGCAAGAAGCGAATTAACGCTTGGAATACTGCGGACGCTTACGCGCTTTACGCAGACCAACCTTCTTACGCTCAACTTCACGAGCATCACGAGTCACGAAGCCAGCCTTGCGCAGAGCAGGACGCAGCGATTCGTCGTAGTCCATCAGTGCACGAGTGATGCCGTGGCGGATTGCGCCAGCCTGGCCACTCACGCCGCCACCGATAACGGTGACGTAGATATCGAACTTCTCGGTCATCTCAACCAGTTCCAGCGGCTGACGAACTACCATGCGGGCAGTTTCGCGACCGAAGAAGCCGTCGAGAGTACGGTTGTTGATGGAGATCTTGCCAGTACCGGCACGCATGAAAACGCGAGCGGTTGCAGTCTTGCGACGGCCAGTGCCGTAATTTTGAGTCGCCGACATAATGAACTATTCCGTTAAATCTTCAGTTCTTGGGGCTGCTGAGCAGTGTGAGGGTGAGCAGCGCCCGCGTACACTTTCAGCTTACGGTACATGTCGCGACCCAGCGGGTTCTTCGGCAGCATGCCTTTGACCGCGGTCTCGATCACACGTTCTGGCGCCTTGGCGATCAGTTTTTCAAAGCTGATCGACTTGATGCCGCCCGGAAAACCGGAGTGAGAGTAGTACATCTTGTCGGTGGTCTTGGCACCAGTCACACGGACCTGCTCAGCGTTGATCACGACGATGTAATCGCCGGTATCTACGTGCGGAGTGTATTCAGGTTTGTGCTTGCCACGCAGACGGCTGGCGATTTCGGTAGCCAGACGACCCAGTGTCTGACCCGCAGCGTCGACGACGAACCAGTCGCGCTTTACTGTTTCCGGTTTAGCAGTAAAAGTTTTCATTCTTTATAGCCTCAGGGGCCGCCCTGATAAATAAGACGGCGGATCTTACTGAATAGTGCTTACTTTGACAAGTCAAAGGCAGCCGAAAACAGGCGCTATCGGGGGCTCGGGTCAGCGCGTCCGTAATACGGCAAGATTCTTCGGCAGGCGGCGCATCACTTCCACTGCAGAAAGAGGTGCGCAATTATGCCGATTGCGAAAATAAATTCAACCTGCTTGTATGGTTGATTTGCGAAAAGGAGCAGCAAATGGAATATCGCCAGTTAGGCCGCACGGATCTGCGCGTCAGCGCCCTCTGCCTCGGCAGCATGACCTGGGGCGAACAGAACAGCGCCAACCAGGCCTTTGCCCAGATCGAGCGCAGCAAAGCTTATGGCGTCAATTTCATCGACACCGCCGAAATGTACCCGGTGCCGCCGCGCGCCGAGACCTACAGCAAAACCGAGCAGATCATCGGCGAGTACTTCACACGCAAAGGTGATCGCGCCGACTGGGTACTGGCGAGCAAGATCGCCGGCCCCGGCAACGGTATCGACTACATCCGCGGCGGCAGCCTGAAATTCAACCGGGAACATCTGATCACGGCACTGGACGCCAGCCTGAAACGCCTGCAGACCGACTGGATCGATCTCTATCAGCTGCACTGGCCGGAGCGCCCGACCAACTTTTTCGGCCAACTCGGCTATCGCCATCAGGAGAGCGAGTTCACCGCATTGGAGGAGACCCTGGCAGTGCTCGACGAGCAGGTCAAGGCCGGCAAGATCCGCCACATCGGCCTGTCCAACGAAACGCCCTGGGGCACCATGAAATTCCTCCAACTGGCCGAGAGTCGCGGCTGGCCGCGCGTGGCGTCGATCCAGAACCCCTACAACCTGCTCAACCGCAGCTTCGAGGTCGGCCTGGCGGAAGTCGCCATGCGTGAACAGTGCGGCCTGCTGGCATACTCGCCACTAGCCTTCGGCATGCTTTCCGGAAAGTACGAAGGCGGCGCCCGCCCGGCCAACGCACGGATCAGCCTGTTCAGCCGCTTTACCCGCTACACCAACCCGCAATCCGAGGCGGCCTGCTCGCGCTATGTCGCCCTGGCCCGCGAACACGGCCTGGATCCGGCGCAGATGGCCCTGGCCTTCGTCACCGCCCAACCCTTCGTCACCAGCAATATCATCGGCGCCACCTCGCTGGAACAGCTGGAGGCTGACCTGACGAGCAGCGAATTGTTGCTCGGCGATGAAGTCCTGGCCGGCATCGAGGCGATTCACCAGGCGCAACCCAACCCGGCGCCCTGAACGAAAAGGCCCGGCAACACCAGATGCCGGGGCTTCGTAGGAGCGAGCCATGCCCGCGATGCTCTTTTGCAGGCATGGCCTATCGCGGCCATGGGCTAGGCGCCCCCGCCGTTCCTACGTCTTGCGCGACTGACGCATAAACACAGGATCTACAGGCTCACAGCGAACGCGCGATGATTTCCTTCATGATCTCGTTGGTCCCGGCGTAGATGCGCTGCACCCGGGCATCGGCCCAGGCGCGGGCCACCGGGTATTCCCACATGTAGCCGTAGCCGCCATGCAACTGCACGCACTCGTCGAGCACCTTGCACTGCAGGTCGGTGCCCCAATACTTGAGCATCGCGGCGGTCGGCACATCCAGCTTGCCCTGCAGGTGCAATTCGAGGCAGCGATCGAGAAAGACCCGACCGATCTGAATTTCCGTGGCCATTTCCGCCAGTTTGAAGCGGGTGTTCTGGAAATCCGCAATGGCCTTGCCGAACGCCTTGCGCTCGCGGGTGTAGTCCAGGGTCCACTGCAACGCCGCCTCGGCCGAGGCCAGCGCGCCGATACCGACGGTCAGGCGCTCCTGGGGCAGTTCCTGCATCAGGTAGGCGAAGCCCATACCGGCCTGACCCAGCAGGTTCTCCCTGGGCACGCGCACATCCTGGAAGAACAGTTCCGAGGTGTCCTGGGCCTTCATACCGACCTTTTCCAGGCGCTTGCCCTTGGCAAAGCCCGGCGTATTGGCTTCGACCAGAAACAGACTGGTGCCCTTGGCCCCGGCTTGCGGATCGGTCTTGGCCACCACGATGACCAGATCGGCCAGGTAGCCATTGGTGATGAAGGTTTTGGAGCCGTTGATCACATAGTCGTCGCCATCCAGCACCGCCGTGGTTTTCACCCCCTGCAGGTCGGAGCCCGCGCCTGGCTCGGTCATGGCGATGGCCGTGACCATCTCGCCGGACACCAGTCTGGGCAGGTACTTGTGCTTCAGCGCCTCGGAGCCGTAATGCAGGATATAAGGCGCGACTATGTCCGAATGCAGGGAGAAACCGATCCCGGTCAGCCCCAGACGACCGACCTCCTCGATCACCACCGTACTGTAGAGAAAGTCGGCAGCCATGCCGCCGTACTCTTCCGGGATATGCGAGCAGAGCATGCCCGCCTCGCCCGCCTTGTTCCACAGCTGGCGATCGATATGCCCATCCTTTTCCCACTGCGCATGAAAGGGCACGGCCTCCTGCTCGAGAAACTTGCGCACGCTGTCGCGGAAGAGCTCATGGTCGGAGCTGAACAGGGTTCTGGGGATCATGACGGCACCTTGCGGCGAAGCGGATTAGAGAGACCTCGACTTTAACCAAGCAAACGCTTGGTCGCACTGGACACAAGCGCCAATAAATAAGACGATCCAGCCAGTCAATGACCACTTAGCCTTGATAAGAACACTCACTATGCTCACCCAACAGTCATCGCCCTTGCGCCGCGTCAGTATTCTCGCCACCGAAGGCGTATTTGCCTCGACCCTGATGCAGGCCAAGGACTTCTTCCACATGGCCAGCCTGCGCTACGGCAAACAGCAGGGGCTCGGCCTGACCGAAACCTTCGAGATTCGCCTGGTCAGCCCGGACGGCCAGCCGGTGCGCAGCTTCAGCAACGTCATGATCCCGGTCGACGGCGGCCTCGACGCCACCGACGTGATTATCCTGCCGGCCTTCTGGGACGACTTCGACGCCCTCCGCCAGCGCCATCCCCAGGTGCTCAGCTGGCTGAAACACAGCCACGCCAACGGCAGCGCGATCTGCGGCGAAGCCACCGGGGTGTTCTGGATGGCCCAGGCCGGCCTGCTCGACGGCAAGGAGGCGACCACCTACTGGCGCTTTTTCAACGAATTTACCGAGCGCTTCCCCAAGGTGCTGCTCAATCAGGAGAAACACCTGTCGGATGCCGACAACCTGTACTGCGCCGGCGGCACCACTTCGGCCTGCGACCTGTATATTTACCTGATCGAGCGTTATTGCGGTGCCAGCGTGGCCCAGGGCGTGGCCCGCGACATCCTCTATGAAGTGCAGCGCAGCTATACCCCGGGGCGCATCGGCTTTGGCGGACAGAAGCTGCACCACGATCTGACCATCCTGCAGATCCAGCAGTGGCTGGAAGAGCACTTCGCCGACAAATTCCGCTTCGAGGACGTGGCCCGCGAACACGGCATGAGCATCCGCAACTTCATGCGCCGCTTCCAGGCCGCCACCGGCGACAAACCCCTGCACTACCTGCAACGGCTGCGCATCGAAACGGCGAAAAGCCTGCTCAGTGCCACGCGCAAGAGCATCAAGACCATCAGTTACGAAGTCGGTTACGACGACGCCAGCTTCTTCGCCCGCCTGTTCCGCCAGCACACGGAGCTGTCACCCAACCTGTATCGCCGACGCTTCCAGCACAAGGACGCTCGGGTGTAAGCACGCCGCGCAAACCGTCGTTTACGGCTTATGCGGCCGCGACAGAAATTCATGGGACTGCATCTCGAGCAGCCGGCTCAGGGTGCGCTGAAACTCGAAATTCAGGCGGCCGCCGCTGTAGAGGTCTTTCAGCTCGACTTCGGCCGAGATGATCAACTTGACGTTGCGATCGTAGAACTCGTCCACCAGATTGATGAAGCGCCTGGCCATGTCTTCCTTGGCCACGCCCATCTGCTCGACGTTGGCCAGCAGCACGGCATGGAAGATCTTGCCCAGCTCGATGTAGTCGTTCTGGCTGCGCGGACCGTCGCACAATTCGCGGAAATCGAACCAGGCCACATCGTCGCCGACCTTGCGCGCAGTCAGGCTGCGGTTCTCGACCATCAGCGCTTCGTTTTCCTGCACCACGCAGTGCTCGGGCAACAGGCTCCTGAAGCTCTTCTCCAGGCTCGCTTCGGCCGCCGCATCCAGCGGCCAGTGAAACAGCTCGGCCTGCTCCAGCGCGCGCAGACGGTAATCGATACCGCTGTCGACATTGACGACTTCGGTGTGTTCTTTCAGCAGGGCAATGGCCGGCAGGAAGCGCGCACGCTGCAGGCCGTCCTTGTACAGGCCGTCCGGCACTATGTTGGAAGTCGCCACCAGGCTTACACCGTTCTTGAACAGTTCCTCGAGCAGCGTGGCGAGGATCATCGCGTCGGTGATGTCGGAGACGAAGAACTCGTCGAAGCAGATCACCCGCGCCTCGTCGGCGAAGCGCTTGCCGATGATCACCAGGGGGTTCTTCTCGCCCTTGAGGGTTTTCATCTCCTCGTGTACGCGCTTCATGAAACGGTGGAAGTGCGTGCGCACCTTGCGCTCGAACGGCAGCGAGTCGAAGAACGTATCGACCAGATAAGTCTTGCCGCGACCGACGCCACCCCAGAAGTACAGGCCCTTGACCGGCCCCTGAGGCTTTCTGGCGAACAGCTTGCCGAACACCCCAGGGCTGCCCTTGTCAGCGGCAATCAGATCGTCATACAGGCGCTGCAGATGACGCACCGCCGTTTCCTGGGCCGCATCATGGAAAAAATCGGGCCGTTCGAGATCGGCCTGGTAGCGCGCAAGGGGAGTCATATTCGTTAGCCGGGCAAGTAAAACGGGGGCGTAACTTTAACGACGCCCCCGCGGCTTGGCAATCGGCCAGCAACGCTGACGGATGGAAATCCGACTAGTGCGCGGCAACCAAATTCGGAGATGGGTTGAGCCGGCGATCCCCATCAGCAGACGGCATGGGTATCACCACGCTCAACTCGCCCGTTGGTTATTCCGTCGGCGCCAGCGCCTCGCGCAAACGCTGGATAGCCGCCTCACGCGCGGTGGCATCGGCAAAGTTCGGGCTCTGCGCCACGCACTCGCCGTCCAGCCATACACCGAAGCCATCGCCCTCTTCGCGCAGATCCAGCGGCTCGCCCGCCTGCAGGCGCTTGTTCACCTGCCCGGCCGACTTGCCGTCGGCAAACGACCTGGACAGCAGCAGCTGCTCGCCGGCCGCATCCAGCAGGCGGAAGCGGAAACTGCCGTCCTCGTCGCGGAAACTGACGAAGCGCGCGCTCTTGCTCGCCTTCTTCTTGCCGCTCTCGGCACCAATGGGCTGGCTGCGGAACGAACGCAAGCCGACCGCCTCGCGCAGCTCGCCGAGGAACGGCGTGGCGATCTTGCGCGCCTTGGCCGCCCCGGCCAGGAGGATGTCCTCGAGATCAGCCGGCCGTTCGATCAAGGCGTGATAACGCTCACGCGCCTCGCCCAACTCGGCCTCGAGCAGCTGGAACAATTGCTGCTTGGCTTCGCCCCAGGCCAGCCCTCCTTCCAGCGCGGCGCGGAAATCCGCCTGCTGCGTCGGTGCGGCGAAGGCCTGATACAGGGTGAACAGATGGGAACTGTCCGGATCCTTCGCCTCGCCGGGCAGCCGGGAATCGGTGACGATGCGGGCGATGGCATCCTTGAGCTGCCTGGCACTGCCGAACAGCGGAATGGTGTTGTCGTAACTTTTGCTCATCTTGCGCCCGTCGAGACCCGGCAGGGTCGCCACATCCTCCTCGATCACCGCCTCCGGCAGGGTGAACAGCTCCTTGCCCTGGCCGAACAGGTGGTTGAAGCGCTGGGCGATATCGCGGGCCATTTCCACGTGCTGGATCTGGTCACGGCCGACCGGCACCTTGTGCGCGTTGAACATCAGGATGTCCGCGGCCATCAGGATCGGGTAGCTGAACAGGCCCATGGTGATGCCGGCATCGGGGTCTTCGCCCTGCTCGACATTCTTGTCCACCGAGGCCTTGTAGGCATGGGCGCGGTTGAGCAGGCCCTTGCCGACGACACAGGTGAGCAACCAGCACAGCTCGGGGATTTCCGGGATATCCGACTGGCGATAGAAGGTCGCCTTGTTCACGTCCAGACCGCAGGCCAGCCAGGTGGCGGCGATTTCCAGGCGCGAGCGCTGGATGCGTGCCGGCTCGTCGCATTTGATCAGCGCGTGGTAGTCGGCGAGAAAATAGAACGAATCCGCGTCGGCAGCGCGGCTGGCGACTATCGCCGGGCGAATGGCGCCGGCGTAGTTGCCGAGGTGCGGGGTGCCGGTGGTGGTGATGCCGGTAAGGATACGAGTGGTCATGGCTATCGCTTATAAGCTGCAATCAGTTCGAGAGGCGCGGCAGCAGCAGATCCTTGAGATCGGTCAGCTTGCCGTGAAAAAAGTGGCCGCATTCTGCCACTTTCAGCAGCTCATGGGCACGCCCCAAACCGGCGGACCAGGCATAAACCGCCTGCGGATCGATCACCTCATCGGCCTCGGGCTGGATCAGCGTCAGCGGACAGCGCTGCGCCGGCGGATTCTCGGCAGTCAGGCGGGAGACCGCTGGCGCCACCATGAATAAATGCGCCGGCTCCACGCCCTGGCTTTCCAGGCGCCCGCCGAGGCTGGCGGCGACAAAGCCGCCAAAGGAGAAACCCAGCAGGGTCAGGGGCAGTTGCGGGTATTGCCTGCGCAGCCAATGGGCCACGGCCTCCGCGTCATCCACCTCGCCACTGTGCATGTCATGGCTGCCGGCACTGGCGCCGACCCCCCGATAATTGAAACGCAGGGTAGCCAGACCGGCATCGCGGGCGCTGCGCTGCAGGGTCGAGACGACCTTGTTGAGCATGGTTCCGCCCTGCGCCGGATTGGGATGGCAGATCAGCGCAACGCCGCTCGCTTCGGCTACATTGAGAGACAGGGCTTCCAACTGGCCGCAGGGGCCATCGATAAAAACTGGGGTTTCGCGGGTGAGCAACGGTGAACTCCGTGACCTCTTAGAGGGTCGACTCGTCTAGCTGACAGCCTGCGCCGCACACATCGCGGCTATTGCGGTATACAGCGCAGGTTCCAGCCGTTAACGTAAAGCAAAGCCGTTTAGAGAGGAAGGACTCGTGGAACAGACGCTCACAGCCTGGTTGCTACCGGCCATCACCCTGGTAGCCGGCATCGCCATCGGCTTTCTGATTGCTCGCCTTGCGCCCAATGCAGCCCCCGGCCGCACACAACGCCAGCTGGACGAGATCCAGGAACGCTTCGACGCCTACCAAAGCGAAGTGGTAACCCATTTCAACACCACCGCCAATCTGGTGAAGAAGCTCACCCAGAGCCATCAGGACGTGCAGCAACACCTGTCCGAAGGGGCCAACCGTCTGGCACTCGACGAACTGACCCGCCAGCGCCTGCTGGCCAGCCTGCACGCAGAAGACGGCGGCGAACGACGCGAGCGCCTGAAGCCTCCGGCGTCCCAGGAAATGCCCAAGGACTATGCGCCGAAAAGCGCCGATGTACCGGGCATGCTCGACGAAAGCTATGGCCTGAAGAACAAACGCTGAGCGCACTCGGGCCGGCTGACACTCAAACCGGCCCACAAAGGGCTATGTACCAAGCTGTTGCGAATACTGCAGGCGCGCGGGGCTTCCTGTAGGAGCGCGATCCGAGCCCAACAGCATCGCCAGCAAGCTAGCTCCTACATGGCATTGCTCCATGCAACGCATAACGGGTACATAGTCAACAAAAAGCCCCGCTCAAGAGCGGGGCTTTTTGTTGTGCACAGGATCCGCTAGATCGCACCGCGCTCGCGCAACAATGCCAGCACCTGCTTGACGCCCTCTTCCAGCGACAGGCTCTGGGTGTCGATGACCAGGTCAGCATCCAGTGGCACGTCATAGGCAAAGGACAGACCCGGAATATTGTCGCCAGCCGCCGCGTACAAGCCCTGTGGATCACGCTCGGCACAAACCTGCGGAGAAGCCTGCACGTAGACGGTGATCAAGCGCTCGGCACCGAGCAGCGCCTTGGCCTGCTCGCGGCCTTCGGCGTCCGGCGCAACGAAGGCCGCCAGGGTCAGCAGGCCGGCCTCGTTGAACTGACGTGCCACATGGGCAGCACGCCGCCAGTTCTCGGTACGCCCGGCGCGATCCTGCGGCAAGCCCTTGTTCAAGTCGTGGCGCAGGTTCTGCCCGTCCAGCACATAGACCGCGCGGCCCATGTCGAACAGCTTGCGCTCCACGGCGTAGGCCAGGGTGCTCTTGCCGGCGCCGGACAGGCCGCTGAACAGCACGGTGGCCGGCTGCTGGCCGAAGCGCGCAGCACGCTCTTCGGTCGACACGTGAGCGAGCTTGCCGTGGTGGCCATCGGCATGCTGCGCACCGACCGGGTCGGCGATGATCATGCCGGCGCCCACGGTGCCGTTGGTCAAGCGATCGATAATGATGAAAGAGCCGGTGGTGCGGTTATGCGCATAACCGTCCAGCGCGATCGGTGCATCCAGAGCCACGCGGACCTGACCGATCTCGTTCAGGTGCAAGCTGCTCGCCGGGCCATGCTCCAGGGTGTTCACATCGACCCGGTGGGTGATGCTGGCAATCGAGGCCGGCACATAACTGGTGGCGCGCTTGATGTCGTATTTCTTGCCCGGCAGCATCGGCTCTTCGGCCATCCACACCAGCATGGCGTCGAAGCTGTCGACCACCTGCGGACGGTTGTCGGCGTGCACCAGCATATCGCCGCGGGACACGTCGATCTCGTCTTCCAGGGTCAGGGTAATCGCCTGGCCGGGACCGGCATGCTCCAGTTCGCCGTCATAGGTGACGATGGACTTGACCTTGCTGCTCTTGCCGGACGGCAACACCACCACCTCGTCACCCTTGCGCACGATGCCGCTGGCCAGGGTGCCGGCGAAGCCGCGGAAGTTGAGGTTGGGACGGTTGACGTATTGCACCGGGAAACGCAGGTCGGTGAAGTTGCGATCACCGGCGACTTCCACGGTCTCGAGGATTTCCATCAGCGACTGGCCGTCGTACCAGGGCGAACGCTCGCTGTGGTTGACCACGTTGTCGCCCTTGAGCGCCGACATCGGCACGAAGTGCAGCGAGCTTGGCTTGAGCGCGATACCTTCGGCGAACTTCAGGTAATCGGCCTTGATCTGCTCGAATACGCCCTGATCGAAGTCCTTCAGGTCCATCTTGTTGATGGCCACGACTATGTGCTTGATGCCCAGCAGGCTGGCGATGAAGCTGTGGCGCTTGGTTTGGGTCTGCACGCCATAACGGGCGTCGATCAGGATGATCGCCAGGTCGCAGGTGGAGGCGCCGGTGGCCATGTTGCGGGTGTACTGCTCATGGCCGGGGGTGTCGGCGATGATGAACTTGCGCTTGGCGGTAGAGAAATAACGGTAGGCCACATCGATGGTGATGCCCTGCTCGCGCTCGGCCTGCAGGCCGTCGACCAGCAGCGCCAGATCGACGTCCTCGCCGGTGGTGCCGGACTTCTTCGAGTCGCGGGTGATGGCTTCCAGATGGTCTTCGTAGATCATCTTCGAGTCGTGCAGCAGGCGCCCGATCAGGGTGCTCTTGCCGTCGTCGACGTTGCCGCAGGTGAGGAAGCGCAGCAGTTCCTTGCGTTCGTGCTGGGCCAGGTAGGCGAGGATGTCCTCGCTGATCAGATCGGATTGGTGCGACATATCAAAAATACCCCTGGCGTTTTTTCTCTTCCATCGAGCCTGCCCCATCGTGGTCGATGACTCGACCCTGGCGCTCGGAAGTACGGGTCAGGAGCATTTCCTGGATGATTTCCGGCAAGGAGGCGGCGGTGGATTCCACGGCGCCGGTCAGCGGGTAGCAGCCGAGGGTACGGAAACGCACCATCTTCTTCTGGATCCCGGCTTTTTCTTCGTCCGACAGGTGCTCGAGGATGCGCTCGTCGTCGATCATCACCAGGGTGCCGTTGCGCTCGATCACTTCGCGCTCGGCGGCAAAGTACAGCGGTACGATCGGAATGCTTTCCAGGTAGATGTACTGCCAGATGTCCAGCTCGGTCCAGTTGGACAGCGGGAACACGCGAATCGACTCGCCTTTCTTGACCTTGCCGTTATAGACGTTCCACAGCTCGGGACGCTGGTTCTTCGGATCCCAGCGGTGCTTGTTGTCGCGGAACGAGTAGACCCGTTCCTTGGCCCGGGACTTCTCCTCGTCGCGGCGCGCGCCGCCGAAGGCCGCATCGAAGCCGTACTGATCCAGAGCCTGCTTCAAGCCCTCGGTCTTCATGATGTCGGTGTGCTTGGCACTGCCGTGGGTGAACGGGTTGATGTTCTGCGCCACGCCGTCCGGATTGACGTGAGTGATCAGGTCCAGGCCCATTTCGGCGACCATCTTGTCGCGAAACGAATACATCTCCTGAAATTTCCAGCGCGTGTCGACGTGCATCACCGGGAACGGCAGCTTGCCGGGAAAGAACGCCTTGCGTGCCAGGTGCAGCATCACGGCGGAGTCTTTACCGATGGAATAGAGCATTACCGGGTTGTCGAATTCGGCGGCCACTTCACGAATGATGTGGATACTTTCCGCCTCCAGCTGTTTCAGGTGGGTCAGTTTATCGAGCATGGTTACTCACGATTTGCAGTGTAATTGGGCCGGCGGGCCGTGGACGATGGCGCACTCTAGCACAGCGCCCGCTTCTAATCAGGAGGCCAACTAGATCGAAACGATCTAGCTTTATACCCGCTGAATCGGCCCGCCATGCGGCATCAGATAGGATTGGGACAGTCGATAAACAGGTGCTCGATGGCGAACCGGCGCGCCAGGTAATCGCCCAGCGCCTGCACGCCATAACGCTCGGTGGCATGGTGGCCCGCGGCGATAAAGCTGATGCCGTTCTCCCGCGCACTGTGAAAGGTCTGCTCGGACGCCTCGCCGGTCAGATAGAGGTCAACGCCGGCGGCGATGGCCTGGTCGATATAGCCCTGACCGCCCCCGGTGCACCAGCCGATCCGGCGAACCACTTCGGCGCCTTCAACCAGCAAGGGCTCACGACCGAGCACTTCCTGCACCCGCCGGGCGAAATCACGCGGGCTCATGGGCTCGCGCAAGGAACCCAGCAAACCGACGGTGCGCGGATCTTCCGGGTCGAGTGGCCCTTCGACGGTAATATCCAGCTGGGCAGCCAGCTGCACGTTATTACCGACCTCCGGGTGCAGATCGAGCGGCAGATGATAGGCCAGCAAGCTGATATCGTTGCTCAGCAGGGTTTTCAAGCGGCGCTGCTTCATGCCGGTGATGCACGGATTTTCGCCTTTCCAGAAATAGCCGTGGTGCACCAGCAGCACATCGGCCTCAGCCTCGACCGCGGCATCGACCAGGGCCTGGCTGGCGGTTACTCCGCTGACGATACGCCGCACCTGGGGCCGCCCTTCGATTTGCAAACCATTCGGGCAGTAGTCACTGATCCGGCTGGCATTCAAGTAGCGCTGCGCTTCTTCCACCAGGGTGGTCAAGGCAATAGCCATATGGATTCCTTACCTGCTGTTGCTGGCCGCTGCCTTATTGGCGATCGGCCCTCTATAATGGCGCACCTTAAGGGGCGCATCAGCCCCCCGCAACCCTCAGGACTTCATCGATGTTCAAGGCCCTGCGTTTTCTTGGCTGGCCCCTGCTGGCCGGTGTGCTATCGGCACTGCTGATCATTCAGTACTTCCCCCAATGGGTTGGCCTGCCCATCCAGGATGTGCAACTGCGCCAGGCGCCTAGCTATGACCGCTCGCAGGAAGGTCCGGTGTCCTATGCCGATGCGGTGGCCACCGCCTCGCCGGCGGTAGCCAATCTCTACACCACCAAATTCGTCAACAAACCGGCTCTCCCAATGCTTGAGGACGAGCAGTTCCGCAAGTTCTTTGGCGACAACCTGCCCAAGCAGCGGCGCATGGAATCCAGCCTCGGCTCGGCGGTGATCATGAGCACGGAAGGCTACCTGCTGACCAACAACCATGTGGTCGCTGGAGCCGACCAGATAGTGGTGGCCCTGCGCGATGGCCGCGAAACCCTAGCCCGGATAATCGGCAGCGATCCGGAAACCGACCTCGCGGTGCTGAAAATCGATTTGCATGACCTGCCGGCGATCACCCTCGGTCGCTCGGACAACATCAAGATCGGCGACGTCACCCTGGCCATCGGCAATCCCTTCGGCGTCGGCCAGACCGTAACCATGGGCATCATCAGCGCCACCGGGCGCAACCAGCTGGGTCTCAACACCTACGAAGACTTCATCCAGACCGACGCGGCGATCAACCCCGGCAACTCCGGCGGCGCGCTGGTCGATGCCCACGGCAACCTGATGGGCATCAACACCGCGATCTTCTCCAAGTCCGGCGGCTCGCAGGGCATCGGCTTCGCCATCCCGGTGAAACTGGCGCTGGAGGTGATGCAGGCGATCATCGAGCATGGCCAGGTGATTCGTGGCTGGCTGGGCATCGAAGTGCAACCCCTGACCCCGGAGCTGGCGGAATCCTTCGGCCTGGAGGGACGCCCCGGCATCGTCGTCGCCGGCATCTACCGCGACGGCCCGGCGCAGAAGGCCGGCCTGCAACCCGGCGACCTGATCCTCAATATCGACGGCGAAGCGGCCGGTGATGGCCGCCGCTCGATGAACCAGGTGGCCCGCGCCAAGCCCGGCGAGAAGATCAGCATCGAGATCATGCGTAACGGCAAACTGCAGGAACTGAGCGCCGAAATAGGCGTGCGCCCGCCCGCGAACGGAGGCTGATCGCCACCACTCACAGGTAGACAGCAACTCTCTTGATAATTAATGTTATGTTATTACATAAATTATCAAGAGAGATCCTCGCTTGCGCCCGTCCTTCGCCCTACTCGTCAGCCTGCCGCTCAATCTACTCTGCCCCACCGCACATGCCACCAGCCCCGTCGCCCCCGCACAGCTGAGCGACAGCATCATCAGCGCCAGCCCGGAACTGGCCGATGGCCCGGTACAGGGTTACCGCGCCACCCGCTCGGCCAGCGCAACCCGGACCGACACCGCGCTCAGTGAAATCCCCCAGGCCATCAGCGTGATTCCCAGCGCCGTACTGGACGACCTCGGCAGCCACAGCGTCGAGCGCGCCCTGGACTTTGCCGGCGGCGTGTCCAGGCAAAACAATTTCGGCGGCCTGACCCTCTACGAATACAGCGTGCGCGGCTTCACCACGTCCGAGTTCTACAAGGACGGCTTCAGCGCCAACCGCGGTTACCCGAGCACGCCGGACGCGGCCAATATCGAACGCATCGAAGTGCTCAAGGGTCCCGCCGCCAGCCTCTATGGCCGCGGCGACCCCGGCGGCACGGTGAATATCGTGACCAAGAAGCCGCAGGCCGACACTTTCGCCCGCCTGCAAACCAGCGCCGGCAGTTGGGATCGCTACCGCAGCGCACTGGACGTCAATACGCCGCTGGATGAACAGGGCGACCTGCTGGCGCGCCTCAACCTGGCCGTGGAGGATAACCACAGCTTCCGCGACCATGTCGGTAGCCAGCGCGTGTTCGCCGCGCCCAGCCTGAGCTGGCAGCTCAGCCCGGATACCTTGCTACGACTGGAAGCCGAACTGGTGCGCCACCGCTCGGTACTCGACCGCGGCATAGTCGCGCCCGAGAACAAGCTGGGTAGCGTGTCACGCTCCACCTTTCTCGGCGAACCGAACGACGGCCATATCAGCAACGACAACAACCTGCTGCAGGCCAGCCTGGAGCATGCCTTGAACGACGACTGGCGGCTGCGCCTGGCCAGCCATTTCAAGGAAGGCAGCCTCGCTGGCTACGCCAGCGAGGCGCTGTCGCTGGCCAACGACGGGCGCACCCTGACGCGACGTTTCCGTGAACGCGACACCAACTGGCACGACAGCATCAGCCAGGCCGAACTGCACGGCGACCTGAGCATCGCCGGCATGCAGCATCGCCTGCTACTGGGCGCCGAATACGAGAACTACCGCAAGAACGAGCGGGTCACCGAGGTTCGTCCGCGCAGCACTATCGACATCTACGACCCGCTCTATGGCCGCCCACGCCCCGATGGCGCCCGCTCCGGCAGCGACGCCCACGAACAGGTGCAGAGCCAGGCGCTCAACCTGCAGGATCAGATTGCCTTCAGCGAGCGCCTGCGCGGCCTGATCGGCGTACGCATCGAGCGCTTCGAGCAGACCATCGACAACCAGGTCAACGGCGCGCGCAGCCAGCAGAATCACGATGCGATCACCCAGCGCGCCGGCCTGCTCTATCAACTGACGCCGGCCGTCGGCCTGTTCGCCAATGCCTCCACCTCATTCAAGCCGAATAACGGCCTGGATCGCAGCGACCGGGCGTTCGACCCGGAACAAGGTATCGGCTATGAGGCGGGCCTCAAGCTCGACCTGCTGGACGATCGCCTCAGCGCCACCCTGGCCGCCTTTCACCTGACCAAGGAAAACGTACTGACCGCCGACCCGGTCGACGCCAGTTTTCAGGCCGCGGCCGGGGAAGCGCGCAGCCAGGGCTTCGACCTGCAGGTCAGCGGCCAACTGAGCAACGCCCTGCGGCTGATTGGCGCCTTTGCCTTTATCGATGCAGAGGTCACCGACGGCGACCAAGCACTGCCGGCCGGCAGTCGCTTGCTCGGCGTTGCGCGGCAAAGCGGCAGCCTGCTGGGCGTCTACGAGTTCCAGGACGGCTGGCTGCGCGGCTCGGATATAGGCGCGGCCTTCAACTATGTCGGCGACCGCTCGGGCCAGGCAGGCAGTGATTTCAGCTTGCCGGCCTATCACACCGTCGACCTGCTCGCCCATTACGCCTTCAGCCCGCGGATAAAAGTCGGCGCCAACCTCAACAACCTGCTCGACGAAAAGTACTACGAACGCTCCTACAGCAATCTCTGGGTCATGCCCGGCGAGCCGCGCAACCTGGGCGTCAACCTGACCGTCGACCTTTGATTCCCTACAGCCCCGAGGCCCCCATGAAAAAAGTCTTCCCATTACTCGCCGCCGCCCTGTTTATCGGCCAGGTCGATGCCCACGGCCTGTGGACCGAACAACGCCGCGGCAATATCGAAACCATCTACGGCCACGGCGCCGAGGACAATGCCTTCAAGGCCGAGAAGATCAGCGGCGCCTGGGCCTATGACAGCCGCGGCAAGATGATCCCGGTAACGGTCAAGCGCCTGGCCGACCATGCCCGTCTGCAGCCGCTGAGCCCGCCAGCCATGGTCGCCGTGGCCCTGGATAACGGCCCCTGGTCGCTGACCCCGGACCAGCAGTGGATCAACCAGGGCCGCAGCAAGGTGCCCGCCTCGACCGAATCCTTGCACACCTTCAAATACAGCCTGGCGATCTACCAGCAAGGCGTCAGCCTGCCGGCGCTCGATCAGTTGAAGATGGTCATAGTGCCGGAGGCCGACCCGCTCGAAGTCGGCGTGGGTAAGCTGCTGCCGGTGCGCGTGCTGGTCGACGGCAAACCCGCCGAGGGAATCGAGCTGATCGGCGACTACCGTGGTGCGCCGCACCACATCAGCGCCAAGACCGACGCTGCCGGCCGCGCCCACGTCATGGTGCGCAACCAAGGGCTGAACATCATTGCCGCCGAGGTCGACTTGCCGGTGGCCAATGACCCGGATATCGAAACCCGCGGCCTGTTCACTTCGCTGACCTTTCTCGGCGAAGCCCACCGCGAATAACCTGCATCGCGGGCATAAAAAAGCCGGAGCACTGCTCCGGCATTTTTATGTCCTGGCGCTTACAGACTGCTCAAGGCATCCAGCAGCGCCTGGTTCTGCTCCGGCGCGCCGATGCTGATACGCAGGAACTGGGCGATCCGCGCCTGTGTGAAGTGGCGCACGATCACGCCCTGTTCACGCAAGCCGGCCGCCAGGGTCGCCGCATCCTTGTGCGGGTGACGGGCGAAGACGAAGTTGGCAGCCGAGGGCAGTACCTCGAACCCCAGCGCCTGCAGGCCAGCCACGGTGAGTTCACGACTCTCGATGACCTGCTGACAGGTACGCTCGAAATATTCGCGATCAGCGAAAGCGGCCGCGGCGCCGGCAATCGCCATGCGATCCAGCGGATAGGAGTTGAAGCTGTTCTTGATCCGCTCCAGCGCCTCGATCAGGTCCGGGTGGCCCACCGCCAGACCGACGCGCAGGCCCGCCAGCGAACGCGACTTGGACAGGGTCTGGGTCACCAGCAGGTTCGGATACTGGTCGACCAGGCTGATCGCCGTTGCGCCGCCGAAATCGATATAGGCCTCGTCGACCAGCACCACGCTGTCGGGATTGGCCTTGAGCACGTGCTCGATGGCCTCCAGCGCCAGCAGGCAGCCGGTAGGCGCATTGGGATTGGGGAAGACGATGCCGCCGTTGGGCCGGGCGTAGTCCTCGACACGGATCCGGAACTGCTCGTCCAGCGCGATCACCTCGGCGCTGATGCCGTAGAGGCCGCAGTAGACCGGGTAGAAGCTGTAGCTGATATCCGGAAACAGCAAGGGTTTGTCATGCTGGAACAAGCCGTGGAAGGCGTGCGCCAAGACCTCGTCGGAACCGTTGCCGACGAACACCTGATCGAGCCGCACGCCGTAGTAGTCGGCCACCGCCTGCTTCAGGCGCTCGCCATTCGGGTCCGGGTACAGGCGCAGGTTGTCGTTCAGTTCGGCCTGCATCGCCGCAATCGCCTTGGGCGATGGACCGTAGGGGTTTTCGTTGGTGTTGAGTTTGACCAGCTTGGCCAGTTTCGGCTGTTCACCGGGCACATAGGGCACCAGGTCTTTGACGAAGGGGCTCCAGAATTTGCTCATCTGCCCTTCTCTCCTCGAATTCGTTGGATGCGCCTAGCGCACCGATTCAAGGTGCGCACGGCCTAGGCAGCCCCGCGCACCCTACATTCAGTTCTTGATCCGGTATTCGGCGCTGCGCGCGTGGGCGGTCAGCGATTCGCCGCGGGCCAGCACCGAAGCGGTCCTGCCCAGATCGGAAGCGCCGGCGGCCGAGCAATGGATGATCGACGAGCGTTTCTGGAAGTCGTAGACGCCCAGCGGCGAGGAATAGCGCGCGGTGCCGGAGGTCGGCAACACGTGGTTGGGACCTGCACAGTAGTCGCCCAGCGCCTCGGCGGTGTAGCGGCCCATGAAGATCGCGCCGGCATGGCGAATCTGCGGCAGATACTGCTCGGGATCGGCGACGGACAACTCCAGGTGTTCCGGGGCGATGCGGTTGGCCACCTCGATGGCCTGGGCCATGTCGAGCACCTGAATCAAGGCGCCACGGGCCTCGAGGGAGGCGCGGATGATCTCGGCGCGCTCCATGCTCGGCAACAGCCTGGCGATGCTCTCGGCCACACGGTCGAGGAAAGCCGCATCCGGGCTGACCAGAATCGACTGTGCATCCTCGTCGTGCTCGGCCTGGGAGAACAGGTCCATGGCGATCCAGTCCGGATCGGTCTGACCGTCACAGACCACCAGAATTTCCGACGGTCCGGCAATCATGTCGATGCCGACCTTGCCGAACACGTGGCGCTTGGCGGTGGCCACGTAGATGTTGCCGGGGCCGACGATCTTGTCCACCGGCGGCACGCTCTCGGTGCCGTAGGCCAGCGCCGCCACGGCCTGGGCGCCGCCGATGGTGAACACCCGGTCGACCCCGGCGATGCAGGCTGCCGCCAGCACCAGCTCGTTGATCTCGCCGCGCGGGGTCGGCACCACCATCACCACTTCAGGCACACCAGCGACCTTGGCCGGAATGGCGTTCATCAGCACCGAGGACGGGTAGGAGGCCTTGCCGCCCGGCACATAGAGGCCGGCGCGGTCCAGCGGCGTGACTTTCTGGCCAAGCACGGTGCCGTCGGCCTCGGTGTAGGTCCAGGAATCCTGTACCTGCTTCTCGTGGTAGCTGCGCACGCGCTCGGCGGCCACGATCAGAGCCTGGCGCTGCGCCGGGGTGATGCGGGTCAGGGCCAGTTCCAGACGCTCGCGCGGCAGGATCAGGTCGGCCATGCTGGCGACCTCGAGGCCATCGAAACGCTGGGTGAATTCGACCAATGCGGCATCACCGCGCTCGCGCACGGCCTTGATGATCTCCAGCACACGATGGTTGACCGCATCGTCCGAGACACTTTCCCAGCTGAGCAGATGATCCAGGTGCTGGGCAAAGTCCTGGTCGGCGGCGTCGAGTCGGCGGATGGCGATGGGAGCGGTCATAGCGGGCCTCATGATTGGCAAATGCTCAAGCGCCCGTAGAGTACCAGCCACTCCGCGCGGGCACCTGAGAATTCTGGCTATGACACGGATAGGCGGGCGCGACGCAATGTCGCGCTGAGAGGGTCAGCTGGGGTGTCGTGCCTCGACCGCTTCGCGCAGGGTATCGATCAGCTCCTGGATGCGCGCGTGCTGCATCTTCATCGAAGCCTTGTTGACGATCAGCCGCGAACTGATGTGGGCGATCAGCTCCTGGGCTTCCAGGCCATTGGCGCGCAGGGTGTTGCCGGTATCGACCACGTCGATGATCTTGTCGGCCAGCCCCACCAGCGGTGCCAACTCCATCGAGCCGTACAGCTTGATGATATCGACCTGACGGCCCTGCTCGGCGTAGTAACGCTTGGCCACGTTGACGAACTTGGTGGCCACGCGCAGCCGGCCTTTCGGCTCGGGCGCGCCAACGGCACCGGCGGTCATCAGCTTGCACAGCGCGATGCGCAGATCCAGCGGCTCATAGAGACCCTGGCCGCCGTATTCGAGCAACACGTCCTTGCCGGCCACGCCGAGATCCGCCGCACCATGTTCGACATAGGTCGGCACGTCGGTGGCGCGCACGATCAGCAGGCGCACATCCGCCTGGGTGGTGGGGATGATCAGCTTGCGGCTTTTATCCGGATTCTCGGTCGGCACGATGCCTGCCGCGGCGAGCAGCGGCAGGGTGTCGTCGAGGATGCGGCCTTTGGACAGCGCAATGGTCAGCATGAAACACATTTCCTTTGGAACTGGAGCAGACCAGCCCTGGCGGGCTGGTTGTTGGGCATCGCTGCGCTCGGCACCAACCTAGCCCGGCACACGGCGAATTTTCGCACCGAGCATCTGCAGTTTTTCCTCGATGCACTCGTAACCACGGTCGATGTGGTAGATGCGATCGATCAGGGTATCGCCGTCGGCGACCAGGGCGGCGATGACCAGGCTGGCCGAAGCACGCAGGTCGGTGGCCATGACCGGGGCGCCCTTGAGCGTCTCGACACCGGTGACGATCGCGGTATTGCCCTCGACCATGATCTGCGCGCCCATGCGGGTCATTTCATAGACGTGCATGAAGCGGTTCTCGAACACGGTCTCGATCACCGTGCCGGTGCCTTCGGCAATCGCGTTGAGGGCGACGAACTGCGCCTGCATGTCGGTGGGGAACGCCGGATAGGGTGCGGTACGCAGGTTCACGGCTTTCGGCCGCTTGCCTTTCATGTCCAGCTCGATCCAGTCGGCGCCGCTGGTGATTTCCGCACCGGCTTCCTGCAGCTTGGACAGCACCGCCTCCAGAGTAGTCGGATCGACATCCTTGAGCTTGACTCGTCCGCCCGTCGCAGCCGCGGCCACCAGGTAGGTACCGGTTTCGATCCGATCCGGCATCACGCTGAAGCGGGCGCCGCCGAGACGCTCGACGCCATCGATGGTGATGGTGTCGGTACCGGCACCGGAGATCTTCGCGCCCATGGCGATCAGGCAGTTGGCCAGATCGACCACTTCCGGCTCGCGCGCGGCGTTTTCCAGCACGCTGCGGCCTTTGGCCAGGGTGGCGGCCATCATGATGTTTTCAGTACCGGTCACACTCACGGTATCGAAGAAGAAGTGCGCACCGCGCAAGCCGCCCTCGGGAGCCTTGGCCTTGATATAGCCGGCTTCCACTTCGATGATCGCGCCCATGGCTTCGAGGCCGCGGATGTGCAGGTCGACCGGCCGCGAACCAATGGCGCAACCGCCGGGCAAGGCGACTTCGGCATAACCGAAACGCGCTACCATCGGCCCGAGCACCAGGATCGAGGCGCGCATGGTCTTGACCAACTCGTAGGGTGCGATCAGCGTCTTGATTGCCCGCGCATCCACTTCCACGCTGAGCTTCTCGTCGATGACCGGCTCGATGCCCATGCGCCCGAACAGCTCGATCATGGTGGTGATGTCGTGCAGGTGCGGCAGGTTGCAGATGGTGACCGGCGCATCGCCCAGCAGGGTGGCGGCAAGAATCGGCAGGGCGGAGTTCTTCGCCCCGGAAATGCGGATCTCGCCATTCAGGCGCACACCGCCGGTAATAATCAGTTTGTCCATGACTCTCTCGATTTAGGAGCGCGCGGCCCAATCGGCACGGCTGAAGAATTTCATGCTCACCGCATGGATACTGCCATCGGCAATCCAGGGATTCAGGTGAGCGTAGACCTGCTGTTGACGTTTGACCGGACCCAAGCCAGCCAACTCATCACTAATCAGATTCAGCTGGAAGTTGCAGCCTTCGCCTTCAACTTCCACCTGGGTGTTCGGCAGTTTGGCCTCCAGGAGGCTTTTCACTTCTAAGGCCTGCATGCTCAACCTCGATCAACGCATTCATTAACGACAGCAGAGTCTTGGGAGCTGGAGGACTTTTCCGCAGCAGCACCGCGGCAAGCCCGACAAACAACGAAGCTCGCGGCCGCGCATCATACAAAAAAAGCCACTCGCCTGCGAACCCTACGCGGGCCTGTCCCGACCGGGGACCGCAGACCGGGTTCACGCCTCCAGCGGCAGCACGTCCAGCAGCCCGGAGACACTGGCGATCTCGCGCATGTCCTCGGGCAGACTGCGCACCACCAGGCTCTTGCCTGCAGCCTGGGCGTCGCGCATGAACGCCAGCAACAGCGACAGGCCTACGCTGCTGGACTTGTCCACAGCCGCACAATCGATCACACAGCTAGCCGCCTGACTGGCGGTAATCAACCGTCCGCCCTGTTCGCGCAAGAGCGGTCCACTGAGATAATCGAGCACGCCAGAGAGCTGAAACAGCCCCGACGACTGTTCGACGATAGCGGCCTGACTCACGACTCACCCTTGGCCTGACGAGCCTTGGCCACGGTATCGGCCCAGCTGTCGATGACCTTGTCCAGGTCATTGCTGTTGTTCTGCATGGATTGAGCGAACTGATCGCGGAACAACTTGCCGACGTTGATGCCATTGATGATCAGGTTGCGCATCTTCCAGCTGTCGCCCTGGTTGACCATGGTGTAGGACAACGGGTAGACGGTGCCATTGCCGTCCTTGATTTCCATGTTCACTGCAGCGCGCTGTGGATCCTGCTTGCCGCTGGGTGGCAGCACACGAATATCCTGATTGTTGTATTCGAGCAGGGCGTTGCCATAGAACTGCATCAGACTGCGCTTGAAGTTCTCCTGGAAACGCTGCATCTGCTCAGGCGTGGCCTGGCGCGAGTAGCGCACGGTCATCACCCCGCGGGAAATGCCGTCAACATCCACCACCGGACCGAGAATATCATTCAGGGCATTGTAGAAGGCCGCTGGATCCTTGCGGTATTGCTCTTTATTGACCTTCAGGTCTTCCAGCAGCGTGGTGGTGGTCTGCTGCACCACCTGATGGGCACTCGGCGCAGCCACAGCCAGCAGCGGCAAGGCCGCCAGCAGCGCGAACAGGCCGTTACGCAGGGTTTTGAGCATGGTGGGAGCCCTCATTGTTTGGCTTCGTCTTTATTGACCGAATTGAGCAGGAATTTACCGATCAGATCTTCCAGCACCAGCGACGACTGGGTGTCATGGATGGTACCGCCATCGACGAGCACCTCTTCGTCACCGCCAACACTGATGCCGATGTACTTCTCGCCGAGCAAACCGGCGGTCAGGATCGATGCAGTCGAATCGACGGGCAGGTTGTCCACGCTGTCATCCAGCGAGAGGGTGACACGGCCGGTGTAGCTGTCGCGATCCAGATCGATTGCGGTTACCTTGCCGATAGTCACCCCCGCCATGGTCACCTTGGCCCTTACGGTTAGACCGGCAATATTCTCAAAGTGCGCATAGATCTTGTAGGTATCGTTGGCGCTGCCCACCGTCAGACCACTGACGCGCAACGCCAGCAGCAGCAGGGCCAATAACCCGGCCAACAGGAACAGGCCGACACCAATCTCCAGGGTGCGGTTTTGCATCAGAAGTCTCCAAACATCAAAGCGGTCAGAATGAAGTCCAGCCCCAACACGGCGAGCGAGGCATAAACCACTGTTTTTGTGGTGGCGCGACTGATGCCTTCCGAGGTCGGTTCACAGTCATAGCCTTGGAAAACGGCGATCCAGGTAACGACAAAGCCGAACACGATGCTTTTGATCACCCCGTTGAGCACGTCTTCACGAAACGAAACACTGTTCTGCATATTGGCCCAGAACGACCCCTCATAAACACCGAGCCAGTCGATGGCAACCATCGCGCCACCCCAGATACCGACCACGCTGAAAATCACGGCGAGCAACGGCATCGAGATGAAGCCGGCCCACAGGCGCGGCGCGACGATGTACTTGAGCGGATCGACTCCGATCATTTCCAGGCTGGACAACTGCTCGGTGGATTTCATGTTGCCGATTTCCGCGGTCAACGCAGAACCCGCGCGCCCGGCGAACAACAAGGCGGTGACCACGGGGCCGAGCTCGCGCAACAAGGTCAGGGCGACCATCTGCCCGACTGCCTGCTCCGAACCGTAGTCGGACAGGATATTGAAACCCTGCAGCGACAAGACCATGCCGATAAAAATCCCCGAGACCACGATGATCGCCAGGGACATGACACCTACCGAGTACAGCTGTTTGATCAGCAACTGCAGCGGGTTGCCGGCCGAACTGCGGCCGAACAGCGCATGCAGCAGAAACACCGTCGAGCGCCCCAGCGTGGCAACCGCGTCGATGCCGGCGCGACCGAGCAGACGGATCCGTTCGAGCGTAGATGTCCTGCGCATCAGCGCCCCCCCAGTAAATCGTCGCGGTAGTCTGCCGCCGGAAAGTGGAACGGTACCGGCCCGTCGGGAATGCCCTTCATGAACTGGCGAACGCGCGGATCATCCGAGTTCATCAGCTCATCCGGCGTGCCCTGACCGAGCACCTTGGTATCCCCCACCAAGTAGATGTAGTCGGCGATGCTGGCGGTTTCCGCCAGGTCGTGGGACACCACGATGCTGGTGATGCCCAAGGCATCGCTGAGCAAGCGAATCAAACGCACCAGCACCCCCATGGCAATCGGGTCCTGGCCAACGAAAGGCTCGTCGTACATCAGTATCTGCGGATCGAGGGCAATCGCCCGCGCCAGCGCCACGCGGCGCTTCATGCCTCCGGACAGCTCATCCGGCATCAACTCGTACGCACCACGCAAGCCCACCGCCTGCAATTTCATCAGGACAATGTCACGAATCATTTCGTCAGGCAGCTGGGTATGCACACGCAGCGGAAAGGCGACGTTCTCGAACACATCGAGATCGGTGAACAGCGCACCGCTCTGGAACAGCACGCCCATCTGCTTGCGCATATCGAACAGCTCGCTGCGCGAGAGACCCGGCAAGTTCTGCCCATTGACCCACACATCCCCCTTGCTCGGCCTGAGCTGCGCGCCGATCAGGCGCAGCAGCGTGGTCTTGCCACAGCCGGAAGGCCCCATGATGCCGGTGACCTTGCCGCGCGGAATGCGAATGTCTATATCTTTGAAAATGTCCCGGTCGCCGCGCTGAAAACTGAGGTTTTTCAGCTCGACCGCATACTGTTGCTCGGCACTCATCTCGACTCCTTGGATGCAGCCTCCCTGACAGACGCCCGCCAGCGTTGCGAAGACACCGCAGCCGCGGGCCGGCCGAAAATGGCCGCGCACTATAACATTGCCGAATTACCCTGCCCAAGACCGAACATTTGTTTACAGAACGCCGACCACAGCGCTGCACATTTACCTGCAAGTGCCCCGAAAAAGCACTCACCTTCTGCCGCTGGACGATTCAAAGGTGAGCGAGGGAATCTTTCCCGCTATAATCGCCGCCTTTTACTCGACCTGCCTATTAAAGACGCCATGAGCCAGTCCAACGAGCTGATCAAGTCCGCACAACGCACCATTCGCCTGGAACTCGAGGCGATTGGAGAGCTGCTGCCACGCATCGACAGCAACTTCGTTCGCGCCTGCGAACTCATCCTGACCAGCAAGGGCCGCGTGGTGGTGGTCGGCATGGGCAAGTCGGGGCATGTCGGCAACAAGATTGCCGCCACCCTGGCCAGCACCGGCACCACTGCCTTCTTCGTCCATCCGGCCGAAGCCAGCCATGGCGACATGGGCATGATCACCCGCGACGATGTGGTGCTGGCCCTGTCCAACTCGGGCTCGACGGCGGAAATCATCACCCTGCTGCCGCTGATCAAGCGCCTCGGCATCACCCTGATCAGCATGACCGGCAACCCGGACTCAGCGCTGGCCAAGGCCGCCGAAGTCAACCTGGACGCCCGCGTCTCCCAGGAAGCCTGCCCACTCAACCTGGCACCGACCTCTTCCACCACCGCCTCCCTGGTGCTTGGCGACGCCCTGGCCATCGCCTTGCTGGAAGCCCGCGGCTTTACCGCCGAAGATTTTGCCTTCTCCCACCCCGGCGGCGCCCTGGGCCGACGCCTGCTGCTGAAAGTGGAAAACGTCATGCATGCCGGCGCCAGCCTGCCCAGCGTGCAGCGCGGCACCTCGCTGCGTGACGCCCTGCTGGAGATGACCCAGAAAGGCCTGGGCATGACCGTGGTCACCGAGACGGATGGCCGCCTGGCCGGGATCTTCACCGATGGCGACCTGCGCCGCACCCTGGATCGCGGTATCGACGTGCGTCAGTCGAAGATCGATGACGTGATGACCGTGCATGGCAAGACCGCCCGCGCGGAAATGCTCGCCGCCGAAGCCCTGAAGATCATGGAAGATCACAAGATCAGCGGCCTGGTAGTGGTAGACAATGACGACCGCCCCATAGGCGCCCTGAATATGCACGACCTGCTGCGCGCCGGAGTAATGTGATGAACCCTGATGTGATGAGCCCTGACCTGCAACAACGCGCACAGGCAATCAAGCTGGCGATTTTCGATGTCGACGGCGTACTCACCGACGGCAAGCTGTATTTCCTGGTCGACGGCAGCGAGTTCAAGACCTTCAACACCCTCGATGGCCACGGCATCAAGATGCTGATCGCCTCGGGCGTGCGCACTGCGATCATCAGCGGACGCACTACCCCGGTGGTCGAACGCCGGGCGAAAAACCTGGGCATCCAGCACCTGTACCAGGGCCGCGAAGACAAGTTGGTGGTACTCGACGAACTGCTTGGCGAACTCGGTCTAAGCTACGAGCAAGTCGCCTACCTGGGTGACGACCTGCCGGACCTGCCGGTGATCCGCCGAGTTGGCCTGGGCATGGCGGTCGCCAGCGCCGACGCTTTTGTGCGCCAGCATGCCCATGGCGTGACCCAGGCCCGCGGCGGCGAAGGTGCAGCCCGCGAATTCTGCGAGCTGATCATGCGCGCCCAAGGCAGCCTCTCCGCCGCCCAAGCCGCCTACCTGTAGAGCCCACTTATGCTGCGCAAACTGCTGACACCCGCCCTTTACGCTTTTGCCGCCGCGCTGCTGGCCGCCGTCGGCTATTGGAACATCAACCCCGACAGCTTTTCCGAGCGTCCGGCACAAGCCGAGGCCGAAAACGCCATCGACTTCTACGTCATCAATGCCACTACCGTGCAATACCAGGCCGACGGCAAGCTGCATTATGAAATGACCAGCGACAAGCTGGAGCACGTCAAGCGCAGCGACATCACCCTGCTGACCAACCCCTTCCTGCACCTGTATCGCGGCACCGAACTACCCTGGAAGGTCAATAGCGCGCGCGCCGAAGTGGCGCCGCAAGGCAAGGAAGTGGAATTGATCGACAACGTCCGTGTCGAACGCACCGATGCCAAGGGCCGCCCAACCATTCTGACCACCAGCCGCCTGACCGTAATCCCGGATAAGGAATATGCGCAGACCGAGCAAGCCGTTAGAATCGTCGCGGCCAATGGAGTGACCACGGCACAAGGAATGAAAGCGTACTTGAATGACGGCAGGATGCTCCTGCTGTCCAACGTAAGAGGCCAGCATGAGGTTCGTTAAAACCTTCCCCTTTTTGCTCAGTTTGAGCGCCGCGCTCGGAAGCGCCTGCGCTTGGGCGCTGCCCACCGACCGTGAGCAGCCGATCCGCGTACAGGCCGACAGCGCCGAACTCGATGATCGACAAGGCGTCGCAGTCTATCGCGGCGACGTGATCATCACCCAGGGCACACTGAAGATCACGGGCGACACCGTGACCATCACCCAGAACGCCCAGGGCGACATCGAGATTTTCACCTCGGTCGGCAAACCCGCCTATTACGAACAACAGCCATCTGCGGACAAGCAGATCGTCAAAGCCTACGGCCTGACCATCCAGTATTTCGCCGCCAATGAGCGGATCGTGCTGATCGACCAGGCCAAGGTGATCCAGGAAGGTAATACCTTCGAGGGCGAAAAAATCGTCTATGACACCCAACGCCAGATCGTCAATGCCGGTCGCGCCACAGGCACCAACGTCACCACGCCGCGCCCACGCATCGACATGGTGATCCAGCCGAAGAACCCACCAGCCGAACAGCAGGCGCAGTAGCAATGGCCACTTTGACAGCCCAGCACCTGGCCAAGAGCTACAAGGGCCGCCAAGTCGTGCGCGACGTCAGTCTTAGCATCGACAGCGGGCAGATCGTCGGCCTGCTCGGCCCCAACGGCGCGGGCAAGACCACCTGCTTCTACATGATCGTCGGCCTGGTGCAGGCCGACCAAGGTCGCATCCTGATCGACGACCTCGACGTCAGCCACCTGCCGATGCACGGCCGCGCCCGCGCCGGTGTCGGCTACCTGCCGCAGGAAGCCTCGATTTTCCGCAAGCTCAGCGTGGCCGACAACATCATGGCCATCCTCGAGACCCGCAAGGAACTGGATCGGGCCAGCCGGCGCAAGGAACTGGAAAGCCTGCTGCAGGAATTCCATATCAGCCACATCCGCGACAACCTCGGCATGAGCCTGTCCGGCGGCGAACGCCGGCGCGTGGAAATCGCTCGCGCCCTGGCCACCGCACCAAAATTCATCCTGCTCGACGAACCCTTCGCCGGGGTCGACCCGATCTCGGTCGGCGACATCAAGCAGATCATCCACCACCTCAAGGCCAAGGGCATCGGTGTACTGATCACCGACCACAATGTCCGCGAGACCCTGGATATCTGCGAAACCGCCTACATCGTCAGCGATGGCCAACTGATCGCCGAAGGCGATGCCGACGCTATTCTGGCCAACCAACTGGTCAAGGATGTCTACCTGGGGCACGAGTTCCGCCTGTAACAGCGGTTTTTCTCAACCGAACAGCAGCCAGAGCTAGGCAAACCACTGTAGATCAGGCATATAATTTGCTTCCTTGTGGCGCTACGGCGCCCTGTAGTGGATTGCGCACAGACGCCGGCAAATAAGGTCTGCAATGAAACCATCGCTAGTCCTGAAAATGGGCCAGCAGCTGACGATGACCCCGCAGCTGCAACAGGCCATTCGCCTACTCCAATTGTCTACCCTGGATCTGCAGCAAGAGATCCAGGAGGCTCTGGAGTCCAACCCGATGCTCGAGCGCGAAGAAGACGGTGACGACTTCGACAACTCGAACCCCCTGGCCGACGGCGCCGAAAACCAGGCGCCCCCCCCTCAGCAGGAAGAGTCCTACCAGGACAACAGCCACCAGGAAACCCCACAAACCGTGGACAACCTGGAAGAGGGCGAATGGAACGAACGCATTCCCAACGAACTGCCGGTCGACACCGCGTGGGAAGACGTCTACCAGACCAGCGCCAGCAGCCTGCCGAGCAACGACGATGACGAGTGGGACTTCACTACCCGCACGTCGTCTGGCGAAAGCCTGCAGAGCCACCTGCTCTGGCAGCTCAATCTGGTGCCGATGTCCGACAAGGATCGGCTGATCGGGGTCACCCTGATCGACTGCATCAACTATCAGGGCTATCTGGAAGAAAGCCTCGAGGAAGTCGTCGCCGCCTTCGACCCGGACCTGGACATCGAACTCGACGAAGTGGAAGCCGTACTGCACCGCATCCAGCAGTTCGAGCCAGCCGGCATTGCCGCCCGCGACCTGCGTGAATGCCTGCTCCTGCAACTGCGCCAGCTGCCAGCCAAGACAACCTGGCTGGCCGAGGCTCAACGCCTGGCCAACGACTACCTCGACCTGCTCGGCAGCCGCGATTACAGCCAGCTGATGCGCCGCATGAAGCTCAAGGAAGACGAGCTGCGCCAGGTCATCGAACTGATCCAGAGCCTCAATCCGCGCCCCGGCTCGCAGATCGAGTCGAGCGAACCGGAATACGTGGTGCCCGACGTCATCGTGCGCAAGCACAACGAGCGCTGGCTGGTGGAGCTGAACCAGGAAGCAATGCCGCGCCTGCGGGTCAATGCGCAATACGCCGGTTTCGTCAAACGCGCCGACACCAGTGCCGACAACACCTTCATGCGCAACCAGCTGCAGGAAGCGCGCTGGTTCATCAAGAGCCTGCAGAGTCGCAACGAAACCCTGATGAAGGTCGCTACCCAGATCGTCGAGCACCAGCGCGGCTTTCTCGACTACGGCGACGAGGCGATGAAGCCCCTGGTCCTGCACGACATCGCCGAAGCGGTGGGCATGCATGAATCGACCATTTCGCGGGTCACCACGCAAAAGTTCATGCACACCCCGCGTGGTATCTACGAGCTGAAATATTTCTTCTCCAGCCACGTCAGCACCTCCGAAGGCGGCGAATGCTCGTCGACGGCGATCCGCGCCATCATCAAAAAACTGGTCGCAGCGGAAAATGCAAAAAAGCCGTTGAGTGACAGCAAGATCGCTGGTTTACTGGAGGCACAGGGCATACAAGTAGCCCGCCGCACAGTCGCAAAATACCGTGAATCGCTTGGTATAGCGCCCTCCAGCGAGCGCAAGCGATTGATGTAAGGTGGCACTCGACGAAAGACCAACAAACAAGGCATACACCGCACCCGGCCTCGCTCTCTCGCTAGCAGCCACACTGCCAAGACCCGAAGAGCGACTGGTCCAAGTTCGGTTTGCCGACGTCTTTCACGCCAAAGTATTCCGGTGGCAGGCCCGATAGCCTGTCTCTCATACGCGGCAACAAGGAGAAACGGTATGCAAGTCAACATCAGTGGACATCAGCTGGATGTGACCGACGCCCTGCGCGACTATATCGACGAAAAACTCGGTCGATTGGAGCGCCATTTCGACAAGATCACCAACGTGCAAATCACCATGGAGGTCGAGAAGCTCAAGCAGAAAATCGAAGCGACCCTGCATATCGCCGGCGGCGAAGTGGTCGCCAATGCCGAACACGACGACATGTACGCAGCCATCGACCTACTGACCGACAAACTCGACCGTCAACTCATCAAGCACAAGGAAAAGCAGATCGACCGCCAGCAGGGCGCTACGGCCCGCTGAGATCGCCTCCCTCCTATGATCCGACTCGAAAATATCCTGACCCCCGGCCGTTCCCTGGTGAACGTGCCGGGAGGCAGCAAGAAACGTGTACTCGAACAGATAGCCAACCTGGTGGCACGCGAACTGCCCGACCTGGATGGCCAAGACATTTTCGAAAGCCTGATCGCCCGCGAAAAACTCGGCTCGACCGGTTTCGGTAATGGCATTGCCATTCCGCACTGTCGCCTGCCGGGCTGTAACGCGCCGATCAGTGCTCTGCTGCGTCTGGATGCAGCGGTGGACTTCGACGCCATCGACGGCGCGCCTGTCGACCTGCTGTTCGTCCTGCTGGTACCGGAGGCGGCCACTGATGAACACCTGGAATTGCTGCGGCAGATCGCCAGCATGCTCGACCGCAGCGATGTGCGTGAGCGTTTGCGCCAAGCCCAGAGCAGCGATGCGCTGTATCAGGTCGTGGTGGACGTACAAAGCCAGCTCAACCGGCCCTGACCATGCGCCTGATCATCGTCAGCGGTCGCTCCGGCTCCGGCAAAAGCACCGCCCTCGACGTCCTTGAGGACAACGGCTTCTACTGCATCGACAACCTGCCGGCTGGCCTGCTCCCCGAACTGGCGGAGCGCACCCTGCAGGATACCGAACTGCTCCACCCGCAAGTCGCCGTGTCGATCGACGCGCGCAACCTGCCGAGCCAGCTCAAGCGTTTCCCGGAAATCCTCGAGGAGGTGCGGGCGCGGCATATCAAGTGCGACGTGATCTACCTGGATGCCGATGAGGAAACCCTGCTCAAGCGTTTTTCCGAGACTCGCCGGCGCCATCCGCTGACCAACGAGAACCGCTCGCTGGCCGAGGCGATCGCCGATGAAAGCCTGCTGCTCGGACCGATCACCGACCTCGCCGACCTGCAAATCGACACCACCCATCTCAACCTCTACCAGTTGCGCGACAGCCTGAAACTGCGCCTGCTCAATCAGCCGGAGCCAGGCACGGCCTTTTTGGTCGAGTCGTTCGGCTTCAAGCGCGGCATGCCGGTGGATGCCGACTTGGTGTTCGATGTACGTTGCCTGCCCAACCCTTACTGGAAGCCGGACCTGCGCGATTTCTCCGGGCTCGACCAGCCGGTGGCCGACTACCTGGCGGCTCAGGCAGATGTCGAAGAAATGTTCCAGGACATCCTCACCTACCTGAAGAAATGGCTGCCGCGCTTCGCCGCTAGCAACCGCGCCTATGTCACCGTGGCAATAGGCTGCACTGGCGGTCATCACCGCTCGGTATACCTGGCCAATCGCCTGGGCGAGACCCTGAAACCCATTCTGAAAAACGTCCAGGTTCGCCACCGCGACCTTAGCTAAGGATCCTGCCGCGATGCCTTCCTGCGAAATCACCATCATCAACAAGCTGGGTCTGCATGCACGCGCAGCAGCCAAGTTTGTCGGTGTCGCCGGGCGCTACCCCTGTCAGGTCAAGGTCGGCCGCGCCCCGGAGAGCCTGGTGGATGGCAAAAGCATCATGGCTGTGATGATGCTGGCGGCCGGCAAAGGCACACCGATTCACCTGCACACCGAAGGCGAGCAGGACGATGACGCACTCAACGCCCTGATCGAACTGATCAACAACTACTTCGACGAAGGCGAATAGCCAGGATCACTCGCAGGGTGCGCCGCGCGCACCCTGACTTAGAAACCTGGTGCGCGCAGCGCACCCCACAAGGGCCGGCTGCACAATAGCCCTAGCTGCCCGCCACCGTCATCTTCTCGATCAACACCGAGCCGGTGCGGATATTGCTGCGCAGCTCGAGATCGTTACCCACCGCGACTATCTGCTTGAACATGTCGCGCAGGTTGCCGGCGATGGTCACTTCCTGCACCGGGAACTGGATCTCGCCGTTCTCCACCCAAAAGCCGCCTGCCCCACGCGAATAGTCACCGGTGACCATGTTCAGGCCCTGCCCCATCAACTCAGTGACCAACAGGCCGCGACCCATGCGCTTGAGCAGCGCCGGCTGATCTTCCGCACCATGGCTGACGAACAGGTTATGCACGCCACCGGCGTTGGCCGTACTCGGCATCCCCAGCTTGCGCCCCGAGTAGGTGCCCAGCACGTAAGAGACCAGCTCGCCGCCCTCGACAAAGGGCTTGGCATAGGTGGCCAGGCCATCACCGTCGAAGGCCGCACTGCCCAGGGCACGGGGAATATGCGGACGCTCATCGAGCGTCAGCCAGTCGGGAAACAACTGCTGGCCCAGGGCGCCCTCAAGGAAAGATGACTTGCGGTACAGGTTGCCACCGGAAATAGCCGCGAGGAAATGCCCGAACAGTCCCGTCGCCAGCTCAGCGGAAAATAACACCGGCACTTCGCAGGTCGGCACCGGGCGCGCGCCCAGCCGGCTGACCGCCCGCTGCGCGGCCCGCTGACCGATGCCCGCGGCATCGGCCAGCAGCTCGCCCTGACGATTGACGTCATACCAGTAGTCGCGCTGCATCTGCCCGCCATCTTCGGCGATCATCACGCAGCTCAAGCTGTGCCGGGTGCTGGCATAGCCCGCGATGAAACCATGACTATTGCCATACACCCGACAACCCTGGTGGGTATTGAGGGTGGTGCCGTCGGCATTTTTGACCCGCGTATCCGTGGCAAAGGCTGCCGCTTCGCAGCGCAGCGCCTGCTCGATGGCCTGCTCCGGGCTGATGGCCCAGGCGTGATACAGATCCAGCTGCGGCAGCTCGCGCGCCATCAGCGCGGCATCGGCCAAGCCTGCCGCCTCATCTTCCGAGGCATGCTTGGCGATGGCCAGGGCCGCTGCCACGGTTTCCCGGATGGCGGCATCGCCACTCGCCGAGGTACTGGCCGAGCCCTTGCGCTGACCGACATACAGGGTGATGCCGAAGCCCTGGTCACGGTTGAACTCGACGGTCTCGACCTCGCCCTGGCGAACCGAGGTGGACAAGCCTTGCTCCACCGATACGGCCACCTCGCAGGCACTGGCGCCCTGCTTCTTGGCCTCGGCGATAATCTGTTCGACCTGCGCCTGCAACTGCGGCACGGCCTCGGGGCCGACACTATCTACTGCACTCATAAAAACTCCTGAACGATTATCGGCGCGTTGACGAGATCGGGCCGAACGCTTGCAATTGGAAACTTGCTGCTATCATGGCGGCGTTTTCCATTGGACCACCCCCATGCCTGAATATCTTGACGACTTCTCCGGCGAGAAGAGTAAAACCCAGGTCAAACGCGAGCTGCATGCCCTGCAAGACCTGGGTCAACGCCTGACCACCCTGAAGCCCGACCTGCTCAACAAACTGCCGTTGACCGACGAATTGCGCCGCGCCCTCGCAGAGGCGCCCAAGCACACGGCCAATTCGGCGAAAAAACGCCATGTGCAGTTTATCGGCCGGCTGATGCGCGACCAGGACATCGAAGCGATTCTTACCCTGCTCGACCAGCTTGATGCCTCTACTCGCCAGTACAACGAACGCTTTCATGGCCTGGAGCGCTGGCGTGACCGTCTTATCAACGGCACCGACGACACCCTGGAAGCCTTTGTTGGCGACTATCCTGAAGCAGACCGGCAACACCTGCGTCAGTTGATCCGCCAGGCCCAGCACGAACTGGCACAGAACAAAGCGCCAGCGGCCTCGCGCAAGATCTTCAAATACATCCGTGAACTGGACGAAGCCCAACGCGGGCTGCGTTGATCCTGGCGTGATGGCGGGTTACGCCTTCGGCTAACCCACCCTAGGCCCGAGCGTTTCAGGCTCCTGTGCCACCGACGGTAATCGCATCGATTTTCAGCGTCGGCTGGCCGACGCCGACCGGCACCGACTGACCGTCCTTGCCGCAGGTGCCGACGCCGCTGTCCAGGGCCAGGTCGTTGCCGACCATCGACACCCGACTCATCGCCTCCGGGCCGTTGCCGATCAGGGTGGCGCCCTTGACCGGCGCGGTGATCTTGCCGTTCTCGATCAGGTAGGCCTCGCTGGTGGAGAAGACGAACTTGCCGCTGGTGATGTCGACCTGACCACCGCCGAGGTTGGCGCAGTAGATGCCTTTCTTCACCGAACGGATGATTTCTTCGGGGTCGCTTGCGCCGGCCAGCATGTAGGTGTTGGTCATGCGCGGCATCGGCAGGTGCGCATAGGATTCGCGGCGACCGTTGCCAGTACGCGCCACGCCCATCAGGCGGGCGTTCAGCTTGTCCTGCATATAGCCCTTGAGCACGCCGTTCTCGATCAGCGTGGTGCACTGGGTCGGGGTGCCTTCGTCATCCACGCTGAGCGAACCACGGCGCCCGGCCAGGGTACCGTCGTCGACGATGGTGCACAGACTCGAGGCGACCTTCTCGCCCATGCGCCCGCTGTAGGCGGAACTGCCCTTGCGATTGAAGTCGCCTTCCAGGCCATGGCCGACCGCCTCGTGCAGCAGCACCCCAGACCAGCCGGCACCCATCACCACCGGCAGGGTGCCGGCCGGTGCGGGAATCGCCTCGAGATTGACCAGGGCCTGGCGCAACGCCTCGCGGGCGTAACCCATGGCGCGATCCTCGCTCATGAAGTAGCGGTAGTCGGTACGCCCACCACCGCCATGGCCGCCCCGTTCGCGGCGGCCATTCTGCTCGACGATCACGCTGACATTGAAGCGCACCAGCGGGCGAATATCGACGCCCAGGCTGCCGTCCTGCGCCGCCACCAGGATGCGATCCCAGACCCCGGCGAGGCTGACCGTGACCTGCTTGATCCGCGGATCGAGCGCACGCGTGGCCACATCGACCTGCTTGAGCAACTCGACCTTCTGCGCCCGGCCGATCACGTCCAGCGGGTTTTCCGGTGCATACAAGGCGGTGACCTGCGGGCTGCTGAAGGCCTGCACCCGCACGTTCTGTCCGGCCCGGGCAATCGAGCGGGCCGCGCGGGCGGCCTGGGTCAGCGCCTCGGCGGTGATGGCGTTGCTGTAGGCAAACCCGGTTTTCTCGCCGGACTGGGCACGCACGCCCACGCCCTGGTCGAGGTTGAAACTGCCTTCCTTGACGATGCCGTCCTCCAGCACCCAGGTCTCGGACACCTGGCTCTGGAAATACAGATCGGCAGCATCGATACCGGGGCCGGACAACTCGCCCAGTACCCCGGGCAGATGGTCGAGGGTCAAGCCGCCCGGGCCCAACAGGTGCTCACTGACGGATAACAACATCTCGCTCATAACTGTTTCATCTCGTTCATGACTGTTCCAAACCCGGCAACCGTGGTTCGGCCGCTGCAAAAAATCGTTTATGCCGGCTCACCGGCATGCGTTGGCGAATCGCCGCCTGCTCGACGGCATCGCGACCAGCCAGCAAGACCGCCTCGCCGTGCGCCTGCTCGGCCAACACCCGGCCCCAGGGATCGACGATGGCCGAATGGCCGAAGGTCTCGCGCCCGCCCGGATGAGTGCCGCCCTGGCCGGCGGCCAGCAGGTAGCACTGGGTCTCGATGGCCCGGGCGCGTACCAGTATCTGCCAGTGCGCCGCACCGGTCAGCGCGGTAAAGGCCGCCGGCACGCTGATCAACTCCGCTCCGGCTTCACGCAGGGCGCCATACAACTCAGGAAAACGCAGGTCGTAGCACACCGTCAAACCCAGGCGCCCAACGGGCGTATCCGCCACCACGATCCGGCTGCCATGGGCAAAATCATCGGACTCGCAATAACGGCCCTGGCGGTCGCCGACCTCCACATCAAACAGGTGCAGCTTGTCATAGCGCGCCACCTGCTCGCCATGCTCGTCGAGCAACAGGCAACAGGCCCGCGCCTTGGCCTCGGGCTGGCCCGCAGGCGGCAAGGGCAAGGTGCCGGCCACTATCCATAACCTGAGGTCGCGAGCAGCCTGTTTCAACCAGGGCAGGATCGGGCCCTCACCCCGCGCTTCGCAGCGACCCAGTGCCGCCAGGTCGCGGCGGCCCATGGCGGCGAAATTTTCCGGCAATACCGCCAGGCGTGCCCCGCCCGCCGCAGCCTGCTCGAGCAGCCGCCGGGCCTGGACCAGGTTGGCCGGCACATCGGCATGGCTGACCATTTGAATCACCGCGAGGCTCATGCATGCTCCTGCTCGGCGGATGGTTGGGTCTTCAGCTTACAAGCCATGGCCATCGACTGCATCGTCTGGCGCAGCCGATTTGCAATGGCCTGTCAGCGCGGCTTCTCGAAGGGCTTGTCGAAGCTGATCTGCGGATCCTGCCAGCGACCCTTGACGCTGTATTGCACACTGGCAAAACGTGCCACACGATCGCCCAGCAGTTTGTCCACCACGAACAACGCCCCACCGATGGCTGGCGCGCCGACGATCAACGCCGCCAGCGGCAGATTGTTGCCCACCGGCAAGGTCACCAGCAGCTTGGCATCGATCAGGTCATCGGCCAGGTTCAGGGTACCGTCCAGCTCCAGATTGCTCGATGGCCCGGTCACGGTAATGGGGGTACGGGTAACGTACACCCCATCGCTGGCGACCAGCAGCCCCTTGACCCGGTCATAGCTCCACCCCTTGCCGAACAGGTCGGAAAAATCCAGGCGCAGGCGGCGGCTAATCGAGTTGAAGTTGAGCAGGCCAAATACCCGCAGCGCCGATGCAGAGCCTTGTACCTCGGTGAACTGTCCCTTGCGCAAGGTTGCATCCATGCTGCCGGAAAAGCGCTTGAGACTGACCCAAGCCGGCGAACCGGGCCAACGGCCATCGACATCCATGTGAAAGCTTTCACTACTGACCGTCGGCGCAAAGTTCCAGGCCAGCAGCACATCGGCCAGTTGCTTGCCCTGCATGCGCCCCTCGTACCAACTGCTGCTGGCCTCTGCCGTGCCCTGCCAACCGGCGCTGCCGGTCAGCTGCAGACCTTTCAGCTCCAGGTTCAGGTCGCTGAACTGTACCCCGGTGGCGTTCGGACGCGCTTTCAGCGACCACGCCCCCAGCGCCTCGGCACCTTGCAACACCTGGGCAATGCGCAGATCGAGGGCGGGAATCAGCCGCGGATCGACGCCAAGCAGCGGATCCGGCTTGTCCTCGACCACGGCACCCTCAACCACGGCCTCCTTGGCGGCGGCCGCCGGCAAACGCAGGTACTCCAGATTGACCGCGATAGGCGTCGCGCCGGCATCCGGCAAATCGACCCGCCCCTTCAGCAGCTGGCTATCCAGGTTGAGCGCCCAGGCCGCCGGCGCACGCTTGAGCTGTATCGCCAGGTCGTCGACCGTGCTGCCAAAGCCGCTGAACCGGCCAATCTTCAGTTGCGCATCCTTGAACACCTGCTGCGCATCCGCGCGCGCCACACCGGCATAAGGTTTCAGCGCCGCCTGCCAAGCCGCCCAATCCAGCTCGCTGACTTGTCCGCGCAAGCGCACACCCTTCGCCGCCGGCAACAGTGCCGGGCCATCCCCCAGGCGCAGCTCGCCGCGGCCCTCGGCAAGCTGACCGGGCGGAGCCGCGAAGGCCAGGCTCGCCAGATCGGCATAATCCAGCCAATAGCGCCGCTCGCCGCCATTCAGGGTCATGCGCCAATCGGCATAACCTTCATCGTTGGCACTTTTGCCAAAAGGCGCCGGTAGCGCGACGGCCACCCCCTGAAGATTGGAATCCACCCGCAACTGACTGTCGGCACCGTCCAGACTCAAACGCAAGCGATAGGGCAAGGTACCGCTCACAGGTAATGTTGCAGTCACGCCCAGCCAGGCCGTCAGGTTGCTCAGCGGTACCTGACCGCTGGCCTCGATCCGCGTTTGCGCCCGGCCGCGCACACCTTCTGCTATGGCCTTGCCCCGCACGGCATGGCCGAGGGCTTGAGCGCGAATATCCGGGGCGCTCAAGCCGCTGGCCGTGTTGTAGCGAAAGGCGCCCTGCAGCTGACTGAGCTCCAGCTCGGGATTGCTCAACTTGAGCCGCGCCCCCTGGGTGGCGAAGTCGACTATCACGTCCGGCGCCAACCCTTTGCGCAGCGGCAGATCGAGCTTGAGCCGGCCCGATAGCGGCCCCTCGCCCTGCCAGCCGGCGAAGATCTCGGCAGTGCCCATGGGCGCATCCTGGAGAATCTTCAGGGCATCGACGACACTGCTTTGCAGCTCGCTGTTGAGCAGCAGCCGCGGAACCTGCCCCGGCGCCGTGTGGGCAATATCCGCCGCGGCGTTGCGCACCCGGCTATCGAGGATACGGCCCTCGACCACCCGCACCCGCACCCCGCTGTCCTCGATGAACACATCGCCACGCGCCTCGCGCAGTGCCGGCCAACCCGGCTGGAAGGCCAGTTCGGCGTCTTCCACGGCAAAGAACAGGCTGAGACTGCGCGCCGCATCGGCGGCGCCCTTGTTCAGCGAACCCTGGAATTGAAAATAGCCTTCGTTGACCTTGCCGCCGCGAATCGCGGTCTTCAGCCAGTTAGCCAGTTCCGCGCTCAAGCCGGGTGCGCGGGTCGGCAGGTATTTCTCGGTATAACGCGCATCGCCGTCACGCAGGCCGACGCGCAGGTCCATGTAGTCCTCGGCCTCAGGATCGAACATCAGGCGAATCAGGAAGTCACCGGCAACCGGCCCCTCTTCGCCGAGCACCTGCAGATAGGGGCTGCGCAGGGTGAAAGCCTGCTCATTCAGTTGCCAGGTCAGCCGGGCATTGGCCTGCTTATACAGCCAGGGCTCGGGGAACAGGGTGGCCAGGTGCAGGGAGAAATTTTCGCTCGCCAGGCGCAGTTCGCCCTGCCCCAGGTCACCGGCCACACTGCCGCTGATGTTTGCTGCCGCCGGCGAGGCCAGGTAGGCGGCGAAACCGATGCGCTCGAGATTGGCGGCAAACTGCAAGCGCTTGTCGCCCTCGACCCGGGGCCGGTAGTCCACCTGGATATTGCGCAAGGCACCCTGCGGCTGCAGGCTGTCGAGCAGTGCCAAACCCTTGTCCGGCAAGGGCAGCAGGGCTTTGACCAGCGGCAGCAGCGGCGCCAGATCGAGGCGATCGGCGCCGAGCGACCACTGTTCTTCGGCGTCGTGGCTGTCCTGACGATGACTGATGGCCAGCTGCACCTCGCCCCAGCGGGTCTCGCCCTGGCTCAGCGCCAGATCGTCCAGCAGCAGCTCGAAGCCCTGTTCGGTCCGCTCGAAATAGGCGTTGAGGGCGAGGTTCTGCACCTGCGCCGCCTCGCGCTCGAGATAGGCAGCCGCCACTTGCGGTGCGTGCAGGCGGCTGACCGCACGCTGCAAGGCGCCATCGGCCCAGGCCAGCCAGACTTCGCCGCCGGCCTGCAACTGCTCGAGACGCCATTCGTGCGTCACGCTCGGCGGCAACCAGCGTGCCCAATCGCTTTGCGGCAGGCTCAGGTACAGCTCGGCCTGCACCTCGCGCCAGCGCTCGGCTTGCATACGGCTGCGCAACTGCAGCGCCACGGGCTGGCCGTCGGGCAGCAGCAGGCGCGCATCCAGACGCTGACGACTCGCGCCATTGCGCAGGGTCAGGTTGACGTACGTCAGGGTCACGGCCGGCAGTTCATGGGCTTCCAGCGTCACCTGGCTGTTGAGCAGCGATAGACGACTCACCGCTTGCAACTGCTGCAATACCTGCGCGACATCCAGGGCCGCAGGCGCGCCGCGCTGCGGCAGCCCCTTCAAGGTCCAGGCGCCCTGCTCGTCCTGGTGCAGGCTGAACTGCAAGCCATCCAGCTCCAGCTTGGCCAGCCGCGGCTTACGCTCCGACAGGCTGGCGAGCACGTCCGGGACCAGGCGCACCTGATCCAGGCGCAGTGCGCTGGCACCCTCGCCCAATTGCACGTCATGGGCGACCAGCAGTGGCGCGAAGCCCTGCCAGCGCCCCTCCAGCCGACCGATCCGCAGCGGCATACCGAGCGCCGCGGAGGCCTGGTCTTCGGCTTCCAGGCGATACTCGGCGACCCACGGCACCAGCTCGCGACCGAGACTGACATACAAGGCTGCGAGCACCAGGCCCAGCGCGAACAAGCCCAGGCCCCAGCGCAGCGTCACGATCAACCAACGAGCCAGACGCGCCATTCAGTTCATACCCTGAACACGACGGGCCGATTCACAGAAGCACCACATCGTATTGCTCCTGGGAGTAAATCGTCTCGACCTGAAACTTGATGGTCCGGCCGATAAAGGCTTCGAGGTCGGCGACATTGCCCGACTCTTCGTCGAGCAGGCGATCCACCACTTTCTGGTTGGCCAGCACCCGATAGCCCTCCGCCTGATAGGCCCGCGCCTCACGCAGGATCTCGCGGAATATCTCGTAGCAGGTGGTTTCCGGGGTCTTCAGCTTGCCGCGCCCCTGGCAGCAGCTGCAGGGTTCGCAGAGGATCTGCTCAAGGCTCTCGCGCGTGCGCTTGCGGGTCATCTGCACCAGGCCCAGTTCGGTGATGCCGATGATGTTGGTCTTGGCGTGATCGCGCTCCAGCTGCTTCTCCAGGGTACGCAGCACCTGGCGCTGGTGCTCTTCGTCTTCCATGTCGATGAAGTCGATGATGATGATGCCGCCGAGGTTGCGCAGGCGCAGTTGCCGGGCGATGGCGGTGGCCGCTTCGAGGTTGGTCTTGAAGATGGTCTCTTCGAGGGTGCGGTGACCGACGAAGGCGCCGGTATTGACGTCGATGGTGCTCATCGCCTCGGCCGGGTCGATGATCAGGTAACCACCGGACTTCAGCGGCACCTTGCGCTCCAGCGCGCGCTGGATCTCGTCTTCGACACCGTACAAGTCGAAAATCGGCCGCTCGCCCGGGTAGTGTTCCAGGCGATCGGCGATTTCCGGCATCAGTTCGTCGACGAACTGGGTGATCTTCTGAAAGGTTTCCCGCGAGTCGATGCGGATCTTCTCGGTGCGCAGGCCGACCAGGTCGCGCAGGGTGCGCAGGGCCAGGCTGAGGTCTTCGTAGATCACCGACGGGGCCGGCGCGCTCTGCTTCTGCGCCGCGATCTGATCCCACAGGCGCCGCAGGTAGCGGATATCGACCAGAATTTCGTCGGCGCCCACACCATCGGCGGCCGTGCGCAGGATAAAGCCGCCAGCCTCGGCGATGCCTTCGGCCGCGACGCAGTCGGCCACCACTTGCTTGAGACGGTCGCGCTCGGCTTCGTCCTCGATTTTCAGGGAAATGCCGACATGACTGGTACGCGGCATGTACACCAGGTACCGCGAGGGGATCGACAGCTGGGTGGTCAGCCGCGCGCCCTTGCTGCCGATCGGGTCCTTGGTGACCTGCACCACCAGGGCCTGGCCTTCATGGACCAGGGCGCTGATGCTTTCCACCGCGCTGCCTTCACGACTGGAAATTTCCGAGGCATGGATAAAGGCGGCGCGATCCAGGCCGATGTCGACGAACGCCGCCTGCATGCCCGGCAACACCCGCACCACCTTGCCCTTGTAGATATTGCCGACGATACCGCGCTTCTGCGTACGCTCGACATGCACCTCTTGCAGCACGCCGTTTTCCACCACCGCCACGCGCGACTCCATCGGCGTGATATTGATCAGGATCTCTTCACTCATGGCTCTATCTCTGGTCCGACGAAGCGGCAAGCCGGGCAGCGCCAGCCTTCGGCGCTCACTCGCGACCTGCACCCTCTTGACTGTGGACTGGCAATGGCTGCCAGCACGGAATAGCAAATTCTGCGAGCAACTCGGCGGTTTCACACAGGGGCAAGCCCACCACGGCCGAGTAACTGCCCTGCAACTGGCTGACGAACACTGCCGCCAACCCTTGAATACCATAACTGCCGGCCTTGTCCCGGGGCTCGCCGGTGGCCCAATAGGCCTCGATCTCCGCGCGCGTCAACCGGCGAAAGCGCACCCGACTGCTGACCACCCGCGCGGCCACCTTGCCGGTCGACGCCAGGGCTACCGCGGTCAGTACCTGATGCTCGCGAGCGGACAGCGCACTCAGGGTCGCCACGGCTTCGTCGCGGTCCTGCGGCTTGCCGAGAATCCGCCCATCGAGAACCACGGCGGTATCGGCACCGAGCACTACAGCATCACGCGGATCAGCCAAGGCGGCCAGTCCCGCCTGCGCTTTGGCACGGGCCAGACGCTCTACATAGGCGCGGGGAGACTCTTCTGGCAATAGATTTTCATCGACGGGGACGATTAGCGGGCTAAAGGGCACGCCGATCTGGGTCAACAATTCGCGACGTCGCGGCGACCCGGAAGCCAGATAAAGCGTGCTCATGCGGACGTCTCCCTGTCGAGTTAGTGCAGGGCCAGCCGCACTCAATTAACGCTGAGGCGCTTGTGCACACCACGCAGGATGACACAGACCCACGGCCACAGCAGTGCGCTGACCAGTGCCGGCAAGACGAACGCCAGGGTCGGCGGACGGCTACCGGTCAAGGCATTGAGCCACAGCTGAACCAGTTGGGCCAGACCGAACACCACCAGCAGCACCATGCTCTGCTGCCACATGGGGAACATGCGCAAGCGCTGATGCAGGCTCAGCACCAGGAAGGTCACCAGGGTAAGAATCACGGCATTCTGCCCCAGCAGCGTGCCGTTCAGCACATCGGCCAGCAGGCCGACGCACCAGGCCGTGGTCATGCCCACCCGATGGGGCAAGGCCAGCACCCAGTAGGTCAGGATCAACGCCAGCCACAGCGGCCGGCCGACCTCCATGAACTTGGGCAGGCTGGCCACGCTGAGGAGCAGGGCCAGGGCCAGGCTGAGCCAGATCACCCAGACGTTGCGCGCACGCAGAGCGATCATTGGCGAGGTTCCGCTACAGGGGTTGGGAAAGTAACTGGCGCATCGCTCGTGGCAGCAGGGACTGCAGGCACTAGCGAGGGTGTGCTCATCGATTGCTCGCGGGCCTGACGATCCGCCTCCTCCTGCGCCTCGGCCGAATCGCTGGCGCGCTGCTCGGGGGTACGTGGATCGGTGAATACCAGGAGCATGTAGCGGCTGCGGTTCAGGTTGGCGGTCGGCATGGCGCGGACAATCGCGAACGGCTGGCCGGAGTCGTGAATCACCTCGGTGACCACCGCCACCGGGTAGCCTGCGGGAAAACGCTGGCCCAGCCCGGAGCTGAGCAGCAGGTCGCCTTCCTTGACGTCCGCGGTATCGGCCACATGGCGCAACTCCAGGCGTTCCGGGTTACCGGTGCCACTGGCGATGGCGCGCAGGCCGTTGCGGTTGACCTGCACCGGAATGCTGTGGGTGGTATCGGTGAGCAACAACACCCGCGAGGTGTAGGGCATCACCTCGACCACCTGGCCCATCAGGCCGCGCGCATCGAGCACCGGTTGACCGAGCAGCACGCCATCTTTGCTGCCCTTGTCGATCAGGATGCGGTGGGTGAAGGGGTTGGGGTCGATGCCGATCAGCTCGGTGGCCAGCACATCGTCGTCGACCAGCGCCGACGAATTGAGCAGCTCGCGCAAGCGCACGTTCTGCTCGGTCAACGCCGCCAGCTTCTGCAGACGCCGCTGCAGCATCAGGCTTTCGGCCTTGAGTTTCTCATTCTCGGCGGCCAGGTCGCTGCGCGAACTGAGCTCCTGAGTGGCGCTGTCCCACAGGGTCACCGGCAAACGGCCGAGCCAATAGACCGGCTCGACAATCAGACCCAACTGGCTGCGCAGCGGCTGCAACACGGTAAATCGCGCATCCACCACCATCAGCGCAGCCGATAGCACGGTGAACACCAGCAGGCGCACACCGAGCGAAGGACCTTTGGCAAATAGCGGTTTTATGGCGAGTTCCTCTCAAGCGTCAAGCAGCAAACAAAAAGCTGCAAGCGAGTGGAAACCCGGCTTGCAGCTCGAGACTTGGCGCAGACGGCTCACTCCGTGGACAGCAGGTCCATGGTGTGGCGATCCATCATGTCCAGGGCCTTGCCGCCGCCACGGGCGACGCAGGTCAGCGGGTCTTCGGCAACGATCACCGGCAGACCGGTTTCCTGGGCCAGCAACTTGTCCAGATCACGCAACAAGGCACCGCCACCGGTCAACACCAGGCCACGCTCGGCGATATCCGACGCCAGCTCCGGCGGCGACTGCTCCAGCGCGCTCTTGACCGCCTGGACGATGGTCGCCAGGGATTCCTGCAGGGCTTCCAGAACCTCATTGGAGTTGAGGGTGAAGGCGCGCGGCACACCTTCGGCCAGGTTGCGGCCGCGCACGTCGACTTCGCGAACTTCGCCGCCCGGGTAGGCGGTGCCGATTTCCTGCTTGATCCGCTCGGCGGTGGACTCGCCGATCAGCGAACCGTAGTTGCGCCGCACATAGGTGATGATGGCTTCGTCGAAACGGTCGCCACCGACCCGTACGGATTCGGCGTAGACCACGCCATTCAGCGAGATCAGGGCAATTTCCGTGGTGCCGCCGCCGATATCGACGACCATCGAGCCACGTGCTTCTTCCACCGGCAGGCCGGCACCGATAGCGGCGGCCATCGGCTCTTCGATCAGGAACACTTCGCGGGCACCGGCACCCAGGGCCGACTCACGGATGGCGCGGCGCTCCACCTGGGTGGACTTGCACGGCACGCAGATCAGCACGCGCGGCGAAGGCTGCAGGAAACTGTTCTCGTGCACCTTGTTGATGAAGTACTGCAACATCTTCTCGCACACGCTGAAGTCGGCGATCACGCCATCCTTCATCGGCCGGATAGCCGCGATATTGCCGGGGGTGCGACCGAGCATGCGCTTGGCTTCGGTACCGACCGCAACGACGCTCTTCTGGTTGCCGTGGGTACGGATGGCTACGACCGACGGCTCGTTCAGGACGATACCGCGCTCGCGCACATAAATCAGGGTATTGGCAGTGCCCAGGTCGATCGACAGATCGCTGGAAAACATGCCACGCAGTTTTTTGAACATGGGAGAGGGACCCTAGGCAACGCGTGGGTAAAAGCAACGCGCGGGTAACGCGCAGGTAATCAACCGCGCGGCGACGCGCGAAAACAACCGTGCGGCGACGCGCAGATAAAAAGTGCGGCAAACTCTAACAACGACAGGGATTTTGAGCAAGGCGGCAATATGTTAGATTGTCTGTTTTTCGGGGCTATACGACCCATCATCGCGGCCTTTGACCACCCGCTCACAGAATCCGTTCCCTGCACAGCTCAGACATGGCGACCCGCGCACATTTCTATTGGCTGCCCTCTACTGGAGAACCTCAATGGCGCTTGAACGCTCCGAGGTGGAAAAAATCGCCCATCTGGCCCGATTGGGCCTGAATGAAAGCGAAATTCCACGTACCACCGAGACCCTCAACAACATTCTCGGCCTGATCGATCAGATGCAGGCGGTCGACACCACGGGTATCGAGCCACTGGCCCACCCCCTGGAAGCGACCCAGCGCCTGCGCGCCGACGTGGTGACCGAAGAAAACCACCGCGACGCCTACCAGGCGATCGCCCCGGCCGTGGAGAACGGCCTGTATCTGGTTCCCAAGGTGATTGAGTGATGCATCGACTGACCCTGGCTGAAATCGCCCGCGCCCTGGCCGCCAAACAATTTTCCGCCGAGGAACTGACCCGCGGCCTGCTGCAACGCATCGCGCAACACGACCCGCAGCTCAACAGCTTCATCAGCGTGACCGACGAGCTGGCCCTGCAGCAGGCCAAGGCCGCCGACGTCCGCCGCGCCGCTGGCGAAACCGGCGCCCTGCTCGGTGCGCCAATCGGCCACAAGGACCTGTTCTGCACCAAGGATGTGCTGACCAGCTGCGGCTCGAAAATCCTCCAGGGCTTCAAGGCGCCCTACAACGCCACCGTGGTGGAGAAACTCGCCGCGGCCGGCAGCGTGACCCTGGGCAAGCTGAACATGGACGAGTTCGCCATGGGCTCGGCCAACGAATCCAGCCACTATGGCCCGGTGCACAACCCCTGGGACCTGACCCGCGTACCCGGCGGCTCCTCGGGCGGCTCGGCGGCGGCGATCGCCGCGCGCCTGCTGCCGGCTGCCACCGGCACCGACACCGGCGGCTCGATCCGCCAGCCGGCGGCGCTGACCAACCTCACCGGGATCAAACCGACCTACGGCCGCGTCTCCCGCTGGGGCATGATCGCCTACGCCTCCAGCCTCGACCAGGGCGGCCCCTTGGCGCGCACGGCCGAAGACTGCGCCCTGATGCTGCAGGCCATGGCCGGTTTCGACCCGAAAGATTCCACCAGCGTCGACCAGCCGGTCGACGACTACCTGGCGGCCTTGAACAAACCGCTGCATGGCCTGCGCATCGGCCTGCCCAGGGAGTACTTCAGTGCCGGCCTCGATGCACGCATCGGCGAGAAGGTGTTGGCGGTGGTCGAGGAACTGAAAAAACTCGGCGCCAGCGTCAAGGACATCAGTCTGCCAACCATGCAGCATGCAATTCCAGCCTATTACGTGATCGCCCCGGCCGAAGCCAGCTCCAACCTGTCGCGCTTCGATGGCGTACGCTTCGGTTACCGCTGCGAAAACCCGGTCAACCTCGAAGACCTGTACAAGCGCTCGCGCGGCGAGGGCTTCGGTGCCGAGGTCAAGCGCCGGATCATGATCGGCACCTACGCCCTGTCGGCCGGCTACTACGATGCCTATTACCTGAAGGCGCAGAAGATCCGCCGGCTGATCAAGAACGACTTCGTGTCCGCCTTCAACGAGGTCGACGTGATTCTCGGCCCGACCACGCCGAACCTGGCCTGGAAGCTCGGCGAGAAGAACAACGACCCGGTCGCCGCCTACCTGGAAGACATCTACACCATCACCGCCAACCTGGCCGGCATCCCCGGCCTGTCGATGCCCGCCGGCTTCGTCGACGGCTTGCCGGTGGGCGTGCAACTGCTCGCCCCTTACTTCCAGGAAGGCCGCTTGCTCAACGTCGCCCACCAGTACCAACAGGTCACTGACTGGCACACACAAGCTCCGGCTGGATTCTGAGGACGACCGACATGCAATGGGAAACCGTGACTCGTGATCTGCCTGGAAATTCACGCCCAGCTCAGTGCCAGCAGGTCACTGACTGGCATCAACAAGTCCTGAGCGGATTCTGAGGAGCACTGATATGCAATGGGAAACCGTAATCGGGCTGGAAATTCACGCTCAGCTCAGCACCCAATCGAAGATTTTCTCCGCCAGTGCCATCGCCTTCGGCGCCGAGCCCAACACCCAGGCCAGCCTGGTCGACCTGGGCATGCCCGGCACCCTGCCGGTGCTCAACGCCGAAGCGGTGCGCATGGCCTGCAAGTTCGGCCTGGCCATCGACGCGCACATCGCGCCACAGAACGTCTTTGCCCGTAAGAACTACTTCTACCCGGACCTGCCCAAGGGCTACCAGACCAGCCAGATGGATCACCCCATCGTCGGCAAGGGCTTCCTCGACATCACCCTGGAAGACGGCACGCAAAAGCGCATCGGGATCACACGCGCGCACCTCGAAGAAGACGCCGGCAAGAGCCTGCACGAAGACTTCCACGGCATGAGCGGGATCGACCTCAACCGCGCCGGCACCCCGCTGCTGGAGATCGTTTCCGAGCCGGACATCCGCTCGGCCAAGGAAGCGGTGGCCTACGTCAAGGCCATCCACGCGCTGGTGCGCTACCTCGGCATCTGCGACGGCAACATGGCCGAAGGCTCGCTGCGCTGCGACTGCAACGTCTCGGTGCGACCGGTCGGCCAGGCCGAGTACGGCACCCGCGCCGAGATCAAGAACGTCAACTCGTTCCGCTTTATCGAGAAGGCGATCAACCATGAAGTGCAACGGCAGATCGAGCTGATCGAAGACGGCGGCAAGATCGTCCAGGAAACCCGCCTGTACGATCCGAACAAGGACGAAACCCGCTCCATGCGCAGCAAGGAGGAAGCCAACGACTACCGTTACTTCCCCTGCCCCGACCTGTTGCCGGTGGTGATCGAACAGAGCTTCCTCGAGGATATCCGCGCCAGCCTGCCGGAGCTGCCGGTGCAGAAGCGCGCGCGCTTCCAGGCGCAGTTCGGCCTGTCCGCCTACGACGCCGACGTGCTGGCCGCCAGCCGCGAGCTGGCCAACTACTTCGAGGCGGTCAATGCGGTGTGTGGCGACGCCAAGCTGGCCGCCAACTGGGTCATGGGCGAACTGTCCAGCCTGCTCAACAGCGGAAACCTTTCGATCGAGCAGTCGCCGGTTTCCGCCGAGCAGCTGGGCGGCATGATCCTGCGCATCAAGGACAACACCATCAGCGGCAAGCTCGCCAAGATGGTGTTCGAGGCCCTGGCCGCCGGCGAGGGTGCGACGGCTGACGAGGTGATCGAGAACAAGGGCCTCAAGCAGGTCACCGACTCCAGCGCCATCGAGTCGATGCTCGACGAGGTGCTGGCGGCCAACGCCGAGCAGGTCGAACAGTACCGCGCCAGCGACGAAGCCAAGCGCGGCAAGATGTTCGGCTTCTTCGTCGGCCAGGCGATGAAGGCCTCCAAAGGCAAGGCCAACCCCGGCCAGGTGAACCAACTGCTGAAGAACAAACTCGAAGGGTGACAACCTGCCCCCATCGACGCCGGGCTTGCCCGGCGTTTTTCTGCGTGGAGAAGTGGATCTATGCCGACTCGTAGCCCGGATGCAATCCGGGAACCAGCAAGCCCGCGGAGTGCATCCGGGCGCCGCCCCCGCACGCCGATCCGCAATGGCCTGATCCTCGCCACCCTGTTCGCCCTGCTCGCCGGCTGCGCCAGCCAGGGCATCGACCGCCAGGGATACCGCGCCGAAGGCAAGGCCTCGTATTACGGGGCTCGCCACCATGGCAGGAAAACCGCCAGCGGCGAGCGTTTCGACCAGCATGCCCTCACCGCCGCCCACCGCAGCCTGCCCTTCGGCAGCCGCGTATTGGTGACCAACCTGCGCAACGAGAAAAGCGTGGTGGTGCGTATCAACGACCGTGGCCCCTATGCCAGGGGACGGATTATCGACCTGTCGCAGCAGGCTGCCGAGCGCCTCGACATGCTCCGCGCCGGTGTGGTGCCGGTGCGCGTCGAGCAACTGGCTGACTGAGCGGTTGTGGAAAAACTCTCGCCCACGGCGGCGCTCGATATTTTCACGACATCAACGCCGGCCTGGGCAACCCCCGGCAAATACAGGCGCGCGCCCCTCTGGCGCGGCGCCCGCGGATGATTAAACTAGCCGCACTTTTCTGGAGCCCCTTGCAATGACCCCGATGACCTTCGTCTACCTGATTGCCGGCCTGGTATTGCTGGTGGCCGGCGCCGAGGTGCTGGTGCGCGGCGCCGCCAAACTGGCGGCGCAATTCGGTATTCCGCCCCTGGTAATCGGCCTGACCGTGGTGGCCTTCGGCACCAGTGCGCCGGAAACCGCAGTCAGCGTACAGGCCGCAATGAACGGCAGCGGCGACCTGGCCATCGGCAACGTGGTCGGCAGCAATATCGCCAACGTCCTGCTGATCCTCGGCATGACCGCCCTGATTGCGCCGCTGATCGTCTCGCGCCAACTGATCCGCCTCGATGTGCCGATCATGATCGGCGCCAGCCTGGTGGTGTACGCCCTGGCCTGGGACGGCGGCCTGAGCAGACTCGATGGAGCCCTGCTGTTCGCCGGCGTGGTGGCCTACACCGGTTTTCTGATCATCAGCAGCCTGAGGGACAAGAGCAGCGCCGAGGATGATGAGTTTGCCAAGGAGTTCGGCCTGCACCAAGCGCCCAAGCCCTATGCCTGGCTGATCAACCTGGCCCTGATCGTCGCCGGCCTGATCTTGTTGGTGAGCGGCTCCAACTTCCTGGTCGAAGGCGCCGTCAGCCTGGCCCGCGCCCTCGGCCTGTCCGAACTGATCATCGGCCTGACCGTGGTGGCTATCGGCACTTCGCTGCCGGAGCTGGCGACCTCGATTCTCGCCGCGATCCGCGGCGAACGGGATATCGCCGTGGGCAATATCGTCGGCAGCAACATCTTCAACCTGCTCTGCGTACTCGGCCTGGCCTCGCTGGTGTCGCCGCTGCCGGTCTCGGTATCGCCGAACGCCCTGGCCTTCGACTTCCCGGTGATGATCGCCGTGGCCGTGGCCTGCCTGCCGATCTTCTTTGCCGGCTACCGCATCAATCGCTGGGAAGGCCTGCTGTTCCTCGCCTACTACCTGGCCTACACCCTCTACCTGGTGCTGTTCGCCACCGGCCGACCGTTCGCCCAGACCTTCGGCGACGCCATGCTCGGTTATGTGCTGCCGCTGACGGCGGTGACCCTGGTGGTGATCGCCGGACGCGCCTGGCATAAACAACGTATGGGCTGTTAGGCCCCAGGAACCGTCCTCTCGTCCTCAATTTGAAGTTTTGAGGCTGGACGGAAAAATAAAAACATTATAGGATGTTTTAAATTTATCCGGCATGACCTGCCTGAAGTGAGTGGCGCCAGGCCAATCTGCATTACAAATCAATAACAGAGAGTCGGAAGCCATGAGTCGAATCAGCAAGATTGAGCCTGCCGATTGGGACGCAGATCTGCGCCGCCAGTTCCATGCCGATGAAGCAACAGAACTGGAGCTGGGGCTTATGCGGATGTTTGCCCATCGCCCGGCGATCGCCAAAGGCATTGTCGCCCTTGGTTCCGGTATCAAAGCCGATATGTCCCTGTCGCCACGGCTGGTTGAGCTGGTGCGTTTACGTATTGCCTTCCACAACCAGTGCCGCAGCTGCATGGCCATCCGCTACCAGGAGGCGGTGGATGCCGGAGTCAGCGAAGAGTTGGTGTGTTCCCTGGAAAAACCTATGGAAGCCCCAGATCTCACGGCAGCAGAAAAAGCTGCCCTGGCCTACGGGGATCGTTTTGCCACTGACCATCTATCCATCAATGACGCCATGTTCGATGATTTGCGCCAGCATTTCACGGAACAACAGCTGGTGGAGCTGGGTGTGTGGGTTGCCTTTTGTGTGGGGTTTGGTCGCCTTGGTGCGGTGTGGGACATGACGGAAGAATTGCCCACAGCCTACCAGGACAAATCCGCAGGTCCGGTGACGCCATGGAGTGGGGAGCCTGTTGTAGTGCGTTAATCAGGACGACTTGCCGTAAATGAATTGCAAAAAAGCCCCCCTCAGATTGAGCAAATCCCTTTCGGGTCCGGCTGTTTGTCAATATCCATGGAAAAGTCGATCGCGCTGAGCAAGCCTCACCGGGCGGGACTCCCGGATTGTGCTGCCCCTTATCATTGGGCTACGCCGCTGATTGACCGGTGATCTGGGCTGCCGATGAGTATCACAGCTAGATCCAATCGGCCCACTGCAACAGCAGCAAGCCGATATTGGTGGTCAGCACCGCCGCCAGGGTGGTGATCACGATGATCGCCGCCGCCAACTGATGGTTGCCATTCACCGCCCGCGCCATGACGAAGCTGGCGGCAGCCGTGGGGCTGGCGAAATAGAGGAAGAGGATCGCCAGATCCGCGTCACGGAAGCCCCACAGCCAGGCGCCCAGGGTTGCCAGCAAGGGCAGCCAGACCATCTTCATCAGGCTGGCACTGACGGCAATGCCGCTGCTCTTGCGCAACGACGCCAGGCTCAGGGTACCGCCGATGCAGATCAACGCCAGCGGCAGGGTCATCTGCGCGAAGTACTGGGTCGAGATCATCAGCCAACCCGGTAGCGGCAGTCGCCAATAGGCGATCGGCATGGCCGCCAGCACGCCGATGATCAGCGGATTGCTCAGGATGCTCTTGCCGATGGCCCAGGGACCGGACTTGACGTGCGGACTGTAGATCGCCAGGACGATGGCCGAGAGGGTGTTGTAGCAAAGGATCACCACCCCGCCCAGCACCGCGCCGACCGACAAGCCGTAGTCGCCATACAGACTGGTGGCCAGCGCCAGACCGACGATGCCGTTATTGCCGCGAAACGCGCCCTGGGTGTAGATCCCGCGATCCACCTGCGGACAACGCCAGATGGCCCAGCCCCAGGCGATCAGGAAACACGCCAGGGTCGCCAGCACGAAATAGCCGAGCAGCGCCGGCTGCAGGGCCGTGCTCAGGTCCGCCTTGACGATGCCGAGAAACAGCAGAGCCGGCATGGTGCCGCGAAACACCAGCGACGACGCGGTATTGATAAAGGCATCATCGATCCAGCCCAGGCGCTTGAGCCCCACGCCGAGAAACAGCATCGCGAAGACCGGCGCGGTGATGGCGAGGGTTTGCTGGACGACGGCGAACATGGCGGCCCTGGGCAGACGGTTTACTTAGGGGGCTAATCATAACAACAGAAGAGGTACGACAACCTAACAGTATCTACCTCGGCATGAATCCGGGCTCAGCGTGGGGCAGACCTGACCTCAGCGGTTGTGAAAATATCGAGCGCCGTTGCGAGCTCGTCGCCAGGCGTGCCGCGCCGAGTAACCAATGGGGCGCTGCCTGCGGCGAGTGATATACACCCTACGGATCGCCGCTTGCTTGAAGTCATTGGTCGGCGCGTAGGGCGCTTGCAGACTCCCGCGGTAGGCGGGAGTTTTCTCACCGCCTCTCAGCGCTTGACCGGACGCTTCTGCAATTTGCGCTGCAGGGTGCGTCTATGCATGCCGAGGGCGCGGGCGGTGGCGGAGATATTGCCTTCGTGCTCGCTGAGCACGCGCTGGATATGCTCCCACTGCAGGCGGTCCACCGACATCGGGTTTTCCGGCACCAGGGTGTCCAGGTCGGCGTGCTGGGTCAGCAGCGCGGCCAGCACATCGTCGGCATCGGCCGGCTTGCACAGGTAGTTGCAGGCGCCGCGCTTGATCGCCTCCACCGCGGTGGCGATGCTCGAATAGCCGGTGAGGATCACCACGCGCATCTCCGCATCCAGCTCCAGCAGCTTGGGCAGCAGCACCAGGCCGGAGTCGCCTTCCATCTTCAGATCGAGCACCGCGTAATCCGGCAGATCCTGCTCGGCCAGGGCCAGGCCTTCCTCGGCCGAGCCGGCGGTGGACACGCGCAGACCGCGCCGGCTCATGGCCCGCGCCATCACCCGGGTGAAGGTCGGGTCGTCATCGACCAGCAGCAGATGGGGCTGCTCTTCGCCTTCGAATAGGACTTCGTCACTCATACTCAATGCTTCCTCAGGCTCTGCCATAGGCGCGCGGCAACTTGAGCTCGGTGAGCGTGCCGCCTTCTTCGTGGTTATACAGCTTTACCGTGCCGCCGGCACGGGTGACGCTGGCCTGGCTGAGGAACAGTCCCAGGCCGAAGCCCTTGCCCTTGGTGGTGAAAAACGGTCGACCGAGCTGTTCGGCGATGGCCAGCGGCACGCCGGCGCCGAAGTCGCGAATGCTCAGACGCAGCCACTGGTGATCCCAATCGAGGCGAATGTCCAGCTTGTCCGGGCAGGCGTCGGCGGCGTTGTTCAGCAGGTTGAGCAGCGCCTGGGTCAGGTCCGCCGGCGGCATGATGCGCGGCGGCGTGCCCAGCCCCAGGCACTGATAGCGATAGCTGGCCTCGGGGCGCATCAGGTGCCAGCGATTGAGGGTGGTTTCCAGCCACTCGACCGACGACTGCTCGATCACCGCCTGGCGCCGGTCCGCCTCGGCGGCGCGCACCAGCTGTTGCAGGGTTTCCTTGCACAGCTTGACCTGCTCCTGCAGTACCGCCAGGTCTTCCTGCAACAGCGGATCCTGATGTTCGCGGCGCAGTTCCTTGATCAGCACGCTCATGGTCGCCAGCGGCGTACCCAGCTCATGGGCGGCACCGGCGGCCTGGGTGGCGACCGCCAGCAACTGCTGGTCGCGCAGGCCTTCCTCGCGGCGTTCGGCGCGCAGTTCTTCCTGATCGCGCAGCTCCTCGGCCATCTTGGCGACGAAGAAGGTGATCAGCCCCGCGGCCAGGGCGAAACTCAGCCACATGCCGTAGATCAACAGGCTCTCGCGCGGGCCTGGCGGCAAGTCCAGCGGGTGCGACCACACCAGCAGCAGGGTGTAGCCGGCCAGCGCCAGCCCCGACAAGGTAATGGTGAACATCCAGGGCAGGGTCGCCGCGGCGATGGTCAGCGGCACCAGGTAATAGGAGACGAAGGGGTTGGTCGAGCCACCCGAGTAATACAGCAGCACGCTGTGGATAATCAGGTCGCAGCCGAGCTGTACCGCGTACTCCACCTCGGTGACCGGCCAGGGTCCGCGCAGGCGCAAGGCGGTCAGCAGGCACAGCAGCAGCGAAACACCGAGGGTGATGCTCAGTTCCTGCCAGGGCAACGGCAGCAACCCGGAATTGTAGGCCAGGCCCACCGAGCCAGCCTGGGCGGCCAGCACCAGGATACGGATCAGGGTCAGGCGCCAGAGGTTTTGCCGGCTGGCCGACAGCAACTGCACGGGTGCGAGCATGGGCTCTCCAAAAAAGGCTCGGGGACCGAGCCCGGCGAGTATAACCAAGGCTCCGCCCGGCCCGCTGCGACAACTGGCCGCAGCCATGGCAGCAGCGCAGGGCGGGCAGGAGGCGATCAGCCTCCGCCCACGCAAGAGCGCAACCACTGCGAACGGGACTCGCGAACCTGCACAGCAGCCAGACACGGCAAAGAGCCGGATTTAATTTAACCCGAACAGGCGAAGCGCTACGTCTACCCTTAGCAACACGCCTAACTCTCTGTATCCACATTGCTCACAAGGAATCGTCATGCAGCCATTGTCCCGTCTTGCCAGTGCCCTGGTCATCAGCGCCGCTGGCCTGCTCAGCCTCGCGGCCCATGCCGAACAGGCCCGCTACAACCAGATCTCCCTGCGCGCCGAGGTCAATCAGGAAATCGCCCACGACCTGATGCACGTCACCCTCTACAGCGAGGCGCAAGACAGCGACCCGGCCGCCCTCGCCGCGCAGATCAGCAAGACCCTCAACGCCAGCATTGCCCAGGCGCGCCAGGTCAAGGGCGTCAGCGTGGCCATGGGCAGCCGTAACAGCTACCCGGTCTACGATGACAAAGGTCAGCGGATCACCGCCTGGCGCGAGCGTGCCGAACTGCGCCTGCAAAGCGCCGACTTCAGCGCCCTGTCCAAGCTCACCGGCGAGATGCTGCAACAGCTGAAGATGGGCGGGATGAACTTCAGCATTGCCGACGCCACGCGCAAGACCCACGAAGACGCCCTGCTCAAGGAGGCCGTCGCCGCGTTCAAGGCCCGCGCGCAACTGGCCACCGACGCCCTGGGCGGCAGCGCTTACAAACTGGTCAGCCTGAGCCTGAACAGCGGCGGCTTTCAGCCACCGATGCCGCTGCGCATGAGCGCGATGAAAGGCGCGGAAATGATGGATGCCGCGGTGACGCCGGACATCGAAGCCGGCACCAGCCAAGTGACGATCAATGCCGATGGCGTGATCGAAGTGCAGATGCCCTGAAAGCAGGCAGCGCCGTTGTCGCCAGGTAGCGGCGTATTGCCAGCTTTATCCACGAAAATTGCTTAAATGCGACAGCCACGTACAACTCGCCCGCAGTTGCTACGCTGAATGGGTCATACCCCTTGCCTGCGGCACATGCCGTGCATAGCTTCATCCGAGGTCTCCACAAGAGGCCCCTCACGCGAATAACCACAATAATCAATGAGGTCACTATGCGTAAAAATGCCTTCATCCAGGCTTTTGTCGTTGCCGGGCTGCTCGCCGGCACCCCGCTGGCCCAGGCCGCGAGCAACCTGGTGTTCTGTTCCGAAGGCAGCCCGGCCGGGTTCGACCCGGGGCTGTACACCACCGGCACCGACTTCGATGCCGCCGCGGAAACCGTGTTCAACCGCCTGACCCAGTTCGAGCGCGGCGGCACCGCGGTCATCCCAGGCCTCGCGGAAAAATGGGACATCGCCGCAGACGGTCTGAGCTACACCTTTCACCTGCGCCCCGGGGTCAAGTTCCACACCACCGACTACTTCAAGCCGAGCCGCACCTTCAACGCCGACGACGTGCTGTTCACCTTCCAGCGCATGCTCGACAAGGACCATGCGTTCCGCAAGGCCTACCCCAGCGAATTCCCCTACTTCACCGACATGGGCATGGACGCCAATATCGCCAAGCTCGAGAAGCTCGACGAGCTGACCGTCAGGTTTACCCTCAACGAGGTGGACGCCGCCTTTATCCAGAACCTGGCGATGAGCTTCGCCTCGATCCACTCGGCCGAATATGCCGGGCAGTTGCTCGAAGCCGGCAAGCCCGCCGAGATCAACCAGAAGCCGATTGGCACCGGCCCCTTCGTGTTCAGCCGCTACCAGAAAGACTCGCAGATCCGCTTCAAGGGCAACCCGGACTACTGGAACCCGGACGAGGTCAAGATCGACAACCTGATCTTCGCCATCAACACCGATGCCTCGGTGCGCATGCAGAAGCTCAGGGCCGGCGAATGCCACGTCACCCTCAACCCGCGGCCGGCCGATCTCGATGCGCTGGCCAAGGACCCGAATATCCAGATGCCGTCGCAGCCCGGGTTCAACGATGGCTATATCGCCTACAACGTCAGGCACAAGCCGTTCGACCAGCTCGCCGTGCGCCAGGCCCTGGACATGGCGGTGAACAAGCAGGCGATCATCGACGCGGTCTACCAGAGCGCCGGCCAGCTGGCGGTCAACGGCATGCCGCCGACCCAATGGTCGTATAACGACAGCATCAAGGACGCCGCCTACGACCCGGAGAAAGCCAGGCAGCTGCTCAAGGCCGCCGGCGTCGCCGAGGGCACCGAGATCACCCTGTGGGCCATGCCGGTGCAGCGCCCGTACAACCCCAACGCCAAGCTGATGGCCGAGATGCTGCAATCCGACTGGGGCAAGATCGGCCTCAAGGTGAAGATCGTCAGCTACGAATGGGGCGAGTACCTCAAGCGCTCCAAGGCCGGCGAACACGACGCCATGCTGATCGGCTGGAGCGGCGACAACGGCGACCCGGACAACTGGCTGGGCACCCTGTACGGCTGCGATGCGGTGGACGGCAACAACTTCTCCAAGTGGTGCGATGCCGAGTACGACAAGCTGATCAAGGCGGCCAAGCGCACCACCGACGTGGCCGAGCGCACCAAGCTGTACCAGCAGGCCCAGGTGATTCTCAAGCGCGAAGTGCCGATCACCCCGATCGCCCACTCCACGGTGTATCAACCGATGCGCAAGAGCGTAAAGGACTTCAAGATCAGTCCCTTCGCGCTCAACGCCTTCTACGGGGTAAGCGTCGAGTAATCTCCCTCTAGCTTCACCCGGACCGGTTATCCGTCGGCCCGGGTTTCGTGCCAGCCGTGGCCTATCCGGTCACGCCTGATTCGCACCGCCGTAGTTTGGGAACAGCGAAGATGTCCAATGCCCTGCGTCCGTTTCTCCGCCTGCTGCTCTGTGGCGCCCTTGCCGCGGCCAGCCAGGCTTATGCCGCCGGCGCCAGCCTGGTGGTGTGCACCGAGGCCAGCCCGGAAGGTTTCGACATCGTCCAGTACACCGCGGCGACCACCGCCGATGCCACGGCGGAAACCGTCTTCGAGCGCCTGATCGGCTTCGCCCCCGGCAGCACCGAGCTGATCCCCGCGCTGGCCGAGCGCTGGCAGGTCAGCGCCGATGGCCTCAGTTACACCCTGCAGCTGCGTCAGGGGGTCAAGTTCCACCGCACCGCCTGGTTCGCCCCGAGCCGCGAGCTGAATGCCGACGACGTGCTCTGGAGCTTTCAGCGCCAACTCGACCCGCAGCACCCCTGGCACAAGCTGTCCGTGCGCGGCTTCCCCTATGCCGAAGCCATGGCCATGGCGCACCTGATCGAACGCATCGACAAGCTCGACGAGCACCGCGTGCGCTTCGTCCTCAAGCACCCCGAGGCGCCCTTCCTGGCCAATCTGGCCATGGGCTTCGCCTCGGTCTATTCCGCCGAGTACGCCGGGCAACTGCTCGCCCAGGGCAAGAGCGAACAGCTCAACCGCCTGCCGGTCGGCACCGGACCCTTCGTCTTCGAACGCTACGCCAAGGACGCCCAGGTGCGTTTTCGCGGCAACCCGGACCACTGGGCCGGCGTGCCGGCGCTCGAGCGGCTGATCTTCGCCATTACCCCCGAGCCCAATGTGCGCCAGCAGCGGCTCAAGGCCGGCGACTGCCAGATCGCCCTGTACCCGCGCCCGGTGGATATTCCCGCGCTCAAGGCCGACCCGGCATTGCAGGTGCTGGAGCTGGATTCGCTGCTGGTCGCCTATATCGGCATCAACACCCGCCACCCGCCGCTGGACGACGTGCGCGTGCGCCAGGCGCTCAACCTGGCCTTCGATAAAAGCGCCTACATCCGCGCACAATATGGCGCAGGTGGCGCCAGCCCGGCCGTGGCGCCCTACCCGCCGACGCTCTGGGGCCACGATCCCGAGCTGTCCGGCTGGCCCCATGATGTCGCGCGGGCCAGGCAGTTGCTGGCCGAGGCCGGGCATGCCGACGGCTTCGAGCTGTCGATCTGGACCCGCCCCGGCGGCGGCCCGACCAATCCCAACCCGGGTATCGGCGCGCAGATGCTCCAGGCCGATCTCGCCACCATCGGCATCCAGGCCGAGATCCGCATGTTCGAGTGGGGCGAGCTGATCAAGCGGGCGAAGAACGGCGAGCACGACCTGGTGTTCATGGGCTGGGCCGGCGACAACGGCGACCCGGACAACTTCCTCACGCCCAACCTGTCCTGCGCCGCCGCCGAATCCGGCGAGAACCAGGCCGGCTGGTGCCACGCCGAATTCGACGTCCTGATCGCCCAGGCCCGCCAGGTGCCAGACCAGGCGCAACGGGCCGCGCTGTATCGTCAGGCCCTGGCGATCTTCCATGAGCAGGCACCCTGGATCCCCCTGGCCCACCCCAAACAATTCAGCGCCCTGCGCCGGAACGTGCAGGGTTTCGTCCTCAGCCCCATGGGCTCGAACAATTTCTCTAAAGTGAAATTTGACCCGTAGGAGCGGGCCATGCCCGCGAACAACTATCGCGGGCATGGCCCGCTCCTACGCCGTCATTGATGAATGTCTGCCCAGAAAAACAGCGCCGGGCCACGCAGCCCGGTGCACCGAGCCAACCGTTGGAGTGCCTATAACTCATGTTGTCTTTTATCGCCAGACGTCTGGGGCTGCTGATCCCCACCTTTTTCGGCGTCACCCTGCTGACTTTCGCCCTGATCCGCATGATCCCCGGCGACCCGGTGGAGGTGATGATGGGCGAGCGCCGGGTCGACCCGGTCATGCACGCCGAGGCCATGGAGCGCCTGGGCCTGAACAAGCCGCTGTACGCCCAGTACCTCGACTACATCGGCCAACTGGCCCAGGGCGACCTCGGCCAGTCGCTGCGCACCCGCGAAAGCGTGTGGAGCGAATTTCTCACCCTGTTCCCGGCGACCGTCGAGCTGGCCCTCGCCGCCCTGCTGTTCGCCGGCAGCCTGGGCCTGATCGCCGGGGTGGTGGCCGCGCTCAAGCGCGGCTCGCTGTTCGACCACGGGGTGATGGGCATTTCGCTGGCAGGCTACTCCATGCCGATCTTCTGGTGGGGTCTGCTGCTGATCATGTTCTTCTCGGTGTGGCTGGGCTGGACCCCGGTGTCCGGGCGCATCGACCTGCTCTACGACATCCAGCCGGTGACCGGCTTCATGCTGATCGACAGCCTGCTCAGCGGGGAGGAAGGCGCCTTCGTCGACGCCCTGCGCCACCTGATCCTGCCGGCCATCGTGCTCGGCACCATTCCGCTGGCGGTGATCGCCCGCATGACCCGCTCGGCGATGCTCGAAGTGCTACGCGAAGACTACGTACGCACCGCCCGCGCCAAGGGCCTGTCGCCGGCGCGGGTGGTGTTCGTGCATGGCCTGCGCAACGCGCTGATCCCGGTGCTGACGGTGTTCGGCCTGCAGGTCGGCGCCCTGCTGGCCGGCGCGGTGCTGACCGAGACCATCTTCTCCTGGCCGGGCATCGGCAAATGGTTGATCGAGTCGATCGGCGCCCGCGACTACCCGGTGGTGCAGAACGGCATCCTGCTGATCGCCTGCCTGGTGATCCTGGTCAACTTCGTGGTGGACATCCTCTACGGCCTGGCCAACCCCCGCATTCGCCACCAGCGCTGAGGAAATCTCCATGCATAGCCCCGCACAACACCCCGTAGGGTGGATGACGCCTCACCCATCCACCATCGCATCACACCATCGGTGGATGAAAAGAACGTCATCCACCGGGTGGCCGTCCACCACCACGCGGCACTCATGGTGGATGAAAAAGGCGTCATCCACCCTACGGGGCGCAAGCCACGAGATATGTGAACGACCTAACGGGGAGGCGCGCCCATGACCGCGACCACCACTCCGCTCGACCAAGCCCTGCTCTATCCCTCGCCGCTGAAGGAATTCTGGCAGGCCTTCGCTCATAACAAGGGCGCGGTCGCCGGCATGCTGTTCATGGTCTTGCTGGTGTTCTGTGCGCTGTTCGCCCCCTGGCTGGCGCCGTTCGATCCCAGCGAGCAATTCCGCGAGTTCATGCTGACCCCGCCGGCCTGGCTGGAGGGCGGCCAGTGGCAGTTCCTCCTGGGTACCGACGAGCTGGGCCGCGACCTGCTCTCGCGGCTGATTCACGGCGCGCGCCTGTCGCTGCTGATCGGCTTGGCCTCGGTCGTGCTGTCGCTGCTCCCCGGCATCCTGCTCGGCCTCATCGCCGGCTTCTTTCCGCGCCTGCTCGGCCCCTCGATCATGCGCCTGATGGACATCATGCTGGCGCTGCCGTCCTTGCTGCTGGCGGTGGCCATCGTCGCCATCCTCGGCCCTGGCCTGATCAACACCATCTTCGCCATCGCCATCGTCTCGCTGCCGTCCTACGTGCGCCTGACCCGCGCCGCGGTGCTCGGCGAACTGAACCGCGACTACGTCACCGCCGCACGGCTGGCCGGCGCCAGCCTGCCGCGCCTGATGCTGGTCACGGTGCTGCCCAACTGCATGGCGCCGCTGATCGTGCAGGCCACCCTGAGCTTTTCCTCGGCGATCCTCGACGCCGCCGCCCTGGGCTTCCTCGGCCTCGGCGTGCAACCGCCGACGCCGGAGTGGGGCACCATGCTGGCCTCGGCGCGCGACTACATCGAGCGCGCCTGGTGGGTGGTCACCCTGCCCGGCCTGACCATCCTGCTCAGCGTGCTGGCAATCAACCTGATGGGCGACGGGCTGCGCGATGCGCTCGACCCGAAACTGAAGAATGCCGTGTGAGGAGGCCCCGCATGCACAACGACCCGTTGGTGCGCACGGCGCACCCTACCCTGACTGGGGCGTCCCCGATAACCCGTAGGGTGACGCGGGGCCGCCCAGGCCGCGCGCACCACGCGCTAGTGGAGCTCCGCCCATGAAGCTGCTCGACATCAAGAACCTCAGCGTGCGCTTCGGCGACGCCAACGCCGTGCCGGTAGTCGATGGCCTCGACCTCAGCGTCGACAAGGGCGAGGTGCTGGCCATCGTCGGCGAGTCCGGCTCGGGCAAATCGGTGACCATGCTGGCGCTGATGGGCCTGATCGACCCACCCGGCGTGGTCAGCGCCGACAACCTGCAGTTCGACGGCACCGACATGCTGCGCCTCAAGGGCCGCCAGCGCCGGCGCATCGTCGGCAAGGACCTGGCGATGATCTTCCAGGACCCGATGACCGCCCTCAACCCCAGCTACACCGTGGGTTTCCAGATCGAGGAAGTCCTCCGCCAGCACCTTCAGCTGTCGGCCAAGGCGGCTCGCCGCCGCGCCCTGCAACTGCTCGAACGGGTCGAGATCCCCGCCGCCGAGAGTCGCCTCGACGCCTACCCGCACCAGCTCTCCGGCGGCATGAGCCAGCGCGTGGCGATCGCCATGGCGATCGCCGCCGAGCCCAAGCTGCTGATTGCCGACGAACCGACCACCGCGCTGGATGTGACCATCCAGGCGCAGATCATGGAGCTGCTGCTCGACCTGCAACGCGAGCAGGATATGGGCCTGGTGCTGATCACCCACGACCTCGCCGTGGTCGCCGAGACCGCCCAGCGGGTCTGCGTGATGTACGCCGGCCAGGCGGTCGAAGTCGGCGTAGTGCCCGGCCTGTTCGATGCCCCGGCACACCCCTACACCGAGGCGCTGCTCAAGGCGATTCCCGAACACAGCCTGGGCGCCCGGCGCCTGGCCACCCTGCCCGGCATCGTCCCCGGACGCTTCGACCGCCCACACGGTTGCCTGCTCGCGCCGCGCTGTCCCTACGCGCAAAGCAACTGCCAGGCGCAGCGGCCGACGCTGGACCCGCAGGTCCGCGGCGCGGTGCGCTGCTTCTATCCATTGAACCAGGAGGTCGCATGATGGCTGACAGAGCGAGCGCCACCAGCGTGCTCAGCGCCCGCGAGCTGACCCGCCACTACGCCGTGTCCCGCGGCCTGTTCAAGCCCCACGCCACGGTGCAGGCCCTCAACGGCGTGTCCTTCGAACTGCAGGCTGGCAAGACCCTGGCCGTGGTCGGCGAATCCGGCTGCGGAAAATCCACCCTGGCGCGCGCCCTGACCCTGATCGAGCAACCCTCCTCCGGCTCGCTGCAGATCGCCGGCCAGGAGGTCACAGGGGCCAGCAAGGCGCAGCGCAAGCAACTGCGCCGCGACGTGCAGATGGTCTTCCAGAACCCCTACGCCTCGCTCAACCCGCGGCAGAAGATCGGCGACCAACTGGCCGAACCGCTGCTGATCAACACGCCGCTTTCCAGCCTCGAACGGCGCGAGCGGGTGCAGGCGATGATGCAGCAGGTCGGCCTGCGCCCCGAGCACTACCAGCGCTACCCGCACATGTTCTCCGGCGGTCAGCGCCAGCGCGTGGCCCTGGCCCGGGCGATGATGCTCAATCCCAAGGTGCTGGTGGCGGACGAACCGACCTCGGCCCTCGACGTGTCGATCCAGGCCCAGGTGCTCAACCTGTTCATGGACCTGCAGGAGCAGTTCAACACCGCCTACGTGTTCATCTCGCACAACCTCTCGGTGGTGCGCCATGTCGCCGACGATGTGCTGGTGATGTACCTCGGCCGCCCGGTCGAAATGGGCGCCAAAGAGCTGATCTACAGCCGCCCGCTGCACCCCTATACCCAGGCGCTGCTGTCGGCGACGCCAACCATCCACCCGGATCCGAGCAAGCCGAAGATCAAGATCGTCGGCGAACTGCCCAATCCGCTGGCGCTGCCCAGCGGCTGCGCCTTCCACCAACGCTGCCCATATGCAACCGAGCGCTGCAGCGTGGAACTACCGCAACTGCGCCTGCTCGATGCGCGCCAGGTGGCTTGCCATCATGCGGAGCGGATCAATGGCTAAGGACGATTTCGCGGCCAATAACTAGGCGTCCCCGCCGCTCCCACAGAGAGCGACAGTCGTAGGTTGGGTTAGCGGCGGCTGCATTTCCGAGCAAGTCACAGATTCGAGGCGCCGCGTAACCCAACAGGGCGTCAGCAGGTACGCCGCAATGATGGGTTATGCCGCGCAGAAAATGCGGTCTTGCCGAGCATCGCCTGGGCGGCTAACCCATCCTACGGTTACTGGCCCCCCCCTGTAGGAGCGGGCCATGCCCGCGAAAACCGGTCGAGGTGTACAGGTCGCGGCAGGGCCAGGATCAGCGCCCAAAGAACCGATAAAACCCGCGCAGCTCGGCCTGGGCCTCGCCGAGGTCGACCGGGCTGAAACGCAGCTCGTGGTGCGCCGGGCACTGGGCCAGGCGGGCCTGGTCGAGCGGGTGCAGCCAGCCGAGGATGGGGTAGCCGCCCATGGTCTGGTGGTCGGCCTGGAGGATGATCGGCCGGCCGTCGGGCGGCACCTGGATCGCCCCGCGGCCGACGCCTTGCGACCACTGTTGCGGCGGTGCCACCAGCGGCTCGCCGAGCAGGCGTGCGCCCATGCGATCGGACTGCGGGCTGAGCTGCCAGCTGCGCTCGAAGAATGCCTGCAGCTGATCGGCCGCGAAACCCGCCGCAGCGCCGCCGCCGATCACCCGCAATTGCGCCGGGGCCCGGTAGTCCGGCTGATAGGGCCAGGGCACGCTGGCCGCGCGCGCCAGGTTGACCGGCCGGCAGGGCAGCAGATCGCCCGCACGCAACGGTCGACCCAAGCCATCGCCGCCGCCCAAGCCTTCACGCAGTTGGGTGCTGACGCTGCCGAGCAGCGACGGCGCACGAAAGCCGCCGGCCACCGCCAGGTAGGCGCGCTGGCCGCTGCGGGCAAAGCCCAGCTTGAGACGCTGGCCGGCGCGCAGGGGGAAGCGCGACCAGGGCGGCAGCGGCGCGCCGTCGAGCGTCGCCGCGACCTGCGCGCCGGTCAGCGCCAGCCAGGTATCCAGCTCGCTCTCCAGCTCGAGATAACCCAGGGCGACCTCCAGCAGCGGTGTGCCCCAGGGGTTGTCCAGCAGGTGGTTGGCCCAGGCGGCGGCGTGCAGGTCCAGCGGCCCGGCCGGCGACACGCCGAGGTGCTGCCAGCCAAACCGACCGCCATCCTGCAACAGACTCTGCGGCCCCGGCTTGAGTACCCGCAGCCCGCTCATAACGGCCCGCCCTCGGCACGGAAGCTCTGCTCGTCGACAGCCACGAAACGCACCCGGTCACCCACTACCAACGGGCATGGCGGCTCACGCTGGACATCGAACAGGCGCCGGGGACACAGGCCGAGCAGATGCCAGCCACCGGGCGAGGCCTGCGGATAGACCGCGGTCTGCCGCTCGACGATGGCCAGGCTGCCGGCCGGCACCCGTGTGCGCGGCGTGCTGCGGCGCGGCAGGGCCAGGCGCTCATGCAGGTCGCCCAGGTAGGCGAAGCCCGGGGCGAAACCGATGGCGCCGACCCGGTACTCGGTAGAACTGTGCAGCTCGATCACCTGCTCGACGCTCAGCCGGCACAGGCGCGCCACCTCGGCCAGGTCGGCGCCGGCATACCAGATCGGGATCTGATGCAGACGTCCGCCCTCGGCCGGCAAGGGCTCGGCGAGCCAGCGCGGCAGCAATGGACTCAGGCGTTCGGCCAGTTGCCGGTGATCGGTGCGGGTCAGGTCGTAATGCAACAGCAGGCCGGTCCAGCTCGGCACCAGATCACGCAGCAACGGCCCCAGTTCGGCACGAATGCGCTCTGCCAGCAGCGCGATGCGCAACGGCAACTGCGCATCGGGCTGCTCGGCCAGCACCAGCAGGAGCGCTTCGGCGCCGGCCGGCTCGAAGCGCATCATGAGGCGTCCAGCAGCGCCCGCAAGCGCCGCAGCACGGCCAGCGATTCGGCGTTGTCGCCATGCACGCAGAGGCTGTCGGCACAGAGTTGCAGCGGTTTGCCATCGATATCGGCAAAGGCCTCGCCCTGGGCGATGGCCAGGCCCTGGTCGAGGATCCGCTGCGGATCGCGGTGCAGCGCATCGGCCAGGCGCCGTGGCGCCAGCTGGCCGTCGGCCAGGTAGGCACGGTCGGCGAAGGCCTCGAAGATCAGCGGCACGTCGGCGGCATCGGCAAACTCCAGCTCACGGCGATTGTCCAGCAGGGCCAGGACCATCAGCGGCAAGCCCTTGCGGTAGCTGGCACAGGCATCCAGCACCGCCGCGAGCAGGGCATCGTCGCGCACCAGGTCGTGGTACAAGGCTCCATGCGGCTTGACGTAGGCCAACTGGGTGCCGGCGGCGCGGCAGAAGGCATCCAGCGCACCGATCTGATAGAGCACCTGGGCGGTGACCTCCTCCGGCGAGCAGGCCAGATGGCGGCGGCCGAAGCCGACCAGGTCGGGATAGGCGGGATGCGCACCGATGCTCACCCCATGCTGCACCGCCAGGGCGACGGTGCGTTGCATGGTCAGCGGGTCGGCGGCGTGAAAGCCACAGGCCAGGTTGGCCTGGTCGACCAGGGGCATGGCCAGGGCGTCATCGCCCATGCTCCAGGCGCCGAAGCTCTCGCCCATGTCGCAATTCAGCAGGATTCGTCTGTTCATGAGCACAAGCTTAGAGCCACAGCCAGAGCGGCACCAGTAGCCCGGGTGCAATCCGCGACCACGTTCTCGCCAGCGGCGGATTGCATTGGGCTACGCCTCAATAGACATCCCGTCGATAGCGGCCCTGCCCGCCAGTTCGCCGACCGCCGCCGCGCCCAGCACCTCATGCAGCACCGCGTCCACCCCCGCCGCCATCCCGGCCAGGCTGCCACACACATACACCGCCGCACCCTCGGCCAGCCAGGCGCGCAGCAGCTCGGCGGCTTCGCCCAGGCGCTCCTGCACATAGACCTTGTGCGCCTGGTCGCGGGAAAAGGCCAGGTCCAGGCGCGCCAGCTCGCCGCTGGCCAACCAGCCCTGCAGTTCGTCGCGGCAATAGAAGTCATGGGCCGCGTTGCGCTCGCCGAACAGCAGCCAGTTGCGGGTATGCCCGACGGCGATGCGCGCCTTGAGCAGGCTGCGCAGGCCGGCCAGGCCGCTGCCATTGCCGATCAGGATCAGCGGGCGCTCATCCTCGGGGGCATGGAAGGCGCTGTTGCGGCGCACCCGCGCCAGCAAGTGGCCGTGCAGCGGCGCATGCAAGGTCAGCCAGCCAGAGCCGAGGCCGAGGCTGCCGTCGGCATGCCGCTGCTGGCGCACGATCAGTTCCAGTACGCCATCGCTGGGCAGGGAGGCGATCGAGTATTCGCGCGCCGCCAGTGGCACCAACGCATCCAGCACGGCCTGGGCGTGCAGGCCGAGCAGGTGGGCGAAGCTGTCCGGCAGTTGCCGGGTCGCCAGCGCCTGGTGCAACGATTGCTGCATGCCGTCGAGCTGCACCGGCTGGCTGCCGTCGACGCCATGGGCCTGCAACCAGCTAGCGACCCTGACCTCGCTCTGGCGCGGCAGCACTTCGAGGATGTCGCCGGCGCACCAGTCGGCTGGCTGGCTGGCGTTGAGCCCCAGCAGGAAGGTCGGGGCGCCCTGGCTGCCCGGGTTGAGCAGCTCGCGCCGGTTCAGCGCCCACAGGCCATATGGCTGTGCGGGGCTGCCGAGCGGCTGCGCACCGGTCAGTTCGCCAAGCTGGCGCTGCCAACTGGCCAGTGCGCTGGCGTCGCCGGCATCCACCCGCACCGGCTCGAACAACGTGCGCGCGCCTTGCTGCCCGAGCCAGCCGTGCAGGCGCTCGGCGAAACCGCAGAATTGCGCGTACTGCCGATCGCCGAGGGCGAGCATGGCGTAGCGCAGATGCGCAAGCTCCAGCGCCTGGCCGAGCAGTTTGCGCTCGAAGCCGCGGGCGCTGTCCGGCGCCTCGCCATCGCCGAAGGTGCTGAGCACGAACAGGGCATGTTGCGCTTCGCTCAGAATCTGCCGATCGAGACGCGCCAACGGCTCGACCCGCACGCCATGGCCGGCCGCCTGCAGTTGCCCGGCGGTCTGCCAGGCCAACTGCTCGGCGAAACCGCTCTGGCTGGCGAAGCCGATCAGCCAGTCGCGCGCACCCGCACCCATCGGCAACAGTGCCTTGCGGGCGGCCAGGGCCGTGCGCTTGTTGCGCCGACGATCCAGGTACAGCAACCAGCCGGTAATGGCGAACAGCGGCATGCTCAGGCTGGCCAGCAGCATCAGGATGCGCCCGGGCAGACCGAAGTAGCTGCCGACATGCAGGGCATAGTTGCTGGCCAGCAGCTGATCGCCGAACGCCAGTTGGCGATAGCGCCGGTTGCCGCTCGGCGCGCCGCTTTGCGGGTCCAGCGCCACCTGATTGAGGGCGCGATCATGGGGCGCGTCGGCGAGCAGGTAGAACACCGTGGCCGGCTGACCGGCCGCAGCCGGCAGGCGCAGACTATAGGCGCTAAGCTGCGCCCCGGCGGCTTGCTGCAACCCGGCCCAGAGCGCCGCATGGTTCACCGCAGGCAACGCCTCGCTCGCAGGCTGAGCGCCCCGGCCGCCGCGCACGCGGGTGCCGGCCGGCTCGCTGCCGAGCAGAGCAGTCAGGCCTTCGCGGTACCAGTCGTAGGACCAGTACAGCCCGGTCAGCGCCGCACACAGATAGAACGCCAGGCACCAGGTGCCGGCCACCGCATGCAGATCCCAATTGAACGCGCGGCCGCGCTTGGCCCAGTCCAGGCTCAGCCAGGCGCGCCAGCTCGAGGCCTGGCGCGGCCAACGCAGGTAGAGCCCGGAGAGGCAGAAGAAGATCAGCGCCAGGGTGCTGGCGGCGGTGATCTGCTTGCCGTACTCGCCCATGGCGAGAAAGCGGTGCAGCTCCAGCATCAGCTCGAAGAAGCCCTGCCCGCGCGGCGCGCCGAGCAGCTCGCCGCTATAGGGGTCGAAATAGCGCAATGCTCCTTGGCGTTCGCCCGGCGGTGGGGCGAACATCACCCGACCGGGCGCATCGGCGGCCGCCTCCACATTCAAGCGCACCACCCGCTGCTGGCTGGCCGCCTCGATGCGCGGCAGCAGCACATCCGCCGGCAATACGCCGCCGTCCCGCACCTCGACCCGCAGCACCTCGGGATTGAGCGCGCGCAGCAGTTCGTCCTGGAACGAATAGGCGGCGCCGGTCACGCCCATCAGGGCCAGGACCAGGCCGGCAGTGATGCCGAGCAACCAATGCAGCTGAAAGAGGATTTTCTTCAACATTTTTTCAATCCCGCAGGGTGGTCCGTGTCGGACCACCCACAGACAGGCTGCACAGCTTCCTAATTAGAAGCTGACCTGATAACCCAGGGTGACGGTGCGTCCGCGACCCTTGAACAGCTGGTCGTCGCGCTTGCTGGCGGCCTGGGCGTAGTAGGTCAGGTAGTCCTTGTTCAGCAGGTTCTCGATGCCCAGGCTGGCCTCGCCCACCGGCAGGCGGTAGCCGAGCGAGGCGTCGACCAGGCTGTAGCCGTCGAAATCCAGGTCCGGGTCGTCGAAACCACGGCTAGCGTAATGATTGGCCTGCAGGCGGCTGTTGAGCTTGTCGCTCCAGTTGGCCTGCCAGCTGATGCCGTAGCGATCCGGGGAGATGTTGGCTCCGTCCAGGTCGGTGTCGACCTTGCCATCGCCGTCGGTATCCGAGCGGCCGTTGACCTCGGCATAGGTCGCCTGCAGACGGTGGACAGGGTTGATCTGCCAACCGGCCGTGGCCTCGATGCCGTCGATCTCGGTGCGCTCGCGGCGTACCTGATAGAAGCCGCCGACGTTCTGCAGGCGCGCCCCCAGCTCGGCGTCCGACTCGAAGTAGCTGACTTCGGCATCGAAGGGACCCTGGTTGAAGCGCAGGCCGATCTCGCGGTTGTCGGTGACGATCGGCTGCAGGTCGAGGAAGCTGTCGACGCTCAGGCCCGGCTGGCCGATGCCGCGCAGCACCCGGCCGACGTCCGGCATGCCGAAACCTTCGGAGTAGTTGGCGAACACCTGCGCCCAGTCCGTGGCCTGGAACACCAGGCCGGCGTTGAACAGGGTTTCCTCGAACGTCGGGCTGCCGCCCTCGACGCTGACGCCGCCGGCGGGGGTGGTGGTCGAGGCGATGGTATGGAAGTCGTCGATGTCCAGCCGGGCGAACTCGTGGCGCACCCCGGTGTGCAGGGTCAGGCGCTCGCTGGCCTGGATTTCGGCCTGGAAAAAGGGCGCGAAGTTGCGAAAGCGCGTTTCCGGCACCCATTCGCGGTCGGTGGCGATCAGCATCTGGCTGGTGGTGTCTTGCAGTATGTCGAAGCCGCCGGTGAGCCCCAGCAAGCCGTCGAACATGCCCTCACGACCCAGGCTGAACTTGCCGCCATACTTGTCCGATTCGTTCTGCGACTGGTCGAACAGGGTGCCGACCGGGGCAATGGAGGCGTCCTGGAAGGAGGCATGGCTGCCGCCGCCGAAACGCGCGCGAAAGCGCTGGCTATAGAGCTGCGCGGACAGGCGATTGCCGAACAGGTCGTCGTGCTTGTAGCTCAGGCTGGTGGCCAGCACCTCGTTCTGCGGCGCCTCGCCCAGAGGTTGGCCCTTGCGCGAAGTGGCCGGGATGCCAGCTGCGCGGTCGCCAGGCACGTTGACGTACTCGTGCTCGCCTTCCAGTTGGAAGCGATTGACCATCAGTTCGAGATTCTGCTCGCTGTCGAACCAGTAGCCCAGCTTGAGCAGCAGGTCATTGCTGGTCGAATCCATGATATCGCCCTGGGTGTCGTCGACGCCGATCAGCTCGCCGTCGGCGTCGTAGAACATGCCACGGGTCTGCCAACTGAGCGCAGCCAGGTAGTCCCAACTGCCCTGATTGCCTTCGACGCGGTAATCCAGCTTGTAGCCCAGCCCCTCGGAGTCATAGTCGGTCGGTCCATTCAGGCTGACCCCGGCGTGCTGCTTGAAGGTGCCGCCTGCGGGGCGGCGGGTGACGTAGTTGATGATCCCGCCGGTGGCGCCCAGGCCATGCTCGGCGCTGGCACCATGGATCACCTCGATGCGCTCGACCATCGCCAGATCGATGGTGTAGCCGTCGCGGGCGCTGTCGCGCAGCGGCGTCGACTGCGGCACACCATCGATCAGCACCAGGGCCGAACGGCCACGGAAGGTCTCGCCGGAGCTGGTCATCTTCTGCCGGCTCGGCGAGTAGGACGGAATCAGGTTGCTGAGCACCTGGCCATGGTCGGAGGTGATCGCCAGCTGCTGCTCGATCTGCTCGCGACTGATCACCGTAATCTTCTGCGGCGTCTTGCCCGCCTCGCTCCTGGCACGGGTGGCGCTGATGGTGACGGCATCCAGCTCAACGGCCTCTTGGGCGAAAGCGGGTAACCCCGGCAGGGCCAGGCAGGCCAATGAAATAGAGAGCTGGAGGCGGGAGCGACAGAACACGGGACAGACTCCTTTGTGGGCGAGGTGAAAACCAAAGGGTCGGCAAGATACATCATCTGATAATCGTTTGCATTACGATTGTTAAAATGCACGAAGTGGCCGCCGCCGACACGCACCCGCCCCCCCCGGCGCAACTTGCGCCAGGAAGATTCAGCGAGAACGCACAGCACGGCCACAAGGGCCAATGCCTCCGGATTGCCCGGAGCTGGTGCGCAAAAAAATGCCGCTCACTTGCGCCAAGTGAGCGGCATGTTCGCCGCCGCGGGAGTTACCGGCAGTAGCTGTTTACAGGTAGTAAGCCTTCAGCGGCGGGAAGCCGTTGAATTCCACCGCGCTGTAGCTGGTGGTGTAGGCGCCGGTGGACAGCCAGTACAGGCGGTCGCCGATGGCCAGGTTGAGCGGCAGGCCGTACTTGTAGTTCTCGTACATGATGTCGGCGCTGTCGCAGGTCGGGCCGGCGATTACCACCTCTTCCATCTCGCCCTTCTTCTCGGTCCAGATCGGGAACTTGATCGCCTCGTCCATGGTTTCGATCAGGCCGCTGAACTTGCCCACATCGACGTACACCCAGCGCTCCACGGCGGTACGCGACTTGCGCGCCACCAGCACCACTTCGCTGACCAGGATGCCGGCGTTGGAAATCAGCGAGCGACCCGGCTCGAGGATGATTTCCGGCAGGTCGTCGCCGAAGTCGTCCTTGAGGAAGCGGATGATTTCCTCTGCGTAGGTTTCCAGGCTGTTGGTGCGGGTGATGTAGTTGGCCGGGAAGCCGCCACCCATGTTGATCATCTGCAGGACAATGCCGTCTTCTTCCTTGAGGCGCTCGAAGATCACCTTGACCTTGGCGATGGCCGCGTCCCACACGCCGATGTCGCGCTGCTGCGAGCCGACATGGAAGGACACGCCGTAGGGCACCAGACCGAGTTGGCGGGCGAGGATCAGCAGGTCCATGGCCATGTCGGTCTGGCAGCCGAACTTGCGCGACAACGGCCAGTCGGCGGTGGTCGAGCCTTCGGTGAGGATGCGCACATAGACTTTCGAGCCGGGTGCGGCCTTGGCGATGTTGCGCAGGTCGGCTTCCGAGTCGGTGGCGTACATGCGCACGCCCTTCTCGTAAAAGTAGCGGATGTCCTTGGCTTTCTTGATGGTGTTGCCGTAGCTGATGCGCTCCGGGCCGACGCCACAGCCCAGCACCCGATCCAGCTCGTAGATCGAGGCGATGTCGAAGTTCGAGCCTTTTTCCTTGAGCAGCTCGATGATCTCGACCGCCGGGTTGGCCTTCACCGCGTAATAGACCTTGGCAAACTCGAACCCGGCGCGCAGGTCGTCGTAGGCCTTGCTGATGGTCGCGGTATCGATCACCACGAAGGGGGTTTCGTGCTGATCGGCGAATGCCTTCATTTTCTGAAAGGTGGCGGGGGCGTAATAATCTTCGACCTTGATCGGCATGCGTGGGACTCCAAATGGCAAAACACACAAAGATGAATGAGGGGGTGGCTTTGTCAGCAAAGCCGCGAACGCCTGATCAGTTTCCCCACTTTGGTTCGCCTACTTCCCAAGGCATGTCGCCGAGTACCTGCACAGGTCTCTCGTCGTCAGTACTTGAGCCGGATGGATCGTTGCCAGCATGGACGTTCGGGCGCGAACTTTAGGACCATGGGAAGCTTAGATCAATCAAAAATTGTCGGATTTACCCGCGTTTTATCGGCTGATTTGCCGGTCGTTGCGGATTCAAAACAAGGCGTCACGAAATGCTGCACAAAGCCTGGCAAACTGCGCATTTTCCGCCCTGACTACAGGTCGCCGCGCTGAGGGCCGTTTGCCGCTATAATCGCTCCCTTTTTTGACAGACCGACTATCAGTCGACGGGTTCCCCCAGCATGAGCAAGCAGGCCGCCGAAGTCGCCAAAAGGCGCACATTCGCCATCATTTCCCACCCCGACGCCGGTAAAACCACGATTACCGAGAAACTCTTGCTGATGGGCAAGGCGATTGCCATCGCCGGCACGGTGAAGTCGCGCAAGTCCGACCGCCATGCCACCAGCGACTGGATGGAGATGGAAAAGCAGCGCGGCATCTCCATCACCACCTCGGTGATGCAGTTCCCCTACCGCGAGCACATGATCAACCTGCTCGACACCCCCGGCCACGAAGACTTCTCGGAAGACACCTACCGCACCCTGACCGCGGTGGACAGTGCGCTGATGGTGCTCGACGGCGGTAAAGGCGTCGAGCCGCGCACCATCGCCCTGATGGACGTCTGCCGGCTGCGCGACACGCCGATCATCAGCTTCATCAACAAGCTCGACCGCGACATCCGCGACCCGATCGAACTGCTCGACGAGATCGAGGCGGTGCTGAAGATCAAGGCCGCACCGATCACCTGGCCGATCGGCTGCTACCGCGACTTCAAGGGCGTCTACCACCTGGCCGACGACTACATCATCGTCTACACCGCGGGTCACGGCCACGAACGCACCGACATCAAGATCATCGAGAAGCTCGACTCCGACGAAGCCCGCGCCCACCTCGGCGACGAGTACCAGCGTTTTATCGAGCAGCTGGAACTGGTCCAGGGCGCCTGCCACGAGTTCGACCAGGACGAATTCCTCAATGGCCAACTGACCCCGGTATTCTTCGGCACCGCGCTGGGCAACTTCGGCGTCGATCACGTGCTCGACGCGGTGGTGAACTGGGCGCCCAAGCCGCTGGCGCGGGTCGCCAACGAACGCACCGTGGAACCGGTCGAAGACAAGTTCAGCGGCTTCGTGTTCAAGATCCAGGCGAACATGGACCCCAAGCACCGCGACCGGATCGCCTTCATGCGCATCTGCTCCGGCAAGTACGAGAAAGGCATGAAGATGCGCCACGTGCGCACCGGCAAGGACGTGCGCATCGGCGACGCCCTGACCTTCTTCTCCAGCGAACGCGAGATGCTCGAGGAGGCCTACGCCGGCGACATCATCGGCCTGCACAACCACGGCACCATCCAGATCGGCGACACCTTCACCGAAGGCGAGAGCCTGGGCTTCACCGGCATCCCGCACTTCGCCCCGGAACTGTTCCGCCGCGTGCGCCTGAAGGACCCGCTGAAATCCAAGCAACTGCGCCAGGGCCTGCAACAGCTGGCCGAGGAAGGCGCGACCCAGGTGTTCTTCCCCGAGCGCAGCAACGACATCATCCTCGGCGCGGTCGGCGTGCTGCAGTTCGATGTGGTCGCCAGCCGCCTGAAGGAGGAATACAAGGTCGAGTGCGCCTACGAGCCGATCACCGTGTGGTCGGCGCGCTGGATCGAGTGCGGGGACAAGAAGAAGCTCGAGGAATTTTCCAACAAGGCCGTGGAAAACCTCGCTGTCGACGGCGGCGGCCACCTCACCTACCTGGCGCCGACCCGGGTCAATTTGGCGCTGATGGAAGAGCGCTGGCCGGACGTGAAGTTCAGGGCAACGCGCGAGCATCATTGATCGGTTGCGCTACCCTGTGTAGGAGCCAGGGGGACGCCTAGTCCTTGCTGGCGATCGCTTTCTTGCCGCGCGCTGGATCGCCAGCAAGCTGGCTCCTACATAAACGTGCCCACAGGAATTAACTGGAATGGATTCCAGCCGCTTCGCCCACCGCAGCCATGCCCTGCGGACCGGGCGCTTCTCCGAGCCCGGTCGGGCTTATCTGCTGACCGCCGTTACCCTCGAGCGCAAGCCGGTTTTCAACGACTGGCAACTGGCTCGCCTGCTGATTGCCGAGATGCGCCACGCGCACGAATCAAAGGCGGTCCAATCAATTGCCTGGGTGCTGATGCCGGACCATCTGCACTGGCTTGTCGAGCTTAGCGACACGCCCATGCAAGCTCTGATGCAACGCCTCAAATCGCGCAGCGCGATTGCCATCAACAAAGCCAGCGTCGTGCACAACGGCAAGCTGTGGCAGAGAGGCTTCCACGACCATGCACTGCGCCGGGAGGACGATATGCAAGCGATTGCGCGCTACATAGTCGCCAACCCATTGCGGGCTGGGCTGGTCGAGCATATTGGCGACTATCCGTTATGGGACGCGATTTGGCTGTGACGCCACCAGCATGGATCGCCAGCAAGGACTAGGCGTCCCCCTGGCTCCTACAGAAACATCGCCACCCTGTAGGAGCCAGCTTGCTGGCGATCCGAATCCAGAGGTAAATGATCGCTACGCCTCCCCCCCCGCCACCACCAGCTCCACCGCCTCGCCTCTTTTGATCAGCGCATAGACCACCCCGGTCAACAGGCTGCCGGCGACTATGGCCAGCAGATAGAGCAGCGCATGGTTGATCGCATTGGGGATCAGCAGGACGAACAGGCCGCCGTGCGGGGCCATCAGCTTGCAGCCGAAGTACATCGACAGCGCGCCGGTCAATGCCCCGCCGGCGATGCTGGCCGGGATCACGCGGAACGGGTCCTTGGCGGCGAAGGGAATCGCCCCCTCGGAGATGAAGCACAGCCCCAGCACTCCGGCGGCCTTGCCGGCTTCGCGTTCGCTCTGGGCGAACTTGTGCCGGGCGATGAAGGTGGCGATGGCCATGCCGATCGGCGGCACCATGCCGGCGGCCATCACCGCGGCCATCGGTGCGTAGCTCTGCGACGCCAGCAGGCCGACGGAGAAGGCGTAGGCGGCCTTGTTGATTGGTCCGCCGAGGTCGACGCACATCATGCCGCCGAGCAGCAGGCCGAGCAGGATCGCGTTGGTGCTGCCCATGCTGTCGAGAAAGCTGGTCAAGCCGACCAGCATGCCCGCCACCGGCTTGCCGACCACATAGATCATCACCAGACCGGTGAACAGGCTGGCCAGCAGCGGGATGATCAGGATCGGTTTCAGGGCTTCGACGCTGGCCGGCAACTGCACCCAGCGGGCGATGGCCTTGGCCGCATAGCCGGCGAGGAAGCCGGCGATGATGCCGCCGATAAAGCCCGCGCCCAGGGAGCTGGCGAGCAGGCCGCCGATCATCCCCGGCGCCAGGCCGGGACGGTCGGCGATCGAATAGGCGATGTAGCCGGCCAGCACCGGCACCATCAGTTTGAACGCGGCCTCGCCGCCGATCTGCATCAGCGCGGCGGCCAGGCTGCCCTCCTGCTTGAACGCCTCGATACCGAAGACGAACGACAGGGCGATCATCAGCCCGCCGGCCACCACCATCGGCAACATGAAGGACACGCCGGTGAGCAGATGCTTGTACGCCCCGCCCTGGGCGGCGGGGCCGGACTGCGCGGCCTCGCCCTGGCTGCCGCCAGCCAGGGGCTGCGCCTCGGCCAGGGCGCGTTCGAGGGTCTGCCGGGGCTGCTTGAGGGCCACCCCGGTGCCGCAGCGGAACACCTTCTTGCCGGCGAAGCGGGCGGTCTCCACCTCGATATCGGTGGCCAGCAGGACCACATCAGCGGCGGCGATGGCGGCGTCATCCAGCACGTTGCGCGCGCCCACCGAGCCGCGGGTTTCCACCTGCAGCTCGTAGCCGAGTTGCTCGGCCGCCTGCTGCAGGGCCTCGGCGGCCATGAAGGTGTGCGCCACCCCGGTCGGGCAGGCGGTCACCGCGACCAGGCGTGGTCGGGCAGGCGCCTCGGCGAGCGCCGGTGCATCCTGCTGCAGGACCTCGGCGTGTTCGGCGGCGGCGAGCAGGAACTGCTGCGGATCGGCCAGCGCTTCGGCCGGGGTGGATTGCACCAGGCGCTTGCCGACAAAGCGTTGCAGCGACAAGTCGCCGGTCTTGACCACCACCACCAGTTCGGCGGCGGCGATGTCGGCGTCGCTCAGCGGCGAGCCTATCGCCTTGGGGTCATGCACCTCGACCCGGCTCGTCCAACCCAGACGCTGGGCGGCGGCTTCCAGTAAACGCGAGCAGAGCACGCTGGTGACCATGCCATTGGGGCAGGCGGTGACGATCAGCAGATTCATGAAAATGACCTCATTATTGTTTTAATCCAGGGACGCGATAGTCACGCCCGCTTCCAGGCGCGCCAGTTGTTCCCGGTCGTGAATACCGAAACCGAGCTGGGTGACCGCCTGCGCGGCAATCGCGGTGGCCAGGCGCAAGGTGCGTTCGGCCGGCCAGCCAATCAGCAGGCCGTGCAGCGCGGCGGCGAGCAGCGAGTCGCCGGCGCCCACCGTACTGACCACTTCGACCCGCGGCGGCCGCGCCTGCAGCGCAATGTCCGGGCCGAACCAGTAGACGCCCTCGGCGCCGCGCGACAGCAGCACATGCTCGACGCCCGAGGTGCGCAGGCGCAGCGCCGCGGCCTGCAGATCGGCCGCGGTGGACGACCACAAACCGCAGGCATCGGCCAGTTCCTCCTCGTTGGGCTTGATCAGCCAGGGCGCCACGGCCAGCCCGGCGCGCAACGCGGCGCCACTGCTGTCCAGCGCCAGCGGCAGGCCGAATGCCTGCAGCCGGCGCAGCAGCGCGGCGAACCATTCGGGGCTGACGCCCTGCGGCAGGCTGCCAGCGACCACGATGGCGTCGTGGCCGGCCACGATCCGCTCCAGCTCCTCGAGCAACTCGGCCTGATGCGCCGCCCCGACCTGCGGTCCCGGACCATTGAGGTCGGTGATCCGCCCGACGTGCTCGGCCAATTTGATATTGCTGCGGGTTTCCCCGGGCACGCGGACGAAGGCGTCGACGAATCCGCGCCGCGCGAACAAGACCTCGAAAGGCGCGGCGTTGGCCAGCCCGAGAAAGCCGCTGACCGTGACCTTGTGGCCAAGGTCGGCCAGCACCTGGGCCACGTTCAGGCCCTTGCCGGCGGCGTGACTGTGCAGCCCCAGGCTGCGATTGACGGTGCCGACCTGCAAGGCCTCGAGCGACACGGTCAGGTCCAGCGCCGGGTTCAGGGTCAGGGTCAGAATGCGTGCCATCAGCCGATCTCCTCCACCAGGGCACGCACTGCCGCGGCGCTGTCCAGACCGAGCGCCTGGCGGGCCAGCAGTTGGCTCTGGCTGAAATCCAGCTCGCGCACCCGTGCCTTGACCAGCGCGATGCTGCGCGCCGAGACGCTCAATTCGTCCACCCCCAGGCCGACCAGCAGGGGCACCGCGAGCATGTCGCCAGCCAGTTCGCCGCACACCCCGACCCATTTGCCATGGGCGTGGGCGGCCTCGACGGTCATGCCGATCAGGCGCAGCACCGACGGATGCAGGCCATCGGCCTGGGCCGACAGGGTCGGGTGGTCGCGGTCGATGGCCAGGGTGTACTGGGTCAGGTCGTTGGTGCCGATGCTGAAGAAGTCCACCTCGCGTGCCAGCACCGGTGCCAGCAGCGCCGCCGAGGGCACCTCGACCATGATCCCCAGCTGCAAGTCGGCCAGCGGAATCTCTTCGCGCAAGCGCAGCGCCATGTCGCGCGCGGTACGCCACTCCTCGACGCAGCAGACCATCGGAAACATGATCCGCAGCGGCCGGCCCTCGGCCGCGGCGAGCAAGGCGCGCAACTGGGTTTCCAGGATCTCCGGGCGCTGCAGGCTGAGGCGGATGCCGCGCACGCCGAGGAAGGGGTTCACCTCCGCCGGCATCGGCCAGTAAGGCAGCGGCTTGTCGCCACCGACATCCAGGGTACGCACCACCAGCGGTCGCCCGTCGAGGGCATCGAGCACACGCCGGTATTCGACCTCCTGGGTCGCCTGGTTCGGCGCCTGGGCATGATCCATGAACACCAGCTCGGTGCGCAGCAGACCGATGGCTTCGCCGCCCAACTCGACCGCGGCGGCGGCTTGAGCGCTGGCGCCGATATTGGCCGCCACTTCCAGACGATGACCGTCGCGGGTCACCGCCGGCTGCATGCGTTCGGCGTGGGCGCGCTCGCGGCGGGCTTCGCTGGCCTCGCGCTGGCGCAACGCCTGCTCCAGGGTCTGCTGATCGGGCGCCACGCGGAGCAGGCCGTGATCGCCATCGAGCAACAGCACAGTGCCCTGGGCCAACGCCAGGACCGCCGCACCGGCGCCCACCACCGCCGGGATGCCCAGCGCGCGGGCGATGATCGCGCTGTGTGCGGTGGCGCCACCGCGTGCGGTGAGGATGCCGGCCACGCGCTGGCGATTGAGGCTGGCGACATCCGAAGGCGCTACTTCGTCCATCACCAGAATGTAGGGCTCGTCCGGCTCGCGCGGCGCCTCGACGCCACACAGCTGGGCCAGCACGCGGCGGCCGATGTCGCGCAGATCGGCGGCGCGCTCGGCCAGCAGCGCATCATGCAAGGCTTCCTGCTGGGCGGCGGCCGTCTCGATCTCGCCAGCCCAGGCCGCCTCGGCACTGAGCCCCTGGTTCAGGCGCACGGCCACGTCCTCGCCCAGGGCCGGGTCGCGCAGCATCGCCTGGTGGGTGATGAAGATCTCGCGGATATTGGCTTCGGCCGTGACCTCGACCACGCGCTGAATGTCGGCGCCGACCTGCTCCAGCGCCGCGCTCAAGCGCTGCTGCTCCAGGGCCGCGCCCTGGCCTTGCTGCGGGTAATCGAGCACCGGCGGCACCCTCACCAGCGCCGGGCCGATGGCAATACCGGGCGCCGCGGCAACCGCCTGCAGACGCGCACCGGCAGCAGGCGCCGGCAGCTTTGCTGCAGCGCTGAGCAGCGGCGCAACACTGGCCGGTACCCCAGCCTCGGCCAGCGGCAAGGGTTCGATGCTTTCCCCCAGGCCCGCCAGCACGGCGGCTTCCAGGGCCGGCAGGACCTCGCCGGCGATCGCCGGCTCGGCGCTGAACTGCAGTTCCTGACCACGCCGCGCACCCAGCGCCAGCAGCTTGCTCAGGCTCTTGACCGACACCCCGGCGCCCGCCTCGCCGGCCAGACGCACGCGCACCTCGCCGGCGAAAGCCAGGGCAATTTCGCTCAAGGCCTTGGCCGGGCGGGCATGCAGGCCATGGGTATTGGCCAGGATCACGGCGCACATCGGCCAGTCGGCGGGCACTTCACCGCCCAGGGCCTCGAGCACGCTGCGGCTGCTGGTAGCCTGGCTGAAGGCCGCGGCGCGGCCCTCGATCAGCAGATCGCAGAGGCGCTCGAGCAATTGCCGATGGGCCTCGCCGAGGCTGGCCAGGCAGAACAGGCCGGTCAATGGCTGGCCCCGGTAGTCGAGCGGTTGTGCCGGGGTGACGAACGCCAGGCCGGGGCTGAGCACGGCCTGATCGCTGTGCAACCACCACAGGCCGTTGCCCAGCGGCAACGGCTGGCCCTGGGCCAGGCTGTTGGCGAAGCCGGACTCGGCGCAACCGGCCTTCTTCAGCAGACGCGCGCCCTGCCAGAGCAGTTCGTCGAAATCCTCGACCGCCACACCCAGGCCGATCAGTTGACTGTCCAGCGCCAGTTCCTGCGGCGCGCCCTGCAGCAGCGCGACTATTGCCTCGGGCTCCTGCGCCGCACGCAACGCCGGGCCGAGATCGCCTTCGCCGAGGGCCCGGGTGAGCAATTGCAGCAGGCGCAGGTGCTCATCCGAGCGGGCAGCGATGGCAATCGCCAGGTAGACCATCTGGCCATTGCCCCAGTCCACCCCCTCGGGGAACTGGATCAGGCGCACGCCAGTGCAATGCACCTGATCGCGGGTTTCCGGGGTGCCATGGGGAATCGCGATGCCCTGGCCCAGGTAGGTCGAACCCTGCTTTTCGCGCGCCTGCATTCCGGCCAGGTAGCCGGGCGCGACCAAATCATCGTGCACCAGGCGATCGGCAAGCAGCGCCAGCGCCGCCGGTTTATCCGGGGCGCTATGGCCCATCTGGATCTGCGTGACATTCAACTCGAGCATTGAAGATATCCTCTGGCAACTGACGGCGCCGCTAGCGTGAAGTCCAGGCTATTTGCAAAGAATAGCCACTTGAACTATCTGCTGAATCGTTTCACCTAACGACTGGCACGTTACCTGATAATCGGCGATCCTTGAAGCCCTGCCTTTTCCCGCTCAGGAATCCACCCTTGAAACTCAGTGACATCGCCCGCCTGGCCCAGGTTTCCGTCACCACCGCCAGTTACGTGATCAACGGTCAGGCCGACAAACGGCGGATCAGCGCCGCCACCGTGGCGCGGGTACTGGAAGTGGTCGAACACCATGGCTATCGACCCGACCAGCAAGCCGCCGGCCTGCGCCGTGGGCAGAGCCGCTGCCTGGGTTTCATCCTGCCGGACCTGGAGAACCCCAGTTACGCGCGCCTGGCCAAGCTGCTCGAACAGCGCGCCCGCGCCGCCGGCTACCAGTTGCTGATCGCCAGTTCCGATGACGACCCGAGCAGCGAGCGCCAGGTGCTCAAACTGTTCCGCTCGCGCCGCTGTGACGCGCTGATCGTCGCCAGCTGCCTGCCCCAGGACGATCCGGCCTACCTGCACCTGCTCGCGGCCGGCGTGCCGGTGATCGCCGTCGACCGCGCCCTCGACCCCGCGCACATCTGCTCGGTGGTCAGCGACGACCAGCAGGCCGGCGCCCTGCTCACCGCCAGCCTGCTCAGCCCGCCGCCGCGGCATATCGCCCTGATCGGCGCGCGCCCGGAACTGCCGATCAGCCAGGCCCGCGAACGCGGCTTTCGCCAGGCCCTGAGCGACTTCGGCGGCAGCATCAGCGTCAGCCACGCCGAACAATTCAACCGCGCCAGCGGCTACCGGCAGATGCGTGCCCTGCTGGACAACCACGCCGACCTGCCGGATGCGCTGATCACCACCGCCTATGTCCTGCTCGAAGGGGTGTTCGATGCCTTGCAGGAACAGCCGGGGCCAGGCATCGACGGCCTGCGCCTGGCCACCTTTGGCGACACCCAGCTGCTGGATTTCCTGCCGCTGCGGGTCAACGCGATCTCCCAGCAACACGAGCGGATTGCCGAACGGGTGCTCGACCTGGCCCTGCGCGCCATCGAGCGGGACGACTACCAACCCGGCATCGAAGCCATCCCGCGCCTCCTCAAGATCCGCCACGCTCAACGCCGCGCCGGCTGACCCATCTGCTGCAGCAGCACGGCGCATTGGTTGGGCTGATCGCCGCTGGGGACCACCAGCGCCAGCAGCCCGGCGGCCGGCGCCACCAGCGCGCCCAACGCCAGCATGCCGCTGCCGCGCAGCACCAGGGGCACCGGCTTGACCCCGGCGCGGGGGCTCTTCAAGCTGCCCGCGACATACAGCGGCGAACGCAGCGAGAGCACTCGCACGCCCTTGGACTGCGGGGCGACGCTCAAATCCAGGCGCTCGTTGCTCAGGTTCAGTGTACCGTCCACCTCGATCAAGGCGTTCTCGGTGTCCACCACGAACAGCCGTGTGCTCATCAGGCCTTGCTCGATGCCCAGGTCGGCTGCCGCGCAGTTGATCGCCACCTCTTCGTCGCCGAACAGCTTGCCGATCAGGTAATTGCCCAGGTTGAGCCCGGCGATCTCCATCAGGTTGCGGCTGATCCGACCGTCGTTGATCAGCAGTTTCAGCTCGCCTTCGGCGCTGCCGAGCAGAGCCGCCACCGAGTTGCCGGTGCCTTCGAGGCGCGCATCGCCGTTCAGCTCGCCGAGGCTGCTCTGCATCACCTCGACGCCGGGAAACAGCTGCTTGAGCTTGAACCGGCGGGCATTGAGCCGGGCCTGCCCCTGCATGGGAGTAGCCCGGCCATCGAGGCGAATGACCGAGTCCAGCCGCCCACCGGCCACACCGAAACGCAACGGCTCGAGAATGAGCTCGCCATCGTTGAGCAGCACATGGGTGAACAGGTCGGTGAACGGCAGCTCTTCGCGCTGCACGATGCGTTTGCCGGTGAAGCTGACATCGGCATCCATGGCGCGCCAGCGCTCGGTACGGAAGGCCTCCACCGGCAGTACCTTGTCCGCCGGCTGCCGGGCAGTGGCGCCACGCGCCTGCTTCTGCGCGTTGGAGTCGGCGCCGATCAGCGGCGCCAGATCGGCGAAGCGCAACTGGTTGGAGGTCAGGCTGCCCGACAGTTTCGGCCGGGGCTGGCGGGCGACGAAGGTGAGGTTGCCATGGATGTCGCTGGCGCCGATGCGACCATGAAAATCCTCGTAACGAAAGCGGGCGCCGCCCTCTTCCTGCAGCTGCGCGCTGAGCCGACCCTCGGTGGTATAGGCCGGGGTATCTGGCAGGGTCACCCCGGTCAGCGGGTAGAGATTGCCCAGGCTGCTGCCGGACAGGCGCAGACGCAGGTCGAGGGCACCGAGATGCTGCGGGTCGGTCAGGGTGCCGGCCAGCACGATGCGCGTGGAGCCGGCGCGGATATCCGCCTGCAGCGGGAAGGGCCGCCGCGCATCCTGCAACGCCAGCAGCCCGCCGACCTTGCCGCTGCCATCCAGCGCCAGGCCCTTGTAGCGGCCCTTGGCCTGCAGAGCGAAGGCGTAGTCCTGCGCCGCGGCGTGCTGCCTGGCGGTCTTGTCCGCAGCGCCCTTGCCGACGATATCGCTGAACGGGATCGGCTGGCCGAGCGGATCCACCTGCAGTTCCAGACGGGTCTGCAGGCCCTGGTCGTCGAGCCTGACCCGGGCCTTGTCGAACGCGATGGTGCCGATATCCAGCGTCCAGGGCGAAGGCGTTTGCGGGTCGTCACCGCCAAGGTCGAAGGTCCAGTTGCTGCGACCGTCGGCCAGGCGCTCGAGACTGGCACTGGGCGCGCTCAGGTCGATACGCGGAATGTGCACGGTTTTCCACAGCAACGGCAGGGGCGCCAGGCGGAACTGCACCCTGTCCAGGCTGACGAAGGACTCGCCCTCGGCCCACTCGGGGTTGCCCAGGGACAATCGCTCGGCGGAGAAATGCGGCCAGGGCAGCCAGGCACGCCAATTGCCTTCGCCCGGCTCGCGCTGCCAGACCACCGCCAGGTCGCCCTCGATCGCAAAGGGCCGATCGAGGGCTGCGGAGACCCTGGCATTGAGGGTCGGCCTGAGCAGGTTCCAGTCGAACAGCAGCAGGAACAGCGTCAATCCCGCCACCAGTAGCAGCAGGCTTGCCAGGCACCAGCCGAGCACTTTAGCCACGCGCGTCATCTACCCAATCCATCACTGAAAATCCTCAATGGGCTGCGTTCCTTGTTGTTTCGACTGACGGAATGCTCGAATGACTCCCACGAAGGTGGCAGCCTGGCGCTAAATGCCCGACGCTATAAACTTGGTCGCTCCCGGAAAAACGTCCATGCATCTGATCGACACCCACACCCACCTGGATTTCCCCGACTTCGACGCCGACCGCACTGAACTGCTCGCGCGTTGCCGCGCCCTGGGCGTGGAGCGGCTGGTGGTACTCGGCGTGCACCAGGGCAACTGGCAACGGCTGTGGGATCTGGTGCAGGGCGATGCCGGCCTGTACGCCGCCTTCGGCCTGCACCCGGTGTTCCTCGACAAGCATCGCCCCGAACACCTGCACGAGTTGCGCGCCTGGCTGCAGCGCCTGGCCGGCCATCCGCAGCTGTGCGCGGTGGGCGAGTTCGGCCTGGACTATTTCCTCGAACAACTGGACCGCCAGCGCCAGCAGGCACTGTTCGAGGCACAACTGCAGCTGGCGCTGGAGTTCGAGCTGCCGGTCCTGCTGCACGTGCGCCGCGCCCATGCCGTGACCATCGCCACCCTGAAACGCCTCAAGCCGCCGCGCGGCGGCATCATCCACGCCTTTGCCGGCAGCGTTGAGGAAGCCCGCGAATACCTCAAGCTCGGTTTCAAGCTGGGCCTCGGCGGCGCACCGACCTGGCCCCAGGCCAGACGTCTGCAGCAGACCCTGGCGCGCCTGTCGCTGGACGCCGTGGTGCTGGAAACCGACGCCCCGGACATGGCCCCGGCCATGCACCCGCACCAGCGCAACAGCCCGGAATACCTGCCGGAAATCTGCACCGAACTGGCGCGGCTGATGAATGTCACCCCAGAACAACTGGCCGAAGCCAGCAGCCGCAATGCCGCCGAACTGTTCGGCTGGGCTCTCTGAACACCACAACGCAACCTGCGGGCAGCCACAGCGTTTTTGTAGGATGTGGCGGGCCGCGTAGGCTTGAGCGCAGCGATACCCATCACGACGAACTGCGGCAAATCAATAAAACCCGGTGGCTGCGTAACCGGTTGATGGGTATCGCTGCGCTCAACGCCATCCTACGGGTTGGTGGTCTGAAGCAGGCCGCCCGGACCGCCCCACGCTCCTGGCGTAAACGACAAGGCCCGCCAAATGGCGGGCCTTGTCGGTACTGCAACAGCTCTCAGACGCGGAACGCGCCGATCAGTTGTTTCAGGCGCGACACCAGGCCGGACAGTTCGCGGCTGGCCGACTCGGTCTGGCTGGCGCCCGCGGCGGTGCGTTCGCCGGCGCGGTTGATCTCGACGATGTTCTGGTCGATATCGTGGGCCACCGCGGTCTGCTGTTCGGCGGCCGCGGCGATCTGCTGGCTCTGGTCGACGATCATGCCCACCGCACCGAGGATGTTCTCCAGCGCCAGTTGCACCTTGCCCGACTCGCTGACCGTGCCGCTGGCCATCTGATGGCTGGCGCCCATGGCCTTGACCGCCGCACCGACCCCGCCCTGCAACTTGTCGATCATGTTCTCGATCTGCTCGGTGGACTGCTGGGTGCGCTTGGCCAGGTTGCGCACCTCGTCGGCGACTACGGCGAAACCGCGGCCCTGCTCACCGGCCCGCGCCGCCTCGATGGCGGCGTTGAGTGCCAGCAGGTTGGTCTGCTCGGCGATGCCCTTGATCACGTCCAGCACCTGGCTGATCGAGGCGCTGTCGCTGGCCAACTGGTTGATCACTGCCACCGACTGGTCGATCTCGCTGGCCAGGCGCTGAATGCTGCCGACCTGGGACTCGACCAGGGCGCGGCCGCTGACGGTTTCGCGGTTCACGCTCTGCGCGCTATCGACCGCCGCGGCGGCGCTGCGCGCCACCTCCTGGGCGGTAGCGGACATCTGGTTCATCGCCGTCGCCACCTGTTCGATCTGGCTGCGTTGCCCGGCGACCGCCTGGTTGCTCTCGCCGGAAACCAGTTCCACGCTATCGGCCTGACGCTCGACCTCGACCACGGTCTGGCCGACGCGCTCGATCAGGTCATGGATCTTCTTCACGGTCTCGTTGAACACCTGCCCCAGCTCGCCCAGTTCATCCTTGCTCTGCGGCGTGAAGCTGACCGTCATATCGCCGGCCGCGACTTTATCCATGACCTCGCCCAGGCTCTTCAAGGTGCTCCGGGTCGACACATAGAAGGCGCCATAGAGATAGCCGATCAGCAGGAACACCAGCACCAGCGCCGCGACCAACAGAACCATCTGCCCACGGTTTTCCTGTAGACGCTCCTGCAGTTGCTGATCGAGGAAAGCCAACACCGCATCGTTCAGCTCATAGGTCTTGCCCATGGCCGCGCCGACTTCTTCATAGAATTGCGGCCAGGGCATATCCAGGGTATCGGCGACCACCACCTTGTTCTCGAACAGCGCAACACTGGTCTTCAGGGTCGACTGGCTGGCGGTGGCCAAGGTTTCCAGCGCGGCGCGCGCGGCCGGGCTGCTATTCAAGGCGTCCTGCAAGTTCAAGCCATACTCGGCGTGGAGCTTTTCCAGCTCCAGCAGCAAATCATCGAACTTGGTGCTGGCGGCCGAGTTGAGGAAGCCCTGCCCCAGAGAATAGGCGCCCACTGCCCTGCCCTTGCTCAATGCTGACGTGATCCCCGGCGTGGTGCTGACAATCAGGTCGGTCATCTGCCGAACTTCGCGCTGACGATCCTGACTGAGGCCGGCCTGAGCCGCGATCAGCTTGATGAATACCTGCGAACTGTCCAGCAGCTTTTCGGCCAATCCAGCTTTGCTTTGCAGCGAAGTCTCGCTCTGTACCGCGGCCAGTGCGGCAATCATTTCATCGCGCCTGGCGGTGAATTCGTCGACCTGTTCGGCCTCATGTACCACCGGCACCAAGCCCTGCAAGGTCGCGTCCAGCGCACTATGCTGGCGTGTGATACGTGCCTCGAGATCGCCCGCCTGACCGGACTGACCAGACTGACCGATCATGACGTTGATTTCCATCAGGTCGGAAAAATCCTCCAGGTCGCGCCTTAAACTCAGCGCCTGACCGAGCAGGTCGATGCTCTCCAGAGCCGCCTGGGTGCTGACGAACTGGCGATAGGAATCGCGTACCAGATAGAAGTTGGTGACCAGCATGGGCAGAAAGAACAGGACACTGATCAAACTGAACTTCATGCCGAAGCTGAGGCGATTCATTAGCGCGATGGCCGGATACAGCACGGTCTTCACAAGACGTCTCCTGTTCTCATTATTGTTATGCAGCGTTACAAGGTCGACCGTGGAAAGGCTCCCGCGGTAGTCGTTGCATCCCTTGCAGCCCGACCTGAGGCGTCCCGATCAATGCATAAGATGCCAGTACGGCAGATCCGCCTGAGCAACCGCCTGGCCGATCGATCGAGCACAGTGTGCTTGTATACCCGTTATCGACAGCAATCTCTGTAACTTAAGGTTAAACACGTGCACATCCCCAAGCCTCGGCCGTCGGCAGGAGCGGGAGCGTTACCCGGCCCCCGTAGGATGGGGCGGGCCGCGCAGGATGAGCGCAGCGATCTGCGGAAAATCAATAAAACCCGGCCGCTACACATCCGGTTGATGGGTATCGCTACGCTCAACCACATCCTACGAAAAACGGTGTGGCTGCCAATCGCTGACCTGTCGCCACCAACCCGTAGGATGGCGCGGGCCGCGTAGGCTTGAGCGCAGCGATACCCATCACTGCGCTCTGGATCCCGCGCAACCGCGCCCCGGTGTGCGCCGGGGCTGATTCGTATAGGGATGGATTGATCGAAGATGACGCCTGAGCGCCGCTGGGTACTGCTAGCTCAACCGCAGGCTGCCAAAGGTGATCAGTAGAACAGTTCCCAGAGGGCGAACACCGCATACCAGAGCACGGCGGAGCGCACCAGTAGCTGCCACAGGCTATCCAGGCTGCTCACCCCGGCTTCGCCGAGCACCGGTTCCGGCGTCTCGCAAGCCGCGCGCCCGACATCGATCACCAACTGCGCGGCACTGATGTCCCAACTCAACAGTTCGTGCAACAGCGCCCGGTTGACCGCCACGAAATTGCCGACCAGGGCAAAACTTGCCGCCAGCACTCGTACCGGCATCCAGTCGAAGGCATGCCGCAGTTGCACGGCGCGCTCGCGCAAGTTCTCCTGCCCGGCATGCTCGGCGAGCAGGGCCAGCAACCGATAAGCCAAGGCCGCCAACGGGCCAAGCAGCGCGTACCAGAAGATCACGGCGAAGAAACTCTGATAGGCCTGCCACACCAGATGCCCTTGCACCTGCTGCAGCAGCGCGCCCTCCTCGCCGGCTTCCAGGGCCAGATCGCGACGGGCGACCAGATAGGCAGCCTCACTGTCACCGCGCCGCCAGCTGTCGCGAAACGGCCCGAGCGCCGCCTGCAAATCGCCACGCCCAAGGCTGTAGATCAGCACCAGCAGGTGCACCGGCAACGCCAACCAACCGTAGGCCAGCGGTTCGAGCAACACCAGCAGCAACCCCAGCACGACCAGCGGCAGCACCACCAGCAGCACGATCGCCAACCAGGGGCTCTCGATAAAGTCCGCCTGCCGCTCCACCCTGGCCAACAGCCGCAACCAGGGACCGTCCTGCTGGATCTTGTTGCGCCAGGCCGAAAACTTCTCCACCCACAGCACCAGCAACAACACCAGAAAACTCATGACTTCTCCTTCCTATCCATCAGTGCAGCGCGCAGGCGCGACCAGTCGAACGCCGGGCCGGGGTCAGTCTTGCGGGTCGGGGCGATGTCGCTGTGCCCGCAGATACGCTCCAGGGTGAGCGCCGGATACACCCTTTGCAACTCGGCCGTCAGGCCAACCAATGCGGCATATTGCGCATCGCTGAAGGGCAGCTCGTCAGTGCCCTCCAGCTCGATCCCCAGAGAAAAATCGTTGCAGTTCTCGCGCCCGGCGAAACACGACTGCCCGGCATGCCAGGCGCGCTCGTTGCACGAGACGAACTGAGTGATGGCGCCGTCGCGCTCGATCAGGAAATGCGCCGACACGCGCAAGCTCGCAATCTCGGCAAAGTATGGATGCTCATCGACGATCAGGCGATTCTGGAAGAATTCCTGCACCTTGCCGGTCCCGAACTGTCCCGGCGGCAGGCTGATGTTATGGATCACCAACAGGGAAACCTCAGCCTGCGGGCGCTCATTGAAATTGGGCGATGGGCAGTGGCGCGCACCTTGGCACCAACCACTGCGAGGATCCAGCTGCATAAAGGCTCCTTGAGTCGGGTAGAGATAGGCCATTACTGGCCCATCCCCCCCTTAGAACCGTGCGTGCGATTTTCATCGCACACGGCTCAAGCTTACGTTAAACCAAGTAGCTTGGCCGGCAACGCACGGAGTGTTGCGTGTGATTCTACGGCTATAGACCGTTGAACTGTAGAGTTACCTCTTGTCGCTGGCTATGCACCAACGCATGACAGTTGGGATGGAGCAGCACACGGTTGCATAAGGTATCCGGCCCACCGTCTACACGTCTGATGACGTGATGGTCGTGCCAGCCAGTTCCCTTGCTTACCGCTTGCCCGCACAGGGCACAAAGACCCCGCTGTCTACGGAAGAGGCTGAGGATTTGCCCTCGATAACGCAGCTTGTGCTGCATCCGCTGGACTCTCAACGCCTCCCACTTCAGTTCGTGCTCTGCGTCATAGGGGGTGTAATCCCCCGGCAGACGTTTGTGGCGCACGATTGCGGTTCCCGCCAGTTTGTACAACTGGCGATACTGCCTTTCTCCCTTGCCATTCTTGTAGGGGTACGCAAACACCCAGTTCTGCCTACCTATGGATCGGAAGTATTTATTCCTGATCCATTCAGCCGACTTCTTCGGATGCCTGCGCTTCGCCCACCTCCAGATTCGCCAGAAAATCAGATTATCCAGCTTGCTGAAGGTCTTCTTTGCCACGACTGGGGAATGGTATTGCGCCACCCCTTCAGTACCGGATTCAGATGGCCGACCAACGCTTCCTGCGTCAAAGCCCCGCTGCCTTTAATGATCTCGCTCACCTTCCGATAGAACGCCGAGGCGTTTTTCTTCGAGGGCTTGATCAGCAGCTTGGCCTTCCTGTGTGGTGACTTCGGCACGTACTTCCTGAAATTCCACCCCAGAAAATCGAACCCCTGGTAAATGTGCGTGATTTGCGTTTTCTCTTGGGATAGTGCAACCCCTCGTACCGACAGGAATTGCTCCACCCAGGGTTTGATCTCTTCCTCCAGCAGCTCTTTCGAGGCTGCCAGGATCACAAAGTCATCCGCATAACGCACACATTGCACCTTGGTCTTCGCGGCCTTATTGATCCCCAGCTTCTTCGCCAGATGGCGCTTCAACTGAGTCTCCAGACCGTTGAGGGTGGCGTTGGCCAGACAGGGCGAGATGATCCCGCCCTGTGGCGTCCCGGCTTCCGTAGCCATGAGTTGTCGCCGGTCGATAACCCCAGCTCTCAACCACTTGCGCAGCACCGCCCTGTCCATCGGGACATTTCGGCACAGCCATCCGTGGTTAATGTTGTCGAAGAAGCCTTTGATGTCGCCCTCCAGAATCCAGACTGGAGCCCTTTCAGGCGCCAGCAGGTGGAAGAGCTCTACCATTGCGTCAGCCGTCGAGCGATCCGGGCGAAATCCATAGGACTTCGGATCGCTGGCGCTTTCCACGACAGGCTCCAACGCTTGCAGATACAGCGCCTGCATGGCCCGATCCAACATCGTCGGGATACCCAGTGGGCGTTTCTCCTGCTTGCCAGGTTTCGGTATCCATACCCGCCGTAGCGGTCTGGGCCGATAGCCTCTTTTTTTCGACAGACGTCCCACGGCATGGAACTTGGCTTGGGGCGTACCCCAGGTTTCTCCATCTACGCCCGGAGTCTTGCGACCCCGATTCTCCGTGACTCGCCTTACAGCCATGCAGCGACCATAAAACGAGTGAGCCAGCATCCGTTGCAGGCGTTTAACCCTGCGCCAGTCACTGTCCCGTGTTGCCTGCGCAATCTTCAGCTGCGTTTTCCGAACGGATTGCTGAACTTTGGCCCAATCGAGATCGTGCCAGTTCGTCATTCCGCCGGAGGGCGCAGACGCGACCGATGTTGCTGGTTGCGTTTTCATACAGTCCTCCCGAGATGAACGACATTCAGGACGGACTACTCCCCTATGGGCAGCAGTTCGCCCATAGGGTCATTTGGTTATCGCTGGAATCAGCGGCTCTTTTTGCGCTCGTAAACCAGATGCACGTCAGCCAGAGTTATCCCCTGCCGGTAATGTCTCACCCGGTATACCGCCCATTACAGGCGGCCATTCGCTTCTTGCATCCTCCCATTCCCCACACCCATCAGCTCGCCTTGCGGTCTGCCTGCCTACCCGATGTTGCTGGGCAGGCGAGTGGTCGGGATTGCCACGTTCCCCGAATCGCATCAATTCCCCGTTTAGGCTCCGTCTTTCCCCCGGTAGCAGTGGTGGTACCGCAGCGCATACTCATACTGCGCCGACCGACTACATTGCCATTTTGGCTGGGGCCGATAATTGCCGTAGGCCCGTCAGTGGTGTCGAGGGTTCTGTCAACGGTTCACATGCGTTAGCCATGCGGGTTTGGTCACTAGCCCCCCTGCCTCCGTGCAATTCGGATGCATCGCACGCTCCGTTGCCGGCACATGCTTCTCTTGCGAGAGGGGACATTGTTGATCGGGCTTCACACCCCGGGGTTGGCCCCCGACGCATGCCGACCTAGTGAACTGACAGGTACATGTCAGGCTCGGTACTCCCTGGACAAGCGGAGCTGAGCAATACGAATCGGAGCTTGCGCTCCGTGCTTGGACAAGAGGTCTCCCACGTCTCGCGACGGTGGCAGGGGCCAAAATGACCAGGCTTCGTAGAGGATGGATTGCGCCCCTGAGGGCGTTTTCCATCCCCAGGGAGCTTGATACATTTTGAAACAATCTCCAGTACGGAGATTGTTCTTTTGATAGTGCTTTTGATCGAATTCTAGCCAGCAAAAGCCGAATTCGAGGCGTTATTTCCCCGCAAACGGAGAGTTTCGCACCTCCGCAAGCGGATCATTTTTAGGCTATCAAAGCCAGGCTCTTGTGCTTATTCTGACTTCAACCCTCTGATAACAAAGGAGTTTTGGTGTCATGGGAAAGCTCCCAACCAAGCACAACACGACCATGCGTGTCGCACACGAGCCTCCACTCTAGAGCAGGCAGGCAACGGGGCCAAGGGGCGATCCGCTCGGAGCGCAGCGACAGATCGTAGGATCGGTTAGGCGCCCGCAAATTGACCTGCTGTCAGCAGAACAAAGGCGCCGTAACCCATCATCGATATTCGCCCTGCCAGCGGGTACAGGCATAAATCGCTTGATGGGTATCGCTGCGCTCAACGCCATCCTACAAAAGCCCAGACCGCCAACCCGTAGGATGCGGTTGAGCGCAGCGATACCCATCATCGCGACCGGCAGGCAAACCGGGAAGTTTCGGCCCCCGCCCAACCGCCCCCGGATTGCGCCGGGGCTTGTGCGGGCTACCTCGCTGAGTGAGCGTTGCTCCGGGTGGCCACCTATGGGTATCGCTGCGCTCATCCTACGCGGCCCGACGGATCGCCGCCCGTGCCATCCTACAAAGGCCGCCCCGAGTGCCACATGGACAGCGTCAGGCGCCCTTGAGCTTGCGCAGGTTGCCGATGACCGACTCCAGCGCCCGATCGAACAGCAGCGCGTCGTCGAGCAGGCGGATGGCATTGCGGCGGAACTCGAGCGCCAGGCCCATGCGGGTTTTTTCCAGGATCTTCATGCCGGTGCGGTTGACGAAGATGTACTTGCCGGTTGGCTTGATCACCGCGGCCAGCTTGCAGCGCAGCTTGTGCTCCGCGTCTTCCTGAAACTCCACCCAGCTGCCGACACCCAGGCTATCCACGCGCAGCAGGGCTTCGTCGTCATCGGCCAGACAGATATCGGGCTCACTCGCACTGCTTTGCCCGGGGGCCAGCAGTACGATCTCCTCGACCACCTCGATCATCGCCGATACATCCAGCTCTGCCGCTGGAGACAACTCCAGCGCGGCCAGCTCAGCACCGGCCTCAGCCACAGCGTCACCCGCCTGCTCGTCGCTCACGCGCACGGCCGGCGCTTCGACCTGATCCATTTCGGCTACCGGCATCACCCGTTTGAAACGCTGGAAAGCCTGCACATGCAGCGCCTCCAGCTGACTGAAAAATTCGCCCGTGGAGAACGGATCGAACGCCGCGCTGGCCATGCCTTCGCGCAACGCCTTGAGCAGCCCCGGCACCAGTCGGAGCAAATGCAGACGCGCCTCCGGATCTTCGTGGGGCTGCGCACTCCAGACCAGGTCATCCATGGTCGCCAACGCCGTCCGCCACTCGGGCGAATCGACGCCGTGCTTGAGGCAGGTGAGCATCAGCACCTTGCTCCACGCCTCCTGCAGCAGGCGCACCACCACCTCGGGCAGGCGCTTGCCCAGCAGGCGCTCATTCAGCGCCAACTCGACCTGGCGCCGCGCCAACTCGGCCTTGGCGCTGCCCTCTTCCGCGTCGCGGGTACGCTGCTCCAGCAGCTCGCTGCGGCGCCGCTCGTTACCGGTAAAGGCGAGAAAATCCGCCAGCAGCTCGGCAAAGATCTGCGGATCGTCGACAAAGTCGTTGAGCAAGCGCAGCACCACCTGCTCGATCTTCTGATACAGGCTGCCGCGCTGGGTGTCATCCTGTTCACCCCAACCCAGGGCCGCCGAGGCGATTTCATTGAGCAGGCGCCGGGCCGGATGACTGCCGCGACTGAAGAAGGTCTTGTCCAGCAGCGCGACCTTGAGCATCGGAATCTGCAGGCGCGCGATCAGCGCTTTCAGCGAATCCGGCAGGGTGCGGTCATCGAGGATGAACTCGAACAGCATCGACACCAGGTTGATCACGTCCTCATCGACCTCGCCGACTACCCGCGCTTTGCCGCTCCTGGCGCTGGCGCGGCTGAGCAGTTGTTCGAGCTGCTCGCGCAGATCGAACTCATCGCTGACCGGCGCCGGTGCATGTTGCTGCATATGGGAGAGCAGGCGCAGCAGATCGCGGCTGGTGATTGGCGCCGCATCGGCCGGCGTCTCGCGCCGCGGCGTGGCACGGCCGCGCACCTGGGCCAGCAGCGCCTGCAGCGCCACGAACACTTCCTGCACGCTCTCGCCGTCCTGCTCGCCAGCAGCGACGCCCGCCTGTTCCGCGGGGTCGCGCGCAGCCGCCCCGGAGCGCTCCGGGTTACGCCGCGCCGGCGCCGACTTCAGTTCCGGCAACACCCCCGCAGCAATCAGCAGCTGATTGGCCTCGGCATAGAGCTGATCGAGATCGGCCAACACATACTTTTCAAACAGCTTGAGGATGATCAGCTTGACCTTGATCTCCACCCCCAAGCTGCTGCACGCCTCGAGAAAAGCCGCGCAGAGCGCAGTGGGGCCGAGCGGGTTGGACTTGTCGTCGAGCTTCTTGCTGACCAGGGCATTCAGGCGCGCAGTCAGGTGGCGGACGCCCACGCCGTCGCGGCTCATGACCTTGGCCACCATGGCGTCCAGCGCCACGGACTCTTCCAGCTCGTCGTGCTGCACCAGCGCCAGGTTGTCGAACGACACAGACCCCAGCGGCGACCTGCCGATCTCGTATTGATTGAGGGTGGCGAACGGCTCGAAGACCTCTTGCAGGAAGCCGCGCTCGATACTCTTGCGCTTCAAGCGCAGATCGCGCATGGCTTCGAAGAAGGCGTTCTGCTCGCCATTGCTGGCCGCCCGATCCGCCATCTCGAACAGCGTGTCGTCGGCATTGTCGAAGAGGATTTGCAGGGATTGCTTGAGCTGCAACGCAGCCTTGTCGCGTAGGTGAATGAGCGCCACGGGCAGTCTTCCTACCGGTGAAGTGGGCGATTGCTCGGCGGCCACCGGATTCAGGTGCACCACATTCGCGTCAGTCTTCATTGCGACTCTCCTGCAGACTGCCCCCTCTTGGGCCAACCGATCTGCACAGCAACCAACTGAGCGTTATCCTTAACGTCAAAGTTACGGCGTCAATAATCATAAAGGCAAATCGATTATAGGTATGCCGCCTGCGCCCCAAACAGACTTTTCCTGCAGATATGACACAGGTCACAGATATAAATCAGCGACCTCGTAACGACGGGCAGCACCCGGCAGCCCGATCATGCGAGCCGCGATGAGCAATCTCGCTGCAGCCGCGGTCGGCAATCCCTATAATCGCCCGACCCTGACAGTGGAGCCCACCATGCCGAACCTAACCCTCGCCGACCTGACTGCCGAAATCGAGGCCAATGTTCGTCGCGCGCTGACCGAGGACATCGGTAGCGGCGATATCACCGCGCAACTGATCCCCGCCGAGCGCCTGGCCCACGCCACCGTCATCACCCGCGAAGCCGCGGTGATCGCCGGCAGCGCCTGGGTCGACGCGGTGTTTCGCCGGCTCGATCCGCGCGTCGCCGTGCACTGGCAGGTGCGCGACGGCCAACGCGTCAGCCCCAACCAGGCCCTGTTCCACCTCGAAGGTCCGGCCCGCGCCCTGCTCAGCGGCGAGCGCAGTGCCCTGAACTTCCTCCAGACCCTGTCCGCCGTCGCCACCCGCTGCCAGCATTACGCCGATCTGGTGCAAGGCACCGCGGTCAAACTGCTCGACACCCGCAAGACCCTGCCCGGCCTGCGCCTGGCGCAGAAATACGCCGTCACCTGCGGCGGCTGCCACAACCACCGCATCGGCCTGTTCGACGCCTTCCTGATCAAGGAAAACCACATCGCCGCCTGCGGTGGCATCGTCGAAGCCGTGCAAGCCGCGCACAAGATCGCCCCCGGCAAACCGGTGGAAGTCGAAGTGGAAAGCCTGGAAGAACTGCAACAAGCGCTCGACGCCGGGGCCGACATCATCATGCTCGACGAACTCTCGCTGGACGACATGCGCCAAGCGGTCGCCATCACCCAGGGCCGCGCCAAGCTGGAAGCCTCGGGCGGCGTCAACGAAACCACCCTGCGCGCCATCGCCGAAACCGGCGTCGACTACATCTCGATCGGCACCCTGACCAAGGATGTGAAGGCAGTGGATTTGTCGATGCGCTTGAGCTTGTAAGCAGAAAAAAAGGGGGGCATTAGCCGAAAAACTATTCAAGCTGTGTCCGCAACCCGAAGTCGATGCGCGCGCCCGTTACGGCAACTCAGACAATTTCGATCAGTCCAATTCGCTCATCGGCCAGACTCTCTCGCAGCTGCACGGCAGAAGTCGTCAGCGCATGCAGAACCGCTTGGTTAGAGCTATTACCAAGGGCAAGTAGAATGATCTTCGGTGGGTAACCCCACGCGGTTTGCAGATTATGAAAGTCTTCATCTTTGCTGACGATCACATAATCGTGCACCTTCGCGTATTCCCATATGCCGCGGTCATCGGCTTGTTCCAGCCCCAGCAGTGCAACTTGGGAAGAGCCAGGGAAGTCCGCCTGCAACGCCGGCAGCAATCTGCGCGACAAATTTTCATCCAGCAATAACTTCATGCAGCCCTGATCCAAGCCGCATGCTTCAGGCGGTCGGCAGCAAAAGCCAGGCAAGCAAGAATGTCTTCACGACTCAACTCCGGGTAATCCTCCAGAATCTCCTCTTGGGACATCCCCCCAGCAAGCCAACCGAGTACATCCTCAACACTGATGCGCAGACCTCGAACGCAAGGCTTGCCGCCACGCTTACCGGGCTCCAGGGTAATTCTCGAGTCGCTTGCCATAATTCATACCTACGATTTTTGTCTGCCAGCCAAACTATACACCCGCAATTGATGAAGCGAATCAACCACCGGCGGTCAAGGGTCAGAGTCGATTTTCTTTGGCCTTCCCCTCGGCAGCGGCGCCGCACGATGGGCAGTCATCGTCTATATCTGAACGCGCGACAAAAAAACCTGCGGCCACCAACCCGTAGGATGACGCGGACCCCGTAGGATGGCGTTGAGCGAAGCGATACCCATCACAGCGATCTGTGGCAAACCAATAAAATCCGGCGGCAGGGCAACCGGTTGATGGGTATCGCTGCGCTCAACCGCATCCTACAAAAGCACCGCGGCCCGCCACATCCTACAAAAGCCCTGCGAGCGCAGGGTCAGGCCGGGATTTTGTTTGGTGGGGATGGCGCGGGGGTTGGGGCGGGCTGGGGTTTCCGGGCGGCGTCGTCGAGGATTTTGAAGAACACGCTTTCGAGCGACACCGCCGGTTTCACCGACAGCAGGTGGCCGCCGCTCTGGTTGAGTTGGGCGATGAAGGCGGGCAGCGCGGCCTGGGTCAGTTCGCATTCGAACTCGCCGTCGCGCAATTGGCGGGCGCCGGGGGCGATGGCGTGTGCGGCGTTGAAGCGCACCAGCAGGTAATCGGCGCGCTCGGCGGCGAGTTCGCGCGGCGAGCGCACGGTCAGCAGTTCGCCCTTGTTGATGAAGCCGAAACGGTCGGCGATGCGTTCGACGTCGTGCAGCACATGGGAGGTGAAGAAGATCGCCCCGCCCTGCTGCTTGTACTCGTTGAGGATATCCACCACATCCTTGCGCCCGACCGGGTCGAGACCGGACAGCGGCTCGTCGAGCACCAGCAATCTGGGCTGCACGACCATGGCATGGGCCAGCGCCACGCGCTGCACCGTGCCCTTGGACAGCTCGCGGATGCGCCGGTTGGCGGACGCGCCGATAGAGAAGCGCTCCAGCCAGTTCAGGCACCAGGCCTTCTCGTCCGTCCGGCGGATGCCGTACATGGACAAGGCCATGCGCAGGATTTCCATCGCGGTGAACTGCTCGTACAGCGCCGGGGCTTCCGGCACGTAGGCCACGCCCTGGCGCGCCTCGGCCTGGCGCGCACAGGTGCCGTACAGGCTGACCCGGCCCTGGTAGTCGTTGATGATGTCGAGCATGACCTTGATGGTGGTCGACTTGCCGGCGCCGTTGGGCCCGACGAAGCCGAACACCTCGCCCTCGGCCAGGCTGAAGCTGACATCGCGCAGCGCCTGCACCGCCTTGCCCTTGACGCGAAAGGTCTGGCTGACGCCCTGAAATTCCAGTGCAGCACTCACGACTGATCCTCCATGCCGGCGATCTCCAGTTTCTTCAGGATGATGCGACCATCGCGCAACTCGTAGCCGAGCCTGAGCGGGTCGTCCGGCAAGGCCGGCAACAGCCCGGCTTCGACCAGTTGTTCGAGCCTTACCAGCGCACCGTTTTTCGCCTCGAAGCGGCGCTGCGCCTCGCGCAGGGCAACCAGACCTTGCAACCGAACGACGCGTTTGTCGAGCATGCCGCGCAGCTTGGGATCGCTGGCGGCATCGCGTTGTTGAATCAGGTAGTCCAGGGCCAACTGTTCATCGGCGAAGGTTTCCGCCTGCAGCATCACCGCCAGCTTACGGAAACCGGCTGAGTTAGCGGTAGAACGCTGCGCCGCCAACTCCAGCGCACGGCTGGCCTCGGCAATATCCTTGTTGAAGAACGCCTGATTGAAGCCATAGAAAAACGCCGGCAACTCATCCCAGAAGCGACACTGCATGGCCCGGCGCAACACCTCGGCGCCCTCGCGGTCCGCCCCACCCCAGGTGAGCAGGCCGCTGGCCAGGTAATAGTTGTCTTCATGGCAGGGGTTGAGCTCGGCCACCACCTGCTGGGCGCGGACCAGATAGCCGGTATCCGCCTGCCCCCAGCCCGACCCGGTGGCGGCCAGGCGCATGGTTTCCAGGCTGGCCGCGAGAAAGCGGTCGCCGCCGAACAGCACCAGCAACACCGGCGCGGCGATGACCACCCGGCCTTCAATCACCGGAGCCACAGGCGCAGGGGTATGGGCGCGCCACTGCGAGGCGGCGGAGAACACGGCGAAACCGAGCAGCGCCAGCAATAGCGGAGCGTAGCGGCTGCGCATATCAGGCGAAACGCTTGCGTTGCAGCGCCCAAACCGCCAGCGCCAGCAGGGCGCAGGCGTAGGCCAGACTACTCAGGAGCAACCAGGGCCAGTCGGCGGGGAGAAATTCCGGCTGGCCGTAGAGCGCCAGCATGCGCAGATCCAGCGCGCCAAGATCCGGTAGCAGGTAACCCAATACCCCGAGGCTGGCGCGATAGCCCTCGGCATTGCCGACCAGCTCGGCACCACGGCTGAGCAGCTCGACGATGGCGCCGTAGGAACGCGCCACCAGCATAAAGCCGAAGGTGCCGAGCAGGACGAAGCTCGGGGTCGAGGCGACTACCGCCAGCAGGGTCGCCAGCGCCGCCAGCACCAGCAGGTCGAGGGCCATAAAGGCGATCACGATCAGATAGGGCTGCCCCATGGCCACTGGGGTGGCCTGGGGGTGCGCGTCGCCAATCAAACCCACCAGCAACACCTGCAACAGCCCCAAGACCAGCAACAGGCCCAGCAGCATTGCCAGCAGCGCGGCAAAACGACCGAGCAACAGGCTGCGCCGCCCACGCGGGTACGTCAGCGAGTTGAGGTAATAGCGCTTGTCGAACTCGCGGGACAGCAGCTCCTGTACCAGCAGCACGATCAGCAGCGGCACCAGCAAGCGAATGGTCGAGAGCCCCACATCCAGCGCCACGGTCGTCGGCTGGCGACCACCGAAATAGGCGGACAACAGGGTGGCCAGCGCCACCACCAGCAGGACGCCAGCAGCCATCCAGACGAAGTTCGCCTTGAACGCCAGGCGCAGTGCAGTCAGAAAATCACGAAATATAGGCATTTAAGACGGGACGGAATCTGGAGAAAATAAAAATCGACACAACCGAAGAGGCTATTCGTCGAACGCATTAAAAAGAAAAATAACAGCCTGATTTATTCAAGTGGAGAACATCAGGGTCGGCGACATATCTCAGTAAACGATGGAAGCGCCTTCGCGCTTCCATCCTACGACCCAACATACCGCGATAAGGTACCGACCAAGACGTCAAGCAATACTTAAATTCAAAGCGCCCCACGCCGGGCGAGGACGCTTTGATGTGGCTAACACATAGAGCTGTTACGGCTGAGCGGTTGCAAAGGTATCGGCAGTGGCAGCGGTGCAGAGGCCACCCGGAAAACCGCTGATCACGGTGCCGCGGTTTGTATTCGCAACGGCCATTGCCGGACCGGTCACAGTCTGGACTTCCACCGTATCTTCGCAGGCAGGGTCTGCAACGGCATCGCAAGCAGTAACAACCTCGACGCTGCGGCCAACCTGGCGTCCGGCGGTATGGCAAGTAGCAATTGCAATGCGGGTAGCACTGCAATTAACACCAGCCTCTACACCAGTGGTCAGGTTGATGCGCACGTCCTCGTTCAAAAGAGTCTCGCAATCACCGACGCGTTGAACCACACCACCAGTACCAGTCAGCTGTACGGCAGAAGCCATACCCGAAACCATCAAACCTGCCAACAACAGAGTAATCTTTTTCATATTAATATCTCCTGAAAAACCGATCAGCGCAGCGAAGAGATGATTGCGGTAATGCCATTTTTGGCATCGGCAACAGCGGAGGTGTCATTCGCACGCTGGCGATACTCGTTGAACTGCGGGATGGCGATGGCGGCGAGAATACCGATGATCGCAATTACGATCATCAACTCGATCAGGGTAAAGCCTTTTTGCTTCTTGAGAGACTTCATGGACAAGCTCCTATTATGGTTAAGGTCAGCGACCTGTGCATGACAAAGCAGATGGCGTGCCAACTCGGCAGAGCGCGCAGCCCAAGGGATTTCCCGCTACACACCGCTAACCGCCCGCTCCCAACACGGCAGCAACTGACGTTTTTTGTCAGGCACGACTGCCGCACTTGGGCTTGGCGCGCGATTAGGCTATAAGTCAGCAGCATCCGCCTCCCTTCGATTAGCAGAAGCGCAATGAACGACTCTCCCAATCTGACCGGCCTGGCTCGGCAACTGGTCAACGCCGACTTGCTGGACGAACGCGCCGCGGCCCAGGCCCAGGCCCAGGCCCTACGCAACAAGATCCCGCTGGTGTCTTACCTGGTGCAGAACAAGCTGGCCAGCAGCCGGGCGGTGGCGGAAATCGCCTCCGAGCAGTTCGGCGTGCCGTTGTGCGACCTCAAGGCCATCGACAAGGACAGCCAGCCGCACGACCTGGTCAGCGAGAAGCTGTGTCGCCAGCACCGCGTGCTGCCGCTGTACCGGCGCGGCAACAAGCTGTTCGTCGCCCTCTCCGACCCGACCAATCACCAGGCGGTCACCGACATCCAGTTCAGCACCGGCCTGAGTACCGAAGCCCTGCTGGTGGAGGACGACAAGCTCGGCGAGGCCATCGACAAGTTCTTCGAGGCGGCCAACAGCGGCATGGAAGACCTGGCCGACGTCGACCTCGACGGCATGGACGTGCAGGCGGTGGACGAGAACAAGAACGACGGCGTCGCCGGCGAAAGCGCCGACGACGCGCCGGTGGTGCGCTTCGTCAACAAGATGCTGCTGGATGCGATCAGGGGCGGCTCCTCGGACCTGCACTTCGAGCCGTACGAGAAGGTCTACCGGGTGCGTTTTCGTACCGACGGCATTCTGCAGGAGATCGCCCGGCCGCCGATCCAGTTGGCGCCACGCATCGCCGCGCGCCTCAAGGTGATGGCGGCGCTGGATATTTCCGAACGGCGCAAGCCGCAGGACGGGCGGATCAAGATGCGCATCTCGAAGACAAAGTCGATCGACTTTCGCGTCAGCACCTGCCCGACCCTGTGGGGCGAGAAGATCGTGATGCGGATTCTCGACCCCTCCAGCGCACAGATGGGCATCGATGCGCTGGGCTACGAGCCCAGGCAGAAAGACCTGTACATGGCTGCGCTCAAGCAGCCGCAAGGCATGATCCTGGTGACCGGGCCGACCGGCTCGGGCAAAACGGTGTCGCTGTACACCGGCCTGAACATCCTCAATACCGTGGACGTGAATATCTCCACCGCCGAAGACCCGGTGGAGATCAACCTGGAAGGCATCAACCAGGTCAACGTCAACCCCAAGCAGGGCATGGATTTTACCGCCGCGCTGCGCGCCTTCCTGCGCCAGGACCCGGACATCATCATGGTCGGCGAGATCCGCGACCTGGATACCGCCTCGATCGCGATCAAGGCGGCGCAGACCGGGCACATGGTGATGTCGACCCTGCACACCAACAGCGCCGCGGAAACCCTGACCCGCCTGCGCAACATGGGCGTGCCCTCGTTCAACATCGCCACCTCGGTCAGCCTGATCATCGCCCAGCGCCTGGCGCGCAAGCTCTGCGGCTATTGTAAGAAGGAAGTGCAGATCCCGCGCGAGGCGCTATTGGAAGAAGGCTTCCCGGAAAACCAGATCGGCAGCTTCAAGATTTATCGCCCGGTCGGCTGCGAAAATTGCAACGGCGGTTACAAGGGCCGTATCGGAATCTATGAAGTGGTTAAAAACACGCCTGCATTGCAACGGATTATCATGGAGGAAGGCAATTCCATTGATATCTCCGCGCAAATGCGCAAAGACGGCTTCAATGACCTGCGCACCTCGGCCCTGCTGAAGGCCATGCAGGGCATCACCAGCCTCGAAGAAGTGAACCGCGTGACAAAGGACTAACCGATGGCGGCCAAAGCATTAGCAAGCAGTGTTTTCCTCTGGGAAGGCACCGACAAGAAAGGCGGCAAGATGAAGGGCGAGCTGATCGGGCAGTCACCTGCTCTGATCAAGGCCCAGTTGCGCAAGCAGGGTATCAACCCGCTCAAGGTGCGCAAGAAACCCAAGTCGCTGTTCAGCGCCGGCAAGAAGATCAAACCCCTGGACATCGCCCTGTTCACCCGGCAGATGGCCACCATGATGAAGGCCGGGGTGCCGCTGCTGCAGTCGTTCGACATCATCGGCGAGGGCTTCGACAACCCGAACATGCGCAAGCTGATCGAGGAGGTCAAGCAGGAGGTCGCCGCGGGCAACAGCTTCGCCGCCTCGCTACGCAAGAAACCGCTGTACTTCGACGACCTGTATTGCAACCTGGTCGACTCGGGCGAGCAAGCCGGTGCGCTGGAAACCCTGCTCGACCGCATCGCTACCTACAAGGAAAAGACCGAGGCGCTCAAAGCCAAGATCAAGAAGGCCATGACCTACCCGATCGCGGTGATCGTGGTGGCGGTGATCGTCACGGCGGTCCTGCTGATCAAGGTGGTGCCGCAATTCGAGAGCGTGTTCCAGGGCTTCGGCGCCGAACTGCCGGCATTCACCCAGGTGGTGGTGAACATGTCGCGTGGGCTGCAGGAATGGTGGTTCATCTTCGTCTTCGCCATCTTCGCCAGCGCCTTCACGTTTAAATGGGTGTTCAAGCGCTCGGAGAAATTCCGCGACTTCCTCGACCGCACCCTGCTCAAGGCGCCAATTATCGGCGACATCCTGTACAAAGCGGTGGTGGCGCGTTACGCGCGCACCCTGGCCACCACCTTCGCCGCCGGCGTGCCTCTGGTCGAGGCGCTCGACTCGGTGGCCGGGGCGACCGGCAACGTGGTGTTCCGCAATGCCGTGCACAAGATCCGCAATGACGTGTCGTCTGGCACCCAGTTGAACTTCTCGATGCGCAGCACCGGGATCTTCCCGAGCATGGCCATCCAGATGACCGCCATCGGCGAGGAATCCGGCTCGCTGGACGAGATGCTGGACAAGGTCGCCGGCTATTACGAGGACGAGGTGGACAACGCCGTCGACAACCTGACCACCCTGATGGAACCGATGATCATGTCGGTTATCGGCGTACTGGTCGGCGGCTTGATCATTGCCATGTACCTGCCGATCTTCCAGTTGGGCGCGGTGGTTGGCTAACTCATGACCCTAGAGTTCCTGGCCGGCAACTTGCCGGCCTTTACGTTTATCTGCCTGGTGCTGGGGTTGTTGATCGGCAGCTTTCTCAATGTGCTGGTGTATCGCCTGCCGGTGATGATGCAGCGCGACTGGCAGGCCCAGGCCCGGGAAATCCTCGAACTGCCGGAGCCGCCGGCCGCGCCGCTGTTCAACCTGATCCTGCCCAATTCGCGCTGCCCGCACTGCGGCCACGAGATTCGCCCCTGGGAGAATATCCCGGTCATCAGCTACCTGTTCCTGCGTGGCAAATGCTCCAGCTGCAAGGTGCCGATCAGCCTGCGCTACCCGCTGGTGGAATTGGCCTGCGGCTTGCTGTCGGCGTATGTGGCCTGGCACTTCGGCTTTACCTGGCAGACCGCCGGCATCCTGCTGCTGACCTGGGGCCTGTTGGCGATGAGCCTGATCGACGCCGACCATCAACTGCTGCCGGACGCCCTGGTGCTGCCGTTGCTGTGGCTGGGGCTGATCGCTAACTACTTCGGCCTGTTCACCAGCCTGGAAGCCGCACTGTGGGGCGCGATCGGCGGCTACCTGAGCCTGTGGTCGGTGTACTGGCTGTTCAAGCTGGTGACCGGCAAGGAAGGCATGGGCTATGGCGACTTCAAGCTGCTGGCCATGCTCGGCGCCTGGGGCGGCTGGCAAGTGCTGCCGCTGACCATCCTGCTGTCGTCGCTGGTCGGCGCCGTGCTCGGGCTGATCATGCTGCGCCTGCACAACGCCGAAACCAGCACGCCGATCCCGTTCGGCCCCTACCTCGCCATCGCCGGCTGGATCGCCCTGCTCTGGGGCGGCCAGATCACCGGAAGCTATCTGCAGTTTGCCGGGTTTGGCTCGTAGGATGGTGCGGGCCCCGCAGGATAGTGTGATCCCGTAGGATGGCGTTGAGCGAAGCGATACCCATCACGACGATCTTCGGCCAATCAATAAAACCCGCCGGCTGGGCAACCGCTCGATGGGTATCGCTGTGCTCAAACCTACGCGGTCCGCCACATCCTACAAAAGTCCTGCGACTGCCAACCCGTAGGATGGTGTTGAGCGCAGCGATACCCATCACAACGATCTGCGGCCAATCAATAAAATCCGGCGGATGGGCAACCGCTCGATGGGTATCGCTTCGCTCAACCGCATCCTACAAAAACGCCGCGGCCCGCCACATCCTACAAAAAACCTGCGGCTGCCAATCGGTTGGCTGTGAACGTTCAATCCGCCCATTGCTGCTCGCCGTATTCGCTGTCCGGCTCATCGCCTCCGGCCCAATCTTCGGGCAATAAACCCGCCTGCACGTAGCGGTGAAAGGACGACCACGGCCAATCGGCTACTCGTTGTACGTGGCCGTGTTTGCGTGGGTTGTGGTGGATGTAGTCGACATGCCGGGCGAAGTCCTGGTCATCGCGGATGCGGTGCTCCCAATAACGCCGTTGCCAGATGCTGCGCTCGCCTCTGCCCCGGCGGCTGGCGCAAATCTTTTCACCGCCAGGCAATGCGCGGGAGAAGCCGGTTTTTATCAGGCGCCAGCGCACGGCAAAGTCGGCATCGCCGGGCGGCAAGGTACAGAGGGCGTGCAGGTGATCGGGAAGGATGACGATGGCTTCGATACGCCAGGGATGCTGGCACATCACCCTGGCGAAGCTGGCGCGCAGCAGGTCGACCTGGGTGGTAAGCAAACCGCGTTGGCGGTCGGCCAGGTTGAGGGTGAAGAACCAGGTGGCGCCCGGCGTGCTATCCCGACGATAAGCGGTCATGGGCTGCAGTCCTTTGCAGGGTAAGACCGGGCAAGTGTAGTTGATGCAAGTGGATTGATTAAATGATGGGGATTGCTGCGGCTGCGCAATCGGTTGATGGGTATCGCTGCGCTCAACGCCATCCTACGGGTTGGCAGCTACGCCGTTTTTGTAGGATGCGGTTGAGCGCAGCGATACTCATCACCGCGATCCGCCACCTGATTCGCCAGGGCGCGGGCTCCTGCTCTACAATTGTTGCCCTGTTTATGGCCAACGAGAGCCGCACCCGAAGATGAAACCCTGGATTCTTGGCCTCACGGGCGGTATCGGCAGCGGTAAAAGCGCGGTCGCCCAGCACTTTATCGATCAGGGCGTGCATCTGGTCGATGCGGATCATGCAGCGCGCTGGGTGGTCGAGCCGGGCACGCCGGCGCTGGCCAAAATCGTCGAGCACTTTGGTGAAGGGGTGTTGCGGCCTGACGGCCAGCTCGACCGCGTGGCGCTACGCGGTCTGATTTTCCAGAACCCCGAGCAACGGCGCTGGCTGGAAACCCTGCTGCACCCGCTGATCGGCCAGGAAATCAGCCAATACCTGGCGCGCGCCGAGTCGCCTTACGCGATTCTGGTGTCGCCGCTGCTGGTCGAGTCTGGCCAGCACCGCTTGACCCAGCGGGTATTGGTGATCGATGCCCCCGAGCACTTGCAGGTGCAGCGCGCCATGCAGCGCGACCAAACCTCGGCCGAACAGGTGCAGGCGATCCTCAAGGCCCAGACCAGCCGCGAACAACGCCTGCAGCATGCCGATGATGTGCTGCTGAATGATCGCGACCTGGTTTGGCTGAAAAGCGAAGTCGAACGCCTGCACAATTTTTATCTGACCCTGCGCGGAGGCCAGCCATGAGCCAACCCACCATCGTGAAATGCCCCACCTGCAATGCCCCGGTCGAATGGGGCCCGCAAAGCCCGCAACGACCCTTCTGCTCGGAACGCTGCAAACTGATCGACCTTGGCGCCTGGGCCTCGGAAGAACACGCCATCCCCGGTGACAACCTGGAAGACGAACTGTTCTCCAGCGATCTGGATCAGCCGCCGCGCCGGCACTGACGAGGTAGGGTGCGCCGCGCGCACCAATAATCCCTGCAATGAGCGCGGCGACTCGTGCGCACGGCGCACCCTACGGGCGGCGAGTGATGCAGCGGGAATCAGGGGCGCATGAAGCCGTAGTCACGCTCATCGTCCAGGTTGTCGGCAAGGAACTGCAGTTCGGCGGCCAGGTCCTTGGCATCGCGCTCGCCGCGGCTGCGCTCCACCACCGCGCCGAGCAAGGCGCGCAAGCCGAGCGCGGGATCGAAACCTTGTGCTGGCGCCTGCTGCAGGCTTTGCTCGATTTGCTGCCTGGCCCACTCGTGTACACCCATGATGTTGTCTCCTCTGTTGTGATCGCCGGGGTAAATGATCGCGACGCTGGGCTGAAATCGCCGCCCGCCCCAGCCGCCCCCTCGTCAGCAGAGACTGGCAGACTCATGAACGGGCCGGTTGATCTGGGTCAACCCAGCAACCCCGATCAATTTGCTGAAGCCTGCGCCATCAATGCGGCTTGCTGTCGTCCTTCCAGGGCGCCGCCAGGTAGCGCGAACGATTGAAGGTTTCCAGCCAGTCGGGGTAGAACACCACCAGCGCGGTGACGACCATTCCATTGATGAAGGCCTCGGGGAAGATCACCATCCACAGGTAGCCGACGAAGTCGCCGAGCCAGGGCGGCATCGGGAATAGGCCGTCGACCCACAACACGCCCAGCCCGGCCAGGATGCACAGCAAGACGGCCAGGGCCGCGGGGAAAAAGCCGCTGAAAAAGATGTAGACGAACAGATTGCGCGGCTGCGCGCGCTCGACCCGCAGCGCGCAGAGCTCGGTGACCAGCACCGGAATCAGCACCATCAGCACGCCGTTCACCCCCAGCGCAGCCAGGTCCTGCCGGCCCAGCAGGAGCATGCCGAGCTGGGCGACAAACCCGGCGAGGATCGCCAGCGGCCAATCGAGCAGCAGGGTCACCGCCGTCATGCCGATGATGTGGTAGGACAGCCCCGAGGCGAAATCCCGGCGCACCAGCCACAGCACGAACAGCACGAACACCGTGGCGAAGACCAGGTGCTGGCGGCGCAGGTCGCTGAACAACTCCAGCCACGGCGCCCGCCATATGGCCCAGAACAGCAGCGGCAGATAAATCGCCCAGCCAATGATCTGGCTGGCGGGTGAGAGTAATTCGGCAGCGATCATAGGTAAGCGCCCAACCCCTGAATGATGAACGCAGCCAGTCTACACCGGCGCTCGGGCGGCGAAAAAAGCTTCGCGGGCGAAGCGCAACGCCGCCCGGGAAAGCCGGAACAACCCCCAATCCTTAGCCTGGCAGGTCATGCTTGACCATACCGTAGGATGCGGCGGGCCGCGTAGGTTTGAGCGCAGCGATACCCATCAACCGGCTGCCCTACCGCCGGGTTTTGCTACCAAGCCGCCGCGACTGCGGGCTAAGCTGTAGGCATGGACGATTCAGATTATTTGCGCTTGCTCACGCACCAAGCGGAGCAGGCTAACGCGTTCCTTTCCAATGCCCGCAAGTGGGAGCGTGAGCGTTGGGTGTGCCAGCGCCTGCTGCAAGCACTGAACGTCAGCCATCGGCTCGAGGAGTTCAGCGCGGCCGGGCAAGAACCGCCGGACGTGCTGTTTCGCGAGGCCAGTTTCGAGGTGTTTTTCGTGCTGGACGAAGGCCGGCGCCTCAACGATGAGTGGCGCGTCGAGCTGGAACGGCGGCGTAGCGCCTTCTCGCTCAGCCAGCTGGTACGCCGCGAGGCCAAACCGCGGCGCATCGGCGCTGCCGAGCTGCAGGCGCGCCTGGCCCCGACCCTGCGCAAGAAAGCGCACAACTACAGCGAACGCGGCCTCGACCCTGGCGAACTGGATCTGCTGGCGTTCGTCAGCCTGAAACGCGTCGTACCCGACTTCAACAGCCACTTCCCGCCGCCCACCGAGTTCCTGCGCCAGGGCTGGCGCTCGCTGTCGCTGGTCGGCCCGACTTTCGCGCGGGTATTGTTCGCCCATCCCGACGCGCCAGATTTCCTGCGCAGCAATCTCGGCCGCAGCGTACTGTTCGATGTCGGGATCAGCCTGTGATGACCCGAGACACTGCAATTCCCTGCAAACCGGCCCACCTTACGCCAGTATCACCACCCGGATACGGCAAGGCGGCATTATTCATCTGAATGACGACCCGTGCGTTGAGCCCTGGTGAACGCCACGGCTAGAATAGCCACCATCCACAGGCCAGCCGAGAACCGCAGGGTTTTCCCACGGTCTGATCCCTCGAGGTTCCTATGTCCAGCCGCCTGAGTCCCGACGATCAAAAACGCGTCGACCAGTACCTGAGTGCCCCGCAGCATCAAGTCGAACGTCAACCCTTCAAGGTGTGGCGCTTGCTGCTGATCATCGTTGGCGTGGTGATCGCCATGGGCCTGCTGAGCCGTCTTCTGAGTCGCCTGGTGCTATGAGCTGCTTCGCGCTCGCCCAGCAAGACTTAACGAATTTTTTTCCAAGCCTTGTGAGAGCAATCCATGTCCCATCGAATCCTGATCGTCGGCGGCGGCGCCGGCGGCCTGGAGCTTGCTACCCGCCTGGGTAGAACTCTGGGTAAACGCGGCAAAGCCAAAGTCACCCTGGTCGACGCCAACCTGACGCACATCTGGAAACCGCTGCTGCATGAGGTGGCTGCCGGCTCGCTGAACTCTTCGGAAGACGAGCTGAACTATGTGGCCCAGGCCAAGTGGAATCACTTCGAGTTCCAGCTCGGCCACATGACCGGGCTCGACCGGGCCGAACAACGCATCACCCTCAGCGCGACGCTCGACGAGCAGGGCGAGGTGCTGGTACCCGAGCGGCAACTGGGCTACGACAGCCTGGTGATCGCGGTCGGCAGCACCACCAACGATTTCGGCACCGCAGGCGCCGCCGAACATTGCCTGTTTCTCGACACCCGCGAACAGGCCGAGCGCTTCCATAGCCAGCTGCTCAGCCACTATTTGCGCGCCCACGCCAGCCAGAGCGATACCACCGAGCATATCAACGTGGCCATCGTCGGCGCCGGCGCCACGGGCGTGGAACTGGCCGCCGAACTGCACCATGCGGCGCACCAACTGGCGGCGTATGGGCTGGACAGCATCCACCCGGAAAACATGCGCATTACCCTGATCGAAGCCGGACCACGGGTGCTGCCGGCGCTGCCGGAGCGGATCAGCAAGCCGGTGCACAAGACCCTGGAAAGCCTCGGCGTGACAGTCATGACCAACGCCTCGGTCAGCCAGGTGACCCGCGATGCCCTGCTCACCGCTCAGGGCGACACCATCACCGCCAGCCTCAAGGTCTGGGCCGCGGGGATTCGCGCGCCCGGCTTCCTCAAGGACCTCGACGGCCTGGAAAGCAACCGGATCAACCAGTTGCAGGTGCGCCCTACCCTGCAAACCACCCGCGACGACAATATCTTCGCCTTCGGCGACTGCGCCGCCTGCCCGCAACCCGGCAGCGAAGGCCGCAACGTGCCGCCACGCGCCCAGGCCGCTCACCAGCAAGCCTCGCTGCTGGCCAAGTCGCTGAAACTGCGCGTCGACGGCCAGGGCCAGGCCCTGCCGGAATACCGCTACCGCGATTACGGCTCGCTGATCTCGCTGTCGACTTTTTCGGCGATCGGTAACCTGATGGGCAACCTCACCGGCAGCGTGATGCTCGAAGGCTGGCTGGCGCGGGTGTTCTATGTCTCGCTCTACCGTATGCACCAGATGGCGCTGTACGGCCCGCTACGCACCATGCTGCTGATGCTCAGCGACCGCATCGGCCGCAGCACCGAGCCACGCCTGAAACTGCACTGACCGATATGCGGGGAGCCGGGGCAGATGGCATCGATGGTTGCCACGCTCTGCGTCCGGTAAGCGTCTCGGGCTGTATGCCCACGCGGACGGTTCGACGCCTCGACGTGGGAACTCAAAATTGGTGATCCGTGAGGCAGCCGATGGGTATCGCTGCGCTCAACCACATCCTACAAAACAGCTGCGGCTGCCACCCCGTAGGATGGCGTTGAGCGCAGCGATACCCATCACAGCGACCTGGATGATATCCGGGAAATTTCGGCGCCTGCACAACCGCCCCCGGATTTCGCCTTCGGCTAATCCAGGCTACGAACGAATCGCCACTTCAAGCCCGCTATCGTCGTGGGCTCCATTACAAATCGCGCGCATAAAAAAAGCGCCCCGGAGGGCGCTTCTTTTATGGTTGCCGATGAACATCTCATCTCAACCTTAAGATTCAACGCTGCAAACAGCTGCAGGTGAAAATGGTGGGTCGTGTGGGATTCGAACCTACGACCAATTGGTTAAAAGCCAACTGCTCTACCAACTGAGCTAACGACCCAAAAATGGTCGGGGTAGGGGGATTCGAACTCCCGACATCCTGCTCCCAAAGCAGGCGCGCTACCGGACTGCGCTATACCCCGATTGAAAGATTGGCTCCGCGACCAGGACTCGAACCTGGGACCCAATGATTAACAGTCATTTGCTCTACCGACTGAGCTATCGCGGAACTAAGCGCTTTCAAATCTCTTCCACTAAGCTTCGGTGTGAACCGTTTCCCGTGTCTGAGGCGCGCCATTTTACGTTTCCGCAGCCGCCTGTCAACCCCTTAAATTGCTTTTATGACAATGCTTTGCACGCGAGTGACGGCCTGCTATATCTTCCTTGAGTCTGATCAGCGCAGGATGCATTAGCCACAAGGCTTCAATCAGGAACGTCCATGAGCAGCCAGGACATGCCACCGAACACGCCAAAAGCCGCACAGACCCTCGCCAGCCGTGGCATTCAGCCTCGCTTTGGCGAGCTGGTGCAGAGCTGTCGCAAATTGGTGATGAACCGACTGGCAGAGCAGCTGACCCGCGTTTTCGGGCAAGTCGATGACACCTTGTTCGAGTGCGCGGAAAAAGCCGAGAACAATCAGCTCCAAACCCTGTTCTTCGACAGCATGCGCGAGATTCGCAAGCAGCGGCCGCAGATCGAACGAACCTATCACCAGACCATCTCGCAGAATTTCTCCGACTTTCTCGACGGCAAGCTCAAGCCGGCCCCCAGCGTCATGGAACTGGATGCCGATCAGCTCACCCTGGTACAGAAAGAGGAGTACGAGGAAAGCCTGCTGATCACCACGATGGTCAGCCAGGTCAAATCACGCTGCACGGAGCAGCTGTTTGCCCTGGAGCAGCGCCTGGCCCTGCTCAACAATGGCAAACAACTGATCGAGGAGAACAATCCCTTCGGTCCGCAGATGATTGCCCTGGCATTTCGCCAGGCCCTGGTGCCCAGCCCGTTCCCGCTGCGGATCAAAGCCATCCTCTACCGCCTGTTCGACAAGTACGTGATGCTCAGCCTGGATTCTGTGTATGACGCCCTGAACCAGCGCCTGATCGACGCAGGCGTACTGCCCACGCTCAAGTACAGTGCCAAACGCGCCGCCAACCCCGAACGACCGGAGAAGAAGACCAACGCACCCGCCGCCACGCAGCAACGGCCAGCCGACAATCCCGCCCAGGCCAGCGCCCCCCCCCCGGCAAGTGCAGCCGACAGTTCACCGCTCGACCTCGATGGCCCGCCGCCGAGCAACCCGACAGCGCTGTTGCAGGGCCTGGCCGCCCTGCTCGGCGAACATCGCCAGCGCGATATTGACGCGCCATTGCTCGGCGGCACCCGCAGCATTGCCAGCTTTGCCCCGCGCGATGCCACCAGCACCTACAGCGCCAGCGACCTGCTCGACGCCCTGAACCGCATGCAGCGCCAGTCTGCCGACGAGCTGGCGCAGCGCCTGCACAGCCCGCAGCAGGTCGAAGGCTTGAAGGCCGACTTGCAGCGGCAACTGGAAGCCTTCAGCCAGCGGCCGGGCCAGCAGAAACTGTCGGAACAGGAGGCCGATGTGATCGACCTGGTCGGTATGCTGTTCGACTTTATCCTCGACGACACCTGCCTGATCGACAGCTACAAGACCACCCTCTCCCACCTGCACACGCCCTATTTGAAAGTGGCGCTGCAGGACAAGGCGCTGTTCACCCAGCACCAGCATCCGGCGCGCCGCCTACTCAACAGCATGGCCCAGGCGGGCGTCCTCTATGGCGGCGAGGCCAATGAGCGCGGCCTGCTGGCCAAGATGAAATGGGTGGTGGAGCAGGTGGTCGGCGCAAACAGCGACGATCCCTTGCTGTTCGAGGGACTCCTCGCACAATTCGACGCATTCACCGACACCCTCAAGCACAAGGTCGAACTGCGCGAACGCCGCGCCGTGGAGGCCGTCAAGGGCCGCGACAAGCTGCTGGGCGCCCGTCAGCAGGCCATAGACGTGATTGCGCGCAGCCTCAATGGACGTCAGACGCCGGCGATCATCCGCGACTTTCTCGAGCTGACCTGGACCGATGTGCTGGTCTTTGCCCTGCTCCGCCATGGCGAGAACAGCCACGAGTGGCAGCGCGCCTGTGAAGTGGCCGAGCAACTGGCCTGGAGCGGCACGCCACTGGATGAAAATGGCCGCCAACAACTGCAAGCGCTGCGCGTGGCGCTGCTGGATGACTTGCGCAAAGGCCTGCAACTGCTCGGTGGCTATCACGAGGACGGCATTCGCCGTTTGCTCCAGGACCTGGTCGCCTGCCAATACGCCGCACAGGCCAAGCAACCGCAGCTCGCCGACACCTTTGCCCCGCAGTTACCGGCGAGCACGCTCGGCGCCATGCTCGGCGAGGACGCCCTGCTCGCCACTCTGGCACCGCGCGAATCCGGCCTGTCTGCCCGCGCACAGGCATTCGCCCAGGAGCTGATCCAGGTCGAATTCGGCACCTGGTTCGAGTTCATCACGGATAACCAGCCCCACCAGCTCAAGCTCTCCTGGTTCAGCCCGACCACGCGCAATTACATGTTTGTCGATCACAGCGGCCAACGGGCGGCGATCAAACCCCTGGCCCAACTGGCCAGCGAAATGGAACAGGGCCTGGCCCGCATCGTTTCACCTGAACGCGATGCGCCGCTGGTGGATCGCGCCCTCAACGCCATTTATCGTGTGCTGCAGCGCTTTAGCGGCCGCACGAGCAAACCCCGCTAGCAGGCCAAGGAGCCACCATGGATGATCGTCGTCAGCACAGCCGGCACAGTACCGAGCTGCAGCTGGAAGTCTTCGACCTGCATACCGGACAGCGTCTCGGCCGTGTGGCAGACCTCTCTGCCGACGGCTTCATGCTGTTCAGCGACAAGCCGCACCGGGCGGACAGCCTGGTCGAATGCCGCCTGGTCAGCGAACAGGTGATCGACGGGGTCGGCGAGATCCACTTGAGCGCCGACTGCCTATGGAGCCGCCCCGGCGCCGACGGCCAACACTGCTGGGCCGGTTTTCATATCATCGACCTGGAACCCGACCAAGCCACCGCACTGGATGTGCTGCTCCAGCATCTTTAAGCGCTATCCGATCATGCCGAAGACCCCGTGATCCGTAGGATGGTGCGCCCCCGTAGGATGGCGTTGAGCGAAGCGATACCCATCACAACTCTGCGGCGAACCAATAAATCCGGCGGTTGGGCGACCGATTGATGGGTATCGCTTCGCTCAACCGCATCCTACAAAAACCCAGACCGCCACACGCGCATAAAAACGCCCCGCACGGCGCCAACCGTGACGGGGCGTTGTCAGTGCTGCCGGCTTAGACGAAGACGATTTCGTCGTTTTCGACCGTGCCGGTGACGGTGCTGCCGGGGCCGAACTTGCCGGCGAGAATCAACTGCGCCAGCGGGTTTTCGATCCAGCGCTGGATCGCCCGCTTTAGCGGCCGCGCGCCGTAGACCGGGTCGTAGCCGATGGCGACCAGCTTGTCCAAGGCCTCGTCGCTCAACTCCAGGCTCAACTCGCGCTCGGCCAGGCGCTGGCGCAAACGGCCCAGCTGGATTTGCGCGATACCGGCGATCTGCTCGCGGGCCAGCGGCTCGAACACCACCACTTCGTCGATACGGTTGACGAACTCCGGACGGAAATGGCTGCTCACCGCATCCATCACCGCCGCCCGCTGTGCCTCGCGATCACCGACCAGCTCCTGGATCTGCGTGGAACCGAGGTTGGAGGTCATCACGATCACGGTGTTCTTGAAGTCGACGGTACGCCCGTGACTGTCGGTCAGGCGGCCGTCTTCCATGACCTGCAGGAGGATGTTGAACACGTCCGGGTGGGCCTTCTCCACCTCGTCCATCAGCACCACCGAGTAAGGCTTGCGGCGTACCGCCTCGGTCAGGTAACCGCCCTCCTCGTAGCCGACGTAGCCGGGCGGAGCGCCGATCAGCCGCGACACGGAATGCTTCTCCATGAACTCGGACATGTCGATGCGCACCAGCGCCTCCTCGGTATCGAAGAGGAACTCGGCCAGGGCCTTGCACAGCTCGGTCTTGCCCACCCCGGTCGGGCCGAGGAAGAGGAAGGAGCCGCTCGGCCGGTTCGGGTCGGACAGCCCGGCGCGCGAACGCCGTACCGCGCTGGCCACGGCGACCACCGCTTCGTTCTGGCCGATCACCCGCTGGTGCAGCAGGCCTTCCATCTTCAGCAGCTTGTCACGCTCGCCTTCGAGCATCTTCGAGACCGGGATGCCGGTCCACTTGGACACCACTTCGGCAATTTCTTCCTCGGTGACCTTGCTGCGCAGCAGCTGGTTCTCGGTCTTGCCGTGCTGGTCGACCATCTGCAGGCTGCGCTCCAGATCCGGAATGATGCCGTACTGCAGCTCGGCCATGCGGCTGAGATCACCCTTGCGCCGCGCCGTTTCCAGCTCCTGGCGGGACTGCTCGATTTTCTGCTGGATCTGCGCCGAGCCCTGCACCTCGGCCTTTTCCGCCTTCCAGATGTCTTCCAGGTCGGCATACTCACGTTCCAGCCGGGCGATGTCTTCCTTGAGTTTCTCCAGGCGCTTGATCGCCGCCTCGTCGTCCTCCTTCTTCAGCGCCTGGGCCTCGACCTTGAGCTGGATCAGGCGCCGCTCCAAACGGTCGAGCACTTCCGGCTTGGAGTCGATCTCCATGCGGATGCGGCTGGCCGCCTCGTCGATCAGGTCGATGGCCTTGTCCGGCAGCTGGCGGTCGGTGATGTAGCGATGGCTGAGCTTGGCCGCGGCGATGATCGCGCCATCGGTGATCGCCACCTTGTGGTGCACCTCGTAGCGTTCCTTGAGGCCGCGGAGGATGGCGATGGTGTCTTCCTCGCTCGGCTCGTCGACCAGCACCTTCTGGAAGCGGCGTTCCAGGGCGGCGTCCTTCTCGATGTACTGGCGGTACTCGTCGAGGGTGGTGGCACCGACACAGTGCAGCTCGCCGCGCGCCAAGGCCGGCTTGAGCATATTGCCGGCGTCCATGGAGCCCTCGGCCTTGCCGGCGCCGACCATGGTATGGATTTCATCGATAAACAGGATGATCCGCCCTTCCTGCTTGCCCAGCTCGTTGAGCACCGCCTTGAGGCGCTCCTCGAACTCGCCGCGGAACTTGGCACCGGCGATCAGCGCGCCCATGTCCAGCGACAGCACGCGCTTGTCCTTCAGGCCATCCGGCACCTCGCCGTTGACGATGCGCTGGGCCAGGCCTTCGACGATCGCGGTCTTGCCCACGCCCGGCTCGCCGATCAGCACCGGGTTGTTCTTGGTGCGGCGCTGCAAGACCTGGATGGTGCGGCGGATCTCGTCGTCGCGGCCGATCACCGGATCCAGCTTGCCTTCCTCGGCGCGCTTGGTCAGGTCGATGGTGTACTTGTCCAGGGCCTGGCGCGATTCCTCGGCATTCGGGTCGTTCACCGCGTCACCACCGCGCAGGTTGCTGATGGCATTTTCCAGGGCTTTCTTGCTCACGCCCTGGGCGAGCAGCAATTTGCCCAGCTTGGTGCCTTCGTCCAGCGCGGCAAGCAGCACCAGTTCGCTGGAGATGAACTGGTCACCCTTCTGCTGGGACAGGCGGTCGGCCTGGTTGAGCAGACGCGCCAGATCCTGGGACAGGTTGACGTCGCCGGTCGGGTTCTGGATCTTGCCCAGGCGATCGAGTTCCTTGCTCAGTGCCTGGCGCAGGCTGTTGACATCGAAGCCGACCTGCATCAGCAGCGGCTTGATCGAACCACCCTGCTGGTCGAGCAGCGCCTGCATCAGGTGCAGCGGCTCTATAGCGGCATGATCGAGGCCGACGGCCAGGGACTGGGCGTCGGATAGCGCAAGTTGCAACTTGCTGGTCAATCGGTCGATTCGCATTGCGTCATCCTTCCTTTTTAAGAGCAGGCCGGCGCGATGGACACCCCTGTATTGAAAGCCTGCCGAGATGAAGACTAGATGAGGACGATTGTGCGAGTTTCAAGCGTGGCGACGTTGATCTGGGTCATAGCCAGCGGCGGATGGGCGATCCGGCGGAGTATAGGGCGGTTCGGGCGGCGTTCCGTTCGGCGCGCAGCGACAACCCGCCAGCTTTGTACCGCGCCGCTGAACCCCGGTGCACTGCCTGCGGCGAGTGACAGCCTACGAGAGCAGCAGGATCGGTCCCGCCCATAAAAAATGCCGCGCACTTGTCTCAAGTGCGCGGCATCGATTCTGCGTCTCGCCGTTCAGGTATTTTCAGTCGAACAAGCCAAAGGTCATGTAGCTGAACCAGGAGCGCTTGCGGCCCTGGGTTTCCTGGCTGGGCTCGCCTGCGGTTACCGACTTCAGCTCCTCGGGGATCTGCTCTTCGGCTTCTTCGTACTGGCGGATCACGTCCTGGCTGGCGCGGGTTTCGCCCGGCGGCAGCGGTGTATCGGTTTCGATCAGGCCGAGAGTGGCCTTGGCCAGCCAGGAGCGGCTGTCGGCCTCCTCTTCGCGCGGAACGAACTCGCCATCGACCAGGGTGGGGTGATCCGGGTAATTGAGCTTGAGGGTTTCCAGGCTGGTCGCGGCCAGCTCGTCCAGGGTCAGGCGCTGGTAAGCCTCGGTCATCACCGCCAGGCCGTCGCCGACCGATGGGGTTTCCTGGAAGTTTTCCACCACGTAGCGGCCACGGTTGGCGGCAGCGACATACGCCTGGCGGGTCAGATAGTAGTGCGCCACATGGATTTCATAAGCGGCCAGCAGGTTGCGCAGGTAGATCATGCGCTGCTTGGCATCCGGCGAGTAGCGGCTGTTCGGGTAGCGGCTGGTGAGCTGGGCGAACTCGTTGTAGGAGTCGCGGGCGGCACCGGGGTCGCGCTTGCTCATGTCCAGCGGCAGGAAGCGGGCGATCAGGCCGCGATCCTGATCGAAAGAAGCCAGACCCTTGACGTAATAGGCATAGTCGACGTTCGGATGCTGCGGATGCAGGCGAATGAAGCGCTCGGCGGCAGATCTTGCGGCTTCCGGCTCGGCATTCTTGTAGTAGGCGTAAATCAGCTCCAGCTGGGCCTGTTCGGCATAGCGGCCAAACGGATAACGCGACTCCAGAGCCTTGAGCTTGGTCACCGCACTGGTGTAACTCTTGTTGTCCAGATCGCTTTGCGCCTGCTGGTACAACTCGGTCTCGCTCAGGTTCTCGTCGAGTACCTCTTTGGACGAGCAGGCAACGGTAAGGGCGAGGATGGCGATCAGCAGCAGGTGTCTCACTTGCATGGCGGCTTGCGTCCCTGTGACGGCGGCTGTCTTGAGCAAAGCCGTCCTGTTATGATGAGCGCCCCCGGTGACCCTGGGGCAAAAGACGCCGTATTTAACCACAAGCGCGTAGCCGAAACCAAAAGTAGGGCCTGTTGATGCAGCATTTTGGCCGCCGGCCCCAGGCTTGCGCGGCAAATGCAGCCAGGCTTGTCACTGTGGCGATCATTCGGCGGCGTCCCACGCCTTGCCTGGGCTAATTTGTCGCGGCAATCGGCGTGCACTGAAACATCAACCGACCTTCAGGTCCCCCACCGTTGCCGAGCATGTCCTCTATTATTAAGCAGACCATTGAACTGAACGCCGAGGTGCCCACTGATATGGGCGGTCAACGCCTCGACCAAGTCGCCGCCCAACTGTTCGCCGAGCACTCGCGTTCGCGCCTGTCTGCCTGGATCAAAGAGGGTCTGCTGACTGTCGATGGTGCCGTGGTACGCCCGCGTGACATCGTGCATGGCGGGGCGTTACTGGCGCTGCGCGCCGAGCAGGAGGCCCAGGGCGAGTGGATCGCCCAGGACATCGCCCTGGACATCGTCTACGAAGACGAGCAGATCCTGGTGATCAACAAGCCTGCGGGGCTGGTGGTGCATCCGGCCGCGGGGCATGCCGATGGCACGTTGCTCAACGCCTTGCTGCACCACGTACCGGATATCGTCAACGTGCCGCGCTGCGGCATTGTCCATCGCCTGGACAAGGACACCACCGGGCTGATGGTGGTGGCCAAGACCATCGAGGCGCAGACGCGCCTGGTCGATCAACTGCAAAAGCGCACGGTCAGCCGCATCTACGAGTGCATCGTGATCGGCGTGATCACCTCCGGCGGCAAGATCGACGCACCCATTGGCCGCAGTTCGTCGCAGCGTCAGCGCATGGCGGTCAGCGACGGCGGCAAACCGGCGGTCAGCCATTACCGGGTGCTGGAACGCTTCCGCTCGCACACCCATGCGCGGGTCAAGCTGGAAACCGGGCGTACTCACCAGATTCGCGTGCACATGAGCCATGTCGGTTACCCGCTGGTCGGCGACCCGGTCTACGGTGGGCGCTTCCGCATCCCGCCGGCGGCCAGTCAGACCATGGTGCAGAGCCTCAAGGAGTTTCCTCGCCAGGCCCTGCATGCACGCTTCCTCGAGCTGGATCACCCGATTACCGGGCAACGGATGAAGTGGCAGTCGCCGCTACCGGATGACTTCGTCTGGTTGCTGACGCTGCTGCGTCAGGATCGCGAGGCGTTTATCGGGTGAGCTGGGCACATGACTGGCTGACGCCAGATTGGCCGGCGCCCATCTGGGTCAAGGCCTGCATCACGACGCGCAGCGGTGGCATCAGCGCTGCACCCTTCGACAGTTTCAACCTCGGCGAACATGTCGAGGACGATCCCGTTGCCGTGACCAAGAACCGTCAGCGCCTGATCAGCCAGTTGGGCTGCAAGCCGGCCTGGTTGCGTCAGGTGCACGGTGTTGCCGTGGTGCCTGCGGAGCCGGGCGACGTGCTGGAAGCCGACGCCAGCTGGACCGCCACGCCGGGTGTCGCCTGTAGCGTGATGACCGCCGATTGCCTGCCCGTGCTGTTTTGCGATCGTGCCGGCAGCCGTGTCGCCGCCGCCCATGCGGGGTGGCGCGGGCTGGCTGGCGGCGTGCTGGAGGCGACCCTGGATGCGCTGGCCGTGGCGCCGGAGGACGTGCTGGCTTGGCTCGGGCCGGCGATTGGCCCGCAGGCCTTCGAAGTGGGCGCCGAGGTGCGCGAAGCGTTCATGGCCGTGCATCCGCAGGCCGCCGGAGCCTTCGTTGCCAGCGTCAACCCGGGTCGTTATATGGCCGATATCTATCAGCTGGCACGTATCCGCCTGGCGGCGCGTGGCGTTACGGCCGTCTATGGTGGCGGCTTCTGCACCTACAGCGACCCGCGTTTCTACTCCTACCGCCGCGCCGCTCAGACCGGTCGCTTCGCGTCGTTGATCTGGCTGGCCAGCTGAGCCTTTAAATCGGCGCGGCGCACATCCGGCGGATTATCGCTGCGCTCCGAACGGAACGCCGCCCGAGCCGCCCTACGGTACATGCCCTGCGCCTCAATCGCCGATCTGCCAACCCGAGGTGATCGGGTAACGCCGGTCGCGACCGAAGCCGCGCTGGGTGACCCGTATGCCGACTGCGGCCTGGCGGCGCTTGTACTCGTTCAGATCGACCAGGCGCAGCACGCGCTTGACCGTATCCGCATCGAAGCCCTCGGCAATGATCGCATCGGCCGACAGGTCGTACTCGATGTACAACTTGAGGATCTCGTCGAGCAGCGGATACGGCGGCAACGAGTCTTCGTCCTTCTGGTCCGGCGCCAGCTCGGCTGAGGGCGGACGGTCTATCACCCGCTGCGGAATCACCGGCCCGCGGCTGTTGCGATATTCGCAGAGGCGGAACACCAGGGTCTTGGGCACGTCCTTGAGCACATCGAAACCGCCGGCCATGTCGCCATAGAGGGTGGCGTAGCCAACCGCCATTTCGCTCTTGTTACCGGTGGTCAGCACCAGGTAGCCCTGCTTGTTGGAGAGGGCCATCAGCAGCGTGCCACGGCAGCGCGCCTGCAGGTTTTCCTCGGCGGCGTCGCGGGGCAGGCCCTTGAACACCGGAGCCAGGGTGGCCATGAAGGCGTCGACCATTGGCCCGATTGGCAGCACCCGGTAGGTCACGCCCAGTGCATGGGCTTCGGCCTCGGCGTCCTCCAGGCTGATTTGCGCGGTGTAGCGGTACGGCATCATCACCGCTTCGACCTGTTCGGCGCCCAGCGCATCGACCGCCACCGCCAGGGTCAGGGCCGAGTCGATGCCGCCGGACAGCCCGAGCAGCACACCCTTGAACCCGTTTTTGCGCACATAGTCGCGCACGCCCACGACCAGGGCCTGATACACACTGGCTTCCAGCTCCGGCAATGGCACGCAGTTGGCCGGCCGCGGGCTGACTCGCTCACCATCGAGGATCAGGTCGACCGGGTACAGGCCCTCGGTGAAGGCGGCCATGCGTTGACTGATCTGGCCGCCGGCATCGACGACGCAGCTGCCGCCATCGAACACCAACTCGTCCTGGCCACCGACCTGATTGACATAGACGATCGGCATCGCCCCTTCGAGCGCGCGCTCGGCCAATGTCTCTTCGCGTTCGCGCTGCTTGTCGAGGTGAAACGGCGAGGCGTTCAGGCTCAGCATCAATTGCGCCCCGGCGTCACGGGCCTGGGCCATCGGCTCGGCGAACCAGATGTCCTCGCAGATGCTCAGCGCCACCGCCACGCCCTTGATGTCGACCACGCAGGGCTGGGTGCCGGGCTCGAAATAGCGCTTCTCGTCGAACACCCGGTAATTCGGCAACTTCTGCTTGTAGTAGCGGGCCAGCAATTGGCCGTCGGCGATCACCGCGCAGGCGTTGTAGCGCAGTTCATCCTCCAGCCAGGGATAACCGACCACCAGATAGATGCCGCGGACTTGATCCTGCAGACGCTGCAAGCCCTGCTCGATGCGCCGCTGCATGCTCGAGCGCAGCAGCAAGTCCTCCGGCGGATAACCGCACAGCGTCAGTTCGGGGAACACGATGACATCCGCCAGCCACTGATCACGGGCGTTGCATGCCGCCTCGATGATGCTCTCGACGTTGCCGTGTACATCGCCAACGCGCAAATTCAATTGGGCCATCACGACCCGCAGGGTTTGGCTCATGGCTGCCTCCACCACATAAGTCCCTCGTTCGAGTGAGCCCGGCGGCTCAGTCGTAACATGCATCGTTCAACCCACAGCATAGGGTTTAACAGCTTGCCAAGCATGTCGCGAGCGCAAAAAGCTGGCGGCTGGGCAACCCGGTTGATGGCTATCGCTGCGCTCAACGCCATCCTACGGTTTGGTGGTCGCAGCGTTTTTGTAGGATGTGGCGGGCCGCGTAGGTTTGAGCGCAGCGATACCCATCACAACGATCTCTGTCCCGATCTGAGTGGCGAACCGATGATGGTTGCCAACCAGCAAGCAGAATAGCCGCTGTGCTGGCACGACTTCCTTGGCTAAACTGCCAGGCTTTCCAATAAACTGCCTTCCAACAACCTGCATTTCCAACATGAAGAGAGCGTTATGGGCCTGTTCCGCCTGCTGTTCTGGATAGCCATTATCGCCGCGGCCTTCTGGCTCTGGCGGCGCTTTACCCGCCCCGCCCGGCGCTCCGGGCAAAACCGGCAAAGCCCCGCACCCATGGTGCGTTGCGCCCATTGCGGGGTTTATCTGCCCCGCGAAGAGGCCCTGACCAGAGCCGACCAGTGGTATTGCAGCCAGGCCCATCTCGAGCAAGGCCCCAAACCTGGTGAACGCTGAAGCCCTAGCGCTCAGCGGCATCCAGGGCCGTCGCGTACTGCGGCTCTACCACCTGTATCGCCTGACCATCGGCGTGGTGCTGGTGCTGCTGATTTCCAGCGACATGGATACCCAGCTGCTGAAGCTGGCCGATGCCGAGCTGTTTCGCTATGGCAGCTGGTTCTACCTGATCCTGAATATCCTAGTGGCCGTGGTGGTACAGCGGCCCAAGCACCTGGCGCAGATCTTCAGCCTGGCCCTGGTCGATGTGATCCTGCTGTCCGCGCTGTTCTATGCGGCCGGCGGCACGCCCAGCGGGATCGGCAACCTGCTGATCGTGGCGGTGGCCATCGCCAACATCCTGCTGCGCGGACGCATCGGCCTGCTGATCGCCGCCGTCGCCGCCATGGGCCTGATCTACCTGACCTTCTACCTCAGCCTCAGCCGCCCGGAAGCCAGCGCCCAATACGTGCAGGCCGGCGCGCTCGGCGCCCTGTGTTTTGCCGCCGCCCTGCTCCTGCAGGGGCTGACCCGGCGCCTGCAAGCCAGCGAAAACCTGGCCGAACAACGCGCGGCCGATGTCGCCAGCCTGGAAACCCTCAACGCCCTGATCCTGCAGCGCATGCGCACCGGCATCCTGGTGCTCGACGAGCAGCATCGGGTACTGCTGGCCAACCAGGGCGCACTGCACCTGCTCGGCCGCGACGCGCTGGCCGGCAAGATTCTCGACCCGCACTGCCCGGAGCTGGTCAAACGCCTGCAGCAGTGGCAGCACAACCCGACCCTGCGCCCCGCGAGCCTGCAGGCCTTTGCCGATGGCCCGGTGCTGCAGCCGAGCTTCATCGCCCTGCAGCGCAGCGGAGAGCGCCACACCCTGGTGTTTCTCGACGACATTTCGCAGATTGCCCAGCAGGCCCAGCAGCTCAAGCTCGCCTCCCTCGGCCGCCTGACCGCCGGCATCGCCCATGAGATCCGCAACCCGCTCGGCGCGATCAGTCATGCGGCGCAGCTGCTGCAGGAGTCGGAAGACCTGCAAGGCCCGGACCAGCGCCTGGCGCAGATCATCCAGGATCACTCGCGGCGGATGAACCTGGTGATCGAGAACGTCCTGCAGCTGTCGCGCAGGCGCCAGGCCGAGCCGCAGCTGCTGGACCTGAAATACTGGCTGCACCGCTTCGCCAGCGAGTTCCGCGGCTCGGCGGCGCCAGGGCAGACGCTCCATCTGGAGACCCGGAGCGGCACCGTGCAAACCCGCATGGACCCCCACCAGCTGACCCAGGTGCTGACCAATCTGGTGCAGAACGGCCTGCGCTACAGCGCGCAAAACCACCCGCAAGGGCAGGTCTGGCTGAAACTGTTCCGCGACGAGAGCAGCGACCTGCCGGTGCTGGAAGTGCTCGACGACGGCCCAGGCGTATCGCCCGAACAGGTGCAGCACATCTTCGAGCCATTCTTCACCACGGATAACAAAGGCACCGGCCTGGGCCTGTATATTGCCCGCGAGATGTGCGAAAGCAACCAGGCGCGGCTCGACTACAAACCGCGCGAAGGCGGCGGCAGCTGCTTTCGCATCACCTTCGCCCATCCACGCAAACTGAGCTGACCATGACCCGCCAGAGAGCCCTGATCGTCGACGATGAACCCGATATCCGCGAACTCCTGGAAATCACCCTGGGCCGCATGAAGCTCGACACCCGCAGCGCGCGCAACGTCAAGGAGGCGCGCGAGTGGCTGGCCAAGGAGCCGTTCGACCTGTGCCTGACCGACATGCGCCTGCCCGACGGCACCGGCCTGGAGCTGGTGCAGCACATCCTCCAGCGCCACCCGCAGGTGCCGGTGGCGATGATCACCGCCTACGGCAGCCTGGACACCGCGATCAACGCGCTGAAAGCCGGCGCCTTCGACTTCCTGACCAAGCCGGTCGACCTCGGCCGCTTGCGCGAGCTGGTGGCCACCGCCCTGCGCCTGCGCTCGCCGGACAGTCAAGAGCTGCCGGTGGACAGCCGCCTGCTCGGCGAGTCACCGCCGATGAAGGCGCTGCGCAAGCAGATCCTCAAACTCGCGCGCAGCCAGGCACCGGTGTATATCAGCGGCGAATCCGGCAGCGGCAAGGAGCTGGTCGCCCGCCTGATCCACGAACAGGGCGGGCGCAGCGAACAGCCGTTCGTGCCGGTGAACTGCGGGGCGATCCCGTCGGAGCTGATGGAAAGCGAGTTCTTCGGCCACAAGAAGGGCAGCTTCACCGGCGCCATCGAAGACAAGCAGGGGCTGTTTCAGGCAGCCAATGGCGGCACCCTGTTTCTCGACGAAGTGGCCGACCTGCCCTTGCCCATGCAGGTCAAGCTGCTGCGCTCGATTCAGGAGAAAGCCGTACGCGCGGTCGGCGGCCAGCAGGAGCTGGTGGTCGACGTGCGCATTCTCTGCGCCACCCACAAAGACCTGGCCGGCGAAGTCGCCGCCGGGCGTTTCCGCCAGGATCTCTACTACCGCCTGAACGTCATCGAACTGCGCGTGCCGCCGCTGCGCGAGCGCCGCGAAGACATCGCCCAGCTGACCGAGGTGATGCTCAAGCGCCTGGCCGAAGGCCCCGGCCTGAGCCCGGCCAGACTCGACGCCGACGCGCTGGACAAACTCAAGAGCTATCGCTTCCCCGGCAACGTGCGCGAGCTGGAGAACATGCTCGAACGCGCCTACACCCTGTGCGAAGACGACCAGATCACTGCCGCCGACCTGCGCCTGGCCGACGCCTGTGGCTCCAGCGAAAACGGCGACGCCAGCCTGGCGCAGATCGACAACCTGGAAGATCACCTGGAAGACATCGAGCGCAAGCTGATCATGCAGGCCCTCGAGGAAACCCGCTGGAACCGAACCGCCGCTGCCCAACGCCTGGGCCTGAGCTTCCGCTCGATGCGCTACCGCCTGAAGAAACTGGGGATCGATTGAGCTGCCGATGGGTATCGCTACGCTCAACGCCATCCTACGGTTGACGGTCTGGGTTTTTGTAGGATGTGGCGGGCCGCGTAGGTTTGAGCGTAGCGATACCCATCACAGCAAACTGGCGCCTACCTCCTCAGCCCAAGCGTCCTTCGGGCGCATAGGGTGCCGGATCGATGATCGGTGCACGGTCGAGCAGCAGGTCGGTCAGCAACTGGCAGGAGGCCGGCGCCAGGACCAGGCCATTGCGGAAATGGCCGCAGTTCAACCAGAGGCCGTCATACCCCGGCACCGGACCGATAAAGGGCAGGCCTTTCGGTGATCCCGGGCGCAATCCGGCCCAATGCCCCACCACCTCGGCATCGGCCAGCGCCGGCAACAGCCCGACCGCCGAGGCCTTGAGGCTGGCCAGGGCTTCCGCGGTCGGGGTCTTGTCGAACCCCACATGCTCGAGGGTACTGCCGATCAGGATATGACCATCGCGCCGCGGGATCGCGTAGCGGCCGTTGGCCAGCACGATACTGGTGAGGAAATCCTCGGCGCACTTGTAGAGGATCATCTGCCCCTTCACCGGCTCGACCGGCAACTCGAGGCCGAGGCTGCGCAACAACTCGCCACTCCAGGCGCCGGCGGCAACCACCACGCGATCGCCACGGATCTCGCCGATCGAGGTGTGCACACCACAGATCCGCTCGCCTTCGCGGATAAACCCGCTGACCGCACACTGCTCATGCACGGTCACATTCGGCATCTGTGCCAGCGCCGCGCGCAATGCCTTGACCAGGCGAGGGTTACGCACATTGGCTACATCCGGCATGTACAGCGCCTGCGAGAAGCCCTTGGCCAACGCCGGCACCGCCCGATACACCGCCTCGACCGGTACCGCCCGCATCGGCCGCTGTTCACGCGCGGCCCAGGCCAGGGGCGCGGCTTGTTCCTGATCGAGCCAGTACAGGCCGGTGACATACACCTCGGGGTCGACGCCGGTGTCCTCCAGCAACTGCGCCCCCAGCTGCGGGTAGAAATCCTGCGACCAGTGCGCCAGCGCCGTCACCGCCGGGCTGTAGCGCCAGGGATAGAGCGGCGAAACGATGCCGCCACCGGCCCAGGACGACTCTCCGCCCAGCGTGCCCTGATCCAGCAGGCAGACCTCGACACCGGCCGCGGCCAACAAACGCGCCGACAACAACCCGATAGCGCCACCACCCACCATCAAGACTCGCATAGCTTCTCCAAAAAAACGGGCCGCAAAGGCGGCCCGTTATACGTCATAAACCCGGTCGATTTCTACCAACATGCTTGCGCGGCGATCCGCTAATCGCCGCAGGGATCGCGCAAGCTAGCGCCGCCAGCACGCCGCGAGGCTGGCACCCGCAGCCTGCCCTTTGGCCCCGGTATTGCCAAGAGTCATGGTGCCGCAGGTATCGTTCGCCATGACGCCCTTGGGTACCGCGCGCAGTGTGTAGCTGCTGGCTGTCGGAGCGCTGGCAAAGCTCAGGTCGTAATATTTGCTGGTACCGTCCTTGGGCGTCTCCGTGAAAGGCAGGACGGGGGCCGCGTTGGCCGCGGTCAGGTACTTGCCGTTGGCGGTGTAGTGGCGCTCCATGAATTGCGCCAGTTCCAGCAGCGCGGTCTGCGCATCCGCACGCCGGGCCTTGCGGGTGTACTCGTCATAGGCCGGATAGGCGATGGCAGCCAGGATGCCGATGACGACGATCACTATCATCAACTCGATCAGGGTAAAACCGCCGCCATTACGCCATGCACCATGAAAACCCGCTCGGGATGCCTTGCCGCAGTATCGAGTCATCAGTTGGCCCCCACTTCATGCCAGGATTGGCGGCCAAACCGCTGTGAGTCGGGCTGCGGGATACACCTGGGCGCGCCACCACTGGAGCCGGCGAAGCACAGCCATTTATACAGCGAGGTAACGCCCTTGCTCACGCCGTCCTCCACGTCGGAGATGCCCGACCAGGGGATGTCGTCGCCCTCGTCGACGATGGTGGTTGTGTCATCGCCATCCAGGTCGTCGTCGCCGTCGGCATCGAAGTACACATAGTTAAGGCGGCCGCCGCTGGACAGATTAACGGCCATGATCCAGCTGGTTCCGCCGAATGCGCAAGGATCCGCCGACGGGGTCATGGTGGTGAAAATCACCCGATCGTTGCGCAAGGTAGCCTTGGCGATGACGCGCTCGCCCTGTGCCCCGGTGGCATCCTCGCCCGTTTCCCAGGCGAGATCCAGATACCAGCCCTTGTCGCCAGCCTGAATAGCGTTCTGCGTAATGGCGCGGCCCCTGTCCCCACTGCCGAGGGTGGCCTCGAGCAGGATCCGCTGTTCGCGCAACCCGTCGCGCCCGTCGATCAGCAGTCCGTTGTCGATGATGCCGTAGAAGCTATCTATCGCCGGATCCTCCGCAATCTCATTGTCGCCGGTGCGGTAGAAGCTGCCGGTGCCGAAAAACACCATGTGCTGCTGTTTGTCGTTGAAGGCGGATGACAGTGGCGCGGTGATGGCTTGCCGCGCACCCGAGTCATCCTTGGCGATAAACAGCGGGTTAGCGTTGAGTGACCCGGGAATACCCCAGGTGGCAGTGTTGCTGCCACTCAGGTCCAGCCGCCAAAGGTTGCCCAGCGTGTCGGCAACATAGAGCCGATCGGCAATCTGATTCGCGTCTGTATCGGAGACCAGTGGCGAGCCCAGGCCGCCGCTAGTGGCCAGGGTGAACTCCTTGATCACGCTGCCATCGGTGGCATCCAGGATCCAGACCTTGCCATCGGCCTGCACGCTATCGTGGTAACCGCTGCTGACGATCACCCCGAAGCGGTTGTTAGGCAGCGCTACCAGTGCCGGCTGGCCAATGGTGTAGCCCATTCTCGAGTGGCTGAACTCCCACATCACGCTGTCGCTGGACATGTTGCCAGGATCAGTGACATCCAGGGCGAAGACGCTCTTGCCGCCGGCGCCGGTGCTGCCTACGACCATGGTCCGCCAGCCTGTGCCGGAGCCCAGCCAGACGTCGGAAACGCGAGGGGTGCCATCGACGTAGTAGCGATGGGCGTAGGCCGGGTCAGTCAGGTTGATGAGGTTGCCGAAAACATTGCTGGGCACATAGGCAAAGAGTTCCTTGCCGCCGTTTGTCGCAGATACTTCGCTGATTCTGGCATCGAAGCCATGCAACATGCCGTCGTTGGCGCCGCCAACCACCATCGGCGTGCGATTTTGATAGGCCGAAGAGGCGCGGAACGCGCTATAGGCCACGCCCACGGCACCATTGTTCCAGCCCAGCCGAGAGTAACCGAAGTCCTGTTTATGGATGAACTGCGGATCCGAGTTGACTATGTCGCCCAGCCGACTGTTGCGTTGACGAAAGGGCTGGGTGCGGTTGGCATCCGAGATTTCCAGCGATCGATCGCCACGCAAAAAGGCCAGGCGACTCTCCGCCATGGCGGTGTCGGTCTCTCCGGTCTTGGTGAGCAGGGTGCGCTGCGCAGTACCGAGATCGCTCCAGGTGAAGTCGATACCGCTGGTCGAGCGGAGCGGACCATTGGCCGAGTCTTCGGCAAGCGGCGTGTTGCTAAAGATTTTCCGGCTGGCGACATTGCTCAGGCCATCCAGCGCAACAGCGGCACTCCAGGCGGCTTCGACCGCCACTACGCCATTGGCGCCTATCCGTTTTGCCAGCAGGTCGCCACTCCAACGCCGACTGTCGAGCAGCGACTGAAAGACTGCCGTATCGGTATTCAAGCGGGTCGAGTTGGTCGCCAGTGAAGCCGTGGTGCTTTGCACTTCGTTGGCGATTTGCGCGAAAGCCAGCTCCAGGCTCTCGATCATCTTGGCGGCATCGCTCGCAACGTAGAAGTTATCGGGCCGCGGATCGCCTGTGGTGAGCGTGTCTGTGGTGGTGCGCCACCATTCTTCGGGCAATGCCGAACTGCGCGCGTAAGGATCACCAAAACCTTCAGGCACCTTGAAACCACCGTACTTGGCGGCCAGCCAGTACTGGTTGCGGGCTTTTCCGGCCAGCGACTCGTTCTCGCGAACATCGACCCAGTAGGTAGAGACGGTTTGCTTGCCGGATACATCGGCACGCAAATCCTTGGTGTGGGCATCGTAGGCAAGGCCTGCCATGTAGGCCGAGTTATTGCGGCCGGTAAACGGGGTATTGATGGTGATGCCTTCGAGAGCGGCCACTTTTTGCGTTGCGGTGACGACATTGACCGTAGTGTCTGCGCTGACTTCACTGGGCACCGCCGGCTCTTCGGAGGTATTGCTATTGCCGGGCAGGTTCTTGTCGCGGTGTGTATTGGTGTCGCCGATGCCCAATATCACGTTCTTCTGGCAGGCATACTGAATGGGGTCACCCCAGCTGGTGATGACCGGAAAGCCATCGGCCAGTTCGTAGCGGCTGGTCGCATCGCCGCCGATCGTAGAATAGGCGGAGACATTGCCCTGGTTCTTGAAGTAGCGCAGCGAGGTATAGAACAGCTCGCTCACGGGATCATAGGACTTGTGACCCTTGCTGGTCATCTGACCAAACTTGTTCAGGTAATTGATGACGCCACTGTCAAGGATGGCGGCATTGGTTGCGGAGGCATCCGCGGAGTCGGGATTACGGACAAACACCCCCGTCAGCGCATCCCACTCACTGGCCGGGTTGCTTTGATTGCCGGCAACCCCGGGGGCACGGATGGTCTGGCCGACAAACTTCTGCTTGGCCCGTAATACCCCGCCATCTCGAAGTATGTCGTGATCGTTCAGGTAGCCGAAAACGCTATAGCGGATGTCACTGGCGTATTGCTGAATGAGTCCTTCGGGCTTGTAGCCCTGACTGTATCTTTCGCAGTTATCTTCCAGCCCGACACCAGGGTCGCACACCTTAACCCGCATATAGACTTCATAGACTCTATCCTCGTGGCCGGAAAGATTGGTCGACGACGTATAGTCTCTGACTGTTCCACCCCAGTCGCCATTCATGGTGAACCGCAGGCGATTACCAAAGCCGGCAATCTGCGTATTAAATTCACTCCAGTTGGCCGGGGTTGCATTGCCGATGGTGCTACTGCCGGTAATACCCCGTGCCCCGCTATTGTTCTGCCCTGAGTGCCTGGCTTTTTCCAGCCAGGTTTCGCTGGGTGTATCCCTGACCCGATAGCCGCCGGTCAAGGCACTGCGGAAAGGGTCGATGGTCTGGGTCGCCGCCCAGTTAAGGAAGTTGCCGCTCCATAAATTCCCGGCGCAGGTACGGCTATTGGTTATGCCGGTCGGATAGAAGTGACTGTTGCGCCGGTCACTGTTCGTCGCGTCGTGGCTATAGTCGTAGCATTTGTCGGCATCAAAATAACCGACATATTTATTACTGACCGAATAGTTGCCCAGGTTGGCCATGCTGATAATCGTCGGCCATTCGACCGAAGGCACCAATGCCAAGTTGCCCGGCACGTTGCCGCCGCCCAGCAACAGGGGCGACTGGGAGACATCCGAGTGGGCCGGAGTCGCGGCGAGCGCGATGGCCAGCGACATCATGAAGGCCAAACCCGTGCGCAGCGGCTTGTATCGGCGGGCGAAGCTGTCCATCGCTATGACTCCCCATGAGCACTTATCGAGCGGTTGGTTATTCATTGTTCGACCAGGAAAATAGAGCGCAGCTCGACGTGGGAGGCCGCGCCACTGTCGGAGTTGAGCGCCATGCCATAACCATCCGCCTCTACCCGCGTAAGGGCGCCCTCATCTGGCATCCCCAGTTCGGTGCTGGTGCGCAGCTTGGCCAGCATCGTGATGCGATAGGTGGGTAGCGTCGCAACGCCTGGAAAGCCTGAGTAAGTGCCGGTGAGCGGCGCGGCATCGAGGGTACCCAGGGTATCGCCCAGGAATTTTTCGTTGACGACCCCTTCGCCCTTGCGCAACGCCGCTTCGGCGGCCTGAAGGGCGAGACTACTGTCGCGTATATTGCCGGCCATGCTTTCTTGCAGCGATGTTCCACGCATGCTGCTCAAGCCGATGATCGTCAGCAATAACAGCATGACCATGGCGATGATCAGAATCGCCCCGCGCTGGTTATTTATGGGCACTACGTTCATGGGTCTACTCATGGCAGGCGGTTACGGATTCCGATGGTGCTCGAGAACACTTGCGCAAGACGACGATTCCCAATGGTCACGGCTGCTCCATTAAAATCGATGACTTGATTTTCTGGAGTCACATTGGTTTCAGCACCGACAACCAACAGATAGACGCGAACAGAAACGACATCGTCCCAGTCGGCGACACTAGCCGCCGACACATAATTGCTAACCTGCTTATTGGCGCCAGCGATGCCATAAAGGATCTGCATATTCTCGACCCCTTCGATCAGCACTTCATCGACGGCAACCCCAGTCGAAAAACTGATCCGGCGCAGCGCGGGGCGGCTATTGACGTCATTGCCGATGTAGTAAGTGGCACTCTGCAGTTTGAGAATGTCCATGGCGGCATCGTAGGCATGACTGAAGGGGTTGCTGGCGGGATTCTTGTTGCCGGGCGAGCCCGACCCCGTGCTGCCGCGGGTCAGGTTTTGCGCATTGGCATTACTGCGATTTTGAAACAGGTCGCAGCCCAGGGGGGCGGAGGCGATGATGATCGTGCCCTGGGCAACACCACTGGCAGCGGTCAGGCTGATGGTGTTGGCAGTGGCCGGGGTATTGCCACTAGCCGTCACCCCCGCAAGACTGGCCGCATATTTGACGTGAATCACGTCGCCAGCGCTGCGATTGGCTACCCATGAGGGTGATGCGTTAGCTCGACCGCTCAGGGCCTGGCTCAGATCGAACAAGTCATCGCTGTAGCTGGCACTGCTCTCATTGAGCAGGTTATTGAGTGGCGTTATGCACTCGCCCTTGTACCCGGCATTGCGAATGTCACTGGTTAGAAATTCCATGGCGAAGCGACCGCTTTCCTGCACGCGGGAAAGTGCGGTATTAGCACTGTAGGTTTGCTTGCTCGCCAGAAAGATCTGCAATACCCCACCCATCAGCAACAAGCTGAGGGTCATGGCGATCAACAGTTCGACGAGCGAAAGACCTTTCTGCCGGTGCATCGAGGTACGGGTCATATTTCAGTCCGGTAGACGAAGGTTTCAATGCCGCTGTCGCTGCTATCGACTGTCTTGATCCGCCCGCGATTGTCGTTCCAGCGCACGGAAATGGTCACCAGCGCGCCCGTCTTTTCGACCTTGCCGGTGCCTTCCGGCAGGGTCTGGGCCAGCGCATTCAGCCATTCGGCCTTGTCTTTCTGCGCTTGCGTGCCACTCACCGAGTTGCTGCTGGATGAGGTTGGAAAGTCGAATACGTAGGCGCTGCCCAGCGCCGCCGTACGGTTTGCCCGCATGCGGTCGGCGAGGTCGCTGGCGAGTATGGTCACTTGCGATCGGTAATAGGCGCTGTGGTTACTCTGCACGCTGGTGATCTGCAGCAGGGCCAGCCCCAGCAAGCCGATGGCGAGGACGATGATGGCGATGAGCACTTCGATCAGCGTGGCGCCGCGCTGGGCGACCGGGCGATAGGCTCTCATTGGCAGCCCGCCTTTTTCAGAGTGGCAGTACCGGTAGCGGTGAGGGCAATCTCGCGCTTTTGCTGGCCGCTGCAAAGGGCGGGCTTGACGGAGAAGTCGCTGGCAGCAGCCATGCCATTGCCGCGAAAGGTCACGCCAGCGTTCGGACCGACGATCACCAGGCCTTGTGCGCTGTCCCAGACCTTGATCACGTCCCCACCGGACTGCTGCACGAGCCAGCCAGCGCTCCAGTCCGTCCCGGCGTCACAGCTGCTGCCGCCCGCATTGCGGCGACAGATCACAACGTCCAGGCGACGTTTCACCGCCTCGGAACGGGCGAACTGCAGTGCCCCGTGAAGTTCGCTGCCCAGCGACGACGCACGGGTGTCCCGCAGCATGCTGCTGAAGGACGGGACGGCGATCCCGAGAATAATCGCGAGCACTGCGAGGGTGATCATCAGTTCGATCAGCGTGAAGCCTTTCTGCGACATCGCATCCACTCCATAGATGTCTTCTTATGGCACGCACGGACCGCCCTCTCCCTCCCCTGCAAACGCCCATCCATGGACAAACGGTCATAAATTACCGACTAACGGTAATTTTTGCGCCCCGGGATCATACCCGACTGGTACGCTCGTTTTAAATTGTTATTCCAAAGAACTGCGACATCGCCACACATCGGGATGTGACAGGCAGCGCAATGTGCGAAGCAGGCTGGGTTTGAGGAAGGCCAACGGGTTAATCGGCAAGCAGGCGGTTGCCGTGCCTGGAGACTGAGGGAAACGGAGGCAGTGAGCGCTGACGGCTAGGGGAATGAGCCAGATTGGCTGAGGCCGGCACAATGCACGAGGGCAACCCGGCACAGGCCAGCCGCCCATTGTGCCGAAACGCTGCTGCTTGATATTGGGGGTGAAGGTTGCCAGCAGAGACAGCCAGTTACGCCGGTTGAGCTACGGGAAATGGGTCAGGAGCAGGTCGCGGTATTGGTCCTGGTCACAGATGCACGCCCTGTCGCAGTGATATTGACCACACGCTCTTGGCCCCCAACGCTGGGAGTGGCACGGCAGGCTGTCAATGTAACCTGGGTAGCCCCTACACCAGTTCCCTGAAAACGCACGCTGGCGAGCGTCCCGGTAATTTTAAAACCGGAAGGGGCCGCCTGATGCTGCAGCAGTACCGTCTCGCCTGCATCCAGCGTCCCGTCGTCGTCGGCGTCGTGGAACACCACCCAGCCTTGCTCCCAGCCCCCTGCGATGCAGTTTGCGCCATCAGCAGAAACACACATCCGCACAGCGGCATTACGCTTGATCGCCTCGCTGCGCGCCAGCACCGCTCCCGCGACCAGATCGTTGGCTTGGGAGCGCAGTTTGCTGCCCAGGGTCATGTCGGAGTACGACGGCACCATGATTGCCAGCAGCACCGCGAATACAGCAAGAGTGATCATCAACTCGATCAGGGTGAAACCGCGCTGCCCTGATCGCTGAATAGAAGCCATGTGTCCAATCATTGCTCGATATTCCAATACACACGGCTTTTGTTAACCGCAGAACCACTAGGCTCGGGCGCATAATCAACTTCCACGGGCGACTCTGGGTTAGCTCCTATAACAAATGGCACATCAGTGCATACTCCATCACTGGTACATACTGTCACTATCCCTGACACTGGAGAAGGTGGCAGCCCGCCGCCATCAATTACTTGAAAACGATCAGATCCCTTAGCCGGTGAAGCATCCAGAAAATTGATGTTATAAACCCGAGCCGTCCCCAGATTCGAACCACAACTGGTCGATGATGCGACGGTTGGGGTATGGGTACTGAAGGTTACCACCCCAAACACGACCACCGCAGATGTCACCACCTGCTCTTTATCGTGGACGGCACCGGTTCCATACTGCAAATACCAGCCTTTATTATCGGCAGCGTTTAGCTCGGTCTGTTGAGCAGCAGTTAGCCCCGCACTATTAGCATCGATCTCCAACAACACATCGTCGTCGAGGCTAATCACATCCGGGTCGGCCGAACGATCATCCTTGATCATGTAAAAGGCGTTATTAACAGATGCAGTTACAGCGTCAGTACTCAATGGATGCTCGCGATCGCCAGAGCCCAACAGCACCGCATTGAAGCCACTGGTAACGACGACTTCTGGAGCAAACAGGAACTTGCGATTGGCCACCCCGCCAGGGCAAGTCTCGGTATCACAGCCGAGCGCAGCGATTTTTTTGACCGCCCAGGTCGACGGAGCGCCAGCGATACTGATCCGATAGACATTACCGCCGGTATCTGCCGCATACGCGTACTGCGCCAACCCACTGCTGTTGGTCACAACCGTAATGTCGCCCACTACACTGCGGTCTGTAACCATAGTGAGAGCGTCATTCAACACTGTGCCGGTATCTGCATCCAACACATAGATATTGCTGCCCCGAGGCGTGCCAGGCGTACACGTATTGAGATCGGAGGCGACAGTGCCATCCTCGCAGGAGTCGTAACCGCCGCCCATGATCAGCATGGGCTTGTAGTTCGTAGTAGTTGTTGTGACTCCCTCAGCGTCTGTGGAACTGGTAACGCTGGTATAACCTGCGGCTTTGATGACCTTGGGCGCCGACCATGTCTGGCCAATATTGCTCAGCCCTGTTGTCGTACTGTCAGCCTTCCATTTCAGCCTTGGGTCGGTGAGGTTCGCCCCAGCACTGACATCGAATGCGTACATCGCACTGCCGCCGCGGCGCATGGCAGCATAGACCCACACATTATCGTCATCTTTGTGCGCAGTGACCGGACCGTCGAAGAAGTAGTCCTTGCGTGTGGCTGTGGCTGTCGGCGTGCCTGGATAATACAACTCAGGGCTGTTCGAGCGCAGCCGCTCGAATTTGCTGTAGTGCTCTGGCGCGACAAACGACCAGAGCTCGTTGCCGTCGGTATCGCCCTGATTGCCATTGATGGCGCGAAAAGTTCCATCATTAGAACCATAGAACACCACTACGCCTGTATCGCCACCGTAATCCACGGCTACCGGGCGGGAATGCACCACATCGCCATGCACCGAGGGACGCATATCAGCGGCAGTCTGACCTGACTTTTCAGGGGTAGGAACGTTATCGGCGTTAACGGTGTTATCGGCACCACGTATCCACGCCACCAAATCGGCTGACAGGCCAGAACTGGTATCGCTAATTTCTGGCAGCGAGTCAGTATTGAGCACGCAGCCGTTGCAAGTCTTAACCTTGCGTGTAGTCGGCGTTAGTCCCCCACTCCGGAGGCGATATCCCGCAGCGCCCTTCTCCACAATATCGCCGTCTGGTGAGTTGGACCGATCCAGATTAGGGATAACCACTTCGTTGATGGTCGTACAGGTACCTTGCGGCAGGAACGACCAGTAGCTGTCTGGATCCTCAGACGTCCAGAAGCTGCGTGCGCAGGGCCTAAGGAAGCCTGTATTGGCCGTACTGATGGCAGGCTTGCTATCCGCATCGCCGAGAAACAAACTGAATTTCCCGCCCGAAGTATCCGCAACGAACTTATATTGCTTGAGGTTGCCTGCCCAGCGCGGGTCAGCATTGACGTCCGGGCGGAACATGCCGATAAACACCTGGTTCAAGTAGGTGCCCTGGGTACTGACGCTGATTGGCAAGCTGGCCGAAGCAAAGACACTGTTGACCGCCTGAATCTGGCTGAACGTATCCAGAATTGCGACCGTGAGTTTATCCACATCGCTGGCCGCAAAATAGCTGCCATAACCGTAGTCGGCCATCGCCCTTATGAAATTGGGGTAATTACCGTCACTCGAAGCCCCCGTAACGGCAATCCCGTGGGTGATGATGCCCTGCGCGTCATCCTTGTTACTTACGTCGGCCCCGCGCATATAACGCGCATATTCATCGGCCCAGTTGCCTTGGTCACTATTGCTGATCTCACTGGTCGGATAACTGATCTGCGTAACATTGCCGCCCAAGCCATTCAGAAGGTCGCGCGCCTCGTTGTTAGTCACCTCGCCAGCCCCGCCATTGGCGATAAAGATGATGTGGTTTCGCCCACAACTGTTGGCAGAGTGGCTGACATACTTCCCCCCCTCTACGGCAGCGGGATCCCACTTGGTACCGGCAGTGCCCTTGTAGGGTGTTTCCCCCTTGAAATACAGATAGGCCTCATGCAACGTTTTGGCAAAGGCGGCATTGTTGCCTTTATCAAGATCAATACTAAGGGCAGCAATCTTTGCCTTGAGTACCGCTTTATTTGCAGTTGTCAGCGGCAAAAAGGCCTGACGCGGATAGCCGCCGCTATTGGCGGCTGGAGATTCATTGAAGAGCATAAAGCCAACATTGAACTTGGCGCCCCCATCCGCCTCGGTCGGCAAGGCATCGATTGCGTTGTAGAGGGCACATTTCTCAATGGCTATCTTTTTACCTTGCTCAACACTTGGACTGTCTTTACCTTTTACGCTGCCATCCGGCGGGCCAACAGAAACCCCATCAGAGTCTTTAACAACCACTCCATTATCTTTGTAATAACAGTCAGCAACAGGAATATTGGACCCCCAATTTGCCGAGTTATCCAAGATAAGCAACACATTGGGAAGTCCAGAGTTCGGCGGCGTGATGCCCGCAAACAGATCAACGTCCTCTGCATAAGCAGAGCAGTGCAGAATCAGTGCAGTCATACCCAGCACGCTTTTCAGCCAAAAGCCTTTCATTATCCTTCTCCTAAGCGTCTATGCACTGCACTCAACTGCACTTTGCAAAATCGGGGTCAAGTTCACCCATATACTTGCGCACACCATGGCGCACGGTCACCGCCGCTCCCGACAGCCCATCGGCCACAACCGACTTGAGTTCCCAGAGGGTGTAAAAGCCGCTGGTACTGGGAATACCAGAAGCGACACCACTCAAAAGAGACTCATCGACAGGGGCCGGAGTTGCCCTACGGCAACCTTCCACCGTCACTGTCACCAGATATGGTGGGGTCGCAGGATCCTGATCAAAATCGAGTTCGTAGGGTTGAGCTGCTGTCAGGCTGGTGAAATTAAGGCTTACCACCTGCTCAATAGCCGCGTTAGCCGCTGCAATAGCTTCGTCGCGAGACTGCATATTACCCACGGCCTTGAGATTGCTCCCGCTCATGGTGAATGCACTGGAGATCATCAGCGTGAACAGAAGCAGCATGATCAGGCCAACGATCAGGGTTGATCCACGCTGGGAATAGAGCGATCTGGGCAAAGTCATGGGGCCTCTCTTCTGCCAGATATATTGTTCAGGCGCACCGTGCTGGAAAATACGTGGCGCTTGAAATTGTCATTGAATGGCCCGAGCGTGGTGGTGCCGAGGCTATAGGTCTTGCCATCGGTATAACCCGGCGTTGCGGTAAGGCTGCGCACCAGCACATATACTTTGACCGCCACCACATTCGCCAACTGATCTTCGGTACAGACAGTTGCGGCCGGATGGGTCGAGGGAGCAGTCGTATCGGCAGAGATATCAGCCAAGGGGCAACGCACATAGGTATCGGGAGCGCCATCGACCGGACCGTCATCGATACCCAGCTCAACCCGGAAGCCTTCCACACCTTCAATCATGGGCTCAGCGGCAAGATGCCTGTCTACGTCGAACCGTGAACGCATCAAGGTGTCATCGTCGCGAATATAATAAATATTCGACACAAACTTCCTTCTATCCGCAGCAGTCGCGCAGTCCATCTGACGAAGATCATGGTCATCGGTATCAAGCACATAGGAATAGGCTGTTTCAGGCAAGGTCGAACACAACGATGTCTGGAAATAAACTTTGCCAGCGGTATTTTCACAACCACCCACACCAGCCACACAAGTTTCTGCGTGGCGCACCACCAGGAAATCGGTGTTGGCTTTTATATCTGTTCCTATCGCTGGTGAGGCACTGGTACAGCCCGTCGGCGCATCGTCGTATGCCTGTACAGGGATACCCAGCAGATTGTTTTTATGCTCATCAGTCCAGCCTAAGTCACTGTAAGCGAGGCAGGAATTAGGAGCCTCGGTAGGCGTATCGCTGGCCACGGTGGTCAACGTCAAGTCATCAAACTGGGGGACATAGCCGTCCCAAAACCCGCCATGCGAGAGGTCGTTCTGCAACAACTGAATGGCAAAACGACCATTCTCGATCTGGATATTGGTCTTGGCCATTTCATCGTTGGTGCGAGTGACATCCAGAAAGAGTGTGAGTACGCCCCCCATGATCAGCAAACTGATGACCATGGCGACCATCAATTCGATGAGACTAAAACCGGATTGCGGGCTCTGCCCAAAGGGCCTGCACTGCTTGCTTTGCACTTCTATTAATAGGGTTTTCATAGTGTGGCCACCCGCACGATGGTAGTGACCACACGACGACAAACATCATTGGCACAGGTTGAACCGGCGGAACCATAGCTATTTGCGCCACAGGCAACACCCGCCGAAGGGGCCGCGAGAGGGAACAAGCCCTGCCAAGCCACCGTGACTAGGTATTGACCACTGCCAAGAGATTCGACACAGCCTCGACCACCTAGCATCGCGCCGATCTGACTGGTACCAACGTTTTCCGCCGCGCCTTGCAGGGCGGCGCACCACTCGCTGGAGTCTCTTTGCTTGCGGCTACCTGAATTGCTTGGGCAAGTCATGCCGAAACCAAGCGGGCTGGCTGCTCCCGTAACGTAGGTAGCTGCATTATTGCGGTTGCTGGCAATGCGATTGGCCATGTCATTGAGCAGCAACAGAGCCTGGGATCGCTGATATGCCTCCATCTCGGACTGCTGCAACCGCGACTGCAACCCCGCGATACCCAGCAAACCGATGGAAAGAATAATCACGGTGACCAGCACCTCAATCAGAGTGACGCCGCGCTGGTTTCGGATGGTTAGTGGCATAAGCATGGTCACCACTTCTCCGGCGGCGTCTTGGCCCCTTGACTATTCAGCGTCAGGTTGCCATCGCCTGCCTGCCCCCCCGACGGCACGAATGTGATCGTAAAGGAAGGCTCCGGCCCCGCACCCAGCTCGACCTTGAAACCATATTTAGCGGACACTTCGGCAGGCAACACGTATCCGGTACTGGCTTGAAAAGCGGCGGCGTTGGCCGCGGCGACATAGGCGCGGTTAGCCAGCAGCAATTGCTGTTCGCGATTGGCGATATCCATCATCGCCGCCTGCGCCGCGGCACGATTGCTCTTGATGATGTATTCCTGATAGTTCGGGTAGGCAATAGCAGCCAGGATGCCGATGATCGCAATCACGATCATCAACTCGATCAGGCTAAACCCCCGCTGCTCAGTTCGCTCCACCATGTTCCCTCTCGCGCTCGGTTTATTCACATGCCCTACCCATGCGCCGGTAGGGTACGAATCATTGCACTGGAATACCGCTAACCAGTGCGGAGTTTCGACAGTTGGCGCTTTTCCATTCACGGACGGCCATGTCCATCGACTCAGGCGAATCTAGCAGCTTTCCTCGACAGCTTTCCTTGCCCTTTTCTTGCTCTTCTTGCGCGCTTGCCTTGCAAAAAGCGGTTTACCGGCTAGAGCTTATAGGCCAGCCGCGGAAAACACTCCGGCCGGCGCGACCACCGGAGCCGGGACGGAGACGACCGGCACACGCCCTACCAGGATGGCAGGGTCACCCGACCAAGAGGCACGGACGCCATGCACCGTCACGCTTGCGGTTTCACCCTCCCCGAATTACTCACCTCGCTCGGCGTCCTCGCGCTGCTGGCGACTATCGGCGTGCCGGGCGCGCAGCAGTTCATGGGCAATCAACAACTGGTCAGCGCCAGCAATACCCTGGCGGCGAACCTGGCCCTGGCCCGCAGCGAATCGATCAAGCGGCGCCAGCCGGTGCTGGTCGACAACGCCGATGGCGATTGGGCCAGCGGCTGGCGAGTGTTCGTCGACCTGAACAACAACGGCCAACTGGATGAAGGCGAACCCTTGCTCAGGCAGGAACAGTCGCTGCCCAAGGGCGTGATCGCCAAGGGCAATACGCCAGTCGGGCGCTACGTCCGCTACACCCCGCTCGGCAACGCCAAGCTGCTGGGTGGCGGCTTCCAGGCGGGGACGCTGACACTCTGTCACGCAACCGGCAAACAGGCGGTCAGACGCCTGGTACTGAGCGCCAGCGGCAGACTGAGACGGGCCAGGGATGAGCCGGACTATTGCTGAAGGAGCATGCGAGCGCAGGCGGCGTGCAATGGGTCACCGGCGCAGCACAGAAGCTGGCGGGTTGTCGCTGCGCTCCGAAGCCGCCCTACCCGCAGGCAGTGCACCATGGCTAATCGGCGCGGCGCAAAGCTGGCAGGCTTTCGCTGCGCTCCGAGCGGAACGACGCCCGGACGCCCTACTTTTGCCGCCAGACTCAGAGCTGCGTCACCCGCAACTCCTTGGGCATGGAGAAGGTGACGTTCTCCGGCCGACCTTCCAGCTCGCTCTCGCCTGTCGCGCCCCAGGCTTGCAATTGGCTGACTACGCCACGCACCAGCACCTCTGGCGCCGAGGCGCCGGCGGTGATGCCGATGCCGGCAACGCCGTCGAACCACTCGCGCTTGAGGTCTTCGGCGCCGTCGATCAGGTAGGCCGGGGTGCCCATGCGCTCGGCCAGTTCGCGCAGGCGGTTGGAGTTGGAGCTGTTGGGGCTACCGACCACCAGCAGCACGTCGCACTCGGTGGCGAGCTGCTTGACCGCGTCCTGGCGGTTCTGGGTGGCGTAGCAGATGTCATCCTTGCGCGGCCCGCCGATGCTGGGGAATTTGCTGCGCAGGGCGTCGATGACCTTGCTGGTGTCGTCCATCGACAGGGTGGTCTGGGTGACGAAGGCCAGGGCCTCGGGGTTGCGTACCTGCAGGCGCTCGACATCCGCCTCGTCTTCCACCAGGTAGATGGCGCCGCCGTTGCTGGCGTCGTACTGGCCCATGGTGCCTTCGACTTCCGGGTGGCCAGCGTGGCCGATCAGGATGCATTCGCGGCCTTCGCGACTGTAGCGCACCACTTCCATGTGCACCTTGGTCACCAGCGGGCAGGTGGCGTCGAAGATCTTCAGGCCGCGCCGTTCGGCTTCGCTGCGCACGGCCTGGGATACGCCGTGGGCGCTGAAGATGACGATGACGTCGTCGGGGATCTGGTCCAGCTCCTCGACGAAGATGGCGCCGCGCGCGCGCAGGTCTTCGACCACGAACTTGTTGTGCACCACTTCATGACGCACATAGATCGGCGGGCCGAAGACTTCCAGGGCGCGGTTGACGATTTCGATGGCGCGGTCGACACCGGCGCAGAAGCCGCGGGGATTGGCGAGTTTGATATGCATGGTGACTCTCGGCACGCGGGAACTGGAATGGCAGTGTAATACGGCAAGGCCGTGGGGGCGGCAGTAGCCGCCGGCCGGAAGAGCTTCGCGGCTAAAGCCGCTCCCACAGAAGCAGAAACGCTAGCTACAGCGCTTTGACCGCGATGATTTCCACGTCGAAGCTGAGGGTCTTGCCGGCCAGCGGGTGGTTGAAGTCAATGGTCACCTGGCTGTCGTCGAAGGCCTTGACCACGCCCGGCAGCTCGGCGTTGGCGGCGTCGTTGAAGATCACCAGCAGGCCGTCGGAGAGTTCCATGTCCTTGAACTGGCTGCGCGGCATGATCTGCACGTTCTGCGGGTTGGGCTGGCCGAAGCCATGCTCGGGCAGGACCTGCACGGTGCGCTTGTCGCCGGCCTTGAATCCGAACAGGGCGGATTCGAAGCCCGGCAGCAGGTTGCCGTCGCCGACCCTGAAGGTGGCGGGCTGTTTGTCGAAGGTGCTGTCGACCACGTCGCCGTTTTCCAGCTTGAGAGCGAAATGCAGGGTGACTTCCCTGTCCGGGCCGATACGTACATCAGTCATGGGGTGGTTTCTCCGGACTTGTGGCTTTTGAACATATCCAGCGCCAAGAGGATGGCGCCGAGGGTAATGGCGGCGTCCGCGACATTGAAGGCCGGGAAGTACCAGCGGTGTTGCCAGTGCACCAGGATGAAGTCGACCACATGACCGAACATCACCCGGTCGACCAGGTTGCCCAGCGCACCGCCGAGCACCAGCGCCAGCGCCATGGCCAGCCAGGTTTCGTCCGGTTTCAGGCGCTTGAGCCAGACCACCAGCACAGCGCTGATGACGATGGCGATCACGGCGAACAGCCAGCGCTGCCAGCCCGAGGCCCCGGCCAGGAAGCTGAACGCCGCGCCGGTGTTGTAGGCCAGGGTCCAGCTGAAGTAATCGGGGATCACCACGATCTGCTGGTACATGGTCAGCGCGTTGTCGAAGTAGAACTTGCTGGCCTGATCGATCACGAACACCAGCAGGCTCAGCCACAGCCAGGGCAACCGGCCGAAGCGGGCGCTCATGAATGCCCCTCAATCTGTAGGAGCCAGCTTGCTGGCGATATTCCGCGGATCGCCGGGGCGCCGGACCGCAGCAAGCTGGCTCCTACGCAAGAACGCGCATGACTGCCATCACGCATAGTGACGAACCTCGCCGGCGCCTTCGATGTTGTCCACGCAGCGGCCGCAGATTTCCGGATGCGCCGGGTTGACCCCGACGTCTTCACGGTGGTGCCAGCAGCGCGCGCACTTGGCGTGGCCGGACTTGAGCACTTTCAGCTTGAGGCCCGGCACTTCGGTCTCCACCGCATCGCTTGGCGCACTGGCGAGCGGCGCCAGGCTGGCAGTCGAGGTGATCAACACGAAGCGCAGCTCGTTGCCGAGCTTGCTGAGGTCGGCGATCAGGCTGTCTTCGGCGTAGAGGGTCACCTCGGCCTGCAGGTTGCCGCCGATGGCCTTGGCCGCGCGCAGGTTCTCCATTTCCTTGTTGACCGCGACCTTGACCGCCATGACCCGCTCCCAGAACTCGCGGCTCAGCTCGAAATCCTGCGGCAGCTCGCTCAGGCCCTGGTACCAGCCGTTGAGCATCACCGATTCGTTGCGCTCGCCCGGCAGGTACTGCCACAGCTCGTCGGCGGTGAAGGACAGCACCGGGGCGATCCAGCGCACCAGCGCCTCGGCGATGTGGAACAGCGCGGTCTGGCAGGAACGGCGCGCCACGCTGTCGGCGGCGGTGGTGTACTGGCGGTCCTTGATGATGTCGAGGTAGAAGCCGCCCAGCTCCTGCACGCAGAAGTTGTGCACCTTCTGGTAGACGTTCCAGAAGCGGTAGCTGTCGTAGGCTTCCTCGATCTCGCGCTGCAGCAGCAAGGCGCGATCCACCGCCCAGCGGTCCAGGGCCAGCATGTCCGCGGCGGGCAGCACATGCTGCGCCGGGTCGAAACCGCTGAGGTTGGCCAGCAGGAAGCGCGCGGTGTTGCGGATCCGCCGGTAGGAATCGGCGCTGCGCTGCAGGATCACCTTGGACACGGCCATCTCGCCGGAGTAGTCGGTGGACGCCACCCACAGGCGCAGGATGTCGGCGCCCAGGCTGTCGTTGACTTCCTGCGGGGCGACCACGTTGCCCAGCGACTTGGACATCTTGCGACCGTTCTCGTCGACCACGAAGCCGTGGGTCAACAGCTCCTTGTAGGGCGCGTGACCGTCGATGGCGCTGCCTGTCAGCAGGGACGAATGGAACCAGCCACGGTGCTGGTCGGAACCTTCCAGATACAGGTCGGCGCGCGGGCCAGTGGCGTGGCCGAGCGGATGGGAGCCGCGCAGCACGTGCCAGTGGGTGGTGCCGGAGTCGAACCAGACGTCCAGGGTGTCGCTGATCTTGTCGTACTGCGCGGCCTCGTCACCGAGCAACTCGGCGGCATCCAGCTTGAACCAGGCCTCGATGCCCGCCTGCTCGACATGTAGCGCTACGGCCTCCATCAGTTCGGCAGTGCGCGGGTGCAGCTCGCCGCTCTCCTTGTGCAGGAAGAACGGGATCGGCACGCCCCAGTTGCGCTGGCGCGAGATGCACCAGTCCGGTCGGCCGGCGATCATGCTGTGCAGGCGCGCCTGGCCCCAGGCCGGGACGAAGGCGGTCTGTTCGATGGCAGCCAGCGCCCGCTCGCGCAGGGTGTCGCCCTCGTTCGGTTGGGTGTCCATGCCGACGAACCACTGCGCGGTGGCGCGGTAGATCAGCGGGGTCTTGTGCCGCCAGCAGTGCATGTAGCTGTGCTGGATGGCTTCGTGCTTGAGCAGGCAACCGACTTCGTCGAGCTTGGCGACGATGTTCGGGTTGGCCTTCCAGATGAACTGGCCGCCGAAGAACGGCAACGACTCGACGTACACGCCATTGCTCTGCACCGGGCTGAGAATGTCGTCATTGCTCATGCCGTAGCCCTTGCAGGAACGGAAGTCGTCCTCGCCGTAGGCCGGCGCCGAATGGACGATACCGGTGCCCGCGCCCAGGTCGACGTAATCGGCCAGGTAGACCGGCGAGAAACGCTCGTAGAACGGATGGCGGAAACGGATCAGCTCGAGCGCCTCGCCCTTGGCGATGGCCAGCACTTCGCCTTGCAGGCCGTAGCGCTGCAGGCTGCTCTCGACCAGTTCTTCGGCCAGGACCAGCAGCTTGTCGCCGGTATCGACCAGGGCGTAGTTGAATTCGGGGTGGACGTTGAGCGCCTGGTTGGCCGGAATGGTCCAGGGCGTGGTGGTCCAGATCACGATGCTGGCAGGCTTGCCCAGGCTGGCCAGACCGAAGGCGGCGGCCAGCTGGTCGGCATCTTCGACCGGGAAGGCCACGTCGATGGCATCGGATTTCTTGTCCTGGTATTCGACTTCGGCTTCGGCCAGCGCCGAACCGCAGTCGAAACACCAGTTGACCGGCTTCAGGCCCTTGAACACGAAGCCGTGCTTGACCATCTCGGCCAGGGCGCGGATCTCGCCGGCCTCGTTGGCGAAGTCCATGGTCTTGTACGGGTTGGCCCAGTCGCCGAGCACGCCGAGGCGGATGAAGTCGGCCTTCTGCCCTTCGATCTGCTCGCCGGCATAGGTGCGGCAGCGCTCGCGGGTGAGGTCGGACGGCTGGTTCTTGCCGAAGGTGGTCTCGACCTTGTGCTCGATCGGCAGGCCATGGCAGTCCCAGCCCGGCACATAGGGGGCGTCGTAGCCGGCCAGGGTCTTGGAGCGGGTGATGATGTCCTTGAGGATCTTGTTGACCGCATGACCGATATGAATGCTGCCGTTGGCATAGGGCGGGCCGTCGTGCAGGACGAATTTCGGCCGGCCTTCGCCCAGCTGCCGCAGCTTCTGATACAGACCCATGTCGTTCCAGCGCTGCAGAATCTGCGGCTCGCGCTGCGGCAGGCCGGCCTTCATCGGGAACTGGGTATCTGGCAGATTTAGCGTGGCTTTGTAGTCGGTCATTTCAGGCTCTTCATTTAATCGGTTGGCCCTGCCAACAGGTTGTGCAGTTGACCCTGCCAGTGGGCACGGGCGGCGGCAATATCGGCAGCAATGGCCGTCTTCAGTGCCTCGAGGGAGGCGAAACGCTGCTCTTCACGCAGCTTGTGGTGGAATGCCACCGTCAAACGCCGGCCATACAGATCACCGGCAAAATCCAGCAAATGCACTTCGAGGTGGGCACTGCCATCGCCCGCCACGCTCGGGCGCACGCCGATATTGGCGACCCCCGGCCACGGCTGACCGTCCACCTCGGTGCTGACCAGGTACACCCCGCTCAGTGGCACGCGCTTGCGCTTGAGCTGCACATTGGCGGTCGGCGCATCCAGCTGGCGACCCAGCTTCTGCCCGTGCAGCACGCGCCCGGCGATCTGGAACGGGCGACCGAGCAGGTGTTCGGCCAGGACGAAGTCGCCCGCGGCCAGGGCCTCGCGCACCCCGGTACTGCTGACGCGCACGCCATCCAGTTCGACCGTCGCGGCGGCCTCGACGGTAAAGCCTTCGCGCTCACCGGCCTGCTCCAGAAAGGCGAAGTCGCCGACCCTGTCGCAACCGAAGCGGAAGTCGTCACCGACCTCCAGATGCCGCACGCCCAGGCCCTCGACCAGCACCTTATGGACGAATTCGGCGGCGCTCAACTCGCGCAAACGCGGGTTGAAGCTCAGGCACAGCACCCGATCGACACCTTCGGCGGCCAGCAACGCGAGCTTGTCGCGCAGACGCGTCAGGCGCGCGGGCGCCGTGTCGGGGCCAAAGAACTCACGCGGCTGCGGCTCGAAAATCACCACGCAACTGGGCAGCGCCAACTCGGCCGCGCGCTCACGCAAACGCGCCAGAATGGCCTGATGGCCACGATGGACGCCGTCGAAATTGCCAATAGTGGCGACACAGCCCCGATGCTGGGGCCGCAAGTTGTGTAGGCCTCGAACCAGCTGCATAACGCGCTTCTTGCTCATAAAGTGGCCGATTATACCCATGCTCGGCCCTCGGGCGTAGGGTCGATCGGCATACAAGCACAATGCCGCACTCAAACCCAGGCACACGGGACCATTCGCTGATCAATGGCGTAGATGGCGCATGCGCAGCCCCAACGCCAGCAAGGCCGCGACAAACGCCAGCAACCCGCCGCCGACCAGCAGGCTCAACCAGAGCACGCGCTGCTGCCAGCCCCAGACGAACCACTCGGCCGGCGCCACATTCAACCACCAGACCAGTACCACCATGGCCGCACAGGCGCCGAGCAGGCGCAGGCCGTACAGGCCCCAGCCCGGCGCAGGCTTATACACGCCGATCTTGTACAGGCCCCAGAACAGCAGCGCGGTATTGAGCAGCGACGACAACGAGGTCGCCAGCGCCAGACCGACATGCTTGAGCGGCCAGATCAGGATCAGGTTGAACACCATGTTCGCCACCATGCAGATGATCGCGATGCGCACCGGGGTTTTCAGGTCCTGGCGGGCAAAGAACGCCGGCGCCAGCACCTTGATCAACATGAAGGCCAGCACCCCGAGCGAATAGGCGCGCAGCGCAGCGGCCGACTGCAGCACGTCACGTTCGGTCATCGCGCCATAGTGGAACAAGGTGGCGATCAATGGCTCGGCGAGGATCGCCAGGGCCAGCGCCGCCGGCACCCCGACCAGCAACACCATGCGCAGGGCCCAGTCGATAGTCGCCGAAAACGCCTTGGGATCGTCGCTGGCGTGCTGGCGCGACAGGCTCGGCAGAATCACCGTGCCGATGGCGATACCGAACGCGCCCAGGGGCAGCTCGGACAGGCGGTCGGCGTAATACAGCCAGGACACGCTGCCGGTCTGCAGCAGCGAGGCCAGCACGGTATCGAGCAGCAGGTTGATCTGGCTGACCGATACGCCGAACAGCGCCGGTATCATCAACAGCATGATCCGCCGCACGCCCTCGTCGCGCCGCACCCGGGGCGTGGGCAGCAACTTGAGCCGCGCCAGGAACGGCAACTGGAACAGCAACTGGGCAACCCCGGCGATCAGCACGCCCCAGGCCAGGGCCATGATCGGCTGATCGAAATACGGCGTCAGGTAAATTGCCGCCCCGATCATGCTGATATTCAGCAGCACCGGGGTAAACGAGGGCACGGCGAAACGCCCGTAGGCATTGAGGATGCCGCCGCAGAACGCCGTTAGCGAGATCAGCAGCAGGTAGGGAAAGGTGATCTGCAGCAGATCCCCCGCCAGCGCGAGCTTGGCCGGGTCACTGTGAAAGCCGGGCGCAAACAGCATGATCAGGTAGGGCGAGCCGACCACCCCGAGGGCGGTCAGGGCGGTCAGCGTCAACCCCAGGTAGCCCGCGGTGCGGTCGACCAGTTGCTTGACCTCGGCCAGGCTGCGCTGCGTCCGGTATTCCGACAGCACCGGGACGAACGCCTGGGCGAAGGCCCCCTCGGCAAACAGGCGGCGCAGAAAGTTGGGAATCTTGAAGGCAATGAAGAATGCGTCGGCCGCCGGACCCGAACCGAAATAGGCGGCCACCACCATATCGCGTATCATGCCCAGCACACGCGATAACAGGGTCATTACACTGACCACCGCGCTGGAACGTAACAAGCCGCCCTTCCCGGTTCGCTCGGACATATGTAACCCCTTAGAAAAGGTCGCCGAGTTTACCGACCCGCATGGATACTGGGTAGAGCAAGCGGTGTGCCATCGACTGCTGACGATCAGCAGACGGGTAGCAAGTAACAGCAAGCCAACAGGCTTGACAATGAGCGCAGGCCTCGGCATGATTCGCGGCCTTATTTGTTTGTATCCCCCAGATTTCGAGGAGCTTGACGGTGGCCAATACACCTTCTGCCAAAAAACGCGCAAAACAGGCTGAGAAGCGTCGTAGCCATAACGCCAGCCAGCGCTCCATGGTCCGTACCTACATCAAGAACGTGGTCAAGGCTATCGACGCCAAAGATCTTGACGTAGCAAAAACCGCTTACACCCTGGCTGTGCCAATCATCGACCGCATGGCCGACAAAGGCATCATCCACAAGAACAAAGCAGCGCGTCATAAAAGCCGCCTGAATGGCCACATCAAGGCCCTCAGCGAAGCTGCAGCCGCCTAATAAGCGATTCGCGCTTTACTGCTGGTTCTTAAAAACCGACCTCAGGGTCGGTTTTTTATTGCCCGGGAAACGGTGATGGGTATCGCTGCGCTCAACCACATCCTACGGGTGGTGACCGCAGCGCTTTTGTAGGATGTCGCGGGCCGCGCAGGCTTGAGCGCAGCGATACCCATCGGCGGCTACACGGATCACGCTGACTCGAGGCACGAGAACGGGCTCAGCGCTTTTCCGGCCAGGGCATGATCGGAATGGCGGTCACCGCATTCTGCGGGCTGCCTTCGATCACTCGATCGCTGTACACCAGATAGACCAGGGTATTGCGCTTTTCATCGAAGAAGCGCACCACCTGCATGGTCTTGAACACCAGCGAGGTGCGCTCGCGAAACACCTCTTCGCCTTCTTTCAGCTCATCCTTGAAGCTGACCGGCCCGACCTGGCGACAGGCGATCGAGGCCTCGGCGCGATCCTCGGCCAGGCCCAGGCCACCCTTGACCCCGCCGGTCTTGGCGCGCGACAGGTAGCAGGTAACGCCCGCCACCTTGGGATCATCGAAGGCCTCGACCACGATCTTGTCGTTCGGCCCCATCCACTTGAACACCGTGGACACCTCACCTATCTGCTCGGCCGATGCGCACATCGGCAGCACCAGCAGCGCACCCAGCAATCCCTTGAGCATTCGCATCAGCACATCCTCAGACCAGAATCAGGTTATCCCGATGGATCAACTCGGGCTCATCGACGTAACCGAGCAACCTTTCGATGGCATCCGACGACTGACCGATGATCTTTTGCGCCTCGAGCGCACTGTAATTGGCCAGGCCACGGGCAATTTCACGCCCATCGGGATCGACACAGATCACCATTTCGCCACGCCGGAAGCTACCCTGGAGCGCCTTGACCCCGACCGGCAACAGACTCTTGCGACCAGTCGCCAGGGCCTTGACCGCTCCCGCATCCAGCACCAGGGTGCCACGGGTCTGCAGATGCCCGGCCAGCCATTGCTTGCGCGCCGCCAGCAAACCGCGCTCGGGCGCCAGCAGCGTACCCAGGCGCTCGCCAGCCTTGAGCCGCGCCAACACCTGCTCGATGGCGCCACCGACAATCACCGTATGGGCGCCGGAACGAGCCGCCAGGCGCGCAGCGCGCAGCTTGGTCTGCATGCCACCACGCCCCAGCGCACCGCCCACGCCACCGGCCACGGCATCCAGCGCCGGATCGTCGGCGCGCGCCTCGTAAATCAGTTCGGCATCGGGGTTATGCCGCGGGTCGGCGTTATACATGCCGTCGCGGTCGGTGAGGATCACCAGCAGATCGGCCTCGACCAGATTGGCCACCAGCGCCGCCAGGGTGTCGTTGTCGCCGAAGCGGATCTCGTCGGTGACCACCGTATCGTTCTCGTTGATCACCGGGATCACATCCAGGTCGACCAGGGTGCGCAAGGTGCTGCGCGCATTCAGATAGCGCTTGCGATCCGACAGGTCGTCATGAGTCAGGAGAATCTGCGCGGTGCGCCGCGCATGCTCACCGAAACTCGACTCCCAGGCCTGGATCAGCACCATCTGACCAATGGCAGCGGCCGCCTGCAGTTCATGCATGGCCTTCGGCCGCGCGGTCCAGCCGAGGCGGCTCATGCCCGCCGCCACCGCACCGGAAGACACCAGCACCAGCTCCACGCCCTGCTCGCGCAACGCCACCATCTGCTCGACCCACACCGCCATGGCCGCACGATCCAGGCCACGCCCATCGGCGGTGAGCAATGCACTGCCGATCTTCACCACCCAGCGCCGCGCACTGGTCACCTTGTCACGCATGATCATCCAACCTTAGCCAGAAACCGCCCAACGGAACGGAAGCCACTGCGCTCGCAGCCTCCAATCACTCGCTACAAGACAAGAACGCCGCAATTAAGCGGCGTTCAACAAGTTGCTTAATCCCGGACGTAAATGATTTCCGGGCCATCCTCATCATCTTCTTCATCCCAGAAGCTGTCATCTTCCTCGACATCACCGACCGCCTTGACCCCGGTACGGCGCAACGCACGCTTGTCGTCCAGCGCCTGCAACTGGGCGCGCGCCTCATCTTCGATGCGCGTATCCAGCTCGGCCAGCTCGGCGGCAAACTCGGGATTCTCCTGAATGCGCTCGGCGCGCGCCTCGAGGAAATCCATGATGTCGTAGCACAGCTGATCGGTGCCTTGACGCGCCAGGGCGGAAATCACGTACACCGGCCCCTTCCAGTCGATCCGCGCGACTATTTCGGCGACGCGGGCCTCCTGCTCTTCGCCGAGAATCTGGTCGGCCTTGTTCAGCACCAGCCAGCGCTCACGCTCGGCCAGCGAGGGGCTGAACTTGGTCAGCTCATCGACGATGGTGGCCGCCGACTCCGCCGGATCGGTCAGATCCAGTGGCGCCATGTCCACCAGGTGCAGCAACAGGCGGGTACGCGCCAGGTGCTTGAGGAAGCGAATACCCAGACCGGCACCATCCGAGGCGCCTTCGATCAGTCCAGGAATGTCGGCGATCACGAAGCTCTTGTAGCGATCGACACTGACCACACCCAGGTTGGGAATCAGGGTGGTGAACGGGTAATCGGCAACCTTCGGCTTGGCCGCCGACACCGAGCGAATAAAGGTGCTCTTGCCGGCATTCGGCAAACCGAGCAGACCGACATCCGCCAGCACCTTCAATTCCAGCTTGAGGTCGCGCGCATCGCCCGGCTTGCCCGGCGTAGTCTGCCGCGGCGCGCGGTTGGTGCTGGACTTGAAGCGCGTGTTGCCCAGGCCATGCCAGCCACCCTGGGCGACCAGCAGGCGCTGACCAGCCCGAACCAGATCGCCAATCACTTCCTGGGTACCCGCATCGATCACGGTGGTACCAATCGGCACCGGCAGGATCAGGTCCTCACCCTTGGCTCCCGTGCAATCAGTGCTACCGCCCTTGTCACCATTCGGCGCTTGGAAGCGGCGGGTATAGCGGTAGTCCACCAGCGTATTGAGGTTCGCGAAAGCCTCGATATAAATCGAGCCACCATCACCACCATCACCACCGTTGGGGCCACCGTTTTCGATGAACTTCTCACGGCGGAAGCTCATCATGCCGTTACCACCATCACCGGCCTTTACAGAAATCGATACTTCATCGACGAATTTCATAGGTACGCCTCCCGCAACAAGGCGGGTTATCTAAAACGAGAAACACCAGGTTCTTGCAAAATTGACCTGCATTCAAATCGAACGCTACGCCCAGGACAGTTTGGCAAGAACCCCAAGAATACAGAAACAAAAAAGCCCCGTCGCAAGGACGGGGCTTTCCCAGCAGTCGCGCGATTAAGCCGCAACGACGCTCACGTAACGGCGGTGGAACGCGCCCTTTACTTCGAACTTGATCACGCCTTCGATTTTCGCGAAGAGGGTGTGATCCTTGCCCATGCCGACACCGTAACCGGCGTGGAACTGGGTGCCGCGCTGACGCACGATGATGTTGCCAGGAATGATTTTCTGGCCGCCATACATCTTCACGCCAAGGCGTTTGGCTTCTGAGTCGCGACCGTTGCGGGTACTACCGCCAGCTTTTTTGTGTGCCATGAGTTCAATACTCCTATAGAGGGATTAGACCGAAACGAATCAGGCCTGAATACCGGTGATTTTGATCTCGGTGTACCACTGACGGTGGCCCTGACGCTTCATATGGTGCTTACGACGGCGGAACTTGATGATGGTGACCTTGTCGTGACGGCCTTGTGCAACGACCTCGGCCACAACCTTGGCACCTTCAACAACTGGAGCGCCGATTTGCACGTCGTCGCCGTTGCCGATCAACAACACGCGGTCGAAAGTAATGGCCTCGCCAGTGGCGATTTCAAGCTTTTCGACCTTGAGGAATTCGCCTTCGGTGACCTTGTATTGCTTGCCACCAGTAACAATCACTGCGTACATGGTAAATCTCCGTTAATCCTGCTCACCCAGCGCTTTATAGAAAGAGTTATTGGCTGGCATGGCTGCTTGGGGCCGGATAAGACGCCCTTGCAATTGCGTAAGTCAGGGAAATACCCAGGGGGAAGTTCAGGGTGCGCGATTGTACGCAAGCCACCGTCACGGCGCAAGGCCCTCGACCACTCGCCTTGACAGCCCCCACCCTGCCCCATAGCATGCCGCGCAACCTTTGAGGAGCACGTGCCGCTGATGCAACCCCAGGCTTTCTACCATGTGGTGGCGGATGACTTCACCGCCGTCGACGGCATCATCCGTCAACAACTCGTCTCGCGCGTGCCGCTGGTGGGTAAGATCGGCGACTACATCATCTCCGCCGGCGGCAAACGACTGCGCCCGCTGCTGGTGCTGCTCAGCGGCAAGGCCCTGGGCCTGCAAGACGACAACCTGCGCTTGCTCGCCGCCACCATCGAGTTCCTGCATACCGCCACCCTGCTGCACGACGACGTGGTCGACATGTCCGACATGCGTCGCGGCCGCAGCACCGCCAATGCCCAGTGGGGCAATGCGCCCAGTGTACTGGTTGGCGACTTCCTCTATTCGCGCTCCTTCGAGATGATGGTCGAACTCGGCTCGATGCCGGTGATGAAGATCCTCTCCCGCGCCACCCGGGTCATCGCCGAAGGCGAAGTGCTGCAACTGTCGAAGATTCGCGACGCCAGCACCAGCGAAGCAACCTACATGGAAGTCATCCGCGGCAAGACCGCGATGCTGTTCGAGGCCTCGACCCACAGCGCGGCAGCCCTGGCCGGCGCCACGGCCGAACAGACCGAAGCCCTGCGCACCTTTGGCGACAACCTCGGCGTGGCCTTCCAGCTGGTCGACGACCTGCTCGACTACCGCGGCGATGCCACCACCCTGGGCAAGAACGTCGGCGACGATCTGGCCGAGGGCAAGCCGACCCTGCCGCTGATCTATACCATGCGCGAAGGCACTGCCGAACAGGCCGCCCTGGTGCGTCAGGCGATCCAGAAAGGCGGCATCGAGGACCTGGAAAGCATCCGCAATGCCGTGGAAGCCGCCGGCGCGCTGGACTACACCGCCCGCCAAGCCCGCGACTATGCCGAGCGCGCCATCGCCTGCCTGGATGTCCTGCCCGCCAGCGAATACCGCGATGCCCTGGTCGAACTGAGCCGCTTCGCCGTCGCCCGCACGCACTGACGCTTGTCGTGACCAGAAGAGCCCGTCCATGCGACGGGTTTTTTATTGAGCAATAACCCGACTACCTGCCGGATCCAGCGATCCCTCGCAGGAGCCAGGGGGACGCCGAGTCCTTGCCGGCGATCCGCCGCAGTGCAAGCCGGGGCCGTCTGCCAGCGGTGCGCACGGCGCACCCTACCCGAACCGCGTCCACCCAAACATCGACCCGGGCGCGTCGACCAAGGCATGACCCCCATCGACCTGGCAATTAAGACTTGCTATTAATGTAATAAGAATTATTCTCATCTAACCATTTGAAAGGGAGATGAGTCATGACCTACTTGATCGATGCCTGGCTGGACCGGCCACAGCCTTACCTGCGCATTCTCAATCGCGACACCGGCGAAGTCTGCGCGCTACTGGAAGAACAGGCGCTGGATGAACTGCGGGATCAGGGCGATCTGGACCTGCATGAACTGAATTCCAACGAGCCACTGGTGCTCAAGGAATTGGTGCGCAACCTGTTTCTCTACTGCTATGCGCGGGCATTGCGCCCGTGATCTGCATCGGCAGAGAAACGTCGCGGGCATGGCCCGCTCCTACGCAAGGTCGACTGTTGTAGGAGCGGCGGGGACGCCTAGGCCATGCCCACGAACCGGAACCGCCTGAAACGTTAGAGAACGTCCAGCAGTTCGACGTCGAACACCAGCACGCTGTGCGGCGGGATGCTGCCAACGCCTTGCTCGCCGTAAGCCAGTTCGCTCGGCACATAGAGGCGCCATTTGCTGCCGGCGTTCATCAGTTGCAGGGCCTCGGTCCAGCCGGCGATGACGCCGCCAACCGGAAACTCGGCGGGCTGGCCGCGCTCGTAGGAGCTGTCAAACACAGTGCCGTCGATCAGGGTGCCGTGGTAATGGGTACGCACGCTGTCCTCGCGGGACGGTTTGGCGCCTTCACCGGCAGTCAGCACTTCGTATTGCAGGCCGGAGGCCAGTACGGTGATGCCGTCACGCTTGGCGTTCTCGGCAAGGAAGGCCAGACCGGCACCTGCCGCGGCTTCGGCCTTGGCCTGAGCTTCGGCCTGCATGATGTCGCGGATCACCTTGAAGCTGGCCGACAGCTCGGCCTCGCTGACGCGGCTCGGCAGCCCTGCGAAAGCATCGGAGATGCCGGCGATGATGGCTTCCAGGCTGGCACCCGGCGGCGGATTGTCACGCAGCTGGCCGCCAAGTTGACGACCGATGCCGTAGCTGACGCGGGTTTCGTCAGTGGAAAAATTGAGTTCGGACATGCCAAGGCTCCGCTGGGGCTGAAAAAAGGGCGACCAGCCTAGCACAGCGACGGCGACATGCCACACGGATCAACCCCGATGCCTCGCCAGCCCGGACAGGCGCGGGGCAATCCGCGCCTGGCTTGAACGCGCCAGACTTGCCCATGCCCTCATCCGCTAGCTGAGCATAAACAGTGCGGCGCCGCTGAACTGGGCGGCGAATTGGTGGGCGGGCATGGGCCGACCGAGCAGGTAGCCCTGGACTTCGTCGCAATCGTGGATGCGCAGGAAGTCCAGCTGCGCCTGGGTCTCCACGCCTTCGGCGATGACCGACAGGTTCAGGCTGTGGGCCATGGCAATGATGGCGCGGGCGATTTGCGCGTCCTGTTCGCCCTGCGGCAGGCCGTCGACGAAGCTGCGGTCGATCTTCAGCACGTCGATGGGAAACTGCTTGAGGTAGTTGAGCGACGAGTAGCCGGTGCCGAAGTCGTCGATCGCGATGCACAGGCCAAGATTCTTCAGGTCATTGAGGGTGCGCAGCGCGCTCGCCACATCCTGCATCAGAATGCTTTCGGTCAGCTCCAGCTCCACGCAGGCCGGGGCGACGCCACTGTCCTCGAGAATCGCGGCGATGCGCTGCGCCAGCGCGCCTTCGGTGAACTGCCGGGCCGACAGGTTGACCGAGATCTTCGGCACGCGGATCTTCGCCGCGTGCCAGCTTTTCAACTGGCGGCAGGACTCGGCTAGGACCCAGTCGCCGACCTGCACCACCAGGCCGAGTTCTTCCAGCACCGGGATGAAGTCATCCGGCGGCACCAGGCCGCGCACTGGATGCTGCCAGCGCAACAGGGCTTCGACGCCGGTCAGGCGCTGGCCGTTGCCGGAGAACTGCGGCTGGTAATAGAGCATGAACTCCTGCTGTTCGAGGGCGTGGCGCAGATCCCGTTCCAGCTCCAGGCGTTCCAGGGCGCTGGCGTTCATGTCCGCCTGATAGAACTGGAAGTTGTTCTTGCCATGCTCCTTGGCGTGGTACATCGCCGTGTCGGCGTTCTTCATCAGCTGGCTGAGCTCGTTGCCGTCCTGCGGACTGAGGGCGATGCCGATGCTGGCGGTGACGAAGAATTCGCGGCCTTCGAGCACGAACGGCCGGGCCAGGCTGGCGAGAATCTGTTCGGCAACATGGATCGCCCGGTTCAGCGCGCCCTCGCGATTGGCGCACGACTGCAGCAGCAGGGTGAACTCGTCGCCGCCCATGCGCGCCACGGTGTCGTCGCTGTCGACGCAGGCCTCCAGACGCACGGCGACGTCCTTGAGCATGCGGTCGCCAGCGGCGTGGCCCAGGGAGTCGTTGATCGGCTTGAAGCGGTCGAGGTCGAGGAACATCAGCACCACCCATTCCTGATGCCGTTCACCGTGTTGCAGGGCGGTGTGCAGGCGATCCTGGAACAGCGTGCGGTTGGGCAGCAGGGTCAGGGCGTCATAGTAGGCCAGGCGATGGATGCGCTGTTCGCTGGCCTTGCGTTCGCTGATATCGCTGAAGAAGCACACGTAGCTGACCAGGTCGCCATCTTCGTCCTGCACCGCGGTGATCCCGACCCAGGCCGGGAAGCTCTCGCCGTCGCGGCGCTTGAGCCAGATTTCGCCTTCCCAGCTGCCGCGCTGATTGAGCTGGTTGAGGACGTAATGCAGGTGGCTGGCTTGCTGGCGGTCGGCGGTGAGCATGCCCGGCAACTGGTCGAGGACCTGGGCCGAGGAATAACCGCTGACCCGACTGAAGGCCTTGTTGACCTGGACAATGTAGCCGGCCGGGTCGGTGACCAGGATCGCCGCGGTGGAGTGCTCGAATACCGTGGCGGCCATGCGCAGGTCTTTTTCCGAGCGGCGCTGCTGGCTGATGTCGCGGCCCACACCGAGCAGGCCTTCGAAATGGCTGTTTTCATCCCACATCGGCACCAGGCGCAACTCGACCGGAATTTTCCGGCCATCGGCGCGCAGGCAGTCGAAGATGAACAGTTGCGGCTGGAACTGCTCACGCAACTCGAACATGCGCTGGGGGCTGCCGAGCGCGCCGCGGACCCGGTCGAGCAGGATCGACAGGCCGGCCAGTTGCTGCGGGTTGGCGGCCAGGTTGTGGAAGTTGTTGGCCAGGAGCCATTCCGGTCGATGGCCGAGCAGCGGTTCCACCGAGGGGCTGACGTAGTTGAGGTGCAGGCTGTTGTCGGTGGAGAAGATCACATCGCTGGTGCTCTCCGCCAGCAGCCGGTAACGCTGCTCGCTGTTGCGCAGCGATTCGCTGCTTTCGATCTGCTCGGTGATGTCCTTGGCCACTCCGATCAGGCGGCTGACCCGGCCGCGGGTGTCGCGGGCCAGGGCCTGCTCGCGGATGCTGAACCAGCGCCAGGCACCGTTGCGGTGGCGCCCACGCAGTTGTGACTCGAGCAGGACGCCGTCGCCGATCACCTGCTGCAGGTTGCGGATGCGCCAGTAATAGTCGCTGTCGTCGGGGTGCAGGATGTGCTCCCAGAAGCGCTCGCCCAGGGCTTTCAACTCGATCGTGCTGTAGCCCAGCTGCAGGCCCAGGTGGTGGTTGCTGAACAGCACGCGTTTATTCAGCAGGTCATGCACGTAGAGGGTGTCCGGCACCGCGCGCACCACATCCGACCAGAAGCGCTCGCGCTCGATCAGTGACAGCTCGATGCGCTTGCGGCTGGTGATGTCGCTGATGCTCAGGGTCACCGCGTTCAGTTCTTGCGCGCTGTCCGGCAGGCGCAGCACCAGCCACAGGTGACGCTCGTGGCCTTGCGGGGTGCTGATCCGGCTCTCCAGTTCGAGCTGGCCGGTGCCTTCGAGCAGGGCGCTGAGCAGCTGCACGCGAAAGCCCGCGGGGCGCAGCGGACCGCTGTCGATCAGGTGCTGCCAGGCTTGCTCGGTGGAGTCGACGCCGAGCAGGTGCAGGGCCACCTGATTGGTCTCGGTGAAGCGCATCAGCTGCAGCAGTTCACCATGCCGCTGTGGATGGGCGAGCAGCCAGTGCCTCAGCCCCGCGCCGTCATGGATCTGCTGCTGGTGCAGGTACTCCGGCAGCGCGGCCAGGTCCAGTACACAGAGCGCGGTGCCGGTGCCATCGAAGATATCCTGGTAGCGCCGGCGGGTGTCCTGCAGCACGCGGGTGGCATGCTGTTGCTCGGTGACGTCGCGCAGCACCCAGACGAAACCCAGGCGCCTGGACGGCTCGCCGAGTTCGCAGCGGCTGATAGCGAACAGACGGGCCATGCCGTCCTGCTTGATCTCGACCAGGTCGGGCTCAATCTCGTCAGGCTCGTCAGGCTCGCTGGAGTCGTGCAGCCGCAACGGATCGAGGCGCGGCAGCAGTTGCAGCAGGTGCCAGTTGTGCGCGTCGCGGCTGCGTAAACCGAACAACTCCTCGGCCTGGGGATTGAGGTAACTCAGCTGGCCATTGCTGTCGGTGACCAGCACCCGTTCCTCGATGGCCCCCAGTGCACTGGCCGCCTGGCGTAGCGAGCGCCGCGAGGCCGTATTGAGTTCATGCAGGCTGCGCTGTTCGCGCAGCAGGCGGTACAGGGCGAGCAGGGTCAATACGGAGCAGAGCGCGAACAGCAGGAATTTTCCGGTCAGCGCGGGTAGCAGTTGGGCGCGCGCACTGCGCTCGTCGAACAGGGCACGCAGTTGCCAGTCGCTGCCCTTGAGCGGGGTCAGGAGAATGCTCTGCTGCAGATCGGTAGCGCTTATCGGTGCAGCGCTCGCGCTGTCGGCGGCAGCGTCGCCCTGCTGGCTGGCAATCGTGCGTTGTGCCTGGTGGTCTTCCAACTGCCAGCGATAGCGACTCTGGTGGTGTTGATACAACCAGGCGCGCAATGCCTCGTCGGTCAGGCGCAAGACCCAGTAACCGCTCGGGTTGCTGCCCTGGCTCTGCCGCAGCAACAGGTAGATCAGGCCGCCTTCGCGGGTGCTGGACGCATAGTAATAAGCCGAGCCGTTGCTGCGCTGGATCAGACCGGGCAGGGCGTGGCTGTCATCCGCCGGGGGTTGGCTGTCTGCCAGGATAATGCCGTGTGGGTCAAGCCAGGCCAGGCTGTGCAGGCTGCTGAAGATCCCTCGCAGACTGTGCAGCAGATTCTCGTCGATCGCGCCCGGCCCTGGCGCCGAAGTGCTTTGTCGCAGCATCGCCACGCCGGCCTGGGCCTTCAGCTCCATGCTCAGGCTGAGGTGATTGGCCAGTTGCGCGCTGAACTCATGGCTGAGCTGGCGCTGGTTGTCGAGCAAATGCCGCGACTCCACCTGCAGCTGCCACAGCAGCAACGCCAGCATGCCCAGCACCAGCGCGACCAGCGCCCCCTTGATCGAGCTGCGCCAGGGCGGCGTCAGCGGTTCGCCTGGCGCGTGCGGTAACGACGGTGATGTGTGGCTTGGCACTTGATGACGATCCTGCAATTACGGCTCGATGAAAGCAGGGCGTGCCTGTGTCTTCCACTAGATCTGCCTTCTAGCAAAAACGGGCGCGCGCGCGGGGCGCTAGCATGCCATAACCGTGGCGAAGTGCCAGTGCCGCCGACGAGCGTCGTTTGCCCTGCACGGAGCATTCCGGTAGCTTTGTCGCACGCGCGCGGGAGCTGTTACAGGCGTTTTCGACAAGCCCGCTGGTGTGTGGTGCCGGGCGTTGCGTCAGGCGCCGTCACCCATGGTCTTGCGTTTGTCGCGCGACAATCTGCTGCCATTTTCAGTTTTCTGTCTTAGAACCAAGGTTATTCATGGCCCAATACGTCTACACCATGCACCGGCTGAGCAAAGTAGTGCCGCCGAAGCGGGAAATTCTCAAGAACATTTCCCTGTCGTTTTTCCCCGGCGCCAAGATTGGCGTGCTCGGCCTCAACGGTTCGGGCAAATCCACCCTGTTGAAAATCATGGCCGGCGTCGACAGCGAGTTCGACGGCGAAGCCCGGCCGATGCCCGAGCTGAACGTCGGCTACCTGCCGCAGGAACCGCAACTCGATCCGAACAAGACCGTGCGCGAAGTGGTCGAAGAAGCCGTCAGCGTGATCAAGGACGCCCAGGCGCGCCTCGATCAGGTCTACGCCGCCTACGCCGAGCCGGATGCCGACTTCGACAAGCTGGCCGCCGAACAGGCCAAGCTCGAAGCCATCCTCCAGGCCAGCGACGGCCACAACCTCGAGCGCCAGCTGGAAGTCGCCGCCGATGCGCTGCGCCTGCCGGCCTGGGATGCCAAGGTCGCCGTACTGTCCGGTGGCGAGAAGCGCCGCGTCGCGCTGTGCCGCCTGCTGCTGTCGGCGCCGGACATGCTCCTGCTCGACGAGCCGACCAACCACCTGGACGCCGACTCGGTGGCCTGGCTGGAGCATTTCCTCCACGACTTCCCCGGCACCGTGGTGGCGATCACCCACGACCGTTACTTCCTGGATAACGTCGCCGGCTGGATTCTCGAACTCGACCGTGGCGCCGGCATTCCCTACGAGGGCAACTACTCCGGCTGGCTGGAAGCCAAATCCAACCGCCTGGCGCAAGAGTCCAAGCAGCAGTCGGCCCATGAAAAAGCCATGAAGGAAGAGCTGGAGTGGGTGCGCAAAGGCGCCAAGGCCCGTCAGTCGAAATCCAAGGCGCGCCTGCAACGCTTCGAGGAAATGCAGTCGCAGGAATTCCAGAAGCGCAGCGAAACCAACGAGATCTATATCCCGGCCGGTCCGCGCCTGGGTGACAAGGTCATCGACTTCGTCAACGTCAGCAAGGGTTACGGCGACCGTGCGCTGATCGACAATCTGTCGTTCAGCATGCCCAAGGGCGCCATCGTTGGCGTGATCGGCGGCAACGGCGCCGGCAAGTCGACCCTGTTCCGCATGCTCATGGGCAAGGAACAGCCGGATGGCGGCAGCATCGAGATCGGCGACACCGTGCAACTGGCTTGCGTCGACCAGAGTCGCGACGACCTCGACGGCAGCAAGTCGGTGTTCGAGATGATTTCCGGCGGCTCCGACCAGATACGCATCGGCAACTACGAGATTCCGTCGCGTACCTACGTCGGCCGCTTCAACTTCAAGGGCGGCGACCAGCAGAAGTTCGTCAAGGACCTCTCCGGTGGTGAGCGTGGCCGCCTGCACCTGGCCCTGACCCTCAAGGAAGGCGCCAACGTCCTGCTGCTCGACGAACCGTCCAACGACCTCGACGTGGAAACCCTGCGTTCGCTGGAGGAAGCGCTGCTCGACTTCCCCGGCGCGGCCATCGTCATCTCTCACGATCGCTGGTTCCTCGATCGTGTCGCCACCCACATCCTGGCGTACGAGGACGACTCGCACATCGAGTTCTTCGAGGGCAACTACACCGAGTACGAGGCCGATCGCAAGAAACGCCTCGGCGACGCCGCCTCCCAGCCACACCGGGTACGCCACAAGAAACTGGCGTAATAGCCTGCTGGTAAGAAGAGCCTGCACATCGCCTGTGCAGGCTTTTTTTATGGCTGATTTCCGGCAATACGCTGCCCGGGTGTCCGCTTTCCCGTAGGCGCGCAGCGACAACCCACCCGCTTCGGGCCACGTCAGTGTCGCCAGGCTACTCGTGCAAGTAGTGATTGATGTCAGTGCAAGCTGGCCAGGAACGTCCACACTTGAATGAGTAAGTTTCCCTCTGGAGTTCCCCTATGTCTGCTTTCGATCCTCAAGCGGCACTCGATGCCCTGCTCGCCGAGTACAGTGCGCGGGCCAGTGCGATTCGTCAGGATTTGGCCCGCAGCCACTCGCCGGATTTTGCCGAGCAGGCCCTGCAACGACAGAACGATGAGGTGCTCGAAGCCCTGCTGGCCGAGGCCGAGAAAGGTTTGCGCCAGGTGGGGATGGCCAAGCTGCGACTGGACGAAGGCACCTATGGTGACTGCCTGCGCTGTGGCGAGCCGATCGAGCTGGCGCGTTTGCAGGTGCTGCCGGCCGCCGAGTACTGCCTGGCCTGCGCCGATCACGTGGTCGGCAGCTAGCAGGCCGCGCCTGCCCTCCTCATCCGCACGACCTGCCGCGCGCGACTGGGCCTTTCAGTTGCAGTCGATGTCAGCCTGCACTCGCCTGGCGGTGAATTCAGCCGCGTCGTCATGGGGCGGCGAGGCACTGCCCGCACCGGCATTTCTCCGGGTAGCGCACGTCAGGGGGATGGCCACTTGCTGCAACAGCGCATGGGCGGGGTTCCTGGGGTGACCACGTCACGCTTACGCATACCGGCATCTTTTCGCTTGCTCGGGATCAACCATACGGCTTGTGGATGGCGGTCGATGCGGCCATGATTTCAACAGCCCTCCGTTCAAGGATTACCAATGCCAGACTCCGTTGCAGCCCATTTGCGGCTGGCACCTGAAGCACTCACCCGTCCGTTCTCGCCCGAGCAGTTCAACTTCACCAGCACCGATGACCTGGAACCATTTCGCGGTGTGCTGGGCCAGGAGCGCGCGGTCGAGGCCCTGCAGTTCGGCGTGGCGATGCCGCGCCCCGGTTACAACGTATTTGTCATGGGCGAGCCCGGTACCGGGCGTTTCTCGTTCGTCAACCGCTACCTCAAGGCCGAAGCCAAGCGCCTGGCGACCCCGGCGGATCACGTCTACGTCAATCATTTCGACGAGCCGCGCGAGCCGCGTGCGCTGGAATTGCCGGCAGGTAGTGCCGGGGCGTTCATCGCCGACATCAACCTGCTGATCGACAACCTGCTGGCGACCTTCCCGGCGGTATTCGAGCACCCGTCCTATCAGCAGAAGAAGAGCGCCATCGATCGCGCCTTCAACAAGCGCTACGACCAGGCGCTCGATGTGATCGAGAAGCTGTCCCTGGAAAAGAACGTGGCGCTGTATCGCGACAGCAGCAACATCGCCTTCACCCCGATGCTCGAGGGCAAGGCGCTGGACGAGGCCGAGTTCGCCCAGTTGCCGGAAGCCGAGCGCGAGCGCTTCCACGTCGACATCTCCACCCTGGAAGAACGACTCAACGAAGAATTGGCCAGCCTGCCGCAGTGGAAGCGCGAGTCGAGCAACCAGCTGCGCCAGCTCAATGAAGAAACCATCACCGTGGCGCTGCAACCATTACTGGCGCCGCTGTCGGAAAAGTACGCGGAAAATGCCGGCGTCTGCGCCTATCTGCAGGCGGTGCAGGTCAACCTGCTGAAGACCGTGGTCGACCAGCTGGTCGAAGTGGAAAAGGCCGATGCGCAGACCCGCAAGCTGCTCGAAGAGCAGTACTGCCCGAGCCTGGTGGTTGGTCATCATGCGCATGGCGGTGCACCCGTGGTGTTCGAGTCGCACCCGACCTACGACAACCTGTTCGGCCGCATCGAATACAACGCCGACCAGGGCGCGCTCTACACCAGCTACCGGCAACTGCGCCCCGGCGCCCTGCACCGGGCCAACGGCGGCTTCCTGATTCTCGAAGCGGAGAAGATGCTCGGCGAGCCGTTCGTCTGGGATGCGCTCAAGCGTGCACTGCATTCGCGCCAGCTGAAGATGGAGTCGCCGCTCGGCGACCTCGGCCGCATCGCCACCGTGACCCTCAATCCGCAGGTCATTCCCTTGCAGGTCAAGGTCATCATCATTGGCGCGCGCCAGCTGTATTACGCGTTGCAGGACCATGATCCGGACTTCCAGGAAATGTTCCGCGTGCTGGTCGACTTCGATGAGGACATTCCCCTGGCCGACGAGAGCCTGGAACAGTTTGCCCAGCTGATGAAGACCCGCACCATGGAAGAAGGCATGGCGCCGCTGACCGCCGCCGCGGTGGCGCGCCTGGCGACCTTCAGCGCACGCCTGGCCGAGCACCAGGGACGTCTTTCGGCGCGGATCGGCGACCTGTTCCAGCTGGTCAGCGAGGCCGACTTCATCCGCCAGTTGGCCAATGAAACGGTCACCGACGTCGGCCATATCGAGCGCGCCCTGAAAGCCAAGGCGACCCGCACCGGCCGCGTGTCGGCGCGGATCATCGACGACATGCTGGCCGGCATCATCCTCATCGACACCGCCGGTGCCGCGGTCGGCAAGTGCAACGGCTTGACCGTGCTGGAAGTCGGCGACTCGGCCTTCGGCATGCCGGCGCGGATTTCCGCCACCGTCTATCCCGGCGGCTCGGGCATCGTCGACATCGAGCGCGAGGTCAACCTCGGCCAGCCGATCCACTCCAAGGGCGTGATGATCCTCACCGGTTACCTGGGCAGCCGCTACGCCCAGGAGTTTCCCCTGGAAATTTCCGCGAGCATCGCCCTGGAGCAATCCTATGGCTATGTCGACGGCGACAGTGCCTCGCTGGGCGAGGTCTGCACGCTGATTTCCGCCTTGTCGCGCCGTCCGCTCAAGCAGTGTTTCGCCATCACCGGCTCGATCAACCAGTTCGGCGAGGTGCAGGCGGTCGGCGGCGCCAACGAGAAGATCGAAGGCTTCTTCCGCCTGTGCGAGGCCCGTGGCCTGACCGGCGAACAGGGCGCGATCATCCCGCACTCCAACGTCACCACCCTGATGCTCGACGAGCGGGTGCTGCAGGCGGTGCGGGCCGGGAAGTTCCATATCTATGCGGTGCGCCATGTCGACGAGGCGTTGAGCCTGCTGGTCGGCGAAGATGCCGGCACGCCAAACGCCGAAGGTCAGTTTCCGCCTGGCAGCGTCAATGCGCGGGTGGTCGAGCGCTTGCGCGAGATCGCCGAAATCGACATGAGCGAGGACGACAAGGAGGTGAAGGCCGAAGTGCTGGTGGCGCTGCCCAAGGAGAAAAAACCGCGCGCGAAGAAGCCGGCCGCCTGAGAATCTGTGAAAAAACGCCAGCGGCGCTGCGTTTTAGCGGTGGGTATTGGCCCGCTTTGTGGAAGGGGCTTTAGCCGCGACTGGCCTTGAAGATGCTGAAAGCATCGCGGCTGAAGCCCCTTCCACGGTTGCCTGCGCAAGTGCATATTGTCCGCTGCGGCGTTGCGCTCGAAATTTACCTATCTGCTGTCCCTGCCCTCCACCTGCTGCCAGGCCGCTGGCGGGCGCAACCGGCGGCTTGGGCGAGGCTTCGGCGCGGCCCTGCAGGCAGATGCCGGAGGATTTCATCCACACAGTTATCCACAGATGAGCCCGCTGACTGGCGGCTTCCCTGCGCCGCCTGTGCGGGTGTAGGCTGAAGACCTGATCACATGAGGGTCGCCGCCATGCCGCGCAGCCTCTGTCTCACCCGTCAATGTCTGGGTCTGATGACCCGTATCGAGTGCGTGGTATTGCCACTGGCTGGCGACAAGGGCCTCTGGACATTGATCTGCGCCGCCGGCCTGTCCGGCGCCCAACCCTCTGCCATCAAGGCGCAAGGCCCATTTTGCGGGCCTGTCGTGGCCGAAGGGGTGCTCGCAGGGATTGCCGAAAGCCTGCTGGTTCAGGGTTACGACGAATGCACCGAGCTGCCGATCTGGCGTCTGCACATCCAGGCCGAGTTGCGTCGTTTGAATGGCGACCGTTACGGCCGCCAGGGCTATTACCAATTCCAGCCGGATAGCTGAGCACGGCCTGATCGTCTTTTGAGCAGCCTGCAGAAAGGCCAGTCACCGCTGGCCTGACGGCGTTAATCCCGAGCCTGTCCACAAGGTTATCCACAGTTGCTGGGGATAAGCGCAACGGCGTGGTTCCTGCTTGCACCTTTGTCTGCCCCGCCCTTTGTCTGAAGAGATACGCTGGGTATACTCGCCGGCAGCTTTATTGGCCACTTGCGAGACCCCATGGAACGCTTTATCGAGAACACGATGTACGCCTCGCGCTGGTTGCTGGCGCCAATTTACTTCGGGCTATCGTTGGCGGTGCTGGCGCTGTCGATCAAGTTCTTTCAAGAGGTCTATCACATCCTGCCGGATATCTTCGCCCTGAGCGAAGCGGATCTGATCCTGCGCCTGTTGTCGTTGATCGACATGGCTCTGGTCGGCGGTTTGCTGGTGATGGTGATGCTGTCGGGCTATGAGAACTTCGTGTCGCAGTTGAACATCAACGAGGGCACCGAAAAACTCAGCTGGCTGGGCAAGATGGATTCCGGCTCGCTGAAGATGAAGGTGGCGGCCTCGATAGTGGCGATTTCCTCGATTCACCTGCTCAAGGTGTTCATGGATGCCAAGAACTATGAGGTCGCACACCTCAAGTGGTACGTGATCATTCACCTGACCTTCGTCGGCTCGGCTTTCGCCATGGGTTATCTGGATAAGCTGACCAAATACCAGGCGGACTGAGAGGTTGTGAAAAAACTCTCGCCTACTGCGGCCCTCTCCAAACATCCGCTGTGGTGTTGCGCTATGTGAAAAGTGAGGTCATTTAGCTCACTAAACTCCCCCACTTTTCACATAGCGCGCCTTGCCGCGAACGCCTGGAGGCGGCCTCGCGATGGCGCTCGATATTTTCACAGCCTCTGATCCAGCCTGCGCCTGACCCGCCGCCCGGCCGTTGCAAAACGGACGGGCGGCTTGCTTTGTGCCTTGTGTTTTTCTGGTCTTGTAGAAGGATTGTAGGTATAGCGGTTCTTGCACAGCTTGCTGGCAGCGAGGTATCCATATGAACCTGCATGATCTATCTGTTCATGCCCGTGCCGGGCATATCGACGAACTCAATCTGATTTCCATTGAAGGCGGCATCTACGTGCTCGAAGCGCACATGGACGGTCGCGCTCACTCGCTCAATGACAAAAGCGGACAGACCTTGCACCTGCGCTCGGTCGAGCATGCGCGCGAGCTGTTGCACGAGTTGCCCAAGCTGCCGTTCCATCTGGTGCATGCTGTGGTGCATGACGAGATGTGCGGCATGCCGGATGAATCCCCGGACACCGTGCGCGTCCCGATTCCACTCGGCGCTTGAGAAACAATCGAGCGCCGTAGCGAGGCCGTCTCCAGGCGTTCACGGCAAGGCGCGTTCAAACCAAGGTGCACTGCCTGCGGCGAGTGACTCCCTACGGAGTGCGGATTGTTCGAGATAATGGGTCGCAGTTCCGAAGCCCGAATGCAATCCGGGGATGCAGTTGCTGGCGGCAAAAGCTCGCGGATTGCCCTGGTGCTTGTCTGGGCTACGAAACTGCAAGCTGCCTTGTGCATGAACCCCACTTGTCCGCCACATGACTGCGCTGCATACCCCTGCTTAGCCGAGATGGGGTAGAATTCGCCCCCTCTTTCTACCGCCCAGCTGATTTTCTCAGGGGATTTGCCATGTTCAGCCGTGATTTGAATCTTGCTCGTTTTGACGCCGAACTGTTTACCGCGATGGAGCAAGAAGCCCAGCGCCAGGAAGAACATATCGAGCTGATCGCCTCGGAAAACTACACCAGCCCAGCGGTGATGGAAGCCCAGGGCAGCGTACTGACCAACAAGTACGCCGAAGGCTATCCGGGCAAGCGCTACTACGGCGGCTGCGAATACGTCGATGTGGTCGAGCAGTTGGCCATCGACCGCGCCAAGCAGCTGTTCGGTGCCGATTACGCCAACGTCCAGCCGCACTCCGGCAGCCAGGCCAACGCCGCCGTGTACATGGCCCTGCTCAACCCGGGCGACACCGTGCTGGGCATGAGCCTGGCGCATGGCGGCCACCTGACCCACGGTGCCAGCGTCAGCTTCTCCGGCAAGATCTACCACGCCGTGCAGTACGGCATCGACGGCAACGGCCTGATCGACTACGACGAAGTCGAGCGCCTGGCCGTAGAGCACAAGCCGAAGATGATCATCGCCGGCTTCAGCGCCTACTCCCAGGTTCTGGATTTCCCGCGCTTCCGCGCCATCGCCGACAAGGTTGGTGCCTATCTCTTTGTGGATATGGCCCACGTGGCCGGCTTGGTCGCCGCTGGCGTGTACCCCAACCCGGTGCCGTTCGCCGACGTGGTCACTACCACCACCCACAAGACCCTGCGCGGCCCGCGCGGCGGCCTGATCCTGGCGCGTGCCAACGAAGCGCTGGAGAAGAAGTTCAACTCCGCGGTGTTCCCGGGCGGCCAAGGCGGCCCGCTGGAGCATGTGATCGCGGCCAAGGCGGTGTGCTTCAAGGAAGCCCTGCAGCCCGAGTTCAAGGCCTACCAGCAGCAGGTGGTGAAGAACGCCCAGATCATGGCCGGCGTGTTTATCGACAACGGCTATGACGTGGTGTCCGGCGGTACCGAGAACCACCTGTTTCTGCTCAGCCTGATCAAGCAGGACATCACCGGTAAAGACGCCGACGCCGCCCTGGGTCGCGCCTTCATCACCGTGAACAAGAACAGCGTGCCCAACGATCCGCGCTCGCCCTTCGTCACCTCGGGCCTGCGCATCGGCACCCCGGCCGTGACCACCCGCGGCTTCAAGGAAGACGAGTGCCGTCAACTGGCCGGCTGGATGTGCGAGATCCTCGCCAACCTGGGCGACGAATCGGTCGAAGCGCGCATCCGCGAGCAGGTCAAGGCGCTCTGCGCCAAGTTCCCGGTCTACGGCAACTAAGCTGCAACCGCAGAACGCAGAAGCCCGCCACTTGGCGGGCTTTTTACTGGCGCAGCAACAAGCGCCTGGCTGCTGGCGATTGATAATCACCCTGACCTCCCGGCCAGGCATTGGGCCTTATGCACCGGATGCGCCGCATAAAGCCAAGCCCGCCGTAGCAGCCTTGGCTATAGTGGACAAAACCGCACAGGAGTTTTTGCATGAGCGACACGAGCAACGAGCGTAGACGCTTTCAGCGCATCGCTTTCGATGCCCCCACCGAGATCATTCAGGGTGAGCGGCGCTGGACTGTCGAGCTGCATGACGTATCGCTCAAGGGGCTGCTGGTCAAACGTCCGCCGCAGTGGAATGGCGACCCCAATCACCCCTTCAACGTCAGCATCCAGCTCGCCGAGGACGCCTGCGTGCAGATGGAAGTGGTCCTGACGCGCACCCATGGCGAGCTGCTCGGCTTCGTCTGCCGGCATATCGACCTCGACTCGATCAGCCACCTGCGGCGCCTGGTGGAGCTCAACCTCGGCGATGAAACCCTGCTGGAGCGCGAACTGGCAGCGCTGGGCGAAGGCGACTGACTGCCCTTCCTACGCAGTTCTAGTCGAATAGCGCATCGAGCGCCTGCTCCAGGCGAGTTACCGCAATCACCTGCAAGCCTGCCGGCGCTTCCTTGGGGGCGTTGCCCTTGGGCACGATGGCGCGTTTGAAACCATGCTTGGCGGCTTCCTTCAGGCGCTCCTGACCGCTTGGTACCGGGCGCACCTCGCCGGACAGACCAACCTCGCCGAACACCAGCAAGTCATGGGCCAGCGGCCTGTTGCGCAGGCTGGAGATCACCGCCGCCATCAGCGCCAGGTCGGAGGCGGTTTCCAATACCTTGACCCCGCCGACCACGTTGAGGAACACGTCCTGGTCATGGGTGGGGATGCCGCCGTGGCGGTGCAGCACGGCCAGGAGCATGGCCAGACGGTTCTGATCCAGGCCCAGGGTGACGCGGCGTGGGTTGGCCATATGACTGGTGTCGACCAGCGCCTGCACCTCCACCAGCATCGGCCGGGTGCCTTCCCAGGTGGCCATCACCACGCTGCCCGGCACTTCTTCCTGGGCGCGGGTGAGGAAGATTGCTGACGGGTTGGTGACTTCCTTGAGGCCCTTGTCGGTCATGCCGAACACGCCCAGCTCGTTGATCGCGCCGAAGCGGTTCTTCACCGCGCGCAGCAGGCGCAGGCGGCCATCGGACTCGCCCTCGAAATACAGCACCGTATCGACCATATGCTCGAGCACCCGCGGGCCGGCCAGCGAACCATCCTTGGTGACGTGGCCGACCAGGAAGATCGCCGTGCCGCTCTGCTTGGCATAACGCACCAGCAGGGCCGCACTCTCGCGCACCTGGGACACGCCGCCGGGAGCCGACTGCAATTGCTCGGTGAAAATGGTCTGGATCGAGTCGATCACCATCACCTTGGGCTTTTCCAGGCGCGCGGTGGCGATGATGCTTTCGATGCAGGTTTCGGTCATGACCTTGAGCTTGTCTTCCGGCAGGCCCAGGCGACGGGCGCGCATGGCCACCTGCTGCTGGGATTCCTCGCCGGTGACATAGAGGGCGGGAAAGCGCGTGGCGATATTGCACAGGGTCTGCAGCAGGATGGTCGACTTGCCGATCCCCGGATCGCCGCCGATCAGCACCACCGAGCCGTCGACCAGACCGCCACCGAGCACCCGGTCCAGTTCACCGGAGGCGGTGGAAAATCGCGGCATCTCCTCGACACTGACCTCTGCCAGGGTTTTCAGCTGTGCCTGCTGCCCCGTCCAGCCACTGCGTCCGCTGGGTGCAACCGCATGGGCTTCGATCATGGTTTCGGTCAGGGTGTTCCAGCTGCCGCATTCGCCGCATTGCCCGGCCCACTTGGGAAAGGTGGCGCCACACTCGGTGCAGCCATACATGCGCTTGGCCTTGGCCATGGGCGGACTCCCTGAACGAAAGCCCGCATCATAGCCTTTCCCGGCCGTCTATCGGGAGCCGGATCAGAGGTTGGGAACATATCGAGCGCCGTCGCAAGAGCTCCGTCGGGCGAGCGAAACAAGGCGCGCTCTCAGCCCTTGCAGCAACCGCAGCACTGAGCGGCAGGCGGTGCGAGGCGCTTGGCCACCTGGTCCTTGAGGTCAACGCGCTCGCGCTTCAATAAAGCCAAGGCGTCGTCGGCCAATAGCTCGACGCCATCTTCGACGCGGCAAATGCGCTTATCCAGCGCCTCGTATTCATCGGCCAGACGGGCGAAGTCCGGGTCGGTCTGACGCAAATCGTGCAACTCGGCACGCTGCTCGGGGAAATCATGAACCAGGGGATGATGGTCGATATGCATGCTGATACTCCAGGGAATGACTGTGCACAGCATATTCCCCTGCAGCGGCGCGCCCCTTGACCCGGATCAACCGACCGCACCGTTGCGCAGCAGGGTCTCGATTTCGTCCTTGAGGGTGACCCGTTGCATCTTCAGGCCCTGCAGTTGCAACTCGTCCATCGCCACCCGGCCATCCATCACGGCATAGATGCGTTTATCCAACTGATCGTATTCCTCGACCAAGCGGGCGAAATGGCCATCAACCTGCAACAAGGTGCGCATTTGTGCTTCAAACTGCGGAAACTCACGGCTGAGTGGATGATATTGCAATGGCATGGCGGCACCCTCCAAATGTATCTATCAGACTAGCTCAGCTGGTTGCTTCACACCGAAATCCTAGACTACTGGCGAACTGGCAGGTCAGCGTGATCGCCGAGGGCATTGAAAGCACAGGCGAACTCGATGCGCTGCGCGACATGGGCGTGGAGTTGTTCCAGGGTTATCTGTTCGCCAAAGCAGGCTTCGAGACGCTGCCCGAGCTTCGCTTTCCCTACTGAACCGGCACAACTTCGGAGCGCGCGCCTGGCAACTGCCGCGCGCTGCATTACACTCTGCACATCATCTAAATCAGGGAGTTACACATGAGCATCGTCAGCGAATTCAAGGCCTTCGCCGTCAAGGGCAATGTGGTCGACATGGCCGTGGGCATCATCATCGGTGCGGCCTTCGGCAAGATTGTCTCGTCCTTCGTCGGCGACGTGATCATGCCGCCTATCGGCCTGCTGATCGGCGGCGTCGATTTCACCGACCTGGCGATTACCCTCAAGGCTGCCGAGGGCGACCTGCCGGCAGTGATCCTCAGCTACGGCAAGTTTATCCAGACCCTGCTGGACTTCCTGATCGTTGCCTTCGCCATCTTCATGGCCGTCAAGGTGATCAACAAGCTCAAGCGCGAGGAAGCCGTAGCCCCTACCCTGCCGCCGGCGCCGAGCCCGGAAGAAACCTTGCTGACGGAAATTCGCGACCTGCTCAAGGCCCAGCAAAGCAAGGAATAGAGCGGAACAGCGCCCAGGCTGGTGCCACCCGCAATCCGCAGGGTGTCACTCGCCGCAATCACCAATAGTTCTCGACCGCCACCTGACCCGGCCGACGGGTCAGGCTCAGTTGCAGGTCGCGCTGTTTCAGCAATTTTCGCGTGTCGTCGATCATCTGCGGATTGCCACAGAGCATCAGCCGCGAGTGCTCGGGCTTCAGGCTCAGGCCGGCGGCGCGCTCCAGTTCGCCGCTGGTCAGCAGCGTGGTGATGCGCCCGTGCAGACAGCCCGGCGCCTGTTCGCGGGTCACCAGCGGCAGATAGGTCAGCTTGTCGGCATACTCGGCCAGGTGCTCGAGGTCTTTGAGGCCGTGAATCATCGGCTGATAGGCCAGTTCGCCGGCGGTGCGCGCACTGTAGACCAGGACGATGCGCTGGAACCGCTGCCAGACCTCGAAGTCCTGGAGGATCGACAGAAAGGGCGCCAGGCCGGTGCCGCTGGCCAGCAGCCAGAGATCGCGGCCATCGATGAAACGCTCGAGCGTGAGAAATCCGAAGGCCTGCTTGTCTACCAGCAAGCTGTCGCCGGCCTTGAGTCGGCTCAGCTCGGAGGTGAACTCGCCGCCGGGCACGACGATGGAGAAAAATTCGAGAAACTCGTCATGCGGCGCCGACACCATCGAATAGGCACGCCAGACCACAGTGCCGTCGGCCTTCTGCACGCCGAGGCGGGCGAACTGTCCGGCGCGGAAGCGAAACCCGGAGTCCCGCGAACAACGCAGGCTGAACAGGCTCGGCGACCACACATGCACGTCACTCAAGATCTGCCGGGTGAACTTGTCTTCGCTGGCGGTCATACTTCACTCCCTCTGCTGCGCCGAAGATCTGGCAGGCCGTTAAAAAACGTAGCGAGCGAAGGCTAGGCAGGGCGAAGTTAGCCGAGGACGCGGAGTGTACGAGTTGTACATGAGCAGTCCGAGGCTAACTTCAACGCGGCATAGCCGAACGCAGTAGTTTTTCAACGGCCTGTCACAGTGTCGCGCAAAGCGCCCTCAACAAACACCAGCAGTCTATATGCCTATATTCGTTACGCCCTTTTCCCGACTCGACCTGATCCGCCAGCCCGAACAGCAGGCCGAACCCCTGCAGGCCTTCGATGCCGCCGACGAGTACTTGCTCAACCACCTGCATGCGCAGGGCTTGCCCGCGGCTGCGCGCGTGCTGGTACTCAACGACAGCTTCGGTGCCCTGGCGGCCAATCTGGCCGGCCATGCCCAGGTCACCAGCAGCGGCGACTCGCACCTGGGTTTCCTGGGTTTGCAGGCCAACCTGGCGCGCAATCACTTGCCGGCAGACGCGGTCAGTTTCGTGCCGGCCAGTGCAACGGCCCAGGGTCCGTTCGACCGGGTGCTGATCCGCATACCCAAGACCCTGGCGCTGCTGGAAGAACAGCTGATCCGCCTGCATGGCCAGTTGGCCGCCGACGCCCAGGTCATCGCCGCCGGCATGGTCAAGCACCTGCCTCGCGCGGCCGGCGACCTGCTGGAGCGCTACATCGGCCCGGTGCAGGCCTCGCTGGCGGTGAAGAAAGCGCGCCTGCTGCTGGCCACGCCCGAAGACAAACCAGCGCCGGTATCGCCCTACCCCACGCGCTACCGCCTGGACAAACCGGCCCTCGAACTGTTGAACCATGCCAATGTGTTTTGCCGCGAAGACCTCGACATCGGCACCCGCGCCCTCTTGCCGCATCTGCCCAAGCACCTCAGCCGCATGCGCGTAGCGGATCTCGGCTGCGGCAATGGCGTGCTGGGGATCGCCTATGCGCTGGGCAGCCCGCAAGCGGAGCTGACCTTGGTCGACGAATCCTATATGGCGGTGCAATCCGCGCTGGAGAACTGGCGCGCGGCCCTGGGCGAGCGCCCGGTGGAGATCCGCGCCGGCGACGGCCTGGCCGAGCAACCAGCCGACTCGCTGGACCTGGTGCTGTGCAATCCGCCGTTCCACCAGCAGCAGGTGGTCGGCGACTTCCTCGCCTGGCGCATGTTCCAGCAGGCCCGCGCCGCCCTGGTCACCGGCGGCGAGCTATGGATAGTCGGCAACCGCCACCTGGGCTACCACGCCAAACTCAAACGGCTGTTCCGCGGCGTCGAGCAGGTCGCGGCCACACCCAAGTTCGTGGTGCTTAAAGCAATTAAATAGGCGGCCCGTAGGGTGCACCGTGCGCACCAAGAGCTTACGGGCTGCATTGGTGCGCACGGCGCACCCTACCTATCGACCCCAGCAACATCCAACGGGTACATAGCCTTAGGGCGTGCCCATCCCCGCCGCCTGCATGAACAGGCGCAACAACCCGGCCACCAGCCCCAGGGCCAGCACGCTGGCGGACCAGATCAGCAGCAGCCAGCCGAGACGCTGCCACAGCGGTTTCTTCTCCTGTTGCTCCGGCATGGCGGGCACCTCAATGATAGCCGTCTTCCTCGGTCACCTTGCCGCGGAACACGTAGTAGCTCCAGGCGGTGTACCCCAGGATGAAGGGGATGATGAACAGCGCGCCGACCAGCATGAAACCCTGGCTCTGCGGCGGCGCAGCGGCCTCCCAGATGCTGATCGACGGCGGGATGATATACGGCCACAGGCTGATGCCCAGGCCGCTGTAGCCGAGAAAGATCAGCGCCAGGGTCAGCAGGAACGGCGAATAGTGGGCGTTGCTGGCCACCGCGCGCAGCAGTGCCCAGGTGCACAGCAGCACCAGCAGCGGCACCGGAAGGAACCAGAACAGGTTGGGCAGGCTGAACCAGCGCGCGGCGATCTCGGCATGGGCCAGCGGCGTCCACAGGCTGACGATGCCGGTCACCGCCAGCACAACGAACACCAGTGGCCGCGCCAGGTCGTGCATCTGCTGCTGCAGGCGACCCTCGGTCTTCATGATCAGCCAGGTGCAGCCGAGCAAGGCGTAGGCGACGATCAGCGCCAACCCGCAGAACAGCGAAAACGGCGTCAGCCAGGCGAAGGCGCCGCCGACATAGACCCGCTCCACCACCGCGAAGCCATCGATATAGGCGCCCAGGGCCACGCCCTGGAAGAAGGTCGCGGTCAGCGAGCCGCCGATAAAGGCCTTGTCCCACAGGTGGCGTTTATCCGCCTTGGCCTTGAAGCGGAACTCGAAGGCCACGCCGCGGAAGATCAGCCCCAGCAGCATCAGGATCAGCGGCAGGTAGAGCGCGCTCAAGACCACCGCATAGGCCAGCGGAAAGGCGCCGAACAACGCGGCGCCGCCGAGCACCAGCCAGGTCTCGTTGCCGTCCCAGACCGGCGCCACGGTGTTCATCATCACATCGCGCTCGCCCTTGCGCTTGACGAAGGGGAAGAGGATGCCTATCCCTAAATCGAAACCGTCCATCACCACGTACATCATCACGCCGAAGGCGATGATCGCGGCCCAGATCAACGAAAGATCGATGCCCATATTCAACTCCTTCCACTCGGGGTGTCGCTGTCGTCCGGCTCTTCATCCGCGGCGGACAACGGACGCGACGGCGTGCGCTGGCGTCCGGGCCCGCCCTCGGTGGCTTGCTTGCCTTCATCGGTGACCGGCCCCTTGCGCACCAGCCGCATCATGTAGCCGAGCCCGGCACCGAACAGGGCGAAATACACCACCACGAACAGCGCCAGGGTCAGGCTCATCTGCGCGAAGCTGTGCCCCGAGGACGCATCGGCGGTGCGCATCAGACCCTGGATGACCCACGGCTGGCGACCGATCTCGGTGGTGTACCAGCCGGCGAGCATGGCGATGATGCCCGAAGGTCCCATCCACACCGCCAGGTGCAGGAACGCCCGCGATTGGTAGAGGCGACCGCGCGCGCGCAGCCACAGGCCCCAGAGACCGGTGAGGATCATCAGCACGCCGAGGCCGACCATGACCCGGAAGGTCCAGAACACGATGGTCGCATTGGGCCGGTCCTCCTTGGCAAACTCCTTGAGCGCCGGCACCTGCTGGTCCAGGCTGTGGGTCAAAATCAGGCTGCCGAGCGCCGGAATCTCCAGTTTGAAGCGGGTTTCTTCGCGCTGCATGTCCGGCCAGCCGAACAGGGTCAGCGGGGTCGGCTCGTCACCGTGGTTCTGCCAGTGGCCCTCGATCGCGGCGATCTTCGCCGGCTGGTATTTCAGGGTATTGAGGCCGTGCAGGTCGCCGATCATGGCCTGGATAGGCGCAACCAGCAGGGCCATCCACATGGCCATCGAGAGCATCTTGCGCAGCGCCGGGTTGTCGCGGTCGCGCAGCAGGTGCCAGGCCGCCGCGGCGCCGACGAAGAACGCCGTGGCGAGGAAGGCGGCGGTGGCCATATGCGCCAGGCGATAGGGGAACGATGGATTGAACACCACGGCGAACCAGTCGACCGGAATCACCCGCCCGTCGATGATCTCGAAGCCCTGGGGAGTGTGCATCCAGCTGTTGGAGGCGAGGATCCAGAAGGTCGAAATCAGGGTGCCGATGGCCACCATCAGGGTGGCGAAGAAGTGCAGGCCGGGACCGACGCGCTGCCAGCCGAATAGCATGACGCCGAGAAAACCCGCCTCGAGGAAGAAGGCGGTGAGCACCTCATAGGTCAGCAGCGGCCCGGTGACCGCCCCGGCAAAATCCGAGAAGGCGCTCCAGTTGGTGCCGAACTGATAGGCCATGACCAGGCCAGAGACCACGCCCATGCCGAAGTTGACCGCGAAGATCTTCGCCCAGAAGTGGTACAGATCGCGGTACACCTCCTGCCGGGTGTTCAGCCACAAGCCTTCCAGGACCGCCAGGTAGCTGGCCAGGCCGATGGTGATGGCCGGGAAGATGATGTGGAAGGAAATGGTGAAACCGAACTGGATTCGCGCCAGGTCGAGCGCCTCTATGCCGAACATGCAGCATCCTCACTCAGGTTATTCGGAGCACAGCCCTGTGCACACGCCTACCGATCACGCACCTGTTGATAGGGAAGCGCAAACGCAAAAAGGTGCAATTGTTCTTGTTATTGCCGGGGTGATGCGGCGCAGCGGCCAAGACCGCTACAGGAAAACCCAATGCGGGTTTTGATCTGGATCAAGTATTGGTTAGAGAGTAGCGCCTCCTCCGGCGCTTGCCGCTGTGGTTATTTGTCGCGCCGCAGACTTGTGCGGGCCGCCAGCCATGCTAGGCTGGCGCACCTTCAGTAGCTAGCTATCTAAATAACTCATGAGCGTCCACGCCAAGCTGCTCCTGCGTCACCAGCGCCCCTTCATCGCCTTCTGGCTGGCCCGGGTCGGCACCGCCAGCGGCTTCCAGATGCTCACCGTGGCCATTGGCTGGCAGCTGTACACGCTGACCGGCAACGTGCTCGACCTGGGCCTGGTCGGCCTGGTCGAGTTTCTCCCGCGGATCCTGTTCATCCTGCTCACCGGCCATGTGGCGGACCGCTTCGACCGGCGCAAGGTCGCCGCGCTGTGCCAGGGCGGCCAGGGCCTGGTCGCCCTGGCCCTGCTGATCGGCACTACGCTGGACAGCCTCAGCCGCGAGATGATCTTCCTGATCGCCTTCCTGCTCGGCAGCGCCCGCGCCTTCGAGATGCCCACCACCCAGGCGCTGCTGCCCAACATAGTGCCGCCTGGCCTGTTTCCCGCCGCCGTGGCCGCCTCCGCCTCGGCGATGCAGACCGCGACCATAGTCGCGCCGGCGCTCGGCGGCCTGCTCTTTGCGCTGGATGCGGGCTGGGTCTATGGTCCCGCCGCGCTGCTGTATATCGGCGCCCTGAGCCTGATGCTGAGCCTGCCGGCGCGCCAGCTGCCGCTGAAACAGAAGGCTTCGCTGGAGTCGCTGCTGGCCGGCTTTCGCTTTATCCGCAGCCGCCCCGCAGTGTTCGGCGCGATCTCCATGGACATGTTCGCGGTGTTGCTCGGCGGCGCCACCGCGCTGCTGCCGGTATTCGCCAAGGACATCCTGCTCACCGGCCCCTGGGGCCTCGGCTTGCTGCGCTCGGCGCCGGCGGTGGGCGCGTTGCTGATGTCGCTGTGGCTGGCGTACTTCCCCATCGAACGCCGGGTCGGCCCGGTGATCTTCACCTCGGTGGCGATCTTCGGCGTGGCGACCATCGGCTTCGGCCTGTCCACCTCGCTCTGGTTCAGCCTGGCGACCCTGGTGCTGCTGGGTGCGGCGGACATGGTCAGCATGGTCATCCGCGGCGCCTTCGTGCAGCTGCAGACACCGGACGAAATGCGCGGCCGGGTCGGCGCGGTGAACGGCCTGTTCATCGGCGCCTCGAACCAGCTCGGCGAGTTCCGTGCCGGGGTCAGCGCCGCCTGGTTCGGCACCGTGCCGGCGGTGCTGATCGGCGGGGTCGGCGCCCTGCTGGTCACCGGCGCCTGGATCAAACTGTTCCCGGAACTGGCAAAGCGCGATCAGCTGAGCGAACCGCGCGGGGAAAGCCAAGGCGCTGCGCCAGTTAGTTGAGCTGAATCATAGCCGGGTCTGGCGCACGGTCCGCCAGCGGCTGGAAGGCGGCGAACTGCTGCGCGAGTAAGCCCGACGCGCGGGTGCCGACCGAGACCCGCGTCAATGCACCAGCATCGCCTCGGCCACCTGCTTGCGCGTACCCTTGCCGCGCAGCAGTTCGACCAGGGTCAGGGCGAACTCGAGCGCGGTGCCCGGGCCCTGGCTGGTGATGCAGTTACCGTCGACCACCACCGGCTGGTCGACGAAGGTGCAACCGCTGAGGCGCTCGCTGAAGCTCGGGTAGCAGGTCATGCGCCGCTGCTGCAGCACGCCGAACGCCTGCAAGGCCACCGCTGGCGCCGCGCAGATCGCGGCAAACAACTTGCCGGCCTTGGCCTGTCGGCGCACCCGTTCGGCCAGCGGCTCATGCTCGGCCAAACGTTGCGCGCCGGGCATGCCGCCGGGCAGGACGATCAGGTCGAACTCCTGGGCCAGCACGTCGACCAGCATGGTATCGGCGGTCAAGCGGCTGCCGCGGGCGCAGGTGACCATACGCCGACCTTCGATGCTGGCGACCACCACCTCGACCTCGGCGCGCCGCAGCACGTCGATCAGGGTCACGCATTCGATGTCTTCGACGCCATCGGCAATGGTGACAAGGGCACGTGAAGTCATGTTTGCCTCCTCGAAACACACAACGAAAAACGCCCGCAGAGCCATGCCTGCACCGCTTGCGGACGAGCTGTTATGATGCGCGCCTTTTTCCAGATCGCCAGCAAAATCGTGCACATGTGCTTTGCTTTCGGTCTGCACATTGAAGGCGTGACAGATAGTTTTTCACAACCTCATTACGCCACAGGGAGTCCTGCATGCTGGAACGAATCTTCCACCTCAAAGCGCATCACACCACGGCACGCACCGAGATCCTGGCCGGACTCACCACCTTCCTGACCATGGCCTACATCCTCTTCGTCAATCCCAACATGCTCGCCGAGACCGGCATGGACAAGGGCGCGGTATTCGTCGCCACCTGCCTGGCCGCGGCCATCGGCTCGGCGATCATGGGCCTGCTGGCCAACTACCCGATCGCCCTGGCGCCGGGCATGGGCCTCAATGCCTTCTTCACCTACACCGTGGTCCTGACCATGGGCCACACCTGGCAGGTGGCGCTAGGCGCGGTGTTCCTCTCCGGGGTGATCTTCTTCGCCCTGTCGATCTTCAGGATCCGCGAGTGGATCATCAACAGCATCCCCATGGCCCTGCGCGCCGGTATCGCCGCCGGCATCGGCCTGTTCCTGGCGATCATCGCGCTGAAGAACGCCGGCATCGTGGTCGACCATCCGGCCACCCTGGTGACCCTCGGCGACATGAGCCAGGGCGGCGTGCTGCTGGCCTGCCTGGGCTTCTTCGTGATTGCCGCCCTGGCCTACCGCAAGGTCACGGGTGCGGTGATGATCGGCATCCTGCTGGTCACCGGCCTGTCGATCCTGCTCGGCCTGTCGCAGCTCAGCGGCGTGGTGTCGATGCCGCCCTCGCTGCTGCCGACCCTGCTGCAACTGGACATCATGGGCGCCCTGGACATCGGCCTGCTCAGCGTGATCTTCGCCTTCCTCTTCGTCGACCTGTTCGATACTTCCGGCACCCTGGTCGGCGTCGCGCAGAAGGCCGACCTGCTGGACCAGGACGGCAAGATGCCGCGCCTCGGTCGTGCGCTGATGGCCGACAGCACGGCGACCATGGCCGGTGCCGCCCTGGGCACCTCGACCACCACCAGCTACATCGAATCCGCCGCCGGCATCGCCGCCGGCGGGCGCACCGGCCTGACCGCCTGCGTGGTCGCCCTGCTGTTCCTGCTCAGCCTGTTCTTCGCCCCGCTGGCCGGTGCCGTGCCGGCCTTTGCCACCGCGCCGGCGCTGCTGTTCGTCGCCGTGCTGATGATGAGCAGCCTGGCGCAGATAGACTGGGACGACCTCACCGTTGCCGCGCCGGTGGTGATCGCCGCCCTGGCCATGCCGCTGACCTTCTCGATCGCCAACGGCATCGCCTTCGGCTTCATCGCCTGGACCCTGATCAAACTGCTGGCCGGCCGCTGGCGCGACCTCAACCCGGCGCTGGTGGTGTTGTCGGTGTTGTTCGTGATCAAGCTGGGCTGGTTCGCCTGACACCGCCACCAATTTACCGTAGGAGCGGGCCATGCCCGCGATCATGGTTCGCTCCTACAAGTGCCTTATTCATAGAGTCTCCCATGAGCCGTTCCCAGTTCGATCCCGCCAGCTATGCCGTCCAACTCGCCGAAAAGAAAGCCCGCCTGGTCGAGCTGCTGGCGCCCTTCGATGCTCCAGAGCCTGAAGTCTTCGAATCGCCGCGCGAGCACTACCGCCTGCGTGCCGAGTTCCGCCTGTGGCGCGAAGACGGCAAGCGCCATTACGCGATGTTCGAAGCCGGCGACAAGTTCACGCCGATCTTCTTCGACGACTTCCCCATCGCCAGCGCGCAGATCAATGCCCTGATGCCGCGCCTGAAAGCCGCCTGGCAGGCCAGTGAGGTGCTTTCTTTCAAGCTGTTCCAGGTCGAATTCCTCACCACCCTGAGTGGCGATGCGCTGATCACCCTGTGCTATCACCGTCCGCTGGACGCGGCCTGGCACGCCGAGGCGGAGCAGCTCGCGGGCGAACTGCAGGTCAGCCTCATCGGCCGCTCCAAGGGCAAGCGCATCGTCATCGGCAAGGACTATGTGGAGGAACAGCTGCAGGTGGCCGGCCGCACCTTCAGCTATCGCCAACCGGAAGGCGCCTTCACCCAGCCCAACGGCGAAGTGAACCAGAAGATGCTCGGCTGGGCCCACGAGGTACTGGGCGAACGCCAGGATGACCTGCTGGAGCTGTACTGCGGCAACGGCAATTTCACCCTGCCGCTGGCCACCCGGGTGCGCAAGGTGCTGGCCACCGAGATCAGCAAATCCTCGGTCAACGCCGCCCTGGCCAATCTGGCCGACAACGGCGTGGACAACGTGTGCCTGGTGCGCCTGTCCGCCGAAGAATTGACCGAGGCACTCAACGAGGTGCGGCCGTTCCGCCGCCTGGCCGGCATCGACCTGAAAAGCTACGACTTCGGCAGCGTGTTCGTCGACCCGCCGCGCGCCGGCATGGACCCGGACACCTGCGAGCTGACCCGACGCTTCGAGCGCATCCTCTATATCTCCTGCAACCCCGAGACCCTGGCCGCCAACATTGCCCAGCTCAGCGACACCCACCGGGTCACGCGCTGCGCGCTGTTCGACCAGTTCCCCTACACCCACCACATGGAAGCCGGGGTGCTGCTGAGCAGAAGGTAGGCGCACCTGCTTCTTGCGGCCCGAGCCAGGCGAGGCCGGCGAGCTTAGCGGCGCTGGCGAAATGCCTGCGGGGCCACACCGGTGGAACGCTTGAAGAAGCGCGAGAAGTAAGCCGGCTCGGAGAAGCCGAGGCTATCGGCCACCTGATTGATGGTCATGGTGGTGTACACCAGATTGCGCTTGGCCTCCAGCAGCACCCGCTGGTTGACCACCTGCAGGGCCGAGAGCCCGGCCAGGCTGCGGCACAGGGCATTCAGGTGCGCGGCGCTGAGTCCCAGGTCCGCGGCGTAGCGCTCGATAGGCCAGTGCTCGCGGTAGTGCTCTTCCAGCAGGCGGGTGAACCGCTGCAGGTGGACACGCCCCTTGTCCAGCGGCGCGGCTTCACGCTGCTGCGCCGCCAGGCAGCGCCGGCCAATCCACACCAACAGAATACTGATCAGCGACTGCAACAGCAGATCGCGGCCGACGGCTACCTGGCTGTATTCCTGGGCAATCGACTCGAACAAGGCATCCAGCCGCGGCTTCTCGTCCCCCACGGCATGCCAGCTTGCAGCGGCAAGCGGGGCCAGCGGCAAGCCCGTCTCCAGTTGCTCGACCAGGGGCAGCGCCAGGCTCAGCACATGGCCCTGGATATCCCGGGAAAAGCGAAAGCCATGGACACTCAGCGCGGGCACCACCTGCAGGAAGGCTTCTTCGACCCGCTGCAGCGCCCCCTCGACCTCCAGCTCGGCACAACCAGCCTGCACATAGAGCAGCTGGACCAGGTCGCTGTGCCGATGGGGCTTGATCTCCCAATCATGCAGACGGCTGCGTTCGGCGATCGATTCGCAGTGGATCAGGTCCGGCGTGGGCCAGACCCCGGTCTCGCCGTAGAGCTTGAACACCGGAATAGCGCCGCGAGCACTGGAAGGCATACCTTAATCCTCGAAAAGTCCATAACAGCAACTGGATAGTGCCTTCAACAGGCGTTCCATACCATCAAAAATACTGTCCCGTGACTATCTCAGCGAGGACAACAACAATGAAAACCCAAGTCGCCATCATCGGCGCCGGCCCCTCGGGCCTGCTGCTCGGCCAGCTGCTGCATAACGCCGGCATCGCCAATGTGATCATCGAACGCCAGAGCCCCGACTACGTGCTCGGCCGCATCCGCGCCGGGGTGCTGGAACAGGGCCTGGTCGAGCTGCTGCGCGAAGCCGGGGTCGGCGCGCGCATGGATAGCGAGGGCCTGGTCCACGACGGCTTCGAGCTGGCCTTCGATGGCCGCTGCGAACGCATCGACCTGAAGCAACTCACCGGTGGCAAGACGGTGATGGTCTATGGCCAGACCGAGGTCACCCGCGACCTGATGCAGGCCCGCGAGCAGTGCGGGGCGAAGACCTTCTACAGCGCCAGCAACGTGCAACCACATGACCTGCAGGGCGAACAGCCCTACGTTACCTTCGAGCACAACGGCGCGAGCCTGCGCCTGGACTGCGACTTCATCGCCGGCTGCGACGGCTTCCATGGCGTGGCTCGGCAGTCCATCCCAGCCGGGGTGCTCAAGGAGTTCGAGCGGGTCTATCCGTTCGGCTGGCTGGGCATCCTCGCCGACACCCCGCCGGTGGCCGAGGAGCTGATCTACGCCAGCCACGAGCGCGGCTTCGCCCTGTGCAGCATGCGTTCGCCGACCCGCACCCGCTATTACGTGCAGGTCGGTGCCGAGGAAAAGGTCGAGGACTGGTCGGATGAGCGCTTCTGGGCCGAACTGAAGAGCCGCCTGCCCAGCGAGGTCGCCGCACGCCTGGTGACCGGCCCGTCGATCGAGAAGAGCATCGCCCCGCTGCGCAGTTTCGTGGTCGAGCCCATGCAGTACGGTCGCCTGTTCCTGCTCGGCGACGCCGCCCACATAGTCCCGCCGACCGGCGCCAAGGGCCTCAACCTGGCCGCCAGCGACGTCAGCACGCTGTACCGCATCCTGCTCAAGGTCTACCGCGAGGGCCGCAGCGACTTGCTGGAGAAGTACTCGGAAATCTGCCTGCGGCGCATCTGGAAGGCCGAGCGCTTCTCCTGGTGGATGACCTCGATGCTGCACAGATTCCCCGACACCGACGCCTTCAGCCAGCGCATGCAACAGACCGAGCTGGACTACTTCGTCGGCTCCGAGGCCGGGCGCAGGACCATCGCGGAGAACTATGTGGGTCTGCCCTACGAGCCGATCGAATAGGTTTTCGGCCAGTTCGCGCAAGGCCCCGGCCGGCCATCGCGCCGACGCCTTGCGCAGCGACAATGGCCATGCTGCGCACGGCGCCAGCGCCGACGACAACCCGTAGGGTGCGCTGCGCGCACCAGAACGCCAGAGTCGCTGCGGCCGGTTATCCATGCCTCGACCTGCCCTTAGGCAATCGGTGCTCACGGCGCACCCTACCTGCCGGTCTGCCGCCAGTCGATAAGCCCTAGCGCGCCGCCAACGCGTCGAGCGCCACGACGATGCCGGCCAGGTAGCGCTCCAGGCCGCCGATCACCTTCCCCGGATCGCGATCGAGCAGGCGCTTGCGCACGAAACGGTAGGCCAGGCGCTGCTTGTGCAGCCTGTCGGCCTGCTCCGGCAGGATACTGATCAGCTCGGCGAAACCCTGTTCGATGGCCCGGTCGCGAGCGACAAACTCGGCCTCGGCGAAAGCCAGCGAATGGTCGCCGAGCACCCGCGCGCTGCGCGCCTGGGCATGCAGCAGCAGGCTGGCGATATCGAGACTTTGCCGATTGAGCAAGCGCGCGGCGGGCGACAACTGATCCTGCCCTTGCTGGTAAGTTGCGGCCGCCTGCCGATCCAGTTGCGCCCGGCTGTCGAGCAGGCCGATCAGCAGCTGCGGGTATCGCGGTGCCTCGTCACGGCGCAAGGCCTGCAAATCGTCCAGCCAGGCATTCAGGCTGGCCAGCGAGTCGCCCATGTCCGCCGACAGGTCGAGCTCCACGGCCAGGGCATCCAGGCGCTGCTGTGCTTCGCGCAGGCTGGTCAGGTGCCTGGCATCGGGCTGCAGCCGCGGGTCGGCGTCGAAGTAGAGCAGCGCGTTGACCGCCAGCAGGGTCGCCTGGCTGCGCAGCTGCTGGTACTGCTGCGCCGGCGCCGCGGCCCAGAGCGTCGAGGAGGCCAGCAGCCACAGGCTCAGGCAACCGCCCTGCAGGGCGCGCATTCAGCTCGCCCCGCTCGGCTGCGGCAGCGCAGGCGCTTCGGACTTGGCGCCGAAGGCCCGCTGCGGCAACAGAAAGTAGGCCAGGGCCGGCAGCAGGATCAGCGCGCCGAGCATGTTCATCAGGAACATGAAGGCCAGCAGGATGCCCATATCGGCCTGGAACTTGATCGGCGAGAAGGCCCAGGTGGCCACGGCGATGGCCAGGGTGACGCCGGTCAGCAGCACCACCTTGCCGGTGAACAGCAGCGCGCGGTAGTAGGCCTCGGACAGCGAATCGCCGGCACGCATGCGCGCCAGGATCACGCTCAGCACATAGAGCGCGTAGTCGATGCCGATGCCCACGCCGAGGGCGATCACCGGCAGGGTGGCGACCTTGACGCCCATGCCCAGGCCGACCATCAGCGCCTCGGTGAGGATCGAGGTGAGGATCAGCGGCAGGATCGCCGCCAGTACCGCGCGCCAGCTGCGGAAGGTTACCCAGCACAGCAGGATCACCGCGCCGTAGACCCAATAGAGCATTTCCTGCATGGCCTTTTCGACCACGATATTGGTCGCCGCCTCGATCCCGGCGCTGCCGGCGGCGAGCATGAACTTGACCTCCGGCAGCTGTTGCTCGGCGATAAAGGCTTCGCTGGTCGCCACCACCCTATTCAGGGTTTCGGCCTTGTGGTCGGCGAGGTAGACGTACAGCGACAGCAGCGAGCAGCCCTGGTTGAACAGCTCGCGCGGCGCGCGGGTCTGGACCGCACCGAGGGCACCGTCGTTGGGCACCAGCTCGTACCACTTGAAGTTGCCCTCGTTGTAGCCAGCGGTGGCGATCTTGCTCAGCGCCGCCATCGAGTTGGTCGACTCCACCCCCGGCAGTTGCTCCAGGCGCCAGGCCAACTGGTCCACCGCCGACAGGGTGGCATAGCGGGTGCACTGATCCTCCGGGGTGCGGATCATCACCACGAAGATGTCCGAGCTGGCGGCGTAGTTGTCGTTCATGAACTCCACGTCGCGGTTGTAGCGCGAATCCGCGCGCAGCTCAGGGGCGCCGGGGTCGAGGTCGCCGATCTGCAACTGGCTGCCGATGCCCTTGCCGACCAGCGCCAACAGCAGGCCGAGCAATACGGCGGCGACGGCCCAGCGGCGAGTGGTGAAACGGTCGAGCAGGCGCCATAACGGATGCCGCGCCAGCCCGGCGCTGTCGGCCTGTTCAGCCTGCAAACTGCGCTGCGCCGCCTTGGGGCTGACGCCGATATAGCTGAGCAGCACCGGCAGCAGCACCAGATTGGTCAGGATCAGCACGGCGACGCCGATGCTGGCGGTGATCGCCAGGTCCTGGATCACCCGGATCTCGATCACCATCAGCACGGCGAAGCCCACCGCATCGCTGATCAGCGCGGTCAGGCCGGCGAGGAACAGACGGCGGAAGGTCAGCCGGGCGGCGACCCAGGGCAGCATGCCGCGACCGATGTCCTGCATGATGCCGTTCATCTTCTGCGAGCCGTGGCTCATGCCGATGGCGAACACCAGGAACGGCACCAGAATCGAATAGGGGTCCAGCTCGTAGCCCATGGCCGCGAGCAGGCCGACCTGCCAGAGCACGCCGACCAGCGAGCAGAGCACCACGGCGAAGGTGCTGCGCACGCAGCGGGTGTACCAGAACAGCACGGCGATGGTCACCGCCACCGCGGCGACGAAGAACAGCGCGACCTGCAGCAGCCCTTCGATCAGGTCGCCGATCAGCTTGCTGAAGCCGGTGATATGGATGCGCACCTGCTCGCTCTGGTACTTGTCGCGCAACGCCTCCAGGCGCCGCGAGAACTCGCCGGCGTCCAGCGCCTTGCCGGTCTCCGGGTTGATCTCCAGCAGCGGCACGTAGATCACGCTGGACTTGAAGTTGGCCGCCACCAGTTGGCCGATCTCGCCGGAACGGGCGACGTTGGTGCGCACCTCGTCCAGGCTGGCCGCGGAGCCGTCGTAGCTGCCGGGGATCACAGTGCCGCCGTCCAGGCCGTCCTCGGTCACCGCGGTCCAACGGGTGGTCGGCGTCCACAGCGACTTCATATAGGGTTTGTCGACGCCTGGCAGCAGGTAGATCTCATCGTTAAGCCTGGCCAGGGTGTCGAGGTAGTCGGCGCTAAAGATATCGCCCTGCTCCGCCGTCACGGCGATCCGCAGGGCGTTGCCCAGGCCGCTCAGCTCGCTGCGTTCGGCAAGGAAATTGACCACGAAGGGATGCTTGCTGGGGATGGTCTTCTCGTAGCTGGCGTTGATGCCGATGCCCGCGGCCTGCCAGCCGAGCACCAGGGTGGCCAACAGGCACAGCAGGATCACCCAGGGCCGGTGGTTGAAGATCGCCCGCTCCACCCGGTTGCCCGAAGCGCGGTCGAAGTCTTCCAGGCGGCCGATCAGGCTGTGCATTGCGCTCGACGGTTTTTCGTATTTCACAGTTGACTCCTAACGCTCAAGGGCGGGCCACGGCCTGGATATCCTGGCGGGCGGACAAGCCGCCCAGACCGACGCTGGTCAGGCTGCCATCGGCCGCCTGTGCGACGGCGGCGACAGTCGCGCCCTCACGGGTGCGTCGGTGGTCAAAATGCGCGCCGCCATCGCCGCTGAGCAGCAATTCGCCGCTCTGGCTGGCCAGCAGCAGGCGGCCGTCGTTCAGCTCGAGGCCGGCGGCCAGGGCCGACTCCACGCCGGTGTCCAGTTGGCGCCAACTGTCGCCGCGGTCGCTCGACCACCAGGCATTGCCGCGCAGGCCGTAGGCCAGCAGGCCCCCGCTGCGACTGGCCAACAGGCCGAAGAAACTGCCCTCGTAGGGCGACTCCAGCGCCTGGAAGGACTGCCCGCCATCGCTGGAGCGCAGCAGCAAACCGCGCTCGCCAGCAATAAACAGCTGATCGCCGAGGGCACGAATGGCGTACAGGTTGAGGCCCTCGGGGTTATCGACTTGGTGCATCCACGCCTGCCAGCTGGCGCCGCCGTCGCTGGTGCGCAGGATCAGGCCGTAGGCGCCGACGATATAGCCGTGCCGGATGTCGCTGAAATACAGGTCGAGAAAGGGTTTGTCCGGGCCATCGGCGACCAGCCATTCGGCGGCCTTGAGCAGTTTGGCGTCGTCGCCTTGCTGGGCGCTCTGCAGCGCCAGCTGCGCGGCCTGCACGCCGTCCAACTGTTTGTTCCAGGTCTCGCCGCCGTCCGCGCTGTGCAGGACGACGCCGAGGTGACCCACCGCCCAGCCCTGTTCGGCATCGGCGAACTGCACCGAAGTCAGGCTGACGCTGGCCGGCACCTGGGCCTGGCGCCAGCTAGCCCCGGAATCGTCCGAGAGCAGAATGATGCCGCGTTCGCCGACCGCCACCAGGCGTTCGCCGGCGCGGGTCAGCGCCAGCAGCACCGAGCGCTGGGCCTTGGCGCTGTGCAGCGCCGGCTGGTCGAGCAAGGGAATCTGCGCAACGGCCGCCGACTGCGCCGTCGCCCAACCGGGCAACAGCAGCGCCGTGAACAGCAGGGGCAGCGCCCGGGTGAAGGAAAAATTACCGATCATGTCCGCTCCAACCACTGCAGAAGAGTTATCAGACTGTTGAAAACTACCTGGGCTGCCCCGCTTCTTGAAAAGAAAAGATAGGGGCGTTAAAAATCGACTCTGTACCAGCTACGTGTTGCATGGAGTCGCAGCTCTTTGTAGGAGCCAGCTTGCTGGCGATCCATCTCACAGCGGAAAGCATCGCCAGCAAGCTGGCTCCTACAGGCCCTGTGTTTTGGCCTGTTAGCCATTGCAACAACCAATTGGGACATGGCCTTCATCACTTGGACTGCCTTCACGGCATGCCCCTTACCCAGGCAGCAATTGCCTAGCGCGCCCATACCTGGGCATCGACGCGCCAGACAACCCCCTTAGCGCATGCTGTCGCTGGCCATGGCGTCAGGGGTGAAGAACGACACCGACGGACGCGGATAGGCCTGGTACTGCACCTTCAGGTCGTTGGCCGCGGCGTTGAGGAAGTAGGCGCCGGTCTCCAGGTTGTAGCTGCCCCACATGACGTTGGCGGTCAGCACCGGCATTTCCGGGGCGAGCAGGGTCAGCGAGTAGTTGTGCCGGCCCAGCTTGCCCTGCGCGTCGTAACCGTCGAGCAACAGCACCTGCCAGGAGTCCTCGTCCACGTAGTAGGTGCGCTTGGGCACCACGTGGCGCTTGCCGGCCTTGAGAGTGGCCTCGACCACCCATACTCGGTGCTTCTCCCAGCGCACCAGATCGGGATTGAGGAAGCCCGGCTTGACCAACTCGTCGCTGCTCGCCGCCGCGGCGCGGTTGTTGTTGTAGGGCACCAGCAGTTCCTTCTTGCCGACCAGCTTGAGGTCATGGCGATCGGTCGGGCCGAAGATCATGAAGGCCTCGTCGAAGAAGCCGACGCCGGAGGTGACGAAGTCCGGGGTGTCATAGGCGATATTCGGCGCGCGGCGCACCCGGCGCTGGCCGACCAGGTACTGCCAGGCGGCGCGCTTGTCCGGGTCCATGTCCCAGTGGGTCATCAGGCCTTCGCCGGCCTTGGACGACGGCTGCTCGGTGGCCAGCTTGCCGATCAGGTGTTTGCCGCCATAGGTCTCCAGGTTGCCTTCCTTGAAGTAGTAGGGATGCTGGTACCAGAAGCGTGCGCGGGTGGCCTGCAGCTTCTTGCCGCCGGCGGTCATCAGCCAGGTGTCGAACGGCACGTAGAAGGTGTCGGCGCCCTGCCAGGACAGCCGGTAGTTCCACAGCACCTCGGCGCCATTCTTCGGCAGCGGGAAGGGAATCCCGCCGTAGGCGCCGCTGACTTTCTCGGTGGCCTCTTCGAGGGTGGCGCGGGTGGCGTTCTGCAGGGTGTTGTCGTACACCCACTGCGGCGCCGCGGCGCTACGCCGGGTCGGATAGACATCCAGGCGGTAGTCCGGGTACTTCTTCAGCAGCGCCTGAGTACCCTCGGCCAACTGCTCGGCGTACTGCGCCATATTGCTTGCGCTGACCGAGAACAGCGGCTTGTCGGCGGCGAACGGGTCGGCGCGCTTGTCGCCGCTCTGGTAACCCGCCGGCGCCTGGGTATAGCCGCCGGTCCATTCCGGGATGCTGCCGTCGGCGTTGCCGGCGCGCTCGCCGCCCAGGGGCGTGAGGTCGGCGTTGAGCCGCGCGGCCTGGTCCGGGGAAACTGCCGCCTGCACCAGGCCGGCACTCAACAAGGCAATGGTCAGGGCCGAAATACGCAAGGAAGATTTGCTTTGCATGGCGAATAAAACCTCTTATTAGAATGTGGTTTTCACGTAGACGGAGACGAAATCGCGGTCGGCCAGCGACTGCGCATAGCTGAAGTTGCCGTCTTCACGCAGCCCGGCACCCTTCTTGCCGAAGAAGTTCACGTAGTTGACGCCGAAGTCCCAGCGCTGCAGGTAGGTGGCCTTGAGCCCGATGCTCCAGTCGCCGGCGTGGGTATTGCCGAAACCGGCCTTGCTCACCGCCGAGGAACGCCCGTCGAGGACCACGCCAAAGCCCACCGGCACGCTCAGGTCGACGCCGTCGGCCACCTGGAAGTAGGCTGGCTCGGCCAGCACGCGCAGCGCGGTGGCGTCGCGGGTGGTGTTGGAATCCAGCGCCGCGCGGTTGTCGGTGACGCTGAGGGTGCGGTTCCAGGCCAGCTCGGCGATCACCGAACCGCCATCCCACAGCTTGCCGGGCGACAGCAGGTAGATGGTCGAAAGGTTGATGTGCGCGGTCTTGCCCTTGGCGTAGAGCGCGTCGTCGCCGTTGTCCGCGGCCATGCCGGGCAGGACCACCTGCAGATTGCTGACCAGTGGCGCGTCCCAGCGCAGCGAGGCCTCACCGGCGAAGTTGAACGGCCCGGACGCGGTGGAGAAGCTGGCGCCGAGGGTCTTGATGTCTTCGGCATAGACCTGACGATAGGAGCCGAGGATCGGCAACCCGGTGGCGGCGAACGCGGCACCGTCCAGGTAGGCGTAGAGGCCGCTGGGCGCCTTGTCGTGGTACTTGGCGGCGTAGAAACCGAGTTCCAGCTCGGTGCCTTCCGGCTTGTAGCGCAGTTGCATGCCGCCCTGCCCCGAGTCCTTGGCGCTGATGTCGCCGCCGTTGACCGTGGCGTTGCCGAACACCTGCTGCAGGTCGCCGGAGCCGTGGCCGATGGCGTCGACGTCGCTCAGGTAGCTGCCAGCGCCCGGCACGTTGGAGCGGTCCCACTCGAACTGGTAATAGGCGCCGACCGACAGTTGCGGGTTGATCTGCAATTGCCCGGACACCTGGTTGACCGGGCGCAGGATCTCCTTGAACTGGGTGCCCGGCACGCTGAGCAGCTTGACCACGTCGATCGGCCCCTGGGCGTTGGCGATGCCGTTGCCGCCGTAGAACAGGCTCTCGCCGTAGATCAGGCTGTGCTGGCCGAGGCGCAGGGTGCCCTGGCTCGACTCGCCGACGTTGCCGCGAACGAACACGAAGGCATCGAGGATCTCGGCGTCGCGCCCGTGCAGATCGCGGGTCGCGTCGAGAAAATCCTTTTGCAGGTCACTGTCGGTATCCTGGTTGTAGACATCGTCGTACCAGGCCGCGCCACTGACGCGCAGGCCATAGTTCTGCGTGCTCAGATCGAACTCGGAGAGCACGTCCAGACGGTTGGAGACCAGACCGCGATCGAAGTTGTTGTCGCCCTGGCTCTGGATATTCGGATAGAGCCCGCCGGCGGTCGGCGAGTCGGTGATGGCGCTGTCCTGCCCTTGCAGGCGGTAGGCCAGGCTGTATTTCAGGGTGTTGTCCCAGCGCGCACGCCACTGTGAATCCCCCAGGTCGAATTGCATGGCGCTGGCACTCGACAGTGGCAGTGTCGCGCAGATGGCGGTGGCCAGTGCGGCACGCGTGAAAACGGCAACAGCTCTACTCTTTTTCATGGATTGCCTCATTGTTCTTATTATCAATTTCGCCCGCCGACCAAACGGCCTGGCGGGGTTCGATGGCTTTATTCAGTTCATGTGCAGTGGACTTGCTCCGGCTACAACGCCTTGTTCGATCTCCCGAGGTTCAGCCGCCGTTGAATTACAGATCCACTACCGACACAGCAGCACCGGCGTAGCGAACCCACCCAGTGATGCGGGTCAGAGATAGGTCGAGGCCAGGCCGCCATCCACCGCGACGTTCACGCCGTTGATCCAGCGCGACTCGTCGGCGCAGAGGAAGGCAATTACCGGGGCGATTTCGTCGGCATAGGCCGGGCGCTTCATACGGTGGGCGTCGGCCTGCGCCCGCTCCGCGCCGAGCATGGTCACGAATTCGTTGAGGATGGGGGTGAACACCGGGCCGGGGGCCACGCAGTTCATCCGCACCGAGGTGCGCAGGAACCAGGGTTGCGCCTGGATCTGGGTCCAGACGATCAGCGCTTCCTTGAAGTACTGGTAGCAGGTCTGGTCCGCCACCGGGTGCTCGTTCAGCCAGGCCTCGCCCGCGGCGAAACCGCTGGCCAGGCTCAGGGCGCGATGCAACTCCAGACGCTGTGGCCATTCGGCGCCGAGCACCGAGGACACGTTGACGATCGCCCCGCCCTCGCGGATGCGCGGCAGCACGGTCTCGCTCAGATGACGCAGGCCCAGGTAGTTGACCCGCGCCAGCAGCTGCGGGTCGGCGGTGCCGGGTACCCCGGCGATATTGCACAGGCCATCGACCTGCGCCGGCAGCTGCTGCACGGCGGCATCGATGGCATCGGCATGGCTGAGGTCGGCCTGGACGAAGCCGTCCAGGCTCAGGCTGGGTTCGTTGCGGTCCACGCCGATGACGGTGGCGCCATGGGCACGCAGGGTTCTGGCAGTTTCGGCGCCGATACCCGAGGAGACCCCGGTCACGACGATCGTCTTGTTGGTCAGCTTCATACGGGTTTCCCGATTCTCGCCTGTGCTGTCCGGCGCGAGCGCGGCGGCAGCCAAGCCATGTTGTTATTGCCGAATTAGTTAAAGTCGGTAACTAGTTCTAGCAATCGATATGCCATGTAATGGCCACAACAGAGAAACCCCTCTAGCCCGCATATTTTCGCTTAATCACAGGAAAACAGGCCTGCTTAGCCAGGCTGAAGCCACCTTAAAAAAGTGATGATTTCAGCAAAATCATGCTGCACTATGCGGAATATGATTAATCCGATTAAGGGGTTCTCGATGGCAAACAAGTTGATCTCCCTGGCCGAACTCTCCCGCGGCACGCAGAAATCCCCTGCCCGCGGTGCCAGCGAACAGTTGCCACCCGGGGCCGCGCCGACCCTGCAGGATCTGACCGAATGCCTGATGTTCAGCCCCGGCGACGGGCGCATCTGGCTCAATGGCGCGCGCATGCTGCTGATGCACAGCAGCGGCATTGGCGCGCTGCGCCGCGAGCTGATCGAAAGCATGGGCCTGGCCCGTGCCCGCGGCATCATGCTGCGCACCGGCTACCACTGCGGCGCGCGGGATGCGGCGCTGATCAAGGAACGCTTTCCCGAGTCAGACACCCTGGCGCTGTTCGCCGCCGGGCCGCTGATTCACGCGATCGAAGGGGCGGTGAAGGTCGAACCGGTGCACTTCGAGTTCGACATGAACCTGGGCACCTATTACGGCGAATTCCTCTGGCACCACTCCAGCGAGGACGACGAACATATCGCCCAGTACGGCATCGGCACCGAGCCGGCCTGCTGGATGCAGACCGGCTACGCCACCGGCTACACCTCGGCGATGGTCGGCCGGCTGATTCTCTACCGCGAGGTGGAATGCCGCTCCACCGGCTCCAGCATCTGCCGCCTGATCGGCAAGCCCGCCGAGGAATGGGACGATGCCGAGGAAGATCTGGCCGACCTCAACGCCGAACCCTTTGTCGGTAGCGGCGGCAGCACGGCCGCGCGCCATGCCAGTGCCAAGGGCGGCGACAAAGGTGCCCTGCCGAGCGCCCTGCAGGCCGACCCGGCACCGGCCCAGGACGGCGAGATGGTCGGCATCTCCTCGGCCTTCAACGCCGCCTGCCATATGCTGCGGCGAGTCGCACCGACCCAGGCGACCGTGCTGTTCACCGGCGAATCCGGGGTCGGCAAGGAGATGTTCGCGCGCATGCTGCACCGCATCAGCCCGCGCAGCGAGGCACCCTTTGTCGCCATCAACTGCGCCGCCATCCCGGAAAACCTGATGGAGTCGGAGCTGTTCGGCGTCGAGCGCGGCGCCTTCACCGGGGCCACCCAGTCGCGTGCCGGGCGCTTCGAGCGCGCCGATGGCGGCACCCTGTTTCTCGACGAAATCGCCACCCTCAGCCTGGTGGCCCAGGGCAAGCTGCTGCGCGCCCTGCAGGAAGGCGAAATCGAGCGGGTTGGCGGCAGTCGCACGCTCAAGGTCGACGTGCGGGTGGTCGCCGCGACCAACGTCGACCTGCGCGCCGCCGCCCAGCGCGGCGAGTTCCGCGAGGATCTGTTCTTTCGCCTCAACGTATTCCCGATCCACCTGCCGCCGCTGCGCGAACGCAAGGAGGACATCCCGCTGCTGATGACCCACTTCCTCCATCGCTTTACCCAGCGCCACGGCAGGCAACTCAGCGGCTTTACCCCGCGCACCGCCGACACCCTGCTGGCCTACGACTTCCCCGGCAATATCCGCGAGCTGCAGAACCTGGTGGAGCGCGGCGTGATCAGCGCCCCGGACGGCGGCGCCATCGACCTGTCACACCTGTTCACCAGCGGCGAACGCCTGGCCCAGCCGATGTTCTCCATCGGCGTCCGCGGCCAGCTGGCCGCAGCGCCAAACGACCAGGCGCCAGGGGCCGGCGCGACCAGCGAGCCGGCCAGCGCAGACAACCAGGCGCTCCAGGCCCTGTTCGGCGGCAAGGATCTGCGCCGGCTGTCGCTGCAGGAAATCGAGGACACCATGATCGACCACTGCCTGGCCGAGGTAAAAGGCAACGTCTCCGAAGCCGCCCGCCGCCTCGGCCTGACCCGCGCACAACTGTCCTATCGCCTGTCGCGGCGGCCGGCGGGCGAGTAGCGGGTCGCCCTGTAGGGTGCGCCGCGCGCACCATTGCCATGACCACTGACAACTAGCGAATCGCCCTTGTAGGGTGCGCCGCACGACCATGGCCGCGATCACCCGGTGCGCGCAGCGCACCCTACGGGAGGTCGCGCGTCCGCGCTGGAACCATAAGGCAGCCCCTGATCGTACCCATCCAGCAGCACAGGAACGCTCAACCACTTCCTCTCCAGCCCACCACGCCCCATAGGGTGCGCCATGCGCACCAGCCTCATACGCCCCAAATACACCAGGGAAACGGCTCGGTCTACCGCCGAACAATTGGATCCATAAAAAGATATCGTCAAACTCTAAGCATCCGCCCAGCACGCCAGACACCCTTTAATCATCCGAGCAAATCTACTTATTCGTTCGATAATCGACCACAAATCACTCCACGCGCAAACTTTCACTTTGACACTCAGCTACGTCAGCGAGAACAATTGGATCCAATAACAACAAACAAGGCCCACCCAGGAGAGCCTCCATGTTCCCGAAAAATGCGTGGTACGTAGCCTGCACCCCGAATGAAATCGCCGACAAACCCCTCGGCCGGCAGATCTGCGGGGAGAAAATCGCTTTCTATCGTGGGCCGCAAGGCAAGGTCGCGGCGGTCGAGGATTTCTGCCCGCACCGCGGTGCGCCGCTGTCCCTGGGCTTTGTCGAGGACGGCCAGTTGATTTGCGGCTACCACGGCCTGGCCATGGGTGCCGACGGCAAGACTCAGGACATGCCGGGCCAGCGCGTGCGCGGCTTCCCGTGCATCCGCAGCTATCCGGTGGAGGAGCGCTACGGCTTTATCTGGGTCTGGCCAGGCGATGCCGAGCAGGCCGACCCGGCGCTGATCCATCACCTGGAATGGGCCGACAGCCCGGACTGGGCCTATGGCGGCGGGCTGTTCCATATCAACTGCGACTACCGCCTGATGATCGACAACCTGATGGACCTGACCCACGAGACCTATGTGCACGCCTCCAGCATCGGCCAGAAGGAGATCGACGAGGTCGCCCCGGCGACCACGGTCGAGGGCGACAACGTGGTCACCAGCCGGCATATGCAGAACATCATGGCCCCGCCGTTCTGGCGCATGGCCCTGCGCGGTAACGGCCTGGCCGACGATGTGCCGGTAGACCGCTGGCAGATCTGCCGCTTCACCCCGCCGAGCCATGTGCTGATCGAGGTGGGCGTGGCCCACGCCAGCAAAGGCGGTTATGACGCAGCCCCGGCCGACAAGGCAGCGAGCATCGTGGTCGACTTCATCACCCCGGAAACCGAGACCTCGATCTGGTACTTCTGGGGCATGGCGCGCAGCTTCAAGCCCGAGGACCAGGAGCTCACCGCGACCATCCGCGAAGGCCAGGGCAAGATTTTTTCCGAGGACCTGGAGATGCTCGAGCAGCAGCAGGCCAACCTGCTGGCTCATCCGCAGCGCGCCCTGCTCAAGCTGAATATCGATGCCGGCGGCGTACAGTCGCGGCGCATCCTCGAACGCCTGATCGCCCAGGAACGTGCAGCGGCCGCGACGCCCGAACTGATCGCCAGCACCTTCAGTGCAAGGAGCGTCCCGTGATCGAAGTCATAGTCGTTGCGCGCACCAACCAGGCCCAGGATATCTGCAGCTTCGAACTGGCCCGCATCGACGGCGCGCCGCTGCCGGCATTCGCCGCTGGTGCCCATATCGACGTGCACCTGCCCGGCGGCCTGATCCGCCAATATTCGCTGTGCAACCCACCCTGGGAAAACCAGAGTTACCTGATTGGCGTACTCAAGGATCCCGCCTCGCGCGGCGGCTCCAGGGCCATGCACGAGCAGATGCAGGTGGGCCAAAGGCTGCTGATCAGCGAGCCGCGCAACCTCTTTCCGCTTAGCGAATATGCCCAGCGCAGCCTGCTGTTCGCCGGCGGCATCGGCATCACCCCGATCCTGTGCATGGCCGAACGCCTGCACCGACTCGGCGCCGACTTCGAACTGCACTACTGCGCCCGCTCCAGCGAACGCGCGGCTTTTGTCGGACGCCTGCAGGCCTCGCCGTTCGCCGAGCGCGTGCACCTGCATTTCGACGACGGCCCCGCCGCTCAACGCCTGGATGCCGCCACCCTGCTCGCCGAGCCCGCAGCCGATACGCACCTCTACGTCTGCGGACCGGGCGGTTTCATGGAGCATGTGCTGGGCACAGCCAAGGCCCAGGGCTGGGACGATCAACGCGCGCACCGCGAGTATTTCGCCGCCGCACCCATCAATCACACCAACGACGGCAGCTTCGCCGTGCAGCTCAACAGCAGCGGCCAGATCATCCAGATTCGTGCCGACCAGAGCGTCGCCGAGGCGCTGGAAGCCTGCGGTATCGATATCCCGCTGTCCTGCGAGCAAGGCATCTGCGGCACCTGCCTGACCCGGGTATTGGCCGGCGAACCGGAACACCGCGACCTGTTCCTCACCGAAGCCGAACAGGCGCTGAACGACCAATTCACCCCCTGCTGCTCGCGGGCGAAAAGTCCGTTGCTGGTGTTGGATCTGTAGGGCGGACATGCCGAAGGCTTGTCCACCATCCGGGCCGCCTAATTTCGATTGGTGGATGAAAAAGGCGTCATCCACCCTACTTCACTACGATCCGTAGGAGCGGGCCATGCCCGCGATGCTCTTGCCTTGCCCGTTTCGCGGGCATGGCCCGCTCCTACAACCGCTCCTCTGCCGCCCCCTTCTGAATCACCTTGAGCCCTTCGCTGGCGACCTGGGTCGGACCGAAAATCTCCGCATAGCGCAGGGTCGCATTGGCGTGCTCGCGCATGATCGCCTCGGCCCGCGCGCCCTGGCCGTTGACCAGGGCGTCGAACACCGCATGGTGCTGCATGTGGGCGAAATTGAAGCGGCGGTATTCGCGGACCATGTCGTGCAGGTCGACCGCCAGCGAGCTGACCGAGGCGAACGGCAGGTGGTCGTTGCGCGCCAGGGCCTCGGCGATGGCCGGGTTGCCGCTGGCTTCGATGATCAGCTGATGGAAGCGCATATTGAGGTCATGGTAGCTCTCCAGGTCCTCTTCCAGCACATAGCCTTTGGCGAACAGCCGGTCGCCCTGTGCCAGGCATTGCTGCAAGGCCTGGCGTACCTCGGCAGCGATGCCGCGTTCCGCCGCCTGGCGTGCAGCCAGGCCCTCGAGCACCCCACGCACCTCCACCGCCCCGGCGATATCGGCCGGGCTGACCGCGCGCACCGTGTAACCACGGCCGGCGCATTTGACCAGCAGGCCCTCCTGCTCCAGAGTGCGAAAGGCGATGCGCACCGGCGTGCGCGACACCTCGAGCAATTCGGCGGTGGGAATCTCGGCAATGCGCTCGCCCGCCGCCAGTTCCCCGGAGGCGATCATCTTGCGCAGCGCGATCAGGACGCGCTGACCCGGCTTACTCATGGCATCCCCCAGCCAGTCTCCAATGGCCACCATCATAGCGCAGCCAAGGTGCGGTCAAGACAGGGCACCGCGAGACATGAAACACCTGCCGAACATGCCCAGGGCCACCTCGACCCGCTCGCCGATCTGCTCGTCGGACCAGCTCTGCTGCACCCCCAGGGTGAACAGCTTGAGCGGCTGCGAGATCAGCAGCGCATCGATCAGCTCGACCGCCGGCTCGACATCCGCGCGGGCCAGCAGGCCCTTGCCCGCAGCCTTGCCCAACCAGCCGCGGAGCAGGTTGAGGCAGCGCTCGGCGCCCTCCTGATACCAGATCCGCGCGATGCTCGGCGCGCTCTCGCGACCCTGGGCGGCCATCAGGTAGATGCCCAAGGCCAACGGCGAGAGGGTCAGGCGCGCCCACAGGTACAGGTACATGCGCAGCTCGCTGAGCAGACCCTCGGCGCAGTCGATGCCGCTTTCCAGCAGCAGTTCGAGGGTGGACAGGTCGCGAGCTACCAGCTGCGAGATCAGCTCTTCCTTGCTGGCGACCAGTTGATAGAGGGTCTTTTTCGAGATGCCGGCCGAACGCGCGATGGCATCCATGGTGACGTTGGCGAAATTGCCGCTGCCGAGCTCGGCCGCCGCGGCGTCCAGCAGCAGGCTCATCTGCTCGTCGCGACTGCGTACGGGCGGGCGACCGCGCCTGGGGGGCTGAGGAGTGGTTTCAGACATAAGGGATTCTGCTGATCGGCATGACTTGGGATCCTGGCGGCGAGCGCCCTGGAGTGCCGCCTAGCTTACCGCGGCATGCCGGTAAACGCCTGTGTCGCCGCGCAAGCACCGTCAGGTAGGAGCCAGCTTGCTGGCGATCAACAAACAAGCGCCAACAATTTTCGGTCGTCTGGATCGTCGGATCGCCAGCAAGCTGGCTCCTACAAGTGTGGGGTCATTTCCGCATTTGGACGTTAGGCCAGCGCGCTGGCACCACTCACACCGACCTCCTCCCCCGCCCCAACCCGAAACGCCCCACGCAACCCATCCTCGATCAACTGCCAGGCCTGCTCCGCCGAGTCGTCCGGTCCCAGGTGGGTAAACATATGGTCGCAGCCGGCGAACATTCGCTCGTTCACCGCCACCCCGGCCTGGCGCAGCTTCTCGGCGTAGGCCTCGCCTTCAGCGCGCAGGATGTCGTACTCGGCGGTGATCAGGGTGGTAGCCGGCATGCCGCGCAATTCGTCGACCGTCGCCAGCAACGGCGAGGCCAGCGGATCATTGGCCTGGGCCGGATCGCTCAGGTAACAACGATTGAAGAAGCGCACCAGACCGGCGCCGAGCAAGGGTTTGTCGAGGCTCGAAACTTTCAACGCGGGGTCCTGGGCCAGGTCAAGTACCGCATAGTCGATCAGCTGATGCACCACCCGTAGCCGCTGATGCCCGCGCGCCAGCTTGGCCACGCCGGTGGCCAGGTTGCCGCCAGCGCTGTGTCCGCCGACGGCGATTCGCTGCGGATCGATGCCCAGCGTCTCGGCCCGTTCCACCAGCCACTCGAGCACCGCAAAGCTCTGCCGTAAGCCGGCGGGGAACGGACACTCCGGCGCCAGCACATAATCCAGATTGACCACCAGGCAACCGAGGTTATGCGCCAGGCGGCGGCAGTAACTGTCGTCATGTTCCGGCACCCCGGCGACGAAGCCGCCGCCATGCAGATTCAGATACACCGGCAAGGGCTGCGCGGACTCTGTGATGGGCCAATAGAGTAGCGCCCGCGCCGGCCCCCAGGCGGTCGGGATGAATTCCTCGGCGACCGCGCGCAACGGATACTGCGCCGCGTCGTAGATAAATTTCCCTTTCATGCGCTTGGCCAAGGCGCGCAATAACTTGGCCTTGAGGCTTTGTAATAGCTTCATGATTTGGCTCCTTAACGACTCAATTAGCGGTCAGCAGTTGATCCAGCAGACCATGAATCATCTCGCCGTAAGGCGCGCGCATCGCCAGGTTGGATTCACCAATCGGGCTCTGCACCACCACCGCCTTGGCATGGCTGAAGGTGCGGAAACCATAGACACCATGATAGGCGCCCATGCCCGAGTGGCCGACGCCGCCGAACGGCAACTGCTCGAACAATACATGGCTCATGACGTCGTTGATCACCACTGCGCCCGAGGTGGTGCGTTCCAGCACTTGCTGGCGCTCGTCGGCATCCTCGCCGAAGTAATAGGCCGCCAGGGGCCGCGGCTGGGCGTTGACGTAGTCGATCGCCTCGGCAAAGTCGCGGTAGGTCTTGATCGGCAGCAGCGGGCCGAAGATCTCCTCGCGCAGTACCTGCATTGCATCTCTGGTGTCGAGCACCAGGGTCGGGGCGATCTTGCGAGTCTCGCGGTCGCTCAGGTCTTCCTGCGCCGGATTGATCTCGACCAGGCGTGCGCCCTTGGCCTGGGCATCGGCGAGGTAGCTGAGCAGGCGGTCGAAGTGACGCGGGTTGATGATCGAGGTGTAGTCGGGGTTGCTGCGCAGGGTTGGGTACATCGCACCGACAAAGCGCACGGCCTCGGCGACGAAGTCACTCAGCGACTCTTCCGGCAGCAGCAGATAGTCCGGGGCCAGGCAGATCTGCCCGGCGTTGAAGGTCTTCACCGTCATCACCCGCTGCACCACGGTGGCGAGGTCGGCGCTACGCGAGACCAGCACTGGCGACTTGCCGCCCAGCTCCAGGGTCACCGGCACCAGGTTGTCCGCGGCGGCGCGCATGATGTGCCGCCCGACCGCGGTGCCGCCGGTAAAGATCAGGTGATCGAAGGGCTGCGCACTGAACAGCGCACCGACCTCGGCGCTGCCCAGTACGGTGCTCAGCTCGTTGACGTCGAAGTAACGGGCGATCAGCTCGGCGAGCAACGCCGAGGTGCGCGGGGTCAGCTCGGAGGGCTTGAGCATGGCGCGGTTGCCGGCGGCGAGGATGCTCGCCAGCGGACCGAAGGCCAGCACGATGGGAAAATTCCACGGACTGATCACCCCGACCACGCCCAGCGGCTGGTAGTCGACCCGCGCTTCGCAGCCGGGGAACGGCGCCGGATGGGACTCGACCTGCAGCCACTCGGCCAGGTGCTCGCGGCAATGCTTGAGGCTGGCCACCGAGCCGGCGATATCGGACAGCAGGGTCTGTTCGCGGCTGCGGTTGCCGAAGTCTGCGGACACCGCCGCGACTAGCTCTTCACGGTTCTCCAGCAACAGGGCGATCGCCCGGTCGAGGCGGTCGCGGCGCAGCTCCAGACTGGCCGGCCCCTCGACCAGATGGGCCTGTTTCATGGCGGCGAGGGCCGTAGCGAGTTGTTCGGCGCTGACCGCCGCAGCCTGGTGACCGAGAATGCTCATGGCGTAGTTTCCTGCTGGTTGAATTGTTATTAGCCAGCACTAAGTGCTGGACAAGCCGGCACCTCTACCGACTCGCTGGATGGAGTATGGCAAAAAACACGACAAAGGAAACCAATAAGTTTCCTTAATTTTTAATTTCTGACTAGAGGTCTACAACCAATAGATAAGCGCCTCTACGGATAAACCTGGGTAGCGCCGACTCAGCACACTGCTTACCCATAAACGCCGCCGGCGGTTTAAGCAACTGGCCAAAACCTGGCTATTGGTGCGAAACTGATTAGGTTTATTAATCAGTAGCCCATTTCGGCAACCCACAGCGAGCCCCGGTCCCAGCCAATGGCCAAGAAGAATTCCTCCGTCACAGAAGCGAACGGCCCGATCACCGAGCCGAGCGACACCCTGCTCAGCCAGCTGATCGGCTACGCCCTGCGCCGCGCCCAGTTGAAGGTCGCGCAGAATCTGGTCGAGCAACTCAACCCCTTCGACCTGCGTCCCGCCCAGTTCTCCGCCCTGCTGATCATCGAGGCCAGCCCCGGCCTGATGCAGACCGACCTGGCGAGCATCCTCGCCATCGAGCCGCCGCAGGTGGTGACCCTGCTGAACAAACTGGAAAAACTCGGCCTCGCCGTGCGCGTGCGCTGCAAGCCGGACAAGCGCTCCTACGGCATCTTCCTCAGCAAGGCCGGGGAAACCCTGCTCAAGCAACTCAAGGAAATCGCCGCCTCCAGCGACCGCGAGTCCACCGCCGCGCTCGACGACGGCGAACGCCAGCAGCTGCTGCAGTTGCTGCACAAGGTCTATCGGCAGGACAGTACCGCCACGGACTAAGTGCATGGCCGTAGGGTGGATGGCGCTCTTTCCATCCACCAATCGCGGCACCGGCAATAGCCGCAATGGTGGATGAAAAAGGCGTCATCCACCCTACCCCTCTCTTGTAGCCCGGATGCAATCCGGGGAAAGATTGCGCGGCCAACAACGCTTCCCGGATTTCATCCGGGCTACAGGGTTGTTAACGCCTTTCGAACTCTGGATTTTCGATCAACACCGCCATACCCTGACCGCCGCCGATGCAGGCGGCGGCGATGCCGTAGCGCTGGTTGGCGGCGCGCAGTTGCCGGGCCAGGCTCAAGGCCAGACGCAAGCCGGTGGCGGCCAGCGGATGGCCGAGGGCAATGGAGCCGCCTTGCGGGTTGAGGCGCTGCGGGTCGAGCTGCAGCTCACGCTGCACCGCCAGCACCTGGGCGGCCTGGGCTTCGTTGATTTCGAAGCGGGCGATATCGTCCAGACGCAGGCCGCTGCGCGCCAGCAACAGGCGGATCGCCGGAGCCGGGCCGATACCCATCAACTCAGGTGCCACCCCCACCACAGCAGTCGCCAGCAATCGCGCCAGTGGCCTGCGCCCCGCTGCCGCGCTGGCGGAGGCGACCAGGGCCGCCGCCGCGCCATCGACCACCGCGCAACTGTTACCGGCGGTCTGTACGCCGCCGGCATGGATCGCACGCAGGCGCGATAACGCCGTCAGGCTGGTCGGCCGCGGATGGCTGTCCTGCGCGAGCGATTCGACTCCCCGCGGCAAGGCGATGCCACGGGTCTGATAGCCGTCCAGCGCGAAGGATTCGCTGTGCACACTGACGATCTCGCCGGCAAACACACCCGCGCCCTGCGCCGCCAGGGCCAACTCGAAACTGCGCAAGGCATAGGCATCGGCCTCTTCGCGAGCGATGCCATAACGCCGTGCCAGATTCTCCGCGGTGCCGATCATGTCGATACCGGCGGCCGGGTCGAACAGCGCCTCCCAGAGGAAATCCTTGAACTCGACCCCGGCACCGAGGCGGAAACCGCCGCGGTGGGTGTAGGCTGCAATCGGGTTGCGCGACATCGACTCGCTGGCGACGCACAGGGCCAGCTCGGCTCCCCCGGCGGCGAGCTGCTCGCCGGCCTGGCGCAGCAGTTCGAAACCTGTGCCGCAGATACGTTGCACGCCCAGGGCCGGCACCGTCTGCGCCACGCCGCTGTACAGGCCGATATGGCGCGGCAGCAGGTAGGCGTCGAAACTCGCCTGGGCCACGCAACCGGCCAATACCGAATCCACCGCCGCCGGGTCGATGGCGGCGCGACTCAGCACTTCGCGGCCGACCTTGATCCCCAGGTCGGTCGGCGAAACCAAACCCAGGGCCCCGCCGTAATCGCACCAGGGGGTGCGCACGGCCTCAAGCATCAGCACATCGTCGAACGCCGAATAGAGGCCCGCACTCATGCTCAGCGCTCCGCCGTTACCCGCTGCGGATCTGCGCCCTGGTAGAGGGCCTCGATTCGCTCGGCGCGACAGCTGAGGATCACCCGCTGGTTGAGCGAGCCCTTGTCGGTGACCTCGCCCTTGTCCAGCGATGGCGGCTCGCTCATCAGGCAGGCCCAAGCCAGGCGCGAGGCGCTGCCGGTGGCCTGCCGGTTGAGGCGTTCGAGCAGCTCGCCCAGCCAGGTCCGCACCTTGGCCGAGGCCAACACCTGTTCGGCCGTGGCACCGTCCGGCAAACCAGCCAGTTCGCGACAGGCCGCCAGCTGCGGGAACACCAACAGACCGATGCACTCGCGGTTCGGCGCGGTCACCACCACGTCCTGGATATAGGGCGCGCCGGCCATGATCACCCGCATGCGCAGCGGGCCGACGCTGACGAACACCCCGGTATTGAGCTTGAAGTCCTCGGCGATGCGGCCGTCGAACATCAGGCCCCATTCCGGGTGCTCGGGGTCGGCCAGCTTCAGCGCATCGCCGGAGCAGTAGAAGCCTTCCTCGTCGAAGGCCGCGGCGCTCTGCTCGGGCGAGCGCCAGTAGCCGGGCATCACATGGGGGCCACTGAAACGCCCTTCCAGCTTGCCGTCCACCGGCATCAGCTTGACCTCGCAACCCGGTGCCGGCAGGCCGACGTAGCCGGCCATGGCCAGCGGCCCGGTGGTGAAGGTGCAGGACGGCGAGGTCTCGGTCATGCCGATCCCCGCCATCATGCGGATGCGTTCGCCGCAATGCGCCTCGGCCACCGCATCGAGGCGATCCCAGACTGCCTGCGACAGCCCGGCGCCGGCGAAGAACAACAGCTTGATCCGGACGAAGAAGGTCTCGCGCAGCTCGGCATCCACCTCCAGGGCGGCGACCAGCTCTTCCCAGCCCTTGGGCACGGTGAGGTAGGCGGTTGGCGAAATCTCGCGCAGGTTGTCCAGGGTCTCGGCGAAATGCTGCGGGGTCGGCTTGCCGTCGTCGATATACAGGGTGCCGCCGTTGTACAGCACGATGCCGACGTTATGGCTGCCGCCGAAGGTGTGGTTCCACGGCAGCCAGTCGACCAGCACCGGCGGCGCCTCGCCGAACACCGGGAAGGTCTGCAGGAGCATCTGCTGATTGGCGCAGAGCATGCGCTGGGTGGTGATCACCGCCTTGGGCAGCTTGGTCGAGCCGCTGGTGAAGAGGAACTTGGCGATGCTATCGGGGCCGGTCGCGGCGAAGGCCGCATCCGCCTCATCGCAGGCCTCGACGCCGAGCAGGCTGGCGAACGAGCGGCACTCGCGCCCCGCCACTTCGCCCGCGGTCAGCAGCAAGGGCGTGGCGGCCGGCACCACCGCTTCGATGGCGCGGGCGAAGGCCTGGCCATCGGCGGCGAACACCAACCCCGGCTGCAACAGCATGCAGATGTGCTGCAGCTTGGTGTAGTCCTGGGCCACCAGCGAATAGGCCGGCGACACCGGGCAATAGGGCACGCCGAGATACAGGGCGGCGCAGGCCAGTTGCAGGTGTTCCAGGTCGTTACCGGAGAGAATCAGCAGCGGACGCTCGACCGACAGATCGAAATCCAGCAGACCCTGGGCGATGCTGCGCACGCGCCGGAGCATCTCGGCATAGCTGATCCGTTGCCACTCGCCATCGGCGCCGCGGCGGGCGATAAAGGTCTGCTCGGGACGCTCCTCGGCCCAGCGCAGCAGACGCTCGAGCAGGCGCTGCGGATACGCCTGCAGCGGCTCCAACGCCTGCATATACAGCGCCTGCCCGGCCTGGCGCAGTTGCACCGCCGGCATGCCGATCGATACCGGCCGGTAGACCGGCTCGACGCGACCGCTAGATGGGTTGTTCACCTGTGAAACTCCTCCGCAAAGCGCGCCCTGGGCGTCCGAGCGCGCCACCCCATGGGTGCGCGGCCGGGCCTGGGCCGATTGTTCTTATAGTGCTGTTTTGCGCCAACTCTCAGAGCCTGCTATGAATCTACGCCCTCTGGCCGACGCGCAGCAGACCCTTGGCAGCTTTTCAGATCGGGTAGTGACGCGGCCCGTTCTGAATGGTCACCCAGCGCAACTGGGTGAAGAAATCGATCGAGGCCTTGCTGCCGAAGCTGCCGTAGCCACTGGCTTTGACCCCGCCGAAGGGCATCTGCGCCTCGTCGTGCACGGTCGGGCCGTTGATATGACAGACGCCCGACTCGACCCGCTGTGCCAGCAACAGGGCGCGCGACACGTCGCGACTGAAGATCGCCGCCGACAGACCAAACTCGGAGTCGTTGGCCAGGCGCAGCAACTCTTCGTCGCCCGCCCCGCGCAGCACCACCGCCACCGGGCCGAAGGATTCCTCGTGGTACAGGCGCATATCCCGGGTGACGCCGTCGAGCAGGGTCGCCTGCATGATGCTGCCGTCCAGCTGGCCGCCGGTGACCAGGCGCGCGCCCTTGGCCAGGGCATCGTCGACCAGCGCCTTGATCCGCTGTCCGGCCGAGGCGTCGATCAGCGAGCCGAGCACCGAGGCGCCATCCTGCGGATCGCCGGCACGCAGGCTGGCGACCTTGCTCGCCAGCTTGCCGACAAAGGCATCGGCCACCTGGGCATCCACCACCAGCCGTTCGGTGGACATGCAGATCTGCCCCTGGTTGAAGTAGGCACCGAAGGCCGCGGCCTCCACTGCCGCATCCAGGTCAGCATCCTCCAGTACCAGCAACGGCGCCTTGCCGCCCAGCTCCAGCAGTGCCGGCTTCAGGTGCCGCGCCGACAGCTCGCCGATGATCCGCCCGACATGGGTGGAGCCGGTGAAATTCACCCGGCGCACCGCCGGATTGGCGATCAGCCGGGCGACGATGGCCGGCGCATCTTCTGGCGCGTTAGTGATCACGTTGACCACGCCGTCGCCGAGGCCGGCGTCCTGCAATACCTGGCCGATCAGCCGGTGCACCGCCGGGCTCAGTTCGGATGCCTTGAGCACCAGGGTATTACCGCAGGCCAGCGGCATGGCCAGCGCCCGGGTACCGAGAATCACCGGCGCGTTCCACGGCGCGATACCGAGCACCACGCCGCAGGGCTGACGCAGGGCCATGGCGAAGCTGCCGGGCATATCGGACGGGATCACCTCGCCCTGAATCTGCGTGGTCATCGCCGCCGCCTCGCGCAGCATGCCGGCGGCCAGGTGTACGTTGAAGCCGTACCAGTTGGCCATCGCCCCGGTCTCGCCGGCCAGCGCGAGGAACTCCGGCGCCCGCTCTGCGAGCAGCTCGGCGGCCCTGAGCAGACGCGCGCGCCGCTCGTTGGGCGCCAGCGCGGCCCAGGCCGGAAACGCCGCCTGCGCCGCGGCCACGGCGGCATCGGCATCTTCCAGGGTGGCGGCGGCGACCCGCGACACCACTGCGCCGGTGACCGGGTTGCAGCGCTCGAACACGCGGCCATCGGCAGCCGGTCGCGACTGACCGCCAATCAGCAAAGGCACCTCGAACATGGGGAATTCCTCTTGTTGTGCTTGTTCTGGCGGGCAGGCTCTAGTGTGCTGCCTCGCAATAATCCATTGCTCAAGCGACTACAGCTGGCCGGTGTAGGGTGCGCTGCGCGCACCACTGGCAACCGGGTGTCTGGTGCGCGCAGCGCACCCTACGAGCCGGAGTCATCGAAACAATATTTTTGAGACAGCACGCTAGCGCTTGTAGGCCTGCAGACCCGGCTTAATGCTCTTCTCATCGAGGAACTGCTTCATGCCCTGTTCACGGCCGCCTTCGGTATCGAGCAGGCGCGACTGGTCGAGCTTGGCGTACAGGTAATCCTCGTTCTGCTCCCAGGTCAGTTCGCGGCAGCGCTTGAAGCCGATCTTCGCCGCACGCATCACCACCGGGTTTTTCTCCAGCAGGTTGCGCGCCAGCTCGATGGTGGTTTCACGCAGTTGCGCCAGCGGCACGCTCTCGTTGACCAGGCCCATCTGCGCGGCTTTCTGCCCGTCGAAGGTCTTGCCGGTCATGATGTAGTACAGCGACTGGCGGTGGCCGACGGTATCGGCCATGGCCTTGCTCACCAGGTTGCCCGGTGGAATGCCCCAGTTGATTTCCGACAGACCGAAGGTCGCCTCGTCGGCGCAGATCGCCAGGTCGCAGGCCACCAGCGGGCTGAAGCCACCGCCGAAGCACCAGCCATTGACCATGGCGATGGTCGGCTTGGTGTACATGCGCAGCAGCTTCCACTGCCATTGCGAGGCCTCGCGACGGATCTTCTCCTGGAGGATTTCCGGGCCGGCGTCGATCTCGCGGAAGTACTCCTTCAGGTCCATGCCCGCGGTCCAGGCTTCGCCGGCGCCGGTCAGCACCAGCACACCGACGTTTGCATCCTGCTCCAGGGTCTCCAGCACCTCGACCATTTCGCGGTTCAGGGTCGGGCTCATGGCGTTGCGTTTTTCCGGGCGATTGAGGATGACCCAACCGATGCCCTCTTCGATCTCGACCTTGACGGTTTTCCAACGGTTTTCGTAGCTGCTCATCTCTCACCTCTTGTCTTGGCTGTTAGCGCCTGGAGACAAAATTACCCTGCGAATATAGTTATGTCAATTAACTATATTCGCGAATTTCATCCTGTGAAAAACAAGAAATACCGCCACAACCATGATTTAACAGCTAGAAATCCAAGGGATAGAGGGAAGAACGCGTGAACAGACAGAGAATTACATTAATAAACATAACCTTATTGTCAGGTCGCATGAGGAGCGCAGCGACAAAGCAACCAGCCAAAACGAAAAAACCGCCGAAACAGCGCAAAGGTTGCCGGCGGTTCGAGGGGAAGGGTGGCGATCAGTCCTGCAGCGATTCCACGCCCAGCTCGTCCCACACCTCTTCGGCCAGGTGGAAGCTGGCGTTGGCCGCCGGGATGCCGCAGTAGATGGCGCTCTGCATCAGCACCTCCTTGATCTCGTCGCGGGTCACGCCGTTGTTCTTCGCCGCGCGCAGGTGCAGGCGCAACTCGCCCTCACGGTTCATGCCGATCAGCATGGCGATGGTGATCAGGCTGCGGGTATGCCGCGGCAGCCCGGGGCGGGTCCAGATATCACCCCAGGCGTGGCGGGTGATCATGTCCTGGAACTCTTCGTTGAACGGCGTGATGTGCTGCAGGCTGCGGTCGACATGGGCATCGCCCAATACTGCGCGGCGGACCTGCATGCCGGCTTGGTAACGTTGTTTCTCGTCCATTTCCAGCTCCGGGTAAGAGGTGGTGCGCGCGGCGCACCCTACGGGCGAATCGCGGCCCGGGTAGGGTGCGCTGTGCGCACCAGGGTAATCACGGCTGACAACTATCCACTCCTAGTGAAATAACTGTGGCCTTTAACTATTCAGGGCTCGATGCTCGGCCAGGGCGCGTGCCACCCAGCGTTGCGCCTGACCCAGGTAATGGGCGGGGTCGAGCAGGCGATCCAGTTCGGCGGCGCTCAGCTGGGCGCCGACCTCGGCATGCTCGCCCAGCACCTCGCGCAGATGGCGCTGCTCGGCGATGGCCTGGCGGCAGCACTGTTCGATCAGGTGATGGGCCTTATCGCGGCCGATGCGCTGGGCCAGGGCGATGCTCACCGCCTCGGCCAGCAGCAGGCCGCGGGTCAACTCGAGGTTGCTGCGCATCCGCGCGCTGTCCACCTCCAGGCCGGGCACGGCGAGCAGCGCCTGCTGCAGCGCCCCGGAAACCAGGCCGCACAGCTCGGGCAGGGTCTGCCATTCGGCATGCCACAGGCCCAGGCTGCGCTCGTGCTCCTGGGGCATGGCGGCGAACAGGGTCGCGACCAGCCCCGGGGCGCGGGTGGCGGCGGCAATCAGCACCGCCGCACCGATCGGGTTGCGCTTGTGCGGCATGGTCGAGGAGCCGCCCTTGCCCGCCGCCGACGGTTCGAAGACTTCCGCCACATCGGTTTGCATCAGCAGGCTCAGATCGCGCCCCAGCTTGCCCAGGCTGCCGGCGATCAGGCCGAGCAACGCGGCGAACTCCACCAGGCGATCGCGCTGGGTGTGCCAGGGCTGGTCCGGCAGGGCCAGCTGCAGCTCCTCGGCCAGCGCCTCGGAGACCGGCCAGGCCTGCTCGCCCAACGCCGCCAGGGTGCCGGCCGCGCCGCCGAACTGCAGCACCAGCAGACGCGGCTTGAGTTCGGCCAGACGCTGGCGGTGGCGGGTGATGGCGCCCAGGCTGCCGGCCAGCTTCATGCCCAGGGTCACCGGGGTGGCGTGTTGCAGCCAGGTGCGCCCGGGCAGCACGCTGTCGACATGACGCTCGGCCTGCAGCGCCAGAGCCTCGGCCAACTGCGCCAGATCGGCGTCGAGCAGCGCGCAGGCCTGGCGCAGTTGCAGCACCAGGCCAGTGTCCATCGCATCCTGGCTGGTGGCGCCGAGATGGACATAGCGTTCGGCCTGCGGGTCAGCCGCCGCGATCTGCCGGCCCAGCGCCTTGACCAGCGGAATCGCCGAATTGCCGGCCAGGGCAATGGCCTCGGCCAGTTCGGCAAAGTCATAGCGCTCGGCACGGCAGGCCGCCTCGATCGGGGCCACCGCGCCGTGCGGAATCAGGCCGACACGGGCTTCGGCGCGGGCCAGGGCCGCCTCGAAATCGAGCATGCCCTGGACCCGCCCGGTGTCGGAAAACACCGCCCCCATGGCGGCGCTGATGAAGTAACGGTCGAACAGTTGGTTGCTCAAGAGCGCTTTATCCTCACAGATGCCTGCCTCGCCTACGTTTTCATCAGTCTGCTAGAAATCGAAGAACACCGTCTCGCCTTCGCCCTGAATGCGGATATCGAAACGATAGGCGGTTTTACCGTCCAGCTCGCAACGTTTGGCGATCAGGGTTTCGCGGCGCTGCGGCTGCTCGATCAGGTTGAGCACCGGATCCTGGGCGTTGGCCTCAGCCTCGTCGTCGAAATACAGACGGGTCTGCAGGTGGATATTGATCCCCCGGGCAAACAGGCTGATGTTGACGTGCGGCGCCATGGCGACCCCGGCGGCATTGAGCACCACACCCGGTTTGATCGTCTGCACCGTCCACTCGCTGCCGGCATCGAAGGTGGTGGCGGTGCGGGCGAAGCCGTTGAAGGGCTTTTCCAGGTCGAAGTCCGGCTGGTAATGGCCCAGGTGATCGGCCTGCCACAACTCGAGGAAGGAGTCGCGCACCAGGTGGCCATTGCCGTCGTAGACCTGGCCGATCAGGGTGATGTGCTCGCCCGGCGCATCGGCCTTGGCCATCTGGTTCCAGATTTCCTGGTCGCGGCTCGGATTACCGGCAGCCGCCAGGGCCAGGCCGATGTGCACGTAGGGGCCGGCAGTCTGCGAAGGGGTTTCCGCCAGCAGTTCGATAGGCATGCGCGTGCCTCCTCAGCAATTTTCGAAGTGGGTTTTGCGCTGACCGCGCAGGACGATGTCGAAGCGGTAGGCCAGGCAATCCATGGGATTGGCCGCGCTCATGTCGAGCTTGGCGATCAGGCTCTGTACCGCATCCGGGTTGGCGATCGACTTGACAATCGGGCACAGCGGGATCAGCGGGTCGCCTTCGAAATACAGCTGGGTGATCAGCCGGGTGGCGATCGACGGGCCGCTGATGGAAAAGTGGATATGCGCCGGACGCCAGTCGTTCGGGCCGTTGCGCCATGGATAGGGGCCGGGCTTGACGGTGCGGAAGCTGTAGCGGCCTTCGCTGTCGGTCAGCGCGCGGCCGACACCGCCGAAATTGGGGTCGAGCGGCGCCAGGTAGCGGTCATTCTTGTGCCGATAGCGGCCACCGGCATTGGCCTGCCACATCTCCACCAGGGTATGCGGGATCGGCTTGCCGTGCTGGTCCATGACCCGGCCGCTGACCAGGATGCGCTCGCCCACCGGCAACCCGCCGTTGTTGAAGTTGAGCAGCAGGTCATTGTCGTGCCGGCCCATCTGCAGGTGGGAAAAATCCGGCCCGCTGGTTTCCGAGATCGACTGCGGGATGCTCACCAGCGCCTGGCGCGGCGAACGGGCAATCGAGGTCTTGTAGTCGGGAGTGAAGGCTTTCGGGTGCCAGTTGCGATCACGGATGACGAAACGGCAGTTGTCCTCGGCGGGCATGGCGCGCTCCTGCTTGTTGAGAGAATGGCGTCGGCCTGTCGAACAGGCAGTGACCGCAGTCTCGAACAAACGACAGCGCGCGAAAATTGAAAAGACCGCCGCACTACATAACCATTTGGTTATGTGAAAAGCCCCGCGCGGTACTCCCCCGCCACCTCGCGCAACACCTCGCAGAAGTCCAGCGCCGGCAGCGGCAGGGGCAAGGCGCTATTGCTGCAGATGCCCACGGAGCCGCCCGGTTCCTCGATACCCAAGGCCAGCTCGGCCAGTTCGCCATGCCGTACATCCAGACGCACGGCGTCCTGCGGCGCGACCCAGACCGCCTCGCTGGACAGCACATAGCGCCGGCTCAGGGCCAGCGACAGGGTTTCCAAGCGCTGCCGCGCGGGGCTGACGCCGCATTGCACGAACAGGCTGTCGGCATGCTTGCGAATGGTGGTGCCGGCCAGCGGCAACACCAGCGGGTAATCGCCCAGGCGTCCCAGTGCCGCGGCACCGGCGCTTGACAGCGGATGCCCGGGGCGCACCACCAGGGTCATCGACTCGCTGTACAGGTGCTCGAAGGTCAGCCCCTGGATATCCGGACTGTCGGTCATGCGCCCGACCACCAGGTCGAGGTCGCCGACCCGCAATTGCGCCAGCAGATAGGCACTCGGTCCCGTGGCAATGCTCACCACCAGGGCCCCGTGGCGCTGATGCAGGCGCCGCACCACCTCGGGAATCAGCAGGCTTTCGACCGTCGACAGCACCCCCACCCGGACCTGCCCGGCGTCATGCTCGCCCGCGCGCAGGCTGTTGACCCCATCGCGCAGCGCCTGCACACAGGGCCCGGCGTAACGCATGAAGGCCACCCCGGCCGCGGTCAGGCTGACCGGGCCCTTGCCGCGCTCGAACAGCGAGGCCGCGAGAATCTCTTCCAGTTCCTTGAGCGTCTTGGAAATCGCCGGCTGACTCACCGCCAGCGCATCGGCGGCCTTGGCAAAACTGCGCTGGCGGGCGATCTCGAGAAAGCAGACCAGGTGGCGGAACTTGATGCGGGTGTCGACATTCATCGGATCAGCCTGACGCTCCTGATGCCGTACCGGGCGCTTGGATGTGCCGATACGACAGGTCAATGGGTACGGCGAAACTTAACACGACCTGCCTCAGCGGCCGCATGCAGGTCGGTACGCCAACCAACCAGGCTCCACCTCAACAGGCAGCTGCCTTGTATCGCCGGCGGCCCCGGATCAGTACTCAACCCCCGGCAGCCCGGCGCAGCAAAACTACTGCCGATTCAACCCGCGCAGGGCCCAGAAGGCCAACCCGGCGGAAACCACCTCGATCAGCAAGGCCAGCAGGTTGAAGGTCTGCTGGGCGCCGCCGTCCAGCCACAGGCCACCGATGCGCGCCAGCGCCAGCGAGCTGTACAGCAGCACCAGCAGGATCAGGGCGGCGCGGGTCAGCTCGAGGCGGCTGAGGGCCAAGGCCAGGAATGCCGCCAGGCCGATCTGCAGGCCGCCGTAATAGGCGCGCACATCGGTCGCCGCGGCAGGCGCCATCAGCAGCATGCCACTGAGGTTGGCCATCTCGTGGGGCCGAACGAAGTAGGCCAGGCCCAAACCGGCCAGCGCCACCAGCTGAATGACTAGAATCACCCGTGCAAACAACATCGCCAGCTCCCTTGTCCCGATAATCGTCCACGCAGCATAGGCTGCCTGCCACGTATCCGGATACAGCCACTGATTTGGCTCCCTGCCGGGACAGCGCTATGCTCGGCCAACGATCCACAGTGGAGTGCCAGCATGCGTCCGTTAATCCTTATCGCCGGTCTGTTCGCCGGCCTCGCCCAGGCCGCCGAACCGATCAGCATCGACGTGCACCGCGACGCCAATTGCGGCTGCTGCAAGGCCTGGATCAGCCATCTGCAGGACAACGGTTTCAGCGTCAACGACCATGTCGAAAGCGACATGAGCGCGGTCAAGCAGCGCCTCGGCGTGCCGCCGCGCCTGGCCTCCTGCCATACCGCGGTGATCGACGGCAAGTTCGTCGAGGGCCACGTGCCCGCGGCCGACATCCTCAAGCTGCGCCAGCAGCCGGACCTGCTCGGCGCCGCCGTACCGGGCATGCCGGCCGGCTCGCCGGGCATGGAGATGGGCGATCGCCAGCAGGCCTACCAGGTCATCGGCCTCGATCAGCAGGGCAAGGAGCGGGTACTCGGCGACTACCCGGGCAACTGATCGTAAGGAGCACCCATGTCACCGTTGGTTTACTGGCAACTCGATGTATTCGCCGAGCGGCCGCTGGCCGGTAACGGCGTAGCGGTATTTCCCGATGCGCGCCAGCTGACGCCGGCCGCCATGCAGGCGCTGACCCGCGAGTTGCGCCAGTTCGAGTCGATCTTCCTGCTGCCCGGCAGCGACCCGCAGGTCCAGGGCGCGCGAATCTTCACCCTGGAGGAGGAACTGCCCTTCGCCGGCCATCCGATCCTCGGCGCGGCCGCCTTGCTGCACCACCTGCAGGACCCGGCCACGGACGCCGAATGGACCCTGCAGCTGGCCGCCAAGAGCGTGCACCTGCTTACCCGCCGCCAGGAGCGGGGCTTCTACGCGCAGATGGACCAGGGAGTGGCCGAATTCGCGGCGCAGCTCGCCCCTGTGCAAGCCCAGGTGATCGCCGAGGCCTTTGGCTTGAGCGGCGCACAGCTGGATCGCCGCTACCCGGCCAGCGTGGTCAGCACCGGCCTGCCCTACCTGATCCTGCCGGTCACCGCCCAAGGCCTGGCCCAGGCCAGGCAGCAGCGCACGCTGGACGCCGAGCTGGCGACCCATGGCGCCGCCTTCGTATTCCTGCTGGACGTGGATAACCACGAAGGACGCACCTGGGATCCTTTCGGCGTCATCGAAGACATCGCCACCGGCAGCGCCGCCGGCCCGGTGGCAGCCTTCCTGGTGGAACACGGCCTGCATCGCCGCGCCGCGCCCTTCAGCCTCAACCAGGGACGCTTCCTCGGCCGTCCCAGCAGGCTGGATGTCTGCCTCGGCAGCGACGACCGGGTCAGCGTGGGCGGCAGCGTGCAACTGCTGGCACGCGCCGAGTTACGGGTGGACCCGCGGGAACTGACCTGATAGCCGGGCTGGCGGCGGCAGGACAGTGCGACGACACTGAAGGCCAGTAAATGGCGAAGGGAGCCGGGCATGCGCTGGAAACGGGCAAGACGCAGCGACAACGTGGTGGATGCGCGCGGTAGCGGTGGAGGGAGGCGCTTTGGCGGGGCCAAGGGCCTGAGCCTCGGCGGGGTCGCCGCCGTGGTGATCATCGGTTTGCTGATGGGCCAGGATCCGCTGCAGATTCTCGGCCAGCTGGCCGGCCAGGCCACCCAGACCAGTTCGCTCGACCCGCGGCAGAGTGCGCCACCGGCGGCCAACGATGAACAGGCGGAGTTCGTCCGCGCCATCCTCGGCGACACCGAGGACACCTGGCGCGAGATCTTCCAGAGCGCCGACCGTCAATACCGCGACCCGACCCTGGTGCTGTTCCGCGACGGCGTCGACTCGGCCTGTGGCTTCGCCGACTCGGCGGTCGGCCCCTTCTACTGCCCCGGCGATCAGCGGGTCTACCTGGACCTGGCGTTCTTCCGCGAACTGGAACAACGCTTTGCCGCCGCCGGCGACTTCGCCCAGGCCTATGTGATTGCCCATGAGGTGGGCCATCACGTGCAGACCCTGCTCGGCGTCTCGGCCAAGGTGCAGGCCGCACGCCAGCGCGGCGAACGCATGGAGGGCGATAACGGCCTGCTGGTGCGTCAGGAATTGCAGGCCGATTGCCTGGCCGGGATCTGGGCCCATCACGCCCAGCGCCGCCTCGACTGGCTGGAACCGGGCGACATGGAAGAGGCGCTGAACGCCGCCAATGCCATCGGCGACGACCGTCTGCAGAAACAGACGCGCGGCCAGGTGGTGCCGGACTCCTTCACCCACGGCACCTCGGCGCAGCGCATGCGCTGGTTCAAGCTCGGCTTCGAACAGGGTCAAGTCGGCCGTTGCGATACCTTCCAGGTGGCGCGGCTGTAGACCCAACCCGGAGCAAATCCGCGAGAGGTGGTGTCCTTGATTGCTTTCCCCGGATCGGATCCGGGTTGCAACGGCTAGCCGCCGCACCCCTCGACTATTGCGCCCAGGGCGGCGGCGGTTCTTCGCCGAGGGGCGCGTCTTCGGCATTCAGCAGGGCCTGGCGACGCGCTTCTTCGGCCAGGGTGGCCTTGATCTCGCGCATCACCGCATCGATATCGGCGGCCTCTTCAGGATCGTCGAACTCGCCGGTCAGCTGACTGTCCGGGGTCAGCTCGCCGGCCTCGTACAGCGCCCACATTTCCTTGGCGTACTTGCTGAACTTGAGTTCCGGGGCGAACTGGCCGAAATAGGCGGCCATATTGCCGACATCGCGTTCGAGCATGCTGAAAGCATGGCTGTTGGCAGCGGCATCGACCGCTTGCGGCAGGTCGATGATCACCGGGCCTTCAGGGCCCAGCAGCACGTTGAACTCGGACAAGTCGCCATGCACCAGGCCGGCGCAGAGCATCTTGACCACTTCACCGATCATGAAGGCATGGAATTCGCGGGCATCTTCCGGGTGCAGGTCGACATCGTTGAGGCGCGGCGCAACATTGCCCTCATCGTCTAGGACCAGCTCCATCAGCAACACGCCCTCGAGGAAGTCGTAGGGCTTGGGCACCCGCACCCCGGCGCCGGCCAGATGGAACAAGGCGGCCACTTCGGCGTTCTGCCAGGAGTCTTCCTGGCCCTTGCGGCCGTACTTGGTGCCCTTGGTCATGGCCCGCGTATCGCGGCTGCTGCGCACCTTGCGGCCTTCCTGGTAGACCGCTGCCTGACGGAAACTGCGCTTGTTGGCCTCCTTGTAGACCTTGGCGCAGCGCAGCTCATCACCGCAGCGCACCACGTACACTTCGGCTTCCTTGCCACTCATCAGCGGGCGCATCACCTCGTCGACCAGACCAGCCTCGACCAGGGGTTCAATACGTTTTGGCGTCTTCATTAGCTTTAATCGTGGGTCCTGTGTTGCCCTATTCGCGTATACCGCCCGTTATACGGCAATCCTCGGGCAGCGCCCAGCCCACGGATCGCCATGTGTCCATCAGGCGACCAATAAATGCTGACGCAGCGCCTCGATGGCATAGCGCACCTTGGCCGGCTGGGCCTCGCGGCGCGGGGTGACCAGATAGATGCCGAACGGCGGCAACTGCCAGTCCGGCAGCAGCACGCGCAGGCTACCGGCGGCCAGCTCCCCGCGAATTTCCTGCTCCGGCTGCAACGAGATACCCATGCCGGCCAAGGTGAAATGGCGCACGGCGAGGATGTTGTTGCAACTCACCCGGCTCTCGATGCGCAGTTTCTGCACCTCGTCGCCGGGCCCTTGCAGGGTCAGCATGCTGTTCTGCAGGTCGCGGTTCAGCGCCAGCCAATCCTGGCCGACCAGATCCTCCGGGCGGCTTATCGACGGTTTGCGCGCCAGGTAGCTCGGCGCTGCGCACAGCAGCATGCGCGAATCGCCGATATGCCGCGCCACCAGGCTGGAGTCCTGCAGGGTGCCGACACGAATGGCCAGGTCGATGCGCTGCTCGATCAAATCGATCTGCTCGTCATGGAACAACAGGGTCAGGCTCAGGCCACTGTGCGCCTGCAACAGCGGCGCCAGCGCCGCGCTGATCGGCCGCCCGGAAAACCCCACCGGCGCGGCGATGCGCAACTCACCCACCGGCGCATCGCGCAGTTCGGCCAGGCGCTGCTCGGCCTGCTGGGCCAGCGCCAATACCTGAGCACAGCTCTGGTAGAAAGTGGCACCGGCCTCGGTCAGGGTCAGCTTGCGCGTGGTGCGGTGCAGCAGGCTGACCTGGGTGCTGTCCTCCAGCTTGCGTATCTGCTGGCTGACCGCCGAGGCGGTCATGCCGAGCACCTCGGCAGCCGCGACCATGGAGCCGCGATCGACCACGGTGGCGAAGATCGCCATGCGCTTGAGCTGCTCCATTAGTAAGCCCTGCTTAATAGTGAAAGTCTTTTTAGCCTATTTTTCTGATCTTTATCCAGCTGCGATTATCTGTCTCCACGAAACTTACCGGGAGACACCCATGAAACTCGCCCTGATCGGCGCCAGCGGCTTCGTTGGCGCAGCCATCCTGCAGGAAGCCCTGAACCGTGGCCACCAAGTCACCGGCATCGTCCGCCATCCAGAAAAACTGCCGACGCATGCGGCGCTGACCGCCGTGGCCGGCGATGCCTATGACGCCGACGCCCTGGCCCGCACCCTGGCGGGCCACGATGCGGTGATCCACGCCTTCAACCCGGGCTGGGGCCAGGCAAATATCCGCGAGCTGTTTATCCAGGGCAGCCAAGCCATCTACGCCGCGGTCAAGCAGGCCGGGGTCAAGCGTCTGCTGGTGGTCGGTGGTGCCGGCAGCCTGTATGTCGCGCCGAACCTGCAACTGCTCGACACGCCGGACTTCCCCGACGAGTACAAGGAAGGCGCCGAAGGCGCGCGCCAGGCCCTGAAGCTGATCCAGGGCGAAACCACACTGGACTGGAGCTTTGTCTCGCCACCTGCCCTCCTGCACCCGGGCGAGCGCACTGGCCAGTTCCGCATCGGCGGCGATCAGTTGCTGATGAAGGGCGAAGCGCCGGCAGGGATTTCCGTGGCCGACCTGGCGGTGGCAATCATCGATGAGCTGGAGCGCCCGCAACATATCCGCCAGCGTTTTACCGTCGGCTATTGAGCCAAAGTCCGCAGCGATTTGAATCCATGAGCAGCGTTGGCGGTCGCAGGCGCGGCCGGGCGACGTTCGGCTTTAGCCGCGAGGTTTGTCGATGATTCGGTTTGTTTCGCGGATCAATCCGCTCCTGCAGCAGCGGTCTTACCCATTCCCTGGAGAACCCATGACCCTAACCGCCACCAGCCATGTACCTACCGCCACCCCGGGGCGCTATATCGGCCGCCTGTGCAAGCACTTCGCCCACAAGATCCCGGTGAGTTTCGATGAGCAGCAGGGCCGTATCGAGTTCGCCTTCGGCCTGGCGCTGCTGGATGCCGAGCGCGATGGCCTGCGCCTGACCGTGCAGAGCGCGGACCACGCGCAACTGGAAAAGCTCAAGCAGGTGGTCGCCAGCCACTTCGAGCGCTTCGCCTGGCAGGAGGCGCTGAGCCTCGACTGGCACTGAACAGCAGCTGGCGGCGGCCTCGCTATGGTGCTCGATATTTTCACGACCGCTGAGGAACTTGAAGCGCAATCCGGACAGCACACTTTGAAAGTGCAATTCGCATTGGCGTGCTCGGCGCAAGGGTCGACAATCGACTCATCATTCTGCGGAGCCGCGCCATGCTCGACACCGATCTTTGCTGGCAAGCCGTCTGCGCACGCGATGCCGCGCGCGATAACCAGTTCGTCTTCGCCGTGCGTTCCACCGGCATCTATTGCCGGCCGAGCTGTCCGGCGCGAAGGCCACGGCGCGACAACGTCAGCTTTCATGCCACCGCGGCGAGCGCCGAAGCGGCGGGGTTTCGCCCGTGCAAACGCTGCTTGCCGCAGGGCGCCAGCCCGGCCGAACAACTCGATCAACTGGTCGCCGCCGCCTGCCGCCTGCTGGTCGAACCGGACAAAACGCCCAGCCTCGCCCAGCTCGCCGCACGCATCGGCCTGTCGCCCTCGCACCTAGCCCGCGCATTCAAGGCGCGCACCGGGCTGACGCCGAAGGCCTGGGCCAATGCCCAGCGCCGCGCACACCTGGAGGCCGGCCTGGCGCAGGCCGGTTCGGTGCTGGATGCCGCGCTAGCCGCCGGCTACTCCGACACCAGAGCACTGTATCAACACCACGATGGCTTGAGCCCGGCGCAACGCCGGCGCCAGGCCGCCGGAGAAACCCTGCGCTACGCCATCGCCGCCTGTCCGCTCGGCCAGCTGCTGCTGGCCAGCAGCGCCAAGGGCGTCTGCGCCCTGCTGTTCGGCGACAGCCCCGAGGAGGTGGAAAGCGAGTTGCGCCAGCGCTTCGCCGCCGCCCGGCTGCAACGCGACGATGCCGGCCTGGGCGACTGGCTGCGCCAGGTCATCGGCCAAATCGAGGAACCGCAACGCGCCACGCAGTTGCCCCTGGACCTGCGCGGCACGGTGTTTCAGCACCAGGTGTGGCGCGCCCTGCAGCAAATCCCGGCGGGGCAGACGCGGCGCTATGGCGAACTGGCCGCCAGCATCGGCAGCCACCCGCGCGCGGTGGCGCGGGCCTGCGCGAGCAATCCGCTGGGCCTGCTGGTGCCCTGCCATCGGGTGATCGGCGCCGACGGCGGGTTGAGTGGCTACCGCTGGGGGCTGGCACGCAAGGCGGCGCTACTGCAGGGCGAAGCCCGCGCGCAGGACGAGACAACCAGCACCTAGCAGCCTCCCGGTTCAAGGCACAAGACGGTTTGACCACCGGGCCTGGAATCAAGCCAGGGCGAACAGGGTCAAACCAGTAGCAGACTAAGCTGCTGCCCTTGCGTCCAAGGAGTTTGCCCATGGCTAGCGACTGGCTCGACCTGCCCGCCCCACCCGCCCTGCCTGGCCTGTATCTGCGCGCCGCACTGCGCCGCGCAGTGACCGGCCGGACCCTGCCGAACCGGGGCCTGCGCTGCCAGGTCGAGGTCAACCCCGAGCATCTGGCGCGTTACCGGCAGATTTGCGGGTTTCGCGACGATGGCCGGCTACCCGCCACCTACCCGCACGTCCTGGCCTTTGCCCTGCAGCTGAAGCTGCTCACCGAACAAGGCTTCCCCTTCCCGCTGCTGGGCCTGGTGCACCTGGAAAATCGCATCCGGGTGATTCGTCCGTTGCGCGGCCTCGGGCCCTTCGTCGTCAGCGTGGCAGTGAACAACCTGGCCGCGCACGAAAAAGGCGCGGTATTCAGCCTGATCACGCGCCTGCAGGACCCGCTCGGGCCGCTCTGGGAGGGCGACAGCCGGATTCTCTGCCGCGACCTCACGCTGGAGGGGCCGGTTATCGAGCGCAGCGAGGAGGCCGCGCTGCAATTGCTCGAGGTCGACAGCTGGCAGGCCCCCGCCAACATCGGCCGCGCCTACGCCCGCGTGGCTGGCGACTACAACCCGATCCATCTCAGCGCGGCCAGCGCCAGGCTGTTCGGCTTCCCGCACGCCATCGCCCACGGTTTGTGGAACAAGGCGCGCAGCCTGGCGGCGCTGAGCCAACACCTGCCGGCCGCCGGCTATGCCATGGATGTGCGTTTCCACAAGCCGGTGCTGTTACCCGCCACGCTGCGGCTGCGCGCCAGCGAGCCGGCGGCCCATGGCCAGCTCAGCCTCACCGGCAAAGACGACCTGCCGCACATGGTTGGCAGCTGGCAGCTGATCTGACCCCGTGAAACAATGCGTTTCCACCCCAGCGCATCCCCCCGGAGCCGCATGAACCTGACCGAACTCACCACCCGCCTGCATGCCATCCGCGACCGCAACGACTGGCGGCAATTCCACAGCCCGAAGAACCTGGCCATGGCCGCCAGCGTGGAGATGGCCGAGCTGGTGGAGATCTTCCAGTGGCTGAGCGAGGCGCAATCGCGCCAGCTCGCCCCGGAGCAGCTGCAACACGCCGGCCAGGAGGTGGGCGATATCGTGCTCTACCTGTTGCTGCTGTGCAGCGAACTGGGGATCGACATGGAGCAGGCGGTGCGCGCCAAGCTGGCCGACAGCGAACGGCGGTTCACGCCATGAGCGACCGGCATTTCGATGAACTGGCGACGCGCTTCGCCGAGAAGATCTATGGCGGCGCCAAGGGCGCGATTCGCCTGGCGGTGCTCCAGGCCGACCTCGCCGAAGCCCTGCCGGATCGACCGCTGCGGGTGCTGGACATCGGCGCCGGCCTCGGCCATATGGCGCTGTGGCTGGCCGAACGCGGCCACCTGGTGACCCTCGCCGAACCCGCCGAACCGATGCTCGCCGGCGCCCGTGAGCGCTTCGCCGCGGCCGCTCAGCCGGCGACCTTCATCCAGGCGCCCTGGCAGGAACTGCTCGGCCAGCTCGAGCAACCCTATGACCTGGTGGTCTGTCATGCGGTGCTCGAATGGCTGGCCGAGCCGCAGGCCATCCTGCCGGTGCTGCAGCAACTCTGCGCGCCGGGCGGCTGGCTGTCGCTGGCCTTCTACAACAAGGACGCGCTGATCTACCGCAACCTGCTCAAGGGCCATTTCCGCAAGCTGCGCAAGGCCGAATTCGCCGGGGAAAAACAGAGCCTGACGCCGCAGCGGCCGATCGATCCGCGCGAGCTGGCGGCGCAACTCGAGGCCCATTGGCAGGTCGAAAGTCAGAGTGGCGTGCGGGTTTTCCACGACTACATGCCCCATGAGTTCCAGGCCAAGGCCGAGCTGATCGACCTGCTGGAAATGGAGCTGGCCTACCGCCGCCACCCAAGTTTTGCCGGTCTGGGCCGCTATCTGCACTGGATCTGCCGACCGCGCTGACTGCGGCGCACGAAGTCATAGCCCGGATGCAATCCGGGGGCATTGATCGAATTCCCGGATTTCATCCGGGCGACCGAGGGGCGGCCCGCGAGGCGCTGGCGGAGAGCACGATGAAAGTATTCCCCCTGCTGTTGCTGCTGCCCTTGCTGGCAGCGTGCCAAAGCAGCAATCCCTACACGGCGCAATCGTCCCCGCTGCCGCCGGCCCCGGCGCAAGCCGCCCAACACCTCGACCTCAGCGCCTACCCGGCGCCGGCGCGTGATTATGCGCACTACCGCAGCTGGACCTGGCGCGATGGCCAGCAGCCGGCCGGCAGTGCCTGGGCCAGCTCGGCCCTGGTCCAGGAGGCGCTGAGCAACGCCCTCGATCAGCGCGGCCTGCGCCCGGCACCACCCGGCAGCGCCGCCGACCTCGAAGTCAGCACCGAGCTGCACCTGGAGCGGCGCATTCGACAGGTTCGCGAGGACTACGGCGGCTATTACGGCCACGGCCGCTACTGGCACGACTACGGCCTGTGGGGCAGTGCGCCGCTGGTCCGCACCTACGAGGAAGAAGTGCTGATCGTACGCATCGACCTGTTCGACGCTCGGGACGGCCAACCCGTGTGGAGCGGCAGCGCCGAAATGCTCAGCGCCGGCCGCCAGGCCGAACGCAGCAAGGCGCTGCGGGCGGCCCTGCAACGTGCCCTGGAGAATTACCCGCCAACCTGATACACAGCAATCATCGGTTCTTGGCGCACGCACCGGTGTGCATTCGCCCAAGACCCTGGAGGTTCGATCATGCGTTTGCACCTGCTGCTGATGCCCGCCCTGCTGTTGCTCGGCGCCTGCCAGACCACCCAGCTCAATCGCGACTTCGACCCGGACCGCGACTTTGCCGCCTACCGCAGCTGGAACTGGCAGGAACCGGCCGTGCAATACCGTCCCGATGACCCGCGCCTGAAGAGCGACCTGACCGAACAACGCATCCGCAGCGCAGTCGCCGAACAGCTCGACCAGCGCGGTCTGCGCCTGATACCTGCGGGTAGCGCCGGCGACCTCAAGGTGCAGGTCTGGTTGATCGTCGATCAGCGCCAGGATCAGGTCACCACCCATTACGGCGGTTTCTGGGGCGGGTCGTGGAACGGCTACTGGGGCGGCCCGGGCTACAGCGAAACCCGCACCCTGGACTACCAGACCGGCACCCTGCAGATCGACCTGTACGACAGCCAGGACGGCAAGCTGGTCTGGCGCGGCAGCGGCCAACAGATTGTGCGCGACAACCAAGCGAACCCGAGCGAACGCAGCGCGAAGATCCGCGAAACGGTGGCCAAGGTGCTCAGCCAATACCCGCCGCACTAGCGCGCCACTATTCATTGACCATGCGCAATGGCACAGGCACCGGCCTGCGCCTATAAGCTAGATTAATGGCATGCCCCGCTCACCAGGACGCCCGATGAATCACTCGGCAATGCTTACCCAGCGCCCCGCCAGCGCCACCGACCTGCACGAGGTGGTCGGCTTCGTCCTCACCCCGGAGGAACTGTTCTTCTGCTACCCCAAGGCGGCCTGGCCGTTGACCGTCGGCCAGCTCGCCGCGGCCAGCGCCGAGCGGCGCAACAGCACCGTGGCGCTGCTGGAGGGTCGACTCGCCGGCTTCGCCAACTTCTACCAGTGGCAACATGGCGAGTTCTGTGCCCTGGGCAATCTGATGATCGCGCCCTGGGCTCGCGGCCAGGGCGTGGCGCACTACCTGATCGCGGTGATGGAACGGCAAGCCCGCGAGCAATTCAAGGCCGGACGCATGGCGGTATCCTGTTTCAACGCCAATGCCGCCGGCCTGCTGCTCTACACCAAACTCGGTTATCGGCCCCAGGCCATCGTCGAACGCCGCGATCCCCAAGGCCGGCGGGTGGCCCTGGTGCAACTGGAGAAGGTCCTTGACTGAAACCACCGCGCAACGCGTGCTGATCCTGGTGAGCAGCGGCCCGAGCACCCCGGCACGCTGCGCCGCGCCCTTCCATATCGCCACCCTGCTGGCCTGTATGGACGCCGAGGTGGTCCTCTACCTCAGCGGCGAAGGCACCCAACTGGCCCGCCGCGAAGTCGCCGAGACGCTGCGCGCGGTGGACGGCGGCGAGCCGCTGCTGCACTTCATCGGCCAGGCCAAGCAAGCCGGCGCCCGCCTGCTGATGTGCCGCCAGCCCGGGGTGACGGTCGACCCGCAAGCGCTGATCGCCGAACTCGACGAGATTTCCAGCGGCGGCGAACTGGCGCAGATGATCCTCGAATACGACAAGGTGCTCAGCCTGTGACGCTCCATGGCCTGGAATTCCCCGCCGAGCTGCTCTACGCCCCGGCCTACAACCTCTGGTTGCGCGAGGACGCCGACGGCTGCCTGACCCTGGGCCTGACCGCCTACGGTTGCGCGCTCTACGGGCAGATCTTCGCCTTCACCGGCAAGCGCGTCGGCACTCGCATCGAACGCGACCGCAGCTTCGGCGTGGTCGAATTCGCCAAGGCCGCCGCCTCGGCGCGCAGCCCGCTGGCCGGCGAGCTGGTGGAAAGCAACGAAGCCCTGCTCACACGCCCCGGCCTGATCAACCAGGACTGCTACGGCGCCGGCTGGCTGGTGCGCCTGCGCCCGCACGACTGGGCCGCCGTGCGCGGCGAGTTCCTGCAGGGCGAGGCGGCGCTGGCGGCCTTCGCCGCGCAGATGCGCCTGGATGGCTTCGACCCGCAGGACCATGGCGTGCAGGTCTTGCGTCACGACTGATGCGCCTGCCGAGCGGCAGACGCGGAAAATGGCGGAAGGTAGTGGGAGTCGAACCCACCCGGGAACGGCTGCCGTCCCCCACCGGGTTTGAAGCCCGGCCGCGCCACCGGGCGCGATTGCCTTCCTTAATTCGTGTCCGCACCTCAGTCAGGCCCGGAATGCGCGCTCCTACCACCGCTCTGCGCCAGGGCGCTGTCGCGGCGGACCTTGCGTTCGTTGCCGAAGCGACGGGTCAGGCCGATACGGTCGAAGTGCTCGAGAATCTGGATGCTGCGCTTGCGCCCGAGCTGGATGCGGTCGCGAAAGGCCGCGGCGCGAATCACTCCGGCCTGATCCTCCAGGCGCAGCAGCTCGTCGGCCAACTGGCGGATGGTCGCCTCCGGGTAGAACAGATCCTTGACCACCTGCTGCAGCAGACCGAGGCGCGCCAGCTTGCGCAGCAGCAGGCGCACCTGGCCTTCCTCCACCGTCAGCGCGCGGCCCAGGTCGCGCACCCAGGGCGGGTCGAAGCCGCCGGCTGCGAGCAGCGGCCACAGGCGTTGTTTCAGCGCCTCGTCCGCCGCGCTCAGGTGCACCCGGTGTTCCGGACGGTGCAGCCAGGGCCCGCTGGCCTCGATGCGCCCGGCGGCCATGGCCGCTTCCAGCAGGGCGATGAACAGCGGTCGCTCCAGTTGCGCCAAGGCGTAGCGGCGCAGGCGGTCGCGGTCCGGGCCCAGCTCGTCCGGCTGCTCGTCGTGGAAGCGCTGCAGCCCCTCGACCAGCCTGTCGCCCAGCGCCTGCCAGCGCTGCCGGTCGAACAGCCGCGGGCCCAGGCGGGTGGCGATGCTGAGGATGGCGTCCGGCAGCTGCCAGCTATCTTGCGGGCGGTTGAACTGGCGCTCCAGTGCCAGCGGATCCAGGCCGTTCTCCGCCGTGGCCAGCAGCGCCGGCACCGCGCTTTCCAGCGTGGCGCCGCGTAACGCGCGCAACTGGCTCAGGCGCGCCTCGCCGCGGCGACCGCGGGCCGGGGCGAAGGGGTCGAGCACCACACCGCCGCCGAGGGTGCGCCGGGCGCACTGGTCGCGCAGCACCAGGCGGTCGCCATGCACCGCGTGCACCGGCGCGTTGAGCAGCAGTTGCGCCAGCATGCTGGCCCCCGGTGCCAGGCTTTCGCCCTCGAGCAGGGCGACCCGTGCGGTCACGTCCTGGGCGCCCAGGTGCACGTGCACGGGCGTCCAGTGCTTGAGCTCGCGAGCCTCGCCGGGCAGCAGCTGCAGCTCGCAGTCGATCCGGCTGCTCGGCGCGTGCAGGACCGGCTGCAGCAGCCAGTCGCCGCGGTGCAGCTGCTCCAGCGTCAGGCGCTCGCCGGCCAGGTTCAGCGCCACCCGCTGGCCGGCCTGGGCCTGCTCGGCTTCGCGGTTCTGCGCATGCAGGCCGCGCACCCGCAGCGGGCGACCGGTGGGGCTGAGCACGAGTTCGTCGCCGACCCGCACCTGCCCGGCGAAGGCCGTGCCGGTCACCACCACGCCGCTGCCGCTGAGGCTGAAGGCGCGGTCGATGGGCAGGCGAAAGTAGCCCTCGGCGCTGCGTGCGCGGCAGGCCCGGGCTTGCTCGATCAGGGCCTGGCGCAGGGCCTCGACGCCCTCGCCGCTCAGGCTGGCGACCGGAAAGATGGCGCTGCCGGCCAGTGGCCCCGGCGCCAGCAACGCGGCGATCTGCGCGCGCACCTCGGCGATCCGCTCGGCGCCGACCCGGTCGATCTTGCTCAGGGCCACCAGGGCGCGGCGAATACCCAACAGTTCGACGATCGCCAGGTGTTCGCGGGTCTGCGGCATCACTCCGTCGTCGGCCGCCACCAACAGCAGCACCAGGTCGATGCCGCAGGCGCCGGCGAGCATGTTGTGAACGAAGCGCTCATGCCCCGGCACGTCGATAAAGCCGGTCAGTTCATCGCCGTCCAGCGGCGCGTAGACATAGCCCAGGTCGATGGTGATACCGCGTTCGCGCTCGGCCGGGCGGCGGTCGCCCTCGATGCCGGTGAGCGCGCGCAGCAGCGCGGTCTTGCCGTGGTCGATGTGCCCGGCGGTGCCGACTATCACGGCGCCTCCGGGTGCAGCTGGGCCAGTTGCGCGAGGAACGCCGGCTCGTCGTCGAGCTGGCGCAGGTCGAGCCACAGGGCATCGTCGTCGAGGCGGCCGAGCACCGGGATCGGCAACCGGCGCAGCGCCTCCTCCAGCTGGCGCAGAGCGCGCCCGCGCAAACGCTTGGGTTGCTGCGGGCGCAGGCACAGGGCGGCGCTGGGCAGGCGCGCCACCGGCTGGGCGCCGCTGCCGATCATGCCCAAGGCGTCTTCGACGGTGACGCACCAGAACGCGCCGAGCACGGCGGCCAGCGACGGTGCCAGGCGCTCGGCCTGGGCGCGGATCTCCGCCTGCGGGCGGCTGAGCAGACGCAGACTGGTGAGGCGCTGGCCCAGCCGATCCGGGTCGCGGTAGAGAGCCAGCACCGCCTCCAGTGCCGCCAGCGTCAGCTTGTCCACCCGCAGCGCGCGCTTCAGCGGGTTTTTCTTGATCCGTTCGATCAGCTCCTTGCGCCCGACGATGATTCCGGCCTGGGGGCCGCCGAGCAGCTTATCGCCACTGAAGGTGACGATGTCCGCGCCGTCGCGCAGTGCCTCCTGCACCGTCGGCTCCCTGGGCAGGCCCCAGCGGCTGAGGTCGACCAGGCTGCCGCTGCCCAGGTCTTCCAGCAGCGGCAGGCCGTGGGCATGGGCGATGGCCGCCAGCTCGGCGGTGGCGACGCTGGCGGTGAAGCCCTGCACGCTGTAGTTGCTGGTGTGCACGCGCAGCAGCAGGGCGCTGCGCGGGCCGATGGCGTTCTGGTAGTCGCGGGCATGGGTGCGGTTGGTGGTGCCCACCTCCACCAGCTTGACCCCGGCGCGGGCCATGATGTCGGGGATGCGGAAGGCGCCGCCGATCTCGATCAGTTCGCCGCGCGAGATGATGCCCTCCTTGCGCGCGCCCAGGCTGTTGAGCGCCAGCAGCACCGCGGCGGCGTTGTTGTTGACCACGGTGACCGCCTCGGCACCGGTCAGCTCACAGAGCAGGCCTTCGACCAGCTGGTCGCGGTCGCCGCGCTTGCCGGTCGCCAGGTCGAACTCCAGGTTGAGCGGATGGCGCGCGGCCAGGCAGATCGCCTCGACCGCCTCCTCCGGCAGCAGGGCGCGACCGAGGTTGGTGTGCAGCACCGTGCCGGTCAGGTTGAACAGCCGCCGCAGGCGACTGCGCTGGGAAGCCGCGAGACGTTCGCCGGCACGCCCGGCGAGCACCGCCTCGGACAGCTCCTGGCTGGCCAGTTGGCCCTGACGGACCGGCTCGCGCAGCTCGTCTAGCAGGTCGCGCAGGGTCTTGAGCAACGCCTCGCGACCGTAGCGCTGCTGCAGCGGTGCACAGGCCGGCGCGCGCAGCAGGCGGTCCACCGAAGGCAGGCGTGCCGGGTGGGTCATCGCTCAGTCCCCGCCGCCCGGCGCCAGCAGCAGGTTGGGTGCGCGGCGCAGGTAGCCGCGCTCGGCCAGCAGCAGGTCGAGGTCGAGGCTGAGCAGGTCGGCGGACAGGCTCTCGCCCTGCGCGTCCAGTTCCAGATACAGCTGCTTGAGGTAGGTGTGGCAACTCGGGCAGGCCTCGGCCTTGATGCCGTGGGGCGAGCCGTCGAGGTGAAGGTAGTCGAGCTTCTTGGTGCTCTGGCAGTGGCTGCACTTGAGCCGCACGTAATGCCACTCGCAGGCGCACAGCGAGCAGACCAGATAGCGCAGGCCGTTGACCCGACCAAGCTGGCGGATCACCCCGGCCATCGGCGGCGCACCGCAGGCCGGGCACTGCGCCTGGTCCTCGCGCTCGCGCAAGTCGTCGAGGCCGAGACTGAGCAGCCAGTGGCTCCAGGCCAGTTGCAGGCCGGCGCCGAGGAACGGCAGCAGCGCCGCCGGCAGGCTGTCGTACTGGCCGCTGACCAGGGCCACGCCCCAGGCCTTGCGCTGCCCGGCAGCGGCCTGGCGCAGCTGCGTCAGCGCGGCGGCGACGGCGGGATTGTCGGTCGGCGCGGCGAAGGCCGCCAGCAGGGCGTCCAGCTGGCGCAGCCAGGCGTCCTCGCGCACCAGGGTATCGGCGGCCAGCGGTGGCAGGTCGTGGGTCAGCGATTGCTCGATGCGCCGCGCATCCAGCGCCGGCAGCTCGGGCGGCGCGTCCAGCACCTGCTGCTGGGCGCGGCAGAGCGCGGCCAACAGCTGCAGGTAGGCGGCCAGGGCATGACCGTCCGCATATTTTTCCAGACGCGCGGCGCGCAGGGCGAAGAGGTTGCGCGGCGGCAGTTGGATGAATGGGGGCTTGCTCGCCGAAGCTTCGATCTGCCCCGGCTCGAGAATGGTGCCTGACACGCAGGACTCCTTTTACCTGTGCCCCAGCGGGCTAGCTGTCTTAATACAGCGTAGCCCCGATTGCCGAGGGTGCCCGGCGGGCACTATTTGCGCTCGCGGCTGAGCTGCTTGTACCAACCGGCATGGTGCTTGCGCGCCCAGGCGCGGCTGACCGTGCCATGGAGCATGGCGCCCAGCGAGCCCTTGATCCAGATCGCCGCATAGATGTGCACGAGGACGCCGAGGATCAGCACCAAGGCCGAGGCGGCGTGCAGCAGGCTGGCCCAGCGCAGGGTCCCGATGCCGAAGGCTGCACTGAAATACTCGCGCCAGATGACGATGCCGCTGACCAGCAGCACCAGCATGCTCAGCACCAGCACCCAGAACAGCAGCTTCTGTCCGGCGTTGTAGCGACCGACTTCCGGCAGGCGCTCCTCGCGGTTGTTGATCACGTCGCCCATCTGCCTGAGCCATTGGCGGTCGTTGGCGTCGAGACGGTTATGCCCGGCGAAGCGGATTGCCATCCAGAGAAACAGCAGGAACATCGCCACCCCGAGGAAGGGATGCAGGATGCGCGTCCAGGCGCCGCCGCCGAACAGCCCGGAGAGGCCGAACAGCGCCGGATGGAACAGTGCCAGGCCGCTCAGCCCGGCGAGCACGAAGAGAATGGCCACGGCCCAGTGGTTGCTCCGCTCCGAAGGGGTGTAGCGTTCGATGTCATTGTTCATCGTTGGCTCCCGGAAGCGCCCCGCCGCAGCCAGGCGCCTCCTGCTGGCTGGTTAGGGCTTCTTCGGATCCACCACATGCACCGAGGGATCGACCTCATGCACGATCGGCTCGCCCGCCGGCGGCTCTTCTTCGACCCGGTTGGGGCCGACCCGCACGTAGTGGAAGAATCCCAGCAGCACGGTGACGCCCATGGCCAGCAGCCCCAGCGGCTTGCTCACGCCCTTCCACAGGCCGACCAGCGGGCTGACGCTCGGATCGTTCGGCAGGCCGCTGTACAGCGAGGGCTGGTCGGCATGGTGCAGCACGTACATCACATGGGTGCCGCCGACCCCGGCCGGGTTGTACAAGCCGGCCTGCTCGAAGCCGCGCTCCTTGAGGTCTTTGATCCGCCCATCGGCGTGCTCGATCATGTCCTCCTTGCTGCCGAAGACGATGGCGCCGGTCGGGCAGGTCTTCACGCAGGCCGGCTCCAGCCCCACCGCCACGCGGTCGGAACACAGGGTGCACTTGTAGGCCTTGTGGTCCTTCTGCGAGATGCGCGGGATGTCGAACGGGCAGCCGGTGATGCAATAGCCGCAGCCGATGCACTTGTCCTGGTTGAAGTCGACGATGCCGTTGGCGTACTTGACGATCGCCCCCGGGCTCGGGCAGGCCGCCAGGCAGCCCGGCTCGGCGCAGTGCATGCAGCCGTCCTTGCGGATCAGCCACTCCAGGTTGCCGGCGGGGTTCTCGTGCTCGGCGAAGCGCATCAGGGTCCAGGACTCGGCGCTCAGGTCGCGCGGGTTGTCGTAGACCCCCACGTTGCTGCCGACCTCGTCACGCAGGTCGTTCCATTCCGAACAGGCGACCTGGCAGGCCTTGCAACCGATGCACTTGGAGGTGTCGATCAGCTTGGCCACCTCGCCGACCAGGCGTACCGAGGGCATCGGCGTGGTGGTGGCGGAGCGGGCGATGATGTCTTGAGTGGCCATGTCACACCTTCTCCACGTTCACCAGGAACGATTTGAACTCCGGCGTCTGGGTGTTGCCGTCGCCGACGAAGGGGGTCAGGGTGTTGGTGATGTAGCCGTTCTTGGCCACCCCGGAAAAACCCCAGTGGATCGGAATGCCGACCTGGTGCACGGTCTTGCCGTCCACCGTCAGCGGTTTGAGACGCTTGGTCACCACCGCCACCGCCTTGATGAAGCCGCGGTTGGACGACACCTTGACCCGGTCGCCGGCCTTGATCCCCAGCTCCTTGCCCAGCACCTCGCCGATCTCGACGAACTGCTCCGGCTGGGTGATGGCGGCGAGCCGGCAGTGCTTGGTCCAGAAGTGGAAATGCTCGGTCAGCCGGTAGGTGGTCGCCGCATAGGGGAACTCGGCGGCCGTGCCGAACACCTCCAGGTCGTTCTTGAACACCCGCGCCGCCGGATTGCTGGTCGCCTGCGGCTTGTCCGGGTGCAGCGGATTGCGCCCGATCGGTGTCTCGAACGGCTCGTAGTGCTCGGGGAACGGCCCTTCGTTCATCTTGTCCACGGCGAAGAAGCGCGCCACCCCTTCGGGGTTCATGATGAACGGATTCATCCCCGCCTCCGGTGGCGAATCAGGCTTGATGTCGGGCACGTCGGTGCCGGTCCAGACCTTGCCGTTCCACCACACCAGGCGCTTCTTCACCGGGTCCCAGGGCTGGCCGGAAAGGTCGGCCGAGGCGCGGTTGTAGAGGATCCGCCGGTTGGCCGGCCAGGCCCAGGCCCAGCCGTTGGTCTGCCCCATGTTGTAGGGGTCGGCGTTGTCGCGCCGCGCCATCTGGTTGCCCTGCTGGGTCCAGGCGCCGCTGAAGATCCAGCAGCCGCAGGCGGTCGAGCCGTCGGCGCGCAACTGGGCGAACCCCGCCAGTTGTTCGCCGGCCTTGGCCAGCAGCGCGCCGCTCGCCGGATCGCTGACATCGGCCAGGGCCTTGCCGCTGAACTCGCGGGCGATCTCGTCCGGCCCCGGTTCGTCCGGGCGCAGGTAGTTCCACTCGAGGTTGAGGATCGGCTCGGGATAGGCGCCGCCTTCCTCGCGGTACAGTCTGCGCAGGCGCTGGAACAGCCCGCCCATGATGGCGATGTCGGTGCGCGCCTGGCCTGGCGGCTCGCCGCCCTTCCAGTGCCACTGCAGCCAGCGCCCGCTGTTGACCAGCGAGCCATCCTCCTCGGCGAAGCAGGTGGTCGGCAGGCGGATCACCGTGGTCTGGATGCTGGCGGTGTCGACGTCGTTGAACTCGCCGGCGTTGCGCCAGAACTCCGAGGTCTCGGTGGCCAGCGGGTCCATGATCACCAGGTACTTGAGCTTGGCCAGCGCACCGCTGATCTTGGCCTTGTTGGGGAACGAGCCGATCGGGTTGAAGCCCTGGCAGAAATAGCCGTTGACCTTGCCCTGGTACATCATGTCGAACACCTTGAGCACGTCGTAGCCGGGGATGTCCAGCTTGGGCAGCCAGTCGTAGCCCCAGTTGTTCTCCGCCGTGGCGTTCTTGCCGTACCAGGCCTTCATCAGGCTGACGTGGAACTTCTCGTAGTTCTGCCAGTAGGACAGCTGCCCCGGGCGCATCGGCAGGCTGGTGCGCTTGGCGATATAGGCCGCGTAGTCCTGCTCGGCGTCACCGGGCAGAGTCATGTAGCCCGGCAGCAGGTTGGACAGCAGGCCGAGGTCGGTCAGCCCCTGGATGTTGGAGTGGCCGCGCAGGGCGTTCATGCCGCCGCCGGGCATGCCGATGTTACCGAGCAGCAACTGGACCATGGCGCCGGTGCGGATCATCTGCGAGCCGACCGTATGCTGGGTCCAGCCGAGGGCGTAGAGGATGGTCATGGCCTTGCCCGGCGCCGAGGTTTCGGCGATCTCCGCCCAGACCTTGAGCAGCGCCTCTTGCGGCGTACCGCAGATGCTGCTGACCAGTTCCGCGGTGTAGCGGCTGTAGTGGCGCTTCATCAACTGGAACACGCAGCGCGGATCCTGCAGGGTCGGATCGACGCGGGTGAAGCCGTCCTCGCCTTTCGCATAGCTCCAGGTGGCCTTCTGCGTATAGGCGCGCTTGTCCGCATCGTAGCCGTTGAACAGACCGTCCTCGAAGCCATAGCCGTCGTCGACGATGAAGGCCGCGTCGGTGTAGTTGCTCACGTACTCGTGCTGGATCTTGTCCTCGCTGATCAGGTAGTTGATCAGCCCGCCGAGGAAGGCGATGTCGGTGCCGGTGCGGATCGGCGCGTAGTAGTCGGCCACCGAGGCCGAGCGGGTGAAGCGTGGATCGACCACGATCAGCCGCGCCTTGTTGTGCGCCTTGGCTTCGGTGACCCACTTGAAGCCGCAGGGGTGGGCTTCGGCGGCGTTGCCACCGATGATCAGCACCAGGTCGGCATTCTTGATGTCGACCCAGTGATTGGTCATGGCGCCGCGGCCAAACGTCGGGGCAAGACCTGCCACCGTAGGGCCGTGTCAGACACGCGCTTGGTTATCGAATCCCAGGATGCCGAGGGAGCGCACCACCTTGTGGGTGAGGTAACCCGACTCGTTGGACGAGGCCGAGGCGGCGAGGAAACCGGTGGTCAACCAGCGGTTGACCGTCTGGCCCTGCTCGTTGCGCTCGATGAAGTTGGCATCGCGGTCGGCTTTCACCAGCTTGGCGATGCGCTCCAGGGCGTCGTCCCATTCCAGGCGCGTCCACTCGTTGCTGCCGGGCTCGCGGATCTGCGGGTACTTCAGGCGGTTGGGGCTGTGCACGAAGTCCAGCAGGCCGGCGCCTTTCGGGCAGAGGGTGCCGCGGTTGACCGGGTGGTCGGCGTCGCCCTCGATATGGATGATCTCCTGGGTGACGTTCTTGCCGCCGTCGCCCTGGCTGTACATGATCAGGCCGCAGCCGACGGAGCAATAGGGGCAGGTGTTGCGCGTCTCACGGGTGCTCGCCAGTTTGAAGTGGCGAACCTGGTCGGCGAAGGCATCCGGTGGAGCCATGCCCAGCGCCGCCATGCTCGATCCCCCAAGGCCGACTGCGCAGACCTTGAAGAATTGCCGACGGTTCATATCCATCGTGGTTCTCCTGGTTCGGGAACGCGAACGACGGGGCCAGCCACGCCGCTCCCTTAATAACCCTAGTCAATCCGGGGAAATTGGCAAATCGCCAGCCTGCGACGGGCGCCGCTTTGCTCAGTCGCGCTCGAAGCGATAGAACAGGTTGGGTTCGCTGACCAGATAGAGGTTGCCGCGGTCGTCCAGGGTCATGCCCTCGCCCTGCGGCACGCTGTCTTGCAGGCCGGCAAAGCCGCCGAGCAGCGAGCGGAAGCTGATCAGCTTGCCCTGGCCGTCCAGTTCCATCAGCACCTTCGACTCGTCGCTGAGCAGGGCCAGATGGCCGGTCTGTTCGTCGTAATGCACCGAGGACAGGTCGGTGGCGAAGACATTTTCGATCCATGCCTCGCGGTCGATCACTTCGAGATTGAAGTCGCCCTCGATGCTCAACTTCAGCCCGCGGATTTCGTAGAGCTTGCGCGGCGAATGCTCCTTGACCACGAACAGCCGATCGCCGTCGCGGTCGTAGCCGACGCCCTCGAAGCCCTGATTGTCGCCCGCCCCGATACCCAGGGTCAGGGTCCGATAATCCTCGCGAAACAAGGCGCCGCGCTGCTCCGGCACCTCGACCACCACCAGCGCCTGGTTGCGCTCCTCGGCCAGCAGCAACAGGTTGTCGCCCAGGTAGGTGATGCCCTCCACATCGCTGAAGCCACTCAGCGGATAGCGCGCCAGCACCTCGCCGTCCGTACTCAGGGCGAGCAGCTCTTCCGGGTTGTTGACCACCGCCCAGAGCTGGTCGCGGCGCTCGTCGTAGGTCAGCCCGGAGAGGTTATCGCTGACCCCCGGCACGGCCTTGGCATCGATCCGCACGCGGTACTCCGGCAGCCACAGGCTGCGGTTCTGCCACTCGGTTTCGTGCCAGGAGGTCTGGATCCAGAAATACAGGCGGTCATCCAGGTGCAAGCTACGCACTTGATAAACCAGGGTCAGCAGAATCAACAGCAGCGCCCATGTCCATGGACTTGAAACAGGCAGCCGTCCTAGCATCCCCTTGGCAGTTGACATCATCGACAGTCACTCTCGCGTACAGATGGGCAAAGGCAGTCTGCTCCGCGATTGTTGCAATCCGCGGCACTCAGCAGCGCTCGGCACGCGCACGCACAGAACTGAAAGCCCGCGCCAGTCGGCGCAGGGGTTCGATCATGGAACGCCGGCCAAGTTCCGCCGTGCGCCGCAGAGCGCCCGCGCGGGCTGCGGGCAAGCCCCGCCCGTGTTAAGCTGCGCGGCCTTTTTACTTAGTATGGACAGAGACAGGTCGTCATGACACTGGCCCAACCATTACGCTGGCTGCCTAAGCCGCCATAGCGTCACGCCCCCTCCTGCATAGCCTCACCGGTTTCCCGGTCGCGCGGCTGTGCACCCTTGCGTAGCCGAACGCCGTTCGGTCAGGCGCCTGCTTTATTGTTCAATCTGCCATTCACCCAGTCCGCCCGGCGCTTGCGCGCGGCAGCGGAACCCAGCCCTCTTGGAATACGCCATGCTGCAAAGCCTGAAACACACCTGGTTGTTCAACATTCGCGGCGACGTGCTCGCCGGCCTGGTGGTGGCCCTGGCGCTGATCCCCGAGGCCATCGCCTTCTCGATCATCGCCGGGGTCGATCCCAAGGTCGGCCTCTATGCCTCCTTCTGCATCGCCGTGGTGATCGCCTTCGTCGGCGGTCGCCCGGGGATGATCTCCGCCGCCACCGGCGCCATGGCCCTGCTGATGGTCACCCTGGTGAAGAACCACGGCCTCGAATACCTGCTGGCCGCCACCCTGCTCTGCGGCGTGCTGCAGATCGGTGCCGGTTACCTCAGGCTCGGCTCCTTGATGCGTTTCGTCTCGCGCTCGGTGGTCACCGGCTTCGTCAACGCCCTGGCGATCCTGATCTTCATGGCCCAGCTGCCGGAGCTGACCAACGTCAGCTGGCACGTCTACGCCATGACCGCCGCCGGACTGGGCATCATCTACCTGTTCCCCTACGTGCCGAAGCTCGGCAAGGTCATCCCCTCGCCGCTGGTGTGCATCCTCTCGATGACCGCCGTGGCCATGGTCCTCGGCCTGGATATCCGCACCGTCGGCGACATGGGCGAGCTGCCGGATACCCTGCCGATCTTCCTCTGGCCGGATGTGCCCCTGACCTTCGCGACCCTGGCGATCATCTTCCCCTACGCCGCCGCCCTGGCCGTGGTCGGTCTGCTGGAGTCGATGATGACCGCCACCATCGTCGACGACCTGACCGACACCAACAGCGACAAGAACCGCGAGTGCAAGGGTCAGGGCGTGGCCAACATCGCCTCCGGCCTGCTCGGCGGCATGGCCGGCTGCGCGATGATCGGCCAGTCGGTGATCAACGTGAAGTCCGGCGGCCGCGGCCGCCTGTCCTGCCTGGTGGCGGGCAGCGTGTTACTGCTGATGGTGGTGTTCCTCAGCGACTGGGTCAGGCAGATCCCCATGGCCGCATTGGTGGCGGTGATGATCATGGTATCGATCGGCACCTTCAGCTGGGACTCGCTGCGCAACCTCAAGCAGTACCCGCTGTCGACCAATATCGTCATGCTCGCCACGGTGGTGGTGGTGGTCTTCACCCACAACCTGGCCTACGGCGTGCTGGTCGGCGTGCTGCTGGCGGCGATGTTCTTCGCCAACAAGATCGGCCACTTCCTCTATATCGACTCCGCGGCCGACGACACCGGCAGCCAGCGCCGCTACCAGGTGGTCGGCCAGGTGTTCTTCAGCTCCGCCGACAAGTTCGTCGCCGCCTTTGACTTCAAGGAGGCGGTTGATAAGGTGAGCATCGACCTGTCCCGTGCACACTTCTGGGACATCACCGCCGTCGCCGCCCTGGACAAGGTGGTGCTCAAGTTCCGCCGCGAAGGCACCGACGTCGAAGTACTGGGCCTCAACGAAGCCAGCGCCACCATCGTCGACCGCTTCGGCGTGCACGACAAATCGGGCCCCGCCGGGTCCGATGCCGTCGACCAACTGCTGGGCCACTAGAAGGAGCACGACATGACCCACGTAATGGCCTGTATCGATGGTTCGCAATCCGCCACCGGCGTCTGCGACTACGCCGCCTGGGCCAGCCAGCGCCTCGGCGCACCGCTGTGCTTCCTGCATGTCCTGGATCAGGTGCAGTACCCGCAACAGCCTGATCTCAGTGGCACCATCGGCCTGGGCAGCCGCGAACACCTGCTGGCAGAACTGGCGGCGCTCGACGAGAAGCGCGGCAAGCTGGCCTTGGAACAGGGCCATCACCTGCTCGAAGCGGCCAAGGCCCGCGCCAGTGCGGCCGGCATCAGCGACGCCCAGCTGCGCCAACGGCATGGCGACCTGGTCGAGAGCCTCGCCGAACTGCAACAGGACATCCGCCTGCTGGTCATCGGCCGCCAGGGCGAAACCAGCGACAACCTCAGCCAACTGGTCGGCAGCCACCTGGAGAACGTGATCCGCACCCTGCAGCGGCCGATCCTGGTCAGCTGCGGCGAATTCAAGGCGCCGCAAAGCTACCTGTTCGCCTACGACGGCAGCGCCACCGCACGCAAAAGCATCGAGATGATCGCCGCCAGCCCGCTGCTCAAGGGCCTGCCGTGTCACCTGCTGCTGGTCGGCGCCGACACCGCCGCTGCCTGGGAACAGCTCAAGTCCGCCGAGCGGGTGCTGCAGGGTTCGGCCAGCGCTGTGCACCTGGCGATCCGCGCTGGCGACGTCGAGCCGACCCTGCACGCCTACCAGGCCGAGCACGGCATCGACCTGCTGGCCATGGGCGCCTACGGCCACTCGCGGATTCGCCAGTTCCTGGTCGGCAGCACCACCAGCCAGCTGTTGCGCTCCAGCGTCAGCCCGCTGCTGATCCTGCGCTAGGGGAGACATGCCTGATGCTGGCAGAGTGGCACTCCAAGCCTGACTGACGCACTATGGCCGGGCCCAGCAGTTTTTGTGATCCCACATCATGCGCAACCTCGACGTACCCCGTGAGCCCCAGGCCTTCGTGCTCTGGCGTGAAGCCCAGGACACGCGCATCCGCACGCGTCTGGGCGGTGCCTACTACCTGCTGGCGTGGTTGCTGACCTGGCTGTTCAGCGACAACCCGGCGGAGCTGCTGGCCTGGGGCCTGGCCGGAGTCGCCTTGTTCGCCCTGCTGCTGGCGCTGCGCCTGCTCCATCGCCTGCCCGCAGAGGAGACGCCGCAAACGCTGCGCATCTGGCTCGACCGCCATTGGGGATTAGTCCTGCTGACCGCGCTGGCCTGGGGCCTGATGCATGCGTGGGCCCTCAACGACCCGGCATTCGCCAGTTCCTGGCTGATCGCCACCCTCAGCACCATCGCCTTCAGTACGGCGATGGCCTTCAACTTCTCGATGCGCAAGGGCCGCGCCATCGTCGCCCTGCTCCTGCTCTATCTACCCGGCCTGGGCGCACTGGCCGTGGATTGGCACGAACAGCAGGCGATCCTGATCACCCTGGCCTGCTACCTGAGCTACCTGGTCCTGGCGCTCAACCGCAGCCACCGCGAATACCACAACACCCTGGCGCTCGAACTCGAGCTGCTGGAACAACAGCAAAGCCTGGAGCAACTCAGCCGCACCGACAGCCTGACCCAACTGGGCAACCGCTATCTGTTCAACCGCCTGTTTCCGATGATGGTCGCCACCGCCCAACGCCAGCGCGAGCCGATGTCGCTGGTGCTGCTGGACATCGACTTCTTCAAGCGGGTCAACGACCAGCACGGCCATGCCTGCGGCGACGCCTGCCTCAGCGCCTTCGCCGAACGCATGCGCCAGGTGTTTCGCCGCGGCAGCGATGCCCTGCTGCGCCTGGGCGGCGAGGAGTTCGGCGTACTGATGCCCAATACCACGCTAGAACAAGCCTGCCTGCTGGCCGAGAGCTTTCGCCTGGAACTGACCCGGCAAGGCTTCGACGTGCAGGGCAACAGCCTGCCACTGACCGCCAGCCTCGGCGTCGGCTGCTTCGATCCGCTGCGCGACGACAGCGCCGAAGCCTTCTACAAGCGCGTCGACGATGCGCTCTACCAGGCCAAGGGCGCAGGGCGCAACCGCCTGGTCCGGGCCTGACGACCTGCTTGCTGCGGCGCCACAACCTCTCGGTTTTCGCACGATAACTGCCGGCCAATCATCGACCGTGTTGCCCGGCGCAGCGGCCAGCGAACCGGCAAAGGCAAATAGCCATCGCTCGACTAGGCTGAAACTTGTAACTCTCCGAGTACGGCGCCGATGAAGCCTGAGTCTGCGGCCCCCAGCACCCGCCTCAGCTTGTGGCGGGAGGCAAGCGATACCCATGTCCGCTCCAGGTTTGCCGGCTATTACTACCTGCTCGCCTGGGGTCTGCTCTGGTTCACCAGCAGCGCACCCTGGGACAACCTCTGGGCGTGGGGCGGTGGCAGCCTGTTGTTGCTGGTGTTCTTCGCCCTGCGCAGTCGCCATCGCCCATCCGCACAGCTCGACTCGACGCAACTGCAGCGCTGGCTGGATTTGCACTGGCTCGCCATCCTCCTCCAGTCGATGACCTGGGGCCTGATGCTGGCGACCCTGCAGCTGCACCCCGAGATAGCTGCCTCGCACCTGCTGACCATGCTCAGCGCGGTGGTGTTCGCCACCGCCCTGGCGTTTACCTTCCCGATGCGCATGGGCCGGTGCACGCTGGCGATCCTGCTGACCTACCTGCCCAGTACCGCGGTCAAGTTCCACCTGGGCATCGGCGATATCGGCGAATCCGTGGCATTGGTGGTCTACCTGGGTTATCTGGGCCTGTTCCTCTATCGCTGGAACCGCGAGTACCGTATCGGCCTGGAACGCGAACTGCGCCTGCTGCTGCACGGCGAACAGCTGGACCGACTGAGTCGCACCGATGCCCTGACCGAACTGGGTAATCGTTATCAGTTCAACGCCCTGCTGCCCGCCTGGCTGGCCAACGCGCGCCGACAAAACGGCCAGCTGACCCTGGTGCTGCTGGATATCGATCACTTCAAGAAGGTCAACGACCAGTACGGCCACCGCACCGGCGACCTCGGCCTGCAAGCCTTCGCCGAACGCATGCGCCAGGTATTCCGCCGCGACAGCGATATCCTCCTGCGCCTGGGTGGCGAGGAATTCGCCGTGCTGATGCCCGATACCCCGCTGGAGCAGGCCATCCCGCTGGCCGAGGGCTTTCGCGCCTCGCTGGCCGCGCAGCCGTTGCAGGTACAGGCGCAGGTGCAGCAGCTGCCACTGACCTGCAGCCTCGGCATCGGCCACTTCCTGCCACTCTGCGACGACTCGGCGGAAACCTTCTACAAACGGGTCGACGATGCCCTCTATCGGGCCAAGGCCAGGGGCCGCAATCGGCTCGAACTGGCCTGATGCCTGCCGGGCGAGCCGCCAACTCACGACGAATACAGCACCACTCCCTGCTTGCCACTGCGTTTGCGCTGATACATGGCCTGATCGGCCTGACGCATCAGGGTTTCGATATCCGGCTCGATCCCGTCGCTGAAACTGATGCCGATGCTCGCGCCAACGCTGACACTTTGCTGCTGCAGCGTCACCGGCAAACTGATGACGTGCAACAGGCGTTCCGCCAGTCCCAGGACTTCCTGCCGATCAAGGATGCCTTCGCTGAGCAGAATGAATTCATCGCCGCCCAGGCGGGCGACCAGATCGCTACCCCGGGCAAACGCCTGCAGCCGCGCGGCAACCTCGATCAACACCCGATCCCCGACCGCATGCCCCCACTCGTCATTGATGTCCTTGAAGCCATCCAGATCGATCAACACCAGCGCCAGCAGTTCGCCGCGCCGCCTGGCGCGCGACATGGCCTGCTGCATATGGCTTGCCAGGGCGGTCCGGTTGGCCAGCCCGGTCAGCGGATCCTGCATGGCCTGCGCTTCCAGCCGGGCATTGGCTTCGGCCAGCGCTTCGGTGCGTTCGGCTACCCGCTGTTCCAGCACCTTTTCCTGCTGGAGCGCGGCGGCCAGCGCCTGCTTCTGCGCCTCTGCCTGCAGCCGCTTGAGCTGATTGAAGCGCGCCGCCAGCCCCAGCGAGAGCAACAGCATCTCCATGGCCGAGCCAATCTGCATGGCGTTGACGGTGACGAAGTTGGACGGGATCAGGCCGAAGTTACGCAGCGCCAGCAGGGTGCCGCCGATCAGCAACGCCAGCCAGGCCAGCACGAAGATCCGCGCTCCCGGTACTCGCCTGGCCACACAGATCAACCCGCTGACCAGCAGCACCACAGTGGTGATCAGGCCGACGATGGACATCAACTGCAGCGCTCGCTGCACCTCGATCGCCAGCGTGGCCAGGGTCGCCAGTGCCGCCAGGCAGGCCCACACGCACAGGCAACGGTCGAGTCTTGGTGCGCGCCGCGCGGTAGACAAAAATGCCCGGGCAAACAGCACCCCAAGGGTGGCCGCCAGGCTAAGAGCAAGAGGTAGCAGCCGATTGCCCAGCGTGCCCAGGTCAGGCCACAGGTATTGCGCGCCCAGGCCGTTGATGGCCAATGCACCGACCCCGAAACTGGCGACAAAACACACATACAGAATGAACGAGCGCTCGCGCAATACCGCGAACAGCAACAGGTTATAGCTGCCCAGTGCCAGCAACGCGCCGAAATACAGGGCCAGCACCACATAGCCCTTCTGGCTGTATTGCTGGAAGTCCGCCGCCGACCATAACCGGCTACCCAGGGTCAGGCTGCCCGCGGAGTGGGCGCGGATAAACAGCCTGCGCTGTTCGCCGGGCGCCAGACGCAGGGCAAACAGCGGGTTGCGGTGACCGATGCTGCGCTCGCCGTAGGCCAGGGTGTCGCCAGAATGCTGAACCTGTATGCCGTCCGCGCCGACGCTGTAGAGGCTGACCCGGTCGAGCGAGGCGTAGCTCATCTCGATCAGCCAATCGCTGAGCTCGTCTGCCGTGGAAACCAGGTCGAAGCTCAGCCAGAGATGATCATGGGTATAGCCGAAATTCAGATCGCGGCGTTCACTGGCCGGAAGGAACTGCTCGACCTGCTGCACAACCTGTTCGATCTGCAGGCTGCGGCTCGGGTCGCGCAGATAGCGGATGTAGGGCTGCAATTCGATGGCCGACTGGCTGCCATCGACCCGCAACACCTGCGGCCCGGCAGCCGCCATGGGGCTGACCAGCACCAGGATGCAGGCCAGCAGACGCAGGCAGGCCAAGAGACCCGCAATCGCGAACTTATCCGGCAAAGCCAACTCCCCATAGCCACAGGCCTTTAATAGCATCGTGCCAGCCTATGGGGATTGAAGATAGCTCAGCAAGGCGGAGGACGCGTCAGGTCGCTAGTCACCCACACTGAATTCCAGGCGCGCGGTCTGGCCGCTCTGGTCCAGCACGCTGAGCTGGTAGCGGCCACTGCGGCTGAAGGCGTGGTTGAAGTCGGCCGCGGCCGCGGTCTCGCCCAGCGGCTGGCCATTGACGAACCACCAGCGCCGGCCCGCGCCGCCGAGGGCGGAAAGGCGCAGACGCAGCGGCTCGGCACTGCCCGCCGGGCGGCGCAGGCGGTCGCCCTGGCGCACCCCGACAATCGACAGCGGCGCGGCCAGCGTTGTCCCGTGCGGCGGGCAAGCCGGGTCGCTGGCCGGCAGGCGCGCGCTGCGCCGCTCGGCACGCGGCAGCCAGGGTTCCAGGGCGGCCGGCCACAGCAGCAACTCGTGTGCCTCGGCCTCCGGGCAATTGGCCGCGACCCGCAGCCCCGCGGCGCTCAGCCACAGCGGTTCGCGCAGGCCCAAGCCGAGCGGCTGATCGAGCGCCTGCAGGGTCGGTGGCGTGGTGCCGTGCAGGGTCCAGGCGAATCGCTGGCGGCGGCAGTTGGGGTCGGCCTTGGCCAGTGGCTGGCCCAGCGGCCAGCAGATCGCCGCCACGCCGACCGCCGCCGGTTGCGGATCGGCCGGCACGCCGAGGCCGCGCTGGCTGTCGCGGTTGCTCAAGAGGTCGTGCACTTGCAGCAGCAAGGGTGCGGCCGAGGCCAGGCCGAACTGACCGGGCACCGGCGTGCCGTCCGGTCGGCCGATCCAGATGCCGATGACATAGCGCGGCGCCACGCCGATCGCCCAGGCATCGCGAAAACCGTAGCTGGTGCCGGTCTTCCAGGCCAGGCTCGGCCGCTGCAGCAGCTGCGCGCGCGGGTCGCGGTCCGGGCGAGCCTGACCACTGAGAATGCGCCGCACGATCCAGGCCGCGCCGGGCGACAGCAGGCGCCGCTCATGCATCCCGTCTTCAGGTTGGAAACGCAGGCGCGCCGCCTTGCCGCCACGGGCGAAGGCGCTGTAGCCGCTGACCAGTTCCTCCAGGCGGCTGCCGGCGCCGCCAAGGATCAGCGCCAGATTCGGCTCGGCCAGCGGCGGCAAGGCCAGGGGCACCCCGGCGCTGCGCAGTTCGCCGGCGAAGCGCTTCGGCCCGTAGGCCTCCAGCAGTTGTACCGCCGGCAGGTTGAGCGAGCGCGCCAGCGCCTCGCTGACCGACACCGCGCCGCTGAAACCGGCGGCGAAGTTGCCCGGACGGTAATCGCCGTAACGCCGCGGCACATCTTGCAGCAAGGACTCGGAATGAATCAGGCCGTCATCCAGGGCCATGCCATAAAGGAAGGGCTTGAGCGTCGAGCCGGGCGAGCGCAGGGCACTGATCATGTCGACATGGCCGAAGCGCTTGGTATCGCCGATATCCACCGAGCCGAGGTAGGCACGCACCGCCATGCTCGGCTGCTCGACCACCAGGATCGCCGCCGAGGTGCGCTCCGGCAAGCGGGCGCGCCAGCCCAGCAGCAGGTCTTCCAGGCGCCGCTGCAGCGCCGCATCCAGGGTGGTGCGAATCAGCGGCGGGCTGCCGGGCCGGTTCAGCCGCCGCGCCAGCAACGGCGCCAGGCGGGGTTCCTGACGCGGCGCCAGGAGTACCGGTTCCTCCAGGGCATCCGCGATCGCCGCCTGCGGCCAGACTTCGAAGCTGGCCAGGCGCCTGAGCACCTTGTCCCGCGCCGCCTGGGCGCGCTCAGCATGACGGTCCGGGCGCAGACGGCTGGGCGCCTGCGGCAACACCGCCAGCAACGCCGCCTCGGCGCGGGTCAGCTGGCTCGGCGGTTTGCCCAGATACGCCCAACTGGCCGCAGCCACCCCCTGCAGGGTGCCGCCGAAGGGCGCACGGTTGAGGTAGAGGCCGAGGATCTCGTCCTTGGACAGATGCCACTCCAACTGCGCGGTGCGCCACACCTGCTTGAGCTTGCCGGCGTAACTGCGCGCATGCGGATCGAGCAGCCGCGCCACCTGCATCGACAGGGTGCTGCCGCCGGAGACCCGCCGCCCGCCACTGAGGTTCTGCCAGGCCGCACGCGCCAGGGCCAGCGGATTGACCCCGGGATGCCGATAGAACCAGCGATCCTCGTAGGTCAGCAGCGCCTCGAGGTAATAGGGCGAGACCTCACTGGGGGCGACCGGATAGCGCCACACCCCGTCCTGATCGGCGAAGCGCCACAACGGCGTGCCGTCCTCGGCCAGCACCACCCGCGCCAGATCGTCTTCCGGCAACGGCAGGGGGAACAGGCGGTCGGCGACGAACAGAAGCAACAAAAACAGTATCGGCAGCGATACAACCCCACTCCGGCGACGTATCCAAGCGAACAGTGCTTTTCGGCCACCTTCGAACACCCGATAAATCTCCTAACCGCATGAAATTAAATGACTTCTATTAATACAACAGCGACACAGTAGAAACCGAATAAAGCCATTTATTTGGCGCTAAATACTTGCCAATTGATTATTAACCAACCAATAACAGCCGATCGTCGGAATATTGTCGGAAGTCCCCAAAGAACTGTTTCACCAGCTTTACAGCGTATCGGCGCAGAGCTACACCCATATCAAACTGACATCAGATGAAGTGGGCCGTTCTTCTGATTCAGTAGCCACCAATACATTGGCCTCAACCTTAGCCTCATGACTCCAAGCCAGCGACCAAAGGATACCGCGAAAAATGCAAGCCCCGGGGATCGAGGCTTGCATCTTGGGGGCCAGCCAGGCCCCACACAGGGAGCACAGCGCGGACTGGTCTGACTAGTAGGAGAGGAGCGCTCTTTTACCGGGCAGGACAACAATCATGGAATACAAGTCTCCCGCAGCAGACCACAACCAGTCGACAGCAATGGATACGGGCAGGCCTTTACGCGGCGCCCTGGCGGTTTTACCTACCGCTCTGCTGTCGGCGGTGCTATTCGGCCTCAGCACGCCGGCGCTGGCGGATCACGACGTCGAGCACGTCGTGACCAATCTCAAGGGCGGCCTTGGCGCCCTCGAGCAGCGGGTGTGGGATTGTGAACATGGCGTCGGCGGTGCCTGCCCTGGCACCAAGGGCGATACAGGGGAACAGGGCATCCAGGGCGAGATCGGACCAATAGGACCGCAAGGACTGCAGGGCGAAGTCGGGCCAGTCGGACCGCAAGGGCCGCAGGGCGAAGTCGGGCCAGTCGGACCGCAAGGGCCGCAGGGCGAAGTCGGGCCAGTCGGACCGCAAGGGCCGCAGGGCGAAGTCGGGCCAGTCGGACCGCAAGGGCCGCAGGGCGAAGTCGGGCCAGTCGGACCGCAAGGGCCGCAGGGCGAAGTCGGGCCAGTCGGGCCGCAAGGACTGCAGGGCGAAGTCGGGCCAGTCGGGCCGCAAGGACTGCAGGGCGAAGTCGGGCCAGTCGGGCCGCAAGGGCCGCAGGGCGAAGTCGGGCCAGTCGGGCCGCAAGGACTGCAGGGCGAAGTCGGGCCAGTCGGGCCGCAAGGACTGCAGGGCGAAGTCGGGCCAGTCGGACCGCAAGGGCTGCAGGGCGAAGTCGGACCTGAGGGGCCTGAGGGGCCGCAGGGCGATACCGGCTTGACCGCCTGGGAACGAGTATCCATGGACTGCACAGGGAGCGGCACTATCACCTGCACCGCAACCTGCACTGGAACAAAGATGGTTTTAGGGGGGGGCATAAGTAATACCAACGCCTCCTGGCAGATCCTTCAAAACTATCCGGCAGCCGAATCGAGTTGGACAGCAACTCTGACAAGGAGCGGGGGCGGCTCACACACCATCACCACTTACGCCATCTGCGCGAACACCAACTAGCCCGACCCAGGAGGTATGAGTCATGAACAAGCTTTCGCTTTATCTCTGGCCGGTCGTGGCAATGCTGCTGGCCGGCCCCGCGCTGGCTAATCATTGCGACGCGAACTTGGCCGACGCACACGCCTCGATCGACCGAGCCTACAGCCTCGAGCCCAACGTGGAGGATGCGGTAGCCGCCCTGCTACCAGCCGCCATCGAAGCCTGCCGGTTAGAGGAAGAGCAACTGGCCACAGCGGAGTTCGGCTCGCCGATGCTCGAGCCGGATTATGTGTCGGTCGGCCAATCCATGCTGATCAACGTCACCGCACTGGTCAGCGTTCCATAGGCCTGGCGGCGACAGCCGCTCCCGCAACCAGGGTGCAAGCGCCGCCACGGCCTTGCACCCTTCTTTTTGCAGCGCACTGCCCCATTTCTCCGGCACAGGCCACGACCCGACTCGGCCTACCGCACGCACCCCGCCTATTCGGCGCAGACTTTCCCCGGACTGTATCCGGGCAGCAGAAGCTCGCAGTCAAGCTTTTGTAGCCCGGATGAAATCCGGGGGCCACAACCCAATACACCTGCGAATGCGCCCAAGGAATGGCACACTAACGGCCCTTGGCGCAGGCGCTGGATGGCAATCGCTGCCACTCGGCCCTCCGGCGCTCGGCTGACAGGAACAATGCAGATGCAGGTAGAAGGTTTTTTCGAATGGCTCGGCCAGGCGTTCGGCTCGGTCATCCGTTTTATCGTCGAGGCCATGAGCGGCTTCCTCGGTTTGTTCGGCGATGCGCTCGGTGGTTTTATCAATGGCATGTCCAAGGCCCTGGGCATCGCCCCGTCGCTGCTTGGCACTCTGGTACTGATCGTCGGCCTGCTGTTGCTCTATGCCGCCGTACGCGCTTTCTTGCGCCGCTCGATCATCGTCGGGCTGATCTGGCTGTTTTTCGGCCTGTGGCTGCTCGGCGGGCTGATTAGCTGAACGTCCCGCCAGGCAATGCTCGCCTCGCACACCGCACGCAGGCTAGGCGTCAGATGCGACACCCTGGTTGAAGGCACGCCACAACCCCGTGGGAGCGGATTTATCCGCGAAGCTTCGCGGCTCTCCCACGGGTAGCACGCAGCTCGCCTCTAGCGCTCCTCGACCACCATCATCTCCGGCGTTTCGCCCAGGGCCTGCCAGTTCGGCCGGTACATCGATTCCACCTGCGGCGGCGGCACGCGGTAGCTGCCGGGGGTGACGGCGCGGGCCAGGTAGAGCAGATGGCTGGTCTCGTAGTTGCTGACATCCAGGGCTGCGACATAGCGGTCGCCGCGAAATTCCTGGTGCTTGATGCGGGCATTGGCCATCGACTTCTGCCATTCCTGCACCGCGCTGCTAGCATCTTCCAGGCTGGCGGCGCTTTGCGCGAGGTTCTGGTTTTCCAGTTCCAGGCCGGCGGGCAACAGGTCGACGACCAGGGCATCCGGCACCCGTTGCTTGGCCGCCACGGCCAGATGCACCAGCACCAGTTCGCCGCTTTTCAGTGCAGCGAGATCCAGCGGACTGCCGTCCATACCCAAGTACTCGCGGTAGATGCTCAGGTTCTCGCCGCCGGCCGTCGGTGCCTTGGCCGGGTAGCCGGACAGGGTCAGCTGCTGGTACAGCGGCTCGCTGCCCGGATTGCCGATGGTCAGGGGTGAGGCCAGTTGGCTGGCGTCCAGCTTGAGACCAGGCTGGCGATTGCTCAGTTCGAACTGAAACGCGCCGCTGCTAAGCGCGGCGCGCCAGTTCGGTTCCGGCTTGTCGAGCAGCTTGCGCCCGGCCAGGTACAGCGCATTGCGCTCCTGGGTCGACAGCCACTGCTGACCGGCCACTTCGTCGGCCAGGGCGAACAGCCGGTCTTCGCGACTGCCCGCTGCCAGCTCATGTTCCTCCAGCAACGCCAGGATCAGCGCCTGATCGCGCAGCGGGCTGCCATAGTCGGCCAGCCAGTTGTCGCCCTCGCGGCTGCGCGCCAGGCCGGCGGCCAGGGCATCGTCGGCGCGCGGCTGATCGCCCATCTTCTGCAAGGCCACGGCCAGATGCACCAGCGGCAAACCGGACAGTGCATCGGCGCGCCGCTCGTACAGGCTGCGCAAGGCGCCGAGCGGTGCCTGTTGGCTGCGCGCCAGCACATAAGCGGCGTACGCCTGCACGGCGAAACGGCTGTGGTTGGCATTGTCGCTGTAGTCGATCTCGATCAGGTTGCGCTCCTGCACATAGCGCAGCAGCCGCTCGCTGGCCTTTTTCAGTGCCTCGGCTGGCACGCCGAAGCCCTGCTCGCGGGCGCGCAGGAGGAAGTCGCTGACGTAGGCGCTCAGCCAGTATTCCTCGTCGCCGTCCGCGCCCCACAAGCCGAAGCTGCCGTTATGCCGCTGCATGCTCAGCAGGCGCTCGATGCCCAGCTCGATGGCGCGCCGGCGTTGCGCGTCCGGTTCGCCCTCCAGGCCCAGGCGCTTGAGCGCAGCCGCATCGGCATACAGCGACGGATACAGGCCGCTGGTGGTCTGCTCCAGACAGCCATAGGGATAAGCCTTGAGCGCACGGATCTGCTCGCCGAGGTTGAGCGGCGGCCGACTGGAGATCGCCAGACGCGCCTCCAGCCCCGCCGGTTCGAAGGCTGCCAGGGCGCCTTCCGGCAGGCTCCAGGCCTGATCCTTGAGCACCGCACGGAAGTGCTGCAGCTGCGCCGGATAGGCCGGACGCACGCCCAGGGTCCACTCGCGACGCAGCGGCGGCAGATCTTCGCCGGGTAGCTCCAGCCCTTGCACCGTCACCGTGAAACGGCCCTGACCGAAGCCACCGAGGGCACGCACCGGAATGCGCAGGATGGTGCGCTCGCCATCGGCCAGGCGCAGGCTGGTTGCCGCAGCGGCCGGCTCGATCAGGCTCAGCTGGCCCTCGACGCCGATCTGCACCTGCAGTTGCTGGGCCTGGCCGGACAGGTTGCGCAGATCCAGGGCCAAGCTGGTCTGGTCGCCACCGGCGAGGAAGCGCGGCGCCGACAGCTCGGCGATCAAGGGCGCGGCCACCAGGGTCTTGCCTTCGGCCATGCCGTAGCGTTCATCGCTCCAGGCTTGCGCCATCAGGCGCAGTTCGCCGTTGAAGTCGGGAATGTCCAGGCTGACTTCGCCCTCGCCCTGCGCGTTCAGGCGCAACGGCTGGCTCTGCAGGGCGACGATCCGCACGCTGGTGTCCGGGCGCTTGCCGCCGCCGGCCAGCGCCGCGTCACCACCGAAGGCCAGCTTGGCCACCCGCCCCTGGCCGGCTTCGATCAGTTGCCCGTAGACATCCAGCTGGTCGGCGCCGTAGGCCTTGCGCCCGAACAGGCTGGCGAACGGGTCGGGGGTGGCGTAGTCGGTGATGTTGAGGATGCCGACATCCACCGCGGCGACCAGCACCTGCACCGATTGCGCCACGCTGCCGTCGGCATTGCGCGCCTGCACCTTGACCTTGAGCGGCTGGTTCGGCCGCATCTTCTCGGCTGCAGTGAGGCTCAGCGTCAGCTGGCGCGGCGCGCGCTGCAGCGGCAGATGCAGCAGGCCGACCGCGCGCTTGGGCGTGGCGTTGCTCTTGCGCTCGCCGGGGCGGATCACCAGGGCGCTGACGTACAGGTCATGCCGCGCCCAGTCCCTGGCGAGCGGAATCTCGAAGGTTTTGCCCTCGGCCGGCACCTCGATTGCCTGCCACCACAGCGGCCCGTCGCTGGACTCGACCAGCAGATAACCGCTGCCGGCGGCTGGCGGGGTGACCGTGACCCTGGCGGTTTCACCGTCGCCATAGGCCGGTTTGTCCAGCGCCAGCTTGACCTGATCCGGGCGCACCGCACCACCATCGGCGTTGTCCTGCCAGCGGTAGCCGGCCCAGAAGCGCAGGCTGCTGAGCAGGCCGGTCTGGGCGTCGATCACTTCGACCCGATAAGGCCCCCACTCCACCGGGAAGCTGATCTTCGCCGTGCCGCCGGCCGCGACCTTGAGGGTTTCCTCGTTGAGGGTGAGGAATTTCTCGTTGTAGTTATGGCTCCAGCCGTCGCTGTCGGAGAAGTTCCAGTAGTAGTCGCGGCGCTCGCGCACCAGGCGCACGCTCAGCTGCTCGGCGGCCAGCTTGTTGCCGGCGGCATCGGCCACCAGCACCTCGAATTCAGCCAGGCTGTCGGCGTCGACCTGCTCGCCGTCGAACAGCCCGCGCACCCCCGGCAGGCGCTCGGCCGGCCATACCGGCTGGACCAGGCGGCGGGTGATCGGCCGGCCGCCGGACTCCTGCAGGCTGGCCTGGAGGATCAACTTCAGCGGCGACTTGGCATCGGCCCAGCGGCTGTCGATGTTCAGGCTGGCCTGGCCCTGCTGGTCCAGGCTGGTTTCGTCCAGCTCGATGTCCTGGCTCAACTCCTCCTCGGTAACCGAGCCGAACTGGTAACCCGGCAGGCTGGCCACCGCCTCGCGCAACGGGCGCACGTAAAGCTGGCCGCTGAGGCGATTGCCAGCGGCCGGCGCGCCATACAGGTAGCGCCCGTTCACCTCGAAACGCGCACTGTCGCCTGGTTTGAACGGCACCTCGCTGCCCTTGAGTTCCAGCGCCAGGCGCTCGGGCAGGAAGTCTTCGACCGAAAATTCATACAGTTGCGGCATGCCATCGCCGAGGTCGAACAACAGTTGCCAGCGCCCGGTCGGCGCCTCCTCGGCCAGTTGCAGCTGGTATTGGTAGAGCCCGGAATCATCGGCCTGCCAGACGAACTTGCGGCTGACCTGCTCGTCCGGCCGGCGCACCTCGACATGCACCGGTTGCGCCTTGACCGCGTGGCCGTCGGCGTCGCGCAGCAGGGCGTTGAGCAGCACGGTTTCGCCGGGGCGATAGAGGTCACGCGGGCCGAACACGAAGAACTGCAGCGGATGGGCCTGGGGGCCGGCGATGTCGAACTCGGCCAGGTCCAGCGCCGGGCCGTTCAAGCGCAGCAGACTGGTCTGCTCGCCCAGCTGCGCCAGCAGCACCTCGGCCTTGGCCGCCAGCGGCAGCTCGGCATGCCCGACGCTGTCGGTCTTGCCCGCGGCGAGCAGCCGGCCTTGATCATCGAGCAGCTGCAGCTCGACCTCGGCCAGGGCCGCGCCGCCGGCCAGGGCCTGGGTGAACACGTCCAGACGGTTGCGGTAGCGGTGCGCGGACAGGCCGATGTCGCTCAGGGTGAACAGGGTGGCCGGTTGCGAGTAGCTGTAGCTGCCGGCGGCGCGCATCACCGCCAGGTACACTCCGGGCTGCTGCAGCGGCGCCAGGCCGGCGATCGGCAGGAGTAGGGTCTCGCGGGTGTTGCGCGCCGGAGCCAGGTCGAAGCGCCCGCCATAGACCAGTTCGGCCATCGGCAGCAGCTGTTGCGCCTCCCAGGTGTCGAGGTTGCTGCTGCGCCCCCACTGGCCGAGAAAGGCCGGCAGCGCCTGCGGCTTGATGCGAAAGAACTCGACGTTGACCTGGTCGACGTTCAGCGCGATCACCGGCAAGCCCTCGGCCAGCCGGGTCGGCAGCAGCGAACCGCGGCTGGCGAAACCGACGCTGGCCTGCAGGTCGCGGGTCTGCAGGCGGCTGACGTATTCGGCGGCCAGTTCTTCGCCGTTCACCGCGCGCAGCCCGGCGTCCACCGTCAGCACCAGCTTGCGCCGCGGCTCCAGGTGGCGCAGGCGCAACTCCATCAGGTTGTCGCTCAGTTCCCAGGCGCCGTCGAGCTTGCCGCTCTTGCTGTCGACCAGGTGCAGGCGCCCGGCAAAATCCTGCTCGGGCTCGAGCGGCACGGAAAAGCTCACCAACAGCGCACTGGCGCCCTCCAGCTGAACTTCGGAGACATCCACCACGCTCGGCTCGCGTCTGGCATAACGCGCGGCCAACGCCGCACGATCGACGGCCGGCCTGGCCGCCTCGCCGCTGGTTACGGCGGCGTCCGGCTTGACTTTGGCGGGTTCGGGAGTGGAGGAATCACAGGCGCTGAGCAGGCTCAGGACAAGTGCCAGAAGCAGTCCTTTGTTCGGCATTGCAGGCTCCAACAGAATGCTAGGTGCAGGAGCCAGTCACTATAGCCGAGCCGCCCTGAAGCGAGGAAAACCCCACGGCAAAAACACCCATGACGCCCGGTCGCCTTGCGGCAATCGGATCATGGGTTCGAGCCCGGCGAGTGGAAAAATAGCCAATGTCGTCGCCAGCGTTTTGTACAGGCTCTCAGGCGCAGAGGTCGCAAACCTCGGCGTTGGGTGCCAGTTTGAAGAACTCGTCGACCGGCATGTGTATCAGGCTTTCGTGATCCCCGGCTTCCAGGTAGATGTCCTGCTGGCGCACCAGCATCGGATCGATCAGCATGTCGAGACCATAGACCTCGCCCAGCGCCGGTATCGCGCCGCGCTCGCAATCCTTGAACAGACTCACCAGCGCCTGCTCGCCACTGAGCTGCCAACGTTGCGTGCCCTTGTGCACCTTGCTCAGATCCAATTGCCGATTGGCCGGTAATACGGCCATCAGGTAGTGCCCGCGACGATCGTCGAGAATCACCGATTTAGCCATTCGTGAAGCGGGAATCCCGGCCTTGCGCGCCGACTCCAGGCTGGTCGCCGAGGGCATGTGCTCGACCAGCTTGAACTGACAGTGCGCCCGCTGCAGGCTGCGCTCCAGGGTTTGTGCCATATGCATGAGCCACCTCCTCGACCGTTTTCATTCGCGGTCATTGCCGATTGCCTGCTTCAAGTCTAGTCAGGCAACGGTGCGGCCAAGAAACGCTTGCTGCTATCGCGCGGCAGGCATAGTCGAAACAGCACTATCGAGTCCGCCCTTTGCCTATAATCGGCGTTTTCCCGGAGTCGCCATGTCCGCACTGCTCGCTGCCTGGCAGCACGCGCCCACCCACCGACGGGTCTGGGCCCTGGCTGCGCCGATGATCTTGTCCAACCTGTCGGTGCCGCTGGTGGCGCTGGTCGACAGTGCGGTGGTCGGCCATCTGCCCCATGCCCAGCAACTGGCGGCAGTGGCGATCGGCGGCAGCCTGTACACCTTGCTGACCTGGGCCGTGGGCTTCCTGCGCATGGGCACCACCGGGTTCGCCGCCCAGGCCGCCGGCCGGCAAGACGGCAGCGCGTTGCGCCAGGTGTTGCTGCAAGGCCTGCTGCTCGGCGGGCTGCTGGCGCTGGCCTTGATCCTGCTGGCGCTGCCGTTCAGTGCCGCAGCGCTGAGCCTGATGCAACCCTCGGCGGAGCTGGATGCGCTGGCCCGCGGTTATTTCCAGATCCGCCTGCTCGGCCTGCCGGCGGCGCTGGCCAGCTATGCCCTGGTCGGTTGGCTGCTCGGCACCCAGAACGCCCGCGGGCCACTAGCGATCCTGCTGACCACCAACCTGCTCAACGTCGCCCTCGACCTGCTGTTCGTCCTCGGCCTGCACTGGGGCGTGGCCGGCGCGGCCTGGGCCTCGGTGATCGCCGAATGGAGTGGCGCGCTGCTCGGCCTGTGGCTGGCACGCCGCGCGCTACGCGGTTATGCCGGGCAGATCGACTGGTCGGCACTGCGCCGCTGGCTGAACTGGCGGCCGCTGCTGGCGGTGAACCGCGACATCTTCATCCGCACCCTGGCCCTGCAGCTGGTGTTCTTCCTCATCACCGTGCAGGGCTCGCGCCTGGGCGACGCCACGGTGGCGGCCAATGCCTTGCTGCTCAACGGCCTGCTGCTCACCGCCCACGCCCTCGACGGCCTCGCCCATGCGGTGGAAGCGCTGTGCGGCCACGCCCTCGGCGCCCGCGACCGCCAGACTTTGCGCCGCAGCCTGATCGTCGCCGGCGGCTGGTCGCTGCTGGCCAGCCTCGGCTTTGCCCTGTTCTTCCTGCTCGGCGGTCACTGGTTCATCGGCCTGCAAACCGATATCGCCCCGGTGCGCGCCCTGGCCCTCGACTACCTGCCGTACCTGGCGCTGCTGCCGCTGCTGGCGGTGTGGAGCTACCTGCTTGACGGCCTGTTCATCGGCGCCACCCGTGCCCGCGAGATGCGCAATGCCATGCTCCTGGCCGTCGGCCTGAGCCTGCCGCTGGCCTGGCTGCTGCAAGCCCTCGGCAATCATGGCCTGTGGCTGGCCTTCCTGGGTTTCATGCTGCTGCGCAGCCTCTGCCTGGGCGCCTATGCTTACCGACTGACGCGCGCCGATCTCTGGTTCGGCAGCATGCCAGTGCGTTGCGCGCGTCCCGCCGACTGACTACAACCCGAAAGGACTCTGCCATGGGCGAAGCCATAGCCGCCTACCTGCACTACCTGTCGATCTTCCTGTTGTTTGCCCTGCTGACCCTGGAACACCAACTGTTCAAACGGCCGCTGGATCTGCCGCGGGCGCGCAGCCTGATCCGCATCGACATTGCCTATGCCCTGTCGGCCGGCCTGGTATTGGCCAGCGGCGCCGCGCGCCTGCTCTGGTATGGCAAAGGGCTGGCCTACTACCTGCACAACAGCCTGTTCCACGCCAAACTCGGCCTGTTCATCCTGATTGCCCTGCTGTCGATCCTGCCGACCCTGGTCTTCCTCAACTGGCGCAACGACCTGCGCGCCGGCCAGGTGCCACAGGTCAGCGCCCGCCTGGGCACGCTGGTGATCATGACCATCCGCCTGGAGTTGCTGCTGTTGCTGATCCTGCCGCTGCTGGCCGCGCTGATGGCGCGCGGCTTCGGCGTGATCGAATAGGGTTACAAAAACCGCGCGACTCGAGTGCTGCCGTAGGGTGCGCCGTGCGCACCACGGGCAACACCCGACAGAAACCGGCGCCTCAGGACGACAGATAGGACGAGCGGGTCAGGCCCAAGCGCAGGGCGTCGAGGAACTGGGTGCGCTCGCGGGGGCTGATCTTGGCGCTGGCGACCTTGTCACGGTAGTGGGTCATCAACTCCTCGGGCGACAGGTGCACGTAGCGCAGCATGTCCTCGATGGTGTCGTGGGTCTCGATCCCGGCGTGGTACACGCTGCCATCATTGTTCTGGTAGATGTTCACCGAGTCGGTGTCGCCGAACAGGTTGTGCATGTCGCCGAGAATTTCCTGGTAGGCGCCGACCAGGAAGATTCCCAGCAGGTAGTCCTCACCCTCGCGCACTTCGTGCACCGGCAGGCTGGTCTCGATGCTCTGCTCGTCGACGTACTGCTTGATCTTGCCGTCGGAGTCGCAGGTCAGGTCCTGCAGCACGGCGCGGCGCAGCGGTTCTTCATCGAGGCGATGCAGCGGCAGGATCGGCAGCACCTGGCCGATCGCCCAGGTATCCGGCAGGCTCTGGAACACCGAGAAGTTGCAGATGTACTTGTCGGCGAGCTTGTCGTTGAGCTCGTCGAGTACCTGGCGGTGCGAGCGCTGGCGCGCCTTCAGCGAGTTGTGCAGGCGCCGGCACACGGCGAAGTAGCACTGCTCGGCCAGGGCCTTTTCGGTCAGGCTGAGTTTGCCATCGGCGTACTGGCTGGCCACGTCGCTCATGTAGTGGGTGGCGCGCCAGTAGGTCTCGGTGACCATCTCGATGTCGGTCGGGCCGAGCAGCTCGACCAGGTAACGCACGGTTTCCGGCAGGCTGGTGACATCGTCGATCTTGGGGATCTGGTCGTTGTGCTTCTCCACATCGGTCACCTGCACCACCAGCATGGCGTGGTGCGCGGTCAGCGCACGGCCGCTCTCGGAGAAGATGTGCGGGTGCGGCAGTTCCTGGGCATCGCAGAACTCTTTCAACATGCCGACCACCACGCCGGCGTAGTCGTCCATGTCGTAGTTGATCGAGCTGGCGTTGCGCGAGTGGGTGCCGTCGTAGTCGACCCCGAGGCCGCCACCGACGTCGATATGATCGACCGGCAGCCCCAGGCCACGCAGCTCGCCGTAATAACGGATGGCTTCCTTGAAGCCGTGCTGGTAGTCGGCAAGATTGGCGATCTGCGAGCCCATGTGAAAGTGCAGCAGGCGGATGCCCTGATCCAGCTCGGCCACGCGGAAGCGCTCGACCACCGAGAGCAACTGCGCCGCCGACAGGCCGAACTTGGACTTCTCGCCGCCGGTGTCGGCCCACTTGCTCGAGGCCAGCGACGACAAGCGCACGCGCAGGCCGATCTGCGGGGCGACCTTGAGTTCGGCCGCCTCCTCGATCACCAGCTGCACTTCGGATTCCTTCTCGATCACGATGAACACGTTGTGGCCGAGCTTCTGCCCCATCAGCGCCAGCTTGATGAACTCGCGATCCTTGTAGCCGTTGCAGACGATGGTGCCGCCCTTCGGCGCCAGCGCCAGCACGGCCAGCAGCTCGGGCTTGGAGCCGGCTTCCAGGCCGATGGAGACGTTCTGCGTGGCGATGATGTTCTCGATCACCGCTTCCTGCTGGTTGACCTTGATCGGGTAGAGCGCGGTGTAGCGGCTCTGATAGTCGAGACGGGCGATATTGGCGTCGAAGGCACCGGTCAACTGGCGCACGCGGTCCTGCAGGATGTCCGGGAAACGCACCAGCAGCGGCAGGCTGAGACCGCTCTGGCGCAACTCGTCGACCTGTTCGAACAGGTCGATCGGCGTGCTCTCGGGTCCGTTCGGACGCACCTCGATGCAGCCCTGGTCATTGATCGCGAAATACCCCGCGCCCCAATGGCGAATACCGTAGACGCTGCGACTGTCCGCTACTGTCCACTGGCTGCCGTCATCTTTGCGTGTGCGTCGTGCGGACATCGAGGTCTCCCTTGCTGGCGATAGTGGCCTTGGCACTGCCAAGACGCGTACAGATTAAAGTCTGGAAATGACGATTACCCGGCAATGGACCAGGGGTCTGCCGAGGAAGTTTAGAAAAGACGGGATCAGCCGCCGGACTTCTTGGCTTTGAAGCCGTGCTTGAGCAGCTCGGCGATCAGCAGTTCGACGTGATCACCCTGAATCTCGATCACCCCATCCTTGAGCGAGCCGCCGCAGCCACAGCGCTTCTTCAAGGCGCTGGCCAAGTCTTTCAACGGTTCTTCGGCCAGGGGCACGCCACTGACGGTGGTCACCGTCTTGCCGCCACGACCTTTGGTTTCGCGGCGCACGCGGGCGATGCCGTCACCTTCGGGGATCAGGGTGTTCTTGCAGATGCAGGCAGCCACCGGCTGAGCGCAGTCCGGGCAATGCCGGCCGCTGTCGGTGGAATACACCAGGCCGCTCAGGGCGGCGAATGACGAAGCTTTCTTGACCACCGGCTTTTCCTCATGTGGGGTCAGGATAGCGACTGGCCGATAGGCATCGACCGCGAAGCCCCACTCTGGCAGGGGCAGCGCACCCAGGCTTATGCAGCCGGGCTTGAAGGCCGCGCAGTGTAACGGCAAAAACTCGTGATGCTAAGTACAAAAATGCGCCATTAATCGGTGGATTGGCGACGTCGCTCGGCATCCCGCACGCAACGTCCAACATCCCGCACCAAACCAGGGATTGCGCGGCCCAGGCGGCCCCACCTACGCGGCCCGGCCCATCCTACGCAATAGCGCTCAGATAGCGCTGCAAGGCGGCCAGCGAATCCGGGCAGTAGGGCTTGCACCTGGTGTCGGCCAAGGCTTCGTCGATGGACATGAACCGCGCCTCCAGCACTTCCTCCGGTTGCAGCACCAGCGGGGCATCGGACACCGCCGAGTAAGCCCTGCACCACAGCCGACTTTCCGGCGCGTCGTAGAGAAAATGCGCGTGCTCGACCAGCAGCGCATCGTGGATGCCCAGCTCCTCGGCCAGCTCGCGCGCGGCGGACTCGGCGTAACTCTCCCCCTCCAGCACCATGCCACCGGCGGCCACATCCCAGTAGCCCGGGTACAGCGCCTTGCTCAGGGTTCGCCGGTGCACACAGAGTTCACCGGCACTGTTGAACAGCAGAATATAGGTGCCCCGACCGATCAGCCGGCGCTCGCGCAACTCGGCACGCAACACGCCACCCAGCGGCCGATCCTGCTCGTCGACCCAGGCGATCAGTTCGGCATCGGAGGCGGCGCGGTGCGCCAGCTCGGCGTCGGAAATAGCCATTGCCTAGCCCTGCGACAGCAGTTGACGCAGATCGATGAGCCCGGCGTTGGCCCGCGAAATATAGTTGGCCATCACCAGCGAATGGTTGGCCAGCAGACCATAGCCACTGCCATTGAGGATCATCGGACTCCACAGGGTTTCCTGGGCGGCCTCCAGCTCACGGATGATCTGGCGCACGCTGACGGTGGCATTCTTCTTTGCCAGCACATCGGCGAAATCCACTTCGATGGCACGCAACAGATGCGCCAGCGCCCAGGCCTGGCCACGGGCTTCATAGAACACGTTGTCGATCTGCATCCACGGCGTCTCGTAAGTGCCCTCGTTGACCTGTACCGCCTGGCCTTCAACCACGTCTTGCAGAGCGGTATCGGTGTTCAGGCGCACCTGGCCGACACTCGCCGACAGGCGCTGCGACAGCGAACCCAGACGGGTCGCGGCATCGCCCAGCCAGGCGTTGAGGTTATCGGCCCGGGTATAGAACTTCGCACCCGACTGGCTCGAACCGCCCAGCCGCGCCATATAGCGCTCCAGTGACTTGATTGCCTCGCGGTATTCCGCCTCGGATGCCGGCAACGCCCAGCTCTTGTTATCGAAATGGAAGCGCGGCTCGGCCTTGGCCAGGTCCGGATCCTCGGTGGATTGCGACTGCGAACGAGCGAAGTCCTTGCGCAGGGCACGCGCCATGTCACGCACCTGCACCAGCACGCCGTATTCCCAGCTCGGCATATTGTCCAGCCACACCCCCGGCGGCGCCAGGTCGTTGGCCAGGTAACCACCGGGCTTATCCAGCAAGGTGCTGGCGACATGCTTGAGGGTGGCCGCCGTGGTGTAACCATGGACCATCTGGTGCTGCGCGCTTTGCGCCGCCGCTGCGGCGCGCTGCTGCACCGGGAATTGCTCCGGCTCCTGACTCCAGTACCAGCCGACCACCAGCGCCAACAGCAGGTAGAGGCCAAGCAAGCCACCTATTGACCGGCTTAGCCAGCCGCCGCCCAGGTAACTGCGCACGTTATCCACAGAGTCATCGACGCTGTCGCGCGCGCCTGCAGCGCGTTTTTTCCAATCCAGCATGGCAGTGTCCTTTCATTTCAAGCATTTGGCTGTTCGACCACAACCCTACACCCAAGGTTGCGCATCGCCTCGCACTATAAATGAAGCACAGGCCGATGCGCAGCGCTGGCGAGCAACTTCGCGGCGCTGAAACTCCTGGCCCGCGCGGCGGTCAATGTGACCGAAGGCTCACGCTGACAGATCGGCGGTACTGCTGGACAAACCCGCAGTGATAGCATGCAGCCACCACGGCAGACTGCTTACGCCGCCCCCAAACGGAATCCGGGCCATGACCGAGCACGAAGACCCCAGTCTTGACCGTCTCAAGCAGCACTTCGCCCAGCGCGTGATTCATCAGGCGCGGCAAATACTGGAAGTCTGGCAACGCCTGCAGCGCAACGAGTGGAACGAGCGCGGCATGCATGAGCTGCGCGAGGCCACGCTGCTGCTGCAGCGCTATGCCGAACGCTTCGAGCAGGCCGAGCACCGCCAGTTGGCGCAAGGCATCGGCGATTGCCTGCGGGCGGTCGCCGACAATCGCGGGCGCCTCAACAGCGACCTGATCAACCAGCTCAACCAGCTCATGCAGCGCCTGTCGCGTACCGGGCTGCGCCACGGCGACAGCTTCGAGCAGACCGCCCTGCCGCCGCTGCGCAAACCGGTGTACCTGGCCCTGCAACACCCCGAGCGGGCCGAACGCCTGGCGCAGCAACTGGAGTACTTCGGCATGACCGCGCAAGCGCTGGACACGGCCAATGCCTTCCGCTCGGCGATGCTCGAGCGGCATCCGGCCGCCATTCTCATGGAAGTGGACTTCTCCGGTCCCGGAGCCGGCTTGCAACTGGCCCAAGCGGTGCAACAAGACCTGGAAGAGAAAATCCCCCTGCTGTTCTACAGCCACCAGGACACCGACACGCCGACACGCCTGGCGGCGGTGCGCGCCGGCGGCCAGGAGTTTTTCACCGGCACCCTGGACGCGTCCAGCCTGCTCGAACGCATCGAAGTGCTCGCCCATGTGGCGCAGTACGAGCCCTACAAAGTGCTGATCGTCGATGATTCGCGCGCCCAGGCCACCTATACCGAACGCGCGCTCAACAGCGCCGGAATCCTTACCCGCACCCTGATCGAGCCGATCCAGGCGATGGCCGAACTGGCCGAATTCCAGCCCGACCTGATCATCCTCGACATGTACATGCCGGACTGCAACGGCACCGAGCTGGCCAAGGTGATTCGCCACAACGACCGCTACGTCAGCGTGCCGATCATCTACCTGTCGGCCGAGGACGATCTCGACAAGCAGCTCGACGCCATGAGCGAAGGTGGCGACGACTTCCTCACCAAGCCGATCAAGCCGCGCCACCTGATCGCCACCGTGCGCAACCGCGCCGCCCGCGCGCGCAACCTCAAGGCGCGCATGGTGCGCGACAGCCTCACCGGCCTGTACAACCACACCCACACCCTGCAATTGCTCGAGGATGCCCGTTTCCGCGCCCAGCGCGATGGCCAGCCGCTGAGCTTCGCCATGCTCGACATCGACTTCTTCAAGAAGGTCAACGACAACTATGGCCACCCCATGGGCGACCGGGTGATCAAGAGCCTGGCCCTGTTCCTCAAGCAGCGCCTGCGCAAGAGCGACCACATCGGCCGCTACGGTGGCGAAGAATTCGCCGTGGTCATGCCCAATACCGAGGCTCAGGCGGCCCGGCAGGTGCTCGACGAGATCCGTCAGCGCTTCGCCGAGATCCACTACCCGGCGCAGCCGCTGGACCTGTCCTGCACCTTCAGCTGCGGCATCGCCCAGCTGCAGGACGATACGAGCAGCCAGACCCTGACCCAGCACGCCGACGAGGCGCTCTACGTGGCCAAGCATGGCGGGCGCAACCGGGTCGAGGTGTACCACACGGAAATGCCCCCGGCCTGATCGGTTCCGGTTCAGCGATACAAGACCCGACGCCATTCAGGTGTGTCGCTCGACTGTCGCCGGTCTCGGGCGTCATAACCCTGTCATGAAAACGCAATAACTTCAGCGCCATAGCGATCGCGCCCGAACCTCATCGGGCGCACGCCAGCACCTTCCGTCTACGGTCGAGTCCTATGCGCCTGAAATCACTTACCAACCTCAATACCCTGCTGCTGGTCACCGTCTGCGTGGCCCTGGCCGCCACCCTCTGGTGGTCGCAACGTGCCCTGGAGCGCCCCTATCTGCTGATGGAGCGCTACCTGAGCCTGTCCCAGCAGTTCCAGCGGGAAGCGGCGCGCAATATCCTCGACTACCTCGGCAGCGGTGACGCCCTGCAGCACAGCGCGGCGATCCAGGCCCTGGAAAACCTGGCGCCCGCGATTGCCGAACTGCCGCCGCAACTGGCCGAGGAGCTGCGCCCCAGCCTCGCCGAACTGCAGAGCTTCAGCGCCAACCAACTGCTCGCCGCCGGCAAGCTGGCGGGCGACCCCCAAGGCTTGCTGCTGCAGGCCGAGCGCGAGATGGGCGGCGCCCTGGAACAACTGGCGCACTATGCCGACAGCGCTACGGCCGGTGTGGCGCACGCCTACCGCCAGCCCCTGTTCGTCGCGGCCCAGCACCTGAGCCGCCTGGCCCATGCCCGCGACAAACTGGTCAGCAGCGGGCGCAGCGAACTGGTCGGCGATGTCGAGCGCGAACTGGCGGCCCTCGCCGTTCAGGCCCAAGCCCTGGATGCCTTGCCCCTGCTGGGCGTGGCCGATGACAGCAGCTCCGGCAGCGATGCCTTTTCCGCCCTGCTGGGCCTGGCCGGCGACAGCGACAGCACGCCGGCAGAAGACCGCGGCATCGCCCTCAAGCGTGATTTTGCCAGCCTGATCAGCCGCTATCCGAACGAACTGCAGCGCACCCGCAGCCTGATCGAACAGCGCGTCGCCCTGGCCGGCGCCACCCGCCGCCAGGTCGATGGCGTGCAACAGGCCCTCGCCACCCTGGAACCGGCGGTGCGCGCCGAACATGGGCGGATTCAGGGCGAGGTGCGCCTGCTGCAGGGCCTGATGATCGGCCTGATCCTGCTGATCGCGCTGACCATCGACCGCATTCAGCGGCGCCTGACCCGGGTCCTCAACCATCTGGTGCCGGCCCTGTCGGCCTGGGCCCGGGGCGATTTCGCCGAGGACATCAGCCTCGGCTCGCGCACCCGCGAACTGTGCGACATCGAGGCATCGCTGAACCGCCTGCGCGTCTACCTGGTCGATCTGGTCGGCAGCATCCGCCTGCATGCCGAACAGGTTGCCGGCTCCAGCCGCACCCTGGCCGACCTCAGCGGCGGCCTGCATGCCGGCGCCGAACGCCAGGCTGGCGATACCGCGCAGATTCGCGATGCCCTCGGCGAACTGGAGGCGACCATCCAGCAAGTCGCCGGCGACGCCAGCCAGGCCGCCGACGCCAGTCGCGATGCCGACCGCGCCTTGGAGCAGGGCCAGCAGGTGATCGGCCAGAGTCTCAGCGGGCTGCATGCGCTGGTCGGCGAAGTGCAGGACAACGCTCAGGCCATCGAGCGCCTGGCCGAGGAAACTGCGACCATCGGCAATGTGCTGACGGTGATTCGCGGCATTGCCGAACAGACCAACCTGCTGGCCCTCAACGCCGCCATCGAAGCGGCCCGTGCCGGCGAGGCCGGCCGCGGCTTTGCCGTGGTCGCCGACGAGGTGCGCTCGCTGTCGCAGCGCACCAGCGGTGCCACCGCACAAATCCAGGAACTGATCGGTCGCCTGCAACAGGCCGCACGGCAATCCGTCAGCGCCATGCGCGCCCAGGTCGAACACGCCCAGGCCAGCGCCGGCCAGGCCGAGGCGGCCGATGGTGCGCTGGACGAAATCATCGTGGCGATTCGCACCATCGCCAGCATGGCCGAACGCATCGCCGACGCCACCGCCCAGCAGAGCGGCGCGGTCAGCGAAATTCGCGGCCACAGCGAGCGCATCCACCAACTCGGCGGCGACAACCTGGTGCGCATCGGCGAAGGTCGCCAGCAAGGCGATCGGCTTCTGCAGGTCGGTGGCCAGTTGCACACGGCGGTGCAGGCATTCCGCCTGTAGCGCGCTCACTGGCCAGGCGCGGCCATCTGTCGCAGGTGCGGCGCACAGGCGTGATTACAGACCATTGGTGCGTCTGACAAGCCCGCTTACAGGCTGCGCCCTGACGTCAGGGCGCAAGCTTGGTTATGATGCAGGCACTTCCGACCCGCGAGACCACCATGCGCCGTTTGCTCTGCCTGATCCTGCTGCTGGTTGCCCTGCCCGCCGGCGCCGGCCTGTTCGACAGCCGTCCAGCCCCGGCGCTGCTGGGTACGCCGCTGAACAACAGTGCGGACTTCCTCCCCGTGCGCGAGGCGTTCCAGCTGAGCCTGGTCGACAGCTCGGCCGAGTCGATCACCCTGCGCTTCGTCGCCGCCGAGGGCTACTACCTCTACAAGCACCGCTTCCAGTTCAGCAGCGAGCCTGCCGACCTCGGCCTCGGCGCCGCGCGACTGCCGGCCGGCGAGGCGAAGTTCGACGAGTACTTCGGCGACGTCGAGGTGTATTACGGCGTGCTGGATGTCGAGTTGCCGCTGGATAACCCGGACAACCGCCCGTTCAACCTCAACGTCAGCTACCAGGGCTGCGCCGACAAGGGCCTGTGCTACCCACCGGAAACCGAACAGCTGAAGATTGGCGGCGGCCTGCCCGGCGTCGGAGCCACACCCGCCACCCCCGCTACGCCGGGTTCCACAGACAACAGCTGGAGCTGGAGCGACCTGGCGCTGTTCTTCCTCGCCGGGCTGGGCCTGACCTTTACCCCCTGCGTGCTGCCGATGCTGCCGATCCTCTCCGGCGTGGTGCTGCGTGGCCAGGTTGGCGGACTGCGCAGTTTCAGCCTGTCGCTGGCTTATGTGCTGCCGATGGCCCTCTGTTTCGCCGTGCTTGGCGCGCTGATGGGGGTCTTCGGTGCCGGCCTCAACCTGCAGGCGCGCCTGCAATCGGCGTGGATCCTGGTGCCCTTCGCCGCCTTCTTTGCGGTGTTCGCCCTGGCCATGTTCGGCGTCTACGAACTGCGCCTGCCGCGCCGCTTCAGCGAGCCGCTGGACCGCCTGGCCGGCAAGACCCGCGGCGGCTCCCACGCCAATGCAGCCGTGCTCGGCGTGCTTTCCAGCCTGCTGGTGTCGCCCTGCGTGTCCGCCCCCCTGGCCGGCGCCCTGCTGTATATCAGCGCCAGCGGCGATGCCTTGGGCGGCGGCGTGAAACTGTTCGCCCTGGGCCTGGGCATGGGCGCGCCACTGGTGCTGTTCGCCACCGGAGGCGGCGCCCTGCTGCCGAAGTCGGGCACCTGGATGATTGGCGTGCGCAACGCCTTCGGCGTATTGCTGCTGGCCGTCGCCGTGTGGTTGCTCGAACGGGTGCTGCCGGGTCAGCTGGCACTGGCCTTGTGGGGCCTGCTCGCCGGTGGCGTGGCGTTGTTTCTCGGCGCCCTGGAACTCGGCCCGAAAACCCACAAGCAGAAACTCGGCCAGCTGGCCGGCCTGCTGCTGCTGGTCTATGCCCTGGCCGCCTGGACCGGCGCCCTGCAAGGTCAGAACGACCCGTTGCGCCCGCTCGGGCGCATGCCGCTGGCTGGCAGCGCCGGTGAGCCAGTGCAATCGAGCAGCTGGCAGACCGTCAGCAGCCCCGCCGAACTGGATGCCGCCTTTGCCGCCGCGCAACGCGCCGGCAAACCGCTGCTGCTCGATTGGTACGCCGACTGGTGCATCAGCTGCAAGGTGATCGAGCGCGAAGTACTCGCCGCCGCGCCAGTCGCCAGCCAGTTGGGCGACTACCGCCTGGTCCGCTTCGATATCACCGAGAGCAACCCGGCCCAGCGTGCCCTGCTCGATCGCTACCAGCTGTTCGGCCCCCCGGCGATCTTGCTGTTCGATGCCAAGGGCGACGAATGGCAGGATCTGCGGGTAATCGGCGAAATCGACGCCCCGGCCTTCGCCGCTCGCCTGAGTCAGGCAAGCGAACGTTTCTAACGCTCACAGTCATATGAATGACGCAAACTACCGCCATCGTGTCGACTATTGCAGGCAACTGGACAGCCTTGCGCCGTCTCCGGCATAGTCCGGCAGTGCAATCAACAAGGAACACCGGATCATGGCCACCCTACTGGTGCTGCACGGCCCCAACCTGAATCTGCTGGGCACCCGCGAACCGGGCGTCTATGGCGCCACCACTCTGGAACAGATCAACCTCGACCTGGAGCGCCGCGCCCGCGAGGCCGGCCATCATCTGCTCTACCTGCAGAGCAATGCCGAGTACGAGCTGATCGAGCGCATTCACGCCGCAAAAGGCGAAGGTGTCGACTTTATCCTGATCAATCCCGCCGCTTTTACCCATACCAGCGTCGCATTACGTGACGCATTGCTGGCGGTGAGCATCCCATTCATCGAAGTGCACCTGTCCAACGTGCACAAACGCGAAGCTTTCCGCCATCACTCCTACTTTTCCGATGTTGCCGTAGGGGTGATCTGCGGTCTTGGCGCCAGCGGTTACCGGCTGGCCCTGGAGGCCGCACTCGAACAACTTGAACAGCCCTGACCTCACTGGGAGTTGAGCCACTATGGATATACGTAAAGTCAAGAAACTGATCGAACTGCTGGAAGAATCCGGCATCGACGAGCTGGAAATTCGCGAAGGCGAAGAGTCCGTGCGCATCAGCCGTCACGGCAAGCAACCGACCTACGCCCAGCAACCCATGTACGCCCCGCAGCCAGCACCGGCAGCGCCCGCCGCTCCCGTTGCCGCCGCCGAAGCCGCCGCTCCGGCTGCCGCCAAGCTGAACGGCACCGTAGTGCGCTCGCCGATGGTCGGCACCTTCTTCCGCGCCGCCTCGCCGACCTCGGCCAACTTCGTTGAAGTCGGTTCGAGCGTGAAGAAAGGCGACATCCTCTGCATCGTCGAAGCGATGAAGATGATGAACCACATCGAGGCCGAGAGCAGTGGCACCGTCGAATCCATCCTGGGCGAGAACGGCCAGCCGGTGGAATACGACCAGCCCCTGTTCACCATCGTTTGAAGCGCGGAGAGCCAGCGATGTTGGAAAAAGTTCTGATCGCCAACCGCGGCGAGATCGCCCTGCGCGTCTTGCGCGCCTGCAAAGAGCTGGGCATCAAGACCGTCGCGGTGCACTCCACCGCCGACCGCGACCTGATGCACCTGGGCCTGGCCGATGAATCGGTGTGTATCGGTCCGGCATCCGGCGCCCTGTCCTACCTGAACATTCCGGCGATCATCAGCGCCGCCGAAGTCACCGGCGCCACGGCGATCCACCCCGGCTACGGCTTCCTCGCGGAAAACGCCGATTTCGCCGAACAGGTGGAAAACTCCGGCTTCGCCTTTATCGGCCCGAAAGCCGAAACCATCCGCCTGATGGGCGACAAGGTTTCGGCCAAGGACGCCATGAAGCGCGCCGGCGTGCCGGTGGTACCCGGCTCCGACGGCCCGTTGCCGGAAGAAGAGGAAGTCGCCCTGGCGATTGCCCGTGAAGTCGGCTACCCGGTGATCATCAAGGCTGCTGGCGGCGGTGGCGGTCGCGGCATGCGCGTAGTGCACAAGGAAGAAGACCTGATCAAGTCGGCCAAGCTGACCCGCAGCGAAGCCGGTTCGGTGTTCGGCAACCCGATGGTCTATCTGGAGAAGTTCCTCGGCAACCCACGCCACGTGGAAGTCCAGGTACTGTCCGACGGCCAGGGTCATGCCATCCACCTGGGTGACCGCGACTGCTCGCTGCAGCGCCGCCACCAGAAGGTGCTGGAAGAAGCACCGGCACCGTTCATCGATGAACAGGCCCGCGCCGAAGTGCTCAAGCGCTGCGTCGATGCCTGCATCGAAATCGGTTATCGCGGCGCCGGCACCTTCGAGTTCCTCTATGAAGACGGCCACTTCTACTTCATCGAGATGAACACCCGCGTACAGGTCGAGCACCCGGTTTCGGAAATGGTCACCGGCATCGACATCGTCAAGGAGATGCTCAGCATCGCCGCCGGCAACAAGCTGTCGTTCACCCAGGAGGACGTGGTGATCCGCGGCCACGCCCTGGAATGCCGGATCAACGCCGAAGACCCGGACAACTTCATGCCCTGCCCCGGCAAGGTCAAGCACTTCCATGCCCCTGGCGGCAATGGCGTGCGGGTCGATTCGCACCTGTACAGCGGCTACACCGTACCGCCGCACTACGACTCGCTGATCGGCAAGCTGATCACCTACGGCGCGACCCGCGACGAGGCCCTGGCCCGCATGCGCAACGCCCTGGATGAAATCGTCGTCGACGGCATCAAGACCAACGTGCCGCTGCACCGCGATCTGGTGCGCGACAAGGGCTTCTGCAAAGGTGGCGTGAATATCCATTACCTGGAAAAGAAACTGGGTATGGATAAGCACTGATCCCATGAGTGGCTGCGCGTCCGCGATACTGCGTTAAAAACAGCCTCGTTCCAGCGCACCATGTCATGAAAAAAGTCTCGACAAGGGCTGCCATTGGGCGGCCCTTGTCGTTTCTGCGCGGCGCGGCGGTGGCAGCCGGACCACCGCTTCAAGTAAGCTGCGCGGCCAATTGCACCATCACGCCACAGCGCTCACGAGGTTTCCCATGCCCTGGTTACAAGTCCGTCTCGCCATCACCCCGGATCAGGCAGAAACTTACGAAGACGCCCTGCTGGAAGTGGGTGCCGTGTCGGTGACCTTCATGGACGCCGAAGACCAGCCGATTTTCGAGCCGGACCTGGGCACCACCCCGCTGTGGTCGCACACCCACCTGCTCGCCCTGTTCGAGGCCGACACCCAGGCCGAGGCGGTGTTTGCCCACCTGCAGCTGCTGACCGGCGCCGCCCTGCCCGAGCATCAGGCCGAGGTGATTGCCGATCAGGACTGGGAGCGCAGCTGGATGGACAACTTCCACCCCATGCGCTTCGGCCAACGCCTGTGGATAGTGCCCAGCTGGCATGCCGCACCCGAGCCGGACGCGGTCAACCTGCTGCTCGACCCCGGCCTGGCATTCGGCACCGGCACCCATCCGACCACCGCACTGTGCCTGGAATGGCTCGACAGCCAGGATCTGCGCCACTGCGAGGTGCTGGATTTCGGCTGCGGCTCGGGCATCCTGGCCATCGCCGCCCTGCTCCTGGGCGCTCCCCGGGCGGTTGGCACCGACATCGACCCGCAGGCCCTGGAAGCGTCGCGCGACAATGCCGGGCGCAACGGCATCGACCCGGCGTGCTTCCCGCTCTACCTGCCTGCCGACCTGCCGCAGCAGCAGGCCGACGTGGTAGTCGCCAATATCCTCGCCGGGCCGCTGGTGGCCCTGGCAGCGCAGATCACCAGCCTGGTCAAGCCCGGCGGACGCCTGGCCCTGTCGGGCATTCTCGCCGAGCAAGCCGAGGAGGTGCGCGAAGCCTACGCCGACGCCTTCGTACTCGACCCGACCGCGGAGAAGGACGGCTGGGTGCGCATCAGTGGTACTCGTCGCTAGACTAGGCACTGCCGCTTGTTCAGGCACTTGCGTTAGACTAATCGCCTTGATTCCCCTGTTCGCAGGCCGACGGATTGTCGCATGACCGAAAGTTTCGTCACCCAGTGCCCCCAGTGCCGCACAAGCTTTCGCGTGAGCCTCATGCAGCTAGGCGCCGCCCGCGGCGCCGTGCGCTGCGGTGCCTGCCTGCACGTCTTCAACGCCGCGCAACAACTGCTCGAACAGGGCCAGCAGCTGCCCGGCGCTGCGCCACAGGCCGCGTCCTTGATGCCTGCGGCGACCAGCCCGGACGTCGCGCCAAGCGTCCAGGCCGAGCCCGAACCATTCGCCCCGCAGAACCAAAACGACAGCGATACGCTGTGGATTCACGACGACCTGGACCTCGACAGCCTCGATCTCGACGAGGAGCTGGCCAAGCTGGAGGAGCAGGAACAGCAACTGTCGCAGCAGTTCCTCGCGCTGAATCAGAGGCCCGAACATAGCGAGCCCTTCCGCCCAGCCGCGGATAGCGGGATTCTGGCCCATGACGAAGACTGGGCCGAAGCCCTCCTGCACGAGGACTCGCCCCAACCGCCAGCGAGCATCGCCCCCGCGGCCCCCAGTACTGCGCCCCAGACACTGGTCTCAGCGAACGAGTCGCCTGCGACAACGCCCCCAGACACGGCGCACGTGGCAGATTCCCCTGTTCGCGACGTAGCGCCGCTCAAACTCAGCGCGCTGGAGGCAGACGATCAGCCTCCCGCACTGGATGAGCCCAGCCTGAGCGCCCAGCGCGACGACCCCGGCCTTGACCTGGACCTGGACGACCTCGACACGCCGGACGAACAACAGCCCGCCCCCGCCGCGCCGCGCCAGGCCGATAGAATAACGGCGCGCAGCGAGCCCGGCCTGCGTGACGAACACCTGTTCGAACTGGACGACGAACCGCTGCAACTGGACTGGCAGCCAGCGCGCAAGCCCTGGGGCCGCTGGCTCGGCTGGGGCCTGCTGAACCTGCTGGCCGCGACCGCCCTGATCGCTCAGCACATCCATTACAACTTCGACGAACTGGCCCGCCAGGATCAATACCGTCCCTGGTTCGAGCAGCTCTGCCCGCTGATTGGTTGTACCTTGCCGTCCAAGGTCGATATCAGCCAGATCAAGAGCAGCAACCTGGTGGTGCGTAGCCATCCCGAGTTCAGCGGCGCCCTGGTCGTCGATGCAATCCTGTATAACCGTGCGCCCTTCGCCCAGCCATTCCCCCTGTTGGAAATGCGCTTTGCCGACATCAATGGTCGACTACTGGCCAGTCGCCGCTTCAAACCCAGCGAGTACCTCGCCGGCGAACTGGCCGGGCAGGCAGAAATGCCGCCACAGACACCTATTCATGTGTCCCTGGACATCCTCGACCCAGGCACCCAGGCGGTTAACTACAGCCTGAGCTTCCACTCGCCGGAGTAAGGGCTGGGCAATCGCCATCCAGACCACTACAACCCTCCCCCCGCTCGCGTCTGGCCGATCCCGGGCGTTCTTGCCGGTTTTCCGGGAGCGAATCTAACCCTTGGCGATAAGCCCATAGCTGTTCAGAATTTGTTCAAAACAGCCTTTATCCGGTCATCCAGAGCGGGTATGATTCCCACCCTTTTTCACAGTCTCCTATTGGCCTCAACAGTACATCTCTTGAGCAGGGAAGCCCCATGTCGGCGTTATGCATCGGCCCCTACACATTGCCCAATTCGCTGATTCTCGCGCCCATGGCCGGAGTCACCGACCGGCCGTTCCGCCAGCTCTGCCATCGCATGGGGGCAGGCATGGTGGTATCGGAAATGGTCACCAGCGATGTGCGCCTGTGGAACACCCGCAAGTCGAGCCTGCGCTTGATCCATCAAGACGATGCCGAGCCGCGCTCGGTGCAGATCGCCGGTGGCGACCCGCAGATGCTGGCCGAGGCGGCGCGACGAAATGTCGCCTTGGGTGCGCAGATTATTGACATCAACATGGGCTGCCCGGCCAAGAAGGTCTGCAACAAGGCCGCGGGCTCTGCCCTGCTGAGGGACGAGGGCCTGGTGCGCGAGATTTTACAGGCGGTGGTCGCCGCGGTGGATGTGCCGGTGACCCTGAAAATCCGTACCGGCTGGGACCGGCAGAACAAGAACGGCATCAGCGTGGCGAAGATTGCCGAGCAGGCGGGAATAGTGGCCTTGGCGGTGCATGGCCGCACCCGCGCCGATCTGTACACCGGCAATGCCGAATACGACAGCATCGCCGCCATCAAGCAGGCGGTGTCGATTCCGGTACTGGCCAATGGCGACATCGACTCGCCGGAGAAGGCCAAGGCGGTATTGGCCGCCACCGGCGCCGACGGCCTGTTGATCGGCCGGGCAGCCCAGGGCCGGCCGTGGATTTTCCGCGAGATCGAGCACTACCTGCGCACCGGCCAGAAGCTGGCGGCGCCGAGCCTGTCCGAGGTGGAACGTATTCTGCTAGGGCACCTGGCCGAGCTGCACCTGTTCTATGGCGAGGTGATGGGTGTACGCATCGCCCGCAAGCATGTTGGCTGGTACCTCGCAACCTTGCCGGGCGCCAGGGAGTTTCGCGCCCGGTTCAATCGCCTGGAAAGTACGGACGCGCAGTGCACCAACGTTCGCGAGTTCTTCGGCGAACGGCATAACAATGGAGATGGGGTGGCCGCATGACGATGTTGACCGACACTTTTGGAACTGGAATGGCTCCCGTGAGCGACAGCACAAGCTTGAAACAGCACCTCAATACGCCGAGCGAAGAAGGGCAAACCCTGCGCGGTAGTGTCGAGAAAGCACTGCACAACTATTTTGCCCACCTCGAGGGCGCGGACGTCACCGACGTCTACAACCTGGTGCTCAGCGAAGTGGAAGCGCCACTGCTGGAAACCGTGATGAATTACGTCAAGGGCAACCAGACCAAGGCCTCCGAGCTGCTCGGCCTGAATCGCGGCACCCTGCGCAAGAAGCTCAAGCAGTACGACCTGCTCTGAAGCTGCACGCCGGGCAGAGTGCTTTTTCTTGAAGCTGACTGCTGCGGCTTCAAGCCCATTTTCTATTACGCAACCGGATCCGATTGATGACCGACCAGACTACCCGCCTCCCCGTCCGCCGTGCGCTGATCAGCGTTTCCGACAAGACCGGCATCCTTGAATTCGCCCGCGAGCTCGTCGCCCTGAACGTGGAAATCCTCTCCACCGGCGGCACCTACAAACTGCTCAAGGACAACGGCGTGGCCGCTGTAGAGGTCGCCGACTACACCGGCTTCCCGGAGATGATGGATGGTCGGGTCAAGACCCTGCACCCGAAGATCCACGGCGGCATCCTCGGCCGTCGCGCCCTCGACGGTGCGGTCATGGAGCAGCACGGGATCAAGCCGATCGACCTGGTCGCGGTCAACCTCTACCCCTTCGAAGCCACGGTCGCCAAGCCTGACTGCGACCTGGCCGACGCCATCGAGAACATCGACATTGGCGGCCCGACCATGGTTCGCTCGGCAGCCAAGAACCACAAAGACGTGGCCATCGTGGTCAGTGCTTCCGACTACACCGGCATCCTCGACAGCCTGAAGGCCGGCGGCCTGACCTACGCCCAGCGCTTCGACCTGGCGCTCAAGGCCTTCGAGCACACTGCCGCCTATGACGGCATGATCGCCAACTACCTGGGCACCATCGACCAGAGCCGCGAGACGCTGAGCACTGAAGCCCGCGGCACCTTCCCGCGCACCTTCAACAGCCAGTTCATCAAGGCCCAGGAAATGCGCTACGGCGAGAATCCGCACCAGAGCGCGGCCTTCTATGTCGAGGCGAAGAAAGGCGAAGCGAGCATTTCCACCGCCGTGCAGCTGCAGGGCAAGGAACTGTCGTTCAACAACGTCGCCGACACCGACGCCGCCCTCGAATGCGTGAAGAGCTTCGTCAAGCCGGCCTGCGTCATCGTCAAGCACGCCAACCCCTGCGGCGTGGCCGTGGCCCTGGACAACGAAGGCGGCATCCGCCAGGCCTACGAACTGGCCTACGCCACCGACACCGAATCGGCCTTCGGCGGCATCATCGCCTTCAACCGCGAACTGGACGGCGCCACCGCCCAGGCCATCGTCGAGCGTCAGTTCGTCGAAGTGATCATCGCCCCGAAGATTTCCCAGGCGGCCCGCGATGTGGTGGCCGCCAAGGCCAACGTGCGCCTGCTCGAATGCGGCCAATGGCCGGCCGAGCGCAGCCCCGGCTGGGACTTCAAGCGGGTCAACGGCGGCCTGCTGGTGCAGAGCCGCGACATCGGCATGATCAAGGCGCAAGACCTGAAGATCGTCACCCAGCGCGCGCCCAGCGAGCAGGAAATCCACGACCTGATCTTCGCCTGGAAAGTGGCCAAGTTCGTCAAATCCAACGCCATCGTCTACGCCAAGAACCGTCAGACCATCGGTGTCGGCGCCGGCCAGATGAGCCGCGTCAACTCCGCCCGTATCGCCGCGATCAAGGCCGAGCATGCCGGCCTGCAGGTAGCGGGCTCGGTGATGGCGTCCGACGCCTTCTTCCCGTTCCGCGACGGACTGGATAACGCCGCCGCCAACGGCATCACCGCGGTGATCCAGCCGGGTGGTTCGATGCGCGATGCGGAAGTGATCGCCGCCGCCGACGAAGCGAATATCGCCATGGTATTCACCGGCATGCGCCATTTCCGCCACTGACGGCCGCACTGAAACCGGCATCTGCGGCGTTGCCCAGGGTTCCGCCAATGCTCATTGCCGCTAGGCAACTCCGCTTGGCGACACCCAGGGCGCCTTGCATCTACCGGCTTCATTGCGACCTCGAAATTTGTTTCGTAGGTTGGGTTGAGCGCAGCGATACCCAACACCGCTTTCGTAGGGTGGATAGCGCCTTTTCTATCCACCAAACGGGCCGCAGGCCCGCCTCCTGAAGGAGAACCCCATGAACGTACTGATCATCGGCAGCGGCGGGCGTGAGCACGCCCTGGCCTGGAAAGTCGCCCAGGATCCACGGGTCGAGAAAGTCTTCGTCGCCCCGGGCAATGCCGGCACCGCCACCGAAGCCAAGTGCGAGAACGTCGCCATCGACGTGCTGGCCCTGGAGCAACTGGCTGACTTTGCAGAAAAGAACGTACAACTGACCATCGTCGGCCCGGAAGCGCCGCTGGTGGCCGGCGTGGTCGACCTGTTCCGCGCGCGCCAGCTGGATGTCTTCGGCCCGACGGCTGGCGCCGCCCAACTGGAAGGTTCGAAAGCCTTCACCAAGGACTTCCTCGCCCGCCACAACATCCCCACCGCCGATTACCAGAACTTCACCGAAGTCGAGCCGGCCCTGGCCTACCTGCAACAGGTCGGCGCGCCCATCGTGATCAAGGCCGACGGCCTGGCCGCGGGCAAAGGTGTGATCGTCGCCATGACCCTGGCCGAAGCCGAAGACGCGGTGCGCGACATGCTCGCCGGCAATGCCTTCGGCGCAGCCGGTTCGCGGGTGGTGATCGAGGAATTCCTCGATGGCGAGGAAGCCAGCTTCATCGTCATGGTCGACGGCAAGAATGTCTTGCCGATGGCCACCAGCCAGGACCACAAGCGCGTCGGCGACGGCGACAGCGGTCCCAACACCGGCGGCATGGGCGCTTACTCGCCGGCGCCGGTGGTCACCGCCGAGGTGCACCAGCGGGTGATGAACGAGGTGATCTACCCCACCGTCAACGGCATGGCCAGCGAAGGCAACGTCTATACCGGCTTCCTCTATGCCGGGCTGATGATCGACAAGGCCGGCAAGCCGAAGGTCATCGAGTTCAACTGCCGCTTCGGCGACCCGGAAACCCAGCCGATCATGGTGCGCCTGGAGTCATCGCTGGTGTTGCTGGTCGAGGCCGCGCTGGCGCAGGCGCTGGACAAGGTCGAAGCACGCTGGGATCCGCGCCCGACGGTCGGCGTGGTACTAGCCGCCGGCGGCTACCCGGGCGATTACGCCAAGGGCGAGGTGATCGAAGGCCTGGCCGAGGCCGCGCAACTCGACGGCAAGGTGTTCCATGCCGGTACCGCACTCAAGGACGGCCAGGTGGTGACGGCCGGCGGCCGGGTACTCTGCGCCACGGCCATTGGTGCCAGCGTGGCCGACGCCCAGCAGCAGGCCTATCGCCTGGCGGAGAAGATTCGCTGGAATGGCTGTTTCTACCGCACCGACATCGGTTACCGCGCCATAGCCCGCGAACGCGGCGAGGCCTAACAGGCCGTTGAAAAACTACCTGCGTTGGCAATACTGCGTTAAAAACGGCCTCGAAATGCTCATTTACAACACGTAAACTGCGCTTTCTCGGCCGTTTTTGCCTTGTCTTGCCTGCCTCGCCTACGTTTTCAACGGCCTGCTACCGGGCGGCAAACCCCGTGCAGCCGCGGCGCCCAGGCCGCGGCAACATGGCACGACCCACACCCACGCGGGTCGTGTCGCAACCGCCAGGAGCATCAATACCAGGTATCGAATGCTCCACCCCTCGGCTGGCGCCGCAGTGCCAGTGGTCGCTTTCACAGCGTCTGGCCTGGCCATCCTGGCCATATTCCGCTACACAACGGCTTGGTTATAATCTGGCCACTTACCATTCAAAGGGAATTCAGCGTGCGCGGGCTCAGGATTGCCACAGGACTACTCGTCGTTTTGCTCATGGCCTGTCTGTTGCCGACAGCCATGGCCGACAACGTATCAGGCGCCGCTGACGGCCAACCCGGAAACTGGTCGTATCTGCTCGACCCGGGTGCCGCGCTGACCCTGGCGGATGTGCAGGCACGCCGCCAGCAGTTCCAGCCCCTGAGCAAACAGGCCTTCACCTTCCCCCCCAGCGAGCAGGCCGTGTGGTTGCACGTCGAGTTGTCGCGCCACCAGCAGCCGCTCTGGTTATGGATCTTCGCCCCGCGCGTGCAGTTCCTCGACTTTCACCTGTTGCGCGATGGCCAGCTCGAACGCGAGATCCAGACCGGCGAATCCAGGCCGATGAGCGCCCGGCCGCTCGACTCCCGGGCCTACCTGATGGCGCTGCCGAACGATGGCCAGCCGCGCGAAGCCTATGTGCGCATGACCTCGAACCATCCGCTGATGGCCTGGTTCAAGATCATCGACGAGGCCGGGTTGGTGGCCCAGGAAAAACCCGCCTATGTGTTTGGCGCCCTGCTCGGCGGCCTGCTGCTGCTCACCCTGTACAACCTCATCCGTTTTTTCTACAGCCGCGCCACCTGCTGCCTGTGGCTGAGCGCCCTGCATGCCAGCCTGGCGGTCGGTGCGGCGGCCAATCTTGGCCTGTTCGCCGTCTGGGTGCCCAGCCAGAGCTATAACCAGTCGCTGGTCGCCGACCTGTCGGCGCTGCTGGCGGCCTTCTGCCTACAGGCCTTCTGCCTCGGCTTCATGCGGCACACAGCGGCCCAGCCGGGCAGATTCAAATACCTGCTGCAGGGCATCGCCGGGCTGATCCTCGCCGTCACGCTGGTGATCGCCAGCACTGGTCTGCTCTGGTACAGCACGCTGATCTACCTGCTGGTGCTGCTCAGTACCTTGAGTGTGTTGCTGGTGGCCAGCCGGCTCTGGCACGACGGTTATCAGCCCGCGCGCTTCATGGTCGTCGGCATGCTGGTATTCATCCTCGGCTTCAGCGCCTGCATCCCGGTCCTGCTCGGCCTCGAGCAACTCAACCCCGGCTGGCTGGTGATCAGCGTCTTCAGCATCGCGACCCTTGGCGGCATCTTCCTCAGCCTCTCGCTCGCCGAGCGTCAGCGACAGATCCAGCGCACCAATCTGAGCGAACGCACGGCGATGGCCGCCAACGCAGCCGAACTCAAGGCCAAGGCCGAATTCCTGGCCAAGATCAGTCACGAAATCCGCACCCCGATGAACGGTGTGCTGGGTATGACCGAGTTGTTGCTCGGCACACCGCTGTCGGCCAAGCAGCGTGATTATGTGCAGACCATCCACAGCTCGGGCAACGAACTGCTGTCCCTGATCAACGAGATTCTCGACATATCCAAGCTCGAATCCGGGCAGATCGAGCTGGATGACGTGCAGTTCGATCTCAATGCGCTGATCGAGGACTGCCTGGACATCTTCCGCGCCAAGGCCGAGCAGCAGAAAGTCGAACTGATCAGCTTCATGCAACCGCAGGTGCCGCGGGTGATCAGCGGCGACCCGACGCGCTTGCGGCAGACCTTGCTGAGCCTGCTCGACAACGCCTTCAAGCAGACCGACGAAGGCGAAATCCTCCTGGTCGTGGCCCTCGACAGCGGCGGCGAGCAACCGCGCTTGCGCATCGCCGTGCAGGACAGTGGCCGCCCGCTGCAAGCCAGCGAGCGCGATGCCCTGCTCAATGCCGAACTGCACAGCAAGGACTTCCTCGCCGCGACCCAACTCGGTGGCCGCCTCGGCCTGATCATCGCCCGCCAACTGGTGCGCCTGATGCATGGCGAGTTTGGCATCCAAAGTGGCGGCGCCCAGGGCTCGACCCTGTGGCTGACCCTGCCCCTGGACAGCCAGCGCCTCGAACAGCCCACCGCCGACCTCGATGGTCCGCTGCAGGGCGCACGCCTGTTGGTGGTGGATGACAACGACACCTGCCGCAAGGTCCTGGTGCAACAGTGCAATGCCTGGGGCCTGCAGGTCAGCGCCGTGCCCTCGGGCAAGGAGGCCCTGGCCCTGCTGCGCACCAAGGCGCACATGCGCGAATACTTCGACGTGGTGCTACTCGACCAGGACATGCCCGGCATGACCGGCATGCAGTTGGCGGCGAAAATCAAGGAAGACCCTAGCCTCAACCACGACATCCTGCTGATCATGCTCACCGGCATCAGCCATGCGCCGAGCAAGATCATCGCACGCAACGCCGGGATCAAACGCATCCTGGCCAAGCCGGTGGCCGGCTACACCCTGAAAACCACCCTGGCCGATGAACTGTCCCAGCGCGGCGGCGACAGCTCCCCGGTGTTCACCCCGACCCTGGTCAGCACCCCGCTGAATGTGCCGAGCGATTTCCGCATCCTGGTCGCCGAAGACAACAACATCTCGACCAAGGTGATCCGCGGCATGCTCGGCAAGCTCAACCTGCAACCGGACACCGCCAGCAATGGCGAAGAAGCCCTCAACGCGATGAAGGCGCAGCACTATGACCTGGTGCTGATGGACTGCGAGATGCCGGTACTCGACGGCTTCTCCGCCACCGAACAACTGCGCGCCTGGGAAGCCGCCGAGCATCGCCCGCGCACGCCGGTGGTGGCCTTGACCGCGCACATCCTCAATGAACACAAGGAACGGGCCCGGCAGGCCGGCATGGACGGCCACATGGCCAAACCGGTGGAACTCTCGCAATTGCGCGAACTGCTCGAATACTGGATCACCCAGCGCGAGATCCGCCAGCCGCGCGAGGCCCTGCCCTAAGCCACCCGACGGCGTTTCAGGCAAAGCGCAGCGCATAGATCGGTGGCAGGTTGCCAGCCAACGCCTGCCAGCTGTCGCCCTGGTCGTCCGATAGCCACAGATGGCCGGTAGTCGAGCCCATCGCCAGGCACTGCCCGCTGCCGTCCACCTCCAGCGCATGGCGATAGACCAGATCGAAACAGTCGGTTTGCGGCAAGCCGCGACTCAAGCTTTCGAAACTCTGCCCGCCATCTCGGGTGCGGGTCACCAGCAGACGCTGGCCCACCGGCACCCGGCATTCATCCTTCACCGCCGGCACGAACCAGGCCGTTTCCGGCTCGCGAGGGTGCACCGCCAGCGCGAAGCCGAAGCTCGAGGGTTCGACGCCGAGCAGCTCCTGCCAGTGCGCGGCATCATCGCGGGACAGGAAGATGCCGTTATGGTGCTGCACCCACAGGGTCTCGGGTGCGGCCGGACAGGCCAGCATGCGGTGCGGATCCTGGATCTCCGGGGTCTGCGCCAGTTCCGCCGGCATATAGGCGGCGCGCATGCCCTGGGTGCGGCAGGCCCAGTTGACGCCATCGTCGTCGCTGCACCAGATCCCGCCGCAGGACACCGCCACGCGCAACCGCGCACTGTCGCGCGGGTCGACGCAGATCGAGTGGATGCCCGGCTGGTCGTAACCGCCGCCGAACCACTGGGCCCGCTCCGGACGCTGCCATAGCGCCTGGTTCAACTGCCAGGAATCGCCGTGATCCGTCGAGTGGAACAAGGCGCCCGGCAGGGTGCCGGCCCACAGGCTGCCGGGTCGATCGGCACCGCCGCCTTCCAGCGACCAGATCATCGTCACCGAGGGCCCTTCACCTTCCGCCTCGGCGGCGAAGGCCGGCGCGGCGATCTCCTGCCAGTGCTGCCCGGCGTCCGTCGAGCGCCATAGTTTCGGGCCGAAATGCCCCAGATTGAGGGCCGCATACAGCTGACCGTCGCGGCGATCGGCCAGGACCATGCTGACCGGCTCGCCGAGAAAATCCGTGCGCACCAGGCGCCAGCCTCCGCCTGCGCGGGCGAAGGTCAGCAGGCCCTTGCGCGTAGCCACATAAAGCACATCCGCCATATCGTTCTCCTGCTAGCCGCCGGAAAGCGCCTGTACCACATAGACCTCGCTGTCGGCGCCGACCCTGTCGCTCAGCTGCCGGCGGTCGTCAATCCGCTCGGCATCGACGAAGATCGCCACATGCCGGCGCACCTGCCCCTGGTCGTCCAGCAGGTAACTGCGCAGCCGCGGGTTGACGGCGAACACCTCGGCCAGCACCTCAGCGACCGTGTCGCCCGTCACCGCGCACGGCGTCACATCGAGGTGACGCTGCAGGTTGGGGGTGAAGCTGATACGTGCCATCCGCCGCTCCCGGCATGCAGCCGTTGCCAACACGGGTTAACCCAACAGGTATAGCCGACGCCGTTCCCCGGCTGCCCTTCGGCTGCCGAACGGTTGCCTGGTGTACACGCAATTGCCGCAGCGGGCACTGGAGATCGGCACGACAATCCCGGATCATGCAGGCGCCGCCGGCAGTGCCGGCCACGCCCCCTTTAGCCAAGAGACGAGTCCACCCCATGGCGTCCGAGCTGTTCAGTCTGTATCTGAAGTTACTGGTGCTCTACAGCCCGTTCTTCGTGTTGTCCTGCTTTATCGGCCTGAGCCGTGGCTATACGGTCAAGGAGCGCAAACGCCTGGCCTGGAAGGTCGCCCTCGGCGTACTGATTTCCAGCCTGCTGCTGTACCTGTTCGGCAAGCACATTTTCACCCTGTTCGGCATCACCATCGACGCCTTCCGTATCGGCGCAGGCTCAGTGCTGTTCATCTCGGCCCTAGGCATGGCGCAGGGCAAATCGGTGGTGCAGAGCGACAACGTGCAGCAGGACGTGACCATAGTGCCGCTGACCATCCCGCTCACCGTCGGCCCCGGCACCATCGGTGCCCTGCTGCTGATGGGCGCTAGCCAGCCGCACTGGGACGACAAGCTGCTGGCGGTAGTCGGCATCGCCCTGGCCAGCCTGACAGTCGGCGTGGTGCTGTACCTGTCCAACCAGTTCGAACGCCTGCTCGGCGACCAGGGCCTGCAGATCGTCAGTCGCCTGATGGGCCTGTTCGTCTGCGCCCTGGCGGCGCAGATCATCTTCACCGGGGTGAAGAACTACCTGTCGCTCTGAATCGGTGCGGGGCGGCCTGGCCGCTCGCCCCAGGCTCTTGGCGCGCACCAGATTGGCGCAGCCTTGATGCCGTGAAGACGCTTTAACCACCGCTCGAACCCTTATGACACAAGGCCTTACACGCGTTGGCACGGATGCTGCCATTGGACTGACGACCTTAGGAGCCTGTCGGGCTCCTAGGTCCCACTCAACAGCCGCGCACGGAGCCATAACGATGAAACGTCGTCCTTTGTTGAAATCCACCCTCGCCGCCAGCGCCCTGCTGCTCAGCGGCCTGTTCCCCTTCACCGTGCAGGCCGCCGAGACCATCAAGGTCGGCATCCTTCACTCGCTGTCCGGCACCATGGCCATTTCCGAGACCTCGTTGAAAGACATGGCGCTGATGACCATCGACGAGATCAATGCCAAGGGCGGCGTCCTCGGCAAGCAACTCGAGCCGGTGGTGGTCGACCCCGCCTCCAACTGGCCGCTGTTCGCCGAGCGCGCCCGCCAGTTGCTGACCCAGGACAAGGTCGACGTGACCTTCGGCTGCTGGACCAGCGTGTCGCGCAAATCCGTGCTGCCGGTCTACGAAGAACTCAACGGCCTGCTGTTCTACCCGGTGCAGTACGAAGGCGAAGAGCTGTCGCCGAACGTCTTCTACACCGGCGCGGCGCCCAACCAGCAGGCCATTCCGGCGGTCGAGTACCTGATGAGCGAAGACGGCGGCGCGGCCAAGCGCTACTTCCTGCTCGGCACCGACTACGTCTACCCGCGCACCACCAACAAGATCCTGCGCGCCTTCCTGCACAGCAAGGGCGTGGCCGACAAGGACATCGAAGAGGTCTACACCCCCTTCGGTCATAGCGACTATCAAACCATCGTCGCCAACATCAAGAAGTTCTCCGCCGGCGGCAAGACCGCGGTGATCTCCACGGTCAACGGCGACTCCAACGTGCCCTTCTACAAGGAACTGGCCAACCAGGGCCTGGAAGCCACCGACGTGCCGGTGGTGGCCTTCTCGGTGGGAGAGGAAGAACTGCGCGGCATCGACACCAAGCCGCTGGTCGGCCACCTCGCCGCCTGGAACTACTTCCAGTCGGTGGAGAACCCGGTCAACAGCGCCTTCGTCGCCAAATGGAAGGCCTATGCCAAGGCCAAGAGCCTGCCGGGCGCCGACAAGGCGGTGACCAACGACCCGATGGAAGCCACCTACGTGGGCATCAATATGTGGGCCCAGGCGGTCGAGAAAGCCGGCAGCACCGAGGTCGACAAAGTTCGCGACGCCCTGGCCGGGCAGACCTTCGCCGCGCCGAGCGGCTACACCCTGACCATGGACAAGACCAACCACCACCTGCACAAGCCGGTGATGATCGGCGAAATCCAGGACGACGGTCAGTTCTCGGTGGTCTGGGAAACCAGCAGCCCGATCCGCGCCCAGCCGTGGAGCCCGTATATCGAAGGCAACGACAAGAAGCCGGATTACGCGGTGAAGAGCAACTGATCTGACGGGGCTTGCCCGCCTTAATTCTGTAGGAGCCAGCTTGCTGGCGATCAAAGCGACGCGGTTGTCCTGGTAGACCGCGATCGCGAGCAAGCTCGCTCCTATAGTGTCCATCATCCAGGACATACTCATGCCCACTGCCGTGTGCCGTTTTTTCCTATTTCTGATCCTGCTGCTGCCGCTCGCCAGCCATGCCGGCGATGCCGCCGACTTCGCCGCCGCCAGCCCGGCCAAACAGGCCAAGCTCCTGGAAAGCTGGGCCGCCGCGCCCGATGCTGCGCGCCTGCCGCTGCTCGAAGCCTTGCAACAAGGTCGCGTCGCCGCCGATAGCGACAAGACGCCCTTTATCGAAAACGCCGGCCGCTACCAGGCCGTCGAAGGCGCTGCCGAACCCGTCGGCAGCCCACGCAAACTGCGCCTGAACAACCGCCTGCGCGGCCTGATCGCCAGCGCCATGGCCAGCCACCAATTGCTCGCCGACGATCCGGCCGTGCGCCTGGCCGCCGCCAGGCACTTGCAGAAAAGCGCCAAGCCGGCGCAACTCGGCCTGCTCGATGCCCGCGTCGCCAGCGAAGAAAACCAGCAGGTACGCGATGCCCTGAGCCTGGCCCTGGCCAACCTGCAACTGGTCGACAGCAACCCGGCCGTACGCCTGGCTGCCGTGCGCCTGCTCGGCGAAACCGGCGATCCGCTGGCGCGCACCCGCCTGGAAACCCTGCTCGACCCCGCCGTGGAAAACGACGCCGGCGTGCGTACCGCGGCGGAAACCAGCCTGGCCCAGGTCAAACGCAAATTGTTGATCGGCGAACTGCTCGGCCAGGCCTTCAGCGGCCTGTCACTCGGCTCGATCCTGCTGCTGGCCGCCCTCGGCCTGGCCATCACCTTCGGCCTGCTCGGGGTGATCAACATGGCCCACGGCGAGATGCTGATGCTCGGCGCCTACTCCACCTATATGGTGCAGATCGCCTTCCAGAAGCTGGCCCCGGACTACCTCGCGCTCTACCCGCTCGCCGCCCTGCCGGTGGCCTTCTTCGTCACCGCAGGCGTAGGTATGGCCCTGGAGCGCACGGTGATCCGCCACCTGTATGGCCGGCCGCTGGAAACCCTGCTCGCCACCTGGGGCATCAGCCTGATCCTGATCCAGCTGGTACGGGTGCTGTTCGGCGCGCAGAACGTCGAAGTGGCCAACCCCTACTGGCTGTCCGGCGGCATCCAGGTGCTGCCGAACCTGGTGCTGCCGTACAACCGCATCGTCATCATCGGCTTCGCCCTGTTCGTCGTCGTCTTGACCTGGCTGCTGCTGAACAAGACCCGCCTCGGTCTCAACGTCCGCGCGGTGACGCAGAACCGCAACATGGCCGCCTGCTGCGGCGTGCCCACCGGGCGGGTGGACATGCTCGCCTTCGGCCTCGGCTCCGGCATCGCCGGCCTCGGCGGCGTGGCCCTGAGCCAGATCGGCAACGTCGGCCCGGATCTGGGCCAGAGCTACATCATCGACTCCTTCCTGGTGGTGGTGCTCGGCGGCGTCGGCCAGCTCGCCGGCAGCGTGCTGGCGGCCTTCGGCCTGGGCATCGCCAACAAGATTCTCGAACCGCAGATCGGTGCCGTGCTCGGCAAGATCCTCATCCTCGCGCTGATCATTCTGTTTATCCAGAAACGCCCGCAAGGTCTGTTTGCTCTCAAGGGTCGGGTGATTGATTGATGACTTACCTGTCCCTTCATTCCTCTGTAGGAGCGAGCTTGCTCGCGATCAATGCGCCAGCCGCCAATACCGCAGGATCGCCAGCAAGCTGGCTCCTACAGGGCGGTGCTAACCTGAGCGCCATGGAGAATTCACACCGATGAGTCTGCCCATCTCGATCACCGTTGCGCAGAAAGCCGGCCCCAAACTCACCGCCACCGCCCTCGGCGTGGTGCTCACCGTGTTGGTCGCCCTGCCGCTGCTGCACCTGCTGCCGGCGGACAGCGCCATGTATGTGTCGGCCTACACCCTGACCCTGATCGGCAAGATCCTCTGCTACTGCATCGTCGCCCTGGCGCTGGATCTGGTCTGGGGTTACGCAGGGCTTTTGTCCCTCGGCCATGGCCTGTTCTTCGCCCTGGGCGGCTACGCCATGGGCATGTACCTGATACGTCAGAGCGCAGGCGATGGCCTGCCGGCATTCATGAGTTTTCTCGCCTGGACTGAATTGCCCTGGTACTGGTACGGCACCTCCAGTTTCCTCTGGGCCATGTGCCTGGTGGTGCTGGCGCCCGGCTTGCTGGCCCTGGTATTCGGTTTCTTTGCCTTCCGCTCGCGGATCAAGGGCGTGTACTTCTCGATCATGACCCAGGCGCTGACCTTCGCCGGCATGCTGCTGTTCTTCCGCAACGAAACCGGTTTTGGCGGCAATAACGGCTTCACCGGTTTTACCCGCATCCTCGGCTTCGACATCACCGCCGCCGGCACCCGCGCGGTGCTGTTCCTCGCCACCGTGGCGCTGCTGGTGGGCAGCCTGTACCTGGGCTTCAAACTGGCGCGCAGCAAGTTCGGCCGGGTGCTGACCGCCCTGCGCGATGCCGAGAACCGCCTGATGTTCTGCGGCTACGACCCGCGCGGCTACAAGCTGTTTATCTGGGTGCTGTCGGCGGTGCTCTGCGGCCTGGCCGGCGCGCTCTATGTGCCGCAGGTGGGCATCATCAACCCCAGCGAGATGTCGCCGACCAACTCCATCGAAGCCGCCGTGTGGGTCGCCCTCGGCGGGCGCGGCAGCCTGATCGGCCCGCTGCTCGGCGCCGGCCTGGTCAACGGCATGAAGAGCTGGTTCACCGTGGCCTTCCCCGAGTATTGGCTGTTCGCCCTGGGTTTCTTATTCATAGTCGTCACCCTGTTCTTGCCCAAAGGCGTGATCGGCCTGTTGCGCAGGAAGTCATCATGACCGCTGCTGCGCATTCCATCTGCGGCGTTGCGCGGTGCTCGCTCCTCGCCGTACACATTCGTACTGTCTCGTCGCTGCGCTCCGTGCGCCTTGCAGCTGAAATTGCTCGCGACGCGCTCCTAACGACTTCCACAGGAGAGCAATGATGCGCGCCACTCCGCTACCCGAATTCATGCTCGAACCGGCCTTCGATCCGGCCGGCAGCAGCCGCGACGCCATCGGCGCCAGCGCTGTTGCGGCGCAAGGCCTGAACATCCGCCACGGCACCATCCTGACCCTGGAAGAGATCAACGTCAGCTTCGATGGTTTCAAGGCCCTGACCGACCTGTGCCTGTACATTGGCGTCGGCGAGCTGCGCTGCATCATCGGCCCCAACGGTGCCGGCAAGACCACCATGATGGACGTGATCACCGGTAAGACCCGCCCGGACAGCGGCGTCGCCTACTTCGGCGAAACCCTCGACCTGACCCGGATGAGCGAGGTCGAGATCGCCCAGGCCGGCATCGGCCGCAAGTTCCAGAAGCCCACGGTGTTCGAGGCGCTCAGCGTGTTCGAGAACCTCGAACTGGCGCAGAAGACCAGCAAGACGGTATGGGCCAGTCTGCGCGCCAAGCTCAGTGGCGAGCAGAAGGATCGTATCGATGAAGTGCTGCAGACGATCAAGCTCGATGCCTCGCGCCAGCGCCCGGCCGGCTTGCTCTCCCACGGCCAGAAGCAGTTCCTCGAGATCGGCATGCTGCTGGTGCAGGACCCGCAACTGCTGTTGCTCGACGAGCCGGTGGCGGGCATGACCGACGCCGAGACCGAGTTCACCGCCGAGCTGTTCAAGTCGCTGGCGCGTAAGCACTCGCTGATGGTGGTCGAGCACGACATGGGCTTCGTCGGCTCGATTGCCGACCACGTCACCGTGCTGCACCAGGGCAGCGTGCTGGCCGAAGGCTCGCTTGCGCAGGTGCAGGCCAATGAGCGGGTGATCGAGGTGTATCTGGGCCGTTAATGCATACCGTGGGAGGGGCTTTAGCCGCGAGCTTTTTAAGATCCAAGGCATCGCGGCTGAAGCCCCTCCCACAAGAAGAATGAAGGGCATCGACATGCTGCAAGTTGAGCAACTGCACCAATACTACGGCGGCAGCCATATCCTCCGCGGCCTGTCGTTCGAGGCCAGGGTCGGCGAAGTCACCTGCCTGCTCGGCCGCAACGGCGTGGGCAAGACCACCCTGCTCAAATGCCTGATGGGCCTGCTGCCGGCCAAGCAGGGCGCAGTGCACTGGGAAGGCCAGCCGATCACCGCGCTCAAACCGCACCAGCGCGTGCATGCCGGTATCGCCTACGTGCCGCAAGGACGGGAAATCTTCGGCCGCCTGACGGTGGAAGAAAACCTGCTGATGGGCCTGTCGCGTTTTCCCGGCAGCCAGGCCAAAGTCGTGCCGGAATTTATCTACGAGCTGTTCCCGGTGCTCAAGGAAATGAAACAGCGCCGTGGCGGCGATCTGTCCGGCGGCCAGCAGCAACAGCTGGCCATCGGCCGCGCCCTGGCCAGCCAGCCGCGCCTGTTGATCCTCGACGAACCCACCGAAGGCATCCAGCCCTCGGTGATCAAGGAGATCGGCCTGGTGATCAACAAGCTCGCCGAGCGTGGCGACATGGCCATCCTGCTGGTCGAACAGTTCTATGACTTTGCCGCCGAACTGGCCGACCAGTACCTGGTGATGAGCCGCGGCGAAATCGTCCAGCAGGGTCGCGGCGAGACCATGCACGCCGACGGTGTGCGCGGGCTGGTGGCGATTTGAGACTCACTGTAGGGTGGATGACGCGCTGCTCATCCGCCACTGCGCTAACAGCTGGTGGATGGATAAAGCGTCATCCACCCTACGAAAAGACCCTATGAACGCATCCGCCCCCGCCGCCCTGTTTACCCCCAGCTGGCATGCCGAGCTGGAGCTGGGCTATGGCCGCGACGGCGCGACGACGCGGCCGACACTGCGCCGGCACAAAGGCCCGCTACGGGTGCAGAAGCACCTGTATGCCGAAGGCCCCGAGGTATGCCAGCACATCATCGTCCATCCGCCCGGCGGTATCGCCGGTGGCGACCGCCTGGATATCAGCGCCAGCGTCGGCACTGGCGCCTGGGCGCAACTGACCAGCCCCGGCGCGGCCAAGTGGTACCGCGCCGCCGGCCCGGCCTATCAGCACCTCAAGCTGCGCGTCGAAGCCGGCGCCACCCTGGAATGGCTGCCGCAGGAGACCATCGTCTACTCGGGGGCCCAGGCCGAGTTGCACAGCGATATCGAGCTGCTCGGCGATGCCCGCCTGCTGTATTGGGACATGGTCGCCCTCGGCCGCCCGGCCAGCGGCGAGCGCTTCGACGCCGGGCACTTTCAGGCGCAACTGAATATCCGCCGCGACGGCCAGTTGCTCTGGCACGAACGCCAGCGCATCGAGGGCGGCGACGGCCTGCTCGACTCGCCGATCGGCCTGGCCGGCAAACCGGTATTTGCCACCCTGCTGATCAGTGGCGAAATCGACAGCGAACTGCTCGAACGCTGTCGTACATTAGCCAGCGCGGTGCGCGGCGATTTGAGTCAATTACCCGGCCTGCTGGTGGCCCGCTGCCTGGCCGACGAGGCATTGCACGCCCGCGCCTGGCTGATCGAACTCTGGCGTCTGCTGCGCCCCGCCCTGCTCGGCCGCGAGGCCGTTCCCCCAAGAATCTGGAGCACCTGAACCATGGACCTGACGCCCCGCGAAAAAGACAAACTGCTGATCTTCACCGCCGGCCTGGTGGCCGAACGGCGCCTGGCCCGCGGCGTCAAGCTCAACTACCCGGAAGCCATGGCCTACATCTCTGCGGCCCTGCTCGAAGGCGCCCGCGACGGCCAGACCGTGGCCGAACTGATGCACTTCGGCACCACCCTGCTGACCCGCGACCAGGTGATGGAAGGCATTCCGGAAATGATCCCGGAGATCCAGGTCGAGGCCACCTTTCCCGACGGCACCAAACTGGTGACCGTCCACCAGCCGATTGCCTGAGCCATGAACTATTCGATTGTCGACGCCGGCGAAGCCGATCTGCCCGGCATCCTCGCCATCTATAACGATGCGGTGCTACACAGCACCGCGCTGTGGATCGAAACCCTGGCCGATCTGGCCAACCGCCGCGCCTGGCTGCTCGAGCGCGAGGCAGCCGGCTTTCCCGTGCTGGTTGCCCACGGCAGCAACGGCGAGGTGCTGGGCTATGCCAGTTACGGCGGCTGGCGCAGCAACGAAGGCTTTCGCCATACCGTCGAGCACTCGCTTTACGTGCGCGCCGACCAGCGCGGCCGCGGCCTCGGCCTGGCCTTGCTGAAAGCATTGATCGAGCGCGCCACGGACGACGGCCTACATGTCATGGTTGCCGCCATCGAGAGCGCAAACATCGCCTCGATTCGCCTGCATGAGCGCTTCGGTTTCGTCACCACCGGGCAGATGCCCCAGGTCGGACGCAAGTTCGAGCGCTGGCTCGACCTGACCTTTATGCAACTCATCTTGCCCGAAGCACAGGAGCCCCCCCGATGATCCCCGGCGAATACCAGATCCAGGACGGCGAGATCGAACTCAACGCCGGCCGCCGCACCCTGACCCTGACCGTGGCCAATAGCGGCGACCGGCCGATCCAGGTCGGCTCGCACTATCACTTCTTCGAGACCAACGATGCGCTGACGTTCGACCGCGCCGCCACCCGCGGCATGCGCCTGAATATCCCGGCCGGCACCGCCGTGCGCTTCGAGCCGGGGCAGCGCCGCGAAGTCGAGCTGGTCGACCTTGCCGGCCATCGTCGGGTATTCGGCTTCGCCGGGCGAGTGATGGGCGATCTCTAGCTCACCGATTTCGTAGGGTGCGCCGCGCGCACCATGAACCCCACAGGACAGCGGTGCGCATAGCGCACCCTACGGGAAGACAGCCAATGAAAATCAGCAGACAAGCCTATGCCGATATGTTCGGCCCCACCGTCGGCGACAAGGTGCGCCTGGCCGATACCGAGCTATGGATCGAAGTCGAGCAGGACTTCACCTCCTACGGCGAAGAAGTGAAATTCGGCGGCGGCAAGGTGATCCGCGACGGCATGGGCCAGGGCCAGCTCTGTGCCAAAGACGTGGTCGACACCCTGATCACCAATGCGCTGATCGTCGATCACTGGGGCATCGTCAAGGCCGATGTCGGCCTCAAGGACGGCCGCATCGCCGCCATCGGCAAGGCCGGCAACCCGGATATCCAGCCGGACGTGACCATTGCCATCGGCGCCGGCACCGAGGTGATCGCCGGAGAAGGCATGATCCTCACCGCCGGAGGCATCGACACGCATATCCACTTCATCTGCCCGCAGCAGATCGAAGAAGCCTTGATGAGCGGGGTGACCACCATGATCGGCGGCGGCACCGGACCGGCCACCGGCACCAACGCCACCACCTGCACCCCCGGCCCCTGGCACATGGCGCGCATGCTGCAGGCCGCCGACGCCTTCCCGATGAACCTCGGTTTTACCGGCAAGGGCAATGCCTCGCTGCCGGAACCCTTGATCGAGCAGGTCAAGGCCGGCGCCATCGGCCTCAAGCTGCACGAGGACTGGGGCACTACCCCGGCGGCGATCGACAACTGCCTGAGCGTGGCCGACCAGTTCGACGTGCAGGTGGCAATCCACACCGACACCCTCAACGAATCCGGCTTCGTCGAAACCACCCTGGCCGCCTTCAAGGGCCGCACCATCCACACCTACCACACCGAGGGCGCCGGTGGCGGGCATGCGCCGGACATCATCAAGGCCTGCGGTTTCCCCAACGTGCTGCCCAGCTCGACCAACCCGACCCGGCCGTTCACTCGCAACACCATCGACGAGCACCTGGACATGCTGATGGTCTGCCATCACCTCGACCCGAGCATCGCCGAGGACGTCGCCTTCGCCGAGAGCCGCATCCGCCGCGAGACCATCGCCGCCGAAGACATCCTGCATGACCTCGGCGCGTTCTCGATGATCAGCTCCGACAGCCAGGCCATGGGCCGGGTCGGCGAGGTGATCACCCGCACCTGGCAGACCGCCGACAAGATGAAGCAGCAGCGCGGCGCGCTCCCCGGCGACGGCGAGGGCAACGACAACTTCCGGGTCAAACGCTACATTGCCAAGTACACCATCAACCCGGCGATCACCCACGGCATCAGCCATGAAGTCGGTTCCATCGAAGTGGGCAAGTGGGCTGATCTGGTGCTCTGGCGCCCGGCCTTCTTCGGGGTCAAACCGAGTTTGATTTTGAAGGGTGGATCCATCGCCGCCAGCCTGATGGGCGACGCCAACGCCTCGATCCCCACCCCGCAGCCGGTGCACTACCGGCCGATGTTCGCCAGCTATGGCGGCAGCCTGCACGCCAGCAGCCTGACCTTTATCAGCCAGGCGGCGCTGGACGCCGGCATTCCCGAGCAGTTGGGGCTGAAGAAAAAGATCGCCGTGGTCAAAGGCTGCCGCGCGGTGCAGAAGACCGACCTGATCCACAACGACTACCTGCCGAGCATCGAAGTCGATCCACAAACCTACCAGGTCAAGGCCGATGGCCAGCTATTGTGGTGCGAGCCGGCCGAGGTGCTGCCGCTGGCGCAACGCTATTTCCTGTTCTAACCCGGTTCTGGGTGCCTGAGCTGAATCAGGCCGCGCGATGCTGGTTCCAGGCCAGCGCCACGCCGCTGGCGATAATCACCAACATGCCGAGCATCGCGCCGGCATCGGGGGCGTGATCGAAGAAGATCAGCCCGAGCACCGAGGCAAGGACGATTTGTCCGTAGGTGAACGGTGCCAAGGTTGCGGCACTGGCAAAGCGATAGGCATGGGTCAGCAGCATGTGGCCGGTCATGGCCAGGCCACCCAGGGCGAACATCAGCAACCCGTCCTGCAGACTCGGTAACTGCCAGAACCAAGGCACCAGCAGGCTCATGATCACCGCCCCCAAGAGGCTGGTGAGAAAATTGCTGGTCGCCGGATGGTCGGTAGCGCTCAGACGCCGAGTCAGCAACTGGTAGAGGCCAAAGCACAACGCCGCCCCCAGCGGCAGCAGGATCGCCGGCGTGAACAGCGCACCACCGGGACGCACGATGATCATCACGCCGAGCAGGCCGCAGCCCACCGACAGCCAGAGCCCACGGCTGATCCGCTCCTTGAGCACGGTCGCCGACAGCACGATCACCACCAGCGGTGCCAGGAAGATCACCGCGGTCGCCTCCCCCAGCGGGATATGGCGCAACGCCGTGAAGAACAGCAGGCTGATCGCCACCAGGCTCATGCCACGGGCCAACTGCAGCCACGGGCGGCGGGTGCGCACCAAGGCCAGGCCCAGGCGCGGCGCGAACAGCGCACCCATCAGCAGGGTCTGCGTCATATAACGCGCCCAGACCACCATCAGCACCGGATAGAGCGCGGTGAGCGACTTGGACAGCGCGTCATGGCTGGCCAGCAACAGGCCGGCCGCCAGAATCAACAGAATGCCCAGACCGGGGCGAGCAGCAACGCGCATGGTGATAATCAGACTAATAATTAGCGAGCTAACAATAGTACCGACAGACGCCCGCGTTGGCTAGGCACCCGCCAACTGCGCCGACGATCTGCTTCTTGCCCCATCGCAACACGGGTTTTGCCACAGGCGACTAGAGTGAAATAACGTCAGCCAATTCGGGAGAGCGCCCGCCATGACCCACCACAAGTACCTGCCGCAGCTGGCCGGTCTGATCCTGCTGGCCAACCTGCCACTGGCCCAGGCCGAAACCGTGACGCCACTGCAGGGCCAGAGCCAGCAACAGATGCAGAACGACATAGCCGCCTGCCAGAGCCAGGCAGGCGCTAGCCAGACCAGCAGCGCCAGCCAGCGCCAGGGCGGCGAGCGTCTGCGCGGGGCCACCGCCGGCGCTCTGGCCGGCGCAGCAGCGGCCGAGGTGCGTGGACGGCAACACGAAGAAGTCTATGACCGAGTGGATGACGACATCCAGCAGGAGTATCGGCAGAATCAGGCCCGCGAAGCAGCTGCCGTAGGGATGGCCGTCGGCGGATCGCGGCAGCGCCGTGAACGCCGCGACGAGCGCCGCGCAGACAACGCGGCAGCCCAGAACCCCAGCAGCTCGAGTCAGGCCTACCTCAACTGCATGAGCAGCCGCGGTTACTCCGTCACCCCGTGAATCAGCGCAGCTGACTGTCCTTGCTGCCGCGCCGGTTATAGCCGCTGAACCGTGCCTGTTCCTGGTCATGCGCAGACTGGCAGGCAATGCACAGACGCACGCCAGCAACGGCCTGACGCCGCGCCTCGGGAATGCTGGCGTCACACTCTTCGCAGTGGCTCAGGCTTTCGCCACGCGGCAGCTGGCTGCGGGCACGCTGGATAGCGTCCTCGATGCTGCTGTCGATCTGTTCCTGCACCGCGTCGTCGCTTGCCCAGCCACTGGCCATCACCACCTCCCACCTGCCCGGCGTGGGTACGCCTGGCCATCAGGTCACTATTCAGGTTCGGGTAGCTTCCAGGCGTACAGGCTCACCGCCACCCTCCATCCACTGGGCGCGAAGCCCATGACGACACTAGCACCGTCCGTCGATCACTTGCCGTTCAAACGACGGATGGCCCTCGGCCCTGGCCCCCGGTGCTACCCTTGCAACCGCTCTAAATCGGCCGTCGCGTCTCTAGCTGCCGGGCGAGTTTCTGCGACACGGAGGCTCGCGTGGCCGCGCTGCGCGGCGCCATACCGCTATTCTTCACCGGCTCATGGGCATGATGTTGAAGAAAATCCTGCTGGCGCTAGCCATACTGCTGAGCGCTGCCTGCGTCGCCGAGAGCGACGTGCTGGAACGTGAGGTCGGCGACTTCGATCTCAAGCTCGGCACGGCGCCCACCCGCAGCATGGCCCAAGGCCTGGTGCGGCCGACCACTGCGGGCGCGTTCCACGGCGGGCTGGACCTGACCCATGCGAGCGGCTGGTACGTCGGCCAATGGTCGCCCAGCGTCGGCCTGAGCGAAGGCAGCCAGTTGGAAGTAAATTCCTACCTGGGCCTGGCCCGGCAGCCCTTCGATGCGTCCCTGGGCTATGAGCTGGGGCTGATCCGTTACAGCTTCCCGGAAGTCGGCGGTCGGGACCACAACGAATACTATGCCGGCCTGAATCTCGCCGGCAGCAGGCTGGGCGCGGCGCTGAGCAATTCGCTCGGTCGCACCGACAGCACGCTGTTCCTCGATCTCGGTGCGCTCAAACCAATTGGTGTCGGCCTGCGGATGAAATATGCCAACCATGCGCTGGATGAGCCGCGCTATCTCGCCGACGGGGGCAGCGTGCGGGTGTACAACGACTGGTCGCTGAACCTGTCGCGGCCCTGGCTCGGCATCCAGCTCGACATGTCCTACACCGGCTCGAGCCTGGGCGGCCCACAGTGCGGCGCCTATTCCGGGCAGAACGTCCGGTGCGATGGCTTGCTGATGTTCAGGGTCGAGCGGCCGCTGTACTGAGCGCCGAAACGCTCAGAGGCTGTGAACATATCGAGCGCCGTCGCGAGGCCGCAGCAGGTGAGCGTTTTTTCACAAGCGCTCAGCTCATTCCTTCACGTCCATGAATTCTTCGGCCCAGGCTAGGTACTCCTCGGGCAGGGTGTACTTGTGGGTCAGCTCGGTGGCACTGAGATCGCAGGCATCGACGCCGCGCTGTTCGCGCAGGCAATCGTAGGTGGCCTTGATCGCGGCGAAATAGGCCGCATGCCCGTTGACCACGATACGCACGCCGAGCGTGGCCAGGCGGGCGTTGTCGCGTAACCTGGGGTTGCCATAGGTGACCAGCATCAAGGGGATGCTCAACTGTTCGGCGATCTGTTCCAGATGCTCGAAGTCCTGCACCCCCACCAAGCAGATGCCATCGGCGCCAGCGGCCTGATAGGCGAGAGTGCGGCGGATCACTTCGCCGACCTCAAGCACTCCGGCATGGGTGCGGGCGATGATCGCCAATTGCGGATCGACCCGCGCCTGCAGCGCCGCGCGGATCTTGCCCACGCCCTCCTCGACCGAAATCAGGTCAGTCGACTTGCGCCCGAACTGGGCCGGCAGCAGGGTGTCTTCGAGGGTCAGCGCGGCGATACCGGCGCGCTCCAGTTCGACCACGGTACGCATCACATTGAGCGCGTTGCCATAGCCGTGGTCGGCATCGGCGATCACCGGCAGGCGGCTGACCCGGCCGATGCGGGTGGCCTGCTCGACGAACTCGCTGAGCGTGATCAGGGCGAAATCCGGCGCGCCCAGCACCTGCAGCGAGGCCACCGAGCCGCCGAGGATGCCGACCTCGAAGCCCAGATCGGCGGCAATCCGCGCCGACATGGGATCGAATACCGAGGCGCTGTGCTGGCAGGTGTCGCCAGCCAGCAGCGCACGGAAGGCGCGGCGCAGTTGATGATGGGAAGCTCGTTGCATGATCGGCATAAGACAGTGTCCAAACGGCGGTTGAGTCGAAATGGCCGGGCTGTGGCTCACCAGCCTGGCGGCGCAGGCCTGACCCGCAGCAAGTATCCCGCCAACTCGACGCCGCCCGGCCCGCGCGCCGGGCCAGCGCTCGGCAAGTGGCGGGAACTCGCCAGATCATGGCCCGCGCGGCGTCTTTTCGCCACCTCGCGCGGCCGCTACAGGCCACCACCCGCACAACTTTGTCACAGTCCAACCGACGGTCGGGCTGGCGGCCGAGGCCCAGGCAGGCGATCATCAGCACTCATTCCTGCGCCATGAACGACATGACCGATACCACACACAGCTCCACCGCCACACACAAACCCCGTCCGTTCGTGGATTTGCTGATCAGCATCCTGATTCCTTCACTGATCCTCATGAAGCTCAGCGGCGAGTCCAACCTCGGTGCCGATGGCGCGCTGGTTCTGGCGCTGGCGTTCCCCCTCGGCTGGGGCACGTTCGAGCTGGTCAAGTACCGCAAATTCAACTTCATCGCCCTGCTCGGCCTGGTCAGCGTGCTGCTGACCGGCGGCATCGGCCTGCTCAAGCTGGACAACCAGTGGCTGGCGATCAAGGAAGCGACGATTCCCGGCTTGATCGGCATCGCCGTGCTGGTGTCGACCCGCACCCGCTACCCGCTGATCCGCACCCTGCTGTTCAACAAGACCGTGCTCAATGTCGACAAGATCCATGAGCGCTTGGAGCAAGGCGGCCATACCCAGCACTTCGAAACACGCCTGCTGACCGCCACCTACTGGCTGAGCGGCACCTTCTTCTTTTCCTCGGCGATGAACTATGTGCTGGCCAAGTGGATCGTGATCAGCCCGGCCGGTAGCGAGGCCTTCAATGCCGAGCTGGGCCGCATGAACCTGCTCAGCTACCCGATGATTGCCATCCCCTCGATGATCATGCTGATGGCGATCTTCTATTACCTGTGGCGCACCATTCACGGTCTGACCGGCTTGAAGCTGGAAGAGATCATGGCCCCGCAGTCCTGAGCGAGCGACTGAACACGCTGCTTGCCGAGCTGCAGCGCATGGCGCCCAGGCCAGTTGCGGCGTGCTGACCTTCTCCGCCTACCTAGGCCTGTTCCTCTCCGCCTTCGGCGCCGCGACCTTGCTGCCATTGGGCTCCGAGGCGGTGCTGGTCAGCCTGCTGCTCAGCGATGCCCACCTGTTGTGGCTGCTGGTGGCGGTGGCCAGCGTCGGCAATGTCCTCGGTTCGCTGGTCAACTGGCTGCTGGGCCGCTACCTCGAGCACTTCCGCCAGCGCCGCTGGTTCCCGGTCAGCGAACAGCGCCTGCAACAGGCGCAGGGCTGGTATACGCGCTACGGGCGCTGGTCGCTGCTGCTCAGCTGGCTGCCGATCATCGGCGATCCCTTGACCCTGGTCGCCGGGGTGATGCGTGAGCGCTGCTGGATTTTCCTGTTGATCGTCAGCCTGGCCAAGACCGGGCGTTACCTGGCGCTGGCCGCGCTGACCCTGGGTTGGGGTTCATTCGTCGCGTCATAGCGCAATCGCGGCAGCATTGCGCGGACATATCCCATAGAATGCCCGGCCGTTTTTCTAGGAACAGCGCGCCGCATGCCTTTCTCCACTCCCGCCCGCGCCTGCGGCATCGACTTCGGCACCTCCAACTCCACCGTCGGCTGGCTGCGCCCGGACGCCGAGACCCTGATCGAACTGGAAGACGGCAAGATTACCCTGCCCTCGGTGGTGTTCTTCAACCTCGAGGAACGCCGCCCGGTCTATGGCCGCCTGGCCCTGCAGGAATACCTGGAAGGCTATGAAGGCCGGCTGATGCGCTCGCTGAAGAGCCTGCTCGGCTCCAAGCTGCTGAAGAGCGAAACCACGGTGCTGGGTAGTGCCCTGCCGTTCAAGGATCTGCTTGGCTTCTTCATCGGCGAGCTGAAGAACCGCGCCGAAGCCGTCGCCGACAGGCCGTTCGAGGAAGTGGTGCTGGGCCGCCCGGTGTTTTTCGTCGACGACGACCCGGTGGCCGATCTCGAAGCGCAGAACACCCTGGTGGCGGTAGCGCACAAGCTCGGTTTCAAGGACGTCTCTTTCCAGTACGAGCCGATTGCCGCGGCCTTCGACTACGAGTCCGGCATCGCCCGCGAGGAGCTGGTGTTGATCGTCGATATCGGCGGCGGCACCTCGGACTTCTCCCTGGTGCGCCTGTCGCCGCAGCGGCGCAGCCTCGCCGAACGGCATGACGATATCCTCGCCACCGGCGGCGTGCATATCGGCGGCACCGACTTCGACAAGCAGCTCAGCCTGCAGGGCGTGATGCCGCTGTTCGGCTATGGCAGCCGGATGAAAAGCGCCGCGCCGATGCCCACCAGCACCCACCTCAACCTGGCCACCTGGCACACCATCAACGCGGTCTATTCGGCGCAGACGCAGCGCCAGCTGCAGAGCATGCGCTACGACATCCTCGACCCGATCGGCATCGACCGCCTGTTCAAGCTGATCGAGCGCCGCGACGGCCACTGGCTGGCGATGCAGGTGGAAGACAGCAAGATCGCCCTGACCGAGCAGGACGCCCGACCTATCGACCTGGGCCGGGTAGAACCCGGCCTGGTCGCCGAGCTGACCCGCACGCTGTTCGAAAGAGCCATCGAGCCACTGCTCGAGCGCGTGCGCGCCAGCGTCACGCAACTGCTCGGTGATGCCGGGGTGGGCGTCGCGCAGGTCGATACGGTGTTCTTCACCGGCGGCTCCAGCGGCATCCCGGCCTTGCGCCAGAGCGTCGCGGCGATGCTGCCGAATGCCCGTCATGTGGAAGGCAATACCTTCGGCAGCATCGGCAGCGGTCTGGCCATCGAGGCGCAGAAACGTTACGGCTGAGCGATATCGCCCCGTAGCCCGGATAAGCGCCAGCGCAATCCGGGGAGCAATTCAGGCCGTAGGGTGGATGACGCTGTATCCATCCACCAATAGCGGCACGATGGTGGATGAAAAGAGCGTCATCCACCCTACCCAGCTCTGGTAGCCCGGATGCAATCAGGGAGCGAGTTGACGCCAGGTATCGCCCCCGGATTGCGCCGAGGCTTTTCCGGGCTACCGGGACCAGATGTTATCCACCCCGGACTTTGTCAGCCGCTATCAGCGCGGCGCTACAGGCTTCCTCGGCGGCTTCTTGCCTTTGCCCTTGGCGGCATCCGAACGTTCTTTGGCGGCCTGCTGGTTGCGCGCCTGGGCGGCGGCCTTGGCCTGCTCGCGCTTGTCCCAGGGGTTGCCGCCCGCGGCACCGGTGTCGCGCGGCGGCAGGCCGGTGTGCTGGGTCAGCAGCGGCCGGGTCTTGTCGCCCGGGCCGCGAGCGGCGGCGCCGACCTTCTTGCTGCCGGCCGGGGTGGAGTTCTTGCGCCGCGCACTCTGGTAGCTGTCGGTGGCCGGCTGGTGCAACGGGATCAACTGGTGCTTGCCCGGACCGATCAGGTCGCTGCGGCCCATGCGCTCCAGCGCCTCGCGCAGCATCGGCCAGCCCTTGGGGTCGTGGTAACGCAGGAAGGCCTTGTGCAAACGGCGCTGCGCCTCGCTCTTGACTATAGCCACGCCGTCCGACTTGTAGGTGACCTTGCGCAGCGGGTTCTTGCCCGAGTGGTACATGGCGGTGGCGGTGGCCATCGGCGAGGGGTAGAAGGCCTGCACCTGGTCGGCGCGGAAACCGCTGCTCTTCAGCCACAGGGCCAGGTTCATCATGTCCTCGTCGCTGGTGCCGGGGTGCGCGGCGATAAAGTAGGGAATCAGGTACTGCTCTTTGCCCGCCTCTTTCGAATACTTCTCGAACATGCGCTTGAACTTGTCGTAGCTGCCGATGCCCGGCTTCATCATCTTGTTCAGCGGGCCTTCTTCGGTGTGCTCCGGGGCGATCTTCAGGTAGCCGCCGACATGGTGGGTGACCAGTTCCTTGACGTATTCCGGCGACTCCACGGCGAGGTCGTAGCGCAGACCCGAGGCGATCAGGATCTTCTTCACCCCCGGCAGGGCACGGGCCGAGCGGTACAGCTGGATCAGCGCCGAGTGATCGGTATTGAGGTTCTCGCAGATGCCGGGGAACACGCAGGACGGCTTGCGGCAGGCGGACTCGATTTCCGGGCTCTTGCAGGCGATGCGGTACATATTGGCGGTCGGCCCGCCGAGGTCGGAGATCACCCCGGTAAAACCCGGCACCTTGTCGCGAATCTCTTCGATCTCGCGGATGATCGACTCTTGCGAACGGTTCTGGATGATCCGCCCTTCGTGCTCGGTGATCGAACAGAAGGTACAGCCGCCGAAGCAGCCGCGCATGATATTGATCGAGAAGCGGATCATCTCGTAGGCCGGGATCTTCGCCTGGCCATAGGCCGGGTGCGGCACCCGCGCGAAGGGCATGCCGAACACGTAGTCCATCTCTTCGGTGGTCATCGGGATGGGTGGCGGGTTGAACCAGACATCCACCTCGCCGTGCTTCTGCACCAGGGCGCGGGCGTTGCCCGGGTTGGTTTCCAGGTGCAGCACGCGGTTGGCGTGGGCGTAGAGCACCGAGTCGGCGCGGACCTTCTCGAACGAGGGCAGGCGGATCACCGTCTTGTCGCGCTCCAGGCGCGGGTGCGGCAGCAGCTGCACCACCTTGGCCTCGTTGGGGTCCTCTACCGGTCCCTTCTCCTGCTCGATGGCGCAGGCCTGGGTGTCCTGGGTGTTGACGTAGGGGTTGATGATCTTGTCGACCTTGCCCGGGCGGTCGATACGACTGGAATCGATCTCCATCCAGCCTGCGGGCGTGTCACGGCGGATAAAGGCGGTGCCGCGGATATCGGTGATCTCTTCGATCTTGTGGCCGTAGGACAGGCGCTGGGCCACTTCGACGATGGCCCGCTCGGCGTTGCCGTAGAGCAGGATATCGGCGCAGGCATCGATCAGGATCGAGTGGCGCACCTTGTCCTGCCAGTAGTCGTAGTGGGCGATCCGGCGTAGCGAGGCCTCGATGCCGCCGAGCACGATCGGCACATGCTTGTAGGCTTCCTTGCAGCGCTGGCTGTAGACCAGGCTGGCGCGATCCGGACGCTTGCCGGCCAGGCCGCCGGGGGTGTAGGCATCGTCGGAACGGATCTTCTTGTCGGCGGTGTAGCGGTTGATCATCGAATCCATGTTGCCGGCCGCGACGCCGAAGAACAGATTGGGCTCGCCGAGCTTCATGAAATCGTCTTTGCTGCTCCAGTCCGGCTGGGCAATGATGCCGACACGAAAGCCTTGGGACTCGAGCAGCCGGCCGATGATCGCCATGCCGAACGACGGATGGTCGACATAGGCATCGCCGGTGACGATGATGATGTCGCAACTGTCCCAGCCAAGCTGATCCATCTCTTCCCGGCTCATCGGCAGGAAAGGCGCCGGGCCGAAGCACTCAGCCCAGTATTTTGGATAGTCGAATAACGGCTTGGCTGCGTGCATGAAAATGACCGAGATGTCAGGATTAAACGGTCGCGGAATATAGCACAAAATTTGACCAAGTCCGACCCTGACACTAGGACAAAACCGGCTGACCTCGCTTAACGCCGAAACACGTCTTTTGTGATCACAGACGTACTTATGGCTATACTCGGCCCACCACGTCACCGGTAACGGCGCCGGGCACAAGGAGTGCATGCAGTGCAGCGGATAGTCGCCTCGTTCATTCTACTGTTGAGCCTGATCTGCCTGCCCGCAGGGGTCAGCGCGGCGTCTATCCTGCTCGACAGCGCCAGCAGCGGCATGCTGTTGAATGAACGGATCGAGCTGCTGGAAGATGTCGGCGCGCAATTGAGCATCGCCGACATGGCGGATCCGGCCGTGCAAAGCCGCTTTCAACCGGCGAATGGCCGGGCCACCGTCGGCCAGAGTCGCCATCCCTGGTGGGTCAAGGTCACCCTGCAACGCGGCCAGGACAGCCCCCGTCAGTGGTGGCTGGAAAACGCCGGCATCACCATCTTCAACCTGCACCTCTACCTACCCGACGGCCAGGGCGGCTGGCACACGCGGGCAACGGGCACCGCGGTGCCCTACGCCGAGGGCCGCGACTACGCCTATCGGCGCATGGTCTTCAAACTGCCCGAGTTGGGCGAAGAACCCCTGACCCTGTACTTCCGCAGCCTCGACCCCGCCGGCAACTCCTTCCCGTTGACCATCTGGCAGCTCGGCGACCTCGAGCAACAGGCCAGCAACGAAAATATCGGCTTCGGCCTGATCTACGGGATGATCCTGGCGCTGCTGCTGTACAACCTGTTCATCCTCATCGCCCTGCGCGACAAGGCCTATCTCTGGTACGTGCTGGCCACCGCCTGCGTGCTGGTGTTCATCCTCAGCATGAGCGGTCACGGCTTCCAGTACCTGTGGCCCGACAACGCCGTGCCCTTCTGGCTGGATCGCATCACCCTGCCCTCGCTCTGGGGCATTTTCGTCATGCGTTTCACCCAGGAGCTGCTCTACACCAAACGCGGTTTGCGCTGGTCGCATCGCCTGCTGAATGCCGGCTGCGTGCTCTATGTCATCGCCATTGCGATCAACGCCTTCGGCTATCGCGCCGAAGGTGCCCTGCTGATCGCCCTGACCCCGCTGGTCACGGTGCCCACCGCGCTGTTCAGTGCCGGCGTGCGCTGCTACCAGGGTTTCTTCCCGGCGCGCTTCTACCTGCTCGGCTACGGCGCCGTCCTCAGCAGTACAGTGGTGCTGGTGATGCGCGCGGCCGGGCTGATCGAGCCGTACAACTTCACCGCCTACCTGTTCCCGCTGTCGGTCGCCGCAGAAACCATCCTGTTTTCCTTTGCCCTGGCCTACCGCATCCAGATGCTCAAGCAGGAGAAGGCCGAAGCGGTACGACAAGCCGATCGCGAGAAAACCGCACGCCTAGCGCTGGCCCAGAGCAACGCCGACGAGCTGCAGCGCGCGGTGGAGCAACGCACCGCCGAGCTGGCCGCGACCAACCAGCGGTTGCTGCAACGCGAACTGGAACTGCAACACGCCGCCTTCCACGATCCGCTGACCGAACTGCCGAACCGCCGCTATCTGGTCGAACGTACCGGAACCGCGCTGGCCAACGCCGAGCGCCACAGCGAAAGCGTGGCATTGATGCTGATCGACCTCGACCACTTCAAGCCGATCAACGACCGCTTCGGCCATGATGCCGGCGACCTGATGCTGCAAGTGGTCGCCCAGCGCCTGCGCGAGCATGTGCGCAGTGGCGATACCGTGGCCCGCCTGGGCGGCGATGAATTCGCCGTGCTGATCTGCGGCGACGAGGCCGAACGGCATGCCCGCGAGATCGCCGCGCGCCTGCTCGCAGAACTGGCCCAACCGGTCCTCTATGGCGCCGAACGGCTGCTGGTAACCATCAGCATCGGTGTAGCCCTTTATCCGCAGCACGCCAGCCACTTCACCAGTCTCTACAAGGCGGCCGACGAGGCGCTGTACAAGGCCAAGGCCCGCGGCCGCTCGGGCGCGTCGGTCTGTGGCGACGACGGCGAGCTGAGCGACAGTGAACGCCTGCAACTGGACGTGATCAAGGTCACCAGCGGCCTGTAGTGGCCCTGCACCCGCTCAGGCATCGCAATAACGGCGCGGCACGCGCTGGGTGACCTTGCTCAACAGCTCATAGCCGATGGTGCCGGCCGCCCGCGCGACCTCGTCCACCGGCAATTGGGCGCCCCACAGTTGCACTTCGTCCCAAATCCGGGCGGCTGGCAGATCGGTCAGGTCCACCGTCAGCATATCCATCGACACCCGCCCCGCCAGGGCCACACGCTGGCCGCGCAGCAACAACGGCGTACCGTTCGGTGCATGGCGCGGATAACCATCGGCGTAACCGCAGCTCACCACCCCTATACGCGATGGCCGCTGGGCTCGCCAACTGGCGCCATAGCCGACGCTTTCGCCCACGGCCACATCGCGACAGGCAATCAGCTGGGCCGTCAGGGTCATCGCCGGCACAAGGCCCAGCTCGGCAGCGCCCAACTCGGCAAAAGGGCTCGCGCCATAGAGCATGATGCCCGGGCGCAACCAATCCATGTGCGCCGCCGGAATAGTCAGGATGGCGGCCGAGTTGGCCAGCGAGCGCTGGGCGAAATCCAGGTCGAGCACGTCGAGAAATGCCTCGAGCTGCTGCGCGGTCAATTCATGGCCACGCTCGTCGGCGCAGGCAAAGTGGCTGATCAGGTTCAACTCGGCAACCTGTGCCACCCCTTGCAAGCGCGCATGCCAGGCGCGCAGGGCGCGCGCATCGAAGCCCAGGCGGTGCATGCCGCTGTCCAGCTTCAGCCAGACAGCCAGCGGCCGACTCAGCTTGGCCGCGAGAAAATCCGCCGCCTGCTGCTCGCCCTGCAGCACCAGATCCAGGCCCAGTTGCGCGGCCAGTTGATACTCCGCCGCCTCGAAACAGCCCTCGAGCAACAGGATGCGTGCCTCGCCATGCAGCGCGCGCACCTCGACCGCCTCCTCCAGGCAGGCCACGGCAAAACCATCGGCCTGGTCAGACAGCGCCGTCACCACCTCGCGCACACCATGCCCATAGGCATTCGCCTTGACCACCGCAAAAGCCTGCCGGCCCGGCGCACAGCGCTTGGCAACGGCATAGTTATGGCGGATGGCGGCAAGATCGATGGTGGCGACTAGCGGGCGCATGCGGAAAGGCATCCATTGAGAGCACGGGCGCCCAGTCTAAGCTGCAAGCTCATAGGCGTCACGACCGGTTGGCCGCGACCAGGTATTTACTGGCAATTAATGGCTTTGAGCATGTCGCTCAAACCAAACCCTAGTCCTCGTCGAACTGATAGCTGCCCGGCGCCAGGTTCTCGAAGCGCGAGTACTTGCCGAGAAAGGCCAGCCGCGTGGTACCGATAGGCCCGTTACGCTGCTTGCCGATGATGATCTCGGCCACCCCCTTGAGCTCGGTTTCCGGGTGGTACACCTCGTCGCGGTAGACGAACATGATGATGTCGGCGTCCTGCTCGATCGCCCCGGACTCACGCAAGTCGGAGTTGATCGGGCGCTTGTTCGGCCGCTGCTCCAGGGAACGGTTGAGCTGCGACAAGGCGATCACCGGGCAATTGAATTCCTTGGCCAGGGCCTTGAGCGAACGGGAAATCTCGGAGATCTCGTTGACTCGGCTTTCGCTGCTGGACCCGGGAATCTGCATCAACTGCAGGTAGTCGACCATGATCATGCCGATCTCGCCGTGCTCGCGGGCCAGGCGCCGGGTGCGCGCGCGCATCTCCGACGGCGAGATGCCGGCGGTATCGTCGATGAACAGCTTGCGGTCGTTGAGCAGGTTGACCGCCGAGGTCAGGCGCGGCCAATCGTCGTCGTCCAGACGGCCGGCACGCACCTTGGTCTGGTCGATGCGCCCCAGGGAGGCGAGCATCCGCATGACGATCGAATCCGACGGCATCTCCAGCGAGTACACGACGATGGCCTTGTCGCTGCGCAACACGGCGTTTTCCACCAGGTTCATGGCGAAGGTGGTCTTGCCCATGGACGGACGACCGGCGACGATGATCAGATCCGCCGGCTGCAGGCCGCTGGTCTGCGCATCCAGATCGGTAAAGCCGGTGGACAGGCCGGTAATCGCATCGCCCGAGTTGAACAGGGTGTCGATGCGGTCGATGGCCTTGACCAGGATGTCGTTGATCCCCACCGGGCCGCCGGTTTTCGGCCGCGCCTCGGCGATCTGGAAGATCAGCCGCTCGGCCTCGTCGAGAATCTCCTCGCCGGTGCGGCCCTGCGGGGCATAGGCGCTGTCGGCGATCTCGCCGCTGATGCCGATCAACTGGCGCAGGGTGGCGCGCTCGCGAATGATCTGCGCGTAGGCCTTGATGTTGGCCACCGACGGAATGTTCTTCGCCAGTTCGCCCAGATAGGCCAGGCCGCCGACCTGGGACAGCTGGCCTTCCTTGTCCAGCTGCTCGGACACGGTGACCACGTCGAACGGGTGGTTACGCTCGGCCAGCTTGTAGATGGCGCGGAAGATCAGGCGGTGGTCGTGTCGATAGAAATCGCCATCGGACACCGCATCGAGCACCCGCTCCCAGGCGTTGTTGTCCAGCATCAGGCCACCCAGCACGGCTTGCTCGGCCTCGATCGAGTGCGGCGGCACTTTCAAGGCGGAGGTTTGCAGGTCGTATTGCTCGGGAATGCTGATGTCGTTCATAGGGCTCTGGGCAATAAATCTGGTGTTGAAAAACAAAGGGCACGGCATCGCTTGCGCAATGCCGTGCCCGATGTTAACGGGCTTGCGCCTAAGCGCAAGCCCGTTGAGCGGCTAGCTTCAGAGCGGGGCTCTTAGGCTGCTGCAACCACAACGACGCGGACGGTCGCTTCAACGTCGGAGTGCAGGTGCACCGCCACGTCGTATTCGCCAACCTGGCGAATGGTACCGTTCGGCAGACGCACTTCAGCCTTGGCCACTTCCACGCCGGAGGCGGTCAGGGCATCAGCGATGTCGTGGGTACCGATGGAGCCGAACAGCTTGCCCTCATCGCCCGCGGTAGCGGTGATGGTGACTTCCAGTTCAGCCAACTGTGCGGCGCGAGTTTCAGCAGATGCTTTCTTATCGGCAGCCAGCTGTTCCAATTCGGCGCGACGCGCTTCAAACGCAGCCACGTTGGCAGCGGTTGCAGCGGTGGCTTTGCCGAATGGCAGCAGGAAGTTACGGCCGTAACCGGCCTTAACGTTCACTTTATCGCCCAGGTTGCCCAGGTTGGCGATTTTTTCCAGCAGGATCAGTTCCATTTGGTAATAACCTCTTAACTTTTAACCTTCACCGTTCGCGGGACCCGAGCCGTGCTTGCGCTCGAAGCGACCACGAAAATCAAACAGGCTGTCGACAATGGCCAAGACCACCAGTAACGGATAAGTCAGCTGCATGAACAGCAGCAGCGTGATGTACAACCCGACCAGCCAGAACTTGGCCAGTCGCCCTTGCGCCACCAGCCCATGCAACAGGGCAATGGCGGCGAACACCAGCGGCACGCTGCACAGCGGAGTCAACATGGCCATCTGCGGCCCCAGATTGGGACCCAGTAGCATGCCGACCAGCAGCAACATCGCCGGTGCCAGCGGCAGTCGCAGCGCGCGAAACTCGCGTCCGAAACCGCCAGGGTTATACAACAGCGCCTGCCAATAACGCCCAAGCATCAGGCTCAGCAGGCTGACAATCTGCAGCAAAGCCGCCAATAAACCGGTCAGCACCGGTGCAATCAGGCTATCCAGGCGCGCTCGCTCGTCCACCGACATCTGCTGGTGAACCCCATCGAGCATTTGCGGCAGGAGCTTTTGCAGCTCACCTGCCATCGCCGCGATGGGTTCGCGGAACACCGCACCCAAAATCAACCCGTACACCAGGCCCAATGCCACGCTGCAAAGCAGCACACGATCCCAGGACAGACTGGCGCGCAACAACAACGCCAGCCCCAGTGCACCGAGCAACACCAATAGGGTGCGCGGCTCACCGAAATACCACCAGCCAATCGCCGGCAGCAGGGCCCAAGCGAGGATGCCCAGGGCATCACTCAGACCGCGCCGCAGGAGCACCAGGCAACCTGCGGCAGCACTTAACCAGAACAGCAGCGGCAATGCCGCCGAAACAACCACCACGAGGATGGCCTGCATACGGCCGCGCATAATAAATTCAGCTAAGGCGCGCATGCGTTTTATCCCTTACTTCTTGTCGAACACCCGATCTCAGCGGCCGTGGCTGTCGGTGTAGGGCAGCAGGGCCAGGAAGCGGGCGCGCTTGATAGCGGTAGCCAGCTGACGCTGATAACGAGCCTTGGTACCGGTGATACGGCTAGGAACGATCTTGCCGGTTTCCGAGATGTAGGCTTTCAGGGTGTTGAGATCTTTGAAATCGATCTCTTTCACGTCTTCAGCGGTGAAACGGCAGAACTTACGACGACGGAAGAAACGTGCCATGTAATTGGCTCCTCAATAGATCCGTGGATTACTCGTCAGCGTTATCGCTGCTGTCACTGGAGTCGCTGTCATCGCCATCGGCGGAATCGGCACTGTCAGGACGGTCGCGACGCTCACGGCGCTCACTGCGGTTTTCTTCGGCCTTGAGCATCTCGGACTGGTCGATAACGGCCTCGTCGCGACGGATGACCAGGTTACGGATCACGGCATCGTTGTAACGGAAGTTGTCTTCCAGCTCGGCCAGGGCCTTGCCGGTGCACTCGACGTTGAGCATCACGTAGTGAGCTTTGTGGACGTTGTTGATGGCGTAAGCCAGCTGACGACGACCCCAATCTTCCAGGCGGTGGACTTTACCGCCGTCTTCTTCGATCAGCTTGGTGTAACGCTCAACCATGCCGCCGACTTGCTCGCTCTGGTCCGGGTGAACCAGAAAGATGATTTCGTAATGACGCATAAATGCTCCTTACGGGTTGTAGCCTGCCGCCAAACGCGGTCAGGCAAGGAGTGAATATCACTGTGTGTCTTGCTGCAACAGAAGGGCGCGCTAGCGCCTGCCGTCGCGGCAAGGGGCGCCATTCTAGAGAAGCGCCCAGGCACAAGCAAGGTGGATTGGTGATTATTTGAGCAACGCGTAGATTGGGCCGGGGCGCGCAGGTTGGGTTGAGGAGCGCAGCGACGAAGCCCAACAGGAAGCGCGTAGCGCTCCGCTCGACGGTCGCCGTCCGCGTGGGCTTCGCAAGCTCAACCAACGTGGCCCGGCCCAACCTACGGCCTGGCGATCGGCTCGCATGGACACCGGATCGCCAGCAAGCTGGCTGCTACGGTTTGTTCTTGCTGCTGCGCTGGCGCAGCGCTTCGAACAGACAGACCCCGGTAGCCACCGAAACGTTGAGACTACTGACGCTGCCGGCCATCGGCAACTTGACCAGGTAATCGCAATGCTCGCGGGTCAGCCGGCGCATGCCCTTGCCTTCGGCCCCCATGACCAGCACGGTCGGCCCGGTCATATCGTGCTGATACAGCTCCTGCTCGGCCTCACCGGCAGTACCGACCACCCACAGACCGCGCTGCCGGAGCTTCTCCAGACTGCGCGCCAGGTTGGTCACCGCCACCAGCGGAATCACCTCGGCGGCGCCACAGGCCACCTTGCGCACCGTGGCATTGAGCGTGGCGGACTTGTCCTTCGGCACTATCACCGCCAGCGCACCCGCCGCATCGGCGGTACGCAGACAGGCACCGAGGTTGTGCGGATCGGTCACCCCATCCAGCACCAGCAACAACGGCGGGCCAATGGCGCGATCGAGCAACTCCTCGAGCATCGCCTCGCCCCAGACCTGACTGGGACTGACATCAGCGACCACCCCCTGATGCACGCCCTCGACCCAGACGTCCATCTCGCGGCGCTCGCACTGGCCGACGGCAACCCGCGCATCGGCTGCCAACGCCAACAGGGTTTGCACCCGCGGATCATTGCGCCCCTCCGCGAGCCAGACCTGCTTGACCCGCTTGGGGTGATGACGCAGCAAGGCTTCCACGGCATGCACGCCGTAGATCTTTTCCAACTGACTCATGATTTCGCCTTACGCTTGCGCGGCCCGCCACCGGCGGCCGGTGCCCCGCTCTTCGGCGGACCCTTGCGGTGCTTGGCGGATTTGGCATCCGCACTCGCCGGCCTGGCAGGCTCGCTTTTAGCACCGCGCCCCTTGCCCTTGGACTCGGCCAGCAACGCCTTTTTCAGCTCGCGACTTTTCTCCACATCGGTGCCGCCGGCAGCGGCAACTCGCCCGTCCCGGCGCCCGGTCTTACCCGCAGCCGACTCGAAGCCGCCACGCCTGCGCCCGACCGGCGCATCCACGACGCTCTGCGCCATTTCGAAGTCGATCTTGCGCTCGTCCAGATCGACCCGCATGACCTTGACCTCGACCGTGTCGCCGAGGCGGAAGTTACGCCCGCTGCGCTCTCCGGCCAGACGATGATGGACCGGATCGAAGTGGTAGTAGTCGGCCGGCAACGCGGTGACATGCACCAGGCCTTCGACGTAGATATCGGTCAGCTCGATGAACAGACCGAAACCGGTCACCGCGGTAATCACGCCCGGGAAGGTTTCGCCGACGCGATCCTTCATGAACTCGCACTTCAGCCAGTTCACCACATCACGGGTGGCCTCGTCGGCGCGCCGCTCGGACATCGAGCACTGCTCGCCGAGCTGTTCCAGGATCGGTTCATCATAGGGATAGATGCGTGCCTTGGGCATGCTCGCCGCGCCCGCGCGCTTGACGTGCGGAGTGTCGAGCTTGGAGCGGATCACGCTGCGAATCGCCCGGTGGATCAGCAGATCCGGGTAACGGCGGATCGGTGAGGTGAAGTGGGCATAGGCCTCGTAATTCAGGCCGAAGTGGCCCTGATTGTCGGCGCTGTACACCGCCTGACTGAGCGAGCGCAGCATCACGGTCTGGATCAGGTGGTAATCCGGGCGACCGCGAATGCTTTCCAGCAGCGCCTGGTAGTCCTTGGGTGTCGGACCGTCCTTGGACTTGCCACGATGCAGGGACAGGCCCAGCTCGGTGAGGAAGGCCTTGAGCTTTTCCACACGCTCGGGCGGCGGACCATCGTGCACGCGATACAGCGCCGGGATTTCATGCTTCTGCATGAATGCGGCGGTGGCCACGTTGGCAGCCAGCATGCACTCCTCGATCAGCTTGTGCGCATCGTTGCGCTGGGTCGGCCGGATCTCGGCGATCTTGCGCCCGGCACCGAAGACGATCCGCGTCTCCTGGGTCTCGAAGTCGATGGCGCCACGCTCATGACGCGCCGCCAGCAAGACCTGATACAGCGAGTAGAGCTGCTTGAGATGCGGCAGCACCTCCTTGTACTCACTGCGCAAGGCCTTGCCTTCGCTGCCTTTCGGCTCCTCGAGCATGGCACTGACCTTGTTGTAGGTCAGGCGCGCATGGGAGTGGATCACCGCCTCGCAGAACTGGTAGTCGATCATCTTGCCGGTCTTCGAGATGCTCATCTCGCAGACCAGGGCCAAACGATCCACCTGCGGATTCAGCGAACAGAGGCCGTTGGACAGCTCCTCCGGCAGCATCGGGATCACCCGCTCGGGGAAATACACCGAGTTGCCGCGCACCTGCGCCTCGGCATCCAGCGCCGAATCGACTTTCACATAATGGGAGACGTCGGCAATCGCCACGTACAGCTTCCAGCCGCCGGAAAACAGCCGCCAGTTGCTGCCATTCTTCTCGCAATAGACCGCATCGTCGAAATCGCGGGCATCTTCGCCGTCGATGGTGACGAACGGCAGGTGACGCAGATCGATGCGCTTTTCCTTGTCCTTGTCTTCGACTTCCGGCTTGAGCTTGCGCGCTTCCTTGACCACGGCCTCGGGCCAGACATGCGGAATGTCATAGCTGCGCAGCGCGACATCGATTTCCATGCCGGGCGCCATGTAGTTGCCAACCACTTCCATCACGTCGCCCTGCGGCTGAAAGCGCGGAGTCGGCCAATGGGTGATTTTCACCTCGACGAACTGGCCTTGCTTGGCTCCGGCATTGCGCCCCGGGGTGACCAGCACTTCCTGCTGGATCTTCGGGTTGTCGGCGACCACGAAACCGATGCCGCTCTCTTCGTAATAGCGGCCGACGATGGTTTCATGGGCGCGCGTCAGCACTTCGACGATGCCGCCTTCGCGGCGACCACGCCGATCCAGGCCGGTAACCCGCGCCAGGGCACGGTCGCCATCGAAGACCAGACGCATCTGCGCCGGACTGAGGAACAGGTCATCGCTGCCGTCGTCCGGAATCAGAAAACCGAAACCGTCGCGGTGGCCGCTGACGCGACCAAGGATCAGGTCCAGCTTGTCCACCGGCGCATAGGTGCCCCGCCGGGTATAGATCAACTGACCGTCGCGCTCCATGGCGCGCAGCCGACGACGCAACGCCTCGATCTGCTCTTCGGTGGTCAGGCCGAACTCGTCGAGCAACTGCTCACGGTTCGCCGGGGAACCACGCTCGGCGAGATGCTGCAGAATCAGCTCGCGACTCGGGATGGGGTTTTCGTATTTTTCCGCTTCACGAGCGGCCTCAGGGTCGAGGGATTGCCAGTCGGCCATTAGAGAGAGTTCACCTTTTCTATATAAATTCGGTTTGCCATGTGCCTATTGAAGCGCGAAACCACTATCCGGGTCAGCACAGCAGGCAGAATAAAATTTTTTGAGCACAGGGGTTTACAAGTAAAAAGTCGATCCGTATTATGCGCGCCACAACGACGGGAAACGAAGTTAACCGAGTTGTAGTTGATAGCAAACAAGTAATATTTGCAATCAATGCCCAGGTGGTGAAATTGGTAGACACGCCAGCTTCAGGTGCTGGTGACCTTACGGTCGTGGAAGTTCGAGTCTTCTCCTGGGCACCAATTCAAAAAAACCGAGCCAAGCGCTCGGTTTTTTCTTGCCTGCGATTTAGCCTGGCCGACCAGCAACCTGTCCGTGAATACACATCGTGCCGGCCGGGCCGCGAAGCCCGGCAGGGCGGTTTGTTGCACTTCGTTCCTCAGCGCCAACCTGGCATTTGCAGCCAGTGCTAGACGCGAAACTGCCCCAGACTGGCCTTCAGTTGCCTGGCCAGGCCATCCAGCACCCGCCCGCTGTCGGCCGTGGCAGCCACCGCCTCGGCCGCCCGCTGGGCCTCGGCATGAATCACCTCGACCCGCCCACGTACCGCATCGGCACCTTGTGCCTGATGCGCCGCCGCCTGAGTCGCCGCATTGATGGCGCCATGCACCTCCTCCACCGCCGCCTGCACCGACTGCTGCACCTTGGCGCTTTCCAGCAGCGCTGCCAGCCCCTGATCCGCCTGCTGGCCGGCCTGGCCGATTGCGCCAACCGCCTCACGCGCACCTTTTTGCAAGGCACCGATATGCGCCTGAATATCACCAGTCGACTGCTGGGTCTTGCTCGCCAGCGCACGCACTTCGTCGGCGACCACGGCGAAACCACGACCGCTCTCGCCGGCGCGCGCCGCCTCGATGGCAGCATTCAAGGCCAGCAGGTTGGTCTGCTCGGCGATACCGTGGATCACCGTCAGCACCACTTCGATCTGCTCGCTCTGCCTGGCCAGCCGCTCGATCACTGCCGCGCCCTCCCCGACTCGCAGCACCAGGGCCTCCATCGCCCCACCGACCCGCGCCGCAATCGCCGCATTATCCTGGGTAGACTGACGAATCGCCGCCACCCGGCGCAACGCCTCTTGCATCGCCTGGCTTTCCGCCTGCGCCTCACCCGCCATCTGCGCCAAGGCCTGCAGACTGCCCGCCACCTCGTCGCGCTGACGCCCGGCAGCGGCCTCGGCCGCGGCACTGCGCAACGCCAGACTGCCGATCTCCTGCCCGGTGAGCACCGCCACCTCGCCCGCCTCGCGCACGATGGGCTGCAACCTGGCGACAAACCGGTTGACCGCGGCCGCCATGTCACCCACCTCGTCACGGCTGTCCAACTCGACCCGCCGGGTCAGGTCGCCTTCGCCCTGCGCCAAGTCCTGCAAGGCCGCGATCAGCAATTGCAGGCGGCTCAACACCCGCCAACCAAGCACCAGCGCCACCGCCAGCAACGCCAGCAAACCGACCACCAAAAGCCCGACAGCGATGCGCCAGCGCAAGCTCTCGGCAGCCGCCCTAACCGAACTCAGGCTACCCTGCGCCATACCCTCGGCCGCCTGCTGCGCCTCAGTCAGGCGCCGCTGCAGCGCCTGAGTGCTTTCGCCTGCGGCGCTGGCCAGACTGGCATCCACCAACTCGCCCGCATTGTCCACCAGCGCGGAGAAACGCTGATCCAGCGACAGCAACTCCTGCTCCACTGCCGCCCTGGACAGGCCCAACTGGACCTTGCCGATCTGCGCGCCCATGGGATTGATGGGCACCTCGACCATGTACACCTGCGGATCGCGCGAGGCCGCCTCGACCAACTTGTCCAGCGGAGTATCGCCCTGGCCCACAGCGACCAGGGCCCGCACCCGCGCATCGCTGCGATTGAAATTGCGCGTCAGGCGTTGTCCCTGCGCGTCGTAATAGACGGCGAACAGCACCGCAGGGTCGCGCTGAGCGATGCGCGTGAACGCAGTCAGTGCCGGCACATCGTCATCCCAGATGGCCTTGGGTGCGACACCAGCCAGCAACTGCGCCATGGCGCTGCCCGACTGCTTGAGATTCTCCTCGAGCACGCCGCGCAACTGCTCCTGCTCGGCCTGAAGCCGCCCGGACAATGCCGCCCCCAGACTCTCACGGGTATTGGCCGAGAGCGCAGCCAAGCTCTGCACCACCTCACGCTCGGCGGCACCCAACTCGCCACCCAGGCGCTGGCTATCGCCCTCCAGGCGCGTCGCCAGGTCGGCAACCAGGTCATCCACAGTGGTGCGGGTCAGCCATACGGCCAGGAATACTTGCACCAACATGGCCACACCCAGGGCAATGAATACCGGACGCAACAAACGGCTGTGCAGCAATGCGAACATGGCGGACAAGGTTCCACTCCTTTCAAATCAGGCCAGCTTATAACCAGTGATCGGCCGCAAAATCCAAAGCTGAAGCCGTCGCCGCAAAACGACAAAGGGCCGCCCATGGCGACCCTTTGCTATACCGCTCACGACAATCAGGCGAACGGGTGACGCAGCACGATGGTCTCGTTGCGATCCGGGCCGGTGGAAATGATGTCGATAGGCGCACCGACCAGCTCTTCCACGCGCTTGATATAAGCCCGCGCACTGGCCGGCAATTCGTCCAGGGTCTTGGCGCCCAGGGTCGACTCGCTCCAGCCCGGCAGGTCCTCATACACCGGCTGCAGACCCAGATAGCTGTCGGCATCGGTCGGTGCGTCGACCAGCACTTCGCCGTACTGATCCTTGTAGCCGACGCAGATACGAATGGTCTCGAGCCCATCAAGTACATCGAGCTTGGTCAGACACAGACCGGAAATGCTGTTGATTTCGATGGCACGCCGCAGGATCACCGCATCGAACCAGCCGCAACGACGGGCACGACCGGTGGTGGAACCGAATTCATGACCGCGCTTGGCGAGAAAAGCACCGGTTTCATCGAACAATTCGGTCGGGAACGGCCCCGAGCCGACGCGGGTGGTGTAGGCCTTGGTGATGCCGAGGATGTAATCCAGGTACATGGGACCAAACCCCGACCCGGTGGCGATACCGCCGGCAGTGGTGTTGGAGCTGGTGACGTAGGGGTAGGTCCCGTGATCGATGTCCAGCAGCGAACCCTGGGCGCCCTCGAACATGATGTCCTTGGATTCGCGGCGCATCTCGTGCAGTACCGCCGTCACATCGGCCATCATCGGCTTGAGCAGCTCGGCGTATCCCATGCACTCATCCAGGGTTTTCTGGAAATCGATGGCCGGCTCTTTGTAATAGTTCTGCAGCACGAAGTTGTGGTAATCGAGCAGCTCACCCAGCTTGGCGGCGAAACGCTCGCGATGGAACAGGTCGCCGATACGCAGACCGCGACGCGCCACCTTGTCTTCGTAAGCAGGACCGATGCCGCGACCGGTGGTACCGATCTTGAGATCGCCACGGGCTTTCTCGCGAGCCTGATCCAGGGCCACATGATAGGGCAGGATCAGCGGGCAAGACGGGCTGATACGCAGGCGCTCGCGCACCGGCACACCCTTTTCTTCCAGCTTGATGATTTCACGCATCAGCGCGTCGGGGGCAACCACCACGCCATTGCCGATCAGGCACTGAACGTTCTCGCGCAGGATGCCCGAAGGGATCAGGTGCAGAACGGTTTTTTCGCCATCGATCACCAGGGTATGACCGGCATTGTGGCCACCCTGGTAACGCACGACGGCTGCAGCCTGTTCGGTGAGCAGGTCGACGATCTTACCCTTGCCCTCATCGCCCCACTGGGTGCCCAGGACTACGACATTCTTACCCATAACACTTGTCCTCTTCGCGCAAGCTTGATGTCGACCGCAGCCGACGGAAACAATTTGGAATGGTCAGTTGGACGGCCTATCAGGACGGTCAGTTTGGACGACCAGCCCGGGCGATCCATTGATGGGATACAACCCGAGGCTGGCCAGTCGGCTCAACCAGCCAACGGCGTCACCTGCCAACGACCATCACACAGCAATAATTGACGATCACAGCCCACCTCGTGCGCATCAACCAACGCCTGCCCAGGCAGAGCCTGCACCACACGCTCGCCTTCACCGCGCAGCCGCTGCACCGCACGCCACAAGTACAGATCATGATGATCCGGTGCCCAGATGCCCGCCGGCAGCTCACCGAGCGGCATCTGCCCAAGACTGACCAGGGTTTTCAGATCGGTGGAGAACCCCGTCGCCGGACGCGCCCGGCCGAAATCCGCACCGATATCGTCATAGCGGCCGCCCTGGGCTATCGACTGGCCGACACCCGGCACAAAGGCCGCAAACACCACACCGGTGTGATAGCGATAACCGCGCAACTCGCCCAGATCGAAGTACAACGGCAACTCCGGATAACGCAGGCTCAGCGCATCGGCAATCGCCAGCAAGTCATCCAGCGCAGCATGCACATCGTCCGGCGCCTCGACCAGGCAAGCCTGCGCCAAGTCCAGCACTTCGCGGCCACCACAGAGCTCGGCCAGGGCGCGCAGCATCTTGCACAGCGCAGTCGGCAAGGCCTCGGTCAGCAGCGCTATTTCATCCATGGCCTTGCGTTGCAGTGCATCGAACAGCTGCTGCTCGACCTCGCCAGACAAGCCAGCGGCGCGGGCCAGGCCACGGTAGATACCGACATGCCCGAGATCCATGTGAATGTCGGGGACCTGCGCCAGCTCCAGGGTATCCACCAACAGGCTGATAACCTCCACATCACTGGCCGGACTGGCATCGCCATACAACTCGGCGCCCAACTGGATCGGGCTGCGCGAGGTGGTCAGCGCTCGTGGCTGAGCATGCACCACGCTGCCGGCATAACACAGCCGACTCGGCCCTTCGCGGCGCAGTGTGTGCGCATCGATCCGCGCCACTTGCGGCGTGATATCGGCACGAAAGCCCATCTGCCGACCCGACAACGGGTCGGTCACCTTGAAGGTGCGCAGATCCAGATCCCGGCCCGCGCCGGTAAGCAGCGACTCCAGGTATTCGATATGCGGCGTCACCACGAATTCATAGCCCCAGCGCTGGAACAGATCCAGCACCTGACGGCGCGCGACTTCAATGCGCGCCGCTTCCGGCGGCAGTACTTCTTCGATGCCATCTGGCAGTAGCCAGCGGTCTACCGTTGCCATTTAGCCATTCCCCTCTTGAACCGGGCGGCACAAGCCTTCAGTGAAGCAGATAAAGGAGAGCCGTACCCAGCAACATGCTGGCCAGCCCCATCAGTCGCAATCGTCGATCCGACAGCCGTGCAAGCTGTGCGGCTGCCCCACGCCAAAGGCGCGGACAGAGGAAGGGCAGGATGCCTTCCAGGACCAGCAGTAGACAAAACGCAATGCCCAATTCCTGCCACATGATACCCACAGACGCAAAAAAGCCGGGATTTTCCCGGCTGCCGCATGATACCACGTTTTCTTCAACGGTCACCCCGGCGGACGGCTCGCGCCCGCCGGGGTGGGGATCAAGGCTTGGCCTTTTCCAGGTAGCGGAAGAAGTCACTGCTCGGATCAAGCACCAGCACATCACGCTTATCCGCGAAGCTCTCGCGATAAGCCCTCAGGCTGCGATAGAACGAGTAGAACTCCTGATCCTGACCATACGCCCTGGAGTAGATGGCCGCAGCCTGGGCATCGCCATCACCGCGCAGCTCTTCAGCCTGGCGATAGGCATCGGCCAACAGCACGCGACGCTGACGATCGGCATCGGCACGAATACCTTCGGCCAGCTCCTTACCCTTGGCCCGATGCTCGCGAGCCTCACGCTCACGCTCGGAGCTCATGCGGTCGAACACGCTGCGGTTGACCTCTTTCGGCAGGTCGATGGCCTTGACCCGCACATCCACCACCTCGATACCCAGCTCACGTTGCGCCGCACGGTTCAGCGAGGCCGTAACATCCGCCATCAGCGCATCACGCTCGCCGGATACCGACTCGTGCAGCGTGCGCTTACCGAACTGGTCACGCAGCGAAGCTTCCAGGCGGCGCGCCAGACGCTCGTCGGCGATCTGCTTGATACCCGAAGTCGCCGTGTAGTAACGCTCGGCATCGAGCACGCGCCACTTGGCGAACGCATCGACCATCAAGGCTTTCTTTTCCAGGGTGAGGAAACGCGAGCTGGAGGCATCCAGGGTCAGCAGGCGTGCATCGAACTTGCGCACCTGATTGACATAAGGAACCTTCACATGCAAACCCGGTTGCACATCCGGCTGGACGATACGGCCGAACTGCAGCAGGACCGCCCGCTCGGTTTGCGCCACAATATAGAAGCTGTTCCAGGCAACCAGCGCCAGTACTACGCCAACAATCAGGGCGATCAGCGATTTATTGCTCATCAACGGCTCTCCCTTGTACGCAGCTCAACCTGACGCGGATCACTACTGGTGCGCGCACCAAGCTCACCGGCGCCCGCCCCCGAAACGGCACTGGCGCCAGCACTGCTACGGCCATCGATCATCTTATCCAGCGGCAGGTAAAGCAGATTGTTCTGCCCCTTGTCGCCAGTCACCAACACCTTGCTGGTATTGCTCATCAGCTCTTGCATGGTGTCCAGGTACAAACGCTCACGCGTGACCTCAGGCGCCTTGCGGTACTCGGCGACCAGCGCAGTAAAGCGGTCCGCCTCACCTGTTGCGCGGGAAACCACTTCATCGCGATAACCGCTGGCATCTTCGATCAGACGCTGGGCCTGACCGCGGGCCTCCGGCACCACGCCGTTGGCGTAGGTTTCCGCCTGGTTCTTCTCGCGCTGTTCATCTTCACGGGCGCGGATCACATCGTCGAAGGCTTCCTGCACTTCACGCGGCGCCGCCGCACTCTGCAAGTTGACCTGGGTAACGCTAATGCCGGTGCGGTAGGTATCGAGGAAACGCTGCAAACGATCCTTGACCTCACTGGCCATCAACTCGCGACCTTCGGTCAGCACCTGGTCCATCTCGGTCGAGCCGACCACATGGCGCACGGCGCTGTCGGTGGCGTGTTGCAAGCTGATTTCCGGCTGATCGACGTTGAGCACGAAATCCTGCAGATTGCTGATTTTGTACTGCACGGTCAGCGGCACTTCGATGATGTTCTCGTCCTCGGTGAGCATCTGCCCCTGCTTGCTGTAAGCACGCTCGCGGGTGACGTTCTCCTGGAACTTGCGATCGATCGGCGGGAAGTAGATGTTCAGGCCCGGCCCTACGGTTTCGTAGTATTTGCCGAAACGCAGCACCACGGCCTGCTCCTGCTCATCGATCACATAGATTGCGCTGTACAGCCAAACGGCCGCGAGCAAGCCCAAACCGATGAATAGCAGACCGAAACCACCGCCCTTGCCAGCAGCGTCGTCACTGCCACGTTTCTTGCCGCCACCGAACAGCCCATTGAGGCTTTCCTGCAGCTTGCGGAAGGCCTCGTCGAGATCCGGCGGCCCCTTGCGATCACCGCCTTTGCGGCCGCCCCAAGGATCCTGATTGTTCGAGTTGCCACCCGGCTCATTCCAAGCCATAGCGCTCTCCATCAAATAAAGCAAAGACGCGCCCACGGCGCGCCGACCAATGCTACCGAATGCCAGCCATCAGCGGCAAAACCACTGTCGCAGGCTTTATTGCAAAGTGTGTTGCTCGATGAATTCCAACGGTTTCAAGCCTGCCCGAGTGACCAGTCGATTCAACTCGATCCGCGGCAGGCGTACAGCCAACAAACTGCTGCCATCCTCGGCATGCTCCTCGCTCTGCACCGCACCCACGGCAAAAAACTGCGCGCGCAGCCGCGCCATGCGCTGCGGCAACTGCAATGTAGCGATAAACAGGTCATTGCCCAATAATTCGGCAATGGCCTGCTTCAACAAGGGCAGGCCACGTCCGTCACGGGCGGACAACCAGACCCGCTGCGGTTTGCCCTCGGCATCGCGCTGAATTTGCGGTTCGACCCCTTCGAGCAGGTCCAGCTTGTTGTATACCTCGAGCATGGGTAGCTCGTGCGCACCGATCTCGCCCAGCACGGCCATGACCTGCTCGATCTGCTGGTCGCGCTCAGGCTCATGCGCATCGATCACATGCAGAAGCAAGTCGGAATTGCTCGATTCCTCAAGGGTCGCGCGGAAGGCTTCAACCAATTTATGCGGCAGGTGACGAATAAAGCCCACGGTATCGGCCAACACCACCGGCCCCAGGTCGTCCAATTCCAGCCGGCGCAACGTCGGATCCAGGGTGGCGAACAATTGATCGGCGGCGTAAACGTCCGACTCGGTCAGGGCGTTGAACAGGGTCGATTTGCCGGCGTTGGTATAGCCAACCAGAGACACGGAAGGGATATCCGCGCGCTTGCGCCCACGCCGCGCCTGCTCGCGCTGACTGCGCACCTTCTCCAGTTTCTGCTTGATCTGGCGAATGCGTACGCGCAACAAACGACGGTCGGTTTCCAGCTGAGTCTCACCCGGACCACGCAGACCGATACCGCCCTTCTGCCGCTCCAGGTGAGTCCAGCCGCGAACCAGGCGGGTGCTCAGATGATCCAGCTGGGCCAGTTCGACCTGCAGCTTGCCTTCGTGAGTACGTGCGCGCTGGGCGAAAATATCGAGAATCAGGCCGGTGCGATCCAGTACCCGACACTCGAAAACCCGCTCGAGGTTGCGTTCCTGGCTGGGCGTGAGGACGTGATTGAAGATCACCAGATCGGCCTCGAGAACCTTGACCTGATCACGCAACTCCTCAACCTTGCCACTGCCAATCAGATATTTCGCAGTCAGCCGGTTACTCGGCACGCTAAGGAAGGCAACCGTGTCAGCACCGGCCGAGATGGCTAGCTCCTGAAACTCTTGCGGATCTTCGCGCGCCGCGGAGTCTTGGCCGTCCAGATGAACCAGCACGGCCCGCTCACCCCCTTCATGGCGCTCGAAGAACAATACGACCTCCTAGATCAGGCGTTGCCCGGCTCGGCTTCGGCCAACTCAGTCTCGGAAACGCTCGGCAAACGCACCGGGCGGCTTGGCACCACGGTGGAAATAGCGTGTTTATAGACCATCTGGCTGACAGTGTTTTTCAGCAAAATCACGAACTGGTCGAAAGACTCGATCTGACCTTGCAGCTTGATGCCGTTGACCAGATAGATGGAAACCGGGACGCGTTCCTTACGCAGGGTATTCAGGTAAGGGTCTTGTAGCGAATGCCCTTTTGACATGGGTCGTACTCCTTTGAAAAATCAATAATTAATAATTTTAGTAATGCAATAAACAACTTCAGGCCGCCATACCCCCAAGGATAGACGGCCAATGGCAAGGTCTCAGGTCAATATGGAGTCCGCTGCCAGGTATTTCAAGGCGCGCGGCAAATTGTCACAAGCCAGGCTATCCAGCCAGTGCACATCGGCCCAACTGCGCAGCCAGGTGAACTGTCGTTTGGCCAACTGCCGCGTGGCGATAATGCCGCGCTCGCGCATCTGCGCCTCGCTCAGGTTACCTTCCAGAAAATCCCACACCTGGCGATAACCCACCGCTCGTATAGACGGCAACCCCGGATGCAGGTCACTTCTCTGCCGCAGCCGTTCGACCTCGTCGACAAAGCCCTGTTCCAACATCAACTGAAATCGTTGCGCAATTCGCGCATGCAACATCTGGCGCTGCGCCGGAGCGATGGCCAAGTGCGCGACAGTATAGGGGAATTGTCCCGCAGCGGACGCGCCCATGACATGATTTTGCTCAAGCTGGAGCTGACGGTGCGCGGTCATGGTCAGACCGCTGACGCGGTAGACCTCCAGCGCCCTGACCAGGCGTTGCGGGTCATTGGGATGGATGCGCGCAGCAGATTCCGGGTCGACCGCCTGCAATTCGCGGTGCAGAGCCCCCCAGCCTTCGGTCTGGGCACGCGCCTCGAGCTCGGCACGCACCTGCGGATCGGCGCCGGGCATATCGGCCAACCCTTCGAGCAGCGCCTTGTAATACAGCATGGTGCCGCCGACCAGCAGCGGGATGTGCCCGCGTGCGCTGATCTCGGCCATCGCCGTCAGGGCGTCGGCACGAAACTCGGCAGCCGAGTAGCTTTCGGCCGGGTCGCGAATGTCGATCAGGCGATGGGGGAACTCGGCGAGCGTGGCTTTATCGGGTTTGGCGGTGCCGATATCCATGCCGCGATAGACCAAGGCCGAATCGACACTGATCAGCTCGCACGGCAGCACCCGCGCCAGCTCGAGGGCCAGATCGGTTTTGCCGGCGGCGGTAGGCCCCATCAGGAAAATTGCCGGAGGCAGGCGTTCGGACATCGTCAATAGTTCTCGGTGTGGCGCGAACGCCGATCGCCCGCAGCCCGGTCAGCGACCACGCAGGAACAGCTTATCCAGATCATCCATGCCCAGCTGGGTCCAGGTCGGCCGACCATGGTTGCACTGGCCGCTGCGCTCGGTGTGTTCCATGTCGCGCAGCAGGGCATTCATTTCCGGCAGGCTCAGGCGTCGATTGGCGCGTATCGCACCGTGACAGGCCATGGTGCCGAGCAACTCGTTGAGGTGCGCCTGGATCCGGTCACTGGTGCCGTACTCGAGCAGATCGGCCAGCACATCCGCCACCAATCGATTGGCCTCGGCCTGCTTGAGCAGCGCGGGAATCTGCCGGATCGCCAGGCTTTCAGGGCCCAGACGCTGCAACTCGAAGCCCAGGCGCTGGAACCAGGCCGCATGCTCCTCGGCGCAATCGGCCTCGCGCTGACTGACGGCCAGCGACTCGGGCACCAGCAGTGGCTGGCCGCGCAAGCCTTCGCTGGCCATCGCCACCTTCAGCCGTTCATAGGTGATCCGCTCGTGCGCCGCGTGCATGTCGACCAGCACCAGGCCCGGCACGTTCTCGGCGAGGATATACACGCCCTTGAGCTGGGCAATGGCATAACCGAGCGGCGGCACATCGCCCTGGGCCTCGGGCAGGCTCGCCGGCGCCACGCTCAGCGGCGCGAAAAACTCGCGGTAGGCGCCCTGCGCCTCGGCCGCCGGCACTCCGGCCTGGGGCCGCTGGCCCTGATAACCGGCTCCCGGCGAGCGCCAGATCGACTCGCCCGGCGTCGGCTCGAGCAAACTGGCCGCCAGGCCGATCTCGCCCTGCGGGCCGAACTCGCCGGCCGCCTGCCCCGTCGGCGCCAGCATGCCGCTCACCGCTGCCGGTGCGGCCAGTTGATCCTCCGGACGCACATCGCCCAGGGCGCGATGCAAGGTGCCGTAGAGGAAGTCATGGACCATGCGCCCGTCACGAAAGCGCACTTCGTGCTTGGTCGGGTGTACGTTGACATCGACCACCGCGGGGTCGATTTCCAGAAACAGCACGAAGGTCGGATGACGGCCATTGAACAGCACGTCGCGATAGGCCTGGCGCACCGCATGGGCGACCAGCTTGTCGCGCACCGTGCGCCCGTTGACGTAGAAATACTGCAGATCCGCCTGGCTGCGCGAGAAAGTCGGCAAGCCGACCCAGCCCCACAGACGCAGGCCATTGCGTTCGATCTCGATGGGCAACGCCTGCTCGAGAAAAGCCGCCCCGCAGACCGCCGCCACCCGCCGCGCGCGACTGATATCGTCAGGCGCCTCGTGCAGGCCGAGCACGGTCTTGCCGTTATGGCGCAAGTGGAAAGCCACATCGAAACGCGCCAGGGCCAGGCGCTTGATGACTTCCTGCAAATGATCGAATTCGGTTTTCTCAGTCTTGAGGAACTTGCGCCGCGCCGGGGTATTGAAGAACAGGTCGCGCACTTCCACCGAGGTACCAACCGGGTGCGCCGCCGGCTGCACGCGCGGCTGCATGTCGCGGCCTTCGGTTTCCACCTGCCAGGCCTGTTCGGCATCGGCCGTGCGCGAGGTCAGGGTCAGGCGCGCGACCGAGCTGATCGAAGCCAGCGCCTCGCCACGAAAACCCAGGCTCATCACCTGCTCGAGGTCTTCGAGTTCACGGATCTTGCTGGTGGCATGCCGGGCCAGCGCCAGCGGCAGATCGTCCGCAGCGATGCCACCACCGTCGTCACGCACCCGCAGTAGCTTGACCCCGCCCTGCTCGACATCCACTTCGATGCGCTGGGCACCGGAATCCAGGCTGTTCTCGAGCAACTCCTTGATCACCGAAGCAGGCCGCTCGACCACCTCGCCCGCGGCGATCTGGTTGGCCAGCCGCGGACTCAGCAACTGGATACGCGCGTCACTACTCATGGCTGAACCGCCAGCGCAGTGGCCGGAATCTGCAGGGTCTGGCCGACCTTGATCACGTCGGAACGCAGCGAATTGGCACTGCGCAGGGCGCCAAGGCTGACCTGGTAACGCAGCGCGATCAACGCCAGGCTCTCGCCGGAGCTGACCACGTGCTCGCGCGGCCCCTGGGTAATCTTGCCATTATCGCGCTGCCAGGCGACGTAGCTGCCGGGCGGCGGGTTCTGCTGAAAGAACTGCCGCACGCCAGTCACGATAGAGCGCGCCAGCGCCTGCTGGTGGCCAGCACTGGCCAGCTTGCGCGCCTCATTGGGGTTGGAGATAAAGCCGGTCTCGACCAGGATCGACGGCATATCCGGCGATTTGAGCACCATGAAGCCGGCCTGCTCGACCCGGCGCTTATGCAGCGGCGTGATCCGCCCCATATTGCTCAGCACCTTGTTGCCGACATTCAGGCTGGACGACAGCGACGCGGTCATCGACAGATCCAGCAACACCCCGGCCAGCATGCGGTCCTTATCGTCCAGACTGACATTGCCGGCGCCGCCGATCAGGTCCGACTGGTTCTCCGAGTCGGCCAGCCAGCGCGCAGTCTCCGAGGTGGCGCCGCGATCCGACAGGGCATACACCGAGGCGCCAAAGGCCGCCGCCCGCGGCGCCGCATCGGCATGAATCGAGACGAACAGATCGGCGCCCTTCTTGCGCGCGATATCGGTACGCTTGCGCAATGGGATGAAATAGTCGCCGGTGCGCACCAACTCGCCGCGAAAGCCCTTCTCGGCGTTGATCTGGCGCTGGAGTTCCTTGGCGATCGCCAGGGTCACGTGCTTCTCGAACTGGCCCTTGACCGGCGACAGCGCGCCCGGGTCTTCGCCACCGTGACCGGCATCGATGGCGATGACGATATCGCGCTTGCCACCGGGCACCGGGGTCAGCTTGGCTGGCACCCGGGTCGGCGTGACCGGCACTGGCGGTGCGCTGGCCACCTGGGTCACCGGCAGACTGGGAGCAGCACCCGCCTCTTGGTCGAACAGATCGACCACCAGGCGATGGCCGTATTGCTGATTGGGCGCCAACATGAAGCTCTTGGGCGTAACCTGCGCCGACAGGTCGATCACCACCCGCAGGTCTTCGGGCGTGCGCTGCGCCGAACGCATACCGGTTATCGGGGTATTGCTCAACGCCAGGTTATCGAACCGGGTCGCCAGCTTGGCGCCACTGACATCGATGACCAGGCGATCCGGTGCCGTGAGGATAAAGACACTGTGCTGCACCGGGCCGGACAGGTCGAACACCAGGCGCGTATTGTCCGGCGCCCGCCACAGCCTGACGCTGCGCACATCCGAAGCGGCCAAAACCTCGACAGCCAGCGCCGCCAGCACCACTCCAACCGCGATGAAACGCGCGCCTATGCGCATACCCGACCCCATTTTGTTTTGATCATGCCCCGGAGGCCAAAGCGGCACACCAGGTTTCGCCACGCTCACCTTGCGCCTGCACATGCAGGGAGCGGCCGGACGCTTGCGCGCTAATGGTAATGTCCATGTCGGCCTTTGGCAAAACGCCTGCGCCGCGCTCAGGCCACTCGACCAGGCACAAGGCATCGCCCTCGAAGTAGTCGCGTATCCCCAGGTACTCCAGTTCCTCCGGGTCGACCAGCCGATAGAGGTCGAAATGAAACACGCGAACCGCGTCGATCTCGTATGGCTCGACCAGGGTAAAGGTCGGACTCTTGACTGCCCCGGCATGACCCAGGCCGCGAATGATCCCGCGTGACAGGGTGGTTTTCCCCGCCCCCAGATCGCCATGCAGATAGATCACCCCACGCCCGCCACTGACCTCGGCGATACGCGCGCCCAGGGTCAGCATCGCCGCTTCATCGGCGGCATAAAGCTCTAACTCGGACAAACAGACTGCTCCTGCAACAATTGACGAATGGCGGCGCACAGGTCACTCGCCGCCAACCCACAGCCCTGCCCGGCCAGACGCTCGCCAGCGCTCGCATGCAGCCAGACCGCCAGACTGGCCGCCGCCATCGCCGGCAAGCCCTGGGCCAGCAACGCACCAATCAGGCCGGCCAGCACATCGCCCAAACCGGCGCCGGCCATTACCGGGTGACCGCGATCGCAGAGCAGCAGCTGCCCGGCAGAATCGGCCAGCAGAGTGCCCGCCCCCTTGAGCACGCACACCGCCTGGTAGCGCTGGGCCAGGGCTCGCGCCGCCGCCGAACGATCGGCCTGCACCTCGGCGGCACTGATACCCAGCAAGCGCGCGGCTTCGCCCGGATGCGGGGTGATCACGCCACCAGCCGCCATCTTGACCGCCCCCGCGGCCAGCAGGTTCAAGGCGTCGGCGTCCCACACCTGCGGCGCGTCAGTGATCGCCGCCAGCGACAGCAGACTGCGCCCCCAGGCTCCCTGCCCCAGGCCCGGCCCGACCACCCAGACGCTGGCCGCGGCGCCCAAGGCCCGTAATTGATTGGCAGAGGCCACGGCGGCGCTCATCACCTCGGGCACGCGCGCCTGCGCCGCCGCCAGGTGCTCGCCGCGGGTCGCCAGGGAAACCATCCCGGCGCCGCTGCGCAAAGCGCTTTGCGCCGCCAACAGGGCGGCGCCGGCGAAACCGCGATCGCCACCGACCACCAGCACATGGCCCAACTGCCCCTTGTGCACGGTGCGCGGCCGCGCCGCCAGGCGCGGCACATTGGTTCCGGCCAGACGCTGCGCCACGCAAGCCTGCGCAGCGAGCAGCGCCGGATCGGCCCGCAGGTCATCGAAGACCAGCTCGCCCACCCAATCCGCCGCCACCCCGGTGAACAGCCCCAGCTTCAGGCCGATCAGGGTCACCGTCAGCTGCGCACGCACGGCCACCCCCAGTACCTGACCGCTGTCGGCGCACAAACCCGAGGGAATATCCACCGCCAGTACCGGCAGAGCGCTGGCGTTGAGCAGGCGAATCGCCTGGGCATAGGGTTCGCGCACCGCGCCACTGAGGCCGGTGCCGAGCAGCGCATCGACCACCACGCCCCTCAGCTCGGCGCATTCGCTCCAGGGCTGGACAGTCACGCCTGCGGCCTGCGCCTCATCGCGCGCCTGCGCCGCATCGCCTTGCAGCTGCAGCGGATCGCCCACGGCCAGCAGCTGCACCTGCCAGCCGGCACGTAGCGCCAGGGCCGCCACCAGGTAGCCGTCGCCGGCATTGTTGCCGCGCCCGGCCAGCACCGTCAGCGTCCCGACATCCGACCAACGGCGCCGCAGCGCGCGCCAGATAGCATGGGCGGCGCGGCTCATCAGCTCGAAGCCCGGGGTACCGGCGGCGATCAGGCGCGCATCCAGCTCGCGCACCTGGGCGGCGCTATATAAGGCGAGGGGAAGATTGTCTGGCGATTGCGGCATGCGTCGGCTCCGATGTCTGGCAGAATTATACCCACCTCCGCTCCGGTTACCCGCCCCATATGACAACTGTCGCTCTCGACCTCACCGCCCTCGCCCAGTCGATCAAGGATTGGGGCCGCGAGCTGGGCTTCCAACAGGTCGGCATTGCCGGGCTGGAGCTGAGCGAGCACGAGGCGCACCTGCAACGCTGGCTGGACGCCGGCTACCAGGGCGAGATGGACTACATGGCCGCCCATGGCAGCAAACGTTCGCATCCCGACGAGCTGGTGCCCGGCACCTTGCGGGTGGTCTCGTTGCGCATGGATTACCTGCCCGGTGACACGCAAATGGCCCAGCGCCTGGGTGAACCGGAGAAAGCCTATGTCTCGCGCTACGCCCTGGGCCGCGATTACCACAAGCTGATCCGCAAGCGCCTGCAGCAACTGGCCGAGCGCATCCAGCAACAGATCGGCCCGTTCGGCTACCGCGCCTTCGTCGACAGCGCGCCGGTACTGGAAAAGGCCATCGCCGAACAGGCCGGCCTCGGCTGGATCGGCAAGAACACCCTGGTGCTCAACCGCAGCGCCGGCAGCTACTTCTTCCTTGGCGAGCTGTTCGTCGACCTGCCGCTGCCGGTCGATGCGCCGCATGCCACAGAACACTGCGGGCGCTGCAGCGCGTGCCTGGACATCTGCCCGACCGGGGCTTTTGTCGGCCCTTACGTGCTGGATGCCCGGCGCTGCATTTCCTACCTGACCATCGAACTGAAAGGTTCGATCCCCGAGGAGCTGCGCGCACCGATCGGCAACCGCGTGTTCGGCTGCGACGACTGTCAGTTGGTCTGCCCGTGGAACCGTTTCGCCCGCCCCACCGAGCAGGGCGATTTCCAGCCGCGCCATCAACTGGACAACGCCGAGTTGGCCGCACTGTTTCGCTGGAGCGAAGAGGAGTTCTTGAGTCGCACCGAAGGATCGCCGTTGCGCCGCGCCGGCTACGAGCGCTGGCTGCGCAACCTGGCCGTCGGCCTGGGCAATGCACCCTCGAGCATCCCGGTGCTCGAGGCGCTGCAAGCGCGCCGCGACCACCCCTCGGCACTGGTGCGCGAGCATGTCGAGTGGGCACTGGCGCAGCACCGCAGGAGCAGGCCGGAATAGCCCAGTAGCCCGGATTACATCCGGGCTACGCCCATGGCACTCGCTCTGTGGCCGACGCTCAGACCTTGATGAAGTGCTCGCGGTAGTACTGGAGTTCGGCGATCGACTCGCGAATATCGTCCAGCGCCTGGTGACTGGCTTTTTTCTGGAACCCCTCCTTGAGTTTCGGTGCCCAGCGCTCGGCGAGGATCTTCAGGGTCGAGACATCCAGATAGCGGTAGTGGAAATAGGCTTCCAGATCCGGCATGTAGCGATAGAGAAAGCGCCGATCCTGACCGATGCTGTTACCGCAGATCGGCGACTGGCCCTTGGGCACCCACTGCTCGAGAAAAGCGATGGTCTGCGCCTCGGCCTCGGCCGGGCTGATCCTGCTCTCACGCACGCGTTTGACCAGGCCGCTTTCGCCATGGGTACGGGTGTTCCATTCATCCATGCCGGCAAGCGCCTCGTCACTCTGATGCACCGCAATCACCGGGCCTTCGGCCAGGATATTGAGGTCGCTATCGGTAATGATCGTGGCCATTTCGATGATCACGTCCTTTTCTGGATCGAGTCCGGTCATTTCCAGGTCGATCCAGATCAGATTCTGCGGGTTCTGCATGCTCTACTCCTCGGCTGATACCGGCAGTTTAGCGAATAAACCCGCGCGCGAACCGGCGGACTTGTCCTCACCACGCACGGTCAGGCCCGTCCGACGCCCGGCATCCGCCATAACAGCAGACGCGAGCGGCGCCAGTCATGCAGTTCGACCTGCTGCTCGGCCGGTACCCCCGGCACCTCGAAGCTGTTGCTGACCAGCCAGGCACCGCCGGCCATTTGCGCCACGGCCTTGGCCCAGAGCGCCGCCATCGGCGCAGGCGAGAGAAAGCAATAGACCACGTCGAACTGCGCCAGATCGGTGCGCCAGAGAGTCTCGTAGCGAATCCGGCAGTTGTCCTGCGGCAAGGCACGCAGCCAGGCGATGACGAACGGCAAGGGCGCGGTCTCCACCCCGACGAACTGCGCCTGGGGAAACCGCCGCGCCAGCCAGAGCAGGGTTCCCGCCGGGCCACAGCCGAGATCGACGAAACGAAAATCGGCGGGTTGCCGAACGAGCCACTCGGCCAGCTGCTGGCGACTGCGCGCGCCAGTCAGATACAACGGCACCCGCTCGCCGACACTGTTCCAGTTACCCAGCAACAGCAGCAGGAAGCCGACTAAAAATACCCAGGACGGCAGCGCCGCACCACTGAACAGCAGCAGCGCCGGAACGAACCCCAGGTTCAACCACCACCACCAAGACGCCAAGCCAAACCGGCGGCCGAGACCCGCCGCCAGCAAGCCCAGGGTCAAACCGGCGGCCAAACCGCTGGGGCGCCAGTTCGAGAACTGCCCCGCCACAACGATCACCCCGCCCACCAGCAGCGCCGCGCATAGCTGCGCCAGCAACGCCAGCAGGGCCGGATAGCGGCCGGCCACCCGACCAATCATCCGTAAACACGCAACCATTTATCGCCTCGATCTGCCTGTCGCCACTGCGCCGCAGTCTAACCCTCGACATCCTGCAACGCAGCAGCGCGAGTCCGCATGTGCCGCGTGCTAGACTCGCTGGCGGATTTCACCGCAAGTCAACCTCGGAACCTTCATGGCCAAACGCCAACTCAACCGCCGGCAAAGCTGGCGCATCGACAAAATTCAGGGCGAACGAGCCGCCCGTGCGGCCAAGCGCGAGTCGCAGGCCGTGCAAACCCTCGAGGGCGGCGACCTCGGCCCGGAACAGCTCGGCCTGGTCATCGCCCACTTTGGCGTACAGGTCGAAGTCGAAGCCGAGGACGGCGAACTGGCCGGCCAGGTGTTTCGCTGTCACCTGCGCGCCAACCTGCCGGCCATGGTTACCGGCGATCGCGTAGTCTGGCGGGCCGGCAACCAGGGCATCGGCGTCATCGTCGCGCAACTGCCGCGCAAAACCGAACTGTGCCGCCCGGATACCCGCGGCCAGCTGAAGCCGGTGGCGGCCAACGTCGATCTGATCGTGATCGTCTTCGCCCCGCTACCCGAGCCCCACGCCAACCTGATCGACCGCTATCTGGTAGCCGCCGAACACGCCGGCATTCGCCCCTTGCTGCTGCTGAACAAGGCCGACCTGATCGACGAGCAGAACGCCGTGGCGCTGAACGTCCTGCTCGGCGTCTATCGCCAGCTCGGCTATCCCGTGCAGGAAGTCTCGGCCCATCAGGGCGACGGCATGGAGCAACTCAAGCGGCAGCTCGACGGTCACGTCAGCGTCTTCGTCGGCCAGTCCGGGGTTGGCAAGTCATCGCTGGTCAACAGCCTGCTGCCAGGCGTGGACACCCGGGTCGGACCGCTGTCGGAACTGACCGGCAAGGGCACCCACACCACCACCACTGCACGCCTGTTCCACTTCCCCGGTGGCGGTGAGCTGATCGACTCGCCCGGTATTCGCGAGTTCGGCCTGGTGCATGTCAGCCGCGCGGATGTCGAGGCGGGCTTCATCGAGTTCAACGACCTGATCGGCCAGTGCCGCTTTCGCGACTGCAAGCATGACCGCGAACCTGGCTGCGCCCTGCTCAAGGCCCTGGAAGAGGGTCGCATCCAGCCACAACGGATGGCCAGCTACCGGCACATCCTGGCCAGCCTGCCCGAAGCGGAGTACTGAAACGACCAGGCCGCGATCACTCGCGGCCCGGGGCGTACGACCCGCGACTCACTCGCTCGGCTGATCGAGCTGCAACACCCCATCCTCGAAAATATTCAGGCGCTCGCGCAACTCAGCCGGATCCGCGGCGGGCGGCTGCGACACATCGGGCACGACAGAAGAGCTGTCAGGTGCCTCGGATTCCGCGCCGGCAGCGCCATCCTGCTCGCCTTCGATGGCGCGCTGAGCCTTTTTCGTCAACACGACGATATCGATACGCCGATTGACCGGATTCAACGGGTCGTCGCGATCGAACAACGCCGACGACGCATAGCCAACCACCCGGGCCACCTGCGCCTCGGCGTAACCACCGGCGATCAGGGCGCGCCGGGCCGCATTGGCCCGATTCGCCGAGAGTTCCCAATTGCCGAACTCGCCGGCACCGGCAAACGGCTTGGCGTCGGTGTGGCCGCTGATACTGATTTTGTTCGGCACTGCCTTGATGGTGTCGGCCAGGGCCAGCAGGATGTCCTCGAAATGCGGCTGCAAGCGCGCACTGCCACTATCGAACATCGGCCGGTTCTCGGCGTCCATGATCTGGATACGCAAGCCATCCTGGGTGATCTCGAACAGGATCTGATCCTTGAAGCGCTGCAACTGCGGATTCTCCTCGACCTTGTTCTGCAGCTCCTGCAGCAACAGTTCGAGGCGTTCGCGCTCCACTTCCTCGGCCTTGCCTTCGGCCTGCGCGGGGTCAGGCTGCGCCGGCTCGATCTCGACTTTCTCGCCTTCGGTCTGATCATCGACCTGCTGATTGAGCGTGCGATCCGGCGCCGGCGTGGGCGAGCCGCCGAGATCGATGACGAAGGGACTGGCGCTCTCGGAAAAGCCGATCGGATCCTTGAAATAACCGGAGATCAACTTCTTCTGTTCAGGGGTAGCCACGGACATCAGCCACATCACCAGGAAGAACGCCATCATCGCCGTGGCGAAGTCGGCAAAGGCGATTTTCCAGGCCCCGCCATGGTGGCCAGCGGCAACCTTCTTGACCCGCTTGACGATGATCGGCTGATTGTTGTCCATTTTCCGTTAGTTTCCGCGCATCGCCTGCTCGAGCTCGGAAAAGCTCGGGCGATGGGCCGGATAGAGCACCTTGCGCGAGAACTCGACGGCCAGCGAGGGCGGCATGCCGGATGCCGAAGCGACCAGGCCGGCCTTGATCGCTTCGAATACGTTGATCTCTTCCTTGGCGTCATGCTCCAGCGCCGCGGCCAGCGGACCGAAAAAACCATAGGAGGCGAGAATGCCGAGGAAGGTACCGACCAGCGCCGAACCGACCTTGTAGCCGATCATGGCATTGTCGGCTTCGGCAAGGACCGACATGGTGATCACGATCCCCAGCACCGCGGCGACGATACCCATGGCCGGCATGCCATCGGCGACCTTGGCCACGGCATGAGAGGGATGCTCGAGCTCTTCCTTGAGGCTGGCGATCTCCATGTCGAACAAGCCTTCCAGCTCATGCGGCGCCATATTGCCGGAGGACATGATGCGCAGGTAATCGCAGATATAGGCCGTTATCCGCTCGTCTTTGAGGATGCTCGGATACTTGCTGAAAATCGGGCTGGCCGAAGGTTCCTCGATGTCGGCCTCGATGGCCATCATGCCTTCGCGGCGGCTCTTGTTGAGGATTTCGTAGACCAGCTTGAGCACGTCAAGGTAGTAGGCGTGGCTGAAACGCGAGCTGAACATGCTCAAGGACTTCTTGAACACGCGCATGAACATGCTGCCCGGGTTGGCCTGCAGAAAAGCCCCCAGCGCGGCGCCGCCAATGATCAAGACTTCAAATGGATGCACCAGCGCCATGAACTGGCCGCCGGACAGCATGAATCCGCCGAGCACGCTAGCAATTACAACGATGATGCCAATGATTTTTGCCATAGAGAGGAAACTTGCGCGAGCCTGGAGTGAGGGTTATGCAAAACAACCCTTCTATTTATCGGAACTTATGCGCGAGACTATAGCCAGTTAAGTCTAAAAGCCAGCATGGCTAAGCACAGATGCCCACCGCCAAACCCTTACCGCGCACCCTCGAAGACTGGCTCGAACGGCTGGACAAGCAATTGTTGCCGGTGCCGGTCGAAAACCACCTGACTGTCTGTCGCGCCCTGTCCGACAGCCGCCGATCGCTGCGTGAAATAGCCGAGTTGATGCAGGCAAGCCCGGCCCTGGCCCTCTGCGTGTTACGGGAGGCCAATCGACAGGCAGGCAGTTTCAGCGCCTGCGCCGAAAGCCTGGAAAGCGCGCTCAGTCGACTGGGATTGCAGCGCACCCTGGAGCTGGTGCAACGCCAACCCGCTCGCCCCCTCGAGGAAATCCCCCTGGCGCTGCGGCAGATCCAGCTGATCAGCCAACATGCCACCCAGCAAGCCAGCGGCCTGTTCGGCGGGCGTCTGGCGCGGCTCTGGCAGGAGATCCACTGGGGCAGCCTGTTGTTTCTCGCGCCGATCTGGTCGTTGCTGGTGGCCCATCCCGAGCTGTTCGAGCAATGGGAGCAACGCGTGCTGGCCCACGCCGAGCCGGCCGCCACCGTCGAGCAGGATCTGCTCGGCGTGCCTCTGCTGACCCTGTGCCTGGCTTTGGCCGAGCGCTGGCGCCTGCCCGACTGGGTGATCCAAGGCTACCGCCTGCTGGTTGCCGATCGCCGCCAGCTGGTCAAGGCGCTGCACATCGCGCGCGACAATCAACACCCGCTGCACCAGCAGCAAATGCTCGATGCCGATATTCCTCTGCGGCGCTGGCTGACCCAGCCAGCCAACAGCATCCTGCTGGCCAACGGCCTGGCGCTGTCCGCCCACCATGCCTGGAATAGCCCTCACAGCCTGCGCTGGCAGCATCTGACCGGGCTCTACCTGCAACTGCCGTTGAGCGATGTGCAGCAACAGATTCACCAGCACGCCGCGCAGAGTGCGCGCCAGCAAGCCACGGCAGAACTCTGGCATCCCGCCCAGGCGTTGCTCTGGCCCTGGGACGCTCGGCGCCTGCACAGCAAGCCCCCCGCCTCACCAGCGACGGCAACGAGGACAACGACGGCAGACCAGGGATGGCGGCAACATTGCGCGCAATTGCTTGCGCAGCCGAGTGCGTTCCACAGCCTCGACCAGCTCACCACCAGCACCACTCAAGCCCTGCAGGCCTGCGGCCTGTCGCGGGTACTACTGCTCCTCGCCGACCGCAGCCATAGCCGCCTGCAAGCACAGCAACAGACCGGCCTGGACAAGTCGGCAAACACCCTGGTCATTGACCCACAGCAGAGCCAGGTGCTGCGGCGCCTGCTCAAGGCACCGGCACAGCTGCGTCTGACGCCGGCCAATATCGCGCAATTCTCGGCCCTGCTGCCAGGCTCGCTGAAAGCGCTATTTCCCAGCGAGCACCTGCTGATCCGCTCACTGACCAGCAACGAGCGCGTGGTAATGGTCATCGTCGCCGACCAGGCCGGCGCCGTACTCAGCGATGCCAGCGTGCAAGCCTTCGGTAAAACCGCGCAATGTATTCAACGGGCCCTGGACAGTTTTGCCAGACGTGAGAGGTTGTGAAAAAACTCCCGCCTACTGCGACCGTCTCCTGGCGCCCGCTGCTTGCATTGCGCTACGCGAGCACCGGGAGACGCTCTCGCGACGGTGCTCGATATTTTCACACCCTCTGAGCGTTAGGCTTTCCGTTACAATCCGCCCCTTTCTCCATTAATGAAGAGGCCCAGCATGACTGCCTTCGCTGCGTTGCCATTGGTTATCGAACCGGCCGAACTGGCCGAGCGCCTGGCGGCTCCCGAACTGATTCTGGTCGACCTGACCAGCGCTGCGCGCTATGCCGCCGGCCACATTCCCGGCGCACGCTTCGTCGATCCCAAACGCACCCAACTGGGCCAGCCTCCGGCGCCCGGCCTGCTGCCGGAACTCGCCCAACTCGAACAGCTATTCGCCGAGCTGGGCCATAACCCGAGCGCCGTCTATGTAGTCTACGACGATGAAGGTGGTGGCTGGGCCGGGCGCTTCATCTGGCTGCTGGATGTGCTCGGCCACCGCCATTACCACTACCTCGACGGCGGCCTGCAGGCCTGGTTGGCCGAGGATCGCCCTCTCAGCACCGAGCAGCCCGCCGCCTGCGCCGGCCCGCTCACGCTGACACTCGACGACGGCCCGACCGCCAGCCGCGAATACCTGCAAAGCCGCCTGGGCGCCGCCGACCTGGCGATCTGGGATGCCCGCTCGCCCGCCGAATACCGTGGCGAAAAGGCCTTTGCCGCCAAAGCCGGGCACATTCCTGGCGCAGTCAACTTCGAGTGGACTGCCGGCATGGATCCCGCCCGCGCCTTGCGCATTCGCCGGGACATGCCTGCGCTGCTCGCCAGCCTCGGCATCAGCCCGGACAAGGAAATCATCACCCACTGCCAGACGCACCACCGCTCCGGCTTCACCTACCTGGTGGCCAAGGCACTCGGCTATCCGCGGGTCAAGGCCTACGCCGGCTCCTGGGGCGAGTGGGGCAACCATCCCGACACCCCAGTCGAACGCTGAGCCAGCGAAGTAGCTGCCATCCGCATGCCATCGAATCTTCAAGGAACACCCATGAAACAACGCCTGTTCATCCTCAGCCAGTACCTGCTGCCGCACCACCTGCTGTCGCGCCTGATCGGCTGCGCCGCCGAGTGCCGCACCGCCTGGTTCAAGAACCGCCTGATCACCTGGTTCGCCAAGCGCTACCAGGTCGACATGAGCGAGGCGCAGATAGAAGACCCGAGCGCCTTCGAGCACTTCAACGCGTTCTTCACCCGCGCCCTGAAAGAGGGTGCGCGCCCACTCGACAGCACCCCTGGCGCGATCCTCAGCCCGGCCGACGGCGCCGTCAGCCAACTGGGCAAGATCGAGCACGGCCGGATATTCCAGGCCAAGGGCCAGAGCTTCAGCGCGCTCGAACTGCTCGGTGGCGACAGTGAACGTGCCAGCCCGTTCATGGGCGGAGAATTCGCGACCATTTATCTGTCGCCCAAGGACTACCACCGTGTGCACATGCCGCTGGCCGGCACCCTGCGGGAAATGGTCTACGTGCCGGGGCGGCTGTTCTCGGTCAACCAGACCACCGCGGAAAACGTCCCTGAGCTGTTCGCCCGCAACGAGCGGGTCGTCTGCCTGTTCGACACCGAGCGTGGGCCGATGGCCGTGGTACTGGTCGGCGCGATGATCGTCGCGTCGATCGAAACCGTCTGGGCCGGTCTGGTCACGCCACCCAAGCGCCAGCTGAAAAGCGTCCGCTATGACGAGGCAGCGCGCGCGCCCATCACCCTGGACCAGGGTGCGGAACTGGGCCGCTTCAAACTGGGTTCGACGGCTATCGTATTGTTCGGCCCGGACCAGGTGAGCTGGGCGCAAAACCTGGGCGCCAACAGCAGCGTGCAGATGGGGCAAAGCATCGGCACTAGCCAGATCGGCTAATCCGCACAATACCCGGACGCGGACAAGGTGCTGCCGATCGAGCCACTTGCACGGCTGCACACCCGACAAATACCACTGCCCGCCAGACAGAGCGGGCAGCGGCGCACCACTCAAGCACGCCTGCCGATGCAAGGCTGCGGCCTCGGCCAGATACTGCTAAAGTTTGCCACATTGATCATCAAGAGAATGACTCGGCCGAGCTCCGGGCGCTGGAGTATCCAAGCTAGATGGATAAACAGAATTCCCACCTACTGCTCCGCGTTCCCACGCCGCAGAAGCCAAGCCTGTCTTTCTGCGATGCCAGCCCGCGCGACCTCAAGCGCTGGATCGCCAACCTGCCAAAAGCCAATATCGGAGAAACCGCCCGCCAGCTTTACCAGGCCCTGATCGAGCTCAACCAGTTGCGCACCGCGTCGGATAACCGCCTGCAGCTGCTGGAGTTGTTGCGCCCGGAGGTGTATTTCGTCTGTAAACACCTGGAACGGCATTTCCTCAATCAGGCGATTGTCCTCGATGAACGCCCACGCAAGGTGGCCAATCTCTGTCAGGCCCTGCAAAACCATCTGGCCGTCGGTTACAAGCTGATCATTGCCAGCCTGGCCCCGCAAAATAATAGCGAGCGCAACCCACTGCTGAGCGTCGCCCTGCAGCGTGCCACCCACAGCCTGTGCGGCCCACTGATTCGCGCCAGCCAATTGTATTGCCCGGTGCCTGAAGGCCTCTGGCTGGAGCTGCACCAGATCTACCAGATCGCCCGCGAGCGGCGCCTGCACAAGCTTGCGATCCGCGATCCGCTGGCCCGCCACACTAAAGCCATGAGCACCGAGCAGAGCTATGTGGTCGCCTTGCTGCTCGGCTGCGCCCGCTGCAACCAGATGCGCCAGAACGGTATCGCGCGCCTCGCCGAAGTCCTCGAACCCTGGAGCGCGCTGGTCAGCCTGCAAGCCGGCGATGCACCTTCGAGCCTGTTCGCGCTGGCCCCGCAAGTGGATGGTCCGCCGCGCTACACCTCGCTGTTTCAGGACAAAGAGCTGCCCAACGCGTTGGGCATCGACCCACACCGGCTGGTCGAGGCGATCCAGGAGTACCTGTTGCTGCCTGCCGAGGATGCCGGCCAGTCACGCCTGCTGGTACCCGAAGGGTTCAGCCTGGACATGCTGCAACACCTCAGCGCCGCCTGGGGTGACATCTCCGAGCGGACCTTCAATCGCACCCACGGCCAGGGCAACATGACCCTGTGCATTGGCATGAGCGCGCTGCACTTTTTCCTGGCAAATGAGCGCCCCTTCAACGAGATCCTGCAACAGCCGAGCGAAACCAAGGCGGCGGTATTCGACCCCGACGCCAGTGTCGAGGATGTCTGGTCGAAAGCCTTCGACACCCAGAAGAGTTCCAACTGGGACAGCAAGCTGCCCTTCGAAGAAATCCAGTACAGCAAAACCGCCAATCAAGACAGGCAGACAGAGTCCGCCGACGCCGAGAGCTACCCGACCTTCGCCCTGCCGATCGTCAACCACAGCCCGGGCGGCTACTGCCTGTCCTGGCCCAAAGAAGTGCCGAGCCAACTGCAAGCCGGCGAACTGCTCGGCGTACAGGATTCACCGGAACAGGGCTGGAGCGTCGCCGTGGTGCGCTGGATTCGCCAGGTACGCGGCGGCGGCACGCAGATGGGCATCGAACTGATCGCCCCGCATGCACAAGCTTGCGGCCTGCAACTGCTGCGCCGGGCCGAACAGAACAGCCAATACCTGCGCACGCTGCTGCTGCCGGAAATCAGCGCGATCTCCCGACCCGCCACCCTGATCACCCCACGCCTGCCCTTCCAGGAAGGCAACAAGGTGATGATCAACCTCAATGGGACAGAACGCCGCGCCGTGCTCAGCCAGCGAAAAACCAGCACCGGCAGCTTCAATCAGTTCGAATACCGCAATGTCGAACAGAAACCCGCCGACCCAGGGAAACCCGTCACAACCCAAGGCAGCCAAGGCGCCAGCGGGGAGGAAGACTTTGACTCACTATGGAAGTCGCTGTAGATTGCCGGCACATCAATTTTCGTCGCCTTTTCGCGCCCGTTTGCCGCAGATTTGACCCCTGATATGGCCATCGAAAAAAAAACCATTCGCCTGCTGATCCTCGAAGACTCGCAGAACGAGGCCGAGCGTCTCGTCAGCCTGTTCCGCAATTCCGGCCGCGCCACGCGCGTGCATCGCCTGACCTCCAGCGATGATCTGGCCGAAACCCTGCAGCAAAGCTGGGATCTGTTGATCTGTGCGCCCAGCAGCGAACACCTCGACCCGAGCGAGGCGATCAACGCCATTCGCCGCCAGGCAAAAGATATTCCCGTCATCCAGCTACTGGCCGACAACGACTCCGACAGCATCACCGAAGCCCTGACGCTGGGCGCTCAGGATGCGCTGCCGCAAGGCGAAGACGAGCGCCTGGTACTGGTGGCCAAACGCGAACTGGCCAACCTCGAAGAGCGCCGCGCCCGGCGTGCCGCCGAAGTGGCCCTGCGCGAGGCGGAAAAGCGCTGCCAGTTGCTGCTCGACAGCTCGGTCGATGCGATTACCTACGTGCATGACGGCATGCATATCTATGCCAACCGCGCCTACCTCGAACTCTTCGCCTACCAGGATGGCGATGAGCTGGAAGGCATGCCGATGATCGACCTGATCGCCAGTGCCGACCAGAGCAGCTTCAAGGACTTCCTGAAGAACTACCAGAGCGTCGAAGGCAATGCCGAACTGACCTGCACCGGCGTTCGGGCCAGCGGCCAGACCGTCCCGGTGCGCATGAATTTTTCGCCGGCCACCTACGATGGCGAGCCCTGCATTCAGGTGGTGATTCACGCAGAAAGTGGCAACGCCGAACTGGAAGAGAAGCTGCGCGAGATCAGCAGCCAGGATCTGGTCACCGGCCTGTACAACCGCAGCTATTTCCTCGGCCTGATGGATGCCGCCGCCGAGCGCGCGGTGAATGCCGGCCAGCCGGCCAGCCTGGCCTATATCCGCATCGACCGTTACGCCAGCCTGCTGGCAGAAGTCGGCCTGGCGGGAATCGACCTGCTGCTCACCGACCTGGCCAGCCTGCTGCGCGGTCACTTCAGCCACGAGGCGCAACTGGCGCGCTTTGGCGACGATGTATTCACCGTCCTGCAGCCCGGGAAGACCCCGGAGCAAACCGAAGCCGAGCTGGCGAGCCTGTTGAAAAAGGTCGAAAGCAACCTGTTCGACATCAACGGCCGCACGGCGCAGAGCACCCTGTCGATTGGCGTTGCCGGGCTTAACGAGAAAACCTCGAAAGCCCAGGAAGTGGTCGACCGCGCCCAGCGTTGCGCCGACGAACTGGACCGGGGCAATGCACTCAAGCTGTTCAACCCTGGCGATGAACTGGCCGCGGCGGCCAGCCGCGGCAACATAGTCGCCATGGTGCAGCAGGCATTGGAACACAACAGCTTCCGCCTGCTGTTCCAGCCGATCATCAGCCTGCGCGGCGACAGCCATGAATACTATGAAGTCTTGCTGCGCCTGCTCAGCCCGCAAGGCGAAGAGGTGCCGCCGGACGAATTCCTCAACGCCGCCAAAGAGGCCGGCCTGGGCGAGAAGATCGACCGCTGGGTGATCCTCAACTCGATCAAGCTGCTCGCCGACCACCGCAACAAGGGCCACAACACCCACCTGTTCGTCCATCTGTCGAGCGCCAGCCTGCAGGATCAGACCCTGCTGCCGTGGCTCAGCGTGGCCTTGAAGGCGGCACGCCTGCCCTCGGATGCGCTGGTCTTCCAGCTCAACGAACCTGATACCATCGCCTACCTCAAGCAGGCCAAGGCGCTGACCCTGGGCTTGAGCGAACTGCACTGCAAGGTGGCGCTCAGCCAGTTCGGTTGCGCGATCAACCCCTTCAACACCCTCAAGCACCTGCACATCGACTTCGTCAAGATCGACGGTTCCTTCTCCCAGGACCTGTCCACCCCAGAGAGCCAGGAAGCCCTGAAAACCCTGCTGGCCAGCCTGCACGCCCAGGCCAAGCTGACCATAGTGCCCTTTATCGAGAGCGCCAGCGTGCTGGCCACGCTCTGGCAGGCCGGGGTCAACTACATCCAGGGGCACTACCTGCAAGGCCCCAGCCAGTCGATGGACTACGACTTCTCCGCCGGCGACGAATAACCTGGGGCTGGGCTTACTCACGCCCGAGGCCCGTCAGGCTTTTTCGTCCAACGCTCCAGCCTCCAGCGCTTGTTTTGTCTTTCCGGCTTTTATTAGGGTTATGCCCCAGCGAGCTGTTGCAAATCGCCAAAGCGCGGCATCTGTAGGAGCCAGCTTGCTGGCGATCCGGACTAAAAACCGCACAGAAGCATCGCCGGAGTGCCGGACCACAGCAAGGACTAGGCGTCCCCCTGGCTCCTACATGGGCTTACTGCATGCAACACGTAACCGGGACATAGCTTTTATTATTCCAACCCATCGCGGTCGCGGAAGCCGAGCAGATAGAGGATGCCGTCCAGGCCCAGGGTCGATATGGCCTGTTTGGCCGACTGCTTGACCAGCGGCTTGGCCCGGAATGCCACGCCCAGGCCGGCGATGGCCAGCATCGGCAGGTCGTTGGCGCCATCGCCGACGGCGATGGTCTGCTCCAGGCGCAATCCCTGTTTTTCTGCCAGCTCGCGCAGCAGGTCGGCCTTGCGCTGGGCGTCGACGATCGGCTCCACCGCCACCCCGGTGAGCAGGCCACCGACGATCTGCAGTTCGTTGGCGAAGACGTAGTCGATGCCCAGCTTGGCCTGCAGTTGCTTGGCGAAATAGCTGAAACCGCCGGACAGGATCGCGGTCTTGTAGCCGAGGCGGCGCAACTCGCTGAACAGCGTCTCGGCCCCTTCGGTCAGACGCAAGGAGGCGCCGATATCGGCCAGCACGCTTTCCGGCAGACCCTTGAGCAGGGCCAGACGCTCCCTGAAGCTGGCGGCAAAATCCAGCTCGCCACGCATGGCGCGCTCGGTGATCGCCGACACCTGCTCGCCGACCCCGGCAGCCTTGGCCAGTTCATCGATCACCTCGGCCTCGATCAACGTCGAATCCATGTCGAATACCGCCAGGCGGCGATTACGGCGGAACAGCGAATCGCGCTGGAAGGCGATGTCGACGTTGAGTTCCTGGGCCACGCTGAGGAACTCGGCACGCAGCCCCGCCGGGTCGGCCGGCTCGCCACGCACGGAAAACTCGATGCAGCCCTTGCCCTGCTCGGCCGGCATATCCAGCGGCATGCGCCCGGAGAGACGGTCGATATGGTCGATGTTCAGGTCGTACTTGGCGGTAATGGCGCTGACCCGCTGCAATTGCTCGGCGGTCACCTTGCGGGTCAACAGGGTCACGATATGCCGCGGCTTGCCCTGGCCGCCGACCCACTGCTGGTAATCCGCCTCGGACACCGGCGTGAAGCGCACCTGCTGGTCGAGCTTGTAGGCGGCGAACAGCAGATCCTTGAGTACCGAGGAGCCCTGTTCGGTAGGCGGAATCTCAACCAGAATGCCGAAAGACAGGGTGTCGTGGATCACCGCCTGGCCGATATCGAGGATATTCACCCCGCCTTGGGCCAGCACACCGGTGATGGCAGCAGTCAGACCTGGACGGTCTTCGCCGGTAATATTGATCAGGACGATTTCGCGCAAGGCGCACCCTCCGGGGCTCGGTTAATGGTCAACAGCCTGCCACGGCAGGGCAAGCTTGCTGAAAAGCCGCACATTCTACCCATTTTCACTGCCATACGGACACGCACGGCGCTTTGCCCTATGCAGAGCGGTCGCTATACTGCGCGGCACCTACAGTCGATAAGAGCCGAGCTCTGTGAACCGGCCTGCCCCCGTCAAACCCGATAATTTCTTCCTGCTGCTGTTCCAGGCTCTACGCCAACGCCGCGTACCCCTGGCCTTGCGCATCGCCAGCCACAGCCTGCTCCTCGTGGCGCTGGCGCTGGTGATCTATGCCTGGGTGATCGGTATGCAGTTCAAGCATGCCATGGAGCAACAGGCTGAAGCCCTGGGCACCAGCCTGATCACCCAGACGGCCTCCTCGGCCACCGAGTTGCTGGTGTCCAATGACATCCTCAGCCTCAGTGTGCTGCTGAATAACCTGGTGAAAAACCCGCTGGTGGCGCATGCCGCGATCTACAGCGTGGATAACCGCGTGCTCGCCGAAGCGGGTTCGCGCCCAAGCAAAACCATGCTGGGCGAGACCGAGGGCCTGTACTCGACCCCGATTACCTTTCAGGAGGTAATTGCCGGGCAATTGCGCATCAGCCTGGATATGCGTCAATTCCAGCAACCGATGACCATCAGCTTGCAGAGCATGGGCATCCTCAGCCTGATCCTGCTGGCACTGGCCTTGTCCCTGAGCATGCGCCTGGGCCGACATATTTCCACCCCGCTGCTGCAGCTGCGCGTCTGGTTACGCGACCCGGATGACCCGGCGCCGGGTGCCGGCCGCCAGGACGAAATCGGCGATTTGGCGCGCCAACTGCAAATGCGCCTGGTCCCGGAAAAACCCGAGCCTGAAGCAGAGCCTGAAGACTTCCACGACGATGCCGATGAGCACGACTTCGGCGACGATGACGCCGCCGCCGATGAGTCGACCTTCGAGGTGCGCGATCTGCATGACGAGCGCTTTGACGACCTCAACCAGGCGGACGATGACAGCGCTCTCGGCCAGCCGCACGATGATGACCCCTTCGCCGACCTGCGTGACCACGGCGATGAATCGGCAGCGATTCCCACGCTGACGGTCAACGGCCCACAACAAAGCGCCGTGCTGGCCATTCAACTGGGTGCCCAGGAGCAGCTCCGCCGCTTGCCACGCGCGCGCCTGCTGGATCTGCTGCAGCGCTATCGCGATTGCCTGAACCAGGCCTCGGCGCTCTATCAGGGCGAATTGCACACCCTCAACGACGGCAGCAGCCTGATGCTGTTCCATCGCCAGGACTGTGGTGAGGATTACCTGACCCATGCCATCTGCTGCGGCGAACTGATGCGCGCCCTTGGCCATGCCTTGCAAATCGAGGTGGCCGACAGCGGCATCACCCTTCAGCTGCAACTGGGCCTGACCCAGGGTGAAGACCTGCTCGACTTGAGCCAGGGCGATCTGTTGCTCAGCGAGACCGCCCAGGATGCCCTGGCCCTGTCCCAGCACAGCCGTAACCTGCTGCTGCTCGAACGGCGCGTGGGCGATGATGCGCTGGTACGTCAGCGCGCGCGCATCCGCACCATCGCCAGCCCGGAAGGGGCCTGCTGCGTGGAGCGCCTGCTGGAACCCTATCCGTCACTGCTGGAGCGGCAACTGGCGCATATGCACGAGCACCCGCAGCAGGAATGAGGAATCCTGGCGCCCGCGGCCGACGCTGATATGTTCACAATCGCCGGGAGTCAGGGCTGTTGCCGGCCGGGGCTTGGCAGAAAAACCCGACCGGCGGCACAGGCCTAGAAGCGGAACACTTCCATTTGCTTGGCGGGTTCGACCAGCGGTGTTGGCGGCTTGCTCTCTGGACGCTTGACCGGCGCGGCGGCCGGCTTGTGCGCAGGGGCCGCCTGGGCGATCGGCATGGACTTGATTGCGCTCGCCAATTCGCTGGCGAGCTGCTGGAGCAGGTCGCTCTGCGCACGCACCTGATCGATCACCGCGCCCGTGTGCTCGGCCTGCAGGCGCACAACCCGACTGCTTCGCTGTACCCCGGCGGAATCGAGCAAGCGCCATTGCGCTTCGAGTACCGCAGGTTGCTGCACACCCGAGTCCAGCCGGCTGATACTCAGCACAACCTGTACCTGAGTGGCGAAACCGACGCGATCCGGATACAGCGCTACGCGGCTGGTATCGAGCTGTCCGGCCAGTTGGCGCAGCAGCAATTGGCCGACATCGTCCTGCAAGCTACCGGCCCAGCGGGTCTTCTGACTGAGCGAGAGGCTGTCATCGAGCTCGCGCTGTACCAGATTCTCACGCTGCAGATAATCCGCCAGCTTTACCGGACCGAGCAGTAACGCCGGCCCTTTATCGTTCTGCGGCAGCTTTGGGCTGCCCTGCTCGAGCTGATAGAACTGCGACGCTGGTTGCAGCGCAGCACAGCCCTGCAGGGTGAGCGCCGCGAGAAGCAATAACAACGGCGGCGAAAAGTGCAACGGTCTCATCAAAACATTACCTTGATTTGCCAAATATAAGCGATTGGGGCTGCTGATCGAGCCCTTCCATCGTGCGCTGCAGGGCTTTTCCAGCCTTGCTGAGCTCCTGCAGGGCACGCAATGCCTCGTACTGTACCTCGGATTCCGGGCCGAGGCTGCGACGACTGTCAGCCGTCAGCTGGTTGATCTGTTGCAAAGCCTGCGCGGTATTCTGCGCCGCGTGACGAATTTCGCCCACTGCGTCACGCAGGTCAACGCTGCTTTGCTGAACATTATCCATGATCGGCGGCAGTTGTTGTTCCAGGCGGCCACTCAGGCGATCGAGTTTAGCCAGCAACTGGCTCATGCTCACCAGCCCCTGCTGCAATTCCGGGGAGCTGCTCAGCTTCTCCAGGGATTGCAGCGTCCGCGTGGCCGAGGCGACCATCTCCTGCAACGGCAATTCGCGCAGGCTGCCGGCCAGTTCGCGCAGCACATCGGCAATCTCATCGATACGCGACGGCACGCTGGGAATGGTCGGCAGATCCAGCTCGTGCGGTGTGCGCACATAGCCGGCCTGATCCGGAAACATGTCCAGCGCGACTATCGCCTTGCCGGTCAGCAGGCTGGGGGTCTGCAACTGGGCCCGCAGCCCCCGCTCGACCAGTTGATCGATGAACTGATCGAAACCACGGGAGCTGGTCTCTTGCCGCTCTGGAGCATTGATGCGCAGCACCACCGGCATGACCACATCGCCGAGCTGACGGTCATAGGACAGGCGAATTTCGCGCACCGTACCGACCTTGACCCCGCGGTAGGTGACATCGGCGCCGACATCCAGGCCGTCCAGGGTTCCGGTGAAATACACCACGTACTCGCTGGGCTGACTGAACCAGCTGTCGCGCGACAGCAGCAGAAGCCCCGCGGCCAGCAAGGCCAGGCCGCCGAGCAGGAAGGCGCCAATCATAAAGGGTTTGCGCGCTTCGCTCATGACGCCTCCATTCTGTGAGCCGTTTCGCCCCGCCGCAGAAAACGCTGCACCTGCTCCGGCCCATCGGCCAGCAATTCCTGCAGGGTGCCCAGGGCAATCTGGGTATGGGTCTGATTGTCGAGAAACAGACAGGTATCGGCCACCGCCTGGATGCTCGGCAACTCGTGGGTCACCAGCACGATGCTCGCGCCCAGGCTGTCGCGCAACTGCAGGATCAATTCGTCGAGGGCCTGCGAACTGATCGGGTCGAGGCCGGCCGAGGGCTCATCGAGGAACAACACCTGCGGATCGAGCGCCAGCGCCCTGGCCAGCGCGGCGCGCTTGCGCATGCCACCGGACAGCTCGGACGGATACAGCTCGTCGCAACCGGCCAGCCCGACCAGTGCCAGCTTCAACGCCGCCAGCTCGATCCGCTCGGCCGGCTGCAGGTGCCGGCGGTAGGCGGCCAGCGGCAGGCAGATATTTTCCCGCAGGGTCATCGACCCCCACAAGGCGCCATTCTGGTAGAGCACGCCGAAGTGCTGCTGCAAGGCGGCGCGGCGGTCCTCGTCGCCCGCCCAGAAATCTTCGCCATTGAACAGCACCCGCCCGGCCAGCGGCGCCTGCAGACCGATCAGATGACGCAACAGGGTGCTTTTGCCGCAGCCGCTGCCACCCATGATGACGAACACCTCGCCACGGCGGACGGAGAAATTCAGGTCGTGCTGGATCACCAGACTGCCGTAGCCGGCACTGAGATCCTCGGCGACCAACAGCGCATCGCTCATCTCAGATCCCCAGCCGGGTGCAAATCAGGGTGATCAGCGCATCGCTGACCACCAGCGCCACGATGATACTGACCACCGCCCGAGTGGTTGCCTGCCCCACCGCCTGGGCGTTGCGCCCGCAAGCCAGGCCGTAGTGACAGCCGATCAGGCCGATCAGCACGGCGAACACCAGGCTCTTGCCGATGCCCACCAGGAAATCGTCGAGGCTGAGCATCTCCAGGCTCTGCTTGAGGTAGAGCTGCGCGGAAATGTCGAACAGACCGGAGCCGATGACGAAACCGCCGAGAATACCGAGGGCGTCGGCGAACACGCAGAGCAGCGGCATGCTCACCAGCAGCGCCAGCACACGCGGCAGGACGAGGAATTCCAGCGGTGGAAAACCGAAGGTCTTCAGCGCATCGATTTCCTCGTTGGCCTGCATGCTGCCCAGCTCCGCCGCGTAGGCCGCGCCGGTGCGCCCGGCCATGATCACCGCGGTCATCAGCGCCCCCATCTCGCGGGTCATGCCAATGGCCACCATGTTGGCGATGTACAACTGGGCACCGAAGGCCTGCAATTGGGCGGCGCCGACAAAGGCCAGAATCAGGCCGACCAGAATGGCGATCAGCGCCACTATCGGCAGCGCGCCCGGCCCGCACTGCTGCAGGGCCAGCCAGAAATCACCCCGGCGCATGCGTCCACGACCGCGCAGCTGCCGCCCGAGCGCCAGCAGCACCTCACCGAGGAAGCGACAAGCCTGGCCGATGCTGGCCAGCACACCGAGCGACAGCAGCCCCAGGCGGGTCACCGGACCATACGCGGGCGTCGGCGCCTCCTGGGCCTGGGTAGACGGTTTGGCGGCCATCTGCAACAGCCGCTCGACACCGTCCGGCAAGCCTTGCCAGCGCAGCTCCACGTCCTGCGCCACGGCCAGGCGCTGCAGGCGGCGCAGCAGCGCCAGCAGACTGCTGTCCCAGGCGGCCACGGCGACATCCACCTGCACCTGCGCGGGCAGTTGCCGCTGGCTGTACCAGATAGCCTCGAGGTCGGGCTTGGCCGCCTGCAGCAGCCAGGCGCCATCCACCCGCAGGCGCGCCGGCCGGCCATCCTCCAGCCTCCATTGCAGCCCTGCGCCCTGCCCGCCCTCAGCCATCCCCGCGTCCTCAGTTAGCCCTGCTATTCCACCAGCAGCGCATCGACCCGCTGGAAGCCACGCGGCAGCTTGTTGCCGCGCCGGCCGCGTTCGCCCTTGTAGTGTTCCAGGTCATCCGCCTTGAGCGACAAGGTACGCTTGCCGGCCTGCAACACCAAGGTCGCGCCGCTCGGCAACACCACCAGATCGGTGAGGTATTCCTCGCGACTGGCGACCCGCTCGCCGGGGATGCCGATGATCTTGTTGCCCTTGCCCTTGCCCAGCTGCGGCAAGTCGCGTACCGGGAACAGCAGCAGCCGCCCTTCGGTGGTCACGGCGGCCAACCAGTCCTGTTCGCGGCTGAGCAACGGCTTGGGCGCCAGCACCTTGGCGCCTGGCGGCAGGCTGAGCAGCGCCTTGCCGGCCTTGTTCTTGGTCTGCAGGTCCTCGCCCTTGACCACGAAGCCGTAACCGGCATCCGAGGCGATCACATAGAGGCCGCTGTCGTCCGGCAGCAACACCCACTCGAAGGTCGCCCCCGGTGGCGGCGTCAGGCGCCCGGTCAGCGGCTCGCCCTGGCCACGCGCCGACGGCAGCGAATGGGCGGCCAGGGAGTAGCTCCTACCGGTCGAATCGATAAACACCGCGTACTGGTTCGAGCGGCCCGGCGCGGCGACCTTGAAGCCGTCGCCGGCCTTGTACGACAGGCCGGTGGCATCGATATCGTGACCCTTGCCGCAGCGTACCCAACCCTTCTCCGAGATCACCACGGTGACCGGCTCGGTCGGCAGCAACTCGGTTTCCGACAAGGCCCTGGCCTCGGCGCGGGCGACGATCGGCGAGCGCCGGTCGTCGCCATAGGTTTCGGCGTCCTTGATGATTTCATCGCGCACCAGTTTCTTCAGCTTGGCTTCGCTGCCGAGCAGGGCCAGCAACTTGGCGCGCTCCTTGGCCAGGGCTTCCTGCTCGCCGCGGATCTGCATCTCTTCCAGCCGCGCCAGCTGGCGCAGACGGGTTTCCAGGATGTACTCGGCCTGGATATCGGTGAGGCCGAAACGCTCCATCAGCACCGGCTTGGGCTGATCCTCGGTGCGGATTATATGAATCACTTCATCCAGGTTGAGGAAGGCGATCAGGCGGCCTTCCAACAGGTGCAGGCGGTGCTCGACCTTGTCCAGGCGGAACTGCAGGCGCCGGCGCACGGTGCCGACCCGGTACTCCAGCCATTCGCGCAGCAGCTGGCGCAGGTTCTTCACCTGCGGCTTGCCGTCCAGGCCGATGACGTTGCTGTTGACCCGGTAGCTGGATTCCAGCTCGGTGGTGGCAAACAGGTGTTGCATCAACTCGTCGGCATCGACCCGGTTGGAGCGCGGAATGATGACGATGCGGCACGGGTGTTCGTGGTCCGACTCGTCGCGCAGATCGGCGACCATCGGCAGCTTCTTCGCCTGCATCTGCGCGGCGATCTGTTCCAGCACCTTGGCCCCGGACACCTGGTGCGGCAGCGCGGTGACCACGATGTCGCCGTCCTCGACGCGGTACACGGCGCGCATGCGCACCGAGCCCTTGCCGGTTTCGTAGATCTTCAGCAAATCCGCACGCGGGGTGATGATCTCCGCCTCGGTCGGGTAATCCGGGCCGAGCACATGTTCGCAGAGCTGCTCGACCGTGGCGTCCGGCTGGTCGAGCAGGCGGATGCAGGCCGCAGCCACTTCGCGCAGGTTGTGCGGCGGCACGTCGGTGGCCATGCCCACGGCGATGCCGGTGGTGCCATTCAACAGGATGTTGGGCAGGCGCGCCGGCAGGGTGGCCGGCTCGTTGAGGGTGCCGTCGAAGTTCGGCACCCAGTCCACGGTGCCCTGGCCCAGTTCGGTCAGCAGCACCTCGGAGTAGCGTGACAGGCGCGCCTCGGTGTAACGCATGGCGGCGAACGACTTGGGATCGTCCGGCGCGCCCCAGTTGCCCTGGCCGTCGACCAGGGTGTAGCGGTAGCTGAACGGCTGGGCCATCAGCACCATGGCTTCATAGCAGGCCGAGTCGCCGTGTGGGTGGAACTTGCCGAGCACATCACCGACGGTGCGCGCCGACTTCTTGTGCTTGGAGTCGGCGTCCAGGCCCAGTTCGCTCATGGCATAGATGATCCGCCGCTGCACCGGCTTGAGCCCGTCGCCGATATGTGGCAGCGCGCGATCCATGATCACGTACATCGAATAATTGAGATAAGCCTGCTCGGTGAAGTCGGCAAGGGAACGGCGCTCAACACCGTCCAGGCTCAAATCGAGGGGTTCGCTCATGCGTGCCTCATTGATCAGAAAATTTAGTCAAGCGAAGTCGTCTGGCGCAGCACCAGGGTGCCGTCGCGCTGGGTAAATTCGAGTTGTTTCAGGGCGCTCATGCCGAGCAGCACCTCGTCGCCGTCCATCCCCGGCGTGATCAGGGCGTCAACATCGTGCAACAGGATCTCGCCGAGCTGCAGGCTGGCCAGCTGGGTACGGTAGCCGACCACGGTGCCATTGGCGGTACGGACCTGCACCGGCGCACCGCGCTGCAGGCCGAGGGACTCGGCCAGGGCGGCGGGTACGGCGACGGCGGTGGCGCCGGTATCGAGCAGCAGGGTCACGTTGGCGCCGTTGATCTGGCCGCCCAACAGGTAATGCCCGCCGCGACTGCTCAGCAGGCGCACCTCGATATAGCCCTCGCCCTGCACTGACTGCGGCGCCTGGTTCGGGTTATTGCGCCGCTCCTCCCACTGGCCGAAGAAGTGCGTGGCCAGCAGCAGCGCGGCGCCCCAGGCCAGCACCAGCATCACCCGGCCGATCCGCCGGCCCGCAGTCTGCGTGCTCACTTGGCCTGCTCCCAGCCGCCCTTGGGCGCGGCGAAGCGCCAGACGACCGGCCGCTGCTCGCCATCGGCACGGCTGTGCCGGCCATTGTCGCTACCGATCCAGGCGCCCTGCTCATCGATCCACAGCGCTTCGGCCAAACCAAAGGGCGGCGGATAACGCCGGGCATCGGTCAAAGCTTCGGCGGCGAACGACCAGCAGCGCTCGACCGCGCCATCGCTCAGCTTGCGCCGACAGATGCGATGGGCCTGACGCTCGAGGGTGAAGAGTTTTTCGTTGTGAAAGGCCAGGTCGGCAAAGTCCTGCGGTTGCGCCTCGCCGCCCAACTGCGGCGGCGAGGGTTCGCTACCGCCTTCGCTCATCAGCACGCAACTACCGCTGCAGCGCCAGCTCGAACCGTTCTTGTGCAGCACCAGCAGGCCGCGGCGCTGGCGTTCGGCCGCCAACCACAGGCGCTCGCCGGCAGGATCGATGGCCACGCCCTCGAGCAGCGCATTGAAGTGCCAGAGCATGCTGCTGGCACGTGCCTGGCGCACCATGCCATCGGGCAGCGCCAGCCACTGCGGCGCCCCCGCAGGAGGGATCTGTAACACGGCGGCGCGCGCCTCGCTGACCAGGTAGCGATTGCCGACTGCATCGCAGGACAGGCCTTCGAAATCCAGATTACCGCCACGCAGCAGACCGCTTATCCAGGTGCGCATGCGCAAGCCCCAGGGCAGCAGGGTCGAGGACAAGGGCGGGGCGACAAAGCGCTCGGCCTCGGCCTGCCAGGCAGTGTCGCCGGCAGCCAGGCGATACAGGCGGTCATCCTCGCGATCCGAAACGGCCCAGAGCGCCTCGCCGCACCAGGCCAGCCCCGACAGGTTGCCGGCGGCGATGCCCTCGATCGGGTGCTCGCTGACCAGCGTCAGCTCCTCCAGGGCCTGGGTCTCGGCCAGGACCGGAGCAGTGACCAGCAACAGGGCGGCAGCCAGTCGCCGCATCAAAGCAGCACCTCGGCCAGGTCGCCCTTGGACTCCAGCCAGGACTTGCGGTCGCCGGCGCGTTTCTTCGCCAGCAGCATGTCCATGAGCTCCTGGGTGCCCGGATAATCCGCCAGGGTCAGCTGTACCAGGCGCCGGGTATTGGGATCCATGGTGGTTTCGCGCAGCTGCGGCGGGTTCATCTCGCCGAGGCCCTTGAAGCGGGTGACCTGCGGCTTGCCGCGGCGCTTCTCGGCGACCAGGCGGTCGAGGATGCCGTCGCGCTCGGCCTCGTCCAGGGCATAGAAGATCTCCTTGCCCAGGTCGATGCGGTACAGCGGCGGCATGGCCACGTAGATGTGTCCGGCATCCACCAGCGGACGGAAATGCTGGACGAACAGCGCGCACAGCAGGGTGGCGATGTGCAGACCGTCGGAGTCGGCGTCGGCGAGGATGCAGATCTTGCCGTAGCGCAGCTGGGTCAGGTCGTTGGAACCGGGGTCGATGCCGATGGCCACGGCGATGTTGTGCACTTCCTGGGAGGCCAGCACTTCGCCGACATCCACTTCCCAGGTATTGAGGATCTTGCCACGCAACGGCAGGATCGCCTGGAACTCCTTGTCGCGCGCCTGCTTGGCGCTGCCGCCGGCGGAATCGCCCTCGACCAGGAACAGTTCGGAGCGCATCGGATCCTGGCCGGCGCAGTCGGCCAGCTTGCCGGGCAGCGCCGGGCCCTGGGTGATGCGTTTGCGCTCGACCTTCTTGCCGGCCTTGAGGCGGCGATTGGCGTTGCTGATCGCCAGCTCGGCGAGCTGCTGACCGAGTTCCGGGTGGGCGTTGAGCCACAGGCTGAAGGCGTCCTTGACCACCCCGGAGACGAAGGCCGCGGCCTCGCGCGAGGACAGGCGCTCCTTGGTCTGGCCGGAGAATTGCGCGTCCTGCATCTTGGTCGAGAGGACGAAGGCGATGCGCTCCCAGATGTCTTCCGGCGCCAGCTTGACCCCGCGCGGCAGCAGGCTGCGGAACTCGCAGAATTCGCGCATGGCGTCCAGCAGGCCCTGGCGCAGGCCGTTGACATGGGTGCCGCCCTGGGCCGTGGGGATCAGGTTGACGTAGCTTTCCTGCACCGTATCGCCGCCCTCCGGCAGCCACAGCAGCGCCCAGTCGACCGCCTCCTTGTTACCGCTGAGGCTGCCGCAGAACGGCTCGACGGGCAGGCGTTCGAATTCGCTGACCGCATCCACCAGGTAGGAGCGCAGCCCCTCCTCGTACAGCCACTCGACCCGCTCGCCACTGGCCTTGTCCTCGAAGCTGACGTGCAGCCCCGGACAGAGCACAGCCTTGGCCTTGAGCACATGCTTGAGGCGGCTGACCGAGTACTTGGGCGAATCGAAATACTTGGTATCCGCCCAGAAATGCACGCTGGTACCGGTGTTGCGCTTGCCGACTGTGCCGATCACCTGCAGGTCGCTGGCCTTGAAGCCGTCGGCAAAGGTCATGCGGTATTCGTTGCCATCGCGCTTGACCCGCACCTCGACGGAGGTCGACAGGGCGTTGACCACGGAGATGCCGACGCCGTGCAAGCCGCCGGAGAACTGGTAGTTCTTGTTGGAGAACTTGCCGCCGGCGTGCAGTTTGGTGAGGATCAGCTCGACCCCCGAGACCCCCTCCTCGGGGTGAATATCCACCGGCATGCCGCGACCGTCGTCGATGACTTCCAGGGAATTGTCCTCGTGGAGGATCACCTGGATCGAGCTGGCATGGCCGGCCAGGGCTTCGTCGACGCTGTTGTCGATGACTTCCTGGGCCAGGTGGTTGGGGCGGCTGGTGTCGGTGTACATGCCCGGGCGCTTGCGCACCGGATCCAGGCCGGAAAGGACTTCGATGGCGTCTGCGTTGTAACTGGCCATGGGCTCTCTGGTCGTTATTAAAGGTCGGAAAAGTCGGTATCGCGCCACAGTTGGGGCGCAATACCGGCGAAGGCAAAGAGCATCGGCAAGCGCGCGGCAAAGCCCTGAAAACCATGATCGCCACCGGCCTGAATGCGCAGCGCGCAGGCGCGGTAATAGGCTTGGGCATCGCGGTAATCGAGGGTTTCGTCGGCGGTCTGCAACCACACCTGGTAACGCGCGGGATCTTGCGGCGGCGGCACGTCCAACTCGGCCAGGGCCAGCACATGATCGGCCGTCAGCTCCCAGGTTTCACCGCTGTAATAGTTGTGTTGCGGCCCCAGGAAGCCATCGAAACGCAGATGCGGACGCACCGCCGGATTGATCAACAGCGCGCGCAAGCCATGGCGCTCGGCCAGGTGGGTCGCATAGTAGCCGCCCAACGAGCTGCCGACCAGCACGGGCCGGCCGAGTTCGGCGATCAGCGCCTCGAGCTGGGCGATGGCCCGGCGCGGATGATGGTCCAGGGCCGGCACCCGCAGGTGCGCCGCCAGCCCCATGCGCGTCATGGCACGCGACAGCTGGCTGGCCTTGAGCGAAGCCGGTGAGCTGTTGAGGCCGTGGAGATAGAGAATAGATGCAGTCATGGAGCGGGAGGCTACTAGTGCCAAGCATCCGGCTGCAAGCTGCACGTAGGTATGCATGCTGCGCCAGCGCGGCACCTGCAGCGGCTAATAACCTTTCACCGTGTAATCCACCTCGAAGTCGATCCCGGTCACCCGCGACACGCCGGTATCCAGCCGACCGTCGGCGTACAGGCGCAGCCAGCGGTAGCCGGGCGCACTGGTGTCGACCTGGAACTCTTCACTGCCCGGGGCGAACTGCACGCAGGTGGAAGGCGACGCCAGCAGGCGCAGACCTTTGTGCCATTGATCGAATTCCTGATGGATATGCCCCCAGAGCAGCGCCCGCACCTGACTGAAGCGCTCCAGCACGGCGAATAGCGCCTCGGGGTTGCGCAGGCCGATGGGCTCCATCCAGCGACAACCGATGGACACCGGGTGATGGTGCAGGCAAATCAGGTGATGGCGCTCCGGCGCTTCGCCGAGCGCGCGCTCCAGCAGGGCCAGCTGTTGCGGGTCAAGATAGCCCGGCACCGCACCGGGAATCGACGAGTCGAGCAGGATGATGCGCCAATTACCCAGGTCGATCACCGGTTCCAGCAGATCGCTACCAGCGCAGGCGGTTTGCATGGCTGGGACGTCGTCATGGTTGCCGGGGAACCAGCGGGCCGGTGCCGCCAGCACCTCGGTCATCTGCCGAAAGCGCTGGTAGGACGCCAGGCTACCGTCTTGCGACAGATCGCCGCTGGCGAGCATCAGGTCGATCTGCGGCTGCTCTTGCAGCACCCGCTCGATCACTTGCTGCAGACTGTCCTGGGTATCCAGGCCCAATAGCTTGCCGGCCGCTTCGGCAAATAGATGGCTGTCGGACAGCTGTACCAGCAGGACCGAGGAATCAGCAGCGGAATTGAGCTCGCTCGGCAAGGCCGTCTCCTTGAGCAGAATGGGTGAATTATGGTGGCTAGCCAGGGCGGCGGTAAACCCGCGAAGTGGGCATGGATCACATAAAAGCAGCGGCAAGCTGTCGGGTGACGCGCTCAGGATACTTCTTGACGCCTATGGCTTGGCGCATGTGGCAGGGTTTAAAGCACCGGTTCCAGCTCATGGCCACAGGCCAGGCAATGACTCAGCCATTCGCCGAGAAACAGGTTGAGCTGGGACTTTTCGTCCGGTTGATGCATGGCGGCATTCGGATACGGGTAGATGCTGCGAAAACGCCGGGCGTTCTGTGCGCCGATCACCTCGGCCATGCGCGCATCGTGGTACACCCGCACTTCCAGTTGCGGCACCGGCAACCACGGCAGGCTGTGCTCCTGGCGCACCCGCACGGTCGAGGTATAGGGGCAGGTTTCCAGCACTTCCAGGCTCAGCACGCCGAGCAGGTGCTCGCCCTGACTGAGGGCGACCCGCCGCGCACACGATGCCTCGCGCATGTCCGGCAGCAGGCGCATCAAGCGTGCGTAGTTGGCTGCACAGGCCGCCTGCAGCTCGATCAGATCAACCCGATAACGGTCACGCAACAGGTTCACGACCATAACCCCCTCACCTCGGCGCGGTTCAGCGCCAGCCATTGCAAGGCGATGATGCTCGCCGCATTGTTGATCCGCCCATCCTTGACCGCGTCCAGGGCAGCGTCCAGCGACAGCACATGCACGCGAATGTCCTCACCCTCCTCGGCCAGGCCATGCACGCCCCCGGCACCCAGGCTATTGCAACGCCCGAGGTAAAGGTAGACACGCTCGTCCGAACCGCCGGGCGAAGGAAAGTATTGGGTAATCGGCCACAGCGCGGTCAGGGCCAGGTTGGCCTCCTCCACCGCCTCGCGCAGCGCCACTTGCTCCGGTTGCTCATCGGTATCGATCAGCCCGGCAACCAGCTCCAGCAGCCAGGGGCTGGCGGATTTGCCCATGGCGCCGACGCGAAACTGTTCGATCAGCACCACTTCATCGCGCTGCGGGTCATAGGGCAGCACGCACACGGCATCGTGGCGGATAAACAGTTCGCGACTGAGCGTCGGGCCCATTTCGCCAGAAAACTGCAGATGGCGAAAACGCAGGCGATCGAGGCTATAAAACCCGCGAAAACAGGTTTCTCGCTCGATAATCTGCACCGCATCCGGGCCTGGTTTAAAAGTGTCGGTCATCCACGTCTCACTCAATCCGATAATCTGGGCTTTCGCGCATCCTACCCCCTGCGTCCAACCTTGCGCAGCCTCTTTGCAGATTAGGCGCTGGCTGGGATCATGCAGCGCTGCTGCGACGGGTTACCCTGGCGAACCACTGGGACAACCGGCAGTCCAACCCCGCGACCCTACCCTCTCTCCGCCTGGCGCAGAACTCAATGTTTGCACGTAAAAAACTCGTCACAATCAGTCTTGGCCTCCTGCTCAGCGCCTGCCAGAGCCTGCTTCCAGGCGACAGCGCGCTACCGGTGCAACGCGTCGCCTGGGAGAGTATTCAGCCCGGCTGCCAGGGCGAGACCTGCCCCCTGGTGAATATCGACACCCTGGTTTTTTCCGACCAGCCGCAGCTCAACCAATTGATCGAACAGCGCCTGCTGCAGATGACCAACGACTCGCCGGACGCGCCCCTGCCGGCCTCGCTGCAATCCTATGAAGAGGATTTCCTGCAGAGTGCCAAGCGCGGCTGGAACACTTACCTGCAAGCCAAGGTGCGCGAGCAACATGACCAACTGGTGATCATCGAATTTTCCAGCTACCTGTCCACGGGCGGGGCGCACGGCATGCCGGGGCGCGGTTTCATCAACTACGACCGCCGGCTGGAAAAGGCCCTGAGCCTGCAGGACATGCTGCTACCCGGGCAGACAGATGCGTTCTGGAACCTCGCCGGCCAGGCTCACCAGCGCTGGCTGACCGCCAACCAGCTGGCGCAGGACCCCGAGTACCTCCGCAACTGGCCGTTCGAGCGCACCGAGAACGTCGCCCTCGGCCAGGCCGCCGTGCTGCTGAAATACAACGTCTACAGCATAGCGCCCTACTCCAGCGGCCATCCGCAACTGACGATCCCCTACAGCCAGCTCCAGGGCATCCTCAAACCGCAATACGTTCCCGCCCGCGACTGAAGGATCCGAAGACCAACTGCAGCACACCGGCCAGCAACAAGGCCGGCAGGGTCGCACCGATCCCGGGCCAGAAACTCGCCAGCGCATGATAGATGGCCGCCCCGCAAGCCCAGGCCAGCAGCGTGTCCCAGCGCAACGCCACGCGCGGCGCCAGCTCCGCCCGGCGCCGGCGCAGGATGAAGTGATCGACCAGCACCACACCGAACAGCGGAGCGAACACCGAGCCGATCAGCAACAGGAAGTTCTGGTACTCGGCCAGCGGCGCGAACCAGGCGATCAGGGTGCACAGCGCACCAATCACCAGCGCCAGCAGTTCGACCCTGAACGGCAGCAGAATACCGACGGAGACCGCCGCCGAATGGATGTCGGCAAAGGCGTTCTCCGACTCGTCGAGCAGGATCAGCAGCAACGGAATGCCCAGGCCGGCGCCCGCCAGAGCCAACAGCAAGGCATTGACTTCGCCGTTGTCGGCAAAGGCCAGGGTGTAGGCCACGCCCAGGCTCATCAACCAGAAGTTGCCGACGAAGAACCCCAGCGCGGTGCCGCCGAACACCCGGCCGGCCGCCTTGCCGAAGCGCGAGTAGTCGGCGATCAGCGGCAGCCAGGACAGCGGCATGGCAATCGCAATGTCGAAACCCAGGGCGAACGGCATCGAGCCATCGCCGCGGCGCGCCCACAACGCCGCGAGGTCGGCCTTGTCGAACAGGTTCCAGGTCAGCCAGAGGCAGGCACCAAGCAGCAGCCAGATGCCCCACCTGCGCAGAATACGGCGCACGAAGGTCAGCGGACCAGCCACCGCCAGCAGGGTCGCCAGACCACCAAACAACAGGGTCCACAGGCCCTGGCTATGCCACGGACTGCCTTCGCCGAAGGCCCGCAGCGCCAACACGCTGGCGGCATCGCGCATGACGATGATCTCGAATGCGCCCCAGCCGACCAGTTGCAACAGATTGAGCAAGGCCGGCACCACGGCCCCCTTGCTGCCCAGGCTGAGCTTCAGCGCCGCCATGGACGACAGCCCGGTATCGCTGCCGATTACCGCCACCGAACCCAACAACAACACCCCGACGGCCGTGCCACAGGCAATCGCCAGCAGCGCGCCGCTCAGGCCCAGGCCCGGCGCCAGCAAGGCGCCAAGCTGCAGCACCATCAGGCCGATGCCCAGGGAAAACCACAGGGAAAACATGTCGCGCGCGCCAAACACACGCTGCCCGATCGACACCGGCAGATGCGGTGAGTAATTCGTTGGGGGGTTCACAATGAGGAGAGTCTCGAAGAACTGAATAGGCGACGCCAGGAGCAGGCTCCTGGCGTCGGGTAACGCGTCAGACCTGCTTGTAGATCACCGAACCCTCATCCTTGAAACGCCCGGACTGCTCGGCGAAACCGGCCTCGATGGCCTTCTGCTCGTCGGTCAGGCCATGCTCCTTGGCGTAGTCGCGCACTTCCTGGGTGATCTTCATCGAGCAGAACTTCGGCCCGCACATCGAGCAGAAATGCGCGACCTTGGCCGAATCCTTGGGCAGGGTCTCGTCGTGGTAGCTGCGGGCGGTGTCCGGATCCAGGCCGAGGTTGAACTGGTCTTCCCAGCGGAACTCGAAACGCGCCTTGGACAGGGCGTTGTCGCGGATCTGCGCGCCCGGATGACCCTTGGCCAGGTCGGCGGCGTGGGCCGCGATCTTGTAGGTGATGATGCCGGTCTTGACGTCATCCTTGTTCGGCAGGCCCAGGTGCTCCTTGGGCGTGACGTAGCAGAGCATGGCGCAGCCGAACCAGCCGATCATCGCCGCACCGATGCCGCTGGTGATGTGGTCGTAGCCCGGCGCGATGTCGGTGGTCAGCGGACCGAGGGTGTAGAACGGCGCCTCGTCGCAGCATTCCAGCTGCTTGTCCATGTTCTCCTTGATCAGCTGCATCGGCACGTGGCCGGGGCCTTCGATCATGGTTTGCACGTCATGCTTCCAGGCGATCTTGGTCAGCTCGCCGAGGGTTTCCAGCTCGCCGAACTGGGCGGCGTCGTTGGCGTCGGCGATCGAACCCGGACGCAGGCCGTCGCCCAGCGAGAAGCTGACGTCGTAGGCCTTCATGATTTCGCAGATGTCTTCGAAGTGGGTGTAGAGGAAGTTTTCCTGGTGATGCGCCAGGCACCACTTGGCCATGATCGAGCCGCCGCGCGAGACGATACCGGTGACCCGCTTGGCGGTCAGCGGCACATAGCGCAGCAGCACACCGGCATGGATGGTGAAGTAGTCGACGCCCTGCTCGGCCTGCTCGATCAGGGTGTCGCGGAACAGCTCCCAGGTCAGGTCTTCGGCCACGCCGTTGACCTTCTCCAGCGCCTGGTAGATCGGCACGGTGCCGATCGGCACCGGCGAGTTGCGGATGATCCACTCGCGGGTCTCGTGGATGTGCTTGCCGGTGGACAGGTCCATCACCGTGTCCGAACCCCAGCGGATGCCCCAGGTCAGTTTGGCCACTTCTTCCTCGATCGAGGAACCCAGCGCCGAGTTGCCGATGTTGCCGTTGATCTTCACCAGGAAGTTGCGGCCGATGATCATCGGCTCCAGCTCGGTGTGGTTGATGTTGGCCGGGATGATGGCGCGGCCGCGGGCGATTTCCTCGCGGACGAACTCGGCAGTGATCTGCTTGGGCACACTGGCACCGAAGCTATGCCCGGCGTGCTGCTGGTCGAGCAGGCCGGCGGCGCGGGCTTCCTGCAGCTTGAGGTTCTCGCGGATGGCGACGTATTCCATCTCCGGGGTGATGATGCCCTGGCGCGCGTAGTGCATCTGGCTGACGTTCTTGCCGGCCTTGGCCCGGCGCGGGTTGCGCACGTGGGCGAAGCGCATCTTGGTCAGCTCGGGATTGACCAGGCGCTCCTGGCCGAAGTGCGAGGACAGGCCGTCGAGCAGTTCGGTGTCGCCACGGTCGTCGATCCAGGCCGAACGCACATCGCCCAGGCCCTGACGCACATCGATGGTCACGTTCGGATCGGTGTAGGGACCGGAGGTGTCGTAGACCAGCACCGGCGCGTTGATCTCGCCACCGAACTCGGTCGGGGTGATGTCGAGACTGATCTCGCGCATCGGTACGCGGATGTCCGGGCGCGAGCCCTGCACGTAGATCTTCTGCGAACGCGGAAACGGCTGGATCGACTGCTGGTCGACCTGAGCGCTTTCGCTGAGGTTCTTCGGGCTAAGGTTGTCTTGTTGTTGTGTGCTCATCGGCTGGTGCTCTCCTGGGACGAAATGTCGGAGCGAACCTGGGGCGGATGAGCGTACGGGGTGCACCGCAAGTGGTGCCGAGAGCACTCGCCGAGGGAAGGGCGAGGCCATCTTGTTCCCTACGCAGGCCTTAACCTGATCAGGTTCAACGGGATCCGGCAGCTGCCAATCTCAGCCCCGCATATGGGGCACCCCGACAAGAACCTGGCCAGTCTAATCAAGACGCCACGATAAAACCAACCGGGGAGTCAAAAAAGCATGACCCATGCGTCGGATAGTGACGACGCCATCCCAGCCAGGCAGTCGGTCCAGTAGATTGTTGCGCACAGGCAACATAGCTTGTTGCAAACTACACTCAGGCCCAATAAGCATGCCTTGACCCCTCTGGCAGCGCCCCTTAGCCTTGCCGATTATCGCCAAACTCAGGATCTCCCCCAATGTTGCGCAGACTCTCCCTGGCGCTTGCTGTGGCCTCCGCTTCCGTTGCAACGGCCTGGGCAGAACAGGCCCCACCGTCCGCCAAGACGGACCTCGTCACGGTCTATCAGCAAGCCACCGCCAACAACGCCGACCTGGCGGCCGCCCGCGCCGACTACCAGGCTCGCCGCGAAGTAGTGCCACAGGCGCGCTCAGGCTTGCTGCCCAACCTCTCGGCTGGCGCCGACCTGAGCGACAGCCGCACCGAAATCGACTCGCCGGCCAACACCGCCTCGCGCAGCGGCACGGTGTACCAGGCCAATCTCAGCCAGCCGCTGTTCCGCGCCGACCGCTGGTTCCAGCTGCAGGCCGCCGAAGCCAGCAGCGAGCAGGCCGCGCTGGAGCTGTCTGCCATCGAGCAGACCCTGATCCTGCAGAGCGCGGAAACCTACTTCGCCGTGCTGCGCGCCCAGGACACCCTGGCCTCGACCAAGGCCGAAGAGGCCGCGTTCAAGCGCCAGCTCGACCAGGCCAACGAGCGCTTCGACGTCGGCCTGTCGGACAAGACCGACGTGCTCGAGGCCCAGGCCGGCTTCGATACCGCACGGGCCAACCGGATCATCGCCAATCGCCAGGTCGAAGACGCCTTTCAGGCCCTGATCACCCTGACCAACCGCGAGCACCCGGCTCTCGAAGGCATCGAACACAGTCTGCCGATCCTCGCCCCGATCCCGAACGACGCCAAGGCCTGGGTCGATACCGCCGCCGCGCAGAATCTCAACCTGCAAGCCAGCAATTACGCGGTGAACGCCGCCGAAGAAACCTTGCGCCAGCGCAAGTCCGGGCATGCCCCGACCCTGGACGCGGTGGCCAGCTACCAGAAGGGCGACAACGACAGTCTTGGTTTCAGCAATACCGGTACGCCAGGCCAGCCGACCTTCAGCGGCGATGTAGAGCAGCGCTCGATCGGCCTGCAACTGAATATCCCGCTGTACAGCGGCGGCCTGACCAGCTCGCAGGTGCGCGAAGCCTATCAGCGGGTCAACCAGAGCGAGCAACTGCGCGAAAGCCTGCGCCGCCAGGTGGTGCAGGACACCCGCAACCTGCACCGCGCGGTGAACACCGACGTGGAAACCGTGCAGGCGCGCAAGCAGTCGATCATCTCCAACCAGAGCGCCCTGGAAGCCACGGAAATCGGCTATCAGGTCGGCACCCGCAACATCGTCGACGTGCTCGATGCTCAACGCCAACTGTACAACTCGGTGCGCACCTACAACTTTGCCCGCTACGACTACATCCTCAACAACCTGCGCCTCAAGCAGGCCGCCGGCACCCTCAGCCCGGCCGACCTGGAAGCCCTCGAGCAATACCTCAAGTCGGACTACGACCCGGATCGCGACTTCCTGCCCCCCGACTTGGCCAAGGCCGCCGAAGCGCAGTTACGCGGCAATCTGGATTATTGAGTCGCTCAGATTGAGTGGCTCACATTGAGCGGCTCGCACTGAGTAGCCTGCATGAAGAAGCCCGATGCGAGTCGGGCTTTTTTGTGGGTGCTGGCGACTCGTGGTGCGCATGGCGCACCCTACCCGGCAGTCGCATTCCATAGCGTAGGGTGCGCCGTGCGCACCACGTCTTTCATGGGTGCCTTAACAAACGCGCCAGCCCCGCCAGCAACCGCGCCAGCGCCCCCTGGTTGGCCTGCATCACGGCCAGGCCCGCCGCGCGCATGCGCTGCGCCTCGGTCGGCTCGCGCCACAGCCGGTCGACCCGTTGCGCCAGGTCGGCGGCATCGGTCACTTCGAGCAACGCGCCGGCCTCGCGCAACTGCGCAGCGATTTCGAGGAAGTTGAACAGGTGCGGGCCGCTTAGTACCGGCTTGCCCAGCGCGGCCGGCTCCAGCAGGTTATGCCCGCCATTGCCGACCAGGCTGCCGCCGACGAAGGCCAGATCGGCCAGGGCATAGAGAAACAGCAGTTCGCCCATGGTGTCGCCAAGCAGCACCTGATCGCCCGCCAGCAGCGCCGCGCCACTGGAGCGCCGAAGGGTGGCGAAACCCTGGCGCTGGCACAACTCGAATACCGCGGCGAAGCGTTCCGGATGCCGCGGCACCAGAATCAACAAGGCCTCGGGCCGCTGTTCGAGCAGCAAGCGGTGCGCCGCCAGGACAATTTCATCTTCACCGGCATGGGTACTGGCGGCGATCCACACCGGCCGTGACGACGCGCCCCACTGCTCGCGCAACTCGCTGGCGCGCACAGGCAGCGCGGGGTCGATCGTCAGGTCGAACTTGATCGAACCGGTCACCTCGACGCACTCGGGCCGCGCGCCCAGGCTGCGGAAGCGCTCGGCCTCAGCGGCGGTCTGCACCGCGATCAGGCTCAGCTCGGCGAGCATGGGCGCGGTCAGCTTGGCGAAGCGCGCGTAACCATGCGCCGAGCGCTCGGACAACCGCGCATTGGCCAGGGCCACGGGAATACCGCGGCGGGCACATTGATGGATGTGGTTGGGCCACAACTCGGTCTCCATGACCACCGCCAGCCGGGGCTGGGCGCGCTCGAGAAAGCGCGCCGCGGCCCAGGGCAAGTCATAGGGCAGATAGCAGTGCTGCACGCGCCCGGCATACTCGGGCCCGGCGAACAGGGCCTGAATCCGTTCGGAGCCGGTCGGCGTCATGCAGGTGATGGTGATCGGCAACTGCGGATAGCGCGCCAGCAGCTGACGAATCAGCGGCGCGGCGGCAATGCTCTCGCCGACCGACACCGCATGCAGCCAGATGCCACCGGGTTGCAGGGGCGGCAGGTCAAGGGCGAAGCGTTCGCCGATGCGCCTGGCATACGCCGGTGCGCGCCACGCGCGCCAGGCCAGACGCCCGGCGACCAGGGGCAGGCCGAGATGCAACAGCAGGGTGTAGAGGGCTCTATTCATGGGCGCGCAGCTTAGCAGAGCGGCCGCCAGCAATCAGCCGATGGCTTGCAGGCGCTCGCCAAAGCAGTCGGCCAGCCACAGCGCCGCCGGCCCCAGGGCTTCATCGCGCCGGCAGACCAACTCGACGACCAGCGGCGGCGGGGTCCAGTCACTGCTTAGCTCCACAAGCTGGCTCTGGTAGGTCGGGTACTGCACCACATGGCGCGGCAGCCAGGCCCAGCCCAGGTTACGCATCAACAGCTCGGCCATGGCGTAGAAACTGTCGGTGCGCCAGACCGACGGGCTGATCTGCTCGCCGCCAGGGTAATGACTGTCCTGCGGCGCCATCAGCAACTGGCGATGGCGCGCCAACTCGCGCCGGTCGACATGCCCGGCCCCGGCCAGCGCATGCCCGGCACCGCATACCGTAACCATTTCAATCGTGCCCAGCCGTTGGCGTTCCAGGGCTTCGGGCATCTGCTCATGGTGGAACAGCAGGCCGAGGTCGGCGCGACGCTCCAGCAGCTTGCGCGCGACATCGCCCTGGGCACCGCTGGCCAGTTGCACCTCCAGCAGCGGGAAAGCCTGAGCCAGGGCCTCGAGGCTGTCGAGCACCGGCTGATAGGGCATGGCCTCGTCCTGGGCCAGGCGCAGGCGCACTTCTTCACCGCGCACCAGCCCCAACGCCCGTCCCTCCAGGCGTTCGCACTGGCGCAGCACCTCGCGCGCTTCTTCCAGCAGCGACGCACCGGCCGCCGTGAGGCGCGGCTGACGACCGCTGCTGCGCTCGAACAACAGCACCCCGAGGTCGGTCTCGAGCATGGCGATCGCCGTGCTCACGGCCGATTGCCCGCGGTTCATCTGCCGGGCCACGGCAGAGAAGGACTGGCCCTCGGCCACGCTGACGAACAGGCGAATTTGCTCCAGGTTCCACTGCATAACCCATCTCCAAAACAGATAGGTAATCACTTTATCCCATCAATCGAACGACTAGAATGGCCGCCAGATCAAACAGGAGGTCCACCATGAGCGGCTATCTCTATCTCGCTGTCGCCATCACCGCCGAAGTCATCGCGACCACCTCGATGAAAGCCCTGGACGGCTTCAACAAACCGCTACCGCTGCTGCTGGTGGTGCTCGGCTACGCCCTCTCCTTCTGGATGCTCAGCCTGGTGGTCAAGACCATCCCGGTCGGCGTTGCCTACGCCGTCTGGGCGGGTTTGGGCATCGTGCTGGTGAGCATTGCCGCGGTGTTTCTCTACCAGCAGCGCCTCGACCTGCCGGCGATGCTCGGCATGGGCCTGATCGTCTGCGGCGTGGTGGTGATTCAATTGTTTTCGCACAGCGTCGGCCATTGAACCAACCGTGAGCGCCAAGCTGCCGCTTGAGCCTGGAAGCCCGTCACCAGCACTTGCCGTTATACTGCGGGCCTGATTTCCAATGAGGCCCTCGCATGTCCCAGGCTCTGAGCACTGACATTCTGATCGTCGGCGGTGGTATCGCCGGCCTCTGGCTGAATGCGCGCTTGCGCCGCCAGGGCTTTGCCACCCTGCTGGTGGAAAACGCCAGCCTGGGCGGCGGGCAAAGCGTCAAATCGCAGGGCATCATCCATGGCGGCGCCAAGTACGCCCTGCACGGCGCCCTGACTGGCGCCTCGGAAGCCATCGCCGACATGCCGCGCCGCTGGCGCGAGGCACTGGCCGGCAGCGGCGAGCTGGACCTCTCCGGCGTGCGCCTGCTGTCCGATGCCCATTACCTGTGGTCGCCCGGCAGCCTGGCCGGCAATATCACCAGTTTCTTCGCCAGCAAGGCGGTGCGCGGCCGGGTCGACCAGGTCAAGGGCGAGCAACTGCCGCCCGCGCTGCAGCACCCGAAATTCAAGGGCAAGGTCTACCGTCTGGCCGAACTGGTGCTGGATGTACCCAGTCTGATCGCCCGCCTGGCCGAACTGGCCGGCGACGGCCTGCTGGCCGCCGAGTCCATCGCACCGCTGCACGAACAGGGTCAACTGGTCGGCCTGCTCGTCGACGGCCGCGAGATTCGCGCGCAGCGCATCGTGCTCAGCGCCGGCCGCGGCAACGCCGCCCTGCTCGCCGCGCTGGGCCTCACCCAGCCCGTGCAGCAACTGCGGCCGTTGCATATGGTGCTGGTCAAGGGGCCGACCCTGAAACCGCTGTACGCCCACTGCCTCGGCGGCGGACCGAAGCCGCGGGTCACCGTCACCACGCATCCGGCGGCCGATGGCGAGTGGGTCTGGTACCTCGGCGGCGACCTGGCCGAGGCGGAAGGCGTGGCCCGCGACGCAGCCGCGCAGATCCAGGCCGCGCAGAAGGAAATCGGCGCCCTGCTGCCCTGGGTCGACCTCTCCCGCGCACGCTGGGCAACCCTGCGCGTCGAGCGCGCCGAACCGGCGCAGTCCGGCCTGGTCCGCCCGGATAACGCCTTTCTCGCCGAACAAGGCCAACTGCTGGTCGGCTGGCCGACTAAACTGGCATTAGCCCCGGATTTCGCCGATCGCGTACTGGCGGCTCTCGACCGTGACGGCATCCAGCCCGCCACCCATGCGCCGCTCCCGGCCCTGCCCCGTCCGGCCGTAGCGCGCCCAGCCTGGGAGGAACTGTTCTAATGCACGCCTTGCATACCCTGCACAACCTGCACCGCCCGCTCGGTTCGACCGAGCTGCTGGTCTCGCCCCTGGGCCTCGGCACGGTGAAGATCGGCCGCGACCAGGGCGTGAAATACCCCAACGGCTTCACTATTCCCGACGACGCGGCGGTCATCGAGTTGCTCGCCCAGGCCCATGATCTGGGGATCAACCTGATCGACACCGCCCCCGCCTATGGCAGCAGCGAAAGCCGCCTCGGCCCGCTGCTGCGCGGCCAGCGCCAGCAGTGGGTGATCGTCAGCAAGGTCGGCGAAGAGTTCGAGGGCGGCCACTCCAGTTTCGACTTCTCCCCGGCCCACACGCGCTTCTCGGTGGAACGCAGCCTCAAGCGCCTGGAAACCGACTTCATCGACCTGGTGCTGGTGCATTCCGACGGCAACGACCTGGCCATCCTGCGCAACAGCGGCGTCTATGAAACCCTTGCCGAGCTCAAGCGCGAAGGCAAGATTCGCGGCTTCGGCCTGTCCGGCAAAACCGTCGAGGGCGGCCTGCTGGCACTCGAACAGGGCGACTGTGCGATGGTCACCTACAACCTCAATGAACAGAGCGAGCTGCCGGTACTGGACTACGCCGAGCAGCACGGCAAAGGCATCCTGATCAAGAAAGCCCTGGCCAGCGGGCATGCCTGCCTGGCCCCGGGGGAAGACCCGGTGCGTGCCAGCTTCGAGCTGATTTTCGCCCACCCGGCGGTGAACTGTGCGATCGTCGGCACCATCAATGCGCAACACCTGGCCCATAATGTCGCGACTGCCGCGGCGGTCATTCAGGATATTGCCTGACTCGGCATAACGCGCTGCGCATCGAGGCCGGCGTGGTTTCAGCCGCGCAACGGCATCCCTTGCAACCACGCCGGCCCTGCCTTACAAACAGCCCGATCTGGGCCGCCCCCAACGCAATGTAGGAGCCGACATGTCGCGCACGCTTAACCAGCATGACCCCAGCGCCTTCAAGACCCTGCCCTTGTTCGTCGAGGCCAGCGCGGACGGCATCAGCTACCAGAGCCTGGGCCGACCACTGAACTTCAGCGAAATGCTCGGCCGGCGCCGTGCCATCGAGGTGATCGACAACCAACGCTTCGCCGTGGAGTTGGCCAACCTGGGGGTTTCGGTGCGCCTGACCCTGAACTGGCAAGGTCGGGACTATTGGATTCTGGTCCGCCAGCGGCGCCTGGACCGGGGCGACGTGGTGCTCAAGCTGATCTCCGGCTACGTGCCCGCCCACGAACTCAACCTGCCGCTGCTCACCGCCATCCAGGAGGTTGCCGAAGAGTGCCTGCTGGAAACCCCCGAAGGCTGGCTGAGTGGCCGCTTCGGCGAAACCTGGCTGCCCTCGCCCTATCGAGGTGCCTTGCACTACCGCGAGACCCTGCACTTTCAACTCAGCCCACTGTCCGGCGCGGCGCGCCCGGTGCAATGCGGCAACCTGACCCTGCTGGAACGCCCGCGCGCCTATGTGCACCTGCCCACGGCCTCGTTGCAGCTGGTCTACGACCTGCGCCTGGAGCTGCCCAAAGAGGCCAGGCAACTCAGCCTGTTCCACGTCGACGAACGCCTGGAGGACGGCAAGCTGGTCGCCCGCCTCGACCGCAGTCGCCCCGACCTGTACCTGATACCGCTGCACCAGGGGCGGCCGACCGCCGAACTGCTGACACTCAACAAAGGCCAGCTGAAAGCCGCCAGCACCCGCGGTCTGTGGCTGGCAGAGAGTTTCGCGGCGCAGGACGGCTGGCTGGTGCGCGACGAACGGATCCGCTGGAAAGACTGGCTGAGCCAGCAACAGCTCGGCGCCACACCCCCCAAACCGGCGGCGAAGCCGCGAGCGCCGGTCACATCAGCAGCAGCCAAACTGCACGCCGCTCAACCGGGTTGAACGGCATGCTGGATCAGTTGTTGCGGATCTTCTCGACGATGGCGGTGGTCGAGCTGTTTGCCACCAGCCCCAGCACCCGCACTTCGCCACCGTAGGCGCTGACGATGTCGGCGCCGACCACCTGATCGATGCCGTAGTCGCCGCCCTTGACCAGCACGTCCGGCTTGACCTCGCGCAGCAAGTTCTCCGGGGTGTCTTCGCTGAAGCTCACCACCCAATCCACCGCGCCGAGGCCGGCGAGCACGGCCATGCGCCGATCCACCGAATTGATCGGTCGACCGGGGCCTTTCAGGCGAGTGACCGAGGCATCGTCGTTGACCGCCAGCACCAGGCGGTCCCCCTGGGCCCGGGCCTGCTCCAGGTAAGCCACGTGGCCGGCATGCAGGATGTCGAAACAGCCGTTGGTGAAGACGATCTTCTCGCCATGGGCACGGGCGTCCTCGATGGCCAGCAACAGCTGATCCGGACTCAGCACGCCGCGCTCGGAACCGGCCTCGCGCTGGATCGCCCGGCGCAGTTCCGGTGCACTGATGGCGGCGGTACCCAGCTTGCCGACCACGATACCGGCCGCCAGGTTGGCCAAGGCCACGGCCTGGGGCAATTCCTCGCCAGCGGCCAGGGAGGCCGCCAGGGTCGAGATCACCGTATCGCCGGCACCGGTGACGTCGAACACTTCACGGGCGCGGGCCGGCAGGTGCAGCGCCGGGTGATCGGGGCGCAGCAGGGTCATGCCGTGCTCGCCGCGGGTAATCAGCAGCGCGCCCAACTCCAGCTCGCGCATCATGCGTGCGCCCTTGGCCACCAGTTCGGCCTCGTCGACGCAATGACCGACGATGGTCTCGAACTCGTTGAGATTCGGCGTGATCAGGCTGACGCCGCGGTAGATCGAGAAATCCTTGCCCTTGGGGTCGGCCAATACCGCAATGCCCTTGGCCAGCGCCGCCTGGATCAGCACCTGATGATTCTGCAGCGCGCCCTTGCCGTAGTCGGACAGCACCAGCACCTTGACCCCGGCGAGCAACGCCTCGACCTCGACCGCCAAGGCCGCGGCATCGGTATTGAAGGGCTGTTCGAAGTCCATGCGCAGCAGTTGCTGATGCCGGCTCATGACCCGCAGCTTGACGATGGTCGGCTGGCCGACGATACGCTGGAAATGGGTCTTGACCCCCACCGCCTGCAGTCGGTCGCTCAGGCTGGCGGCCGCCTCGTCGTCGCCGGTCACACCGACCAGCAGCGCCGGCGCCCCCAGCGCGGCAATGTTCAACGCCACGTTGGCGGCACCGCCCGGACGGTCTTCGATCTGCTCGACCTTGACCACCGGCACCGGCGCCTCCGGCGAAATCCGCGAGGTGCCGCCATGCCAGTAGCGGTCGAGCATGACATCGCCCACCACCAGGACGGGGGCTTGGTCGAAACGGGGCATGGACAACTTCATGTGAACTCCGGTGGCCTCAAGTGGCGGGCGCGTAGTTTATCAGGCGATATCCAATGGCGCGCTTTCATCCAGTCCCAGCGCATGCAGGCGCGCATAGAAACCGTTCTGCTCGAGCAGACTGGCATGGGTGCCACGCTCGACGATCCGCCCCTGGTCCATGACCAGAATCAGGTCGGCTTTCTCGATGGTCGACAGGCGGTGGGCGATGACCAGCGTGGTCCGCCCCGTCATCACCCGATCCAGGGCCGCCTGGATATGCCGCTCGGATTCGGTATCGAGGGCCGAAGTCGCCTCGTCCAGCACCAGAATCGGCGCGTCCTTGAGCAAGGCCCGGGCAATCGCCAGACGCTGGCGCTGGCCGCCGGAGAGCAGCACGCCATTCTCGCCGACCTCGGTATCCAGCCCCTGCGGCAGCTTGTCGATGAATTCCTTGGCGTAGGCCGCCTCAACCGCCTGCTCGATGGCCTCGCGCGGCGCATCGGCCAGGTCGCCATAGGCGATGTTGTTGGCCACGCTGTCGTTGAACAGGGTGACCTGCTGAGTCACCAGGGCGATATGTCGGCGCAGGTTACGCAACTTGTAGTCTTCGACGTCCACTCCATCGAGCAGAATCTGCCCGGTCTCATGGTGATAGAAACGCGGAATCAGGCTGGCCAGGGTCGACTTGCCGCTACCGGAGCGACCGACCAGGGCGATCATCTGCCCGGGCTCGGCGCTGAAGGAGATATCGCTGAGCACCGGCTTCTCGGCGCCAGGGTACTGGAAGCTCAGATTGCGCACCTCCAGACGACCGCTGACCCGATCGAGCTCGACCGTGCCGCGGTCGACCTCGGGGGCTTCGTCGAGCTGCTCGAAGATGCTGTCGGCGGCAGCCAGGCCTTTCTGGATATTGGCACTGACCTCGGAAAGCTGGCGAATCGGCTTGGGCAGCAAGCCGGCGGCGGTGATGTAGGCCACCAGATCGCCCGCCGTGGCATCGCCGCGCAGGAATAGCACCAGGAACATCAATACCGCCATGGCACTGTAAATCACCAGTTGCAGCATGGGCGTGTAGACCGCTCCGGTCTTGGTCATGCGCAACTGCTTGTTGGTGTTGTCCTGACTGGCGGCAGCAAACCGCGTGGACTCGTAACCCTCGCCACCAAAACTGCGCACTACCCGATAGCCCTGGATGGTCTCGGAGGCGACGTGGGTGACATCGCCCATGGCCACCTGGATCTTCTTGCTTTGCTTGCGGAATTTCTTGCTCGCGCTGCCGACCATCAGCGCAATGAGCGGCAGAATAGCCAGCATCACCAGGGTCAGTTGCCAATTCATCCAGAGCAGATAGGCAAACAGGAACACCACCGTCAAGCCTTCGCGAATCACCACCTTGATCGCATCGGTCGCCGCGCCAGTGACCATGGTCACATTGAAAGTGATACGCGAGATCAGATGCCCGGAGTTGTGATTGTCGAAATAGCGGTTGGGCAGCGCCAACAGGCTGTTGAACAACGAAACGCGCAGATCGTGCACCAGTCCCAACGAAACCTTGGCCAGGAAGTAGTTACCCAGATAGGCCCCGACGCCCTGCCAGGCGGCAATCAGCACAATCAGCAGCGGCACCGCCTGCAGCAGTTGCAGATCACGCAGGTAGGGCACCGTCGGGAACAGCACCGCCTCGGGATTGGACAGGCCATCGACGAAGTACTTGAGAATGCCGGCGAGCATCGGCTGAGTCGAGGCGAAGATCACGTAGCCGATGATGCTGATCGCGAAGTAGCCGATGTAGGGCTTCACATAGCCGAGGAGGCGGAAATAGATTTTTAGACTGGAAGCCGGGGCTGCGTTTGGGTGCTGGTCGGTCATGCGCTCACGCTTCGACTGGGCCGAAAAGGTAGCCGAGCTTAGCACAGCAGTGGCTGCCTCTTCCCGGCGGATGCTTTAAGATGCCCAACTCTCAATAGTCCCCGGCCTGGTCCAGTGCAGACATCGCAAACGCTGACAAATCCCCCTTTATTGTTCATGGAAAACTTCATCGTTCGCTATTGGCTGGTGCTGGGCTATCTGGTGCTGCTGACCGGCCTGTTCTGGGTGGCCAATGGCAGTCTGTTCACCAAGCTTTACTACGGCCTGATTGCCGTACCCGCCTTGTTCGCCCTGATCGTTGCACCACATAACCTACGGCTAATCCTTCGCGAGCCCGTGGTGCTGGTCTTCCTGGTCTTCTCCGCCTGGTTGCTGTTCAGCCTCTCCTGGACCCAGGCAGATGACGGCCTGGGCGGGCTGGCCAAACGTCCTCTGTACGTGTTCATGATGTTCGCCGCCTGCACACTGATTGCCTGCAAGGACGAGCAGTTGCTGCTCAAGGCCCTGCGCATCGGCGCCATGCTCGCCGCCCTCGCCGCCCTGATCAACCTGTACTTCTACTTCACAAGCCCGGCAGCCGGGGAACGCCTGATCGGCACCGGTGCACTGCGCAATCCGCTGCTGACCTCTCATGTGCTGGGCTTTTTCTGCACGTACTGGATCGCCGCCTGGCTGACCCGCAGCGAACGCCACGACTGGCTGCCAATAATGCTCGCCCTGCCCCTGCTGGCAGCCCTGCTGGCCACCGGCTCGCGCACGCCGCTGCTGGCCCTGGTCCTCACTAGCCTGTGGATGCTGCCGATGATCGGGCGCCGAGCACTCTACCTGATCGCGACGCTGGCGCTGGCCGCCGGCATCTGCATGGTTATGGCTCCCGATCTATTGCTGCAACGCGGTCTGTCCTTCCGCCCGCAACTCTGGAACGAAGCCATTCGTCAGGCCAGCGAGCAGCTGTGGATCGGCCATGGATACGACAGCCAGTTCGCATTCAACATCAAGGGACTCGGTGTGACATTGAATGACCCGCACAATGTCGAACTGGCCGTCCTGCTCGAACTCGGCCTGGTAGGCCTGAGCCTGTGGCTGCTGATGTATGGCGTGACCCTGCTGCGCTGCCTGCAGCAGCGCCATGCAGGCAATTTCCAACTGGCGTCTGCCTTGATCGTCTACGGCTTGGCGGCAGGCCTCAGCGAAGGCAGCAACTTCTTATCCAGACCCAACGAAAATTGGTTCCTGATCTGGATCCCCCTGTCCCTGGTCGCCGCGCTCTCCATCAGCCAGCGCCTGCAGAGCAAGCCATGAAGATCCTCAGCGCAATGGAACTCGAGGCCCTGCTGCAGGGCGCCAAAGTCATCGAAGAAGACGGCTATGGCCTCAAGGTGGCGCGCCTTGTCGGTGGAGACTTTCTCAAGCTCTACCGGCGCAAGCGGCTGTTGTCCTCTGCGCTGTGGTCTGCCCCGGCACAACGTTTTGCCGAAAATGCCGCGCGCCTCAAGCAACTCGGCATCATCGCCCCCAACATCGTTGACACCCTGCTGATTCCGCAACACAAACTCAACGGAGTGCGCTATCAGCCGCTCCCTGGGCAAACCCTGCGCGATCACTGGCGCGCCCTCGGGTCGCATGCTCGCGACGGAGAAATTGAGCGTTTCGGCTCGTTCCTCGGCAAACTGCATCAACTTGGTGTGTACTTCCGCTCGCTGCACCTGGGCAATGTGCTGTACATGCCGAACCACAGATTTGGCCTGATTGATCTCTCCGACATGACGATCACCGGCAAACCGCTCGGACGCTGGAAGCGCAAACGCAACCTGCAGCATATGCTGCGTTACACAGAAGACAGCGCTTGGCTGGCACAGGAGCACCATATAGCCCTGCTGCGCGGCTACAGCCAGCAGTGTGGAAACAAGAGTGCGGAACGCCTCGCCAAGGATCTGCATAACCTGCGCCCCGGTGGAGACAGGCTATGAACAGGCTACTGGAGCGCCTGCAGCGGCTGCTTGGACGCAAACCGGCAAAACTGCCGAAACTGCTCAGGGCCCAGGCGAAATTCCGCCAGCGCTACCCCCAGTACAGCATTGGCACCGGCACCTACGGGATGCCGCAGGTACACGACTGGAACGAAGGCGCGACGCTGAAGATCGGCGCTTACAGCTCGCTAGCCGGCAATGTACAGATCTACCTGGGCGGGCATCACCGCACCGACTGGGTCAGCTGCTTTCCATTCCCGGCGTTTATCGAGGAGGCTGTGCACATCGTGGACTACGGCGGTACACGTGGCGACGTCGTCATCGGCAGTGATGTCTGGATCTGCTCAAACAGCATAATCCTGTCTGGCGTCACTATTGGCCATGGTGCAGTCATCGCCAACGGTAGTGTGGTCACTCGCGATGTAGCGCCTTACGCCGTAATCGCCGGCAACCCCGCACAACAGGTGCGCTGGCGCTTTGCGGAAGAGCAACGCCTGGCGCTGCTCGAAACGACCTGGTGGGACTGGCCGGAAGCAGAAGTGCGGGGCATTGCACATCTGCTCTGCTCACAGGACATCTCTGCCTTTCTCGATTACGCGCGCCGGCGTTCAGCGCAATAGCCAACGCCAGAGAGCACGCAGCGTCTTGCGATTCCAGAATCGCCAAGGCAACCGCCCCAGCAACTCGCGGGCAAGCTCTTTATCGTTACGCGCACACTTGAGCAGCATGGAGTTGATAAAGCGTGCACAGACTTCGGGATAAGCCGGGTCGTCGCTGAATTGCGCATAGGTCTTCAACACGTTATCGATCATGAATCGATAGTTCTTATAGGTGTTATGCCCATGCGTACGATATTGGGCCAATACCGTATCCAGCACATCGATAACATAGCCCGCGCGGGTGATCTTCAGCTTGATCAGCAAGTCTTCCAGCCTGATCTCCGGATCGAAGCCCCCCACGGCCTCCAGCGCTTCCCGGCGAAACAGCATGGTGGGCGCCGGAGCACCGGGCTGGCGCCCGAGGAAGATATCGTTGAAGCCCAGGCGTCGGGCCGACTTCATGCGCTGCTTGGGAAGCGGCCGACCGGTTTCGTCGATTTTCTCGATATTGCCGCCACAGATACCCACTTCCGGCTTGTCACGCAGATGCGCAACCTGTACTGCCAGACGCTCGGGACACATGACGTCATCGGATCCGAAGGGGGCGATCAGACTGCCGGAAGCCCGGGCAATGGCGCCATTCAAGGTGCGCGACAGGCCCTGGTTGGCCTGCACCCGAAAATCGAAGCCGTGTATCGCCTGCAGGCGCTGAATGCGCTCGACACTGTCGTCCTGCGAACCATCATCGATGACCAATAGCTCAACACGTGGGTACGATTGCGTCAGCACGCTGTTAATACTTTGCTCGACGTATTTGCCGTGGTTGTAGGACGAAATAATCACCGTCACCAGCGGCAGCTCGGCGTCCTGAATATCACTCATAAAGATGTTCGCTCCGCGGCTAGTGATTGTTCGATCAAGCGCAGGTACTGCCGGCGAAAATCCTCGATTGCATGCGCACCACGCAGGTAGCGGTAGGCCCGCTCGCCTTCGGCAAGGCGTTGCTCGACATCCAGCTTCAGCACCGCGCCCAACTGCGTGGCCAGGGCCGCGGCATCACCGACCGGAAATATCCGCCCACCGCAATCCTCGAGTATCGACCGCAAACTGGGGATATCCGACCCAATCACCGGCAAATGGCCGCTCATGCCCTCGAGCAAGGCCAGCGGCAGCCCCTCGCTCAGCGACGGCATGACGAATGCGTCGAAGGCGCGGACGTACTGCAGGGCATCCTCACGGGCACCCAGCAGGTGCGCTTTGCCTTCCAGGCCAAAGCGGACGATTGCGGCTTCGAGTTCTGCGCGCATGCGCCCTTCGCCGATGATCGCCAGCTGGGCCTGCGGGTAAATGGACTGTACCTGAGCGAAGGCCTCGATCAGGTGGATATGCCCCTTCACCGGCACCAGCCGGCCAATGGCGCCGAAGATGAAGGGCTCCTGCGCCAGCCCCAGCAAGCTGCGCGCCTGCTCGCGCGGATGTTGCAGGCGTTCGGCACGGTCGATATCGATGGCATTGTTGATCTGCACGGTATTGCTGGCATCGAAACCCGCCCCGCAGCCCACCAGGTAATCGCGGACCGCCCGTGACACACCGACCACCCGCCAATTGGCAGTCAACAGCCGACGTGCTTCCCAGCGCCGGTAGCCGCGATCGAAATCACCGATACCGTGCTGCACACCAATACAGGCCGGAATGCGCAGCCACAGGTTGAGCAACATCAGCATATTCATCGGTTTGAAGCGATGGGCGATCACCACGTCGTAACGCTGTTCGCGACACAGTCGAAACAGGCGCCACAACGCCCGCAGGCGCAGACCCTTGAGGTCCGCCTGGCTGAAGCCGAAATAGATCGAGCGTGCCGCCCGGCTCTCCGGCTCCCCCGGACCGGGCCGCCCCCGCAGGAACGCCGTGGTCACCTCGAAATGTTCGGCGGGCAAGCCCTGGATGACCTGCTCGGCCAAATCGGAGGCATTGACGTTGTAACGGTTCTGCAACTGCAAAACCTTGATCTTGCGCTTCATGCTCTCAGCCCCAACCACAGGCGCACGGCCTTGCGTGCATAGGAACCCTTGAACAGTACCCGCCAATCCGCCTTCACCGCCGCAGTGAAGTAAGACTTGGCCGCCGCCACATCGCCGGCCAGGTAGGCGCTGCGGAACAACGACAGGCAGCGCTGTACATAGAACTCGGGTTTGAGCGCCTGGAACTGAACGCCCAGCCGTTGCGGGGCGAACACTTCGTCGACCAGCGCCAGGCCACCGGCCTTGGCATGGCTGAACTGGTGACGCAGGCTGTCGTCATGCTTGTGGATCAGCGCCAGTGGCTGCTCCAGCAGGGTGCAGGGGTAATTGGCCAGGGCCTGGGCAAATACCGGAATATCCTCGGCGCTGCGGAACGCCTCGGGATAGTCACCACGCGCGAACACCTCGCGGTGCATGGCACAGGCGCCATTGGACAGGGTCAGGCGCTTATCCAACAGATAGGCACGCAAGCGCTCAAGGGGCGACTCGGAAAGAGTCCCCGGCTGGTGCTCGCGACGCTTGCCCTCTGGCGAGACACTGATATGTCCGCCGATAACCATACGCGTCGACGGCTGCTGGGTAATGTGCTCTTGCAATAGCACCAACGCTCCGGGCGCCATCTCGTCATCGGCATCAAGAAACACCAGGTAATCCCCTTGCGCCTCGCGGATCCCTCTGTTGCGCACGGACGCCAGCCCGCCATTTGCCTTGTTCACGACCCGAAACTGCTGCGGATGACGCTGCAGCAAATCTTCCAGAACGGCAGGCGTAGCGTCGGTCGAGCCGTCATTAATCACAATCAGCTCGCACTGGCTATCAAGTTGCGCAAGGACAGAGTCCACTGCACGCGCCAAGATGGGTGCGTAGTTGTAGGCGGGGATTACCACACTGATCAGCGGCTTAGCCAACATTGTCATACCAATCCATGCCGTCCTTCACCACCAGGATATCTTCCATGATCAGGTACTGCAGATCCGAGCCGTAGAACATGTTCAGCGCGTCGGTGGGCGAGCAGATCATCGGTTCGCCGCGGCGATTGAGCGAGGTGTTCAGCGACACGCCGTTGCCGGTGAGTTTTTCCAGCTCGAGCATCATGTCGTAGTAGCGCGGGTTGTATTCGCGCTTGAGCACCTGGGCGCGCGAGGTGCCGTCTTCGTGGACCACTTCGCCGACACGGGTCTTCCACTCTTCGTTGACTTCGAAGGTGAAGGTCATGAACGGGCTCGGGTGATCGACCTTGAGCATCTGCGGGCCGACGGTGTCGAGCATCGACGGGCAGAAGGGGCGCCAGCGCTCGCGGAACTTGATCTGCTCGTTGATCCGGTTGGCCACCCCGGGAATGCTCGGACAACCAACGATCGAGCGGCCGCCGAGGGCGCGCGGACCGAACTCCATGCGCCCCTGGAACCAGGCCACCGGGTTGCCCGCGACCATGATCTCGGCGATGCGCTGCGGCATGTTGTCGATCTGCTTGAACGCAGGCTTGCTCGGGTGTTTGGCGCAGGCGGCGATCACGTCTTCGTTGGAGAAGGACGGGCCGAGGTAGACATGCTCCATCTTCTCCACCGGCACGCCGCGGGCATGTGACACATAGGCCGCCGCGCCGACCGCGGTGCCAGCGTCGCCGGAGGCCGGCTGGACGAACAGCTCCTTGACCTCGTCGCGGGCGATGATTTTCTGGTTCAGCTTGACGTTGAGCGCGCAGCCGCCGGCGAAGGCGATCTTGCCGGTTTCCTTGATGATGTCGCCGAGGTAGTGATCCATCATCTGCAGCGCCAGCTTCTCGAACAGCGCCTGCATGCTGGCGGCATAGTGGATGTAGGGGTCGTCGGCAATATCGCCGACCCGCTTGGGCCCCAGCCACTCGATCAGCTTGGGCGAGAAGTAGAAGCCCTTGCCCTTCTCTTTATAGCGGCGCAGGCCGATGACGTTGGCGTACTCGGTGTTGATGATCAGTTCGCCGTTCTCGAACTTGGCCAGGCGCGAGAAATCGTATTTGCTGGCGTCGCCGTAGGGCGCCATGCCCATGACCTTGAACTCGCCGTCGAGCATCTCGAAGCCGAGGAATTCGGTGATCGCGCCGTACAGGCCGCCGAGCGAATCCGGGTCGAAGAATTCCTTGATCTTGTGGATCTTGCCGTTCTCGCCGTAGCCGAAGAAGGTGGTGGCGTACTCACCCTTGCCGTCGATACCGAGGATCGCGGTCTTCTCCTTGAAACCGGAGCAGTGGTAGGCGCTGGCGGCGTGGGCCAGGTGGTGCTCGACCGGCTCGATCTTGATCTTCTTCGGGTCGAAGCCGAGTTGCTCCAGGCACCAGACGATCTTGTTGCGGTAGCGCTTGTAGCGGCGGTTGCCCATCAGGATCGCATCCAGGGCACGATCCGGGGCGTACCAGTAGCGCTTGGCGTACTTCCAGCGCGCCTCGCCGAACAGGCTGATGGGGGCGAAGGGAATCGCCACCACGTCGACGTCGCTCGGCTTGATCCCGGCCTGTTCCAGGCAGAACTTGGCCGACTCGTAGGGCATGCGGTTCTTCGCGTGCTTGTCGCGCACGAAGCGCTCTTCCTCGGCGGCCGCGATCAACTTGCCGTCGATATACAGGGCGGCGGAAGGATCGTGACTGAGAGCGCCGGACAGGCCAAGAATCGTCAGTGCCACAGGTGAAAACCTCTATTCAGGGCAGGTGCCGGGCACCTGCGGTAAACGTTCGTCGAGCAGCCTGAACAGCCTTGAGTCGGCCGGCCAGTTGCGCAGAAAGCGGGCGCGGTCGCGGGCATAGGCCCGGGCGAAACTGTGCCCACTCAGGTGTTGCTGCATGGCATCCAGATCGATCAGAACCCAGCGACCGTCCTGCCGCCCTTCATCCCAAAGAAGATTGCTGCCCTTAAGGTCGCCATGGCTGATGCGCTCGCGCAGTAGGGCCGCGAACAGCAGATCCAGGGCCTGGAGCTCGGCCTCGGGCGGCGCAGCGGCCCCCCCCGGCGCGTCCAGGCAGGGTTTGAAGCGCGCGATTATATCCTCACCGGCCGCGTATTCGGTAACCAGATAGGCCCGCCGCCGCAGCCACAGGGTGCGCAGCTCCAGCAGAGCCAGGGGTTTGGGCGTGGCGATACCGAGAAAATCCAGGCGATTGCCCTCCACCCAGCTGTGCCAGGCGCGGCTGGGTCGCCAGAAACGCTTGAGCCAATGGGCGAAACCCTTGATGTTGTAGCGCTTGACCACCAGCTGGCGGCCAGCCTGCTCGACCAGCGCCACCGTGGAGGTGCCACCGAGCTTGAGCGCTTGACCGGCGGCGATGGCCGCATCCGGATCGGCCAGCAATGGCGCCAAGCGGCTCTCATCCTGGCGCCGCACCACCCGCAGGAACGACGCACTGCGGCGCGCGCTGAACAGGCTGCAGTCGCGGCCGATCTTGCGCAGGTAGTCGCGCAGGCGCCAGCGGCGAACCTTGCCGACCTCCTTGAGCAACGCCTCCACCGGCAGGGCATGCTCGCCGTTGGCCAGCAGGTAATGCACCAGCAACTCTTCGATAAACGACTCCAGCTCGACCGGCAGCTGGGCGAAGAATACCCCGAGGTTTTCCAGCACCTTGTCCCGCGACAGCGGCTGGCCGGGTGTTTCGCCGCGCACGCCACCGCCATCGATCACATACAGTTGGCCGTCATGCCGCAACAGGTTGTCCAGGTGCAGGTCGGCTTGCCACAGGCCCTGACCGTGCAGCCGGGCCACCAATGCCAGGGCCTCGGCGAGCACAGCCTGCTGGGCATCCGACAGCAGCGGCTGCCCCTCGACCGCACGCCAGGCATCCCCCAGGCTTTGCGCGTTATCGAGGTACTCGAACAGCAGCCAGCCACCCTCGCCTTCGCGCAGGCCATCGGCCAGCAGCAGCGGCGTGGGCAGGCCCTGCCCGGCGAGAAGGCGGGCGCCGTGCAGTTCGCGCTGGAAGGCGCGTGCCGCCTTGCCGCCGACCAGCAGCTTGGCCAGCACCTTGCGCCCACGCCACTCGGCCACGCCGACATAGCGCTGACCGGGCAGCACACGCAGCAGCTGTGCCAGCACCAGGGTGGCCGAGCCGGCAGCGTCCGCCAGCTCGATGCGCAGCGGCAACTGCGGGTTGCGTCCGCCCCGCCGCAGTTCGGCGAGGGTCAAGGGCGTACGTTGCTGTTCCATCGGTTTCATCGGCGCGCCTCCTTATCCCGCCGGCGGTTGCCGAGGCGTTGCCACCAGTGTTCGACATCGGCGTCCGCGCCCAGATAGGCGGCCAACAACTGGCGCACTTCGCTCTCGCTCCAGAGGCTGGCGCGGCGCAGCAGCGGCTCCAGGTCCTTGACCCGGTCACGCTCGCCGAACAGCAGCGGTCGGGTCTTTTCCAGGTCGATCAATTGCGCGCTGAACGCGTCGGCGTGTCGCTTGAGAAAAATATGCTTGGGGTAGAAGCAGCCATGCATCTGCCCGGCGTCGTGCAGACGCCGCGCCAGGGCGCCGCAACTGCGCAGAATGCTCGCCCGCTCGCGCTCGGCGCGCTGCTGCCAGCCCTCCAGCAGCGCCTCCAGATCCTGCCAGCCATCGAGGGCGCGGGTCAGCAGAATCGCCCGGCGTTCGCCGGCGACCCGCCGCTCGGCAAAAAACGCCGCCTGCAGCGCCGGGATCCCCAGGCGCTGGTAGCGCTGGATATTGCGAAACTCGCGGGCAAAGGTCGGCTCGCCCAGTGGACAGCTCAGCCGACGGGTCAGGTGATTGCTCTGGCGCTTGAGGTAGAACGCGGCCTCGCCCAGGTCCAGGCGATAGACACTGCTCCAGCCGCCGCGCTCGGTGTTCGGTTCGTCCACCGCCTCCAGCCTGAGCGCCCAGAGCGCGTCATAGCTGGCCAGGCCGTGGCGCTCGAGCAGCGCACGATCCTGCTCGGCAATAAAATCCTTCATTCGCGGCCCTCGAAATAGCGGACGATCTGCCGCACACGGCGCTTGTCCGCCGCATTCAGGCGCTGCCGCCCGCGGTACTGCAGATAGAAACGCAGGCGCTGGGTGCGCGACAATTTGTACTTGGCCACTTTGTCCAGGCAGGCCAGGTCCTTGACGATGCGATAGCGCAACAACGGCCCCCACCAGAAGGCGCCGGTCGGGCAGTCGATGAGAAACAGCTCGGCCTGATCGTTGACCAGCAAGTTGCGCCACTTCAGGTCGTTATGGGTGAAGTGATGGTCATGCAGGGTTCGGGTCGCCGCGGCCAGCTGCTGACTGACCCGCATAACCCAGGTGCGGTCGCGCAGGCAGGCCGCATCGCGTTGCGCCAACTGCGCCAGGTCCTCGGTGGCGACCAGCTCGCGGGTAATCAGCGCGCCGCGAACGAAGGCGCCGGCCTTGCGCTCCAGCCCGTAGGCGACGATGGGCGCCGTGGCGATGCCCCACTTGGCAAAATACTTGAGGTTCTGCCACTCGGCCTTGACCCGCGGCCGCCCGATAAAGCGGCGCAAGCCCTTGCCTGCGCCGTGATAGCGCTTGACGTAGTAGCGCACGCCCTCGTACTCGACGCGCAACACCTCGGACAGCGGGTCGCGGGTGATGCACTCGCCTTGCAGGGCGAACACCGCATCCAGATCGGCAAAGGCCGCCGCCACCCGCGACGACGCCTGCTCGCTCAGCCGCCACTCACTCATGACCGGCACCCGGGGCATATTTGCGCGCATAGCGGGCCAGCAGCTTGTCCGCCTTGCGTTGCAACCAGGCCAGCGACTGCGCCTCGTCGTGCAGGATCTGCCGCAGCGACTGCTGGCCCTTCAACTCGGCAAAATAACTGCGCAGAAAGCGCAGCTTGTCGCGCCGGGTCAGGCCGATATTCAGGGCCGAGAAGTACAGGCCCGCCAGGTCCTTGTTGCGCCAGCGCAGCGGCAAGCTGGCGTGGATCTGCGCGCGGTGCAGGTCGATCAGCGACAGGCGCAAATCGCTCGCGCTGACCGGCTTGTCGGTGTGCAGCAGGAAGTGGCAGATATAGCAGTCGCGATGATTGACCCCGGCGCGGTGCATACGGCCGGTCATCTGCGCCACTTCGGCGATCAGCGCGCGCTTGAGCGCAGGCGCGGGTGGGTTCTGCGGCCAGTCGAGGCTGAAGTCTTCCAGGCTGACGGTGGGCGCCAGCTCCTCGGTGACGATGAAGGAATGCTGCTGCGCCGGATTGCTGCCGCGTTCGCCATAGGCCACCGCAGTCATGGTCGCCACGCCGACTTCCTGCAAGCGCTGGATCGCCCGCCACTCCTGACCCGCACCGAGCACCGGCCACTTGACGGTCAGCAGGTTCTTGGCGATCTCGCGCCAGCCGATGCCGCGATGGATCTTGACGAAATAGCCGCGCCCGGCCACTTCGGTGCGCAGGGTGCGGCGGCCCTCCAGCTCGCGGTAGACCTGGCCCTGCAAGGCCTCCACTTCGGCAAAGGGGTCCTTGCCGGCCCACAGACTTTTAAAGGGTTCGGCGAGGATCAGGCGCATGTTTGCCACCCTTGCTGGCGGGTGCCTACATCCGTAGGGTGCGCCATGCGCACCAGTGAAGCGGCGATGCCAGCCTTGTGGTGCGCACAGCGCACCCTACACAAGAAGTTCATGGGCGCTCCGCCAGGATCACATCGGCCGCCTTCTGCGGCATGGAATAGAGGTCGGCACAGTCGGCATAGGCCAGGCCGTTACGCCCCCAGAAGGCACGGCGCTGATCGTCGGCCAGCATGTCGGCCAGGGTGTGATTGAGCCGCTCCTGTTCGAAGGGACTCGGCAGCACCCGCCCGGCATCCGCATCGCGGATGTAATGGGCATAACCGCAGACATCGGTCACCAGTACCGGCAGGCCGGCGACCAGCGCCTCGAGCAGCACGGTGCCGGTGTTCTCGTTGTAGGCCGGATGGATCAGCAGGTCGGCGCCGAGCAGGAAACGCGGGATATCGCTGCGGCCCTTGAGGATCTGCACCTGTTCGGCAATCCCCAGCGCCTTGGCCTGCAGCTGAAAGCTACGCGGATCGTCCTGGCCGATGACGATCAGCCGGGTGCGCTGGCGCAGCTCGCGCGGCAGGGCGGCGACGGCTTTCAGGCTGCGATCCAGGCCCTTGGTCTTGAACCCGGAACCGATCTGCACCAGCAGCAGCTGGTCATCCGCCAGGCCGAATTCGCGGCGGAACTCGGCGCGAATCTCGCCGGCATTGGCCGGCGCGCGGCGGTCCTGGGCGATGCCCGGCGGCAGCAGGTGAAAGCGCTGCCGCGGGGTGTGGTAATGCTTGACGAACAGCGGCTGCTGCACCTCGGAGATCATCAGGATCTCGGTCTTGGCGTCCGGGGCGAACACCGCCCGCTCGTAGTCGGCGAAATGCTTGTAACGGCCCCACTTGCGGTAAATCGGGTTGCGCAGGGTCTGCGCCTTGTCCTCGAAACAACCGTCGGCGGCGTAATACACATCCAGCCCCGGCATCTTGTTGAAGCCGATCACCCGGTCGACTGGACGCCTGGCCAGGTCGGCCTCGACCCAGGCCGTGAGCTTCTCGTTGCGCTTGTGGTTGAACAGCGCCTTGACCGGCACCACCACCACCTCGAAACCCTCGGGCACCTCGCCTTCCCAGATCGGCGTATACACGCGAATGCCATGGCCGCGCTGCTGGCACTCCAGGGCGATGCGCAGGAAATCGCGCTGCAAGCCGCCGTAGGGAAAATACTTGTAGAGGATAAAAGCCAGTTGCATCAGGCGTGCCCTTCAATCGCGTAGCCCGGCTGCAACCCGGGGAAAATGCTCGGCACCCGCATCAGACGACGGCCTCGGCCAGCAGCAACGCCTGCAACTCGCCGACCACCCGCTCCGGCAACAGCGTCTCGAAGCAGGGCTTGTGGCGGTCGCCCGAACCGGCACCCGGGCCCGTGGCGCACAGGTGAACCTGGGAACGGCCATAGGCGCCCACCCGCCCCGGCAAGGTCGGCCCGTAGAGCGAGATGGTCGGCACATCCAGGGCCGCGGCCAGATGACCGAGGCCGGTATCGACCGCCACGCAGGCGCTGGCGCCGGCGATCGCCTTGGCCACGCCGGCCAGGTTCAACCTGGGCAGCAACGCGGCATTGTCCAGGCCGGCGACGATGCGCTCGGCGCGCGCCTTCTCCACCTCGTTGCCCCACGGCAGGCGCACCGCCCAGCCGAGCGCGCTCATGCGTTCGGCCAGTTCGCGCCAGCAGGCTTCCGGCCAATGCTTGCTCGGCCAGGTGGTACCGTGCAGGAACAGCAGATACGGCTGCTCCACCGCACCGGCCAGGCGCGCACGATTCAGGCCGTAGTCGCCGATGCCCGCCGGCAGCGGATAGCCCAGCGCCTGGGCGAACAACTGGCGCACCCGCTCCAGCGCATGCTGCTCGCGCGGCACGCTGTAGCGGCGGTCATAGAAGCGGCTGGCGATCGGCTCGCGCGCGGAGTCCGGCCCCAGACCAGCCACCGGCGCCTTGACGTAACGGGTCAGCCAGGCACTCTTCAGCAAACCCTGGGCATCGATCACCAGGTCGTAACGGGTTTCCCCCAGACGCGCCTTGAAGCGGCGCCACTCGCCATTTTTCAGGGTCTGCCAGAGGTGCTTGCGCCAACGCCGTAGCGCCACTGGAATCACCTGGGCCACGGCGGGGTGCCAGGCGGGAATCTCGGCGAAGCCCTCTTCCACCACCCAGTCGAACTGGATACCGGGAATCGCGTTGGCCGCGTCGGTAAGGGCCGGCAAGGTATGGATGACATCGCCGAGCGAGGACGTCTTGATCAACAGAACCCGCACTATTCGACCTCGACCGGCTCGATCGGATCGGCCACCAGGCGATCCAGCGCCTGCAGCACCGGCCGCGGTGCCAACTCGCGCAGGCAGTTGTAGTGGCCGTAGCGACAGGTGCGCTCGAAGCAGGGGCTGCACTCGATACCCAGGCGGACGATCTCCACCTGCTCGGCCAGCGGCGGGGTGAACTGCGGCGACGTCGAGCCGTAGATCGCCACCAGTGGGCGATTGAGCGCGGCGGCCACATGCATCAGGCCCGAGTCGTTGGAGACCACGGCGCCCGCGCAGGACAGCAGGTCGATGGCCTCGGCCAGGCTGGTTTCACCGGCCAGGTTGACCGCCTCTTCGCGCAGTCCGGGAATCAGCCGCAGGCGGATTTCTTCACCCACCGGATGATCGTTCTTCGAGCCGAACAGCCAGACCTGCCAGCCGGCGCGGACCTTCGCCTCGGCGACCTGGGCGTAATGCTCGCTCGGCCAGCGTTTGGCCTCGCCGAACTCGGCGCCGGGACAGAGCGCCAGCACCGGCCGGTCCAAGCTCAGGCCGAACTTGGCCAGCGCCGCCGCGCGACTGCCTGCGTCGATGTGCAGGGACGGCCGCGGATAAGGTTTCGGCAAATCGACGCCAGGTTCGAATGCCAGCGCCATGAAGCGTTCGATCATCAGCGGATAACGCTCTTTATCCAGCACGCGCACATCGTTGAGCAGGCCGTAGCGCATCTCGCCCTTCCAGCCGGTGCGCTTGGCGATCCCGGCGAAGAACGGCACCAGCGCCGACTTCAGCGAATTGGGCAGCAGGATGGCCTGGTCGTACTGGCCCGCCAGGGATTTGCCGAGCTTGCGCCGGGTCGCCAGTTGCAACACGCCATGGCCGAGCGGAAAGCTCAGGGCCTGGCGGACTTCGGGCATGCGCTCGAGAATCGGCCGGCTCCACTCGGGCGCCAGCACATCGATCTCGCAGTCGGGATGACGCTGCTTCAGGCACTGAAACAGCGTCTGCGCCATCACCATGTCACCGACCCAGCTGGGGCCTACGATCAGTATTTTCATGCTTATTCCAGAAACGACCGGGGAGGCTCACGCCTCCCGGACAGATTCAACACTCAACTATCCGCCTCAACAGGGCGATGGTTATCGCTGCGCTCAACCTGCGCGGCCCGACCTACGCGGCCCGACCCATCCGACGAAGCTTCCGGCTTGAGGGTTACTTCACCAGCGTGCGCCATTCGGCGTGGGCGCGGGTCTTGCCGGCCACCAGGTCGAAATAGGCTTTTTGCAGCTTCTCGGTCACCGGGCCACGGCGGCCGGCGCCGATCTGCCGATCATCGACTTCGCGGATCGGCGTGACTTCGGCGGCGGTGCCGGTGAAGAAGGCCTCGTCGGCGATGTACACCTCGTCGCGGGTGATGCGCTTCTCGATCACCTTGATGCCCAGCTCGTCGGCCAGGGTCAGGATGGTGTTGCGGGTGATGCCGTTGAGGCAGGAGGTCACTTCCGGGGTGTAGACCACGCCGTTCTTGACCAGGAAGATGTTCTCGCCCGAGCCTTCGGCCACATAGCCTTCGGTATCCAGCAGCATGGCCTCGTCGGCGCCGCCGGAGATGGCTTCCTGCAGGGCCAGCATCGAATTGATGTAGTTGCCGTTGGCCTTGGCCCGGGTCATCGAGATGTTGACGTGGTGGCGGGTGAAGGAGCTGGTGCGCACCTTGATGCCGATCTGCAGGGCTTCGTCGCCCATGTAGGCGCCCCAGTTCCAGGCGGCGACGATGACATGCACCTTCAAGCCGGTGGCGCGCAGGCCCATGGCTTCCGATCCGTAGAACACCATCGGGCGGATGTAGGCGCTTTCCAGGTTGTTCTCGCGCACCGCGGCGCGGGTCGCCTGGTTGATTTCGTCCTTGGAGAAGGGAATCTTCATGGCCATGATTTGGGCCGAGTCGAACAGCCGGTCGGTGTGCGCCTGCAGGCGGAAGATCGCCGTGCCGTCCGGGGTGTCGTAGGCGCGCACGCCCTCGAATACGCCCATGCCGTAATGCAGGGTGTGGGTCAGCACATGGGTGGTAGCGTCACGCCACGGCACCAGTTTGCCGTCATACCAAATCACGCCATCACGATCGGCCATCGACATAGTTGCCTGCTCCTCAAATTCGATTCGTACTTAGTCGCCGGGGCGCCGCGCGCCGGCCAGCCTACATGATTCAGTTCAGCCCCAGCTCCCGCCAGATGCGCAGCACGCTGCGTCTTTGCTCCTGGAACTGGTCGCCATGCACCACCCCGGGCTGCTTCTGCAATGCCTGGCGATGGGCCGCCGCACGGTAGGCCTTGTAGGCCTCCTGCAACAGGCCGGCATCCTCGGCGGCCAGCAAGCCAACGCGTTCCAGGCCTTCCAGGATGCGGATGTTATCGGTGAACTCCAACAGCTCGGGATAGTGTCGCGACCAAGCCAAGGCCGCGTATTGCACCATAAATTCAATATCGACGATACCACCGGCATCCTGCTTGAGGTCGAACCAGACCGCGGCCTCGAAGGCATTGGCCGCGGTGCCGGCAGCCGTGGCCCGGGTGCCGAGGTTGTCGCGCATCTTCGCGCGCATCTCGCTGACTTCGGCGCGCAGCCGGTCGAGATCACGCTCGCGGCCGAGCACCGCCGCGCGCACCGCCTCGAACGCCTTGCCGACCCGCGGGCAACCGACCAACACCCGGGCGCGCACCAGGGCCTGGTGCTCCCAGGTCCAGGCTTCGTGTTCCTGATAGCGCTGGAAGGCGCCCAACGAGCTGACCAGCAGACCCGACACGCCCGAAGGGCGCAGGCGCATGTCGACCTCGTAGAGCTGGCCGGAGTTGGTCTGGGTGGTCAGCAGGTGGATGATGCGCTGACCCAGACGATTGAAGAACTGCGCGCCGTCGATCGGCTTGGCGCCATTGGTCTCGGCCTGGGAATCGCCATCGTGGATGAACACCAGATCCAGATCCGAGCCATGACCCAGTTCGATGCCGCCGACCTTGCCGTAACCGACGATGATGAAGTCCGGGTCGCAGAGGCTGCCATCGGCACGCTGCGGCACCCCGTATTTGCTCACGGTATGCCGCCAGGCCAGGGCCAGCACCTGCTCGAGAATCGCCTCGGCCAGCCAGGTCAGGTAGTCGCTGACCTTCATCAGCGGCAGGCTGCCGGCGATCTCCGAGGCCGCCACGCGCAGGCGGTGCGCCAGCTTGAAGTGGCGCAGCGCCTCCATCTGCTGCTCGAGGTCATCCTCGGGAATGCGCATCAGCCGCTCACGCAGCTCGGCGGCCAGCTCCGGCGCCAGTGGTGGCTTGAACAGCCGCCCCTCGTTGAGCAATTCGTCGAGCAGTAAAGGGAAGCGGGTGATCTGCTCGGCAATCCACGGGCTGGCGGCACAGAGGTTCAACAGGCGCTGCAAGGCGCCGGGATTTTCCGTCAGCAGCACCAGGTAGGCCGAGCGCCGTGCCACCGCCTCGATCAGCGGCAGCACCCGCTCCAGAACCAGATCGGGGTTGTCATGCTCCACCGCCTGCGCCAGCAACCTGGGCATGAAGGCATCCAGGCGCTCACGGCCGAGACGCTGCATGGCCCGCACCTGATTGCCGCTGCGCAAGCCGGCCAGGCGCTGCCACGCGGACTGCGGATCGCTGAACCCGGCCTCGGCCAGCTGCCGGCAGGCGGCGGCCTCGTCCTGCACATCGCCCCACAGCGGCAGCCACTCACCGCCGACCACTTCATCGGCGGCGGTTTCGGTATCCTCATCCGGGTCGGCGATCACCTGGCGGAAATGCCAGTCGACCCGGCCGCGCCAGTGCATCAGTTGCTGGTGAAACGCCGGCCAGTCGTCGAAGCCGAGCATGAACGCCACCCGCACCCGATCCCGCTCGTCGTCGGGGAGCATCTGCGTCTGCCGGTCGCCGATCGCCTGCAGGGCATGTTCGGTGTAACGCAGGAACTCGTAGCCCTGGCGCAATTCGGCGACCACGGCGGCCGGCAGATAACCCTGCCCCTCGAGGGTTTTCAGCACCTGCAGCAGCGGCCGCTGCTGCAGGCTCAGGTCGCGCCCACCGTGAATCAACTGGAAGGCCTGGGCGATGAACTCCACCTCGCGAATGCCGCCGGCACCGAGCTTGATGTTCTCGGCCATGCCCTTGCGCCGCACCTCCTGCTGGATCAGCTGCTTCATGGTGCGCAGCGCTTCGATCGCGGAAAAGTCCAGGTAACGCCGATAGACGAAGGGCCGCAGCATCTCCAGCAACTGCGCGCCGGCCAGCGGGTCGCCGCCGACCACCCGCGCCTTGATCATCGCATAGCGCTCCCAGTCACGGCCCTGATCCTGGTAGTACTGCTCCAGCGCGTTGAAGCTGAACACCAGCGAACCCGAGGAGCCGTAGGGGCGCAGGCGCATGTCGGTACGAAAGACGAAGCCGTCGACGGTGATCGCATCCAGCGCCTTGATCAGGCGCTGGCCGAGACGAATGAAGAACTCCTGGTTGTCCAGCGGGCGCTTGACCCCTTCGGTCTCGCCGCCCTCCGGGTAGCCGAAGATCAGGTCGATGTCCGAAGACAGGTTCAGTTCAAAGGCGCCCAGCTTGCCCATGCCGAGCACGACCAGGTGCTGGGCCTGCCCACTACGCCGGCCGATGGGCGTGCCGAACTGCGTGCAATGCCGGGGATAGAGCCAGTGATAGGCCAGATCGATGCAGGCGTCGGCCAGCTCCGAAAGGTCGCGACAGGTTTCGATCAGGTCGGCCTGGCGACTGATGTCGCGCCAGATGATGCGCACCTGCTGACGATTGCGGAAACGCCGCAGGCGCCGGCCCAGTTCGTCTTCGTCGGCGCAATCGAGCAACGCGGCCGCCAGTTGCCCACGCAGCTCGCCGGCCTGCAGCGCGCGCTCCAACTCACCGCAGGCGGCCAACTCCAGGAGCATCTGCGGGTCGCGCCGGGCTTGCTCGACGACGAAATCGCTGGCCGCCGCCACGCGCCGCAGCACCTCGCGGCGCGCGCTCGGCCAGGCGGCAAAGTCGGCCGCGGCAGCCGCCGAGCACTCGGCGAAAGCCGCCTGCAGGGACTGTTCGGCACGCAGCGCCAGGGGAGCAAGAGTGGCAGGTAAAGAAGCCAACGCGGGCAGGCTCATGGTCTATCCTTTTTGGCGGACTGCAAGTGACACGCGCAAAGCCGGAAACCCTCTCGCTTGACGCGATGCGCGCAACAAACAGACAAATAAATTGTAGTTTTGCTACGAAAGATTGTATCCAAAGGGCTGAAATCGCCGTCGATATGTAGTAAAACTACACAGAGCCGGTCCTATCCCCGGTATATCCAAGAATTCACGTGCCCGCCCACAAAGCCGGTCACGAATCCTGGCCTCCGATTCTGGAAGCCTTTCCGCCCTGGAGCAAGCCATGCAAGACCTCGATCCCGTCGAAACCCAGGAATGGCTGGACGCCCTTGAGTCTGTTCTCGACAAGGAAGGCGAAGACCGCGCGCATTACCTGATGACCCGCTTGGGCGAACTGGCCACCCGCAGTGGTTCCCAGTTGCCCTATGCGATCACCACGCCGTACCGCAACACCATCCCGGTAACCCACGAAGCACGCATGCCTGGCGACCTGTTCATGGAACGCCGCATTCGCTCGCTGGTGCGCTGGAACGCCCTGGCCATGGTGATGCGCACCAACCTGAAAGACCCGGACCTGGGCGGCCACATCTCCAGCTTCGCCTCGTCCGCGACCCTGTATGACATCGGCTTCAACTACTTCTTCCAGGCCCCGACCGAGGAGCACGGCGGCGACCTGATCTTCTTCCAGGGCCATGCCTCGCCGGGCGTCTACGCCCGCGCCTTCATGGAAGGCCGGATCAGCGAAGAGCAGCTCGACAACTTCCGCCAGGAAGTCGATGGCAAGGGGCTGTCGTCCTATCCGCACCCCTGGCTGATGCCGGACTTCTGGCAGTTCCCCACCGTGTCCATGGGCCTGGGCCCGATCCAGGCGATCTACCAGGCACGCTTCATGAAGTATCTGGAAGACCGTGGCTACATCCCGGCCGGCAAGCAGAAGGTCTGGTGCTTCCTCGGCGACGGCGAGTGCGACGAGCCGGAATCCCTCGGCGCCATCTCCCTGGCCGGCCGCGAGAAGCTGGACAACCTGATCTTCGTCATCAACTGCAACCTGCAGCGCCTCGACGGCCCGGTGCGCGGCAACGGCAAGATCATCCAGGAACTCGAAGGCGTGTTCCGTGGCGCCCAGTGGAACGTCAACAAGGTGGTCTGGGGTCGCTTCTGGGATCCGCTGCTGGCCAAGGACACCGACGGCATCCTGCAACGGCGGATGGACGAAGTGATCGACGGCGAGTACCAGAACTACAAGGCCAAGGACGGCGCCTTCGTCCGCGAGCACTTCTTCAACAGCCCCGAACTCAAGGCGATGGTCGAAGACCTCTCCGACGACGAGATCTGGAAGCTCAACCGTGGCGGCCACGACCCGTACAAGGTCTATGCGGCCTACCATGAGGCGGTCAACCACAAAGAACAGCCGACCGTGATCCTGGCCAAGACCATCAAGGGTTATGGCACCGGCGCGGGCGAGGCGAAGAACACCGCGCACAACACCAAGAAAGTCGACGTTGCCAGCCTCAAGCAGTTCCGCGACCGCTTCGACATCCCGGTGCAGGACGACGAACTGGAGAACCTGCCGTTCTTCAAGCCGAAACCCGGCAGCGCCGAATACAAGTACCTGCACGAGCGGCGTGCCGCCCTCGGCGGTTTCGTACCGCAGCGCCGCGCCAACAGTTTCAGCATCCCGACCCCGCCACTGGACACCCTCAAGGCCATCCTCGACGGTTCCGGCGATCGTGAAATCTCCACCACCATGGCCTTCGTGCGGGTCCTCGCCCAGTTGCTCAAGGACAAGGAACTCGGCCAGCGCATCGTGCCGATCATCCCGGACGAGGCGCGCACCTTCGGCATGGAAGGCATGTTCCGCCAGCTCGGCATCTATTCCTCGGTCGGCCAGCTGTATGAGCCGGTGGACAAGGATCAGGTGATGTTCTACCGCGAGGACAAGAAGGGTCAGATCCTCGAGGAAGGCATCAACGAAGCCGGCGCCATGAGCTCCTTCATCGCCGCGGGCACCAGCTACAGCTGCCACAACCAGCCGATGCTGCCGTTCTATATCTTCTATTCGATGTTCGGTTTCCAGCGTATCGGCGACCTGGCCTGGGCGGCCGGCGACAGCCGCACCCGCGGCTTCCTGATCGGCGGCACCGCCGGGCGCACCACGCTCAACGGCGAAGGCCTGCAGCACGAAGACGGTCACAGCCACATCATGGCCTCGACCATTCCCAACTGCCGCACGTTCGACCCGACCTACGGCTACGAGCTGGCGGTGATCATCCGCGAAGGCACGCGGCAGATGATCGAAGAGCAGCAGAACGTCTTCTACTACATCACCGTGATGAACGAGGCGTATCAGCAGCCGGCCATGCCTGAAGGTGTCGAGGCAGGCATCGTCAAGGGCATGTACCTGCTCGAAGAGGACAAGAAGGAAGCCGCCCATCACGTGCAGCTGCTCGGCTCCGGCACCATCCTGCGCGAAGTGCGCGAGGCGGCGAAGATCCTCCGTGAAGAGTTCAACGTCGGCGCCGATGTGTGGAGCGTCACCAGCTTCAACGAACTGCGCCGCGATGGCCTGGCGGTGGAACGCAACAACCGCCTGCATCCCGAGCAGAAGCCCAAGCAGTCGTATGTCGAGCAGTGCCTGGCGGGCCGCCAAGGCCCGGTCATCGCCAGCACCGACTACATGAAGCTGTTTGCCGACCAGATTCGCCAATGGGTGCCGAGCAAGGAATACAAGGTGCTGGGCACCGACGGTTTCGGCCGCAGCGACAGCCGCAAGAAACTGCGTCACTTCTTCGAAGTGGATCGCAACTGGGTGGTCCTGGCCGCCCTCGAAGCCCTCGCCGACCGCGGTGATATCGAACCCAAAGTGGTGGCCGAAGCCATCGCCAAGTTCGGCATCAACCCGGAAAAACTCAACCCACTGGACTGCTAAGGAGACGCACTGTGAGCGAATTAATCCGCGTACCCGATATCGGCAGTGGTGAAGGCGAAGTCATCGAGCTGTTCGTCAAGGTCGGCGATCGCATCGAAGCCGACCAGAGCCTGCTGACCCTCGAGTCGGACAAGGCCAGCATGGAAATCCCGGCGCCGAAAGCCGGAGTGATCAAGAGCCTGAAAGTCAAGCTGGGCGACCGCCTGAAAGAAGGCGACGAACTGCTCGAACTGGAAGTCGAAGGCGCCAGCGCAGCCGCTCCGGCGCCAGTCGCCGCAGCGCCCGCACCTGCTGAAGCGCCCAAGGCTGCGGCGCCTGCCGCAGCGGCACCAGCAGCGGCAGCCGCATCGTCCGTGCAGGACATCCATGTGCCGGACATCGGTTCGGCCGGCAAGGCCAAGGTCATCGAAGTGCTGGTCAAGGCCGGCGACAGGGTTGAAGCCGAGCAGTCGCTGATCACCCTGGAATCGGACAAGGCCAGCATGGAAATCCCCTCGCCGGTTGCCGGCGTGGTGGAAAGCGTCGAGGTCAAGCTGGAAGCCGAGGTCGGCACCGGCGACCTGATCCTCAAGCTGAAAGTCGCCGGGGCCGCAGCGGCCCCAGCACCGGCTGCAGCGCCAGCGCAAACGGCCGAGGTGCACAGAGTCCCGGCCGGCGCCGACCCTGCAATCGCCGCCGAGGTCAACGCCATCGCCAAGCTGTCGGCCGCTGCCGCCAGTGCGGCAGCCGCGCCTGCAGTCGTCAGCGGCGACAAGGTGCATGCCGGCCCGGCCGTGCGCCAGCTGGCCCGCGACTTCGGCGTGGAGCTGTCGGCCGTACCTGGCAGCGGCCCGAAAGGCCGGATTCTCAAGGAAGACGTGCAGGTGCATGTCAAGGCGATGCTGCAGAAGGCCAAGGAAGCGCCCGCGGATGCAACCGGCGGCGCCACCGGAGGTGCGGGCATCCCGCCGATCCCGGTGGTGGACTTCAGCAAGTTCGGTGAAATCGAAGAAGTGGCCATGACCCGCCTGATGCAGGTCGGCGCCGCCAACCTGCACCGCAGCTGGCTCAACGTGCCGCACGTGACCCAGTTCGACTCGGCCGACATCACCGAGCTGGAAGCCTTCCGCGTCGCGCAGAAAGCCGTGGCCGAGAAAGCCGGGGTCAAGCTCACCGTGCTGCCGCTGCTGCTCAAGGCCTGCGCCTTCCTGCTCAGGGAACTGCCGGACTTCAACAGTTCGCTGGCGCCGAGCGGCAAGGCGATCATCCGCAAGAAATACGTGAACATCGGCTTCGCCGTGGACACCCCGGATGGTCTGCTGGTCCCGGTGATCAAGAACGTCGACCAGAAGAGCCTGCTGCAGCTGGCCGCCGAAGCCGCCGTACTGGCGGAAAAAGCGCGGACCAAGAAGCTCTCCGCCGATGACATGCAGGGTGCCTGCTTCACCATCTCCAGCCTCGGCCATATTGGCGGCACCGGCTTCACGCCGATCGTCAACGCGCCGGAAGTGGCAATTCTCGGCGTCAGCAAGGCGACCATCCAGCCGGTCTGGGACGGCAAGGCGTTCCAGCCCAAGCTGATGCTGCCGCTGTCGCTGTCCTACGACCACCGGGTGATCAACGGTGCTGCTGCCGCACGCTTTACCAAGCGCCTCGGCGATGTGCTGGCAGATATTCGCACCATGCTGCTGTAATCCCAGGCTTCAACTTTCGAGCACGCCACGCTCGTCCCTCAACCCCGCCCTGTTTGGCGGGGTTTTTTTTTGGCTATGTACCCGTTACCTGGTGCGCGCAAACGCTGGGTTAGCGGCGACTTTCGCCATAGCGCCCGCCACGTGGCGCCGCGCGCTGACGATGGCGTTCGACGCTTGCCGCGTAGTTTCGCCGCCCTCCTCCTCTCCCATCCATCCGCCGAGGCCGGTTGTGGTCAATCCGATCCACCTCAAGCTGATGCAGATCAAAAACCCCGGCCAGGCTTGCGCCCATCGTGAACGTATCGCACCTGCGATAACTCCATCAACAGGTGCATGCACGCGTGCACAGAGGTGAAATCATGGCCATTGGCGAATACTGCTGTCGCGAAATAGTCGCGGCATCCCCCACCGACTCGGTTGCCGTCGCCGCGCGGCTGATGCGCGACTACCATGTCGGCGACCTGGTGCTGGTCGAGCCCACGGACGACGGTAACTTCGTACCGGTGGGCATCATCACCGACCGCGATATCGTGCTCGATCTGGTCGCCAACGACGAGAGCGATCTGAGCCGCATGGCCGTCGGCGACTTCCAGCGGCGCGAGCTGATCACGGTACAAGAACAGGAGGATGTCTTCGACGTCATCGCCAAGATGCGCCGCGGCGGCGTGCGCCGCCTGCCGGTGGTCGATGAACGGGGCGTGTTGGTCGGCATCATTGCCGCCGACGACCTGCTCGGCGTACTGGCCGACGGCCTGCGCGACCTGGCTCGACTGGCGACCTACCAGGGACGGCTGGAAGCCGATCAGCAGCCGTAATAGCGCCGCCTGCGTCAAGGGAACCAGAGCATGCCTCGCCACCCGCCGGCCTCGCCGTCTAGCACCGCCACTGCCCGGCCGCCTGCCGCGGCGGTCGACAACCAGCGCATCGCGCAGGTCTTCGAGGAGATCGCCGACCTGCTGGAGCTGGAGGCCGCCAACCCGTTTCGCATACGTGCCTACCGCAATGCCGCGCGCACGGTGCGCAGCCAGGAGCTGTCGTTCGCCGAGCGGATCACCAGCGGCATCGCGCTGCCCAAGCTGCCGGGCATCGGTCACGACCTGTCGGAGAAAATCGACGAAATCGTCCGCACGGGCGACTGCGCTTTGCTGCAACGCCTGCAGCGCGAAGTCCCGGCGGGGCTGAGCGAATTGCTGCACCTGCCTGGCATTGGCCCCAAGCGGGTGCGGCAGCTGTATCAGGAACTGGGCGTCGACTCGTTGCCAAGCCTGCGGCAGGCCCTGGCTGGCGGCCAGGTGCGGCAGTTGACCGGCTTCGGCGCGCGCCTGATCGAGCGCTTACAACACGCCATTGGCGCCAAGGCCAGCGCCGAGCGACGTTATCTGTTGCCGCAGGCCGCCGCCCAGGCCGAACCACTGCTGGACTATTTGCGCGGCCTGGCCAAGGTCGAGGTCGCCGTCATCGCCGGCAGCTACCGGCGCCGCCGCGACACCGTCGGCGACCTGGATATTCTGCTGCAGGCAGACCCACAAGACAGCCGGGTCATGGCCAGCGCGCTGCGCTACCCCGCTATCGAAAGAGTCATGGCCGCCGGACCGACCCGCGCCAGCCTGCGCCTGTATGGCGGCATGCAGGTTGACCTGCGGATCGTCGCCGCCGCCAGCTTTGGCGCGGCCCTGCAGTACTTCACCGGCAGCAAGGCCCACGGCATCGCCCTGCGCCGTCGGGCGCGGGCGCAAGGCTGCAAGCTCAACGAATACGGGCTGTACCGCAACGCCAAGCAGCTGGCCGGGCACCAAGAAGCGGACATCTACCAGGCCCTGGGCCTGCCCTGGATCCCCCCCGAACTGCGCGAGGATACTGGCGAGATCGCCGCCGCCGAGCACGGCAAGCTGCCCAGGCTGATCGAACTCGACGATTTGCGCGGCGACCTGCATTGCCATACCCGCGCCAGTGACGGCAACAACAGCCTGCGCGAAATGGCCATGGCCGCCCAGCAACGCGGTTGGCAATACCTGGCTATCACCGAACACTCGCGGCGCCTGAGCATCGCCCACGGCCTGGACGCCGATCGCCTGCTGCGCCAACTGGATGAGATCGACCGGCTCAACGACGAACTGCAGAGCCTGACGCTGCTCAAGGGCATCGAGGTCGATATCCTCGCCGACGGCACGCTGGACATGCCGGATACCCTGCTGGCACGCCTGGATATCGTCGTCGGCGCCGTGCACAGTCACTTCAACCTGCCCGTACAGCAGCAGACACAACGCATCCAGCGCGCCATGGATTCGCGCTACTTCACGATCCTCGCCCACCCGACCGGACGCCTGCTGCAGGAACGCGAAGGCTACCCGCTCGATATCGAGGCGATCATCGAGCATGCGCGACAGCGCGGCTGTTTCCTCGAGTCGAATGCGCAGCCGCAACGCCTCGACCTGAACGACCACTATTGCCGGCTGGCCAAGGCACAAGGCGTGCTCGTGAGCATCGCCTCCGACGCCCATCGCAGCAGCGACTTCGACCTGCTCGAGTACGGCATTGGCCAAGCCCGCCGCGGCTGGCTGGAGCCCGCCGACGTACTCAACACGCGCAGCCTGGCGCAGCTGTTGCGCCTACTGCATCAGGCGCGTTGAGCCAGGTGCCGTAGACGCGGCGAGCCGCGAAACGGCAACACAGACCCTAGAGCGCCGCCAGGAATTCCCGCCAGGGCGTGGCCAGCAGCGTCTGGGTATTGGCCTTGCCGTAGGCGCGGATGATCATCGCCGCCTTCTCGACCTGCAGCGGGTCGTCCGACTCGATGATGTCGATGACGTCGAAGCGGCCCATGGTGGCGTAACTCTGGCCCCAGATCACATCCGGGCATTCGCGCTTGATCCGCTCCGACACATCGTCGGCCATCTGCTTGAACTCCTGCGGCGAGGCGAAGGTGCCGGCCGCCGCCTGACTGAGAATGATGTAAGTCGCCATGGCGCTTCCTCCAAGTGGATCATCTGCAATGCCGCCGACGCAGCGTCGGAACGCCGGTGCCCTTATTCGCAGGTGTAGCCGAATATATCCAGGCCTTCCTGCAGGTGATCGGCCAAGTAGGGATGGGCGATCAGGTACTCGGCCGTGCGTTCGTTCCAGTCGTCAGCGGCCTGTTCGAGCAGTTCCCCCCAATCTTCCTGCGCCGCATCACCGCGGCCCAGCCAGAGCAGCGCCACCACCTCCTGCTGCTGGTCGGGCTCGAGGTCGTCGACGATCGACTTGAACTCCAGGAATACCTCGTCGTCCGCGTGGTCGGCGAGCACCTGCAGCGCCCAGTCATCGCTCGGGCTGGTGGGTTCCTGGGGGATGGAGACCGCCTCCTTGGCATGGAACACGCGGGCCAAGGCGATCAGGCGACAGACGGTATCGGGATTGACATTCAGCATCTTGCGCACTCCCCTCGATCGGCAAAGGTTTGCATCAAGCATCGCCCCGAACAGCCAGATGCGCCAGCGCCCGGTCAGCCACGGGTCGGGAATCGCCCGACCTAGCCCTTGATGCAGACCAGCGGCTCCAGGCGCGCGACCCGCCGCGCCAGGCCGGCCAGCTCCGCGGCCAGGGCCACCGCATCGACGTCCTTGTAGGCGCCCGGCGCCTCTTCCGCGACACCGCGCCAGGACGGGCTGCGGATCAGCACGCCGCGCGCGGCCAGTTCGTCGCGCAGGCGTTCGCCGCTCCACAGGCGGCTGGCCTGGTGTCGGCTCATGGCCCGCCCGGCACCATGGCAGGCGCTGCCGAAGGCCAGGCCCATGCCGGTGGCGGTGCCGGCCAGCACGTAGGAGGCGGTGCCCATGGTGCCACCGATCAGCACCGGCTGGCCGACCGCACGGTAGGCCGGCGGTAGCTGTGGATGCCCCGGCCCGAAGGCCCGCGTGGCGCCCTTGCGGTGCACGTAGAGCTCGCGCGGGCGGCCATCGAGGCTGTGCGTCTCGCGCTTGCAGGTGTTGTGCGAAACGTCGAACAGCAGGCTCAAGCGCGCCTGGGGCAGCAGGCGGGCGAAGGTCTCGCGGGCCAGGTTGGTAATGATCTGCCGGTTGGCCAATGCGCAGTTGATCGCAGCCCGCATCGCCCCCAGGTACTGCTGGCCGAGCGCGGAGCCGATGGGCGCGCAGGCCAGCTCGCGGTCGGGCAGCGCGATGCCGAAGCCGGCCGCGGCGACCGCCATGCGCCGCAGGAATTCGCTGCCGATCTGGTGGCCGAGGCCGCGCGACCCGCAGTGGATGCTGATCTTGATGTCGCCCAGGCGGATGCCGAAGGCCTGCGCCAGGCGCTCGTCGAACAGCTGCACGACGCGCTGCACTTCCAGGTAGTGGTTGCCCGAGCCCAGGGTGCCCATCTCGTCGCGCTGGCGCCGCTTGGCCTCGGCCGACACCTCGCCCGGCTCGGCGTCGGCCATGCAACCCTGCTCCTCGATCAACGCCAGGTCCTGCGGGCTGCCGAAGCCTTGCTCCACCGCCCAGCGCGCGCCGCCGCGCAGCATCGCATCCATCGCCGCCGCACCGAGGCGCAAGGCGCCGCGGCTGCCGACGCCGGCGGGGATATCGCGGAACAGGGCATCGGCCAATGCCGGTTGCACGCCACGGATGTCCTGTTCCACCAGGCCGGTGTGCAGCAGGCGCACACCGCAGGAGATGTCGAAGCCGACGCCGCCGGCGGAGACCACCCCGCCGGCCTCGGCATCGAACGCCGCCACCCCGCCGATCGGGAAGCCATAGCCCCAATGGGCATCCGGCATGGCGTAGGCGGCCTCGACGATGCCGGGCAGGGCGGCGACGTTGCAGGTCTGCTGGTAGACCTTGTCGTCCATCGCCGCAAGCAGTTCGCGGCTGGCGAAGATGATGCCCGGCACGCGCATGGCGCCCCGCGGCGGGATACGCCAACGCTGTTCGCCCACGGTTTCGAACTTGTTCAGGTCCATAGTCGTCCACTTCCGCATTCAGACGTCGACGATGCACTGTGCCAGCCACTGGTCGGGGGCGACCCGGCGCACCTCGAGTTCGGTCAGGGTGGCGCCCTTGACTTCGACAGCCGGCCGATGCCGCGGCCGGTCCACGGGCTCGCCGTAGGCGGTGGCGCTCAGCCGATCGCCCTCGATGACCACCTGGAAGCGCCCGAACAGCAGGCCACGGGTGGCCATGGTGTAGATCACCGCGTTGAGCCAGTCGTACAGCAACAACTCCGGATCGGCTTCGCGGCACTCGATGCTCACCGCCTCGCGTTCGACTATCCCCTCGGGCGCGGTGATCAGCGCGGTCAGCGCCAGTGCGGCCTGGGCGAACGCCTCGGCCAGCGAGCCGGCATAGCCGCGCACGCCGATATCGGCACCGTGATCGAGGTGTTGCCAACACGCCTGCGGCATGGACCGATACTCCCGATAGCGCTTCGATCAGGATGGCACCCGGCGCCCCATTCGAGCAAAGCCGCGACGTACGGTATGGCGTGCCCGCTGCCCCTCAGCCCTTCTGCACCCTGCGGATCAGAAAGCTCAGCGCCTTGGCCAGTTCGGCCGCACCCTGGTGATTGCGCACGATGGTCAGCAGCGGGCTGCCATCGACCGGGTTGTACAGCACGCAGCTGATGCCACTGGACGGGCAGTCGTAACGGATAAACGGATCGACGCCGAACAGCGCAATGCGCTGGTTGCGCACGGCCACGTCGCTGCCTTGGCCACGAATCTCCTCGCGCAGTATCAACTCACCGGGCGCGCCCAGGCGCAACTGGTAGAGCAGATCCTGACGTTGCGCCTGGCCCACCTGATAGCCAGCGCGCAGGGCGTAGCTGGTCAGCAGCGCATTGCTGTGTAGCAACAGGGCCTGGCGCTCGTCCTGACTCAGGTACAGGCGCTGCACGTCGGCCAGATAACCGGCCTGTTCGGCGCTGCTCAGCCCCGCTGCCGGTTCGCCGGCCAGGGCCGGCGGTGCAACCAGGCAACCAAGCAAACACACGGCGTGAATTAGTTCTCTTGTCAGTCGCAAATGCATGATGCACCCTTACTCGACGCTATAGTGAAGCGAGCCCAACCCTCGCCTCAGCCAGCATACTGGAAGCCAGCCGCTTGATGAAAAGCCATACCGATGCCGTGAGCCGGTTAGCATCCGAGGTTGTGACACAGTTGCCAGTGCCGTCGAGGCTCGGCATGCTGCGCTTCGAACGATTGAACGAGGCGAGCTGGACGCTGTTATTTATAGACCCGGCCTGCGAACGCCAGTTCGGCATCCCCGCCAGCGAACTCTGCGCACTGATCGATGCCCCCTATGCCTGCCTGATGGAGCCTGAAGCTCGCCATCGGTTGCATGACCGCATTCAGCTGCAACTGGCGCAGCAAGCGCATTATCTGGTGAATTACACCCTGCACACCGCACACGGCCCCATCTGCCTGATGGAAATGGGCGAACCGTTCAAACAACACGGCCGGCAGCTGCTGCGCGGCTACCTGATAGCCACCGCCGACACCAGCGATCCGCTCCCGCCCGCGCCAAGCGGCGAAGAGCAGGAGCGGCAGCAGCGCTCGCATGCCCAGCAAAGCCTGATCGTGCGTCTGGCGCGCCAGCGCTACACCACCAGCGATGCGCTGCGTGAAGCCGCCGAACTGATCACCCGTACGGCCTGCCGCGTCTATAACGTGGCACGGGCGAGCATCTGGATGCTCAATGGCGCCAGTCTTGAGCCCGTAGCCCTGTTTCGCCGTGACATCGACGGCCATGAACGTGCCACGCCGATCACAATCGACGCGTTCCCCAACTACCTGCAAGCACTGCACGGTGGTCGGGCGATTGACGCCCACGACGCCTGTCTCGACCCACGCACCCGTGAGATGTCTGCGACCTACCTGCAACCAATGGGCATTGAGGCCATGCTCGATGCCAGCATCCGGGTCGGCGGCGAAGTGGTCGGCGTGCTGTGCCTGGAGCACACAGGCTCTCGGCGCGTCTGGCAGGCCGACGAAATTGCCTTCGCCGGCGAACTGGCCGATCAGTACGCGCAAGTGCTGAGCAATCAGCAACGGCGCAGCGCCACCAGCGAGCTGCACCTGTTCAAGCGTGCCGTCGAGCAGAGTGCCAGCGCCTTTATCCTGATCGATCGCGACGGCCTGGTGGAATACGTCAACCCGAGTTTTACCGCCATCACCCTGTACAGTTCCGCCGAGGTACAGGGCCGCCGCCTGTCCGAGCTGCCGGCCCTGGAAAACCTCGGCGAGTTGCTCTTCGAGGCGCCCGCCAGCCTCTGCGAACACAACAGCTGGCAAGGCGAATTCAAGAGCCGGCGCAAGAACCTCGACCCCTACTGGGGGCAACTGTCGATCTCCAAGGTGCATGCCGACGACGGCATCCTGACCCATTACATCGGCATCTACGAAGACATCACCGAAACCAAGCAGGCCCAGCAACGCATCGAACGCCTGGCCTACAGCGACAGCCTCACCGGCCTGGGTAACCGCTACGCCTTTATCCGCGCCCTGGAACGCCGCTTTGCCAGCGATGCCGGCAAACCGTTCAGCCTGCTGCTGGTGGACATCGACAACTTCAAGCGGATCAACGACAGCCTCGGCCACCAGACCGGCGACAAGCTGCTCATCAGCCTCGCCCGGCGCCTGCGCAACAGCCTCACGCCGAGCGGCATGCTCGCGCGCTTCGCCAGCAACGAATTCGCCATCCTGCTGGAAGCCGCCGACCTGGCTGGCGCCCAACAACTGGCCCACCAGGTGCTGCACACCCTGGACAAGCCACTGTTCGTCGACAACCAATTGATCAGCGTCACCGGCTCGGTGGGCGTGGCCTGCATGCCAGAACACGGGGCGGATCCACACACCCTGATGAAGCATGCCGGCCTGGCGCTGCACAAGGCCAAGGCCAACGGCAAGCACCAATTGCAAGTCTTCACCGAGGTCCTGAACGCCGAGGCCGACTACAAACTGTTCGTCGAGAACAACCTGCGCCGCGCGCTGACCCAGAACGAGCTGGAAGTGTTCTATCAACCCAAGCTGTGCCTGAAGACTGGCCGGCTGGTCGGCATGGAGGCGCTGCTGCGCTGGCACCACCCGGAGAAAGGCATGATCCAGCCGGACCAGTTCATCGGCGTGGCCGAGGAAACCGGGCTGATCATCCCCATCGGCAAATGGGTGGTGCGCCAGGCCTGCCACATGAGCAAGCAGTTGACCGCCGCCGGCCTGGGCAACCTGCAGGTAGCAATCAACCTGTCGCCCAAGCAGTTCTCCGATCCCGATCTGGTTGGCTCGATCGCCGCGATCCTGCACGAGGAGCTGCTGGCGCCAAACCTGCTGGAACTGGAATTGACCGAAAGCCTGCTGCTGGAGGCCACCGACGACACCCGTCACCAACTCAGCCGCCTGAAAAGCCTGGGCCTGACCCTGGCGATGGACGACTTCGGCACCGGTTATTCGTCGCTCAGCTACCTGAAGAAATACCCCATCGACGTGATCAAGATCGACCGCAGCTTCATCAAGGACATCCCGGAAAATCAGGACGACATGGAGATCACCTCGGCAGTGATCGCCATGGCGCATAAACTGAAACTCACGGTAGTCGCCGAAGGCATCGAAACCGCGGCGCAACTGGGCTTCCTCCGCCGCCAGCACTGCGACATCGGCCAGGGCTACCTGTTCGACCGGCCAATCGCCGCGGGCGAACTGATCGCCAGACTGCAGCGCTATCCCTGCCGCTAACCGGCCGTTTTTAACGCCCCCTCGCTTTTATCAAGAGGAGCAACGCTGGCAGTTTTCAACGGCCGGCTAGGCGATCCCGACAACGACCTGTAACACCGCGCCATGCGCGCGGTCTACCAATACACCCGCTTATGTTGAGGAAATCGTTCATGGTCCTGCGTTCGCAAATTCTTGCCCACCAACTCGAACTGCCCAACGCCGAGCAGGCTCTGCCCGGCCGTGATACGCCGCTGCCCGTACCGGACGCCCATTACGTCAACGGCCACCCGTTGCAGGCGCCCTTCCCGGCCGGCATGCAGCAGGCGGTGCTCGCCCTTGGCTGTTTCTGGGGCGCCGAGCGACGTTTCTGGCAGCAACCGGGGGTGTGGACCACCGCCGTCGGCTATGCCGGCGGCCATACGCCCAACCCGACCTACGAGGAAACCTGCTCCGGCCTGACCGGCCACACCGAAGCGGTGCTGGTGGTCTTCGACCCGCAACAGACCAGTTACGAGGCGCTGCTGAAAGTCTTCTGGGAAGCGCACAACCCGACCCAGGGCATGCGCCAGGGCAACGACGTCGGCAGCCAGTACCGCTCGGCGATCTACTGCTATGGCGCCGAGCAGCTGGCCGCCGCCAAAGCCAGCCAGGCGAAGTTTCAAGCCGAGCTGGAACAGGCCGGCTTCGGCCCCATCACCACCGAAATCGCCGAGGCCCCGCCCTTCTACTATGCCGAGGCCTACCACCAGCAGTACCTGGCGAAGAACCCCGGCGGCTATTGCGGCCTGGGCGGCACCGGAGTGTGCTTGCCGGCGTAGCCGGCATATAGGTCAGGCGGGCGGGCGATCTGCGCCGCTCAAGCTGTTCGCTTGAGGCTTATGGCTTACCGCCTGCCGCTTGCTCCTCGATCAGCCAATCCATGCGCCAACCGGCCTGGCTTTGCCCGAGCAAGGTGGTCAGCCAGGGCAGGATCTGCTTGAGCTCGTCCTCCAGGCCCCAGGGCGGATTGCTGATCACCAGGCCGGAACCGTTCAGGCGTTGCGCGTCGTCGGCGGGATGCACATAGAGTTCGATGCGCAGCAGCTTGGGCGCGTTGCTCTTTTCCAGGTCGCGGTAGAAGCGCCTGAGCTGGCCCAGCTCCTTGATCGGATACCAGATCGCCACCACCGCCTGACGCATCCGGCCGATCGCCTCGTTCAGCGACTGCACGCAACGCTCCAGTTCGTCGGCCTGCTCGAAAGGCGGGTCGATCAGCAGCAGCACGCGCTTCTCGCGGGTCGGCAGCAAGGCACGCGACACGTACCAGCCTTCGCCCAGGTGCACGGCGACGCGGCGGTCGCCGGCCATGTTTTCCTTGAGCAGGCGGCCGTCTTCCGGGTGTTTCTCGTTGAGGTGCAGGCGATCCTGTTCGCGCGTCAGCATGCGTGCCAGCTCCGGCGAGCCGGGGTAATGACGCAGCACGCCGTCGGGGTTCATGGCGCGAATGACTTCCAGGTAATCGACCAATTGATCCGGTACATCCTCGGCCTGCCACAGCCGGGCGATGCCCTGCAGCCATTCGCCGGTGCGGCTGGCCTGGTCCCCGGCGAGGTCGTAGAGGCCCACGCCAGCATGGCTGTCGAGGTAGGCGAAGGGCGCCTCCTTGCGTGACAGCAGGGCAATCAGGCGACTCAAGATAACGTGTTTCAACACATCGGCATGGTTGCCGGCATGGAAGGCGTGACGGTAGTTCATGGGCAGGCTCCTGTGGCCGCACAGTTTACGTTTGCCGCCTCATTCAAGCGACCGATTGCAGCGGCTGGGCGCGCAATAGTTCGAGCAGATGCTCCAGGGCCGGGTGACTGGGGGCGTCGCGGCGGCGCATCAGCAGGGTCGGTGCGGCGGCCAGGTCGTTGTCGATGACCTTTGCAGCCACCAGCCGACCGCGCGGGTGCAGCTGCAACAGGCTGCGCGGCAGCATACCGATGCCCATGCCGGCGGCAATACCGCCGAGTATGGCGTCGATGGACCCATAACTCTGACGCGCGCTGACCTGCAGGGCATGGCGCTCGCTCCATTGCTCCAGGCGCTCGCGGTAGTGGCAGCCAGCGGGGAAGCCGAGCAGGTTGACCGGCCCCTGCAGCAAAGACTCGCCGGCCGGGCGGGCGGGCAGCACCAGCATCAGCTCCTCGCGCCAGATCACCTCAGCAGCCAACAACGGATGCTCGAAGGGCCCGCCGATCAGGGCGGCGTCCAGGCGCCCGGCCAGCACCTGGTCGAGCAGATGGCGGCTGGTGCCGGTCAGCAGGCTGACATCGACCCGCGGCGCATCGCGATGAAAAGCCGCCAGCACCTCGGGCAAACGCACCGCTGCGGTGGTTTCCATCGAGCCCAGGCGCAATTCGCCGGCCCAGACATCCTCCTGCACGCTGCGCCAGGCGGCCTGGCACAGCTGCTCCAACTGTTCGGCATAGGTCACCAGGCGCTCGCCCGCCGGGGTCAGGCGCAAGCGCTGGGCCTGACGCTGGAACAATACGGCGCCGAGTTGGCTTTCCAACTGACGCAACCGCGCCGACACATTCGACGGCACGCAGTGCAGCTGCTGGGCGGCCGCGGTCAGCGAGCCGGCGCGGCTAAGGGCAAGAAAATGCCGCAGCAATTGGGGATTGAGCCTTTCCCAGGACGACATGGCCAGCCTCCGATTCACTCTGAGTGAGAAACATGCGCAGTATTTTTCATTACCAGTCGGATTGCTACAACCGCTAAGGTTCGAGGCCTCGACCCAGGCGTCTCGTCCATGACCACAGCCCAACCGCGCCATATCTTCCTGGCCCTGCTCGCCGGCGCCAGCGCACTGGTGGTGGTGCATGGTCTCGGCCGGTTCGCCTTCACCCCGCTGCTGCCGCACCTGATTGACGACGGCTTGCTCAACCTGGAACAGGGTGCCCGCCTGGCGACCTGGAATTACATCGGTTACCTGCTCGGCGCGCTGCTCGCTCTGGCCCTGCATGCGCCGAAGCGGATGCGCATCGCCCTGCCCCTGGCGCTGCTGCTGAATGCCTTGCTGACCCTGGCCCAGGGTTTCACCGAAGACTACCAGAGCCTGCTCCTGCTGCGCCTGGCCAACGGCATCAGCAATGGCGTGGTGTTCGTCCAGGCGCCGGCATTGGTACTGGAGTGGCTGGCGCAGCAGCAGCGCACGCGCCTGAGCGGTTTGATCTATCTCGGTTTGGGCGGCGGCCTGTTGTTGTCCAGCGGCGTGGCGGACTGGCCGGCGCACTGGCTCAGCGGCGCGCAGCGCTGGTGGCCAGCCGCGGCCCTGGCCTTGCCGATAGCACTGCTGAGCGCCTACCTGCTTGGCCAACTCAAGGTGCAGCCCCACGTCTCGACCGCCCGGCAGCCGACCACCAGGCTGTTCGATCGCGCCAGTACCCCGCTGTTTCTCGCCTATGCCGGCGCCGGCCTCGGTTATATCCTGCCGATGACCTTTCTACCGGCCCTGGCTCGCGAACAGCTACCGCCGGGCGACCCGCTGTTGAGCGGCGCCTGGCGCTGGACGGCACTGGCCAGCCTGGCCTCCATCGCCCTGTGGAATCATCTTGGCGCGCGCCTGGGCGACCGCCGCGCGCTGCTCGCCAATTACGCTACCCAGGCACTCGGCGCGGCCGCGCCGTTGCTATGGCCGGGACAATTCGGCGTATTGTTTTGCGCGGTGCTGGTTGGCGGCAGCTTTATCGGTAGTGTGTTTTTGACCCAGCGTCTGGCGCGCAGCCTGCACCCGCACCAAGGCCCGCGCCTGTCGGCGGCATTGATCGCGTTGTACGGCGGCAGCCAGTTGCTCGGCCCCTGGCTGGCCGAGCAATGGCTGGCCCAGGGCGGCAGCCTCGGGCAAAGCTTCGCCCTCGGCGCCGCCGCGCTGATCTGGGCCTTGGCCTGGTCGTTTGCGGTTCCCGTTCAGTCAGCAAGGAGGTAATGAAATGCCCTATGTGAATATCAAGATCACTCGCGAAGGCGCGACCGCCGAGCAGAAACGCCAATTGATCGAAGGCGCCACCCAATTGTTGGTCGATGTGCTGGGCAAAAACCCGGCGACCACCGTGGTAGTGATCGACGAGGTGGACACCGACAACTGGGGCATCGGCGGCATTCCGGTGACCGAGCGACGGCGCAGCGAGGGCAAAGGCTAGGCGCTGTAAGCTGCTGCGCGAATGTCCGACTTGCGTCCATGGGCCCCTCCTCCCCCGAAGGAGAGGGGCAATTCGCACCTGGCGATACAACGCCTAACTGGCACATAGCTAAAAACCAAGAGCCGCCACATCGCTCTCTGTTGAGCAGGTTTTGCAGCTTTATCACGCCAATGGATGGAACTAGGCGCTGATTATTCAGCGGCCTAGACTGGCGCCATTCCATTGGAGGTAGCCCATGTCCGAGTCCCTGCTCAGCTCCCGCAACCTGGCCTTCGAGCTTTACGAAGTGCTCGATGCCGAAGCCCTGATCCAGCGCGAGCGCTTCGCCGAGCACAGCCGCGAAACCTTCGATGCGGCCATCGACACCGCCCGCAGCATCGCCGAGAACTTGTTCGCCCCGCACAACCGCAAGAACGACGAGCACGAACCCGAGTACGTCGACGGCGCGGCGGTGCTGATCCCCGAGGTCAAGCCGGCGGTGGATGCCTTCCTCGAAGCCGGCTTCCTCAATGCCACCCGCGAGTTCGACTCCGGCGGCATGCAGCTGCCCAACCTGCTCTCGCAGGCCTGCTTCGCCCACTTCCAGTCGGCCAACGCGGCGACCACCTCCTATCCGTTCCTGACCATGGGCGCGGCCAACCTGATCGAGACCTTCGGCAGCGCCGAGCAGAAGCAGCGCTTCCTGCAGCCGATGATCGACGGCCGCTTCTTCGGCACCATGGCCCTGACCGAGCCCCACGCCGGCTCATCCCTGTCGGATCTGCGCACCCGCGCCGAACCAGCGGGTGACGGCACTTACCGGCTCAAGGGCAACAAGATCTTCATCTCCGGCGGCGACCACCCATTGAGCGAGAACATCGTGCATATGGTGCTGGCCAAGCTGCCGGACGCGCCGCCCGGGGTGAAGGGCATCAGCCTGTTTATCGTGCCCAAGTTCCTGGTCAACGACGACGGTTCGCTGGGCAAGCGCAACGACGTGGTCCTGGCCGGGCTGTTCCACAAGATGGGTTGGCGCGGCACCACCTCCACCGCACTGAACTTCGGCGACAACGGCGACTGCGTCGGCTATCTGGTGGGCAAGCCGCACCATGGCCTGGCGTACATGTTCCAGATGATGAACGAGGCGCGCATCGGCGTCGGCATGGGCGCGGTGATGCTCGGCTACGCCGGCTACCTGTACTCGCTGGACTACGCCCGCCAACGCCCGCAAGGTCGCCTGCCGGACGGCAAGGACCCGACCTCGAGCCAGGTGGCGATCATCGACCACGCCGATGTGCGGCGCATGCTGCTGACCCAGAAGGCCTATGTCGAGGGCGCCTTCGACCTCGGCCTATATGCCGCGCGGCTGTTCGACGACACCCAGACCCTGGAGACCGAAGAGCAGCGGCGCATCGCCCTGGAACTGCTGGACCTGCTCACCCCGATCGTCAAATCCTGGCCCTCGGAGTTCTGCCTCAAGGCCAACGAGCTGGCGATCCAGATCCTCGGCGGCCACGGCTACACCCGTGATTACCCGGTGGAGCAGTACTACCGCGACAACCGCCTCAACCCGATCCATGAAGGCACCCACGGCATCCAGTCGCTCGACCTGCTCGGGCGCAAGGTGTCGATGAACGGCGGCGCGGCGCTCAAGCAACTGGTCAAGCTGATCCAGGACAGCTGCCAGCAGGCCAGCGCCTACGAGTCGCTGAACGCCCTGCGCCAGCCGCTGGAGCAACTGCTGACGCGCCTGTCCGCCGTCACCCTGGCGCTGCTTGGCGATTTGCTGAGCGGCAAGGTCAACCAGGGCCTGGCCAACTCGGCGCTGTACCTGAACGTCTTCGGCCATATGGTGATCGGCTGGCGCTGGCTGGAGCAGGCGATCAAGGCCGAACAGGGCCTGGCGGCCGGCAACCCGGCCGACGCCGACTTCTATAAAGGCAAGCTGCAGGCCGCGCGCTACTTCCTGACCTGGGAAGTGCCGAGCTGCCACCACCACCTGGCCATCCTCGAAGCCCGCGACGACACCTGCCTGGGTATGCAGGACACCTGGTTCTAGGCAGCCCGGCATACTGCGACAAGACGCCCGGCACCTGCCGGGCGTTTTTTTGACAGAAAGCCAAGGGCAGCGGTTAGAATCCGTGGCACGCACCATGCATATCATGCATACAGGTGCAGTCGCCTTTCAGCCCGGAGCACTTCCTTGGACGCCAGCACCATCAATAATCTGTTCTTGATCGGTGCAGTGCTGGTGGCCTTGAGCATCCTGGTCAGCGCTTTTGGCGCGCGCTTCGGCATCCCCATCCTGGTGATCTTCCTCGCCGTCGGCATGCTCGCCGGCACCGACGGCCCCGGCGGCATCCTCTTCGACAACTACCCGCTGGCCTACCTGGTGGGCAACCTGGCCCTGGCGATCATTCTGCTCGATGGCGGCATGCGCACCCGCGTCTCCAGTTTCCGCGTGGCCCTGTGGCCGTCCTTGTCGCTGGCCACGGTGGGGGTGCTGGTCACCGCCGGGCTGACCGGCATGGCCGCCGCCTGGCTGTTCAACCTGAGCTGGATGGAAGGCTTGCTGATCGGTGCCATCGTCGGCTCCACCGACGCCGCCGCGGTATTCAGCCTGCTCGGCGGGCGCGGCCTCAACGAACGGGTCAGCGCCACCCTGGAAATCGAATCAGGCAGCAACGACCCGATGGCGGTATTCCTCACCGTCACCCTGATCGCCATGCTTGCCAGCGGCCAGGATGGACTGAGCTGGTCGCTACTCCTGCAACTGTTCCAGCAATTCGGCATAGGCGCGCTGTTCGGCCTGGGCGGCGGCTGGCTGCTACTCAACCTGGTCAACCGCATGGACCTGGCCAACGGCCTCTATCCCTTGCTGGTGGTCAGCGGCGGGCTGATCATTTTCGCCATCACCAACGCCGTAGGCGGCAGCGGCATTCTGGCCATCTACCTGTGCGGCCTGCTGCTCGGCTATCGGCCGATCCGCTCCCGTCACGGCATCCTGCACATGCTCGACGGCCTGGCCTGGCTGGCCCAGATCGGCATGTTCCTGGTGCTCGGCCTGCTGGTCACGCCCCATGAGCTGTTGCCGATTGCCCTGCCGGCACTGGGCCTGGCGCTGTGGATGATCCTGTTCGCCCGGCCGCTGTCGATTTTTCTCGGCCTGCTGCCATTCAAGGGCTTCCATGACCGCGAGCGCGCCTTTATCGCCTGGGTCGGCTTGCGTGGCGCGGTGCCGATCATTCTCGCGGTGTTCCCGCTGATGGCCGGCCTGCCGAATGCGCAGCTGTTCTTCAATGTGGCCTTCTTCATCGTGCTGGTCTCCCTGCTGCTGCAGGGCACCAGCCTGCCCTGGGCCGCAAAACTGTTGCGCGTCACCGTGCCGCCGGAGCCGGCACCGGTGTCGCGTGCCGGCCTGGACGTGCACCCGACCAGCCAGTGGGAGCTGTTCATCTACCGCCTGGGCGCGGAGAAATGGTGCATCGGTGCCGCCCTGCGCGAGTTGAAGATGCCCGACGGCACGCGCATCGCCGCGCTGTTTCGCGGCAAGGAACTGCTCCATCCCTCCGGCAGCACCCGGCTCGAGGCCGGCGACCTGCTCTGCGTGGTTGGCCACGAACATGACCTGCCGGCCCTGGGCAAACTGTTCAGCCAGGCCCCCAAGCGTGGCCAGGACCTGCGCTTCTTCGGCGATTTCGTCCTCGAAGGCGATGCCGAACTCGACGCCGTTGCCGCGCTCTACGGCCTGAAACTGGACGGCATCAACAGCCAGCAAAGCCTGGGGCGTTTCATCGCCCATGAAATCGGTGGTGAACCGGTGATCGGCGACCAGGTCGAATGGCAGGGCCTGACCTGGACGGTGGCGGCGATGGAGGGGAACAAGATCCGTAAAGTCGGCGTCAAATTTCCCGAAGGCAGTCGTCCGGGGCCAAGTCTGTTTCTCTGACGCCCTGCGGCAAACCTCCTGCGCCAAGCGTTACAGCAGCCTGTTAAACTCAACATCTTTTCGAGCCGCCCGATCGCGACCATGCCCTCTTTACGCACCTATCTAGCCGTACTTCTGCTCGGGCTTTGCCTGGGCTCGCCCTTGAGCCACGCCGCCGAGTCGCCGCAACGCGCCGACGTGCAGCGCAGCCTGGAGAGCCTGGCCGAGCGCAAACTGCCGGAAGCCGAGCAACAGGCACTCAAGCAGACCCTGGAGCAAACCCTGGAGCTGCTCAATCAGCAGGCCGACAGCGAAAAACGCCTGGGCGATCTCAAGCGGCAACTCGAGCAAGCGCCACAGCTGATCAAGGAAGCCCAGCGCGAGCTGACCAGCCTCAAGGCCAGCAGAGCCACCGCGGTCACCCAGCGCTATGCCGATACGGCGGTACCGCAACTGGAGCAATTGCTCAGCGAGCGCAACGCCCAGCTGAACGACTGGCAGAAGCAGATCATCGATGCCAACAGCCTGATCATCACCGCGCAGACTCGCCCGGAACGTGCGCAGGCGGAGATCAGCAACAACCAGACGCGCATTCAGGAAATCAACAATGCCCTGAAAAACGGCAAGGAAGCCGGCAAATCGCTGACCACGGAGCGGCGCGACCTGCTCAGCGCCGAAGTTGCCGCGCTCAATGCGCTAACCCTGTTGCGCCGCGAGGAACTGGCGGGCAACAGCCTGCTGCAGGATCTGGGCAGCAGCCAGCGCGATTTGCTCGATGTGCGCATCAAGCGCCTGGAGCAGGAGCTGCTCGACCTGCAATCGCTGGTCAACCAAAAACGCCGGGCACTGTCCGAGAAAACCGTTGCCGAACAATCCCTGGAGGCGGAGAAAGCCGGCTCGGACAAGCTCCTGGCCAGCGTCAGCACGCGCAACCTCAAGTTGTCCGACTACCTGCTGCGCGCCACCGAACGCCTCAACCAGCTGACCCAGCAGAACCTGCAGACCCGCCAACAACTGGATGCCCTGAACCAGAGCGACCAGGCCCTGGATGAACAGATCGACGTGCTGCAAGGCAGCCTGCTGCTGTCGAAGATCCTCTACCAGCAAAAACAGGCCTTGCCCAAACTGACCCTGGACAACGGTCTGGCCAATGAAATTGCCGATATTCGCCTCTACCAGTTCGAGCTGACCCAGCAGCGCGAGCTGCTCAGCAACCCCGGCGCTTATGTCGAGCAGTTGCTTGCCAAGCAACCTGCCGAGAACGTCACCGAGGAATTGCGCGCGACCCTGCTTGAACTGATGGACACGCGCCGCGGGCTGCTCGAGCGTCTCAATCGTGAGCTCAATGCGCTGCTCAACGAGTCGATCACCCTGCAACTCAACCAGAAACAACTGCAAAGCACCGCTCGCACCCTGCGCACGACCCTGGATGAGCAGATGTTCTGGATCCCCAGCAACAAGCCCCTGGATCTCGACTGGTTCGCCAGCGTGCCGCGTCTGCTGGAGCGCCAGATTGCCGACCTGCCATGGGGTTCCAACCTGCGCGAGCTGGGTGCCGGCCTGATCGAGCGCCCGCTGTTGTTTCTGCCGCTGCTGCTGCTGATCGGCCTGCTGCTGTGGAAACGCAGCTACCTGTACCGCAAGCTCAGAGAGCTGCACCAGGACATCGGCCACTTCAAGCGTGACAGCCAGCTGCACACCCCCCTGGCGATTCTGTTCAACCTGCTGCTGGCGCTGCCCGGCACCCTGTTCCTGGCCCTGTGCGGCTTCGCCCTGCAGATGGACGCCCGCGGGCAGAACGTCAACCTCGGCGCGGCCCTGTTCGAGATGGCCCAGGCCTGGCTGGTGTTCTATACCGTCTACCGGGTTCTCGCCCCGGGCGGGGTGGCCGAGCTGCATTTCCGCTGGCCGCGCGCCCAGGTCAATTTCCTCCACCGGCAGATTCGCCGTCTCGGCCTGGTGGTCATCGCCCTGGCTGGCGTCGTCGCTGTCGCCGAACACCAGCCTGCCAGCCTGGCCGACGATGTGATCGGCATCGCCGTGGTGCTGGGCTGTTACGGCCTGATGGCCTGGCTGCTGCACCAGCTGCTGCTGAGCGGCCCGGCACGCGAGCATGCCTCGGCGTTCCGCATATTCCTCGGTCTGCTGTTCAGCCTGCTGCCGCTGGCGCTGATCATCGCGGTCGGCTTCGGCTACTACTACACCGCCCTGAAACTCAGCGACCGACTGATCGACACCCTCTACCTGCTGGTCATCTGGCTGTTCGTCGAAGCCGCCTTCGTGCGTGGCCTCGGCGTCGCCGCCAGACGCCTGGCCTACCAGCGTGCCACCGCCAAGCGCCAGGCCCAACAAGCCGCCGAGGGCGAAAGCGGCGACGTCGTGATCGAAGAACCGACCCTGGACATCGAACAGGTCAACCAGCAATCGCTGCGCCTGATTCGCCTGGCCCTGCTCGGTGCCTTCATTGCCGCGCTGTACTGGGTCTGGGCCGACCTGATCTCGGTGTTCGCCTACCTGGACAACATCAGCCTCTACGAATACAGCAGCGGCACCGGCGAAACCGCCAGTTTGGTGCCGATCAGCCTCAGCGACGTGCTCGGCGCGTTGATCATCGTCGGCATCACCGTGGCCCTGGCGCGCAACCTGCCGGGCCTGCTGGAAGTACTGGTGCTGTCGCGCCTGAGCCTGGCGCAGGGCAGCGCCTACGCCACCACCACCTTGCTGTCCTACCTGATCGTCGCCGTCGGCTTCGTGGTCACCCTGTCCACCCTGGGGGTCAGCTGGGACAAACTGCAATGGCTGGTGGCGGCGCTCTCGGTCGGCCTGGGCTTCGGCCTGCAGGAGATTTTCGCCAACTTCATTTCCGGCCTGATCATCCTGTTCGAACGCCCGGTGCGCATCGGCGATGTGGTGACCATCGGCAACCTGTCGGGGACGGTGAGCAAAATCCGCATCCGCGCCACCACCATCACCGATTTCGACCGCAAGGAAATCATCGTCCCGAACAAGACCTTCGTCACCGACCAGCTGGTCAACTGGTCGCTGAACGACACCGTTACCCGGGTAATCATCAAGATCGGCGTGGCCTACGAGACCGACCTGGAGCTGGCGCGCAAGCTGATGCTGCAGGCGGCCGAGGAAAACCCACGGGTGCTGCGCGATCCCGAGCCGCTGCTGTTTTTCCTGACCATCAGCCCCAGCACCTTCGACTACGAACTGCGCTTCCATGTGCGCGAACTGGCCGACCGCAACGCCTCCACCGATGAAATTCTCACCCGCATCGCCCTGAGCTTCCGCGAGCACAACGTCGAGATGGCCTTCAACCAGGTCGAGGTCATGGTCAAGAACCTGCAAGGCCAGGAGCTCAACCTGAGCACCGGCAAGAGCACGCTTGGCGAACCCGCCAAGCGCAAGCTCGAGCACCAGCCCACACTTAAAGCCGAACCCGAACCCGAACCCGAACCCGAACCCGAACAGGATCCGATCACCCCGACGACACCCGCAATCGATCCGCAGTAAACATCTCGCGTTGCTCGGGGTCTACCGTTCGAGCAACGCGCGGATCAACCCCGCCGCACCGTTGTGCAGGAGTCTTGCCTTGAAGTCGCTCACCGACCTGACCTTCGACAATCGCTTCGCCCGCCTCGGCGATGCCTTTTCCACCCCTGTGCTGCCCGAGCCGATAGCCGAGCCACGCATGGTGGTGGTCAGCCCGGCGGCCATGGCCCTGCTCGATCTCGATCCGCGCGAGGCCGACAGCGAGCTGTTCGCCCAGCTGTTCGCCGGGCACAAGCTGTGGAGCGAGGCCGAACCACGGGCCATGGTCTATTCCGGGCACCAGTTCGGCAGCTACAACCCGCGCCTGGGCGATGGCCGCGGCCTGCTCCTGGGCGAGGTGGTGAATGAGGCTGGCCAGTACTGGGATCTGCACCTCAAGGGCGCCGGGCAGACGCCCTACTCGCGCATGGGCGATGGCCGCGCCGTGCTGCGCAGCTCGATCCGCGAGTTCCTCGCCAGCGAACACCTGCATGCCCTCGGCATTCCCAGCTCACGGGCGCTGTGCGTGACCGCCTCGAGCACCCCGGTCTGGCGCGAGAAGCAGGAAAGCGCGGCCATGATCCTGCGCCTGGCGCAGAGCCATGTGCGCTTCGGTCACTTCGAGTACTTCTATTACACCCGCCAGCACGATCTGCTGAAACAACTCGGCGAGCATGTGCTGAGCTGCCACTTCCCCGTCTGCCTGGAGCAGCCAGAGCCCTACCTGGCGATGTTCCGCGAGGTGGTCGAACGCAACGCCGGGCTGATCGCCCACTGGCAGGCCTATGGCTTCTGCCACGGGGTGATGAACAGCGACAACATGTCGATCCTCGGCATCACCTTCGACTACGGCCCCTACGCCTTCCTCGACGACTTCGACGCCGCGCACATCTGCAACCACTCCGATGACAGCGGCCGCTACAGCTTCAGCAACCAGGTGCCGATCGCCCAGTGGAACCTCGCCGCCCTCGGCCAGGCGTTGACCCCACTGATCGAGATCGACGCCCTGCGCGAGACCCTGGGCCTGTTCCTGCCGCTGTACCAGAGCCACTACCTCGACCTGATGCGCCGCCGCCTGGGCTGGCTCAGCGCCGACGCCGGCGACGACGCGCTGATCCAGCGCCTGCTGCAGCTGATGCAAGGCAGTGCGGTGGATTACAGCAACTTCTTCCGCGAACTGGGTGCCAGTGCGCCCGAGCAGGCCCTCGCCCGGCTGCGCGAGGACTTCACCGACCTCGCCGGTTTCGATGCCTGGGCCAGCGATTACCGGATCCGCAGCGCACAGGACGGTGGAACCCAGGCCGAGCGCCGCACGCGCATGCACGCGGTCAACCCCAAGTACATCCTGCGCAATTACCTGGCCCAGCAAGTCATCGACGCCGCCGAACAGGGCGACTACGCCCCAGTGCGCGAACTGCATGCCGTACTCAGCCGGCCGTTCGACGAGCAACCGGGCTTCGAGCGCTACGCCCAGCGCCCACCGGAGTGGGGCAAGCACCTGGAGATCAGCTGCTCCTCCTGAAGCGACGGCGCTCAGCGATCACGCAGGATGGTGCGGCCACCAACCCGTAGGATGGCGTTGAGCGCAGCGATACCCATCGCCACGCGGCATGTACGCATCTAACCTGCGCGGCCCGCGCCATCCAACAGCCACTCCAGCCCCATGGCCACGTGCAACTCGGTGCTGTCGAGCAGCGGCAGCGCCGCGTTTGTGCCCTCGAGCAGCAGACCGATCTCCGTGCAGCCGAGAATCGCCACCTCGGCGCCCTGCTCCTGCAGCTGCGCCAGACAGTCCAGGTAGAAGGCCCGGGCGCTGTCCTGGAATTGGCCCTGGCACAGCTCGGCGAAAATCACCCGGTCGATCTCCTCGATCTGCGCCGGGGCGGGGACGATCACCTGAATGCCGAAGCGCTCGGCCAGACGCTGGCGATAGAAATCCTCCTGCAGGGTGAAGCGCGTACCGAGCAGGGCCGCGCGCGTGACGCCCTGGCGCTGCAGCGCCTGGCCGACGGCATCGCCGATATGCAGCAGGGGAATCTCGACCGCCGCCGCAATGGCCGGCGCCACCTTGTGCATGGTGTTGGTCGCCAGCAGCAGCGCCGTCGCACCGGCACGCTCCAGGCCCTGGGCCGCAGCTGCCAATTGTCGCCCGGCCGCGTCCCAGTCGCCCTGTTTCTGCAGCGCGGCAATCCCGGCAAAATCCACCGAATGCAAAAGCAGGGGCGCCGAGTGCAGGCCGCCTAAACGCTCACGCACGCCCTGATTGAGCAGACGGTAATAGCTCGCGGTGGACTCCCAGCTCATGCCGCCAATAATGCCTAACTGCCGCATCGCTCACCTCCCGCATGAAAAACCCGAGCCTAACCGGCCAATGCCTGACGGCACAGGGACAGTGCGCGGCCAGGCTGGCGGTACAGCCTTAAATATTAACGGGCATGCCCGTTTCCCTCATCCGGCGCTTCGCGCCACCTTCTCCCGGAGGGAGAAGGACATAAGGATGGCGTCGCTGCGCGACTTTCACGTTAAATCTAAAAGGCATATAAACCTTCTCAAACATTCTTAGACTCTCTAAGCAGCAAGCCTTATCTTCAGCGCCTCGTATGGCCGCCCTTGAGCGTGCCCGCTACCTCACACGAGATTCGCACGCTAAGGACGTTCATGTTCTGGGACTCGCTACCCCTGCCCTTGCTGTTTGTCGGCGCCCTGCTGATCTGGGTGCTGTATGCCTTCGTGCGCGAGAAGTGGAGCCCGGACATAGTCGCGGCGATTGCCGTGGCCGCCCTGCTGGTGACCCAGTTGCTGGAACCCAAAGAGGTGCTCAGCGTGCTGTCCAACTCGGCGCCGGTGACCATCGCCTGCATGTTCGTGCTGTCCGCCGCCCTGGAGCGCACCGGCTGCATCGACGCCCTGGGCAACTGGCTGGGCGATCTGGTCGGCACCAGCCCGATCCGCGTCCTCACCGGCCTGACCCTGACCGCCCTGGTGATTTCCGCCGGCCTGAACAACACCCCGGTGGTGGCCATCCTCACCCCGGTGGCAATCTCCCTGGCCCGGCGCGCCGGCACCCTGCCGTCGAAACTGCTGATCCCGCTGTCCTACGCCACCATCCTCGGCGGCACCCTGACCATGATCGGCACCTCGACCAACATCCTGGTCGACGGGGTGGCGCGCAAGGCCGGCCTGGCGCCCTTCGGCATCTTCGAGATCACCGGCGCCGGGCTGATCCTCGCCAGCGTCGGCATGCTCTACCTGCTGACCATCGGCCGCCACCTGCTGCCCGAACGCGAAACCCTGTCCAAGCAGTTGCGCCCCGACCTCGATCGCACCTTCATGACCGAACTGCTGGTACCGCACGACTCGCCGGTGGTCGGCAAGACCCTGGCCGAGGCCAACCTCAACGGCGGCAGCGGCTTGCAGGTGCTCAAGCTGTTTCGCGAAGAGCAGGAGCTGACCGAACCGGACCACGCCACCCTGCTCGCCAGCGGCGACCGCCTGGTGCTGCACGGCCAGGTCAAAGACGTGGTGGAGCTGCGCGAGAGCGGCCACCTGACGTTCAACCGCGGCGACGCCTTCGAGACCATCAGCAGTCACGACGTGATCCTCGCCGAGGCCATAGTCGGGCGCAATTCGCGCTACAGCCACCGGCCGATGCGCGACCTCGACCTCACCGCACGCTACGGCATCGCCGTGCTCGCCGTGCACCGCCAGGACGAGAACATCCAGGGCAACCTCGACGACTTCGAGCTGCAATTCGGCGACGTCATGCTGGTCGAGGGCACCCCGGCACAGATCAAGCGCTTCGCCGACAACGGCGAACTGATCAGCCTCAACGCCGTGCAGGAACGCGCCTTCCGCCGCGACAAGGCACCGATTGCGATCATCGCCACACTTTCAGTGATGCTCCTGGCCGCCTTCGGCGTGATGCCGATCGAGGGTCTGGCGATCATCGGTGCGGTGGCCGTGCTGGCGACCCGCTGCCTGGATGTGGAAGACGCCTACAAGGCGGTGGACTGGAAGATCCTCAGCCTGATCTTTGGCATGCTGGCGATCAGCATCGCCATGGACAAGGTCGGCCTGGTCAGCCTGATGGTGGGCAACGTCATGGGCCTGATGCCCTGGGCCGGGCCGCTGCTGATGCTGTCGTTCATCTACCTGTTCACCTCGATCCTCACCGAGGTGCTGTCGAACAACGCCGTGGCGGTGCTGGTCACCCCCATCGCCATCGGCATGGCCCAGCACCTGGGCGTCGATCCGCGGGCCTTCGTGGTCGCGGTGATGTTCGCCGCCAGTGCCAGCTTCGCCACCCCCATCGGCTACCAGACCAACACCTTCGTCTACAACGCCGGCGGCTACCGCTTCACCGACTTCATGAAGGTCGGCATCCCGCTCAATCTGCTGCTCTGGGTGGTGGCCAGTTTCGTGATTCCCTGGTTCTGGCCGCTGACACCGGTGTGACTTGATAAGCGATGACGGCGGCTCCATCTAGTGGACATAGCCACCGGAGCCCGATCATGAGCGACCCCTTGCTGATTCCCTGCCCCCATTGCAACGGCCTCAACCGCATCCCCGCCGAGCGCCTGGGCGACAAGCCGCGCTGCGGGCGCTGCAAGCATGAAGTCGTGCCGAGCACGCCGATCGAACTGACCCAGGCCAATTTCGCCAGCCAGCTCAAGGGCGATCTGCCGCTGCTGGTGGATGTCTGGGCCGACTGGTGCGGCCCGTGCAAGGCCTTCGCGCCGACCTTCTACCAGGCGGCGGGGCAACTGCAGGGTCGCTGTCGCCTGGGCAAGCTGGACAGCGAGGCCAGCCCGCAACTGTCCAGCCAACTGGGCATCCGCTCGATCCCCAGCCTGATCCTGTTCAAGGGCGGCCACGAAGTCGCACGCCAGAGCGGCGCCCTGCCACTGCCGCAACTGCTGGCCTGGCTGGAGCGCCAGGGGCTCTGAGCGTTTTCACAAGCTCTGAGCGAAAGGGTCAAGCACGGCGACGGTTACGGTCAGTTGCACGCCGCCGGCAACGCATTAGGCTGGCAAGCAAACCACCCGAGGCCGACCATCATGCCCCTGCCTGCCGCAATCGCCCGCCAGCTCACCGAAGAACAGATTGCCTTCGTCAAACGCAGCGGCCTCAAGGCCGAAGTGCTCGAGCCGGGCTATGTGCGCCTGTGCATGCCACTGGCCGGCAACCAGAACCATATCGGCAGCATGTACGCCGGCGCCCTTTTCACCCTGGCGGAGATCCCCGGTGGCGCCCTGTTTCTCAGCAGTTTCGACAGCCAGCGCTTCTACCCGGTTATCAAGGAAATGAACCTGCGCTTCCGCCGTCCGGCCCTGGGCGACATCCATGTCGAGGCTCGACTCGATGCCGAGCAGATCGACCGGCTGCAGAGCGAGGCGCAATCCCGGGGCAAGGCCGATTACCTGCTGGAACTGCAGCTGACCGACGCCGGTGGCGAAATAGTGGCCGAGAGTCGCGGCCTCTATCAATTGCGCGCACGCTGACGTCTGGCCTTGCCTTAGGCCAAAAGAACGACTATTGCTTGATGGATAATAAATCGCCGACACCCATCGGCCGGAGATTTGTCCTATGTTTGCCCATATCCTCATTGCCCATGACTTGCGCGACACCGCCGACATGGCTCTGTGCCGCGCCACCCAGTTGGCCCAGCAGCACAATGCCAAGCTGACGATCTTGCATGTCCTCGACCCCACCCAGAGCAGCCAGGAACACGAAAAGGCCCACCAGGCCCTGGATCGCAGTCTGACCCGCTATGCCCCGCCGGGCAGCGAACTGGTCCTGCTCGCCGGCATTCCTTCGGAGGTGGTGCTGCAACAAGTGCAGGAACTCGGTTGCGACCTGCTGGTACTCGGCGCCCATCACCAGCGCCATAATTTCTTTTCCGGCACCAGCCTGGATCGCATCGCCCGCCACTGCCCCGTGCCGCTGCTGCTGGTAGCGCGCGACGACTTCCAGCCCTACCAGCGCGCGCTTGCCGCCATCGACTTCTCCCTCTGCGCCTGCAGCGCCCTGGAGCAGGCCTATCACCTGCTGCCGGCAACCGCCGAACTGCATGCCGTGCATGTGTTCCAGCCGGACCCGGGCACACCCAAGCAAGTCGAGGCGCAACTGCAGATCCAGCGCGCCTTGATCGATCAACTGCTTGAGGACGAAGCGCAGATCCTGCCCGCCGATGGCCCGACCCTGACCCATTCGGTGCAGCAGGGCGGCATCCTGAACTGCCTGCAGGAACAGCTGAAAGCGCGCCGCAGCGAGCTGCTGGTACTCGGCTGCCATGGTCGCAGCGCCTTGTCCCAGGCGCTGCTCGGCAGCCTGGTCCAGCACTTCCTGCACCGGGCGCCCTGCGACATTCTGGTCGTACGCTGAACAGCCGTGCACAACGAGAAAGGCGCCAGTGGCGCCTTTTTGTTTGCTGGCTATATCCCTGCCGGGTTGCGCAGGCTCAGCAGTCGATCAAACCCGTTCAACCGGCCGCATTGAGCAAGTCGTGCAGTTCGACGAACTGCTGGGTCAGTTTGTGCCGTGCATCCAGATAGATCAGCGGTGTGCAGGCCTGGTGCGATTCACGCATGCGCACCGAACTCATCAGGTTTACCGGCAATACCGGCAAACCCTCCGCGATCAGTTCATCGAGCAACTGCTGCGGTAGCGTGGCACGCGGTTGGAACTGGTTGACCACGATGCCCTCGACCTCCAGCCCTTCGTTGTGGTCGTCCTTGAGTTCCTCTATCTCCTGCAGCAGGCCGTACAGGGCCTGACGCGAGAAACTGTCGCAATCGAAGGGGATCAATACCCGATCAGCGGCGATCAACGCGGAAACCGTGTAGAAATTCAACGCAGGCGGCGTATCCAGGTAGATCCGGTCGTAATCCTCGGCCAGTTCATCGAGCAGTTTGCGCAGCTTGTTGATCTTGTGTTTCGACTCCAGCTTGGGCTGCAGATCGGCCAGTTCGGCCGTAGCCGTGACCACGTGCAGGTTGTCGAACGGCGTCTCGTAGATATCGACCCGGCCTTTCTTGGCAAAAGGGCCACTGGTCAGGCTGAGCTTGAAGAACTCGGCGATGCCCATGGGGATCTCATCGCCCGTCAGGCCGGTGAGGTAGTGAGTGGAGTTGGCCTGGGAATCCAGATCGACCAACAGCGTGCGGTAGCCCTGCGAAGCGCTTACGGCCGCCAGGTTGCAGGCAATGCTCGACTTGCCCACTCCGCCTTTCTGATTGAACACCACACGCCGCATGACAAACCTCCCTGATTCCGTTGGCCTTGGATTCTATGCAAAGCGCATGACAAGGGCGAGGTCGGCGTCTGAAATCGCCGGCCCATCCATCAGAAGCCTTCTGGCAAAGTTTGCGCAGAATGCCGGCGACCTAGATAATACGGGCACTTCGCCATGGCAGCGCCGACAATTCAATGTCGCGCGCGACAGCCGCAGTTGACAAGGACGCCCACAGGGCCGGGAAACGCTTCGTGTGATGCATTTCAGGATCGAGCAATGGCGTGCCTGGGCCCCCGGCCTGGAGAGCTTGGATGACTGGCGCACCTGGTGCGCGGCCCCCGTGCGCGTGGCTGACGGCCAGCAGCAACCGGACGTCAGCTTCCTCCCGGCCATGCAACGCCGACGCCTCAGCCGCCTGGCGCGGATGCTGTTTCAGGTTGCCTGGCCGCTGGCCGAAGCCTACCCGGCCTTGCCCCTGATCTTCGCCTCGCGCCACGGCGAAACGCCGCGCACCCTGGCCATCCTCGGCGACCTGGCGCGCGATGAACCCCTGTCGCCGACCCAGTTCAGCCTGTCGGTGCACAACGCCATCATCGGCCAATGGTCGATCCTGCGCGGCGACACCAGCGAGATGACCGCCGTGGCCGCTGCCGGCGATGGCCTCGAACACGCCATGCTGGAAGCCAGCATGCTGCTCGGCGAGGGCGCTCCGGCAGTGCTGCTGGTGATCGCCGAGGAAGCACCGCCAGCAGTGTATGCGCCCTATATCGACGACGTGCCTTTCCCCTACGCCGTCGCCCTGCTGCTCACGCCCGGCGACGACTGGCACCTGCAACTCTGTACCGGTGCAGGCCAGCAAGCCGAATGGCCACACCCCCTCAGCCTGCTGCGTGCGCTCTGCAGCGGACAGCCGACCCTCGTGCATCACTGGAAAAACCGCCAATGGCTCTGGTCACACAACAAGGCCTGAGCCCCTACAGCGCGCCCCTCTGGTGGCGCCTGATCGCCACGGCGCTGAGCTTCGCCCTGTTCGGCATGGGCGGCGTGCTGCTGCGCGTCCTGGTTTTCCCGGTGCTGAGCCTGCTGCCGGGCGACGCCGAGACCCACCGGCGCCGCGCCCGCGGCGTGATCAGCTGGGTGTTCCGCGCGTTCGTCCGGTTCATGTTCCGCAGCGGGGTGCTGACCTACGAAGTGCAAGGCGCCGAACGCCTGGGCCGGCCGGGCCAGTTGGTGCTCGCCAATCACCCGTCGCTGATCGACGTGGTGGTGCTGATCGCCTTCATCCGCGACGCCAACTGCGTGGTCAAGCAGAGCCTGTGGGACAACCCCTATATGCGCGGGCCGATTCGCGCCGCGCAGTACATCAGCAACAGCGGCAGCCTGGACATGCTCGACGAGGCCGCCGCCGCCTTGCACGGCGGCCAGACCCTGGTGATCTTCCCCGAAGGTACGCGCACCAGTCCGGGGCAGCCGCCTGAATTCCATAGGGGGGCCGCCGCCATCGCGCTGCGCGGCGCGCGCATCATCACCCCCGTGGCGATCAGCGTGACCCCGACCACCTTGACCAAGGCCGAGCCCTGGTACCGTATTCCGTCGCGGCGTTTCCATATCCGCCTGCGTGTGGGCGAAGATATCGACCCGCAACTGTTCCGCGCGCAGGGATCGGCCCCCGTCGCCTCGCGTAAACTCAACGAATTCTTGCACCGTCACTTCATTAAGGAGCTCGCCGTAGATGAGCGATTTACAGCTGGAAATCAAACACCTGATCATTGAGGCCCTCGGCCTGGAAGACATGGAGGCCGCAGACATTGGCGCCGACCTGCCGCTGTTCGGCGAAGGCCTGGGGCTGGACTCGGTGGACGCACTGGAGCTGGGGCTGGCGATCCAGAAGCGTTTCGGCATCAAGATCGACGCCGAAGCCAAGGACACCCGTGAGCACTTCGCCAACGTGGCCAGCCTCGCGGCCTTCGTTGCAGCACGGCAATCGGCCTGAGGACTCAGCACATGCAAACTCGTGATGAAATCTTCGCCACCCTGCGCACGGCCATGGTCGAACTGTTCGAGCTGGATGCCGAGCGCGTGACCCTGACCGCCAACCTCTACCAGGACCTGGAAATCGACAGCATCGATGCCGTCGACCTGATCGATCACATCAAGCGCCAGACCGGCAAGAAAATCGCCGCCGAGGAGTTCAAGTCGGTGCGCAGCGTGAGCGATGTGGTCGAAGCCGTGTACCGTCTGGTCAACCCGGCCAACTGATGGCCGGACAGTCAATGAAGAGTCGCGCATGAGTCGCCTGCTCGGCCTGCTGTTGGTCGTGGCCGGCCTGGCCTACCCCTTTGCCGTGTATTTCGGCATGGAACGGCTGTCGCCCCGAGTCTTCGCCGCCCTGTTGGGCGGGCTCTGGCTGGCGCGTCTGGTGCTGGGCAAGCAAGGCGCGGGCGGGCGCTGGATGGCCGCCGCGGGGTTGGCGTTCTGCCTGCTGCTGGGCCTGGCCGGCGAACCGGCGCTGCTGCGCTGGTACCCGGTGTTGATCAACCTGCTGCTGCTCGGCCTGTTTGCCCTCAGCCTGAAAATCGGCCCACCACTGGTGGAACGACTGGCACGCCTGCGCGAGCCGGAACTGCCTGCGGTGGCGGTGCATTACACCCGCCAGGTGACCAAGGTCTGGGCGCTGTTCTTTCTCGGCAACGGCCTGATCACCGTCGCCCTGACCCTGTGGGCGCCGCTGTTCTGGTGGACCCTCTACACCGGCCTGATTTCCTACGGCCTGATCGGCCTGCTGTTCGCCGGCGAATGGCTGGTGCGCCAGCGCGTAAGGCGGACGGCATGAGCTGGATAGGCCTCGATTGCTTGCTGCTGAACCCCGACGCCAGCCGCCCCGTCACCCCGGATCTCGACCACGCCGAGCTGTGCCAGCGCGCACTGCGCCTGGCTGGGCAGTTGCGTGGACAGAACGTGCAGCGCGTCGCGCTCTATCTGGAAGACGCCGCCGACCTGGCGATCGCCCTGCTCGGCGCCTGGCTGGCCGGCGTCCAGGTGCTGCTGCCCGCCGATGCCCAGGCGCAGACGCGCCTGCAGCTGGCGAGCCGGATCGACCTCTGGCTCGATGCCCTCGATCCCGCAGAAGCCGCCGAGCCCCTGGCGGCCCGCGCCCTGGACCTCGACCGGTGCCGACTGACCCTGTGCACCTCCGGCTCCAGCGGCGAGGCCAAGCTGATCGACAAGAGCCTGCGCCAACTGAGCAACGAAGTCGAAGCGCTGGAACGGCTGTGGGGCGAGACCCTGGGCGACGCGGTGATCGTCGCCAGCGTGGCCGCCCAGCATATCTACGGCCTGTTGTTCCGCGTGCTCTGGCCGCTGTGTGCCGGCCGCGCCTTCCTGCGCCACGCGCAACCCTTCCCCGAGGACATGCAACGCATCAGCCTGGAACAGCCCGCGTTCGCCTGGGTCGCCAGCCCGGCCTTGTTGAAACGCATGGGCGACAACCTCGACTGGACCGCCCTGCAGCCGTTGCGCCAGGTGTTCTCCTCCGGCGGCGCCCTGCCGACCGAGGCCGCGCAGCTGTTGCACGCCCAGCTCGGCCAGTGGCCAACGGAAATCTACGGCAGCTCGGAAACCGGCGGCATCGCCTGGCGCCGGGGCGATACGCCCTGGCAGCCGTTCGCCGGCGTCAAGCTGGGGGTCAACGCCGAGGGTGCGCTCAGGCTGACCTCGCCCTACCTGCCGGCCGGTCACTGCGAGCAGACCGCCGATGCCGTCGAACTCCAGGCCGACGGCCGTTTCGTCCTGCGCGGACGCCTGGACCGCATCGTCAAACTGGAAGAAAAGCGCATCTCCCTGCCCATGCTGGAGCAGGCCCTGATGGCCCATCACTGGGTCAGCGATGCGCGCCTCGGCGTGCTTCAGCAGGGCCGTGCCTTCCTCGGCGCCCTGCTGGCCTTGAGTCCGGCCGGCGTGCATGCACTGCGCAACCAGGGCCGGCGCAGTATCACCGACACCCTGCGCCGGCATCTGGCCGGGCACTGCGAAGCCATCGCCCTGCCACGGCGCTGGCGCCTGCTCAGCCAGCTGCCCTACAGCAGCCAGGGCAAGCTGGCCCAGGCGGCGGTCGAGGCGCTGCTCGCCGCGCCACGCCCGACCCAGGTCGAACCGCTGAGCGCCGTGCAGCGGGACGGCGAGTGGCAGCTTGAACTGCAGGTGCCGCTGGACCTGGCCCACTTCAGCGGCCACTTCCCGCAGACCCCGGTGCTGCCGGGCGTGGTGCAGATCGACTGGGCCCAACAGCTGGCGCGGCAACTGATCGAGCAACTGCCGCCGCGCTTTGTCGGCATGGAAGTATTGAAATTCCAGCAACTGGTGCGCCCCGGCGATCCCCTGCAGCTGTCGCTGCGCTTCGACGCCAGCCGCGGCAAGCTCTACTTCACCTTCCGCAACGGCGACAAGGCCTGCTCGTCGGGGCGGATTTTGCTGGGGCCGGCGCAATGAGATGCTTCTGTAGGTTGGCGTTGAGCGCAGCGATACCCGACAAAACCACCATGGGTATCGCTTCGCTCAACCCATCCTGCGTAGGGAAAGCCCATGTATAAGCCCTGCGCGGTGATCCCGGTGTACAACCATGAGCACGCCCTGCCGGCGGTGGTGGCGGCATTGCGTGACGCCGGACTGCCCTGCGTGCTGGTCGACGACGCCTCCAGCCCGGCCTGCGCCGCGGCGATGGATCGTCTGGCCGCGCAGGCCGACGTCTCCCTGCTGCGCCTGCCCGTCAACCAGGGCAAGGGCGGCGCGGTGATGGCCGGCCTGCGTGAGGCGGCGCGGCTGGGTTTCAGCCACGCCCTGCAGGTGGACGCCGACGGCCAGCACGACCTGAGCGAGCTGGCAATCTTCCTCGCCGCCTCGCAGGCCGAGCCACAGACCCTGATCTGCGGTTACCCGCAATACGATGCCAGCGTGCCGAAAGGCCGTCTCTACGCCCGCTACCTGACCCATGTCTGGGTGTGGATCAACTGCCTGTCGCTGAGCATTCGCGACTCGATGTGCGGCTTTCGCCTCTACCCGCTGCCGGCCACCCTGGCGCTGCTCGACACGGTGGCCATCGGCCGGCGCATGGACTTCGACACCGAGATCCTGGTGCGTCTGTTCTGGCGCGATCAGCCGATGCGCTGGCTGCCGGTGCGCGTGCACTACCCGGCCGACGGCCTCTCGCATTTTCGCCTGTGGCACGACAACGCGCTGATCACCAAGATGCACGCCAAACTGTTCTGCGGCATGCTCCTGCGCGCCCCGCAACTGCTCTGGCGCCGGTGGCGCGCATGAGCCAGCCGCGCAACAGCAGGCATTGGGCCGCACAGCAAGAGCGCGGCAGCTTCGTCCTGATGAAATTCATCGCCCTGGCCGTACGCCTGCTCGGGCGCCGCGCGCTCAGCCCGCTGCTCTACCTGATCGTGCTGTACTTCTTCCTGCTCGGCGGCCAGGCCCGGCGCAATATCTGGCACTACCAGCGCAACCTGGCCCACTGGAGCGGGCGCGCCGAACTGCAGCCCAGCCGCCGGTCGGTATTCCGCCAATTCATGGCCTTCGCCGACTCCCTGCTGGACAAGCTGGACGTCTGGAACGGCAAGCTGGGCCTGCCGGACATCGACCTGATCGATCGCCACGACCTGCACGGCCTGATGCAGGGCGAACGCGGACAGATGCTGATCGGCGCCCATCTGGGCAACCTGGAAGTGTGCCGGGCGCTGGCCGAGCTGAACAACAAGGTCCAGATGAACGTGCTGGTGCACACCAAGCATGCCGAGCAGTTCAACCGCCTGCTCAATGAAGCCGGGGCCAGCAACCTGCGCCTGATTCAGGTCAGCGAACTGGATCCGGCGATCATGCTGCAACTGTCCGAGCGCCTGGAACGCGGCGAGTGGCTGGCGATCGCCGGCGACCGCGTGCCGCTGCATGGCGCCCGCAGCGTCACGGTGGATTTTCTCGGCCAGAGCGCCGCCTTCCCCCAGGGCCCCTGGCTGCTGGCCGGTTTGCTGCGCTGCCCGCTCAACCTGATGAGTTGCCTGAAAATCGACGGCCGCTACCAGGTGCTGCTCGAACCCCTGGCCGACCGCGTACAGTGGAAGCGCGGCGAACGCGACGCGGTGATCCGCCGCTGGGTCCAGGGCTATGCGCAGCGCCTCGGCCAACTCTGCCTGGAGGCGCCGCACCAATGGTTCAACTTCTACCCGTTCTGGAAGCAAGATGACGACATACCTGGCTGAACCCGTGGTGTTCGGCGAACAACCGCTGAGTATCGAGCACATCAACGCCCTGTCCCAACGCCGCGCCCAGGCGTTGCTGCAGGACGATGCGGCCTATCGCGAGATGATCGACAAGGGCCCGCGCTTCCTCGATACCCTGCTGGACAAGGAGGGCGTGATCTACGGTGTCACCACCGGCTACGGCGATTCCTGCGTGGTGGCCGTGCCGCTGCACCAGGTCGAGGCGCTGCCGCGCCACCTCTACACCTTTCATGGCTGCGGCCTGGGCCAGTTGCTCGACGAAGCGAGCACCCGGGCGGTGCTGGCCGTGCGTTTGCAGTCGCTGTGCCAGGGGGTTTCCGGGGTACGCATGGAACTGCTGGAACGCCTGCGCGCCTTTCTCGAGCATGACGTGCTGCCGCGCATCCCGGAAGAAGGCTCGGTCGGCGCCAGCGGCGACCTGACCCCGCTGTCCTATGTCGCCGCCACCCTGTCCGGCGAGCGCGAGGTGCTGTATCGCGGCGCGCAACGCAGCGCCGCCGAGGTGCATGCCGAACTGGGCTGGACGCCGCTGACCCTGCGGCCCAAGGAGGCGCTGGCGCTGATGAACGGCACCGCGGTGATGACCGCCCTGGCCTGCCTGGCGTTTTCCCGCGCCGAGTACCTGCTCAAGCTGGCCACGCGCATCACCGCCCTCAACGTGGTGGCGCTGGAAGGCAACCCGGAGCACTTCGACGAGCGCCTGTTCGCCGCCAAGCCGCACCCGGGGCAGATGCAGGTGGCCGCCTGGCTGCGCCAGGACCTGGCGATCGACGCACCGACCGCGCCGCTGCACCGCCTGCAGGACCGCTACTCGCTGCGCTGCGCGCCGCATGTGCTCGGGGTGATGGCCGACAGCCTGGGCCTGCTCCGGCAATTCATCGAAACCGAACTGAACAGCGCCAACGACAACCCGCTGATCGACGCCGAAGCCGAGCGCGTGCTGCATGGCGGGCACTTCTACGGCGGGCATATCGCCTTTGCCATGGACAGCCTGAAGAACCTGGTCGGCAACGTCGCCGACCTGCTCGACCGCCAGCTCGCCCTGCTGGTGGACACGCGCTACAACCACGGCCTGCCGAGCAACCTGTCCGGTGCGCCGGCGGTCAGCGCGATGATCAATCACGGCTTCAAGGCGGTGCAGATCGGCGCCAGCGCCTGGACCGCCGAAGCGCTGAAAAACAGCATGCCGGCCAGCGTGTTCTCGCGCTCCACCGAGTGCCACAACCAGGACAAGGTGAGCATGGGCACCATTGCCGCGCGCGATGCCCTGCGCAGCCTGGAACTGACCGAACAGGTCGCCGCCGCCACCCTGCTGGCGGCCAACCAGGGCGTCTGGCTGCGCCTGCGCGACGGCAAGAGCGACATCCCCGCCCCCGTGGCGGCCATGCGCGAACAGCTGAGTGCGGATTTTCCGCCGGTGATCGAAGACCGCGCCCTGGAAGGCGAACTGCGCCTGTGCCTGACCCGTATCCGCGACCAGCATTGGAGGCTATATGCCTGAGTCCGCCCTGGTGCGCACGGCGCACCCTACGGCCAGCACCGCATACCGCGCAGGCTGCGTCGCGCGCACCACCCGCCAAGGAGCCGCCCATGCGTAGCCAAGGCGTATTGCAGGCCGAGATCGAGCTGGTCGTGCCCTTCTTCGACGTCGACTCGATGGACGTGGTCTGGCACGGCCACTACGTCAAGTATTTCGAGATGGCGCGCTGCGCCCTGCTCGACAGGCTCGGCCACAACTACACGCAGATGCGTGCGGCGGGCTATGTCTGGCCGATCATCGACCTGCAGCTGCGCTACATCCGTGGCGCCCGCTTCGGCCAGACGCTCATCGTGCGTGCCGACCTGATCGAATGGGAAAACCGCCTGAAGATCCACTACCTGATCTCCGACGCCGAGACCGGCGAACGCATGACCCGCGGCAGCAGCGTGCAGGTGGCGGTGGCGATGGCCAGCCGCGAGATGCAACTGGCCTCGCCGCGGGTGTTGCTCGACGCGGTAGAGAAGGCGCTCGCATGAGGCGTTTCCTGCGGGGTATCGCCGTCGGCATCGCGCTGCTCGGTGCCAGCCTGGCCCAGGCCTTCGACCTCGAGCAGCTCGGCGCCCAACTGGCCAAGCCGGCCGTGGTGCGTGGCCCGTTCATCCAGGAAAAACACCTGCGCGCCCTGCCGCAGCCGCTGACCAGCCGCGGCCAGTTCGTCCTGTCCCGCGCGCATGGCCTGCTCTGGCAGTTGCACAGCCCGCTGCAGCAGGATTACCGCATCGGCGACCGGGGCATTGCCCGACGCACGCCCCAGGGCTGGCAGCCGCAACCCGGGCAGGACGTCGCCGCGCAGCAGAGCCGGCTGTTCCTCGCCGTGCTCAGGGGCGACCATGCCGGCCTGGCCGACGACTTCGAGCTGCAGTTGAGCGGCGATGCCGAGGCCTGGCAGCTCAGCCTGACGCCGCGCTCGCGGCTGCTGCAACAGATCTTCAGCGCCATCCATATCCAGGGTGGCGCACTGGTCGAGCGTATCGAACTGACGGAAACCCAGGGTGACAGCACCCTGCTGCGCCTGCCGCAGAGCCAGGTCGACGATCGCTTGAGCGAAGCGGAGCGCCTCGCCCTTGCGCCTTGACCATCGGTCGAGACGGCTCCTGCCGCGCCTGTTCCTCGCCCTGCTGCTGGCGCTGCTGGCACTGAGCGCCTGGCAGTGGCGCGCCGGCCCGCCGTTGCAGGCGAGCATGCTCGCCCTGCTGCCGCAAGGCGCAAGCGACGAACTGGTGCAGCAGGCCGAACGGCGCATGCAGGAGCCGCTGAATCGCGAGCTGCTGGTGCTGGTCGGCCATGCCGAGCGCGAGCAGGCGATTGTCCTGGTGCAGCGCATCGCTCGGCAATGGGCCGAAGCGGAGCGCTTCGAGCAGCTGCAGTGGAGTCTCCAGGCCGACCTGGACGCCCTGCGCCAGCAGGTGCGCAGCAGCCGTCTGAGCCTGCTGCCGCACGCAGACCGGCAACTGCTGATCACCCAGCCCGACGGTTTTATCCAGCAACGCGCCGCCCAGCTGTTCGACACCTTCGCCAGCGTCAGCCTGCTGCCTATCGATCAGGACTGGCTGGGCCTGGGCGCCCGCGCGCAACAGGCGCTCAACCCGCACCCGCGGATCCAGACCGATCTGGGCAGCGGCGCGCTGCTGGTCGAAGACCAGGGCCTGACCTGGGCGCTGCTGCGCGCGCGCATCCGCGGCGACTCATTCGACCTGCAGGCAGCGCCGGCGGTCGCCAGCCAGGTGGCCAGCACGCGCGCCCTGGTCAGTGCCGAGGGCGGTCAACTGCTCGCCGCCAGCGGCCTGCTCTACGCCGCCGCCGGCCAGGCCCGGGCAAGCCAAGAAGTGGCCTGGATCGGCGGCATCGCGACCCTCGGCATCCTCCTGCTGTTGCTGCTGAGCTATCGCCGCGCGCGCGTGCTGGTCAGCCTGCTGCCCATCGGCGTGGCGCTGCTCGCCGGTTGCGCCGCCTGCGTGCTGGTGTTCGGCCAGATCAATGCGCTGACCCTGGTGCTCGGCGCCAGCCTGATCGGCGTGGCCGCCGACTACCCGCAGCATTATCTGAGTAAAAGCTGGAGCAGGTTGCACGGCCAGGCCCACTGGCACAGCTGGAGTGCCCTGGCCGCGACCCTGCCCGGCCTCAGCCTGAGCCTGGGCACCAACCTGATCGGCTACCTGGCGCTGGCCTTCACCCCCTTCCCGGCGCTGACCCAGATCGCCGTGTTTTCCGCCGCCGGGCTGATCGCCGCCTACCTCTGCGCGGTGTGCCTGCTCCCGGCCTGGCTCGGCGGCCTGCAGCTACGGCCCGCGCCCGGCCTGCTGCGCTTCAGCGAAAACCTGCTGAGCCTGCGTGCCCGTCTGCTCGCCAGCATCGGCAACCGCAAACTGCTTGGCCTGCTCCTGCTGTTCTGCGCCGCCGGGCTGCTGCAACTGCAGACGCAGAACGATGTGCGCCAGTGGCTGGGCGCAGAGCCGCAGCTGCTCGACGAAGCCCAGCGGATCGCCGAGCTGACCGGCCAGCAACCCACCAGCCAGTTCTTCCTGGTGCGCGCCAGCGATGAGCAACAGCTACTGCAGCGCCAGGCCGCGTTGAGCGAGCGCCTGGAGCGTGCCGTGGCCGACGGCCAGCTGCTCGGTTACCGCGCGCTCAGCCAGCTGGTCGCCCCGGCCGACTCGCAGCACGCACTGCGCCAGGCGCTGCAAGGCTTGCCGCAGCACTGGCAGCCGCTGCTGGCGGCCGGCATTCCCGAGGCCGCCTTGCACGCGGAACTGGCGCTGCTGCTGAACAGCGCACAACCGCGGCTCGAACAGGCCCTCGCCGGCCCGCTCGGCGAGGCCTGGCGCCCGCTCTGGCTCGGCCGCGGCGACGCTGGCGTGGCCGGACTGGTCAGCCTGCAAGGCCTGAACGATACCAGCGTGCTGCACAGCGTCGGCGCAGGGCTCGACGGCGTGCAACTGGTAGACCGTCTCGGCGAGCTGAACAGCCTGTTCAGCGCCACCCAACTGAGCGCGGCGCAGCTCAAACTGATGTCCATCGCGGCGATCCTGCTGTTGCTGTGCCTGCCGTTCGGCCTCGGCGGTGCCCTGCGCATCGTCTGCCTGCCGCTGCTGGCCGCCCTCACGGCACTGGCCTGCCTCGGCTGGCTGGGGCAACCGCTGACCCTGTTCAGCCTGTTCGGCCTGCTGTTGATCACCGCCATCGGCGTCGACTACGCGATCCTCATGCGCGAGAACATCGGCGGCCCGGCGGTGAGCCTGCTCGGCACCCTGCTCGCGGCCCTGACCAGCTGGCTGTCCTTCGGCCTGCTGCTGCTCAGCCAGACCCCGGTCATCGCCAACTTTGGCCTGGCCATCAGCCTCGGCCTGCTGTTCTGCTGCCTCCTCGCACCCTGGGCCGGCACTCAGCGCAGCGCCCAGAACCAGACGGTGGAGGCATGAGCATCGGCCTGTTCTGGCTCGGCCTGCTGGCCCTGTTCGCTGCCGCCACCTGGCTCGGCAGCCGTCTGCGCCTGATCCCCATCGTCAGCCAATTGCTGCTGGCCACCCTCGGCCTGCCGCTGCTGATGCTGTGGAGTGCGCCACATGGCTTCGGTGCCGACGAGCTGCTCGCCGCCGACTGGCTCAAGCCGCTGTACGGGGTGGCCTTCACCCTGCTGCTGGGGCATATCCTCAGTGACGTGATCGACCTCGACCTGCAGCCCGCCAGCATCAAGATCGCCCTGCCGAGTTTCTTCCTGCCATTCTTCTGCGGCCTGGCCTGCGCCCTGTGGCTGCTGCCGGCGCAGAGCCTGCTGGGCAGCATTGCCGTCGGCCTGCTGTTCGCCCTCACCGCCATCCCGGTGCTGTTCCTCTACCTGCAGCACCTCGGCTACCCGCCGGCGCGCATCCGCCAGCTGCTGCAGGCGGCGATCTTCATGGACCTGCTGTGCTGGCTGATCTTCGGCCTGGCCCAGGGCAGCAGCGCGCCGGCCACCCTGCTCTGGCCGCTGCTGGCGGCCGGCCTGCCCGTGCTGTTCAAGCTGCTGCCATGCCGCGCGGCGCGCTGCAACGGCCTGTGTTTCCTCGCCCTGCTGCTGGTCATGCAGCAGCTCAAGCTGAACGCCCTGGTGTTCGGCATCGCCTACCTGTTGTGCTGCGCCGCCCTGCGCATACCGCTGCGCCTGCCGTTGCCGGCCAACGTGTTTGCCGCCCTGCAGACCTGGCTGGCGGTGCCGCTGATCCTCGCCTACGGCCTGCTGCAGATCGACTGGCACAACGCCTGGCTGGCCTATTCCTGGCTGCAGTTCGGCGCCCTGCTGCTGTTGCCGATCGCCAGCAAGCTGCTGGGCAACTGGCTGGGCCTGAGCTGGGCCGCCGGATGCCTGGCGCCGGCCCCCGGCAAGTGGCGCGAGAGCGTGCTGCTGAACACCCGCGGCCTGACCGAAATCGTCTTCCTCAACCTGCTCCTGCACCAGCAGGTGATCAGCGCCCAGCTGTACTTCGCCTTGATGCTGATGGGGCTGATCTCCACCTTGCTGCCGGCCCTCACCGGCGCCTACTCTCGCCCTGCCACCGCCAATACCGAGGCACGAAGCCCATATGAAGTCCCCTGAACTCGAAAAACGCCAGGTCGTGGTGATCGGCGCCGGCCCCTCTGGCGCCATCGCCAGTGCCCTGCTCAAGCGCAACGGCCATGACGTGCTGGTCCTGGAGCGTCAGCGCTTCCCGCGCTTCTCGATCGGCGAGAGCCTGCTGTCGCACTGCCTGGACTTCGTCGAGGAGGCCGGGATGCTCGCGGCGGTGCAGGCGGCCGGTTTCCAGACCAAGCATGGCGCGGCCTTCGCCTGGGGCGAGCGCTACAACGACTTCGACTTCCGCGATGGCTTCACCCAGGGCCAGGGCTCGACCTACCAGGTCTTGCGCGCCGACTTCGACACCCTGCTGGCCGATCAGGCCGAGCTGCAGGGCGTGGAAATCCGCTACGAGGAAGAAATAGTCGCGGCCGATTTCAGCGGCGCCTGCCCGCGCCTGGCGGTACGCCGGCTGGCTGATGGCCACGAATACCAGGTGGAATGCGCCTTCGTCCTCGATGGCAGCGGTTACGGCCGGGTGCTGCCACGCCTGCTCGACCTCGACACGCCTTCGAATTTCCCGGTGCGCCAGGCCGTGTTCACCCATGTCGAGGATCGCAGTGCCGACAGCGGCTTCGACCGTGAGAAAATCCTCATCACCACTCACCCCACCCTGCAGGATGTGTGGTTCTGGACCATCCCCTTCAGCAACGGCCGCTGCTCGGTCGGCGTGGTCGCCGCGGCGACGCGCTACGAAGGGCGACCGCAGGATCTGGACGCCTGTCTCAAGCAGTTCGTCGCGGAAACCCCGAGCCTCCAGCGCGTGCTGGCGAACGCCGTCTGGGATACCCCCGCACGCGCCCTCGGCGGCTACTCGGCCAACGTCAAATGCCTGCACGGGCCGGGTTTCGCCCTGCTCGGCAACGCCGCGGAATTCCTCGACCCGGTGTTCTCCTCCGGCGTGACCATCGCCATGCGCTCCGCGAGCATGGCCGCCGGCGTGCTGCATCGGCAGCTGTGCGGCGAGGCGGTGGAATGGGAAAATGACTTCGCCATCCCGCTCAAGCGCGGCATCGACACCTTCCGGGTCTACGTCGAGGGCTGGTACGACGGTTCCTTCCAGGACGTGATCCATTATCAGAACGCCGCGCCGGACATCCGCCGGATGATCAGCTCGATCCTAGCCGGCTACGCCTGGGATCAGAACAACCCCTATGTCGCGGATTCCAGGCGGCGCCTGCGGGTGCTGGCCAAACTCTGCGCCCCCGCCCATGCCGTCTGAACAAGGAAGCTCGATGACCCGCGCCGCCGCCACCTATGTCGAAGAAACCGCTTTCGGTTTCTGGTTCCTGCAGAGCCATGTCTGGCAGCAGCACGTGCTGCGTGTGGCGATCGACGACCTCAAGCGCCTGATCGACGCGCCGCTGCCCAGGGCCGCGGTGCTGCTGGATGCCGGCTGTGGCCAGGGCAAGTCCTTCGGCCTGCTGCAGGCGGCGTTCGCCCCGGCGCAACTGATCGGCCTGGATGCCGACCCGCACAGCCTCGCCTGTGCGCGTCGCGAAGCCGAGCGCCAGGGCCTGCCCGTACGTCTGCTCGCCAGTGATTGCGCGGCGATCCAGCTGAACGATGCCAGCGTCGACATCCTCTTCTGCCACCAGACCTTCCACCACCTGGTCGAGCAGGAACGCACCCTCGGCGAATTCTGGCGCGTGCTCAAGCCCGGCGGCCTGCTGCTGTTCGCCGAGTCCACCAGGTTCTATATCGATACCTGGGTGATCCGCTGGCTGTTCCGCCATCCGATGCAGGTGCAAAAGAGCGCCGGGCAGTACCTCGACATGCTGCGCGAGCAGGGCTTCGAGTTTGCCGAGCGCAACGTCTCCTACCCCTACCTGTGGTGGAGCCGGGCTCAGGACTTCGGCCTGCTCGAACGCTGGGGCCTGCGCCAGCCCAAACCAGTTGGCCAGCGTGACGAGACCCTGGTCAACCTGATGGCGCGCAAGCCGCTGGAGCAACCCCAGCCATGAGGTGCCTGCTGCTCCTCGGCATCGGCCTGCTGCTGAGCGCCTGCGCGGCGCGCACGCCGCTGCCCTCGAGCCTTCCCGAATTAGCTACGCCACTGCCAGTGACCCTGCACATCCAGCGCGAACAGGCCGGCGCGCAGCAGTTCTGGTGGCTGGTGCTGCAAGCCGAAGGCTCAACCCTGCGCTGGTCGCTGTTCGACCCGCTCGGCGTGCCCCTGGCGCGCCAGCTGTTGCAGGATGGCGCCTGGCGGGCCGACGGCCTGCTGCCGCCCAACGACGAGGCACGCGAGCTGTTCGCCGCCCTGTTGTTCGCCCTGACCCCGACCGATGCCCTGGCCGCCAGCTACGCGCCCGCGACCTGGCAATTGCTGGCTGATGGTCAGCGCCGGCTTACCCCCGACTGGCGAATCAGCTACCGTGCGCCCCTGGATTTCACCCTGAACCACGCGCAAGACCTGAGTTATCGGGTCAGCGTGCTCTCCGACCAGGAGATTCCCTGATGCCCGGCTACCTCAACGCCCTCGGTCTGATCTGCGCCCTCGGCGAAGGCAAGCAGGCGGTCGCCGATGCCCTGTTCGCCGGCGACGGCAGCGGCATGCGCGCGCAGGACGGCTGGGTCACTGGCCGCCGCCTGACGGTCGGCGCGGTGAGTGCCGAACTGCCGCCGCTGCCGAACGGCATGCAGGCCGCGTTCAGCCGCAACAATCAGTTGCTGCTGGCCGCCGCGCTGCAGATCGAGGCGCAGATCCGCGCCGCCATCGCCCAGTACGGTGCCGCCCGGGTCGGCGTGGTGCTCGGCACCAGTACCTCGGGCATTCACGAAGCCAGCCAGGGCATTGCCCGTTTTGTCGACGACGGCGCGCTGCCGGCGGACTACTGCTACGCCCAACAGGAAATCGCCGCACCGGCCATCTTTCTCGCCGAGTGGCTCGGCTTGAGCGGCCCGGCCTACTGCCTGTCCACCGCCTGCACTTCCAGCGCCCGCGCCCTGCTCAGCGCCCAGCGCCTGCTGCAGCAGGGGGTGTGCGATGCCGTGCTGTGCGGCGGGGTGGACAGCCTGTGCCGCCTGACCCTGAACGGCTTCAGCGCGCTGGAGGCGGTGGCCGCCGAACGCTGCAATCCGTTCTCGCTGAATCGCCGAGGGATCAATATCGGCGAAGCGGCGGCGTTGTTCGTCATGACCCGCGCGCCACTGAGCCAAGCAGCAGCCGGTGCAGAGCCGCCGATCGCCCTGCTCGGCGGCGGCGCCAGCTCCGACGCCCATCATATTTCCGCGCCCCACCCTGAGGGCCTCGGCGCCCAGCAGGCGATGCGCAAAGCCCTGGCCGCCGCAGGCGTAGCCGCCGAGGAGATCGACTATTTGAACCTGCACGGCACCGCCACCCAGCACAACGATGCGATGGAAAGCCTGGCGATGCAGGCCGTGTTTCCCCACGGTGTGCCCTGCTCCTCGACCAAGCCGCTGAGCGGCCATACCCTGGGCGCCGCCGGGGCGCTGGAGGCGGCGTTCTGCTGGCTGACCCTGAGCGCCTACAACCGCGATCAGCGCCTGCCGCCCCATCTGTGGGACGGCCAGGCCGACCCGCAACTGCCGCGCCTGCAGCTGGTCGAGGTGCACGCCGCAGCCGCCAGACGCCCGCATCGACTGATGAGCAACTCGTTCGCCTTTGGCGGCAGCAACCTGTCGCTGATTCTCGGAGCCCTGCCATGAGCCTGTGGCCGATCGCCGAATTACTGCCGCATGCCGGTGACATGATCCTGCTCGACGAAGTACTGCACTTCAGCGAAGAGGATGTGCAAACCCGCCTGAGCGTGCGCCCCGGCGGCCTGTTCAATCAAGCCGACGGCAGCCTGCCGGCCTGGGTCGGCATCGAGCTGATGGCGCAGAGCGTGGCCGCCTACGCCGGCTGCCGGGCGCGCCAGGCGGGCATGCCGGTGGCGCTGGGCTTTCTCCTCGGCACGCGCAATTTCCAATGCAATGTCGAGCGCTTCCCCGCCGGCAGCGAACTGCAGATCCAGGCCCGGCGCTCGCTGCAGGACGACAATGGCATGGGCGTGTTCGAATGCCACCTGCGCGGCCCCGGCATCCATGCCGAGGCGCGCCTCAACGTCTTCTGCCCACCGCACGCGGCCAACTACCTGCAAGAACAACCCGAGGAGTGCACGCCATGACCGACCCGATTCGGCTTACCGGCTCCAGCCGCGGTCATCTAGCCCGCGCCAACGCGGCAAGTTGCCTGGCACATATTCGAGAGATCGCCCATGACTGATCCGATCCTGGTTACCGGCTCCAGCCGCGGCATCGGCCGGGCCATCGCCCTGCGTCTGGCCCGGGCCGGCTTCGATATCGTCCTGCACTGCCGCGCGCGGCGCGATGAGGCCGCGGCGGTGCAGGCGCAGATCCAGGCACTGGGTCGTCAGGCGCGCATCCTGCAGTTCGATGTCGCCGAGCGTAGCGCTTGCCGGACGGTCCTCGAGGCGGATGTGGCGCAGCACGGCGCCTACTACGGCGTGGTGTGCAACGCCGGGCTGACCCGCGACGGCGCCTTTCCGGCGCTGAGCGAAGACGACTGGGATCAGGTGCTGCGCACCAATCTCGACGGTTTCTACAATGTCCTGCACCCGCTGTGCATGCCGATGATCCGCCGGCGCCAGCCGGGACGCATCGTCTGCATCACCTCGGTATCCGGGCTGATCGGCAACCGCGGCCAGGTCAACTACAGCGCGTCCAAGGCCGGGGTGATCGGCGCGGCCAAGGCCCTGGCAATCGAGCTGGGCAAGCGCCGGATCACGGTCAACTGCGTGGCACCGGGCTTGATCGACACCGAGATGCTCGACGACAACCTGCCGCTGGAGGAAATCCTCAAGATGATCCCCGCCGCGCGCATGGGTACCCCGGAAGAAGTGGCCGGGGCGGTGAATTTTCTGATGTCCGAGGAGGCGGCCTACATTACCCGTCAGGTCCTCTCGGTAAACGGTGGGTTGTGTTGATGAAACGAGTCGTAGTCACCGGCATGGCCGGCATCACCTCGCTGGGCAGTGACTGGGCGAGCATCGAGGCGAACTTCCGGGCCGGCAAGAGCGGCATCCGCTACATGCACGAGTGGGATCGTTTCACGGAACTGAACACCCGCCTCGGCGGGCCAATCGATGACTTCGCGGTGCCCACGCACTGGACCCGCAGGCAGCTGCGCAGCATGGGCCGGGTGGCCAAGCTGGCGGTGCTGGCCGCCGAACGGGCGCTGGACGATGCCGGCCTGCTCGGCGACGAGTCGATCACGGATGGGCGCATGGGCGTGGCCTGCGGCTCCTCCACCGGCAGCACCGAGGACATCAAGGCCTTCGGCAACATGCTGCTCAACTCGGTGGCCGACGGCCTCAACGCCAACTCCTATATCCGCATGATGCCGCACACCACGGCGGCCAATATCAGCATCTTCTTCGGCCTCAAGGGCCGCCTGATCCCGACCTCCAGCGCCTGCACCAGCGGCAGCCAGGGCATCGGCTACGCCTACGAGGCGATCAAGTTCGGCCGCTTGCCGCTGATGCTCGCCGGCGGTGCCGAGGAACTCTGCCCGACCGAAGCCATGGTGTTCGACGCGCTCTACGCCACCAGCCTGAAGAATGACGCCCCGCAGAGCTCACCACGGCCCTATGACAGCGCTCGCGACGGCCTGGTGATCGGCGAAGGCGCCGGCATGCTGGTGCTGGAAGAACTGCAGCACGCCCTGGCCCGTGGCGCCCACATCCATGCCGAGATCGTCGGCTTCGGCTGCAACTCCGACGGCCAGCATGCCACCAAGCCGGAGCTGGTGACCATGCGCGGCGCCATGCAGCTGGCCCTGGACGATGCCGGCCTGGTGCCGGCTGCCATCGGCTACGTCAACGGCCACGGCACCGCCACCGAGCAGGGTGACGTCGCCGAATCCCTGGCCACCAGCGGCCTGTTCGGCGCACAGATGCCGATCAGCTCGCAGAAGAGTTTCCTCGGCCACACCCTGGGTGCCTGCGGCGCCCTGGAATCCTGGTTCAGCATCGAGATGATGAACTCGGACAGCTACGTACCCACCCTCAACCTCGACGACATCGACCCGGCCTGTGGCGAGCTGGATTACCTGCGCGGCGAGTTCCGCCGGATGAGCAACCAGTACGTGATGAACAACAACTTCGCCTTCGGCGGGGTCAACACCTCGTTGATCTTCCGCCGCTGGAGCTGAGAGCGGAGAGCTGGCCGGATTAGCCAGCCCCGGCAGTTAACCTGTTGCGCAACGTCAGCAGCAGGCGCCGGGAGGCAGTCGCAGTAGGCGAGAGTTTTTTCACAATTTCCCAGTAAAGCCTCATAACAAGGAGCAACCCATGAACGCCAAACCCTGGATCCTCGCCGTAGCCTGCCTGAGCCTGTTCCCAGCCGTCAGCCAGGCCCGGGACACCGCCCACTTCCTGCCGTTCGACGCCGTCGTCCAGGAGGCGCTGAATGCCGGGCGCCTGGATGGCAGCGTGAAGTTCTACCTGGCCGGCACCAAGCCGGCGGGCAAGGTCAGCATTCTCCAATCCGGGGTCACCACCAGCCAGAAGACCAACGCCTTCAACAAGAGCGACGAAGCCGCCTGCCGCTGGGTCCTGCAATCGGCCCTGATCCGCCTGCAGAACGCGGCCAAGGCGGCCGGCGCCAATGCCGTGGTGGATCTCGCCAGCAACTACAAGCACGTCGAATACAAGAACAGCCAGAAGTACGAATGCCACGCCGGCGCGCTCATGGCCGGGGTCGCCCTCAAGGGCAACCTGGCCAAGGTCCAGTAGCACTGCCGGTAGTCCTACCCCGCCTTCGGCGTCCACCGCGGCAGTTGCGCTCGGCGCCGAAGTCCCGGTCATCGCGGTATTGCCGCCGCGCTCTGCGTAGCGGCCGATATAAGGCCTTGTAGTCCCGTGTCGAGTATTTATCCAGCCGCCACAAGCCTCGGCGCCGTCCTGCTCGTACTTGCTCTGAGCGCCTGCGGCACCCTCTCGCAACAGCAGATCGATCCCCCCGAGCGCACTCAATATGCAATCGCCAACCCCGGTGACCTGCGCACCCAGGTGGATGCCCTGGCCCAGCCGCTGATCGACGGCAAGCGTACGCCCGGCATGGTGGTCGGGGTGCTGAGCGCCGATGGTCGCAAGCAGGTGTTTGGCTATGGCGTCAGCGACTCCCTCAGCGGCATCCGCCCGGACGGCGAGACCCTGTTCGCCGTGGGTTCGCTGAGCAAGGGCCTGGTCGGCAACCTCGCCGCCATGCTGGTACAGGACGGCCTGCTCGGCTGGGATGACGACCTCGAACAGCTGCTGCCGGCCGGCACGCCGCTGAGCGAGGACGCCCGCGCCATCACCCTGCTGCAACTGGCCACCCACAGCGCCGGCCTGCCGCGCCAGCCGATGACCCCGCGCACCCTCGGCTACTTCATCGAATACCTGTTCACCGGCAATAGCTTCTACCGGCATTTCGACCAAGCCTATCTGCTCGACTACCTGGCCGACTTCAGCAAGCCCAGGCAGGTGGCGCCGCAGTATTCGAATATCGGTTACGCCCTGCTCAGCCACGTACTGGAGCGGCGCAGCGGCAAGAGCATCGATGAGCTGGCCGCCGAGCGCATCCTCGGCCCGCTGCAGCTGAGCAATACCAGCTACCAGCCGCAGCAACTGGCCGGCTATGCCGAACGCGCCCGCGGGCATGCCGGCGACCAGCCGAAGTTCATCCGCCGTGGCCGCCCGGTTCCCGACTGGCAGTTCAGCGACATCCTGCACGGCTCCGCGGCGCTCTACTCCAACGCCGACGACCTGCTCGACTACGCCGCCGCGCACCTGCACGGCAGTGGCGATGCACAGCGCGACGCGGCCTTGCGCGACAGCCTGCGGGTGCGTCTCGAGCGGCCCAGGGAAGCCCCGGCGATCGCCTGGATAGTCGATACCATCCACGGCCAGCAGCTCACCTATCAGGTCGGTCTGGTGGCGGGCTATTCCAGCTACCTGGGCCTGGACAGCCGCCACAAGACCGCCGTGGTGGTGCTGCAGAACAGCTTCAACTGGAGCAACAGCATCGGCCACCGCCTGCTGCTGCGCATGGCCAATAGCCTGGACCGGCAGCAAGGCCTGGCGACCGCGCCAGGCCCCTGAGTAGGCAAGGCATAGGAAGGACATGCCGAAGGCTTGTCCGCCCTACGGCCCATCAGCGGGCCCCGTAGCCCGGATGCAATCCGGGAATGCCTTACCAGGCGCCGAACCGCCCCACTGCCTTAACGGTGATAGGCCGCCGACAGCTCGTGCACCGCCTCGAGGAACGCCCCGGCATGGGCCGGGTCGACTTCCGGGGTGATGCCGTGGCCGAGGTTGAACACATGGCCCGAGCCCTGGCCGTAGCTGGCGAGGATCCGCGCCACTTCGGCGCGGATGGCCGCGGGCTGGGCGTAGAGCACGGTCGGGTCCATGTTGCCTTGCAGGGCCACCTGGCCACCGACGCGGCGACGGGCCTCGCCGATGTCGCAGCTCCAGTCCAGGCCGAGGGCGTCGGCGCCGGTGGCGGCCATGGATTCCAGCCACAGGCCGCCGTTCTTGGTGAACAGGATCACCGGCACCTTGCGCCCGTCATGCTCGCGGATCAGGCCGTCGACGATCTTCTGCATATAGGCCAGGGAAAATTCCTGGTAGGCCGCCGATGACAGGTTGCCGCCCCAGGTATCGAAGATCTGCACGGCCTGGGCGCCGGCGAGGATCTGCCCGTTGAGGTAGCTGATGACCGACTGCGCCAGCTTGTCGAGCAGCGCGTGCATGGCCTGCGGGTTGTCATAGAGCATGGCCTTGGACTTGCGGAAGTCCTTCGACGAGCCGCCTTCGACCATATAGGTGGCCAGGGTCCAGGGGCTGCCGGAGAAACCGATCAGCGGCGCGCGGCCGTTCAGCTCGCGGCGGATGGTGCGCACCGCGTCCATCACATAACCCAGGTCTTTCTCCGGATCGGGAATCGGCAGGGCGTCGACATCGGCGGCGCTGCTGATGACTTTCATGAAGCGCGGGCCCTCGCCGGTCTCGAAATACAGCCCCTGGCCCATGGCATGGGGAATGGTCAGGATGTCGGAAAAAAGAATCGCCGCATCCAGCTGCGGGTAGCGGTCCAGCGGCTGCAGGGTGACTTCGCAGGCGAACTCGGGGTTCATCATCAGCTTCATGAAGTCACCGGCCTTGGCCCGGCTGGCGCGGTACTCCGGCAGATAACGGCCGGCCTGGCGCATCATCCACACCGGGGTGACATCGACGGGCTGCTTGAGCAGGGCACGCAGGAAACGGTCGTTCTTCAGGGCAGTCATAACAATTCCCGAGACATGAAAGGCAGTAAAAAAGTGCGGGCATTTTCGCAGACCACAAAACAAAAGGCACGGCGAGTGCCGTGCCTTTTATCCAATGCGACGATTTGCCCCGGTCGTAGGGTGCGCCGCGCGCACCCTGCCTGGCAAGGTGGTGCGCACGGCCTAGGCGGCCCCGCACACCCTACCGATCAGACGCCCAGATAATCCAGGATGCCTTCGGCGGCGTTACGCCCCTCGAAGATCGCCGTCACCACCAGGTCGGAACCGCGCACCATGTCGCCACCGGCGAAGATCTTCGGGTTGCTGGTCTGGTGCTTGAACTGCGACTGCTCCGGGGCAATCACTCGACCCTGATTGTCGGTCTGAATGCTGAACTGCTCGAACCACGGCGCCGGGCTTGGACGGAAGCCGAAGGCGATCAGCACGGCATCGGCCGGAATGATTTCTTCGGAACCTGGAATCGGCTCGGGGCTGCGCCGACCGCGGGCATCCGGTTCGCCGAGACGCGTCTCGACCACCTTGACGCCTTCGACCCGATCCTCGCCGACTATGGCGATGGGCTGGCGGTTGAAGAGGAATTTAACCCCCTCTTCCTTGGCGTTCTTCACTTCCTTGCGCGAGCCCGGCATGTTTTCTTCGTCGCGGCGATAGGCGCAGGTCACGCTCTTGGCGCCCTGGCGGATCGCGGTGCGGTTGCAGTCCATGGCGGTATCGCCGCCGCCGAGCACGACGATGCGCTTGCCCTTGGTGTCGATGAAATCTTCCGGCGACTTTTCGAAACCGAGGTTGCGATTGACGTTGGCGACCAGGAAATTCAGGGCATCGTGCACGCCTGACAAGTCTTCACCGGGGAAGCCGCCCTTCATGTAGGTGTAGGTACCCATGCCCATGAACACCGCATCGTACTCATCCAGCAACTGCTGCATGGTCACGTCTGTACCGATCTCGGTATTCAGGCGGAACTCGATGCCCATACCGCTGAAGACTTCGCGGCGATGGCTCAGCACGGTCTTTTCCAGCTTGAACTCGGGAATGCCGAAGGTCAGCAGGCCACCGATTTCAGGATTCTTGTCGAACACCACCGGGGTCACGCCATTGCGCGCCAGCACGTCGGCACAACCCAGGCCAGCCGGACCGGCACCGATCACGGCGACGCGCTTGCCGGTCGAGACGACCCGCGACATGTCCGGACGCCAGCCCATGGCAAAGGCGGTATCGGTGATGTACTTCTCCACCGAACCGATGGTCACGGCGCCGAAACCGTCATTGAGGGTGCACGCGCCCTCGCACAGGCGATCCTGCGGGCACACGCGGCCGCAGACTTCCGGCAGGGTGTTGGTCTGGTGCGACAACTCGGCGGCGGCGAGGATGTTGCCCTCGGACACCAGCTTCAACCAGTTGGGAATGTAGTTGTGCACCGGGCACTTCCACTCGCAATAGGGATTGCCGCAACCCAGGCAGCGGTGCGCCTGGTCACAGGCCTGGGCCGGCTTGAAGTTTTCGTAGATCTCGACGAATTCTTTCTTGCGCTGACGCAACAGCTTCTTCTTCGGGTCTTTGCGCCCGACATCGATGAACTGGAAGTCGTTATTCAGACGTTCAGTCATAGCAAACCTCTATACAGCAGCTGCAAGCTACAGGTTGCAAGCTGCAAGACTCATCACGTTAGCCGCACGCCTCACGCCACTTGGAGCCTGAGGCGCGCAGCTTGAAACTGCTTTATTGCGGATTGGCGCGGGTGCTGGAGAGCAGCGACTTCAGGCTTGCGGCCTTGGGCTTGACCAACCAGAACTTGCGCAGGTAATCGTCGAGGTTTTCCAGCAGGTTACGCCCCCACTCGCTGGCGGTCTCCTGCACATACTCGGCGAGCACACGCTGCAGATGGCTGCGATAGGCCTCCATCGACTCGTTGTTGATCCGCTGGATCTCGACCAGTTCATGGTTGACCCGGTCGTAGAAGCTGTTGTCCAGGTCGAGCACGTAGGCAAAGCCGCCGGTCATGCCGGAGCCGAAGTTGTAACCGGTCTTGCCCAGTACGCAGACGAAACCGCCGGTCATGTACTCGCAGCAGTGATCACCGGTGCCCTCGACCACGGCATGCGCGCCGGAGTTGCGCACGGCGAACCGCTCGCCCGCGGTGCCGGCGGCGAACAGCTTGCCGCCGGTGGCGCCATACAGGCAGGTGTTGCCGATGATGGCGCTGTCCTGGGTCTTGAACGGGCTGCCCTGCGGCGGCACGATCACCAGCTTGCCGGCGGTCATGCCCTTGCCGACGTAGTCGTTGGCATCGCCTTCCAGGTACAGGTTCAGGCCACCGGCGTTCCACACGCCGAAGCTCTGGCCCGCAGTGCCCTTGAAGCGGAAGGTGATCGGCGCCTTGTTCATGCCCTGGTTGCCATGCACCCGGGCGATTTCGCCGGAGACGCGGGCACCGATGGAGCGGTCGCAGTTACAGATGTCCAGGGCGAATTCGGCGCCGCTGGCGGCATCGATCGCCGGCTTGGCCAGTTCGACCATCTTCTCGGCCAGCAGGCCCTGGTCGAACGGCGGATTCCTGTCGACCAGACAGAACTGCGGCTTGTCGGCCGGGATGTAATCGCTGCCGAGCAGCGGGCTCAGATCCAGGTGATTCTGCTTGGCGGTCTCGCCCGGCAGAATCTCCAGCAGGTCGGTACGCCCGATCAGCTCTTCGAGGCTGCGCACGCCGAGCTTGGCCAGCCACTCGCGGGTCTCTTCGGCGACATAGGTGAAGAAGTTCATCACCATCTCGACGGTGCCGATGAAGTGATCCTTGCGCAGCTTGTCGTTCTGCGTGGCGACGCCGGTGGCGCAGTTGTTCAGGTGACAGATGCGCAGGTACTTGCAGCCCAGGGCGATCATCGGCGCGGTGCCGAAGCCGAAGCTCTCGGCGCCGAGGATGGCCGCCTTGACCACATCGAGGCCGGTCTTCAGGCCACCGTCGGTCTGCACCCGTACCTTGCCGCGCAGGTCGTTGCCGCGCAGGGTCTGGTGGGTTTCCGCCAGGCCCAGCTCCCAGGGTGCGCCGGCGTACTTGATCGAGCTCAGCGGCGATGCGCCGGTGCCGCCGTCGTAACCGGAGATGGTGATCAAATCGGCATAGGCCTTGGCCACGCCGGCGGCGATGGTGCCGACGCCGGCTTCCGCCACCAGCTTGACCGAGACCAGCGCCGCCGGGTTGACCTGCTTGAGGTCATAGATCAGCTGCGCCAGGTCTTCGATGGAATAGATGTCGTGGTGCGGCGGTGGCGAAATCAGGGTCACGCCAGGTACGGCGTAACGCAGCCGCGCGATCAGGCCGTTGACCTTGCCGCCGGGCAGCTGACCGCCCTCGCCGGGCTTGGCGCCCTGGGCGACCTTGATCTGCAGCACTTCGGCATTGACCAGGTATTCCGGGGTCACACCGAAACGACCGGTGGCCACCTGCTTGATCTTCGAGCTGCGCACCGTGCCGTAACGGGCCGGATCTTCGCCGCCCTCGCCGGAGTTGGAGCGCGCACCGAGGCGGTTCATCGCCTCGGCAATCGCTTCGTGGGCCTCGGGCGACAGCGCGCCGAGGGAAATCCCGGCGGAGTCGAAGCGCTTGAAGATGCTCTCCAGCGGCTCGACCTGCTCGAGGCTCAGCGGTTGCTCGGCCAGTTTCAGCTGCAGCAGGTCGCGGATCATCGACACCGGGCGGGTATCCACCAGGGCGCTGTATTCCTTGTATTTCTCGTAACTGCCCTGCTGCACCGCGACCTGCAGGGTGCTGACCACGTCCGGGTTGTAGGCATGGTATTCGCCGCCATAGACGAACTTGAGCAGGCCGCCCTGCTGGATCGGCTTGCGGTTGTTCCAGGCCTCGGCGGCGAGCAGTTTCTGCTCGGTTTCGAGATCGACGAAGCGGGCGCCCTTGATCCGGCTGGCCACTCCACGGAAGCACAGGTCGGTGACTTCATCGGCCAGGCCGACCGCTTCGAACAGCTGCGCCCCCCGGTAGGAGGCCACGGTGGAGATGCCCATCTTCGACAGGATCTTCAGCAGGCCCTTGGAGATGCCCTTGCGGTAGTACTTGAACACTTCGTAGAGATCGCCCAGCACTTCGCCGGTGCGGATCAGGTCGCCCAGCACTTCGTAGGCCAGGAACGGATAGACCGCCGAGGCGCCGAAGCCGAGCAGCACCGCATAGTGGTGCGGGTCACGCGCGGTCGCGGTCTCGACCAGGATGTTGCAATCGCAACGCAGGCCCTTCTCGGTCAGGCGATGGTGTACGGCACCGGTCACCAGCGCGGCATGGGCCGGCAGCTTGCCCGGGCCGATGTGGCGGTCGGTCAGCACCAGCAATACCTTGCCGGCGCGCACCGCTTCCTCGGCCTGGTCGGCCATGTTGCGCACGGCCGCTTCGAGACCGACGGACTCGTCGTAGTTCATGTCGATCAGCTGACGCTCGAAGCCTGGACGCTCCAGGGTCATCAGCGTGCGCCATTTGGCCGGGGAAATGACCGGCGAGCTGAGGATCACCCGCGAGGCATGTTCCGGCGACTCCTGGAAGATGTTGCGCTCGGCACCGAGGCAGATCTCCAGGGACATGACGATGGCTTCGCGCAGCGGATCGATCGGCGGGTTGGTGACCTGGGCGAACTGCTGACGGAAATAGTCGTACGGCGAACGCACGCGCTGGCTCAATACCGCCATCGGCGTGTCGTCACCCATGGAGCCGACCGCTTCCTGGCCCTGCTCGGCCAGCGGGCGCAGCACCTGGTCACGCTCCTCGAAGGTGACCTGGTACATCTTCATGTACTGCTTGAGCTGATCGATGTCGTAGAACGCCGAACCATGGTCGTTGTCTTCCATGGTCGCCTGGATACGCAAGGCGTTCTTGCGCAACCACTGCTTATAGGGATGGCGCGACTTCAGGCGGTTGTCGATGTCGTCGGTGCCCAGCACCTGGCCGGTTTCGGTATCCACGGCAAGGATCTGCCCCGGACCGACGCGGCCCTTGGCGATCACGTCCTCGGGCTGGTAGTCCCATACGCCGATTTCCGAAGCCAGGGTAATGTAGCCATTGCGGGTGGTGACCCAGCGCGCCGGGCGCAGGCCGTTGCGGTCGAGCAGGCAGACGGCGTAGCGACCGTCGGTCAGCACCACGCCCGCCGGACCATCCCACGGCTCCATGTGCATGGAGTTGTACTCATAGAACGCACGCAGATCGGCGTCCATGGTCTCGACATTCTGCCAGGCCGGCGGAATGATCATGCGCACGCCACGGAACAGGTCGATGCCACCGGTGACCATCAGCTCGAGCATGTTGTCCATGCTCGAGGAGTCGGACCCGACGCGATTGACCAGCGGGCCGAGTTCTTCCAGATCGAAGATCTGGTCGTTGGCGAACTTCAACCGGCGCGCCTGGGCCCAGTTGCGGTTACCGGTGATGGTGTTGATCTCGCCGTTGTGGGCGAGGAAACGGAACGGTTGCGCCAACGGCCACTTCGGCAGGGTGTTGGTCGAGAAACGCTGGTGGAACACGCAAATCGCGGTCTGCAGGCGCTCGTCACCCAGGTCCGGGTAGAACTGCTGCAGGTCGGCCGGCATCATCAGGCCTTTGTAGATGATGGTCTTGTGCGAAAAGCTGCAGATGTAGTGATCGCTGTCTGCGGCGTTGCTCACCGACGAACGGCGGCGGGCGCTGAACAACTTGATCGCGAACTCCTGATCGCTGAGCCCCTCGCCACCGATGAACACCTGTTCGATCTGCGGCAGACGCTCCAGGGCCAGACGGCCGAGCACGCTGGTGTCGATCGGCACCTTGCGCCAGCCAACCAGGCTCAAACCGGCCGCCAGAATCTCGCGATTCATGTTCGCGCGCGCGGCTTCGGCTTTCACCGGATCCTGGTTGAAGAACACCATGCCCACGGCATACTGCTTCGGCAGCTCGACCGCGAAGTGCTGCTGCGCCATCGCGCGCAGGAAGGCATCCGGTTTCTGGATCAACAAACCACAACCATCACCCGTCTTGCCGTCGGCGTTGATCCCGCCGCGGTGGGTCATGCAGGTCAGCGCTTCAATAGCGGTCTGCAGCAGGTGGTGGCTCGCCTCGCCCTGCATATGGGCGATCAGGCCGAAGCCGCAGTTATCCTTGAACTCATCAGGACGGTACAAACCTGCTTTCATAGGGACTCTCACCAGGCTGCCTCTCAAAGGCAAATCACTTTCTAATTCAAATACTTACCGTGCGCGCAGGGCATAGCGCCAGCTTTGCGCAGGCAAAACGGAGGTCATTGTACATATCCACCAAGGTCGTCACAAATCGGCGTGACGACCCACCGCAAGCTTATGTCGCGAAAACGAAGGAACCGACCGGGCAGTCATGCTACCGACCTGCAGGTCACCAGGCGCAGACCAACCCGCACCTGGCGCGCGGCCAAACAGATAGCGCCCGCTAGCGGACCTGGGCAATCTCGTGCCTGATACTGGCAAACGTCCGCGGCCAAGGCTTACCGGCCTGCACCTTGTCCGGCAAGCTCTTCAACGCGGCCTGAGCCGCCTCGCGAGTGCCGAAACTACCATAGGTCACGACATACAGCGGCTGACCTTGATGCTGCTTCTTGAAATAGTGGTACTGCGCACCGTGCTCACGCACAAACGTCTGCGCACTATCCTCTGCACGCGCACCGAGTATTTGCAGGGTGTAGCGCGAACCGGCCTGAGCAGCGTACCAATCATTGACCGCCGCAGTCTTCGCCGACGCAGTTGTTACCGCCTCCGGCTTCGGCGCAGGCGCCACCACCGGTGCTGGCTGCACGGCCGGCGCAACCGGCGCAGGCGTTGGTGCCACCGGCACTGCTGGCGGAACCGGGGCTACCGACACAATCGGCGTCTCACGCTCATCCACCAGCACACCAACAGCACTCGAACCAGCAACATCAGCGACATCCGCCTCCTCGACCCCGCTCAAGCCGGCAGCGCGAGCCAAAGGTTCGCGCATAACCGGCTGAGACTCACCCACCAGGGGCAGCGGGACGGGCTGATTGCCACCCGCGAACTCTATTGCCGGTGCGCCGGCGCCAGTAGAGCCGGAAGCGGGAACAGGCGCATCGACAACAGGTTGCTCGACCCGATCAAGTGGCAACTGCGTGGTGGCCGGCACAGGCGCGGCATCATCCGGACGGCCTTGCATCAACCAGGCCGCCAAGACCCCAAGCCCAACCACCGCCAATGCCAGCAGATGTTTGCGCGGCAGATTGATTGCAAAGCCTGCGCGCTTGGCGGCACCGCGCTGCGCCAGCATGGCCTCGATCAGGGTGTCGCGGGCAACCTGATTGATCGTCCCGGGCCAGCCCCCGGACTGCTCGTGAATGGCGGCGACCTGCTCATCCGATAACAACTCGAGCGCCCGCCCGGCGCCCTCTAATCGCTGCGCCAGGTACTCACGGGTTTCATCTTCGCTGTAAGGCTGCAATTCGATGGCATGGAAGCACTCTTCACCATCGGCCAGCAGTTCAAGTCGCGCAATCAACTCAGGTTCGGCAAACAGGAAAACATGTGGCCGCCCCTCGTTGTTGCCGGCCGCCAGAGCCAGCAAGCTGGCCAGCGCCGCATCACTCAACTGCTCCGCATCGTCGACCAGCAAGTAGACGTCCTGCCCAGTCAGGGCCAGCTGACCGACCTGCGCCAGAATCGCCTGCGGCTCCGACTGCTGCACCTGCAAGCCCTGAGCGACCTGACGCAGAATGCCCGCGGTATCGGCTGCACCCTGGGCGGAAACAACCACGCTATGCACCGCCTGCTTGTTGGTGCTGGCCACCAGCGCCTGGCGCAGCAGGGTCTTGCCGCTCCCCAGGGGGCCGCAGACCAACAACAGCAACTGGCTGTAACGAGCAAGGTGATGCAACTGCCCCAATACCGGCTTGCGCTGGGCTGGAAAAAACTTGAAACCCGGCACACGCGCCGCAAAGGGATCGTGGCTGAACTGGTAGTGATCGAGAAAAGCCTCGTCAGCATGCAAACTGGTCATTGGGCACTCATTAATGTTCAAGCTGATCCACCAGCGCTGCGTAATCTACGCTCAGCGTGGCATCCAAAATTTCGCGCGGGAACTCACTGGTCACCACGGCCTCGCCGATGTGACGCAACAACACCAGTCGCAGCTGGCCATCCAGCACCTTCTTATCAACCGCCATGTGCGCCAGAAATCGCTCTGGCGTCATGTCTTGCGGCGGCACAACGGGCAAGCCAGCCGCCTGCAACAGACGAATGCCTCGATTGCGCTCGGCCAGCGTAATCCAGCCCAGGCGCTGCGACATTTCCAGCGCCATGACAGTACCCGCAGCGACCGCCTCACCGTGTAACCAAACACCATAGCCTTGCTGGGTCTCGATGGCATGCCCAAAGGTATGCCCCAGGTTGAGCGTGGCCCGCAGCCCCGCCTCCCGCTCATCGGCCCCGACAATCCGCGCCTTGGCCGCACAGGAGCGCTCGATCGCCGCAGTCAGCGCCTCTTGATCGAGGGCCCGCAGTGCAGGCATGTGCTGTTCCAGCCAGGAGAGAAAAGGCTCGTCACAGATCAAACCATACTTGATCACCTCGGCCAGCCCCGCCGACAACTCGCGCGCCGGCAAAGTAGCCAGGCTGGTAGTATCGATCAAGACGGCTTGCGGCTGATAGAACGCCCCCACCATGTTTTTCCCTAGTGGGTGGTTGATGCCGGTCTTGCCACCCACCGAGGAATCGACCTGGGACAGCAACGTGGTCGGGATCTGGATGAAATTGACCCCGCGCTGATAACAGGCCGCCGCGAAACCGGCCATATCGCCGACAACCCCGCCACCCAGCGCGATCACGGTCGTGTGCCGATCGTGCCGTGCGCCGAGCAGGCCATCGAAAATCTGCTGCAAGATTTCCCAGGTTTTGAACGCCTCGCCATCCGGCAAGACAATCGCGGTCACCGCATAGCCGCATAGTGCGGCCTTGAGTGCATCCAGGTAGAGCGGCGCGACTGTTTCATTGGTGACGATGGCCACCTGGCGACCAATGATATGCGGCGCCAGCAAATCCGTACGACGCAACAGATCGGCACCGATATAAATGGGATAGCTGCGCTCAGCGAGATCGACCTGAAGAGTTTGCATGGAGCCCCCGATGTCAAAAGGGCTCTAGGATAGCGCAGTTCGGCCGGCGCTTTAACGGGGAGAAAGCGCTTCGAGGCACTCCAGTATCTCTTGCACCACCAAACGCGGCGGACGTTCATCGGTTTGCACGATGACATCGGCAATTTCGCGATACAGCGGATCGCGGATCGCCAGCAGATCAGCGAGCACCTTGCCCGGGTCGGCAGCGCGCAACAGCGGACGATTGCGGTCACGCGAAGTACGATCGAGCTGCTGCTCGACCGAGGCGTACAGATAGACTACTCGACCACCACGCCGCAGTGCTGCACGGTTATCCGGATGCAACACCGCACCACCGCCGGTGGCGAGCACCAGACCGTCCAATTCGCAAAGCTCGGCAATTACCGCCCGCTCGCGCTCGCGAAAGCCCTGCTCACCCTCGACATCGAAGATCCATGGAATATCGGCACCGCTGCGCTGTTCGATCTCCTTGTCGGAGTCTTTGAACAGCAGCCGCAGCTCTTTGGCAAGCAAACGCCCGATGGTGCTTTTACCAGCGCCCATCGGGCCAACAAGAATCACATTACGCATATATTTCAACGAGCTACCGATACAGCCTGAGTATTCATGATCCGCGGCGTAAGGAAAATCAACAGTTCCGACTTGCTGTCTTTGACCACATCGCGCCGGAACAGGGTGCCCAGGTACGGAATATCGCCAAGGAACGGAACCTTATCAACCGATTTGCTCTGGGTATTGGAAAACACCCCGCCGATCACGATGGTTTCACCGTCAGACACCAGGACCTTGGCATCGACCTCGTTCTTGGTGATTGCGGGTACCCCGCCGCTTGCAGCCGCATTGGAGAAGTCCGGCGCATCCTTGGTGACCTTGACCTCCATGATGATGCGGTTATCCGGGGTAATCTGCGGCGTCACCTCCAACGACAGAGCGGCTTGCTTGAAGGAGGTACTGGTGGCACCACTCGAGCTCGCTTCTTGATAGGGGATCTCCGAACCCTTGAGGATTTTTGCGGTTTCCTTGTCCGAGGTGACCACTTTGGGCTGGGAAATAACCTCGCCGTTACCGGTCTTCTCCATGGCGGACAATTCAAGATCCAACAAGGTGTTGTCGGTAATGAAACCGAGGTTCAGCCCCGAACTCGCACCGGCAGCACCCAAATCGACAAAGTTCCCCGCTTGAATCTCGAGAGGATCCGTTCCCTTGATCAGGCTATTGGTTCCGCCCACGATGAAATTGTTGTCACCAAGACTCACCCCGCGCCACTCGACGCCCAGGGCCTTGTCGTAGTCGACGTTAGCCTCGACTATTCGCGCCTCGACCATCACCTGACGCACCGGGATATCGAGTTGAGCGACGATCCGACGCAACTCATCCAGGCGCTCCTGGGTCTGATAGGCAATGATGCTGTTGGTTCTGTCGTCGACCGTGATCGAACCACGCTCGTCGGCACCGCCCTCGGCACTGGTGACCGACTGGAACAACTTGGCCATGTCGCTGGCCTTGGCATAGTTGACTTGAATCAGTTCACGGCGCAGTGGCGCCAATTCTGCGATCTGCTTCTGCGACTCAAGCTCCTGACGCTCGCGCGCGGCAATTTCATCCGCTGGCGCTACCAACAACACATTACCTACCTTGCGCTTGTCCAGGCCCTTGGTTTTCAGGACCAGATCCAGCGCCTGATCCCAGGGCACATTCTGCAAGCGCAAGGTAATATTGCCCTGCACCGTGTCACTGGCCACCAGGTTCAGATCGGTGAAGTCCGCGATCAACTGCAACACCGAACGGACGTCGATGTCCTGGAAGTTCAAGGATAACTTCTCGCCACTGTAAGCAAACCGCTCGCTCTTGCGCGTTTCGACTTCATCCTGGGTCAACGGCTTGATGCTGATGGTAAGTTTATTGTCGGCTTGATACGCCAGGTAATCATAGGACCCGGTCGGTTCAATCACGATACTCGCCTTGTCAGCCGAACCCGTTGCACTGACGAACTGTACTGGCGTAGCGAAATCCTTGACGTCCAAGCGAACGCGCAGAGCTTCAGGCAATTGGGTCTTGGCGAAGTCCAGACGAATCTTGCCACCCTGCTCTTGAATGTCAGGACTGACCGAAGCATCCGACAGGGTAATCACAACATTACCCTCGCCTTGCTCACCCCGCTGGAAATCGATATTGCTGATGGCCTTGCCTTGTGCGGCGTAGCTCTTCACTGGCGCAGCAGTACTGACAGCTGGCGCGGCAGCCGCCGGCCGAACTGACGCCGAGCTGGAGGCCCCCTCGCCAATCACGACATAAAGGTTGTTGCCATCAGTCCGCGTATTGTAGGGCGCCAGGTTGGTCAGATTGATGATCAACCGAGTTCGGTCTTTGGCCTCGACCACAGTTACGCTACGCGCATTACCCACACCCAACTCTCGGTTCTTTGCGCCCAACTTGTTGGCAACGCCCGGAAAATCCAAGGCAATACGCGCCGGCTGCTCTATCGTATAGCCACGCGGAGCAAGCACCGGCTCGTCAAACGTCAATTTCAACTCGACGCGATCACCTGGTAACGCCGAAACATCAAGCGCCTGCAAGTCAGCGGCCAGCAATGCCGGCGACAGCAGCAGCGCCAATAGAGAGATACCTAGATGCGATAAGGGGCTATTCATTCTTGGGTTCCGTTGGGCAGACCGGTTATTTTTTTTCATGATCATTCCGCTCATTCAAGAGCGCTCCTTGAGAGAGAGGCTGCGCGGGCGCTCGAGCCAGCCACCTTCACCATCTGGAACGATCTCAACAACATCGATTTTTGCTTCATCTATCGCCACGATGCGGCCGTAATTTCGACCTAGATAATCCCCCACCTTGACGCGATGAACCCCTCCCGCCCCATTCACCAAAGCAAACACACCGTTAGCATTGGCAAGCGTGCCGACCATTTCGAAGACCTCGATATTGAAAGTCTCGAGGAACTGTTTGACCCGCGCTTCATCCGGCTTAATTTCCTGCGAACCCTTTTGACGACTTACCATATCGATCTTGACGGGCGGCTGAAATGGGCTACGCAGAGAAGAGGCCCCATAGGTGAACGCTTCGTAGGGTTGAAACTTTGGCAAGGGCTCGATAGAGCCTTTCGGCCTGGCGCGAACCTCATCCATGAATGCCTGCAGATCGGAAAAATCGTTTCCTGAACCACACCCCTGCAAAAACGACAACAAACAGACAGATACAGCCAAACGAAGAGTCTTCATTTATCCATCCCTTTATCGTTATAACGATATGTCTTCGCCATAACACTCATCCGAATGACAGAAGCGCTCTCCGTGCTAACCGGTTTAGTTTCGAAATCATGCAACGTCACAATTCGCGGAAGGCTGGCGACACCACTGACAAAGGTCGCCAGGTCATGATAACCACCCACCACAACCACCTGGATCGGAAGCTCTATATAGAATGGCTGCGTCACTTCAGGCAGCAACTTGATCTCTTCGAACTCAAGACCGCTACCCAGACCGGTACGCGTAATGTCTTCCAGCAGGCCGGGCACCTCGGTATCGCTCGGCAGTTGGCGCAAGAGAGCACCGAAGGAAATTTCCATCTCCTTCATCTGCTCTTTATAGGCCTCCAGGTTTGCCGCCTGAAAAGCCTTGCTGGAAAACTGCTGTTTGAGGGTTTGCTCCTCTCCCTGCGAACGCTCCAGACTGGCTTGTAAATCCTTCAGATGGAAGTTATAACCAAGCGCCAGCATTACCACGAAAAACAAAACAAAAACGACGCCTTTGATAACGGGCGGCCATGAACCAATATTATTCAGATCAAGATTACTGAGTTCAATCTTGCGCAAGTTCTCGATGGATTCAGCCAGGCTCATTTTTCATCACCTTCTACCGGGGCAACGCCAGGCTGCGTTTGTTTAACCGTCAGCTGAAATACATTGGCCTGATCCAAAGCACCTGCGGTGGTGGCTTTGACTTGCGTCAAGTTAGGCGCATCCAACCAATCGGATGCGTCCAGATTACGCATCAAATTGGACACCCTATTGTTGGACTCGGCCGCCCCCACAATTGCAATATTCTTGCCCGTCATTTTGACGCTATTGAAATAAACACCATCCGGCAAAGTCCGCACCAGCTGGTCGAATACGCGTCCAATGATCGGCCTGTTGCCCTGCAAGTCCTGAATAATCTTCATACGCTCCAGCAACTGCTGGCGTCGCGTTTTCAACTCGCTAATTTCCTTGATGCGCGCATCCAGCACTGCAATTTCTTTGCGCACGAACTGGTTGCGTGCATTTTGCTGTTCGATTGCACCACTCAGATACTGATCACCAAGGAACACCGCACCGGCAGCGACCGCCACGACACCGACGAGCGTCACCAGAAAGCGCTGCTTGCGCTCCTCGCGTAACTGCTCGCGCCATGGAAGAAGGTTAATCCGCGCCATTAATCGAAACTCCTCATCGCCAGACCACAGGCAATCATCAATGCCGGAGCATCACTGGCCAATGCCCCAGCATTGACCCTGCTGCTCAGCGCCATGTCCGCAAAGGGATTGGCAACCAGGGTTTGCGTGCCAATCTTTTGCTGAATCAGACGATCGAGGTCGGGAATGGAGGCCGTTCCGCCAGCCAGAAGGATGTAATCGACATCATTGAACTGGCCTGCAGCAAAGAAGAATTGCAGGGAGCGCGAAACTTGCTGCACGACCGCTTCCTTGAACGGCTGCAATACTTCGCTGTCGTAGTCATCGGGAAGACCACCCTGTTTTTTCGCAAGACCGGCCTCCTCCACGGACAGGCCGTAGCGCCGCTGGATTTCCTCGGTGAGTTGCTTGCCACCGAATAGCTGCTCGCGCGTGTAGATAGTCCGCCCGTTGTGCAGCACGCTAAGCGTGGTCATGGTTGCACCAATATCGACCACAGCCACCGTCAGTTCGTCATGCCCGCTACCAAGCTGCTCCGTGAGCAGGCCATATGCACGCTCCAGGGCATAGGCTTCGACATCGACCACTTTGGCGACCAACCCGGCCAAGGCCAGGGCGGCCTCGCGAACCTCTACGTTTTCCTTGCGGCAGGCTGCCAGAAGCACCTCAACCCGCTCGGGATTACGCGGCGAAGATCCTTGCACCTCGAAGTCGATAGCCACTTCCTCAAGCGGATAAGGAATGTACTGATCGGCTTCGATCTTCAGCTGATTCTCGAGATCATCGTCGGAAAGACCGGCTTCCATCTCGATGGTCTTGGTGATCACCGCGGAGCCAGCGACCGCGACAGCAACGGATTTCACACCGGTCTTGGCTTTGGCCAGCACACGCGAAAGCGCCTGCCCGACCCCCTCAAGTTCGGCAATGTTTTTCTCGACCACCGCATTTGGCGGGAGCGGCTCTACAGCGTAAGCCTCTACTTTGTAGCGGCTTCCTGAGCGACTCAATTCGAGGAGCTTGACGGAGGTCGAACTGATATCGATCCCCAACAGCGTATTCGCTTTCTTATTGAAGAGCCCTAGCACGACCGATTTCCTATTGGCATCCGCGACTTACGGACTATTTATGTTTTTTCACATTAAATAACAGTCTTGACAGAAGCGCAAATGGATCCCCGGGAAAAAAAACGCTTATAATGTGATCAGTTTTTCCCTTTTCGCATTGCCTTCCGCTTAACTCATTCTTTTATCTGGAAATCCAAAAATCTTGATGCGTTTGTTGAAGTTCATCTGCTGGTCTGGTCTCGCCACTTTTTGTGCGCTGTTACTCAGTCTGAGCGGCGCTTTTCTCTATCTCAGCCCCAGCTTGCCATCCGTTGAGTCGCTACGCAGCATCCAGTTGCAGATCCCTCTACGGGTATACAGCAACGATGCCAAGCTGATCGCGGAATTTGGCGAAATGCGCCGATCGCCGATCAAGTTCGACGACATCCCTCCCGACTTCATCGGCGCCCTGCTTGCCGCTGAAGACGACAACTTTGCGAACCATTATGGCGTCGACCTTACCAGCTTGATGCGCGCTGCCACGCAAATATTGAAAAGCGGGCACATCCAGACTGGTGGCAGCACCATCACCATGCAGGTGGCGAAGAATTTCTTCCTGTCCAGCGAGAGAAGCTTCTCGCGCAAGATCAATGAGATCCTCCTGGCCCTGCAGATCGAGCGTGAATTGAGCAAGGATGAAATCCTCGAACTCTATGTCAACAAGATCTACCTCGGCCACCGCGCTTACGGAATCGAAGCCGCCGCCCAAGTCTATTACGGCAAATCGATCAAGGAGCTCAGCCTAGCCCAGCTGGCAATGATTGCAGGCCTGCCGAAAGCGCCTTCACGCTTTAATCCGCTGACCAACCCCACCCGTGCCAAGGAACGCCGTGACTGGATCCTCGGCCGCATGCACATGCTCGGCAGGATCGACCAGCAGAGCTATGAAACCGCCCTGGCCGAGCCTAACGACGCCAGCCACCACGCACCGGCCCCCGAAGTCACCGCCCCCTATGTAGCAGAAATGGTCCGTGCAGAAATGGTCGGTCGCTATGGCAGCGAGGCCTACACCGAAGGCTTCAACGTCACCACCACCGTGCCGAGCGACCTGCAAAACGCGGCCAACACCGCCGTTCGCGAAGGCTTGATCGCCTATGATCAGCGTCATGGTTACCGCGGCCCGATACGCCGTCTGCCTGACATGGACAAACAAGCCTGGCTGAGCGAACTGACCAAACAGAACTCACTGGGCGGCCTTGAGCCGGCGATCGTCAGTCAAATCGAAAAAAGCGGCATCCTCGTGCTGTTGCGCAGCGGCGTGGAAGAGGCGGTCGCCTGGGACAGCATGAAATGGGCGCGGCCCTTCCTCAATACCAACAGTCTCGGCCCCCGTCCGCAGCAACCCGGCGATGTCACCCAGGTTGGCGACCTGATTCGCGTGCAACGCCAGGACGATGGCAGCTTGCGCTTCGTCCAGCTCCCACAGGCACAGAGCGCGCTGGTCTCGCTTGACCCAGATAACGGCGCGATCCGCGCGCTGGTCGGCGGCTTCTCATTCGAACAAAGCAACTACAACCGTGCCGCACAAGCCAAGCGCCAACCAGGCTCCAGCTTCAAACCCTTCATCTACAGCGCCGCACTGGACCGTGGCTACACGGCCGCGAGCCTGGTGAACGATGCACCTATCGTGTTCGTCGACGAATACCTCGACCAGGGCTGGCGCCCGAAAAACGACAACAACACCTTCCTCGGCCCGATCCGCCTGCGCGAGGCCCTGTATAAATCACGCAACCTGGTGTCGATTCGCCTGCTGCAAGCAATCGGCATCGACTATGCCCTGGACTACGTCAGCCGCTTTGGCTTCGACAAGCAGGAATTACCGCGCAATCTGTCCCTGGCGCTCGGCACCGCCAACCTGACACCACTGGAAGTTGCCGGCGGCTGGACCGCGTTCGCCAACGGTGGTTATAAAACCCAGCCCTACCTGATCGAACGTATCGACAGCCGTTACGGTGAACCACTGTTTATCGCCAACCCCGCCAGCACGCCAAGAGCCATCAGCACCCCAACCGCTAACGAAGTCGATGCAGCAACCATCACCAACGGCAGCGAGACTGCCCCCGAGCAAGCGCTGGCTACCGAGCCTGCTATTGCCGAACGCATCATCGACGAACGCACCGCCTATATCATGACCAGCATGTTGCAGGACGTGATCAAGCGCGGCACCGGTCGCAGAGCCATGGCTCTGGGGCGCAATGACCTGGCAGGAAAAACCGGCACCACCAACGAGTCCAAAGACAGCTGGTTCTCCGGCTACAACGCCGATTACGTGACTACCGTGTGGGCCGGTTTCGATCAACCGGAAAGCCTCGGCAAGCATGAGTACGGCGGCACCATCGCCCTGCCGATCTGGATGAATTACATGGCCAGTGCCCTCAAAGACAGCCCCAGTCATGCCCCCGCGGAACCCAAAGGCCTGCTGACCCTGCGCATCGACCCCTATAGCGGTCGCGCCGCCGTGCCAGGCACCGTTGACGCCTACTTTGAACTGTTCAAGAGCGAAGACTCGCCGCCACCGATGAGCGAACTGGATCCAGGCCTTCGTGCTCCGGGCAGCCCGCTACCAGCCGACGAATCGGCACCGATCGACTTGTTCTAGAGAAGTGACGGCAAGCGACCGAATCAGGCTTTACTTTTGCGCTTACGGCTCGAAACTATAAAGACTCTGGGCCCGTTAACCATTGAGCCGAACCGCGACCTTGTAGGCGCGAATTTATCCGCGAATTTCGCGGCTGAAACTGCTCCTACAAGGAACCCTCGCGCCATCTGTAGGAGCGGCGGGGGCGCCCAGTTCCATGGCCGCTAAAGTGTCCGGCCGTGCGCGGATCGCGGGCATGGCCCGCTCCTACAAGGAATTGCCGCATGCAACAGGTAACTGGGACATAGCCATAAAAAAACCCGCCGAAGCGGGTTTTTTATGGGCTCGGCTTAGCCGTTGAACACATCATCCACCGACGTCAGCGGATAGTGTTTCGGGTAGGGCAGCGTCGCCACACCGCTTTCGATGGCGGCCTTGGCCACGGCATCGCAGACTACGGTGATCAGGCGCGGGTCCATCGGCTTGGGAATGATGTACTCACGACCGAACGAAAGCGCGATGCCGCCGTAGGCATCGCAGACTTCCTGCGACACCGGCAGCTTGGCCAGGTCGCGCAAGGCCAGAGCCGCGGCGATCTTCATCTCTTCGTTGATGCGCGTGGCGCGAACGTCCAGAGCACCACGGAAGATGAACGGGAAACCCAACACGTTGTTGACCTGGTTCGGGTAATCCGAACGACCGGTGGCCATGATCACGTCGTTGCGTGCCGCATGGGCCAGTTCCGGAGCGATTTCCGGATCAGGGTTGGAGCAGGCGAACACGATCGGGTTGGCCGCCATGCGCTTGAGGTCTTCCGCCGGGAGCAGATTGGCGCCGGACAGACCGACGAACACATCAGCGCCCTCGAGAGCCTCGGACAGCGTGCGCTTGTCGGTTTCAGTGGCAAATATCGCCTTGTACTGGTTCAGATCGTCGCGACCCGCGTGGATCACACCCTTGCGGTCGATCATGTAGATGTTTTCGACCTTGGCACCCATGCTCACCAGCAGCTTCATGCAGGAGGTCGCCGCAGCGCCAGCGCCCAGGCAGACGATCTTCGCCTGCTCCAGGGTCTTGCCGGCGATTTCCAGGGCGTTGAGCATGCCGGCCGCAGTCACGATGGCGGTACCGTGCTGGTCATCGTGGAAAACCGGAATGTCGCACTGCTCGATCAACGCACGCTCGATTTCGAAGCACTCGGGCGCCTTGATGTCTTCCAGATTGATGCCACCAAAGGTGATGGAAATGCGCTTGACCGTGTCGATGAAGGCTTGCGGGCTTTCAGCGTCGACTTCGATGTCGAATACGTCGATACCGGCGAAGCGCTTGAACAGCACGCCCTTGCCTTCCATAACCGGCTTGGAAGCCAACGGACCGAGATTGCCCAGGCCGAGAATCGCGGTGCCGTCGGAAATCACCGCGACCAGATTGCCCTTACCGGTATAACGGTAAGCCAATTCAGGGTCACGGGCGATTTCGCGCACAGGCTCGGCAACACCCGGGCTGTAGGCCAGTGCCAGGTCGCGAGCAGTGGCGGTGGGCTTGGTCAGCTCGACGCTCAGCTTACCCGGACGGGGCATGGCGTGATATTCGAGAGCGGCAGTTTTCAGATCAGACATAGGGGCATTTCCGCTTTTTTGGCTGTTGAACAGGCAGGCGGCCGAGGATACGCAAGTTGTATACATCTGCACAAGACCGTTAAGCCTTACCCGGACGCACGTGACTAACGCACGACCTTGAGCCAGCTGCCAGGGGCTGGCTCACCTGCGGGATAGAGGTTATTGAGCAGGCGCAGGGTCGCCTGGGCGTCGCCCGGCAACTTGCTTTGGCTGGCCAGGGCCGCCATGCCCTGCCCGCTTTGCGCCTTGACCAGATGCAGCCGCAGAGGCTCTGCCAGACGCCGCTCGGCCGTGGTAAGCGGGCGCAAGCTCTTGATCACCTTGAGAAAGCTGTCATCGTGGGCATCCAGCGACGTGCGTCCGCGTACCGCCGCAACAAACAGATAAGCCCGCGGCCCCTGCAACAGCACCGCGACGCGCTTGGCGGCAGTGCCCGGGATGATGGCGCTGTAGCCCGACAACCCGGCCTGACGCCATTCGCTCTCAGCCTGCAGACGCTGCCCGCCGACGCGCTGACGCAGCAGTTGAGCGGCTGAGAGACGTTGCGGATTGGCCTGCTGGGTCATGGCGATAAAGGCCTGCTGATCGGCACTGTGACCGATCAGCGCATCCGGCCGGTTGACCATGCTCCAGCCTTGCGGGAACTCCAGGGTCAAGTCCAGTTCGGCATGGTAGAAGTGCTGACCCCGGCGCACACCGCTGGCGGCGGAATCGCCAAATGGCAGCCCATTCAGATGCTTGATAAAGGTCTCGCGATTGATTTCCTGCTGCCCGGTTGCCAGCGCCCGCGCCGGCCCCAGAACCTGCTGCAGACGCCGATCATTATCCGGATGGGTATCGAATACGCCGTGATAGCCGCCCGCCGGTTGCGCCTGACCACGCTTGGCTGCCTGTTCACGAGCGAAGTCTTCCTGATTTTTCAGCACCTTGACCACTTCGATCATCGCCTGTGGGTCATAGCCGCTGCGCGCCAGGTACTGGGCCCCCAAACCATCGGCCTCCAGCTCCATGTCGCGGCCATAGCCACGCACGAAGGCACTACCGAGGACACTGGTCAGGTCGGCCGCTGCACCGACCCCGGTGCCGATGGCCAGCGCCTGACCCAGAATGCCCCAGGCGCTCGACTGGCTTTGCTGCTGCACGCCGTGCCGCGCGGTGACATGGCCGACCTCGTGCCCCAATACTGCCGCCAGCTCGGCTTCCGAATTGAGATAGGCAAGTAGCCCGCGGTGAATATAGATATAGCCGCCCGGCAGGGCGAAGGCGTTGATATCCGGGCTGTCCACCACGGTGAATTGGTAATCGAGCTGGTCGCGATGACTGTGCCTGGCCACTCGCTCGCCGACCTGCTGGACATAAGCCTGCAGTTTCTCGTCGGCATAACGGGGGTATTGCTTGAGGATTTCCTGGCTGTAGCGCTGGCCGAGATCCAGTTCCTGGCGCTCACTCATCATCACGAAATTGCTGTGCCCGGTGGCGGGGTTGACTGCACAACCGGTCAGTTGCCCGAGTATCAGCAGCCCTAGCGCCAAATAACGCAGGCTCATGGCAGCACCTCCAGCATCGACTCATGGGTCACGGGCAACATCCAGCGTGCCTGTCCCGGTTTTACCCCTGCGCGGCGGGAACGGTCAATCACCCAGCCCCGGGCTTCGACCCGGCGCCCAGCCAAACTGTGCAGTCGACGGAGATCGAAACCCTCCAGTGCCTGCGGTGGCACACGCAGGACCAACGAATCCCCCAGCTCCAGCCAAACCCCACCGCGATTGCGCTCGACCCGCTCGACCCGCCCCTCGATCAGGGCAAAACCGCCGCGGCTCAGCTGTCCGGGCGCTTGTACCGGCGAGCGCCGCCAGAGGCCGACGCGCGACTGCCGTGCCAAGCGCTCGGCCGTCTGCTGGCACTCGACCAACGCCACATTGGGCGCAATCGCCACCAGATAGCCCAGCCCCTCGGCCAACAGTTGCGCTTCGAGGTTACGCCCCTTGCCGTCGTAGGCATGGGCCAGGGTGCGCCCGTAGTGATCCTTCGGCTCACGGCCAAGTTGCAAGCCGACATGCCCGTCATTGGCCGCCACCAACTCGCTCAAGCGCTTGCGCGCAGCCTCGGCCAAGGGTTCGGCACTGCGCCCCTCACGCCCGAGTTCGGGGCTGTTCACACCGATCAGCCGCACACTGCGGCCATCCTGCAGGCGCAGGGTGTCGCCATCAACGATCCGCTGAACCTTGACGCTCGGCAATGTGCCGGGGGCCGGACAGAACGCCTGAACGGATGCCAGGTAAAACACGGACATAAAAAAGGCGCCCGCCAGGGACGCCTTTTTTACTAGCGAGGAACCGCCCATCAGGGCACCCGTCGCTGCGCGCAAACTTACTGCTTGGCGCCGAACATGCCGAAACGCTGCTTGAAGCGATCAACACGGCCGCCGGTATCCAGCATTTTCTGCTTGCCGGTGTAGAACGGGTGGCATTCGTTGCACACGTCCAGGCTCATCGGCTTGCCCAGGGTGGAGCGGGTTTCGATCACGTTACCGCAGCTGCAGGTAGCAGTGAGGCCTACGTAGTTCGGATGGATATCGGCTTTCATGGTGTATTCCTCGGGGCTGACGTGCCGCCACCCGACACTATTGTCGAGTACCGCACGGAATTAGGCCGGCGATGATACCAGAGCGCCGCCACGACGCAAGCCACCGCGACACCGGCCGTCGCCAGACCCCGTGCTAAGATCGCGCCCTTCTGCCTGGAGCCCACCGCGTGCCCGACGCCATTCTGCGCATTGCTCTGCCCTCGCCGCTGCGCCGCCTGTTCGACTACCGGGCGCCGCCCGGTGTGCCGCGCAGCGCCCTGCAACCGGGCGCACGGCTGCGCGTACCCTTTGGCCGGCGCGAGCTGATCGGCATTCTGATCGAGGTAACGGATCACAGCGAGGTTCCCGCCGGCAAGCTCAAACCCGCCCTGCAGCTGCTCGATGCCCAATCGCCGCTGCCGCCCGCGCTGTTCAAGCTGTGCCTGTGGACGGCGCAGTATTATCAGCACAGCCTGGGCGACACCCTCAGCTGGGCGCTGCCGGTGCTGCTGCGTCAGGGCGAGCCGGCGGAGGTTCGCCAGGAGCGCTTCTGGCACCTGGCCGAAGGCGCCCAACTGGATGACCCGCGCCTGAGCCGCGCGCCGCGCCAGCGCGAGGCCCTGCAGACCATCGCCCAGCACCCGCACGGCGTCGCCCAGCAACTGCTTGGCCAGCTGCAACTGAACAAGGACAGCCTCGGCCTGCTGCACGAGAAGGGCCTGGTGCGCATCGAGATACGCCGGCATGCCGCCAGCGAACGCCACCTCAACTGGTTGGCCGAACCGGAACTGCCATTGAACCCGGAGCAACGCGCGGCTGCCGAAGCCATCCGCACCGGCTTCGGCCGCTTCAATGCCTTCCTCCTCGCCGGAGTGACCGGCAGCGGCAAGACCGAGGTCTACCTGCAGCTGATCCGCGAGACCCTGGAAGCCGGCAAGCAGGCCCTGGTGCTGATCCCGGAGATCAACCTCGGTCCGCAGACCCTGGCGCGCTTCGAGCGGCGTTTCAATGCGCGGATCGCCCTGCTCCACTCCGGGGTCAACGACCGCGAGCGCCTGGACGCCTGGCTGGCCGCTCGCGATGGCGAGGCCGATATCATCATCGGCACGCGCTCGGCGCTGTTCACGCCGATGCAGCGCCCCGGCCTGATCATCATCGATGAAGAACATGACGCCTCCTACAAGCAGCAAGAGGGCCTGCGCTACCACGCCCGCGACCTGGCCGTGGTGCGGGCGCACCAGGACAACATTCCGATTCTGCTCGGCTCGGCCACACCCTCCATGGAAAGCCTGCACAACGCCCACAGCGGCCGTTACGCCATGCTGCACCTGCACCAGCGCGCCGGCGGCGCCCAGCAACCGCGGTTCCTGCGCCTGGACGTGAAAAGCCGGCCACTCGACTCCGGCATCTCCGCACCCATGCAGCAGGCCATCGCCCAGACCCTGGCGGCCGGCCAGCAGGTGCTGGTGTTTCTCAACCGCCGCGGTTTCGCCCCGACCCTGCTCTGCCACGACTGTGGCTGGCTGTCGGAATGCCCGCGTTGCGACGCACGGATGACCGTGCACCAGCGCTCCGGCGAGTTGCGCTGCCACCACTGCGGGCATGTCGAACGCCAGCCGAGCAACTGCCCGACCTGCAACAACGTCGACCTGCGCCCGGTCGGTGCCGGTACCGAGCGCGCCGAAGAGCGACTGGGCATTCTCTTCCCGCAGGTTCCGGTATTGCGCGTGGACCGCGACAGCACCTCGCGCAAGGAGGCCATGACCACCCTGTTCAACACCGTGCAGCGCGGCGAGCCGTGCATTCTGGTCGGCACCCAGATGCTCGCCAAGGGCCACCACTTCCCCCGCGTGACCCTGGTGGCGATTCTCGATGCCGACGGCGGGCTGTTCTCCGCCGACTTTCGCGCCAGCGAGCGCATGGCCCAGCTGATCGTCCAGGTCGCCGGCCGCGCCGGGCGCGCCGAGGAACCCGGCAAGGTGATCATCCAGAGCCACCTGGCCGACCACCCGTTACTGGTGCAACTGACCGAACAGGGTTACTTCGCCTTCGCCGAGCAAGCCCTCAGCGAGCGCCGCAGCGCCGGCCTGCCGCCCTTCTGCCACCTGGCCCTGCTGCGCGCCGAAGCGCACAAGCCGGGGCAGGCCGAAGGTTTTCTCGACGAGGCCTGCAGTGAAGCCGAACTGTTATTGAACGAGCTCAAGCTCAGTGGCATCGAACTGCTTGGCCCGGTCCCGGCACCGATGGAACGCCGCGCCGGCCGTTACCGTGCGCAACTCCTGGTGCAAGCCAACGCCCGCGCGCCGCTGCACCGCCTGCTCGGCAGCTGGATGCTGGCGCTGGAGCAGATGCCCAGCGGTCGCGCGGTGCGCTGGTCGCTGGATGTCGACCCGATCGATTTATTCTGAAGTAGGGTGCGCGGGGCCGCCTAGGCCGTGCGCACCCTTGGCACACAGGCAGGTGGTGCGCACGGCGCACCCTACACAGCTTTTACCTGCAGCTTATGACTTGCCGCTTGAAGCTGCGCCCTCCGGGCGTCGATAATGCCCAGTTTCCCACCAGCGCCTCAGGGCACAGCCGCCTCAACGGCCGACCGAGCAGACCATGAAAGACAGCATTCGCCACCTGATCCAGCAAGCCCTGACCCGCCTGACGACCGAAGGCGTGCTGCCCGAGGGTCTGAGCCCGACGATCCAGGTGGAGAACACCAAGGACAAGAGCCACGGTGATTTCGCCAGCAATATCGCCATGATGCTGGCCAAGCCGGCCGGCTTGAAGCCGCGCGACCTGGCCGAGAAGCTGATCGCCGCGCTGCCCAGCGATGCCGACATCAGCAAGGTGGAGATCGCCGGCCCCGGCTTCCTCAACTTCTACCAGAACAGCCAGGCCCTGGCCGGTCGCCTCGACGCCCTGCTGGCCGACAGCCGGCTCGGGGTGCGCAAGGCCGGCAAGCCGCAGACCGTAGTGGTCGACCTGTCCTCGCCGAACCTGGCCAAGGAGATGCACGTCGGCCACCTGCGCTCGACCATCATCGGCGACGCCGTGGCACGGGTGCTGGAATTCCTCGGCGACAGCGTGATCCGGCAGAACCACGTCGGCGACTGGGGCACCCAGTTCGGCATGCTGCTGGCCTTTATGGAGGCCAACCCGGCCGCTGCCGAGAGCGAGCTGGCCGACCTCGAAGGCTTCTACCGCGCGGCGAAGAAATGCTTCGACGATTCCGCCGAATTTGCCGAGCGCGCCCGCGAACTGGTGGTCCAGCTGCAAGCCGGCGAGCCCGAATGCCTGCGCCTGTGGCACCGCTTCAACGAGATATCCCTGTCGCACTGCCAGCAGGCCTATGACCGTTTGGGCGTGAAGCTGACCCCGGCCGACGTCAAGGGCGAGAGCGCCTACAACGCCGAACTGCCGGGCATCATCGAGGCCCTGCGCGACAAGGGCCTGCTCAGCGAAAGCGACGGTGCCCAGTGCGTGTTCATGGACGAGTTCAAGAACGCCGAAGGCAATCCGCTGCCGGTGATCGTGCAGAAGGCCGGCGGCGGCTACCTCTACGCGACCACCGACCTGGCCGCCATGCGCTACCGCAGCCAGCAGCTCAAGGCCGACCGCGCGCTGTATTTCGTCGACCAGCGCCAGGCTCTGCACTTCCAGATGGCCTTCGAAGTGGCGCGCCGCGCCGGCTTCGTGCATGACGGCATGCAGCTCGAACACATGGGTTTCGGCACCATGAACGGCGCCGACGGCCGCCCGTTCAAGACCCGCGACGGCGGCACGGTCAAATTGATCGACCTGCTCGACGAGGCCGAAGAGCGCGCCTACAGCCTGGTCAAGGGCAAGAACCCGGATCTGGATGAAAGCGAGCTGCGCAGCATTGCCCACGCCGTCGGCATCGGCGCGGTGAAGTACGCCGACCTGTCCAAGCACCGCACCAGCGACTACAGCTTCAACTTCGAGCAGATGCTCAGCTTCGAGGGCAACACCGCGCCCTACCTGCTGTACGCCTACACCCGGGTAGCCAGCGTGTTCCGCAAACTGGGCACCAGCAGCATCGAGGGACAGATCATCCTCGCGGCCGAACAGGAGCTGGCGCTGGCCGGCAAACTGGCGCAATTCGGCGAAGTGCTGAATAACGTCGCCGACAAAGGCGTGCCGCACCTGCTCTGCGCCTACCTCTATGACCTGGCCGGGCTGTTCTCCAGTTTCTACGAGCACTGCCCGATCCTCAGCGCCGAAGACCAGGCCACCCAGCAGAGCCGTCTGCGCCTGGCCGCCCTGACCGGGCGCACGCTCAAGCAGGGCCTGGAGCTGCTCGGCCTGGAAACCCTGGAGCGCATGTAAGTGGCGGCGCGCAAGAAGCCCCCAGCCAAACGCGGCGCCAGCCGCTACAAGGCTCCGGCGAAGAAACCCGTGCCCGGCTGGATCTGGCTGGCCTGCGGCCTGGCCGTCGGCGTGTTCGTCATGCTGCTGATGAACCTGCAACCGGGTGGCGATGCGGTCAAACGCAACAAGGCTGAGACGGCGCGTGCCAGCCAGCCTAAGCCCGCTGCGCAATCGCAGGAACCGGGCAAGCCCAAGTACGATTTCTACACCCTGCTGCCCGACTCGGAAGTCATAGTGCCGCCGGATGCCCTGCCGCCACCCGCCCCCGTGCAACCAGCGGTGACCCCGGCAGAAGCGGCGAAGATCGACGCCGCCCGCGCCCTGGCCGCACTCAACGGCGAAACGCCGCCGCCCGCACCGCCGATAGCCAAGCCCGAACCTGCTGCCCAGGCGCCACTGAGTACCCAGTTTTTCCTCCAGGCCGGCTCGTTCCGGCGCAAGGACGATGCGGAAAGCGTGCGTGCGCAGATCATCCTGCTCGGCCAGAACGTGCGCGTGGAATCCGGCACGGTGCGCGAAGAAACCTGGTACCGCGTACTGGTCGGCCCCTTCGCCAACCGCGAGCAACTCGCGGTCTCGCAAAAAGCCCTGTCTGCCAACGGCTTCGGCAATCTGCTCCTGCAGCAACGGCAGAACCGCTGAGCCTCACCCCGACCGGCCCGCCAGGAGCCGGTCGACGCTTTTCCTCGGCGCGCATGCGCTGTATCGGCAATCTGCTGTTACAGCCGCGCGCCTGCCATTTGGTCGAGAATCATCGGCCTCCGGTTGAAAAGTAGCGCACGCCCCCCCATTTGAATCTGCATTGGGCATTTTCGCCCCGCTGCGTGGAGACTCCCCCTTGACCACCATCGTTTCAGTACGCCGCCACGGCAAAGTCGTCATGGGCGGCGACGGCCAGGTTTCCCTCGGCAATACCGTGATGAAAGGCAATGCGAAAAAGGTTCGCCGCCTCTATCACGGCCAGGTATTGGCCGGTTTTGCCGGCGCTACCGCGGATGCCTTCACCCTGTTCGAGCGCTTCGAAGGCAAGCTGGAAAAGCACCAGGGCCACCTGGTACGCGCCGCCGTCGAACTGGCCAAGGACTGGCGCACCGACCGCTCACTGAGCCGTCTGGAAGCCATGCTCGCCGTGGCCAACAAAGACGCCTCGCTGATCATCACCGGCAATGGCGATGTGGTGGAGCCGGAGCACGGCCTGATCGCCATGGGCTCCGGCGGCGGCTTCGCCCAGGCGGCGGCCCTGGCCTTGCTGGAGAACACCGAGCAGATGTCGGCCCACGAAATTGCGGAAAAGGCGTTGAACATTGCCGCGTCCATTTGTGTCTTTACCAATCAGAACCTGACCATTGAGGAACTGGACTCGGCCATCTGAGCCGATTTCCGTTCGGAGCCGCCTGTTATGTCCATGACGCCCCGCGAAATCGTGCACGAACTCAACCGCCACATCATTGGCCAGGACGACGCCAAGCGTGCCGTGGCCATCGCCCTGCGCAACCGCTGGCGGCGCATGCAACTACCGCTGGAGTTGCGCGCCGAAGTGACGCCGAAGAACATCCTGATGATCGGCCCGACCGGCGTCGGCAAGACCGAAATCGCCCGGCGCCTGGCCAAACTGGCGGGCGCACCCTTCATCAAGGTCGAGGCGACCAAATTCACCGAAGTCGGCTACGTCGGCCGCGATGTCGAGTCGATCATTCGCGATCTGGCCGATGCCGCGGTGAAAATGCTCCGCGAGCAGGAGATGGTCAAAGTCCGTCACCGCGCCGAGGACGCCGCCGAAGAACGCATCCTCGATGCCCTGCTGCCGCCACCGCGTGCCGGTTTCAACGAAGACCCGGCGCCGAGCAGCGACTCCAACACCCGCCAGCTGTTCCGCAAGCGCCTGCGCGAAGGTCAGCTGGATGACAAGGATATCGACATCGAGGTGGCCGACAGCCCGGCCGGCATCGAGATCATGACCCCGCCCGGCATGGAAGAGATGACCAGCCAGTTGCAGAGCCTGTTCTCCAACATGGGCAAGGGCAAGAAGAAGAGCCGCACGCTCAAGGTCAAGGAAGCGCTGAAACTGGTGCGCGACGAAGAGGCCGCGCGCCTGGTCAACGAGGAAGAGCTGAAAGCCCGCGCCCTGGAAGCCGTGGAGCAGAACGGCATCGTCTTCATCGACGAGATCGACAAGGTCGCCAAGCGTGGCAATGTCGGTGGCGCCGACGTCTCCCGCGAAGGCGTGCAGCGCGACCTGCTGCCGCTGATCGAAGGCTGCACGGTCAACACCAAGCTGGGCATGGTCAAGACCGACCACATCCTGTTCATCGCCTCCGGCGCCTTCCACCTGAGCAAACCGAGCGACCTGGTGCCGGAACTGCAAGGCCGCCTGCCGATCCGCGTCGAACTCAAGGCGCTGTCGCCGGAAGATTTCGAGCGCATCCTCACCGAACCGCATGCCTCGCTGACCGAGCAGTACATTGCCCTGCTCAACACCGAGGGCCTGCGCATCGAGTTCGCCGCAGACGGTATCAAGCGGCTCGCCGAGATCGCCTGGCAGGTCAACGAGAAGACCGAGAATATCGGTGCGCGCCGCCTGCATACCCTGCTCGAGCGCCTGCTCGAAGAGGTGTCCTTCAGCGCCGGCGACCTGGCGGCCCAGCATGACGAGAAGCCGATCCGTATCGATGCCGACTACGTCAACGGCCACCTCGGCGAACTGGCCCAGGACGAAGACCTCTCGCGCTATATTCTTTAAACGCAGCCTGTAGGAGCGAGGGGGACGCCTAGTCCTTGCTCGCGATTTACCATGATCGCGAGCAAGCTCACTCCTACACCAACCCCTTGCGGAACCCGTCATGCACATTCCCAGCGCAGTCAAACTGCACAAGGCATCGCGAACCCTGGAGCTGCAGTACGGCAGCGACAGCTACAGCCTGACCGCCGAGTTCCTCCGCGTGCACTCGCCCTCGGCGGAAGTGCAAGGCCATGGCAAGCCGATCCTGCAGACCGGCAAGCTGCACGTCGCCCTGAGCAGCGTCGAGCCGGCCGGCAATTACGCCCTGAAACTGTGTTTCGACGATGGCCACGACAGCGGGCTGTTCAGCTGGGATTACCTCTACCAACTGGCCACTGATAAGGATCGTTTATGGGCCGACTACCTGGCCGCGCTCGCGGCTGCCGGAAAATCCCGCGACCCCGACGAGTTCGTGGTCAAGCTGATGCTCTAGCCCAACCGGCGAGCCAGAGCCTGTCCAGCTGTTCCAGCCGCCTGCAGCGGGCGGTCGGCCCCACGCTCAAGCCCTTCTCTCACCGAGGTTAGAGCGCACTTTCTAATCTATCTCGGCATACTCAGCGCGCACTTGCCCGTATCGCGGCAAGCTTGCGCAAATCAACAAACTCGGGTAACCAAGGAACTGGCAGGTTCCCTGCATCTGGCCAAGCCAGGTGCATAGATTGAGAAGCGGATCAGTTCCGCCCCCGGTAACCCGAGCAATACCCGGCCCTAGTCCCGTGTCGCCTTGCACAGCAACACGCCGGTATTCGTCTCAGGACAATGGAGCGTCGTAGATGTCTGAAAAAAGCAATGATGATCTGAAATACCAAGCTTCAGAGAACACTCTCGGCCTGAACCCGATCGTCGGCATCCAGAGCAAGGACCTGCTAACGTCAGCCCGCACGGTGCTCACCCAGGCTATCCGGCAGCCGTTTCACAGCGCCAAACACGTTGCTCATTTCGGCGTGGAACTGAAGAACGTCCTGCTTGGCAAGTCCGAGCTGCAGCCCGAGAGTGGCGACCGCCGCTTTGCCGATCCGGCCTGGAGCCAGAATCCGCTGTACAAGCGCTATCTACAGACCTATCTGGCCTGGCGCAAGGAACTGCATGACTGGGTCGAACACAGCAACATGTCGGAGCAGGACGCCAACCGCGGCCACTTCCTCGTCAACCTGATGACCGACACCATGGCGCCAAGCAACAGCATGGCCAACCCCGCGGCGGTCAAGCGCTTCTTCGAGACCGGCGGCAAGAGCCTGCTCGACGGCCTTTCGCACCTGGCCAAGGACATTGTCAATAACGGCGGCATGCCCAGCCAGGTCGACATGAAGGCCTTCGAGGTCGGCAAGAGCCTGGCCACCACAGAAGGCACGGTGGTGTTCCGCAATAGCGTGCTGGAGCTGATCCAGTACCGGCCGACCACCGAACAGGTGCACGAGCGCCCGCTATTGGTGGTGCCGCCGCAGATCAACAAGTTCTACGTGTTCGACCTGTCGCCAGAGAAGAGCCTGGCGCGCTTCCTGTTGCGCAGCGGCGTGCAGACCTTCGTGGTCAGTTGGCGCAACCCGACCAAGGCGCAACGCGAGTGGGGCCTGTCGAGCTATATCGAAGCGCTCAAGGAAGCTATCGAGGCGGTCATCGCGATCACCGGCAGCCAAGACATCAACATGCTCGGCGCCTGCTCCGGCGGCATGACCACCGCCTCGCTGCTCGGCCACTATGCGGCGCTTGGCGAGCACAAGGTACACGCCCTGACCCTGCTGGTCAGCGTGCTGGACAACAAGCTGGACACCCAGGTCGCCCTGTTCGCCGACGAGAAGACCCTGGAGATGGCCAAGCGCCGCTCCTACCAGGCCGGCGTCATCGAAGGCAGCGACATGGCCAAGGTGTTCGCCTGGATGCGCCCCAACGACCTGATCTGGAACTACTGGGTCAACAACTACCTGCTCGGCAACGAACCGCCGGTGTTCGACATCCTCTACTGGAACAACGACACCACGCGCCTGCCCGCCGCGCTGCACGGCGAATTCATCGACATGTTCAAGGCCAATCCGCTGATCCGTCCCGGCGCCCTGGAAGTCTGTGGCACGCCGATCGACCTCAAGCAGGTCACCTGCGACGTGTTCTGCCTCGCCGGCACCACCGACCACATCACCCCCTGGGAGGCCTGCTACAAGTCGGCCCATCTGTTTGGCGGCAAGTGCGAGTTCGTCCTGTCCAACAGCGGCCATATCCAGAGCATCCTCAACCCGCCGGGAAACCCCAAGGCTCGCTACATGACCAACGCGGAACTGCCGCGCGAACCGAAAGACTGGCAGGCAGGCTCGACCAAGCACACCGACTCCTGGTGGCTGTACTGGCAGAAGTGGCTGACCGAGCGCTCCGGTCCCAGCAAGAAAGCACCGAGCAAACTGGGCAACAAACAGTTCCCGCCTGGCGAGCCAGCACCTGGAACCTACGTACACGAACGGTGATCGACTGCGCCCTGCGCACCACTGCCCGCGGCACCTGGAAGTGCCGCTCGCCCAACCGGCAGATTTGCCGAGCGGGCGATCAGGTTTGTTCTGGGAGTGACCGGGACGGTCTCACCCAGTGTTTTCATTCATAGGGCCTGCGCGCATGTCGTTACCTTTTGTATTTCGCACCATCGACCTGGATGGCCAAACCATCCGTACCGCCGTTCGTCCCGGCAGTGGAAAGATGGCGCCTTTGCTGATTTTCAATGGCATCGGCGCCAACCTGGAACTGGTCATGCCCTTCGTTCTGGCGCTCGACAGCGATCTCGAAGTAATTGCCTTCGACGTGCCCGGTGTCGGTGGCTCCTCGACCCCCCGCACCCCGTTCCGCTTCCCCGGACTGGCCAAACTGGCAGCGCGCATGCTGGATTACCTGAACTACGGCCAGGTCAATGTGATCGGCGTGTCCTGGGGCGGCGCCCTGGCGCAACAGTTCGCCCATGACTACCCGGAACGCTGCAAGAAGCTGGTGCTGGCGGCCACCTCGGCCGGGGCGGTGATGGTGCCGGGCAAGCCCAAGGTACTCTGGCGCATGGCCAGTCCACGGCGCTATGTGCAGCCGTCCTATGGCGTGCAGATCGCTCCGGACATCTACGGCGGTGCTTTCCGCCGCGACCCCAAGCTGGCCCTGGCCCATGCCAGCAAGGTGCGCTCGGGCGGCAAGATGGGCTATTACTGGCAGCTGTTCGCCGGCCTCGGCTGGACCAGCATCCACTGGCTGCACAAGATCCGCCAACCGACCCTGGTGCTGGCCGGCGACGACGATCCATTGATCCCGCTGATCAACATGCGCCTGCTGGCCTGGCGCATTCCGAATGCCGATCTGCATGTAATCGACGATGGCCACCTGTTCCTGGTGACCCGCGCCGGAGTCGTGGCGCCGATCATCATGAAATTCCTCGCCGAAGAACGCCAACGCGCCGTGATGCACCCCCAGCCCACACCTGCCCGCCAGAATTGATCCACGCCGAGAAGCGCTGAAAACCTCTCGCCCACTGCATCCCGCACCGAGGAGGCACGAGCAGTGTCCGCCCGCCCCATCCTGGTGCGGACCGCGGGGTCTGGCACTTGATTGCTCAAGCTGTCACATGTCGGGGAACAACCTGCGCTAGTCTAGGGGGCGAACCCGCAGCCTCTTGGTACAAGCCTTGCTGTACTGCTCCCTGATCACGGATAGTTTTGGAGTGTCGCCTCATGCGCAAACAACCCCCGACACGCAGCCTTCCGGCCCCGGCCGGCTCGATGAATGCCCAGAGCGCCGTTGCTGGCCTGCGCGCCAGAGACATGCTTTCCACCCTGCGCGGCCTGGCCGTGCAGGGCTTGCGCCAACCGGTTCACAGCGCCCGACACGTACTGGCCCTGGGCGGGCAACTGGGTCGAGTACTGCTCGGCGACACGCCGTACCAGATCAACCCGAAGGATTCGCGCTTTGCCGATCCGACCTGGAAACTCAATCCGTTTTACCGGCGCAGCCTGCAGGCCTACCTGGCCTGGCAAAATCAGCTGAGCCACTGGATCGAGGAAAGCGACATGAGTGCCGACGACCGCACTCGCGCGCGCTTCGTCGTCAGCATCCTCGGCGATGCCCTGTCCCCCTCCAATACCCTGCTCAACCCATTGGCGCTCAAGGAACTGTTCAACACTGGCGGCAGCAGCGTATTCAAAGGCCTGGGCCACCTGCTCGACGACCTGCTGCACAACGATGGTCTGCCCAGCCAGGTCAACAAGCGAGCCTTCGAAGTCGGCCGCAGTCTGGCCGCCACACCCGGCGCGGTGGTGTTTCGCAATGAACTGCTGGAGCTGATCCAGTACAAGCCGATGAGCGAGAAGCAATACCTGCGCCCCCTGCTGATCGTGCCGCCACAGATCAACAAGTACTACATCTTCGACCTGTCGCCGGACAAGAGCTTCGTCCAGTACGCCCTGAAAAACGGCCTGCAGGTATTCGTGGTGAGCTGGCGTAACCCGACCAAGGCGCACCGCGAGTGGGGCCTGTCGAGCTATGTGCAGGCGGTCGAGGAAGCCATCGATGTCTGTCGGGCGATCACCGCCAGCAAGGACGTCAACCTGCTGGGCGCCTGCGCCGGCGGTCTGACCATCGCCGCCCTGCAGGGGCATCTGCAAGCCAAGCGGCAGCTGCGCAAAGTCGCCAGCGCCACCTATCTGGTCAGCCTGCTGGACAGTCAGCTCGACAGCCCGGCCATGCTCTTCGCCGACGAGAAAACCCTGGAAGCGGCCAAGCGCCGCTCCTACCAGCAGGGCGTACTGGACGGCCGCGACATGGCCAGGGTGTTCGCCTGGATGCGCCCCAACGACCTGATCTGGAACTACTGGATCAACAACTACCTGCTCGGCAAGCAGCCGCCGGCCTTCGACATTCTCTACTGGAACAACGACAACACCCGCCTGCCGGCCGCCCTGCATGGCGACCTGATCGACTTCTTCAAACACAACCCGTTGATCCGTGCCGGCGGCCTGGAAATCTGCGGCACCCCGGTCGACCTGCAAAAGGTCACGGTCGACAGCTTCAACGTCGCCGGGATCAACGATCACATCACCCCCTGGGACGCGGTCTACCGCTCGAGTCTGCTGGTCGGTGGCAGCAAGCGCTTCATTTTGTCCAACAGCGGGCACATCCAGAGCATTCTCAACCCGCCGGGCAACCCCAAGGCCAACTACCTCGAGAGCAGCAAGCTCAGCGGCGACCCGCGCGCCTGGTACCATGACGCGCAGAAGCACGACGGCAGCTGGTGGCCGCAGTGGCTGAGCTGGATCCAGGAGCACGCCGGCGAGCAACGCGAGACCCAGGTAGCCCTGGGCAACCCGCATTACCCGGCGATGGAAGCGGCACCCGGCACCTATGTGCATGTGCGCTAGCAGAACCGCTTCCACACGCTAGCGAGCACTGGCCGAAGCCACCTTCGGCCGGTTATCTTCCCGCTTCCCCTGTCAGCATAAGAAGACCGGATGAAAACCCGCGACCGTATCCTCGAATGCGCGCTGATGCTGTTCAACCAGCAAGGCGAACCGAACGTCTCCATCCTGGAAATCGCCAATGAACTGGGGATCAGTCCGGGCAACCTGTACTACCACTTCCATGGCAAGGAACCGCTGATTCTCGGCCTGTTCGAGCGTTTCCAGGCGGAACTGGCGCCGCTGCTCAACCCTCCAGACGACGTACGCCTGGATGCCGAGGACTACTGGCTGTTCCTGCACCTGATCGTCGAGCGCCTGGCGCACTATCGCTTCCTGTTCCAGGACCTATCCAACCTGGCCGGGCGCCTGCCCAAGCTGGCCCGCGGCATCCGCAACTGGTTGAACGCATTGAAACGCACCCTGGCCTCGCTGCTGGCACGACTGAAGGCGGAAAACCAGCTGATCAGCGACACCAATTCCCTCGGCCAACTGGTCGAGCAGATCACCCTGACCCTGCTGTTCTCCCTCGACTATCAGCGCATCATCGGCCGCGAGGGTGAGAGCCGTCTGGTGGTCTATCAGGTAATGATGCTGGTGGCGCCACACCTGACCAGCGAATCACGCTTCGCGGCCGAGCATCTGGCGCGAAGCTACCTGGAAGCCTGAATCTGCAACGCTGACGTCGGCATAAACACAAACGCAAACGCCCGGCACTAGGCCGGGCGTTTGCGTTTACGGCTGCGCGTCTTTAGGACTGGCTGGCCGGTGTTACTGGAGCAACCACGGCTGTCGGAGCAGGCGCAGGTGCAGGTGCAGGTGCAGCAGGTGCCGCTGCGACTGCTGCAGTAGCAGGCTTGACCGCCGGTTTGGCGGCGGCTTTGGCTGCCGGCTTGGCCGCTGGTTTTACCGCTGGCTTCGCAGCCGGCTTCGCAGTCGGCTTGGCCGCAGCTTTAGCTGCAGGTTTAGCGGCTGGTTTAGCGGCTGGCTTGGCCGCAGGCTTGGCTGCAGCCTTAACGGCCGGTTTGGCAGCCGCCTTGACCGCAGGTTTGGCTGTCGGCTTGACCGATTTGACCGAAACGCCGGTCAATTTCTCGATCTGCTTGGTCAGGCTTTCGACCTTGGCGTTGAGCGCTTTCACTTCATTGCGGCTCGGTACGCCGAGACGCGAAATGGCGTTGTTCAGACGCTTGTCGAACGCTTCTTCCAGCTCGCCCCACTTGCCGATCGCCCGGTCCTTGACCTCGTCGACCTTGGACTTGGTGCTGCCCACTTTCGACTCGACAGTGGACTTCACCGCCTCGACTTGCTTCTCGACTTCGCTCTTGGCCAGCTTCTCGGCTTTTTCGCCGTCCTTGACCAGCGTGTCGAACAGCTTGGTGCCGTCCTTGCTGACCTTGGAGTAAGCCCCCAGGCCTGCCAACCAGATCTGACGCGAGTATTTTTCAACCTCGCCGATCCAGGAGCTGGTCTGCTTTTCGGTTTTCTTTTTGACGGCCATGCTGTTCTCCTTATTTGGTACGCGCGACGTGCTCGAGCAACGCGCTCAGCTCATCAAGCTTAGCAGAGAGTGCTGCAACATCCTGCTTGGACGGGATGCCGATGCGGTTGAGCGCACTGGCCACCCGAGTGTCGAAAGCCTTCTCGATTTTATCGAGTTGCACTTCGACTTTACCTTTCACGCTATTGACGTTGCTGGTCACGCTGCTCTTGACGCTATCGATCTGGCTGTTGGCTGCTTCGACCTGCTCATGGACCAGCGTCTTGCCTTGTTTCTCGACGCTTTCGCCGCTCTTGACCAGCTCTTTGAAATACTCGGCGCCTTCCTGTCCGGCCTTGGCATAGGCACCCAGGCCAGCCAGCCAGATCTTGCGGGCGTAGACTTTGACGTCGGTCAGCACGGTGGCTTTCTCTTCGACTTCAACTTTCTTCTTCACGATAACTTTCGACATGGTGCACCTCACGCGCAGTGGTTTGAGGAAACGCCCACGGAATGCAGGCTTGGGCACAAGGTATCGAGGAAAATTAGAATCCACATACTAGTCGCGAAAAATATCCGCCGAGCCTCAGCGGTTGCGCAACGACGACGCTCAGGCCTTGAGGCTCTTATCCAGCACCTCTTCGATTTCCCGCTTGATGCTGCTGCTCATGGCCGACAGCAGCAGGCCGAGGTTGAGTTGCACCCGCACCCGGTCCTCGCCCACCTCGATGCGGCCATCGGCACCGCTGCGCTTGAATTCCAGGGTGTCGCCGTTCCAGCTGTAACGCACGGCGTACTCGCGGGCTAAGCGTTCGGCCAATTGCTCGGCTTTTTCCCGGGCGACCTCGCGACCGAGCGAATGGGGGCGTTCGACATTGATTCTGGCCATCGCATTTCTCCTGGCTGCGACCTTAAGTCGCGCGACTATAGCAATAAGCTGCAGCCGCTAGCTGCACACTGCAAGCTGCACGCAGCAAGAGAAGCCAGGCATTTCGCTTTGGCGATACTTTGCAGCTTGACCCTTGCAGCTCAGCGCGGCCTTTTCGGTTTAGAATGGCCGCCACTTTGATTCAGCCTCTCTATTCAGGTAAGGGCGAGATGAACGACCCGCGCAAGCACAGCGACAGCGAACCCACCACGCACTTTGGTTTTCAGGATGTACCGGAAAGCCAGAAGGCGCAGAAAGTCGCCGAAGTGTTTCATTCGGTGGCGGCCAAATACGACCTGATGAACGACCTGCTCTCGGGCGGCATGCATCGCCTGTGGAAGCGCTTCACCATCGAGTTGTCCGGCGTACGTCCGGGTAACCGGGTGCTGGATATTGCCGGAGGTACCGGCGACCTCGCGCGCAAGTTCGCCAGCCTGGTCGGGCCCAGCGGCGAAGTGGTGCTGGCCGACATCAACGAATCGATGCTCAAGGTCGGTCGCGACCGCCTGCTCGACCGTGGCGTGGCCGGCAACGTGCGGTTCGTCCAGGCCGACGCCGAGAAGTTGCCGTTCCCGGACAATCATTTCGATTGCGTGACCATCGCCTTCGGCCTGCGCAACGTCACCCACAAAGAGGACGCCATCCGCTCCATGCTGCGCGTGCTCAAACCCGGCGGCCGCCTGCTGGTGCTGGAGTTCTCCAAGCCGTCGAGCAGCCTGCTGTCGAAGATCTACGACACCTACTCGTTCAACTTCATGCCCCTGATGGGCAAGCTGATCACCAACGATGCCGAGAGCTACCGCTACCTGGCCGAATCGATCCGCATGCACCCGGACCAGGACACCCTCAAGGCCATGATGGTCGAGGCCGGCTTCGAGCGCGTCACCTACCACAACATGACCGGCGGCATCGTCGCCCTGCACCGTGGCATCAAGCCCTGATGCTCAGCACCGCCCTGCTGGCCGGCGTCGAGCTCGGCCTCAACCGGGTACTGGCCCTGGACAGCACGGCGCGGCCACGTCTGGCATGCTTGAGCGGCCGGGTGATCGCGCTGGACTGCACGGCGCCGGCCCTGCGGCTGTTCATCCTGCCCAGTGGCGAAGGCCTGCAACTGGCCGGGCAATGGGCCGGCGCGGTCGATTGCCGCCTGCGTGCGCCCGCGGCGAGCCTGTTGCGCCTGGCCACCGGCAAGGACAAGACGGCGGTGCTGCACAGCCCGCAAGTCGAACTGGACGGCGACAGCGCCGTGCTCCTGGAACTGGCCGGTATCCTCCAGGACCTGGAACTGGACTGGGAGTACGAACTGTCACGCTGGCTCGGCCCGCTCGGCAGCCAGCTACTCGGCAGCCATATCCGCAGCCGGGCCAACTGGACCGGCCAGACCCTCGACAGCCTGCGCCTGAATCTGGCCGATTACCTCAGTGAAGAATCGCGTAGCCTGGTCGGCCAACGCGAAGCCGATGCCCGCTTCGCCGAACTGGATCGCCTCAAGCTCGACCTCGACCGTCTCGATGCCCGCATCGAGCGCATCATCCAACCGCATAAGCCCACCGCATGAAGCTGCTCGCCGTTCGTCGTCTGCTGCGTATTCAACGCGTGGTCATCCGCTACCAACTGGATGACCTGCTGTTCGCCCAACCCCTGCCGCTCTGGCTGCGCGCGCTGCGCTATGCCCTGCCGTGGCGCTGGCTGCCGCGCAAGGCCCTGCACTTGTCGCGCGGCGCCCGCCTGCGCCTGGCCCTGGAAGAACTGGGGCCGATCTTCATCAAATTCGGTCAACTGCTCTCCACCCGCCGCGACCTGTTGCCGATGGATATCGCCGATGAACTGGCCAAGCTGCAGGATCAGGTGCCGCCGTTCGACCCGGAGCACTCGCGAGCGCTGATCGAAGCCCAACTCGGCGCCAAGGTCGGCGACCTGTTCGCCCGCTTCGACGCCCAGCCGCTGGCCTCCGCCTCGGTGGCCCAGGTGCATGGCGCGCAACTGAAAAGCGGTGAGGAAGTGGTGGTCAAGGTGATCCGCCCCGGCCTCGAACCGGTGATCCGCCAGGACCTGGCCTGGCTGTTCCTGCTCGCCAAACTGGCCGAGAAGGCCTCCGCCGATGCGCGCCGTCTGCGCCCGGTGGAAGTGGTCGGCGACTACGAGAAAACCATCTACGACGAACTCGACCTGCTGCGCGAGGCGGCCAACGCCAGCCAGTTGCGGCGCAACTTCGACGGTTCGCCACTGCTCTATGTGCCCCAGGTGTACTGGGAGCTGTGCCGACCGAAAGTGCTGGTGATGGAGCGCATCTACGGCATCCAGGTCACCGACCTGGCCACCCTCGCCGACCAGCGCACCGACATGAAGCTGCTGGCCGAGCGCGGCGTGGAGATCTTCTTCACCCAGGTGTTCCGCGACAGCTTCTTCCACGCCGACATGCACCCCGGCAACATCTTCGTCAGCACCCGCACGCCCTGGAACCCGCAGTACATTGCAATCGACTGCGGCATCATCGGCAGCCTCACCGCGGAAGACCAGGACTACCTGGCGCGCAACCTGCTGGCCTTCTTCAAGCGCGATTACCGCCGCGTGGCACAACTGCACATCGACTCCGGCTGGGTGCCGGCCGACACCAAGGTCAATGATTTCGAGGCGGCCATCCGCACCGTCTGCGAGCCGATCTTCGAGCGACCGCTGAAGGATATTTCCTTCGGCCAATTGCTCCTGCGCCTGTTCCAGACCGCCCGCCGCTTCAACATGGAAGTGCAGCCGCAGCTGGTGCTGTTGCAGAAAACCCTGCTCAACATCGAAGGCCTGGGCCGCCAGCTCTACCCGGAGCTGGACCTGTGGACGACCGCCCAGCCCTTCCTCGAGCGCTGGATGCGTGAACGGGTCAGCCCGCTGCACCTGCTGCGCAATCTGCAGCAGCAGGCCGAACAGGTGCCGCACCTGTCGCAGATGGCCCGCGACACCCTGGAACGCCTCAACCAGCAGCCGCCCGCGGCGAGCAACGGCGCGTCCGCCAAGCCGCATCAGTGGCCCGTGCGCCTGCTCGGCGCGCTGCTGATCGGCGGCGCGGCCAGCCAAGGGCTGACCCTCAGTCTGCTGGTCTGGCCCAGTTGGGCCATGCTCGCCGGCGGTCTTTATCTGGTGCTGCGCCGATAGCCACACCGCAGCCGCGCTGGCACACTAGAACCCTATCCCACAGGCCCGTGACGGGCGGAAGCAGCGATGACCGACTGGCTCGACGAAATCAACTGGAACAGCGACGGCCTGGTGCCGGCGATTGCCCAGGATCACCAAACCGGCCGCGTGCTGATGATGGCCTGGATGAACCGCGAAGCCCTGGCCCTGACCGCCGCCGAACAGCGCGCCATCTACTGGTCACGCTCGCGCGGCAAGCTGTGGCGCAAGGGCGAAGAATCCGGCCACGTGCAGAAACTGCATGAACTGCGCCTCGACTGCGACGCCGACGTGATCATCCTCAAGGTCGAGCAATTGGGCGGCATCGCCTGTCACACCGGCCGGGAAAGCTGCTTCTATCGGGTGTTCGACAACGGCGCCTGGAAAACCGTCGATGCCGTGCTCAAGGACCCGCATGCCATCTACGCCAAAGGACACAGCCATGACTGACACCCTGAGCCGCCTGGCCGAAGTCCTGGAGGCGCGCAAAGGTGCCGCGCCCGACAGCTCCTACGTCGCCAGCCTGTACCACAAGGGTCTGAACAAGATTCTGGAAAAAGTTGGCGAAGAATCGGTGGAAACCATTCTCGCCGCCAAGGACGCTGCCGTCAGCGGCGACTGCAGCGACCTGATCTATGAAACCGCCGACCTGTGGTTCCACAGCCTGATCATGCTTGCCGCCCTCGGCCAGCATCCGCAAGCAGTGCTGGACGAACTGGATCGCCGCTTCGGCCTGTCCGGGCACGCGGAAAAAGCCGCCCGCCCGCAATCCTGAACAACTATTTATCAACAACCAGCTACTGAGGAGTACACATCATGGGTTTCGGTGGCATTAGCATTTGGCAACTGGTGATCATCCTGTTGATCGTGGTCATGCTGTTCGGCACCAAGCGCCTGAAAAGCCTGGGTTCCGACCTCGGCGACGCGATCAAGGGCTTCAAGAAATCGATGGGTAACGAAGACGGCGACAAGCCGGCGGTCGAAGAGCCCAAGGGCCAGACCATCGATGCCCAGGCGCGCAAGGTTGAAGAACCGACGAAGAAAGACTGAGCCATGTTCGACATAGGCTTTACCGAACTGCTACTGGTTGGCGTGGTTGCCCTGGTGGTGCTGGGCCCCGAGCGCTTGCCCGGTGCCGTGCGCACGGCCGGCCTGTGGATCGGCCGGATCAAACGCAGCTTCAGCGCGATCAAGGCCGAAGTCGAGCGCGAAATCGGTGCCGACGAAATCCGCCGGCAACTGCATAACGAGCAGATTCTCGAGCTTGAGCGGGAAATGAAGGCGATGAAGCAAGATCTCCTCGCACCCTCGGCAACGCCGAACACAACCGCAGCGACCAGCAGCAACGCAGAGGCGACGCCCAGCGCGCCTGCAGCCGCCAGCCAGGATAAAACCCCACAACCATGAGCCGACTAACGGACAGCGACCAGGAAATGCCCCTGGTATCGCACCTGACTGAACTGCGCACACGCCTGCTGCGCATTGTGGGCGCCGTGCTGCTGCTGTTTGCCGGGCTGTTCTACTTCTCTCAGGATATCTACTCGCTGGTCGCCGCACCTCTGCGGGCTTACCTGCCGGAAGGCGCGACCATGATTGCCACGGGCGTTGCCTCGCCCTTCCTGACGCCGTTCAAGCTGACCATGATGGTCGCCCTGTTTCTGTCGATGCCGATCATCCTGCATCAGCTCTGGGGCTTTATCGCGCCGGGCCTGTACAAGCACGAAAAGCGTATCGCCGTCCCCTTGCTGATCTCCAGCATCCTGCTGTTTTACGGCGGCATGGCCTTCGCCTACTTCGTGGTATTTCCGATCATGTTCGGCTTCTTCGCCAGCGTGACCCCGGAAGGCGTGGCGATGATGACCGACATCGGCCAGTACCTGGACTTCGTCCTCACCCTGTTCTTCGCCTTCGGCGTGGCCTTCGAGATCCCGGTGGCGACCTTCCTGCTGATCTGGGTCGGCGTCGTCGACGTGGCCGCCCTGCGCAAAGGTCGGCCCTATGTGATCGTCGGCTGCTTTGTCGTCGGCATGGTGCTGACGCCGCCGGATGTGTTCTCGCAGACCCTGCTGGCAGTGCCCATGTGGCTGCTGTTCGAGGCCGGCTTGCTGTGTGGCAGCCTGGTCAAGCGCCGCGACCAACATGAGGCTGAAGCCGAAGCCGCCGAGCAAGAACACAACGACCAACCGCCTGCCGCTCAGCCGTGAACCTGCTGCTACTGGAAGATGGCGACTTCGTTGCCGCCGATCGGGCGCGGCTCAGCGGCCGCCGTCTCAAGCACCTGCATGAGGTGCACCGCGCTGCAGTCGGCGACAGCCTGCGGGTCGGCCGCCTGAATGGCTTGATGGGTACCGGCCAGTTGCTGCGCCTGGATGCCGAGCAAGCCGAACTCTCGATCGAACTCGACCAGAGCGCCCCGGCCAAACTGCCGCTCACCCTGCTGCTGGCCCTGCCGCGACCGAAGATGCTGCGCCGCGTATTGCAGACGATCAGCGCCATGGGCGTGCCCAGGGTGGTGCTGCTGAACAGCTACCGGGTCGAGAAAAGCTTCTGGCAGACGCCCTTTCTCGAGCCGGCGGCGGTGCGCGAACAGCTGATCCTCGGCCTGGAGCAGGCCCGCGACACGGTGTTGCCGGAAATCATCATCGAGAAGCGCTTCAAGCCCTTCGTCGAGGACCGTCTGCCCGCACTGGCTGCCGGCAGCCTCGGCCTGATCGGCCACCCCGGCGCCTACCCGGCCTGCCCGCGGGCGGTGGATCAAGCCGTGACCCTGGCCATAGGCCCGGAAGGCGGCTGGATTCCCTACGAAGTCGAGATGCTGCAAGAGGCCGGCCTGCAGCCGGTGCAACTGGGCGAACGCATCCTGCGCGTGGAAACCGCGGTTACCGCCCTGCTGGCGCGCCTGTTCTAGTCTCGTGTCGCCCCTGAGCCTGCGGGTGTGCCTGCGAGACGGCGATAGCCGGGACATCGATCGCACGCATGGCGTGCTCCTACGGTTCAGCCTGTAGATCCTATGTTTATGCACAAACCTCGCAGGACGTAGAACTCGTAGGAGCGGCGGGGGCGCCTAGCCCATGCCTGCGATGCTTTTTGCCGTCTCGTAGCCCGTATGCAATCCGGGACCGCACATCGCCGGATTGCATACGGGCTACGGGTTTTCCTCCGCTCGCCGGGCGTGCCAATGCGCCGGCAGCAACTGCCCCTTGAACGCCGGCGCCTCCTCCAGCACGACATCGCCCGGCTGTAGCGCTTCGCCACATTCCGAGCAGACCAGCACGCCATGCATCGGCTGGCCACAGTGGCTGTGCCGATGGCGAATCGGCGCACCTTCGGCGCCGCTCATATGGCGGTCGCCCCAGTTGACCAGGGCCAGCACGGCGGGATACAGGTCGCGGCCCTTGTCGGTCAGGCGGTACTCCTCGCGTAGCGGGCGCTGTTGATAGGCGACCTTGTCCAGCACGCCGGCTTCGACCAGTTTCTTCAGACGCTCGGCCAGCACATGACGGGTCACGCCCAGGCGTTTTTCGAACTCATCGAAACGCCGGATACCGAGAAAACATTCGCGCAGCACCAGCAGGGTCCAACGGTCCCCGACCACCGACAGGGTGCGGGCCAGGGAGCAGGGTTGTTGCTCGAGTTCTTCCCAACGCATTGCACAGTCTCCAGCCAGCGATGGCTCACCATAGCTTGACAGGTTCCAAAATGGAACCGACTATCGAACAAGGTTCCAAAACAGAACTAACGGAGAGCCGCAATGACTGAACGCAAAGCAATCCTGGTGATGGGTGCCGGCGACGCCACTGGCGGCGCCATCGCCAAGCGCTTCGCCCGCGAAGGCTATGTCGCCTGTGTGGCCCGCCGCCACGCGGACAAACTGGCGCCGCTGGTCGCCGCCATCGAGGCTGAGGGCGGTACAGCGCGGGCCTTCGGCTGCGATGCCCGGATCGAAGCCGAGGTGATCGAACTGTTCGCCAGCATCGAGCGCGAGGTCGGCCCACTGGAGGCGGTGGTGTTCAATATCGGCGCCAATGTGCAGTTTTCCATCACCGAGACCACCGAGCGGGTCTATCGCAAGGTCTGGGAGATGGCCGCCCTGGCCGGCTTCCTCACCGGCCGCGAAGCGGCAAAAGTCATGCTGCCACGCGGGCGCGGCAGCATCATCTTCACCGGCGCCACCGCCTCCCTGCGCGGGCGAGCCAATTTTTCCGCCTTCGCCAGCGCCAAGTTCGCCTTGCGCGCCCTGGCCCAGAGCATGGCCCGCGAGCTGGGTCCGCAGGGCATCCATGTCGCCCACCCGATCATCGACGGCGCCATCGACACCGCCTTCATCCGCGAGAGCTTTCCCGAGCTGTACCAGCGCAAGGAGCAGGACGGCATCCTCAACCCCGAGCACATCGCCGAGACCTACTGGCAGATCCATTGCCAGCCACGCGACTGCTGGGTGCACGAGCTGGATCTGCGCCCTTGGACGGAAACCTTCTGAGCCCCCGGCCAATACCGTAGCCCACATGCAATCCGGGAACACGCCATGACGTCACGACAGCTCCCCGGATTGCATCCGGGCTACGGACCTAGCTCTAGCTCGCGAGATCGTAAACAGGCTCTAACCGCCGCACGCTCGCCCAATAACAAGACCTCCCAGAGGTGCATCCAATGAGCAAAACCGTTGAATTCTTCTTCGACTTCGGCAGCCCGACCAGCTACCTGGCCTGGACCCAGTTGCCGCACATCGCCGCAGCGGCCGGAGCGCAGATCGTCTGGCGACCGATGCTGCTCGGTGGCGTCTTCAAGGCCAGCGGCAACCAGTCGCCGGTGAGCATCCCGGCCAAGGGCCGCTACATGCTGCAGGATCTCGCCCGCTTCGCCAGACGCTATCACGTGCCGCTGGCGTTCAACCCGCACTTCCCGATCAATACCCTGCAGCTGATGCGTGGCGCCGTCGCTTACCTCGACTCGGAGCAGTTCCAGCCCTATGTACAGGCGGTCTTCGAAGCACTCTGGGTGCAGCAGCAGAACCTCGGTAAAGCCGAAGTAGTCGCAGAAGTACTCAACGCCGCCGGCCTGGATGCCGCCGAGTTCGAACAGCGGGTCAGCGACGAGGCGGTCAAGCAGCGGCTCAAGGACAATACCGAGGAAGCGCTGCAGCGCGGCGTGTTCGGCGCCCCGACCTTCTTCGTCGGCAGCGAGATGTTCTTCGGCCAGGACCGCCTCGACTTCGTCGCCGAGGCCCTCGCACAGCCGAACTGAACCCCAGTCTTATGGACTCAGCCGCCCTGCAGGCCATTGGCAAACATCCGGGTCACCCGCTCACTGAGTTCGGCGGCACTCAAGCCACCCTGCACGGCCTCGCTCAACTGCCGATCCAGTAGCAGCTGGGCGAGGCCGTGCACCAGGCTCCAGGCCGCCAGGGTCGCCACCTCGGCCTCGCGCGCTGGCGCCGTCTCGTGTACCGCCTGGGCCAGGCGCCGGTACAACGCCAGCGCCGCCTGCTGCAGCTGCGGATAACGCGTCTTGTCCAGACCGGCACCGAACATCAGGCCGAAGCGCCCCGGCTGCTCCAGAGCGAAGCGCACATAGCACTGGCCGAGCGCGGCCAAACCACCGGTCTCGGCGTCCATCCGCCTGCCCAGCTCGCGAAAACCGTCCTCCGCCAGGGCGGCCAGCAGACTGTCGCGGTCGGCAAAGTGGCGATAGGGCGCGTTATGCGACACCCCTGCGCGGCGGGCCACCTCACGCAGACTGATGAGTGCTGCACCGCCTTCGTCGAGCAACTGGGCCGCCGCCGCCAGCAGCGCCGGCTTCAGCTCGCCATGGTGATAGGGCTGGGATTGCTTGCATGTTGACACCGACAACATCTCCTCTTATGTTGGCAACGTCAACATTATGCCGACGACCCGCACCCCGCGCCAGTCGACTCACTACGGGAGGTCTCCCATGCTGTTCATCGCCCTGCTGATCCTGTTCACCCTGCTCGCGCTGCTGGCCGACCGCGGCGGCATGCCGGGCCTGGCCGACTGGCCGGCGCGGATGCGCCTGGCCATGGCCGTCGCCCTGCTGCTGGTCGGCAGCGACCACCTGCTCACTCCGCAACGCTACCTGGCGATGATGCCGGACTCGCTGCCCTATCACCTGGAACTGGTGCTGTTCACCGGGCTGTGCGAGCTGGCCGGCGCCATCGGCCTGCTGCTGCCGCGCTGGCGGCGTTGGGCGGCGCAGGCCCTGGCGCTGTATTTCGTCTGCGTGTTCCCGGCCAATATCAAGAACGCCCTCGAGGGCCTGGACGTCGAGGGCCTGCCGGCGGCGACCTGGTACTACTGGCTGCGCCTGCCGATGCAGCCGCTGATCATTCTCTGGGCACTGTATGCCGGCGAACTGATCGGGCGCCGGCACATGGCAGCGGAGGCCGGGGAAGGCCATTCCACGGCCGGCTGAGCCAGCGGATGGACTGGCCGGCTCCCGGGCGTGGCGCTATGGTCAGTACAGTGCACGCCCCTGGAGCCGACTGCCATGCGCCCCCTGACCCTCGATCTGCCGCGCCTCGAACAGGCTTTGCTCAGCCAGGACGCTGGCGCGCACTACCTGGACCTGGAAACCGGCAGCGTGCTGCGCGTCGCTCCCGGCGCGCCCGCGCCGGGCGCCGAGGAGAAATACGACGTCCAGCCTGATCGCTACCTGGCCATAGAACCCCTGCCCCTGGACGAGCTGCTGGCCATGCGCGCAGCCTTTCTGTTCGGCCTGCACGACCCGCACGCGCATACCCTGCTGCGCCATGCCCTGAGCGGGCGCAGACCCTTGCGCACGTTCGACTACGAGCTGGAAAAACTGCCGCAGCTACAGGACAGCTGGCAGGCCTTTCAGGCCAGACAGGCACGCGAACGGGCTCTCGAGTGGCTAGACAGCAATGGCCTCGAGGCCGCGGGCTAGCCTTGCGAACGTGGGCAGAGTCCCGCCTCAGATGCTCAACCAGCCGCGTTCCAGTGCATATTTCACCAGTCCGGCCGGGGTATCGACGCCCAGCTTGCGGCGAATGCTGAGCCTATGGGTTTCGACGGTGCGCACGCTGATATCGAGCGTGCGCGCGATGGCCTTGTTGCTCAGGCCCTGCACGAGCATCTGCAACACCTCGCGCTCACGCGGGGTCAGCTCGTCGTCAGCGGCCGGCGGGCTGACGGTTTTTTCCAGCAGGTCGGCACTGTAGTAGGTACCGCCAGCGGCAATCGCATCGATGGCGGCGACTATTTCCCGTGAGGCGGCATCCTTCAGCACATAGCCGCGGGCGCCGGCACGGATCGAGCTGGTCACGTATTCGGCGTGGTCGTACATGCTCAGGATCAGGATCTGCATGCCCGGATACTGGCGACAGAGGATCTCGGTCAACTGCAGGCCGGTCATGTCCTTCATGCCGATGTCGACCAGCAGCAGGTCGGGGCGAACCTGGCTGACCAGGATCAGCGCCTCGGCGCCGCTGCTGGCCTCGCCCACCACCTCCAGCTGCGGCATGGCCGTCAATAGCGCACGCAGGCCGTCGCGCACCAGTTCGTGGTCATCGACCAGGGCCACACGGATAGGCTGGCGATCTTCGGATATGTCGGACATGGCTCAACCCGGTAGCGGCAGACTCACCATAAGCTCGGTGCGGCCTGGCGTTGAAGATAAGGTAAAACGGCCGCCAAGGTGCTCGACCCGCTCACGCATGTTGCGCAGGCCGATGCCGCTACTGCGCGCCTGTTCGATCCGTGCAATGTCAAAGCCGATGCCATCATCGCGCACCCTCAGCTGCACCGTCGAGCCATCCTGTTCCAGCGCGATGCTGACCCGGCGGGCCTGGGAGTGACGCGCGATATTGGCCAGCGCCTCCTGCACGATGCGAAACAACGCCACCGACTCGCCATCGGGCAGTCGCAGCATGTCCAGGCTCTGCTGGTACTCGACCAGCAGCCCGCTGCGTTGCTCGAACTCGACTGCCAGCTGGCCGATGGCCGCCGGCAGGCCGAAGCTGTCCAGCAGCGAGGGCCGCAGATCATGGGAGATGCGCCGCACCTCGGCGATCGCCCCGCCGAGGCGCGCCAGCCCGCCGCGCAGCGTCTCCAGTGCCTGGCTGCGCCCGCTTTCCAGCTCGTGACAGGCCAGTTCGAGGCGGAACTTGACCGACACCAGCAACTGGCTGATGCCGTCGTGCAGCTCGCGCGAAACCCGCGAACGCTCTTCCTCCTGGGAGCTGACGATGCGTTGCGCCAACAGTTGCAGCTTGCGGTCGGCCAGACGCTGCTCGCTGAAGTTGAGCGTCAGCCCACCGACCGACACCAGCAGCACCGCCACCAGCGCCACACCGGCCAGCGCCCACATGGTGCTGCGGATATTCTCCGCCACCTTGGCCCGCGCCTGCTGGGTGGCCAGTTCGACATCATCGAGATACAGGCCGGTGCCGATCATCCAGTCCCAACGCTCGAGCATCACCACGTAGGCGAGCTTTTCGGTCAACTGGCCGGAGGAGGGTTTCTCCCATTGGTAGAGTTGAAAGCCATCGCCGTTGCGCGCGCTGTGCAACAGCGCCTGGATCGCCTGCACCCAATGCGGGTTGCTCATGCTCACCAGGTCGCGGCCGGTCAATTCTGGCTGGCGCGGGTGCATCAGGTTGCGTCCCTTGCCGTCGTAGACGAAGAAATAACCATCGCTGCCATAGTCGAGGCCGAGCAGTATGTTCAGCACCTGCTGCTGGGTGACGGCATCGTCGCGGCCGCTGGCATACAGCGGGGCGACAGCGCTCAAGCCCAGTTCGATGTAGTTTTGCAGTTCGGTCTTCTTGCTGGCGATGATGCTGGTTTCGATCAGCAATTCCTGCTGCTCGCCCAGGTGTTTGGCATACGACAGCACCAGTGCGCCGATCACGGCAATGGCCAGCAGCAGCGGCAGAATGGCGAGCGCGACGATCTTCTGTTTGAGTTGCATAGGGACCGTTGATGACGACGCGGCCAGGTTACCTGGCGTGCCGGCTGGTGGGCAGTGCCCGGGATTCTAGCAAAACGCGACTGACTCACAGCTGTCAGCTCGTCGCGTGGTCGATCCCGACACGCCCAGCGTTTCAGACTTCGAGCAGAAAGGTCACCGGGCCGTCGTTGACCAGATGCACCTGCATATCGGCACCGAAGCGACCGCTGGCGACCGGTGCATGCTTGCTTCGCGCCAGCTCGACCAGCAGGTCGAACAACGCAGCGCCCAGGGCCGGCGGCGCCGCCGTGGAAAAACTCGGGCGCAGACCGTTGCGGGTGTCGGCCGCCAGGGTGAACTGCGAGACCAGCAGCAGGCCGCCGCCGATGTCGCCGAGCGACAGGTTCATCTTGCCGTCGGCGTCGCTGAACACCCGGTAGTTGAGCAGCTTGTGCAGCAGTTTGGCGACGCTGGCCGGATCGTCCTGCGGCTCGACCGCGACCAGCGCCAGCAAGCCCCGATCGATGGCGCCGACGACCTCGCCGGCAACCTCCACCCGCGCGCCACTGACCCGCTGGATCAGCGCCTTCATGCTTCGTCGGGCGACAGGTCGAGCAGGCGCCGGGCGATCTGGTTGGCCGCACGCACCAGGGCGTCGGTGATGCCGACTTCGGAGGCGGCGTGACCGGCGTCGCGGATGATCTGCAGTTCGCTGTTGGGCCAGGCCTGGTGCAGTTCCCAGGCGTTGTCCAGGGGGCAGATCACGTCATAGCGACCGTGCACGATCACCCCGGGCAGGTGGGCGATCTTCGCCATGTCGCGGAGCAACTGGTCGGCTTCGAGGAAGGCGTTGTTGACGAAGTAGTGGCACTCGATCCGGGCAATCGACAGCGCCCGGTGCGCATCATTGAAACGCTCGACCACCTGCGGGTTCGGGCGCAGCGTGGCGGTGCGCCCTTCCCAGGCCGACCAGGCCTTGGCCGCATGCATCTGGGCGATCTGGTCGGGGCCGGTCAGGCGCTTGTAGAACGCCTGCATCAGTTCGCCGCGCTCCTCCAGCGGAATCGGCGCCAGGTAGTCCTGCCAGTAGTCGGGGAACAGGCGGCTGGCGCCTTCCTGGTAGAACCACTGGAACTCCTGCGGCCGGCACAGGAAGATGCCGCGCAGGATCAGCGCGTGCACCCGCTCGGGGTGGCGCTGGGCATAGGCCAGCGCCAGGGTCGAGCCCCAGGAGCCGCCGAACAGCACCCACTTGTCGATGCCCAGATGCTCGCGGATGCGCTCCAGGTCGGCGACCAGGTCCCAGGTGGTGTTGTTTTCCAGGCTCGCATGGGGCGTCGAGCGCCCGCAGCCGCGCTGGTCGAAGGTGACGATACGGTACAGATTGGGGTCGAAGAAGCGCCGGCTCAGGGCGTCGCAACCCGCCCCCGGGCCACCATGGATGAACACCACAGGCAGACCATCCGGGGTACCGCTCTCGTCCACATAGAGTACGTGCGGCGCCTCTACCGCCAGCTCGTGGCGGGCGTAGGGTTTGATCTCCGGATACAAAGTCTGCATGGTGCACTCCTGGATTTATACGTAGGGTACGGCGCCAACTCGTGTGCAAACGGCCCTGTAGCAGCCTGTCGGACTTGGGACTGTCCTGCTGCGAAAGCCTGGATATTGGCTGCTTTTCCCAGTCAAACTCGTTAAATAGAGCGACTATTCGCCTCGTTTGACTGGAAAAATCCGCTCAATCCCAGACTTTCTCGCTACGGACGCCAAAGTCCGACAGGCTGCTAAGTTTGCTGTCACTACCGTTTCCCGCTCCGCCTCGCATCATAACCATGTAAAAGGATTTCAGCATGTCGGCTCGGCGATTTGCCTTACTTTTAGTGATGCCTTTCATCCTGCTGACCGGTTGCGGCGCCAAGGATGACCCGCAGGCGAGCCTGGAAGCGGCGCTGCAGCGACTGCAGGACAACCTGGAAGCGAAAGACACCGGCGCGGTCCTCGAGCAGCTGCACCCGCAGTTCGCCGCCCAGCAGGAGTTCGACCGCGACTGGGCCAGGCGCACCATGGCCCTGCTGTTTCTGCGCCACCAGCACGTCAGGGTGATCGCCCTCAGCAAGAATAGCCGCCTAGATCCGATTTACCGCGAGAAAGGCCACAGCCAGGCGCAGGTCGCCCTGACCGGGGCCGAAGGCCTGATCCCCGACAGTGCGCGGCACTATGCGGTCAAGCTGGAGTGGTGGCGCGAAGGCGATGAGTGGCAGCTGGCGCGGTTGCGCTGGGAGTGACGCCAGCCGCGCACAGCTGCGCGGGTGAGCGTGATCCGGCTGGCATAAGGCCGCAGGGCGCGAGCTCAGGCCAACCGGGTCTGGCGCTTACCAATCCCAGTTGAGGGACAGGTTCACGCCATGTTGACGGTCGTCGGTGCCGCGGAACTGATAGGCCGCGCGCAGCTGCAGCTCCTCGGCCAAGGCATGGCTGACACCCAGCCCGACCAGGGTCTGGCCGCTGGCCGGCGTATGCCCCTGCAGCTCGAAGCTGTTGCCGGCTACCGAATTGAGGCCCATGCGCAGATCGCGGCGATCGTCCTCGAACTCCAGCTCGCGGGCGATTTCGGCAAACACCTGGGTCGCCGGCGCTAGCTGGTAATTGGCTTGCAGGCCCAGCCCCAGCCGCGCGCTGTCGCGCTGTTGGTCGGCGAAATTCAGCGCGGTGGCACTGGCACCGTCCTCGCGATAAGCGTCCACATCCACCTCGGCATAGTCGGCACTGATGAACGGACTGACCCGCCAGCCCGTGTCGGCATTGGCCAGGTCATAGCCCAGGCGCCCGGACAGCGCCCAGAGCTGGCCATCGCTGTCGCCCTGCTCGCTGCGCTGGGCGATGCCCAGGGCGAACTGTCGATTGAGGTCGCTGTAGTCCAGATGGCCGAGGCTCAGACTGGCGTCCGCCCACAGGCGACCCTGCTGGTACTGGGCGAAGGCGCTGAGCAGGTAGCTGCGCAGGTCGTACTCGGAGTCGGCCTCACCCACTTCGAGGGTCTGTTCCTGCAGGCCCAGAGCCAGGCCCAGGCGCCACTGTTCGCTCAGCCGGTAGCTGCTGCCCAGATTCACGCCGAGGCCATCGCTGTCGCCGCTGGCCACCGCCTCGCCGCGCTCGAACTGCTGGCGCTGACCGCTGGCGCCGACGAAGCTGCGCCACTGGCCGATGGCTTGCCAGGCGCCACGGTCGGCCTGCCACTCGCTGCGCAGCTGTTGCTGATGACCCGTGAGGCTGGCCATGGCCATTTCCGGCAGCAGGGACACTTCCCAGGGCGCGCCGAGAATCGAGTAGATGTAGTCGGCGCTGATCTGCTGCACCGCGGCGGTGGGATGCACGCCGTCATTGAACATCAGCCGGTCGGGGTTCGGCGTGAGCCCGCCCAGCCCCCAGGTCGGATCGGCCAGGCAACCGTTGCCGCTGAAACAGACATCGGTCTGGCTCACCAGCGGGTCGAAACCGTAGGTCGCCAGATCGCCCCGCACCTCGCCGAGCAGGGCGCGGAAGTTGAGACGGATGACATTGCCGCCGAGGGCCGCAAGCTGGCTGCCCAACTCGTCGTTGAGCAGGCCCGAAGCGCTCGACCAGGCATCGCGAAAGCCAAAGGCAAAACCGGCGGGCGTCAGGCCGACGTCAGGCAGGTCGGAGACGATGATGGTGCGCGCGCCGGCCTGCTGCAGGGCGGCGACACCCGCCACCAGGTCGGCCGCCGCCGCGGCGGCGCTGGCCTGGTCGGTGACCACGAACTGCAGCACATCGTTGCCGCCGCCGTTTATGTAGAACAGGGCATCGGGATCGACTCGCGGCACATCCAGCAGATAGCCGTTGCGGGTGCGAATGGTGCCGCCGCCGGCATTCACCACCGAGCCGTTGGCCGCGGTGATCGAGGCGAGAATCTGATCGGTGCGGTAGCCACCCACCGCATAGTTAGTGCCATCGGCGTTGCCGGTGAGCAATTGCGGCAGGATCGGTGTCGAGGGCAATGCCTGCAGGCCGAGCAACGCGGCCAGGCGCTGAGTGGCGACGGCATCGAAGTACTCGGTATTGTTGCCGAGATAGGTAGGGCCGGTGCGGTTGGTGAAGCGCAAGCCGCCGGTGGGGTTGCCGCCCAGCAGGGGGCTGCCGAGGTCGGGAAACTGCCCGCTGTCGCTCAGCGAGTCGCCGAAGATGATCAGTTGCGAGTAAGGCATGGCCTGCGCGGCGGCTGGCAGGCTCGCCAGCAGGACGGCAGCGGTGAGCGTTTTCAGGCTAGGGGTCATGGATGCTCCTTCTTATTAGGGTTGCCTTCGGGCAAGCGCAGAAGAGTATCCAGACCGCTCGAGCGGCACAGCCACCCATATGGGTGAAGCAAGTTCCTCCCCGATCGCACTCGACGCAACGCCACCTCAGCCAGCTAGCGCCCGTAGCGTTCGCGGCCCCAGGCCAGCATCGCCTGCAGCAGGTCGCGAAGCACCTCCTGGGTCGGCTCGGCGAGGTCTGCGCGGTAGTCGAAGGGCACCTGCTCCTCCATGTAGGTGCACTGCGCCAGCTCCAGCTGTACGGCATGCACATGCGCCTGCGGCTGGCCGTAGTGGCGGGTGATGTGCCCGCCCTTGAAGCGCCCGTTGAGCACATGGCTGTAGTCCCGGGCCGCGGCGCAGACCGCCAGCAGGCGCTCGCTCAATTGTGGGTCGCAACTGGCACCGGCATTGGTGCCCAGGTTGAAGTCCGGCAGCAGGCCGGCGAACAGGTGCGGCACACAGGAGCGGATCGAGTGCGCGTCAAACAGCAGCGCATAGCCGAACTCGGCCTTGATCCGCGCCAGCTCGGCGGCCAGGGTCTGGTGGTAAGGCGTCCAGATCTCGGCGAGGTAGCGCGCCCGCTCCGCGCTGGACGGCTCGAGCCCGGCGCGGTACAGCGGCTCGCCGGTGAACAGGGTCGCCGGGAACAGGCCAGTGGTGGCGCTGGCATAGAGTGGCGCGTCATCCTGCGGCCGGTTGAGGTCGATGACATAGCGCGAGTAGCACGCCTCCAGGATACTGGCGCCCAGCTCATCGGCGAAGTCATAGAGCCGCGGGATATGCCAGTCGGTATCGCTGAGGCGCTTCGCCTCCTCGACCAGGCCCGCCTCCACGGCAGGGGTCAGCAGGATGCCGGGATGCGGCATGCTGATCAGCAGCGGCACGCTGCCGCGACTGAAGTTCAATACGTTATCCATGGTCGACCTCCCGTGCATGGCGAATCACCCGCTTGGGCAAATCGCCGCCCAACCAATAGGCCAGTTCCGCCGGTCGCCGGATCTGCCAGGCGACGAAATCGGCGAGCTTGCCCACTTCAAGGCTACCGTGACTGGCGGCCAAGCCCAAGGCCTTGGCGGCGTTCAGGGTGACCCCGGCCAGGGCTTCTTCCGGGGTCAGGCGGAACGAGGTGCAGGCCATGTTGAGCATCAGGCGCAGCGACAGCGCCGGCGAGGTGCCGGGGTTGAGGTCGCTGGCCACCGCCATGGCCACGCCGTGCCGGCGCAGCAGCTCGATCGGCGGCAACTGGGTTTCGCGCAACAGGTAGAAGGCCCCGGGCAGCAGCACCGCCACGCTGCCGGCCGCCGCCATGGCGATGACGTCCTCCTCGGTCATATATTCCAGATGATCGGCCGACAGCGCCTGGTAGCGCGCCGCCAGACTGGAACCGTGCAACGCGGACAGTTGCTCGGCGTGCAGCTTGACCGGCAAACCCAGTGCCTGCGCGGCGACGAACACCCGCTCGACCTGGGCCGGGGAGAAACCCAGGTGCTCGCAGAAGGCATCCACCGCATCCACCAGCCCTTCGGCCGCCAGCTCCGGCAGGATCTCGCGGCAGACCCGCTCGATATAGGCGTCGGCGCGGCCCGCATATTCCGCCGGCACCGCATGGGCGGCCAGGCAGGTGGCGCGCACGGTCAGCGGCAGCATGTCGCCGAGACGGCGGATCACCCGCAGCATCTTGCGCTCGCTGGCCAGGTCCAGACCGTAACCGGATTTCACCTCCAGCGTAGTGACGCCCTCGCGCAGCAGCTGCCGCGCACGCTGCAGCGCGCCAGTCAGCAACTCGCCCTCGCTGGCCTCGCGGGTGGCGCGCACGGTGCTGGCGATGCCGCCGCCGGCCGCCGCGATCTCGGCATAGCTGACGCCCTCGAGGCGCTGCTCGAACTCGCCGCTGCGGTCGCCGCCGAACACCAGATGGGTGTGGCAGTCGATCAGCCCGGGGGTCAGCCAGGCACCTTCGAGGTCATGCCGCTCGGCATAGTCGCCGGCGGGCAGCTCGGCCCGCGGGCCGATCCAGGCGATGTGCACACCCTCGGTGACCAGCGCGGCGTCCTCGATGATCGAGTAGCGCCCGCCGGCCATGGTCGCGGCGTGACAGTTGAACCAGAGTGTGTTCATTGCAGACCTCCAATGCTTGCCGCCACTTGGGCGAGGGCCTGGTCCTCGCCCAGCAGCGCGGCGGCGCGGGCGATGTCCGGCGCCAGCCAGCGGTCCTGGTCATAGGCCGCCACCCGTTCGCGCAGCAGCGTCCAGGCGCAGCCGGTGCCGGCGCCGAAGCGCTGGGGCTTGAGGAACTCGAAGGCCTGGGCCGCCAGCAGGTATTCAATCGCGAGGATCTGCGCACAGTTGGCCAGCGCCCTGTGCAGCTTCAACGCGGCGCTGGTGCCCATGCTCAGGTGATCCTCCTGCAGCCCGGAGGTGACGAAGTTGTCCAGCACCGCCGGTTGCGCCAGTTGGCGGTTCTCGCCGCACAGCGCGGCGGCCACGTACTGCACGATCATCATCCCCGAGTTGACCCCGGGCTCGGCCACCAGGAAGGCCGGCAGGCCGCTGACCAGCGGATTGATCAGGCGATCCAGGCGGCGCTCGGCAATGCTGCCCAGCTCGGCGACGGCAATCGCCAGCAGGTCGGCGGCCATCGCCACCGACTCGCCATGCGGGTTGGCCTGGGAGACCACCCGATAGGCGTCCGGGGTACCGAGCAACAGCGGGTTGTCGGTGGCCGAATTGAGCTCGATGTCGACCTGCTGCGCGGCATGCACCCACTGATCGCGGCAGGCGCCGTGCACCTGGGGCATGGAACGGATGCTCAGGGCGTCCTGGGTGCGGATGCCACGGCTGCTGGCGATCACGTCACTGCCCTCGAGCAGCGCGCGCAGGTTGGCGCCGACCCGTTGTTGCCCCGGATGCGGCTTGAGCGCGAGGACAGTCGGGTCGAAGGCGGCGAGCTGCCCGCGCAGGGCCTCGAAGCTCATCGCACCGATCACGTCGGCCCATTGCAGCAGACGGTTCGCATCGTCCAGGGCCAGGCAGCTCAAACCGGTCATGCACGGCGTGCCATTGACCAGGCTGAGGCCGTCCTTGGCCCCCAGCTGCACCGGCTCCAGCCCTTCGGCCGCCAACGCTTCGGCGGCACTGAGCACCTGACCACGGTAGCTGACCTCGCCGACCCCGAGCAGGGCGATGCCGACATGCGCCATATGGGTCAGGTAGCCGACCGAACCCTGCGCCGGCACCCGCGGGGTGATGCCGCGGTTGAGCAGCGCCAGCAGCGCTTCGACCACCTGGCGCTGCACCCCGGATTTGCCGTGGCTGTAGTTAGCGACGGCGGCGCAGATGATCGCCCGGGTCTGCTCGTTCGTCAGCGCCTGGCCGACACCGCAGGCGTGGCTGAGCAGGGTGTTGCGCGACAGCTGGGCGAGCTGTTCGCCCTCCAGCAGCACATTGCACAGGGCGCCCAGGCCGGTGCTGATGCCATAGGCGCGCTCACCGCGCGCCACAATGCACTCGACCACCGCGCGGGCATTGTCGATGCGCGCCCAAGCGGCTGGGGTCAATTGCAGCGGCGTGCCCTGGCGGGCCACCGCCACCACGTCTTGCCAGCGCAATGGCGCATTGCCGAGGATGACGGGGGCAACAGGGGGCATGGCGACTCCTTAGACGGTGGCAACGCGGCGCTGGACGAAACGATCGACGTACTCATCGGCGGGCTGGTAGAGGATTTCCTTGGGCGTGCCGACCTGGATCAGCTGGCCGTCCTTGAGGATGGCGATGCGATTGCCGATGCGCACGGCCTCATCGAGGTCGTGGGTGATGAAGACGATGGTCTTGTGCAGCGCCTGCTGCAGCTCGAGCAACTGGTCCTGCATCTCGGCGCGAATCAACGGGTCGAGCGCACTGAAGGCCTCGTCCATCAGGATGATGTCGGTATCCGCCGCCAAGGCGCGAGCCAGCCCCACCCGCTGGCGCATGCCGCCGGAGAGCTGGTGCGGATAGGATTTCTCGTAGCCCTTGAGGCCGACGGTGTCGATCCAGTGCAGCGCGCGCTCGGCGCAATGGGCCTTGCTCTCGCCGCGCACCTTGAGGCCGTAGGCGACGTTGTCCAGCACGCTCTTGTGCGGCAGCAGGCCGAAGCTCTGGAACACCATGCTGATCTTGCGCCGGCGGAAATCGCGCAGCGCCTCCCGATCGTATTGCAGGATGTCTTCGCCATCGACCAGGATTTCCCCGCTGGTCGGGTCGATCAGGCGGTTGAAGTGGCGCACCAGGGTCGACTTGCCGGAACCGGAGAGGCCCATGATGACGAAGATTTCGCCCGGCTCGATGGCCAGCGACAAATCGTTGACCCCGACCACGCAACCGGTGGCGGCGAGCACCTGGTCCTTGCTCTGGCCCTGCTGAATCATGTTCAGCGCGGCCTCGGGGCGGGCACCGAAGATCTTGAACACATTCTTGACCACGATCTTGCTCATTTGCTCGCCCCTCATTGACTGGCTTGGTGCCGCGCACGGCCATAGGCCTGGGTGATGCGGTCGATGACCACGGCCAGGATGACGATGGCCAGGCCGGCTTCGAGGCCGCGTCCGACGTTGAGAGTCTGGATGCCGATCAGGACGTCTTCGCCGAGGCCACGGGCGCCGATCATCGAGGCGATCACCACCATCGACAGGGCCATCATGGTGGTCTGGTTGATCCCGGCCATGATGCTCGGCAGCGCCAGCGGCAGTTGTACGCCGAACAGTTGCTGCAGGCGGTTGGCACCAAAGGCATTGACCGCCTCCATCACCTCGCCATCGACCTGGCGGATGCCCAGGTCGGTGAGGCGGATCAGCGGCGGCATCGCGTAGATCACCGTGGCGAAAATCGCCGGCACCTTGCCCAGGCCGAAGAGCATCAATACCGGGATCAGGTACACGAAGCTGGGCATGGTCTGCATGATATCCAGCAGCGGCATCAGCACCGTACGCAGGCGGTTGCTGCGGGCGGAAAGAATCCCCAGCGGAATGCCGATAATCACCGAGATCAGGGTCGCGATCAGCATCAGCGCCAGGGTCTGCATCAATTTGTCCCAGAGCCCGACCGCGCCGACCAGGAACAGCAGGCCGACGATCATCAGGGTCGGCAGCGCGCGGCGCGTGGCATGCCAGGCGATAGCGGCGACGATTGCCAGCATCAGCCACCAGGGCGTGCCGCGCAGCAGGCCCTCGAGGTTGATGATGGCCCACAACAGGGTGTCGGAGATGTGGCGGAACACATCGCCGTAGTTGGTCACCAGCTCGTCGACCCAGGTATTGACCCAGTCGGCGATGGAGAAAGTGAAGCGTTCGGGGAACATAGGCTGCTCTCGATCGATTTGGTCCGGGAGGGCGGCGCCAGCCCCCGCTCCACACCCCTCGCCACCAGGGGCGAGGGGACTGTCCTGTGCAAAACATCCAGGAAGGGCCGGCAAGCCCTCCCCGACTGCGGGTTACAGCGCGGCGTCGATCTTCTGCGCCGCCTCTTCGCTGACCCAGGCGTGCCAGACTTCAGGGTGTTCCTTGAGGAAGACCTTGGCCAGCTCGGGCGAATCGAGGCGCTCCTTGGCCATCCGCGCCAGGTTCTGGTTCAGCAGGTCGATCGGCAGATTGACCTTCTCCAGCACCGCGACCAGTTCCGGCGCCTGCTCATGGAAGGCCTTGGACAGACCGACCTGGATGGTGATGGTCTTGTCGCTGCCCGGCTTCTCGTCCAGTTTGACCAGATCGACCTGCCCCATCAGCGGCGTCGGCGACCAGTAATAGAACAGAATAGGCTCGCCGCGCTTGTAGCTCGACAGCACGGCGGCATCCAGCGCCGGCCCAGTGCCCGGGCGGAAGTTGGTGAACTTGTCTTCCAGGCCGTAGCTTTTCAGCATCTCGCTGTTATCCAGTTCGCAGGTCCAGCCGGCCGGGCAGTTGTAGAAACGCCCCTTGTCCGGCTCTTCCTGGTCCCGAAATACGTCGGCGTACTGAGCCAGGTCGGTAATCGCCTTGAGGTTTGGCGCCTTGGCTTCGAGCTTGCGCTTGGCATCGCCCTCGACCACATAGCGCGGCACATACCAGCCTTCGGCCGCGCCGACGATCGGCGCGCCGACCCCGACCACTTTGCCGGCCGCCGCCGCCTTGTTCCACACCTCGCTCCGGCCAACCCACTCCTCGGCGAACACCTGAATGTCGTTGCTGCTCAAGGCGTTCTCCATGGTGATGGAGTTGCCTGGCAAGCTATCGGTTGCGCAACCGTAGCCCTCCTTGAGCACGATCTGCATCACATCGGTGAGCAGCATGCCGCTCTCCCAATTCAGCCCGGCGAATTTCACCGGCTTGCCCGCTTCGCACCAGCCTGCGGCCTGCGTCGCAGCGGAGCTGGCACACAGGCCAAGGACGAGGGCGGTGCCGAGCAGAGACTTAGGTTTTTTGTTCATCTGGTACTCCAGTCTTTCCAAAGGTTGGGTAACGGCAGTCGAGCAAAAGGGTTACCGCGACCTCAAAGACTCGGCAGCAGCTGCGCCGGCACAAGGTCGTTCAGGCAACGGGACTCCAACAGTTCGCTGGCCGCCTCGATATCCGGGGCGAAGAAGCGGTCCTGCTGATAGTGCGAGACCCGCTCGCGCAGCACGGCGCGGGCCTGTTCCAGTTTCGCCGAGGTCTTGTGCCCTTCGCGAAAGTCCAGGCCCTGGCAGGCCCCAAGCCACTCGACGGCGAGGATGCCACGCACGTTGTCGGCCATCTCCCACAGGCGCTTGCCGGCGGCCGGGGCCATGGATACGTGGTCTTCCTGGTTGGCCGAGGTCGGCAGGCTGTCGACGCTGTGCGGGTGGGCCAGCGCCTTGTTCTCGCTGGCCAGGGCGGCGGCGGTGACCTGGGCGATCATGAAGCCGGAGTTGACCCCGCCATTGGCCACCAGGAACGGCGGCAATTGCGACATGTGCTTGTCCATCATCAGCGAGATGCGCCGTTCGGAAAGCGCGCCGATCTCGGCGATGGCCAGGGCCAGGTTGTCGGCGGCCATGGCCACCGGCTCGGCGTGGAAGTTGCCGCCGGAGATCACGTCGCCCTCGGCGGAGAACACCAGCGGGTTGTCCGATACCGCATTGGCCTCGACCCGCAGCACCTCGGCGACATGACGGATCTGGGTCAGACAGGCGCCCATCACCTGGGGCTGGCAACGCAGCGAATAAGGGTCCTGCACCTTGTCGCACTGGGCATGGGAGCGGGAGATCTCGCTGCTGGCAGTGAGCAGGTCGCGATAGGCCGCCGCCACGTCGATCTGCCCGCGCTGGCCGCGGGCCGCATGCAGGCGCGCATCGAAGGGCGCCCGCGAACCGAGCATGGCGTCGACGCTGAGGCTGCCACAGACCAGTGCCGCGGCGAACAGATCCTCGGCCGCGAACAGGCCGCGCAGGGCATAGGCGGTGGAGACCTGGGTGCCGTTGAGCAGCGCCAGGCCTTCCTTGGCCGCCAGGGTCAGCGGTTCGAGACCGGCGACCGCCAGCGCCTCGCGCGCCGGCAGCCACTCGCCGCGATAGCGCGCCTTGCCCTCGCCGAGCAGCACCAGCGACATATGCGCCAGCGGCGCCAGGTCGCCGGACGCGCCGACCGAACCCTTGAGCGGGATATGCGGATAGACCTCGGCGTTGAGCAGGGCGAGCAGCGCATCGATCACCCGCCGGCGGATGCCGGAGAAGCCGCGCGCCAGGCTGTTGACCTTGAGCAGCATGATCAGGCGCACCAGGCCATCGTCCAGCGGCTGGCCGACACCGGCGGCGTGCGACAGCACTAGCGAACGTTGCAGGTTTTCCAGGTCGGCGCTGGCGATGCGGGTCGAAGCCAGCAGGCCGAACCCGGTGTTGATGCCGTAGGCGGTGCGGTTCTCGGCGAGGATCTGCTCGACGCAGGCGACACTGGCTTCGATGGCCGCGGCGGCGCTCTCATCCAGGCTGACGCTCAGCGCGCCCTGATGGACCCGACGCAGTTGGGCCAGGCTCAGTTGGCCGGGCAGAATGTTCAGGCTGCTCATGTTCAGACTCCTTTAATCATCGGCAGGTTGAGGCCCTGCTCGCGGGCGCAGTCGATGGCGATCTGGTAACCGGCATCGGCGTGACGCATCACCCCGGTGGCCGGATCGTTGTGCAGCACATTGGCGATGCGCACGGCGGCCTCGTCCGTGCCGTCGCAGACCACGACCATGCCGGCGTGCTGGGAGAAGCCCATGCCCACCCCGCCGCCGTGGTGCAGCGAGACCCAGGTGGCGCCGCTGGCGGTATTCAGCAGGGCGTTGAGCAGCGGCCAGTCGGACACCGCATCGGAGCCGTCCTGCATGGCTTCGGTTTCGCGGTTGGGGCTGGCCACCGAGCCCGAATCGAGGTGGTCGCGGCCGATCACCACCGGCGCGCTCAATTCGCCACTGCGCACCATCTCGTTGAACGCCAGGCCGAGCTTGGCGCGCTGACCCAGGCCGACCCAGCAGATCCGTGCCGGCAGGCCCTGAAAGGCGATGCGCTCGCGGGCCATGTCCAGCCAGTTGTGCAGATGGGCGTCATCCGGAATCAGCTGCTTGACCTTGGCGTCGGTCTTGTAGATGTCCTCGGGGTCGCCGGACAACGCGGCCCAGCGGAACGGACCGATGCCGCGGCAGAACAGCGGACGGATATAGGCCGGGACGAAACCGGGGAAATCGAAGGCATTGCTCACGCCCTCCTCCAGGGCCATCTGGCGGATGTTGTTGCCGTAGTCGAAGGTCGGCACGCCGAGTTTCTGGAAATCCAGCATGGCGCGCACGTGCACGGCCATCGACTGCTTGGCCGCCTTGACCACCGCCGCCGGCTCGCGCAGCGCACGCTCGCGGTACTGCTCCCAGCTCCAGCCGATCGGCAGGTAGCCATTGAGCGGGTCGTGGGCGCTGGTCTGGTCGGTGACCAGGTCCGGGCGCACGCCACGGCGCACCAGCTCGGGAAGGATTTCGGCGGCGTTGCCACACAGGGCGATGGAGATCGCCTTGCCCTCGGCGCAGTATTTCTCGAGGCGCACCAGGGCGTCGTCCAGGTCCGCTGCCTGCTCGTCGACGTAGCGGGTCTTCAGGCGAAAATCGATGCGGCTCTGCTGGCATTCGATGTTCAGCGAGCAGGCGCCGGCCAGGGTTGCCGCCAGCGGCTGCGCGCCACCCATGCCGCCGAGGCCGGCGGTCAGTACCCAGCGGCCCTTGAGGCTGCCGGCGTAATGCTGGCGCCCGGCCTCGACGAAGGTTTCATAGGTGCCCTGGACGATGCCCTGGCTGCCGATGTAGATCCAGCTGCCGGCGGTCATCTGGCCGTACATGGCCAGGCCCTTGGCGTCCAGTTCGTTGAAGTGCTCCCAGGTCGCCCAGTGCGGCACCAGGTTGGAGTTGGCGATCAGCACCCGCGGCGCGTTGCTGTGGGTCCGGAACACGCCAACCGGCTTGCCTGATTGCACCAGCAGGGTCTCGTCGTCATTCAGGTTGGTCAGGCACTCGACGATCTTGTCGTAGCACTCCCAGTTGCGCGCGGCACGGCCGATGCCGCCGTACACCACCAGCTCCTTGGGGTTCTCGGCCACTTCCGGATCGAGGTTGTTCATCAGCATGCGCAGCGGCGCTTCGGTCAGCCAGCTCTTGGCGGTCAACTGATTACCGCGCGGGGCGCGGATTTCGATGTCGCGAAACTTGGTCATGGCAGGGTCCTCAATTAAGGGTAGTAGCTACGGGCGACATTCACAGCCAGCCCATGTATTGCGCCAGGTAGGCCAACGGGATGCTGAACACCAGGCTGAGCAGGGTGCGCTGCAGCCAGACCAGCAGCAGGTCGCGCAGACGCAGGGGAATCCGGGTGGCGAGCACGCAGGGGATCGAGGCGGAGAGGAACAGCACGCTGCTCACCGAAACGATGGCGGTGACGAACTTGACCAGCGGCTCGGCGTCCTTGAGCAGCATGGCCGGCAGGAACATTTCCGCCAGCCCGGCGGCAATGGCCCGTGCCACCTCCATCGGCTCGCTCAGGCCGAACAGCCAGGTCAGCGGGTAGAGCAGCACGCCGATGGCGTCGAACAGCGGGGTGTACTTGGCCGCCAGGAGTCCGAGCAGGCCGACGGCGAGGATGCTCGGCAGAATGGCGGCGGTCATGCGCAGGCCGTCGAGGAAGGTCTCGCGCAACGCCGACATCAGCGACGGCGCCGCGGCGGCCTGCGCCAGGCCGGCGTTCCAGGCCGCTCGCAGGCGGCTCTCGCCGGCTTGCAACTGCGCTTCGGGAATCGACTCCGAGGGCAGGCGCGCCAGCGGATAGAGGCGCGCGCTGACCGCGGTAACGGCGAAGGTCACCAGCATCGCGCCCCAGAAATACAGGTTCCAGATCTGCATCAGGCCGAGGGTCTTGGCAATGATCACCATAAAGGGCGCCGATACGGTGGAGAAACCGGTGGCGATAATCGCCGCCTCGCGCACGCTGTAATGGCCCTGGCGGTACATGCGGTCGGTGATCAGCAGGCCGACCGAATAGCTGCCGACGAAGGAGGCCACCGCATCGATCGCCGACTTGCCCGGGGTGCGCCAGATCGGCCGCATCACCGGCTGCATCAGCACGCCGATCAGCTCCAGCAGGCCGAAGCCGATCAGGAACACCAGCGCCAACGCGCCCAGGGGCACGATCAGCGCCAGGCTGAGCACCAGTTTGTCGAACAGGAAGGGCAGCATGCCCGGCTGGTACAACAGCGCCGGGCCGACGCCGGCCAGGTAGCCCAGGCCGATCGCCAGGCCGGCGACCTTGAGCCCGCTGAACACCGCGTGGGTCAGGCTGCTGCGCCAACTGCCGCTGAGCCAGGGCTGGACCGCGCCATACAGCATGAACAGCATGGCGAGGCCGATCACCAGCGGCCGAGCGTGGAGCTGCAGGGCGCTGGCAGCGTGGTCCAGCAGGATGGTCGAGCGCCCGCCCAGCTCGAAGGGCACGAAAAATACCAACAGGCCGACCAGGCTGTAGCCCAGAAGCCGCGCCAGGGCGCGTCCCTGGCTGACGGTGGCGGTTGCAGAAAGCTCTTCGGACATGGCCTTTCACCCTGTGCAGCGGATCAATGGAGTAGGAGCATATATCTACACACATATGCTTGTACATACAACCATATGCAAGCGAGGGGCCAGCCCGTCGAAAAGCCGGGTCGGCTTTCCTCCGAGCAGAGCGCAGGCCTTGAATTCAGGGCTATCCGGCAGGCCTGAGAAACGATAGCCGCAGACCCTCGGTCGCCCGCAGACTGTTACCGGAGCAACTTTTTGCCTGCTAAAGTGAGTACATGTCTAGACAACTGAGTAGCCAAGTAACAGCCCATGGGCCACGCCGGCAACGGGCATAGCCGGACCCAACGAGACCGTACTTGCTGGCCACGCGATCGAAGGGGAAGTTGCCTGCAGATCTAGCGCCGGGCGGCAGTCGCCGCCACCCAGCGGCGTATCTTGCCAGATGGGTCAGCCGTGCCGCGGCGTCAGCTCGATCAGGCAACAGACGGCGGCCGGCGCCTGTAGCAGCAGCTCGGCCAGCTCGCCGGGGGTTTCCAGCTGCAGGCAGTCATAGCGCCCCAGCACCGGCGCCGGGGTGCCGGCATGGCTCGCCTGCAACCCGTCATCGGCGGCGAACAGCAGCAGGCTGCTGGCGCTGCTGAACAGGCGCAGTTCGCCTGCCACCCGCAGCCATTGCAGGCGGGCACGGAAACGCTGCGGCACATAGATCAGGTTGAAATCGCGAATGGCGCCACCGAGCAGGCGGCACTCCACCCGACTGTCACCGCCGAAGGCGAAGGGATCGAACGGCAACAACGGCCGCGAGAGCGCGCCGTCCACCTGCAAGTGCATGCCGTCGCCCTCCAGCACACTGATGATGCGCTGGTAGCCAGTGAACGCGGAGAAGCCGCCCGACGCGCCGATATCGGCGATCGACAGGCGCCAGCCGAAGCCATCCAGGCCCTCGCCCCGGTCGCGAGCGATCTCCAGGGTGCTGCCGGCGCCGTTCTTCCACGGCATGCGCGGATAGTCGGCCGCGCGCAGGATCTGCATCCGGCTCATGAACTGAAACGCCCCTCCAGACGATGGCGCGAGCCCGGGTGCAGCAGGCGCGCCGCGGTCACGGCCTGCGGCCCCGACCAGGTGCGCCGGCGAATCAGCAGGCAGGGCTCGCCGCGCTCGATCTGCAACAACCGGCATTCCTCGGCATCGGCGAGAATCGCCTCAACCACGTGCTCGCCCTCGGTCAGCGGCGCGACCCGCGACAGGTAGGCGTAAGGGGTCAGCTGGGTGAAGTCCTGCTTGAGGTAGTCCGGCGCCACCGCCGCATTGACGTAGCGATCTTCCAGTTGCACCGGCACCTCGTTTTCGTAATGCACGATCAACGAATGGAAGACCTTCTGCCCTTCGCGCAGATCCAGCGCCATGGCCCGCTCCGGATTGGCCAACTCCTCGCCCAGGCGAATCAGCTTGCTCTGATGACGATGGCCGCGGGCGGCGATCTCGTCGGCAATGTTGTTCACTGCGAACAGGGCGGAACGCCCCTTGGGCTCGGCGACGAAGGTGCCCACCCCCTGCATGCGCAGCAGCAGGCCGTCATTGGTCAGCTCGCGCAGCGCGCGGTTGATGGTCATGCGGCTGAAGCCCAGCTGGTCCACCAGCTCGCTTTCCGAGGGCACCCGATGGTGCGCCGGCCAGGCACCGCTATGGATCTGCTGGACGATCATCTGCTTGACCTGGGCATACAGCGGTGCCGGTGCTTCACTGAGCTGACCGGCAAGCGCGGACGGCTTCGAGAATGCTTTTGTCATGTGTGTCTCCTTGTCGCCTGACCGGCAGTTTACCCGCGCCACAAACACCTGTATATGTATATACAAATAAACACCAGCAGCTGGATACGCATTATGCCCGCATTCTTCGCGCCCCGCGCCCTGCTCGCCCACGGCTGGGCGCACAACGTCCGCCTGGAGGTCAGCGCCTCCGGCAGCCTGGAAAGCATCACCGTCGACGGCTCGGACGCAGGCGCCGAGCGCCTGCGTGGCCCGCTGCTGCCGGGCATGCCGAACCTGCATTCGCACGCCTTCCAGCGCGCCATGGCCGGCCTCGCCGAAGTGGCCGGCAACCCCAACGACAGCTTCTGGACCTGGCGCGAACTGATGTACCGCCTGGTCGGCCAGCTCAGCCCCGAGCAGATCGAGGTCATCGCCCGCCAGCTGTATATCGAGATGCTCAAGGCCGGCTACACCTCGGTGGCCGAATTCCACTACGTGCACCATGACCCGCAGGGCCGGCCCTACGCCGACCCGGCCGAACTGGCCCTACGCATCAGCCAGGCCGCCCTGGATACGGGCATCGGCCTGACCCTGCTGCCGGTGCTCTACAGCCATTCCGGCTTCGGCGGCCAACCGGCGAATCAAGGCCAGCGACGCTTTATCCACAGCAGCGACAGCTACCTGGCCCTGCAGCAGCGCTTGCAGCCGCTGCTCGAGCAGCACCCGACGCAGCGCCTGGGTCTGTGTTTTCATTCGCTGCGCGCGGTGACGCCAGCGCAGATCGAGACGGTGCTGGCCGCCGCCGACAGCGACAGCCCGATCCATATCCATATCGCCGAACAGCAGAAGGAAGTCGACGACTGCCTGGCCTGGAGCGGGCGCCGGCCCCTGCAATGGCTGTACGAGAACGTGCCGGTGGATCAACGCTGGTGCCTGGTGCATGCCACCCATGCGCAGGCCGACGAAGTCAGCCTGATGGCGCGCAGCGGCGCCGTGGCCGGGCTGTGCCCGAGCACCGAGGCCAACCTCGGCGACGGCATCTTCCCGGCGGTGGACTTCCTCGCCCAGGGCGGGCGCCTGGGCATCGGTTCGGACAGCCATGTCTCGGTCAATATGGCCGAAGAGCTGCGCTGGCTGGAATACGGCCAACGCCTGCGCGACCAGCGGCGCAACCGGCTCTATCGCAGCGATCAGCCGCTGATCGGCCGCAGCCTGTACGACGCGGCCCTGGCTGGCGGCGCCCAGGCGCTCGGCCAGCCGGTGGGTGAACTGGCGGTCGGCAAACGCGCCGACTGGCTGGTGCTGGATGCTGACGACCCCTATATCGCCACCGCCAGCGACGATGCCCTGCTGGGCCGCTGGCTGTTCGCCGGCAGCGAGCGGCAGATCCGGGATGTCATGGTCGGCGGCCGCTGGGTGGTGCGCGACCGCCAGCATGCCGGTGAACTGGAAAGCGCCAGGGCCTTTGCCAGGGTGCTGCGCGAACTGCTGGGCTAGCCGCACCAGCACCGTGACGACTGCTTAATCGAAGAACAAGCCAACTTCGTAGCCCAGATAAGCGCCAGCGCAATCCGGGAGCGGCTTTTCAGACACCCGACTTCCCCCGGATTGCATCCGGGCTACAAAAAAATGCTGCTCACTTGGGCTTAAGTAAACAGCATTGCCCGCGCCGGGCGTTTCTCAGGGCTGAGGCAGCGTGGCGTCTGGTGTGCGCCAGATCAGCGCAGCGGTGTCGTAGTCTTGGCCGCGCGCGACCTCCAGCAACTTGTCGCGCATGGCCGGCGCCACGTGCGGGGTACGCGCCAGCAACCACAGGTAGTCACGGTTCGGGTGGCCAACCAGCGCCGTCTGGTAGTCGTCATCCAGGTACAGCACCCAATACTCGCCCTTGGCGACGCCCGGCAGCAGGCTGCTGAACCAGTTATCGAAGCGCACCCACAGCTTGTCGGTCTGCCCCGCCACCTGTGGCACGGCCTGCCCCTTGGCCTCCTGCCACTTGCCCTCGAGGGTGCGACAGCGATTGGTCACCGCGACACGGCCATCGTCCCGCAGGTCATAACGCGCCTCGGATTGCGCGCAGTTACGCTGGAAGAACATCGGCAGTCGCGCCAGCTCGTACCAGGTGCCCTGATAGCGCTGCAGATCGACCGTCTCCACCGTTTTCGGCGGCACCACTCCGGTCCCGGAATTGGCGCAACCTGCCAGCACTGCAACGGCCAGCAACCCCGCGAATACACGCATCAGCCACTCCTTATTGCAGACCCTTGCCCGAGAACATCACCACCTTGTCGCCGGCGTACTGCACGCTGATAAAACTCTTCTCGTCACCCCAGGTGCAGCTGGTGAGGCCCAGGGCACCGGCGCACTCGCTGGGCGCGCCGAGCAACTGCTCGACCTCCGGCTTGGTCATCCCGGACTTGAGTTTGGAATAATTGTCCTGATTGACCTTGCTGCAAGCAGCCAGCAATACACAGCACAACAGCACGGCGAAATAGCGCAACGACATGGCGCGGGCTCCAGAATTGGCTTCGGAATTGGCTTCATAATTGAAAGTTGGACAAGCTTGGCACAGCGCCGCAGCAGCGGCTGCCGTTGGACGTCAGAAACGCGAACCGGGTTCCCGCAGGAAAGCCAGCTCTTCCGCGGTCGAGGGCCGCCCCAGCACGGCATTGCGATGGGGAAAGCGCGCAAACCGGGCAATCACCTGGCGATGGCACTCGGCGTAATCCAGATAATCGGCATACAACGCCTGCTCGGCAGGCGCCGCGACGGACAGCAGGCGGGTGAAGCGGCGCACCGCCTCGTCCTGCAGGAGCAGATCTTCGGCGTGCTCCAGCACCAGGTAGACGAACACCCGCTGCAGCGGCGCCAGCGCCTCTTCCTGCTCTTCGTCCAGCCCGGCGAGCACCAGTTGCCGGGCCAGGTCGTCACCGGCGAAGGCCCGCGGACTGTCGCGAAAAATCATCCGCGGCAGCTGGTCCAGCAGCAGGATCAGTGCCAGCCAGCCCTGCGGCGAATCCGCCCAGTCGGCCAACTCGCCGGCCAGCGCCTGCTCCACCAGCCCGGCAAAGCGCTCACGCGCATCAGAGTCCTGGCTGTCCTGCTTGCCGAACCACAGCGCGGAACGCGCCGCAGCCACCTCGGCGGCCGTCGTCCCGCTACCGAACCACCAGTCGAGCAACGGCTGCCAAGGTTTATGCATGGATCACTCCTGGTGGTAGGCGGTCACGCGCTCGACTTCTTCCTTGGAGCCAAGGAATACCGGCACACGCTGGTGCAAGGAAGTCGGCTGGATTTCGAGAATGCGCTGGCTGCCATTGGTCGCCGCGCCACCCGCCTGTTCGATGATGAAGGCCATCGGATTGGCTTCGTACATCAAGCGCAGCTTGCCGGGCATCGAAGGATCGCGGTTATCGCGCGGGTACATGAACATGCCGCCGCGGGTGAGGATACGGTGCACATCGGCAACCATGGAGGCGATCCAGCGCATGTTGTAATTCTTTTCCAGCGGCCCGCTCTCGCCGGCCAGCAGCTCACTCACATAACGCTGCATCGGCGCTTCCCAGTGGCGCTGGTTGGACATGTTGACGGCGAATTCCTGGGTGGTTTCCGGCACCTTGATGTCGTCGTGGGTCAGGACGAAGCCACCCAGTTCGCGATCCAGGGTGAAACCTTTGACGCCGTTGCCCAGGGTCAGCAGCAGCATGGTCTGCGGGCCATAGATCGCATAACCGGCGGCCACCTGTTCGGTGCCCGGCTGGAGGAACGCTTCTTCGCCGAGATCGCCCGTGGCACCGTTGCGATCGGGGCAACGCAGGACCGAGAAGATGGTGCCGACCGAGACGTTGACGTCAATGTTGGACGAGCCATCCAGCGGGTCGAATACCAGCAGATACGCGCCTTTCGGGTAGCGCCCGGGAATCTGGTAGGCCTTGTCCATTTCCTCGGACGCCATGCCGGCCAGGTGACCGCCCCACTCGTTGGCTTCGAGGAGGATCTCGTTGGACAGCACGTCGAGTTTCTTCTGCACTTCGCCCTGCACGTTCTCGGTGCCCAGGCTGCCGAGCACGTCGTCCAGCGCGCCCTTGGAGACCGCATGGCTGATCGCCTTGCAGGCCCGCGCGACCACCTCGATAAGGAAGCGTAGATCGGCGGGGGTGTTATGGCTGCGGGTCTGTTCGATCAGATAGCGGCTCAGGGTAATGCGGGACATGGATGGCTCCGGGAAGGAAAGAAATCGTGTGCAGTTTAACGCTATACGGGAGGCAGCGCCTCCAGGCAGGGATGGATGGAGCGCATACCCGGCATTCGGCACGGTTTAAGCCTGCGTGCATACTTGCACGCGGTTACGTCCAGCCCGTTTCGCCTCGTAGAGTGCGACATCGGCCGCATGCAGGAGTTCATCCAGCGCGCCGCCTTGCGCGGGCCACAGGGCCAGGCCAGCCGACAGGGTCACCGTGCGCGCGCCGCTGCGGGTAGGCAACGGACTGGCGGCCAGGCCCTGACAAATCGACTGCAGGCGCTTGTGCGCCTCCTGCACATCGACACCCGGCAGGATCAGCAGGAATTCCTCACCGCCGATCCGAAACACCGCATCCGAGGCGCGCAGGCTGCCCAGCAAGTGCTGGGCCACGCCCTTGAGCACATCATCGCCGGCCAGATGACCATGCTCGTCGTTGAGCTGCTTGAAATGATCGAGGTCGATCAGGGCCAGGGCCAGCGACGTCCGCTCACGCTCCGCGCGGGCCAGTTCGCGGCTGAAGAACTCGTCGAGGTAGCGGCGGTTGTACAAGCCGGTCAGCGGATCGCGCAGCGCCTGCTCCTGCAACTGCTCATGCAGACTGGAAATGGTGCGCAGGCGCTCCTCGCTGATGGCCAGCGCTTCGGCCAGTTTCAGCTCGCTGAGATGGCGCTGGGTGACATCGCGCAGATAGAGCATTTGTCCGAGCAGCATGCTGCCCTGGCGCGTATCCCGCTCGATCGCCCGAATCCGCACCTCGAAGTAGCGCGACGAACTGGCCAGGATCAGCAGCCGATCCCGGTCGCTGCTCGCCTGCTGCCTCAGTAACGCCTGCAGATCCCGGCCGAATACCGGCCAGTCGGCCAACTTTCGCCCCTGCCAGTCACCCTGCAAGCCCGCCAACTTGAGCGCCTCGGGGTTGCTCTCGATCACCCGCGACTGCGGATCGACCACCAGCACCGGGTCGAGCAAGGCTTCCAGCAGCAGATGGCGCGCCACCGGCAGCAGATCGAACAGGCGCACACCGACGATCAGCCAGGCAAATGCCACCAGGGTAAAGGCAAAACTGAAGGGTGTCGGGTCGAAGCCGAAAACGGTCCAGCCAAAGCCGATGTAGCCGATGTTGGCCGTCCAGGGCACGATCGTGAGCAGGACAAAGGCCAGATAATGCCGCCGGTAGACGCCAACGCTGAAGACCGCCGCACGGATCACCACGCCCATGCTGAAGGCCATGAACAGGTAAAGGTAGGCCGCGGCCGCATAGAACAGCGGGCCGTGCTGGTAACGCACAGGAGCGCCCGGCTCGGCCGAAAGCGCAGCCGTCCCCGCGCCGTAGAACCAGCCATGCCAGGGATTGCTCAGGGCCACCAGCCAGATCGCCACGGGCACCACGGCCAGGCCCAGGGTGTGGCGCAGCGGCAAAGGCCGGCGCACGCTATTGACGTACTGCCAGAGGAAGATCGACCAGAAGGCCGGCACCGAGAGGATGCCCGGCCAGGCCATGCTGGCCCAGAACACCTTGCACGTGGCCGACTGCGCGGCCATCTCCAAGGCGGCGGCGAGCATCCACCAGAGGCAGGCCGCATGCAGCAGGATAAAACTCTCGCGGCCCGGGAAGTTGCGCTGATGCTTGACCCAGCGCGCCAACAGCAACACACCGATGCACACCAGGCAGGTCAGCACCACCGGCACACTCGGCGCCCAGCCCGACCCCGTACAAGCGCTCACGGCCACACCTGCGGGGCATGAGCACGGAGCAACGGCAGGAAAGCCCCACTCAGCAAAGGGGGAGCACGGCGAAGTGGCATGCGCGAACGGCCATCCTGACCTGACAGGTTGATAAAAAAGCCGCAGCACACTGCCGGCAGCGCCAAAGATACTGCAGATCACCCTGTTTTCCTGAGGGTTTTATTCGGCCTGAGCGCGGGATCGCCCGAAAAACCAGCACGACTGCCGCCGCGACGGCTTTGCCTTCTAGGCGGCCGGCTGCCAGGTTCGCCACCCGCGTGTTTGCGCAAAAGAAAACCGACCAGCCGGCAGATGTTAGTTCACAAATCCGCCAACGCCGCTATCATCGCCCGCCGCCCAGCCAATACGCACCCAAAGCCCCATGAAGAACAACCTGATCGCCGCCGCCGAAATCGACCGCCTGGACACTTGGGCCAAATACACCAGCGACATGTGCCACGGTTGCATCTCCAGCTGCTGCACGCTGCCGGTCGAGGTGCGTATCGGTGACCTGATCCGCATCGGCGTGGTCGACGACTTCGAGCGGGGCGAGCCGCCGAAGAATATCGCCAAGCGCCTGCAAAAAGAGGGCATCGTCGAGCGCTTCAACCAGAAGTCGGGGATCTTCACCCTGATCCGCATGAGCAACAACGACTGCCTGTACCTGGATCGCAAGACACGCCTGTGCACCATCTACGACAAGCGCCCGGACACCTGCCGCAACCATCCCAAGATCGGCCCGCGCCCCGGCTACTGTGCATACAAGCCGAAAGCGCTGAGCTGAATCACGCCTCAGGGCGCGGCGGGTCTGGCGCGCAACAGGCTCCAGGCCATCAGCACCAGCAGGCCGACCCCGGCGAGCAACACCGCCCATAGCCCCAAACGCTGCCAGTCCCAGCCTGGCGCCTGCTCGGCGCCTGCCGCCACTTCTAACAGAGGCGTCGCGGCCGCAGTCGCCACGCCCAGGGCAGCCAGGCGCTGGTCGTCGTAGCCGGGAATCAGGGTGCTCAGCGGCAGGCTCGCCGCGCTGCCAGCCGCCTTGCCGATGGCCAGCACATAGGGCGGCGTGCCACGGGCGAGGAACACCACCTGGGTCGCGCGGATGCCGACCCGGATGCTCGGCGCGGCACTGCCCAGGCCGCCACCACGCTCATCCACCTGCACGCGCAACTGCTGCACCGGCGCGCCATACAGCTCCAGCTCATCCTGCAGCACCTCCTGGCCATCCTGCGGCAGACGGTAGAGCAGGCCGCGCGCCAGCGGCTGCCACTGCACTTGACCCTCACGCCGGCCCGCGATGCTCACCGGCGCCAGGGTGTTGGCCTCGGCCAGCTCGACCCGCACGCGCTGCAACGGCAGCGCCAGCGGCAGGTCCCAGCGGTACTCGCCGGCCTTGGCGCTGCTCGGCGACAACTCCGCCGACCAGCTCAGCGGTGCCGCCAGCCTGTCGCTGCTGGCACTCAGCAGCCGCGCGGACAGCAGCTGCGGAGCCTGCCGCGGACTGCTCCAGAGCAGGCGCAGGTAACGCGCGGACTGGCCCGGCAGGCGGACGTCACGCTGATCGATGCGTTCATCGGCAAATGTCAGTCGGGCAATCTGCCCATCGCCCCAGGCGCGCCAGTGCTGCAGGTCATCGCTGGCCTCGATGCTGAAGCGCTGAAAGCCCTCGTGCCCGGCACTCCAATCGAGCGTCAGCTGCTGCAGCGGCGCCTCGATAGCACTGGTATCGAGCAGCCAACCGCGCAGCACCTCTTGATCGGCACGCGCCCCCTCCTCCCCCAGCACCTCGACCAGGGTGCCGCTGGTGCTGCGCTGCACCCGCACGCCGGGGCTCTGCTCGGCATGCAGCGGGCCACGCAAGGGGAACCACTTCACCGCGCTGTCCTGCTGCGTCTCGTGCTGCCGAGCACTGCCCAGGCTCAGGGCATAGGCCTGCACCTCGCCGGCGCCGTTGAACACCCGCAGGTCACGCAGGTCGGCGTAACGCGCGGCCATATGCACGGCCATCGGCAGTTCCAGGCGATACCAGGGGCCTTCGCCGCTCAGGCTCAGCGGCACCTGGATGGCGTAGTCACTGGCGCTTTCCTGCCCCACCGCCAGGGGGGCGACCAGGCCCAGCAACGCCAGGATCCAGCCACGCACACCGATCAACCTGCTCATACCCGCACCTGCTCCGTTTCGGGCGCCGACTGCCGGGGCGGCAGCGGCGCGAAATAGCCGACGATCAACAGCAACACGCCCACCGCGATAAAGGACACGATGCGCTCCAGGCCGCCCTGATTGCCCAGCTCGACGAAGAACAGCTTGGCCACCACCACGCCGATCAGGGCCGCACCGACCAGCCACAGCTCGCGCCGCGCGCGCAGGTGGCCGACGATCATCAGCGGCAGGGCGATCAGGGTCCAGACGATGGACAAGCCCGCCTGCACCAGCATCGACTCGAGCAGCGCCGGCAGCTGGTAGGGCACGCCGCCCCAATGGTGGGAGGCGCGCAGCACCGCCGCCGTCAGCAGGGCAAACAGCGAAATGCCGGCCAGCAACTGGGCCAGCTGGCCCCGCGCCACAGCGGCCAGGCCGAGTTGCGCCAAGGCGCTGCGCAGCCAGTGGAACACCGCGACCAGGCTGATCAGCAAGCCCAGCTCCAGCGGGTTGAGCAGCGGCAGATAAGACAGCGGCTCGGCGGCGCCATCGCTGGCGATATTGGCCAGCCAGAACCAGGCCAGCATCAGCAGCGCCAGCGGCGCCGCCACCAACAGGCGGTACTCGCGCGGATACGCCGCTACCGGCCAGGGCCACTGGCGCGGGGTCGCCATCAGAAGCAGATACAGGCTCGGCAGCAGCGCCCAGCCCAGCCAGCGCCAGGCGTTGTAGTGCTGCGATAGCAGATAGAGCAGATAGCGCAGCTCCAGGGCCAGCACCGCGAGGATCAGCCAGCAGCCCAGCACATGGACGGCGCTCAGCGCCCCGGCCGGCAGCAGACCGCTCAGGCGCCGCAGCGCCAGCAGATGCACGACCAGCAGCGCGCCCCAGCCGAGCCAACCGAAGTCCGCCAGCGGGTGATACTCGAGGTGCCAGGCAGACAGCAGGATCAGCGCCGCCACCGGCACCAGCAGCGTGCACAGCAGCGCCATGGCCCGCCACTGCACCCGCACGGCCACCAGCAGCCACAGCGCCACACTCAGGGCCGCGCCCAGCAGCAACAGCGGCGCCTGCAGCGCCGGCGCGGCGAAACGCAGGATTTCGCCGGCCAGGCTCAGCGCCCACCAGCCAGCGCCCCAGACCAGCAACAGCTGCGACAAGCGCTGCAGGCTCCTGGCAGACAGCGCAGCGGCCTGCTCGCGGCGCGCCACCTGCTGCAGGCGCCAGGCGCCGATCAGGGCGGCGATGGCCAGCACCGCCGGCGTCCAGAACCCGGCATGGGCCAGCGGACGCAGGCCTTCGCCGCCGAGCGGGGCGAACAGCAGCGGACTGGCGACCAGGAAGGACAGGCCGCCGAACCCCTGCAGCAACAGGCCGAAGGCGAAACCGGCGCGCTGCTGCAACTGCAGACTGAGCCAGACGATCAACAAGCCGCTGCCGCCCCACACCGCGCTGGCGCTCTGCCAGGGCAGGACGAACAGCACCGCCAGGTTGACGAACAGCAGCCCGACCAGCAAGACCAGCGACAGCCCGCGCATCAGCCGCCTATCGCGGCTGACCTGTCGATCGCGCGCCGCCAGCAGCATGCCGCCGATCAGCGCCAGGCCGATTACCGAGGCGGTCAGCAAGCCGCGCCAACCGGCGCCAGACGCGCCACTGCCGATGCCCGAGGGCGCATCCAGCTGCAGCAGGAACAGCGCCCCGCCGAGCAACTGCACGGCAAAGGCGCTGAACAGGAAGGCGCGCGACTGCAGGCGCAGGCCAACCAACAGGCTAGCCAGCCCGGCCAGGGCCCAGCTGATCGCCGTGGCCTCGGCGTTGAACCACAGCGGCGCGAGCAGGTAGAGAAACGCCAGGCCGGCGCAGGCCAACACCGGCAAGCCACGCCGCTCCCAGGCCGAGGACTGTTCTTCACCCGCCTGACGTAGCGCGTAGAAGCTGAACAGCAGCGCCGCGCCGAGCATCAGCGCGCCCAGCGCCGGGCCGGTCAACAGGCTATCCAGCCCCGGCCGCAGCTCGCCGAGAAAGGCCAGCGCCGCCCCCGCCTGCAACAGCAGGGCGAAGGCACGGGCCAGACTGCGCCGCTGGCGCAACCCCAGCCAGAAGATGCCGGCGCCCTCCACCGCCCAGGCGGCCGAAGTCCAGCGCGCATCCAGGCCCAGGGGAATCGCCAGGCTGCCGAACACCACTCCCAGCGCCAGGCAGGTTTCCACCAGCAGCAGGGCGCGGCCTTCCGTGCGCCTGGCCAGCAGCAGCGCCAGGCCGAGGTAGAACAATCCCAGCGCCAGCGCGCTGAAGGCGGCGGCGAACTCGAGATGCTGCACCAGCGCGAATTGCAGGCCGAAGCCCACCAGCGGCGGACCGAACAGCACAGTCGCGTCGACATAATCACCCTGGCGCGCCGCCCAGCGCAGCAAGGCCTCGCGTTCCTGCGGCGCCGCCCCGGCCTCGCCCAGCTTGCGCCGGGCGAACAACAGGCCGATGACCACGTACATCAGGAAGAACAGCAGCAGGAACGGCTCGCTGCTCCCCAGCAACTCCGGGGTGTAGGAACGCAGGCCCCAGGCGAAGCCAATGCCGAAGGTGCCGACGAAGCCGATCAGGTTGAGCAGGCGCCAGGTCTTGAACCAGGCGATGGCCAGGATGGCGCTGTTGAGCAGGACGAAATAGCTGAACAGCGCGACATGGTTGCCGCTGCCGGTCGAGGTCAGGATGGGCGCGGCAAAGCCGCCGAGCGCGGCCGCGGCCGCCAGCCCCAGGGCGTTCTGCGTCACCGCGAGAATTGCCGAACAGAGGGTCACGAGCAACAGCAGGGCGAACGCCTGCGCCGGCGCGAGCAACGGATGCAGGCGCATGGCGGCGAAGATCGTCAGGTACAGCACGGCGATGCCCGCGCCTTGCAGCATCAGGCCGTAGTTCGGGTTGCGCAGGCGCAACCACCAGCCCAGGCCGAGCAAGGCGATGGCGCTGGCCGCAACCCCGGCGTAACGCAGCTGCACCGGCACCACCATGCCTTCGGTGGCGTAGCGCAGGAGAAAGGCCAGGCCGAGGAACAGCAGCAGCACACCGATGCGCAGCACGGTATTGCCCCCGAACAGCCAGGCCTGGGCCCGGTCGATGGCGCGTTCGAGCGGCGAAGGTTCGCGCGGCTCGACCGGCTGGCGCGCAGCGGGTGCGGCACCTGGTTGATCCGCCGCCCGGGTCCAGGCGTCGCTACTGCCCGATGGCGGCGCGGGCTCGGCCTCGGCTTGCGCGAGAATCTCCGGCGGCAGTTCCCAGGTCAGTTCCGCCTCGGCTGCAGGCTCGGCGGTGACGGGCGCCATCTCGGCCGCCGGCGCCGTGGCCAGCGGCGACTCATCCGCCGCCGCAGGCGGCGCCTCGACCTTGAGCAGCCGCTCATGGATGGCCTGGGTACCTCGCTCGAAGCGCTCGGCGAAACTTTTCAGCTGCTTTGCCAACTCGGCGTTCTGTGCCTCCAGCCCCCTGAGCTTGAGCGCCTGAGCCATACCCAGGCCGACCAAGCCAGCCAACAACGCGCCAGTCAGCGACTCTGCAACCAGAGCCCCCAGCACCAGCCCGACCAGCATGAAGATCCATTGCATGCAGTGCGTTCCCGATCAGATAAAAGCCCGCGCATCCAGGCAATGCCAGGTGGCGGCAGTATAGAAGCCCGCCCGCGGCTTACCCAGAGAGACGCCTGCATGACGCATCACAGGCACAGAAAATATTCACCTGACCAGCCGACGGACGGCGACAACCAGTGGACGACCCTCTGCCGCGGTCAGCCGACACTCGCCACGCCCTCAGGCGAGTCCGCTAACCAGAGCAAAACCCCAGGGCTAGAGCACTCGCCGCCCATTAAAGCGAACGCCGCGGCAATCACCGCCAGCCAATCGGTCACGCCGCAAAGACGTTTTTTTGACGAGCTAAGACCTAAATCCCTTATGCCGAATCATTCTTGCCAACTTATTGACTGGCATCGGCGCACTGTTAGCCTAAGACCCTACTCGTGAGGTGGAATTGATTGAATTTCGCCAAGCCAGAACAGAATAACGATAAAACACCATTCACTCTGAACGAGACGGCGGCCCTCGCTTTGCTGCCCGACTTACTCGCTGCAGAGTTCTGTTGTCCCTGCGTGGATCGACAAGAAGCCGTTGGCAGACCTTAGCTGCACTCAGTGCGGTTGCCCGCTTCATGTCCTTCGCCACTGTGGTTGTGGCGAACCTTGAATCACTGCCCTAACTGATTTTCAACTGGCGCCTGTCAGCTGGCTGCGTGCGCCCTGAAGTTGATCACCGTAAGGGGATGGAGCAATGCGTATCAGCATCTTTGGCTTGGGTTATGTCGGCGCGGTCTGTGCCGGCTGCCTGTCGGCACGCGGGCATGCGGTAATCGGCGTAGACATCTCGCCGAGCAAGATCGATCTGATCAACCAGGGTAAATCGCCGATCGTCGAACCGGGCCTGCAGGCGCTGCTGGAAGCGGGCGTCAAGGCCGGTACGCTGAGCGGCAGCACCGACGTCCAGGCCGCGGTGCACAGCAGCGAACTGTCGCTGCTGTGCGTCGGCACGCCGAGCAAGCGCAACGGCGACCTGGCCCTGCACTTCATCGAATCGGTCTGTGCGCAGGTGGGCGCCGCACTGCGGGAGAAGTCCGCCTGGCACAGCGTGGTCGTGCGCAGCACGGTGTTGCCGGGAACGGTCAGGAACGTCGTCATCCCGATTCTCGAAGAGTGTTCGGGCAAGCGCGCCGGCATCGATTTCGGCGTGGCGGTGAACCCCGAGTTCCTCCGCGAAAGCACCGCCATCGAGGACTACAACTATCCGCCGATGACGGTGATCGGCGAACTCGACCAGCGCTCCGGCGACTTGCTGCAAGCGCTCTACCAGGAGCTGGACGCGCCCATCGTGCGCAAGAGCATCGATGTCGCCGAGCTGATCAAGTACAGCTGCAACGTCTGGCACGCCACCAAGGTGACCTTCGCCAACGAGATCGGCAATATCGCCAAGGCGGTCGGCGTCGACGGCCGCGAGGTGATGGACGTGGTCTGCCAGGACCACAAGCTCAATCTGTCGCGCTACTACCTGCGGCCCGGTTTCGCCTTCGGCGGCTCCTGCCTGCCCAAGGACGTGCGCGCCCTGTCCTACCGCGCCGGCCAGCTCGACGTCGAGGTGCCGCTGATCGGCTCGCTGATGCGCAGCAACGGCGCGCAGGTGCAGCACGCCTTCGACATCATCTCCAGCCACGCCAAGCAGCGCATTGCCCTGCTCGGTCTGAGCTTCAAGGCCGGCACCGACGACCTGCGCGAGAGCCCGCTGGTGGAGCTGGCGGAGATGCTGATCGGCAAGGGCTACGCCCTCAGCATCTACGACAGCAACGTCGAGTACGCCCGGGTCCACGGGGCGAACAAGGACTACATCGAGGCGAAGATCCCCCATGTGTCGTCCCTGCTCGACAGTGATTTCGAGCGGGTCGTCGCGCGCGCCGACCTCATCGTCCTGGGCAACGCCGACGAGCGCTTCCGCGTGCTCGCCCAGCAGGTGCCGGATGGCAAGCAGGTCGTCGACCTGGTCGGCTTCATGGCGCATCCCAGCCGTGACGGTAGCGAAGGCATCTGCTGGTAGACGCCCTTAACCCAACCCTGCGAATTCCCTGCGTGCGCCCGCTGCGGGCAGCACCTTCGAGGAGAACGACCATGATTCCAGTGATCCTGTCCGGCGGCAGTGGCTCGCGCCTCTGGCCCTTGTCACGCAAGCTGTACCCCAAGCAGTTCCTCGCCCTGACCGGTGCGCAGACCCTGTTCCAGCAGACCCTGCTGCGGGTCGTCGGCGAGGGCATGGCCGCCCCCATCGTGGTGTGCAACGAGGAGCACCGCTTCATCGTCGGCGAGCAGCTCGCCCGCATCGGCGGCACCGCGCAGGCGGTGCTGCTCGAGCCGTTCGGCCGCAACACCGCCCCGGCGATCGCCATCGTCGCCCTGAAACTGCTCGCCGAGGGCCGCGACGAACTGCTGCTGGTGCTGCCCGCCGATCATGTCCTGGAGGATCAGCCGGCCCTGCAGCGTGCCCTGGAACTGGCCCGCGCCGCCGCCGAACAGGGCGAGCTGGTGCTGTTCGGCGTGCCGGCGAGCACGCCGGAAACCGGCTACGGCTACATCAAGAGCCATCCCGGACCGGGTGACCTGCCACCCGGGGTGCTGGCGGTCGAACGCTTCGTCGAGAAGCCGTGCCAGGCCAAGGCCTGCGAATTCGTCGCCAGCGGCGACTACTTCTGGAACAGCGGCATGTTCATGTTCCGCTGCAGCCGCTACCTGGAAGAACTGAAACGCCACGAACCGGACATCTACGACACCTGCCTGCTGGCCCTGGAGCGCAGCCGCAACGACCTGGAGTTCGTGCGCATCGACCCGGCCACCTTCGCCTGCTGCCCGGACAATTCCATCGACTACGCGGTCATGGAACGCACCACGCGCGCCTGCGTGGTACCCCTGCAGGCCGGCTGGAGCGATGTCGGTTGCTGGTCCTCGCTGTGGGATGTGCAGGACAAGGACGAATACGGCAACGTGCTCAAGGGCGATGTGCTGCTGCAGGATTGCCACAACTGCCTGGTGCATGGCGGCGACAAGCTGGTCACCCTGATCGGTCTGGACGATCTGGTGGTGGTCGAGACCAAGGATGCCTTGATGATCGTCCCCCGCGCGCGCACCCAGGAGGTCAAGCAGCTGGTCAACAACCTCACCGCCCAGGAGCGCCAGGAAGCGCAGAACCACAGCCAGGTCTACCGCCCCTGGGGCGCCTACGACTCGGTCGATATCGGCTCGCGCTTCCAGGTCAAGCACCTCTCGGTCAAGCCCGGTGCGCAACTCTCGCTGCAGATGCACCATCACCGCGCCGAGCACTGGATCGTGGTATCCGGCACCGCGCAGGTGACCTGCGACGACCAGAGCTTCCTGCTCACGGAAAACCAGTCGACCTATATCCCCATCGCCTCGGTGCACCGCCTGGCCAACCCGGGAAAGATCCCCCTGGAGATCATCGAAGTGCAGTCCGGCAGCTACCTCGGCGAAGACGATATCCAGCGCCTGGAGGATGTCTACGGCCGCAGCGCCAGCCAGCGCGAGGGCGAACAACTGCTCAAGCGTTGACAGCAACACCAGGCGAGCCGAAGCGCCGCACGACGGCGCCAGCCTCCCACTGCGGGAGGCCTCGACCACGCAGCACCTTTGCCTGACTGCCTCTATGCACAATCGATCGGCCCGCAGGGTCGAGGGGTATGGCTATGCGCGCGCAACCGAACAGCTCGAGCAACCCGCGTTCCCGGCGCACGGCGTGCCGGGCTCGCCGTAGCGGCCAGCACCCCGTAACCAGCACAGGAGCACGCTGACGCCATGCCCAAGCCCAACTCGCGACTGCACGACGCCTGCAGCCAGCTGCTCGGCTGGAGCCTGCTGCTCGCCAGCCTGATGCTGCTGGCCGGCCTGCTCGACCCCGGGCTGTTCGATCCGCAGCACAAGAACTTCATCTTACTGATCGGCGCCCTCGGCACCTGGCGCTATGGCAACGCCATCGCCCACTACCTGCGCGGCATGTACTTCCTGCACTGGCGCTTCCCGGCCATGCGCAAGGCGGTCGAGCGCCTGGGCGAGGCGGCGCTGCCCTCGCAGCTTTATATGGTGGTGACCAGTTTCCGCATCCCCGCGCCGACCACCTTCAAGGTCTACCAGTCGGTGTTTCAGGAGATCCAGCGCCTGCCAGTGCCCTGCACGGTGATCGCCTCGATCGTCGAGAAGGGCGACGAGGACCTGATCAAGCAGATCATGCGCCGCGAGGTGCGCGAGCGCCCCGACATCAAGCTGCTGATCGTGCGCGCCCGCGGCACCGGCAAGCGCGACGGCCTGGCCCACGCCTTCCGCGCCCTGTCGCGACGCATGCCGGGGGGCGACGCGGTGGTCGGCGTGGTCGATGGCGACACCATGCTGCTGCCCGGCTGCGTGGCCAATGCGGTGAAATTCTTCGCCTACCTGCCCAGCGTCGGCGGCATCACCACCAACGAGTTCTGCCAGGTCGAAGGCGGCAAGCTGATCCGCGAATGGCACGCGCTGCGCTTCGCCCAACGCCATATCAACATGTGCTCCATGGCCCTGTCGCGGCGCGTGCTGACCATGACCGGGCGGCTGTCGTTCTTCCGCGCCAGCGTGATGATCGAGCCGGACTTCATCAGGGATGTCGAGGCCGACTTCCTCCAGCACTGGCGCCTGGGCCGCTTCCAGTTCCTCACCGGCGACGACAAGTCCTCCTGGTTCAGCCTGATGCGCGCCGGCTGGGACACCTTCTACGTGCCCGACAGCAACACCCTGACCGTCGAGCATCCGCCAGACAGCAGCTTCCTGCGCGCCACCCGCCAGCTGATGTTTCGCTGGTACGGCAATTCGCTGCGGCAGAACTTTCGCGCCACCCGCCTGCTGGGCTTGCGCCAACTGGGGCTGTTCACCCTGTACGTGCTCTATGACCAACGCCTGTCGATGTGGACCAGCCTGCTCGGCCTGAGCGCCTGCCTGGTGGCGGCGCTGCTGTTCGGCATCCAGTTCCTGCTGGTCTACCTGTTCTGGGTGCTGCTGACCCGCAGCCTGGTCAGCCTGCTGTTTGTGTTCGCCGGGCACCCGGTCGATCCGCTGTACCCGCTGGTGCTCTATTACAACCAGATCGTCGGCTCGCTGATGAAGGTGTACGCGCTGTTCCACATGGACCAGCAGAGCTGGACCCGGCAGAAGACCACGCTCGAGCGCAGCCCCCTGGGCTTCGACCTGGCCCTCAATCGCTGGTCGTCGAAAACCATGTTGGCCTCCTCCGTCGCCCTGTTCTTCGGCGCCGTGGCCATGCTGCTGACCCTTTCCCAATCCTGATCCGAGGCGGATGCCCATGAGTAGCGCCATTTCTCCCCCAGCAGCAAGCGTGGTCCACGAAGCGATCGACGAGCGCCAATACGTGCGCACCCGGATGCCCGCCCAGGTGGTCCTCGACAGCGGCGGCGCCAGCATCGAGTGCCGCATCGAAGATATTTCCCTCGGTGGCCTCAGCCTGCGTGGGGCACCGCAGCTGAGCATCGGCAGCCTGCACAGCGCCTCGATCCAGCTCGACCTGCACCAGGTGATGCTGAGGATCGATACGCGGATCAAGGTGACCTCGCACGCCGGCGAGCTGATCGGCGCCCAGTTCGTCGACCTCGACGGGCAGAAGCGCGACATCCTGCGCTACCTCATCGGCGCCTACATGGCCGGCGAGATGGTCGACGTCAACGGCCTGTTCAACGTCATGCAGCGGGAAAACCACATCAAGCAGCGCAAGCACAAGCTCGCCACCGCGCGCAGCCTGCGCGAGCGCCTGCTGGCCCTGGTCGGCAGTGCCCTGTACCTGCTCGCCGGGCTGGCCATCGCCGGCCTGCTGGGGTTCAAGACCTACCTGCTGTTCTTCCGCGTGGCGGCCACCCAGGCCCTGGTCAGCGCCGACGCCCACGTGATCAGCATGCCGGAGAACGGCTATGTGAAATTCCTCGTTCCCGCCGGCACCCAGCGGGTCGAGGCCGGTCAGCCGATCGCCACGGTATCCACCCAGCTGGCCACCAGTTTCACCACCCCGGCCGACCTCAAGGCCCTGGCCGACATCACCCAGACCGACCTGCAGGCCCTGCTCGGCCGCTCGCTGATCGAGACCACCATCGCCAGCCCGTGCGACTGCTGGCTGTACCTGCCCAAGGCGATGGTTGATGGCTACGGCTACAAGTTCGCCGAGCTGGCGCACCTGATCCCGCTCGGCGACAACAGCCTGTTCGTCAGGGCCAGCTTCCCCTTCGACAAGCTCAAGGACCTGCGCGACATCGCCGCGATCGAGCTGCAGGTGTTTGGCGTCGACGGCAAGCTCGGCGGCCAGGTGGTCGGTTCGGCGCTCGATCCGCTGACCCAGCAATTGCTGCTGCAGATCCGTCCCGATCAGCCGCTGCCGCTGGCGGCCTACCAGAAGCCGGTGGTGGTCGACCTGTTCAAGGGTCTGCCGCTGCTCTCCGGGCTCCCCGGCTACTGAACCGCAGCAGGAGAAGCGCATGCTCAAATGCCCTATTCCGTCATGTCTGCTGCTGCTCGCCCTGGCGGCTGGCCCGGCCCAGGCCGCCAGCCTGCAGCAGATCCAGTACCGCCTGCACCAGGATCCGCAGGCCGAGGTCGCGGCCGAGCTGCGCCTGCTCGCCGAGCGTGGCGACCGCGCCTCGATGCGCCTGCTGGCCGATGTGCTGGCCGGCTCCGCCGAGCGCAACCAACAGCAGGAGGCCATCGCCCTCTATCAGGCGGCCTTCGCCGACGGCCACGGCCAGCTCGACGCCCTGGTCGGCCTGGCCAACTTCAGCGAACGCCTGCCCAACGGCCATGACGCCCAGCGCGCCTTCTTCAGCCAGGCCGTGCAACGCTTCGCGCCGACCCGGGACATCAACAGCGTGACCACCAGCCTCGACCTGTTCCTGGTCTACCCCGAGCTGTACCTGCCGGCCCAGGTGCGCGAGCTGATCAGCCTGCACCAGCGCGCCTGCCTGGAGACCTGCGCCAGTGCGCTGTACCGCGCGCGCCTGGCCGAGCAGCAGGGCCAGCGCGCGCTGGCGGACAACCTCTACCTGAGCGCCCTGCGCAGCGATGCGCGGGCAGTGGAGCGCTATTACCAATTTCTCGGCGAGGAGCAGGACGAGCTGTTCCCGGCCAGGGTGAGCGGCCTGCTGGGGCAGATCGACAGCCTGCCGGTGGCCGTGGTGCTGGCCATCGGCAGCCTGCTCAGCAGCATTCCCCGCGAACACGACCCGCAGGTCATGCAGTGGCTGGACAACGCCATCGCCCGCCAGGCCGAGCAGGCCCGGGTGTCCAAGGCCAGCTACATGATGTCGGCGCCGCAGAGCTACAGCGCCGAAGAGGTGTTCGCCCTGATCGACCAGGTCGAACTGACCCGCCCGCAGGAAGGCCGCGCCCTGCGCGCCTCGGCCTATCTGGTGCGCGGCTGGCGCAGCCTCGACCCGTTCAAGGCCCATGAAATCATTCAGGCCCTGCTCGCCGAGGGCTACCAGAACGCCTACCTCAACCTCGGCGAGCTCTACAGCATGGGCGGCCTGGACCAGGTGGACCAGGCCAAGGCCATCGCCAGCTACCGCATCCTCGCCGCCCGCGGCGTGCCCTCGGCCTTCTACCGCATCGCCACCCTCTACGGCGGCGGCAAGGGCATCTGCCACGACAAGGTCAAGGCCTACGCCTACGCCAAGATCGCCGTCGACGGCGGCGAACTGGGCGCACGCAAATACCTCAAGGAACTGGCGCAGCAGATCAGCCAGGAGCAGCTCAACCAGGCCCTGCAGGCGCGCAACGGCATCATCCGTGACATCGAGGCGGCGCTATGAAGCGCGCGAACCACTTGCCGCGCTGCGCCCCCTGGCTGCTGGCCCTGCTCGCCAGCCAGGCCGCGGCCATCGATCAGCAAGGCGCCGTCAGCGACCCGGCCAGCCTGCCCGCGCCCGCGGTGGCGGCCGCCAGGCCGAGCGCCGTCGAGCTGAACCACAAGCTCACTCTGCAGGGCGGCTACGGCCCGGAAAATTCGCAACTGGGCAACGACGGCAAGGGCTTCTATGGCCTGCGCTACGAGCCCTCGCTGAGCTGGCGCTCGAGCGAGCCGCAGTGGCCGAAATGGCAGGCCTTCGCCCGCGCCTGGCTCAACTACAACAGCGCCAGCCAGGCCAGCACCGGCTTGCAGCAGGAGAACAGCCAGCAGATCGAATACTTCAGCGCCGAGCTGCGCGAGTTCTATGTACGCCGCAACCTGCTCGGCGACGACCCGCGCTTCGCCCTCAGCCTCGGTCGCCAGCGTTACTCCGACCACTTCGGCATCTGGTGGGACGACAGCCTGGAGTCGCTGCGCCTGAGCTTCGACGACACCTTCGCCCGCGGCTTCGTCGCCCTCGGGCAAAAGCTGCACAGCTACAACAGCGACAGCCAGGCGCTGGACGCCAGCGAGCGCGACATCGCCTACGCCATGGGCGAATACGCCCTGCGCTGGAGCGGCGAGAACTGGGCGGGGCTGCGCCTGCTGCTGGAACAGGATTACTCCGGGCGCGACGCGGATGACCCCAGCGACTTCGAGGGCGGGCGCGTCGGCCTGTTCTTCCACGGCGACGAGCCGAGCGTCACCCCGCTGTTCAGCGACTATCGCCTGGAGCTGGCGCTGCTCGACGGCCGCGTCGAGCTGGCCAGCGGCGAGGAACAGGATCGCCACGGCTGGGCGCTGCTCGGCGAGATCGGCAAGCGCTTCGCCGAGCGGCCCTGGAGCCCGCGCCTGGCCCTGTACGGCGGCATCACCGACAAGCCGGACGCGAGCACCGACGGCTTCTACCTGAACGCCATCCAGTCCGACCGGGTGGCCAACCCGGAGACCTACAGCAGCGGCCTGGTCAGCGCCTTCATCGGCGTCGACCTGCACAACCTGGCCTATTACGGCATCGCCCTGGAAAGCCGACCGCGGCCGCGCCACTACCTCGACCTGCGCCTGACCGACCTGCACCTGCGCGATGCCGACGGCGACCTGCCGCTGAGCCTGGCCGAACCGGCCGAGCGCAGCGGCAGCCGCTCACTCGGCCAGACCCTGGACCTGAATTACTACTGGGCAATGTTCCCCTACGCCGTGCAAGACAAGCATATGCAAATCAACGCGTTGCTCACCGCCAGCTATTTCCGGGCGGGGGATGCCATCGGCAACCTCGACAACGATTCCCAGGTCTCCTTCGGCGTCGTGCTGCGCTACTAATCCAGAGGTGTCGCCATGGTCTTCACATCGAACATCTTCCTGTTCCTGTTCCTGCCGGTGTTCCTGCTGGTCTATTACCTGGTCAAGGACTCCTGGCGTTCCTACGTCATCGTGCTCGGCAGCTATGTCTTCTATGCCTGGTGGCGCCCGGATTTCCTCCTGCTGTTCGTCGGCATTTCCTACTGGAACTACTGGTTCGGCCTGCTGATCAAGCAGCGCATCGACGGCGGCGACAAGCAGACCGCGTTCCGCCTGTTGAGCATCGGCGTGATCGGCGACCTGGCCGCGCTCGGCTACTTCAAATACGCCAACTTCGGCGTCGAGGTGATCGCCGAGGTGCTGCAGCCGCTGGGCATCAATACCTTCACCCTGGAGCACATCATCCTGCCGCTGGGCATCTCCTTCTATGTGTTCCAGGCGCTCAGCTACATCGTCGACATCTACCGCAAAGATGCCGAGCCGACCCGGCGCTTCGTCGACTTCGCCGCCTTCATCGCCCTGTTCCCGCAACTGATCGCCGGGCCGATCCTGCGCTACAGCCTGATCGACCAACAGCTCAAGCAGCGCAGCCATTCGCTGGAACTGTTCAGCCTCGGCGCCGCGCGCTTCATGCTCGGCTTCGTCAAGAAGGTGCTGATCGCCGACTCGCTGGCGCCGCTGGGCGCGGTGATCCTCGGCGAGTCGCAGCCGCAGATGGTGGATGCCTGGTTCGGCATGTTCATCTCCCTGCTGCAGCTGTACTTCGACTTCTCCGGTTACAGCGACATGGCCATCGGCCTGGGCATGATGATGGGCTTTCGCTTCGCCGAGAACTTCAACCAGCCGCTGCTGTGCCAGAGCATGACCGAGTTCTGGCGCCGCTGGCACCTGACCCTGGCCGACTTCCTGCGCGATTACGTCTACCTGCCGCTGATCCGCTCGCGAACCCTGAAGGCCGAAGGGGCGCTGTTCTGCACCATGCTGCTGTCCGGCTTCTGGCACGGGGCGAGCTTTGCCTACATCCTCTTCGGCCTGTATTTCGCCGTGCTCATGCTGCTCGAACGGCGCTTCAATCTGGTGACCAAGGTCAACGGCCCCTACCGGCTGTGGCGCAACATCCTGGCGCTGGTCGTGCTGTGCGGGGTGATGCCGTTCTTCATCACCGGCGATACCGATCACGCCCTGAATCTCCTCACCGGCATGTATGGCCTGCGCGGCATCGGCTCGCTGGACGCCTACTTCGTCGAGACCTCGAGCATGACCGTGGCCTTCACCGGCCTGGCGCTGGTCTGGATCGCCCTCGCCGGGCGGGTCAACCTGCGCTACTACGCCGGGCACAAGCAGGGCTACTGGATGCAGCATGTCGGCGGCCTGAGCATGCTGCTGCTGTGGGCCGGCTTCGGCTTGTCGCTGAGCCGCCTGGCCGCCAATTCCTTTTCCCCGTTCCTCTACTTCCAGTTCTAGGAGGCCGCCATGTTTCCGGTAATGAATTCCGCGCACAAGTTCAACGGCATCGCATTCATCCTGATGCTCGGGGTGATGCTGATCTACTCGCTGCCCAGGGTGGCGAGCTTCGCCAAAACCCAGGCATGGACCGATGCCAGCGAGCTGTTCATGAGCGGCCAGCTGCTGCGCCAGTTCGAGGATTACTACGACAAGGGTCTGTTCCTGCGCGATCCGTCCATCGAGCTGTGGGCCAGCGCGCAATACCTGCTGTTCCGCGAAGGCAGCAGCGGCGTGGTGCTGGGCCGCGCGGGCTGGCTGTTCAGCAACGAGGAGTACCGCCTGCCGAATGCCTACCAGCAGGCGCTGAGCAGCAACGTGGCGAAGATCGCCGAGGTGGAGAGGACCCTCAAGGCGCACAACAAGCGCCTGATCCTGCTGCCGCTGCCGATGAAACTGGATGTCTACGCGGAGTACGCCACGCGCACCCCGGACCGCCGCTCGCAGCAGCTCTACGGCGACTTCATCGCCCAACTGCGGCGCAGCAGGATCGAGGCGACGCCATTGCGCGAGGCGTTCCTCGCGCACAAGGACCGCCAGCCGCTGTTTCTCAGGACCGATACCCACTGGTCGCCCTTCGGCGCCCGCCTGGCCGCGCAGGAACTGGCGCGCCAGCATCCGGAGCTGATCGGCAGCGCCGCCTACAGCTCGCACCAGGTGGCCGAGAAGACCCTGGCCGGCGACCTGAGCAACTACCTGCAATTCAACCGCGAACTGGCCCCGGAACACTTCCAGCCGAGCCCGCTGGCGGTCTTCGAAACCCTCAAGGACAACCAGCAGGTCAGCGCCGACAGCCTGTTCGGCGAGGCCGAGCAGCCAATCATGCTGGTCGGCTCCAGCTACACCAAGATCGACGACTGGAACTTCCCGGGCTTTCTCAAGGAGTCGCTGAAGAGTGACCTGCAGACCACCGCCGTCGAGGCGCGCGGCCCCTACTACGCCATGCAGCAGTTCCTCGAGGGCAAACACCTGCAGGACCCGGCGATCACCACGGTGATCTGGGAGTTTCCGCTGCGCACCCTGCTCAGCGAGGAACCGACCACCAGCGGCTGGCAAGTCGCCGCCAATCAATTCTTCTGAGGAGCCGCCACCATGAAGCGCTTTCTACTTGCTGCCATGCACAGCCTACCGATCGTCCTGGCCCTGCTCGGCCCGGCCACGGCCCATGCCCAGGACGGCAATGCCGCCCTCTACGACGCCGTGGCCCCGGCCGGCTCGGCCTATATCCGGGTGCTCAACCTGGCACCCGGGGTGGCCGAGATGATGGTCAGCGGCAAGACCGCCGCGCAGAAGGTCAATGGCGGCCAGCTCGGCAACTACCTGTTCGTCGCCCCGGGCGCGCACAAGGTGACCATCGGCCAGGCCAGCCTGGCGCTCAACCTGCCGGCAAAATCGGCGCTGACCCTGGTCTACGACGGCAGCAGCCTGCTGCAGATCGCCGACAATTACGTCGAGGACAGCAAGAAGGCGCAGATCGCCTTCTACAACCTCACCGACCAGCCGCTGGCCCTCAAGACCCGCGACGGCAAGCACGCGGTGGTCGACGGCGTGACGCCCAACCAGACCGCCACGCGCATGGTCAACGAGATCAAGATCGGCTTCGCCGCCTACGCCGGCGAGCGCAATGTCGCCCAGTTTGCCGAGCTGTTCCTGAAGAAGGGCCGTTCCTATTCCTACGTGGTGATTGCCGAGGGTGGCGGCTACCGCACCATCGGCCTGATGAACGGCCTGGACAGCATCAAGTAGCCGCCCATGAAGACTTTCTACCTGCTCCTCGCCAGCCTGCTGCTGCTCGCCGCACCCGCCCTGCGGGCCGCGGTCGAGCCGCCGTGCGCGCTCGACTGCCTGCTTTGCCCGGGGCTGGCGGACGACGCCCAGTATGCCGAAGGCATCATGAAATCGATGAAGCGCATCGCCCCGGGCAAGGACAGCTGGCTGTTCCGCTCGGAGGTCGACCTGAGCAACGATTTCGGCATCCCGACCGCGCTGCAACCGCAGTTCAAGCGTCTGATCCAGGCCTTCGCCGCCAAGCACGTGCAGGTGGTGATTGCCGTGCAACCGACCCGCGGCATGATGCACCGCGACAAGGTGCGGGCCGACAGCGCCTACGGCTTCGACTTCGCCAGCGCGCGGCGCAACCTGGCCCGCTTCCTCGACCAGTTGCGCGCCGGCGGCGCGCTGGTGCCGGACATCCTGCCGCTGGTGGATAGCCCGCCGCAGCCGGACTACTTCTTCCGCCGCGACCACCACTGGACCCCGACCGGCGCCCAGGCCACCGCGCGCATCGTCGCCGAGGCGGTGCAGCAGCAACCCTTCTACTCCGGCCTGACCAAGAAGGACTACCGCACCGAACCCAGCGTGATGGTGCCCAAGGACGGCACCATGAGCCGGGCGCTGAAGAAGATCTGCGGCAACAACTACGGCTTCCAGTACGTGCGCGGCTTCCAGACCGTACCGGCGGGCGACGACTCGAGTGCGCTGTTCGAGGAGGAGTCGACCCCGGAGGTGATCCTGGTCGGCACCAGCAACTCGGCCAACCGCGACGACGACAGCAAGAACTACAACTTCGACGGCTACCTCAAGGAGTACCTCGGCGTCGATATCCTCAACCTGGCGCTGCCCGGCGCCGGCCAGGAAGGCGCGCTGCTCAACTACCTGCAATCGGCCGACTACTCGCCGGATGCGCCGCCGAAAATGATCATCTGGGAGCTGCCGGCCAGTTTCCACCTGGAAGACCCGTTGCTCTACCGCCAACTGCTGCCGGCCATCCAGGGCGGCTGCGCCAAGGCCGAGGTGCTCGCCGGCCAGCAGACCGCGCTGCCGCCACTGCAGGTCAACCAGCGTATCGAGATCTTCAGCAACAGCGGCGCGCAGCGGCGCGACCTGAGCGACCTGGCGGGTTTTCTCGACATCCAGCTGAGCGACAAGAACCTCAAGGACTTCTACCTCATCACCTATTACGACAATGGCCAGCGCGACAAGGTCTGGTACCGCCGCGAGGCGATCGTCGCCGGCGGCCAGTTCTACCTGGAGCTGAGCACGGCCAGTGAGTATCGCGGCGCCAACCTGCTTTCGGTGTTCCTCGAACCCACCGAGGCGCTGACCGAGCCCGGCCATGTGGAGATCAAGCTATGTCGCTGAAATCGCAATCCACCACGCGCTGGCTGGCGGCGCTGCTCAGCTGCGCCGCAACCGCCAGCCAGGCCCAGTCGATCTGGCCGCCGCAGCCGACCGCGCTGAGCGGCCAGGTCGGCGACTACCAGCGCATGACCTGTCCGAAGCGGGTGCCGCCGCCCTACAGCGGCCCGCTGCTGATCGACAGCAAGTACGACCAGGGCGATGCGAGCAAGTCGACCCTGAGCGCCACGCAATCCAGGCAATCGCGCGAAATCCACGCGCGCCTGAGCGAGTACAGCCAGCGCCTGGCGCAGTTCGCCGACTACTACCTGCTGGCCGACCAGCCGCAACAGGCCGCCGTCGGCCTGGCCTGCCTCGATCAGTGGCTGCAGGCCTGGGCCGTGGCCGGCGCCCTGCAAAGCCGCGAGACGAGCAAGACCGGGATCGCCGCACGCAAGTGGTCGCTGGCGGCCATCGCCTCGACCCTGCTCAAGACCCAGGCGCTGAGTGGCGGTCAGCCGCCGCTGGCGCCAGAGCAACGGCAGTGGCTGCAGCGCCTGGCCGAGCTGGTGATCGAGGATTACAGCCCGCGCCAGCAACCCGGCTTCGCCTACTTCAACAACCATGACTACTGGGCCGGCTGGGCCGTCGCCGCCACCGGCATGCTGCTCGACAGGCCCGACTACATCGCCTGGGGCGAGCGCAACTTCCGCCAGGCCCTGGGCCAGATCAGCCCGTCGGTGCATGGCGACTACGCCTATTTGCCCAACGAGCTGGCCCGCGGCCGGCTGGCCGCCAACTACACCCACTACGCCCTGGTGCCGCTGATGCTGCTGGCCGAATCCAGCCAGCGCAACGGCCCCGGCCTGTCTGCCGCGGACAGCGCCAAGCTGCAGCAACTGGCCAACTTCGCCGTGCGCAGCGTGCTGGCGGCCGGCAGCCTGCCCGAGCTGGACGGCCAGGCCCAGGAAGCCGTGCCGGTGCACAAGATGACCTGGCTGCTGCCCTTCCTCAGCCGCTACCCGCAGCACGCCCTGGCGCTCCAGCTGTACCAGGCCGAAAACGCCGAGGTGGACGCCTACAGCCAGATCGGCGGGCGGATCAAGCCGCTCTACCCCACGCTTCCCTGACCCGCGAGGTGACATCGTGCGCCGTCTCACTGCATCTGCCTGCAGCTTGCTCGTCGGCCTGCTGCTCAGCGCCCCGGCGCAGGCACAATCCCTCTACCGCCACCGGATCGAGGCCCTGCCCAGCCAGCCGCAACAGCAGGCGCTGGCCGAGTTGCTGGCCGACACCACGGCGAGCGTGACCGCCGCGCAGCTGGGAGCCGCCGTGCCCAGCGGGCGGGCCAGGGTCAGCCTGACGCCGATGTTCTCCGCGCAGCTCGGCAGCTGGCCGTTCGAATCGCTGGTCGGCAGCGGCCTGTTCAAGGTCATCGCCGACTACCAGAGCCAGCATCCGCGAGCCCTTCAGCTCGACGCCGGGAGCATCGACCTGGCGCAACTGGAGCGCGCCGTGGCCGACCCGAGGATCCTCCGCCGCTACAAGGACGGCTTTCTGCTCAGCTACCCGCTGCTGATCGGCGCCCAGGCCGCCCTGCTGGTCGAAGACAGCCACCTCTACCTGAACAGCCGCAGCGGCGCGGCGCTGATCAACCTGGGCCAGCTCAGGCTGCAGCGCAGCCACCTGCAGAGCTGGAGCGGCGCCACCGGCCCTGCCAGGCCGCGGCTGTTCCGTCCCTTCATCATGACCTGGGCCGGCAGCCTGACCCTGATCGAGCACTCCAGCCTCGCGCGCCTCGGCTACAACGCCCACCTGACCCGCGGCCTGAGCAGCCGGCGCAGCCCGCAGCAGGGCGCGGGCACAGGCCCGGCGCGCTTGCTGATCCGTGCCAGCCAGCTGCGCGAAATGGCCAGCGGCGCCGAACTGCACGATGCCCTGGTGTTGATCGACAACAGCAGTTTCGAGGATATCCAGCAGTACGCCATCGACCTGCATGGCAGCCGGCTGAGCCTGCGGCAGAACCGCATCAGGCAGGTGCGCAATCAGAGCGCGATCCGCATCGGTGGCGCCAGCAGCGGCGATGTCACGCAGAACCTGATCGTCGCCAGTGGCAAGTCGGCGATCGCGGTGGTGGCGCAGTCCGGCGATCTCAGCCTGCGCGACAACCTGATCGGCAACAGCGGCAGCAGCGGCATCCGCCTGCAGGAGCGCCCGGCGCAGGCCGGCGGCCGCCTGCTGGTGGCCGGCAACCTGATCACCAACAGCCATGGCAGCGGCATCGACGCGGAGAACATCGGCGCCGCGCTGATTGCCGGCAACCGCATCAGCGCCTCGCCGGAATACGCCATCAGCCTGCGCAACGTCCGACCGCAACCAGGCCAGATCGGCCTGTTCGACAACCGCCTGGCGAGCATCGGCAAGTCGATGATCCGCAGCCAGGGGATCACCAATCTGCAGCTCGGCGGCAACCGTTTCGAGGGCCTGGCGGTGAACCAGGTGGTGCTGGCCGGTGATCTGTTGCCAGTGCAGAGCCTGCTGCTGGAAACCACCGTGCAGCGGGGCTGCATTGCCCAGCTACAGATCGCTGCCACCGCGCAGGCCATCACGCCACCGCCCAGAGCAGCGCGCTGCGACTAGCACGCGGGGATCCAGCAAGCCGGCACGCGCGGCGAAAGAGGCTGCGCCGCCGCAGATCGCACCCAACAAAAAGCCCCCGCCAACTCAGGTTGACGGGGGCTTTTCAGTCATGCGGCCGGGTTATCAGCCTTTCTTGGCAGCGCGGGTGCGCTCGCTTTCGCCCAAGATTTTCTTGCGCAGACGGATCGACTTCGGCGTGACTTCGCACAGCTCGTCGTCCTGGATGAACTCCAGAGCCTGTTCCAGGGTGAAGCGAACCGGCGGCACCAGGGCGATGGTTTCGTCCTTGCCGGAAGCCCGCATGTTGTCGAGCTTCTTGCCCTTGGTCGGGTTCACACCCATGTCGTTGTCACGGCTGTTGAGGCCGACGATCTGCCCTTCGTAGATGTCCTGGCCGTGCTCGACGAACAGCTTGCCACGGGCCTGCAGGGTTTCCAGCGAGTAGGTCAGCGCCTTGCCGGTGGCGACCGATACCAGTACGCCGTTCTGCCGGCCGGACATGTCGCCGGACTTCATCACGTCGTAGCGGTCGAAGATGCTGGTCATGATGCCGGCACCCGAGGTCAGGGTGAGGAACTCGTTGCGGAAACCGATCAGGCCACGGGCCGGGATGTTGTACTCGAGGCGCACACGGCCCTTGCCATCCGGAACCATGTTGGTCAGGTCGCCTTTGCGCAGACCCATCTGCTCCATCAGCGCGCCCTGGGAAACTTCCGGCACGTCGATGGTGACGTTCTCATAGGGTTCGTGCTTGACCCCATCGACCAGCTTGATGATCACTTCCGGACGACCGACACCCATCTCGAAGCCTTCGCGACGCATGGTTTCGATCAGTACCGAGAGGTGCAGCTCGCCACGGCCGGAGACCTTGAACTTGTCGGCAGAGTCGCCCTCTTCGACGCGCAGGGCGACGTTGTACAGCAGTTCCTTGTCCAGACGCTCCTTGATGTTGCGGCTGGTGACGAACTTGCCTTCCTTGCCGCAGAACGGCGAGTCGTTGACCTGGAAGGTCATGGCAACGGTCGGCTCGTCGACGGACAGCGGGACCATGGCTTCGACGTTCTGCGGATCGCACAGGGTGTCGGAGATGAACAGCTGGTCGAAACCGCTGATGCAGACGATGTCGCCAGCGGCGGCTTCATCCACGTCGATACGGTGCAGGCCGTGGTGGCCCATCAGCTTGAGGATACGACCGTTACGGCGCTTGCCGTGAACGTCGATCGCCACCACCTGGGTGTTCGGCTTGATGCGGCCACGGGCGATACGACCCACGCCGATGATGCCGAGGAAGCTGTTGTAGTCCAGGGCGGAAATCTGCATCTGGAACGGGCCGTCGCGGTCGACTTTCGGCGCCGGCACGTGGTCGACGATGGCCTGGTACAACGGCACCAGGTCTTCCGCCATGGCGGTGTGCTCCAGACCGGCAACACCGTTGATCGCCGAAGCGTACACGATCGGGAAGTCCAGCTGCTCTTCGGTCGCGCCGAGGTTGTCGAACAGGTCGAAGATCTGCTCGACCACCCAATCCGGACGTGCGCCCGGACGGTCGACCTTGTTCACCACCACGATCGGACGCAAGCCAGCCTGGAAGGCTTTCTGGGTCACGAAGCGGGTTTGCGGCATCGGACCGTCCTGGGCGTCGACCACCAGCAGCACCGAGTCGACCATCGACATCACGCGCTCGACTTCACCGCCGAAGTCGGCGTGGCCGGGGGTGTCGACGATGTTGATGTGGTGGCCATTCCAGTTGATGGCGGTGTTTTTCGCCAGGATGGTAATGCCGCGCTCTTTTTCCTGGTCGTTGCTGTCCATCAGGCGCTCGGTGTCGAGCTCGTTGCGCTCGAGGGTGCCGGACTGGCGCAGGAGGGCGTCAACCAGGGTGGTCTTGCCATGGTCGACGTGGGCGATGATGGCGATGTTGCGTAGTTTTTCGATCACTGGTGTATCTCGATCAGAGGATTCGGTTTGCCGCATAGTTTACGCGGCGGATATTAACTAAATACGAATTCGGCCAGACGGTGCAAAAGCGCAGCGGCTTTTACCCCGCCTGCAGGTCGGGAGGGCGATGACGGATGCTTCCGCCATTCAACCCGGGCGTCTTATGCCGGACGATAAACGCGCACATTGGCATACCCCTCGCTAAGCAGGTGGTGGGCATGCAAACGGCTCATGACGCCCTTGTCGCAATACAGCAGGTATTGGCGATTGGCATCCAGCTCTTTGAAGCGGCTGTTCAAGGCATAGAACGGCAGCGTTTGCACTTCGATACCGGGCAGCTCTAATGGCCGCTCTTCGGCGTTATCCGGGTGACGAATGTCAATGATGACATGACTGGCCAGGGCTTCGCTGACTTCCTCGACCTTGACGTCCTTGCCCAGCTCGTCGATCACCTTGTCGATCGGCAGCAAGGTCGCGCGCTCGAGGGCGCGCTGGAGAATCGCCATATCGAACTGGCGCTCTTCATGTTCGATGCGTTCTTTCTTCGCCCGGGTGGTCGGATTCACCGAGATCACGCCGCAATACTCCGGCATGTGCTTGGCAAACTCGGCGGTGCCGATGGCCGTTGCAGTGTCGATGATGTCCTGCTTGTGGCTGGCGATCAGCGGGCGCAGCACCAGCATGTCGGTGGCCGAATCGATCACCGAGAGGTTGGGCAGGGTCTGGCTGGAGACCTGGGAAATCGCCTCGCCGGTGACCAGGGCATTGATCTGCAGCTGCTCGGCCATGTGCGTGGCGGCACGCAGCATCATGCGCTTGAGGATCACGCCCATCTGGCTGTTGTCGACCTTGCCGAGAATCTCGCCGAGCACTTCCTCGAAGGGCACGCTGATGAACAGCACGCGCTGGGAACGGCCGAACTTCTGCCACAGGTAGTGGGCCACTTCCATGACGCCCAACTCGTGGGCACGGCCGCCCAGGTTGAAGAAGCAGAAATGGGTGACCAGGCCGCGGCGCATCATCTGATAGGCGGCGACCGTGGAATCGAAACCGCCGGACATCAGCACCAGGGTCTGCTCCAGCGAACCCAGCGGGTAACCGCCCAGGCCCTGGTGCTGGTTGTGGATGACGAACAGGCGCTGGTCGCGGATCTCCATGCGCACTTCGACTTCGGGCTGCTTCAGGTCGATCCCGGCAGCGCCGCACTGCTGGCGCAACTGGCTGCCGACATAGCGCTCGATGTCCATCGAACTGAAGGCATGCTTGCCGGCACGCTTGCAACGCACGGCGAAGATCTTGCCCGGCAAGCGGTCGCCGAAGTGCAGTTTGCATTTTTCCAGCACGTCGTCGAAGTCGCCCAGCGGGTAGTCGTCGACCTGGAGAAAATGGGTGATGCCCGGCGTGCAAGCGAGCCGCTCGATCAGCGCCTGCAGCGTCTTCGGCTCGCTGATCGCGGTCTCGACTTCCAGGTTGTCCCACACACCACTGACCAGCAGCTGCGGATCGAGATCGCGCAGCACCGAGCGAATGTTCTTCGCCAACTGCCGGATAAAATGCTTACGCACCGGCCGGCTTTTGATGGTGATTTCTGGAAAGACTTTAACGATCAGTTTCATTAAAACGGCGCATGCCGAGACGGCTAAAAAACAGGGGCGCGGATTATAGCGGAAATTGTGCAAGCTTTGACCAAAAATACCATCCCCCCAAATCAGTGCGCCTTATTGGTGCATATAGAAGCCATGGAGATCCATTTTGGTGCAAAAAATATCAGCCTGATTATTCGCAGGCCTCGTCATGCTTGAGTTTCAGCCGTTTAACCCATTCTTGTGCACTGGCATGCAATTTGCTCCCTTGTGAGGCAGGTTATCCTGGCGGACTATCGCGCCCGGCCGCACCATATTATCGAGGGCTCACCATTCCGAGCCTTATCCACCTGGAGGACAGCATGTCGAAGTCGATTCAACTGATCAAAGAACACGACGTGAAGTGGGTTGATCTGCGCTTCACCGATACCAAGGGCAAACAGCACCACGTGACCATGCCGGCACGCGACGCCCTGGACGAAGACTTTTTCGAAATCGGCAAAATGTTCGATGGCTCGTCCATTCATGGCTGGAAGGGCATCGAAGCCTCCGACATGATTCTGCTGCCGGTCGACGAAACCGCCGTACTCGATCCGTTCACCGAAGAGCCGACCCTGATCCTGGTCTGCGACATCATCGAGCCGAGCACCATGCAAGGCTATGACCGCGACCCGCGCTCGATCGCCAAGCGCGCCGAGGAATACCTCAAGTCCACCGGTATCGGCGACACCGTATTCGTCGGCCCGGAGCCTGAGTTCTTCATCTTCGACGAAGTGAAGTTCAAGTCGGACATCTCCGGTTCGATGTTCAAGATCTACTCCGAACAGGGTTCCTGGATGTCCGACCAGGACGTCGAAGGCGGCAACAAGGGCCACCGTCCGGGCGTCAAAGGCGGCTACTTCCCGGTTCCGCCATTCGACCACGACCACGAAATCCGTACCGCCATGTGTAATGCCATGGAAGAAATGGGTCTGGTCATCGAAGTGCACCACCACGAAGTGGCGACTGCCGGCCAGAACGAAATCGGCGTCAAGTTCAACACCCTGGTGGCCAAGGCTGACGAAGTTCAGACCCTGAAGTACTGCGTGCACAACGTCGCCGACGCCTACGGCAAGACCGCTACCTTCATGCCGAAGCCGCTGTATGGCGACAACGGTTCGGGTATGCACGTGCACCTGTCGATCGCCAAAGACGGCAAGAACACCTTCGCCGGCGAAGGCTATGCCGGCCTGTCCGATACCGCCCTGTACTTCATCGGCGGCATCATCAAGCACGGTAAGGCCCTGAACGGCTTCACCAACCCGTCGACCAACTCCTACAAGCGTCTGGTCCCGGGCTTCGAAGCCCCGGTGATGCTGGCCTACTCGGCACGCAACCGCTCCGCCTCGATCCGTATCCCGTACGTTTCCAGCCCGAAAGCCCGCCGCATCGAAGCCCGCTTCCCGGATCCGGCTGCCAACCCGTACCTGGCCTTCGCCGCCCTGCTGATGGCTGGCCTGGACGGCATCCAGAACAAGATCCACCCTGGCGACGCTGCGGACAAGAACCTGTATGACCTGCCGCCGGAAGAAGGCAAGCTGATCCCGCAGGTTTGCGGCAGCCTGAAAGAAGCCCTGGAAGAGCTGGACAAGGGCCGCGCGTTCCTGACCAAGGGCGGCGTATTCTCCGACGACTTCATCGACGCTTACCTCGAGCTGAAGAGCGAAGAAGAAATCAAGGTACGCACCTTCGTACACCCGCTGGAATACGACCTGTACTACAGCGTCTAAACCGGCAAGCAAGACAAGAGGCCACCTTCGGGTGGCCTTTTTTGTGGCTGTTCAGCGGGCATTTACGCTGGACAGTCAATTTGTTGCGCCAGTCCTGATCGCCACACCAGCACCCTTGCCAGCGCGACCTGCCAATGCAAGTCTTAGCAGTACATCCATCGGGAGATTGGCCATGCGCCGGATACTCACCTGCCTGCTGCTGGGCCTGGCACTACCGGCCAGCGCACAGATCTACAAATACACCGATGCCAACGGCAATTCCGTATTCACCAATCAGCCGCCGCAAGGCGTGGCGGCGCAACCCGTCGAACTGCCACCGACCAACACCGTGGAAGCCCAAGCACCGACCCCGCCCACGGCCAGCGATAGCGGCGAAACCACGACCGCAGCGCCCTATCGACTCCTGCAATTGAGCGACCTGCCCAGCGCCGAAGCACTGCGCGCCAACGCTGGCACCTTCAGTGTCGGGGTTGAACTGGAGCCACGCCTGGCGTCCAATCACCGCCTGCGCCTGCTGCTGGATGGCCAACCCTACGGCCAGCCAAGCAATGTGCCGCGCCTGCAATTGACCAATATCGACCGCGGCGAACACAGCCTGGCGGTCGAGGTACTCAGCGGCGACCAGCCGATTCAACAGAGCGCTACCGTGATGTTCACCGTGCAACGGGTCAACACCAGCAGCCCGGCGCTACGCCCACCACCTGCCAAACCCAAACCGGCCCCCTGAACCATGCGCAACCTACTGCTTTGCCTGTTGCTGGCCAGCTTGCCGGCTGCCGCCCAGGTCTACACCTATATAGACGCCGAAGGTAACCGGGTATTCACCGACAAACCTCGGCAGAGTAATGCCGAACTCATCCAGTTGCCGCCCAGCAACGGCATGCACAGCGTGATCAGCGAGCCGCCGCCAGCAGTGGCGCCCCCCAGCGCGCCGGCACCGGGCTACCAGATGCTACGGATCCTGGTGCCGCAGCCCGACGCGACTATCCGCGACAACGCCGGCAACCTGATCGTCACCGCCACCAGCGAGCCGGCACTGCATAGCGGCCACAGCTTTCGCCTGCTACTGGATGGCCAAGCGACAGGCGAAAGCGGACGCAGCCCGGTTTTTCCGCTGGAGAATATCGACCGCGGCACCCACCAGTTGGCCGTGGAAATCGTCGACGCCCAGGGCCGCACCCTGGAACGCACCCCCAACCAGCCGCTGCATATGCTGCGTAGTACCCTGGCGCAGAAACGCCTGGTCAGGCCCTGCAAGCAAGTCGATTACGGCGTGCGCCTGGAATGCCCGCTCAAGGACAAACCGGCGGAAAAGCAAGACATCCCCTTCGTGCCCTTTATCTGATCGCGCAGATAGCGCACCATATTAGTGCAACATGTTGCACCACCGACTATGCATTCCCTATTTTGGTTCGCCCGCCCGCCCGACTGCCGAACCAAAACGCCCCCAAGTTGCCGCCACTGCTGATTCCGCGCGTCTTTTAGGGGCTTTGGTTTGCTTCTTGCATTTTCCTGCTGCATTGCCGGAAGCCTCTGCCTATGACTATCAATGACGCACTGCACCGCCTGCTACTGGACAACCTGACCACCGCCACCCTGCTGCTCAATGCCGACCTGCGCCTTGAGTACATGAACCCGGCGGCGGAAATGCTCCTGGCCGTCAGCGGCCAGCGCAGCCACGGACAGTTCATCAGCGAGCTGTTCACCGAGTCGGCCGAGGCCCTGAGCGCGCTACGCCAGGCGGTCGAAGAGGCGCATCCGTTCAACAAGCGCGAGGCGGTGCTCACCGCCGTCACCGGCCAGACCCTCACCGTCGATTACGCGGTAACGCCGATCCTCAATCGCGGCGAAACCCTGCTGCTGCTGGAGGTGCATCCACGCGACCGGCTGCTGCGCATCACCAAGGAAGAAGCGCAGCTGTCCAAGCAGGAAACCACCAAGATGCTGGTGCGCGGCCTGGCCCACGAGATCAAGAACCCGCTTGGCGGCATTCGCGGCGCCGCCCAGTTACTCGCCCGCGAGCTGCCGGACGAAGACCTCAAGGACTACACCAACGTCATCATCGAAGAAGCCGACCGCCTGCGCAATCTGGTCGACCGCATGCTCGGCTCGAACAAGCTGCCGTCGCTAGCGATGACCAACGTGCACGAAGTGCTGGAACGGGTCGGCAGCCTGGTCGAGGCAGAAAGCCAGGGCAGCATCATTTTGGTGCGTGATTATGACCCGAGCATCCCCGACGTCCTGATCGATCGCGAACAGATGATCCAGGCCGTGCTCAATATCGTGCGCAATGCCATGCAGGCGATCGGCTCGCAGAACGAACTGCGCCTGGGCCGCATCACCCTGCGCACCCGCACCCTGCGTCAGTTCACCATCGGCCATATCCGTCATCGCCTGGTGGCCCGCCTGGAAATCATCGACAACGGCCCGGGCATCCCGGCCGAACTGCAGGACACCATCTTCTATCCCATGGTCAGCGGGCGTGCCGACGGCACCGGGCTGGGCCTGGCGATAACCCAGAACATCATTAGTCAGCATCAGGGCCTGATCGAGTGCGAGAGCCATCCTGGTCACACCGTGTTCTCGATCTTCCTGCCGCTTGAACAAGGAGTAACTCCGTCATGAGTCGCAGTGAAACCGTATGGATCGTCGACGACGACCGTTCCATCCGCTGGGTTCTGGAAAAAGCCCTGCAACAGGAAGGCATGACCACCCAGAGCTTCGACAGCGCCGACGGCGTGCTCAACCACCTCGGCCGGCAACAACCGGACGTGATCGTCTCCGACATCCGCATGCCCGGCTCCAGCGGCCTGGAACTGCTGGCGCGGATCCGCGAACTCTACCCGCGCCTGCCGGTGATCATCATGACCGCCCATTCCGACCTGGACAGCGCCGTGGCGTCCTATCAGGGCGGCGCCTTCGAGTACCTGCCCAAGCCGTTCGACGTCGATGAAGCGGTCTCCCTGGTCAAGCGCGCCTATCAGCACGCGCAGGAGCAGCAAGGCTTGCAGGTGCCCGTCGAACAGGCACGCACGCCGGAAATCATCGGCGAAGCGCCGGCCATGCAGGAGGTGTTTCGCGCCATCGGCCGGCTCTCCCACTCCAATATCACGGTATTGATCAACGGCGAATCCGGCACCGGCAAGGAGCTGGTCGCCCACGCCCTGCACCGACACAGCCCGCGGGCCGCCTCGCCCTTTATCGCGCTGAACATGGCGGCGATCCCGAAAGACCTGATGGAATCCGAGCTGTTCGGCCACGAAAAAGGCGCCTTCACCGGCGCCGCCAACCAGCGCCGCGGGCGCTTCGAACAAGCCGACGGCGGCACCCTGTTCCTCGACGAGATCGGCGACATGCCGGCCGACACCCAGACCCGCCTGCTGCGTGTGCTGGCCGATGGCGAGTTCTACCGGGTCGGCGGCCACACGCCGGTCAAGGTGGATGTGCGGATCATCGCCGCCACCCACCAGAACCTGGAAACCCTGGTGCACGACGGCAAGTTCCGCGAAGACCTGTTCCACCGCCTCAACGTCATCCGCATCCACATCCCGCGCCTGGCCGACCGCCGTGAAGACATCCCGACCCTGGCCCGCCACTTCCTCGCCCGCGCCGCGCTGGAACTGGCCGTCGAACCCAAGCTGCTGAAAAGCGAGACCGAGGACTACCTGCGCAACCTGTCCTGGCCGGGCAACGTGCGCCAGCTGGAGAACACCTGCCGCTGGATCACCGTGATGGCCTCCGGGCGCGAGGTGCATGTCGGCGACCTGCCCCCGGAACTGCTCAGCCAGCCACAGGACAGTGCACCGGTGAGCAACTGGGAACAGGCCCTGCGCCAATGGGCCGACCAGGCCCTGGCCCGCGGCCAGTCGGACCTGCTCGACAGCGCAGTACCGGCTTTCGAGCGGATCATGATCGAAACGGCGCTCAAGCACACCGCCGGCCGCCGCCGTGATGCCGCCCTGTTGCTGGGCTGGGGCCGCAACACCCTGACCCGCAAGATCAAGGAACTGGGCATGAAGGTCGATAGCGCCGACGACGACGACAGCGACGACAGCTGATAGCCGACTGGATACAGAAGAACGGGCCGCGGCCCGTTTTTTTGCTTCCTGGCAGGCCGTTGCAGCACGCACCGGCCCTTCAGCCGGCAAGAGTGAAGGCTAAAGCTGAGCCATGCGCCGGCTCTGGGCCATCGCCACGGCCAATTGGAACCCAGGGTTTCGGCCCATGCTCCGAATCGGCACCCGGATGCCCCCGAATGCACAGGCAAGGAACATTTTTGCCCGGGGGCACAGCGCCCCGACTCCCGGCGACAGCGCCGCAGCCCAGCAAAACCGGGGCTTTGCGCCGCCGTAATAAAACTGGCACACAGTCTGCATATGCTTAAGCAATCCCAGTTTCGGGGACCTTGGTACAGGCAGGCCGGGGATTCCCCTCTTTTATTCGTACGCCAGGCTGACAGTCAGCCGCCAGCGCCCGTCCAGCTCCTCGGCGCGCCACTCGCCGCGTAGCGGACGGGCCGCCACCATGCGCAGCAGCAACTCCCGCCCCTCGCGCCGCACCCGCCAATTGACGACCCTGCCCTGCAGGCGCAACTGCCCCTGCTGCTCACGGCCCAGGCTCTCGACGCGCAGGAAAAAGGCCCCCTCGATGTGATCGGCACGCACCTTCGGCTCGACGTTGAACCACAGCTGCAGCCCCTGCTCCGCCACCTCGACACTCGCCAGCCGCAGGGGGTCGGGCTGCAACATACGGCCGATCATCAGTCCGATCAGAAAGCCGAACAGCGCCAGGGAGCCGATCACCCGCGCCCAGGGACGCGGCCGCGGACCCGGATCAGGAGTAGAATGCCGACCGTCTTCAGGCTTGGAGCCGCGCATGTTTCACGTGATCCTCTTTCAACCGGAAATTCCACCGAATACCGGCAACATTATCAGGCTCTGCGCCAACAGCGGCTGCCATCTGCACCTGATCGAGCCACTGGGCTTCGAGCTGGATGACAAGCGCCTGCGCCGCGCCGGCCTCGACTACCACGAGTACGCCAGCCTGCAGCGCCACGCCGATCTGCCCGGCTGCCTGGAGAGCCTCGGCCAGCCGCGAGTCTTCGCCTTCACCACCAAAGGTTCCCAGCTCTATCACCAGGTGCGCTACCAGCCCGGCGACGCCTTTCTGTTCGGCCCGGAAAGCCGCGGCCTGCCCCAGGACATCCGCGACGGCCTACCCGCCGAACAGTGCCTGCGCCTGCCGATGCGCGCAGGCTGTCGCAGCCTGAACCTGTCCAATACCGTCGCAGTGGCAGTCTACGAGGCCTGGCGCCAGCAGGATTTCGCCGTAGCGCAATAAAAAGCTGCAGCGCTATCCGAGTAGGGTGCGCCGTGCGCACCACCGCCTCGGCAGCCTGCCACGCACAAAAAAGCGCCCCGCAAGGCGCTTTTGTCGACCCGGGCTGTGAAGCCTTAGTGGGCCGGAGCGGCCTCGGCAGCCTGCTGCTGGATGCGCTGCAATTCCTGCGCGTAGAGCGCGTCGAAGTTCACCGGCGCCAGCATCAGTGCCGGGAAGGAGCCACGCACGACCAGGCTGTCCAGGGTTTCGCGCGCGTACGGGAACAGGATGTTCGGGCAGAACGCACCCAGGGTGTGGCTCATGGAGGCGGCGTCCAGGCCCTTGACCAGGAAGATCCCGGCTTGCTGGACTTCGGCGATGAAGGCGGTTTCCTCGCCATTCTTCACGGTAACCGAGAGGGTCAGCACCACTTCGTGGAAGTCGCCATCCAGCGGCTTCTGCCGGGTATTCAGGTCCAGGGCAACGCTCGGCGTCCATTCCTGACGGAAGATTTCCGGGCTCTTCGGCGCCTCGAAGGACAGGTCGCGGACATAGATGCGCTGCAGGGAAAACTGCGGATTCTGTTCGCCCTGGGCGGCGGCGCCGTTGCTAGCTTGTTCAGTCATGGCAAAGCCTTCTTGTCGTAGATAGATGAGAGGGTACTAACCAGGCCATTGAAAAATGTCGCGAGCGACTGCCAGGCGCGGCTGGGCGACTCGCCTGGCCGTCGCCGATAGTCCGCTTCGCTACGTTGCAACGCCGCATAGCGCGCGAAGCCCGCAGTGGTTTTTCAACGGTTTTACTAAGCCTCGAGCAGCGCATCCAGCTTGCCAGCGCGCTCCAGGGCATACAGATCGTCGCAACCACCAACATGGCTGCTGCCGATCCAGATCTGCGGCACCGAGGTGCGCTGCGCCTTGCGGGTCATCTCCGCGCGCACCTCAGGCTTGCCGTCGACCTTGATTTCATCGAAGTCCACGCCCTTCTGCGCCAGCAACTGCTTGGCGCGCATGCAGTAGGGGCACCAATCGCTGGAATAAATGACGACGGCAGACATATCACTTCACCAATGGCAGGTTGTCGCCACGCCAGCTGGCAATGCCGCCAGACAGTTTGGCGGCATTGAAACCGGCCTTCTTCAGGTCACGGCTGACCGTTCCGGCATGCTGGCCCATGGCATCGACCACGACCAGGGTCTTGCCTTTGTGCTTTTCCAGCTCGGCGATGCGACTGGCGACTTTTTCATAGGGGATGTGCAGGGCGCCGACGATATGGCCGGCAGAGAAATCCTTCTGCCCACGTACATCCAGCACCAGGCCTTGCTCGCTGTTGATCAGGGCGGTCAGCTCGCGGCTGCTCAGGCTTTGCCCGCCTTTACGCAGCTCCGTGAAGATCAGCAGAGCCAGCAGAACAACGAACAATCCGCTCAATACATAGTGGGTAGAGGCAAATTCAATCAGATTGGCAAGCATGAGGTGGTTCCGGGACGGTAAAATCCCGGCAGTATACACAGCCCCACAGGTCGGCCACACCCCGCCCAGCGGTGACGGATCCGACACCAGGCCTTAAAATGCCCGGCCTTTTTGCCTTCATGCACAGCGAGCCAGATTAATGAGCGCCACGCCCAAACCTTTGGTCCTGATCATTCTCGACGGCTTCGGTCACAGCGACAGCACCGAATACAACGCCATCCATGCCGCCAACACGCCGGTCTACGACCACCTGCGCGCCACCCAGCCGCACAGCCTGATCTCAGGCTCAGGCATGGACGTCGGCCTGCCGGACGGCCAGATGGGCAATTCCGAGGTCGGCCACATGAACCTCGGCGCCGGCCGCGTGGTGTACCAGGACTTCACCCGGGTGACCAAGGCCATCCGCGATGGCGAATTCTTCGGCAATCCGGCGATCACCCGCGCCGTGGATCAGGCGGTGAGTGCCGGCAAGGCCGTGCACATCCTCGGCCTGCTGTCCGACGGCGGCGTGCACAGCCACCAGGATCATCTGGTCGCCATGGCCGAGCTGGCCGCCCAGCGCGGCGCCGATAAGATCTATCTGCACGCCTTCCTCGACGGTCGCGATACCCCGCCGAAAAGCGCCCAGGCCTTCATCGAACTGCTCGACAGCACCTTCGCCAGGCTCGGCAAGGGCCGCATCGCCAGCCTGATCGGCCGCTACTTCGCCATGGACCGCGACAACCGCTGGGACCGCGTCGAGCAGGCCTACAACCTGATCGTCAACGGTCAGGGCCAGTTCAACGCCAGCAACGCGCTCGAAGGCCTGCAGGCCGCCTACGCCCGCGGCGAGAACGACGAGTTCGTCAAGGCCACCACCCTCGGCGAGCCGGTCAAGGTCGAGGATGGCGACGCCGTGGTGTTCATGAACTTCCGCGCCGACCGCGCCCGCGAACTGACCCGAGCCTTCGTCGAAGCCGATTTCCAGGACTTCCCGCGCGCGCGCCTGCCGCAACTGGCCGACTTCGTCACGCTCACCCAGTACGCCGCGAGCATTCCGGCGCCCAGCGCCTTCGCCCCGGCCAGCCTGACCAATGTGCTCGGCGAATACCTGGCGAAGAACGGCAAGACCCAGCTGCGGATCGCCGAGACCGAGAAATACGCCCACGTCACCTTCTTCTTCTCCGGCGGGCGCGAAGAACCGTTCGAGGGCGAGGAGCGCATCCTGATCCCGTCGCCGAACGTCGCCACCTACGACCTGCAGCCCGAGATGAGCGCAGCGGAGGTCACCGACCGGATCGTCGAGGCGATCGAGCAACAGCGTTATGACGTGATCATCGTCAACTACGCCAACGGCGACATGGTCGGCCATACCGGCGTGTTCGACGCCGCGGTCAAGGCCGTGGAGTTCCTGGACAGCTGCGTCGGGCGCATCGTCGCGGCGCTGGACAAGGTCGGCGGCGAAGCCCTGCTCACCGCCGACCACGGCAACGTCGAGCAGATGGAGGATGCCTGCACCGGCCAGGTGCACACCGCCCACACCTGCGAGCCGGTGCCCTTCATCTACATCGGCAAGCGCCAGCTGAGCATCCGCGAAGGCGGCGTGCTGGCCGACGTGGCGCCGACCATGCTGACCCTGCTGGGCCTGCCCATCCCGCAGGAAATGACCGGCACCAGCATCATTCAGCTGAAGTAGCCTGTGTAGGTTGGGCTGAGCTCCGCGCAGCCCAACAACCCAGCAACCCCGGGACTGACAGCAGCACCGACCGGCCAACGCATCTTGCAGCTTGCAACTGTTTTTTTAGGCATACTAGGCCCGTCTCCCGCCCAGGTGTCGCCAGTACCATGTTTCGCCTCCTTGCCCTGATTTTCCTCGCCTGCCTGCTGACTCCGGCGTTTGCCGACGAGAAAGCCGACGCCCAGAAACAGCTGGAAGCCGCCCGCAGCGACGTGGCCGAGCTGAAAAAGCTGCTGGAGAAGTTGCAGCAGGACAAATCCGGCGTGCAGAAAGACCTGCGCAAGACCGAAACCGAAATGGGCGAGCTGGAAAAACAGGTCAAGGAACTGCAAAAAAGCCTGAAAGACGGCGAGGTGGAAATCCAGCGCCTCAATCAGGAGAAAAAAAAACTCCATGACGCGCGCCTCGAGCAACAACGGCTGATCGGCATTCAGGCCCGCGCCGCCTACCAGAGCGGCCGCCAGGAATACCTGAAATTGCTGCTGAACCAGCAGAATCCGGAAAAATTCTCGCGCACCCTGACCTATTACGACTACCTCAGCGAAGCGCGCATGGAGCAGTTGGCCACGTTCAACGAAACCTTGCGCCAGCTGGCCAACGTCGAGCAGGACATCGTCAACCAGCAGAACCAGCTGCTAGAGCAGAAAAGCAGCCTGGACGCTCGCACCGAGCACCTCGCCGAGGCGCGCAAGGAACGCCAGTCGGCCCTGGCCAAACTGAACCAGGAGTATTCCGCCCGCGACCACAAGCTCAAGGCCCGCCAGCAGGAGCAGGCGCAAATGGCCCGGGTCCTGAAAACCATCGAAGCGACCCTGGCCCGCCAGGCACGGGAAGCCGAACAGGCGCGGCAACAGGCCCTGATCGCCGCGCGCGAGCAACAGCGCAGCAGCACGGCAGCCGCCAGCAGCCCTGACAGCGGCCCGCTGGTCAGCTCCGGCAGCACTTATGGCGGGCCTTTCGCCCAGGCGCGTGGCAAGTTGCCCTGGCCGGTCGATGGCCGCTTGGTCGCCCGCTACGGAACCCCGCGCGGCGCTGACGCTCGGACCAAGTGGGATGGCGTACTGATCGGCGCCAGCGCCGGCAGCCAGGTCCGCGCCGTGCATGGCGGCCGCGTGGTCTTCGCCGACTGGTTGCGCGGTGCCGGGCTTCTGGTCATTCTCGACCATGGCAATGGCTACCTGAGCCTGTACGGACACAACCAAAGCCTGCTCAAAGACGCCGGCGACGTAGTCAACGCCGGCGAGCCCATCGCCACGGTCGGCACCAGCGGCGGGCAAGACACTCCCGCGCTGTATTTCGCGATTCGCCAGCAGGGCCGCCCCAGCGACCCTGCACAATGGTGCCGCACGCAAGGATAAGCGCTGCGCTCACCTCTCTAGGAGTTAGTTCGACATGCCGCATCTGTCTCGCCTCACCTCTCTGGCCCTGGCTATCGCCTTGCTCGGCGGCCCTCACCTGCTGCAGGCCGCAGAAACGCCGCCAGCGGCGGCCATCGCGAACGACAAGGCGCCGCTGCCGCTGGACGAGCTGCGCACCTTCGCCGAGGTGATGGATCGCATCAAGGCTGCCTATGTCGAGCCCGTCAGCGACAAGACCCTGCTGGAAAATGCGATCAAGGGCATGCTCAGCAATCTCGACCCGCACTCCGCCTACCTCGACCCGCAAACCTTCCGCGAGCTGCAGGAAAGCACCAGCGGCGAGTTCGGTGGCCTGGGCATCGAAGTCGGCATGGAAGACGGTTTCGTCAAGGTGGTCTCACCGATCGACGACACCCCGGCCTCGAAAGCCGGGATCCAGCCGGGCGACCTGATCGTCAAGATCGACGGCCAGCCGACCAAGGGCCTGTCGATGGTGGAAGCCGTGGACAAGATGCGCGGCGAAGCCGGCAGCAAGATCCTCCTGACCCTGGTGCGCGAGGGCGGCAAGCCCTTCGATGTGGAACTGACCCGCGCGGTGATCAAGGTCAGGAGCGTCAAGAGCCAGTTGCTCGAGGACGGCTACGGCTATGTGCGCATCTCCCAGTTCCAGGTCAACACCGGCGAAGAAGTCGGCAAGGCCCTGAACAAGCTGCGCAAGGACAACGGCAAGAAGCTGCGTGGCCTGGTGCTGGATCTGCGCAACAACCCCGGCGGCGTACTCCAGGCTGCGGTCGAGGTATCCGACCACTTCCTCAAGAAAGGCCTGATCGTCTACACCGAAGGGCGCATCGCCAACTCCGAATTGCGTTTCTCTGCCGACCCGGCAGATGCCAGCGAAGGCGTGCCGCTGGTGGTGCTGATCAATGGCGGCAGCGCCTCGGCCTCGGAAATCGTCGCCGGCGCCCTGCAAGATCACAAGCGCGGCGTGCTGATGGGCACCGACAGCTTCGGCAAGGGCTCGGTGCAAACCGTGCTGCCGCTGAACAACGACAGCGCCCTGAAACTCACCACCGCGCTCTACTACACCCCCAACGGCCGCTCGATCCAGGCCCAGGGCATAGTGCCGGACATCGAGGTGGCACGTGCCAAGCTGACCCGCGAACAGGATGACGCCAACATCAAGGAAGCCGACCTGCAGGGCCACCTGGGCAACGGCAACGGCGGCGCGGACAAACCGAGCCAGGGCAAAGCCAGCAAACCGGAACGGCCACAGGATGACGACTACCAACTGAGCCAGGCGCTCAATCTGCTCAAAGGCCTGAGCGTCACCCGCGGCGATTGACTCCATCCCAAGCAAGCAGCCTGCTGCCCGTAGGAGCGGGCCATGCCCGCGAAACCGCAATCGCGGCCATGGAACTGGGCGCCACCGCCGCGCCTACAGGTAGTTCGTCACAGCCCAACAAGCGTACAGATGACCAGCAAAAAGCCCGGCCTTGATCACTCAAGGCCGGGCTTTTTGACGCCGATTAGCGGCTACAGATAGCTGTTGGTCATGTCCTCGACGAAGCCTTCGCTGCGCAACTCGTCCAGCGCCTTCTGCAAGCGCTGCACCACCTCATCCGGGGTGTCCTTGTTCAGCGCCAGGTACAGCTCGGCCTCCTTGAAGCGCAGTACGGTGGTCAGGCCGCTGACGCCCTCCTGCTTGGCCAGGTAGCGGCCAACCGGGTCGGTGGTGGCCCACAGATCGATCTTGCCGCTGAGCAGCTTCTTGACGTTTTCCTGGTCGCGCAGCGCATTGATCGGCTGCAGCCCCTGGCTTTCCAGGTGCTGGCTGACCGCATCGTTCTTGTAGGCGCCGACCTTGTATTGCCCGGCCTCTTTCAAGCTCGCCACACTGAGGTTGTTGCCTGGCGCGGCAAGCAGCACCCAGCCGGTGTTGGCAATCGGCCCCACCCACTTGAACAGCGGCTGGCGCTCCGGGGTAAAGGTGGTGGAGAACAACCCATAGTTGGGCTTGTCCAGGGTCAGGCGGTACAGCCGATCCCAGGGAAAGCGCAGGCTCAGGCTGTAGTCGATCTTGGCGCGCTTGAACATGGCACGGACGATCTCGGCGCTGATGCCGTCGATGCCGTCGTCACGGGCGAAGTTCTTGTCGTCGACCGACATATTGAACGGCGGGAAGTTCTCGGTCAGCAGCACCACCTTGTAGCCATAGGGCAACTCGGCATGGGCCGCGCAGGCGCTGAAGAAAAGGCCGAACAACAGACTGCTTTTTATGATTTTCAACATTAGTCTTCCCGCTCGCAGGTGTGGGGATTATGGCCAGCGGCAGCCCGGCTCGTGGCCAGACTGCTGAGTCCTGTTTTACAGATAACTGTTGAGGATGTCGTCGACAAAGCCTTCGTCGCGCATCCGGTCCAATTCGGCCTGCAGCTTCTGTACCACTTCGTCGGGTACAGCCTTGTTGAGGGCCAGGTACAACTCGGCACTGTCGAACCGCAGGATGGTTTTCAGCCCGGAGACACCTTCCTGTTTCGCCAGGTAACGTCCGGCGGGATCGCCGGTGGCCCACAGGTCGATCTGCTCGGCCATGAGCTTCCTGGCGTTCTGTTGATCACGCAATACGGTGACCGGTTGCAGCCCCTGTTGTTGCAGATGGTCGGCGATGGCATCACCCTTGTAGGCGCCGACTCTGTACTGCTTGGCCTCTGCCAGGCTGCCCAGCGTGATAGTGCTGTCGCCCCGCCCCAGCAATACCCAGTCGTCCGGACCGATCGGCCCGACCCACTTGAACAGCGCTTCACGCTCGGGCAACCGGGCGGTGACGAACACGCCGTAGTCCGGCTTCTCCAGCGCCAGCTTGTAGATGCGATCCCAGGGGAAGCGCAGGGTCATGCTGTAGTTGACGCCGGCACGCTTGAACATCTCGCGCACGATATCCACCGCTATACCGTCAAGTTTGTCTTCCTGGGCGAAGTTCTTGCCGTTGACCGCCATGTTGTAGGGCGGGAAGTTCTCGGTGAGCAAAACCACGCGGTAGTCCGGCGCCAATTCGGCGTGAGCGCTGGTGCTCAGCCCGAATACGACACCGGCCAGCGCAAACAGCAGGCGTTTGTGCATGTGCATTCTCTTTATGCGGGTGAAGGCAGGACAGTTCTGGTGAAGGCAGGATGCCGCAGCATACTCAGCCCGACCCTCTACGCCCAGTCGCACCCGGGAGAATGCGGCTCATCCGGTCCATGGCAGACCTGGAATGACGCATTTATGTATTTGTCGGCAGACGCCAGCCGAGAGCCTAACCCAGCGCGCCAGCGGGCGCTGTCGACTCGTTCCCAGCTTGGGTCGACAGTGCCTGCCGTGCCGACCTATCAGCGCACCACGATGCCGCGACTGGCCAGGTAGGCCTTGGCCTCGGGTACGGTGTATTCGCCGAAGTGGAAGATGCTCGCCGCCAGCACCGCATCGGCCTTGCCTTCGAGGATGCCGGCGGCCAGGTGTTCGAGGTTGCCGACGCCGCCGGAGGCGATCACCGGAATGCCGACCAGCTCGCTGATGGCGCGGGTGACGCCGAGGTCGTAGCCGCGCTTCACGCCATCCTGATCCATGCTGGTGAGGAGAATTTCACCGGCGCCGAGGTCTTCCATTTTCTTCGCCCAGAGCACGGCATCCAGGCCGGTCGGCTTGCGCCCGCCGTGGGTGAAGATTTCCCAGCGCGGGGTTTCACCCGGTTTGGAAACCTGCTTCGCGTCGATGGCGACGACGATGCACTGCGAACCGAAGCGCGCAGCCGCCTCGCCGACGAACTCCGGGGTAAACACCGCCGCGGTGTTGATCGAGACCTTGTCCGCGCCGGCATTCAGCAGGTTGCGGATGTCCTGCACGGTGCGCACGCCGCCGCCCACGGTCAGCGGAATGAACACCTGGCTGGCCATGCGCTCGACCGTATGCAGGGTGGTGTCGCGGCCATCGACGCTGGCGGTGATGTCGAGGAAGGTAATCTCGTCGGCGCCCTGCTCGTCGTAACGGCGGGCGATTTCCACCGGATCGCCGGCATCGCGGATGTTCTCGAACTGGACGCCCTTGACCACGCGGCCGTTGTCCACGTCGAGGCAGGGGATGATGCGTTTAGCCAGTGCCATAGAGGTATTCCCGTAAGGTGTCGCGGGGCCGCCCAGGTCGGGCGCACCACCAAAACAGTGCAGGTCGCGCCCGCGTCAGCCCTTGAAGCTGTCGCAGAAGGCCTGCGCTTCAGCCACATCCAGGGTGCCTTCATAGATCGCCCGGCCGGTGATGGCGCCGATGATGCCTGGCGAGCGCGCCAGCAGCAGCTTCTCGATATCGCCGAGGTTGTGGATACCACCGGAGGCGATCACCGGAATCCGGCTGGCGGCGGCCAGGGCCGCAGTGGCCTCGACATTGCAGCCCTGCATCATGCCGTCCTTGGCGATGTCGGTGTAGACGATCGCGGACACACCATCGGCCTCGAAGCGTTTGGCCAGGTCGGTGGCCTGCACCGTGCTGACTTCGGCCCAGCCGTCGGTGGCGACGAAACCGTCCTTGGCGTCCAGGCCGACAATCACCTTGCCCGGGAAGGCCTTGCAGGCGTCGGTGACGAATTGCGGATCTTTCACCGCCTTGGTGCCGATAATCACGTAGCTGACCCCGGCCTTGACGTAGTGCTCGATGGTTTCCAGCGAGCGGATGCCGCCGCCGATCTGGATCGGCAGATGCGGGTAGCGCTTGGCGATGGCGGTGACCACCTCGCCGTTGACCGGCTGGCCTTCGAAGGCGCCGTTCAGATCGACCAGGTGCAGCCGACGGCAGCCGCCTTCCACCCACTTGGCCGCCATGCTCACCGGGTCGTCGGAAAACACCGTGGAGTCTTCCATGCGGCCCTGGCGCAGGCGCACGCAAGCGCCGTCTTTCAGATCGATAGCGGGAATAATCAGCATCGGTTGAACCTGTTCAAGTCTTTGGATTCGGTGAGGATCAGCTCTTCTCGAGCGCCCAGAGGTCGCTTTCGATGCTGTCGAACCTGTCCCTGAGGACGGTCTGCACATCGAAAATCGCCCGGTTGTAATAGTGCGGAGCAATTTCGCGGGTAAACAGCTCGAGGATTTCCGCGACCTCGAACGAACCCAGCTGCAGCTCGAAGCGCGCCTCCACGAAGCGCTTGAGGGTGCTGATCGCCTCACGCTCCTGTTCCGGCGTGAGGCTGAGGATCGGCGGCTTGCCCTTGGCCTTGCTCATTTACCAGCGCCCATCCCAGGCGGCGAAGTTCTGCAGCAGCTGCAGGCCATGGGTGTGGCTCTTCTCCGGGTGGAACTGCACGGCGAAGCGCGAGCCATCGGCCAGCGCCGCGGCGAAATCCTTGCCGTAATGGCCGCGACCGACCACCTGCTTGGGATTGCCCGCCTCGACGTAATAGCTGTGCACGAAGTAGAAGCGCGCCAGGTCCGGAATGTCGTGCCACAGCGGGTGCTTGACCGACTGCGCCACCTCGTTCCAGCCCATGTGCGGCACCTTCAACTGCTCGCCGTCCTCGACCATGCCCTTGCCGAAGAAGCGCACCTGGCCGGGGAACAAACCGATGCAGTCGACCCCATCGTTCTCCTCGCTGCGCTCGAGCAGCGCCTGCATGCCGACGCAGATGCCGAGAAACGGCCGATCGACGCTGACTTCACGCACCAGCTCATCGAAGCCCAGGCGCTTGATCTCGGCCATGCAGTCGCGGATCGCCCCGACCCCGGGAAACACCACCCGATCGGCCTCGCGAATCACCTGGGCATCGCTGGTCACCAGCACCTTGCCGGCACCGACATGCTCGAGGGCCTTGGCCACCGAGTGCAGATTGCCCATGCCGTAATCGATTACTGCAACCGTCTGCATCAGAGGCAACCCTTGGTCGACGGCATCTGCCCGGCCATGCGCGGGTCCAGTTCGACGGCCATGCGCAGGGCGCGGCCGAAGGCCTTGAACACCGTCTCGATCTGGTGGTGGGTATTGGTGCCACGCAGGTTGTCGATGTGCAGGCTGACCAGGGCATGGTTGACGAAGCCCTGGAAGAACTCCTGGAACAGGTCGACATCGAAGCCGCCGACCACCGCCCGGGTGAAGGGCACGTGCATCTGCAGGCCGGGACGCCCGGAGAAGTCGATCACCACGCGCGACAGCGCCTCGTCCAGCGGCACATAGGAATGGCCGTAACGGGTCATGCCCTTCTTGTCGCCGATGGCCTTGGTAAAGGCCTGGCCGAGGGTGATGCCGACGTCTTCGACGGTGTGGTGGTCGTCGATATGCAGGTCGCCCTGGCACTGGATATCCAGGTCGATAAGGCCGTGACGGGCAATCTGATCGAGCATGTGCTCGAGGAACGGCACGCCAATAGCGAACTTGGCCTTGCCCGTGCCATCCAGGTTGATCGAGACCTTGATCTGGGTCTCCAGGGTATTGCGCTCGACGGATGCCGTACGTTCGGCCATCACCAGCTCCAGAAATTGCCCACGGAAAAAGGCTGCCATTATAAGGGCAAAGCCGCCCTGGCGATACGCACCCGCCGGCTGGACTGCATCTTGCACGTTCCCGGGCATTTACCGGCCGGAGGTGGCGATCATGCACGAGAGAAAGATGCCGGCCACCCTGCGCTTTATGCTGGCGGCCCGGCGTAGCGAACTGCTCGGCCTGGAAGACCTGAGCCAGACCTGCGAGCTGGTCACCCGCATCAGCCAGCTGGTCCACGCCCTGCAGAAAGAGCGCGGCTACTCGAACCTCTACCTGAGCGGCAACGCCCCGCACCAGCGCCTGCAACTGGACAACCTGAGCCAGGCCGCGCAGATGCTGGAGCGCCAGGTACGCGAGGATCTCGAACGCATCGAGCCAGACAACCTCGGCTCGGCCGACAAGACCCGCCTGTTCACCCGCATCGCCTATGCCCTGCATAGCCTCGACGAGCTGCCGGCCCTGCGGCGCAAGATCCGCGAGCACCGCACCAGCATGCAGGACGCCACCGCCACCCTGGTACGCCTGATCGGCGGCCTGCTGGCCGTGGTCTTCGAGGCCGCCGACACCGCGGTCGACCCCGCGATCACCCGCAGCCTGGTGGCATTGTTCAACTTCATGCAGGGCAAGGAACTCGCCGGCCAGGAACGCGCCCTCGGCGTTGCCGGCTTCGCCAGCGGCTACTTCACCGCCGAGATGCTCGAGCGACTGGAACATCTGCTGGAAAGCCAGGAGCGCAGCTTCGAGACCTGCAGCCGCTTCGCCAGCCCGGCGGCCCTGAGCCTGTGGCACGACCTCTGCGCCAGCGACAGCAATGCCCAGGCCTGCCGCCTGCGCGAAATCGCCCGGCGTACCCGCGCCGAGGCCAGGGTCGATCCCCAGCTCGGCGAACTCTGGTTCGAGCTGCATACCAGGCGCATCGATGCGATGAAAAGCGTCGAAACCTGCCTGGAGCAGGATCTGCTGCAGCGCTGTCGGCAGAGCATGCAACGCATCCGCAGCGACCTGCACAGCCACCGCCGCCTGCTCGACGGCCTCAGCGACATGCATGCCGCCGCCGAGCAGGCCAAGCTGTTCAGCGTGCACAGCAGCGACCTCGACAGCTCGCCGCAGGAAGGCATGAGCGCCACGCTGGCGCGCTCGACCCTCGACTTGCTGCAGAGCCAGACCCAGCGCCTGCAGGGCATGCACGACGAGCTGCGGGACGCGCGCCAGGCCCTGGAAGAACGCAAGCAGGTGGAACGCGCCAAGCAACTGCTGATCAAGCAGCAGGGCTACAGCGAAAGCGCCGCCTATGCCTGGTTGCGCCAGTCGGCGATGAACCAGGGCCTGCGCCTGGAGGAAGTCGCCAACCGCCTGCTGGCGCTCGACATCGAGCCGGCCCGACCGCGGCACAAGCACTGAACTCAGGCATGCACGCCGCCCACTGCACTGCGAACGTGCACGCGCCATCGGCCAGCGCCATGCCGGCGCCTCACTCGGCCGCCCCGGCAGGCGCCCCGCCACTGCCAACAAAACCGCGCAACGCCTTGATCTGCCTGGCGCACCGGGTGCAGCGCGGCGCCCTGCCGGTGCATTTCGACGTCCTGGCACGGCTTTCGCTATGACCTGAATACGCCCGGCATGCTGTGCCCGGCGCCACAATCCGATCAGGACAACGATGTCCACGCACCCGACTCAGTCGACCGGCGTGACATCGTTTTTTTTTGCCTTTTTTTGCCCAAAGGAACCCTGCGCATGACCGACAAGCCGAGCAATGACGACAGCAACAGCGCACTCATGGCCTCGCGCCGGCGCTTCCTGAAACAGTCGATAGTCGCCGCCAGCGGCATCGCCCTGCTCGGCGGCATGCCCCTGGGCCTGTCGTCCAGCGCCTGGGCCGCCGGCACGGACGTGGAGACCACCAAGGCCAAACTCGGCTTTATCGCCCTGACCGATGCCGCGCCGCTGTTTGTCGCCGCCGAGAAGGGCTTCTTCGCCAAATACGGCATGACCGAGGTCGAGGTGCTCAAGCAATCGTCCTGGGGCACCACCCGCGACAACCTGGTCCTCGGTTCGGCGAAGAACGGCATCGACGGCGCCCATATCCTCACCCCCATGCCCTACCTGATCAGCGCCGGCATCGTCACGCCGAACAACCAGCCGGTGCCGATTTCCATCCTCGCCCGCCTCAACCTGGCCGGCCAGTGCATCTCGGTGGGCGAGGAATACCGCGACCTCAAGATCGGCGTCGACAGCGCCCCGTTCAAGGCCGCCCTGGACGCCAAGAAGGCCAGCGGCAAGAAAGTCAGCGCCGCCATGACCTTCCCCGGCGGCACCCACGACCTGTGGATGCGCTACTGGCTGGCCGCCGGCGGCATCGACCCGAACAACGACATCAGCACCATCACCGTGCCGCCGGCGCAGATGGTCGCCAACATGAAGGTCGGCAGCATGGACACCTTCTGCGTGTGCGAGCCGTGGAACGCCCAGCTGATCAACCAGAAGATCGGCTACACGGCCAACACCACCGGCGAGCTGTGGCACAACCACCCGGAAAAATCCTTCGCCCTGCGCAGCGATTACATCGCCGCCAACCCCAACGCGGCCAAGGCCCTGACCATGGCGATCATGGAAGCGCAGATGTTCTGCGAGAAGCCGGAAAACAAGGAAGAAGTGGCGAAGATCTGCTCGCAGCGGCGCTGGATCGGCGCGCCTTACGCCGACATCGTCGACCGCATGAAGGGCAACTTCGCCTATGGCACCGGCAAGGTGGTGGAGAACCATCCCGAGCAGATGCGCTACTGGGACGACTTCGCCTCCTACCCGTTCCAGAGCCACGACCTCTGGTTCCTTACCGAGAACAAGCGCTGGGGCTATCTGCCGACCGGTTTCGACAGCCAGGCGCTGATCGCCCAGGTCAACCGCGAGGATATCTGGCGCGCCGCAGCCGCCGCCCTGAACCTGCCGGCCGAGCAGATCCCCACCTCGACTTCGCGCGGCGTCGAGACCTTCTTCGACGGCAAGGTGTTCGACCCCGAAAACCCGCAAGCCTACCTGGACAGCCTGACCATCAAGGCCATGGCCTGATCGCCATGCACCGCCTGCGAGGAGACAACCCATGAACGCCAACGTCAAACTCCAGCCACCCGTCGCCACGCCGGCCCCGAGCGCCGCGCCGTCCTGGCTGAGCAAAAGCGCCACGCGCCTGCAGCAAACCCTGCTGCAGGATCTGCTGCCGCCGCTGGTGGTCCTGCTGGCCCTGGGCCTGCTCTGGGAGATGCTCTGTTCGGGTGCCGGCGCCGCCCTGCCGCCACCCTCCCAGGTGCTCAGCGAGACCTGGGAGCTGATCGTCGATCCCTTCTACGACAACGGCGGCAATGACGTCGGCCTGGCCTGGCAACTGCTGGCCAGTCTCAAGCGGGTCGCGGTGGGTTATCTGCTGGCGGTGGCGGCGGGGGTCGCCCTCGGCGTGCTGATCGGCCAGTCGGACTGGGCCATGCGCGGTCTCGACCCGCTGTTCCAGGTGCTGCGCACCGTGCCGCCGCTGGCCTGGCTGCCACTGTCCCTGGCCGGCTTCCAGGACAGCCACCCGTCGGCGATCTTCGTGATCTTCATCACCGCGATCTGGCCGATCATCATCAACACCTCGGTGGGCATCCGCAATATTCCCCAGGACTACCGCAACGTCGCCCAGGTGATCCAGCTGAATGCCTGGGAGTACTTTCACATCATCATGCTGCCGGCCGCCGCGCCCTATATCTTCACCGGCCTGCGCATCGGTGTCGGCCTGTCCTGGCTGGCGATCATCGCCGCGGAAATGCTCATCGGCGGGGTCGGCATCGGCTTCTTCATCTGGGACGCCTGGAACGCCTCGCGCATCAGCGACATCATTCTCGCCCTCGTCTATATCGGCGTGGTTGGTTTCTTCCTCGACCGCCTGGTGGCCTTCGCCGGCCGGCGCATCACCCGCGGCATTCCCGCCGCCTGAGGATTCGGACATGAGCTACCTCTCCATCGAACAACTGGACAAAAGCTTCGTGCGCGACGACCTGGCCTCCCAGGTGCTGAAGAACATCAACCTGCGCATCGACAAGGGCGAATTCATCTCGATCATCGGCCACTCCGGCTGCGGCAAATCGACGGTGCTGAACATCGTCGCTGGCCTGCTCGACCCCAGCCTCGGCGTGGTCATCCTCGACGGCAAGGAAGTCAGCGGCCCCGGCCCGGACCGCGGCATGGTGTTCCAGAACCACTCGCTGCTGCCCTGGCTGACGGTGTTCGAAAACGTCGAAGTGGCGGTCAACAAGGTGTTCAAGCGCAGCATGAGCAAGAGCGGGCGCCGCGAGTGGATCGAGCACAACCTCAAGCTGGTGAGCATGGGCCACGCCCTGCACAAGTACCCCCAGGAGATTTCCGGCGGCATGAAGCAGCGCGTCGGCATCGCCCGCGCCCTGGCGATGAAGCCCAAGGTGCTGCTGCTCGACGAACCCTTCGGCGCCCTCGACGCCCTCACCCGCGCCCACCTGCAGAACGAGGTGATGCGCATCCAGACGGACCTGGGCAACACCATGATGATGATCACCCACGATGTCGACGAGGCGGTGCTGCTCTCCGACCGCATCGTGATGATGACCAACGGCCCCTCCGCCACCATCGGCGAAATCCTCACCGTGGACCTGCCGCGCCCGCGCGACCGCATCGCCCTGGCCGACGACCACGAGTACAACCGCTGCCGCCGCGCGGTGCTGAGCTTTCTCCACGACCGTCATCGCCTGCAGTAGGCGCCACCCATATGCCCGCGGATTTCGCGGCTAAAGCCCCTCCCACCCTGATCGAGGCAGGTCGCCGCATCGGCGTACGCTGACGAGCGCTTTGTGGGAGGGGCTTTAGCCGCGAGACAATCGAACGGGGCATACAGCTTCGCGGTTAAAGCTCGATAGCAGGTTGAGTTAGCAGCGCATGCCGCTGTTAGCGGTTGAACGCCGCCCCCCCCAAAAGCGCTGCATGTGCAAGCCAGCCAGCTCGCAGATCTTGCTATGCTCGGCAGCCAAACCCGCCGAAACCAAACACCGCACCCACCATGGACAGCATCGACACCCTGATCATCGGCGCCGGCGCCCTCGGCCTGGCCTGCGCCGCGCGCCTGGCCAGCGCGCAGCAGAGCTGCCTGATCGTCGAGGCGGAAGCGCTGATCGGCAGCCACACCTCCAGCCGCAACTCCGAGGTGATCCACGCCGGCCTCTACTACGCTCCCGGTTCGCTGAAAGCCGAGCTGTGCCTGGAAGGCCGCGAGCGCCTGTATGCCTGGTGCGCCCAGCATCAGGTGGCGCACCGGCGGATCGGCAAGCTGCTGGTGGCGGTCAGCGCGGCCGAACGTGGCAAGCTGGAGGCGCTGGCCACCAATGCCCAAGCCTGCGGCGTGCATGACCTGCAAGCTATCGAGCAATCCCTGCTCGCCGAACTGGAGCCCGCCGTGCGCGGCGTCGCGGCGCTGCTGTCGCCGAGCACCGGAATCATCGACAGCCATGCCTACCTGCAATCACTGCTCGCCGCCGCCGAGAATCAGGGTGCCCAACTGGTCCTGCAAACCCGCGTCGACCAGCTCGAACCCGGCCCTGACGGCTGGCTCGTCACCGGCCGCAGCGCCGGCGAAGCCTTCCAGCTCAAGGCGCAGCGGGTGATCAATGCCGGCGGCCTGTTCGCCCAGCAACTGGCGCAGCGCACCGCCGGCCTGCCTGCCGCGCAGATCCCGGCTTTGCACCTGTGCCGCGGTCGCTACTTCGGCTACAGCGGCCGCGCGCCCTTCCAGCACCTGATCTATCCGCTGCCGGAGGCCAACACCGCGGGCCTGGGCATCCACGCCACCCTCGACCTCGGCGGCCAGCTGCGCTTTGGCCCGGACGCCGAGTATCTGCAACAGATCGATTACCGGGTCGACGAACAGCTGCGCGAACCCTTTGCCAAGGCAATCCGCCGCTATTTTCCGCAGCTCGACAGCACGCGCCTGGTGCCCGGCTACTGCGGCATCCGGCCGAAACTCGCCGGCCCCGGGGAACCCGCCGCCGACTTCCTTATCCAAACCGCAAGCGATCACGGCCTGCCGGGCCTGATCAATCTGTTCGGCATCGAGTCGCCCGGACTGACCGCCAGCCTGGCGATCGCCGAACGCGTGGCCCTAGCAGCCTGTCGGACTTAACACTGCCCTGCTGCGGAAAAGCCGGGATTGGTCATTTTCTGCGCGCTTTTTCGTTAAATAGAGCGACTATTCGCCTCAAAAGCGCACAAAAACTGCCTCAACCCGAGATGTCGGACCACGGACTTTCCCTCGCTACGGACGGTCAAGTCCGACAGGCTGCTAGCGCTGTAAAAGCCGCTTGCAAAATCAGCACACAACCCGGACTTTCGCCGGCCTGCCTATTGCAGCGGTCGGCGCTATACTCGCCGACTCAATTCAAGTTATCCGAAACAAGGAATCGTCCATGAAAGCGCTCGGCAAAATCCTGGGTCTGTTTTTTCTCGGGCTGTTGCTGATCCTGGTGGCCCTGGGCTTTGCCCTCACCCACCTGTTCGATCCCAACGACTACAAAGACGAAATTCGCCAGCTGGCCCGCGACAAGGCCAACCTGGAACTGACCCTCAATGGTGACATCGGCTGGAGCCTGTTTCCCTGGCTCGGCCTTGAGCTGACCGACGCCACCCTGGCCAGCGCCACCACTCCCGACCAGCCCTTTGCCGACCTGCGCCTGCTCGGCCTGTCGGTGCGCGTGCTGCCGCTGCTGCGCCGCGAAATACAGATGAGCGACATCCGCGTCGACGGCCTCAACCTGAACCTGCAGCGCGACGAAAAAGGCCGCGGCAACTGGGAAGATGTCGGCCGCCCGCCACAACCCGCCGCGGCCGTGAACACAGTCGCCGGCGCAGCGCCTGCACCAGCCGCAGACGAGCAGCCCGCGAGCACGCCGTCAGGCGCCGAGCCGATCAAGCTGGATATCGACAGCCTGATCGTCAACAGCGCGCGCATCGATTACCACGACGCGCAGAAAGGCCAGCAATTCAGCGCCGAAAGCATTCAGCTGACCACCGGGGCGATCCGCGAAGGGGCAGCCATTCCGGTCAAACTCAGTGCCTTCTTCGGCACCAATCAGCCGGTCGTGCGGGCGCGCAGCGAACTGCAAGGCGAGCTGCGCTTCGACCGTGCGCTCAAGCGCTACCAACTGGAAGACGCCAAGATTTCCGGCGAAGCCTCCGGCGAGCCCTTCGACGGACAGACCCTGACCTACTCCCTGCAAGGCCAACTGCTGGCCGACCTGGCCGCCCAGATCGCCGAATGGAACGGCCTGAAACTCTCGGCCAACCAGCTGCGTGTCCTCGGCGAAGTGAAAATCCGCGACCTGGATAGCGAGCCGAAACTGACTGGTGGCCTGTCCATCGCGCCGGTCAACCTGCGCGAATTCCTCGCCACCATCGGCCAGAAACTGCCGCCGCTGAACGATGACAAGGCCCTCGGCCAGTTCGAGCTGGTCAGCCGCCTCAGCGGCAGCTCGACCAGCCTGACCATGGAAGAGCTGAAGCTGAAGCTCGACGACAGCAGCTTCAGCGGCCAGATCGGCATCGCCGACTTCGCCAAGCAGGCCCTGCGCGTGGAGCTCAAGGGCGACAGCCTGGATCTCGACCGCTACCTGCCGAAGCCCAGCAAGGACAGCCAGGATGCCGGCGCCGCGCGCCAGGCCGAGGTCAAGCAAAGCGTCGCCAGCGCCGGCCAGAGTGGCAGCACGCCGCTGCCCAAGGCGCCCACCCAGCACGCCTGGAGCGCCACCACGGTGCTGCCGGTCGAGCGCCTGCGCAGCCTCGACCTGCAACTGGCGCTGGGCCTCGACCAGCTGACTTACCAAAAGCAAGCCATCAGCGCCTTCAACCTCAAGGCCAAGAGCCGGGCCGGCCTGCTGACCCTGGAAGAAATGCGCGGCAAGCTCGGCAGCGGCGATTTCGACCTCAAGGCGACGGTCGACGTGCGCCCGGCCACTCCACTGCTGAGCCTGCAAAAGCGCCTGCAGCGGATCAGCGTAGAACCCTTCCTCAAGAGCGAGCAGCAGCCCTCGCCGGTCACCGGCCTGCTCGACCTGCAAGCCAACCTGAGCACCAGCGGCAACAGCCAGAAGGCCTGGGTCGACGGCCTCAACGGCACGGCCAACTTCGCCCTCAATGATGGCGTGCTGATCGGTGCCAACCTCGAGCAACAACTCTGCCGCGGCATTGCCGCACTCAACCGCAAGGCCCTGAGCGGCGAGCCGCGCGCCAAGGACACCCCCTTCGAGACCCTGCAGGGCAACCTGACCTTCCTCAATGGCGTGGCCCACAACCCGGACCTCAAGGCCAGCGTCCCCGGCCTCACAGTCGGCGGCGATGGCGACGTGGATCTGCGCGTCCTCGGCCTCGACTATCGTGTCGGCATCACCCTGATCGGCGACCAGCGCGAAATGCCCGACCCGGCCTGCCAGGTCAACGAGCGCTATATCGGCATCGCCTGGCCGCTGCGCTGCCGCGGCCCGCTGGAAATGGGCGGCAGGACCTGCCGCCTGGATCAGGATGGCATGGGCAAGGTCGCCGCCAAGCTGGCCGGCAACAAGCTCAACGAAAAGATCGAAGAAAAGCTCGGCGACAAGGTCAGCCCCGAACTGAAAGACGCCCTCAAGGGCCTGTTCAAGCAATGAGCCCCGAGCAGTTCGCAAGCAGCGTGCTCGACTGGTACGACCAGCACGGGCGCAAGGATCTGCCCTGGCAGCAGGGCATCAGCCCCTACCGGGTCTGGGTCTCGGAAATCATGCTGCAGCAGACCCAGGTCAGCACCGTGCTCGGCTACTTCGACCGCTTCATGGCCGCGCTGCCGATGGTAAAGGACCTGGCCGAAGCGCCGGAAGACGAAGTGCTGCACCTGTGGACCGGCCTCGGCTACTACACCCGCGCCCGCAACCTGCAGAAGGCCGCGCAGATCGTCATGGCCGAGCACGGCGGCGAGTTCCCCCGCGACGTCGAGCAACTGACCGAACTACCCGGCATCGGCCGCTCCACCGCGGGCGCCATCGCCAGCCTGAGCATGGGCCTGCGCGCGCCGATTCTCGACGGCAACGTCAAACGGGTGCTGGCGCGCTACGTGGCCCAGGAGGGCTACCCGGGCGAGCCGAAAGTCGCCAAGCAACTCTGGGACGTCGCCGAGCGCCTGACCCCGCACGCGCGGGTCAATCATTACACCCAGGCGATGATGGATCTCGGCGCCACCCTCTGCACCCGCAGCAAGCCCAGCTGCCTGCTCTGCCCGCTGCAAAGCGGCTGCCAGGCCCACCTGCTCGGCCTGGAGATTCGCTACCCGATCGCCAAACCGCGAAAGGCGCTGCCGCAGAGACGCACCCTGATGCCGATCCTGACCAGCCGGGCTGGCGAGGTTCTGCTCTACCGTCGGCCTTCCAGCGGCCTCTGGGGCGGCTTGTGGAGCCTGCCGGAACTGGACGACCTGCCCAGTCTCGAGCTGCTCGCCAACCGCCACGCCCTGCACCTGGGCGAGCGCCGCGAACTGGCCGGGCTGAGCCACACCTTCAGCCACTTCCAGCTGGCCATCGAACCCTGGCTGATCCGCGTCGAAGCCGCGCCATCGGCCGTGGCCGAGGCCGACTGGCTCTGGTATAACCTCGCCACCCCGCCGCGCCTGGGCCTTGCCGCCCCGGTGAAGCAACTGCTGAAGCGCGCGGCCGACGCACTCGCGACCGAACAGAACCCTGGAGAGCAGCCATGACCCGCACCGTAATGTGCCGCAAGCACAAGCAAGAACTGCCCGGCCTCGACCGCCCACCCTATCCGGGCGCCAAAGGCGAAGACATCTACAACAACGTCTCCAAGCAAGCCTGGGACGAATGGCAGAAGCACCAGACCCTGCTGATCAACGAACGCCGCCTGAACATGATGAACGCCGAGGACCGCAAATTCCTCCAGGCCGAGATGGACAAGTTCCTCTCCGGCGAGGACTACGCCCAGGCCGAAGGCTACGTGCCGCCCAGCGAGTAAGCCAATGCGGGAGAGGCTTCAGCCGCTGCTGGAAGTTCGCCGCTGAAGCCCCTCCCACGGTTTGTAGACTGGATTAGCCGCAGACGTAATCCGGGAAAACCCGGCACCTGAAAAATCTCCCCCGGATTGCATCCGGGCTACCCAGCACCACCGCCCTTCTCCCGCCATCCGAACCTAAGCGCCCGTAATAACTAAATATTTTTAAAACTCACGCTTGACACCCACCCTGCAAATCCGTCTAATAGCGCCCCGTTGGCCCAGGTAGCTCAGTCGGTAGAGCAGGGGATTGAAAATCCCCGTGTCGGCGGTTCGATTCCGTCCCTGGGCACCACTAATACCGAGAAACCCCAAGCGAAGATGCCTTCCTTGGGGTTTTTTATTGCCTGCGATTTTGTGGCATCTGGACGGGACCTTGGGTGTTGCGGACGCGATTGTTGCGACCATCTCGGCCATCAACCGCAGCGCTGCGCGCAGGGTTGGCATCGCGGGTTAGGGCGTCACTTGCCGCAGGCAGTGCCCATGGTTCATCGGTGCGGCACAAAAGCTGGCGGGCTGTCGCTTCGCGCCGAACGGATTGCCGCCGGGCCGACCCAGAAACACCTTTCGCCTGGCAAAGTCTCTCGACGGCAGGGCTAAACACCCGGACCATTTTGCGTCTGCGCGACAGTCAGCAGCAGCCAGGCGACACCCGCGACACACCAGGCCCTGCACGCACACCAAACGGCTTGGCGGCTGGCGAAACGCTATGCTAGCTTGACGGCTCGCCAGGAAGGCCAAGCTATAGCCGGAGCGCATCCGAACAAGAAGAGGACACCCCATGGCCGAGGCCACGCCCGCGCTGGAAATCCGTAATCTGCACAAACGCTATGGCGACCTCGAGGTGCTCAAAGGCATCTCCCTCACCGCTCGCGATGGCGACGTGATCTCGATTCTCGGCTCGTCCGGTTCCGGCAAGTCGACCTTCCTGCGCTGCATCAATCTGCTGGAAAACCCCAACCAGGGGCAGATCATCGTCGCCGGCGAGGAACTCAAGCTCAAGCCCGGCAAGCACGGCGACCTGGTCGCTGCCGATGGCAAGCAGATCAACCGCCTGCGCAGCGAACTGGGCTTCGTGTTTCAGAATTTCAACCTGTGGCCGCACATGAGCGTGCTCGATAACATCATCGAGGCGCCGCGCCGGGTGCTCGGCCTGAGCAAGGCCGAGGCCATCGAGCGGGCCGAGGCGCTGCTGGCCAAGGTCGGCATCTCCGACAAGCGCCATGTCTACCCCAACCAGCTGTCTGGCGGCCAGCAGCAGCGTGCGGCGATTGCTCGCACCCTGGCCATGCAGCCGAAAGTGATCCTGTTCGATGAGCCTACTTCGGCTCTCGACCCGGAGATGGTACAAGAAGTGCTTAATGTGATCCGCGCGCTCGCCGATGAAGGCCGCACCATGCTGCTGGTTACCCACGAGATGGGCTTCGCCCGTCAGGTGTCCAGTGAAGTGGTGTTCCTCCATCAGGGCCTGGTGGAAGAACAAGGCTCGCCCGAGCAGGTGTTCGACAACCCGAGCTCGGCGCGCTGCAAACAATTCATGTCCAGCAATCGCTAAACACGGAGCAACTCTCGCATGCTGAATTACAAGAAGATCCTGCTGGCCGCAGCCGCCACCCTGGCTTTCGGCACCAGCGCCATCGCTGCTGACAAACTCAAGATGGGCACCGAAGGCGCCTATCCGCCGTTCAACCTGATCGACGCCAGCGGCCAGGTCGGCGGTTTCGACGTCGAAATCGGCCAGGCCCTGTGCGCCAAGATGAAAGCCGAGTGCGAAGTGGTCACCTCCGACTGGGACGGCATCATCCCGGCCCTCAATGCCAAGAAGTTCGACTTCCTGGTGGCCTCGATGTCGATCACCGAGGAACGCAAGGCGGCCGTCGACTTCACCGAGCCCTACTACACCAACAAACTGCAGTTCATCGCGCCGAAAGACAGTGATTTCAAATCCGACAAGGCCAGCCTCAAAGGCAAGGTGATCGGCGCCCAGCGTGCCACCATCGCCGGCACCTGGCTGGAAGACAACCTGGACGGCGTGGTCGACATCAAGCTCTACGACACCCAGGAAAACGCCTACCTCGACCTGTCCTCGGGCCGCCTCGACGGCGTGCTGGCGGACACCTTCGTCAACTGGGAATGGCTCAAGAGCGATGCCGGCAAAGGCTTCGAGTTCAAGGGCGAGCCGGTATTCGACAACGACAAGATCGGTATCGCCGTGCGCAAGGGCGACCCGCTGCGCGAGAAGCTGAATGCCGCGCTGCAGGCCATCATCGAAGACGGCACCTACAAGAAGATCAACGACAAGTACTTCCCCTTCAGCATCTACTAAGCAGCCGGCACTGCGTCGCCCAACGGGCGACGCAGGCTTGTGAGCGCCCCCATGACTTTCGATCTCTACGGATTCGGCCCGGCCCTTGCCGCCGGCACCTTGATGACCATCAAGCTGGCGCTCAGTGCGCTCTTGCTGGGTCTGGTGCTCGGCCTGCTCGGGGCTTTGGCCAAAACCTCGCCGTACAAGCCGCTGCAATGGCTGGGCGGCACCTATTCGACCATAGTGCGCGGCATTCCCGAACTGCTCTGGGTGTTGCTGATCTACTTCGGCACCGTGCAGCTGATGCGCAATCTGGCCGACACGCTGGGCATCGAGAGCCTCGAACTGAGCGCGTTCGCCGCCGGCACCATCGCCCTGGGCATCTGCTTTGGCGCCTATGCCACCGAAGTGTTCCGGGGCGCCATCCTCGCCATCCCCAAGGGTCATCGTGAAGCCGGCCAGGCGCTGGGCCTGTCCGTACCACGGATCTTCTGGCGCCTGATCCTGCCGCAGATGTGGCGCATCGCCCTGCCCGGCCTGGGCAACCTGTTCATGATCCTGATGAAGGACACTGCCCTGGTGTCGGTGATCGGCCTGGAAGAAATCATGCGCCGCTCGCAGATCGCCGTGACCTCGAGCAAAGAACCCTTCACCTTCTTCCTGGTGGCGGCCTTTATCTACCTGAGCCTCACCGTGCTCGCCATGATCGGCCTGCACTTCCTTGAACAGCGCGCCGGCCGTGGCTTCATCAGGAGCACCTCATGAACTGGGAAGTCATCATCAAGTGGTTGCCGCGCCTGGCCGAAGGCGCCGCGCTGACCCTGGAACTGGTCGCCATCGCGGTAGTCGCCGGCCTGATCCTGGCGATACCCATGGGCATCGCCCGCGCCTCCAAGCACTGGTTCGTCCGCGCCGTGCCCTACGGCTACATCTTCTTCTTCCGCGGCACCCCGCTGCTGGTGCAGCTGTTCCTGGTCTATTACGGCCTGGCCCAGTTCGACGCCGTGCGCCAAGGGCCGCTCTGGCCCTACCTGCGCGACCCATACTGGTGCGCCATCCTGACCATGACCCTGCACACCGCCGCCTATATCGCCGAGATCCTCCGTGGCGCGATCCAGGCCGTGCCGCCGGGCGAAGTGGAAGCGGCACGCGCACTGGGCATGGCCCGCTGGCAGACCATGTTCTATATAGTCCTGCCGCGCGCCGCGCGCATCGGCCTGCCCGCCTACAGCAACGAAGTGATCCTGATGCTCAAGGCCAGCTCCCTGGCCAGCACCGTGACCCTGCTGGAGCTGACCGGCATGGCGCGAACCATCATCGCCCGCACCTACCTGCCGGTGGAAATCTTCTTCGCCGCCGGCATGTTCTACCTGCTGATCGCCTTCCTGCTGGTGCGCGGCTTCAAGCTGCTGGAACTCTGGCTAAGGGTCGACGCCTGCCAGGGCCGCTGACGCGACGGGGCACTCGCGGCCCCAGCCGGGCTTGACGACACCACCATGAACGATTCCCCTCTCAGCGGCGACCGCCTGCTCCAGCGCTTCCAGGCGCTGGATGCCTTTCTGCTGCAGCACCAGGCGCTCTGGCAACCGCGGCCATTCACCCAGCGGCAACTGCCGTGGGAAAGCCAGCACCCGCAACTCGCCGGCTGGCTCAGATCGCGCAGTCTGGAACAGGCCGAGGCCAGCCACAACCAACCGCACCTGCTCGATGCACCCGCACCCTTTGCCGGGCTCGCCGCGCAAGCGAGCGCCCTGAGCCGAATCGGCGCATTCGCGCCACAGCCCTTGCCACCACTGCCGGCGCGTTTCTCGGTCGACGTGCCGGGGCGCAAATGGCAACAGATCCAGGCCTTCGCCGGCTGCCTGCAGTTTCACCAACCCGCCCGACACTGGCTCGACTGGTGCGCTGGCAAAGGCCATCTCGGCCGCATGCTGGCGCATGACGGGCGCCCCCTGACCTGCCTGGAACACAACCCAGAGCTGGTCCACAGCGGGCAACTGCTCAGCCAGCGCCTGCACCTCAACGCCAGGCATCTGCAGCAGGACGTACTCGGCGCCGATGCCGGCGCGCAACTCGACCGTGAGCACACCCCGGTCGCCCTGCACGCCTGCGGCGATCTGCATGTGCGCCTGATGCAACTCGCCAGCGCGGCCGGCTGCACGCAATTGGCCATAGCGCCGTGCTGCTACAACCGCATCGCCAGCCCCGATTACCAGGCGCTCTCCGCTGCCGCCCAGGCATCGGCCTTGCGCCTCTCGCTGGATGACCTGGCCCTGCCACTCAACGAGACCGTCACCGCCGGCGCCAGAGTCCGCCGCCAACGCGATCGCTCCATGGCCTGGCGCCTGGCGTTCGACGTGCTGCAACGCGAACTGCGCGGCATCGACCAGTACCTGCCCACGCCCTCCCTGCCGACGGCCTGGCTGGCGAAAGAGTTCGCCGACTACTGCACAGACCTCGCCGCCCTGAAACAACTGCCCGCACCAGACCCGTCAAGAGACTGGCAACACCTGCAAAACCAAGGCTGGCAACGACTGGCCCAGGTGCGCAACCTGGAACTGCTGCGCGGCCTGTTCCGCCGCCCCCTGGAACTCTGGCTGCTACTCGACCGCGCGCTCTACCTGCAAGATCAAGGCTTCAGCGTGCGCCTCGGCTGCTTCTGCCCGCGCCAGCTCACCCCACGCAACCTGCTGCTGCTCGCCGAACGCCGCTGAGCTCACCCAAGTTGCCCACATTATCTGTGGATAACTGTGTTGATAGATTCTGAGCAGATTCCCCTGACGGCTCTGCCATCGACCCTGGCGGTGCCTGCTCGTTTTTTGAACAGCATGTAAAAATCAATAAAAACATACACTTATAAAAAACCGAGAAACACCTCACAAAATGAACCTGTACTCTCGCCAAATGACACCCGCTTGTGCATAAGGATTTCGCAGCTAATCGCCAGACCCGCAATAATCAACCCGATTAGCAGCACTTATCGGCCCTGCGCCCACATCGGACAGCGGCGCGAACTGTGCTTCCCGACGCCATGCTTTTGGGCTGCAGGACGGCCTGCAACCTGCCTTCACCACAGGACGCATGACCTACATAGATGGGGAAAAAGAAAGTGCCGCAAGCTTTCTCGAGAACGACCACTGCCCTCTAAAAGACAGGCCCGAGAACGCCGGTCACGCCTTGCCGACGGCAGGTTGGCAAAGGCTTGAAAATAATCAGAATAAACAATGCGCAGACGACTTTACTCGGCCAGATGAATGGATATAATGGCGCCCCTGAAATGCCGGTATAGCTCAGCTGGTAGAGCAACTGACTTGTAATCAGTAGGTCCCGAGTTCGACTCTTGGTGCCGGCACCATATAAAACAACGACTTAGGCCCACCGCAAGGTGGGCTTTTTCGTTTCTAGGGAATCTGCTCCCCGTTCTGCTCCCCGTTGAGGGAGGGGCTGGGCAGCTAAACTCTCTGCAAATATCTAGCGGTAGTGCCCTTCTCTCCCGCTGGGATCTCTAGGGCCACCAAACTGTGCCTTCGCCAATTTGCCTTAGCGCCAACGACACGTTGCATTGGACTTGATTGGTGCGCACCGCTGTACCGATCCGCTAGACGTCGACGGGAGGAAGCGCAGCTCGCTGAGATCCAGGCACTAGGTGATGCTGCGCAGGAGGTAGGCAGCTGCCGGTCGTGACAGGCCGGAGTCGACCCAACGCTGCCGGTTCACACAGGCATGAAACGGCCAAAAGCGGACTGCCCGCAGGCTTAGCAAGGTCCAGTTGAGGCGTGGAAACGTCTACGATATCTGGGGCAATTCAGGTCTACCTGGTTCTTATTGAGCGTTTGAGTGACGGATCGGCGCGCAGTACGTACAACGGCAGGCATACCGCGATCCGGAGTTTGCCCAGGCTTGGGAGCCTGGGCATGGGACGATCAGAACTGCGCGGCGTCGAGCAGATACAGGCTCTCGCTACCCGCCTTGACCGAAGCGGTCAGGGAGTGGATGCGCGGCAGGATGCGGGCGAAGAAGAAGCGCGCGGTGCCCAGCTTGCTGACGTAGAACTCGTCCTGATCTTGTTTGGCCAGGGCGGTGCGCGCCATCAGTGCCCACATATAGGCGTAGGCGGTGTAGCCGAATACCTGCAGGTACTCCACCGAGGCGGCGCCGACTTCGTTGGGGTTGGCCTTGGCCCGCTCCAGCAGATCGGCGGTCATCAGTTCCAGGTTGCCGATGGCTTCCTTCAACGGAGTGACGAACTCAGCCAGGTTGCTGTCGGCCGAATCGGTAAAGGCTTTGATCTCTTCGGCGAAGTGCTTGTAGAACGCACCGCCGCTGCCGACCACTTTACGGCCGACCAGATCGAGCGCCTGAATGCCGTTGGTACCTTCGTAGATCTGGGTGATGCGGCAGTCGCGGATCAGCTGCTCCTGGCCCCATTCGCGGATGAAGCCGTGGCCGCCGAAGATCTGCTGGCCATGCACGGTGGTTTCCAGCGCCATGTCGGTGAGGAAGGCCTTGGCCACTGGGGTCAGCAGGGCCACCAGCTCTTCCGCACGCTTACGGGTGGCAGCATCTTCGCTGAACTTGGCGGTGTCCAACTGCATGGCCACATAGCTGAAGAAGGCGCGCCCGCCCTCGTTGAGCGCCTTCATGGTCAGCAGCATGCGGCGTACGTCGGGATGCACGATGATCGGGTCGGCGACCTTGTCCTTGGCCTGCGGGCCGGTCGGCGCGCGGCTCTGGATGCGCTCGCGGGCGTACTCGACGGCGTTCTGGTAGGAGCGCTCGCCCAGGGCCAGGCCCTGGATGCCGACGCCCAGGCGCTCGTAGTTCATCATGGTGAACATGGCGGCGAGACCCTTGTTCGGCGCATCGACGATCCAGCCGCTGGCACCGTCGAAGTTCATCACGCAGGTGGCCGAGGCCTTGATGCCCATCTTGTGCTCGATTGAGCCGCAGGACAGCGAGTTGCGCTCGCCAAGGCTGCCGTCGGCGTTGACCATGAACTTCGGTACCAGGAACAGCGAGATACCTTTCGGGCCCTCCGGGGCATCCGGCAGCTTGGCCAGCACCAGATGAATGATGTTCTCGGTGAGGTCGTGTTCGCCGCCGGTGATAAAGATCTTGGTGCCGCTGACCTTGAAGCTGCCGTCAGCCTGCGGCTCGGCCTTGGTGCGGATGATGCCTAAGTCGGTGCCGGCATGCGGTTCGGTCAGGCACATGGAACCGGCCCAAGTGCCGGCATACATGTTTGGCAGGTACTTTTCCTTCAGCTCTTCGCTGGCGTGGGCGTTGAGCGACAGGCAGGCACCGGCGGTCAGCATCGGGTAGAGGCCGAACGACAGGTTGGCCGAGTTGACCATTTCCTCGACTTGGGCCGAGATCGCCTTGGGCATGCCCATGCCGCCGAACTGCGGGTCGCCGCCGACCCCGACCCAGCCGCCTTCGGCGTAGGTCTTATAAGCCGCCGGAAAACCGGCCGGGGTCTTCACCGCGCCGCTTTCCCAGGCGCAGCCTTCTTCGTCGCCGCTACGGTTCAGCGGGGCGATGCTACCCGCGGTGACCTTGCCGGCCTCTTCGAGAATGGCCGCTGCGGTGTCTTCGTCCACCACTTCGGCCAAGGCCGGCAGTTGTGCCCACAGCTTGGAGACTTCGAACACTTCGTTGAGCACGAAACGCATATCGCGCAGGGGAGCTTGGTAGTCAGACATGATTGAATTACTCAGACAGTGTGCGGGCATTGCGCATGCCCCGATTAATAGAAAGGTCAGCCGCGCGGGCTTGCACCAGGGACGCGCGACGTAACTACGGTTGCGCTATCTGCAGCCGCTGGCGGCTGCTTGAGAACGCCGGACAGCGAGCCGAGGACGATCCCGCCGATCACCTCCTGCCGCTGCGTCGAGGACAAACCAGCCTGATCCAGCCAGGCCGGCAGGTTGTTGAGCCAGGTGCCGACAGCTTGCACGGTCGCCTTGAGCACCGGCAGCGGGCCTGTAGCGCCGGCCTCCAGCAAGCGCGCCAGGAGCGTCTCCTCATAGCGCCTGCGCAGCTGCTGGATCTGACTCTGGTGCTGCGGCGAGAGGCAGCGATACTCCCGCTCGGCCATCAGGAAATGCAGACCGCGGTGCTCGTGCAAGGCGATATGTGCCCGTAGCAGCGCCTGCAGGCGGCCGTGGGCGGCACCATGGTCGGTGAGCAGGACCGCATCGAGCAGGTCCTCATAGAGTTCCTCGATCAGCTCGAACAGCAGTTGTTCCTTGCTCTGGAAATGGTGGTACACCGAGCCCGTGCCAATCCCCAGATGCAGGGCCAGCTCACGCATGCCCACCTCGGCAAAACCCCGCTCGGCGAACAACTCAAGCGCCTTGCCGCGGATCTGCTCGAGGCGCGAGAGCGCTGCCCCTGATTCGTCAGGGCACGATCGCTTGGTATTCATGCCGACATGACTTCCGGAAAACGCCAGCGCGGCCCCATCCCTGGCTTCGCCTGGTCAGTCATAGCGATAAAAACCATGACCGCTCTTGCGCCCGAGGCGACCGGCTGCCACCAGCTCCCTGAGCAGGGGGGCCGGGCGGTATTTGGGATCACCGAAACCCTGCTGGAAGGACTCCAGAATCGCCAGCAGGGTATCCAGACCAATCAGATCAGCCAGCGCCAGCGGCCCCATGGGCTGACCGCAACCCAACTGCATGCCGGTGTCGATATCCTCGGCAGTGGCCAGGCCTTCCTGCAGGGTGAAGATGGCTTCGTTGAGCATCGGCCCCAGAATCCGGTTGACCACGAAGCCCGGGCGGTTGCCCGCGCTAATCGCGGTCTTGCCAATGCGCTCGGCGAACGCCAGGGTGCGGGCATGGATAGCCTCGGCGGTTGCCAGCCCGCGAATCACTTCCACCAGCGTCATCAGCGGTACCGGGTTGAAGAAATGCAGGCCGATGAAGCGCTCGGGACGCTGCACCTGGGCGGCCAACTGACTGATCGACAACGACGAGGTATTGCTGGCGATGATGGCCTCGGCGCTGACCCGCTCACTAATCTGCTTGAGGATGCGCAGCTTCAGGTCCAGGTTCTCGCTGGCCGCCTCGATCACCAGGCCGGCGTCGCTCAGGCTGGCATAGTCGCTACTGGTGCTGATGCGTCCCAGCGCGGCAACGCGCTGCTGTTGCGTCAACGTGCCCTTGTCCACTTGCCGTCCGAGGCTGCGATCAATGCTCGCCAGCGCCTTGACCAGGGCGGCTTCGGATATATCCACCAGCGCGACGGACAGCCCTGCAAGGGCACACACCTGGGCAATACCGCTACCCATGATGCCGCCGCCAATGACACCGATAATCTCGTCGTTCATGATCGTCTCCCGCCTGCTCAAACGCGCTCGAAGATCGCGGCAATGCCCTGGCCGCCGCCGATGCACATGGTCACCAGGGCATAACGGCCCTGGGTACGATGCAGTTCGTGGATGGCCTTGGTGACAATGATCGCCCCGGTGGCACCGACCGGGTGGCCGAGGGAAATGCCCGAGCCATTCGGGTTGACCTTGGCCGGGTCGAAGTCGAGTTCGCG